>NZ_VOIW01000009.1 GCF_009659625.1 Pseudomonas haemolytica | reverse complement strand
GTAGTGAAACGATGCATCGCCGATGGTAGTGTGGGGTTTCCCCATGTGAGAGTAGGTCATCGTCAAGATTAAATTCCGAAACCCCAATTGCGAAAGCAGTTGGGGTTTTGTTTTGGGCGCTTGAAAAGTGCCGCGCTCATCAATAGTCGCGACTTTTTGCAATGCCCCCAATATCAGTCGAACCTTGCAGCGCTTCAGGGTTCACAGCAGGTGCGTCATGCATTTATCTCTATCGGTGTACCTACTGGCACCGGTGTAGCGTCTGAGCTTTTATGCAAAATAATCCCGGTAATAGGCCATAGCGCCTGTCCGGATCCGGCTACCCCGGACTATCATGCCGATAGCCCTATCTCTCACCGCAAGGAGCCGCTCGGAACGCCGATGCGCCAAATCTGGAAATCTTTTCGAGCCCTTTATTTCGCCTCCTTGATGATGCTGATTGGCTCCGGCCTGCTCAGTACTTATCTGGCCTTGCGTCTGGCAGCAGACAATGTCGACAGTCTATGGGTCGGTGCGCTGATGGCTGCCAACTATTTTGGCTTGGTCCTGGGTGGCAAGATCGGGCACCGCCTGATTGCCCGGGTCGGGCATATCCGTGCCTACGCCACTTGCGCCGGGATCGTCGGTGCGGCGGTGCTGGGGCACGGTTTGATTGATTGGCTGCCAGCCTGGATTGTGCTGCGGATGATCGTAGGCCTGGGGATGATGTGCCAGTACATGGTCATCGAAAGCTGGCTCAACGAGCAGGCGGATGCCAAGCAGCGCGGCGTAGTGTTCAGTGGCTACATGATCGCGTCTTACCTCGGATTGGTACTGGGCCAGTTGATCCTGGTAATGCATCCCCATCTTGGGCTTGAGCTGTTGATGTTGGTGGCGTTGTGCTTTGCCCTGTGCCTGGTGCCGGTAGCCATGACTCGACGCATTCACCCGGCGCCGCTGCACCCGGCCCCGATGGAGCCCCGTTTCTTTATCAAGCGTGTGCCGCAGTCTCTTAGCACGGTGCTGGGCGCGGGATTGATCGTGGGCTCTTTCTACGGTTTGGCGCCGCTCTATGCGTCCCAGCAGGGCCTGACGACTGAGCAAGTCGGCCTGTTCATGGGTAGCTGCATTTTCGCTGGTTTGGTCGTGCAGTGGCCCTTGGGCTGGTTGTCGGACCGCTATGACCGAGCGTTGCTGATTCGCTGCTTTGCCTTGTGCCTGGCTATAACGGCATTGCCGCTGGCGATCATGACTCAAGTGCCGTTGGAAGTGCTGTTCGTGGCGGGCTTCTTTTGTTCGCTGGTGCAGTTCTGCCTTTACCCATTGGCGGTAGCTTTTTCCAACGACCACGTGGAAGGCGATCGGCGGGTATCGCTGACGGCCATGCTGCTGGTGACCTACGGCATTGGTGCCAGCATTGGGCCGTTGTTGGCGGGTGTAGTGATGAAGCTATTCGGCAGTCAGATGCTCTACGCGTTTTTCAGCCTGTGTGCGTTGATCCTGGTGTGGCGAATTCGACCGAAGGCGGTGACCAACCTGCATCAGGTCGACGATGCGCCGTTGCATCACGTGGCGATGCCCGACAGCATGTCCAGTTCGCCGCTGGTGGCTGCGCTCGATCCACGGGTGGATGAGCAAGTAGTACAAGAGCAGATGCAAGTCAGTGTTCCTGATCCAGAGCCTGACCCCGCCACTGATGAGCCGGCCAGTGAAGAGTCGCACGAGCCCCTGGACCCCGACGAGCATCCACATGACCTGAGCAGGGCGCGCCCCTGAACGAAAAACGGACAGATCCCACCAGGATCTGCCCGTTTTTTACTTTAGCGTTGAAGACTTAAAGATCGTCGTCTTTGTCGAAGCGCCGAGCCTCACGCTGCAGTTGGTACACAAAGCGCTCCACTTGCCGCTGCACCAAACCGCTCATGTTGTGGAAGCGCACGCCGGCAAAGGTGGTGTTGATCTTGTCTTCGAAGTGCAGGTACCGCAGTTCGACGGAGGTGGTCATGCTGCCGAAGGGCAGCGCCGCGATAAAGCGATCATAGACCTGGCCCAGCTGCAGGCGTTCGGAGATATCGCCTTCAAAGCGTAATTTGCAGCCGGTGGCGGAGATATCCAGCAGTTTGCCGCTGATCGGGGCCTTAAGCTTTTCGCCACCCAACTCGATGTCCACCAATTGCGCTAGCTTTAGCGCGGCGCGGAAGGCACTGCGTCGCTGATGGTAAACCACCTCGTCGGGCAAGCTGCCGCTGTAGATGCGGTGGCCGTCTTTTGCGCTGACAGTCAGCGTGCCGTTGCTTTCCCAGGCAACCCGCACACCTTCATGGAAACCTTCGATACGAAAGGGTTCGCCATTCTCAAGGTAGCGTTCACCGTCACGAGGAATCATTTCGTCCAGTACCAGCGTCTTGCTGTCCCGGTCAATATCCACCAGGTAGCTCTGAAAGCGTTGGCTGCGTTCGTGGAAAGTGATGATCAGCGGATCATGGCTTTCTTGCAGCATCCGCAAAGTGCTGGCTATTTCCAGAGGCGTGGTGAGCACCTTCGGTGGCTGCGGTGCATCTTCCGCATTAAGGGCATTGAACACGGTTCTTCCATCTCCAGGCAAAATACGACTACACGCAAGAACGGCATTTTGCCAGTATGTAGCGCGCCTTGGATAGGTCACGCTGTAAGCCGGTGTCAGGCTTGGCTGCGGGTGCTTGGCTTGACCAGGCGTGAAGTTGAGCCTTGGGCGTTGTAAAGGGCCGGAGGCTCTCCGCCGTGCAGTATGCGTAACTGATTGGCGGTCGTGGCTTGCTGAAGCTGGATCGATTGGCCGTTGAGCAAGTTGGCTTCCTGGCACTGGGCGAGCAATTGATTGAGTTCTTTGCTTTGCGCGAGTAGGTGATCACCTACCGAAGAATGGCTGGCCAGTTGTGCGAGGCCGTCGTGATCGGCAGGCAGGCCCAGGCTGCTCAGGATTTCACTGCGCTTCTTGCCGTGTTGTTCGAGCAGCACAATGAGCGACTGTTTGCGCGCCAGTATTTCTTCCAGCAAACGCATATCCCGGCCGTACAGGGCCAGGGATTCCTCTTTGAGCAGCTCGAGCAATTGTTGCGTCGGCGCCAGATCATCAATGATCAGTTGAAGCAGATGTTCGTCGTGGTGCATGGCTGGCCTTGGGTTTTAAGCGTCCAAAAGCCCTGCGCAGGCCTTTGCCTAGCGCTCGGCTTCGAAGTTAAGCAGCTTGCTGGCTACACGGTTGCTGTCGACTTTATAGCTGCCATCAGCGATAGCCTGTTTCAACTCTGCCACCCGGGCTTTGTTGACAACCGGTTGATCGCGCAGCGAGTCAGTGACCTTCTGCAACTGTTGAGCCTCATTGCTCAGGTGTACCGATTCCCCACTCTGGCTGGCGCTGGCCTGCTCTGCCTTGGCGGGCAGGGGCTGTGGCTTGGCTTCTACGCTGTCCTTCGCACCGCCGGTGCGCGTGTTGCCGGGCAACGCCGGGGTGTTGTTCAAACGACTGAAATCAATGACCATGTTGAAAAAACCTCTGGGTATTTGGACGCTTGCCATGTTTTCGGCCATACCCGGACAAACTTTAGGCTCGATTGACAATAAACCTGTACAGCCAGACATCCAACGCACAGTGTAGGAAAAGCGAGCGTGTGATTCCAGTGATCTATAACGCTACCTCTACCTGGCCTGGCGCCGTGACCCGCGCCTTGATCACGCGATTGGAGTTGAGATTCTTGACGCGGATCTGTTCGCTCATGCCGCCGTTGGACAATGCTTCGCCCGGCATTCTCACATTCAGCCCGCCGCTGCTGGCGGAAATGACTACCTGGTCACCCTTGCGAATGACTTCGGCCTGTTCCAGATGAACCAATGTCATGACTTGATCAGTGACCATTGGTCGCGTGAGTTTCTGTCCGATAGCCTGGTCCACTGATGTCAGGTAGCCCTGGCTGATCAGGCTGATGTCTCGCTCGCGCAGGGCCACATCCTCAAAGCCAATGATGCCGGTGCGCTTCAACGGCCGCGCCACCACCACAACGTCGCGAAACAGTTTGACCTGAGCCGGCACAAACACGGTCCAGGGTGAGGCGCCTTCGCAGCGTACCTTTACCGTCACGCGGCCTAGGGGTTGGGCGGGGCTTTCCAGGGTGGCCGTCAATTCCTTGTCGCACATCGGCATGCGCAAACGCGGGTCCAATTGGTTGACTTGGATTTCATACCGGCCTGGTGTCTGCGTGGTCGCCAGATAATCTTCTACAGTGAACTCAAGAAAGCCCTGGGTGACGCCGATAAGCATATCAGGCAGGGTGACGTTGTCGGCGCGGGTCGTGACGCCCAGGCCCAAGGCAAGCAGCGCCATCGTAGCGCAGAGAAGACTGCGGTACTGTGAGCGGCTAATGCGTCGGGAAACTGTCGTTTTAATATCCATACTCAATAAATAGCAAAGCTCGTGCCGTTTAGTGTTGGGTACGCGTCGTACCCCTAGGATTTAGGAGTCTGGGCATGGCAGGTGTAATGGATTCAGTAAACCAGCGTACACAGCTGGTAGGGCAGAATCGCCTGGAGTTGTTGCTTTTCCGCCTGGATGGCAAGCAGTTGTACGGCATCAACGTGTTTAAAGTGCGGGAAGTGCTGCAATGTCCCAAGTTGACGATAATGCCCAGGTCCAATCCGGTGGTGTGTGGCGTGGCCAACATCCGTGGCGCGACTATTCCGATTCTTGACCTGGCACTGGCTACGGGTTCCGCCGGTTTGCAAGACCGCCAGAACCCGTTTGTGATCATCACCGAGTACAACACCAAGACCCAGGGTTTCCTGGTGCGCTCGGTGGAACGTATCGTCAATATGAATTGGGAGGAGATTCATCCGCCACCCAAGGGCACTGGGCGTGATCACTACCTTACTGCAGTGACGCGGGTCGATAACCAGTTGGTGGAAATCATCGACGTGGAGAAAATCCTCGCCGAAGTGGCACCGACCTCGGAAACTATCTCCGTCGGCGTAGTGGACGCCGAGACCGCACACAAGGCCGTGTCCCTGCGCGTGCTGACGGTGGACGACTCCTCGGTAGCGCGCAAGCAAGTCACGCGTTGCCTGCAAACCGTCGGTGTGGACGTGGTGGCCCTTAATGATGGTCGCCAAGCCTTGGATTACCTGCGCAAGCTGGTGGATGAAGGCAAGAAGCCAGAAGAAGAATTCTTGATGATGATCTCTGACATCGAGATGCCGGAAATGGACGGCTACACACTCACGGCCGAGATACGCAACGATCCACGCATGCAAAAATTGCATATCATCCTGCATACTTCGTTGTCGGGAGTATTCAATCAGGCAATGGTCAAGAAAGTCGGTGCTGATGACTTCCTGGCCAAATTCCGTCCTGATGACCTCGCATCCCGGGTAGTCGACCGGATCAAGGCAGCAGATCACGGCTAGGGGATGTCCCCCGGCGGTCACACGATTTAAGAGGCGGTATCAGTGTCTACGGGTAATTTGGATTTTGAACAGTTCCGGGTCTTCCTGGAAAAGGCCTGTGGCATATTGCTCGGTGAAAACAAGCAGTACCTGGTATCCAGCCGTCTCAACAAGCTGATGGAACAGCAGGGCATCAAGTCCCTGGGTGAGTTGGTCCAGCGGATCCAGGGGCAGCCGCGCAGCGGGCTCAAGGAGATGGTGGTCGATGCCATGACCACCAACGAAACCTTATGGTTTCGTGATACCTACCCCTTTGAAGTGCTCAAGAACAGAGTGCTGCCGGAAGCCATCAAGGCCAGCCCGGGCCAACGTTTGCGAATCTGGTCGGCGGCCTGTTCCTCGGGGCAGGAACCGTATTCGATCTCGATGTCCATTGACGAGTTCGAACGTACCAACATGGGCCAGTTGAAGGCCGGCGCGCAGATTGTCGCCACGGATTTGTCCGGCACCATGCTGACCAACTGCAAGACCGGTGAGTATGACAGCCTGGCATTGGGCCGTGGTTTGTCCCAAGAGCGCCTGCAACGCTACTTTGACCCGAAAGGGGCAGGGCGCTGGGCGATCAAGGCCCCGATCAAGAACCGTGTAGAGTTCCGCTCGTTCAACCTGCTCGATAGCTACGCCAGCCTGGGCAAGTTCGACATGGTGTTCTGCCGCAACGTGCTGATCTATTTCTCGGCCGAAGTGAAGAAAGACATCTTGTTGCGCATCCACGGCACGCTCAAGCGCGGGGGCTACCTGTTCCTCGGTGCTTCTGAAGCGTTGAACGGACTTCCGGATCACTACCAGATGGTCCAGTGCAGCCCGGGGATCATTTACCAGGCCAAGTAAGCCGTACGCGATCAAAAATGTGGGAGCGGGCTTGCTCGCGAATGCGTTCTGTCAGTCAGAGATAAGTTGACTTACCCTCCGCATTCGCGAGCAAGCCCGCTCCCACATTTGTTATGCGGCAGTCCTCCTGAAAGCGGCAACTCCTTATTGCCGCTTTACTGGCGCCACGCGGAAATCGCTTGCCGCTTTTCTGGCATCGCCGCCGGCAACTCCCCTCGAAACCCTTGATATACGGGCTCCCGCAAGATTGGCATGCACCTTGCTATAACCCTGCTAACGAACAGCAGGTCAGCCTAAAGGTTTCCGCCATGAGCATCAGCTTCGATAAAGCGCTCGGTATCCACGAACAAGCCCTGGGTTTCCGCGCCCAGCGTGCCGAAGTCCTGGCCAACAACATCGCCAACGCCGATACCCCGAACTACAAGGCTCGGGATCTGGACTTCTCTGCCGTGCTCGCTGCACAACAGGACAAGACCAAGAACGGCACCTTTGCCTTGAACATGACCAACAGCCGTCATATTGAAGCGCAGGGCCTGGGCAATGGTGACGAGTCGCTGCTGTATCGCACGCCGATGCAGCCGTCGATCGACCAGAACACAGTGGACGCCCAACTGGAGCAATCGAACTACGCCGAGAACTCGGTGAACTTCCAGGCCAGCTTCACCCTGCTCAACAGCAAATTCAAAGGGCTGATGTCAGCCCTGCGTGGAGAGTAAGCCATGTCCCTGTCCAGTGTTTTCAATATTGCCGGCAGTGGCATGAGCGCGCAGACCACGCGTTTGAACACCGTCGCCAGTAACATCGCCAACGCCGAGACCGTGTCTTCGAGCATTGACCAGACTTACCGCGCCCGTCACCCGGTGTTCGCCACCATGTTCCAGGGTGGCCAGGGCGGCGGCAGCGATTCGTTGTTCCAGAACCAGGACGCAGCCGGCTCCGGTGTGCAAGTGCTGGGTGTGGTCGAGGACCAGAGCAACCTTGAAGCCCGTTACGAGCCGAACCATCCTGCCGCGAACGAAAAGGGGTATGTCTACTACCCCAACGTCAACGTAGTCGAGGAAATGGCTGACATGATTTCCGCCAGTCGCTCGTTCCAGACCAACGCGGAAATGATGAACACCGCCAAAGCCATGATGCAGAAGGTCCTGACTCTGGGTCAGTGATAAGGGGCGCCAAATAATGGCCATCGTTGATACGTCTAACAACACAGCAGTCCAGGACCTGTTCAATTCCAAGGTCAAGGACGCTTCGAACAATGTATCGAATGTTTCCAAAGCTGCCACTGGCAACCAGTCGCTGGGCAAGGATGCATTCCTGCAGCTGCTGGTCACCCAGCTGAAAAACCAGAACCCGCTGTCGCCCCAGGATAACGGCGCGTTCGTGGCCCAGCTTGCACAGTTCAGCAGCCTGGAAGGCATCAACACCCTGAACGACTCGGTGAATAACATCTCCAGCAACTTCAGCTCGTCGCAAGCGCTGCAGGCTTCGTCGCTGGTGGGGCGGTCGATCATTACCCAGACCGACAAGGCCATGGTCGATACCAGCAAGAGCATGACCGGTTCGGTGGCGGTGACATCGGCGGTGGGCAACGTCTCCGTCAAGATCACCGACAAAGACGGCAATGTCGTGCGCACCGTGGACATGGGCGCGCAGAGTGCCGGCAGCCAGAACTTTATCTGGGATGGCAAGAACGACAAGGGCGAGGTTGCTCCAGCTGGCACCTACACCTTCAATGCAACTACCAAAAATGACAAGGGTGAACCGTTAGCCCTGGCCACCTCGCTGCCAGCTACGGTCACCAGCGTGACCCTGAGCAAGACCGGCGGCGAAATGCTGCTCAACCTTGCAGGCGGCATGGGCAGCGTCAAGCTGTCGCAAATTCAGACTATCGGTACATAGAGCCGGCTAAATACGGCAGAGGGAGAGAAACATGTCTTTTAATATCGGCCTTAGCGGCCTCTATGCGGCCAACAAACAACTGGACGTGACCGGCAACAACATCGCCAACGTCGCGACCACTGGCTTCAAGTCATCCCGTGCGGAATTCTCGGACATCTACGCGGCTTCCAAGCTGGGTACCGGCCAGAACAGCATCGGCAACGGTGTGAACCTGGCGGCGGTGTCCCAGCAGTTCACACAGGGTGACGTCAACGGTAGCGGTGGCATCCTTGATATGGCGATCCAGGGCGGTGGCTTCTTCGTGCAGAAGGGCAGCGACGGCTCGCTGGAGTACACCCGTAGCGGCGCATTCCGCGCGGACAAAGACGGCTACATCACTAACAATACGGGTACCTCGCGTCTGCAAGGTTATGCTGCGGACGAGAATGGCAAAATCACCAAAGGCGGCCTGGTCGACCTGCAACTGAACCTGGCGAACCTGCCGCCGAAGGCGTCTACCAAGGTGGACTCTTCCAGCAACCTGAACTCTTCGTCGCCGGTGATCGATCAGTCCAAGAACCCGTTTGATCCAACCAAGTCCGAAACCTTCACCACGCAATACGGCACCACCTTGTACGATTCCCAGGGCAACGCACACCCAATGGTGCAGTACCTGGTGAAAACCGATGCCAACCAGTGGCAGGCCTACACCTTGATCGATGGTCGCAACCCTGATGGTTCGGCGCCTACCGGTACCGGTGCTGGGGTGACGGCGCCAGTGCCGTCGACCTTGAGCTTCGATGGTGCCGGTAATCTCAAGAGCATCGTGACCGGCGGTGTTGCCGGTAACACCTTGACCATCAAAGATTGGGTACCTGGCACGGTGACCGATGGCGTATGGAAGCCTAACGATGCGACGGCGAACAAAGACGGCATCGCCATCAACATGGGCACCGTCACTCAGTACAACTCGGCCAGCTACCGTAACCCGCCGGTCACCGATGGTTATGCCACCGGCCAGATCACCGGCCTGAAGATCGATGGCAGCGGTGTGCTCTTCGCCACCTTTAGTAACCAGCAAAGCAAGGCCATCGGCCAGATTTCCCTGGCCAGCTTCAACAACGAGCAGGGCCTGCAGCCGGCCGGCGGTACGACTTGGAAAGAAACCTTCGCGTCAGGCCAGCCAGGTTTTGACGCACCGGAATCTGGCACTCTGGGTTCGATCAAGGCCACCTCCCTGGAGAACTCCAACGTCAACCTGACCAACGAGCTGGTGGATCTGATCAAGGCCCAGAGCAACTATCAGGCGAACGCCAAGACCATCTCCACCCAGAGCACCATCATGCAGACCATCATTCAGATGACCTGATACCGGCGCTCAAGTACCCGCGCACAAAAAAGGCCCCTCGATCGAGGGGCCTTTTTTGTGCGCGCTAGTTAGTCATTTACTGCTTGTTTCACCTTACCCCGATGCGGGAACGCGTAACGCCAATTTCGCCACGTATGAGCCAACGGACGAACGTCGTCCAGCGACTATAGGGGTAAGTAAATGGCGGGCTATGCACTGTGGGAGGGAAGCGCGCGTGGAGCGCGTGGTTTCGACGCGACTGTCTATGGCGGCACGTATGGGCGGCAAAGTCCGGCGTATGGGGCCAACGATGACAAGGCTGCCAACACGGAGTCGGTCAGGAAATTGCTCAGTGAATTGATGGATGCCGAAAAAACATCCAAGAGCCAGACGGCTCAAGACCTTCGCAACAAGTTGAATGATAAGCGCGAAGAACTGGGTGACGAAAAATTCAAAGAGATCATGAAAGAGCTGATGGAAAAGGCTGACGTCTCTTGGTTGGAGTATATGCGGCGGCTGATGAAGTTGTGGTTTCCAGAACTGGATGATGCATCGCCGACACCATCACCGCCTTCCCCCGCTCCATCACCTGGCGGCGGTGGTGGCGGTGGTGGCGGCAGGGCCAATCCAAACAATTTTGGCCCTAGCGAGCCCATGAGTAATCTGCCGATTACCGAAGGCTCCAAGCACTTCAACTACAAGCCTGATCAAAGTAATCCAGGGAAAAAGCCTGACAATATCTGGAGTGGGTTCAGCCAGGGGCCGGACGGTAATTGCGTCACCGTTTCAGCAATAAAGGCTGCAATGATGAAGTTTGGGCAGAAGCCCACCGACGTTTTCAGTGAGGTGAAAGAGACGGGCGATGGTTACTACGTGAAAATGCGGGACGGATTCGAAGTGAATCTGTCCAAAGATGAATTGAGACAGGCGGCGGCTTACGCACAGTTCAAGGGCGATGATCCGGCGATGATGACTGACGCCAACTTTATGTTCGCTGTGAGTGCCAAGCGTGCGCAGGAAGAGGGGAATGGTCTGGATGACAACCCTAATGCCTCGAAGAGAAGTTTCGCCCATGCGATGCAAAGCCTGAATAACGGCGAAATGCCCCACGAAGCGTTGGATCGCCTGGGGTTGAAAGGGCTTTACCGGCGGTCTTCGAGCAGTGAGCTGGCGAGCGGTAAGCTCGGTGTCGTGGCCTATGATCGCCACTCGATGGCGGTGATCGATGGGCGAGTGGAGCTGTGGGGAAGACGAGGAGGCGCACCGAAGCAGGGTATTGCCTACGCGTTCCTCTAGGGGCGAGAAACGAAAAAGCCCGATAAACCCCATGCGATCAGGGTCTATCGGGCTTTTTCAATCCAGGGCGTTCAAGCCCTGGATTGGCTCAGCTTATTGGCAAGCTTCGCAATCCGGCTCATCAATCGCGCAGGCCTTTGGCACTGGTGCCGGGCCGGCTGGCGCTGCGAGTACCGAGTCATCACCGTGGTTGCCGCTGGACACTGCGTTCAGCTTGCCGGTGTTGATGGTCGATTTCTCGGTGCTGGTCGCGGCCAGGGCACGGAGGTAGTAAGTGGTTTTCAGGCCACGGTACCAAGCCATGCGGTAGGTCACGTCCAGCTTCTTGCCCGAAGCGCCGGCGATGTAGAGGTTCAGCGACTGAGCCTGGTCGATCCACTTCTGACGACGGCTGGCGGCGTCAACGATCCACTTGGTGTCTACTTCGAACGCGGTCGCGTAGAGCTCTTTGAGTTCTTGCGGGATACGTTCGATCTGCTGTACCGAACCGTCGTAGTACTTCAGGTCGTTGATCATCACCGAGTCCCACAGGCCGCGGGCTTTCAGGTCGCGAACCAGGTACGGGTTGATCACGGTGAATTCGCCCGACAGGTTCGATTTCACATACAGGTTCTGGTAGGTCGGTTCGATCGACTGCGATACGCCAGTGATGTTGGCGATGGTGGCAGTCGGTGCGATGGCCATGATGTTGGAGTTACGAATACCTTTCTGCACACGGGCACGTACCGGCGCCCAGTCCAGGGTTTCGTTCAGGTCAACGTCGATGTACTTCTGGCCACGGGCTTCGATCAGGATCTGTTGCGAATCCAGCGGCAGGATGCCCTTGGACCACAGCGAACCCTGGAACGTCTCGTAGGCGCCGCGCTCGTCGGCCAGGTCGCAGGAAGCCTGGATCGCGTAGTAGCTGACCGCTTCCATGGACTTGTCGGCGAACTCGACCGCTGCATCGGAACCGTAAGGAATGTGCTGCAGGTACAGCGCATCCTGGAAGCCCATGATGCCCAGGCCAACCGGGCGGTGCTTGAAGTTGGAATTCTGCGCCTGTGGCACCGAGTAGTAGTTGATGTCGATAACGTTATCGAGCATGCGAACGGCGGTGTTCACGGTGCGTTCCAGCTTGGCGGTGTCCAGCTTGCCGTTGACGATGTGGTTCGGCAGGTTGATCGAGCCCAGGTTGCAAACGGCGATTTCGTCCTTGTTGGTGTTCAAGGTGATCTCGGTGCACAGGTTCGAACTGTGGACCACGCCTACGTGCTGCTGCGGGCTGCGCAGGTTGCACGGGTCTTTGAAGGTCAGCCATGGGTGGCCGGTTTCAAACAGCATGGAGAGCATTTTGCGCCACAGGTCTTTGGCCTGGATGGTCTTGAACAGCTTGATCTTGCCTGGGTACTGGGACAGGGCTTCGTAGTACTCGTAACGCTCTTCGAAGGCCTTGCCGGTCAGGTCGTGCAGGTCTGGCACTTCGGATGGCGAGAACAGGGTCCACGGGCCGTCATCGAAGACACGCTTCATGAACAGGTCAGGGATCCAGTTGGCAGTGTTCATGTCGTGGGTACGGCGACGATCATCACCGGTGTTCTTGCGCAGCTCGATGAACTCTTCGATGTCCATGTGCCAGGTTTCCAGGTAGGCACAGACAGCGCCTTTGCGCTTGCCACCCTGGTTCACGGCTACAGCGGTGTCGTTCACCACTTTCAGGAACGGTACAACACCTTGCGACTTGCCGTTGGTGCCCTTGATGTACGAGCCCAGTGCACGCACTGGCGTCCAGTCGTTACCCAGGCCGCCAGCGAATTTGGACAGCATGGCGTTGTCGTGGATCGCGTGGTAGATGCCCGACAGGTCATCCGGCACGGTGGTCAGGTAGCAGCTCGACAGCTGTGGACGCAGGGTGCCGGCGTTGAACAGGGTCGGGGTCGACGACATGTAGTCGAAGGACGACAACAGGTTGTAGAACTCGATGGCACGGTCTTCTTTGTGCTTCTCTTCGATCGCCAGGCCCATGGCCACGCGCATGAAGAACACTTGCGGCAGTTCGAAGCGGATACCGTCCTTGTGGATGAAGTAACGGTCGTACAGGGTTTGCAGGCCCAGGTAGGTGAACTGTTGGTCGCGCTCGTGGTTGATCGCCTTGCCGAGTTTTTCCAGGTCGAAGGTGGCCAGGATCGGGTTCAGCAATTCGAATTCGATACCCTTGGCGATGTAGGCAGGCAGGGCCTTGGCGTACAGGTCGGCCATCTCGTGGTGAGTGGCGCTGTCGGCGACGCCGAGGAAGCCCAGGCCTTCGGCACGCAGGGTGTCCATCAGCAGGCGTGCGGTGACGAACGAGTAGTTCGGTTCACGCTCAACCAGGGTACGGGCGGTCATCACCAGGGCAGTGTTGACGTCGGTCAGGGCCACGCCGTCGTACAGGTTCTTCAGGGTTTCGCGCTGGATCAGGTCACCATCGACTTCTTCCAGGCCCTCGCAGGCCTCGGTGATGATGGTGTTCAGGCGGCCCAGGTCCAGCGGTGCAAACGTACCGTCAGCCAGGGTGATGCGGATCGACGGGTGCGCTTGTACGGCAGCTTCTTCGGCTGGGGAACGTACAGCACGTTCCTTGGCGCGCGAGTCACGGTAGATCACGTAGTCGCGGGCTACTTTCTGCTCGCCGGCACGCATCAGGGCCAGTTCGACCTGGTCCTGGATTTCTTCGATGTGGATGGTGCCGCCCGATGGCATGCGACGCTTGAAGGTTGCGGTGACCTGTTCGGTCAGGCGGGCAACGGTGTCGTGGATGCGCGACGAGGCAGCAGCGGTGCCGCCTTCAACTGCAAGAAACGCTTTGGTGATGGCGACGGTGATTTTGTCATCGGTATAAGGAACGACAGTGCCGTTACGCTTGATCACGCGCAGTTGGCCAGGTGCGGTGGCGGACAGATCCAGATTCGAATCAGCGGCCTGCGGCACGGAGCCCTGCGGGTTCTCGCGAGTTGTGTCGGTTTGCATGGGGGGTTGTCTCCACATTCTATATTTATTTGGGCACCATCACGGTGCCCACCGTTCCGTCCTGAAGCACTTACAACAGGCCTGGGCCTGGCATAACAACTTCGGGACAGGAGGAAGGGAGCTCATCGCGCCGCTTCCATGCCGAAGTCTTTGGCTTGGGGCCGGGGAGCCCTTCGCCGTATTCCTGCTGGGTGACAGTGGCCCCGTTCAAGCCCTGCAACACCCGTACCGTTTTCTGCCAATGGGGCTTGGAAACGGTTGCCATCCGCGTGCGCGGTTTGGGCTTTCAAAAAAGGCTTTGGTTCAACCAAATGTGAGCAAGAAAGCGCTTGAGTTTCTTGTCTGATTTGTGTTTGGTTTTTCGCTTAAAACCCTACATGTAGGGTTTTTTTTGCGCCGAGGTACAAGATAATGCGTTTTCGGGGGCTTAGCAACGCACTACCTGTGGATAACGCTGTGGGTAAAATGTGTATGAATCATGGAACACCCGTGTAGGCCGCATTACTACTGGATTACACCGTTTGTCACCGAATATTCCAGGGCAGATCCAGCCGGTTGGAATTTTGAGGGCGCGAACCCTACCACAAAAAATCGCCATCACCGAATGGATTTCCCGGCTTGTGTTTAAGGGTTGGCCCAAGGCTACAATCGGCCTTTGTTATGCCCTTGAAACATGACAAACAGGCTATGGGCGGTGGCGATCCGAATGTGGGAGCGGGCTTGCTCCCACATTCGACCGCGGCAGCCAAAGAACTTCTAATAACAACGAGGTCGCGCATGGAGCAGGAAGCCTGGCAGATATTGATTATCGAGGACGACGAGCGACTCGCCGAGTTGACCCGTGATTACCTGGAAAGCAACGGCCTGCGCGTGTCGGTGGAAAGTGACGGTGCCCAGGCAGCGGCGCGCATCATCGCTGAACAGCCTGACTTGGTGATCCTCGACCTGATGCTGCCCGGCGAAGATGGCCTGAGCATCTGCCGCAACGTACGCGAGCGTTATGACGGCGTAATCCTGATGCTCACTGCGCGCACCGATGACATGGACCAGGTACAGGGCCTGGACATGGGGGCCGACGACTACGTGTGCAAACCCGTGCGCCCGCGCTTGTTGCTGGCGCGTATCCAAGCCCTGTTGCGGCGTAGCGAGCCAGTCTTGCCGGCGATGGTGGAAAACCAGCGCCGCCTGCAATTCGGCCCGCTGGTGGTGGACAACGCGTTGCGCGAAGCCTGGCTGCACGATAGCGGTATCGAACTGACCAGCGCCGAATTCGACTTGCTGTGGCTATTAGTCGCAAACGCCGGGCGCATCCTGTCGCGCGAAGAAATCTTCATTGCCCTGCGTGGTATCGGTTACGACGGCCAGGATCGCTCCATTGATGTGCGCATTTCACGCATTCGACCGAAGATCGGCGACGATCCGATCCACCCGCGCCTGATCAAGACCATCCGCAGCAAAGGCTACCTGTTCGTCCCCGAAGCTGCTGCCGATATGCCGCTGTGAACTCGATCTTCCTGCGCATCTACGGCGGCATGTGCGCGGCGCTGATCCTGGTGGCGCTGCTCGGCGCCCTGGCGTTGCACCTGCTCAATGACGTGCGCAGCGGCCAGTACCGCGAGCGCCTGGCCCATGGCACCTTTGCGTTGATGGGCGATAACCTGCAACCCATGAGCACCATTGAACGGCGGCGCGCACTGGCGGTGTGGGAGCGTTTACTGGGCATTCCGCTGCAACTGCGTACGTTCACGCAGGCGCAACTGGACCTGGGCCAACGCAACCGCCTGCAACGTGGTCAGGTCCTGGTGGAACAGACCGGCCCCCATGCCGCGAGGGTGCTGCGACTGGTCAGCGAGCAGGAACAGTTGGTGCTCACCGGCGAAGTGCAGCAAATCAGCGAGCAATTGGCCCGCGCGACCATCTATCTGCTGGCCGACGAACTGGTGCGTTTTCCGGTCGCCGAGCAACCGCAACGCCTGGCCGATATAAAGGAAGCCAAGGGCTTTGGTTTTGAGATGCACTTGATGGCCCTTGACCAGGCCGACATGGACGACGACCAGCGCCGTCGCGTAGCGGAAGGCGATACGGTAATGGCCCTGGGCAAGGGCGGCGACTCGATCCGCGTGTTTGCCGGCATGGTCGGCACGCCGTGGGTGCTGGAGATCGGCCCGCTGTATCAAATGAACCCTTACCCCGCGCAATGGCTGATTCTGATCACCTTGATCGGCCTGACTCTGATCGGCTTGATCGTCTATCTGCTGGTGCGTCAGCTCGAACGTCGGCTCAAAGGCCTTGAGGCGGCAGCCACGCGTATCGCCAAGGGCAACCTGGAAGTTCGCGTGCCGGCCCGGGGCGCCGATTCGGTCGGACGCCTGGCAGCAGCGTTCAATGGCATGGCCGAGCATTTGCAGCAATTGCTGGCGATCCAGCGCGAGCTGGTGCGCGCGGTGTCCCACGAGCTGCGCACACCGGTAGCGCGCCTGCGGTTTGGCTTGGAGATGCTCGGCGACGCTGCCAGCCCCGAAGCCCGGCGTAAATACCTGGAAGGCATGGACGGCGATATTCAGGACCTCGATGGCCTGGTGGACGAAATGCTCACCTATGCGCGCCTGGAGCAGGGCGCCCCGGAGCTGAATTTCCAGCGAGTGGATCTCGATGCCTTGCTCGACCAGGTGATAGGCGAACTGTCGCCACTGCGCCCGCAGGTCACCGTCACCCGCGGTATTTGCCTGTCATCGACCCATTGGGATGATGCCTGGGTCGACGCTGAGCCGCGCTACCTGCACCGTGCGCTGCAAAACCTGGTGAGTAACGCCATGCGGCACGCCAAGGGCCAAGTACTGATCAGTTATCAGGTGGGCCAGGTGCGCTGCCGCATCGATGTGGAAGATGATGGCCCCGGCGTGCCGGAAAGTGCCTGGGAGCGAATCTTCACGCCATTCCTGCGTCTGGACGACAGCCGCACTCGTGCCTCGGGCGGGCATGGCCTGGGCTTGTCGATTGTGCGGCGGATTATCTATTGGCACGGTGGGCGGGCGTTGATCAGCAAGAGCAACAACCTGGGCGGGGCGTGTTTCAGCCTGAGTTGGCCGAGGGATCAAGAGAAGCCCCAATAGTGGTCAATCAAGCGCCGATGGCCACCAGGCTCAACAACTGCTCCCCCTGCACCACAAACTGCCCCTCCAACTCCTTGCCATGACACCACTCGCTGGACAGGTCTGTCAGCAACCGCAGCCGCACACGCCCAGCCTGCGACCACTCCAGCAACTCGGCATGCTCAAAATAAAAGCGCTTGTGCACAATCGGGTAGAGCGCCTTGAACAGACTCTCCTTCACCGAAAACGTCAGTGTCACCAGCAGCCCGTGATGCTCACGCGGTATTGCCGCCATGCGCTGCAACTCATCCACCGTCAGAATTTCACCGGCCAGGCGTTCCGCCCGCTCCAGTGTCAGCAGGTTTTCCTGGTCCATCCCCAGCCCGCGCCAATGCGTCTTGTGCCCGACAATGGCCGCGGCATGCCCGGTGCTATGGGTGATGGAGCCACTGATATGCCCCGGCCAGATCGGTGCGCGGTCCTCACCGATGGCCGGGATGCAGTCGAGGTTATCCAAGCGTTGCAGCGCTTCGCGGGCGCACAGGCGGCCAGCGAGAAACTCCGCCTGGCGCTTGGCCACCGAGCGCTGGATGCTCGCCGGCGGGGGGACGGCGCTGCGCTGGAAATCCTCGGGGCTCAATAAGGCCGGGTCGAATCGCGTGCTCAAAAACACCGTGCCCGGCAAGGGAACAGGCAGCGGCCAACGGGCATCGAGTGGGGTACAGCAAGCGGGTAGAGGCGTCATGCGCGGTATTTTGCCGAGTTGGCGCGCCAGTGGATAGCCCGGCGCGGTTCAGGTGTGGTTCAGAGCCCGTTCAGGGGGAGTTCAGGGGCGCCTGCGTAGTCTGGGCCTCACAGCCTAAACGCGTATGAGGTAACCACCATGACTGCGATCAAGAAGCTGATGTTGGCGTTGACCATGCTCGGCGCAACCGCCGGCGTGCAAGCCTCTGATGGCGCCTTTGCGGCATTTGGCAGCCAGAAAACCAAGAAATCCAGCAACCTGATCCACCGTGTCAGCTTCGAGGACGCCGGTACCCAGGCCGCGCCCTGGGGCCAGGCCCTGGGCGTTGCCACCGCGCAACCCGACTATCGCAGTGGCTACGCGCACCTCACGGGCCAGTACAATGGCATTAAAGTGCGCCCGCAAGACTTGCAGGGCCGCTATGATATCCCTCGGTCGGATAGTTGAATTGCCTTGGAGAGCCTTATGAAATTGCTGGTGGTGGAAGATGAGGCGCTGTTGCGCCATCACCTGTTTACCCGCCTGACCGACAGCGGGCATGTGGTCGAAGCCGTGGCCAATGCCGAAGAAGCCCTGTACCAGACAGGCCAGTTCAACCATGACCTGGCGATTATCGACCTGGGCCTGCCCGGTATGGGCGGCCTGGACCTGATCCGCCAACTGCGCACCCAGGCCAAGACCTTCCCGATTCTGATCCTGACCGCCCGCGGCAATTGGCAAGACAAGGTCGAAGGGCTGGCGGCCGGTGCCGACGACTACGTGGTCAAACCATTCCAGTTCGAAGAGCTGGAGGCGCGGATGAACGCCTTGCTGCGCCGCTCCAGTGGCTTTACCCAATCCACCATCGTCGCAGGGCCCTTGCTGCTTGACCTCAATCGCAAGCAAGCCTCTCTCGATGAACAGCCGTTGGCGCTGACCGCCTATGAGTATCGGATCCTCGAATACTTGATGCGGCATCACCAGCAAGTGGTGGCCAAGGATCGTTTGATGGAGCAGCTCTACCCGGACGACGACGAGCGCGATCCGAACGTCATCGAAGTGCTGGTCGGCCGCCTGCGCCGCAAGCTGGAAGGCCCGGCCGGGTTCAAGCCCATCGATACCGTGCGCGGCCTGGGGTACCTGTTCAATGAGCGCTGCCGTTGATTCGCTCGCTACGTGTGCGCTTGATGCTGGCGGCCGCCACCCTGGCCGTGCTGTTTATGCTCGGCTTGTTGCCCGCCATGCAAGGGGCTTTCAGCCTGGCGCTGCAGGATTCCATCGAGCAGCGCCTGGCGTCGGACGTGACGACCCTGATCTCCGCAGCACGGGTCGAAAATAACCGCCTGCTGATGCCGGCGCAGCTGCCCGATGAGCGTTTCAACCTCACCGACAGTCGGCTGCTGGGCTACATCTACGACCGCGAGGGCCACTTGGTGTGGCGTTCGCGGGCGACCCAGGAAGAAAACATCAACTACAAACCGCGCTACGACGGGCGCGGCAACGAATTTGCGCGTATCCGCGAAGCCAATGGCCAGGAATTCTTCGTGTATGACGTCGAGGTCAGGCTGCTCGGTGGCAAGAGCGCGGCCTTCAGCATCGTCGCCCTGCAGCCGGTGCGCGAATACCAACTGACCCTCGAAGGCTTGCGCGAGAACCTCTACCTCGGGTTCGGTGCGGCTTTGCTGGTGTTGCTGACGCTGCTATGGCTGGGCCTGACCTGGGGCCTGCAAGCCCTGCGACGCCTGAGCCAGGAGCTCGACCAGATCGAGGGCGGCACCCGCGAGAGCCTCAGCGAAGAACATCCCCGCGAACTGCTGCGCCTGACGGGCTCCCTCAACCGTTTGCTGCACAGCGAGCGCGAGCAGCGTGCGCGCTATCGCGACTCCCTCGACGACTTGGCTCACAGCCTGAAAACCCCGCTGGCGGTCTTGCAGGGTGTGAGCGAAGACATGGCCCAGCGCCACGAAGACCGTGGCCAGGCGTGGGTGCTGCAATCGCAGATAGAGCGTATGAGCCAGCAGATCGGCTACCAATTGCAGCGCGCCAGCCTGCGTAAAAGTGGACTGGTGCGCCATCAGGTGCGTCTGGAGCCAGTGGTGCAAAGCCTGTGCGACACGTTGGAAAAGGTTTACCGCGATAAGCGCGTCACTGTGACCTTTGACCTGCCAGAGGCGTGCGATGTACCCATCGAAAAGGGCGCGCTGCTCGAAATGCTCGGCAACCTGCTGGAAAACGCCTATCGCCTTTGCCTGCGCCAAGTGCGTATCAGCCTGGTGGAAAACCTGGATGGCATTGAACTGTGTATCGAAGACGACGGCCCCGGCGTGCCACCGGACCAGCGTGCACGGATTCTGCAACGCGGCGAACGGCTTGATCGTCAGCACCCGGGGCAGGGAATCGGGCTAGCGGTGGTCAAGGACATTATCGAAAGCTACAACGCGCAGCTGACCTTGGGTGACTCCGCCTTGGGCGGCGCGGCTTTTAGAATCCATTTTCCAGCGGTGTGAGCGCGAGGAGACCGGCCCAGGCAACACATCCCTAGCTTTCCTGAGCTCTATAGGCCCCCGGCGTCAACCCCGTCCACTTCTTGAACGCCCGATGAAACGCCGACGGTTCAGAGAACCCCAACTGCTCGGCGATCTCCTGCAAGGACAAGTCCGCCCGGCCCAAGTGGTAAATGGCGATATCCCGGCGTAACTCATCCTTCAACGCCTGAAAACTGCTGCCTTCCTCGCGCAGGTGCCGGCGCAGGGTCTGTGGGCTGATGTGCAGGTGCTGGGCGACGGCTTCCAGGTCTGGCCAGGGCGTACGGTCGCGACTCAGCAAACGGCGCAGTTGGCTGCTCAAGCTGTCGCCTTCATCCGGTCGGGACAGCAAATCGGCAGGGGAGCGCTGCAAGAAGTGCTTGAGCGTGCGTTCATCCTGCAACAGCGGCAGGCTCAGGTAGCGGCAGGGAAACACCAGGCTGCTGCTGGGCGCACCGAACACTTGGGGGCAGGGGAACAACAGGTCATATTCACCCGCATGGGCCGGCATCGGGTAACTGAAGGTGGCCTGCTGCAAGCGGATACGCTGGCCGATCAACCAACTGCCCAGGCGATGCCAGATCACCAGCAGGCATTCACTGAGGAAGTGATCCGGGTCCCACAACTGCGAGTCGTCCAGGCTCAGGCGCGCCAGGTCGCCTTCTTTTGTCAGCTGCCAGCGCGGGCCCTGTGGGAATAGGCTATAAAACAATAAGCCGCGTTCCAAAGCCTTCTCCAGAGTGCGGCAATGGATCAGGGCGTGGCACATCATGGCGAAGGTGCCGCGTTTGCTCGGCCCTTCGGCGAACCCCAGGTATTCGTCATCCAGCCCCAGCCAAAGCATTTGCAACAATCGGGTGAATTGCTCCGGGGCGATGCGGGCGCGGGGTTCGGTCAGCAGTTCGGGAGTGATGCCCACCTGCTGTAATAGCCCCGAGTAGTCGTAACCGACCCGACGCGCACCGCCGAGTGCTGCTCGGGCGTAGTGACTGGCGATGGTACGTTCACGCATGCGGGGGCCTCATCCATGGAGTGGCGGATGGTAGCCATCACCCGGCAAGGGGGCAAGGCGGATATCCGCCAAATTGTAGGACGAGACGGGATCAGTGGGCGGAAATCCGCCACCTAGTTCCACATCTGATAAGCGTCAGAAAACCCTAAGCCCTGATGTCTAAGGGCCTTCAGGGGTTTTAAGCAAAGTGGCACGCCGTTTGCGATAAGGATCACAGCGCAGGCTTGGTCCTACAGGCTTCGCAAACAACAAATCCCTCCAGTGCAGGAGGGTTCGCAATTCAAGTGTCGTGGGCAATGGCGGATATTTGCCACACGGGACGATTGAGGAACTTTGCAATGACGACTCGTCAGCCAATCTACAAATCCCTGTACTTCCAGGTGATCGTTGCAATCGTTATCGGTATTTTGCTCGGCCACTTCTACCCGCAGACCGGCGTGGCCCTCAAGCCACTGGGTGATGGCTTTATCAAGCTGATCAAAATGGTCATCGCCCCGATCATCTTCTGCACCGTTGTCAGCGGCATCGCTGGCATGCAAAGCATGAAATCGGTGGGCAAGACCGGCGGCTACGCGCTGCTGTACTTCGAAGTCGTCTCCACCATCGCTCTGCTGATTGGCCTGGTCGTGGTCAACGTCGTGCAACCGGGCGCCGGCATGCACATTGACGTCGCCACCCTGGATGCTTCGAAAGTCGCGGCCTATGTGACTGCTGGTGCAGACCAGAGCATCGTTGGCTTCCTTCTCAACGTGATCCCGAACACCATCGTCGGTGCTTTCGCCAATGGCGATATCCTGCAAGTGCTGATGTTCTCGGTGATCTTCGGTTTCGCCCTGCACCGCCTGGGTGCCTACGGCAAGCCGGTACTGGACTTCATCGATCGCTTTGCCCACGTGATGTTCAACATCATCAACATGATCATGAAGCTTGCGCCAATCGGTGCCCTGGGCGCCATGGCGTTCACCATCGGCGCCTACGGTGTGGGTTCGCTGGTGCAACTGGGCCAGTTGATGATCTGCTTCTACATCACCTGCGTCCTGTTCGTGCTGATCGTGCTGGGTGGTATCTGCCGCGCCCATGGCTTCAGTGTGATCAGGCTGATCCGCTACATCCGTGAAGAACTGCTGATCGTGCTGGGTACTTCGTCTTCCGAATCCGCACTGCCACGCATGCTGATCAAGATGGAGCGCCTGGGCGCGAAGAAGTCCGTAGTCGGCCTGGTGATCCCAACCGGTTACTCCTTTAACCTCGACGGTACGTCGATCTACCTGACCATGGCTGCCGTGTTCATCGCTCAGGCGACCGACACCCACATGGACATCACCCACCAGATCACCCTGTTGCTGGTGCTGCTGCTGTCGTCCAAAGGCGCTGCGGGCGTGACCGGTAGTGGCTTCATCGTACTGGCTGCGACCCTGTCGGCCGTAGGCCACTTGCCGGTTGCCGGCCTGGCGCTGATTTTGGGTATCGACCGCTTCATGTCCGAAGCCCGCGCTCTGACCAACCTGGTGGGTAACGCCGTTGCCACCATCGTTGTGGCCAAGTGGGTCAAGGAACTGGATACCGACAAGCTGCAAAGCGAGCTGGCATCCGGCGGTACCGGTATCTCCGACACCCGTGAGGAAGATGACCTGGGCGTGGCCGAAGGCCCGGCGCCTGCCGTCAAGTAATACGTGGTTGGCGTGAACTGACGCCGAAGCAATCCGCAGACGCCCCGACTGGTTCGGGGCGTTTGCGTTTGTGCCCGGCCACTTTTGGATTCTTTTGCTTTAAAGTAAATGACGATTTTATAGCAACGCTGGCAGGAGGTTTGATGGACAGTGTGGATTTGAATGTCCTGCGTAGCGTCCTGGAATGGCGCCGCGCCGGTGAGCGCGTGGTGTTGTACAGCGTCGTGCAGACCTGGGGCAGTGCGCCGCGCCCTCCAGGCGCCATGCTGGCCTTGCGTGGCGACGGGGTGGTGATTGGCTCTGTGTCCGGTGGCTGCATCGAAGATGACCTGATTGCTCGCCTGCAAGATGGGCGGCTGGCGGATGATGGGCCACCGGTGCAGTTGGTGACCTACGGCGTCACCCGCGATGAAGCGGCGCGTTTTGGCTTGCCGTGCGGCGGTACGTTGCGCTTGACCGAAGAACGGGTTGATGACTGGGGCTGGGTCGCGCAACTGTTGGCGCGCTGTGAGGATCACGAGGTCGTCGCACGCGAGCTGGACCTGGCCACTGGCGCAGTAACCTTGAGCACTGCGAGCAAGACCGATGGGGTGACCTTCGATGGCGATCGACTACGCGCCATTTACGGCCCGCGTTGGCGGCTGCTGTTGATCGGCGCTGGGCAGCTGTCGCGCTATGTAGCGGAAATGGCGCGCTTGCTGGATTTCGAAGTGCTGATCTGCGACCCCCGCGAAGAGTTCGTGTACGGCTGGGAAGAGCAACATGGCCGCTTTGTGCCGGGCATGCCCGACGAGGCGGTGCTGAATATCCACACCGATGAACGCACAGCCATTGTCTGCCTGACCCACGATCCGCGTCTGGATGACATGGCATTGCTGACCGCGCTGAACTCCACCGCGTTCTACATCGGCGCATTGGGTTCGCGGGTCAATACCCAGAAACGTCGAGAGAACCTGGCAGCGCTGGGTTTGTCAGCGGACGCCATTGCGCGTTTGCACGGGCCGATTGGCTTGCATATCGGTAGCCATACGCCGGCGGAGATTGCCCTGTCGTTGATGGCGGAAATTGTCGCGATCAAGAACGGCGTGGCGCCGATGCAGAAAAAGCCCTTGGCGGTGGTCGCGCAGTGACTGTCACGGCGATTGTGCTGGCAGCGGGGCAGGGTAGTCGTTTTCGCGCCGAAGCCGGGGCCGATCAGGACAAGTTGCTGGCCGCTTGCGTGGGCCTGGATGGCATTACCCGGCCAGTGATCGAACAGGTGCTGCGCAATTTGCCTGGGCGTGTTGTGGAGCGCTGGCTGGTGACTTCGCCATATCGCACTGAGGTCATCCGATTGGCAAAGGCTTATGGCTGCCAGGTTTTACTGCTGGACTCGGACGGGATGGGCGCCAGTATTGCGGCGGCGGTCGAGGCCAGTGGTCCGGCAGAGGGTTGGCTGGTAGTGTTGGGGGATATGCCGTTTATTCGGTCGTCGAGCATCGAACAGGTGATTGAAGGGCTGGAGCAGGGCGGCATCAGCGTGCCGGTGCAGGCGGGTGAGTATGGGCACCCAGTGGCGTTTGATCGTGCGTTTGGCCCAGGTTTAATGGCGCTGGTCGGCGACCGCGGGGCCAGATCTTTGTTTGCATCTGCCGCCTTGAAGCAGGTGCAACTGAATGATCCGGGCACTCTGTGGGATGTGGATATACCGCAGCGGTTGAGTTTCAACACGGACTAAATGTGGGAGCTCCACAAGGCTTAAGTTAATCGCCATAAAAAAGCCCCGCCTGATTGCTCAGGCGGGGCTTTTTAGTCGCTGGCGGAATCAGACGAGGGGTTTAGGCTCGTGCTCTTCTTCCTGGGTCGCGCGCGCTTCCACAGCCGGTGCGGCAGCTGCCGCAGCTGCCGCGGCCTCAGCTTCCTTGCGACGACGACGCACTTCACGTGGGTCATTCGGCGCACGGCCGTTTTCGGTCAGGGCGCTGGCAGGTGCGACTTCAACCACCGGGGCAGCCACTTCGGCAACCACAGGGGTTTCAACCACTGGCTCAGGCTCGACAACCACCACCTTCGCTGCTTCAACCACTTCGGCAACCGGGGCGGGTGCTTCTTCTACCACAGGGGCAGGTGCTGATGCTTCAACCGGGGCGGCGGGTTCGGCAGTCCACTGGAAGGCGGTCTGTTCTTCGCGAACTTCACGCACGGCCGGGGCAGCTTCTTCGACGACCGGTGCTTGTGCAGCGGCTTCAACTACTGGCGCAGGCTCAACCACCGGAGCGGGTTCAACGGCAACCACTTCGGTTTCTGGCTGTGCGTCGCGAACCGGGGCAACTTCCACTTCCGCAACCACTGGGGCTTCGATAGGGGTCGTGGCTTCAACGACTGGCGTTTCAACCGCAGGCGTTTCAACAGCCGGCGCTTCAACCACTGGGGCGGCTGGCGCTTCTACCGCAACGGTTTCCTCGACAGCAGCGGTAGCACGCTCGGCTTGCTCGTGAGCCTGGGCTTCAGCAGGTGCGCTGATGACGGAGCTGGCAACCGCAGCGGTAACGGCCAAGCCGGCAGCCAGTTCGGCACCCGTTGGTTCGTTGTGAGTAGCGTCTGCGTTTTCGCCGGCTTCTTCCGAACCTTCGATCACGTTGCCGTTGGCATCGCGTTGACGCTCACGACGGTTGCTGCGACGACGCTGGCCACGGGAGCGGCGGCGTGGACGATCACCTTCGGCGTTGTCCTGACCGTCTTCCTGCAGTTGCTCTTCGCCGGTCAGTACTTCTTCTTCTTCGCTGGCAGCAGCGGCTTGCTCAGCGCGTGGTTGACGCTCTTCACGCGGCGGGCGCGGTTGGCGCTCTTCACGTGGGGCGCGCTCTTCACGCGGCTGGCGGGCCGGGCGTTCTTCAGTGCTGGCAGCTGCGGCAGCAGCAACGGCTGGCGCGGCGTCCAACGGCTCACGCAGTTCGCGCACACGTTCTTCGCGCTCGCCACGCGGCTTGCGATCTTCACGCGGGGCGCGTGGGGTACGTGGTGCGCGCTCTTCGCGCGGTGCACGTTCTTCACGGGCTACGGCCGGGGTTTCTTCACGGGCTTCGCGAGGTGCACGCTCTTCACGTGGTGCGCGTTCTTCACGCGGTGCACGTTCTTCGCGAGGCTTGCGCTCTTCGTCACGGCGACCGTTGCGGTTGCGGCTCTGCTGGCGACCGTTGCGACGCTCTTCGTTGCGGGCCGGGCGCTCGGTGGCAGGTTTTTCGACCACAACCGGGGCAGCAGGCTCTTCCTTGGTGGCAAACAGGCTGACCAGCGACTTCACCAGGCCCTTGAACAGGCTTGGCTCAGGCAGGGCGGCCGGTGCGGCAACCGGGGCAGCGGCTTCGGTCGGTACCGGTGCGTTGGCACGGGCTGGTGCAGTCTTGACGGCCGCTTCCTGGCGAACCAGGGTACGGGTCGCAGCAGCTGGCTGGACTTCTTCCACTTCGGCAGCGGCAGCAGCGATCTCATAGCTGGACTGGCCGCTGTGAGCTTCGGGGCTGTCATCGCGCAGGCGCTGCACTTCGAAGTGCGGCGTCTCGAGGTGATCGTTCGGCAGGATGACGATACGAGCACGGGTGCGCAGTTCGATCTTGGTGATCGAGTTGCGTTTTTCGTTAAGCAGGAAGGCGGCAACCGGAATCGGCACTTGTGCGCGAACTTCGGCGGTGCGGTCTTTCAGGGCTTCTTCTTCGATCAGGCGCAGAATCGCCAGGGACAGCGATTCAACGTCACGGATGATGCCGGTGCCGTTGCAGCGCGGGCACACGATGCCGCTGCTCTCGCCCAGGGATGGGCGCAGGCGCTGACGGGACATTTCCAGAAGGCCGAAGCGCGAGATACGGCCCACTTGTACGCGAGCGCGGTCAGCTTCCAGGCATTCGCGGACTTTTTCTTCCACGGCGCGCTGGTTCTTGGCTGGGGTCATGTCGATGAAGTCAATGACGATCAGGCCGCCGATATCACGCAGGCGCAGCTGGCGGGCGATTTCTTCAGCCGCTTCCAGGTTGGTCTGCAGGGCGGTTTCTTCGATGTCGCTGCCTTTAGTGGCGCGTGCCGAGTTGATGTCGATGGACACCAGGGCTTCGGTCGGGTCGATCACGATGGAGCCACCGGAAGGCAGTTCGACGACGCGCTGGAAGGCGGTCTCGATCTGGCTTTCGATCTGGAAACGATTGAACAGCGGCACGCTGTCTTCGTACAGCTTGATCTTGCTGGCGTACTGCGGCATCACCTGGCGGATGAAGGTCAGGGCTTCGTCCTGGGCTTCAACGCTGTCGATCAGCACTTCGCCGATGTCCTGGCGCAGGTAATCGCGGATGGCACGGATGATCACGTTGCTTTCCTGATAGATCAGGAACGGCGCGGAACGATCCAGGGAGGCTTCCTTGATAGCGGTCCACAGTTGCAGCAGATAGTCGAGGTCCCACTGCATTTCTTCGCTGCTGCGGCCCAGGCCGGCAGTGCGAACGATCAGGCCCATGTCGGCGGGTGCGATCAGGCCGTTCAGCGCTTCACGCAGTTCGTTGCGCTCTTCACCTTCGATGCGACGGGAGATACCGCCGGCACGCGGATTATTCGGCATCAGTACGAGATAGCGGCCAGCGAGGCTGATGAAGGTGGTCAGGGCAGCGCCCTTGTTGCCACGTTCTTCTTTCTCGACCTGGACGATGACTTCCTGGCCTTCGCTCAGGACGTCCTTGATGTTCACGCGGCCTTCAGGGGCTTTCTTGAAGTATTCGCGGGAGATTTCTTTGAGGGGCAGGAAGCCGTGGCGCTCGGAGCCGAAATCGACAAAGGCAGCCTCAAGGCTTGGTTCAATGCGAGTAATACGGCCTTTATAGATGTTGGCCTTCTTTTGCTCGCGTGCACCGGATTCGATGTCCAGGTCGTAGAGGCGTTGGCCATCTACCAGTGCAACACGCAACTCTTCGGGTTGAGTTGCGTTAATCAGCATTCTTTTCATGTTGTACCGTCGGTTTCCGGGCTGCCGGAAACGGCGTTCGGCACACACGACTTCTCACGGTCGGTGTCAGGTGCGTCAAGAGTGGTTGGCCACTCCAGTGTCCAGCAATAACCAGCCAATTGGGCTGCTATCGCGACGGACGCGTCCTGCTCGTTAGCGGTGGTGACAAAGGCACCACTTCAACAAAAGCTAAGGTCAGGAGGAGGAATCAACCGGCGACTGTGGACGAGATGAAGCGTCTAAATATAAGCCTAGTGCTACACAGTCCGACGGTTGTGCATCTCCACCCTACACGTATCCCTGATAATTCGGGTGCTGCCGCGCGCAGAATCCGCAGCGGGTTGGCATTTACCGTGTTCTCCAATGGGGAGTCCACGCTCATGGCTAAACAAGACTAGGTGTGGGCGACTGCGCTCTCACTCAGCTCTTAACAGGCGTTGTTTCCGAAGCATTCGCCATGGTCTGGCTCAAGACTGACTGCACTTTGTGAACTGGCCGTAAATATCGGCGCAAAAGGCGAGTATTCACTCTGCTTTCTGCACTCGCTTCAGGCCTCATGTCACCTGCGCTTGTTACAATCCCGAGCCTTCCAAGGTGGCAAAAGCCCCGTAGGACGGCCTCGCGTCCTGATGAATTGCGATGGTCAGGGCCGGCAGTTTGCCGCATGTCCTCTGGCCAGGCCGCTTTTGGCGGCGTTCGCGACTATAGCAGCAATGATTAAGTGCTTCAATTCCATAAAAATTGTTATCATCGCCGGCATGACGACTACCGCCCCCCCGACCCCCAGCGTCCAGCTGCTTGAGGTCTCGCCGGAATATGCCGGCCAACGCATCGACAATTTCCTCCTGGCTCGGCTCAAAGGTGTGCCCAAGACCTTGATTTACCGCATTTTGCGTAAAGGCGAAGTGCGCGTGAACAAGGGGCGGATCAAACCCGAGTACAAGTTGCAGGCGGGCGATATCGTCCGGGTGCCGCCTGTGCGCGTGCCTGAGCGCGACGAGCCTGTGCCGTTGGCCCAGGGTTTGTTACAGCGCCTGGAAGCGTCGATTGTGTTCGAAGACAACAAGCTCATCGTAATCAACAAACCGTGTGGCATTGCGGTTCATGGCGGCAGCGGCTTGAACTTCGGCGTGATCGAAGCCTTTCGCCAGTTGCGTCCGGATGCAAAGGAGCTGGAGTTGGTCCATCGCCTGGACCGTGACACTTCCGGCCTGTTGATGATTGCCAAGAAACGCAGCATGTTGCGCCACCTGCACACCGCCCTGCGTGGCGATGGCGTGGATAAACGCTACATGGCCTTGGTGCGTGGCAACTGGGCCAGTTCGATCAAGAGCGTCCGTGCTCCGCTGCAGAAGAGCAACCTGCGCTCCGGCGAACGCATGGTCGAAGTGGATGAGGAGGGCAAAGAAGCCCTGACGCTGTTCAAGGTGCTGCGCCGTTTCGGCGACTTCGCCACCCTGGTCGAGGCCAAGCCGGTTACCGGCCGTACCCACCAGATTCGCGTGCACACCCTGCATGCGGGGCACTGTATTGCCGGCGATACCAAGTACGGTGACGAGGGGTTCTCCAAGGAGATCCGCGACCTGGGCGGCAAGCGCTTGTTCCTGCACGCCTACATGCTGACCGTGCCGCTGCCAGATGGTGGCGAGTTGAAGCTACAGGCGCCGGTCGATGAGATGTGGGCCAAGACCGTGGAGCGCTTGAGTGTCGCGCCTTGACTACAAACTGCTGATCTTCGATTGGGATGGGACGCTGGCTGACTCCATTGGTCGGATTGTCGAGTCGATGCACATGGCCTCGACCCTTTCAGGCTTTGAGTTGTGCAGTGATTTGGCGGTCAAGGGCATTATCGGTCTGGGCTTGCCTGAGGCGATTCGTACCCTGTATCCGCAGATCGGTGACCAGGAGTTGATCGCGTTCCGGCAGCATTACGCCGATCACTACATCGCGCTGGAAGCCGAGCCTTCACCATTGTTCGACGGTGTAAGGCAGTCTTTGGAGGCGTTTCGTGCCGAGGGCTTTCACTTGGCCGTGGCCACCGGCAAGGCCCGCCGCGGGCTTGACCGGGTTCTCAAGGCCCATGGTTTCGAAGATTATTTCGACATCACCCGCGCGGCGGATGAAACCGCTAGCAAACCCCACCCTCTGATGTTGGAGCAGATCCTGGCTCATTGCGGTGTATCGCCGCGCGAGGCGTTGATGGTGGGTGACGCGTCATTCGACCTGATGATGGCGCGCAATGCAGGCATCGACAGCGTAGCGGTCAGCTATGGCGCCCAGGCTGGCGAGGCGTTGCAGCAATATGAGCCGAAGCTGACGATTGATCATTTTTCTGAACTGCAGGCCTGGCTCAGCCGGGCCCGATAAGTCTTTGCTGGGGTTAATGGCATGAGTGACGAGTGGAAAGCGCCCGAAAAGGCCGAGAGCAGTGATGATAAAAGCTGGAAACTGCTGGAGAAGACCCTCCTGGCCAGCGTCCAGGAGCAGCGCCGTTCCCGGCGTTGGGGGATTTTCTTCAAGCTGCTGACCTTTGTTTACCTGCTGGGCATGCTGGCGCTGTTCAGCCCGCTGATGGACATGGAGAAAAGCGCCACCCGTGGCAGCCACTACACTGCCTTGATCGAAGTGCGCGGGGTGATTGCCGACAAGGAGTCCGCCAGTGCCGACAATATCGTCAGCAGCCTGCGCGCCGCATTCGAAGACCCCAAGGTCAAGGGTGTGGTCCTGCGTATCAACAGCCCGGGCGGCAGCCCTGTGCAGTCGGGCTATGTGTATGACGAGATTCGTCGCCTGCGCGCACTGCATCCGGATACCAAACTCTATGCGGTGATCTCCGATCTGGGCGCCTCGGGGGCCTATTACATCGCCAGTGCCGCGGACCAGATCTATGCCGATAAAGCCAGCCTGGTGGGTTCCATTGGTGTGACGGCAGCCGGTTATGGGTTTGTCGGCACTATGGAAAAGCTGGGCGTTGAGCGTCGCACCTATACCTCGGGTGAGCACAAGTCGTTCCTTGATCCGTTCCAGCCGCAGAAGGCGGATGAAACCGCGTTCTGGCAGGGGGTGCTCGACACCACTCATCGCCAGTTCATCGCCAGCGTCAAGCAGGGGCGTGGGGACCGACTGAAGGATAAAGACCATCCTGAGCTGTTCTCCGGCCTGGTGTGGTCCGGCGAGCAGGCATTGCCGCTGGGCTTGATCGACGGCCTGGGCAGTGCCAGTTCGGTGGCGCGGGATGTGATTGGCGAGAAAGAGTTGGTGGACTTTACGGTCGAGGAATCGCCGTTTGATCGCTTCTCCAAGAAGCTGGGCGCCAGCGTGGCTGAAAAACTGGCGCTGTATATGGGTTTTCAAGGTCCGTCCCTGCGCTGAAAACCTGAGGCTGACATAGTTCAAAATGTGGGAGCGGGCTTGCTCGCGAATACGGTGGATCAGTTACAGATGTATTGACTGACACGCCGCTTTCGCGAGCAAGCCCGCTCCCACATTTGGTTTTGTGGTGGGTCTATGGGATTTGCACGCCTTCAGTCAGCAACATGTCTACCAGTCGGATCAGTGGCAGGCCAATCAGGCTGGTGGCATCCGCCCCCTCCGTACTCTGAAACAGGCTCACACCCAGCCCTTCAGCCTTGAAGCTGCCTGCGCAGTCATAAGGCTGTTCGAGGCGCAGATAGCGCTCAATGCGCTCCACGTCCAGTACGCGCATGTGCACGGTAAGCGGCACGCAATCCACCTGGCAGCGCCCGGTCTCGCTGTTAAGCAGCGCCAGGCCTGTAAGAAAGCTCACACGCTTACCGCTGGCCGCCAGCAACTGCTCGCGGGCATTTTCAAGCGTGTGGGGTTTGCCGATGATTCGCCCTTCTAGCGCGGCCACTTGGTCCGAGCCGATAATCAAATACCCTGGATGGCTGGCGGCGAGGGCACGGGCCTTCTCTTCGGCCAGGCGCATGACCAGCTCGATGGCGGATTCATTCGGGCGATGGCTTTCGTCGATATCCGGCGAGCTGCAGATGAATGGCAGGTGCAGGCGGCTCAGTAATTCCCGGCGATAAACCGAGCTGGACGCGAGTAATAAAGGCAGCATATACGTCTCCTCAGGGCAGTCGCAGATTCTAGCGACGTGACCAGCTGACGCACAGGGCTGAATTTCCTTTGACATGGCTGGGTGCATCCCTATAATGCTGCGCCTATGTTGAATGACCCGATTCCACCTCACGTTGACCCGCGCAAATTGGCTGATCGTGGCACCACCCTTCAAGGTGAAGTGCTTCTGGCCGATTTGGAGAGACTCTGCGACCCGCTTTCCGACACTGTCGGTACGGTGCAGGCTAAATTCGTTTTTGAACGAGATGAACGTAAGTCTGTGGTAATCCACAGCATTATCGACACCGAAGTCAAAATGGTTTGCCAGCGTTGTCTTGAGCTGGTCACCCTGCCGATCCATAGCGAATGCAGTTATGCTGTGGTGAAAGAGGGTGCGAATACCCAGTCGTTGCCGAAAGGTTATGACGTGCTGGAACTGGGCGAAGATCCATTGGATCTGCATGCACTGATCGAGGAGGAGCTTCTGCTCGCCTTGCCCATTGTGCCTGCTCATCATCCGGAAGAATGCCAGCAGCCGGAGGGTCTCGATGACGAGGCCGAGCCGAGCGAGGACGAGGTAACGCGGTCCAACCCGTTCAGTGTATTGGCGCAGTTAAAGCGTGACCCAAACGTTTAGGAGTTAATCAATTATGGCTGTTCAGCAGAACAAAAAATCCCGCTCCGCCCGTGACATGCGCCGTTCGCACGACGCTCTCGAGGCTAGCACCCTGTCTGTGGAAAAGACCACTGGTGAAGTTCACCTGCGTCACCACGTATCGCCAGAAGGCGTATACCGTGGCCGTAAAGTGATCGACAAGGGCGCTGACGAGTAATCACTTGTCTGCTCAAGTCATCGCGATTGACGCAATGGGCGGGGACTTCGGTCCCCGCAGCATTGTTCAGGCCTGCATTGCCAGCCTGACTGCAACACCCTCGCTGCACCTGACCCTTGTCGGTCAACCCTCCCTTCTTGAAGAACTGATTGCCAGCCATCCGGCGGTGGATCGCGTGCGCCTGACAATTACGCCGGCGAGCGAAACCATTGGCATGGATGAAAAGCCGGCGGCCGCCCTGCGCGGCAAGCCCGATTCTTCAATGCGGGTGGCCCTCGAGCTGTTGCGTGATGGCAAGGTGCAAGCCTGTGTCAGTGCCGGTAATACGGGGGCGTTGATGGCCTTGTCGCGGCATGTGCTCAAGACCTTGCCGGGTATAGACCGGCCGGCAATGGTTGCGGCGATCCCGACACAGAAGGGCTACTGCCAGTTGCTGGACCTGGGCGCCAATGTCGATTGCAGTGCCGAGCACCTGTTGCAATTTGCCGTGATGGGCTCGGTGGCTGCCGAAGCGCTGGGAGTGGCCCGTCCGCGGGTGGCGTTGCTCAATATCGGTACCGAGGACATCAAGGGCAACCAGCAGGTCAAGCTTGCCGCCACCTTGCTGCAAGGTGCACGGGGCTTGAACTACATCGGCTTTGTCGAGGGTGACGGTCTGTACCGCGGCGAGGCCGACGTGGTGGTGTGTGATGGGTTTGTCGGCAACATCCTGCTCAAGTCCAGCGAGGGCTTGGCGACCATGATTGCCACGCGTATCGAGGCCTTGTTCAAGCGCAACCTGGCGTCGCGCGTGGTGGGTGCCTTGGCGCTGCCGTTGATGCGTCGCCTGCAGGCTGACCTGGCTCCGGCGCGGCATAATGGCGCGAGTTTCCTCGGGTTGCAGGGCATTGTGGTGAAAAGCCATGGCTCGGCAGGTGTCGAGGGCTTCCAGAGCGCGATTGCGCGGGCCTTGATCGAGATCCAGGAGAACCTGCCGCAACGCTTGCACGGCCGTCTTGAGGATCTGTTGCCTTAGGCGAATTGGCCCGGGAGTGCTTAAATGTGACCGGCCAGTTCAATTGACCATCCAATCTGTCAGTTTCGTGCGCTCCCACCCTTCATTTTAAGATCGGGGGCGACTATTTCCGACGACCGATCATTTAGGGGCTTGTTACATGTCTACATCCCTCGCATTCGTCTTTCCTGGGCAGGGTTCGCAGTCCCTCGGCATGTTGGCCGAGCTGGGCGCGCAATATCCGCTGATCCTGGAAACCTTCAAGGAAGCTTCCGACGCCCTGGGTTACGACCTGTGGGCCCTGACCCAGCAAGGGCCGGAAGAGCAGCTCAATCAAACCGATAAAACCCAGCCGGCCATCCTGACCGCGTCGATCGCCCTGTGGCGCTTGTGGCTGGCGGAAGGCGGCGCACGCCCGGCATTCGTTGCTGGTCATAGCCTGGGCGAATACAGCGCCCTGGTTGCAGCGGGCAGCCTGACGCTGGGTGAAGCGGTCAAGCTGGTCGAGCGTCGTGGCCAACTGATGCAAGAGGCCGTTCCGGCCGGGCAGGGCGGCATGGCAGCTATCCTGGGCCTGGACGATGCGGTGGTGATCGAGGCCTGCGCCGAAGCGGCACAAGGCGAAGTCGTCAGTGCGGTGAACTTCAACTCACCTGGCCAGGTGGTGATCGCCGGTGCCAAGGCTGCCGTAGAACGTGCCATTGAGGGTTGCAAGGCTCGTGGCGCCAAGCGCGCATTGCCGTTGCCGGTGAGCGTGCCGTCGCACTGTGAGCTGATGCGTCCGGCTGCTGAGCGTTTTGCCGAGTCCCTCGCTGCCATCAACTGGCAGGCGCCGCAGATCCCGCTGGTGCAGAACGTCAGTGCGGCAGTTGCACCCGACCTGGAAACACTCAAGCGCGATCTGCTGGAGCAACTCTACAAGCCGGTGCGCTGGGTTGAGTCGGTCCAGACCCTGGCCGCCAACGGCGCCACCGAGCTGCTCGAGTGTGGCCCGGGTAAAGTCCTGGCCGGCCTGAACAAGCGTTGCGCCGACGGTGTGTCGACCGCCAACCTCAATACCCCTGAAGCCTTCGCTGCCGCCCGCGCGGCACTGGCCTGAATCCCGAAATTAGGAGAAGCCTGCATGAGTCTGCAAGGTAAAGTTGCACTGGTTACCGGCGCAAGCCGTGGCATTGGCCAGGCTATCGCCCTGGAGCTGGGCCGTCAGGGCGCCGTTGTGATCGGTACCGCCACGTCCGCCTCGGGCGCCGAGCGTATCGCAGCGACCCTGAAGGAAAACGGCGTGCAAGGCACCGGCCTTGAGCTGAACGTGACCAGCGATGAGTCGGTGGCCGCGGTACTGGCCCAGATCACTGCAGAGTTCGGTGCGCCGGCTATTCTGGTGAACAATGCCGGCATCACCCGTGACAACCTGATGATGCGCATGAAAGACGACGAGTGGTACGACGTGGTCGATACCAACCTGAACAGTCTGTTTCGCCTGTCCAAGGGCGTTTTGCGCGGCATGACCAAGGCGCGTTGGGGCCGAATTATCAATATTGGCTCCGTAGTGGGTGCCATGGGCAACGCAGGCCAAGTAAACTATGCAGCTGCCAAGGCCGGCCTGGAAGGTTTCAGCCGTGCTCTGGCGCGTGAAGTCGGCTCGCGGTCGATTACGGTCAACTCGGTGGCCCCAGGGTTCATCGACACCGATATGACCCGCGAACTGCCGGAAGCGCAGCGTGAAGCCTTGCTGACGCAGATTCCGCTGGGCCGTCTGGGCCAGGCTCAAGAGATCGCGAATGTGGTCACTTTCCTGGCATCCGACGGTGCGGCATACGTGACTGGGGCTACAATCCCGGTGAACGGCGGGATGTACATGAGTTAAATTGTGACGGATCGCTTCAAAAAAATGTCATACGAGCTGTCTAAAATCCGTTATAAAGCTGCAACTTAATTTATAGGCAGGTGGCGGACCGGGTACAGGGTGAAGCTTTCAGTTGAAAAGCTGAAAAGGCTTTCTATACACTTACCCACTGGCCAGCTGCCTGAATTTGTCCATTAGGAGTTAAACAAGGTATGAGCACCATCGAAGAGCGCGTCAAGAAAATCGTCGCCGAGCAACTGGGCGTTAAAGAAGAAGAAGTGGTCAACACTGCTTCCTTCGTAGAAGACCTGGGTGCCGATTCCCTTGACACCGTTGAGCTGGTGATGGCTCTGGAAGAGGAATTCGAGACCGAAATCCCGGACGAAGAAGCTGAAAAAATCACTACTGTTCAAGCTGCTATCGACTACGTTACTAGCCACCAGGCGTAATAGTTTGTAGTCGTCGCTTGCTGTCAGGGAAAAACCGCACTGCTGTAACGGCGTGCGGTTTTTTCTTTAGCCCTGATCAAAAGTGAGCGGTGAAGCAAAGTGTCGTCATCAAGAAAAAGGAGAGTGCTGTGTCGCGTAGACGCGTCGTAGTCACCGGTATGGGTATGTTGTCGCCACTGGGCACGGACGTGCCGAGCAGTTGGCAGGGCATTCTGGCTGGCCACAGTGGTATTGGTCTGATCGAACACACGGACCTTTCTGCCTATTCCACCCGTTTTGGCGGCTCGGTAAAGGGCTTCAATGTCGAGGAATATCTCTCGGTCAAGGAATCCCGCAAGCTCGACCTGTTCATTCAATACGGCCTGGCAGCCGGTTTTCAGGCAGTGCGTAACGCCGGCCTGGAAGTCACCGACGCCAACCGTGAACGCATCGGCGTGGCCATGGGTTCGGGTATTGGCGGTTTGACCAATATCGAAGAAACCAGCCGCACGCTGCACGATTCCGGCCCCCGTCGAATTTCACCGTTCTTCGTGCCGGGCTCGATCATCAATATGATTTCCGGTTTCCTGTCCATCCACTTGGGCGCACAGGGGCCTAACTACGCCATTGCAACGGCATGCACCACGGGCACTCACTGCATCGGCATGGCGGCGCGCAATATCGCCTACGACGAAGCGGACGTGATGATCGCCGGTGGCGCCGAAATGGCCGCCTGCGGCCTGGGCATGGGCGGCTTCGGCGCTTCCCGTGCGCTGTCGACGCGCAATGACGAACCGACCCGTGCCAGCCGTCCGTGGGACAAGGGCCGTGACGGCTTCGTACTGGCCGACGGTGCCGGTGCGCTGGTGCTGGAAGAGTTGGAGCACGCGAAGGCGCGTGGCGCCACCATCTACGCCGAATTGATTGGCTTTGGCATGAGCGGCGACGCGTACCACATGACTTCGCCACCGTCCGACGGTGCCGGTGCTGCGCGCTGCATCACCAATGCCCTGCGCGATGCGAAGGTCAATCCCGACCAGGTGCAGTACATCAACGCCCATGGTACTTCGACCCCGACCGGCGACCTGGCGGAAGCCGAGGCCATCAAGTCGGTGTTCGGCGAGCACGCCTACAAGCTGGCGGTCAGTTCCACCAAGTCCATGACCGGCCACCTGTTGGGCGCGGCGGGCGCAGTGGAGGCGATCTTCAGTGTGATGGCCATCAAGGACCAGGTCGCTCCGCCGACCATCAACCTGGATGAACCGGACGAAGGTTGTGACCTGAACTTCGTGCCTCACGAAGCGCAACCGATGCCGATCGATGTGGTGATTTCCAACTCGTTCGGTTTCGGTGGCACCAACGGTTCCCTGGTGTTCCGCCGGTTCGCCGAGTGATGCACAGCTGGGTCGACGGTCAGCCAGCGGACAGCGTGCCCCTGAAAGATCGCGGCCTGGCGTATGGTGATGGTGTGTTCGAGACCATTGCCGTCAAGGCCGGGCAGCCGCTGCTGCTCGAGCGTCACCTGCAACGCCTGGATGAGGGTTGCAGGCGTTTGGCATTAATGACGGATCACGGGTTGATTCGCAGCGAAGTGCTAGCCTATGCCGCCGCCCTTGGCGACGGTGTCCTCAAATTGATCCTTACCCGTGGCGACAGCTTGCGCGGTTATGGCCTTAACCCTGGCGCCCCGGTGCGCCGTATCTTGCAGGGCAGTGCGCCCGCTACTTATCCCCCCGCCCATGGAACCGATGGTATCCGCCTGTTTCCGTGTGCCACCCGCTTGGCCGAACAGCCGCTGTTGGCCGGCCTCAAGCACCTCAACCGTCTTGAGCAGGTGATCGCGCGCGCCGAGTGGCAAGATGCCGAGCATGCCGAAGGCTTGATGCTGGATATGTCTGGCCGGGTTGTCGAAGGCGTATTCAGCAACCTGTTCCTGGTGCGCAATGGCTTGTTACTAACTGCTGATCTGAGCCGGTGCGGCGTTGCCGGCGTGATGCGCGCCGAGCTACTGGCCCAGGCGCAAGCGCTGGGCGTCCCGGTGGCCGTGGCCGACATCAGTGTCGAGCAGTTGCGACAGGCCGATGAAGTCTTCGTCTGCAACAGCGTATATGGCATTTGGCCGGTGCGTGGATGCGCTGCGATGAGCTGGTCGGTTGGGCCACTCACCCGTAAACTGCAGGGCATTGTTCGCGCGCTATTGGATATTTGAGTTGATACGAAAACTGGTGTTACTGCTGCAGATCAGCCTGGTCTCGGCGGCTTTGCTCGTGGGCTTTTCGGCCTGGAAACTCGACTCTGCCCTCAAGCAGCCCTTGAAGCTGTCCCAGGAGCAGTTGCTCGACGTCCCGGCTGGCGCTACGCCGACGGGTACCTTCAATCGTCTGGAAGCTGACGGTGTGCTCGACGATGCATTTTGGCTGCGCCTGTACTGGCGCTTCAACCTCGAAGGCCAGCCACTGCACAGCGGTGAATACCGCATGACCCAAGGCCTTACCGCCGAAGGCTTGATCGGCCTGTGGCAGCGTGGCGAAGTGGTGCAGTACAGCCTGACCCTGGTGGAAGGCTGGAACTTCCGTCAGGTGCGTACGGCTCTGGCCAAGCATGAAAAAATCGTACAGACACTCCCTGGGCTGACTGACAGCGAAGTGATGGACAAGCTCGACCATCCGGGTGTGTTCCCTGAAGGCCGTTTCTTCCCTGACACCTATCGCTTTGTACGCGGCATGACCGACGTCGAATTCCTGAAGAAAGCCTATAACCGCCTGGACGATGTGCTCGCCCAAGAGTGGAGCAAGCGTGCCGCCGATGCGCCGTACACCGACCCTTATCAAGCGCTGATCATGGCGTCCCTGGTAGAAAAGGAGACGGGTGTGCCGCAGGAGCGTGGGCAGATTGCCGGTGTGTTTGTACGTCGCATGAAAATCGGCATGTTGCTGCAGACCGATCCAACCGTGATCTACGGGCTGGGTGAGCGCTACAACGGCAAGTTGACCCGCGCCCACCTCAAGGAAGCCAACCCTTACAACACCTACATGATCGCCGGCCTACCGCCGACACCCATCGCGATGGTTGGCCGCGAGGCCATCCACGCGGCGCTGAACCCGGTGCCGGGCAGCAGCCTGTATTTCGTCGCCCGTGGTGATGGCAGCCACATTTTCTCGGATAACCTGGATGCGCATAATGCCGCCGTGCGTGAGTTTCAGCTCAAGCGGCGTGCCGACTACCGTTCCAGCCCGGCGCCGGTGGTGAAACCGCTGGAAGATGTTGCCCCTCCTGCCGATGCTCCGACCCAGCCCGCGCCGGACACCACCGCGCCGCAAAGCCCGCAATGACTCTGACTAAGGACTGCCTGTGACTGGCTTGTTTATTACCCTGGAAGGCCCGGAAGGCGCCGGCAAAAGCACCAACCGCGACTACCTGGCCGAGCGCCTGCGCGCCGAGGGCATAGAAGTGGTGCTGACCCGGGAGCCGGGCGGTACGCCGCTGGCCGAGCGTATTCGCGAAGTCCTGTTGGCCCCGGGTGATGAGCAGATGAACCCGGACACTGAGTTGCTGCTGGTGTTTGCCGCCCGTGCCCAGCACCTGGCCGAAGTGATTCGCCCGGCGCTGGCACGTGGTGCGGTGGTGATTTGCGATCGCTTCACCGATTCCACCTACGCCTACCAGGGCGGTGGCCGGGGTTTGTCCCTGGAGCGTATCGCAACCCTGGAAACCTTCGTGCAGGGTGATGTGCGCCCCGACCTGACCCTGCTGTTCGACCTGCCGGTGGAAGTGGGCATGGCTCGCGCCAGTGCTCGTGGTCGCCTGGATCGCTTCGAACTGGAAGGCCAGGCGTTTTTCGATGCTGTGCGCAGCGCTTTCCTGCAGCGTGCCAAGGCTGAGCCTGCACGTTATTACCTGCTGGACGCCGCCCAGCCGCTGGCCCAGGTGCAACGGGCCATCGATGCGCTGTTGCCGACACTGCTGGAGCGCACCCGTGGCTGAGTCCTACCCGTGGCAGGACAGTCTGTGGCAGCAATTGGCCGGCCGTGCCCAGCACGCCCATGCCTATTTGCTGCACGGGCCGGTGGGCATTGGTAAGCGCGACCTCGCCGAGCGCCTGATGGCCAGCCTGTTGTGTCAGCGTCCGGTCAACCTGGAGGCCTGCGGCGAATGTAAGTCCTGCCTGCTGCTCAGGGCCGGCAGTCACCCGGATAATTATGTGCTGGAGCCCGAGGAGGCGGACAAGGCGATCAAGGTCGACCAGGTGCGTGATCTCGTCAGCTTCGTGGTACAGACCGCGCAGATGGGCGGGCGCAAAGTGGTGCTGATCGAGCCGGTGGAGGCGATGAACATCAACGCCGCGAACGCCTTGCTCAAAAGCCTCGAAGAACCGTCCGGCGATACCGTGCTGTTGCTGGTGAGCCATCAGTCCAGCCGCTTGTTGCCAACTATTCGCAGCCGGTGCGTGCAGCAGGCTTGCCCGTTGCCGAGCGAAGCCATGAGCCTGCAATGGCTGGCACAGGCGTTGCCGGAGTGCACCGCAGAAGAACGGGTCGAGTTGCTGACCCTGGCGGCCGGTTCGCCCTTGGCGGCGGTGAAGCTGCAAGCCCAGGGCGTGCGTGAGCAGCGGGCATTGGTCGTGGATGGCGTGAAGAAGCTGCTCAAGCAGGAGCTGTCCGCCACGCAATTGGCCGAAAGCGCCTGGAAGGATATTCCCCTGTTGCTGTTGTTCGACTGGTTCTGCGACTGGTCCAGCCTGGTCCTGCGCTACCAATTAACCCAGGATGAACAGGGCCTGGGCCTGGCGGATATGCGCAAGGTCGTGCAGTACCTCGCGCAGAAAAGTGCTCAGGACAAAGTACTTAACATCCAGGACTGGATTCTTGCCCAGCGCCAGAAGGTACTCGGCAAAGCCAACCTCAACCGCGTGCTGTTGCTCGAGGCGCTGCTGGTGCAGTGGGTCGGCCTGCTCGGGCGGCGTTAATTTCCGTGGCCAACGGGTGTATCGTTGGCCAGACTCTTTTCGTGACTTAAGTCCTGAATTCCTATGCTCGTAGATTCCCATTGCCACCTTGATCGCCTCGACCTTGCCCAGCACGGCGGTTCCCTCGACGCCGCCCTTGAGGCGGCCCGCCAACGCGGGGTCGGTCACTTCCTGTGCATTGGTGTCAGCGCAGAGAACGCCGCCGACGTCAAAGCCTTGGCTGATCGCTACCCCGACGTGGATTGCTCGGTCGGTATCCATCCGCTGGACCTCAAGCCTGGCGAAGCCCCGGCCCTCGACTGGCTATTGGGTGAACTCAACCATCCACGGGTGGTAGCCATTGGTGAAACCGGACTGGACTACCACTACGAGCCCGAAGCGGCCGAGTTGCAGCAGGCTTCGTTCCGTCTGCACCTGCAGGCCGCCCAGCAGACTGGCAAGCCGGTGATCGTCCACACCCGGGGTGCCCGCGCCGATACCTTGACGCTGCTGCGTGAAGCCGCGCTGCCGCAGGCCGGTGTGTTGCATTGCTTTACCGAAGATTGGGACATGGCCAAGGCGGCCCTGGACCTGGGGTTCTATATATCCCTGTCGGGTATCGTCACCTTCCGTAATGCCGATGCGCTGCGCGACGTGGCCCGCCAGGTGCCGGCCGACCGTCTGCTGGTAGAAACCGACTCGCCGTACCTGGCGCCCATCCCCCATCGCGGCAAGCCCAACCTGCCGGAATATGTGCGTGACGTGGCCGACTACCTGGCAATGCTGCGCGGCGAGTCGTACGAGCGCTTCGCCGAGCAGACCACCGAGAACTTCAAGCGCCTGTTTCCGTTGGCCCACGTAGCTGGGTAACACAGCTAAATTTCAGGCAAAAAAAACCCGGGTTCTGGGGGGGGAATCCGGGCTAAGACCATTAGGAGTAAAACAAGGGTACGCAGTCCGTCGGTACCCAGGTCGACGCGTCACTTGGGGGAGATGTCGCGCCAACAGTTGAAGTATTGATCAGTATCCCATTCAGTCCAGTCGTGATTGATCGTTTTTTAAACAGATTTGGAATACGTGCGCTTCGCTTGAGTTCTCATTGCGCTGATGGGCAGGGTCAGGTGTTGCGTATTATTTCTGACTGATATCGCTGAAATCGTTGGCGCACTGAAAGTTAAGTGCCTGGCGGGTTCACATAGACGTTGCCCAACGACCGTTCAGTCGGGATAATCCCTCGCATCGGGTAAATCGTATCGCCACGTATCGGTGGCCCTGCGCAACCCTCCCTATTCCGACCTTTGCAGACCTCTTCCTCATGCACAAAGAACCCCGTAAGGTCCGTGAGTTTCGCCGCCGTGAGCAGGAAATTCTCGACACTGCACTCAAGTTATTCCTCGATCAGGGCGAAGACAGCGTCACCGTCGAGATGATTGCGGATGCCGTGGGTATCGGCAAAGGCACGATCTACAAGCACTTCAAATCCAAGGCCGAGATCTACCTGCGCCTGATGCTCGACTACGAGCGCGACTTGAACGAGCTGCTGCACTCGGCCGATGTCGACAAAGACAAGGAAGCCCTGTCCCGCGCTTACTTCGAGTTCCGCATGCGGGACCCGCAGCGCTACCGCCTGTTCGACCGCCTGGAAGAGAAGGTGGTCAAAGGCCACCAAGTGCCGGAAATGGTCGAGGAGCTGCACAAGATCCGTGCCTCGAACTTCGAACGCCTGACCCTGCTGATCAAGGGCCGCATCAGTGAAGGCAAGCTTGAAGACGTGCCGCCATACTTCCACTACTGCGCCGCCTGGGCCTTGGTGCATGGCGCCGTGGCGCTGTACCACTCGCCGTTCTGGAGCAATGTGCTGGAAGACCAGGAAGGCTTCTTCCAGTTCCTGATGGACATCGGCGTACGCATGGGCAACAAGCGCAAGCACAGTGCTGAGCCCGCCGCCGTTGAAACCGCGCCTGTGCAAACGCCTACTCCGTAATGATTTGCTGCCAGGCGTAGTACCCCAGGAATATACTCAGGCAAGGATCTTGCTAAAAGCTGATTTATAAGTCAGCTTTTAGTGCGCCCGAATTATCCTCTGCCGGAGTGATCCATGATCGTTGATCGTCAAGGCAGGCGTTTTCGCAATTTGCGGATCAGCCTGACCTCAGCCTGTAATTACGCGTGTACTTACTGCGTGCCCAATGGCAAGCGGCTGGTGGCTGCCCAGGACGAACTCTCGGCCGAGGCCATGGCCCGGGGCGTGGCTTACCTGATCGAAGCAGCCGGTATCGAGCGTTTGCGCATCACCGGCGGTGAACCGCTGGTCAGTCCCAAGTTGGAAGCCTTCATGGGCGCGGTCGGGCAGATGGGCCTCAGCGACATCAGCCTGACCACCAATGGTCAACTGCTGGCGCGCAAACTGCCGTTGCTGGTGGCGGCCGGCATTCGGCGCATCAATGTCTCTCTCGATACCCTGGATGCCGATGCCTTTCGCAGCATCGCCCGTGGCGGCGACCTGGCCACCGTGCTCGATGGCATGGACCAGGCCAGCGCCGCCGGGATCAAGATCAAGGTCAACATGGTGCCGTTGCGCGGCCAGAACCTGGACCAGGTGATGCCGCTGCTCGACTACTGCCTGGAGCGTGGCTACGAGCTGCGCTTTATCGAGCTGATGCGCATGGGCCACCTGGCGAAAGACTCCAACGCGTTCCTGCAACAGTTCGTCAGCCTGCAACAACTGCTCAGCCTGATCGGCGAACAGCATGAATACCTGCAAGCCAATGCGCCGGTCGATGCCACGGCAGTGCGCTACGAAGTGCCGGGCAAGGGTTTCTTCGGCGTGATCGCCAACGAAAGCGTGCCGTTCTGCCGCACCTGTTCGCGGCTGCGGTTGTCCTCCACGGGTTGGCTGCATGGGTGCTTGTCCTCAAGCAATCGCCACTACGTCGGCGATTTGCTGGACCAGCCGCGTCATCAGGCATTGCCGGCCCTGCAGGGCTTGCTGATGAAGGCCCTGGGTGACAAGCAGGAAGTGGCATTTTCCGGCGGCGCGACGGTCATGAAGATCATCGGCGGCTAAGTGTTGCCCTTCAAGATGGCGCAGAACCTGCATCTCACGCCCATTCGCCGGTTTTCCGTCACCGGCTTCTGGAGGATTAGGATGCGTAGTCTGGTTTTGCTGCTGGCGTCGTTGGCCCTGGGTGGGTGCATGACCGTCAGCGATATGGCCGAAGGCACTCGCTATCAGATGAGCGACGCCGGGTTGCTCGACCACAGCGATACTCGGCGTACCGCCTCGGTGCGCATACAACCGGACTCCTTTGTGTTTATCGCCCAGGGCGCCTTTGTGCCGCCGGGCAGCGCGTACCCACGGCCTAACGTAGTGGCCGAGGAGGCGTTCAACGGCTTCGTCGAGTATTTCCCCATGGTCCGTCGCGCGCGCCAACCGGAAGGTCTCGAGCAGGCCATGGCCGAAGCTCGCGAGGCGGGTGCTCACTACCTGCTGTATTGCCGCTTTGCGGCAGCCGATGACCGTATCGGCAACGCCGACGAGTGGACCGATCAGCAAGCCTTGGACCGCCTGGGTCTGGACAGCGGCGTAATCCAGGTCATGTTGATCGAGACCAGCACCCAGTATTTGATTGATACTGCGCGTATTCGCAGTCGTGGCGGTTTACTGACGTTCCACGACACATCGCCACAAGATCTGATTGCCCGCCCTCTGGCGCAATACGCCCGGGGCTTGCTGGGCATGAGCAATCAGTAGACCCGAGGAGAACCCCATGACCGATTCCGCCAAGGCCAATGATCTATTGGCCCAACTGCCCAAGGGCAAGGGGCCGGCGCCGGTGCATCTATGGAACCCGGATTTCTGCGGCAATATCGACATGCGCATTGCCCGCGACGGCACCTGGTTCTACCAGGGCACGCCTATCGGGCGAAAGCCGATGGTCAAGTTGTTCTCCAACATCATTCGCCGCGATGGCGATGAATATTTTCTGGTTACACCGGTGGAAAAAGTCGGGATAACCGTCGATGACGCGCCTTTTGTCGCCGTTACGCTAGACGTGCAAGGGCAGGGCGAGAGCCAGGTATTGCGTTTCACCACCAACGTCGACGAGCAAGTCGAGGCCGGTCTTGAGCATCCGCTGCGGGTGGTGATCGACCCCGTCACTCACGAGCCTGCGCCTTATCTGCGGGTACGCACCAACCTTGAAGCCCTCGTGCATCGCAACGCGTTTTACCAATTGGTGGAGCTGGCCGTGAGCCGTCCGATCAACGGTCAGAGCTGGCTTGGCGTATGGAGTTGCGGGGAGTTTTTCCCCATCGGCCTGGAGCCCTGAGGCCGATTCTGTCTTCACCCTGAAATAATTCCCTTGCTGTAAATCGCGATTTTCGGGTATCAATTTGTACATGATTAGACATGTTCGATTTGATAAGAAAAAACGCGTCGTCGACGAGCTCATCCGCCGTATCGAAGGTGGGGTGATGGTCGATGGTTTCCTGTTGCCGGGCGAGCACCAATTGGCCGAGGAATTTGCGGTCAGCCGTGGCACGCTGCGCGAAGCGCTGGCTGAGCTTAAACGCCGCAACTACATCGCCACCCAGAGCGGCGTCGGCTCCATCGTCACCTTTGACGGCATGGTGCTCGACCAGCGCAGCGGTTGGGCCCAGGCCCTGGCAGATACGGGCGCCCAGGTGAGCACCGACATCCTGCGTTTCGAAGCTGTGACCCGCCCGGACCTGTCCAGCCGCTTCGGCACTGACCAATTCATTGCCCTCGACCGCCGCCGGCTCACGGCTGACGGTACCGCCGTCTCCCTGGAGCGCTCGTTGATGCCTGCTTCTGGCGGCCTGGAAAGCCTGCCCCGCACTGGCCTGATCGACAATTCCCTGACCATCACCCTGGCTGCCTACGGCTATGTGGGCGCCGAGGGTGACCAATGGATGGGTGCCGAGCCCCTGAGCGATAAAGACGCCGAATTACTCGGACGCCCCTCCGGCACTGTCTTTCTCAAGGCGTCGCGCACCACCTATGACCGCCGCGAGCGTTTCATGGAGCATGTCGAAAGCGTGCTCGACCCGCTGCATTTTCGTCTGCACCTGCAGTTTGGAGCTTCAAAATGACCCGGGAAAATCGCGCACTCGGTGCCTTCTACGGCCTTGCCCTGGGCGACGCCTTGGGTATGCCGACTCAGTCCTTGAGCCGAGAGCAGGTGCAAAAAAGCTTCGGCGCTATCACCACCCTGGAAGACGCTGGCGCCGACCAACCGATTGCCCCGAACATGCCAGCCGGTTCCATCACCGATGACACCGAGCAGGCCATCCTGGTCGGGCAGTTGCTGGTGGAAGGCCAAGGCGGCATCGAACCCACTGTGCTTGCCCAGCGCCTGATCGAGTGGGAAGCGGTGATGCGCGCCAAGGGCTCCCAGGACTTGCTCGGGCCTTCCACTAAACGGGCCATCGACATGATCCTCGCCGGTCACACGCCCGAAGAATCCGGGCGCTACGGCACCACCAATGGCGCCGCCATGCGCATCACCCCGGTGGGCATCGCCGCCGATGTCAGCGACACGGCGCGGTTTATCCAGGCAGTGATCCAGGCCTGCCAGGTCACCCATAACACCAGCCTGGGCGTCTCCAGTGCCGCGGCCGTGGCAGCGGTGGTCTCGGCGGGCATCAACGGCGTGGACCTGGGCGAAGCCCTGAACATCGGCACGCAGGTCGCCCAGCAGGCCGAAAGCCATGGGCACTGGATTGCCGGTGGGCGCATTTCTACCCGCATCAGTTGGGCTCGCACCCTGAGCGTCGGCAGCGGCGACAAAACGCTGTTTGCTGACCTGCTCTACGAATTGATCGGCACTTCGGTCGCCTCCCAGGAATCGGTGGTGGTGTCGTTTGCCCTGGCGCAGCAAGTCGCGTCGGGCGACCTGGATGCCTTCGAGGCCTTATGCCTGGCCGCCAGCCTGGGAGGCGACACCGACACCATCGCTGCGATCCTCGGTGCCATGCTGGGGGCGTGCCTGGGGATGCAGTGCTGGCCTGAGGCGTTGATCAAGCAGGTCAAGCAGGTCAATGGCCTGGACTTGCAGCCGCTGGTCCACGGGTTGCTTACGTTGCGCTAAGCACTGCAGAGCCAGCTCCCACATTAAAAAATGCCGAGTCAGGAAGACGGGCAAAAGAGCTGACTCGCTGCCACAACCACAACAATACAGGCACCAGGAGCACCTTTTCATGAGCAGCACCTCTTCCGGCCAAAGCGCCGGGCAACTGGAAACACGCGGCATCGAACCGGTCCCGGAAGGCGAGTGCAACGGCCATCCGCTGCAACTGTTCTGGGTGTGGTTCGCCGCTAATATCAGCATCCTTGGTTTGCCGCTCGGCGCGACGTTGGTAGCGTTTCGGGGCTTGGCCATCTGGCAGGCGATCATCGTCGCAACCCTCGGCGCCGCCGGTTCCTTTGCGGTGGTGGGCATCATTTCCATTGCCGGCCGCCGTGGTCGTGCACCCAGCCTGACCTTGTCCCGCGCCATCTTCGGCGTGCGCGGCAATATCGGCCCCACGCTGGTCTCGTTGATGTCGCGCCTGGGCTGGGAAACCGTCAACACCACCACCGCGGCCTTTGTGTTGCTGTCGTTGTGTTCGATCCTGTTCGGCTCTGCGGTGGAGGCAAAAAGCGCGCCGCTGCTCACCCTGATTTTCATCGCCATCTTCGTGTTGCTGACCCTGGCCGTATCCGGCCTCGGCCATGCCACCTTGCTGGTGATCCAGAAGTGGGCCACCTACGTGTTCGGTGGCCTGAACATTCTGGTGGGCGGCTTCCTTTGCGCCACCATCGACTGGAACGCGGTGTTCAACGCCACACCCGCGCCGTTAAGCGCGATGATCATTGGCGTGGGCACCATGGCCGCGGGCACCGGTATCGGTTGGGCCAACGCCGGTGCCGACATGTCGCGCTACCAGCACCGCAGCGTCAAGGCCGCGCGCCTGGTGGCCTCTGCTGCGTTTGGCGCGGGCATTCCGCTGGTGCTGCTGATCACCCTCGGCGGCCTGCTGTCGGTGGGTAACAATGACCTGGCGTCGGCCACTGACCCGATCATCGCGATCCGCGACATGCTACCGACCTGGATGGCCGTGCCTTACCTGATCACCGCGTTCGGCGGGCTGCTGCTGTCGAACAACCTGTCGGTGTATTCGGCCGGTCTCACCACCCTGACCCTGGGCTTGAAGGTCAAGCGCGTGCATGCGGTGATTGTCGATATCGTGGCGATCTTCGCCGGCTCGATTTACTTCATGCTGATCGCCGACAGCTTTTATGGCCCGTTCATCACCTTCATTTCGCTGCTGGCGGTGCCGATCACGGCGTGGGTCGGAATCTTCGTGGTCGACCTGATTCACCGTCATTACTACAGCCCCAAGGACCTGCTGGACGTCAGCCCGAGCAGCGCCTATTGGTATCGCGGCGGTGTGGAATGGCGGGCGTCTGGCGCCTGGGCGCTGGCTATTGTGCTGGGTTTGAGCTTCACCACCATCGGCACCACCGCTGAAAACATCTGGTTCGCCGGGCCGTTGTCCGATTCCTGGCTGGGCCATAACGGCCTGGGTTGGATTGTCACTTTCCTGGTGGCCGGCGGAATTTATGCAGTACTGGGCGGCGCATCTGACCGTCGTCCGGCCTTGGTAGAGAGTCCCAATGTCTAGATTGCTGCACACCGGCCAGGTCATCGTCGACCTGGTCATGGCCCTCGACACCCTGCCGGCAACCGGCGGCGACGTGCTGGCCAAATCCGCCAGTTTCGAAGCCGGTGGCGGCTTTAACGTGATGGCCGCCGCACGGCGCAATGGCTTGCCGGTGATTTACCTGGGCCGCCACGGCCACGGGCGCTTCGGCGACCTGGCGCGCGCGGCGATGCAGGCCGAGGGCATTGAGATGGCCTTGGCGGCCAGCGGCGACAAAGACACCGGCTTGTGCGTGTCTCTGACCGAGGCCAGTACTGAGCGCACCTTCATTTCCCATATCGGCGCCGAGGGTGAACTGAGTGCTGAAGACTTGGCCCGGGTCCTACCGCATGCCGACGACTATGTATACGTCAGTGGTTACAGCTTGCTGCTTGAAGGCAAGGCCCGGCCGCTAATCGACTGGTTGCTGGCGTTGCCGCGGGAGATCGTGGTGGTGTTCGATCCGGGACCGCTGGTCAAGGCCCCGGATTCGGCCATGATGCGTGCGTTATTGCCGCGTATCGACATCTGGACCAGTAATGGTCCTGAAGCCCTGGCGTTCACAGGGGCCAGAGATATCGCTGGCGCGTTGCCGCAATTGACGCGCCATTTGCCTGTAAAGACGCTGTTAGTAGTGCGCGATGGGCCGAATGGCTGCTGGGTAGGGCATGCGGACGAGATCGAACAGGTGAGGGGTTTCAAGGTGCAGGCGGTGGATAGCAATGGCGCAGGGGATGCACATGCAGGGGTGTTTATTGCCGGGTTGGCGAAGGGCCTGAAGCCGGTTGACGCAGCACGTCGGGCGAATGCGGCAGCGGCACTGGCGGTGACGCGTTGGGGGCCGGCAACTGCCCCAGGTACGGCTGAGGTCGACGCTTTAGTCTCTGAATAAAACGAGGTTCAAAAATGTGGGAGAGTTAGCGCGAATCATCGCGCCGCCCCTCCCACATTTTGCGTCAACTTTATTGACGGGTTTCTTCTTCCTGCTTGCGCGCCTCATCCACACCGGACGCGGTCAGCTTGATCGGCAGGTTCAACGAGTATTCACCGGCGTCGTCGGTGGTCACATGCCCATCCTTGATCAGCCCGCGGTCTTGCAGGAACGCCAAGACACTGGCGACTTCTTTTTCACCGCGGTAATTGTCCAGCACCTCCTTGCCCAGGCCTTGCGGGTGAGCGTGCAGCAGGCGGGTGAGGACTTCTTTTTCAAGGTTTCTATCGACGTTCATGCGTACCTCTTCACTGGGAAATGATCGGGTGTTGGTGCTGCTATGGGTGTATCAAGGCGCGGGTTGTTTCGGTGCGCCTGGGACGTTCGAGTCGTCACCTTTATTGATGTTGGGTTGGTTGATAGCTGGGCCCATTTTGCCGTTGCCGACGGCAGCAGGTGCCTGGCGTTGTGTGTCATTGCCCTGGGTGCGAGGGTCAGCGCCCGGTTGAATAATTGCACCGCCATTGGTGTCTTGGCCGGTACCCATCGAATCCAGGGATTCCTGAGTGGCCGGATTTGGCGAGTGATCCACTGGATCAGTCTTGCCGGTCGACGAGGTGGCAGCAAACGCACTCAGCGACGCGGCAGACAACAGGCCGGTGAGGGCGAGGGCAGCAAATTTGGAATTTTTCATGAGGGTGTCTCCATATGATTAATGTCCTTACCCTGTATTGGTCCGCGCGCATTTGCCGATCGTGCCTTGATGGCGACGAACGGTGCTGCGCTGGCTGTAAGTTTTTGTGTGCCAGTTGCGGGAAATGCGCTGCAATCGGTCATCAAACCGCCTTAGTATGTGGGCTTTGAATTTGCCCAAGGCTCGCCCATGACCATCGAGATTCGCCCCGCCGTGCCCAGCGATGCTGCGCAGATCCTGACCTTTATCACCGAGCTGGCCGAGTACGAAAAAGCCCGGCATGAGGTGATTGCCAGCGTGGTGGATATCGAACGCAGCCTGTTCAGCGAAGGCGCCACGGCCCATGGCCTGATGTGTCTGCGTGACGGGCTGCCGATTGGTTTTGCGGTGTTCTTTTTCAGCTATTCCACCTGGCTGGGCAGCAATTGCCTGTACCTGGAAGACCTCTACATCAACCCGGAACAACGCGGCGGCGGGGCAGGCAAAAAGCTGTTGCGCCACTTGGCCAAGATCGCCTGTGACAATGGTTGCGGGCGGTTTGAATGGAGCGTGCTGGATTGGAATGAGCCGGCGATTGCCTTCTATAAATCCATCGGCGCCCAGCCGCAGGAAGAGTGGGTGCGTTATCGCATGGAAGGCGAAGCGTTGCGTGACTTCGCCGTAGGCTGACGCTCCCTTCTTTAAATACCGAAGATCGAATGTGGGAGTGGGCTTGCTCGCGAATGCGGTGTATCAGTCAACCGATGTGTGGCTGACACACCGCATTCGCGAGCAAGCCCGCTCCCACATTTTTTTGAATTTATTCCAATATATGGGATGTAAATTTATATATTGAGATATTTCAAATGATGGGTTTATAGTCGCCTGCATCAGCACTCACTACCAAAAATAAAACAGGTGAAGCGATGCAGTCACAACCGTTGGCCTTACCCGCCGTGCCCGAGCCGACTTACGGCGAGCGACTGAAGAACAAGGTGGTGATCATTACCGGCGCCGCCCAAGGTATTGGCGAGGCGATCGTCGCCTGTTTCCAGGCCCAGCAGGCCCGGTTGATCATTGCCGATATCCAGGGCGAAAAAGTCGAGAAGGTCGCCGCCCATTGGCGCGAACGCGGCGCCCAGATCTATGCGCAACCCGTCGATATCACCTCCAAGGATCAATGGCAGGCGCTGGTCAACCTGGCCATCGAGCGCTTTGGCCGCGTGGATGTGTTAGTCAACTGCGCGGGCGTCAATGTGTTCCGTGACCCCCTGGAGATGACCGACGACGACTGGCGTCGCTGCTTCGCCATCGACCTCGACGGCGCCTGGTACGGCTGCCGCTCGGTGTTGCCGCACATGATCGAGCAGGGCATCGGCAACATCATTAATATTGCCTCCACCCATTCCAGCCACATCATTCCCGGCTGCTTTCCATACCCCGTCGCCAAGCATGGCCTGCTCGGCCTCACCCGTGCCCTGGGCATCGAATACGCGCCCAAGGGCATTCGCGTGAACGCCATCGCTCCCGGCTACATCGAAACCCAACTCAACGTCGATTACTGGAACGGCTTCCCTGACCCCCACGCCGAACGCCAGCGCGCGTTCGACCTGCACCCGCCCAAACGCATCGGCCAGCCCATTGAGGTGGCGATGACGGCGCTGTTCCTGGCGACCGACGAGGCGCCCTTTATCAATGCCACCTGCCTGATGATCGATGGCGGACGTTCTGTGATGTACCACGACTAAATCGTTTTCGAATAACAAGAAGGAGGTGGTTCATGCTTAAGAAGACACTTGGCACCCTGGCGTTTGCGATGGCGTTCAGCGGCTTCGTATCGGCGCAAGAGGTGAAGATCGGCTTTTTGGTCAAGCAGGCCGAAGAGCCCTGGTTCCAGACCGAATGGGCGTTTGCTGAAAAAGCCGGCAAGGACCAGGGCTTCACCGTGATCAAGATCGCCGTGCCCGACGGTGAGAAAACCCTGTCGGCCATCGACACGCTGGCGGCCAACGGCGCCAAAGGGTTTGTGATCTGCCCGCCGGATGTGTCCCTGGGGCCGGCGATCATGGCCAAGGCCAAGCTCAATGATTTGAAAGTGCTGGCAGTGGACGACCGCTTCGTCGACGCCAAGGGCAAGCCCATGGAAGACGTGCCCTACGTCGGCCTGGATGCCTACAAGATCGGCCAGAAACAGGGCGAAGCCATGGCCGCCGAAGCGAAAAAACGCAACTGGGACTGGAAAGAAACCTACGCCGTCATCAACACCTTCGATGAGTTGGAAACCGGCAAGAAACGCACCGACGGTTCGGTCGAAGGGCTCAAGGCCGCAGGCCTGCCGGCTGACCATATCCTGTTCAGCGCGCAGAAAACCCTCGACGTACCCGGCAGCATGGACTCCACCAACTCGGCATTGGTGAAACTGCCCGGCAGTGCGAAAAACCTGATCATCGGCGGCATGAACGACAGCACGGTGCTCGGCGGTGTGCGCGCGACTGAAAGCGCCGGCTTCAAGGCGGCCAATGTGATCGGCGTTGGCATCAACGGTACTGACGCCATCGAAGAACTCAAGAAGTCCGATACCGGTTTCTACGGCTCGATGCTGCTGAGCCCTGACGCCTCGGGCTACAAAACTGCCACTGCGATGTTCGAGTGGGTGACTAAAGGCACCGAGCCGGCCAAGTTCACCGCGTTGGATAACGTCACCCTGATCACCCGCGCCAACTTCAAGGAAGAGTTGAGCAAAATCGGTCTGTGGAAATGACCGCCGCGGCCCTGCGTTTCAACGGCATTGGCAAGGAGTTTCCCGGGGTCAAGGCGCTGGCGCAGATCAGCTTCGAAGCGCGGCCGCACTCGGTGCACGCGCTGATGGGCGAGAACGGCGCGGGCAAGTCGACCTTGCTGAAAATCCTCGGCGGCGCCTACTTGCCGAGCAGCGGTACGGTGCAGATCGGCGATCAGACCATGGCCTTCAAAAACGCTGCCGACAGCATCGCCAGCGGGGTCGCGGTGATCCATCAGGAACTGCATCTGGTGCCGGAAATGAGCGTGGCGGAAAACCTTTTCCTCGGGCATCTGCCGACGCGCTTTGGGGTGGTCAATCGTGGTCTGCTGCGCCAGCAGGCGCTGGCCTGTCTCAAGGGCCTGGCCGATGAGATCGATCCCGACGAGAAGCTCGGGCGCTTGTCCCTGGGCCAGCGCCAACTGGTGGAAATCGCCAAGGCGCTGTCCCGTGGCGCCAACGTGATCGCCTTCGATGAACCCACCAGCAGTCTGTCGGCACGGGAAATCGACCGGCTGATGGCGATCATCACGCGCCTGCGTGACGAGGGCAAAGTGGTGCTCTACGTCTCCCACCGCATGGAAGAGGTATTTCGTATCTGCGATGCGGTGACGGTGTTCAAGGACGGCCGCTACGTGCGCACCTTCGATGACATGAGCACCCTGACCCACGACCAGTTGGTGACCTGCATGGTCGGTCGCGATATCCAGGACATCTACGACTACCGCCCACGCGAACACGGCGAGGTGGCGCTCAAGGTCGATGGCCTGCTCGGCCCGGGCCTGCGTGAACCGGTCAGCCTGCACGTGCACAAGGGCGAGATTCTTGGCCTGTTTGGCTTGGTTGGCGCCGGGCGTACGGAGTTGTTTCGCCTGCTCAGCGGAGTGGAGCGGGCCACGGCGGGCCAGTTGCAGTTGTGCGGGCAAGCGCTGCACTTGCGTTCGCCCCGCGACGCCATTGGCGCCGGTGTGCTGCTGTGCCCGGAGGACCGCAAGAAGGAAGGCATCATCCCGCTGTCCAGCGTGGCCGAAAACATCAACATCAGCGCCCGCGGCGCCCATGCCACCTTCGGCTGGCTACTGCGCGATGACTGGGAGAAGGGCAACGCCGACCGGCAAATCAAGGCCATGAAGGTCAAGACGCCGAATGCCGAGCAGAAAATCATGTACCTCTCCGGCGGCAATCAGCAGAAGGCCATTCTTGGCCGCTGGCTGTCGATGCCGATGAAGGTCTTGCTGCTGGACGAGCCCACGCGTGGTATCGACATCGGCGCCAAATCGGAGATCTACCAGATCATCCATAACCTGGCAGCCGGCGGTATTGCGGTAATCGTGGTGTCCAGCGACCTGATGGAAGTGATGGGCATTTCCGACCGCATCCTGGTGATGAGCGAAGGCGCCTTGACCGGTGAATTGCCCCGCGCGCAAGCGGATGAAGCGCGGCTACTGCAACTGGCGCTCCCGCGTTCGCGGGCTTGAAGAATAAGAGGGGTTGGGTATGTCTGAGGTAAAAACTGCAAAGGGCTTCTGGCCGGGTTTCAACCAGCGCAAATTTCTCGATGACTGGGTGATGCTATTGGCGGCGTTGGGCATTTTTGTGCTCAGCGCGGTGTTTATCGACAACTTCCTTTCGCCGCTGAACATGCGTGGACTGGGCCTGGCGATTTCCACCGTGGGCATCGCCGCGTGCACCATGTTGTTCTGTCTGGCGTCGGGGCATTTCGATTTGTCGGTGGGCTCGGTGATTGCCTGCGCCGGCGTGGTGGCGGGGATTGTGATCCGTGATACCGACAGCGTGGTACTCGGCGTATCGGCGGCCTTGGCGATGGGCCTGGTGGTGGGGCTGATCAACGGCATCGTGATTGCCAAGCTGCGCATCAATGCGTTGATTGCCACGTTGGCGACCATGCAGATCGTGCGCGGCCTGGCGTACATCTTCTCCAACGGCAAGGCGGTAGGGGTGATGGACGAAGGTTTCTTCGTGTTCGGCAACGGCCAACTGATGGGCGTGCCGGTGCCGATCATCATAACCGTGCTGTGTTTTGTGTTCTTTGGCTGGCTGCTCAATTACACCACCTATGGGCGCAACACCATGGCCATCGGCGGTAACCAGGAGGCCGCGTTACTCGCTGGGGTCAATGTTGACCGCACCAAGATCATCATCTTTGCCGTGCACGGTTTGATCGGCGCGCTGGCCGGGGTGATCCTTGCCTCGCGCATGACCTCGGGCCAGCCGATGATCGGCCAGGGTTTCGAGCTGACGGTGATCTCCGCCTGTGTGCTGGGCGGTGTGTCGTTGAGCGGCGGCATTGGCATGATCCGCCATGTGATTGCCGGGGTGCTGATCCTGGCGATCATCGAGAATGCGATGAACCTGAAGAACATCGACACGTTTTACCAGTATGTGATTCGTGGTTCGATCCTGTTGCTGGCTGTCATCATCGACCGCATGAAGCAACGCTGAGTTATGCAGAGTTATGCCATGTGAAGGCTAAATGTGGGAGGGGGCTTGCTCCCGATAGCTGAGTGTCAGTCACTGCATCTGTAACTGACCCACCGCTATCGGGAGCAAGCCCCCTCCCACATTGGATCTCCTGTGTCCAGGAGAGCGGCATTTGCCATAATGGCCCCGCTTTTTTTACTTATAGGCCGAGATATGCAGGAAAACGCCCACACCCCCGTCAAAGACGCCGCCCCCACCGGCACCCAGACCCTGTTACGCGGCCTGGGCGTGGTGCAAGCGGTGGCGGCTGGTGCGCGGGATCTGAAAGAGATCGCCCGGCGCATCGGCACCACCCGCAGCACGACGCACCGCCTGGCCAGTTGCCTGGTGGAAGAGCGTTATCTGCGTGTGGTGCCGCAAGTCGGTTACCTGCTAGGGCCGAAGCTGATCGAGTTGGGGTTTCAGGCCCGCGAAGAGCTGCCGTTGGTGAACCTGGCGGTGCCGTACCTGGACGAGCTGTCGGCCCTCACTGGCGACACCATCCACCTGGCGATCCGTGAGTACGACGACGTGCTTTACCTGCACAAGAACCCTGGCCGCAATGGCCCGGAAATGCGCTCGCGGGTCGGCCATCGCATGCCGTTGACGCGCACCGGCATCGGCAAGGCGTTGTTGTTGGATGATTCGCCGCAGGAGTGGCAGCGTTTGTACCAAGTCAGCTTGCCGGCGGCCGGCAAAAGCCTGCAATGGCCGCAGCACCCGGAGCAATCCTGGCCGCAGTTCGAGCAGCGCATGCGTGAGTACGTAGAGGGCGGTTACGCGTTCGACCTGGAAGACAACGAACCGTCGATCCGCTGTGTGGCGGCCCCGGTGCGCGATGCCAGCGGGCGCATTGTCGCCGGCATCAGCGTCGCCAGTACCGTGCCCTACATGCCGCTGGAGAAAATGGCCGAGCTGATCCCTGTGATCAAACAGGTCGCAGCCCGGCTGTCAGCGGAGTTGGGCGCGAAAGCCTGATCAGGCTTTCAGGCTCGCCATGTCGATGACAAAGCGGTACTTCACGTCACCGGCAATCATGCGGGCGTAAGCCTCGTTGATCTGGCGGATGTCGAGCATTTCGATGTCGCAGGTGATGTTGTGCTCGGCGCAGAAATCCAGGACTTCCTGGGTTTCGGCAATGCCGCCGATCAGCGAACCGGCCAACACTTTACGGCCCAGCACCAGCTTGGCGGCATTCACCGGCGGGTCCACCGGCTCGATCAAACCGACCAGGATATGCACGCCGTCAAAGCGCAGCACGTCGAGGTAGGGGTTCAGGTCGTGTTGCACCGGGATGGTGTCCAGCAGGAAGTCGAAGTGCCCGGCAGCGGCTTTCATCTGCTCGGCATCAGTGGACACGATCACATGGTCGGCACCCTGGCGGCGGCCTTCTTCAGCCTTGCTCGCGGAGCGAGTGAACAGCGTGACTTCGGCGCCCATGGCCTTGGCGAACTTGATGCCCATGTGGCCGAGGCCGCCCATGCCGAGAATCCCGACTTTATCGCCGGCTTTTACGCCGTAGTGCTTGAGCGGCGAGTAGGTGGTGATGCCTGCGCACAGGATCGGCGCGGCGCTGGCCAGGTCGAGCCTGGCCGGAATTTTCACCACGAAGTGCTCGCTGACCACGATGCTGTCGGAGTAGCCGCCCATGGTGTTGCTGCCATCCACGCGGTCCGGGGTAGCGTAGGTCATGGTCGGGCCTTCGAGGCAGTATTGCTCGAGGTCTGACTTGCACGCTTCGCAATGACGGCACGAGTCAACCATGCAGCCGACGCCGACCAGGTCGCCGACTTTGTGCGCGGTGACGTTGGCGCCGACGGCGGTGACCTTGCCGACAATCTCATGGCCTGGCATCAGCGGGTAAACGGCGATGCCCCACTCGTTGCGCGCCTGGTGGATGTCGGAGTGGCACACGCCGCAGTAGAGGATCTCGATGGCCACGTCATCGACGCGTGGGCTGCGGCGTTCAAACGACATAGGGGCGAGGGGAGTGGTGGCCGACTGAGCGGCATAACCGATGGCGGTGTACATGGTGAAAACCTCGCAAAAGCAGTGACAGATGAGGCGGGCCATTCTCCGCGCCACCCCCTGATGCGGCCATGGCGATTGCTCCGAGTCTCATGCCTATTCGTCCGGGAGTGCCATGGGTTTGGATGCATCGGCGGCCAGACCTGCGATGATGCTCTCATCCCTTATTCGCGAAGTTTTTTGCCATGCTGTTGACCCGCCATGTTGATGCCAACGCCACGCTGGTTTCCCTGATCGAGGGGCTGACGTCCCGCGATGGTTTCTCCCCGACCCATCTGCCGGGCGTACAAGTGCTGCGCGCCAGTTGTGACGTAGCGCGTGGCCCGCAGATCTACGAGCCGAGCCTGATGTTCGTGGCTCAAGGCAGCAAGGTCGCCTACCTGGGCCCGCGTACGCTGGAGTATGGCGCCGGGCATTACCTGATCCAGGCGATGCCGGTGCCGTTCGAGTGCGAGACGTTCGCCATGGCGCCCAGTGCACCGCTGCTGGGCGTGACCGTGGGCATTGATCGTGTGGTGCTGGGTGAATTGGTGATGGCCATGGGCATGCAGGCCGGGCCGCCGCCGACCGCGCAAACCCTGGAGTCGATGAGTTCGGTGGTCTTGGATGACGCCATGCGCGGCTGCGTCGAACGGCTGCTGCAGTGCCTGCACGATCCATTGGAAAGCCGGATTATGGGCCCGGCGCGGGTGCGCGAATTATTGTTCACCGCCTTGCGCGGCCCGCAGGCCGATGTGCTGCGTGCGTTGGTGGAACAGCAAGGGCAATTCTCGCGAATCGCCACGTCGTTGAATCACCTGCATGCCCATTACGCCGAGCCGTTGAACATCGAGACGTTGGCCGGTTATGCGCATATGAGTGCCTCGACCTTTCATGAACACTTCAAGCGTTGCACGCTGTTGTCGCCAGTGCAGTACTTGAAGCGTTTACGCTTGCTCAAGGCTCAGCAGTTGCTGCTGGTGGAGGGCATGGGCGTGGCGCAGGCGGCGCATAGCGTGGGGTATCAGAGTACGTCGCAGTTTAGTCGGGAATACAAACGCTATTTCCTGCGTAACCCGGGCGAAGAGCGGGCTGCCTAGTCATTTCAAGCAAAAGCACAATCCAAATGTGGGAGGGGGCTTGCTCCCGATTGCGGTGTATCAGCTACAGATTTGCTGACTGATTCACTGCAATCGGGAGCAAGCCCCCTCCCACATTTGATTTGTGTCGCCCATAAAAAAGGCTCCCAATTGGGAGCCTCCGTTGGTTTACATATTCGGGTAAGTCGGCCCGCCCGCACCTTCCGGTGTCACCCAGGTAATGTTCTGCGAAGGGTCCTTGATGTCACAGGTCTTGCAGTGCACACAGTTCTGGGCGTTGATCTGGAAGCGCTTCTCGCCGTCTTCCTTGGTGATCACTTCATAGACGCCAGCCGGGCAGTAGCGCTGCGCCGGTTCATCGTAGAGCGGCAGGTTGGTGCCGATCGGGATGCTCGGGTCCTTGAGCTTCAAGTGGCACGGTTGTTCTTCTTCGTGGTTGGTACCGGAGATGAACACCGAACTTAGCTTGTCGAAGCTCAGCTTGCCGTCGGGTTTGGGGTAGTCGATCTTCTTGCAGTCTTTGGCCAGCTTGAGGCAGGCGTAGTCCGGCTTGGTGTCGTGCAGGGTGAACGGCATCTTGCCGCCCAGGATGTTCTGGTCGAACCAGTTGAAGCCTGCACCGATGATCGGGCCGAACTTATGCATCGCCGGGCCGAAGTTGCGGCTGGCGAACAGCTCTTCGTAGAGCCAGCTGGCTTTGAAGCTGTCGACGTAGTTGGTCAGCTCATCGCCGCCTTCGGAGTCGGCCAGCAGGCGCTCGGCCACCGCATCGGCGGCCAGCATGCCGGACTTCATTGCCGTGTGGCTGCCTTTGATCTTGGCCACGTTCATGGTGCCCAGGTCGCAGCCGATCAATGCGCCGCCCTTGAACACCATCTTTGGCAGCGAGTTGATACCGCCTTTGGCCAGGGCACGGGCGCCGTAGCTGACGCGCTTGCCGCCTTCCAGGTACTGGGCCAGCACCGGGTGATGCTTGAGGCGCTGGAACTCATCGAACGGCGACAGGAAGGTGTTGCTGTAGGACAGGTCGACGATCAGGCCGACCACCACCTGGTTGTTTTCCAGGTGATAGAGGAACGAACCACCGGTGTTCTCGTTGCTCATGATGTCCAGCGGCCAGCCGGCGGTGTGTACCACCAGGCCTGGTTGATGCTTGGCCGGGTCGATCTCCCAGATTTCCTTCAGGCCGATGCCGTAGTGCTGGGCGTCGGCGTCGCTGTCCAGGTTGAAGCGCTGGATCAGTTGCTTGCCGATGTGGCCCCTGCAACCTTCGGCGAACAGCGTGTACTTGCCACGCAGTTCCATGCCCGGGGTGTACACGCCTTCTTTGGGCTTGCCTTCGCGGTCGACGCCGAGGTCACCGGTGATGATCCCGCGTACCACGCCGTTCTCGTCGAACAGGGCTTCCTGGGCGGCAAAGCCTGGGTAGACTTCCACGCCCAGGTTCTCGGCCTGCTGGGCCAGCCAGCGGCACAGGTTGCCCAGGGAAATGATGTAGTTGCCTTCGTTGTGCATGGTCTTGGGCACAAAGAAGTCGGGAACCTTGGTGGAGGTATCGCTGCTGCGCAGTACGTAGATGTCATCGCGCACCACCGGAGTGTTGAGCGGGGCGCCGAGTTCTTTCCAGTCCGGGAACAGTTCGTTCAGGGCACGGGGTTCAAACACGGCACCGGAGAGGATATGCGCGCCAACTTCGGAGCCTTTCTCGACCACGCAGACGCTGATTTCCTTACCGGCTTCGGCGGCCTTCTGCTTCAGTCGGCAGGCGGCAGACAGGCCAGCCGGGCCAGCGCCGACGATGACCACGTCGAATTCCATGTATTCGCGTTCCACAGGCTATCTCCTACTCAAGGCTCAACAGGCTTTTTTTTCTAATGGGTGGAGGTTCGGTGTGGTTCTGCTCAACGGCAGCACCCACCTGTCTCTCTAGGTGGCGCATTATATATAGACCACTGGCAGCGTCCAATACAAACGTTTGTTTGAATTGCCCGCAGCCTAGGTAAATCAAAGCAACGGGGCTTATGACTGACCATTTTGCCGTATTGACCAGAATAGGCGTTCCGGTCAAGATACGGTCGGTTTTGCGCTTCCCGTAGGCAGACTGCAGGTTTCAAGAGCACGTCCAAAGACAGGCCCAAGCTAAAAAGGTGACGCGCATCCAGACGAAGGGGCGCAGTTTACACGCCGCGATAAAGAATGACCTCTCAGTCACCACTGACGAACGGTCGTCACTTCCCGTGTGCAAGGCCACTGCCGAGGTCTTTGGAGGTGCCCTTGTGTGCCGATGAGCATCAACCGCCAGGTTCGCCTAGGCGACTTTCTTTTCACCGGAGAGTAACGAGGAATCCATGAAGGTTCTTGTAGCTGTCAAACGCGTTGTCGATTACAACGTGAAAGTTCGCGTCAAGGCGGACAATTCCGGCGTCGACCTTGCTAACGTCAAGATGTCGATGAACCCTTTCTGCGAAATCGCTGTGGAAGAAGCCGTACGCCTGAAAGAGAAAGGCGTCGCGACTGAAATCGTCGTGGTCTCCATCGGTCCGACTACTGCCCAAGAGCAGTTGCGTACCGCCCTGGCATTGGGCGCCGACCGCGCCATCCTGGTCGAGTCCGCTGATGAGCTGACTTCCCTGGCCGTTGCCAAGTTGCTCAAAGCCGTTGTTGACAAGGAACAGCCTCAGCTGGTGATCCTTGGCAAACAAGCCATCGACAGCGACAACAACCAGACTGGCCAGATGCTGGCTGCACTGACCGGTTATGGCCAGGGCACCTTCGCTTCGAAAGTCGAAGTGAACGGCGACAGCGTAGCGGTGACCCGTGAAATCGACGGCGGCGCACAGACGGTTTCCCTGAAACTGCCGGCCATCGTCACCACCGACCTGCGTTTGAACGAGCCGCGCTATGCGTCCCTGCCAAACATCATGAAAGCCAAGAAGAAGCCTCTTGAAGTGCTGACTCCGGACGCTTTGGGCGTTTCCACCGCCTCCACCAACAAGACCGTCAAAGTCGAAGCGCCGGCTGCACGCAGCGCGGGCATCAAGGTCAAGTCGGTGGCTGAACTGGTCGAGAAACTGAAAAACGAAGCGAAGGTAATCTAAAAATGACTATCTTGGTAATCGCTGAACACGACAACAAGGTACTGGCCCCGGCCACCCTGAACACCGTAGCCGCAGCCGCTAAAATCGGTGGCGACATTCACGTATTGGTCGCTGGCCAAGGCGCTGGCGCCGTGGCTGAAGCCGCTGCGAAAATCGCGGGCGTGAGCAAAGTCCTGAACGCTGACAATGCCGCCTACGCGCATCAGTTGCCAGAAAACGTTGCCCCGCTGGTTGCAGAGCTGGGCGCTGGCTACAGCCACATCCTGGCTGCCGCGACGTCCAACGGCAAAAACATCCTGCCACGCGTTGCCGCGCAGCTGGACGTTGACCAGATCTCCGAGATCATCTCGGTTGAAAGCGCAGACACCTTCAAGCGCCCGATCTATGCCGGTAACGCCATCGCCACCGTGCAGTCCAACGCATCGGTCAAGGTCATCACTGTACGCGCCACCGGTTTCGACCCGGTTGCCGCCGAAGGTGGTTCGGCTGCCGTTGAAGCCGTCTCCGCTGCCCACGACGCTGGCACTTCCAGCTTTGTTGGTGAAGAGCTGGCCAAGTCGGATCGCCCTGAGCTGACCGCTGCCAAGATCGTCGTTTCCGGCGGCCGTGGCATGCAGAACGGTGACAACTTCAAGCACCTGTATGCCCTGGCCGACAAGCTGGGCGCTGCGGTCGGCGCTTCCCGCGCGGCCGTCGACGCAGGCTTCGTACCCAACGATATGCAGGTCGGCCAGACCGGCAAGATCGTTGCGCCACAGCTGTACATCGCGGTCGGTATTTCCGGCGCGATCCAGCACTTGGCCGGTATGAAAGACTCCAAGGTGATCGTCGCGATCAACAAGGACGAAGAAGCGCCGATCTTCCAGGTCGCCGATTACGGCCTGGTGGCGGACTTGTTCGAAGCCGTACCTGAGTTGGAGAAGCTGGTCTAATCCAGCCGCTTCACTTATAAAGAGCCCGGTCTTATGACCGGGTTTTTTTTTACTTATCAGGAGAACCTTGCCATGGCGTTGCGCCCCTGGACTTTACTGCTGGGCCTCACGCTGCTGCCGAGCCTGGCGTTTGCCGCCGGCAAATGCGAACGCCTGGTGATCACCGGCAGCCCGGACGCACCGCCCTTGCTGTGGCGCGACCCTCAGGACCCCACACACTTGATCGGTGCAACTGCCGACGTGCTGCAACAAGTGGGCAAGGACCTCGGGCTGAAAATCGACCTGCTCTACGGCGGCAAACGCTCCCTGGCCCTGGATGAGGCACGCAGCGGGCGCATGGACATCCTCGCCGACGCGCCGCTGAACCTCGGTGAGCTGGACAACTTCGACTACATCCATCCGGCGTTGATGCAGACCGATTACCTGGTCTGGACGCGCAAGGATTCGCCGCTGGCCTACACCACGGCGGCTGACCTGCACGGCCACAAGGGCGCGGTATCGGAGCGTGCCCGCCTGAGCGCTGAATTCGAAACCTTCGCCGGCCAGCAGCTCAACCTGCAACGCCTGCCGAACCTGACGCCAGCGTTCCAGAAGCTGTTGCTGGGGGAAGTGGACTATGTGCTGGCCGGGCGCTATTCCGGCATGGCCATGGCCCAGACCTTGGGCATGAGTAACGACTTGGTCGCCCATGAAGTGCCTGTCGATCAGCCTGGCCTGTACTTGGCGATTTCCCATAACTCGGCGTGCAACGATCCGTGGCTGCGCGGACAGCTGACCAAAAAGATGACAGAATTGCCCGCGTCCGGTGTTGCGCAAGCCGCGCTGCAGCGCAATCTGGAGCGCTGGAAAGCGCAATTGCAGCAACCCGTCGGCACCCCAACAAAGTAGGGATTTACAGTGATTTTTCGACCTCTTTTCGCGGCCCTCGCCGTTGTCGCTCTGGCGGGATGTGCAGCCGATCCTGCGCCGAACGAACAAATGCGCCTGACCCAGCAAGCCTTGGAGCAAGCCACCGCGGTTGGCGTCAACACCGACGAATCGCCCGAACTGAAACTGGCCGAAGACAAATTCGCCAGGGCCCAGTCCAACATGGCCGACCAATCCTACAAGCACGCACGTATGCGGGCCGAACAGGCCGAGCTGGATGCGCGTCTCGCTGAAGCCAAAGTGCTGACCGCCAAAAGCCAGGAGCAATTGAACGTGCTCAATACCCGCATCACCCGCCTGCGCAAGCAACTGCAGCTGGGAGACGCGCAATGAGCCCGATGATCCGTGGTTTGGGCTGTGTGTTGCTGCTGGGCACTGCGGTACTGGGCGGGTGCGCCAGCCAACCCACCAGCGAGCAGGCGTTGCAACAGGCCGGCGATGACTTCCAGAAGGTCAAGGAAGACGCCAACGTGCTGCGCTTCGCGCCCAAGGATGTGATCCGCGCCGGAGAATCCCTGGCCCGTGCCGATCGCCTGTCCAGCTACTGGGGCAGCGGCGCCGACGTGGTGCATTACGCCTACCTGAGCCAACGCTACAGCGCCATCGCCCGCGAACACACCGAGCAGGGCCTCAATGCCGAACGCGGCGCCCAGCTCGAGTTGGAGCGTCAGCGCCTGCAACTGGCCTTGCGCGAAAACAAGCTGGCCAGCGTGCAGCAACAGGGCAAATGGGTTGAAGCACAAATCGCCAGCCTCACCACCCAGACCGACCGTGGCCTGGTGATGACCCTGGGGGATGTGCTGTTCGACACCGGCGAAGCCGAACTGCAAAACTCGGCCAACCGTACCGTGCTGAAGATCGTGCAGTTCCTGCAACTGAACCCCAAGCGTCGAGTGCGCATCGAGGGCTACACCGACAACACCGGGGGCGAGCCGGAGAACCTGAAACTGTCCCGCGACCGTGCCCAATCGGTGGCAGACCTGCTGATGGACCTCGGTATCGACGACAAGCGTATCGAGGTCGAGGGTTATGGCGACCAATACCCGGTAGAAGCCAACGCCTCCGAGCGCGGCCGCGCGCAGAACCGCCGGGTGGAAATTGTGTTCTCTGACGAGAAGGGCCAACTGGGCGCTGCTCGCTGAGCGCCAGGCTCCGATTTAATGTGGGAGGAGGCATGCTCCCGATAGCGGTAGTTCAGTTGCAACATCTTTGACTGATACACCGTCATCGGGAGCAAGCCCCCTCCCACATGTTGTTAGGCGTACTCCCTTTACAGTTTTCGCTGTCACTCCCGCCCGCGCTCGACTATTGTGGCAACTGTCCCCGTACACTTCTAAACTGTGCCGGTATGTTTCACACAACAATAAAATGCCCGTGTAATCGAGTGCTGCGTCATGACCAATCTGTTGCTTTACCAGCGTATTGCCCAGCAACTGGCTGAGGACATCCGTCGCGGTGTCTACCAACCGGGGGAACGCGTGCCGTCGGTGCGCAAGATGAGTTCCCAGCTCAATGTGAGCCATGCCACGGTGCTGCAGGCCTACGCCAACCTGGAAGACCAGGGGCTGATCCGGGCGCGGCCGCAGTCGGGCTACTACGTACACCAGACCCCAGCACTCACGGCGCCGACGCCAGACATCGCACGGGTCGAGCGCCCAGGGTTGGTCACCCGCAGCAGTATCATCCAGCAGGTATTGGTCGAGTCGCGCCGAGAAGGGGTGTTCCCCTTGGGCGCTGCGGTGCCGAGTGTCGACTACCTTCCGGTGCGGGCGCTGCACCAGCAGTTGGCCAAGGTCACACGGTTCCAGAGCCCGCGGGCATTCAGCTACATGTTCAGCCCCGGTTTCGAACCGTTGCGCCGCCAGGTGGCGATCCGCATGCGCGATGCCGGTGTGGTGGTGGATCCTTCCGAGGTGGTGATCACCCACGGCTGCGTCGATGCGTTGCAGATGTCCTTACGCGTGCTGACACGGCCTGGCGACCTGATCGCCGCCGAATCCCCGACGTACTACGGTTTGCTGCAACTGGCGGATTTGCTCGGCCTCAAGGTCATCGAGATCCCCAGCGACCCGGCCACGGGCATGAGCCTGGAAGCCTTGCAACTGGCCGCCAACCAATGGTCGATCAAGGCGCTGGTGCTGACCACGCGCCTGAGCAACCCCTTGGGCGGTACCATGCCCGAGGAGCGGCAGAAGCAGTTGCTGCGCCTGGCGTCGGATTTCGATATCCAGATCGTCGAGGACGACATCTATGGCGAGTTGATGTTCGAACTGGGCCGCACCAAGGCCCTGAAAGCCTATGACCGTCTTGATCGGGTCATCTATTGCTCGAGTTTTTCCAAGACCTTGTCCCCGGGCGTGCGCATCGGCTGGATGATTGCCGGCAAGTACCAGCAGGAAATCCAGCGCCTGCAAATGTTCAGCACCCACTCCGCCTGCAGTGTCACGCAGATGGGCGTCGCGGCGTACCTGGAAAACGGTGGCTACGACCGCCACCTGCGCTATATCCGCCAGGAATACCGCAAGAACCTCAGCGCTTTCCAACTGGCGGTGCAGCAATATTTCCCTGAAGGCACCCAGATGACCCGCCCGACCGGCGGCTTTATCCTGTGGGTCAGTTTGCCGGGGCGGGTCAATACCCAGGAACTGCACGTGCGCGCCTTGCAGCAGGGCATCAGCATTGCACCGGGGCTGATCTTCAGTAATACGGAACAGTTCAACCACTGTATTCGCCTCAATTGCGGTACCCCGTGGAACCGCGAGGCAGAGCGTGCGTTGATGACCCTGGGCATGCTTGCCAACCAGTTGTGCCAGGAGACCGCGGCGGGCTTTTGAGGCGTGCAAAGGGGACAACACTGATCTGTACCCTTGTCATGCCGCCCACAACAAGCGAGCATATGGCCTTCTGCCGTTAATGCTGTTGGCGATATGACTTCTATTTTCCGCGTTACTTTGGTGATTGGCCTGTTAAGCCTGTGCAATGTTGGCACTGTGCTGGCAGCACCGCCGGTGGCTGACAGCAAGCCCACTGTCAGTGCCGAGCAAAAGCCCTCTGCGAAGAAACCAACTCCTGCGAAAAAGGCCCCCACCCAGAAAAAAGCCGCATCGACCAAAAAGCGTGCACCCGTGGCGAGCAAGTCCAAGTCGGCCCATGAAATCGCCCAGACCAAACTGCCACCGGCACAGTTGGACCTGTCCCTACCCTCGGACATGGTCAGGTTGCTGCAGCCGATCGGCACCATGCCCAAACCCAAGAGCGTGCCCTTGCTGCCGCCGATGTTTGGCGAAAAGCCCACCGACGACAGTGCGTTCCAGATCAACGGCCGCTTGCTCAGCAATGAGATGAAGCTGCAACTGCGTAACGATGAGCGCCGTGATGTAGAAGGTGCCGCGCTGGATTTCGAATTCAAGCAATAAAACTGTGCAGCCACAGGTGACCCAATACGCCGACCATCTGTCGCAGACTGGTCAGTCACGTTTGTTTTGTGCGAAAAACCCCTGTTGGACCATTTTAAAACGGCTGTTTAAGGGCGTACTCTAGCCCGGCCATCCCTATTGAGTCGTCGAGGACCTGCTGGTCATGAAATGCCGTGAAGGCTGTGGCGCATGCTGCATCGCCCCCTCCATCAGTTCACCGTTGCCAGGAATGCCCCAGGGCAAACCGGCAGGCGTTCGCTGCCTGCACCTGTCGGTCGAACAACTGTGCCAGTTGTTCGGTCAACCGGAACGGCCAGCGGTGTGCAGTGATTTCAAGGCGGATCTGGAGGTCTGTGGCAACGACCAGGCCGACGCGATCCGGCTGATCGGCTGGTGGGAACAGATGACGGCGGCTTGATGGGCTTTACTATTGGAACTTCAACAATAAGGAATACAACAATGGGTTCGCTGAAACGAATGGCTGTGCTGTGCGGTTTTACTGTGTTGTTTGCTGCCACTGCCCAGGCTGAGAATTGGCAAGTCGCCAAGGATGAAGACGGTATCAAGGTGTCCCTGAGCGAAATTGCCGGCTCCAAGTACAAGGCGTATCGCGGTGTGACTGTAATCAAGGCGCCGGTCGCCAAGATCCAGGCTCTGCAGGAAGACGTGGCTGGCGCTTGCTCGTGGATCCACGAATGCAAATCCCAGAAACTCGTCGACAAGAAAGGCGATGAAGCCTGGACCTACACCCAATTCAAGGCGCCGTTCCCTGTGACGGATCGTGACTCGTATATTCATGTCACGACCACCAAGGATGCCGATGGCACCGTCACCCGCAAGTTGCAGGGTGTACCGACCTACAAGCCGGAAGAAAAAGGCTACGTGCGAGTCGCCCAGGTTGATGGCTTCTGGAAACTGGTGCCCAAAGGCGCCAACGAGACTGAAGTCACCTATCAGGTACACACTGAGCCAGGTGGCAGCGTGCCGTCGTGGTTGGCCAACAAGTTCGTGGTGGACGCGCCGTTCAACACCTTGAAAGCCTTGAAAGAACACGCTGAAAAATAAGTGCAACTGATCAGGTGTCTCCGGCCTTGAGTGGAACGTTTGGCGAGCCCTCAAGGTCCAGATAGAGGTAAGCCCACCTACGGGTTTTATCGAGGAGGCACCGATGCAAAAGTGGCAGATTACCTTCGTTGATGATCACGGTGTGCAGTCCGTGGAGCAGTTCAGCTGCGATCAAAAGCCCAGCCTCGAAGATGCGGCGCATATGATTCGTAACAAGCTGGTGCCGATTGCTGCCGAACTCGACCTCAATGATCTTGAAGGCCGCAAACCCGAGCCAACCGTAAAGATTCTCAAAGACCAGAATAGTATCCAGATTCTCGATATTTCTCCCTCTGCCTGAACAATCCCTATCTGTCGTTCAAGCGCCTCTGGTGGAGGCGATAGCTTCGCGCTACTCTGCAATCGAGATCAGCGAATGAATCGCTAAGGTCTGGTCTTGTCAGCTACATGCTTGTTTTCCAGCGGTGTTGTTACTGCCGTAGTCCCCGCGCCAGTAGGGCGCGGGCTTCGGGAAGCACGGAAAGTCTATCCATCGGTTTGAGGAGGACGTTTCATGAGCACAGCCTATCAAGAAGACATCAGCACCAACGTTCTGCGCCGCATGAAAGAAGGCGGCTTCGACTTCTCACGTTTTCACCCCATCGAGTTCTACGCCATTTTCCCGGATGAGGAACGGGCGCGCAGGGCTGCGGGTCGATTTCGTGGGGAATCCCTGAATGCCCAGGTCAGCGCGCGCGACGATGGCGCCTGGTACTTGGAACTGAGCAAAATCATGTTCGCAACCTACGACGGCATAGGAGACTTCGAGCAGGACTTTGAGGCGGTGGTCGAGCCCCTGGGCGGGATCATTGAAGGATGGGGCGTCAAGCAGGAGGTGCGTGGGTTACCCATGTAGTTGGTTTTTTATGAGCAGCGCAGCGTATCGGCTGACCTTTGGGTCGGCCGATTTTGTTTGGGGGCTGTCGGAACATGCACTGGTTTTGTTACGCGCAAAAAAAAGCCACCCCAATGGGGTGGCGTAAAGGGAAGCTCGAGGGAGCAGATCAGTACACGAAGTAACACAGTACCGCTTGCACAAAGGGTTTTGCTGTAGGACATGTCCTGTTCAGCTGATGGAAGCGATTATCTACAGTGCCGACCGGGCACTGAAATCAACTCTGGCTATGCTGTTGATAGTCAAATACCGCCTTGTAATGACGCGTGCGGCGTGACACCGGGCGTTCCTGCGCACCAGGACGGTGCGACAGGAATTTTCCTGTTATCCAACCCATTGATTACTAAGTGTTTATGCCGCTGGCACGGGCCTTGCGAAGGTTCTGGCGTCCGGGTGACAAGGAGTACGGCATGATCCGCACTTATTACGATGAAATGTACGATGGGGCAGGGCAGGTCCGCCCCCATTACCGCGAGTTTGCCCGCTGGTTGGCCGACACTCCCACCGAACTGCTGGCTCAGCGCCGGCGCGAAGCCGACTTGCTGTTTCACCGGGCGGGGATCACTTTCACCCTCTACGGGGACGAGTTAGGCACTGAGCGCCTGATTCCCTTTGACACCATCCCCCGCAGCATTCCGGCCAGTGAATGGCGAATTGTCGAGCGTGGCTGCATCCAGAGGGTCAAGGCGCTGAACATGTTTCTCACCGACCTGTACCACGAACAACGCATCATCAAGGCCGGCATCATCCCCGCCGAACAGGTGTTGGCCAATGAGCAGTACCAGTTGGCAATGCAGGGGCTGAACCTGCACCGCGATCTGTATTCCCACATCTCCGGGGTCGACCTCGTACGCGATGGCGACGGCACCTACTACGTGCTGGAAGACAACCTGCGCACGCCCAGCGGCGTCAGCTACATGCTTGAAGACCGCAAGATGATGATGCGCCTGTTCCCCGAGCTGTTCGCCGCGCAGCGCATTGCGCCCATCGATCATTACCCCAACCTGCTGCTCGATACCCTGAAAAGCTCCAGCCCCCTGGATAACCCCAGTGTGGTGGTGCTGACACCGGGGCGTTTCAACAGCGCGTTCTTCGAACATGCCTTCCTTGCCCGGGAAATGGGCGTGGAGTTGGTGGAAGGCGCGGATTTGTTCGTGCGCGATGACCGCGTATTCATGCGCACCACTGATGGCCCCAAGGCAGTGGACGTGATTTACCGCCGCCTTGATGACGCGTTCCTCGACCCGCTGGCTTTCAACCCGAACTCCATGCTCGGTGTGCCCGGCCTGCTTGCTGCCTATCGCTGCGGCAATGTGGTGCTGGCCAATGCCATTGGCACCGGGGTAGCCGATGACAAATCGGTCTACCCGTTCGTTCCTGAGATGATTCGCTTCTATCTGGACGAAGAACCGATCCTGCAGAACGTTCCGACCTTTCAATGCCGCAAGCCTGACGAGTTGTCCCACGTACTGGCCAACCTGCCCGACTTGGTGGTCAAGGAAACCCAAGGCTCCGGCGGCTACGGCATGCTGGTAGGCCCTGCGTCCACCACCGCTGAAATCGAAGCCTTCCGTGCGCGCATCAAGGCCAAGCCCCACGCCTATATCGCGCAGCCGACCCTGTGTTTATCCACTTGCCCCACCTTTGTCGAAAACGGCATTGCCCCGCGGCATATCGACCTGCGTCCGTTCGTGCTTTCTGGCAAGGAAACCCGTGTGGTGCCTGGCGGCCTGACCCGCGTGGCCCTGCGCGAGGGTTCGCTGGTGGTCAACTCGTCCCAGGGCGGCGGCACCAAAGACACCTGGGTGGTCGAGGAATGATGCCATGTTGAGTAGAACTGCCTCGGATCTGTACTGGATGTCGCGTTACCTGGAACGTGCCGAAAACCTCGCACGCATGCTCGATGTCAGCTATTCGCTGTCGCTGATGCCCCAGGATGGGCGCGGCGATGGCCTGCACGAATTGGCTATGCCGTTGCTGATCACCGGTACCCTGGAGGATTACCACGAGCGCCACGGCCAGTTGGATGCCGAACGCCTGCTGCACTTTTTTGCGCTGGATGCGGCCAACCCAGCCAGCATCTACAGCTGCCTGGGCGCTGCGCGGGCCAGCGCCCATGCGGTGCGTGGTCGAATTACCGCCGACATGTGGGAAAACATCAACGCCACTTGGCTGGATATTCGCGATATCGCCCAGCAGGGGTTGAGCCGCTACGGTATGAGCCGGTTTTGTGAATGGGTCAAGGAGCGTTCCCACCTGTTTCGAGGCGCCACCTACGGCACCATCATGCGTAATGATGCCTTCCGTTTTATCCGCCTGGGCATCTTTATCGAGCGCGCCGATAACACCCTGCGCTTGCTGGATGCGCGCTACGAAATGGCTGGTGACCAGGCAGCGGCGGTCAGCGATGGCACGGCTCACGCGTACTACCAATGGAGTGCGTTGCTGCGCGCGTTGTCGTCGTTCGAGGCGTACACCGAGATCTATCGTGATGCCCCGGGTGCTCGGCAAGTGGCTGAACTGCTGCTGTTACGCGCCGATGTCCCGCGCTCGCTGCGGGCTTGCACTGAAGAGATCGACCAGATCCTCGCCAGCCTGCCCGGCCTTAATGGCCGCCCGGCCCAGCGCCTGGCCGCCGAGATGGACGCGCGCTTGCGCTTTACCGCGATCGACGAAATCCTCGAGGAAGGCCTGCACGCCTGGCTGACCGACTTTATTCCTTTGGTTCGCCAGTTGGGCGATGCCATCTACAGTTCCTACCTGGAGGCGGCATGAGACTCTCCATCAGCCACGAAACCACCTACCACTATGAGGACCAGGTGCGCGCCAGCATCCAGTACCTGCGCCTTACACCCCATGACAGCGAGCGCCAGCATGTGCTGAGCTGGCAACTCGACCTGCCGCGTCCGGTGCGAGCGCAGGTGGACCCATTCGGCAACATCCTGCATGTGTTGACCCTGGACGAACCCCACGATGCCATCATCATCGGCGCCCGGGGTCAGGTGGAGATCGACGAATTACGCGAGGCCGAGCACGAAAGCCAGTCTGCCTTTCCGTTCCTGCGCTGTACGCGCCTGACCGAGCCCGACGATGCCCTGCGCCAGTTTGCCGGGCAGCACTGCCACCAGCGTCGTGACCGTACGGCGCTGATCGACCTGATGCAGGCGTTGCACCATAAGATGGTCTACACGCCGGGGGCGACCGAAGTCGACACCTGCGCCGCCCAGGCCTTCGCTGGTGCTGCGGGCGTGTGCCAGGACCACACCCATGCGTTCCTGGCTTGCGCACGCAGCCTGGGCATTCCTGCGCGTTATGTATCGGGGTATTTGTACACCGAAGACAGCACGCACCTGGCCAGCCATGCCTGGGCCGAAGCCTGGCTGGATGATGCCTGGTACAGTTTTGACGTGACCAACCAACTGGCCCGGCCGGAGCGGCACTTGAAACTGGCCGTGGGCCTGGACTACCTCGACGCCTGCCCGGTGCGCGGCATGCGCCGTGGGGGCGGGCATGAGCAGATGCATGCCAAGGTGTTCGTCGCACCGACGGAGGTTTCAGTGCAGCAGCAATAACCTCCAGGTCCACACAGATCAAATGTGGGAACTGCGCCAGGGTTAAGGTTGTTGTTTGCGCCCCGCCATATGCTGCAAATACCCCAGCAGCAAATCCAACTCGTTGTCCGGCAGCACACTGGCCGCAAACGCTGGCATCTTCGCTTGCGGCCAGTGCCGCAGGCTTTGCGGGTCGCGGATGTAGCGCTTGAGGAAATCGCCGCCGAAATATTCGGTGGGGTTGTAGGGAATGTTCAGGTCCGGCCCCATCTGGGCATCGCCGGCGCCATTGAGGCGGTGGCAAGCCAGGCAGTTCTTCTGGAACAACGCAAAGCCCAGGTTGACCGGATCATCCGCCGCCAACTTCGGGTCCGGCAACAACGCGGGGAAACGTTCGGCGACTGTCTGCAATTGCTTGATTCTGGAGACTTGGAACGGCCACTGCTCCGGGCTGATATGCCCGGCTTGCGGGTGGGTCCACACCATGTAGAACGGCCCGGCACTGGGTTTGCCTTGCGCCAGCGCCGGCCAGGGATGGGCCGGGTCTTCCACCGCCAGCCAGGCGCGGGCGCCGGTTTTTGCCAACAATGGCGCGGCGGTAAGTTCGGCGGCGAAGCCGTCAAGGGCGACGGCTTGCAGGTGATTCGCAGGCTTCAGACCCGGCAGGAGCGCCGCCAGGGGCACCGCGCGATAGGTCATGCTGCGTTTGTAGGACACGTCATCGACGATCTGCACGGTCTGCGCCTGCGGGTGCTTGAGCAGGTCGGCGGTCTGCCAGGTCTTGCTGGCGTGGTCCAATTCGATGGTCAGTTGTGCAGCGGCTGCAGGAAGGCTCAACAGCAGGGCAAATAAGGCGAGGATCGATTTCAAGGCAGTGGCCCGGTACGAAGTAATGATGGCGCCCAAGATAGCGGAAATCGGCGCGCAAAAAGACAGCCCCTGCAACAGGAGCGCTAAGCGCAATGTCCCGGCAGGTGCTGCCAAAAGCTGCAAACCCGATGCTGTGAATGCACAGAATGTGGTTGTGGAGTGGTTACCCAATAACTTTGGTCAAGTTGGGCAAGATCAGAATCAGTGTGGTGGCGAACAGAATAAGTCCCGCCTGACGTACTTTCGAATGTTTGAACATGGCTGACTGCCTAATTTGTTGTTATTCCTGAGCGTCAAATGCGTGCCGGTTTTATTTCAGTATCGCGAGGTGACGTTGCACTTTTCTTACAGCTGCTCCAGCAAAACCCGGCAGCAGCGTCTTACAGATTTAACCTTAGAGCGCCCGCTCTTCTTGGCTTAGATCCATTTCATATCAGCTAATCACGATTTGCGCTAAAAAAGGCATGAGGCTCATTGCCATCTTGACGCGAGCCCTAAGGCTAGACAGCTAAAACGATTAATCAGGCATTTCTCATCGTTACCTACCGTTCGTCCGAGCGAGGGGGTCAAAAGCAATGAGCGCATCCGTCATTGAAACCGTGTCAATCGGGCCTAAGGTAGGGGCACACACCCACAGCGGTTCGAGGATGTCATGACCCAAGCTTTGATCTTTGATGCGATACGCACGCCCCGAGGCAAAGGCAAGGCCGACGGTGCCCTGCACAGCGTCAAGCCGGTAAACCTGGTAGCCGGCTTGCTCACGGCGCTGGCGCAACGCAGCGACCTCGATACCCGCCAAGTCGATGACATTGTTCTGGGCTGCGTCACCCCGGTGGGCGACCAAGGCGCCGATATCGCCAAGACGGCCGCGCTGGTAGCGGACTGGGACATCAGCGTCGCCGGCGTGCAGGTCAATCGCTTCTGCGCCTCGGGCCTGGAAGCGGTCAACCTGGGGGCGATGAAAGTGCGTTCCGGCTTCGAAGACCTGGTGGTGGTCGGCGGTGTCGAATCCATGTCCCGCGTGCCCATGGGCAGCGATGGCGGTGCCTGGGTGCTCGACCCGCACACCAATATGCACAGCCACTTCACGCCCCAAGGTATTGGCGCCGACCTCATCGCCACCCTGGAAGGCTTCACTCGCCAGGATGTGGACACCTTTGCCCTACAGTCCCAAAAGAAAGCCGCCAGGGCACGGGCAGACGGCTCCTTCAACAAGTCGCTGATCGCGGTGCAGGACCAGAACGGCATCGTGCTGCTGGACCATGACGAGTTTATCCGTGGCGACTCCACGCTCGACGGCTTGGGCAAGCTCAAGCCCAGCTTCGAAATGATGGGCCAGATGGGTTTCGACGCCACCGCACTGCGGGTCTACAGCCATGTGGAACGCATCCAGCATGTGCACACGCCAGGCAATAGCTCCGGCATTGTCGACGGCGCCGCGTTGATGTTGATCGGCTCTGAGGCCAAAGGCCGCGAACTGGGCCTGCAACCGCGAGCGCGCATTGTCGCCACGGCAGTGACCAGCACCGACCCGACCATCATGCTCACCGGCCCCGCGCCCGCCACCCGCAAGGCACTGGCCAAGGCCGGCCTGCGGGTTGAAGACATCGACCTGTTCGAAGTCAACGAAGCGTTTGCCTCGGTGGTGCTCAAGTTCATCAAGGACATGGGCATCGACGCCGCTCGGGTCAACGTCAATGGCGGTTCCATCGCCATGGGCCACCCGTTGGGCGCCACCGGTTGCGCGATCCTCGGCACCTTGCTCGACGAGCTGGAGGTGCGCCAGCAACGCTACGGCCTGGCCACCCTCTGTGTGGGCGGCGGCATGGGCATCGCCACCATTATCGAACGCCTCTGAGCCTAAGGAATTTGTCATGACCGATGCCATCCGTTACGAAAAAGGCCAGGATCAGATCGTGGTGCTGACCCTCGACATGCCCGGCCAGAGCGCCAACACCATGAACGCCGCCTACCGCGAGGCCATGGCGGCCACCGTCGCGCGCCTGGAAGCGGAAAAGGACGAGATTGCCGGGGTAATTCTCACCTCGGCAAAGAAGACCTTTTTTGCCGGTGGCGACCTCAATGAATTGATCAAGGTCGACAAGGCCCACGCCAAGGATTTCTACCACAGCGTGCTGGAGTTGAAGGCGCAGCTGCGGCGCCTGGAAACCCTCGGCAAACCGGTGGTGGCCGCGATCAACGGTGCCGCCTTGGGCGGCGGCTGGGAGATTTGCCTGGCCTGCCATCATCGGGTTGCGCTGGACGACAAAGCCGTTCAGCTCGGCCTGCCCGAAGTCACCCTAGGCCTGTTGCCGGGCGGCGGCGGAGTGGTGCGCATGGTGCGCATGCTGGGCCTTGAAAAAGCCCTGCCGTATTTGCTCGAAGGCAAAAAAGTTCGGCCCGCCCAGGCACTGCAAGCAGGCTTGATTGATGAGTTGGCGACTGATCGCGATGAGCTGCTGGCCAAGTCCCGCGCCTGGATTCTCGCTAATCCTGAGGCCAGGCAACCGTGGGACAGCAAGGCATACCAGATCCCAGGTGGTACGCCGTCGAACCCGAAAGTCGCGCAGATGCTCGCCATTGCCCCGTCGATGTTGCGCAGCAAAACCAATGGCTGTTTCCCGGCGCCGGAGAAAATTCTCTGTGCCGCCGTGGAAGGTGCCCAAGTGGACTTCGACACCGCGCACCTGATCGAAACCCGCTACTTCACCGAACTGGTGACCGGGCAAGTGGCGAAAAACATGATCAGCACCTTCTGGTTCCAGCTCAACGAAATCAACGCCGGCAGTTCGCGGCCGCAGGGGCTGGCGCCCTACGTCACGCGCAAGGTCGGTGTACTGGGCGCCGGGATGATGGGCGCTGGCATCGCATATGTCAGTGCCTGTGCGGGTATCGACGTGGTGCTCAAGGACATCAATCTCGCCGCAGCCGAAAAAGGCAAGGCACACTCGGCCGCGTTGCTGGACAAGAAAGTCGGCCGTGGGCAATTGACCGCAGAGCAGCGGGAAACCACCCTGGCGCGCATTCATCCGACGCAGGATGACGCCGACTTGGCTGGCTGCGACCTGGTCATCGAGGCTGTATTCGAAGACCGCGAACTCAAGGCCAAGGTCTCGGCTGCTGCGCAAAGCGTGGTCGGTGCCGACGCAGTGATCGCCTCCAACACCTCCACCTTGCCTATCAGCGGGCTGGCCACGGCGGTGCCCGATCAAACCAAGTTTATCGGCCTGCACTTCTTCAGCCCCGTGGACAAGATGCCTCTGGTGGAAATCATCAAGGGCGCCCACACCAGCGACGAAACCCTGGCCCGAGGTTTCGACTTCGTACTGCAAATCAAGAAAACCCCGATTGTGGTCAATGACAGTCGCGGCTTCTTTACCTCACGGGTGTTCGGCACTTTCACCAACGAAGGCATCGCCATGCTCGGCGAAGGTGTGGCTGCGCCAATGATCGAGACCGAAGCGCGCAAGGCCGGCATGCCGGTGGGGCCGCTGGCGGTGTCTGATGAAGTGTCCCTCAGCCTGATGAGCCATATCCGACAGCAAACCGCCAAGGATCTGCAGGCCGAAGGCAAAGCCATGCCGAGCCACCCAGCGACGGCGGTGATCGATCTACTGGTGAACGAATACAAACGCACAGGCAAGGCGGCAGGCGGCGGTTTTTACGATTATCCCGCCGGTGGCCAGAAGCATCTGTGGCCCGAGCTGAAAACTCGCTTCGAACAGCCCGGCAAGCAGATTTCACCCCAGGACGTGCGCGACCGCTTGCTGTTTATCCAGGCCATCGAAACCGTGCGCTGCGTGGAGGAGGGCGTGTTGATGTCCACGGCTGACGCCAACGTCGGTTCGATCTTCGGCATCGGCTTTGCCGCGTGGAGTGGCGGCGCGCTGCAGTTTATCAACCAGTACGGGCTGAACGACTTTATCGCCCGTGCCCGCTACCTGGCTGAGCAGTATGGCGAGCGCTTCTCGCCGCCGGCGTTGTTGCTGGAAAAAGCCGCAAAAGGTGCAATCTTCTAAACGCCTTACTGTAGGAGCGAGCAAGCTCGCTCCTACAGGGCGTGTGGGCGGCCATTGAGGGCTTGCTTTGGGGAGGTATTTCAAGGCAGGCTCTGGGGTGTGCATTATTCCCATCGCCGTGTCAGGTATTTTTTATGTCGCTACGCGTCTGCATCCTGGAAACCGATATTCTGCGTCCTGCTTTGATCGATGAGTATCAAGGCTACGGGCAGATGTTCAAGCGCCTGTTCTCCAAGCAACCGATTGCCGCCGAGTTTGTCGTCTACAACGTGGTGCAGGGCGAATACCCGCCGGATGACGAAGTATTTGACGCGTACCTGATCACCGGCAGCAAGGCCGACTCCTTCGGCACAGACCCTTGGATCCAGACCCTCAAGACCTACCTGCTCAAGCGTTATGAGCGCGGCGACAAACTGCTGGGCGTCTGCTTCGGTCACCAGTTGCTTGCTCTGTTGCTCGGCGGCAAGGCTGAGCGCGCCAGCCAGGGCTGGGGCATGGGCACCCACGATTACAAACTCGATGCCAAGGCGCCGTGGATGAGCCCCGAGGTGCCGGAACTGAGGCTATTGATCAGCCACCAGGACCAGGTCACCACGTTGCCGCAGAACGCAACGGTCATCGCCTCCAGCGAATTTTGCCCGTTTGCCGCCTACCACATTGGCGACCAGGTGCTGTGCTTCCAGGGCCATCCGGAATTTGTCCATGACTATTCCCGTGAGTTGCTGGAGATTCTTCAGACAACTTTGGGTGAGAAGGTCTACACCAACGGCGTTGCCAGCCTGGAGCGCGACCACCACGGCGTGACCGTGGCGGAATGGATGATGCGCTTTGTTGCGCACAAGCCTGAAACCAAGGTTTAAAGCCAGCCCGAACGCTTGAAGCTGGCCCACAAACCGGTACAACCGAGCGCAATAAACCCGAGCACCGCAAAATAGCCGTAGTGCCATTGCAGCTCGGGCATGTTCTGGAAGTTCATCCCATAAATCCCCGCCACCGCCGTGGGGAACGCCAGGATCGCTGCCCACGCGGCGAACTTGCGTTGCACCACGCTTTGGCGCGAGGCCTCCAGCAACACACCGATCTCGATGGTCTGGCTGGCGATATCGCGCAGGGTGGTGAGGTCTTCCATCTGCCGCGTCACATGGATCTGCACGTCACGGAAGTAGGGGCGCATGTTCTTGTCGATAAACGGGAAGCTCAGCTTCTGCAACTCCTGGCTGATTTCCACCATCGGCGCCACATAGCGCTTGAGCCGCAGTACGTCGCGGCGCAGGCCGTGGAGGTTCTGGATATCGCCCTCGCTCAGCGAACTGCACAACACGTTGCGTTCCAGTTCATCAATCTCGGCGTGGATCGCCTCACTCACCGGCTGGTAGTTTTCGGTGACGAAATCCAACAGCGCATAGAGGACGAAATCTTCCCCATGCTCCAGCAACAGCGGTCGAGCCTCACAACGCTGGCGCACAAAACCGTAGGACGCCGAGTGACCGTTGCGTGCGGTGATGATGTAGCCGTTGCCGGCAAAGATATGGGTTTCGATAAACTCCAGCTTGCCGTGCTCGCGCACCGGTGAGTAGGTGACGATAAACAGCGCATCGCCGAAGGTTTCCAGCTTCGGGCGGCTGTGTTTTTCCATGGCATCTTCGATCGCCAGTTCATGCAGGTTGAACTGGCGTTGCAGGTTGTTCAACTCTTGGGCGCTGGGCTCTTCCAGGCCGATCCACACAAAGTGATCGGGTTTGGCAGCCCAGGCTGCGCCTTCATCGAGGGTGATATCCGTGACTTTCTTTCCGGCGCTGTAAACGGCGGCCGCAACAACTCTACCCATGGTGCAGATCACTTCTTATTAAGAGGACAGATATTGGGCAGCTTAGCCTGAACGGCGTTCCGTTGTTGCTGGCAGACATTGCCCATTCCCCTGTAGGAGCGAGCTGGCTCGCGAAGATCGACAACGATTACGCAGCGCTATCAGGTGACCCGTGTTGCTTATACGGTTTTCGCGAGCAAGCTCGCTCCTGCAAGTTCGCGGTCCATCTGTGCGATGCACTCATCCATCTGCGTCTGACAGGTCAGCATCAACTCAGGGATGTCATCCACTGTCAGGCCAGTGGTAGGAATCGGCGGCAACGAACGTATCAGCACATCCCCACTGTCCCAGCGATTGAGCTTCATCTGCGTCACGTAATTGCTGACACACACCTGCACGATAGGCACACCGGCCGCGATCGCCATGTGGAACGCGCCTTTCTTGAACGGCAACAGACCTTTGCCCAGGTTACGCGTGCCTTCCGGGAACACCCAGATCGAAGTGTCTTCATGCTGCAACGTATGGGTGGTGGTGAGCATGGCACGCCGCGCCTTGTGCGCATTGCCACGGTCAATCAGTACATTCCCCGCCAGCCAGAACAACTGGCCGAACAGCGGCACCCATTTAAGGCTTTTCTTGGCGATACATACCGTGCGGTGCGGCACCACATTGCCAAACACAAACAGGTCGTAGTTGGACTGATGGTTGGCGATCACCACGCAGGTACCGGGCTTGTTGCGCAGCGAGTCGACATCCGTCTTCACGTTCAGACGCAAAATCCACATGGCCGGCAACGCATAGAGGCGGGCGCAGAGGCGACTGTTGTCCGGGTTGAACGGACGGCACACACCGATAAGCACGCCCAATACCCCGGCGACCATAAAGTGCAGGCTCATCAACAACATACGTAACAGAAACAGCATCGACACGGCCTATTGGGACAAAAGGTGGCGCAGTGTACGGATGTGCACTGTATTCGGCAATTGCCCCTACATACGTAGGAGATAGGCGATGTTTAAGCGCATGTTTCCACATATGCCGATAAAGGCTGTCTAGAGCGGCTACAGATGTTTCGGGTTTGTTTGTAAGAAAAAGCCCGACTCTAGGTCGGGCTTTAGTCAAGCAGGTGTGGGGATTAACCCAGGTTATGGCCCTGATCCTGGATGATTGCATCGTCCAGGGCTTCCAGCAGTGCGCGGCGCACTTTCAACTTGGTGTGCTTGTGGGCGTTCATGTTGATCTTCTTCAACTGACGCGCCGCTTCCAATGCTGCAGCGTGCAATTCTTCCGGTGCCACCACCTTATCCAGGAAGCCGGCGTGCAAGGCGCCTTGGGGATCAAACATCTCGGCATTGATCACCGACCGATGAAACGCCGACTTACGCAGACGATCCCGCGCCAGCTCGATACCGGCGTGGTGCATGGTCATGCCAATCGCCACTTCATTCAGGCCAATGCTGAACGGGCCTTCCACGCCAATGCGGTAATCGACCGACAACAACAGGAACGCACCCTTGGCCACCGCATGCCCAGGGCACGCCACGATCACCGGGAACGGGTGTGCCAACAAGCGCCGCGCCAGGGTCGAGCCCGACGTCACCAGGCTGATCGCCTCCTTAGGGCCGGCGGTCATCACCTTCAAATCATAACCACCCGACAAAATCCCCGGCGTGCCCGTGATGATCACCACCGCCCGATCCTTCTCGGCCTGATCCAGCGCAGCATTGAATTCACTGACCACTGCCGGAGAAATGGCATTCACCTTGCCGTTGCTCAAGGTCAGGGTCGCGATACCGTCTTCGAAGTGGTAGGCAATCAACTCACTCATGACGCGGTTCCTTGTAGGGCTTGTTATAGAGATGGACTGTTTATAGCAGTGCGTGCGCAGACGTTACCCACCACGCCCGCCTCGGTAAAGCGCCGTGACTGACTACCCAGTCAGACTTTCCTCGCCTGCCCAAGGCTAGACGGCCCGCAGCAAGGCGCAACAGCCCGGCCAGACCTGTGCTGGTGGTGTCCAAGAATGGCAGAAACATCGCCCCTTGCCGGACGCGCCCCGGCATAACCGTCTAACCGCATGAAAATTCTGAAAAAAACCTTTGCCATCAGAAAGGCTTTCGACTACATTAGCGCGCCTCGACAGACTGAACTGGTTTGCCGAGATACGGTGAAGTGTCCGAGTGGCTTAAGGAGCACGCCTGGAAAGTGTGTATACAAGAAATTGTATCGAGAGTTCGAATCTCTCCTTCACCGCCACATTAAGTAAACACAAACCCCTGGTTTTCCTAAAGAAACCGGGGGTTTGTGGTTTTTGGTGTCTGAAAAATGGCCCATGGAACTGGCGGGTTCTTAACGTTGATCTTGCGTAGATTCATAGCGTGCATGTTGGGCGTATTAAGCCCATATTGACTTGGTATTTTGATCGCTGTGGGTACGCTCAACCTGGATACTGATGAACCTAGAAAATTCACAGTAAGGTTCAGCACGCCAACACTATGAAGAGGTCCATGAAAACCATCACGCTCGTGTCTGGTCGATTAACACCTAAAGCTCTTTCTGTGGGCCTGGTAGCGTTCATCTTCCTGGTGTGTGTCATGTTGGTTTCCGCAATTGCCTGGCAGTTAAAGCAATCGGCGGATGAACGATTGGCGAATGCCAAAATTGCTGTTCATAACATTGTTCGGGCTTCCGAGCAGCAGGCTCAAGATACCTTGCGTCAGGCTGAAAGCATTCTCAGCAATCTTGCAGAACGCGTTGAACATGAAAAACTTGACGCCGAACAGAGAGTTCGCTTATCCAAAGTAATGGCCAACAATGTTGAGGCAACCGACGGCATTCAAGGATTGTTCATTTACGACCAGAATGGCGACTGGGTAGTCAATTCGTTCTCCGCAGAGGCGGTCGCGAAGAACAATAGCGATCGATCTTATTTTATTTACCACAAAAATCATCCTGGCTCGGCTATCCATGTAGGCCAGGTCATTTTGAGCCGCACCACTGGCGACATGATCATCCCTGTCAGCCGCCGCACTCAATATCCGGATGGCAGCTTCAGCGGTGTGGTATTGGCGACGTTGCCTGTCGCATATTTTCAACGTTTCTTTGAGCGTTTAGACGTAGACAAACAAGGGGTGATACTGCTTGCGCTGAATAACGGCGATTTGTTGGCCCGCCGACCAATGATTGAAGCGCTAATGACGACGAATATCGCCAAGGGGGAGCTGTTTAGTCGATATTTGATAAACAGCAACGACGGAACAGCAAGCCTGACTTCCGTTGTGGACGGGATAGAACGAGTCTATGCCTACAGCCGCATACGGGGCCTTCCGATCGTCGCAGCAGCGGGATTGTCGTTAGACTCAGTATTTGCAACATGGTGGACGTACGTCTATCAGGCATCCATTATGGTGGCGCTAATCATTTTTGTGCTGACCGGTCTGGGCTTTCTCTTTTACCGACAAATTCAACGTTTGTTGGTGGCAGAAGAAGATCTGCGTCTTGCGCATCGTGATTTAGAACTTATTGCTAAAACTGATAGCCTTACTGGGTTGCCCAACCGTAGGTGTTTCGACATTACACTGGCGCAAGAGTGGTCCAGAGCATGCCGCACGGGGAATAGCGTAGCGCTCATACTTATCGATATAGATTGGTTCAAGCAGTACAACGATTATTATGGCCATGTTCTCGGCGACGAATGTTTAAGGCGAATTGCACAGTTAGTCGGCAAGAATATAAATCGTCCGGCCGACCTGGCTGCTCGGTATGGTGGGGAAGAGTTTGTAATCCTGCTTCCAGAGACGGAACTGGCAGGTGCAGTAGGGATCGCTGAGGAAGTGCGGTCAGCAATAGAGGCTGCAAAAATTGAACACAGGGGCAGTGCGACAGGCATTGTCACCATCAGCGCAGGTGTCGCTTCCAACCACCAGGATGGCGTAATTGAAGCAACTGATTTGCTGGAAAAATCAGATAGTTTTCTGTATCGCGCAAAAAAACTGGGGCGCAACCGAGTGGAGCATCAGTCGCTGGAAGTCCTCGAAACATAAAGCGTCGCGGCTCCCCCGCATATCATTTTAATCAACAGCACGTAGCCTCTCGGATCATCGGTAACTCGGCCGCCCTGGAGCGACTTGGCAGCCATTGGAGTTGCGATTTCGAGGCGCAAGCATGTCACTTCTGAGTGGTGTGTAAGGTGTTGCCAACACCTGGCGCACAAACTCGTCATTAATGCCTATGCCGATGATGCACATCCGGAAAATGCGCATGGCTATGCCTCATCACACCATGAACATGCACATGACTATGGGGCACCTGCGGATCCCACTCAAAACCATGCTCATGCTGATGATGTTCATCATGCACATGCCGATGCCCGTGTTCCGTGGCCTCATGCAGGTGCTCATGGGCGTGCCGCTCAGTCAGGTGCAGCCACACGCCCACAGCCATCAGCGCTGAGGCAATCCAGAACGCCACGGTCACGGACTCTGCGAAGCCTAGCAAGGCTACTGCGGCACCGAGGAAGGGCGCGGTCGAGAAGTAGGCCCCGGTACGCGCGCTACCCAGCCCGCGTAAGGCCAGCACAAACATGACCAGGCTGATGCCATAGCCGAGGAACCCAACCAGCAAGATAGGCGCCAGCTGCGCCACGCCGGGAATCTGCGCCCCGAGGTAAAGCGCCAGGCTGCAATTTACCAGCCCTGCAATCAAGCCCTTGGCTGCGGCGATAAACACCGCGTCAGATGCAGAGACCTTGCGCGTCAGGTTGTTATCGATTCCCCAGCACAAGCAAGCCAGCGCAACGGCAAGCGGCCCGGTCCAATCCTGGTTGCTACCGCCAGCGCCGGTCCATGACAACACTACGCCGCCGAGCACAATGGCGAGCATACCGAGGACGATGCGGCGGTCTGCGTTTTCTCGGAATACAACCCAGGCGATCACGGCGGTCAGTACCGATTCAAGGTTGAGCATCAGGGAGGCAGTGGCGCTGGCGGTGCGGGTCAGGCCGAACATGAGGGCGACGGGACCGAGGATGCCGCCGAAGGCGATGGCGCCGAGTAGCCAGGGCCATTCCGGTGGGGTCAGCCCGGTGGGTGCCCAGCCGCGATCGCGGATCAGGCGTACGCTGGCAAGGCCAATGCCGCTGCCCAGGTAGAGCAGGCCGGCGAGCAGTATGGGCGAGAGGCCCAGGCCGAGGCTTTTGGCGAGCGGGGTGCTGGCGCCGAACAGGGCGGCGGCCGCGAGGGCGTAAACGATACTGAGGTTCATGGGCCAGCCTCGAGAAGTCTGGCCCATGATACGTCGCTTGCCGAGGTCAGTGCCCTGGCAATTGCTTACTTTATTGCGCGTTTTTCAGCTTGATCACATCACCGGAAATCTTGGTGGTGTAGCCGTTCAGTACCCAGGCCCAGAACCACTTTTCCTGCACTTGGGTGTTGATCAGCGCGTCGCCGCCTTTGGCCTTGATGGCAGCATCCTGGGCGCGTACGAAACGGTTGTTCTGGCCGATTGGGATGATGCCCAGCAGCATGATGCCGGTGGCGCTGGCTTCGCTGTGGCCGATGACGGTGTATTGGCTTGCGTCGTATTGCGGGGTTTTCATGGCGGTGCCGGTGCAACCTGCCAAGGTGAAACCAAGAACGGCGGCTGCAACTACTTTACTGACGTATTTCACGTGTAACTCCATGGGCTAGATCTCGAGATTCAATTCTCGGGGGGCGACACTCTAAGCGCTCAGTTGGCAGATTGAAATCAACCAGCCAAGGTTTCATGTTCAGGCTTGCACGTACACCCAGGCTGTCAGGCCCGACGCCAATGCCACTGAAACGCGCTTGTAGTCCGACACTTCATAGGCATCGGCTGCCGCGAGTTCCTGTTCGGAAATCTGAAAGACCATGCCTTCAACGCTGCAGCCCTTTTCCGTGGTGGGCGCGACGATGGGGTGGTGGGTCTTGCCGCTGGTGGCCAATACGGCGGGGTCGGTGATCTCTACCCAGCTTTGGGAGTAGCCCAGCATCGCGTCGTGCTGGCCGAGGAGTTCGCGGCCGAAGTTGGCCAGTTGTACGGCTTTGTCTTGCAGGGTGCCGTAGGAAAACAGCAGTACGGGAAATTCGGTGGAGTGTTCCATTGGGGATCCTTAAAGGTTCAGGCTAGTAGGTCTACGGAGAAGGCGCCGGATAACCAGCCCATACACTGTGACGTTGATCACCACCACCACCGCCCCCAGCATCAGTTGAATATTCGGAGTGAGCCCGGCGGGGTAGATCAGCGTCAGGATGTAGTGCTCGATAAACCCGCCCCCATAACCGTCCTGCCCGGCCATGTGGCGAAACAGGTTTTCCCAGCGGGTGAGCGGGCAGGGCAGGTGGAGCACCTCCACGGCGATTCCCCAGGCAACGGCGGGCAAGTGCAGCCACATCACCCGTGGCCACTTCAGGGTGAGCAGGCCGCCGAACAGCACGAACAGGATAAAGGTCAGGTGAAACAGCACGAGGCCGTCGGCGGCTAAACGGTAGAGCATTATAAGTACTTCGAAATAAGGGGGCTGACAGTCTAAAGGGTTGCTTGCCGGCAAGCGTGGCCGTTATTGTGCTGAATCCTTTTAGTCCTTGCCCTAAGGTTGTGTTGTGATGAATGCACCGCGTACCGCTGTCCCGATCAAGGCCGTGATTTTCGATATGGACGGGTTGTTGCTGGATACCGAAGGCATCTACACCGAAGTCACGCAGATCATCGCCGAGCGCTATGGCCGTACCTATGACTGGGGGATCAAGCAGCACATTATTGGGCGGGGTGCCCAGGATCTGGCCGATTACGTGGTCAAGGCGCTGGACTTGCCGATCACGCCTGCCGAGTTTCTGGAGATTCGCGAACCGCTGATGAGCGAGCGTTTTCCCAAGGCCCTGGGCATGCCGGGCGCCGAGGCGTTGGTGCGGCACTTGAAGGCGCACAATATTCCGATTGCGGTGGGCACCAGTTCCTCGCGCAACTCGTTCGGCCACAAGACTACCCTGCACCGCGAATGGTTTGGTCTGTTCGACACTATCGTCACTGCGGACGACCCCGAAGTCGGCGCCGCCAAGCCAGCGCCGGACATCTTCCTCACCGCCGCGCGCCGTTTGGGTGTCGCGCCCGAGGATTGCCTGGTGTTCGAAGACTCGCCGTTCGGCGTGACTGCAGCGAAGGCTGCTCACATGACCGCTATTGCCGTGCCCGATGAAGCCATGGCTGACAGCAAGTACCAGCATGCTGACCAGATCATCCGCAAGCTCGCCGACTTTGACCTGGCGGCCTACGGCTTGCCACCCATGTCCTGACCCAATAAGGTCAAAATGTGGGAGGGGCGGTGCGACGATTCGACTTGCTCCCGATAGCGGTGTATCAGTCAGTTATCTATAGCTGACCCACCGCCATCGGGAGCAAGTCGAATCGTCGCACCGCCCCTCCCACATTTGGTTTGCGGTTCTCCCAAAAATCAGGCGCTGAAACCACCGTCGATGGTCAGGCTGGCACCCGTGATATACCCGGCTTCCGGCCCAGCGAGATACGCCACAAAGCTGGCAATCTCCTCCACATGCCCATACCTGCCTACCGCCATCAACCCAATCAAGCTCTCGGCAAACTCACTGTTCGCCGGGTTCATATCGGTATCCACCGGCCCAGGCTGCACGTTATTGATGGTGATACCCCGTGGCCCCAGATCCCGCGCCAAACCCTTGGTCAAACCCACCAGCGCCGCCTTGCTCATCGCGTAAGGGCCGCCACCACCAAATGGCATGCGCTCGGCATTGGTGCTGCCGATATTGATCACGCGGCCACCTTCGCCCATGTGCTTGGCGGCTTCCTGGGTGGCGATAAATACGCTACGCACGTTGATCGCCAGGGTCTGGTCGAAGTCTTCCAGCGTGAAGTCTTCCAGCGGGGCGACGGCTAGCACGCCGGCGTTATTGACCAGGATATCCAGGCGCCCAAACGCTTCCACCGTGGCATTGACCGCATTGCGAATCGCCGTGGCATCGGCGCTGTCGGCGTGAATCGCCAGGGCTTTGCCGCCTTCGCTGATCACGCTGTTCTGCAATGCTTCGGCCTTGGCAGTCGAACTGACATAGGTAAAGGCGACGGCAGCACCTTGGGCGGCGAGGCGCTTGACGATGGCGGCGCCGATACCGCGGGAACCGCCTTGGACCAAGGCGACTTTGCCGGTGAGGTTGGATGTAGTCATGTCGATCTCCGAGTAGTTGATGGGCCGAGTATCGACCTCACCCGTTCGAGCCGGTAGACCGTGGTTGCTATAGTCTGTGTAAACCAAAAGTTTAGAGTGGGACGGTATGGAGAGCTTTGGCAGTATCGAATGCTTTGTGCGCAGCGCCGAGGGTGGCAGTTTTGCCGAGGCTGCCCGGCACCTGAGCCTGACCCCGGCAGCCGTGGGCAAAAGCGTCGCCAAGCTGGAGGGGCGCCTGGGTGTGCGGCTTTTCCAGCGCAGCACCCGGCGCCTCACCCTGACCGAAGCCGGCAAGCTGTTTCTTGACGAGGTCAGCGGCAGTCTCACCACCATCCAGAACGCCGTGGCCAACCTGGCCAGCGCCGAAGGGCGGCCGGTGGGCACGCTCAAGGTCAGCATGGGCACAGTATTCGGCAATCGTTATGTTGTGCCGCTGCTGGGGGCGTTCATGCGGCGTTTTCCGGATATCAGTCCCGACTGGCATTTCGATAACCGCCAGGTCGACCTGATCGGCCAAGGGTTTGATGCTGCCATTGGCGGTGGTTTTGAATTGCCCCAGGGCGTGGTGGCGCGCAAGTTGACGCCTGCGCACCGGATACTGGTGGCCTCACCGGACTACTTGGCGCAGCGTGCGCCCGTGCGGGTGCCCGAAGATTTATCGCGCTGCCTTGGCATCCTGATCCGCTCACCGCAAACCGGCCGCGTGCGTTCCTGGCAACTGACCCGCGCTGACCGCGAACAGCGCCCGCTGATGCTCAAGCCAAAGATGACGATGAGCGACTCCGAAGCCGCCTGCTTCGCCAGCGCCCAAGGCTTGGGTATTGCGCTGGTAAGCATGCCCATGGCCGTGCCGTTCCTCGACAGTGGCGCGGTGGTGCGAGTGCTGCCGGATTGGTACGTCGACGACGGTAATATTTCCATTTATTACGCCGAACACAAACTGCTACCCGGCAAAACCCGGGCGTTTGTAGATTTCATCATCGAGCAGTTTGCCGAGCAGCGGTTGGCACAAAGATTCAGTGCAGTCTAACGGCTTCATTGGCCGAACTTGCCGGGCCAACCGATGACTTTCTTCGGCCTTGGCGCCGCATAAGTCCTGACTTTGGATGTCGACAATCCCAACCGCACCAACGATTCGGCGATCATCACCGCCGCCGTCACCCCGTCCACCACCGGCACCCCGGTGCGCTGGCGAATCTGCTCATCCAGCCCGGCCATGCCCCCGCAACCCAGGCAAATAACCTCAGCCTTGTCGTCGCGGATGGCCAGTTCCGCCTGGCGCACGATGGCCTCCATGGCAGCCGGCGGGTCTTCTTCCAACTCCAGCACCGCCATGCCACTGGCGCGCACCGATGCACAACGCTGGTACAGGCCAGCGAGTTTCAGCCGGTCTTCAATCAGCGGTACCGTGCGGTCCAGGGTGGTGACCACCGAGTAGGCATGCCCCAGGAACATCGCGGTGCTGGCTGCCGCTTCGGTGATATCCACCACCGGCACATTGAGCAATTCCTGCAAGCCTTCACGGCCATGTTCGCCGTAGCCGGCCTGGATCACCGCATCAAACGGCTGATCGTAGGCCATGACCCGGTCCATCACGGCGATGGCCGCCAGGTAGCTTTCAAAATTACCCTCCACCGATTCTGCGCCGAAGTAGGGGGTGAGCCCGACTATCTCGGTGCCCGGTGACGCGATGGCTCGCGCTTGCTGGGCGATGGTTTCAGTGATGGATTCGGTGGTGTTGACGTTGACCACGAGGATGCGCATGGAATGTCCTTATTTAATGGCTGACGTTATCGACGGCAATGCTTTCGCCGCTGACATCGGCGTAGTGCGGTTGGCGCTTGGCGATCAGCAGGTACAGCAGCCCCGCAATACCGGCGCCAAACAACCAGGAAAACGGCGAGACACTGGCAAATCCCGGCAACAGCGCCAGCAGAATGGCGATCACCGCCGCAGGAATAAACGCCGCCACTGCGCGCATATTCACCCCACGGCTGTAGTAATAAACGCCATGGGGGTCTTCGCTATACAGCTGTGGCACATCCACCTGGCTTTTACGGATCAGCCAGTAATCGACCATGATCACCCCATATAACGGCCCCAGCAGCGCGCCCAGGCCGGAGAGGAAGTACACGATCACCAACGGGCTGTTGTAGAGGTTCCACGGCAGGATCAGCACCGCCACGAAGGCGCTGATCAACCCGGCGCGCCGGAAGTTCAGGTACTTGGGTGCCAGGTTGCTCAGCACAAAGGCCGGGGCGACGAAGTTGGCCATGATGTTCACCGCCACGGTGACGATCAGGAAGGCCAGGCAGCCGAGCACGAGGAAGAAGGTGTTGGGGATCGCCGCGATGATTTCGGTCGGGCTTTCGATCACCCGGCCATTGAGTTGGAACTGCCCGCCGCACAGCAGCACGGTGATAGCGGCAAACACCAGGATATTCACCGGCAGGCCCCAGAAGTTGCCGACCTTGATGGTCTTGCGGCACGGCGACGAGCGGGCGAAATCACAGAAGTTGAGGATCAAGGTGCCGTAGATCGCCAGCCACAGTGCGCCACCGGCAAATATATTGCGCCACATCTCGCCGCCGCTCAGTGGCTCGCGGATCGACCAGGCGATAACGCCGCCCGCCTGGTAATACATCCAGCCGGCCAACGCCGCCACAGTGAGCAAAATCACCGGCCCGGCGAAGCCTTCGTAGCGACGTACCATTTCCATGCCGTAGGCGAGGATTACTAACTGCACCAGCCAGATTGTCACAAAACACGCCCAGCCCAAGGTCGACAAACCGAGGATCGAGTTGTGGTCATAGTCGGCAAAACTCGGATGAATTGCGGTCAGCAATACGCGGAAAACGACCGATGCAAGGTAGGTCTGGATACCAAACCAGGCAATCGCAATCACCGCGCGAATCAACGCCGGAATCTGCGCGCCGTGAATACCGAAACTGATTCGGCTGATCACTGGAAACGGCACACCCGTCTTCTGCCCCATGTACCCCGACAAGTTCATGAAGAAGTACACCAGCGCCGCGCCGATCCCCAGGGACAGCAAGATCTGCCAACCGCCCAGCCCCAACGCATATAAGCCGATCGCGAATGAGTAGTTGGCGATGTTGTGAACGTCATTGGTCCACAACGCAAAGATGCTGTATCGCCCCCAGCGCCTGCCTTCGACTTTGGTGGGGGCCAGGTCCTTGTTATGCAGGCGCGGGCTGAGTACCAGTGGGCCGGGGCCTGTGCCCGCGGGGGTCAGGGCGGAGGAGGGCAGGTCCAGTGCGATATTGCTCGAGAGACTTGTACGCATTCCGGCAGGCTCCAGCACATCTGCAGCAAAGCGGCGGATGGCAAAGTGTATGTAGGTTTTGTATTGATTGTATACAAAGCGTACTTTTCACTAAGCCACATGCGTGCCAGTTTTCGATATATAAAAAACGAGGTTAATTTCTTTTTAACACGATATTTAAATAAACTACTGAATTAAAACAAATATAAATTGACCGATTGAACAGGTATTTATTTTTTGATTGGGAATGGCGCGATTCAGATAGGAGGGAACTAGCAAAGAGGGATGTTACGTTTTGGTGCGCTGGATTATAAGTTGCACACAAAAATGGCACCGATGGTTACATAGTTGTGTACATTTTAAAGCTATGCACAAAACAAGTGTGGGAGGGGGCTTGCCCCCGATGACGGTGTATCAGTCAGCAAATCTGTGGCTGACCCACCGCTACCGGAAGCAAGCTCCCTCCCACACTTTTTAGCGCATCAACTTTCGGGCTTCATGCCTTGCTGATGATATTCCCCGCATGCAGCCCGCATTCTTTCTGCGTGGCTTCTTCCCACCACCAGCGGCCTTCACGCTCATGCTGGTTAGGCAATACCGGGCGGGTGCAGGGCTCGCAGCCAATGCTGATAAACCCGCGCTCATGCAGGCTGTTGTAGGGCAGTTCCAGCATGCGGATATAACCCCAGACCTCTTCGCTGGTCATCTGTGCCAGCGGGTTGAACTTGTACAGGGTGCGTTCCGGGGTAGAAAAGGCCGTGTCGATTTCCAGCGCCGCCACCTGGCTGCGGGTGCCGGGGCTCTGGTCGCGGCGCTGGCCGGTGGCCCAGGCACTTACGCCCGCGAGTTTGCGGCGCAATGGTTCGATCTTGCGGATGCCGCAGCATTCGCCATGGCCGTCCTTATAGAAGCTGAACAAACCCTTTTCTTTGACGAAGGGTTCCAGCTTGCTCTGGTCTGGCGAGATCAGTTCGATGTCGATTTTGTAGAACTCACGCACCTGCTCGATAAACCGGTAGGTCTCCGGGTGCAGGCGGCCGGTGTCGAGGCTGAACACCTTGACGTTCTTGTTCAGCTTCCAGGCCATGTCCACCAGCACCACATCCTCGGCACCGCTGAAGGAAATCCACAGGTCATCACCGAACTGGCTGAACGCCAGCTTGAGAATGTCCTGGGCAGACTTGTTGGCATAAGTCGCGGCGAGTTCAGCGACGTCGAAGGCTTGGTTCATCAGGACGGTTCCTACAGGTCAATGGCGCTGAGCGCTCTATAGGGGGGCGATGGTATCAAAATCCGTCCCGCGTTGCGGCGGCGTGCTTGAGTCGCTAGAGTTCGGCAGTCCTTTTGCTCGCTCAACTAACAACATCTATATGGGAGTGTCTTGTGGAAATTGCCTGTCTTGACCTGGAAGGGGTGCTGGTTCCGGAAATCTGGATCGCCTTTGCCGAAAAAACCGGTATTGAATCCCTGCGCGCCACCACCCGCGACATTCCCGACTACGATGTGCTGATGCAGCAGCGCCTGCGCATCCTCGATGAGCACGGGCTCAAACTGGCCGATATCCAGGAAGTGATCGCCACCCTCAAGCCGCTGGACGGAGCCATCGAGTTCGTCAACTGGCTGCGTGAGCGCTTCCAGGTGGTGATCCTGTCCGACACCTTCTACGAATTCTCCCAGCCGCTGATGCGCCAGTTGGGCTTCCCGACCTTGCTCTGCCACCGCCTGATTACCGATGAGAATGATCGGGTGGTGAGCTACCAACTGCGCCAGAAAGACCCCAAGCGCCAATCGGTATTGGCGTTCAAGAGCCTCTACTACCGTGTGATCGCGGCTGGTGATTCCTACAACGACACCACGATGCTGGGTGAAGCTGATCGTGGGATTCTATTCCATGCGCCGCAGAATGTGATTCGTGAGTTCCCCCAGTTCCCGGCGGTGCACACGTTTGAGGAGTTGAAGCGGGAGTTCATCAAGGCGTCGAATCGGCAGTTGACTCTGTAAGTTATATAGCGAGGCGGGTGGCCCCATCGCGGGCAAGCCCGCTCCCACATTGGACTGCGTTCCTCCAGGATAAACGCAGTCCAATGTGGGAGGATGAGGCCGGCGCAGTCAGCCTCTACAGCCCTGGAAGGGAGTGCTCTACAAACTTTCCAACGTTTGCAACAACACCCGCACCTTCGTCAACGACTCCTGATACTCCGCCTGCCACTCTGAATCCGCCACAATCCCGCCGCCGCCCCAGCAACATACTTGCCCATCCTTGACCAGCAAACTGCGAATCGCGATGGAACTGTCCATCTCGCCGCGCACGTCCAGGTACACCAGCGAGCCGCAGTACAGCCCGCGGCGGGTGGGCTCCAGTTCGTCGATGATCTGCATGGCGCGAATCTTCGGCGCGCCGGTGATGGAGCCGCCGGGGAAGCTGCCGGCGATGAGGTCCAAGGCGTCTTTATCGTCGGCCAATACGCCGGTGACGCTGCTCACCAAGTGATGCACGTTGGGGTAGCTTTCCAGGCTGAACAACTCCGGCACGTTCACCGAGCCGATGCGGCAACTGCGGCCGAGGTCGTTGCGCAGCAGGTCGACGATCATCAGGTTCTCTGCGCGATCCTTGGGGCTGGCCAGCAGTTCGGCGGCGTTGGCGGCATCCTCTTGCGGCGTTAAACCGCGAGGGCGGGTGCCCTTGATCGGGCGGGTCTCGACCTGACGTTCGCTGATGCGCACAAAGCGTTCCGGCGACAGGCTCAGCACTGCGCCGTCATCCGGCAGGCTCTGGAACCCGGAAAATGGCGTCGGGCAGGCTTCGCGCAGGGCGCAATAGGCTGCCCAGGGATCACCCATGCATGGCGCGCGAAAGCGCTGGGCGAAGTTGACCTGGTAGCAGTCGCCGGCCTGGATGTAGTCCTGGATACGCACGATGGCTTGGCGGTAGGCCTCTGCGGTGAGGTCGGGCGCCATCGGGCCCTGGAGTTTGAACGTCGCAGAGGTGTCAACCGCGCCATGGCTGAACAGCGCGATCAGTCGTTGCCGTTCGCTATCCGCCAGCGTGGGATGAAACACCAGTTGGCTGCTCTGGGCCTGGTGGTCACTGATCAGCGCCCAGGCGTACAGCCCGAAGCGCGCATCCGGCAGGTGCAGGTCATCCACCGCCAGGTGCGGCATGTGCTCCAGGTGCCGACCGAAGTCGTAGCTCAGGTAGCCGATCAAGCCTCCGGCGAACGGCAACTGCAAACCAGCGGGGATTGCGGCTTCACCCAATCGCGAGAGGTTTTCGCGCAAGCGTTGCAGGAAAGCAGCGCCGCTTTCGTCAGGCGCTACCGTCAAGGTCGCTTCGGGCCAGGCGCTGAGCAGGTCGTAACGCCCACGCTCGGCCGTCGGTCGGCCGCTGTCGAGCAGCACCGCGCCGGGAGCATGGCGAATCGCCGCAAAATACTCGGCGGGGTTGGCCCGGTAGGGCAATGGGTGTACGGAGCAGGTCAACATGCGGGGTTGGATCAGCTAATGGCGCGGGGAGGGGGATTGTAGTCCCCTGTAGGATTTGCTCCTAGAGGGGATGTCGGGGATAGACGGTTCGAAGACCGGATCAGCCTTCCACGGGCGGAATATGCCCGAACATCTCCTGCACGAACTTCACCCGTTCTTCCGGGGTTTCCGTCACGCCGGCAGTCTTGAGTTCTTCCAGCCGCGCTTCCACCGCATGGGTGCGCAAGGTCAAGCCGCAGTCATTGGCAATCTGGATGTTCAGCCCCGGCCGCGCATTCAGTTCAAGGATCAGCGGGCCTTTTTCCTGGTCCAGCACCATGTCCACGCCGATATAACCCAGCCCGCACAGCTCATAGCAGCCGGCCGCGAGCTTCATGAAACCGTCCCAATTAGGCAGTTGCACACCATCCACGGCATTGGTGGTGTCAGGGTGCTTGGTGATGATGTTGTTCAGCCAGGTGCCGCGCAGGGTCAGGCCGGTGGCCAGGTCGACGCCCACGCCAATCGCGCCCTGGTGCAGGTTGGCCTTGCCGCCGGACTGGCGGGTCGGCAAGCGCAGCATGGCCATTACCGGGTAGCCCATCAGCACGATGATGCGGATATCCGGCACGCCTTCGTAGCTGATGCTCTTGAAGATCTGGTCGGGCACCACCCGGTATTCGATCAGCGCGCGGTCGCGGTGGCCGCCCAGGGAGTACAGGCCGGTGAGGATGCTGGAAATCTGGTGCTCGATCTCTTCATGGCTGATGATCTTGCCTGACACTGTGCGATAGCGCCCTTCAAACCGGTCGGCCACCACCAAAATGCCGTCACCGCCGGCACCCTGGGCTGGCTTGATCACGAAGTCGCTGCGCCCCCCGATAATCTCGTCGAGCTTGTCGATTTCCTTTTCGGTGGAGATCACCCCGTACATTTCCGGTACATGGATGCCGGCCGCCAGGGCCCGTTCCTTGGTGATGATCTTGTCATCCACGATCGGGTACAGGCTGCGCTTGTTGTACTTGAGCACGTAGTCGGCGTTACGCCGGTTGATGCCCATGATCCCCCGCGCTTCGAGGGCCTTCCAGGTCTTCCAGAAGCCGAACATCAGGAGTCAGCCTTCAAGAACGCCTTGAAGCGCACCAGCTCGGTGAGGCGGTAGCCGCGATAACGACCCATGGCCAGCATGAAGCCCACCAGGATCAACAGGATCGCCGGGAACGTGAACACGAAGTAGATCAGCTCCGGCACGCTCATGATGAGGTGCGCCAGGGACGCGGCGAACAGCGTGCCAATCGCCACTTTCAGCGCATGGTTGGCGCCACGCTCCTCCCAGGTGATCGACAGGCGTTCGATGGTCATGGTCAGGATCACCATCGGGAACAGCGCCACCGACAAGCCCCGCTCCAGCCCCAGCTTGTGGCTGAACAGGCTGATGGCGGCAATCAGCACTACCACGAAGGTCAACACCACCGACAGCCTCGGCAGCATCTGCAGTTTCAAGTGCTCCAGGTACGACCTGAGGGACAACCCGAGCGCTGTGATAATCGTAAACAGCACAATCCCGAAGCCCAGTTGCGTCTCGCGGAACGCCAGGGCGATCAGCACCGGGGTAAAGGTACCCAGGGTCTGCAGGCCGATCAGGTTGCGCAGGATCAGGATCACCAGCACGCCAATCGGGATCATCACCATGATCATGAAGGTTTGCTGGGTTTGCAGCGGCAGGCCGTACAGCGAGTATTCGAGGAAGTTGGCGTCGGTGTTTTCGTCGGTCAGCTTGGCCAGGCGGATGGCGTTCATCTCGCTGTTGTTCAGGCTGAAGGTCACCATGGCTTTCTTGCCGCCATCGACTGTGATCAGGTTTTCATCGCCGGTCCACCACAGCAGGCGGTCGGCCGGCAGGCCCTGTTCGCCGGTTTCCGGGTTGAAGTACAGCCAGTCATTGCCATTGAAGCTGCGCAGCCACAGTTCCGGGGTTTGCGGCTGGTCGGCCACCAGGCGGATGGTGTGGACTTTCTCTACCGGCACATGGGCGATGGACAGCAGCAGTTCGACAATCTTGGCCTTGTGCGGCGTCGACGGGTCGCCGGCCAGCAACAGTTTCACGTTGTCGTCGTTGAGGTTGTTGGTGCGCTTGATGGCTTCGCTGATAAAGGTCTCGACATCGGCCGAGTGTTGACGGATCGGCGCCAGCAAGGCTTCGGCGGCGATCTTCTCCGGGCCTTCCACGGCGATGCTGTCGCGGAAGGTCGGGCCCTTGATCTTGACCTTCTCGCCGCTGTAGCGCTTGGTCAATACCAGGCGGTAATACAGGGTCTGGTTGCCCTTGGCCCGGCGCGCCGACCAGGTGACTTTGCGGTTGCCGTCGATGCGGTTGACGCTCACCCCGTAGTTGTTCGAGATAAAGCTTTCATTAAGGCTGACGAAGTCGCGGCTCAGGGGCGGCACGAACATCTGGATCTTGACCGGGTCTTTCGGGTTGGCGACGAACTCGACCTTGGCGTCGATGTTCCACAAGTCGTCGGTGGCATCCTCGGTAACGGGGATCCCCAACACGAAAATCTGATAGGCGGTGACCGAAATGCCGAGCACCACCAACAAGGTGATCAGGATTTTCAGGTGCAGGGTCAGAGAGCGCATTCGGTTTACTCGGCGGTATGAGCGTCGGCGGCGCAGGCAGGTTTGCCTGCTGCATATTTAAGACTGGGGTCGACCAGCGCATCAAAGCGTTTCAGCGCTTCGGAGCCGATCAGCAGCGGGTATTGGAAGGCGCTGCGGTCAGTCAAGTTCACTTCGATGCTGCGTAAAGCAGTGCCCATGCAGATATCCAGGGCAATCACCGGACGGGCGGTGTAGTTCTTGTCCTCATCGGGATCGTAGTCACCGGCGCGGCGCTTGATTTTGCTGACGCGGGCCAGGGGGCGTTCGATGGGGTGGGAGTGGGCGGTGTCGATGGCCAGGTAGAAGCGCACCCAGGATTCGCCGTTGCGCTTGAAGCGCTTGATATCGCGGGCACTCAGCGAAGCGGTCTTGGCGCCGGTGTCGAGTTTGGCCGCGACTTCCAGGTCGATACCCGCAAGCTTGGCGTATTCATTGAGGCCATACACCGTTTTCTCGGCGGCGATGCCAAGGCTCGGTATCAACAGTAGGCAGAAAAGCAGGGGGAAGGGCTTGAGTCTCATAAATCCTGAGGCGGTGCCGTGCGATGTTCAATTCAAGGCGACTGGCATTGCTGCGCAAACTCCCTCGTGCGCCGTTTCATCCAGAGATGTCAGGCAAATACGCCGGGCATTCTAACATGATGCTTTTTTGGCGCCAGCGCTGGCAGGCGGCCATGCCTGGTGGTCATCAACAAAGCGCATTAGACGATTGTCGACAATGTTCATTTATTCTTTGACTAATGCGGGGTGATTGGCTAGTTTTTGCGGCATTGCTTTTAAAGGTGTCGACAATATGCTCGGTCAGTCGGAAGTTCCGATAGCAGCGTCAGACGAATCCCAAACGATGTCCGAGAACGTCTTCCGGCGTATCCAGGCCGCCATCGTCAAAGGCGAGATCGCCCCCGGCAGCAAGATCTCCGAGCCGGAGCTGGCGCGTACCTACGGCATCAGCCGTGGCCCGCTGCGCGAAGCGATCCACCGCCTGGAAGGCCAGCGCCTGCTGGTGCGCGTGCCCCACGTCGGCGCGCGGGTGGTGTCCTTGAGCCACGCAGAGCTGATTGAGCTCTATGAAATCCGCGAGTCCCTGGAAGGCATGGCCTGCCGCCTGGCAGCCGAACGCATGACCGATGCGGAAATCGAAGAGCTGCGCCAGGTATTGCACACCCATGAACGGGATGCGGCGTTCCAGGCCGGTGTCGGCTATTACCAGCAGGAAGGCGACTTCGACTTTCATTACCGGATCATCCAGGGCGCCGGTAACCGCACCCTGACCCAGATGCTTTGCGGCGAGCTGTACCAATTGGTGCGTATGTATCGCATCCAGTTTTCCGCCACCCCCAATCGTCCACGCCAGGCCTTTGCCGAGCATCACCGCATTCTTGATGCGATTGCCGATCGCGACGGTGAACTGGCCGAACTGTTGATGCGCCGGCATATCGGTGCATCCAAACGCAACATCGCCCGTCACTTCCCGGACGGTGCTCCTTCATCACGAGGTGAGTCATGAGTTCCAACAACAGCACTCCCGGCCAGCGTTTCCGTGACGCAGTCGCCAGCGAACAGCCCTTGCAAGTGGTGGGCGCAATCAATGCCAACCACGCGCTGCTGGCCAAGCGCGCCGGTTTCAAGGCGATTTATCTGTCAGGTGGCGGCGTAGCGGCGGGTTCCCTCGGCGTGCCGGACCTGGGTATCACCGGCCTGGATGACGTACTCACCGACGTGCGCCGTATCACCGACGTGTGCGACCTGCCGTTGCTGGTGGACGTGGACACCGGTTTCGGCTCCTCGGCGTTCAACGTGGCGCGCACCGTCAAGTCGATGATCAAGTTCGGCGCCGCCGCTATCCATATCGAAGACCAGGTCGGCGCCAAGCGCTGCGGGCATCGCCCCAACAAAGAAATCGTGTCCCAGCAGGAAATGGTCGACCGCATCAAGGCCGCCGTGGATGCGCGCACCGATGACAGCTTCGTGATCATGGCGCGCACCGACGCCCTGGCTGTCGAGGGCCTGGAGTCCGCCCTTGAGCGTGCCGCCGCGTGTATCGAAGCCGGTGCCGACATGGTGTTCCCGGAAGCCATCACCGAGCTTGAGATGTACAAGCTGTTCGCCTCCCAGGTAAAGGCGCCGATCCTGGCTAACATTACCGAGTTTGGCGCGACCCCGCTGTACACCACCGAACAGTTGAAATCTGCCGATGTTTCCATCGTGCTGTACCCGCTCTCGGCCTTCCGCGCCATGAACAAAGCCGCCGAGAACGTCTACACCGCGATCCGTCGCGACGGCACCCAACAGAACGTGATCGACACCATGCAAACCCGCATGGAGCTTTACGATCGCATCGACTACCACACCTTCGAGCAGAAGCTCGACGCGCTGTTTGCCGCGAAAAAATAGACCCTGTGGGAGCGGGCTTGCTCGCGAATGCGGTGGTTCAGTCAGATAGTCAGCGACTGACACGACGCCTTCGCGAGCAAGCCCGCTCCCACAGGCGCCTCCCTAATAAATTCAAGATTGGAGAACGAACATGGCTGAAGCAAAAGTATTGAGTGGCGCCGGCCTGCGTGGCCAGGTAGCCGGGCAGACGGCGCTGTCCACCGTGGGCCAGGCCGGGGCTGGCCTGACCTATCGCGGCTACGACGTGCGCGAACTTGCCGCCGATGCGCAGTTTGAAGAGGTCGCCTACCTGCTGCTCTACGGCGAGCTGCCGACCAAGGCCGAACTGGCTGCCTACAGCGCCAAGCTGAGCAAGCTGCGTGATTTGCCCCAGGCGCTGAAGGAAGTGCTCGAGCGCATCCCTGCCGACGCTCACCCGATGGACGTAATGCGCACCGGTTGCTCGTTCCTGGGCAATATCGAGCCGGAAAAAGACTTCAGCGTGCAGCGCGATGTCACCGACCGCCTGCTCGCCGCGTTCCCGGCGATCATGTGCTACTGGTACCGCTTCAGCCACGACGGCAAGCGCATCGATTGCGTGACCGACGAGCCTTCCATTGGCGGCCACTTCCTGCACCTGCTGCATGGCAAGAAGCCGAGCGAACTGCACGTCAAGGTCATGAACGTGTCGCTGATCCTCTACGCCGAGCACGAATTCAACGCCTCGACCTTCACCGCGCGGGTGTGTGCCTCGACCTTGTCCGACCTGTATTCCTGCGTCACCGCCGCCATCGGCTCCCTGCGCGGCCCGCTGCACGGTGGTGCCAACGAAGCAGCGATGGAAATGATCCAGCGTTTCTCCTCGGCTGACGAAGCGGTTGAAGGCACCCTCGGCATGTTGGCGCGCAAAGACAAGATCATGGGCTTTGGCCACGCGATCTATAAAGACAGCGACCCGCGTAATGAAGTGATCAAGGGCTGGTCGAAAAAACTCGCTGACGAAGTGGGCGACACGGTGTTGTTCCCGGTGTCCGAAGCCATCGACAAGACGATGTGGGAACAGAAGAAACTGTTCCCCAACGCCGACTTCTACCATGCCTCGGCGTACCACTTCATGGGCATCCCGACCAAGTTGTTCACACCGATCTTCGTGTGCTCACGCCTGACTGGCTGGGCCGCGCATGTATTCGAGCAGCGTGCCAACAACCGCATCATCCGTCCAAGCGCCGAGTACATCGGCGTTGAGCAGCGCAAGTTCGTGCCAATCGAACGTCGCTGAGTGGGAAGGCCGGTGATTTTGAAGGTGTAACCGAATCAAATGTGGGAGCGGGCTTGCTCGCGAAAGCAGTGTGTCATTCAACACATCTGGCGGCTGTTCCACCGCTTTCGCGAGCAAGCCCGCTCCCACATTTTGATCGCATTCCACCTTGGATCAGCACTGGTTCTTCCTTTTGTAACTACCGTGACCGAGTCCTGACGATGAACACTGAATTTCGCAAACCGCTCCCCGGCAGCCGCCTGGATTTCTTCGACGCCCGTGCGGCAGTCGAAGCAATCACCCCCGGCGCCTACGCCACCTTGCCCTACACATCACGCGTGCTCGCCGAGAACCTGGTGCGCCGTTGCGACCCGGCCACGCTCAACGCGTCCCTGAGCCAATTGATCGAACGCAAGCGCGACCTCGATTTTCCCTGGTTCCCGGCCCGCGTGGTGTGCCATGACATCCTCGGCCAGACCGCCCTGGTTGATCTTGCCGGCCTGCGCGATGCCATCGCCCTGCAAGGCGGCGACCCGGCCCAGGTCAATCCGGTGGTGCCGACCCAACTGATCGTCGACCACTCGCTGGCCGTCGAAGCCGGTGGTTTCGACCCGCAGGCGTTCGAGAAAAACCGCGCTATCGAAGACCGTCGCAACGAAGACCGTTTCCACTTTATCGAGTGGACCAAAAAGGCCTTCAAGAACGTCGATGTGATCCCACCGGGCAACGGCATCATGCACCAGATCAACCTGGAGAAAATGTCCCCGGTGATTCAGGTGCGCGACGGTGTGGCGTTCCCGGATACCTGCGTCGGTACCGACAGTCACACCCCGCATGTGGATGCCCTGGGCGTGATCGCCATCGGCGTCGGCGGCCTGGAAGCCGAAAGCGTGATGCTCGGCCGTGCCTCGTGGATGCGCCTGCCGGAAAGCGTCGGTGTGGAACTGACCGGCAACCTGCAACCGGGCATCACCGCCACCGATATGGTGCTGGCGCTCACCGAGTTCCTGCGCCAGCAGAAAGTGGTCGGCGCCTGGCTGGAGTTCTTTGGCGAAGGCGCTTCGGCACTGACCCTGGGCGACCGTGCGACCATCTCCAACATGGCCCCTGAATACGGTGCCACGGCGGCGATGTTCTATATCGACCAGCAGACCATCGCCTACCTGAAACTGACCGGCCGTGAAGACGAGCAAGTCGCCCTGGTGGAGCAGTACGCCCGCCACACCGGCCTGTGGGCCGATGACCTCAAGGGCGCGCAATACGAGCGCGGCCTGACCTTTGACCTGTCCAGCGTCGTGCGCAACATGGCCGGCCCGAGCAATCCGCACGCCCGTGTGGCGACTCGCGATCTGGCGTCAAAAGGCATCTCTGGCCAGTGGGACGAAGTGCCCGGGCAAATGCCCGACGGCGCGGTGATCATCGCCGCCATCACCAGTTGCACCAACACCAGCAACCCGCGCAACGTGATTGCCGCCGGCCTCTTGGCGCGCAACGCCAACAAGCTCGGGCTGACCCGCAAACCGTGGGTCAAGTCGTCCCTGGCGCCGGGTTCGAAAACCGTGGCCATGTACCTGGAGGAAGCCGGCCTGGGCCATGAGCTGGAAAAACTCGGTTTCGGTGTGGTGGCGTTTGCCTGCACCACCTGCAACGGCATGTCCGGCGCGCTCGACCCGGTGATCCAGCAGGAAATCATCGACCGCGACCTGTACGCCACCGCCGTGTTGTCGGGCAACCGCAACTTCGACGGGCGGATTCACCCGTACGCCAAGCAAGCGTTCCTGGCGTCGCCGCCGTTGGTGGTGGCCTATGCGATTGCCGGCACCATCCGTTTCGATATCGAGAAGGACGTGCTCGGCCTGGACGCCGACGGCAAGGAAATCCGCCTGCAAGATATCTGGCCGAGCGACGAAGAGATCGACGCGGTGGTCAAGGCATCGGTCAAGCCCGAGCAGTTCCGCGCGGTGTACATTCCGATGTTCGCTATCCACGAAGACACCGGCCCCAAAGTCACCCCGCTGTACGACTGGCGCCCGCAGAGCACCTATATCCGCCGCCCACCGTATTGGGAAGGCGCGCTGGCCGGCGCCCGGCCGCTCAAGGGCATGCGCCCACTGGCGGTGCTGCCAGACAACATCACCACCGACCACCTGTCACCGTCCAACGCGATCATGCTCGACAGCGCCGCCGGTGAATACCTGGCGAAAATGGGCTTGCCGGAAGTCGACTTCAACTCCTACGCGACTCATAGGGGTGATCATTTGACTGCGCAGCGCGCTACCTTCGCCAACCCGAAACTGTTCAACGAAATGGTGCAGGAAAACGGCAAGGTCAAGCAGGGTTCCCTGGCGCGTATCGAGCCGGAAGGCAAGGTCACGCGGATGTGGGAAGCCATCGAGACCTACATGGAACGCAAGCAGCCGCTGATCATCATCGCAGGCGCCGACTACGGCCAGGGCTCGTCCCGCGACTGGGCCGCCAAGGGCGTACGCCTGGCCGGTGTGGAAGCGATTGCCGCCGAAGGCTTTGAGCGCATTCACCGCACCAACCTGGTGGGCATGGGCGTGTTGCCCCTGGAGTTCCTGCCGGGCACCGACCGCCACACCCTGCAGATCGACGGCAGTGAAACCTATGACGTGGTGGGTGAGCGCACACCGCGGGCGCAACTGACCCTGGTGATCAACCGCAAGAATGGCGAACGTGTCGAAGTGCCGGTGACCTGCCGCCTGGATACCGCCGAAGAAGTGTCGATCTACGAGGCGGGTGGCGTGTTGCAACGTTTCGCCCAGGACTTCCTGGAATCGGCGGCAACTGCCTGAAGAGGATCACCATGGCACACGTAGCGCAAATCAAGATCCCCGCCACCTACATGCGTGGCGGCACCAGCAAGGGCGTGTTTTTCAGCCTCAAGGACCTGCCCGCAGCGGCGCAGGCCCCGGGGGCTGCCCGCGATGCCTTGTTGTTGCGGGTGATCGGCAGCCCCGACCCCTACGACAAGCAGATCGACGGCATGGGCGGGGCCACCTCGAGCACCAGCAAAACCGTGATCCTTGCCAAAAGCATTCGCGCCGATCACGACGTGGACTACCTGTTCGGCCAGGTCTCCATCGACAAGCCGTTTGTGGATTGGAGCGGCAACTGCGGCAACCTGTCGGCGGCGGTGGGCGCTTTCGCCATCAGCGCGGGGTTGGTCGATCCGGCTCGCGTGCCCCACAACGGCGTGGCCGTGGTGCGGGTGTGGCAGGCCAATATCGGCAAGACCATCATCGCCCACGTGCCGATCACCGACGGTGCGGTGCAGGAAACCGGCGACTTTGAACTGGACGGCGTGACCTTCCCGGCCGCCGAGGTGCAGTTGGAATTCATGGACCCGGCAGCGGAAGAAGAGGGCGGCGGTGGCTCGATGTTCCCCACCGGCAATCTGGTCGACGACCTCGAAGTGCCCGGCGTCGGCACCTTCAAGGCCACGTTGATCAATGCTGGTATTCCAACGATTTTCATCAATGCCCAAGACCTCGGCTATACCGGCACTGAGCTGCAAGGCGCGATCAACAGCGACCCCAAGGCCTTGGCGATGTTCGAGACGGTACGGGCGTATGGCGCGTTGCGCATGGGCCTGATCAAGCATCTGGACGAAGCCGCGCAACGCCAGCACACGCCCAAGCTGGCATTCGTGGCCAAGCCTGCGGATTACGTGGCGTCGAGCGGCAAGGCGATCAAGGCTGGCGACGTGGACCTGCTGGTGCGCGCCCTTTCGATGGGCAAGCTGCACCACGCGATGATGGGCACGGCGGCGGTGGCGATTGGCACGGCGGCGGCGATTTCCGGCACGTTGGTCAACCTGGCGGCGGGCGGTATCGAGCGTAATGCCGTGCGCTTCGGGCATCCCTCCGGCACCTTGCGCGTCGGTGCCGAGGCCAGCCAGGTAGACGGCGAATGGGTGGTGAAGAAAGCCATCATGAGCCGCAGTGCGCGGGTGCTGATGGAAGGTTTCGTGCGCGTCCCCGGTGACGCTTTTTAGCTTTATGTGGGAGGGAGCAAGCCCCCTCCCACAGGGGATCTCTATTCCAAAAGGCAGACATCCAAGATCTGCTTCCAGTAACCGTTAGCCCGAGGATTGACCCCACCCATTTTTGGAGAACTGCCATGAGCGCCAATGTCGACCAGAACAACCGCCCCGACTACGATCAGGTTTTGCAGGACATCGCCGACTATGTCCTCAACTACCGCATCGACTCCCGGGATGCACTGGACACCGCCCGCAATTGCCTGATGGATACCCTCGGATGTGGCCTGCTGGCCCTGCGTTTCCCCGAGTGCACCAAGCACCTGGGGCCGATGGTGGAGGGCACGGTGGTGCCGTTCGGTGCACGAGTGCCGGGCACTTCGTTTCGCTTGGACCCGGTCAAGGCCGCCTGGGACATCGGTTGCATCGTGCGCTGGCTCGACTACAACGACACTTGGCTTGCTGCTGAATGGGGCCACCCTTCGGACAACCTCGGCGGTATTCTCGCCGTGGCCGATCACCTTTCACAGAAACGCGTGGCCAATGGCGACGCGCCGCTGACCCTGCGTGCGGTGCTGGAAGCGATGATCATGGCCCACGAAATCCAGGGCGTGATTGCCCTGGAAAACTCCTTCAACCGCGTCGGCCTCGACCATGTGCTGCTGGTGAAAGTCGCCTCCACGGCCGTCACCGCCAAGCTGATGGGCGCCAACCGTGAACAGTTGCTATCGGCACTGTCCCACGCCTTTGTCGACGGGCAGGCGTTGCGCACCTATCGCCATGCGCCGAATGCCGGCTCGCGCAAATCCTGGGCCGCGGGAGACGCGTCGAGCCGCGGCGTGCGCCTGGCGGATATCGCCCTGCGTGGCGAAATGGGCATCCCCGGTGTGCTGAGTGCGCCGCAGTGGGGCTTCTACGACGTGCTGTTCAGCCACACCAACAAGGACCTGGCGCTCAAGCCTGAAGACAAGCGCGCTTTCAGCCTGTCCCAACCCTACGGCACCTACGTGATGGAGAACGTGCTGTTCAAGATCAGCTTCCCTGCCGAATTCCACGCGCAAACCGCCTGTGAAGCGGCAGTGACTTTGCACCCACAGGTCAAGCATCGCCTGCACGAGATCGAGCGTATCGTGATCACCACCCACGAGTCGGCGATTCGCATCATTTCCAAGGTCGGCCAACTGGCCAACGCCGCCGACCGCGACCACTGCCTGCAATACATGACCGCAGTGCCCCTGGCGTTCGGCAACCTGGTGGCCGAGCAGTACGAAGATGACTTCCACGCAGCCCACCCGATCATCGATGAGTTGCGCAACAAGATGGTCATCGTCGAAGACCCGCGCTACAGCCGCGAATACCTGGAGGCCGACAAACGCTCCATTGCCAATGCGGTGCAGGTGTTCTTTACGGACGGCACCTGCACCGAGCAGGTGGCAGTGGAATACCCGATTGGCCATCGCCGCCGTCGAGTGGACGGTATCCCGTTGCTGGAGGACAAATTCAAGGCCAACCTGGCCACGCGTTTTACCGCGCAGCGCAGTGCTGAGATTTTTGCGTTGTGCAAGGATCAGGCGCGGCTGGAGGCGATGCCTGTAAACTGTTTCATGGATCTGTTCGTGATCTAGTGGACAACGCAATACCAAAATGTGGGAGGGGGCAAGCCCCCTCCCACATTTGCCCTCCACTTGGGCAACTATCGGGTCAGATTCAAGCTTGTTCAAACCGCAGTATCACCCTGCGGTTGTGCTTGCTCTTCTTCTCGATCTTCTCGCAGAACACCCGGCCGATTTCCTCAGTGTTGAGCACATGGGTACCGCCACATGGCTGGATATCGATGCCGGGGATTTCAATCACCCTCACCGAGCCCGAGATCACCGGTGGCGCGACTGCCTGGGTGCGAGTGATCTGCAGCAGGGTCGCGTACTCGGTGGCGGGCATCGACAGGGTCTTCACCGTGTGGGCCTGCTCGATCAGGGCGTTGAGCTCGCGGGTGAGGCTGTCTTTGTCCAGGGTCATTTCCGGCAGGTCGAAATCCAGGCGGCCTTTGTCCGCGCTGATGCTGCAACCGGTCACGGGCGCGTCGATGAGCGAGCACAACAAGTGCAGGCAAGTGTGCATCTTCATGTGCTGGTAGCGCCGCTCCCAATCCAGCCCCGCGTCGACCTGGACGCCGGCGGTCAATGGGGCGGGGCAATGCTCTACCTGGTGCCAGATGATCGAGCGCAACACCGGGTCGCGCACGGTTCCCGTCACCTCGACCCGCGTGCCATCGGCCAGGGTGAGATGGCCGGTATCGCCCGGTTGCCCGCCACCGGTGGGGTAGAACAGCGTGTGCTCCAGGGCGATGCCGTGTTCGCTGACGGCAATCACCCGGGCGCTGAATGCGTTCTGGTAGGGCGCGCTGTCGAACAGCGCCAGGGTTTCCATGGTATGCACGGACATGTTCAGCCTCCGACGATCAATGGGCTGGCTTGCAATAGGTGGCGCACCATCGCGCTCAAGCCAGGGGGGGAGAGCAGGGTGATTTCAAATTCGGGCCCGCAGACTTTCAGGTTCAGCGGCAGGCGCGGCAGCTGTTCGCCGGTGCCGAGGCGGCGCAGGCGAAATTGCAGGTGGTGGCGCTCTTTTACCGTGGGCTCGAGCATCAACCCTTGCAGCGGATGAAAGTCGGCATCCAGCACGGTGACCTTGTGGCCGGCACTGACCTCGCCGACGACGTGCAAGCGCTCATCCAGGGCAAAGGCGCCGAGATAATTGCTGTGGTCCGATTCATCGTTTTTTTGCAGTTGGATCTGGTTGACCACCTTGACCTTGGTGCCTGCCGGTACGTCCTGGGTGATCACGCAGGAAGGGCTGATAAACACGTTATCGCCAATCGACACATAACCCAGTACACGGGCGCCGGCGCCCACTTCGACGTTGTTGCCCAGGCGCGGGTGACGCTTGCCATCCGGGTTGTTGGCGATGCCGCGGGCGCCCAGGGTCACGCCGCACAGGATGTAGCAATCGTTGCCGATCACGCAGGTCTCGCCGATGACGGTGCCGTAGCCATGGTCCAGCACAAAGCGCCGGCCGATGCGCGCTGCCGGGTGAATCTCGGCGCCAGAGAGGATCTTGCCCTGATTGCTGAGCATGAGGGCCATGCGCGAAAACTCACCCTGGGCAGGGTCTGGGAAATTCCATACCAGGTGCGCAAGGCGATAGAACAGCACCGCCTTGAACGAAGCATAGGATTCCAGGATCAACTCACCGCGCCCGCGTGACGCCGGGTCGCGATAGGCGTAGGCGATCAAGTCCTCGGCCACCGCCTGGGCGGCGTTCTGGATCAGCGGCGCAAGGTGCGGTTCCAGCTGCTTCATCTGCCCGGGCGTCAGGGTCGTGATGAGATGGGTGAGCAACTCATCGTGCAACTGTTGCATCTCGATAAAGCCCCCCATGGAGGCACCCCCGCATTCTGGATGGTTGGAAAGCCCGTTACTCGAAACTGGGCAGGTAGCTGTCGGCATTGTCGTAGACCATGGTCAACACCACCGTTTCAGGCGGCAGTTCGGGGGCGAGTTGGGCGATGGCAACCATGTTGGCGGCCGAGGACAACCCCAGGCTGATGGCGTCGGTGCGCATGATGCGTTTGATCATGTCCAGGCATGCCGCGTGCGACACCTTGAGCATGCCGTCGATCACATCCAGGTTGAGGATGCTCGGGATCAGGCCAATCGACAGGCCCTGGATCGCGTGCGCGGCGTGCTGGTCTTTGAGCAGGTCGCATTCTTGCGGCTCCACGCCCATCACGCGGATCGCCGGCCAGGCCGCCTTGAGGGTTTCGCCGATGCCGGTGATATGGCCACCGGTGCCGATACCGCTGACGAAGTAATCCACGCGCTGTTCACCGAAGGCACGGATGATTTCCGGTGCAGTGGTGTCGCGGTGGGTCTGCGGGTTGGCGCCGTTGCGCTGCTGGTTGAGCATCACGTAGTTGGGGTTTTCCAACTGCAGTTCCATGCACTTTTCGCCATGGGAGTTGTTGCCCAGGCGGCTGTCTGACAGCACCACCCTGGCGCCGTACAGGCGTAGCAGTTTCTGCTTTTCGGGGCTGTAATTGTCCGGGATCACCAGTACCACTTTGTAGCCGAGCACGTTGCCGGCCATTACCAGGCCAATGCCGGTGTTGCCACCACTGGGTTCGATGATGGTTTGCCCGGAATCACGGATCAGCACCCCACGGCGCTCGGCATCGAGGATCATGCCCAGGGCGATACGCGCTTTGTGGCTGCCGCCGGGGTTAAGGGATTCCAGCTTGGCGTAGACCTCGATGCCGAGGTCTTCGGAAAACTGCGCCAGACGCACGATCGGCGTTTGGCCGATGACGTCGAGAATCGAGTTATGCAACATCAGCAAGTCCCCACCCTCAGTACAAAGGCATGTCGGGTTCGACGTCGCGAACCCAGTGCTTCATGCCGCCTTGCAGCACTTTGGTATTGGCAAAACCGGCTGCCAGCAAGGTGCTGGCGGCTTGCTCGGCGCGGGTACCGGCGTAGCAGATCAGGTAATGGGTATTGTCGCGGCTCAGGCTGGCGAGTTGCCCATCCAGCTCGGCCAGGGGGATATGCACCACGCCTGGCAGTTTGCACACTTCCAGTTCGCTGGCGTCGCGTACATCCAGCAATACATCGGCGCTGCTGGGGTGTTCGAGCACTTGCTTGAGCCCCTGCGGCTTGATGTAGCGCTCTGCCGCCAGGGACGGTTGGCTCGGGACGGCATCTGCGCAGGTAGCGGGTGCGACGGTTTCGCTGTGGCGCAGTTCGGAGCAGCAAGGGCAGTCGGCGCGGCGCTTGAAGCGGATCTCGCTGAACTTCATTGCCAGTGCGTCGAAACGCATCAAGCGGCCGGACAAGGGTTCGCCAATACCGATCAGCAACTTGATCGCTTCGGTGGCCTGGATCATTCCTACTACGCCCGGCAGCACGCCGATCACACCGCCGGCGCTGCAATTGGGCGCCAGTTCAGCGGGCGGGGCCTTGGGAAACAGGCAGCGATAGCACGGCCCGCCTTTATAGTTGAGCACGCTGATCTGCCCGTCGAAGCGGTAGATGGCGCCGTACACCAAGGGTTTGCCCAGTTGCACGCAGGCGTCGTTGACCAGGTAGCGGGTATCGAAATTGTCGGTGCCGTCGATCACCAGGTCATAGGCGCTCACGAGCTCCAGGGCGTTGTCGGCGTTGAGCGCCGTGTCGTGCGCGTTGATCTGGATATGGCGGTTGAGGTCCTGGAGGCGTTGCTTGGCGGAGTCGACCTTGGGCATCCCCAGGGTGCTGTTGCCGTGGACAATCTGGCGTTGCAGGTTGCTGCTTTCTACCACGTCAAAGTCCACCAGGCCCAAGGTGCCAATACCGGCCGCCGCAAGGTACAGGCTGATGGGCGAGCCCAGGCCGCCGGTGCCGATGATCAGCACCTTGGCTTTCTTCAGGTTCAACTGGCCCTCGCGACCGACGCCGGGCAGGGTGATGTGGCGCACGTAGCGCTGCACTTCTTCATTGCTCAGGGCATCCACGTCCATGCCGCCGGAGGTGGCAAGCAACACTTCAATCCGGGCTTTTTCCGGCAAGCGATCGTCGGCGTCGATCAGCTCTTCCTCGGCGGTGAACAGGAAGTGTTCCTTGAGCTGGTTGTTCTTTTCATGAAACAGGTGCTGGCGCAGCTGCGGGTGGCCGCTGCAGAGGTTTTCAATGACTTCGCGCAATGTCGATCCAGTGCCCTCGAGGGTTGATGCCGGCAACTTGGCCACGCGGACCAGGATGTCGGGGAAAGAGACAGCGTTCATGGACAACTCCGTGTGCAGGTCGTTGAAGGGTTGAAGGGCGAAATGCTTGCCATCCCAGGCAAACAGCTTTGAGCCCAGGGCCTGGCCCTGGCGAACATCCACTACCAGATAGCTGACGGGGTAGATCGGCTCGCCCAGGAACAGCGCCTTGTCCTGGTCTTCGTCACTGAAATAGGCGCCGACATCCGGGTGCGAGTGATAGATCACCACCACCGGGTTGTCGCTGCGAAACGCCTTGTTCATCAGCAGGGTATCGGCCACCGAGAAGGTATAGCCGTTGGCCGCGCTGCGTGGGTACATCTCGGGGTTCTTGCGGTGCAACTCGTTCTGGATATTGCTGCCCAGGAACACGCTGCCGTCGGCGAAAACAAAACCACAGCACTCCTCGGGGTAGCTGTGGCTGGCGTGGGCGTAGATCTGTTCCAGAGCGGTGGGGCGGAGGACTTCCATGTTTCTCTCGCGTTGGTTGAGGTTCACTTTTTCTTGGCCAGGAGTTTTTCAACGGGCAATTTGGTGATCGCAAAGCCGGCCAGCAGGATCGCCGAATACAGCATCAGGTCGCGGGAAATTTCCACGCCTTCGTACCAGGCACCGATGATGACTGCGAACACCGGGAAGATGATGAAGACGAACGACAGGATGATTGGGCTCAGGCGTTTGAGAAGCATAAAATACACGATGAATCCGCCTACCGAGGCCACCAGCCCCAGGTAGAACAGCGCGCTCCAGGAACGCAGGGTGATGTCGTCGAAGACCGGCGTTTCAAACCACAGGCCGGCTACGAACAACATCAGCCCGGCAATGCCGATAGGCAGGGTGTTGTAGGTAATCACGCTGATGGCACTGCCTTTTTGCTTGGTGATGACATAGCACAAGGCGTGCATGATCGCGGCGCTCAGAATGGCCAGTACCCCGAAGAACTCGGCGTGGTCCAGGTGCAGGCCCTGGCTTTTGATGATCATGTAGAGGCTGCCGAAACCGATGCCGATACCGACCACTTGGGAGAAGTAAATACGCTCGCGCAGGAACAGCGCGGAGAAAATCAGGATGAACACCGGCATGCAACTGAACAGCAGGGCAGTGAGGCCGGACGACACATGCATCTCGCCATAGTTGAGCAGGTAGTAGGGAATGCTGAAGTAGGACAGGGTCACAAACACGAAGAACCAACGGCTTTCCCGTGGGAACAGGATCGGCTCACGCCGCACCAGGGCAAAGCACAGGAACAGTGGGAAGGCGATCAGGAAGCGCAGCCCGGCGGACGTCAGCGGCGGCACACTCTCCACGGCAATCTTGATACCCAGCCAGGTCGTGCCCCAGCTCAGGCACACGATGAGAAACATCACACTGGTCACCAGCCCGGCGAGCCACTGTTTTTGAGTTTTTGTTTTTGCAGTGTTTTCGAGAACGGCGGACATTGGCATCGTTTATTGCTTCCCTGAGCCGGAATTGAACTCTATATTGAACTTGTAATGAGTTATTTTTATCGGCGATTGAACCCGTAAAAGCACACTATTAGGGCGAAAGATGGCTGTCAAAACAAATATTGACATGGTGTCAATTATGCGTGAGGGCTTGTCCAACGGGCAGGGCGTGAAGTACAAGCGCCTGTCCGATGTCATGGAACGGGGCATCCTCGAAGGCTTGATTGAGCCAGGACGAAAGCTGCCGCCTCATCGGGTGCTTTCCGACAATCTTGGGGTGACCATCGGCACCATCAGTCGGGCCTACGGTGAGCTTGAACGCCTGGGGTTGGTGGTAGCACGGGTCGGTGACGGAACCTTCGTGCGCAAGCGTGGGATGGAGCGCCAGCGTGATGAAGGCTTTCGAAATTTCAGCGAGGAGCCGCGCCAATACTTCGACATGAGCCGCAACATGCACATTCCCGGGCAGGAGACGGTGTTTCTCGCCCAGAGCTTCCAAACCCTGTCGACCAACGCCAAGTTCCTCCAGGACATCAGTGCCTACACGCCTGACGCCGGCCTGCCGCGTTATCGTGAGGCCGGTGCGCAATGGTTGGTGCAGCGCGAGTTCCATCCAATTCCTGAACAGGTGATCTGCGTTAACGGCGGCCAGCATGGCTTGTTGTGCGCGATGATGGCGTTGCTGCGCGCTGGCGACACGGTGGTCACCGAGCAACTGACTTATCCAGGGCTGATTACCGCTGCGCGCATGCTCGGCGTGCGGCTGATCGGCCTGGAAATGGATGAGGAGGGCGTGCTGCCCACCGCGCTGGATGAGGTCTGTCGTAATCATCGGATTTCGGCGTTGTACTGCACGCCGACTATTCAGAATCCGACGACAGCGGTGTTGTCGGTTGCGCGCCGTGAAGCCCTGGCCAAGGTGTGCCGCGAGCACAACCTGTTGATTCTTGAGGACGAAGCCCACGGCGTGTTGGTGGAAGATCGCCCGCCACCTCTCAGCTATTTCGCGCCTGAGCGTACGATTTTGATCAGCAGCTTGAGCAAGGCGGTGTCGGCAGGCTTGCGGGTTGGCTATGTACATGCGCCACCGGCACTGGTCAGCCGCATCTCGGCAGCGCTGCGTTCGACCTGCTGGATGGCCACGCCCGTGACCCTGGAACTGGCGACCCAATGGATCGAAAACGGCACGGCGGAATACCTGCTGCGCCAGCAGATCAACGAAATCAGCCGGCGCAAAGCCTTGGTGCGCGACCTGCTGGGCGGCCTGGCCTATCGCACTCACCTCAATAGCCCGCACTTCTGGATCGAAGTGCCGGAGCCATGGCGTGCGTCGGAAATCGAGGCAGAGCTCAAGCAGAATAATTACCTGATCGCCACCGCCGAGGCGTTTGCTGTAGGGCAGACGGCGGTGCCGCAGTTTATTAGGGCGAGTATCTGTAATACGTCAGGCGATGATCAGCTATTGCGCGAGGGCTTCGATGCGCTGGCGACTGCGCTGGGGCAGGGCGGGGGGCGGTTTCATCTGTGAGACCGCGTTATCGTTCTTCGCGAGCAAGCCCACTCCCACATTGGACCGGGTTCCCTCTTTGGAATAGGGTCAAAATGTGGGAGCGGGCTTGCTCGCGAAAGCGCCAGTTCAAGCGATACAACTATTTGAATCTGCGCTCCACACCCTTCTCCACCAAAATTTTCGCCGAAATCTCTTCCACCGAAAAATGTGTGGAATTGATGTGCGCGATATTCTCGCGACGGAACAGATTTTCTACTTCGCGCACTTCGAATTCGCACTGGGCATAACTCGAATAGCGGCTGTTGGGCTTGCGCTCGTTGCGGATGGCGGTCAGCCGGTCCGGGTCGATGGTGAGGCCGAACAGCTTGTGCGAGTGCGCGCGCAGGGCGGCGGGCAACGTGAGGTGCTCCATATCATCTTCGGTCAGCGGATAGTTGGCTGCGCGGATGCCGAATTGCATGGCCATGTACAGACAGGTCGGGGTCTTGCCGCAACGCGACACGCCCACCAGGATCAGGTCGGCCTTGTCGTAGTAGTGGGTGCGGGCGCCATCATCGTTGTCGAGGGCGAAGTTCACCGCCTCGATTCGCTCCATATAATTGGAGTTATGCCCGATGGAATGGGACTTGCCGACGGAATAGGAGGAATGTTCGCTCAACTCCTGCTCCAGCGGCGCCAGGAAGGTCGAGAAAATGTCGATCATGAAACCATTCGACGTTGCGAGAATCTCACGAATGTCTTGATTGACAATGGTGTCGAAAATGATCGGCCGAAAACCGTCTTTTTCAGCCGCCAGATTGATTTGTTGTACCATGGCCCGCGCTTTATCCACGCTGTCTATATAAGGCCGTGTAAATTTGGCGAAGGTAATGTTTTCGAACTGCGCAAGCAGGCTCTGGCCCAATGTTTCGGCTGTGATGCCGGTGCCGTCGGAGATAAAGAAAGCAGATCGTTTCATTTGAGCCCTGGGCCTTAAGCTGATGGCGAATCTTGGATATGATAGGCGCGATTTTGCCGTCCCGCAGTGGGCCGCATTCTCACTTATTTTCCAGGTCCAGGCCACAAGCGCTGGCGTTAGCTCCTACTGAGCAACCCGCGTCCTGAGCTTTTCCAACACAGAAAGTGGAGAGATCACCTTGGTAGAGTACGTAGTTTCCCTCGATAAGCTCGGCGTCCATGATGTAGAGCATGTGGGGGGCAAGAACGCATCCCTCGGCGAGATGATCAGTAATCTTGCAGGCGCTGGTGTCTCGGTGCCCGGTGGTTTCGCCACCACCGCCCAGGCTTACCGCGACTTCCTCGAGCTGAGCGGCCTCAACGCCCAGATCCACGCCGCGCTGGATGCCTTGGACGTCGATGACGTCAACGCCCTGGCCAAGACCGGCGCCCAGATCCGTCAGTGGATCATGGAAGCCGAGTTCCCCGAGAAGCTCAACGAAGAAATCCGTACCGCCTTCGCTATCCTGTCCGCCGGTAACCCGGACATGGCCGTTGCCGTACGTTCCTCGGCCACCGCCGAGGATTTGCCGGACGCCTCCTTTGCCGGCCAGCAGGAAACCTTCCTTAATATCCGCGGCGTGGAAAACGTGATCCGCGCAGCCAAGGAAGTCTTCGCCTCGCTGTTCAACGACCGTGCGATTTCCTACCGCGTACACCAGGGTTTCGACCACAAGCTGGTGGCCCTGTCTGCCGGTGTGCAGCGCATGGTGCGTTCGGAAACCGGCACAGCCGGCGTGATGTTCACCCTGGACACCGAATCGGGCTTCCGTGACGTGGTATTTATCACCGGTGCCTACGGCCTGGGCGAAACGGTTGTACAAGGCGCGGTCAACCCCGACGAATTCTACGTGCACAAGCACACCCTTGAGGCCGGCCGCCCGGCCATCCTGCGCCGCAACCTGGGCAGCAAGGCGATCAAGATGATCTACGGCGACGAGGCCAAGGCCGGTCGTTCGGTGAAAACCGTTGACGTCGACAAAGCCGAGCGCGCGCGGTTCTGCCTGACCGACGCTGAAGTCAGCGAGCTGGCCAAGCAAGCGATGATCATCGAGAAGCACTACAAGTGCCCGATGGACATCGAGTGGGCCAAGGACGGTGACGACGGCAAGCTGTACATCGTGCAGGCGCGCCCCGAGACCGTGAAGAGCCGCACTTCGGCGAACGTCATGGAACGCTACCTGTTGAAGGAAACCGGTACCGTGCTGGTAGAGGGCCGTGCCATCGGCCAGCGCATCGGCGCCGGCAAGGTGCGGATCATCAAGGACGTGTCGGAGATGGACAAGGTCCAGCCCGGCGACGTGCTGGTCTCCGACATGACCGACCCGGACTGGGAACCGGTGATGAAGCGCGCCAGCGCCATCGTGACCAACCGTGGCGGGCGTACCTGCCACGCGGCGATCATCGCCCGTGAACTGGGGATTCCTGCGGTAGTCGGTTGCGGCAACGCCACCCAACTGCTCAAGGAAGGCCAGGGTGTGACCGTGTCTTGCGCCGAAGGCGACACCGGCTTCATCTTCGAAGGTGAACTGGGCTTCGACATCAAGCAAAACTCCATCGACGCCATGCCGGACCTGCCGTTCAAGATCATGATGAACGTCGGCAACCCGGACCGTGCCTTTGATTTCGCGCAGTTGCCGAACGCCGGCGTGGGCCTGGCCCGCCTGGAATTCATCATCAACCGCATGATCGGTGTGCACCCCAAGGCCCTGCTGAACTATGACGGCCTGCCGCTGGACATCAAGGAAAGCGTCGACAAGCGCATTGCCGGCTACAGCGACCCGGTAGGTTTCTACGTCGAGAAGCTGGTAGAGGGCATCAGCACCCTGGCGGCGGCTTTCTATCCGAAAAAGGTCATCGTGCGCCTGTCGGACTTCAAGTCCAACGAATACGCCAACCTGATCGGCGGCAAGCTCTACGAGCCGGAAGAAGAAAACCCGATGTTGGGTTTCCGCGGCGCTTCGCGTTACATCAGCGAAGCGTTCCGTGATTGCTTCGAACTCGAGTGCCGCGCCCTCAAGCGCGTGCGCAACGAGATGGGCCTGACCAACGTCGAGATCATGGTGCCGTTCGTGCGCACCCTGGGCGAGGCGAGCCAGGTGGTAGACCTGCTCGCCGAAAACGGCCTGACCCGCGGCGAAAACGGCCTGCGCGTGATCATGATGTGCGAGTTGCCGTCCAACGCCATCCTGGCCGAAGAGTTCCTGGAGTTCTTCGACGGTTTCTCCATCGGCTCCAACGACCTGACCCAACTGACCTTGGGCCTGGACCGTGATTCGGGGATCATCGCTCACCTGTTCGACGAGCGTAACCCTGCGGTCAAGAAGCTGCTGGCCAATGCTATCCAGGCGTGTAATAAGGCCGGCAAGTACATCGGGATCTGCGGCCAAGGCCCTTCCGACCACCCAGACCTGGCCAAATGGCTGATGGAACAGGGTATCGAAAGCGTCTCGCTGAACCCTGATTCCGTGCTGGAAACCTGGTTCTTCCTGGCGGAAGGCCAAGCGTCCGCCTAAGGCCGCGATGTCAAAAGTGCCGGTCACTCGTCTAGGGTGACCGGCATTCTTATCTGTACAGGGCGGAACTCCTTGCGGACGCCGCCCTTTTTTGTGCAAGAGCATTATGCAAAGCAGCAGCAATCTATTTCCCGTCGCGTTGATCAGCGCTGAGCGTCGTGGCGACCTGAGTGAAGATGTGTACCGGCTCAAACCCGGCAACAGTCCCGACGGCACCGTCGAGCTGGCGGTTACCCGTTTGGGCCTGGCTGATGTCCCGGAAAACCGGGGCACGCCGATTATTTTGTTGCACGGTAGTTTTTCCAATCGGCGCTTCTGGTACTCGCCCAAGGGCATCGGTCTGGGCGCTTACCTGGCGCGCCGGGGCTTTGATGTTTGGATCCCGGAAATGCGCGGTCATGGCCTGTCCAAACGCAACCACGACTACGCCAGAAACCGTGTCGCCGATTACGCGCGCTACGATTTGCCGGCCATTGGCGCATTTGTACGTGAGCAAAGTGGGCAAAAACCCCATTGGGTCGGGCATTCCCTCGGCGCCACTACCTTGGCTGCGGCCCTGGGCGGGCAGCATCTGGGGGCGCCAATGGTAGCTTCGGTGGCGCTGTTCGGCTGCCAGGTCAGTCGCACCCATTGGCCGTTGAAAATTCCACCGGTGGAGTGGGGCGGTCGATTTATCCTCAAGCGCCTTGCCCAGGTGTCCGGCCCAAGGTTCAAGCGCGGCCCCGAGGATGAGCCGGCGGGTGTGATGATCGAAGCGATGCGTTGGAACGGCCTGTTTGGCCGTTTTGGCGATGCCGAGCGTGACTGGTGGAAAGGCTTGGCGGAAGTCGACGTGCCGCTGCTGGCGGTCAGCGCTGCCGGCGACCGGCAAGACCCGGACTGGGCATGCCGCCAGCTCTTCGAGCAAGTTGGCAGCGAGCATCGCCAGTACCTGTGTCTGGGGCGCAAACACGGTTTTACCGAGGATTTCGGGCATGTGCAGATGCTGGTCAGCAAAACCGCGCAGACTGAAGTGTGGCCATTGGTGGAGCGTTGGTTGAAAGACCCGCTGACACCTTTGGTGGGCACGCACCCCGAAATAGCTGCAACGGTTTGACGAAACGCTCTGCCAAGGGCGTTTCACTCTCGAGTGGTTGCGGCTAAGATATGACGCGCCGGGCGCTTCTGGTCATATTCAGTCGCGCAACGTCTATTGCGTTGCGCTGGTGTGGGTCTGATCATGGCCGCCGCTAAACGACGGGCACCTAAAGAATGCCTGTCATGGCGCGTTTTTCTGCTGTACACCGTGGATGTTCGACCCCTTCTTTGACGACAGGAGTTTCTCGATGAACCATTACGTGACCCCCGACCTGTGTGACGCCTACCCGGAGCTGGTGCAGGTAGTGGAGCCGATGTTCAGCAACTTCGGTGGTCGAGACTCCTTTGGCGGCGAGATCGTCACCATCAAATGCTTCGAAGATAACTCCCTGGTCAAGGAGCTGGCTGATAAGCCTGGCGCCGGCAAAGTCATGGTGGTCGACGGTGGCGGTTCCCTGCGCCGCGCCTTGCTGGGCGACATGATCGCCGAGAAGGCCGCGAAAAACGGCTGGGAAGGGCTGGTGATCTACGGTTGCGTCCGTGATGTCGACGTTATCGCCCAGACCGACTTGGGCGTGCAGGCCCTGGCTTCTCATCCGATGAAAACCGATAAGCGCGGCCTCGGCGACCTGAACGTCGTGGTGACATTCGCCGGCGTGACATTCCGCCCGGGTGAGTACATTTACGCCGATAACAACGGCGTGATCGTGTCACCCAGCCCACTGAAAATGCCTGAATAAACCGCAATAGCCGATAGGGGTGAGGATGTTCGAGGAAGAGAACGCGCAATGGGGGCTGGTGCATGCCCTGGTGCTGGACGGTAAAGGCGGTGCGCGTTCGATTGCCCGGACTGAGCTCGACGATTTGCATTTGCAGCCCCAGGAAAGCCTCTGGCTGCATTGGGATCGCAGCCACCCCCAAACGCAGACCTGGCTGCGCAAATCCAGCGGCCTGAGCGAGTTTGCCTGTGACCTGCTGCTGGAAGAGAACACCCGCCCGCGGCTGTTACCGCTGCCGGACGCCGAATTACTGTTGTTTTTGCGCGGGATCAATCTCAACCCGGGCGCAGAGCCGGAAGACATGGTTTCGGTACGTATCTTCGCTGCCGCCAACCGTGTGATCTCCCTGCGTTTGCGTCCTTTGCGCGCTACTGATGAGCTGCTGGTGCAACTGGCAGACGGTAAAGGTCCCAAGACTGCGTCTGAACTCATCCTTTATATGGCTCAGTTCCTGACCAATAAAGTGCAGGACCTGGTGACGAACCTGTCTGAAATCGTCGATTCCGAGGAAGAAAAACTCGATGCCGACGAACGGTATACCCCAGAGCACGGCAGCGTTTTGCAGATTCGTCGAAGGGCAGCCGGCCTCAAGCGTTTTCTTGCCCCGCAGCGGGATATTTTTGCCCAACTGACGCGAATAAAATTGGCATGGTTTTGCGACGACGATGCCGACTATTGGAATGAACTGCACAACAGCCTGACCCGTTACCTGGAAGAGCTGGAATTGGCGCGAGAGCGCGTGGGGCTTGTGCTTGAGGCCGAAGACCGGCGCTTGAGCGTGCGTATGAATCGCACCATGTACCGCTTCGGGATCATCACGGGGATCTTCCTGCCGATGAGTTTTCTTACCGGTTTGCTCGGTATAAATGTGGGGGGCATTCCGTTTTCCGCCAGCCCTTATGGATTCATGATTGCGTGCCTGTTGATGGTATCGGTGGCACTGGGACAATGGTGGTTATTTCGACGATTGCGCTGGGTTTGACCTGAATATGACCTGAACGTAGGAAGGGGCCGATGTGACCCCATGAATTTTACCCTCGTCTTTTAAAACACTTGCGAGAGGTCTCTATGCACGATCCGTTCGAACAGTCTTTGCGTGACATGCTCAATGCCTCGCCATCCAACCGTGATGACGATGCTTGCCTGGGCCGCGTACTGAAAACCGCCAACCGTCAGGTTGGGGCGGGTGACCTGTTCGGTCTGCTCGGGCGTTGGCTGCCGGCATTGATGATGGCCCTGAACAACGGTTCGGCCCATGTCTCACCGGTTTCCCGTCGTAAACCTCTTGCTCGCACTGCTGATAAGGCTGATTGAATATGGAACTTGATCTCTGGACCCAGAGCCTGGTCACCGCGATGACCGCATTGTGGACCAAGGTGGCGAATTTCATTCCCAACCTGTTTGGTGCACTGGTCCTGGTATTGCTGGGTTTTGTCGTGGCCAAGCTGCTCGACACTCTGCTGTCCAAATTGCTCGCAAAACTGGGGCTGGATCGCCTGATGGCCGGCACCGGCCTCACCAAGCTATTGGGTCGGGCCGGGCTGCAAGTGCCGATTTCTACCCTGATCGGCAAGATCGTCTACTGGTTCGTTCTACTTATTTTTCTGGTTTCTGCGGCTCAATCCCTTGGACTTGAGCGAGTTTCAGCTACGCTCGACATGCTGGCGCTGTATTTACCGAAAGTTTTCGGTGGCGCGCTGGTGCTTCTGGTGGGGGTTTTACTGGCGCAACTGGCCAACGGGCTGGTGCGCGGGGCCGCCGAAGGCGTGGGGCTGGACTATGCGGCAGGCCTGGGGCGAATCGCCCAGGGGCTGGTGATCATCATCAGTATTTCCGTCGCGATCAGCCAGTTGGAGGTCAAGACTGACCTGCTCAACCATGTGATTGTGATTGTTTTGATTACCGTTGGTCTGGCCGTTGCGCTGGCCATGGGCTTGGGAAGCCGGGAAATTGCCGGCCAGATTCTTGCGGGAATCTATGTGCGTGAGCTATATCAAGTTGGGCAACAGGTGCGTGTGGGCGAGGTCGAAGGGCAAATCGAGGAGATCGGCACAGTCAAGACGACAGTGCTGACCGATGACGGGGAACTGGTTTCGCTGTCCAACCGGATTCTCCTTGAACAGCAGGTCAGTAGCCGCTAATCCGGCAAACCCTGCTAATGTACGCCGCCGCGAACCCGGGTGACCGGGTTGCAACGGACATTGACCTGACTGTCGGCACGACTTGTTTTGAATAAAGCCCAAACGCTGTCCACGCGCTATGACCCCCGTGAGCTCTCTGATGAGGAGTTGGTCGCGCGCGCGCACACGGAGCTGTTTCACGTAACACGCGCGTACGAAGAATTGATGCGCAGGTATCAACGCACTCTGTTCAACGTTTGTTCAAGGTATTTGGGGAACGATAGAGATGCGGACGATGTCTGTCAGGAAGTGATGCTCAAGGTGCTATATGGCCTGAAGAACTTCGAGGGCAAATCGAAGTTCAAGACATGGCTGTATAGCATCACGTACAACGAGTGCATCACGCAGTATCGGAAGGAACGGCGAAAGCGTCGCTTGATGGACGCTTTGAGTCTGGACCCCCTTGAGGAGGCGTCTGAAGAGAAGGCGCCGGCACCCGAGGAGAAGGGCGGACTTGATCGCTGGTTGGTGCATGTGAACCCGATTGACCGTGAAATTCTGGTGCTTCGCTTTGTCGCAGAGCTGGAATTTCAGGAAATCGCTGACATCATGCATATGGGCTTGAGTGCTACAAAAATGCGTTACAAACGTGCTCTTGATAAATTACGTGAGAAATTTGCGGACGAGACTGAAACTTAGTGCGTAGCAAATATCTCTTACGTGTAGGCAAGTTCTGTTAGACTTGTCGCCGAGTTGTCCCCCGGTTTGTGGGACTGCTTTACAATCACCAGATGGGGATTTAACGGATGAAACTGAAAAACACCTTGGGCTTGGCCATTGGTTCTCTTATTGCCGCTACTTCTTTCGGCGTTCTGGCACAAGGCCAAGGCGCAGTTGAAGGCGAGCTGTTCTACAAGAAGCAGTACAACGATAGCGTTAAGCACATCGAAGACGGCTTCAACCCAGGCGCTCGCATTGGTTACTTCCTGACCGACGATCTGTCGTTGAATCTGTCGTACGACAAGACCAACCACACCCGTTCGAACGACGGTACTGGCAACCAGAAGATCAAAGGTGATACCGGCAGCCTCGTTGCCCAGTACCACTTCGGTCAGGCTGGCGTTGATAGCCTGCGTCCATACGTTGAAGGCGGTTTCGGCCACCAGAGCCGTACCAACGTAAAAGTTGACGGTCACAGCGGTCGCGACCAGACCACTTTCGCTACCATCGGTACCGGTGTGAAGTACTACTTCACCAACAACCTGTACGCTCGTGCTGGTGTTGAAGCTGACTACGGTCTGGACAACGGCAAGTGGGACTACTCCGCACTGGTTGGCCTGGGCGTAAACTTCGGCGGTAACGCTGGCGCAGCTGCTCCAGCTCCTACCCCAGCACCAGCTCCAGAGCCAGTTCCAGAGCCAGAAGCTCCGGTTGCTCAGGTTGTTCGTGTTGAGCTGGACGTTAAGTTCGACTTCGACAAGTCGGTTGTTAAGCCTAACAGCTACGGCGACGTGAAAAACCTGGCCGACTTCATGGCTCAGTACCCAGACACCAACGTAGAAGTTGCTGGTCACACTGACTCCATCGGTCCAGACGCCTACAACCAGAAGCTGTCCCAGCGTCGTGCTGACGCTGTTAAGCAAGTCCTGGTTAAAGATGGCGTAGCTCCTAGCCGCATCACTTCCGTTGGTTACGGTGAGTCCCGCCCAGTTGCTGACAACGCAACTGAAGCTGGCCGCGCTGTTAACCGTCGCGTAGAAGCAGCTGTTGAAGCTCAAGCTAAGTAATTAGCCTGGCTTTACAAAAAAACCCGGCTTAGGCCGGGTTTTTTTTCGCCTGTCATTTGCCTCAGGCGATTGCCGCCACCGCTGAGCAAGCGGCCTGTGCGGTGGCGGCAACACTGCCAATCACCAGGATCGCCGGGCTCTTGAGCGCGAATGCCTGCGCATCCTCATGCATCCGTGCCAGATCGCTGCGGCATTCGCGCTGCTGGGGCAGTGATGCGTTTTCGATCATTGCCACTGGCATATTTGCGGCCATGCCACCTTCCAGCAATTGTTGACGAATCTCTTCCAGCTTCGCCACCCCCATGTACACCACCAAGGTGGTCCCACCTTCGGCCAGTGCACGCCAGTTCAGTTGGCTATCGTCCTGGGTATGGGCGGTGATCAGCGTCACCCCACGGCTTACGCCGCGTAAAGTCAGAGGAATAGCGCAGTGGGTTGCACCCGCCAGCCCAGCCGTGATGCCGTTGACCAATTCAACCTCAACGCTGCGCTCACGCAGCCACAGCGCCTCTTCGCCACCGCGGCCAAAGATGCACGGGTCGCCGCCCTTGAGACGCACCACGCATTTACCCTGGCGTGCGTAACGCAGCATCAGGCGATGGATAAAATCCTGAGGCGTGGAGCGGCAGCCACCACGCTTGCCAACGGTAACCACCCGCGCACCGGCGCAGTGTTCCAGCACTGCCGGGTTGACCAAGTCATCAATCAGCACTACATCCGCCTCATGCAGGGCTCTGACCGCCTTGAGGGTCAGCAACTCCGGATCACCGGGCCCGGCGCCTACCAGCCACACTTTTGCGCTCATGTTGTTCCCCTTACACACTGATTGCGATCGGCTGCGAGTTGCTGGCCAAAAGACGCTTGATTTCCGGTACGCAGGAACCGCATTGGGCGCCGCAGCCCAATTCCTGCTTGAGCCCGTCCAGGTCCAGGCCACGGCCAATACCGGCGCACACGGCGTTTTCGCTGACGTTCTTGCAGTTGCACACAATCTTGTTGCTCGTCGTGGCGCCGCCCGGTGGCGCGCTTAACGGCGCCAGCAACCAGCGGCGCAGTTGCTCGTCGGCCCGACCTTCCAGCCATAGGCTTTGCAGCCAGTGGCGGGCGAGGGTTTCGCCGGCCAGGCGCAGGGCGGTGATGCGACCATTCTCGATCTTGACGCGCTTGCCGATTGAACGGCGCGGGTCGTCGTAGGCCATGACCGGGCCGTCATTGAGGCCCAGCAGTTGGTCAATCCGGGTCAACAGCTGCAGGTCGGGCGCCTCGGTATGCGCCGCCCGCACCAGCAACGCGGGGCGTACACGTCCGGCCAGGCTCAGGCTGACGTAGGTAAATTCCTCACACAAAGGGCGTAGCGCCTCGAAATGCTGCTGCACATCGCCCTCGATCAGCGCAAACAGCTGCCACGGTAGTTGCACGGCCTCCAGACGGACGCCGCTGTGCTTGAGTTCCGGCTGCTTGGACAGCGGGTCGAACGCCGGTTGGGTGAGGACATTGACGCCGCCCTTGAGAAAGCGGTCGCCCCAATGCATCGGCAGGAATGCCTGGCCTGGGCGTACGCTGTCATCGCTGCTGACCGCGACAATCACACTGCCGCGACGGCTTTTCAGGCTGACCAGGTCACCTTCTTTAAAGCGGTGGCGGCGTAGTTCGTCCGAATGCAGGCTCAACAGCGCTTCACTGACATGGCCGAACAACTGCGCGGCCGTGCCGGTACGGCTCATGCCATGCCATTGGTCGCGCAGACGGCCGGTGATCAGCGTCAGGGGGAAGCGTGCGTCACGCTGCTCCTTGGCGGCGCGATAAGGGTCAGTGACAAACCGCGCCCGGCCATTGTCGGTGGGGAATATGCCATCGGTGTACAGGCGCGGCGTTCCGGTCTGCGCACCCGTGGGGAACGGCCATTGCTGTGGGCCGAGTCGGTCGAGCAGGGCATGGCTGATGCCCGACAAATCCAGGTCGCGACCCTGGGTTAGCCCCTTGAACTCATCAAACAGCTGTGCCGGTTGCTTAAAGGCGAACAAGCTGGGCAGCCCCGGGCGCAAGCGACACTCCAGGCGCTGTGCGAAATCTACAGTTATTGCCCAGTCTGGCCGTGCCTCTCCCGGTGGGCTGATAGCGCGGCGTACGTGGGAAATACGCCGCTCGGAATTGGTCACCGTGCCGTCCTTTTCACCCCAACTGGCGGCCGGCAGCAGCAGGTCGGCAAAGGCAGCGGTTTCGGTAGTGCGAAAAGCCTCCTGCAGCACCACGAACGGGCACGCCGCCAAGGCCGCACGCACCGCATTCTGGTCGGGCAACGATTGGGCGGGGTTAGTGCAAGCGATCCACAGGGCCTTGATCTTGCCGGCCTGCACCTGTTCAAACAGTTCGATGGCGGTAAGCCCGGTGGGCGCGGGCAGTTGATCCACGCCCCAGTAGGCGGCGACTTCGGCGCGGTGTTCAGGGTTGGCCGCGTCGCGGTGGCCCGGTAGCAGATTGGACAGGCTGCCGGTCTCGCGCCCGCCCATGGCATTCGGTTGGCCGGTCAGGGAAAACGGCCCGCACCCCGGTCGGCCAATGGTGCCCGTGGCCAGGTGCAGGTTGATCAATGCGCTGTTTTTGGCGCTGCCGGCGGTGGATTGATTCAGCCCCATGCACCACAGCGACAAAAAGCTACTGGACGTGCCGACCCACTGTGCGCACAAGCGCAACTGTTCGACGCTGATACCGCACAGCTGCGTGACCATCTGCGGCGTGTAGTCATGCACCAGGCGCTTCAATTCGGCCAGGCCGTCGGTGTGGGCCTGGATAAACGCGCGGTCGATCCAGTCTTCCCACAGCAGCACATGCAAAATCCCATGGAACAGCGCCACATCCGTCCCCGGCAAGATTGCCAGGTGCAGGTCAGCCAAATCGCAAGTGTCTGTACGCCGAGGATCAATCACCAGCACTTTCATCTGCGGGCGTTGCGCCTTGGCCTGCTCCAGACGTCGGAACAATACCGGGTGGGCGTAGGCCATGTTGCTGCCGACGATCATCACGCAGTCGCTGTTTTCCAGGTCTTCATAGCTGCACGGTGGCGCATCGGCGCCCAGGCTGCGCTTGTAGCCGACCACCGCCGACGACATGCACAGCCGTGAGTTGCTGTCGATATTGTTGGTGCCCACCAACGCCCGGGCCAGCTTGTTGAAGCTGTAGTAATCCTCGGTCAGCAGTTGCCCCGAGATATAGAACGCCACGCTGTCTGGCCCATGTTCGGCGATGGTATCGGCGAACACATTGGCCGCGTGTTCCAGGGCTGTGTCCCAGTCTGTACGGGTACGTGCCAGGTCTTTGCCCAGGCGCAACTCCGGGTACAGGGCGCGGGCACTCAAGTCGCCGGTCAGGTGCAGGCTCGCGCCTTTGCTGCACAACTTGCCGAAGTTGGCCGGGTGATTGGGGTCGCCTTGCACCCCCAGGATCTGCTTACCGTCGTGCTCGATCAGCACGCCGCAACCCACCCCGCAATAACAGCAGGTGGACGCAGTGGTCTGGCGGTTCATCAACCGGCGTCCCGCAGGGCCAGCATCACCCGGCCGTTTTCCACCCGGGCCTGGTGATGGTGGGCACAGCCGATATCCGGGGCCTGGGCCTCGCCGGACGCCAGGTCGATCTGCCAGTTGTGCAGCGGGCAGGCCACGCGCTTGCCGTAGATCAAACCCTGGGACAGCGGGCCGCCTTTGTGTGGGCAACGGTCGTCGAGGGCGAAGACTTCGTCGTCACTGGTGCGAAAAATCGCGATGTCGCCTTTCGGTCCGCTGATGATGCGCGAGCCCAGGGTGTTGATTTCATCGAGGGCGCAGATATCCAGCCAGTTCATAGCGAGACCTCCAGCTGTTTGACAGAGATAACGTCGAATTCCTTTTTCAGCAGTGGCTGTTCCAGGCGCTCTTTCCACGGATCCTGTTCGAATGACAGCGAGAACTGCAGGCGCTCGTTGAGGGCCTTGCGACGGGCCGGGTCTTCCAATACGGCCTTCTTGATATGCTCCATGCCGACCCGTTGCAGGTAGTGCACGGTGCGCTCCAGGTAGAAAGCTTCCTCGCGATACAGCTGCAGGAACGCGCCGTTGTATTCGCGCACTTCCTCGGCGGTTTTCAGCTTGACGAAGAACTCCGCGACTTCGGTCTTGATCCCGCCGTTGCCGCCGATGTACATCTCCCAGCCCGAGTCGACGCCGATAATTCCCACGTCCTTGATGCCCGCTTCCGAGCAGTTGCGTGGGCAACCGGAGACTGCCAGCTTGACCTTGTGGGGTGACCACATATTGAACAGGTCATGCTCCAACTCGATGCCCAGTTGCGTGGAGTTCTGCGTGCCGAAACGGCAGAACTCACTGCCTACGCAGGTTTTCACCGTGCGGATGGATTTGCCGTAGGCGTGGCCGGACGGCATGTCCAGGTCCTTCCACACCCCCGGCAGATCCTGTTTCTTGATGCCGAGCAAGTCGATACGCTGACCGCCTGTGACCTTGACCATCGGCACGTTGTACTTGTCGGCCACATCGGCGATGCGGCGCAACTCCGAAGGATTGGTCACGCCGCCCCACATCCGTGGGACTACAGAGTAGGTGCCGTCTTTCTGAATATTGGCGTGGGCCCGTTCGTTGATCAGTCGTGATTGCGGGTCGTCCTTGGCCTCGCCCGGCCAGGTTGAAATCAGGTAGTAGTTGAGAGCGGGGCGGCAGGTGGCGCAGCCATTGGGGGTACGCCAGTTCAGGTAGCGCATGGTGCTATCGACAGTCAGCAAGTGCTGCTCGCGGATAGCCTGGCGGATCTGCCCGTGATTAAGATCGCTGCACCCACAGATGGCCTTTTCGCTTTTGGGTTTGACGTCAGCCGCACCGCCCACGGTGTTGATCAGGATCTGCTCAACCAGTCCGGCACAGGAACCGCAGGAGCTGGCGGCCTTGGTGTGTTTTTTCACCTCATCGACGCTGAACAGCCCTTGTTCCTGGATCGCCTTGACGATGGTGCCCTTGCACACGCCGTTGCAGCCGCAGACTTCGGCACTGTCGGCCATGCTCATGGCTTTGTCCTGGCCTTGGTGGCCCACATCGCCCAGGGCGTTTTCACCGAACATCAGGTGATCGCGGATCTCGCCAATTGCATGGTTCTCACGGATCTGGCGGAAGTACCAACCCCCATCCGCGGTATCGCCGTACAGGCAGGCACCGACCAGGATGTCGTCCTTGATTACCAGCTTCTTGTATACGCCGCCGATCGGGTCGGACAAGGTGATGGTTTCGGTGCCTTCACCGCCCATGAAGTCGCCAGCAGAAAAGAGATCAATGCCGGTCACTTTCAGCTTGGTCGAGGTCACCGAGCCTTTGTAAGTGGCAAAGCCCAGTTGGGCCAAGTGGTTGGCACAGACCTTGGCCTGTTCGAACAGCGGTGCCACCAGGCCATAGGCAATCCCGCGATGGCTGGCGCATTCGCCGATCGCATAGATGCGCGGGTCGTAGGTTTGCATCGTGTCATTGACCAGGATCCCACGGTTGCAAGGGATGCCGGACTTTTCCGCCAGTTCGGTGTTGGGGCGGATGCCGGCAGCCATTACCACCAGGTCGGCGGGGATGATGTCGCCATTCTTGAACTGCACCGAGCCGACGCGGCCGTTGCCGGCATCGTGCAGGGCCTGGGTCTGTTCGCACAGGCGAAACACCAGGCCACGGCTTTCCAATTCGGTTTGCAGCAATTGGCCGCTGGTTTTGTCCAGTTGCCGCTCCAGCAGCCATTCGCCGATATGCACCACCGTTACGTGCATGCCGCGCAGCATCAGGCCATTGGCCGCTTCCAGGCCAAGCAGGCCGCCGCCGATCACCACCGCGTGCGTGTGGGTCTTGGCGGTGTCGATCATCGCCTGGGTGTCGGCAATGTCGCGGTAGCCAATCACGCCCTGCAAGGTGTTGCCCGGGATCGGCAGGATGAAGGGTGTGGAACCGGTGGCGATCAGCAGGCGGTCGTACTCGGCCTCGGTGCCGTCTTCGGCGATGACTTTGCGTTTGACCCGATCGATCTGCACCACCTTGCGGTTGAGCAGCAACTTGACGTGGTTATCCAGATACCAGTCCAGGTCGTTGAGCACGATCTCTTCGAAGGTTTGCTCGCCGGCCAGTACCGGCGACAGCAGGATGCGGTTGTAGTTGGTGTGGGGCTCGGCGCCGAACACGGTGATGTCGTACAGCTCGCTGTTCAGCTTGAGCAATTCTTCAAGGGTACGAACCCCGGCCATGCCGTTGCCGATCATCACCAGTTTGAGTTTTTTCATGTCGTTCTCCGCAATGGCTCGACAAATCGTGCGCAAACAAAAAAGGCGTCCCCGCTAGTCAGCTAGCGAGGACGCCTTTGTCCTGGTCCCGTTCTCTCGGGAAGCTCGACCCTTCGACGTTGAAGGGATGGCTGTATGTGAGTTGTTGAAAGAGCTAATGCAGCAGGTGTGCCAAGTTCCATACCCCCAGTTTTATTGGGTTTTTTAGAGAGAGCGGGCGGATTTTGCCCGTTAGTGGTGCAGCAGCCAGTACAGCAGCACCAGATTGATCAGCAGCGAAGCCATCGCCAGGGTTTGCCAGACCTTCAGCGGCTCGCGCTCCAGCAAAGGTCGCGGCCGTACGCTCAGCTCGCGGCGGTCGGCTTGTTCCAGTACCAATAGCCATTCTTCAGCCGTTTCATAGCGTTGCGCGGGCAGGGCGGCTACGGCGCGCTCCAGGCTGTGAGGTAGCCAATCTGGCAGGTCAGGGCGATAGCGGCTGGCGCTGACGGGCTGGTTGAAGCGCGGGCGTTGGAAGGCTTCGATTTCGCCATAGGGATAATGCCCGGTCAGCAGGTAATACAAGGTTACACCGACGCTATACAAATCCTGTTGCGCTGTAGGCCGCTCGCCACCGAAAGCTTCGGGCGCGATAAAACTCGGGGTGCCGGGCAGCAGGTGGGCGCGGTCCTCAGAGAGGCCGGGGCAGTAGGCTAGGCCGAAGTCCAGTACACGCAGTTCGCCATCCTCCCCGAGCAGCAGGTTTTGCGGCTTGATGTCGCGGTGCAGGATTTGCCGGCGATGCAGCAGGCCCACTGCCCGCAGCAAACGCTCGGCGATGGTCTGCCATTGCGCCAGTGGCAGCGGGCCTTGTTGTTGGAACAGTTGGGCCAGGGTTTGCCCTGGGTATTCGCGCATCACGTAGTACAAATGCTGACGGCCACTGGCGGCATGCACTTCAGGAAAGGCCCGGCCGGCGACCCGGCGCAGAAACCATTCCTCCGACAACAGGGCTTGGGCTGCGTCGGTGTCGTCGTCATGCCGCAGGGGCAAGGTCTTGAGCAGCCATGGCTGGCGCTGGTCGTCGCGGACCCGATACAGCAATGACTGCCGACTTTGCGCCAGCACGCTTTCCACCTGCCAGCCTTCAAAAGTTTGCCCGGCTTTCAGGGGGGGCGGCAGTGGCCATTGTTGCAACTGCACGAGGGCGTCACCGAGGGTAGCGGCGCCGAGGCGGTCGATGCGCACCAGCAAGGCGCTGGCGTTGTCTTGGCTGCCTGCCAGGTGCGCGGCGTTGACCAGGGTGCTGACGGCCAGGTCGAGGTCGCCTTGCTCACGCAGGATCGCGCTGATGTTGTGATCGCCCAGCGTGGCCCATACCCCGTCGCTGAGCAGCAGGAAGCACTCGCCTTCGCGCAGTTCGCCGTCGAGGAAATCCAGCACCAAGTGTTGATCCAGGCCAAGGGCGCGTTTGAGCACATGCTGCATGCCCGGCTGTTCCCACACATGGTCTTCACTGATGCGTTGCAACTCGCCGTCGAGCCAGCGATACACCCGGCAATCTCCGACATGGGCGAGGGTGAAACGCCGGCCGCGAAACACCAGGGCGCTGAGCGTGGTCAACAACGGTTGCCCGCCGCCATTGGCCTGCAACCAGCGGTTCTGCGCCAGCAACAGGCGCTCCAGCGCCTGGGCTACGCCCCAGGTCTGCGGCGTGGCGTAGTAGTCCAGGGCCAGGGCCTGCAAGGTCGAGCGTGCGGCCAGGCCACCGTCGGCGCATTGGCTGACACCATCGGCCAGCGCACACAGGTAGCCTTTGCTCGTCGCCAGTTCTGCCAGGGGCGTGACCACCCGCAGCGCATCCTGGTTTTCGTTGCGTGGGCCGACGGCACTGGCCTGGGCGACGCTCAATTGCAGGCTCATCAGACGCGTGCGGCGGTCACGGCGGCCGACCCCCAGGTGGTTCTCCAGCGCCGCTTCACCCCATACAGGCCGAACCAGGCCAGCACACCGAGGCTGGCGAACAACCACAGGGCCAGTTGATAACTGCCGGTACTCTGTTTGATCGCGCCCATGCCCGCCGCGAGGGCGAAGCCGCCGATGCCACCGGCCATGCCGATCAAGCCGGTCATGACGCCGATCTCACTGCGAAAACGTTGCGGCACCAATTGAAATACCGCGCCATTACCGGCACCAAGCCCGAGCATGGTGCAGACGAAAAGCGCCAGCGCCGCGTAGGAACTGGGCAGGTTGAAACCCACAGCCGCAATGCAGATCACGGCCACGCTGTACATGCCGAGCAGGGTCTTGATCCCGCCGAAACGGTCCGCCAAGGCGCCGCCCAATGGCCGCATCAGGCTGCCACCGAACACGCAGGCGGCAGTGTAGTAACCGGCAGTCACCGGGCTCAGGCCGTACTGGTCGTTGAAGTAGCCGGGCAGGGCGCTGGCCAGGCCGATAAACCCGCCGAAGGTCACGCTGTAGAAGAACATGAACCACCAACTGTCGCGGTCGCCCAGGGCCTTGAAGTAGTCGGCCATGGATTTGGCTCTAGGTCGTTCAGGGGCATTGCGTGCCAGCCAGGCGAACACGATCAGCGTCAGCACCAGCGGAATCAGCGCAAAGCCGAACACATTGCTCCAACCGAACGCGGCCGCCAGCACCGGGGCCAGCAAGGCGGCGAATACGGTGCCGGAATTACCGGCCCCGGCGATGCCCATGGCCTTGCCCTGGTGCTCCGCCGGGTACCACTGGGAGGCCAAGGGCAGGGCGACCGCAAAGGACGCACCGGCCATGCCCAGGAACGCGCCAAGCAGCAAGGCTTGTTCGTAGCTGTGGATCCCCAGTTTCCATGCGCAGAACAGCGCCACGATCACAATCACCTGGCCAATCAGCCCGGCGGTCTTGGGTGAAAGCTTGTCGGCCAGCATGCCCATCAGAAAGCGCAGCAGCGCGCCCGCCAGGATTGGCGTGGCCACCACCAGGCCACGCTGTTGGGTGGTCAGTTGCAAGTCCGCGGCAATCTGTACCGCCAATGGGCCCAACAGGTACCAGACCATGAAGCTCAGGTCGAAATACAGGAACGCGGCAAACAGGGTCGGGGTGTGCCCGGATTTCCAGAAGCTTGATTTCATCACGCACCTCAACGGTTCTAGGGGGCCAAAACAAAAAAACGCCGCCACCGGGTTCGCGATGGGCAAACCGGGTGGGCGACGTCTTTGTCGGGGAGGGGCAACCGCCGTTGGCTACCTGTGAGGATTGCTTAGCAAGAGCTGAGCCAGATCAGCCGAGCAACTCGCTCATGGCAATAATCTGCTCGGCGACCTGGATCAGTTTCTGCTGGCGACTCATGGCTTGGCGGCGCATCAGGGTGTAGGCCTCCTCTTCATTACAACGCTTCATTTTCATCAACAGGCCCTTGGCCAATTCGATGCGTTTGCGTTCGGCCAGTTGCTGGTCGCGGGCCTGCAATTGGGCGCGCAGCGCCTGGTCGCTCTCGAAGCGCGCCATGGCTACCTCGAGGATCGGTTGCAGGCGTTGGGCCTGGATGCCTTCGACGATATAGGCACTGACCCCGGACTTGATCGCCTGGCGCATCACGGTCGGGTCGTGTTCATCGGTAAACATCACGATGGGCCGGGGCTGGTCGCGGCTGACCAACACCACTTGCTCCATCACATCACGGCCGGGTGACTCGGTATCGATCAGGATCACGTCCGGGCGCACCGTTTCGACGCGTGCAGGCAGGTCGATGGTCAAGCCAGACTCATCGATCACCTCGAAGCCGGCCTCGGTCAGTGCGGCCTTGAGGCGCCCGACCTTGCGCGGGGTGTCATTGATCAACAGGATTCGCAGCATCATCGTGCTCCTGTCAGCGCAGCGCTTGGCGGCTGGCGTCATCGGCCAGGGCATGCAGGCGAAAGCTGCGGGCGTAGCCGGCTGGGTCGGAACCGTCCCAGGTTTTGCCGTCGATCAGTTGGCTGCTGCGCATGTCCGAGTCGGCGGCACAGATGCCCAGCGCATCAGCCGCCTGGCGATACAGCGCCAGTTGCTGCACTTGTCGGGCGACGCGCAGGTAGTCAGGGTCTTCACGCAACAAGCCCCAGCGCCGGAACTGGGTCATGAACCACATGCCGTCGCTGAGGTAGGGCAGGTTCACCTCGCCATTGGCGAAAAAGCGCAGTGCGTGAGGATCCTGCCACTGGTTGCCCAGGCCATCGTCATAGTTACCCAGCAGGCGTGGTTCGATGCAGTCCACTGGGGCGTCGAGGTATTCACGGGCACTGAGCAGTTGCGCGGTGGAGCGGCGGTTTTCATGGCCTTGCTCGATAAACCGGCTGGCCTCGAGGATCGCCATCACCAGCACGCGGGCCGTGTTGGGGTACGCGTCGACGAAGGCTTGGGTGCAGCCCAGGACTTTTTCCGGATGATCCGGCCAGATCGCCTGGGTGGTCGCCAACGTGAACCCCTGGTTTTGCTTGACTGCGCTGGCACACCAGGGTTCGCCGGCACAAAACCCGTCGATGCGCCCGGCTTGCAGGTGCGCAACCATCTGCGGTGGCGGCACGACCACGCTGTTTACATCCAGCAACGGATGGATACCTTGGCTCGCCAGCCAGTAATACAACCACATGGCATGGGTGCCCGTGGGAAACGTCTGGGCGAAGGTCAGTTTTGTCCGGCTTTGGTGCACATGGCGCTCCAATGCTTCAGGAGAGACCATCCCTTGCTCTTGCAGGCCGTGGGACAGGTTGATGCTCTGGCCATTCTGGTTCAGCCCCATCAGCACCGCCATGGGGCAGGGCGCGACGCCGCCGATGCCCAGGTGCACGGCATAGATCAGCCCGTAGAGACTGTGTGCGGCGTCCAGTTCACCGCTGACCAGCTTGTCGCGCAGGTTGGCCCAGGACGATTGGCGCTTGAGGTGCAGCGTGAGGCCGTAGGGTTGAGCGAAGCCCTGGGTAGCGGCGACCACCAGCGACGCGCAATCGGTCAGGGCCATGAATCCCAGGTCGAGGCTGCTCTTTTCCGGGGCATCGCTGCCGTTTACCCAAGCCAGCGGATCGTTCATCAATACCTGCCTTTTCTGAAAAAAAAGCGCCGTTCCCCGGGCTGGCGTTACAGGCCATTGCAGGGGACGACGCCGATGTCCGTAGGCTTGCGCCGCCGTTGGTGCGAGCCTGATACAGAGTGCATAGCAAGGCACATGCCATGGGCGGGGCGGTACAGTTCGCCGTCAACTTTTCATCATGATTGAACCTCGTGCGCCTCGCAGTATGGCCGCTTCTTCAGGCCAGACCGCCAGGAATACCCACGGTGCATGCTGAACCCCTCGCAACCAAGAACTGCCGCTGGCTGTGCAGCAGGCTGCTATGTGCCGTGCCGTGCTGTCGAACGGACCTTGAGTTCCCTCCCTGAAAAAGGCGTTTGTCCATGCACCTGGAAATACTGCTGCAGGAGCAATTGATCAGTCGCAAGCGTTTGGCCGCGTTCGCACCGGGGAAGGTGCTGCCCTTGGCTCCAGGAGTCACCCAATGTGTGGAGGTGCGGGTCAATGGGCAACTGATGGCGTTAGGTGAGCTGGTGCAGTTGGAAGACCGGCTCGGGGTTGAATTGCAGGAGATTTATCAGGAATGGCTGCCTCGATAAGGGTAGCCAGCGAATTGTCTGACCGGCAGTTGCCAAAAAAGGGCGCTTGAATGGGCTTTATCCTAACGCGAGTCATAGGGCGGTTTTTTATAGTCGTGCCATTGGCAGGTGAGCCGGTTCGGAAAGTAAGGATGTGAATGTCAGTAGTCGAATGCAGAGGTGCGTATGGCCGTCGTGACTGATGAATCGACGACGGCCCTGGTCTTCGCTCGCTGGACCTTGCATGGCGATGGCCGGTTGACGGGGGCAGATTCGGATATCCAGTTGCCACCCAAGGAAGGGCATGTGCTGCGATTGCTGCTGGCCTCCGGTGGCACACTGATGACCAAGGACCGTTTGCTGGAGCTGGCCTGGTCCCGGGGCGAGGTGGCCGATGAGTCACTGACGCGTTGTATTTATTCCCTGCGCAAGCACTTGAGGGCCGACAAAGGGTTTATCAAGACGATTTATGGCAAGGGCTATCGCTTTACATGCCCGGTACGGGCGGGTAATCAACCAAGGGCAGTCGTTCACGTGTGCCCCCGCTGTGGTCAGGCCAGCAATGTGTAAGCTATGGCGCAAAGGCCTGTTGCTCATGCTACTGATGGGCAGCAACCGGGCGTTGGCCTATTGCTGGGAAGAGGTGGCCACTCGTTACGACCTCGAACCGGAGTTGCTGCAGGCCATTGCCGCAGTCGAGTCGGGGTACCGTGCGCAGGCGATGAACCACACCAACCGAAATGGCACGCGTGACATCGGCCTGATGCAGATCAACAGCATCCACCTGCCCCGTTTGCTCAAGCAGGGCATTACCGAAGAGCGGCTGTTGAACGAGCCTTGCTTGTCGGTGGAGGTAGGCGCCTCGATTCTTGCCGAGTTTATCCAGCGTTTTGGCTACAACTGGACGGCGGTGGGTTCCTACAATGTCGGGCCGGGGGCCGGGCCTCAGCGTGAGGCGTTGCGCCTGCGGTACGCCGAAAAGATCTGGGTGCGTTACGAAGCTTTGGTTTCGCAGCGTCAATGAGATCAGGTAGCACGCCTCGCGTGCAGCCCGCCACCCCGGCTATAATCACCGCCACCTTTCGCCGCCATCCGAGTCTAGCCCGCCCATGTATACCCTGGCCCGCCAGCTGTTGTTCAAACTCTCCCCGGAAACCTCCCACGATCTGTCCCTGGACCTGATCGGTGCCGGTGGCCGCCTGGGGCTCAATGGCCTGGTATGCAAGGCACCGGCGAAGATGCCGGTGTCGGTGATGGGGCTGGACTTCCCCAACCCGGTCGGGCTGGCAGCTGGCCTGGACAAGAACGGCGCGGCCATCGACGGGTTTGCACAGCTGGGTTTCGGCTTTGTCGAAATCGGCACTGTGACCCCACGGCCGCAGCCGGGCAACCCAAAGCCACGCATTTTCCGCCTGCCAGAAGCGGAGGCGATCATCAATCGCATGGGCTTCAACAACCTCGGTGTCGACCATCTGCTGTCGCGGGTTCAAGCGGCCAAATACACTGGCATCCTCGGTATCAACATCGGCAAGAACTTCGACACCCCAGTGGAGCGTGCGGTGGATGATTACCTGATCTGCCTGGACAAGGTCTACGCGCACGCCAGCTACGTTACCGTCAACGTCAGTTCGCCCAACACCCCGGGCCTGCGCAGCCTGCAATTTGGTGACTCCCTCAAGCAACTGCTCGAAGCCTTGCGTCAGCGCCAGGAAGACCTGGCGGTGCGTCACGGCAAGCGTGTGCCCCTGGCCATCAAGATTGCCCCGGATATGAGTGATGAAGAAACCGTGCTGGTGGCCCAGGCCCTGGTGGATTCGGGAATGGACGCGGTGATTGCGACCAACACCACCCTCAGCCGCGTGGGCGTCGAAGGCCTGGCCCATGGTGACGAGGCGGGCGGCCTGTCGGGCGCGCCGGTACGGGACAAGAGCACCCATATCGTCAAGGTGCTGGCGGCCGAGTTGGCCGGGCGTTTGCCGATCATCGCGGTGGGCGGTATTACCGAAGGCAAGCACGCAGCCGAGAAAATCGCGGCTGGCGCCAGCCTGGTGCAGTTGTACTCCGGCTTTATCTATAAAGGGCCGGCGTTGATTCGCCAGTCGGTGGATGCCATCGCTGCCCTGCGCTGAAAATCTGCGCAATAAAAAGGGCTCCATAAAGGAGCCCCTGGGCCGAAGCCCGCCGCCCGGATGGGACGCGCGTGGTTAAGTCGTTACAATTCAAAGGTGTGTGTCGGAATTAAATGCCCTGATTAGCCGACGGCGTGAAGTTCGTTGAGTCTGTGGATACCCGCAGTGCCAGTCATACCGTCCCAGTTGTCGCCGCGTCCTTCTCGCCAGCCGTTGATCCAGGCTTGGCGTACCGACGGTAGAGTAAATGGGCAAAGCTCACGGGATTTTCCATGAACGCCATATTGATATCCGCGTAAAAATGCTCTTTCCAACGGATCACGCTTAAGTCTTCTCATAGGGTGTTTCCCTCACTTGTTGACTGTCTAGATATCCTTCGGCCTTGTCCAAGGCCGGGCAGAGTTTTTCTGCCGTTGGTGGGCTCGCTGCCGGCGTGGCGAGCCGATGTGTCGGCGTCGTTACGGCGCCAACCTGTGTTGAGTTCTAACCAATAGGTCACATGTATTCAATGATCGTTTTGTCATAAGCACGTAACGATAACGATGCTATAGCCATAAGCTGGGATGGCTTTTCGCCCCTTTTATTGGGCAAAGCCCGCTATGATGTGCCCTGCAAAGAGGAAGGGTTTAATCCTTTCGTGAGAATACCCGCTTGTTGCAGTCGGTTATTATTCGACGAAGGGTCTGAATATTTCCTTTTGTTGCACAAAATTATTTATCTGCCCCGTCAATCAAGGCTCAACGGCCCGGAACGCGGGGTGGGACGGCACATTCGTGCCACGCGAGCACTCTTCAAGAAAAGTGCTTGATTGAAAACCGAACCGGCGATGCGTCGCCCGTTCATTTATTGCTGAAAAGCCTGGAATGCCCCATGTCGGACCGTTTTGAACTCTTCCTCACCTGCCCCAAGGGTCTCGAAGGCCTGCTGATCGAGGAAGCCGTCGGGCTTGGCCTTGAAGAAGCCCGCGAGCACACCTCGGCCGTACGCGGCATGGCCGACATGGAAACCGCCTACCGCCTGTGCCTCTGGTCACGCTTGGCCAACCGCGTGCTGCTGGTACTCAAGCGCTTCCCGATGAAGGACGCCGAAGACCTCTACCACGGTGTGCTGGATATCGAATGGGCCGATCACATGGTCCCCGACGGTACGCTGGCGGTGGAGTTCAGCGGTCACGGCTCGGGCATCGACAACACCCACTTCGGCGCGCTGAAGGTCAAGGATGCGATCGTCGACAAGCTGCGCACCCCGACTGGCGAACGTCCGTCCATCGACAAGATCAACCCGGACCTGCGCATTCACCTGCGCCTGGACCGCGGCGAAGCGATCCTGTCCCTGGACCTTTCCGGCCACAGCCTGCACCAGCGCGGCTACCGCCTGCAGCAGGGCGCGGCGCCACTGAAGGAAAACCTGGCGGCGGCAATCCTGATCCGTGCCGGCTGGCCACGCATTGCGGCCGAAGGCGGCGCGCTGACGGACCCGATGTGCGGCGTCGGCACCTTCCTGGTCGAAGGCGCAATGATCGCCGCCGACATGGCCCCCAACCTCAACCGTGAATTGTGGGGTTTCACCACTTGGCTGGGTCACGTCCCGGCGCTGTGGAAGAAGCTGCACAGCGAGGCAACCGAGCGCGCGGCCATCGGCATGAACAAGCCGCCGTTGTGGGTGCGTGGCTACGAAGCCGACCCACGCCTGATCCAACCGGCGCGCAATAACATCGAGCGCGCCGGCCTGAGCCATTGGATCAAGGTGTACCAGGGCGAAGTCGGCACATTCGAGCCGCGCCCGGACCAGAACCAGAAAGGCCTGGTGATCTGCAACCCGCCCTATGGCGAGCGCCTGGGTGACGAAGCCAGTCTGTTGTACCTCTACCAGAACCTCGGCGAGCGCCTGCGCCAAGCCTGCATGGGCTGGGAAGCCGCGGTGTTCACCGGCGCGCCGGACCTGGGCAAGCGCATGGGTATTCGCAGCCACAAACAGTATTCGTTCTGGAACGGCGCGTTGCCGTGCAAATTGCTGTTGATCAAGGTCAACCCGGATCAGTTCGTCACGGGCGAACGCCGCACCCCGGAACAGCGCCAGGCCGAACGTGAGCAAGCCGCTTACGATCAGGCGCCGACCGAGCCGGTAGAGCGTCAGTACAACAAGAACGGCAACCCGATCAAGCCAGCTCCAGCGCCGGTAGTCGAGCAGGCGCGCTTGAGCGAAGGCGGGCAGATGTTTGCCAACCGCCTGCAAAAGAACCTCAAGCTGCTGGGCAAATGGGCCAAGCGTGAAGGTGTGGATTGCTACCGTGTGTATGACGCCGACATGCCTGAGTACTCCATGGCCATCGACCTGTACCACGATTGGGTTCACGTACAGGAATACGTCGCGCCAAAATCCATCGACCCGGAAAAAGCCTCGGCCCGTATGTTCGATGCCCTGGCAGCGATTCCCCAGGCACTGAACGTCGACAAGAGCCGCGTGGTGGTCAAGCGTCGTGAGCGTCAGAGCGGCACCAAGCAATACGAGCGCCAGAGCGCCCAGGGCAAATTCACCGAGGTCAGCGAAGGCGGCGTGAAGCTGCTGGTCAACCTCACCGACTACCTGGACACCGGCCTGTTCCTCGACCACCGGCCGATGCGCATGCGTATCCAGAAGGAAGCGGCGGGCAAGCGCTTCCTCAACTTGTATTGCTACACCGCCACCGCCAGTGTGCACGCTGCCAAGGGCGGTGCACGCAGTACTACCAGCGTCGACCTGTCCAAGACCTACCTGGATTGGGCGCGTCGCAATTTCTCCCTCAACGGGTTCTCTGACAAGAACCGCCTGGAGCAGGGTGACGTGATGGCGTGGTTGGAAGCGAGCCGCGATGAGTTCGATATGATTTTCATCGACCCACCGACCTTCTCCAACTCCAAGCGCATGGAAGGTATCTTCGACGTGCAGCGCGACCACGTGCAGTTGCTCGACCTGGCCATGGCCCGCCTGGCGCCGGGTGGGGTGTTGTACTTCTCGAACAACTTCCGCAAGTTCCAGCTGGAAGACAACCTCAGCGAACGTTATGCGGTCGAGGAAATCAGCGACAAGACCATCGACCCGGATTTTGCGCGCAATGCGAAGATCCATCGGGCCTGGAAAATCACTGCGCGCTGATTGCCCGCGAGTGTCCAATGTGGGAGGGGGCAACCTCTCCCACAATAAGCCCCCACAGTTTTTAGGCTGGTCAAACACCCGGCCAATGGCTATAACTTAAGCCCTAGCCAAAGTGACACCCCCCGCACGCTGGCGTTGTGAGTGTTGCCTATGCCGATGCAAGCTGTTCGCCCGAAAATCCTTGGTTTTATCAGTGAACAGGCATCGGCTTGGCTGGTGGCATTGGTGGTGTTATTGACGGGTAGCGCGTTGACGGTGATTGTCGCGTGGACGGCTGCCGACCTGTATCAGCAGCAGGTGCGCCAGCGATTCCAGTTGCTGGTCAACGAACGCTACACCCGCATTCAGGAACGCTTTGAAGACCAGGAGCAACGCCTGGGTAGCTTGCAGCGTTTCTTCGTCAATTCCGGCGATGTTTCCCGTGCCGAGTTCGACGGTTTCGCCCAACCCTTGTTGTTGCATGCGCGTGCCTATGCCTGGGCGCCGCGGATTTTCCGCGAGCAGCGCAGCCTGTTTGAGCAGGAAATATCCCGCCAGCGTGGCGTCCCTTTCAACATTCGTGAACTGAATGCGGCAGGTGTGTTGGCGTCGGCCTCCGAGCGCGATGAATATGTACCGGTGCTCTACAGCCAGACGCAAAGCTTGCTGGGCTCGCCCTTGGGCTTTGATCTGCTGGCCCAGCCCCTGCGTCGCTCGGCCCTGGAACGTGCACAACAAAGCGGTAAGCTGGCGGTTTCACAACCCATGCAACTGGTGGGTGTGGAGCCTGCCTATGCGGCGGGCGTGCTGCTGGTGGCGCCTGTGAGCAAAGTCGCCGGTACCAAGCCCTACGGTTTTGTCATGGCCGTGATCAGCATGCGCCAGTTGGTGGCCGATGGCTTGCCCCGGCCGAGCCGGGACAACCTGGTGATGCAGATCGTCGACACCTCTGACACCCGGCAACGGGTGTTGTATGCGTCCAGTAACGCCGTGGGCAACAGCGACTTGACCGCTGCGCGCCGCCTCACCCTGGGTGATCATGTCTATGCCCTGAGCCTGCGTGCGAGCGAGGTGTTCGACAAGGCCAACCATTCCTCGATGCACACCATCCTGGCCATGGGCGTGCTGCTCAGTGTCTTGCTCAGTGCGCTGCTCTACGTGTTGGTCAGCCAGCGCCAGCGCGCCCTGAAACTGGTGGAGCAGCGCACCGTGCAGTTGCGCTCGCGTGAGCAGGAGTTGCGTGGGGCCCATGGGCAATTGCGCAGTGTGTTGAATGCGGCAACTCAAGTGGCGATCATCGCCACGGATTTGCGCGGTGTGGTCAATACCTTCAATGCCGGCGCCGAACAGATGCTGGGGTTCAAGGCCGAAGAGGTGCTGGGCCACCTGACCCTGGAAAGCCTGCACATGGCCGCGGAGCTCGAAGCGCGGGCGGTGACTTTAAGTCTGGCGTTAGGCAAGCGCATCCCGCCGAGCCAGGCGATGCTGGTGGAAAGCCCTGATAGCCAACATGAAGCCCGTGAGTGGACGCTGGTGCGCGAGGACGGCAGCCAGTTGACGGTCAACATGCTGGCGACCGTGCTGTTGGATGACTATGGCCTGTGGGTCGGGCACTTGGCGATTTACCTGGATGTCACTCAGCAAAAGCGCGCCTATGAGGCTCTTGCCGCACGGGACCGTCTGTTGAAGAAACTCAGTATTCATGTGCCTGGCGGGATCTTCCAGTTCACCCTCGAGCCGCCGGACAACTGGCGTTTCATCTACGCCAGCGAAGGTATGCGCGATATCTATGAAATTGAGCTTGGCGTGTTGCAGCAGGATGCGGGCAAGGTGTTGGAGCGCATTCACCCCTTGGACGTCGAACGCGTGCGTGCTTCGATTCGTTTATCGGCGCTGCAATTGAGCCATTGGCGCGAAGAGTACCGCGTGCAGTTGCCTCAGCGAGGACTGCGCTGGATTCGCGGCGAAGCTACGCCGGAGGAGTTACCGGGAGGCGGTACGCTTTGGCACGGTTATGTATCGGATATCTCCGATCTCAAGCGGGTCGAGGAGGAGCTGCGGGCGCTGTCGATCACCGACTCCCTGACGGGTATCTACAACCGGCGTTATTTCCAGGATCGTCTCAAGGGCGAGATGCTCCGGCTTAACCGTATCTCTGGGGCGCTGTCGCTGATCATGCTCGATGTAGACCACTTCAAACGCATTAACGACCAGCACGGCCACGCTGTGGGCGATGCTGTGTTGCAGGAATTGTGCAGGCGTATAGGCCAGCGCCTACGCCGCACCGATGTGTTTTGCCGGCTGGGTGGGGAAGAGTTCGCGGTGCTGTGCCCCAACACCGATGGCACCCAGGCATACAGCTTGGCGACGCAGTTATGGCAGTCGCTGCGCGATACGTCGATGGAGCCGGTCGGTATCGTCACCGCCAGTTTTGGCGTGGCCAGTTGGCGGATCGATGAAGGCATCGATGGGTTGCTGCTGCGCGCCGATTCGGCGGTGTATGTGGCCAAGCAGGCGGGCAGGGATCGAGTGAAGGCAGAACCCCTGCGCGCTTGAGTGCCGACTAAAGTACTGGCGCGGTGGCCGTCAGCTTGGGCTGGCGATACAGGTCCAGCAGCACCTGGTCCAACACCGACGAAGCTCCCCAGGGTTTCGAGTCGTTGAGAATCGCCACCACGGCCCAAGTATTGCCATTGTTGTCGCGGCTGTACCCGGCGATGGCACGCACGGTGTTCAAGGTGCCAGTCTTCACATGGGCTTCGCCGCGCATGGCGGTGGTTTTCAGGCGTTTACGCATGGTGCCGTCGGTGCCGGCGATCGGCATCGAGCTGATGTACTCCGCCGCATAGGGGCTTCTCCAGGCTGCTTGCAGCATGGCCGCCATCTCGCGAGCGCTGACGCGTTCGGCGCGGGACAGGCCGGAGCCGTTCTCCATCACCAGGTGCGGCGCGGTGATGCCTTTCTTGGCCAGCCACTGGCGCACCACGCGTTGCGCGGCCTTGGCATCGTCGCCATCGGCGTCGTTGCGAAACTGTGCACCCAGGCTCAGGAACAGCTGCTGGGCCATGGTGTTGTTACTGTACTTGTTGATGTCGCGGATGATTTCCGCCAGGTCCGGCGAGAAGGCACGGGCCAGTACTTTGGCATCCTTGGGCACTGGCGCCTGGATATCACGGCCCTGGATCGTGCCGCCCAGTTCCTTCCAGATTGCACGCACGGCACCAGCGGTGTAGGTGGCGTGGTCGAGCAGCGACAGGTAAGTCTGCGAGCTGCAGCCATCCGCCAGTTGGCCGCTGACGGTTACGGTCACACTGCCATCGGCGGCGGTCACCGGGCTGTAGCGCACATCGCCGGTGCATTGCTTGGCGTTGCTGACTTTCACTTGGTTGTCGATGCGAATGCTGGCAATCGGCGGTTCGACCGACACGATCACTCGCCCCGAATCATTGCGGGTCACGAAGCGCAGGGCCTTGAGGTTGACCAGCAAGGCGTCGGGCTTGACCAGGAACGGCTTGTTCTCGTCGTTGCCGTCGTCATTGAACTCGGGCAATTGCGGCGGGTTGAAGAAGTTGCGGTCCAGCACCAAGTCGCCGGTGACTTGCTGCACGCCATTGGCGCGCAGGTCACGCATCAGCAGCCAGAGTTTTTCCATGTTCAGCTTGGGATCGCCGCCGCCCTTGAGGTACAGGTTGCCGCGCAATACGCCGCCGCTGAGGGTACCGTCGGTGTAGAACTCGGTCTTCCACTGATGGTTGGGGCCGAGCATTTCGAGGGCCGCGTAGGTGGTCACCAGCTTCATGGTGGACGCCGGGTTCACTGAGACGTCGGCGTTGAACACGGTGGGGGTGCCGGGGCCGTTGAGCGGCAGCATGACCAAAGACAGCGCGGTGTTTTGCAGCTTGGCTTTTTGCAGGGCCTGAGCAACGCTGGGTGGCAGGGTGGTGTTGATGGGGGCGGCAGTGGCGCAGAAGGCCAGTGGCAACAGGAAACCGGCGAATAACACTGAACGTAAAGATTTGATCATAAGAAGTAAAACCCTACTGCTGAGGAGGGTGAAAAAGACGAGGGGTATGGAAGAAAATCCCTCATTGGTCACGAAAGTGTCGGCATTATGCCCCAAGCTGGAACCACTTGTAGCTGAACGATAGCTGCTAATCGCGGTTTTTTTGCCCGGCATTTGCCCGCTGGTCCCAGAGAGTCGGGCAATCGCTGCCTTAAACTGCTAAAGTGCCGCCCGTTATTACTTATGAGGATTGTTCCAATGGCGACTAACCGTTCCCAGCGTCTGCGCAAAAAACTGTGCGTTGATGAATTTCAAGAGCTGGGTTTCGAACTGAACCTGGACTTCAACGAAGGCCTGAGTGAAGAAGCTATCGACGCTTTCCTCGAAGCATTCATCAAAGAAGCCATGGAAGCCAATGGTCTGGGCTATGTCGGCGGCGATGACTACGGTCTGGTTTGCCTGCAGAAGCGTGGCTCGGTTTCCGAAGAGCAGCGCGCTGCTGTTGAAGCCTGGCTGAAAACCCGTTCCGAGCTGACCAAGGCTGAAGTCAGCCCGCTGCTGGACGTGTGGTATCCGGAAAAGCCGATCAACGCGGCTAAGTGATACTAAAAAAACGGCGACCCTCAGGTCGCCGTTTTTTTATGCCTTGCGCCAATTCAGAATCAGCAGCGTCAACACCCCCGCAACAATCCCCCAGAACGCCGAACCGATGGAAAACAACGTCAAGCCTGACGCGGTGACCATAAAGGTGATCAGCGCCGCTTCCCGTTCCTTCGGCTCATTCATGGCGATACTCAGGCCATTGATGATCGAGCCAAACAGCGCCAAGGCTGCAATCGACAGCACCAACTCCTTGGGCAGGGCTGCGAACAACGCCGCCAAGGTCGCGCCGAATACCCCGGCAATCCCATAGAACACCCCGCACCACACCGCTGCGGTGTAGCGCTTGTTGCGGTCCTCATGGGCGTGCGGCCCGGTGCAGATCGCGGCGCTGATCGCTGCCAGGTTGATGCCGTGGGAGCCGAACGGGGCCAGCACCAGCGAGGCCAGGCCGGTGGTGGTGATCAGTGGCGAAGCCGGCACGTTGTAGCCGTCGGCCCGCAGCACGGCGACGCCTGGCATGTTCTGCGAGGTCATGGCCACCACGAACAGCGGAATGCCGATGCTGATCGTCGCCGCCAGTGAGAAGTGCGGCGTAGTCCATACCGGCGTCGCCACTTCCAAGTGGAAGCCGCTGAAGTCCAGCAGCCCCATCAGCCCTGACAAGGCGGTGCCGATGAGCAAGGCAGCCAGCACCGCATAACGCGGTGACAGGCGCTTGATGACCAGGTAGGTGAAAAACATCCCCAGCACCAGGCCGGTGCGATGCTGCGCGGCGACGAAAATCTCGCTGCCGATCTTGAACAGGATTCCGGCCAGCAACGCCGCCGCCAGCGACGCCGGAATCCGCTTGACCAGCTTTTCAAAGCTGCCGGTCAGCCCGCACAGCGTCACCAGTACCGCGCAGGTGATATAGGCGCCGATGGCTTCTCCATAACTCACGCCGCCAAGGCTGGTGATCAACAGCGCCGCGCCGGGTGTGGACCAAGCGATGGTGATCGGCGTGCGGTAGCGCAGCGACAGGCCGATGCTGCACACCGCCATGCCAATGGAGATTGCCCAGATCCATGAAGAAATCTGCGCCGTGGTCAAGCCAGCGGCCTGGCCGGCCTGGAACATCAGCACCAGGGAGCTGGTATAGCCGGTCATCATGGCGATAAAGCCGGCGACGACGGCCGACGCAGAAGTGTCGGCCAGCGGGCGCAAGGGCGCTTGGGTGGCGTCGGTCATGGAAAGGTGTTCCTTCTTGCCTGGGATTTGCCGGTGACGGCAGAGATTCAAGCCTAAACTCAAACGTAACGACTCATTGCAATACAGCCGGGCCCGCAAACAGCCGTACAGTGTGTTGGCGCATCCGGTTGTGTACAATGTGCGCTGTTTTTAGGCGATACTTGCCAGCGTAGCGTCGTTGCCGTATTACCTTATTTCGCCGCCGTTCTCCAAACCCGAGTGCCCATGAACGAACAGTTGCAACCTCTCAAGAAACAACCGCGAGCCGGCAAGGCCGGTCGCAGCGGAACCCAGGACGATATCGTCTATGCGCATATCTTCGAGGCGATCCTCGAACAACGCCTGGCGCCCGGAACCAAATTGAGTGAAGAGGCACTGGGCGAGATCTTCGGCGTGAGCCGCACCATCATTCGTCGTGCGCTGTCGCGCCTGGCCCATGAAGGCGTGGTACTGCTGCGGCCCAATCGCGGTGCGGTGGTGGCCAGCCCAAGCGTCGAAGAAGCGCGCCAGGTGTTCATGGCCCGGCGCCTGGTGGAGCGGGCGATCACGGAGTTGGCGGTGCAGCACGCCACGGCCGAGCAATTGGCCGAGTTGCGCCAGATGGTCAACGATGAGCGCGACAGCTTCTCGCGCGGCGATCGCGGTGCGGGTATCCGTCTTTCCGGCGAGTTCCACTTGAAACTGGCCGAGGCGGCAAAGAACGCGCCGCTGATCAGCTTCCAGCGCAGCCTGGTGTCCCAGACTTCACTGATCATCGCCCAGTACGAAAGCGGCAACCGCTCGCACTGTTCCTACGATGAACACACCCAGTTGATCGACGCGATCGAAGCCCGCGATGCGGTGCTGGCGGTGGACTTGATGATGCATCACATGGATCACATCGACAGCAAGCTCAACCTCGATGAGGAAAGCGCGTCGGATGATTTGCATGCGGTGTTCTCGCATTTGTTGCAGACCAAGAAGCCGGGGCGTTCTTCGGTCAAACTGTAGTTTCCCAGGTGCACCCGGAACCAAATGTGGGAGGGGGTTTGCTCCCGATAGCAGAGTGTCAGTAGCAGACAGGCTGACTGACACACCGCTATCGGGAGCAAGCCCCCTCCCACATTTGTTTTGTGTTGTGGCTGGAATCAGCGTTGGTGCACGAGTTGGCCGGCAGCGTAGGTCTGCAACACCGCCCGATCATCCCCCAGCGTCATCAGCACAAACAACGTCTCGGCAATGTTATTGGCCTGCTTCAAGCGATAGCTCAGCAGCGGCGTGGCGTTGTAGTCCAACACCAGGAAGTCCGCATCCGTACCCGGCTGCAAGGTGCCGATCTTGTCTTCCAGACGCAGCGCCCGTGCGCCGCCCAGGGTCGCCAGGTACAGCGACTTGAACGGGCTCAACCGCGCACCTTGCAGTTGCATGACCTTGTAGGCTTCATTGAGTGTTTGCAGCAGCGAAAAGCTGGTGCCGCCGCCCACGTCGGTGCCCAGGCCCACGTTCAGCTTGTGCTTCTCCGCCATCGGCAGGTTGAACAAGCCGCTGCCGAGAAAGAAGTTCGAAGTCGGGCAGAACGCTACCGCAGAGCCGGCCTCTGCCAAGCGTGCACACTCGTCATCGCACAGGTGCACGCCGTGGGCAAACACCGAGCGCTCGCCGAGCAATTTGTAGTGGTCGTATACATCCAGGTAACCATTGCGCTCCGGGAACAGTTCCTTCACCCATTCCACTTCCTGCTTGTTCTCGCTGATGTGGGTCTGCATGTACAGGTCGGGGTATTCGCCCAGCAGTTTCCCGGCCAGCGTCAATTGCTCCGGCGTGCTGGTGGGGGCGAAGCGTGGCGTCACCGCATAATGCAGGCGGCCTTTGCCGTGCCAGCGCTCAATCAGCGTCTTGCTTTCCTGGTAGCCGGATTCGGCGGTGTCGGTCAGATAATCCGGCGCGTTGCGGTCCATCATGACTTTGCCGGCGATCATGCGCAGGTCGAGCTTTTCGGCCGCTTCAAAGAACGAGTTCACCGATTGCGGGTGCACGCTGCCGAACACCAATGCGGTGGTGGTGCCGTTGCGCAGCAGTTCCTTGATGAAGATATCCGCGACTTCCTCGGCGTGGGCCTTGTCGGCGAACTGGCTTTCACACGGGAAGGTGTAGGTGTTGAGCCAGTCCAGCAGTTGCTCGCCATAGGCGCCGACCATACCGGTCTGCGGCAGGTGGATATGGGTGTCGATCAGGCCGGGGGTGATCAGCGCGTCCTGGTAATGGGTGATGTCGATATCGGCGGGCAGGCTCGGTAGCAAGTCGCTGGCGTGACCGAGTGCGCTGATTTGACCGTTATCGATCACCAATAGCCCGTCTTCGAAGTACTCGTAGGACGCTTCGATACCAACGATGGCAGGGTCGTCGATGCTGTGCAGGATGGCGGCACGGTAGGCTTTGCGAGTCAAAGGCATGGTTATCTCAACTTAGATAGCTTGGCTGCGGCGCGAAGCCGGCAGCAGTTTGGCAATGGGTTCGGCGCCGGCAGTGTGCTGGCCGAAATTGGCGTTATAGGTGGCGATGATTTCGCCGGCGATGGAGATGGCGATCTCCATCGGCAACTTGCCCTTGACCTCGGTGAGGCCCATGGGGCAGCGCATGCGTTGCAACTGCGCGGTGTCGAAGCCGCGGTCACGCAGGCGGTGTTCGAACTTCACCCGCTTGGTCTTCGAGCCGATCAAGCCGAAGTAGGCGAAGTCATTACGCTTGAGCAGGGCGGCGGTCAGCTCCAGGTCCAGCGCGTGATTGTGGGTCATGACGATGCAGTAACTGCCCACTGGCAGGTCGGCGATTTCATCGACCGGCTCTTCGCTGACGATTTTACGCACGCCTTGGGGGATATTCTCCGGGAATTCCTGATCGCGCGAATCGATCCAGCGCACCCGACATGGCAGGCTCGCCAGCAACGGCACCAGCGCACGCCCCACGTGGCCGGCGCCAAACACTGCGATCTGCGCCTGCACCTGGCCCATGGGTTCGAACAGCAGCACGGTCACGCCACCGCAGCACTGGCCGAGGCTGGCGCCCAGGCTGAAGCGCTCCAGATGGGTGTTTTGCTGACCACGCACAAGCATGTCGCGGGCGATCTGCATCGCCTTGTATTCCAGGTGCCCGCCACCGATGGTGTCGAAGGTGTGCGCAGCGCTGATCACCATCTTCGAACCGGCATTGCGCGGCGTAGAGCCGAGCTCTTCGATGATGGTCACCAGTACGCAGGGTTCGCCCTGGTTCTGCAGGGTGGCGAGGGTGCTGATCCAGTTGTTCATGTTCACCTCAACATCTCTGTTGTCAGTTCGGCCGTCATCGGGAGCAAGTCGAATCGTCGCACCGCCCCTCCCACATTTGAAATGCATTCCAAGTGTGAGAGGGGGCTTGCCCCCGATGGCAGCGCCTCGGTCTAGAGCGAAGCCATTTCAGTTTCAGCCTCAACAGCCTTAGCCACTTGCAACTGGCGCATCTGCTCACATCCCCACAACACCCGCTCCGGTGTCGCCGGCGCATCAATCTTCGGCTGCTGGCGATAGTCAGCCAAACTCGCCACCGCATCCTTGATCGCACACCAGGAAGCAATCCCCAGCATGAACGGCGGCTCGCCCACCGCCTTGGAATGGAACACCGTGTCTTCCGGGTTCTTGCGGTTTTCCACCAATTTCACCCGCAGGTCCAGCGGCATGTCCGCCACGGCTGGTATCTTGTAGCTGGCCGGGCCGTTAGTCATGAGCTTGCCCTTGTTGTTCCACACCAACTCCTCCATGGTCAGCCAGCCCATGCCCTGGATAAAGCCGCCTTCGACCTGGCCGATGTCGATGGCCGGGTTCAGCGAGGCGCCCACATCGTGGAGGATGTCGGTGCGCAGCATCTTGTATTCGCCGGTCAGGGTGTCGACGATCACTTCGCAACAGGCGGCGCCGAAAGCGAAGTAGTAGAACGGTCGACCACGGGCCTGGCTGCGGTCGTAGAAGATTTTCGGGGTCTTGTAGAAGCCAGTGCTCGACAGTGAGACCTGGGCGAAATACGCCTGCTGGATCAACGCCTCGAAGGTCAGGATCTGCTCGCGTACCCGCACATGCCCGTTGCGAAATTCCACGTCTGCTTCGCTGACGTCGTACTTGCGTGCGGCGAATTCCACCAGGCGCTGCTTGATGGTTTCGGCGGCGTTCTGTGCGGCCTTGCCGTTCAGGTCGGCACCGCTGGAAGCGGCCGTGGGAGAGGTATTGGGCACCTTGTCAGTGTTGGTGGCGGTGATCTGTACCCGGTCGATTTCCACCTGGAACACTTCGGCCACCACTTGCGCGACCTTGGTGTTCAATCCCTGGCCCATCTCGGTGCCGCCGTGGTTCAGGTGGATGCTGCCGTCGGTATAGATATGGATCAGCGCGCCAGCCTGGTTAAGGAAGCTGGCAGTAAAGGAAATACCGAATTTCACCGGCGTCAGCGCCAGGCCCTTTTTCAGGATCGGGCTGTGGGCGTTGTACAAGCGGATCGCTTCGCGGCGCTCAGCGTATTGGCTGCTGGCTTCCAGCTCGGCGGTCATCTCCTCGAGCATGTTGTGCTCGACGGTCTGGTAGTAGTGGGTGACGTTGCGCTCGGTCTTGCCATAGTAGTTGGCCTTGCGCACTGCCAGCGGGTCTTGGCCTAGGTGGCGGGCAATGGCGTCCATCACTTCCTCGATGGCGACCATGCCTTGGGGGCCGCCGAAGCCGCGGTAGGCGGTGTTGGACGCAGTGTTGGTCTTGCAGCGATGGCCGTTGACGGTGGCGTCGCCCAGGTAATACGAGTTGTCGGCGTGGAACATGGCGCGGTCGACAATCGAGTTGGACAGGTCTGGCGAGCAGCCGCAGTTACCCGCCAGCTCCAGGTTGATCCCGTGCAGGCGCCCGCTGTCGTCGAAGCCCACGTCGTATTCGATATAGAAGGGGTGGCGCTTGCCGGTCATCAGCATGTCTTCGACCCGTGGCAGGCGCATCTTGGTCGGCTGGCCGGTCAGGCGCGCCACCACCGCACACAGGCACGCCGGGCTGGCGGCCTGGGTTTCCTTGCCGCCAAAACCACCGCCCATGCGGCGCATGTCGACCACGATCTTGTTCATCGACACGTCGAGTACTTCGGCCACCAGCTTCTGCACTTCGGTAGGGTTTTGCGTGGAGCAGTAGACGATCATGCCGCCGTCTTCGGTGGGCATGACCGAGGAAATCTGGGTTTCCAGGTAGAAGTGTTCCTGGCCGCCGATATGCAGGGTGCCCTGGATTCGGTGCTTGGCGCTCGCCAGTGCAGCGGCAGAATCGCCGCGTTGGTGAGTGTGGCTGTCGAGCACGAAGTGCTTGTTGCGAAAGGCCTCGACCACATCCAGCACCGGCTCGAGGTCTTCATATTCGATTACCGCCGCCATCGCCGCGTTGCGCGCAGTCTCAAGATCGCGGGCCGCCACGGCCAGCACCACCTGGCCGACAAACTGCACGGTGTCGATAGCCAGCAAGGGGTCGCCGGGCATCAACGGGCCGATGTCTTTCAGGCCCGGTACGTCTTCGTGGGTGATGACGATGCGCACGCCGTCGAAGGCATAGCAGGGCGTGGTGTCGATGCTGATGATGCGGGCGTGGGCGCGGTCGGACATGCGCGCATACAGGTGCAACTGGTTGGGGAATTCCAGGCGGTCATCGATGTACTGCGCTTCGCCGCTGACGTGTTTGGCGGCGCTGTCATGCTTGACGCTGCGACCGACGCCGGAGGTGAGGTCCTGGGCAAACAGATCGGCCAGTTCGGCCTGGGTTTTTGCCACGGCGTGATGGTTAGACATAAGCGGTCACCCGAGTCTCGATGTGCGGCGTTTGCAGTTCGATGAAGTATTTGCGCAGCAGGTTTTGTGCGCTGAGCAAACGGTATTCCTTGCTGGCGCGGAAGTCCGACAGCGGGGTGAAATCCTCGGCCAGGGCGGCGCAGGCTTTTTCGACGGTGGCGCTATTCCAGGTCGCACCGACCAACGTGGCTTCGCAGCTTTTTGCGCGTTTTGGCGTGGCGGCCATGCCACCGAACGCAACGCGGGCCTCGCTGATCACACCGTTTTCAATCTTCAGGTTGAAGGCTGCGCATACAGCGGAAATATCATCGTCCAGGCGCTTGGACACCTTGTAGGCACGGAACAGCGTGTGGCCCTTGGGCACAATGATCGTCTCGATGAATTCGCTGTCCTGGCGGGCAGTGACGCGGTAGTCGATGAAGTAGTCTTCCAGCGCCAGGGTGCGGCGGGTGTCGCCTTTGCACAGGACGATCTGCGCACCGAGGGCGATCAGCAGCGGCGGCGAATCACCAATCGGCGAGGCGTTGCCGATATTGCCGCCCAGGGTGCCCTGGTTGCGGATTTGCAGGGAGGCAAAGCGATGCAGCAGTTCGCCGAAGTCCGGGTATTCGTGGTGCAGCGCGGTGTAGCAATCGGAGAGGGCGGTGGCCGCACCGATTTCCAGGCGGTCATCGAAATGCTCGATGCGCTTCATCTCTTCTATGTTGCCGACGTAGATCATCACCGGCAGGGTGCGGTGGAACTGGGTGACTTCCAGTGCCAGGTCGGTCCCACCGGCCAGCAGGCGGGCTTGCGGATAGGCGTCGTAGAGGTCGGCCAGGTCGGCGACGGTCAGTGGCACCAGGCAGCGTTTGTCGCCGCTGTTGAGTTCGCCGGTCTGGGTGGGTGCGATGGCTTTGAGACGGGCGATGGTGTCGGCCTGGCGGCTGTCGAATTGATCCAGGGGCTTGTTGCAGCAGGCTTGTTCGGCGGCGGCGAGGATCGGGCGATAACCGGTGCAGCGGCACAGGTTGCCGGCCAGCGCTTCATGGGCTTTCTGACTGTCGGGGGCGTCGCTGTTCTTTTGCAGGGCAAACAGCGACATCACGAAACCCGGGGTGCAAAAGCCGCACTGCGAACCATAGCACTCGACCATGGCCTGTTGCACGCTGTGCAGTTGGCCTTGATGCTTGAGGTCTTCGACGCTGATCAGTTGTTTGCCGTGCAGCGAGGACACAAAGGTCAGGCAGGAATTGAGGCTGCGATAGCGAATCTGCTCGGCGCCCTGATTATTGGTGTGCAACTCGCCGACCACCACGGTGCACGCACCACAGTCGCCGCTGGCGCAGCCTTCCTTGGTTCCGGGTTTGCCCACATGCTCACGCAGATAGTTGAGCACGGTCAGGTTGGGGTCCAGGGCGTGCTCGCTACGGAGTTCCTGGTTAAGTAAAAACTGGATCACGGAAGGCCTCGCAGACTCATTATTGTTGTTAACCGCTTTGCGCCGAATCTAGTCATGTCTGACTTTTGGGTCAATGGTTTTCTGACCTAAGGGTCAAGAAATTGCGGTCACAACACTTTCAATTATGGTCCAGTCTTCTCGAACCGGCGTTTCTAGCGGCGTGTGGCCTCACTACACTGCTTATTTCATGCCAAATTCGCCGCGGTGGGCGTAGCGCCATCAGCGGGCCAATGCGCTACACTGCCGCGCTTGTACCGATAGAAGATTTTGAAGGGTAAACATGACGTTCAAGGCGCCGGACAGTCTCGCCGAGCAAATTGCTCACCACCTCGCCGAACGTATCATTCGCGGCGATCTCAAGCCTGGAGAACGGATCCAGGAACAGAAGGTCACGTTGGCGCTCAACGTCAGCCGTGGTTCCGTGCGTGAAGCCTTGCTGATCCTCGAGCGCCGCCACCTGATCGCGATCCTGCCGCGCCGTGGTGCCCATGTCACCGAGCTCACTGCTCACAAGGTGCAGAGCCTGTGTACGCTGATGGGCGAGATGTACATTCTGCTGGGCAATGCGGTGGCCGAAGGCTGGCAGACCCACGCCGACATGGCGCCATTCCTGCAGATCCAGCAACGCCTGATGGCCAGTTTCGAGCGCGAGGACGTGCGCGCCTTCGTCGAAGAAAGCTTCAATGTGATGCGTGCCGCGTATCCCTTTGCCAACAACCCGTATTTGCAGGAAACCGTCGAGAACCTGCAACCGGCGATGAACCGTGCCTATTACCTGGCCCTGGACCAGCGCAAGGCGGAAATGGGCGAGTACCTGGCGCTGTTCGAGCAACTGCTCGCGGCGGTGCTTGCCCGTGACCTGCCGCAGATCCGCCAGGTGCTGTCGGCCTACTGCCAGCGCAGCAGCTCGTTGGTCATCGCTGCGTTGGCGGACGCCTAAGCGTGCGGCTCAAGTGCATCAAGTTGGCGGGGTTCAAATCCTTCGTCGACCCGACCACCGTGAACTTCCCCAGCAACATGGCGGCGGTGGTGGGGCCCAATGGCTGCGGCAAGTCGAACATCATCGACGCCGTACGCTGGGTGATGGGCGAGAGCTCGGCGAAAAACCTGCGCGGCGAGTCGATGACCGACGTCATCTTCAACGGCTCCACCAGCCGCAAGCCGGTGAGCCAGGCCAGTATCGAGTTGGTGTTCGACAACTCCGACGGCACCCTGATCGGTGAATACGCGGCGTACGCGGAAATCTCCATTCGCCGCAAAGTCACCCGCGACAGCCAGAACAGCTACTTCCTCAACGGCACCAAGTGCCGCCGTCGCGACATCACCGATATCTTCCTTGGCACAGGCTTAGGCCCGCGCAGTTATTCGATCATCGAACAGGGCATGATCTCCAAGCTGATCGAAGCCAAGCCCGAAGACCTGCGTAACTTTATCGAAGAAGCGGCCGGCATCTCCAAGTACAAGGAGCGCCGTCGCGAGACCGAAAACCGTATCCGCCGCACCCATGAAAACCTCGCCCGCCTGACCGACCTGCGCGAAGAGCTGGAGCGCCAGTTGGAGCGCCTGCACCGCCAGGCCCAGGCCGCCGAGAAGTATCAGGAATACAAGGGCGAAGAGCGCCAGCTCAAGGCGCAACTCTCGGCCCTGCGCTGGCAGGCATTGAATGACCAGGTGGGCCAGCGCGAAGCGATCATTGGCACCCAGGAAATCAGCTTCGAAGCGCTGGTGGCCGAGCAGCGCAACGCCGATGCCAGCATCGAACGCCTACGTGACGGCCACCATGAATTGTCCGAACGCTTCAATCTGGTGCAGGGGCGTTTCTATTCAGTGGGCGGCGATATCGCCCGGGTCGAGCAGAGCATCCAGCACGGCCAACAGCGCTTGCGCCAGTTGCAGGATGACTTGAAAGAAGCCGAGCGCGCGCGCCTGGAAACCGAATCGCACCTGGGCCATGACCGCACCCTGTTGCTGACCCTCGGCGAAGAGCTGGACATGCTCACCCCGGAGCAGGAAATCACCAGCGCCGCCGCCGAAGAAGCCGCCGCGGCCCTGGAAGAATCCGAAACCACCATGCACAGCTGGCAGGAACAGTGGGACGCCTTCAACCTGCAATCCGCCGAGCCGCGCCGCCAGGCCGAGGTGCAGCAGTCACGCATCCAGCAGCTGGAAACCAGCATGGAACGCCTGGCCGAGCGCCAGCGCCGTCTGCAGGAAGAACGCGTATTGCTTGCCGCCGACCCGGAAGACGCGGCGATCCTCGACCTGAGCGAGCAACTGGTCGAAAGCGAAATGACGCTGGAAGAGCTGGAAGCCAGCGAAGAACAACAAGTGGAGCGCCTGGAGCAATTGCGTCAGCAATTGCAACAGGCGACCCAGGCACAGCAAACCGCTCAAGGTGATCTGCAGCGGCTCAACGGCCGGCTGGCTTCCCTGGAAGCCTTGCAGCAAGCGGCGCTCGACCCGGGCACCGGCACGGCGCAATGGCTGCGCGACCAACACCTGGCCGAGCGCCCGAGACTGGCCGAAGGCTTGAAGGTTGAAGCCGGTTGGGAGCTGGCGGTGGAAACCGTGCTCGGCGCCGACCTGCAAGCGGTGTTGGTGGATGATTTTGGCGGCTTTGACCTCGCGGGTTTTACCCAGGGCGACCTGCGTTTGCTCAGCCCTGCGGCAGACGGTACGCGCGTGCCGGGCAGCCTGCTGGACAAGGTTGAGGCGGCGATTGATTTGTCGCCTTGGCTCGGCCAAGTCAAACCCGTGGACAGCCTTGAGCAGGCCCTGGCCCTGCGCGGTCAACTGGCTGCCGGGCAAAGCCTGATCAGTCGCGACGGCTTTTGGGTTGGCCGGCACTTCCTGCGGGTGCGCCGCGCCAGTGAAGCAGAAAGCGGCGTACTTGCTCGTGGCCAGGAAATCGTCAACCTGACCGCCGAGCGTGAAGAGCGCGAAGCCACCCTCGAAAGCCTGGAAACCGAACTGCAAACCCTGCGCGCCACTCAGCGCCAGCAGGAAACCGGCCGCGAACACCTGCGCCGGCTGTTGCAGGACGAAGCGCGCCAGCAGGGCGAATTGAAAGCCCAGCTGTCGGCGAGCAAGGCCAAGGTCGAGCAACTGACCTTGCGCCGCACGCGCCTCGATGAAGAAGTGGCCGAGATGGGCGAACAGCGTGCCCTGGAACACGAAAAAATCGGCGAAGCCCGCCTGCAATTGCAGGAAGCCCTCGACAGCATGGCCCTGGACACCGAGCAGCGCGAGTTGCTGCTGGCCCAGCGCGACAGCCTGCGCGAACGCCTCGACCGCGTGCGCCAGGAAGCCCGCCAACACAAGGACCACGCCCACCAATTGGCGGTGCGCCTCGGCTCGCTGCGCGCCCAGCACGACTCTACGCGCCAGGCCCTTGAGCGCCTGGAGATGCAGTCCGAACGCCTGACCGAAAAGCGTGAGCAACTGAGCCTCAACCTGGAGGAGGGCGAGGCGCCGCTGGAAGAGTTGCGCCTCAAGCTCGAAGAGCTGCTCGATAAGCGCATGACTGTCGACGTAGAACTCAAGACGGCGCAGATCGCCCTGGAAGATGCTGACCGCGAACTGCGCGACGCGGAAAAACGCCGTACCCAGGCCGAGCAGCAATCCCAGTTGATCCGCGGCCAGCTCGAACAACAGCGCATGGAATGGCAAGCCCTCACCGTGCGCCGCAAGACCTTGCAAGACCAATTGCTGGAAGACGGCTATGACCTGCACGGCGTGCTCAACACCCTGACCGCCCAGGCCAACGAGAAGGACGCCGAAGAGGAACTTGAACGGATTGCCGCGCGCATTCAACGCCTCGGCGCGATTAACCTCGCGGCTATTGATGAATACCAGCAGCAGTCCGAACGTAAACGTTATCTGGATGCCCAGAACGCCGATCTGGTCGAAGCCCTGGACACCCTGGAAAACGTGATCCGCAAGATCGACAAGGAAACCCGCAACCGCTTCAAAGATACCTTTGATCAGATTAATAGCGGTTTACAGGCGTTATTCCCAAAAGTTTTCGGTGGTGGCAGCGCTTACTTGGAACTGACGGGCGAAGATCTACTCGATACAGGGGTAACGATCATGGCGCGGCCTCCGGGCAAGAAGAACAGCACCATCCATTTGTTGTCCGGCGGCGAAAAAGCCCTGACTGCATTGGCCCTGGTATTTGCCATCTTCAAGTTGAACCCGGCGCCGTTCTGCATGCTCGACGAAGTTGACGCGCCGCTGGATGACGCTAACGTTGGACGCTACGCTCGGTTGGTTAAAGAGATGTCCCAGACTGTGCAGTTCATCTATATCACCCACAACAAGATCGCCATGGAAATGGCCGATCAATTGATGGGGGTCACGATGCACGAGCCGGGTTGTTCGCGATTGGTAGCGGTGGACGTGGAAGAAGCGATGGCGATGGTCGAATCCTGAGCCACGCCAGCAAAGAGAATTTACGGCACGATGTAGGGTGGTTTACCGGTCTGAAGAAAGTGGCAAATGGACATATTTGTTCAAGGCATTTTGACAGACGGTGTAAAGTTATCTTTGGTCGTGCTAGTTTAATGTCAATTTTTCGTATGCGTGGGCAAAACGTCAGTCAGAACATAGAGTTGGCGCCACGTTTTAAAGCGGTTTGCACGGTGCTAAACCCCTTATTTTTCAGCATTTTTTATTAGAGGCACGGGATTACATGGAAATCGGTCTGCGCGAGTGGCTGATCGTCATCGGCATCATTGTCATTGCCGGTATTCTTTTTGATGGCTGGCGCCGCATGCGCGGTGGCAAGGGCAAGCTCAAATTCCGCTTGGACCGAAACCTGTCCAACCTGCCGGACGACGACGGCAGTGCCGAGCTGCTGGGGCCTCCCCGTGTGCTGGATACCCATAAAGAGCCGCAACTGGACGAGCACGACTTGCCGTCGATGAGTGCGCCGGTGCGTGAAGCCCGCGAGCCGTCGTCCAAACGTGGCAAGCGTGGCAGTGCAGCGGTTGCCGAGCCGCATCAGGGTGACCTGAACCTCGACGTCGACGACGGCCCGAGCTTCAGCAGCCGCGATGACGATTTCCCGGACGAGACGCCGACCAAGAGCGCACCGCGCCAATCGGTGAACGATCAGCCGGCCGCCGAAGAAGTCCTGGTCATCAGCGTGATCTGCCGCGACGCCGCCGGCTTCAAAGGCCCGGCACTGTTGCAGAACATCCTCGAAAGCGGCCTGCGTTTCGGCGAGATGGATATTTTCCACCGTCACGAAAGCATGGCCGGTAACGGCGAAGTGCTGTTCTCCATGGCCAATGCGGTCAAGCCGGGCACCTTCGACCTGGACGATATCGACCTGTTCAGCACCCCGGCGGTCAGTTTCTTCCTCGGCCTGCCAGGCCCGCGCCACCCGAAACAAGCGTTCGACGTGATGGTGGCCGCCGCCCGCAAGCTGTCCCAGGAACTCAACGGCGAGCTCAAGGATGATCAGCGCAGCGTGCTGACCGCCCAGACCATCGAACACTACCGTCAGCGCATCGTCGAGTTCGAGCGTCGCGCCCTGACACAGAAACGCTGAGGTTCGATCTTAAGCGTTGTCTGTAGAATCCATGCACTAACATATTGAGCAGCTTCGGCTGCTCTTTTGCTTTATGAGAGAACACCCATGACCGCCGCCCCTACCCGCATCCTCGAACTGCGCGCTGAACTGGATCAGCACAACTACCGCTACCACGTGCTCGACGAGCCGAGCATTCCGGACGCCGAGTACGACCGCCTGTTCCACGAGCTCAAGGCTCTGGAGGCCGAGTATCCGGAGCTGGTGACGCGCGATTCACCGACGCAGCGGGTTGGCAGTGCGGCGCTGTCGGCATTCACCCAGGTCAAGCACGAGATCCCGATGCTCAGCCTGGGCAACGCCTTTGATGAAACCACCATGCTCGAGTTTGATCGCCGGGTCATCGAGGGCCTCGACCTGCCGGTGGGCGATCTGTTCGGCGCTGGCGCGGCGGTGGAATACAGCTGCGAGCCGAAGCTGGATGGCCTGGCGGTCAGCCTGCTGTACCAGGATGGCGAGCTGGTGCGCGGCGCCACCCGGGGTGACGGCACTACGGGCGAAGACATCAGCGTGAATGTGCGCACCGTACGCAATATCCCCTTGAAGCTGCATGGCACGGGATGGCCGGCGACCCTGGAAGTGCGTGGCGAAGTGTTTATGTCCAAGGCCGGTTTCGAGCGTCTGAACGCCTCGCAACTGGAGGTCGGCGGTAAGACCTTCGCCAACCCGCGCAACGCTGCGGCCGGCAGCCTGCGCCAACTGGATTCGAAGATCACTGCCAGCCGACCGTTGGAATTCTGCTGCTATGGCATCGGCCAAGTGACCGCGGATATCAGCGACACCCATATCGGCAACCTCAAGCAGTTGCAGAAGTGGGGCATGCCGATCAGTCACGAACTGAAGTTGGCCAAGGGTATCCAGGAGTGCCTGGACTACTACCGTGATATCGGCGAGCGGCGTAATGCGCTGGGCTATGAAATCGACGGCGTGGTGTTCAAGGTCAACAGCATCGCCTCCCAACGTGAACTCGGCTTCCGCGCCCGCGAACCGCGCTGGGCTATCGCGCATAAATTCCCGGCGATGGAAGAACTCACCGAGCTGCTCGACGTGGAGTTCCAGGTCGGCCGCACGGGCGCCGTGACGCCGGTGGCGCGCTTGAAGCCGGTCAAGGTGGCTGGCGTGACCGTGTCCAATGCCACGCTGCACAACATGGACGAAGTGGCACGCCTGGGGTTGATGATCGGTGACACCGTGATCATCCGCCGTGCCGGTGATGTGATCCCGCAAGTGGTCTCGGTGGTCACCGAGCGTCGCCCGGAAAACGCCCGTGCGGTGCAGATCCCCGAGAGCTGCCCGGTGTGCGGCTCCCATGTGGAACGCACGCAGTTGGTCAAGCGCAGCAAGGGCAAGGAAACCGTCAGCGAGGGCGCGGTGTACCGTTGTGTCGGGCGCCTGGCCTGTGGTGCGCAGCTCAAGCAGGCGATTATCCATTTTGTCTCGCGCCGTGCCATGGACATCGACGGCCTGGGCGACAAGACCATCGAGCAACTGGTGGATGAAAAACTCATTGGTTCACCGGCGGATCTCTACAAGCTCAAGTACGAACAGATCATCGAGCTGGAAGGCTTTGCCGATATCTCCAGCAAGAAACTGATCAGCGCCATCGAAAGCAGCAAGACGCCGACCCTGGCGCGCTTTATCTATGCCCTAGGTATTCCCGATGTAGGCGAGGAGACCGCCAAGGTGCTGGCGCGCTCCCTGGCGTCCCTTGAGCGTGTGCAGAAGGCTTTGCCGGAGGTGCTGACGTACTTGCCGGATGTCGGGTTGGAAGTGGCGCATGAGATCCATAGCTTCTTTGAAGACGGCCACAATCAGGAAGTGATTGGCGCGCTGTTGTCAGCGGACGAATGCGGCCTGCAATTGCAGGATCAGGGTGACCTGAGTGCCGAATTCGCTGCCAGCACCACTTTGGGCGGCTTGCTCGACAAGCTGCATGTGCCTTCCGTCGGGCCGGGCGCTGCGCAGAAACTTGCGGACAAGTTCGGCTCGTTGGAAGGCGTGATCAACGCCGACTGGCTGGATATGCGCCAAGCCCTGCCGGAAAAGCAGGCCAAGGCTGTGCGGGAATTTTTCGATAATGCAGACAACGCCAGCCACGCCCTGGCCATTGAGCAGCAGCTCAAGGACTTCGGCATGCACTGGCAGAGCGAGAAAAAGGTTGTCGAAGGCTTGCCCGAGGCCGGGCACACCTGGGTGCTCACCGGCTCCCTGGAGCTGATGAGTCGCGATGTCGCCAAGGACAAGCTCGAAAGCCTTGGCGCCAAAGTGGCCGGTTCCGTCTCGGCGAAAACCCATTGCGTGGTGGCCGGGCCGGGTGCTGGATCGAAACTGGCCAAGGCCAGTGAGCTGGGTCTCAAAGTGCTGGACGAAGAGGCTTTCGTGGCCTTCCTGGCCAAGCACAACATCAGCGTCTGACCGGCCTCACAGGAAAGTGGAACGATCTCTCCCCAGGGATGCTCTAGTATTGGCAAGCATCCAGGGAGAGCCCGCCATGTTCCGCTACTTCGAGCAACTCAGTACGCGCATTGCCGCACCGTTCATGGCCCACACCTCGCGCAACGGCAAGGTGTGGCAATGCCGGTGTGGCCAGTCGCTGTTCTTTCGCAACAGCCAATGCCTGGCCTGCCAGGCGGTGCTGGGTTATCAGCCGCAGCAGAGCCGCCTGTCCTCCCTGCAACCCGGACCTGTCGTCGACACCTGGCTGGCGGACGGTAACCTTGATGCTGGAGCCTTCCGTCGCTGCGCCAACCTTGACACCCCGGCCGCGTGCAACTGGCTGATCCCGGCCCACAGCAACGCGTCGCTGTGTGTGGCCTGTAGCCTGAACCGCACCATTCCCGACCTGTCGATCCCGGAAAACCCCGAACGCTGGCGCAAGGTCGAAACCGCCAAGCGCAGGCTGGTGGCGCAATTGATCAGCCTGGGCCTGCAAGTGGTGCCCAAGAGCATCGACGAAAACACTGGCCTGGCTTTCGACTTCATCGGCATCGACCTGGAAGGCAATGCGCCCACCACCGGCCATGCCAACGGCCTGGTCACCCTCGACATCAAGGAGGCCGACGACGCCCACCGCGAAAAAGTCCGCGTACAGATGCGCGAGCCTTACCGCACCTTGCTCGGCCACTTTCGCCATGAGGTCGGCCACTATTATTGGGATCGCCTGATCGCTGACAGCCATTGGCTCGGGCCTTTTCGCACGCTATTCGGCGACGAACGCGCCAGTTACGCCGAAGCCCTCGACCAGCACTACCAGAACGGCCCGCGCCCGGACTGGCAACAAACCTGCGTGAGCGCCTACGCCACCATGCACCCCTGGGAAGACTGGGCCGAAACCTGGGCCCACTACCTGCACATGATGGACGCCGTCGATACCGCCCTGGGCTTTGGCATGAGCGCCCGCGAGATGGACCTGGATTACCAGCCGTTTCCCCTGACGACACTGTACGAACCCGAACACCCTGGCGGCCCGGCGTTCCTCTCTTTCGTCAACGCCTGGATCGAACTGGCCGGCATGCTCAACGAGCTGTCCCGCGCCATGGGCCAGCCGGATTTCTACCCCTTCGTGCTGCCGCCGGCGGTGATTGCCAAGTTGCACTTTATTCACCTGGTCATCCAGGAAGAGGGCGGCAGGGCTGATACGGTTATGGCAAGTACTTGAACCCTCTCATTTTTTAATCCGAAACCAACGGTTGTAACTTCCGATGAGATCGGTACAATGGCGCGGCTTGCCGAGAGGCCAGCGTCGTTATGGTGACCCCATCGGTCCCCCCGCAACGATTACCCGTGAACCTGGTCAGAGCCGGAAGGCAGCAGCCACAGCGGGAACATTGTGTGCCGGGGTGTGGCTGGTGGGGTTGCCTCCATAACGCTCCCTCCTGCAGTCCCTTCTTCAATTTCCAATCCGAATTTATTGCCCTGCCAGTCATCTGTGACGCTATTGCACAGTGCCTGACGGTCATTTCACGACTAGTGGCATACTCTCCAGCGTCTCATTCCCCTGGCTACGAGGCTGTATGCACTCGGAACATTTTGATTTATCCAGCCCTGTGTTCTTGCCGATCACCGATCAAACCTGTGCGGGTTTGTTGGGGACCGACGGTGCAGAGGCGCTCGTAGCCCTGAGTGAGCCGGAGCTGGCGGCGGTGCTGGTGATCCAGAATCTGGCGCAGGTGCCGGAAAGCGACTTGAGCGCCAATGGCGCTGAAAAGGTGTTGGCCAAGCTCATTGACTGGGCGGTAGATGCCAGCCATTCGGCGACCGTGTGCCTGCTGTCGGAAGCACAGCGGCTGTTTGACCAAAGGAAGCTGTACTTCGGCCTCAGCGTGGTCAAAAGCCTGAAGCTGCGTTTTCTGCTGGCGGAGGAAGTACAGGCGCGAGATTACCTGTTGCCCGATGGCAAGTGGGACGTCGAGTATAAAGTCCGTCACCTCAAGGCAAATGACCCGTTCAGCAAGCAGATGGTCACGCCCCGGCACCGCGAGCGCTGGTTGAGCGCCGAGCAAGACAAGCTGGTCAGAACCTTCCGCGCCAACCTGAATGAAGACCTGCATGTCCAAGGTTACGCGGGCATCGGCAAGAGTCACCTGCTGGTGGCCTTGATGGAGCATCTGCGTCCGGAAAAGACCTTGTTGCTGGCGCGTACCCCGGAAAAACTGGAAACCCTGCGTACCCGCATGGTGGGCGTTCGCGAGCGAAAGGCCGGGCATACCTTCCACGCGTTTGCGCATGCCTTGCTGCATGGCCCGCGGCCCAAGCCGCTGAATACGCAGGTGCGAGCGCCGAGCAAGCAGGCACTGGCCCAGGAGCTGAATATCTTTGGCTTCCGGCGCCTGGAAGGGCAGGCGGTGCTGGACGTCTGCCTCAAAGTGCTTGAAGCCTACTGCCGCTCCTGGGAATACAGCCTGTCGGCCAAGCATCTGCCACATTTCAAACAGCCGCTGTCCAGCGTCGATAGTCGGGCGCTGCTCGAATACGCCAGCCGGTTATGGGGCTACCTTGAGGCGAATCCGGCCTGGGGTAGCCACACCGGGTTTGAAGCCTTGTTGATGATCAAGCGCGCCAGCCTTGCGGGCTGCGTGGTGCCCGAGCGCTATACCCACGTGCTCATCGACGAGAGCCAGGACATTCCGGCGCCGCTGCTGCAGATCATCGAGCGCGGCCGCCAGGTGCTGATTACCCTGGGGGATGAGTATCAGCAGGCCAGTGGTGGGGGCGTGGTCAAGCGCGCCCGTGAGGTTCGCCATACGGACGTGTGCTACTCCGTACGCTCGGGCCGCAATGTCGAGCGCCTGGTCAACCCATTGATCAGCCAGCACTCGGATAAAAGCAAAGTGCTCTTCGAGGGCGCGCGGGACGCCGACGTCGGTATTGAGTTTTATCCGCAGGGCTTCGTACCGCCGCAAGGTTGCGTGGTGCTGACGGCGTCCCATTGGGACACCATGAAGTGGGCCATCCAACTGAGCGAAGCCCGGTGTGCATTTGGCCTGGCGAGCAAAGAGGCGCAGCAGTCGCTCAAGTACTTCATGGACACGGTCATCGCGTTGTTCAAGCCAGATTTCTACAGCAATGAGTTCAACGACGTCGGCCCCCATCCATTTTTCATCGATATGCTCGATTGGCAGCAGGTGCGGGATGCCTGCCAGTTCGATGAGGCGTTTCTGTGGGTCGAGGCCGAGCTGGAAAAAGGCTTTAACCTGGCTGATGTCACGCGCTTGAACAGGTTGAGCGGTCATCCGCACGAGCGCTGCCTGTTGATGCTGGCGCAAGACGCGGGTGGCATGGAGTTCGACCGGGTGTTGCTCACCCCCGAGTTATTGACCAATGTGAAGTTCAAGGACGCCTACGCGTTCGATCAGCGACTCTGTGCGGTCTACATCGCTATTTCCCGGGCCAGGATGCAACTGTATCTGCCCTACGATGTAGTCGAGTGGCTTGACTACCACACGTATCAGAAAACCCGGGAATTGCACGGTTACTGATGGATTTAGTCAGGCGCTGTCAGCCAAAGGTCTCGCGCAGTAGCCCGGCAAACGCATCCCGCGCCAGATGTCGCTGGGTGTCCTTGTGCCAGAACAGCAGGTTGTCCACCGCTGCCAGTTCTTCAAACCGATAGGACGCCAACTGATCGGCCTGTTCATAGCGCGCCAGAATGCCCTCAGGCGCCAACGCCACGCCAATCCCGGCGCTGACGCAACCGATGATCGTGCCCCAACTGGCATAGCTGGCAATCGCTGGCTTCACGTCATGGGGCTTGAGCCAGTTTTCCAGCGCGGCACGATAGGGGCAGCCCGGTGGCCACACCAGCAGCGTGCGGCCGGCCAGGTCCTTGGCGCTGTTGATAGGCGCGCTGGACGCACTGGCGATCAGCACCAGGCGTTCGCTGTAGACCACGCTTTGCTCCAGCTTCGTACGTTTGCCACCGGCGGCCACCAGCGCCACATCCAGCCGATGGTGTTGCAGGTCGTCCAGCAGTTGCGCCCAGGCGCCGGTGACAAGTTCCAGGCTGACGTCCGGGTAACGTCGGTGGTATTCAGCCAGCAACGGTGGCAGGCGGCCGCTGGCGCTGGACTCCACCGCGCCAATGCGCAAGGTGCCACGGGGAATGGCGTTGGCATCCACTGCACGTTTGGATTCATCCACCAAGGCCAGGATGCGTTCGCAGTAATCCAGGAAGATCTCACCGGCGGCGCTGATCGCCAGCCCGCGGCCGGCGCGGATGAACAACTGCGTGCCCAACTCGCTTTCCAGCTGCTTGATGCGTGTGGTGATGTTGGACGGCACGCAGTGCAACTGCAGGGCGGCCTGGGCCACGCTGCCGGTTTGCGCCACGGCTCGCACCATTTTCAGTTGGGCCAGTTCCATTGCTCAGTTCCAGTGATTTCAGAAGTCAGAAACGCTTAATTGTCCTGCGCCTGGCGTGGGCCAAGACTGACGGCATGCCTTCTCAATGTGTGGATGCCGTCGATGAATACCCCGTCACCGCTAAAGCTTACGCTAGTCATTGCCGCCGTCATCCTCTGTTGGGCCTATTCACCCATCGGTGTGCACATGGGGCTGCATAGCTACAGTCCGGGTCAATTGGCATTGCTGCGGTTTTTGATCGCGTCGGTATTCATGGCGGGCGTGGCCTGGGTGGTCGGTATTGGGCGGCCGCATGTGCGCGACCTGCCGTGGCTGCTGGTACTGGGTTTTTTCGGGGTGTTCCTGCACCACATCAGTCTCAATCACGGGCAGCAATGGGTGACGGCGGCGGCGTCGAGTGTGTTGGCACAGTCGGCGCCGCTGTTCAGTGTGTTGATCGCGTTTTTCTGCTTGAAGGAGCGGGTCAGCATCTGGCGTTGGGGGTGCGTGCTGTTGGGTTTGGCCGGCGTGCTGGTGGTGATCTGGGGTGACCAGGGCGTGGGCGACATTGATCCACGAGGCTTGCTGATCCTGCTGGCGGCGTGCTCATGGAGTGTGTATTTCGCCATCCAGAGGCACTACGCCCATCGTTACAGCCCGCTGACCATGGCGTGCTACATGGTGTGGTCCGGCACCTTGATGCTCTGCGTGAACCTGCCAGGCCTGCCCGCCGCCATCTTGCAGGCGCCGCTACCGGAGAATTTCGCCGTGCTGGTGCTGGGTATTTTCCCCAGCGCCTTGGCGTATCTGGCCTGGGGCTATGTGTTGAAGCACGTCGAGGTCAGTCGCGCTTCGGTGGCGATGTACCTGATTCCACCGGTGGCCATGGTGATGGCCGCGACGCTGCTCGGAGAGCACGTCGCCCTGCAGGTGATACTGGGCGCGGTGATCGTACTGGCCAGCGTCGCCGCCATCAGCCTGGAGGGCCGTTGGCGTTCAATCGTTCCTGCAGACCGTGCGCAGAAGCCCTCTGTGAGGCGAATCGAGCAAGCTTCGTCAGATTAGACGAGCGTGCCGGATGCAATTTCCCCCTTGCTCCGCTAGCATTACCGGCTTCCGCTTCCCAGTTGCGACGGTTTTCGATGAGTTATCAGGTTCTTGCACGTAAATGGCGCCCGCGCTCGTTCCGCGAAATGGTCGGCCAGACCCATGTGCTCAAGGCTCTGATCAATGCCTTGGACAGCCAACGGCTGCACCACGCCTACCTGTTCACCGGTACTCGCGGGGTGGGCAAGACCACGATTGCGCGCATCATTGCCAAATGCCTGAATTGTGAAACCGGTATCACTTCAACGCCTTGCGGCACCTGTTCGGTATGCCGCGAGATCGACGAAGGGCGCTTTGTCGACCTGATCGAGATCGACGCCGCGAGCCGCACCAAAGTCGAAGATACCCGCGAGCTGCTCGACAACGTGCAGTACGCGCCGAGCCGTGGCCGCTTCAAGGTCTACCTGATCGACGAAGTACACATGCTCTCCAGCCACTCCTTCAACGCACTGTTGAAAACCCTGGAAGAGCCGCCGCCCTACGTTAAGTTCATCCTGGCCACCACCGACCCGCAGAAACTTCCTGCAACGATTTTGTCGCGGTGCCTGCAGTTCTCTCTGAAAAACATGACCCCCGAGCGCGTGGTCGAGCATTTGACCCATGTGCTGGGCGTCGAGAACGTACCGTTCGAAGACGACGCGCTGTGGTTGCTCGGCCGCGCCGCCGACGGTTCGATGCGTGACGCCATGAGCCTCACCGACCAGGCCATCGCGTTTGGTGAAGGCAAGGTCATGGCTGCCGACGTGCGCGCCATGCTCGGCACCCTTGACCACGGCCAGGTGTTCGACGTGCTGCACGCGCTGATCGAAGGTGACGCCAAGGCGTTGCTCGAAGCGGTGCGCCACTTGTCGGAGCAGGGCCCGGATTGGAACGGCGTGCTCTCGGAGATCCTCAATGTGCTGCACCGCGTCGCCATCGCCCAGGCCCTGCCGGAAGGTGTCGACAACGGCCATGGTGACCGCGACCGCGTATTGGCCCTGGCCCAGGCATTGCCGGCCGAGGATGTACAGTTCTACTACCAGATGGGCCTGATCGGTCGTCGGGACCTGCCCTTGGCGCCGGACCCGCGAGGGGGCTTTGAAATGGTGCTGCTGCGCATGCTGGCGTTCCGGCCGGCGGATTCGGCAGACGCGCCGAGACAGCCGCTAAAGCCAGTGGGGATCAGCCAGGCCACAGTTGATTCCGCCAAACCAGTGGCTGGCGCGGCAGTTGTCGCGCCAGTAGTAGTTGCTGCGCCTGCGCCGGTTGTGCCAGCCCCCGAGCCTGAGCCTGAACCGGTTGCAGTAGCGGCTGCGGTTGAACCCGAGCCGGTTATCGAGCCCGAGCCCGAGCCTGTGGTCGACCTGCCCTGGAATGACCCGATCGAAGCTGAGGCCGAGCCCGAGCAGCAACCCGCCGTGGAACCCGTACTGGAAACCACCGGCGAGCAGCCCGAGCTGACACCGATGCCGGCGCCGACCCCGGACAGCGTCGTGCCGGATGCCCCTGAGTGGGCCTCGGCGCCGGTCCCCGAGCCGACGGTCGCCCAGGTTGAGGCTGCAACCCCAGGCATCGATCTGGACGACGAACCGCCGCTGGACGAAGACTATATCGAGCCAGACATGGACTCGGCCTACAGCTACCTGGACGAATTGGCCAGCGAGCATACCGCCGAGCCGGCTCCCGAGCCCGAGGCAGAACCCGCAGCGGCCCCCGCCACCGGCCTGGCCCTGCAATGGCTGGAATTGTTTCCGAAATTGCCGATCTCCGGCATGACCGGCAGTATCGCTGCCAACTGCACCCTGATTTCCATCGAGGGCGACCACTGGCTGCTGCACCTGGACCCGGCCCACAGCGCCTTGTTCAATGCCACCCAGCAGCGCCGGCTCAACGACGCACTCAACCAGTTCCATGGGCGCACGCTGACCATCGCCATCGAGCTGATCAAGCCCGAGCAGGAAACCCCGGCCCAGGCTGCGACCCGTAGGCGCCTTAACCGCCAGCGCGAGGCCGAGGATTCGATTCACGCTGATCCGCTTATCCAACAAATGATGCAACAGTTCGGTGCGGTCGTCCGTCACGATACTATTGAACCTGTCGAAGCTCCGGTGCCTCAGGCGTCATGACACCGGGCTACTAACTTGATCCACGTAATTTGAGGTGATTCCCATGATGAAAGGTGGCATGGCCGGCCTGATGAAGCAGGCGCAGCAGATGCAGGAAAAGATGGCCAAGATGCAGGAAGAACTGGCCAACGCCGAAGTCACCGGTAAAGCCGGTGGCGATATGGTCAGCGTGGTGATGACTGGTCGTCACGACATCAAGCGCGTCAGCATTGATCCGAGCCTGCTCGAGGGCGTCAGCGATGACGACCGTGAAGTGCTGGAAGATTTGTTCGCCGCAGCCGTCAACGACGCGGTGCGCAAGATCGAAGCCAACAGCCAGGACAAAATGTCCGGCGTGACCGCTGGCATGCAACTGCCACCGGGCATGAAACTTCCGTTCTGATACACACTTTGGCTAGACTCAAATGCCAGGCATCGCGCCTGGCATTTTTTTTGGACGGTCGAAACATCGAACCCCAACCCTTCACCCATGGTCTGCACCCTATACCGTTGAATTCACTCACCGATAAAAGGAGCCCCGCTGATGCCTCAAGAATTGACGCTCAACCAACGCATCGTTCTGGTCTCACGCCCTCAAGGCGCACCCACGCCGGAAAATTTTCGACTGGAGCGTGTGAGCTTGCCGGACCTGGCGGACGGCCAGGTGTTGTTGAAGACGCTGTACCTGTCCCTGGACCCGTACATGCGTGGGCGCATGAGCGACGCGCCTTCCTACGCCGCGCCTGTGGAAATTGACGAGGTGATGACCGGTGGCGCTGTCAGCCGTATCGAGCAATCACGCAACCCTAAATTCGAAGTGGGCGACCTGGTGGTCGGTGCCACCGGTTGGCAAAGCCACAGCATTACTGATGGCCATAACCTGATGCCGGTGCCCAAGGGGCTGGCGAGCCCATCAATGGCATTGGGCGTGCTGGGTATGCCGGGCATGACCGCCTACATGGGCCTGATGGACATCGGCCAGCCCAAGGCCGGGGAAACCCTGGTGGTGGCGGCGGCGTCCGGCGCGGTGGGTTCGGTGGTAGGCCAGGTGGCCAAGCTCAAGGGCTTGCGTGTGGTGGGAGTTGCCGGCGGTGCGGACAAGTGCCGCTATGTGGTGGAAGAGTTGGGCTTTGACGCCTGCATCGACCACAAGAGCGCAGACTTTGCCCATGAGTTGGCGCTGGCCTGTTTCAAAGGCGTGGACATCTACTTTGAAAACGTCGGCGGTAAGGTCTTCGATGCGGTGCTGCCTTTGCTCAACCCCAAGGCGCGCGTGCCGCTGTGCGGGTTGATCGCCGGTTATAACGCCCATGAAGCGCCCAGCGGTCCTGATCGCCTGCCGGGGCTGCAGCGCACCTTGCTGACCAAGCGGGTGCGGATGCAGGGCTTTATCGTGTTCGACGACTATGGTGACCGCCAGCCGGAATTTCTCAGCGCCATGGCGCCTTGGGTGCGCGACGGCAAGATCAAGTTCCGCGAGGACGTGGTCGATGGCCTGGAGCAGGCGCCCGAAGCCTTTATCGGCCTGCTTGAGGGGCGCAACTTTGGCAAGCTGGTGGTACGCGTCGCGCAGGATTGAGTATTTGACGCTAATCCGGGGCGCGGGTATAAACCGCGTCTCGTTGTTTTGTCGGACCCGTCGCCCATGAGCTTCAGCCCCCTGATTCGCCAACTGATCGATGCCTTGCGCACTTTGCCCGGCGTCGGCCAGAAAACTGCCCAGCGCATGGCCCTGCAACTGCTGGAGCGTGATCGCAGCGGCGGCACACGCCTGGCCCAGGCCCTGAGCCAGGCCATGGAAGGCGTTGGCCACTGCCGCCAGTGTCGCACCCTTACCGAAGAAGAACTCTGCCCGCAGTGCGCCGACCCACGTCGCGACGACACGTTGCTGTGCGTGGTGGAGGGGCCGATGGATGTGTACGCGGTGGAGCAGACCGGCTACCGCGGGCGTTACTTTGTGCTCAAGGGCCACCTGTCGCCCCTGGACGGCCTGGGGCCGGAAGCCATCGGCATTCCGCAACTGGTCGCGCGGATTGAAGCGCAGGGCACCTTTACTGAAGTGATCCTGGCGACCAACCCGACGGTGGAAGGTGAAGCCACGGCGCATTACATCGCCCAACTGCTCAACAACAAAGGTTTGATTGCCTCGCGTATTGCCCATGGCGTGCCGCTGGGCGGCGAGCTGGAGTTGGTCGATGGTGGGACTCTGGCGCACTCTTTCGCCGGTCGTAAACCCATCGCACTCTGAAAATCACCACCGAACAGTGTTTGCCTTGATAACCAAGCAAGCGCTTGGTAAGTTCACTCCATCTCGCCATGGAGCTTGCCGATGTCTGCCTATCAGGAATACTTCGATCCCAGCCACCAATTGGTCCGCGACAGCGTGCGCCGTTTCGTCGAGCGCGAAATGTTGCCCGGCATCGAGCAGTGGGAGGAGGCTGAGAGCTTTCCCCGCGAGCTCTACCTCAAGGCCGGCGCGGCGGGCATCCTGGGGATTGGCTATCCCGAAGCGCTGGGTGGCAGCCACGAAGGTGACCTGTTCGCCAAGGTTGCCGCCAGCGAAGAACTGATGCGCTGTGGTTCCGGTGGCGTGGTGGCGGGGCTTGGCTCCCTGGATATCGGCCTGCCGCCCATCGTCAAATGGGCCTGGCCCGAGGTGCGCGATCGTATAGCGCCGCGGGTGCTGAGCGGCGAGAAAATCATCGCCCTGGCGGTCACCGAGCCGAGTGGCGGCTCGGATGTGGCCAGCCTGCAAACCCGCGCCATACGTGACGGCGAGCATTACCGCGTGAGCGGCGCCAAGACCTTTATCACCAGTGGCATTCGTGCCGATTTCTATACCGTGGCGGTGCGCACTGGCGGCCCGGGCTTCGGCGGCATCAGCCTGTTGCTGATTGAAAAAGACACGCCCGGTTTCACGGTCGGCCAGCCGCTGAAGAAGATGGGCTGGTGGGCGTCGGACACCGCTGAGTTATTCTTCGACGACTGCCGCGTGCCCGTCAGCCACCTCATCGGCGCCGAAAACATGGGGTTTGCCTGCATCATGGGCAATTTCCAGAGCGAGCGCCTGGCCCTGGCCTTGATGGCCAACATGACCGCGCAATTGGCCCTGGAGGAAAGCCTGAAGTGGGCCGCCCAGCGCGAAGCATTCGGCAAGCCCATTGGCAAGTTCCAGGTGCTCAAGCATCGCCTGGCGGAAATGGCCACCGCCGTGGAAGTCTCCCGCGAGTTCACTTATCGCCAGGCTGCGAAGATGGCTGCTGGCAAGAGCGTGATCAAGGAGATTTCCATGGCCAAGAACCTGGCTACCGATACGGCTGATCGGGTGACCTATGACGCGGTGCAGATACTCGGTGGGCAGGGGTATATGCGGGGCAACCTGGTGGAGAGGCTGTACCGGGATAACCGCATCCTGTCGATTGGTGGCGGGACGCGCGAAGTGATGAACGAAATCATCAGCAAGCAGATGGGGTTGTGAGCTGTGGTGTGCTTTCGGTCCTCATCGGGGGCAAGCCCCCTCCCACATTTTGATTTGTCAATACAGTCAAAACTGTGGGAGGGGGCTTGCTCCCGATGAGGCCGGTTCTGACAAGGACTACCTTTCGGTCAACCCAAACTGCGTCAGGCAAAACGTGGGAATCCCCATATCTTCCAAGCGCTGCGACCCACCCAACTCCGGCAAATCAATAATCGCCGCGGCTTCAAAGATCTTCGCACCCATGCGCCGCACCAGGTTCGCCGCCGCGATCAGGGTGCCGCCAGTGGCGATCAGGTCATCGAACATCAGCACCGAATCCCCTTCGCACAGGCTGTCGGCGTGCACTTCCAGGAGGGCCTCGCCGTATTCGGTCTGGTAACCCTCTGCCAGGACGTCCGCCGGTAGCTTGCCTTGCTTGCGAAACAGGATCAGCGGCTTGTTGAGCTGGTAGGCGATGATCGAACCGATCAGGAAACCACGCGCATCCATCGCGCCGATATGGCTGAAGTCGGCTTCGACATAACGGTGGGCAAAGCTGTCGGCGACCAGGCGCAGGGCACGGGGCGATTGGAACAGAGGGGTGATGTCACGAAAGATAACCCCCGGCTTGGGGAAGTCGATGACGGGGCGAATCAGGGATTTGATGTCGAACGAATCGAAGGTCATCGTCGCAGAGTCCTGGGCGGAAAACGGACTCGAAGTATACCTGCGGCCTCGCCGATTGGCGCGACCGCAGTACGGGATCAGACCTCCAGGGAACCACCGGCCAGTGCGCACAGCTGGATGGGGTCGAGGATATGCACTTCCTTGCCCTCGGCGGCAATCAACTGGTTCTGCTGGAAGCGGGTAAACACGCGGGACACGGTCTCCACTGCCAGGCCCAGGTAATTGCCGATTTCGTTGCGCGACATGCTCAAGCGGAACTGGTTGGCCGAAAATCCACGGGCACGGAAGCGCGCCGACAGGTTGACCAGAAACGTAGCGATGCGCTCGTCGGCGGTTTTCTTCGACAGCAGCAGCATCATTTGTTGGTCGTCACGAATCTCGCGGCTCATCACGCGCATCAGCTGGCGACGCAACTGCGGCAGTTGCAGGGCCAATTCATCCAGGCGCTCGAAAGGAATCTCGCACACCGAAGTGGTCTCAAGGGCCTGGGCCGACACCGGATGAATCTCAGTGTCCATCCCCGACAGCCCGACCAACTCGCTGGGCAGGTGGAAACCGGTGATTTGTTCTTCGCCGCCGTCGCTGAGGCTGAACGTCTTCAACGCTCCCGAGCGTACTGCATAGACGGAATCAAACTTGTCGCCCTGGCGAAACAGAAACTCGCCTTTTTTCAGCGGGCGGCCGCGTTTGACAATGTCGTCCAGCGCATCCATGTCTTCCAGATTCAATGAAAGTGGCAGGCAGAGTGGGGCCAGGCTGCAATCCTTGCAATGAGCCTGGCCGTGAGCGCGCAGTTTAACTGGCTCGGACATTTCTTAAATCCTTGTGGGAAAACACACATAAGACGTAAGGGTAACGTACTGGGGGGTATGGAGGCCAGCGTGTACAAAAAACCGACAGGGGTATAAAGATTTGGCAAAAGCCGCCGATGCACCATTATCGAACACAAACTCGGTAGCTAAAAATGATCTCTCTCACGACTCAACTCGCCGCTCGTACTCAAGTCCAGGCACTGCCCGAAACCAAAAAGGCTGCCGAGTCCGGTGCTGCTGAGGTTCCGACGGCTGATGAAGTCAAGCCTGCAGCTTCAGTGACCATTTCCGGTGCCGCAATGAAAGCTGCGGCAAATGAGAAGACCTCAAACAGTGACATCGACGACAGTGGCCTGTCGGACAACATCAAGAATTTGCTGAAGATGATTCGTCAGATCAAGAAGCAGATTGCCGAGAAGCAGGCTGAGATGGCGGCAGTAATGGCCGACAAGACCCTCAGCCCAGAACAGGCTCGCGCCCGACTTTCTGGTCTGCAATCGGCTCTGAGTGCGCTGCAAGCCAGCTTGACCGGCGCTCAGGCGTCCCTCAGCAAGGCGATGAAAGACATGAGTGCCGGTGATGCAGCCAAGGCCGCTAGTCTGGCAATGAAGTAACTGCCTTAGATTACTCGCGAAAATCGCTGCCTGTTCTGATGCTCCAGATAGGCGTCGAACACCATGCACACCGAGCGCACCAGCAAGCGCCCAGCCGGCAGTACACGAATGCCCTGGGCGTCCAGCTCGATCAAGCCATCGGCGGCCATCGTCTCCAACTGCGGCCATAGTTCGGCGAAGTAGCCGCGAAAATCGATGTTATAAACCTGTTCGATCTCCTCGAATTCCAGGCTGAAATTGCAGATCAACTGCTGGATCACTTCCCGTCGCAAACGGTCGTCCGTGGTGCAGACCAAACCGCGGCTGGTCGCCAACTGTGCGCCCGCCAAGGCGTTCTGATACTGGTTGAGGTCGCTGTTGTTCTGGCAATACAGGTCGCCGATCTGGCTGATCGCCGACACCCCCAGCCCAATCAAGTCGCAGTGCCCGTGGGTGGTATAGCCCTGGAAGTTGCGTTGCAGCTTGCCTTCTTCCTGGGCGACGGCCAGTTCGTCGTCCGGCAGGGCAAAGTGGTCCATGCCGATATAGCGGTAGCCGGCCTGGGTCAGTTGTTCGATGGTGGTTTGCAGCATCAGCAGTTTTTCTGCTGGCGAGGGCAGGTCGTCGGTGTTGATTCGTCGCTGGGGCATGAAGCGTTCAGGCAAGTGTGCGTAGTTGAATACGGACAGGCGGTCCGGCTGCAAGCGGATGACTTCTTCCACGGTGCGCGCAAAGGCCAGCGGTGACTGTTTGGGCAAGCCGTAGATCAGGTCGATATTGATCGAACGAAATTGCAGGGTGCGCGCCGCATCGATCACGGCGCGGGTTTCTTCCAGGCTTTGCAGGCGATTGACCGCTCGTTGCACCTCGGGGTCGAGGTCTTGCAGGCCGATGCTCACGCGGTTGAAGCCCAATTCGCGCAGCAGGCCCATGGTGGCCCAGTCGGCTTCGCGCGGGTCGATTTCGATGCCGTAGTCGCCCGAGTCGTCATCCAGCAAATTGAAATGTTGGCGCAGGCGTGTCATCACCTGGCGCAGTTCATCGTGGCTGAGAAAGGTGGGCGTGCCGCCACCGAAATGCAGCTGTTCTACGGGCTGTTTGGGGTCGAGATGGCAAGCCACCAGCTGGATTTCCTGCTCCAGGCGTTGCAGGTAAGCCTGGGCGCGACCGCGGTCCTTGGTGATGACCTTGTTGCAGGCGCAGTAGTAGCAAATGTTGGCGCAGAACGGCACATGCACATACAGCGACAATGGCCGTACGGCCTTGCGGCTGTCACGCAGGGCGTGGAACAGGTCGAAGGTGCCGACCTGGCTGTCGAATTGCACGGCAGTGGGGTAGGACGTGTAGCGCGGCCCCGCCAAGTCGTAGCGGTGAATCAGATCTGTGTCCCAACGAATGGCGTCGAGCATGCGGGCGGTCCCCCGGATTGGCTAGTGGGCCGAGTCTAGGGGCAGGGCAGGGCAGGCATCTTGATTTGCATCAACGGGGAGCGGCGCTATGCCACATGGCCTTTTAATGGCCCATTAGCCAGTGCTGATGCGGGCCTGGCAAGGTCCAGATGCCGAAGATAATCACCAGCACGCCACCGGCCATGCGCACGCTGCGCTTGCGCAAGAGCGTAGTCACGCGTTCGGCCGCCAGCCCGGTCGCCAGCAAAACCGGCCAGGTGCCCAGGCCGAACACCAGCATCAGCAGTGCGCTATCCAGCGCGTTGCCCTGGCTTGCCGCCCACAAAAGGGTGCTGTAGACCAACCCACAGGGCAACCAGCCCCACAGCGCGCCCAGCAGCAAGGCGCGGGGCAGGCTGGACACCGGCAGCAAGCGGTTGGCCACCGGCTGGATAAGCCGCCACAGGCCGCGCCCGAGGCTTTCGATACGGGTGAGGCCGCTCCACCAGCCGGCCAGGTACAAGCCCATGCAGATCAGCAGCAGGCCGGCGAGCACGCGCATGAACATCGCCGCGGGGCTATTGGCTACCGCCCAGCCGGCCAGGCCAATCAGCAACCCGGCCGTGGCATAACTGAGGATGCGCCCCAGGTTGTACGCCAGCAACAGCCGAAAGCGCCGGCTGCGTTGTTCCTTGGGGATCGCCAGGGTCAGCGCACCCATCAGCCCGCCACACATGCCCAGGCAATGGCCGCCGCCGAGCAGGCCGAGGATCAGCGCCGATACCAGCAGTGGCGCCAACTCAAGCATGGGGTGGGGCTTTGGGTGGTTGCTCGGGGCCATTGGCTTCGTCGATGGCGGCCAGGTGATTCGGGTCCTGGTCGTCAAACAACACGCTGTGGGCCGGGCCATCGAGATCCTCGTACTGGCCGCTGTCCACTGCCCAGAAGAAGATGTAGATGGCGACACCCACTAACAGCAGTGCCGCCGGAATCATTACGTATAGAGCTGGCATCTGCACTCCATGCCCGCGCGGCTCAAGCCGGCAGCGGGCGAGTTACTAAGGGGGCGCCTGTGGCTTGCGCGCTCGGCAGGCGAGTCAGGCGCAACGCGTTGAGCACCACGGTCAATGAGCTGAGGGACATGCCGATCGCCGCCCAGATTGGAGTGATCCAACCCAGGGCGGCAAAGGGCAGCATAAGGCCATTGTACAGCCCGGCCCACAGCAGGTTTTCAATGATCACCCGACGGGTGCGTCGCGCCAGGCTGAAGGCTTGCACCAGCGCGTCGAGGCGATTGGACAACAGCACCGCATCGGCGCTGGTTTTTGCCAGGTCGGTGGCCGAGCCCATCGCCACACTGATATCGGCTGCGGCGAGCACGGGCACATCGTTGACGCCATCGCCGAGCATCAGCACCTTGCGTCCTTGCTTGCGCAACTGTTGCAGCACTTGCAGCTTGTCGTCAGGGCGCAGGCCACCGTGGGCTTCGTCGATACCCAGTTCAAAGGCGACACTGGCGACCATCGGCGAACTGTCACCCGACAGCAGCAACGTGCGCCAGCCACGCGCCTTGCATGCGGCCAGCAGGGCCGGCGCGTCGCTGCGCAGGCGGTCGTCCAGCACGAACCAGGCGAGGGCGCCGCCAGGGTCGCCCAGCAGCAGCCATTGCCCCGGCTCATCCGGCGATTCGGGGATCGGGCAACCGCTCAGCTCGCAGACAAACCCGGGCTGGCCAATGCGCAATTGCCGCTCACCTACGCGGCCTTCCAGGCCCAGGCCGGGGAAGCTGAGAACTTCCTCGGCCGCCAGTGGCGCACGGCCGAAGGCGCGGGCAATCGGATGTTCGGAGCGGTTTTCCAGGGCGGCGGCGAGGCCCAGGCATTCGTCGCGGTTCAGCGTGCTCAAGGGGCGGATCGCACGTAACGCCAGGCGGCCTTCCGTCAGCGTGCCGGTCTTGTCGAAAATCACCGTATCAATCTGGTTCAGGCCCTCGAGCACATGGCCGCGGGTCAGCAGCAACCCGAGGGTGTGCAAGGTGCCGGTGGCGGCGGTGAGGGCGGTCGGCGTGGCCAGTGACAGCGCGCACGGGCAGGTCGCCACCAGCATCGCCAACACAATCCAGAACGCCCGAGACGGGTCCAGCTCCCACCACAGCAGGCCGATCAGCGCGGCGGCGATCAGCGAGCACAGCAAGAACCACTGCGCAGCGCGGTCGGCGATTTGCGCCAGGCGCGGCTTCTCGGCCTGGGCGCGCTCCAGCAGGCGCACGATGGCGGACAGGCGCGTGTCATGGCCCAGGGCACGCACCTCGACGCTCAGCGCGCCTTCGACATTCAGCGTGCCGGCCGTGACACTGTCGCCGATCTGCCGGGGTTGCGGCAGGTACTCGCCAGTCAGCAGGGATTCATCGATGCTGGATTGACCGTCGAGAATCACCCCATCCGCTGGCAGCACGGCGCCGGGGTGTACCAGCACGCGATCACCCAGCGCCAATTCACTGAGCAGGATGCGTTCGCTCTGGCCATCGCCTTTCAGGCGCAGGCACGAGGCGGGCAACAGGTTGACCAGTTGGGCGGTGGCCGCTGCGGTGCGTTCCCGGGCGCGGCGCTCAAGGTAACGCCCGGCCAGCAGGAACAGTGCAAACATGCCCACCGCATCGAAATACAATTCGCCCACACCGGTGATCGCGGTCCAGATGCCCGCCAGGTAGGCCCCGCCAATTGCCAGGGACACCGATACGTCCATAGTCAGGTGGCGCGTGCGCAAGTCACGCAGGGCCCCTTTGAAGAACGGTGCGCAGCTGTAGAACACGATGGGCGTGGTGAGAAACATCGCGACCCAACGCAGGATCACATGCAACTCCGGGCTCAGGTCGATATTGAATTCCGGCCAGGTGGCCATGGTTGCCATCATCGCCTGGAACCACAACAACCCGGCAACCCCCAATTGACGCAGGGCCAGGCGGTTCTCGCTGGCCAATTGCTCGGCGGCGCGGTCGGCCTGGTAAGGGTGGGCGGCGTAGCCGATATGGCGCAGCTCGCTGAGCAGTTGGCTCAGCGGCAGTTGCCCATCGGCCCAGCGCACGTGCAGGCGATGATTGGACAGATTCAGCCGCGCCTCGGCTACGGCGGGCAAGCTGCGCAGGTGTTTCTCGATAAGCCAGCCGCAGGCAGCGCAGCTGATGCCTTCCATCAACAGGGTGGTTTCGGCAAGGTCGCCTTGATGGCGCACAAAGGGTTTTTGCACATCGGCGCGGTCGTACAGCGCCAGCTCGTCCACCAGTTGCACCGGCAACGCCTCGGGGTTGGCTGAGGCTTCGCTGCGGTGCTGGTAATAGCTTTCCAGCCCGCCAGCCACGATGGCCTCGGCCACCGCCTGGCAGCCCGGGCAGCACAGTTCGCGGCGTTCGCCGAGGATCTGGGCGGTAAACCGGCTGCCGGAAGGGACGGGCAGGGCGCAGTGGTAGCAGGGGGTGGTCATGGTTCGGGGTCTTTGGTGGCTGGGAGGGCCTCATCGCGGGCAAGCCCGACTTTCACAGGGATCGCGGTGTCCATGTGGGAGAGGGCTTGCCCGCGATGCGCGAAGCGTAATCTTTTACTTCTTCAGGTCTTCAGCACCCTGCAATGGTTCGTCACCCAACAGCAAGTCTTTGGCGTGGCTGACCTCTTCCTCCTCGAACATTCTCCAGGTCTGGTCGCCTTCTACGCCGAGCAATTCCACGAAACGCCGGCCTTCAACCTTGTCGGTGACCTGGCCGATATAACGGCCGGGCTCACTGTCACTGCGGGCCAGGACGATCTTGCGATCCTTCTCCGGCTGGGTCGGAGAAATCAGGTTCAGTTCCAGGGTCCCCGGGCCGCTGTTGCCGGTCAGGAGCAGCTCGACTTCGCCGGTCAGTTCATCCAGGTGCAACTTGGCGCGCAATTGCAGAGTCTGGGCCAGGCGTTCGCGGTCCAGGGAGCGGTTGATGCCTTTGCCGGCCTCGTAGTAGTTGTCGTTGACCAGGTTGTCCGGGTTGTTCACCGCGATGGTCACCATGGACAAGGTCAGTGTCACCGAACAAGCCAGGATAGCGATGATGATCCAGGGCCAGAGGTGCTTGTACCAAGGGCTTGCGGCAGTGGCTGAGGACATTTGTTCTATTCCCTGATTAACGGACTTGTGGGCCGATGAATCGGCTCTTGGCTTCAATATGAACGCTGGTGTCATCGGCATCCTTGAGGATGAACGTCACCTCATTGGTGCTCGACGGCAACTGTTCCGGCGCACTCGACAACTCCACAGGCATGCTGACAATGTCGCCAGCGGCTACCTTGATCTCGCGCCGGCCTTGCAGCTTGAGGTCCGGTAGCCCAGCGGCGTCGAGCACGTAGGTGTGGTCACGCTGGTCTTTGTTCATGATCTTCAGGCTGTAGACGTTCTCGATGCGCCCTTCAGCGTTTTCGCGGTAGAGCACGCGGTCCTTGCTGACATCGAAACCTACCAGCGAGCGCATGAAAAACGCCCCGACCAGCAGGCTGATCATCGCCAGCAGCACCAGCGCATAGCCGATCAGCCGTGGGCGCAACTTGTGAGTCTTCTGCCCGGACAGGTTGTGCTCGGTGGTGTAGCTGATCAGGCCGCGTGGGTACTCCATCTTGTCCATGATGGTGTCGCAGGCATCAATACAGGCGGCGCAGCCGATGCACTCGATTTGCAGGCCGTCGCGGATATCGATACCGGTAGGGCATACCTGCACGCACATCGTGCAGTCGATGCAGTCGCCCAGGCCCTGGGCCTTGTAGTCGATGCCCTTTTTACGCGGGCCACGCACTTCGCCGCGGCGCGGGTCATAGGAAACGATCAGGGTGTCCTTATCGAACATCACACTCTGGAAGCGCGCATACGGGCACATGTAGATGCACACCTGTTCGCGCAGCCAGCCAGCGTTACCGTAGGTGGCGAGGGTGAAGAAGCCGACCCAGAAATACGACCAGCCATCGGCCTGGCCGGTGAAGAAATCGAACACCAGTTCGCGGATCGGCGAGAAGTAGCCGACGAAGGTCATGCCGGTGGCGAAGCCGATCAGCAACCACAGGGTGTGCTTGCTGAATTTGCGCAGGAACTTGTTGGCACCCATGGGCGCCTTGTCCAGCTTGATGCGCTGGTTACGGTCGCCTTCGGTAACCTTTTCGCACCACATGAAGATCCATGTCCACACGCTTTGCGGGCAGGTATAGCCGCACCACACACGCCCGGCATACACGGTGATAAAGAACAGGCCAAACGCCGCAACGATAAGAATGCCCGAGAGCAGAATGAAGTCCTGAGGCCAGAAGGTCGCGCCAAAAATGAAGAACTTGCGTTCCGGCAGGTTCCACCACACCGCCTGGTGACCGCCCCAATTCAGCCACACAGTGCCGAAGTAGAGCAGGAACAACCCGGCACCACCGAGCATGCGCAGGTTGCGGAACAGGCCGGTGAAGGCGCGAGTGTAGATTTTCTCTCGCGACGCGTAGAGGTCCACGCTGTTATTCGGGTTTTTGGCAGGCGGGGTAACGTCATGTACCGGTATCTGGTTGCTCATCATTGCATCCCACGGCGGTGGAGATTTGCCTCGGCCAGTACGTGCCAACCGGGGTCAAATTAAGGGTGTTGCAGTGGCCTAATGATACGCCCCCGTGGGCATTCAAAGGGTGCGACCTTTGGTCGCGTTGGGGGAAATCAATTGATGGTGTACGTGACCTGGATCAATTGACTTGTCGAGTATGGACGATTTTTGCGAAAACTGAGGTCATTCGTTTGCTTCAAAGGGTGGGCGCGGCGTGAAGTAATCAAGGTGTGACGGTTTTTTACAGCACTACATGATTGTTTAGTCAGTTATTAATATTCGCATATCTGTGTAAATAAACATGTGTATGACGCTGTATGTATTTCGGGAACGGCTGTTTGTTAATCGGTACTCAAGGGGACACCGCTCAAACTTGACCGGTGAAACTACGAGAGGAGTACATAGATATGGAAGTTGGAACGTTTTCTCCCCAGCAGCCCGCTGCTGGGCTGTACGAGCAAAAGCCGACAGGAGCGTTAATGCCGAGGCTCGACCCTGCCAAAGTTGCGCAGATGGCCGTGCACTACTTTCCCAGGTTGGAAGACGCTGACAAAAAAGGGTATATCACCCAGGACTCGCTCAAGATGGCCGCTGAAGGCCCTGACGAAATGATCGGGCGTGTGGCATATGCGTTGCTGGACAGTAAAGACTTGCTGCAATTTGCCGGTAGCGGTACGGATAACTATTCATTTGATCGGTTCCTAGAGGTGGTAATCAACTCTCGGCCGCTCGAGCTTTATAAACGCGAACAGAACCGGCCTAGGCCGCCCGTGTACGGTCAACCACGTCTCTAACTCGCTGACCGTACTCATAAAACGCTCCACCGATGTTAATCGGTGGGGCTTTCTGGCGTGCGATGCGCAAGCGTCATTCTCCCCAGGGGTTTATCAGTGGGACACCGCTCGATTGAAAGTCGCTGATGTTGCGAGTAACCACGGTAAGTCCGTGAACCAGAGCGGTCGCGGCAATCAGGGCATCACTTTCATTGGTTCGATCCGGAACATGCAAATGCGCACAACGCAGTGCCACCGCAGCGTCAACCGGCAGGATCCGGGCATCGAAAGCCGGCATCACATGGCGTTTTAACCAGGTCCGCAAAACCTTCCCTTGCGCCGGGTCTCGCCGCTCTATGCGCAAGACTCCGGTTTCCAACTCTTTCAACGTAATGGCCGAGATAAACATGCGCGGGGCAATAACGCTTTTTGCCCAGGCCACCACGTTTGCGTCAGCCTGAGGTTTACGAAGTTCGGAAATAACGTTGGTGTCGAGTAGATACATCAAGAAAGGTCCACGGGTCGATGAGTGATCACGGCACGTTCGGTTTCGAAGTCGATATCGGCCGCCTCCGGCATCACCAACAGGTCAACGATGTCGGCATTGAGGCCTGTCAGTTTTTGGTAGTCCTCAATGCTTAGCAGTACATGGGCAGGCTTGCCGCGGTCAGTGATAAAAACCGGGCCTTGGCGCGCGGCTTTTTTGGCACCGCTTGTGTCTTGGTTGAATTCGCGGCTGGAAATGGTCGTGATGGTCATGGGGCGGCCCCCTTTGGTGGATAGGATGTAGTTACGTTACTACTCTGCGGTGTGGCCCTGCAAGCCTGGGTCTACAAGCGGTAGTGCGTTGCTGCCTGGAAAGACTCCCGGAGCCAGAAACAACAAAGCCCCGCCAGCTTTCGCTGCGCGGGGCTTTGTTGTTTTTCAGGCCTTCTTACTGTTCCTCGGCCTTCTTATCCCCATGGGACAAGCTGTACACATACGCCGCCAGCAAATGCACCTTGTCATTACCCTGCAACAGTTCCTGCGCAGGCATCTGGCCCTGGCGACCATAGCGAATGGTCTGCTGCAGTTGCGCAAAGCTCGAACCGTAGATGAACGCGCCTGGGTGGGTCAGATCCGGCGCGCCCATGGCTGGCGTGCCCTTACCGGCCGGGCCGTGGCAGGCTACGCAGTTGGCGGCGAAGAGTTTCTCACCGTTGGCTACGTCGGCCTTGGCGCCTTCCGGAAGCTTGCGGCCGTCGAGGTTGGTCACCACAAAGCCCGCAACATCGGCCACACCTTGCTCGCCGATGACTTCGGCCCAGCCTGGCATCACCGCGTGGCGGCCTTGCATGATGGTTTGCTTGATGGTTTCCGGTTCGCCGCCCCAGCGCCAGTCGGCGTCGGTCAGGTTGGGGAAGCCGTAGGCGCCCTTGGCGTCGGAGCCGTGGCACACCGAGCAGTTGGAGGCAAACAGGCGGCCGCCCATTTTCAAGGCTTGTGGGTCCTTGGCGACTTCTTCAATCGGCATGGAGGCGAACTTGGCGAAGATCGGCCCGAACTTGGCCTCCGACCTGGCCATTTCCTTTTCCCACTCGTGCACACCCGTCCAGCCGGTCTGGCCGTTGGCGAAAGAAGTTTGCTTGTCGTTGTCGAGGTAGTTGTAACCCGGCAGCAAGCCCTTCCAGTTGCCCAGGCCGGGGTACAGCACCAGGTAGCCAAGAGCAAAGACGATGGTGCCGACAAACAGCATGAACCACCATTTGGGCAGTGGGTTGTCGTACTCCTCGATGCCATCGAACGAGTGGCCGACGGTCTCGTCCGTCTGTTCGGTGCGCTGGCCCTTGCGGGTCGACAGCAGCAGCCAGGTCAGGGCGAAGATGGTACCCAGACTGAGGACTGTGACGTACAGACTCCAGAACGTAGTCATTCTTTGTTACTCCTAGAAGCTTGCTCGACGTGCTTGATGGCTTCGGGGTCATCCGCAAAGGGCAGCATGGTCGCGTCGTCAAACTCCGACTTGCGCCGCGGGCTGAACACCCACAACGCCAGGCCGACAAAGGCCACCATCACCACAACGGTGCCCAGGCCACGAATCATCCCGATATCCATGTAGGTCACCGTTTGCTTTTGATGATGGTGCCAAGGCCTTGCAGGTAGGCCACCAATGCGTCCATTTCGGTCTTGCCTTTCACGGCGGCGGCCGCACCGGCGATGTCTTCGTCGGTGTAGGGCACGCCCAGGGTGCGCAAGACTTCCATCTTCTTCGCGGTGTCCTTGCCGTCGAGCTTGTTTTCCACGAGGAACGGGTACGCCGGCATTTTCGACTCAGGCACCACGTTGCGCGGGTTGTACAAGTGCGCACGCTGCCAGTCATCGGAGTAACGCCCGCCAACACGGGCCAGGTCCGGGCCGGTGCGCTTGGAGCCCCACAGGAACGGGTGGTCCCACACGCTTTCACCGGCGACCGAATAGTGGCCGTAGCGTTCGGTTTCGGCGCGGAATGGGCGGATCATCTGCGAATGGCAGCCCACGCAACCGTTGGCGATATAGACGTCGCGGCCTTCCAGTTCAAGGGCGGTGCGTGGCTTCATGCCTTCGACCGGCTTGTTGGTCACGTCCTGGAAAAACAACGGAACGATCTGGGTCAGGCCGCCGATACTCACGGCGATGACCATGAAGAAGGCCAGCAGGCCGATATTCTTCTCGACTACTTCATGCTTCATCAGTGAGCTCCCACAACGGCGATCTTGGCGGCGGCTTCGGCTTCTACAGGGTCGGAGGCACGCACGGTGCGCCAGACGTTGTAGGCCATCAACAGCATGCCGCTGGCAAAGAACGCACCGCCCAGGGCGCGGACGATAAAGCCCGGGTGGCTGGCTTGCAGCGCTTCGACGAAGGAGTAGGTGAGGGTGCCGTCATCGTTGATCGCACGCCACATCAGGCCCTGGGTTATGCCGTTGACCCACATGGAGGCGATGTAGAGCACGGTGCCGATGGTGGCCAGCCAGAAGTGCGCGTTGATCAGCCCGACGCTGTGCATCTGCACGCGGCCGAACAGTTTGGGGATCATGTGGTACAGCGCGCCGATGGAGATCATTGCCACCCAGCCCAGAGCGCCGGCGTGTACGTGGCCGATGGTCCAGTCGGTGTAGTGGGACAGCGAGTTGACGGTCTTGATCGCCATCATCGGCCCTTCGAAGGTCGACATGCCGTAGAAGGCCAGGGAGACAACCAGAAAGCGCAGGATCGGGTCGGTGCGCAGTTTATGCCAGGCGCCCGAGAGGGTCATCATGCCGTTGATCATGCCACCCCAACTGGGCGCCAGCAGGATGATCGACATTGCCATGCCCAGGGACTGGGCCCAGTCCGGCAGGGCGGTGTAGTGCAGGTGGTGCGGGCCGGCCCAGATATACAGGGTGATCAGCGCCCAAAAGTGCACGATGGACAGGCGATAGGAGTAGATCGGGCGCTCGGCCTGTTTCGGCACGAAGTAGTACATCATCCCCAGGAAGCCGGTGGTGAGGAAGAAGCCTACGGCGTTGTGGCCGTACCACCACTGGATCATCGCATCCGTCGCACCGGAATAGGCCGAGTAGGACTTGAACAGGCTGACCGGCAGCGAGGCGTGGTTGACGATGTGCAGCATCGCCGTCACCAGGATGAACGCGCCGTAGAACCAGTTGCCCACATAAATGTGCTTGGTCTTGCGCTTGACGATGGTGCCAAAGAACACCACCGCGTAGGTCACCCAGACGATGGCGAGCAAAATGGCGATCGGCCATTCCAGCTCGGCATATTCCTTGGTGGTGGTGTAGCCCAGGGGCAGGCTGATGATGGCGCCGACGATGACCGCCTGCCAGCCCCAGAAGGTAAAGGCTGCAAGGCCGTCGGAGATCAATCGCGTCTGGCAGGTGCGTTGCACGACATAGTAGGAGGTGGCAAACAGCGCACATCCGCCGAAGGCAAAGATCACCAGGTTGGTATGCAGCGGGCGCAGACGACCGAAGGTCGTCCATGGCAGGTCGAAATTCAATTGCGGCCAGACCAGTTGCGAGGCGATGAACACCCCGAGCCCCATGCCAAGGATCCCCCAGACCACCGTCATGATGGCGAACTGGCGGACTACCTTATAGTTATAAGCAGTCGGACTGATTGCTGTGCTCATTCTAAGGTTCCACGGTTTAGGTTTTTTTATAGGTAAAATCGGTCGCAAGTATGTAGAAACCGAGGGGCCATTGCAACGCAATGACTGACCTGTATCAATGCGTTCCACGCCAGATTCTGCGCCCTTTCCATGTTTGGCGTAAGGATTAAATCCGAAATAGAAAGCTGATCAAGTGGACAGGAATTTTGGAGGGCGCAACGGATCCCGCCGCCTACGCCAGAATTGCTCCACTGTGGGAACAAGCGTAGACCCGAATATGAGGAGGGGAAAGTTGGGTGTCGCAAGGGTGCGACACTTGGTCGCGACTTGTGCCTGTGGCGAGGGAGCTTGCTCCCGCGCCACAGGTAGAGCGCTTACTGAGGTTGGCTTTCTGGCATTGCACCATCAGCGTTATGGGAGAGGCTGTACACGTACGCCGCCAGCAGGTGCACCTTGTCGTTGCCTTGCAACATCTCCTGGGCCGGCATCTGGCCCTGGCGACCATGGCGAATGGTCTGTTGCAACTGCGCCAGGCTGGTGCCGTAGATAAAGCCGGCGGGCTCGGTCAGGTTCGGCGCACCCATGGCTTCCACGCCGTGGCCTTGCGGGCCGTGGCAGGCTACGCAAGTGGTGCTGAATGCAGCTTGGCCGGCGGCCAGGTCGGCGGTGTTGTCCGCCGGCAAGGGCAGCTTGGCCAGGTCGTGGCGAACATAGGCGGCAACGTTCTTCACCCCGTCCTCGCCCAGCACTTCACCCCAGGCTGGCATTGCCGCGTGGCGACCGCTCATGATGGTGGCCTTGATTGCCTCGGCCGAACCGCCCCAGCGCCAGTTGCTGTCCGCCAGGTTCGGGAAGCCATAGGCGCCCTTGGCATCCGAGCCGTGGCACACCGCGCAGTTGGAGGCGAACAGGCGACCACCCATCTTCAACGCTTGTGGGTCCTTGGCGACTTCTTCTACCGGCATCGCCGCGAACTTGGCGTAGATCGGCCCGAACTTGGCGTCGGCCCTGGCCATTTCCTTGTCCCATTCCTTGGTCTGGGTCCAGCCGTCTTCATAGCCCGGCAACACGCCTTTCCAGTTGCCCAGGCCCGGGTAGAGGATCAGGTAGCCGACGGCAAACACCAGGGTGCCGGCGAACAACATGAACCACCACTGGGGCAGTGGGTTGTCGTATTCCTCGATACCGTCGAAGGCGTGGCCCATGGTCTGGTCGACGCTGCCCTTGGTTTCGCCCTTGCGGGTGCCGACCAAAAGCCAGGTCAGGCCGATCAGGCTGCCGAGGGTCAATACGCAGATCCATGTACTCCAGAAGGTAGTCATGGCCGAGTGCTCCTTGTTGCTGGCTCTGCTTGAGCGTCGGGTGGGGAAGGTTCATCGGCAAACGGCAGCAGGCGGGCCTGCTCGAATTCCGCATTGCGGCGGTTGTTGAAGACCCACAGCGACAGGCCGATAAAGGCGATGGCGACCACCAGCGTGCCGAGGCCGCGGATGGTGCCCGCATCGAATTCAAATCCCATGGCTCACCTCTTGCTCTTGATGGCAGTGCCGAGCACTTGCAGGTAGGAAACCAGCGCGTCCATCTCGGTCTTGCCCTTGAGGCTGGCGACGGCGCCATTGATGTCGTCGTCGGTGTAGGGCACGCCGAGGGTGCGCATCACTTTCAACTTGGTCTCGGTGTGGCTGCTGTCCACGGCGGCGGTAACCAGCCACGGATACGCCGGCATTTTCGACTCCGGTACCACGTTGCGCGGGTTGTACAAGTGCGCGCGGTGCCAGTCGTCCGAGTAGCGCGCGCCGACGCGGGCCAGGTCCGGCCCGGTGCGCTTGGAGCCCCACAGGAACGGGTGGTCCCACACGCTTTCGCCTGCCACCGAGTAGTGGCCGTAGCGTTCGGTCTCGGCGCGGAAAGGGCGGATCATCTGCGAGTGGCACTGTACGCAGCCCTCGCGGATGTAGATGTCGCGGCCTTCCAGTTGCAGCGCGGTGTAGGGCTTCATGCCTTCCACCGGCTTGTTGGTCACGTCCTGGAAGAACAGCGGGACGATCTGGGTCAAGCCGCCGATGCTCACGGCGAGCACCATCAGCAGCATCAACAGGCCGACGTTCTTTTCAATCGTTTCGTGTTTCATCATCGACTCCTCAGGCCATCTGCGCTGCAGCGGTGACTTCGGCAGGTTGCGCCGAACGCACGGTGCGCCAAGTGTTGTAAGCCATCAGGAACATGCCGCTGAGGAAGATGGCACCGCCTACCAACCGCACAATGAAGCCTGGGTGGCTGGCCACCAGGGTTTCGACGAACGAGTAGGTCAAGGTGCCGTCTTCGTTGACCGCACGCCACATCAGGCCCTGGGCGATGCCGTTGACCCACATCGAGGCGATGTAGAGCACGGTGCCGATGGTGGCCAGCCAGAAGTGCGCGTTGATCAGGCCGAGGCTGTACATCTGCTCGCGACCGAAGACTTTCGGGATCATGTGGTACAGCGCGCCGATGGAAATCATCGCCACCCAACCCAGCGCCCCGGCGTGTACGTGGCCGATGGTCCAATCGGTGTAGTGGGAGAGGGCGTTGACGGTCTTGATCGCCATCATCGGGCCTTCGAAGGTCGACATACCGTAGAACGCCAGGGACACCACCAGGAAGCGCAGGATCGGGTCGCTGCGCAACTTATGCCAGGCACCCGATAGAGTCATCATGCCGTTGATCATGCCGCCCCAGCTCGGGGCCAGCAGCACCAGCGACATCACCATGCCCAGGGACTGCGCCCAGTCTGGCAGGGCGGTGTAGTGCAAGTGGTGCGGGCCGGCCCAGATATACAGGGTGATCAGTGCCCAGAAGTGCACGATGGACAAGCGATAGGAATACACCGGACGCTCGGCCTGCTTGGGCACGAAGTAGTACATCATCCCGAGAAAGCCCGCAGTGAGGAAAAAGCCCACAGCGTTATGCCCATACCACCACTGCACCATGGCATCCGTCGCACCACCGTACAGCGAGTAGGACTTGGTCAGGCTGACCGGGATTTCCAGGTTATTGACGATATGCAGGATCGCCACGGTGATGATGAACGCACCGAAGAACCAGTTACCAACGTAGATGTGCTTGGTGTTGCGCTTCATGATCGTGCCGAAGAACACGATGGCATAGGCGACCCAGACGATGGTGATCAGGATGTCGATCGGCCATTCCAGCTCGGCGTATTCCTTGGAGCTGGTGTAGCCCAGCGGCAAGCTGATGGCAGCCAGCAGGATAACAAGCTGCCAGCCCCAGAAGCAGAACGCGGCGACTTTCGGCGCGAACAGTTGCGTCTGGCAGGTACGCTGCACCGAGTAGAACGAGCTGGCAAACAGTGCGCAGCCACCAAAGGCGAAGATCACCGCGTTGGTGTGCAACGGGCGCAGGCGGCCGAAGCTGGTCCAGGGCAAATCAAAGTTGAGCGCAGGCCATACCAATTGGGCAGCGAGAAAAACCCCGAGCCCCATGCCGACGATGCCCCACACCACCGTCATAATGGCGAATTGGCGGACCACCTTGTAGTTATAGGCGGTACTTAAAGTAGTGTTCATGGTTCCCCATCCACGGTTCAACCCAAGCAAATGCGGCACTTGGGCTGGAGTTATAGGCAGACTAAAAAGCGAGGCAAGCATGGGCAAAGAGCACAAGGCCAGTATTGACGGGGATCAATGGGCGCAGTGTGTGCGCGAACGCGGCTGGCTGTGGAATGTCGCCACGGGCAAGACGTCGGGCGAGCCGGTCACGTTGATCCTGGCCCACGGCGCCGGCGCACCGATGGACTCGGCGTTCATGAGCGACATGGCTGAACGCCTTGCCGGGCATGGCGTGAACGTGCTGCGCTTCGAGTTCCCGTACATGGCCCAGCGCCGGGTGGACGGCGGCAAACGCCCGCCGAATCCGGCGCCCAAACTGCTGGAATGCTGGCGCGAGGTGTATGCCCAGGTGCGACGTCATGTCGCTGGGACACTGGCGATTGGCGGCAAGTCCATGGGCGGGCGGATGGCGAGTTTAGTAGCCGACGAGTTGGGTGCCGATGGCTTGGTGTGCCTGGGCTATCCGTTCTATGCAGTGGGCAAGCCGGAAAAACCACGGGTGGAGCATCTGGCCGGGTTGAAGACGCCGACCTTGATTGTGCAGGGCGAGCGTGATGCGCTGGGTAATCGGCAGGCAGTGCAAGGCTATGAGTTGTCGCCGAACATCGAGGTGATGTGGCGGGTGGCGGGGGATCATGATTTGAAGCCGCTAAAGGCTTCGGGGTTCAGCCATGAGCAGCATCTGGAGGCTGCGGCAGTGCAAGTGGCTGAGTTTCTCGGCGCCTGTTAGGGCCTATCGGGGGCAAGCCCCTCCCACATTCGACCGAGTTCCAACTTTGGAATAGGGTCAAAATGTGGGAGGGGGCTTGCCCCCGATTGCGGTCTACCGGTTAAAGCGCTCTACCAGCGAGTACTGGGTATTCGCGGTATGAGTCAGTTCCTCACTCAACTGCGCCGAGTTCATCGCCTGCTCTGACGTCTCATCCGCCAACAGCGCAATGGTGCTGATATTACGGCTGATCTCTTCAGCAACAGCGCTTTGCTCCTCGGTGGCAGCGGCGATCTGGGTAGTCATATCGGTGATATTCGCCACCGCCTCACTGATACCCACCAAGGCCTGGTCCGCTTCCATTACCCGCGCTACACCCTCTTCAGCCTGGCGATGCCCGGCGTCCATGGTTTGCACGGCCGCAGCCGCCGTGTGTTGCAGCTTGGCGATCAAGGCATGGATCTGCCCGGTGGACTCAGCGGTACGCTGCGCCAGTTGGCGCACTTCGTCAGCCACCACCGCAAAACCACGGCCCATCTCCCCGGCACGCGCCGCTTCGATGGCCGCGTTGAGGGCCAACAGGTTGGTCTGGTCGGCGATGCCTTTGATCACATCGACCACGCCGCCGATTTCATCGCTGTCCTTGGCCAATTGGGTGACGGTCACGCCCGTCTCGCCCACGGCCACCGACAGCCGTTGAATCGCCTCGCGGGTTTCCCCGGCGATATCGCGGCCGCGGCCGGTCAGGCGGTTGGCTTCCTGGGTGGCGTCGGCGGTGCGCTGTACATGGCTGGCCACTTCCTGAGTGGTCGCCGCCATCTGGTTGACCGCTGTGGCCACCTGTTCGGTTTCCACGCGCTGGCGTTCCAGGCCGCTGGAGCTGTTGTGCGCCAGGGTGTTGGACTGCGCCGCCTGGGCGTTGAGGTGCTCGGCAGTGTCCTGCAACCGAGTCAGGCAGGTCTTAAGACGTGCTTCCTGGCTGAGGATCGACATTTCCAGTCGCGCTTGGGCGCCACGGCTGTCGGTGTACATCTGCGCGATCAACGGGTCGGAGGTGGTCTGCTCGGCCAGGCGCAGCAAACGCTTGAGGCCGCGTTGTTGCCAGCTCAGGCCCAGCAGGCCCAACGGCACCGACAGACCCGCCGCCAAGGCAAAGCCCCAGTGGGAGTTGAGCGACGCGCCGATCATGAAGCTCAACTGGCTGACCAGGATAAACGGCAGCCAGTCCTGCAGCACCGGCAGCCATTTGTCCCGCTGAGGAACGGCCGACTTGCCCTGGTTGATGCGTTGATAGAGCGCTTCGGCCCGGCGGATCTGCTCGGCGGTGGGCTTGATGCGCACCGATTCGTAGCCGATCACCTGGTTGCCGTCGAAGACCGGTGTTACGTAGGCGTTCACCCAGTAGTGGTCACCGGTCTTGCAGCGATTCTTGACAATGCCCATCCATGGCAAGCCTTGTTTGAGCGTTGACCACATATGCGCGAATACCGCTGCCGGAACGTCCGGGTGACGTACCAGATTGTGCGGGGCACGGATCAGTTCGTCGTGGGTGAACCCACTGATTTCGACAAACGCGTCGTTGCAGTAGGTAATGACACCCTTGGCATCTGTGGTGGAGATCAACCGTTGCTGAGCGGGGAAGGTACGTTCGCGCTGGGTAACGGGTTGGTTATTACGCATGATTGTTCAATCCACAAGGCTTTCAGGGGTTATCGGCAATGGCGAGCATTTATTTAACTTGTTTTTTGCAACAATCCAGTGGGCCGAGGTAAGCGTCAGCTGGCCAGCATCGGATAGGTGAACAGTCCGAAGTGAAGCAGGTTCAAGCCAAAGTGCGTGGCAATCGCCGCGCCCAGCCCGCCAAAGCGATACGCCAGGCCGTAAGCGACGCCGGCAATACTCGCCAGCAGCACCCACTGCCAACCCGCGCCCAGGTGCACCAGGCCGAATAACAGCGAGGCCAGCAGCAGCGCGAGGTTCTCGCCGTAGGGCAGGTTTTTGAAGCGCTGGCTCAGGCCGCCCTGGATATAGCCACGGAACAGCGCTTCCTCGACCAGCGTCACCAGCAGCAGGTTATTCAATACCCAGAGCCACGCCTGGTCCGGCCACTTCGGTGCCCAGCTGATCATGCCCATCAGGGCTGCGCCACCCAAGGCGGCGATGGCGGTCAAGACCAGGGCCACGGCAGTGACGCAGATCGACAGGCGCAATGACCGCCGCGCCACAATCCACGGGCAGGCCAGCAGCAGCCAGAAGCCGATCAGCGGTTTGTCCTGGTTCAGGTACATCGAAAAGGGCACGGCGTCAGGGGTAAGGCGCTGGGGCGCGATGCCGCGGCCATTGTGGAAACCCGGCAACCAGTGCATCGCCAGGCCCAGGGCAAGGACGATAAACAACCCGTGGCCCAGGTAGCGTGCCCAAGGGTTACGCTGCTGGCGTACGGCGTATCCGGCCACCAGCAACAGCGCCACGGAGACCGCCGCCAGTATGCCCAGTTGGCCGTAGATCAAGGCCATGACATAGCCGATGGAAAGCAGCGTGAGGTACAGCCAGGGCAGAGCAATCATGTGAAATCCTTAGAAAAAACTGGGCGGCATTATAGCGAGTGGTCTGGTTCGACGGCATGAAAAGTCCTCCACGCACAGGGCGGCGGGGGAAAGGATTGCAAAATGTGTTTGCGGCTGGTTATAGTCGACGCGTCCTTATCCCTTCAAAAAGATCAGCACATGCCAGCTTCCCAGCGCATAGCGGTAGTCGATTCAGCGGTCAACGCTGTGGTCGTGCCGTGCGGCGGCAAGCAGCCTGCGCAGATCAGTCACTACCCCCCACCTGTCAGTAGCACGCCGGTGTACGCAGTCGTATCACCGCCGGGTGTTGGCATTTCGGGCTGATCAGCGATTCGCTGTTGCCCTGTGCCTGCCTGAAAAAAACCTACCGAATTTCAGCCTTGGCTGAATTGGCTTTTTTGCCTGATTACAGGTGGTAACTCATGTCTGTTCTTTCGAAACGATCCGTGGCCGCGGCGGCCTCGACGAGCCTGTTTGTCTTGCTGTGGAGCAGCGGGGCGATCTTTTCCAAGTTGGGCCTGGCTCACGCTTCACCCTTTGCCTTTCTACTAATCCGTTTTGCCATCGCCCTGCTGGGGTTGGTGCTGCTGGTGCCTATCCTCACGTTGAAGATGCCACGTCCCGGCAGGCCGATGTTGTATGCAGCGGCGACGGGCCTGGTGCTGTTGGGGGCCTACCAGATTTTCTATCTGCTGGCCCTGGACCTCAAAGTCACGCCCGGCGTGATGGCGACCATCATGGGCGTACAGCCGATCCTCACTGTGGTGCTGATGGAGCGCCAGCGCTCCTGGCGCCGGCTGTTCGGCCTGGGGTTGGGCTTGGCCGGGTTGATCATGGTGGTGTACCAGGGCATCGGGCTGGCGGGCATGTCCCTGGCCGGGATGCTGTTCGGGCTGCTGGCGCTGGCGAGCATGACGTTGGGCTCGATCATGCAAAAACGCATCACCGACAACCCCTTGGGCACGTTGCCGCTGCAATATCTGGCCGGGCTGTTGTTGTGCGCCGTGTTCGTGCCCTTCCAGCCGTTCCACTTTGAACACAGCGCGGGCTTTTACCTGCCGGTGCTGTGGATGGGGCTGGTGGTGTCAGTGCTGGCGACGTTGTTGCTGTATCGCCTGATTGCCCGCGGCAACCTGGTGAATGTCACCAGCCTGTTCTACCTGGTGCCGGCGGTGACGGCGGTGATGGACTACCTGATCTTCGGCAATCGGCTGGCCGTGTTGAGCCTGTTGGGGATGGTGTTGATCATTGTCGGTCTGGTCTTTGTATTCCGTAAAAACTGAAACCTACCCCTGTAGGAGCGAGCACGCTCGCTCCTACAGTTTTTGCGGGCGCAGCACCAACCACAACGCCCCGGCGATCAACACCCCGCCATACAGATGGGCCATGGACAACGGCTCATCCAGCAGCAATGCCCCCCACAGCACGCCGAACGGCGGGATCATGAAGGTCACGGTCATCGACTTGACCGGGCCAATCGATGACAGCAAGCGGAAGTACAGGATGTACGCAAATGCTGTACACACCAATCCCAGCCCCAGCAGCGACGCCCACACCTGCCAGCCGCCCCAACTCGCCGGTGGCTGGCTGATGGCGCTGTAGGCAAACAACGGCAGCAAGAACAATGTAGCGCCAAGCATGCTGCCCAAGGCCGACAGGCGGCTGTCCAACCCGCCGCGCTGATCCAGCCAACGCCGCGCCAGGAAACCGGCAAAGCCGTAGCAGGTGGTCGCCAACAGACAGGCCAGCGCGCCCATCAATAACTCCAGATCAAATGCCACCGGCCCTGCGCGCGTGAGCACGGCGACGCCAAACAGCCCCAAGGCTACCCCTGAGATTTTCGACGGTGTCAGGCGTTCACTGAAGAACAACCCGCCAATCAGCACGCCCATCAACGGTGTGGTGGCGTTGAAGATCGCCGAGTAACCCGCCGGCAATACCTGGGCCGCCACCGAGTACATGGTTGCCGGGATTCCGGAGTTGATCACGCCCAGCAGCAGAACGATCTTGAACTTGCCCTGGAAATCCCAGCTCACGCGCATCATCGCCAGGATTACCAGCAAGCCGGCGGCGGCAATCGACACGCGGAAAAACGCAGTCGGCACCGTGCCGATTTCGGGCGCGATGATGCGCATAAACAGAAAACTCGCGCCCCAGATGGCAGCCAGTCCCAGCAGATACAGGGTGTCGACAGGTCTCACGGAAAACTCCTACGCCAATCAGGCGGGGGAGTGTTGCCCAGCGTCCGGGCCGACACAATGTCTAAGTACAAATCATCCTTCTCCTGCCTCGGTTCACTGGCTAAGCTCTGGGCTTCCAGTTACCCGCTCGAGGTTTCCCGCATGTCGCAGCCCGCCCTCGCTATCGCCCGAATGATCCTCGACGGGTTCGACGATTACCGTGAGCACTTCCGCCAAATCACCGATGGCGCCCGCGAACGTTTCGAGAAGGCCCAGTGGCAGCAGGGGCAGGCCGCTTCCGCGGCGCGCATCAACTTGTATGAGGACAAGGTCAGCGAAGTCACCACCCGCCTGCGGGCAAGTTTCGAAGGGGCCGCGTTGCAGGACATCGACCTGTGGCCCCTGGTGAAAAGTGCCTATATCGGCCTGATCGACCTGCGCTTTGACGATGAACTGTCCGAGACCTGGTACAACTCGATTTTCTGCGGCCTGTTCAGTCATGACCTGATCAGCGACGGCTGCATGTTCATCCACACCACCCGGCCGAGCCTGCGCCGGGCGCGGGCGGCGCAAACCCGGATCTACCCACCGGCCGGTAACATCGCAGGCATGTTGGCGCAGGTTTTCTCGGACTACAGCTTCAGCGAGCCCTACGCCGACCTGCCGGCAGACCTGCAACGCCTCGAAGCCCAACTGCGGGAAAACCTGCCGGATTGGGTGTGCAAGGACCCGGACCTCAAGGTCGAGCTGTTTTCCTCAGTGCTCTACCGCAATAAAGGCGCCTACCTCGTAGGGCGCATCTACACCCGTGACGAACAATGGCCGCTTGTCATCCCCTTGCTGCACCGCGAGGGGCGTGGCATCCAGATCGATGCGTTGATCACCGACGAAGCCGACGTGTCGATCATCTTCTCGTTCACCCGTTCCTATTTCATGGTCGACGTGCCAGTGCCGGCCGAATTCATCGGCTTCCTCAAGCGCATCCTGCCGGGCAAGCACATTGCCGAGCTGTACACCTCCATTGGCTTTTACAAGCACGGCAAATCCGAGTTCTACCGTGCGTTGATCAATCACCTGGCGACCACCGATGACCAGTTCATCATGGCCCCTGGTGTGCGCGGCATGGTCATGAGCGTGTTCACGCTGCCGGGCTTCAACACCGTGTTCAAGATCATCAAGGACCGCTTTTCGCCGTCGAAAAACGTCAACCGGGCCACGGTGATCGAAAAGTATCGCTTGGTGAAAAGCGTCGACCGGGTAGGGCGCATGGCCGACACCCAGGAGTTCGCCGACTTCCGCTTCCCCTTGAGCAAGTTCGAGCCCGAGTGCCTGGCCGAGTTGCTGGAGGTCGCCGCCGGTACGGTCCAGGTAGAAGGCGACACGGTGCTCATTCGCCACTGCTGGACGGAACGGCGCATGACCCCGCTCAACCTCTACCTCGACAACGCCAACCCCGCCCAGGTGCGCGAAGCCCTGGAAGACTACGGCCTGGCGATCAAGCAACTGGCGGCGGCGAATATCTTCCCCGGCGACATGCTGCTGAAAAACTTCGGCGTCACCCGTCACGGCCGCGTGGTGTTCTACGATTACGACGAAATCTGCTTTCTCACTGAAGCCAACTTCCGCCATATCCCCGCGCCGCGTACCCCAGAGGATGAAATGGCCTCGGAGCCGTGGTACTCCATCGGCCCGCTGGACGTATTCCCCGAAGAATTCCCGCCGTTCCTGTTTGCCGACGCCGGCCAGCGCAAGTTGTTCGACGAGCTGCATGGCGAGCTGTACAACGCCGATTACTGGAAGGGCCTGCAGGACGCGATTCGCGCCGGCAAGGTCATTGATGTGTTCCCGTACCGGCGCAAGGACCGCGATAGCGAATGAGGGGCGCGCACATCCAGGGTTTTCTGCGACAATCCGCCCCCTGCATAAATAGACGACCCAAACGCACCTGATGACTGACCAAGCACCCACCATCGACCAACTGCTGAAAACCCTCGATCACGCCATGCTCGCCGACCGCCACCGCTTGCGCCGGCAGTTGCTCGAGCTGCGCAAGAAGCCCGATGAGGAGAAGCTGGCGCAGTGGGTGGCGCGCATGCAGGCATCCTGTGCCCAGGTCACGGCGCGGCGCGCCAGCCTGCCGCTGATTCGCTACGACGACAGCCTGCCGATTGCCGCCAAGCGCGATGAAATCAAGGACGCGCTGCTCAAGCATCAGGTGCTGATCATTGCTGGCGAGACCGGCTCGGGCAAGACCACCCAGTTGCCGAAAATCTGCCTGGAAATCGGCCGCGGCCAGTACGGCCTGATCGGCCACACCCAGCCACGGCGGATTGCAGCGCGCAGTGTCGCCAGCCGTGTCGCAGAAGAGTTGGCCACACCATTGGGCGCTTTGGTCGGCTATCAAGTGCGCTTCGAAGACCAGAGCGATTCCAACACCCTGATCAAGCTGATGACCGACGGCATCCTCCTGGCTGAAACCCAGAACGATCGCTACCTGGAACGCTACGACACGATCATCGTCGACGAAGCCCACGAACGCAGCCTGAACATCGACTTCCTGCTCGGCTACCTCAAGACCCTGCTGCCGCGTCGCCCCGACCTGAAAGTCATCATCACCTCGGCGACCATCGACCTGGAGCGTTTTTCCAAGCACTTCGACGATGCGCCGATTGTCGAGGTCTCTGGCCGTACCTTCCCGGTGGATACCTGGTATCGCCCGCTGACCCTGGAACAGGACGAAGAGGGCAACCGCGTCGAGGACGACTTGACCGTCGATCAGGCAATCCTCGCCACCCTCGATGAAATCGCCGCTTATGAGCGCAGCGAACGCCGCAGCCCCGGCGACGTGCTGGTGTTTTTGCCGGGCGAGCGTGAGATCCGCGACGCCGCCGACATGCTGCGCAAGGCCCAGCTCAAGCACACCGAGATCCTGCCGCTGTATGCACGCCTTTCACCGGCCGAGCAGCAGCGTATTTTCCAATCCCACCCGGGCCGGCGCGTGGTGCTGGCGACCAACGTCGCGGAAACCTCGCTGACCGTGCCGGGCATTCGTTATGTGATCGACAGCGGCACCGCGCGCATCAGCCGCTACAGCTACCGCGCCAAGGTGCAGCGCCTGCCGATCGAGGCGATTTCCCAGGCCAGCGCCAATCAGCGGAAAGGCCGCTGTGGCCGGGTTGAGCCGGGCATCTGCATTCGCTTGTACAGCGAAGAGGACTTTATCGGCCGCCCGGAATTCACCGACCCGGAAATCCTGCGCACCAACCTTGCCGCCGTGATCCTGCAGATGCTGCACCTGCGCCTGGGTGAAATCACCGATTTCCCGTTTATCGAACCGCCCGATGGCAAGGCGATCAGCGACGGTTTCAACCTGCTGCAAGAACTCTCGGCGGTGGACCGCAACAGCCAGCTCACGCCATTGGGCCGCCAGCTCGCACGCCTGCCGGTGGACCCGCGCATGGGCCGCATGTTGCTGGAAGCGGCCAAGCTCGGCAGCCTGCAGGAAGTGCTGATCGTCGCCAGCGCCATGTCGATCCAGGACCCGCGCGAGCGCCCGCCGGAGCGCCAACAAGCCGCCGACCAGGCCCACGCTCAGTGGAAAGACCCGGATTCGGACTTCGCCGGGCTGGTCAATTTGTGGCGCGGGTTTGAAGAGCAGCGCCAGGAGCTGACCGCCAGCCCTTTGCGTAACTGGTGTCGCAAGAACTTCCTCAACTATTTGCGCCTGCGCGAGTGGCGCGATTCCCATCGTCAGTTGAGCCTGATTTGCCGCGACATGCAGCTGAGCATCAATAAAGAACCGGCGGACTTCCCGAAACTGCACAAGGCGGTGCTGTCCGGCCTGCTCAGCCAGATCGGCCAGAAAACCGAAGACGGCGATTACCTCGGGGCGCGGCAGCGGCGCTTCTGGATTCACCCCTCGTCCGGCATCGGCAAGAAGCGCCCGCAATGGCTGATGACCGCCGAACTGGTGGAAACCACCAAGCTTTATGCGCGCATGGTGGCGAAGATCGACGCCGACTGGATCGAGCCGCTGGCCGGGCACCTGATCAAGAAAAACCACTTCGAACCCCATTGGGAGAAGAAGCGCGGCCAAGTGGTGGCGTTTGAGCAGATCACCCTGTTCGGGCTGATCATAGTCGGGCGTCGGCCGGTGCATTACGGGCCGATTGACCCCGTGGTGTCCCGCGAGCTGTTTATCCGTGAGGGCCTGGTACGCGGCGAAATTCAGTCCCGGGCCAAGTGCCTGACGGCCAACCAGCAACTGCTGGAGCAACTCGACGAACTGGAAGCCAAGGCCCGCCGCCGCGACATCCTGGCCGATGAAGAAACCCTGTACGCCTTCTACGATGCGCGCCTGCCGGCGGAGATCCACCAGACGGCGACCTTCGACAGCTGGTACAAGGTCCACAGCCAGAAAGACCCACAACTGCTGATCATGCGCGAAGAAGACGTGCTGGCCCGCGAGGCGAGTGAAGTCACCGCCGCGCATTATCCGGACACCTTGCACCTGGGCGACCTGGCGCTGGCCTTGAGTTACCACTTCGAACCCAATCACCCCCGCGACGGCGTCACCCTGCGTGTGCCGGCGCCGTTGCTGCCGGCGTTGCCGGCCGAACGCCTGGAGTGGCTGGTACCGGGGGTGATCGAAGCCAAGTGCATCGCCCTGGTGCGTAACTTGCCCAAGGCGTTGCGCAAAAACTTCGTGCCGGTGCCGGACTTCGTCAAGGCGGCGCTGCAACGCATCGAATTCGGCCAGGGCTCGCTGCCCCAGGCGCTGGGGCGCGAGTTGCTGCGCATGACCGGTGCGCGGGTCAGCGATGAGGCTTGGGCCGAAGCGGCACAACAGGTGGAAAGCCACCTGAAGATGAATCTGGAAGTGGTCGACGGCCAGGGCAAGTTCCTTGGCGAAGGTCGCGACCTGGCCGAACTGACCGCACGTTTTGCAGAGGCCAGCCAGGCCGCGTTGGCCGTACCGCAAACCGCGAAAAGCCAACAGCCTGTAGAAGCCAAGGTGTTCGCGGCGGTGGCTGAAAAGACCCAGCAAAACATCGCCGGCCTGTCGATGACGGTGTACCCGGCGCTGGTGGAAGAGAACGGCACGGTCAAGGAAGGGCGTTTCTCCACCGCCGCCGAAGCCGAGTTCCAGCATCGCCGCGCGTTGCAGCGCCTGCTGATGCAACAACTGGCGGAACCGGCGAAATTCCTGCGCGGCAAATTGCCGGGCCTGACCGAGCTGGGCTTGATGTACCGCGAACTGGGGCGTATCGACGCGCTGGTGGAAGACATTCTGCTGGCCAGCCTCGATACCTGCGTGCTCGAAGGCGAGGCCAGCCTGCCCCGCGACGGCGCGGGCCTGGCGGCTTTGGCTGAGCGCAAGCGCGGCGGTTGGACCGAACACGCCGAGCGCCTGGCGCGCCTGACCCTGGAAGTGCTGAAACTGTGGCACGGCCTGCAAAAGCGCTTCAAAGGCAAGATCGACCTGGCCCAGGCCGTGGCCTTGAACGACATCAAGCAGCAACTGAGCAACCTGGTGTACCCGGGTTTTGTGCGGGAAACCCCGGCGCAATGGTTCAAGGAACTGCCGCGTTTCCTTAAGGCCATCGAGCTGCGCCTGGAAAAACTGCCGAGCCAGGTACAGAAGGACCGGGTGTGGAGTACCGAGTTGAGCGGCCTGTGGGCGCAGTACCAGAACCGCCTGAACAAACACACCCAGGAAGGTAAGCGCGACCCGCAGTTGGAGCTATACCGCTGGTGGCTGGAGGAATATCGGGTGTCATTGTTTGCCCAGCAGTTGGGTACCAAGGTGCCAATTTCCGATAAGCGCTTGAGCAAGCAATGGAGCCTGGTGGAAGCTTGATAAGGACCACATCTGTCCAGGTGGGAGCTGGCTTGCCTGCGATGCAGACGCCTCGGTGTATCAGTGATACCCAGTCGCTGCCATCGCAGCATAGGGTATTCATTGCCATAGCGAAAAGCAGGCATGCGAGGTCATGGCGGCAATCAAGCAACGCTTGGAAAAGTGTCTGCTGATCATGCACCCGGACAAGTCGAAGATCGTCTACTGCAAGGGCAGTAACCGAAAAGCAATTTACCTAACGACGCAATTTACCTTTCTTGGTTTCACCTTTCGGCCCAGCGAGGCATAGGGCAAAAGAGTGCGTCTGTTTACCAGCTTTCTGCCCGGTGCTAAGTAGTCCAATATTCAGCTCTTCTGAGAGGACATGCACGTAAAGTAAGCAAGGTGAATGTCGCGTTCCTAAATCCATTACCTGTGGATATATGCGTAAACACCTTCCTGCTGAATTTCTTCCAGGTTCATTTTCTGAAGGATTTTGTTTAAAAAAGGCAAGTGTTCTGAGTGGCAAATGAGCTGGGCAACACCATGTGTTTCTGCATCATAGAACCGGAAGGAAATAGATCTCTCGTCAGAAAGAATTAGTTTGAAGTCGTCAGTTTTTGAAATGTCTGTGAGTTTGCTTAGATTGCGCCATAGATGTTCAAGGCTGTCGTTAGTATTCAGCATGAGTGTTACAGATGTTCGATAGCAAGCCATACGGTTAGGGTCTATCCGAAACGGATCGCAATCTAAATTTATTACTTGGGAGTAAATGTTGGTTGAATCGTTTTTTCTTAAAATATCTCCTGGTTTTGAGTTTTTGTAGAAGTTCTTTTGTGAAAGATATTCTTGGGTCTTATTGTAATAAGGTAATAGCTTTGTGTTCCATTGTACGATGCTTGGCCATTTTGATTTAAGTAGCGAGCTGAACTCACACCAAGTATTCCAAGCCCCAGAATAATCTTGGTTAAGTAGTGTGATCGTTATATAGTTTTCATCGTGGGTGGGATGTAGCTGATCCCAAGGATGAATACCTATTTCTCTGATGAATACTGATTTCATTTTTGTCTCTTGAAGTATGAGTGGTTGTCTGTGTGGTTTTTTAATGGTGCTGACTCTCCATCGATACTGGCCTCTGTATTGAAGTGTGGACCAAGGTTCCCTTTTTTATGGCCGAGCGAGTGCTCCCGGATTTCTATTTGGCGTTCCAGTAGTTAAAAAATATACACTCTACCCTCCGTATATTGTTCTTGATCTGTGATCTTGACTCTGCGTATTCGCGTTGGGTGTTGGGTTTGTGGGACTCCGCCTATTGCTTTTGCTCTTTTAAATGCACCATTTCTAGATAGTTTGCTATCGGTTCCTTTGGGGAGTTCCGCATCTCCTTCGTGGACCTTGGCATGTTTTCCGGGGGCATCAGCGCCGTGTGTCGGCTTACATCCATTTTCACCAGGGCACGAACTTAGGCCTAGTGGATCCACCCACCCGGTAGGGTTGGGCACGTACTGATAGGCATTGATCCCTCCCGCCAATTTCACCGGGTCCGGTGTCAGATAACGGCCAATATCTGGATTGTAGTAGCGATGGCGGTTGTAGTGCAGCCCGCTTTCCTGATCGAAGTATTGACCTTGGAAGCGCAGCGGATTGTCGATTTTGCCTACGTCGAGACGGGCGATCTGGCCGTAGGCGCGGTAGTGGGCGGACCAGACGATTTCGCCTTCGGGAGTGGTGAGTTCCTGCGGTGTGCCGAGGTGGTCGAGTTGGTAGTGGTAGGGCTTTGTTTCTTTTGGACCAAACCCTTCCAGCAGCGCCAATGGGCGGAAGCTGTCCGGTTCGTAGAGGTAGCTGCGATGACAGTCCGCATGGTGTTCGGCAATCAGCTTGTCGCCTTGCCAGAAAAACTCTGTGGTTTTGTTATCCACGGTTTTGCTGATGCGCCGCCCAAACGGGTCGTAGCGGTAACTGGCGGTTTCGCCGTTCGGCTTTGTGATGCCGATCAGCCGATGCTGGCAGTCGTAGCGGTATTCGGTGACGAGTTGCTGGCCCTTCCCGCGCCGTTCGCGGATAAGGTTGCCGAAGGCGTCGTAGTCGTAATGGCGGTTGCCTTGGATCACCAGGCGGTTGGCCGCGACGATGTCCGGGCCCGGCCGATCTTGCATCAGCAGGTTGCCCGCCGGGTTGTGGCCGAAGCGTTCCTGTACGTCTTGCGAATGATCGGCGCGGGTCAGGCGGGCGAGGGGGTCGTAGTGGTAAAGGTGTTGGCCTTTGCGGGTGTCGTGCAGGCGGGTGAGGTTGCCGCTTTTGTCGTAGTCGTATTGGCGTTGATAGAGGTGGTTTTGCTGTTGGGTAACCGAGTGGGCGTGCAGGCGGTTTTGTTCGTCGTAGTGGTAGTGGCTGAGGAGCTGACCTTGCTGGCGTTGGTGTTCGCGACCGCTCTTGAATAGATGCGAGGTGAGCTCTTCACCGTTGAGTTCGACAGTGGCGAGGTGGCCGCCTTTGTCGTGGTTGAAGGTGAGGCGGTTGTTATCCGGCAGGCGCAGGTTTTTCAGTTGGCCGCAGGCGTCGTAGCCGTAGCGCAGGGTGCCCCAGCCTTGGTGTTCGGCGATGAGGCGGTTTTGGCGGTCGTACTCGTAGGCCAAAGCCCAGTGACCGTCCTCGACGCTGAGGAGGTTGCCTTGGCGGTCGTAGGCATAATCGACCACGCTGCTACCGGGCAGGATTTTTCGTACAAGACGCCCGGCGTGGTCTCGCTCGTAGCGGGTGATTAGCTGGCTGCCGTCGTCGCCGTATTCGGTCTTTTACTGCAGGTTGCCGTTGAGGTCGTAAACGTAGGCGGTGCGTTGGCCGTCAAAGCCGTTTTCCTGTTGGATCAGGCCGTTGGGGTGGTAGTCGAGTTGGTAGGTTTCGCCGACTTCGTTTTCGATTTCGGTGAGCAGCAGCCGTACGTTGTCGTAGCGGTACTTGACCTGGGTGCCGTCGGCGTTGATGCGGCGGCTGATCAGGTGCAGACCATCGGCGTATTCGTAGCGGGTGACGTGGCCGAGTTCGTCGCGTTCGGCGATGATTTTTCCGTAGGGGTTGCAGCTGAATTCCCGGAAAACACCGCCTGGCAAGACGAGACGAATCAATCGACCGACGCTGTCCCATTGATACTGAGTCAGCGCGCCATGTTCATCCTCACGACCAATCTGCCGTCCAAGGTCGTCATAGCGATAGTGCTTAACCCCGCCATTGGGCAGTTGTTCTTCGACAAGCTGCCCACGCTCATATTTCCAGACCGCCTCACCGCGTCTGACAACCCGTACGAAGCCGTTGTCATGCTCGTAGGAGGTCGGCTCATCATCCCCCGGAAACAACGCCACCAAGCGCCCAGCTTCGTCGTACTGATACGCCGTAACCGCGCCCATCGGGTCCTGCTCGACGGTCAGCCGGCCTTTGTCATCGTAGGATTTGAAATGCTGGGCGCCGGCGGGATCGATGCGCTGCACCAATCGCGCCCGGTCGTCATGGACATACACTTCCTGGCTACCATCGGCGTTAT
>NZ_VOIW01000008.1 GCF_009659625.1 Pseudomonas haemolytica | reverse complement strand
AGCTTTCGAAGATTTCTTCAACAACTTCAACCACTTGCGCTTCTGATCTCTCATCAGCGGGAGGCGAATTCTACAGCGTTACACGCTGCTGTCAACACCTCTTTTTCAACTTCCTTTCGGCTTCGATTAACTGAAGCAACCTGCTGCCGAAAACCTCATAACTCATTGTTTACCAAGGAGTTTTCCGTTTCGACTGCGCCGGAAGTGGGGCGAATTATAGGCTTCCAAGATCTGCCGTCAAGGGTTAATTACACTTTTGTTGCAGAAAGCGTTTTTTTAGCAATAAGGCGAGGGATTCGACGCATCACGGGTGGTATCCGCAGCACCAGGAGCAGCGCACCTATAGAAGCGTAGATAGCCCACTCCTTCAGATCAGCCCGGACTATCCACAACATGTGCAGCAATCCGAGCCCAAGGATCACATAGACCAAACGATGCAATTTCTTCCAGCGACTGCCCAACCGACGCTGGCTATAGCGATTCGAGGTGACGGCCAACACCAAGAGAGAAAGAAATCCCAGCGTACCGACAATTATATAGGGCCGCTTGCGCAACTCCACACCGAGCTGCGACCAATCCAGCCCCAGGACAAACACACAATAAGCCGCCAAGTGCAGCACCACATAAGCAAAGCACCACAACCCCAACTGTCGACGCACCGCTATCCACCCCGCCCAACCACTCAACTTCTGCAGCGGCGTCATACCTAGCGTTACCAGCAGCAGGATCAACGTACCTAGACCCAGGCGATCGACCAACACTTTTCCTGGGTCAGGTCCCAGTGCAAAACTCCATGCCTCATAGAGCCAGAGCAATGGCCACACTGCCGCAGCTATAAAGACGCCGATGCGCCAGATCGGATAGCGCATCAGTAGTTCTTCCGCAGGTCGAGGCCTGTATATAAAGAAGCAACCTCATCCGAGTAACCATTGAACATCTGCGTCTCGCGTACGTTAGGGCTGAACAGGCCACTGGGTAGACGCCGCTCCCGCGCCTGGGTCCACCGCGGATGGTCAACCGTAGGGTTTACATTCGCATAGAACCCATACTCATCGGCCGCGATGCTTTGCCAGGTGGTTTTCGGCTGATCGCTGACAAGACTGATCCGTACGATGGATTTCACACTCTTGAAGCCATACTTCCACGGCACGACGAGGCGCAGTGGCGCACCATTCTGGTTAGGCAATTCCCGTCCATACATACCCACGGCCAGGATCGCCAGTGGGTTCATCGCCTCATCCAGGCGCAGCCCTTCTACATAAGGCCAGTCGATCAAGCCGAAACTTGAGCGCTGCCCCGGCATGCTCTTAGGATCCTGAAGGGTTTCAAAACGGATGTACTTCGCTTTGGACGTCGGCTCAACTTGCTTGAGCAAGGCCGAGATAGGGAAGCCGATCCATGGGATAACCATCGACCAGGCTTCGACGCAACGCAGGCGATAGATCCGCTCTTCCAATTCATAGGGCTTCATGAAGTCTTCCAAGGCGTATCGCCCAGGCTTTGCCACCTCACCATCAATCACCACACTCCAAGGCTCAGTCTTGAGCGAGCCTGCGTTTGCCGCCGGATCACCCTTGCCTGTGCCAAACTCATAGAAGTTGTTGTAGTGGGTCGCATCCTTGAACGGCGTAATGGCCTCGTCTTTGACCGTCACCGCTTGCCATTTCGTACCTGGAAGCTTCTCGGCGAACCAATTGGGCGCCCTGCCCGGCTCGACATCGGCATAACGCGACGCATCGCCCGCAGTGGCCCAACGCGGCAAGCTGCTGGCAGCAATACCGGCAAGCGCACCGCCGAGCAAACTGCGACGAGAGAAGTAAAGGGATTCAGGCGTGACATCCGATTCATGGCAATCGGATGCTTTGGGTAATTTGATTAACATGGCAACTCCGCAGCATTGGAGAACTGATGCACCAATAGACTGCGGAGTATGGGGGAAATTACATTAAGACAATGTTTTGTCCCGACGCAGATGCAGCAAGTACTGAATCGGCCCCGAAGCGGCATAGGCCAGGAACGCCAGCAGCAGAATACGTGGCGGATCGCTGAACACCACTGCGAACACCAGCACTACCACAAGGATCGCCACGAAAGGCACGCGCCCCTTGAGGTCAAACTCCTTGAAGCTGTTGTACTTGATATTGCTGACCATCAGCATGCCGGCCGCCGCGACCATCAAGGCAACCAGGAACGACATCTTCGACCCCTGGATACCGTAGTCACTGAACGCCCACACAATACCGGCCACCACACCCGCTGCTGCCGGGCTGGCCAGACCAATGAAGTAGCGCTTGTCGGCAGTCCCCACTTGGGTATTGAAGCGCGCCAGACGCAACGCGGCGCCCGCGACATAAATGAAGGCAACCATCCAGCCGACCTTGCCCATATCGCCCAATGCCCAGGCAAACGCCAGCAGTGCGGGTGCGACACCAAAGGCAACCATGTCCGACAGCGAGTCGTACTCGGCGCCGAATGCACTCTGGGTATTGGTCATCCGCGCCACGCGACCATCCAGGCCATCAAGCACCATGGCCACGAAGATTGCGATGGCAGCAAAACCAAAGTATTTGCTGGCACTCACCGCATCACCCGCCGCCAACGCGCTCTGGGCACTCATGGAGTTGATGATGGAATAGAAGCCGGCAAACAGGTTCGCCGTCGTAAACAGATTGGGCAGAAGATAGATGCCACGATGCCGGACCTTGCGACCTTCCGCATCATGCCCTTCTTCGACATGTTCATCGATCGGTAGCAGGCTATCGGCGTCAGAAGCCTGGCTTGGCTCTTCGGGACGTTCGCTCATGGACTTTACCTTGCAACGGTGTGAAAAAAATTCGACAGATACTTGCGGCGAGTGTTCGCCCGCAAACGATGCAGCTTTATACCAGAACCAGCCCCTCAAACGAAAAAACGCGGCCTAAGCCGCGTTTTCCCTTGGTGCGTACGACTTAGTTCTTGGCTTTGTCGACGATCTTGTTGGCACCGATCCACGGCATCATGGAGCGCAGTTGCTCGCCGATGACTTCGATACCGTGAGCGGCGTTGTTACGACGCTTGGCGGTCATCGAAGGGTAGCCGGTAGCGCCTTCGCTGATAAACATTTTGGCGTATTCGCCGTCCTGAATACGTTTCAGGGCGTTGCGCATGGCCTGACGGGACTCGGCGTTGATCACTTCCGGGCCGGTTACGTACTCGCCGTATTCGGCGTTGTTGGAGATCGAGTAGTTCATGTTGGCGATACCGCCTTCGTACATGAGGTCAACGATCAGCTTCAGTTCGTGCAGGCATTCGAAGTAGGCCATTTCTGGTGCATAGCCAGCTTCAACCAGGGTTTCGAAACCGGCCTTGACCAGTTCAACGGTACCGCCGCACAGAACGGCTTGCTCGCCGAACAGGTCGGTTTCGGTCTCGTCCTTGAAGGTGGTTTCGATGATGCCGGTACGACCGCCACCAACGCCAGCGGCGTAGGACAGTGCAACGTTCTTGGCGTTGCCCGACGCGTCCTGGTAGATCGCGATCAGGTCAGGGATACCGCCGCCTTTGACGAACTCGGAGCGCACGGTGTGGCCCGGTGCTTTCGGCGCGATCATGATCACGTCGAGGTCAGCGCGCGGCACAACCTGGTTGTAGTGAATCGCGAAGCCGTGGGAGAAGGCCAGGGTGGCGCCTTTCTTGATGTTCGGCTCGATTTCGTTCTTGTACAGCGCGGACTGGAACTCGTCCGGGGTCAGGATCATGACCAGGTCGGCAGCTGCAACGGCGGACGCAACGTCGGTCACTTTCAGGCCATGGGCTTCAGCCTTGGCAACGGTGGCCGAGCCTTTACGCAGACCAACAGTGACGTCAACGCCGGAGTCTTTCAGGTTGCACGCTTGGGCGTGACCCTGGGAACCGTAGCCGATGACGGCGACTTTCTTGCCCTGGATGATCGACAGGTCACAATCTTTATCGTAATAAACTTTCATGAGGTTCCTCTATATATCCAGGCCGTAAGGCCATTCGCTAATTTGGGTTAGATGCTGAGTACTTTGTCGCCACGGGCAATCCCGGTGACACCACTGCGTACCGTTTCCAGAATCGAGGCCGTCCCGATCGACTGGATGAAGCTGTCCAGCTTGTCGCTTGTACCGGTCAGTTGAACGGTATAAACGCTGGCGCTCACATCGACGATCTGCCCGCGAAAAATATCGGTAGTGCGTTTGATCTCGGCACGTTGGGCACCCGTGGCCTTGACCTTGACCAGCATCAGCTCGCGCTCGATGTGGGCACTTTCCGACAAGTCGACCAGCTTGACCACTTCGATCAGCTTGTTGAGGTTCTTGGTGATCTGCTCGATCACCTCATCGTGCCCCACGGTGGTCAACGTCAGGCGCGACAAGGTCGGGTCTTCGGTCGGAGCCACGGTCAGGCTTTCGATGTTGTAGTTGCGTTGCGAAAACAGGCCGACAACACGAGACAGGGCGCCGGGTTCGTTCTCCAGAAGCAGGGAGATAATATGCCGCATGATTAAGTACGCTCCGTCTTGTTCAGCCACATGTCGCGCATAGAGCCGTCTTTGATCTGCATCGGATAGACGTGCTCGCTGGTGTCCACCTGAATATCGATGAACACCAGGCGATCCTTCATGGCGAACGCCTCTTCCATCTTCGGCTTCAGATCTTTCAGATCGGTGATGCGAATGCCGACGTGGCCATAGGCTTCAACCAACTTGACGAAATCCGGCAACGATTCCATGTAGGAATGGGAGTGACGGCTACCGTAGCTCATGTCCTGCCACTGACGAACCATGCCCAGTACACCGTTGTTCAAGCAGACGATCTTGACCGGAAGACCGTACTGCAGGCACGTCGACAGTTCCTGGATGTTCATCTGGATGCTGCCTTCACCGGTGACACACGCCACGTCGGCATCCGGGAAGCTCAGCTTCACGCCCATGGCCGCAGGGAAACCAAAGCCCATCGTGCCCAGGCCACCGGAGTTGATCCAGCGGTTAGGCTTGTCGAACTTGTAGTACTGCGCTGCGAACATCTGGTGCTGGCCCACGTCGGAGGTCACAAAGGCGTCGCCCTTGGTTACCTCACACAGGGTTTCGATCACAGTTTGTGGCTTGATGATGCTGCCGTCGCCCTTGTCATACGGGAACAGGCCGCGATCACCACGCCATTCGTCAATCTGCTTCCACCAACTGGCAACGGATTCCTTGTTCGGCGCCTCGCCAATGTCCTTGAGCGCAGCAACCATTTCGGTTAACACGCTCTCCACCGGCCCAACGATCGGCACATCGGCCTTGATGGTCTTGGAGATAGACGCCGGGTCGATGTCGATATGGATGATCTTGGCATTCGGGCAGAATTTGCTCGCGCCGTTGATCACACGGTCATCGAACCGTGCGCCCACCGCCAGGATCACGTCGGCGTGGTGCATGGTCAGGTTGGCGGTGTAGCTGCCGTGCATGCCGAGCATGCCGACGAACTGACGATCCGAACCCGGAAATGCGCCGAGCCCCATCAAGGTGTTGGTCACCGGCAGATTGAGCAGCTTGGCCAGTTCGGTCAGTGGTGCGGAACCACCGCCCAGAATCACGCCACCGCCGGAGTACAACACTGGACGCTTGGCCGCCAGGAGCATTTCTGCCGCCTTGCGGATTTGCCCTGAGTGCCCACGGACGGCCGGGCTGTAGGAACGCAGCTTGGCTTTCTTCGGGAAGACGTATTCGAATTTTTCGGCCGGGTTGGTCATGTCTTTCGGGATATCGACCACCACAGGACCCGGGCGACCGGACTGTGCGAGGTAGAACGCCTTCTTCATGACTTCCGGGATTTCCGACGCATGCTTGATCATGAAGCTGTGTTTCACGATCGGGCGGGAAATACCGATCATGTCGGTTTCCTGGAATGCATCGGTACCGACCATGGTGCTGGCGACCTGGCCGGAAATGATCACCATCGGGATGGAGTCCATATAAGCAGTCGCGATGCCGGTAATGGCATTGGTTGCGCCTGGGCCGGACGTTACCAGTACTACGCCGGCTTTACCGGTGGCACGGGCGTAACCGTCAGCCATATGGGTCGCGGCCTGTTCGTGGCGAACCAGGATGTGGGTAACAGCCGGTTCCTTGAACAGTGCGTCGTAGACATGCAGCAGAGCACCACCTGGGTACCCGTAGATATAGTCGACGCCTTCGTCACGCAAAAAGCGGACGAGCATCTCACCGCCAGATAAAAGCTCCACGTTGTTCACCTCTAAAACGCCAGAATACCGTCCGTTAAAAACCGACGGGTCTTAATAGGTTTACTTCTCAACAGAGCATGAGCGACGGTGGTCGCCGACTACGTCAGCACTGACTGAGCAAGTATTGGGATCGTCCCAAGTGTTGCGGGCTTTTCCCACCCAGCGCGAGGTAACGCGTTGCGGGTGTTACAGGTCGGCGCGGATGTGCGCCTCATGATCTGCTGAGCGGGCCTGCTTCTGGCAGTCCCGATACAGCGGACTTTGGATTCTTCTGTTTCAGGCCGTTCAAGTCAAGCAATAATTGCGCTTTTTTCCAACTAAGCGCATGAGAACGTAGAAGAAAGGGCTTTGAGGAGGGATAAAACTCGCCTGAATGTCGTCAAGCGGTAGAAATATGCGCAAGACTGCCGAAAAACCCGACAGTCAGGCAATTAACGAGCGTCGACGATCAATTGATCGAACTTTTTCAGCGCGTTACGCAAGCCAATGCTCTCCAATGGCCGGTCGGCGTAGACCATCTCGGCCATTTCCAGAATCCCCGACGCATTTGGCAATGGCAGGTCCTGCTCCAGGATCTGCTTCATGCGCACGAGGAAGATCCATTGCAGCCACTGGTGGAAGTCCAGGGTATCGACTGAAAAGGGCTCGACGCTGCTGAGCGCTTCAGCGCTGGGGGGCAGTTCGTCCCACCAGCCCTGCGCGCGCAATTCGCGCTCAATCAGCAATAACTGTTCGGCAATCGCTGGAAAACGCGCATCCATCAGAGGCTGACCTTGGCTTTCTGCCGTGCCTGGGCAGCGCCGGCGGCGTCGCCTTGGGCGGCACGCGCATCACCGATCAAGGCCCACAAGCTGGCTTGCAGGTCCGGGCGACCATTGGCCAGGGTCAGGCCACGGCGAGCGAATTGCTCCGCTTGGGGCGCATCGCCCTGGGCCATGCGCACTTGGGCCAGGCGATACAACACTTGGGGCTCGCGAGGCGCCACGCGCTGGGCACGTTCAAGGCTCGACGAGGCGCCATTCAAGTCGCCGCCCGACTGCTGCTGTTGAGCGGTAGTGAGCAGCGCCAGCACCGGGCCGTCCAGCTGTTCGTCAGCCGACAGCCCACCCGCGCTGGACGCCGACGGAATACCGCTCGGCGTCGACGGCATATTGTAGGTGCCCTGGTTGACCGGCGCGGTTTGAATCGGCGTGGAGTTCACCGGGCCTGAAGTGCTTGGGCCTGGAGTCCATGGCTCGGCACTGATGGGCGCCGAGGTCGCAGCACCACTGCCGGGCACCATCACTACCACGCCGGAATCCTGCGGTATCGCCTGGGTTGCAGCTTGGGCAGGCCGCTTGACCACGGTCTGACGGAAGCCACCATTGGCCGAGATGCGGTCGTTATTGGAGACGGACGTGCTTGAGTCCACCACGGGAATAGAGCCGCGCTGCACGCTGGAGCAACCGCCGAGCAAAGCCAGAGCCGTAATCGCTGGAATCCACAACTTGTTCACTTGAAACCCTCTTTGCTTAATTCATCCAGCCCTTGACCCAATCCATCACCGATTCCGCGTCAGCAGGAGCACTGCCACCGCATGCGGCGCCGGGTGGTGGTTCGCTGCCGCGAATATACGGCATCTGTACCGCGCCCGGACAGTTGGCATCAGAGCCTTGGCCCGTGTGCGGGTCGATCCAGGCCTGCACGATATTGTCTGGCTGCGGCATGTTGAGCGGCAATGGATCGGCCTTGCGCATGAAACTGGTCCACACCTGCAGCGCGCCGGTTGCACCGGTAAACGGCGTCTTGCCGTTGTCGTCGCGCCCCAGCCACACCACGGCCAGTACATCCTGGCCGAAGCCCGCGAACCAGCTGTCGCGCGAGTCGTTACTGGTACCAGTCTTGCCCGCCAGGGTCAGGTTCGACGGCAGCACGCTATAGACCGAACGCCCTGTGCCCTCACGCATCACACGCTGCATGGCGTTCTGGATCAGGTAGATGGACCCCGCGTCAAAACGCTGCTGGATCTGGAACGGGTAGCGCTTGAGCGGCTCGCCCTCGGCGGTCAGCACACTGCGAATGCCGCGCATCGGCGTATTGAAACCACCGTTGGCCAGGGTCTGGTACATGGTGGCTACTTCCATGGGAGTCATGGCCGCAGCCCCCAGGAGCATGGACGGGAAAGCCGGGAACTCACGCTCGATCCCCAGTCGCGCCAAGGTCTTCAGGACATTAGGTACGCCCACTTCAAGCCCCAGGCGCGAGGTCGAGATGTTATAGGAATGCGCCAGACCCTGATACAGGAACACGGTACCGTGGGAGCGGCGGTCGAAGTTCTTGGGGGTCCACACCTGGCCATTCGCGCCCTTGACCGACAGCGGGTCATCCGACAGCCAACTGGTCAGTGTGTACTTGCTGGGTTTTTCCAATGCGCTCAGATAGACCGCAGGCTTGACCAGCGAGCCAATCGGCCGCACGGCATCGAGTGCGCGGTTGAACCCGGCGAAGCTGGCCTGGCGGCTGCCGATCATGGCCTGGACTTCGCCAGTTTCCGGGTTGGTCACGACCATCGCGGCTTCGACCTCATCCGAGCCCTTACGGCCGGTCAGGCGCTTGAAGGTGTCGTTGACCGACGCCTCCGCCTTCATCTGCAGTATCGGATCGAAGCTGGTGAAGATCCGCAGCCCCTCTTCGGTCAAGTCTTCGTCGCGATAGTCTTCACGCAACTGGCGCTTGACCAGATCGATAAAGCCGGGGAATGAGCTATCCGCCAGCTTGCCGCGGGTGGTCACGCCCAGTGGCATCTTCTTCGCGGCGGCAACCTGCTCGGCCGTGGCAACGCCCTGCTGCTCCAGTACATCCAGTACCAGGTTGCGGCGCTCAAGCGCACGCTCCGGGTTGCGCCGCGGGTTGTAATAGGACGGCCCCTTGACCATCCCCACCAGCAACGCGACTTGATGCAACTTCAACTCGGATAACGGCTGCCCAAAGAAGAACTGGCTCGCCAGGCCGAAACCATGCACCGCGCGCTGGCCATCCTGGCCGACGAATACCTCATTGAGGTACGCCTCGAGGATTTCCTGCTTGCTGTAATGCAGCTCCAGCAACATCGCCATCATGGCTTCGGTGAGTTTACGGGTCAGGCTACGTTCGTTGGTCAGGTAGAAGTTCTTGACCAGTTGCTGCGTGAGCGTACTGCCGCCCTGGGTCATCTTGCCGCCAGAGGTGTTGACCCAAACGGCGCGGGCAATCGACTTCGGCGAGACGCCCCAGTGGCTGTAGAAATCGCGGTCTTCGACAGCCACCAGGGTTTCCAGCAAGTACGGCGGCACCTGATCGAGCTTGATCAGGATGCGATCTTCAAGGTTCTTAGGGTAGATACCGCCGATCATCAACGGTTCCAGGCGTACCACCGGCAGCTTGGAGCCATTGAGCGACGACAACTCGGCCACATAGTCGCCGGAGAAACGCACACGCACCGGCTGGGCTTTTTCCAGGCCTTCGTAGAACTGGAAGCCACGGGTATTCAGGTCGACGGTATTACCGCTGACAGCAGCAGCGCCCGGACCATTGCTCACGGGTTCGCGGCGGTAGCCCAGTGCGTCGAGCTCGGTCAGGAAGTCCTCCTTGCTCAGCTTCTGGCCGGAGAACAATTCCAGCGGGCGGGCGTACACCTTGGCCGGAATGGTCCAGCGCTTGCCGGAGAACTTTTCCTGCACCACGGCATCGAGGTACACCGCAAAGCCGGCGATCACCACAAGGCCCACCAGGCCAAGCTTGAGCGCCCAGCCCAGCCAGGGGCGCAGGCCGCGGGAAGGAGGTTTTTTACGGGAACGGGGAGATCGGGTTCGAGTCATGGCGGCGGATTATACGCACTTTATTGATGATCAACATGAGCCGGACAGCGGTTTGCACGACTGGCATCAGCAGCCATAATGGCCACCATGATTTCTCCCCGACTTTGAAGGATCGCCCGTGAGCCAGTCCCTGATCGCTGCCCTGCAAAACCCGGCTTTGTACCCTCATCCGGTTGAAGCGTTTCAAGTTATCGAGACCCATATTTCCTGGGTGATTCTGACTGGCGCCTACGCTTATAAATTGAAGAAACCGATGAACTTCGGGTTTCTGGACTTCACCCAACTGGAAGATCGCGGCCACTTCTGCCGCGAAGAATTGCGCCTCAACCAGCGCTTGACCGAAGATTTGTATCTTGAAGTATTGCCGATTACCGGCACTGCCGAAGCGCCGCAATTGGGTGGTGACGGCCCGGTGCTCGAATACGCACTGAAAATGCGCCAGTTCCCGCAAAGCCAGATGCTCAGTACCCTTCAAGCCAACGGCGAGTTGACCAGCGCGCACATCGACGAGATGGCCAAGCAGATTGCGCACTTCCACCTCACCGCCCCCAAAGTCCCAAAAGAGCACCCGGCCGGCACGCCAGAAGAAGTGATGGCCCCTGTGCGTCAGAACTTCGACCAGATCCGCCCGTTCCTCAGCGACAAGGCCGACCTGACTCAACTGGAAGCCCTGCAAGCCTGGGCCCAAAGCAGCTTCGAACGCCTCAAGCCTCTGCTTGAACAGCGCAAGCTCAATGGCTATACCCGTGAATGCCACGGCGATATCCACCTGGGCAACGCCACCCTAATTGATGGCCACGTGGTGATCTTCGACTGCATCGAGTTCAACGAGCCTTTCCGCTTTACCGATGTGTACGCAGATACCGGCTTTCTGGCCATGGACCTTGAGGACCGCGGCCTGAAATGCCTGGCACGGCGTTTTATCAGCCAGTACCTGGAACTGACCGGCGACTATCAGGGCCTGGAGGTGCTGAACTTCTATAAAGCCTACCGTGCACTGGTTCGCGCCAAAGTTGCGCTGTTCAGCATGCCGAGCGAAGCAAGCCCGGTGCAACGCGCCACCACCCTGCGTCAGTACCGCAACTACGCCAACCTGGCGGAAAGCTACAGCACCATCCCATCGCGTTTCCTGGCAATCACCCATGGTGTTTCAGCCGTGGGTAAAAGCCATGTTTCCATGCGCCTGGTCGAAGCACTGGGCGCCGTGCGCCTGCGTTCGGATGTGGAGCGCAAGCGCCTGTTCGGCGAGCAGCAGGTAGAAAACACGCCACAGGCCGGCATCTACAGTCATGACGCCAGCGCTGCCACCTACGCTCGCCTGAACGAAATTGCCGACACCGTGCTACGCGCCGGTTACCCGGTGGTGCTGGATGCCACCTTCTTGAAACGCGCTCAACGTGACGCGGCAGCCCAAATCGCCGAAGCCACCGGGGCGCCGTTCCTGATCCTGGACTGCAACGCGCCTCAAGCCGTTATTGCCAGCTGGCTTGCACAGCGTCAGGCGGATAAAAACGATCCTTCCGACGCAACACTGACCGTTATCGAAGAGCAGCAAGCCAGTCGTGACCCACTGACAGCGCAAGAACTGCTGCTGAGCAAGCGTGTCGAGACCAATGAAAGCGGGACCCTCGATGCGTTAGTCGGGCATATTCGCCAGGCTTTGCCGGGGTTGTAAGAAATATTTCTTGGTCGTGTCGCCCACTTCAGCGCGCGACCCAGCAATAGTGGCACTATAATGGCGTCATAATTCCAAAAGGAGTCGCGATCATGAGTCAGCCCAAGCTTCTCGATACCCCGCTCTACGCACTCCTGCACAAGGACGACATTCGCGGCTTCAATCAGGAACGCCCTGAAGACGGCACCATCGACATGCGCGGTGGCGACTTCCGAGGGCTGGACCTGCGCGACCTGAACGCCGCCGGTGTTGACTTCACCGACGCCTATTTCCGTTCCGCCGACCTGCGCGGCCTGGATTTACGCGACTGCTCGCTGGAAGGCGCCAGCCTGGCCCATGCGCAGATTTCGGGGACTTATTTCCCGCCCGAGCTCACGGCTGACGAGATTCTGATGTCAGTCAATTTCGGCACTCGCCTGCGCTACCGTACCAAGTAACCCCACGCCCAGAACCCCGGCTAAGCCCTAAGAGTGCCGGGCGTTTCCCGCCTGCCTGTCACTAAAGCCATCACCTCACTCTTATAAGCTTTTCGCCCGTCTCTGACCAAAGAACCACGCTTTTCCTACTGAGCGCTACACTCATTTTCAGGCTGCCTGGTCACGATACCCACCGCACCATTCGGCCGTCGCAAGGAGGCTTGATGAACGATGAGCTGCAACACCTGAAAAACCTTGGCAAGACGTCAGCGCAGTGGCTGCATGCGGTGGGCATCCACAGCGCGTCCGACTTGCGTCGCCTGGGAGCGGTCGATGCTTACCGGGCTGTGCGAACTCGCGGCTTCCGAGCATCGAAAGTCCTGCTGTATGCCATTGAAGGCGCACTGATGGATGTGCACTGGAACGACATTCCCACAGAGCGCAAGGAGGCACTGAACCGTCAGTTGGAGGCTATGTCAGCAAGTCATAAAAATTAGATTGGCACTTAACCCCCCTGTATATGGGCAATACAAACGAGCGTTTGAGAAAACTGGATGAGCGTGCAAAAACAAATCTTGACTCTCAAATGAGAATCGTTATGATTATCACAACTGGTCGCGAGATCAGCCGATAACTGAAAGACCATTGGTTCGGACTCTCAGATTATCTCCTCATCAGGCTAATCACGGTTATTTGACCCGGCTCTTGCCGGGTCTTTTTTTGCCCGCAGATAACCGACCTCAGCGCGCAATGATCAGCGGGTGCCCACGCTCCGGATGCGGCTGTACCAGTACATCCAAGCCAAAGACGGCCTTGAGCGGTTCAGGTCGCAGGACCTTTGAGGGCGTACCCAAGGCATGGGGGCGCCCGTCTTCCAGCAACAGGATCCGGTCGCAGTACCGCGCCGCCAGGTTCAAGTCATGCAGGATGACCAGCACCGCAGCCCCTCTATCGGCAAAGCTTCGAATAGCTTGCAAGGTTGTGTGCTGGTGCAAGGGATCGAGCATCGATGTCGGCTCATCCAACAGTAACGTCTGCCCCGCCTCACCCGGCCACAACTGCGCCAATACACGCGCCAGGTGCACACGTTGGCGCTCGCCACCTGACAAGGCCAGGTAACTGCGCCCACTTAAATGACCGACATCCGCCGCCTGCAGTGCCGCGTTGATGATTTCGTCGTCGCGTACTCGCCCGGCCTGATGAGGCAAACGCCCCATGCCCACCACCTCTTCGACACGAAAAGCAAAATCCAGGGTTGAGCTTTGCGGTAACACGGCCAGGCGCTTGGCACGCTGTGCGCCACCCAGGCTTTTCAACTCTTGCTGATCCAGCCACACCTTGCCCTGATCAGGCTGCAATTCCCCGCACAGCGCTCCCAGCAAGGTACTCTTGCCAGCACCGTTGGGCCCCAGCACGCCCAGTACTTCGCCCGGCAATAGGTCCAGGGTGACATCGGCCAGCACGGTTTTACGCCCGCGCCGTATCTGCAACGCTTCAACTCGCAGCATCAGGCGCGACCCCGCAGTAGCAAATAGAGGAAAAATGGCGCACCGATAAACGCTGTGACAATGCCAATCGGTAGTTCCGCCGGCGCCAACGCCAGGCGCGCCACCAGGTCTGCAAACAACAGCAAGCTCGCCCCCGCCAGCACCGAGGCAGGCAACAACACCCGATGATCCGGCCCCGCCAGCAGCCGTACCAAGTGCGGCACCACCAAGCCGACAAAGCCAATCATCCCAGCCGCCGCCACCGCCGCACCAACGCCTAAGGCCGTGCAGAACACCAACTCACGCTTGAGCCCCTCTACATCGATGCCCAGATGATTGGCCTCCGACTCTCCCAACAACAGCGCATTCAGCGCCTTGGCCCGGCGCGGCAACCATAGCGCCACGCCTGCACTTACCAGCAGCAAGGGCCACAACCGCGAATAGCTCGCACCATTCAGGCTGCCCAGGTTCCAGAACGTCAGGGTGCGCAAAGTGGCGTCATCGGCCAAATAGGTAAACAGCCCGACCGCAGAACTGGCCAGCGCCGTAAGGGCAATACCCGCGAGCAGCATCGTCGCGACATTGGTCTGGCCATTGCGACGCCCCAGCCGATAGACCAGCGCCGTCACCCCCAAGCCACCGAGAAACGCGCACAGCGACAACAGGTACGGCCCAAACGCATCCGGCAGCCCGCCCAAAAAAGAACCGCCGACAATCGCCACCGCTGCCCCCAACGCAGCGCCGCTGGACACCCCCACCAACCCGGGATCAGCCAGCGGGTTGCGAAACAGCCCCTGCATCGCCACGCCCGACAACGCAAGGACACCACCGACCGCCAACCCCAGCAAGGTGCGTGGCAGGCGAATCTGCCCCAGGATCAACTCAGCCTGTTCCAACCCCGCCGCCTCGATCGGCACCCCCATCAGCCTTAAAGCGGCCCTGAGCGTGTCCAACAACGGCAGGCTGACCGGGCCCAAGGCCAATGAGAGCCAAATCGCCAATACGCACAACAACGACAGCCCGATAAACAGTGCTTTCGGCTTAACCAGAGTGGTCATGGAGCAGGCTTAGCCTGGGACGGATAAAACCCCGCAGACAACTTCGCCAGGCTTTGTGGCAAGCGCGGTCCCAGGCCACCTACCAGTAAGGTCGGATCGAGCTCAAACACTCGACCGGTCTTGGCCGCAGGTGTAGACGCGAGGATCGGGTTTTGCTTGAACAATGCCGCCCGCGCCGCATCACCGGTCAGCGCGCGATCGGCAAATACCAGCACATCAGGGCTCAACCCTGCCAGCGACTCCACTGAAAACGGTTTATAGCCGGTATGCGTGGCCAGATTACGCCCGCCGGCCTGCTGCAACAGCCAGTCGGCGGCCGTGCCCTTGCCTGCAATCAACGGCTTGCCACCGGCATGGCCCAGCAGCAGCAACACACCCGGCGTCTTTTGCGTGGCCTGGGCCTTGGCCACCCAGCTCTTCTGCTGCTCAAGCGCCTGCTCGTATCCGACGAACAAGGCGTTGGCCTTGGCTTCACTGCCGAGCAACTTCCCCAGGTGGTGGAGGTTGTCTTTCAAGGTCGGCAGATCTGGCTGGGCCGAGAACATATCCACCTGCACGCCAGCACTGCGAATCTGCGCCAGCACCGGCGGCGGTCCCATTTCCTCGGTGCCCACGAGGATTTGCGGTTGCAGGCTGAGAATGCCTTCGGCCGATAGCTGCCGTTGATAGCCAATGCTCGGCAACGCCTTGAGCGACTCGGGATGCTGACTGGTGGTATCCACCCCGACCAATTTCGATTCACCGCCCAGCGCCGTCACCCATTCCGATAGCGCCCCTCCGGCACTGACCCAGCGTTGTGGCAGTTCAGAGGCTTGTGCCCCGTGGTTGACCAGCAGTGAGGCAACAAGCGCAATAGCGCTGGTACTCAGGCGCATAACAGGGTTTCCTTCCTAGGGCAGGGCCACTCAAGCACTCATCGATGTGACAGATAATCCCTGCCAGGCATCGTATTGAGCACCCAGTCAGCTGACGGGCGAAGCAGGCATTTGATAATTGTTTGCATTTGAACGTCAAGGCACTTAAGGATTGAAATGAAGTTTCTCTGCGCCTCAGGCGACCTCGCTCCCAACAGCAGCCGCGGTTTTGATATCGATGGCCGTAAGCTGTTGGTTGTGCGCCGGGACGGCATTGCCTACTTCTATCTCAACCGCTGTCCCCATCGCGGTATTCCCCTGGAATGGCAGCCCGACCGCTTCCTCGACGCCAGCGCCAGCCTGATCCAATGCGCCACCCACGGCGCGCTGTTCCTGATCGAAAGCGGCGAGTGCATCGCTGGCCCGTGCGCCGGCCAAAGCCTCACCGCCCTGCCAGGTCGAGAAGACGAACAGGGCTTGTGGGTGGAACTCTAGTCGCCCAGCAGAACCTCGAGGCGACGCTCGATGTAAATCTCCTCGGGCGTGACCCTCACCCCGTAAGCCAGCACTTCGACACCCGCGGCCTTTGCCTCGCGCAGTGCAGCGGCGTAACCGGCATCGATTTCCACGGCTGGGCGCACCGCATCGACCCCCGACAGATTCACACAATACAACTGCACCGCACGCACGCCGTCACGAGCCAGGTGAGCCAACTCGCGCAAGTGCTTGGCACCGCGCTGCGTCACCGCATCGGGGAAAGCCGCCACCGAGGTGCCATCAAAGCCCAGGGTGACGCTTTTGACTTCGACAAACGCTGCGCCCTGCGGGTAATCCAGGCGAAAATCGATGCGGCTCTTCTCCTGACCGTAAGGCACTTCACGCTTCAACGCGGTAAAGCCGTTGAGTTCAGTGATCACTCCGGCCAGTAGCGCTTCTTCGACCAACTGATTGGCGCGCGCGGTGTTAACGCATGCCAGCCGCCCCTGGGGCGTTTCAGCAATCTCCCATGTGCCCGGCAATTTGCGCTTGGGGTCTGTGGAACGGCTGAACCAGACCTGGCCACCTTCGACCATGCAATTGAGCATCGAACCGGTGTTCGGGCAATGAATGGTGAGCAACTCGCCGGTAACGGTTTCGATATCGGTGAGAAAACGTTTGTAGCGGCGGATCAGCCGCCCTTCTTCGAGGGGAGGATTAAAGCGCATCAGCCTTGCCAGCTCCGCAAGCCACGGGCGATCCGTTCCACCGCCTCTTGTAGCCGATCGAGGTTTTGCGTGTAGGCAAAACGCACATGGTGGCCGGCTTGATAACGACCGAAATCTAATCCAGGAGTAAAGGCCACGTGTTCGGTCTCGAGGAAATGACGGCAAAACGCGAAGGCATCACCGCCGAACGCGCTGATATCGGCGTACAAGTAGAACGCTCCTTCCGGCTCTACGGCGATGCCAAATCCCAGCTCGCGCAAAGCTGGCAGCAGGAAGTCACGACGGCGACCGAATTCGGCACGGCGCTCTTCAAGAATGCTCAGGGTCTGCGGGGTGAAACAGGCCAATGCCGCGTACTGAGCCATGCTCGGCGCGCTGATGTAGAGGTTTTGCGCCAACTTTTCCAAGTCCCCGACCGCAGCGGGAGGCGCGACCAACCAGCCCAGGCGCCAGCCGGTCATGCCGAAATACTTCGAAAAACTATTCAGCACAAAGGCGTCATCGTCGACTTCCAGCACGCTGGCGGCGTCGGTGCCGTACGTAAGGCCGTGATAGATCTCATCCACCACCAGGTGACCGTTCCGCGCCTTGATTGCACTGGACAACCCTGCCAGTTCGTCCCGCGTCAGGATGGTACCTGTAGGGTTGGCCGGGGACGCGACCAACGCGCCCACACTGTCTTGGTCCCAATGCCTGGCGACTAGATCCGCGGTCAACTGGTAGCGCACTTCCGGCCCCACGGGCACCAACTGAGCGGCTCCTTCTACCAGTCGCAGAAAATGTCGATTACAGGGATAGCCGGGATCCGCCAACAGCCAGTGCTTGCCGGGATCGACCAATAAGCTGCTAGCCAATAGCAACGCACCGGACCCGCCGGGAGTGATCAGAATGCGCTCAGGATCGACGCTGAGGCCATAGCGCTGTTGGTAAAAGCCACTGATCGCCTCGCGCAGTTCGGGCAACCCTCGGGCGGCGGTATAGCGGGTCTTGCCGTTGGCCAGCGCGGCCTGGCCGGCCTGGATGATCGGTTCGGCCGTGGTGAAGTCCGGCTCGCCGATTTCCAAGTGGATCACGTCGTGGCCGGCAGCTTGCAGCTCATTGGCCCGTGCCAGTAACGCCATGACATGAAATGGTTCGATGGCGCGACTGCGCGCACTGTAGGGCTGAGCCATTAGCCTTCCTTAACGGTGAGGACAAAATCAGGATTCTACCGAACCCTCGCGGTAAAACATGCTCTATTGCCTGCTCGGCCATCCAAGATGAGCCCGGCAAGCGCTTGCAAAACGACTAAAATCAACATTCGAGACGATACATACCCAGTCATGGCGGGCTGCTGCGGTTTGCAACCCCTTTGCCGTGGACCTCGACAACCGGGAGTGGCGCACCCTGAATCTATCTGGTAAGTTCGCCCGCTTGCAGCCGCAGGGCCGGCAGGTGTCGGTGACGTTGCAATCCTGCGCAATGGATTAGAAGAGTGAGAGGCGGTCTATTCATGTCCACCCAAGCAAAGCAACAGAGCATCAGCGGCTTCCAACCCTACGTTGAATCGAAGGGTGAGGAATACATGGGCAAGCCCATGCGCGAGCACTTCTCCAAAATCCTGAAGCAGTGGAAGCAGGACTTGATGCAGGAAGTCGACCGCACGGTTGACCATATGAAGGACGAGGCAGCCAACTTCCCGGACCCGGCAGACCGTGCCAGCCAGGAAGAGGAATTCGCCCTTGAACTGCGCGCCCGTGATCGCGAACGCAAGCTGATCAAGAAGATCGACAAGACCCTGCAACTGATCGAAGACGAAGAGTATGGCTGGTGCGAATCCTGCGGCGTCGAGATCGGTATTCGTCGCCTGGAAGCCCGCCCAACCGCGGACCTGTGCGTAGACTGCAAGACCTTGGCTGAAATCAAGGAAAAACAGGTCGGCAAGTAACCCTGCCGAACTGAACGAATGGGGCGTGCAAACGCCCCATTTTTGTTTCTGGCGTTTACCGGTTTTGCAGTAGTATCCGGCCCATGACAGCCTCTACCTATATCGGGCGTTTCGCCCCCACGCCCAGCGGCCATTTGCACTTCGGTTCCCTGGTCGCCGCCCTCGCCTCCTACCTCGATGCTCGCGCCCACCACGGCCGCTGGCTGATGCGCATGGAAGACCTCGACCCTCCCCGTGAAGAGCCCGGCGCGCAGGCGGCAATCCTGCATGCCTTGGAACGCTATGGTTTTGAATGGGATGGTGAACTCGTCCGACAGAGCGAGCGGCATGACGCCTACGCCAAAGTCCTGAATGACCTGTTCAACCACGGCCTGGCCTACGCCTGCACGTGCTCGCGCAAGCAACTGGAGCCTTACAACGGGATCTACCCAGGTTTATGCCGCAATGCCGGCCACGATCAGCAAGATGCTGCCATCCGCCTGCGTGTACCCGAGCTGGAATATCACTTTACCGACCGCGTACAAGGCGAGTTCCGACAGCATCTGGGACGCGATGGCGGTGACTTCATCATCCGGCGCCGCGACGGCCTCTACGCCTACCAACTGGCCGTAGTCCTCGATGACGCCTGGCAAGGGGTTACCGATATCGTGCGCGGCGCCGACCTGCTGGACTCCACGCCGCGCCAGCTGTACCTGCAAGAACTGCTCGGCCTGCGCCAGCCACGTTACCTGCACGTGCCGCTGATCGTGCAGCCGGACGGCAACAAGCTGGGTAAATCCTACCGTTCGCCACCGTTGGCAGCGGACCAGGCCACACCTTTGCTGCACCGGGCACTGCGCGCCCTCGGCCAACAGCCCGGCGACGAACTGCTTCACGCCAGCCCACGGGAACTACTGGATTGGGGCATTGCACACTGGGACGCCACCCGCATCCCGCGCACACTGACGCTGGCCGAAGCGCAATTGCGTTGAAGGCGCTTGCAGGTTGTCAGCCATCCGTTACCATCGCCGCAGATTTTTAATCAGAGGCCAACATGTACATCTATCGATTGGTCCTGCTGCTGGTCGTCGGGATCTACCTGTTTTCCCCCGCCATCATGGATTGGTGGATCGACGCCACGGGCGCCTGGTACCGCCCTTATCTGCTGTGGCTGATCCTGATCGTCGTGACCTTCATCCTGCAGAGCCAAAAAGATGCCGATGAGCTTTAGCCTCACCCAGATGCTGCTGATCAGCGCCGCCTACCTGGCTGCGTTGTTCGGCGTGGCCTGGATCAGTGAGCGCGGAATGATTCCGCGGGCGATCATTCGCCATCCGCTGACCTACACCTTGTCCTTGGGCGTGTATGCCAGTGCCTGGGCGTTCTACGGTACGGTGGGCCTGGCCTATCAGTACGGCTACGGCTTTCTCTCCAGTTACCTCGGCGTGTCCGGCGCATTCCTGCTAGCGCCGGTGTTGCTGTACCCGATCCTGAAAATCACCCGTACCTACCAGCTCTCGTCCCTAGCGGACCTGTTTGCCTTTCGCTTCCGCAGTACTTGGGCCGGCGCGCTGACCACGATTTTCATGCTGATCGGCGTTTTGCCGTTGTTGGCCCTGCAGATCCAGGCGGTGGCCGACTCCATCAGCATCCTGACCCGCGAGCCCGTGCAACATCGCGTCGCCCTGGCCTTCTGCGCACTGATCAGCCTGTTTACGATTTTCTTCGGCTCGCGTCATATCGCCACCCGTGAGAAACACGAAGGCCTGGTGTTCGCGATTGCCTTTGAGTCCGTGATCAAGCTGATCGCCATCGGCGGCGTCGGCCTTTATGCGCTCTACGGCGTGTTCGATGGCCCGCAACAGCTGGAGCTGTGGCTGCTGCAGAACCAGACTGCCCTCGCCGCCCTGCACACCCCGTTGCAAGAAGGCCCGTGGCGTACGCTGCTGCTGGTGTTCTTCGCTTCGGCGATCGTGATGCCGCACATGTACCACATGACCTTCACCGAAAATCTCAACCCACGCTCGCTGGTCAGTGCCAGCTGGGGCTTGCCGCTGTTCCTGTTGCTGATGAGCCTGGCGGTGCCGCTGATCCTGTGGGCCGGCCTGAAACTGGGGGCCACCACCAACCCTGAGTACTTCACGCTCGGCATCGGCATCGCCGCCAACAGCCCGGCCCTGGCGCTGCTGGCGTATGTCGGCGGTTTGTCGGCAGCCAGCGGGTTGATCATCGTCACGACGCTGGCGCTCTCGGGCATGGCACTCAACCACTTGGTATTGCCGCTGTACCAGCCGCCGGCCGAAGGCAATATCTACCGCTGGCTGAAATGGACCCGCCGTGCGCTGATCATCGCGATCATCATGGCCGGCTACGGGTTCTACCTGCTGCTCGGCGCCGGCCAAGACCTGGCCAACCTCGGCATCGTCGCGTTTGTCGCCACCTTGCAGTTCCTGCCGGGGGTGTTGTCGGTGCTGTACTGGCCGACTGCCAATCGCCGTGGCTTTATTGCCGGGCTACTGGCGGGGATTATGGTGTGGGTAGTCACCATGCTGCTACCGCTGGTCGGCAATTTGCAGGGCTTCTACATCCCATTGCTGAACATGATCTACGTGCTGGATGACACCAGTTGGCACATGGCAGCCATTGCCTCGCTGGCCGCCAACGTGCTGATGTTCACCCTGATCTCACTGTTCACCAACGCCAGTCCCGAAGAAACCAGCGCTGCCGAAGCCTGCGCAGTCGACAATGTGCGCCGCCCGCAACGCCGAGAGCTGCATGCGGCCTCGCCCCAGGAATTTGCCACGCAGTTGGCCAAGCCCCTGGGCGCGAAGGCGGCGCAAAAGGAAGTCGAACAAGCGCTGCGTGACCTCTATCTGCCATTTGACGAGCGCCGCCCCTATGCCCTGCGCCGTCTGCGCGACCGCATCGAAGCCAACCTCTCCGGGCTGATGGGCCCCAGCGTGTCCCAGGACATGGTGGAAACCTTCCTGCCCTACAAGGCGGGCGGCGAAAACTACGTCACCGAAGACATCCATTTCATCGAAAGCCGGCTGGAGGATTACCACTCTCGCCTCACCGGCCTGGCCGCCGAACTCGACGCCCTGCGCCGTTACCATCGCCAGACCCTGCAAGAGCTGCCGATGGGCGTCTGTTCCCTGGCCAAGGATCAGGAAATCCTGATGTGGAACAAGGCCATGGAAGAACTCACCGGCATCGCCGCGCAACGGGTGGTGGGCTCGCGCCTCAATACCCTGGGCGATCCGTGGAAAGAACTGCTCCAGGGTTTTATCAATTTGCCCGACGAGCACTTGCACAAGCAGCACCTGGCCCTCGACGGCCAGACCCGCTGGCTCAACTTGCACAAGGCCGCCATCGATGAACCGCTGGCGCCCGGTAACAGCGGCCTGGTGCTGCTGGTGGAAGACCTGACCGACACGCAAATGCTCGAAGACAAGCTGGTGCACTCCGAGCGACTGGCCAGTATTGGCCGCCTGGCGGCGGGCGTGGCCCATGAAATTGGCAACCCGATCACCGGTATCGCCTGCCTGGCGCAGAACCTGCGAGAAGAGCGCGAAGAAGATGGTGAAATCACCGAAATCAGCGGACAAATCCTCGAGCAAACCAAGCGTGTCTCACGCATCGTGCAGTCACTGATGAGCTTCGCCCACTCCGGCGCGCATCAGAATCAGGACGAGGCGGTGTGCCTCGCCGAGGTGGCGCAGGATGCCATTGGGCTGCTGGCCTTGAACCGGCGCAATTTCGAAGTACAGTTCTTCAATCTGTGTGATCCGGAACATTGGGTCGATGGCGACTCGCAACGCCTGGCCCAAGTGCTGATCAACCTGCTGTCCAACGCACGCGACGCGTCCCCGGCCGGCAGTGCTGTACGCGTCAAGAGCGAGGCTTTCGAGCATACGGTCGACCTGATCGTGGAAGACGAAGGCAGCGGCATTCCACAGAACATCATGGATCGACTGTTCGAACCTTTCTTCACCACCAAGGACCCCGGTGAAGGTACCGGTCTGGGCCTTGCACTGGTCTATTCCATCGTTGAAGAGCATTATGGACAAATCACCATCGACAGCCCGGCTGACATCGAAAGCCAACGCGGCACCCGTATCCGGGTGACCTTGCCGCGTCATGTCGAAGCGACGTCCGCTGTGAACTGAGACCGTCGAGAGAATTGAATCAATGCCGCACATTTTGATCGTCGAAGACGAAACCATTATCCGCTCTGCCTTGCGTCGCCTGCTTGAACGTAATCAGTACCAGGTCAGCGAAGCCGGCTCGGTGCAGGAAGCCCAAGAGCGATTCAGCATTCCCACGTTCGACCTGATTGTCAGCGACCTGCGCCTGCCGGGAGCCCCGGGCACCGAGCTGATCAAGCTGGGCCAAGGCACTCCGGTGCTGATCATGACCAGCTACGCCAGCCTGCGCTCGGCGGTGGACTCGATGAAGATGGGCGCGGTGGACTACATCGCCAAGCCTTTCGACCACGATGAGATGCTCCAGGCCGTGGCGCGCATCCTGCGTGACCGTCAGTCGGCCAGCAGCGCGCCTGCCGAACAGCGTCCCGCCGGCAAGACCATTGGTAGCGAGAAGCCAGGTGTCGACAACAGTAACGGTGAAATCGGCATTATCGGCTCCTGCCCGCCGATGCAGGACCTGTACAGCAAGATTCGCAAGGTGGCGCCGACCGACTCCAATGTATTGATCCAGGGCGAATCGGGAACCGGCAAGGAACTGGTGGCCCGCGCCCTGCACAACCTGTCCAAACGTGCCAAGGCGCCGATGATCTCGGTGAACTGCGCAGCGATCCCGGAATCCCTGATCGAGTCCGAACTGTTCGGCCACGAGAAGGGCGCGTTCACTGGCGCCAGCGCCGGGCGTGCGGGGTTGGTGGAAGCGGCTGACGGCGGCACCTTGTTCCTCGATGAGATCGGCGAGTTGCCCCTGGAAGCCCAGGCGCGTTTGCTGCGCGTGCTGCAGGAAGGCGAGATTCGCCGCGTCGGTTCGGTGCAATCGCAAAAGGTCGATGTACGACTGATTGCTGCGACGCACCGTGACCTCAAGAGCCTGGCCAAGATCGGCCAGTTCCGTGAAGACTTGTATTACCGCTTGCACGTGATCGCCCTCAAGTTGCCAGCCCTGCGCGAGCGCGGTGCCGACGTCAACGAGATCGCCAGTGCGTTCCTGTTGCGCCAGAGTGCCCGCATCAACCGTACCGACCTGAAGTTTGCCGCTGACGCCGAGCAGGCAATCCGGCATTACTCGTGGCCGGGTAACGTGCGGGAGTTGGAGAACGCCGTAGAGCGTGCGGTGATTCTGTCGGAGAGCCCGGAAATTTCCGCTGAGTTGCTAGGTATCGATATCGAACTCAGTGACCTGGAAGACGACGATTTCATCGGCCTGGCCCCACAACAGGGCGGCGGTAGCAATACCAGCCATGAACCGACGGAAGATTTGTCACTGGAAGACTACTTCCAGCATTTCGTCCTTGAGCATCAGGACCATATGACCGAGACCGAGCTGGCACGCAAGCTGGGCGTGAGCCGCAAGTGTCTGTGGGAACGTCGCCAGCGCCTGGGCATTCCACGGCGCAAGACCGGGGTCGCCAGCGAAAGCTGAGGGCGCGCGCCCACAGGTAACACCCGCTGATGTGAAAAAACTGTTACCGCTGACTTTTCACGTAACAAAAGCCGGGGCTTACGGTAACGAAGCCCCGGCTTTTTTTCGGCTCCAAAAACTGCAAAACCGCCTCTACCCCCTGGTTTTGCTGGCCGGCACAAAAGTTGGCACGCACCCTGCTATATGCTTAGTACAAAAACAATAACAAGCTTTGTACAAGACAATAAAAATAAGACGAATCGACTCACGCATAACAAAAACAACACGGCGGAGGCGCAGCTAACTGATTCTTTTGGAGAGGCGTTGCATTTGGGGCTTGCCCCGCAACCAGGCCGAGAACAACAAAAACTGCCCTAAGGCAGAGCCTGAACTGGTTGGATCGTAGATCAGCAACACAGCGACCAAAGCAATCCGTTTGCTCTTGACTCCCGATTGGGAGTGTCATGAAGGTGAAGCTTCATGGCGAGGGCGATCAACAAAAACAAGAAGCCCGACATCAATAATAAAAATAGAGCACGCAACTACTTCTGGGGGAGCTTCGGCTCCCCTTGTAGTTTCCGGCATTTGACGTTCAGAGGCTTATGGCGCAATGCCTGTAGCTTGTTCCTACACCATCCCCTGACTAAATGCTAGAATCCCGGCCCATCATGCGGTCATTCTTCGTTATGGCCGAACATTCCTTCAAACAGTGCATCCCATGCTGAAGAAGTTGTTCCAGTCATTCCGTTCTCCCTTGCGTCGAACGCAACACAAACGCAGCACGCCTGAAGTGCTCAATAGCAGCCAGCATTCGCTGCAACGCGCTCAGTTCAGCCGTTATGCAGTGAACATCGTCGAACGTTTGCAGAACGCCGGCTACCAGGCTTATCTGGTGGGTGGCTGCGTACGTGACATGCTGCTCAACATAACGCCCAAGGATTTCGACGTCGCCACCAGCGCCACGCCTGAACAAGTGCGCGCTGAGTTCCGTAATGCACGCATCATCGGCCGGCGCTTCAAGTTGGTGCACATTCACTTTGGTCGCGAAATCATCGAGGTCGCGACCTTCCGCGCCGGTCACCCGCAAAATGACGAAGAGGAAGACACCAACCAGTCTTCCCGCAACGAGAGCGGGCGCATCCTGCGCGATAACGTCTACGGCACCCTGGAGGAGGACGCGCAACGCCGCGACTTCACCATCAACGCCCTGTATTACGACCCGGTCAGCGAACGCATCCTCGATTACGCCAATGGCGTACACGACATTCGCAATAACCTGATCCGCCTCATCGGCGACCCGACGCAGCGCTACCAGGAAGACCCGGTGCGCATGCTGCGCGCCGTGCGGTTCGCGGCCAAGCTCAACTTCGGCATCGAGAAGCACACCGCTGCGCCGATTCGCGAGCTGGCGCCGATGCTGCGGGAAATTCCCTCGGCACGCCTTTTCGAAGAAGTGCTCAAGCTGTTCCTCTCGGGCTTTGCCGCCGACACCTTCGAAATGCTCGTCGACCTGCAGTTGTTCGATCCATTGTTCCCGGCCAGTGCCGAAGCCCTGGAATACAACCCGACGTACACCCATACGCTGATCAGCGAAGCGTTGGTCAACACCGACCTGCGCATCAAGCAGAACAAACCGGTGACCCCGGCTTTCCTGTTTGCCGCCCTGTTGTGGCCAGCCCTGCCCAAGCGCGTGCTGCGCCTGCAGGACCGTGGCATGCCGCCTATCCCGGCCATGCAGGAAGCCGCTCACGAACTGATCGCAGAGCAGTGCCAACGCATCGCCATCCCGAAACGCTTCACCATGCCGATCCGCGAGATCTGGGACATGCAAGAGCGCCTGCCACGCCGCAGCGGCAAACGCGCCGACCTGCTGCTGGACAACCCGCGCTTCCGTGCCGGCTACGACTTCCTGCTGCTGCGTGAAAGCGCCGGCGAACAGACCGATGGCCTGGGTGAATGGTGGACCGACTACCAGGACGCCAATGACAGCCAGCGCCGCGAAATGATTCGCGAGCTGGGCAGTAAAGGCGATAGTGCTGGTGAAGGGCCGAAAAAGCGTCGCCGCAGCTCCAGCAAGCGTAAACGCAGCAGTGCCGATGCTTCGGGCGCCGCGGGCGAATAAACGTGGAGCGTATCTACATCGGCATGGGCAGCAACCTGGCTGCTCCGCAACAGCAACTGCGCAGCGCGGTGGAGGCCCTGGCGAAATTGCCTGGCACCCAGCTCGCCGGTGTGTCCGCTTTCTACCAAAGCGACTCCTTACTCCCGGGCCAACCGCGCTACACCAACGCGGTTGCGGCCCTGGATAGCGATCTCGCGCCACTGGACCTGCTCGATGCACTGCAAGCCATCGAGAATGACCAGGGCCGCGAACGCCTTGAGCGTTGGGGCCCACGCACGCTGGACTTGGACATCCTGCTGTTCGGCGATCGTTTGATCGACGAGCCACGCCTCAAGGTGCCGCACTACCAGATGCACGTGCGGGCGTTTGTGTTGTACCCGCTGGCGGAGTTGGCTCCAGGTACCCTGCAACTGCCTGACGGACGCCGCTTGAGCGACCTGCTCACTGCCTGCCCATTCGTCGGCCTGGAACGCTTACCTCTGTAGGAGCGAGCTTGCTCGCGAAAATCGTCAACGATAACGCGCACAGCCTGATTAAATCCGGTGGCTATTAGTTTTTCGAGAGCAATCTCGCGCCTACAATCGCGTCAGTAACAGCGGTAACACCGCCATCGTAACAATGCGGTAACACATCCAATTGACTTCCCGTGTCCTCCTCACGACTATAGGCGTCCCGCTGCCGCCAACCCGGCGCTAAAGGGCGCAATCCAGGCCTTATAAGCACTGCTTCCAAGACAGTGCGCCTGTATAAACGAAGACTCACGCGCGTTACTCGCTGTTTCCAAGCGCCTGAACGAGGACCCTTTTCATGCCAGACATTACCCTGACCACCTTGCAGAGCCTCAAGCTCAAAGGTGAAAAAATCACCATGCTGACTTGCTATGACGCTACTTTCGCCAACGCCTGCTGCCAGGCTGGGGTAGAGGTGTTGCTAGTGGGCGACTCCCTGGGCATGGTTCTTCAAGGGAATGACAGCACGCTGCCCGTGACCACGGATGAACTTGCCTACCACACCGCCAGCGTCAAGCGTGGCAACGACGGCGCCTTGATCATCGCCGACCTGCCGTTCATGGGTTACGCCACGCTTGAGCAAACCTTCCAGAACGCCGGCAAGCTGATGCAGGCCGGCGCGCACATGATCAAAGTCGAAGGTGCCGTGTGGCTGGCCGAGTCGATCCGACTGCTGGCTGAACGTGGCGTACCGGTGTGTGCGCATATGGGCCTGACGCCACAGTCGGTGAACATCCTCGGCGGTTACAAGGTACAGGGCCGCAATGAAGCACAGGCCCGCCAGATGCGCGCCGATGCTATCGCCCTGGAACAAGCCGGTGCCGCGATGATTGTGCTGGAGTGCGTACCGAGCGAACTGGCCGCAGAAATCACCCAGGCCGTCAAAGTGCCGGTGATCGGCATTGGCGCAGGTTCCGCCACCGATGGTCAGGTACTGGTACTGCACGACATGCTCGGCCTGTCGATGACCGGCCACGTACCCAAGTTCGTTAAAAACTTCATGGCCGGCCAAGACAGCATCCATGCAGCGCTGAGTGCCTACGTCAGTGAAGTCAAAGCCGTCACTTTCCCGGGCATCGAACACGGATTCTCTGCATGAACACCGTTAAAACCGTCCGCGAACTACGGGCCGCCGTGACCCACGCCCGCAGTGCCGGCAAACGCATCGGCTTCGTGCCCACCATGGGCAATCTGCACAGCGGCCATGCCACCCTGGTCACCAAGGCTGCGCAGCAAGCGGATTTCGTGGTGGCGAGTATTTTCGTCAACCCGCTGCAATTCGGTGCCGGCGAAGACTTGGACAAGTACCCTCGCACGCTGGCCGCCGATCAGGAAAAGCTCTTGCAAGCCGGCTGCAACCTGCTGTTCGCGCCTACCGTCGAGGAAATGTACCCAGGCGGCATGACCGGCCAGACCCGCGTCAGCGTTCCACAACTGTCCGAAGGTTTGTGTGGCGCCAGCCGCCCAGGGCACTTCGAGGGCGTGGCCACCGTGGTCAGCAAGTTGTTCAACATGGTCCAGCCGGACATGGCCGTATTTGGTCAGAAGGATTACCAGCAACTGGCGGTGATTCGCGCCATGGTTCATGACCTGAACATGCCGATCCAGATCATCGGTGAGCCCACCGTACGCGCAGAGGACGGCCTCGCGCTGTCATCGCGCAACGGCTATCTCACCGAGGAGCAACGCGCTGTAGCGCCTGTGCTGTACCGCGCCCTCAGCCAGATCGCCACTGCCATCAAAGGCGGTGAGCATGATTTCGCCAAGCTGCGTGCCGAGCAGATCCATCTCATTGAAGCCGCTGGGTTGCGCATGGATTACCTGGAAGTACGCCAAGGCGTGCATCTGCGTCCGGCTACGGCTGAAGATCGTGATGTCGTGATACTGGTTGCGGCTTATCTGGGGGCGACACGTCTCATTGATAACCTGCACCTGAACCTCGCCTGAGCCCTCTTTACTCCCAACCTGTTGCCCCGATAGCTGTGCCGGTATAAAAAAGTACCGGCCACGGCACCGACAAAGCCAAGACATATCGACACGCTAGGTTTAATGTAATTGCCCTGCGCTATGGTTAGCGCTGTCTGGAACCCAGTCCTTGAGATAAGACTGGATGTTCCGGGCTTTGAAGTGTCCTAAAGGCAGTCCCCGTAATAAAAAGGAAACCCGCAGCGATGGCGTACTACCGCACCCCTCATGACGTTACCGCGCTGCCCGCCTGGCAAGCGCTTACCCAACATCGCCAAGCCATGCAGGATTTCAGCATGCGCGAGGCGTTCAATGCCGATCCTCAGCGTTTTTCCCAGTTCACCTTGAGCAGCTGCGGACTTTTCCTCGATTACTCGAAAAACCTGATCACCCGTGAAACCCGCGACCTGCTGGTGGACCTGGCCAATGAAGTAAATCTTAAAGGCGCGATCGACGCGCTGTACGCCGGTGAGCCGGTCAACTCCTCCGAAGGCCGCCCAGCGCTGCACACCGCGCTGCGCCGCCCAGTGGGTGACAAGCTGTCGGTCAACGGCGTGAATATCATGCCGGACGTGCACAAGGTGCTGAACCAGATCACTGACCTGGTCGGGCGCATCCACGACGGCCTGTGGCGTGGCTACACCGAGAAGCCGATCACCGACGTGGTGAACATCGGTATCGGTGGCTCGTTCCTCGGCCCGGAACTGGTCTCCGAAGCCCTGCTGTCCTACGCCCACAAAGGCGTGCGCTGCCACTACCTGGCAAATATCGACGGCAGCGAGTTCCACGAGCTGACCATGAAGCTGCGTGCCGAGACCACGTTGTTCATCGTCTCGTCCAAATCCTTCAATACCCTTGAAACCCTGAAGAACGCCCAGGCCGCACGTGCCTGGTACCTGGCCCAGGGTGGCTCGGAAGCCGAGCTGTATCGCCACTTCATCGCGGTCTCGAGCAACAACGCCGCGGCCGTGGCCTTCGGCATCCGCGAAGAGAACATCTTCCCGATGTGGGACTGGGTAGGCGGGCGTTACTCGCTGTGGTCCGCCATCGGCTTGCCAATTGCCCTGGCCATCGGCATGTCCAACTTCAAGGAGCTGCTGTCCGGTGCCTATACCATGGACCAGCATTTCCAGAACGCACCGTTCGAAGCCAACATGCCCGTACTGCTAGGCTTGCTGGGCGTGTGGTACGGCAACTTCTGGGGTGCGCAGAGCCATGCGATCCTGCCGTACGACCATTACCTGCGCAACATCACCAAGCACTTGCAACAACTGGACATGGAATCCAACGGCAAGAGCGTGCGCCAAGATGGCACGCCGGTGTCCACCGATACCGGCCCGGTGATCTGGGGCGGCGTAGGCTGCAACGGGCAGCACGCTTACCACCAGTTGCTGCACCAAGGGACCCAACTGATCCCGGCTGACTTCATTGTGCCGATCGTCAGCTTCAACCCGGTGTCCGACCACCATCAATGGCTGTACGCCAACTGCCTGTCCCAGAGCCAGGCACTGATGCTTGGCAAGACCCGCAGCGAAGCCGAGGCCGAGCTGCGTGAAAAAGGCCTGCCGGAAGCTGAAGTACAGAAGCTGGCACCCCACAAGGTGATCCCGGGCAACCGTCCGAGCAACACCATCGTGGTCGAGCGCATCAGCCCGCGTCGCCTCGGTGCACTGGTGGCGATGTATGAGCACAAGGTGTTCGTGCAGAGCGTTGTCTGGGGCATCAACGCCTTCGACCAATGGGGCGTGGAGCTGGGCAAGGAGCTGGGCAAAGGCGTGTACAACCGCCTGACCGGCGCCGAAGAAACCCTGGCAGACGATGCCTCGACCCAAGGCCTGATCAACTACTTCCGCGGTCGTCACCGCGGCTGAAGCAGGTTTGGAGGCCAACGTCCGTTTGGACGTTGGCCTTGAACCCTCCCGCCACAGGGTGCATCTTTATTGCTTGTCGCAAAAACAAGAATAAGGATCGCTCATGTTCGATATCAGCACGTTCCCCACCGCCGATGCCGTCCGCCGGGCTGCGCAACTCAGTCAAGACGACTACCAGCGCCTCTATCGCCAATCCATCGAACAGCCGGACACCTTCTGGGCCGAACAGGCCAAGGGCTTTCTCGACTGGATAACGCCGTGGCACACCGTCCAGCAGTCAGACATCAAGACCGGCGCTGCCCAATGGTTTGCCGGTGGCCAGTTGAACGTCAGCTACAACTGCATCGACCGTCACCTGGCGCAACGTGCCGATCAGCCAGCCTTCATTTGGGAGGGCGACGATCCGACAAAATCCAGCAAAATCACCTACCGCCAACTTCATCAAAACGTCAGCCGCCTGGCCAACGTCTTGAAAAGCCGTGGCGTGAAAAAAGGCGACCGGGTTTGCATCTACATGCCAATGATCCCGGAAGCGGCCTACGCCATGCTGGCCTGTACGCGAATTGGTGCGGTGCACTCGGTGGTGTTTGGCGGCTTTTCCCCTGACGCCCTGCGTGATCGTATTCTCGACGCCGATTGCCGCACCGTGATCACCGCCGACGAGGGCATGCGTGGTGGCAAGCCAGTGGCACTGAAACAGAATGTCGACAAAGCCCTGGCCAGTTGCCCGAACGTCAGTACGGTGCTGGTGGTGGAACGCACGGGGGCAAGCGTGAACTGGAACGAGGGCCGCGACCTCAAGTATCAAGCCGCGCTGGAAGCCGCCAGCGACAACTGCCCGCCTGAACCGATGGACGCCGAAGACCCGCTGTTCATCCTCTATACCTCCGGCAGCACGGGCAAACCCAAGGGCGTGCTGCACACCACCGGCGGCTACCTGCTGCAAGCGGCGATGACCTTCAAGTACGTGCTCGATTACCAAGAGGGCGAAGTGTTCTGGTGCACCGCCGATGTGGGCTGGGTCACTGGCCACAGTTACATCGTCTACGGCCCGCTGGCCAATGGCGCCACCTCGCTGATGTTCGAAGGCATACCCAGTTACCCGGACAGCTCGCGCTTCTGGCAGGTGATCGACAAGCACCAGGTGAATATTTTCTACACCGCGCCCACCGCGTTACGTGCCCTGATGCGTGAAGGCCACGGCCCATTGGAGAGCACCTCCCGCGCCAGCCTGCGCCTGCTCGGCAGCGTTGGCGAGCCAATCAACCCGGAAGCCTGGGATTGGTACTTCAACGCGGTCGGCGAACAGCGCTGCCCCATCGTTGATACCTGGTGGCAGACCGAAACCGGCGGCATCATGCTCAGCCCGCTGGTCAGCGCCCAGCGCATCAAACCCGGCTGCGCCACCCAACCGATGTTCGGCGTGCAGCCGGTGCTGCTCGATGAGCAAGGCAAGGAAATCAGCGGCGCCGGCAGTGGTGTGCTCGCCATCAAATCAAGCTGGCCGGGGCAGATTCGCAGCGTCTACGGCGACCCGCAGCGCATGATCGACACCTACTTCAAACCCTATCCCGGTTATTACTTCACGGGGGACGGTGCGCGCCGCGATGAGGACGGCGACTACTGGATCACCGGGCGGATCGACGATGTGATCAACGTCTCGGGCCATCGCATCGGCACCGCCGAGGTGGAAAGCGCCCTGGTGCTGCATGACCAGGTCGCCGAAGCCGCTGTGGTCGGCTACCCCCACGACGTCAAGGGCCAGGGTATCTATGCCTTTGTAACGCCAATGAATGGCGTCGAGCCCAGCGATGCGCTGAAAAAGCACCTGCTGGATCTGGTCAGCAAGGAAATCGGCAGCTTTGCCAAGCCGGAACTGATCCAATGGGCGCCTGCCCTGCCGAAAACCCGCTCCGGCAAGATCATGCGGCGCATCTTGCGCAAGATCGCCTGCAACGAACTGGACAGCCTGGGAGATACCTCGACCCTGGCCGACCCGAGCGTCGTAGACGGCTTGATCGACAAACGCCTGAACCGATAGGAACACCCGAGCCTCCATGGAATTTATCCGCAGTCGTATCGAAACCCAGTTGATGAGCCTGACGGGCTTGTCACTGGGCCAACTGGACCTGGAGAACCCCAAGGGCGATCCGGGCCTGTTCGGGCCGGATTCAATGAGTTGGCAAGTGCATGGCGACTTCAGCAGCATGCTTATCGGTGGCATCAGTGCCTTGATGCTGCAAGCCTTGCACCCATTGGCTCTGGCCGGCGTGTGGGACCATTCGAATTTCCGCCAGGACATGCTCGGGCGCTTGCGGCGTACCTCGCAGTTCATTTCCGGCACCACCTTCGGCTCGCGCAAGGACGCTGAGTGGTTGATCGAAAAAGTGCGCACCATTCACCTGCAGGTGGTCGGCCATGCACCGGATGGGCGACCTTATGCGGCCAGCGATCCAGAGCTGCTGACCTGGGTGCATGTGGCCGAGGTCAGCAACTTTCTCGCTGCTTACCTGCGTTATCGCAACCCACAGCTTTCGGGTCGGGACCAGGATCGCTACTACAGCGAAATTGCCTTGGTCGCCGAACGCCTGGGCGCTCGGCGTGTGCCGCGTTCACGCCAGGAAATTTCGGATTACCTGGCGCGCATCCGCCCGCAACTGCGGTGCGACGAACGCAGCCGCGAGGTGCTGCGCCTGCTGCTCAATGCCCCTGCCCCCAGTACGTTGGCCAAACCCTTCGGCAGCCTGATGATGCAGGCCGGGATCGACCTGCTGCCCGACTGGGCAAGCGCAATGCTCGACCAATACCAGAGCCCACTGCAACGCCAGATGATCCGCGCCGGGGTCAGGCGCAGTGCGCCACTGCTGCGCTGGGCGATGCGCAATGGTTCGGTGCAGCGCGCCCATCGGCGGATGGGGTTGATGTAGGTGGCGGCCCATAGCTGTTAAACTCCGCGCCCATATTGCCCTCATTTACCCGCTAGCAAGGCGCGCTCCATGACTCCCTTGAATCAGGCGCTGCGCGCCGCCCTCGATTATCGCCAAGACCTCCTCAATACGCTGCACGCCCAAGGTACGGACTGCTATCGACTGTTTCACGGCAGCCAGGAAGGTGCCGGTGGCCTGACCATCGATCGCTACGGCCCGCAATTATTGGTGCAGAGCTTCCACCAGTCCCTTGAAAGCGCAGACCTGCTGGACCTGCACCAACTGATCAACCAGTACATGGGCCTGGAATTGCTGCTGGTATACAACGACCGTGCCCGGGGCAACTCGCGGATCGACCGCGAAGACACGGTGTACCGTGCAGAGCCTGCGGCGCTGGAAGACCTGGTCGGCCACGAATGGGGCCTCAACTACCGCGTACGTGGACGCCATGCCGGACAAGACCCGTTGCTGTTCCTCGACCTGCGTAACACCCGTGGCTGGGTCAAGGATCACAGTGCCGGCAAAAGCGTGCTGAACCTGTTCGCCTACACCTGCGGCGTGGGCTTGAGCGCGGCGGCCGGCGGTGCGCGCGAGGTGTGCAACCTGGATTTTGCCGAGGGCAACCTGGCGGTTGGGCGTGAAAACGGCCAGCTCAATCCGCATCTGCCAACCATGGAATTTGTGCAGTCCGATTACTTCCCGGCGATTCGCCAGTTGGCGGGCCTGCCGATCACCCAGCGTCGTGGCCAGAAGCTGCCCAGCTATCCACGCCTGGAGCCGCGTCAGTACGATCTGGTGCTGCTCGACCCTCCGGCCTGGGCCAAGAGCGCCTTCGGTACCGTCGACCTGTTGCGCGACTATCAGAGCCTGCTCAAGCCCGCGCTGCTGGCTACCGCCGACAATGGCGTGCTGATTTGTTGCAACAACCTGGCGAAGGTCAGCATGGATGACTGGCGTGAGCAGGTGCTGCGTTGCGCAGAAAAAGCCGGTCGCCCCGTACGTGACTGGCAGGTCATGACACCCGGGGCCGACTTCCCCTCGAAAGATCAACAACCGCCATTGAAGACCTTGATCCTGCAGTTGTAGGAAGTTTCCCAAGGCCCACGGTTCTTCGGAACCGAATTCCCGTGCCATACTCCAAGGCACTCTCGTTCGACATAGATGGCGTCACCCATGCCCAAAGGATTGATTCGCGCCGCAGGCGCCTTGTTGACCGCCCTTGCTTTGTACAGCGTGCTGGGCTTTCTGATCTTACCCGGCATTGCCCTTCGCATTGCCAACCAACAGTTGGCGAACTACGCCACGGTGCCAGCGCGAATCGAGCGCATCGAGCTCAACCCGTTCAGCCTCGAACTGACGCTGTGGGGCCTGAAGATCGGTGAGCCTGGCAAAGAACAAGTGGGTTTCGAGCGCTTTTACGCCAACCTGCAAGTGGACAGTCTCTGGACCCGCGCCCTGCACCTGGCCGATGTGCAACTGGACCAGCCCAAGACCGAACTGCTGTTCGACAAATCCGGCCAACTTAACCTGGCGCAGCTGTTCAAACTGCCACCGAGCGAGCCGACTCCGGCCGACCCCGATGCCAAGCCGTTTCCACTGCGTATCGACAGCATCAAGCTGGCGGGCGGTAACCTGCATTTCCAGGATCTACGCCCCAGCGAACCCATCGAATTCCTCTACGACAAACTCGACTTCGAGCTGAAAAACCTCAGCACCTTGCCCGAAGACAACGCCGACATGACCCTGGTCGCCGCCGGCCCTGAAGGTGGGCAGATCGACTGGAAAGGCAATTTCAGCCTGGTACCGATCACCTCCGAAGGCACCTTGAAGGTCACCGATGGCAAGATGAAAGCCTGGTGGCCGTATGTGCGTGACGCCTTGCCACTGGTGCTGGAAGACGGTGTGCTCAACTTCAGCACCGACTATAAATTCAGCCTGGCCAAAGAAACCGAACTGAACCTGACCAATACCGCCGCCAGCATCGCACCCTTTGCGATCAAGGCGCCGGATGGTCGGCCACTGGCCCGCCTGGAGCGCCTGGATGTCAGCGAAACCACGGTGGACCTGGCTAAGCAGCAGGTGATTGTCGGCAAGATCCGCAGCAACAAGCTGGAAACCTGGGCCGCCCGTGAGGCCGATGGGCAACTGGACTGGCAGAAACTGTTCGCCAGCCAGCCGAGCAAACCAGCCAAGGCTCCGGAACCGGTCAATGCGCCGGCCACTGCCGATGCCCCTGAAGCGCAACCGGCGGCCCCGAACAAACCCTGGCAAGTGCTGCTCAAGGATGTACAACTGCGTAACTATCAGGTGCACCTGGCCGACCGCCAGGCCAAGCCTGCGGTCGCGCTGGAGCTGGGCCCATTGAATGTCGACGTGCAGAACTTCGACAGCCTCAACCAGAGCCCATTTACCTTGAAGGTCGACACCGGCCTGGGCAAGCAAGGCAAGATCCAGGCAACTGGCGAGGTTAACCTCAACCCGGTCAGCGCCAAACTGAAAGTGAACACCCAGGACATCGACCTGCGTGTCGCCCAGTCCTACATCAGTCCGTTTATTCGCCTGGAACTGCGTAGCGGCATGCTGGGCAGCAACCTGGATGTGAACCTCAAAAGCACCGAGCCACTGGCACTTCAGGTCACCGGCCGCGCCCAGGTTGATCAACTGCACACCCTGGATACGCTCAAGACCCGCGACTTCCTCAAGTGGCAACGCCTGGTGCTGGAGGGCGTGAACTACCAGCACGGCCAAAGCCTGTCGATCGACAAGGTCAACCTGCAGCAGCCGTATGTGCGCTTCATGATCAACGACGACCGCACCACCAACATTGACGATCTGCTGATTCCACAGCCGGCAGACAGTGGCAACAAGTCGAAGTCGGCCGCCAAACCTGCAGCCAACAACGAGAAGCCACTGGGCGTTCATATCGGCCAGATCGCGATCAACGACGGCTCGGCCAACTTTGCCGACTTCAGCCTCACTCCCAACTTTGCCACCGCGATTCAACAGCTCAACGGCCAGATTGGCACCATCGACAGTCGCCAGGCCAAACCGGCCAGCGTCGACATAAAGGGTAAAGTGGACCGCTACGCGCCGGTGACCATCAAAGGCAGCGTGAATCCGTTTGACCCGATGGCAGCGCTGGACATCGCCACCAGCTTCAAGCGTGTCGAGCTGACCACATTGACGCCGTACTCGGGCAAGTTCGCCGGTTTCCGTATCCGCAAAGGCCGCCTCAACCTGGACCTGCACTACGTGATCACCAAGGGCCAGTTGAAGGCCGAGAACAAAGTGGTGGTCGAGCAACTGCAACTGGGTGAGAAAGTCGACAGCGCTGACGCCGTGGACTTGCCGATTCGCCTGGCGGTTGCGCTGCTCAAGGACTCCGACGGCAAGATCTCCATCGAACTGCCGGTAACCGGCGACCTGAACAACCCACAATTCAGCGTGATGCCGATTGTGTGGCAGACCCTGCGTAACCTTGTCGTCCGTGCGGCAACGGCGCCCTTCAAGTTTATCGGCGGGCTGGTGACCGGTGGCGGCTCTGAAGACCTGGGGAACGTGTCGTTTGCCGCAGGCTCCAGTGAGCTGAACAAAGATGCCGAAGGCGCGCTGAACACCCTGGCCAAGGCGCTGAAAGAGCGCCCTACCCTGCGCCTGGAAATCGAAGGTACCGCAGCTGCCAGCAGCGACGGGCCGTTCCTGGCCGCACAACGGCTGGAGCGTGAATACCAATACAACTACTACAAGATCCTCCAGCGTCGTGGCGACAAAGTCCCCGCCCAGGCGTCGTTGCTTGAGGTGCCAGAGAAAGAAAAAGCACCGTTGCTGGAGGGTATCTACCGCACTCGCCTCAAACAGCAACCACCGGCCGAATGGAAGGACCTGGGCAGCGCTGAACGCACGGCGAAGCTCAAGGACGGCGTGATCAAGTTCTGGAGCGGCAGTGATGTGCTGTTGCGCCAACTGGGCCAAGACCGCGCCAGTACGATCAAGGATTACCTGGTGGACAAGGGGCAGTTGGAAGATGACCGGGTGTACTTCATTGATGCGCAGTTGGGGCAGGCCGAGAAAGATGGTCGGGTCGTCACGCCAATGCATCTGGATGCTGAGTAACCCGCGACTGCCACACAACTAATGTGGGAGCGGGCTTGCTCGCGAAGGCGGTGTATCAGGTACACATTCAGTGACTGATACATCGCCTTCGCGAGCAAGCCCGCTCCCACACTTTTTGATCTTCGTATGCCCTTCAAAATAGAACAGGCCCCGACACAAGTGCCGGGGCCTGTAATGACCACATCCATGTGGTCGGTCGCATGAACTCCAGAGGTGCATTGGGTGGATATCTAACTCACCCTAAGCCGCCGCAGTCTAGTTCAGACGAAAAGGGTAACGTTACTCTGCTTTCAGGCCGTCGGCCGATACAGCTTTAACGCCCTTGATTTTCTTGGCGATTGCCACCGCGGTAGTTTTCTGAGCTTCGGTGACCGCTACGGTCGACGACAGGGAAACTACGCCTTTGTTGGTTTCGACTTTGATGTCGGTGCCAGGAATGCCTTTCTCGGTTACCAGATCAGCTTTTACCTTGGTGGTAATCCAGGTATCCGTAGTCCCTTCCTTGGCTTTGTCGATGTTGTCAGCTTTTACAGCACCGCCAGCCAGCAGGCCATCAGCGGAAACAGCAGTCACGCCTTTAATTTTCTTGGTGATGGCTACAGCGGTCGCTTTCTGGGAATCCGAGATAGCTACGTCAGAGGACAGGGAAACCACACCTTTGTTGGTTTCAACCTTGATGTCCGAACCAGGAATGCCTTTCTCGGTCAGCAGGTCAGCTTTTACTTTGGTGGTGATCCAGGTATCCGAGGTGGACTCTTTAGCCTTGGTCATTTCACCAGCCGCCAGAGTCATAGGGGCTTGGGAAGTCTGAGCAAAGGCTACGTTAGCACCCATGGCCAGAGTCAGAGCGGTAGCAGTAGCGAGAGCGAACTTCTTCATACGAGTAACTCCTGTTTTATTAAAAGTCTGCAGCGCGTGAACCTTGATGCTGCAGCGTTAACAGGGATATTGCAGGCAGTGTGCCAAGTCGGAAAATAGAGTTAAACCCTTATAAATCAATGAGTTGAAAAACACACTGATTTTCGAAATCGTGCAACTTGCATGAACTGCGTCGTGCCTGCATGCAAGTTGCGGTTTTTTGCCTTGGGCTAAATGGCTGATTTTGCTTAATTTTCCAGCGCCCATAAAAAAAGGACTCCGAAGAGTCCTTTTTTCAGCCTGGCCTACGGGTGATTAAACGCCCGAAGCCTTGGCTGCTGCTACGTCCTTGATGGACAGCTTGATACGACCGCGGTTGTCCACGTCCAGTACCAACACTTCTACTTCCTGACCTTCTTTCAGAATGTCAGTCACTTTCTCAACACGAGCGTCGCTCAGCATGGAGATGTGAACCAGACCGTCTTTGCCTGGCAGGATGTTAACGAATGCGCCGAAGTCGACGATGCGCTCAACCTTACCGACGTAGATCTTGCCGATCTCAGCCTCAGCGGTGATACCCAGGACGCGCTGACGTGCAGCTTCAGCAGCCTCCTTGGTTTCGCCGAAGATCTTGATCGAGCCGTCGTCTTCGATGTCGATCGAAGCCTTGGTCTCTTCACAGATCGCACGAATGGTCGCGCCGCCTTTACCGATAACATCACGGATTTTGTCGGTGTCGATTTTCATCGCGATCATGGTCGGAGCATTTTCCGACAGCTCGGTACGGGACTGACCAATGATCTGGTTCATCTGGCCGAGGATGTTCAGGCGCGCTTCCAGGGCTTGGCCCAGAGCGATTTCCATGATCTCTTCGGTGATGCCCTTGATCTTGATGTCCATCTGCAGCGCGGTCACACCTTTAGCGGTACCGGCTACTTTGAAGTCCATGTCGCCCAGGTGATCTTCGTCACCCAGGATGTCGGTCAGGATGGCGAACTTCTCGCCTTCTTTAACCAGGCCCATGGCGATACCGGCAACCGGTGCCTTCATCGGCACACCAGCGTCCATCAGTGCCAGGGAAGCACCGCAAACGGAAGCCATGGAGCTGGAACCGTTGGACTCAGTGATTTCCGACACAACACGGATGGTGTACGGGAACACGTCAGCAGCAGGCAACATGGCCTGAACCGAACGGCGTGCCAGACGACCGTGGCCGATTTCGCGACGGCCAGCACCGCCCATGCGACCACACTCGCCCACCGAGAACGGCGGGAAGTTGTAGTGCAGCATGAAGGGGTCTTTTTTCTCGCCTTCCAGGGTGTCCAGCAGTTGTGCGTCACGGGCAGTACCCAGGGTCGCGACTACCAGAGCCTGAGTTTCACCACGAGTGAACAGCGCCGAACCGTGAGTCTTCGGCAGAACGCCGACTTCGATGTTCAGTGGGCGCACGGTGCGAGTGTCGCGACCGTCGATACGTGGCTTGCCGTTAACGATGTTTTCGCGAACGGTGCGGTATTCGATTTCACCGAATGCAGCTTTAACGTCGCTGGCAGAAGGCTGGCCTTCTTCACCGGACAGCTTGGCCACAACCTGATCCTTCAACTCGCCCAGGCGAGCGTAACGGTCGGCCTTGACGGTGATGGTGTAGGCGTCGGAGATGGCAGCGCCGAACTCGGAGCGGATAGCGCCCAGCAGCTCAGTGGCTTCCGGGGCAGCAGCCCAGGTCCAGGTCGGCTTAGCAGCTTCGGCAGCCAGTTCTTTAACAGCGTTGATCACAACCTGGAACTCGTCGTGAGCAAACAGTACAGCGCCCAGCATCTGGTCTTCGGTCAGCTCTTTGGCTTCCGATTCAACCATCAACACGGCTTCCGAAGTACCGGCAACGACCATGTCCAGGCTCGAGGCCTTCTGTTGTTCGTAAGTCGGGTTCAGCAGGTAGCCGGTGCTTTCGTGGAAAGCAACGCGCGCTGCGCCGATCGGGCCATCGAAAGGAATGCCGGAGATGGCCAGGGCAGCCGAAGTACCGATCATCGCAGCGATGTCCGGATCGGTCTTTTTGCTGGTGGAAACCACGGTGCAGACAACCTGCACTTCGTTCATGAAGCCTTCTGGGAACAGCGGACGGATCGGACGATCGATCAGTCGGGAAGTCAGGGTTTCTTTCTCGGAAGGACGGCCTTCGCGCTTGAAGAAACCGCCAGGGATCTTACCGGCAGCGTAAGTCTTTTCCTGGTAGTGAACGGACAAAGGGAAGAAGCCTTTGCTCGGGTCAGCGGTCTTGGCGCCAACAACGGTCACCAGTACGGTAACGTCATCGTCAACGGTAACCAGCACTGCGCCGGAGGCTTGACGGGCGATACGGCCTGTCTCGAGGGTAACGGTCGACTGACCGAACTGAAATTTTTTGATAACCGGGTTCACGGTGTCCTACCTTCTTTGTGGCTCTTGGGGGAACTTGTCTTCTTGCGAAATTCTTGGGCAATGCCGGGAATCGGCCCGACGCTAGTCCAGGGTAAAACGTGTATCCAGATAAAACTTGAGGCTGGGAGCCTACCATGGGCCAGCGGGAATCCCACTGACACACGGCAGACAACCAACCTCTAGCGCAATCGCTGATTAGCGACGCAGACCCAGGCGACCGATCAGAGCCTGATAACGACCCAGATCCTTGCCTTTCAGGTAGTCCAGCAGCTTACGGCGCTGGTTTACCATGCGGATCAGACCACGACGGGAGTGGTGATCTTTACCGTTGGCCTTGAAGTGACCTTGCAGCTTGTTGATGTTGTGGGTCAGCAGTGCAACTTGCACTTCTGGCGAACCAGTGTCACCAACAGCTTGCTGATAGTCAGCTACGATTTGTGCTTTTTCTTGAACGTCGAGAGCCATGAGGCAATCCTTTTTTCAGGAAACCACCCAAAGGGCAGTCTCAACAGGCCAGGGACAAATCCCTGTATCTAAAAATGAGTGTTGACCGTGCCTGTTAACAGCCACACTCGTCCCAGTTTGCGTAAAAGCTACTGCGCTCGGTAATCCTGCGTCAAAAACAGACTCGGAATGCTCATTAACAGCAGTTAACTCCGCTTCCTCGTCTGTTTTTTCCTTGTCTTACCTTCGCTCGCTACGCTTTTACCACAAACTGGTTCCGGTCATTCTGACCGAATCAGTCGACGCGGCGCGATGCGCCCGTCTTCGCTCACTTCACCGATACCGATAAAGCGACCGTTATGATCCTGTACCCGCACCATGCCGAACTTCGGGGCATCCGGGGCACGTACCGGCTGGCCGTTGAGCCAGTAGAACGCGCTGTGCTCCGAGAAGTGCAGCAACGGCCAATCGAGCAAACCGCTGTCCGATGGCATCAGGAAGCGATCAACCGCTTCGTTGCCGCCTTCGGCGTGTACCGCTTCCAACTCTTCCAGCGTGACCGTCTGGGCCAGGCTGAAAGGCCCGGCCTGGGTGCGTCGCAGTTCTGCAACGTACGCGCCGCAACCGAGCTTTTCACCAATATCTTCCACCAGGGTACGGATATAAGTGCCTTTGCTGCAGTCCACGGCCAGGCGGGCAGTGTCGCCTTCACAGGCGAGCAATTCCAAGCGCGCAATAGTAACAGAACGCGGTTCGCGCTCCACTACTTCGCCCGCACGTGCCAGCTTGTAAAGTGGCTGCCCATCCCGCTTGAGCGCCGAGTACATCGGCGGTATCTGACTGATTTCTCCACGAAAAGCGGGTAAAGCAGCTTCGATGTCAGCACGACCAACGGTCACGTCGCGAACCTGCAAAACATCACCTTCAGCATCCGCCGTGGTGGTGGTCTTGCCCAGTTGCATCAGGGTTTCATAACCCTTGTCGGAATCGAGCAGGTACTGCGAGAACTTGGTGGCCTCGCCAAAGCACAACGGCAGTACGCCGGTGGCCAGTGGATCGAGGCTGCCGGTGTGCCCGGCCTTCTCGGCGTTGAGCAGCCAGCGGACCTTCTGCAGCGCGGCATTGGAAGTAAAGCCAATGGGCTTGTCGAGCAGAATGATGCCGCTGACGTTGCGACGGATACGTTTGACCTGAGCCACCGCTTACTCCTTGGCGTCTTCAGGTGTGGACGGGTGCTGACTGTCTTCCGCCACGGCGCGCTCGATCAGTGCCGACAGATGCGCACCCCGAACGACGCTTTCGTCGTAGTGAAAGTGCAACTGTGGGACGCTGCGCAGCTTCATTTCGCGGGCCAACTGCATGCGCAAGAAACCTGCGGCCGAGTTGAGCACCTTGATGCTTTGTGCGATTTCTTCGCTGCTGTCCTGCCCCATCACGGTGATAAAGATCTTGGCGTGACCTACGTCACGGCTCACTTCAACTGCGGTGATGGTGACCAGCCCAACGCGGGGGTCTTTGACTTCGCGGCGGATCAGTTGGGCCAGCTCACGCTGCATCTGATCACCGATACGCTGGGTACGGCTGTATTCTTTTGCCATGTCTTGTTACCTGTTACTGCCACACGGTGAAACCCGTGGGGTCTGAAAGCGGCAAACGCCCGGCCTGACAAAAGCCAGACCGGGCGTTGCGTTTAGAGTCCGTACGCTACGCGGGGCATTTGCATGCCCACACGTTGCGTGGCTCCGAAAGTGCGCGAGTTAGAGGCTGCGAGCAACCTGAACCTTCTCGTAGACTTCGATCTTGTCGCCAGCCTTGACGTCGTTGTAGCTCTTGACGCCGATACCGCATTCCATGCCGGCACGTACTTCAGAAGCGTCATCCTTGAAGCGGCGCAGGGATTCCAGCTCGCCTTCGAAGATAACGATGTCTTCACGCAGTACACGGATTGGACGGTTACGGTGCACGACACCTTCGATAACCATGCAACCGGCGATCGCGCCGAATTTCGGCGAACGGAACACATCACGCACCTCGGCAACACCCAGGATGTTCTCCCGGACGTCACTGCCAAGCATGCCGGTAAGGGCTTTCTTGACGTCTTCGATGATGTCGTAGATGACGTTGTAGTAACGCATGTCCAGGCCTTCCTGCTCGACGATCTTGCGAGCGCCAGCATCGGCACGCACGTTGAAGCCGAACAGTACAGCGTTGGAAGCCAGTGCCAGGTTGGCGTCGGATTCGGTGATACCACCGACACCGCCACCGACAACACGCACTTGCACTTCGTCGTTACCCAGGCCGTTCAAGGCGCCGTTCAACGCTTCGAGGGAACCACGGACGTCAGATTTGAGGACGATGTTGAGCGTCTTCTTCTCTGCCTGGCCCATGTTCTCGAAGATGTTCTCCAGCTTGCCGGCGTGCGCGCGAGCCAGTTTGACTTCGCGGAACTTGCCTTGACGGAACAGAGCCACTTCACGGGCTTTCTTCTCGTCGGCAACTACGCTCATCTCGTCGCCAGCGTCCGGAGTACCGTCCAGGCCGAGGATCTCGACAGGGATGGAAGGACCCGCTTCTTTGATTGGCTTGCCGTTCTCGTCGAGCATGGCACGTACACGGCCATAGTTCGAACCGACCAGGACCATGTCGCCTTGGCGCAGGGTACCGTCTTGAACCAGAACGGTTGCAACCGGGCCACGACCTTTGTCGAGACGCGATTCAACCACAACACCACGACCCGGGGCCGATGGAGTTGCTTTCAGTTCGAGTACTTCAGCTTGCAGCAGGACCGCTTCGAGCAGTTCGTCTACGCCGGTACCGACTTTCGCCGAAACCGAAACGAATGGCGTATCACCGCCCCACTCTTCGGAAGTCACGCCGTGAACCGACAGTTCGCTACGGATGCGATCAAGATCGGCGCCCGGCTTGTCGATTTTGTTCACTGCGACAACCAGTGGAACACCAGCGGCCTTGGCGTGCTGGACCGCTTCAATGGTCTGCGGCATTACGCCGTCGTCCGCTGCAACTACCAGAATCACGATGTCAGTTGCCTTGGCACCACGGGCACGCATTGCGGTAAACGCGGCGTGACCTGGGGTGTCGAGGAAGGTGACCATGCCGCGTTCGGTTTCAACGTGGTACGCGCCGATGTGCTGGGTGATACCGCCGGCTTCGCCAGCAGCTACCTTGGCACGACGAATGTAGTCGAGCAGCGAAGTCTTACCATGGTCAACGTGGCCCATTACGGTCACAACTGGCGCACGGGAGAACGTCTCACCTTCAAACTTCAAGGACTCGGCCAAGGAGTCTTCCAGAGCGGTATCGCTGACCAGGGTCACTTTGTGGCCCAACTCCTCAGCCACAAGCTGAGCAGTTTCCTGATCAAGCACCTGGTTGATGGTCGCTGGAGTACCCAGTTTGAACATGAACTTGATGATTTCAGCAGCCTTGACCGACATCTGATTGGCGAGATCGCCAACAGAAATGGTCTCGCCGATCTGCACATCACGCACGACAGGGCCGGTTGGGCTCTGGAAACCGTGGGCGTTGCGTTTTTTCAGCTTGGCCTTGCCGCGACCACCACGACGGAAGCCATCGCTTTCTTCGTCGGTAGTACGCGGGGCAACGCGTGGAGCAGGCGCTTTCTCTTTGACCGAAGCACGATGCGGAGCATTTTTACGCTCGCCATCGCCACCACCACCGCGACGATTGTTATCGTCGGCACGTGGCTTGTCCGGACGACGAGGTTCGTCGCGCTTGCGGGCGTCTGCTGCAGGAGCAGGTGCAGCGGCAACCGGGGCGGCCTCACGCACTGCTTCAACAGGGGCGGCGGCCGCTTCAGTGGCAGCAGGTTGCGCAGCAGCAGGCTGGCGACGCGCTTCTTCTTCGGCGCGACGCTTGGCTTCTTCTTCAGCCTTCTGACGTGCAGCATTTTCTACTGCGCGACGTTCTTCCAGTTCGCGTTTGCGCTCGGCTTCGATTTCTTCCGGGCTGCGCTGTACGAAGACTTTCTTCTTACGCACTTCAACGCTGATGCTCTTGCTACCTGCAACACGCAGGGTGCTGGTGGTTTTGCGCTGCAATGTAATCTTGCGCGGTTCTTCCACTTTCGCCTTGTGGCTGCTCTTCAAGTGAGTCAGCAAAGACTGCTTCTCACTATCGCTCACACCTTCATCGGCGGCGGTGTGCGGCAGACCTGCCTCACGCATCTGCTGCAACAGGCGCTCTACCGGTGTTTTGACCTCATCGGCCAGTTGTTTCACCGTGACTTGCGTCATGCACTTCTCTCCTCAGGCCGCGCCTAATTACTCGAACCAATGGGCTCGGGCGGCCATGATCAACTTGCCGGCACGATCATCGTCAATGCCGTCGATGTCGAGCAGATCGTCAATAGACTGCTCGGCCAGGTCTTCGCGGGTAATTACGCCGCGCACCGCCAGTTCCATCGCCAAATCCTTGTCCATACCCTCAAGCGAGAGCAGGTCTTCGGCCGGATGGGCGTCTGCCAGCTTTTCCTCAGTAGCGATGGCTTTAGTCAACAAACGATCCTTGGCCCGAGCGCGAAGCTCGTTGACGGTGTCTTCGTCAAAGCCGTCGATGTTGAGCATTTCTTCCAACGGTACGTAGGCAATCTCTTCCAGGCTGGTGAAGCCTTCATCTACCAGCACCTGCGCCAGGTCTTCATCGACTTCCAGCTCTTCGATGAAGTTGCGCAGGATGTCACCGGTTTCAGCTTGCTGCTTAGCCTGGATGTCCGATTCGGTCATCACGTTCAGGGTCCAACCGGTCAGTTGGCTGGCCAGACGCACGTTCTGACCACCACGACCAATGGCCTGAGCCAGATTGTCTGCGCCAACGGCGATGTCCATTGCATGGGCATCTTCGTCAACGATAATTGCCGCCACTTCAGCCGGCGACATGGCGTTGATCACAAACTGCGCCGGGTTATCGTCCCAGAGGACGATGTCCACACGCTCACCGCCCAATTCGCCCGACACTGCCTGGACGCGCGAACCGCGCATACCGATGCAAGCGCCTTGCGGGTCGATGCGTTTGTCCTTGGAACGGACCGCGATCTTGGCACGCGAACCCGGGTCGCGGGACGCAGCCATGACTTCGATCAGGCCTTCGGCGATTTCCGGCACTTCGATACGGAACAGCTCAATCAGCATTTCCGGCGCGGTACGCGACAGGATCAACTGAGGGCCGCGGTTCTCGGTGCGGATTTCCTTGAGCAGCGCACGCAAGCGCACGCCGACGCGGAAGGTTTCGCGCGAGATGATGTCTTCGCGGGCCAGCAACGCTTCGGCGTTGTTCCCCAGGTCGACGATCACGTTGTCGCGGGTGACTTTCTTCACGGTGCCCGAGATGATTTCACCCAGGCGCTCGCGATAGGCGTCGACGACTTGAGCGCGCTCGGCTTCGCGAACCTTCTGCACGATGACCTGTTTGGCGGTCTGTGCGGCAATACGGCCGAACTCGATCGATTCGATCTTTTCTTCGACGACATCACCAACCTTGGCACCTGGATGCGTTTCGGCAACCTTGCTCGGCCAGGTTTCGATGGCCGGATCATCAAGATCGGCTTCTTCGACGACCGTCCAGCGACGGAAAGTCTCATAGGCACCGGTGTGGCGGTTGATTTCCACACGCAGATCAACTTCGTCTTCAAAACGCTTTTTGGTAGCGGTGGCCAGGGCCAGCTCCAGCGCTTCAAAAATCACGTTTGCCGGTACGCCCTTTTCATTGGATACCGACTCAACAACCAGCAGTACTTCTTTGCTCATCGTACGCCTCGCCTTTCGCAAGCCATTGGATCCGCGGGATCCGCGTCTCAGTCAAAACTGGGAATAATGTTGGCCTTGTCGATCATATCGATCGGCAACAGGAATTCATGGTCTTCTACCTGCACCACGACATCCTGCTCTTCTACACCGCGCAGAAGGCCCTGAAAGTTGCGTCGCCCTTCAAAAGGGGATCGCAGCTTGATCTTCACTTGTTCACCGGCAAATTTTGCAAACTGATCAATAGTGAACAGTGGGCGTTCCATGCCTGGCGAGGAAACTTCGAGGGTGTATTCAACGGCGATTGGATCTTCAACATCCAGCACACCGCTGATCTGACGGCTGACAATGGCACAATCGTCCACCAGCACACCGCCCTCTTTATCGATATAAACGCGCAACATTGAGTGGCGACCTTGAGCCGAAAACTCAATACCCCAGCATTCATAGCCTAGGGCCACGATCACCGGGGCCAACAAGGCCTGCAACTCTTCTAGCTTGCTCGACACCTGAACCCCCTCGTGCATGTATGTGCATGCTGTGCAAAATAAAAAAATGGGCGAAACGCCCATCCTTGAAACGCCGTCGAACAGCGGCGTTGAAAGTGTCCAGCTAACAAAAAGCCCCTTAAAAGGGGCTCCGCTAAAACTGGTTGCGGGGGCCGGATTTGAACCGACGACCTTCGGGTTATGAGCCCGACGAGCTACCAGACTGCTCCACCCCGCGACAAAGCTGGGGCGGAAGTATACGACCGATCCCTTACAGGGTCAATGTAACCTTCCACCTACAAGAAAGCCCGCAACAGCGGGCTCTCCTGATAATTGGTACCGAGAAGGGGACTCGAACCCCTACACCCTATGGGCACAACCACCTCAAGGTTGCGTGTCTACCAATTCCACCACCTCGGCAATACAGCGTTTACAACCTTCTTACTTCTGCTCTTGAGCTGGAGGCACGTCAGTCGCTGGGGTAGCCGACTTTTGCTCTTGAAGCACCGGGACATCATCAGAAGCCGGTTTTGCTTTTGGTACTTCCAACACTGCTGGGTTTGGGAGACCTACTTGAGTCAGCACATGAGCTTTCTCTTTAGCAAAGTAACCTAACCCCAAGCTGGTTATGAAGAAACCGGCGGCAAGTATAGCAGTAAACTTACTAAGAAAGGTAGAGGAACCTTGGCTTCCGAACACAGTATTTGAAGCACCTGCACCGAAAGACGCACCAGCATCCGCACCTTTACCCTGTTGCAACAAAACCAGAGCCACTACGCTCAGGGCAGCCAACAGATGAAAAACGACTACGACTGTTTCCAGCATTTTTTCAGTTTCCCGCGGCGCGACAGATCGCACCGAACTCATCTGCATTCAGGGAAGCTCCACCAATGAGCCCCCCATCGATATCCGGCATGCCGAACAGTTCGACCGCATTGGCCGCCTTCACGCTGCCGCCGTATAGAAGCCGCACACCTTGCGCGACTTCAGAATTCTCTGCCGCCAACTGCGCGCGAATGGCTGCGTGCACATCCTGCGCTTGTTGCGGCGTAGCAGTCAGCCCGGTACCAATGGCCCAGACCGGCTCGTAAGCAATAACTGCCTTTGCAAATGCACCAACACCCAACTCCTCGATGATGCTGCCCAGCTGACGCGAGACAACTTCAAGAGTCTTGCCCGATTCACGCTGCTCAAGGGTCTCCCCTATGCACAACACTGGAATCAAGCCACAAGCCTGTGCCGCTGCGAACTTGCGGTTGAGTATCCCATCACGCTCGCCCATCATCTGACGACGCTCGGAGTGCCCGACAAGCACATAGGAACAACCCGCATCAACCAACTGACTTGGCGAAATCTCGCCAGTCAACGCACCTTGCATGGGTTCCACCGCAGAGTTCTGCGCGCCGACCTGAATCGACTTGCCTTTCAAACCATCAACCACTTGGTTGATATGCAAGCAAGGCGGGAAAACCGCGATATCAACACCGGTAGGCAAGGCCAAGTGACGAAGGCCATTAATCAGCTCAGCGACACTGGCGCGGGTACCGTGCATCTTCCAGTTACCAGCTACCATAGTGCGACGCATGCTGTACCTCGTCGGTCAAAGTGGGCGCAGATGTTACCCAACCACATCATTACTGGCAAGCCGAATTCAGGCGCAAACTTCAGTTACTAGTTTTGCCAGGTCTTCGGCATGACTGCGAACCTGTATTTCATCCTCGCCTTCAACCATGACGCGCACCAGAGGCTCTGTGCCAGACTTGCGCAATAATACACGCCCACGCCCAGCCATTGCCTGGGTTACGCGCTCGCAAGCCTCTTTGACTGCTGGATGCTCGATTGGATTCTCGCCACCGGCAAAACGCACATTGAGCAGCACTTGCGGGCATTTGCGCAGGGCTTGGCGCGCCTGTGCCAGGCTCTCCTCACGACGACGAAGGGCCAATAACACCTGCAGCGCAGCGATGATCGCGTCACCCGTGGTGGTGTGCTGGAAGCAAACCACGTGCCCCGAGTTCTCACCACCGACCAACCAATTTCGCTCCAGCAGCTCGGCGATCACATAACGGTCACCGACGTTGGCGCGAACGAAGGGAATCCCTAGCTCAGCCAAGGCCAATTCCAGACCGAGATTACTCATGAGGGTGCCGACCACCCCACCTTGCAGTTTGTTACGCTCATGCAGATCACGAGCAATAATGAACAGCAGGTCATCACCATCCACGATCATGCCGGTGTGATCCACCATCAAGACACGGTCGCCATCACCATCGAAAGCGATGCCCAGGTCTGCATGCTCAGCCAGAACAGCGGCCTGCAGCTGCTCCATGTGCGTGGAGCCGCAGTTGTCGTTGATGTTCAACCCGTTTGGCTGAGCCGACAGCACGGTGACCTGCGCGCCCAGCTCCTTGAACACGCTTGGCGCAACCTTATAGGTCGCTCCATGGGCGCAATCGACAACAATCTTTAACCCGGCAAAATTGGTGCTGCTCGGAACGCTGCTTTTACAGAATTCGATGTAACGGCCAGATGCGTCATTAATGCGCGAGACCTTGCCCAGCTTACTGGACTCGACCACCGTCATTGGTGCATCCAGCAGTTCCTCGATCATCAGCTCGATTTCATCAGGCAGTTTGGTGCCCTGCCCCGAGAAAAACTTGATGCCATTGTCATCATGGGGGTTATGGGAGGCACTGATCACAATCCCGGCTTCAGCGTGAAAGGTACGCGTCAGGTAGGCGATCGCCGGTGTCGGCATAGGGCCCAGCAACATCACATCGGCTCCGGCGGCGGACAAGCCAGCCTCCAGCGCAGACTCAAACATGTAACCCGAGATACGGGTGTCCTTGCCGACCAGGATGCGGCACGCCCCCATACTGCGGAACGCCATGCCTGCCGCCCAACCCAGCTTGAGCATAAAATCAGGAGTGATAGGGAATTCGCCGACCCGACCACGAATACCGTCGGTGCCAAAATATTTTCTAGTCATAAGTGCTCCATCATTCTTATTCGGCTGATTCTACAGCAGCGAGCATGCGCACTACATCGACGGTTTCGGCGACATCATGCACACGCAAAATACGTGCACCCTTGGTCACGGCGAGCGCCGCAAGCGCCAAGCCTCCATACAAACGCTCACCCACCGGGCGATTCAAGGCGAGCCCGATCATGCTCTTGCGCGAAACGCCGACCAACAGCGGGCGACCAAGGGCATGCAGGGCATCCATATGCTTGAACAGGCTTAAATTGTGCTCCAGGGTCTTGGCGAAGCCAAACCCCGGATCAAGGATGATCTTCTCAGGCGCAATCCCCGCACTCACGCACAGGGCAATCCTGTCAGCAAGGAAACCACTCACTTCGCCAACCAGATCGCTGTAGTGCGGATCATCCTGCATATTGCCGGGCTCACCCAGCATATGCATCAAACAGACAGGCAGGCCGGTCGCTGCGGCGGCGTCAAGGGCACCGTCACGCCGTAGCGAACGTACGTCGTTGATAAGCCCCGCCCCGAGACGAGCAGTTTCACGCATCACTGCCGGAGTGGAAGTATCTACCGAGATGATCACATCCAGCTCACGGGCGATGCGCTCGACAACTGGCGCCACTCGCTCCAACTCTTCCAAAGGAGAAACCACACGAGCGCCAGGCCGCGTCGATTCGCCGCCGACATCTATCAAGGTCGCGCCAGCAGCCACCATCGCCTCGGCGTGGCGCAACGCAGCGTCCACCTGGCTAAAACGGCCACCATCGGAGAAGGAATCAGGGGTTACATTGAGAATACCCATGACATGCGTATGGGCCAAATCAAGAACCCGGTTGCCGCAAGGCAACCGGGTAGAGGACAAAGCAGAAGTCATTTCAAACCTTAGTGGTCAGCTGCCGGGCCGCCGATTGGGGTTTCAGGGCGCTCGTTCTGAACTACGGGCGGAGTGCCCGAGGTGCCCGAACCACCTTCCCAATCTCGAGGTTCACGCGGGGTACGGCCCGCCATGATGTCGTCGATCTGGTCGGCATCGATGGTTTCGTACTTCATCAGCGCGTCAGCCATGGCATCCAGCTTGTCACGGTTGTCGGTCAGGATCTGCTTGGCCGTGCCGTAGCACTGGTCAATGATGCTGCGAACCTCGGAGTCGATCAGCTTGGCTGTCTCGCCGGAGAAACTGGCGCTTTGACCGCCGCCGCCACGACCCAGGAACACTTCACCTTCTTCCTCGGCATACATCAAGGGCCCGAGTTTCTCCGACAACCCCCACTTCGTCACCATGTTCCGCGCAATCTGGCTGGCACGCATGATGTCGTTGGATGCGCCAGTAGTCACACCGTCGAAACCAAGGGTCATTTCTTCAGCAATTCGACCACCGTACAGTGAGCAAATCTGGCTGATGAGTGCTCGCTTGGAGAGGCTGTAGCGATCCTCCTCGGGCAAGAACATAGTCACGCCCAGCGCCCGACCACGAGGAATGATCGACACCTTGTAGACCGGGTCATGCTCAGGCACAACGCGACCCACAATGGCGTGACCTGCCTCGTGATAAGCAGTGTTCTGTTTCTCTTTCTCGGACATGACCATGGATTTGCGCTCGGCGCCCATCATGATCTTGTCTTTGGCCAGCTCGAACTCTTTCATTTCAACGATGCGCTTGCCGGTACGTGCCGCGAACAGCGAAGCCTCGTTGACCAGGTTGGCCAGGTCAGCACCGGAGAAACCTGGAGTACCACGGGCGATCACAGCCGGAGCCACGTCGTCGCCCATTGGCACTTTACGCATGTGTACTTTCAGAATCTGTTCACGACCTCGGATATCCGGCAGGCCAACCACCACCTGGCGGTCGAAACGGCCTGGACGCAACAACGCAGGGTCCAGCACGTCAGGACGGTTGGTCGCAGCGATGACGATAATGCCGTCATTCATCTCGAAACCATCCATCTCTACCAGCAACTGGTTGAGGGTCTGCTCACGCTCGTCGTGACCACCACCCATGCCGGCGCCACGATGGCGACCAACGGCATCGATTTCATCGATAAAAATGATGCACGGGGCATGCTTCTTGGCCTGTTCGAACATATCGCGAACACGGCTGGCACCCACACCAACGAACATCTCGACGAAGTCAGAACCGGAAATAGTGAAGAAAGGCACCTTGGCTTCACCGGCAATCGCCTTGGCCAGCAAGGTTTTACCGGTACCCGGAGGACCTACCATCAACACACCACGAGGAATACGGCCACCCAGGCGCTGGAACTTGCCCGGATCACGCAGGAACTCAACCAACTCGCCGACTTCTTCCTTGGCCTCGTCGCAACCGGCAACGTCAGCCAGGGTGGTCTTCACCTGATCTTCGGAGAGCAGGCGTGCCTTGCTCTTGCCGAAGCTCATCGGCCCGCCCTTGCCTCCCGCACCACCTTGCATCTGGCGCATGAAGAACATGAACACGGCGATAATCACCAGGATCGGGAAGCTCGCCACCAGGAGTTGAGTCCAGATGCTTTGCTGTTCAGGCTGCTTGCCTTCGACAACCACATGGTTATCCACCAGGTCGCCAATCAGACCGTTGTCCTGGATTGCCGGACGAATGGTCTTGAAGCTGTCGCCGTCGTTGCGCTTACCGGTAATCACGTAGCCATCAACCGCTACGCGCTCGACCTTGCCATCCTTAACTTGCTGGATGAAGTCGGAATAGTTGAGGGTCTGCGGCTCGTTAGGGCTGGAGAAGTTGTTCATCACCGTCACCAGGACAGCCGCGATGATCAACCACAGGATCAGATTCTTTGCCATATCGTTCAATTAACTACCCTCTGAAGCAAGCTCCGCTACTGGCGCGCGCTTCGCATGATATTCACCGGCCTAACTTACTACATTACCTACAACTCTGGCAGGCGCCGTCTGTAACCCTTTGTGAAACTTTGACTACACAATATTCGTAAAGCTTCGTGACGAAAGCGATATAAAAAAACCTATCGCCTTCCTCGAATTTCTCAAAAACGCTCTTCACTCGCCGCGCCTTCGACGCCACGGAAGCCGCGGCACAACAGGTATTGCTCTCTGGACCTGTCCCGAGAGGAGTCCGGTTTACGTGTCTGTACCTTGTCGAACAACTTTCGGATGTTCTTGTGATACTCGTCGAAACCCTCGCCCTGGAACACCTTCACCAGGAAATCGCCACCTGGACGCAATACGCGACCCGCCAAATCCAATGCCAATTCGCACAGGAACATGGCTCGCGGCATATCAACAGCCGGTAATCCACTCATATTGGGGGCCATGTCGGAAATCACAAGGTCTACCTGCGAATTTCCTACAGCTTCCAAAATCTCAGCCAGCACGGCGTCCTGGGTAAAATCACCGTGCACGAAGGTGACATCCGGGATGCTGTCCATCTCAAGGATGTCGGAGGCGATCAGCCGACCTTGCCCACCAATCAGACGACTGGTCACCTGGGACCAGCCACCAGGGGCCGCACCAAGGTCAATAACGCTCATGCCTGGACGAATCAACTTGTCCTTGTCCTGGATCTCCAACAGCTTGTAGCTGGCCCGGGAACGGTACCCATCCTTCTGCGCCTTTTTGACGTAAGGATCGTTGAAATGCTCTTGCAGCCACTTAAGGCTAGTTTTGGAACGGGCCACGGGCCACCTCGAAAATAAAACGGGTCGTGATTAACTGGGCGGTCCCGGACTCGCTCGGGTAAACTGGCCGCCGCTTTTTACAAGATCAGACGCAGGGGTCAGATTATGCCGCTCACTCAAGAGCAGAAGAAACAGTACAAATCCATTGGCCACCATCTGAAACCAGTTCTGATTGTGGCAGACAACGGGTTGACTGAAGGTGTGTTAGCCGAATTTGAACGCGCACTGAACGATCACGAGCTGATCAAGATCAAGGTCAATATCCTTGATCGCGAAGCGCGTTTGGCCGCCGTTGCAGAACTGTGCAAGGTCGGCAAAGCGGACCTGGTTCAGGTCATCGGCAAGATGGCGCTGCTGTATCGCAAGAACTTCAGCGTCAACAAGCAACTGTCGAACGTACACCGTTTCAAGTAGCTTTTAAATTACAAAAAGGGTCAAGGGCGTGCTTCGCGCGCCCTGCCACTCCATCCCGGCGCAGGCTGCATAACCAGCACCAGACCGGAGAACCCTAGCACAAGATAGCTGAATAACTGCCAGCGCAACGCTTCCGGCAGCCATACACGCACCACGCAAAACATTGCGCACGCATACAGCGCCATCAACAGCAGTTGCCCACGAATATCCCGCCACAAACTCCCCAAGCCCTCAGCCTTGATCAGCACTAACGCCTGAAGCATCACGCACGCTGCCGCAAAACCTACCAGCAGTGCACTCAATAATCCGTCGACCTCATCGATCAGCAACGGTGCCAGGCCAATCAGGCCCAGCGCCGGTAACACACCAATATGTAACAGCCACAGGCCGCCGACCCAAAGCATCTGGGAGAGCTGCCAAAGCATGGCGCCCGCACGAAGCGGGCGCCGCCTTTCAGACGTGGCGAACTTCAACGATCTCGTACTCGATCACGCCACCCGGCGTCTTGACGGAAACCACATCACCCTCCTCCTTGGCAATCAAGGCGCGGGCGAGTGGCGAGCCGACAGAGATTTTTCCGAGTTTGAAGTCAGCTTCATCTTCACCCACGATGTGGTAAACAACACGCTCATCGGTCTCGACGTTGGCGATTTCCACAGTAGTACCGAAAATCACTTTGCCGGTATGCGGGATGGTCGTGACGTCGATGATCACCGCATTCTGCATGCGGCCCTCAATGTCACGAATCCGCGCCTCAACCATACCCTGCTGTTCACGAGCAGCATGGTATTCAGCGTTTTCCTTCAAGTCACCCAGCTCGCGGGCCGTACCGATGTCCTGGCTCAGCTTTGGACGTACAACCTTGGTCAGATGGGCGTGTTCCTCTTCCAGGGCCTTGGCGCCCTGGACGGTCATTGGGTATTTGGTCATGCCTTCAATCCTGCGTGTAGATCCTGCAAGCGACGCACGGTCTTTTCCGGACCGAACTTGAGCGCTTCGCAGATGGCTTCGCCAGCAGCAATAGTGGTGGTGCAGTAGATCTTGTGCTGCAAGGCATTACGACGAATGGAGTAGGAATCCGCGATCGACTGACGACCTTCGGTGGTGTTGATGATCAGGGTAACTTCGTCATTCTTGATCATGTCGACCACGTGCGGACGGCCTTCCGTCACCTTGTTCACGCGACGTACTTTCAGGCCGGCAGCTTCGATCAGCTTGGCGGTCCCGGCAGTAGCCACGACTTCAAAGCCCAAGTTGATCAGATCACGGGCAACCCCTGCAACCAGTGGCTTGTCGTCATCACGCACACTGATAAATGCGGTACCGCCGGTCGGCAGCACTTCGCTGGCCCCCATCTGGGCCTTGGCGAACGCTTCACCGAAGGTATCGCCTACGCCCATCACTTCACCGGTGGACTTCATCTCCGGGCCCAGGATCGGGTCAACACCAGGGAACTTGGCGAATGGGAACACCGCCTCTTTCACGCTGTAGAAGTTCGGAATGATTTCCTTGGTGAAGCCGATTTCCTTCAGGGTCTTACCGGCCATCACGCGAGCGGCGATCATGGCCAGGGAGACACCGATGCACTTGGAAACAAACGGCACGGTACGCGAAGCGCGCGGGTTGACTTCGATGACGTAGATGTCTTCGCCTTGCAGCGCCAACTGTACGTTCATCAGGCCGACCACACCGAGTTCCAGGGCCATTTTCTTGACCTGTTCACGCATCTCGTCCTGGATGTGCGCCGGCAGCGAGTACGGCGGCAGCGAGCACGCAGAGTCACCAGAGTGAACGCCCGCTTGTTCGATGTGCTGCATGATCGCGCCGATCACCACGTCGGTACCGTCGCACACCGCGTCCACGTCCATTTCGATGGCGCAGTTGAGGAAGTGGTCCAGCAGCACCGGGCTGTCGTTGGACACTTTCACTGCATCACGCAGGTAGCGCTTGAGTTCTTCTTCTTCGTAGACGATCTCCATCGCCCGGCCGCCCAGTACGTAGGACGGACGCACCACCAGCGGGTAGCCGATCTTGCTGGCTGCACGGATGGCTTCGTCTTCGCTGCGCACAGTGGCGTTTGGCGGCTGACGCAGGTTCAGGCGCTCAACCATTTGCTGGAAGCGCTCACGGTCTTCAGCACGGTCGATGGCATCAGGGCTGGTACCGATGATCGGCACGCCAGCCTCTTCCAGGGCACGCGCCAATTTCAGCGGGGTCTGGCCGCCGTACTGGACGATCACGCCTTTAGGCTTCTCGACCCGGCAGATTTCCAGCACGTCTTCCAGGGTCACTGGCTCGAAGTACAGGCGATCGGAGGTGTCGTAGTCTGTGGAAACGGTTTCCGGGTTGCAGTTGACCATGATGGTCTCGTAACCGTCTTCGCGCAGGGCCAGTGCAGCGTGTACGCAGCAGTAGTCGAACTCGATGCCTTGGCCGATACGGTTTGGACCGCCGCCGAGGATGATGATCTTGTCGCGACCCGAAGGCGCGGCTTCGCACTCTTCCTCGTAAGTCGAGTACATGTACGCGGTGTCGGTGGCGAACTCGGCCGCGCAGGTGTCAACGCGCTTGTAGACCGGGAAGATCTCCAGCTTGTGACGGTGGCGACGCAGCGCTTTCTCTGTCACGCCCAGCAGCTTGGCCAGACGCATGTCGGAGAAGCCTTTGCGCTTGAGCTTGAACATCAGGTCGCGATCGATGCTGGCCAGACCCAGGGTCTTAACTTTCTCTTCTTCCTTGATCAGATCTTCGATCTGCACCAGGAACCACGGGTCGATCATGTTCATGCCGAAGATATCTTCGACCGACAGACCGGCGCGGAAGGCGTCCGCCACGTACCAGATGCGCTCGGCGCCCGGCACGGTCAGTTCGCGCTTAAGGATGCTCATGCTTTCCGGATTGCTCAGGTCGAGCTTCTCGTCCAGGCCGCAAACGCCCACTTCCAGGCCGCGCAAAGCTTTCTGCAGGGATTCCTGGAAAGTCCGGCCGATGGCCATGACTTCACCGACCGACTTCATTTGAGTGGTCAGGCGCGCGTCGGCTTTCGGGAATTTCTCGAAAGCGAAACGTGGCAGCTTGGTCACGACGTAATCGATCGACGGCTCGAAGGACGCAGGAGTAGCGCCACCGGTGATTTCGTTCTGCAGCTCGTCCAGGGTATAACCGATCGCCAGCTTGGCAGCGATACGCGCAATCGGGAAACCAGTGGCTTTCGAGGCCAGGGCCGAGGAACGGGATACCCGCGGGTTCATCTCAATGACGACCATGCGACCAGTGTTCGGGCAGATGCCGAACTGGACGTTGGAGCCGCCGGTTTCCACGCCGATCTCGCGCAGCACCGCCAAGGAGGCGTTACGCATGATCTGGTATTCCTTGTCCGTCAGGGTTTGCGCCGGCGCAACAGTGATCGAGTCACCGGTGTGCACGCCCATCGGGTCAAAGTTTTCAATGGAGCAGACGATGATGCAGTTGTCCTTCTTATCGCGGACAACCTCCATCTCGTACTCTTTCCAGCCGATCAGGGATTCGTCGATCAGCAGCTCTTTGGTCGGCGACAGGTCCAGACCACGGGCGCAGATTTCCTCGAACTCTTCACGGTTGTAAGCGATACCGCCGCCGGTGCCACCCATGGTGAAGGACGGACGGATGATGCACGGGAAGCCGAGCTTCTCGAGCACTGCGTTGGCTTCTTCCATGCTGTGGGCGATGCCCGAGCGCGGGCAGTCCAGGCCGATGGACTTCATCGCCTTGTCAAAGCGCGAACGGTCTTCCGCCTTGTCGATGGTATCGGCATTGGCGCCGATCATTTCTACGCCGAATTTCTCCAGGACGCCTTCGCGCTCCAGGTCCAGGGCGCAGTTCAGCGCGGTCTGGCCACCCATGGTTGGCAGCAGCGCGTCCGGACACTCTTTCTCGATGATCTTGGCAACGGTCTGCCACTTGATCGGCTCGATGTAGGTGGCGTCGGCCATGTCCGGATCGGTCATGATGGTCGCTGGGTTGGAGTTCACCAGGATGACGCGGTAACCCTCCTCGCGCAGGGCTTTGCAGGCCTGGGCGCCGGAGTAGTCGAATTCGCAGGCCTGGCCGATCACGATCGGGCCAGCGCCGAGAATCAGGATGCTTTTTATGTCTGTACGTTTTGGCATGGGTTTGTCACTCAAATCCGCAGGTCAGTCGGCAAGCCGTCTTGAACACTCTTTGAAGAGCCTGCGGGGGCCACCGAGTCGGGGCCGCCCGCAGGCCGCTCAGTCAGCGTCGCTTGGCCATCTCATTGATGAAACGGTCGAACAGCGGCGCTACGTCGTTCGGGCCCGGGCTGGCTTCAGGGTGGCCCTGGAAGCTGAACGCGCTCTTGTCGGTGCGCTCGATACCCTGCAGGGAACCGTCGAACAGCGACTTGTGAATGGCGCGCACGTTGCTCGGCAAGGTGGCTTCATCTACCGCAAAACCGTGGTTCTGGCTGGTGATCATCACAACGCCGGTGTCCAGGTCTTGCACGGGGTGGTTGGCACCGTGATGGCCGTGACCCATTTTCAGGGTCTTGGCGCCGGAGGCCAGGGCCAGCAGTTGGTGGCCGAGGCAGATGCCGAATACCGGAATCTCGGTTTCCAGCACGTCCTTGATGGCCTGGATGGCGTAGTCGCAAGGCTCAGGGTCACCCGGGCCGTTGGACAGGAACACACCATCCGGCTGCAGGGCGAGCACATCGCTGGCCGGGGTTTGCGCCGGCACCACGGTGACGCGGCAACCGCGCTCGACCAGCATGCGCAGGATGTTGTACTTCACGCCGTAGTCGTAGGCGACCACGTGGTAAGGCAACTCGGCAGCATCGATGGTCGCATGACTGTCCGTCTTCAAATCCCAGACCGTGGAACGCCATTCGTACTTCTCTTTGACGCTGACCACTTTCGCCAGGTCCATGCCCTTCAGGCCAGGAAAGCCTTGCGCCGCGGCAATCGCGGCATCTTCGGAAATATCGTCACCGACCATGATGCAGCCGTTCTGCGAGCCCTTCTCACGCAGGATGCGCGTCAGGCGGCGCGTATCGATACCGGCGATCGCCACAACATTGTTGGCTTTCAGGTAATCGGACAGCGACATCGTGTTACGCCAGTTGCTCGCAACCAGTGGCAGGTCGCGAATCACCAGACCTGCCGACCAGACACGATCAGACTCAACGTCTTCCGGTGTAGTACCGGTGTTGCCGATGTGCGGATAGGTCAGGGTAACGATCTGCTGGGCGTAGGAAGGATCGGTAAGGATTTCCTGATAGCCGGTCATGGCAGTGTTAAACACTACCTCTCCAACGGTTTGACCGTCGGCTCCAATGGCTTCGCCGCGAAAAATGCTGCCATCAGCAAGGGCGAGTATGGCTGGCTTAGTCAAGAAGACCTCCCGTAAATAAAGCCTGAAAGGGCGATCGCAGGTTGTAAAAAAGCGGAGTGACGTATGGACACGTCACCCCGCTTCTTCACCGAATTATTCTGCGCGCTTTTAGTGGACACACTAAAGCTGTAGCTTACAGAAAAAGGCTTTTTTGGTCCACCGCTAATGAGCCTTAAAGGCAGGGGAATGCGACAGGACGTCGCTTAGCGGGTAAAAACGGGGCCTCAGGATAATCCTGAGGCCCCGTTTTAGCTACTGATTAGTGCAGATCCAGTACGTCGCGCATGTCATACAGGCCCGACTCGCGCCCCTCCAGCCAAAGCGCAGCACGCACCGCACCCTTGGCGAACGTCATGCGGCTTGAGGCTTTATGCGTGATCTCCAGGCGCTCGCCTTCGGTAGCGAACAGCACAGTGTGATCACCGACCACATCACCACCGCGCACGGTCGCGAAGCCAATGGTGTCGCGCGCACGCTCACCGGTATGACCTTCACGCCCGTACACAGCCACTTTCGACAGATCGCGACCCAGCGCATCAGCGATAGCCTCGCCCATCCGTAGCGCAGTGCCCGAAGGTGCATCAATCTTATGACGGTGATGGGTCTCGATAATCTCGATATCCGCTTCATCGCCGAGCACGCGTGCTGCCAGATCCAGCAACTTCAGCGACAGGTTCACGCCAACACTGAAGTTGGCAGCAAAGACGATAGGAATATCCTTGCCCGCCTCCACCAGCAACTGCTTCTGCTCAGCGTTCAAGCCCGTGGTGCCAATCACCATGGCCTTGCCCGCCTTACGGCAGAACGCCAGGTTTTTCAGCATCACCTCGGGCAGGGTGAAGTCGATCAGCACATCGAACTCGTCAACCACCCGCTCAAGATTGCCCGACAACGAAACACCGATGCGCCCCAACGAAGCCAGCTCACCCGCGTCTGCACCAATCAACGTGCTACCCGGGCGAACAATCGCCGCCGTCAGCCCGGAGGCAGGCGAGCGCTGCTGCACCGCCTCGACCAGCGTCTTGCCCATGCGCCCGGCAGCACCCATTACGGCTATACGTCGCATACCCACTCCTTACAGGTCGCCGAAAAAGCGCTTCACGCCATCGAAGAAACCTGTGGTTTTCGGCGAATGGGAGTCATCGCCCTCCAGCGAGCTGCGGAACTCCTCAAGCAGTTCACGCTGACGACGGCCCAGGTTTACCGGGGTTTCCACCGCCACACGGCACATCAGGTCACCCGCACCACCACCGCGCACCGGCGCAACGCCTTTGCCACGAATGCGGAACTGCTTGCCGGTTTGAGTCCCCTCAGGAATCTTGAGTTTGACTCGACCATCAAGCGTCGGAATCTCCAACTCACCACCCAATGCAGCGTCGACAAAGCTGATCGGCACTTCGCAGAACAGATGCTTGCCATCGCGCTGGAAGATCGAGTGCTCGCGCACATTGATCACCACATAGAGGTCGCCAGTCGGACCACCCTGAGTCCCTGCCTCGCCTTCGCCCGACAGGCGAATACGATCACCGGTATCCACACCCGCCGGCACTTTCACCGAGAGCGTCTTGTACTCTTCGACGCGGCCTTCGCCCTGGCAGGAGTCGCATGGATCGGAAATGATCTTGCCCTGGCCATGGCAACGCGGGCAGGTCTGCTGCACCGAGAAGAAGCCTTGCTGCATGCGCACCTGGCCAATACCACCACAGGTCGGGCAAGTAATCGGCGATGAGCCTTTCTTCGCACCCGAACCGTCGCACGGTTTGCAATTAACCAGCGTCGGCACACGAATATTGACGCTGGTGCCGCGCACGGCCTCTTCCAGGTTCAACTCCAGGGTGTAACGCAGGTCACTGCCTCGCTGGGCACCGCCACGCTGCCCACCACGGCCACCACCAAAGAAGTCGCTGAACACGTCGCCAAAAATATCGGAGAAGTTCTGGCCGCCAAAACCGGCACCGCCGCCACCCATGCTTGGGTCGACGCCAGCATGGCCATACTGGTCGTAGGCCGCACGCTTGTTAGGGTCACACAGGCATTCGTAGGCCTCGTTGGCCTCTTTGAACATTTCTTCGGATTCTTTGTTATCCGGATTACGGTCCGGGTGGTGCTTCATCGCCAGGCGACGGTAGGCCTTTTTCAGGTCCGCCTCGCTGGCCCCGCGCTCCACACCCAATACTTCGTAATAGTCACGCTTTGCCATAAGTCTTTGCACTCTTAAGGACGTTCGGCCTGGCCCTCCTGAACCCTGCCAAACTCGTTGAGCCCCAATACAGGCCCGGACCCAACTCACGTCAATTCAACGATCCTGGTCATTACTGCTTTTAGCCAGGGACCCGGCCAAAAACGCGGTGACTGTCATTCGGAAAGCAGGAGCATTCCCGATTACACCGCCAGCATCCGAGCGTTGTCGCATGCTGTAAAAATTCGCATACCCCAGACACGCCAACGCGGGAGCAAGCTCCCGCGCGGCGACATCCTACCAGTCACCGCTTGTTAGCGGTCAACCGGCCAAGCAGATTACTTCTGCTCTTTGACTTCTTCGAACTCGGCATCGACAACATCGTCATGCTTGGCTTCAGGCTCTGCTTGTTGCGCAGCACCGTCAGCCGGCTGACCTTGCTCGGCATACATTTTCTGAGCGACCGGCGCGGAGACTTTCGACAACTCCTCAACCTTGGCTTCGATGGCAGCCTTGTCGTCGCCCTTGATGGCGGCTTCCAGGGCAACCACTGCCGCTTCGATTGCGGTTTTCTCTTCAGCAGTCACTTTGTCGCCAGCATCAGCGATCATCTTGCGAGTCGAGTGAACCAGCGCGTCACCCTGGTTACGGGCACCTGCCAGCTCTTCGAACTTCTTGTCGGCTTCAGCATTGGTTTCAGCATCACGGATCATCTGTTGAATTTCTTCATCAGACAGGCCGGAGTTGGCCTTGATGGTGATCTTCTGCTCTTTGCCGGTAGCCTTGTCTTTCGCGCCGACGTGCAGGATGCCGTTGGCGTCGATGTCGAAGGTCACTTCGATTTGTGGCACGCCACGTGGTGCTGGTGGAATCTCAGCCAGGTCGAACTTGCCCAGGGACTTGTTCTGTGCGGCTTGCTTACGCTCACCTTGCAGCACGTGAATGGTCACAGCACCCTGGTTGTCATCGGCAGTCGAGAACACTTGGGATTTCTTGGTAGGAATCGTAGTGTTTTTCTCGATCAGCGCAGTCATCACGCCGCCCATGGTTTCGATACCCAGGGTCAGCGGGCTAACGTCCAGCAGCAGTACGTCTTTCACGTCGCCGGCCAATACAGCGCCCTGGATGGCAGCACCCATGGCAACCGCTTCGTCAGGGTTTACGTCTTTACGGGCTTCTTTGCCGAAGAACTCAGTCACCAGCTTCTGAACCAGTGGCATACGGGTCTGGCCGCCGACCAGGATCACGTCGTTGATCGAGCCAACGTCAATACCGGAGTCTTTCAGCGCGATACGGCAAGGCTCGATGGTGCGTTGAACCAGGTCTTCAACCAGCGCTTCCAGCTTGGAGCGCGAGATCTTCACGTTCAAGTGCTTAGGACCGGTGGCGTCTGCAGTAATGTACGGCAGGTTAACGTCGGTCGACTGAGCGGAAGACAGCTCGATCTTGGCTTTCTCAGCGGCCTCTTTCAGGCGCTGCATAGCCAGCGGGTCACCTTTGAGGTTCATGCCGCTTTCTTTCTTGAATTCGTCAACGAGGTAGTCGATCAGACGAATGTCAAAGTCTTCACCACCCAGGAAGGTGTCACCGTTGGTGGCCAACACTTCGAACTGGTGCTCGCCATCAACTTCAGCGATCTCGATCACGGAGACGTCGAAAGTACCGCCGCCCAGGTCATAAACGATCACAGTGTGGTCGCCCTTGGCCTTGTCCATGCCGTACGCCAGAGCAGCTGCGGTTGGCTCGTTGATGATACGTTTTACATCCAGGCCCGCGATGCGACCGGCGTCTTTGGTGGCCTGGCGCTGGCTGTCGTTGAAGTAGGCCGGAACGGTGATCACCGCTTCAGTCACTGCTTCACCGAGGTAGTCTTCGGCGGTTTTCTTCATCTTTTTCAAGATTTCAGCCGAGATTTGCGGTGGCGACATTTTCTGGCCGTTTACTTCAACCCAGGCGTCACCGTTGTCGGCCTTGGCAATTTTGTAAGGGACCATCTTGATGTCTTTCTGTACGACTTCTTCGTCGAACTTACGACCGATCAAACGCTTTACTGCGTACAGGGTGTTATGCGGGTTGGTTACAGCCTGGCGCTTGGCCGACTGACCGACGAGGATTTCACCGTCGTTGGCGTAAGCAATGATCGACGGAGTGGTGCGTGCGCCTTCAGCGTTTTCGATAACTTTTGCAACGCCGTTTTCCAGCACGGAGACGCAGGAGTTGGTGGTCCCCAGGTCAATACCGATAATTTTGCCCATGATTTACTCTCCCGAAACTTGAATTTGGTTGCCGCAGCAGTTGTGGCTAACTGCGGTAGCACTTAAACGCTTGACTTATAGATGGGGGCCTTGCGGCGGATTTCAAGCCTGCTCATCAATAGAAGGTGCAACAGGTGCAGGAGCCTTGCTCACCACCACCATTGCCGGGCGCATCAAGCGACCGTTTAACTGATAACCCTTCTGGAATACCTTCATCACACTGTTGGGCTCCAGGTCATGGCTTTCCTGCATGGCCATGGCTTGGTGATGCTCAGCGTTGAACGGCTCGCCGCCTTGCGGATCGATCGCTTCCAACTGATAACGCTTCAGGGTGTCCTGGAACATTTTCAGGGTCAGCTCGATGCCTTCGCGCATTGGGCGGATGTTTTCGTCGTCCGGGTTGGACAACTCAAGACCACGCTCCAGGCTGTCGATGATCGGCAGCAGATCACCGGCGAATTTTTCCAGCGCGAATTTGTGAGCCTTTTCTACGTCCTGCTCGGCACGGCGGCGGACGTTCTGCAGATCCGCGGCAACACGCAAAGACTGATCCTGCGCAGCGGACAATTGCTCTTCAAGCACTTGCACGCGAGTCGCCAGCTCATCACCGGCAGCCGAATTGGCGTCTGGAGTTTGCGTATCCTGCGTCTGTTCGTCAGCCATAGATTTCTCCTTTCAAAATCATGCGCGAACTCAACTCGCGCTTCTGTTCCGGTATATGGGGCCACAATTTCCAGGTTCAAGGGCGCAGGCGTTACCAAAAGTCTTTCATATGCCCTGGATCATTTCCTGCACCCTCATTCCGCTTCGAGCTAAAAAAAACTACAGATCAAGCAAATCGAGCTAAGCACGAGGATTGTCAGCTCGGAACAAAACACTGTATAAATAACCAGACCTAAAGCCTGGGAGCGGCCTTCATGCTCGTGCACCTGTCTGTACATAACTACGCCATCGTTGAACATCTGGATCTCGAACTGGATCGCGGGATGAGCGTAATCACAGGCGAGACCGGCGCCGGCAAGTCGATCATGCTCGACGCGCTCGGCCTGACCCTCGGCGACCGCGCCGACAGCGGCGTGGTACGCCCCGGGGCCGACAAAGCCGACATCCTGGCCACCTTCGACCTCGCGGATATTCCCGAAGCCGAGACATGGCTGGCCGAGCGCGACCTCAATAATGAAGGCCCCTGCATCCTGCGCCGGGTAATCACTGCCGAGGGCCGCTCGCGCGGCTATATCAACGGCACGCCCTGCCCCCTTGGTGACTTGAAAGCCTTGGGCGAGCTGCTGATTGATATCCACAGCCAGCATGAACACCAATCCCTGCTGAAAACCGATACTCACCGCCGCCTGCTCGATGAATATGCCGGCGCCACCGACCTTGCCCGTCAAGTCCAACTGGCCGCCCAACGCTGGCGCCAGACGCGCCAGGAGCTTGAACGCCTCTCCAACTCAGGCGACGAACAACGCGCTCGTCACCAGTTGCTCAGCTATCAACTCGAAGAGCTTGAAAGCCTGGGCCTGGGCGAGACGGAGCTGGAGCAGCTTGAGCAGGAACACAAGAACCTGACCAATGCCGAGACTCTGCTGGGCATCTGCCGCCAGGTGGTCGAACAATGCAGCGAGAGCGATTCTGGCAATGTGCTCAACGCCCTTACCGCCAGCCTCAATCGCCTGTCCAGCGTGAACAACGCTTCCGGCTCGCTGAATGAAGCCACCACCCTGTTGACCAGTGCACAGATCCAGGTTGAGGAAGCCGTGGGCGAATTGAATCGCTTCCTGGACCACTTCGACGCCGATCCGGCACGCCTGCAGGAAATAGAGGAGCGCTTGGACACTATCTACACCCTGGCGCGCAAGCATCGAATCCAGCCCACTGAAGTCGCCGCCATGCAGCAGAAACTGCTGGATGAAATCGAGACACTGAACGCAAACGACGAATCCATCGAGCGCCTGGGCGAGGAACTCGCCTCGTTTGCCCGCCATTATCAGGAGAAGGCCCGCGAGCTGAGCGACCTGCGCCAGCAAGCAGCCACCAGCCTGGCCAACGCCGTCGAGCAGGAAATCCAGCGCCTGGGCATGCCTGGCGGGCGTTTCACCATCGAGCTACGCGCCAACGCCAGCCAGGAGCTGCAACCCCATGGGCTGGAGCAAGTGGAACTGCTGGTCAGCGCCAACCCTGGGCAACCGCTCAAGGCGCTGGCCAAAGTAGCGTCCGGCGGCGAGCTGTCGCGGATCAGCCTGGCGATCCAGGTGATTACCGCTCAGACCTCGCGAGTACCAACGCTGGTATTCGACGAGGTAGACGTCGGCATTGGCGGGCCGACCGCAGAGATTGTTGGCCAGTTATTGCGCCGCCTTGGGGATCGCGGCCAGGTGCTGACGGTGACTCACTTGCCGCAAGTAGCCGCCCAGGGTCATCAGCATTTATTTGTGCATAAGGTGCGAGGGAGTGACGCGACGCATACGGCCGTCTCCAAGCTGAACAAATCGGAACGGGTAGAAGAGGTCGCGCGGATGCTGGGCGGTATCGACTTGACCAAGGAGTCCCTGGCTCACGCGAAAAAAATGGTCGTGGCCGCGAAGGCCTGAACTGATATTTCCATCTTATAGAAAGCACGAAGGCGACCCTAAGGTCGCCTTCAATCGTTTCGCAGAGCAAAACTGCGTCGATTTTTACTTTTTCTTACGGATGTACAACACCAAATTATGGTCGACCAAATCGAATCCATGCTCCTCAGCAATCTTATGCTGCAGCGCCTCGATTTCAGGGCTGGTGAACTCGATTACCTCATTGGTATCCAGGTCAACCATGTGGTCATGGTGACCACCGTCAGCCAATTCAAATACTGCATGACCGCCGTCGAAATTATGACGAACCACCAGTCCTGCGGCTTCAAACTGGGTCAGTACACGGTAAACCGTGGCCAGGCCGACGTCCTCGTTAGACTCCATCAGCGCCTTGTAGACATCCTCGGCACTCATGTGGCGCTGCTCAGCAGAATCGAGCATTTGTAGAATCTTGACTCGTGGCAGAGTCACTTTGAGACCGGCTTTGCGTAGTTCGCTATTTTCAACCATGGTTAGCTTTCTCGCGGATGCTGCTTCGCAGCTTCTCTTAATACGGGTATGATCGGCGTTTACGTTGTCCCAGCCAAGATAGTGGAAGTCGCCCACCGATGCAAAACACCAAGCTCTTGCTAACCAGTTTCACCTTTGTGGGACTGCTCGCACTCGCCGGTTGTTCATTCCCCGGGGTTTACAAAATCGACATCCAGCAGGGCAATGTCGTCACGCAGGACATGATAGACCAGTTACGCCCGGGAATGACCCGACGGCAAGTACGGTTTATCATGGGCAATCCCCTGCTGACCGACACTTTCCATGCCGATCGCTGGGATTATCTCTACAGCCTCCAGCCTGGCGGCGGTGAACGCCAACAGGAGCGTGTCAGTGTCATCTTTAATGGCAGTGACCAGCTTGTCAGCCTGTCCGGTGACTTCATGCCCGGTGTAAGCCGCGATGAAGCCTTGCTGGGCAAGGACAGCGGCACCAACGTGACTGCGCCTGCACAGGAAGCCGAGAAGCCGAAATCCGAGGTGCCGGCCAAGCCAGGCTCCTTGCTGGACCAGATCCAGAAAGACGTCGACGGCGTGCAAACTGTGCCCGTTCCGACGCCACAACCTCTGGACACCGACCCGCAGTAACTTTGCGGCGCTCGATAAAAAGCCCGGCATGCCGGGCTTTTTGTTGCCTGTCATTTGGCCGACTTATGAATTTTTACGCCTGGCCATCGCAGCTTTAGCCGCACGCAGCCTGCGCACTTCCTTCGGATCCGCGAGCAACGGCCGGTAGATTTCAATTCGATCACCTGGCTGCACGACACGTACATCAGCGTCCGCCACCACCTTACCGAAGATCCCCACAGGGCAGTCAGCCAACACCAACTCAGGAAATTGTGCTGCTATTCCCGATGCCAGTACCGCTGCCCTCAGGCTAGTGCCCACGGGCATCGTCACCGCAAGCAGAGCCTGGCGATCAACCGCGGCATACACCACTTCAATCTCAACCATGCAATTGCTTGGCTCGCTGGCAGAACGCGTCCACCAGCGTGTTTGCGGCTTGGTTAAACAATGGCCCGAGCGTGGCACGCACGATGGGCCCGGCATAATCAAACGAAAGATCCAGGCTGATCTTGCAGGCTTTATCCGTCAGCGCCTTGAATACCCAAACCCCGTGCAACTGGGTGAATGGCCCCTCCTGCAGATTCATTTCGATGGATTTGCCAGGCACCAGCACATTGCGCGTCACGAAATGCTGGCTAAGGCCACCCTTGGCCACACCGACACTGGCAACCATGTGTTCGTCACTGCTCTCCAAGACCTCGGCAGTAGAACACCAAGGCAGGAACTCCGGGTAACGCGCCACGTCGTTGACCAGGTCATAGAGCGCCTGCGCCGGATAGGGCAACAGGGCCGAACGTTGAATATGCGTCGTCATGTGAGCGTTACTTCCACTGCTGAGCGGCAAACATCGCGAAAGAACAGCCCGATCCGCGAGAGAAAAAAACCAAAGAACTGCCTGTATTGTCCGGGATTCGTCCAACACGCTCAAGCACGCAGGTTGACCGTAGCCGACACGCTCGCAACTCCCTATAATGCCGCCCCTATGGCTAAACAAAAGAAACACCCCACAGGGACCATCGCGCAAAATAAAAAGGCGCGACACGATTACTTCATCGAACATCGGTTCGAGGCTGGTCTGGTCCTGGCCGGCTGGGAAGTAAAGAGTCTGCGTGCCAGCAAACTGCAGCTGGTCGACAGCTATGTGCTGCTCAAGGATGGCGAGGCGTGGCTGCTCGGCAGTCATATCACCCCGCTGACCACCGCGAGCACCCACGTTATTGCCGACCCGGTGCGTACCCGCAAGCTGTTGCTCAATGCCCGCGAACTGGAAAAGCTCGCCGCGGCCGTGCAGCAGAAAGGCTACGCCTGTATCTGCTTGTCCTGGTACTGGAGCAAGCACCTGGTCAAGTGCGAAATCGCATTGGGCAAGGGCAAGAAGGAATACGACAAGCGCGACACCGAACGCGAGCGCGATTCCAATCGCGAATTGCATCGCGCCGTGCGCAACAAGGGCAAGGAAGAGTAACCCTTTTGGCGATGTAGCCTCGGGCACCCCGCCCGTGGCTACATACCTTTACGTCGTTCCGCACGCGCTACGCGCTGAACCTCCTGACGAACTTCCTCAAGCACCTCCTGCACATACAGCAGGTGACGTGTTGAGACTTCGCGCGCCTGCTCGGCCCGTCCTTCAATAATTGCCAGGTACAAATCCCGGTGCTGACTGATCAGCATGTCACGGGTTTCCGTGCGCTGCTGATACATGCCGCCGATGTTGGTCACCACGTTACGCTTGAGCAGGTCGAACAAGCCTCGAATGGTATGCAGCAACACCGCGTTATGACTGGCTTCGGCAATCGCCAAGTGAAACCTCGCATCCGCAGCCCCCTCTTCCACCCGGCTCACCTCGTCGGCTTGCGCATAGCAATCCTGCAGCGCCTCAAATGCCGCCGTCAGCCGTTCACGGTCGACCTCCGTGGCACGCAACGCCGCGTAATAAGCACATGAAGCCTCAAGGGTCTGGCGAAACTCCAGAAGATCCCGCTGCGCCTCGGGATTGTTTTCCAACAAGTGCAGAAGCGGATCGCTGAAGGTCGAGCCCAGGGAATCCACCACATAGTTGCCACCGCCCTGGCGACTGACCAGCAACCCCTTGGCCGCCAGTTTCTGGATCGCCTCACGCAACGAAGGTCGCGACACACCGAACTGTTCAGCCAAAGCGCGCTCGGCCGGCAAGCGCTCGCCTGACTTCAACGTGCCCTCGAGGATCATGCCCTCAAGCTGCTCGACAATATCGTCAGACAAACGGCGCTGACGCACCTGATCAAACCCCATAACTCACTCTCCACGATCCCGACCACTCGCCGGGGCCTCTATTCTGGCCTATCGCCGCGCTTGCAGCACCTATCAGAACGTCTTCGATTTATCCGACCAGATCACCCGACACCGCGCCCTAAGACCAAAGTTTCGCGAGCGGCAAATTGACACACCCGTGCAATGCCTCTTAATCTAGCCCACAGCGAATGTAAATTGGTATTACCAATTATCCAAGCACACAAACAAAAACAATCAGGGGCCACCCCACATGCAAACTTGGCAACAGCTTTACAGCCCTCTCGGCAGCCTCGGCCTGTCCGCAATGGCCGCCGTTATTCCGATCGTATTCTTCTTCCTGGCCTTGGCCGTATTTCGTCTCAAAGGCCATGTGGCCGGCAGCATCACCCTGACCCTGTCGATTCTGGTTGCCATCTTCGCTTTCCAAATGCCGGTAGACATGGCCCTGGCCGCAGCCGGTTATGGATTTGCGTACGGCCTGTGGCCCATCGCCTGGATCATCGTCGCAGCGGTATTCCTCTACAAATTGACGGTCAAGAGCGGCCAGTTCGAGATCATCCGCAGCTCCGTCTTGTCGATCACTGACGACCAGCGCTTGCAGGTACTGTTGATCGGCTTCTGCTTCGGCGCCTTCCTGGAAGGCGCGGCCGGTTTCGGTGCGCCCGTGGCAATCACCGCCGCGCTGCTGGTGGGCCTGGGTTTCAACCCGCTATACGCCGCCGGGCTGTGCTTGATCGCCAATACCGCACCTGTAGCCTTCGGCGCCCTGGGCATTCCAATCATCGTCGCAGGCCAGGTCACGGGGATTGACGCGTTCAAGATCGGCGCCATGACTGGCCGCCAGCTACCGCTACTGTCGCTGTTCGTGCCCTTCTGGCTGGTATTCATGATGGACGGCCTGCGTGGAGTTCGCGAAACGTGGCCAGCAGCATTGGTGGCCGGCTTGAGCTTTGCCGTCACTCAGTATTTCACCTCCAACTTCATCGGCCCGGAACTGCCGGACATCACCTCGGCGCTCGCCAGCCTGATCGCCCTGACGCTGTTCCTGAAAGTCTGGCAACCCAAGCGCACCGCAGGCGCACAGATTGCTGGCGCCACCTCCAGCGTAGCGGTCACCTCCAGCGCCGGCGGCTTCGGCTTGCCACGCAACACAGTGGTTTCACCCTACAGCCTGGGGCAAATCTTCAAGGCCTGGTCACCGTTCCTGATCCTGACCGTGCTGGTGACCATCTGGACCCTCAAGCCCTTCAAGGCCATGTTCGCCGCGGGCGGCTCGATGTACAGCTGGGTATTCAACTTTGCGATCCCTCACCTGGATCAACTGGTGATCAAAGTCGCGCCAATCGTGACCAACCCGACCGCTATCCCGGCCGTCTTCAAGCTGGACCCGATTTCAGCCACCGGCACCGCGATTTTCTTCTCCGCACTGGTCTCGATGCTGATACTGAGGATTGACGTCAAAACTGGTCTTACCACTTTAAAAGAAACCTTCTATGAGCTGCGTTGGCCGATCCTGTCCATCGGCATGGTGCTGGCTTTCGCCTTCGTCACCAACTACTCGGGTATGTCCTCAACCATGGCTCTGGTTCTGGCGGGCACCGGCGCAGCCTTCCCGTTCTTCTCGCCGTTCCTTGGCTGGCTGGGAGTTTTCCTGACAGGCTCCGATACTTCTTCCAACGCCCTGTTCAGTTCGTTACAAGCCACTACCGCCCACCAGATTGGCGTCAACGACACCTTGCTGGTAGCTGCAAATACCAGCGGCGGCGTGACCGGCAAAATGATCTCGCCGCAATCAATCGCCGTGGCGTGCGCCGCCACTGGCCTGGTGGGCAAGGAATCCGATCTTTTCCGCTTTACCCTCAAGCACAGCCTGTTTTTTGCCACCATCGTCGGGCTGATCACCTTGGCGCAGGCGTATTGGTTCACCGGTATGCTGGTGCACTGAGACCTGCACGTAATAGGGTAAGAATCGACGCCGGACAACACTGCCGGCGTCTGCTATTTCTGGAGGACCGATGAGCCTGCCTGCTGCTTTTATCAGCGACGTCGCACAACTGATCCCGAAAGATCGTCGATTCGACGATCCACTTTCCACCCTCGCCTTCGGCACCGACGCCAGCTTTTACCGATTGATCCCACAGCTGGTGATCCGCGTGGAGTCAGAAGACGAAGTGGTCGCACTGCTGCAACTGGCCCAGCGTGATCGCGTACCGGTGACCTTCCGTGCGGCGGGCACCAGCCTGTCCGGGCAGGCCATCAGCGACTCGGTGCTGATCGTGCTGGGCGACAATTGGAACCACCGCGAAATTCGCGGGCAAGGCACACAGATCCGTCTGCAACCGGGCGTCATCGGTGCCCAGGCCAACGCCTGGCTCGCACCGTTCGGACGCAAGATCGGGCCGGACCCCGCGTCGATCAATGCCTGCAAGATTGGCGGCATTGTTGCCAACAATGCCAGCGGCATGTGCTGCGGTACCGCGCAAAACACCTACCACACCCTGGCGGGCATTCGCCTGGTACTGGCCGATGGCAGCCGCCTGGACACCGAAGATGCCGCCAGCGTGCAAGCCTTCCGCCAAACTCACAGTGCACTGCTTGAACGCTTGGCCACGTTGGGCCGTGAGACACGCGCAAACGCTGAACTGGCTGCAAAGATCCGCCACAAATACCGTCTGAAAAACACCACCGGCCTGTCGCTCAATGCCCTGGTGGATTTCGATGACCCGCTGGATATCCTCAGCCACCTGCTGGTGGGCTCCGAGGGCACCCTGGGGTTTATCAGTGCGGTTACCTACGACACAGTGATTGATCACCCGAACAAAGCCTCGGCGCTGATCGTATTCCCGGATGTCGAGACGTGCTGCAACGCGGTAACGGTGCTGAAAACCCAGCCAGTCTCAGCGGTTGAACTGCTGGATCGACGCAGCATGCGCTCGGTGCAGACCAAGCCGGGCATGCCCGCCTTCGTACAACACCTATCGGAAAACGCCTGCGCGCTGCTGATCGAGTCCCGCGCGGCCTCGCCGTCGTTACTGCATGAGCAACTAACCCTGATCATGGCCTCCCTCGCCCCGTTCCCCGTGGAGAAGCAGGTCGACTTCACCGAAGACCCCGTGGAAAACGCTCGCCTGTGGGCGATCCGCAAAGACACCTTCCCCGCCGTAGGTGCAGTGCGCAAAACCGGCACCACCGTGATCATTGAAGACGTCACTTTTCCGGTGGAACAACTGGCGATTGGCGTGAACCGCTTGATCGAACTCTTCGACAAACATCACTACGACGAAGCCATCCTTTTCGGACACGCCCTGGAAGGCAATCTTCACTTTGTGTTCACCCAAGGCTTCAACAACAGCGAAGAAGTCACACGCTACCAAGCGTTCATGGACGACGTCGCGCAACTGGTGGCGGTGGAGTTCGGCGGCTCGCTGAAGGCCGAACATGGCACCGGCCGCAATATGGCGCCGTTCGTCGAACTGGAATGGGGCAGCGACGCCTATCAGTTGATGTGGCAACTCAAGCGCCTGCTCGACCCCAACGGCATTCTCAACCCGGATGTGGTACTCAGCGAAGACCCACAAATCCACCTCAAACATCTCAAGCCCCTGCCTGCCGCCGACGAGCTTGTGGATAAGTGCATCGAATGTGGATTCTGCGAGCCGGTGTGCCCGTCAAAAGGCCTGACGTTGAGCCCACGCCAGCGCATTGTGATCTGGCGCGATATCCAGGCCAAGAAGCGCGCGGGCGTCGATACCACCGAACTAGAAAAGGCCTACCACTATCAGGGCATTGATACCTGCGCGGCGACCGGGCTGTGTGCCCAACGCTGCCCTGTAGGCATCAATACCGGTGACCTGGTTAAAAAGCTGCGCAGCCGCGAGGCCGACCGTACGAAAACCGCCGAATGGCTCGCCAGCCACTTCGCCACCGCGCTGCAAGGTGCGCGCTTTACCCTGCATGTCGCCAATGGCGCACGCCTGTTGCTGGGTGCCCCGCGCCTGGCGAAGTGGTCGGCCGCGGTCACCAAGCTGTCCAAAGGGCAGATCCCGCAGTGGACCAACGCCATGCCACAACCGGAAAAGGCCATTCGCTTCAGCCCGACGGTGCCGGATGAGCGCCCACGAGTGGTGTATCTGGCGGCATGCGTCTCACGGGCCATGGGCCCGGCAGCCGGTGATAAAGAGCAGATGTCGCTGTACGACAAAACCCGCAAGCTGCTTGAAAAAGCCGGTTACCAAGTCGTGTTCCCCGACAACCAGGACAGCCTGTGCTGCGGCCAGCCCTTCGCCTCCAAAGGCTACGCCGAACAGGCCGAACACAAGCGCCAGGAACTGATCGGCGCCCTGCTCCACGCCAGCCGTGGCGGCCTCGACCCGATCTACTGCGACACCAGCCCGTGCACGTTGCGCCTGGTGCAAGACCTGGGTGAGTCGCGCCTGGACCTCTACGACCCGGTGCGCTTCATCCGCACCCACCTGATGGACCGCCTCGACTTCACGCCTCAGGAAGCGCCCATCGCCGTGCACGTCACCTGTAGCACCCAGCACCTGGGCGAAAGCCACGCACTGATCGAACTGGCACGGCGCTGCGCAAAAACCGTGGTGATCCCCGAAGGCATTCATTGCTGTGGCTTTGCCGGCGACAAAGGCTTCACCACACCGGAACTCAACGCCCACTCCCTACGCTCGCTCAAGGACGCCGTGCAATATTGCAGCGAAGGCATCTCCACCAGCCGCACCTGTGAGATCGGCCTGAGCCAGCATGGCGGCATTGACTACCACGGCCTGGTCTACCTGGTGGACCGGGTCACCAGCGCCCGCGCGCATTAACCCTGCAAAAAAACAGAACCCTGGCGCGCCGGCGTAGTCATCTGCATAGGCCTCGACAATCGAGGCTCATCAGTGATGTCGCTGGCAGCGGTTGAACGCCAGCAGCGTCGAGCCCTTTTGCGCAAGGAGATACCCTATGAAGCGTTCCGCTCTTGCTGGCTTGTTCATTACCGCTGCGATGCTCGCCTCCCCTGCTTTCGCCGCTGGCGAGCCTGACCTGTGCAAGATCAACCTGGACAAAATCAACAACGGCAAAGCCCTGCTCGCCACCGACACCAGTGGCAAAAGTGGCGAAATAGACACCGCCGTCTCCCAAGCCAAGGCAGCCCACGCCGCAGGTGACGACAAGAAGTGCATCGAAATCACCTCCAAGGCCCTGCAAGACCTGCAGAACAGCGAGAAAGGCGGTCAGTAAGCGATAGGGCCAACCTTCGGGTTGGCCTTCGCCAAGCTTTTGGCGTACACTGCACAGGCTTGTCACTCACTAAGAAACAACGAGTTACAAGCACGGGGCCGTTTAGGATTCGACGCCGGTCGCGAAACTTTAGGTGCATGCCGAGTTGGTAACAGAACTCGTAAATCCACTGTTGCAACTTCTTATAGTTGCCAATGACGAAAACTACGGCCAGGAATTCGCTCTCGCTGCGTAAGCAGCCTTAGCCCTGAGCTTCTGGTACCTTCGGGTCCAGCAATCACCAGGGGATGTCTGTAAACCCAAAGTGATTGTCATATAGAACAGAATCGCCGTGCAGTACGTTGTGGACGAAGCGGCTAAAACTTACACAACTCGCCCAAAGCACCCTGCCCTTCGGGTCGCTGAGGGTTAACTTAATAGAAACGGCTACGCATGTAGTACCGACAGCGGAGTACTGGCGGACGGGGGTTCAAATCCCCCCGGCTCCACCAAATGAACGAAAAAAGACGTCTTGGGACGTCTTTTTTTGTGTCTGGAATCCAGTAAATTCGGGGATTTCACGGCTACTGGTGGCTGTCCAGTTTTTTTGACTTCCAGGCGGTTTGGTATTCCCAATGATATTCCCGACTCCCGGCGCTAATCTTGGGGGTACCAAAAGATGTCATGGAGCACTTCTCAAGTGCGCTCAAACCACCCGTCTCTCCGATCGCCAGCTCAAGGCGGTAAAACCGAAAGACAAGGATTACGTCCTCACCGATGGCGACGGGCTCCAGCTACGAGTCAGGGTCAACCGCTCGATGCAGTGGAATTTCAACTACCGGCATCCCGTCACCAAAAATCTAATCAGCATGACACTCGACTCATACCCCGAGGTTTCTCTTGCGCAAGCTAGGAAGAAAACAGTTGAGGCCAGAGAGCTGCTTGCACAGGGTATCGACCCCAAAGCTCAACGCAATGAGCTACAGGAAGCCAAACGAGCGGAAACGGAACATACGTTCGAGAATGTGGCCACCGCCTGGCTCGAATTGAAAAAGGATTCCGTCACACCAGCGTATGCCGAAGACATCTAGCGTTCGCTCACACTGCATGTTTTTCCAAGCATGAAATCAACGCCGTTAACCGCCGCCCTGATCTGATGAGGATGGGTAAAAGCCGAGCGCACCTGATGATGGGGTAGACCTATCCATGAAAGCGAATACTGACAGTAGCTCCAGTTCTAACGTAAGCTAAGTCATGGCTATAGGCCACGTTCCAAACCTACGGAGCTATCGGGCCGGAGATAGCAAAATACCAGTCGCAAAGCTTAGGAGGAGCGTTGATGAGCACAGGAAAGCCCAAAAGGATTACGCTGAACGTTTACTTACTCAAAGAAGCACCAAATTCGGCGTCTTATTGGACAGATAAAGATTTTATAGCGAGCCCCATAGGCCCGAACGGTAAACCTAAACAAATTGGGACAGAACAGTATCCTCTTGGTCCTGAAGGGGAATATGGCACTCTCTTCATTCGGAAACCCTTTGTAGAAGCCGCTCCAGAATGGTTGAACTTCATTCAGAAGGGCCTAGATGAAGGAGTGAAAACTTCCAAGTGGAAAAATAAAAGCATCTCCGCCATTCTGGTTGTGAAAAATGGCTCTCGCCAGTTTGCTATTTCTTTTGGATACGGTCGCTATCTGATTGAGCCGAGATTAATCGAGGATAGATTTGGCATAAAGGTCGTTTTAAACAGTGTCTCTCCCGATAAGATCGCATCAATTGACCGTCAAACATTCGATGCATCCCCGCGACTAAGCAGGACACAAACGATCAAAGCAGCATCCGTGTCAGATTATATGATTAATGCTGAGCAGGATTTGCTTCGCGGACTAGTAGGACATACAAAAAGCGCTTACTCAGATATTTTTGGAAAAATAATCGCCGGCATTGATTCATTCAAGGCATCTATTGCGATAGATCTCGCTGATTTAGGCGACTTCCTACAACTGGCTTTAGAGCGCTCCGCCTCAAAAGAGTACCTCGCTAAAGATGCAGACGGACATGCCAGTGAGTTTTCTTGGGTTGAAAATTTACTCCCGGTTAAAGACAAAGATCTTTCCGAGGCTCTCGATATTCAACTTTGGAATTCTTTAAGCTCTAATCAAACCCAAGACATGTGGCTCGCCATACCGGATCTAATTGACTGGACGTCCGTTACAGGATTCGCATACAACCAAACCCCGAACAGGGACGATATCGACCCTGTGCTAGATTTGGGAAGATTTTTTTCTACTTTTAGAAAAGGAGCGACTTTAGATACGCTAAAGCGACGCGAAATTTTTCTGATCCTTTCAAGCGGCAGCCCTCCAAGACCATTCCCTGCATTTAAATGCATCTATGCGGAAGTCAAGCATGATGCAAATTTATATATTTTGAATGTAGGAAATTGGTTTAAGGTAGAAGCGTCCTTTCAGACGGCAGTAGAGAAATATTTCTGGGAACTACCGAGAAAACAGTTCGCGCCACCCTTTACAGAGTATTCGCACGATGGTGAAGGTCCGTACAATGAGTACGTTTGCGCCCAGGCGCAGAATTCCCATGCAATGCTCGACAGACAAATGATCAGATTTGGTGGTAGCTACGATAAAATTGAGGTCTGTGACATTTACCGAGTTAAAACTCAAAACGAACGAGGTGAGTTTATTCATGTGAAGCGCGGTCGTGGTTCATCGACGCTAAGCCATCTATTCGCGCAGGGTTTTGTAGCCTCGACCCTCATGGTAAGAGAGCCAGATTTTGTAAAGGCCGTGAACTTGCAACTAACGGAGAATAAGTTTGATGAAATTCCTGTTAATTTCGAAGCGCGTGGCAATGACGTTATCTATGCCATCATTGATGGACCCGCCTCGAAAGCTCTAGATATACCTTTTTTCAGTAAGGTAACACTACAAAACTATGGAAAGACCATCAACTCATACGGCTACGGGGTAAAGTTGATGCATATTCCGGAATCTGCCGCTCACCTTGCTAGTGTCGCCCAGAAAACTGCAGCAAAAGCTTCCAAAAAGAAAACAACAGTTACAAAGAAAAAAACAGACCGCAAGAAGACCGTCCAGCCAAAATCAGGAGTTTGACTTGAAGTGCCTGTTCCCAATGGCAAAAAGCCCTCTCTCAATCAGAAAACGCCCCTTTTACTTGTTCAAAGCGGGCGTAGTGGTCGGGGAGGCTTTCGCGTCTTTCTTCGTGAAGCGCAGCTTTGGGTCGAAAACTGCCAGTTGTGACCCAAAGCTGCGCCTCAAAGCAGATGTAAGCATGCATTTCGTCGATGCAATGTAAGCGCTTCCTACATCCCACCGTCTTCACGGTGGGGGCGCTTAGCTGCCTTCATCGCACGGCCGTACGTCATCATCGACTTAGTAATGTTCTTCAATATAGGCGTATGCCCTTTCAAACAGGTCCTTGTCTTTGCTTAGGCCAAACTGCGCCAGGGTCAGCATCAGTGCTTTCTGGATTTCGCGTGGACCACTGTTGGAGTTCTGCCAGCCCTCAAAGCGGGTAGCGTTCACAATTTTGTCGATCTGCTCGACTACATCACCAATCAGCTTCGGCGTGGTTTCCGGACGGGTTTCCAGAAAGAGTTTGGTCAGTGCCTGCTTGTTGTCTGCCTCCGTTACCACCGAGTCACCGGTTTCACGCTCGGCCTGAACCGTATCTTTGGCGGCATCCAGCAGGCCCTTGAGCCAATCGATGGCCCTGATTACGCCTGCTTCATATTCTCGGCGCAATTTCTCCAGGCGCTCGCCCAGCTCGACGAATACAGCCTCGCCATGGCCGCGCAGACGACCCATCAAGTCTATTTCCAGTCGGCGGGCACGTTTTTCCTGCTCTTTCTCGGTCAGGGTGAAGATCGCGTGTTCATCCATGATTAGCTCATCGATGTCAGCGCGTATGCGACTGATATCGGTGTGCTCGTGAATCATCTTGACGGTCTCGGGCCCTAACGCGGCCCAGACCAACGCACCCGTTTGACCAACCGGGCGTACTGATTCATAAATTTGCGCCAGCCATTTGTAATCCTGGCGGTAGGGCGTCAGGAAAGGGTCGGGGTTGATGGCCGTCCAGAGTTTGGCCAGCACGCCAAATGCTGCGGCAAACTCATCGCGGCTTTTATTGTCCGGCAAGCATTCCTGTGCGGCCAGGATGCCGTCGAAACCTGCCAGGGTGCGGTCCACGTTCGGGAAGAAGGCCAGACACAGCTTCAACTGCTCTGGCAGCAATTCCTTGAATTTCTCGATGCCTTCGACAATCCCGTCGATCTCTTCCGGATTATAGGCCAGCGCCGTGCGCAGGTTTTCGAATACGCCGAGATAATCGATGATCAAGCCCATACGCTTGACGACCCCGTCCGCCTCATACAGGCGGTTGGTGCGGCACATGGCCTGCAGCAATGTGTGATCACGCAGCGGTTTATCCAGGTACATGCAGTAGCAGATTGGCGCATCGAAACCGGTCAGCAGCTTGGCGGTCACGATCAGCAGTTGCAGGGGTTGTTTCGGGTCTTTGTAGATTTCCAGCAGGTTTTTCTGCGCCTGCTCTTCACCATCGAATTTCTGCCAGCGCTCAAAGTCGACTTGCTTGATCGGCAGATCTAGCTCTTCCTTCCACTTGTTCCAGTCCTTGTTGAGCTTGCCGTTCTCATCCTTCACCGGCGCCTGGTCGAGATTCATAACTACCTCTAGTGCGTCGAAACCCAGCTTGTTACCAAGTAGGTAATACATCTGTACGCAGGCATCGCGGTCATAGACCACCACCATGGCCTTCATCTTTTTCGGCTGCACATGGCTGGTGAAGTGTTCGGCAATGTCGGCGCTGATGGCCTCCATGCGTTTCGGTGCCTTGAGCATCACGGCCAGCTTACCGGCGCGTTTGGACAGGACGGATTTTTCGTCCTCGTCCAGGTTGTTGTCTTTGACCAGTTGCTCGAACTCTTCATTGATCGCCTCACGGTCGACCCGCAATTCGGCTAAACGGGGCTCGAACTTAACCGGATTGGTGGCACCGTCGCGGATCGACTGCTTGTAGCTGTAGCGGTTCATATAACGGCCAGGGTCTTCATCGGCGCCGAACAGCTTGAAGGTGTTGCGCTCGATGCCGGAGATCGGCGTACCGGTCAGGCCGTAGAAGTGAGCATTGGGTAGCGCCCAGCGCATCTTTTCGCCCAGACCGCCTTCTTGTGTGCGGTGGGCTTCATCCACCAGTACGATTATGTTGTCGCGATTGTTCAGGCCATCCGGGTTTAGTTCATCAACCTCGACATCCTTGAACTTGAAAATGGTCGTAATCAGAATCCCGCGGCTGTCTTGCTCGATATGTTCACCAAGCTTTTTGCAGCTCTGCACCTTTATCAGGTTTTTTACATCGGCACCGCCGAAGGTCTCGCTGATCTGGCTGTCTAGGTCGCGGCGGTCGACAACGATCAGCACGGTAGGGTTTTTCAGCTCGTTGTCGGCACGCAGCATCTTGGCCGCGTAGAGCATAAGCAGCGACTTGCCCGAACCTTGGAAGTGCCAGATCAAGCCTTTTTTCGGGTAACCCTGCTTGACCCGCTCGACAATCTGCTTAGCCGTCTCGAACTGCGGGTAACGCGGCAGCAATTTGATGCGTTTGGGCGGCGTGTCTTTACCGGTTTTATGGGTAGAGAAAAGCGCGAACGAAGCCAGCAGTTGCAGCAGGGTTTGCGGGTTCAGCAGCCCTTCAGCGCTCGCCAGCACGGAGGCCAATGTGGCAGGAATATCTTCGCGCTGATCAGTGTGGTGCCAGGGGCCCCAGTCCTTGACACGGGCATTGATCGCGCCGTAGGCAAAGGTTTTGCCCTCGCTGGCGAAACACAGCAGGTTGGGCACGAAGAAAGCCTGCACATTCTGCCAATAGTGCTTCTTGCCGCCCATAAAGTCAGCGGCACCGTCTTGCCAACTGACACTAGGGCGAGTGGCGCTTTTCACCTCCCCCACCACCAACGGGATGCCGTTTACATACAGCACGACATCGAAGAACACCTCGCCAGCCGCCACATAGTGTACCTGCTGGGCCACCACGAAATGGTTGTTGTCGAGGTTGTCGAAGTCGATCAGATTGATGGTGACGTGCTCGCCGTTCTCGCCAAAGGCCAAGGTTTTTTCGGCCAGCAGCCACGCTTGGAAATTTTCGTTGGCCCTGACCAAGCCACTGTGCGGCGCCTCCAAAAGCACACCGCGCAGCTTGTGGATCACTTCATCGGCGTAATCCGGTTGTTTGTTGATTGCCGGGTTTAACGAACATAACGCGTCTTTTAGCCACTCATCGACAAAGGTATCCTGCCCCTTCTTGGGCAGGTTCTCGCCGTGGCAGTAAGTCCACTTTACCCCGCTTAAATTTTTTAAACGGTCGATAATTCCATTTTCGGTGACGGTTTGTTCGTTAAACATTTTATTTATCCAGGCTTTTGGGGCTCAGCTCAGTATTAATAATGGCGCTAGCTAGTGATCTGAAAACAGCCAGCTTTTTTGACAAGGTCTTGCGAAGCGATTCAATCTCATCTAACTTATTCGATTCTTTAATTTGTGTTTCATAGCCAGGGAAGGTCCCTTTTAGAGCATGAACATTATTTCTATTCAAGGTAGGTACGGCGCTTGCTGCATCCAGCCGCTCCAGATTTATAGATTTTAAATACCAAAAAACATATTTTGGGTAATTACCCTTAAAATCCTTAACATAGAGAGTAGTATCATGCGGCCAACATGGTGAATCAAAATAATAAACGTCACCAAGCTTTCCTTTACGACCGGTAATTACAGCGTTACCCTCAAGAATGTAGCTGTCGTGATAATATGCAAATCCGGATGATGAAATAACCGGAACATCCCCCTCTGCAGCCTCTTTTTTAGTTAAGTCGTGCCCTCTCTGTAGTAAAAAAAAATCTATAAGCCTTCCGCTTCTTAGCTGACTACAATTAATACTCGCGCTTTTTATATCCATCAAAAAAGCATTCTGCAAACAAGCACTTGCATGCTCCGCACTTAACTGAAGATCCTCAACTAATGCTAGCTTGTTAAAAACAGAAATAAGAGATTTCTGTTTTGACTTTGGAGGCAAGAGGAACAGCTGCTCCTCAAGACTTTTCCATTTAATCGTTGGCGATAGCGACCCTTCAGAGATTGCCACCGCTCGGCTCATAAACAAATCAGACTGCATAAAAATTGGCAAAAAATCTGAAACTATCTTGTCCGGTTTTGCTTCGAGTACCATCGCATGGGCTGAGCAAATGCAATCCCACTCGGTTACGGCAACCTTACGTTGGTATGCTCGGCGCTTACCAAAGATAATCTGGCCTTTTTTAACCAAGAGCTTTTGCCCGGCCACATCACTGGGCACGCCATGGCGCTTGATCTTCAAACTATCCGGGTCCAAGTGCTCCAACCCCACATAGATATCCAGCTCGGTTTCGCTGGGCTCTACGCGCTTGGAAATATGCTTGGCAATTTCACCAAATTTCACCAACTGCCAGCCTTCGGGTAACTGCTGTGCTGTCATGTGTTGTTCACCTCGTACCCCAGCTCTGCGAGGCTTTTAAATAGTTTACTGGTTTGCTTTTTTAACTGAACACGACTGACTTTCCAGGCCTCGATGGCATGCCCGATATCATGCACTTCCTCATCACTGATGGCCTGCACATAAAGCGGTATCGATAAATTGTGCTGATTCGCGCGAATCGTCTCGATATCCACCAGCGCGGTAATGGCCGGCAGCTTGTCCGGTGCACAGTAGGCTTCGATCAGCACAGCCAGATCGTCATCCGAGAGTCGGCTATGGGCACGATCACGCGTGACATGCTCGACGCCATTGATAAACAGGACTTTGCCTCTGCGCTCAGTAGGCTTATTGCTGTTGAGCACCACCACGCAGGATTCCATCGGCGAGTTGTAGAACAGGTTGGAGCCAAGGCCGATCACCGCTTCGATAATATCTGACTCGATCACCTGCTTACGGATGGCCTGCTCCGAGTCGCGGAACAGCACGCCGTGGGGCCAGAGCATGGCGGCGCGGCCGATGTCGGGCTTCAGGCTTTTGATGATATGAGTGTAAAAGCCATAGTCAGCGCAGCCCTGCGGTGGCACGCCGTAAAAGTTACGGCCATAAGGATCGGCAGCGAACTTGTCGCGGTTCCATTTTTTGATGGAGTACGGCGGGTTGGCGAAGATCACATCGAACTGCTTGAGCTGGTCGTTATCGATAAACTTGGGCTCGGCCAAGGTATCACCGCGCAGCACTTCAAACTCTTCGATCTCGTGCAGGAACATGTTCATACGGGCGATGGCGGAGGTGAGCAGGTTCACTTCCTGGCCGTAGAGTTTGACGCTACGCCATTCTTTACCTTCGTCCCGCAGGTCCATCACCGCATTGAGCAGCATGCCGCCGGTACCACAGGTGGGGTCATAGGCGGTTTCACCGGGCTTGAGACCCATGATGCGGGTCATCAGGTGCACCACGGTGCGATTGGTGTAGAACTCGGCGGCGGTGTGGCCAGAGTCGTCGGCGAACTTCTTGATCAGGTATTCGTAAGCTTCGCCCAGGTCGTCCTGGGTCACCGACTTTATGCCCAAGGGGATCTTGCTGAAGTGCTGAATCAGGTCGGCCAGCAGGTGGTCGGGTAGACGCTCTTTGTTGGTCCACTGGGCATCGCCGAATACGCCGTGCAGGCGTTCGTTGTGGGTCTCGATCAGGCGCAGGGCATTCTGGATGGCTTCGCCGATGTTCTTGCTGGTATGGCGTACCTTTTCCCAGCGCGCCTCCTGGGGAATATGGAAGCGGTGAAACATGGGCATGACGGCATAGTCGGCATCGCCCTCGTTGACTTCCATGGCCTCGACATACTCTTCCAGGTAAACGTCGGACAGACGTTTATAGAACAGTAGCGGGAAGATGTACTGCTTGTAGTCGGAGGCGTCGATCTGCCCGCGAAGAAACTCGGCCGCTCCCCAAAGGAGGTCTTCGAGTTTCTTTTTGCCAAGTTGAGAGGCTTGGTTTTTCTGGTACTCAATCATTCTTACGAGTCTTGTCTGATAGCTGATGAGCAAGCTGGCTCAGGTCGGCGAGGCGTTTGTCTGCGCCGGCGGCATCTTCATGTTGGCGCTGCTGGTGAAACTGCTCGTACTGCGACTCGGCGTATTGCTTGATGAGCTGCGAGGTGTTGCTGTCCACGCTATCCGTGCTCATAGCTCAAACCCTTCCTTGATCAGCAGTTCTTCCAGCTCCTGCTCGGCCTGCTCCAGTGCGGCCAGTTTTTGCTGAAAGTCTTTCAGCGCCTCTTCGACGGTGATGGTTTCTTCTTCCAGTGGCTTTTGCACATAACGGGCAATGTTCAGGTTGAAGTCGTTTTCGGCAATTTCACCCAGCGGCACCCAGCGCGCTAAGCCTTCCAATGCTATGGCAGAGGGGCCTTGCTGATACTGCTCTAGGTAGATCTGGTAAATCTGATCCGCCTGGGCATTGCTCAGGGTGTTTTGCGCGCGGCCTTTGGTGAAAATATCCTCGGCGTTGATGATCAGTACATGGTCACGATGCTCATTAGGGCGTCGCTTGCGCAGCAGCAGGATGCAAGCCGGGATGGAGGTGCCGTAAAACAGGTTAGGGGCCACGCCGATAATGGCTTCGATGCGGTTCTCTTTGAGCAGGCTGGTGCGGATTCGGCCCTCGGCAGCGCCGCGAAACAGCACGCCATGGGGCAGCACAACCGCCATGCGCCCATTCGCATTTAGGGAGGCAAACATATGCTGCACCCAAGCGAAGTCACCGTTGGCTTTCGGGGCAAGGCCGTATGTGTTGCGGCTGTAGGCGTCCGCCGCCCACTGTTCATGTCCCCACTCGCTGAGGCTGAACGGTGGATTGGCTATTACGCAATCAAAGGTTTCGAGCCTGTCATAGTTCAGAAACTTGGGCTCACGCAGGGTATCGCCGCGAACAATCTCAAAGTCTTCCTGGCCATGCAGAAACAGGTTCATACGGGCAATGGCTTCAGTGGTCAGATTTTTTTCCTGTCCTTTGAGCTTCAGCAGTCGGGGGTCACCCGCGTTTTCTCGAACGTGGTGAATCGTCTCCAGCAACATGCCGCCCGTGCCACAAGCCGGGTCATAAACGCTTTCACCCGCTTTGGGGTCAAGAATGTTGACCATCAGCCGCACAATGGTGCGCGGGGTGTAGAACTCACCGGCTTTCTTGTTGGCTTTGTCGGCAAAGCGCTTGATCAGGTATTCGTAGGCGCGCCCCATATCGTCGTTACGAACGCTGGCAACCCTGAGATCGACTTTGTTGAAGTGGTTGAGCAGCGTGGCTAGCAGCTCATCCGGCAAGCGTTCTTTATTGGTCCAACTGGCATCGCCGAAGATGCCATGCAACTGGGTGTTGACTTGCTCTATACCTAGAAAAGCATCCTTAAGAGCCTTGCCGATATCGTGGGACTTGGCGAACACATCATCCCAGTGGCTGCCAACAGGAACCTGGATGCGATGGAAGATTTTCTCGCGCGCCAGCTCCGCGCTCCCGACCTTGGCCAGCACCTCTTCAAACTCTTCGTCATATACATCGCAGATCCGTTTGAAGAATAGGATCGGGAATATGTAGGTTTTGTAGTCGGAGGCGTCGATGGGGCCGGTGATGATGTGTGCGGCATGCCATAGGTGCGCTTCAAGGTCTTTTAATTTAATCAGGGTCATTTTTACTCGAAAAAATCTTGAGCAGCTGTTCGGGTAGCCCGCTCCGCTGGCAGGCTAGAGATGGGGCAAGTGTACTGGATATCATTGAATCGAAGGTCCGCATGTCGAAACTACGGAGGCCTTAGCGCTGTGAGGGTGGAAGCGCTTCAGCTTAGTCAAGACAATTGGCAGAGATATCGCTGAGAATCCCAACAGCCTGCGGAAACCTCTGGTACTCCAAAAGGTATTCCAGACAAATTTCTAAAAGAAAATTACCTATAAAAACCAACAAGTTAAAAATACTGTTCAACTTACCCCGGCCCACCAATTGAACGAAAAAAGACGTCTATGGACGTCTTTTTTTGTGCCTGAAGTCCAGTAAACACGGGGGAAAATAAATCCGTCTCCTTCCTCCAGCCCCATTTCCCAGTGAGATAAAAGGCTGCTACCTATACTGTACTGATCAGGAGACCGCGCAATACCTTGAGAGCCAACTTGCCGGGTACAGTAACGGCTAATGGGCCCGCCGGTAGGATGTCACTATCCAGGGTTCAGCCTTACAAAAAACCGTAGGCTGAACACAGCAGAAAACTAAGGCTCGATTACCCATCGCCCGCGCAACATGCCTTTCAGCTCATCAACGCTCAGCGTCATCTCCCGCTTGCGATGGACCACCGCGTGACAGTTGGCGCACAACGTAACGAGGTCAGTCTCAGGATTCACGGCTTTCTCACCACCAAAGTCCGAAATCGGCACTATATGGTGAACGTGAATGAACCCCCTCGCGTGCTCGCCGTACGCCTGTTCGAAATCAAAGCCACATGCTTTGCAGTCGAGCCCGTGGATAGCAATGGCCTTCACCCGCAGATCTTTCCGGCGTTCGTAACGGGTTCCAAAGTAACTTGATTTGTTGCCTTCATTGGCCGATTCAAAGGTCAATGGATCGCCTTCGATATTTGGTGTGCCCTGGTCAGCCTGGGAAGACAGGAGCTTCGCATGACTTAGGATTGCATCGTAATCCAGTTGGGAAATGGACCGAACCCCGTCACGCCAATAGTTGTTCACACGAGTAGCGGGGATCGTCTCCAAGTACGCTCCGTTAATTTTCGAGGGGATAGCGCTTTCAAACGGAGTGAAGTTTTCGATCAAAGCAAATAGGTCACCCTTATCACTCCTCTGGTCTGCGTAGACCTTACCGATGCGTGCCATACCAAAATAATGTGGATCGGCGCTGAGGCGGGCAGAAGCAAAGGTTTTGTCCTGGATGCGTCCTTTGTAATAGATCACTTCGGTTCCTTCAGCAAGCCAGGCTTGGTACCGCTTGGGGAAGTGATAGACAGCACCGGTTTCGTCTTGCCACTGCGATGTGTCGTTTTCCACGATGACTGCGGGCATTCCATTTCCTCTCGACTGATGGCAAAAGCCTACCAAAAATGAGGAAATTTCTTACAAAATATTTAAGATTTACATCCTTGCTTAACGTCATTTCCGCTCTGGTGAACTCATACCGCCGATCGTGGTGAGTATCGCCCGGTAGAGCGGTATTCCAATTGGCATTCCAGCAACAATTTAAGATTATTATTCTTTATATAAATTAATAAGATGAGAAAGCTTTTCAGCTTTCCCCGGCCCACCAATCGAGACACCAGAGAAGCCCGCCCAGTGCGGGTTTTTCTGCATCTGGATGCATCACAAGTGGTTATCAATTGACGCGAACTCTCGCAAGGTTCAGCCGTTTTTTCAGCAACACCCTCTACGGCGTCCTGCCAAACGAAAGCAATGCCCACTCCCCCGGCCCATCGTAAGCCAGACAGCCACCGCGGTCCTGAAACGAATGAGCTTCAGCCCGGCTATTGAGCGTGACAACCAATCAAACCACGGGTAACTATCATGGACCTAAGCCCCGATAAACGAGGAAACACTCAATGGACGCTTCCACACTGCAATCACTCAAGCTTGGAATCATTTCAGCCACTGGCCTCTCGAGGGATGCCCTGCATATCTATGTAGGCCTGGCATTGCTGATCGCTGCCAGCTGCATCACTCGAAAATCCCTGGGTTCCTTCAGCAGTTGGCTGGTGGTGTTGGCGGGGGCGTGCCTCATCGAGTTGTTCGATCTTATGGATGATAAGGCGAGCTTGGGGTACTGGCGGTGGGGCGCGAGTCTCCATGACATCGCCAATACACTGTTCTGGCCAACGGTGCTGGTCGTGGCCTGTCGTTTCAGGTTGATTAAATTCTGATCAACGCTGTTGTTCACCTATCGCCATACCCCGCCGCCCCCGCCAGCTCGATCACTCAAGCCTGCACCTTCACCCCTTCGCGATTACCTTGAGCCATCACCCTCACCGCAATCGAAGCACCTGCCAGCAGCCCAACGATACCCAGAACCTCAAGGCCGGTAGGCAAGCGCTGCTCGGCGATCAGCCCAAAGGCGACTGCGAATATGGTTTCCACTGAAATAAGCTGCCCGGACAGGGCCATCGGTAGCCTCTGGCTGGCAAAATTCCAGGCCCATGCGCCGCCAACGGAAGCAACACAGGCCAGCGCCGCTGCGGCAGCCAGCACCGGCAGGGTATTGCTCAAGTGCAGGTCCAGGTGTGGATAGGTGTACAGGTCCAATACCAGCCCGAACGGCACGAACACAACCACGCTCAAACCAGCGCCGACCATCATCAGGCCGGTCCATAGGCCTGCGTGTACCCTGGGGATTTTCGCCAGCATCTTCTGGTTGAGTATGCTGAACATCAGCCAGGTCAGCACCGCACCCACGGCGTAGCTGACCGCGGCCAGGTAGGAGGTCAGGTCATTGTCTAAAACCCCGACCAAGGTGCCATAGTTCGCCGCGACCAACCCGCAAACCGCCAGAATGATTGGGACAGCGAGGCTGATCCAGGTGGTGGTGCGCTCGATCATATTGCCCGCGACCGCAATGATGACCGGTGTAGCGCTCAGGAATGCCGGTGCAATGATAGCGCCGCCATTGAGCACGCTGCCCATGATGCAACCGATGTACACCGCATAGCCAAGCACGCCAAGCAGCCCGGCGTTGAGGATTGAGCGCCTGGTTAAAACGGGGTCGCCAGGCCAATAGATGCGTAGCATCACCAGGCCGATGCAGCCGGATACGATGAACCGCAGGGTGATAAAGTCAATCGGACCGAAGGCGCCCATCATGTAGGGCGACAGAAAATTAAGCGCCCAGCTGAAGGTGGCAAATACCGCAGCTGCCACTCCCAGCGCGTAGGATCTGGACATTAGCGCTCCTCAGCAGGCAATCTTTGCGGGGACATCAGATGACAGCGCCGCAATACGTGGAAGTGCGAATTTCCTCGCCGTCATTGATGTCGATAAATTGCGAACCATAGGCGGTCTGGGTCGGCCTGCCCCAGTTGACCCCCATCCCTACACCGCCGCCACTTTCAGACTCGCCTTCGAACATCGTTTTGTCCAATCGTGAACGCCAATCGAGAAAACGCATGGTCACCGCCAGGCGAGTCGCGAGCGGTCCTGGCAAGAGCGGTTCAGATCGGTGCCACATCGACTTGGTGAACAGCAGTACATCGCCCACTTCAAAATCGTCCTGGGTTTTATACGCTTCAAACAGGTCTGTGAGCAGGCTGGGCGTTTGGAACACAGCTCTCAAATGCGCGGAAAAATCCTCCACGGCAACGCCGGCAGCCATTCGTTTGGAAAGCAGGCTGGCCATCTGGAAATTCGCTTTTGCGCAGTAGATGTCTTCGGCTAAATAAGCCATGCCCCCGCGCTGGCCTGAATTGTCGATAGGATCCAACGGGATCCACACGCTGAAGGCTGCGTCCAGAGGGCGGATGTACCTGAAGCTCAGGGAATCGTAGTGCCAGGCAAAACCCTCTTTATGCGGGGTAAGCTCGAAACTCTGGGACTCGGTCATGATCAGCGGATGCCCGATTAACGTCACCAAGGCCGTCCTGAACGCGATTGAGGAATAGATGTTTTTCACCGCATCGGTTGTCCCCAAATCATAGGTCAACCGGCTGAAAGAATCCCCATAGGCAGACTTCGACTCCCGTGCGGAGATCACTTTCGAACGAGCCGCCTGCTTCAAGGATTGAATGGCGTGCTCAGATAAAAAGCCTTTGAGTTTGATAAACCCCTGGCGACGAAATGCTTCGATTTCGTCGCTGTTGAGCAAGAGGTTGTTAACAAGAGACAGGTCCTTTTCTTGGGATTGCATCAGCGTGGCCTCCTTTATGCCAGCATTTGAACTCAAGCATGCGATAAGTGGGCGCTGGTGGCTTGAACCCAGACGACTGTTTTGCGCACTGAGGCGACATTGGACGTTGTCTTGCCAGCCGGAAAGCCTAACGATAGAGGCCGCCAAGGTTGGGCATCAGAATTTTCCTGCAAAATGCCGCGCTGTCGATGAACTGGCGCACTCCAACCAACAAGCCTAGCCTTCCTCTGTCGCTGCAAAATCAGCGACCGGGTTTAGCAGCTCGGTTAATATCAAGGCCTGCAAAGCCACCATCCGTTCGAGCGATGCTTTCAGCATCCGCTGGTTCGTATCATGGCGGCTGTGCGTGGGGCACTTTCGGGTGCGCCGGGTTCCTTGATTCCTGGTCTGCTAACCCGCGTACGGTCGCCACCCTTTTCGTTTAGAAGGTGCCAACCGTCACAAGCTGCTGGCCACTCAGCAATTGGTCGTGCTGGGTGAACTGTTGGTAGAGCGAGTACTGGTTCTAACCCAAGACAGGCGGCCGAGGCGCATTCAGCGACTCGGCCTTTTGCTGTCAGCCGCCTCAGAAAACCCAGCGCGTCATCGCCACCCTTTATTTGGATTGACTGTATCAACAGCGCAGAATACGCCCGCGTAATGAATTAACCGCCCCAGCCCTCAAAAGACACAGGCGGAAGGCTTTGATGACAAGGACGAACATCGCATTGAACAAAAATTCCTATGCTTTCGTAATACCGGCCGCCATTGGCATGCTGCTGTTCATGGCGCTGATCCTGGCCTGGGTATTCATTATTTGGCCGTCTGTGCACTTCAAACCGGTGGCTGAAATAACCTGCCTGATCTCATCGCCAGTGCTGGCCATTGCCTGGATGTTGAACCTGTGGCGCATGAGAAAACCCGAATTTCTGCGCAGAAAACCAATGGAGCACTTGAAGGCTTTTCTCGGTGCGCTCATTGCGAGTGCCATGGTGATGGCCGCCCTGCTAGCAGTGCTCATTCTTCTTACAAGTACGGCGCTCAGCAGCTACGTGACCCCGTACGAATACACCCCAGGCGGCAGCCGTAGCTGCTCAGGCATCCTGATATTCGATCCGGAAGTGAACAAACAGATCAAAATCTGCCGCGCCAGCAGCCGCGGTGATCAGGGTTGGGTGCGGGTGGAAAAACGTAGCGGGCTATTCGGGATTGTTGTGACAAACACTGCGCGCCTATGACTTGCCTACGAACAAGTCAGCGTCAGGCCAGAGCCCCTCATCAATATTTCCCCATCCGTTCACTAAACGTTCAGAAACGCTGACAGATACTAGCCAACTGCAATGGCCGATCCCCCGAACGGTCCTCTTCCCCGGTAGCCAGATTCCATGACGCGTCCCGCTCCCCTGCTGCTCCTGCTCGCTGCCCTGTTGTTCTTCTTCGCCCTCGGCAACCACGAGCTGCAAGGCTCCACCGAAGCCCGGGTTTCCGGGATCGCCATGGCTATGCACTTGGACGATGACTGGGTGGTGCCGCGCCTGTTTCGCGAGCCGTTCCTGGAAAAACCGCCGCTGAGCCTGTGGCTGGATGCCGGCGCGATTCGCCTGTTTGGCGCCAGCACTGGGGCTGTGCGTTTGGCCTCGGCGTTCGCCGGATTGTTCAGCGTGATGCTGTTGTACGGGATGCTGCGCCGATTCGGGCGGCCGCAGACGCTGGCGTTCAGTGCCGCGCTGATCCTGGCGACCATGGCCAGTTACTGGGGCAATGTGCGGGGTGTGGGTGAGGATTCTTTACTCAGCCTTGGCGTGACCACTGCACTGCTGGCGTTTTACCAGGCCGTACGGCCCGAACGCGAAGGGTCCAGTGTATGGGCCTGGGCGTTGTTTACCGCTGGCATGGTCATCGCCACCCTGAGCAAAGGTGTGTTGGGCCTGGCCATGCCTGGCATCGTGATCTTTGTGTATTTGGCCAGTACCAGTCTGATGGATAAACGCCTGCGCATCGGCGACTGGCTCAAGCCGGCACTGTTCACGCTGCTGGCCTTGGTGCCGTTGCTGATCTGGCTGGGGTTTCTGTTTCAGCGCGGCGGGATGCAGGCCGTGGGTGAGGTGTTGTGGACCAATAGCGTCGGACGCTTCAGCGGCTCGTTTGTCGAAGCCGGGCATTACGAGCCCTTCTACTATTACATCGCCAAACTGCCCGAGGCGTTCCTGCCCTGGAACATCCTGGTGTACCTGGGCCTGTGGCACTTTCGCAAAAGCCTGGTGCGCAACCGTTACCGTCTGTTTTTCAGCGTGTGGCTGGTGGCGCAGTTCACCTTGCTGACGTTGGCTTCCAGCAAACGCACCGTTTACTTGATGGCGCTGACGCCAGCCGCCGCGGTACTGGCCGCCGAATATGCGCGGGTGCTGCTGGAGTGGGCCAAGGCACACAAGCCTGCGCTGTACCGTTACCACCGGCGCATCATCGCTGGGGTTTTCACCCTGGCCATGGCCTGCTACCTGATCGCAGCCTTCTGGTTCGCACCAAAAGCCGACGTGCGACAGTCCTTCGTACCGGTGATCAGTCAGATCCAGACACTGCAAGACGAAGGCAAAGCGGTGGCGATGTACCAGCCCAACGAGCGGATCGCCGGCGCCAGCGTGTTCTATCTGCAAGCCTACCTGCCGATCCTCAAGACCGAACCAGAGTTGCGCGCCTTCCTCACCGCCAAGCCCGGCAACGTTGCATTGATGGACCACACCGACCGGCTGAACGAGAAAGTCACGGTAATAAAGCAGATGGCGATCAACCGCCAGCCTTACTACTTCGTCGAGCAGTAAGGCCGGCGCGGGGCATCAGTGCTTGGTGAGCTTGTCCAGGTAGCCCATGGCGAACGCCGAGACTACGAAGGTCATGTGGATGATCACGTACCACATCAGGTGTTGCGGATCGACGTTCTTGGCGTCCATGAAGATGCGCAGCAGGTGGATCGAGGAAATCGCCACGATGGAGGCCGCCACCTTCATCTTCAGCGACGAAGAGTCCATGGTGCCCAGCCAGTTGAGCTTTTCCTTGTTTTCATCGATATCCAGCTGCGAGACGAAGTTCTCGTAGCCGGAAATCATCACCATCACCAGCAAGCCGCCGACCAGGGCCATGTCGATCAGCGACAGCAGCAGCAGGATCACTTCCGCTTCCAACATGGTGAAGATGTTGGGAATCACGTGAATGATTTCCTGGAAGAATTTCAGCGCCAGGATCAGCAAGCCCAGGGACAGCCCCAGGTAGATCGGCGCCAGCAGCCAACGCGAGGCGTACATCGTGTTTTCGATAAAGCGTTCCATTGAATCTCACACAGCTTGGCTAAAAATGGCGCCGAGTATACCAGCCGCCCCCCGGCCTCTGTCACCGTGAGAAAACTGACCCAAGTGGCATCTGTAAGAGAGTTTTTCTGCTAGTGTCGAGACCATTAACTCGGCTCGATGATGTCGGACAGGAAGACTCAGATGAAGGATGTGCGATCCCCTTTGGCCACTCTCGGCCTGTGCGCGGCGTTGCTGATGGCCAGCGGCTGCTCCCCCAAAGAAGAGCAGAAGCAGGCGACCCTCGAAGAGAAAACCACGAAGTTCGAACAGTCCCTGGACGACATCCAGGACCCCAAGCTGCGCGATGCCATCGCCGACCTCGGCGGCTCGCTGCTGTTGCTGGAACGTGCGCGCCTCAAGCTCGCCACCAAGCCCATCGAAGCCGAATACGGCGAAGACACCCTGGCCCTGCTCAAGCATTACCCCACGCCGCAAGCGCTGGTGGACACCTACATCAACGGCCTTTTCGTGCTGCGCAAAGCCTCCCATTCCGACTACCTGACGGATTTGCAGCCGGTCTTCCCGTTCAATTTCAACGCGCCTGAGCGGTTCCCGTTCCCCCATGGCCTGGAATGGCAATCGGTGACCCTGAGCAACAATAAAGTCATTCCTTTCCAGCCGGAATGGTCGGAAACCGACCCCGGTATCCAACTGAGCCCAAGCAGCTCCAACCTGACCAACCCCGACGATCTGACGGTCACCTACCCGTTTATCGAAGGCATCGAGACGGAAAACAAAAGCCAGCCACAGCCGGTCAGCCTCAAGGGCGCGGTTGAAGTGGTCACGCCGGGCAAGGTGCTGACGTTCGATCTGAGCAAGAAAGACGTAGGCCATAAACGCACCGAGGGCAATATCACCCTCAACCTGCTGTTGCTGGAAAAGAACTACGCCGAGATCGAACTGACCAACAGCGAGCCCCTGGCCGCCGAAGTCGGCGACGAATCGCCGAACCCGCTGCTGGTGCAGGCACAGGACAGCACCGGGCAATTTCTCACCCGCTCAGGCTCGATCAATGAAAGTGCCGCGCAAGTGGCGTTCTACGAGAAACAATTGGCCGAAATGCACAAGCAAAAGGCTTGGTCCGACGCCTTCGAGAAACAGCTCACCGACGAGCAAAAAGCCTTCGAACGCAAGCAAACCAGCCACTACGCCAAGGTGTACTTCAACGGGCTGATCGACGACCTGCAGGTTAACGTCCTGGACTTTTCCACGGCCACGGTCACCCACAAGGACCTGGAACTGCCGGTGATGCGCTTCGACAGGAACAGCCTGCAGCAAAGCGTGCAAGCCCTGCCGATGCCGGTCACGGTGTATGACGACAGCGCCGCCAGCTGGCTCAAAGATGCCTCGATGACGGAGGAGCAGCTCAAAAAGAGCGTCACCATCAGCCAATCGACCGAAGACGCCAGTGCCGCGAAAGTCGTATTTGACCACCCCTTTACCTTCAATGACGACCTGGTCGGCGCCGAACGCAACAACAGCGACGCACCTATCACCTTCTTCACCGCCGACGACAAGGGCAAGCGCGGCGAGCCCATCGAGGTGCCGACCGAGGCTTTCGAGCTGAACGCAGGCAGCGGCACGCTCACTTACGACCTCAACCTGTTCCCGGAAACTCCGGCGTTCGTGGTGGGCTCAGTGCCGCTGTTCCTGGCGACCATCGAGAAAGCCACGATTGACGCCACCAGGCTGCCCAAGGGCCTGTCGCTCAAGGACAACGCACTGATCGTCGATCAGAAGGACTTCCCTTCCGACAGCTGGCGTTTCTACGCCAAGGACGCCAGCGGCAATTACCTCAAGGAAATCCTCGGCGTCAGCCACCGCGCAGAGGAATACGGCACGGCGATGTTCGACGTGCATTACTTTTACGGCCAGCCGACCACGCTGGAAAGTTACCAGCGCACCGACCTCAGCACCGTGCAATACGGCTTTGAGGTCAAGCTGGACAAGCCTGAGAGCAAATAATCGGCGCTACAGCGCCAGCTGCTCTTGGCCGCCATTGAGTTGTCGCAGGTGGGCTTGCAGGTGCAGGCACCAGATCTGCGGCTCGTCCATTTGCTCGTAGCCATGCAACGTCAGGCTATCAACGATGGACCCCAGCATTCTTTCTGCCACGAAGGGCCCAGGGAACGGGCCCTGGGATTTGACGGTAGACGGCTGCTCGCCCGACATCCCGGCGGCAAACAATAACGTCCACATGCCGTTATCCCCCGCGAGGGGGCGAATGGAGCATTCGATACGGGTGACCAGGCCCAGGCACTGGCGGGTAAGGCAAAGGTTGCGCGACATGGCGGCGCCCCTCGGTAGATCGGTGTTCAGCCCCAGCACAAGGCGAGGCTGTTTCTATCCTGCGACTCCTGTGGATATCCCTGTCTCTGAGAATAGAAGAAAAACACAACGAACCAAGGTTGTAGGGACCAACGGGCGTTGGTCCCTGGACAGCTGTCAATTTAGTGACATACACAGGACCAAATGTGGGAGGGGGCTTGCTCCCGATTGCGGTGTGCCAGTCTAAGTAATTTTGACTGACCCACTGCTATCGGGAGCAAGTCGAATCGTCGCACCGCCCCTCCCACATTTGATTCCCATTGAGCTTCAGGGATCAGGTCGGCTTGGCTTCAGCCAACGCCTGTTGCGCCAGCTCTTTCTCCGCCTCCTTCAAGTCTTCCTCACTGATCATCTCGGCAATCGCCCGCAAACGCTCCACCACTCGCGCATTCACAGTGCCTTCCGGGAATTGCCCCTCTGCGTCCGGCTCACCGGCATCCTCGCCCACCAACAGGCTCAACGCCTCATCGGCCTGGCGTACCGCATAGATATGGAATTGCCCGGCACGCACGGCCTGCAACACTTTCTCATCGAGCATCAGCGTAGCAACGTTGGCTTGAGGGATGATCGCGCCCTGCTCACCGGTCAAGCCGCGCGCTTCGCAGAGACGGAAGAAGCCTTCGATTTTCTCGTTGACCCCACCCACCGCCTGCACTTCACCAAACTGGTTGATCGAGCCAGTGATGGCAAAACACTGCTTGAGCGGCGTCTTCGACAACGCTGAGATCAAGGTGCACGCCTCACCGAGAGACGCACTGTCGCCGTCCACATAGCCGTAGGACTGCTCCAGGGCGATGCTAGCCGAGATCGCCAGCGGGAATTCCTGGGCATAACGGCTGCCCAGGTAACCCGTGAGGATCATCACGCCCTTGGAGTGTATCGGCTGGCCGAGGTTAACTTCGCGCTCGATGTCGACAATACCGCTGCCGCCCGGATACACCGTGGCGGAAATCCGCGCCGGTACACCGAACGCCGAATCGCCCACCTCCAGCACCGTCAGCCCGTTGCACTTGCCTACGGCGGCGCCGGCGGTGTCGATCAGGATCACCCCGGCGAGCATATCGTCAAGAATCCGCGCCGACACACGACCCGTGCGCGTAGCCTTGGCCTTGAGTGCACGCTCGATATGCCCGGCATCGGTCATTTCGTCGCCCGCCAGGTGGCGAATGAAGTCTGCCTCGCTGACTAGCTGGAACAAATCGCCAATACGCGCCGACAAACGCCCCTGATGCTCGGCCAGGCGAGCACTGTAAGTCGCCAGGCGCGCTACCGCGTCCGAGGTCAGTGGCGCCATGCCTTCTTCTGAAGTACGGGTTTTGAGCAACTGGGCGAACTGCTCCAAGCTTTCGTCGACCATCGGGATGTCTTCGTCGAAATCCACCAGTACGCGGAACATCTCCTGGAAGTCCGGATCGGCGTCTTGCAACGCGTAGTACAACTGGCGCGAACCGATGATGATCACCTTGACCTGCAACGGGATCATTTGCGGGTTGAGGGTTACCGTGGCCAAGCGGCCCAGCTCACCCAGGGGCGACTCCATCTTCAGCTTGCGCGACTGCAGGGAACGCTTGAGCGCATCCCACACAAATGGCTCGCTGAGCATTTTCTCGGCTTCAAGAATCAGGAAACCGCCATTGGCGCGGTGCAAAGCCCCCGGACGCAATTGGCGATAGGTGGTGTAGAGCGCCCCTTGGTCGGTGCTGTATTCGATACGGCCGAACAGGTTGTCGTAGGTGGGGTGCGGTTCAAACACCACCGGCGCCCCCCCGTTGACCGGATGGCCGACCACCAGGCTGGGGCAGTATTGCTCTTCGAGCAGCTTACGCGCCTGGGCATCGGTCTTGGCGTCGTCCACCAACTGCTCGACCACCGTTTTCAGCAGGTACACCTGCATGGCTTGCAGGTAACCGCAGACGCCGGCGTTTTCTGCGTACTTTTCCGACAACGGCGCCAGCAACGGCTGCAGGGCCAGGGTGATGGTTTCTTCGTTGAACTGGCGCAGTTGGTTGTTGGACTCACGCTTCCACTGCGGCAGGCTGGCCAACTCTTCGTTGAGGCGCTCTTCCAACTCGGAGATGTCGGTGTGGAAGCGCTCGCGATCCACTTCAGGCAGTTGCGAGAACTCGGCTTCGTCGAGCGCCTTGCCATCAAGCATCGGCGTGAAGGCGATGTTGGAGCTGTCCCGGTAAAGCGCCACGTCTTTTTCCAGGGCCAGACGCTCGATCACGTCCAACGCCTTGTCGTAACGCTGGTTGAACGCCCGGTCGATGGCGCTTTTACGCTGTTGATAAGTCGGGTGTTCAAACACCGCCGGGAAGGTCGCTACCAGGTTGTCGACCAACCCGTTGATATCAGCGATAAACGCCGCCGCGCCGCCCCCTGGCAATTCCAGGGCGCGGGGCTCGCGCGGCTCATCGAAATTATTCACATAGACCCAGTCCGCCGGGGTCTGCAGGCGTTTGCCTTCGGCTTTCAGATAGCGTTTGACGAACGAAAAGCGGCCGGTACCGGGCTCACCCATGACAAACACGTTGTAACCGGGGCGTGGCATGGCCACACCGAACTGCAAGGCTTCGACCGCACGTTCCTGGCCAAGCACACCGCGAAAGGGCTCCAAATCATTGGTGGTCGAGAAGCTGAACTGTTCAGCGGAGAAAGGGCGAGTCAGCGCTTCGGGCGCTAGACGCAAGCTGGCAGCAACAGGATCAGGCATCGGGCTTCCTTACATCAGGCGGGGCAGATGACGGCATTCTGGCTCCCCCTTGCGCGCTCTGGCAAGGCGAGCCTTAGGGAAAGCATAGACACGGAACATACCCTACAAAAAATTCGCGAGAACTCTGATTGTTTTATAAAAAAACACGGAACCCCTGGAACGTGCCTAAACTCCAAACTGCGCGGGTTGGACTAATAACTGGCCCCTAGGGTGCATTCAAGCGCCTGAACCCTTGTCCATTGGTTTGCACACAATAGAGAACAAAGCTATGAAACGGATCCTTCTTGGTACTCTCTTCACCGTCGTCTCCCTCAATGCAATGGCAGAAGCACCAGGTGGCCCGAACTGCGGTTGGGGCAACATGTTGTTCGAAGGCCAGCGCGGTACTCCAGCCCACTTCCTGGCTTCCACCACCAACGGCACCTCGGGTAACGCCACATTCGGCATGACCTCCGGTACCAACGGCTGTAACACCAACAGCGCCCTGACCTACGGCGGCAAGTCCTGGATTGCCATGAATGGCATGATGAACGAGCTGTCCGAAGACATGGCCAAAGGCAACGGCGAAGCACTGACCACCTACGCGGTGGTACTGGGTGTTGCCCCGGAAGATCGCGATCACTTCGCGGCCGTGACCCACGAGCACTTCCAGCAGATTTTCAGCAAGGCTGACGTGACCGCTGACGACGTGCACAACAACACCATTGCTGTACTGAAAAGTGATGCCCGTCTGGCGAAATACGCCACCCAGGCTTAAGCTCGACCTGCCCGCGCCTTTCGAGGCGCGGGTTCTATTTTTGGACCCGCCTCCCCTTTGGGTCTCACTATTTCCGACTTAAGTTGCCCCTATGCTCAAACGCCTTGCCTGGTTGGCACTCTTCGCCTGCGCCCCGCTCTACGCGGCCCCGCACCTTGATGATCAACGTTTGCAGCAACTGGCCAATGATCCGTTCTGGCTTTCGCTGGGGCATTACGAAGCCGGCAAAATCAGTGGCTGGCGCAGCTATGTCAGCGATAAAAAGTTCTTTCTTGCTGCCGATGGCGCTCACCATCCGGACGCCGAACTCAAGGCCACTGTCGATGCGCTGTATGCACCGGCCAGCCTGGGTGAAAAACATACCCAATGCGTCTACCCCGCACGTACCCGCTGGCTCAAGGATCAGTTGCACCTAACTGACCTGCCGACCGTGGACTGCACCGAATTCAAGCAGTGGTTCAAAGACGTCGCGCCCCATAGCGCGGTGATGATCTTCCCGGCGGCCTACCTCAACAGCCCGTCGTCGATGTTCGGCCACACCCTGCTGCGTATCGACCAGGCGGACGTGCAAAGCAACAACACCGCCCTGCTCAGCTATGCGATCAACTTCGGCGCCTATATCGAAGGCTCCGACAACAGCATCCTCTACGCCTGGAAGGGCCTGATGGGCGGCTACCCCGGCCTGTTCGCTCTGGTGCCCTACCAGGAAAAGCTCTCGGAATACCGCAGCCTTGAGAACCGCGACCTGTGGGAATACCGCCTGAACCTGACCCAGGTCGAGACCGAGCGCATGGTCGAGCACGTGTGGGAACTCAAGCAGATCCAGTTCGACTACTTCTTTTTCGACGAAAACTGCTCCTACCGTCTGCTGGAACTGTTGCAAGTGGCCCGCCCCGGCTTGCGCCTGACCGAGCAATTCCCGCTCACGGCGATCCCTACCGACACGGTCAAGGCCGTAAAAGACGCAGGCTTGGTGGAAAAAATCGACTACCGCCCCTCCCGTGAACGCGAACTGCTCGAACGCGCCAAACCATTGGATAGCGATGAGCAACAATGGGTGCTGAAAATCAGCGATGACCAGAAGCAATTGCAGGAGCCGACCTTCAAAGCGCTGCCCCGCGAGCGCCAGGCGCTGATTGTGGATGCCGCCTACCGCCTTGGCCGCTACCGTGCCAATGGGCTGGAGCGCGACACCGAACGCTCCCAGCGCAGCTTCGAACTGCTGCGTGCGATCAACCAGAACCCTGCGCCCGACCTGAAGATCACGCCGCCTGGCCTGCCGGAAAACGGCCACGAATCGCGCACCTGGCAAGCCGGCATAGGCACCCGTGGCGACAAGGCCTTCGGCGAATACGGCCTGCGCATGGCCTATCACGACCTTAATGACAACGCCGAAGGCTTCCCGCTCGGCGCACAGATCGAAATCCTGCAAATGAAACTGCGCCAGTACGAAGGCAACCACTGGCAGTTGCAGCAACTCGACCTGGCCACTATCCGCTCCCTGACCCCACGTAATGCGCTGCTGCAGCCCTGGTCATGGCAAGTGACTGGCGGCCTGGAACGGGTACCGGGCAAGCACGACGACGAAACCCTGGTGGCACACGTCAACGGCGGCGCTGGCGGCACCTGGCAACTGAGCGACGACATGCTCGGCTTCGCCCTCGGCACCGTGCGCGTAGAGCACAACAACGACTTCAGCGAAGCCATCTCACCCGCCGCCGGCTTCAACACCGGCGTGCTGTGGAAAAACCCACTGGGCAACCTGAGCCTGGAAGCCAAGGGCGACTTCTTTACCAACGGCGAAGTGCGGCGCAGCATCAGCCTCAACCAGCAGTGGGAACTGTCCCGCAACCTGGGCCTGCGCTTGAGTGCGCAGCGTGAATACAGCCACTTATCCACGCCCGTGAATGAAGTGATGCTTGAAGTGAAGTGGTACCACTACTGACTCAAGCCTGGTGAAAATCAAAATGTGGGAGGGGGCTTGCTCCCGATAGCGCTGGGTCAGTCAAAAATACTGAGACTGGTAAACTGCTATCGGGAGCAAGCCCCCTCCCACATTTGGTTTTGTGCTTGGCCAAAAGTTCTCCACATCCCCCTGACCCACCTTTCACATACAGCTGACAAATCACTGACTAAACTCCCCTTATCAGCCGTGAACCGGCCAGGGAGTACGCCATGTGGCGGTATGCGGTAATGCTGTGTGCAATGGTGTGGTTGTCAGGCTGCCAATCAACCCATCAAGAGTTGCTGGCCAAGGGTTATCCACCCGCCTTCGCCGACGGCTTTGACGATGGTTGCAGCAGTGGCCGCCAGGCCGCTGGGGTGATTACCGGGGAGTTTCGCAAGAACGTGCCGCGCTATCTGAAAGACCGTCAATACGCCGAAGGCTGGGAAGATGGTTTTCGCCAGTGCAAAGCCATGCGTGAAAACGAAGAGCTGCGTGACTACCAGGAAAACCGCAGGGACGACCGTGAACGTGCCTGGCAACAGGAGAAAGATCGCGATGCGGCCAAGGCCTATCGCTCGCAATAGGTCGCTTCCAGACATCCATCGAAACTAATGCGCGGCGAACATGGACCAAACTCCATAGAGGGAGAATGCCATGAGCCGAGCTTTTGTAAATGAAGACAACGCCGCCGCCCAGGCCGAGCAGCCGGTGGAGCGTCAGGTCAGCGCGCAACCTAACCGTTTGACCGCGCAAGGGTTGGCGCAGTTACAAGCCAAGGTGGCGCAATTGCAGCTTGAGTACAGTGCCGAGTCCGCCAAAGGTGAGCAGGCCGATAAGCAGCGCCAGGCTGATCTTGAGCGGGACCTGCGTTACTTCAACCAGCGGGTGCAGAGCGCACAGGTGGTCGCGCCGGCGACATCCACCGACAAGGTGCAGATCGGCAGCTGGGTCACGTTCGCCAACGAGCAGGACGAGCAGCAGCGCATTCAGTTGGTGGGTGAGGATCAAGCCGACGCCAACGCCGGTTTGATCAACTGGGGTTCGCCCCTGGGCCGCGCCTTGCTCGGTGCCCAGCTAGGTGACGAGGTGCTGTGGCAGCGCCCCGTCGGCGATCAGTTGATCGAAGTGCTGCGTATCGAGCCCGAGGTTTAGACGATGCCTTGGGCCAGCATCGCGTCAGCCACTTTCACGAAGCCCGCGATGTTCGCGCCCTTGACGTAGTTGATGCGGCCGTTCTCTTCACCGTAATGCACGCAGGCATGGTGGATCGACTGCATGATGTTGTGCAGCTTGCTGTCGACTTCGCCAGCGGTCCACAGCAGGCGCATGGCGTTCTGCGACATTTCCAGGCCGCTCACCGCCACGCCACCGGCGTTGGATGCTTTGCCCGGCGCGAACAGAATGCCCGCGTCGATAAAGATATCCACAGCCTCAAGGGTGGTCGGCATGTTGGCGCCTTCGGCCACGCAGGTGCAGCCATTGCGCAACAAGGCGTGCGCGGCGTCGGCGTCGAGTTCGTTCTGGGTGGCGCATGGCAGTGCGATATCGCAGGCCAGTTCCCAAGGCGTCTTGCCTTTACGGAATTCCAGGCCGAAACGTTCAGCCATTTCACTGATGCGCCCGCGTTGCACGTTTTTCAGCTCCAGCAAGGCCGCCCATTGGTCCTCGCTCAACCCACTTTCGGCGTACAGGGTGCCTTCGGAGTCCGACAGGGAAATCACCTTGCCACCCAGGTCCATGACCTTGCGCGCCGCGTATTGCGCCACGTTACCGGAACCGGAGACCGCCACGCGCTTGCCTTCGACCCTCTGCCCCTGGCGCTTGAGCATTTCCTCGGCGAAATACACGCAGCCGAAACCGGTGGCTTCCGGGCGAATCAGGCTGCCGCCATAGGTCATGCCTTTGCCAGTCAGCACCGAGGTGAACTGGTTGCTCAGGCGTTTGTACTGGCCAAACAGGAAGCCGATTTCCCGTGCGCCCACACCGATGTCACCGGCCGGCACGTCGACGTCCGCTCCGATGTGGCGGTACAGCTCACTCATGAACGCCTGGCAGAAGCGCATCACTTCAGCGTCGCTCTTGCCCTTGGGGTCGAAGTCCGAGCCGCCTTTGCCGCCGCCCATGGGCAGCGAGGTCAGGGAATTCTTGAAGGTTTGCTCGAAGGCGAGGAATTTCAATACGCCCAGGTTCACCGAGGGGTGAAAACGCAGGCCGCCTTTGTAAGGGCCGATGGCGCTGTTCATCTGGATACGGAAACCGCGATTGACCTGGACCTTGCCGTGATCATCCACCCACGACACCCGGAAGGTAATTGCGCGCTCCGGCTCGCAGAGGCGCTCCAGGATGCCCGAGGTCAGGTAGTGGGGGTTGGCCTCAAGAAAGGGCCACAGGCTGCGTAGGACTTCTTCTACAGCCTGGTGGAATTCCGGCTGATCGGGGTCACGTTTCTTGAGGCGGGCCAGGAAGGATTCGACGGATTCGATCATGAAAAGTCTCGGCAAATTGATTGTTGTTAAACAGAGATTGAGCCGGACTTTAACAATTCGTTTCGCACCGTGACAGGGCGAAATGTCGCTTTTGTGAATTTAAATGGTGCATTGGATATAAATAATTAAGTCTTAACGCCCCAAAAAGGGTATTTCAGCTTAGAAGATGCACCAACAGTTAAACCGCCTTCGCGAGCAAGCCTGCTCCCACATTCGACCGCATTTCAACGTTGAAACCCGATCAAATGTGGGAGCGGGCTTGCTCGCGAATGCATTCAACGCGGTACTCCTGAAACACCAGCAAAAAAAACGGAGCCCGAAGGCTCCGCTTTTTTCAAACCAGCCCGAATCAGGCCAGTTTCTTGTGACGCACACGATGCGGCTGGGCAGCGGCTTCGCCCAAGCGCTTTTTACGGTCTGCTTCGTACTCGGTGTAGTTGCCTTCGAAGAACACCGCTTGCGAGTCGTCTTCGTACGCCAGGATGTGCGTCGCCACACGGTCAAGGAACCAGCGATCGTGAGAGATCACAATGGCAGCGCCCGGGAAGTCCAGCAGGGCTTCTTCCAGGGAACGCAGGGTTTCAACGTCGAGGTCGTTGGACGGTTCGTCGAGCAGCAACACGTTGCCGCCTTCTTTCAAGGTCAGGGCCAGGTGCAAGCGACCGCGCTCACCACCGGACAGGTCCTTGACGAACTTCTGCTGGTCGCCGCCCTTGAAGTTGAAACGGCCGACGTAGGTGCGCGACGGGATTTCATAGTTGCCGATGCGGATCTGGTCGGAACCGTCGGAAATCTGCTGGAACACCGTCTTGCTGCCGTCGAGGTCTTCGCGGCTCTGGTCGACACAGGCCAGTTGCACGGTGTCGCCGACTTCGATGGTGCCCGAATCCGGAGTTTCCTTGCCCATCAGCATGCGGAACAGTGTGGATTTACCAGCACCGTTACCACCAATTACGCCGACGATTGCGCCTTTTGGCATGGAGAACGACAGATTGTCGATCAACACGCGGTCGCCATAGCCTTTGGAAACGTTCTTGAACTCGATGACCTTGTCACCCAGGCGCGGGCCGGCCGGGATGTAGATCTCGTTGGTTTCGCTGCGCTTCTGGAATTCCTGCGACTGCATTTCTTCAAAGCGTTGCAGACGTGCCTTGGATTTGGACTGGCGGGCCTTGGCGCCTTTGCGCACCCACTCGAGTTCTTCCTTCATGGCTTTTTCGTGGGCCGATTGCTGCTTGGATTCGGCGGCCAGACGGTCGGACTTGGCTTCCAGCCAACCGGAGTAGTTGCCCTCGTAAGGGATACCGGCGCCGCGGTCGAGCTCGAGGATCCAGCCGGCGACGTTGTCCAGGAAGTACCGGTCGTGCGTGATCGCAACCACGGTGCCCGGGAAATCGTGAAGGAAATGCTCCAGCCAGGCGACGGAATCGGCATCCAAGTGGTTGGTCGGTTCGTCGAGCAGCAGCATGTCGGGGGCCGACAGCAGCAGGCGGCACAGAGCCACACGGCGTTTTTCACCACCGGACAGGAATTCGACCTTGGCGTCCCACGCCGGCAGGCGCAGCGCATCGGCGGCGACTTCCAACTGGCGCTCCAGGTTGTGACCGTCGCCGGCCTGCAGGATGGCTTCGAGCTTGGCCTGTTCAGCGGCCAGCTTGTCGAAGTCGGCATCCGGCTCGGCGTAGGCGGCGTAGACCTCGTCCAGGCGCGCCTGGGCGTCCTTGATCACGCTGACGGCCTCTTCGACCACTTCGCGCACGGTCTTGGTCGGATCCAGGATCGGTTCTTGCGGCAGGTAGCCGATGTTCAGGTCCGGCATCGGGCGGGCTTCGCCTTCGAACTCGGTGTCGACGCCGGCCATGATTTTCAGCAGCGTGGACTTACCCGAACCGTTGAGGCCGAGCACGCCGATCTTGGCGCCTGGGAAGAAGGACAGCGAAATGTTTTTCAGGATTTCCCGCTTCGGCGGAACAACTTTTCCCAGCCGATGCATGGTGAAGACGTATTGAGCCATGGTGAACCTAGCGTCAGTGACTGATGAATTAAGCGGACGAAGCCCGTGCCAGGCCATGCGCCGCGCGGGCCGTTGATAGTGATCAATGCCTGCGTGGGGAAAAAGCCTGAATGTCTGGGGCTGGAACGCCCCCGCGTAACCGGCAAAGCTACCTGAATGCGCTGGGGCAGTCCAGCCAGGGAAGACTGGCACTTTGCCACAACTCAAGGCATGCTAGCCGCCCTCCGGGCGTCCGGCTTATAGTGCACGTCGCGCGCCAGTCCAGCCAAACCGCAGGATCACAGCTTGTCCAAAGTCACGCCGCCAACTCCCTTGCGCGCCGCTCATATTGCGCCGGGAGTGCCCCTGCACGGTACCTTGAAGGGCGCGCTGGCGACGCTTGTCCTGCTGTTGCTCGCGTTATTGTTCTGGCAACTGCTCGACCAATTGCAGCAAAACCAGAAAGACCAACAGCAATACACCATTGATTACAGCGCCGACCTCGCCGAACAGATCAGCCTGAACATGGCCCTGAGCGCGCAGATCGCCCTTAATCTGCTGCCCATCGTCGAACCGCCGCGCAACGCCGAACAGCAACAGGCGTTGATCCGCACCTTGCAGCGCTCATTGCCGGAGCTGCGCAGCTTCGCCCTGCTCGCCCCCAGCGGCGCGCTGATCAGCGACACCGACGGCGACAGCCGGGACAGCGCCTGGCTTGAAGAGCTGGTCAAACGCAGCCACTCCCAGCCCTATTACCTGAGCAACGACAACGACGGCACCGTCATCTACCTGTTGCTGCACCAGCCCAGCGGGGGCTCGAAGGTGTACTGGGCCTTACGCCTGGCGCCGAACTTCCTGGCCAACCTCACGCGCCAGGACGTCCAGGCCCAGCGCCCGATGTGGGCGATCGAGAACCGTCTGAACCACCGCGTGGTCAGCCGTGACAGCGGCATGCCGGCGCAGTGGTCCGGCGCCCTGACCCCGGAAGAATTGAACCGCAGTGTGCTGGTCACGCCCTTGAGCAAAAGTGACTGGCAACTGCGCGGGCTGTTCGACCGAAGTGCAGTGTTGGAACAACTGTTGCCGGCGTTTATCGGCAAGTGCCTGCTGGGGCTGGCGTTCTCGCTGATCCCGGTGATCGTGCTGTTGAACATGCGCCGCCGCCAGCGCCAGGTGCATGAAGGCCGGCGGCGCTATCAGGACATTTTCGAAGGCACAGGCGTGGCCTTGTGCGTGCTTGACCTGTCGGGGCTCAAAGCGTTTTTCGACAAGACCCAAGTACACAGCCGCGAGCAATTGCACGCCTGGTTGCGGGCCAACCCCGCCGAACGCCAGCAACTGCTCAAGGAACTACGGGTCACCGAGGTCAACCAGGTGGCGGTGCGCCTATTGAATGTGGGCTCTTGCGAACAGGCCTGGGAACGCCTGATCGATGATTGCCCACGCAATGCCACCGCCATCGGCTATCCCGTGCTGGAAGCCGTGCTGACCCAGCAAAAACAACTGGAACTGGAAATCCAGCTCAACGATGTAGCCGGCAACGAACAATACCTGTGGCTGGTGATGCGCCTGCCGGAGCAACAGGACGACTTCAAGGCGGTGATCCTGAGCATCAGCGATATCACCAGCCGCAAGCTGATCGAACTGTCGCTGGTGGAGCGCGAGAGCTTCTGGTCGGACGTGGTGCGCACCGTACCCGACCACCTGTATGTGCAGGACGTGATCAGCCAGCGCATGATTTTCAGCAACCATCACCTGGGCCATACCCTCGGCTACAACAAGGCCGAATTGCAGCAAATGGGCGAGTACTTCTGGGAAATCCTGCTGCACCCCGAAGACGCCGAGCACTACCACGACTTGCGCCAACAGCAACGCGAAGTCGGCTATACGATCCAACTGCACTGCCAACTGCGCTTTCGTCACCGCAATAACCAATGGCGACGCTTCGATATCCGCGAACAAGCCCTGGCCCGGGACACGTCCGCGGTGGTCACCCGGATCATCGGCGTGGCCAAGGACATTACCGACCAGATCGAGGCCAGCGAATCGCTGCGCGACAGCGAGCAGCGCTACCGCATGCTGGCCGAAAGCATCAGCGACGTGATCTGCTCCACTGACAGCCAACTGGCCCTCAATTACATCAGCCCGTCGGTCAACGCCGTGCTCGGCTATGACGTGGACTGGGTGTTCAAGAATGGCTGGCAGTCGATCATTGCCAACCCGCAACAGTTGACCGGCATTTATAGCCTGATGGAACAGGTCAGCCGCGCCCTGGGCAACCCCGAAGCGTTGAATACGCTGCGCGATGAAGTCCAGACCCAGTTGTTCCTGTTCGACTGCCTGCGTGCCGATGGGCGCAAAGTGCCGATTGAACTGCGCCTGGTGCTGGTGTGGGATGAACATGGTGCGTTTGAAGGCATCCTCGGCGTGGGCCGCGATATCAGCCAGCAACGCCGTGCCGAAAAAGACCTGCGCATGGCGGCCACGGTATTTGAGCATTCCACCTCGGCCATCCTGATCACCGACCCGGCCGGCTATATCGTGCAGGCCAACGAGGCGTTCAGCCGGGTCAGCGGTTATGCGGTGAGCGATGTGCTCGACCAACTGCCGAACATGCTCACCGTCGATGAGCAGCAGGAAGCCCATTTGCGCTATGTGCTCAAGCAACTGCACCAGCACAGCACCTGGGAAGGCGAAGTGTGGCTCAAGCGCCGCAACGGCGAGCATTACCCAGCCTGGGTCGGTATTACCGCCGTGTTCGACGATGAAGGCGACTTGGCCAGCTACGTATGCTTCTTCAGCGATATCAGCGAGCGCAAGGCCAGCGAACAGCGCATCCACCGCCTGGCTTACTACGATGCCCTGACCCACCTGCCCAACCGCACACTGTTCCAGGACCGCCTGCACACCGCGTTGCAGTCAGCCGAGCGGCAGAAGTCGTGGGTGGTACTGATGTTCCTCGATCTCGACCGCTTCAAGCCGATCAACGACTCCCTCGGCCACGCCGCCGGCGACCGTATGCTCAAGGAAATGGCCACGCGCCTGCTCGGTTGCGTGGCCGAAGACGACACCGTGGCGCGCATGGGCGGCGACGAGTTCACCTTGCTCCTGCAGCCGCGGGTCAGCCGCGAGATGGCGTTGAACCGCGCGATACATGTGGCCGAGCAGATTCTCGCCAGCCTGGTGAAGCCCTTCGTGCTGGAAGGCCGCGAGTTTTTTGTGACCGCCAGCATCGGCATTGCCCTCAGCCCGCAAGACGGTAACGAGCTGAGCCAATTGATGAAGAACGCCGATACTGCGATGTATCACGCCAAGGAGCGCGGCAAGAACAACTTCCAGTTTTACCAGGCCGACATGAACGCCAGCGCCCTGGAACGCCTGGAGCTGGAAAGCGACCTGCGCCACGCCCTGGAGCAGAACGAATTCGTGCTTTATTACCAACCGCAATTCAGCGGCGACGGCAAACGCCTGACCGGCGCCGAGGCCCTGCTGCGCTGGCGCCATCCGCGTCGCGGCCTGGTACCGCCAGGCGACTTCATCCCTGTGCTGGAGGAATTGGGGCTGGTGGTGGATGTGGGCGACTGGGTGATCAGTGAAGCCTGTCGCCAGCTCAAGACCTGGCACCAGAACAAGGTGCGGGTGCCGAAAGTCTCGGTGAACATCTCGGCGCGACAGTTCTCCGATGGCCAGTTGGGCACGCGCATCGCCACCATCCTCAAGGACACCGGCCTGCCGCCAGCGTGCCTGGAGCTGGAGCTGACCGAAAGTATCCTGATGCGCGAAGTCAACGAAGCCATGCAGATCCTCGCCAGCCTGAAGAACCTGGGCCTGAGCATCGCGGTGGACGACTTCGGCACCGGCTATTCGTCACTCAACTACCTCAAGCAGTTTCCCATCGACGTGCTGAAGATCGACCGCACATTCGTCGATGGCCTGCCCTCGGGTGAGCAGGACGCGCAAATTGCCCGGGCGATTATCGCCATGGCCCACAGCTTGAACCTGGCGGTGATTGCCGAGGGTGTGGAAACCCATGAGCAGTTGGACTTCCTGCGAGAGCATGGGTGTGATGAGGTGCAGGGTTACCTGTTCGGGCGGCCGATGCCGGCAAATCGGTTCGAGGCGCAGTTCAGCAATGATGCGCTGTTCATGTTCGACTGACCTGCTGTTGTGCGGCTTATGGCCCCATCGGGAGCAAGCCCCCTCCCACCTTTTGAACTGTGAATACCTTCAAATGTGGGAGGGGGCTTGCTCCCGATGAGGCCAGCACAGTCACCACTCATCTCCAGATGAGCCCCACTTGTCCGCGACATGATGTCCTTTCATATGCCATCTAAAACCCATTGGGTTAGAATGCCCTCCTTTTCTGCCCCCGATCCTTGAGGACCGCCATGTTCAGCCGTGATTTGACTATTGCCAAGTACGACGCCGATCTCTTCGCCGCCATGGAGCAAGAAGCCGTGCGCCAGGAAGAGCACATTGAGCTGATCGCTTCGGAAAACTACACCAGCCCTGCGGTGATGGAGGCTCAAGGTTCGGTTCTGACCAACAAGTACGCCGAAGGCTACCCAGGCAAGCGCTACTACGGTGGTTGCGAGTACGTCGACGTGGTTGAGCAGCTTGCAATCGACCGCGCCAAGGAACTGTTCGGCGCCGATTACGCCAACGTCCAGCCGCACGCTGGCTCCCAAGCCAACAGCGCCGTGTACCTGGCCCTGCTGCAAGGCGGCGACACCATCCTGGGCATGAGCCTGGCCCACGGCGGTCACCTGACCCACGGCGCCAGCGTTTCCTCCTCCGGCAAGCTGTACAACGCCGTTCAATACGGTATCGATGCCAACGGCCTGATCGACTACGACGAAGTCGAGCGCCTGGCGGTCGAGCACAAGCCAAAAATGATCGTGGCTGGTTTCTCTGCCTACTCGCAGATCCTGGACTTCCCACGTTTCCGTGAAATCGCCGACAAGGTTGGCGCCTACCTGTTCGTCGACATGGCTCACGTAGCCGGTCTGGTCGCCGCTGGCGTCTACCCGAACCCGGTGCCTTACGCTGACGTCGTCACCACCACCACCCACAAGACTCTGCGCGGTCCACGTGGCGGCCTGATTCTGGCGCGCGCCAATGCCGAGATCGAGAAGAAACTAAACTCCGCGGTATTCCCGGGCGCCCAAGGTGGCCCGCTGGAGCACGTGATCGCCGCTAAAGCGATCTGCTTCAAGGAAGCCCTGCAGCCTGAGTTCAAGACCTACCAGCAACAGGTAGTGAAGAACGCCCAGGCCATGGCCACTGTGTTCATCGAGCGCGGTTTTGACGTGGTGTCCGGCGGTACCGAAAACCACCTGTTCCTGCTGTCGCTGATCAAGCAGGATATTTCCGGTAAAGATGCTGACGCTGCCCTGGGCAAAGCCTTCATTACCGTGAACAAGAACTCCGTGCCGAACGACCCACGTTCGCCGTTCGTCACCTCCGGCCTGCGCTTCGGCACCCCGGCAGTGACCACTCGTGGCTTCAAGGAAGCAGAGTGCAAGGAACTGGCCGGCTGGATCTGCGACATCCTGGCAGACCTGAACAACGAAGCCGTGATCGACGCGGTACGTGAGAAGGTCAAGGCCATCTGCAAGAAGCTGCCGGTGTACGGCGCTTGATTGCAGTTGCTTGAATGAAAAGCCCGGCTCTTGAGCCGGGCTTTTTTATTCCAGTTTGAAATGCTGTCCAAGCCCCCTCCCACATTTAAATTGCATTTCAGGTCAGGATTGGTGGACTTTGGCAAAGCCCTCGCGGATTTTGTCTTCGGGCAACTCATCGGCAATAAACACAATCACACTCTCCCGCGCCTCACCTTCAGCCCATTCGGTGTCCCAGTCGAACCCGTAGAGCTTGAGCACGCCCTGGAACACCATGCGCCGGTCTTCCCCGGCAATATTGAGCACGCCTTTGTAGCGCAGCAGTTGCTTGCCGTGGTCTTCCAGCAGCTCGTTCATGAACTCGCTGAGGCGATCGATATCCAGCGGCTGCTCAGTGCGCAATACCAGGCTGGAGATACGGTCGACGGAGGGCGCGGCACTCACCGGGCGCAGGCTCATGCCGGCGTTGAGGTTAAAGCCGCGCACATCGAGCAATTCGGCCAGGTCAATCGTGCCGTGATCGACCACGCGAATCGGCGCACGCCGGTTGATGCGGGTCAGGCGCTGGCTGAGGGCGTCAAACGTCGCGTCGTCCACCAGGTCGCGCTTGCTCACCAGCAGGCGGTCGGCAAAACCGATCTGGGCCTGGGCGATGGTCTGGGTCAGGTGGTGCTCGGCATGGGCCGCGTCCACCAGGGTAATGATGCCATCGAGGATGTAGCGCTCGCGCAGCTCTTCGTCGATGAAGAAGGTCTGTGCTACCGGCGCTGGGTCGGCCAGGCCGGTGCACTCGATAACCAGACGGTCGAAAGCGATTTCGCCACTGTCCAGACGTTCAAGCAGCAGGTACAGGGCCTTGGTCAGGTCGGTGTGGATGGTGCAGCACACGCAGCCGTTGGACAGGGTCATGACTTGCACCGGCTCTTCGCCCAAGAGCTGGGTATCGATACCGGCGTCACTGAATTCGTTTTCGATCACGGCGATTTTCAAGCCGTGCTCGGCTTTGAGCAGGTGGCGCAGCAAGGTGGTTTTGCCGGCACCGAGGAAGCCGCTAAGGACGGTCACTGGAATGGGAGAGGACAAAAAAAATCTCCTTGAAGGAACACTGAAACAAATGTGGGAGGGGGCTTGCTCCCGATAGCAGTGTGTCAGGCACTTATCTGTCACTGACACACTGCTATCGGGAGCAAGCCCCCTCCCACAGGGAGTTGCGTTAACTCAACAACACTTAGGCCCACCCTTGCCGCCGTAACGGGCTTCCTGGCGTTCCCGGAAGAACGCCTTGTAGTCCATCACCGGCTTGTCCGGGTGCTTGGTTTGCATATGCTCGACGTAGGTGTCGTAGTCGGGCATGCCGACCATCAGGCGCGCAGCCTGACCGAGGTATTTACCGAGGCGACTGATGTCATTGAACATGGTTGCAATCCTCGTTTACGCGTCCGGAACAGCCTGGAACGGCGCTTCTTTATCCGTACGTTCTTTGTTGCCCCAGGCGGCGATGCCTACCTTGAGCGCATAGAACAGGATGCTGAACACCACGAACAGGAACAGCGCCGTCAGCGTTGCGTTGGTGTAGGCGTTCCAGATCACGTGCTGCATCTGGTCGATGCTCTTGGCCGGCGCGAGGATCTGACCGTTGGCCAGGGCGTCGCTGTATTTCTTGGCCAGGGACAGGAAGCCGATGGCCGGGTTGGCGTCGAACAACTTGATGAAGCCTGCGGTGGTGGTGCAGATCAGCAGCCAGACGGCCGGCAGCATAGTCACCCAGATATAGCGCTGGCGCTTCATTTTGATCAGCACAACGGTCGCCAGCATCAGCGCAATGCCCGCCAGCATCTGATTGGAGATACCGAACAACGGCCACAAGGTGTTGATGCCACCCAGCGGGTCGATCACGCCTTGGTACAGCAAGTACCCCCACATCGCCACACAACCGGCAGTCGCGATCAGGTTGGCGGTCCAGGACTCGGTGCGTTTCAGCGCCGGTACGAACGAACCCAGCAGGTCCTGCAGCATGAAGCGACCGGCACGGGTACCGGCATCGACCGCCGTGAGGATGAACAGCGCTTCGAACAGGATCGCAAAGTGGTACCAGAACGCCATGGTGTTTTCACCCGGCAGCACACTGTGCAGGATCTGCGCGATGCCCACCGCTAACGTCGGCGCACCGCCGGCACGCGCCAGGATGGTGGTTTCACCGATATCGTGGGCGACGGCTGACAGCGCCTCGGGAGTGATGGCAAAGCCCCAGCTGCTGACGGTTTGTGCCACGGTAACCACGTCGGAGCCGACGATTGCGGCCGGGCTGTTCATGGCGAAGTACACGCCAGGCTCAATCACCGAAGCGGCAACCATCGCCATGATGGCCACGAACGACTCCATCAGCATGCCGCCGTAACCGATGTAACGAGCGTGGCTTTCACTGGCCAGCAACTTGGGCGTGGTGCCCGAGGAGATCAGCGCATGGAAGCCCGAGACCGCACCGCAGGCGATGGTAATGAACAGGAACGGGAACAGGCCGCCCTTCCACACTGGGCCGGTGCCGTCGATAAACTGAGTCAGCGCCGGCATTTTCAGGTCAGGCATGGTGACCAGAATGCCAATCGCCAGGGCGATGATGGTGCCGATTTTCAGGAAGGTCGACAGGTAGTCGCGGGGCGCCAGGATCAGCCATACCGGCAGCACAGCCGCAACGAAACCGTAGCCGATCAGCATCCAGGTGATCTGGATCCCGGTGAAGGTAAACGCCTTGGCCCAGACCGGGTCGGCGGCAATCTGCCCGCCCAGCCAGATCGAACCGAGCAGCAACAGCACGCCGATGATCGAGATTTCACCGATGCGGCCCGGGCGGATGTAGCGCATGTAGATGCCCATGAACATCGCAATCGGGATGGTCGCCATCACCGTAAAGATGCCCCACGGGCTCTCGGCCAGGGCCTTGACCACGATCAGCGCCAGCACCGCAAGGATGATGATCATGATCAGGAAGCAGCCGAACAGCGCGATGGTCCCGGGAATGCGGCCCATCTCTTCACGCACCATATCCCCCAGGGAACGGCCGTTGCGACGGGTGGACAGGAACAGGATCATGAAGTCCTGCACCGCACCCGCCAGCACCACGCCGGCAATCAGCCACAGCGTACCGGGCAGGTAGCCCATTTGCGCCGCCAGTACCGGGCCCACCAACGGGCCTGCACCGGCAATCGCCGCAAAGTGGTGACCGAAAAGGATGTGTTTGTTGGTCGGCACATAGTCCAGACCATCGTTGTTGACCACTGCGGGGGTGGCCCGCCGAGGATCGAGTTGCATCACGTTATTGGCGATGAACAGACTGTAGTAACGGTACGCAACCAGGTAGATGGCTACGGCAGCGACCACGATCCACAAGGCGTTGATCGCCTCGCCGCGGCGCAAGGCCACTACGCCCAGGGCGCACGCTCCTACGATTGCCAGCACCAGCCAGGGTAGGTGGCGTAGCAGGCTATTATTATTTTTCATTTTTATATTCCAGCCAGGGTGGACAGAAAGGACAGCCAGCCCGAGTTTAGCGCTACTGGCTCCAAAGACCAGCCCCCTACGTTGGTCTAGAGCCTTCAAGCGGCAAAAAAGCGGAAATAAATGCCACCTGATGGCGCAAGGCTACAATCCATCTATCCACAGAGGGCTTCACCATGACCCAGCACGCGTCTGATCGCCGCCGTTTTCGCCGGATCGCGTTTGATGCCAAAACCGAAATTCGGCAAAACGGGTGGGAATTGCCGGTTAAATTGGTGGATCTTTCACTAAAGGGCTTGCTGTTGGAACGGCCAGAAGGCTGGAAGGGCAATAAAGCGCTGCCGTTTGAGGTCGACATACGCCTGGATCCGAAGGCCCATATAAAGATGCAAGTACGGCTGACCCATGAGCACCATGGGCAGTTGGGCTTCGTGTGCCAACACATCGACCTGGATTCGATCAGCCATTTGCGGCGGCTGGTTGAGTTGAACCTGGGTGATGAGGATGAGCTCCACAGAGAGCTGGCGGCATTGCTGGAAATCTAGAAGCCAACACAATTCAAATGTGGGAGCAAGCCCCCTCCCACATTGGTTTCGCGGTGTCGCTGGCTACTCGAACAGAGCATCCAGCGCCTGTTCCAGGCGCGTTACCCCAATCACCTGCAAACCCTGGGGCATTTCCTTCGGCGCATTGCCCTTGGGCACAATCGCGCGTTTGAAGCCGTGCTTGGCCGCCTCCTTCAAACGCTCCTGCCCGCTCGGTACCGGGCGCACTTCGCCGGACAAGCCGACTTCGCCGAATACCAGCAGGTCGTGGGGCAGCGGCCGGTTGCGCAGGCTGGACATCACCGCCGCCATCAGCGCCAGATCGGACGCGGTCTCCAGTACCTTGACCCCGCCGACCACGTTGAGGAACACATCCTGATCGTGGGTCGGGATGCCGCCGTGGCGGTGCAGTACCGCCAGCAACATCGCCAAACGATTCTGGTCGAGGCCGAGCGTGACCCGCCGCGGGTTGGCCAGATGGCTGTCATCCACTAGCGCCTGGACTTCCACCAGCATTGGCCGGGTGCCTTCCCACGTTGCCATCACCACACTGCCCGGGACTTCTTCCTGGGCACGGGTGAGAAAAATCGCAGAGGGGTTGGAGACTTCTTTCAGCCCACGGTCGGTCATGGCGAACACACCCAACTCGTTCACGGCACCGAAACGGTTCTTCACGGCCCGCAGCAAGCGCAGGCGACCATCGGATTCGCCTTCGAAATACAACACGGTGTCGACCATGTGTTCCAACACCCGTGGCCCGGCCAACGCGCCTTCTTTGGTCACATGGCCGACGAGGAAGATCGCCGTGCCGCTTTGTTTGGCATAGCGCACCAACAGTGCCGCGCTTTCACGCACCTGGGACACCCCGCCCGGTGCCGATTGCAGTTGCTCGGTGAAAATCGTCTGGATCGAGTCGATGACCATGACCTTGGGTTTTTCGATCCGCGCCGTGGCGATGATGCTTTCGATGCAGGTTTCGGTCATGACCCGCAGTTGGTCCTGGGGCAGGCCCAGGCGCCGGGCGCGCATGGCCACTTGTTGCTGGGATTCTTCGCCGGTGACATACAGCGCCGGCATGCGGCTGGCGATGCTGCACAGGGTTTGCAAGAGGATCGTCGACTTGCCGATGCCCGGGTCACCGCCGATCAGCACCACCGAGCCGTCGACCAGGCCACCGCCGAGCACTCGGTCCAGCTCGCCGGAGGCGGTGGAAAAACGCGGGATCTCTTCGACGCTGACTTCGGCCAGGGTCTTGATCTGCGCCTGTTGCCCGGTCCAGCCGGCGCGGCCGGTAGGGGCTGCTGCCCCGCCGCTCTCGATCATGGTTTCGGTCAGGGTGTTCCACGCACCGCACTCGGAACACTGGCCCGCCCATTTGGGAAAGGTCGCGCCGCACTCTGTGCAGCCGTACATGCGCTTGGCCTTTGCCATGTGAGAAACCTCCAACCGAAAAACCGCGATGATAGCTCAGCGCGACGCCGGGGTCCGGATTTCGCCATTGGCCAAACGTGAAGCGCTGTTGCCGATGGGGTCTTCGGCGTTCAGGTCAGCGCCTTTGGCTTGCAGCTCGCCCAGCAGCTCGACGCGCTTGAACAGCCCCGCATACATGGCAGCGGTCTGCCCGGCTCCGTTGCGTTGGTCAGGGTTGCAGTCCGTCGCCAGCAGGCGTTGGGCGATTTTCAGCTCCCCCTTGAAGATGGCGCCCATCAGCGCTGTATTGCCGCGCTTGTCCTGCACGCAGGCGTTGGCTCCCGCGTCGAGCAGGCGCTCCACATACGGGCCTTGGCCGTGATAAGCGGCGAGGATCAGCGCGGTATAGCCTTTGTCATCCTGAGTGTTGAGGCCGTAGCCAGACTCAATAAACGTGTTGAGCATGTCGAGATCGCCACGGCGGGCAGCGTCGAAATAGTAGTCTTGCAACTGGGCCTTGAGCGCCACCGGGTCGGGAGACTCGGCATGGGCGACGAAAGCCAGCATTGTCATCAGCAAACCGATTGAGATACGCATGGGGTTTTCTCCTGCCAAAGGTCAACGCCCTATAAGGGCGCCGACCACGACCAACGGATCAGTCAGTCAGTTTTTCAGCCAGCGCCTTCACGCGGGCCAGATCACCCTTGGCGACCTTCGCAACGCCTGTGCCGTATTCCGGATCAGCCTTGTAGAGGAACGACAGGATGATGTGCTTGCTCTCGTCATCGGTGGTGGCCAACGAGCCGCCGAAGTTGTCGATCAAGTCCTGACGCTCTTTCTTGGTGTAGGAGCGGTACAGATCGCCAGCCTGCTTGAAGTTCTGCTCACGCTGGATCTTCGCCTGCTGGGTGCTGCCCGACAGCGGCGACTGGCTGTAGCGCGCAGTTTGCGGCTCTTCCCGTGGCAGCAGGCGGCTTGGCTGGTAGTTCACGCCGGTGGTGGTCTTGCCGAAGTTCATCGCACCGTCCTGGTTGCCGTTGTTGACGGTGACCCGAGGGGCGTTGATCGGCAGTTGCAGGGCGTTCGCGCCAAGGCGGTACATCTGCGTATCGGCATAGGAGAACACCCGGCCCTGCAGCAGACGGTCTTCCGACGGCTCGATGCCAGGTACCAGGTTGGCCGGGGCCATCGCGACTTGTTCGGTCTCCTGGAAGACATTGGCCGGGTTACGGTTCAGCACCATTTGCCCGACTTTACGCTCCGGCACATTCGGCCAGATCTTGGTGGCGTCCAGTGGGTCGAAATCAAACTTGGCCAAGTCCTCTGGCTTGAGTACTTGCACATACAAGTCCCACTTAGGGAAGTCGCCCTTGTTGATGTGGGTGACCAAGTCATTGGTCATGTGGCTGTAGTCACGTCCCTGGACTTCGGTGACTTGTTTAGGGTCAAGGTTCTTGATGCCTTGCAGGCTCTTCCAGTGAAACTTGACGTAGTGCACTTCGCCCTTGGCGTTAATCAACTTGTAGGCGTGCACGCCATTACCGTCCATTTCGCGGTAACTGGCCGGGGTGCCTGAGTCTGAGTACAACTCGGTCAGTGTACGAGTGGACTCTGGAACATGGGAGAAGAAGTCGAAACGGCGCGAGTCATCATCCAGGTTAGTGCGTGGGTCCGGTTTAAAGGCATGGACCATGTCCGGGAATTTGATGGCATCGCGGATAAAAAACGTCGGGAAGTTATTACCGACCAGGTCCCAGTTGCCTTCAGCGGTGTAGAACTTGGTGGCGAAGCCTCGTGGGTCACGCAGGGTTTCCGGGGAGTGGTTACCGTGGACTACCGCCGAGAAGCGCACGAACACTGGCGTGGTCTCACCGGCCGCGAACACCTTGGCCTTGGTCAGGTCACTGAGGTTGTCGGTCACGGTGAACGTACCATGGGCACCCGTACCGCGGGCGTGTACCACACGCTCTGGGATGCGTTCGCGGTCGAAGCGTTGCAGCTTCTGGATCAGTTGCACGTCCTGCAGCAACACTGGGCCGTTGGCCCCGGCTGTTTGCGAGTTCTGGTTATCACCGACGTTGGCCCCGTTATCGCGGGTCAGGTTGGCGGCTTGCACCGAGAGGGAAAGCAGGCTGGCGGTTACCAGTGCCAGCGCATGGCGCGCTGACACCGGCCTGCGGCTGAGTGGAGTGTTCATCGAGGTTTCCTCTGATTTTTTTAGTGCACATTCGGTTGTGCTTGTCAGAGGCTAGTGACCTGGGAATCAGAAGATAAATAGAAAAACACCACAGGCCCGATTAAGAAAATAATCTGGTAACTGGCTGAAATGACGGGTAATTCGCGCGCGACTGGTGGCACTTTGCAAACTATTTGCGATTTAATGTGTCGATAAAAATCGACAGTGTTAACAGTTGTGTCGAGCAAGCCTTGTACGACTGAATTACACTGACTTCCACCCTCCTCAACTGTAACAAGGAATAACCTATGGGCGTGATCAGTGAGTTCAAGGCCTTCGCGGTCAAAGGTAATGTGGTCGACATGGCCGTCGGTATCATCATCGGCGCCGCCTTCGGAAAAATCGTTTCCTCGTTTGTAGGCGACGTAATAATGCCACCCATCGGCCTGCTGATCGGTGGTGTGGACTTCGCCGATTTGGCAGTCACCCTCAAGGCCGCACAAGGTGACGTACCTGCCGTGGTCCTGGCTTACGGCAAGTTCATCCAGAGCATCATCGACTTCTTGATCGTCGCTTTCGCGATTTTCATGGGTGTAAAGGCCATCAACCGCCTGAAGCGCGAAGAGGCCGTAGCCCCGAGCTTGCCGCCGACGCCGACCAAGGAAGAGGTGCTGCTGGGTGAGATCCGCGATCTGCTCAAGGCACAGCATGACAAGCCGCTTTAAATCGCGGATGCAGAAAGGCGCCTCGTAAGGCGCCTTTTTTCTACCAGTAGTTTTCCACTGCAACCTGGCCAGGGCGTCGGCTCAGGCTCAGCTGCATGTCCCTCTGCTTGAGCAACTGACGGGTGTCATCCACCATCGCCGGGTTGCCGCAAATCAGTACACGTGAATGTTGTGGGCTCAACTCGACGCCGGCCGCACGCTCCAACTCACCATTTTCTATCAAGGTAGTAATGCGCCCGTTCAACGCGCCCGGATGTTGCTCGCGAGTGACGATGGGGATGTAGGTGAGTTTATGCGCATATTCGGCCAGGTATTCTCGCTCCCCCAGTGTCTTGATCAATGACTGATAGGCCAGCTCCTTGGCTTCGCGCGCGCTGTACACCAGAATGATTCGCTCGAATTTCTCCCAGGCTTCAAAGTCCTGCAGGATCGACAGGAACGGCGCCACGCCTGTGCCGGTCCCCAGCAGCCAGAGGTCGCGCCCATCAACGAAACGACTCAGCGTCAGGAAACCCGTGGCCTGGCGCTCTACCAACAACGTATCGCCGACCCGCAAGCGACTCAACTCACTGGTGAACTCCCCATCGGGAACGACGATGGAAAAAAAGTCGAGGTATTCGTCGAAAGGCGACGACACCACGGAGTAAGCACGCCAGACAACACTGCCATCCGCCTTGGTCACTCCCAGGCGTACAAACTGCCCCGCCGTGAAACGAAAGCCGGCGTCACGCGTGGTGCGCAGCGTAAACAGGCTGGGCGTCAACGATTGCACGTCGAGCAGGGTCTGGCAGGTATGTTTCTCAGCGCTGGCCGTCATGGGGCACTCCGTTCAACAGGGGCCCTAGTGTCCCCCAAAGTGGCGCATTAAAACACCGATGAACAGTAGTGGCATCAAGCCCACCAACATTGATGGCGCTTTAGCATCACCTTTGATCAATTGGCTATTTGCACCCCACCTATCTAGCTTAAGTAGTGCCAAAAACGGTGTACACATTGCGTTTAAGACGCTTACCTAACCCATTAATACACCGAAAAAAAACTAACTTAATGGGTGGCAGATACGCGAACGAACCGAGCGAGAACACTCCTAAAATCGGTCACAAAAGAGCGAAAAATTCATCCCGCATCGTAGTCCGTGCCCTACACTCTTTTCCGTATCTCATTGGGATCAGGACGTACCCAAGTCACACCAACACCCATGGAGATTTGCCGATGGTCAACTGGCGCAATACACGACTCCCAAAACTCGAAGGTGAGAACGAGGTCACCAGTGTTTTTGAGATGGTCATTAACCACACCTATGAATTGGGCTTTGAATACTGCTCCTTCACGATGAGCTCCCAACTTCCAACCAGCCAGGTAAATACCGTACAAATCAACAACTACCCAAATGAATTCAACTCCTTGTATAAGCAAGCCCACTTTTTTGACACAGATCCCGTCGTGGCTCACTGCAAGCGCTGTGTTCTACCATTGGTCTGGGAAGAGAAGGCGTTCAGCACGGCACCGCATTTGTGGGCGTTGACCCAGTCGTTCGGCATTCACCTGGGTTGGAGCCAGGCTGTCCACGACTTCCAGGGCGTCTTCAGTATGCTGAGCGTGGGCCGCAGTCATGACGCCGTCAGCCCCGAGGAACTTTACGAAAAAGCCGGCCAAGTGCTGTGGTTATGCCATGCCATGCACGCCGTGGTAGCGCAGAAATATGCTACTGAGCCGAGCATGAACCCATCGAGCAAATTGACCCCACGAGAAACGGAGATCCTGATGTGGTCAGCCAAGGGCAAAACCGCCTCGGAGATTGCCACTATCCTCTGCCTCGCGGAACGCACAGTGGGCTTTCATATCAGCAGTACCTTCAAGAAATTGGGCGTCAACAACAAAATCGCTGCCGTGCTCAGCGCCTCGAAAGCAGGGCTGTTTTAACCTGCGCATGAAACACCGCATGTCATCGGGCTCAAAAAAAAGTAACATTTGCGACCAATTCTGAGTGTTGAGGTTGCCCCTTGAGGGCGTTGCTTCGTGGTTCATTCAGACGGCCCGCCGATTACCCAGAGCCTCCCCGCCATGCCCCTGCTCGACAGCCCCTTCGCCCAGCTCGATCTGATTCGCCAGCCAGAGCAACACAATGATCCGCTGCAAGCCTTCGATGCCGCCGACGAGTACCTGCTCAGCCATCTCGCCGAGCAGCAGCCCCACGCTGCCACCCGCGTGCTTATCCTGAATGATAGCTTTGGCGCCCTGGCGGCCAGCCTGGAAGGACATGTGCAGGTGACCTCCAGCGGTGACTCATTCCTCGCCGCCCAGGGGTTGGAGAAAAACCTGGTGCGCAACGGCAAGGCCTTTGATGCAGTGAAATTCACGCCAGCCAGCCAGGTAGCCACCGGACCATTCGATCGCGTATTGATCCGTGTACCCAAAACCCTGGCGCTGCTGGAGGAACAACTGATCCGCCTGCAAGGGCAACTGGCGCCGGGCGCCGAAGTGATCGCTGGGGCGATGATCAAGCACTTGCCCCGGGCCGCGGGCGAGCTGCTGGAGCGCTATATCGGGCCAATGCAGGCCTCATTGGCCGTCAAAAAGGCGCGCCTGCTGATCGCCACCGTCGCCGACCGCCCCGTAGCGGTCTCGCCCTACCCAACTCGCTACACCCTGGACACGCCGACCATCGAGCTGCTGAACCACGCCAATGTGTTCTGCCGCGAAGGCCTGGACATCGGCACCCGCGCCTTCCTGCCACACCTGCCAAAAAACCTGGGCAGTGCCCGCGTGGCGGACCTGGGCTGCGGCAATGGCGTGTTGGCAATTGCCAGCGCCCTGCAAAACCCCGACGCCCAGTACACCCTGGTGGATGAGTCCTACATGGCCGTGCAATCCGCCGCTGAAAACTGGCAGGCCGCCCTGGGCGCGCGTGAGGTCAGGGTACGCGCCGATGACGGCCTGGCCGGCCAGGAGGCGCAGTCGTTGGACGTGGTGCTGTGCAACCCACCGTTCCACCAGCAACAGGTAGTCGGCGACTTCCTCGCCTGGCGCATGTTCCAGCAGGCACGGGAAGCCCTGGTAGTCGGCGGCGCCCTGTATATCGTCGGTAACCGTCACCTGGGTTATCACAGCAAGTTGGCGCGGTTGTTCCGCGGCGTCGAGCAAGTCGCCGCTACGCCGAAGTTCGTCATCCTCAAGGCGCGCAAATAAAAAAGCCCTGCCCTTCCAAAAGAAGAGCAGGGCTTGCCGCTCAAGTTAGCAGGCTGCGGGCCGCAAAGCCCCGCCCGGGATATCAGTGCGTGGTCAGGCCGGCCGCATTCATGAACATGCGCATCAGGCTGGCCACGATGAACAGGGCCACCACGCTACCGGTCCAGATCATCACCAACCAACCCAGGCGCCGCCACAGCGGCTGCTTCTCGGCCTGCTCAATCTCGTGCAACGTAGGTTTGCCGGACATGAAGAGCCCCTCCTAGTGATAGCCGTCTTCGTGGGTGACCTTGCCGCGGAACACGTAGTAGCTCCAGAAGGTGTAGCCCAGGATGAACGGGATGATGAACAGCGTGCCCACCAGCATGAAGCCCTGGCTTTGCGGCGGCGCGGCGGCATCCCAGATTGATACGGACGGCGGGATGATATTCGGCCACAGGCTGATGCCCAGGCCGCTGTAGCCGAGGAAGATCAGCACCAGCGTCAGCAGGAACGGCGTGTAGTGCGCATTACGTGCCACGGCGCGGATCAGCCCGTACATGGTCACCAGCACGAGGATCGGCACCGGCAGGAACCAGAACAGGTTCGGCAAGGTAAACCACCGCGATGCGATTTCCGGGTGGGTCAGCGGCGTCCAGATGCTGACGATACCGATCACCGCCAACACCACGAACGCCAACGGCCGCGCCAGGTTATGCATCTGCTCCTGCAACTTGCCTTCGGTCTTCATGATCAGCCAGGTGCAGCCCAGCAGCGCATAAGCCACGATCAATGCCACACCGCAGAACATCGTGAACGGTGTGAGCCAGTCCAGTGAGCCACCGGCAAACTGGCGGTCCACCACCGGGATGCCGTCGATAAAGGCACCCAGCGCCACCCCCTGGAAGAAGGTCGCCGCCAGCGAGCCACCGATAAACGCCTTGTCCCACAGGTGACGCTTGTGGTCCTTGGCCTTGAAGCGAAACTCAAAGGCCACGCCGCGGAAGATCAGCCCGATCAACATCAGGATCAGCGGCAGATACAAGGCCGACAACACCACCGAATAGGCCAGCGGAAACGCGCCAAACAACGCCGCGCCGCCGAGTACCAGCCAGGTTTCGTTACCATCCCATACGGGTGCCACGGTGTTCATCATGACGTCACGGTCGACCTTGCCCGGGATAAACGGGAAGAGGATGCCGATGCCCAGGTCGAAGCCGTCCATGACCACGTACATCATGATGCCGAAGATGATGATCACGGCCCAGATCAGCGGAAGATCAATACCCATCTCAATGCTCCTTGTGCTGGATGTGGGCTTGGTCGTTATCGCTGCCATCATCGGCGGCGGAAAGCGGACGAGCCGGTGTACGTTTCTGGCCAGGGCCACCGTGGGTCGGTTCGCTGCCTTCGTGGGTCTGAGGCCCTTTGCGCACCAGGCGCATCATGTAGCCCAGGCCAGCACCGAACAGTGCGAAGTACACCACCACGAACAACACCAGGGTGATGGTCATTTGCGCCAGGCTATGCCCGGATGAAGCATCCGCCGTGCGCATCAACCCGTAGACCACCCACGGCTGGCGACCGATTTCGGTAGTGAACCAACCGGCGAGAATCGCAATCAGGCCAGACGGGCCCATCCACAGCGCGAGGTACAGGAATGGCCTGGACGTGTACATCTTGTCGCCCCGGCGCAGCCACAGGCTGAACAGACCGGTGAAGATCATCAGCAAGCCCAGGCCGACCATGACCCGGAATGACCAGAACACAATGGTCGAGTTGGGGCGGTCCTCTGGCGGGAACTCCTTGAGGGCCGGCACCTGCTTGTCCAGGGAGTGGGTCAGGATCAGGCTGCCCAGGTACGGGATCTCGACGGCGTATTTGGTTTTCTCGGCTTTCATGTCCGGCCAGCCGAACAGGATCAGCGGCGTTGGCTCGTTGCCGATATTTTCCCAGTGACCTTCAATCGCGGCGATTTTTGCCGGCTGATGCTTGAGGGTGTTAAGGCCATGGAAGTCGCCGATCACCGCCTGGATTGGCGCGACGATCAGGGCCATCCACATCGCCATCGAGAGCATTGTGCGGATTGCCGGGTTATCCCTGCCGCGCAGCAAATGCCAGGCCGCCGAGGAACCGACAAAGAACGCGGTCGCCACGAAGGCAGCCGTGGCCATGTGCGCCAGGCGATAGGGGAATGAAGGGTTGAAGACGACAGCGAACCAATCGGTAGGAATCACGCGACCGTCGATGATTTCAAAGCCCTGGGGCGTCTGCATCCAGCTGTTGGACGAGAGAATCCAGAAGGTGGAAATCAATGTACCGACGGCCACCATCACGGTGGAGAAAAAGTGCAGCTTGCGCCCCACCTTGTTCCAGCCGAACAGCATCACACCGAGGAAACCGGCCTCGAGGAAGAACGCCGTGAGTACTTCATACGTCAGCAACGGCCCGGTGACCGCGCCGGCGAAGTCGGAGAAGCGACTCCAGTTGGTGCCGAACTGATAGGCCATGACCAGGCCCGAGACCACCCCCATGCCGAAGTTGACGGCAAAGATCTTCGACCAGAAATGGTAGAGGTCACGGTAGGTGTCGTTGTGGGTCTTGAGCCACAAGCCCTCCAGCACTGCAAGGTAACTGGCCAGGCCGATGGTGATCGCCGGGAACAGGATGTGGAATGAGATGGTGAACGCGAATTGAATTCGGGCGAGATCTAGCGCCTCCAAACCGAACATAAGTCTTCCTCTGTCAGGTAATACCGGCTGCTGGCTGGGAGCCTGCACCCACTGCCCCCACGGATATGGAGTGTGGCGAATTTGAATTCGTTTCTTTTTTTACCCATCACGCAGGGAATCTGGTCTTGCGACCGCCAGAACAATCCCGGGGCAGGTTTTGATCTGGATCAAGCATTGCTCAAAGCGTAGTCCTATTTTAGCTGTAGGACTGTGTGGTCTTTTGCCGCGTGACAGCTTGCCTCAGTCATGTTCTCGCAACTATTTGTTACAGGTAGATGCTAATCTCGCCATTCTCCAAGCCCTGACCTGAATGCCCAATGCCCAGTGAACCCGCGTTGCTGTTACGTCACCACCGCCCTTTCATCGCGTTCTGGCTGGCGCGGATCTTTACCGCCAGCGGCTTCCAGATGCTCACCGTGGCTATCGGCTGGAACCTCTACCAACTGACCGGCAATGTGCTGGACCTGGGTCTGGTGGGCCTGGTGGAGTTCGTACCGCGCGTGCTGTTCATGCTGCACACCGGGCATGTGGCTGATCGCTATGAGCGGCGCAAAGTCGCCGCCATCTGCCAGACCGTGCAGGCGCTGATTGCCTTGTCGCTGGCCATCGGCGGCCTGACCGGCAACGTGACCCGCGAGATGATCTTTATCCTCGCCTTCCTGCTCGGCGCGGCACGTTCGTTTGAAATGCCCACCACTCAGGCGCTGCTGCCAAGCATCGTGCCCAGCGCCCTGTTCCCTCGGGCCGTGGCCTCCTCGCAATCAGCCCAGCAATTGGCGACCATCGTCGCGCCGGCCCTCGGCGGTTTGCTCTACGCGTTTGGCAGTGTGTGGGTGTACGGCCCGACCGTGGCGCTCTACCTGATCGCCTGCGTGTTGACCCTGAACCTGCCCGCCCGCCAGACCCCGTTGAACAAAGGCAAGGCCACCATGGACTCGCTGCTGGCGGGCATTCGCTTTATCCGCAGCCGCCCGGACATCCTCGGCGCCATCTCCCTCGACTTGTTTGCCGTATTGCTGGGCGGTGCCACCGCCCTGTTGCCAGTGTTCGCCAAGGACATCCTGCTCACCGGCGCCTGGGGCCTGGGCCTGCTGCGTTCGGCGCCGGCAGTGGGAGCGTTGTTGATGTCATTGTGGCTGGCGCGCTTCTCGGTCGACCGCAAAGTGGGCCGCGTGATGTTCACCGCCGTCGGCGTGTTTGGCGTGGCGACCATCGCTTTTGGCCTGTCGACCTCATTCTGGTTCTCCCTGGCGGTGCTGGTGGTACTGGGCGCAGCGGATATGATCAGCATGGTGATCCGTGCCTCGTTCGTGCAACTGGAAACACCGGATGAGATGCGCGGGCGGGTCAGTGCGGTCAATGGCCTGTTTATCGGCGCATCCAATCAACTGGGCGAGTTCGAATCCGGGATCACCGCCCACTGGTTTGGCACCGTGCCGGCGGTGGTCATGGGCGGTATCGGCACGCTGGTGGTGACGGGAGTGTGGATCAAGCTGTTCCCGACCCTGGCTAACCGGGACCGTATGCATGTGCCGGTGGAACAGCCCACTCAAAAAACTACCGCATAACCCATGTGGGAGGGGGCTTGCTCCCGATAGCGGTGGATCAGTCAATTTATGCTTGGACTGAAACGCCGCCATCGGGAGCAAGCCCACTCCCACATTTGGATCTTCAGTGTTTGCTAGATCGCGTCAGAGCACCTTGTCGAGGGTGATCGGAAACTCCCGCACCCGCTTGCCAGTGGCGTGATAAATCGCATTCGCCACCGCCGCCGCCACCCCGACAATACCGATTTCCCCCACGCCCTTGGAGCCCAGCGCATTGACGATCTCGTCGTGCTCCTCGACAAACAGCACGTCAATCTCGCCAATGTCGGCATTCACCGGGATGTGGTACTCGGCCAGGCTGTGGTTCATGTAGCGCCCCAGTTGATGGTCGACCTGGGTTTCTTCATGCAGGGCCATGCCAATGCCCCACACCACGCCGCCAAGGATCTGGCTACGGGCCATCTTGGGGTTGACCACCCGCCCGGCGGCAATCGCACTGACCACACGGCTGACCTTGATGGCGCCCAAGTCTTCGTCTACCCGCACTTCGACAAACACCGCCGAGTGAGTCGCGGCGGCATAACCCTGGCGTTTCTTGTCGGGTTCGCTGTCGACCTGCACTTGCAACGCCTCTTCACCGCTGTCCTTGACCAGTTGCGCCAGCGACACACTCACGTTACCGGTATGCAACTGGCCGTCTTCAAAACGCACGGCTTGCGCGTCCTTGAACACCGGATAGGTCTGCCGGGCGACCTCCAGCAACTTGGCATTCAGCGCTTCACACGCTTGCTGCACGGCGGTGCCGACGGAAGATACGGTAAACGAGCCGCCCTGCAATGGCGCGGTGGGTAACGAAGAGTCGCCCAACAGAAAGTCGATATCAGCCATTGCCACACCACTGGCCTGGGCGGCGATCTGAGTCATTACCGTGTAAGTGCCCGTGCCGATATCCGTAGTGGCGCTGCTGACGGTGAGCTTGCCCTCAGCGTCGATACGCGCCTTGGCACTGGCCTTCATCTGCATGGCTTCCCACACGCCGCCTGCCATGCCCCAGCCGATCAATTGGCGACCGTCGCGCATGCTGCGCGGTTCCGGGTTGCGCTGGCTCCAGCCGAAACGCTCGGCGCCTTCGCCGTAGCACTCACGCAGGGCCTTGCTCGACCAGGGTTTGTCTTCGTTCTGGTTGCGCTCGGCGTAGTTGATCAGGCGCAGTTGCACCGGGTCCATGCCTAAGGCGCAGGCCAGTTCGTCCATGGCGCACTCCAGGCCGATCACGCCCAATGCGGCGCCGGGTGCGCGCATGTCCAAGGGCGTAAACACATCCAGCGGCGCCAATTTGTAGGTCAGTTGCACGTTGTCGCAGTGATAGAGCATGCCGCTCCATTCCACCACGTGCTCGCTGAAATCCTCGAAGCGCGAGGTCTGGCCAATCGCGGTATGCCCCAAGGCCAGCAAGCGCCCGTTGGCGGCGGCGCCCATCTGCAAACGCTGCAAGGTGCGCGGGCGATAACCGAAGGTGAACATCTGCTGGCGAGTCAGGGTGACGCGTACCGAACGCTTGAGCGCCAGGGACGCCATCACCGCCAACGGCAATTGGTATTGCGGGCGCAGCCCCGAGCCGAAGGCACCGCCAACGAAGGCGGCAAAGATGCGCACCTGGTTCTTATCCAGGCCGAACACTTTCTGCACGTAGGCTTGGCAGTTCTGCGGGCCCTGGGTCTTGTCGTGGATATGCAGGGTGCCGTCCGGCTGGAACAGCACGGTGCTGGCATGAGGTTCCATCGGGTTGTGGTGTTCGATGGGCGTGCTGTAGTGCAGATCGAGGCTGACCGCCGCGCCGGCCCACTCGGCCTGGAAGTTGCCACGGGGCTTGGGTGGCGTCTGTGGCGAGGGATAGGCCAGATCCTGCTGGGTGAGCAAATCGGTCTCGAAACTTTCACGCTCGTATTCAATTTCCACGAGTGAGCCGGCATGCCGTGCCAACTCCAGGTTATCGGCGATCACCAGGGCCAGCGGCTGGCCACTGTAGAGCACACGGTCGTTGTACAGCGGGCGAAACGGCGAGCCATCGGCGGCATCGTCATCGGCGAAGGCATCGTCGTAACTGGCGATCTTCGGCCGGTTGAGGTGATCGATCACCGCCACCACGCCGGGCAACGCCAGGGCCTTGGACGCATCGATGCTGACGACCCGCCCCTTGGCGATAGTGCTGGAGACCACGCTGCCATGCAGCAGGCCCGGCTCGGGAAACTCACCGGCATAACGCGCTTTCCCGGTGACTTTGAGTAGGCCGTCGACACGGTCCAGGGGTTTGCCAATGGCGCTCATGGCTGTTCTCCTGCGACGGCGGCGTCGCTCAAGGCACGAATGATTGCGCGACGTGCCAGCTTGATCTTGAAGCCGTTGTGTTCCAGTGGCTCTGCGTCTTGCAGCAGAGCGTCGGCGGCATTGCTGAAGGTTTCGCGGCTGACGGTCTGGCCGATCAATGCGGCTTCTATTGCGCGATCGCGCCAGGGTTTGTGCGCCACGCCGCCGAGGGCCAGGCGCGCATCGATGATGGTGTCGCCGTCCAGTTCCAGGGCCGCGGCAACGGACACCAAGGCAAAAGCATAGGACGCGCGATCACGGATTTTCAGGTAGTGGCTGTGCAGGGCCAGGTGGTCAGCGGGCAACTCGATGGCGGTGATCAGTTCGTCGTCGGCCAATTGGTTATCGCGTTGCGGTGCATCACCGGGCAAACGGTGGAAGTCGGCAAACTCGATCACTCGCGCACCGCCGCGCCCCTCTACATGCACGCGCGCCTCCAGCGCCGCCAGGGCCACGCACATGTCCGACGGGTGCGTGGCCACACACTGCTCGCTGGCACCGAGGATCGCATGGATGCGGTTCAGACCGCTGCGCGCCGGGCATCCGCTGCCGGGCTCGCGTTTGTTGCACGGCACCGTCGCGTCATAAAAGTAGTAACAACGGGTGCGCTGCAACAGGTTGCCGCCAGTACTCGCCATGTTGCGCAGCTGCGGCGACGCCCCGGCCAGGATCGCCTGGGACAGCAACGGGTAGCGCTGTTCGATCAGCGGGTGCCAGGCCAGGTCGGCATTGCTCACCAGCGCGCCGATACGCACACCGCCCTCGGCCGTTTCTTCAACCGCATGCAACGGCAGGCCAGTGATGTCGATCAGGTGCTCGGGGCGGCTGATGTTTTCTTTCATCAAGTCCAGCAGGTTGGTGCCCCCGGCAATGAAGCGCGATACCGCACTGCTCAGGTGCACCGCCTCGCGCACATCGGCAGGCTTGCTGTAATGGAAGGGGTTCATTGCTTGCCTCCCTGGCTGCGGCAGGCCGGCAACGCCTCTTCGATGGCATCGCGGATATTGGTGTAGGCGCCACAGCGGCACAGGTTGCCGCTCATCAGTTCCTGGATTTGTGCACTGTCGTGGGCACGGCCTTCATTGGCCAGGCCGACTGCGGAACAGATCTGGCCGGGGGTGCAGTAGCCGCACTGGAACGCGTCGTGCTTGATAAAGGCTTGCTGCATCGGGTGCAGTTGGTCGCCGTCGGCCAAGCCTTCGATGGTGGTCAGCTCGGCGCCGTCGCACATGACGGCCAGGGTTAAACAGGCATTCACGCGCTTGCCGTCACGCAATACGGTGCAGGCGCCGCATTGGCCGTGGTCGCAGCCTTTTTTGCTGCCGACCAGGTCCAGTTGTTCGCGCAGCAGGTCCAGCAAGGTGGTCCAGGGCAGCACGTCCAATTGGCGATCCTGGCCATTGAGGGTCAATCGAATCGAGTGGGCGACGAACGGTTGGGCCGCCGCGCCATTAGGGGTCGCGCTCATAAAACACCTCACGGGTTGGTGTACATCCGCGGCGTTCAGGAAAGTCGCCGTCTCAGGGGTACGACTTCCCGGTGTTTTGAGCGTTCAAGACAATTGATCAGCGGATATCGAGCTCGGCTTTCAAGGTGTTTTGTGGAGGGTTGATTGAGGTATTGGTGAATTCGAACCAGCCCGGGGCCTGCACGTTCAGGTCGAACACATAGATGTAGCCCATCAGCGTGCCTACACCATTACACGCCTCACTGATGTTGCCGACCTGGCACACCGCCGTGCGTTGCCCGTTCAACTCTGCGCCGTTGAAGCGCCCCATCGGGCTATTGCCCAGGCCGACCTCCATGACCGAGACCTGGGTGGGCCCACGGTGTTCGCACATCTGGGTGGTGTTCACCCGTTCCGGGATCGCTTCGCTGCACTTGGCCGACTCCACCTTGAACACTCGCACTTCGCTCAAGGCCGGTGCAGCCGCGCCCCACGCCGGTGCTGCGCCCAGCCACAGGCTGATAGTGGCGATCAGAGCTAGACTCCACGCGTTGGCTTTTTTCATGCTGGCAATGACCCGGTATTGAACGTCGGCGCAGTATGCCTCAAGGCCATGATCGAGAATACGCAGCCCATGCGCCACACGGCGTCGGCTGCTGGTATGATGCGCCGCTTTTTCCGATCCTCTCTGAAACCACAGGCGCTTGGCGCAATTTGTGCTTTGACTTAGAGGTCAACAAATAACGACGCAAAATAGCGTCACAGGGAGCCGGCATGCTGGAAAAGCTGTTTCAACTCAAAGCCCACAACACCAATGTGCGCACCGAGATTCTCGCGGGTATCACCACATTCCTGGCCATGGCCTACATCCTGTTCGTGAACCCGAGCATCCTCGGCGAGACCGGCATGGACAAGGGCGCGGTGTTTGTCGCGACCTGCCTGGCGGCCGCCATCGGTTCTACCGTGATGGGCCTGATCGCCAACTACCCGATTGCCCTGGCACCGGGCATGGGCCTCAACGCCTTCTTTACCTACACCGTGGTCCTGCACATGGGCCATACCTGGCAAGTGGCGCTGGGTGCGGTATTCATTTCGGCGGTGCTGTTCTTCCTGCTGTCGATCTTCCGCATCCGCGAGTGGATCATCAACAGTATCCCCCTGCCCCTGCGCTCGGCGATTGCCGCCGGTATCGGCCTGTTCCTGGCGCTGATCGCCCTGCACAACGCCGGTATCGTGGTCGCCAACCCGGCCACCCTGGTGGGCCTGGGCGACCTGAAACAACCGGCGCCGATCCTCGCCACCCTCGGTTTCGTGCTGATCGTTGCGCTGGAAGCCCTGGCAGTACGCGGCGCGGTGTTGATCGGCATCCTGGCGGTGACGATTGTCTCGATCCTGCTGGGCGTCACCCCGTTCGGCGGCGTGACCTCGATGCCACCGTCCCTGGCCCCGACCTTCCTGCAGCTGGATATCAAGGGCGCGCTGGATATCGGCCTGGTCAGCGTGATCTTTGCCTTCCTGTTCGTCGACCTGTTCGATAACTCCGGCACCCTGATCGGCGTCGCCAAGCGCGCCGGCCTGATGGGCAAGGACGGCCACATGCCGAAAATGGGCCGGGCGCTGATCGCCGACAGCACCGCCGCCATGGCCGGCTCCTTGCTGGGCACCTCGACCACCACCAGCTACATCGAATCCGCTGCGGGCGTGAGCGCCGGTGGCCGCACCGGCCTGACCGCCATCGTGGTCGCCATTCTGTTCCTGCTGGCGCTGTTTTTCTCGCCACTGGCGGCCAGCGTTCCGGCCTTCGCCACCGCGCCAGCGCTGCTGTTCGTTGCCGTGCTGATGACCTCGGGCCTGGCCGAAATCGACTGGGACGACATTACCGTTGCAGCGCCGGTGGTGATCACCGCCCTGGCGATGCCCTTCACTTACTCCATCGCCAACGGCATTGCCTTCGGTTTCATCGCCTGGACCGCCATCAAGCTGCTTTCGGGCCGCTACCGTGAGCTGAACCCGGCACTGGTGATCCTGTCGATTCTGTTTGTGATCAAGCTGGGCTGGTTCAACGCATGACTTTTGACGCCGCAAGCTACACCGCTCAACTGCAAGACAAGGTCACGCGCCTGCGTGACCTGCTGGCACCGTTTGACGCACCGCAGCCGCAGGTCTTCGACTCGCCCCTGCAGAATTTCCGCCTGCGCGCGGAGTTCCGCCTGTGGCGCGAAGGCGGTGAGCGCCACTACGCGATGTTTTCCCAGGACGACAAGCGCACACCGATCCTCATCGAAGAGTTCCCCATCGCCAGCCAGCGCATCAACCAGTTGATGCCGCAACTCAAGGCCGCCTGGCAAGCCAGCGCCGCTCTGAGCCACAAGCTGTTCCAGGTGGAGTTCCTCACCACCCTGGCCGGCGACGCGATGATCACTCTGTGCTATCACCGCCCTCTGGACGAGCATTGGCACACCGCCGCGAACGCGCTGGCGGCTGAGCTGAACGTGAGCATCATCGGCCGATCCAAAGGCAAGCGCGATGTGATCGGCCATGACTACGTGGTGGAACAACTCGATGTCGGTGGCCGCACCTTCAGCTACCGCCAACCCGAAGGCGCATTCACCCAGCCCAACGGCACGGTGAACCAGAAGATGCTCAACTGGGCGTATGAAGCGCTGGGCGAGCGCCCGGACGATTTACTGGAGCTGTACTGTGGCAACGGCAACTTCACCCTGCCGTTGGCCACCCGCGTGCGTAAAGTGCTGGCCACCGAGATCAGCAAGACCTCGGTGAATGCGGCCTTGAGCAACCTCGATGAAAACGCGATCAGTAACGTCACCCTGGTGCGTCTCTCTGCCGAGGAACTCACCGAAGCGCTGAATGAAGTGCGCCCGTTTCGCCGCCTGCACGGCATCGACCTGAAAAGCTACGAATTCGGTAGCGTTTTCGTCGACCCACCCCGCGCTGGCATGGACCCGGACACCTGCGAACTGACCCGGCGTTTCGATAACATCCTCTACATCTCCTGCAACCCGGAGACGTTGGCGGCGAACATTGCGCAACTGCATGACACGCACCGGATTACCCAGTGCGCGATGTTTGACCAGTTCCCGTGGACGCACCATATGGAGTCGGGTGTGTTGCTGACCCGCCGATAAATCAGCGGCATATACCGGCCCACATGTAGGAGCGAGCAAGCTCGCTCCTACAAAAGATGGGTGTTTATGAGCCGAGTAATCACTCATGCCGAGGGTTGGAAGTACCCGGCCAGCGTTCGTAAGTCCTGCTCGCTGAGCAACCCCGCGTAATACTTCAACTGAATGCGCGCCAGCAGGTATGCATGGCGGGCATTGGCCAGGTCGCGGCGGGCCGTGAAGAGTTGCTGCTCAGCGTCGAGCACGTCGAGGTTGACGCGCTCACCGCCACTGACGCTTTTCTTCGTGGCGGCCACCAGCGCCGTGGCGGAACTGACTGCCATTTCATAGGCCCGCACCTTCGCCGCGCCGCTGGTGTTGAGGTTGAATTGCTTGCGCAACTCCACCAGCGTGGCGGCGGTTTGTGCGTCCAGTTCGTACTGGGCCTGGGACAGTTGGTTGGCCGCCTGGCGTGTGGTGGCCGACACCGACCCGCCGGCAAACAGCGGCAGGCTGACCTGAATGCCAATGCTGTTGGTGTCGTACTTCTGGTTGTAGCTGCTTTCTGAATCGGAGCTGGTCTGGCGGCTGCTGGCGTACAGGCTGACCTTGGGCAAGTGCCCGGCGCGCTTGCGTTCCACTTCATAAGACGCCACGTCCAGCGCGTGGTGCTGGGACTTGAGTTCAGGGTTGTTGGCCATGGCCAGTTCACGCCAGGTTTCAAAGCGATTCGGTTCCAGCGGCGCGATATCGAATTGACGGGCCAGGGGTGCCAGCTCTTCGAGCTGCAGCGGCTGGCCGACAATGGCCTCCAGCTCGCGCAAGGCGCTGTCCTGTGTATCCAGGGATTCGATTTCTTCGGCCTGGGCCAGGCTCAGGCGCGCCTGGGTTTCGAGCACATCGGTACGCGTGCCTTCACCGCCTTTAAGCAGGCGATCATTGAGTTGCAGGCGTTCGGCATAGGCGCGTTTTTGCGCTCGGCTCAACTCGATGCGTTCCTGGGCCAGCAACGCCTGGCTGTAGGCGCCCAGCACACGCACGGCCAGCTCCTGGCTCTTGCCGCGAAAGCGCTCGTCGGCCATCAACGCTTGAGCCGTGCCCTGGCGAAAGCGTGCATAGGCTTCGTAATCCAGCAGCGGTTGTTGCAGGGTCAGCGTCGAGGCGTAGCTGCGGTAATGACGGTCGCTGCTGACATTGCCGAGCGCGGTGCTCTGGGTGACGTCGGACTCATTGCGCGAATGGTTGTAGCTCCACGACAGGTTGGGCAGCAGTGCCGCTCGGCCGATCACGCGGTTTTCTTTACCGGCTTCACGCTCCTGGATCGCCGCCTGAAAAGTCGGGTCGTTGCGCAGGGCCAAATCATAAACGTCCAACAAACCCAGGGCTTGCACCGCCGGTGTACAGCTCAAACAGAGGGTGAACAACAACGCCTTCATTCTTCCACCAGGGCCATATGAGTGCGATCCAGCAACGGTTTGAACAGGTAGTTGAGCATCGAGCGCTCACCGGTCTTGACGAAGGTTTCCACCGGCATGCCCGGGCGGATCTGCACGCCGTCCAGTTGCTGCATGCCGGCCGCACTGACCTGGGCACGCAACGTGTAGTACGGCTCATCGGTGCGCTCATCGACCTGACGGTCGGCCGATACCAGCGTGACCTCACCCGCCACCCGTGGCGTCGTGGACTGGTTGAACGCCGAGAACATCAATTCCACGGGCAAGCCCGGGTGCACCTTGTCGATCATCTGCACCGGTACACGCGCTTCCACCAACAGCGGCTCACCCTGGGGCACGATATCCATCAGGGCCTGGCCGGGCTTGATCACGCCGCCCTCGGTGTACACCTCCAACCCCACCACTACGCCAGATGCGGGTGCGCGTACCAGGCTGTTGGCCAGCTCGAACTCGGCCGAGGCCAGGCGATTGCGCAGGTCATCGCTGCGGGTGCGGGTCTCGGCCAACTGGCTGCGCAGGTCTTTCTGGAAGTCTTCACCGAGCTGGCGAATGCGCAAACGCAATTCCAGCACCTGGCGTTGCAACTGGCCGATGCGGCCGAAATCCTCGGCGATGGCGCCGTCGATTTGCGCATACAGCCGCTCGCTGTCGAGCAGGCGATTGCGTGGGATATAGCCGTCGCGTGCCAGCTCGCGCAGGCCCTGTAGTTGCTCATTCAACGCCGCTCGCTGTTGCACTTTGCTCGCCTGGGAATCCCGCGTGCCGCGCAACTGCGCCTCAAAACCGCCGATGGTTTCGCGCAGGCCCGCCTGTTCGGTGGCGAGTGCCTGGGCGCGGCTAGCGAACAGCTGCCGTTGCAGGCTCAGGTTCGCGGCGGCTTCGGGAGCAGCCAACAACTCAGGCGCAAACTCGATGGCCGGCAAACCTTCGCTCTCTGCATTCAAGCGCGCTTCGCTGGCCAGGGACGCAAGGTACTGGCTGCGCAGTGACTGCATCTGCCCGCGCAACGGGGTCTCCTTCAAACGCAGCAACACCTGGCCGGCGCTGACCCGGTCACCGTCACGCACCTCGATACGCTCGACGATCCCACCCGCCGGGTGCTGCACCGTCTTGCGATGGCCCGAGACCATGACCTTGCCCGACACGGCCACGCCCTTGTCCAACGGGGCCAGCGCCGCCCAGCCGAGGAACCCGGCAAAGCCCCCGAGCACCAGCCACCAGCCCAGGCGTGAGTATTTTTTGTCATCCAGCGCCAGCACGTTGTGCGGCGGGTCGCTGACCCATGTGGGTGTGCTCTGGCTCATGCGTGTTTTCCTTCACCGAGGCGGTAGCTCATGCTCATGGTCGATACCGGTTTGGTCGCCAACGGTTTCTGCCGCGCCTCCAACACCCGCGCCGTCGGGCCGAAGGCCTGCATCTGGCCGTCCTTGAGGATCAGCAACTGGTCGGTCAGGCTCAGCACGTTGGGCTTGTGGGTAATCAGGATCAGGGTGCGGCGCTGTTGCTTGAGCTGGGCGATGGCTTGCAGCAGCGCCTGTTCACCGGCTTCATCGAGGTTGGCATTGGGCTCGTCCAGCACGATCAGCGCCGGCAGGCCGTACAGCGCACGCGCCAGGGCCACCCGTTGTTTTTGCCCACCGGACAAGCCCGCGCCGCCTTCCCCCAGTTGGGTGTCGTAGCCTTGCGGCAGTTGCAGGATCAGCTCATGCACGCCGGCCATTTGCGCAGCGGCGAGGACTTTGTCGGCATCCACCGCTTCAAAGCGCGCGATGTTTTGCGCGATGCTGCCGGCGAACAACTGAATGTCCTGGGGCAAGTAACCGATATGCGGGCCCAGTTGCTGCTTGTCCCACAGGGCCAGGTCGGCACCATCGAGGCGCACCTTGCCGGCCAGCGGTGCCCAGGCTCCCACCAGCACCCGGGCCAGGGTGGATTTACCGCACCCCGACGGGCCGATAACACCGAGTACATCGCCCGCTGGCAGGCTGAACCCCAGGTTGGCCAGCGCTGGCCGGCGGCTACCGGGCGCGCAGGCGCTGATTTGCTCTACGCTCACCTGGCCCTTGGGCACGGGCAGGCCCATGCGTTGCGGTCGCGCCGGGTTTGCCTCCAGCATCAGCGACAAGCGCTCATAGGCCAGGCGCGCCGAGCTCCACTGCTTCCACACGCCGATCAACTGGTCGATGGGGCTGAGCACCCGGCCCATCAGGATCGACCCGGCAATCATCATCCCCGGGGTGATATCGCCCTGCACCGCCAACCAGGCGCCCAAGCCCAGCACCAAAGATTGCAGGGCCAGGCGTACGCCCTTGGACCAGGCGGTGACAACGGCGGTCTTTTCACTGGCCAGGTTCTGCTGCACCAGAAACGCCTGGTGTTGGCTGAACCAGCGCCCGCGCAAAGTGGCGAGCATGCCCATGGCCTCGATGGTGTCGGCATTGCGCAGGTTGGCCGTGGCCTGCTGGCTGGCGCTGATCGACAGTTGGCTGGCCAGGGCCATCGGCGCCTGGCTGACATGATGGTTGGCCCACGCCAGGGCGATCAGCAACAGCGCACCGCCCAGCGCCAGCAGCCCAAGCCAGGGGTGGAACAGGAAGATCACCAGCAGGTACACCGGAAACCATGGCGCATCGAAAAAGGCGAACAACGCCTGGCCGGTGGCGAACTGGCGCAAGGTGGTCAGGTCATGCAAGGCCTGGCCCGCCGCCTGGGTGCCACCCTTGAGCTGCGCTTCATAGGCGGCGTCGAACACACGCTGGTTCAAGCGCATGTCCATCTGCGTGCCGAGGCGAATCACCACCTGGCTGCGCACCCACTCCAACGCGCCCATCAAGCCGAACAGGCCGAGGATCATCAGCGTCAGCATCAGCAGGGTCATCTGGTTGCCGGAGGCCAGTACTCGGTCGTACACCTGCAACATGTACAGCGCCGGGGCCAGCATCAGCAGGTTGATCACCGCCGAAAACAGGCCGATGTTGAAGAAGGCGCTTTTATAGGCCGTCAGTGCAGCCAGCATCTCATTCGCGCGCTTGGCACCGGGCCGAGTCATGGAGGTTGTCCCATTGAAGAGTCAAGCAAGGGCCCGCCCGGTGCGTTGACAGCACCGGCGGCGTACCCACAGAGTTCGCACCCGCCGCCGCCCTGGCCTTCGAAAACTCGGGCAGCGACGGGGGTTTAACAAGGCCGATGAAGGCGTGATCGTTCATCGGCTTTTTTGCATCAGGCGGCCAGGGCGAAATCTTGAGGCGCATCCTGAATGCCGACCAGGCCCACATCGGCAGCGGCGAACGCAGCCGAGTCCTGATGCGCCACACCGGCAGCGGCCAGTTGATCGAAGGTGGAGTTGACCGACAGGCTTGGGTCGATGCCCTTGAGCAAGGTGTCGATCGCCGAGGCCAGTGCCGAGCTGTCACCGCTCATCAGGCCGTACACGATTTTGTGCACCTGGCCGTCACGGCCTTCGGCCTGCAGGCTCGACAGGCCCAGGTTGGTGAAGCTGACTTCCTGGTTGGCGATGGTGTAGCCACCGCTGGTTGCGCCACCGGCCAGGGTGTCACCCAGGGTCAGGCTGTCGAGCGAACCCCACAGCGTGTGCGACGGCGGGTTGAACAGGGTGTAATGCAGGTTGCCTTCAGCGACCACGGCTGCATCACTGACGCTGCTCGAGACGCCGTATTGGGTGCCGTCGAACGGCCCAGGATTGAAACCACCGGTGTTCACACCCTCTTTGACCGAACCTTCACGGTGGTTGAGATCACCGAAGTAGGCCGACCAATCGCTCAAGTACTGGGCGACGGTGCTGGCGGCGTAGGTCGTGCTGTATGAAATAGAAATGCTCATGCAAAACTCCAAGTCATTGGGTGGTCACTCCGCAGCAAGCCAGTGCCTGCTGTGGTTTTGCCCGTCACTGGGCAAAAGCGGTCAGAACTGATATTCAACGGTGCCCTGCAAGGTGCGCCCACGGCCCAGGGTGAAGGCCAGCACATCGCCCAGCGGCACCAGGTAGGCGCGGTCGGTGACGTTTTCCATAGCCAGGCGCAGGGTCAGTTGGTCGGTGGCGCGGTAGCTGCCGTAGAGGTCGTAGACGGTGTAGGGCTTCCAGTCGGCGGGGTAGACGCCGGTCTGCGAAGTGGTCACCCCGGCGGCGCCTTTCACGTAGTAGCCGGCGCTATAGCGGGCGCGAACACCCACGTCCAACGTGCGCTCAAAGAACCGCGCGCCCAGCGTCGCGGTGCCGCGGTCCATGGGCATATGTTCGGAGGAGCCCAGGATCGCACTGCAGCCCACGCCGGCATTGGCCGCATCGTCTGGCACCATCGCGTCCACCGGCGCACGGTTGCCCGGGCGCTTCTGGGTCTTGGTCACGCCGCCGAGCCAAGCGGTCTTGCTGCAGAATTTATTGCTGCCGAGCATGCGCGTGTAGTTGAACTGGCCGTAGGCAAACCCGGCGTCGTAATCCAGCTGGTATTCGAGGCCACGGAAACGCGTGGTCTCCAGGTTGTTCACATAGGCCGCACTGCCGATATTGACGTTGCCATAACCGGGCGGCTGCACGCCCAGGGCCATATAGGAAAAGTCATCGACCCGGGTGTTGAAGTAGGACACCTTCATGCCCGCGCGGTCATTGGAGAACAGCAGGTCTTCCTTGAGCACATTGAACCCGACTTCCCACGCAGTGGATCGCTCAGGCTTGAGGTAGGGGTTGGGGAAAATGAATTCCGAACCACCGCCGTGGGGCCGACCGCTGACCATGGTTTCGGTCACCGCCGGCGGGCGCCAGCCCTTGCCGTAGGTGGCAAAGAGTTGCAGCCAATCGACACCGGGCTTGATCGACAGGCCGAAGGTCGGCGAGAAGCGGCCTTCCTCCCGGTCCACGTCGTAATTGACCGGCACACCGATTTGGCGGGTGGTACCGATGATGAACGTGCGGGTGTTCAAGCCGGTTTCGCCCCGCAGCCGATAGCGGTCGTAGCGCAAGCCGGCGTTGAGATTCAGCCAACCGTCGTAGTCGAAATCCAGGCGCCCGAACACGCTGCCCATTGCGCGGTCGCCTTTGGGCGTGATGCTTTCGGCCGCCGAGGCCGTCACCGCAGAGCCGGCCTCCACCGCCTGGTTGGAGTCTGGCCGGACCTTGTCGTAGAAGAATTCCAGCCCGTAGTTGGCCTTGAACGTGGCCAGCTCAGTCAGGGCAAAGGTCGAGATGTTCTGCGCCTGCAAGCCGTAGGTATTGGTTTGATAGGTCACGTCGTAACCCTTGCTGATACCCCGGGCCAGCGTGGATTGGTCATTGCGGGTGTCGACGTAGTAAAGCTTGGCCTTGAAGTCGATCAGCGGGTTGTCCGGCGCATAGCTGTAGTCCAGCGCGAAGTTCTGCGCCTTGACGTCGCTGCTGCCGAGCTTTTCCCATAACCGGGCCTTTTCGGCGGTCATCATATTGACGTCGTCGTAGTCGACGTCGGTGGCCAGGTAACTCAGTTGCAAACGCTGGTCAGCCGGCAGGTTCAGCCCGAGCTTGAGCAGGCGCGAACGCATCACCGACCCCGAATAGGCGACGGTGGTGTTTTTGATGCGCTCCTCACTGGCCGGAATAAAAGCCGCGCCGGTACGCAGCTCGCCGATACTGCCCTTTGTGCCTGGGTTGTAATCGCCGAGGTGGCGCTCACTGGCGGCCACCAGCATGTCCCACACATCGGTGCCCACGGCAAACGCCGAGCTGCCGATGAAATGAGTGCCGTTGCTGCGCCCGCCCAACCCCGAGGTGAGGCGAATGCGCCCACCGATTTCCTTGCCATCCTTGAGCAGGTCAGCGGCCTCCACGGTACGAAAGTTGGCCACCCCGCCAATCACTCCCGCACCGCCCAGGGTGGAGGTCGCACCCTTTTCGATCACGACTTCGGACAACAACTCCGGGTCGACATACAGCGTGCCATTGCGTTGCTGATGACCGCTTTGCTGGTAATTCTGGCGCATGCCGTCTACCGACATGTTGACCCGGCCATAGTCCTGGATACCGCGGATATTCACTGACAGGCCTGGGTCTTGCTGGCTGACGGCGGAGTAGACGCCCGGCGCCTCTTCAAGCATCTCGGCGGCATGCCGCGGCGGGTTGCGATCCAACTGTTCGCGCCCGACCACGCTGACCGAGCGCGGGGTTGAATACACCCAGTCCTGCGGGTGCAGGCCAGTGACCGTGGTGGTCGCCAAGGCCAGGGCACCGGCCTGTTGCTCAACCCGGGTCAAGGTGACCTGGCGCTCGCCGGTGAAGCGATATTCAACCGGAGCAGCACCGAGCAGGCGGCCAAGCCCTTCCTGCACGTCGAAGCTGCCCTTGAGCGCAGCGCTGCTCAAACCTTGCAGGCGCTGGCTGTCGAACAACACTTGCAGGCCGGCCTGGTCGGCGAAAGCCAGCACCGCACTGCCGAGGGATTGCGCAGGGATATCAAACATCAACACAGCGGGCTTGGCCGCGCCGGCGAGAGGCTGCACCGCATAAACCGGTGCGGCGGCGGCGAACAACCCCAGGTGAATGGCCAGGGCCAACCGGCTACCGGTAATACGCCCCTTGGTGAGTGCTGACATTTCTGATTATCCCTGCGCTAAGCGTTTTTTGTTTATGCGAATGCTTCTCACCTAGCAAGACGTGCGAGGTGCGGGAAGTCAGTAAGACTTTTTAGAAGTTTTTAACGCAGGGAGAAGAAACGGTAGGAGCCAGCCTGTTCACTCTTACCGATACAAGGGAAAGATCAGTAGATCAGGCTGAGGCCAGCCAGGTCCAAGCGTTGCACTTGAAGCTCATGGGCCAGGGTGCCGAGGGCGGTGTCGAGCATGTCCAGACGGAATACGCCGCTGACTTCACGCTCACCCAGGTCCGGGTTGGTCAACACCACCCGCCCGGGGCGGTAACGGTTGAGTTGCTCGATAACCTTGGCCAGCGGCTGCCGATCGAAAATCAGCACGCCTCGCCGCCAACTGGTGGCGCGGTCAATATCAAACTGATCAAGGCTGACCACACCGTCCTGAGGGCTGTAGCGCGCAGCCTGGCCTTGCTCGACGATGCGCTCGGCAGCGCCTTTTGTCGGCGCCCCCTGCACGGAAACCATGACGCTGTGCTGCAACACGCCGACCCAGGCTTGACCGTCGCCCTCGCGCTCGACCACAAACCGCGTGCCCAACGCTCGGGTCTGGCCCCCGGCGCTGTGCACCACGAAAGGCCGGGTTTCTTCGCCCGCCATCGGCGCCACATCAAACACTGCCGAGCCCTGGAGCACGCTGACTCCGCGCTGCACCCCATCGTAATCCAGGCGGATCGCGCTGGCGGAGTCCAGTTCCACCGTACTGCCATCGGCCAGGTGCACCGTGCGCACTTCACCTTTGCGCGTGACGTAGTCGGCCTGCATGCGCAGCAAGGCGTCCGGCCCGCGCACCCAGCCGACGCCCGCTACCACCAGCACCAGCGCCACAGCGGCTGCACGTTGCCACGGCCGGCGGCGGTGGGAGCGGCGCACGGGTATGGCCGCCGTAGACGGGCGCTGTCGGTGTACAGAGTCGTCCTTGTGCACTTCGCCCAGCGCCGCCCAGGTCTGCTCGGCAAAGCGCAAGGCCGCTTCGTGACGGCTGTCACGGGCGATCCATTGGCGCAACTCGGCCTGCTCCTGTTCGCTCAAGGCACCGGCGTGCAGGCGCACCGCCCACTCGGCAGCCTCCTCGGTAATGCTGTGCTGTTGCGGACCTTGGCTATTCACGTGTGAATCTCGAATTTTCGTTATATAGACGCTGTGACGTCTGGCCTGGCGTTTTTCGGTAATTCATTCGTCGGATGGCGCCACCTCGCCTTCCTGCAAGCGCTGCATCACATACGCCAGGGCCTTGGCCAGATGCTTTTGCACGGAGCTGTCGGAGATCTCCAGGTGCCGGGCGACTTGGGCGTGGGTCATGCCGTCGATACGGTTCAAGCGGAAAATCTGCTGGGTGCGCTCCGGCAACTCCGCCAGTGCCTGCTTCAATGCCTGTCGCTGTTGCTGCGCCATTGCCTGAGCCTCCAACCCGGCCACTTCATCTTCAATCTCGGCCAACGCTTCGTGGGGCACGGTGTCCGTCTTGCGCCGTGCTTCCTGGCGAATATGGTCGATCAGCAGATTGCTCGCCGTTCGATAGAGATAGCCCTGGGAGTTGTCGATACGCTCACCGGCCGGTTTTTCGGCCAGGCGCAGGAAGCTCTCCTGCACCAGGTCTGCGGCTAATTGCGGGTCCCGTACCTTGCGGGCCAGATACCCGCGCAGAGTATCGGCATGCTTGAGAAACAGGCCCTTGAGATCCACGTCCGACAAACCGACTCCCTGGAATGTTAAGGAAACAGGCGGGCATCTTAAGCGTTGTCGAGAATGATTTTCAATTGATATCTAATCTGATCGGATTGATGAGTGCCGTTGATTAACGGTTCGATAATCGAACGGATCCGTTGCGATCAATTGACCAAATTAACCATCCAGTACATTTTGTCTCCACAACCAATAAGAACTGTGGAGATGCCTCTATGCCGCCCATCGTGCTGGTGCTCAACGGCCCCAACCTCAACCTGCTCGGCACCCGCGAGCCCGCCACTTATGGCCACGAAACCCTGGCCGACATCGCTGCCCTGTGTGGCCGTAGCGCAGAAAAGCTCGGGCTGAAAATCGAGTTTCGCCAGACCAACCACGAGGGCGAACTGCTCGACTGGATCCACGGTGCCCGCGCCCGCTGCGCCGGTATCGTGATCAACCCGGCAGCCTGGACCCATACCTCGGTCGCGATTCGCGACGCGCTGGTCGCCAGTGAAGTACCGGTGATCGAAGTGCATTTATCCAACGTGCATGCCCGTGAAGCGTTTCGTCATCACTCCTTTGTGTCACCCATCGCCAAGGCAGTACTCGCCGGGTTTGGCAGCCATGGCTACCACCTGGCCCTGGAACATTTCAGCCACACGCTCAAAGGGAACGCTTGATGAAACCGCGTATTCTCGCCGGCCTGATCGGCGCCGGTATCCAGGCCTCCCGCACCCCCGCACTGCATGAACAGGAAGGTGACGCCCAGGGCTTGCGCTACCTGTATCGCCTGATCGACCTTGAGCCGCTGCACCTGGACCTCAACGCCTTGCCCGACCTGCTGCGGGCCGCGGAGCAGATGCACTTCACCGGATTGAACATTACCTACCCGTGCAAGCAGGCAATCCTGCCGTTGCTGGATGAGTTGTCGGCCGAAGCCCGAGGCATTGGCGCGGTCAACACCGTGGTGTTCAAGGACGGCAAGCGCATCGGCCATAACACTGACTGCCTGGGGTTCGCCGAAGGTTTCCGGCGTAACTTGCATGATGTGCCGCGCCAACGCGTAGTGCAGATGGGTGCCGGTGGCGCGGGCGCGGCGGTGGCCCATGCGCTGTTGGCTGAAGGCGTGGAGCAACTGAGTATTTTCGATGTCGACGGCGCCCGTGCCCTTGAGCTTGTGGATAACCTCGCCCAGCGGTTTGGCGCCGGCCGTGCCCAAGTCGGTACTCACTTGGAAAACGCCATGGCGCAAGCCGATGGTTTGGTGAACACCACGCCGATGGGCATGGCCAAGCTGCCGGGCACACCGGTACCAGCAGAATTATTGAGGGCTGAACTGTGGGTTGCGGAGATCGTGTATTTCCCGCTGGAAACCGAGCTGCTGCGCAATGCCCGCGCCCTGGGTTGCCGCACTCTGGATGGAGGCAATATGGCGGTGTTTCAGGCGGTGAAGGCGTTTGAGTTGTTCAGCGGCCAAGTGGCGGATGCAGGGCGAATGCTGACGCACTTCCAGAGCATGAATACCTCACTGTAGAAACTGGAGCAAAATGTGGGAGGGGGCTTGCTCCCGATTGCGGTCTGTCAGCCAAGCATGTGCTGACTGATACACCGCTATCGGGAGCAAGCCCCCTCCCACATTGACTGCATTTCTACCTCGAGAGTTGCGTGTTCTCAGGCCTGCAAATAACGCAACACCGACTCGCAAATCATCTCCCGGTGCCGCTGCTTGATCGCTTCATCCGACAGTTCGATCTGGAAAATCTCGCTGAAGGTATGGCGGTTGGACACCCGGTAAAAGCTGAACGAGTTGATCAGCAAATGCACGTCCAGCGGCTCCAGCCCTGCGCGAAAAAGCCCCATTTCAGCGCCTCGACGCAGGGTTTCCCCAAGCCCCTCGAGAATTTTGCTATTCATCGCCTTGATCGTATGCGTGCGCTTTACGTACTCGGCGTTGTGGATATTTTCGATGCTGACGATGCGCACGAAATCCACATTCTGGTCGTGGTGATCGAAAGTGAATTCCACCAGCCGGCGAATCGCCTCACGCGGCTCCAGGGCAGTGAGGTTCATGCGGGTTTCGGTGTTGCGGATATCGCCGTAGAGCTTCTCCAGCACCTCGACGTACAGCTGCTCCTTGCTGCCGAAGTAGTAATAGATCATGCGCTTGGAGGTGTGGATGCGCTCGGCGATGGCGTCCACGCGGGCGCCGGACAGGCCCTGCTGAACAAACTCGACAATGGCTTCCTGGAGAATATTCTCGCGGGTCTTTTCCGGATTGTTCTTACGACTCTTGCGCGGTGCGTCTGGCACCGCGGGGAGATCGGGACTCGAGGTCATGGTGCGCTCACGGCCATTGTTGTGCAGGCGCCGATTATGGGCCGCGGCGCTCGCCGAAGGAAGCACCCGGCCCGCGGTTATAAACGCGCCTGGCGCACCGCACCGCTGCGCGACTTGGCCATCGCCGCCAGACGCACCGCCACGTTGGCCGCGCCATAGCCGGCATAGCCGTTCTTGCGCTGGATGATCTCGAAGAAAAACCGCCCTTCGAACGGCTCGGTGTACACATGAAACAACTCACCGCCCTGAGCGTCGCGGTCGTACAGCACGTTGTAGTACGCCAACTCGCTGAGGAACTCATCGTCAAAATCGAAGCGCGCCGCCAAATCGTCGTAATAGTTGAGCGGGATATCCAGCAGCGGCACCCCGGCTTCTTTTGCCCGGCGCACCTCGGCGAAAATATCTGCGCAATCGAAGGCAATGTGGTGCACGCCTGAACCACGATAGCTCGAGAGTGCATGGGAAATCGCAGTGTTGCGGTTTTCGGAAATATTCAGCGGCAGGCGAATCGAGCTGCAACGGCTGCGCAACGCACGGCTTTTTACCAGGCCGTAAGGGTCGGGCAGCACCACCTCGTCATCGGCTTCGAAATCCAGCAGGCTCTTGTAGAACAGCACCCAGCTGTCGAGGCTATCGGCCGGCAAGGCCATGGCCATATGGTCGATGCGCAGCAAGCCGCCGCTGGCAGCCGTGGCCGGTTGCAGGTTGAAATCCGTGTCGTACAGCCCGCCTTCGCTGGGGGCCACCAGGTAAATCAGGCTGCCATCCGGCGCACGCACCGCAGCCAGTTCCAGCTCGTTGGGCCCGACCAGGCCGCGATACGGCTGGCCCTTGTAGGCCACCGCCCGCTGCAGGGCCTTGGCGCTGTCCTTGACCCGGATGGCGGTGGCACACAACGACGGCCCGTGAGCCTCGAAAAAGTTGTGGGCAAAGGAATAAGGCTCACAGTTGAGGATCAGGTTGATATCGCCCTGGCGCAACAGGCTCACGCTCTTGGAGCGATGCTGCCCAGCCTTGACGAAACCCAAACGCTCCAGCCAATGGGTCAGCTTGGCGCCAAGGCTTTCATCCACGGCAAACTCAAGAAATTCGATACCGTCGTATTCGCTGGCCGGCGGGGTTTCAAACAGAATATCTAGCGGCGCTGCAGGTTGTTCTGCGGCCAGGCGCTGGCGGGTTTTCTCTTCCAGGTACAACAAGGAGCGCAAGCCATCCGCCGCATTCGCCCGGGTCGGCGCGGCGCGGAAACCATCATTGAAAATCTCCAGGGACAATGGCCCGGTATAGCCACTCTGGATGATCGGCGCGAGAAAGCCCGCCAGGTCGAACTCGCCCTGGCCGGGGAAACAGCGGAAATGCCGGCTCCACTCCAGCACATCCATGGCCAGGATCGGCGCATCGGCCATTTGCACAAAGAAGATCTTGTCGCCGGGGATCTGCGCGATGCCGCTCGGGTCGCCCTTGAGCGACAGGGTGTGGAAGCTGTCGAGCAATACGCCCAGGCTTGGGTGGTCGACCTGGCGCACCAGGTTCCACACCTGTTGCCAGGTGTTCACATGTTTGCCCCAGGCCAATGCTTCATAGCCGATGCGCACGCCACGCTTGCCCGCGTGTTCGGCCAGCAGGCTCAGGTCATCGAGCAAAATACTCTCATCACCGACACAATCGGCCGAGGCATTACTGCACACCAGCACCAGGTCGGTGCCCAGTTCCTGCATCAGGTCAAACTTGCGCTCGGCGCGCTCCAGGTTGCGTGCCAGGCGGTCGCGGCGACAACCTTCAAAGTCGCGAAACGGCTGGAACAGGGTGATGGCGATGCCCAGGTCAGCGCACATCTGCCTAACTTCCCGGGGGCTGCCATCGTAATACAACAAGTCGTTCTCGAAGATTTCCACCCCGTCAAACCCGGCGGCGGCAATGGCTTCGAGCTTTTCCGGCAGGGTGCCGCTCAACGAAACAGTGGCAATGGAACGTTGCATGGATGACTCCCGGCGATTGTTGTTTGTGGCAAATTATTCGCCCCCAGCCTACACGCAGCAATTAAAATGTACGAACCGGTTAGTTTTCGGTGCGATTATCGAACACTATGCCCTTTTGGCGAATTGACGACTTTTTAACCACTGCGCACCATCGATCACGCAATTCGCTCCAGTAAAAAGACCCAGAACACACCATAAAAATTTCAAAAAACGGGTACGACCTCATGCCTCTGCAAAATTCCACCCTGGCCACGCGCCCGGGCAACCCGCACGCCGGCATCGGCGACAAGATCCGCGGCGCCCTGGCCGTGGGTAAAACGCGCTGGGGCATGCTGGCCCTGGTGTTCTTCGCCACCACGCTGAACTACATCGACCGTGCCGCCCTGGGTGTGATGCAGCCGATCCTCGCCAAGGAAATGAGCTGGACGGCGATGGACTACGCCAACATCAACTTCTGGTTCCAGGTCGGCTATGCCATCGGCTTCGTGCTGCAGGGCCGCTTGATCGACCGGGTCGGCGTCAAGCGTGTGTTCTTCTGCGCCGTGCTGTTGTGGAGCCTGGCCACCGGCGCCCACGGCCTGGCCACCTCGGCGGTGGGTTTTATGGTCTGCCGGTTAATCCTCGGGCTGACCGAAGCCGCCAACTACCCGGCGTGCGTCAAGACCACCCGCCTGTGGTTCCCCGCCGGCGAGCGTGCGGTTGCCACCGGTATCTTCAACGCTGGCACCAACGTCGGCGCGATGATGACGCCGATGCTGCTGCCCTTGATCCTGCACGTGTGGGGCTGGCAGGCAGCGTTTCTGTGCATGTCGGCACTCGGCGGCATCTGGCTGCTGTTCTGGGGGCTGAAGTACTACAACCCGGAAGACCACCCGACCGTCAAACAATCCGAATTGGACTACGTGCAGCAGGAAGTCGAGCCAGAACAACCCCGCGTGCCATTCAGCCGTATCCTGCGCATGCGTGGCACCTGGGCCTTCGCCCTCGCCTACTCGCTGACCGCACCGGTGTTCTGGTTCTACCTGTACTGGCTGCCGCCGTTTTTGAACCAGCAATACAACCTGGGCATCAACGTGACGCAGATGGGCATACCGCTGATCATCATCTACCTGACCGCCGACTTCGGCAGCGTGGGGGGCGGGATCCTGTCGTCGTTCCTGATCGGCCGTGGGATGAACTCGATCAAGGCGCGGCTGCTGTCGATGCTGCTGTTTGCCTGCTGCATCGTCGGCGTGATCATGGCAGCCGGCTCCAGCCAGCTGTGGGTCGCGGTGTTCGCCATCTCCCTGGCCATCGGCGCGCACCAGGCCTGGACCGCCAATATCTGGAGCCTGGTGATGGATTACACGCCCAAGCACATGATGAGCACGGTGTTCGGCTTCGGCGGGATGTGCGCGGCCATCGGCGGCATGTTCATGACCCAGATCGTCGGCCACATTCTCACAGTGACCAACAACAACTACACCGTGTTGTTCACCCTGATCCCGGCGATGTACTTCATCGCACTGGTGTGGATGTACTTCATGGCACCGCGCAAGATTCCTACCGTCGACGTTTGATCTACCTGCGCCGCTGCTGCCAGGCAGCCGCCAACCCGCTCATGCAAATCACCCCGATACCGACCATCGTGGTCGTATCGGGGGTATGACTGAACACGAGCCAGCCCAACAACCCCGCAAACACGATCTGGCAATAGCCGAACGGCGCCAGCAAGGCCGGTGCCGCAAAGCGGAACGCCTGGGTGAGCATCAGGTGCGCGGTCATCCCACAGGTACCCAGGGCCAACATCATCACCCCATGCCACAGCGTCGGGATCTGCCAGAAGAACGGCACCAGCGCACTCATCACCAAGGTGTTGCACAGGCCGGCAAAGAAGTTGCTGGTGGTCGGCGTGTCGTATTGGCTGAGGATTCGCGTGAGCAGTTGGTAGAAGCAGAAGAACATCGCCGAACACAGTGGCAGCAGCACCGCTGGGGTGAACAACTCACCGCCCGGGTGGATGATCACCAGCACACCGATAAACCCACAGATCACCGCCAGCCATTGGCCACGTGTCACGTGCTCACCGAGCAGCGGCACCGAGAGCGCGGTCACCAGGATCGGCGCGAGAAAGTTGACCGCCGTGGCTTCGGCCAGCGGGATGTAATGCAACGCCGCGGTGAAAAACAGGCTGGTGCCCAACAGGCACAAGGCACGCACCACCTGCATCCCCGGCCGCTTGCTGCGCAGCACACGCAAGCCCGATTGCGGCAGGAAGATCCCGGCCATCAGCAACGTGTGCACCAGGTAGCGCGCCCACACCACCATTACGATGGGGTAGAACCCGGCCAGGTATTTGGACAAGGCGTCGTGGCTGGAGAACAGGAACGTCGCCACCACAATCAGCAGAATACCTTTGAAGGGATGGTTGACACCTGAGAGGGGGGTACTGACAGTCATTGAATTCTCTTGCTGGCGAGCTGAACGCGGTGGTACTCAACCCGGTAATCTAGCAGCCGGGCTTGCGTCTGCTCCAAGAGCATAACCAAACACCGGGCGAACAGCGCACTAAATCACGGGAATCGAGTCCAACCCTGCACGTTTGCCCCCGCGTTGCACACTTTTTAATCAAGGCCTTGCCGCTATGAAAAAAATCCTCTTTGTTCTGACTGCTGTCGCCCTGCTGACCGCCTGCGATAAAGCCAAGGAAGCCCCCAAGCCCGCGCCACCTTCCGTACAGGCCACCCTCGTGCCGCAAACGCCACCCACCGATCAATGGGTCGGCAAGTGGATCGGCGTAGAAGGCTTGAACCTGACCATCGCCAAGGACGACAGCATTGGTCGCGGCCACTACCTGCTCACCATGCAATACGGCCTCGACGCCGACGACTCCGGCACCTTCAAGGGTGAAGCCGCCGAAGACGGCATCGCCTTCAACCGCCCCGACGGCCCACAACTGCTGCGCGCCGGTGACGGTGCCGCCACCGGCCTGAAATGGCTGGCGGATAAAAAAGACTGCCTGATCGTCACCACTGGCGAAGGCTATTGCCGTTAATACCGACCATAATCAATCACGGTTAGCACACAGAGGATTGTTCCCATGCTATGGAAAAAAGGCCGACGCAGCGACAACGTGGTGGACGCCCGCGATGACAGTGGCGGCGGCGGTGGCGGCATGCGCTTTGGAGGCGGCAAGGGCCTGAGCCTGACGGCGATCGTGCTGATCGTGGGCATTGGCTGGTTGACCGGCCAGGACCCGATGCAGATCCTTGGCCAGTTGAGCGGCCAAATGGAACAGGCACCGTCGGTCAGCACCCAGCCGCGCCAGGCGCCTCCGGCCAATGACCAGCAGGCCGACTTCGTGCGCGCCGTGCTGGGCGACACCGAAGACACCTGGGGCCAGGTTTTCCAGGAAAACGGCCTGGCCTACAAGAACCCGAAGCTGATCCTGTTCCGTGGCCGGGTGAACTCCGCCTGTGGTGGCGCCACCTCGGCCAGCGGCCCGTTCTACTGCCCGGCCGACCAGCAGGTGTACCTGGACCTGGATTTCTTCCGGGAAATGTCCCAACGCTTCCAGGCATCCGGCGAATTCGCCCAGGCCTATGTGATCGCCCACGAAGTCGGGCACCACGTGCAAACGCTGCTGGGCATCTCGTCCAAGATCCAGGCTGCGCGTCAGCAGGGTCGGCAGATGCAAGGCGATGGCGGCCTGCTGGTACGCCAGGAACTGCAAGCCGACTGCTTTGCTGGAGTGTGGGCCAACCGCGCACAGAAACGCCTGAACTGGCTGGAACCCGGCGACATCGAGGCGGCACTGAACGCGGCCAACGCCATTGGCGATGACCGCTTGCAGCAGCAGGGCCAAGGGCGCGTAGTGCCAGACTCGTTTACCCACGGTACCTCGGCCCAACGGGTGCGCTGGTTCAAGACCGGCTTCGCCCAGGGCCAGATCTCTCAATGCGACACCTTTACCGCGAAGAGTCTCTGAATGAATAGACGATTGGGGTTAGTGCTGGGGTTGGTAGCCAGCTGTTGCACCACCACTTGGGCCGACGAGAAAACGCACGGCGTCAAGGTGGTCAGCCCCGATCGCTTTCACCTGGAGGCCGGCGACCTCAGCCTCGGCTTGAGCCAGGACTGGCGTCAGCCGTTACCCAAGGTCACCCGCGCGCTTATCATCGTGCACGGGCGCCTGCGCAATGCGCAGACCTACCTGCACAGTGGCGAAGACGCCGCCGAACACGCCCGGGTTGCTGCCAACACGCTGGTGATCGCGCCGCAGTTTCTCAATCAGGCGGATGTGAAGGGCAATCACTTGGGCAATCAGGTGCTGCGTTGGAAGGGCAACGACTGGATGGCCGGTGAACCCTCCACCGGCCCAGGCCAGATCAGCTCCTACGGCGCCCTCGACCAGATCATCAAGCACCTGGGCAACCGCACGCTGTTCCCGGCGCTGAAAGAAATCGTGGTCGCCGGCCATTCCGGCGGCGGTCAAGTGGTGCAGCGCTTTGCCCTCACCGGCCACGACCACCCGTTGCTGCAAACCGAAGGCATCCGCCTGCGGTATGTGGTCGCCAACCCCTCCTCCTACGCCTACTTCAGCCCGCAGCGGCCGGTGCCGTTCGATACGGCCAGTTGCCCAGGTTTCAATGACTGGAAATACGGCATGCAAAACCTGCCGGATTACGTGGGTGACCGAGGCGCCCAGCAACTGGAACACGCCTACGTTTCACGCGACATCACTTACCTGTTGGGCCAGCAAGACACCGACCCCAACCACCCGGCATTGGATAAAGGCTGCGAGGCCGAGGCGCAGGGTGCGTACCGGCTGATCCGTGGGCATCACTACTTTGACTACCTCAAGCTGCGCCATCCGCAGTTGAGTCACAAGCTGGTGGAAGTGCCGGGGGTGGGGCATGACGGGGATAAGATGTTTACTTCGCCAGAGGGAGAAAAGGTGCTGTTTGCCCAGTAGCACCTGAAGGAACCCGATCAAAATGTGGGAGGGAGCAAGTCCCCTCCCACATTTGAGTCCATTGCCTTGGCTAGATCATTTGACGCAGTACCGAGCAATCCTTGGCATGCCAATCCGCCAACTCCGGCCATGGATTTTCCGGCAGGTTGACCAACACTGTCCTGGCCCCCGCCGCCCGGCCACAGTCCAGGTCAAAACGATAATCCCCGACCATCACCATCTCGCTCGGCGCCACACCCCACGCCGCCGCCAGTTTCAACAACCCACCCGGGTCAGGCTTATGCGGCGCATCATCACGCCCCAGTACATCCTCGATGGCAAAGCAGTCCGCCAGGCCAATCGCCTCTAACGTCACGTGCGCCAGCTCGCGCGCATTGCGGGTCAGAATGCCCAGGCGATAACCACGCCCGGCCAGCTCACGCACCAGTTCTACCGCGCCTTCAGCCGCGACCGAACCCAGTGCCAACTCGCGCTCATGCTCCAGCAACCAGGCATGCTTGGCCGCAGCAACCGGCGCCGGCAAGGCTGCCAGGTGCGTGAGGATGTCGTCCTCAGGCGGAATGTCCAATGCCACGCGAATGGCGCCAAAATCATGCACCGCCACCGTGAGGGTGCCGTCCATGTCGAACACCCAATGCTTAACGTCCGACAGACTCATGCCCAGTCCTTGCGATGGCGAATCAAACCTTCCTGGGTCACCGACGCCACCAGTTGCCCGGCGCGGTTGTACACGCTGCCCCGGGAGAAACCCCGGGTGTTGCCGGCCCATGGGCTGTCCATGGCATACAGCAACCAGTCATCGGCGCGCAGGTCAGCGTGGAACCACAGCGCGTGGTCAAGGCTGGCGACCTGCATGTCTTTCTGCCACACGGTCTTGCCATGGGGCAGCAACGAAGTCGTCAGCAGGCCGAAGTCCGAGGCGTAGGCCAGCAGGTACTTATGCAGCGCTGGCGAGTCCGCCAAGGCGCCGTCGGCACGAAACCACACGTACTTGACCGGATCGGACGGCTGCGGGTTGAACGGGTCTTTCTCGGTGACCGGGCGCACCTCGATAGGCTTGGGGCACAGCAGCTTGTCGCGCATGTGCTCGGGGATCAGGTGCGCACGTTGCTTGGTCAGCTCCAGCTCCGACGGCAGGTTTTCCGGGCCGACCACCACCGGCATGGTGGTCTGGTGATCGAAGCCTTGTTCGTCGTACTGGAACGAGGTGGTGCACGTGAAGATCGGATGGCCCTTCTGGATCGCCGTCACCCGCCGAGTGCTGAAGCTGCCACCGTCGCGCACGCGGTCTACCGAATACACCACCGGCAAGGCGGCGTCGCCAGGGCGCAGGAAATAACCGTGCAGGGAATGCACATGCCGCGCCTCTTCTACGGTCTGGCTGGCCGCCGACAGCGACTGGCCGAGTACCTGGCCACCAAACAACTGGCGAAAGCCCAGGTCCTGGCTGCGGCCACGAAAGAGGTTCTCCTCGATCGGCTCCAGGGTCAGCAAGTCCACCAGATCTTCCAATACTTGGCTCATAGAGCAACTCCTACAATCAATAGGGCATTCCGGGCTGCTTATCCGTGCAGCGTGTCCAACCATTGGGCGCGGGTGATGCGGTACAAAACATGATGGCGCAGCGGGTCATCGGCTGCGACCTTGGGGTGTTCAAAATCTGCCTGCGGATCGTAATGCATGCCGATGGCCTGCATGACTTTTTGTGAGGGCAGATTGGTCTCGGTGGTGAAGGCGAGAATTTCATCCAGTTGCAAGCGATCAAAGCCACAGCGCAGCGCGGTCCAGGCCGCCTCGCTGGCATAGCCCAGGCCCCAATGCTCGCGGGCCAGGCGCCAGCCGATTTCAACCGCCGGGGTAAAGCCAGCTTCGAAGCTGACGTTCTGCAACCCGGTCAGGCCGATAAATTCGCCGGTATCCTTGCGCTGCAAGGCCCAAAAACCAAAGCCGTATTCCGCGAAATGCCCGCGAATCCGGCCGATCAGCGCGGCGCTTTCCAAGTGGCTCAACTTAGCCGGGAAATAACGCATCACCTGCGAGTCGGCGCACATGCGCGCAAACTCCGTGAGGTCGCTGTCGCGCCATTGGCGCAGCACCAGCCGTGCACTTTCCAATTCCAGTATCGGCTCCATGGGTCCCCCCTGCCTTGCCATGTGCGTGAGTGTACAGCGCTGTTAAGATCCTTCGCAGGTTCCCGTCAGAAAATCCCATGCCCTTGCCATTGATCTACCACGAAGACTACAGCCCTGAGTTCCCGGCGGACCACCGGTTCCCCATGGACAAGTTTCGCTTGCTGCGAGATCACCTGGTGGACAGTGGCCTGACCGAGGACAGCCAGTTGCTGCGCCCGCAGCTGTGCCCCGCAGACATTCTGGCCCTGGCCCATGAACCTGGGTATATCGAACGCTACATGAGCGGCCAATTGTCCCGCGAAGACCAACGCCGCCTCGGCCTGCCCTGGAGCGAAGCCCTGGCCCGCCGCACCGTGCGAGCAGTAGGCGGGTCGATACTGGCGGCCGAGCAAGCCCTCGAACATGGCCTGGCCTGCCATCTGGCCGGCGGTACCCACCACGCCCACTACGATTACCCGGCGGGCTTTTGCATCTTTAATGACTTGGCGGTGATCAGCCACTACCTGCTGGCCAGCGGCCGAGTCAATCGCGTGCTGATCTTCGACTGCGACGTGCACCAGGGCGACGGCACCGCACGCATCCTCCACGACACGCCGGACGCCATCACCGTGTCGCTGCACTGTGAAAAGAACTTCCCCGCACGCAAGGCCCAGAGCGACTGGGACATCCCGCTGCCCATGGGCATGGGCGATGCCGATTACCTCAAGGTGGTGGACGACGCGCTCAACTACCTGTTGCCGCTCTACCAGCCCGACCTGGTGCTGTACGACGCCGGCGTGGATGTGCACAAAGATGACGCCCTCGGTTACCTCAAGCTGACCGATGAAGGCGTCGCCGCCCGCGATGAAAGCGTGATGCGCCACTGCCTGGGCCGCGACATTGCGGTGATGGGCGTGATCGGCGGCGGCTACAGCAAAGACCGCCCGGCGCTTGCCCGCCGCCACGGCATCCTGCACCACAGCGCACAACGGGTATGGACGTCATCAGGTTGTCATTGAACGGTGGGCGTTACCCACAATGCCTGTGGAACGGCCTGTGGATAACTTGAGCGTAAGCGCCTACACGCTAGCAACCGTATGGCCTGTAGGAAAGTGTACGTTTTTTGATCAGGCAGCCGCGCCTTCGTCGGGTAGAATGCTCGGCCTATTCAAGCGACCGTAGCCTGCCATGCCTCAGACCCCTTCTCAACACGTCACCATTATCGGCGGCGGCCCCGCCGGGCTGATGGCCGCCGAAGTCTTGAGCCAGGCAGGCGTGGGTGTGGACCTGTACGACGGCATGCCCTCGGTGGGCCGCAAGTTCCTGCTCGCCGGTGTCGGCGGCATGAATATCACCCATTCCGAAGCCTACCCTGCGTTTCTGTCACGCTACGCCGAACGTGCACCGCACATGGCGCCGTTGTTACGCTCGTTTGGGGCCCAGGCGCTTTGCAAGTGGATTCATGGCTTGGGCATTCAAACGTTTATCGGCACCTCAGGGCGGGTGTTTCCGACGGATATGAAAGCCGCTCCCCTGCTGCGCGCCTGGCTTAAACGCCTGCGTGATCAAGGCGTGGTTATCCACACGCGTCATCGTTGGCTGGGCTGGAATGCCGAGGGCGGCTTACTTATCCACAGCCCGGACGGCGATAAAGTTGTCCACAGCGATGCCGTGCTGCTGGCCCTGGGCGGCGGCAGTTGGTCGCGCCTGGGTTCCGACGGAGCCTGGCTCAAAGTGCTGGAAGACAAGGGCGTGCCCTACGCGCGGTTGCAGCCGAGCAACTGTGGTTTCGAGGTGTCGGCCTGGAGCGAGTTGATGGTCAGCAAATTCGCTGGCGCGCCGTTGAAAAACGTCGCCATTGGCCTGGCGGATGATCCGCCTCGGCTGGGTGAATGCGTGATCACCGCCACCGGTATCGAAGGCAGTTTGATCTACGCACTGTCGGCGCCGATTCGTGAAGCGATCAACCGTGACGGGGCGGCCACGGTGCATATCGACCTGCTGCCGAGCAAGCCGCTGGACAACGTGCAGGCAGCATTGGCCAAGCCCCGTGGCTCGCGGTCGATGAGCAAGCATTTGCACAGTCAGTTGGGGTTGGACGGGGTCAAATCAGCGCTGTTGCGCGAGCTGGCGCCGGCTGAACACTTCCAAGACCCGGTGAAGTTGGCTGTGGATATCAAGGCCCTGCCCCTGACACTGGTGAAGACCCGCCCACTGGATGAGGCGATCAGTACCGCCGGCGGCGTGCCCTTTGAAGCATTGGATGAACGACTGATGCTCAAGCAAGTACCCGGTGTGTTTTGTGCGGGGGAAATGCTCGATTGGGAAGCGCCGACCGGCGGGTACTTACTGACAGGATGTTTTGCCAGCGGTCGGGCGGCTGGGCGTGGTGTCCTGGAATGGTTGAAACACCCACGGTAGGCCCCGCGGCTACCGTAGCCCAGCCTGAACGGCAGGCTACAGGCAGCCTTAAAACTCAAGTAGCCTGGGTATGCGGGTACTTCTGCTCAAACCCTTCCAGTTCCCTTCGCAAGAACTCGTCACCTTCTGGCAGGGCTACCGACAGGGCGTCTATATACGTGCGGTGCGCCGTTTCAAGCGCTACGGGTTGGTCTTTCAAGCTCTCCTGCTCGGCCTTGAAGCCACGACTAAGGGCTAGTCCTTTCTCTTGGCTTTTGTATTCAACGCCTTTGATAACCTGATCCAGGGGCAAGGTTTCGTGAGGTTTCACGCTGACATGATGCCGATGCAACGAAGCCAATTCTTTATACCGCTTGATTTGCTGCGCATAAGCCTCTGGTTGGGTTTTTTTAATATCTGTCAGCTCTTTCTCCAGCTCGCTGATACGCGCCTCATGACTCCTCTCTGACGCGGCGGCAGTGTCTCTATGCGTTTGCGCTGCGCGGCTCAGGTACTCGCAGAATGTTTCCTCTCCCCGCTTGAAGGATAGCGTCGCAAAAGAAGCTGCAAATTCCATATCAATTACCTCCACTCAAAGGCTGCTGGTTAGCGGTCAGTTTCCTGACGCCTACCTGAGTGGCGATCGAACGGTTTGAGTTCAGTTGTTCCACGCGAAAAAATTTACAAGAAGATTCCATCCACAGTGAACGGGATTGCCCCGTCCACTTTGTTCATCAACCCTTTATCAGATTGGCTTAAAACCCTTACTTCTTCTTACGCGGCCCGGTATTGAACACCGGCACCTTGCGCACCGGCTTGATCGAAGGCTCCGCCGGCGCTACTTCACCACTGTCCACCCACTTGCCCAGGTTGCGCTTGCCGCCACCACCGGAGGTTTTAGGCTTCTTCGGTTTTTTCGGCTTCTTGACGACCTGCCCGCTGGCATCGGTGTCAGGCACACGGTGTTCCGGCTCGAAGTCTGGCTCCATCTTGCGGGGCAAGGTCTGGCGGGTCAGCATCTCGATGGCCGAGAGCATGTTCACCTCGTCGGCACACACCAGCGAAATCGCCTCACCGGTGTTGCCTGCGCGACCGGTACGGCCGATACGGTGGATGTAGTCCTCAGCCACGATCGGCAGGTCGAAATTGACTACCAGCGGCAGGTCTTCGATATCCAGGCCACGGGCCGCCACATCGGTGGCGACCAGAATCTGCACGTCGCTAGCCTTGAAGCGGTCCAGTGCGCGTTGACGCGTCGCCTGGGGTTTGTCGCCATGGATGCCGTCGGCGTTGATGCCCAGGCCCTGCAACTTATCCACCAGTGCATCCACACCGTTGCGGGTCTTGGCGAACACCAGCACCTGCTTCCAGCGGCCTTTGCGCATCAGGTGCACAAACAGCTCCGGTTTGCGCTTCTTGTCCACCGGCACTACCCACTGCTTGACGGTGTTGGCGGCGACGTTGCGCGGGCTGACTTCGATGCTCAGCGGATCGTTGAGCATCTGCCCGGCGAGCAGGCGGATGTCATCGGAGAAGGTCGCAGAAAACAGCAAGGTCTGACGCTTTTTCGGCAGCATGCGATAAATGTTGGCAAGCTCTTCGGAGAAGCCCAGGTCGAGCATGCGGTCGGCTTCGTCGAGCACCAGGGTTTGCAGCTGGTTGAGTTTCAGCGCGTTCTGGCGGAACAGGTCGATCAGGCGGCCAGGGGTGGCGACCAATATGTCGACGCCCTTGCGCAGCTTCATCATCTGCGGGTTGATGCTCACACCGCCATACACCGCGTAAGTGGTCAGCGGCAGGTGCTGGGCGTACTCGGCGACACTGGCGTGAACCTGCTCGGCCAGCTCGCGGGTTGGGCACAGGATCAGCGCACGCGCCGAGTTGGCGGCGACTTTCGGCCCTTCCAGGGTCAGCAGTTGCAGCAGCGGCAGGGCGAAACCAGCGGTCTTGCCGGTGCCGGTCTGGGCCGCAGCCATCAGGTCACGACCGGCCAGCACCGCCGGAATGGCTTGCGCCTGCACCGGCGTCGGGGTCTGGTAGCCAAGCGTCTCAAGGGCGCGCAGCAAGGGTTCGATCAGGCCAAGGGTGGCGAAAGTCATGTGTTTACCGTAGGAAAAATTCAGCGCAAGTCGCAATTGCGCCGCAGTTTACCTTATTTCCGGTTTTGGCTTACGCCACTGTGGCAGGCTGATCAACAGCACGGCGCTGATGATCACCAGCATCGCCAAGGCTTCTTCCAGGCCAATGGTCTCACCGACGAACACAATCCCCAGCAACACCGCCACTGCCGGGTTCACATAGGCGTAGCTGGTCGCCGCGGCCGGGCGTACATGCTTGAGCAGGTACATATAGGCGTTGAAGGCGATGATCGAGCCGAACACCGTCAGGTAAGCCAGGGCCAGCCAGCCTTCCAACGGCGGCATGGCCTGCAGGTGCTCGCCGGACAGCGCGCTGACGATCAACAACGCCACACCGGCCACGAGCATTTCCGCGGCACTGGCCATGGCGCCCTGGGGCAGCGGCAAATGCCGGCTCCACACCGAGCCGAAGGCCCAGGAGGCCGCCGCAACCAATAGCAAAACCGCACCCAGTGGGCTCGATTGCAAGGTGTTGCCCATATTGAGCATGGCAATGCCGATGATCCCCAGAATCACCCCGGCCCATTCCAGCCGCGTATTACGTGCGCCCCAGAAAAAGCCACACAACAGGGTGAACAACGGCACGGTCGCCACGGCTAGCGCCGCCACGCCGGACGACACGCCCATATGCTCCGCCACGCTGACGCCGCCATTGCCCACGGTCAGCAACAAAATGCCGATCATCCCGGCCGCCTTCCATTGCGGCCACGTCGGCGCCGGCACCCCGCGCCACCTGAGGAAGGCATACATCAACACCCCCGCGGTGCAAAACCGAATCCCCGCCAGCAACAGCGGTGGCCAATACTCCACGCCGATGCGAATCACCAGGTAAGTGGAACCCCAGATCACATACAACGCAAAAAAGGCGGCGATCAACGGTAAGGGAAAGCGACGTGGGCCAGGCATTGGGCGGCTCTATGGCAGGAGATGGGAGCCTTATTCTAGAAAGGCAGGTGCATAAACATAAGTTACAAAACCTGTTTAAACCGCCCATACACTTTTCAAAACACGGTTATGAAGGCTATAACCCGTGCTTTCGAAAGCCACGCGCAACCGGAGCCTTACCATGGACAAATACGACCGCATGCTCCTCAGCGCCCTGCTCGAAGACGGCCGCGCGTCCTACGCGCAATTAGCCCGCACGGTAAACCTCTCCGCGCCCGCCGTGGCCGAACGCGTGGCCAAACTGGAGGCCAGCGGTGTGATCACCGGGTACCAGGCCAAGGTGGATTTATCCAAAGTCGGTTTGCCGATCCAGTGCGTGATTGAACTGCGGCTGACCAATCACGGCAGCCAGAAGGTTTACGATGCCCTGGCGCAAATTCCCGAACTGACCGAATGCCACCGGGTCACGGGCGACCCTTGCGTGATCATGCAAGCGGCAGTGGGCACCATGCCGCAGCTGGAAGACCTGATTAATCGGGTGGCGAAGTTCGGGTTCAGCAAAACCTCGATTATTTTGTCCAGCGCCATAGAGCGGCGGGTGCCGTTGGGGCAGTTGGAGGGGAATGGCAAACATGGCGGTTAAACAGCTGCAATTTCAGCAGGTCATCAGTCTCAGCCACCCGATCAACCCGCGTATCCCGCTGTGGCCGGGCGATCCACCCGTGGAATTCGAAGAGGTTGCGTCGTTAGAGCAAGACGGCTATTTCCTGCGTCGCTTCAGTATGGGCGAACACAGCGCGACCCATATGAATGCGCCGAACAGCTTTTATGCCAATGGAATGGGGATTGATGGTTACCCGGCAGAAGCACTGGTGCGGCCTGCGGTGGTGATCGATGTGCGCGGTAAAACCCTGGGCAACCCGGATTACGAAATCAGCCCGCAGGACATTCACGCCTGGGAACACCAGCACGGCCTTATCGAATCGGGTTCGGTGGTGTTGGTGTACACCGGCTGGCAACACTTCTGGAACGATCCGGCGGCATTTTTCGGGCAAGACGCACAAGGCTCCCACTTTCCCGGCATTGGCGAGGCGGCCATCAGCTTTTTGCTGGAGCATCGCCAAGTTGCCGGGGTGGGTATTGATACCCACGGCGTGGACTTTGGGCAAAGCAGCACTTTTGCGATCAATCACGCGGTGCTGGCTGAAAACGGGATTGTGCTGGAGTGCCTGACCCACCTCGACCGCCTGCCGGCCACCGGCGCAACCCTGGTCATCGGCGTGTTGGCGCTCGAGGGTGGCTCGGGGTCACCCGCTGCCGTGATGGCATTTATTCCCTGACATCCCTACCGCCCACACCGACGCCATCGCGGGCAAGCCCGACTCCCACAGTGACCGCGTTGCCTGGGGTACACACGGTCACCTGTGGGCTTGCCTGCGATGGCGTCAGCGGCCGCGCTGCATAGTTGAGCGCTCAACAATCAGATCGACTATCTGCTTAATGGTCGTGATGTGATCCCAATCGTCCTGAGTCGCTTGCAGCTTGAACTGCCATTTGATCTGCATGACGAAGCAGGTCAGGTCATCATCAATGATTTCGAAGTCGTGGACGAAATCCGTCAGCTCCGTCACTTCGCTTCGGTCGATAAAACCGATGATATCGACGAACAGCTGAATCACCTTCCCGCTGATTTCGGCTCTCATCAGAGCAATTTCCTTTTTGTCGATAACGCACCGGATATTAAATGCCTGACGCATCTTGCCCGTTGACGGCAGGAAAACCAGAAGGGTCCGATACAGCATCAGGATTCACCCTACAAACCTTTCTGATTTCAGGTTATAGCGCTGTCAGAAACTGAAAGTTTCAGTGGCCAGCAAGACCGATCCCTTTCATTTGCGGGACGTTTCCGAGAGAATCTCACGGCCTTGTTTCCGTCGGATCAGGTAGCTAGTCTCGCTTCGTCATCGAATGTTCGGTGGCCGGACGTGCAAGTCCGACGACGGTAATACGCAACAGCCTTAGCTCCCAGCGTCTGTTTTTTACTCCAGGCGTTAATTCGTTATGGCAGCTGTACGCGGGAGATCTTCGGATCTACCGGACACCGTCACGGTCTTGCACACCCGCGTACTGCTGCCACCCTAATTCGTGTGCAAGCGAACGGTTGCAGCTTCTTACCTGACGGAGAAGCTACATTATGGTCAAAGTTACCCCCGATCCACCTCGCTCCAAAGCAGACTTCCCCAGCGAAGACGCCCTGCTCCACCGCCGCGCCATCGACTACTACCTCAAGGCGTCCGCCCCGGATGCGCCCACCTTTATCCTCAATGACAACCTGAGCTTCGAAGATGCGCTGGCCCATGCGGCGGATTTGTTGCATTGCGCGGTGGAGACGGCACATGCCTCAGGAGAGGTGATGAAGGCGCCGCAGCGGGCGGTGATGCATTTGGTGGAGATGGCGAAAGGCGTGGTGGATCAGGCGTTGGAGTGCGCGCAGCCTCGATAGGCGCCGCCTAACTAAATGTGGGAGGGGGCTTGCTCCCGATTGCAGTGTGTCAGTCAGCTAGGCTGTATCTGACACACCGCTATCGGGAGCAAGCCCCCTCCCACATTTGGCGTTTCATTGGTCTTGAAAATGCACTCCGGCTCAGAACCCGCGGTGCTTCTTCAAATGCTCATTGATCTTCGCCGCCGGCACTTTCTGCAAGGTGCACAGCAGTTCATGGGACAGCTCACGCAAGCCATGGGTACGTCGCAGTTCCTGGGCCAGGTGCGCGGTCAGGTTGGCGGCCATTTCCGCATCGGCCATGGCCCGGTGAGCCTGGCCGGTATGGGGCAGTTGGGCGTAGGTGTTGAGGGTGCCAAGCTTGTGGTTGGGCGCGGTCGGCATCAGGCGCCGGGCCAGTAGCAGGGAGCAGGCGAACTTTTGCAGGCGGGTGCGGCGGATCAGGCCGAGCTCAAAGTCCCAGAACTTCTGGTCGAACGCGGCGTTGTGCGCCATCAGCGGTGTGGTGCCGACGAACTCATTGACCTCGTTCATCACCCGCTCGGCCGGTGGCGCGCTGCGCAGCATGGCGTTGCTGATGCCGGTGAGTTGCTCGATAAAGCCCGGCACTCTGACGCCCGCATTCATCAGGCTCTGGTAGCGGTCCACGATCTGGCCACGTTCGAGGATGACCACCGCGATTTCAGTGGCCCGGCAGTGGCTGCTCGGGGTGATGCCGGTGGTTTCAAAGTCGATGACCGCTATACGTTCCAAACCTGTTCCTACTCCGTCTGACAATTTATTGAGCCGCAGCGCTTATTTGAGCAGCAGCGCGCCTTCGATCGGCACGTAGCGGCTGGCGGCGCGGATCAATGAGTTGGCCGTCAGCCCCGGTACGCCGTACGCCACGGCTTCGACGCCATGCTTGTGGATGATGCGGTCGAGCAGCATGTCGAAATCGCCGTCACCGGAAGCCAGTACGATTTCGTCGACGTGGTCGGCGGCGTCCATGATGTCGATGGTGATGCCCACGTCCCAGTCACCCTTGGCCGAGCCGTCGCTGCGCTGGATATACGGCTTGAGTTTTACCGTAAAGCCCAGGTTGCGCAGGATCTGCTGGAATTGCTGCTGCTTGCTGTCGCCGCGGTCGATGGCATACGCGTACGCCTCGACGATCTGCCCGCGGGCGCTGATGTCAGCCCACAGGGCGGCGTAGTTGAAGTGGCAGCCATAGGCTTGGCGCACGGTGTAATAGAGGTTTTGTACATCGGCGAACACTGCAATTTTCTTCACCGCACTTCCCCATGGCTGCCGCTTGGACCCTGGACGCGAAGGTCCGCAAAGGCGCCAGTATGCCAGCCATGGGGAGGTTTCCGCGAAAAATCAGCCCGGGGCGACGAAGCGCCCCGGTTGTGTGTGGGTCAGACGAAGGAGTCGTCGTCGCCGAAGGAGGAGGAATCGTCGTTGTCGGCGAAGCTGTCGGAGTTGTCGCTGCCCCAGTTGTCATTGCCGGCAAACGTCTGGTCATTGTTGCCCCAGTCGCCGTTGTCACTGGCAGGCGCCGGCTCTTCGCGGATGATTTCTTCCACGACTTGCGGCTGTTGCGAGTTGTGGTTGAACAGGCTGCTGATGCCTTCTGCCAGCATCACACCACCGGCCACGCCAGCGGCGGTTTTCAGCGCGCCACCGAGGAAGCCGCTACCCATGGGCGCAGCGGGTGGTTGCTGGTAGTTCTGTTGTGGCGCCGCGTAGTTCTGCTGCTGCGGCGCAGGCTGGCCGAACGAAGGCCGCGCCGGTTCACGCCAGCCGCCACCAGACGACGCCGGAGCGCTCTGCTGCGGTTGCGGGTCACGGGAACCACCGCCGAAGATGCTCGACAGAAAGCCACCGCTGCTCGGCGCCGATTGCGCTGTTTGAGCGCGGGCCTGTTGCAACTCATCCTGCAATTGCTGGATCTGCTGCGCCTGCTGCTTGTTCTGCGCGTCGAGGCTCTTGATCGCGTGTTCTTGCACCAGGATCGACTGGGTCATGTAGTACCCAGCGGCCGGTTGGCGAGTCATGTGCTCCTTGATCCGCGCTTCGGCCTGGGCGTCGCGGGGGGCTGAGTCCGTTTCGGCTTGCTGCAACCGTGCAAACAGTCCATCGATCAGGGTTTGCTCTTCGCTGTTCATGGCGACCTCGTTAGATTGCCGATAAAAAATTCTGGTCCCGCCTGTGATCAGGTCGGGGGCTTTCCAGTTATGGGGATGTTACGAGGTGTTTCAATGGTCTTTACTCAAGGTTTACGTTTGCGCCGCTTGGACCCTGATCGGTTAAAGTGTTGCCCTCTGCTCCCAGGCCTGTGATGAACCTGATGAATCCGTTAGACGTTTTGCGCGACTCCTTCCGTTTTACCCAGCACAACCTGGGCGCCATCGTCCAGCTGTGCCTGCCATTGGTAATCCTCGAAGCCCTGCTGCAACAGGTACTGGACCACACGCTGGGCCCGGATGCGTTCCCCGGCTACAGCGTGATCGTGGGTTTATTGGTGTACCCGCTGTACACCGGCGCCCTGATCCTGTTTCTCGACGCCCGCACCCGCGGCGAGTCGCCCCGTATCAAGGATGTGTGGGCGATGGCCTTGAGCCTGTGGCCCCGCTTTGCCCTGCTGACGGCCATGAGCACGTTGCTGATATTGCTGGGCCTGTCGCTGTATTTCCTGCCGGGCTTGTGGCTGATGGTGGTGTTGGCGTTTGCCGAATACCTGCTGGTGCTGCGCGGCATGCCGGCCTTGGAGGCGATGAAGGAAAGTTTTCGCCTGACCCGCGGGCACTTCTGGCGAATCCTGGTGTGCCTGCTGTGCGTGATGACGCCGCTGTGGCTGCTCAAGGGCGCCAGCGTGGCGGCCTATCCTGAGCCTGCGCCGTTGCTGGGGCTGCTGATGGACAGCGCCCACAGCTTCCTGCAACTGTTCACCAGCGTGGTGCTGTTCCGTTTATTCATGCTGATCGGTGGCGACGCCGACGTGCGGTGATATGCTCCGTGCCTCTTCTGACACGCAAATAAGCCGAGCCGATGACCCGTTTATTGCGCATCACCCTGTTGAGCCTGTTGATCATCGCCGGCCTGCTGGCGGCGCTGATCTACAGCCTGACCTGGCGCCCTGCCGACAAAGAGACCTTGCCCGTCAGCTGCGTGGCACCTCGCGCCCCGACCTTGTTGCCGGGGCAGGCGCTCAAGGTGATGACCTGGAACGTGCAATACCTGGCCGGCAAGAACTACGTATTCTGGTACGACACCACCGACGGCAGCGGCCCGGACGACCGTCCCACAGTGGAAGACATGGCCGCCAGCCTGGATGAAGTGGCCCGGGTGATCCGCGACGAACAACCCGACATCCTGCTGTTGCAGGAGCTCGACGAAGGCGCCAAGCCGTCCCACTACCAGGACCAGCTTGCCCTGTTGCAGGAACGCCTGGTCGACCTCTACCCGTGCAGCACCCAGGCGTTCGACTGGAAAGCCGACTTTATCCCCAACCTGCATATCTTCGGCAGCGTCGGCCGCAAGCTCGCCACCCTCAGCCGCTACCAGATCGAACACGCCGAACGCCTGCAACTGCCGGCCCCCGAAGCCAACTTCATCAGCCGGCAATTCCAACCCAAGCCGGCGTTGCTACTGACATACCTGCCCTTGAGCGATGGCGGCCAACTGGCGGTGCTCAATACCCGCCTGGACGGCGGCGTGCCTGGGCGTTCGGCGGCGCAACAACAGGTGCAGGCCACGGTGAAGCTGTTGGATAAGTTCGAAGGCCGTGGCACGCCCTGGTTGATCGGCGGGGATTTCAACTTGCTGCCACTGGGGCAATTCCTGCGCCTGGACGCGGGCAAGCGCGGGCAGTATTCGCCGGACAGTGAGCTGCATCTGCTGTGGGATAAGTACCCGATGATCCCGAGAAACAGCGAATCCAGTGGGATCGATCGTGAGAAATGGCTGACGCATTTTCCCAACGACCCTAGCCTTGATGGCCCGGATCGCACCCTGGACTACCTGTTCTACAGCCCGGGAATCAAGCGGGTGGAGGCCAAGGTAAGGCAGGAAGACACCTTGCGCATCTCCAACCATCTGCCGGTGATCGCCCGCTTCCTGCTGCCTGCCGCGCAATAACCACCACCACAAAATCCATGTGGGAGGGGGCTTGCTCCCGATAGCGGCCGGCCAGCTACAGATAAGTTGACTGGCCCACTGCTATCGGGAGCAAGCCCCCTCCCACATTTGAACGGTATCGTGGCTATTTACGCGGCTTGATCCTGGCCGTCGCTTCGGCCACCAACGGATCATCCGGCCAGTAATGCTTCGGATACCGCCCCTTGAGATCCTTCTTCACCTCGGCATAGGTACTGCGCCAGAAGTTCGCCAGGTCTTGCGTCACCTGCACCGGCCGCCGCGCCGGGGATAGCAGGTGCAACTTCACCGCCAGGCGCCCGCCGGCAATGCGTGGGGTGTCCGCCAGCCCGAACAGCTCCTGCAAGCGCACCGCAAGGATCGGCGGCTGTTCGCTGTAGTCCAGGCGCACAGACGAGCCCGACGGCACTTTCACATGCTGGGGCGCGAGTTCATCCAGGCGCTGGGGCAGTGGCCAGGGCAGCAGGTTGTGCAGGAAGCTGGAAATATCCAGGTTGGCGAAATGGCTCAGGCGCGAGACTTTGCCCAGGTACGGCATCAGCCAGTGTTCCAGGCTGGCGAGCAGGGCTTTGTCGCTGATATCGGGCCACTCGCTGGTTTTGCCGGCATCCAGTTGGCGCAGCAGCATCACACGGGCCTGCCATTGGCGCAGTTCCGGGGTCCAGGGCAGCAGCTCCAGGCCTTTGCGGCGCACCAGGTTGACCAGCGCCTGGCTGCGGGCGGATTCGTCGACGCCGGTCAAGGGTTCACGACTGAGCACCAGCTCACCGACCTTGCGCTGGCGTTCGGCACGCAATACGCCTTCGCGTTCATCCCAATCGAGTTGGTCGACGTTGCGCACTTGCTCGGCAAGCACCGTGTCGAACAGCGCCGGATCAAAATCCGCCGCCAGGTAGATGCGCTCTTCGCGTTGGCCCTGGCGGCTGCCAAGGTCAGCGATCACCAGCCAGGCTTGCTTCATCAGGCTGTCGGCCTCGGCGAACAACGCAGCACGGCCGTTGGCCAGGCGATATTCGGCGCCACCGGGGCGACGTTGCTGGGCGACGCGATCCGGGTACGCCAGCGCCAACAAGGCGCCGAGCCAGCGCGGGTGGTCAGGATTCTCCACCGGCTGGGTCGCTTTGCCACGCAAGTAGCCGCGGTATTGCCGAGCCAGTTGCCTGGCGCGCTGCACGCCACCTTGGCCGCCGCGCGCACGCTCTTCGCCGGACATCAGCGTCAGGCGGCTGTGCAAATCCGCACCACCACCGCGCAAGATATCGCGTTCGCCCAACAGCGCCGCCACGTCACAGGCCATGGCAGCCAGCCCCAGGTCCTGCCCGCGCAACAGCAGATGGGCGATACGCGGGTGGGCCGGCAACTCGGCCATTTTCTGGCCATGGGCGGTGAGGGTTTCTTCGTTCAAGGCGCCGAGGCGTTGCAGCAGCTCCTGGGCCTGGGCATATGCGGCAGTGGGCGGCACATCCAGCCACACCAACTGGCTGGGCCTCACACCCCAACGTGCCAGCTGCAAGGCCAGGCCGGCCAGGTCGGCGGCGAGGATTTCCGCACTGCCATACGCGGCCAGGCCGTCATGCTGGTCTTCGGACCACAACCGATAACACACCCCCGGCTCCAACCGCCCTGCCCGACCGGCACGCTGGGTAGCACTGGCGCGGGAGATGCGCTGGGTGTCGAGGCGGGTCATGCCGCTGCCCGGGTCGAAACGCGGCACCCGCGCCAGCCCGGCATCGATGACAACGCGCACGCCGTTGATGGTCAGGCTGGTCTCGGCGATGTTGGTGGCCAGCACCACCTTGCGCTTGCCGGCCGGCGCCGGGTCGATGGCGGCGCGTTGGGCGTTGAGGTCCAGCTCGCCATGCAGCGGGCATAACAACACATCGGGGCGATCCCCCAGGGCGTCGGCCAGTTGCTGGTTGACCCGGCGAATCTCCGCCTGCCCCGGCAAAAACACCAGCACGCTGCCGGTCTCGTCATGCACGGCTTCGAGAATAGTCTGCACCACCCGCGGCTCGATAAATTCCCCGGCCTGGTACGGCCGCCCCCAGCGCATCTGCACCGGAAACATGCGCCCTTCGCTGCGCAGAATCGGCGCGTCATCCAGCAGGCTGGCGAGGCGCTCGCCTTCGAGGGTGGCGGACATTAGCAGGATTTTCAGCGGCTGCTCGTCGCGAAACAGCTCGCGGCCGTTGAGGCTCAGGGCCAGCGCCAGGTCGGCATCGAGGCTGCGCTCGTGGAATTCGTCGAAGATCAACAGGCCCACGCCCTCCAGCGCGGGGTCGTCTTGCAGGCGACGGGTGAGGATGCCTTCGGTGACCACTTCGATACGCGTGTTGGGGCCGACTTTGCTGTCGAGGCGGATGCGGTAGCCAACGGTCTCACCGACCTTTTCACCCAGCTCGCTGGCCAGTCGCTCTGCGGCAGCACGCGCAGCCAGGCGCCGGGGTTCAAGCATCAGGATGGTTTGCCCGGCGAGCCAGGCTTCATTCAATAAGGCCAAGGGCACACGGGTGGTTTTACCGGCGCCGGGCGGCGCTTCCAGCACAGCTTCATGGCGATGGGCCAAGGCGTCACGCAGGGCGGGTAAAACATCATCGATCGGCAACGAATTCATACTGGCTCCAAAGCAGAGCGGCGAGTATAACGGCGAACTGCATAATCCCATTGGGAACAGAGTCAGATGTGGGAGCGAGCAAGCCCGCTCCCACATTTGGACATCATCGCCTTGTAGACTCGCTTATAGTCACCCTTAAATAGTGTTCAGGAGACTTTTCATGCGTATCGCTTCCCGTGTCATCGGCGGTGTCCTCGCCGTCACCCTGCTGAGCCAACTCACCGCCTGCGGGTCGATTTTCTACCCCGACCGCCGTGGTCAGATCGACGGCAAGATCGACCCGGCCATCGCCGTGCTCGATGCCGTCGGCTTGCTGTTCTACGTGATCCCCGGCCTGATCGCGTTCGGCGTCGACTTCGCCACCGGTGCGATTTACTTCGAACCGGGCAAGACCGCCCAGGTCGCCCCGGAGAAACTCCACGAAGCCATCGGTGCCGACGGCAAGGTCGACAATGCCAAGCTGCAAAGCATCATCCAGAAGGAAACCGGTCGCGCCCTGCCGCTGGATGACCCACGCCTGATCCAGTTCAAGGGCAGCGTGCATCAACTGGCGGCCCTGGGCCTGCAGCCAGCCGCTTAAGGACTGCTCATGACCAGCAGCCCCGAACACGCCAGGCTCCTGCGCCTGGCCACCCGCGCCTCGGTGGGCGTGGCCTGTGTGCTGATTGTCACCAAGGCCATTGCCTGGTGGCTCAGCGGCTCGGTGAGCATGCTCGCCGGGTTGACCGACTCGCTGCTCGATGGCGTGACCTCGCTGTTGAACCTGCTGGCGGTGCACTACGCCCTGCGCCCCGCCGATGACGATCACCGTTATGGGCACGGCAAGGCGGAATCGCTGGCAGGTATGGCGCAAGCGTTGTTTATCGGCGGCAGTGCGGTGCTGATTGCGCTCCAGGCGTTTGAGCGGCTCAAACATCCGGAGCCCGTGGGCGCGCCGTGGCTGAGTATTGGCGTGATTATTTTATCCCTGGCGCTGACCGTGGCCCTGCTGATGTTGCAACACCGCGTGGTGCGGGAGACCGGCTCGAACGCGGTACGCGCTGACTCGCTGCACTACCGCTCGGACTTGCTGCTCAATGGCAGCATCCTGATTGCGCTGGTGCTGGCAGGCTTTGGCTTTCATCAGGTCGATGCCTGGTTTGGCCTGGGCATCGCCGTCTACATTCTGTGGAGCGCGATCCAGATCGCCCGGGAGAGCTTCGCGGTGTTGATGGATGAAGAGTTACCGCCAGATGTCAGCCAGCACATGCTGGAACTGGCCCGTGGCGTACCTGGGGTGCTGGGCGCCCATGACTTGCGCACACGCATTTCCGGCAGCCACTGGTTTGTGCAGTTGCACTTGGAGCTGCCGGGGGAATTGACCTTGTCGGTGGCCCACGGCATCAGCGACCAGGCCGCCGACGCCATTCACCAGGCTTACCCACGCGCCGAAGTGCTGGTGCATGCCGACCCGCGGGAAGTGGTCACCGGCAACAAGACCTAGTACTGCACCTGATACCCACGACTGCCCAGGCAGTTGCCCTGGGCCTGGCGGTAGGTTTGCACTACCGCCGGGTCAGGGGCGTAGGTGACCGTGCGCGGGTCAAAGCCACTTTGCTGCACCGCCCAGCGATAACAGTCATAACCGTCCTGCTGCACCTGGGCTTGGGATTGGCCATTGGCAGGATAAGCCACTACGTCATAGCCATTGCCTTGAGGCGCCGGCTGGGGTGATGGCACCTGCGTCGGCGGTTGTACCACTACGTATTGCTGGGTGCTTTGCTCATAGGCGTAGTAGGCGCCAGCAGCGAGGAACAACAGCGAACCACCGACCCACACTTCCCGTGCGTAGTCCGGCAGGTAATGCACGCGGATGCCATACGGCGGCGTCACTACCACGTAGCGGGGGCCTTGAGGGCGATACCAATAGCCGCCGGAGAAAAAGTAGTCCTGGCCACGGTACGGCACGCGGTAATTACGATCGGGGAAGCGATCCACCACATAGCCGGGGCGATGCTGCGGGCCGGGGCCCCAGCCGTTGCCGTGCCCGTCCGGGCGGCCTGGCCAGCGGTTATCACCGGGACGATCATTACCCGGACGCGAACCGGGGCCACCAGCCTCCCAATGCCGATTGTCATCGTTACGTCGAGGGATATCACGGTAGTAACCCTGGCGCGGCTCCTGGGTCTGACGCACGGTATCGGGTCGGCTCTGGATAGGTAGATTATTGGAGGGTTGCGGTGCCGGTCGTCCTGGCTCATTACTTTGAGGGCGACCTTGCCATTGGCCACCCTCGTGCTGACCACCGCGATCACCATGCGGGTTTTGTGGGCGTGGCTGATTGTTTTCAGACCGTTGCCCCTGGCCCGGTGAGTTATCGCGCTCGTCTGCCATTACCTGCGTGCCGACGCTGACCACCAGCAAACCAACACCTGCCATACGCCAGATGCGCTTCATGCTATTCCTCACTGCGGATTAGGGCCTACACATGAGACTGGAAAAGCCTCACCCGGTTCTCGAGCAGGTTATCAGCAGTGAAGACTATTTTCTGAAGGCAAAAGACGCGCGCAAAGAAAAGGGGTGACCCGTCGGCCACCCCTTGAGAACTTCGTCCATGCTCAACGCTTTTGACGTTGGCTCACCTCACGCCGTCTTGTGGACAGTGTGCAGCCTGGAGGCCGGCTCAACCCTGCTGGGGCGGCGGCCGCAGCGGGCCTGATTGGGCGCGCTGCTGTGGACTGTTGTCCAAGCGGTGATTCTGTTGGTAATCATAGGCGTGCCGGCCAGGCAGATGATTGCGAAGATTGCGTCAATAAACAGTGCTTGCGCAATTTTTAACCCTTCATGGATAATTCACCGCAATAGTTACGACAAAGGCCAACCCAATGAGCAAGCTTGACCGATACGACCTGAGTATTCTGGCGGAATTGCAGCGCGACGCGAGGATCTCCAATCAGGAGCTGGCCGAGCGTATCGGCCTGTCGCCTTCGCCCTGCTCACGCCGGGTCAAGCAGTTGGAGGACGACGGCTACATTGCGCGCCAGGTTGCCTTGCTGGATCGCAAGATGCTTGGCCTGAGCCTTACTGCCTATGTGCTGATCGGCATGGACCGTCACACACCGGAGCGCTTTGAGAATTTTGAAGCGGCCATTCGCACCCTGCCGCAAGTGCTGGAGTGCAGCCTGGTGACGGGTATGGATGCGGACTATCAGTTGAAGGTGGTGGTGCCGGATATGGACCACTACCAGAAATTGCTGCTGGGGCATCTGACCCGCATCGAAGGCGTGACCAGCGTGCGCTCCAGCTTTGTGCTGAACCAGGTATTGAACAGCACCGAACTGCCCCTGACCCACCTGCGCACTTAAGACCGGTGAAGGTCAAATGTGGGAGGGAGCAAGCCCCCTCCCACATTTGGATTATGCTTCGACTCAGGTCAATGTTGCGTCGGTAACGCTGCCGTATACTGCTCGCTTGTCTTGCTGGAAGAGCCCCATGAACAACATCGACCCCGCCCTGTTTGAAGAATGGATGATGACCGGCCTGGTCACTATCCTAATTATTTTCATGGGCTTTATCGTCTGGGACCTGGCGAAGAAATCCAAGGCCGGGCGCTTTGGTTCGTTCATCCTGTTTTTCGTGCTGGGCCTGGGCGTGGCCGCGTTCATCATCAAGAGCGTGGTGATCGGCCTGATCGAATCCGGCGCTTTATAAACGCGCCGGCACTGCCTTCCATTGGCCTTGATCCAGGCCGTCGATCGACCAGTCACCAATACGCACGCGCACCAGGCGCAATGTCGGCAGACCCACTGCCGCGGTCATGCGCCGTACCTGGCGGTTACGCCCTTCGCGAATCACCAGTTCCAGCCAGTGGGTCGGCACACTTTTGCGAAACCGTACCGGCGGGTTGCGCGGCCATAAGTCGGGCTCATCCAGTTGTCGAGCTTCGGCGGGCAAGGTCATGCCGTCATTGAGCTCCACCCCCTCACGCAGGCGTTGCAGCTGTTCTTCCGTCGGCTTACCTTCTACCTGCACCCAGTAGGTTTTCGCCAGCTTGTGCTTGGGGTCGGCAATGCGCGCCTGTAGCTGGCCATCATTGGTCAGCAGCAGCAGGCCCTCGCTGTCACGGTCCAGGCGCCCCGCCGGGTAGATGCCGGGTATGTCGATAAAGTCCTTGAGGGTCGCGCGCCCGCCTTCGTCGCTGAACTGGGTCAGCACATCGAACGGTTTATTGAACAGGATCAACTTCGGCTCGGCCGGTGGTGCCTTGGCGACACGACGCGCAGCGGAATGTGGAGGTTTCACGCCAGGGCGACGTGAATCAGGACGGGTAGGACGGGACATGGCAAAAGGAACATCTAACGGTCAGGACCGACAATGCTAGTGGCCTGACCGCCAAATGACCATCCCAACCGCTTAGCGGAACGGTGGCTCGTCGAAGCTGCGCAGTTTGCGCGAGTGCAGCGAGTTGAGTTCAGTACGCAACAGGTCGACCGCCTCGATGCCGATCTTCAAGTGCTGGCTGACCGCACGCTCATAGAACGCGTTGGCCGAACCCGGCAGCTTGATCTCGCTGTGCAACGGTTTATCGGATACGCATAACAAAGTGCCGTAGGGCACGCGCAGACGGTACCCCTGGGCGGCGATGGTGCCGCTTTCCATGTCCACGGCCACGGCACGGGACAGGTTGATCAACGGACGCTCCTGGGCCCAGCGCAGTTCCCAGTTACGGTCGTCGTAGGTCAGCACGGTGCCGGTGCGCAGGCGCTTTTTAAGCTCTTCGCCTTTCTCGCCTGTGACATTCGCCGCTGCCTGCTGAAGTGCCAACTGCACCTCGGCCAAGGCCGGGATCGGAATGTTCGGCGGTACCACGCGGTCGAGAATCCCGTCACGGCGCATATAGGCGTGAGCCAGTACGTAGTCACCGATGGTCTGGGATTGGCGCAGGCCGCCACAGTGGCCGATCATCAGCCAGCAATGCGGGCGCAGTACGGCCAGGTGGTCGGTGATGTTCTTGGCGTTGGATGGGCCGACGCCGATATTCACCAGGGTCACGCCGTGGCCATCGGTGGCTTGCAGGTGATACGCCGGCATCTGGTAGCGGTGCCAGACCACACCTGCGGCAATCGCCGAGGCTTCGCCGTGGTCCATGCTCTTGTCGATCACCACGTTGCCTGGCAATACCATGCGGATAAAACGCGGGTCGCTGCGCAGTTGCTCCAGGCCATGCACGATGAACTGGTCAACATAGCGGTGGTAGTTGGTCAGCAGGATCCACGGCTGCACATGGCGCCAGTCGCTGCCGGTGTAGTGCACCAGGCGGCGCAGGGAAAAGTCCACGCGGGCCGCGTCGAACAGCGCCAGGGGCAGCGGGTCGGTGTTTTCCCAATCGTAGAGGCCGTCGGCAATGCCATCGGTGGCGGCGGACAGGTCGGTACTGGGGAAGACACGGGCCAGGGTCGCGGCGGTTACGCCGGAGCCAGCCAGTTCGTCGCCCTGCTCCACCACGTAGGGGTATGGGATGTTCTGCTGGCTGACGCCCACTTCCACCGTCACGGTGAAGTCGTGCATCAACGGCACCAGTTGCTCGAGCAGGTACTTACGGAACGCGGCCGGATGAGTCACGGTGACGCTGTAGGTGCCCGGCAGTTGCACCTTGGCATACGCCCGGGTGGTCTGTGGGACTTCACCGTGGCAGTGGTAGGTCAGGCGCAGTTCCGGGTAGCGAAACAGTGCGCGTTGCTCAGCGTCGGGCTCGACGCGGTCCTTGAGGTATTGCTTGAGGGCTTGATTGAGTGCGCCGGTAGCACGCTCATGCAGGGCCGCCAGCCGGTCCACGGCTTCTTCGGCGGTTTGAACGACAACAAAAGCTTCGGTCACGGTAAGCATCCTGTGTTCTGACTTGCAGGCCTTTATCTTGCCTGTATCCCGGCCTCACCGAAACAACAGGATTGGAATGCACCTTAAAATGTGGGAGGGGGCTTGCTCCCGATAGCAGTGTGTCAGCCAAGGATTCAGTGACTGGCACACCGCTATCGGGAGCAAGCCCCCTCCCACAGTTGACCGTGTTTATTCAGCGAGATGGCGGGGTTGAGCGCGCGACTATGGCTTCTACATCCACCCCACGCGGCAAGGTGCCATACACCCGACCGGACGATTCACCCAACCGGCTGGCGATAAACCCATCACTGACCGCCGCATTCCCCGCTTCCAGTAACAACTTGGCCTGCAATGCCACGGCGATATCCTCGGTCAGTTGCCGTGCCCGGTACTGAATATCCTGGGTGTCCATAAACGCCGACTTCAATTGTTCGATATGCCGCGCCAACTGCTTGTCGCCGTGCCCATCGCCCAGCTCGACAAACAGCGTCTCCAGCACGCCCGGTTCTTTTGACAGCGCGCGCAGCACGTCCAGGCATTGCACGTTACCGGAACCTTCCCACGTCGAGTTCACCGGCGCCTCACGGTAAAGGCGCGGCAGGATGCTGTCCTCCACATACCCGGCACCGCCCATGCATTCGGCAGCTTCGTTGATCATCGCGGGTGCACGCTTGCAGATCCAATACTTGCCCACCGCCGTGACCAGCCGGGCGAACTTGGCCTCCTGTTCATCGTCAAGATGATCCAGGGCGCGGCCCATACGCAGGCTCAAGGCCAGGGCCGCTTCGCTTTCCAGGGCCAGGTCGGCCAAGACATTTTGCATCAGCGGCTGTTCGCTGAGCACGCGGCCACCGACCAAGCGGTGGGCGCAGTGATGGCTGGCCTGGGTCAGCGCCTGGCGCATCAAAGCGCTGGAGCCGACCATGCAATCGAAACGGGTCATGGCGACCATTTCGATAATGGTCGGTACACCGCGGCCCTCTTCGCCGACCATCCAGGCCAGGGCGCCGCGAAACTCCACTTCGCTGGAGGCGTTGGAACAGTTGCCGAGTTTGTTCTTCAAACGCTGGATATAGAACTCGTTGCGCGTGTCATCCGGGCGGTGCCGGGGCAGCAGGAAACAGGTCAGGCCCTTGTCGGTCTGGGCCAGGGTCAGGAAGCCATCGCACATCGGCGCCGAGCAGAACCACTTGTGGCCCACCAGTTCATAGGCCTGGCCGGGGCCGCCCGCGCCAACGGGATAAGCGCGGGTGGTGTTGGCACGCACGTCGGTGCCGCCCTGCTTCTCGGTCATGGCCATGCCAATGGTGGCGCCGGCCTTGTGGGCGATGCCGACGTTGCGTGGGTCATATTGGGTATTGAGGATTTTCGGCAGCCAGAGGTCCGCCAGGTCCGGTTGCAAGCGCAGGGCCGGGACGCAGGCGAAGGTCATGGTCAGCGGGCAACCGGTGCCGGCTTCGGCCTGGCTGTGCAGGTAGGTCATCGCCGCACGCGCCACATGGGCACCGGACTGCGAATGAGCCCACGGCAGCGATGGCAAGCCATGCTCGACGGCGGTGCGCATCAGCTCGTGATAGGCCGGGTGAAACTCCACCAGGTCGATGCGATGGCCATAACGATCATGGCTGCTGAACACTGGCTTGTTCTGGTTCGCCAGGAACCCGGCTTCCATCAGTGGCCCACCCGCCAGCGCGCCGTAGGCATCAATACGCGATTCGGCCCAGCCAGCGCCGAAGCGGCGCGACCATTCCTGCAGGGGCAGATCGATGCGATACAGGTTAGTGCCGTCCAGGGACGGTGGCTGGTTGGTGACGTCGTGGGTTTCGGCAAACGGGTGCAGGTTCATGACGGGCCTCCTGAAAAAAGGCCGCGTGAAATGATGGCCTGAAACTCAGTTAAGCACCGTCCCCGGCCTTAAAAAAGTGGCATACCCGCCGAATGTTCGGCGCTTTCGCCCTCTGCCGAGCACAGCAAACGGCGCTCCAGCACTGCCTGCAAGGCGTCGAAACGCACGGGTTTGGCCAGGCGGTCGGTCATGCCGATGCCATGGCAGCGTTCGCGTTCCGGCCCATTGGGTGAGGTGCTCAGGGCGATAACCGGTAACTCACCACACCCAGGCAAAGCGCGAATCTGACAGCACAACGAGAAACCGCCTTCAGGCACATCCAGCAGCACGGCATCGAAGCTATTTCCTTGCAACTGGGCCAGTGCCGCCGGGCCGTTATCCACGGCTTTGACCCGGTAACCGAGTTTAAGAAGCATGCCACGCACGGCCAACTGACCGACGCTGTTTTCGTCCACCAGCAGCACCGTGCAATCCTGGGGCGCACGTTGCGCCTGAAGCGCCTGCCCGCCAGCCTTGAGCTCCGATGGCACTGGCCTGACGTCTACTTCCAGCTGGAAGCGGCTGCCTTTGCGCGGCTCCGAATGATGAGTCAGGCGCCCGCCCAACAATTCGATCAACTGCCGGCAAATCGCCAGGCCAATGCCCAGGCCTCCGTACTCACGGGTCATCGATCCATCGAGTTGGAAAAAGCGTTGATACAGCGTGGCCTCGTCGAGAAAGGCGAAGCCGATACCGGTGTCAGTGACAATAAAGCTCAGGTGTAATGCGCCCTCCCCTTGGGGCACACCGACCACTCGCATGCGTACTACACCGACGTGGGTAAATTTGAACGCATTGTCCAGCAGGCAATCCAGACACTGGAGCAGTTTTTCGGCATCGCCGATCACTCGGTCCGGCAGCTCATCCGCAACGTCGATGGAAAATTCCAGGCCTTTGCTTTGGGCGCTGGGGGCGAACTGCTGCCGCAAGGTATCAAGCGTGCCACGCAGGCTGAACACTTGGGGCTGGGCCACCAGACGCCCGGCCTGCAGCTCGGTCAGGGTGAGGATACCGTTGACCATGCGCATCATGTCCCGTGCCGAACCGGCGGCGGTTTGCTGGTACTGCGCCAGGTCATTGCCCAGAGGCACGGTCTGCATCAGCTCCAAAGAGCCAATCACACCGTTCATCGGCGTCCGCAATTCGTGAGTCAGCGTAGCAAGGAACTCGTCCTTGAGGCGATTACTGCGGGCCAATTGCTGGTTGAGCGCTTCGAGCTTCTGGCTGGCGTCGAAGAGAATCTGCGCCTGCTGCTCGCGCATGCCGTTGATGCGATCAGCCAAGGCAAGTGACAGCAGCGCCACCTCGACGGCCGAGCCAATTTGGCTGGCATACATGGTTAGGAACACGTTCGGCAGGTAACCCAGCACCATCAGGGTATTGACGACGCCTCCGAGCAGGAACGCCGTCCAGGCGAAGATGAAATAGCGCGCCATGCGTTGCCCGCAGTACCAGGCCTTGATCGCGGCGACGAAGATGGTCACGGTGAATACCAGCGCCAGCCCGGTGGCCAGGCGCAGGGCCACCGCGTAGCTGGTCAGCAGCGCCAGCGCCATCACCAGCCCACCGCAGGCCGCCAGCGCCAGCAGCACCCGGTCGAGCCAGCGACTGTGCTGCGCGGTGTGCAGGAAGCTGCGAGCGAACAGGCTACCGAACAAGGCCGCCGAACCGATCAGGAACGGCACCGCCGCATTCGCCCACCACGGGTTGGTCGGCCAGAAGTACTCCACCGCGACCCCATTGACCGATAGCTGGTACAAGCCGAACGACGCGATATAGAGGATGTAATACAGGTAGCTGGTGTCGCGTACGCTCAGGTAAATGAACAGGTTGTAGATCAACATGCCCAACAACACACCGTAAATAGCCCCAAGCACATACAGGCGCAGCGGCTGTTCTTCCAGGTACGCAGTGCCCGCCCACAGCGTCAATGGGGCCTGGATCGAACCTTGGCTTTGCAAACGCAGGAACACCGTTTGTTGCTGGTCAGGTACGAAGTTGAGCTTGAACAGGTAGTTGCTCTGGCGCACTTCCCGGCTGGAAAAAGGCAATGCGCTGCCCGTGCGGGCGGTCAGCCGGTAGGTACCGGTGCCGTCGTTCTGGTACAGGTCCAGACGATTGAGCGGCGGGTAAGCCAGTTCAAGGAACCAGGTACGCGGTGCACGGGGATCTTTGGCGGTGTAATGCAGGTTGACCTTGAGCCAGAACACCGAGCGTGAATAGCCGGCATTGAGGGTGGCTTTGTCATGGGTTTTGAATTGGGCGGCGTAGGCGGGGGAACTGACATCAGCGATGGTGAGGGCGTCGGTGGGATCTTCGAGCACTTGCATGACCTGGCCCAGCGGCAGGCTTCGCGTGTCCTGGTTGAACTCGACGGCGCTGGCGAGCATCGGCAGCCCGCACAATATAAAGATCAGCAAATAGCGCATAGAGCCCCAGCGTGGCCTGTCCGGTTATGTCAAAAGCCCCCATTCCTTTTGAGAAGACGTACACCGGCGATACAGTAAGTTGTTTGAATGCACTTTAGCATAGCCAGTAAAGGCCATAGGACACTACTGAAATAATTTTTTGAAAGGCTCTAGATCAACGCTTTCAGCGAATTTCCAACAGGCTTCATCCGGCAGAAAAACAGCGTAACCAGGCGCACACTTCAACCATCGCCAGACGGCCACGCAAAAAGCGTTTGGTGGTAAGCTCGCGCACCATGAATATCTACAGCTCTCGCCCCGTTGTCCTCTGTCTCTCCGGCCACGATCCCAGTGGTGGCGCCGGCTTGCAGGCAGATATCGAAGCCCTGCTCGCCCAGGGCTGCCATGCCGCTACGGCCGTCACCGCCCTGACCGTGCAGAACACCGTCAATGTCAGTGATTTCCGCGTGCTTGACCGCGAGTGGGTAATGGCCCAGGCCAATGCCGTGCTCGGCGACTCCGAGGTCGCGGCGGTCAAGCTGGGCATGCTCGGTTCTGCCGCGATGGTCGACACCGTGGTCGAACTGCTGCAGGCGCACCCGCACTTGCCGGTGGTCTGTGACCCGGTGCTGCGCGCCGGCGGCGGCGGTAGCCTGGGCAAGGACGAAGTCGGCTACGCGATGCGTGAGCGCTTGCTGCCGCTGTCGTTGATCGCCACGCCCAACCTGCCTGAAGCGCGCATCCTGGCCGAACTGCCTGACGGCACGGCGGACGAATGTGCCGAGAAGCTGCTGCCGTACATCAAGCACCTGCTGATTACCGGCGGCCATGGTGACGAGCACGAAGTGCACAACCGCCTGTACAGCCGCGACGGCACGCGCCGCACCTTTACCTGCCAGCGCTTGCCCGGGAGTTATCACGGTTCGGGCTGCACCTTGGCCAGTGCACTGGCCGGGCGCATCGCACAGGGCGAGGGCTTGGCCAGCGCCGTGCAATCGGCTCTCAACTACACTTGGCGCACCCTGCGTGACGCTGAACAACTCGGCCAGGGCCAGTTTGTGCCGCGCCGGCTGCCGTTGGATTTCTGCTCGTAATACCCTGCTCGTACATCCTGCTCGTAACATCAAGGGACCTGCCCGATGAAACTACGTGGCCTTTACGCCATCACCGACAGCCAACTCCTGGCCGGCAAATTCCTCGCCTACGTCGAGGCGGCGCTGGACGGTGGCGTGACCCTGTTGCAGTACCGTGACAAAAGCAGCGACGAAGCACGCCGCCTGCGTGAAGCGGAGAAACTGCACAAATTATGTTCACGCTATAAGACCCAGTTGATCATCAACGACGACGCTGAACTGGCCGCGCGCCTGGGCGTGGGCGTACACCTGGGCCAGACCGACGGCCCACTGACCCCGGCCCGCTCATTGCTGGGTCGTCATGCGATCATCGGCTCGACCTGCCACGACCAGATCGAACTGGCCGAACAGGCCGCCAAGGAAGGCGCCAGCTATGTTGCCTTCGGCCGCTTCTTCAATTCCACGACCAAACCCGGTGCACCCGCCGCCACCGTTGAAATGCTGGCCCAGGCCCGCACGCGGCTGCAGCTGCCGATCTGCGTGATCGGCGGCATCACCCTGGACAACGCCGAACCGTTGGTGGCCCACGGGGCCGACTTGCTGGCGGTGGTACACGGCCTGTTCGGCGCCGAGACCACCCAGGAAGTCACGCGCCGCGCCCGTGCCTTCAACGACCTTCTTAAATATTCAGTTTAGAGAGCCCGATCATGTCCCGTTCCGAAACCCTGTTTGCCAATGCCCAGAAACACATCCCCGGTGGTGTGAACTCCCCCGTGCGTGCGTTCAAGAGCGTGGGTGGCACGCCGTTGTTCTTCAAGCATGCCGAGGGTGCCTACGTCACCGACGAAGATGACAAGCGCTACGTCGACTACGTCGGCTCCTGGGGCCCGATGATCCTTGGCCACAGCCATCCGGATGTATTGGAGGCTGTGCGCCAGCAACTGCAACACGGCTTGTCCTATGGCGCACCGACCGCCATGGAAACCGAAATGGCCGATCTGGTGTGCAGCATCGTGCCGTCGATGGAAATGGTGCGCATGGTCAGCTCCGGCACCGAGGCCACCATGAGTGCTATCCGCCTGGCCCGTGGTTTCACCGGCCGCGACAGCATCATCAAATTCGAAGGCTGCTACCACGGCCATTCCGACAGCCTGCTGGTGAAAGCCGGTTCCGGCCTGCTGACCCAAGGTGTACCGAGTTCGGCTGGCGTACCGGCGGCCTTCGCCAAACACACCCTGACGCTGCCGTTCAACGACATTGCCGCCGTCGAGCAGATGCTCAGCGAAGTCGGCCAGGACGTGGCGTGCATCATCGTCGAGCCGGTGGCCGGCAACATGAACTGCGTACCGCCGGCCCCGGGCTTCCTCGAAGGCCTGCGCGAGCAGTGCGACAAGCACGGCGTGGTGCTGATTTTTGACGAAGTGATGACCGGTTTCCGCGTTGCCCTCGGTGGCGCCCAGGCTTACTACGGCGTCACGCCGGACCTGAGCACCTTCGGCAAGATCATTGGCGGCGGCATGCCGGTGGGCTGCTTTGGCGGCAAGCGCGAAATCATGCAGCACATCGCGCCGCTGGGCCCGGTGTACCAGGCTGGCACCTTGTCAGGTAACCCGCTGGCAATGGCCGCCGGCCTGACCACTCTGCGCCTGATCAGCCGCCCGGGCTTCCACGCCGAGCTGACCGACTACACCACCCGCCTGCTCGACGGCCTGCAACAACGCGCCGACGCCGCCGGTATCCCGTTTGTCACCACCCAGGCCGGCGGTATGTTCGGCCTGTACTTCAGTGGCGCCGACGATATCGTCACCTTTGATGACGTGATGGGTAGCGATGCCGACCTGTTCAAGCGCTTCTTCCACCTGATGCTGGAAGGCGGCGTGTACCTGGCACCGAGCGCCTTCGAGGCCGGCTTTACTTCGATCGCCCATGGCGATGCTGAGCTGAAACTGACCCTCGATGCCGCTGAACGCGCCTTCGCCGCCCTGAAATAAGTGACGGCAACCTCTGACGCTGCCCCGGGCAGCGTCAGATTTGCTACTTTGCTTACAGAGATTTCCTGGATTTTTCGAGAATTGTCCTGCAAACCGGCAGATAACTTGCCCAAGCAGCAGAAAAACGAGTAAAGACTTTGTAAGCAGAGGCCTGCTTATTTCATAATGCGCGCTTATTGGACTCCCCGAGGGTCCGCGTGCCCCGTCAGAGGTAAGTCGATTCCCATGAAACGCACCGGCCGCACCCTGGTTCTGGGCTGCCTGTTGCTCCTTCAGCCGCTGCTGGCACATGCCCAGGCAGGCGGCAACTCGTTGTTAATCCCAGCGATGGGTCGTTGCACCCTCAATACCCAGCCAGACAGCCAGGCCGAAGCCCTGAGCGCGTGCCAGAAACAGGCCGACGATGGGGATGCGCAGGCGCAATACGAGTTGGGCGAGTACTACCATGACAGCAAGAACCCCGCCCTCGACCTCAACAAAGCGTTGAGCTACTTCGAGAAAGCCTCGTTGCAGGGCCATGCCCAGGCGCAATTCCAGCTGGGCAATATGTTCTTTCGCGGCGAAGGCGTGCCGGCCAATAACGTCCAGGCGTACATCGTGCTGAAAATGGCCGCGGTCAACGGCGCCGAAGACGCACTGGACACCGCCGACGAAGTCGCCGAGCACATGCAACGCGATGAGCTTGAAGTGGCTACCCAGGTGCTGGGGCAGATTTTCCGCAATTACCTGCAGGAATTGCAGAGTGCCGATGGGCGATCGCCGTTCTCACCCTTGCCCTGATTTCAGCTGAACCCTGCGATGGGCACACCTCGGTCTAACGCCCTACTTCTCAGGCATCGGCATCGGAAACGGCATGACATTGCTCGTGCCCCGTGCCTCGCTGATCTTTGGCGTGCCCAGGCGCTCGACTTCATCGATGCGCACAATCGAATGCATGGGCACAAAGCTGCGCACCACGCCTTCAAACTGAGCCTTGAGCTTTTCTTCGCCCGGGTCGACAACCAACTGGGTGCGCTCCCCAAAGACGAATTCTTCCACTTCCAGGAAGCCCCACAGATCACTTTGATAGATCTGCTTGGCGTACATTTCGAACACCTGGCCCTGGTTGAGGAAAATCACCTTGTAGATTGGAGCTTCACGTTTGGTCATGGTGGGCGGGGAACACATGGGGATATAAAAGAGGGCGCGAACTATAGCATGGCACCCGATGCACAGCGCTAGGAACCGATGGGCATGACCCCTATAATGCGCGGTTCTTTACCACCAGTTGACGATTCCCATGGCCAAGAAGCTTTATATCGAAACCCACGGTTGCCAGATGAACGAGTACGACAGCTCGCGCATGGTCGACCTGCTGGGCGAACACCAGGCCCTGGAAGTCACCGCCCGCGCCGAAGATGCCGACGTGATCCTGCTCAATACCTGCTCGATCCGCGAGCGGGCCCAGGACCGTGTGTATTCCCAGCTGGGCCGCTGGCGTGAATTGAAACTGGCCAACCCGGACATGGTGATCGCCGTCGGCGGTTGCGTGGCCAGCCAGGAAGGCGCCGCGATCCGCGACCGCGCACCGTATGTCGATGTGGTCTTCGGCCCGCAGACCCTGCACCGCCTGCCGGACATGATCGACGCCGCACGCATCACCAAGCTGCCCCAGGTGGACGTGTCGTTCCCCGAAATCGAGAAATTCGACCATTTGCCCGAGCCGCGCATCGACGGGCCAAGCGCCTACGTGTCGGTAATGGAAGGCTGCAGCAAGTACTGCACCTTCTGCGTGGTGCCCTACACCCGCGGCGAAGAGGTCAGCCGCCCGTTTGACGACGTGCTGTCGGAAATCATCCACCTGGCCGAAAACGGCGTGCGTGAAGTGACCCTACTGGGCCAGAACGTCAACGGCTACCGTGGCTTGACCCATGACGGGCGCCTGGCCGACCTGGCAGAGTTGATCCGCGTGGTCGCCGCCGTCGATGGCATCGAGCGCATCCGCTACACCACTTCGCACCCGCTGGAGTTCTCCGACAGCCTGATCCAGGCCCACGCCGAAGTGCCGGAGCTGGTCAAGCACCTGCACTTGCCGGTGCAATCGGGCTCGGACCGCATCCTGTCGGCGATGAAGCGCAACCACACAGCGCTGGAATACAAATCCAAATTGCGCAAATTACGCGCCGCCGTGCCGGGCATCTGCATCAGTTCGGACTTTATCGTCGGTTTCCCGGGCGAAACCGAAAAAGACTTCCAACAGACCATGAAGCTGATCGAGGACGTCGGTTTCGACTTCTCCTACTCGTTCGTCTACAGCCAGCGCCCGGGCACACCGGCGGCGGACCTGGTGGACGAAACCCCGGAGGAGCTGAAAAAGGAACGCTTGAACGCGCTGCAACACCGCCTCAACCAGCAGGGCTTCGAAATCAGCCGACAGATGGTCGGTTCGATCCAGCGCATCCTGGTCACGGATTACTCGAAGAAAGACCCGGGTGAATTGCAGGGGCGCACCGAGAACAATCGCATCGTCAACTTCCGCTGCAATACTCCAACCCTGATTGGCCAGTTTGCCGATGTACACATCGATGCCGCGCAACCGCACTCGTTGCGTGGGTCGTTGGTGCAATAATTTGCAGATCAACAAATTCCAATGTGGGAGGGGGCTTGCCCCCGATGGCGGTGTGTCAACCAACACATGCAGTGACTGATACTCAGCTATCGGGAGCAAGCCCCCTCCCACATTAGAACCATGCAACATTCCGATGACGTAAGTGCTTTCGTACCCGCGCCACTGGCGTTATCCTCTCTATCACCTAAACAGCCAAAGGGCGGCTAAAAGCAACCTTGAACGCACCCATAGCAGAACCCCATCGCTTTCTCCTCGAGCCGTTTGAGGCTCGCCGTTTCGCCAACCTGTGCGGACAGTTCGACGAGCACCTGCGCCTGATCGAACAACGCCTGAGCATCGAGATCCGCAACCGCGGCAATCAGTTCGAGCTCATTGGTGAACCCCAACACACCACGTCTGCAGAAAACCTGCTGCGCCGCCTCTACCGCGAAACCAAGGGTAGTGAGCTGTCGCCGGAAACGGTGCACCTGTACCTGCAGGAATCCGCCGTGCAAGACCTGGCCAATAACCCGGTGGCCGAAGCCAGCGTGGCCCTGCGTACCAAAAAAGGCATGATTCGCCCGCGCGGCTTGAATCAGCAGAAGTACGTCAAGGAAATCCTCGGCAACGACATCAACTTCGGCATCGGCCCAGCCGGTACCGGCAAGACCTACCTGGCCGTGGCCTGTGCGGTCGATGCCCTGGAACGCGAGCAAGTGCGGCGCATTCTGCTGGTGCGTCCGGCAGTCGAGGCGGGCGAAAAGCTTGGCTTCCTGCCCGGCGACCTGGCCCAGAAGATCGACCCGTACCTGCGCCCGCTCTACGACGCACTCTACGAGATGCTCGGCTTTGAATACGTGGCCAAGCTGATCGAGCGCCAGGTGATCGAGATCGCCCCGCTGGCCTACATGCGTGGCCGTACCCTGAACAACAGCTTCATCATCCTCGACGAAAGCCAGAACACCACCGTCGAGCAGATGAAGATGTTCCTCACCCGTATCGGTTTCGGCTCCACGGCCGTGATCACCGGTGACGTCACCCAGGTCGACCTGCCCAAGGGCACCAAGTCCGGGCTGGCCCAGGTGATCGAGGTGCTCAAGGACGTGCCGGGCATCAGCTTTACGCACTTCATGCCCAAGGACGTCGTACGCCACCCACTGGTGCAGCGCATTGTCGAGGCCTATGAGCGTTTCGACCATAAGGACGACGCACCGGCCAAGGACGTTCGCCGCGATGCTTGAGCTAGATCTGCAGCTGGCCACCGACGCGCCCGCCCCCAGCGAAGAACAGTTCCGTCAATGGTGCACCCTGGCCTTGCGCCAGCGCAGCGCTGACTCGGAACTGACCATTCGTCTGGTCGACGAGCCCGAAGGCCGCGACCTGAACCACACCTGGCGCCAGAAGGACTACGCGACCAATGTGCTGTCCTTCCCCGCCGACGTACCGGATGAGCTGCTGGATATCCCGTTGCTGGGCGACCTGGTGATCTGCGTCGAAGTGGTCGAGCGTGAGGCGAAGGAACAAAACAAGGAACTTGAGGCCCATTGGGCCCATCTAGTCATCCACGGCTGCTTGCATCTCTTGGGTTACGACCATATAGACGATGACGAAGCCGAAGAAATGGAAGCACTGGAACGAACGTTGCTTGCAGAACTGGGTCACCGCGACCCATACGCAGACGACGAAAACTGATCAACACTCAACTGTCATATCAAAGGATTTAGAGTAATCGCTATGAGCGAAGACCGATCGAGCAACGGGCAGAAGTCATGGCTGGGTAAACTGACCCAGGCTTTTGCCCACGAGCCGAAAAACCGCCAGGAGCTGCTGGAGCTGCTGCGCGAGGCCCACCAGAACAAGTTGCTGGACAGCGAAGCGCTGGCCATCGTCGAAGGCGCCATCCAGGTGGCTGACCTGCAAGTACGGGACATCATGGTCCCGCGCTCGCAGATGATCAGCATCAAGGCGACCCAGACCCCACGGGAATTCCTCCCGGCCGTGATCGACTCGGCGCACTCGCGCTACCCGGTGATCGGTGAAAGCCATGACGACGTCATGGGTGTCCTGCTGGCCAAGGACCTGCTGCCGCTGATCCTCAAGGAGAACGGTGACAGCTTCAACATCAAGGACCTGCTGCGTCCGGCCACCTTCGTACCTGAATCCAAGCGCCTGAATGTGCTGCTGCGCGAATTCCGCGCCAACCACAATCACATGGCCATTGTGATCGACGAATACGGCGGCGTGGCGGGCCTGGTGACCATCGAGGACGTGCTGGAACAGATCGTCGGCGACATCGAAGACGAGCACGACGTCGAAGAAGACAGCTACATCAAGCCGCTGCCCAGCGGTGATTTCCTGATCAAGGCACTGACGCCGATCGAGAACTTCAACGAGTTCTTCGACAGCGAATTCTCCGACGATGAGTTCGATACGGTCGGCGGCCTGGTGATGAGTGCGTTCGGGCATCTGCCTAAGCGTAACGAAACGACCGAGATTGGCGCCTATCGCTTCCGCATCCTGAATGCTGACAGCCGCCGTATTCACTTGATTCGCCTGACACCTATTGCCCGCTAAGGATTGATATGCGCCGTCTGACCCGCCCCGGCTGGCCCGGTAATTTGCTGGCCGTGGTGGCCGGCGCCATCACTACCCTGGCGCTGGCGCCGTTCGATATCTGGCCGTTGGCACTGGTAGCGGTCGGTTTGTTCTATATCGGCCTGCGGGAGCTGACACCGCGCCAGGCCCTGGGCCGTGGCTGGTGTTTCGGCTTCGGCCTGTTTGGTGCCGGTACCAGCTGGATCTACTACAGCATCCACCACTTCGGCGGCGCTTCGGTGCTGCTGGCGGGGTTCCTGATGCTGCTGTTCACCGCAGCCATTGCCTGGTTCTTTGCCCTGCCCGCCTGGTTGTGGGCGCGCTGGCTGCGCCGCAATGAAGCGCCATTAGCAGATGCACTGACCTTCGCGGCGTTGTGGGTCGGCCAGGAAGCGTTTCGTGGCTGGTTCCTCACCGGTTTCCCCTGGTTGTACTCCGGTTACAGTCAACTCGACGGCCCGCTGACCGGCCTCGCGCCGCTGGGCGGGATGTGGCTGATCTCCTTCGCGCTGGCGCTGACCGCAGCGCTGCTGTGCAACCTGCCCCGCCTGCTGGCGGGCAAGCGCAATGCCTTTATTGGCGCTGGCCTGGTGCTGCTGGTCGCGCCCTGGGCCACCGGCCTGGCGCTCAAGCATCACGCCTGGACCTCGCCCTCCGGCGCGCCGCTGAGCGTGGCCGCGATCCAGGGCAACGTCGAGCAAAGCATGAAGTGGGACCCCGAGCAGCTCAATGCGCAACTGGCCCTGTACCGCGACATGAGCCTGAGCTCCAAGCGTGTCGACCTGCTGGTATGGCCGGAAACCGCGGTGCCGGTGCTCAAGGAGTCCGTCGAGGGCTACCTGGGCATGATGGGCAAGTTTGCCGCCGACCGGAACACCGCGCTGATCACCGGGGTGCCGATTCGCCAGGAACTGCACCACCAGAAGCGCTACTTCAACGGCATCACCGTGGTTGGGGAAGGAGACGGCACTTACCTGAAGCAAAAGCTGGTGCCGTTTGGCGAGTACGTGCCACTGCAGGACATGCTTCGCGGGCTGATTGCCTTCTTCGATCTGCCGATGTCGGACTTCGCCCGCGGCCCGTCAGACCAGGCCATGCTCCAGGCCAAGGGCTATCAAATCGCGCCGTTCATTTGTTATGAGGTGGTGTACCCGGAATTCGCCGCCGGCCTGTCGGCCCAGAGCGACCTGCTGCTGACCATCAGCAACGACACCTGGTTCGGCCGCTCCATTGGCCCGTTGCAGCACCTGCAAATGGCGCAGATGCGTGCGTTGGAGGCTGGCCGCTGGATGATCCGCGCCACCAACAATGGCGTGACCGGGTTGATCAACCCGTTTGGGCAGATCACCGCGCAGATACCGCAATTCGAGCGCGGCATTCTCTACGGCGAAGTGGTACCGATGCATAACCTCACACCGTACCTGCAATGGCGTTCGTGGCCGTTGATCATTGTGTGTGTGCTGCTATTTGGCTGGGCGCTGCTGGCCGGCCGGATGTCCAAAACCGTCTAACGGGACAAACACAATACAATGTGAGAGGGGGCTTGCTCCCGATAGCGGAGTGTCAGCATCAAATGTACTGACTGACACACTGCTATCGGGAGCAAGCCCCCTTCCACATTGATCTGCATTTTAATCAGCAGAATCAGCGGTAAAACACCCGATACCCCACCTGCCCCACCGCCTCATTGATCAACTGCCCGCTCTGCCACACCGCCTTGACCTCCGGCATCCAGCCGCCGAGCGGCCGGCCGTGGTCTACGCCCAGAAAGCCCACCGGCCCGGGCACCACAGTGAAGCCGGCCTTCTCAAAGCTCCACACCGAGCGCGGCATGTGCCAGGCCTGGGTCACCACTATCACGCGCTTGATGCCTTGAGGCAGCAGAATCTCGGCACTCATCTGGGCGTTCTCCCAGGTGGTGCGGCTACGTTCTTCTTTCCAGCGCACGGTGACGCCGAAATCATCCTGCATCGACACGGCCATCAACTCGGCCTCACTGGGCGGCGTACCGTAATGCAAGCCGCCACTGGTCAGCACCGGCAACCCGGACGCCTTGGCCAGACGCGCCGCATAACGCTCACGCTCCAAGCCAACGCCGGTGGGCTGGTCGCTGCCCCATGCGATATCTCCACGCTCGCGCCCAGAGCCCAGCACCACAATCGCATCGGCCCGCTGGGCTAGCGTGGCCCAGTCTTCACGGGCCAAAGGCGGTTCAGTTTCGAGGGCACGGGCACTCCATTGCACCATTACCGGCAGGCTGATCAACCACATGCCGCCGAGCCCCAAGGCAAAGCACCACCCGGCCAGGCGTGGGCGACTCCGGCGAAACCACCAGGCACACGCCAGCAACAGCAAAAAAATGCCGGGAGGCAACAACAGTTGTTTAATGAAATAGCGAAAAGGCATCGGGCATCTCCAAAGATGCCCGAAGCCTAGATGCAACGGGGTTTAGCGACAATCTTTACCAGCCTGTTTCGAGAAAATTAACGGATAGCACTGTGCTTCACTTGCACCGTACGGACCGGTTTTTCTCCGGGCCGCGGCCGGCCGCCAGATCCTTCAGCCAGATCACCTTGGCCGAACGAGGAGGCTCTTGAGCAGGCGGGGAGGCCTGCCCAGGAGAGGCGCGGTGGTGATTCAATTCCAGGTAGGTCTTGATCAGTTCAAGTTCTGCCTGGCTCAAGCCTCGCAACTCCAGCTCCAAAGGCCGTTCATCACGCAATCGGCCTGCGGTTCTTGCAGCATCCAATGCCCGACCCAGTCGGTCGATCAGTCCCTCATACAACTGCGGTTTCGTTAAAGTTCGCTGCGATTCACCCATCCCCTCACCTCATTGAAGAAATACTTGCTCCCCAATAAACAGCGTAGCCCCCGTTGCTGCACCTGCCCGGCGCCGCGACAGACGGCCCTTGCCGCGCAATCAGGGTTTCCCTCGATAGAGTGGGGTCATGTATGCTACGGCGCTTCCTGTAACTCCACTTCCCGCAGGGTTTGGGCACGGACGCGCCGCTTTTTGGTGTCGAACAACCCGGACAATGCACAGAAGAGGATTAGGCCACCCTTATCCAGTTCAAAAGTAGCCATGCACGAACAATATCAGCCCCGTGAAATAGAAAATGCCGCCCAAACCTTCTGGGACGAGCAAAAGTCCTTTGAAGTCAGTGAACAGCCAGGCAAGGAGACTTTCTACTGCCTATCGATGTTCCCTTACCCCAGCGGCAAGCTACACATGGGGCACGTGCGTAACTACACCATCGGCGACGTGATTTCTCGCTACCAGCGCATGCTCGGCAAAAACGTCCTGCAACCCATGGGTTGGGACGCCTTCGGCATGCCGGCAGAAAACGCCGCGATGAAAAACAACGTGGCGCCCGCCAAGTGGACCTACGAAAACATCGCCTACATGAAGACCCAGCTGCGCAGCCTGGGCCTGGCGGTGGACTGGTCCCGCGAAGTGACCACCTGCAAGCCGGATTACTACCGCTGGGAACAATGGCTGTTCACGCGCCTGTTCGAAAAAGGTGTGATCTACAAAAAAAGCGGCACTGTGAACTGGGACCCGATCGACCAGACCGTACTGGCCAACGAGCAGGTCATCGATGGCCGCGGCTGGCGTTCCGGCGCGCTGATCGAAAAGCGCGAAATCCCGATGTACTACTTCAAGATCACCGCCTACGCGGATGAGCTCTTGTCGAGCCTCGACGACCTGCCGGGCTGGCCTGAACAGGTCAAGACCATGCAGCGCAACTGGATCGGCAAGTCCAAGGGCATGGAAGTGCAGTTCCCGTACAACGTCGATTCCATCGGCGAAGCCGGTGCGCTGAAAGTCTTCACCACCCGTCCGGATACGCTGATGGGTGCCACCTACGTCGCCGTCGCTGCCGAACACCCGCTGGCCACCCTGGCCGCCCGGAACAACCCCGAGCTGCAGGCGTTCATCGCTGAATGCAAAGGCGGCAGCGTGGCTGAAGCCGACGTCGCCACCCAAGAGAAAAAAGGCCTGCCGACGGGCTTGTTCGTCGAACACCCGCTGACCGGCGAGAAGCTGCCGGTGTGGGTCGCCAACTATGTGCTGATGCACTACGGCGACGGCGCCGTCATGGCCGTGCCGGCCCACGACGAACGCGATTTCGAATTCGCCACCCAGTACAACCTGCCGATCAAGTCGGTCGTGCGCACCAGCTCGGGCGACACCAACCCGGCCCCGTGGCAAGACGCCTACGGCGAGCACGGCACCCTGATCAATTCAGGTGAGTTCGATGGCCTGGACTTCGCCGGCGCCTTCGACGCCATCGAAGTCGCACTGATCAAGAAAAACCTCGGTGCCTCACGCACCCAGTTCCGCCTGCGCGACTGGGGCATCAGCCGCCAACGCTACTGGGGCTGCCCGATCCCGATCATCCACTGCGATACCTGCGGTGACGTGCCGGTGCCGGAAGATCAACTGCCCGTCGTCCTGCCGGAAGACGTGGTGCCGGACGGCGCTGGCTCGCCGCTGGCGCGCATGCCCGAGTTCTACGAGTGCAGTTGCCCGAAATGCGGCGCACCGGCCAAGCGTGAAACCGACACCATGGACACCTTCGTCGAGTCCTCGTGGTACTACGCCCGCTACGCCTCCCCGCACTATGAAGGCGGCCTGGTGGAAAAATCCGCGGCTGACCACTGGTTGCCGGTGGACCAGTACATCGGCGGCATCGAACACGCCATTCTCCACCTGTTGTATGCGCGCTTCTTCCACAAGCTGATGCGCGACGAAGGCCTGGTGAGCTCCAATGAGCCGTTCAAGAACCTGCTAACCCAAGGCATGGTGATCGCCGAGACTTACTACCGTCGTGAAGCCAATGGTGCCTACACCTGGTTCAACCCGGCGGACGTCGAGCTCGAACGCGACAGCAAAGCCAAGGTCATCAGCGCCAAACTGAAATCCGACGGCCTGCCGGTGGAAATCGGCGGCACCGAGAAGATGGCCAAGTCGAAGAACAACGGCGTTGATCCGCAGTCGATGATCGACCAGTTCGGCGCCGACACCTGCCGCCTGTTCATGATGTTCGCATCGCCGCCTGACATGAGCGCCGAATGGTCCGACTCCGGCGTCGAAGGCTCGCACCGCTTCCTCAAGCGCGTCTGGCGCCTGGCCCATGCTCATGTCAGCCAGGGCTTGCCGGGCAAACTGGACGTCGCGGCCTTGAACGACGAGCAGAAAGCCATTCGCCGCAGCACCCACCTGGCCATCCGCCAGGCCAGCCAGGACGTAGGGCAGAACCACAAGTTCAACACCGCCATCGCCCAGGTGATGACCCTGATGAACGTGCTGGAAAAAGCCCCACAGGCTACTGAACAAGATCGCGCGCTGATCCAGGAGGGCCTGGAAACGGTTACCCTGTTGCTCGCGCCGATCACGCCGCATATCAGCCACGAACTGTGGAGCTGCCTGGGCCACAGCGGTGCCGTCATCGATGCCGGCTGGCCGGTGCAGGATGACAGCGCCCTGGTACAGGACACGCTGCAACTGGTTATCCAGGTCAACGGTAAACTGCGCGGCCAGATCGACATGCCGGCCAGCGCCAGTCGCGAAGACGTGGAAGCGGCTGCACGTATCAACGAGAACGTGCTGCGCTTTACCGAAGGCCTGACGATCCGCAAAGTGATCGTGGTGCCCGGCAAACTTGTCAACATCGTCGCCAGCTAAATCGGATCGGGCGCGGGGCTTGGGCCCTGCGCCGAACTAAACCTTTAGGGCCTCGAGAAGGCCCACATGGTTTCAAGGGGAGCAACAAAATGATCAAACGCAATCTGCTGGTTATGGGCCTTGCCGTGCTGTTGAGCGCTTGCGGCTTCCAGCTGCGCGGTACCGGTACCAATGAGTTGTCGCTCAAAGAGCTCGACGTCAGCGCCCGCAACGCCTACGGCGAGACCGTCACCCAGCTGCGCCAGACCCTGGAAAACAGCGGCGTGCACGTCTACAACGGCGCGACCTACAAACTGATCCTGACGGATGAGAAAGAAACCCAGCGCAATATCAGCTACGCCAGTGCCGGTCGTGCGTCCGACATCGAGTTGAACACCGCGCTCAACTTCGAAGTGCAAGGCCGCGATAACTTGCCGCTGATGGGTGACAAGATCCAGGTGCAGAAAGTGGTGAGCCACGATGGCAACAACCTGGTAGGTTCGGACTCAGAGACCATCCAGGTGCGCAAGGAAATGCGTCGTGAGCTGATCCAGCGCATGATGACTCGCCTGCAAATGCTGACCCCGGAAAAGCTGGCCGCCCTGCAGCAAACTGCCGACAACAAGGCCAAGGCTGACGCCGATGCCCTGAAAGCCGCGCAAGAGTATGAAGACAACACGCCGAAACAATCGCCTGTTGAAGTCCCTGTCGAGTAAGCCAGACGGGGCGCCCCTGGCGCCCCGTTCGACCCGCCTATGAAACTCGCCCCCGCCCAACTCGCCAAACACCTGCAAGGTGGCCTCGCGCCTGTCTACATCGTCAGCGGCGATGACCCGTTGCTGTGCCAGGAAGCGGCCGACGCTATCCGCACCGCCGCGCGCCAGCAAGGCTTCGATGAACGCCAGGTCTTCAGCGCCGACGCCAGTTTCGACTGGGGCACGCTGTTGCAGGCCGGTGCCAGCATGTCGTTGTTTGCCGAAAAGCGCCTGCTGGAACTGCGCCTGCCCTCGGGCAAGCCTGGCGACAAAGGTGCGGCGGCGTTGATGGAATATTGCTCGCGCCCTGCCGAAGACACTGTGTTGCTGGTCAGCTTGCCCAAGCTCGACGGCAGCGCGCAGAAAACCAAGTGGGGCAAGGCGCTGGTAGAAGGCCCGCAAACCCAGTTCATCCAGATCTGGCCAGTGGACAGCAACCAGCTGCCGCAGTGGATTCGCCAGCGCCTGTCACAATCGGGGCTGGCGGCGACACAAGATGCGGTAGAGCTGATCGCCGCCCGGGTCGAGGGCAACCTGCTTGCCGCCGCCCAGGAGATCGAAAAGCTCAAGCTGATGGCCGAGGATGGGCAGATCACCGTCGAAACCGTGCAAGGCGCAGTGGCTGATAGCGCTCGCTTTGATGTGTTCGGGCTGGTCGACGCAATCCTCAACGGTGAACCCGCCCACGCCCTGCGCATGCTCGAAGGTTTGCGCGGCGAAGGCGTGGAACCGCCAGTGATTCTCTGGGCCCTGGCCCGGGAGTTGCGAGTGCTGGCGAACATTGCCCTGCAATACAGCCAAGGCACACCGCTGGACAAATGCTTCAGCCAGGCCCGCCCTCCGGTGTGGGACAAGCGCAAACCGCTGATGAGCAAAGCCCTGCAACGGCACTCGGCGCAACGCTGGGCGCAGCTACTGCTGGAAGCGCAGCGCATCGACGCGCAGATCAAGGGCCAGGCCACCGGTTCGCCCTGGATGAGCCTGAGCCGTTTGTCGCTGTTGATGGCTGGTCAGCGCCTGTCATTGCCCGCCGAATAACCCCCCTTTCAAAAACACCACAGACCCAATGTGGGAGAGGGCTTGCTCCCTCCCACACTTTGACCGCGTACCTTTCCTACACGTCGTCGGGCTTTACAGCCGCTCAACTTCGGCAGATCATTTGCCCCGCTCCACCTCCCCCCCAAACGAGAAATTCGACCATGAGCAAAAAGCCATCCAAGCATGGCCCCAACAAGGCCAAATCCATCATCGCCCAGCCATTGTTCCGTAGCCGCCAGGAACGCGCCGGCAAGGGCAAAGGCAGCTACCGCCGCGAAGCCTTCCAGTCTAATAGCTGGGAGGCTTCTTACTTTCTGGCTGCCTGAAGGCAAGCGCCCCTCTGGCATGATAAGGTCTGTACCTGATTTGTAACCTCTGGACCTGTGCATGCCCTCTAGTCTTTCTCGTCATTGGCACCTTCGCCAATTGATCGCTGCCTCCAGCCTCATTCTGCTTGTCGCCTGCGCGGAAAAACCGACCGCCGCGGACGCTCAACCCCTGCCCAAGCTCCAGACCGCACCGGCTGTCGCACCTGCCGTAATTGCCCCTTTGGCGGTGGACAATCTCGACATCCAGCCGACCCAGACCTTTGCCGAATGGCAGGCTGGCTTTCGTGCGCAGGCCCTGCAAGCCGGGATCCCGGCGGCCGTCTTCGATAATGCCTTTGCCGGCGTCACCCCCGATATGGCGGTGATTCGCGCCGACCGTAGCCAGCCTGAATTTTCCCGCCCGGTGTGGGAATACATCGATGGCGCCCTGTCGCCGCTGCGCGTGCGTAATGGCCAGGCTTCGCTGATCAAGTACGCCGATATCCTGCAACGCATCGAGGCGCGTTATGGTGTTGATCGCCAGGCGCTGGTCGCGGTGTGGGGCATGGAAAGCAACTTTGGCCAGTTCCAGGGCAATAATTCAGTGATCCGTTCCCTGGCGACCCTGGCTTACGAGGGCCGTCGTCACGCATTTGCACAGGCGCAGTTGCTGGCGGCGCTGCAGATCATCCAGAATGGCGATATCCAGGTCGAGCAGATGAAAGGCTCCTGGGCCGGCGCGATGGGCCAGACCCAATTCATCCCAACCGTCTACAACGCCTACGCCGTGGACTTCGACGGTGACGGTCGCCGCGATATCTGGAACAGCCCAGGGGACGCCCTCGCCTCCACCGCAAACTACCTGCAAAGCTCCGGCTGGCAGAAAGGCCAGCCGTGGGGTGTTGAAGTGCAGCGGCTGCCCTCGGGCTTCGATTACAGCCTGGCCGATGGCAGTACACGCAAAACCGTCGCTGAATGGCTGCAACTAGGAATCCAGCTGCCGCCCAGCGTGAGCCTGCCCGCCAATGTCGAGCAACTGTCCGCCGCCTTGCTGTTGCCGGCCGGCTACCGTGGCCCGGCGTTCCTGGTGCTGGATAACTTCCGCGCGATTCTCAAGTACAACAACTCGTCGTCCTATGCACTGGCGGTTGGCCTGCTGTCGGAGCGGTTTGGCGGCGGCGGCGTGATTCGGGGCAATTGGCCAAAAGATGAGCTGCCGCTGAGTCGTTCGCAACGTGTCGACCTGCAAACGGCGCTCAGCGCCAAGGGTTACGACGCAGGCAAACCGGACGGGATCATCGGCGCCAATACGCGTAAAGCAATTCGGGCGGCGCAGCAGTCGTTGGGTTGGCCGGCAGATGGATATCCGACGGTGAAGCTTTTGGAGTCGTTGCAGAGCCGATAGATCGCTTTAGGGCGGCTATAGCTTTCGCGAGCAAGCCCGCTCCCACATTTGGAATGCATTTCAAAATGTGGGAGCGGGCTTGCTCGCGAAAGCGGCCTGACAGGCGACAACTATTTAAAGACCACATCCTGCTCCAGCACCACCCGCTGCTCCCCCGCATCCAGGCGCACCAACGCGCCCATCGGCAACGTCAGGTTCGGGTCGCAATGCCCACTGCGCCAGCCGGACAACACCGGAATGCACAGCGGCTCGAAGGTCTGCTTCAGCAGCCGCTCCAGTGCAACGTTATCCACACCCGCCACATCCCCCACCAGCACACCGGCGACTTGGGCCAGCTTGCCTGCCAGGCGCAGATGGGTCAGCAGGCGGTCAATGCGATAGAGCGGCTCATTAACGTCTTCGATAAACAGGATGATGCCTTCGGCGTCGATTTCGTACGGCGTGCCCATCACCGCCGCGATCATCGACAAGTTACCGCCCAGCAAACGCCCGCAGGCAATACCTGGCTCGATGGTGGTCAACGGGTAGGCCACCGGGTGCACAAGCACACTGCCGGCGCCCAGTTGGCCACGCAGCAGGCTGAACAAGGATGACTCGGTGGGTTGTTGCTTGCCGCCAAGCAGGTCAGCATTGAGCATCGGCCCATGGAACGTCACAAAGCCAGCATAGCGGTTGATCGCCAGGTGCAAGGCGGTGATATCGCTGTAACCCACGAATGGCTTGGGGTTGGCGCGCAACAGGTCAAAATCCAGCGCGTCGAGCAAACGAGGCGTGCCGTAGCCGCCGCGCAGGCAGAGGATGGCATCGATTTCGGGGTTGGCGAAGGCGGCGTGCAAGTCGCGCAGGCGCACTTCATCGCTGCCGGCCAGGTAGCCGTCGCGTTCGTATACCCCGGGGTAAATGCGCAGTTCGTAGCCACGGGCACACATCCATTGCCCGGCTTTTTCAACATCCAGCGCAGCAGGGCCAGCAGGGGCGATCAGGCCGATTACACCTTTGGCAGGCAGGGCGGGTACGGCAGCGGCGAGTTGAGTGGTCATCCATGGTTCTCCGTGGCTGGATTACCCAGGCACTCTAGCCACTGATGGTTGCAAACAGAAGAGGGGAAAAGCGACGGCACCTGTAGGAGCGAGCAAGCTCGCTCCTACAACGGCACACTTAGGAAACCAGGCTAGCCTTGACCAGCTTGGCCTGCTCATCGGCGTGGTACGAGGAACGCACCAACGGGCCGGATGCCACGTTCTTGAAGCCCATCTTGTAACCTTCCTCGGCGAACCAGGCGAAGGTGTCCGGGTGCACGAAACGTTGCACCGGCAAGTGGCTGCGGGACGGTTGCAGGTACTGGCCCAGGGTCAGCATGTCGATGTCGTGTTCGCGCATGCGCTTCATGACTTCGATCACTTCTTCATCGGTCTCGCCCAGGCCGAGCATCAAGCCGGACTTGGTCGGGATGTGCGGCATCATCTGCTTGAATTTCTGCAGCAGGGTCAGCGACCACTGGTAGTCCGAACCCGGACGCGCAGCCTTGTACAGGCGCGGCACGGTTTCCAGGTTGTGGTTGAACACATCCGGCGGCTCGGCAGCGGTGATTTCCAACGCGACGTCCATACGCCCACGGTAGTCCGGCACCAGGGTTTCGAGCATCACGTTTGGCGACAACTTGCGGATCTCGCGGATGCAGTCGGCAAAGTGCTGGGCACCGCCGTCACGCAGGTCGTCGCGGTCTACCGACGTGATCACCACATACTTGAGCTTCAGGTCGGCGATGGCGATGGCCAGGCTTTCCGGCTCGTTGACGTCCAGAGGCTTCGGACGACCGTGGCCCACGTCGCAGAACGGGCAACGACGGGTGCAGATGTCACCCATGATCATGAAGGTGGCGGTGCCACCGGAGAAGCACTCGCCCAGATTCGGGCAGGAAGCCTCTTCGCACACGCTATGCAGCTTGTGTTTGCGCAGCAGTGCCTTGATACGGTCGACTTCCGGCGAAACCGGGATGCGCACGCGAATCCAATCAGGTTTCTTCGGCAGTTCGGTGGTCGGGATGATCTTGACCGGGATGCGTGCAACCTTCTCGGCGCCGCGCAGCTTGACGCCGGCTTCCACCTTGACACGCGGGGCCGGGGCTGGACGCTCAGTGATGTCCAGCGTCGGGATCATGGTTTGCACAACATCAGTAGTCATATCAATCGATTCCGCCCGTCAGGGTCGTCTGCTCTGCATAGTCGAGGTGTTTGACGAGCTGCGCGCGCAGCCGGGCACTTACCTCGGCAAATTCTATGGATGTTGCATGGTCGCTCAACTGGGTCATCGCCAGCCCGGCATACCCGCACGGGTTGATGCGCCGGAACGGCGCCAGGTCCATGTCCACGTTCAAGGCCAGGCCGTGAAAGGAACAACCGTGGCGAATGCGCAGCCCCAGGGAGGCGATTTTCGCGCCATCCACGTACACACCGGGTGCATCGGGCTTGGCCGTCGCGGTCACGCCGTAACTGGCCAACAGCTCGATCAGGCAAGCCTCCATGCGGCTGACCAGGTCACGCACGCCAAACCCCAGCTTGCGCACGTCCAGCAGCAAGTAAGCCACCAGTTGACCGGGCCCATGGTAAGTCACTTGGCCACCTCGGTCGACCTGCACCACCGGAATATCACCCGGAAGTAGTAGATGCTCCGCCTTGCCGGCCTGGCCCTGGGTGAAGACCGGCGGGTGTTCCACCAGCCAGATTTCATCCGGGGCCGAGGTGCCGCGCTCGTTGGTAAAGCGCTGCATGGCGTGCCAGACCGGCTCGTAGGCCATCCGGCCGAGCTCGCGAAAGCCCAGGACCTGTGACATCACAACACCATGTGCACGAAGCCGGTAGCCCGCAGTTCGCTGTTGATGTTGTAGAGCTGGTCCTGGTCGGTCGCAACGATGTGCAACTGGATCGTGGTGTACTTGCCGGTGGAGCTTTGACGCTCGTCCACGCGGTTGTCGTTGATCGTGGCATGTTTGCGCACGATCTCGAGAATCTTGTCCTTGCGGCCCACGCCGGTATCGCTGATCACCTTGACGGGATAATCCGTCACCGGGAATTCGATCTTTGGCGCCTTTACTTCTTTATCGGTCATGGCGTAACGGCCTCGTAAGCGGTAAGCCGTGGCGACGGGCAAAGCCCCGCGTCGGATCAACGCGGGGCTTTGCAGGTGCACACAATCAGTTGAACAAGCCGTAGAAGAATAGACGGATGCTATCCCATACGCGGCGGAAGATACCACCTTCGTCGACAGCGTCCAGTGCGATCAGGTCGGCGCTGTGCACCACCTTGTCGTCCAGCTTCACTTCGACTTTACCGATCACGTCACCCTTGGCGATTGGCGCAACCAATTGCGGGTTCAGGGTCATGCTGGCAGCAAGCTTTTTCAGCTGGCCCTTAGGCATGGTCAGGGTCAGGTCATCGGCCAGGCCGGCCTTGACTTGCGAGGTCGCGCCCTTCCATACCGGCGCGGTCGCCAGCTCAGCACCCTTCTGGTAGAAGGTCTGGGTTTCGAAGAAGCGGAAGCCGTAGGTCAGCAGTTTTTGCGTCTCGGCCGCACGGGCCTGCTCGCTGTTGGTGCCGAATACCACGGCGATCAAGCGTTGGCCATCACGCACGGCGGACGACACCATGCAATAGCCGGCTTCGTCGGTGTGGCCGGTTTTCAGGCCGTCGACGGTCTTGTCGCGCCACAGCAACAGGTTGCGGTTAGGCTGCTTGATGTTGTTCCAGAAGAACTCCTTCTGGGAGTAGATCGCGTAGTGCACCGGGTCAACACGGATGATTGCGCGCGCCAGCACGGCCATGTCGTGAGCCGACGAGTAGTGCTCGGGGTTCGGCAGGCCGGTCGGGTTCATGAAGTGGCTGTTGGTCATGCCCAGGTCGGCGGCAGTCTTGTTCATCACGTCGGCGAACGCATCTTCGCTGCCGGCGATGTGCTCGGCCAGGGCGACGCTGGCGTCGTTACCGGACTGGATGATGATGCCGTGCAGCAGGTCGCTCACGGTGACTTGCGAGCCCACCTTGATGAACATCCGCGAACCGCCTGTGCGCCAGGCGTTTTCGCTGACGGTCACTGGATCGTTTTCGCCGATCTGGCCGCGACGGATTTCCAGGGTCGCGATGTAGGCGGTCATCAGTTTGGTCAGGCTGGCCGGTGGCAGGCGCTGGTCACCATTGCTCTCGACCAGCACGTTGCCACTGGCGGCATCCATGAGGACCCAGGACTTGGCGGCCAGTTGCGGGGAGGCCGGCACCATTTCAACCGCCCAGGCGGCCGGGGTGATGATCAGCGAGATAAGCAGGCACGTACGTTTGGCTAAGGTGGTGATGTTCATCCGTCTCTCGAAATTGCTTATGGAAACTTGCCCTCGCGGGCAAAACTATTCAGACAGCCCGCTTCCAGACTGTCACGTGTTCGGTTGCCCGCTCACCCCTTGCCCCTGGGTTTTTATTGTTCACGAGCCAACAACCAGGGTTCAAGCGCGCATGCGCACCTGAGCCATCAAACCGTTACTGCTTATTCTGCGGTGACCACGCTGGGTTGCCCCAGGTTAGCCAGGCGTACGCTGTTCTGAACTTGCGCCACCTCGCTGGGCGAGCCGATCGGGCCCATGCGTACACGGTGCAAGGTTTGCTGGTTACGCACGATGGAACTGATGAAGACTGGCGCGCTGACCATGCCGCTGAGCTTGGACCTTAACAGTTCTGCCGCATCCGGGTTGGCGAAAGCGCCGACCTGCAGGTACTGCCCACCAATAGTAGAAGCCCCCGGTGCTGCATGAGGAACCACTACGGTATCCGGCGCATGCTGCGCGGGTGGTGGCGTCCATTGTTCGATCTTGCCGGTCGAGGCCGTCACTTGCGGTTGCGGGGTTTGCGGTTCGTTGAGCATCAACGGCGCCGGTTTGCCACGCTGGGCCCAGTACTGGGCCGGGTCGATACCTTCGACTTTCACCCGTGCGGTACCGGTTTCGGCATAGCCGAGTTTCTTCGCGGCGGCGTAGGACAAGTCGATGATCCGGTCCGAATAGAACGGCCCACGGTCATTGACCCGCAGGATCACCGTGCGGTTGTTGTCCAGGTTGGTCACACGCACATAGCTGGGCAGCGGCAGGGTCTTGTGGGCCGCGCTCATGCCATACAGGTCATACACTTCGCCGTTGGCGGTGTTCTGCCCATGGAACTTGGTGCCATACCAGGACGCAGTGCCCGATTGCACGTAGGTCCTGGATTCCTGCAGCGGGAAGTAATTCTTACCCAGCACGGTATAGGGGTTGGCCTTGTACGGGCCGGTGTGCAGGGTCGGTGTGGCATCCGGGATCTTCGACACATCCACATCCCACCACGGCGCGCCATCTTTGTGGGCGCGGTTGATGTCCAGGCCCGGCTGGGCACGAACCACCGCGCCACCGGCCTTTTTGGCAGGCGCACGGTTAGGGCTGGTGGAGCAGCTGGCGACCAGCAGGCACAACGCGGTGAACGCCACCAGCTTGAGCGGTTTTTTGAACGGCGATACCCGCATTACTTGTTGCCCCGTGCTTGGACCAGCTCTTCTGACAGCTGATGCACGGCCATGGCGTACATCACACTGCGGTTATAACGCGTGATTGCGTAGAAATTCTTCAGGCCCATCCAGTATTCCGGGCCGTTTGCGCCTTCCAGGCGGAATGCCGTTACCGGCATGTCATCGCGTGGCGCATTCTGACTCGACCAGCCCAGCGCTCGCAACTCCCCGACGGTCTTGACCGGTTCGATACCTTGGGTCAGGCCTTCGTCGGCGCGCTCACCCGAGACATCGGCGCGAATCACCACCGGCTCGCCGGACACCCAGCCATGGCGCTTGAAGTAGCTGGCAACGCTGCCAATGGCATCGTCGGGGTTGCTCCAGAGATTGATATGCCCGTCGCCGTCGAAATCCACCGCGTAGGCGCGAAAGCTGCTCGGCATGAATTGCGGCAAGCCCATGGCCCCGGCGTAGGAGCCCTTGAGGGTCAGCGGGTCGACCTGCTCTTCGCGGGCCAGCAGCAGGAACTCACGCAGCTCCTTGCGGAAGAACTCGGCGCGGGGCGGGTAATCGAAGCCCAGGGTCGACAAGGCGTCGATCACCCGGTAGCTGCCGGTGTTGCGCCCGTAGAAGGTTTCGATGCCAATGATCGAGACGATGACCTGCGCCGGTACGCCGTACTCCTGCTCGGCGCGGGCCAGTACCGCCTCGTGCTGGCGCCAGAAGTCGACGCCACGGGCCACGCGGGCGTCGGTGAGGAACATCGGGCGATACTCCTTCCACTGCTTCACGCGTTCGGCGGGTCGGGAGATGGCGTCGAGGATCGCCTGCTTCTTCTGGGCTTCGCGGAACACGCCCATCAGTTGCTCACCGGCAAAACCGTAGTCGCGGGTCAGCTCACCGACAAATTCGGCGACCTGGGGTGAACCATCGTAGTCACCGGCCTGCGCCTCTTGCGTTGCCCCCAGGAGCCCAATCAGGCCCATCCAGGTCGCATGCCGAGTCGCCCAGCCGCGCATTACTTGCATTGACATCTTCACCTTATTCAAACTTGTGCGATCCATTTGCGATGCGTATGAATCGACATCAAAACCCCAAACGCTGACAGCAATGTCACCAGCGAAGTTCCGCCGTAGCTAATGAATGGCAACGGCACCCCAACCACCGGTAGCAGGCCACTGACCATACCGATGTTGACGAAAACGTAAACAAAAAAAGTCATGGTCAGGCTGCCGGCGAGCAATTTGCCGAACAACGTCTGCGCCTGGGCAGTGATCACCAGGCCGCGACCAATCAACAGCAGGTAAATCAGCAACAGTGCGCAAATGCCCACCAGGCCGAACTCTTCGCCCATCACCGCGATGATGAAGTCGGTGTGGCTTTCAGGCAAAAAGTCCAGGTGCGACTGGGTACCCAGTAACCAACCCTTACCAAATACGCCGCCGGAACCGATGGCCGCCTTGGACTGGATGATGTTCCAGCCGGTGCCCAACGGGTCGCTCTCCGGGTCGAGGAAGGTCAAGATCCGTTGTTTCTGGTAGTCGTGCATGAAGAAGAACCACATGGCCACGGCTACAGGCACGGCGGCCGCCAGCACGCTGAGGATCCAGCGCCAGCGCAAGCCGCCCATAAACAGCACGAAAGCGCCGCCGGCGAGAATCAGCAACGAGGTGCCGAGGTCCGGCTGGCGCACAATCAGAATAAAGGGCACGCCAATCAGGATCAGGCTGATGCCCACATGCTTGAGTTGGGGCGGCAAGGTGCGCTTGGACAGGTACCAGGCAATGGTCGCTGGCATGAGGATCTTCATGAATTCCGACGGCTGGAAGCGAATCACCCCGGGGATGTTGATCCAGCGCGTCGCGCCCATGGCGTTGTGGCCCATGACATCCACCACCACCAGCAGTAACACGCCGGCGACATAACCCAGGGGCACCCAGCGGGCCATGAAGCGCGGCTCAAGCTGGGCGATGACCACCATCGACAACAGGCCCAGGCCGAACGAAGACGCTTGCTTGATCAGCAGGTCCCAGTTCTTGCCGCTGGCCGAATACAGCACGAACAGGCTGCCGGCCGCCAGGGTCAGCAACAGGATCAGCAACGGCCCATCAATGTGCAGGCGTTGCAGCAACGTCGCACGGCGACGCATCACGTCCTCACTGGAGAGGATGCGGTCAAAATTACTCTTCACGGGCCGTAACCTCGGGGCTTGAAGGGGGGCCGCCATACTCGGGCTTGAGCTTGCCATCGTCAGCCAGCAGCCAGGCATCCATGATCTGGCGCACCACAGGCGCGGCGACGCCGGAGCCGGACTCACCGTTCTCGACCATCACCGCCACCACGATTTTCGGGTCCTCGGCCGGGGCAAAGCCGACGAACAAGGCGTGGTCACGATGACGCTCCTGAACCTTGGAACGGTCATATTTCTCGCCCTGCTTGATCGCGACCACCTGGGCCGTACCACTCTTGCCGGCAATGCGGTATTGCGCGCCGGCTGCTGCTTTGCGTGCGGTACCGCGCGCGCCGTGCATCACTTGCTGCATACCGTGGTTGACCTTGGCCCAGTCGGACGGGTCGCGCAGCACAATGTCGGGAATCGGGTTTTCATCCAGCGGTTTCTCGCCTTCGATGGTCTTGGCCAGGTGCGGACGGTTCCAGATGCCCTTGTTGGCCACCAGCGCCGTGGCCTGGGCCAGTTGCAGCGGCGTGGCCTGCATATAGCCCTGGCCGATCCCGAGAATCAGGGTTTCGCCCGGGAACCACGCCTGACGGCGGGTCGCACGCTTCCATTCCCGCGACGGCATCAAGCCGGGGGATTCTTCGAACATGTCCAGGGAGACTTTCTGACCGAGGCCGAACTTGCCCATGTAGGCAGACAGGCGATCAATCCCAAGCTTATGGGCCAGGTCGTAAAAGTAGGTGTCGTTGGAGCGCATGATCGCGGTATCCAGGTCGACATAGCCGTCACCGGAGCGGTTCCAGTTACGGTATTTGTGGTCATAGTTGGGCAGCATGTAGTAGCCCGGGTCATAGACACGGCTGGAGGCGGTGACCACGCCGGAGTCCAGGCCGGCAATCGCCACCGCCGGCTTGATGGTCGAACCTGGCGGGTACAAGCCACGCAGCACCCGGTTGAACAGCGGCCTGTCGATGGAATCGCGCAGCTCGGCATAGGCCTTGAAGCTGATCCCGGTGACGAACAGGTTAGGGTCGAAACTCGGCTGGCTGACCATCGCCAGCACTTCGCCGGTCTTCGGGTCCAAAGCCACTACCGCGCCGCGCCGCCCACCCAGAGCCATCTCGGCCGCTTCCTGCAACTTGATGTCCAGGCTCAGCACGATGTCCTTGCCCGGTACCGGGTCGGTGCGCTTGAGCACGCGCAATACGCGGCCGCGCGCATTGGTCTCGACCTCTTCGTAACCCACCTGGCCGTGCAGCTCGGGCTCGTAGAAACGCTCGATGCCGGTCTTGCCGATATGATGGGTGCCGCTGTAATTGACCGGGTCGAGGGTTTTCAGCTCTTTCTCGTTGATCCGCCCCATATAGCCGACCGAGTGGGCAAAGTGTGGCCCTTGCGGATAGTGCCGCACCAACTGCGCCACCACCTCCACACCCGGCAAGCGGAATTGGTTTACCGCAATACGGGCAATCTGCTCTTCGGTCAGCTCGAACAGGATCGGCACCGGCTCGAATGGCCGGCGCCCCTGCTTCATGCGTTTCTCGAAGATCACCCGGTCTTCCGGCGTCAGTTGCAACACCTCGACGATCACATCGAGCACCTGCTGCCATTCGCCGGAACGCTCGCGGGTCATGCTCAGGCTGAAACTGGGACGGTTATCCGCAACCACCACGCCATTGCGGTCGAAGATCAGCCCGCGTGTCGGCGGAATCGGCTGCACATGCACCCGGTTGTTTTCCGACAGCGTGGAGTGATAGTCGTACTGGATCACCTGAAGGAAATACAGGCGCGCAATCAGCACGCCCAGCAACACCACCACCAAAATGGCACCGAACACGACCCGCGCGCGTACCAGACGTGCGTCTTTCTCGTGGTCCTTGATGCGGATCGGCTGGGTCATCGGGGGCGGCGCAGACTATTTGTGGTAAGGGTGCCCGGACAGGACTGTCCAGGCGCGATACAGCTGTTCACCGATCAGAATCCTTACCAACGGGTGCGGCAACGTCAGGGCCGACAGCGACCAGCGCTGGTCGGCCCGCGCGCAGACTTCCGGCGCCAGCCCTTCCGGGCCACCGACCATGAAATTGACCGTGCGCGAATCCAGGCGCCAGCGGTCCAGTTCCACCGCCAGTTGCTCGGTGCTCCAGGGTTTGCCGTGCACCTCGAGGGTGACGATGCGCTCGTTGGGGCCGACCTTGGCCAACATGGCTTCGCCTTCCTGACGGATAAAGCGCGCCACGTCGGCATTCTTGCCCCGGGTATTGAGCGGTATCTCCACCAGTTCCAACGACAGCTCGGCGGGCAGACGCTTGGCATACTCGTGCCAGCCTTCTTCCACCCACTTGGGCATGCGTGAACCGACTGCAATCAGACGCAGGCGCACAGCCGTTCCTTATTCCTGGTCTTTGTTGAGCTTGTCGAAGTGCGCGTGGCCCACTTCCGGGCTGTGGTGCTTGCCATCGGCGGCACGGCTCTGCTCGGCGCCTTTCCACAGACGCTCCAGGTCATAGAACTGGCGAGCGTTGGAAGTCATCATGTGAACGATCACGTCGTCCATGTCCAGCAGCACCCAGTCGCTGTCGCCCTTGCCTTCTTCACCCAGTGGCTTGACGCCTTGGGCTTTGACGGCTTCGCGAACCTTGTCCAGCATCGCGCCGATCTGGCGGTTGGAGGTACCGGTGGCGATGATCATGAAGTCGGTGATGCTTTGCTTGTCGCGTACGTCCAGCACCTGGATGTCCTGGGCTTTAACGTCTTCCAGGGCGGCCACGGCCACTTTTACCAGCTCTTCGCCAGCCAGTTCCGGGCCAACGTGGGCTTCAACCGGCAGCGGCGCGCTTTTGAAGGTGCCTTTGCGCTTAACTTTGCTTACGTCTTTGTTCGTCATATAAAACTCGTTTTGCTCGTATGTTCGGGCGCTTGCTGCACGAGTCGTGCGTTCAAGCGCGCCTTTTCAGTTCGACGCACGGTAAAGCCCGTGCGCATCGATGTAGGCCAGGACCGCGTCAGGCACCAGGAAACGTACCGACTTCCCGCTGGCCAGCAGTTGACGGATCTGGGTGGCGGACACCGCAAGCGGGGTCTGCCAGACGAATGCAATATTCCCGTTCGGCCCGGTCAGGGCCAAGGGGTCACTTACCGACCGCGCAGCCAGCAGGTTGCGCAAGGCATCCGGCGGTTCGCTGTCGGCATCCGGGCGTTGCAAAACCAGGATGTGGCAATGCTGGAGGAGTTCTTCCCAGCGGTGCCAAGAGGGCAGGCCGCAAAATGCGTCCCAGCCCAAAAGCAGAAACAACTGGTCATCTGCGGCCAACTCGGCGCGCATCAGTTCCAGGGTGTCGACAGTGTAGGACGGTTTATCGCGCTTGAGCTCGTGATCATCCACCACCAGCGGCGCTATACCGTCTACAGCCAGGCGTACCATTTCCAGGCGCTGTTGCGCAGACACCTGCGGCGTGTCGCGATGGGGCGGCCGCGCGTTGGGCATCATGCGCACTTCATCCAACCCGAGCGCATCCGCGACTTCCAGGGCGCTGCGCAAATGGCCGATGTGCACGGGGTCGAAGGTGCCACCGAGCAGCCCGATGCGTTTAGCCATCAAGTGCGCACATGCCCGTCACCGAACACCACGTACTTCTCGCTGGTCAAGCCTTCGAGGCCAACCGGGCCGCGTGCGTGGAGCTTGTCGGTGGAGATACCGATCTCCGCCCCCAGGCCGTACTCGAAGCCGTCGGCAAAACGCGTCGAGGCGTTGACCATCACCGAAGCAGAATCTACCTCGTTGAGGAAACGCCGGGCATCGCTGAAATGCTCGGAAACAATGGCGTCGGTGTGCTTGGAGCCGTACGTGTTGATGTGTTCGATGGCCTGGTCCAGGTCGTCGACAATGCGAATCGACAGGATCGGCGCCGTGTACTCGGTGTACCAGTCTTGCTCCGTCGCCTCGATCACGTCGGCACCGAGCAATGCACGGGTACGCTCGCAGCCGCGCAGCTCCACGCCCTTGTCACGGTAGATGGCAGCCAGTGGCGGCAGCACGCGCTCGGCAATGCCGACGTGCACCAACAGGGTTTCCATGGTGTTGCACGGTGCGTAGCGATGGGTCTTGGCGTTGTCGGCGATGCGGATCGCCTTGTCGAGGTCGGCGGCGATGTCGATAAACACGTGGCACACGCCGTCCAGGTGCTTGATCACCGGCACCTTGGCATCGCGGCTGACGCGCTCGATCAGGCTCTTGCCGCCACGGGGAACGATAACGTCGACAAATTCCGGCAGGGTGATCAAGGCGCCCACGGCGGCGCGGTCGGTGGTTTCCACCACTTGCACCACTTCGGCCGGCAACTCGGCCACCGCCAAGCCTTGCTGGATGCAGGCGGCGATGGCGCGGTTGGAATTGATCGCCTCGGAACCGCCACGCAGGATGGTGGCGTTGCCAGACTTGAGGCACAGGCTCGCAGCGTCGATGGTCACGTTCGGACGCGACTCATAGATGATGCCGATCACGCCCAGGGGCACGCGCATCTTGCCTACCTGGATGCCGGACGGCAGGTAGCGCATATCGCGGATTTCACCGATGGGGTCAGGCAGCTTGGCCACCTGACGCAGGCCTTCGATCATGTCGTCGATACGTGCCGGGGTCAGCGCCAGGCGATCCAGCAGCGCTGGCTCCAGGCCATTGGCGCGGCCGTTGGCCAAGTCCAGTTCGTTGGCAGCAGTCAACTCGGAGCGCGAAGCATCCAGAGCATCGGCAGCCGCCAGCAGCGCACGGTTCTTCTGCGCAGTGCTCGCACGGGCGATCAACCGCGAGGCCTGACGGGCAGCGCGACCCAGGCGGGTCATATAGTCAAGAACGGACTCAGTCATGGTCAGGGAGTCTTGGCAAAGAGGAAAGCGGCAGATTATAGCTGTGACGCCGCCCGACTGACAGCGGTGAGGGGCGGATGGTCGAAATGAACTGTAAAAACCTGAGGTTCAGGCGTAATTAAGGTGGGAGTTGTTATTATTCCGTCACATTTAGCCGTAATAACCCTGAACGCCATGCCCGGTTTTAACCCCCAGTTCCCCGCGAGCGCCCTGCCCGACTGCTTCTTCGACCGTGATGCACAACTGCTCGCGCGCGAGTTGCTTGGAAAAGTCATACGCCATCGTGTCGGCGATAGTTGGCTTTCGGCACGCATTATTGAAACAGAAGCCTATTACGTGGCCGAAAAAGGCAGCCATGCGTCCCTCGGCTACACAGAAAAGCGTAAGGCTTTGTTTCTGGATGGCGGCCATATCTACATGTACTACGCCCGTGGTGGTGATTCGCTGAACTTCAGCGCCCATGGCCCGGGCAATGCCGTATTGATCAAATCGGCCTACCCATGGGTTGATGAAATCTCCGGCCCGGCCAGCCTGGCCCAGATGCTGTTGAACAACCCGAACGCTGATGGCAGCCCACGCCCCACGCAAAAGCTGTGCGCCGGCCAGACCTTGCTGTGCAAGGCGCTGGGCCTGAAGGTGCCAATGTGGGACGCCAAGCGCTTCGACCAGGAGCGGCTGTACGTCGAAGATGTGGGCCAGCAGCCCACACAGATCATCCAGACCACACGGCTGGGCATCCCCAGTGGGCGTGATGAGCACCTGATGTACCGCTTTGTCGATGCGGGCTATGCGCCCTATTGCACACGGAACCCGCTGCGCCGGGGGCAGGTCGAAGGCCGCGATTATTTCTTACTTTGAATTGATTGAGACGGCTGCTCCCACAGTTGATCTTCACCGTTTCAGATTATGTATTGCATACATGGAGTGGATTGTATGGGCCAATGGCTCGATAGCATCACCGGCTGGCTGACCCTGAACCCGCAATGGCTGGCAGTGGCGGTGTTTATCGTCGCGTGCGTGGAGTGCCTGGCCATTGCCGGGCTGATCGTACCCGGCACGGTATTGCTGTTTGCGATTGCTGCGCTGGCCGGCAGCGGTGCGCTGTCACTGAGTGAAACCCTTTTGCTGGGTTTCCTCGGCGGCTTATTGGGCGATGGGGTTTCCTACTATCTGGGCCGGCATTTCCATCAGAACATCCGGCGCCTGCCCGGCCTTCGCCACCATCCTGAATGGATGAATGGAGCGGAAACCTACTTCCACAAGTACGGGATCGCCAGCCTGCTGGTCGGGCGTTTCATCGGCCCGTTGCGCCCCATGCTGCCAATGGTCGCCGGCATGTGCGACATGCCCTTCCCGCGTTTTGCCGCCGTGAGCATCATTGCCGCAGCAGGCTGGTCGGTGGCTTACCTGATGCCAGGCTGGGCCGCCGGTGCCGCTTTGCGCCTGCCACTGCCAGAAGGTTTCTGGCCGGAAGCAGCCATTGTCGCGGCCTGCCTCGCGGTCCTGCTGGCGCTGAGCCTGCACAGCAGCCTACGCGGCCATCGTCGCGCCACCCTGTGGATCGGTTGTGCCAGCCTGGTCTTATTGATTGCGCTGTTTATCGGCTATCCCCACCTCAACGACTTCGACCAGGGCCTGAGCGCACTGGTGCAGGAACATCGCAGCCCGTGGCTGGACGAGGTGATGGTGCGGGTCACCCAACTGGGTGAGTTCAAGAAGATGTTTTTCGCCAGCGCGATATTCACTGGCTTGCTGCTAGTGGCACGGCAATGGCGCCATGCGGTGTTTGTCGGCGCCACGCTCGCCGGCGCGGCGGTGATCAACACAGGCACCAAGCTGTTTTTCGCCCGTGGCCGCCCGGAAATCCTCACAGACCCGCTGACCAGCTTCAGCATGCCCAGCGGCCATGCCTCCGGTGCCTTTGCGTTCTTCCTGGCGCTCGCGGTATTGGCCGGCCGCGGCCAACCCACGCGCCTACGCCTGACCTGGATGTTGCTGGGCTGTATTCCCGCCGCCTTCATTGCGCTGTCGCGGGTCTACTTGGGTGCTCATTGGCCCACGGACATCCTGGCCGGCACGCTGCTGGCGATGACCGTGTGTGCATTCAGCCTGAGGGCGAGCGAATACCGCAGCCCATTGCCGGCGATGTCGCAAAAAGCCTGGTGGCTGGTGTTGCCCGCCGTGGTAGCCGTGCTCGGCTTTATCGCCTTTACCGGCACGCCCCACGCACTGCTCAGGTACGCCTATTGACCCTTGGCCGGGCCGATCCAATCCACGGTAGCGGAGCGGCGCTCAACACAGCGTTCGCGTCGCTCCAGGAGCATCTCATCGGCCACTTCGGCGGCGCGCTCGGCGATGTATTCCGGGCCCCGCTTTGCATCCTGCTGGAGTAATTGCGTGGTCACGCTGACAAAGTACGCGTCCCAGGCGACTTGCTCCGATGGTGTCAGACGAATCATGGTCATCCCCGATCATTGTTGTGTGATCAGAAAATATTGCAGGTGGCGCAGCTGAGACGACCAAGCAAAGTCTGAAAACTCCGTCAGGCAAATCCGAATCTAGGTGAACAGCTCGCCCTGCAACTCATCGAGCAACATTTGGATCGCATCCAGCCGTTGCTGCGGATCATCGAGTTGCAGCAAGTCGATCTTGTCGGCCTCGGTGAAGGGCAGCAAATAGGCCAACTGATTGCCCAGGGCTCGCTGGCCGTCGGCATGGGCGCCCATGTCCAGCGAAGCGACCATCGGGTGCTCGGCCAATGCCTGGAGCAACGCGAGCAGGTCGGCGTCCTCTTCTTCCAGCGCGCGGTCCGGCGGCTCTTCCAGCCACTGCACTTCAGCCACCAGCAGTTGGTCCTTCTGCACGCCGGCGTCACGCACGCGGAAACGCCGCCCACCTTCGACACGAATCCCGAGCAGGCCGTTGTCCTGTTGCTTGAAGTCGCGAATCAGCGCTTCACAGCCAATCAACGCGTAGCCGTCCGGGGCCATGCCGACTTCCTTGCCATCGAGGATGCACACCACGCCGAAGCTTTCGCCCTTTTTCATGCAGCGGCTGATCATGTCCAGGTAACGCGCCTCGAACAGTTGCAAATCGAGGGTGCAGCCTGGGAACAGCACAGTATTGAGCGGGAACAGCGCCAGACTCATAAAGGTTTCCTTAAACCTGGGTTAAACAATTACCGACACGGCCAGCGGCAGGAACACCGCCGTGGCCACGCCCATCAGACTCATGGCCAGCGCCGCAAAGGCGCCACATTCTTCGCTTTCCTGCAGGGCCACCGAGGTACCGACGGCGTGTGCGGTCATGCCCAGCGCCATACCGCGCGCCTCGGGGCTGTGCACACCCAGGCGCGACAAGTACGCCGGGCCGATCATCGCGCCGACCACCCCGGTGATCAGCACAAACACCGCCGCCAGCGCCGCCACGCCTCCGATCTGCTCGGCGACCAGCATGGCAATCGGCGACGTCACCGACTTGGGCGCCATAGTCATCAGCATCATGTGCTCGGCCCCGAACCACCACCCCAGCAATACACACAGGCCAGTGGCCAACACCCCGCCTACCACCAGCGTAGTAAAAATCGGCCAGAACAATTGGCGAATTCGTCGCAGGTTGAGATAAAGCGGCACCGCCAGGGCCACGGTCGCGGGGCCGAGCAGGATGCCCATGATCTCGGTGCTCTTGCGGTATTCGGCGTAGCTCAGGCCACAGGTGAGCAATACGCCAATCACCAGCAACATGGACACCAGCACCGGCTGCAGGAAAATCCAGCGGGTTTTCTCGAACCCCGCCAACACCAACTGATAGGCGCCCAATGTGACACCGATGCCGAACAACGGATGGTGAATGACCGCCGTCCAGGCGCCCTGCCAGTCGAGGATCATTGATCCTTCTCCTTGCGCTTGACCATCTGCTGCATCAACACGCCGACAAAGCCCATGGCGATCACCAATGACAACACCAGGGCACCGACGATGGCCCAGAAGTCCGCGGCGATATCCTTGGCGTACACCATCACGCCCACGGCCGGCGGTACCAGCAGCAGCGGCAGATAACGCAACAGGCTGCCCGCCGCCAGGCTCAGAGGCTCGCCGACTTCACCGCGCCAGACCAAAAAGCCCAGCATCAGCAACAGGCCGATGATCGGCCCCGGCAGCACCGGCAACAGCAAATGATTGATCGCCGTGCCGATCAATTGAAACAGCACCAGCCAGGTCAGGCCCCGTAACAGCATGCGTTCTCTCCCCCCTCAAAGCTCGCCGGCATTATAAACACGCCAGCGCTATGCTCTGGCATTCGCCAACCGCAGGGTCGCTTGACCGTGCGGGGCGCTCATGATGATCTACATTGGTTCTCTGTAACCCATAAAAAACGCCCCTGCCCGGGCGGATAAGAAACGATGAACCAAGGAGAGACGCAATGCCCTATGTACCCGTAGCGCAGCTCAAAGATTATGTCGGCAAGGAACTGGGACGTTCCGAATGGCTCACCATCGATCAGGCCCGTATCAACCTGTTCGCAGAGGCCACTGGCGATCATCAGTTCATCCACGTCGACCCGGTCAAAGCCGCCAAGACGCCCTTCGGCAGCACCATCGCCCACGGTTTCCTGTCGCTGTCGCTGATGCCCAAGCTGATGGAAGACATCCTGATCATGCCCGAAGGCTTGAAGATGGCAGTCAACTACGGCCTGGACAGCGTGCGCTTTATCCAGCCGGTGAAGGTTGACTCCAAGGTCCGCCTGAACGTCACCCTTACCGACGTCACTGAGAAAAAACCGGGGCAATGGCTGTTCAAAGCCACCGCTACCCTGGAAATCGAAGGCCAGGAGAAACCTGCTTACATTGCCGAGTCGTTATCACTCTGCTTCGTGTAAGGCCCCGACTGTGGTGAGGCGATAAACCTTGCCACAGTGTATGTAAATTTATGTATGAATCCTGCGGCTGCGGCATACTCGGCGCTCAATTACCCGGATCCCGCTATGCGCCCACTCGCCCCCCTCGCCCTTGCCCTGTTGCTCACCGCTTGTGGAGACGGCGAATCGCTGTTGCCGCCCGATGCGCGCCTGCCCGATGGCGGCCGTTACCGGGGCGATGTGGTCAACGGCCTGCTGCAAGGCCAGGGTCGCGTGGACTACCCCAACGGCAGTTGGTACGCCGGCCAGTTCGACAAAGGCCAGTGGCACGGCCAGGGCGAATGGCATGGCAGTAATGGCGAAGTCTATAAAGGCGAGTTCCAGCAGGGCCTGTTTGATGGCCAGGGCAGCCTGACTACCGCGGGCAGCAGCTACGTCGGCGGTTTCAAGAACGGTCGACGCAACGGCGAAGGCACCCTCAAAGAGGGGCAGATGACCTATCGCGGTGAATTCAAGGACGACCAGTACTCCGGCCTCGGCCGCCTGGAACTCCCCGATGGCAGCCAATACCAGGGCCAATTCGCCCACGGCAAGCCCAACGGCGAAGGCCAGCGCAATGACGACAGCGGCAATCAGTTCAGCGGCCGCTTTGTCGATGGGCAGTTGGAAGGCAACGGCACCTTCAACAGCGCTGAGGGCGATATCTATGTCGGCCAATTCAAGCAGAGCCAGCTCAACGGCAAAGGCCGCTACGAAAACGCCGACGGCGACGTATGGATCGGCCAGTTCAAGGAAGGCGCCCTGACCGGCCAAGGCGAATTGATCGGTGTCGATGGCAGCCACTATGTCGGCCAGTTCAGCGATTGGCGCTTTACCGGCGAAGGCCGCCTGAACCTCACCGATGGCAGCTTCTATATCGGTGGCTTCGACAGCGACAACTACCAGGGCCGCGGCACACTCGTCCTCGCCGACGGCGCCGTACAGGCTGGCACCTGGGTCAATGGCCTGCGCGTGCGCGACGCCGATGGCAAGCTGCTGCCAGACCCACTGGAAATCGGCGTGCTTGCCCAAGGCCGCTTACTCAATGACGCCCTGGCCGGCGTGCCCCCGTCCACCCCGGCCGTCGAGCTGTACACCTTGGTGCTGGCTGGTGATGGCAAGCAAAGCGTGTTCCTGCGCGAAGCCGATTACGTCAGCAACCTGCTCGCTACCCGCTTCGGCGCGCGCGGGCAGGTGCGCCTGGTCAACCACCGCGATCATATCGCCGACCGCCCCCTGGCCACCCGTGAAAGCCTGCGACGCTCCGTACAAACCCTGGCCGAACGTACCGGGCCGGAAGACCTGGTGTTCATCTATATGACCAGCCATGGCACCCACGAACACGAACTGGTGCTCGACCAGCCGCGCATGGAACTGGCCGACCTGCCCGCCGATGAGCTGGCCGCCGTGTTGGCACCGTTGAAAAACCGCGACAAGATCATCGTGATTTCCGCCTGCTACTCCGGAGGGTTCATCCCGGCACTGAAGGATGAGCGCACCCTGATCATGACCGCCTCCCGTGCAGATCGCGTGTCGTTCGGTTGTTCCGAAGAAGCCGACTTCACCTACTTCGGCGATGCCCTTTTCGCACAAGCCTTTAATCAGACGGACGATTTGCAGCACGCCTTCAAACTGGCACAACTGCAGGTGGCGGAGCGCGAACAGGCGGACAACTTCGAAGCCTCCGAACCGCAGATCTGGGCCCCTAAAGGCGTGATCGCCCATTGGCAACTATTACGCAAACAGCAGGCACGAAAGGCGCTCGAAAGCGTCTCAATGAATAGCAAGGAAGCCATAGGCAACTAAGCTGTAACCTGTACCAAGGGGGAAACACCATGTACCTGACACCTCAGCACATCTTGCTGGCCGGGGCCTCCGGGCTGACTGGCGAGCACCTGCTCGACCGCCTGCTCAACGAACCCACGGTGACCCGCGTACTGGCACCCAGCCGCAAGCCGCTGGCTGAACATCCACGCCTGGAGAACCCCGTGGGCGACCCGGCAGTGTTCCTGCCGCAACTGAGCGGCCAAGTGGATATTGCCTTCTGCTGCCTGGGCACCACCATCAAGCAGGCGGGTTCCGAAGCGGCGTTCCGCGCCGTCGACCTGGACATGGTCGTGGCGTTCGCCAAGCGCGCACGGGAACTGGGTGCGCGACACTTGATCGTTATCAGCGCCATTGGCGCCGACCCGAAATCCTCGATTTTCTACAACCGGGTCAAAGGGGAAATGGAACAGACACTCAAGGCCCAGGACTGGCCGCAACTGACCATCGTGCGGCCCTCGTTGCTGCTGGGGGAACGGCTGGAACCGCGCCTGGCCGAACAACTGGCCGGGCCGTTGTCGCGCTTGATTCCAGGCAAGTACCACGGTATCGAAGTCTGCGAACTGGCCCGCGCCATGTGGCGACTGGCGCTGGAAGAGCAGGATGGGGTGCGGGTGGTGGAATCGGATGAGTTGCGCAAGCTCGGTAAATAACCCGGTTCAGAGTCCTGACACAGATCAAAAATGTGGGAGCGGGCTCTAGTCGCCGAAAAGATCGGGGATCAGAGCCCGCCCGTGGCGTTGAAGCCGACGCCCAGCACGGTCAATAACGACAATGGCAACAACAGCGTGTCGAGCAACGCACTGGCCGGCAGGTCAATATGGGGATAACTCGGCGCCTCGGCGCCAAACCTGTCCTTGGCGCAACACCCCCCATTAATCGCGTACAGATCCAGGCGTGTGCCGGCATACACCACCGGCGCGCCCGGTTGCGCGGCATCCAGCGTACGCGCCGTGGCGCAGCCCGTCAGTTGCAACACCAGTAATACCAGCAGCGCTTTATTCATCGCCGCCCAAATGGTGTTCGCCCCAACGCGGCAGCATGTCCTGAGGAATATTCAGCAGGTTGAGAATGCGTGCCACCACAAAATCCACCAGGTCATCGATGGTTTGCGGCTGGTGATAGAAGCCCGGCGACGCCGGCAAAATGGTCACGCCCATGTTCGATAACTTGAGCATGTGCTCCAGGTGAATACTTGAATACGGCGCTTCACGCGGCACCAGGATCAACTGGCGACGCTCCTTCAACGTCACGTCCGCCGCCCGTTCGATCAGGTTGTTGCAAGCCCCCGTGGCAATCGCCGACAGGGTGCCGGTGGAACACGGCACCACCACCATCGCAGCCGGCGCACCGGAACCGGAAGCCACGGGCGACATCCAGTCTTCCTTGCCGTAGACCTTGATCTGGCCCGCCGCTGCGCCGGTGTACTCGGTGAGGAACGCTTGCATCGTCTGCACTTTCGGCGGTAACGCCACATCGGTTTCAGTCGCCAGCACCAACTGCGCTGCCTTGGAAATCAGGAAGTGCACCTCCCGGTCTTCACGCACCAGGCAATCGAGCAGACGCAGGCCATAGGGCGCGCCGGATGCGCCGGTCATCGCCAGGGTGACGCGTTCCGGCCCGCTCATTTCAACGCCTCGGCCAACTTGCCATGCAAGCCGCCGAAGCCACCGTTGCTCATGATCACCACATGGGTGCCCGGCTTGGCCTGATGCTTGACGTGCTCAATGATGGCTTCCAGGGAATCACACACTATCGACGGTACCGTGCACAACGCCGCAATCGCCGGCAGGTCCCAGCCGAGGTTGGCCGGTGCATACCACACCACTTGGTCGGCATCGTTGACGCTTTCGGGCAAACCGTCACGGTGCGCACCCAGCTTCATGGAGTTGGAGCGCGGCTCGATGATCGCAATGATCTGGGCATCGCCAACGCGCTTGCGCAGGCCATCCAGGGTGGTGGCAATCGCCGTTGGGTGGTGGGCAAAGTCGTCGTAGATGGTAATCCCATTCACGTCAGCAACTTTCTCCATGCGCCGTTTCACGCTTTTGAATGCGCTCAATGCCGCAATGCCCATGGCAGGCACCACACCGACATGCCGGGCGGCCGCCAGGGTCACCAGCGCATTGGCGACATTGTGCTGGCCAGTCATGCCCCAATCGACGATGCCTTGGGCCTCGCCTTCGAACAGCACTTCAAATCGAGAACCGTCGTCGCTGAGCAATTTGACTTGCCACTGGCCGCCCGTGCCGGTGGTCTGCACCGGAGTCCAGCAGCCCATGTCGATCACCCGCTGCAAGGCTGGCTCGGTGGTCGGATAAATGACCAGGCCTTCGCTTGGGATGGTACGCACCAAGTGGTGAAACTGCCGCTCGATGGCGGGCAGATCGGGGAAGATGTCGGCGTGATCAAACTCGAGGTTATTCAGGATCGCCGTGCGCGGGCGGTAGTGAACGAACTTGGAGCGCTTATCAAAAAAGGCACTGTCGTATTCATCCGCTTCAATCACGAAAAAGGGCGTATCGCCCAGGCGCGCCGAGACCGAGAAGTTCTGCGGCACGCCGCCAATCAGGAAGCCCGGGCTCATGCCCGCATGTTCCAGCACCCAGGCCAGCATACTGCTGGTGGTGGTCTTGCCGTGGGTGCCGGCCACCGCGAGTACCCAGCGACCTTGCAGCACATGGTCCGCCAGCCACTGTGGGCCGGAGACATAAGGCAAGCCTTTATTCAGTACATACTCGACCGCCGGGTTGCCGCGGGACATGGCATTGCCAATCACCACCAGATCGGGGGCCGGGTCGAATTGCGCCGGATCGTAGCCCTGAGTCAGCTCAATGCCCTGGGCCTCGAGTTGCGTGCTCATGGGCGGGTAAACGTTGGCGTCGGAGCCGGTGACATGATGGCCCAGCTCTTTGGCCAGGACCGCCATCGAGCCCATGAATGTGCCGCAAATACCGAGAATATGAATGTGCATAGTCGACCTCGTAAAACATCGAGGCAGGTTAGCGCAGGGAGGGGGAAATCGCACTCTTTTAGCGATTAGCGCGGTGTCTTTACCGACGCGGTCGCGGCTATCGTGCACCCACGATCGGGGATTCCCCCCAACTCTTTTTCTGCCAATCAATCAACGGCAACCAAGCCCGGTGTCAGGCCGTTTCGGTACAACACCGGGCTTGGTACTTTGCACTCAGACGACCCAATAACACCCGACAGGCGTCTTTCAAGCTATCGATTGATTGTCCTGCACCTCTAACATCCGAATAGCCGTTATTCTGCCAATACCTTTATTGATCGTGTCGTTCCTTTTATCAAGCGCACTCAAACGCTCAGTGACACTTTTGGGCGTAGCCGCAGACTCATCTTTATAGGGTTTGAAAACAAAATCATTTTCCTCGGCAAACGCTGCCAGGTTGTTCTCTGCAGCCATGTATTGTTTTTCAATAGTGTCCAGGCGTGCATTGATTTCAGTTGGCCAGTTCGGATGTTTACCAAGAGCATTGCCCTCTCCTCCCTCAACCAGCGCCTGAATCGTATTCACCGCAAACACCATTTTCAGCTCAGCATTATCCAAACGTAAGTTAATGATTTCGGCATCCTGCTCACCCGTCCGATCTTGCCCTGCCGTAACACCATTGGTTTGCTGGCTCGGGGCCGGTTGGTGGGCCGGGGGTAGCAAGGGGGTATTGGCACTGAAGCTGCCTTTGATGTGCTCGCCAGACCAAACCGAGCCCGCGTACGTACCGATACTCAGCGGCGTGCTGACCAGCCCGTTTACAGAAGCGTTCACAAACGCATCACGCGTAACGGTTTTCAACGAGGAGTCAGTTTTAAACACACCGGCCTTGACCAAGCGATCAGCCGCCACCAGGTTGGTTGCCACATCACCGAACGTCGAGGGTTTGGTCACCACAGGTTTGACTGGCCCACTGAGTGGTGAGCCCGGATGCTGCGTCCTGAATACAAGGTTCCTGAAATTACTGATCGCATTGCTGTTCTGGCTGCCATCGACCGGGCGCGTGGGAATCGTTGGCTTGGGCCTGAATATACCAGTGGTGCCGTTTGGAACATCGATCTTCGGTGGCTTTGGCCGCGGGAAAATCCGTGGAAAGCCCGGAAGTTTTATCCCCCGCTTAACACGCGCAGAACCCTCAGGCGAATTTTCGCCAGCCGTGTGTGCATCGCTGGGCGTCTGGGCAGTCGGGTTATTCAGGTCTGACGTACTTTCCGTACTTTTGGGTGCCGGCGGGTTGTGTGCGCCGACTATTGGATTAGTTACATGCAAAGTGGCTGAAACAGGAAAACCTGAAATACTCATATCGTCACCTTTTATTATAGAAACATCACAAACACATTAACTCACCACTAACATCAAACTCCTTGAGTTACCGAGCTTCCTTCCCTTCTAAGTATTAAATAACCCTAATCCAGTTCCACTCGGCACACAAACACAAACAACCAGCCACTACACCCCTGAAAACCAAACAATTTCCAACGATGACACAACTGCCAAACTTATAAAAACAGAATAAGGATATTAAACAGTATGACATCTGTTCAATGCGCCGCGATTCGCCCCGCCCTCTCATACGAAAAGAGCGGAACAAGCGAATGATTTGGTAAAGCCGTAAAAGAGAGGGCAGTGCCCATGAGACTACTCAGCCGGCTGAGCGCAAAGCGATTCCATGCTTACGCAGCTTGCGGTACAGGGTGTTGCGGCTGACGCCTAACTGCTCCGCTGCGAGGGTCATATGCCAACGTTGCTGCTCCAATGTGGCAAGCAGTGCCAAACGCTCGGCATCTTCCAACGGTTGCTTGCCCCGTTGCAGGGAAATGGGCGCCTGGTGGAAAGCGTGGCGAATCATCGCGGGTAAATCGATCAATCCTACCCGCCCCCCCTCACACAGTGCAGCCAAGGTGCGCAACACCGTACGCAATTGTCGGACATTACCCGGCCAGGAAAACTCAAGCAGGGCCTGACGCGCATCGGCCTCCAGCACGACCGCCTGCCCTTGTGCTTCTTGTGCCAGTAGAAAATCCAACAACTGAGGTTTGTCACTGCGTTCACGCAGCGCCGGCAAGGTAACTTCCAGGCCGTTGAGACGGTAGTACAAGTCTTCACGGAAGGCGCCGCTGGCAACTCGCGCCAGCAAATCACGGTGGGTCGCGCTGATGATGCGCACGTTCACCGATTGCGGTTCGCCGCCGATGGGCACCACAATCCGGTCTTCCAACACCCTTAACAAGCGAGTCTGCAAAGCCAGGGGCATATCGCCAATTTCATCGAGGAACAAGGTGCCGCCGTCAGCCTGCTGCAACTTGCCACGCATGCCTTCTTTGAGAGCGCCGGTGAAACTGCCCCCACGGTAGCCAAACAACTCACTCTCGATCAGGCTTTCCGCAATGGCGGCGCAGTTGAGCGCGACAAAGGGCTTATCGGCACGTTGGCTGGCTTGGTGCACGGCCTTGGCGAAGGCTTCTTTGCCAGAACCGGTTTCACCGTTGACCAGCAGCGGAACGTCACGCTCGAACACCCGCAACGCCTTGCGAAACTCATTTTGCAAGGCGGGGTCACCCAGGCAGATTCCTGGCAAGGGTGATGCTTCGGGCAACGGGGTCACGACTGGCGACACGCTGCGTGGCTGACCGCGCAGCGCAGCGAACAAATGCCGACCATCGAGCGTACGCAACGGCCAACTGGCCGTAGCATTGGCACTGGCACGACCGAGCAGTTGGTCCAGGGAGCAATCGAAAAACGCCTCCACCGGTTGCCCCAGCAAACCACCACGCAGCTGCCCCAACAAGTTCAGTGCACTCTGGTTGACCGCGCAGATGCGCCCTTCACCATCAAACGCCAGCAGCCCCTCACTGAACAGGCCCACCGACTCGGCCTGCAGGTGAAAACGCAGCATCCAATGATGCTCAAAATGGCGCAGGAAGTAGCAACTCTCGATCATCTTCGCCGACAGGTTCACCAGCGCCATGGTGTGGAACTGGCTTTGGCGCGATACCGCTTCGCGCGCCGACGATACGTCCAGCACAGCCAGCAGTTCACCGTGCGGGTCGAACACCGGGCTCGCCGAGCAGGTCAGCCCGGTATGGCGGCCGCGAAAATGCTCATCACGGTGAATGGTCAAGGATTGGCGTTCCACCAGGCACGTGCCGATACCATTGGTGCCTTCGCAGGCCTCACTCCAGTCCGCGCCCAGCCACAGCCCGGCACGCTCGAAGATTTTGCGCTCGGAGGGCGCGGTGACACAGTTGAGTATCACGCCCCGCGCATCGGTGAGCAGTACCGCATGGCCGGCGCCCGAGAGCTGTTGATGCAGGCTGTTCATCTCGCTGCCGGCGATCTGCAATACTTGCCGCAGGCGTTCGCGGCTTTCCAACAGCCGACCATGTTCGAGCACAGTGGGAGCGATGGTCTGAGCAGGGTCGAGGTGGTAGTCCTCCAGGCAGCGCAGCCAGGAACGGGCGATGGACGGATCGCTGCCAGGCCCTTGGGAAAGCTCTTGCCCGCGGGTGACGGTCAAGACCTGCTGGGCATGGCGACTGAAATGATCGTTATGCATGTTCTTATTATTCTCTCTGCGTGAGAACGCCCAGCATCCCCCAGCCATCCCACCATTGCAATCCCGGGCCGACCCGCCGGTCACAGGCCGTAGCGTTTATGGCACAAACTGTCACACCGACTGTATCGCAAGGGTGACAGCAACGCCTTGCAACAAAGCCCAACCCCTTGATTTACCTAGCCTGCACAGCAGTGGCCCGGCCCTTGCTCTACGCTTTATAACGCGCTTGCCGCGCTGTACTCCAATAAACATAAAAGCAGGAGATGCCCACCATGCGTTATGCACACCCCGGTACTGAAGGCGCCATCGTTTCGTTCAAGGCCAAATACGGCAACTATATTGGCGGCGAATTCGTCGCACCGGTCGATGGCAACTATTTCACCAACACCTCGCCGGTCAACGGCAAACCCATCGCAGAATTCCCGCGCTCCACCGCCAAAGACATCGACAAAGCGCTGGACGCCGCCCACGCCGCGGCTGACGCCTGGGGCAAGACCTCGGCTCAGGATCGCTCGCTGGTGCTGCTGAAAATCGCCGACCGTATCGAACAGAACCTTGAGCTGCTGGCGGTCACCGAAACCTGGGACAACGGCAAGGCCGTACGCGAAACCCTCAACGCCGATATCCCCTTGGCCGCCGACCACTTCCGCTACTTCGCCGGCTGCATCCGTGCCCAGGAAGGCAGCAGCGCCGAAATCAACGAGCTCACCGCCGCGTACCACTTCCACGAGCCGCTGGGCGTGGTCGGCCAGATCATCCCGTGGAACTTCCCGCTGCTGATGGCCGCGTGGAAACTCGCCCCGGCCCTGGCCGCCGGCAACTGTGTGGTGCTCAAGCCCGCCGAGCAAACGCCGCTGGGCATCAACGTACTGATGGAACTCATCGGCGACCTGCTGCCGCCGGGCGTACTCAACGTGGTACACGGTTTCGGTAAAGAAGCCGGTGAAGCCCTGGCCACCAGCAAGCGCATCGCCAAGATCGCCTTCACCGGCTCCACACCTGTGGGCTCGCACATCATGCATGCGGCGGCCGAGAACATCATTCCGTCCACGGTCGAGTTGGGCGGCAAGTCGCCGAACATCTTCTTCGCCGACATCATGAAAGCCGAACCGCAATTCATCGAAAAGGCCGCCGAAGGCTTGGTGCTGGCGTTCTTCAACCAGGGTGAAGTGTGCACCTGCCCATCCCGTGCGCTGGTGGAAGAGTCGATCTACGACGACTTCATGAAAGTGGTGATGAAGAAGGTCGAGTCAATCAAACGTGGCGACCCGCTGGACACCGACACCATGGTCGGCGCCCAGGCGTCCGAGCAGCAGTTCGACAAGATCCTGTCCTACCTGGAAATCGCCAAGGGCGAAGGCGCGCAGCTGCTGACCGGTGGCAAGGTCGAGAAGCTCACGGGCGACCTCGCCACCGGCTATTACATCCAGCCGACCCTGCTCAAGGGCACCAACGAAATGCGCGTGTTCCAGGAAGAAATCTTCGGCCCGGTAGTGAGCATCACGACCTTCAAGGACGAAGCCGAAGCCCTGGCGATCGCCAACGACACCGAGTTCGGCCTGGGCGCCGGCCTGTGGACCCGCGACATCAACCGCGCCTACCGCATGGGCCGGGCGATCAAGGCCGGCCGCGTGTGGACCAACTGCTACCACCTGTACCCGGCGCATGCCGCGTTTGGCGGTTACAAGAAGTCGGGCGTGGGGCGTGAGACGCACAAGATGATGTTGGATCACTACCAGCAGACCAAGAACTTGCTGGTGAGCTACGACATTAATCCGTTGGGTTTCTTCTAACTAACGAGCCGCTCCCACATTTGAAATGCAATCAAATGTGGGAGCAAGCCCCCTCCCACATTTGGATCTTCATCAGTATTTGCGATGCGCATTCGGCACACAGAGGCCGAGTTAAAACAATAAGAATGAAAGGTACTTTCCCATGCCTAGCGAACCCACAAGTTCATCTGTCGACTTCGAAAAAGTCGGCACCGACTACTTCCAACAACGCGAACTGAAAAAAGGTGCCGCCGGCTGGGTGCTGCTGGTTGGCCTTGGCGTTGCCTACGTGATCTCCGGCGACTACGCCGGCTGGAACTTCGGCCTGGCCCAAGGTGGCTGGGGCGGCATGTTCCTCGCCACATTGCTGATGGCGACGATGTACCTGTGCATGTGCTTTTCGCTTGCCGAACTGTCGTCCATGATCCCGACCGCTGGCGGTGGCTACGGTTTTGCCCGCAGTGCCTTTGGCCCTTGGGGCGGGTTCCTCACGGGCACTGCGATCCTGATCGAATATGCCATCGCTCCCGCCGCCATCGCAGTGTTTATCGGCGCCTACTGCGAGTCGCTGTTCGGCATCGGCGGCTGGATGATCTACCTGGCGTTCTACATCATCTTTATCGGCATCCATATCTTTGGCGTCGGTGAAGCCCTGAAGCTGATGTTCGTGATTACCGCCATCGCCGCGATTGCCCTGGGCGTGTTCCTGGTGTCGATGGTGCCGCACTTCAACGTCGCCAACCTGCTGGATATTCCGGTGACCGAAGCCAAGGGCGCCAGCAGCTTCCTGCCGTTCGGCTACGTCGGTGTGTGGGCCGCGATCCCCTATGCCATCTGGTTTTTCCTCGCGGTTGAAGGCGTGCCCCTGGCCGCCGAAGAAACCAAGAACCCGAAACGCGACCTGCCCCGCGGCCTGATCGGCGCCATTGTGGTGCTGACCAGCTTCGCCCTGTTGATCCTGGTGATCGCGCCGGGCGGTGCGGGCACCTACGCGCTGATCAAATCAGGCAACCCATTGGTTGAGGCGCTGGCGTTGTCCTATGGCGGTTCGACCTGGATGGGCAGCTTCGTCAACCTCGTGGGCCTGGCCGGTTTGATCGCGAGCTTTTTCTCGATTATCTACGCCTATTCGCGGCAGATCTTCGCCTTATCTCGCGCTGGCTACCTGCCGCGCAAACTGTCCGAAACCAACAAAAGCAAGGCGCCTGTGCTGGCGTTGGTGATCCCCGGGATCATCGGCTTCGGCCTGTCGCTGACCGGCCAGGGTGACTTGCTGATCCTGGTGGCGGTGTTTGGCGCGACGATTTCCTACGTACTGATGATGGCTGCGCACATCACCCTGCGCATCCGCCGCCCCAAAATGGACCGTCCTTACCGCACGCCGGGCGGCATCTTCACCTCGGGCGTGGCCTTGGTATTGGCCTGCGTGGCCGTGGTGGCGGGCTTCCTGGTGGATCCACGCGTGGTGATTGGCGCCGCGATCATCTATGGAGTATTAATTGCTTACTTTGCTTTCTACAGCCGGCATCACTTGGTAGCAGGCACGCCAGAAGAAGAGTTCGCGGCGATCCAGGCCGCAGAGGCCGCCTTGCACTGATTGCCGAAAACCTCGACGCGGGCACCTCGCGCACAGCGTGCCCGCGCCACCAAGGAGACACTGTATGGCAAGCTTTTCCCACGCGGTGGGTGCACACACCTACCGCTTCGACGACCTCAAGGACGTGATGGCCAAGGCCAGCCCGGCACGCTCCGGGGACTTCCTCGCCGGTGTCGCCGCACAGAACGACGGCGAACGGGTAGCCGCGCAGATGGCGCTGGCGAATATCCCGCTCAAGCACTTCCTGCAGGAAGTGCTGATCCCTTATGAAAGCGATGAAGTCACCCGGCTGATCATCGACACCCACGATAAACAGGCGTTTGCGCCGGTCAGCCACCTCACCGTCGGCGGCCTGCGTGACTGGCTGCTCAGCGATGCGGCCGATGAACAATCCCTGCGCGCATTAGCGCCAGGGCTGACACCGGAAATGGCTGCCGCCGTGTCCAAGATCATGCGCGTGCAGGATTTGGTGCTGGTGGCGCAAAAGATCCGCGTGGTCACCCAGTTTCGCGGCACCCTGGGCCTGCGCGGGCGTTTATCCACGCGCTTGCAGCCCAACCACCCCACCGACGAACCGGCGGGCATTGCCGCGAGCATTCTCGACGGCCTGCTCTACGGCAATGGCGACGCCATGATCGGCATCAACCCGGCCACCGACAGCATCGCCTCGATCTGCGCCATGCTGGAAATGCTCGACGCGATCATCCAGCGCTACGAGATCCCCACCCAAGCGTGTGTGCTGACCCACGTCACCACCTCCATCGAGGCGATCAACCGTGGCGTCCCGCTGGACCTGGTGTTCCAGTCGATTGCCGGCACCGAGGCCGCCAACGCCAGTTTCGGTATCAGCCTGAGCGTGCTGCAAGAGGGGTACGACGCCGGCTTGAGCCTCAAGCGCGGCACCCTGGGCCAGAACCTGATGTATTTCGAAACCGGCCAGGGCAGCGCCTTGTCGGCCAATGCGCATTTTGGCGTCGACCAGCAAACTTGCGAAACCCGTGCGTACGCGGTGGCCCGGCACTTCAAGCCATTCCTGGTGAACACCGTGGTCGGTTTTATCGGCCCGGAGTACCTGTACAACGGCAAGCAGATCATCCGCGCCGGCCTCGAAGACCACTTCTGCGGCAAGTTGCTTGGCGTGCCCATGGGTTGCGACATCTGCTACACCAACCACGCCGAAGCCGACCAGGACGACATGGACACCCTGCTGACCCTGCTGGGCGTGGCCGGCATCAACTTCATCATGGGCATCCCCGGCTCTGACGACATCATGCTCAACTACCAGACCACCTCGTTCCACGACGCCTTGTACGCCCGGCAAACATTGGGTTTAAAACCGGCACCGGAGTTTGAACAGTGGCTGGCGAAAATGGGCATCTTTACGCAAGCCGACGGCAAGGTGCATTTTGGCAACAGCCTGCCGCCAGCGTTTCGCCATGCCTTGGCGCAATTGGGATGAAGGAGCCGACTGTGCAACCAGAACTGCCTGACAACCCCTGGCTGGAATTGCGCCGCCTGACCCCGGCGCGCATTGCCCTGGGCCGCACTGGCACCAGCATTCCCACCAACGCCCAGTTGGACTTCCAGTTTGCCCACGCCCAGGCGCGGGACGCGGTGCACCTGCCCTTCGATCACGCCGGGCTCAGCAGCCAATTCGCCGAACGCGGCCGCGACAGCCTGTTGCTGCACAGCGCCGCCGTAGACCGGCATATGTACCTGCAGCGCCCGGACCTTGGGCGGCGCCTGAGTGATGAGTCGGCCCAGACTTTGCGCGACTACGCGTTGGCACACCCCGGTGGCGTGGACTTGGCCATCGTGGTCGCCGATGGCCTGTCGGCGCTGGCCGTGCATAAACATACCGCGCCATTTCTGGCGCGCCTGGAGGAACAGACCCACGCCGAAGGCTGGTCCTTATCGCCAGTAATTCTGGTGGAACAGGGCCGCGTGGCGGTGGCCGATGAGATCGGCCAACTGCTGGGAGCCAAGATGGTGGTGATCCTGATCGGCGAGCGGCCGGGGCTCAGCTCGCCGGACAGCCTGGGCCTGTATTTCACCTACAACCCCAAGGTCGGTCTCACCGACGCCTATCGCAACTGTATCTCCAATGTGCGGCTCGAAGGCTTGAGTTACGGCATGGCGGCTCATCGCCTGCTGTACTTGATGCGAGAGGCGTGTCGGCGGCAGTTGTCGGGGGTCAACCTTAAGGATGAGGCGCAGGTTCAGACCCTCGAATCCGACGATCCGGACCTGATGAAGGGCAATTTCCTGCTCAGCCCACCGGATGACCAATAGCGGCACGATTGCGCTTTTTGGCGTCATTAGGCAGCATCAAGTCACGGCCGCTCGTGTGGTCATACCCCATTTGGAAGTTGAGGCCTGGCATGCGGATTACTCAAGCGACCCTGGAACACCTGGACCTGCTGACCCCGTTGTTCGTCAAATACCGTGAGTTCTACGGGGCCCTGCCGTTCCCGGACTCATCCCGGGCGTTCCTGGAAAAGCGCCTGCGGCGTAAGGAGTCGGTGATCTACCTGGCCCTGGCCGACGATGATGACAAGCGGCTGCTGGGATTTTGCCAGCTGTATCCGAGCTTTTCTTCGTTGTCGCTTAAACGGGTGTGGATCCTCAACGACATCTATGTGGCCGAGGACGCGCGTCGGCAATTGGTGGCCGACAACCTGATGCGCACGGCGAAGAAGATGGCCAAGGAAACCCATGCGGTGCGATTGCGCGTGTCCACCAGCAGCGACAATGACGTGGCGCAGAAGACCTATGAGTCCATAGGCTTTCGTGAAGACACCGAGTTCAAGAACTATGTGTTGCCGATCAACGAAGAGTGACCCAATCCCCCCAAACACTTCAGATCCCCTGTGGGAGGGGGCTTGCTCCCGATTGCGGGGTGTCAGTTAACGAATTTGTCCCTGACCCACCGCAATTGGGAGCAAGCCCCTTCCCACAAAAAACCAATCCCGACCGCTTCACACTTTCGCGACACTCCCCGCTACAAAAGCAACACGCTTTTCACCGTTCAATCCGTATAATGCCGACCTTTCAGGGTTGTAAGAACCGCGACAATTACTTGTAGCCTTATTGCCCGAGCTTCCGCACAGGCCTGCTGAGCCGGGCCATTCACACAGGTGCCATCCATGGATTTCAACCCGCTAGACCTTATCCTGCATCTCGACGTCTACCTCGACATGCTGGTAACCAATTACGGTCCGTGGATCTACGCCATTCTGTTCCTGGTTATTTTTTGCGAAACCGGCCTGGTGGTCATGCCCTTCCTGCCGGGTGATTCCCTGCTGTTCATCGCCGGTGCCGTAGCGGCCGGTGGCGGTATGGACCCGGTATTACTGGCAGGCCTGCTGATGCTGGCAGCGATCCTTGGTGACAGCACCAACTACGTCATAGGACGAACGGCCGGCGAGCGCTTGTTCAGCAACCCTAATTCGAAGATTTTCCGTCGCGATTACCTGCAAAAAACCCACGACTTCTACGACAAGCACGGCGGCAAGACTGTGACCCTGGCGCGCTTCCTGCCGATCCTGCGCACCTTCGCGCCGTTCGTCGCCGGCGTGGCCAAAATGCCGTATCCGCGCTTCTTCGGTTTCAGCGTGCTGGGCACCATCCTCTGGGTTGGCGGCCTGGTGACCCTGGGTTACTTCTTCGGCAACGTGCCATTTATCAAGAAAAACCTGTCGCTGCTGGTGGTGTTCATCATCCTGCTGTCGCTGGTGCCGATGATCATTGGCGTGGTGCGCAGCCGCTTTGGCCGCACCTCCTCCGAAGCCAACCCGCACTGACCGCCAATGTGGTCCCTGAGCGCCTGGCGTCGCCGGCGCCTGCTGGCCAAGCACCCGATTGCCGATGACACCTGGCAGCGGGTGCGCCAGCACCTGACCTTCCTCGACGGCATCAGCGCCGAGCAAGACCAGTGGCTGCGCGAAGCCTGCGTGGTGTTCCTCGCCGAAAAACACCTCACCGCCCTGCCCGGCGTCGAATTGCACCAGGAACAACGCCTGCTGCTCGCCGCTCAAGCGCAATTGCCATTGATGAACCTCGGCGACCTCGACTGGTACCAGGGTTTCCATGAAATCGTGCTGTACCCCGACGACTTTCTCAGCCCGCAACGCCATCGCGATGCCAGCGGCGTCGAACATGAATGGGACGGCGAACACAGCGGCGAAGCCTGGCAACAAGGCCCGGTGATCCTCGCCTGGCCGGGCGTGCTCGGCAGCGGCCAGTGGGAAGGCTACAACCTGGTCATCCACGAACTGGCGCACAAGCTGGACATGCTCAACGGCGACGCCAACGGCCTGCCGCCGCTGCACCACGACATGCGCGTGCAGGAATGGGCCAGCGTGATGCAAGGCGCCTTCGATGACCTCAACCGCCAGCTCGACGCCAACCCGGACGCCGAGACAGCGATAGACCCCTACGCTGCGGAAAACCCGGCGGAATTCTTTGCCGTCACCAGCGAGTATTTCTTCAGTGCCCCGGATCTGCTGGTCGACAGCTATCCACAGGTGTACGCCCAACTCAGCCGCTTTTACCGCCAGGATCCGTTGGCGCGCCTGAATCAACTGCAAGCCAGCGACCCACGTTATCAGCCACACGGCGAATGACCGTACGACGCTTGGCGCATGGCATCGGCGTCAGAATATGCCTATAATCGCCGCCACTTTTAGGCCAATCCGGCCATGTCATATGGTCAACTACGGGGGCAACGCCCAATGAGCTACAGCAAGATTCCGGCGGGCAAAGACCTGCCGAACGACATCTACGTCGCGATCGAAATTCCGGCCAACCACGCGCCGATCAAATACGAAATCGACAAAGACAGCGACTGCCTGTTCGTTGACCGTTTCATGGCCACCCCGATGTTCTACCCGGCCAACTACGGTTTTATCCCTAACACCCTGGCTGACGACGGTGACCCCCTCGACGTACTGGTCGTGACCCCTTACCCGGTTACTCCAGGCTCGGTTATCCGCGCACGCCCAGTCGGCATCCTGAACATGACCGACGACGGCGGCGGCGATGCCAAAGTCATCGCAGTGCCACACGACAAGCTGTCCCAGCTGTACGTGGACGTGAAAGAATACACCGACCTGCCGCCACTGCTGCTGGAACAGATCAAGCACTTCTTCGAGAACTACAAAGACCTCGAAAAAGGCAAATGGGTGAAGATCGACGGTTGGGGCAACGCAGACGCCGCCCGCGCCGAGATCATGAAGTCGGTTGCCGCCTACAAAGGCTGATACCCGCGCCTCATTGCCACGGCAAACAAAAAAGCCCCGATCATTCGGGGCTTTTTTATGCGCAAGATTAAACATCAAGTTCAATGTTTATTTGAAAACGTTTAACTAAGGCGTACACCTGAAAGATCAGGCCACAACTAAGCCAAATCCTACATATGCAATTCAACGCATGGTTTATTTGATTAGACTTTCCGGCCAGTAAACTCTGCGTTTATGAATACATCAGGTGATCGTTTAAAAGCGCTACTTCGGGAAGTTCATCTTTCCGCCTCCGACTTCGCCAAGAACCGCGGCGTCACGCCTCAACACGTGAACAACTGGTTCAAACGCGGCGTCCCCATGGGCCGACTCAACGAGATCGCAGAACTGCTGTGCGTCTCCAGTCGCTGGCTAAGCGACGGCCGAGGCCCCAAACACCCGCCCGCCAACTACCTGTTGGAAGGCCCCGATGCAAGGAAAGCACTCGCCACCCGCGAAGACACTGGCAAATACCTCACAGGCCCCGCCTGCCGCCCGGAAAAAACCGACGTGGAGATCCCCCTCCACCCCACCTTCACCTCAACCGAACGCATCCGCCTCTCGCTGCACACCCTCGAAACCCTCAACGTAAACCCCAACCGCGCCGTAGGCGCCTACATGGTCGACAACAGCATGACCGACATCATCCAACAAGGCGCCACCCTCGCCATCGACCGCGGCCGCACCCAAATCATCGACGGCGAAATCTACGCCGTCGAACACGACGGCATGCTACGCATCAAATACCTCTACAACCGCCCCGGCGGAGGCCTGCGCATGCGCAGCCACAACGCCGCCGAACACCCGGACGAATACCTCAACCACGAAGAACGCTTCGAACAAAGCTTCAAGATCGTCGGCTGGGTATTCTGGTGGTCCACCCTCAACAACCGCCGCCCGCCCGTGCCGCTGGATGAACACCTGTTGGGCTGGGAAGGCTCTAAATCGGAACCGGAGGTGGGCAATTGAGGTGAATGTGGGTAGAATGCGCCGCACATTTGGCAGGGGGATGGCTTAGCTATTTGCCCTGTCAGGCGATGCGGAGGAGTTCCCGCGGATGCCCCTACTATTCAGCCTGACGCAATGTGGGCTGAGCGATTTGAAGGCTGGTGAGGTTTGTCAAAAACAAGCTGAGGCAGTCCCCGAGAAGCCGGCCACAAGCCGGCTTTTTAATGCCTGTAAGAATACAGTTCAATTGTCCAACAGCTGCTGGACAATTGAATGATCGAAAAGGCGGGCACGTATCGCCCCGCCTGCGTTCTATCCGCGTCACTTAGGCTGCAAACACTCCACAGCCCGGTCCGCCACCATCTTCGCCATCTCCACCAAATGCATCACCGCCCTCTGCGGCGCACCCAGCGGTTCCCCAAGCACCTGCGAAGTAGCCACTGCACGCTGCAGCAACTCAGCCACACGCACCCAAGCATCCTCGAAGCTCAGCTCTTCATTAACAGTAAATGGGTTAGGCCCACGCGAAGAAGGCATATCTGAAACAACGTTTTCCATGGCACAACTCCAATAAAAAGTGTGTACCAATCGAATCCGAGCGACTAAACCCGATCACTGGATGTGCAGTGACGATCCGCAGCCTAGTCGTGCATTTCCGCAGGCGCAAGCGGCTGGGATTCTCTAGGAAATGTCCCGCAAATGAAAGGTATCTAACCTGCTCGCACAACGAATTCGAGAACGCGGCAGGACTGCTGACTCATATGATTTTTCAGCCGTCCTCCATAAAAGGATGGCCATTGCGACCCAAGCTGATATCACAATAGAATCACTTATCTCATCCTGCCAACTGATGAGCGAGCAGGAATGAAATAACTTCAGCTCATACGTAGGTCAAGGAGACCGATATGCCGGATATCAAGGAACAAAAACTTCTCTATCACCTCACTTCGCTAGAAAATCTGAGCAGTATTTTTCAAAACGGGCTAAAACCGCGAGCGCAGCTCAGGGCGTTCGAAGACGTGGCTGATGCCGAGATTCTGAAAAAACGACAAGGTCTCGCACTAGAGCAGTACGTACCTTTCCACTGGTTTGCCGCAAACCCGTTCGATGGAAGCGTTCAGCGCAGAAGGTCTGACGCCCAGTTTGTTGTGATTACGGTTCGTCGAAACGTTGCAATCAGAAAGCAATGGAAGGTCATTCCCCGCCATCCATTGGCTAACGATGCCATTCAGTTGCTCGATTATGCTGAGGGCTTCGAGGCCATCAATTGGGACGTCATGAATGCCAGGGACTACCATGACCCACAATGCAAAAGCATCTGCATGGCGGAGTGCCTATCACCCGATGTAGTTTCGCCTAACGATTTCTTCAAGATTTTTGTTTCTAATGCCGAAGTAGAAGCCCTCTGTGAGTCTAAAATGCGCGAGGCCGGTGTTAATGTACAAATCGGAGTGAATCGGGGAATGTTTCTTAGATGATTTATAACAACCTGAATCCTGAAAAGGCTCTGATCTGGCGGATCGTTCATCGCGACAATCTGCCCTGGATTCTGGACAACGGCCTGCACTGCCCCAGCTCCGAGGTGCAGGCTGCGCAGTATGTGAACATAGGCAATGTTGATTTAATCGACAAACGCCGCACGCGCTATGTCCCCATTGCTCCTGCAGGCTTTTTGTCAGACTACGTACCCTTCTATTTCACACCCTTCTCTGTGATGATGAAAAATATTCACTCCGGGTGGAGCGTGCAGCAGCGCAACAATGACGAAATCGTAATTCTCGTCTCAAGCTTGCACCGCGTCGCCGAGCTTGGCCTACCGTTCGTCTTCACAAACGCACATGCGTACCCGGATTGGACAGACTATTACAGCGACTTGGCGAATCTCCACCAGATCGATTGGTCTATCCTTCAACGACGCGACTTCAAACGTGACCCCGATGACCCTCGCAAAATGGAGCGTTATCAGGCTGAGGCGCTGATTCACCACCACCTACCGATTACAGGACTCCTTGGCATCATGTGTTACACCGATGCAACGAAAAAACGCATAGAACAGGACGTCGTCGCCCGAGGCCTGACGTTGTCCGTTCATGCGCGTCCGGGATGGTATTTCCAATGATCAGATTCACCCAAGGCAACCTTCTGGAAGCCAACACCGAAGCCCTCGTCAACACGGTGAATACCGTGGGCGTGATGGGCAAAGGCATCGCGCTGATGTTCAAAGAGCGCTTTGCAGAGAACTATCGTTTGTACGCGTCGGCCTGTAAGGCTGGCGAGGTAGAAACAGGCAAGGTTCACGTCACTGCGGTCAACGAACTGGAAGGCCCTCGTTGGATCGTTAACTTCCCGACTAAGCGTCACTGGCGATCACCTTCGCAGATGGCATGGATAACCGAAGGTCTACATGATCTACGTCGCTTTCTGATTGAAAACCATGTGAAGTCCGTGGCTGTTCCGCCATTAGGTGCGGGTAACGGGGGGCTGAAATGGCCTGAGGTTCGCGAGCAGATCGTTGATGTGTTAAGTGATCTGAACGTCGATGTGCTGGTATTCGAGCCTTCCAATCAGTACCTGAATGTCGCCAAACGCAGCGGCGTGGAGAAACTCACACCGGCACGCGCACTTATTGCTGAACTGGTACGGCGTTACTGGGTGTTAGGTATGGAATGCAGCCTGCTGGAAATTCAGAAGCTGGCTTGGTTCCTGGAACGTGCTATCGAAAAGCGGCCAGGCCTCAAGAACCCGCTGGACCTTAAGTTTGTTGCTCACAAGTATGGGCCGTATGCCAATCGGTTAGAGCATCTGCTTAACAATTTGGATGGCAGCTATCTGCATTGCGATAAGCGCATCAGCGATGCGGAAATCAGCGATGTCATCTGGTTTGACCAAGACCGTAAAGCCTTTCTCCAAACCTACCTCAACACGGAGGCCAAAGAGTACTCACAAGCTTTGGAGTGCACTGCCGAGTTGATTGACGGTTTTGAGTCTCCATTTGGGATGGAGCTGCTGGCGACAGTCGATTGGTTGCTGAGCCAGAAAAATGTCTCCCCTAGTGTCCCTGCTGTGCGCGAAGCATTGAAACACTGGGAAGGTGGAGCCGGTGCTAGTGCCCGTAAGAACAAGCTGTTCGACGACCAAGCGCTTGAGATTGCACTCAAACGGCTTACACACAACCACTCACATGCTCAGATGGCTATCTGCTAAGCGTCGGGAATCTGCCCGCTGACGCGGGCATTTAGCCAACCGGTTGAGGCGTGTCGGGCCAGTTCTGATTGAGAAGCCAGCAAGCATTTTCAATCCAATATCAAATGCGGCAAAAACCGGCTCGAATCCTTGGTAATCAAACTATCATCCTCCCGCACCCCAATCCCCGCCGCTTGATCCCCAATCACCCAAGACCCGATCAACGTGTAGCTGTCCCCAAACCGCGGCAGTGGCGCAAACTCCTGAAGAATAAACGGCGCATCCGTATAAGGGCCGTCCTCTTTCACAATCAGCCCATCAGCCGTTTGCAGCTCAATGTTGGCCCCTTCCCGCGAGAAAAACGGCTTGCGCACCCAGCCCTTCGGCACGGCTTTACCGGGGTCGATATCCAGGTGTGACGCAAGCAAATTCGGGTGGCCTTTGTTGAATTCCCACAACAGCGGCAGGATGCCTTTATTGGAAATGATGGACTTCCACGCAGGCTCGAAAAACTGCGTGTCACTCTCAGCAATGGCGGCACCAAAGGGTTCGTGGAAGATGAACTCCCAGGCATGCAGTTTGAACAGGTGGGGAATCCAGCGATCTTGAAGGTCGACGAAGCGGCCTTCGCTGGTCAGGCCGATGTCTTCGATGTCGATGTGGCGGGATTCGATGCCGACTTTTTCCGCGACCAGGCGCAGGTAGTCGGTGGTGCCTTTGTCTTCGATCGAGTCTTTCATCGAGGCGAAGTAGAACGGCTGGTTGATCTGCAGTTGGGCGAAGGCCTGGTGCAGTTTGGTGTCGATGCTGTTGAACTGGTCGGCGTGTTTGGGCAGCAGGCCGCGTTCGATGCATTGCTCGAGCCAGCCCCACTGGAATGCCGCGGCCTCGTAGAGGCTGGTGGGGGTGTCGTAGTTGAGCTCGAGCAGTTTGGCGGGGCCGGTGCCGTTGTAGGAGAAGTCCATGCGCCCGTACAGGTGCGGGTGGCCTTCTAGCCATGAGGTGCGGATCATGTCGTAGAAGGGCGCGGGGATGCTCAGGCGTTCGAGCAGTTCTTCGCTCTGGACCACGCGGGCCACGAGGTCCATGCACATGTCATGGATCTCGGTGGTCGGGACTTCGAGGTCGCGCTCGATTTGCTTGAGCGTGAACTGGTAATACGCGCTTTCGTCCCAGTAGGGTTCGCCGTCGATGGTGTGGAACAGAAAGCCGAGGCTGTCGGCGGTCTGTTTCCAGTCATGACGCTCTGCGCAGTGGATCTTCTTCATGGCTGCCTTCCTTAACTGCTCGACCCGCCGCCGCCCCAGCCGCTGCGAGCGCTGGCTTTGCTGCCGAAGCCGCCACGGGAGGTGGCCGATGACACGGAGCTCGACTTGTTGGAGGAGCGCAGCGTGTTGGTGTAATTGCTGCTGCCGTACCGGGCCTGGTTGGAGCGGCCAAAGGTCGCGCCATTGGAGGCGCGCTGGTTGAGCGTGGAGTTGCCGTAGTTGCCGCGATCATCGCGGTAGCGGTACACCGGCTCGGAGCGGTAGCTGTTGCGGTTGTTGCTCAGCATGTTGCCGATCAGCAAGCCGGTCAGCAGGCTGGTGGTGGAGAAGCCTGAGCCGCCGCCGCTGGCCTGAGCGTTGTTGGCTTGAGCATTGGCGGCGTCGACCTGGGATTGGGTCACCTGGCCCTCGGCGGTCAGTTCAAACCCGCCGAGCTTGGGGATGAACTTGCCGGTAGAGTCTTGCTGGCACCAGTCGGCGACAAAGTCGGCATCGCAATCGGCCTGGCTGTCGTACACCGGTGCAATGCGGCGATGCTCGGCCATGGCGGTCATGTAGGCGTCCGAGCAGACGTCCACCGGAAGTTTTTCATCGGCGCATTGTTGAACCGACTGGAAGTTGTACTTCTTTTGCAAATCGTAGGTTTTTTCGGTTGGCCCGCAGCCGGATATCGCCATGGCGACCGACGCTGCCAGCGAAAGCTGGACGTACTTGCTTCGTTTCATCGGGAGCTCCGTGCGCAATCAGTTCTGGGTAGGCGTCATGCACGCGGCATTCAACATGCCGACGCTGATGGCTACGGCGGCCACGTAGATGCCGGCCGCGAGCTCGCCGTTCTTGATGCGCTCGGACGTGCCTTTGAGCACCAGGCTGGTCAGCAGGAATGCCAACAGTTGGACGACGGCTGCGATCACCGACCAGACTACGAAGTCGAGGAGGTTGATGGAGTAGGCAATCACGTTGCTGGCCGGAATGGCGAAACCGACGATGGCGCCGCCCAGGGCAACTGCCGCCGAAACGTTGCCCGCACGGATCAGCTCGAATTCCTTGTGCGGGGTGATGCGGGTGTAGATGAACTGGAACAGCGCAAACAATACCGCAGCCCCCAGGATGTAGATGACAAAGCCGAACACGGCAGCTTTGTTCAGGGAGATGGAGAGAGCTTCTAGCATGGACTTCTTCCTTTTTTAGAGCGCAGTCAGGTCGGTTGTATACAGCGAAATGCCCAGCGACGTGCTCAGGCTGATGGTGCCTTCAGCGTCTTCTTCGACGGAAAACAGCAAAAACTCTCGACGGTCGGTCAGGCCGGTGTCGCGTGCGTATAGCATCGAACGGTGCTCAATGCTGTAGGCGGCCTCCGGGCTGACTATTTGTTCGCTCATCGCCACCAATTCGGTCTGGCCGTCTTCGCTGCCCCACTCGCGGAAAAACTCGACGCCGTCGTGGGTGTAAGTCGGCAGCCCGATCAGGCTCTGTGGGCCGGCCAGCCGGCGCAGTTCCGCCTCGCTGCTGATGGTGACGTAACTGAGGTAGTTGAACAGGATCACCGACTCGACCTGCCCGGCGATGTCGCCCGTGGTGTGCACCTGCAGCCAATAGTCTTCGTCGTTCATGTAATAGCGCGACAGCCAGGTCGACTGCCCGAGGTCAACGGTGCCGTTGGCCCAGATTTCCTGGGAACCGGGGATGACCACCGTGGTTTTCTCATCGAGTAATAATTTAAGGCTCGAGTCGAACATCAGGCCTTTGCCCGGTGCCAGGCCCAATGGCCCGGTGACCGGCAGCGCTTGGTTGGCCGACGCTTTGGAGTCGGTAGTGGAGTTCGGAGCCTCGAGCCCCATCAATTGTTTAAGCCATCCCATGGGAGATTTCCTTGAGCCGGGTGGAGGCGATGTAGAAGAGTTCACCGCCCTCGACACGCGTGGTGCTGGGCGGATTGATCGCTGGTTGCTGAGCACCTTTGGCGCGATAGCCGATGAGGGTGGCGTTGTGGTGTTCTTTCATCCGGGTGTACAGCTCACCGAAGGTTGCCTCAAAGGCTTCGGGCAATTTCATCAGGTATTGGGTGGCGCCCTGCCCTACGCACAGCAGCTCATTGATGACCACGGACGAGCCCGGATCCTGGGAGGCGCGCACCAGCATTTCAATCGCCATACTGGAAGTGCATTCCAGGCGGGGTGCATAGGAGCTGGCGAGTGCGGCAATTTCACTTTCATTGAAGTGGGCGGCCACATGCCCGACGGGGCTCAATTGATTCACCGCCAGCACGGTGGCCAGCGTCAGATCGTCAGACGGGGTTCGCACCAGCACACGCTCGGCGCCGGGAACGCCTGCTCGCTGCAACAACGCGGTGGAAGACAGGCTTTCACCGCGGATGAACGCAGCTTTGCCCGGCATCGGGTTTTCTTCGAGGGTGCAATCGCAAATCACGATCAGGTTGTCGTTCGAGGTTTCGTCTTGAAGCAGCAACTCTATGACCCGCTCGCTGGACGCGCCCTCCCAGCCGATGAGCACGGTATGGCCGACTTTGCCGGTGAAATCGCCTTTGCCCTTCATGCCTTTTCTCCATGCATCAATGACACTGCTGGTGGTTTTGCCGATGGCTGCGGTCAGCAGCGCAATGCCCCCGAGCATGACCCAGGCAGCCACGAAGATTCGCCCCGCCGCGGTCTGCGGTGCGAGATCGCCATAGCCGACGGTCAGTGTGGTGGTGAGATAGAAGTAAACAAACGTCGCGGGGGCGGTGAGGTGCTGCTCGCCCAGAAATACCAGGCCCAGATAAGCCACGCTCAGGTGTACGCCCAAGGCAATGATCAGGCCTGCCCAGCCGAAACGGTGAAAGAGGGAGGAAGCGTACAGGCGCAATAAAAGAAAGATCGACATTTCATCCCTGCTTCCGTGGGTACTGGATTCCTGGCGACGTGATCGCCTCGGCTTCTGGCTGCTCACGTGTGCTCATCCGGCATTAAACCTGCTGCGCGGTGCAGAGAGAAGTACCTTGGCGGCAATAAATCCAGCGAACGCGCCGAAGAGATGACCTTCGAAGGAAACGCCCTGCCGAGGAAGGAAGCCAAAGATCAAGCCACCATACAGTACCGCCACCACACCGGCCGTTATCAGGTTGCTCCAGCTTCTGTGGAACCAGGCGCGCGATAGCAGGTAGGCCCATAGCCCGAATACCCAGCCGCTGGCACCGACATGTACCCCAGAAAAACCGAACAGCCAGACCAGCGCGCCCCCCAGCAGAATCACGATTGCGCTGACGGCAATGAACCGGTTGAGCCCATCGATAATGACCAGGGTGCCCAGGACCAGAAAGGCAATCAGGTTCGCGCTCAGGTGAGCAAAGGAGGCGTGCAAAAACGGTGAGGTGAGGATACCGAACAGCCCTTGCAGCGTCCTCGGGACCAGCCCGAATGCCAAGAGGCTGTAACCGGTCGCTACATTGAGCAGTTGCAGCGCGACCATGAAGAGGGCCAGGCCTGCGATTGTCTTGAAACCCTTCAAGGCGTCCCTCCTCACCTCGGCATAAAAAAGAAGGGCAAAAATGCCCTCCTCCCTTTCGGCGGCGTTGCTTACTCAGCCGACTTTTGCTTCAGACGCTCCAGAATCGCGTTGGCACTGCCTTCGTTCGGCGTGATACCGGCTTCGCGCAGCTTGCGTTCCAGGTCGGTCCCTGTCGATGCTTCAGCCAGCTCATCCTGGGCTTGCAGTTCAGCGGAGCGTTGCTGCTGTTTGGCCTGCAAGCGGTTCAGCGTACCGACGGCCGTTTCCAATTTGCCGTTGGCACCGCCGCTGGCAATGGATGCACTGACCTGGGCCTTCTGCACGCTGTCGCGAGCCTTGGCCATGTCCACTTGCTGGCGCAGGCTTTTAATCCGGCTCTCGGCCTTGGTGATGTCTTTGCGCATGCTCTCGGCGTAGCCACCGAACTCGGTGGTCTGCTTTTGCTCGACGTCGCGCTCGTTGGTCAGGGTCGAGATGGCTTCGGCGACTTCCAGGGCGAGGTCTTCACGATTGGCCTGGATAGCAGCCATCGCCTTGGACTCCAGGTCTTTGATCTTGGCGTCGTACTCGCCGACACGATCAGCCGCCAGTTTGTGCTTGGCCATGATGCTGACCAGCTCACGCTTGGCGTTGGCCAACGCGGTGTCAGCATCGCGAATTTCCTGGTCAAGGATGCGCAGGGCCTGTTGATCGACGATCGATTCGCCGACTTCATTGGCACCGCCACGCAGCGCGGTGAACAATTTGCTCCAGATAGACTGAGTCATTGGATATTCCCGAATAATTAGTTGAAGAAACGTTCGAAGGCTTCGCTGGCGCGCTGCACGTTGTCGACCAGGGTTTTCACCTCGGTCACGATGTTGGTCAGGCTGGAGTCGGAGCTGAGTGCACCGAACATGTTGTAGACCACCTGCCCGTTCGGCATGGACTCGATACCGATCGAAGACAACGGGAACATCTCCCGGCTGCGCAGCACTGCGTCATTGAACTTGGCGACATCGTTGATGGACTCGACGTCGACCAACACGGTGTCCACGATGATCTGCTCGCCCACCACCGCGATGTAAATCGGCAGGCCACCGAAATCGTTCATTTCCAGCTTGATGCTGGAATCGGAACCTTGAACGAGAGAAAGCGTAATGTCATTGGAGGTCACTTCGTCCAGGGCCTGAAGCGCGCTGAAGAGGCGATCGATGTTCCAGTTGGTACCTGCGCTCATGAAATTCTCCGACATGAATGAGCCAGCCAGGATCGGTTGGCGAAGCTGTTTCTCCATCTGCTTGAGCAAGCTTCGGTTTTCGGGAAGCACCCAAGTCTCGTGTTTCACATAACCGGCGGCCGACAGGCCCGCGCGCATCTGCTTCATGTAAAAGCTCGATGGCTTTTTCGCGGACTGTTTCAAGCGCTCTCCCTGAAGGCTGGCTGAATCGGTATCGGGCCCTGCAGCAGGGCTCGATGGAGAGCTGCTTTTCATCGTACTGACCTCGCTGTGAAAAACTCACGCGTGAGAAAATCTACAGGCAATGTTCGCCGTACTCAATAGCTCACGCGTGAGATTTTTCGGATACTTTCCGGCCATGAAACGGACCAGTGCTTGTGACCGCTCCGGCATTGTCTCCTCTGAGTTGACGGTATTACCTATCCCAGCCGATTTATCCTCCAGCAGCCACTCATTAATCTGTGCCCATGTTGAACGCAACGCCCAACCCACCTAAATAAAAAAGGATTCAACCATGAGCACTGCAACCTACAACCGCTTGAACAAAGACGACGCCATCGTTCTGCTGGTCGATCACCAGACCGGCTTGATCTCACTGGTACAGGATTTCTCTCCCAATGAGTTCAAGAACAACGTGCTGGCCCTGGCGGACCTGGCCAAGTTCTTCAACTTGCCAACCATCCTCACCACCAGCTTCGAGCAAGGCCCCAATGGCCCGCTGGTACCGGAGTTGAAAGAAATGTTCCCGGACGCGCCGTACATCGCTCGCCCTGGTCAGATCAACGCATGGGACAACGAGGATTTCGTCAAGGCGATCAAGGCCACCGGGCGTAAGCAGATCATCATTGCCGGTGTGGTGACGGATGTGTGCGTGGCGTTCCCGACCTTGTCGGCGCTGGCGGAGGGGTTTGAAGTGTTTGTGGTGACGGATGCTTCGGGCACGTTCAACACTACGGTGCAGCAGGCAGCGTGGAGCCGGATGACTCAAGCCGGTGCACAGTTGATGAACTGGTTCTCGGTGGCGTGCGAGCTGCACCGCGACTGGCGCAACGACATTGAAGGCCTGGGGAATCTGTTGTCCCAGCGTATCCCTAACTATCGCAACTTGATGAATGGCTATGCGGCGCTGACTGCACAGCAGAAGTAAGTCAGCCGAGTGTGACGATAAGCCTGCCCTGAAAAGCAGGCTTGCGGTGTTTGAGCCGGTTCTACCCCGCCAACTCTCTCTCAATTTGTTCAATGCTGGGCAAACTGGATTGCAGCTCTGCCGGCAAAGACTCCACCAGTTGATATTCCGCCACGCCGATAGGACGGTTGTTATCACGCAGTGCGTATTCAGCCACCACTTCATTTTTACCCTTGCACAACAACAGGCCAATCGTCGGGCCATCCTGTGGGTGCTTCAACTCGGCATCCACAGCCGCGAGGTAAAAGCTCAACTTGCCCAGATGCTCGGGTTTGAACTTGCCCGCCTTGAGCTCGATCACCACGTAGCAACGCAGCTTCAAGTGATAGAACAACAGGTCAACAAAGAACTCGTCGCCGCCTACATTCAGCAGCACTTGCCGACCAACGAAGGCAAAGCCTGCGCCCAACTCCAACAAGAAGTCAGTGACATGTTTGATCAAGGCGTTTTCGATATCGCGCTCTTGCGCATTCAGGCCCAGGCTGAGGAAATCAAAACGATAAGGGTCCTTGAGGGTTTCGCGGGCCAGATCGGACTGAGCCTTGGGCAGGTGGTTTTCGAAGTTGCTGACAGCCTTGCCGCTGCGTTCCAACAGGCGGTTTTCAATGTGCATCACCAGTGTGTTGCGCGACCAGTTGTGTTTGATCGTTTGGGTGATGTACCAGCGCCGCGTCTCGGGCCCAGGAAGTTTGTCCAACAGCGCGATCTGATGGTACCAAGGCAATTGTGCAAGCACCTCTTGCACAAATTCCGAATCCGGCCACGCCTCGGCAAAAGCGCGCATGTACTTGAGATTGCGCGGCGAAAAACCCTTCATGTCGGGAAAGGCCGCGCGCAGATCTTGCGCAAGGCGGTCGATCACTTTACTACCCCAGCCTTGATCGTTCTGACGGGTCAAAATATCGCAGCCGATCTGCCAGTAGAGCAGCACCAGTTCACGATTGACCGCGATTGAGGCGCGCTGCTGTGCGTTATGGATACGGCCTTTGAGGTCTGTCAGCCAATCGCTGTAGCCCTCAGGAGGCGCGGTCAGCCCGATAGCGGTTTCGCTCATGCCTTTTTACTCTTGTGTTTTCAGCAGGCTAGTCAGGCCATCGTGCCGTCACAAGGGCTCATGAATACTCCAGGAAGGGTCCTGCGCACCTTACGGAACGGTCCTGCTGGCACTGGCTGTGGCCCTTGACTCTCCCCTATACGGCACACCCTACCCTGAACGCCCACTTCAGGAGCCTTCAGCATGAGTCAGCGCATCCTGGTCATTCTCGGCCACCCGTCCACCGATAGTTTTTGTTCAGCCCTCGCGCAGACCTATATCCACGCCGCGAAAACGGCAGGCCACGACGTACGCGTCCTGCGCCTGGGTGACCTCAGGTTCGACCCCATCCTTCACCACGGTTATACCCAGGTCCAAACACTGGAACCCGACTTGCTCAGTGCACAAGCCGACATCCTTTGGGCCGAGCACCTGACATGGGTTTTCCCTGTTTGGTGGGGCGGTATCCCGGCACTGATGAAAGGCTTTATCGACCGAGTTTTCCTACCCGGCTTCGCCTTCAAATACCGAGCAGGCAAGGCATTCCCCGACAAACTGCTTAAGGGCCGAACCGCGCACTTGCTAGTGACCCTGGACACGCCGGCGTGGTATTACCGCTGGGTCTACCGCATGCCGGCCATCCACCAGATGCGTCGCACCACGCTGGCGCTTTGCGGCATCACGCTGAGCAAGACGCTGCTGTTCGGACCGGTGCTGGGCTCTACGCTGACGCAGCGGGCCCGGTCGCTGAAACAAGCCGGCGCACTATTTGAAAAAGGGAGTTTTCATGTACATCGGCAAAGCCGCGCAGTTATCCGGCACGACCATCAAGGCGATTCGTCACTATGAGGCGATTGGACTGATGCCCGAGCCTCAGCGTCAGGGCGGTTATCGGGTTTATACGGCCCAGAGCGTCGAGCGGCTGACGTTTATCAAGTGTGCCCAGCAGTTGGGATTCAAACTCAAGGAGTTGCAGGAGATTTTGCTGGGGTACAACGGCGATGCCCTTCCTTGGGACCGGGCGGACCAAGCCATCGCCAACAAGAAGCGCGCGTTAGCCGCGCAAATCGCCGTGTTGCAACGGATGCACGCGGGTCTGATTGAGTTTGAAACCCAACTGAAAGACGCTCAAGGGCACTGTTCGTCAATCAGTAACCTCGCCATTTGAAGTAGCCCTTGCGCATGAGTTAGCGCCGACTTTTGCTAGCCCTTTGTAAGGGCAATCTGATTTTCCAAACCGTTCATCCAGCCGCTTTTCGCTGCGGCAGACTCCGACGCCTTGCCTTCTGCCGAGACGTCATGGATGACCCACGCTGCCCACATCGCCTCTATCGAACATGAGCTGGATGGTTTCCATCAGAGCCTGGTGGACTACCGCCAGCAGATGGGCGCCTGGTATTCGCGGGCGCTGGACTTGGTCAGTCATGCGGCGGATATGCCGTCGTTGCTGGGCATGGACCGGGTGTTGCGGGTTGGGGATTCGCAGCGTTCGGTAAGCCTTAGCGACGCGGATTTTTCCACCGTGGCCCGCTGCCCAGTGGGT
>NZ_VOIW01000007.1 GCF_009659625.1 Pseudomonas haemolytica | reverse complement strand
AGGAAGAGTATCCAGGCACGACGAATCCGTTCCCGTGGATGAGTGAGATCATGGACTTGAAGAAAGAGAAGAACTTCTTCGAAACCCGTGTGATCGAGTACCAGACCGGCGGCGCGTTGAGCTGGGATTGATTTCCAGGCCTAGCACCATTAAGAAGCCCTGACATGTTCAGGGCTTTTTTGTAGCCAGGAGAAATTGCCATCTTTTGAAGTACATCACGTCAGGCACCTCGCCCAGAAGGGTTCGGATCGCATCACCAATGCTGTAGCCTTGTGCCCCAATTGCCATCAGCGTTGTCACCGGTCGAGTGACCGGGACGCTTTCACTGAAGCGCTTTACGCCAAAGTCGGAAGATTGGCACGGGAGTAAACTCCAGTGGTCACACCTGATGTACGCTCAAAAAATACTAGATAGGACCGAGGCCAACCCGTGAACCCAGACATGCTCGAAGCCGGCCCCGCAGACGCCAAAGTACTTTCCGTCTTTGACTTCGACGGCACCCTGACCCATCACGACAGTTTCGTGCCCTTCCTCAAGTTTGCCTTTGGCCCCGGTGAGTTTTATGGCCGGATGGTCAAGCTGGCTGTGCCGGGGCTGCGCTTTTTGGTGCGGCAGATCAGCCGGGATGAGTTGAAGGCGCAGCTGATTCGCACCTTTATGACCGGGGTGCAGAAGACGTGGGTGCAGCAGAAAGCCGAGGAGTATTGCCAGCGTAATTGGGCGCGGTTGATGCGCCCGGCAGGGGTGCTGTCGGTGGAGCAGGAGTTGGGCTCGGGGGCGGTGGTGACGCTGTGTTCGGCGTCGCCGGCGTTGGTGTTGCAGCCGTTTGCCGATCGGCTGGGGATCAAGTTGATTGGGACTGAGCTTGAGGTGGTGGATGGAGTGCTGACCGGTAAGCTCACCGGGAATAACTGCCGATGTGAGAATAAGGTGCTGCGGCTTGAGGCGGTGTATGGGGACCTGGGCGAATATCGGCTGCGGGCTTGGGGCGATACGCGTGGGGATCGGGAGTTGTTGGCGGCGGCGCAGGATGCGCACTTTCGGCATTTTCATGCGAAGAAGAAAAAGCGGGCCAGGGTACAGCGCTGATAGCGGTGTATAGGGTCGGCGGGTAGACCGAGCTGATCCCATCGCAGCCCCGCTGGGGTTCTGTGCGGCTGCTTAGCCTTGAGGGGCGACGCGTAGCAGGTTCTTGCTGATATTTACGCAGGATCCCGCTATTAATAGCGAAACCTCTCACGGACCCGAGCCCCATGAAATTCGACACGGCCTACAGCCTGAGTCTCGATGACAAGGTGTCGATCTACGACGTACGAGACCTGAATTTCGACGAAACCACTGATTTCGATTCCGACAAGGACAGCTTCCTCTGCCCCAGCGACGCCTGCCGTGCGGCGTTCGATGCCACCAATGTGTTGAGTACATTCAACGCCAAGAACGTCAACTACCTGCGTACGCCGCACTTCAAGAACAAACCCGGCACCCGCCACATCGATGGCTGCCGCTATGCCAGCAGCCAAAAGACCGCGAACGGTGAAAGTGACGACGAGCGCGAGGAAAATTTCCCATCGGAATTTGTGCTGACGCGGCGTCAGTACGAACGTAAAACCCCCACGGTCGGCACCGAAGGCGGCCTCCCACAAGAGCCACCGAAAGCACCCTCAAACCAAGCCACGACGTCCCATAGCAACAGCGACTCCACTCCGGACAAAACCAGCGTGTTCGCCCACCCGGTGGAGTGCTATGTATCGAACATCGATGACAAGGACAAGCTAAAAGCCATGCCCTTGAAGATCGGTGAGCACACGGCGACCTACTGGGCATTTTTCAAGAAGATCGAATACCTGCAAGACAACAAGGGCCTGATTTACTGGGGCAGGATCAAGGCAATCAAAGACTACACCAGCAGCTTTCGCATCGATTTCGAAAAGAAGGTGTGGCTCGACAAAAAGCCTTATTCGGTCAACGTCTACCTGAGCAAAAAGCTTATCGAGAACTACCGCAAGCGCACGGCATTCCTGGAGCAAATCAAGGCCGCTGCCAGCAGCGAAAGACCGTTATATTGCTTCTTCTATGGGGTGACGCCAGCGCTCAAGCAGGTGCCGAGCAAGAAAAACCCCGAGCAAACCTTCGGGGTATTCAGCGCGAATATCGAGAACCTGGATCACCTGATTATTCGCGAGGCGCCGGGGGTGGAGTGATTGGGGGATGTAATGCCAGCGAAAGGGCCCAGTTGATGAGCGGTATAAACAACTGTACAAAAACACAGTATAGTTACGCCTCACCCGTCGAACCTGGAGAATCCCCATGTCCTCTCTGGCAATGAGCTCTTTCGTAGAACAGCAGATGGTGCTGCATCAATTCACCGCCAAACACAGCGCGCAGGCCCGCGTCATGCTGGGCTGGAGCCGCGAAGAACTGGCTCGCCAGGCAGGCGTGGCGGTGCAAGCGATTCAACAATTCGAGGCCCACGGCGACGTGGACGACGAAACCCGCCTGGTCCTGGCGTTCCGCCTGGAGGCGGAAGGGCTGGTGTTTTTCCCGGGGTTTGCGCCGGGGTGGGGGATGAGTGTGCGTCGGTTTGACACGCCATCAGCCGAACCCGCAACGCAAGGGCTCATGTCTCGGTTGTTGGGTACAACAACGGCAACAATTGACTCACCAACGCCTCAACCGAATGGTGCGTAGAGTCCAGCCGGATCACCGGGCAACTCAATGGTTTCAACCAGGTTTCATGCCGACGTAGGCTACGCAGGCTGTGATTGCCAGCATCGTAACGCGCGGCCCAGGCGAGGAATGCGACGCTGTTTTGATGACGGCTGCCACCTTCCAGGATCTGCTCCCCATAGCGCTCCACCTCCCGCAGGCGCAGGCGGAGCAAACGCACTTCAGGGTCCAGGCGCAGGAACACTACGTGGCTGAACTGCGGGATCATCGCATCGCCCCAGCCGCACAAGGAACCAGATAACACCCAGCGTTCATGGCCGGCAGTGTGTTCCTGCAGCAGTTGAATACGTTCATCCCGGGGCCGGGCGATGGTGAAGGGTTCCGGGGTTTGCTGCCAGTAATAGAAATCCGAGTCGAAATAGGCAATGCCCAGGCGTTCGGCCAGAGCCTTGCCCAAGGTCGTGGTGCCGGCACCCGCAGCACCGAGAATATGGATTCTGTGGCAGTCCATGGTTTTCCTCCCATGGCCGGCAGTGTAGCCCGTGGTGATAGTGTCGGCCTGAGGCAACCTCTGCTGAGCATTTGCCAGCAGAGGTTGATTCAAACTCAGGTACCAGTAGCAGGAGCCTCAGCTACTTCATCCTCGATTTCAGGTGCCGGTGTGAACGGAGTGCCTGGAAGAAAGGCGGGTTTTTGGATTGCCGGCGAAGCTTGTTCATAACCGTAGGCGACTGACAGTAATGTGGCTTCACTGTTGCCAGGGCCATAAAAATAGAGTGCCGTCGGCATGCCTTCATCATCCATGCCAGACGGAACCGATATTCCGGGATACCCGGCTGCAGCACTAAAAAAATAATTGTGTGACAGGAAATTCGACACCATGGCGTCGAGCTTGTGCTCCTTCATCGGGTCATCGATGGTTTTCTGAAATATGGGAAGAATGGCCGCCCACAATTCATCGCGTTTTTCCGCGGTCGTCTCCAGGTTGTTGATCATTTTCAGCACGTTCTGATCAGGCTCGCCGGATTGCTGATTACGGTTATTGAAAGCAATCAGTTCCGAAATAGATTTGACCGGTAAACCTTCCCGTCCAGCCAGATATTCCTCCAGCTTTTGCTTAACATCTGAAAATAACGCTTCGTTGTATTCAGCGTAGGTTTCCTCAGGGACGCCTTCGTCCAAGCGCCCTACCGGTACTAGAATCGCACCTTGGGATTTCAGTACCTCAAGGGCTTCCTGATAGTGCTTGTAGTCCGCTCGTTTCGCCGGATCCTTGGCATCCTCCGCGGACAATTCAGGCAAAGACGTGTAGCCAATTCGCTTACCTTTCAGAGCATCGGAGCTTAGCCCAACGGTGTAGGCCTTGGTCTCGGTCATAGCGTTGAGCGCTTCCGCCGCATCGCAGACATTACGCGTGAAAGTGCCAATCGAGTCCTGGCGTGAACTGGTCATAACGCCCTCGGTACTGAGCAACCCCATCGTGGCTTTCAGCCCGAAAACGCCGTTATAAGCTGCTGGAGCAATGACCGACCCGTTGGTTTCAACGCCCAAGGCTAGAGGCACATGCCCCTGGGCAACTGCCACGGCAGAACCTGAACTCGAGCCCGCCACCTGCCCACCCAGCCGATGCGGGTTCAGCGTCTGGCCACCTCGAGAACTCCACCCATCCACAGGATAATCAGAGCGGAAGTTAGATAACTCACTCATGTTGGTCTTACCCACGACCACCACCCCGGCCTTCAACAGGTTGTCCACGACCTTGGCATTTTTAGTCGCAGGCCCCCCCGTCAGCGCCTTTGAGCCTGCACTTGTTTGCATGCGGTCGTTGGTTTCAAACACATCTTTCAACGCTATCGGAACGCCGTGCAAGTACCCGCGCACTTGGCCTTTGGCACGTTCCTGGTCACGCGCCTTCGCTTCCTTGAGGGCATCCGGGTTGGTTTCTACAAACGCGTTGCCGCCCTGCAACCCCTGGTCAATATTGGCAATTTGCTTGAAGGAATCCTTTACAAGCGACTCCGAGGTGACGCCTCCCTTGGCCATCTCCCCTGACATTTCACATGCGCTCTTGAAGCCTTGCGGAGGATTTGAAAGCGCCTGGAACAGGCCTGTCGCCCAGCCACCTGCGGAAACGGGTCCCAACATAAAGTGCCCCTTAACTTGACTGAATATAAGGGCTATCAGCCGATAGCCCGACAGCAGTCTAAGAGGCGAAAACCCGCCCCTAATGCAGCCGAATCCTACCGCTGCGTCCTATCATTCCCAGCCTGATGTAGGCATCAATACAGCCTATGGGCGTAGCTGGCGGTAAGTTCGCAATAGGGTCGTCAAGCGATCAGCCGCCCAGCGGGCGCCGTAAAACCAGACTTTCGATCCGTCCCCCAATGTTTCACAGGCGTTGGGGTATCTGCTCCTGCACGCGTGATGAAACGCGGCATCTGGATCGTCTGAGACCAACGCATCAAGGCGATGATGAGTCACCAGTTCATCGATTCCATTGCAGCCTTGAAGGCTGAATTGAAGGTTCTCGTCCCCACGCCGCGCATCCACCGCCACCCATTGCGCACCGGCTTGGCGCAGGAGGTCGAACATTCCACGCACTGCTGCGCTGTGTTCGATGGATTCGACATGATTACCCTGCACATAGCGGTCGACGTAGCCGATACGATAGCCCGCCAACGTCAGGGAAGCGGTGAACGTGGTGTTGTTCAACACCAGGGGGACTTCCACCATCACGGGCTCCGTGGGGTCTATGCCACTCATGGCAATAAGGGATAAGACCGGGTCTCGCACAGGCTTTATATGTGGGGCCAGGGCGTTATACCCGGGTATGGGCGTGGCACCCTGACGCTGCCCGGCCCCAAACACGATACCGCCCGCACCGACGTTACCGGTGTGTAAAGCGCTTGATGAAGCGGGAATGTCGACAGTGTTTACAGGCGCGGGAGACGTCCGGTCGAGGGGACAAGGTAAATCCAACTTCGAAAACTCTTTACAGTGGCTGTCCATAGAATCCCCGCCGAAAATGAAATTTGCGGAGATCATCGCATTCCCCTCCGACAGTTGTCGCAGGGCTGAAACCTCCCGAAACCTCTTTCCCAACGGCTCTCGTCTCAGCCCGCCGCGTGCTCATCCAAAGACTGAGACTGCGCCTCCAACCACCACGCATTCCCACGTTCGGGCTGATTCAAGTGGAACGCCTGCCCCATCGCCGGGGTGGCGATCAACACGTTGTGCTCCCAGGCCAGGGCCATGATGCGGTCGAAAGGTTCGTGCCAGGCGTGGAACGCCAGATCGAACGTGCCGTTGTGAATTGGCAGCAGCCAGCGCCCCTTGAGATCGATATGCGCCTGCAGCGTTTGTTCCGGCTGCATGTGCACATGGGGCCAGTCGACGTTGTAGGCTCCGGTTTCCATCAGGGTCAGGTCAAACGGCCCATACTGCTCGCCGATGCGTTTGAAACCATCGAAATAACCGGTGTCGCCACTGAAAAAGATTCGTCGCGCATCATCGATCATCACCCAGGAGCACCACAGGGTCTGGTTGCTATCAAACAGCCCGCGCCCGGAAAAGTGCTGCGCCGGGGTGGCGATAAAACGGATGCCATCGACCTCTGTGCCCTGCCACCAATCCAGCTGGCGTACTTTGCTGGCGTCTACCCCCCACTTGATCAGCGTGTCGCCCACGCCCAGGGGCGCCAGGAAGTAGCGCGTCTTGTCGGCCAATTGGACTACAGCCTTGTGGTCGAGATGGTCGTAATGGTTGTGGGAAAGAATCACCGCCTCCAGAGGGGGCAACTCTTCAAGGCTGATGGGTGGCTGGTGGAAACGCTTGGGGCCGGCCCAACTGAATGGCGAGGCGCGCCCGGCAAACACTGGGTCGGTGACCCAGAATTTACCGCGCATTTTCAGCAATACAGTTGAATGCCCGAGGCGGAACACACTGTGGTCAGGGGCGGCCAACAACTGCTCGCGGGTCAGTGGTTGTACCGGAATCTGCCCAGCTGGCCGTGTCGTGCGTGGTTTGTTGAACAGCATGTTCCAGAAAATACGCAAGGTTTTGGCAAAGCCACCCTGCTGCACCGGGGCGTCATTGCTGAATTGCCCCTGGCCCTGCCCGGCAGGCTTGAGCGTTGCAGGCGCAGGGTCGAGACGAGTTGAAATCGTGGCCATTACAGGGTAACTCCTACGGTTCGCTCAAAAAATTACACTGCGCAGTGTAGTTTCTAGATTGCAACAAAAACCGGAGCAAGTAAACTACTGAGTGTAATTTCCTTTTTGAGTCGAATGCCATCCATGACTGCCCCCAAGCGCCTCACCGAGCGTAAACGCGAAGCCATCGTGGCTGCGGCCATTACCGAATTTCGCGAGAACGGTTTCGAGGTCACCAGCATGGACAAAATCGCCGCCACCGCCGGTGTTTCCAAGCGCACGGTGTACAACCACTTCCCTAGCAAGGAAGAGCTGTTCGCCGAGATCCTTCACCAGCTATGGGCCAGCAGCGTTGCCCAACTGGACGTGAACTACGCCAGCGACCGCCCTCTGCGCGACCAATTGCGCAAATTGCTGGAAGCAAAAATGAAGATGATGTCGGACGCCAACTTTCTCGACCTGGCGCGTGTGGCCATTGCTGCCACCATCCATTCGCCAGAACGTGCGCAAGATATGGTCAACCGCCTCAGCGCCCGGGAAGAAGGCTTCACCCAGTGGGTACGCGCCGCCCAGGAAGACGGCCGCCTCAATTGCACCGACCCGGCTTTCGCTGCCCACCAGATCCAGAGCCTGCTCAAGGCCTTTGCATTCTGGCCACAAATTACCCTCGGCCAGCCCACTCTCGACGCTGCCGCACAGGCCTGTGTCGTCGAATCGGCCATCGACCTGTTCCTCGCCGGCTATGAAGTCAGCACACCGCACCCGCGATAAGGAGTTGTTGCCTGGGCGACATTCCTAGTCGTTTTCGGCGCATTCACCCGCTGTTTTGCGCAAATGGCCTGGAAGGACACTGATTATTCCCACGAGAATAATCGACAATCACACCCATTTGCCGATCATCGGTTCCGCCCGTTGACGCATGCCGTCGTACCGGCAAAAAACAGCTGAACCAGGACACTATGGAAAACAGACGAGGCAAAGGGCTTTCATTTGCCAGGCGTATCTACAAGCCAAGGATTATCGGCCTGGGTATCGGCAGCATCAGCGTAATTGGCGCGTTGTATCCCTTATCGATGCCCGCTTGGGTCTGGGTGTTGCTGTTGTTCAATGGCTTCGTCTGGGCGCATCTGGCGTACCAACTCTCGACTCGCTCGCCGTTTCCCTACCAGGCTGAGCAACGCAACCTGTTGTTTGACTCGCTGGCCGGCGGTTTCTGGACGGCGGTCACTCAGTTCTCGCCGGTGACGGCCGTCACCATTCTGTCGATGATGGCCATGAACAACGTCGCCGCCGGTGGCAAACGCCTGTTCCTGCGCGGGCTGCTGGCACAAGCCGTCGGTATCGCAATGGCCTGGACCCTGTTCGGGATCAAGTTCGATCCCAACGTCAGCCTCATAGAGGTCTACACCTGCTTACCCATGCTGACGCTCTACCCAATGGCCATCGGCATGGTCTGCTATCAGTTGGCTATCAAGCTATCGGACCACAAACGTGCCCTCAGCGCCCTGAGCCGCATCGACAGCCTCACCGGCCTGCTCAACCATGGTTCGTGGAAAGACCTGCTGAACATCAAGTTCCACAAGTGCCAGCAGCAACAAGGCCAGGCGACCATTGCCTTGATCGATATCGACCACTTCAAACACATCAATGACATCCACGGCCATACCGTCGGGGATGCGGTACTGCGCCAGTTGAGCCAAGTACTGCGCCAGCACTTGCGGGAAGACGATTTGGCCGGCCGCTACGGAGGCGACGAGTTCTGTGTGATTCTTCCGCGAATGCCGCTGAAAGAAGCTGCACACGTCATGGAGCAGTTACGCGAAACATTCAGCAACTATCGACATCCGCAGATTCCCGAGCTGCGCGTAAGCCTGAGCATCGGCCTGGCGGACTTCCATCCCTCATTCGAAGATGCGGTCATGTGGCTCAACGCCGCGGATCGCGCGCTGTACGCCGCCAAAGACACCGGTCGCAACCGAGTCAAGATCACCGATTGCGTGGCCGCCAATTCAGCCTGAGTTGTCCGATAACACCTCGTCCGAATCTTCCTCCGCCAGCCCGCCGCAATAGCATAATGCCGCCACTGGTCGCCTACCCAATAAGGTCCTGCCCACAGGGCGAACTTCTGGGGCGGCTGATCACTCTGAAACCGTTGTTCCACCCCCTCTGTCAGCACCAGGAAGCTGGCAATGAGCAAGTCAACCGTAAGGCCAGGGGCCCTACGGGGTCAGGCGCAACTACATGGATACCGCATATGCTTGCATGCCCGAGCCCTCTAACATGCTATTTAACGCCCACAAGAAAACCATCAATACCCTGCAACACAGCATCGCCCAACAAGCCAGCCTGCTGGACGCTATCGAGCGCTCCATGGCAGTCATCGAGTTCGACCTGCAAGGCAACGTACTGCGGGCCAATGACAACTTCTTCAAGACCATGGGCTACCGTGCCGAACAGGTCTTGGGCCAGTCCCACCGGATGTTCTGCACCCCGGCGTTCGCCCGCAGCGCCGAGTACAACCAACTGTGGACGCACTTGCGCAACGGCCAATTCCAGTCAGGCACCTTTGAGCGGGTGGGCGCCAACGGCGAATCGGTGTGGCTGGAAGCCAGCTATAACCCGGTACGGGATGAAGTCGGGCGCGTGATCAAAGTGGTGAAGTACGCGATGGACGTCACCCCACGCCTGCAGGCCGAAAGTGAAGCCAACGCCAAGCTGGAAGCCATCGACCGCGCCATGGCGATGATCGAGTTCAACCTCGATGGCACCATCATCACTGCCAACGCGAATTTCCTGCAGCGCATGGGCTACAGCCTGGCGCAGATCCAAGGCAAGCATCACCGCCTGTTTTGCAAACCTGAGTTGGCCAGCAGTGCCGCCTACAGCGAGTTCTGGAACCGCTTGAACCAGGGCGAGCTGTTCAATGGCCAGTTCGAGCGGGTGGATAAACACGGCCAGGTCGTGTGGCTCGAAGCCAACTACAACCCGGTGTACGACGCCAGCGGGCGCCTGTGCAAAGTGGTCAAGTTCGCCTCTGACGTCACCGCCCGGGTACAACAACATGCCGCCGACGCCCAGAGCGCAGCACAGGCTTATCACCTGTCCTTGAGCACCCAGGAGATGGCCGAAAAAGGCGCCGAGGTGATTCAGAAAACCGCCAACGGCATGCGCGAAATTGCCGTGGATATCGACACCTCTTCGCAACTGATCGCCAAACTCGGCGAGCGCTCGCAACAGATCACCGCCATCGTCAATACCATTCGCGGTATCGCCGACCAGACCAACCTGCTGGCGCTCAACGCCGCCATCGAGGCCGCACGCGCCGGCGAGCAAGGCCGTGGCTTTGCCGTGGTTGCCGATGAAGTGCGGCAGTTGGCAGCACGTACCAGCGGCTCCACCGCGGAAATTTCCAGCATGATCGCCATGATCCAGGATGAAACCCGCCAAGCCATCGACAGCATGGACGCCACCCGCGACCGCGCCGCCCAAGGCGTCGAGCTGGCCAACCAGGCCGGCACGGTGATTCTGCAGATTCGCGAAGGCACCGGCGAAGCGGTCCAGGCGGTGAGCGCATTTGCCAATGAGCGAGGCAATCGCTGACCTGTTCTTCATGTGTCTGGCTGGGGGCTCGGTCTATAGTGTTGGCTATCTTTACGCTAAGGATTCGAGCCCGCCATGACCCCCGACAAGCCAGAAGCCGCTCCCGTCGACCACCTGCGCTTCCACCGCAGTCACGCCCACTTGGCGCCGACCTTCGGCAACGACACCTTTGCCCTCAAGGCTGAAGCCTTTGCACGCTTCTTTGGCACGCCCACCTTCCTCGGCGCACAAACTGCGATCGTGGTGTTGTGGGTCGTGCTGAACATGACCGGCGTCACCCACTTCGACGTCTACCCCTTCATCCTCCTCAACCTGGCGTTCAGCCTGCAATCGGCCTACGCCGCGCCGCTGATCCTGCTGGCCCAGACGCGCCAGGCCGCACGGGACAAAGCCCAGTCCGACGCGGACGCGCAGCACCGCGAAGCCCTCGCTACGGCCAACACCGAACGCCAGGCCCAGGCGGCCCAGACCACCAGACAGTTGATGGAACTGCTGGAGCAGAACACCCGGCTGACAGAAATGACCAAGCAGTTGACCGAGCGTATCGAGACCCTGACGTGCGAAATGCATGAGCAGTTTGTGCGTAAAACTTAAGACTTCATCTGCACATGCCGCCCCAGCTCATCAAACAGAGTCACCACCGAACGCAACGCCCGGCAATCAGGCCGCGTCAACAACCACAACGCGGTGTCGTGCCCTGCCAATGCGGGGCCCAGTGGTTGCAAGCCATCGCCCATTAAAAAATCCGGCAACGCCGCCACACCCAGCCCCGCGCGCACCAGTTCAGCCACCGACTGCATGCTGTTGCAGCGATAACTGGGACGCACGCCCGGCAAATGCTCACGGCGCCAGGCTACGGTGGGGTGGTCGGGTAAAAAATCGTCCGGTGCGATCCAAGCCAGTTCGGCCAGCTCATGACCTGCGTGTCGGCGGGCATAGTCGGCACTGGCACATACCTGATACGCCACCGTCCCCAGGCAACGTCCGACAAGATGCTCTGGTGGCTTGCTGGTCAGGCGCAGGGCGATATCCGCATCACGACGGCTGAGGTTGGCGAAGTCATTGGACGTGCTCAGTTCCAGGGTCAACGCTGGATAGGCAGGCATGAACTGCGCCAGAGCCGGCAGCAGCAGGCCCTGGAGCACCGAGTCCGTGCAGGTCAGGCGTACGGTGCCGCTGATCACTTCACCGCCCTGCTCCACACCCACACGCGCAGCCTCCAGGGCAAGTTCGGCGCGCTCAGCCTGTTGTGCCAGGTTACTCGCCAGGCTGGTGGGCAAATACCCGGCGCGGCTTTTTTCAAACAAGGTCTGGCCCAGGGCCGCTTCCAATCGCCGCACCGCACGGAACACCGTGGACACGTCCACCCGCAGCAAAGCAGCCGCCCGCGCCAGGGTGCCGCCGCGCACCAGTGCAAGGATCAATGACAGGTCGGGGTAATCGATTTGATAGTGCGTCGCTGCATTGAGCATATGGGTAAACGCCAATATTGATTGCGCGAACGCCAATCTATAGTGCGTATCAGCACACCACAAGTTATGGGACGTACACGATGACAACCACTGCTCTGCACCTCGCCCTGATCGGTGACTACAACCCTGACGTGATCGCCCACCAGGCTATTCCAGTAGCACTGCAGCAGGCCGCCACCGCCCTGGACCTGAGTGTCCATGTGCAATGGCTCGACACCGACACACTCACTTCCACCTCTGCCCTGCACGGTTTTGACGGCTTTTGGTGCGTGCCGGCCAGCCCCTATCGCGACACCGACGGCGCACTGCGAGCGATCCGTTTTGCCCGCGAGCAAGGCCGCCCTTTCCTCGGCACTTGTGGTGGTTTTCAACATGCCGTTTTGGAATATGCTCGCAATGTGCTCGGCTGGGCCGACGCAGAGCACGGCGAACTGGCTCCGGACGCCGAACGCGTCGTCATCGCGCCACTGAGTTGCTCCCTGGTAAACGCGAGCGGCACCGTGCGCCTGGCCCCTTACACGCGCATGGCCCAAGCCTACGGCCGTCTGGATATTCACGAAGGCTATCACTGCCGTTATGGCATCAACCCTGAGTTCGCCGACGCACTGCTGGAAGGCAACCTGATTCCCAGCGGGAATGATTCGGCGGGCGACCTGCGCGCAGTGGAACTGCTCGACCACCCGTTCTTCGTCGCCACCCTTTTCCAGCCCGAACGCGCCGCGCTGAAGGGCGTCACTCCGCCATTGGCGCTGGCCCTGCTCAAGGCTTGCCTGGAGGCTTCGGCATGATCGCCAAGACACCAGCCCCGCCTTATTACGCGGTGATTTTCAGCTCACTGCGTACCGATGGCGACCATGGCTATGGTGAGGCCGCCTCCCGCATGCTGGAACTGGCTGGGGAACAACCGGGGTTTCTTGGCGTGGAGTCGGCGCGGGAAGATGGTTTGGGGATCACGGTGTCCTACTGGACCAGCGAGGCGGCGATCCTGGCCTGGAAACAGCAGGCCGAGCATCGGCAGGTGCGTGAGCAAGGGCGCTCCACCTGGTACACGGCGTTTCATACACGGGTGTGCAAGGTGGAGCGGGCCTACGCATTCCCACATTGAAACACTGCCCGCTCCCACAGGTTGATCTTCACATAACAGAAGTGGGCTTAGCTCACCAAACTACGCAACGCACTGATCTGCGGGATCTCCACCCGGCGCATATACACCCGCAACGGCTCGGTGATGTTGATGCGGTCGTCGATATTCTGGTCGAGTAACAACTGTAGGCGTTCACGGCACAGGGTCATGGTGTGATCGGCGGCGGGTAGCCAGACAAATTCGGCGGTGGGAATGATGCCGTCATCGGCGACGTCCATGCCGAAGGCATCTTCGCTGAAACGCACGATGTACTGGCCGGTCTTGCGATTGAGGCCGACAAAACCATGGAGTTGGTCGGCGGCCTGGCAGATAAGCTCGGAAGTGATGCGCATGGTAAACCTCACTGAAAAGTCCCACTGGGACTGGAAAGATGGTTTACACGCGTGGCAAAAAATACTGCCCTCTAACGGGGCAGCTACGAGCAAGAATACTGCAATGCACCACAAAAAAACCGACAAAATTGGCCCGTACGCACGTTAATGTCGGTTTGGTGATAGCGCCTTTCGCAATCAATTGTTAAAAAGGAGGCCTTCTCAAAGCTACCTCCACGAAAGGACTTCGCATATGCCTGTCACGTTTACCAACGGCCCGGTGCCCGCCACTATAGGGAGTGCCTTGCTGCTGGCGCTGATGCTCGGTGTTGGCCCCGCACAGGCTGCCGATCCGATCAGCCCGGCTGAATTGGCGACAAACGAAGGCATCCCCTACCCTGCCGTGATCGCTCACCGTGGCGCCTCCTACGATGCACCGGAGTCCACCGCCGCCGCTTACAAGGTCGCACGCGACCTGGGCGCCGACTACCTGGAACTGGACCTGCAACGCAGCAAGGACGGCGTGCTGTTTGCCCTGCACGACAACAACCTGCAGCGCACCACCGACGTGGCCACCAAGTTCCCAGAGCGCAAGGACGCCCCGGCCAACGAGTTCACCTGGAAAGAACTGCAAAGCCTCGACGCCGGCAGCTGGTTCAACGCCGCCTACCCGGACCGTGCGCGTCCAGGCTTCGTCGGCCTGAAAATCCAGAGCCTGGACGACATCATCAAGATCGCCGAAGGCAACCCACAGCACAAACCCGGCCTGTACATCGAGACCAAGGAGCCCAAGCAATTCCCGGGTATCGAAGCCGACCTGAAAAACAAGCTGCTGGACAAGGGCTGGTTAAGCTCCGCCGGTTCCAAGTTGGGCAAGAGCAACACCGGCGTCGGCCAAGGCAAGGGCCGCGTGGTACTGCAAACCTTCGAGGTTGCCAGCCTCAAAGAGCTGCAGAATGAAATGCCGAACACGCCGAAGATCCTGTTGTTGTGGGTTGGCGAAGGCAGCATCGAACCGAAGTCCAAAGTGACCTTCGCTGAGTCCGGCGAGCCGACCAAGGCCGCCTACTACGCCAAGCAAGAGCCGAAAGACGCGGCCGAGTTCGAAAAATGGGTCGACCAAGCCAAGAGCCTGGGCGCCATCGGCACCGGCCCGTCGGCTGAGCTGACCGACCATGGTGACCAGAGCTATTCAGACCTGGTGAAACCTGAAATGAACAAGCTGACCCACGACAAGGGCATGCTGGTGCACGTATACACCGTTGATGAGCCGGTGGACTTCGAGAAAGTGATGAAGGCTGGCGTCGACGGTATCTTCACCAATCGCGCCGCCGAACTGCTGAAGTTCTACAAGCGCTGGCCGTCGTCCAGCGTGCAGGATCTGCTCAGCGACCATAAGTACTGAGTGAAGCCCGAATGGTCGGGCCGCCTGTGGTTGGGGCGTGACTACGGGCTGATCCTCGGTGAGCTGGGGCGCACCGCGCCCCATGCGCACTACGCGCACCAATTGATGTTGTCCCCCCACGCGCCGATCACGGTCAGCCTTGATGGTCATGTCACCACGGCCCATCGCCTGTTTATTCCTTCGCGTCACAGCCACGCCATCCTAGAGACCGAGGGTGAGGTGTGGGTGCTGTACGCCGAGCCGATGGTCTTTGATACCGAACCGTTGCAACAACTGCTGGTAGACGGCGAGCTATCCCCACAGGCCCTGCACACGCTACCCCGACGACGCCTTGACGACCCACGAATCGAACGCGCACTGGCCACCCTCGACCGACACTTGGGCGGCAAAGTATCGGCGCAGGCGTTGGCCGCGGCGGCGCATCTGTCATTGAGCCAACTGGAGCGCCTGTTCACCGATCAACTCGGTCTCCCCGTGCGCCGGCTGGTGCTGTGGCGGCGGTTGCGCATCGCCCTGCAACTGGCCCTTGCCGGCAGTACGTTGACCGAGGCGGCCCACGGCGCGGGCTTTGCCGATTCGGCGCACTTTTCGCGGACCATGAAGCAATTATTCGGCGTGACAGCGGGCGCGTCCTTGCGCCAACTGCAGGTGCAGTTCCTAGCGTAGATCGCCTGGTAAAGCCGGCTCCTTGGTCGTACGAACCGAGATGAACGGATCACGCAGTTGTGCTGCATATTCCACGGGGAAATCCGGGCGACTGCCAATCCCTAAGTCACCTGGCCCCATACGATAGCCATCGCGATAAAACGCCGTGCCCAACAGCCAATCCCACAGGTTGAAGAACAAGCCGAAATTCACATCCCCGGCGCGTCCATATTTCATATGGTGGAACCGATGCACCGGCGCCCAGGCGAACACCCAGCGCAGCGGCCCCAGGCGCATATCCACATTGGAATGTTGCAGCAGCAATTGAATGGCGATGGCCAGGGCCAGCAACTGCGCAACCTCCAACGGGATCCCCAGCAGGATCAACGGCAACAGACCCGCCGTCGCTTCCAGCATCTGGTGCAACGGATGCTTCATCAACCCATTGAAACCATAAAGCCGCTGCACGCTGTGGTGCACCGCATGCAAACGCCACAGAGGCGCGAGGCGGTGGCTGGCGTAATGCATCAAGGTGATACCGGCATCCGCCAGGAAGACGGCCATCAACAACTGCTCCCACAGCGGCCAGCCTCGCGGCCAGATGCCCTCGAACGCCAACAACGCCGTGAGCCCGGCAGGACCAACAAGCCCAGGGCATTCAGGCTTTCATTGACCAACGCATGCAAAGTGTCGCGCCGACGATCGCCCAGGCTGCGATTCCACTGCGGCTCGTAGGGCAGCCATTGTTCCGTTAGAAACGACACCGCCACCGCTGCCGCGAATATCACCAGCAACCATCGGGGCTGGTAGAGCCCCCATCCGATAAACCCCAGCAGGAATGCAGGTGCATAGAGCCAACTGACTAACCGTTTCATCCGAGTCTCCTTTTTTGGTGAGCCCTCAGCATGAAATCCCGCACCTATCGCGGATTGAACAAACTGCGCAACTGATTGAAATAATTAAGGGTGAGTTAAGTTGCGCGGGATAACCTGAGGCCACTTAAACAGATCACCCCGAGAAGGAAACACTATGAAAACCCTGACTGCCCTGTTCGCCGCCGCTGCCCTGACCCTGACTGCTGGCCTGGCCCAGGCGGATGTTCGTCCGGATCAGATCGAGGGCCTGCTCAAGTCCGGCGCCGTGATGCCTTTCGAAAAACTTAACGCAGCCGCCTTGGCCAAACACGCCGGTGCGACGATCAACGACACCGAGCTGGACCACAACAACAGCGGCGTACTGGTTTACGAAGTTGAACTGACTGACACCGCCAACAAGAAGTTTGAAGTCAAGCTCGACGCCAAGACCGGCGCCGTGCTGGAAGACAAGCTCGATACTTGAGTCGAACTTCCAAAAAAACGCGCCACCTGCCCCGGTGGCGCGTTTTTTTATGGCCATCATCAAACCGTCACCTGACCGTCATCCCGCCTTGCAATGATTCGCCATACGACCTGTGAAACGCCCTACAGGTCCTTTCACTGCGAGCCGCTATGAACCACAGCATCGACCACGCCCATCAGGATCCCGACCTGTTTGGCCTGCTTTACGGTTTTCGTTTTCGCCCGGGCGAAAAAGGGCAGCAGATTGATTCAGCCACGGCCCTCGCCGCCTTGCAGCAACCGCAAGACCCGGAGGAATTCCTGTGGCTGCACCTGAACCTGGCCCACGCCGCGTGCGAGCGTTGGATGCAGGCGCACCTGTCGCTGCCGGACGAGTTTTTCGAAGCGCTGCATGAAGGCTCGCGGTCCACGCGGATTGAACATGTCGATTCGGCCTTGCTGGCGGTGGTCAACGACGTGGTGTTCAACTTCAGCAGCATGGTTTCGTCGGATATTTCCACGCTGTGGGTGTGCGCCCGCAGCCGTTTGCTGGTGAGTGCGCGCCTGCAACCGTTGCACTCGGTGGACAAACTGCGCTCGTCGGTGAAGGCCGGTGAACACTTTCGCTCGCCCCTGGAGTTGCTGGTACACCTGCTGCGTGACCAGGGCGAAGTGCTGACGCAGATCGTGCGCAAGACCAGTCTCAGCGTCGACCATATCGAAGACCAGTTGCTGTCTTCACGCCTGTCCACCAACCGCGCCGAACTGGGCGCCGCACGCCGTGTGCTGGTGCGCCTGCAACGCCTGCTGGCGCTGGAGCCGGGCTCACTGCTGCGCCTGCTCAATCGCCCGCCGCAATGGCTGCAAAAGGAAGACGTGAAAGAACTGCGCAAATCCACCGAGGAATTTGCCCTGATCATCAACGACCTGACGGCCCTGGGCGAACGCATCAAGCTATTGCAGGAAGAGATCGCCGCCAACCTCAATGAACAAAGCAACCGCACGTTGTTCACCCTTACGGTGGTGACGGTGCTGGCGTTACCGATCAACATCATTGCCGGCTTTTTTGGCATGAACGTGGGTGGGGTGCCACTGTCCCAAGACCCGGAAGGCTTCTGGATATTGGTGGCGCTGGTCGCGACCTTTACCTTGATTGCCGGGCGGTGGGCCTTCCGAAAACGCAAAGACTACTAACTTTGAAATGCACTCAAAATGTGGGAGGGGGCTTGCTCCCGATAGCGGTAGGTCAGTCAAGAATATTCTGACTGATCCACCGCTATCGGGAGCAAGCCCCCTCCCACATTGGTTCTTCACTGTTTTGGAGACCAGCGGCACGCTCAACGTCTAAAACACTGATCTGTCGCAGCATCTCTGTAACATTCTGCAATGATCATCAAGGCCATCCTCCTCACACTGGATGCTCCGGCATGGCCACCCCTTCCCTGACTGCCTCCACTCACGCTTCATCCGCGGGCCCCAAACCCCGGCTAGACACAAAACCCGGCCTGTTGACGGTGATCATGTTCTTCGCCGTACTCGCCATGGGCCTGTTGTTCACCGCCTACAGCCTGATGCACGACATGCACGAAATGGGCGCCCAGCTCACCACCTGGACGCCATTCCTGTTGCTGGGCGTAGCGTTGTTGATCGCCTTGGGCTTCGAGTTCGTCAACGGCTTCCACGACACCGCCAACGCGGTCGCGACGGTGATCTACACCAACTCGCTGCCGCCACATTTTGCGGTGGTGTGGTCGGGCTTTTTCAACTTTCTCGGGGTGTTGCTTTCCAGTGGCGCGGTGGCGTTCGGCATTATTGCTCTGCTGCCGGTGGAGCTGATTTTGCAGGTGGGTTCATCGGCGGGTTTCGCCATGATCTTCGCCTTGCTGATCGCCGCGATCTTGTGGAATCTCGGCACTTGGTGGCTGGGGCTGCCGGCGTCGTCATCCCACACCCTGATCGGCTCGATCATCGGCGTCGGCGTGGCCAATGCCTTGATGCATGGGCGTGACGGCACCAGCGGTGTGGATTGGAGCCAGGCGATCAAGATCGGTTATGCCTTGCTGCTGTCACCGCTGATCGGCTTTGCATTTGCCGCCTTGCTGTTGCTGGCCCTGCGCGCCTTTGTCAAAAACCGTGCGCTGTACAAGGCACCGAAAGGCGACACGCCACCGCCCTGGTGGATTCGCGGCATGCTGATCGTCACCTGCACCGGTGTGTCATTCGCCCACGGTTCCAACGATGGGCAAAAAGGCATGGGCCTGATCATGCTGATTCTGGTGGGCACTTTGCCGATGGCCTATGCGCTGAACCGCACCATGCCCGCTGACCAGTCGCTGCAGTTTGCGGCGGTGGCGCAAGTCACCCAGGCCGCGTTGGTAAAGTCTGCACCGCAGCCTGCACCGAGTGATTCACGGGCACTCTTGTCCACCTACGTACGCACCAAGGAAGCCACGCCCGAGCTGGTGCCTGCCCTCGCGGCCATCACCGGCCATATCGGCGAAGAAGTGAAAAGCTATGGCTCTCTCGCGGCCGTGCCAGCCGAGGCCGTCGGCAACGTGCGTAACGACATGTACCTGACCAGCGAAACCATTCGCTTGATGGACAAGGACAAGGTCGGCAACTTCGACGCCGACACCCAAGACAAGCTGCAACTGTTCAAGCAACAGATCGACAACGCCACGCGCTTTATCCCGCTTTGGGTGAAGATCGCCGTGGCCATCGCCCTCGGCCTGGGCACCATGGTCGGCTGGAAGCGCATCGTGGTGACGGTGGGCGAGAAGATCGGCAAGACCCACCTGACCTACGCCCAAGGCGCCTCGGCCGAGACGGTAGCGATGCTGACCATCGGCGCGGCGGACATGTTTGGCCTGCCGGTGTCGACCACCCACGTATTATCCTCGGGCGTGGCCGGGACCATGGTGGCCAATGGCGGTGGCTTGCAGATGAAGACCATCCGCAATTTGCTGATGGCGTGGGTGTTGACCTTGCCGGCGGCGATTGTGCTCTCGGGCAGCCTCTACTGGCTGTTCACCCAATTGTTCTGACACAGCACGGTGATTAAAGAGCCCGGCCATGGCCTTCAAGCGCTTCTTGTAGCCCCGGCGCGCCGCTGAGGTGGGCTTTGCTGGTTTGCCGGACGACATTGGCGGCGCGATTTCGACCTTGCTGGCCGATGGCAGTAACTGGATCACCGGCCAGCGGATCGAGGCGTCGGGTGGGATGTTCCTGTAAGCGATGCACGCCTACAGGGTGACGGGGGTTTTGTCGGCGATTTTTTCGCGCAATACGTCATAACCCCAGTGGTACACATAGGTGTACGGCAGGAAGAACAACAGCACGCCGATATCGAGGATGAAGGCCTCCAACAGGCTGATCTTCATCAAGGCCGCAATCAACGGCACCGCCAGCAGAATCAGGCCGCCTTCGAACAGCAGCGCGTGCAGCACACGGGTCCAACCACCGTTGGCCAGTTGCAGGCGTATTTTGAGGCGGTCGAACAGGCTGTTGAAAATAACGTTCCAACTCAGTGCCAGCAGGCTGATGCCCAAGGTCACTACGCCCATCTCCAGCGCCGGCCTGCCGGTAATCCACACCAGCAGCGGCGTACAGATCAACAAGGCCAGCCCTTCGAAACCGAGGGCTTGGAGAAAACGTTCAGTAATGGATTTGGTAGGGGTCATGACCCGGCTCCGTGAGTGACGATGGTTGCCATGATCATGCCTTTAATCGATACTTCATAACCAATAACCATCGATAAAGGCGATAGTCATGGCCTCCCATGAAGTGCTCCAGGCGTTTGTCCAGGCTGCCACCCAAGGCTCGTTTTCCGCCGCGGCACGCAAGCTGGGCAAGAGCCAGTCCACCGTCAGCGCGGCGGTGGCCAGCCTTGAGATTGACTTGGACGTGGTGCTGTTTGACCGCAGCAGCCGCAAACCTACTTTGACCCCGGCGGGCTATGTGTTGCTGCAACGCGCCGAACAGGTGCTGGAGGCCAGCAGCCGTTTTGAATTGACGGCGAGCCAGTTGTCTCAGGGGTTGGAGCCAAAGCTGACAATCGCCATGTCGGACACCTATCAGTCGCAGCGTTTCGAAACTGCAATCACGGCGTTCGCCGAACGCTACCCGGACCTGGAACTGGAATGGCTGATTGCCGAATCCGATGACCTGATCGACCTCTTGCAAAGCGGCCGGGCGCAAATTGCATTGATCGAACAGCAGGACGTGTACCCGCCGGACCTGAACCATTCGCCAGTCCAGGAGCGCACGGAAACCGCCTTGTTCGTGTCGCCGCAACATGCCTTGGCCAAGCTGGAAAAGGTCGACCAGCAGGCCTTGAAACACCATCGTGAATTGCGCCTGGCGAGCATCGTCAAGCCCTACGACAACCGTGCAGCTGGGCGGGTCTGGTCGGCAGCCAGCTACCTGATGCTGATGGAAATGGCGCAGTTGGGTTTCGGTTGGGCGCCGCTGCCACGCTGGCTGGCGGAGCGTTTTGGCAATGGCAGCCTGCAGGAGCTGACGGTGCGTGGCTGGCCGCGCTCGGTGACGGTGGATGCCTTGTGGTCGCGGCAACAACCGCCAGGGCCGGCGGGGAGTTGGCTGTTGGGGCAGATGCTCGAGTGAGCCAGTTAGAACAATGAGGTCAAAATGTGGGAGGGGGCTTGCTCCCGATGGCTGAGTGTCAGTCAGCTAATCTTTACCTGACACACCGCAATCGGGAGCAAGCCCCCTCCCACATTTTGAGCTTCATTGTCTGGGGGATTTGAGTTCGCTCAGGCGTCGTTCGAGAAAACGTTTTTCCGGGGTTTGCTGGGTCAGGGACAGGGCTTTTTCATAAGCTCCCCGTGCCTCATCAACGTGCCCCAACTGCCGACAAAACTCCCCGCGCGCCGAATGCGCCAAGTGGTAATCCTGCAACTCACCGCGTTGCAAAATGCTGTCCACCAACGCCAACCCCGACGCCGGCCCCTGCTCCATCGCCACCGCTACCGCACGGTTCAGCTCGATCACCGGCGACGGCATGGCCCTGAGCAACACATCGTAAAGCCCGACAATCTGCCGCCAATCAGTCGCCTCTGCGCTCGGCGCCTCGGCGTGCACCGCCGCAATCGCCGCTTGCAGGCAATAGGGGCCGAAACGCCGCGTAGTCAGCGCCTGCTCCACCAACGCACAGCCTTCAGTTATCAAGGACGTATCCCATAGCCCACGATCCTGGGCATCCAGCAGCACCAGTTCGCCGCTGGCCGAGGTGCGTGCCGGTCGACGGGATTCGTGCAGCAGCATCAACGCCAGCAAGCCCATGACTTCCGGCTCTGGCAGCAATTCCATCAACAAGCGGCCCAGGCGAATGGCCTCAAGGGTCAAGTCTTCGCGGGTGAGATCGGCGCCCCTGGAGGCCGAGTAGCCCTCGTTGAACACCAGGTAAATCACGCGCAGTACGCTGTCCAGGCGCTCGGGCAGTTCGGCCCGGGACGGCACTTGATAGGGGATTTTCGCTTCACGGATCTTGCCCTTGGCACGCACGATGCGCTGAGCGATGGTGGTGGGCGTGGCGAGGAAGGCGTGGGCGATGGCCTCGGTGCTCAGGTCGCAGATCTCACGCAGGGTCAGCGCCGCCTGGGCGTCGGGCGCCAGCGCCGGGTGGCAGCAGGTAAAGATCAGGCGCAGGCGGTCGTCTTCCACGTCTTCATCACTCCACTGCGCCGCTTCCAGTGTGTCGGCCTGCTCTTGCAGCAACGGGGTAAACCGCGCCTGGCGACGCAGGCGGTCGATGGCTTTGAAGCGGCCGGTCGACACCAGCCATGCGCGTGGGTTAGCCGGAATGCCGTCCTGGGGCCAGCGCTGCACGGCGACGAAAAACGCCTCGTGCAACGCCTCCTCGGCCAGGTCGAAATCACCCAGCACACGAATCAGCGTCGCGAGGACGCGGCGTGATTCGCTGCGGTAGATGACCTCGATCTGCGGCGTCAATCGACCATGCCCTGGGTCACCAGCGTCACCAGGCGGTCCAGGCTCTGGCCCCAACCGTCGTGAAAGCCCATGGCTTCGTGGGCCTGCTTGTCCTCAGCACTCCAGTGCATGGCGCGGGCGGTGTAGAGGGTCTTGCCGCCGACATCTTCGAAGGTGACTTCGGCGCTCATGAACGGCTTGCCCGAGGGTACCCAGCCCGGCAGGAACGCATCGGTAAACACCACGCGATTAGGCGCGTCGATCTCCAGGAACACGCCCTGAGTCGGGTACTCACTGCCATCCGGCGCGCGCATCAAGGTGCGAAACAACCCACCGACCCACAGGTTCATTTCGCACTCGGGCGTGGTCATGCCGTGGGGGCCCCACCATTGCTGCAGCAGGGCCGGCTCGGTCCAGGCGCGGAACACCCGGCTGCGCGGCGCATCGATCAAGCGGCTGATGGACAGTTCGAATTCCGCAGGTTGACGTTTCATGGGTAAACCTCCTGGTTCTTGTTGTAGTCAGAGATTCAATTCGCGTACGGGGCGTACTTCCACACTGCCGACCCGGGCCGCCGGAATGCCACCGGCGACCTGGAGCGCCTCATTGAGGTCTTTGGCTTCGATCAGGTAGAACCCGGCGAGCTGCTCCTTGGTTTCGGCAAACGGCCCGTCGGTGATCGACAGCTTGCCGTTGCGCATGCGCACGGTGGTGGCGGTAGTCACCGACTCCAGCGGCTCGGCGGCGAGCATCCGCCCGCTGGCCTGGATGGCCTCGGCGTAGGCGAAACACTCCGAGTCGTGGGGGCTGTCGGCCGAGGTGTGCAACACCTGTTCGTTGCTGTAGATCAGGCACAGGTATTTCATGGCGTTCTCCGTTTTCGGACTACTGACTATAGTTCGCGGTGCTTAAGGTTTCAGGTCGAACAACGTGGTGCCGCTTTCCATGTCACAAGGTGCCGACCAGTGCTCATGCACCACCTTCCACTGGCCATTGATGCGCTGGTAGCCGGCGGTCACACGCATCCAGCACGCCTTCACCTCGCCATCCGGCCCAGTGCCGCCGCAGTGGGCCAGCCAGTGGGCGAAAGCGCTGTCGGCGGCTTCGACGATGTGCAATTGATGAAACTCGAAAATACCGGGGCCGGGGCAGTGCTTCATGCATTCCTCCCAGTGCGCGCGGTAGGCGGTCCTGCCCTTGAATTGCAGGGCGCCAACCGCGTCGAACGCGACGATATCTTCAGCGTAAAAGCTGACAATCTTGTCGATATCCTGGGAAACAACGGCTTGCTTCCATTGCTCGATCAGGGTGTTGATTGCGGTGCTCATGGCGATGACTCCTGGGGTGAAAAATCACGGAAGACACCCTTAGTCGAACGGCCTTTGAGCAAATCGACACACCACTGAAAAATAATTTCGCCGCCAGCAAAACCGCTAGAATTGACGCCTCTTTGTAGGATTTCGGATGCGAACCCGATGGAAACCCGCCTAGCCGCCTATGAGGCATTGAGTGCTGCGCAAAAACAGCGGCTCGACGCCCTCGAGGTCCATCCCGAACAACTGCCGTTTTGCGGCGATATCTATAGCGCGTTGAACTGCCTGCTGGTGAATCCCAACCCTGGCGTCAGAGGCTTTGCGCTGTTGGCCGACGACATTCCAGTGGCCTTCCTGCTGCTCAAGCGCCCACCCTGTCTGCCCCATTGGGCCAATGAACACAGCGCCACACTGCATGCGTTGCAGGTGGATCGGCACCAGCAGGGGCTTGGGTTCGGCAAGGCGTGCTTGCAGGCACTGCCGGCCATGGCGCTTGAGGCATGGCCGCAGATCAAGGGGTTGGAGTTGTCGGTGGACACGCACAACGTGGCGGCAATGGGGTTGTATCTAGGCGCGGGATGGGTGGACAGCGGCGAGGCCTACAAGGGCCGGGTTGGGTATGAGCGCCGGCTGAGCTGGATGTTTAATCCATAACGGTAATGCCACGTAAACCTGACTTTCATGCGTGCATGCCCTGTTTACGTGACATCGAATGCAGGGTCAGCCCCGCTCTCCAACCGGCAACCAGATCTCTACCGTCCCCGTGCCCTTCCTCACGTCAAAATCCGCGCTGTAGCGCTCGAAATCAGCGCCCATCACCTTGTAGCCCGAGTGCGGCAGCCATTCGAACATGATGCGCTCGTAGGTTTGTTCAAGCGCCTGCACCGGCCCGTAATGGGGGAACACGGCATAGTTGAGCGGCGGGATTTCGATGAACTCGAAGTTGCTCGGCACATCGCCCTTGGCGGGGACTTCTACCCCGGCCATGTAATCGAACTCGCCGTGGTGGGGGTTATGGCAAACCCCGTAGGTCACGCCGCCGACGCGTTTCTTGATGTCCTTGATGCACGTATCAAACAACTCCCACAGTTTGGGGATATCGCCTACGGTGGCCTTCGAATAACGCCCTTGTACACCGGCAATCACCAGGGCCTTGCCGGCTTCCATGCGTGGCTCTAACGGTTGTTTTGTCTGCTGATCCATACGAACAGTCTCCTTCTTATGAGGGAACAAACCCGCATCGAGTATAGGGGCATATCCCTGCCGCGCTCCATGCACAAATTTTTCCCACGCCATCTGGACAACCAGCCATCATCGCCCGTATTGTCTGCCCCGCAGGCCACCGCAGTGGCCGACGTCGCTCGGACGGTTCCGGGCGCTTACGTATTCGAGGCAACAATGGCAGACCAAGGTTCGCCGCGCCGCTTTGCGCGCATAGATCGACTCCCCCCGTATGTTTTCAATATCACTGCCGAGCTGAAGATGGCTGCGCGTCGGCGCGGCGAAGACATCATCGACTTGAGCATGGGTAACCCCGACGGCGCCACACCAGCGCATATCGTCGAGAAAATGGTCACCGTCGCCCAGCGTGACGACACCCACGGCTACTCGACCTCCAAAGGTATCCCGCGCCTGCGCCGGGCGATTTCGCGCTGGTACAAGGACCGTTATGAGGTGGATATCGACCCCGAGTCGGAAGCCATCGTCACCATCGGTTCCAAGGAGGGCCTGGCACACTTGATGCTGGCTACCCTGGACCAGGGCGATACTGTGCTGGTGCCCAACCCCAGCTACCCGATTCATATCTACGGTGCCGTGATTGCCGGCGCCCAGGTGCGTTCGGTGCCGCTGGTGCCCGGCGTGGACTTCTTCGCCGAGCTGGAACGGGCGATTCGCGGCTCGATCCCCAAGCCGAAGATGATGATCCTCGGTTTCCCGTCCAACCCCACCGCGCAGTGCGTGGAACTGGATTTCTTCGAACGCGTGATCGCCCTGGCCAAACAGTACGACGTGCTGGTGGTTCACGATCTGGCTTATGCCGACATCGTCTACGACGGCTGGAAAGCCCCATCGATCATGCAAGTGCCGGGCGCCAAGGATATCGCGGTGGAGTTTTTCACCCTGTCCAAGAGTTACAACATGGCCGGCTGGCGCATCGGCTTCATGGTGGGCAACCCGGAACTGGTCAACGCCCTGGCGCGGATCAAGAGCTACCACGACTACGGCACTTTCACCCCACTGCAAGTGGCGGCGATTGCGGCGCTCGAAGGCGACCAACAGTGCGTCAAGGACATTGCAGAGCAGTACCGCCAGCGCCGCAATGTGCTGGTCAAGGGCCTGCATGAGCTGGGCTGGATGGTGGAGAACCCGAAGGCGTCGATGTACGTGTGGGCGAAAATTCCCGAGCAGTATGCGGCCATGGGCTCGCTGGAATTTGCCAAGAAACTGCTGCTGGAAGCCAAGGTGTGCGTATCGCCGGGGATTGGCTTTGGTGAGTACGGCGATGACCATGTGCGCTTTGCGCTGATCGAGAACCAGGACCGGATTCGCCAGGCGGTGCGGGGGATTCGGGGGATGTTCAGGGCGGATGGGCTGGTCACTAAAGCCTGAGCCTGACCCGGTCAAAATGTGGGAGGGGGCTTGCTCCCGATAGCAGAGTGTCAGTCACCGCATTGGGTGACTGATCCACCGCCATCGGGAGCAAGCCCCCTCCCACATTTTTTATTGGGTTTTCACCCCAGGCTGTGCGGTGTGTCTGTCAGACCACCAACGACAACAACATGATGAAGATCAGCGCCACGATCGACAGAATGGTCTCCATCGCCGTCCAGGTCTTGAACGTCTCGGCCACGGTCATGTTGAAGTACTGCTTCACCAGCCAGAAGCCCGCATCGTTGACGTGAGACAGAATCAACGAACCCGCCCCCGTCGCCAGCACCAGCAGCTCGCGGTTAACCCCCGGGATCATCCCCACCACCGGCACCACAATGCCTGCCCCCGTAATGGTCGCGACCGTCGCTGAACCGGTGGCAATACGAATCACCGCCGCCACCAGCCATGCCAGCAGGATCGGGTTGATCTGTGCGTTCACCGCCATATGGCCGATCACGTCACCCACGCCACTGGTCACCAGCATCTGCTTGAAGCCACCACCGGCACCGATGATCAGGATGATCGCAGCGGTCGGCGCAAGGCTGGCGTCGAGCAGCTTGAGGATCTGCTTGGAATGGATGCCCTGGCGATGGCCAAAGGTGTACAGCGACAGCAGCAAGGCCAGCAACAACGCGGTGATCGGGTGGCCGATCATGTCCATCCAGTTGCGCACCACGTTGCCTTCGGCAAAGGCGATGTCGGCAAAGGTTTTCAGCAGCATCAGAAACACCGGCAGCAGCACGGTGACCAGGGTAATGCTGAAGCTCGGCAGGTTTTTGTTCTCAGGCTCGCGGGCCAGTTGATCGACCAGTTCCTGGGACGGATTGCCCGGGATGTACTTGGCGATAAACGTACCGAAGATCGGGCCGGCGATGATGGCCGTCGGCAGCGCAACGATCAGGCCGTACAGGATGGTCTTGCCGATGTCCGCGCCAAACACGCCGATGGCCAGCAACGGGCCCGGGTGCGGCGGCACCAGGCCATGCACCGCCGAAAGGCCGGCGAGCAGCGGGATGCCGATTTTGATCAGCGACACGCCGGTACGTCGAGCGACGATAAACACCAGCGGAATCAGCAGCACAAAGCCGATCTCGAAGAACAGCGGGATGCCCACCAGGAACGCGGCGAACATCATGGCCCATTGGACCTTCTCTTTGCCGAAGGCACGGATCAGGGTCTGGGCGATCTGATCGGCGCCGCCGGATTCGGCCATCATCTTGCCGAGCATCGTACCCAGCGCGAGGATAATGCCGACAAAGCCGAGCACCCCGCCGAAGCCGTCCTGGAACGCCTTGATGATCTTGTCCACGGGCATGCCCGAGGTCAGGCCGAGGAAGCCGGCCGCGATGATCAGTGCAATGAACGGGTGCACCTTGAACTTGGTGATCAGAACGATCAACCCGATGATAGTGACCACTGCATCTAGCAGCAGGTAAGACTCGTGGGACATGCCAAACATGGGGGGTCTCTCCTGTTTGTTGTTGTTATTAAAGCGGGTGTTGAACTTTCTGCCGGGGATAGCGCTATCTTTTCCGGCAAAAAATCAATGAGTGGGTTCAAAGCCGTGTTGCAGCCACCAGGCGTTGGTCTGCCTGGCCAGGGCCTCGACGCTGTCTTCGCTGGCGTTGAGGGCCAGGGTCAGCGGTTCGCCCTTGGGCGATTCAAGGGTGGCGAACTGGCTGTCGATCAGGCTTGCCGGCATGAAATGGCCGGGGCGATGGGACACCCGGTCGGCGGCGACTTCACGGGTCAGCTCCAGGAATACAAAGCCCAAGCCCGGCGCGGCTTCGCGCAGGTGGTCGCGGTATTTCTTCTTCAGGGCCGAACAGGTCAGCACCGGGTGCTCGCCGGCCTTGAGCGAGCGGCGCAGTTCATCACACAGGATGTCGAGCCAGCCGGCGCGGTCGTCGTCGTTGAGGGGGTGGCCGGCGCTCATCTTTTCGATGTTCGCGGCGGGGTGAAAGCTGTCGCCTTCAATGGCAGTGGCGCCGTTCAGGCGGCACAGGGCTTCGCTGACGCTGGACTTGCCACAGCCGGAAACACCCATGATGACCAGGGCGGTAACAGGTTGACTCATGAAACACCTCAGGACGCAGATAGCGCTACCTTTGCACAGCATAAGGCTAGTGCAAAAACAGGCTTTTCCCGCGCCGACTTGTCATTTTTATGGAGTGACGCGTGCATCCGTTCCAACCGACTTACTTCAAAAGTTGAACAGGATCAGGCAACCCTTTATCCAAGAATTTGCAGCCCTTTGGAGACAGCGCTACCTTAGTGCCTCGATTTTTGTTTGGCAAGCCGCCTGATGACCTCCAAGAACGATAAAAATACCCGCACGACGGGCCGCCCTACCCTCAATGAAGTTGCACGCCTGGCCGGGGTCAGCCCGATCACCGCCTCCCGCGCCCTGCGCGGTATCAGTACGGTAGCCACCGAACTGGTGGAAAAAGTGCAGCAGGCCGCCGCCGAACTCAACTACGTGGTCAACCCCGCCGCCCGCGCCCTGGCTTCGGCCCAAAGCCATTCAGTGGTGGTGCTGGTGCCGTCCTTGTCCAACCTGCTGTTTATCGAAACCCTGGAAGCGATCCACCAGGTGCTGCGGCCCAAGGGCTTTGAAGTGCTGATTGGCAACTCCCATTATTCGCGCGACGAAGAAGAAAACCTGCTGCGCAACTATATGTCCTACCAGCCACGGGGTTTGTTGCTGACCGGGTTCGACCGCACCGAAAGCGCGCGCCGGCTGGTCGAGGCCAGCAATGTGCCCTGCGTGTACATGATGGACCTGGACCCCAACGCCGGAGTGAACTGCGTGGGGTTCTCGCAATTGAGCGCAGGTGAAACAGCGGCGGCGCATTTGTTGTCCCGTGGGCGCAAGCGCCTGGCCTATATCGGTGCACAGCTGGACCAACGCACATTGCTGCGCGGTGAAGGTTTCCGCAGGGCACTGCAACAGGCGGGAATGTACGACCCGGCGTTGGAGCTGCTCACGCCGCAACCCTCTTCCGTAGGCTTGGGCGGCGAGCTGTTCCTGCAACTGTTGGCGCGGCATCCCGACGTGGATGCAATTTTCTTTGGCAACGATGACCTGGCCCAGGGCGCATTGCTCGAAGCCCTGCGCCATGGCATCAAGGTGCCAGAGCGTGTGGCGGTACTCGGCTTCAACGACTTGCCTGCGTCGTCATTCATGGTGCCGCGCCTGAGCAGCATCAGCACGCCACGGGAAGCCATTGGCCGGCGGGCGGCGGAGCATTTGTTGGCCATCATGGCAGGCAACAAGATCGCCAAGCCGGTGGTAGATATGGGCTTTGAGTTGCAGGTGCGCGAGAGCACGTAGCGGCCTGATGGCCGATAGGTCGGGCCAGCTACCGATACACCGCCACGTTCCACTCATCGAAAAGTATGGAAACCTGTTAGAAATGACAGTAGATATCCCTAGCAACTCTTGCCTAAATAGTTAGTGCAGCACCATCACGCCCTCAACTTGTTTAGGAGATACACCGTGAATAATCCCAATAAAATTACTGGATATCAAAAAGAGCTCAACGAAGACTTTGACTCTCACAGTATTCTCCATATAAATTCGTTCCCCGGGACCAAAAACATTACATTTGCTTTTATACAGAAAAATCATTTTATCGCTTTCGAAATCGACAAGAATTTCGCAGTAGGCTGCTATAAACTTTCCCATACAAAAAAGGAAGAATCTGTTCAAGTTATTTATAACATACCTACCGGGAACGGAAATACTGATCAATATCCGGCCATCTCGGGAACGTTTGAAATTATCAGCAATGCAAATAATATCCTCGAAGCAAAGTTTGCCTTCATTGCAGCTAAAGTCGACGACCCAAATGAAATCGTTACCGTCGAACGCGGCGAATACTACGTCAACGACTTCAACGAAACGCCATTAAATTGAACATCTACCCTCTTGAAGGCAGCACTTCCCATAGTCGGGAAAGTGCCTGCCTTTTTGACGGCTACACCACCTCGCTATCGCCCTCAAACGTCTGCTAAATTGCCCCTGTCATCCAAAAACGCAGGGAAGCTCAATGGCACACTCACTGAAAATCCTGGGCCGCACCTCCTCCATCAACGTGCGCAAAGTGCTGTGGACCTGCCAGGAACTGGGCATCGACTACATACGTGAAGACTGGGGCATCGGCTTCAAGCCCACCCAGTCCACCGAGTTCCTCGCGCTGAACCCCAACGCGCAAATCCCCGTATTGATCGACGACCACGGCGTGCTGTGGGAATCCAACACCATCTGCCGCTACCTCGTGGGCCTGTACCAACGCCACGACCTGCTGCCCGTCGAGCCCGCGCCACGTGCCCGCGTCGAGCAATGGATCGATTGGCAAGCTATAGAACTCAACCGCGCCTGGGGCGATGCCTTCACCGCCCTGGTACGCAACAATCCGGACGGCTTGGACGCGGTGCAGATCGGCGCCGCAGTCCAGCTCTGGAACGACAAGATGGGCATTCTGGAGCAACAGCTGGCCAAAACCGGTGCTTATGTAGCAGGGGATGAATTCACCCTCGCCGATATCCTGATCGGCCTCTCGGTACACCGCTGGCAGATGACGCCCATGGAACGTCCGCCCTACCCCGCCATTGCCGCGTACTACCAGCGGCTCACCCAGCACGCCGGTTTCAAGACCTTCGCCCTCGACGGCCACAACTGAGCGCCAGGGCGGTCACGCAAAAGGGCTCCACCTACTGCTCACCGGTGCCCATAGCAACATTCCCAACACGCTTTTTTTCGGGACAGCCAGCCGAAGGCTCATCGGTCAGAAAAATGCCGCTACCTGTCAGGTTTGACAGTAGATCGCACCGGCGATCGACGTTCTACTGGGAACCCAGGCGCTCCCGCAGTGGGTCGCCATCGGCAGATAATCAGGAGTTAGACATGGATCAGAGCAACCACGCCTCAGCAGGATGGCTTAAGTCCACAGGCTTCGAAGGTGAGATTGATACCAGCAACGTCGACTATCGCCAATCGCCTACAGGCACTAGAGGAATCACGCTGTATGGTCTACAGCCAAGCGGGGCTGACAGTTTCAGGGGTATTCAAATCAACTTTCCAGGAGATTCATTCACAGGTCCGATCGACGTGCCTCAACCTTTTCCGAATCAAGTTGAGGTGGGCTATTTTCGACAAACCAGTAGCGGCCAACGAACAACGTATAGGGCAAAAAGTGGTGTACTTGACCTGACGACGTATAACCAGCAACTGGGCTCAGCATCGGGAACATTCAACGTTATTGCCGAGGTGGAGGGCACGGAACATACCTTCAATGGCTCATTTGACATTCACATCGTATAGAACAGGCAGTCGGCGGCAACGACTGGCCTCTACACGGTCATCGCTTGCCGCCTCAAGCGTCCCGCCCCCCGCCGCTACTGGGTTTGATCATCGGCACACTATTTGCTCCAGCTGTCGCACCGAACATTTACACAGGTGACTGATCATGCTGGTTAACAACAACACCCAAGCCATGTCGACCGTCCAACAGATCAAGCGACCCGATATGGACCCCGCCAACGCCGCCGCCAGCGCGTTGTACAGCGGCGCCCTTCAGGCTGCGCAGCAAAGCGTCACGGTGCCGAGCGCACAGAAGGAATTGGACAAGGCCAGCGATCGCATTGACGAAGCCTTTGCCAAGACCCGTGTGCAATTGCAGACCACGGCATCAGCCTCCGATGTGCCGGCCACCGGTTCCACCTCCGGGGCACGCGCTGAGTTCACCGATTACATGACCAAGAGCCCCGCCGAGCGCATCCGCGACCAGTTGCTCAAAGAACGGGGCCTGACGCTGGAGGAGCTGAACGCCATGCCGGTGGAGCAGCAAAATGCGTTTGCCAAGGAAGTGTCCGAGCGGCTTAAGCAGCAGCAAGATCAGCAGGTAGCAGCAAAGAGTGTTAACCCACAGGCCCAGGTGCTGAAAGAAACCTTGGCCGCGATCTAAGCCACACCACATTTGGAGTTATTGCAGTTGCAACGTCGAGTTGAACTGACTGATCGCATCCACCACATGCCGCGACCCTTCCTGGATCTCCAGGATCACCTGCCCCGCCTCATTCGCCAACTCCACCCCAAGCCCCGTTCGGCTCAAGCTTGACTGCATGCTCGACACGGCACTCAGCGACAGGTCGTGGTTCTTGCGCACCACCTCCACAATCTCGACCGTGGCCTGGCTGGTGCGGGCCGCGAGGCTACGCACTTCGTCGGCCACCACCGCGAACCCGCGCCCATGCTCACCGGCCCGCGCCGCTTCAATCGCGGCGTTGAGCGCCAGCATGTTGGTTTGCTCGGCAATGCTGCGGATGGTTTGCACGATGGCGCCGATGATGTCTGACTGTTTATTCACCGCGTCGATGCTCTGGGCGGCCTGGTTCAGGTCACTGGAGATCGCCTCGATGATCTGCACGGTTTGCTGCACCACCTCCGAGCCCTTGCGGGCGCAGGCGTCGTTTTGTACCGAGGTGGCGTGGGCCGAATCGGCGGCGTTACGCAAGGTGGTGACCTGGTCGGTGATGTCGCTGGCAAACTTCACCACTTTGTACAGGCGCCCGTTGGCGTCGAAAATCGGGTTGTAGGACGCCTCCAGGAACAAGGTCTTGCCGTATTTGTTTTTGCGCTCGAAGCGGTGGGAGTGATATTCGCCGCGGTTGAGGGAGGCCCAGAATGCCTTGTAGGCCGGTGACTCGACGTCATTACGATGACAGAACATGCTGTGGTGCTGGCCAATGATTTCCTCCCGTGAGTACTGCACCGTGCGCAGGAAGTTGTCATTGGCATTGAGGATCTGGCCCTGCGGGGTGAACTCGATCACCGCCATGGAACGGCTGATGGCGTCGATCAAGCTCTGGTTCTCGTGTTCATGGTGCACCCGCACAGAAATATCCGACGCTACTTTGATCACACTGCGCACCTGGTTGTCGCTGTCCAGCACCGGCATGTAGCTGGCTTCGAGCCACACTTCCTGACCGCGCTTGTTCAAGCGCATAAAGGTGCCGCTTAGCGCCTCACCCCGCGCCAGGTCGCGCCATAATTTGGCGTATTCGTCAGTATGGGTGTAGGCCTCATCGCAAAAGAGGCGATGATGTTTACCGCGGATCTCCTCGACGCTGTAGCCCATGGTTTTGCAGAAGTTCTCGTTGGCATCGAGGATCACGCCTGTGCGATCGAACTCGATCATTGCCATGGAACGGCTGATGGCGGCGAGCTTGGCGTTGGCTTCGGTAAGGGCACAGGAAAAACGCTGGATTTCTTGCAGGTCGGATTTGTGATGACGATTGAACATGGTCAGCTCACCCTTGAGTCCCGGCGCCTGGACGGCGCATTCCATTCTTGAGTTGGATAGTGCTGGCAAACCTTCACGGGGAAATAACCATCCAAAACGCTTTATAGTCCAAGCGTCATTAACGGTTCTGGGTGAGCATAGACAGGGGTTGGCGCGATGCAAGGCCACTAGTCAGCCAGCATTGCCAGGATGACCAGGGAGCAACTCGTGTTGCAACGACAGCCAGAGTGTCACCAGCGGGATCAGTAGCAGAGTGCTGCACCACAGGCCCCGCCAGTGGCTGGCAAGCAACACACCGAACCAGCCGGCATACACGCCGAGCAACAACAGCCAGGTCGGCCATTCGGCCTTTGCGGTGAAACTTCGTACCAGGGCTTCGATTTCCCGGCGGTGGGTCAGATCAAGGTAGTTGGCCATCGGCAGCTCAGAGCAGTGTTTCCTGCTCTGTGCAGCGCGGCGCGCAAAACGTGCAGATCGTAGGGTTCTAAGGTTGTAACTCAGTGACCGAACAGGCCGGTCTCAGACTTCTTGGCTTTCTTGTCGGCGCGTTTTTCATCGGCTGTCTTTGCCGGTTTTTTCTTCGCGGCTTTCTTTGAATCCATACCTTTGGCCATGATGCATGCTCCACTGAAAGGGGATGTAGCACTGGGTATACCACCTATTGCCCAGGAGAAGGCGCTTATAATCCCCGCCCCCTGACAATGCTGGCCCAAAGACCATGCCCGAACTGCACATCGAACCGCTGGCAGAGCCCCTGTGGCCACTATTGAACAAGTTTTACCGCAGTCACAATTCGCCGATGAAGGCCCAAAAGGGTGGGCGCTTATGGGTGGCGCGAGACAGCGAGATAGTGGCCGGGCTATGCCTGACTCAAGTGGTCGGCGGGCAGTTTCTGACCGGCGTGTTTGTCGATCCGGCCTATCGCGGCCAGGGGCTGGCGGCGCGTTTGATTCGCCAGGCGGTGGCTGAAGTGGACGGCACGGTGTGGCTGCTGTGCCATCCGGATCTGGAGGGTTTGTACCAGCGTATAGGGTTCTCTCAAGACACCGTGCTGCCGCAATCGCTCAGTGAGCGGTTGGTGCGCTACAAGCGGAACAAGCCGATGATTGCGATGGGGCTTCAATCACCTGAATGATGCAGGACAAAAATGTGGGAGGGGCTAGCCCCCTCCCACATTTTGATCTCATGCTGTCAGAACGTTACTCGTCAGCCGTTGGGTCCATCTCCGGGAACATCACTTCGATAAACCCGAACTTGCTGAAATCGGTAATCCGCGACGGGTACAACCGACCGATCAGGTGATCACACTCATGCTGCACCACCCGCGCATGAAAACCATCGGCAAACCGCACAATCGGCTCGCCCTTGGGATCGAAACCCTCGTAGCGAATCTGCTGGTACCGGTCCACGGCCCCGCGCAGTCCGGGTACGGACAGGCAACCTTCGTAGCCCTCTTCCAGCACCGGGCTCAAGGGGGTAATCAGCGGGTTGATCAGGATGGTCTGTGGCACCGGTGGCGCATCCGGGTAGCGTTCACTGGCTTCAAAACCAAAGATCACCAGTTGCAGGTCGACGCCAATCTGCGGTGCGGCCAGCCCCACCCCGCCCACATGCTCCATGGTCTGGAACATGTCGTCGATCAGTTGCCACAACTCCGGGCTGTCGAACATTTCCGGTGGTACCGGCGGGGCGATACGCAGCAGGCGTTCGTCGCCCATTTTCAGGATTTCACGGATCATCGATCAGGCACTTCATCAGGGGTAGGTTTGGAGTGGTCCCGGCCTAGGCCCGAGACGTGCTGTTTTTCATCGGTATGGGCCGGTTCGTCGAATTCCTTTTCACCCGGGTCTTTGCCTTCGGCCGACATGTGTTCGATTACCGCATTCATTTCCGCACCCAGCAACAACACGGCAGCGGAAATATAGAAGTACAGGAGCAGGACAATGATCGCACCGATGCTGCCGTACATGGCGTTGTAGTCGGCGAAGGTTTTGACGTAATAGCCAAAGCCCAGGGAGGCAACGATCCACACCACCACTGCCAATACCGAACCCGGGGTGATAAAGCGAAACTTCTGCTCCACGTCTGGCATCACGTAATACATGAGGGCCACGGCGAACATCAGCAGGATCACGATCAGCGGCCAGCGCAGGATGGTCCACAGGGTGACGACGAATTCCTGCATGCCGATCTGCCCGGCAAGCCATTCCATGACCTGTGGGCCAAGCACCATCAGTGCGGCGGCGGCCAGCAACATGCCGGCGATGCCGACGGTGTAGAAAATCGACAGCGGGAAACGCTTCCAGATCGGCCGGCCTTCGACCACATCGTAGGCGGCGTTCATGGCACTCATCATGAGGCGTACACCCGCGGAGGCGGTCCACAACGCGATGACGATACCCACCGAGAGCAGGCCACCCTTGGATTGCTGCAACTGGTCGATCACCGGGTTGACCTGCTCCAGCGCCTGGGGCGGCAACACCAGCTCCGATTGCAGGCGCAGCCAGGTGAAGAAGTCCGGCAGGTGCAGGAAACCGATCAGGGCAATGAGGAACAGCAGGAAGGGAAACAATGAGAACAGCATCTGGTAGGCCAGTGCCGAGGCATAGGTAGGCATCTCGTCATCGACGAATTCCTTGACGGTGCGTACCAGCACCTTGTGCAGCTTGAGACCATCGAGTACTGGAAAAATCATAGCGTCTCCTTTCGCCGCAAAGAGGTTGAGTTCGTGGGCGACTCAGGGGCCGTTTTCTACATCAAAGTAGCCCATTTGGCGACTTTGAAACAATTTCCAAAGTTTAGTTGCACCGGTTCACATAAAAACGGCCATCCATGGATGGCCGCAGGGCTGCGAGAAACCAGCCGGCGAAGCAGGATTACTTGGTGGCTTTTTTTACCGCGTCTTTGGTATCGCCGACCGCTTTCTGCACTTCGCCTTTCTTCTCTTGAACCACGCCTTCAGCGCGCAGCTTGTCGTTGCCGGTGACTTTGCCGACACCTTGCTTGATGTTGCCGACCGCTTCGTTCGCCAAACCTTTTGCCTTATCCGATGTGCTGCTCATGGTATTTCTCCTGGAACAATCGAGGTTTTTGGTCATTACGTAGGAATTGACCCAGGGCTCCGCGGCAGAGTTTCAAATATTTTCGGCAGGCATTTCATCGCAGGCCGCAGGTTTGGCTTTATGTTTTGCGGCCAACCCACGAGAATGCCCGGCACATTCAGGCTGCAAGGCTGAATAACAGATCCCGTAGGAAGGTTATGAAACTCAATAAAGCACAGGCCATCGCCCGTAGAAACCAGGAACTGGGCGGTGCCGTACTCGGCGTCAATAACTGCCACTTCACCGACCTGGACCACAAACGCAACATCTGGTGGTTCGACCTGCCAGTGGCGCGGATTGCCGTGGGCCAGTACGAGTGGATCCACCTGTTGATGCACAACGCCGAGACTGACCAGTTGCTGCACCTGAAGGTGCCGACCGTGTTCCTGCGTGAAAAACTCGAAGGGTTGGTGGTGCGCAATGCAGGCAAGCGCAAGCCGGAAATCACCCTGGAGCTGAGCGCGGACAAGGATTCCTTTCTCAAGGATGTGCGCCCGGCGGGTGCGGGTGTGAGCTTCGCGCAGTTCGCCCTGTAAGAGCGTAGTAAAAAATGTGGAAAGGGCTTGCCCCCTTCCACATTTGAAGTGCGTTACTTTTTAAGACCGAGTTTCTTCAACTCTTCATCGCGCAATTCACGCCGCAGGATCTTGCCCACGTTGGTGGTCGGCAGCGCATCACGGAACTCCACGGCCTTGGGCACCTTGTAGCCGGTGACGTTGGCGCGCATGTGTTCCATCACCTGGTCCTTGGTCAGGGTAGCCCCTGGCTTGACCACGATGAAGATCTTGATGTGCTCGCCGGACTTCTCGTCCGGCACACCGATGGCCGCGCATTGCAGCACGCCCGGCAGGGTCGCCAGCACGTCTTCCAGTTCGTTGGGGTAGACGTTGAAGCCGGAGACCAGAATCATGTCTTTCTTGCGGTCGACAATGCGCATGTAGCCGTCTTGCTGGATGATCGCGATGTCGCCGGTCTTCAGCCAGCCTTCGCTGTCGAGCATCTCGGCAGTGGCGTCTTCGCGCTGCCAGTAGCCCTTCATCACCTGCGGGCCCTTGACGCACAGCTCGCCGGTTTCGCCCAGAGCCAGTTCGGTGCCGTCGTCGGCGATGACTTTACACACCGTGGACGGCACCGGAATGCCAATGGTACCGATCTGGATATTCTGGATCGGGTTCACCGTGGCCACCGGGCTGGTTTCGGTCATGCCGTAGCCTTCGCAGATGCCACAGCCGGTCACGGCCTTCCAACGCTCTGCCGCTGCCAGTTGCAAGGCCATACCGCCCGACAGGGTGACCTTCAGCGCGGAAAAGTCCAACTTGCGGAAGGCTTCGTTATTGCACAGCGCCACGAACAGGGTGTTCAAGCCGACAAAGCCGCTGAACTTCCACTTCGACAGTTCCTTGACCATCGCCGGCAGGTCGCGCGGGTTGCTGATCAGGATGTTGTGGTTGCCAATCAGCATCATCGCCATGCAATGAAAGGTGAAGGCATAGATGTGGTACAGCGGCAGCGGCGTGATCAGGATCTCGCAGCCCTCGTTGAGGTTGGAGCCCATCAGTGCCTTGCACTGCAGCATGTTGGCGACGAGGTTGCGATGGGTCAGCATCGCGCCCTTGGCCACGCCAGTGGTGCCGCCGGTGTATTGCAGCACGGCGACATCACTGCTGGCCGGGCTGGCATCGTTGACCGGCTGGCCATGACCCTTGGCGAGTACGTCGTTGAACCTGATCGCCTGGGGCAAGTGATAAGCAGGGACCATCTTCTTCACGTACTTGATCACGCTGTTGATCAGCAGGCGCTTGAACGGCGACAGCAGGTCGGCGACTTCGGTGACGATCACATGCTTGACGGCGGTCTTGGGCACGACTTTTTCAGCCAGGTGCGCCATGTTGGCCAGGCAAACCAGGGCCTTGGCCCCGGAATCATTGAATTGGTGTTCCATTTCCCGCGCGGTATACAGCGGGTTGGTGTTGACCACGATCAGGCCCGCACGGATGGCGCCGAACACGGCAACCGGGTATTGCAGGACGTTGGGCAGTTGCACAGCGATTCGATCGCCAGGCTTCAAGTCGGTATGCTGTTGCAGGTAGGCGGCGAAAGCGCCGGACAATTCGTACAGTTCACCGTAGGTGATTGTCTTGCCCAGGTTGCTGAAAGCCGGTTTGTTGGCGAAGCGCTGGCAGGACTGCTTCAGTACCGCCTGAATATTTTGATACTCGTCTGGATTGATCTCTGCAGCAATCCCGGCGGGGTACTTATCCTTCCAAAAGTCTTCGTTCATGGAAGCCCACTCCTCAGCGACGCGAATTCATCATCGCATTTGATGCGATTATTATTGGTGTATGTTTTTTAAGGTGAATCTGGCGCTTTCAAGCAGGCCGAGACGTCACAAAGCGCGCCGAGAGTAGCAGCTTTGCCAAGGGCCGCCTAGAGCCAAAAGAGGGCCCTACAGTCATAAACATGACTCAAGAATACGCAATGGTCATTTTTAGAGCAAAAATTCTATATCAATGAAAGCCGCTCTGGAATGGGCCTTACGGGCGACAAATAACAACTGTGGGAGGGGGCTTGCCCCAATGCCAGTCAGCTAAGGCTTTTTGTAGGAGCGAGCTTGTGTAAGCGAGCGTCGGATTTGGCACGGTCTAGCGGGAAGTATGGCACCGCATAAGCAGCCATCTCGGGTCGGTTACTCAGCAACCAACGCGGCAGCTAGCCAGTCGGGCGCTTGTGGGCGCTTGGAGACCTTCGGGAAGCCAACAGATGACGGCCAATCTCTAAGAAGCTGGCGATAATCCAATAGGTCGACGAACCTTTCAATTGCGATAGTCGGCACTTTAGCCATGTCTATCTCATCGCGGTGACGAGCGACCAGCCACTCTGTACTGCTTATCTCACCGTTCCGCCACAGTCGCTCATTGTCAGCCAGTTCTGCGGCCGTTGGTGCCAATCGCTGAATAGCGGTAGGTTTACCATCGCCGTCAGCAACTAAGCGCATGCCTTGGGAGCGCGCTTCTGACATTGCTTCAAACACGTTCTGGGAGACTTCCACGACATCAGAAGGCATCTTGCAGCGCTCGCTTCCAGGCACGCCATGCGTGTCGGTGCGGAAAATGTAGTCGTGGACGGACTGAAATACACCTGAGACATGATCACCACCCCAAAGCCAAAATACGGAAGCGGCCTTCACTGCTGAAGGAACCACCTCCATTCAATAAGAATTTTTGCTTGTCCCAACTCCCAGTTACCACACCGACATTCGTTCCCCAGCCGGAGCCAACCGTGCTGCTGAGCAATACTGGAAATACCCCAAAGACTCCGGTAGGGAACTCTAAAGGGAAGTACCGATAGTCGGCGGCAGAGGCGCTTTCTGTTACCTCAAACACTTGCTGCATCCATCCATTCGTAGTGCCAGAATTCCCAGGCTACTTGAGAGGCTGGTTGTCACTGCGGCGTTATGCCAGACAGGGGAGTCTGTTACCCAGGCAATAGGATTGGCACCAGCAGCGACACTCCTAATCCTGACTTGGCCTTGACTGACCGTGAGGGTAGATGCTGCTTTAGAAGTGTCATGATGCACCCAGACGCTACCGTTCGGTGATGTCGATTTGCAGATTGAGCCAGCCGTTGTGGGGCTGCTCGACGGTGATGGTGATGTCCTGGGCGCGGCCGTCATCGAGCAGCGGCTGGAGCGCCTGCTCGGCTTATCGCTTGGCGAGTTTGCAGACCCGCGGCAGGTCTTTGGAGCGTTTCAGCTCATGCAGACGCGAGCCCACAGTGGTGTCTTTCCCCCAGGTGCCGAGGGGTGTCATGAGGCGGATGTAAACGGCGTTGCCGAGCGTATTGATACGCGGGCCCGTCAGGTCGCCAGTGATTGGGTTTATGCATGCGTCCATAGAAGCAGGATGCCCCGCATTAATACGGGGCGGAGTTTCGCTCGGCTTTAAGGTAGCAAGTTAATCTTCGTTCAATGCAGTGAGCTGAACAGAAGACGGCTTGATGATTTGCTTACCGCTTCCTGCCTTAAAAGTAGTGCCAAAAACTAAAATGTGCGCCCCATCAAGGTTTGCCACAGTTGTTTTGTGTCGAGTCAAAAATGGGGCAACGTCCGTAGGATCAATTGCAACACTGACATCTTCCCATTCGCCTGTGTTCACCCAAAGAGTGCCATCGTTACCATAGCCGGTGTCGTAAATAACGCCCCAGAACCCATATAAGGTGTGTGGCTGGCACTGACTAACATCGGAGAAATTGACGAACAGGTCACGGGCGGGCCTGGTGTCTCTTCCAGGAATCTCAACATAGACTGTTGAAGTTCTAAAGGCTGGTTCATAAATAAGAGTTTTAAGTAACGGCCCTAGTCGTTTGCGTGATACAGCATTGGGCCGTCCACCATCGCCAGTAAAGCGCCTACCTCCCGCGCCTGCTCCGCCAGGCTCTCCAGGATCACCATTAACAATTTCGGCGGCCCCTTGAGCCTCATCTAAAACGATGCGAGTACCAGGATTATGAAGAGCATTCTCTTCATTGTTCCCACCCATTCCACGAGCCGACTCAACGGTAGCTAGCACGCAGTTCGCGTGGGGTCTTGCTCCAAAGCAAGGCCCCTGTCCGCTACTAGCCTCTTTACGAAAATAGGCTTTCGTCCCGCACATCACACAAACCAAATGCCGCCGATAGTCTGCCCTTTCAGCCTCAGGCAAAGCGGCAAAACCTACGCCTGTGTAATCAGTGTTGTTCACGGTACAGCGCGCACTATCCATATGGGATCTCCTTTATGAGCCCCAATGAATACCAGAATACTATTGGATTGGCGATGGCTTGCGGCCACTACCATGGTCGTGCTTGTTATAAATGTCCCGATCTTCTTGCATGCTGCGCGTATGGTCGGCTAGTGGGGCGGGTGGTCTGGTCAGGCGGTTGGATGATCTAAAGCCCAAGTGCCAAAAAGCCCGCTAAATGCGGGCTCTTTGTTGGTTTCGGTTGTTTTTCGACTTCGCGCCCCTTTTGGCACTGATTAGCCCTTTCTGATCCGTTCAGAGCCCGCCTTTCCTGGCTTGCCCGTTTTCTTCCCTCTTCTTCCCACCAGTTTCCTTTAGTGCCATATCTCTCACCCCCTCACAGCTTGCTCACGAAAAACTCACAGGCGCCGCGTTCATTCATGAAGCACGCGTTATCGTTGAGGTTTTTCGCGAGCAAGCTCGCTCCTACAGAGGGCGATGCACGCTTAACTGACCGGCATTAGGGCAAGCCCCCTCCCACATTTTGACCCTATTTCAAATCAGGCGCTGTCACGCAGCTCCCGCCGCAGGATCTTGCCCACCGGCGTCATCGGCAATGACTCCCTCAGCACAATATGCTTGGGCACCTTATAGCCGGTGAAGTTGGCCTTGCAGTACGCCTTCAACTCCTCAAGGGTCACCCCCTGGGCTCGCGCCACGACGAACAGCTTTACCGCCTCCCCCGTACGCTCATCCGGCACGCCGATCACCGCGCAGTTGGCCACGGCCGGGTGGGCCATGACCACGTCTTCGATTTCGTTGGGGTACACGTTAAAGCCCGAGACGATGATCAAATCCTTCTTGCGATCCACAATGCTGACGTAGCCATCGGTATCGATCACCGCAATGTCACCGGTCTTGAGCCAGCCTTCGGCGTCCAGGGCCTCGGCGGTGGCAACCGGCTGCTGCCAGTAGCCCTTCATCACCTGCGGGCCCTGGATGCACAGCTCGCCGCGCTCGCCCAACGGCAGTTCGTGCCCCTCATCATCAATGACTTTCATCGCCGTGCCCGGCACCGGGATACCCACGGTGCCCAGGCGCGATAGGCCGCCGTACGGGTTGGTGCTGGCCACCGGTGAGGTTTCGGTGAGGCCGTAGCCTTCGCCGATGGAACAGCCGGTCAGCGCCTTCCAGCGTTCCGCCGTGGCCTTGACCAGGGCGGTGCCGCCGGAGTTGGTGATCTTGAGATGAGAAAAATCCAGGGTCTTGAAATCCGGGTGATCCATCAATGCCACAAACAGGGTGTTGAGCCCCAGCAGGCAGGAGAACCGCCACTGCTTGAGCTCCTTGATAAAACCGCCAATGTCCCGTGGGTTGGTGATCAGCACGTTGTGGTTGCCCGACACCATCATGCACATGCAGTTCGCCGTGAATGCATAGATGTGGTACAGCGGCAGCGGCGCAATCATCACCTCCTGCCCATCCTTGACCAGCGGATGGCCGTCTTCGCCCAGTTGCGACATGCACGCGCGCACTTGCTGCATGTTCGCCACCAGGTTGCCGTGGGTGAGCATCGCGCCCTTGGCCAGGCCGGTGGTGCCACCGGTGTATTGCAGCACGGCGATATCGTCCAGGGCCACCGGATGCCGCGTCACCCCAAGGCCCGCGCCCATGCGCAAGGCGCGCTTGAACGACACCGCCCGTAGCAGGCGGTAGGCCGGGACCATCTTCTTTACCTTGTCGACCACAGTGTTGACCAGCCAGCCCTTGGCGGCGGGCATGAAGTCGCCCATCCTGGCTTCGATCAGGTAGTCGATCTCGGTATCGGTACAGACCTCCTGCACCCGCGCCCCGAACAGGTTGAGGTAGACCAGCGCCCGTACGCCCGCGTCCTTGAACTGGTGGCGCATTTCGCGCGGGGTATACAGCGGGTTGGTATTGACCACGATCAGCCCGGCCCGCAGTGCGCCGAAAACCGCAACCGGGTAATGCAGCACGTTGGGCATCTGCACTGCGATGCGCTCGCCGGGCTTGAGGTCGGTGTGCTGTTGCAGGTAACCGGCGAACGCCGCACTCTGGCGTTCAAGCTCGGCGTAGGTCAGGGTAATGCCCATGTTGCTGAACGCCGGACGGTCGGCAAAGGTCTTGCAGGAACGCTCGAAGACCTCGATCACCGACTTGTAAGTCGTGAGGTCGATGGCATTGGGCACGCCCGCCGCGCGTTTGTCATTCCAGAAATCAGGTTGCATTGTTCTTGTCCTCTTACCTGAGTGTGTCCGGCCGCTTTATACATTTATAACAAGCGGAGCTTTGGGGACGTTAGCAGCTATAACCAAACAGGCAAATACGCTAAATCGTGTCATTGATTGTGTGAATCTAGCGGCTAACGTGTAGGCAGATGCTCCGCCCCTCTGCCGATGAGCTATACACTGCAACGACCCTGAGCAAAGGAATCGCCATGAACCACAGTACCTTCTGGCTGAATGCGAACGACCGCAGCCGCCTGTACGTCAACCAATGGTTGCCAGACGGCTCGCCCAAGGCCCTGGTGATGCTCTCCCATGGCATGGCCGAGCACAGTGGTCGTTATGCCCGCCTGGCCGAAGCCCTGTGCGGCGCTGGCTACGGTGTGTATGCGCTGGACCAGCGCGGCCATGGCCGTACTGCTGACGAGGGCACCTTGGGCCTGTACGCCGAAAAGGATGGCTGGAACAAGGTGGTGGGCGACCTGGCCAGCCTCAACCAGCATATCGGCCAGCAACAGCCGGGTGTGCCGATTGTTTTGCTCGGCCACAGCATGGGCAGCTACATCGCCCAGGCCTACCTGCTGCACCACAGCGCCAGCCTGAATGGGGCGATTCTCAGTGGTTCGAATTTCCAGCCGGTGGCGTTGTACGGCGCGGCGCGGGTAATCGCTCGGGTCGAACGCCTGCGCCAGGGTCTGCGCGGCCGGAGTGCGTTGATCGAGTTCCTGTCGTTCGGCTCGTTCAACAAAGCGTTCAAACCCACGCGCACGGCGTTCGACTGGCTCAGCCGCGACCCGGCTGAAGTCGACACGTACATCAACGACCCGCTCTGCGGCTTCCGCTGCACCAACCAGTTGTGGATCGACCTGCTCGGCGGCTTGCAGCAAATCAGCAAAGCGTCCAATCTCAGTCAGATCGACCCGGGCCTGCCGATCCTGGTGATGGGCGGCGAATGTGATCCGGTGAGCGAAGGCAAGCGTCTCAAAAGCCTGGCCCACGCCCTGCGTGAGGCCGGCTGCCAGAACCTGCAATTGAATATCTACCCGCAGGCGCGTCACGAAGTGTTCAATGAAACCAACCGTGATGAAGTCACAGCGGATGTATTGAAGTGGCTCGACCAGGCCCTGGCCTTGCGCAGGCCGGCCCGCTGCGAATAACTTTTCGTTTAAAATCAGTTTATTAAATTACCGATTAGCCACAGGATGCCGCTTTAGATGACCCAGGTAACCAACACCCCGTACGAAGCCCTCGAAGTCGGCCAGACCGCCAGCTTCAGCAAAACCGTCGAAGAGCGTGATATCCAGTTGTTCGCCGCCATGTCCGGTGACCACAACCCCGTACACCTGGATGCCGAATACGCCAAGGCAACCATGTTCAAGGAGCGTATCGCCCACGGTATGTTCAGCGGCGCCCTGATCAGCGCGGCAGTCGCCTGCGAACTGCCTGGGCCGGGCACTATTTATATCGGCCAGCAGATGAGCTTCCAGAAGCCCGTCAAGATCGGCGACACACTGACTGTGCGCCTGGAGATCCTCGAGAAGCTGCCGAAGTTTCGCGTGCGCATTGCCACGCGAGTGTTCAACCAGCGCGATGAGTTGGTCGTGGATGGCGAAGCGGAGATTCTGGCGCCCCGCAAGCAGCAGGTTGTGACCTTGACCGAGTTGCCGCCGATCAGCATTGGCTGATCGTCGCACATAAAAAAGCCCCGCATCTGCGGGGCTTTTTCTATTCAGACAGGTCTTATGACTGAGCACGAGCCTGGTTACGCAGGGCTTTCACCTGGTCGTGGTTGCGCTGTACACCGTGGTACTGACGCTCAACCAGGTCACGAATGCCCAGCAGGTTGTGCTTGTTGATCTTCTCGATGGCTTCTTTATAAGCCTTCAGAGCGTGGTCTTCACCGCGCTCGGCTTCGTTCAGTACAGCCTCTTCGTCTTTACCGGTGACCATCGATTTTACGTCGACCCAACCACGGTGCAGAGCGCCGGCTACGCTACCGGAATCTTCCGGATCGCCACCCAGTGCGCGTACTGCAGTTTTCAATTCAGCGGCGGCAGTCGCGCAATCAGCAGAGCGCTTGGCGAACAACGCCTTGAGTTCTGGATGCTTGATATCTTCGGCACATTCCTTGAAACCCTTTTGGCCGTCGATGCTGGTCTCGATCAGGTCGTTCAGTACGGAGATCGATTCTTTATTGATGTCAGTCATTTTTCAATTCCTTGTACGGGTTAGAAGGTTGTCTTAGTTATTGCAGCGCCCGTGCCAGGTTTTCAAAAACAAAATTAACCAATAATTTCAAATACTTACGAATTATTGAACCATCTGTATCGATGTTATTTGCATGATCTGTCATTTGGCCTTCATGCAGAATGCCTGTATTTTCGAAGACCTCGCCTCTATCGCACGAAGCTCATGAACCCCGAAAAACTCGAACTGCTGATCACCCGCGAAATGCCCTTCGGCAAATACAAAGGCCGGATCATCGCCGACTTGCCCGGGCCCTACCTGAACTGGTTCGGCCGTGAAGGCTTCCCCCACGGCGAATTGGGTGGCCTGCTGGCCCTGATGCAGGAAATCGACCATAACGGCCTGTCCGAACTGCTCGAGCCGCTGCGCGTTAAACACGGTAAACCTGCCCCACGTCATTAAGAGACTCGCCATGCCAAGGAATGCAGATAACGAACGCCACTGGCACGCCATCGCCCAGCGCTATGACGTGGAGCCTGGGCCGATCAACCTGGAAAACGGCTATTTCGGGCGCATGAGCCGTGCAGTACAGGCGCACTACCTTGAGCACATCAGCTTTATCAACCGCAGCAACTCAGTGCATGTGCGCCAGTGCTTTGAGCAGGGTGAAAACGTCGAGATCCGCCGCGAGCTGGCGGGGTTGATCGATGTCGACCCGGAGTCCGTCGCCTTCACTCGCAACGCCACCGAAGCCTTGCAATCGCTGATTCGCAACTACAACCGCCTGCAACCGGGAGACCAGGTGCTGATCAGCGACCTGGAGTACGACACGGTCAAAGGCGCCATGCGCTGGTTGGCAGGTAGTCGCGGCGTGGAGGTAATCGAGGTGTCCCACAACCACCCGGCCAGTTTCGACAGCCTGGTGCAGACGTATCACGACGCGTTCGTTAAGTACCCACGCCTCAAATTGATGGCCCTGACCCATGTCACCCACCGCACCGGCCTGGTCATGCCCGTTGCGGCCATTGCCAAGGCCGCACGCGAACAGCATATCGACGTGATCCTCGACGGCGCCCACGCCCTGGGCCAGTTCGAGTTCAACCTGGCTGAACTGGGCATTCAATTCGCGGGGTTCAACCTGCACAAATGGATGGGTGCACCGCTAACCCTGGGCTTTTTATATATCGCCCCCGAGCGCCTGGCCGATATCGACCCGGACATGGGCGAGTCTCACTACCCGGCCACTGATGTGCGCGCTCGTACGTCCTACAGCACACCGAACTTTCCCGCGCTGATGACCTTACCGTTGGTGTTTGAAGAACATCGGCAATTGGGTGGCGCCGCGGCCAAGGGTGCGCGTGTCAATTACCTGCGGGATCTGTGGGTGAGCCAGGTGCGCCCCTTACCGGGGATTGAAGTGCTGACCTCGGATGATCCGCGACTGTATTGCGGGATCACCGCGTTCAAGTTCATCGGGCGGGATCAACAGGTGATGGTGGATAGGCTGCTCAAGGAGTATGACGTGTTCACCACGACCCGCTCGGGGGCGGCGTTTGGCACCTGTATTCGGGTAACGCCGGGGCTGGTGACGTCAGCGGCGGATATCAATGTGTTGGTCAACGCGATTACCGAGCTAAACAAAGATTGAAACTGTGGGAGCTGGCTCCCACATTTGGACTTGTGGTGGATCGAGTTTTCTACAGGCAAAAAAAAGCGGCGCACCGACCAAGTGCACCGCAAAAATGCCGTTAAGCACAGCAACAACGATTCAGTAAAAGCAGATCAATCCAGCAGCGCCAGCGCCTGCGCGGTGACTTCCTGGATACGCGCCCAGTCGCCGTTCTTCACCCATTCAGGGTCAAGCATCCAGCTACCGCCTACGCACATCACGTTTTTCAACGCCATGTAGTTCTTGATGTTGGCCGGGCCAACGCCGCCGGTAGGGCAGAATTTCACTTCGCCAAACGGGCCACCGAGGGCCTTGATGGCCGCGACGCCGCCGCTGACTTCGGCCGGGAACAGCTTGAAGCGGCGATACCCCAGGCCATAGCCTTCCATGATGCCCGAAGCGTTGCTGATCCCAGGCAGCAGCGGGATCGGGCTGTGCACCGAAGCTTCCAGCAGGTCACGGGTAATGCCGGGGGTGACGATAAATTGCGAGCCGGCCACTTCAGCCGCTTCGAGCATGTGGCGGTCGAGCACAGTACCGGCGCCGGTGCACAGCTCCGGACGTTGCTCGCGCAATACCTGGATGGCCTTGAGGCCGAACTCGGAACGCAGGGTCACTTCCAACGCGGTCAAACCGCCGGCTGCCAGGGCGTCGGCCAGCGGCAGGATGTCCTGTTCGCGGGCGATGGTGATCACCGGCAGGATCCGCGCCTTGGCGCAGAGGCTGTCGATCAAGGCAACTTTATCCGCCATGGACACGGTCGGTTGAGGGCTTTTCATAGCGGCTGATCCTTGGCTCATGGGCACCAGTAAATCTCTAGAGTAGGTTGCAAAAACGCGCGAATCGGCATGGCAGCAACATCGTCACTGGCCAGGGCGGCGCTCAAGGTGGTCAATTTCGAGCTGCCGGAAATCGACAGCACGGTGTAGTCGGCCGTGGCCAGCAGCGCACGACTCATGGTCAGGCGCTGGTGCGGCACGGTGGGCGCCAGCATCGGCCAGCAACGGCGGGTACCGTCGGCCTTCAGCGCTTCGCCCAGGTTCGGGCTGTTGGGGAACAGCGATGCGGTGTGGCCGTCATCGCCCATGCCCAGCACCAGCACATCAATGGCTGGCAGTTCGGCCAGTAGGCGATCGGCCTGCTCGGCAGCGTCTTCAAGGTTGGCAGCAGCGCTGTACAGGCTGAGGAACCTGGCCTTGGCCGCCGGGCCTTGCAACAGGTACTGCTTCAACAGGCCGGCGTTGCTGTCGGCGTGTTCTACCGGCACCCAGCGTTCATCGGCCAGGGTGATGGTGACCTTGGACCAGTCCAGGCCCTGCTTGGCCAGGTTCTGGAAAAATGCCACGGGGCTGCGCCCGCCGGACACCACTAACGTCGCCTCGCCACGGGCACTGATGGCCCCGCGCAGTTGTTCCGCCACGTCATTGGCCAGGCCATCGGCCAGCAGCGCGGGCGTGCGGTACTCATGGGCAGTGACGCCCTGAGGCAGTTTCAATTCAGATATCGCCATACCACGACCTCCCATCCCGCGTGATCAGTGCAATCGAGCTCATCGGCCCCCAGGACCCCGCCGCATACGGCTTGGGCGCATCACCGGATTTTTTCCACCCGGCGATCAACTGGTCGCACCACTTCCACGCAGCTTCGATTTCATCTTTGCGAACAAACAGGTTCTGATTGCCGCGCATTACTTCCAGCAACAACCGCTCGTAGGCATCGGGAATCCGTGCGCTGCGATAGGTGTCGGAAAAATTCAGTTGCAGTGGCCCGCTGCGCAGTTGCATGCCCTTGTCCAGGCCCTGCTCCTTGGTCATCACGCGCAAGGAAATACCTTCGTCCGGCTGCAGGCGGATGATCAACTTGTTGCTGATCTGCAGGCGCTGCTCCGGGGCGAAGATATAGTGGGACGGTTCCTTGAAATGGATGACGATCTGCGACAGCTTTTGCGGCATGCGCTTGCCGGTGCGCAAGTAGAACGGCACCCCGGCCCAACGCCAGTTACGGATATCGGCACGCAGGGCGACGAAAGTCTCGGTGTCGCTCTGGGTGTTGGAATTGTCTTCTTCCAGGTAGCCCGGCACGGCTTTACCAGCGCTGTAGCCGGCGATGTACTGGCCGCGCACGACCTGGGTGGTCAGGCCCTCGGGGCTGATCGGCGCCAGGGCCTTGAGCACCTTGACCTTCTCGTCACGGATGCTGTCGGCGGACAGGTCGGCCGGCGGGTCCATGGCAATCAGGCAAAGCAGTTGCAGCAGGTGGTTCTGGATCATGTCGCGCAGCTGGCCGGCCTTGTCGAAGTAACCCCAACGGCCTTCGATGCCGACCTGCTCGGCCACGGTAATTTCCACGTGGGAGATGTAGTTCTGGTTCCACTGGGTTTCGAACAGGCTATTGGCGAAACGCAGGGCGATCAGGTTCTGGACGGTCTCTTTGCCCAGGTAGTGGTCGATGCGGTAGGTGCGGTTTTCCGGGAAAAACTGCGCCACGGCGTCGTTGACCTTGCGCGAGGATTCCAGGTCCGAGCCGATGGGTTTTTCCAGCACCACCCGGGTATTTTCCGCCAGGCCGACCTTCGCCAGGTTCTCGCAGATCGCGCCATACACCGCCGCTGGGGTGGCGAAGTAGGCGATCAGACGTTGTTCGCTGCCGACATTGTCGGCGAGAGCGACATAGTCGTCGGCCTTCATGAAGTCGACATGCACATACGCCAGGCGCGCTAAAAAGCGTGCGGCCACGGCTTCGTCGAGTTCCTTGCCGACGTACTTACGCAATTCTTTTTCGATATGGCCCAGGTGCTGCTGCTCGGACCCGGCTTCACGGGCCAGGGCCAGGATGCGCGTGTCGTCGTGCAACAACCCGGCGCCATCGAGTTGATAGAGAGCAGGAAATAACTTGCGCAGCGCCAGATCACCCAAGGCGCCAAACAGGGCAAAGGTGCAGGGTTCTACGGTTATCGAAGGCATGATGTTTGTTCTTTTATCAAGTTAAGCTACAAATACCTTTTTTCAAGGCATCACTCAAGGAAAAATGTAGTAATAACCACAACATTTTCCGGTAATTCGCATTCCGAGTGGTGGTGTTCAGCTACCCTCAGTAGGATAGGCCACCGCAAAGGGCCACTCATCGATTGGTCACTGCCCTTTATTTGCATCGTCGCCCGAAGGAAAGACTGAATGGACCGCGTGCGAAATCTTCTGGAACAGATCCGGAACCGCCTCGAAGAATTGAACAAGGCCGAGCGCAAAGTCGCTGAAGTCATCCTGCTCAACCCGCAGCAGGCCACACGCTTCTCGATCGCCGCCCTCGCCCAGGCCGCCTCGGTCAGTGAACCGACGGTCAACCGTTTCTGCCGTTCGTTCGGTGTCAGCGGTTACCCTGAACTCAAATTGCAGCTGGCGCAAAGCCTGGCCAGTGGCGCTGCGTATGTCAGCCGCGCCGTGGAGGCCGATGATAACCCCGAAGCCTACACCCAGAAGATCTTTGGCAGTGCCATTGCGTCCCTGGACAGCGCCTGCCAGGCACTGGACCCGGCCCTGATCAGCAAGGCCGTGGACCTGTTGATCCAGGCGCGGCAGATCCACTTCTTTGGCCTGGGTGCTTCGGCCCCGGTAGCCATGGACGCCTTGCACAAATTCTTCCGGTTCAACCTGTCGGTGACCGCGCATGCGGACGTGCTGATGCAGCGCATGATCGCTTCGGTGGCGCATACCGGTGAGTTGTTTGTGATCATTTCCTACACCGGGCGTACCCGAGAGCTGGTGGAAGTGGCGCGTATCGCCCGGGAAAATGGTGCTTCAGTACTGGGCGTCACCGCCGAGAACTCGCCGCTGGCCAAGGCCAGCACAGTGAGCCTGAACATCCCGCTGCCGGAAGACACCGACATTTATATGCCGATGACTTCGCGGATCATTCAGTTGACGGTGCTGGATGTGCTCGCAACCGGCATGACGTTGCGTCGCGGAGTGGATTTCCAGCCGCATTTGCGCAAGATCAAAGAAAGTTTGAATGACAGCCGGTATCCGGTGGGGGATGAGTTCAACTGAGTCAGCCTGTGTTGGCTTCACTGGCCTCATCGGGAGCAAGCCCCCTCCTACATTTGACGGTATTCACACATCAAACTGTGGGAGGGGGCTTGCTCCCGATGAGGCCATCAGCCACACCATTAAGCCCCTGCCCTGGCCTGCAAACTCAAATGCGCCCTCTCCCCCGGCGCCAGGCTGGCTGCCGCCATCGCCGATTCCACGCACACAAACCCCGACGCCTCGTTGAAGCTCACGCCCAACAGCGGCCGGCTGCCCGGGTGCCACACCACGGTGTCGGCGCTGTCGCCAGTGTCGATGCACAATTCACGCTGCCAGGCGTGGTCCTTGAGCTGTAACTCGCCCTCATGCTGGAACACTCGCTGGCAACCACCATCGACTCGCAGTTCGCCTTCCTGTTGGCAAACCTGGCGATTGAGCTGGTCGTAACCCTGCGCCCCGTCGAGCCCAGACAGCGCTACCTCATCAACGTGACCGATACGCCAGTAAGCGTGCAACGCATGGCTCAACTGGCACGGCAGTTCGTCCTGATGCTCGGTGCTCAGGCGCAGCTCCAGGGTTTCGCCCAGGTGCGCGTGCAAGTCCACCTGCCAGTCGCACAACTGCAATTGCCAGTGCAGGCGCACGCCATCGTCGTCGGTGCTGCTGTCGAGTAGCTTCCAGTCGATCAACCGCGCCCAACCATGGGAAGGCCAGGCGTTTTCGCTGGGATGGCGGCCATACCACGGCCAGCACACCGGCACGCCACCACGGATCGCGCCGACTTGCGGCCACTTGGCGGCGCACCACAGCCAGGGTTTCTGGCCCGTGGGCTGAAAGTGCAGCAATTGCGCGCCCTGTCGACTGAACACCGCCTGGCACAGGGGATGGTCGATCACCAACACGTCGCGCATCTGAAAGCGCTCCCAGGCGAACACCGGACGCTCGCGCAGGGATTTGAAAAAGCGTTGCAACGGTTGCTCATGCATGTGCTCAGGTCCCGAATATCACAGTGCAACCCAAAAAAAAGCGGATAGCCATGGCTACCCGCAAATGCGCACAGAGAGAAGGAGCTTATCGCAACCGTGTTAGAACACCGACTGAATTTTCAGGCCGGCGACCAAGGCGTTGTCGATCTCGTCATTGCCACCTGGGTGGGTAACGTATTGCAGGTTCGGGCGCACGGTCAGCCAGTTGGTCACGTGGAAGCCGTAGTTGATTTCGTAGTTGTATTCGGTGCTGCGCACCGGTGTGAAACCGGCTTGGGTGTAGTCGGTGAAACCACCGCCTGCGTTCAGCAGCTCCGCGTTTTTCTTCACATCATCGTTGACATGGATACGGGCGAAACCGATACCGACGTCATCTTTTGGACGCGCATCGAATGGGCCTTTGTACACAAACATCAGCGACTGGTAGTTGTCGATGAAGTTAGTGTCTTTGTCGTGGAAGGTCGCGTTGGCTGCAATGTTCAGACCGCGAGAGGCGTCGCCGTTGTGTGTGGTGAGTTGTTGTTGAATGACGCCCCAGTAGCCGTGTTTGCTGCTGTGAACGCGGTAACCGTCACCGCTGAGGGCAGCGTCATTACCATTGGCATCTTCACGCACGTCATTGGCGTCAGCCGTGCTCTTGTAGTAACCCACACGGTATTCGCCCGGCAAGCCGTTGACCTTGGGCGACCAAACCAGTTCTACCGGCAATACGGTGCCTTTGGTGCCGCTGCCGCTGAGCTTGAAGCCGTTGCCGTGTTCAAGCTGCGATGGGTTCTGGTTGTACGCGCCGATTTGGGCATACAGCTCTGGCGTGATGTTGTATTTCACGCGCAGAGCGGCTTGGCTGACCGGCCAGTTGTACCAGATGTTGGTGGCCCAGTTACCCACTTGGGACCCGCAGAACGCCAGGTTCTGGAAGTCGCATGGGAAAGTGTTGAAGTCTTCGCCTTCACCGAAGTAACCAGCTTTCACGTCCAGTTTGCCGTCGAGGAACTGATGCTGGATCCACAATTGAGTCAGTCGCACCATGTGGCCGCGACCGTAGACTTCTTGAGAAGAACTCAAGGTCGCCGGACCTCTGCTGGAGTCGCCAACCCGGTCATTGGAGATGTTTTGGCCATTACGGTTAGTCAACTGGATCTTGGCCTGGGTGTTATCCCAGCCCCACAGTTTTTGCAGGTCCAGTGCCACGCCCAGACCAAACTGGTCGGAGTAACGACCGGTCTTGTCATCGTTATAGCCGCCGTGGGCGTTGTAGCCCATTTCCCCAACGTAGTCGGCCTTGATGTCGATACCTTGCTCGATCAGCTTGGTGCGCTCGCCGCCCCAATCGCCGGTCATCCATTTGGAATCGGCACTGAAGGCTTCGTCCGCCATCGCATTGGCGGACAAAACCAGGGCTGCTACTGCTGACAGTTGGCAGATCAGCCGGGTGTTGTTGTGTTGCTTTTTCATCCCTACATCCTCGTCTTTATTGTTATTAAACTGTTTTTATCTAACGCGGGTTACATTTTTTAACTAAAACAACCGCTTATCTGCTTCAGCGACCCTTGAACTGGGTCACATTGTCGGCATGCCCCTGTGCCGCCAGCGAAGCAGCGGTACCCAGTCGCTCACCGGTCTTGGCGTCAAACAGCAATACCTTGGCCGGGTCAAATTGCAGGGTCAGGGTCTCGCCTACCTGCGGCGCCACGTCCGGCGCCAGGCGGCAGCAGACCTTGGTGTCGTTGAGCTGTACGAACACCAGGGTGTCCGGGCCGGTCGGCTCGGTGACCTGGACTTCGGCACGAATGCTCGAGGCACTGTTGCCCTCACCTGTCGCCAACATGATTTGCTCCGGGCGCAGGCCCAGGATCACGTCGCGGTCTTCCAGACCCGCGTCAGTCACGTTCAGCGCCAGCTCGCAACGGGCCTGGCCGCTGTCGAGCAGCGCCACCAGGCGACCGTCCTTGCGTTGCAGGCGCAGGGGTACGAAGTTCATCGGCGGCGAACCGATAAAGCTCGCCACGAACTGGTTGGCCGGGTTGTTGTAGATCTCTTTGGGCGTGCCGAACTGCTGGATGATGCCGTCCTTCATCACCGCCACTTTGTCGCCCAGGGTCATCGCTTCGATCTGATCGTGGGTGACGTAGACGGTGGTGGTTTTCAGGCGCTGGTGCATCAGTTTCATTTCGGTACGCATCTCCACGCGCAGCTTGGCGTCGAGGTTGGACAGCGGTTCGTCGAACAGGTAGATCTTCGGCCGACGCGCCAGGGCACGGCCCATGGCCACGCGCTGTTGCTGGCCGCCAGACAGTTGGCCAGGCTTGCGGTTGAGCAGGTGTTCGATCTGCAGCAGCTTGGCCACCCGCGCCACTTCGGTGTCGATATCAGCCTGGGGCATCTTGCGGATTTTCAGGCCGAATTCGATGTTCTCGCGCACGCTCATGGTCGGGTACAGCGCGTAGGACTGGAACACCATGGCGATGTCACGGTCCTTGGGGCTCATGCCGCTGACGTCCTGGTCGCCGATCATGATCGCGCCACCGCTGATGGTCTCAAGGCCGGCAATGCAGTTCATCAGCGTGGATTTACCACAGCCCGACGGGCCGACCAGGATCAGGAATTCACCTTCCTTGATCGACAGTTCGATGTTCTTCAAGGTGTCGGGCAGGCCGGCGCCATAGGTCTTGTTTACATTGCGAAGTTCAAGCGTAGCCATGATTACCCCTTGACCGCGCCGGCCGTGAGGCCGCGCACGAAATACTTGCCTGCGATCACATAGACCAGCAGGGTCGGCAGCCCGGCGATCATCGCCGCCGCCATATCCACGTTATATTCCTTGGCCCCGGTGCTGGTGTTGACCAGGTTGTTCAGCGCCACCGTTATGGGCTGGGAGTCACCGCTGGAGAACACCACGCCAAACAGGAAGTCGTTCCAGATCTGGGTGAACTGCCAGATCAGGCAGACCATGATGATCGGCGTCGACATCGGCAGAATGATCTGGCGGAAGATGGTGAAGAAACCCGCACCGTCCAGGCGTGCCGCCTTGATCAGCGCATCCGGGATGCTCACGTAATAGTTACGGAAGAACAGCGTGGTGAACGCCAGGCCGTAGACCACGTGCACAAATACCAAGCCGGTGGTGGTGCTGGCCAGGCCCATCTTGCCGAGGGTGAACGACGCCGGCAGCAGCACGGTCTGGAACGGCAGGAAGCAGCCGAACAGCAACAGGCCGAAGAACAGCTGCGAACCCCGGAAGCGCCAGAACGACAGCACATAGCCGTTCAAGGCACCGATGGCGGTGGAAATCAGCACTGCCGGAACGGTGATCTTGATCGAGTTCCAGAAGTAGCCATCCACGGTAGCCCAGGCCTTGACCCAGCCGATACCGCTGACCACAGTCGGCCAGCTCAGCAGGTTGCCGGTGCTGATATCTTCCGGGGTCTTGAAGCTGGTGAGCAGCATCACCACCAGCGGTACCAGGTACAGCAGCACCGCGAGGATCAGCACCGCGTAGATCGCGATGCGACTCAGGCTAATGGCAGGTTTGGCAGCGAGACTAGTCATTGCGCTTGGTCCTCAGCTCGGAATACAGGTACGGCACGATGATCGCGAGGATCGCACCCAGCATCAGGATTGCACTGGCCGAACCCATGCCCATCTGGCCGCGGCTGAAGGTGAACGAGTACATGAACATGGCGGGCAGGTCGGACGAATAGCCCGGGCCACCCGCGGTCATTGCCGCGACCAGGTCGAAGCTCTTGATCGCGATATGCGCCAGGATCATCACCGCACTGAAGAACACCGGGCGCAGGCTGGGCAGCACCACGCTCCAATAGATGCGCGGCAGGCTGGCACCGTCGATCTGGGCAGCACGGATGATCGACTGGTCGACGCCACGCAGGCCGGCGAGGAACATTGCCATGATAAAACCGGAGGCTTGCCACACGGCGGCAATCACCAGGCAGTAAACCACGCGGTCCGGATCGATCAGCCAGTCGAGACGAAAGCCTTCCCAGCCCCAGTCACGCAGGAGTTTGTCCAGGCCCATGCCCGGGTTGAGCAGCCATTTCCAGGCGGTACCCGTGACGATCATCGATAGCGCCATCGGGTACAGGTAAATGGTGCGGATAAAGCCTTCACGGCGGATTTTCTGGTCGAGGAAAATCGCCAGCGTCACGCCGATCACCAGGGTGATGCCAATGAACATACCGCCGAACACGGCCAGGTTTTTGCTCGCTACCCACCAACGGTCGTTGTCGAACAACCGCTCGTACTGCGCAAGGCCCGCCCACTTGTAGCTGGGCAGGAACGTGGAGGTGGTGAACGACAGCACGAACGTCCACAGGATGTAGCCATAAAAGCCCACCAGCACGATGAACATGCTGGGCGCCAGCACCAGTTTAGGGAGCCAGCGCTGCAGTGCATCGAACGGCGAGGCCTTGCTGAACACAGCAACAGAACTCATGGGAAAATCCAGTACAGGGAAAAAGGACTACAGAAGCATGCCTTGTGAGGGGTCAGGGGGTTTCCCCTCACAAGGACCAGCAGTGCTAACCGTTACTTGGCCGACTTGATCGCCGCGCCAAGTTTTTTGGCGGTATCGGCCGGGTCGGCTTTCGGGTCGTTGATGTAGTTGGTCACGACATCAAAGAACGCACCTTGTACCGCCAGGGTGGTGGCCATGTTGTGGGCCATGCTTGGCTGCAGGCCGCCGGTCTTGGCGTCGGCCAGGAAGTCCTTGGCGGCAGTCTGGGCACAGGAGTCGAAACCGAGCTTGTCCATTTCAGTGAGCATGTCGGTGCGAACAGGGATCGAGCCCTTGTTGATGCTGAAGACTTTCTGGAAGTTTTCACCCAGCACGACTTTGGCGATGTCTTGCTGGCCAGCAGCAGTGCCTTTGTCTTTCTGCTTGAACACCGCCAGGGAGTCGATGTTGTAGGTGAAGGCTTTGTCGGTGCCAGGGAAGGCTACGCACTCGTAGTCCTTGCCGGCGATTTTCTTGGCCGCGGTCCACTCGGACTTGGCCCAGTCACCCATGATCTGCATGCCGGCCTTGCCGTTGATGACCTTGCCTGCTTCGAGGTTCCAGTCTTGGCCTTTGCCGTCGACGTCCATATAGGTCGCGACTTTCTTAAGCTCGGTGAGTGCCTTGACCATTTCCGGACCGGTCAGTGCACCGTTATCCAGGTCGACCAGGGCTTTCTTGTAGCCATCGGCACCCATCACCGACAGAACCACCGCTTCGAACACGGTGCTGTCCTGCCAAGGCTGGCCGCCATGGGCGAGCGCAATGAAGCCCGCGGCTTTGAGCTTGTCGCCGGCCGCATAGAATTCTTCGAGGGTGGTGGGGTTCTTGGTGATACCGGCTTTCTTGAAGACTTCCGGGTTGATCCACAACCAGTTCACACGGTGAATATTCACCGGTACGGCAACGTAATCACCGTCGTATTTCACGGTATCGGAGACTTTCTTGTCGAGCAGGGAGTCCCACTTTTCTTCTTTGGCGACGTCTTTGAGCACGTCGGTGTCGAGCAGGCCGGTGGACGCCCATTCCTGGATGTCAGGGCCTTTGATCTGGGCAACGCCTGGCGGGTTGCCGGCGACCGCACGGCTTTTCAGCACGGTCATGGCGGTGGCGCCACCGCCACCTGCAACGGCACCGTCTTTCCAGGTGAAGCCGTCTTTCTCAACTTGGGCCTTCAGGACATCCACAGCCGCTTTTTCACCGCCGGAGGTCCACCAATGCACCACTTCAACCGTTCCTTTCGAGTCGGCGGCAAATGCACTGAGGGGAAATAACGAGGCAATGGAAATAGCGACGGCGAGGCGATTAATCGCGTTCATCTGAGTACCTTTTCTTGTTGTTATGCATGCAAGTCTAGAGCTTGCGCTGCACGGAGTTTAAACATGGATTTTCGGGGTGCAGGTAACAAAGGGACGCACAAATGTCACCACTTGGTGACATAACCGCCCCGGGCTAAAGCGCTGGTCATACTGGGTGACAAGGGTAGCGCAGGCAGCACCACCGCTTGCCAGGCATGGTACAGGTCGGGTTTGCCGCCCCAGATCTTGCTGCTGGGCTGGTTGTGGGGGCTGAGCTCGTGGTGCCAGCTCCCGTTGATGCGGTCGATAAAGTGGGTTTCGCAGAACTCCCAGAATCGACGGTACCAGGTCTCGTAATGCAGCTCGCCGGTACGCTTGAGCAAGGCTTGCGCTGCGGCGCTGGCTTCGGCGTGGGTCCAGTGCAGACGCTCGCGTACCACCGGGCGATGATTCCAGTCCAAGGTGTAGACGATGCCGGCAGCGCCATCCACAGCCCAGGCGTATTCGCAGGCGCTGGCAAACAGGTTTTTGGCGTCGCTCACCAACCAATCTGGCGTGCTGAGCCCGGCCTGCAGGCGCGCGGCTTCCAGGTGCAGCACCAGCCGCGCCCATTCGAAACCATGGCCAGGGGTGATGCCGTAGGGGCGAAAGCCGTCGGCGGGGTGGTCTTCGTTGTAGCCCAGTAGCGGCTTCCACTGCGCATCGAAATGCTCGATCACCATGAACTGGTTGCCGGCGGCGTGGGTATGGATCACCCGCTCGACGATGCGCAGCGCACGGTCCAGCCACCGGGTATCTGCGGTGACATCGGCCAGGGCCAGGAAGGCTTCGGTGGCGTGCATGTTGCTGTTGGCGCCGCGATAGGCTTCAACGCCGCTCCAGTCCTGGGCAAAGGATTCGAGCATGACGCCCTCCTCCTCGCTCCAGAAGAACTGGTCGATGATATGGATAGCGTCGTTCAACAAGGTCTGCGCACCGGGTGCGCCGGCCACCACGGCAGAGCTGGCGGCCAGGGCCACAAAGGCATGCAGGTAAGCGGCTTTGCCGGTGTTGCCATCGAGGGCGTTGGGCGCGGCGAACCAGCCACCGTGCTCGCTGTCGCGCAGCGGCCCGTTGAGGGCATTGACGCCATGCGCCACCAGCTCCGCGTAACCGGGCAGCCCCATGGCATGGGCCATGGCGAAACTGTGGGTCATGCGGGCGGTGTTCATGGTTTCGGCGTGGGCATTGGCCGGCAGTTGGCCTTTATCGTCCAGGTTGCCGAAACCGTCCGGGAGCCTCGACGCCTTGGCGAACGCCAACAGGCGCTGGCCTTCGGCGGCGAGCCAAGTGTGATGGGCAGGTGCGTTCAGCCAACTGCTGGCAGGCAGTGGTTGCGTGGTCATGGGGAGCCCTTATTGTTTTTTGTGGGATGACCGGAGTCTAAACAAGGGCGCAGGAGGGGCAAGTAACGAAGGGGAAAAGAAATGTCACCGGGCGGTGACAATCGAAGCCCTGAGGATCGTGGATATCTAAATGTGGGAGGGGGCTTGCTCCCGATGGCGGTGTATCAGCCACTATATCGGGTGACTGACATACAGCTATCGGGAGCAAGCCCCCTCCCACATTTAGATCTCATTTACAGCTTATAACTGTGGTCATTGACCCAACGGAGTAATTGCCGCCGGCGCATTGAGGCGCTGATGCAGGTTCTGCACCTGGCTCTGCAAGGTGGTGATGTTGCGGGTGGTCTGGATGCGGAACACGTCGAACTCCTTGTTGGTTGGCGCATCGATGTTGGCTGGCTGGTTTTCCTGGGTGCTCTTGAGTACCAGCAGGTCCTGCTCGAGGCGGGCGATGGCCGCGCTTGGGTTGCCCTGTTTTTTCAAGGCCGCCACATCGGTGGACAGGTCCTTGATCTCACCCTGTGCTGCCTTGAGGGTGGCAACGGCGTCGGTCAGGGCCTGCACCTCGCCTTGCAACTTGGCGTTCGCCGTCGTCAGCTCGGTGGTGCTGGCACTCATTTGAGCCAGGCGACTGTCCAGCTCGGTGGCTTGGCCGGCTACGCCCATCTGTTGCTTGCCCTGCTCCTGCAACTGGTCTTGCAACTGCTTGATCTGCAGTTTCAATGCTTCGCTGCCGTTGTTGACGTTGGCTTCGCTGGCCACGACCTTGCCGGAAATAGCCTGCAGGCGTCCAGCTGCTTCCTCGCTGATACGTGCAAAGCTTTCCTGGGTGGCGACCAACTGCTGGCCCATCAGGGAAATCTGCTGGAAGCTCCACCAGGCAAGGCCGGCGAAGGCAATCAGCAGTGCGCCGACCAATGCCCATAACGGGCCGGTGCTGGCGCTCTTGACCTTGACCACGGGCGTCGTTCGCGAGCGCACCGACGTGGCTGGAGTCGGCACGAAATCATCGTCGTCCCCATGGTCGGCCCGCAGGGTGGGAACGTTGTCGAGATCGTCGTTTGCATCGTTACGCATGAATCTACCCTGAATCAATGAGATGGCTGGCTGGGAAGCCGAGCGGCAGGAGTATAAACCGCACTCCCGGCGCATGGATCGACCGGGAACCTGGAATTCGGTTCCCGATGTGTTGCTGGTTATGAGCTTATTTGAGGCCCGGGTCCTGGGCCTTCCACCAGCTGCAGAACTCGTCGAGCGCGGCCCACAGGCTGACCTTGGGCTCGTAGTCGAGATAATGCCTGGCGCGGCTGATATCGAGGCTGAAATCTTTGTTCATCACTTGCATGCCCAGGCGCGACAAGGCCGGCTCGGGCCGCCCCGGCCACATCGCGCAGAAGGCTTCATTCAGGGCCGCTACGCTATAGGACAAACCGTAGGAGCGGTAACGGGTCACCTGAGGCAACTCCATTTGCCGCATCACATAGTTGACCACATCCCACACCGGCACCGGCGCGCCATTGCTGATGTTGTAGGCCTTGCCCAACGCCGAGCCGGGGGCGAGCAGGCTGCTGAGCAGTGCTTCGTTAAGGTTGTGCACGCTGGTGAAGTCGACCTTGTTCAGGCCGTCGCCGACAATGGCCAGGCGATTTTTGCGCTGCATCTTCAGCAGGCGCGGGAAGATGCTCATGTCGCCGGCACCGGTGACAAACCGCGGGCGCAGCGCCAGCACTTCAAGGCCGAACTCCTGGGCACCGAAGACCTTCTGCTCGGCCAGGTATTTAGTCGCGGCATAGGGATGCTTGAAACGCTTGGGCACCTGCTCTTCGGTGAGCCCCACGTGGTCGCGGCCATCGAAGTAGATCGACGGCGACGACAGATGCACCAGGCGCCCGACGCGCTGCTTGAGGCAGGCTTCAACGACGTTTTCGGTGACCAGCACATTGCCTTGATGAAAGTCCTGATACTTGCCCCATAGCCCAACGGCACCGGCGCAATGCACCACGGCTTCGACATCGCGGCACAGGTCGCGTACCAGGTCGGCATCATTCAAATCACCCTGGATAAACTCGGCACCGCGCCGTACCAGGTGTTCCACACCTTCGGCGCGCCGCCCGTTGACCCGCACACCCAGGCCCTGCTCAAGGGCGAAACGCGCAAAGCGCCCGCCGATGAAGCCGCTTGCGCCGGTGACCAGAATTTTCATGTAGTACTCCGTGTTCTTTCGTTTTTCATCGCTGTTGCCTTGACGTCCGCCGCTACTCCAACGGCACCAACCATTGACCACACGCCTGGGCCAGATGGTCGGTCAACAAGCCCAACAGTTGCCCGCCACTGCGCCAATGATGCCAGTACAGCGGCACGTCGATGGGCTTATCTGGCAATAACTCGACCAATACGCCGGTTTCCAACTGGTCGCGCACCTGCAATTCAGGCACCAGGCCCCAACCCAGGCCGGCTTCCGTCAGGCGGATAAAGCCTTCAGATGAGGGGCATAAATGGTGTTCGAAACCACCGTCCACCCCGAGGGAGGCCAGGTAACGGTGTTGCAGGAAGTCATCCGGGCCGAACACCAGCGCCGGCGTGCGTGCCAATTGGTCCGCCCGCACGCCCTCGGGAAAATGCCGGGCTATAAAGGCTGGGCTGGCCAGCGCCCGATAACGCATGGCGCCCAGCAACAGGCTGCGAGCGCCGGCCACCGGGCGCTCGCTGGCGCAGATACAGGCCGCCACTTCACCGGCACGCATGCGTTTGAGGCCGACAGTCTGGTCTTCCACCACCAGGTCCAGCAACAAATGCTGTTCGGCACAGAAATCGCTGACGGCCTCGGCCCACCAGGTGGCAAGGCTGTCAGCATTCAGGGCGATACGCAGGCGCTCGGGCATGCCCTCTTCATCAAGGGCCGGCACCTGGCTTTGCAGGTCACGTTCGAGCAAGCGCACCTGTTGCACATGGTTGAGCAGGCGCCGACCGATATCGGTGGGCGTCGGCGGCGAGGCACGTACCAGCACCGGCTGCCCGATGCGCGCCTCCAGCAACTTGATGCGTTGGGAGATGGCCGACTGCGACAACCCCAGCACCTGGGCACCGCGTTCAAAGCCAGCCTGTTCCACCACCGCCGCCAGGGCAGACAGCAATTTATAGTCGAACATCAGTTTCTCTAATGAGCGATCAGCAATATTGGTTTTTCTTATACAGCCTCCGCCGTGACAATGACCAGCATTGCTTCCCCCTCTTTTAAGGAAACCTCACATGGCTGGCGAAACCGCCCTGGCTACCCTGCTGCGCAGCATGAGCCCGCACTTGAATGACGGCGACTATGTGTTCTGCACATTGCCTGATAACCACATTCCTCAAGGGTGTGAAGTCATCGGCAGCTTTCGTGAACAGGAAGGGCTGACGTTGATTGTCGAACGGCAACAGGCTGAACAGGCCGGGTTGAACTTCGACTATGTCGCCGCATGGATCACCCTCAACGTGCATTCCGCGCTCGAAGCCGTAGGCCTGACCGCCGCGTTCGCCAGCGCGCTGGGCAAGGCAGGTATCAGTTGCAATGTGATTGCCGGCTACTACCACGACCATCTGTTTGTCGGTCGCGCCGATGCCGAGCGGGCCATGAACGTATTGCGGCAACTGGCAGCGGACGCGGAGTAAACCCTATGTGGCAAAGTTATGTGAACGGTTTGCTGGTAGCCCTCGGCCTGATCATGGCGATCGGCACCCAGAATGCGTTTGTATTGGCGCAAAGTCTGCGGCGTGAACATCACCTGCCGGTGGCGGCACTGTGCATCGTGTGCGATGCCATCCTGGTGGCGGCCGGGGTATTCGGCCTGGCCACCGTGCTGGCGCAAAACCCGCTGCTGCTGGCGATTGCCCGCTGGGGTGGCGCGGCGTTCCTGTTGTGGTACGGCACCCTGGCCTTGCGTCGGGCGTTTTCGAAACAGAGCCTGGAGCAAGGGGCAAACCTCAAGGTGCGTTCATTGCGAGCTGTATTGCTCAGTGCCTTGGCGGTGACGCTGCTCAACCCCCATGTGTATCTGGACACCGTACTGCTGATCGGCTCACTGGGGGCTCAACAAACCGAACCTGGCGCCTATGTCGCGGGAGCGGCCAGTGCTTCGTTCCTGTGGTTTGCCACCTTGGCCCTCGGCGCAGCATGGTTGGCACCGTGGCTGGCGCGCCCGGCCACTTGGCGCCTGCTGGACTTGCTGGTCGCGGTAATGATGTTCAGCGTGGCCTATCAATTGATCAGTGCCTGAGGAATAATCCAAAACGCTCTGGAACCTCTATCCCACACAGTTGTTGCGTGGTTTTGCCGCAACCCCGGTGCTATGATCCGGACCCTGCGCCGCAAAGAGTACAAACTCCCCGGCGCTTGTTTGGCCGCCCGTGATCGGCCTTGCGCTCACCGCAACTGACCTGATTAGGAGAATCATCATGGCTTTCGAATTGCCGCCGCTGCCCTACGCACACGATGCCCTGCAGCCGCACATCTCCAAGGAAACCTTGGAATACCACCACGACAAGCACCACAACACCTATGTCGTGAACCTGAACAACCTGGTGCCAGGCACCGAGTTCGAAGGCAAGACCCTGGAAGAAATCGTCAAGTCTTCCTCGGGCGGTATCTTCAACAACGCCGCTCAGGTCTGGAACCACACCTTCTACTGGAACTGCCTGGCGCCAAACGCCGGCGGCCAACCTACCGGCGCACTGGCTGAGGCCATCAACGCTGCGTTCGGTTCGTTCGACAAGTTCAAGGAAGAGTTCACCAAGACGTCCGTCGGCACCTTCGGTTCCGGTTGGGGCTGGCTGGTGAAAAAGGCTGACGGCTCCCTGGCCCTGGCCAGCACCATCGGCGCCGGCAACCCGCTGACCAGCGGCGACACCCCGCTGCTGACCTGCGACGTGTGGGAACACGCCTACTACATCGACTACCGCAACGTGCGTCCAAAGTATGTGGAAGCGTTCTGGAACCTGGTCAACTGGAAGTTCGTGGCTGAGCAGTTCGAAGGCAAGACCTTCACTGCCTAAGCAACGCTTGCAGTAGAAAGAGCCCGGCAATTGCCGGGCTTTTCTATGGGCGCCGGACTGATAGGCCAGAAATACCGGAACTCAACAGTAACAATTCACCACACAAACGCCAGGAGGAATAAACCTCCTAACTCAATGTGGAGAATGACGATGGATCCTATTTCGATGGCAGCGGGGGTTGCGGGTGCAGTCCCAATCGTAGCGGGTATTGTTGATAAAGGGCTGGACCTGGCAAACGGCGCAATGGACCTGGCAAACAAAGTCCTGGACACGGTCGGTGAAGGCGCGAAGGTCGGTGGGGAAGAGCAACAGCCTCAAGGTCAGATCAATTTTTAAAAACGTCGACAACTAGAAGGCGGATCTCCTCCGCCTTCTCCCTGCTGGGCTTCGCCCCCTGACCTTCCTCGCTTCTGACAAGCCCGGACATAAGCGAGCGCCTCTCTAGGCTTATCCAGCCAAAACCTCAATTGCACTCAGGTTCCAATGTCCCTTTGACTGCCCTCTCGAGATTGCCAATACTCATGGCATATTGAAGGCCACCCGCATGAGACAAGGAATGCCCCTTTGAAGCTGGAACTCAAGAACAGCTTGTCGGTGAAGTTGCTACGGGTTGTGCTGCTGTCGGCATTGATCGTGGGCGTGGCGCTGAGCGTGGCGCAGATCGTTTTCGATGCCTACAAGACGCGCCAGGCCGTGGCCGGCGATGCCCAGCGCATCCTCGACATGTTTCGCGACCCATCGACCCAGGCCGTCTACAGCCTGGACCGCGAGATGGGCATGCAGGTGATCGAAGGGTTGTTCCAGGACGACGCAGTGCGCATGGCCTCCATCGGTCACCCCAACGAGACCATGCTCGCGGAAAAAAGCCGCGCCTTGCAGCAGTCCCCCAGCCGCTGGTTGACCGACCTGATTCTTGGCCAGGAACGCACGTTCACCACCGCATTGGTCGGCAAGGGCCCTTACAGCGAATATTACGGCGACCTGAGTATCACCCTCGATACGGCCACCTACGGCAAAGGCTTTATTGTCAGCTCTGTGATCATCTTTATTTCCGGCGTCCTGCGCGCCCTGGCCATGGGCCTGGTGCTGTACCTGGTTTATCACTGGCTGCTGACCAAACCACTGTCGCGGATCATCGAGCACCTGACCTCGATCAACCCGGACCGACCCAGCGAGCACAAGATCCCTCAGCTCAAGGGTCACGAACGCAACGAGCTGGGGCTGTGGATAAACACCGCCAACCAGTTGCTCGAATCCATAGAGCGCAATACCCATCTGCGCCACGAGGCTGAATCGAGCCTGTTGCGCATGGCCCAGTACGACTTCCTCACCGGCCTGCCGAACCGCCAGAAGTTGCAGGAGCAACTGGACAAGATCCTCACCGATGCCGGCCGTCGCCAACGACGCGTGGCGGTGTTGTGCGTGGGGCTGGATGACTTCAAGAGCGTCAACGAACAATTCACCTACCAGGCCGGCGACAAACTGCTGCTGGCCCTGGCCGACCGCTTGCGCGCCCACAGCGGTCGCCTTGGCACCCTCGCCCGCTTGGGCGGCGACCAGTTCGCCCTGGTGCAAGCCGATATCGACCAACCTTACGAAGCCGCCGAACTGGCGCAAAGCATCCTCGACGACCTGGAGGCTGAGTTCGCCTTAGACCATGACCTGATCCGCCTGCGCGCAACCATCGGCATCACGCTGTTCCCGGAAGATGGCGACAGCACCGAGAAGCTGCTGCAAAAAGCCGAGCAGACCATGACCCTGGCCAAGAGCCGCTCGCGCAACCGATATCAGTTTTATATCGCCAGCGTCGACAGCGAAATGCGCCGGCGCCGCGAGCTGGAAAAAGACCTGCGTGACGCCCTGGGTCGCGACCAGTTCCACTTGGTGTACCAACCGCAGATCAGCTACCGCGACAACCGCGTGGTCGGCGTGGAAGCCCTGTTGCGCTGGCACCACCCGGAACACGGCCTGGTACCGCCTGACCTATTTATCCCGCTGGCGGAGCAGAACGGCACCATTATTCCAATTGGCGAATGGGTGCTGGACCAGGCGTGCCGGCAACTGCGCGAATGGCATGACCTGGGCTTCACCGCGCTGCGCATGGCGGTCAACCTGTCCACCGTGCAATTGCACCACACCGAGTTGCCGCGCGTGGTCAACAACCTGATGCAGATCTATCGCCTGCCGCCGCGCAGCCTGGAGCTGGAAGTCACCGAGACCGGCCTGATGGAAGACATCAGCACCGCCGCCCAGCACCTGCTGAGCCTGCGTCGCTCCGGGGCGCTGATCGCCATTGATGACTTCGGCACCGGCTATTCATCCCTGAGTTACCTCAAAAGCCTGCCGCTGGACAAGATCAAGATCGACAAGAGCTTCGTTCAGGACCTGCAGGATGACGACGATGATGCAACGATCGTGCGCGCCATTATTCAACTGGGCAAAAGCCTGGGCATGCAGGTGATTGCCGAAGGCGTGGAGACCGCTGAGCAAGAGGCTTACATCATTTCCGAGGGTTGCCACGAGGGGCAAGGCTATCACTACAGCAAACCGCTGCAGGCGCGGGAGTTGGCGGCTTATTTGAAACAGTCCGAGCGCAATAACGCGGTGAGTCTTTGAACTAACAGACCGATACTAAATATTTCCCGCGCATAAGCCTTTACACAAAATGCAAATCTTTCGCATTATGTCGCAGCTTTTGCGCTCCCCGCGCGCCCTATTCACAATCGAAGCAGGATGTTCGCCATGATTCGTATGCCCCTGGCCACCGCCAGTCTGCTGGCCATTGCCATTTCTCTCGCCGGTTGCGGCGAAGGTAAAGACAAGGCCGCCGCGCCTCAAGCACCCGCTGCCGCCAGCACTACCGCACCGGCGGCAGGCCAGGTCGACGAAGCGGCCGCCAAGGCCGTGGTCGCGCACTACGCGGACATGGTATTTGCCGTCTACAGCGATGCCGAATCCACCGCGAAAACCCTGCAAACCGCGATCGATACTTTCCTCGCCAACCCGAACGACGAAACCCTGAAAGCGGCCCGTACCGCCTGGATCGCCGCTCGCGTGCCGTACCTGCAGAGCGAAGTGTTCCGCTTCGGCAACACCATCATCGACGACTGGGAAGGCCAAGTGAACGCCTGGCCCCTGGACGAGGGCCTGATCGACTACGTCGACAAATCCTACGAGCACGCACTGGGTAACCCGGGCGCCACTGCCAACATCATCGCCAATAACGAGATCCAGGTTGGCGAAGACAAGATCGACGTCAAGGAAATCACTCCGGAAAAACTCGCCAGCCTCAATGAGCTGGGCGGTTCCGAAGCCAACGTTGCCACCGGCTACCACGCCATCGAATTCCTGCTCTGGGGCCAGGACCTCAACGGCACCGGCCCAGGCGCGGGCAACCGCCCGGCCTCGGACTACATGACCGGTGACGGTGCAACTGGCGGCCACAACGAGCGCCGTCGCACTTACCTGCGCGCCGTGACCCAACTGCTGGTCAGCGACCTGGAAGAAATGGTCGGCAACTGGAAGCCCAACGTCGAAGACAACTACCGCGCCACCCTGGAGTCGGAGCCTGCCACCGACGGCCTGCGCAAAATGCTGTTCGGCATGGGCAGCCTGTCCCTTGGTGAACTGGCCGGTGAGCGCATGAAGGTGTCCCTGGAAGCCAACTCGCCGGAAGACGAGCACGATTGCTTCAGCGATAACACCCACAACTCGCAGTTCTACGACGCCAAGGGCATCCGCAACGTCTACCTGGGCGAATACACCCGTGTTGACGGCACCAAACTGACCGGTGCCAGCTTGTCGTCCCTGGTGGCCAAGGCCGACCCGACTGCCGATGCAGCCCTCAAGGCTGACCTGGCGGCGACCGAAGCCAAGATCCAGGTGATGGTAGACCGCGCCAACGACGGCGAGCACTACGACCAGTTGATCGCCGCCGGCAATGAAAAGGGCAACCAGATCGTACGCGACGCCATCGCCGCACTGGTCAAGCAGACCGGTTCGATCGAAGCGGCTGCGGGCAAACTGGGCATTACCGACCTGAACCCGGACAGCGCTGATCACGAGTTCTGATCCGTACGCAGTTGAGAAAGGCGACCTTCGGGTCGCCTTTTTCATACCCGCGACCAAACACCACAGATCCCCCTCCCACATTTGATCGGCATCGTCTGGGGCAGCCTCGGTTTACATGTTCTGCACCGCAGGTAGAATGGCGCCACTCCCCATACCCGAGCGAATTTCATGGCGTTGCCGACCCTACGCATCATCGGTTTCATCATCGGCATCTTCCTGATCACTCTTGCGATCGCCATGGTCATTCCAATGGCCACCCTGGTGATCTTCGAACGTACCAGCGATTTGCCCTCGTTCCTGTGGGCCAGCATGATTACCTTTATCGCGGGCCTGGCCCTGGTCATCCCCGGTCGCCCCGAACATATACACCTGCGCCCCCGGGACATGTACCTGCTGACAGTCAGCAGTTGGGTGGTGGTGTGCATCTTCGCCGCCCTGCCCTTTTTGCTGACCCAGCACATCAGCTACACCGACTCCTTCTTCGAAAGCATGTCGGGCATCACCGCTACTGGCGCCACCGTATTGAGCGGCCTGGACAGCATGTCGCCGGGCATCCTGATGTGGCGTTCGCTGTTGCACTGGCTCGGCGGTATCGGCTTTATCGGCATGGCGGTGGCGATCCTGCCGCTGCTGCGCATCGGTGGCATGCGCCTGTTCCAGACCGAATCCTCGGACCGTTCGGAAAAGGTCATGCCCCGTTCGCACATGGTGGCGCGGCTGATCGTAGCCGCGTATGTGGGCATCACCATCTTAGGCAGCCTGGCATTCTGGTGGGCCGGAATGGGTTTGTTCGATGCGATCAACCACGCGATGTCGGCGATTTCCACCGGTGGGTTTTCCACCTCGGATGAGTCCCTGGCGCACTGGAAACAACCGGCGGTGCACTGGGTCGCGGTGGTGGTGATGATCCTCGGCAGCTTGCCATTCGCCCTGTATGTGGCCACGTTGCGCGGCAACCGTCGGGCACTGATCAAGGACCAGCAGGTGCAAGGTTTGCTCGGCCTGTTGCTCGTGACTTGGCTGGTACTCGGCACCTGGTACTGGTGGACCACCGACTTGCACTGGCTCGATGCTTTGCGCCATGTGGCGCTCAACGTGACGTCAGTAGTGACGACCACCGGCTTTGCACTGGGGGACTACAGCCTGTGGGGCAACTTCTCACTGATGTTGTTCTTCTACCTGGGCTTTATCGGCGGCTGCTCGGGCTCCACGGCCGGCGGTATCAAGATCTTCCGTTTCCAGGTCGCCTATATCCTGCTCAAGGCCAACTTGAACCAACTGATTCACCCACGCGCCGTGATCAAGCAGAAGTACAACGGTCATCGCCTTGACGAAGAAATCGTGCGCTCGATCCTGACCTTTTCGTTCTTCTTCGCCATCACCATCTGCGTGATCGCCCTGGCCTTGTCATTGCTGGGTGTGGACTGGATGACCGCGTTGACCGGCGCCGCCAGTACCGTCTCCGGAGTCGGCCCGGGCCTTGGCGAAACCATCGGCCCGGCCGGCAACTTCGCCACCCTGCCGGATGCGGCCAAGTGGATCCTGTCGCTGGGCATGCTGCTGGGCCGACTGGAGATTATTACGGTGTTTGTGCTGTGTATTCCGGCGTTCTGGCGCCACTGACCGCCGACATTTCCAGCAATCGCGCCCGGTACTCGCCGGGCGTAGCATCGAACCAGCGACGAAACGCGCGGAAAAAGTTGCTCGGGTCGGCAAAACCCAGCAAGTAGGCAATTTCCAGCAAGGTCATGCCTGGCTGCGCTAGATATTGCTCGGCCAGTTCGCGACGGGTGTCATCGAGCAAGGCCTGGAAACTGGTGCCTTCTTCCTGTAAACGCCGCTGCAACGTGCGCTGGGATAGGTGCAGCGTCTGGGCCACCGCTTCGCGCTTGGGTTCGCCCTGAGGCAACAGGCGACACAACACTTGCCGCGCCTTGTGGGTCACGCGGCTTTCGGAAAAGCGCGCCAGGTATTCACCGGCAAAGCGGTCGTGCAACCGCGCCATGGCTTCGTTGGCCGTGGGCAACGGCGCGTCCATGTCGGCTTGCTCGAAGATCAGCGCGTCATAGGGTGCATTGAATTGCAAAGGCGCATGGAACGCCTGTTTGTAAGGCGTCAGGTCCGCCGGTTGATCGCCCTGCAGCAGCACTTTGCGCGGTTGCAGGGTGCGCCCGGTAAGCCAGCCGCACAGGGCCAGGGCGCTGGCCAACGAGGCTTCGGCGCTTTGTCGGGTCGGTGGCAGGTGATCGCCATGGACCGTCAGAATCAACGCATAGCCTTCGGGTAAGAGTCGGAAACTCAAGTCGGCGCTTTCGGCGATGATGCGCTGGTAACGCACCAGTCGCCTAAAACCTTCGGCGAGGGTGTTGCTCGACATCAGGGCATAACCGGCGACATGAAACGAGGCCGGGCGCACCACCTTGCCCATGTTCAGGCCAATTGCCGGGTTGCCCGACACCTCCACCGCACGCTGCCACAGCCGGGTCATGGCGTCCTGAGGGAAACGCGCGTCGGGGTCACTCAGGGCCGCATAATCCAGACCCAGTTGTTTGAACAAGGCACGGCAATCCAGGCCGTCCATTTCCAACGCCTTGACTATCCCCATCGCCCAGCTTGCAGAAGTTGTTCGTTCGCTCATGGCGTCTTCTTGATAAAGCAGGCTCAAACAGCAGCCAGGAAGCCAAGGATACTAAAGTGGCATCTATTGTCACTGGCTGTTACCACTGATCACTCTAGACTCAAATAAGCTCCCCGCCGAACACCTGTTGGGCGGCACAACAACCAGAGGGCCGGTCACCGTGGAAAACGTCAAGAAATTCAACAGCTTTTCCGAATTCTACCCGTACTACCTGAGCGAACACGGCAATAGCACCTGTCGGCGCCTGCACTTTATCGGGACCACTTTGGTGATCGGTATCCTCGCATACGCCGTTGGCAGAGGTTCACTGCTCTTGCTGCTGGCCGTGCCGGTTGCGGGCTACAGCTTTGCCTGGATAGGGCATTTCTTCTTCGAAAAGAACCGCCCGGCGACCTTTCAGCATCCGTTCTACAGCTTGTTGGGGGATTTTGTGATGTACCGCGACATGATTCTGGGCAAGGTGCCCTTCTAGGGGTGTGACGTCATGTCACTTGCGTTTGAACCATGAAAAATTCTGCATACGTGGAGATAAAAGTCTTTTTGTCATTTACGGTGCTGTATCCTGCCAAGGCTTTTTGAGAGCGCGGAATTACCTGCGATTGAAAAAACAGACCTTGCGAGGAGCGACGACGATGCACGAGATACCTAATCTCCCCTTCCCAAGCCTGCACCCAACTGAGCAGCCAACACCGCAGCAGGCCAGCGACAAGCAGCCTGAGGCCAAAGAAGCAAAACCAGTCGACAGCAAAAGCCAGGACTGACGCCGTACCAGACCGTGTGGAAAGCGCACCTTCAAGCGCTTTCCACACTGCCTGAATCATCCGAGACCCCCATCATGACCACTACCCTCCCCGATACGCCGGACGCTGCTGTACTCGACGCTGCCTTGCAGATGGTCGAAGTCTGGAACCGCCTCAGCGCAGACAAGCAAGCGGCACTGCTCAAGCGTTTCGGCACCCAGGAAAACGCCCTGGCGGCCCTGGTGACCACCCAACTGCTGGCCCCCGCCCAGGCCTGATGTGCTCTTGATCTGACGTTTTACATTTTTGCCGCCCTGCCCGGCCTTCGCGCCGGTATCATTAGCAGCCTATCTTTTCCTGCTGCGACAGTGGACCTCTCCCATGCCAGATACCCAGCGCCCCATGGCGGTCACGCTGCAAGTCGTTTCCATCGTGCTGTTTACCTTTATTGGCTACCTGAATATCGGCATTCCCCTGGCCGTATTGCCGGGCTATGTGCATAGCCAATTGGGCTATGGCGCGGTGATTGCCGGGCTGGTGATCAGCGTGCAATACCTGGCTACCCTGCTGAGCCGTCCCTATGCCGGCAAGATCATCGACAACCTGGGCAGCAAGCGCGCGGTACTGATTGGCCTGGTGGGGTGTGGCCTGAGTGGCGTGTTCATGTTGCTCGCGGCGTGGTTTGCCAGCCTGCCGGCCATCAGCGTGGGCAGCCTGTTGATCGGTCGACTGGTGCTGGGCAGCGCTGAAAGCCTGGTGGGCTCGGGTGCAATTGGCTGGGGCATCGGCCGCGTCGGAGCGGCGAATACGGCCAAGGTCATCTCCTGGAACGGTATCGCCAGTTACGGCGCGCTGGCCGTCGGCGCACCGCTGGGGGTGCTGCTGGTCAGCCACTTCGGGCTGTGGAGCATGGGCCTGAGCATTATTCTGCTGGCGGTGGTGGGCGTGCTGTTGGCCTGGAAGAAAGAAGCGGCGCCGATTGTGCCCGGTGTACGTTTACCGTTCATGAATGTACTGGGGCGGGTGCTGCCCCATGGGTGCGCGCTGGCGCTGGGCTCCATCGGCTTTGGCACCATCGCCACCTTTATCACGCTGTACTACAGCACCCAGCAGTGGGATAACGCGGTGTGGGCCTTGAGCTTGTTCGGCGCCAGCTTTATCGGTGCTCGCTTGCTGTTTGGCAATTTGATCAACCGCATTGGCGGCTTTCGGGTCGCGATTGCCTGCCTGTCGGTGGAAGTGCTCGGCCTGCTGTTGTTGTGGCTGGCGCCGGACGCACATCTGGCCTTGGCTGGCGCTGCATTGAGTGGCTTCGGCTTTTCCCTGGTGTTCCCGGCGCTGGGCGTGGAGGCGGTCAATCTGGTGCCAGCCTCCAGCCGTGGCTCGGCGGTGGGCGCCTATTCGCTGTTTATCGACTTGTCGCTGGGCATCACCGGGCCGCTGGCCGGTGCCGTGGCGGCGGGCTTCGGCTTTGCGTCGATCTTCCTGTTCGCCGCCCTGGCCGCGTTCGCTGGCTTGTTGCTGAGTGTGTACTTGTACCGCCAGGCCCCCAAGGCCCGGGAAATACGCGACGCCTAGAAGTCGACCTTGCCGCGCCCGGCCTTGATGCTGCCGCGCTTGGTCTTGGACTCCAGGCGGCGCTTTTTCGAGCCCAGGGTAGGCTTGGTCGGCCGGCGCTTTTTCTCCACCTTGGTGGCGCTCTGGATCAATTCCACCAAGCGTTCCAGCGCATCGGCGCGGTTCTGTTCCTGGGTACGATATTGCTGGGCCTTGAGCACCAGCACGCCTTCGCTGGTGATACGGCTGTCGCGCAACGCCAGCAGGCGCTCCTTGTAGAACTCCGGCAACGACGACGCCGGGATATCAAAACGCAGGTGCACCGCACTCGACACCTTGTTGACGTTCTGCCCGCCGGCGCCCTGGGCACGAATGGCGGTCAGCTCGATCTCGGCATCGGGCAGGTGCACAGTGTTGGAAATTACCAGCATCAATCAAAAACCCTAGGCAACGGACAAGCCCAACTCGGATAACAGCATCGACGCCTGGGCTTTGGAAATCACGGCGCCTTTGAACAGTTTGGCATCATTGAGGCGAAACCCGCTCAAATCTGCACCGCGCAGGTCGGCTCCGGCGAAATTGGCGCCATTGATGCGGGCATGGGCGAGGCTGCAGTCGATCAGTTCAGCCTTGCGAAAGTCTGCATCCGACAAGTCGCTGTCGGAGAAATCCAGATTGTTGAGCACAGTGCGGGCAAACGACAGGCCGGATAAAAAGGCACTGTTAAGCAGGGTTTCGCTGAAGCTCAACCCCAATGACGCGCAATGAGTGAAATTGGCGCCGGTCAGCTTGCACTGGGTGAAATTCGCCTGGGACAGTTTGCTGCGTTGCCAGCGGGTGTTGTTCAAGTCGCAGCCTTTGAACTGCGCCTCCAACAGGTTCGCCGCCTCGAACACGGCCTGGCCGGCGCGGCAGCTTGTCCACTGCGTGCCTTCAAGGCGCGCACCGAGAAAAGACGCCTGGGCCAGGATGCAGCGCTCGAACACCCAATGGTCCAATACCATCCGCGACAGATCGGCCCCACTCAAATCCACCCCAATCAACCGTAACGGCTCGCTGTGCTGGTCGATCAGGTCTTCCAGATCAGAGCGCTGCAAGGTGCCGCCGTCGATATCGGTGTGCTGCATAGGACCTCCGGGCAAGGGTCGACAAAAAACGAGGGGCGAGTCTACCCTGCTCGCGCCCACAAAAAACCCGGCTTGGCGCCGGGTTTTCTGTTTATCGGAAACGGCCTACTCCAAAACCGTCCTCGCTGTGCCCTCGGCGGCTTGTGCCTTGCGTCTGTTCTTGATCCAGTAGCACAACCCCATGAACGCCACCCATACCGGGATCGCGTATACCGAGCGGTCGATGCCGGGGATCATCAACATGGTGCCCAGGATAAACACCACGAACGCCACGCAGAGAATGTTGCCGTACGGGTACCACAGCGCCTTGAACAACGGCACCTGGCCGGTGCGGTTCATGTGCTGGCGGAACTTGAAGTGCGAGAAGCTGATCATCGCCCAGTTGATCACCAACGTGGCCACCACCAGCGACATCAGCAGTTCCAGCGCGTTATGGGGCATCAGGTAGTTCATCAGCACCGCCACCAGGGTGATCGCCGCCGAGGCCAGGATCGAACGCACCGGCACGCCGCGCTTGTCGATCTTCGCCAGGGCCTTCGGTGCGTCGCCCTGCTCGGCCATGCCCAGCAGCATGCGGCTGTTGCAGTAAGTGCCGCTGTTGTACACCGACAGCGCCGCGGTCAGTACCACGAAGTTAAGGATATGCGCAGCGGTGTTGCTGCCCAGCATCGAGAACACCTGCACGAACGGGCTGCCACTGTAGGCATCGCCGGACGCATTGAGGGTCGCCAGCAGGCTGTCCCACGGCGTCAGTGACAGCAGCACCACCAGGGCACCGATGTAGAAAATCAGGATGCGGTAGATCACCTGATTGATCGCCTTGGGGATCACGGTGCGTGGCTGGTCGGCCTCGGCTGCGGTAAAGCCGAGCATTTCCAGGCCGCCGAAGGAGAACATGATGATCGCCATGGCCATCACCAAACCGCCGACGCCGTGGGGGAAGAAGCCGCCGTGGTCCCACAGGTTGCTGACCGAGGCTTGCGGGCCGCCGCTGCCGCTGACCAGCAAGTAACTGCCCAGGGCAATCATGCCGACGATAGCCACCACCTTGATGATGGCGAACCAGAACTCGGCTTCACCGAAGACTTTGACGTTGGCCAGGTTAATCACGTTGATCAGCACGAAGAAGGCCGCCGCAGAGACCCAGGTCGGAATTTCCGGCCACCAGTAGTGCACGTATTTGCCGACGGCGGTCAGCTCCGACATGCCCACCAGGATGTACAGGATCCAGCAGTTCCAGCCCGACAGGAAGCCGGCGAAGCCGCCCCAGTACTTGTGGGCAAAGTGGCTGAAGGAACCGGCGACCGGCTCTTCGACAATCATTTCGCCAAGCTGGCGCATGATCATGAAGGCGATAAAGCCGCAGATGGCATAGCCCAGGATCATCGACGGGCCGGCGGACTTGAGCACCCCGGCCGAGCCCAGGAACAGGCCGGTGCCGATGGCGCCACCGAGGGCGATCAACTGGATATGCCGATTTTTCAGGCCGCGTTTCAGCTCGCCTGAAGAGGAATGGGGTCCACTCATGAAAAGGGTCTCACGCAAGGTTTGAGGAGGTTGAATGCAGGTTGCTGCCTTGAATTACCGACTCAAGCAGCGCCGCTCAAACCCCAGCGCAGGCACCAGGAGTACAGCGTCTTTCTAACGGTCATGCGTCACCTGTTTGTTTTTATCTGTGACGAAATCGAACCCGTCCGGCTCGTGGCCAGGCGGAGTGATCAGGGGAAACAAACCCTGGGGTCTTGGCCTTTTGCGTGGGTACGCAAGGGGGGTCACAGTAAAACGCGGCGCATTGTACACCGCTCGACCGCTTCGGGCCGAGCCCACAAAGCAGCTAAGACAAACTGTCAGACATTCCTTACGCCGCTGCCATGACTAATGGCAGCTGGACATTATCGTAAATTTATCGTTACACCACGGAAAACCTGCGTTACAGGTAGCTTTTATCGTCAGCCAACAGAAAATTGTCGGTGGGACGTTTCCGAAGAATCGGTTCAGCCAATTCGCTGTTTTGCTTGAATAAAAAAACCGTCGAAAAAACAGAAGAAAAAATCCAAATGAAACCGTGTCAATAAATTTTTTGCATTTCGAAACACTCTCTTCTAGGTTCTTTCCACTTGCTTGCGAAGCCCGCGGGCAAGCCGTTCTCAAACAACGTCCTCTAGGAGATCCACCATGCAAGCACTGGAAAAAGACCTGGAAACCGAACTGCAACTTGACGATTGGTTTGAAGCGCCGACCCATGAGGCCGCCGTTGAAATGATGCAAGCCGATGCCGTTGTGCCTTTCGGCACTGCGATGTGGCCTTTCTAACACCCGGCAGGCATCCGGCAGGTGCTGTGCACGGCACCTGCCCCCTTACCCAAGGCACAGAAGGACACCCGTCATGGACAAGGCCCGCGCCGTCGAACACTTTCTCTACTACCTCGCACACCACCCGGCCCTCAGCGGCCTGAGTCGCCCCACCGTGCTGCTGGGCCACACCGAACGCTACGACGCCATCGCCCAGGCAATCACCCACGGCAGCGCCGCCCGCTTCAACTTCCAGTTGCAACGCCTGGACCTGGCTCCCAGCGAAGCCCTGGTGCAAGCCATCGAAGCCTGTGACCTGTACCTGTTTCTCTACGACTCCTCCACCCTGCCTAACCCACGCGCCGAAGGCCCGGACTTTATCCGCGCCCTGCAAGGGGTGATGGCTGAGCATTGGAAGAAATCCCTGCTGTTCAAGGATTATGGCGACTATTTCTACGACACCTTCAGCGTCGAACCGCAACGCATCGCCGACCTCAACGCCACCCTGATCCGGCGTATGTCCCAAGCCAATGTGCTGAGCTTTACCGACAAGCACGGCTCGCGCCTGGAAGCGCCGATGAGCAGCATCAAGAAGTGGACCAATATCAATGGCGTCGGCAACCACGACCTCGCCCCCGGCGAAATCGCCACCCACAGCGAAGCCATCAACGGCCAGGTGCGATTTGTCGGCACCTTTCTTAGCACCATTCCGTTTGCGCGCAAATACGGCGTGCTGCAATCACCGCTGGAGTTGTGGATAGAGAACTCGACCATTTGCAGCGTGGCCAGCGACGTGCCGGGGCTGGCGGATGATTTCAACAAGTACCTGAATGCCAACCCGTCCAACCGTCGTGTGGAGGAACTGGGGATTGGTACCAATGAAGGGGTCAAGGATTTGTATGCACGCAACGCCGGGTTCGAGGAGCGCCACTGCGGGTTGCACCTGGGCCTGGGCGGTGGGCAGAAAGGCAGTCATCACTTGGATTTGATCTTTGCCAGTGGGGTGTTGGCGCTGGATGACAAGCCGGTGTTTGATGGCTCCTTTGCCTTCTGAACACAGGGCTCGAAAACACAGTTGATTGCATTTCAAATTTAGATCAAAAAAAACGCCAACCCTGAGGTTGGCGTTTTTGTGTAGCACTTAAAGCATCACTGCGGCTTCTTGCGACCAAAGCCCGGACGCTGGCCGGAACCGGCCGGTGCGCCGCGGCGCTTGCCCGACGGCTCGTCCGCGACCAGTTTCGGCCCAGGGCGCTTGTTAGCGGCCGGCTTGGCCGGACGCTTGGTGCTGGCGTTGTCAGCTGGACGATCGGCTTCACCACGGTTGCTGCGACCACCCGCCGGGGCTGGGCGTGGTGTGCGTGGAGCACGGTCGCCTTCCTGACGGGACGGCGCGGTTGGGCGACGCTCGCCTTCGATCTGCGGCTCACGGGAGATACGCCCGCCAGTGGCCGGTGCATTCAGCGCAGGGCGCAGCGTGCGGGCCACGCGCTCGGTACGCGCTACCGGGCGCGAGGATTTACGCTGCATACGCTCAAGCTTGTCTTTGCTCTTGGCGTTCATCTGCGGCATGGCGACGGGCGTCAGGCCAACTTCGGCGCTGAGGATGTCGACTTCGTACTGGCTCATTTCGCGCCAGCGGCCCATCGGCAGGTCGGAGTTCAGGAACACCGGGCCGAAACGCACGCGTTTCAGGCGGCTGACCACCAGGCCCTGGGACTCCCACAAGCGACGCACTTCACGGTTACGGCCTTCCATCACCACGCAGTGGTACCAGTGGTTGAAACCTTCACCACCTGGCGCCTGCTTGATGTCGGTGAACTTGGCCGGGCCGTCTTCCAGCACCACGCCCGCCTTGAGGCGTTCGATCATCTCGTCATCGACTTCACCACGTACACGCACGGCGTATTCACGGTCCATCTCGTAGGACGGGTGCATCAGGCGGTTGGCCAGTTCACCGTCAGTGGTGAACATCAGCAAGCCGGTGGTGTTGATGTCCAGACGGCCGATGTTGATCCAGCGGCCTTCTTTGGGCTTGGGCATCTTGTCGAACACGGTCGGACGGCCTTCCGGGTCGTCACGGGTGCAGATCTCGCCATCGGGCTTGTTGTACATGATCACGCGGCGTACCGATTCGGCGGCCTCTTCACGCTTGATGACCTTGCCATCAATGGTGATTGCATCGTGCAAGTCAACGCGTTGGCCGAGGGTGGCCTCGACGCCGTTGACCTTGATGCGCTTCTGGGTGATCCAGGCTTCGACGTCGCGGCGCGAACCCACGCCGATACGCGCCAGCACCTTTTGCAGTTTTTCGCCTGCTGGGCCGATTTCCTGGCTGTCGTTCTGGTCTTTGTCGTTCATCTTAAGCACCTCCCGGTGGGTCGATTCAGGCGTGGCCTGAAGAGTGTTGAAAGCGGGGCCTTGGACGAAGAGGTCGCCAAGGGGTCGCGAATCATACGCGCATGGCGCGTGTTGCGCATCACAGACTAGTCGATAAGCGCCAAGTCATTTGCTTTTCCGCCGACCGGTGGCACCCAGGGCCAGCAAGCGCAGCTCGGCTTCGGCCAATACCGTGCGCTTGTCGACTTTATCGAGTTTCTTCCAGGCGCGGATTTCACGCTTGCTGCGCCCGCAGCCGATGCAGATGTCATCGCTGAATTTGCAGATGCTGATGCACGGGTCTTTGGTGGAGCTCATGGTTTCTCCCAGGCAATGGGGATCAAATGTGGGAGGGGGCTTGCTCCCGATAGCGGCGTGTCAGCAACCTATGCATCAACTGACCCACTGCCATCGGGAGCAAGCCCCCTCCTACATTGACCGCATCAATCTTCGAATTCGCGGCGCTCCGCCTCAATAGCTTCGGCCAACGCCCGGGCTTCGTCTTCTTCGTCGCTCAGCGGTGGCTGTTCTAGGGCAGCGACAGCGGCCAGGAGTTTTTCCCGGGCTTGGGCCACGCCGAGGATATCTTCCTCGGCTTCTGCTTCGACTTCAGGCTCAACTTCAACGTTCACTTGGGTTTCAGGTTCAGCCGCGCCGTCACGCAGCAAGTCGTCGAAATCGGTCTTGAGCCCCTGCTCCATATCGTCCAGCTCAAGCAGCAAGGTATGGAAACTGGTTTCATCCTTGGGCTCTTCAGGCTCGGCGCTGGCGTCGGCCAGTTCCTGCAGGCTGGCCGGGACCGGCGCGTCGTCGAAGTCCAGCACCGGCTCGGCTTCCATTTCGCGCAGTTCGGCCAGGGGCGGCAGGTCGTCTAGGTTTTTCAGGTTGAAATGGTCGAGGAACACCTTGGTGGTGGCGAACATTGCCGGTTTGCCCGGCACGTCGCGGTAGCCGACGATACGGATCCACTCGCGCTCCAGCAGGGTCTTGACTATATGGCTGTTGACCGCCACGCCACGCACATCTTCGATTTCGCCACGGGTGATCGGCTGGCGATAGGCGATCAGCGCCATGGTCTCCAGCATCGCTCGGGAATAACGCTGCGGGCGTTCTTCCCACAACCGGCCGACCCACGGCGAAAATTTCTCACGAATCTGCAGACGATAACCCGACGCCACTTCGCGCAATTCAAAGGCGCGGCCGTCGCAGGATTTGCGCAGGATCTCCAGGGCCTTCTTGAATACCGGCGGCTCCGGGCGCTCGGCTTCCTCGAAGAGTTCGAACAAGCGCTCCAGGGATTGCGGTTTACCCGAGGCCAGGAGAAAGGCTTCCAGCAAGGGTGCCAGTTCGCGGGGTTCAGTCAGATTCATCGATTCAGCTCTTTATTCGGCTCGCGCCCGCACGTGGATAGCCGCAAAAGGCTCATTCTGGACCAGCTCCACCAAGGACTCCTTGACCAGTTCAAGGATCGCCATAAAGGTCACCACGACCCCAAGTCGCCCCTCCTCGGCGGTGAACAGCTCGACAAACGGCACAAAACCACCGCCCTTGAGACGCTCCAGCACATCGCTCATGCGCTCGCGGGTGGACAGCGCCTCACGGCTGACCTGATGGTGTTCAAACATGTCGCCACGGCGCAGTACTTCGGCCATGGACATCAGCAATTCTTCCAGGCTCACATCCGGCAGCAATTTGCGCGCACGCGCTTCGGGCGCATCGAGCTTGGGCACCACCACATCACGGCCCACACGGCTCAGGCCGTCGATGCCTTCGGCAGCGGCCTTGAAGCGCTCGTATTCCTGCAGGCGACGGATCAGCTCGGCGCGCGGGTCATCCTCTTCGGCTTCCACCGTTTCCGAGCGCGGCAACAGCATGCGCGACTTGATCTCGGCGAGCATGGCGGCCATCACCAGGTACTCGGCGGCCAGTTCCAGGCGCACCGACTGCATCAGCTCGACGTAGCCCATGTACTGGCGGGTGATTTCCGCCACGGGGATGTCGAGGATATTGATGTTCTGCTTGCGAATCAGGTACAGCAGCAAGTCCAGCGGGCCTTCAAAGGCTTCAAGAAACACCTCCAGGGCATCCGGCGGGATGTACAGGTCCAGGGGCATTTCCATGACCGCCTGGCCATACACCATGGCAAACGGCAGTTCCTGCTGGGCGCCGGCCTGGGGATCAGCGGTTTCCACGACCGACATTCAGGCCTCGACCATGAACGGGGTCGGATCGCCGCAACCCACGCGCACCACCTCCGGTTCGCCGTCGGCGAGGTTGATCACGGTGGAGGCCTTGTTGCCGCCGTAGCCGCCGTCGATGATCAGGTCGACGTGCTTTTCCAGCAGGCGCCGCATTTCGTAAGGGTCGTACAGCGGCTCGGTTTCACCCGGCAGAATCAACGACACGCTCATCAGCGGTTCACCCAGTTCAGCCAGCAGCGCCAGGGCTATCGGGTGTTCCGGCACACGCAGGCCGATGGTACGTTTCTTCGGGTGCAGCAACAGGCGCGGCACTTCGCGGGTGGCGTTGAGAATGAAGGTATAGGGCCCCGGCGTGTGGGCCTTGAGCAGGCGGAAGGTACCGGTGTCGACCTTGGCGAACAGCCCCAGTTGGGACAAGTCGCTGCAAATCAGCGCGAAGTTGTGCTTGTCGTCCAACTGGCGCAGGCGCCTTACGCGCTCGACCGCGCCCTTGTCGCCGATCTGACAACCAATGGCATAGGACGAATCAGTCGGGTAGATCACCACGCCGCCGGCACGGATGATCTCCACGGCCTGTTTGATCAGGCGCGCTTGAGGGTTTTCCGGATGAATCTGGAAGAATTGACTCACGTGTTCTACCTGTTCAGACGGTGGCAATAATGGGGTCATGCTTGAATCGCCCCCACAACAGCGGCAGATCTTCCGGGACCTGGCGATACTCGCCAATCTCGGACCAGCCGCCTGGGCCATGAAAATCACTGCCGGCACTGACCAGCAGACCAAATTCGCGGGCAAGAATCGCCAGGCTACCCACCTGTTCGGCGGGTTGATGCCCGTTAACCACTTCAATTGCGTGGCCGCCCGCTCCAATATAGTCGCTGATCAGCTTGCGACGTTTACTGCGGGTGAAATCGTAATGCCAGGGATGCGCCAGGCTGACCCAGGCGCCGGAGGCCCGCAAGGTCTCTACGGTGTCTTCCAGGGTCGGCCAATGCAGCTTCACATCGCCCAACTTGCCGGCCCCCAGCCATTTGCGAAAGGCTTCGGCGCGATCCTTGACATAACCTTCGCGCACCATCCAGTCGGCAAAATGCGGACGGGCCGGTGCGTTACCACTGTCGCCCAGTTCCTGCTGGATGGCGCGGGCGCCGTCCAGGGCACCGGGCATGCCTTTAAGGCTGAGCTTGCGGCTTATTTCTTCGGACCGCAGCCAGCGGCCATCGTGCAATTGGGCGATGGCCGCTACCAGTGGCGGGGCATGTTGATCGAAACCATAGCCAAGTACATGAATGGTGGCGCCGCCCCAGGTGCAGGACAATTCCACACCGTTGACCAGTTGCATGCTCAGGGAGTGCGCAGCTTCACGGGCTTCATCGAGGCCCTCGAGGGTGTCATGGTCGGTCAACGACAGAACTCGCACGCCTTTTTCAAACGCCCGCGCAACCAGTATCGCGGGCGCCAGGGCGCCGTCGGAGGCTGTGCTGTGGCAGTGCAAATCAACATTCACGGGGGTGTGTAACCTCAAGTCAGCTGGCGCTATCGCAACCAAGGATGTTTGTTATTATGCCGCCACATCCAGCTTCTGGCTCTTACTGTGAAACAATTCATCGACTTCATCCCGCTGTTGCTGTTTTTCATCGTTACCAAACTCGACCCCAGGGTCATCGAAATCGCCGGTCACCCGCTGTCCTTCGGGGGCATCTACAGTGCCACTGCCGTGCTGATCATCAGCTCTATCGTGGTCTACGGCGCCATCTTCATCTCCCAGCGCAAGCTAGAAAAAAGCCAATGGCTGACCCTCGTCGCCTGCCTGGTCTTCGGCGGCCTGACCCTGGCCTTCCACAGCGAAACCTTCCTTAAATGGAAAGCCCCGGTCGTCAACTGGCTGTTCGCGCTGGTGTTTATCGGCAGCCACTTCATTGGTGACCGCCTGCTGATCAAGCGGATCATGGGCCACGCGCTGACCTTGCCGGAGCCGGTGTGGGTACGCCTGAACGTGGCCTGGATCGTGTTTTTCCTGTTCTGCGGTGCCGCCAACCTGTTCGTGGCCTTTACCTTCCAGGACTACTGGGTTGACTTCAAAGTGTTCGGCAGCCTGGGCATGACCGTGTTGTTCCTGATCGGTCAGGGTATCTACCTGTCGCGTCACCTGCATGACACCGCCCCTACCACGCCGAAAACCGAGGACTGACATGCTCTACGCCATCATTGCTACCGATGTTGCCGACTCACTGGAAAAACGCCTGAGCGTGCGCCCGGCCCATGTCGAACGCCTCAAACAGCTGCAGGCCGAAGGCCGAATCGTGCTGGCCGGCCCGCATCCTGCGGTGGACAGCAATGACCCGGGCGAGGCCGGTTTCACCGGTAGCCTGATTGTCGCCGAGTTTGCCTCCCTGGCCCACGCCAAGGCCTGGGCCGATGCTGACCCGTATGTCGCGGCAGGTGTCTACGCCAATGTCGTGGTCAAGCCGTTCAAGCAAGTCCTGCCTTGAGCCCGGCGGCGCCGAACCAAATCGGTTCGGCGTACTCCTAATGGCTCATTATTCCCGGTAACCTGCCGACAACGTTCTGAATATTCGTGTGGAATCAGGAGTTCCGATGCGCTTACGTCAGTTGTGCCTGTTGGCAGTGTTAACGATCGGGGCTACGGCCCACGCTGAAGAGGCCTCGAACACCGGCGCTGCCGCGCCCCTGCCCTCGAGTGCCGACGCCCAGGTCACCGAGTTGCAGCAACGTTTGAAAGACAGCGAACGCCAGCGTGAAGAACTGAGCAAACAACTGCAACGCGCAGACGCTACCCGCGAAAGCGCTCAATTAAGTCGTTTGCGCCAAGAGAACCAACGCCTGGCCCAGCAACTCAAAGAGACGCAGGGCGGGGCCTTGACCCGCTGGCTGACCGAACAGCAGCAATGGTTCGTCACCGGCGGGGCCGTCGCCCTGATCGCCCTGCTGTGTGGGATCTTCGCCAGCGGTGGGCACCGTCGCCGTCGACAATGGCTAAATTGAGTGAGTCATGAGCGAGCTGTTACTGATTGATGATGACCAGGAGCTCTGTGAGCTGCTGACCAGTTGGCTGAGCCAGGAAGGTTTCCAGGTGCGCGCCTGCCACGATGGCTTGAGCGCCCGCAAAGCCTTGGCCGAAGCCGCCCCGGCGGCGGTTGTGCTGGATGTGATGCTGCCTGACGGCAGCGGCCTGGAGCTGCTCAAGCAATTGCGCAACGACCATCCGGAGCTGCCGGTGCTGATGCTCTCGGCCCGTGGCGAACCCCTGGACCGCATCCTCGGCCTGGAACTGGGCGCCGACGATTACCTGGCCAAGCCCTGCGACCCTCGCGAGCTGACTGCGCGCCTGCGCGCGGTACTGCGCCGCAGCCATCCGGCCGCGGTGTCGACCCAGCTCGAACTGGGCGACCTGTGCTTCAGCCCGGTACGCGGCGTGGTCAGCATCGATGAGCAGGAATTCACCCTCACCGTCTCCGAAAGCCGCCTGCTCGAAGCCCTGTTACGCCAACCCGGCGAGCCCCTGGATAAACAGGAACTGGCGCAGATCGCCCTGGGTCGCAAGCTGACCCTTTACGATCGCAGCCTGGACATGCACGTCAGCAACCTGCGCAAAAAGATCGGCCCGCACGCGGATGGCCGGCCACGGATCGTGGCGTTGCGCAGTCGCGGTTACTACTACAGCCTCTAGGGGCAGCTTGCCGCTTGAAGCTGCCACCCCCAGCCTTACCAAACCTTTACCCTCTCCTGACGGCGGCTGACCTTGTTCTGCGTAACCTACTCACATCCGGACTCACCGGAATAGAGACAGGAGAATCACCATGCGCAAGACCCTTATCGCTTTGATGCTCGCCGCTGCACTGCCTACCGTTGCCATGGCCATGCCAGAAGGCGCAGGCCCGATGGGCGAACCTTCCGGCCACATGATGGGTGGCCCGGGCCACGGTGGTGAACACGGTCCGCGTGGCAAAGGTGGCCCGTTCAGCCAACTGGACCTGAGCAAGGAACAGCGCCAGCAGATCGGCAAGCTGATGGGTGATCAATGGCACGCTCGCAAAGACCTGGTCAAAAAGTACCTGGACAAACTCCCGGCCGCTGACCAGAAAGCGATGCAAGACGAAATCGCCGCCGGCAAGCAGAAAACCCAGGCCGACATCCGCGCCCTGCTCAAGCCCGACCAACAGAAGAAATACGACGAGATCGTCAAGAAGCAAGCCGAGCGCCGTGCCGAGTGGAAGGAATTCCAGGCCTGGAAAGCCCAGCAAGCGCAAAAAGCGCAATAATGCGCGAGCGTTAAGCCTACAGCCCAGTGGTTCACGCCACTGGGCTTTTCCTGTTTGAGGGTTTCCTGTGCGTTCATTGTTCTGGCGTATCCTGGCAAGTTTCTGGCTGGCCATCGCCCTGGTTGCCGGGTTGTCGATCCTGCTTGGGCACATGCTCAACCAGGACGCCTGGATTCTCAGCCGCCACCCCGGCCTCAACAACCTGGCGCAAGAGTGGACGCAACTCTACGAAGCCCAGGGCGAGGACGCCGCCCAGGATTTGCTGCAACAGCGCAAACGCCAGTACCACATCGACGTGCAAGTGCTCAACGAAAGTGGCGAGCCAGTGGTGCGCGGCACCTTCCCGCGCCGCGCCGCCGCCTTCGAAGCCCGGCAGAATGACAGCCAGGACGGCCACCTGCCCTGGCGGCGTCTGACCGCCGAGTACAGCAGCGACAAAACCGGCGACACCTACCTGTTGATCTACCGCATTCCTCACCCGGAGCTGGACGCCTGGCACCGCAGCAGCCTGTTGTGGCCGTTCAGTGCATTGGCGATTACCCTGGTGGTGCTGACCCTGTTCAGCCTGTTGGTGACGCTGTCCATTACCCGCCCACTCAGCCGCCTGCGCGGCGCGGTGCATGACCTGGGCCAAGCCACTTATCAACAAAACAGCCTGGCGCAATTGGCCAATCGGCGCGATGAATTCGGCGTATTGGCCACCGACTTCAACCGCATGGGCGCGCGCCTGCAAAGCCTGATCGGCAGCCAGCGCCAGTTGCTGCGCGACGTATCCCACGAACTGCGCTCGCCCCTGGCGCGCTTGCGTATCGCCTTGGCCCTGGCCGAACGCGCCAGCCCCGAAGAACGCGAGAAACTCTGGCCGCGCCTGACCCGCGAATGCGACCGCCTGGAAGCCTTGATCAGCGAGATCCTGGTACTGGCACGGGTCGACGCCGACAATGCCAGCGCCGAAGACATCGACCTCAACCCGCTGCTCAAGACCCTGCAAAAGGACGCTCAGCTCGGCGCGCCGGACCAAGCGGTGCAATTGCGCACCGACGCCGACCTGCACCTCAAAGGCTGGCCGACCATGATCGAACGGGCCGTGGATAACCTGCTGCGCAACGCCCAACGCTTCAACCCGGTCGGCCAACCGATTGAATTGCAGGCCCAGCACCAAGGCGGGCGCATTCTGATCAGCGTACGCGACCACGGCCCCGGCGTTGACGCCGAGCACCTGAGCCAACTGGGCGAGCCGTTCTACCGCGCCCCCGGCCAGGTTGCCCAGGGCCATGGCCTGGGGCTGGCCATCGCGCGTCGCGCTGCCGAGCGCCATGGCGGCAACCTGATCCTGGCCAATCACCCTGACGGCGGTTTTATCGCCAGCATCGACCTGCCGCTGGAACCAGGCGTTGTCACACCCGTGTGAAGATCTTCTATAGTGGCCCTTCTCTTACGGAGGGCCTTTGATGACTGACCTGCTGACTCCCATCCAAGCCGCACTCGATCTACCACACACCGCGCCGCCGATGACTGAAGTCGGCGCCCTGCCCTCGACCTTCGCCGTCACTGACCTGGCCGCCGCCAGCATCGGCGCTGCCGGCCAGGCTGTCGCCCAGTTGATCCAGCTACAAACCGGGCGCCTGCCCAGCGTCAGTGTGGACCGACGCCTCGCGTCGCTGTGGTTCTCCTCTTCGATTCGCCCAGTGGGTTGGCAAGTGCCACCGCTATGGGACCCGGTGGCCGGCGACTACGCCAGTACCGACGGCTGGATTCGTTTGCACACCAATGCGCCCCATCACCGCGCAGCGGTCGAGCGGGTGCTGGGGCGTGTTGCCGACCGCGCCGAGATGGCGACCAAAGTCGCGACATGGAGCGCCGCTGACCTGGAACAGGCGATCGTCGACGCCGGCGGTTGTGCGGCGCAGATGCGTTCGTGGCAAGCCTGGCAGCAGCACCCACAAGGCTTGGCGGTAAATGCCGAGGAATTGATACAGCGCCAGGTCTTCGAAAGCGCCACCGACAAACCCTGGCCCGGCTCGGCTGCCCGCCCGTTGGCCGGCATCAAGGTGCTGAACCTGACCCGCGTACTGGCCGGCCCCGTGGCCAGTCGCTTCCTCGCAGGATTAGGTGCGGATGTATTGCGCATTGACTCGCCCACCTGGAACGAACCCGGCGTGGTACCGGAAATGACTTTGGGCAAGCGCTGCGCCCGCCTCGACCTGAAAAGCCCTGAAGGCCGGCAGGTATTCGAAGCGTTGCTCAAGGACGCTGACGTGCTGTTCCACGGGTACCGTGCCGATGCACTGGAGCAACTGGGTTACACCGCTGGCGAACGGCAACACCTCGCCCCCGGGCTGATCGACGTCAGCCTCAATGCCTACGGCTGGAGCGGCCCATGGCGTAACCGTCGCGGCTTCGACAGCCTGGTGCAGATGAGCAGTGGCATTGCCGAGGCGGGCATGGCGTGGAAGCAGGCGGATAAACCGGTGCCGCTGCCGTTGCAGGCACTGGATCACGCCACCGGCTACCTGATGGCCGCCAGTGCGATCCGGGCCTTGAGCGAACGCCTGGCATCCGGCCGGGGTGGGTCAGCGCGCTTGTCATTGGCGCGCACGGCGAAGTTGTTGGTGGATGCGGGGCAAGTGCCGGAGCAGGTGGCGTTGCGCGCCGAAGAGCCAAGCGATCAAGGCTTGGTGGTGGAGCAGACAGCCTGGGGGCAGGCCCATCGGTTGCTGGCACCACTGAGCATCAGCGGCACGCCATTGCAGTGGGATTTGCCAGCGGGGGAACTGGGGTCACACCGGCCTCAGTGGTGACCTGGAGACCGCCATCGGGGGCAAGCCCCCTCCCACATTCGACCGCATTTCAAAGTAAGTACTCGGTCAAGTGTGGGAGGGGGCTTGCCCCCGATGAGGCCAGTACATTCACCCTCCACCCTATGCCAATCTCACAACGACAAAACCCCGCTATACAACCCGTACGCCGCCACCCCGGCGCCCGCGACCACACAACTGAAAATGCCTTTTTCCATGTGGGTAAACAAAGGTTGGCCCTGCTCACGCTTGGCCTGGGCGAACAGGATCACACCCGGCGCATACAGCAGCGCCGACAGCAGCAAGTATTTCAAACCACCGGCATACAACAGCCATACCGCGTAGCCGAGTGCGATCAGCCCCACCAGCAAATCTTTCATGCGCTGGCGCTGGGCGCCGTCATAGGTTTCGCCACGCCCGCTCAACAGCACCGCATAGGCCGCCGACCACAGGTAGGGCACCAGGATCATCGACGACGCCAGGTAGATCAGCGTGGTGTAGGTGCTCTGCGAAAACAGCGTGATCACCAGGAAAACCTGAATCATCACATTGGTCAGCCACAAGGCGTTGACCGGCACCTGGTTGGCATTTTCCTTTTTCAGGAACGCCGGCATGGTTTTATCGTGAGCAGTGGCGTAGAGGATTTCGGCGCACAGCAGCGCCCAGGACAGCAGCGCGCCGAGCAGCGACACCGCCAGCCCGAGGCTGATCAGCATGGCGCCCCACGGCCCGACGATATGCTCCAGCACGCCGGCCAGGGACGGGTTCTGCAATTGCGCCAGTTCCGGCTGGCTCATGATGCCCAGGGACAGCACATTCACCAGCACCAGCAATGCCAGCACCCCCAGAAATCCAATCAGCGTGGCGCGCCCCACATCCGAGCGTTTCTGCGCCCGCGCGGAGTACACACTGGCACCTTCGATGCCGATAAACACAAACACCGTGACCAGCATCATGTGGCGCACCTGCTCGACCACACTGCCCATTTGTGGGTTGCCCAGGCCCCAGATATCGCGGGTGAAAATATCCGCCTTGAACGCGACAGCGGCGATCACGATGAACACCAACAGCGGCACGATCTTCGCCACCGTGGTGATCTGGTTGATAAACGCGGCCTCCTTGATCCCGCGCATCACCAGGAAATGCACCGCCCATAGCAACAGCGATGCGCAGCCGATCGCCAGCGGTGTATTGCCCTGGCCGAACGCCGGAAAAAAGTAGCCGAGCGTGCTGAACAGCAACACGAAGTAGCCAACGTTGCCCATCCACGCGCTGATCCAGTAACCCCAGGCGGATGAGAACCCCATGTAGTCACCGAAACCGGCCTTGGCATAGGCATATACGCCTGAATCCAGTTCGGGTTTGCGATTGGCCAACGTCTGGAAGACAAACGCCAGCGTCAGCATGCCGATGGCGGTGATGCCCCAGCCGATCAATACAGCGCCCACCTCTGCACGGGCGGCCATATTTTGCGGGAGCGAGAAGATCCCACCACCAATCATTGAGCCAACCACCAGGGCGATCAGGGCACTAAGCCGAAGTTTGTGGGCCGGTTGCGGCATGAAGTCTCCTGAATTAACTAACAACTTGAGCTGACACGTGTGCACTCAATATTAAACGGGGGGAGTGTAGCGTTTATTGGCGACCGTATTTAAACCAACAGGCTCATAACTTATGGGTCTTCAATAGGTGAAGTTTAGGCTTATTTAGAATTTAAATACGCCTAAATCAAACGCTCGTCGAACACAGCCGAAAAAGTTTGCGCATTCGCGAATAAGGTCTAGCTTCAACTGTCCATGCCCACGCCAGGATAAGCACACAGACCTCTCTGGATCGCGCCTTTCCAAGGTTCTTACTGCCCACTGGTTCGCGTCCCAAGTCATTAATTCACAATGGAATGTGCCAATGACGTGATCTGAGTCAGCTGTTTGATTAGCGCACGGATTTATTCTGTGGTCTCTCTTCTCCTGCATTGGAGTCATGCAATGTCTGAAACTCCCGGAAAACTTCGATTAGGCGCCCTGGTCGCTCTTGTCGTGGGCTCGATGATTGGCGGCGGGATCTTCTCACTGCCGCAAAACATGGCCGCCAGCGCCGATGTAGGCGCGGTGTTGATCGGTTGGGTAATTACCGCCATCGGCATGTTGACCCTCGCATTCGTGTTCCAGACCCTGGCCAACCGCAAGCCTGACCTCGACGGCGGTGTATACGCCTACGCCAAGGCCGGTTTTGGCGACTACATGGGTTTCTCATCCGCCTGGGGTTACTGGATCAGTGCCTGGCTGGGCAACGTCGGCTACTTCGTGCTCTTGTTCAGCACCCTCGGCTACTTTTTCCCGATGTTTGGCGAAGGCAATACGCCGGCGGCGGTGATCGGTGCGTCGGTGCTGTTGTGGGCCGTGCATTTCCTGGTACTGCGCGGGATCAAAGAGGCGGCGTTCATCAACCTGGTGACCACCGTCGCCAAGGTGGTGCCGCTGCTGCTGTTCGTGCTGATTGCATTGTTCGCGTTCAAGCTGGACATCTTCACCGCTGACATCTGGGGCGTAAAAAACCCCGACCTGGGCAGTGTGATGAACCAGGTGCGCAACATGATGCTGGTGACCGTCTGGGTGTTTATCGGCATCGAAGGCGCGAGCATCTTCTCGTCCCGTGCAGAGAAACGTAGTGATGTGGGCAAGGCCACCGTGATCGGCTTTATCACCGTGCTGCTGTTCCTGATGCTGGTGAACGTGCTGTCCCTGGGGATCATGACCCAACCGGAATTGGCCAAGCTGCAGAACCCATCGATGGCCGCCGTGCTGGAACACGTGGTGGGCCACTGGGGCGCGGTGCTGATCAGCGTCGGCCTGATCATCTCGCTGCTGGGTGCGTTGCTGTCGTGGGTGCTGCTGTGTGCGGAGATCATGTTCGCCGCCGCCAAGGACCACACCATGCCGGAGTTCCTGCGTAAGGAAAACGCCAACCATGTGCCGGTCAATGCCCTGTGGCTGACCAACGCGATGGTGCAGATCTTCCTGGTGATCACGCTGTTTTCCGCCAGCACCTACCTGTCGCTGATCTACCTCGCCACCTCGATGATCCTGGTGCCTTACCTGTGGTCGGCGGCCTACGCCCTGCTGCTGGCGGTGCGTGGTGAGACCTACGAAAACGCCCTCAAGGAGCGCAAGAAAGACCTGTTCATCGGCGCCATCGCCCTGATCTACGCGATCTGGCTGTTGTATGCCGGCGGCACCAAGTACCTGCTGCTCTCCGCCCTGCTCTATGCCCCCGGCGCGATTTTGTTCGCCAAGGCCAAGCGTGAACTGGGCAAACCGATTTTCACCAACGTCGAGAAGCTGATTTTCGCCGCAGTGGTCATTGGCGCCCTGGTGGCGGCCTATGGGCTCTACGACGGCTTCCTGACTCTGTAACCCAAGATGAATGTGTTCACTGGAGGATCTGTAATGACCACGGAAAAAGTGAAGTACGGCGTACATTCCGAAGCCGGCAAACTGCGCAAAGTCATGGTGTGCTCCCCAGGTTTGGCCCACCAGCGGCTGACCCCCAACAACTGCGATGAACTGCTGTTCGATGACGTGCTGTGGGTGGCCCAGGCCAAGCGCGACCACTTCGACTTCGTGACCAAGATGCGCGAGCGGGACATTGATGTGCTGGAAATGCACAACCTGCTCACCGATATCGTCGCCATCCCCGAAGCCCTCGACTGGATCCTGGAGCGCAAGATCACCGCCAACACGGTGGGCCTGGGCCTGGTCGATGAAGTCGGCTCGTGGCTGCGCAGCCTTGAGCCGCGCAAGGTCAGCGAGTTCCTGATTGGCGGCGTGTCGGCCGATGACCTGCCGAGCAGCTTCGGTGGCAAGACTATCGAGATGTTCCGCGACTTCCTCGGCCACGCCAGTTTCATTCTGCCGCCGCTGCCCAACACCCAGTTCACCCGTGACACCACCTGCTGGATCTATGGCGGTGTGACGCTCAACCCGATGTACTGGCCGGCGCGACGCCAGGAAACCCTGCTGACGTCCGCCATCTACAAGTTCCACCCCGAGTTCACCAACGCCGACTTCCAGATCTGGTACGGCGACCCCGACCAGGAACACGGCGCTGCCACCCTGGAAGGCGGTGACGTGATGCCGATTGGCAATGGCGTGGTGTTGATCGGCATGGGCGAGCGCTCGTCTCACCAAGCCATTGGCCAACTGGCGCGCAACCTGTTCAAGAACAAAGCCGTGGAACGCGTGATCGTTGCCGGCCTGCCGAAATCCCGCGCAGCCATGCACCTGGACACCGTGTTCAGCTTCTGCGACCGCGACCTGGTTACCGTCTTCCCCGAAGTGGTCAACCAGATCGTGCCGTTCACCCTGCGCCCTGACGAAACCAAGCCGCACGGTATCGACATCCAACGGGAAAAAACCAACTTCCTCGAGACCGTCGCCGCAGCCCTCAACCTCAAGGCACTACGTGTCGTCGAGACCGGCGGCAACAGCTTCGCCGCCGAACGCGAACAGTGGGATGACGGCAACAACGTGGTGGCTGTAGAGCCTGGCGTGGTGATCGGCTACGACCGCAACACCTACACCAACACGCTGCTGCGCAAAGCTGGTGTGGAAGTCATCACCATCAGCGCCGGTGAGCTCGGCCGTGGCCGTGGCGGCGGCCACTGCATGACCTGCCCGATCATCCGCGACCCTATCGACTATTAATTTCCAGGCCTTGGCCGGCGCCCATAAGGCGCCGGCCAGGGGGATAACCTAAACAGAAGGAGATCCATCATGGCTTTCAACATGCGCAACCGCAGCCTGCTGTCGCTGATGCACCACACCACCCGCGAGCTGAACTACCTGCTGGACCTGTCCCGCGACCTCAAGCGCGCCAAATACACCGGCACCGAGCGTCCGCACCTGCAAGGCAAGAACATCGCGCTGATCTTCGAAAAAACCTCGACCCGCACCCGCTGCGCCTTCGAAGTCGCGGCCCATGACCAGGGCGCCCACGTCACCTACATCGACCCGGTGTCGTCGCAGATCGGCCATAAAGAAAGCATGAAAGACACCGCCCGCGTATTGGGTCGGATGTTCGATGCGATTGAATACCGTGGCTTCGAACAGGAAATCGTCGAAGAGCTGGCCAAGTTCGCCGGTGTGCCGGTGTTCAACGGCCTGACTGCCGAATTCCACCCGACACAAATGATCGCCGACACCCTGACCATGCGCGAACACAGCGACAAGCCGCTGCATGACATCAGCTACGCGTACCTAGGCGATGCACGCTACAACATGGGCAATTCGTTGCTGATGATCGGCGCCAAGCTCGGCATGGACGTGCGCATCGGTGCGCCCAAAGCGCTGTGGCCGCACGAAGATTTCATCAAGCAATGCCAGGCGTTTGCCGAGGAAAGCGGCGCACGCATCACCATCACCGAAGACCCTAAGGAAGCGGTCAAGGGCGTGGACTTCATCCACACCGATATCTGGGTGTCCATGGGTGAGCCGGTCGAAGCGTGGGACGAGCGTATCGAGCAATTGCTGCCGTACCAGGTCAACGCCAAGATGATGAAAGCCTCGGGCAACCCTCGGGTGAAATTCATGCACTGCCTGCCGGCGTTCCATAACAGCGAAACCAAGGTCGGCAAGGACATCGCTGCGCGGTATCCGCACCTGGCCAATGGCGTGGAAGTGACCGAGGAAGTCTTCGAGTCGCCGGCCAACATTGCCTTTGAGCAGGCGGAAAACCGCATGCATACCATCAAGGCGATTCTGGTGTCGGCGTTGGCGGATATCTAATTTTTCCTGCTGCAACACAGTCAATGTGGGAGGGGGCTTGCTCCCGATAGCGGTGGTTCAGCCACACTTCTATCAACTGACACACCGCTATCGGGAGCAAGCCCCCTCCCACATTTCAAAAGGACATTCTTTATGCGCATCGTCGTAGCCCTGGGCGGCAACGCCCTCCTGCGCCGTGGTGAACCCATGACCGCGGACAACCAACGCGCCAATATCCGTATCGCCACCGAACAGATCGCCAAGATCCACGCCGGCAATGAGCTGGTGATCGCCCACGGCAACGGCCCGCAAGTCGGCCTGCTGTCGTTGCAAGCGGCGGCCTACACCAGCGTCTCGCCCTACCCGCTGGACGTGCTGGGCGCCGAGACCGAGGGCATGATCGGCTACATCATCGAACAGGAACTGGGCAACCTGCTGGACTTCGAAGTGCCGTTCGCAACGCTGCTTACCCAGGTCGAAGTGGACGCCAAGGACCCGGCGTTCCAGAACCCGACCAAACCCATCGGCCCGGTGTATTCCAAAGCCGAAGCAGAAAAACTCGCCGCCGAAAAAGGCTGGGCCATTGCGCCCGATGGCGATAAATACCGCCGTGTGGTCGCCAGCCCGCGCCCCAAACGCATCTTTGAAATCCGCCCGATCAAGTGGCTGCTGGAAAAAAGCGCCATCGTGATCTGCGCCGGCGGCGGTGGCATCCCGACGATGTATGGCGAAGACGGCAAGCTCAAGGGCATCGAGGCAGTGATCGACAAAGACCTGTGCTCGTCGCTGCTGGCCTCGCAACTGGACGCTGATTTGCTGGTAATCGCCACCGACGTCAACGCCGCCTTTATCGACTTCGGCAAGCCCACGCAGAAAGCCATCGGCCAGGCCCACCCGGACGAAATGGAAAAACTCGGCTTCGCCGCCGGCTCCATGGGCCCCAAGGTGCAAGCGGCCTGCGAGTTCGCCCGCCAGACTGGCAAAACCGCAGTGATCGGTTCACTCTCGGACATCGAAGCCATCGTCCAGGGCAGCGCCGGCACCCGCATCAGCACGGCAAAACCTGGCATCACCTACCTGTGAAGTAGAGGAGCAACGCCTATGGCCACCTTTGAACCCGGTCACCTGCACGTCGAACGTCACGCGCTCAACAAAGACGATTACAGCTACAACCTGTGCATCGACTATGAAGTCAGTCAGGACCCAAAGGAAGGCAAGGGAATGCTCTTCAAGTTGCACGGTTCGGTGCAGGGCAAGGACCTCAAGGAAGAGTTCTTCCTGCCCAAGGACCAAGCCTTCGATTTTGCCCGGCATGCGATGAACATTGCGCAGAAATACGGCATGCCGAAAGTCGCGGTGCTCAATGGCTCGATGCACAAGCAGTACGACTTGATGTTCGAGGATGTGCGGCATCAGCTGGATGTGAAATCAGGTGATCCAGTCAAACCCGAACACCTGGAGTAACACGCCTGCACTGACACAATGCAGTTCAAACTGTGGGAGGGGGCTTGCTCCCTCCCACATCTTGATCTTCATCATTTGTCAGATTTCACCTGCGCCCCGCGCCAAGGCATACTTGCCGCCTCTGCTCTCCAGAATTGCCAATCGCCCCATGCGTATCCACGTCAGCTTCATCGACCGCGTCGGCATCACCCAGGAAGTCCTGGCCTTGCTCGGTGGGCGCAATCTCAACCTGGATGCGGTGGAGATGGTGCCGCCCAACGTCTATATCGACGCGCCGACCCTCAGCGCCGAGGTGCTTGAAGAACTGCGCGACGCGTTGTTCAGCGTGCACGGCGTGCAGGCGGTGAAGGTGGTCGACATCCTGCCGGGCCAACGCCGCCACCTGCAACTCGACGCATTGCTGGCGGCCATGACCGACCCGGTACTGGCCCTGGACAGCGCGGGCAAGATCCTGCTGGCCAACCCGGCACTGATCGCGCTGTACGGGCGCGAGCCGGCCGGGGAAAGCATCGCCGAGCTGTTCAACGACCCGGCACTGCTGGACACCTTGCTGGAGCACGGCTTTCGTTTGCCGTTGCGCGAGATCAGCGTCAACGGCCAGACCTTGCTGCTGGACGCCACGCCGATCACCGACGCTGGTGCCCTGCTCACCCTCTACCAGCCCAACCGCATCGGTGAACAACTGTCAGCGCTGCACCACGACCATGCCGAAGGTTTTGATGCACTGCTGGGCGAATCCCCGGCGATCCGCACCCTCAAGGCGCGGGCGCAACGCGTGGCGGCGTTGGATGCACCGCTGCTGATCCAAGGCGAAACCGGCACCGGCAAAGAGCTGGTGGCGCGTGCCTGCCACGCCATCAGCACGCGCCACAGTGCGCCGTTTCTGGCCCTGAACTGCGCGGCGCTGCCGGAAAACCTCGCCGAAAGCGAGTTGTTCGGTTACGCCCCGGGCGCCTTCACCGGTGCGCAGCGCGGCGGCAAGCCGGGGCTGATGGAACTGGCCAACCAGGGCACGGTATTTCTGGATGAAATCGGCGAGATGTCGCCGTACCTGCAAGCCAAGCTGCTACGGTTTCTCAATGACGGCAGCTTTCGCCGCGTAGGCGGTGATCGCGAAGTGAAGGTCAATGTGCGCATCCTCAGCGCCACCCACCGCGACCTGGAAAAAATGGTCAGCGAGGGCACCTTTCGCGAAGACCTGTTTTACCGCCTCAATGTGCTCAATGTCGAAGTACCGCCCCTGCGCGAGCGCGGCCAGGACATCCTGCTGCTGGCGCGCTACTTCATGCAGCAGGCCTGCGCGCAAATCCAGCGCCCGGTCTGCCGCCTGGCGCCCGGCACTTACCCGGCGCTGCTGGGCAACCGCTGGCCGGGTAATGTGCGGCAACTGCAAAACGTGATCTTCCGCGCCGCCGCCATCTGCGAAAGCAGCCTGGTGGACATCGGCGACCTGGACATCGCCGGCACCTCCGTCGCACGCCAGAGCGATGGTGAAGTCGACAGCCTGGAACAGGCGGTAGAAGACTTCGAGCGCAACCTGCTGGAAACCCTCTACACCAGCTACCCCTCGACGCGCCAACTGGCCAGCCGCCTGCAGACCTCCCATACGGCGATTGCCCATCGCTTGCGCAAGTACGGCATTCCCAGCAAGCACTGACTGCTAACGGTATGGGATCTAACTGTGGAATGCAGTCAATGTGGGAAGGCATTCCAATTTTTGGTCTGAGAACGACATTCACTGTACTGAAAGCGCTACAGTGTAACGATATCGCTACAACCCTGTTTTTTACGCGCCATGCAAGGCTTTGATCCACATAGGCTTTTTTTCACGCACCCGACTGTAGCGAAATCGCTACACCCAAATGCACCAACGTCATAACCAATTTTATTAACTCGTTGATTTGTAACGAATTAGCAACCTTGGCCGCAATATTGCTAAGCAACTCCCATTATTCCAATCCCGTCCACCAGACGATTCTGGCCCTGAGGAGTTTCCATGAGCGAGTTGCGTTTCACTGAAGATCACGAATGGCTGCGCGCCGAAGCCGATGGCAGCGTCACCGTGGGCATCACCGCTTTCGCGCAGAACGCGCTGGGTGATGTGGTTTTCGTGCAACTGCCGGAGTTGCAGGCTTACGACAAGGGCGCCGAAGCGTCTACCGTAGAATCGGTCAAGGCCGCCAGCGGCGTATACATGCCGTTGGACGGCGAAGTACTCGAAGTCAACGACAAACTTGATGGCAGCCCGGAACTGGTCAACGAAGACCCGATGGGCGAAGGCTGGTTCTTCCGCTTTAAACCGGCCGATGCCGAGGCGGTAGCTAAACTGTTGGATCAGGACGCGTACGACCGCCTGATCAAAGCCAACGCTGAAGCCTGAGGAGCGCGCCATGACCGTTAATCTCACGACCGCCAACGAATTCATCGCCCGCCACATCGGCCCACGCCAGGAAGACGAGCAGCAAATGCTCGCCAGCCTGGGTTTTGATTCCCTGGAAGCCCTGAGCGCCAGCGTGATCCCGGAAAGCATCAAGGGCACCAGCGTGCTCGGCCTGGAAGACGGCCTGAGCGAAGCCGAGGCCCTGGCCAAGATCAAGGCCATCGCCGGCAAGAACCAACTGTTCAAGACCTACATCGGCCAGGGCTACTACAACTGCCACACACCCTCACCGATCCTGCGCAACCTCCTGGAAAACCCGGCCTGGTACACTGCTTACACGCCGTACCAGCCTGAGATTTCCCAAGGCCGCCTGGAAGCACTGCTGAATTTCCAGACCCTGATCAGCGACCTCACCGGCCTGCCGATTGCCAACGCTTCCCTGCTCGATGAAGCCACCGCCGCTGCCGAAGCCATGACTTTCTGCAAGCGCCTGAGCAAGAACAAGGGCAGCAACGCCTTCTTCGCTTCGGTGCACAGCCATCCGCAAACCCTCGACGTACTGCGCACCCGTGCCGAGCCGCTGGGCATCGACGTGGTGGTCGGCGATGAGCGCGAACTGACCGACGTCAGCGCGTTCTTCGGCGCCCTGCTGCAATACCCGGCGAGCAACGGTGACGTGTTCGACTACCGCGAACTGACCGAGCGCTTCCACGCCGCCAACGCCCTGGTGGCCGTGGCTGCTGACCTGCTGGCCCTGACCCTGCTGACGCCACCGGGTGAGTTCGGTGCCGACGTCGCCATCGGCAGCGCGCAACGCTTCGGCGTGCCGCTGGGCTTTGGCGGCCCGCACGCGGCGTACTTCTCCACCAAGGATGCGTTCAAGCGCGACATGCCTGGGCGCCTGGTCGGTGTTTCGGTCGACCGCTTCGGCAAGCCGGCCCTGCGCCTGGCCATGCAGACCCGCGAGCAACATATCCGCCGCGAGAAAGCCACCAGCAACATCTGCACCGCCCAAGTGCTGTTGGCCAACATCGCCAGCATGTACGCCGTGTACCACGGCCCCAAAGGCCTGACCCAGATCGCCCAGCGCATTCACCAACTGACCGCGATCCTGGCTAAAGGCTTGACCGCCCTGGGCCTGAAGGTCGAGCAGAAAAACTTCTTCGACACGATTACAGTCAACACCGGCGCCAACACCGCCGCCCTGCATGACAAGGCCCGTGCCCAGCGCATCAACCTGCGCGTGGTAGATGCCGAGCGTGTCGGCCTGTCGGTCGACGAAACCACCACCCAGGCCGATATCGAAGCCTTGTGGGCCATCTTCGCCGACGGCAAGGCCCTGCCGACCTTCGCCGCAACCGAAAGCACGCTGCCGAGCGCCTTGCTGCGCCAGTCGGCGATCCTCAGCCACCCGGTGTTCAACCGCTATCACTCCGAAACCGAGCTGATGCGCTACCTGCGCAAGCTGGCTGACAAGGACCTGGCCCTGGACCGCACCATGATCCCGCTGGGCTCGTGCACCATGAAGCTCAACGCCGCCAGCGAAATGATCCCGGTGACCTGGGCCGAATTCGGCGCCCTGCACCCGTTCGCGCCAGCCGCACAAAGCGCCGGCTACCTGCAACTGACCACCGAACTGGAAGCCATGCTCTGCGCGGCCACCGGTTACGACGCGATCTCCTTGCAGCCGAACGCCGGTTCCCAGGGTGAATACGCAGGCCTCTTGGCCATCCGTGCCTATCACCAGAGCCGTGGCGAAGAACGTCGCGACATCTGCCTGATCCCGTCGTCGGCCCACGGCACCAACCCGGCGACCGCCAACATGGCCGGCATGCGCGTGGTGGTGACCGCTTGCGATTCGCGTGGCAACGTCGATATCGAAGACCTGCGCGCCAAAGCCATCGAACACCGCGAGCACCTCGCCGCGCTGATGATCACCTACCCGTCCACCCACGGTGTATTCGAGGAAGGCATCCGCGAAATCTGCGCGATCATTCACGACAACGGCGGCCAGGTGTACATCGACGGCGCCAACATGAACGCGATGGTCGGCCTCTGCGCACCGGGCAAGTTCGGCGGCGACGTATCCCACCTGAACCTGCACAAGACCTTCTGCATCCCCCACGGCGGTGGCGGCCCGGGCGTTGGCCCGATTGGCGTCAAGTCCCACCTCACGCCATTCCTGCCTGGCCACGCGGCCATGGAACGCAAGGAAGGCGCGGTGTGTGCGGCACCGTTCGGCAGCGCGAGCATTCTGCCGATCACCTGGATGTACATCAGCATGATGGGCGGCGCCGGCCTCAAGCGCGCTTCGCAGTTGGCGATCCTCAACGCCAACTACATTTCCCGTCGCCTGGAAGAGCACTACCCAGTCCTCTACACCGGCAGCAACGGCCTGGTGGCGCATGAATGCATCCTCGACCTGCGCCCGCTGAAAGACAGCAGCGGCATCAGCGTGGATGACGTGGCCAAGCGCCTGATCGACTTCGGTTTCCATGCGCCGACCATGTCCTTCCCGGTGGCCGGCACCTTGATGATCGAGCCGACCGAAAGTGAATCCAAGGAAGAACTGGACCGCTTCTGCGACGCCATGATCGCCATCCGCGAAGAGATCCGCGCGGTGGAAAACGGCACATTGGACAAGGACGACAACCCACTCAAGAACGCACCGCACACCGCTGCTGAATTGGTAGGTGAGTGGTCGCACCCGTACAGCCGTGAACAAGCGGTGTACCCGGTTGCATCACTGATCGAAGGCAAGTACTGGCCGCCGGTTGGCCGGGTCGACAACGTGTTTGGCGATCGCAACCTGGTGTGTGCGTGCCCTTCAATCGAGAGCTACGCGTAACCTGAGGCTGAACTCAATCAAATGTGGGAGGGGGCTTGCTCCCGATGGCGGCTTTACATTCAACACCTCTGTTGACTGACACACTGCCATCGGGAGCAAGCCCCCTCCCACACTGACCGAGTGCACCCGATACATAATAAGAAACCGGAGAACAACTCATGTCTTTAAGCGTGTTCGACCTGTTCAAGATTGGCATCGGCCCCTCCAGTTCCCACACTGTCGGCCCGATGCGTGCGGCGGCTCGATTCGTCGAGGGCCTCAAGCGTGACAACCTGCTGAGCGCCACCACCGGCATCAAGGTGGAACTCTACGGATCGCTGGGTGCTACCGGCAAAGGCCACGGCAGCGACAAGGCCGTGCTGCTGGGCCTGGAAGGCGAACACCCGGACACCGTGAATACCGAAACCGTCGCTGCACGCCTGGCGCAGATGCGCAGTGACGGGCGCCTCAACCTGCTCGGCGAACACAGCATCGCGTTCAACGAGAAAGAACACCTGGCGATGATTCGCAAACCCCTGGCCTATCATCCCAACGGCATGATTTTCCGTGCCTTCGACGCCGCCAATATCCAGATCCGCAGCCGTGAGTACTACTCGGTGGGCGGCGGTTTTGTGGTGGATGAAGACGCGGCTGGCGCCGACCGGATCGTCGAAGACGCTACGCCCCTGACCTTCCCGTTCAAACACGCCAAGGACTTGCTTGGCCATTGCACCACCTATGGGCTGTCCATCAGCCAAGTGATGCTGACCAATGAAAGCGCCTGGCGCCCGGAAGCGGAAACCCGCGCCGGCCTGCTGAAAATCTGGCAGGTCATGCAGGACTGCGTGGATGCCGGCTGTCGCAACGAAGGCATCCTGCCCGGAGGCTTGAAGGTCAAGCGCCGGGCGGCGGCGTTGCACAGGCAGTTGTGCAAGAACCCTGAGTCTGCACTGCGTGACCCGCTGTCGGTGTTGGACTGGGTCAACCTGTATGCGCTGGCGGTCAACGAAGAAAATGCCAACGGCGGGCGGGTGGTCACCGCGCCCACCAACGGCGCGGCAGGTATCGTGCCGGCGGTGCTGCATTACTACATGCGCTTTATCCCCGGCGCGAACGAAGACGGCGTGGTGCGCTTCCTGCTCACCGCCGCCGCCATCGGCATCTTGTACAAGGAAAACGCCTCGATCTCCGGCGCCGAAGTCGGCTGCCAGGGCGAGGTCGGCGTGGCCTGTTCCATGGCCGCAGGCGCCTTGTGCGAAGTGCTGGGCGGCAGCGTATCCCAAGTGGAAAACGCCGCCGAGATCGGCATGGAACACAACCTCGGCCTGACCTGCGACCCGATTGGCGGGTTGGTACAGGTGCCGTGCATCGAGCGCAATGCCATGGGCTCGGTGAAGGCGATCAATGCGGTACGCATGGCCTTGCGCGGTGACGGGCAGCACTTTGTATCCCTCGACAAGGTCATCCGCACCATGCGCCAGACCGGCGCCGACATGAAAAGCAAATACAAGGAAACCGCCCGTGGCGGTTTGGCGGTCAACATTATCGAGTGCTGACGCCTACAAGCGCGCCGGCACGTTTTTCAGGAGCTGAATATGTCCACCGAAACCCTGTTGAAAACCCCATTGCACGCCCTGCACCTCGAACTGGGCGCACGCATGGTGCCCTTCGCCGGCTACGACATGCCGGTGCAGTACCCGCTGGGCGTGATGAAGGAACACCTGCACACCCGTGAGCAGGCCGGGCTGTTCGATGTGTCCCACATGGGCCAGATCCGCCTGACCGGCGCCAATGCCGCCAAGGCCCTGGAAACCCTGGTGCCGGTCGACATCATCGACCTGCCGGTGGGCATGCAGCGCTACGCAATGTTCACCAACGAGCAAGGCGGTATCCTCGACGACCTGATGGTCGCCAACCTGGGCAACGACGAACTGTTCCTGGTGGTCAACGCCGCCTGCAAGGACCAGGACCTGGCACACCTGCGCCAACATATCGGCGACCAATGCACCATCGAGCCGCTGTTCGAAGAACGCGCCCTGCTGGCCCTGCAAGGCCCGGCAGCGGTGAAGGTACTGGCGCGCCTGGCGCCGCAAGTGTCCAAGATGACCTTCATGCAATTTGCCACCCTGCGCCTGCTGGGCGTGGACTGCTACGTCAGCCGCTCCGGCTATACCGGCGAAGACGGTTTTGAAATCTCGGTACCGGCAGCCAACGCCGAAAGCCTGGCCCGTAGCCTGCTGGCAGAAACCGAAGTACAAGCCATTGGCCTGGGCGCTCGCGACTCCCTGCGCCTGGAAGCCGGCCTGTGCCTGTACGGCCATGATATGAACGCCGACACCACGCCTATCGAAGCCAGCCTGTTGTGGGCCATTTCCAAGGCCCGTCGCGCTGACGGCGCACGCGCTGGCGGCTTCCCGGGTGCCGACCGGATTTTCACCCAGCAGCAAGCCGGGGTCAGCCGCAAGCGCGTGGGCTTGTTGCCCCAGGAACGTACCCCGGTGCGTGAAGGTGCCGAAATCGTCGACGAACACGGCACGGTGATCGGTAGCGTGTGCAGCGGCGGCTTTGGCCCGACCTTGGGCGGCCCGCTGGCAATGGGTTACCTGGACAGCGCATTTGTCACACTGGATACCGAAGTCTCAGCGCTGGTACGTGGGAAAAAGGTGCCATTACGTGTAAGTAAAATGCCATTCGTACCGCAACGTTACTATCGTGGTTGAGTGACTGTTTCTATAAGTAACGCGGTTGCGTTAACGCGCACTAATCTGTAACGCAACCGCCATAAAACAGTGCATTGTCGATAGTCTTCTCTATTGGAAAGTTTCTATAACAAGTGAACATCTCTATCGAATAAGCCACGCCCACCGACATTCAACAAAGTGTCATGACCCCAGCAAAACCTGGGGTTTTGTCAGGGCTTGTGTTTTTCATCTTAGTTGGCGTAGAGTTTGCCCACTGTGTTTGCATGGGTCGCTTGGAACCTGGACCTGGGCAGTAGCTGAAGTAGTTGTGCTACAACCCGTTCGACGTCTCTTACTTTCCTGCAACCCAGCCCAGTACTCTTTCATGTGAAAGGGGCTGTCATTAATTTCAAGCGTCAAAGGAAAGAAGAAAATGGCTGAACGTCAGAGCGGTCTCGTCAAGTGGTTTAACGACGAAAAAGGGTTTGGTTTTATCACTCCAGAAAGCGGCCCGGATCTGTTTGTGCATTTCCGCGCTATCCAGGGCAACGGCTTCAAGAGCCTCAAAGAAGGCCAGAAAGTGACCTTCATTGCTGTTCAAGGCCAGAAAGGCATGCAGGCTGACGAAGTACAAGCAGAGAACACCTGATCCTTCCTGCGACAAAAAGCCCCTGATATGACATCAGGGGCTTTTTTATGGGCGTTTGTCCGTAAAATGCTGCTTTTCCTCCAGAGAGCCCTGCCATGTCCAAGCACCTGCTAAGCCCCCAAGGCCAATACCCCGCCGTTGGCCTGGGCCGTCGCCTGGCAGCGATGTTCTACGACTTTCTGTTGTGCACGGCCCTGCTGATCGTCACAGCATTTGCCTACAAGCTGGTGTGGATCGCCTTCGTGGGCGAAGCGAAAATGCGCACGCTCACCGAGTCCGGTGCGCTGGACGGTGACCCGCTGCTGTCGACGATACTGTTGTTTGTGCTGTTTGGGTTCTTCGCCAAGTTCTGGACCCATTCCGGGCAAACTCTGGGTATGCAGGTGTGGGGTGTACGCGTGCAAAACGCCGACGGCTCGCGGATCAGCCTGTGGCAGGCGTTGTTGCGTTTTGTGGTGTCGATTGCGTCGTGGTTGTGTGTGGGGCTGGGGTTTATCTGGTCGTTGTTCGATAAACACAAACGCAGCTGGCATGACATCTATTCGGACACGCAGTTGGTACGGATCCCGAAGCAAAAGAAGTAACGCCCGGCCAAGTGGAGATCAAAAATGTGGGAGGGGGCTTGCTCGCGATGGCGGTGGGTCAGCCACAGATGTATTACTGACACGCCCTCATCGGGAGCAAGCCCCCTCCCACATTTGGAAAGTGTTCACACCTGGGTTATGCGTTGCCGGCCAGTTTGAGGCGAGCAGCCTGGGTGAAGTCCAGCATGCGCTTGAGCGGCCGCACCGCCTGCGGAATCACCGACGGCTCGACGAAGATCTCGTTGCTGCCCTCACGCAGACACTGCAACGTACGCTCCAGCGTATTCATCGCCATCCACGGGCAGTGCGCGCAACTGCGGCATGCCGCGCCGTTACCGGCGGTAGGGGCTTCAATGAAGACCTTGTCCGGGCACAACTGCTGCATCTTGTAGAAAATGCCGCGGTCGGTCGCAACGATAAAGGTCTTGTTCGGCAAGCGCTGCGCCGCGGCAATCAACTGGCTGGTGGAACCCACCGCGTCGGCCAGTTCGATGACCGAGGTCGGCGACTCCGGATGCACCAGGATTGCAGCGTCCGGGTACAGCGCCTTCATGTCTTCCAGCTGTTTGGACTTGAACTCTTCGTGGACGATGCAGGCTCCGTCCCACAGCAGCATGTCGGCGCCGGTCTGGCGCTGGATGTAGGTGCCCAGGTGTTTGTCCGGCCCCCAGATAATGGTCTCGCCGTTGTCCATCAGGCTTTCGACGATTTCCAGTGCGCAACTGGAGGTCACCACCCAGTCCGCCCGGGCTTTGACCGCCGCCGACGTGTTGGCATACACCACCACGGTGCGCTCGGGGTGTTGGTCACAGAACGCGGAAAACTCATCCACCGGGCAACCCAGGTCCAGGGAGCACGTAGCTTCCAGGGTCGGCATGAGGATGCGTTTTTCGGGGGTGAGGATCTTGGCAGTCTCGCCCATGAACCGCACACCGGCCACCAGTACGGTCTTGGCCGGGTGAGCGGCGCCGAAGCGGGCCATTTCCAGTGAGTCGGAAACACAGCCACCGGTTTCTTCGGCCAGGGCCTGAATCACTGGGTCGCAATAGAAGTGGGCAACCAGCACCGCATCCTGAGCTTTGAGCTCGGCGGCGATGGCGGTACGCAGGCTCGCCTCTTCGGCGGCGCCAAGCACCTTGGGCTGCTTGGCGTCGAGGTGGGCTTGAACCAGTAGGCGTTCGGAAATTTGCGTCATGTTCGCAAGACCTGCAGGCGCAGTAGCGCGAAAGTCGAGTGTACCACCGGCTCTGGAGCCCTTCGGGCGCCGCCGGATGAAGTGTTGGTATTCATCAAGCACGGGTAAAAGTGAGGCTGCGCAAGGCTACAGAATATCGAATGGATTCAAAAGCCAAATCTGGTGTGCCTGGACGCGCCTGTTGGGTGAATAACCCCACTTATAAACACAATGATTAAGCGCTTTAAATGCAACAATCAAAAAACATCTGCATCCCCCTCACCCCCTAAAATACGACACATGAGCTTACCACTCACGCATCACGCACCTATTTTGTGCGTTTTTTCCCTAAATAACGTGGTATTCCTCACGTTTTGTGCAATAAATCCCCCGCCCGTGTAACAAACCGTTTAATGATGACTCCAGTGTGGCAATACCCCTGGGCTGACGGTTTGGCCCAGGAAGCAAAGATCGTGTGTATTTCTACGTTAAGGATGTCGAGTGCCAAATCAGCCCTCAACCGGTCACCTGTGTTGTCTCCAGAAACTGGGCATCACCTTGCTCTGCCTGTGTGCGCTGCCAGTCGCTGCCGCAGACGGGCCTCAGCCAGGCCAGGAAGCATTGCGCTTGCAACAGCAACAGCAGCGCGACTTGCAGCAATTACAACTGGAGCAACGCCAGCGCCAGATGCAACGTGGCAGTTTCGGTACGCAACCGGTCACCCCAGCCTTGCCGAAGGACATCGCCCAAGATGAACGCTGCTGGCCGCTAAATGGCACGCGCCTGGCCGGGGTCACGCTGTTCAACCGTACCGAGCTGAACAAACGCATCGAGCCCTATGTGGCGCCTTGCATGGGCGTCACCCAGATCAACCGCCTGCTGGCGCAGATCACCCAGCTGTACGTCGAGGCCGGTTACATCGCCAGCCGGCCGTACCTGATCAGTGCACCGGCCGCCGGCCAACCGTTGGATATTCACGTCGAAGAAGGCTACCTCGAAGCCATTGAGCTGGCTGACCAGAGCCTGCCCGTGTCTTTAGGCGGGGCGTTTCCCGGGATGCTCGGCAAGCCGCTGAACCTGCGCGACCTGGAACAGGGCCTTGACCAGCTCAACCGCCTGCGCTCGGTCGACCTCACCGCCGATATCGCCCCCGGCAGCGAAGCCGGCGCCTCGCGCATCATTCTGCGCTCGCGCAGCAGTGCCTCGCGCTGGGCCCTGGGGCTTGGGGTGGATAACCTCGGCAGCGCCGGCACCGGGCGCGATCGCCATGCCATCAGCTTGAGCCTGGACAGCCCGCTGCAGCTTAACGATTCACTCAACCTGAGCTTCAGCGACACGCTCAACCATGGGCCGCGCTACAGCCGCAGCCATAGCCTGTTCTATTCCATCCCCTACGGCTACTGGACCTACAGCCTGTTCGCCAGCCATGCCGAATACCGCTCGCCGTTCAAGCTCAGCCGCACGACGCTTTACAACAGCGGCCGCACCGATCAAGTCAGCCTGCGCAGCGACCGGGTGTTGTGGCGCGACCAGGGCCATCAACTGAGCGCCAACCTGCAACTGGCCTACAAGGACGTCGACAGTTACCTGCAAAAGGCCCGCCTGAACATCCAGAGCCCGACGCTGACAGTCGCCGAAGCCGGCCTGAACCTGTTCTGGCTCAACAGCGCGGTGTGGAACCTGGACGTCAACTACGCCCAGGGCCTGACCTGGTTCGGCGCAGATCGCGATGCCGGCCAGGTGCAAAAAAACCGGCCCCAGGCGCAGTTCCACAAGTACCGCGCCAACCTCACCCAATGGCGCAACGGCCAATGGGCGGCACAACCGTGGCAGTGGCAGAGCCAGCTCTCGGTGCAATACAGCCCGGACGCCCTGCCCGCCATCGAACAACTGTTGGTCACCGACGACTCGGCGGTGCGCGGCTACCGCGAAAACAGCAGCTCCGGCGCGATGGGCGCGGTGTGGCGCAACACCTTGCGCCTGCCCCTCAACAGCGACTTGCCGGTGAAGATCACCCCGCGCCTGGGCCTGGACAACGGCTGGATCAAGCGCGAACACGGCGCCCAGAGCCAACGCCTGAGCGGCGCCAGCGCGGGGCTCAACCTGAGCTGGAAGAACGTGCAGCTGGACTTCGATTACCAACGCAACCTCAACACACCGTCAGGCTTTCGCCAGGAGCCGGAGGTCTGGCTGACACGCCTGAGCTTACAGATATAAGCCTGCAACTATGAACCAACACCTGTTTTAGCCTGAGTTAACCGCCGTACCTGAACCACCACAGCAGCGTTGCAACGAACAACGCACGTCGCGGATCAGCCAACACAGAGCGATATTATTTATGCCGACTATTCCCCACAGCTTTCACCTTTCTCCCCAGGGCAAACTGCGCTGGGCCATTGCCAGCCTGTTCCTGTTGCCGCAGCTTGTGCTCGCCGCAGGCGTGACCGTCGCCGAAGGGCCTGGCGGCACGCCGCAACTGCAAAACCAGGGTGGTGTGCCGATCGTCAACATCGTCGCGCCGAATGCCGGCGGCCTGTCCCATAACCAGTTTCTGGACTACAACGTCGACCGCCAGGGCCTGGTGTTGAACAACGCCTTGCAGGCCGACGTCTCCAAGCTCGCCGGGCAACTGGCGGCCAACCCGCAGTTCCAGGGCCAGGCGGCGAGCGTGATCCTCAACGAAGTGATCAGCCGCAACGCCTCGGCCCTCAACGGCGCCCAGGAGATTTTCGGCCAGGCTGCCGATTATGTGCTGGCCAACCCCAACGGCATTTCGGTGAATGGCGGCAGTTTCATCAACACCCCGAATGCCAACCTGGTAGTGGGCCGCCCTGAGCTCAACGACGGCAAACTGCAAGCCTTGAGCACCCGCGATGCCAACGGCCAACTGACGGTGCAAGGCCAGGGCCTGCAAAACCGCGAGGGTTCCATCAACCTGATCGCGCCGCGTATCGACAGCGATGGCAGCATCAGTGCCGGTAAACAGTTGAACCTCACAGTCGGGCGCAACCAGGTCGACTTCGCCAGCGGCCAAGTCAGCCAGGTAGACCCTGCCAGCAAGACCCAGGACCAGCGCATCGACGCACGCCTGTTCGGAGCGATGCTGGCCGGGCGCATCAATATCATCAGCACTGCCGAAGGCGCCGGTGTGCGCGTGGGCGGCGTGCAGGTGCAAGGCACTGACGGCGTGAAGATCAGTTCGGCCGGCGACCTCGATATCAGCGGCCAGGTCCACGCCAACAGCCTCGACGCCACCCGCGCCGGTGTGCAGAGCCGCCAGGGCGATGTCGACTTGCACAGTGCCAAGGACCTGAACCTGGCTGCCACCGACGTCAGCGGGCGCAACGTCAAACTCGATGCCAGCCGCAACCTGACCCTCAGCAGCCTGGAAAGCCGCAAGCTCCAGGAAAAACGCGAACAGTGGAACAACAGCAACTTCCTGTTCACCTACGAAACCTACGACCGCACCACGACCGACAAGGACTCGCGCCAGCACGGCAACCAGGTTGTCGCGCAACAAGATGCCGCGCTGTCGTCCGGCGCCAAGACCGAGATCAAAGCCAGTCACGTGGAAGCGGGCAACGCCTTGCGCGTCAACAGCGGCGCCGACCTGCAGGTAAACGCAGCCACCGAAACCCATGAAACCCGCGACCAGGGCAACCATCGCAAGCACCTGTGGAAAGCCAACTGGGACAAGTCCAGCAGCGAACAACGCAGCATCACCAGTAGCCTCAAGGCCGGCAACACGCTGGAGCTGACCAGCAAGCAAAAACTGCAATTGCAAGGCGCCGAACTGAAATCCCCAGGCGACATCCAGTTGGCTGGCCGCCAAGTGGAAATCGCCAGCGCCAGCCGTACCCAGAGCAGCAGCGACAACGCCTACTCCGGTGACCTGACAGGTGGCAGCTTCTTCGGCAAGAACGGCGACGGCAACCAAGGCAAGACCTTGAACACCGGCAGCAAGGTCAACGCCGACGGCAAGCTGATCGTCAAGGCTGACGACGTGCGCATCAGCGGCAGCCAGGCTCGAGGTGGCAAACAGGCCAGCGTCATCAGCGACAAAGGTTCACTGGTGATCGACGGCGTGCAGGACACCTCCCACGACAACCGCTACAGCAACGACAGCAAGTTCTTCGGCATCTCCAAGGATGAAAGCCGCAAGAACCTCAAAGACAGCACCGTTGTCGCCAGCAACCTGCGCTCGGACAGCAACCTCAAGCTGCAAAGCGCCAAGGACATCACCGTCAGCGGCTCGCAGGTGTCTGCCGCCGGCGAACTGCAGGCGGATGCCAAAGGCGATATCAAGGTGGTTGCGGCTGAAGACACCCGCCATGACACCACCAGCACGCATACCCGTGGCTTCGACGGCTACGCCAAGGAAACCGCCGACGGCAGCCGTCAGTACCGTGCGGGGGTGAGCTATGAAGACCAGCAGCAAACCCGCAAGACCGACACCACCCGGCAGCAGGCTTCCGGCCTTGAAGGCGGCAGTGTGGTGGTCAACGCCGGTGGCGATGTGAGCATCAAGGGTTCCAACGTCAAGGCAACCCAGGGTGATGCCAGCTTGAGCGGCAAAAATGTCGAGCTGTTGGCGGCCGACGACAGCAGTACCCAAGCCGTCGACAAGACCACCACCGGCGGTAGCTTCTACTACACCGGCGGCCTTGATCGAGCTGGCAACGGTGTGCAACTCAGCCACCAGAGCAGCCAGGACACCAGCAGCAAAACTACCGCGCACACCAGCACCGTGGCAGCGGCCGGCAAGCTGACCATCAACGCCGGCAACACCCTCACCAGCCAGGGCGCGCAGGTAAAGGCTGGCTCCGAGTTGCTGGTCAATGCAGGCCAGATCGACAACCAGGCAGCCCATTCCACCGAAACCAGCACCCACAAGGAAAACGGCTGGACCGCCGATGTCGGCGCCAATGTGGAATACAAAGGCATCACCCGCCCGATCGAAAAAGCCGTCGAAGGCGTGGCCCAGGCCAAATTCCATCAGCCGGGCCTGCTGGACGCGTTCGAGCAGCCCAATGTCGGGCTGGATGTGGAAGTCGGGCATACCAACAAGACCCGCACACAACAGGACAGCACGGCGGTGGTCAGCCAGTTCAGTGGTGCCACGGTGCAGGTCGATAGCGCCGGCAAGTTGCAGGATGAAGGCACTCAATACCGGGCCACCGATGGCGGGTTGAAGATCAATGCTGGCGAGCATATCGCCACGGCCGCCGCCAATACCCACAGCAGCAGTGAGCAAGGCGTGGACGCCAAAGTCGGCGTGCGGGTCTACACCACTACCGGTGAAGACGTGAACGTACGCGGCAGCGGTGCAGGCGGTAGCAGTGATGTACGCGAATCCAGCAGCACGGCGGTAGTCGGCAGCTACGCGGGCACTCAAGGCGTGAACATCGAGACCAAGGGCGATGCGCGTTACGAAGGTAGCCAGTTCAATGGCGGCCAGGCGGGCGTCAATCTCAAGGCTGGTGGTGAGTTGGCGCTCAACCAGGCCAACGACACACAAAGCAAAAACAGCAGTACCTTGCGCGGCAACGCGTCATTGACCGTGGGCACCGCGCCGGGCGCCAATGGTACCAACGTCAACCTCGGGGCCGGCGTGCAACTGGATAACAAACGCCTGGACACCCAGGACAGCCAGGCCCGCGTCGCGACCATTCAGGGCAGCGGGCCGATCCAGCTCAGCAGCGGCGGCGACATGACCCTGCAAGGCACCCAGATCGGCACCGCCAGCGCCAAGACCGGCGATATCAGCCTCAATGCTGGCGGCAAGCTCGACCTGCAAGCCGCCACCGACAGCCACGTCAGCAACGGTAGCAACCTGGGCGGCGGCCTGGCTGCCGGCGCCGGCAAGACCAGCAGTGCCGAAAGCAGCAGCAAGACCGGCAGCCTCAGTGCCAATTTCAACATCGGCAAAGTGGCGGAAAATGACCAGGGCGTTGTGGTCGGGCAGTTGCACAGCAACGGTAAGGTCAGCCTCACCAGCGGCGCCAAGGCAGCCGATGCCGTTCACCTGCAAGGTACCCAGGTCACGGCTGCCAGCGTCAGTCTCGACGCGCAGAACGGCGGCATCCTGCAAGAGTCCGCGCAGTCGACCCAGGCCCATGACAGCTGGGGCGTAACCCTGGGCGCAGGCGGCAGCGGCGGCAAGACCACTTTGGCCGATGCCGGTGAGCACGACACACCCAAGACCCAGCACGGCATCAATGCGCGGGCCAAGGTCGACGTGGACCACCTGCAAGGCACCACCCAGCACGACAGCCTGATCAAGGCCGACAACGTGGTCATCAACAGTGCCGGCGATACTCATCTGGCGGGCGCACGCATCGACGCCAAGCAGGTGACCGGCAAGGTTGGCGGCGACCTCGTTGTCGAGAGCCGCAAGGACCAGGTCAACAGCACCCAGGTCAATGTCGATGCCAGGCTGGATGTCGAGAAAAACCAGCCAGGCGTGGTCGATAAACTCGCCAAGACCACCGGCCCGCTCAAAGACACAGTAAAAGCCAAGGCCGAAGGCGCGTTCGACAAGCATCGCGACAAGCTGGAGAACGTCGTCGACAAAGGCACCGCGCACCTGGCCTCAGCCAAGGACAAGGTGGTCAACAGCGCCGTCAATGCCAAGGAGCGCCTGGAGGAAAAATTCACCCGCAGCGGTAGCTACGACGTGAATCCCGAGCCCCGTGGCGCCTTCGGCTCTCGCGTGGACAAGGCCAAAACCTACCTGGCAGAGAAGAAGGAGGCCCTCGGCACGCGCTTGTCAGGCTTCAAGGATAAGGTCTGGCCAAAAACCAGCGACAGCTATGTCGTCAGCGGCAAAAACACCACCGGCAGTTCGGTGGCCAATACCGCCGAAAGCGTGTTGTTCGGTGACAAGAGCGGCAACACCAACTACACCCCGACCCTGTATCTGGATGTCAGCCATGTGGCCAAGGACAGCGTCGCCCAGGCCTCAGGCATTCGCGGCAGCCAAGGCGTCAACCTGCAGGTGAGTGGTGATACGCGCCTCACGGGTGCGCGAATCAGCGCCGAGCATGGCAAGGTCGACCTGGGAGACTCCAAGGTGACGGCCACGACATTGGCCGGCAGCGACTATCGTGCCGATGTCGGGCTGAACGTATCGAAATCACCGGTCAACCTGGCACTGGGGGCCAAGGACGAACTGACCCAGAAACATGACGACGCCACGCGCAAGGATCAAGCCTTCAACCTGGGGCTGCTGCGAGCGGGTGGGCACAGTGAGAGCCAAGCCTTGCAGGCGGGGATTGATCAGGGCATTAACTAAAGGGTAATGCCCACCCCTCTGTAGGAGCGAGCTTGCTCGCGAAGAACGTTAACGATGACGCTGGCATGCTTGGAGTACGCGGCGCCCTCAGGTTTTTCGCGAGCAAGCTCGCTCCTACACAGGCATTGCAGCCTGCGCGTTAGGTCAGTTGAAGAGCGCCTGTACGTTCTTCATTGCATCATCGGCAAAGCCTTGCAGGAATGCCTCGAACGCCGGCACGTCTTCCTTGCCGCCGGTGTAGGGCTGGCCAATGATGGTCCAGGTCGCCAGGCTCCGGTTCTCGCCTTGGGGAACGACTTCCATCACGGCCCACAGGTTGCCGATATTCAGTGAGGTATAAATCAGTGACCACGTCATGTTCATGGCTTGGTCGTCATGGGTATTGAGTTGCTCAATCACCACATTGCCATCCTTGAACAGTTTCTTGCGTACCGAACGTATGCCCTCGCCGGTCATTTCGATATGGGACAACGCAGGAATAAACTTCGCGAAACCGGCGAAATCTCCGACGATCTTCCACACGCTGCGGGCATCGCCATTCACGGTCACGCTGGCGACAACAGGGTTGCCCACGGGGTTGCGGACCAGGGTATCGGGTTCAAAATGTGGCATGAGAAAGCTCCTTTTTTGTTCAGATAAAATCGATTTGCTTGAGGTAGTCACAGCCTTTTTGCAGCAGCGCACTGTTCTTGGCCGGGTAGTCTTCACCCATGCTCTGGATGCCTGAGAGCGCATTGCGGTACTCGATCATCGAGATATCGCCGATGTCTTCTTCAAACCCATTGAGGTAGAACCCGACCACGCCGAACAGCGCGTTATCACTGTCGATGGCCGACAGGCGTTGCTGCCATTGCGTCACCGGGACCATCTGGAAATCGTGACCGGCCGCGCGGAACGCCTCCAGATAGTGGGCCCAGGTCAAAGGCAGCGGGTTGTGCAAGTTGAACACCGCCTTGGCGCGGTTATGGCGGCTGGCGTGAAACGCGATAAAGCGGGCAAGAAAGTCCACCGGCATCAGGTCGAAGTTGAGCGCCAGTTCGGGCACCTCCTTAAGCTGCAAGGAGCCTTTGAGCATCAACATCAAACGGTTCTGATGTGGCTGGCACACGCCGGTACGCGTATTGAAGGCAATGTTTCCCGGGCGGTAGAGGTTGACCCAGACGCCCGACTCACTGGCGTTCCACAAGATGCGCTCAGCCACCCACTTGGAAAGGTTGTAACCATTGCGAATGTAGATCGGCGGCGTGAATGCCGGCGGCTCTTCCAACACCCGGCCCTGTTCATCCACCGTGCTTGACGCAGACAGAGTGGAAATGAAGTTGAAAATCTTCTTGCTGCGCCCTTCACACAGTTGCAGACATTCCAGCACTGGCGTGACGTTGTCCTTGACCAGCGACTCGTAGTCGAGCACGTGGTTGACGTTGGCCGCGTTATAGATCAACACGCCGTATTCACGGTCCAGCCATTCATAGTCATGCTCGGATAAACCCAGGCGCGGCTTGCTGATATCGGCCGCCAGTACCTTTACCCGGCTCAGGTCCAAATGCTCGAGACGGTTCTGGATCAGCGCATCCTCGAACCGCTGCTGGGCAGTCATCCCGCCCGACTCGCGCACCAGGCAAGCCACTTCAGTGCTGCCCAGTTCCAGCAGTGCCTCGACAATATGCACGCCCAGAAACCCATTGGAACCGGTCACGATGACCTTGTGTATGTTGCCCAGCCGACTGATGGGCAGCACATCCAGCTCAGGTCGCAGCATCGCGTCTTGCAGTGCCTGGGGGCTGACCGTTGCAGTGGCCTCGACGTCCTGGTCTATCAGGTTGGCGAGGTTGACCAAGGTCGGTTGCTCAATAAAGCGGTTGATCGACACCCCTTTGCCGAATGCCTCGCGAATCCCCATGAGCATCTGCGACAACAGGATCGAATGGCCGCCCAGGTTAAAGAAACTGTCGTCCACGGAAATGTCCGGCCCGGGCAAGTCGAGCAGCTTGGACCACAGGTCCAGCAACTGCGCCTGGGTGGCATTCTGAGGGGCCAGGCGCGGGCCTTGGGTCTTGTAGTTGACCGGCAGGTCTTTCAAGGCTTTGCGGTCGACCTTGCCATTGGCCGTGGCCGGCAACCGCTCCAGCAGGCAATAGGCGCTTGGCCGCATGTAGTCGGGCAAATGCTTGAGCGCGTAAGCCTGCAACTGTTCACTGGCCGCTTGGCCCTCGCCACTTTGAGGCTGGGAGAAAAACGCCAGGATGCGGCGCTGGTGATCGATGACCACCGCCAGTTGCCGGAACAACTGACTCGATTGCAGCAGGTGTTCGATTTCTTCTGGCTCGACCCGAAAGCCGCGAATCTTCACCTGGTTATCCAGGCGCCCGATAATCTGGATACCCTCCTGGGTCCACCGCGCCAGGTCGCCGGTACGGTAGAGGCGTGCAAGCTGGCCGTCGGGCAATTCGTGCAGCCGATATCGCTCGGCAGTCATTTGCACAGCGCCCAGGTAGCCGGCCCCCACCCCTGGCCCTTCAATGTGGATCTCACCGCTGTCGCTTTCGCCAACCGGTTGGCCGTGCTCATCGAGCAGGTGGATTGAGGTATTGGCAATCGGCACACCCAGGTTGCGATTGTTGTCCCCCGGCTGGAAGGTGCGGCAGGTGGCGAGCACCGTGGTCTCGGTGGGCCCGTAGATGTTGTGCAGGGCACAGTGGCCCACCAGTTGTTCGATCACATGGGGCTCGCACACATCGCCGCCCGTTACCAGATGCTGCATGCCGTAGAGCGATTCGAGCTGGATGATGCTGAGCAGGGCCGGCGGCAAAAAGGCGTGGGTGACGTGCTCCTGCTGGATCAACTCGGCAAGCGCCACCGGATCGCGGCGCTGGTCTTCGGTCGGCACGATCAACTCGCCGCCCTCGATAAGCGTCGGGAAGATATCCAGCAACGAAGCATCGAAATTGATGGTCGAGAACTGCAAGGCACGGCTGGTGTGGCCCAGTTCCACATAGCGTGAATACCACGCACAGAAGTGGCTCAAGTTATCGACCGTCAGCAGCACGCCCTTGGGTTGCCCGGTGGTGCCCGAGGTGTAGATCGCCACGCAGGGCGCCGAACCCGCCAATGTAACGCGCAGCAGACTCTGGTCCGGTGCCAGGGCTACCCGGCTATAACCCTTGGCACCATGGTGGAAGAAATCCAGATGGCCGATGTCGAGGGTGGCCAGGCCCGGTAGCGGGTTACCCGCCTCCGTATCCTGGATCAGCAAGCTGGCGCCGGCATGCTTGAGGATGGCCGCGCGACGTTCGACAGGATGGCTCGGGTCCAACGGCAGATACACAGCACCGCAGCCAATCACCGCGAGAATCGCTGCATACAGCGCCGTGCCCTTGGGCAATGAGATGCCGACCACCACCAGCCCACCCGCGGACACTTCAAGCAATGGCTGCAAGCGTTCCTGAATCGCCACGCTGTAGGCGTGCAGTTGGGCGTAGGACATACCCCGCCCTTGTACTTTCAGGGCGTTGCGCTCGGCATTGGCCAGCAGGCTGTCGGCCAGGCGTTGTACAAAGGGGCGTTTGGCCTCTTCCAGAATCCCGGCATTGGCGGTCGCATTGTGACGATGACGCCACGCCAGACGGTCCAGCAGGGTCAGGCTCGACAGCCGGTCAATCGCCTGCACCGGCTCACGCGGTACATCAAGGTAGTCGACGCTGCGCGAAAAACGGCCGATGTGCACACTGGCCATTTCTACCACTTGCGCTACAGCTTCGCGTGCCAGGTCAGCACCGTTGCCCGCAGCGTTGGCGCAGACGTCACGATGCCCCAGCAGCATCCAGTCGCCATCGCCAGGTCGCCACAGGCAATCGACCTGCACGGGCGCAAAGACATCGCTGGCATCGCCGGACTGCGCCCGCAAAGACAGGTGGTGACACGACGGATAATGCGGGAGTTGCGCCGTGCTGGCGTCGTCTATCAGCAAGTCCGGCGCCGGTAACCGGCAAAGATCAATGGCGTTATCACTGGTTAACAAATGGGCCGTATGCCCCATCTGTTCCAGCTCTTGCGTAAGGCAGGCGAGCGCATGGCTGCGCCCGCACAGAACGATATCAAGATGTCTCATTGAAGGTGTCCTCTAGCGCAGATAATCGGCGAGCGCTTCCTGCATGCAGGGAGCGTCGAGCAGGGCGCTGTGTTTGAAGAATCGGACGATGTTGCCTACCAGTGGGTGAGACGGCGTGATCGGAAAACTCATGCCTTCGACCTCCTCACGCAACGCCGCCTTGACGCCGGGGCTCACGGGCAGTTGCTCGATCAGCGCGAAATCAAACCCCTGCTGGATCTCGTTGGTCAGGTACTCACCCAGGAACACCGGCATGATCGAGGCCAGGGCACGCTTGTCCTCCTCACTCGCGGTACTCCAGTAAATACGCGTCAACTTGGCCCAGAAACCGGAGTGTCGACCCTCGTCAGCCAGGTGGTCTGCCATCAAGCCCTTGACCGATGCCTTGACCGAGTCGTCGCGGGCAAAGGCCGCGACATCGTTGGTCAGGGTGTTTTCCGCGATGGCGACACAGATCAGCTCGACCGCCGCCTTGAGGTGGTCGGGCGCCATGGCCAATGCCTTGGGAATCGACCGACTGAGTTCGATTTCCGCCGGCAAGCTGATGGGTTGGATTCCGGTCAGCTCGATGGTCTGTTGCATGTAGTCCATCGCCACCAGCGCGTGATAGTCCTCATCGACCACCACGGTCATCGCGTCATATCGACAGGCAAACGGGAAGCGGATGGCGAAGTTATCTTTCGCAATGCTCCTGGCGGTTTTGTCGACAATTTCCGTTTCGAAAATCACTACATCATTAATGAACTTGTACAAGCTTTGAACGAGCACAAAATGTTGTAAGTGAGCACACTCCCGCATAAAGGTCGCGCCCATTACCAGCGGCTGGCGACTGATCGGGAATATTAACTTCCCATCATCTTCCAGACGCCGCCTGGGACGCGTGCGAATGGTCGCCCGCTCCTCCCACGCCTCGGAAAATGATTGATATTCTTCAGCTCTCATGAAGCGTTCCCTTTGTTCATGATGATCAGTAGTAGTGCACTTCAAACAACAGACATCCGTCTTTTGAATTAAACGGACCGTGCTCGGTATGTGCAGCCCTGAAGAAGTAACTGCCGTCGCGGTAGGTTTTCTCTGGGCGCCCCTCACTGGCCTGTTCAGTCTGGTCGCCTTCAATCAAATACACTTCTTCGTGATAATCGTGGGTGTAGATTTCACGGGTGCCGCCCCCTGGATGAAAACGTACCAACCGCGTACGTACACCGGTTTTGGCAATGGGGTCCAAAGTGTCCTTGAAGACGGTCAGGGTGATGCCGCGTTCAGACGTCACCTCGAACCATTGAGCCTGGTCGGCCTCGATGACTTCGAAGTTCATGCCACACACTCACTGACTGTTTCACGCATGGCCACGCGCAGGTTGTCCCACAACGCCAAGCGGCTTTGCACCGCCGCGATGGCCGATACATAGACCTCTTCCTGACGCTGGGGATCGCCATTGACCAGGCGCGCCAACAGGCTTTCTGCCGCTGGGCCGTGATCTTCCGAGTCGACTTCGATGTGGCGTTGCAGGTAATAGCGGAACGTTGGCGCGTCGTCGGCCGTGATGTCCCAATCATCGAGAATGCGCTGGAACATCTCCGGGATGACGCTCTCGCGGCCATGCAGGAACGCGGCAGCAACACTGTGGGTGGAGGCGTTAATGGCGGTTTCGATGGTGTCGGTGACAAAGGCCGAGGCTGCCAGGCCCGCGCCGCAACGCGTCAGGGCAGATTGCAAGTCGACGCCTTCGCGCATCAGTTTGACAAAGTATTCGATCTTGTCGGTGCTGGCGCCCACTTCCCGCATGGCATGCAAGTAGAGCTCGAAGTGGCTGTAGTGACCGCCTTGCAAGTTCTGGTCAGACTCTTCGCCCAGGATGATTTCGTTGATCAGGTGCGCGGCAGCCGGATCCACCGGTGGTAGCCAAGGCAGGCGAGTACAGGTCAGGTCCTGTTGCAGGCGCTTGGCCAGGGACATGAAATCCCACACGGCAAACACATGGGTCTCCATAAAGGCGCGCAGCACCGGCATTGAATTGATTTCAGCAAAAATCCGGTGATTACCCAGTTCCACTTTCTTTGCATTCAACAGCGTCTTTTTATTTTCCATGTTGCGCTCCTTATCAGACTTTAGTTAGCACCGACCACCTGGCAAATACCGGCTGATCTTTTTCCAGGCATAAGCAGGCCTGTCTCGCCATCGACGGCCAGTGCTAAGTCTTATTCAAGTTAGTTATACGCTTAAGCTTCGTTAGCACGAAAGGTCTGCCGTCGAAGCAAGACGAAACTTAGAGGAAGTTCATAACGATCAGCAAGTGTTTTTTCTAAAATTAATACAATTTATTTCCACGCTATAAAACAACCAACAACAGAAGCCCGACCGAAGTTAATAACATCAACTTCGTCAGGCAATAGTTGGCCGACACCCCCAATGGAGTGCACATAACCTTTATGTAGTTGCTAAGTTAGCAATTCATGAGTCTATTAAGAGTCTTACCATTCAAGTTCCGTCTTGCAGCTGACAAGAGCCCGCGCACTGCCTGCGGGCCATAATGGTTTCAGTTCTTTGCTTGTTGTCGTAATGCCAAGGCCGCTACACCACACAAGATCAAGGCGATACAGGACACGTAGAACGCATCGCTGTAGGCCATCAGGTACGCCTCACGGCGCACGGTGTGGATCAACCCCTCAAGGACCTGCTGTTGAGCGGGTAACAATTGGTTGAAGATAAAATCCTCGCTGTCGGCCATGCCGGCACGCAGGCGCTCCTGCAAGGACGGAGAAAACAAGGTGATCGACTCCCCTACCCGCTCGGAGTGAAAGCGCTCGCGCATGGCGACGATCTGCGTCAAGCCCGCAGTGCCCACGGCACCGCCCAGGTTACGCAGCATGGAGAACAAGGCAGAGGCGGAACCGGCTTCATCCTTGGCCAGGCCAGACACCGCCAGCACCGACAACGCCACCATGATCAGCGGCTGTCCGATACCGCGCACCACCGTGGAAGGAATGATCACGTTGGCGGCGCTATCAACATTCAGGTGCGCGCCGAGGTAGCAGCCCAGCGCCATGATGAAAAAGCCGCTGGCGACCATCAGTTTCGGGTTGAGCCACTTCATCAGGCGCGGCATGAACGGCGCCAGCACCAGCTGCACCATGCCGTAGGCGATCAGGCTGATACCAATTTCCCGGGCGTTATAGCCCTGCAACTGGGAAAGGTAATTGGGCACCAGGAACACCAGGCCGAACGTAGCTCCGCCGAAAATGAACATCGCCGCACTGGCCACCCCGAAGTTGTAGCTCTTGAGCAGGCGCAGGTTGATGAAGGAGCGGCTGCCATACAGCTGCGACAGCACGAAGTACACCAGGGCAATGCCGGCGACCAGTGACATCCACACAATGAAATCGGAGCCGAACCAGTCCTTGCGCCCGCCTTCCTCCAGCACGATCTGCAAACCGCCCAGGCCGACGATCATGGCAATGATTCCGCCCCAGTCGCCGCGTTTGAGCAGGCTCAACTGCATGGGCTTGGCATCGATGGACCACGCCACCGCCAGCAGCAAGAGAATGCCTGGGGCCAGTTGCAGGTAGAAAATCCAGCGCCAGGAATAGGCATCGGTCAGCCAGCCGCCAATGGACGGTCCGGCGGCCTGGGCAACGCTGTTGGACAAGGCGAACAAGGCCATGCCCATTGCAATCTTGCTGGGCGGCAGCTCGGTGATGATCAACTGGAATGACAAGGGGATCAGCACCGCGCCGGCGGCGCCCTGGATCACCCGGATGATGATCATCACTTCCAGGTTGGGCGCCCAGGAACAGGCAATGGACGCCACTAGAAACACAAACGAACCGACGAGCATCACCCGGCGCAGGGAGAACACTTGGACCAGCCAGGCGGTCAGCGGAATCATCACGATCTCCGCAACCAGGTAGGCGGTGGAGATCCACGAGCCTTCCTCGAAGGTCGCCCCCAGGGAACCTTCGATTTCCGGCAACGCGGCGCTAGTCACATGCACGTTCATACCGGCCATGAAACAGCCGAACAGCCCCCCGATCACGGCCACCCAGGCGCGAAAGGAAACGCTTTTTTCAGCGGCTTCAGTCATGTGCAACGCCCTGGGCAGCGGGCCGGGTATCCACGGTGGTGATCACCGACATGCCCGGCAGGATAGGCCCGCCCTCATCATGCTCATCGATGACGATCTTCACCGGGAAGCGCTGCACGATCTTGGTGAAGTTGCCGGTGGCGTTGTCCGACGGCAACAGCGCGAACACCGCCCCGGAACCTGGCGAAAAACTCACCACGTGGCCTTTGAGCTTGCGTCCCGAATAGCTGTCAACGCTGATGTCCACGGGTTGGCCGGCACGCATGTCGCGCAACTGGGTTTCCTTGTAGTTGGCCACCACGTAGGCCTGTTGCAAGGGCACCACCGCCAGCAGCGGCAAGCCGGGCGCGACATATTGGCGGGTACGCACTTTGCGCTGCCCCACCACCCCGTCGATGGGCGAACGGATCAACGTATCCTCCAGCGCGTGGGTCGCCAGGTTCAACTGCGCCTCGGCCTGGCTGCGCCGGGCAATCTGCTGTTGAAGCGAGGCTTCGGCCAATTGGCGCCGGGTAATGGCGACGGTCAGCCGCGTTTCCTGTTGGCGCTGCATCGCCTTGGCAATTTCCACGGCGGCATTGGCCTGGGTGTAGCTGGCGGCAGCGGTTTCCAGACGCTGGGCGCTGGCGGCGTGCTCGCGGACCAGGCCTTCGTAACGGCGCTGGTCGAGGCTGGCGCGGCGCAACTCGGCACCGACGCTGCGGGAGTGGGCCTCAGCTTGGGCGACGCCGGCCTTTTGCTGGGCGATCAGGCTGTCGGTAACTTGCAGGTTGGCCTGTTGCGCCGCCACCGAGGCTTGGGTTTCGGCCAGTTGCGCGCGGGCCTGCGCCAAGCGTGCCTGGTAGTCACGGTCCTCGATGCGCACCAGCACATCCCCAGCCTTGACCGGCTGATCATCCTCCACCATGACCTGGGCCACATACCCGGAGACCTTCGGGCTGATGGGAATCCAGTCGGCACGCACATAGGCATCATCGGTCTCTTCCAGGTAACGACCCACTGTCATCCAGTACACCCCGAACACCACCGCCGCGATCAACAGTGCGGCGCCGCCCAACAGGATCAGATTGCGTTTGTGGCGTTGCTTGCGCGCATGCATGAGTTGCTCGACCACATTCTCCTGCTCGTCCTGGAAAGCGGTTTTTTCATCAACGGCGATATTCATGGCTGGGTACCGGAAAAAGAGGTGGAAGCGTGGGCGACCGGGGTATTGGCGGAGGCGGACTGCCAACCGCCGCCAAGGGCACGAAACAGGCTGATCTGGCGTTGCAGCAACTGGCCATCAGCGTCGGCGCGCGTGGCCTGCAAACGGATCAGCTCACGTTCGCTGTCCAGCACGTCAAGAAAGTCGATTGAGCCTGCGTCGTAGTTGAATTGGGCCAACTTGTAAGCGTGGCGGCTGCTGTCCAGCGCCTGGCTCAGGGCCGCGTGGCGCTGCCGTTCGCCGTCATACAACGCCAGCGCCTGGCGTACATCCTTGAGGGCCTTGAGTACGCTGGCCTCGAATTGCGCCACCTCCACCTGCTCGAGCGCCCGCGCCTGGTTGACCCGCGCGCGGTTGGCTTTCCAGTTCGGAAATTGCCAGGTAATCAGCGGGCCGATGCCGAACATGACGGCGCTGCTGTCCCCCAGTTCATGGGGTTTATTGGCGGACGAAGACACTGAAGCGCCGAAGGTCACCTTCGGGTACAGGTCGGCCTGGACGATATCCACTTGCAGCGTGGCCGCCTGCAGCGCTCGCTCGGCCTGACGGATGTCGGGGCGGCGCGCCAATAATTGCCAGCCATCGCCCACCGGCAGTTCGGCATTCAGTTGCGGCACCACCTCACAGGTCGCGGCGCCAGAGCCTTGTTCCAGGTCGGCGACGCCGGTGAGCATCGCCAGCTCGTACAGCGCAGCTTGCCGGCGCGCCTCCAGCATCGGCAGCAAGGCCAGGGTTTCGCCCTGCAACGCCTGCATGCGGGTGTATTCAAGGTCCGTCACCACACCGGCCTTACGCTGGCGATCGGTCAACGCCAGGCTGTGGCCGACCACGTCCAACGAATGCCGCTGGACCTTGGCGCGTGCGCCCAAGGCGCAAGCATTGACATAGGCGCGGGTGGTTTGTGCCACGACCGTGATGCGCAACAGGTCTTCGGCGTCCTGCGCTGCTGCGGCTTGCACCTGAGCCCGTTCGATGGTGCGCTGGACCTGGCCCCAGACATCCACTTGATACGCCAGCTCGAAGCCCGGGTTGAACGCCCACTGTGACGGAGCATGACTATCGGTGGCCTTGGCCAGGGTCTGATCATCGGCGGTCTTGCCGTACTCGGCGCCCAGTGACGCCTGGGTGGACGGCCAGCGCTCGGCATCGGCCTGCATGATCCCGGCCAGCATGGATTGCACATGGGCCTGGGCCGCCGCCAAGTCGCGGTTGTGCAGCAACGCCTGCTGCACCAGCGCATCGAGTTTCGGATCGTTGTACAACTGCCACCAGCGCTCGGGTAACGCTTGGGCCGAAACACCTTGCGGCAGGCGGCTCAGGGCATTGATGCGTTCCGGGTGTGGCTGTGCCGGCGTATGAGCGACCCAGGACGAACAACCCGCCAACAACACCACCGCCACGCCAACGAGCGAAAGACGGCCATGCCGTGGGGAAAAAGAAGGCGAACCCATCGAAGAAATCCAGAATGCCAAGTAGAGACGCAGGGTAAAAGAGCAACGGGCTGCGCATCTCCCGAGTTCCAGACAACCATCGTTTCGATTGGGACAACGTGTCTGCGATCGCTCTGGATCAAGGGCCCCATACGCCGGGCAGGCAAAAACATGGCCCTGCCTGGCGGCGGGCCATGTTCAATGGGAGGCTGTGCTATCGCCAGGGCGAATCAGACCAGGCGGCAGTTGCTCGGGGTGTAACCCATGGTGCGTTTGAACATCGCAGTAAACGCACTCGGGCTCTGATAGCCATGCTCCAGCGCCACTTCCAGGATCGACACGCCGCAGGCCAACCGCTGCATGCTGAGCAAAAGTCGCGTGCGCTTGCGCCACTCGCCATAACTCATACCCAACTCTTTCTGGAACAACCGAGCCAGGGTGCGCGAACTCATATTGAGTTGCGCCGCCCAGCTCTCCAGTTTCGACTCCTGGGAAGGGTTGTCGATAAAGTCCGCACACAGCGACTTGAGCCTGGGCTCATCCGGAATCGGCACATGCGCCAGCACTCTTTGCGCCCTGTCGAGTTCCGAGAAAATCAGCTCGACAATCTGTACATGACGCAACAACGCCGGCTCGCTATCAGGCTCATCACCTGCGGCAACGATCAGCTCACGCAGCAACGGCGAGACCCTGATGACCTGGCACTCTTCGGTCAACCGGCGGTGCGCCCCCGGCGAGATCAGCAAGGTGCGCATACGCACCTCGCCGGTCATGCGGATCTGATGCTCCAGCCCCGAAGGCACCCACAGGGCATGCCCGGAAGGCACCACCCACGTCGTTTCCTCCACCGACACCAGCATCACGCCATTGATGGCGTAGACCAGTTGGCCCTCATCATGTCGGTGGGAAGCCACGATATCTCCGTGCCCATAGTTACCGGCGAGTGCCGCCAATGCGGTATGCGCGTTCATGTCAGGACGGCACCGCAGCGTTCACCACGCTGAGCAGGCCCAGGCGCGATGCGCGATTGACGGCACTCGTCACCGCCTTGAGGGATGCCAGCAAGCTGCTGCCATCGCGTGCGGCGCCGAACAGCAACTGGTTACCCACGCGAATTTCCACATAGGCCAATGCTTCGGCCTGGGCCCCGTCACGGGTGGCATGCTCGTGGTAATCGGCGATATCGAAGTGGATCCCTCGCTGGGCAAAGGCATCGACCAGCGCCGCCAGTGGCCCGTTACCCTCGCCGCTCAAGTCAATGCGCTGTGCACCCTGCTCGAGGGTGGCTTCCAGATAAGTCACGTCGCCCTCACTGACCAGTTTTGGCGCACGTAACGCGTAAGGCTTGCCCTGCTCCAGGTAGTGCCGGGTAAAGCAGGCCAGGATCATCTCGCCGCTGATTTCCTGACCGGAGCCATCTGCTTCCTGTTGCACCAGGCTGCTGAATTCCATCTGCAAGCGCCGCGGCATCACGATGCCGTGCTGCTCCAGCAGATAGGCCACGCCGCCTTTGCCCGACTGACTGTTGACGCGGATCACTGCTTCATAGCTGCGGCCCATATCGGCGGGGTCAATCGGCAGGTACGGCACTTCCCACATGCCGTGAGGGTTAGCCTGGCGCGCCGCAAAGCCTTTCTTGATCGCATCCTGGTGCGACCCGGAAAAAGCGGTGAACACCAATTCACCGGCATAAGGGTGGCGTGGGTGGGTCGGCAACTGATTACAGAACTCCACCTCACGCTGAACGTGAAGAATGTCCGAGAAATCCAGCTGCGGGTCGATGCCGCTGGTGTAGAGGTTCATCGCCAGCGTCAGGATATCCACGTTGCCGGTTCGCTCACCGTTGCCGAACAAGGTGCCCTCGACACGCTCGGCGCCGGCCAGGCACGCCTGCTCCGCGGTGGAAACTCCGGTGCCACGGTCATTGTGCGGGTGGACGCTGATCACCACACTGTCACGGCGGCTGAAGTGTCGGCAGAACCATTCGATCTGATCGGCGAACACATTGGCCGTGGAAACTTCCACCGTGGTCGGCAGGTTCAGGATCATTTTGTTGGCCGGGGTAGGCCCGAAGGTCTGCGTCACCGCCTCACACACCTCAAGGGCAAAATCCAGCTCGGTGAAGCAGAAGGTTTCCGGGGAGTACTGGAACGTCCACTGCGTCTCTGGGTTCGCGTCCATATGCTGCTTGATTTCCCGGGTGGCCTGGGTAGCAATCTCGATGCAACCCGCCCGATCCACGTTAAATACAACCTCTCGGAACACCGGTGCCGTCGCGTTGTAAACGTGCACGATGGCGCGCGGCGCGCCCTTCAGCGCCTCAAACGTGCGCTCGATCAGATGGCTGCGCGCCTGGGTCATGACCTGGATCGTCACATCATCAGGAATCGCACCGCTTTCAATCAGTTCGCGGACGTAGTCAAAGTCGGTCTGCGAAGCGGCGGGGAAACCCACCTCGATTTCCTTGAAACCGACCTTCACCAGCAGATCGAAGAAACGGCGCTTGCGCTCGGCATTCATCGGCTCGATCAACGCCTGGTTGCCATCGCGCATATCCACACTGCACCAGGTAGGTGCTGCGGCTTGGACAGTACTGGGCCATGTGCGATCCGGCAGGTTGACCGTGGTGAAGTGGCGATATTTGCGGGAAGGGTCCTTCAGCATCATGGCATTTCTCCTTTTTATAACAGTGCGTCTGTGGCGAGGGGCGCAACCTGCACGTCGCCTGATTGGATCCAATACTAAACGAACATAGTTTGATACAAATTGCGTTGTTGGCGTGGGAAGATGAAAAAAACCATATAAATAGCCAATATTAGCGACGTAATTGGTTATTTATTGCATTTGCATATGAGATATCACAATTTAATGACTGTAACTCGTAGGTTTTTGGCAAGCGAAGTGATACGCAGGGGCAGGCGCTGGTGAGGAGGGAAAGGAGATAAATGTATTACTCGACAGTACAAGACAGCGCGCCGCCTTTTTACAGGCGGCGCCTTTTTTACAAGGCAAACCCGGACAGTGTCCGGCTTTTACCTAAGGGTTTATCAACTGCCCAACAGTCCACTGGTGTCCGCGTCGAAGCGCTTGCGGGCCTGATCAGCCGCCGGTTTGAGCAGCATGAGCAGCGCCGCCTCACTGTACAACTGAGTGACCGCCAGTTCCTTGGGGGTCGGCTCAATCGGGATCAGCACATCTTCGCTGTCGGCGTGTAGCCAGATTGCCACAACGTGCAATGCCGAGATGAACAGCACTCGCAGCTCAACGGTTTTACCTTGCAATTGCGGGGACTGTTCCGCCAGTTTCAGCGCATCCACCGTCGCCGCTGCCACGGGCCCGTGGTTGAGCGAAGCGAACTCGACATGCCCGCCTACGTCGGCCAATTGCGCATCCGCAATCGTCACGCCATCGGCAAATACCAAGTAACGCCAATCGCCGACCTCAGCGTCTTTTAGGCCTTTACCGTGAGTCAAATCCTCGAGGCTGAGCGAATAGCCACGATAGGCTTCGCTCAGCCTGATGTTGCCCGGTGCGGCGGCCGCGAATGAGTGATTGCGCCCCAGGCCCTGGGTTTGCAGCGCGGCTTGCAACGCCGGACGCAGTGTGTGTACGCCGTTTGAGGGCGCCTTTGGATAAATCAGTTGCATGATGCAGCCCTCCTCAGTTTTTTACGGTGAAGTAAGTGTTGGTCCAATTGCCGCCGCCGTTGTACGAACCAGGGAACGCGTTCAACGCACGGGTCGAGTAGCCGTAGATCGAATCTGCGATCAACAGGTAGTTGCCGTTGGTCCCGTAGATCACCAAAAAGTGCGCACCGCCACCGTACCAGGCACAACGCAAACCGATGGGGCGGCCCCTGTTGATCTGGTTCTGGATGGCCGACATCTGCAACGAGCCTTGATTCATGCCGTTGTAGCTGCGCGTGGTTCGTAAGGCGGAATCCAGATAGCCATAGACGTTGCACGGTCCAGGTTGATTGCAGCAGTTGCGGTCAAGCTCGCTGCTGGCTACACCGCACTGGGTCCAGGACCCGGTGCCGTAGTAGTTGCCGACCGAGGCAGAGAGCGCCGCCCAGCACCAATTGCTCTGGGTTTGTCTCTGCATGCTGAAATTGAGACTGGTGGCAGCCATTGCTTGGGGCTGAGCAGCCGCTTTGACTTCGACCAGTTGCGGATCGAGCAGATGGCCGATCAGGCAGTTGGGCGGTGTATCGCCGGTGAATCGGGTTGTTTCAGTGGATAACATTTTTCAATCCTCCATGAGTGAAAACCAGCGTCCTGCTGGTAAGCGTGTAGCGGTGCTGCTGAGCTATCGACGTTCAAGGTGGCCCATATTTGATGGGAGCGTTGCGATCTGGCTCGGGGTAACCGTAGATGTGAATATGCGTTTACGCAAATATATAAATGCGTTAATGCATATTTACTGATAAAGGAGTGCGGTTTGTCGGGCGGGGACAAAGGGGGACAGATTTATTTATTCAGAAAAAGTAAATCCGTCAACTTTTCAGGACGGGACAGGCCAATCAAATGAATCTGTCCCTTTTTCCTTAAATATCGGGGAATAGATTTCAACGAAGAAAGATTATTGCTTTTGGGAGTAACAGGGGCTCGCAAAGAGCCCCTGTTCGGGTTTAACCCTAAAACGCGTAACGCGCCTTGACCATCACCCCATCGGCATCAAACCCGCTACGCGCCTGGCGGGTATAGCTGGCGCCCACCGTCAGTGCCGACACCTGATAATTCAGGCCCAGGCTGGCTTCGTAACTGTCACGTGCGACCGAAGCGCCCGTGACGGTAAACGCCGAACCGCCCAGCACAAAGCTGGAGGTTTGCGCTACGCGGTCGCCTATCAGGTCGTGATAAGCCATCAAGGTCGCTTCCGGTTGCAGGCTGCCGGTGGCCAACGGGAAGTTGCCAGCCAAGCGCACACCCGCGCCCAACTCGCCCACTTCATAGCGTTGCGAGCCGGTGCTCAGCGCCGCTGAAGAGCCCTTCTCGGTAAAGCTGTCCATGCGCACGTTGGAGTAACGCGCCGCCACTCGCGGTTCTATCACGGCAGCATCCGACAGCTTGAAGCTGTAGCCGCCCAGTACGCTGGCCGACAACACATTGCTGTCGTAGCTGCCCTTGGCGGTAGTGCCCGCCACACGACGCTTGCTGTCATTGTCGTTATGGCCGTAGCTCAGGCTGCCATCGACAAACCAGTTCTGCAGCGACCAGTTGCCGTACAACGACAGCGCATTGCCCTGCACATCGGTCTTGGTGCCCAGGTCCGAATGGATGTTGGAATTGAGGTAGCTGTAAGCCACACCCACCGTGGTGCTGTCGTTCAACCGACCATCCACACCCACCGCCATGCCGCTGCTGTTGGCCGAATAACCGTTCTCGCCGCTGCGGCCATCCTGATCCATGTTGCTGCTCAAGCCTTGCAACCACACACCCACGGCTTCGCGATTATCACGCTGGCCCGAGAGGCGATTGAGGATCGCGCCATTGATCACCGTCTGGCCCGACAAGGCCACGTCCAGCGCACCACGGTTGACGTCCGGCTTGAGTTGCTCGCCCACCTGCGCCAACTGCTGCGCCGTGCCCGCGTTGGCCAGGGCCTGGAACACCGGATCATCCGTTGCCAACTGCCCGAGCACGTCATTTTTTGCTTCGTTGACCACAGTGACAACCGGCTCAGTGGCGCCCGCGCCGGTCAGTTCCTCTTGCACTTGCTGATTGCTCTTCAAACCCACTACGGCCTTGACCGTTTGCGCATCGGCCGAGTAACTCAGCACGTCCAGCAACGACGAAGTACTGGCAACCGACAGGCCGCTGTTCTGCACACTGCTGGCTTGCAGCAAGGTGTACTCGGTGCCGCTCGGCACGGCGGTGAAATCACCAGGGGTGGCGCTCAAGGTCACTGTCGATGCCTGGGCGAAATTCGCCGCACCATTGACCGTCAGGTATGGCGTGGTCGGCACTACGCTGTTGGACAGGCGCATATCAATGCCTGCACCGCTGGCGATGTTGAGGTCACCGGTGAGCACCGTGCCAGGGGCCGACAGGTTCAGAGAGCCCGAGTTGATCGACACTGGCGCGATGATGCGGCTGCCGGAAAAGTCAGCCTGGCCAGCGATGTTCATCGCGTTGACGTTGAGTACGTCGCCGACGATTTTGCCGCCGGTCCAGTTGAGGGTGGCGCGGTTGGCTGCATCGATAGCGATGCCGGAATTGCTGCGGATTTCACCGGCTTGCTGGTTAATTTCGAAGACGGAAGTTTGCTCGGCTGCGTCGACAGAGATGGCCGTGCCATCGGCAGTGATCGTGCCGCGGTTGATGATGCCGCGGGAGCCAGTGGGGCTGTTTTGGGTGAAGGTGGCACCCAGGAGGTCGATCGCTTTGGCGTTGGTGCCTTTGGCTTCGAGGGTTCCGGTGTTGAGGATGGAGTCGACGGTGCCGGCATAAAAAACAATACCGGAAGCATCTGCGCCGTTCACAGACAGCAGGCCACTGTTTTCAATGCGCAGCGGGCTCGTGGTGGTTTCAACTTCTATGCCCCAGGCGCGCTGGCCCGTTGCCGAGATGGTACCGGAGTTGATGATTTTACCGCCGATATTGATCGGGAAATCACTCGGGCCATCCACTGCCAGCGCCACTACTTCATCGCCGACCACCTCGATCACGCCCGTGTTAGCAACGTCGCCTGCCACTTGGGTGTTATGCAGGAACATGCCCTCGCCGCCAAACGTGCCATTGACAGCAGAGACGTCCGATACAACAGGCGTTGATTTGATAGTGCCGGAGTTGATAACACTGCCACCAATCACGGCATCACCAATCTCAAAACCTTCGTAACCGCCATTGTTCATGGTGATGTTACCGGCCTGAATCAAATCGCCCGTAATCGTACTAGGGGTTGAGCCGTCGTTTGCAAAACCGAATGGGTCCACGGCAAACGCCCGAATGGAACGTCCGTCAGAGGTCATCACAATATCAGCGCGATTGATCAGCGAACCTTGAATACTGGTATTGGAAACACTGACGCCCATCAACGCAGTAGTGCCAGAGTCGGGGGTAGGTGTTTGGTTGGTCGCTTCAGTCAGCCTCCCGGTGAAGGTCAGAGACTCGTTGAACGTCTCACCCTTCCACGAGGTTTTGCCTTGACCCAGATCTACTTCAACGGCCAATGCCTGGCTGCTGATTGCACCGACCACCACGGCCAACAGTTTTTGCTTGAATGGATTTCGCTTCATTTGAAAACTCCATGTACGACAGAAAGCAACGCCACAAACCCATGGCGATTACAGATATAAAAAGAACGACTACAACAAGCGCCGCTGCACCGCCTCATCCAACGTGCTGCGGGTCAGGGCTTGCACCACCTCGTGGGTGTCCTGGCGGAAAGGCACGGCAACGATCAACAACAATTGCATCCAGGTACGCAGCGACTCACTCTTGCGCACACGACCCAGCTCCTTGCCGTCCTTGTTCTTGAATACGGTCTCCAGGGTGAAGGTGTTCTTCGCGGTAGAAGGGATAATGAAAAACGTCACCCCGGTGATGATGGCCGACGCCATGCTGAACTGTTCGTTGTTGTACAAGGTGGCCTCAACATAGAGATCCGCCTCGGACTTATCCGTACTCACCCACGCAAAACGCCCAGATTCACGAAAGCCCTCGGCAACCGTCGCTTCCCCAACCGCTGCCGCAGCCCCCGCAGCCATATTGGCCGGCCCACCGTTGACCTGATTCATGACCGTGGTGCGCACGAACACCTTCGGCTTTTGCTGCGGCACATTGGCCGTGGGTGGCCACGCCTGCACGGGAGGCAACTCGTTTTACGAATACGTCACGCAACCAGACAGCAAAATCGCAGCGAGTACCACACAGTGCTTGATTGAACCGATCATTTTTGTTCTGCCTTAAGTTGTGGTTGTGCCAACTTTGCCGTGGCGTTATCGAGCAGGGTTGAAAGCGCGAGGACGGGAATACGCTGCGCGGGATCGGTGATGTCATACACATGCTGCTCACAGCCCGCGCCGACGATCACGAACTCCACCAGGTAAACCTTCTGCTTCTGAGGCTTGAACGCCGAGCTCATAGGGCCGCAGGCGTAGACAATTTTTTCGGCGTAGCGGTAGTAGTTCGAGTCATACACCCGCGACTCGCCCAATACCTCGATTGTCTGCCCCGGATCAGCCAACACTTCCAACTGCGGGAAGCGCTTGACCGCCGCGCTGTTGGCAACCTCACTCATCTTGGCGATCCAGCCGAACACCTTGCCCCGGCCCGAATCCACCACCGTGCCGAGGATCTCCGGCCGCTGATCGGCATCACTGCCACGGCGCACGGAGAACTGCACAGGGTAGGTAAAACCGGTGGCCCGCATGATCACCTTGGCTTGCTCGGCATCGGCCACAACCGTGTTCTGCTGCAACTGCACGCCGTCTTTGAGCAGACTGGACGACGAGTCGCGAGCATTGGAGTGACAGCCCGCGAGGATCAAGGCCGAGAGGATAAAGGCAACTTTTCTCATAAGGGTTTTCCGTATAGATACATGGCCATGCAAGGATCAAAAACTCAAAAAAAATACGACCCCGTATAAAAACAGGGCGAAGCCGGCCAACGCCGCTCGCCACTCCGGGTCGGCATCCTTACTCATGCCGCCCGGCGCGATGGCCACCCTGGCGCCTCGCGCATAGCTGTAGACCGCCTGGCCAAACCACAACTGCACCAGCACCATGAGGAAAAAGCGCTTCCAGCTACCGTCAAATCGTAGAAAGCCATTGAGTAGCGCAGCCAGGAGTAAGACCAGGCCAATGCCGTGCTGATATTTGTATAAGTTCGCGATCATGCTACCCACCCTTGACCGTACCTTTGAGGCCTTCAACCAACTTGTCCCACACCCCCGCAGTACCCAAGGCATTGGAAAGTCACGAAGCGGTTTGCGGCGTAACGCCCTTGGTCACTGCAAACGTTTCAAAGTCCATGCTGAGTGCGTTACCTGTGGCCGCTTCCGGAAGTTCTTCTTTCAAGTAGCCAGGTTTGCCCTCCACCACCAGCACTTGCAGGTGCCCCTTGGACATGTCTTGCTGCGGCAAGTAAGCGCGGCTGGTGACCAGGCCTTTGTCGATGTAGTAGTCGGTGATGACCTTGAGCAATGCATTGAGCTGGGAGACGCCCAGGCACTCGCCGATATAGGGCTTGAGCAGGCGTTCGCGGTCAGGCGCTGGCAGGCTGTCGGCGCCCTTGAGTTCGATGTTTTGAATCGGGTAGCAACGGCTGTCCATCGGGGTTGCCGGCGCCTCGGGCTTGACCTCTTTGCCCGGCAACTCCTTGAGTTGTTCAAGGCGCCGCTGCTGTTCTTTGAGCAGGCGATTTTGGCGGTCGCGGATCAGGTCCTGATCACCCGGCAGGTTGGCGGCCATCACGCTATGGGAAGCGAGGCAAGCGAGCAGGAGAATGCCCAGTGAATACCGGGTCCGTGGCAGTAGGGGCAACATGTTCGATCCATCGAATTGCGAAGGGCGGCAAACTAACATCGTCGCCTTGGCTAGCCAATAATCTGACCCAAATTTAGAAATCCTCCTAAATAGTTACTAACTACATGATAAGTAATGAATATTTTTATGCTGGAAGGAATATCGTTTGAAGTTGAACGCTGTTTTCCGACCAGCGGTATCAGATTTGATACACATTAAGGACGCATGCGAATGACCGGACTATCCGGTCAGTGCCGGTCCGGAATATGAATATTTAGATTAAAGGGATGCGCTTGAACGGCAACCTGCCTCTGAGCACGGATGACGCCCTGTCGATTTGAACGGGCCAAATTTCAGGCAAAAAAAAACCCGGAAATCCTCACTTGCGTGGGCCTTCCGGATTTTCTAAACCGCCAAAAATGGTGGGTCGTGTGGGATTCGAACCTACGACCAATTGGTTAAAAGCCAACTGCTCTACCAACTGAGCTAACGACCCGCTGTGTGGTGGCGCGTATAATACTGATTTCTAAGGATTATTCAACACCTTATTTGAAATAAATCAGAAATAACGCGTTGGGGCCGTAATTGGGCAGGGTTGAAAGCCCGCCGTAGTCCCCTGATCAGCCTTTTCAGCGCCCCGGTTCGTCGTTCCACAGGTACTTATGCAGCTGCAATTGCAAGCGCACCGGCAGATTGTCCGCCACTACCCAGTCCGCCAGGTCACGGGCATTCAGGTCGTGATGGCTGGGCGAGAACAACACCTCCCCCGCGCGACGCTCCAGGCCGTATTGGATCAGCTTGGAAGTCGCCCAGTCATAATCGTCACGGGAACAGATGACGAACTTGACCTGATCGTTGGCCGTCAGCAAGTCCATGTTCTCGTAGCGGTTGCGGTGGGCCTCTTTGGAATCTGGGGTCTTGAGGTCGACCACCCGGCTTACACGCGGGTCGACAGCGGAAATGTCCAAGGCGCCACTGGTTTCCAGTGAGACCTCGTAACCGGCGTCACACAGCTGCTTGAGCAAAGGAATGGCATTGGGTTGCGCCAATGGCTCACCCCCCGTCACACAGACGTAGCGCGGCCGGTAGCTGGCAACCTGTTCCAGGATGTCGTCGAGGGTGCGCACGGTGCCGCCACTGAAGGCGTAGGCGCTGTCACAGTATTGGCAACGCAATGGGCAGCCGGTCAACCGTACAAATACGGTGGGCAGGCCAGCAGTGCGCGTTTCACCCTGTAACGAGTAAAAAACTTCGGTGATGCGTAATGTGTCTTGCATAGTCGCCACGGGCGTAACAGCTAAACAGGCTGTCCGCCTCCGTCAGGCACTTCATGGGATTGCGCCAACGCGCCAACCCCAAAAAGCGTATTTCATAAAAGGGCGTGGATTCTAACGAAAAAACCCGCGCCAGGCGCGGGTTTCTTCTAAACGGGAAAAGCGCGTTTACAAGCGCTGCAGATCCCGTTGGGCCAACTGGGCAGCGGAAGTACCGGGATACTGGGCAACCACCTGCTGCAGAATGCCTTTGACCTTGTCGGTATGACCCAGACGGCGCTCTACGTCAGCGAGTTTGTACAGTGAGTCCGGCACCTTGGCGTGCTTGGGGTACAGTTGGCTGACCTTGGCAAACGCCTGGCCCGCAGCTTGCAAATCACCCTTTGCCAGGTTCACCTCACCCAACCAGTACTGGGCATTGCCCGCGTATTGGCTGTTGGGATATTTGCGCAGGAATGCGGTAAAAGCCTGGCTGGCCTTATCGAAATCCTTGGCCTTGATCAGGTCGAAGGCTGCATCGTAATACAGTTTTTCCTTCGCCGGATCACCCGGTTCACTACTGGCAGCAGGGGCGGCAGCTGCGGCCCCCGCTGCTGCGCCACCGGCAGCGGCGCTAGGCGCGCCACCGGCAGAAGAATTATCAGGAGTAGCGGCAGGTGCAACACCGGCTCCAATACGACGATCAAGATCCTGGTATCGCTCCAGGCCTTCTTGCTTCAGCTGGTTCACTTGATTCTGCAGAACTTCAATGGCGCCTTGTTGCTGCGACAATTGATCCTGCATGCGTTGCAGCTGGTTGAACAGTTCGCCCTGTGCCGAGGGTGCGGACGTAGCCGCTCCCCCAGCATAGGCGCCGTTCGTGCCATAACCCGCTGGCGGATAACTGCTCCCGCTATTGTTATAGCCTGAGTTGCTATCCGTTACAGGAACCGCAGCCCACACCGCAAGCGGTGCGAGGCTGAGAGCCAATACAGTTAGAGCACGACGGCACGTTCGCATGACGAATTACTTACGCAGTTCGACGCGACGGTTCTGAGCCCACGACTGTTCGTCGTTGCCAGTTGCAACTGGACGCTCTTTACCGTAGGAAACCAGTTCCAGTTGGCCTGGAGCAACACCTTGCAGTACCAGGTAGCGCTGAACGGCTTTCGCACGACGCTCGCCCAGTGCCATGTTGTACTCACGAGTACCACGGGCGTCAGTGTTACCTTCCAGAACAACGCGAGCGCCGTTAGCTTTCAGGTCCTTGGCGTGAACGTCCAGAGCGCGCATGGCTTCTGGCTTCAGGTCCGAACTGTCGTATTCGAAGTAGAAAGTGGTGATAGCGCGCAGAGCAGCTTCTTCGCTCAGGGAGCCGTCAACTGCACCAGTGTTAGCGCCGTAACCAGCGTTTGGATCAACAGCAGCGCCTTCACCGGCATTGTCGCCGCCTTTAGAGGAGCAACCAACGGCTACGGACAGAGCCAGAGCCAGAGCAGCAAACTTACCAAACTTCAGCATTTCCATCGTGAAACTCCTAATGAACCCCAGTGTGTTAAGTACTTCTTTTTGTAGCGCCGCGTCAGTTCAGGTAAGGGGACCAGGATGGTTCTCTGACTTCGCCTTGTGCGGTAGGAAGTGGGAGCCTTACGCGTCCATTAATGGACACGAGCATCAAGACTCCCCGGCCCTGCTGGCGGGTGGCGTAGATTACCATGGTGCCGTTGGGTGCAACAGTGGCTGACTCATCAAGGTTGGTATCTGTAAGGATTTTTACGGTTCCGCGCTGCAAATCCTGGGCCGCAACCCGGAAATTAGTGAAACCATCCTGACGGTGAATCATCACCAACGTCTTTTCATCCGCCGAAAGCTTAGGGTTGGCGTTGTAGTTACCGATAAAGGTAACACGCTCCGCACCGCCACCGTTCACGTTTGCCTTGTAGACCTGAGGCTTGCCGCCACGGTCGGAAGTGAAATAGATGGTCGAACCATCTTTACCCCAGAACGGTTCGGTGTTGATACCCGGGCCGCTGGTCACACGGCTGAGCTGGCGCGAGGCCATGTTCATCACGTAGATATCCGGGTTGCCGTCCTTGGACAGCACGAAAGCCAGGCGCGAACCATCCGGCGACCAGGCCGGTGCACCGTTGAGGCCTTCAAAGTTGGTGATCTGCTCACGACGGCCAGTATCAATGTGCTGCACGAAGATACGCGGGCGGCGCTGCTCGAACGAAACATAGGCGATTCGCTTGCCGTCCGGCGCGAAGCGCGGCGACAGGATTGGCTCACGGGACTGCAGCAAGGTCACTGCGCGGGCACCGTCGTAGTCCGAACGTTGCAGGGTGTAGCGAGTGTTGTCTACCGAGAACCGCTCAGCCGTCACATACAGCAGGCGCGTGGAGAACGCCCCCTTGATACCGGTGAGTTTTTCAAACGACTGGTCCGAGATGTAGTGGGCCATGTCGCGCAGTTGTTCGGCGGTACCCGAAACGCTGCCGGTCAAGACCTGCTGCTCGGTGGCCACGTTGAACAACGTGTACTGGATCTGCAGGCGACCGCCGGCTGGCGTGATGTTGCCAACCATCAGGTACTGCGCGCCCACGGCTTTCCAGTCACGGAACACGACTTCGCTGGCCTGGTTGGGCTGGCTGATCATGTTGCCTTTCGGAATCGGCGCGTAGTAACCGGAGTTACGCAGGTCGTCGCTGACGATCTGGGCCATGTCGTCCGGCAGCACGCTGCCGCCTTGCCAACCGAACGGTACAACTGCAATCGGGGTGGCCCGATCGCTACCGCTGGTAACCAGGATGTTCTTTTCATCCGCCGCCGCTATCCCTGCCATACAGCAAATAACGACAAGCATTCCTCGAAGAAGGTTTCTCACAAGGCTAGATCCTCAGGTGTGAATGTCATCTTGAATGAACGATAGGGAGCGAAGTCACTTGGTTTCATTCCCTGCATCTCGGTCAACCGGCCAATATTCTTGACCGCGGCAACCGCCGAACTGTCGAACGAACCGTCACCACTGGACTTGGCCACGCTGACCGAAGTCACCGTACCGTCCGGCAACATGCCGATCTGCAGCACTACTGTCATGCCTTTACGTGCCGAAGGTGGACGTGTCCAACCTTCCGCTGCCCGTGCCCGAATCAGGTCGTCGAAACTGCCCGCGACTTCATCACCACGCTCATCGGCCAAGGCTTGCTGACGTTGCGGCGTGTCGGAAAGCAAATCTGCCAGGGCCTGGGCCTTTTTCTCTTCGGCGGATTTGCGCGCTGCTTCCTGGGCCTTTTTCTTGGAGGCGTCGGCGGCAGCTTTCTTCTTCGCGTCGTCGGCGACTTTCTTCTTCGCCTCGTCTGCTTCAGCTTTTTTCTTGGCGTCTTCGGCGGCTTTCTTCTTCGCGTCTTCGACTATCTTTTTCTTGGCTTCTTCAGCGGCCTTTTTCTTGGCCTCTTCTTCGGCAGCCTTTTTGGCTTCTTCTTCAGATTTCTTCTTGGCTATATCAGCCAATTGTTTCTCTTCGGCCTTTTTCGCTTCGGCAGCTTTCTCGGCTTTCTTGGCTTCATCAGCCTTTTTCGCTTCGTCGGCTTTCTTCGCTTCGTCAGCCTTTTTCGATTCCTCGGCCTTTTGAGCCGCCTCTTCTTTCTTTTGTTCCGCAGCAGCCTTCACCGCTTCCTGCTCGACCTTCTTCTGTTCCATCTGCTCGACTTCAGTCTGGCGCGCAGCCGACTTCTGGGCCTCACCCGCAATCTTCTGATTGGTCTGGGTGGTGGCCTGGCTTTTCGATTTCAGCTGATACAGGGTCGCCTGCACGATCGGCTTGGCTGGCGGCAGGTCCGGGGTCATGGCAAAGCTGACGAACAGCATGCCGAACACCAGGACGTGCAGGGCTATTGCCCACACGCCAGGCCAGAAGTAGCTTTCCGAGGCGGACGGCTCTCGCTGTTGCTGCATCAGGGCGCCTCGGTAATCAAGCCAACGTTACCGACGCCGGCCTTCTGCAGCCCGCCCATGGCGCCCATGACGGAGCCGTAGTCGACCGATTTGTCGCCGCGGATAAATACCTGGGTGTGCTTGCCGCCTTCGTTGCCGGAGCGAATGATCTTGGTCACCGCATCGGTCATCGCCGGCAAGGTCAGGGCCTTGTCCTGCTGCTTCTGCGTGTCGACTTCGCTGCCAAGGTTCCAGTAGTAGGTCTTGTCAGCCTTGATCGAAATGGTCAGGACCTGAGTGTTGTTGTCCTGCGGCAAGGCTTCACTGGAAACCTTGGGCAGATCAACCTTCACGCCCTGGTTGAGCATCGGCGCGGTCACCATGAAGATGACCAGCAGCACCAGCATCACGTCGATGTAGGGCACTACGTTCATCTCGGCGACCGGCTTGCGCTTTTTGCGAGCTCGAGCGATTAAAGCCATTGGGAATTACCTGCTTATTCTTCGCTGGTGTGCACTTTACGGTGCAGGATCGCCTGGAATTCATCGGCGAAGGTGTAGTAACGGCCGATCAACGTTTCGCTGGTTGCAGCAAAACGGTTGTAGGCGATTACTGCGGGGATAGCGGCGAACAGGCCGATCGCGGTGGCGATCAGGGCTTCGGCAATACCCGGGGCCACGGTGGCCAGTGTGGCTTGCTGGGCCTGGGCCAGGCCGCGGAAGGAGTTCATGATCCCCCACACAGTGCCGAACAGACCGATGTACGGGCTGACGGAGCCTACGGTGGCAAGGAACGGCAGGCTCTGTTCCAGCTTCTCTTCTTCACGGGAGATAGCCACGCGCATGGCACGCGCTACGCCTTCCATCACCGCTTCCGGGTCAACCCCAGGCTGCTGGCGCAGGCGGGAGAATTCCTTGAAGCCGGCACGGAAGATCTGCTCGACGCCCGAGTCCGGGTCCGGGTTGCTACCGGCCTGGCGGTACAGCTTGGACAGGTCGATACCCGACCAGAAGCGCTCTTCGAAGCTCTCCAGGGCACGTCGACCGGCGCGCAGCAGGTTGCTGCGCTGAAAAATCATGACCCAAGAGGTAACCGATGCGGCTACCAGGGTCAGCATGACCAGTTGAACCACGATACTGGCATTGCTGACCAGGCTCCACATGGAGGAATGGTCGACGACGGTAGGTTCCACGCTAAATCTCCTGCTTTGATTGTTGACCCGCGCCGCTCACGGCAGCAAAGGCCGCACGTAGAGTTTCGGGAATGGCCCGAGGTTTCAAGCTGTTGGTGCGCACACACGCCACCAGGAACTGCCCCTCACAGAGCAGCGTTGCATCCGTGGCCCGCCTGACCTGCTGTTTGAAACGCAGGCTGGCACGGTTCAATTCGATTACTTCAGCGCTGACCAGCAGCTCGTCGTCCAGTCGCGCCGGTGCGTGGTAACGCGCCTCGCTGGAATGCACGACGAATAACAGGTCCTCCCCTGCCAGCTGGGATTGGGCAAAGCCCAGCTCCCGTAGCCGCTCGGTTCGAGCCCGCTCCATGAACTTGAGGTAATTGACGTAATACACGATGCCGCCAGCATCGGTGTCCTCGTAATAAACGCGACAGCGATGTGCGAACGACTGATCCCCGTTTTGCGCGCGCATACTCTAGTGCTTACTCCTCAGGTTGCCAATTGGCTAGGCAACTGTTTTTTCATTAGCTGAAACATTTGTACTGCCTGAATGACGACGCCAGCCACTAGGACAGCACAAACCTCAGATAAATCGTCTGGCGTGACCTTTTTAATCGTCCACTGCATCAAGGAATTCGTCTACCGCAGGCATCTCCCCCAATCGTGACGGAATGTTTAGCCCAAAGTGCAGATAAGCGTGGCGCGTCACCACCCTGCCCCGCGGTGTACGCATGATGTAGCCCTGCTGGATCAGGTATGGCTCCAGCACGTCCTCGATAGTATGACGCTCTTCACTGATGGCCGCGGCCAGGCTGTCCACGCCGACCGGGCCACCGTCGAACTTCTCGATCATGGTCAAGAGTAGACGCCGATCCTGGTGATCGAAGCCATGCTCGTCCACATCCAGCAGGTTCAGCGCCAGGTCAGCAACCGCCTTGGTGATGTGGCCCTTGGCACGTACCTCGGCAAAGTCGCGCACGCGGCGCAGCAGGCGGTTGGCAATCCGTGGCGTGCCACGGGCGCGGCGGGCGATTTCAAAGGCGCCTTCCGGGTCCAGGGGCAAGCCGAGAATGCTCGCCGAGCGGCTGACGATGGTCGCAAGATCGGCGGTGCTATAGAACTCTAGACGTTGGACAATGCCGAAACGGTCTCGCAGCGGGTTTGTGAGCATGCCCGCACGCGTGGTCGCCCCAACCAGGGTGAACGGCGGCAGGTCGAGCTTGATCGAACGGGCCGCCGGGCCTTCACCGATCATGATGTCGAGCTGGAAGTCCTCCATGGCCGGGTACAGCACTTCCTCGACAATCGGCGACAACCGATGGATCTCGTCGATAAACAGCACATCGTGGGGCTCAAGATTGGTCAGCAGCGCCGCCAAGTCGCCAGGACGCTCCAGCACCGGACCGGAGGTGGACTTGATCGACACGCCCATTTCCTGGGCAATGATATTGGCCAGGGTGGTCTTGCCCAACCCCGGCGGCCCAAAGATCAAGGTGTGGTCCAGGGACTCACTGCGCCCGCGCGCGGCCTGGATGAACAGCTCCATCTGCTCGCGCACGGTAGGCTGGCCGATGTACTCGGCCAGGCTCAGGGGGCGGATGGCCCGGTCCTGGACTTCTTCGCGGTCACGCGGGCCGGTGGCCGCGATCAGACGGTCAGCTTCAATCACTTAAATCATTCCCTTCAGGGCTCGGCGGATCATGTCTTCGCTGCTCAGGTTCTTGTCCTTGATGGCCGATACCGCCTTGCTGGCCTCTTGGGGCTTGTAGCCCAGGGAGATCAACGCACTGACCGCATCGCTTTCGGCACTGGCGACCTGGCCTGCCGGCATATCCGGCTGGTTCGGCACCAGGGCAAACATGCTCGGCACCACCTCCCAGGCTTTGAAACGGTCCTTGAGCTCTACCAACAGGCGCTCGGCGGTCTTCTTGCCCACGCCCGGCACCTTGGTCAGGGCCGAAGTGTCCTGGGCAGAAACGGCACGTACCAGTTCATCCACTTCCAGGCTCGACATCAGCGCCAGGGCCAATTTCGGCCCCACGCCATTGAGACGGATCAGCTCGCGGAAGAAATCGCGATCACGCTTGCCGATGAAACCATAGAGCAGTTGCGCGTCTTCGCGCACTACCAAATGCGTGTGCAAGGTTATCGGCTCACCGACCGAGGGCAAGCGATACAAGGTGGTCATGGGCACTTCAAGCTCATAACCCAATCCATTCACATCCAGAATCAGGTGCGGCGGCTGTTTCTCAGCCAGGGTGCCGCGCAAGCGTCCAATCACGGTTCAGATCCTTAAAGCTTGGGGGTCAGATCAGGGCCTGACCGCAACTAACAATTGCGCTGATGCTATCAGAGACGCAGCCGCCCGCCACGACTACGTGCGGTGCCCAAGCCGTGAGGCAACAGGCTGGAGCGGGTGTGTGCATGGCAAATGGCAATGGCCAGGGCGTCGGAGGCGTCGATCTGCGGTTTTGAGGTGAGTTTGAGCATGTGCATGACCATCATCTGCACCTGCTCCTTGTTGGCCGCGCCGGTGCCGACAACCGCCTGTTTGACCTGGGTCGCGGTGTACTCAGCGATCTCCATGCCCTCCTCGGCACCTGCCACGATCGCCGCGCCACGGGCCTGGCCAAGCTTCAACGCCGAGTCGGCGTTCTTGGCCATGAACACCTTTTCGATGCCCATGGTGACCGGGCCATAGGTCTGAATGACTTCACGTACGCCGCGATAGACGATTTGCAAACGCTCGGCTAATTCACCCGCGCCGGTGCGGATACAGCCCGAGGCCACGTAAACACAGCCGCGCGGGGTGTGTTGCACCACGCCAAAACCGGTGATGCGCGAACCGGGGTCGATACCTAGGATTAAAGTCATAACGCCTGCGGTTTGGATAAACACATTTTTTGATACACCGAGAATCCAATGTGGGAAGGGGGCTTGTGTGGGAGGGGGCTTGCACCCTCCCACACAAGCCCCCTTCCCACATTTGGACCTACATCGTTCTTCAGGCTAGCTGTTCGGCTACGTCTTCCGGGATGTCGGCATTCGAATAAACATTCTGCACATCATCCAGGTCTTCAAGCATATCCAGCATCTTCAACACCTTCTGCGCACCCTCAAGGTCCAGCTCGGCACTGGTGGTCGGCAGCATCACGATTTCAGCGTCGGTACCTTTGAACCCGGCGGCTTCCAGGGCGTTACGCACCGCGTAGAAGCCGGCAAACGAGGTAAACACATCGATGGAACCGTCTTCGTTGGTCACCACGTCGTCGGCATCCGCCTCCATCGCCGCTTCCATAAGCGCGTCTTCATCGGTGCCAGGCGCGAAGGAAATCTGGCCCTTGCGCTCGAACAGGTAGGCCACCGAACCATCCGTGCCAAGGTTGCCACCGCACTTGCTGAACGCATGGCGCACGGCTGCGGCGGTGCGGTTGCGGTTGTCGGTCATGCACTCGACCATCACCGCCACGCCGCCCGGGCCGTAGCCTTCGTAGGTCAGCTCGACCATGTCGTCGGTATCGGCCGCGCCGGCACCACGGGCCACAGCGCGGTCAATGATGTCGCGGCTCATGTTGGCGCCCAGTGCCTTGTCCAGCGCCAGACGCAGACGCGGGTTGGAGCCTGGGTCACCGCCACCCTGGCGGGCAGCGACGGTCAGTTCGCGAATCCACTTGGTGAATATCTTGCCCTTCTTGGCATCCTGACGCTCTTTGCGGTGCTTGATGTTCGCCCACTTGGAATGGCCAGCCATAACACAACTCCGAAATTCTCTAGAAACCTTATCAATCCCGCCCCAGGCAGGATTTCCTTCTTTTAAACGCAAAGGCGCATCCGAAGATGCGCCTTTTTGACTGCGTACAACCTTATCGCGCTTTCACGCTGCAGCCTTACTCAGCCTTCGGCGTCTCGCGCAGACGGATGTGCAGCTCGCGCAGCGCCTTGGCATCCACCACACCCGGAGCCTGGGTCATGACGTCCGCAGCGCTCTGGGTTTTCGGGAAGGCAATCACTTCACGGATCGACTGGGCGCCGGTCATCAGCATGACCAGACGGTCCAGGCCGAACGCCAGGCCACCGTGTGGCGGTGCGCCGTACTTCAGGGCATCGAGCAGGAAGCCGAACTTCTCTTCCTGTTCCGCTTCGTTGATGCCCAGGAGGCGGAACACCGCCTGTTGCATCTCTTTGCGGTGGATACGGATCGAGCCGCCACCCAGCTCAGTACCGTTCAACACCATGTCGTAGGCACGGGACAACGCGCCTGCCGGGTTGGCTTCCAGCTCTTGCGGGGAGCACTTCGGTGCGGTGAACGGGTGGTGCAAGGCGCTGAAGCTGCCGTCGTCGTTCTCTTCGAACATCGGGAAGTCGACGACCCACATCGGTGCCCATTCGCAGGTCAGCAGGTTCAAGTCGTGGCCGAGCTTGATGCGCAGCGCGCCCAGGGCTTCGCTGACGATCTTGGCCTTGTCGGCGCCGAAGAACACGATGTCGCCGTCAACTGCACCGACGCGGTCGAGGATCGCGTTCAGGTTGTCCAGTGGAATGTTCTTCACGATCGGCGATTGCAGACCGTCAACGCCATTGGCGCGCTCGTTGACCTTGATGTACGCCAGGCCCTTGGCACCGTAGATGCCAACGAACTTGGTGTAGTCGTCGATCTGCTTGCGCGGCATGCTCGCGCCGCCAGGCACGCGCAGGGCGGCGATGCGGCATTTAGGGTCGTTGGCCGGGCCGCTGAACACCTTAAAGTCGACTTCCTTGAGCTGGTCGGCCACGTCCACCAGTTCCAGCGGGTTACGCAGGTCGGGCTTGTCGGAACCGTAGCGGCGCATGGCTTCTTCGAAGGTCATGTGCGGGAATTCGCCGAACTCCAGGTCCAGCACTTCCTTGAACAGGTTGCGGATCATTTGTTCGGTCAGGCCCATGATCTCTTTTTCATCGAGGAAACTGGTCTCGATGTCGATCTGGGTGAATTCAGGCTGGCGATCCGCACGCAGGTCTTCGTCACGGAAGCACTTGGCGATCTGGTAGTAACGGTCGAAGCCGGCCACCATCAGCAGTTGCTTGAACAGCTGCGGCGATTGCGGCAAGGCGAAGAAGCTGCCGGCGTGGGTACGGCTAGGCACCAGGTAGTCACGCGCGCCTTCCGGAGTCGCCCGGGTAAGGATTGGCGTTTCGACGTCAAGGAAGCCGTTCTCATCGAGGAAGCGGCGGATGCTGGTGGTCATGCGCGAACGCAGGCGCAGCTTCTCGGCCATTTCCGGACGACGCAGGTCCAGGAAGCGGTAGCGCAGGCGGGTTTCTTCGCCCACGTCGGAGTATTCGTTGAGTGGGAACGGCGGGGTTTCCGATTCGTTCAGCACTTCCAGCTCGTAGCCCAGCACTTCGATACCGCCGGACGCCATGTTCTTGTTCACAGCACCGGCCGGGCGCAGGCGCACCTTGCCGGTGATTTTCACGACGTATTCGCTACGCACGCGGTCGGCGGCGGCGAAGCTCTCGGCGCGGTCCGGGTCGAACACCACCTGGGCCAGACCATCACGATCACGGATATCGAGGAAGATCACCCCGCCGTGGTCGCGGCGACGGTGAACCCATCCGCAAAGGGTGATTTCCTGACCTTCCAGGGTCTCGTTCAGTTGGCCGCAATAGTGGCTGCGCATCATGGTCGTGGTTTCACTTCTCGTAATTCGAAATTCGGTGGAGGCCTGCCTCGTCACCGTACAGTTAAGCAGGAGACGGATAATGCAGGAGCCTGCGCGTAGAGTTCAACTCAGTCTGCTTTGTCGCCGCCCGCCAGGTTCTTCTTGGCGCCGGTCTTGAAATCGGTCTCGTACCAGCCGCTGCCGCTCAGGCGGAAGCCCGGCATGGACAACATCTTCTTCAACTCAGGTGCCTGGCAGGCAGGGCAATCGACCAGCGGTGCTGCGCTGATCTTCTGAATGGCTTCCAACTGGTGACCACAGGAAGCGCATTGATAGTCGTACATGGGCATGGAGATGTCTCGGCGATCAGATCGTTACAGCGCCACGCCCTGCCCTGTGCATAAAGCCCGGCATGCGCAGCAAAGCGCGGGATTATATCTGGTAAATCAAGGCAGCGCAGCCGGCTTTCTGCCCCAGGCCCGGCCCGCGGGGATGAAGGGCCGGCCCCAAAGCCTGCGCCTATTGCACAAGCGTGTCCGCAGACGTGAGGGCGGCGCGATCTTTTAGCACATGCACCACGCACACCACCCTCACCAACCCACTGAAGTTCTTGACGCCCCCGTAGCGCAAATGCACTTCCCTATCGACATAAGACAACAACGCACTGACTGAACAGGTATTGATCCTGGCGATCTCCGTCAGGATGTTCCAATAGATCTGTTCAAGCCGCAGACAGGTGGAAAACCCGTTGAGCCTGACCGACCGGGACAATGGCTTGGCCATCCCCATGTCAAACCCTTTATCAAAGGGGTCGATCTTTATCTTGTGAAAACCACAGGTTTCCATCACTCCCTTACCCACTCCACGTGACATACACCTGACACTCCATTGCCAAACAGCAGCCAATGGGCTTCTCCCATTGGGCGATGGGTCTATAAAACAGCAGGAGGCGCGGAGCAGCCAGAAGACGGGGAGTTGTTAGTCGTAGGACAACTCTAGGAAGCGCAGGGAAATAAGCAGGCAGCGCCCAAAAGGCGCCGCCCGGGTTCGGCAGTTACTGGTTTTCAAGCAGGGAACGCAACATCCACGCGGTTTTTTCGTGGACCTGCATACGCTGGGTCAACAGGTCCGCCGTCGGTTCATCGCTGACCTTGTCGAGCAGCGGGAAAATGCCTCGCGCGGTACGCGTGACCGCTTCCTGGCCGGCGACCAGTTGCTTGATCATCTCTTCGGCGCTCGGCACACCCTCCTCTTCCTTTATCGAAGACAGGCGGGCGTAAATCGAATAGGCGCCCGGTGCCGGGAAACCCAGGGCACGGATGCGCTCGGCGATGGAGTCCACTGCCAGCGCCAGTTCGTTGTACTGCTCCTCGAACATCAAGTGCAGCGTACGGAACATGGGGCCAGTGACGTTCCAATGGAAGTTGTGGGTCTTCAGATACAGAACATAGGTATCGGACAGCAGCCGCGAGAGTCCGTCGACGATGGATTTACGGTCTTCTTCACTGATACCAATATCGATTGCCATGTTTTTCCCCTTCAATTGACGAGCATTCATTGATCAGGTGCAGGACCACTCTAGCAAGAGAGCGAGCCCCTTGCAGCCCGACACACCCAGGCAGCATGCGGCAAATCGCCCTCGCACCACCCGCAGACGTGAATTGGCAAGCCTTTCTACCCGTAGGAAGAGTCTCCAGCATGCCACTCAAAAAACCTGCACCTGTCTAGGACAAGCGTTTGCCGCAGAAATGCCGTGCCCGACGCAACACCTCGAAATGCTTGATTTGAGTAGGCACAGCCTTTGCTGTTAAATAGACGGCGTGTGGCTGCCGTTTATTTCTGCGGCACGCCACATAGGCTGATACCCGCGTACGTGCCCAACGCCTCCCATTGTTCAGAAGCGAACCGTGCCGGTCAGCTCTTCCTTGTGATCCGTCTTAACGTGAGTTAATCAAAATGTTGAAAATCGTCCACCTGCTAACGGGCGTTGCAGCGTTGCTGCTGTCCTTTATCCCGAGCCTGCAGCCTGAAAGCCTGCCCTACCTGCAACAACACGACGCTCTGTACCTGGCCTTGTTCGGCCTTCTTAACCTGACGCTCGCACCGGTAATCCCTTACTGGAACAAAGGCACGCGTCATCAACTGCAAAACCTGGTCAGTGCGCTGCTGGTGCTGACTGTTGTCGTACAAACCCTCACCCTCCTGGCGCCCATGCCTGAAGTCGGTGGCCACCCGGCCATCCTGCTCAGCCTGGTGATTGCTGTGGTCGCCATCGTTCTTCATTTGGCCATCAGCTTCTACCGTTCGTCCCCTGCGGCCGCGTCGCAAAACTACGACATGACCAACCGGGATACCGGGACCGTCAAGTGGTTCAACACCTCCAAAGGCTTCGGCTTCATTTCCCGCGATTCGGGCGACGATATCTTCGTCCACTTCCGGGCTATCCGTGGCGAAGGCCACCGCGTCCTGGTCGAAGGCCAGCGCGTGGAGTTCTCGGTGATGAACCGCGACAAGGGCCTGCAAGCCGAAGATGTAATCGCTGCCCTGCCGCGTCGCTGACCCCAGCCTTCGCTGCAAAAAAAACCGCAATCCAGCGTTGGCTGGATCGCGGTTTTTTATTGCCTGCACCTTTCAATAGTGCGGCGGTGGCGCTTCTTCTTCGGATGACTCGAACTGGCCGCCCATTTCTTCCTGGCGCTTGAGCAATGCGGTCATTTGCAATTGCAGGCGCTCAACCGCCCGTTGCTGGGCGACCAGTATGTCATTGAGTGTCTCGATGGTGTCGTCCTGGAAGGCCAGGCGGCTCTCCAGGTCGGTGACGCGCTCTTGCAGGTCCATGGTTCAGTCCTGGGTAAAGATAAAGTCGGCAGGCAACAGCTCACGCATACGGGCGCGAATCGCCGCCACTTGCTCGTCGGTATAAGGCCGGGCTGGGTGCTTGCCCCACACCGGCGCCGGCCAGGCGGCGTCGTCACGCCTGCGTACGATCACATGCACATGCAACTGGCTGACGACGTTGCCCAGCGCACCGATGTTCATCTTATCGGCGGCCAACCCGTCGTTAAGCAACTGCGCCAGGGCCGTGGTTTCTTTCCACAACGTTTGTTGAGCGGCGACATCCAGTTGAAACACTTCGCTGATACCGTCGATGCGCGGTACCAGGATGAACCAGGGGTAGTTCGAGTCATTGGACAGCAGCAGGCGACAGAGCGGGAAGTCCCCAATGGCCAAGGTGTCTTGTTGCAGGCGTTGATCTAGGGCGAACACGTGGGCACTCCGTTCGGCAGGTCGGTTTCAGGCGCCCAGCATACCTTCGAATGCCCAAGGCTTCACGGCGAATACGGGGAGCCTTGAGGCAACCGGTAAAAAAAACGCACCCTTTAGAGGCAGGCAAATATTTGAACTACGCTAGGCCGGGCTTCAACGGGCCGCACCAAAATGACCCACTTATGCGTCAAAGGGCTCCCCCGACTACCCACTGATGAGGGTGAACCGGTAACGTTTTGCCCAGGTGCAGGTTTTGTGTACGACCGGTCAGGTGTAACACACGGGCGTCAAGCCCGAACCAAATGGCGTAAAAAGCCCGTGCTTATGCGGTTTTTACACTCCCGTAACGCTTTTCACGAAAAAATGACATTCGGTTGGCGGTTTGTGCACGCTTGTTGCATTCACCACCGTATCGTCGGCAACGGCACCCGTTTGGAAGCAGGTGTTTCGCGATAAAAAACAGCAGCGATTCAGTGCGTATCAAGGAAGAGTTCAAACTTTGAAAGAAGTAGGAAAAGAGCATTGAAGTTGTCAGCCTGGTTACATTCAGGCTGTGAATTTGCGACATGGATCTAGCGATTTACGACAGCCTCGTAAAGAAGCTGAAAGGAAAGATGGGCAAGTATCGTCATTAGAGTCTGCGTGATATAACTTTGCGCCGACACAAATAAAGAAAGAGCCGCCCAGATAAAAATACAGGTGGGACGGCAGTTACTCTTCCTAAAACCAAAGGAGCAAATCACGATGCGCGTGATGAAGTGGAGCATGATCGCCCTGGCTGTTTCAGCAGGCACCTCGCAGTTCGCAATGGCGTCCGCCCAAGATGATTCCAAGGGCTTCATTGAAGACAGTACCGCCAGCATTCTGACGCGTACCCTGTACTTCAGCCGCGACTACCGTAACAACGACACAGGCCCGAGCCGTCGTGAAGAAACCGGTCTCGGTTTCCACGGCCTGTTCAGTTCGGGCTACACCCAAGGCACCATCGGTGTCGGTGTAGATGTCATCGGCTTGATGGGCATCAAACTGGACAGCGGCAAGGGCCGCGCCGGCACTGGGCTGTTCCCTAACGGCTCCGATGGTCGCGCTCAGGATGAGTACTCAAAGGGTGGCGCCGCGGTGAAATTCCGCATTTCCAACACCGTGCTCAAAGTCGGTGATCAATACACCACCGCACCGGTGTTTGCCTCGGATGACAGCCGTTTGCTCCCGGAACTGCCGCAGGGCATCTCCATCACCAGCAACGAAATCAAAGATCTGAAACTGGAGGCCGGTCACTTCACCTCGATTGTGGCGCAGGACCAGACCTACAGGGACAGTATCGGCAGCTCAGAGCCAGGTTCAAACCGCGGCCTGCGAGACGCCAACTTCGTGGGCGGTGTATACGCTTGGAGCCCGGAGTTCACCACCAGCCTCTACTACTCGAAAGTGGAAGACTACTGGAGAAAGCTCTACGCCAACGTGAACTGGACTCACGCGCTGAGCGATGACCAATCCGTGGCTGTCGACTTCAACATCTACGACACCAAGAGCGACGGCGCTGGTCTGGTACGTGCTGACAAGGACAGTACTACCAAGCTCGACAACCGCGCGTTCAGCTTGCAAGGCGCGTACACCATTGGCGCCCACACCTTCACCCTGGCAGCCCAGAAGGTCAGCGGCGACGGCCAGTACGGCTACGGCGTAGACGGCGGCGGAACGATTTTCCTGGCCAACTCCATCGCCCGTTCCGACTTCAACGCTGAAGGTGAGAAGTCCTTTCAAGCTCGCTACGACATCAACATGGCGACCTTTGGTATTCCTGGCCTGAGCTTCATGACTCGTTACGTAACGGGTAGCGGCGCCAACACCAACCTCACTAGCAACGGCAAAGAGTGGGAGCGTGATATCGAGGCTAAATACGTAATCCAGAGCGGTGCGGCAAAAGATCTGAGCCTGCGCCTGCGTCAAGCGACTTATCGCTCGTCTGATAACGTGTACGGATCGCCGTCCCTGGACGAACTGCGTCTGATCGCGCAATACCCGCTGAACATCTTGTAATTACCCATTTAATTACGAAGATGACTTAAGGCTTCGGCTTTAAACAAAAAAGCCGCTCCTGTGTTCAAACAGGGAGTGGCTTTTTTATTGCAGTTTTATTTCACTGGAAAAATAACTAGCAAGCTAACTAACGAGAGCATTGAACCTGACCTTTCGGCCAAGTTCGATAGCGTCACGTCAAATTATTTTGTGACACTTTCCTGCATCACGCGAATAACCCGCTGCGGAAACGGAATATCAATCCCGGCAGCTTTCAAACGGTCACGCGCCAGTTCATTAAACATAAACATTACGTCCCAATAATCCGGGGTATTGGTCCAGCAGCGCAGGGAAACAGTGATGGAGCTGTCGCCCAAGGTCGAAACCACCGCCACTGGCGCAGGGTCTGCCAGCACGCGCGGGTCTTTGGCCAACTCCAGCAGGACTTCGCGGGCCTTCTGCAGGTCTGCCTCGTAATCCACACCTACATCAAACACCACCTTGCGGGTCGGCTGGCGATTGGTGTTGGTGATGATGCCGTTGGACAGGATGCCGTTGGGCACGATTACTGTCTTGTTGTCACCGGTGCGGATCACCGTGTGAAAGATCTGAATGCTATCGACCGTACCGGAAGTACCCTGGGCTTCGATCCAGTCACCAATGCGGAACGGGCGGAACAGCAGAATCAACACGCCACCGGCGAAGTTGGCCAGGCTGCCCTGCAATGCCAGGCCAATGGCCAGGGTTGCGGCACCGATAGCGGCGACGAATGAGGTGGTTGCCACACCGATCATTGAGGCTACGCTGACAATCAGCATGACCTTCAGCGCGATATTTGCCAGGCTGGTGATGAAATGTTGCAGCGCCAGGTCGGCATTGCGGATAGCCAGCAAACGCCCCACTCGGTGGGTCAACACGTTGATCAGCCACCAGCCAATGGCCAGGGTGATGACGGCCAGCAATACCCGGCTGCCGTATTCCATGATCATCGGGATCCACGACTGGGAGGTCTTGATCAGGTGATCCATTTCAGCGTTCAAATCCATCTACATTCTCCTGTTTACCGGATGTGCGGCTTTTTTGAGTACCCACTAACGCAATCGAGCCCCGCAGGGCTCAAGAGTAGGCGTAAGTTCTGGGGCGTGGGACGTCAAAAACGCCCACAGGTTCCCCAAAGTGCCATCAGTCGCGGAAGTTATTGAACTGCAGCGGCATGTCGAAGGTCTTGGCACGCAGGGCCGCAATGGCGTCTTGCAGGTCGTCGCGCTTCTTGCCGGTGACACGAACCTGTTCGCCCTGGATGGCGGCCTGGACTTTCAGCTTGGCATCCTTGATATGCGCGACGATCTTCTTCGCCAGCTCCTTGTCGATACCTTCCTTGAGCACGGCTTCCTGCTTCATCAGTTTGCCGGAGGCGTAGGCGTCCTTGACTTCAAGGCACTGCACGTCGATCTTGCGCTTGACCAGCGCCAGCTTGAGGATCTCGATCATCGCTTCCAGCTGGAAATCGGCTTCAGCGGTCAGGTTGACGGTCAGTTCCTTTTCCTTGAATTCGAAGCTGCCCTTGCCTTTCAAGTCATAGCGACGGTCCAGCTCCTTGACGGCGTTCTCGACGGCGTTGGTGACTTCGTGTTTGTCCAGTTCGGATACCACGTCGAACGAAGGCATGTCATTTCTCCAATATAAGGGGCGGGCTCAGTAGAGATGGAGCGCGCCCGAGCTAAAATGCCGAGGCATTATAGCGGTTCTTTCGCCCCGTTCACTGTGAGCGACCCTACGGAGCACAAACTGATGTCGACCCCCTGGCATATTCTCGGCGCTGGCAGCCTGGGCACCCTCTGGGCCACACGGCTGGCGCGTGCGGGCGTGCCCGTCAGGCTGATCCTGCGCAATGACGCGCGCCTGGCCAGCTATCGAGCCGGCCAAGGGCTGACCCTGGTAGAGCACGGCGTGGAACATACCTATGCGGTGATCGGCGAAACACCTGAAAGCCCCGAGCCGATTCATCGCCTGCTGGTGGCGTGCAAAGCCTACGATGCCCAAAGCGCTATCGCCCAGTTGCAACATCGGCTGGCACCGGACGCCGAACTGATCCTGCTGCAAAACGGCTTGGGCAGCCAGGACGCAGTGGCTGCGCAAGTGCCGTCAGCCCGCTGCATCTATGCCTCCAGCACCGAAGGCGCGTTCCGCGATGGCGATTGGCGGGTCGTGTTTGCCGGCCACGGTTACACCTGGCTGGGAGACGCGGGCCATCCCACACCAGTGCTGTGGCTGGACGACCTGCAAGCGGCCGGCATTCCTCACGAATGGGCGACCGATATCCTTACGCGCCTGTGGCGCAAGCTGGCGCTCAATTGCGCCATCAACCCGCTGACCGTGCTCTACCAGTGCCGCAATGGTGGCTTGCAAGCCCATCAGTGTGAAGTGGCAACCTTGTGCGCCGAATTGGCCGAGCTGCTGGAATACTGCGGCCAGCCCGCGGCCGCAGAGGATCTGCACGCTGAAGTGGAGCGCGTGATCCAGGCCACCGCGGCCAATTACTCCTCCATGTACCAGGACGTCGCCAACGCCCGACGCACCGAAATCAGTTACCTGCTGGGCTACGCTTGCCAGGCGGCGGCCCGCCACCAGTTGGTCTTGCCACATCTGCAACAGTTGCAGGCGCGGCTGGTCGAGCATTTGCTCGCACGCGGATTGGCCAGCGACTGAGGCACGCGCTACCCTGCCTACCTGTCTATCACCTGGGAAAACCCTGATGCCACTGCGCCAGCGTCTTGAAAATCTACCGGTAGGGCAGAAACTGCTGGCGGCCTTGCTGGTGCTATTGACCACCGTATTACTGGTGGCCAACCTGACGTTTATCAGCGCCGCCTACTGGATCTCCCAGGAAAGCATGGCGCCCCAGGCATTGCAGGCGATTGGCCGACTGGTGTCCAACCCGTCGCTCGCCGCCGAGGCCCTCGAATCCCCAGCCAAGGCCGAAGCGCTGCTCAATGAACTGACCAGTTATTCCCCACTGCGTGCCGCCGCCCTGTACGACGGCGAAGGCAACCGCCTGGCGCAGCTGCAGCACGGCGACCGCCTGCACCTGCCGGACAACTACCGGCATATCGAGGCCTGGCGCGTCACCGAGTTTCGCAGCAACCAGGTCATCACCCTGCCCCGTGGCGCCCAGCCTTCCGGGCATTTGTTACTGGTGGCCAGCAGTGAACTGCCGGTGGCTTTCTATACCGGCACGCTGACCGCAAGCCTGGGCATCCTGATTTTCAGTGTGTTGCTATGGCTGGTCATCGCCCGGCAGATCAAGCGCCTGATCACGCGCCCCATCCATGAACTGGAAGAACTGTCCCGCCAGGTGACCCGCGAAGAGAACTACGCCCTGCGCGCCGGGCGTGGCAACCATGACGAAATCGGCAGCCTGGCCGAAGCCTTCAACACGATGTTGTCGCGCATCGAGGCCCGCGAGCAGCAGCTCAAGCGTGCGCGTGACGACTCCCAGGCCGCTTACGACCAGGCCCAGGGGTTGGCCGAAGAAACCCGGCATACCAACCGCAAGCTGGAACTGGAAGTCCAGGTGCGCAGCAAGATCGAGAAAAAGCTCACCGGTTTCCAGAACTACCTCAACAGCATTATCGACTCGATGCCCTCGGCGCTGATCGCTCTGGACGAGCAGCTCTATGTCACCCAGTGGAACCAGGAAGCCACCGCCCTTTCCGGTACGCGTCTGGACGAAGCCCTGAATCAGCCGATTTTCCTCGCCTTCCAGCCGCTCAAGCCGTACCTGCCGCAAATCAAGGCCACGGTGGAGCAGCACACGGTGGAACGGATCGAGCGGGTCACCTGGGTCAAGGACGACGAGCCCAAGCATTACGCGCTGACGTTCTACCCGTTGATGGGCGGTGCCGGGCGCGGCGTGGTGATCCGTATCGACGACATCACCCAGCGCCTGTCCCTGGAAGAGATGATGGTGCAGTCGGAAAAAATGCTCTCCGTCGGCGGCCTCGCCGCCGGTATGGCCCACGAGATCAACAACCCACTGGGCGCGATCCTGCATAACGTGCAGAACATCCGCCGCCGCCTGTCCCCGGACCTGCCCAAGAACCTGGAGCTTGCCGAGCAGGTGGGCATCGAGCTGGATACAGTCAATCGTTACCTGCAAGGCCGCGAAGTCCCACAGTTGCTCGACGGCATTCAGCAGGCCGGTGCACGTGCGGCGAAAATCGTCACCCATATGCTCAGTTTCAGCCGTCGCAGTAATCGCCAGATGGCCCCCTGCGATTTGCCGGCCCTGATCGACCAGGCCGTGGAAATCGCCGGCAACGACTTCGACCTGACCATCGGTTTCGATTTCAAGGGCCAAGCGATCATCCGCCAGTTTGACCCGCAACTGGGCCCGGTGCCCGGCACCGCCAACGAGCTGGAGCAAGTGCTGCTCAACCTGCTGAAGAATGCCGCCCAAGCCATCCACCTGCGTGACGACGACAGCGAGCCGGGGCGCATTATTCTGCGCACCCGCCTCAACCCGCCGTGGGCAGAAATCCAGGTGGAAGACAACGGCATCGGCATGAGCGAAAACGTGCGCAAGCGCACCTTCGAACCGTTCTTCACCACCAAGGAAATCGGCCAGGGCACCGGGCTTGGGCTGTCGGTGTCGTATTTCATTATTACCAACAACCACAAGGGCCAGATGGAAGTGCATTCCACCCTGGGCCAAGGCACCTGCTTTACCTTGCGTCTGCCCCTGGCCGGCAGCCAATTGTCCCCCGCAGAACTTACCCAACTGGAGCACTGACCATGGGCTTTCGCCTGTCGAAGATCTACACCCGTACCGGCGACAAGGGCGAAACCGGCCTCGGCGACGGCCGCCGCGTGCCCAAGGACCACCCGCGCGTGGAGGCGATTGGCGAGGTAGATACGCTTAACAGCCAATTGGGCCTGTTGCTGGCCAACCTGGAAGAGCAAAGCGGCAAGCACCCGGCGCTGATGGACGTGATTGAGGTGCTCACACCGTGCCAACATCGTTTGTTCGACCTGGGCGGTGAGCTGGCGATGCCGGTGTACAAGGCGTTGAATGCAGCGGAAGTGGATCGGCTGGAAGCGGCGATTGATCGCTGGAACGAAGAAGTCGGGCCGTTGGAGAACTTCATCCTACCCGGTGGCTCAGCCTTGATTGCCCAAGCCCATGTGTGCCGCAGCCTGGCGCGCAGTGCTGAGCGGCGCTGTCAGCAGTTGAATACGGTGGAGCCGTTGGAAGGCGTGGGGTTGGCGTATATCAATCGGTTGTCGGATTTGCTGTTTGTGGCGGCCAGGGTGATTGCCCGGCGCCAAGGTGTTGCTGAAGTGTTATGGCAGGCCGCTGCCAAGCCACACTGACATTTCCCAGGGGACTGACGGGGCCTCATCGGGAGCAAGCCCCCTCCCACATTCAGACCACATTCCAAAGTTGGAACTCGGTCGAATGTGGGAGGGGGCTTGCTCCCGATAGGGCCCGTCAGAACACCATCAAACCTGCGGCCAGAACGCCCTGATACCTGCCACACCCTGGGCCCCAGCCTCCCAAGCCTTCTCCCGCTGCGCAGGCCCAACCCCGCCCAACAGGAAAACTGGTTTGCTGAACCCGCGAATCAACTCCTGCGCCTGCTCCCAACCCAACGGCTGCGCATCCGGATGGGTCTGGGTCGGCTGCACCGGCGACAGCGTGACAAAATCCACGTCCATCATCTCGGCCAGCGCCAGTTCTTCAGCGTTGTGGCAGGACGCGGCCAACCAACGGTCTTTGGGCAGCGGGCGACCCTTGCTGGCGTATTTGCGCAACTGCGCCGAGGTCATGTGCCAGCCGGCGGCAGGGAAATCCCCCAGCCATTCAAACGGCCCCTTGAGCATCAATTGCGCCTTGCCAGCACACAGGCCAACCGCATCCACCGCCAGGTCACGGTATTTGGGGTCATAGCCATTGGGCGCACGCAGTTGAACCAGCTTGATGCCACCGGCGATAGCCTTCTGGATACCACGCAACAGCGTCGGGGCTTCCAGCTCGCCCGGGGTGATCAAATACTCGGCGGGCAAGCGTGCAGCAGCAACAATCGGCGCATTCGCCGCCGGGAACTCATAGTTGACCAAGTCCCGTGGCGTCACCCATTCCAACGGCTGCCCTTCGGCGCCATGGGGCTCGCCGGTAAAGGCCGAGACTTCCCAGACATCCAGCAACACCTGCTTGTCCGGATAATCATGCTGCACCTTGATCAGCGGTCGCGCCGTGGTGACCTGGATGCCCAACTCTTCCTGCAGTTCACGGGACAAGGCCGTGGCGACCGATTCATCGGCCTCCACCTTGCCCCCGGGAAACTCCCAGAGGCCGCCTTGATGCTGGGTATCGGCACGGCGCGCCAGCAGGATCCTGCCGTCGACACCGCGGATCACCGCTGCTGCTACATGCACTCGTTTCACCGCCAGTTTCCTCTTGGTATCAGGTACGGTATTCCGCATTGATCTTCACGTATTCGTGGGACAGGTCCGTGGTCCAGATGGTTTCGCTGCACGCGCCACGACCCAATTCGATGCGGATGGTGATTTCTTCCTGCTGCATGACCGCCGAGCCCTGGGCCTCGGTGTAGGTTTCGGCGCGAGCACCACCGCTGGCGATGCACACGTCGCCGAGGAACACGTCGATCTTGCTCACGTCCAGGTCCGGCACGCCGGCACGGCCAACCGCTGCCAGGATACGGCCCCAGTTCGGGTCCGACGCAAACAGCGCGGTCTTGATCAACGGCGAGTGAGCCACGGTGTAGCCCACGTCCAGGCATTCCTGGTGGTTGGCGCCGCCGTTGACTTCAACAGTGACGAACTTGGTCGCGCCCTCGCCGTCCCGCACGATGGCCTGGGCTACGTCCATGCACACTTCAAATACTGCCTGCTTCAACGCCGCGAACAGCGGGCCGCTGGCTTCGGTGATGGGCGGCAGGCTGGCCTGGCCGGTAGCGATCAGCATGCAGCAGTCGTTGGTCGAGGTGTCGCCATCGATGGTGATGCGGTTGAACGACTTGTTGGCAGCGTCCAGGATCAGGCTGTGCAGCACCTCGCGCGAGACTTTGGCGTCGGTGGCGATATAGCCGAGCATGGTGGCCATGTTCGGGCGGATCATGCCCGCGCCCTTGCTGATGCCGGTTACGGTAACCGTCACGCCGTCGTGCACAAACTGGCGGCTCGCACCTTTGGGCAAGGTGTCGGTGGTCATGATGCCAGTGGCCGCAGCCGCCCAGTTATCCACAGACAGGTCATCCAACGCAGCTTGCAAAGCGCCTTCGATTTTTTCCACCGGCAGCGGCTCGCCGATCACGCCGGTGGAGTATGGCAGCACTTGGCTGGCGTCCACGCCGGTCAGTTGGGCCAGCTTGGCGCAGGTGCGCGCAGCAGCCACCAGGCCTGGCTCGCCGGTGCCGGCGTTGGCATTGCCGGTGTTGGTCAGCAGGTAACGGATCGTGCCGGCCACACGTTGCTTGGCCAGGATCACCGGCGCAGCGCAGAAAGCGTTGAGGGTGAACACACCGGCAACGGTCGAGCCTTCGGCACAGCGCATCACTACCACATCCTTACGCCCCGGGCGCTTGATGCCGGCCGAAGCGATACCGAGCTCAAAACCGGCAACCGGGTGCAATGTGGGCAAAGGACCAAGACCAACAGCCATGAATGCGCTCCTTAAAAATAGGTGATGTCTGTGCCGTCGTTATCGACGGTGGGAATTAATGGCAAAACGCCGCGACGGCTAATGCCGGTCGCGGCGCGGGGTGTTGCAGCGTCAGGCGAAAATCTTAGTTGATTTCGCCGTGGCAGTGTTTGAACTTCTTGCCCGAACCGCACCAGCACAGTTCGTTACGGCCCAGCTTCTGATCGTTGCGAACCGGGGTTTGGGCCAGGGCCACATCGACCTCTTCGCCCAACACCTCAGGCGCTTCCAGGCCCGGTGCTTCGTCATGCTGGAATTGCAGGCGCGCAGCCAGTGCCTCGGCTTCCTGACGCAGGCGAGCTTCTTCTTCGATCGGGTCTTCGCGACGCACCTGAACGTGGGACAGCACACGGATCGAATCGCGCTTGATCGAATCCAGCAGTTCGGAGAACAGCGTGAACGACTCGCGCTTGTACTCCTGCTTCGGGTTCTTCTGGGCGTAGCCACGCAAGTGGATGCCGTGACGCAGGTGATCCATGGTCGACAGGTGGTCTTTCCACAGGTCATCCAGCACGCGCAGCACGATTTGCTTCTCGAAGGTGCGCAGTGCTTCGGCACTCGCCTGCTCTTCTTTCTCGTTGTACGCGGCCAGCAGTTCGGCCATCAGTTTTTCGCGCAGGGTTTCTTCGTACAGGTGGTCGTCTTCGTCCAGCCATTGCTGAACCGGCAGGTCAACACCGAAATCGCTCTTCAGTGCCGCTTCCAGGCCGGCGACATCCCACTGCTCAGGCAGGGACTGTGGCGGGATGTGGGCGCTGACGGTGGCATTCAGCACGTCCTGACGGAAATCAGCGATGGTCTCGCCAATATTGTCGGCGGCCAGCAACGTGTTACGCATGTGATAGATCACTTTACGCTGTTCGTTGTTGACGTCATCGAACTCGAGCAGTTGCTTACGAATGTCGAAGTTACGGCCTTCGACCTTGCGCTGGGCCTTTTCGATGGCGTTGGTCACCATGCGGTGTTCAATCGCTTCACCGGACTGCATGCCCAGGGCCTTCATGAAGTTCTTCACCCGATCAGAGGCGAAGATACGCATCAGGCTGTCTTCCAGCGACAGGTAGAAACGGCTGGAACCAGCGTCACCCTGGCGACCGGCACGACCACGCAACTGGTTGTCGATACGACGCGATTCGTGACGCTCGGACGCGATCACCTGCAAACCACCGGATTCGAGCACGGCCTGGTGGCGTTTCTGCCAGTCAGCCTTGATCTGGGCGATCTGCTCAGGGGTCGGGTTGTCGAGCGAGGCCACTTCCACTTCCCAGTTGCCGCCCAACAGGATGTCGGTACCACGACCGGCCATGTTGGTGGCGATGGTCAGTGCGCCTGGGCGACCGGCCTGGGCGATGATCTCGGCTTCTTTTTCGTGGAACTTGGCGTTGAGTACTTTGTGCTCGATGCCTTCCTTGTTGAGCAGGTTGGACACGTGCTCGGAAGTCTCGATGGTGGCGGTACCCACCAGGATCGGACGGCCCTGGGCGATGCCGTCCTTGATGTCATTGATGATTGCCGCGTATTTCTCTTCGGCAGTCAGGAACACCAGGTCGTTGAAGTCTTTGCGCGCCAACGGCTTGTTCGGCGGAATGACCATCACGGCCAGGTTGTAGATCTGGTGGAATTCGAACGCTTCGGTGTCGGCCGTACCGGTCATGCCGGACAGTTTGTTGTACAGACGGAAGTAGTTCTGGAAGGTCGTGGACGCCAACGTCTGGCTTTCGGCCTGGATGTTGAGCCCTTCCTTGGCTTCGATGGCCTGGTGCAGGCCTTCGGACAGACGGCGACCCGGCATGGTACGGCCGGTGTGTTCGTCAACCAGTACGACCTGGCCGTCCTGGACGATGTACTCGACGTTGCGATGGAACAGCTTGTGGGCGCGCAGGCCGGCATACACGTGGGTCAACAGGCCCAGGTTGTGCGCCGAGTACAGGCTTTCACCCTCGGCCAGCTCGCCGATCTGGGTCAGCATCTCTTCGACGAACTGGTGACCGGCTTCGTTGAGTTCGACCTGGCGGGTCTTCTCGTCGATGCTGAAGTGGCCTTCTTTGGTCACCACGCCTTCCACTTCCTCGATGTGCTGCTCCAGGCGCGGGATCAACTTGTTGATCTCGGTGTACAGGCGCGAGCTGTCTTCGGCCTGGCCGGAGATGATCAGTGGGGTACGGGCTTCGTCGATGAGGATGGAGTCGACTTCGTCGATCACGGCAAAATTGAGTTCGCGCTGGAATTTCTCTTCCATGCTGAACGCCATGTTGTCGCGCAGGTAGTCGAAACCGAATTCGTTGTTGGTGCCGTAGGTGATGTCGGCAGCGTAGGCGGCGCGCTTCTCTTCCGGCGGCTGGAACGGCGTTACCACGCCGACGGTCAGGCCGAGGAATTCATACAGCGGGCGCATCCAGTTGGCGTCCCGGCGAGCCAGGTAGTCGTTCACCGTCACAACGTGCACGCCCTTGCCGGACAGTGCGTTGAGGTAAACGCCCAGGGTTGCCACCAGGGTCTTGCCTTCACCGGTACGCATTTCGGCAATCATGCCTTCATGCAAGGTCATGCCGCCGATCAACTGCACGTCGAAGTGGCGCATGCCCATGACACGCTTACCGGCTTCACGGGCGACCGCAAAGGCTTCAGGGAGCAGCTTGTCGAGGGTTTCACCTTTGGCTATGCGGGCCTTGAACTCTTCGGTCTTGGCGCGCAATTGCTCGTCCGACAGAGCAACCATCTGCTCTTCGAAGGCATTGACCAGCTGCACCGTCTTGAGCATGCGTTTGACTTCGCGCTCATTCTTGCTTCCAAAAAGTTTCTTTAACAAAGGCGCAAACATATCGGCAGGTTCTTCCACACATAGGGATGGAGGGCGCACCGTCAGTGGCCCGAGCAGCCCTCACGGCCGCATGCGAACGCGCATTCTACCCGGAATCGTGGGTGAGGAAAGTGGCGTTGTTCCCCGATGCTGGCATGGGCCTGTGAGAGGGCTTGTTTAAAATAAGGGCTTTTGCTGGAACTTCAACCCATGAGGTGCAGAAGTTACCTATTGATTTCACGAGAAAAGCTCCGTAGATGCATGGCCTCGGGGTGTACCGGCGCTTTCTGTTAAGATGACCGCTCTGTTACTTAAGGTGTCCAGACATGGCATTTCGCCCACTTACAGCCCGCGCTCCCGGCGTGTTGCTCCGCGAAGCCAAGCCGTTGAAAGCCATCTTTGGCCATGCGCAACGCTTGGGCCATTTGCAACGCCTGCTTGAAAGCCAGCTGCAACCGGCCGCACGTGAACATTGTCATGTGGCGTCCTGGCGTGAAGGCAATCTGCTATTGATTGTGACCGACGGCCATTGGGCGACCCGCTTGCGTTATCAACAAAAACGCTTGCAGCGGCAACTGATGGTATTTGATGAGTTCGCCAGTTTGACGCGGATTCAGTTCAAGGTGCAGCCGCCCACCGTGCCGCAAGGCGCAGTGGGACATACCATGGACCTGTCGGAAAATGCGGCCGAAACCCTCCAGGCAACGGCCGACGGGATCAGCGACCCGGGCTTGCGCGCGGCACTTGAACGGCTGGCCGCACACGCTAGGCCCAAGCCCTGAATCGCTATTTGCGCTTACTGCCGCCCAGCAACGACCCCAACAAGCCGCGCACCAACTGGCGCCCCATCTGATTCGCGGCCTGCTGCATTGCAGACTTCAACGCCTTGCCGGCCGTGGTTCCCAGGAATGCGCCGGCCTTGTCGGTGAAGCTCGGTTCTTCGGCGGTCGGTGCAGCCTCGCCAGTGGGCCCAAGCTCCTTGCGCGCCATCAGCACCTCATAGGCCGACTCACGATCAACCGGCTTGTCATAACGCCCCAGCAGCGGCGAACTGGCGACCAGTGCCGCGCGCTCGGCTTCGCTGAGCGGGCCGATCCGCGATTGCGGGGGTGCGACCAATACGCGCTGGACGACTTCTGGCGTACCTTTTTCCTGCAAGGTCCCCACCAACGCCTCACCGGTGCCCAACTCTGTCAGCACCGACAACGTATCGAACGTCGGGTTGGGCCGGAAACCATCCGCCACCGCCCGCAGGGATTTCTGTTCTTTCGCGGTGAAGGCGCGCAAGCCGTGCTGGATGCGCAGGCCCAGTTGCGCCAGCACTGTGTCGGGCAAGTCGCCCGGCGATTGGGTGACGAAGTACACGCCGACACCTTTGGAACGGATCAGGCGCACCACTTGCTCCAGACGCTCCTGCAAGGCTTTGGGCGTATCGGCGAACAACAAATGCGCCTCGTCGAAAAACAGCGCCAATAGCGGTTTGTCGGCATCGCCGCGTTCCGGCAATTGTTCGAACAACTCCGCCAGCAGCCACAACAGGAAGGTCGCGTACACCTTCGGCGCCTCATGCACCAGGCGGCTGGCGTCCAGCAGGTGGATGCGCCCCCGACCATCGCTGGCAGGCTGCAAAATATCTTCGAGTTGCAGGGCCGGCTCGCCAAACAGGGCTTCGGCGCCCTGCTGCTCCAATACCGCCAGGCGCCGCAACAGCGCCTGGCTGGAGCCGGTGGTCATCAGTGCCGCGTCGTCGCCCAGCAGTTCCGGGTGATAGCGCAGGTGATTGAGCAGCGCCTTGAGGTCCTTGAGGTCCAGCAGCAACAGGCCTTCACGATCGGCCACCTTGAAGGTCGCATAGAGCGCCGATTGCTGGCTGTCGGTCAGTTCCAACAGGCTGCCGAGCAATAACGGGCCCATTTCGCTGATGGTGGTGCGCAACGGATGACCGGACTGCCCGTGGATATCCCACAGGGTGACCGGGTACGCCTGGGCGGTGTAATTCAGGAACGGCATGCCGGCAATCCGTTCGGCCACTTTGCCTTGCGGGTTGGCGGCGGCACCCAGGCCGCAGAGGTCGCCCTTGATGTCGGCGGCGAACACCGCCACGCCAGCATCACTGAAGGCTTCCGCCAGGCGCTGCAAGGTGACGGTCTTGCCGGTGCCCGTAGCGCCAGCGATCAACCCATGACGGTTGGCAAGGCGCATGGACTGGGCGATGGGCTGGCCGCCTGGGCCGGCACCGATAAGCAGTTGTGTGGAGTCAGGCATTTCGTCACCTATGGTTAATCTTTAGTGCCGCGAGGTCGATACAGACGATGTGAACCCCACAAAGACTAAAAAACGGTCAGATAATTCCTAAATGGACCAACGGAGCTATCAGCAGAAATATCACACCTTTTTTGACGCTGCCATTTCGCGCCTCCCAAAAGGACGCGCTTCGGATATTAAGACCTTAGCGGACCCTACAAGCCATGAACAAAAATCTGCGCTTCAGCCACAAAATCCTGCTTGCAGCCTCCCTTATCGTCATCGCCGCCTTCGCGTTGTTTACCCTCTATAACGACTACCTGCAGCGCAACGCGATCCGCGACGACCTCAATAACTACCTGCATGAAATGGGCGATGTCACCGCCAGCAATATCCAGACCTGGCTCACCGGGCGTATCGCGCTGGTGGAAAACGCTGCACAGAACATTGCCATCAACCCTGAACCGTCCGTCGTCGCCAGCCTGCTGGAGCAGAAAGCGCTGACCTCTTCATTTATGGCGACCTACGTCGGTGACAGCCAGGGCACCTTCACCATCCGCCCTGACACCAAGATGCCCGACGGCTTCGATCCGCGTGTTCGCCCCTGGTACAAGGGCGCCCAGGCCAGCAATGGCTCGACCCTGACCGAACCCTATATTGACGCGGCTACCGGCCAACTGATCATCTCTGTCGCCACTCCCAGCACCAAGGCGGGCCAGAATATCGGCGTAGTAGGTGGCGACCTGAGCCTGCAAACCCTGGTGGATAACATTGGCGCGCTGAACTTCGGCGGCATGGGTTATGCGTTCCTGGTCAGTGCCGACGGCAAAGTGTTAGTACACCCGGACAAAGCCCTGGTGATGAAGACCCTGGCAGACGTGTACCCGAAGGACACCCCCAAGATCAGCGCGGACTTCAGCGAAGTGCAAGCCAACGGCAAGGCCAATATCGTGACCTTTACCCCGATCAAGGGTTTGCCGTCAGTTAACTGGTACCTGGGTATTTCGGTGGATAAAGACACATCCTTCGCCATGCTCAGCAAATTCCGCACCTCGGCGGTGATCGCCACGATCATCGCGGTAGTCATCATCATCGCCCTGCTGGGCATGTTGATCCGCGTCTTGCTGCAACCGCTGCACCTGATGACCAAGGCCATGCAGGACATCGCCGACGGCGAGGGCGACCTGACCCGGCGCCTGGTCATCCAGAACAATGATGAGTTCGGCACCTTGGGCAATGCTTTCAACCGTTTCGTCGAGCGTATTCATACCTCGATTCGCGAAGTGTCTTCGGCCACCGAGCAGGTCAATGAAGTGGCCCTGCGGGTAGTCAGCGCCTCCAACTCGTCGATGGTCAATTCGGACGAACAGGCCAACCGCACCAACAGCGTCGCCGCCGCCATCAACCAACTGGGGGCCGCCGCCCAGGAGATCGCCCGTAACGCGGCCCAGGCCTCCAACCAGGCCAGCGATGCGCGGCACTTGGCCGAAGACGGCCAGCAGGTGGTAGAACGCAACATCAAGGCGATGACGCAGTTGTCGAGCATGATCAGCGCATCGAGCAGCAATATCGAAGCACTTAATAGCAAGACGGTGAATATCGGCCAGATCCTTGAAGTGATCACCAGCATTTCCCAGCAAACCAACCTGCTGGCGCTCAACGCGGCTATCGAAGCGGCGCGAGCCGGGGAAGCCGGGCGCGGGTTTGCGGTGGTGGCCGATGAAGTGCGCAACCTCGCCCATCGCACCCAGGAATCGGCACAACAGGTGCAAACGATGATCGAGGAGCTTCAAGTTGGCGCCCGTGACTCGGTGAGTACCATGAGTGAAAGCCAACGTCACAGCCTGGACAGCGTGGAAATCGCCAACCTCGCCGGCGAGCGCTTGAACAGCGTGACCCTGCGAATTGGCGAAATTGACGGCATGAACCAGTCGGTTGCCACTGCCACCGAAGAACAGACCTCGGTGGTGGAGTCGATCAATATGGACATCACCGAGATCAACACCCTCAACCAGGAAGGGGTGGAAAACCTGCAATCGACGCTGCGCGCCTGTTCGGACCTGGAGCAGCAGGCGTCGCGCCTGAAGCAATTGGTGGGTAGCTTCCGGATCTGATAGACAGCATGGCCCCCTCTTCTTAGAGCCGGTACTCGGTCTAAATGTGGGAGGGGGCTTGCCATCATCCTCACCTTGAACGCGCAGCACGACACCAATCCCGATAGAACATCTATCCTTACCTCAGGTCCACGTTAAGGAGAGCAATGGATCGGAGGGATGTTCATCGTGCATATCGCTGACATAACCATGTTCTACGCCCCCGCCAGCGGTGGTGTACGCACTTACCTCGACGCCAAGCACCGGCGCCTGGCGCTCAAGCCTGGGATTCGCCACAGCCTGTTGATCCCCGGCGCACACTTGAGCGAGCAGGACGGCGTCTATAAAGTGCCGGCCCCCGCCCTGCCCTTCGGCAAAGGCTATCGCTTCCCCCTTCGCTTGGCGCCATGGCGAAATGTCCTGCACGATTTACAGCCCGATCTGATCGAAGTCGGCGACCCGTACCTGACCGCCTGGGCGGCGCTGGATGCCCGGCGCCAGTTGGATGTGCCGGTCATTGGCTTTTACCACTCCGACCTGCCGCTGCTGGTGAGCAACCGTATGGGGCCGTGGTTCACCCCTAATGTTGAAGCCTATGTCAGCAAACTCTACGGGAATTTTGACCGCGTGCTGGCGCCTAGCCAGGTGATGGCCGACAAGCTCACCGGGCTTGGGGTAAGAAATGTCTTCGTCCAACCGCTGGGGGTAGACCTGCACACCTTCACCCCCGACGTGCGCGACCCCGGCCTGCGCGCCGAACTGGGAATTGGCGAAGACACCCGGCTGCTGATCTTCGCCGGACGCGGTTCCAAGGAGAAAAACCTGCCGGTACTGCTCAACTGCATGAAGCGCCTCGGGGACGGCTACCACTTGCTGCTGGTGGGCTCGGGGATGCCGGCCAACGTGCCGGATAACGTCACCGTGGTCGATGGGTTCCGCCCGGCCCGGCATGTGGCCCGGCTGATGGCCAGCGCCGATGCCTTGCTGCATGGCGGCGATCAGGAAACCTTCGGCCTGGTGATCCTGGAGGCCATGGCCTGTGGCATCCCGGTGGTCGCCGTCGCGGCCGGGGCATTCACCGAGATTGTCGACGAGCGCTGCGGCCTCCTATGTGCCCCCAATAGCCCCAAGGCGATGGCCGATGCAGTGCGCGAATTGTTCGGTGCCGACAGCCGATGCCTCGGCGCCCAGGCGCGGCGGCATGTCGAACAGCATTACGCGTGGGACACGGTGGTCGATAGTCTGCTGGGGCATTACCAGGCGGTGCTCCGCAGCCATAAACCGATGCTCGCCCATGGCTGAGCGTTCGCTGATGCTGGTGCTGCACGATGTGGCGCCGAGCACTTGGGCCGACTATCGGCCTTTTGTCGAGGCCGTCGACGCGCTGGGCAACGTACCCATTACTTGGCTAGTGGTGCCGGACTTCCATCACCATGACGCCCTGGCCGCCCACAGTGATTTTCGTCGCCTGCTCGACGGCCGTGTGGCCAAGGGCGATGAACTCACCTTGCACGGTTACTACCATTGCGACGACCAACCTCGGCCACGTTCGCCAAAAGAGTGGTTCATGCGGCGCATCTATACCCATGAAGGCGAGTTTTACCAGTTGCCCCAGGCCGAGGCGCTGCAACGGCTTACCGCCGGCATCGAGGTATTCCAGCGCAATGACTGGCCGCTGCAAGGGTTTGTCGCCCCAGCCTGGTTGATGAGCGACGGCACTCGCCAGGCATTGCGCCAGTTGCCACTTGGCTACACCAGCGATCCGCACCATATTTATCGCCTGCCTGACTTCAAGCGCATCGACGCCCCGGGGCTGGTCTGGAGCGCCCGCAGCGCCTGGCGCCGCGGGCTGTCGAAAGTCCTCAGCGACCGGCGTGAGCAACGCTGGCGGACAGCCCCGGTGATCCGACTGGGATTGCACCCAGTGGACATGCGCCACGAGTTTTCCCGTCGTTACTGGCTGCACACCCTGCAACGCCTGCTCAACGCTGGCCGTATGCCGCAGACCAAGGCCGCCTGGCTGGCGATGCAGCCATGGGACGGCTGACTACTCGCGCCCACGGTCGGCAAACCGCTGCTCAAGCGTCTTTTCCAGGGTCGGCAGGTGGCTCGTCCTGCTCCTGCATCTGCTCCCACAAACGGGCCGCCTCGGGAAAATCAGTACCATCCTCGGCGTCCAGCGCCTCAGGGTCGTAGCGACTCAGACAGCCCTCGCCCACTGTAGCGGGCGCCCTGGATGTGGCTTTATCGAGTGGGTCGGTCATGGGTGTGTCCTGAAGTCGGGATAAAAAAAGGGCCTGGAGAGTTGTACCTCCAGGCCCCTGTTTCTTTCAATCAATACCGATTGATCAAAAGACTACCGTCTTGTTGCCGTGCACCAACACGCGATCTTCCAGGTGATAACGCAGGCCACGAGCCAGCACCATCTTCTCGACGTCACGGCCGAAACGCACCATGTCTTCAATACTGTCGCTGTGGCTGACGCGCACGACGTCCTGCTCGATGATCGGGCCGGCGTCCAGCTCTTCGGTGACGTAGTGGCAAGTCGCGCCAATCAACTTCACGCCGCGCAGGGACGCTTGGTGGTACGGCTTGGCCCCGACAAACGAAGGCAAGAAACTGTGGTGGATATTGATCACCTTGCCGGCGTACTCGCGGCACAGCTCCGGCGGCAGGATCTGCATGTAGCGCGCCAGCACCACCACGTCAGCCTCGTGTTGCTTGACCAGGCGCGACACCTCGGCGAACGCCGGCTCCTTGTCCTGCGGGTTGACCGGCACGTGGTAGTACGGGATGCCGTGCCATTCGACCATGCTGCGCAGGTCGTCATGGTTGGAGATCACGCAGGCGATCTCACAGTCCAGTTCATCGCTGTGCCAACGATGCAGCAGGTCTGCCAGGCAGTGGGACTCACGGCTGGCCATTAGCACGACACGTTTCTTCTGCTCCGTGTCGGTGATGTGCCAGCTCATCGAAAACTCTTCGGCGATAGGCGCAAACGCCTCGCGGAAAGCCTCCAGGCCAAAGGGCAGCGTATCGGCACGAATTTCGTGACGCATGAAAAACCAACCGCTGAGATCGTCCGAGTGATGGCTCGCCTCGGTGATCCAGCCATTGTGGGAAGCCAGAAAGTTACTGACCTTGGCAACGATGCCAACCCGGTCCGGGCAAGCAATCACCAGCCGAAAAGTGCGCATTAGGGGGAAACTCCAGAACTTCGCAAAGGCCGCTATTCTAGCGATTGCGCAGAAAAACTGCAGTATTCCTTGCGGCTTATTCTGATGCCTGCTCAATGCAACACCCCTTGATAGCGTAAGGTTTTACCATCGCCATATGACCGTACAAAGGCAAGCTCAGGCAGTTGGCGAAAAAAATAACGCGATTATCTTTAAGCATAGCGCCTACTAATTAACTCGTTTGCATAGCGTCGCCACAAACAATCAATGTAATTCACATAAATACCGTCTTAATTGTTTACTTGATGAAATTGCCTGACTATTATTAGGCCACTCACCCTGTCAATCAGCGTTCTACATAAGGTAGTCCACATGTCTCTGATCAACGAATACCGCGCCACCGAAGAAGCTATCAAAGAGCTGCAAGCCCGCTTGAAGAACCTGTCCCAAGACGACAAGCTGCAAACCGAGCTGGAATTCGAAGGCAAACTGCGCACCCTGATGGGTGAATACTCCAAATCCCTGCGTGACATCATCGCGCTGCTGGATCCAGAGTCGAAAGTTAAAGCACCGCGCGGCGCTGTGAAAACTACCGGCACCAAGCGTGCTCGCAAGGTCAAGCAATACAAAAACCCACACAACGGCGAAGTGATTGAAACCAAAGGTGGCAACCACAAAACTCTGAAAGAGTGGAAAGCCAAGTGGGGCGGTGACGTGGTTGAAGGCTGGGCTACCCTGCTGGGCTAAGCCTGGTCGGACGTTAACCCGATACGCTACACATAAAAAACGCCAGCTTGCTGGCGTTTTTTATTGTCTGGATATTCTACAGTTATCCGCTTACAGATTCAGGCGAGCGGCTAAAGAGTCCGCATAGTCCTGCCACTGGTCCAGCACCTGGCACTGAAACGATGTAGCACTAACCGCCAACTCCTCACGCGCTTGCTTAAATGCCAACAAGGTATTCGGTGCTCCCCACTGCGGGTCCGACAAACGTTGCTGACAGAAAAGTTTCCAGCGCTGTTGCTCCTCATTGTTCAAGGTTTCAGGAAAGTTACGCGCGCGGTAGCGAAATAATAATTCCGGCAAACGATGATCATCGAATGGCCACTGCTGACGCGCTAAATGCGCAGGCTCTGCCATGCGAACTTGTTCACATAAACGGCGATCGCGATCGCCAATAAAACCATCGTAGAGCTGCTGCTCCGGGTCTGCGTTCGCCGCAAAGTCTTCCTCGGCGTAAATGGCCGCCAACTTCCCACGCAAAACTTCCTGTGCGTCAGTTAGCCGCAGTGCTCGCGCCTGATAAGTGTCCATATCCAATTGCAGTCGCTCGCGGTCTTGCAAGCGCAGTACCTTTAAAGGAGCTACCACAGGGCAGCGGTTGATATGCAACAACTTGAGAGGGACGGGCAGCTCACCTTCCGCCAACTCATCACGGCGCGTGTAAAGGCGCTCGCGCAGGGTCGCGGCATCCAGCTCCAACAACCCCTGAGGGTCGAGCCCCAGGTCGCAGACGATCAAGGCATTGCGATTGCGCGGGTGCCAAGCCAGAGGCAGTACCACGCCCAGATAATGGCGCTCGGCGGAAAAACGCCCGGAGATATGCACCATCGGTTGCAACAACCGCACCTGATCCATGACCCGCTGCTTGCTACGCAGTTGAAACAGCCATTCATACAGCTTGGGCTGCTTTTCACGGACCAATCGCGCCAGAGCGATGGTTGCGCGTACATCAGAAAGCGCATCGTGGGCCTGGCCGTGATCAATGCCATTGGCTTCGGTCAGCCGCTCCAGCTTGAGCGTCACGCGCCCGTCTTGCTCAGGCCAGGTAATCCCCTCCGGCCGCAGGGCGTAGGCAGTACGCATCACATCGATCAAGTCCCAGCGACTGTTGCCGCCCTGCCACTCCCGGGCATAAGGGTCGAAAAAGTTGCGGTACAGGCTGTAACGCGTCATTTCATCGTCAAACCGCAGGGTGTTGTAACCGGCGCCGCAGGTGCCTGGCGCGGCCAGTTCGGCGTGCACCCGAGTCATGAAGTCGGCTTCGACGAGGCCCTTCTGCGCGAGAACACCCGGGGTAATTCCCGTAATCGCACACGCGGCTGGATGGGGCAGAATATCGTCGCTGGGCTGGCAATAAAGATTGATCGGCGCCCCCACCTCGTTGAGTTCGAGGTCGGTACGGATACCGGCTACCTGGAGCGGGCGATCGTTGCGTGGGTTGATGCCGGTGGTTTCATAGTCGTACCAGAAAATCGAGGTCACGGGCTATTCCTGTGCTGAAGACCGATAAAGTCTAGGCGCTGCAAGGTATTCGGGGCCAGCGATACCTTAACTGTATAAATATCCAGCAAAACCTCGAGTGGTTGCTTCCAGCGTCGACACTGCTAGCATCCGTGTCTCTTAGTCGCCTCGCAGTGCAAAGGATCGCAATGGCATCAACCCCTTTGGATACCCACTACCAGATCGAGACCCCGGAAGGTATCGACCTGCCCTTGCGCCCTGCCGGCCTGCCGCCCCGCGCTTTGGCCTTTGCGTTCGACCTGGGCGTGCGTGGGATCATCATGGGCATCCTGCTGGTGCCCTTGGCGCTGCTTGGCAACATTGGAGTCGGGCTGGGTTCGCTGCTGCTGTTCCTGATGAGCTGGTGGTACATGGTGCTATTCGAAGTTCTCAACCAGGGTTGCTCTCCGGGTAAGCAGGTGATGGGCCTGCGAGTGGTACAAGATGACGGCACGCCCATTGGCTGGTCGGCGTCCCTGATCCGCAACCTGCTGCGTTTTGTCGACATGCTGCCTTTTGGTTACTTCCTCGGGGCAATCAGTTGCCTGCAACACCCGCATTTCAAGCGGCTCGGCGACTTGGCCGCCGGTACGCTGGTGATCTACCGCGAACTGCCACTGGTACGCCCTCGAATACCTCAAGCGGCCGCCCTGCGCCTGCCCTTTGCACTGGAGCTGAGCGAGCAGCGGGCCATCCTTGGTTTCGCCGAACGCCAGGCCGAGCTCTCTAACGAACGGGTGCATGAACTGGCCGCGATCCTCGCCGCGCCCCTGCAAGTGTCCCCGGCACGCGCCGTGGAGCAACTCAACGGTGTGGCCCGTGGCTTGTTGGGGCCGACATGAAACAGAGTCTTTTTGAAAGCCGCCACCAGCAACAATGGCAAACCTTCGCCGAACAGCTCAAGCAACTGGAGCAAGGTAAAGCCAAGGCCGCCGACGTCGCTGACTTCCCTCATCAATATCGACGCCTGTGCCAGCACCTGGCCCTGGCCCAGGAACGCGGCTATAGCAGTTACCTGATAGACCCGCTTCAACAACTGGCGCTGCGCGGGCATTCGCAGCTGTATCGCCATCGCAGCCAGCTGGCGGCAGAGGTACTGGCCTTCCTCCTCGCCGACTTCCCGCGCCTGGTACGCGAACAGTGGCGCTTCGTGCTGATCGCCGGCCTGCTGTTCTTTGGCAGCCTGTTAGGTATAGCGCTGCTGGTCTACCTGTTTCCCGACCTGATCTACAGCATCGTCAGCCCCCAGCAGGTGGCCGAGATGCAAAGCATGTACGACCCCGAGGCCAGCCGCCTGGGGCGCGCCGCCGAACGTGCCGCCAGTGAAGACTGGATGATGTTTGGCTACTATGTGATGCACAACATCGGCATCGCCTTCCAGACGTTTGCCGCCGGCCTGCTGTTCGGCCTGGGCAGCGTGTTCTTCCTGATTTTCAATGGCTTGGTCATTGGCGCGGTCTCCGGGCACCTTACCGGCATCGGCTATGGCCAGACCTTTTGGTCATTTGTGGTAGGTCATGGCGCGTTCGAGCTGAGCGCCATCACATTGGCCGGGGCCGCGGGGTTGCAACTGGGCTGGTCGCTGATCGCTCCCGGGCGTCTGACACGCAGCGAGGCCCTGCGCCTGGCGGCCCATAAAAGTGTGCGAATGCTCTGCGGCGTCATGGTGTTCCTGCTGATCGCTGCGTTCATCGAAGCCTACTGGTCCTCCACTACCAGCATCGAACCCTGGATCAAGTACCTGGTAGGCGCCGCACTTTGGCTGCTGGTAGCCGCCTACCTGATCCTTGCAGGACGGACTCCCCATGCGCCTGACTGATTCCAGCGTGGTGATTCGCCCGCGTACCGCCTGGGAAGCCATGGACCTGGGTGTGCTGATGGCCAGGGAACATCGCCTCTTGCTGATGGGCAGTTGGGCGATCGTGAGCCTGCCGGTGTTTATCTTACTTACCCTGCTGCTGTGGGATTACCCGTCGTTAGCCATGTTTTTGTTCTGGTGGCTCAAGCCGGCCTTCGACCGCTTGCCGCTGTACATTCTGTCCAAGGCCCTGTTTGGCGAAACACCCAGCCTCAGGCACGCCGTTCGCCACTGGCCGCGCCTGCTCAAGGGCCAACTGTTCGCCAGCCTGACCTGGCGGCGACTGAGCATGAGCCGCAGCTTTACCTTGCCGGTAAGCCAACTTGAAGGCCTCGATGGTCATGCACGTCAACAGCGACTGGGGATATTGCAGCAACGTAACGCTGGTGCAGCACGCTGGCTGACGACTATCGGCGTACACCTGGAAATCGGCCTGTGGTTCGGCTGCATGGCCCTGTTCTATCTATTCATCCCGCAACAAGTTGAACTGGACTGGGATTGGCAACGGGTAGTATTGGCAACGGGCTCGGATGTGCTATGGCTGGAGCACCTGAGCAATGCTTTCTACGCATTGGTGCTGGTGTTTTGGGAACCCATCTACGTAGCCTGTGGTTTCAGCCTTTACCTCAACCGTCGCACGGTCCTGGAGGCCTGGGACCTGGAGCTGATCTTCCGTCGCTTGCGCCAGCGCCTGAGCGGTGTTGCACCGCTGTTGTTACTGGTCGTCGGCCTGACACTGCTACCGCTCAGCCCATCCGTCATGGCAGATGAAACGACGAGCCATAAGCCACTCAGCACCCAGGCCGCCAGCCAATCCATCAAGGCACTCCTGGAAAAGCCGCCCTTCAAGAACCCGGAAACCGTCACTCGTTATCGGTTTGGCGAAGAGAAGGCGCCGGGTAAAAACGAGGCCCAGGGCGACGGTAAATTACCCGGCTGGATCCAGGTATTACTCGATAACCTCAATAGCAACAATTTCAAAAACGTCGCTAAAACCCTGGAAATACTGCTATGGGGCCTGCTGATTGGCGGGCTTGCGCTCGTGGTGTGGCGCTACCGTGAATGGTTACGCACGTTTGTCAGCCGGCGCCCTCGCCCTCCAGCCAAAACACCCACTCCCGCGCAGTTGTTCGGGCTGGAGCTCGGCGTCGAGACATTGCCCGAAGACATCGCCAGCACCGCCGAACAGCTATGGCCCACCCAGCCACGGGAAGCTCTCGGCCTGCTGTACCGCGGCCTGCTCAGCCGTTTGTTGCATGAGTTCAACCTACCGCTGAAAAAAGCCGATACCGAAGGCCAGGTACTGGAGCTCGTTCAACATTTACAGCAAGCACAGTTGCTGGCGTTCAGCGACGAGCTGACACGCCACTGGCAAAACCTAGCCTATGGTCACCGCCTGCCACCTGCCTGCGCCCAACGAAAGTTGTGCAGCGATTGGCGTGCTCTGTTCAGTAACGGAGCGAGCCAATGAAGCGACCGTTATTGTGGGGGGCGCTGTTACTGGCTTGCCTGCTGGGCGTGGGCGGCTTGTATGCCTGGCACAAGGCAGTTCCCTATGACGAAGTGGTGGATCGCGGGCCATCGCCGGATGCTCGGGCCAACCCCTATCTGGCTGCCGAGCATTTCCTGCGCCAGCAAGGCCTGGCAGTGCAGCATGCCAACGGTCTTGAACGCCTCGTCGACCTGCCTTCCAAGGGCCGTAGCCTGTTGCTGCTGGGGGAACGCAGCAACATGTCCCCACGCCAGGTCGAGCAACTGCTGGAGTGGGCCAAAGCCGGAGGGCACCTGCTGCTGGTCGCCGAGGCATTGTGGGACGAAGAAGCGGGCAAAAGCGGTGACCTGCTGCTTGATCGCCTTGATATCCACCAAGCCTTGAGCGAAAGCTTCGACGAACCGGCGCCACCTCGTAAAAAGCCAGCGCCAGACCTGACCAAACTCTACGTCGACAACGAAACCGCACCGGCGTATTTCAGTTTCGACACCGATTTCAACCTCACCGACCCCAAGCACCTGGCGCAGTTTTCAGCCAACAGCGCCCAGTCCAGCCACCTGATGCAACTGGACCTGGGGCAAGGCCGCGTCACGGTGATCACCGATAGCGACCTGTGGAAAACCCCAGGCATCGGCAAACACGATAACGCCTGGTTGCTGTGGTACCTGAACCAGGGCACCGACGTAACCTTGCTGTTCAACAGCGACGTGGACGATCTGTTTACCCTGTTGATGCGTTATTTCCCCCAAGCCATCGTCGCACTCGCGGCACTGGTTGCCCTGGCACTGTGGCAGGCCGGCATGCGCCAAGGGCCGATACAGGCACCGGCTCCCAAGGCGCGCCGACAGCTACAGGAACACTTGAAGGCCAGCGCCGATTTCCTGCTGCGCCGCAGCGGCCAGGGCACCTTGTTGCAAGCCTTGCAGCACGACATCCTGCGTGCAGCCCGGCGCCGCCATCCAGGCTTTGAACACCTCGACACGGCAGGACAATGGCAGGTGCTGGAACACCTGACGCGACAACCCCCTCATATCATCAGCCAGGCGCTCGGCCCACCTCCACTGAAACGGCTCTCCAGCGCCGACTTCAGCCGACAGGTGGCGTGCCTGCAAACCCTCAGGAATGCCTTATGAGCGACTCTCCAATGGCCACCACCCTGACCACCGAGAACCTTCGACATGCCAGCCAGCAGGCCCAGGCCCTGCGTGTGGAATTGCGCAAGGCAGTGATTGGCCAGGACCAGGTGATTGACGACGTGCTTACCGCCTTGATCGCAGGCGGCCATGTGCTGCTCGAAGGCGTACCTGGCCTTGGCAAAACCTTGCTGGTACGTGCCCTGGCGCGGTGCTTTGGCGGTGATTTCGCACGTATCCAGTTCACCCCGGACCTGATGCCCAGCGATGTGACCGGCCACGCCGTGTACGACCTGCATACCGAGCAGTTCAAACTGCGCAAGGGGCCGCTGTTTACTCACCTGTTGCTGGCTGACGAAATCAACCGCGCCCCCGCCAAGACCCAGGCGGCCCTGCTCGAAGCCATGCAGGAGCGCCAGGTCACCCTTGAAGGCGAGGCACTGCCCATCGGCCAGCCATTCATGGTGCTCGCAACCCAGAACCCCATCGAGCAGGAAGGTACCTACCCATTGCCCGAGGCCGAGTTGGACCGGTTCATGCTCAAGGTCCGCATGGACTACCCCGACGCCCAGCAGGAACTGGACATGGTGCGCGAAGTGACGCGCTCGTCCAGGGCTGACATGCTGGATGTACAGCCGTTACGCACCGTACTGCAAGCCGAGGACGTGGTACTGATGCAGAAAATTGCCAGTGAGCTGCCCCTGGATGAACAGGTCCTCGACTATGCCGTGCGCCTGGCGCGAGCCACCCGCAGTTGGCCAGGGCTGACCATCGGTGCCGGTCCACGTGCCTCCATCGCCCTGGTACGTGGCGCCCGTGCCCGCGCGCTGTTGCGTGGCGCAGAGTTCGTGACGCCAGATGACATCAAGGGCTGCGCCCTGGCAGTGCTGCGTCACCGGGTACGCATCGCGCCGGAACTGGACATCGACGGCTTGGAAGTCGACCAGGTGCTCAAGCAGTTACTCGACCAGATTGCGGCCCCAAGGCAATGACCCCGCCATGAAGCCGACCCGTTTGCTCCTGATCTGGCTGGGTCTACTGCTGGGCCTGAATACCCTGTTGGGCGCCTCGGTGGCGTTGCAGGTCAAAGTGCCGGAAACCTTGCATTCAGTGGCCTGGGGCCTGCTTCTGGCCCTGCTGCTATTGGCGATGCTGGATGCCGCACGCTTGCGCCGCAGGCCCTCGGTGCGGGTACACAGGAAACTGCCCGGCAGCCTGGCGCTGGGGCGTTGGGAAGAAGTCCGCCTGTCGCTGGAGCACAACTACCCACAGCCACTGACCCTGCTGGTGTTCGATCACGTGCCCGATGGCCTGAGTGTGGATAACCTGCCCCATGCCATCCAACTACGCCCCGGCGAACGCGGGGAGCTGGGCTATCGCGTTCGTCCCTTGCGACGCGGGCATTTCAGCTTCAGTCACTGCGAACTGCTGTTGCCCAGCCCATTGGGCCTGTGGTCGGCGCGACGATGGGTTGAAACCCATGATGCCACCCGCGTTTACCCGGATTTCGCCCGCTTATACGGCGCGCAGTTGCTGGGTGTGGATAACTGGCTGAGCCAACTGGGCGTGCGCCAACATCAGCGCCGGGGATTAGGCCTGGAGTTTCATCAACTGCGCGAGTTTCGTGAAGGTGACAGCCTGCGCCAGATCGACTGGAAGGCCACCGCCCGGCAACGCACACCCATTGCCCGGGAATACCAGGATGAACGCGACCAGCAGATCGTGTTCATGCTCGATTGCGGCCAGCGCATGCGCAGCCAGGATGATGAGCTGTCCCATTTCGACCATGCCCTCAATGCCTGCCTGCTGTTGAGCTATGTCGCGTTGCGCCAGGGCGATGCCGTAGGGCTGTGCACGTTCGCCAGCGACACACCGCGCTACCTGAAGCCGGTCAAGGGCACTGGCCAGTTGAACTTCTTGCTCAATGCGGTCTACGACCTGAATACCACTCGAAAAACTGCCGACTACCAGGCTGCCGCCGACCAGTTGCTGGCACGACAAAAACGCCGGGCACTGGTGATCATCGTCACCAACTTGCGGGATGAAGATGATGAAGCGCTGATGACTGCCGTCAAACGTATCGGTCGGCAACACCGGGTACTCGTGGCAAGCCTGCGGGAGGAAGTCCTTGACCGGTTACGCCAAGCTCCCGTGCAGACCTTGCCCGAGGCACTGGCCTATAGTGGCGCCATCGATTATCTCAACACCCGTAATCAGCTCCATGATCGTTTGACCGCCCATGGGCTCTCAGTGCTCGATACGTTGCCGTCGGACCTGGGCGCCACACTGGTGACGCGCTACCTGGGATGGAAAAAAGCCGGTGCGCTCTGAATGCATGCACTCAGACAGAGGCCTGTAAAGGATCAAAGCTGAAGTACTGCACCAGCGCGTTAATCAGTTGCCCGTACTCTTCGGGTGCCTGATGCACGGCAAACCCGGAATCGTAATGCTGTGGGTTGACATCTTCACGGCTCCACAAGCAGGTCGCCGTCAGGTCAATCGCCTGGAATTCGCCTTTCGCCACTGGAATTTTCAAGCACAGCTCGAAATCCACATCGATCATCATGGGTAACTGGCTGATCAGCATCAGCCCAGTTTCTGAGACATTGCCCAGAAACCCAATCGGCTTGTCGGTGACACGATTAAACACCTGCAAAAAATAAGGCAGTTGATGCCTTTCGATCCGTCGCTGGGTAAACATGGTGAAGTCGCCATCCAATAGCCAAGAGCCTGGCCGTGCCAGTGATTCGGAACGAGCAATGGCCCGCTCTCCCCGAGTCTCGGTGTGACGACAGGTACCGCTTGTCACCAGACAGCTGCCGAGTCAGGGCCTTGCATCCGTTCGAATAGAAACTTGTACAAACGAACATTCAAAGAATAGCCCAAGACTGGCGACGGGCCAGCTATCGAGTGACAAATATCATTACAAAGACGCAGGCCGGGGTTTTGCTGCGACTGCGGCCGGGAAATGCCCCAATTGCTGCAAGGTATCGAGCCTGGCGCGAGCACGGTAGGCATATTCGCTGGATGGGTATTGGCTGATGATGAACTGATAGGTTTGTGCTGCATCGACGAACAGTTTCTGGCGCTCCAGGCATTGGCCGCGCAACATCGAAACCTCCGGCTGCACATAACGACGGGTACGGCTTTCACGATCGACCTGGGATAACTCCAGGGTGACGCGCTCGCAATCACCCACCCCATAGGCACGGTAAGCGTTGTTCAAATGGTGGTCCATCGACCAGCGGGTGCAGCCGACAACACTGACGGCCAGGGCAGCAACGAGCAAAATTCGCATGGGGGTTCTCCTGTCTTGTGCAGTGTATCGACCCGTGGTCGAAAATCTTCAAGGGTGTTTACCGATTCAGCCGCAGCAAAAACAAGCCAATCGTCGATAAGTAGTGCAAACGAACAATGACTACAACGAAAGAGCATAGTAGCCTTCCCCAGCGCTTGAACTCAGGAGTCTGTGCATGTCCGTCCGTCGCACCAAAATCGTCGCCACCCTTGGCCCGGCCAGCAACTCGCCGGAAGTCCTCGAACAGCTGATTCTGGCTGGTTTGGACGTTGCCCGTCTGAACTTCTCCCACGGCACCCCGGACGAGCACAAGGCTCGCGCCAAGCTGGTGCGTGACCTCGCCGCCAAGCATGGCCGCTTCGTCGCACTGTTGGGTGACCTGCAAGGCCCGAAAATCCGTATCGCCAAATTCACCAACAAGCGGATCGAGCTGAAGATCGGTGACAAATTCACCTTCTCCACCAGCCACCCGCTGACCGAAGGCACCCAGGACGTCGTGGGTATCGACTACCCGGACCTGGTCAAGGATTGCGGCGTCGGTGACGAACTGCTGCTGGACGACGGTCGCGTGGTCATGCGTGTCGATACCGCGACACCGACCGAACTGAACTGCACCGTGATCATCGGCGGCCCGCTGTCCGACCACAAAGGCATCAACCGTCGCGGTGGTGGCCTGACGGCGCCGGCCCTGACTGAAAAAGACAAGGCCGATATCAAGCTCGCCGCCGAAATGGAAGTCGACTACCTCGCCGTCTCCTTCCCGCGCGACGCCGCCGACATGGAATACGCCCGTAAACTGCGCGACGAAGCCGGCGGTACTGCCTGGCTGGTAGCGAAGATCGAACGCGCCGAAGCCGTGGCCGACGATGAAACCCTCGACGGCCTGATCAAGGCGTCCGACGCCGTGATGGTTGCCCGTGGCGACCTGGGCGTGGAAATCGGTGACGCCGAGCTGATCGGCATCCAGAAGAAGATCATCCTGCACGCACGCCGCCACAATAAGGCAGTGATCGTCGCGACCCAGATGATGGAGTCGATGATCCAGAACCCGATGCCGACCCGTGCCGAAGTGTCCGACGTGGCCAACGCCGTGCTCGACTACACCGACGCCGTGATGCTCTCGGCTGAAAGTGCGGCTGGCCCGTACCCGCTGGAAGCCGTGCAGGCCATGGCGCGCATCTGCGTCGGCGCCGAAAAGCACCCGACCAGCAAGACCTCCAGCCACCGTATCGGCAAGGTCTTCGAAAGCTGCGACCAGAGCATCGCCCTGGCCGCCATGTACACCGCCAACCACTTCCCAGGCGTCAAAGCGATCATCGCCTTGACCGAAAGTGGCTACACGCCGTTGATCATGTCGCGCATTCGTTCTTCGGTGCCTATCTACGCGTTTACCCCTCACCGCGAAGCCCAGGCCCGCGCGGCGTTGTTCCGCGGCGTGTACACCATTCCGTTCGATCCGGCTTCGCTGGCACCGAACGAAGTCAGCCAGAAGGCTATCGACGAACTGGTCAAACGCGGCGTTGTAGAGAAAGGCGACTGGGTCATCCTGACCAAGGGCGACAGCTACCACACCACCGGTGGCACCAATGGCATGAAGATCCTGCATGTGGGCGACCCGCAGGTCTGAGTGACACGCTGAAAAAACAAAAGCCCTGTCATGAAAATGGCGGGGCTTTTTGCATTTCAAATGCCGGTTTAGGTGTTGAACCGTCAGGCCTCATCGGGGGCAAGCCCCCTCCCACAGCTAATCGCGTACACCCGCAAAGCCTGTGCTCGACAGTCAGCGCTCAACCACGGGGCAGGAACACATCGGCCAGCATTTGATTACGCGGCAATCCCGCCAGGAACAGGCGCTTGGAGAAGGCCTCGACGCTGGCAGGGTGCCCGCAGAGCAAGGCCAGCGTTTGCCGCGAAACCAGCCGCAGTTGCGCTAATGCCTGGTTCAACTCCGCCGCCGTCCATAGCTCCACCGTCAGGTTCCCATGCAGCGCGGCAAGCGCCGCCAGGGGTCCGGCCAGGTAATGAGCATCGGCATCATGGGCCAGGTGAATAACCCGAATAGCCCCCTGATGATCCTGGCGCAACGCCTCGCGCAATACGCCCCACAACGGGCCCAGGCCGGTGCCGGAGGCCAGCAGCCACAACGGCCGCGACTGCCAGTCAGGGTCATATTGCAGCGCCCCGCCACGCAACTCGCCCAGGCGTAGAGGCTCACCGACCTTGAAGTGTCGAGCGGCATCGCTGAATTCACCGGGTTGACGGCAGTCGATATGAAACTCCAGGTACGCGTCCTCCTGGGGCAAGCTGGCCAGGGAATAGGGGCGCGCCACCTGCCCCGCCCACACCACCAGATGCTGCCCGGCCCGATATCGCAGGCCGCGCTCCGGTTGCAGTCGCAGGCGCAGCACCGTTGAGTTCAGCCAATCGGCGCCGACCACTTGGGCCGCCAGACCGTCGCGCTGTGGGTCGAACGCTTCGACCTTGAGATCGCCGCTGACCCGGCACTGGCATGCCAGGCGCCAACCCTCCTGGCGTTGCGTCGGGCTCAGGGCCTCGGGATGCTGGTCGTCAACGTCTCCCTGGCACCGCACCAGGCACGCGTGGCAACTGCCAGCGCGACAACTGTAGGGCACGGCCACACCCGCCTGATTCAAGGCATCCAGCAGGTTACTGCCGGTGGCGACCGACCAGTGGCGTTCGCCGACGTGCAGTTCAGGCATATGAGGTCTCGATCAATAGGTTTGCGCACAGGGAATCACGCCCGGCAGAGTTTGACCATAGTCGGGTGTATCGGCCACCGCGCCGGGTTATACTGCCGCGCCTTTTTAGCGTCGCGCCTGCACCACTTTGGCGTGCCTTGGAAAGATGGTTTCAGCCGACCGACGTAACACTGAAGCCACCTTTATTGAATGTTCCCTTATAGAGGAGCGCGACTCATGACCGTGATCAAGCAAGACGACCTGATTCAGAGCGTTGCCGACGCCCTGCAATTCATTTCCTACTACCACCCCGTTGACTTCATCCAGGCCATGCACGAAGCCTACCTGCGCGAAGAATCGCCGGCGGCCCGTGACTCCATCGCCCAGATCCTGATCAACTCGCGCATGTGCGCCACCGGCCACCGCCCGATCTGCCAGGACACCGGTATCGTCACCGTGTTCGTGCGCGTAGGCATGGATGTACGCTGGGACGGCGCCACCATGGGCCTGGACGACATGATCAACGAAGGCGTGCGTCGCGCCTACAACCTGCCGGAAAACGTCCTGCGCGCCTCGATCCTCGCCGACCCGGCAGGCGCGCGCAAGAACACCAAGGACAACACCCCTGCGGTGATCCACTACTCCATCGTCCCGGGTAACACCGTGGAAGTGGACGTGGCAGCCAAGGGCGGCGGTTCCGAGAACAAGTCGAAAATGGCCATGCTCAACCCGTCCGACTCGATCGTCGACTGGGTGCTCAAGACCGTTCCGACCATGGGCGCCGGCTGGTGCCCACCGGGCATGCTCGGCATCGGCATCGGTGGTACCGCCGAGAAGGCCGCGGTGATGGCCAAGGAAGTGTTGATGGAATCCATCGACATCCACGAGCTGAAAAAGCGCGGCCCACAGAACCGTATCGAAGAGATGCGCCTGGAGCTGTTCGAGAAGGTCAACCAACTGGGCATCGGCGCCCAGGGCCTGGGTGGCCTGACCACCGTGCTCGACGTGAAGATCATGGACTATCCGACCCACGCCGCCTCCTTGCCGGTGTGCATGATCCCCAACTGCGCCGCCACCCGTCACGCGCACTTCGTGCTCGACGGTTCGGGCCCGGCGTCGCTGGAAGCGCCATCGTTGGACGCCTACCCGGAAATCGTCTGGGAAGCCGGCCCGTCGGCCCGTCGCGTCAACCTCGACACCCTGACCCCGGAAGAAGTGCAGAGCTGGAAGCCGGGCGAAACCGTACTTCTCAACGGCAAGATGCTCACCGGCCGCGACGCCGCACACAAGCGCATGGTCGAGATGCTGAACAAGGGCGAAACCTTGCCGGTCGACCTCAAGGGCCGCTTTATCTACTACGTAGGCCCGGTTGATCCGGTGCGCGAAGAAGTGGTTGGCCCGGCTGGCCCGACCACCGCGACGCGAATGGACAAGTTCACCCGCCAGATCCTCGAGCAAACCGGCCTGTTGGGCATGATCGGCAAATCCGAGCGCGGCCCGACCGCCATCGAAGCGATCAAGGACCACAAGGCCGTGTACCTGATGGCCGTGGGCGGCGCCGCTTACCTGGTGGCGCAAGCCATCAAGAAGTCGCGTGTAGTGGCGTTCGCCGAACTGGGCATGGAAGCCATCTACGAGTTCGACGTGAAAGACATGCCGGTCACCGTTGCAGTAGACAGCAAGGGTGAGTCGGTACACATCACCGGTCCTGCCATCTGGCAGAAAAAGATCAGTGAGAGCCTGGCGGTAGAAGTGCAGTAAGCACTTTTTCCACACGCATAAAGGCGACTGCGGCCCCACGGCCCAGTCGCCTTTTTTATTGGGGTGAAGGCGCTTGCTCCTACACCACAAAATGCAGTCCGGCTCATGGTATGGTGCTCGCCCCTTACCGCGCTTGTTCATCATCGTATGATCGTGATCCCTCGCCCTCTGCGTCTGACCTTTTACTCGCTGTTGATCATCGCCGGTGCGGTGCTGGCCGCTGCCTTGGCCACGCGTCATGCCGAACGCCAAGCCTTGGTGGATGACGCCGCTCGTGCCAATCAACAGCTGGCGTTATACGCCAACTCGCTGCACACCCTGATCGAACGCTACCGTGCCCTGCCCGCCGTGCTGGCCCTGGACTCGGAAATGATCCGCGCCTTGAAGGGCCCACTGGATAGCACCACCCAGGACGTGCTCAATCGCAAGCTCGAACGCATCAACGGCGCCGCCCAGTCCTCGACCCTGGAACTGATGGACCGCACCGGCCTGGCAGTGGCCGCCAGCAACTGGAACCTGCCCAGCAGTTATGTGGGGCACAACTACGCGTTTCGACCGTACTTCAGCCAGACCCTCAGCCAAGGCACCGGGCGCTTTTATGCGGTGGGGGTGACCACTGGCATTCCGGGTTACTTCCTCTCCAGCGCGGTGGTCGATGAACACGAACAGTTCCTCGGCGCCATGGTGGTCAAGCTGGAATTCCCAGAACTGGAACGCGAATGGGCCCAGGGTAATGACTTGCTGCTGGTCAGCGATGCGCGCGGCATTGTGTTTATTGCCAACCAGCCAGGCTGGCGTTATCGCAACCTGCGGCCGCTGTCAGAGAGCGACCTGGCTGAACTCAAGGCCACCCGTCAATACGACAAGAAACAGCTGCAACCGCTGGAAACCAACACCCTCCAGCACTTCGACGAAAACAGCCTTCTGGTGCGGGTCAACGGCCCCGATGGCAACGCTAATTACATCTGGGAATCCCTGCCACTCAAGGCCGAAGGCTGGACCCTGCATCTGCTGCGCAAACCCCAGTTCGCCTTTGAAGACCAACGCAATGCCGGCCTGGCGGCTGCCGGTTCCTGGCTGGCGCTGGTGTTCCTGGTGCTGTTTCTCAGCCAACGCTGGCGCCTGGCCCGCTTGCGTCAGCGCAGCCGCGAAGAGTTGGAACAGCTTGTGGAAGAGCGTACCCAGGCGCTGCGCACCGCCCAGGATGGCCTGGTGCAGTCGGCCAAGCTGGCGGCACTGGGGCAGATGTCCGCCGCCCTCGCCCATGAGATCAACCAACCACTGACAGCCCAACGCATGCAATTGGCGACGCTGCGGCTGTTGCTCGACCACGGCCGGGTGGACGATGCCTACAAGGCGCTCACGCCGCTGGACGACATGCTCACGCGCATGGCCGCGCTCACCGGCCACCTCAAGACTTTTGCACGTAAAAGCCCCAGCGGCCTGCGCGAACGCCTGGACCTGGCCACCGTGGTCGACCAATCCCTGCACCTGCTGGATGCGCGCCTGCGCGATGAAACCATCGGCGTAGTGCTGGACCTGACACGCCCGGCCTGGGTACGCGGCGACGCAATTCGACTGGAACAGGTGCTGATCAATCTGCTGCGCAACGCCCTCGACGCCATGGCCGCCAAACCACGCAAGCGCCTGGAAATCCGCCTGCACGCCGATCAGCAGCTGTGGCAACTGACCGTCAGCGACAGCGGCGGTGGCATCGCCGAAGAACACTTGAACAGCGTGTTCGACCCGTTCTTCACCACCAAACCGGTGGGTGACGGCCTCGGCTTGGGGCTGGCGGTGTCCTACGCTATCGTGCATGAATTGGGCGGGCGCCTGAGCGCCGGTAACCGTGGTGACGGCGCGGTATTTACCCTGACCTTGCCGATTGCACTGGAGACGCCATAGCCATGTTGAACGCAGTGATTGTGGTCGATGACGAAGCCAGCATTCGCACGGCCGTCGAGCAATGGCTGAGCCTGTCGGGGTTTGAGGTGCAGCTGTTCAGCCGCGCCGAAGAGTGCCTGGCACAACTGCCCAAGGACTTTCCCGGGGTAATTTTGAGCGACGTTCGCATGCCCGGGCTCAGCGGCCTTGAGCTGCTGGCCGAGGTACAGCGGCGGGATGCCGACTTGCCGGTGATTCTGCTCACTGGCCATGGCGACGTGCCGATGGCCGTCGAAGCCATGCGCGACGGTGCCTATGACTTCCTGGAAAAACCCTTCAGCCCGGATGCCCTGCTCAACAGCCTGCGCCGGGCGCTGGACAAGCGCGGCCTGATCCTGGAAAACCGCCGCCTTCACCAACAGGCCGATCACCGTGCACAACTGGAATCCAGCCTGCTGGGGGTATCGCGCAGTTTGCAGAACCTGCGCCGCCAGGTGCTGGACCTCGCGACCTTGCCGGTTAACGTGTTGATCCGTGGCGAGACCGGCAGCGGTAAGGAGCTGGTCGCTCGCTGCCTGCATGATTTTGGCCCGCGGGCCAAGAAGCCGTTTGTGGCGCTCAATTGTGCAGCCATCCCCGAGCAGCTATTTGAAGCCGAGTTGTTCGGCCACGAAAGCGGTGCGTTTACCGGCGCCCAGGGCAAGCGCATCGGCAAATTGGAATACGCCCACGGTGGCACGCTGTTCCTGGATGAAATCGAAAGCATGCCCCTGGCCCAGCAAGTCAAATTGCTGCGGGTGTTGCAGGAACAGAAGCTGGAGCGGTTGGGATCCAACCAAAGCATTCATGTGGATCTGCGCATCATTGCCGCCACCAAACCGGACTTGTTGGAAGAGGCTCGCGCCGGGCGATTTCGTGAAGACCTGGCCTATCGCCTGAACGTCGCACAACTGCGCTTGCCGCCGTTGCGTGAGCGTCGCGAAGATATCCCGTTGCTGTATGAACATTTTGCGCACAGTGCTGCCGAGCGTTTGGGCCGCCATGTCGAGCCCTTGAGTGGGCCGCAGCTGGGGCGCCTGCTCAGCCATGACTGGCCGGGTAACGTACGCGAACTGGCCAACGTCGCTGAACGTCAGGTGCTGGGGCTGGGCGAGCCGGAACCGGAAGAGATCGAAGCCGGGCAATCGCTGGCGGCGCAGCAGGAGGCGTTTGAGGCGCATTGCCTGAAAGCTGCGTTGACTCGGCATAGAGGCGATATCAAGGCGGTGCTGGCCGAGCTGCAACTGCCGCGCCGCACGCTTAATGAAAAGATGCAGCGGCATGGGTTGGTGCGGGAAACATTTCTCTGACCTAGCTTATGTAGCGATTGTAAGGACGTCTTCGCGAGCAAGCCCGCTCCCACATTTCGATTTGTGAATACATTCAAGTGTGGGAGCGGGCTTGCTCGCGAAGGGGCCAGCAGCCATAAGCGGATTTCCGCTCACCACCTCAAAACCATCAGCGAATTTCCGCTCAAAAAAATCTTGCAACCCGTCTATTCCGGGCCCTCATCTACCTGGCACAGCTCCTGCTATAGCCGAATCAGGCTGCGTTCGCGCCGCTCCATAAAAACAACTAGATGAAGGATCCTTCAATGGATAACTCCAACACCTTGCCTCTTGGATCGACGGCAGAAAAAACGCAGGGACGCACCACCTCCAGCCGGATCAAGTCGATCTTCAGCGGATCGGTCGGCAACATGGTCGAGTGGTACGACTGGTACGTCTACGCCGCCTTCTCACTGTACTTCGCCAAGACCTTTTTCCCCAAAGGCGACACCACCGCCCAATTGCTCAACACCGCCGCGATCTTCGCCGTAGGCTTCCTGATGCGCCCGATCGGCGGCTGGCTGATGGGGCTGTACGCCGACAAAGTCGGACGTAAAAAAGCCCTGATGGCCTCGGTATACCTGATGTGCTTCGGCTCACTGCTGATTGCCCTGAGCCCAGGCTATGAAATGATTGGTATCGGCGCGCCGATCCTGCTGGTGTTTGCCCGCTTGCTGCAGGGCCTGTCGGTCGGTGGCGAATACGGCACCTCCGCCACTTACCTCAGCGAGATGGCGACCAAGGAACGTCGCGGCTTCTACTCCAGCTTCCAGTACGTGACCCTGATCTCCGGCCAGCTCATCGCGCTGGCGGTGCTGATCGTGCTGCAACAATTGCTGACCACCGAGCAGCTGTACGCCTGGGGCTGGCGCATTCCGTTCGCCATCGGCGCCCTGTGCGCAGTGGTCGCGCTTTATCTGCGTCGCGGCATGGAAGAAACCGAGTCGTTCACCAAGAAGGAAAAGGCCAAGGAAAGCGCAATGCGCACCTTGATGCGCCACCCCAAGGAACTGATGACCGTGGTCGGCCTGACCATGGGCGGCACCCTGGCGTTCTACACCTACACCACCTACATGCAGAAATACCTGGTGAACACCGTCGGCATGAGCATCTCCGACTCCACCACCATCTCGGCGGCCACGCTGTTCCTGTTCATGTGCATACAGCCTCTGGTCGGCGGGCTGTCGGACAAGATTGGCCGGCGGCCGATCCTGATCGCTTTCGGTATCCTCGGCACCCTGTTCACCGTACCGATCCTCACCACACTGCACACCATCCAGACCTGGTGGGGCGCGTTCTTCCTGATCATGGCGGCGCTGATCATCGTCAGCGGCTACACCTCGATCAACGCCGTGGTGAAAGCCGAACTGTTCCCCACAGAAATCCGCGCCCTGGGCGTGGGCCTGCCGTATGCCCTGACCGTGTCGATCTTCGGCGGTACCGCTGAATACATCGCCCTGTGGTTCAAGAGCATCGGCATGGAGACCGGCTACTACTGGTACGTGACCGCGTGTATCGCAGTGTCGCTGATGGTCTACGTGACCATGAAAGACACCCGTAAGCATTCGCGGATTACCACCGACTAACTGTCCGACGTGGTAAAAACTGTGGGAGCGGCAGTGCGACGATTCGACTTACTCGCTCCCACATTGGATATGATGGCCGCCCCCAAAATTCAAAGCAGGACCGGCCCATGTCCGATGATATCCACTTCTATGAACCCGCCAACGGCCACGGTCTGCCCCACGACCCGTTCAACGCGATTGTCGGCCCACGGCCGATTGGCTGGATCTCGTCACACGACAGCGAAGGGCGTCTGAACCTGGCGCCCTACAGCTTCTTCAACGCGTTCAACTACATCCCGCCGATCATTGGCTTTTCCAGTGTCGGGCGTAAAGACAGCCTGAACAATATCGAACAGACCGGCGAATTCGTTTGGAACCTGGCCACTCGCTCGCTGGCCGAGCAGATGAACCAGAGTTGCGCAGCGGTATCGCCTGAGGTGAATGAATTCGAGTTATCCGGCCTTACGCCGGTGGCCTCGAAAGTCGTCGGTGTGCCACGGGTGGGCGAGAGCCCGGTGTCGTTCGAATGCAAGGTGACGCAGATCATCCAGCTGCAACGCGCCGATCAGCAGTTGGTACCGAGCTGGCTGGTGCTGGGCGAAGTGGTGGCGGTGCACATTGCCAAGTGGCTGCTAAAGGATGGGATCTACGACACCGCTGCCGCCGAGCCGATTTTGCGCGGTGGCGGCCCAGCGGATTACTTCCAGCTGGGGCCGGAAGCGCTGTTCAAGATGTACCGCCCAGGCGTCACAAAACCCTGACTGAAATGCAATAAAAATGTGGGAGGGGGCTTGCTCCCTCCCACATTTGCTCATCTGTGTTGTTTAGTTCGCAGCAGTTGCCCAGCTCAGTCGGCCTTCTTCGTCCACATCGACCAGGCACTCAAGCTGCAGCGTCGCCGCATCATCGGCATCCGAAGCCGTCTTGAACTTCTGCCCATCAAGGATCTTGTGAAACTGCGGTGCACCCATGCCATCCAGTGCCTTGACGGCAACGGCGGCGCTGTAGCCCCCTTCACCTGGTACTACGGCGGAAACGGCTTCGTGGTGGGCAAATTGTCTACGTGCCATGTTGCAGGTCCTGGCCAATGGAAAGTCGGCCATTGTAACCCTCAACCGGCGAGTTGCAGGTACTCGCCGTAGGCGTGTGCGGCGGATGCATCGGTGAAGGTCTGGAAGTCCATGCTGCGGACCACCATGTCGTTCAACAGCTCGGTAAAGATCATCAGGGCCGGAGAGCTGAAGTAGGCACTCATGGCCTGCTCGCTGCTCCAGAACCCCGACACCAGCCAGACATCGGGATCGACCTGGGAATGCTGCAACGAGAATTGCAGGCAACCCTGGGCCTGGCGACCCGGTTCAATCAAACTGCTCAAGCGTGCACCGAGTTCGGTGCTGCACCCGCTACGGGCGCGGATAAAGGCCATATGGCTCGCGGGAATGGGGGTGGACATGTTCGACTCTCCCGTTGAGAAGTGATGCTCGGCAAACACTGTGGGGGCGTGTTGCCACAGGATCAAAGATAACGACGTGGATGCGGGTGCGGTTAGTCAATTCCTGCAGGCTTATTGCACAATCCTGCGAAAAACGTAGAGAGGGCGTTTGGCATCGCTGATTCATTCCATGCACAGGCCCAGTGTTTCAGGGAGATGACAGCCTGCATGATTGCCTGATTCGCGACATATCGCAGGATCAGGCAAGGATCAGGCAGAATCGACGTAACACTATTTGAAAAGCCGCCACTAAGCTGAGCCCATCAAAGCAGCGTGTAGAGGACGCCCAATGCCGTCGCCCAATCCAAAGTCCGCTCCCCTCGATGCCGAGATGGAGAAACAACGCGCCGAGCTGGCCAGTATCGTGCACCGCCATACCTGGGAAGACGGTTCCTACGGCACGGCGATCACCTCGCTGTACCTGAACCGCCACAACACGCCACGGGATTTCATGCCGGTGCTGGTGGAACCTGCGCTGTGCATCCTCGCCAGCGGCAGTAAGGAAGTGCGCCTGGCCGACGAAATCTTTGCCTATGACCCACTCAACTACCTGGTGTTTTCGGTGGCGATGCCCGTGGCCGGGCGGATCATTGATGCCACCGCCGAAGACCCCAACCTGTCGGTGCGCATCAACATCGACCCGGCGCAACTGACAGCCCTGATCGCAGAGGCAGGGCCGATGGGCGTGCCCTCGCGCCCGTCGACCCGCGGGATGTACGTTGACCGCATCGACCACCCACTGCTCGACGCGGTACTGCGCCTGACCCGCCTGCTGGATACACCCAAAGACATCGCCATGCTCGCGCCGTTGATCAACCGGGAAATTCTCTACCGTTTGCTGCGTGGCCCACAGGGTTATCGCCTGTATGAAATTGCTGTGGCCAACAGCCAGAGCCATCGGGTCAGCCAGGCGATCAAGTGGTTGAACGGCAACTACGAACAACCGCTGCGCATCGACGATCTGGCCAAGGAAGTGAACCTGAGCGTCTCGACCTTGCACCATCGCTTCAAGGCGATCACCGCCATGAGCCCGCTGCAATATCAGAAACAACTGCGCTTGCAGGAGGCCCGTCGGCTGATGATTGCCGAAGGGCTGGAAGCCTCGGCGGCGGGGTATAGGGTGGGGTATGAAAGCCCGTCGCAATTCAGCCGGGAGTACAGCCGGTTGTTTGGCGCGCCGCCCCTAAGAGATTTGGCCCGACTGCGCCAAAGTATCTGACCGGATGAAGATCAAAATGTGGGAGGGGGCTTGCTCCCGATGGCGGTATGTCAGTCACTGATTTGTTAACTGAACCACCGCAATCGGGAGCAAGCCCCCTCCCACATTTGATCAGCGTGTGTTCAGTCTAAACCGCGGGGCAGTTGCAGGGTGACGCGCAACCCACCCTCGCGCAAATTCTGCAAACTCACCTCGCCCCCATGGCTATGGGCAATGTTGCGCGCAATCCCCAATCCCAAGCCGTAGCCCTGTTGCTGCCCGGCCAGGCGGAAGTGCGGCTCGAACACCTGTTCCAGCCTCTGTTCCGGTACGCCGGGGCCTTCGTCATCCACATGCAGGATGAACTGCGCGCCATCATCTTCGATATGTAAATGCGCGTTCTGCCCATACTTCAAGGCGTTGTCGATCAGGTTGCCGATGCAACGCTTGAGCGCCAGCGGCTTGCCGGGGTAAGCCGCCAGCGCCGCGCCATCCAGGGTCACGCGGCCATTGCCGTTGGGCGCCAGGTACGGCTCCACCAGGCATTCGAGTACGTGGTTGAGATCCACCGGCTGGATGTTCTCGTGGATGTCAGTGTCTTTCACGCACTGCAGCGCGCCTTTGACCAGCAGTTCCAACTCATCCAGGTCACGGCCGAACTTGGCTTGCAGGTTCTCGTCTTCGAGCAACTCCACACGCAGGCGCAGGCGGGTAATCGGTGTGCGCAGGTCGTGGGAAATCGCGCTGAACAATTGGCTGCGTTCGGTCAGGTAACGGCTGATGCGTTCGCGCATGGCATTGAACGCACGGCCCACTTCCACCACTTCACTGCCACCGCCTTCGGCCACCGGTTCTACATCGGCGCCCAGGGACATATCCCGCGCTGCCCGTGCCAGGCGCTTGAGTGGCCGGCTTTGCCAGTGCACCAGCAGGCCGATGAACAACAGCAGGAAGCCGCTGGTCAGCACGATAAACCACACCTGTTGGGACGGCAGGCCTTGTTCTTCAAGGCTGGTATAGGGTTCGGGCAACAGCGAGGCGATGTACAGCCATTCGCCGGGGGCGAGTTGAATCTGGGTGACCAATACCGGTGGGTTCACCGGCTCCAGGGTTAACGCGTAATGGGCCCAGGAGCGTGGCAGCTCGTCGAGCTTGAGCCCGGCATTGAAGATGCGCAGGTCTTCGGCGCTGACGAACTCCACCGAGATATGCACGTCGGCACCCAGGGTCTGGCGCAGCACTTCGTCCACCGCGACCAGTACCGCCTGTTTGCGCGGGGTTTCAGGTAATACCTGCATGTCCAGCGGGCGATCATTGAGGGTCACGACAAAACGGGTGCCGCCCATGCTGCGCAACTGGTCGAGGACCAACGGCCGATAGGCCACCGGCAGCGAACGAAAGTAACTCACGCTGGCAGTCATCGAATGCGCCAGGCTGCGGGCGCTGGTGACCAGGCCCTCGAGCTGGGTGGCGCGCAATTGCGAAACCCAGATCACGCTGGACAGCGCCTGGGCGAACAGCACCGCCAGTAACGTCAGCAGCAACATGCGCCCCAGCAGTGAACGGGGCACCGGGAAGCGCCGGCGGCGCTCGCTTAAAGGCTCAGTGGGCATTGCCGGCAACCACGCTGGCTGCCAGTTGATAACCGCTGCCACGCACGGTGCGGATCAGCCTCGGGGGTTTTTCGGTATCGCGCAAGCGTTGGCGCAGGCGGCTGACGGCCATATCGACAATGCGGTCCAACGGCATCAGGTCACGCCCACGTGTGGCGTTGCCGATGGTGTCGCGGTCAAGGATCTGTTGCGGGTGGTCGAGAAACAACTTGAGCAAGGCGAAGTCGGCGCCGGAGAGGATCACCTCTTCACCGTCAACGTGGAACAGTCGGTGGCTGATCATATCCAGGCGCCACTCGTCGAACACCAGCACATCGCCACTGCTGCCGCGCTCCTGGCCAAACTGGCAGCGACGCAACAGCGCCTTGATCCGCGCCTGCAACTCGCGGGGGCTGAACGGCTTGCCGATATAGTCATCGGCGCCCAGCTCAAGGCCAATCACGCGGTCGGCTTCGTCGGAACTGGCGGTGAGCATGATGATCGGCACCTGCGCCTGGCGCGGGTGCTGGCGGATCCAGCGGCAAAGGCTGAAGCCGTCTTCATCCGGCAGCATTACATCAAGGATAACCAGGTCGCACGGCGCCTCGTTCATCGCCTGGCGGAACCCCGCGCCATCCGGCACACCACGCACCTGGAAGCCGGCGCGACTGAGGTAGGTTTGCAGCAATTCGCGGATTTCCTGGTCGTCGTCGACGAGGAGAATGGATTTACTGATTACGCTCACGGGGTCCTCCTTGTTGTTATGGGGTGTTCTTGATGGCCTCATCGGGGGCAAGCCCCCTCCCACATTTGAAACGCGTTCCAATGTGGGAGGGGGCTTGCCCCCGATGAGGCCATCACTGCCTAAGCAAATGCCTGCTCTAACGCCACACCCGCCCCGGTCAACCCGGAATACGGCGCAGTCACCAACCACACCGGAATACCTTTGAAGTAGTCACTCATGCAGCCCTTATCGCTGAAACTCTTGGCAAAACCGCTGTTGATAAAGAACTCGGCAAACCGCGGAATCACCCCACCCACGATATACACACCACCGCGCCCACCCGTGGTCAGCACATTGTTACCGGCCACCCGGCCCAGCCAGATGCTGAACTGGTCCAGCACTTCGATGGCGATAGGATCGCCGGCCAGGCCCGCTGCGGTAATGGCTTCGGGGCTGTCCAGCACCGGCGTATGCCCATCGACTGCACAAATGGCGCGGTACAGGCGCGGCAACCCGCCGCCGCTCAAGGCGGTTTCGGCGCTGACATGGCCGATCTCGGTGTAGAGGTGCTGCCATAACTGGGTTTCCCGCGGGCTGCTCAGGGGCAGGTCGACATGCCCGCCCTCCCCCGGCAAGGCCGCAAAACGGCCAGCGCCCAGATCCAGCAAGGTACCCACACCGAGGCCGGTGCCCGGGCCGATCACCACCGCCGGGCGCAACGGTTCCGGCGTGCCTTCGCAGACCACGCGGAACTCATCGGGTTTGAGGCGCGTCATGCCCAGGGCCATGGCCGAAAAGTCATTGACCAGCAGCAGTTCATCCACTTGCAAGCGCTTGCAAAAAGCAGTCTTGCTCAGGCGCCAGTGATTGTTGGTGAATTTAAATTCATCCCCGCTCACCGGCCCGGCCACCGACAGGCACACCGCACCGATGTCCCCGATTTCCAGGCCTTCCTCTTTGAGGTAGACCTTGATCGCCTCTTCAGGGCTCTGGTGATCCGCCGTGGCATGCACGCGGATCGAATGCAGCTCCTGGTCCCGCCATAACGCAAAACGGGCGTTGGTACCCCCGATATCACCGACCAGCGCAAGCTTCACTTAAGCGTCTCCAAGGCAGAGGTAAAGGCGCTGGCGCCCTGCTCTGCGGAGCTTGCGGCCAAGCGCATGAATGCAAACAGCTCGCGACCGGCGCCCACGTTATTGCCCAACAGGCCCGTGGCAGGCGTACGCGCTGCAAATGTTGCGGCGTCTACCTTAAGCTCCAAGGTGCCGGTAACGCCATCCACACGGATGATATCGCCATCCTGCACCCGCGCCAGCGGCCCGCCGCTCTGGGCTTCGGGGTTGACGTGAATCGCGGCGGGGATCTTACCCGACGCGCCGGACATACGCCCGTCTGTCACCAACGCCACTTTGAAACCACGGTCTTGTAACACGCCGAGGAACGGCGTCATCTTGTGCAATTCCGGCATGCCGTTGGAGCGTGGGCCCTGGAAGCGCATCACCGCGACGAAGTCTTTTTCCAGCTGGCCGGCCTTGAAGGCGTCGGCCAGGTCCTGCTGGTCCTGGAACACTACCGCTGGCGCTTCGACAACCTGATGCTCCGGCGCCACGGCCGAGACTTTCATCACGCCACGGCCGAGGTTGCCTTCCATCACGCGCAGGCCGCCTTCCGGCGAGAACGCACGAGCCACCGGCCGCAGGATGGTTTCGTCGAGGCTTTCAATCGGGCCGTCGCGCCAGACCAGCTCGCCGTCCACCAGGAACGGCTCCTGGATGTACCGGCTCAGCCCCTTGCCGGCCACGGTGTTGACGTCTTCGTGGAGCAGGCCGGCTTCGAGCAGTTCGCGGATCAGGAACGACATGCCGCCCGCCGCCTGGAAATGGTTGATGTCGGCCTTGCCGTTTGGGTACACGTGGGACAGGGTCGGCACCACCTCGGAGAGGTCGGCCATGTCTTGCCAGGTCAGGATGATGCCCGCCGACATGGCGATGGCCGGCATGTGCAAGGTGTGGTTGGTGGAGCCGCCAGTGGCGTTGAGGGCAACGATGGAGTTGACGATGGACTTCTCGTCGACAATCTCACCGATAGGCGTGAAGTTGCCACTGACCTTGGTCAACCGCGTGACCTGGTGCGCGGCTTCGCGGGTCAACGCATCACGCAGCGGCGTGTACGGGTTGACGAACGAGGCGCCCGGCAAGTGCAGGCCCATCACTTCCATCAGCAACTGGTTGGTGTTGGCGGTGCCATAGAAGGTGCAGGTGCCGGGGCTGTGGTAGGACTTCATCTCCGATTCCAGCAACTCTTCGCGGCTGGCCTTGCCTTCTGCATAGCGCTGGCGCACATCGGCTTTCTGCTTGTTGGAGATACCCGACGGCATCGGCCCGCCCGGGACGAAGATCATCGGCAGGTGGCCATAGCGCAGCGCGCCCATCATCAGGCCGGGGACGATCTTGTCGCAAATGCCCAGCATCAGCGCGGCGTCGAACATGTTGTGGGACAGCGCTACCGCCGTGGACATGGCGATGACTTCACGGCTGAGCAGGCTGAGCTCCATGCCCGGCTCGCCCTGGGTCACACCGTCGCACATCGCGGGAGTGCCGCCGGCGAACTGGCCAACCGAGCCGACTTCGCGCAGGGCTTTCTTGATCTGTTCCGGAAAATGTTCGTACGGCTGATGCGCCGAGAGCATGTCGTTATAAGAAGAAACAATTGCCACGTTAGCGGCATTCATCATGCGCAGGCTGTTTTTGTCTTCGGTGCCGCAACCGGCCACGCCGTGGGCGAAGTTGGCGCATTGCAGCTTGCCGCGCATCGGACCGTCGCTGGCTGCGCCGCGAATGAGCGCAAGGTAAGCCTCACGGGTGGCGCGGCTGCGGGCGATAAGCCGTTCGGTGACCTCAAGAACGCGGGGATGCATGTATAGAACTCCAGGCTAACGGATGTGGCGACCTGAGTGTCTATGCTGATCAAACGCCCACGGCTCATGGGATGGCAGGGGGTCGTTTGGATCATCGGACCAGTTGATTCAGGTCACTCGTTGTAGATTGAACAAAATATTGCCACTAAAAAGGCTTGTTTTCTATTTTTATGCGAATAATCTTGTAATTCTTACAACAAATCGACGACAGGCACTTTCCAATGACTCTTCGTATCGCAATCAATGGTTTTGGCCGTATCGGCCGTAATGTCCTGCGCGCACTGTATACCCAAGGCTATCGCCAGGATTTGCAGATCGTCGCCATCAATGATCTGGGCGACAGCTCGATCAATGCACACCTGCTCAAGTACGACACCGTACATGGCACTTTCGATGCAGAGGTTGCCCACGATCAGGAAAGCCTGACCGTCAATGGTGACCGGATTGCCGTCAGTGCCATTCGCAACCCCGCCGACCTGCCGTGGGCTGCGCACAAGATCGACGTGGTGTTCGAATGCACCGGTCTGTTCACCGACCGTGACAAGGCTGCCGCCCATATTACCGCCGGCGCGCGCAAGGTGATCATCTCGGCACCGGCCAAGGGTGCAGACGCCACCGTGGTCTACGGGGTGAACCATGACATTTTGCGTCAGTCCCACCAGATCATCTCCAATGCGTCGTGCACCACCAACTGCCTGGCGCCGGTGGCCCAGGTGCTGCACCGCGAGCTGGGCATCGAAAGTGGCCTGATGACCACCATTCACGCCTACACCAATGACCAGAACCTCACCGACGTCTACCACACCGATCCGTACCGCGCGCGCTCGGCTACCCAGAACATGATCCCGAGCAAGACCGGCGCCGCTGAAGCGGTTGGCCTGGTGCTGCCGGAGCTGGCGGGCAAGCTGACCGGGATGGCAGTGCGCGTGCCGGTGATCAACGTGTCCCTGGTGGACCTCACCGTGCAGTTGAAGAAAGAAGCCACGGCCGATGAAGTCAATGCCCTGCTGAAACAGGCCAGCCAGCACTCGAAGATCCTCGGTTACAACACCCTGCCGCTGGTCTCCAGTGACTTCAACCATAACCCGCTGTCGTCGATCTTCGATGCCAACCACACCAAGGTCAGCGGCAAGCTGCTCAAAGTGCTGGCGTGGTACGACAACGAGTGGGGCTTCTCCAACCGCATGCTGGATAACTGCCTGGCGCTGTGCAACGCCGAGTAACCCCACCCTTTTATGGGAGTCGGACTTGTGTGGGAGCGGGCTTGCTCGCGAATGCGGTGGTTCAGCTGGCCTATTCGCTGACTGACACGCCGCATTCGCGAGCAAGCCCGCTCCCACATGGGGTTTGGGCATTTCCTTGCACCTGCGCTGGCCCACAGAAATAGCCACTTGCCATTTCAGTTGATGATAAGCATTATCATTCGCTGCAAATCGGTCTGGTATCACTGTGAGCCAATCTCGCTTCAACCAAGTCTTTCTCACCCAACGGGTGATTCTGCTACGCACCTTGCAGCGGATGGTGAATAACCACAGCACTGCCGAGGACCTGTTGCAGGAAACCTACCTGCGCGTGACCCGGGCCCTGAGCGAGCGGCCAATCGACCACCTTGAGCCTTTTGTCTACCAGACGGCGCGGAACCTGGCGCTGGATCACTTGCGCGCGCGTCGGATCCAGGCCCGTACGCTGCAGGAAGATGTGCCGCTGGATGTCCTGCAAAGCGTCGCCGCCCCGGTCAGCACACCTGAAGAAGCCACCCAGGCCGAGCAACTGCTTGAGCACCTGAGTGTCAGCCTCGGCCAGTTGAGCGCCCGCCAGCAGCGGATTTTCATCCTCAGTCGCCTGCACGGTTGCAGCTATCAGGAAATTGCCGATCAATTGGGCGTGTCCTTGAGCACCGTGCAAAAAGAACTGAAATTGATCATGGCCATCTGTGTAGGTGTGGCCGAACGGCTGGATCAGCCTTAAGCTTCACCCCACAGAGGTGTCGATCCAAGCTGTAGGAATGATGAATAGAACGTGGCGAAGACCCGAGGAACACCGTGACGGACCCGAATAAACTGCGCCCCCATGAGCTGGCTCATGAGGTGTTGCAAGACACGGCCATGGACCAAGCCCTCGATTGGCTGATCGCCTTGCAGTGCCCGCAACCCGGGCAGCAGGCTGAGTTCGACGCCTGGCTGGCCAAGGACCCGGCACACGTCCACGCCTTCAGCAAGGCCCAAGCCGCCTGGGGTGGTGCGCCGGTACACAGCGCCGCGGTGGCCCTCGCAGCGCCGCGCAAGCCGAGCGGCTGGCGCCGGATAAAACCGCATTGGAAACCCCTGGCCACCGCCGCTGTGCTGCTGATTGGCCTGTTCAGTTTCAGCAACCTGCCGGTGCGTCTGCAGGCCGACCATCTCACCGTCGTCGGCGAGCGCCAGCGCCTGCAACTGGATGATGGCTCCAAGGTGCTGCTGAACACCAACTCGGCGTTTTCCAGCAGCATCAAGGACCACCAGCGCATTGCGCGCCTGTACCAGGGCGAAGCGTTTTTCGAAATCGCCCCCACCCGCGGCCTGCCCCTGGAAATCGACGCCGGCCCCGTGCGCGCCAGCGTGCGCGACACCGCTTTTGCCGTGCGCTACCTCAATGGCGAAGCCCAGGTACAGGTGCAACGCGGCGATGTCGACCTGAGCAATACCTTCGACGATGCCCGCGTACGTCTGAGTGCCGGCGAAAGTATCCGCATCGGCCCCAAGGGTTTCGGCCAGCCGGCCAAGCTGGATGCCAGCAAGGATCTGGCCTGGGTCCAGGGCCGGCTGGTGTTCGAAAACTGCCCGATGAGCGAAGTGCTGGCCGAACTGCGCCGCTATTACCCGGGCTGGATCGTCAACAACAACGAACAACTGGCCAGCGTCGCCGTCACTGGCAACTACCGCCTCGACCAGCCTCTGGACGTGGTGCGCTCCCTGGCCCACATCACCTCGGCCAAGCTGTCGGAATACCCAGCGTTGGTGATCTTGAACTAAATGAGAATTATTTTTACTCGATAGTGCACGGTGGTACGTCTCGTCTTAGCCAATGCAACTGATTCCTATTTGGTTCGGTTCGCAACTATAAGATTCGTATTCCCCGGAGCGCTCTCGATGTCCTCTCGTTTCAACCGCCGGTGTTCTTCGCCCGTTTTGTCCTTGCTGACCGCCGCGATCCTGCTGGCTGGCGCGCCGGTCATGGCCGCCGCCGCCGAACCGGCCCAACGCAGCCACGCAAATTACACGTTCAGCATCGAGCAGCAACCACTGGTGTCGGCACTCAACGCTTTTACTGCGGTGACGGGTTGGCAAGTCGGCCTGCCGGCTGAGCTGGGCCAGGGTGTGTCGTCCCCTGGCGTTCGTGGCCCGTTGTCGCCGGAAAAAGCCCTGGACCGGCTGTTGGCGGGGACCAACCTGAGCTACCGCAAACTGGGCAGTAACAATATCGTGCTGGAGAAACGTGCAGCGGGCGGCGCCCTCAACCTGCAACAGGTGACCATCAGCGCCACCCGTAACGAACAGGATGTGAACAGCGTACCGAGCACCGTCAGCGTGCACGACCGCCAGGAACTGGACCGCCAGAACACCAACAACATCCGTGAACTGGTGCGCTACGAACCCGGCGTTTCCGTCGGCGGCGCCGGTACCCGTTCGGGTAACGCGGGCTACAACATCCGTGGTATCGACGGCGACCGCGTCCTCACCCAGGTGGATGGCGTCGAAGTGCCCAACAACTTCTTCAACGGCCCCTACGCCAAGACCCGCCGCAACTACGTCGACCCGGAAATCGTCAAGCGCGTGGAAATCCTGCGCGGCCCGGCCTCGGCCCTTTACGGCAGCAGCGCCATTGGCGGTGCGGTGAGTTATTTCACCCTCGACCCGGATGACATCATCAAGCCCGGCAAAGACGTCGGCGCCCGCCTGAAGACCGGCTACAGCTCCGCCGACGAGAGCTGGCTGACCTCCGGCACCTTCGCCGGGCGTGTACAGGACTTCGACGGCTTGCTGCACCTGAGCCAGCGCAATGGCCATGAAACCGAATCCTACGACGGCAACAACGCCACCGGCCTGGCCCGCACCGGCGCCAACCCGGAAGATGCGCGCACCACCAACATACTGGCCAAGCTGGGCTGGAACTATGGCGATGACAACCGCCTGGGCCTGACCTACGAGAAGTTCAAGGATGATCGCGACGTCAATCTGAAGAACGCCGTGGGCGGCCCGTTCATCGGTGGCCGGGGCATGAACCTCTACCGTGCCCGCTCGGGCAACGACACCATCACCCGCGAGCGCTTCGGCCTGGAAAACACCTTCGCCCTTGAATCGCCGATTGCCGACCACATCAAGACCAGCCTCAACTACCAGATCGCCAAGACCGACCAGACCACCGCCGAAATCTACCAGGCTGGCCGTCGCGTCCTGCGCACCCGCGACACCCTTTACGAAGAAAAACAGTGGGTCTTCGACGCTCAGTTGGACAAGGCTTTCAGCCTCGGTGAGACCGACCACCAAGTAACCTATGGCACCACCCTCAAGCAGCAGAAAGTCACCGGCTCCCGCGAAGGCTCGGCCTCGTGCCTGGCGGTGGGCTCCGGTTGCACGGCGATCGGCGCGCCCAGCCCGCAAGCGGGCGACAGCGTGAAGAAGGCCAGCGACTTCCCCGACCCGACCATCAACACCTACTCGCTGTTCGCCCAGGACCAGATCACCTGGGACAAATGGACCTTTCTGCCCGCCGTGCGTTATGACTACACCCGGCTCAAGCCCAAGCTGACCGAGGAATTCCTCAGCACCGTCAACCCGACCGGCGAATATACCGTCGACGGCAAAGACAAAACCTGGCACCGCGTAACGCCCAAATTCGGCCTGACCTATGCTCTGACCGATAACTACACCTGGTTCGGCCAATACGCCGAGGGCTTCCGTACCCCGTCCGCCAAGGCCCTGTACGGTCGCTTCGAAAACCTCAACCTGGGCTACACCGTCGAACCCAACCCCGACCTCAAGCCGGAAACCAGCAAAGGCATCGAAACCGGGATTCGCGGCAAGTTTGACGAGGGTTCCTTCGATATCGCGGTGTACTACAACAAGTACCGTGACTTTATCGACGAAGACAACGCCGTGGTCGGCGGCACCGTGGAGCAGTTCAAGGCCGTCAACATCAAGCGCGCCACCATCAAGGGCGCGGAAGCCAAGGGCCGCCTGAACCTGGACGCCTTCGGCGCGCCGAAGGGCCTGTATACCCAAGGCTCGATTGCCTACATCTACGGCCGCAACGACGACAATGGCCAGCCGCTCAACAGCGTCAACCCACTCAAGGGCGTGTTTGGCCTGGGCTACGACCAGGACAACTACGGTGGCCTGCTGAGCTGGACCTTGGTGAAGAAGCAGAATCGCGTCGACAGCAGCACCTTCCACGCGCCCGACGGCAGCACCGACGGCCCGTTCAAGACCCCAGGCTTCGGCATCCTCGACCTGACCGCCTACTACAAGGTCACCAACGACGTCACCCTCAATGGTGGCCTCTACAACCTCACGAACAAGAAGTACTGGAACTGGGATGACGTGCGCAGCTACGACAGCGTCGGCGAAGCGGCGGTGACCGGCCCGGCCAACCTCGACCGCCTGACCCAGCCGGGTCGCAACGTTGCGATCAACCTGATCTGGGACATCTGATCCACCCGCCTCACCTCGCCGGAATCAATCAGCGGCGGGGTGAGGATTTTTTACTGTGCCGCGTCTTCTTGTTCGTCTAGTTGATAACAGCTCTCTTTAGGGCACCCAGGCGCTCCCCCTTCTCAAGGACTTTTTTCATGACCGCTTCTCCTACCGCAGAACGCCCAAGCCTGCGCTCCCAGCGCCTGAACCAGATCACCAACGCGCCACACACCAAGCTCGATGCGCTGGTGAAGGCTCACGCCCCGTTCGAAACCCAAGCCAACTTCGCCCGTTTCGTGGTGGCTCAGTACCTTTTCCAGTCGGAGCTGGTAGCCCTGTACAACGATGCCGAACTGATCAAGATCGTCCCTGACCTGGCTGCACGCTGCCGCGCCGAAGCGGCCAAGCTCGACCTGGCGGACCTCGACACCGAAATCCCGGCCCCAGTCGCCGGTGCGGTGAACAACCCGAGCAAGGCCGAAGCCCTGGGCTGGCTGTTTGTGTCCGAAGGTTCCAAGCTGGGCGCTGCGTTCCTGATCAAGCGCGCCGTGGGCCTGGGCCTGAGCGAAACTTTCGGTGCCCGTCACCTGGGCGAGCCGGCCGGTGGCCGCGCCGAAGGCTGGAAGAGCTTCACCCGCACCCTCGACGGCCTGGAATTCAGCGCTGAAGAAGAAGCCGCCGTGGAGAAAGGCGCGATCGATGCGTTTGTACGCTTCACCGTGTTGCTGGAACAGGCGTACGCTACGGCCCCTGAACTAGCCTGATTCCGAAATTGAAATGCAATTAGACCTGTGGGAGCGGGCTTGCTCGCGAAAGCGGTGTGACAGTCAATACATCCGTGACTGATAGACCGCATTCGCGAGCAAGCCCGCTCCCACAGGTTGATCCGATTTCAACTTGAATATTCCATTCGCTTATAAATCGCTCTTATGACCGGCAAAACCCAATCCTCCTCCAAGATCGCCCAGTTCCTCTACGGGCTGCTGGCCTACGTCAGCCTGGGGATCGGTTTAGTGGCGATTGTGATACCGGGTTTGCCGACCACCGAATTCATCCTGCTCGCCGCCTGGGCCGCCACCAAAAGCTCACCGCGCCTCAGCGCCTGGCTGGAAAACCACCGCCTGTTCGGCCCGATCCTGTTCAACTGGCGTAACGGCAAGATCATTGCGCGCCGGGCCAAGGTCAGCGCCACCGTGAGCATGTTGCTGTGTGCCGTTTTGATGCTGGTGATGCTGGATCACGGCTGGCCGGTGTACCTGGCAATCGCCGGGATGAGCCTGGGTAACCTGTGGATCTGGTCCCGCCCCGAGCAGCTCGCACGCCCCGTGTAAGGCTGCATGTAGGCACTTTCCTACCGCTCATCGCCTATTCCTCATGAATTGACTTGTTACGCCGATGTTTCAGGCATGGCGCCGAATGGACTTGGCTCGCTTTGCTTGCATTCCAACAAGACCATTCGTGAGTGAACCTATGTTCGACACCCTCTCCATCCGCTTGAAAATCGTGCTGCTCTCCGGCCTCTGCCTGTTGGGGGTGATTGCACTGGTGGTCGGCATCAATATCTACAACACCAACCAGAACGACCTATTGGTCAGTGATTCAAGCTCACGAATGCTGACTGCCAGCGTGGAACAACTGCTGCAAGCCAAAGCGGCGGAGCAGGCGGGGCAATTGCAGAAAACGTTCGGTGAAAACCTGCTGGTAGTCACCGCCCTCGCCGACCAGATCAAAGACCTGCGTCAGCTGGGGACCAAGCGTTCCCTTGAAGCCGGTGCCCTGCGCGAAGAAATCAACCAGAGCATAAAAACCGCGTTCGAGCGCAACACTAAGGTGCTGGGCATCTGGCTGTCGTTCGAACCCAACGGGCTGGATGGCAAGGACAGCGACTTCGTCGACGACAAGGCGCGCGTCTCCAACGAGAAAGGGCGCTTTTCCAGCTACTGGAGCCGTGCCGGCGGCGAGAGCCTGAACACCATCATGGTCGAGGATGACCTGACCAAGACCACCCTCAACCTCAACGGCACGCCCTACAACATTTGGTATACCTGCCCACGAGACACTCGCAGTACTTGCCTGCTGGACCCGTACGAAGACACGGTTGCCAATAAGCCGGTACTGATGACTACCATTTCCCTGCCCTTGATAGTCGACGGCAAAGTCATCGGCGTCGTCGGTGTCGACATCGCCCTCACAGCCTTGCAAGCCACCACCGATGCCGCACAGAAAGACGTGTTCAACGGCGCAGCGCACCTGGAGATTCTGTCCAGCACCGGCTTGATCGCGGCCTACAGCGGTGAACCGGCCAAAGTCGGCAAGAACCTGATGGATAGTCTCGGCGCCGAAGGCAAAGAGATCGTGCAATTGCTTGCAAACGATCGGCCCGCGCTCCGCGAACAGGACGACACCATTCGCGCCGTGTACCCGGTCAAGCCGATTGCCGACGCCAAGTCCTGGGGCGTGGTGATCAAGCTGCCAAAAGCGGTGATGCTGGCCGATAACGTGAAACTGCAAGCCGTGCTCGACGAAGCCCAGGCCACCGGCACCCTCAAAGCCTTGCTAGTGGCAGCGGCCGCTGGCCTGTTGGGTTTGCTGCTGATCTGGCTGACCGCTACCGGCGTGACCCGGCCGATCAACAGCGTGGCCGCGATGCTCAAGGACATCGCCAGCGGCGACGGCGACCTCACCCAACGCCTGGCCTACGCCAAGAAAGACGAACTGGGCGAATTGGTGAATTGGTTCAACCGCTTCCTCGACAAGCTGCAGCCAACCATCGCGCAGATCAAGCAAAGCATCACCGAAGCCCGTGGTACGGCGGATCAATCGTCGGCCATTGCACGCCAGACCAGCGAAGGCATGCAGGTGCAGTTCCGTGAAATCGACCAGGTGGCGACCGCGTCGAATGAAATGAGCGCCACTGCCCACGACGTCGCCAACAGCGCCTCCAATGCCGCCAGCGCGGCTCGCGGCGCCGATCAGTCGGCCCGTGAAGGCATGGCGATCATCGAGCAGAGCACCCGCGACATCACCACCCTCGCCGACGAAGTCAGCAAAGCCGTGACTGAAGTCGAGGCCCTGGCAGTCAACAGCGAACAAATCGGTTCAGTCTTGGAAGTAATCCGCAGCATTGCCGAACAGACCAACCTGCTGGCGTTGAATGCGGCAATCGAAGCGGCGCGGGCCGGTGAAAGCGGGCGTGGATTTGCGGTGGTGGCCGACGAAGTGCGCAACCTGGCCAAGCGCACCCAGGACTCCGTCGAGGAAATCCGCCTGGTGATCGAACGTATCCAGAGCGGCACCCGTGGGGTGGTGGCGACCATGCACTCCAGCCAGCACCAGGCCCAGAGCAATGCCGGGCAGATCCATCAAGCCGTGCAGGCCCTGGGCAAGATCAGCGACGCGGTCACGGTGATCAGCGACATGAACCTGCAAATCGCCAGCGCCGCCGAACAGCAGAGCGCGGTGGCCGAAGAGGTCAACCGCAACGTTTCGGCGATTCGTACCGTGACCGAAACCCTCACCGGCCAGGCCACCGAGTCGGCGGCGATCAGCAGCCAGCTCAATGCACTGGCCAGCCAGCAGATGAAACTGATGGATCAGTTCAGGGTGTAATCGATCTCAAAGGTACTGGGTTCAAATGTGGGAGGGGGCTTACTCCCTCCCACATTTTGACCGTGTGCCGCTTAGCGTCCGGTCCAGGCCTGGACAAACGGCGTCAGGTCTTCCTTCGGCGCCGTACGCGGCGGGTTCTGCGGGGTACCCAGGTAGAGGAAGCCAATCACCTCTTCATCCGCCGTCAACCCCAGGCCTTTGGCGACATGCGCCGAGTAGGACAACTCCCCCGTACGCCACACCGCACCGATCCCCTGGGCATACGCCGCCAACAGAATGCCGTGGGCCGCACAGGCCGCGGCCAGCAATTGCTCGGACTTGGGCACTTTGAAGTGCTCCTGCAAACGTGCAATCACTACCACTACCAGCGGCGCACGCAGCGGGCCGTTCTGCGCCTTGTCGATGACGGCTTGCGGGGCGTCGGCATCCTGCAGGCGGGCGGCTTCGGCCAACAGCGTGCCCATCTGCTCGCGGGCCGCGCCTTCTACGGTAAGGAAACGCCATGGGCGCAGTTGACCGTGGTCGGGCGCACGCATGGCGGCGGCGAACAGCAGGTCGCGCTGCTCCTGGGTCGGTGCCGGTTCCAGCAAACGGGGCACGGAAACACGGTTGAGCAAAGCGTCGAGAGCCTGCATTGGCCACCTCCAGAGAAAAATGTGCGCTCATTCTAGCGGGAAAGAATCGGGATGCCACCAAACGATAATTGCTCTTATTCAAACCGCCCTGCCCTGTTAGACTTTGCGACCATATTTTCTGCCCTCGTCCAGGAATCTCGATGTTCCGTTCGTTTTTTCGCCTGTCCGCAGCGTTGATGGCTTTAAGCCTGACTGCTTGCGACGACGCTCCATGCTTCACCAAGGCAGAGCCTGGTGAATCGCGGTCCGGTGGCGCGACGACGGTGAACAAACGCGACCAGAACGCCTTTTCCCTGCCCTCGGCCAACCTGGCGCCGACCCGCCGCCTGGATTTCAGCGTCGGCAACAGTTTCTTTCGCAACCCCTGGGTGATTGCCCCGGCCACGACTACCGCACGGGATGGCCTGGGCCCGCTGTTCAACACCAACGCCTGCCAGAACTGCCATATCAAGGACGGCCGTGGCCATCCACCGCTGCCCGACGCACCCAATGCGGTGTCGATGCTGGTGCGCCTCTCCATCCCTGATGCATCACCTTACGCCAAGCTTATCGAGCAGATCGGCGTGGTGCCCGAGCCAGTCTACGGCGGGCAACTGCAAGACATGGCCGTGCCCGGCGTGGCGCCGGAAGGCAAGGTGCGGGTCGATTACACGCCCGTCCAGGTCAGCTTCAAGGACGGCACCGTCGTCGAATTGCGCAAGCCCACCCTGCAAATCACCCAACTCGGCTACGGCCCGATGCATCCCGACACACGCTTCTCGGCGCGTGTCGCCCCGCCGATGATTGGGCTGGGCCTGCTCGAAGCTATCAGCGACGCCGATATCCTGCGCAACACCGACCCCAAAACGGCCGATAAAGACGCTGTCATCGGCCGCGCCAATTGGGTCTGGGATGACGCCCAGCATAAAACCGTACTCGGGCGTTTTGGCTGGAAAGCCGGGCAACCCAACCTCAATCAACAAAATGTTCACGCGTTTTCTGGTGATATGGGCCTCACGACTTCCTTGAGACCCTTTGATGACTGCACCGATGCCCAAGCGGCCTGCAAACAGGCGCCCAACGGTAATGGCCCGGATGGCGAGCCGGAAGTCAGCGATAACATTCTGCGCCTGGTACTGTTCTACACCCGCAACCTTGCAGTGCCCGCACGCCGAGACGTCAACACCCCGCAGGTGCTGGCCGGCAAGAACCTGTTCTACCAGGCCGGTTGCCAGGGCTGTCACAAGCCGACGTTCACCACGGCTGCCAACGCCGCCGAGCCTGAACTGGCCAACCAGGTGATTCGCCCCTACAGCGACCTGTTGTTGCACGATATGGGCGAAAGCCTCGCCGACAACCGTACCGAGTTCAAAGCCACTGGCCGCGACTGGCGCACCCCGCCGCTGTGGGGTATTGGCCTGACGCAGACCGTGAGTGGTCACACCCAGTTTTTGCATGACGGCCGCGCCCGCAACCTGCTTGAAGCCGTGCTGTGGCATGGCGGCGAAGCACAAGCGGCGCAGCAGCATGTGCTGTCGTTCAATGCCGAGCAGCGTGCCGCGTTGCTGGCGTTCCTGAATTCTTTATAAGCTTTGCCCCACTTACAGAAGGGAGCTCGACATGTTTCGTCCCAAGTTGTTGTTCACCAGCCTGGCCGCCCTTGCCCTCGGCGCCTGCTCGCCCCAGGACCCGCAAGCGGTGACCTCGGCGGCCATCGCCAAGCAAGTGATCCTGCCGACCTACAGCCGCTGGGTTGAAGCCGACCGCCAACTGGCCGTCAGCGCCCTGGCCTACTGCCAGGGCAAGGAAAGCCTGGACACCGCCCGTGCCGACTTCCTCCACGCACAAAAAGCCTGGGCCGAGTTGCAACCGCTGCTGATCGGCCCGCTGGCCGAGGGCAACCGTGCATGGCAGATACAGTTCTGGCCGGACAAGAAGAACCTGGTCGGGCGCCAGGTCGAGCAACTGGTCAGCGCCCAGCCGCAGATCGATGCAGACGCCCTGGCCAAGTCCAGCGTCGTGGTGCAGGGCCTGTCGGCCTACGAATACATCCTCTACGACGCCAAGCCCGACGTCGCCGATGAAGCCCAGAAAGCCCGCTACTGCCCGCTGCTGATGGCGATCGGCGAGCGTCAGAAAGCCCTGGCCGAAGAGATCCTCGCCAGCTGGAACAGCACTGACGGCATGCTCGCGCAGATGACCAAGTTCCCGAACCAGCGCTACGCTGATTCCCACGAAGCCATTGCCGACCTGCTGCGCGTACAAGTGACGGCCCTGGACACCCTGAAGAAAAAACTCGGCACGCCCATGGGCCGCCAGACCAAGGGCATTCCGCAACCGTTCCAGGCCGATGCGTGGCGCAGCCAGTCGTCCCTGCAAAGCCTCGAGGCCAGCCTCGCCGCGGCCCAGACCGTGTGGGTGGGCGTCGACAACAAAGGCTTGCGTGGCCTGCTGCCGGCGGATCAGAAGGCGTTGGCCGAGAAGATCGACGCCGCCTATGCTGCTTCCCTGAAACTGTTCGCCAGCAACCAGCGCACCCTCAACGAACTGTTGAACGATGACGCCGGGCGCCAGCAGCTCAACGACATCTACGACAGCCTCAACGTGGTCCACCGCCTGCACGAGGGCGAGCTGGCCAAGGCCTTGGGTGTCCAACTGGGCTTCAATGCCAACGACGGTGACTGATGATGCTCAGGCGACAGGCTTTGGCGATGGGCAGCGTACTGCTCAGCGCCCTCACGTTGGGTGGCTGGACGCTGTTCAAAGGCAAAGACAAGGGTCCGCTGCTGCTGTCGGCGCGCGATGATGCCGACGGCAAGCACTACGCCGTCGGCTATCGCCTGGATGGCAAGCAGGTATTTGCCACCCAGGTCGGCCAGCGCTGCCACGACATCATCAACCACCCGACGTTGCCGATTGCGCTGTTCGTTGCCCGTCGCCCAGGCACCGAGAGTTACCTGATCGACTTGCGCGATGGCGCGTTGCTGCAAACCATCACCTCGAACGCCAACCGCCACTTCTACGGCCATGCGGTGATCCACAAGAGTGGCGACTGGTTGTACGCCACCGAGAACGACACCTCCGACCCTGGCCGTGGCCTACTGGGCGTGTATAAGTTCGAGGGCGAGCGGCTGGTGCACAGCGGCGAGATTTCCACCCACGGCGTCGGACCCCACCAGGTTTCCTGGATGCCCGACGGTGAAACCCTGGTGGTGGCCAACGGCGGTATCCGTACCGAAGCCGAAAGCCGGGTGGAGATGAACCTCAACGCCATGGAGCCCAGCCTGGTACTGATGCACCGCGATGGCAGCCTGATCAGCAAGGAAACCCTGGGCCAGCAGATGAACAGCGTGCGCCATATGGGGATTGCCAGCGATGGCACCATCCTCACCGGGCAGCAGTTCATGGGGCCGTCCCAGGAGCGTTCCGAGTTGCTGGCAATCAAGCGTCCGGGCCAGCCTTTCGTGGCGTTCCCGGTGGCCGACGAGCAGTTGCAGGCGATGGGGCACTACACCGCCAGTGTGGCGGTGCACAGCGAACTGCGTCTGGTGGCGCTGACGGCCCCAAGGGGCAACCGCTTCTTTATCTGGGATATGGACAGCGCCGAGTTGCGCCTGGATGGGCCGTTACCCGACTGCGCCGGTGTCGGTGCGGTGGCGGATGGGTTTGTGGTGACATCAGGACAGGGGCGCTGCCGCTTCTATGATTGCCGCCAGGAACAGTTGCTGGCCAAACCGTTGGAGTTGCCGGCGGGGTTTTGGGATAACCACCTGCACCTGGTCTGACTCACGATCCAAAAGGCAAAAAAAAGGGCCTCGCATCGCAAGGCCCTTTTGGGGGGTCAATCGTTTCAACTTTGCGGCCTCATCCCTTGAGACATACCGAACATGAATAACAGCAATTCATGGTCAGGCTTGGCCGCCACACTCGCCTTGGCAATACGCGGCAGCAGGCATTGCCCGCCACCTTGCACCGCACTGAGCACTTGTGTGCGAGGTTGCTCCCACACGGCCAGGGCCAAGGCTGAAACGCCCAACGCCCCGACCAAGAACAAACCTCGTGCTATTTCTAGCTTCATCTGGTTAAACCCTTGATAGCGCTGCCAAACGCCGTCTCGTAAAAGTAGCTGAGTTTTTTCCAGTCGGCATCGTTCCACGACGAATGGCGGCGCAATTGCAGCATGTCATGGGACGCGGCCCGATAAGCGGTCAAGCGCTGGCGACATTTTTCGAAGTCCAGCAGGGCCACTTCCACAGTCGCCGCATCGGGCTCGCCGGTGACCCGCACGAAGATGTGCTTGATGTACAGGCAACCATGCTGCCAGCGGCCTTTGTGCATGCGCGCCAGGGTAGCGGCCAATTCCTGCAGCAAGCGCTCATGGACTGCCTCGCCATACTGCTCACGGCCACCGGCGGCGTACCAGTTTTCGATCTCGTCGAACCCGTCCAGGGACGCGGTCACCAGCAGGGCTTTCCATTGGTGCTCCGGGTCGCGTCGCGCCTCGCAGAACACCAGTTCCGGCACGCGCACATCCAGCAAACGCAGGCCCTTGAGGGCATCACGTTCACGAAGCACGGTCGGACGCCCAAAAGGGTGTAACCAACTGCGGTAGATGTGACCGGTCTGGCGCTTGCTATAGAGCAATCGCCCATTGGCGCTCACAACCCGCTGCACACCACTTTCACCACCACGCCGACGATTAGGCTCTTCGACCCACTCGCCCTTCTGGCGCCAGAAATAATCAAACCGCTCCTCGGGAGCTACATGACTGCCTGCTACGCACTCAACTGCCATCCTGTTACCTCTTACGCAATACATACACTCGCCACATGGCGTAGAGCGGTATGAAGTCCAGGGATTCCTGAACACGGAAACCGGCCTGCTCGAATTCTGCCTCGACAGTAGCAGCCGGTAACACAAACCGGTTTTGGTAACCTTCCTGCTCACCTCGTTTGCGACGACGTACTTCGCTGCGCTTGCGCTTCCAGGCCTTGAAATTGCCGTCTACCCACAACGAAAGAATCACGCTGTCGCGGGTAACCCGCTGAAACTCACGCAGTATTGTCAGCCTGTGCTCCGGTTCACCGATGTGGTGCATCAGGCGCATGCAGAAAATACTGTCGACGGAGTTATCTGGCAAATCGATATCAAAGGCAGACGTCTGCAAGGGCCGTACCCGTTTCACCACATCCGCCGGTTGGGCGGTGGTGGCGATCTTCAACATCGACGCCGAATTGTCAGCCCCGATAATCACGCGGTTGGGTTTTTCAGCCAGCAACGGCCAGAAACGTCCAGCGCCACACGGCAAGTCCAGCACCAGGCCCGGCTCACCGGCCATGGCCAGCGCACCGCGCGCCAGTTGCTCGTCGCGTTTGTGGGACAACCGGCGAGCCAAATTGTCCTGATGTTTGAGCAAATATTGTTGCGCGTGTTGATCGTCGTACTTTTCGGAAAATTCCAACTTGATTGGGGAAGGCATCGTACGTCTCCAGTATCTGATGCCTACAACCTTATGCAGCGAACTGTGATCAACAGGTCAACTCATTGTGAAAATCTTGTCCTGTCTAATTGCATACATTTCAAGACTTTACAGAAACATTCAGTAGCATGGGGCCATCTTCGCTGAAAAGCGTTCAGTCTGCACCAGCAAAACGACAGACTGAACGGTCAGGTTTTGACTTGGCTCAACTCCACATGAAAGCGGCAGCCATTGGGCTCCATGGTGCTCAAACTCACGCTCCAGCCTTGGCTCTCGCAGATCCGTTGCACCAGTGACAGGCCAAGCCCCAGGCCCTCGCCGCGGTTCTCGCTGCCGCGTACAAACGGCTCGAACATCGCTTCTCGCTTCTCTTCAGGAATGCCCACGCCGGAGTCCTCCACCACAAAGCCGCTGGGCTCCAGCGTGAGGCGGATAAACCCCTGCTCGGTGTAGTGCAGGGCGTTGCGCAGCAAGTTGCCCATCACCGCATGCAGGAACGTGGTGTTGTACCGCGTGTCCAGGGGGTTGCCGGGCCGATAGATCAACTCCAGGCCTTTTTTCTCGATGGGCTCCCGCCAGATGCCAAGCAGGTCTTCGGCGACCTGGGTCAGGTTGCCTTGGGGCGATGCGGCCGCATCGTCGTGTTTGGCGCGGGCCAGCATCAGGAAGGTCTGAACCAGTTCGCGCATTTCTCCACAGGCCCGGGCGATGCGTTCCACCTGGTTGCGGCCGCGCTGATCAATGGCAGGGTTTTCCAGCAACAGTTCGCAGGAACTGGCCAATACCATCAAGGGCGTGCGCAACTCATGGCTCACATCGCTGGTAAACAGTTGCTCGCGGGACAGCGCCTGGCGCAAGCGGCCCAGGGTGGCGTCGAACGCCACCGCCAACTCGCCCACTTCATCGGCGGCGTAATCCGGGGCCAAGGGCGGGGCCAGGCCCAACAGTTGGTCACGATGACGCACCTGCCGAGCCAGACGCACCACCGGCGCCATCACCTTGCGGGCGAGCACCCAGCCGAGGAATACCGCCAGCGCCAGGCTGAGCACGAACCCCACCAGCACCACAGCAAACAGCACACGCTCACGTTCTTCGAAATCGCTTTGGTCCTGCAGCAGCACATAACGCCGGCCATCGACCACTTCGACCATGGCGTGGTACGACAGCGACTCGCGGAACACCTCATGAAAACCCGGTTCCAGATGTCGCAAATCCTTGGGCAGCTCGAAATCGCCGCGCCCGCCGCTGAAATAAAACAGCTGGTCCGGCTCCGGCCGGTGGCTCCAGTCTTCGACACTGTCCATCAACAGCAGGCGTTGCAGATCACCGCCCAGGCCCGCCGAGATCAACTTTTCTTCCACCAGGTGCACCGTCGCAACGATCCCCATGGCGAAGGCCCCAGCTACCAACGCACTCATCAAGGCAAAGGCGATGATGATCCGCTGGGCAAGGCTTTGCTTAAACTCCATCACGCCCCTCGGCCAGCCGATAACCCACACCGTGCACCGTTTGCAGCAATGGCTTGGCGAAGGGCTTATCGATCACCTGGCGCAATTGGTGAACGTGGCTGCGCAGGCTGTCGCTGTCCGGGCAGTCATCGCCCCACAGGGCTTCTTCGAGAATTTCCCGGCGCAGTACGTGCGGGCTCTTCTGCATCAACACCGCCAGCAGTTTCAGGCCCACCGGGTTGAGCTTGAGCAGGCGCCCTTCGCGGGTGACTTCCAAGGTGTCGAGGTCGTAGTTCAGGTCACCCACCTGCAGGGCACGGCGCCCGCCACCCTGGGCACGACGCAGCACCGCCTCGATACGCGCGGCCAGCTCCGACAAGGCGAACGGCTTGAGCAGGTAATCATCGGCGCCGGACTTGAAGCCCTGCAGCCGGTCATCCAATTGATCTCGGGCGGTGAGCATGATCACCGGCGTATCGCGGCGCGCGTCTTCGCGCAGGCGTTTGCACAGGGTGTAGCCATCGATGCCTGGCAGCATGATGTCGAGCACGATCAGGTCGTAATGCTCGGTTGCCGCCAGGTGCAGGCCCGACAAGCCGTCCTGCGCACAGTCCACTGTGTAGCCTTTTAGCCCCAGGTAATCGGCCAGGTTGGCGAGGATATCGCGGTTGTCTTCAACCAATAGAATTCGCATGGGCAGTGTCTCCGTACGCGGTAACGGCCGTGTTGGCTCGCGCAGCTTAAGGCCAAGCGAAGCTCAGGGATAGAGCTGAAAAGCCCGTCGATAAAGGTTTTCAACTGATTGTATGGTCAAACGAGTTTTTCACTATAGCTTCACAAACTGACCACAGTCTCAGGGTGAAGATCGCGCCCCATTGATATAAGGAACTTCGACATGGGGTTTTTCAAAACAGCGCCAATGCGCTATTTGCTGTTGATAACCGGTGCCTGGTTATTGGTTTTCCTGCTGACCCGCAGCGTGCTGCTCATGACTCACCTGGATGAAGTTGGCGGCAACTTGCTGCCAGTATTTGGCGTGGGCGTGCTCTACGACCTGGGCTTCCTCACCTATGCAGCCTTGCCGCTGGGCTTGTATCTGCTGCTGTGCCCGCCTGCGCTGTGGCGCCGCCGCGGCCATCGCTGGTTCCTGCAAGCGGTGCTGACCATCAGCCTGTTCGCCATGCTGTTCACCTCGGTGGCCGAATGGTTGTTCTGGGATGAATTTGGTGTGCGCTTCAACTTTATCGCCGTCGATTACCTGGTGTACTCCGATGAGGTGCTGAACAACCTGCTGGAGTCTTACCCTATCGGCAAGCTGCTGAGCCTGCTGGCGATGCTGGCCATCCTCCTGAGCCTGGCCCTGCGTAAACCTTTCAATGCTGCCATGGCGGCGCCGTTGCCGACAGGGCGTGGCCGCTTGGTCAATGCCTTGGGCCTGCTGGTGGTCGCCGGCCTCACCCTGCAGCTGATCAGCCAGGACAGCCCGCGTGCCCAAGGCGGTAACGCCTACAAAAACGAATTGGCCAGCAATGGCCCTTATCAATTCTTCGCCGCTTTCCGCAATAACGAACTGGATTACACCCAGTTCTACAAAAGCCTGCCCACCGAGGTGGTCGCCCAGCAATTGCGCGCCGAACTCAGTGAGCCGAATGCACGTTTTATCGGCCAAGACCCGCTGGATATCCGCCGTGCCATCGACAACCCCGGCACCTTGCGCAAACCCAACATCGTCCTGGTGACCCTCGAAAGCTTCAGCGCCAAGTACATGGGCAGCAACGGCGATGAACGCAACCTCACGCCCAACCTGGATGCGTTGCGCAAACAAAGCCTGTACTTCAATAACTTCTATGCCACCGGCACCCGCACTGACCGCGGCCTGGAGGCCATTACCCTGGCAATCCCTCCCACACCAGGGCGTTCGATCGTCAAGCGCATCGGCCGTGAAAGCGGGTTCGCCAGCCTTGGGCAACAACTCACGGCCATCGGCTACGACAGCGTATTTGTCTACGGCGGGCGCGGTTACTTCGACAATATGAACGCGTTTTTCAGCGGCAATGGTTATCGGGTCGTGGACCAGAGCAGCGTGCCGGAGTCCGAAATCTCATTCAAAAATGCCTGGGGCATGGCCGACGAGGACCTGTTCAAACAGACCCTGAAACTGGCCGACGACGACTACGCCAAGCAGCAACCGTTCTTGCTGCAACTGATGACCACCTCCAACCATCGTCCCTACACCTACCCGGACGGGCGTATCGACATCAAGTCCGGCAAGGGCCGCGACGGCGCGGTGAAATACACCGACTACGCTATCGGCCAGTTCCTTGAGGCTGCGCGTCAGAAGCCGTGGTTCGATAACACGATATTCGTGTTCGTCGCCGACCACACGGCCGGCAGTGCAGGCAAGGAAGACCTGCCGATCACCAACTATCAGATCCCACTGTTTATTTATGCGCCCAAGCTGATCGACGCTCGGGAGTCCGCTCAACTGGCCAGCCAGATCGACCTTGCGCCGACGTTGTTGGGCCTGCTCAACCTGAGCTATGAGTCGACTTTCTTTGGCCGCAACCTGTTGCAGGACAACCCGCTGCCACCGCGAGTAGTGGTCGGCAATTACCAGCACCTGGGGTTGTTTGACGGCAAGGACCTGGCGATCCTCAGCCCTCGCCAAGGGCTGCGTCGCCACGACCAGGCCCTTGGAGAGAGCCAGGAATTGCGCGTGGGCAGCGATGACCCGTTGATCCAACGGGCGATCACCTACTACCAGGCCGCCAGTTATGGCTATAAACAGCAACTGCTGAGCTGGAAAGCGCCCAAGGACACCACGCACGCGATCAGCGCTCGCTGACGCCCACTACAGCCCTTGCCTCCCCCCAGGCAAGGGCGTAACACTGGCGGCCTTTCCCGGCAACGACACCTGTTCATGTCCGACACCCTGCTGTTGATTGAAGATGACCTGCCACTGGCCGCACTGACCGCCGAATTCCTGCGCGCCGAAGGTTTTACTGTCGCTGTCGAGCACCGTGGCGACCGCGCTGCCCAGCGTATTCTCGACGAACAGCCAGCGCTGTTGATCCTGGATGTGATGTTGCCGGGCATCGACGGTTTCACCCTGTGCCGGCAGATCCGCAACCAGTACCCCGGGCTGATCCTGATGATGACCGCGCTGGATGAAAACGCCGAGCAGTTGACCGGCTTCAACGTCGGTGCGGATGACTATGTGGTCAAGCCCATCGACCCGCTGCTGTTGCTGGCACGTATTCGCTCGCTGCTGCGCCGTCACCCTCAAGCGCCCCGCGCCACCTATCAATGGGGCAGTTTTCGCCTGGACCTGAACAGCCATTTCGCCTGGCTCGATACAACCCCCTTGCAGTTTTCGGTGGCCGAGTTCGAATTGCTGGCAATTTTCGCCCGCCATTGCGGCGTGTTGCTGACCCGGGAAAAACTGCTGCAGAGCCTGCGCGGCCTGGAGTACGACGGGCTCAACCGCTCGATTGATATGCGCGTGTCGCGCCTGCGCAAAAAACTGATGAGCCTGGCCTGCCCGGTGACCATCCAGACCATTACCGCCCAAGGCTATCTGTTTGTCGAAGTCCCGCAGGGCGACCAAGATGCTGGCTAAAGTGCGCCCCGGGATGGCCGTCGTGGCGGGCACCGCTTGGGCGACCTTGACGTTTTATCTATTGTGGCTGTGTGCCAACGCCTCGGTATTTGTCGGTGAAGACAGTTTCTTGCGCCTGATGGCCGGGCCGGGCTACCTGGTGGCCGAGCAGCTCAAAGCCTTGCCAGCCGACCAACGCGAAGCGCACATGGACACCCTGCGTGCACATTTCCAGTACCCCGTGGAGCTGGTCACGCTGGATGAGGTCGAGCTGCCGCCAGAAGCCTTGGTCATGCTGGAACATCAACAGCCGGCGCTCAATAGCGACGAAGACATCACCTACTTTCCGCTGGACGACGACACCGTGATCCAATTCGGCCCCATGTGGGGTACGGCCGAGGTCAAGGACCTGCTGGAGTTCCCCATTTACTGGGTAACCGCATGCGTCGCCGGCCTGCCGGTGCTACTGCTGCTTTGGGTTGGTTTACGTGCGCACCGTCGGCGTACCGCCGAACTGAACAGGCTTAATGCCTGCCTGGGCACGCTGGCGCACACGCCCAATGTGATGTTGCCCGCCATGGGCAAGGAATGGACACCGTTGCTGCTGACGTTGCAGCAACATGCCCAGGACATCAACGCCATGAACGAACGCCATCGCGAAGTCTCCCAGGCCGTGTCCCATGAACTGCGTACGCCACTGGCACGCATGCGTTTCGCCTTGACGCTGCTGAGCAAAAGCGACGACCCGCTCACACGTACCCGCCTGCAAGAACGTTTGCACACCGACGTCGAAGAACTTGAAGCCTTGGTGCGTGCCAGCCTGGCCTTTGCCCGTATGGCCGGCGCGCCCACCGACCTGCAACATGAACCGATCCCCATCCGCGACTGGCTGCATCAGGAGTTTGCCTTGCTGGACGGGCATCAGCGTCGCTTGAGCCTGGACACCGAGCCGCCGCAATTGCAGGTGATCGGCGACCGCGCCCTGTTGCACCTGATTGTGCGCAACCTGTTGAGCAACGCCATCACTTACGCACGCGATCAGGTGTGTGTCAGCGCCGCTTACCATGGCCAGGATCATCTGGTGTTGCATGTCGACGATGACGGCCCCGGCGTGCTGGCAGAAAACCGCGAAAAAATCTTCGAGCCCTTTGTACGCCTGGGTATGGGCGGCGATGAACCCACGGGGTTCGGCCTCGGCCTGGCGCTGGCCAAACGCGCGACCCAATGGCACCACGGCGAGTTGTCGGTGAGTCGCAGCCCCTTGGGAGGCGCACGCATGACGTTGATCCTGCCACTGCGCCCGCAGTAGGCAGCGTGTTACAGCCTGTGACAGTGAAGCCTGCTGATTGCTCGTAACCTCTCCGCCTGAATCCCAGGTTGGAGAGCCCTTTCATGCGTCGCCCCAAGCCGTTTTTGCCCACATGGATGCTGTCGCTGTGCATCGTGACCGGCGCACTGTTGTCCGGCAATGCGCGTGCCTTTATCTCGGCCACGCCTTATTACCCGGGCACGATCAAGCCCAGCCATATTTCCCAAGCCGTCATGGACCAGCAACTGACGGCGTTTTATACCGAGTGGAAAGCGCTCTACCTGTCCCAGGCGTGCAGCAGCGACAGCTACTTCGTCAACGTCAGTGCCGACCACAAGCCGGTGGGCGGCGGTACGGCGCCGAACACCCTCACCGCGTCCGAAGCCCATGGCTACGGGATGTTGCTCAGCGTGATGATGGCGGGCCAGGACCCTGACGCGCAAAAGATCTTCGATGGCATGGTGCGCTACTTCGAGGACCACCCGGCCAAGTCCGACCCTGGGCTGATGGCCTGGAACCAGGTCGAAGGCTGTGGCAATGCCATTGGCCGGTTTCGTGGCGACGCCAGTGCCACCGACGGCGACCTGGATATCGCCTATGCCTTGCTGTTGGCCGACCATGTCTGGGGCAGCCAAGGCAGCATCGACTACCGCAGCCAGGCCAACACAGTCTTGGCCGCGATCCTGAAACTTGAAGTGCACCCGCGTACCCATCATTTGATGCTGGGTGATTGGGCCGGCACCGATGGCGACACCGAACTCGAATATGCCACCCGCAGTTCGGACTTCATGCCGTCGCACCTCAACAGTTTTTTTGAGATGACCGGTGATAAACGCTGGCTCGCCGTGCGCGACAAAACCTACGCGATCATCGACACCTTCATCGCACGCTACAGTGCGCGTAGCGCCTTGGTGCCGGACTTTATCAGTCACCTCGACACAACACCCACACCAGCCCGCGCCGGCCTGGTGGAAGGCAAGCACGACGGTGATTACGCCTGGAATGCGGCCCGCTATCCCTGGCGCATCGCCCTGGATTACCTGATGTATGGCGACCCACGCGCACTGGACACCCTGAGTACCTTCAATTTATGGGCCCGCGCGACCACCGCGAATTCACCCGCTGCATTCAACAGCGGCTATCACGTCGATGGCAGCGCCTTGGACGCGGCCCCAGACGATCCTGCGTTTATTGCCGCATTGGGCGTCAGCGCGATGATCAGCCCCGACAACCAGCCATGGCTGAATAACATTTGGGACAACTTGCAACACCGCTCGCTCAAAGCCCACGACTACTACGCCAACACCCTCAAGTTGCTGGGCATGGTGGTCATGGCCGGGCATTGGGAGCGGCCCAGGCCCGCGCTCCATAAAAAGCCCACGCACCTGTCTGTCCATCATTCATTCAACGCAGCTGCTGCGCCGGGGGCCCTGGCACTTATGCCGCGTGCCGAATTGACCCTGGCACGCGGGTTCACCTTCAAGCGGTTATTGCGACGCCGCCTCATAGGCTGACGTAAAAGCCGCCCATAAAAAACCCCGCCTGCATCACTGCAGGCGGGGTTTTTCAGTGCCGGGTGAGGCTGGCTTACATCATGCCGCCCATGCCACCCATGCCGCCCATGTCTGGCATGCCGCCGCCCGCTGCGCCTTCAGCCTTCGGCTTGTCAGCGATAGCAGCTTCGGTGGTCAGGATCAGGCCACCGATGGAGGCTGCGGCTTGCAGCGCGGAACGAGTCACCTTGGTAGGGTCCAGGATGCCCATTTCGATCATGTCGCCATAGACGCCAGTCGCAGCGTTGTAACCGTAGTTACCTTTGCCGTTCTTGACTTCGTTGACCACAACGCTTGGCTCGTCGCCGGAGTTGGCAGCGATCTGGCGCAGCGGTGCTTCAACAGCACGACGCAGCACAGCGATACCGACGTTCTGGTCGGCGTTGTCGCCGGTCAGGTTGGTCAGCGCTTCCAGAGCACGGATCAGCGCAACGCCACCGCCAGGTACCACGCCTTCTTCAACGGCTGCACGGGTAGCGTGCAGGGCGTCTTCAACGCGGGCCTTCTTCTCTTTCATTTCAACTTCGGAACCCGCGCCAACCTTGATCACTGCAACGCCACCGGACAGCTTGGCCAGGCGCTCTTGCAGTTTTTCACGGTCGTAGTCGGACGAAGTCTCGGCAACCTGGGCGCGGATCTGAGTGATGCGCGATTGGATGTCGCCTTCAACGCCAGCACCGTCAACGATGATGGTGTTTTCCTTGGAGATGGTTACGCGCTTGGCACTACCCAGGTTTTCCAGGGTGGCGCTTTCCAGGCTCAGGCCGATCTCTTCGGAGATAACGGTACCGCCGGTCAATACGGCGATGTCCTGCAGCATGGCCTTGCGGCGGTCGCCGAAGCCTGGCGCCTTGACGGCTGCGACTTTAACGATGCCACGCATGTTGTTCACGACCAAAGTCGCCAGGGCTTCGCCTTCAACGTCTTCGGAGACGATCAGCAGTGGGCGGCCGGCTTTGGCAACGGCTTCCAGCACTGGCAGCATTTCGCGGATGTTGGAGATTTTCTTGTCGACCAGCAGGATCAGCGGGTTGTCCAGTTCGGCAACCATGGTTTCTGGCTTGTTGACGAAGTACGGGGACAGGTAGCCACGGTCGAACTGCATGCCTTCTACAACCGACAGTTCGTTTTCCAGGCCAGTGCCTTCTTCAACGGTGATCACGCCTTCTTTACCGACTTTTTCCATGGCTTCGGCAATGATGTCGCCGATGGAGCTGTCGGAGTTGGCGGAGATGGTACCTACCTGAGCGATAGCCTTGGTGTCAGCGCATGGCTTGGACAGGTTTTTCAGCTCGGCAACGATGGCGATGGTCGCCTTGTCGATGCCGCGCTTGAGATCCATCGGGTTCATGCCGGCAGCGACGGCCTTGTAGCCTTCGTTGACGATCGCCTGGGCCAGGACGGTAGCGGTGGTGGTGCCGTCGCCTGCGTCATCGTTGGCACGGGAGGCAACGTCTTTGACCAGCTGCGCGCCCATGTTCTCGAAACGGTCTTCCAGTTCGATTTCTTTGGCTACGGAAACGCCATCCTTGGTGATGGTCGGAGCGCCGAAGCTCTTCTCGATGATCACGTTACGGCCTTTCGGGCCCAGGGTCGCTTTTACTGCGTCAGCCAGGACATTGACACCGGTGAGCATTTTCTTGCGGGCGGAATCGCCGAATTTAACTTCTTTAGCAGCCATGATCGATATTCCTTAAATACTTTGTAGTAACGGGAAAATGAGCGGGAAAATCAGTCTTCCAGTACGGCGAGAATTTCGTTCTCAGCCATTACCAGCAGGTCTTCGCCGTCGACTTTCACAGTGTTGCTGCCGGAGTAAGGGCCGAAAACAACCTTGTCACCCACTTTCACGGCCAGTGCGCGTACATCACCGTTCTCCAGGGTCTTGCCTGGGCCAGCAGCGACGATCACACCGTGGTTGGCTTTTTCAGCAGCCGAACCTGGCAGAACGATCCCGCCAGCGGTTTTCTTTTCTTCTTCGCTGCGACGGATGACGACGCGGTCGTGCAGAGGACGAAGCTTGCTCATTGTCGATCTCTCCTAATTGTGTTTTTCATCGGCCGGTATCAATTCCGGCGGGTTAAATTCCGGCGGTGCCGGTCGCGGCTCGCTGGGCAAGACGCGGAAGTCTGTCTGGTGTTGCCACCAGAAACCTTGCGGTGACCGTTACATAAGGGCGCACAAGCTTATTACAAGGGGTCGAAGCGGAAATTTTTTCGTCTTGGTGCCCGGTCAAATGCAACACGGCACCCGAAGGTGCCGTGTCAGTGAAGCGCTTATTTGCTATCGCGGTGTTCGAACTCGCCTTCGATCACGTCGCCCTCACGCCCCAGGGGTTGGCGCGGGGCCGGGCCGCCACGGGGTTGCAGGTCGTCGGCGAAGGCGCGTTGGCGAATCGCGGCTTCTTCGGCGCGCTGGCGCATCTTGCCGGCCAGCAACTTGCGCGTGAATGGCAGCAGCAGGACCAGGCCAAGCACATCGCTGACAAAGCCCGGCAGGATCAGCAGGCCACCGGCCAGGGCCATCATCAGGCCTTCAAGCATGGTCTGGGCCGGCAGTTCGCCGCGGTTCAGGCTTTCACGGGCACGCAGCGCCGTGGCCAGGCCGGCGACGCGCAGCACCAGGACGCCAAGCATCGAGCCGGCGATGATCAGCAACAGCGCCGGGAAAAACCCGATCGCACCGCTGACTTGAACGAATACGAACAGCTCCAACACCGGGAATAGCAGAAAGAGCAATAAAAAAGGGCGCATCAAATGGTTCCTCAACGCAAGAATGCCTTGCCAGTCCACCTTAGATGACGTCGCCGTTTCGTGAATTCAAGCGCTGGCGGCGGTTTTTTTCGGCCAGGCCTCAGCATGAGCCAATGAAACCAAGGCTTCGCGTACTTGTGTCGGCGTGTTGCAAGGCTCTTCAAAAGGCAACCAATAAAGGGATTGGCCGATACGCAGGTGCATGCCTTCACTGTCGATGCCGGCCAGTTGCGCAGGCTCGGTGGTCGGCAAACCGCAGAGGTCGACGTAGTGGGCGATGGCCTTGGTGTGATCGCTGTTCATGTGCTCGATCATGCTGCGTTCGGCCTTGCCGGCGAACGGGTTGGCCAAGGTCAACTGGTCGACCCAGTGGATCGCGCCAAACCCACCGATATAACGGTGACGTACCGGTTTGAGCACCCAGAAATCGAAGTCGTGGGCCTTATGGTAGTTGGCCGAATCAGGGAAATAGCGGTAATAACGCTCGGCAGCGGCTTCAATCGCCGCGCCGTCTTCCAACTTCTCGGCTTCGGCCAGGTAGGTCAGGCGCCCTACCGCCTGCACATCATCGGCCTCGCGCTCACCCACCAGCAGCGAGCACTTGGGGTCTTTTTGCAGGTTATGGGTATGCTGGGCGATGCGGCTGATCAGGATCAGCGGGCGACCCTGCTCATCGAGGCAGTAAGGCACGACCGAGCCGAAGGGAAACCCGGGCATGGCTTTGGACAGTGTGGAGAGAGCCCCACGGTATTCCTTGAGCAACAGCTCTCGGGCGTTCTTGGCAACGTGCGCGCTCAACGTATGACTCCTCGGGTGTTCCGCCGCCCATGGCATATGGGAATGGATCTCAACACAAGGTAATCAATATCCGCGCAGGTTGCCAGAGCGACCGACGCAGGTTTTACCAGGCCACGCCAAAGCCTGCGGTGTAGCGGGTCTTGCTCAAGCTGCTGTCGGAATTGCCACTGACCTCGTTGCGCTCAGCCTTCAAATTGAGCGAGGCCCACTCGGTGACCTTGTAGCGCAGGCCCATCTCGGCATCCAGGGAATATTCGGCCGGCCCGGCAAGGGGTTTGCCCAATTCACCGTTGGTGAAGAACTCAACCGTCTTGCCCACCAGGTAGCGGTTGTAGTTCCACTTCATGGCCAGGGAATAGAAGTTGTCCTTGCCGCCGTCGGCATATTCGTAATCGGTGCGGTTGACCAGCGAACCGAGGGAGAATGCGCCCAGCTCATCGTCCCAGAACTGATAGCCCGGGCCGGTACCGACAACGCGCTGGCGAGCCAGGTCTTCGACCTTGTCACGCTTGTAGGTCAGGCGACCTTCCCAGAACCAGTGCTCGGTGATAAAGCGGTCCAGGTTGTATTCCAGCGCCCAGTTGTCGGTAGTGGTGACGTCATCCTGGAATTCGCGGTTGTATTCACCCTTGCCCGTATGACGCCACTGGCCGTGACGGGCCGAGGTCTTGAAGTCGATGTCGTAGTCGTTGGTGTCTTTGTCTGCGCGCTTGTAGTCCAGCGCCAGATCGACGTTGCCCTTCCACACCAGGTCTTCGATGACGGGCTTGGGCTTCATGATCTGCTGGATACTCGCCAGCTCCACAGTCTTGGGCGCCTCGCCATTGGCCAGCACCACCTTGCCATCATCCGACGCCTGCAAGGACTTGGCCTTTTCGCCGCTGTAGGCATCCTGCTTGACCAGCAGTTCCTGGTCGCTTTCCAGGGTCTTGACCTGCTTCCAGTCCACCGGAATGGAGCCTGCGTAGGCAGTTTGGATCAGCAATTTGCCACCGTCGAAGACTTTGATCTTGCCGGTCAGGCGATCACCGTTTTTCAACCAGACGGTATCGGCGAGCAAAGGCGTGGAAGCACTGAAAACAGCAAGGCACAACAGGGTTCTGGACAACATAAGCAGATACGGGGCTCAGGGTAGGCGAAAATAAGGGCGTTATAGTGTTACATGGCTAGAACTGACTCAAGGATTTATATTGAGTTCAATTCTCAACGCCATACTTACAGACGTTTCCGACAAAACAACGAAGATCTAAACGGATACCCTCACAGTGAACCCACCTGCCGATACACCGCAAAGCCCCGCCGAGATGCGCCGCACAGCCTTGTACCTGACGTTGGCGCAGGTGCCAGCCGGCTGTGTGGTGAGTTACGGCGAGCTGGCCCACTTGGCGGGGCTGGGCCGCGCTGCCCGCTGGGTCGGGCGCACCCTGAGCCAGTTACCCGAGGGCACCCGATTGCCCTGGCATCGAGTGCTGGGTGCCGGCGGTCGGATAAGCCTGCCGGTGGGCAGTGCCTCGGGTGACGAACAACGTGCGCGTTTGCGTAGCGAAGGCGTCACTATCCTGAACAATCGCGTGGATATTCAGCGTCATGGCTGGCGCCCGGTAGAGCACAGCGGTTAGAGTGCGCGCTTTGTTTCCGCAAACCTGAGGCAGACTCCAGCCCATGCCCCGTAAAACCTGGCGCGCCGCGCTCGCCGCCTATGCCAGCCCCTCGACGTTAGTGCTGTTGTTGCTCGGTTTCGCCGCCGGCATGCCTTATATGTTGGTGTTCTCGACGCTTTCCGTGTGGCTGCGTGAAGCCGGTGTGGCCCGCGAGACCATCGGCTACGCGAGCCTGATCGGTCTGGCCTACGCCTTCAAATGGGTCTGGTCGCCGCTGCTCGACCAATGGCGCCTGCCGTTGCTCGGCAAACTGGGGCGTCGTCGCTCCTGGCTGGTACTCGCCCAATCGCTGGTGATCCTCGGATTGATCGGCATGGGCTTCTGTGACCCGCAAAAGCACCTGTCCTGGTTGATCGCCATTGCGGTGGTCGTCGCTTTTGCGTCGGCCACGCAGGACATCGCCGTCGACGCCTATCGCCTGGAAATTGCCGACGACAGCCGCCAGGCCGCCCTGGCCGCGAGCTACATGTCTGGTTATCGCATTGCCGCGCTGCTGGCCACGGCCGGGGCGCTGTTCTTTGCCGAAGGCTTCGGTTCCACCGGCTTCAACTACAAACACTCGGCCTGGACCGGCACGTATGTGCTGTTCGGCGTGTTGATGATTCCGGCGCTGCTGACCACCTTGCTCATGCGTGAACCCGATGTGCCCCTGCGCACCCAGTTGCAGGCCGGTCGCTACAGCTTCGCGCACCAACTGGTGTCGGTGTTCGTACTGATCGTGCTGCTGGTGTCGGTGCCGGCGATGTTCACCCAGCTCTACAACACCGACTTTGCCAGCGTGCTGTTCCAGGGCGTGAGCCTGTGGGAACTGCTGATGGAAGACCGCGCGTTCCTGCGCGCCATCCTCTATATCACCCTCACTACGCTCTGCCTGTCAGCCATGGGTCGCCGGGGCTTGGCGCCAGTACTGACGCCGGTCAATGACTTTATCCTGCGTTACCGGTGGCAGGCGCTGCTGCTGCTCGGGCTGATTGCCACCTACCGCATGTCCGATACGGTCATGGGCGTGATGGCCAACGTGTTCTACATCGACCAGGGCTTTACCAAGGACCAGATCGCCGGGGTGAGCAAGATCTTCGGCCTGATCATGACGTTGCTCGGCGCCGGCATGGGCGGCCTGTTGATCGTGCGGTTCGGGATCTTGCCGATCCTGTTTATCGGCGGCGTGGCCTCGGCCGGCACCAACCTGCTGTTCGTGATGCTCGCCGACATGGGCCCCGACCTGCAGATGCTGATCGTCACCATTTCCCTGGATAACTTCAGCTCGGGCATGGCGACTTCTGCGTTTGTCGCCTACCTGTCGAGCCTGACCAACCTCAAGTTCTCCGCCACCCAATACGCACTGCTCAGCTCGATCATGCTGTTGCTGCCACGCTTGATCGGCGGGTATTCAGGGGTGATGGTGGAGAAGTTCGGGTACCACAATTTCTTCCTGATCACCTGTTTGCTGGGTGTGCCGACGTTGTTCCTGATTGCGTTGCACTGGTTCCAGGAGAATCGGCGGATTCGGTTGAGTCCAACACAAGACGACTGATACGACTCGGTCAATGTGGGAGGGGGCTTGCCCCCGATTAGCAGTGCGTCAGTTATAAGATACTTAGCTGACCCACCGCCATCGGGGGCAAGCCCCCTCCCACATTTGGATCTCCAATAGTCAGATCCCCCCGCAATGTCACGCCTGTACTCCGGCAGCAACCGCCCGTACAATCCCAAGTCATTTCAAGTCCAAGCAACCGACAACGGCCTACCATGCGTACCAGTCAATATTTGCTCGCCACACAGAAAGAAACGCCTTCCGACGCGGTTGTGATCAGCCATCAGCTGATGCTGCGCGCCGGTATGATCCGCAAACTGGCCTCCGGCCTGTACACCTGGTTGCCCATGGGCTTGAAGGTGATGCGCAAGGTCGAAGCCATCGTTCGTGAAGAAATGAACGCCGCCGGCTCTCTGGAAGTGTTGATGCCGAGCACCCAACCGGCTGAGTTGTGGCAGGAATCCGGGCGCTGGGAAGAGTACGGCCCTGAGTTGCTGCGCTTCAAGGATCGTCATGGCCGCGATTTCTGCGCTGGCCCGACCCATGAAGAAGTGATCACCGACCTGATGCGCAACGAGTTGAGCAGCTATAAACAGTTGCCGCTGAACCTGTATCAGATCCAGACCAAGTTCCGTGATGAAATCCGCCCACGCTTCGGCTTGATGCGTGGCCGCGAGTTCATCATGAAGGACGCCTATTCATTCCACGCCGACCAGGCTTCCTTGCAGGTCACCTACGACCGCATGCACAAGGCCTACTGCAACGTGTTCACGCGCCTGGGCCTGAAATTCCGCCCGGTTGAAGCGGACAACGGTTCCATCGGCGGCGCCGGCTCCCACGAGTTCCATGTACTGGCCGAGTCCGGCGAAGACGATATCGTGTTCAGCAACGGCTCTGACTACGCAGCGAACATCGAGAAAGCCGAAGCCGTGCCACGGGAAACTTCCCGTCCAGCACCGACTGAGGAACTGCGCCTGGTGGATACGCCAGAGACCAAGACCATCGCGGCACTGGTGGAGAAATTCAATCTGCCGATTGAAAAGACCATCAAGACCCTGATCGTGCGCGCCGAAGAAGAAGGCAAGCTGATCGCCCTGGTGATCCGTGGCGACCACGAGCTCAACGAAATCAAGGCTGCCCAGCAACCTGGCGTGGCCAGCCCGCTGGTCATGGCCACCGACGCCGAACTGCGCGACGCCATTGGTGCCGGTGCCGGTTCGCTCGGCCCGCTGAATCTGCCGCTGCCAATCATCATCGACCGTTCGGTCGAGATGATGAGCGACTTCAGTATCGGCGCGAACATCGACGACAAGCACTACTTCGGCGTGAACTGGGAGCGTGACCTGCCGGTTCCGACCGTGGCCGACCTGCGTAACGTCGTGGCCGGTGACCCAAGCCCGGACGGCAAGGGCACCCTGGAAATCAAGCGCGGTATCGAAGTCGGGCACATCTTCCAGCTGGGCAACAAGTACAGCAAGGCGATGAAGTGCGAAGTGCTGGGCGAGAACGGCAAGCCAGTCACCCTGGACATGGGCTGCTACGGTATTGGCGTATCCCGCGTGGTTGCGGCTGCCATCGAGCAGAACAACGACGAAAAAGGCATCATCTGGAGCGACGCCCTGGCGCCATTCCAGGTTGCCCTGGTACCGCTGCGCTACGAAACCGAGCAAGTACGCGAAGCCACTGACAAGCTGTACGCCGAACTGACGGCCGCCGGTTTTGAAGTGCTGCTGGATGACCGGGACAAGAAAACCAGCCCGGGCATCAAGTTCGCCGACATGGAACTGATTGGCATCCCGCACCGGATCGTGATCAGCGACCGCGGCCTGGCCGATGGCAATCTGGAATACAAGAGCCGGACCGAAGCCGAAGCCCAACCGTTGCCGGTGGCTGACGTGCTGTCTTTCCTCCAGGCGCGTATTCGTCGCTGAAAACCAGATCAAGAGAAGTCATGTTCAAGCGAAACACCAGAGCCCTGGGGGGCGCCGCCTTGTGCGGCGCCCTGCTGGTCAGCGGCTGCGCCAATCAGATGTCGCAACGCAGTGAGCACGAGGAGCGGATCGAGCGTAAGTTGCTCGATCACAGCCTGCAGATCGATGTAGGCGAACCCAAAGTGCTGGAGCTGCCGCAACGCCGGGTTCGCATTCATGAGCAGAAGACCTTCGAGGTCACCGAATTCGAAGTCACCCGTCGTTACGACCGCTATACGCCCTACCAGCCCTGGCGCAAACTCTATGAGATGCCGCTGGGTGCAGTGGCGTTGGTGGCCGGCGTGGGCGCCAACGTTGCGAATATCTTCGCCCTCGGCAACCTGCCCACGAGCGTGACCCGTGACTGGCTGAGCTACGGCGTGGACGGCATCAACCCGTTCATGAACGTGCAATCCCACGGCCGTGCGCAACAGAACCTGGCAGCTATCGATGAAGTCCAGCGTGACAAGCGCCTGGAGTATTCGAGCCTGCCCTGGAGCGAGCGCCCGGTACAGGTCAGCGCCGGCAAGCAGACCCATGAGCTGACCACCGACCGCAACGGCATACTGCGCCTGAACCTGTTGGACAGCCCATTCGCCGAGCAGGACCTGAACCGCGTCACGACCTTGAAGATCAGCGTGGAAGATGGCCAGGACGACGTGCATACGGACTCGACCCTGGCAGTCAGCAACAGCCTGCGCGGCAAATTGCTGGAAGCCCATGCCCTGATCTACGACGACCTGGAAGATGACGAAGTGAACCAGTGGGTACACCGCGTCAAGCGCCTGTCGGAACTGGGCCTGGAAGAAGAAGCCAGCGAACTGGAACAGAGCCTGATTGAACTGACTCGCAATGATCCGGAGTTGCAGCAGGAGTTTGTGCAGGCGCTGACCAAGGATGCGGGGCGGCTTGTCGCAGATCCCGGCGCACGCTGAAACCTGAGGACTACCGCAGATCTAAATGTGGGAGGGGGCTTGCTCCCGATAGCGGTGTTTCAGTCACTGAATACATTGACTGACCTACCGCCATCGGGAGCAAACCCCCTCCCACAGTTTTAATCCGGGTATCTACCAGGAGAACTCTAACTGTTCATTGCCGCCGCTTAGGTCCAGCAAGCGCACGCCAATTCCCAACAATCGCACTGGCTTCCCCCCGCGATTGAACGCCTGGGTCAGCAACTGTTGATAACTTTCCAGATCCCGCCCTGCCCCGGCTTGCTCCAAGGTGGTCTGGGTAAAGTCATGAAACTTCACTTTGACGAACGGCTTGCCCGCCCGGTAGCTACTGTCTATACGCGCAATGCGTCCAGCCAGGGTTTCCATCAGCTCGGGCAGTTTCGCCAGGCAGCTTGAAAGATCCGGCAAATCCACATCGTAGGTATTTTCCACACTGATGGACTGTCGACGGCTGTCGTTCTGCACCACGCGATCATCAATCCCACGGGCCAGGCTCCAGAGGCGCTCGCCAAAACTGCCGAATTCGCGCACCAGCGCCAATTTGTTCCACTCGCGCAACTGCAGGCAGTCTTCGATGCCCAGGCGCGCCAGCTTGTCTGCGGTTACCTTGCCGACCCCATGCAATTTGCTCACCGGCAATATCGACACAAAGTCTTCGACCTGGTCCGGGGTAATCACGAATAGGCCGTTGGGTTTTTTCCAGTCGCTGGCAATCTTGGCCAAAAACTTGTTCGGCGCCACCCCGGCAGACACGGTGATATGCAGCTGGTTGGAGACCCGCCGACGGATGTCCTGGGCAATACGCGTGGCACTGCCGCCAAAATGCGGGCTGTCAGAGACGTCGAGGTAGGCTTCATCCAGCGACAACGGCTCGATCAAGTCGGTGTAGTCGCGGAAGATCGTCTGGATTTCCTTGGACGCTTCTTTATAGGCATCCATGCGCGGCTTGACGATGGTCAGGTCCGGGCACAGCTTCAAGGCGTGGCGCGACGACATGGCGGAACGAACCCCGTACGCCCGCGCTTCGTAGTTGCAGGTGGCGATCACCCCCCGACGATCAGCCGAGCCGCCGACGGCCAACGGCTTTTGCGCCAGGCTCGGGTCGTCGCGCATCTCGATGGCGGCGTAGAAGCAATCACAGTCGACGTGGATGATTTTGCGCTGCGTCATATAAACGGGGTGTGAACCAACGGGTGGGCAGTATCGCATTCACCCCTGTATATAGCACCAGTAGTTTGATTCTTCCTTCCAAGTGGTAAGAAATTTCCCGGATGAATTTATTTTCTCAATCGAATTTAGCCTTCCGATAGAGCTGAAAGCCTTGGCCTGACTGGTCCCGAGCGGTTCACGACCTCGCATTGGAGAGCTAACCGATTGAACCACAAGCGCTTTTCTTTGATTCACAGGTTGACACACCCGCGTTCCTCTGTAGAATGCCGACACACAGACGCGGGATGGAGCAGTCTGGTAGCTCGTCGGGCTCATAACCCGAAGGTCGTCGGTTCAAATCCGGCTCCCGCAACCAAACATCAAAAAAGGCTACTCGAAAGAGTGGCCTTTTTTGTGCGCGCCTGTTTTTCATCCGCCGCTTCTGCAAAATGCGGCCAAGGCCTTGATTTCAGAATAATTAGCGCTTATTTACGCCATCGGCGCATTAACGGTTGACACCCTGCCGCTGGGCTGTAGAATGCCGCCCACAGACGCGGGATGGAGCAGTCTGGTAGCTCGTCGGGCTCATAACCCGAAGGTCGTCGGTTCAAATCCGGCTCCCGCAACCAAACATCAAAAAAGGCTACTCGAAAGAGTGGCCTTTTTTGTATCCGGTGAAAAAGTTCTTCTGAAACAATGGCATGGCATCTTTCATGAAACCGCACAGGGTTTGTGGAGTCCATCTCACTGCACGCTATGCTCAATGCTCAAGCGCTACCCTCTACGACCAATGGCCGCAGTCGCCGCACCCGGCGATCCGCGTTAATATTTGTAATTATTTTGTCCATAGGGATTGGTAACTTGGCTGGATACCTCCATCCTGTCGCGCACAATCCACGAGGTGATTGATGCGCGCCAACTCGTCTGAACCACACGACACCGTCACAGCGGAACAACCAATCGCCCCCACCCGTTTGCGTTGGCTGGAGCTGTTGAGCAAGTACCGGCAACCCATCGGCCTGGCCGTTACGCTGCTGTTGTTTGCAATCGCCTTGATCGCCTGCCGACACCTGCTGTTGGAACTGGACCTCTACGCCCTTCACGATTCGATTCTGGAAGTGCCCAAGCCAGCCTTGCTCGGTGCATTTGCGGCGGCGGTCGCCGGCTTCATTATCCTGCTCGGCTATGAATTCTCCGGCGCACGTTATGCCGGGGTGAAGTTGCCCGCCAAGACCCTGGCCCTGGGTGGCTTCACCGCTTTTGCCATCGGCAACGCCATTGGCTTGTCGATGCTCTCGGGCGGTTCGGTGCGCTACCGTTTATATGCACGCCATGGCATCGGCGCGTCGGAAGTGGCGCACATGACGGTGTTCGCCAGCCTGGCCCTGGGCTGCGCCCTGCCGCCACTGGCCGCATTGGCCACATTGAGCAACCTGCCGGCAGCCTCCACTTACCTGCATTTACCGCAAAGCCTGCTCGGCGGCGTCGCCGGCGCCGTGCTGCTATTGTCAGCCGCATTGTGCATCGGCATCTATCGCCGCCGCCTGCCGGAACAACCCTACCCCGACAACCTGCTGGTCAAGGCCGGGCGCCGTACATTGCGCCTGCCCGGTCGGCGCCTGACCTTCGTGCAACTGATCATCACCGCCCTGGACGTCGCCGCTGCCGCCACCGTCCTTTATCTGCTCTTGCCGGAAGCACCACCCTTCGGTCCATTCCTGCTGGTGTACCTGCTGGCCCTGGCCGCCGGTGTGCTCAGCCATGTACCGGGCGGCGTGGGTGTGTTCGAAGCGATCCTGCTGGCAGCCTTCGCCGACAAACTCGGTGCCGCGCCTCTGGCTGCTGCCTTGCTGCTGTACCGGATGATCTACGTGGTGCTGCCGCTGCTGATCGCCTGTGTGTTCCTGCTGGTCAACGAGGCACAGCGCCTGTTCCAGACCCAGCAGAGCCTGCGAGTGGCTTCGGGGCTGGCGGCGCCAGTACTGGCCGTCCTGGTTTTTTTGTCCGGCGTGGTCCTGCTGTTTTCCGGCGCCACGCCGGAGATCGACTCACGCCTGGAAAACATCGGCTTCCTGATTCCCCACCGCCTGATTGACGCGTCGCACTTTGGCGCGAGCCTGATCGGCGTGTTGTGCCTGCTGCTCGCCCAGGGCCTGCGTCGACGTTTGTCGGCAGCCTGGATGCTGACCATGGTGCTGCTGCTGGTGGGTGCCCTGCTCTCGCTGCTTAAAGGCTTCGACTGGGAAGAAGCCAGCCTGATGACCATGACGGCGGTGCTGCTGGCAATCTTCCGTCGCTCGTTCTACCGCGCCAGCCGCCTGACCGAGTTGCCGTTCTCGCCGCTGTACCTGGTGGCCAGTGTCTGTGTACTCGGCGCTTCGATCTGGCTGCTGTTGTTCGCCTATCAGGACGTGCCCTACAGCCATCAACTGTGGTGGCAGTTCACCCTCGACGCCAACGCCCCGCGAGGCTTGCGCTCATTGCTGGGCGCCGCCGTGCTGCTGGTGATTGTGTCGCTGACCTGGCTGCTGCGCACTGCACGCCCGGTCATCCACTTGCCTACACCTGAAGAACTGGAGCGCGCCACCAAAATCCTGATGGCCTCCTCCCAACCCGACGGCGGCCTGGCGCTGACCGGTGACAAGGCGCTGCTGTTCCACCCTAACGATGAAGCCTTCCTGATGTACGCCCGTCGCGGGCGCAGCCTGGTGGCCTTGTATGACCCGATCGGCCCGACCCAACCCCGCGCCGAGATGATCTGGCAGTTCCGTGACCTGTGTGACATCCACCACGCCCGCCCGGTGTTTTATCAGGTACGTGCCGAGAACCTGCCGTACTACATGGACATCGGCCTCACTGCGATCAAGCTGGGCGAAGAAGCCCGCGTCGACCTGAAACGCTTTGACCTGGAAGCCAAGGGCAAAGAGATGAAGGATTTGCGCTACACCTGGAACCGTGGCACCCGGGACGGTCTGTCCCTGGAGATCTTCGAGCCAGGCCAGGCACCGATGGATGAATTAAAAGTCATCTCCGATGCGTGGCTTACCGGTAAGAATGTGCGCGAAAAGGGCTTCTCCCTGGGCCGTTTCAGTGACGACTACCTCAAGCACTTCCGTATCGCGATCATTCGCTTCGAAGGTCGCCCGGTGGCTTTCGCCAACCTGCTCGAGACTTACAACCACGACCTGGCCAGCCTCGACCTGATGCGCGCCCACCCGGACGCACCCAAGCTGACCATGGAATTCATGATGGTTGGCCTGATTCAACATTATAAGAACCACGGCTACGCCCGCTTCAGCCTCGGCATGGTGCCGCTGTCGGGTCTGCAACCCCGCCGTGGCGCACCCTTGACCCAACGCCTGGGCTCGATGGTGTTCCGCCGTGGCGAGCAACTGTATAACTTTCAAGGTTTGCGCCGCTTCAAAGACAAGTTCCAGCCTGACTGGGAACCCCGTTACATGGCCGTGCCCGCAGGACTTGATCCGCTGGTGGCACTGGCCGATACCGCCGCCCTGATCGCGGGCGGCTTGACTGGATTGGTGAAACGCTGATGATTCGACGCTCCTGGCGGTATGTATTGGCCCTTGTAGTGCTGCTTGCGCTGATCGCGGCGGGTGGCTTTTGGTACTGGAACCGCCCTGCCCCGCAACCGACCCTGGAGCAATTGCCCCAGGCCGACGGTTCGGTGATGACCCGCGTGACCCCGGCCAGCGCCGCGAAAGCCCGCGTGGCCGTGGCCGTGATGGCCGACGAAGCCCTGACCGACAGCCAATTGATTGCCCTGAGCCAGGGCGGCGCAGCGCGAATCGTTCAGGTGATCCTGCCCAAGGCTGACTGCACATTGCAGGAACAAGCCCTGCAAAGCGCCCTGGCCCAGCTTAAAGGCCCTACGACGCTGGTCAGCGGCATCGGCCCTGGCGCCGCCCTCGCCTGGCGCTGGCTGGCCACACAGAACGACGACAAGGCCAACGCCATCTCCGTAGGCTTCGCACTGTCTCAGGAAGGGTGCAAGGACCCGCTGCCGAAAACCTCCGCCCATGGCAACTGGCTGGTGGCGTGGAACGACAACCCTGACGATGAAAGCGCCAGTTTCGTACGCGACACACCGCGTGCCACCACCAGCATCAGCGACTACGACATTCATTACCCGCAAGTACTGAACAATGAGTTGCGCAAGCAACTGATCGGCTCGGACAACGGCGGCCTGGCGATTCCGGTGGTGGAAGTGCCGGCTGGCCAAGCCAAGGACACCGTGACCCTGTTCCTATCCGGTGACGGCGGCTGGCGTGACCTGGACCGCGACGTGGCCGGCGAGATGGCCAAGCTCGGCTACCCGGTGGTCGGCATCGACACCCTGCGCTACTACTGGCAGCACAAGACCCCGGAGCAAAGCGCCAAAGACCTTACCGAGCTGATGCAGCACTATCGGCAGAAGTGGGGCACCAAGCGCTTTGTGCTGACCGGTTATTCGTTCGGCGCCGACGTGCTGCCCGCCATCTACAACCGCTTGCCGGAAAGCGAGCAACAGCGGGTCGACGCGATCATCCTGCTGGCATTCGCCCGCACCGGCAGCTTTGAAATCGAAGTGGAAGGTTGGCTCGGCAACGCCGGCAAAGAAGCCGCGACCGGCCCGGAAATGGCCAAGCTGCCGGCGGACAAAGTGGTGTGCATCTATGGTGCCGAGGAAGTCGACGAAAGTGGCTGCACTGACAAGACGGCCGTGGGTGAAGCGTTGAAGCTGCCGGGCGGGCATCACTTCGATGAGAACTACCCGGCGCTCGCCAAGCGTTTGGTGGATATCATCGTCAAGCACCAGGCCAAAACCGAATAGCTCCAGGGCTGTACACAAAACCAAATGTGGGAGGGGGCTTGCTCCCGATAGCAGAGTGACAGTCAATGATGTTGTGACTGCGCCACCACTATCGGGAGCAAGCCCCCTCCCACATTTGCCTTGTGCTGTGGCTGAGATTCAGCGTGGTTCGATGTGCGCGATCATCAACTGCACGGTTTCATTTCCACGAAACTCGTTCACGTCCAGCTTGTAGGCCAATTCCACCCAACGCACGGTCGGGTTCGGCCACACCTCACGGTCCACGCCAAAGGCAATGCCATCGAGCTTCACTGAACCGCATTCGGTCTTGAGCACGACCTTCAAGTGCCGTTCGCCCACGACACGCTGTTCCACCAACTGGAACACACCGTGAAACAACGGCTCGGGAAAGTGTTGCCCCCACGGGCCGGCATGACGCAGGGCGCGGGCCAGTTCGAGGTGGAACTCTTCCACAGCCAATGTACCGTCGGAGAGCAGGCGGCCGGTGAGGTCTTCTTCACGCAGTTGCCGACGCACTTCGGCATCAAAGGCTTCGGCAAACAGTGGGAAGTTCGCCTCAGGCAATGTCAACCCCGCCGCCATGGCGTGGCCGCCGTACTTGGTGATCAGGTTGGGGTGCTGGCTGGCGACCACAGCCAGTGCATCGCGGATATGAAAGCCCTGTACCGAACGCCCAGAGCCCTTGAGCAGGCCGTCACCCGCATCAGCAAAGGCGATGGTCGGGCGGAAATAACGCTCCTTCATGCGCGACGCCAGGATCCCGATCACCCCTTGGTGCCACTCCGGGTCGAACAGGCACAAGCCGTACGGCATCGACTCCACCGGCAAGTCCTTGAGCTGGGCCAGGGCTTCGCGCTGCATGCCTTGCTCGATGGATTTGCGGTCCTGGTTCATGCCGTCCAGTTGCGCGGCCATTTCCCGTGCGGCGGCAAAATCCGTGGTCAGCAGGCATTCGATGCCCAGGCTCATATCGTCCAGGCGCCCGGCCGCATTCAGACGCGGGCCGAGGATAAAACCCAGATCGGTAGAGGTGATGCGGGCATGGTCGCGCTTGGCCACTTCGAGGATCGCCTTGATCCCCGGCCGTGCCCGACCGGCACGAATACGCTCCAGGCCCTGATGGACAAGGATGCGGTTGTTGGCGTCCAGCGGTACCACGTCGGCAACGCTGCCCAGGGCCACCAGGTCGAGCAGTTCACCAATGTTTGGCTGTGGACTGTTGTCATACCAACCCAGGCTGCGCAAACGCGCACGCAGGGCCATCAACACGTAGAAGATTACGCCGACACCGGCCAAGGCCTTGCTGGGGAACCCGCAGCCCGGCTGGTTAGGATTGACGATGGCGTCCGCCGCCGGCAATTCATCGCCCGGCAAGTGGTGGTCGGTCACCAGTACCTTCAAACCCGCCGCCTTTGCCGCTGCCACGCCTTCGACGCTGGAGATACCGTTGTCCACGGTGATCAGCAACTGCGGCTCGCGCTGCAGCGCCACCGCGACAATTTCCGGGGTCAGGCCGTAGCCATACTCGAAGCGATTAGGCACCAGGTAGTCGACATGGGCCGCCCCGAGCAAACGCAGGCCCAAGGTACCCACCGTGCTCGCCGTGGCGCCATCGGCGTCGAAGTCACCCACGATAAGGATGCGCTGGCGCTGCTCCAGGGCAGTCACCAGCAAGTCCACCGCCGCGTCGATACCCTTGAGCTGCTGATACGGAATCAACCGCGCCAGGCTCTTGTCCAGCTCGGCTTGCGATTGCACCCCGCGTGCGGCATAGAGGCGGGTCAACAGCGGCGGCAATTCACCGAGAAAAGGCAGGACGGCGGGCAATGGGCGGGGATCGATACGCATGGGGTGACGGGCACTTCTCTTCTAATACAACGGTTAAACGACAATTCTTCAGGCAACACAGCTCAAATGTGGGAGGGGGCTTGCTTCAACCGCGCTCGCCAACCAGCCACTGCAGTTGCACTTCATGCTGGCCACGGTCGTCGGTGACGAAGATCGTGCCTTCGCTGATCATCACGTCCCACTTGATTACGCGGGGCATGTCCTTGGCCAGGGTCTCGAGGACTTCCTGGGGCACGGCGGCGATGTGCACGTTTTTCAGGTTGTTGGCCACCGGCACCACCTTGCCTTCCCACACGCGCAGGCTGCCATAGGCCAGCAGGCTGGTGCGTTCAGTGCGGCGCGAGCACCAGGTCAGGCGGTCGGCATCCGGCTGGCCGACTTCGATCCAGTGCAAAACCCGATCATCCAGGCTTTTTTCCCACAGGGCAGGCTCGTCTACATCTGACAGCCCACGCCCGAACGCCAACTGCTCGTTGTACCAAAGGGCGTAGGCCAGCAGACGCACGGTCATGCGCTCTTCGGTTTCCGAAGGGTGGCGGGCGATGGTCTGTTTAACGCTCTCGTACACCGAACGGTCGAGGTCGGTGAGGTTGAGTTCGAATTTGTAGGTCGTGGACGGCTGGGCCATGAACGGGCTTCTAGAGACAAGGAAAGGCGGCCAGTCTAACCGATGGCGAGGCCATTCAACGAATACTGCGCTGCATCATCCTTATCCCTGGGGCGCTCGCCTATGTTAAAAGGCAATACACCACCGTCCCGCGCTTGTAAGGATCCCCATGTCGCTTAATGCCAAACCACTTGCCGGCCTGAAAGTCATCGAACTGGGCACGCTGATCGCCGGCCCGTTTGCGTCGCGTATCTGCGCTGAGTTCGGTGCCGAGGTGATCAAGGTCGAATCCCCGGACGGCGGCGACCCGCTGCGCAAATGGCGCAAGCTGTATGAAGGCACCTCGTTGTGGTGGTTCGTACAAGCGCGCAACAAGCAGTCGCTGACCCTCAACCTCAAACACCCGGATGGCCTGGCGATCCTCAAGCAACTACTGGCCGACGCCGACATCCTGATCGAAAACTTCCGCCCTGGTGTGCTGGAAAAGCTCGGCCTGAGCTGGGAAACCCTGCACGCACTGAACCCCAAGCTGGTGATGGTGCGCCTCTCGGGCTTCGGCCAGACCGGGCCGATGAAGGACCAGCCAGGCTTTGGCGCGGTGGGCGAGTCCATGGGCGGTTTGCGCTATATCACCGGTTTCGAGGACCGCCCGCCGGTGCGCACCGGGATTTCCATCGGCGATTCGATTGCTGCGCTGTGGGCCGTGATCGGCGCGCTGATGGCGCTGCGTCATCGCGAAGTCAATGGTGGCCTGGGCCAAGTGGTGGATGTGGCGCTGTATGAAGCCATCTTCGCCATGATGGAGAGCATGATCCCCGAATTCGATGTGTTCGGGTTTATTCGCGAACGCACCGGCAACATCATGCCCGGCATCACCCCGTCCTCGATCCACACCAGCGCGGACGGCAAGCATGTGCAGATCGGCGCCAATGGCGATGCGATCTTCAAACGCTTCATGGCGACCATCGGGCGTGACGACTTGGCGAATGATCCGCAGTTGGCCAGCAATGACGGGCGTGACCTGCGCCGCGACGAGCTGTACGGCGTGATCGACCGCTGGGTCAATTCGCTGCCGCTGGATCAGGTGGTTGAGCAACTGAACAAAGCCGAGGTACCCGCCAGCCGCATCTACAGCGCCGAAGACATGCTGGGTGACCCGCAATTCCTGGCCAGGGAAATGTTCCTCAAGGCACAGCTTCCAGACGGCAAGGACTTCAAGATGCCAGGCATCGTGCCCAAGCTCTCGGACACGCCTGGCAGTTGTGAATGGGTCGGCCCGCAACTGGGCGAACACAACAGTGTGGTGCTCAATGCCCTGGGCTACGACGCCGCGGCCATCACCCGCCTGCGTGAGGATGGCGCGATCTGATGGCGGGGGGCGCCAAGCGTCGACTGCTGCGCCTGTGTCTTATCACGGGGTTGGTAGCCACTTGGCCGCTACCGGCGAGTGCCGAGGGCACGCTGACCTGGTTGCTGCGCGACTTGCCACCCCTGACCATCTTCGAAGGCCCGAAAAAAGGCCAGGGCGCGCTGGATCAGCTGTTGCCCAAACTGATCGAGCGCTTGCCGGAGTATCAACATCAGGTCCTGCACGTCAATCGCGCCCGCGGCACGCAGATGCTGCGGGCCGCCGCGTCGACGACCTGCGATCCCTCAATGCTCTGGACACCGGAGCGGGCGCAGTACGTTGCGTTTTCGGCCCAGGCATTGGTGGTGGTGAGCAATGGCGTGATGATCCGGCGCAGCCAGCAGCAGGCCATGGCGCCCTTCATTGCCGCCGGCGAGTTCGATCTACAGGGTTTTCTCGACACGCCCGGCACCCGCCTGGGCGCGACTGCCGAGCGCAGCTACGGCCCTGTCATCGACGACCGCCTCAAGCATGCAGAGTCACACAAGCTGGCATTGCATTACGGTAACGATGCCTTGGGCAGCTTGTTGCAAATGCAGCGTCTTGGCCGGTTGGAAGCGGTATTGGGTTACTGGCCCGAGATCCGTTATCACGCCTTGCAACAGCAGATCGCCGCGGATGACTTGAGGTTTTTCCCAATCAAAGGCACCGCGCCTTACCAGCGCATCCATATTGGCTGTTCGGACACCGCCGAAGGCCGCCAGGCCATCGAACGCATCAACCAGGTACTGCGTGACATCCCCCAGGCGCAGCTCCAGCAATCCTATGCCTCATGGCTGGACCCGCAGACCCGGGCGCATTATTTGCAAGATAACCCGCGCATTTTCCAGGACTCACCCGAGCCATGAAAAAATTCGTTGGTAAATCGCGGGCAAAAAGAAACCCCGAGCAGTGGGGAGACAACTCGGGGTTAAACGTGGCCTACAAAGACCAGTACAGCAAGCTACAAGCACCGGAGCACAATGCTCGCTCTTGCTGTTACGAACTCTGACTGACCGCCGCGTAGGAAGGTTCCGAAGAAAAATAATGTTTCATGCAAGGGCGCCGCCACGGGTTTGGGCGGCGTTGCGCAAGGCAGCAATGACAGAGGGTTCAAGGCGCCCTTCGGCGATTTTCAGGTCGCGTAGCAGGCAATCCACCACATCCACCAACACGCGTTTGTCGGTCAACTGCGCACGGTCGACTTCGCGTTCAACCACGATGGCACCACCGGGATTCTTCACGGTTACCAGGCAGTCGTCCCGCACACCAGAAGTGGTCAGCGTAACCTGATAAGGGCTCAGCGCTTCACTGAGCAATAGGTTGATACTTTCCATCTCGATCACCACTCAATCATTCGAAAAAGGTTCGAAAAACAAAAATGTCACGAAGAGGCTGACATTCAAGTGACCCGTGCTCAAAGCAGAAAGTTCTACATTTCGTGTAATCCACTGCTTAAGGAAAACGAGCATGCACGTAAAAGATGACAGAGAAAAAACATCCGCTCACAGGCTAGAATCCCTGGATTAACCCGGGAGCCTGCCTTGAGAGCCGCGTCTGAACCGCCTTTGCGCATCGTCATTGCCGACGATCACCCGATTTTCCTGATTGGCCTGCGCGCCGTACTCGAGCGTGACCCGCACATCAGCATCGTCGGCGAAGCCAACTCGCCACAAGCGCTCAATGCGTTGCTGCAACACTGTGCCTGCGATGTGCTGGTGACCGACTTCATGATGCCCGCCGAACCCCAGGCCGACGGGTTGCGCCTGATCGAGCAACTGCGCCGGCACTATCCGGACCTGCCCATTGTGGTGGTGACCATGCTCAATAATGCCGGTCTGTTTCATTCCATCCTGGCGTTGGGCGTGATGGGCCTGCTGAGCAAGGCCAGCCTTGCCGATGAACTGCCGCAGGCGATCCGCCAGGTGCGTCAGCAACGCCCCTATGTGGCCCAGACCATTCGCCAGGCGCTGAGCCTGGCCGGGGAAGTCGGCGCCGATCGCCTGCACTCCCAGGAACAGCTGTCACCCCGGGAGCTGGAGGTGATTCGCCTGCTGGCCAGTGGCATGACCGTGGGCGCGATCGCCGCCCACCTGCATCGCAGCAAGCAGACCGTCAGTGCGCAAAAAGTCGGCGCCATGCGCAAGCTGGGCCTGGGCAACGATGCCGCGCTGTTTATTTATGTGCAGGAACACGGGCTGGCCTAGCCTGGAATGCGATCCATTGCTTGAGCGCATCAGCGTCCATCGGCCGGGCAATGAAGCAACCTTGCAGCCACGCTGCACCCAGTTCCCCCACGGCGTGATAGTCGGCGGCAGTTTCCACGCCGGTGACCACCACGGCGATGTCCAGCCGCTTGGCCATGCTCATGGCTCCCGCCACCACCGCTGCCTTGCGGTCGTCTTTGGCCATCCCGCAGGCGAACGCCGGGGGAATTTTCAGTTCGGTGAAAGGCAATTCCAGCAAATGCTGCAGGCTGGTGCCGCCCATGCCGAAATCGCCGATGGACAACTGGCACCCCAACATTCGCAAGCGCAGCAACCCGGTGACATGGGCGCTGTCGGTTTTCAACGTTGAGGTTTCCACCAGTTCCAGGGTCAGGCTATGGGCGGGCACGCCATGAAGTTGCAGTAAGCCTTGCAGCACCTGGGGAAAGTGCCCGCGCTCGAGCATGCGCCCCGGAATATTCACCGCCACCGGCAGCACTTGGCCGGTCTCGCCCATGACCTGGTTCGCCAGGCCAAGCGCCTGTTCCAGCACGTGCCAGGTAAACGCCTCTTCCATGCCGGCAAACTCCAGCAGCGGCAGGAACTCGTCGGGCAGCAGCAACTCACCTTCCGGCAACTGCCAGCGCGCCAGCGCCTCGACACCTTGCAGCACACCAGCCTGGCTGACGATGGGTTGATACCAGACCCTGCCACAACGCGCGATGGTGGCCTGGCTGACATCCGCCGTCGGCGGCAACTGCTCCCTGTCGCTCAAGCCCAGCAACTGGCGCACGCGCTCCCAGGACAGCACCGGTGGCCCCGGGCGCAAGTGCGTCTGGCAATCGGCCAACACCTGCCCGATCAACGTTGCCGAGGCCGGTTTTGGCAAGCACGCCAACACCTTGAGCCCCATTTGCCGCGCCATGTTCGCCACGCCTTCCAGCACATCAGGCTCGGCATTGCTGAGCAGAATCAGCACCTGGGCCAGGCGACGCTCAGCCAATTCGCGGATCAGCTCCAGGCCATCGCCCTGCTCCAGGTACAGATCGCAGATGCCGATATCCACCGGGCCTTTGCTGTCCAGGGATTGGCGGGCCGTTTCGACATTTTCAGCGGTCAGTACATTGAACACGCCGTTGGCATTGAGCATCTGGTGCAGTGCCATCAATTGAAACGGGTTGTCTTCGAGGATCAGGACATTGAGAGATCGCATAGGGCATTGAGTCAGCATCGGGGCAGATGCCTGACACACTACTCAGAAGCCCCGCACAGCCCCATAGGACATGTCCTAATATTGGGCATCCAAGTAGGGTTGCAGGTCGCGACGAAACACCTTCAATACTTCGGACAACTTCAACCAAGGCTCCTCAAGCTCGGCGCCGCGTTGCTCACGCGCGCACTTTTCCAGGGCCACGCACGCCTTGGCCAGCGGCAGTGCGTCCACCAGTGAGCAAATGCCCTTGAGCCGATGCAACGCCGCATTCAAGCGTGCAACATCGCGCTCGGCCAGGGCGCTGGCCAATACCTCATGTTCGTGGTCCAGGCTCTTTGCCAGTTCCTTCAACATACTGTGCAGCACTGGCCCGTCGGCCTGGGTCATGGTGCGCAAGGCCTGGATATCGAACGACCGCTGCGGCGCAACTCGGGCCAGCACTCGGTTCCAGTGCTCCAGGGTCACCGGCTTGACCAACAGTTCATCCATACCGGCGTCCTCGCAGCGTCGTTGTTCATCTTTCATGGCGTTCGCGGTGCAACCGATCAACGCGCAACGGGTTCGTTGTTCCTCGGCTTCGATGCGCCGGATCGCCTCGCTCAAGGCATAGCCGGACATGCCCGGCATCTGGCAATCGGTCACCAGCACGTCGAAACGCTGCTCACGCCACCGTTGCAACGCGGCCTCGGCCGAATCCAGGGCAATCACCTGATGACCGAGGAACTGCAACTGCTGAGCCAGCACCAGGCGATTGGCCGCCAGGTCATCAACCACCAGCACCGACAGACTGCGCCCTACGGGTGGCAAGGTTACGGTAGGCGTCGCCGGCACATCATCGGTGCTGACTCGATCCAGACGCAGGTCAATACACACCACCGTACCCTCGCCCACCACGCTGTCGAGGTGAATGCGCCCGCCCATCAACTCCACCAATTGCTTGCAGATACTCAGGCCCAGCCCGGTTCCGCCATGTTCCGCCGCCGTCAATGCGCTCACCTGAGTAAACGGCTTGAACACCCGCGGATGTTGCTCGGCACTGATTCCGGGGCCGCTGTCCTCGACGCACAGGTGCAGGTATTCCGTATCGGTGTCATCCCTTTGGCAGGTGACACTGAGGCGAACACCGCCCTGCTCGGTAAACTTCAGCGCATTGCCCAACAGGTTGTGCATCACCTGGCGCAGGCGCAGCGGGTCGAACCAGTAATAGCCCTGGGCGGCGGGATCAAATGCCAGGGTCAAATGCAGGCCCTTTTTTTGCGCCGTGGCTTCGAACAGGCGCTGAATGCCTTCGAAGAAACCCTTCAGCTCAGTGGTCTGCGGAACCAGTTGCAGGTGACCGGCCTCGATCTTGGCCAAGTCCAGGCTGTCGCCCATCAGCGCAATCAGCTCGCGCGCCGAACGATGGGCCACCTGCAGCGCTTGGGAAACCGGCTGGCCGCTTGAAAGGCAGCGCTCCTGTTCCAGCTCGAGCAAACCGATGATGGCGGTCATGGGTGTGCGAATCTCGTGGCTCAAGGCCGAGAGAAATGCACTTTTGGCGTAGTTCGCTTCGTCGGCGGCCTGGCGGGCATCCATCAGTTGGTGCTCCAGGTCTTTGCGTTCGTTGATATCGATCCAACCGCCCAACAGTCCCTGCAAACGGCCCTGGGCATCGAAGAAGGGCACGGTCCACTGATAGACGTGAAAACTGCCGCCGTTGAACTCCAGCTGCCGGTCGACAAACAACGACTGCTGCGTGGCCAATTGCTCCATGTGGCTGGCGTGCAGGCGCGCCGCCGTCGCCTCGGGCATTACCCCGCTCTCCATCAGCGTCAGGCCCTGGATCAGCTCCAGCCGGGTCGCCAGTTGCTGTTCATAACTCTTGTTGCAGGTCATCAGCCGCCCGGCCAAGTCGCGCACGAACAGCGGGTTGGGCATGCCGTCGAGCAAGGCGCGCTTGAACGCCAATTGGTCATTGAGGCGCTGCTCGGCCTCCAGTCGCTGGCGAATTTGGCGCTTGAGCCGGCTGTTCCATACCAGCGATACCAGGACAAACAGCAACGCCGTGGCCACCGTCCAATAGGCCCAAGGCGGCACTCGTTGCCAGACCGGCAGCGGAATCGCCACGGCGCCAATCCAGCGCATGCGCAACGCGTTCAACTCGGCCACCGGCAACGCTTCCAGGGCCTTGTTCAGAATGCTCAACAGCTCAGGCTGGTCCTTGCGTACCGACAGGCAGTTGGATGACCACTTGCCGTCGACACTGCGGCCGATACGCAAGCCATCTTCGGTGTAACTCTGCACCTCGACTTCGGTCTGCAGCGTCGCCGCCGCCTCGCCGCGCTGCACCAGTTCACGGGCCTCGGCGTAATTGTTCACCAGGCGTAGTTCGATCCCAGGGTGCATCTGGCGGATATCACTCTCCAACACATGGCGCGCCGGCAGCGCCAGGACCTTGCCCTCCAGCTGTTTCAAACCGGTCAGCGGCGTGGCATCGGCGCGTTCGACAAACACCCAGCCGGAGCCACCAAAGCCATGACTGAAGTCGAGCAGCGCCCTGCGCTCCTGATTCGCCGCGAGGGTGGTGTTCATCTGCGCCCTGCCGGTTTCCAGCCACTCCAGGGTTTGCGCGGTGGAGTGCACCTCTTCGAAGACAAACTGCAAACCGGTCATGCGCGAGATGCGATGCAGCAGGTCGACGTTCATGCCTACCCAGTGACCGTCCTTGTCCTTGAATATGTAGGGCGACATCTGCTGGGCCACCACCACGACATGAGGATGCTGCATCAACCACGTGTGCTCCAAAGCCGACAGCTCAACACGCTCACCGGTGAAACCGACGCCGAGCCCGGTGGTCCAGCGGGCGAGGATTTCCCGTTGCACCGACTCGTCGATGCCCGCCAGGGCGCGGCTCATCATCGCCCCCAGTAAAGGCTCCGCAGCGCGAGTGGCGAAGGCAAAGCCGATGGGCGCCAGCCGGCTTTGCTCCTTGATCTGCAAGCCCAGGTAAGGCCGCAGCGACTTGTAGGCCCGCACAATCACTTCATTGCCGATAAACGCATCGGCGTCGCCTTGCTTGAGTGCTTCCAGGCCGCTGTAAAGGTTGGGCGCAAGCATAATGTGGCTGTCGGGATAGGCCGCCTGCACCTTATGCACATTGGCGTAACCGTCGAGTAGCACCACTTTCTTGCCCGCCAGGTCGTCCTCTTGAAACTCGTCACGACGCAGCACTACCACCGATTGGTCGGGCATGTAGTCCTGGGTGAACTGCAACCCGGGGGTATCACGTTCATAGCCATTGGCGCTGGTCAGGATATCGATGGCCCCACTGCGCAGCGCTTCAACCGCCTGGGCCCGCTCGGCAAAGCCCAGCACCTGCATGGGCATCTGCAGGCGAGCGCCGACCAGGCTCAGGTAATCGGCACTGATGCCCTGGTAGCGATTGCGGTCGCGGGTGATATCAATCGGCTGATAGTCATCAATGGAAATGCCCACCTTCAATGTCCGATGCGCCGCCAGCCACTGCTGCTCCGCGGGGGCCAGGGGCATAGGTTCAAGCGGGATAAACGCTGGCACCAGCTTGAAGGGCAAGCTGACGGCCGCCAGGCTTGCCGGTACTTGGGTGAGCCACAGCATGCACATCAGCCGCAATGTCCATTGGATCAAAACCTGCACCGATTGGGTTTCCTTGATTGGGCGAAAGGGCAAGTATGGCTCGCCAGAATGAAAAAGCCCGTCGCGAGGACGGGCGTGGCCTGACGGATGATCAGTATTCAACTGATGACCACGATTCAATCAGAGCGGCTTACCGCGATTACCATGCTGGCTGACAAACGCCTGCACCGCCTTCAGGTCATTCGCCAGCACCGTGCAACGCTCTTCACGCGCAAACAGGTCGGTCAGGTGCTCTGGCAGCTCCAGTGCCTTGCCAACACCTGCCTTCTCCACTGCTTCCGGGAACTTGACCGGGTGGGCGGTACCGAGGATCACCATCGGGATATCCAGGCTACGGCGACATTCGCGGGCGGCCTTCACACCGATGGCGGTATGCGGGTCAAGCACTTCGCCGGTCTGGGCATAGACCTCAGCGATGGTTTCGCAGGTCTGTGCATCGTCCACGGCCAGGGAATCGAACAGCTTGCGGGTTTCGGTCCAGCGCTCTTGCTCGACGCTGAAGCCGCCACCCTGCTTGAAGCTGTTCATCAGCTCGGCCAGGGCCGCACCGTTGCGACCGTGCATGTCGAACAGCAGGCGTTCGAAGTTCGACGACACCATGATGTCCATGGATGGCGACAGCGTGGCGTGCAGGGTTTCCTTGACGTACTGGTTGCCGCTCATGAAGCGGTGCAGGATGTCGTTGCGGTTGGTGGCGACGATCAACTGGTTGATCGGCAGGCCCATGTTGCGCGCCAGGTAACCGGCGAAGATGTCGCCGAAGTTGCCGGTGGGCACCGAGAACGACACCGAACGCGCCGGGCCGCCCAACTGCAGCGATGCATGGAAGTAGTAGACGATCTGGGCCATGATCCGCGCCCAGTTGATCGAGTTCACAGCTACCAGGCGCGTGCCTTTGAGGAAGCTCTGGTCAGCGAAGCTGTTCTTGACCATTTCCTGGCAGTCATCGAAGTTGCCTTCGATGGCGATGTTGTGGATGTTCTCACCGAAGATGGTGGTCATCTGCCGACGCTGCACTTCCGACACGCGCTTGTGCGGGTGCAGGATGAAGATGTCGACGTTTTCGCAGTGCTTGCACCCTTCGATGGCCGCCGAACCGGTATCACCGGAGGTGGCGCCGATGATTACCACGCGCTCGCCGCGCTTCTCCAGCACGTAGTCGAGCAAACGACCCAGCAGTTGCAGGGCGAAGTCCTTGAACGCCAGGGTCGGGCCGTGGAACAGTTCCAGGACCCACTCGTTGCCGTTCAACTGGCGCAGGGGCGCGATGGCGTTGTGGGAAAACACGCCATACGTTTCTTCCAGGATTTTCTTGAAATCCGCATCCGGGATGCTGCCGGTAACGAACGGGCGCATCACTCGGAATGCCAGCTCGTGGTACGGCAGGCCGGCCCAGGAGGCAATTTCTTCCTGGGTGAAGCGTGGCAGGTTTTCCGGCACGTACAGGCCGCCGTCGGTGGCAAGGCCTGCCAGCAAAACGTCTTCGAAATTCAGGGCCGGTGCCTGGCCGCGGGTGCTGATGTAACGCATGACTGGCTCCTCTAAAACATTCTCGAACAGAGGCCGCCGAACAGACGGGGCCCCTGGAACAAATCGGTTAGTTCAAGTGTTCGACGCGAATCCGCACCACCGGGCCGACCACGCCTTGCAGAGCTTCCAGGGCGTGGATGGCATCGTTGATATGCTGTTCGAGCACGCGGTGGGTCAGCAGGATCATCGGCACCTGGCCGTTTTGCTCCTCGACTTCCTTCTGCATGATCGACTCTATGTTGATGCCACGCTCCGACAGGATGCTCGCCACCTGGGCCAACACGCCCGGATGATCCTGGGCTTGTATGCGCAGGTAGTAGGCGCTTTCGCAGGCTTCGATCGGCAGGATCGGGTGGGCCGACAGCGAGTCCGGCTGGAAGGCCAGGTGCGGTACGCGGTTTTCCGGGTCGCTGGTCATGGCGCGAACCACGTCCACCAGGTCGGCGATCACCGACGACGCGGTCGGCTCCATGCCGGCGCCGGCGCCGTAGAACAGGGTAGAACCGGCGGCGTCACCGTTGACCATCACCGCGTTCATCACGCCATTGACGTTGGCAATCAGGCGGTCGGCCGGGATCAGTGTCGGGTGCACACGCAATTCGATACCCGCCGCGGTGCTGCGCGCCACGCCCAGGTGCTTGATGCGGTAGCCCAGGGCTTCGGCGTAGTTCACGTCGGCGGTGGTCAGCTTGGTGATGCCTTCGGTATAGGCCTTGTCGAACTGCAGCGGGATACCAAAGGCGATGGAGGCCAGGATGGTCAGCTTGTGGGCTGCGTCGATACCTTCCACGTCAAAGGTCGGGTCGGCTTCGGCATAACCCAGGGCCTGGGCTTCGGCCAGTACGTCTTCGAAGGTACGGCCCTTCTCGCGCATTTCGGTGAGGATGAAGTTACCGGTGCCGTTGATGATGCCGGCCACCCAGTTGATACGGTTGGCGGACAGGCCTTCACGGATCGCCTTGATCACCGGGATACCACCGGCCACCGCAGCTTCGAACGCGACGATCACGCCCTTCTCGCGGGCCTTGGCGAAGATCTCGTTGCCGTGCACGGCGATCAGCGCCTTGTTGGCGGTGACCACGTGCTTGCCGTTCTCGATGGCCTTGAGCACCAGCTCGCGGGCCACGGTGTAGCCACCCACCAGTTCGATGACGATATCGATTTCAGGGTTGGTGGCCACGGCGAAGACATCGTTGGTAATCGTAATACCGGTCGTTTCGAACTGAGGCTTTGGCGAACGCGTGGCAATTTGCGCCACTTCAATCCCGCGCCCTGCACGGCGGGAAATTTCTTCAGCGTTACGCTGAAGTACGTTGAAGGTACCGCCACCGACGGTCCCTAACCCACAGATGCCTACTTTGACCGGTTTCACTGAAGAACTCCCCATGAAACGGCCGACTCAAGGTCGGCCGTGGAAAACAGCCGCGCAACTGCGGCTCTCAATTAATGACCCGTCGACGGTTCGGCGGGTCATGATCGTCAAAGGCTCGACGATTAATGCTTACTTGGCACCCAGTGCCAGTTTGGCAACTTGCGGCGCCGGCTGGTAGCCCGGAATCACCTGGCCGTCGGCCAAAACGATGGCCGGTGTACCGCTCACACCAATGGACTGGCCGAGCGCGAACTGCTTGGAAACCGGGTTGGCGCATTTGGCCGCCTTGATTTCCTTGCCGTCGACCATCTTGTCCATGGCGGCCTTCTTGTCGGCCGAGCACCACACGGCTTGCAACTGCTCGTCACCCGGCGAACCCAGGCCCTGGCGCGGGAACGCCACATAGCGAACTTCCACGCCCAGCTTGTTCAGCGCAGGGACTTCGGCGTGCAGCTTGTGGCAGTACGGGCAGGTGGTGTCGGTAAACACGGTGATGTGGGTCTTGGTTTCACCGATGGCGGGGTAAACCACGGTTTCAGCCACCGGGATGCCGTTGATCAACTTGGACACGCCCAGGCGCTCGGCTTTCTCGGTCAGGTTGACCGGCTTGCCGTCCTTGAGCTGGAACAGGTAGCCCTGGACGATGTACTGGCCATCGGCACTGGCGTACAGCACACGGCTGCCCTTGAGCTTGACTTCATACAGGCCGGCCATGGGGCTGGCGCTGATGCTTTCGATAGGCGTGTCGAGCTGCAAGTTGGCCAGGCTCTTGCGAATGGTTTGCTCGGCCGCATCATCGGCGACAGCAAAGGTGGAAACCAACGCAATGGCTGCGGCGGCGATAATCTGGGTCAAGCGCATGGGAACTCCTGAAGGCAGAGGCAGGGACGGGGGCAGAATATCGACCTGGAACACAACTCGGGCCGTCCCCTTTGCGAACCGGCAAAGCCTACCACAGTTGGGCCGGGGGGCAGACTGTGGCAGGTAAATTGGGCCGTTTCTGACAGTTTTTATCCGCGAGGATGGTGCTTGGCGTGCATGTCCTGCAAACGTGCCCGTGCCACATGGGTGTAGATCTGGGTTGTGGATAAGTCACTGTGGCCGAGCAGCATTTGCACCACGCGCAAATCCGCGCCATGGTTGAGCAAATGGGTGGCGAATGCATGGCGCAAGGTATGCGGTGACAGGGCCTTGCCGATTCCGGCTACTTTGGCCTGGTGCTTGATGCGGTGCCAGAAGGTCTGGCGGGTCATTTGCTCGCCGCGCAGGCTGGGGAACAGCACATCACTGGGGCGGCCACCGAGCAACTCGTGGCGCGCATCGCGCATATAGCGCTCCACCCACACAATCGCCTCCTCGCCCATCGGCACCAGCCGCTCCTTGCTGCCTTTGCCCATTACCCGCAACACGCCCTGGCGCAGGTTGACTTGCTCAAGCGTCAGGCTGATCAGTTCGGTCACCCGCAAGCCGCAGGCATACAACACCTCTAGCATGGCGCGGTCGCGCTGGCCGATGGCTTCGCTCAGGTCCGGAGCGGCGAGCAAGGCGTCGACGTCGGCTTCCGACAGAGATTTGGGCAGCGGCCTACCGAGTTGCGGCATGTCGATTTGCAGGGTCGGGTCGAGGGCAATAAGCTTTTCCCGCAGCAGGTAGCGATAAAAACCGCGTACGCCAGAGAGAAATCGTGCAGTGGAGCGCGGCTTGTAGTTCTGCTCCAGGCGCCAGGCCAAGTGATCGAGAATCAGCTCGCGCCCGGCATTGATCAGTTCGAGATTTTTCTCCTGTAGCCAACCGTTGAACAGGGCCAGGTCACTGCGATACGCCTGGCGCGTGTTGTCCGACAGGCCTTTTTCCAGCCAGAGGGCGTCGAGGAAGCGGTCGATCAAAGGGTGGTCGATGGCAGGCATGGGTACTCAAGCTACGCGGCACGGGGCTTGGCGCAAATTATTTAGTGAACTGTGGCAAGGGTCGCTAGTCTTTCATAGCCCGCTACTTCAAGGAACAGGAAGCTTCAATGAACGAACAACAGATTCTGCTGGCCTTCGGTGGCATTGGCGTGGCGGCACTGGGCTGCCAATGGCTGGCCTGGCGCCTGAAGCTGCCGGCGATTCTCTTCCTGTTATTAACTGGCATCCTGGTCGGGCCGGTGCTCGGCTGGCTCGACCCTCAGGAGATGTTCGGCCCGTTGCTGATGCCACTGGTATCCCTGGCCGTGGCGCTGATTCTGTTCGAAGGTAGCCTCACCCTGCACCTTTCGGAATGGAAGGAAATTGGCAGCGTGGTGCATCGCCTGGTCACGGTCGGCGCCCTGTCGACATGGGCGGTGATCACCCTGGCCACCCACTGGCTGCTGGGGTTTGACTGGATGCTCGCCCTGCTGTTCGGCACCCTGACCCTGGTAACGGGCCCGACCGTGATCGTGCCGATGCTGCGCGTGGTACGCCCCAAAGCCTCGATTGCCAACATCCTGCGCTGGGAAGGCATCGTCATCGACCCGATTGGCGCGCTGCTGGCGGTGGTGGTCTATAGCTTCATCATTGCCCGGGCCTCGGGCGACGGTTTGAGCCATAGCCTGCTGACTTTCGGCGGCGTGATCCTGTGCGGCAGCCTGTTCGGTATTGCCGGAGGCTGGGTGCTGGGGCAGATCATGCGCCGGCAGTGGTTGCCGGAATACCTGCATAACCTGGCGACGCTGGCCGGCGTGCTGGGCATCTTTATCGCCGCCAACCAGGTGATGCATGAGTCCGGCCTGCTGGCGGTCACGCTGATGGGCATGTGGATGGCGAATATGAAGGGCGTGGATGTAAGGCACATCCTGCACTTCAAGGAAAACCTCAGTGTGTTGCTGATTTCCGGGCTGTTCATCCTGCTGGCGGCGCGCCTGGACTTGAATGCCTTGATCGCCCTGGGACCGTTCGTATTGATCCTGCTGTTGATCATCCAATTTATTGCTCGCCCACTGAACGTCGCGCTTTCAACCTTCGGCTCCGGACTGAACTGGCGTGAGCGCGCACTGCTGGCATGGATCGCTCCACGGGGCATTGTGGCAGCGGCGGTGTCGGCGATCTTTGCGATCCGCCTGGACGAGGCGGGTCACGAAGGCGCGTTGCTGCTCGTACCGCTGACCTTCGCGGTGATCATCGGCACCGTAGTGCTGCAAAGCGCCACGGCTCGCCCTTTGGCCCGCCTGTTGAAAGTTGCCGAACCTGCGCCCAGTGGTTTCCTGATTGTCGGTGCCAACGGCCCGGCGCGGGCCCTCGGCAAGGCATTGCAGCAATTGGGCAGCCGAGTGTTGCTGACGGATTCCAGCTGGGAAAACATACGCGCCAGCCGCATGGAGGGGCTGCCCACTTATTTCGGTAACCCAGCCTCACAGCATGCCGAGTCCCATCTGGATCTGGTTGGCCTCGGGCATTTGCTCGCGCTCTCGCCTTCCGGGGAACTGAACGCCTTGGCCACCATGCGTTTTCGCCATGACTTTGGCCATCGCTTGTTCGCCCTGGCTAGCAGCCAGGAAAGCCGTCGCACCGACAAACACAAGGCCAGCCACGAACACCGTGGCCACCTGCTGGGCAGCCAACCCTTGAGCTACGCCAAATTGGCCAGCCTGCTGGGCCAGGGCGCGGAGTTGTACAGCACCCACCTCACCGAGGGCTTTGGGTGGGAGCAATACCAGGCGCTGCATGGGGAGCGGGCCACCTTGCTGTTCGCCCGGGACACCAGCGGCTGGGTGCACGTGGTGACACCCGAGAGCAGCGTGAAACCTGGCGCCGGCTGGACCTTGCTGGCGGTGATCCAGCCAGAGAACAGTACTGTCGGGTAATCAGTCGGCAAACCCAGGCAGTACCGGTACAGGGCGTTTGTCTGCATCAATCGCGACAAAGCTGAACACGCCCTGGATCGCCTTCTCACGGCCATCGACGCTCATGCTCTCGACAAACACCTCTACTTCTACCTTGAGGCTGGTGTTGCCGACCTTGATCACCCGGCCGATCAACTCAACGATGGAGCCCGCCGGGATCGCGTGATTGAAGTCGATACGGTCGGTAGACACAGTCACCAGGGGCAAGCGACAGAAACGCGTGGCGGTGATGAACGACACTTCGTCCATCCACGCCAATGCGGTGCCGCCGAACAGGGTGTTGTGGTGGTTGGTGGTCGGCGGGAACACGGCCTTGGTCACATGGGTGACGGACAGATCGGTGCGGCGCTGGATTTCTTCGAGGCGGGTGGTCATGGCTGGATACCGGCAAATAGACAAATTTCAGGCACAAAAAAGCAGCCCGTAGGCTGCTTTTTTCTGCATCGGGAAGCTGGACTTAAGCCAGTTTTTCCTTGATGCGAGCTGCTTTACCGGACAGGTCACGCAGGTAGTACAGCTTGGCTTTACGTACGTCACCGCGACGCTTGACGGCCATGCTGTCGATTTGCGGGCTGTAGGTCTGGAAAGTACGCTCTACGCCAACACCGTTGGAGATTTTACGAACAGTGAAAGCACTGTTCACACCACGGTTACGCTTGGCGATTACCACGCCTTCGAACGCTTGCAGACGCGAACGGTCGCCTTCCTTCACTTTCACCTGAACGACAATGGTGTCGCCCGGGGCAAAGGTAGGGATCTCTTTGGTCATCTGCTCTGCTTCGAGTGCAAGGATGATTTTGTTAGTCATGCTGTGCTCCTAAGGTAAGTCAATGGACCTACCATCGATACGTTGTTAACTATCGTCCCGCGCGAGGATGTATTCCTCGAGCAGCTTCTTCTCTTCTCCAGAAAGCGAGCGGCTTTCCAGAAGATCGGCGCGTCGTTCATAGGTCCGACCAAGGGACTGCTGTAAACGCCAACGCCGGATGTGTGCGTGATTGCCACTTAGCAATACGTCGGGAACACGCTGATCCACATACACCTCCGGACGGGTGTAGTGCGGGCAATCCAGCAAACCATCCGTGAAGGAATCTTCCTCCGCGGAGTCCGCATGCCCTAAAGCTCCGGGCAGCAGTCGTGTAACCGCATCTATCAGGACCATCGCCGGCAGCTCGCCGCCAGACAGGACATAGTCCCCAATCGACCACTCTTCATCGACATGAGCTTCAATAAAACGCTCGTCAATGCCTTCATAGCGACCGGCAATCAGGATCAGTGCTTCCTCATTCGCCAGTTCGCGTACCGCCGCCTGTTTCAGCTGACGGCCTTGAGGGGACAGGTAAATCACCTTCGCCTTCTCCCCGGCGGCTGCCTTGGCCTGAACCAATGCATCTTCCAGGGGCTTGATCTTCATCACCATGCCCGGGCCACCGCCAAATGGGCGATCGTCCACAGTGTGATGTCGATCCGTCGTGTAGTCTCGCGGGTTCCAACAGGTAAGCTGCAACAGCCCCTGTTTCACCGCCCGACTGGTGATGCCGTACTCGCTGATGGCGGAAAACATCTCGGGAAACAAACTGATCACTTCAATGCGCAAATTAGCCACGCTTAGAAGTCCGCGTCCCATTCCACCTTCATCTCGCCCGCTGCCAGGTCGACGGCCAACACGCATTGCTCGGTATAGGGCAACAGGCGTTCGCGATCATCCAGGCTGCCAGCGCAAGGCTTGACCACCATTACATCATTGGCGCCGGTTTCCAGAAGATGATCGATTTTCCCCAGCAATTGCCCGAGTTGATCAATAACCTTCAGACCTTCCAGCTGGTACCAGTAGTACTCGCCGTCGGTCAATTCAGGGAACAGGTTGCGCGGCACACAGATCTCATAACCGGCCAGAAGACGAGCTTCCTCACGATCATCAAGACCCTTGAGCTTTGCGACCAGGAACTTATCGCTCCCGCGTCCACTGACCAGCTCGACCTGTTTCACACTACCTTCGCGCTTGAGCGTCCAGGCCTTGTACTGCAACAGGTTTTCAGTCGGATCAGTAAAGGAATACACCTTCACTTCGCCGCGAACGCCATGAACAGAGTAAATCTTGCCGATAACGATCAAATCATCAGCAACAGCTGGCGTCGCGTTCATATTGCTCAGGCTGCGGCCTTAGCCGAGTCCTTCAACAGTTTTGCAACGCGCTCGGATGGCTGTGCACCAACGCTCAGCCAGTAGGCTACGCGCTCTTGGTTCACGGACAGACGAACTTCTTGACCACGAGCAACAGGGTTGAAGAAACCAACCTGTTCCTTGTGCGAACCGTCACGCGGGTTGCGGCTGTCGGTTACGGTCAAGTGGTAAAACGGGCGCTTTTTGGAGCCGCCAAGGGCAAGACGGATTGTTAGCATGTGAACATCGTTCCTGTAGTCGGTGCTGCAAATCTAAATGCACAGCGGGCATAGGTGCCCGAAAGGCCGCATATTCTAAGGAATATCCCGACTTTTGCAAATGTCTTTTTCTGGCGCCTATCAGCGTGCCACTCAGATCTGCTATAGAGCCGTCGGTTAAAACGGCGAGTCAGCGCCCGCCAACGGCGGGTTTGCTGGAGATCCCACATCCCTGTGGGTCGGAGCAGGAGCTGGGCTCCCGCTCGAATACTTTACATTTTCGGCATGCCGCCGCCGGGCAACATACCGCCCATGCCGCGCATCATCTTGGCCATACCGCCTTTGGCGGAGAATTTCTTCATCATCTTCTGCATCTGCTTGTGCTGCTTGATCAAGCGACCAATGTCCTGCACCTGAGTGCCGGAACCCATGGCGATCCGACGTTTGCGCGAACCGCTGATCAGCTCAGGGTCGCGGCGCTCGGCCGGGGTCATGGAGTTGATGATGGCTTCCATCTGCTTGAACTGCTTCTCTGCCGCGCCCTGGGCGTTGCCCATTTGCGCCAGGTTCACACCGCCGATGTTCGGCAGCTTGTCCATCAGGCCGCCGAGGCCGCCCATGTTCTTCATCTGTTGCAACTGGTCGCGGAAGTCTTCGAGGTCGAAGCCCTTGCCCTTTTTCAGCTTTTTGGCGAGTTTGTCGGCCTTGTCCTTGTCGAGCGTGGCTTCAGCCTGTTCGATCAGGCTGAGCACGTCACCCATGCCGAGGATACGCGAGGCAATACGCTCGGGGTGGAACGGCTCGAGTGCGTCGCTCTTCTCGCCCATACCGATGAACTTGATCGGCTTGCCGGTGATGGCACGTACCGACAGCGCAGCACCGCCACGGGCGTCGCCGTCGACCTTGGTGAGGATCACGCCAGTCAGCGGCAGTGCGTCACCAAAGGCCTTGGCGGTGTTGGCCGCATCCTGGCCGGTCATGGCGTCGACCACGAACAGCGTCTCGACCGGGCTGATCGCGGCATGCAGCGCCTTGATCTCGCCCATCATCTCTTCGTCGATGTGCAGGCGACCGGCGGTATCGACGATGACCACGTCGATGAACTTGAGCTTGGCTTCTTTAATAGCTGCGTTGGCGATGTCGACCGGCTTCTGGCTCAGGTCGGACGGGAAGAAGGTCACGCCTACTTCGCCTGCGAGCATTTCCAACTGCTTGATGGCCGCCGGACGGTACACGTCGGCCGATACCACCATCACGGATTTCTTCTTGCGCTCTTTAAGGAAGCGCGCCAGCTTGCCGGCGGTGGTGGTTTTACCCGCGCCCTGCAAACCCGCCATCAGCACGACGGCCGGTGGCACGGCGCTGAGGTTCAAATCTTCGTTGGCCGCGCCCATCAGGCTTTCGAGTTCGGCCTGGACGATCTTCACAAAGGCCTGGCCCGGGGTCAGGCTGCGAGACACTTCGGTGCCGACCGCGCGCTCCTTGACCGAGTTGACGAAGTCCTTCACCACCGGCAAAGCCACGTCGGCTTCCAGCAACGCCATGCGCACTTCACGCAGGGTGTCTTTAATATTGTCCTCGGTCAGCTTGGCCTTGCCGGTAACGTGGCGCAGCGTCTGCGAGAGACGGTCAGTCAGGTTTTCAAACATGCGCGATCCTTTCAGGCCCTATTCAACAAAATGCATTGGTAGACCGAGGTAGTGGCGGCCCAGGCTGTGGTAAATCGCTATTAAAAACAGCGCTCGGCGAGCCTGCGGCGTGGGCAGGTCGCGGATTATAGCGAAGACTGCGCCCATGCACACCCGCTGTCTGGCCCATGAGTCTTTCGTGGAGCGCAGGTGTGTGCCAAACTCAGCGCCTTTCGGGCTTGTCTATCAGGATTTATGCTCCCCTTGTCACCCAGTTTGCTACCCAGCCTCGCCGCCGCCATCCTGTATGCCGCTGCGACCCTCTATCAGGGCACTCGTCTGGCCCAAGGCACTAAAGCGGACAAACGTCTGCTCGTCGGCCTTGGCGTGCTGGCCCTGCTGGCCCATGCCGCCAGCCTGTTTACCCACCTGATGACCCCTGTGGGCCTGGGCCTGGATTTTTTCAGCGCCGCCAGCCTGATCGCCGCGGCCGTCATCGCGCTGACGCTGCTGGCCTGCTACCGCATTCCCGTCGAGAACCTGCTGGTGCTGCTATTCCCACTGGGAATGCTGACGGTCCTGCTGGCGCAATTTACGCCCACCGGCACCGTGCAGGTGATCGATGAGGAGCCGGGCATCCTTGCCCACATCCTGTTGTCGATCCTTGCCTACGGCATGTTCACCATTGCGGTGTTCCAGGCCCTGCTCCTGCTGCTGCAGGATCACCAGCTCAAACACAAGCACCCGTCCGGGCTGATCAAGAACTTCCCGCCGCTGCAAACCATGGAAAGCCTGCTGTTCGGCTTCCTGTGGGCCGGTTGGACCCTGCTGTCGCTCTCGCTGATCTCCGGCTGGCTGTTCGTCGAGAACCTGTTCGCCCAGCACCTGGTGCACAAAACCTTGCTGGCGTGCCTGGCCTGGGTGGTGTTCAGCGTGTTGCTGTGGGGCCGCAACCGCCTCGGCTGGCGTGGGCACAAGGCGATCCGCTGGACCCTGGCCGGTTTCTGCCTGCTGATGCTGGCCTATTTCGGCAGCAAGCTGGTTCGCGAATACATCCTGCATATCTGACGGGCAGCGATCATGGACAACTTGCCCTTAGGGCCGATGCTCGCCGTAATTGCCCTGCTGATTTTATGGGCGGCGCTGTTTACCGCCATTGAAGCCGCGCAACAACACCTGCTGGCCCTGCGCCCCGGTACACGCCAGGGCGACAAGGCTGCCGCGCGCCTGAGCTTCCCGCGCCATAGCCTGATCCTGTGCAACAGCTTGTGCCGCGCCGCGGTGGTGATCCTCTGCACGCTGCTGGCAATCTATGCCTGGGCGCAGAACGGCCCATGGCTCGGCTGGCTGATCTCCTGCGCACTGCTGCTGATACTGGCCGACTACCTGCCCCGCGCCCTCGCCACCCGCCATCCGCAAGCGGTGCTGGGTTTCGGTAACACCCTGCTGGGCGTGCCGCTGAAAATCCTCTATCCCGCAGCCTGGCTGCTCAATGGCATCAGCCTGTTGCTGCTGCGCCCGTTTGCCCGCAAGGCCGGCGTGGTAAAAAACAGCGACGAGCCGCTGCCCCACCACGACGACGAACCGCAGCCCGAAGCCGACGACGACCGTACGCCCGGTATGCCTGGCATTCATGCCCTGGACAACATCACCGTCAATGACATCCTGGTGCCGCGCAGCGAAGTGGACGGTATCAACCTGGATGACTCGATCGACGAGATCATCGAACAACTGCGCAGCTCCCAGCGCACCCGTCTGCCGGTGTTCCACAGCGATATCAACCAGGTCGAAGCGGTGCTCAACACCCGGCAGGTCCAGCATCTGCTACCCGACGCCAGCCTGACCAAAGAGGCGCTGCTCGCGGCCTGCCACGAACCCTACTTCGTCCCGGAAAGCACGCCCCTACAGCTGCAACTGCTGAATTTCCACAAGCAGCAGCGGCGTCTGGGCATGGTGGTGGATGAGTACGGCGAAGTGCAGGGCATCGTCACCCTGGAAGATATTCTTGAAGAGATCGTCGGCGAATTCGAAAACGACCCGGCTGTGGATAACCCACATATCGAAGCCCAGCCCGATGGCCGCTACATCATCGACGGTGCTGCCTCGATCCGCGAACTGAATAAAAGCCTGGGCTGGCACCTGCCCAGCGATGGCCCCAAGACCCTCAACGGCCTGGTGACAGAGGCGCTGGAGACCATTCCGGATTGCGCGGTGTGCCTGAAGATCGGCCGCTACCGCCTGGAAATCCTCGAGACCGAGGACAACCGGGTGAGCAAGGTGTTGATCTGGCATACCAGCCATGTGCCCGTCGCCGCATAACCTCTGACAGCCCACATTTGGTTTGCGGCACTCCAGCCACTTGTTGTATTTCCAAACCCCTTCCTATAATCCCTGCGGCTTACCCAAGCCCCGCCCGACCGCGTGCTACCCGCACTCAGCGCGTCCAGGCACTGCTTCATGTCCGACCGGTGTTTGCTCCCATCCCGAGCCGCCCCGCGCACAACCCTGATCCATGGGTGTTCGACCAATAATAATCCGCGTCCAAACGCGCAATGACCGTCAGGGATACCTCCATGAGTACCACCTACCAAGAGGCTGCGACCGCCGCCCCGACCAACTCGACCGCCCGCGTCGCCACGGCGAGCATCGTCGGCACCGCCATCGAGTTCTACGACTTCTATATCTACGCCACGGCTGCTGCGCTGGTGATCGGCCCGGTGTTCTTTCCCCAGAGCTCCGGCACGGCGCAGATGCTGGCGTCGTTCCTGACCTTCGGCATCGCCTTTATCGCCCGCCCGCTGGGCTCGGCGCTGTTCGGCCACTTCGGCGACCGTATCGGGCGCAAATCAACCCTGGTGGCTTCGCTGCTGTTGATGGGTGTGTGCACCACCTTGATCGGCTTGCTGCCCGGCTATGACAGCATCGGCGCCTGGGCGCCGATTCTCTTGTGCGTATTGCGTTTCGGCCAGGGGCTGGGCCTAGGCGGGGAATGGGGCGGCGCGGCATTGCTGGCGACCGAGAACGCGCCCAAAGGCAAACGCGCCTGGTTCGGCATGTTCCCGCAATTGGGCCCGTCGATTGGCTTTCTGGCGGCCAACGGGCTGTTCCTGATCTTGGCCATGAGCCTGGACGACGAGCAGTTCCGCAGTTGGGGCTGGCGCATTCCGTTCATTCTCAGCGCCGCACTGGTAATGGTGGGCCTGTATGCACGCCTGAAGCTGCATGAAACCCCAGTGTTCGCCAACTCCGTAGCCAAAGAAGCACCGGTGAAGGTGCCACTGGTGGAGCTTTTCAGCCAGCATTGGCTGCCGGTGCTGCTGGGCGCTGCGTCGATGGTGGTGTGCTACGCGCTGTTCTACATCACCACGGCATTTTCCCTGAGCTACGGGGTTTCCACACTGGGCTACAGCCGCGAGACATTCCTCGGTTTGCTGTGCTTTGCCGTGCTGTTCATGGGCTTGGCGACGCCACTGGCAGCGCTGGCCAGTGATCGTTATGGACGTAAGCCGGTGCTGATCGTTGGGGCGATCCTGGCGATTCTGTCGGGCTTTACCATGGAACCACTGCTGAACCATGGCTCGACCTGGGCCGTGGCGCTGTTCCTGGCCCTGGAGCTGTTTTTGATGGGCGTGACCTTCGCGCCGATGGGCGCCATGCTGCCGGAATTGTTCCCGACCCGTGTGCGTTATACCGGCGCTTCGGCGGCGTATAACCTGGGGGGGATCGTCGGGGCGTCGGCAGCACCGTTCTTCGCGACCAAGCTGGTGGCGATGGGTGGCCTGAGTTATGTCGGTGGGTATGTGTCGGCGGCAGCGTTGTTGAGTTTGATTGCGGTGATGTGTCTGAAAGAGACGCGGGATAATGATTTGAACAAGGTCTCCTGACAGACCGCTATCGGGGGCAAGCCCCCTCCTACACTTGATCGGGTTCACATCGTTGGATTTGTGAATACATTCAAATGTGGGAGGTGGCTTGCCCCCGATGCTTTTAAAGCTCTACAACAACAGCCTTCGAAGCGCGGGTCGCTTTAGCCCGAGCCGCTTCAATCGACTCATCCCGCGCCAACGCCACACCCATGCGGCGCTGGCCATTCACTTCTGGCTTGCCAAACAGACGCAACGCCGTGTCCGGCTCGCTCAACGCAGCGCCCAGGTTAGCGAATGCTGTCTGGGTCGACTGCCCTTCCACCAGGATCACCGCCGAAGCCGAAGGCCCGAACTGACGGATCAATGGGATCGGCAAGCCCAGGATGGCGCGAGCGTGCAGCGCGAACTGCGACAGGTCCTGGGAAATCAGTGTGACCAAACCGGTGTCATGCGGGCGCGGCGACACTTCGCTGAACCACACCTGATCACCCTTGATGAACAACTCCACGCCAAACAAACCACGACCACCCAAGGCTTCGGTCACCGCCTTGGCAACACGCTCGGATTCGGCCAGGGCAATCGGGCTCATGGCCTGTGGCTGCCAGGATTCCTGATAGTCGCCTTTCTCCTGGCGATGACCAACCGGTGCACAGAAAGTGGTGCCGCCGGCATGACGCACGGTCAGCAAGGTGATTTCGTAGTCAAAATCGATAAAGCCTTCGATGATCACCCGGCCTTTACCGGCACGCCCGCCTTCCTGGGCGTAATCCCAGGCTTTGCGCACATCATCAGCGCTGCGCAGCAGGCTCTGGCCCTTGCCCGACGAACTCATCACCGGCTTGACCACACACGGGAAGCCCAGGTCCTGGACGGCCTTGCTGTAGTCTTCAAAGGTGTCGGCGAAGTGATACGGCGAGGTCGGCAGGTCCAGTTCTTCGGCGGCCAGGCGGCGGATGCCTTCACGGTTCATGGTCAGCGACGTGGCGCGGGCGGTCGGGATTACGGTGAAGCCTTCGGCCTCCAGCTCCACCAGGGTCGCAGTGGCGATGGCTTCGATTTCCGGCACGATGAAGTGCGGCTTCTCGGCCTCGATTACCGCACGCAGAGCGGCACCGTCGAGCATGTTGATCACATGGCTACGGTGCGCCACCTGCATGGCCGGCGCATTGGCGTAGCGATCCACGGCAATCACTTCAACGCCCAGGCGCTGCAGCTCGATTACCACTTCCTTGCCCAGCTCACCGCAGCCACACAGCAAAACGCGGGTCGCGGTTGGCGACAATGGAGTTCCGATTCGGGTCATCTCAGGTCCTCAGGGGAGCGGATCATGGGGAGAAAGGCCGGCATTTTACATGAACTGTAAAAATTGGCCTCAGTTGGCGACCGCTCGCTTACGCAGGCGCCAGGCCATGATCAGCCACACCACCGTAACCCCGGCGAACTTCGATACCAGCGCCGTGCCCGCTACCGCAGGTGTCAGTGCGCCAATCAGGCCGAAAAAGATAAAGGTGTCGAGGGGAATGCTCAGCGCCGAACTTATCCACAGGCGGTCATGGAGCGGGCGCTTGGTGATACTGAACACCAGCCAGTCGATGCACTCGGACACCGCGAATGCCGTGGCGCTGGCCAGGGCGATGGACGGATCGGAGGTGATATACGACAGCACCAGCGCCGCCAGCATGGCAATGATTGCGCCGTGGCCGAAGCGGGTTTGCACCATGTCGCGCAGGATAAAGACCAGGCCACCCCAGGCGGACCAGATCACATCCAGGTGCGGGGCGGTGGAGAAAGCGAAGTTGATCAGCACGACGCTGCTGATGTAGGCGATCAGGAAAAGCATGGGGATGGACCTGTGAACAAGGGGCACAGGGTACTTCACATTTGGAACTATGTCGTCTGGGAGGGCCTCATCGGGAGCAAGCCCCCTCCCACACTTGAATGTGTAAACAAATCAAAATGTGGGAGGCGCTTGCCCCCGATGGCGGTCTATCAGGCGCCGGATTTACCAGAAGCCATAAACACCAACCCACCCGCCACCGCCCGCTCATGACACAACCCCAGCACCACCCGCCGCTCGACGTTGTCCATGCGGCTCCAACGCGTAATCTCGTCCACCGTACGCTGGCAGCCGGTACAGATATCCTCCTCGTCCAGCGCGCAAATATTCACACAGGGCGAGGCTACAGGCCGTTCAACCGCACTCATTCTTCCTGCTCAACCAGATCACGCGCATAGCGCTGCGAGTTATGCACATAGTGCGCGGCGCTGGCTTCGAGCATGCGTTTCTGCGCCTCGGTCAGCTCCCGTACGACTTTGCCCGGCGAGCCCACGACCAGTGAGCCATCGGGGATTTCCTTGCCCTCGCCGATCAGCGAATTGGCACCGATGATGCAGTGCTTGCCGATCTTGGCACCGTTGAGGATCACTGCGTTAATGCCGATCAGGCTGTAGTCATCGACGGTGCAGCCGTGCAGCATGGCGTTATGGCCGATGGTCACGCCGGTGCCGAGGGTCAGCGGGTAGCCCATGTCGGTGTGCATCACGCTGCCGTCCTGCACGTTGCTGTTCTTGCCGATCAGGATCAGTTCGTTGTCGCCGCGCAACACCGCGTTGAACCAGACGTTGGCGCCCTCCTCCAGCTTGACCTTGCCCACCAGCGTGGCATTCGGTGCTACCCAACTGTCGGGATGCGTCTCGACGCGGGCGTCGCCCAGGCGGTATTTCATGGTTTTTCCTCACGGCTTGCCATTCAAACGATGGCTTAGATATTGATGAAGCTCTTGGGCGGCTGGTGCAGGCTGATGTTGGCATCGTCATAGAGCAGATTGATCAACTCGACGATCATGATCGCGGTCAGGCCCCAGATCTTGTATTCGCCAAAACGATAGCTGGGCACATACCAGCTGCGGCCCTGGTAATCGATCCGGTGGGTATGTTCGCGCGGGTCCTGTCGGAAAAAGTCCAAAGGCACGCTGAAAACCGCGGCAATCTCGGCATCGTTGGCCAGGTATTCGACATAATCCGGGATGACGCCCACGTACGGGGTCACGCGAATGCCATGCAGGGAAATCAATGGGCTCAACGGCCCGATCACTTCGACCAGCCCCGGTGGCAGGCCGATTTCTTCTTCGGCTTCGCGCAAGGCGGTGAAAATCAGGTCCGGGTCTTCGGGGTCACGACGCCCGCCAGGAAAGGCCACTTCGCCACCGTGGGTCGACAGGCCGCTGGCGCGCAGGGTCAGGATCAGCTCAGGTTCGTCACTGCGGGTAATCGGCACCAGCACCGCGGCCTCGGGGAAACGCCCGTCAGTCTCCAGGGTGTGGGGTGTGTGATTGCTTACCCGGCGAAGTAGCTCGTCCAGCATGAGTCATCTCGGTCTGTTGGCTACCTTGCATCATGCACCAAAGCGTGCGGGCGCCCAAGCCCAAAACCCCGTGCATGTCGCGAAACGACAACTTGCAGGAAAGCCTGGCACCGAGCCAAGATGTGCCCATTCTCCAGGAACCCCAGCATGAATTTTTGCAGCCAGTGCGGTAAACCGGTTACCCAACGCATTCCCGAAGGCGACGCACGCCTGCGCTATGTGTGTGACCACTGTTCGACCATTCACTATCAGAACCCCAATATCGTCGCCGGCACCGTGCCAGTATGGGGTGATCAAGTGCTGCTGTGCCGCCGCGCCATCGAACCGCGCCTGGGTTACTGGACCCTGCCCGCAGGCTTTATGGAGAACGGCGAGACCGTAGAACAGGCGGCCATGCGCGAAACCCAGGAAGAAGCCTGCGCCCGGGTGCGTAACCTGAGCATCTACACCCTCATCGATGTGCCGCACATCAGCCAGGTGCACATCTTCTACCGTGCCGAGCTGATCGACCTGGACTTTGCTGCCGGCCCCGAAAGCCTTGAAGTGAAGCTGTTCGATGAAGCCGACATTCCTTGGTCCGAGCTGGCTTTCCGCACGGTCGGGCGTACCTTAGAATGCTTCTTCGCTGACCGCCGCCAGCAGCTGTTTCCGGTGCGAAGCGAGTCAGTGCCGCCGATGACACGTCCAGCCGAATAACCTTCCAGGCAGCACCTTTATCAGGAACCGTTTTAATGCGTTGGTTGCTCGCTCTTATCTGCCTGTCGTTCGCTACCCTGTCTTGGGCTTCCACGGTGGAAACCATCGGCGGTAAAACGGTCGAGAAAGTCCTGGTGCTCAAGTCCGCCCACCAGTTGCAATTGATCAACGACGGCAAGCCCCTCAAGACCTATCGCATCTCCCTGGGCAAGAACCCCAAAGGCCACAAGCTGATCGAAGGCGACCGCCGCACGCCCGAAGGCCTCTACTGGATCGACTGGCGCAAGACCAGCGACCGCTTCAACCTGGCCATGCACATCTCCTACCCGAACATCAGCGACGCCGCCCGCGCCCGCCGCGAAGGGGTTAAACCGGGCAGTATGATCATGATCCACGGCACGCCCGACAGCGAGGAATACCCGGAGCAGTGGTTCCACACCCTGGACTGGACCGACGGCTGCATCGGCATGCGTAACGTAGACATGCGCGAAGTGTGGAGCCTGGTCAAGGACGGCACCCTGATCGAGATTCGGCCGTAATTTCGCACCGTTCGTAAAATAATTCGAAAATAATTCCTGCCCCTGGCAGCGCCTGCCGGTGAATACCAGTTCACCGCGCAGGACAGTGCACTTCTGCGCGCCATCAAGACCTCTCTAATACCACTTTATACCAAGCACCCTTAAGGTGCCCTGAAACCGGGGTTCGCACCGTTTTGGCAGCATTGACATGGTATTTAAGTGGTATTAATTTCCGGCCATTACCGGGCGACAACACTCCAATAACCGCATCGGAAACCTGATAGATGAACCCCATCCTTACGCTGCGCCCCGACGACAAGCAATCCACGCCGCTGTACCTGCAACTGGCCCGTAACCTTGAAGCGGCGATCCATGCCGGCCAGTGGAAATCCGAGCAGGCTCTGCCCTCGGAGCGCGTCCTCAGCGAGCAGTTGAGTATCTCGCGGGTTACCGCCCGTAAAGCCTTGGAAGTGCTGTTTGCCCAAGGCCTGATCCGCCGCAGCCAGGGTTCCGGCACGTTTATCACGCCGCGCCTGGAACAACCGCTTTCACGCCTGTCGGGCTTCAGCGAGATGCTGCGACTGAAGGGCTTTGTTCCCACCTCGCAGTGGCTGGAGCGCGACATCACCCCGCCGACCCACGAAGAACTGATCCGCCTGTGCCTCTCGCCCACCGACAAAGTGGCGCGCCTCAAGCGTTTGCGTAAAGCCGATGACACAGTGATGGCGATTGAGATGACGGCCATGCCCGCCTCCGTGCTGCCGCACCCGCAAGCCATCGGCAATTCGCTGTACGAATACCTGGAAGGCATCGGCAAGCCCATCGTGCGCGCTCTGCAACATATCCAGGCAATCAATGCCTCGGATGAGTTCGCCAAGCTGGTCGGCATCGCCCCCGGTACCGCGATGCTGCTGATGACCCGGGTCGGCTACACCGCCGACAACACGCCGATTGAAATCACCGACACCTACTGCCGCAACGACTACTACGACTTCGTCGCAGAGCTGCGTCGCCACGACTATTCCGCTGAATTGCGAATCTAGAGAAGTGCCCATGCCAGAAGACAACATCCTCACGCCCAGCGGCTGGATTCGCGGCCGCCTGGTGCACGAGCACGGCAAAGTAATCGCCATCGAAGGCACGCCGTGCGATCCCTCTGACAACGACCTGCCCTACCTGCTGCCAGGCTTTATCGACCTGCATGTACACGGCGGTGGCGGCAAAGACATCATGGAAGGCGTTGAAGCCTTCGAGACCATCACCCGCACCCACGTGCGTTTTGGTACCACTTCGCTGCTGGCCACCACCATGACAGCGCCGGTGGATGAGATCTCCAGTGTGCTCGGCCAGCTGGGTACTTTCTGCGAACAACGTCCTACCGGCAGCGCCCGTGTACTCGGCGTGCACCTGGAAGGCCCCTACATCAACCCAGGCAAACTCGGCGCCCAGCCCAACTTCGCCCACACCGCGTTGATGGCGGAAGTCGAAACCTACCTGCGCCTGGCGCCGATCCGCGTGATCACCATCGCCCCGGAAATTGCCGGCCACGACGGCCTGATCCGCGCCCTCAGCCAACGCGGCGTGCGCATGCAGATCGGCCATACCCTGGGCAGCTATGAAGAAGGCGTCGCCGCCCTCGCCGCCGGCGCCACCAGCTTCACCCATTTGTACAACGCCATGAGTCCGCTGCATCACCGCGAGCCCGGCATCGTCGGGGCTGCGCTGGCCCATGCCCAATACGCCGAGCTGATTCCGGACCTGCTCCACGTTCATCCCGGCGCCATACGCGTGGCCTTGCGTTCAATCCCGTGCCTGTACTGCGTCACCGACTCCACCGCCGCCGCCGGCATGCCCGACGGCGAATACAAGCTGGGCAGCCACACCGTGACCAAATGCCTGGGCGGCGTGCGCTTGGCCGACGGCACTCTGGCCGGCAGCACCCTGACCATGGATCAGGCGCTGCGCAACCTGGTGAAGATCGGCCTGCCCATCAGTGAAGCCTCTCAACGCCTGTCGCAATTTCCTGCGGACTACCTGGGCCTGGAAGAACGCGGCCGCCTGCAACCCGGCAGCTTTGCCGACTGCGTGCGCCTGGACCGCTCCCTGACACTCACCGACGTAATGGTCGAAGGAGACACCATTGACTTCAAAAATGCTTGAAGAGGCCCTGGCCTCCTGCGACGCCGTCGCGGCGCAACTGCAACGCCTGGACCCGCTGCTGGAAGAAATCGCCGGTCGCCTGCGCCGTCAGCCGCCGCAAGTGGCGATGACCATCGCCCGCGGCAGCTCCGACCATGCCGCCAGTTACTTCGCCTACCTGGCCATGCAACACGTGGGCATCCCGGTGGCGTCGCTGCCGATGTCGGTGGTAACCCTGTTGCAAGCGCCGATGAAAGTCAGCGGCCAAGTGGCGTTTGGTTTCTCCCAGTCGGGGCAGAGCCCGGACCTGGTCAACAGCCTGCGCCTGTTGCGCAAGCGTGGTGCCCTGAGCATCTCGCTGGTGAATGCCGAAGACTCGCCGCTGGAAGCCGCCTGTGAATTCCATGTGCCGCTGTGTGCCGGGCCGGAACTCAGCGTGGCCGCGACCAAAAGCTTTATCGCCACCCTCAGTGCCAGCGCGCAATTGATCGGCCACTGGAACCAGGACCTGTTGCTGCTGCAAGCCTGTCAGGCCCTGCCCGAAGGTTTGCGTGAAGCCGCCAAACAGAATTGGACCAGCGCTATAGAGGCCTTGCGCGACAGCCAGCGCCTGATCGTGATCGGCCGTGGTGCGGGTTTCGCCATCGCCCAGGAAGCCGCGCTCAAGCTCAAGGAAACCTCGGCGATCCAGGCTGAAGCCTTCAGCAGCGCCGAAGTGCGCCACGGGCCGATGGCACTGATCGACAAGAACTACCCGCTGCTGGTGTTCGCCCCACGCGGCGCCGAGCAAGCCGGCCTGTTGAGCCTGGCCGCCGATATGCGCCAACGCGGCGCCCGCGTGCTGCTGGCCGCGCCGGACGACATCGCCGAGCGCGACCTGACCCTGAGCCGCGCCGAGCACCCGAGCCTGGACCCGATCCTGGCCATCCAGAGTTTCTACGTGATGGCCGCCGGCCTGGCCGTTGCCCGGGGCATGGACCCGGACCAGCCGCGTCACCTGAGCAAAGTTACCCGCACTCACTGAGTGGCGTTTTCCTGATGAGTACCGTGCCCATGTCCAACAACAATAATGTACTGACCCTCAGCGCTCCCCTCAGTGGGCCGGTGCTGGCCCTGGGCAACGTTCCCGACGAAGTGTTCGCCAGCGGCGCCATGGGCGATGGCCTGGCCATCGACCCGCTGAATGATTGCCTGCAGGCGCCCTGTGACGGCGTGATCATCCACGTTGCCCGCACCGGGCATGCGTTGACCATTCGCGCCGACAACGGTGCCGAAGTGTTGATGCATGTGGGCATCGACACCGTGGAGCTCAATGGCGAAGGCTTTGCCTTGCTGGTGAAGGAAGGCGCACGGGTGAGCGAAGGCCAGCCGTTGGTGCAGTTTGATCTGGACCGCATTGCGCGCCAGTGCAAAAGCCTGGTCAGCCTGATCATCCTGACCAACAGTGAACGCTTCGAGCTGCAACCGATTGCGAGCAAGACGGTAAAGGTCGGTGAAGCGCTGATGCGGATTGCCGTGCGCACATCCGCATCGGTTCAAACCGCTGTGGATAACTCGGCCGCTGAAGTAGCTGCCTGCGTGCGTATCACCCACCGTGGCGGCCTGCATGCGCGCCCTGCTGCACTGATCCGCAAGACCGCACAGGGTTTCAGCAGCCAATCGCAGCTGCATTTCGGTGATAAGTCGGCGGCCTGCGACAGCCTGATCGGCCTGATGGGGCTGGGGATTGGCGAGGGCGACGAGGTGCGGGTGAGCTGTCGTGGCAAGGATTGCGAAGCCGCGTTGCAGGCACTGGTCGCCGCGCTGTCCGTGGCAGTCCACGAGGAACATCACGCGCCGGTCGTTGCCACCACGCCTCGCTGGGCGAATACCGAAGCCAATGTGCTGCAAGGCGTATGCGCGGCACCGGGCCTGGTGTGCGGGCCGCTGTTCCGCCTGGCGGGTATCGAGCTGCCGGAAGACACCGGCACCCATAACGTCGACGAACAACTGCAACGCCTGGATGCGGCCCTTGAGCAAGTGCGCGGCGAAATCCGCAACACCCTGGACCACGCCCGCCGACGCAAGAACGTCGAGGAAGAAGAGATCTTCGCCGCCCACCTCGCCCTGCTGGAGGACCCGGCATTACTCGACGCGGCCACCGCGGCCATCGAACAGGGCAGCGCCGCCACCCACGCCTGGCGTGATGCGATCCAGGCCCAATGTGCCGTGCTGCTGGCGTTGGGCAAACCGCTGTTTGCCGAGCGCGCCAATGACCTGCGTGACCTGCAACAACGGGTGCTGCGTGCGTTGCTGGGTGAAGCCTGGCATTTCGAATTGCCGGCCGGTGCGATTGTCAGTGCCCACGAACTGACGCCCTCGGACTTGCTGCAACTGAGTGCGCAACGGGCGGCAGGTATTTGCATGGCCGAAGGCGGCGCGACCTCCCATGTGGCTATTTTGGCCCGGGGCAAAGGCTTGCCTTGTCTCGTCGCACTGGGCAGTGAAGTACTCGACGTGCCCCAAGGCCAACGGGTGGTGCTCGACGCCGCCAATGGTCGCCTTGAACTGGCCCCCAGCGACGCGCGCCACGCCGAAGTTCACCAGATTCGCGAAACGCAAAAACTACGGCGCCAGCAGCAACAAGCCCAAGCCCAGCAGCCGGCGCACACCACCGATGGCGTGAGTATCGAAGTCGCCGCCAATGTCGCCTCCAGCGCCGAAGCCCAGGTGGCGTTTGACAACGGCGCCGATGGCGTCGGCCTGCTGCGCACCGAATTCCTCTTCGTCGACCGCCGCACCGCGCCGGATGAGCAAGAGCAACGCCAGGCCTATCAAGCCGTGCTGGACGCCATGGGCGACAAGTCAGTGATCATCCGTACCATCGACGTGGGTGGCGACAAGCAGCTCGACTACCTACCGCTGCCCGTCGAGGCCAACCCGGTGCTGGGCCTGCGCGGTATTCGCATGGCCCAGGTACGCCCGGAACTGCTCGACCAGCAGCTGCGCGCCCTGCTGCAAGTCTCGCCGCTGGCGCGGTGCCGCATCCTGCTGCCGATGGTCAGCGAAGTGGATGAACTGCTGCAGATTCGCCAGCGCCTGGATGAACTGTGCGTGGAACTTGAGCTAACGCAGCGCCCCGAACTGGGCGTGATGATCGAAGTGCCCGCCGCCGCGCTGATGGCTGAGCAGTTGGCCAGGCACGCGGACTTTTTGTCCATCGGCACCAATGACCTGTCCCAGTACACCCTGGCCATGGACCGCGACCACGCCGGCCTGGCCGCCCGAGTCGACGCCCTGCACCCGGCGCTGCTGCGGCTGATCGCCCAGACCTGCATCGGAGCGGCCAAGCATGGCCGTTGGGTCGGTGTCTGTGGCGCCCTGGCGTCCGACCCACTGGCCACGCCGGTGCTGGTCGGCCTGGGCGTCAGCGAGCTGTCGGTGAGCCCGCCGCAGATCGGAGAAATCAAGGACCGCGTTCGCCACCTGGACGCGGCGCAATGCCGGCAACTGAGCCTGGAACTGCTCGACCTGAGCAGCGCCAAGGCGGTTCGCCAAGCCTGTCAACACCACTGGCCGCTGAGCTGAAAACAACAAGAATAGGGAGACACGCCATGTACCAACACTTTATCGAAGGCCTGCAACGCCTGGGCCGCGCACTGATGCTGCCGATTGCGATCCTGCCAATCGCCGGCCTGCTGCTGCGCCTGGGTGACACCGATTTGCTCAACATCGCGGTGATGCACGATGCCGGGCAAGCGATCTTCGCCAACCTGGCGCTGATCTTCGCCATTGGCATCGCCGTGGGCTTTGCCCGCGACAACAACGGCACGGCTGGCCTGGCCGGGGCGATTGGCTACCTGGTAATGGTATCCACCCTCAAGGTGATGGATACCTCCATCAACATGGGCATGCTCGCGGGCATCGTCAGCGGTTTGATGGCGGGCGGGCTGTATAACCGCTTCAAGGACATCAAGCTGCCGGAGTACCTGGCGTTCTTTGGTGGGCGACGCTTTGTGCCGATTGTCACCGGCTTCAGCGCAGTAGGTTTAGGCGTAATCTTCGGCCTGATCTGGCCACCGATCCAGCACGGCATCAACAGCTTCGGCGTGCTGCTGATGGAAAGCGGCAGCCTGGGCGCATTCGTATTCGGTGTATTCAACCGCCTGCTGATCGTCACTGGCCTGCACCATATCCTCAACAACATGGCGTGGTTTGTATTCGGCAGCTTCACCGACCCGGTAACCGGCGCAGTGGTGACGGGCGACCTGACCCGCTATTTCGCCGGCGACCCCAAAGGCGGCCAGTTCATGACCGGCATGTTCCCGGTGATGCTGTTCGGCCTGCCCGCTGCATGCCTGGCGATGTACCGCAACGCACTGCCGGAACGACGTAAGGTGATGGGCGGGATTTTCCTGTCGATGGCGCTGACGTCGTTCTTGACCGGGGTGACCGAGCCGATTGAATTTGCGTTCATGTTCCTGGCGCCATTCCTGTACCTCATCCATGCGGTGCTGACGGGCCTGTCGATGGCTGTCACCAATATGCTGGATATCCACCTCGGGTTTACCTTCTCCGGCGGGTTTATCGACATGGTGCTGGGTTGGGGCAAGTCCACCAACGGCTGGCTGGTGTTCCCGGTTGGCTTGGCTTACGCGCTGATCTACTACTCGGTCTTCACCTACTGCATCCGCCGCTTCAACCTGAAGACGCCGGGCCGTGAAGATATCCAAGTGGTACAGGCTGAAGCGATGAGCGATAACCAGCGCGCCACGGCTTATATCCAGGCCTTGGGTGGTGCGCAGAATCTGCTGAGTGTCGGTGCGTGCACCACGCGCCTGCGCTTGGATATGCTTGATCGCAACAAGGCAGTGGATGCTGAACTCAAAGCGCTGGGCGCCATGGCCATCGTGCGCCCGGGCAACGGCGGCAGTTTGCAGGTGGTGGTTGGGCCGATGGCGGACAGCATTGCCGATGAGATTCGCTTGGCGATGCCAGGGTTTGTTGCCGTAGCGCCTGTAGCGGTTGCACCTGTGGATAAGCCCGCGGCAGTGAATGTTCAAGAGGCCGAGAAATGGCTGAGTGCCCTGGGTGGCCGCGGGAATGTGCGCCATCTGGAAGCGGTAGCGATCACCCGGTTGCGGGTGGAGCTGGGGGATGATTCGGTGTTGTCTGAAGCTCAGCTCACTGCGCTCGGCTGCCAAGGTGTGAGCCAACTGGATAGCGGTGTTTGGCACCTATTGATTGGTGACAAGGCGTCCGGGTTAGGTGAGGCGCTGGAGCGGTTGGTCGGCGCTCAGCAGATCGGGGCGGGAGCTTAAAGCTTCATCGTTTGAAAAGGCCTCTTCGCGAGCAAGCCCGCTCCCACATTTTGAATGTATTCACAGATCAAAATGGGGGAGCGGGCTTGCTCTCACTCAGTACTGCCCACCGATGCTGATAGCCACTGCGTAGTGGTAGGGCTGACTGGCCGACGCGTGGGTAATCGCTGAGAAACAAAGCAACGGGGCCGCACCGGTGGAGACGATGGTGTGTTCTCTTTGAGCCACGGTATCCGGTGAAAAAGAGAAGGCTTGGTATTTTTTCCTCACTTTGAGCGAGGTGGAAAATTCAAAGGATTGGTTGCCACTTGTATAGGTAAAACTGTGCTTTGCCTCGGTCGACGCTCGCCCTCGGGCAAAGTAGGGTATTTCTGCCCGCAACACGAACGTCAGATAGCTCCACGGGTGTATGACGTATTCCTCTTGCACTGCGCCGATGTCCCAACTGGCAGCAGCGAGTTCAAATGTTTGTGCAGTGCCGTTCAGGAAGCACAGCGCAACATGGCTGTTGGAACTGACTTGTTGGACTTTATTCCAGATGGCGGTTTCGTCTTGCCTGGCCTCTTTAAGCGTTTCTTGAAAGTCACTTTCGCGATTGAGGTGTTCGGTATCGTCCATGAAGTTTGACTCAGCTTAACAATGATCCGACCAAGCTAATGGGGCTGCTTCCGAGCGGCAACCGCTGGCGGTTGTCGGAAAAAACCGAGGCGCCTGGGCGGGCGCCATCGGGGGCAAGCCTCTCCCATTGGCTGCATTCCAACGTTGGAACTCGGTCAACTGTGGGAGGGGGCTTGCTCCCGATGAGGCCCTTGCAGCCAACAAAAAACCCGCTGGCCAAACTGGCTCAGCGGGTTTCTTGTTAATGCAGTATGCGAATCAGAAATCCGCCAACTGCCACACCTCATACGCCGGTGTTTCGTACGGGTGACTCAGTTTGAGCGCAGCCACTACAGCCACCATCAACTCATCCGCCACCACCAACTCAACCTTCCATTCTTCAACCACTTCAACCTGGCCCACCTGCCCGATAAACGGCTGGCTGCCGTCCAACGCGCGGAACTGGCCCTGGCCCAGCACTTGCCAGGCGCAGTTGTCGTAGTCGCCGATGCGCCCGCCGCCGGCTGCGAAGACGGCGGTTTTCACCGTCTCCACATGGCTGTCGGGCACAAAGAAGGCGAGCTTGTACACGGCCTTAGTTCACCCACACACGAGCGTTGCGGAACATGCGCATCCAGGCGCCGTCTTCGCTCCACTCTTCCGGGCGCCACGAGTTTTGCACGGCGCGGAATACGCGCTCCGGGTGCGGCATCATGATGGTCACACGACCGTCGCGGCTGGTGAGGCCGGTGATCCCGCGTGGCGAGCCGTTCGGGTTGGCCGGGTAGCTCTCGGTGACCTTGCCGTGGTTATCGACGAAACGCAGTGCCACGGTGCCGGACAAGTCGGCTTCGAGCAGTGCTTCTTCGCTGGCGAACTCGGCGTGGCCTTCACCGTGGGCGATGGCGATAGGCATGCGCGAACCGGCCATGCCTTGCAGGAAGATCGAATTGGATTCCTGCACCTGCACCATGGCGACACGGGCTTCGAACTGCTCGGAACGGTTGCGCACAAAGTGCGGCCAGAACTCGCTGCCCGGAATCAGTTCGCTGAGGTTGGACATCATCTGGCAACCGTTGCACACGCCCAGGGTGAAGCTGTCGTTGCGCTCGAAGAAGCCCTGGAACGCGTCGCGGGCACGGCTGTTGAACAGGGCCGACTTGGCCCAGCCTTCACCGGCACCCAGCACGTCGCCGTAGGAGAAACCACCGCACGCTACGAGACCTTTGAACTCATTGAGGTCAACGCGACCGGCGAGGATGTCGCTCATGTGCACGTCGATCGCGTTAAAGCCGGCACGGTCGAAAGCCGCTGCCATTTCCACCTGGCCGTTGACGCCCTGCTCGCGCAGCACGGCAACCTGTGGGCGGATGCCTTTCTTGATGTAAGGCGCGGCGATGTCCTGGTTGACGTCGAAGCTGAGCTTGGTGCTCAGGCCCGGGTTGTCTTCTTCCAGGATCACGTCGAACTCCTGCTCGGCACAGTCGACGTTGTCACGCAGGCGTTGGATCTGGTAGCTGGTCTCGGCCCACTGGCGTTGCAGCAGGCGGCGCTGGCCGGCAAACACGGTGTCGCCGTTGAACGAGATGTTGATCTCGCCGTTGTTGATCGGCTGGCCGATCACGGCCACGCAGTCGTCCAGGCCGGCGGCGCTGAATTGTGCGAGCACGTCTGGCGTAGCGTCCTGGCGCACCTGGATCACGGCGCCCAACTCTTCGTTGAAGAGGATGCCGTTGATCTCGGCAGCATCCTCGGCAACGCTGTCGAGCACGATGTTCAGGCCGCAGTGACCGGCGAAGGCCATCTCGACAACGCTGGTCAGCAGGCCGCCGTCGGAGCGGTCGTGGTAAGCCAGCAGGTGGCCGTCGGCATTCAGGCCCTGGATCACGGCGAAGAAGGCTTTCAGGTCTTCGGCGTCATCCACGTCTGGCGCGTGCTTGCCGAGCTTGCCGTGGGTTTGCGCGAGGATCGAAGCGCCCATACGGTTCTGGCCACGGCCCAGGTCGATCAGGATCAGATCGGTGGTGCCCTTGTCCATGCGCAGTTGCGGGGTCAGGGTCTGACGGATGTCGGTGACCGGCGCAAAACCGGTGACGATCAGCGACAGCGGCGAAGTGACGCTCTTGTCAGTGCCGTCTTCGTTCCAGCGGGTGGCCATGGACATCGAGTCCTTGCCTACCGGAATGGTGATCCCCAGCTCAGGGCACAGCTCCATGCCGACAGCCTTGACGGTGTCGTACAGGCGCGCGTCTTCACCCGGGTGGCCGGCAGCCGACATCCAGTTGGCCGACAACTTGATGTCGGACAGCTTGCCGATGCGCGATGCGGCGATGTTGGTGAGGGTTTCACCAATGGCCATGCGGCCTGACGCCGGAGCGTCCAGCAGGGCCAGCGGCGTACGCTCGCCCATGGCCATGGCTTCACCGGTGTAGACGTCGAAGCTGGTGGCGGTGACGGCAACGTCAGCGACTGGAACCTGCCATGGGCCAACCATTTGGTCACGGGCCACCAGGCCGGTGATGGTGCGGTCGCCGATGGTGATCAGGAAGCTTTTGCTCGCTACGGCCGGGTGGTGCAGTACGCGTTCGATGCTGTCGGCCAGGTCCAGCGCGCTTGGGTCGAAATCATCGCCCAGTTCGGTTTCGCGTACGGCTGAACGGTGCATGCGCGGGGCTTTGCCCAGCAGCACTTCCAGTGGCATGTCCACCGGGCTGTTGCCGAAGTGGCTATCCGTGACAGTCAGCTGCGGCTCGGCAGTGGCTTCGCCGACTACGGCAAACGGGCAACGCTCACGTTCGCAGATGGCCTGGAAGCGTGCGAAGTCTTCAGGGCCAACAGCCAGTACGTAACGCTCCTGGGATTCGTTACTCCAGATTTCGTGCGGGGCCATGCCCGGCTCGTCGTTTGGAATGTTGCGCAGTTCGAAGCGGCCGCCACGGTCGCCATCGTTGACCAGTTCCGGGAAGGCGTTGGACAAACCACCGGCGCCGACGTCGTGGATGAAGCTGATCGGGTTCTTGTCACCCAACTGCCAGCAACGGTCGATGACTTCCTGGCAGCGGCGTTCCATCTCAGGGTTTTCACGCTGTACGGAAGCAAAATCCAGGTCTGCCGAGCTGGTGCCGGTCGCCATGGAGGAAGCCGCGCCGCCACCCAGGCCGATCAGCATCGCCGGGCCGCCGAGGACGATCAGCTTGGAGCCGACCAGGATCTCGCCTTTCTTGACGTGTTCTTCGCGGATGTTGCCCATGCCGCCGGCCAACATGATCGGCTTGTGGTAGCCGCGCACTTCATCGCCACGGGGAGTGGTGATGGATTGTTCGAAGGTACGGAAATAACCGGTCAGCGCCGGGCGCCCGAACTCGTTGTTGAACGCGGCGCCGCCCAGTGGGCCTTCGATCATGATGTCGAGTGCGGTGACGATGCGCTCGGGCTTGCCGTACGGCACTTCCCAAGGCTGTTCGAAGCCCGGGATCTGCAGGTTGGACACGGTGAAACCGGTCAGGCCCGCCTTTGGCTTGGCGCCACGGCCGGTAGCGCCTTCGTCACGGATTTCGCCGCCGGAACCGGTGGCTGCGCCCGGGAACGGGGCAATCGCGGTCGGGTGGTTGTGGGTTTCAACCTTCATCAGGATGTGCACCGGCTCCTGTACCGCGCCGTACTGGCGGGTTTCGGGGTCCGGGAAGAAGCGGCCGGCGACGGAGCCGACGATCACCGAGGCATTGTCTTTATAAGCCGACAGAACGCCTTCGCTGTGCATCACGTAGGTGTTCTTGATCATGCCGAACAGGCTTTTTTCCTGGCTTTCGCCGTCGATGTCCCAACTGGCGTTGAAGATCTTGTGACGGCAATGCTCGGAGTTGGCCTGGGCGAACATCATCAGTTCGATGTCGTGGGGGTTGCGCTTCAAACCGTTGAAGGCGTTGACCAGATAGTCGATCTCGTCTTCGGCCAGGGCCAGGCCCAGCTCGGTGTTGGCCTTCTCGAGGGCGGCGCGGCCACCGCCGAGCACGTCAATCGCGGTCAGCGGCTTGGGTTCGGCGTGGCTGAACAGGCCGGCAGCCTGTTCCAGCTGGCTGACGATGATCTGGGTCATGCGGTCGTGCAGGCTGCTGGCGATCAACTCGGCTTCGGCATCGCTGAACTGGCCGGCAACATAGAAAGCGATACCGCGCTCCAGGCGCTGGATTTTGTCCAGGCCACAGTTGCGGGCGATATCACTGGCCTTGCTCGACCAGGGCGAGATGGTGCCGAACCGCGGCAGAACCAGGAACAAGCGGCCGGTCGGCTCTTGAACAGGAACGCTTGGGCCGTACTTCAGAAGGCGTGCCAGCACTTGCTGTTCGTCGGCGGTCAAGACGCCGGTTACTTCGGCGAAGTGAGCAAATTCAGCGTACAGGCCTGTAACAGCTGGAACCTTTTGGCTCAGTTGCTCTAGGAGTTTGCTGTGGCGAAAGGCAGAAAGGGCAGGAGCGCCGCGCAGGATCAACATCTTCGGGACAGCCTCGGGAAGGGGTGTGCTTTGAGGCCGTGCATTCTAGCGTAAACCATCGCCAACGGCACCCGAAACGCTACCGGTGGCCGCTGCCGAACGTCAGTTGGCAAGGTTTGCACGCGATCAGGGTGTTATCCACGGTACTGGGCGCAGTTATTTTAACCGTCATAATCGCTCGCCAAGCCACGTTTCTGCGGGCTGCAGCACAGTTTAAGCGGCGCTAGCAGACAAGTCCGCCGCTGTCGAGATATGGCGCCATGGGCCGTTTGCGTATACTGCGCAGATGTTCTCCCCAACTGTTTTGCGCCCGCGATGGGTCAAATGGCTCATCGCCACCTCGCTCTTCCTGATGCTCAGTGCCTGTGTTGATAAGCCCAGCACACTCGAGCGAATCAAGGAGGATGGCGTATTGCGGGTGGTCACCCGGAACAGCCCGGCCACGTATTTCCAGGACCGCAACGGTGAAACCGGTTTCGAATACGAACTGGTCAAGCGCTTTGCCGACGAACTGGGCGTAAAGCTGGAAATCGAGACGGCCGATAACCTCGACGACCTGTTCAACCAACTGGGCAAGCCTAACGGCCCGGTGCTCGCCGCCGCCGGCCTGGTGAGCAGCGAACAGCGCCAGCAGCAGGTGCGCTTCTCCCACCCGTACCTGGAAGTGACCCCGCAGATCATCTATCGCAACGGCCAGTCACGCCCGACCAACGCGGCCGACCTGGTGGGCAAGAAGATCATGGTGCTCAAGGGCAGCACCCACGCCGAGCAACTGGCGGCGTTGAAAAAGCAGAATCCTGCAATCGAATACGAAGAATCCGACGCTGTTGAAGTGGTCGACCTGCTGCGCATGGTGGACGAGGGGCAGATCGACCTGACCCTGGTGGACTCCAACGAAGTGGCGATGAACCAGGTGTACTTCCCCAACGTGCGCGTGGCGTTCGACCTTGGCAATGCCAGCCACCAGAGCTGGGCCGTGGCCGCAGGCGTTGACAACAGCCTGCTCAATGAGATCAACGGTTACCTGGACAAGGTCGAGAAGAACGGCACGTTGCAGCGCCTGAAAGATCGCTATTACGGGCACGTCGATGTACTTGGCTATGTGGGCGCCTATACCTTCGCCCAGCATCTGCAACAACGCCTGCCCAAGTACGAGAAGCACTTTCGCGCCTATGCCAAGGCCGAAAAGGTCGATTGGCGGTTATTGGCAGCCATCGGCTATCAGGAATCGCTGTGGCAACCGACCGTCACCTCCAAGACCGGCGTGCGCGGCCTGATGATGCTGACCCAGAACACCGCCCAGGCCATGGGCGTGTCCAACCGCCTGGATGCCAGGCAGAGCATCATGGGCGGCGCCAAGTACCTGGCCAAGATCAAGGATGAGCTGGACGACAAGATCGCCGAGCCCGACCGCACCTGGTTCGCCCTCGCCGCCTATAACGTGGGCGGTGGCCATCTGGACGACGCACGCATCCTGGCGAAGAAAGAAGGCCTGAACCCGAACAAGTGGCTGGACGTAAAGAAGATGCTGCCGCGCCTGTCGCAGAAGCAGTGGTACAGCAAGACCCGCTACGGCTACGCCCGGGGCGGCGAGCCGGTGCACTTTGTGGCCAACATCCGGCGCTACTACGACATCCTCACCTGGGTGACCCAGCCGCAGCTGGAAGGCAACCAGGTGGTGGAAGGCAACCTGCATGTGCCGGGTGTGGACAAGACCAAGCCACCGCAGGACAGCCCGCAATTATAAGAACACTGAATACCAATGTGGGAGGGGGCTTGCTCCCGATAGCAGGGGGTCAGTCACTGCATGTGGTGACTGACATTCCGCCATCGGGAGCAAGCCCCCTCCCACATTTTGATCTCCGCTTGGCTTAGAGGCCGGTGAGCAGGTGGACTACGCCGCCCGACAACACCATCACGCCTGCTACACCCGCCGCCTTCAACGCCGCCTCATCCAACCGGCCTATATCCTGCAACTGCACCCGCACCCGCGTCAGTGCCACACGCTGCTGTGACTTGAGATTCTCGGCGCCGCCCAATGCACTCAGCACATCGGCCGACAGCAGGCCAGGTGTCGATGGCGCAACCGTTTCGGCAATCAGGTCCGGGGTCAGGGCTTTCCAGAATGCCCGCTGCAATTTCTCCAACATGCTCAGTGCTCCATGACACGTGAGGTTTCAACGGTGGCCGCGTGGTACAGGCGCAGGGCCTCACGCACTTGGTCGGCTTCTTCCAGGCCCAGCACCTGGCGAGCGATGATCTGGCAGTCAAGCAGGTCCAGTTCGCGCACGGTGGCCTTGATGGTCGGGATCAGCGGTACGCTGACCGACAGCTCATCCACGCCGAGCCCGATCAACATCGGCACCGCCAATGCTTCCGAAGCCAGCGCACCACACACCCCCACCCACTTGCCGTGGGCATGGGCGGCTTTGACCGTGGTATCGATCAGACGCAGCACTGCTGGGTGAAAACTGTCGGCCTGGCTGGCCAGGCGCGGATGGTCACGGTCCATGGCCAGGGTGTATTGGGTGAGGTCATTGGTACCGATGGAGAAGAAATCCACATGGGGCGCAAAGACATCCGCCATCAACGCGGCCGAAGGGACTTCAATCATGATGCCCAGCTTCGGTAACTCGGTCAGGCCGAGCGCCAACGCTTCTTCTTCGAGCATCGCGCGCGCCAGATGCAGCTCGGAGAGCAGGCTGACCATTGGCAGCATGATATGCAGCCGCGCTAAACCGGCACTGGTGAGGATGGCGCGCAATTGTTCACGCAGCAACTCGGGGCGCTCCAGACACAGGCGAATACCACGCAGGCCCAGGAACGGGTTGGTCTCGCTTTCCATCGGCACATAGGCCAAGGGTTTATCGCCCCCCACATCCAGGGTACGCACCACCAGATTGCGCTCGGTGCCAAGGGCGCGGGCGATGGCGCTGTAGGTACTGGCCTGCTCCTCGGGGCTCGGGGCGCGATTGCGGTCCAGGTAGAGAAACTCTGAACGCAGCAGGCCGACACCTTCACCGCCCAAGGCCAGGGCCTGCTCCACTTCCTGCAATGAGGCCACGTTGGCGGTGATCTCGACGTGATGGCCGTCACAGGTGACCGCGGCCAGTGCTGCCTGGGCCACTTCACGTTGGCGTCGCAGCAGTTGCTGTTGGCGAATCGCCTGCAGGTGTTCGATTTCAGCCAGGTTGGGTTCCAGATGCAGCTCGCCTTTGTCGGCATCGAGCAAGACCTGCCTGCCGTTGGGCAGCGCCAGTACTTGCGCCTGGACCCCGCAAATAGACGGCAGCCCGAGCGCGCGGGCGAGAATCGCAACGTGGCTGGTTGCACCGCCACCCACGGTGACGAAGCCGAGCACCTTACTGGTATCGAGCCCGGCGGTTTGCGAGGGTGTCAACTGCTCGGCGACCAGGATCGCGCACTCAGGCAAATCCCATGCGCAGTCCGGCACGCCCAGGATCAACTTGAGCACGCGCTGCCCGACGTCGGCCAAGTCCGCTGCGCGTTCGACGAGCAACGCTTTGCCCAAGCCTTCCAAGAGTTTTGCGGTCGCCAATGTGGCGCTGTTCCAGGCAAAGGCAGCGCTCTTGCCTTCGGCCAGCAAGCTGTGGGCGTGCTCAAGTAAGGTGGGGTCTTCGAGCAATTCCTGATGGGCGCGGAAAATTTCGACCTGGGCACCGCCGGCCGCCTTGGCTTGCAGGGTTTGCAGCGCCTGGGCTGCCGCCCGCAGGCCACGCGCCAATGCAGCACGCTCAAAGGCCTCTCCAGCACCGGCCTCGGGGATGTCGAGTTGCGGCTGCGCCACTTGGACAACCTGGCCAAACGCCGAGCCCGGCGACGCACACACACCCCGCAACACGGTCGGCGATAACACCGGTGCGGCTGGCTTGACCACCCCAGCCGCAGCTGCCAACGTTTCGCCACAGCCGTCTAGCAACAGCGTCACCAGCGCCTGGATCGCCGCCTCGGCATCCTCGCCCGCTGCACTCACTTGCAGGCTATCGCCCCGGGAGGTTTGCAGCGCCATGATCGCCACCAGCGACTTGGCATTCGCGCTCTGGGTTTGCTTGTGCAGGTAAATACTTGAACTGAACGCCTTCGCCGCCTGGGCAAACACCGCCGCAGGGCGAGCGTGCAAACCGTTGGAGTTTGGCAAGGTCAGTGGCTTTGAAAACAGCGCGTCGCCCTCCTCTTCATTCACCTCGGCGAGTGTGTCTGCGGGTGACAAGTGCAACAGCGGCTGGCCTGCCTTGACCCGCGCCTGTTCCGGCACCAGCAGCACAAATGGCTCGCCACTCACCACCAGCATCAAGGTCAGCAGGCTACGTGCATGGAGCGCCACATAGTCGGCGTCGAATTCGATCAGCGGCTGCCCGGCCTCCACCCGCTGGCCTTCCTCGACCAGGCGGGTGAAGCCCTGGCCCGCCAGGTTCACGGTGTCCAGGCCAATATGCAGCAGCACCTGCACACCGTTTTCGTCAGTGACACTCACCGCATGACCGCTGTCCTGGATGTTGCTGATCACCCCAGCCAGCGGCGCGCAGAGGCTCTGCGAGGTGGGATCGATACACAGGCCGTCGCCGATCACGCGGCTGGAAAACACTGGGTCGGGTACCTGATCCAGCGCGAGCAGCACCCCGGACAGGGGCGCCAGCAGTTCCAGGGGTTGAGATGTGGTCATGACGTCACCTGTTGTGTTGTTCTGTAAAAATCATTGGATGGATACAAAAGTTGCGGGATGACGAAAATCAAATGTGGGAGCGGGCTTGCTCGCGAAAGCGGTGTATCAGGTGATACACGTAGTGACTGACCCACCGTATTCGCGAGCAAGCCCGCTCCCACATTAGTCCGCAGTTATTTCCACCAGTATTCGACTTGCACACCCATGTTCGACCCATGCCGTGCCGTGCCATAAGCGCCGGTATCAGACAACGCCGAGCCCGCCGCCAACTCATTCGCGGCACGCTTGGCTGCTTCGTTCCAAGACGCATAGGTGTAATACAACCGCACTTCCGGCCGCGCCCAGAATTCCGGGCCTTTGGGTGACCAGGTCGGGGCGAAGGTAAATTTGCTCAGTTTGCGCGTACCGCCCGTGGCCTCGACCTGATCGTGCCCCAGTTCAGCGACCAGCTTGAATTGCTCGCTGATGGCGTACGCCGGGCGTACACCCAGGGAGATCCAGTTCTGGTCCTGTCGTCCCGGACGTACATCTTTCTGGTACACCGCCTCCACCTGCCCGCCGAAACGCGGGGTCACCTGCCAATCGAAGAACTCCACGGCACGGTAGCTTTTACTGCTCTTGTCCAACGCAGTATTGCCGGTGTAGCCCAGGCCGGTGCCGGGGCCTTCGCCGTACTGCAGGGCGAATTTATTCTTACCGCCCAGGAATGGCGTTTGCACGTGCTGCGCCGTCAACGCCCAACCACTGTTGGTGTCACGCCCACCAGCCTTTGCGATGTAGCTCAAGCCAAGCTCCAGCTCGCCGCCCGGGTTGGTGTTGAAACCTGCCACGTTGAAGTCGTGACGGGTGGCGTATTCCTTCTGGTACAGGTTGTCCTTGCGCGACAAGGCGTAGCTGTATTTCAAGCCGCCGATCAGCACGTCTTCGATCCCCCCACCGGTGGCGCTCTGGTTCCAGTAGTAGAAGTCGGAGATGTGAATGTCGTTACGCTTGTAGTAACGCCGCCCGGCCCACAGTGAGCCGCCATTGAGGCTGGGCAGGTTGGACCACTGCGCGTACATCTGCGGCATGCGCGCCGAGCCGTTGTTTTCGCCCTGGAACTTCAGGGCCCGATCGTACTTGTTGTAGAGCGAGGCCATCGCATCCACGCTGAGCACCGAGCCGTCGTCAAGGGTCAGCAGGTCCTGGCGCAGTTCCAGCTCAGCGTACTGCTCGCATTCGTTACCCAAGCGGTACTTGGTTTGCGCCCCCGGCAGCTGGAAACATTGCTGCTTGCCACTGCCCGTTGACGTGCCCGCGCCGCTGCGCAAGTAACCGGCGAACTCCAGCGCCTGGACGCCAAACGGCGCGGTGAGGCACGACGCAATGAGGCCCAGTTTTATTTTTGTTTTCATGAAGCACTCCTTTTATTTTTATTGTTTTTTCTTGCTTTCTTGCGTGATGCGATTGCCTGTAGGGCGGCTCAATCCTTGAGGTGCAGCACAAACGATTCATAAGGACGCAACACCACCGTGCTCGAACGCACCGGGCAGTCGGGGTAATTGCTGATCAACAGACGTTGCCCGCACATCGGGTTGATCACGTGGTCGGGCAGTTGGATTTCGCAAGCTGTGCCGTAGAAGTTGTTGAGTACCAGCAGCCGTTCGCCATGGCCTTCGCGCAGGTACGCCCAAACCTGAAGGTGGTCTTGCAGCAGTTGCTGGTAAACACCGTCCTGGATCAGCGGTTCGCGACGCCGCAGGGCGATCAAGGCGCGGTAGTGATGCAGCACCGAGTCCGGGTCATCCAGTTGGCTTTCGACGTTGATCTGTGCGGCGTTGGCCGGGATGCCAATCCATGGCTCGCCACGGCTGAAACCGGCATTGGCCTGGCTGTTCCATTGCATCGGCGTACGGCCGTTGTCGCGGGACTTCTGCATGATCGCCGCCATGCTCGACGCCTCGGACTCCCCGGCATCGCGCTTGAGTCGGAAGATATTCAGGGTTTCCACGTCGCGGTATTGCGAGATTGTGTCGAAGCCCGGATTGGTCATGCCCAACTCTTCGCCCTGATACACATACGGCGTGCCCTGGAGGAAGTGCAGCGCCGTGGCGAGCATCTTGGCCGAGACCACGCGGTATTCACCGTCGTCACCAAAACGCGAGACCACCCGTGGCTGATCGTGGTTACACCAGAACAACGCATTCCAACCGCCACCGGCCTGCATACCCATTTGCCAGTCAGAGAAAATCTGCTTGAGTTGGAGGAAATCGAAGTCGGCCTTCACCCACTTTTGCAGGTTGGGATAATCGACTTTGAGGTGATGAAAGTTGAAGGTCATCGACAGCTCTTTCGACTCCGGCCGCGAATAGCGGATGCAGTGTTCGAGGCTGGTGGACGACATCTCGCCAACGTTGATCAGGTCATGGCCTTCGAAGACTTCGCGGTGCATTTGCTGAAGGTATTGGTGCACGTTCGGGCCGTCGGTGTAGAAACGGCGGCCGTCGCTGTTGTCTTCGGGGAAGTCAGCGGGCTTGGAGATCAGGTTGATCACGTCCAGGCGGAAACCACCCACGCCTTTGTCGCGCCAGAAACGCATCAGCTTGAACACTTCGGCGCGCACCTTGGGGTTGTCCCAATTCAGGTCGGCCTGGGTGTGGTCGAACAGGTGCAGGTAGTACTGGCCGGTCTGCGCCTCGTACTCCCAGGCGGAGCCGCCGAACTTGGATTCCCAGTTATTCGGCTGGTCGCGCCAGATGTAGAAGTCGCGGTAGGGGTTATCGAGGCTGCTGCGCGCCTGCTGGAACCACTCGTGCTCGATGGAGGTGTGGTTGACCACGATATCGAGCATGAGCTTGATGCCGCGCTTGGCCGCTTCGCAGATCAGCAGGTCACAGTCGGCCATGGTCCCGTAGCTGGGGTCGATCGCGTAGTAGTCGCTGATGTCGTAGCCGTTGTCGCGCTGCGGCGAGCGCAGGAACGGGGTGATCCACAGGCAATCAACACCCAGCCACTTGAGGTAGTCGAGCTTGTCCACGATGCCCAGCAGGTCTCCGGTGGCGTTACCCGCGTGGCTGTGGAAGCTTTTGGGGTAGATCTGGTAGATCACCGAGTGTTGCCAGTTTTGCATGGTGGGTTCCTTCAGTAGAGTTATGGGCTGGCCTTGAGGGCCCCATCGGGGGCAAGCCCCCTCCCACATTTGAAATGCGTTCTCCCGTGGGAGCGGGCTTGCTCGCGAAGGCGGTGGATCAGGCGACCCGATATCCAGGCCGCACGATCTTCATGCTCAACACACAGGTCACGACAAACGGCACGACAATCGCGATGACCATCCCGATCACAAAGCTTGGAATGAACTGCGGAACGATCGAGATAAACCCGGGCAAGCCACCGACACCGATGGCCGAGGCCGTCACCTTGTTCAGCGACAGGAAAATGCTGCCCAGCGCCGAGCCCAGCAGCGCGGCGTAGAACGGAAACTTGAAGCGCAGGTTCACGCCGAACATCGCCGGTTCAGTGATGCCGAAGTAGGCAGAAACCGCCGAGGTCGAGGCCATGCTTTTGTCCCGCGCATTGCGGGTCATGTAGAACACCCCGAGTGCGGCGCTGCCCTGGGCCAGGTTGGACATGACGATCATCGGCCAGATAAAGGTGCCGCCCTGGGTAGAAATAAGCTGCAGGTCCACGGCGAGGAACATGTGGTGCATGCCGGTGATCACCAGCGGCGCATAAAGCAAACCGAAGATAGCCCCGCCGAGCATCGGCGCCAGGTCAAACAGGGTGACCACGCCTTCGGTGATGAGGATGCCGAGGTGGCGGGTTACCGGGCCGATGATCGCCAGGGCCAGCACGCCAGTGACGACGATGGTAGTGATCGGCACCACGAGCAGTTGGATCGCATTGGGCACCCGTGCCCGCAGCCATTTCTCGATGACGCTCATCACATAGGCCGCCAGCAGGATCGGCAGGATCTGCCCCTGGTAGCCGACCTTCTCAATCTGGAACCAGCCAAAAATATCGAAGTACGGCAAGCTCTGGCCGTCGAGGCCGGCGACCGCCTTGCCGTAGTTCCAGGCATTGAGCAGGTCGGGGTGCACCAGCATCAGGCCGAGCACGATGCCGAGGATTTCACTGCCGCCGAAACGCTTGGCCGCCGACCAGCCCACCAGTGCCGGCAGGAACACGAACGAGGTGTTGGCCATCAGGTTGATCAGGCTCCACAGGCCATCCAGGTTCGGGTAGGCCTCCAGCAGCGTCTTGCCCTCGATGAACATGCCCTGGGCGCCCATCAGGTTGTTCACGCCCATCAACAGGCCGGCAATGATCAGCGCGGGCAGGATCGGCATGAACACATCGGAGAACACCCGCACCAGACGCTGCATGGCGTTGGTCTTGTCGGCGCCTTTCTTTTTGACGTCGGCAATAGTGGCGGCGGCAAGGCCGGTCTGTTCGCGCAGGGCGGCGTAGACCTTTTCCACTTCGCCTGGGCCGATCACCACCTGGAACAGGCCGCCGGTAAAGAACGAGCCCTTGACCAGATCGACCTGGTTCAACGCACTGCTGTTGACCAGGTTCGGGTCTTTGAGCGCCAGGCGCAGGCGGGTCACGCAATGGGCGGCTTGCTCAAGATTGTCGCTGCCCCCGAGGTGCTCGAGAATCTCGCGGGCGATAGTCGAATAGTCGTGGCTCATGATCGTTTTCCACTGTGATTGTTTTTATGGGTGGCAGTCATTGGCAGCACGCCGAGGGGAAAAGTACTCGTCTGTACGAGTTAAATCAACAACTCGTCTGTACGAGTTACACTTTTGCTTAATATTGCGAACTGCCCGTCAGATTTTTCCCCAGGCTGCACGGGTGCCCAATGGACAAACCCCACCTGTGCCACTAAGGTTCCTGCCTTGAATGCAAGCCAGGCACAGAGCCATCTCATGAGCAAATACAACCAGATCTATACGGATCTGCTTGCCAGCATCACCACAGAACGCCTGCAACGCGGTACGCGCCTTCCCTCCGAAACCGAACTGATGGACGCCTACCAAGCCAGCCGTGGCACCGTGCGGCGCGCCATCGAGCAGTTGCAGGAGCGTGGCTTTGCACAAAAGATCCATGGCAAGGGCACCTTCGTGCTGTCACCCAACCCGATTGAGTTTCAACTGGGCGGTATCGTCAGCTTCCACGAGACCCACGCCGACCTGGGCGAAGACGTACGCACCGACGTGGTCGAATTCACCCAGCTCCCGCTGGAAGGCTCACTGCTGCAACACATCGAGGCCGAACCCGGCACGCTGATCACCCGCGTCAAACGGGTGCGGCGCATCGGCGGCAAACGGGTGATCCTCGACATCAACCACTTCGTCGCCGACCTGATCCCCGGCCTGGATCGCGAGATCGCCGAACAGTCGATCTACGCGTTTATCGAACAGACGTTGCAGCTGCAAATCAGCTTTGCGCAGCGCACCATCGAAGCCCTGCCGCGCAGCAAAGACGACCAGGCGCATCTGGATCTTGATGGGCAAAGCCATGTGATCGTGGTGAGTAACCAGACGTTCTTGCAGGACGGGCGGCAGTTCGAGTACACCGAGTCGCGGCATACGCTGGATAAGTTCTACTTTTCGGATATTGCGCGGCGATGAGCGCTGGGCATCACGATCATTCGCTAACTATGTAATGCACGAAACAGCAGGGGCCGAGGGAATCTCAACGTTCATTTTGAAGGATGAGCAACCCCATGAACCCGAGTACTCCCCCTGCACTGCCCAATGCGGCCGACAAGGCCGCTTTGAAAGAACTGGCCACTCGCCTGATCCAGGCGTGCCCCAGCCTGCATGACAGCGCCCATCAGACCGCCTGTGAAATTCTGAAAAGGTACGGCGTAGAAGGCCTGGACCCTGACCAGATCTACTACCACCGATTCAAGGCAGCCCAGAGCAGCACCAAGACCTTTACCGGCTGGGAGCATATTCTGGAGAAGCCTTACGAATCGACCACGCTGACCCAACTGGTGATTCATCGATTTCGAGTCACCGACTACGACAACGCCGACCTGCTCGACCTGTATGGTGGGTTCTATACCGCAGGCCCGGAGTTTGGCGACTTCAATGAAACCAACGAAGTGCGCCTGCATGGCAACGAGGTGCTGAAGTACTTTTGGCGTCTGAAGTTCGACCTTCTCTACACGCAAAAACTGGATGATTTCTGGCACACCTTTGCCGACGACTTTCGTACCCTGGCCAAGTGCAGCTTCCTCAGCCAGGCCGTCCAGGCCCTTGAGCTCAAAAAACTGACTGCCGATGATTTCCAGACCTGCCTCAACGCCGTCGCGCCCAACCTGAGCTGGCCCGTCACCCGGCAGATGCTGCAAACCGAAACCACACCCAGCAACGGCGTGCAGGTTTATGCGCTGGATGTGGACGGCCATGTCGCGATCAATCTGTTGCGCATCGTCGATGCAAAGGGTCGGCAGATTCTCTACACACCCGGCGACACTCCGGCGTTCGAGGTGCTCGATACCCCTGCGAACCTGCATTGGTGGGTCCTGGACAAGATGAACGAGGAAAAAAACCGCAGCACCTTCCTCTGCCGCTTTCCTCTGTCCGACCGCCAGGCCATGACCGATAACATCACCGACCTCATGAACCGCCTGGTCGCCACCTGGGGCAAGTCGGACCATCACCTGATCAACCGGACAAACCAGGCCATCACCACCGATGCCTTTTCCTGGCTGAGGGACCGGACCCGCTGGTCGATGTATGACGAAGCCCAACAGCTACTGACCACTCAAAAAGCGCTGAAAAAGAAGCTCTGGATAGGCTACCTGACCGTAGGTTTGAAAATTTTTGGCCCGCTGGCGGTGGTCGGCTGGCCAGTGGCCCTGCCCGTATTGGGCGCCAGCATCGCCAACCTGGCGCTGAATATTGATCAGGCGGTCAATGGCCGTACCAGCGAGGAACGCAAGGCCGGCGTGATAGGTGCGGTGCTCAGCGGCATCGATACGCTGTTCAATCTGGTGGCGCTGCACGGCCCTGGTCCGATCGTGGAACTGGGCCCGGAAGTGGAGGCCGCAGAAGCGGCCGAGATGGCCAAATTCAAAGCAGCCACAACGCCTGTCGACGAGCCGGTGGTGATACCTGCGCCCACCGAAACGCCCGCGCTGCCCGCTGAATCGCAACCGCTCACGCCAGCCCCCGCCCAGCCGGAAATACCGGCCGGCTGGAAGCGTCAAAATGGCCTGGAAGGCGCCACTGCGATGAACGAAGGCGGCCGTTATCAAGGTATCTACACCGTCAACTCAAACCCTTCGACCGTCATCAAGTTCAAAGACGCCGTGTATTACGTGCGCTACGAAGCGGATGCCAATGGCAAGGGCACCTGGGCCATCATCGACCCGGCCCACCCTCATGAATTCTTCGGCTCACGTGCGGTACGCCTGAACGCCGAAGGTGAATGGGAATATGCCTTGCAGCCAACGGACGCGGTCAGGGGAGGAAGCCCGATAGAACCGGCTACCCCCCATCAGGCGGCCGCCGCTTCACCAGCAACCGAAGCTGAACAGCGCCCCCCCACTTCCTATGGGCCTGCGGGCTATCAGAACGCCCCATCCAGCCTGACTACCCCGTACGACCTCAACAATATGGACAGCTTTCAGATCGAGCTTGCGATGTCTGGCGGCCCCGATTACGCCAAGGTGATCCCTAACGCTGACGGCAGCACCCGCCATTTTTATACGTCTGATTACTTTATCAATCCCGCCCGCTCCAGAATCCTGGCCGATGCGCGTCGCTTTTACTCGCGCCCCTTCTTCATCCGCAGCCTTCCGGAACGCGCTGTGCTGCCGGCGATCACGTCTGAACTGTCATCCACTGGGTTCGTCGAAAGCGTCCTGGAAAACGGGGCAAACCTGGTTGTGGCCGAAAGCCCAAAACGCGTCGCCAGCCTGTACTTGCTGATTAAAAACTTGCCCGCGCTGGCGCGCAAAGGCGTCAAGACGCTCTACCTGAACCGCCTGTGCAACGACCTTCATCAACTCGACCTAGACAGGTTCGCGGCTACCGGGGAAATGTCCGCAAACCTGAAAGCCTACCTCCAGGAACTGGATAGCAACTTGCCTGTGCGCTTCAACACAATGGAACTGCTCAACGCCGCCCGCAGCAACAACATACGTGTACAGGCCACGGGCAGCCTGGCCCACTATCGGCCGTACCCGATTGCCGTGGATGACCAGATGGCCAATAACTTTTTGACCAGCGAAATCATCCGCCTGGACCAACTCAAGAATGGGCCCGGTCAATGGGTGGCACTGACCGATGCGCAGCACACCAACACATTCCGCGGGGTGGCTGGGATCAGTGAGATAAATGGAAGCACCAGCGTGCGGGTCAGCGAGGTGCTCAATGGCGAACCCCCGCAGGTCAAAATTGATTACGGCCCCAAAGTAAGCAATACCCCCATCGGTAACCGGACACGCCCCAATCCGACGCTGCTGGACACTGACTTCACCCTGTTGGTACCGATGAGGGAGCAAGAATTCGCAAACCCACACATCTTCAGCTCGCAAAGTGTCGATGAATTGCTCAAGGCTCCCGGCGACTACCTTCTGGAGCAGACGCAAACAGAACTGACACTGATCCACCGCAACCGGCTCAACACGCTGGTACGCAACACCGTCCAGCGTACGGCCAACCATGGTTACTTTCTCGACCCGGGCAACTTTCCTCGACTTAAGGGAACCGTCTACCCCTCATTGACAGATCTGTGCCAAGCGCTGGATGCACAGGGGCTCAACGCCAAAGGCTTGCCTCTGGTCAAGCGCTGGGTGCCAGCGCCGCAAATCGAAGTTGAGCCCGTACAGGCGTCGGTGCAGGCTGACGTCGAGTCAGGTGCAGCGATCGCACCACAGGCAAATCCGACGACCGTAGTTGAAGCAGATACAACTCCACCCATTCCGCCCTCGTGGGAAGCCAACGAAATCCTCGAAGGCATGGAATCGGTCAGTGAACCCGGCAGGGATCAAGGCATCTATCGACTGAACTCCAACCCATCCGCCGCCATTCTGTATAAAGACACTCCGTACTACGTCCGCTATATCAACGACGTCAACGGCGACGGTCATTGGGCAATCATCGACCCGCAAAATCCTTATGCACTGTCAGAGAACATCCCAGTGCGCTTCAACGCCCAAGGCGAATGGGAGGTGGTCCCTAAGCCCGGCCTGAGAGGAGGCGGAGGGCAACTGCTCAACAGGCTGCTTGGCCACACGCCCTTGGTGGAGGCTCAAAGCCCGGCCGTCGCCTACGAAATACCGCCTGACTTACGCTCCCCTTTGGAGAACGCCGCCGCCGGACCGCTCCCTGAGCGCTATGCCTTGAGCGACGAAGGCATCATGACCTGGCCTGAGGAACTCGACCCCTATGCGCCGTTCAAGGCCAGAAGGCAGCGTTTGTTCAAGGACGCCGTGGCATTCCTGAGTAAGTTCACCGTGAAAAATCGGCCACCCGTGCCAGCGTTACCTGCCAAGGCGCCAACCGCCACCTGGCTCAAGGGGCTCCTCAAGGACGTGCGCGCAATAGTGGTCGGCGAGGCTCACAACAGCGTGGGAAGCAAGCAACTGCTGATCGAGCATATGGAGTTATTAGCCCAAGAGAACGTCAAAACCCTGTATTGCGAACACCTGCTCAGAGACTTTCACCAGGCTGCCCTGGATACGTTCGCCGAAACCGGTGAAATGCCCGAGAAACTCAGGCGCTACCTTCAGTCATTGGACACAGGCCAAGGTACAGACCCCCTGGGGCAATACAACTTCATGGAACTGGTTAACGCCGCCCAAGCCAACAAAATCCGGATCCAGGCCATTGATTGCCTGGCCAGTTATCGAACTGATGGCTTCACCGCCGCCGTGAGCGACAGTCTCGTCCCCACCGGTGCGGAGCGCCATGCCCTGATGAACTACTACGCGAGCACCGTGATTCGTGCCGACCAGGCAGCGCAAGGTGCGCATAAATGGGCGGCACTGGTGGGCAATACCCACGTCAGCGACTACAAGGGGGTTGCTGGGCTGAGCGAACTGGAAGAAGTGTATGGCCTGAGGGTGGAAGATGTTGCACCCGGGCAATCCCAAGGCATCATACCGGACCCCGGTATCCCGGCGGTCGGCAATGAAGGCGCGGTGAAAAGCGATCTGTTGTTTCAGGCACAGATACCCCGAAAGCCTTCAACCCGGGAGGCATTCGAGGCCCTGCTGCAGCGCTCCGGGGCGTTCACAGTCGACTCATCATTGTCGCCAATCCTGAAACATCGCAGCAAACTGGGGGAGTTGGTTTCCACGGATATCCGTAACCAGAACGGCTATTTCTTCATCGAGCGCCCCAGCTGGCCGAGTGTGAGCGGCAAACGCTTTGGCAGCCTCAAAGCATTGTTTGCCGCGCTTGAGGATATGGGTATGGTGATGGTTGGCAAGCCGGCACCGCTATGACCCATACAACACTCAGCTACGGCACACGCTGGCCACGTTCTACTGCCCAGAGATTACACGACGCTGAAACAAGGAAATGAGAGCACTGTGAATATCCCGAACAAATGGCGCGAGCAGTATCCCCATGCGCTGATTGAACAACAGGCCATTGGCGAATCGCGGGCCGACGTCTTTCGCCTGCGCCAGGATGACGGTACAGATCTGTTCCTGAAGTCCGAGCCCCTCGAGGAACTGGGTGAGCTTGCAGACGAAGTCGATCGACTTAGGTGGCTGCAGCAAATGGACCTGCCTGCGCCTGCTGTCCTGGATGAAATCACAGAAAACCATCGCCACTGGTTGCTGATGACCACCGTACCAGGACAGGACTTGGCCAGCGCCAACGAGCTTTCTGCCGGGCAAATCATCAACATCCTGGCGACAGCGCTGCGCACTCTGCACCAGCTACCCGTCGAACTCTGCCCCTTCGATCACTCCCTTGAGCAGCGTATCGCACGGGCACAGCAACACCTCAGCGCCGGCCTGGTGGACCCGACGGATTTCGACGACGAACGACTCGGGCAAAGCGCTGAGGAGGTGTTTGCTGAACTGGTGGCGACTCAGCCAGGCACTCATGATCTGGTAGTGACCCACGGCGACGCCTGCCTGCCGAACTTCATGGCGGCAGACGCTCGCTTCAGTGGCTTCATCGACTGCGGTCGCCTGGGAATCAGTGACCGTTATCAAGACCTGGCCCTGGCAGCACGAAGTATTGAACGCAACCTGGGGCAGGCATGGGTGAAGCCATTTTTTGAGGTTTATGGTGTTGAGCCCGATGAGCAGCGTATGAAGTTCTATTGTGTGCTGGATGAGTTTTTCTGATCCAGCCTGCAGCCTGAAACACAAAACCCCGGCACCAGGCCGGGGTTTTGTTATTCAGCGCTCACCTGCCAGTGCAGGATCATTCCCACTCAATGGTCGCCGGCGGCTTGCTCGACACGTCATAAGTAACGCGCGAAATACCTTCGATCTCATTGATGATACGGCCGCTGACAGTTTCCAGCAGTTCGTACGGCAGGTGTGCCCAACGGGCGGTCATGAAGTCTATGGTCTCTACGGCACGCAGGGCCACGACCCACGCGTAACGACGGCCATCGCCTACAACACCAACCGATTTCACCGGCTGGAACACCACGAAAGCCTGGCTGACTTTGTGGTACCAGTCGGCCTTGCGCAGTTCTTCGATGAAGATGTGGTCGGCGCGACGCAGCAGGTCGGCGTATTCCTTCTTCACTTCACCGAGGATACGCACGCCCAGGCCCGGGCCTGGGAATGGGTGGCGGTAGACCATGTCGTACGGCAGGCCCAGTTCCAGGCCCAGACGGCGGACTTCGTCCTTGAACAGTTCGCGCAGCGGCTCTACCAGCTTGAGGTTCATTTCCTCAGGCAAGCCACCCACGTTGTGGTGGGACTTGATCACGTGGGCCTTGCCGCTCTTGGCGCCGGCCGACTCGATCACGTCGGGGTAGATGGTGCCCTGGGCAAGGTACTTGATGTTGTCCAGTTTGTTGGACTGGGCATCGAATACGTCGATGAAGGTACGACCGATGATCTTGCGCTTCTTCTCCGGGTCGGACTCGCCGGCCAGGTTGTTCAGGAACTGGTCTTCAGCGTTGGCGCGGATGACCTTGACGCCCATGTTCTCGGCGAACATGGCCATCACTTGCTCACCTTCGTGCAGGCGCAGCAGGCCGTTGTCGACGAAGACGCAGGTGAGCTGGTCGCCAATGGCCTTGTGCAACAGCGCGGCAACCACGGAGGAGTCAACGCCGCCGGACAGGCCGAGCAGCACGTTGTCGGTTCCGACCTGGGCACGCACGTTGGCGATGGCGTCTTCAGCGATCTTCGACGGGGTCCACAGGGCTTCGCACTGGCAGATGTCGAGGATGAAGCGCGACAGGATGCGCCCGCCTTGCTTGGTGTGGGTCACTTCCGGGTGGAACTGCACGCCGTAGTAGCCGCGCTCGTCGTTGAACATACCGGCGATCGGGCAGCTTGGGGTGCTGGCCAGAATGTGGAAGTCTTCCGGCATCTTGGTGACTTTGTCACCGTGGCTCATCCACACGTCGAGGCCGAACAGGCCGTCGGCGTCGATATGGTCTTCAATGCCGTCCAGCAGGCGGCTCTTGCCGACCACGTCTACACGGGCATAACCGAATTCACGCAGCTCGGAACCTTCAACCTTGCCGCCCAGTTGCTCGGCCATGGTCTGCATGCCGTAGCAGATACCGAAGACCGGCACGCCCAGGTCGAATACGGCTTGCGGGCAGCGCGGGCTGTTGGCTTCGTGCACGGACTCGGGGCCACCGGCGAGGATGACGCCTTTAGGGGCGAATTCGCGGATCGCTTCGTCATCCATGTCGAACGGGTGCAGTTCGCAGTACACGCCGATTTCACGCACGCGGCGGGCGATCAGTTGGGTGTACTGGGAACCGAAGTCGAGGATCAGGATGCGGTGGGCGTGAATGTCGAGGGCCATGAAGTCAGTCTCGTCTAATGAATCAGAAACAACTCGGGGCTGAATAAAACAGCCCCGGTTACTTAACGTTTTGCTGGAAGCCTCAACCTACGCGGTAGTTTGGCGCTTCCTTGGTGATCTGCACGTCGTGGACATGGGATTCAGCCATGCCGGCGCCGGTGATCCGTACGAACTCTGGCTTGGTGCGCATTTCTTCGATGTCGGCGCTGCCGGTGTAGCCCATCGAGGAACGCAGGCCGCCCATCAGTTGATGGATGATCGCGCTCAGGGTGCCTTTGTACGGCACACGGCCTTCGATGCCTTCCGGTACGAGTTTCTCGGCACCTGCCGAAGAATCCTGGAAGTAACGGTCGGAAGAGCCTTGCGCCTGGGACATGGCGCCCAGCGAACCCATGCCGCGGTAAGCCTTGTACGAACGGCCCTGGAACAGTTCGATCTCGCCTGGCGCTTCTTCAGTACCGGCGAACATCGAGCCCATCATCACGCAGGAAGCACCGGCTACGATGGCCTTGGACAGGTCACCGGAGAAACGGATGCCGCCGTCGGCGATCAACGGCACGCCAGTGCCTTCAAGGGCGGCGGCGACGTTGGCGATGGCGCTGATTTGCGGCACACCCACACCGGCGACGATACGCGTGGTGCAGATCGAGCCTGGGCCGATACCGACCTTGACCGCATCGGCGCCGGCTTCGGCCAGGGCCTTGGCGGCAGCGCCGGTGGCAATGTTGCCGCCGATCACTTGAACGTCAGGGAAGTTCTGCTTGACCCAGCGCACGCGGTCGATCACGCCTTTGGAGTGACCGTGGGCAGTGTCGACCACTACCACGTCAACACCGGCAGCAACCAGCGCCGAAACGCGGTCGCCCGTGTCTTTACCGGTGCCGACCGCAGCGCCAACACGCAGACGACCTTGGTCATCCTTGCTGGCCAGCGGGTAAGCCTTGGCTTTCTCGATGTCGTTGACGGTCATCATGCCTTTGAGGGCGAATTTGTCGTCGACGATCAGCACGCGCTCGATGCGGTGCTTGTGCAGCAGTTCGCGCACATCGTTCTTGTCGGCGCCTTCCTTGACAGTAACGAGGCGCTCTTTAGGCGTCATCACTTCGCGGACGGTGACTTCAAGACGGTTCTCGAAACGCACGTCACGGGAAGTGACGATGCCGACCAGGTCGCCATCGTGCAGTACCGGAACGCCGGAGATGTTGTGCAGGCGGGTCAGGTCGAACAGGTCACGCACGGTAGCGTCGGCTTCGATGGTGATTGGATCTTTCACCACACCGGCTTCGTAACGCTTGACCTTGCGCACTTCGGCAGCTTGCTGCTCGATGGTCATGTTCTTGTGGATGATGCCGATGCCGCCTTCCTGAGCCATGGCGATGGCCAGACGGGCTTCAGTGACGGTGTCCATGGCAGCGGAAACCAGGGGAATATTCAGCTCGATGCCACGGGTTAGGCGGGTCTTGAGACTGACTTCGTTAGGAAGCACCTCGGAATAACCGGGCACTAGGAGAATGTCGTCGAATGTCAGAGCTTCTTGGCTGATACGCAGCATCGCGGGGGCTCCCGAGCGGGAAAATGGAAGCGCGCCATTATATACATGCACCCTGTCGGGCTCAATGTAAAACTCTGACAAACTTGGTAATACTGATAGAAGGATTAAAGCTCGACTTTGACCCAGCTCATTTTCTGGTCCAACCAATCGGCAAATTCGTCGATAAAGCTCTGCTTGAACCCCGCCTCCGCCCAGTTGTTGAAGATGAAACCCAGGTTGGAGAACCCGCATTCCTGCAGGAACAGGAAGCCGTTGATGTCGTCTTCATGCCCACACAGCGGGCAGGTGAAGTTGTCGGTGTGGCCGGGCATCCAGTCTTCCAGGCTTTCGAACAGCGCCTCGCCGACTTCCTTGAGGCATTCCGGGCAACCCGCCTCTTCGAGGAAACCCTTGGCCGGGGTGTAGATGCAGCGTTTGTAGATGATCTCCAGGCCATTGACCGGCTCATTGAACGGCAGCGCCTCGGGGTGCAGCACCACGGCCCGGGCGCCATCGGCCAGGGCATAGCCCATGCGGTTGCCGGTACGGCCGCAGGTGGTCAATTCCTCCTTGACGATGTTCTTGCGCACCAGCCAGCGCACGATCGCCCGGGCGCGGGGTTCGTGGACGGGCAAGGTGGAGATTTTCGGGACGAGGATGCTTTGGGAGTTCATGGGAGTCCTGCGGTGTGGCGTCTGGCGCCTTCGCGAGCAACCCCGCTCCCACATTCGACTGCATTCCTACAGGAGAAATGCGATCGAATGTGGGAGCGGGCTTGCTCGCGAAGAGGCCCTGAAGGCTGGCAGCTTAATCCCTGAATAAATCAGGTCAAGCGCTCAAGTAGCGCCCGATCAAAGCAATACCGCTCGCCAGCACCAACCACGTCACCAACCGCACAAAGGCCTCACGTGACATACGCATCGTCAACCTGCGCCCACACCACAACCCCAACGCCATCGCCGGCAACAGGCAAACCGCCAACATCAACAACGGCAAATCCGCATACACCCCGGCAATCAGGAACAGACTCAGGCGCACCACCGTACTGCAACTGATCAACGCGCTTTGCGTGGCCCGCGCCGCATCCTTGGGCAAACGACTGTTCAAATAGATCGCATATAAAAAGCCCCCACTGCCAAACAACGCGCCGAACAAGCCACCTACTGTGCCCATGGGAATCGACCACCCCGCCGCCAGCTGCGTCGGTCGGGCTTTCACCGCCAGGCTATAAATGGCGTAGGCGCTGATAAACAACCCCATCAACAGCAGCAACAGATCCGAATGCAGGTTGAGCAAAAACACCACGCCCAGGGTGCAACCAATCGCCATGCACGGCAGCAGTCGCAACAACTCCCCCGTGTTCACATCACGTCGTGATTGCAGCAGGTTGCCAAACGCCGCGACGAAATCCAGCAGCACCAGCAGCGGGATGATCTTCGACAGCGGCATAAACACAATCAGGACCGGCCCCGCGACCAATGCCGTGCCGAACCCGGCAATCCCGAACACCACATAGGCCACCACCACACTCAGGCCAATCACCAGCCAATCCACACCGCTGAACGACCACTGACTCATCCACTCAACCGCGCTCATGGGTTATTCCTTGAAAGACCTGGCCTTCACTTTAGCCATCGGCGAGTGTTGCGACTAATATCTTCAAAGCCATTCACCCATCTCGAAAAGGCATGACCCGTGATCTCAACCCGGCAACTGCGTTATTTCGTCGAAATTGCCGACAGCGGTAGCTTCAGTGCCGCCGCCGAGCGCCTGTTCGTGGCGCAATCGGCCTTGAGCCGCCAGATCAAAGAGCTTGAAAACCAACTGCAGACCGCATTGTTCGAGCGTACCGCACGCCAACCGCGGCTAACGGCCGCCGGTGAGGCGTTTTATCCACGGGCGCGCAACCTGCTGGCTGAATTACTCAAGGCCAGCGAGATGGCGACGCAAGTGGGCAATGGCCAACTCGGCACCTTGCGCCTGAGTCACTCGAGCACCGTGCCGATGAGCGGTGTGTTGCTGCAAGGGATCGGTACCTGGCTGGAGCTCTGCCCAGGCGTGTCGATGGATATCGTCAAACTGTCCTCCGAAGCCCAGCTGGAAGAAATCGCCGACGGCCGCCTGGACGTCGGCCTGTTGCGCTTGCCGGTGCTGCGTCAGCGCGAAGGCGTGCGGGTGCTGCCTTTGTATACTGAGCCGTTGGTGTTGGCGGTACCGACGAATCATCCATTGGCACACAGCGATACGGCGGTGGAACTGGCCCGGCTCAAGGATGAAGCGTTTATCTCGATCCCTCATCCTCAACGCGGCGGGCTGAGTTATCTGTCGGCCGAGTTATGCATGCGTGCCGGGTTTTTCCCCAAGGCAGCGCGGGTGATGTCACGCAAGACCACGCAGCTGCAATTGATCCAGGCCGGCTTCGGAATTGCTTTGTTACCAAAATCCATGCAAGACATCGCCCCAGCAAACCTGCACTTTTTGCCTCTGGCCGACCCGGATTGCCATAGCACCGTTGCCCTCGCCTGCGCGCAAGCACCGAGCGCGCTGGTAGAGCAGTTCTGTCAAACCCTGCACAAATGCCTATAAACTGCCGCCCATGATTAAAGATCCTTTTGCCCGTCTGGGCCTGGACCGCGAAGTCCTGACTGTCAGCCAGCTCAACGGCCGTGCGCGGGTGTTGCTGGAAGACGTGTTCACCAATATCTGGGTCGAAGGCGAAATCTCCAACCTCGCCCGCCCGGCCTCCGGCCACGTGTATTTCACGCTCAAGGACAGCGGCGCCCAAGTGCGTTGCGCGCTGTTTCGCAATAATGCCGCGCGCGTGCGCCAGGCGCTGAAGGATGGCCTGGCGGTCAAGGTGCGTGGCAAGGTCTCGCTGTTCGAAGGCCGTGGCGACTACCAACTGATTCTCGACACCGTGGAGCCCGCCGGGGATGGCGCGCTGCGCCTGGCCTTCGATGCGTTGAAAGAGAAGCTCAGTGCTGAAGGGTTATTCAGCGCCGAACGCAAAGTCCCGTTGCCGGCGCATCCACAGAAGATCGGTATTATCAGTTCGCCGACCGGTGCGGTGATCCGCGACATCATCAGCGTGTTCCGTCGTCGGGCGCCGCAAGTGCAATTGACGTTGATCCCCACAGCCGTGCAGGGCCGCGAAGCGATCCCGCAGATTGTACGGGCGCTGAAACTGGCTGACGCCCGAGGCTTTGACGCGCTGATCCTGGCCCGTGGCGGCGGCTCACTGGAAGACCTCTGGTGCTTCAACGAAGAGGCCGTGGCCCGCGCAGTAGATGCCTGCGTTACACCCATCGTCAGTGCGGTCGGGCATGAAACCGATGTGTCGATCAGCGACTTCGTGGCAGACGTGCGCGCCCCAACCCCCTCCGCCGCTGCTGAACTGCTTGCCCCCGATGCCAGCAACCTGGTGCGCCAGGTCGACAGCCTGCACCGGCGCCTGGTGATGCTGATGCGCAACCGGTTGACCCACGACCGTCTGCGCCTGGAAGGCCTGGCCCGGCGCCTGCGTCACCCTGGCGAGCGTTTGCGCCAGCAGGCCCAGCGCCTGGATGACCTGGACATGCGTATGCGCCGCGCCTTCGAGCGCAGCCTCAATACCCGCCGCGAACGCCTGATCCGCCTGGAAACCCGCCTCGCCGGCCAGCATCCGGGGCGCCAATTGGCTCTGCTGCGCCAGCGCCTGGACAGCCTCGCCGAACGCCTGCCCCGTGCCATGCGCGAAGGCCTCAAGGCGCGGCGCCTGCAACTGCAAAGCCAGGTGCAGACGCTGCAGATAGTCAGCCCATTGGCGACCCTGGGCCGTGGCTACAGCATCCTGCTGGACGAGCGCGGCCAGGCGATTCGCAATGCGGCACAAACTCACACGGGCCAACGCCTGACGGCGCGTCTCGGTGAAGGTCAATTGCAAGTACGGGTGGAAGACAACCACCTGACACCCGTCACCCTTTCGTTACTGGATTGATTGATGCCACGTCTATTTAGCCTGTTGATGCTGCTGTGCCTTGCCGTTAACGCCCACGCGGACAGCTATATCACTCGCACCTTGAACAAACCGGTGCCGGGCGGTGTAGCCGTTGTCGAACTGGGCCCATCCGCTACGGCGCCGAAAGCTACCTACCAAAGCAAGCCGGTGTTGGTGGTCAAGGAACAGGACAACTGGCTGGCGATTGTCGGTATCCCGTTGACGGTCAAGCCTGGCAATGAGCGCATCAGCAGCGGCGGGCGCAGCCTGCCGTTTATCGTCGGCTACAAGAAGTATCCGGAACAGCGCATCACCTTGAAAAACAAAAGCCAGGTCAACCCCGACCCGGCGCAGCTCAAGCGCATCGAAGGTGAATTGGCGGTGCAGCTCAAGGCTTACCGCAGCTTCAGCCCCAACCTGCCGAGTAATCTGGTGTTGGACAAACCGGTGAACGGGCCGCTGTCGAGCAAGTTCGGTGTGCGCCGCTTCTTTAACGGTGAGGAACGCAACCCGCATTCGGGCCTGGATTTCGCCGTGCCGGCCGGTACGCCCATCAAGACCCCGGCCAACGGCAAGGTGATCCTGGTCGGCAACTACTTCTTCAACGGCAATACCGTGTTCGTCGACCATGGCCAAGGCTTTATCAGCATGTTCTGCCATATGTCGAAGATCGATGTGAAGGTGGGCCAGCAACTGGGCCGCGGTACGGTGGTGGGCAAGGTCGGCGCGACCGGCCGGGCGACTGGACCGCATATGCATTGGAACGTCAGCTTGAACGATGCTCGAGTGGACCCGGCGATTTTTATCGGCGCGTTTCAGCCCTGACACTGCGACGGTACGCGGGCGTCGGTGAAATTAACGCACCCACGCCTGAAATGCCGGCGTTTGAGGGTCATGCACTGTCATCTTCTTACACTTTTGCCGTGAACCATCCGAAACCCGAGACTCACTCAACCAGCGACTTACACGGACGTAATGAGCAGGACCTGAGCATTGGATATCCAATTCCCGTGAGACTCACTGTATGCCCCTTACCCCAGCACTGTCCGAGCACCACCCGCAACGCCCCCTGACCCACTCCCTTCCCACCAACCCAACTACGCCCCCCATCCTCCTCCAGCAGCCAACCTCCCCCCCGCTAACCGCCGCTCCAAGCTACGCCCCCGACAATCCAGCTGCTCCCACCGCGTTCGGCATCGCCCCCGCCAGAATGCGCTACCAGCAACTTTTGAAGCAATTCAAACCGACCCAACAATTAGCGTTCACCGTTGAACACGCGCTTCTGACTGAAGACATGCAACGCCTGCACAGCCGGCAACCCAGCTTCAAAGCCTTTGTACAGGCGCAACTTGAAGCGGCGTTCCCCGCTATCAGGCCGCTCAATGCCGAACAGATAAGTTTCAATCGATACCGTGTCGACGATGACGGCGAATCGCTGGCGTCTGCAGAACCCTTGATGACCGCGCTGGCGCGGATGATTCGTGATATCCAGGCCAGCCCGAATACGCTGAGACGCCCAGAGCGCGGCATACGCACCGAATTCAGTCACGCACAAACGCCGGCCGTCACCGAAGGCTCGTTGCACTCCATTGCCCGCAACATAGCCACGCAATACCCGCAGGCCCTTGAAGAATACTGGAGCACGCAGCAGCCGGTTGAGAATCAACCTTCGGTGCAAATGTCGCCGCAAAGCCAATTATTGACCCTGCACAAACAGCAGCTGTCGATCCTGGCGGCACTGCGTGTGAGCGATGGCACCCTGAGTGCGGCCGGCAAAGAGCTGATCGACAATGCGCTGCGCTATCCCACCCTGGAAGCCCGGGAAAAAAAATTCGCCGATGGCGACCGCCTGGGTGTGTATCCCATCACCGTCGATGACAAAACGGAACGCGGCGCCATGCTGCCGGGTGCGTTTCTCATCACTCGTCAAGACGGCTCAAGTGCCACGCCACCCACCTGGCCGAAGGGCCGCACCCTTGAGCTCAACGATAAGAATGGCCCCGTGGTGATCTACACGCCAAGCGAAGGGTTCGAGGAGTTCGCAACGCCCGCACAGGCGCTCCAGGCATTGGCCAATAGCCTGAATCAAGGCGCAACCAGGGCCAAGTTGTTAGTGCAGGCTCTGTCACCTCACCTGCAGAACGGACCTGACCCCATCACTGGGCAAGACCTGATGTCCAGTGTCGAACCGTCTTCCGGGGATGTATTGGCAGAAGCCATGTCCTGGATGCTCAGGCGCCAACATGCAGATATCAACACCCACCTGAGCACAGCGCTGAAGCCAGCCGACACCGTAAACCCACTGCTCGACAGCACGTCACTCCAAGGCATCGATAATGCAGCCGATTGGTCGTACCTGCTCGATGGCAGCAATGCCATGCTGGCCCGGGACGCCAAGCTGGTCGACAAAAACCAGCCCGAGTGGTTAAAAAACCTGACCCCCATTCAAGAAGCTGTATTTATGCAGCTGGAGCAAACGCAGGAAAGTAGCCTGGATACGCTGGCGCCATTGCTTGAAAAAATTCCGTCCCTGGGTAGTTTCTCCCGCGACCGTTTGAATGCCGCCATCAAGAAGCGATACCCGAACGCGCAAGTCGATGCAGACAAACTCATGGTGCAGGTTCACACCCGCACCGGTGTACATGGCGGACGGGGAACTGGCCAACCTCTCTATTCCCGACAAGATCCTGTGTCCCTGACCGACCTGGCCTTGAAGAACCCAACGGGTTTTCCAGCCAACGAGAGGGGCACGTTCACTGATATAAAAATGACCCTGGCGCTGGTCGACACGCAAGGCAGGCCCGTCCTGGACCCGAGCGGCGAACCGGTCTCCCTGGACACTGACACCCTTAAACAGCTGGTCAATGCCGCCGATGTCGGGGGTGAATACACCAAGCTGCTGAAACAGGAGACGGACCCCGACGCCGTATCGGGTAGCGCTGCGCAATTGCGCACAGCGTGGAAGGCCAACCTGAGAGATGCCATGGAGCAAGAAGCCTATCTGGCAGAGCTCAACCCGGATGCCTACAAAGAACAAGCCACCGAAAACCCCACCACCAAACGTGCGGCCCTATTGGTTGACGCGGTGCTCAGTAACCCCGACCCTGCCACCCGCTCCCAGGTGGAGGGCAAGACAGTGGTTGCCCACAGCCTTATCCATCGAGGGCTAGCGGTACAGGGCGTGATGGTGATCGGCAATCAGACGGACTCGTCGCTGGCGCTATATACCCCCAAAGCCCCCGATGGCATCACCTTTCGCGAAGTGGCGGACCATAAAGCGCTTGATGCCCTGCTGGGTAAAGAAGGATGGGCAGCCTATATTGCGAAAAGAAAGTCGCCGGTCAGCAAGGACGATGTGGCTGAGTTCAAGGACGCGATTAAAAGCAACCTTTTCAACCCGATGAAGCTGTTGTCCTCCGAAGTGCTAGTTTCATCGGTCAAGCTACTGGGTGGTGCTACAAGCCTTAAGCCAATAGAGGGAAATGTTCAGGATCACTTGTACAAACAACACGTACAGATGGTGATCGACCGAGCTGATCACCAGTCCGTGAGCAGTGCCGAAGTTGCACGGCAATCGACCCTCAACAAAATCGAGTTCGGCGTTGAAGTGGCCTTGATCTTTGCAGACCTGATCCCTGTGCTCGGCAAAGGCGTTTCAACCGGTGTTCGCCTGGGCAAAGCCGGCGTTACCGCGCTGCGCGCCCATAGTCGAATCTTGCCGCACCTGATCAAAAAACCTGGCCTGGCACGCGCCATCTATAGTGATTTCACCCTGGCTGCATCGGGCATCTCCAATGTTCGCGCCGCGCCAATGCGCCCGGTATTCAAATCGTCAACGGTCGGCGCGCTGACACCACGCCCAGGGCCCAGAGCGTTACCGGCGCCTGATAGTCTGCCCCCGGCGATCGCCTCAACCAGTACGGGTGCCAGCGCTGTCGCCACGCCCCGCTTGACCAATCTCACCCCCCCAACCCGCGATCTCAGCGCCTACGCCGTATCCGAAGAAATAATCAGCGGCCAGCCCTTACGGTCGAACGGTACCTATAACGTCGACGGCAATTCGTACATCCGCTTTACCGACAGTACCCTTGTGAGCAGGGTTTATCAGATCGATTCGGCCTTTCACGCACGCAGCGGCTGGGTCAATATCCTGGACCCCACTATCCCGTCGACTGCGCCCAGAAGCAGCAGAATCGTGGCGTCTGTGCAACACGCAGGAAAGGGTGAGTGGCGACTGAATCAACTGCCGGGCGGTATGCCGACACGGGTAGCGGTGCCAGGAGCGCCCTCGGCGGGGGCAGAAGCACCCGCCGGGAAAAGATTACCCGACGCCGAGTATCTCAGCATCAATAACGGTCGGTTGGTCGAGGCTGACTTCACCACGAAAAACTTGCCAGTGGCCAGGGCTTGGTTCAGGCGGGATCTTCATCGTTTTTACCAAAATATGATCACAGGAGGGCAGATGCCGCCACGCCCGCCTCGGCTGGAGATCGCCCCGGGTACATCGCCCGGCGACCTTTTGCGTAGGGCCTATGAAATCAGCGACGTCGTCGTAATGGGCGAGTCCCACAACGAAATCGCCAGTTTCCAGATGATCAAAGAGAATATGCAGGCCCTTAAAGAGGCCGGTGTGACCACGTTCTATATCGAAAACACCGAAACCAACGCCACCGGCCAACTTCGAGATGCCGGCATGGGCGCTTACCGACCATCGGGCGCGTCTCCCACGCTCTCGGAGCTGGTTCAACTCGCCAAGGCCAATGGCATAACCGTCAGGTCCCTTGAACATCGCTATTTGACACGGCACGCAGATATGCCTGACTTCCTCAAGGGTGTCGGCGACAACGACAGGGGCATTACACGCCTGCAGGAAGTCAACTACTACGCAACCCGTATCCTGCAAAACCGCAAGCCAGGCGAAAAAGTACTGGTGCTGGCAGGCAGGGCCCATATGAACACAACTCGAAACGTTCCTGGCCTGGCCGAACTCAATGGTGGCGTTGGGATAGGCGTTTACCCGGACACTGCATTCAACAAGAGTGTTGCCATCAGCGGCCCCTCAGTCCGACGGGATCCCGGCGCAGTCGTAACAGGAAGCCACACGGCAGGGGATTATCAGGTGTTCCAGAAAGTGACTTGAGTGCACCCAGTCGTTCGTTGCTTACGCAATGGTGAGCCAGACACCATTGCGTCCACACTCCCTGAACCTCACTTTAACCCCGGCCAATGAGATTGCGCACCTCACGACACACGCGCAACAATAATCACCAAAAATAGAAAAAACAGCAATAATCGCTCTTAAAACCTGACTTACTCAGAAAATCTATCAATTTTTCCTGAGCTCTTGCCATCTCCCCTGCCCACGGTTAGGGTTGGGCTTATGAAAACCTCTCACACCCTCATTCAGCTTCGCCAGCACCGCAGCCTGTGCCTCGTCAGCGCACGACTGCCAGGCTGAATCGTTCTGCCTCGTCCCTACGCTTTATCCCTAAAAACAGTTCTACGGCAGGCCGCCTTTTCTCGGCCCTTACAACAAAGGATTTCCCGATGAGCATGCTCAAAGACCCGTCTTCGAAGTACCGCGCGTTCCCGACCATCGATATCCCGGACCGCACCTGGCCATCGAAGACCATCACCACCGCGCCGATCTGGTGCAGCTCCGACCTGCGTGATGGCAACCAGTCGCTGATCGAGCCAATGGACGCCGCGAAAAAGCTGCGCTTCTGGAAGACCCTGGTTGCCGTTGGCGTGAAGGAAATCGAAGCCTCGTTCCCGGCCGCGTCGCAAACCGACTTCGACTTCGTGCGCACCCTGATCGAAGACAACCACATCCCCGAGGACACCACCATCCAGGTGCTGACCCAGGGCCGTGAAGACTTGATCGCGCGTACCTTCGAATCCCTGCGCGGTGCCAAGAAAGCCATCGTGCACTTGTACAACGCCACGTCGCCGTCGTTCCGCCGCATCGTGTTCAACCAGGACAAGGACGGCATCAAGGCCATCGCGGTCAACGCGGCCAAGCTGTTCGTCAAATATGCTGCCCAGCAGCCGGAAACCCAGTGGACCTTCGAATACTCCCCGGAGACCTTCAGCGCCACTGAGCTGGAATTCGCCAAGGAAGTCTGCGATGCCGTAATCGAGGTATGGAACCCGACGCCTGAGCACAAGATGATCCTCAACCTGCCGGCTACGGTTGAATGCGCCACGCCGAACATCTATGCCGACCAGATCGAGTGGTTCGGTCGCCATATCAACCGTCGCGACAGCGTGATCATCAGCCTGCACACCCACAACGACCGTGGCACCGGCGTAGCCGCCACCGAGTTGGGCCTGATGGCCGGCGCCGACCGCGTCGAAGGCTGCCTGTTCGGTAACGGCGAGCGCACCGGTAACGTCGACCTCGTCACTGTGGCGCTGAACATGTACACCCAGGGTCTGGACCCGCAGCTGGATTTCTCCGATATCGACGGCGTGCGCAAAGTTGTCGAAGAGTGCAACCAGATCCAGGTGCACCCACGTCACCCGTATGTGGGCGACCTGGTCCACACGGCGTTCTCCGGCTCTCACCAGGACGCAATCCGCAAGGGCTTCTCCCAGCAGAAAGACGACGCGCTGTGGGAAGTACCCTACTTGCCGATCGACCCGGCCGACATTGGCCGCAGCTACGAAGCGGTGATTCGTGTGAACAGCCAGTCGGGCAAAGGCGGCATCGCCTACCTGCTGGAACAGGAATACGACATCAGCTTGCCGCGTCGCATGCAGATCGAATTCAGCCAAGTGGTACAGGCCGAAACCGACCGCGTCGGCCTGGAGATGACTGCACCGCAGATCTACGCCTTGTTGCAGCGTGAATACCTGCAAGCCAACACGCCGTACGCGCTGGTCAGCCACCGCCTGCAGGAAGAGAACGGCAATAGCTTCGTCGAGGTGGAAGTCTCCGGCAAGGGCCAGGGCGAAACCAACCTGCACTGGAAAGGCAAAGGCAACGGTGCGCTGGAAGCACTGGTGGCGGGCTTGCCGATTGGTGTGGAGATCATGGACTACAACGAGCATGCGATCGGCGCGGGCACCAACGCCAAGGCGGCGGCCTACATCGAACTGCGCGTGAACGGTGAGCGTCCGGTGCATGGCGTGGGCATTGATGAAAACATCACCACCGCCAGCTTCAAAGCACTGTTCAGTGCGCTGAACCGCTCGTTGAGCCAGTTGGAAGCGAAAGCGGCGTAACCGGCCTGCTTAAATGCGAAAGGCCCCTGGGTGTAAATCCAGGGGCCTTTTTACTAGGTTTTTTGGTGTTGCTGATGGCCTCTTCGCGAGAAAGCGGTCTATCAGACAAACTGAAAGCTATCGGCATCCAGGTTCGCCGGAAACCTAGTGCGATAAGCAGCCAACTCCGCCGCATCCAGGATCACCTGAAACACCCCGTCCGCCTCCCCGGCACTCAGCAAGGTCTCGCCCTGGAAATCCAGTACCTGACTATCCCCGGTATAGGCAAAGCCCTTGCCATCCGTGCCCACCCGATTCACCGCCGCCACATAACACAGGTTTTCAATCGCCCGCGCTGGCAGTAAGCGGTTCCAATGCTGACGCCGCGCACCGGGCCAATTGGCGGTGTACAACAGCAGATCGGTGTCCTGGGCGTCACGGCTCCACACCGGAAAGCGCAGGTCGTAGCAAATCAACGGGCGAATACGCCATCCCTTCAACTCAAACTGCACCTGGCGCTCGCCGGGGGTGTAGTGATCGTGTTCGCCGGCCATGCGGAACAGGTGGCGCTTGTCGTAATGCAGCACCTCGCCATCCGGCCTGGCCCACAGCAGGCGGTTGCGATGGCTGCCATCGGCGGCCTGGATAATCACACTTCCAGTGATCACCGCGTTGTATTTCGCCGCCTGCGCCTGGAGCCAATGATGGGTCGGGCCGTTTTCCGGCTCGGCCAGAGAGGCCGATTCCATGGAGAAACCGGTGGTGAACATCTCCGGCAGCACGATCAGGTCGGCGCCGCTGGCTTGCTCCAGCAGCAGTTCAAAATGCTCGAAATTGGCCTGGCGGTCATGCCACGCCAGGCTGGTCTGGATCAGGGCGATATTCAGGTTCGGTAGTGCACTCAAATCACGCATAGTTTTTCCGCTGCTCGTTGCAGCGTCTCCTCGCGTTTGGCAAAGCACAAGCGCACCAGGCGCTGGCCTTGGGGTGGGTGCTGGTAGAACACCGAGACCGGTATCGTCGCCACGCCGTGCTCGCGGGTCATCCACAGGGACATGGCGACGTCATCCAGGTCCGGGCGAATCTGCGAGTAATCCACCAGTTGGAAGTAAGTACCGCTCACCCGGGTAAAGCTGAAGCGGGACTGCGCCAGCAGGTCGCAGAACAGGTCGCGCTTGGCTTGGTAAAAAGCCGGCAGTTCTTCCACATGCTCCGGGTGTTCGGCCATGAAGTCAGCCAAAGCGTACTGCAAAGGGGTTACGCCGCAGAAGTTGACATATTGATGCACCTTGCGCAGTTCGGCGCTGAGGGCCGGTGGGGCGACCACGTAGCCGGTTTTCCAGCCAGTCACGTGATAGGTCTTGCCGAAGGAGCTGACCACGAACGCGCGCTGATACAGCTCCTGATGGGCAAGTACGCTGATGTGGGGCACGCCGTCGAATACCAGGTGTTCGTAGACCTCATCGCTGATCAGGTAGATATCGCGGTCGCGGATCAGTTCGGCCAACTGGTCCAGCTCGGCGCGGCTGATCAATGCGCCGGTAGGGTTGTGCGGGGTGTTGAGGATGATCATCCGCGTACGCGGTGAGAGCGCAGCCTTGATCTTCTCGAAGTCCAGGGCGAAGCCTTGCAGGCTCAACTGCACATGCACGCAACGGCCACCGGCCAGTTCGACAGAAGGCTCATAGCTGTCGTAACAGGGATCGAACACGATAACTTCATCGCCGTTGCGAATCACCGCCTGAATGGCGCAGAAGATCGCCTCAGTGGCCCCAGGGGTGATGGTCACTTCGCTGTCGGCATCCACCGTGGCGCCATAGCTGCGCGCGATCTTCGCCGCCACTTGTTGACGCAGCACCGGCAGGCCCGTCATCGGCGCGTACTGGTTATGACCGAGGGCAATATGCTTGCCCACCGCATCGAGCAAAGCTTGCGGGCCATTGAAGTCGGGAAACCCCTGGGACAGGTTGAGTGCGCCAGTTTCGGCCGCAAGTTGCGACATGGTGGTGAAAATGGTCGTGCCGACGTTCGGCAGCTTACTGGTGATCATGGGAGCCCCCTTCGGCTGAGCTGCAAGTTTTAAGCTGCAAGCTGCAAGCAGGTCAAGCGACAAACTAACGCGCACAAAAAAGGGCTCCAAAGGAGCCCTCTCTTGCAGCGTGTCGCTTACAACTTGAAGCGGCTGCTATTTCTTGTCGCGGCGCTTCTTGTCGGCCTTCTTGTGGTGAGTCATCAAACGACGCTTCTTGTTCACCTGACGGTCAGTCAATGTGTTCTTGTTGCCTTCGTATGGGTTCTCGCCACCCTTGAACTCGATACGGATCGGCGTACCGACCAGTTTCAAGACACGGCGGTAGGTGTTTTCCAGGTAACGCACGTAGGACTTAGGCACCTTCTCGATCTGGTTACCGTGGATCACGATAATCGGCGGGTTGGCACCACCCAAGTGGGCGTAACGCAGCTTGATCCGACGGTTGTTAACCATCGGAGGGGCGTGCTCGCCCACTGCGTCTTCGAGGATCTGGGTCAGGCGGTTGGTTGGCCAGCGGGTGACCGCAGACTTGAACGAGTTCTGTACGGACGCATAGAGGTTGCCTACGCCGGTACCGTGCAGTGCCGAGATAAAGTGGATATCGGCGAACTCAACGAAGAACAACCGACGCTGCAGCTCGATCTTGACGAAATCGCGCTCGCTCGGCGTCATGCCGTCCCACTTGTTGATCGCGATCACCAGGGCCCGGCCAGCTTCCAGGGCAAAGCCCAGCAAGTTGAGGTCGTGGTCTACCACGCCCTCGCGGGCGTCCATCACGAAGATCACCACGTTGGCGTCTTTGATCGCCTGCAGGGTTTTGACCACGGAGAACTTTTCAACTTCTTCGTGGATCTTGCCGCGCTTGCGCACACCTGCGGTGTCGATCAGCGTGTACTTCTCGTCGTTACGCTCGAACGGGATGTAGATACTGTCACGGGTGGTACCGGGTTCGTCGTAGACGATAACGCGGTCTTCACCGAGCATACGGTTGACCAGGGTCGACTTGCCGACGTTCGGGCGACCGATGATGGCGATCTTGATACCGTCTTTTTCGCTCGGGCCAGGAATGCGCTTGGCTTCCTCACCTTCGGCAACGATCTCATCGATGCCCTCTTCTTCCTCGACGTCATCCTTGGGGAAGTCGCGCAGGGCGATTTCCAGCATTTGGGTGATGCCACGACCGTGGGCACCGGCGACCGGGATCGCGTCGCCCAGGCCCATCGGGCTGAATTCGGCACGGGCCGCCTCAGGATCGATGTTATCGATCTTGTTGGCAACCAGATAGGAACGCTTGTTGCGCTTGCGCAGGTGCTCGCCAATCATCTGGTCGGCAGCGGTGTAGCCCGCACGGGCGTCTACCAGGAACAACACGACATCAGCTTCTTCAATGGCCAGCAGCGACTGCTCGGCCATCTTTTCGTCCATGCCGTGTTCGTCACCGGAAATACCACCGGTGTCGACAATAATGTAGGAGCGCCCTTGCCACTTTGCCTCACCGTATTGGCGATCACGGGTCAGACCGGACAAGTCGCCGACGATGGCGTCGCGAGTCCTGGTCAGGCGGTTGAACAAGGTGGACTTGCCGACGTTAGGTCGGCCCACCAGGGCGATTACGGGAACCATGCGGCTCTCCACTTCGTTATTTCAGAAAATACAAAAGCCGCTGCAAGGCAGCGGCTGGTGCTCGGGGCGGCATTTGAATGCCACATGCCCTGCTCTGGCGCCTGCAGCAGCAGGCATTGAAACAGGGCCGCCTGGGGGGTTACCCCAAGCATAGTCAAAGCTTTACTTGATGGTCAGGGCTTCCAGCGTGCCGCCGTTGCCATACACATAAAGCATGTTACCTACCACCAGCGGACGCGCACGCAGGCCGTCGCTGTCGATACGTTGGCGGCCTACAAAGCGGCCGTCCACCTGGCTCAGCAGGTGCAGGTAACCTTCGAAGTCACCTACCGCTACGTAGCTGGAGAAAACTTCCGGTGCCGACAGTTGACGGCGCGCCAGGGAGTCGTTGCTCCACAGTGCCGTGGTGGAACGCTCATCGACGCTTTCAACAGTGCCGGATGCCAGGCTGACATAGACGCTGCCAAACCCTTGGGCGACACCCGCATAGCTGGAAGCATCACGCTGCCAGTTGATGCGACCGCTTTGCAGGTCCAACGCGGCAACACGGCCCTGGTAGGTGGCCACATAGAGGGTTTCACCCGACAGCAGCAAGCCACCGTCGATGTCCACAACGCGATCCAGCTCGGAACGACCTTGTGGGATAGCCACACGGGTTTCCCAGGCCGGCACGCCGTTCTGGGTATTCAGGGCGACCACTTTACCGGTCGACAGGCCAGCAACGGCGAGGTTGTTGGTCACAATCGGACCACTGGTACCACGCAGGGTCAACACCGCAGGGGTGCTGTCGTACAACCAGCGCTGGTTGCCGGTAGAGGCATCCAGGCCAATCACGCGGTCATCCTGGGTTTGCACCACGACGATATCGCCGTTGGTCGCCGGCGCCGAGAGCACTTCACTGGTCACGCGAGCGCGCCATTTCTCTTCACCGTTGCTGGAGTCCAGTGCGACCACGTCACCTTTGAGCGTGCCGATCAGCACCATGCCGTAGCCGACGCCCACACCACCGGAAACCGGCAGTTCGAGGTCTTTTTTCCACTTCACGTCGCCATTCATGCGATCCATGGCAATGACTACGCCAGTGGAGTCGGTGGCCACGATGTTGTCGCCGTCGATTGCCGGCTGCAACAGGTTGTAGAGGTCGCCCTGACCATCACCAACGGAGCGGCTCCACTGCTTTTGCAGGACCACTTCTTCCTTGAAGCTGGTCAGCTCGGCAGGCGGCAGTTCTTTTTTGCTGTTGCTGCTGCAACCCGCGGCCAAAACGGCCAGAGCCAGCAATGCTGCATGTTTCCAACGGATCACGTCACGCATCCCCTTTGGCCAAGTCGTCGAGCTTGATTTGTAAGCCACCGACCGCCGCTTCATCAGACAGCGCCGCCTTGGCTTTTTGGTACGCAGCATGGGCTTCGTCGGTACGACCCAATTGGACCAACAGGTCGCCCTTGAGCTCTTCGCGAGTGGCCACGAATGCCTTGTCAGCATCGCCGTCGAGCAGTTTGAGTGCTTCGTCAGCCTTGTTCTGTGCCGCCAATACCTGCGCCAGGCGCTGACGTGCGATTTCACCCAGGGTCGGGTTGGTCGGCTTGTCGGCGATGGCCTTCAGTTCGGTGGCGGCGTCATCCAGCTTGCCGGTGTCGACCGCGACTTTCGCGACGAACAGGCTGCCGTACTGGGCGTAGGTGCTACCGCCGAATTCGTTCTTCAGCTTGCCGGCCAGGTCTGCAACCTGCGCAGGATCAGGCTTGCCGTCCGGCGTCAGGGTAGTTTCCAGCAATTGCTGATAAACGATCGAGGCGCCTTGGGACTGGTTGGCCTGATACTTGGTCCAGGCTTGCCAGCCGAACACCACCACTAAAGCCAGCAGGCCGCCAGTAACCAGGGGCTTGCCGTTACGCTGCCACCAGTCCTTGAACTCGGCCAGTTGCTCATCATCAGTACTCGACACCCCAATACTCCTTAATCGCTAAATTCGGCTGTTCGACAGCTTCAACCCTGCACGACGCAGGTGGCCAAGTGCGCAGCAAGCGCATCAAAGGCAATGTTCTGTTGTTCGCCCTGGCCACGCAGGGGTTTGAAACCTATCACTTGCTGGGCCAACTCGTCATCGCCGAGGATCAGTGCATACAGCGCACCGCTCTTGTCGGCCTTCTTGAACTGGCTCTTGAAGCTACCGGCGCCGGCATTGATCTGCAGGCGCAGGTTCGGCAACTGGTCGCGCACTTTTTCGCTCAAGGCCAGGGCAGCCAGTTCGGCGGCCTCGCCAAAGGCGCACAGGTACACGTCCACCTGACGAGAAATTTCTTCCGGAACCTGCTCCAGGGTTTCCAGCAGCAGGATCAACCGCTCGATACCCATGGCAAAACCTACGCCCGTGGTCGGCTTGCCGCCCATCTGCTCGACCAGGCCGTCGTAACGACCACCGGCACACACGGTGCCCTGGGCACCCAGTTTGTCGGTGACCCACTCGAACACGGTCTTGCTGTAGTAGTCGAGGCCGCGCACCAGTTTCGGGTTGATCACGTACGGAATACCGGCCGCATCCAGGCGAGCCTTAAGGCCCTCGAAGTGCGTGCGCGATTCGTCGTCCAGGTAGTCGGCCATTTTCGGCGCGTCGACCAATACAGCCTGGGTGTCGGCGTTCTTGGTATCAAGGACGCGCAACGGGTTGGTTTTCAGGCGGCGCTGGCTGTCTTCGTCCAACTTGTCCAGGTGGGCAGACAGGTACTCGACCAGGGCTTCGCGGTAGCGGCCCCGGGACTCGCTGGTGCCCAGGCTGTTGAGTTCGAGCTTGACCGCATCGCGGATGCCCAGTTGGCCCCACAGGCGCCAGGTCAGCACGATCAGCTCGGCGTCGATGTCCGGGCCGTCAAGGTTGAAGACTTCGCAACCGATCTGGTGGAATTGGCGGTAACGGCCTTTCTGCGGGCGCTCGTGGCGATACATCGGGCCGATGTACCACATTTTCTGGGTCTGGCCACCACCGGTGATGCCATGTTCCAGAACGGCGCGCACGCATGCGGCAGTGCCTTCCGGACGCAGGGTCAGAGAGTCGCCGTTGCGGTCTTCAAAGGTGTACATCTCTTTTTCGACGATGTCGGTCACTTCACCGATGGAGCGCTTGAACAGCTCGGTGAACTCGACGATCGGCGTGCGGATCTGCTTGTAACCGTAGTTATCACACAGACGCGCGACCGTGCTTTCGAAGTAGCGCCACAGTGGCGTCTGCTCCGGCAGGATGTCGTTCATGCCACGAATGGCTTGCAGAGACTTGCTCACATCAAATCCTTAAATTCGTTCAATCAGCCGCGAGCGATCAGCGCTGCGTCAGCGGCGACCTTCTCGGCCGCTTTCTCGCGGATCAGCTTTTCCAGCTGATCCACCAGATTGTCATTCGTTAGCTTCTGCGACGGCTTGCCGTCGATGTAAATCAGGTTCGGCGTACCGCCAGTCAGGCCCACATGGGCTTCCTTGGCTTCGCCCGGCCCGTTGACCACACAACCGATCACCGCGACATCCAGCGGCACCAGCAGGTCTTCGAGGCGCAACTCCAGGTCGTTCATGGTTTTCACCACGTCGAAGTTCTGCCGCGAGCAGCTCGGGCAGGCAATGAAGTTGATGCCACGGGAACGCAAACGCAGGGATTTGAGAATGTCGTAGCCGACTTTCACTTCCTCTACGGGGTCTGCCGCCAGGGAGATGCGGATAGTATCGCCAATCCCTTCGGCGAGCAGCATACCGAGACCCACGGCAGATTTCACTGTGCCTGAACGCAAACCGCCCGCTTCAGTGATACCCAGGTGCAGCGGTTGCACGATTTCCTTGGCCAACAGGCGGTAGGCCTCTACTGCCATGAACACATCGGAGGCCTTTACGCTGACCTTGAAGTCCTGGAAATTCAGGCGTTCGAGGTGTTCGACGTGGCGCAGGGCCGACTCGACCAACGCCGCCGGCGTCGGCTCACCGTATTTTTTCTGCAGGTCTTTTTCCAGCGAACCGGCGTTGACGCCGATGCGGATCGGGATACCGCGATCACGGGCCGCATCCACCACGGCACGCACACGGTCTTCGCGACCAATGTTGCCCGGGTTGATACGCAAGCAGTCCACACCCAGCTCGGCGACGCGCAACGCGATCTTGTAGTCGAAGTGAATGTCGGCAACCAGCGGCACCTTCACCAACTGTTTGATGCGTCCGAAGGCCTCGGCTGCATCCATATCCGGTACGGAAACCCGCACGATGTCCACGCCGGCCGCTTCCAGACGGTTGATCTGGGCCACGGTGGCGGCCACATCGTTGGTGTCGCTGTTGGTCATGCTTTGCACTGCGATGGGGGCATCGCCACCCACCGGCACCGAGCCGACCCAGATCTTGCGCGATACGCGACGTTTGATTGGAGATTCGCCGTGCATGACTATTGTCCCAACTTGAGGCGAGCAGTCTCGCCACTGGTGAACGGCGCCACGTCTACAGGCTGGCCGTTGTAGGCCACTTGCGCGCCACGGGCAAAGCCCAGACGCAGCGTCAAAGGAGGCTTGCCGCCCTGGTCCAGCGTATCTCCCTTACGCTTCAAACCGCTGAACAGCACTTTGCCGTTGCCATCGGTGACCTGCGTCCAGCAGTCAGCGATGAAGGTAATCTGTACGCGCCCGTCACCGGCGATCAACGCTGGGGTGGTGGGAGGCGACATCGCCGGTGCGGCTGGCGCGGTGGCCGGTGGCGCAGCCGCAGGTGTCGCTGCGGCTGGAGCCTGGGCCACAGGCGCTGTCGTAGTGGCTGGAGCCGCCGGTACCGCTGCAGTCGCAGCCGGTGCCGGTGCCGTGCCGGTTTCTGGCACTGGCTGCTCAGCAGTGGCCGGCGCTTCTGGCGTTGTTTGCCCTTCTGCAACGGCCTGGTCTTCCGGCTCATCCAGCGGATGAATCTGGGTGGTGCCATCGGCGCTTTCGACTTCGACGTGCTCCAGGGCGTTGCTGGTCAGGTCTTTGCTGCGCTGGGAGGCCTGGTCTTGCCACCAGACAAAACCGCCGCCGATCACAGCGATGAGTAGCAACAGGCTGACAATCCGCAAAATCGTGTGGGAAACCCGCGTCGGCTCTTCGATCCGGCCCAGGCCATGGACATTACTGCCCTGGGAGTCGGTACCGGTGAACTGGTCGAACTCCTGCACCAGCACGGTCTGGTCGATACCCAGCAACTTGGCATAGGCGCGAATATAGCCGCGGGCAAACGTGTGCCCAGGCAGCTTGTCGAACGCGCCGGCTTCCAGGTTGGCCAGGGACGTGCTGGTCAAATTGAGCTTGAGGGCCACTTCCGCCAGCGACCAACCATTGCTTTCGCGGGCCTGACGCAAGGTTTCGCCTGGGTTTACGCGATTAGCTGCTACATCTTCCGGGTGCGCGGCTTTCATCATTGCTCCGACAGGTATTGCTGATATTCCGGCGTACCGGGATAGAGTCGTTCGAGTTGCTGGCCAAAACGTGCGGCCGTGTCGTGTTCTTCATGAACCGTCGCCAGGCGCACACCGAGCAATAGACTACGTGCATTTTGCCCACTGAGCAGGCTAAAACGCTCGTAATAGTCTCGTGCAGGCACATAATGCCTGTCTTCGTAAGACAACTCAGCCATTTCGAGCAATGCCCGGGGTTGGCGGTTGTTCAGGTGCAGGGCTTTTTCCAGTTGCTGACGCGCGCTGTTGCGCTGGCCGAGGCGCAGCGAGGTCACCCCGAGGTTCTCGAACACCCGCGAACGCTCTGGGTAGAGGGTATCGGTGGTAGCTTGCTGGAAATAACGCGACGCCAGGTCATAGCGTTTCTGCTCGAACAGGAAACTGCCGTAGTTGTTCAGCAGCCGCGGGTCGGCAGGACGGGAGGCCAGGGCCTTGTGGAAATAACGGTCGGCCAGTTCAGGCTCGGCCTGGGCCTGGAACACGAGGGCCAGTGCGGCATTGGCGTCAGCATCATCGCGGTCCAGCTCAAGGGCTTTTTTCAATGGCACCTTGGCCTGCTCGCTCATGCCTTGGCGCAGGTAACCCAAACCCAGTTGCACATAGGCAACTCGCGCCTCATCACGGCCTTTATCCGTTTGCAAAGGGCTATCATGGCCCGATGAAACGCAACCGGCCACGAGGCCGGTAACCAGTAAAAGCAGCGCAAGGCGCAAGGGCATAGAGATCCTCTCTCAGATTCGATTCACAGCAATTTGCGGCAAATCTTCAGCGGCGTTAAGTTCGCGCACGGCGATATAACGTTCGCTGCGGCGGGTGCGGTCCATCACCTGCCCTACCAATTGACCACAGGCGGCGTCGATGTCTTCACCACGGGTGGTGCGCACGGTGACGTTGTAGCCGGCCTGGTGCAGTTGATCCTGGAAACGGCGGATGGCGTTGTTGCTCGGCCGCTCGTAGCCAGAATGAGGAAACGGGTTGAACGGAATCAAGTTGATCTTGCACGGGGTGTTCTTGAGCAATTCGATCATCTCGACCGCGTGCTCGACCTTGTCGTTGATGTCCTTGAGCATGGTGTACTCAATGGTCAGCACCCGCTTCTCACCCAGGGTCGCCATGTAGCGCTGGCAAGATTCGAGCAACATCTTAAGCGGATACTTCTTGTTGATCGGCACCAATTGGTTACGCAATGCGTCATTGGGTGCGTGCAGTGACAACGCCAGGGAGACGTCGATGTGCTTGGCCAGCTCATCGATCATCGGTACCACGCCGGAGGTCGACAGAGTCACACGGCGCTTGGAGATGCCGTAGCCCAGGTCGTCCATCATCAGGTGCATGGCCGCAATCACGTTGTCGAAGTTCAGCAGCGGCTCACCCATGCCCATCATCACCACGTTGGTGATGGCACGGTCGACGGTCGCCGGGACGCTGCCAAAGGATTTGTTGGCAATCCACACCTGGCCGATGACTTCGGCGGCGGTAAGGTTGCTATTGAAGCCTTGCTTGCCGGTGGAGCAGAAACTGCAATCCAGGGCACAGCCTGCCTGGGACGAAACGCACAAGGTGCCGCGTTTGCCCTGGGGAATGTACACGGTCTCGACGCAGCTGCCGGACGCCACGCGCACCACCCACTTACGGGTGCCGTCGCTGGAAATGTCCTCGCTGACAACCTCGGGACCACGTACCTCGGCAATGGCCTTGAGCTTGTCGCGCAGGGCCTTGCTGACGTTCGTCATGGCGTCGAAATCGTCGACGCCAAAGTGGTGAATCCACTTCATTACCTGACCGGCACGGAAACGCTTCTCCCCGATTGAGTCGAAGAATTTCTCCATTTCCGGCTGAGTCAGACCCAGCAGGTTGGTTTTAACAGTCGATGTAGTCATGGATTCACCCTCACTCTTTAAGCCGATGCTTAGCGAGCGGTTACTTCAGTAGCAGCGAAAAAGTACGAGATTTCGCGAGCAGCAGCGGCTTCGGAGTCCGAACCGTGAACAGCGTTGGCGTCGATGGACTCAGCGAAGTCAGCACGGATGGTGCCGGCAGCGGCTTCTTTAGGGTTGGTAGCGCCCATCAGCTCACGGTTCAGAGCGATAGCGTTTTCGCCTTCCAGAACCTGGACAACAACAGGACCGGAGATCATGAAGGCAACCAGGTCGCCGAAGAAGCCACGAGCGCTGTGCTCAGCGTAGAAGCCTTCAGCTTCAGCCTTGGACAGTTGCTTGAGTTTCGAAGCTACAACCTTCAGGCCGGCTTTTTCGAAACGAGTGGTGATCTCGCCGATGACGTTTTTTGCAACTGCGTCAGGCTTGATGATGGAGAAAGTACGTTGAACAGCCATGGTGTAACTCCAGAAACGGTAATTTACGAAAAATTAAACCCGCGAATTATACGCGGGTTATTGGGTATTGCCTAACTGCGTAAAAAGGCGGCTCAGTCTGCTTCTTCGATCCACAGGCCTTGAATCGCCTCCAGAACCTTTTCGCCACCCCGGTCAGGGATGTCGTCGAAGTCCGGCAGCTCCATCACCAGATTGCGCAGCTTGACGAAGTTCACAGTAAGAGGATTGACCTCAGGATGAGCTTCAGCAAGTTGTATAGCGATTTCTTGTACATCAACCCATTTCAGGCTCATGACATTTCCTTGAATCAATGCGGCGCTTCGGCCGCATGGTTGAGCGAATATTTCGGAATTTCGACGGTGAGGTCTTCAGTCCCCACTTTCGCCTGACAACTCAGACGCGACGTCGGCTCCAGGCCCCACGCCCTATCAAGATAGTCTTCTTCCAGATCATCGGCCTCGTTGAGGCTATCGAAACCTTTACGAATGACGCAGTGACACGTGGTGCAGGCATTAACGCCGCCACAGGCACTTTCGATCTCGATGTGGTGGTCATGCGCGACTTCGAGGATGGACTTGCCGGTCTCAGCCTCCACGACCATGCCTTCCGGGCAATGTTCGGCGTGCGGTAGAAAAGTGACCTGCGGCATCAGTTATTCCTCAATTTCATTCAGGTTGCGCCCCGCCAGCGCGGCTTTCACCGTCTGATCCATGCGGCGGGCGGCAAAGGCATCAGTCACTTGCGACAGACGCTTGGTCTGCTGCTCGATGGCATAGCCATCGTTGCCTTTCATCAATTCGGCCAGTTCCTGCATCTGCAGGTCGATGACCATGCGTTCTTCAGCATCGAGCAGACGCTCACCATCGGCTTCAAGGGCGCCCTGCACCGCTTCGAGCAGGCGCTGGGCATCCACTTGCTGTTCACGCAGTACGCGGGCGACCTTGTCGTCACCGGCGTACTGGAACGAATCCTTAAGCATCTTGGCGATTTCACCGTCGGTCAGGCCGTAGGACGGCTTGACCTGAATGCTGGCTTCAACACCCGAAGCCAGCTCACGAGCAGCCACGCTGAGCAGGCCATCGGCATCGACCTGGAAGGTCACGCGAATCTTCGCCGCACCCGCGACCATGGCCGGGATACCGCGCAATTCAAAGCGCGCCAGGGAGCGGCAGTCGCTGATCAGCTCACGCTCGCCTTGCAGCACATGAATCATCATGGCCGTCTGGCCGTCTTTGTAAGTGGTGAAATCCTGGGCGCGGGCGACGGGGATGGTGGTGTTGCGTGGAATCACCTTCTCCATCAAGCCGCCCATGGTTTCCAGCCCCAGGGACAGCGGGATCACGTCGAGCAGCAGCAATTCGCCACCATCGCGCTTGTTGCCGGCCAAGGTATCGGCCTGGATCGCGGCACCGATGGCGACGACTTGATCCGGGTCGATTTCAGTCAGCGGCTGGCGACCAAAGGCTTCGGCCACGGCTTCGCGAACCCGTGGGACGCGGGTCGAACCGCCGACCATGACCACAGCGGCCACGTCTTCCAGTTCGACACCGGAGTCACGCACGGCACGACGACACGCCTTGAGGCTGCGAGCGACCATCGGCTCGATCAGCGTATCGAAAGCTTCGCGAGTCAGCTGGGCCGACCAGCTACCGTAGGAAACCTCAGCAGAAGCGGCATCGGTAAGTGCTTCTTTGGCCGCACAGGCAGTTTGCAGCAGATTACGCTGCGCGCCCGGGTCCAGGTCGGCAGACAAACCGGCGCTGGTGATGATCCAGCCGGCAATCGCGTGGTCGAAGTCATCGCCGCCCAGGGCAGTATCGCCACCGGTGGCCAGCACTTCGAACACACCGCCGGTCAGGCGCAGAATCGAGATATCAAAGGTGCCACCGCCCAGGTCATAGATAGCAACCAGGCCTTCTGCGTGCTGATCCAAGCCATAGGCCACAGCGGCGGCAGTAGGCTCGTTCAGCAGGCGCAGCACGTTCAGACCGGCGAGTTTCGCCGCATCCTTGGTGGCTTGACGCTGAGCATCGTCGAAATACGCAGGAACAGTGATCACCGCGCCGACCAGTTCACCGCCCAAGGTAGTTTCCGCACGCTGGCGTAGCACCTTGAGGATATCGGCCGACACTTCCACCGGGCTTTTAGGCCCCTGGATGGTGTCGATGAACGGCATATGGGACTCACCGCCCACAAAGCGGTACGGCAGCTGATCGCCCAACTGCTTGACGTCGGACAGACCACGACCCATCAAGCGCTTGACCGATAGCACGGTATTGAGGGGGTCCGAGGACGCTGCCAGCTTGGCCGACTCGCCGACTTCGGTACGATCAGCGTGATAGCGCACAGCAGACGGCAGGATCACCTGGCCATCGGCGTCGGGCAGTGGCTCGGACAGGCCGCTGCGCAAGGCGGCGACCAGGGAATTGGTGGTGCCCAGGTCAATCCCGACCGCCAGGCGACGCTGGTGCGGTTGAGGGCTTTGGCCGGGTTCGGCGATTTGCAGTAGGGCCATGGTAATCAGGTCTTATCTGTCTATCAGGCGTGCATCACGGGCAGCACTGGGTTAATCGTCGAGGCGCTCTTCTAGCTGGCGCACTTCGTAGGTGAGCTTGTCGAGGAACTGCATGCGCCGCATCAGGCGTTCGGCCTGTTCGCGTTGCACAGCATCATCCCAACAGGCTGCGAAGCTTTCGTTGAGCTCATCCTGGGCGTTTTTCAGACGGCGCTTGAAGACCGCGACGCCAGCCACATCGGCTTCGTCCTGCAAATCTTCGAGCTCTTCGCGCCACTGCATCTGCTGCATGAGGAAGTCAGGATCGTGCACCGTGACTTCCAACGGCAACTCACCACCGTTCATCGCGAGCAGGTAGCGCGCGCGTTTCGCAGGGCTTTTGAGCGTCTGATAGGCTTCGTTGAGGCTGGCCGATTGCTCCAGGGCCAGGCGTTGCTCACGCTCGGAAGCGTCAGCGAAGCGGTCCGGATGCACCCCGCGCGCCAATTCTCGGTAGCGCGTGGCAAGCTGCTCGAGGTCCAGCCGAAAGCTCGGCTGCAGCTCGAATAAAGCGAAATGACAAGGAGTACCCACAAGTAGCCTCAGATGTTGAAGCTTTCGCCGCAGCCACATTCACCGCGTACGTTGGGGTTGTTGAACTTGAAGCCTTCGTTCAACCCTTCCTTGACGAAATCGAGTTCGGTGCCGTCCAGGTAGGTCAGGCTCTTAGGGTCGATGATCACTTTTTCGCCGTGACTTTCGAACACCTGGTCTTCCGCAACCACCTCGTCGACAAACTCCAGCACGTAGGCAAGGCCGGAACAGCCTGTGGTGCGAACACCCAGACGAATCCCCTCACCTTTACCGCGCCCATTCAGGGAGCGGCGAATGTGCTGCGCAGCCGCTTCTGTCATGCTGATAGCCATCGTTGACTCCTAAATGCTTAGATCAAGCCTTTCTTCTGCTTGTAGTCGCGAACGGCCGCCTTGATGGCGTCTTCCGCGAGTACGGAGCAGTGGATTTTCACTGGCGGCAAGGCCAGTTCTTCGGCCAGCTGGGTGTTGCTGATCGTCACAGCCTCATCCAGGGTCTTGCCTTTCATCCACTCGGTAGCGAGGGAGCTTGAGGCAATGGCGGAACCGCAGCCGTAGGTTTTGAATTTGGCGTCTTCGATAACGCCAGCATCGTTGACCTTGATCTGCAGGCGCATAACGTCGCCGCACGCCGGAGCGCCGACCATGCCGGTGCCAACATCAGGGTCTTCCGCGTTCATCTTGCCGACGTTGCGCGGGTTTTCGTAGTGGTCGATGACCTTTTCGCTGTAAGCCATGGTACTGAATCCTCACTCATCAGGGCCGCTCTGGAACCCTGTAAAAACGCCTGCGTTTTCCGCCACGTTCCTACAGAGCTTGGGTGGCGGCTTCTATATTTAGTGTGCCGCCCACTCGATCTTGGAAATATCGACACCGTCTTTGTACATGTCCCACAGCGGCGACAGAACGCGCAGCTTGTTGACGGCTTCGCAGACTTTCTGCGCGGCGTAGTCGACTTGCTCTTCGGTGGTGAAGCGGCCAAATGTAAAGCGGATCGAGCTGTGGGCCAGTTCGTCGTTGCGGCCCAGGGCGCGCAGAACGTACGAAGGCTCAAGCGAGGCCGAGGTGCAGGCCGAACCGGAAGAAACCGCCAGGTCCTTGAGCGCCATGATCAGCGACTCGCCTTCGACGTAGTTGAAGCTCAAATTCAGGTTGTGCGGTACACGGGCGGTCATGCTGCCGTTGATGTACAGCTCTTCAAGGTTCTCGACCTGTTTGTAGAAGCGGTCGCTCAGGGCCTTGATACGCACGTTCTCGGCAGCCATGTCTTCCTTGGCTACGCGAAAGGCTTCGCCCATGCCGACAATCTGGTGGGTCGCCAGGGTGCCCGAACGCATGCCGCGCTCGTGACCGCCGCCGTGCATGGTGGCTTCGATACGCACGCGTGGCTTGCGGCTCACGTACAGCGCGCCGATGCCCTTAGGGCCGTAGGTCTTGTGGGCAGAGAACGACATCAGGTCGACTTTCAGCTTGGCCAGGTCGATATCAACCTTGCCGGTGGACTGAGCAGCGTCGACGTGCAGCAACACACCTTTGGAGCGGGTCAGCTCGCCGATGGCCGCGATGTCGTTGATGGTGCCGATTTCGTTGTTCACGTGGATCACGGAAACCAGGATGGTGTCTTCACGCATCGCAGCTTCGATCATGGCCGGGGTGACGATACCGTCGGTGGTCGGCTCGAGGTAGGTGACCTCGAAACCCTCACGCTCCAGTTGGCGCATGGTGTCGAGGACAGCCTTGTGCTCGATCTTGGTGGTGATCAGGTGCTTGCCTTTGGTCGCGTAGAAATGCGCCGCGCCCTTGATAGCCAGGTTGTCGGACTCGGTAGCACCGGAGGTCCAGACGATTTCACGGGGGTCGGCATTGACCAGGTCAGCGACCTGGCGACGAGCGTTCTCGACCGCTTCCTCGGCTTTCCAGCCGAATACGTGGGAACGGGAGGCCGGGTTGCCAAAGTTTCCGTCAACCAACAGGCATTCGCTCATCTTTTGCGCGACACGCGGATCAACCGGGGTGGTCGCTGAGTAATCAAGGTAAATCGGCAATTTCATGGACTTTCTCCTAAATCAGGCTGGCTGGCGTGCCGTTAGCTCTGCGGCTGTCACTCGACGGCGGACGCTTCGATCTTGTCCAGGCGCGGCGCCTTGGTGTTGCAACGGCGCTGGTCCTGACGCTGGGCTACTTCTTGCACCTCACGGCGAGTCACAAGATCAGCCAAGCTGATACCACTCAAAAACTCATGGATCTGCAGGCTCAAGTCACACCACAAGTGGTGCGTCAGGCAGGTATCGCCGGCGTGGCAATCACCCAAACCCTGGCATTTGGTGGCATCGACGGATTCGTTGACCGCGTCGATTACCTGGGCTACCTGGATGCCCTGCATATCGCGGGACAATTGATAACCACCACCTGGACCGCGAACGCTGGAAACCAGATTGCTACGGCGCAATTTGGCGAACAGCTGCTCGAGGTAGGACAGGGAAATGCCTTGGCGCTCGGAGATATCGGCCAGGGACACCGGCCCAGTTTGCGCGTGCAAGGCCAAGTCGAGCATGGCGGTTACCGCGTATCGGCCTTTTGTAGTCAGTCTCATGGACAAGTACCAAGGTGTTTCAGAATGGGAGCAAGTATGCGATTCCCGAGTATTTAAGTCAACTATAAGACCTAGTACTTTAGTCAGGATTACCCGTAAAAAGGGCGCGCGAATCATAGCAGGATGGGGTGGGGACGAACAGCAGGAACAGGACCTGGGCTTAGTCTCAAGACCAATGGAGATCAAATGCAGGAGCTGGCTTGCCTGCGATTACAATGGATCAGCAGCTCAAGGGGTGACCGGCAGACCGCTATCGCAGGCAAGCCAGCCCCCACAGGAGATTGTTATCGGGCTTAAGATCTAGCCAGCCTTGGTGGCAGCACCTTCGCTCTTGATTTCGGCAAAGTCCTCTTCACGCAGCTCAGGCAGGTCTTTGGCACTGTAGCTGCTGCCCAACTCCTTCAGCGCACCGCACATACCGTCCAGCTTGCCGTCGACAGCCTGCAGATGATCGAGCAACTGGCCGATAGCGCGAGCCACGGGGTCAGGCATGTCCTCGCTGACACCATAGGCATCAAAACCAATTTTCTCGGCCATAGCCTTACGCTTGGCTTCTTGCTCATCGCCAACTTCCGGCTTGACGATGATTCGGCCCGGAATACCCACAACCGTTGCGCCAGGCGGCACAGCCTTGGTCACCACCGCATTGGAGCCAACCTTGGCACCGGCACCAACGGTGAACGGTCCCAGCACCTTGGCGCCCGCCCCTACCACCACGCCATCACCCAGCGTCGGGTGGCGCTTGCCTTTATTCCAGGTGGTTCCGCCCAAGGTCACGCCCTGGTAAAGGGTCACGTCATCGCCAATTTCAGCTGTCTCACCGATCACAATGCCCATGCCATGATCTATAAAGAACCGACGACCAACCTTGGCCCCCGGATGGATCTCGATCCCGGTCAACCAGCGCCCGAAGTTCGATACCAGCCGCGCCAGCCATTTCCAGCCCATGCCCCACAGGGCACCAGACAGGCGATGAATCCAGATCGCGTGCATACCCGGGTAGCAGGTCAGCACTTCAAAGGCGTTGCGCGCCGCCGGGTCACGGTGGAAAACACTCTGGATATCTTCTCGCAAACGCTCGAACATTTTTAATCCTTCCGCTTTAGAAGCTCACCACGGGCCGCTTTCTGGGTCTCCGTGAGGATGCCCCGCAATATGTTCATTTCCGCTCGGCTCACCGAGCTTCGGCCGTACAGGCGGCGCAGGCGCGCCATCAAATGCCGTGGTTTTTCAGGATCAAGAAACTCGATGGCTACCAGGGTTTGCTCGAGGTGCTCATAGAACCGCTCCAGCTCGTCCATGGTGGCCAACTCGCCACTCTTGGTCGATGCGACCTCATCCTTTTCCATCTTGCTCGGCTGGCCGGCAGCGGCCAGCCAGGCCATGCGCACTTCGTATGTCAGCACCTGCACCGCCGCCCCGAGGTTCAGCGAGCTGAACTCAGGGTCTGATGGAATGTGCACGTGGTAATGACATCGCTGCAGCTCTTCATTGGTCAGGCCGGAGTCTTCACGACCGAATACCAAGGCGATTTCAGCGCCGCCGGCAGCCTCTTCCACCACTTTGGTGCCGCACTCGCGCGGATCCAGCAGCGGCCAAGGGATGCGACGGTCACGGGCGCTGGTGCCGAGCACCAGATTGCAGCCGACCAGGGCGTCTTCCAGAGTGGCGACGACCTGAGCGCTTTCAAGCAAGTCATTGGCGCCGGACGCACGGGCATCGGCCTCGTGGTGCGGGAACACCCGCGGCTCTACCAGCACCAGGCGCGTCAGCCCCATGTTTTTCATGGCTCGCGCCACCCCGCCGATATTGCCGGGATGACTGGTATTGACCAAGACGACACGAATGTTTTGCAGCAAGGGAGGCGCTCTCGGACACGGGAAAGGGGAGCAAATCTTACAGAACAGCCTAAGGTTATGCCATGAAAGCTAACGTCATCCTTCACCTGAAGAAAGTTTCTGCTAGAATGCCCGGCTTTCTTTAACAACCTTAGGTGACACATCCATGCAGCCCATGCTGAATATCGCGCTGCGCGCCGCCCGCAGCGCCAGTGAATTGATCTTCCGCTCCATCGAGCGCCTGGATACCATCAAGGTCGACGAAAAAGACGCCAAGGATTATGTATCCGAGGTGGATCGCGCCGCCGAACAGAAGATCATCGATGCCCTGCGCAAGGCCTACCCTACCCACGGCATCCTCGGTGAAGAAACCGGCCTGCACAAAGGTAGCGGCGAAGGCGAAGACTACCTGTGGATCATCGACCCACTGGATGGCACCACCAACTTCCTGCGCGGCATCCCACACTTTGCCGTGAGCATCGCGTGCAAATACCGTGGCCGCCTGGAACACGCTGTCGTACTCGACCCGGTTCGCCAGGAAGAATTCACCGCCAGCCGTGGCCGTGGTGCCCAGCTGAACGGTCGCCGCCTGCGCGTCAGCGGCCGCACCAGCCTGGAAGGCGCCCTGCTGGGCACCGGTTTCCCGTTCCGTGACGACCAGATGGACAACCTGGAAAACTACCTGGGCATGTTCCGCGCCCTGGTTGGCCAGACCGCCGGCATCCGCCGCGCCGGCGCAGCCAGCCTGGACCTGGCGTATGTCGCCGCCGGTCGTTTTGATGCGTTCTGGGAGTCGGGCCTGTCCGAGTGGGACATGGCTGCAGGCGCACTGTTGATCCAGGAAGCAGGCGGCCTGGTGAGCGACTTCACCGGCGGTCATGACTTCCTTGAGAAAGGCCACGTGGTTGCCGGCAACACCAAATGCTTCAAGGCAGTACTGACGGCGATCCAGCCGCACCTGCCGGCTTCGCTGAAGCGTTAAGCGAGCGAGCACAAAAAAGCACCCCAAGGGGTGCTTTTTTTATGCCTGAGATTTAGGAAATACCCAATTCCCACTGACTCAATACAATCCAATGCGGGAGCTGGCTTGGCTGCCCCCACACTAGGATCGAAGCCAGACCTGGGGATTACTGCTGGTTCTGACCCAGGATCAGACGACCCTCTTTGTCGACTGGAATCTGGCCGCCTGGATCACGGTCCATGCGCACCGAACCTTCCTTACCATCCAGGTTGTACCGCACGTCATAGCCGACAACCTTGTCGCTGATGTCGTTGACGGTGTTACAACGAGTTTGTGTGGTGGTGTAGGTATCGCGGTTCTGCATGCCTTCCTGAACCTTGTTACCGGCATAACCGCCACCGACCGCACCGGCCACTGTGGCCAGCTTCTTACCGTTACCGCCACCGACCTGGTTACCCAACAGGCCACCTGCAAGGGCGCCAACCACGGTACCAGCGATTTGATGCTGGTCTTGCACTGGACGCTGCCGGGTTACGGTGACGTCCTTGCAGACCTCACGAGGGGTTTTAATCTGGGTTTTCACCGGCTGCACCGCCAGCACTTGCGCATACTCAGGGCCGCTTTTTACCAGGCTGTAGGTGGCAACAGCGCCCCCGGCAGTCACACCGACAGCACCCAATACCGCACCAACCAGCAACGACTTGTTCACATGAACCTCCTGACCATCACAAGCGGACCGAAACGTCCGCGCTATACCCAGCCTTGGAGCAAAAAAAAAGGCACGAGTTCAATACTCGTGCCTTCTTTGTAACAGCGCATCAACAAGCGCCCATCAAGGGCGGTCGTCGACCTCCTTGCCGGTAGCGGCAGGAGGGATCAAGTCTTCGCTGTTGAGGTTCAGCCAGATCAGCACCACGTTGGCGATGTAGATCGACGAGTAGGTACCCGCCAACACGCCGATGAACAGCGCCAGGGAGAAGCCCCACAGGTTGTCGCCACCGAAGATCATCAGCGCAGCAATCGCCAGCAAGGTGGAGATCGAGGTCGCCATGGTCCGCAGCAGGGTCTGGGTGGTGGAGATGTTGATGTTCTCGATCAACGACGCCTTGCGCAGTACGCGGAAGTTCTCACGAACCCGGTCGAATACCACGATGGTATCGTTGAGGGAGTAACCAATGATCGCCAGCACAGCCGCCAGCACGGTGAGGTCGAAGGTGATCTGGAAGTACGCCAGGATACCCACGGTCACGATCACGTCGTGTATCAGCGACACAATGGCGCCGACACCGAACTTCCACTGAAAGCGGAATGCGAGGTAGATCATGATCCCCGCCAGTGCCATCAGCATGCCGAGGCCGCCCTGATCGCGCAGCTCTTCACCGACTTGCGGGCCGACGAACTCGACGCGCTTGACCGATGCCGGGTTGTCGCCGCCGACCTTCTGCAAGGCCTCGGCTACCTGGTGACCCAGTTGCGGGTCTTCGCCAGGCATACGCACCAACAGGTCGGTGGTGGCACCAAAGCTCTGCACGATGGCTTCGTGATAGCCGGCCTTGACCAGCTCGCCACGCACCAGTGTAACGTCGGCCGGCTTCTCGTAGGTCAGCTCGATGAGCGTACCGCCGGTGAAGTCCAGACCGTAGTTCAGGCCCTTATGGAACCAGCTGAACAGCGCCAGAACGGTAAGGAGCACAGTGGCGCCGAACGCAATATTGCGAACGCCCATGAAGTTGATTGTACGTAACATGGCAGCCCCTTAAATCCACAACTTCTTGAAGTCACGCCCGCCATAGATCAGGTTGACCATTGCGCGGGTCACCATGATGGCCGTGAACATCGAGGTAAAGATACCGAGGGACATGGTCACCGCAAAACCCTTGACCGGGCCGGTGCCCATGGCAAAGAGAATCCCGCCGACCAGCAATGTGGTCAGGTTGGAGTCGAGAATCGCGGTAAATGCCCGGCCGAAGCCTTCGTTGATTGCACGCTGTACGGTCATGCCATTGGCGATCTCTTCACGAATCCGCGAGAAGATCAGCACGTTGGCGTCTACCGCCATACCCATAGTGAGTACGATACCGGCGATACCTGGCAGGGTCAGCGTGGCACCCAGCAGCGACATCAGCGCCAGCAGCATCACCATGTTGCCCGCCAGCGCGACGGTAGCGATGACGCCAAAGAAACGGTAGATGGCGATGATGAACAGCGACACGAACAACATACCCCACAGCGCCGCATCGACGCCCTTGGTGATGTTGTCGGCACCCAGGCTCGGGCCAATGGTACGTTCTTCAGCGAAGTACATCGGAGCCGCGAGGCCGCCGGCACGCAACAGCAGCGCCAGTTCGGAGGACTCGCCCTGGCCGTTCAGGCCAGTGATGCGGAATTGAGCACCCAGTGGCGACTGGATGGTCGCCAGGCTGATGATCTTCTTCTCTTCCTTGAAGGTCTGTACCGGCACGTCTTTCTCGACGCCATTGACCATTTGCTTGGTGTAGGTGGTTACGGGGCGCTGCTCGATGAAGATCACCGCCATGCTGCGACCGACGTTGCTACGCGTGGCGCGGCTCATCAGTTCGCCGCCGTGACCATCCAGACGGATGTTCACTTCAGGCGTGCCGTGCTCGCCGAAACCGGCTTTGGCATCGGTCACCTGGTCACCGGTGATGATCAGGCCACGCTCGATCAACGCTGGAGGACGGTTGCCTTCACGGAACTCGAACTCTTCGGAAGTCGCGCGGGTAGCACCCGGTTCAGCCGCCAGGCGGAACTCCAGGTTGGCCGTCTTGCCGAGAATACGCTTGGCTTCAGCCGTGTCCTGCACGCCCGGCAGCTCAACCACGATGCGGTTGGCGCCTTGGCGCTGCACGATCGGCTCGGCCACACCCAGCTCGTTGACGCGGTTACGTACCGTGGTCAAGTTCTGCTTGATGGAGTATTCGCGGATTTCCGCGATCTTGGCCGGGCTCATCGCCAGACGCAGCACCGCCTGACCATTAAGGTCCGCCGGCACGATATCGAAATCGTTGAAGTTCTTGCGGATCAGCGCACGGGCCTGTTCGCGGGACGCTTCGTCAGCAAAGCCCAGCTGGATGGCACCGTTGAGCTGCGGCAGGCTGCGATAACGCAACTTCTCTTTGCGCAGCAGGCTCTTCACGTCGCCTTCGTAGACTTTCAGCCGCGCGTCGAGGGCCTTGTCCATGTCCACTTCCAGCAGGAAGTGCACACCACCGGACAAGTCCAGACCCAGCTTCATCGGGTGCGCGCCAATGCTGCGCAGCCATTGTGGCGTGGTCTGTGCCAGGTTCAACGCGACAACGTAGTCGTCACCCATGGCCTTGCGCACGACGTCTTTGGCCGGCAATTGGTCTTCTTGCTTGGTCAGGCGCAACAAGCCGCCTTTGGAACCAGCCGCCAAGGTTGCCGCTTTAACCTGGATACCTGCGTCGTTGAGCGCTTTGCTCGCGCGGTCCAGATCAGCCTGATTGACTTGCAGCGAAGTGCTGGCGCCAGAGATCTGGATCGCAGGGTCATCAGGATAGAGATTGGGAGCGGAATAAATAAAACCGATCGCCAGCACCGCCAGGATCAGTACGTATTTCCACAGAGGGTATTTGTTCAGCATCACGCCGCCCGCTTATAACGCGGGGCGCCTTGCGCGCCCCGTCGATTGGTAAAGGTTGTTACTCAGATCGCTTTGAGCGTGCCTTTAGGCAGCGTGGCGGCGATGGCGCCCTTCTGGAACTTCATTTCGACGGTGTCGGAGACTTCCAGTACCACGAAAGCGTCGGAAACCTTGGTGATCTTGCCGGCGATGCCGCCAGTGGTCACGACTTCGTCGCCTTTCTGCAGGCTGCCCAGCAGGTTTTTCTGCTCTTTGGCGCGCTTGGCCTGTGGACGCCAGATCATCAGGTAGAAGATGACCAGGAAGCCGACCAGGAAAATCCACTCGAAACCACCGCCCATAGGGCCGGCAGCAGCAGGCGCAGCGGCGTCAGCCATGGCGTTAGAGATAAAAAAGCTCATTTAGCACTCCAGTTGCAAATAGTGAATCTTAGGGTCGGAAAACTCAGTCCAAGGGCGGCACAGGGAGCCCGCGCTTGGCATAGAAGGCATCGACGAAGGCGGCCAATGTACCCTGTTGAATAGCCTCGCGCAAACCAGCCATCAGGACTTGGTAGTGACGCAAATTGTGGATGGTATTCAACATGCTACCCAGCATTTCCCCACACTTGTCCAGATGGTGCAGATACGCACGGGAGAAGTTCTGGCAGGTGTAGCAGTCACAGGTGGGATCCAGCGGCGAATCATCATGGCGATGGAACGCGTTACGGATCTTCAGCACGCCTGTATCGATGAACAGATGCCCATTGCGGGCATTACGGGTTGGCATCACGCAATCGAACATGTCCACACCGCGGCGCACACCCTCTACGAGATCTTCCGGTTTGCCAACGCCCATAAGGTAACGAGGTTTGTCAGCGGGCATCAGGCCCGGCAGGTAATCCAGCACCTTGATCATCTCGTGCTTGGGCTCGCCCACCGACAAACCGCCGATAGCCAGGCCGTCGAAGCCGATCTTGTCCAAGCCTTCCAACGAGCGCTTGCGCAAGCTTTCATGCATGCCGCCCTGAACGATACCGAACAGCGCCGCCGTGTTGTCGCCATGAGCATTCTTCGAACGCTGGGCCCAACGCAGGGACAACTCCATGGAAATCCGCGCGACATCTTCGTCAGCCGGGTACGGCGTGCACTCGTCGAAAATCATCACAATGTCGGAGCCCAGGTCGCGCTGCACCTGCATCGACTCTTCCGGGCCCATGAACACCTTGGAACCGTCCACCGGCGAGGCAAAGGTCACGCCCTCTTCCTTGATCTTGCGCATGGCGCCCAGGCTGAACACCTGGAAACCACCGGAGTCGGTGAGGATCGGGCCTTGCCACTTCATGAAATCATGCAGGTCGCCATGCTTCTTGATCACTTCCGTGCCCGGGCGCAGCCACAGGTGGAAGGTGTTGCCGAGGATGATCTCGGCGCCGGTGGCGACGATGTCCCGCGGCAGCATGCCCTTGACGGTGCCGTAGGTGCCAACCGGCATGAACGCCGGGGTCTCCACGGTGCCGCGCGGAAAGGTCAGGCGACCACGACGGGCCTTGCCGTCGGTAGCCAGCAGTTCAAACGACATACGACTCATAAAGTTCCCTCTGGGCCGCGTGGCGCCGGGTTACGGGTGATAAACATCGCATCACCGTAGCTGAAAAAACGGTACTCGTTGGCGATGGCGGCTTGATAAGCGGCCATGGTTTCCGGGTAACCGGCAAATGCCGACACCAGCATCAACAGCGTGGATTCCGGCAGATGGAAGTTGGTGACCAGGCAATCGACCACATGGAATGGCCGGCCTGGGTAAATAAAGATATCCGTGTCGCCACTGAACGGCTTGAGCACGCCATCGCGCGCCGCACTCTCAAGCGACCGCACGCTGGTAGTGCCCACCGCCACGACCCGCCCGCCACGCGCCTTGCACGCAGCTACCGCGTCCACCACTTCCTGGCTGACCTCCAGCCATTCGCTGTGCATATGGTGGTCTTCAATGTTATCCACACGCACCGGCTGAAACGTGCCGGCCCCCACGTGCAGGGTCACATAGGCAGTCTCGACGCCCTTGGCAGCAATTGCATCCAGCAGAGGCTGGTCGAAATGCAGGCCGGCAGTCGGCGCTGCAACGGCACCGAGGCGCTGGGAGTACACCGTCTGATAGCGCTCGCGGTCCGAATCTTCGTCGGGGCGGTCTATATAAGGAGGCAACGGCATATGGCCGACACGCTCCAGCAGTGGCAACACTTCCTCGGCGAACTTGAGTTCGAACAAAGCATCGTGGCGCGCCACCATCTCGGCTTCGCCACCGCCATCGATCAGGATGGAAGAACCAGGTTTGGGCGACTTGCTGGAGCGCACATGAGCCAGCACGCGATGGCTGTCCAGCACCCGCTCCACCAGGATTTCCAGCTTGCCGCCGGAAGCTTTCTGGCCAAACAGCCGCGCCGGAATCACCCGGGTATTGTTGAAAACCATCAAATCGCCTGGGCGCAAATGCTCAAGCAAATCAGTGAATTGACGGTGTGCGAGGGCACCGCTCACCCCGTCCAGGGTCAGCAGTCGACTGGCGCGACGCTCGGCCAAAGGGTGGCGAGCGATCAGCGAATCAGGGAGCTCAAAAGTAAAGTCAGCAACGCGCATGATGGGGTTCGTCTAGCAGGGCCGGGAAGTCTAGCGGAAATAGTGAAAATTGACCATGAAACGTGATTGACCAACGGTAATCTCATCTCTATACTTCGCCGCCATTGAGCCCTGATGGCGGAATTGGTAGACGCGGCGGATTCAAAATCCGTTTTCGAAAGGAGTGGGAGTTCGAGTCTCCCTCGGGGCACCATCTTAAAGAAAGACCTTGAAATTCAAGGTCTTTTTTTTCGTCTGTAGAAAAGTGCGCGACCGACGAAGTCTCCTGCGGGGCAAGTGCCTGATAGCGCTAGCCCCACCCCCTCAAATCAGAACGTGTACTTCGCCGTAACCGTAAAGTTACGCGGGTCACCATACACATCGTACGGACTCCACGTAGAGTTACTGGCAACCCCTTGGTAATACTTTTTATCGAACAGGTTGTTGATGTTCAGTTGGGTGTCCAGGTGTTTACTGACCTGGTAGCCAGCCATCAGCCCCACCAGCGCATAGGCCTCCTGTTCGATATGGTAATTGCCAAACACGTTGCGGCCTTTATTGAAGGTACTGCTCTGGCTGTAGACGTTTGCACCGACACGCAGCTTGTTCAGATCACCCTGCAGGTGGTACGTGGTGCTGGCCTTGAACATGTGACGAGGCACGTCAGTGTCGAACAGGGTGCCTTCCTTGGAAGTGTCTGCATCCTTTTTGTACTTGGCCTGGGCGAAGGTGTAGCCGGCGCCGACCTGCCAGTTTGGCGTCAGTGCACCGTTGATCTCCAGTTCGATACCCTGGCTGCGAACTTTGCCGGCGGCTTCGTAACAGCCATAGGCGCCGACAGGGATAACCCGGCAGGTGCTGGCGTCCGCCACTTCCGCCGCGCGGTTCAGTTGGTCGATCTGGAACAGCGAAGCACTGGCGTTCAGCGCGCCGCCGAAGTATTCGCCCTTGATACCCACTTCGTAATTTTCGCCGGTGATGGGCTTGATCCCGGCCCCGTCGCTGTTCTTTTCGCTCTGGGGCTGGAAGATGTCGGTGTAGCTGGCATAGACAGAGTGGTTGTCGTCCAGGTCATAGATGAGGCCGGCATAGCGGGTGAGGTGACGGGTTTCCTTGGTTTTGCCCGAGGTGTAGTACTGGTCGTTGGTCTGATTATAAATCGAGGTCGAGTCGTACCAGTCCAGGCGCGCGCCGAGAATGACTTTCAGCGGGTCGGCGAGATCCCAGCGCGTGGTGACGTATAGGCCCTCTTGATCGACCTTGTCGTTGATGGAGTAGATATCTGGAACGAACGGCCTGGGCGTATTCGGGTTGAAATGGTTGATGTCGATATTATTGATGAAGGTCGTGCCACCCACGGCCTCGGTCTTGAGTTCGCGCTTGCTGGCGCCGACTACCAGCTCATGCTGACGCCCCATCAGAGCGAAGGGGCCGCTGGCGAAGAAATCATAGGTGGACTGGTCGTAGTCACGCCCTTGGTTGAACACTCTTTGCCGGTAGGTCGCGTCATTGTTACGTTCCAGAACCGCCCCCACCAACTTGAAGTCAGACCAGTTTTTCGAGGCCCCCAAATGCAGACGCCAGTCGTTGTCGAAACGCTGGTCGAGCTCGACAAAGAGCGTTTTGTTGTCGATGTCCTGGTGCGACCAGCTGTAGCCGAACGATTTGGAACGGGAGAAGCCCATGTGGCTACCGTTCGGGTTCACCGGTAAGCCGCCCCAGTTGATGTTGTTATTGTCGTTCTGATCGGATGCACCCACGGTCAGGGTGGTGCTGTCGGTCAGGTCAAACTCGGTAACGCCGTAGAACACGCCGCGCTCACGCCCTGCGTAATCCTGATAGCTGTCCTTGTCGTGGTAGGCACCCACAAAACGGCCACGCACGCTGCCGCTGTCAGTAACCGGGCCGGACACATCCAACTCACTGCGATAGTTGTCCCAACTGCCGGCACTGCCGGTGATACTGGCCTGGAACTCTTTGGTGGGACGCTTGCGCACCATGTTGATGGCTGCCGACGGGTTGCCGGCGCCTTGCATCATGCCGGTGGCGCCACGGACCACTTCGACTCGGTCGTAAGGCGCCAGATCGGCAGTGGCGACCCAGTCGGCGTTGTAAGTGGTCGGCAGGCCATCGAACATAATGTTGGTGATAGGAAAGCCGCGGGCGAAAAACTCGCTGTTGGCCGGGCGCGCAGCCGACATTCGCAGCCCCGGGGTGGCCTGGACGACATCATCGAGACTGCGCATGGCCTGATCATCCATGCGCTGGCGCGTAATCACCGTCACGGATTGCGGAGTCTCGCGCAGGGACAGCGGCAACTTGGTTGCGGTCTGCATGACCCCAGTGGTGTAGGAACCACTGTTCTCAGTGGCTGCCCCGAGGCTCAGGCCGCTGATGGTGGTAGCGCCCAATTCGAGTGCTTCACTGTCGCGGGTGCGCGCGACCAGCAAATAGTTGCCTCTGGCAGTCCGAATAGCCGCCAGGCCACTGTCGACGAGCAGGCGGTTGAGGCCTTCATGTACGCCATAATCACCACGCAGCGCCGGTGCGCGTTTGCCTTGCACCAACGCCGGGTCAAAGGGAAGGCTGATACCGGCAACCTGGGCAAAGCGGTTGAGCGCGTCGTCTAGCGGCCCGCCCGCCAAATCGTAATGACGGCTGTCGACGTTTTCTGCCTGCACCGCAAAACTGGCCAGGGGCAGGCTGGTCACACCGGCCAGCAAAACACTACGCAGGGTAAGCGCAAGCGCACTGCGCTGGAGCGGCTGAGGGAAAGTAAAGGCAGAGGACATGGACGCTGAGTTCCTTTCGAATGACTGAATGTATTTCCTGTCTGTCGAAGGGCTCGGAGAAACCCGTAAAGTTTTGCGATTTTTTCTCATCGCGTTTAACGGGCAACGATACGGGTCCAGAGCGGGGTAAAACGTTCAAGACGTACGGGCAACGAATCGCTCAATGCACTCAGGGCCCGGTCAATGTCATCAAGCTGGAATACGCCGGATACTTCCAGTTGCGCAATATCCGGATCACAGCGCAGCCAGCCGTGACGATAACGCGCCAGTTCGGCGGCAAGGTCGCGCAGCAGCATGCGTTTGGCCACCAACTGGCCACGTGTCCACGCACTGGCGTTAATGCTGCTTACGTCGACACGGTGACTGCCATTGGCATCGATCACATATTCTTCAGCGGCAGCGATCAAAACCTGCTCGCCTTGACCATGAATAGCCACCACACCGTCCTCGACACGCACTCGCGTGCCTTGATGGTCGTCACGCACAGCGAAAGCGGTACCGATGGCCTGCAAACGTGCGTGCGGGGTGCTGACCCAGAAGCTGCGGCGCCCGTCCGGCGCAGCGTTGTCCTTGCCGGTATCGATGAAAATTTCGCCACGGCGCAGTCCGATCAGTCGGTGCCGGGCAGTGAATTTAACGTCCACCACACTGGCAGTGTTCAATTGCAGGCGGGTGCCATCATTGAGCATGAACTGGCGTCGCTCGCCGACCCCGGTGGCATAGTCCGCTCCCCAGGGTACCCACGTGCTTTCACGCAGCGACCAACCGGCCACACCACTGACCACCAGCCCCATCCCCAGCAACTTGATCGCGTGGCGCCGGCTGTGGCGACCACTGTTCAGGTTTTGTAGCGTATCGCTCGCGACGGTGCCGGGCAGAGCGGCCAACCCGTGGAAGGTCGCGTCGCTTTGGCGCAGCGCTTGCCAGGCTGCTTCATGCAGCGCATCGGCTTGGCGCCAGCGTTGGCAGGCCTCCAGAAGCCCTGGGTTTGAGCCACCGGACTCGATTTTAACCAGCCAGCTGATGGCCTGGTCGAGCACAGAATCTGGAAGTTCGGGCAAAGAGTGAAGGCTCATCGTTGGGCCAGGTAGCAATGACGAATAGCGCTGGCCATGTACTTCTCCACCGAGCTTAGGCTGACAGCCAAGCGCTCGGCGATGTCCTTGTAGCTGAGGCCGTCAAGGCGCGACATCAGGAAAGCCATGCGCACCTTGGCAGGCAGGCCATTAAGCAATGCATCCACGCGAGACAGGGTTTCCAATAAAATCAATTGCGACTCGGGCGATGGCACCTCGGCTTCCGGAAGATGCGCAATGGCTTGCAGGTAAGCCCGTTCGATCCGCTGCCTGCGAACCCGATCAACCAATACGCCACGCGCCACGGTACTCAACCAGGCACGTGGCTGCCGCAGTTCCTGCAGTTGTTCCGGCTTGCCGAGGATCTGCACAAAGATATCGTGGGCCAGGTCGGCAGCGTGGTCGCCATGGCGCATTCGCTTGCGCAACCAACCCAGCAGCCACGCGTGATGATTGACATACAAGGTGCGAACATCGACGTGAGGCACTGGGGGAGTGGATGACGACGACACGGAAAGCCTCGGCCTGATAGATAGATGCATTTGAGAACTTATCTCATCCTAGTATCGGCGAGTTGCAGCCATCAAGTAAAGAATGCGTTTATCCCTGTCTTTCCGAGACTGCGCCAATATCAATGCCGCCGGCCCTATCCAGCCTTGTAGCCTACACCTGCACCCGGGTCTTTTTTTTCGACCACAGAACGGTGATGATCGCCCTCCCCCCAAAAAACAGAGGCACCGTAACAATGGAATTGACGCTGGAAGCGGTTGCGCTCTTTGCATTAAAACTCGCGCACGAGACGGACGGCGGCAGCCCGGTTCTGCGGGATGATCCGGTGATGGATGGGTATGAGCGGGAAGTATTTGGGTTATTGGTGCGGCAGCGGGATTTGGCCGTTATTCAATCCAAACTCGCGGAATGTGTCGATCAAGCACTTGAGGCATTGGGCGGGGCCGATACGGTGATGGGCCGCGAGCTGCAACGGTTGGCGAGTGACGTGCAAAACGCTGCTCAGTTGGATGAACTGCGCGGGCCGCTGACCAACCTGAAGGATTACCTCAACGCCATCCTGTAACGCGGACTTACCGCCGCCCCTCCACCACCATACGCACCGCCAACCCCATCAACACCGACCCCATCACCCATCGCTGCACCACCTGCCAACTCGGCCGGGTGACGAAGAACACTGCGATGGAACCCGCCATGCAGGCAATCACCGCGTTGACGCTCACGCTGATAAAAATCTGCGTGAAGCCCAGCACCAGGGATTGCATCAACACACTGCCATGACCGTTCGGGTCGATGAATTGGGGCAGCAACGACAAATACATCACTGCCACCTTGGGGTTGAGCAGGTTGGTGACTAAGCCCATGGTGAACAGCTTGCGTGGGCTGTCCTTGGGCAAATCCCGCACTTGGAACGGCGACCGTCCACCCGGCCTGACCGCCTGCCAGGCCAGATACGCCAGATACAGCGCGCCGCCGAGCCGCAACGCGTCGTAGGCAAAGGGCACCGCCATCACCACGGCGGTGATACCCAGTGCCGCACAGACCATATACACCACAAACCCCAGCGCCACCCCGCCCAGGGAGATCAACCCGGCCGTGCGCCCCTGGCAGATCGAGCGGGAAATCAGGTAAATCATATTCGGCCCGGGCGTCAGCACCATGCCAAGTGAAATCAGGCCATAGGCAAGCAAGCTGGACATATCGGGCATCGTTTCACTCCTGGATTTTTATTCTGCCAGCGTGAAATCCTTCGCCAACGCTGTAGTGTTACGCGCCATGCTAGGGCCTTGAAGGGCCGGGGCGTTAGATACAGATCCGCGAGCAAAACGTCATACACCGGCGACACCACCGACCCAGGACAGGCACATGATCGACTTCAACAACAAAGGCTTCTTCAAGCTCAAACAAAACAACGAATACGCCGAACGCGTATCGGCCCTATTGCTGGACGGCGAGGAAGTGGTCGACGCTTACAAGGCCTTGCGCGACGGCGTGGTCTTCACCACCAAGCGCATCATCGCGGTGAACGTGCAGGGCATTACCGGCAGCAAGAAGGACTTCACCTCGCTGCCGTATAAAAATATCGTCGCGTATTCGGTGGAAACTTCCGGCACGTTTGACTTGGATTCAGAGCTGGAGATTTACTTTTCGTCGTTGGGGAAGGTGAGGTTTGAATTCACTGGGAAGACCTCGATTGTGGAAATCTCACGGTTGATTTCCAAGCATTTGCTGGGCTGATCGGCGGATAAAAAAAGACCTTGCCGTTCCAAGGTCTTTTTTACTGCTTACACAATTCAACAGATGTCCCACATCAAATGCGGGGGCTGAAAAAACTTACTTCACTGGTTCGCAACTGTGAAAACTCATACCCGCCCCCTCCGTAAATATCTGCGATACCAAACCGCTCCCCCCACCATCGCAAACAGCATCACAACCCCATTCCCCACCAACCAAATCCCAAAATTCCGATTTTGCTCCGCGTCCCCGTCATAAAACGGTCCAAAGTACGCAGAAACCGCCATCACTATCCCGTTAAAAACCCCAACCGCCACCACAACCACGCAAGCGACAAACACCACGCCCTTAAAAACCTTCATATAACCTTCCAAAACCAAACCTCCCTGGACTCGTGGTAATCCGAGAACGTCCCCTCAATCGAAAAACCCAACTGGATACGCGGATAGCTCAGCCAATCCGTCAACCGCCGCCCATTCCAAAGGTCAATGTGGTCACCACTGCGATTGCCAAACGTCTCGTTCCCTCGACGCCAAAAGTCTTTGAAAAAGATAATGCCTTGCTGACCCGCCAACACATCTTCGAAATCTTCAGGTTTTACCTTCTTTACGCGCTGCAAACCGGGGATGTTCGCGTTGCTTAAAGCCTTGGCCATCTCCTCAGCTGCCAACACATGGCCTTCACTTTTGGGATGATGCCAACAATAGCGCACACCTCTCAATCTGCTCAGGTCGGCACCCGATCTGCGCAGTGCTACGCCAAGATTTATAGCGCATTGGTCACTGAAATTCTTGGCGCCGTTGGTTCTGCAAGGCGCTGCATGTCCGAAGATTTCTGGATGGTTTTTCCACAGGAAGTTGAACGTCAGCATTTAGCGTTTCCGTCGCATATTTTTCACGCGACCGTAGCAAACGCTTTGCAAATAAAGATGAGGTCAGATGGAAATCAGAACAGTCCTACTTACATGCAGGTTGTAACTGCCGGGTAAAACACACACTCCAGAGGTCACCACCATAAGCTGACTTTTCCCACGCAGGCCCTAGAACAAAGCCGATATCAGTACCTTAATCCCCCTCGTAGCCTCACTCCCTCGCACAAGGAAGTGAGCTGCTCATGTCAGAACGCTTTTATCCACCCACCGAAGCAGAGCTACTCATACAGCGCATCCTTATCCCGCAGCCGTCACGCGTGCCGTACTCGCCATCTGTTGATTTTTTCGAGCCATCCCCTACTCCAGCTCCTACGCAAGCCAAACCTCCCGGCTGCGTTTTCATCAAGCCCTGCCAACTGCCGGACGGCATCACCCATTACTTCAACCCGGCCGGGTATGTCCCGTTGGAGCTCATCAAAGAGTACGGCCATTTAAGCCTGTTGGGCGGGCGCGAGGTGGATAGTCGAGGCGCGGTTGCGTTGCGCAAGATCAGTGGTAGCGCACTGCCCGCTGGCTTGGGGCAATTGGCGTTGCGCTCGGCGGTTTTGGACTAGGCGGCCACTGCCGTCGGGTCCGTCGCCGGTGGCCTGTTGACTGGGTTGGTGGCGTTGGCTTGGCCTTCGGAGCTGGGTGACAGCGCGCTTTATAGCGAGGAGCAGTTGCGCTCGATGCAGCGGGCGCGGTCGCAGATGCGTTTGCATATCGAGCAACGCGAGGACGGCACGCTCACGGGGTATGGGTTTTACACGGGTAACAATGCCGAGTGGCAGATGATTGATGTGGTGCAGTTTCAACGCCGTGGCGATCAGTTCGTGGCGGATCTGGATGAGGGTGTGGAGCTGATCTGGACGCCCGCCGTTGATCGAGGTGACACCTTAGGTATACCGGCATTGGAGGCTGCGCCGCAGGCGCCGGTGATCTGGATTTATCCGCCGACGGAGAAAGCTGCGCAGATTCTGGTGAACCCGATTTATCCGCCGCAGTATCGGGATTTAATTCTGGTGTTTCCGGTGGGGTCGGGGGTTCGGCCGCTGTATGTGGTGGTGAATGAGCCACGCAAGGGCTTGAAAAACCCGGATCATGATTACTTCCCGGCACCCAGGACCGAGGAGATAACGGGCTTTCCAGGTTTGATCCCCCAAAAGCCGTTGACACCGAGACTAGGCGGGGCTGGCTTACGCGAGCGTTGGATAGATGCAAAAAGGAGAAAACTATTTGAATGGGATTCCAAGAAAGGCGAGCTGGAAGTCTATCGAAACAGCGATTTGGAACATCTAGGCGCATTTGATCCTTATACCGCCGAGCGTCGAGGACCGGCGGACCCAAAACGTCGAATTTATAGATAAAGAGGAACTCGGAAAATGGTGATGAACGTCAGATTGCGATGGTACGAAAAGCACAGCAATGACTTGAAGGCGGATGAGTATTCAGCGGATATCGAAGATTCAGACAGTGTTTTTGAAGCGCTGGGTTTAGGCGAGGAGACTGCGATATATGCCGACGTGTTCAACGTGCGCCCTAGCTGGATAAAAATTATTCAGCCATATTTCCAGCACATGATTAAACCCAATGACTTCGACTACCAAATTTCCTTCCGCTACCAAGGCGCCTGGCCCCCACCTCCAAGGCAGCCCCAGAAGGACTCTTGATGCAATGAAACCCGTACTGCAAAAGCCTTTGCTTTATCGCTCAGTCAACACCCGAACCCACGGCGTGTGCCACGGGGGTGGCAACGCCTACAGGTACGAACGACACAGCAAAAACGAAAAGCGCGCGCTATCAACCCGAGGCTCAATGCACAGCCATCAAAGACACGGTTTTGATTACACGCCGCTCTTCCGGTTTCTGCTTTCCAAGGTTGGCCAGCCATGGGATCAGGTTTACAGCGAAGCCAGCGCACGCTTGGATCGTTCAGAACCGATACTGTGGATGGTTGCGCTACATGAAAAAGACATCAATGAGTATGTGAGAGTAGATGAATCGACTTATTACAGCGGTTTATTCGTCGACGAAGCGGGCCTGCTGAAAAAGGTCAATCCACAGCTAACGCCTGGGCAAATGAAGCCTTTTTGTGACTGCTGCACTCACACCTTCAACGGTGTGGTATTTGCGTAGGCTTTACCTAACTGCATCAACGGTGAATACATGACCAGACCATCCCTCATCAAAATAGACCTGAGCAGCATCAACAACGCCGAAGAACTCCACAGCACGCTATGCAACTCACTCAATTTCCCCAATTGGTACGGCCGAAACTGGGACGCTTTCTGGGACGCCATCACCGCCTTGGTAGAACTGCCCCAAGCGCTTGAGTTCTCTGGCTGGGACGTCTTTTCAGCACGCATGCCCCACGATGCGAAGATGCTGCAGCAATGCTTGACGGAGCTTGCAAGCAAATTCCCAGATCTTGCCCCGCAGGTTCGCTATTGATGCCCCGCTCGCCTGTCCGGCTGATTGCTTATGCCGGACTCAGCTCAAATGTGGGAGCGGTGCATCAGCTCAATACCCATCCGGCAACTCACTTGGCTTGAAAGGTCTCCAGATACGCCAGGATATTCTCAATCTTCTCCTGATCACTGATGCCCCAGAAAATCATCCGCGTCCCACTCACCACCTTCTTCGGCGCTTCGATATAAGCGGCAAGCTTGTCCCGCGTCCACACTACCCCGGAGTTCTTCATCGCATCCGAATACTGATAGTCCGTGGTGGTGCCGGCCGGTCGGCCGATGATGCCGTTAAGCTGCGGGCCGAAACCACCGCGAGCGCCCTCGCCGATGCTGTGGCAACCGCCGCAGGTCTTGGTGAAGAGTTTGCCGCCCGCTTCAGCGTCACCGGCGGCGAAGGCCGGACTGGTGGTGAGCGTCAGGGCGAGGGTGAACAAGGCGTACTTCATCGAGGGCTCCACTTCGGCTATTACCGACAATTATGCCTGTTTAAGCCGGCGTACCCCCAGCGGTTCAATCAGGCGCATCCGATACCCCTAACCTGTGAGTACACGACCACCCATCGCCTAAAAAACATCCAATCGAACCTCTGCGCGCCCCTCCCACTCCACCTTACTGAACCCTGATGGTGGAGTAAGGATCATGGCTCAGCCATCGATTTTGGTATTGGAAGACGACGAGATCATTCGCTCGTTATTGGTTGAGGTACTGGAGGAATTCGGGGCGCATGTGACTTCGTTTCCGTCGGCAGATGCCGGGATGATTTTCCTGGAGCGCGATGATGAGCAGGTGGACCTGATCGTCAGCGATATCCAAATGCCCGGCCTATTGAACGGCTATGACTTGAGCCGCGTGGTGGCGCATCGTTGGCCGTCCATACCGGTGTTGTTGACCTCAGGCAACACGGCGCTGGCTTCGCAACTGGGAGGGAACGTTAGGTTTCTACCCAAGCCGTGGAGCACCGAGCGCCTGCTTAAATGCGTACAGTCGGCGTTGAAACACCAAGGCGCGCCGATGCATTGATAGCGCTGCGACATCATTCAAACCGAACTTCAACTCCGGCGACGCGGTCATTAACCAGGCAGGCAGCGATATTTCTGATCCACCGGTCAGACTTTTCGCTTTGAGCGCTCAGCCGACGGCCATGAGTTGTGTAGAATTGTCGCCGACTTTTTCGCGTCATGCATGGCTGAGAAGCCCACAATTCGAGCTCATTGAATGCTTTCACAGGCCCATGACATTGGTGTGCCCTCATTGCTGGAAGCCTTGCGCACAGGCACAGGGTCGCTGCACGTAGCACTGGAAAAGCGCCTGCCGTTTTTCTCCGTACGCCTGGATGCGGATTGGTACCGACGCTTGCTTGAAGCGTATTACGGGTTTTACGCGCCGATAGAAGCGGCGCTTTACGGCAATGGCTTGATCCCCAATGGCTTCGACTGCCTATTGCGTGCGAAAACCCCGACATTGATCAGAGACCTCAACGCCTTCGGCCTGGATGATCACGCTATAAACGCCCTACCGCGTTGCACCCGACTCCCAACCTTTGATAGCCCCGCTGCCTGCCTGGGAGCCCTGTATGTACTGGAAGGCGCCACCCTCGGGGGCCAGGTGTTGCGCAGGGAAATGGCTACACGCCTGGCGCTAGATAGCGACAACGGCGCTTCCTTTCTCAATGTATACGGTGCCGAGACCGGTCGGCGCTGGAAAGAATTTCTCGATTACCTGGGCAGCCTATCGCTGGACATGCCCGCCAAACAGCGCGCGGTGATGGCTGCCCGCTCGACATTCAGCGGCTTTGAGCAATGGCTCGACAGCCAGGAGGTACTGCTGTGAAACCCGAAGATTTTGAAGAGCTGCTTGCCAACTGCGCCGATGAGCCCATCCGCTTTCCGGGGGCGATCCAGCCCCACGGTGTGCTGCTGACCCTGTCGGAACCGGAACTGAAGATCATCCAGGTCAGCGCCAACGTCGGCACACTGTTCGGCCACGCGCCGGAAGCTTTATTGAATCAGCCGCTGCATAAACTGGTCGGCGCCGAGCATGCCCAGGCTGTGCAAGCCATGGCCGAGGACAATACCTTTTTCGACGCGCCATCCCTGCATGTCACCTTCAAAGGTGCGCAATTCGAGGGCCTGCTGCATCGCCATCAGGATGTGTTGGTGCTGGAGTTCGAGCCACGGCTAGAGGATTTCAAACCCAGGGCGCGCAATGGCCGCACCAGTGACCTGGGCAAGATGCTGCAACGCTTGCAGTCAGCCAAGACCCTGCAGGCGCTGTACGCCATCAGCGTGAATGAAATCCAGGCCATGACCGGTTATGACCGGGTACTGATCTATCGCTTCGAAGAAGAAGGCCATGGCCAGGTGATCGCCGAAGCGTCGGCACCGTTCATGGAGCTGTTCAACGGCCTGTTCTTCCCGGCGTCCGACATCCCTGAACAAGCCCGCGAGTTGTATCGCACCAACTGGCTACGCATCATCCCGAATGCTTCCTACGAACCGGTGCCGCTGCTGCCTAAATTGCGCCCGGACACCGGCCAACCCCTGGACTTGAGCTTTGCCACACTGCGCAGTGTGTCGCCGATTCACTGCCAGTACATGCAGAACATGGGCGTGTTGTCGTCGATGAGTATTTCGCTGATGAAGGGCGACAAACTCTGGGGCCTGATCAGTTGCGGCAATCGTGAGCCGCTGCTGGTGCCTAACGATTTGCGCATGGCCTGCCAGACCATCGGCCAGGTCCTGTCGCTGCAGATCAGTGCCATGGAAGCCTTGGACCTGAGCCGTCAACGCGAAGAAAAAGTCGAAGCGCTGGCGCTGCTCGACCATGCGATGAAAGCCGCTGAGGACAATGTGTTCGACGGCCTGGCCCAGCAAGGTCAGCTGTTGATGGACCTGACCCTGTCCGGCGGCGTGGCAATCATTGAAGACAAACAAATGCACCGCTACGGCAACTGCCCGGAACCGGCGCAAATCCGCGCGCTGCACAAGTGGCTGCAGGACAGCGGCCAACCGGTATTTTCCAGCCATAACCTGGCCTCGGCTTACCCGCCTGCCGCCGAGTATCAAGCCGTGGCCAGTGGTGTACTCGCCATGAGCCTGCCTAAGCCTGTGGATAACGGGGTGCTATGGTTCCGCCCGGAAGTGAAGGAGAACATCAACTGGAGCGGTGACCCGAACAAGCCGTTGAACCTGGAGACCTCCGACGCCGGCCTGCGCCTTCGCCCACGTACGTCGTTTGAAATCTGGAAAGTGGAAATGGCCGGCATTTCCACCCAGTGGAGCCATGGCGACCTGTTTGCCGCTAACGACTTGCGCCGCTCGGCGCTGGAGAACGACCTGTCCCGCCAAGTGCTGCGCGAACGACAAGCGGTGCGTGCGCGGGATGAATTGGTTGCCGTGGTTTCCCACGATCTGCGTAACCCAATGACCGTCATCTCCATGCTCTGCGGCATGATGCAAAAAGCGTTCAGTTCCGACGGCCCACACACTTCACGACGGATCTCCTCGGCTATCGACACCATGCAACAGGCCGCCGGGCGTATGAATGTACTGCTGGAGGACTTGCTCGACACCTCGAAAATCGAGGCCGGGCGCTATGTGGTCAAGCCGGTGGCGCTGGACGTCAGCCAGTTATTTGAAGAGGCGTATTCACTGCTGGTACCGCTGGCCACGGAAAAAGGTATCGACCTGTCGTTCAATGCCGAGCCTGGCCTGCAGATCAATGCCGACCCGGAGCGTTTGTTCCAGGTGCTGTCGAACCTGATCGGCAACGCGATCAAGTTCACCCCGCGCCAGGGGAACATCGGTATCAGCGCCATGAGCAACGGCGAAGAGATCGTGTTTTCGGTACGCGATTCCGGTGAAGGCATTGCGCCTGACCAGTTGCCCCATGTATTTGATCGCTATTGGACCCAGGCTGAAAACAACCCCACGGGCAGCGGGCTGGGGCTGTATATCACTCAAGGCATCGTTAAGGCGCATGGCGGCAGGATCGATGCACAGAGCCAGTTGGGTCAGGGCAGTGAGTTTCGCTTTACCGTACCGAAGGTGACGGTCGTGGCGAACAGCTGATCCATTGGCCGGCAGGGGCATCCATACGGCCCCTGCTTGTTCATAACCGATAACAGACAACAACCAAATAAACATCAACTAATACACTACTGCATTCCTTTAACCTAGCCTTAACTATTAATCAGCTGGAAAAGTCAATAAGAAACCCTTCCACTCATTACAAGCAGAAACATAGAACGCCTCGCCAAAAATACTAAACCTCACTAACTTAGACTTCGCACTGTTACAGGGAAGAACATGCCATGTAAAACCCAATTATTAATAGTGAGGCATCACCATGTTCAGTCCAATCAGTTTTAACCCCGCCCCCACCTACAGCCCTCTCCTCGATAGCCAAGCCAGCGAGCAGGTCAACTCCCGCTCGAAACGTAGTCTTGATGACATCGCCCCCGATAATTCGATCATTGATAGTGAGCACGGCGCAGACAGTGATCGTAAGCGTAATCGCGGTGGAGTGGACGGTCTCGGCGGCGGCTATCTTCTTTAAATAACCTCTCCCCTTGCATAACTAATAAAGAAGAAGCAGCACTCCGTGCGCTGCTTCTTTCTTATTAACAACATGATTTTTTTGCCACCTTAACTCCGTTGACGAAACGCCAACATTCTCTGCGTTATCCTAGGCGCTCGTCTTTATCTTGAGCCGCCTGTTTTATGCCTGAACTGCAGTCACTTCCCCCCGTACTCGCCGGCCCTTTGCTGCGCCGCCTGGAACCCAAGCGTCTGGTGCTCTGGCTGATGGCGAGCCGGGAACTGAAGCTGACAATAAGGCTGCAGCCAGCCCAGGCACAGGCGCTGGATGTCCGCCTGGATGCACATTGTCAGATCGTCCCCGTCGGGCGCCATGCATTTATTCACTTGATCGATGTGCCCCTGACTGACGCCCTGCCTCTGGATGTAAACATCCACTATGACGTGCTTATCGACGGCGACGGGATAGCCCAATGGGCACCCCATCTGCTGTACCCAGGCGCCACGCTGCCCGATTTCGTCGTGCATGGACGCATCCATCAACTGGTCCACGGTTCCTGCCGCAAGCCTCACCATCGCGCTGACGACGGGTTGCTGTGCATTGATCGTCTGTTGGCGCAAGCCCCGACCGTGGCAGAACGCCCTGCCTTGCTGATGATGAGCGGCGACCAGGTCTACGCGGACGATGTCGCGGGGCCGATGCTGCGCGCGATTCATGGGCTGATCGCGCGCCTGGGCCTGTTCGACGAATACCTGGAAGGTGCCGTTGTGGATGACAGCGCCACCCTCTACGGCCATCACGCCAGTTACTACCACCGGGCAGACCTGCTGCCCGCGCTGGACAGTAACAAGACCTTGCGCGAACGCTTTTTCGGCGGCGTGAAGAAACCAATCTTTACCAGCAGCACCGCCGACAATCACCTGGTGACCTTTGCCGAAGTGATCGCGATGTATCTGCTGGCCTGGTCGCCCACGCCGTGGACGCTGATCACTCCACAACCACCGCAACTGAGCGCGCAGGAACAGCAACGTTATGCCCGCGAGCAGGTGCAGATCGATCAATTTCGCAACGGGCTGCCTGGAGTCGCCCGGGTGTTCGCCCACCTGTCGACGCTGATGATCTTCGACGATCACGACATCACGGACGACTGGAACCTCAGCGCCCAATGGGAAGAAACCGCCTACGGCCATCCCTTCTCCAAACGCATCATCGGCAATGCGTTGCTGGCGTATCTGCTATGCCAAGGCTGGGGCAACCAGCCGCAGGTGTTTGGTGAACTGGTGAGCCAGACCCAAGCACTTGCCAGTCAGGTACAAGACAACCATCTGGAGGCGACAACGCAAGATGAATTACTCGCCACGCTGCTGAAATTCCAGCACTGGCATTATGTATTGCCTACCACCCCCGCCCTGGTGGTTCTCGACACCCGTACCCGGCGCTGGCGCAGCGAGTTCACCCTCAAACAACCCTCCGGCCTGCTGGACTGGGAAGCCTTGAGCGAACTGCAACACGAGCTGCTCGACCACCCGTCGGCCATCATCGTCTCGCCCGCACCGATTTTTGGCGTGAAATTGATCGAGACAGTGCAAAAAGTCTTCAGCTGGTGCGGCTTCCCCCTACTGGTCGACGCCGAAAACTGGATGGCTCATCGCGGCAGCGCCCAAGTGATCCTGAATATCTTCCGCCACTCGCGCACGCCGGGTAACTACGTGATCCTCTCCGGCGACGTGCATTACTCGTTCGTCTACCAGGTACTGATCCGCCATCGCAACGGCGGCCCCAGGATCTGGCAAATCACCAGCAGCGGCATCAAGAACGAGTTCCCGCCGCGCCTGCTGGAGTGGTTCGATCGCCTCAACCGCTGGCTCTATTCCCCGCGCTCGCCGCTCAACTGGTTTACCCGTCGTCGCCCCATGCAAGTAGTGCCCTATATTCCAGAACATGCCGAGGCGGGTGAACGGCTGTGGAATTCGGCGGGGATCGGCCAGGTGTTTTTCAATGAGCAGGGCCAACCGGAGGCGATTTACCAGCACAACGCAGATGGCAAGCCGCGGACAAAGATGCTGGCGCCCGATAAATAGCCTATTGCCACTATCCTAAAGCAGCACACCTGCCCTATTCAAAGCACGCGAGCCGCGTTGTACAGTAGCGCCAGCCACGGAGTATCGGCGTCAACAATGACTGGCCATAGAAGCCAGCACTCGCAGGAAGCGCGCTGATGGACGATACATCGGGCAACGAACCACTCCGCAATGACTTTTCCGACCTCAACGCCGACCTGTTGCACGCCATCATGGAACTGGTCAGTGACGGGATCTGGGACTGGAACGCCAATACCGGTTACGTCTACCGTAATCCCGGCTGGTACGAGATGCTCGGTTACACCCGCCACTCCCTGGAAAACAGCGTGTTCACCTGGGAGAACGTGATCCACCCCGAGGACTATCAACACGTGATGGCGCTGTTTGATGACTACATCTGCCAGCGCTCGCCCTATTATCGGGCCGAGTACCGCTGCCGAAAAGAAGACGGCACCTACCTCTGGATCGAAGACCGCGGTTACGTCATTGCCCGTAACCCTGATAATTCCGTGGCGCGCATGGTGGGCGCACACCGCAATATTCATACGCGCAAATGCTCCTTCGAACAGTTACAACGGCGTAACCAGTCCCTTGAGGCCCTGGTCGCGGAACGGACCCTGGAGTTGTCGCGGGTCAATCAACAGTTGCAATTGCAGCTGGACGAAAACCGCTCCCTGGCCGAGAGGGACGCCCTGACGCGCGTCGCCAATCGTTATCGACTGGAGAAGGTGTTGCTGGAGGAGTGCGACCGCGCCGAACGCTTCCGCCTGCCCCTGGCCCTGGTGGCTATGGATATCGATGATTTCAAACCGATTAATGACCGACACGGCCACGGCATCGGCGACCAGACGCTAATACGCGTGGTGGAAAGCCTGGAAGCCTGCGTGCGCACCAGTGACCTGCTTGCGCGCTGGGGTGGTGATGAGTTCATGGTGGTGCTACCCAAAAGCACCTTGGGGACGGCGAAAGAACTGGCCGAACGGATTCGCCAAAAAATCAAGGAAGCGCCCGCGCCAGGCGACTTCACCATTACCCTGAGCCTGGGTGTGGTGGAGCGGCGCATGGGTGAGTCCCCCGCTGCCCTGATGGCGCGGGCCGATGAAGCGTTGTATCGGTCCAAGGCGGCGGGAAAGGATTTTGTGTCGGAATAGGTAGGGCTCTACAAGTAACAAGGGCAGAGCTCCTTGCGATTTGAAATTGAATTGGCCCATGCCGATGGCACGCCTGCCGCCAAACAACTGACCATTGAACCTGCGGTGTGGGAGCAAGGCCTGGATATTCTCCAGGCCTGCCTCACACAGCTGGACTAGTAGCGCGCATCCGCCGGTTTGCCACCGTTGGGCCAGTCTTTGATCTTGTCCGGGAAATCCGGGCGAGGTTGCTGGGAAAAATACGCTGCCACGTCCACCGCTTCCTGGTCCGAAAGCCCGCCCTGCCCCAGCGGGAATTGCTCGTGGAAGCCAATTGGCATATTGCGTTTGACGAACGCCGCCGCCGTGTACGTACGGGCCATGCCCGCGCCGACGTTGAACGATTGTTCGCCCCACAATGGCGGGTAAACCAGCTCGCCGCTGGCTCCTGCCAGGCCCTGGCCATTGTCGCCATGGCACACCGCGCATTGCTTGGCATACACCTGCTTGCCGTTGTCCAGGTCCGGCTTGATCGCAGGATCGACCTTACCCACGCCGCGCCCGGCGACTTTGTCTTCTGGACGCGTGTTGTTTTTCATCCAGTCAAAGTAGGCCACCATCGCCTGCATGTCGGCGGATTGCGGCGGCAATGGCGTGCCGTTCATCGAGCGACGGAAACAGCCGTTGATGCGTTCTTCCAGGGTCACCACCTTGCCGGCACGTGGCGCGTAACTGGGGAAGAATGCCGATACGCCCACAAACGGCGAACCGTCTGCCACGGTACCGGCGTTGAGATGACAACTGGTGCAGTTCAGCGCGTTACCGACATTGTCAGGCAATAGCGCCTTGGTTTGCAGGTGCAGGCGCATCCCGCGTACCACTTGGTCGGCGTTGGGCGCGGCGAGCAGGTCGGCCAGGCGCGGGGTTTCAAAGGCTGACGAATCCGTGGTGACCGGGTTGAGTTGGTCACGCAGTTTCTTCACTTGGGCGGCGCTGATCGGCGTGCCCTCATTGCCCCAGCGGGTGCGTACGAAGCTAAGGATCTCGGCGATTTCCTGATCCGCCAGGCGGGCGAAGCCGGGCATGGTGTAGACCCGTGGGTGGGTTGCGGTTTGTGCAGTCTCCCAGCCGGTGAGTGTGATGTGCAGCAACGACGTCGGGTTGCTGGAGGCAATGCTCGGGTTACCCGCCAGGGGCGGGAACAGGCCTTTGACCCCGCCGCCATCGCTGCGGTGGCAGTCGCTGCAAAACTGCATATAGCCCAGGCCGCCACGACTGGTGAACAGGTCGGCAGGTGGCGCGGCGGGTGCAAGGGCCGCAGACGGCATCGGCAGATCGTCTTTACCGGGTGGCAGGGCTTTCAGGTAGCTGGCGATGGCCGTCAGGTCGTCGTCACTGAAATGCTGGGTGCTGTGGTGAATCACATCGGCCATATTGCCGGCCACCATGGCGAAGCGGTTCTGCCCGGTCTTGAGCAATTGCACAGTATCCTCAACCGTCCATAAGTTGCGCAGGCTCAAGGCGCGCCAGTGCTCGACGGTTTCTCCGGCCAGGTAATGCTGACCGCTGTGGCCCTCATCGCTCATGGCTTTTTCCTGAAAGGCGATACCCCGCGGGGTATGGCAAGAGCCGCAGTGGCCCAGGCCCTGGACCAGGTACGCACCACGGTTAAGTATCTCGTTACGCTCCGGGTCCGCCTGGAACGGACGTTTGTCGAGAAAGGCAAAATTCCACAGCGCCAGGCCCCAGCGTTGATTGAACGGAAAGCCCATGTCCGCGTCCAGGTTGGCTTGCTGCACGGGCTCCACACCTTGCATCAGGTAGGCGTACAAGGCACGCATGTCCTCCGCGCTCATCTTGGCGTAGGACGGATACGGCATCGCCGGGTACAGGTTCATTCCCGCAGGCGTCACGCCTTCACGCATCACCCGGTCGAACTGTTCGAAGGTGTAGGCGCCGATGCCGGTGCCCCGGTCGGGCGTGATATTGCTCGAATAGATCGTGCCCATTGGCGTGCTCAGTTCCAGGCCACCGGCCATGACTTTGCCTTGCTTGGCAGTGTGGCAGGCAATGCAGTCGCCGAGTTGGGCGACGTATTTGCCATGTTCGATATCAGTTGGAGTGGCGTGCAGGGGTAGCGCCAGACAAAGCGTCGCCCCCAGCGAGGCCAGGCGGGACAAGCGAAGAATCATCGCAGCATTCCTTTAATAACCTGGCCTGGAGCGGTCTCCTCGGCGCAGGTCTGCAATTGTTTTTATGCGTCATCAGGCAGATAACGAGGGCACGGTCGTCCCCAGCTTTGTTGTAGCCGAATTGGCGGGGGCTCTCGTTGATATGGATCAGCACAGCCCGTGGGCAGAGTGCCGCCTTGACCTGATCCACCTGCCCGCTGAAAATGCCCGACGTTTTTTGTCTCCTCCGTTTACTACGCAGTGAAATTTAATGCCTGATTCCTACACCGCAGAATCCGCCGAAGAATCCGTAGTCGCCTTGCAATCCAAAGCCGAATACGAAAACGCCATCAATCTTTCACAGCATGTGCCAGCGGCCAAGATCATCAGCGAGATGGTGCTGGATGCGTTTCACACGTCTAAGGAAAGCGACCAGATCCGCGAGTTGCGCATTGCCATCCGCCAGGCCCACGACGCGTTCGACGATGACAAAGCCTATGACCTGATGGGCCAGCTCAAGCAATTGAAGGACGCCGAAGCCGCCGATAATGCCGCCCTGGAAAACCTGAGCAGCCAGTTCTCGATCAGCCGCATCCTGTCCAGCTTCAAGGACGACCCCGAGTTCCAGGAACTGGTGTACGGCCTGGCCCTCAAGGTGTTGAACCAGTCGCACCAGGCCATCAGCAACCCAAGCGCCGGCAAGGGCAAGGCTGCGCGCGCCAAGAAAGAAGCCGAAGTGTTTGTGATCAGCAAGGGTGGCATCAGCGTCACCCTGCCGCTGCGCACGCCGCGCTCCAAACTCAATGTGGACCGCGAAGCGCTGGAGTTCCTGGGCTTTACCTTTGTGGGTGAAGGCAGCGAGGCGGAGTTGGAGAGTGAAACCTTCGTCGACAACAGCGGCGTGGAACAGCCGGTCACGCGCAAGAGCATCGTGACCGCACTGCAACAGCAAAGCGCCTTCGACGGTTACGCCATCGCCGCCCAGTAAATCGCAAGCAATATGGCGTGCGCGCAATGCGTGCGCCTGTTGCCCGCTACGCCTGCTCGTTCCACAACAGCGCCGAGCGTTTCATCACGCCCACGGCGATCGCGAACAGCAACAACACACACCCTGCCAGCAACCAGGGCGATGGCAGGGCTGGCCGCGACACCAACATGAACGCCAACGAGGGCGCGACCATCACACCGATGTTGACGCCCGCCGAGTAATAGCCAAGGTTTCGGGCCACGCTATCACGGCTGGAAATGCTGCTGACGTAGTGGGTGATACCGGGGAACACGATCATCTCGCCCAGGCTCCACAGCACGGTAGCCAACAGCAACAATGCGCCGACCTGGCCAAAGCCCATCAGGAAGAAACCGCTGCCTGCCAGCAAGAAGCCGACGATCAGCGAGCGACTGCTCGACAGGTGCGCCATGCGCAGGTTGATCGGCACCTCAAACACAATCACCAGCAGGGCATTGATGAAGAAGATGATGCCGACGTAATAGGCCGGTAGCTCGGTGTAGTTGATGATGTACGCCGACAGAAAGGTCGGCGGCAATGCATAGGCCACATGCACCGGCAGCGCCGCCAGCAGGATTACCAGCAGTCGCGAACGCTCATGGGGAGCCTGCTCGGGCAAGCCCTCGTCTTTACCGGCGACAGCCGCGCCAGGGGTTACCGGTAGCGAACGTGCGAACCGCAGGCAAGTGGCGAAGGCCAGCAGGGACAACAGCGCGTTGATATAGAACACCGCGTCGGCATTGCGCAGGAATATCAAGCTGCCCAGCAACGGCCCGATGGCCATGCCGATATTGATCGCCAGGCGGTTGCAGGAAAATGCCACTTTGCGCGTTTCAAGGCTGCTGTGGGCAACCGTCTCAGAAAACGTCGCAGGTGTGAAGGCTTCGTAACAGGCGCCCCAGAGAAACGACAACAGCAAGAGTGCTAGCGTGTTGTCGACCGAGGGGATGACCAGCAGCAACGCAGCATTGAGCAGCAATGAACCGAGAATGACCCGGTTAGCCGAAAAGCGCTTGATCACGCCCCCGATGATCAGGTCGGTGCACAGGGCGCCCGCGCCATACACCCCGACCAACAGGCCGGCAGTACCTGGCGCTATGGCATGTTGATGAATCAGGTAGGCCGCGTAAAAAGGAAACGCCAGGGTGCCCGTGCGGAACACCAGGGTGATCATGAACAAGGCTTGCAACCGAGCGTTGAGGCCGCGCAAGGCATGAAGAGTGCCCATCAGTGCGACACGCGGGTACAGGTTGGGAGCAAGGCTACAGAGCGATTCATCAGGCTATCCCTTCGCAATGGCGACGCCGGTGTATCCGACGTCGAACTCAATAGCTGGGGAACGTAATGCAGGACCCGGCGGCGAACAAGCTACCCATTTGGACAGGTAGGCAGTGACTGCGACGTTATGCCGGGAGCCGGATATAGCCCAGTTGCAGGGCCTTGCGGATCGCCGACTTGCCGTTGGTGACCTGCAATTTGCCGAAGACATTCTTCATATGAAACTTGACCGTGTGGGAGGTCATTGCGGTCAGGAGCGCCACTTCTTTATAGGTCTTGCCCACGCTGACCCAGGACAGGACTTCGGTCTCCCGCGGCGTCAGCACCGTGTTCGGGTGGATGGGCACCGCGTGATTTTCCAGGGACTCGTCGTATAGCGAGACCAGCAACATCTGCAGTTCGCTTTGATGGGCCAGCACCGTCTCGCGAAACTGCGCCTCCTCACCGAAGCTGCACAGGTTGAGAACCGAGTAGAACCCGTGGTTGCCATGCACGATAAAACTGGCGCCTTCGCCAACCGGCTTATAGGGGCCCGGCACCGGCACGCTCTCAGCGTCCACGGCCAGCAATTGCTCATCGCTCCAGAAAAACGGTTTGATCCGTTTGCGCGTCAGTGAAACCAGCTCGCCACGCCGGTAGAAATCGTCGGCCGTGTCGGAGGGTTCCATGGCCTCGGGGTAATTGGAAACAATCTGCGCCTGGTCCAGCGTCGGGCCGCACTGGTAGACCTCGAAGTGCCCCAGGCCACGGCGGCTCAGCTCGGCATCGAGCAAGCGCCGCATGTCGTCGGGCAGCATGGGCGCGGTTTTATCGCAATGGTCATTACGTCGCACGGCTATCGTCCTTGATCGTTCAACCTGCACGAGAATGAAGCATGCCCGGCAGGCCTGTCCAGACGGCGAGTGAAAGACCCGGTACTCAGGCGTGCGTTACCTGCGCTGCGAAGACCTGACAAAAGCGCTCCATTTCCTGCTGGTTGCCCACTGTCACCCGCACCCATTGCGGCCAGTTCTGCCACACCCGCCCAACCAGCACATTCTGTGCAGCCAGCCGCTCAACCACCTGCTTTGCCGGTTGCTTCACGTCGATCATGAAGCAGTTGCTCTGAGACGCCGTGCAGGTAAAGCCTTGCTCGCGCAGCCAAGTGATCGTTTCGTCCCGCAACCTGGCATTGAGCGCCTTGCGCTGTGCCAGTAACAGCGCGTCCTGCAAGCTGACACGGGCGCCCAGCAAGCTTGGGCCAGCCGGTACATTGTCGCCGCCAAATACGGCCAGCCGCTCCAGCAGCGCAGGATGGCCGATTGCCAGCCCCAGTCGCGCGCCCGCCATGCCGTAGATTTTCGAGAAGGTACGTAGCACCAGCAGGTCGTCGTGATCCTTGATCCAACTCACGCAACTAGGGGCATCACAGAAGTCGATATAAGCCTCGTCCACTACCAGCACGCTGCCCTTGGGCTTGTTCGCCAGGGCCTGGCGAATAGCCTCGGTCGGGGTCAGGGTGCCGGTCGGGTTGTTGGGGTTGCACAGGTACAGCATGCCGGCCTGTGGATCTGCCGCGAGCATGGCCGGCACATCATGGGCATGGCGCATGTCGAGGTCCACTTCACGCACCGCCACCTTGTTCGACTCGGCGGCCTGACGCGGGACTTCGTAGGACGGGGTCGCCATCACCAAGCCGCGTGTTTGGCTGGTGAACGCCAGTACCGCATAACGCAGGGCAGCCATCGAGCCAGCAAACACTCCTACGTTTTCTTCGGCAATCCCCTGTTGCTGGGCGAACAGCGCCGCCAGTGCGTACATATCCGGGTAGGGATAACGCCCTGACGCTGCAATCGCGCGCTGCATCGCCTCGCGGGCCGCGGCTGAAGGGCCGTAGGGGCTTTCGTTGTAATTGAGCAGCACCTTGTCAGATTGGGTCGGCGGCGGGCTGGCGAGCGCCCAATTCACCTGCCCCAATACGGGCAAGGCCGCCCCCAGGGCGAGAAGGGATCGACGGCTGACACTGACCATGGTGACTACTCCTTGTAGAGGCGCGAGGCATTTGCACGGGTCGTACACAAGAGTATGACGAGACAGCGCTTGCCTGATTTAACCAACTGGTCGTCTCCCTGCACTCAGCGCTTTATTGTTATGACGGGCACATGCAACACTTCCAATGTGTGAACCTGGAAAGTCTTGGTTCCGCCGAAAATGGACTAATGGCTAAATGGAAGTGGTGAGCACTTGATACACAGACGTGAAAAAACCGAGCACTTGAAGAGCAACATCAAGTACTTGATCAAGAGCCGTGGCGAAACCCAGCTTTCGTTGAGCAGTGCCGCCGGCCTGACCAGGACGACCATCTACAACATCCTGGGAGGCAAGGTCGCCAACGTACAACAGTCGACCATTCGCAAGATCTCGGACTTCTTCGGCGTCTCCTACGAAGAAATCGAGACCATCAACTTTGAGGCCAGGGAAGTCATCGAGAACAATGTTTCCCCGCTGGGCAACAAGAACCCCGCAGCGGTTCCGGTGCTCAAGGAAAGCCTGCTCATGCAGAACCTGGGCAAGCGCATCGGCGAACTGGCCACGCTCTATCCACTGACGTTTTACTTCGGCAATTCCTGCAACTTGATTGGCGTGCGCCTGGAGCACGCGATTCCCGGCCTGAATGAGCCGGGGGACTTGCTGATCGTGCAAAAAGGCTCTTCGAGCGACGATAAAGAAAAGCTGGTGTACGACCGCGCCACCAAAAAACTGTTCATCACCCTTGAGCCCTGTGCGAACTCAGACCGCTTGTGTGTCATCGGCGACATTCTTGAGGAGCGCTTCAATGACCACGTCTGAAGGGCCCGTTGAAAACAGTAAATACAAGTTGCTGGGCTTTGAAAATGACAAGCGCCTGGCGGTGATCATGGTGATCGCCACGGGCAAGGTCATCAAGATCAAACTGAGTGAAGTGCTCAACAGCGAAATAATGGACAATTTCAATAAAATGGAAGTCAAGAACGTCTACAAGAAGTTTTATTCGCAGGGTGGCACGCTCACCGCCTATGACATAAACGACCGCAATGAAAACTCCTGGATGATCTACATCATCCTGAACTTGCTGTTGTTCACGTTCTATATCTTCACCAGCATTGCTGCGACCAAGCCGATTTACCTGGAGTCCATGGGCATCATCGTGACGCCGGGCACGTTCCTGTACCCGCTGACCTTTCTGATCGTGGACTTGTTGAACGAAAACTTCGGTTTGCGCCTGGCGCGGCGGGCCATTCTGTTTGCGTTTGCCAGTAACGCGATGATCATCGTCCTGCTGTATGGCTCGACCTTCCTGCCGGGGCTACCGGGCTGGAAACTCGACGGGCCGTATACCGACGTGATCCTGCAAGTGTCGTCGGTGCTGGTGGCCTCTTCGGTGTCGTTCCTGGTTTCGGAGAATATGAACTCCTACCTGCTGTGCAAGATCAAGGAACTGACCAACTCCAAATACCTGTACCTGCGGATTTTCCTCAGTACATTCTTTGCGGTCATTATCGACAGCTTCCTGTTTTGCTTTATTGCCTTCTACGGCGCCATGCAGACCAGCGACATCCTGAGCATGATCTATGTGCAGATCGCGATCAAAGTCGGCTTTGCGTTCTTCAATATCCTGCCTGCCTACGGGGCACGCTCGTTGTTCAAGCGTTACCTGGCGACTTGAACCCATTGCCGTGTAGGAGCGAGCTTGCTCGCGAAAAACGTCAACGATAACGCAGCGCTCCTGGTTGAACGCGGCGCTCTCGGGATTTTCGCGAGCAAGCTCGCTGCTACAAGAGTTATTTCAACTGCAACTTGTGCTTCAGGCTGTGCATGACATCCGCCTTGTTCTGCAGGTATTCATTCAAGCCCCGCGCACGCAGGTTGCACGCGTCGCAATTGCCGCAACCTGTGCCGATGATGCCGTTGTAGCAGGTCAGCGTCTGCTCGCGCACCAGCTCCAGTTGGTTGTGGTAATCCGCCAGTGCCCAGGTTTCGGCTTTGTTCAGCCACATCAACGGAGTGTACAGGCGCAGCTTGTATTCCATGCCCAGTTCAAGGGCCTTGTTCAGCGCTTTGACAAACTCGTCCCGGCAATCGGGGTAGCCCGAGAAGTCGGTTTCGCACACGCCGGTAATGACGGTCTCGGCTTTCACCTGATAGGCGTAGATCGACGCCAGGGTCAGGAACAGGATATTGCGCCCCGGCACAAAGGTACTCGGCAGGCTTTCGCCTGAGCTGCTTACGGTCGGCACGGGAATGTTGTCACGGGTGAGGCTGCTGATGGCCAGCTCATTGAGCAGGGACACATCCATCACTTTGTGCACCGTGGCCCCCAGTTGCTTGGCGAGCTTCTGGGCCACTTCGATTTCTGCCACATGGCGCTGGCCATAATCAAACGTGATGCAGTGCACTTCGTCATACAGCGGCAGTGCCTGGATCAGGCAGGTCGTCGAATCCTGCCCGCCACTGAACACCATAACGGCTTTTTTACTCATTGCTTTGCTTCCTGCATTCATAGAATTGGGGAATAGTTTAAAGGGCATGCCATAAAAAACCCCGCGCTTCTTGCGAAGGCGGGGTTTTTTACTGCTCATACGACTCAGTGGGCGTAGGTCAGCAACAGCTCTTTCGGCACTTGGAAATCCAGGGACATCATCACGCTGAGCGCGGTGATGGTGAAGATCGAGAACACGAACAGCTTGCGCGCCCATACGGTGTCATCCACCGCCTTGTAGCCGGTCCAGGCCATGTACAACCAGTACATGCCCATGGCGGCGGCCACGGCGAGGTAGCTCATGCCGGCGTAGCCACTGAAGGTCAACATCAAGGTCGCCACGAGGAAGGCCAGGATGTAGAGCAGGATGTGTTTCTTGGCCACCTGGATGCCACGCTTGACCGGCAATACCGGAATCGACGCAGCCAGGTAGTCATTGAAGCGGAAAATCGCGATGGCGTAGGAATGCGGCATCTGCCACAGGCTGAACATCACCAGCAGCACCAGCGCGGCCATGTCGAAGCTATTGGTTACAGCCACATAACCAATCACCGGCGGCATCGCCCCCGACAGACTGCCCACCAGCGTGCCGTGCACCGACTTGCGCTTGAGGTATAGGCTGTAGAGGCCGACGTAGATGACAAAACCGATCACGGCAAACAACGCCGCCAACGGGTTGGCCACCTTGTACAACAGCACCACACCGGCAACACCCAGGACGGTCGCAAAGATCAGTGCCAGTTTCAGGGAGATAAGCCCCTGGACCAGCACACGATTCTTGGTGCGTTCCATCTTGATATCGATGTCACGGTCGATGCAGTTGTTGAACACGCAACCGGAAGCAACCACCAGGGACGTACCGATCATTGCAGCCAGGAAGATGGCCAGATCGACATGTCCCTTGGAGGCCAGGAAGAAACCGCCCGCCACAGAAAGCACGTTACCGAAAATGATCCCCGGTTTGGTGATTTGGATAAAGTGCTTAAGCGACATCGGGTCTTACCTCACTTCGCCATCATGAACGTATGGATGCTGAACATGATCCATATCGACAGGCCAACCAGCAGCAGGATTACTAAGCCTGCGAACACGAACGCAATCACGTTTTCGCGCTGCTCTTTGGAACGATCCAGGTGCAGGAAGTACACCAGGTGAACCAGCACCTGAATCACCGCGAACGCCAGGACAATCATCAAGGTGATCGACTTCGGCAGGGTCGGGTACATCACCAGACCGAACGGGATGAGCGTCAGGATTACCGACAGGATGAAGCCGATAGCGTAAGACTTAACGCTGCCGTGGCTCGCATCATGGCTGTCATGGTCATGGGAGTGTGCATTAGCCATTACAGAGTCCCCATCAGGTAAACAACGGTGAAGACGCAGATCCAGACCACGTCCAGGAAGTGCCAGAACAGGCTCAGGCAAGTCAGGCGAGTCTTGTTGGTGTTGGTCAGGCCGTGCTTATTGACCTGATACATCATCACCGCCATCCACAGCAGGCCGGCAGTTACGTGCAGACCGTGGGTGCCGACCAGCGTGAAAAACGCCGACAGGAAACCGGAACGGTGCGGGCCGTAGCCTTCGGAGATCAGCAGGTGGAACTCGTTGACCTCCATGCCGATGAAGCCCAGGCCGAGCAGGAAGGTCAGGCCCAGCCAGGTCAGCACGCCTTTTTTGTTGCCCTTGTAGAAGGCCAACATGGCGAAGCCGTAGGTGATCGAACTGAACAACAGCAAGGCGGTTTCGCCGAGCACGTAAGGCAGTTCGAAGATGTCGTGGCCCGACGGGCCACCCGCTACGTTGTTTACCAGTACCGCGTACACCGCAAAGATCGACGCAAACAAGATGCAGTCGGTCATCAGGTAGAGCCAGAAACCGAAGACGGTTATTGGCCCCGAGTCGTGGTGATGGTCATCGTGCCCATGGTCATCGACATGGGCGTGTCCAGCATTGGTCACTAAGTTCGACATGGTTTAAGCCTGTTCCAACGAGGTTTCTACACGGTTGGCCGGAATCTTCTTCTCGGCTACCAGGCGAGCGTGCTGCTCGGCTTCGATGCGTTCGATCGTTTCGACCGGCACCATGTAGCCTTGATCATCACGGGCAGCGTGAATGATGAAGTAACCGATGGTGCCCACCAGGCTCGCGATTGCAAGCCACCAGATGTGCCAGATCATCGCGAAACCGAACACGGTCAACAGTGCGCCCATCACCACGCCAGTGGCGGTGTTGTTTGGCATGTGGATCGGTTCGTAGTGCTTAGGACGCTGGTACGCAGTACCGTCTTCCTTGGCTTCGGTGAACGCATCGATGGTGTTCGCAGTAGGGATCACGGCGAAGTTGTAGAACGGTGGTGGCGACGAGGTCGACCATTCCAGGGTGTGGCCATTCCATGGGTCGCCGGATTCGCAAGCGTTCTGCTTACGGTCACGGATGCTCACGTACAGCTGGATCAACTGGCAGGCGATACCCACAGCGATCATCACCGCACCGAACATGGCAACGTACAGGTACGGTACCCACTCAGGGTTGGTGGTGGCGTTCAGACGACGGGTCATGCCCATGAAGCCCAGTGCATAGAGCGGCATGAATGCGACGAAGAAGCCGGAGATCCAGAACCAGAATGCAGCCTTGCCCCAGCCTTCGTGCAGCTTGAAGCCGAACGCTTTCGGGAAGTAGAAGGCGAAACCAGCGATGTAACCGAATACAGCACCACCGATGATCACGTTGTGGAAGTGCGCGATCACGAACAGGCTGTTGTGCAGTACGAAGTCAGCACCTGGAATGGCCAGCAGTACGCCGGTCATGCCGCCGATGGCGAAGGTCACCATGAAGCCAAGGGTCCACAGGACCTGGCTGGTCATGCGCAGACGACCGTGGTAGATGGTGAACAGCCAGTTGAATAGCTTCACCCCCGTCGGGATCGAAATCAGCATCGTCGCCAGGCCGAAGAAGGCGTTGACGCTGGCCCCCGAACCCATGGTGAAGAAGTGGTGCAGCCAAACCATGAAGCCCAGTACGGAGATTGCGCCCGATGCGTAGACCATCGAGTGGTGACCGAACAGGCGCTTGCCGGTAAAGGTCGAGATCACTTCGGAGAAGATACCGAACGCTGGCAGGATCAGGATGTACACCTCAGGGTGACCCCATGCCCAGAACAGGTTCACGTACATCATTGGATTGCCACCAAGTTCATTGGTGAAAATGTGGAAATCCAGGTAACGGTCAAGCGACAGCAGCGCCATGGTAGCGGCCAGGATCGGGAACGAAGCCACGATCAGCACGTTTGCCCAGGTGCAGGTCCAGGTGAAGATCGGCATGTCCATCAGTTTCATGCCAGGGGCGCGCATTTTCAGGACGGTGGCCAGGAAGTTGACCCCCGTCAATGTCGTCCCGAGTCCTGATAACTGTAGCGCCCAAATGTAGTAGTCCACACCCACGCCCGGACTGTACTGCAAGCCCGACAATGGCGGATACGCAACCCAACCGGTCTTGGCGAATTCGCCGACGCCCAGGGACACGTTGATCAGCACCACGCCGGAAACCAGCAGCCAGAAGCTCAGGGAGTTCAGGAACGGGTAGGCAACGTCACGCGCACCGATCTGCAGCGGCAAGGCCAGGTTCATCAAGCCGGTGAAGAATGGCATCGCCATGAAGATGATCATGATCACACCGTGGGCGGTGAAGATCTGGTCATAGTGTTCAGGAGGCAGGTAGCCAGGCGAACCCTCGGTGGCCATGGCCAACTGGGTACGCATCATGATGGCGTCGGCAAAACCACGCAGCAGCATGACCATGGCAACGATGACGTACATGACGCCGATTTTCTTGTGGTCGACCGACGTCAGCCACTCGGTCCACAGGTAGGTCCACTTCTTGAAATAAGTGATTGCTGCAAACAGTGCCAGACCACCCAGCGCGATCATGGCGATGGTAATCATCACAATCGGCTCGTGGAACGGGACCGCATCCCAACTTAATTTACCAAACATCGTTTACTCCTCTGCCCCAGCAGTTGAATGCGAGCCCGTGTCAGAACCTTCAACCACGGCCACTTCTTTCTTCTCGTGCTTGACCGGCTTGCCTGGCTTCATACCTTCGTACTTGTCGACGATTTTCTGAAACAGGTTCGGCTCATACGTGGAGTACAGGGCGACTGGGTTGTTTTGGCTTGGTTTGGTCAGGGCGTCGTATTCAGCTTGATCAAGCTGTTTAGGTGCGGCCTTGACTTCGGCTACCCAGGCGTTGAAATCTTCCTGGCTCGTCGAGATCGCTTTGAATTTCATGCCGGTGAAGCCAGCGCCGCTGTAGTTCGCGGAGATGCCTTCCATTACAGCTTTTTCGTTGGCGATCAGGTGCAGTCGGGTCTGCATGCCTGCCATCGCATAGATCTGACCGCCCAGGGCTGGGATGAAGAACGAGTTCATCACGGCGTCGGAGGTGATCCGGAAGTTAAGCGGGGTGTTTTCCGGGAACTGGATCTCGTTGACCGTGGCGATACCCAGGTCCGGGTAGATGAACAGCCACTTCCAGTCCAGCGCGACCACTTCAATATTGATCGGCTTGACGTCGGACTCCAGCGGACGGTAAGGGTCCAGCTCGTGGGTCGACTTATAGGTGATGTAACCCAGGGCGATGATGATGAGGATCGGCACCAGCCACACCGCAATTTCAATCTTGGTGGAGTGCGACCACTTGGGCGCGTAGGTCGCCTTGGTGTTCGACGCGCGGTATTTCCAGGCGAAGGCGAACGTCATGATGATCACAGGCACCACGACCAACAGCATCAGCAGGGTGGCAGTGATGATCAGGTTTCGTTGATCCAGACCGATCTGTCCTTTTGGGTCCATCAAGGTCCACTTGCAGCCTCCCAGCATTAACATCATGCCAAGCAGCGGCAAAAAGCCTAGTAATCGGGGGTACCTGTTTTTACTCATCTCACGACCTCTAAAGCAGCTTGCGCAATGCAGTTGGGTTTTGATCGCCAACACTTCACCCTGCCAAGGGTTGGCATTTCTCTTCGATTGAATAAGAGCCTGCCCGACACGTCATAACGGTACGTTTCACGGACCTGCAGTGAGTTCTTATTCGATTTCGTGGCTAAAGGCCTTGTTACAGACCAATTCCATTTGGTGCGGATAGTTGAAAGGCTGCCGGAACCTGGGGTCGCACAGAGCCTTCCATCTGCTCCTCGACCGCTCCAATGCTCAAAGATTGAACAGCACCGGACATTCAGTGCGGGCGATTGTAGTTAGCTAGCGATGTATAAACCATGTCTTATAAAGAAATAATTTTTATCGATTCCAGCAACAATCCTTCACCAAACTTGCAAAGATTCGCGATCTTATCGCGTTCAATTCTCAACAAAAACCACAAAAATTGCCGTGTTATTGGGCAGATTGCCACTTCCCTTACAGCTTGTAAGGGCTTGGTAAAGCTATCCAAGTCCCCATAAAACAAGGCATTCACAGATCCCACGGGCGCTCAGGCCTTACACGCTGCGCGGCGCCACCCGCACCACGAACTGACAGCACAATTTGTGCGCGGGGTGCAAATTTATGGGCCGATTTGGCGGGTCAGAAACGTCCTGCGACAGCGTCCGTGTGACAACATGTCGCACGCTGTGCACACCTAAAGTTGCCCCTCGTCACGGTGCTTTCACAAATCCCTACAAACAAAAACGCTCCGGCCTTCAAACAAGAAGGAACGGAGCGTTTTGCAGGCGCGAGACTCAGGCTTTGGGGTGACGATTACGATAGATGCACAAAGGCACCAGGATCACTGTCAGCACGAACGCCACCAACGCCCATTGGGCCAGGGACAGGCCGAGGATCGGCGGATAGGGGGTACTGCAGAAACCGTCGACCTGGAAACCCAGGGGGAATACCTTGGCCAGGGGCAGGTCGTCGACGATCGGTTGCAAGACATCGATGCCGCAACTGACCTGGGGAAAGAACTGGGTGTACACATGATGGCCAGCGGCAGCCACCCCACCCAAGGCACTGAGCACTACCAGCCCCTCGAAGAAAGTCACCGCCCTCTCGCTGCGCATAGCGGCGCCGATGAAGGCGAAGAGTGCGATCAGCAACAAGGCGTAGCGTTGCAGGATGCACAAGGGGCACGGTGCCTCGCCCAGCACCACTTGCATGTACAACGCCCCGCCAATCAGCGCCAGGCAGATGATGCCCAGCAACACCAGAAAGCGCCGCTCCCTGCCTAAACGAATGTCGTCAATCATCCCCGTTTCCCTTTACCTGATTATGGTTGTGCCTGATGGCAACAATTTTACACACAGGCAGTGGTTTAAACAGAGAGGGGTTAACGTGGGATTAATCAGCAGAAATACAGGACAAATGTGGGAGCAAGCCCCCTCCCACATTTTGTACAGCGTGGTGACTGAGGGTTACTCCAAGGCCGCAGCCGGGCCGAAGAACTCATAGCGCGCCTGCTTCTGCGGTACACCCAACGCGTTGAGATAGCGCTTGATCGCCGCCATGAAACCCTTGGGCCCCAGGAAGTACGCATCAATGTCACGCTCCTCGGGCAACCAGGCCGCCAGTTGCTCCTGGCTCAGTATCCCGACCTTGTCCGCCGCCGGGCTGATACCGTCCTCCTCCGCATAGCAATAGAAGCGCTTGAGCTGCGGATGCTGGGCCGCCAGGGTGTCCACCCAGTCACGGAACGCATGCACCCCGCCATTGCGGGCGCAGTGGATAAAGTGCACCGGGCGTTTGGTCGCCAGCGCCGCTTCGAGCATCGGCAGGGTAGGCGTAATGCCCACCCCGCCACTGATCAGCACCAGCGGTTTATCACTGGCTTGCAGGATGAACTCGCCCGAAGGTGGAAACAGGTCGACAGTGGCGCCGACGTGCATCTGGTCATGCAGGTAGTTGGACACCCGCCCACCGGCTTCGCGCTTTACGCTGATGCGGTACATGCCGGTATCGGTGAGGGCCGACAAGGAATAGTTGCGACGCACTTCTTCGCCATCGAGCTCCAGCTTCAGGCCGATGTACTGGCCAGGCTGGGCGGCAAGGATCGGGCCGTTATCCACTGGGGCGAAATAGAAGGAGATGATTTCGTCGCTCTCCTCCACGCGCTTGACCAGCAGGAACGGCCGCGCACCGCGCCAGCCGCCAGGTGCCTGGGCTTTTTCTTCGTAGATGGCCGCTTCGGCACCGATCAAAATATCCGCCAGTTGGCCGTATGCCTTGCCCCAGGCACTGATCACCTCTGGAGTGGCAATCTCGCTGCCCAACACTTCGGAAATAGCCCGTAGCAGGCAGGCACCAACGATAGGGTAATGCTCGGGAAGTATCTGCAAGGCCACATGCTTATTGATGATCTTGGCCACCAGGTCGCCCAATTGATCCAACTGGTCGATATGCCGCGCGTACATCAGCACCCCGTTGGCCAAAGCGCGGGGCTGGTCGCCACTGGACTGGTGAGCCTGATTGAATAGCGGACGTACTTCGGGATATTCAGAAAGCATCATGCGATAGAAATGGGTGATCAACGCTTCGCCGCCGCTTTCCAGCAGGGGCACAGTGGATTTGACGATTGCACGGTCTTGGGCACTTAGCATGGGAGACTCCAGGGTCTTTTTACTGATTACCTTTGAGTACTCAGCAATCGTGCCAACTTATAAATTCTTATATTTCAATGACTTAAATATAAAGTAGTCAGTATGACTCCCTACACTTTATAGTCACAAGGACTACAAGGAGTCATTATGACTGCAAAACCACTGCTCACTACCTTGCTGCCGCTGGTCGCCGACCTGTCCCGGGAATTGCCCGAAGGCGAGCGCTACCGACGCCTGCTGCAAGCCATGCGCGCCCTGCTGCCCTGTGACGCCGCCGCGTTACTGCGCCTGGAGGGTGAGTGGCTGGTGCCGCTGGCCGTGGATGGTTTGAGCCCCGACACCTTGGGCCGACGCTTCAAGGTCAGCGAACATCCGCGCTTTGAAATACTGCTGAGCAGCCCCGGCCCTACCCGCTTCGACAGCGACAGCCAATTGCCTGACCCCTATGACGGCCTGGTCGCAGGTTTGCACGGCCATCTGGAAGTCCACGACTGCATGGGCTGCCCGCTGTTTATCGACGATCAACCCTGGGGGCTGTTGACCCTGGATGCCCTCGACACCGAGCGCTTTGAACGGGTGGAACTGGACGCCCTGCAAGCCTTTGCCAGCCTCGCCGCAGCCACCGTCAATGTGGCTGAGCGCATCGAACGCCTTGCCTTGCGGGCTGAAGATGAGCATCAACGCGCCGAAATCTATCGTCAGGCCAGCGGCCAGCAGCACAAGGAAATGATCGGCCAGAGCAAGGCACACAAGCGCCTGGTTGACGAAATCAAACTGGTGGGTGGCAGCGACCTCACCGTGCTGATCACCGGCGAAACCGGGGTCGGCAAGGAACTGGTGGCCCAGGCGATCCACGCGGCGTCCTCCCGCGCCGACAAACCGATGATCAGCCTCAACTGCGCCGCACTGCCCGAAACCCTGGTGGAAAGCGAGCTCTTCGGCCATGTGCGCGGTGCCTTTACCGGCGCGCTGAACGAGCGTCGCGGCAAGTTCGAATTGGCCAATGGCGGCACTTTGTTCTTGGATGAAGTGGGTGAGTTGTCGTTGACCGTGCAGGCCAAGCTGCTGCGCGTGCTGCAAAGCGGCCAGTTGCAGAGACTGGGCTCGGACAAGGAGCACCAGGTGGACGTGCGCCTGATCGCCGCGACCAACCGCGACTTGGCCGAAGAGGTGCGCAATGGCCGCTATCGTGCCGACTTCTACCACCGTTTGAGCGTGTACCCGCTGCAAGTGCCAGCTCTGCGGGAGCGCGGGCGTGATGTGCTGCTATTGGCAGGCTTCTTCCTCGAACAGAACCGTTCGCGCATGGGCCTGGGCAGCCTGCGCCTGACCGGCGACGCCCAGGCGGCGTTGTTGGCCTACAACTGGCCGGGCAACGTGCGCGAGCTGGAACATCTAATCGGCCGCAGTGCATTGAAGGCACTGGGTAACTGTCGCGAACGCCCGAAGATTCTGAGCCTGAGCGCCCACGACCTGGACTTGCCCGACGTCACAGCAGCGGTGATCGAAGTACCGGTCGAAACGGTGCCCATGGCCACTGGCGACCTGCGCCAGGCCACCGAGCACTATCAGCGCCAGGTCATCAGCGCCTGCCTGGAACGCCATCAGCACAACTGGGCCGGCGCTGCCCGCGAACTGGGCCTGGACCGCGCCAACCTTGGGCGCATGGCCAAGCGCTTGGGCCTGAAATAGGTCAAATGTGGGAGGGGGCTTGCTCCCGATGGCGGCGGCCCAGCAAACATTGAGGTTGACTGACCCACCGCCATCGGGAGCAAGCCCCCTTCCACATTAGATTTGTTTCGCATGGAACACAGGGGTTACCGGCTTGGGCCTACGAAACACCAAGACATTCCCCAACATCACCAGCACCAGCCCCACCAACGCCGGCGCAGTCCACTGGTAGCCCTCGGCGAACGCCGACACATTCAACGCCACCACGGGGAACAAGACGGTGCAATATGCTGCCTTTTCCGGCCCCATGCGGCCGACCAAGGTGAGGTACGCAGTAAAACCAATCACCGAGCCCGGGATCACCAGGTACCACAGCGCACCGATATACCGCGCACTCCAATCCATCTCGAACGGAATACCGCGCACGGCGCAATAGGTCGCCAACATCGCCGCGCCATAGGCCATGCCCCAGGCATTGGTGGTCAACGGCTTGAGCCCGGCCTTTTGTTGCAGGCTCGAGAGCATATTGCCCGCCGAGAAGCACAGGGTTCCCAGCAACGCCAGGCCCAGGCCCAACAACGTCTGCGGGCTGGCGGTATGCCCAACCAGTTCCGGCCAGAACAAAAAGCCCAGGCCCAGCAGCCCAAGTGCGCCGCCCATCAACACGTTACGTGCAACCCGCTGGCCGAAGAACACACGGGCATTCAGTGCGTTCCACAAAGTCGCCGTGGAGAACACCACCGCCACCAAGCCGCTGGGAATCCACTGGCTGGCGGTGAGAAAACACATGAAGTTGACGCAGAACAGGCACAGGCCCTGAGCCAGGCAAATCAGATGTCCGCGTCGGTTCATCACCTGTAACTTGCGGCTCAGCAGCAACAACAAGAACAGCACCAGCGCAGCCAAGCCGAAGCGATACACAATCGACACCGGAATTTCTACCACGCCCAACTGCCATTTGAGCGCGATCCAGGTGGTGCCCCAAATCAGCACCGTGAGTAAATACAGGAAAAGGTTCATAGCGGGCTCCATCGATTGAGCCACAGTGTTGCCTTCAACCCTTGAAAGGTTCTTGCATATTCTTGCGCTTTTGTCCCGCGATGGGCTCACAGCGCGAGCCTCGGAGAGTAGGATGCAAGGCGTCGGAGAACACACCATGCCCGAGCTGGAATCCCTGCAAGTCTTTCAATCCCTCAACCGTTCGCCCCACGCACGCCTGGAAGCCTGCGCCGAGCTCGGTGACGGCTTGTCTGCGGCCGTGTGGAGCAACCACCACGACGCCCAGGATTACCAGGCGCCCAGCCATCACACGTTGTCGTGCTATATCGGCGGCGGCACCGGCACCTTTCGCCGTGATCAACCGGGCACCAAGGGCGGCCCCGACAAGCTGTGCATCCTGCCAGCCGAGCATCAGTCGGCCTGGGTGATCAATGGCGAGATTCGCCTGGCCCACGTGTATTTCAGCCCGGAACAATTTGCCCTCGGCTGTATCACCCTGCTCGACCGCGAGCCGCGGGAACTGCAATTGCGCGAGAGCACCTTCCTCGAAGACGCCCGTCAGGCCCGGCGTTTTCACCAATTGGTCGGCCTCAACTGGCACGAGCCCGGCGAGCGCCTGCTGACTAGCAGCCTGGCCCATGAAATGCTCAGCCATACTTTGCTCAGCCAAGTCGGCGCCCGCGAAGGCTTGCGCTTGAAAGGCGGGTTGGCGGCGCACCAGCGGCGGTTGCTCGTGGAGTACATCGACCATCACCTGGAAGACCCCATCAGCCTCGGCCAGTTGGCCGCGATGTGCGCCCTGTCGGAATACCATTTTGCCCGGATGTTCCGGCAAAGCTTCGGCGTGCCGCCCCATCAATACCTGTTGGCACGGCGGCTGGCACGCGCGCAAAGCCTGCTGCGCGGCAGCGCACTGCCGATGGGCGAAGTGGCCTTGATGTGCGGCTTTTCCAGCGCCAGCCATTTCAACCAGCGCTTTCGCCAAGCCATGGGCGCCACGCCTGGCGAATACCGCCAGGCGTTCTACGCCTGACGGGCACTCTGCCCTGAGCAAAAGGCGCGCACCCGACTATTGTCAATTCTGCAACAGTCCTTGTCCTGAATTGCTATTACTCATTTTGTTACAACCGACTATTCTTACCTGGCTTTCAGGGCAAACGGCCCGCTCCCCTTTCGGGAGAAAAGCTGAATTTCAACAGATTGATCCTGTATTCATTCTGTTCCCGGTGTTCACTGACGTTGATTTGTTGCTCCTTGATCCAACGTCTTACTTCGGCCGCTGCCTATGCAGCGGCCTTTTTTATGCCGGCATAAAAACGGAGCGTCATTGTCGCCCCGCGGGATTCACTGTTTTTCTGGCAATGATCAGAGGCTGAACTTCTGCAAGTTGGCCATCATTTCCTTCAATGCCTCGATATTGTCCTTGGGGTGCGCGGCCCCTTCGAAATCGCAGATCTGCTGCCAATGCGCGGCCACATCATCAGGTGAGAAGCCGGCTTCGGGATCAAAACCCACGCCCAGGCTGCGCTCCCAACGGGTCTTGCCGATCCAGCCACCCCCGACTTCAAACAACCCCGATGTTTCCTGGCAAGCATCGCTGCCCAGGTACACCACCAATGGGCTGACCAGTTCCGGCTTGAGCCGCTCGAACACCTGCGGCGGGATCAGCCCTTCGGTCATGCGCGTGCCGCCCGTGGGCGCAATGGCGTTGACCAGGATGTTGTTCTTGCGCCCTTCCAGCGCCAGGGTGCGGGTCAAACCATACAGGCCCAACTTGGCCATGCCGTAGTTGGACTGACCGAAATTGCCGTAGATGCCCGAGGTGGACGCGGTGAAGATCACCCGGCCGTAACCCTGCTCGCGCAGATGGGGCCAGGCGGCGCGGGTTACTTTGTAGGCGCCTTCGACATGCACCCGGTAAACCAGGTCCCAGTCACTGTCGTCCATCTTGTGGAAGGTCTTGTCGCGCAGGATTCCGGCGTTGTTGACGACCACGTCGATGCGGCCGAATGCGTCCAGGGCGTTCTGTACAATCTTGTCGCCGTCGGTGACCGAATCATGATTGGCTTCGGCAAGGCCGCCCGCCGCTCTAATCTCTGCTACCACCCGGTCGGCCGCCGAGGCATTGGCGCCCTCGCCTTGGGTTGAGCCGCCAAGATCATTAACCAATACTTTGGCGCCGTGCTTGGCGAACAGCAGCGCATGGGCCCGGCCCAAGCCACCACCGGCACCGGTGACGATCACGACCTTATCCTGGAACTGCACTGACTCACTCATACCGAACTCCGCTGGCGACTATGGGAATGGGCAGAGTGTCACGCACAGGGCCTTTGGTCACAATAAAGACGGCCAGGGCTGAATGGTGCTCGATAAGGCATCAGGATGATGCCCTGACGCTCAGGAATAGGCCGCCCGCGGGAACGGATGACCGATACGATCACGAAACGCCTGGTAATGCTTGAGCACCTGTACCGGCGCTTCGATCTGCGGGTAATGGCCGATATTAGCCAGCAATACGGTGTCCGCGTGAGGCACCAACTGGCGATAGCGCTCGACCATATGAGCACCCGAAATCGGGTCCACCTCGCCGTCGATCACCCGCAACGGCACATCGGTGCGTTGCATGGCCGCCACCCAGCGCTCACGCAGGCGACGCCGTTGGGGAATGTAAGCGATCAGCTTATGCAGGATGCGCGGGCCGTCATTGCCACTGATCAAGCTCCAGAAATCATCCAGGGCACTTTCACTGGCGCGCGTCTGGGGGCCGAAAATCTGGTTGAAACTGCTGGCCAAGGCACTGCGCCCGAAGGCCCGACCGATCATCCAGCCCACGGGGCTGAGCAACAATTTTTGCACCAGCGTCGGGCGATGGGTTTCCGGGAACAGCCCGCCGTTAAGGAACACGCAGCTGGCCATCTGGAACCGGCCCTCGTAATGCCGGGCCAGTAATTCCTGGGCCACGCTGTCGCCGTAGTCATGGGCCAATACGTGCACCGGCCGCTCCACACGCAGGTGCTCAAGCAGCGCCTGTTGCAGGTCGGCTTGCTCCAGCAGGCAATAGTCATGATTCAGGGGCTTGGCCGAGTCACCAAAACCGAGCATGTCGCAGGCGATCACCAAGTTGCGCTGAGCCAAGGGTTGCCACAGGTAATGCCAATCCCAGCTGGCGGTGGGGAAACCATGGATCAACAGCAAAGGCTCGCCCTGCCCGGCTACCCAATAGCGCAGGGCATGGCCACGGAAGACGAAGTCCTGGCCGCGTTTGCGCCAGGCTCTGAGCGGTATCTCGGCGAGTGGCATCAGTTTTTATACCCGGGATCCTGGTTGTCCAGTTTGCGTAGCAGCGCCGGCCAGGCCAGCGCGCCCCCCATACCTTGGGCGCTCTTTGTGACAGCAGCCACCATTGCCTTGGCGCCGGACAGGATGTGCGGATGGATGGCAATCAACTCGGTTGCGCCGTTCTGTGCCAGTACCTGGATATCACAGGCGCGCTGGAAGGTGAACATCATCAGGAAGGTGTCGGCGATGCTATTGGCGCAGGTCAGCAGCCCGTGGTTATGCAGCATCAGGAAGTTGTTCTCGCCCAAGTCGGCCTGCAGGCGGGCCTTTTCCTCGTGGTTCAGCGCTACGCCTTCATAGGCGTGATAGCCAAGACTGGACAGCACAAACAGCGATTGCTGGCTGATGGGCAACACACCCTGTTTTTGCGCAGAAACCGCCACACCCGCAGCGGTATGGGTGTGCAGCACACACGTCACGTCATGGCGTACTTCGTGGATGGCGCTGTGGATGGTATAGCCCGCAGGGTTGATCTCGTAGGGGCTGTCCATCTGTTTGTTGCCAGCCTGGTCGACCTTGACCAGGCTCGAGGCGGTGATCTCGTGGAACATCAGCCCATAGGGGTTGATCAGGAAATCCTCAGTCCCCGGTACCTTGGCGGAAATATGCGTGAAGATCAGGTCGTCCCAACCGTGCATCGCCACCAGGCGATAACAGGCCGCCAGGTCGACGCGGGTCTGCCATTCGGCAGCACTGACCTGGGCTTTGACATTCTGTGGCGATAAAGCGGGGGCTAGGCTCACGGCAATGACCTCCTGGGCGCACTTCTTATAGTGTCGAAAGTGAGAGCCAGTCTAGTCAGACGCCGAGGCGGAAGTAGTTGCCTTCGCAGCCAGCTTGATGACTGAGCGAGTCAGCCATGAGGATAGTACAAATTCGTGTCAGAGAAGTGCAGTCAATAATGGCGCAGCGAACAGGTTGAGCAGCCCCGTCAGTACCATCACCAAGCCTGCCACCGACCCCTCCTCACCGCCCACTTCCCGCGCCCGGCTGACGCCCGCCCCATGGGCACCCACGCCAAACAAGGCGCCGCGCGCCAAGGGTGTACGCAGCGGCAACCATTTAAGTAGCACGCCGCCGAGCATGGCGCCGAACACCCCGGTGAACATCACGAATACGGCGGTGAGTTCCGGTACGCCTCCCAGGTCGGATGACACCGGCATGGCAAACGGTGTTGTGATCGAGCGCGGCACCAGCGACAGGGTTACCGAACTGTCCAGCGCCAGCGCCTTGGCCAGGCCGAACGAGGTGCCTATGGACGCCACGCTACCCGCCACCATGCCCAGCACTAATGCCGACCAATGACGCGCCAGCAAGCGCCGCTGTTGCCAGATCGGCACGGCAAATGCCACGGTGACCGGCCCCAGCACCAGCATCAGCCAGTGGGTATCGGCGGCGTATTCGGCGTAGGCAGTGTTCATTGGTACCGCCACCGCCAACAGCAGCGCCGGTACCAGGATCAATGGCGACAACAGATAGCGCCCAGTACGCGCATAGACCCAGCGGCTGAAGAGGTAAGCGCCCAGTGTCAGCACGAGCCAGAACACCGGCATCAGCTCAAGCTTCATGTCGCACCCTCCAGCGGCAGACCATTTCCACAGTGAATGCGGTCACTAGCATCACCGAAAGCGTGCTCAAGCCAATCACCAGCAAGATGCGCCAGCCGTCATTGCGCATCAGGCCGCCGTAATCGAGCAGGCTCATCAAGGCCGGGATAAAGAACAGCAGCATCTCGGCCATCAACACCCCGGCGCCTAATTGCAGGGCGGCCGGCTTGACCAGCCCGCTGGCAAACGCTGCCAGCAACAGGCCCAGGCCCACCACGCCACCGGGGATCGGCCAGGCGAACCCTACCGCCAATTGGCAACCAAGTTGATAGATGGCCAGTAGCACGAGCAGTTCGGCCAGCAGGCGGGCCACGTGTTTGAAGGTGAAGTGTTTCATGGGCTTTGGTTCCTCCGCAGGCACTCATTTTAAAGAGGCCGACCCCATCCCCCCAGCGAATTGTTAGACTGCAAGCCATTCCAGACTGGAATCATGGATATGGAATTCAAACAGCTGCGCAGCTTCGTCGAGGTCATTCACCGCGGTGGTTTTACCCAAGCCGGTAAAACCTTGCACATCAGCCAATCTGCGGTCAGTAAACAGGTGGCGCAGCTGGAGCAGAGCCTCGGCACCCCACTGCTTGAGCGCACCGGATCACAGGTACGCCTGACCGCTGCCGGCGCAGTGGTGCTGCAGCGTGCCGAGGCCATGCTGCGTCTGCAGGGCGAACTGCTCAGCGAGCTGGATGATATGCAGCACCTGGCCCGTGGCGAACTGCGCCTGGGCTTGCCGCTACTGGCAGGCGATACCTTGTTCGCCGGGCTGTTTGCCGAGTACCGCAGGCGCTACCCAAAGGTTACGATCCAGTTGCTCGAAGGCGGCAGTCGCACGATCGAGCAGGCGATTCTCAATGGCGAACTGGACGTGGGTGGCAGCCTGATGCCCAGCGACCCGGCCTTTGCCTGGCAAGCGTTCTGCGATGAACCGCTGGATGCGTTGCTACCGATGGACCATCCCCTGGCGGAAAATGCCCAAGTACGCCTGGAGGAATTGGCCGACACGCCGTTCCTGATGTACCAACGCAGCTTTGTATTGAACGACCGGCTATTGCAAGCCTGTCAGCAAGTGGGCTTCACCCCGAAGGAAATCGGGCGCAGCGGCCAGGCGGACTTTCTCGTCGCCCTGGTGGCCGCCGGCCAGGGCGTGGTGCTGTTGCCCAGCGTCGTCGCCCGGGGGCTGGTGCGACCGGGCGTGGTGCGCCTGACGCTCAAGGCGCCGGACTACCTACGCTGGGACATAGCCTTTATCTGGCGCCAGGGCGCCTATCTGTCGAAGGCCGCTCAGGCCTGGCTGGCGTTACTGCGGGAGTTTCCGGTCAACCGCGCAGTGCAGTGACCAACTCGGCCAGCCACGGCTCGGCGTCGGTTTCCGGGGTCACGCTTTCGCTAGCATCCAGGCGCAGCATCGGCAGCACTTCGCGTACGCCCAACTCAGCGAACAACTCGCGCATCTGCTCGCCACCGCCGCAGAACGTATCGCCGTAGCTGGCGTCGCCCAGGCCGATCACCGCCCCGGGCAGGCCGCGCCAGGCGGCAGGCAGTTGGTCGCGAATGTTCGAGTACAGCGCTTGCAGATTGTCGGGCAGTTCGCCCATGCCGGTGGTCGAGGTCACCGCCAGGAAAGCATCAGGGGCAAACGCCTGCACGTCCGCCAAACTGGCGCGAGCGTTATGCCAGGCGTCAAAACCGGCTTCTTTTAGAATTTTTTCAGCGTGGCGAGCGACTTCTTCAGCCGTGCCGTAGACCGAGCCGGAAAGGATGGCGACTTTCATCAATCTGATCCTGTAGTTGAGTGAAAGCCTGGGATATTAGCAGCCTGTGCCAATATTTCAGTGTGCACCGCGCAATATTCAAGACATGCCATAAACTTGCGACATGAAAGAAACGCCATGGACCGCTCAATGATTAACGCCAAGCTGCTGCAAATGGTCGTCAATGCTTCCAACGATGGGATCGTCGTTGCCGAACGCGAAGGCAAGGACAAACCGCTGATCTACGTTAACCCGGCCTTCGAACGGCTGACCGGCTACACCCTGGACGAGATCCTGTATCAGGACTGCCGTTTCCTGCAATCAGGCGATCGCGACCAGCCGGCCCTGATGGCCATTCGTGAAGCCCTCGACAGCGGTGGCACGTGCCAGGAGATCCTGCGCAACTATCGCAAGGACGGCACACCCTTCTGGAACGAGCTATCGCTTTCGACGGTGTACAACGAGGCCGACAAGCAGACGTATTTCGTCGCAGTGCAAAAAGACGTCACCACCCAAGTCAAGGCGCAGCAGCGCGTCGCACAGCTGGAAGCCCAATTAGCCGAGCTTAAAGCCGAACTCGCTGTACTCAAGGCGACGAGTGGAATCAACAAACTGTAAAAAGCGCGGTCTTTAGAGCGATAATGGCTTTTTAATGCCTAAGCCTTGAGCCAGATCAATGCACCGCGACACGCTATTGACGCAGGACGAACTGGATTTTATCCAGGACATGCAGCACAACCCGCAGCTCAATCTGCGGGATGCATGGTCGAGCCTGACGGTTAATGGCGGTGCGCAGATTCGCGATTTGCTCACGCGGCTGGCCGCTCACGACCAGGTCACCATTCAGGCGCAGTTCGACAACCAGCAACTCACTTTCCCCCTGCGCTTGGTGGAAGATGAGTTTCATGCCGTGCATTTGCGCCTGGGCGTGCCGAGCATTTTCGAAGACGGGCCGATGATCCGCCCGTGGCGCCTGGCCCTGGAAACACCGGTTGCGCTGGAAAACGTCAAGGGCTATCCCAGCGCATTATGGGTACACGAAGTGTCATTCAAAGGTGTGCTGATAGAAGTGCGTGGTCGGGCCAAACCGCCGAAGACCTTTTCCTTGTGGTTCAGCCCTTCGGGCTACGAACGCATTGCGCTGCGCGGCGCGCTGGAGCGGGAAACCGCTCGAGGCCTGTTCGCCTATCGCCTGAGCCAGAGTGATGCCGATGAGATCGAGCGCCTGCGCCAGTTCATCCTGCACCAGCACCGCCTGGTCCATCCCAACGTACATGCCTGAAATCAGGTATCCAGGCCGCCGCTGAGAAACTGCTGCAAGCGGCGTGGCATCAACCGTCCATCATTGCCCAGGCATCCAATCGACGAGCCCGACAGGCTTTGTTCTGCCAGGTCCGATGCATCTCCAGCCAGCAGCAACGGGCAATTGAGCGTGAATGCCAGGCGGTTGAGCCGTGACGGCAGTTCTGCGCCGGGGGAGTGGTTGGAAAACAGGACCAGAGCCTGCGGCCGGGTCCGCTCGCAGATCAGCGTCAATTCATCGAGCGGTTGACCAATACCCAGAACCTTTACTGCGAGCTTGTCGCTCGACATCAATAAGCCTGCAACCAACAGCTCCAACTCGCGGCACTCTCCGGCGATGGCGACCAATAACACCCTTGGCGCCGGCGTGGCACAGGCCAGTTGCAGGCAGCATGCGATGCGCGAGCGCAGGAAGCTGTCGAAGAAAAGCCACTCGCTGGCCTGGCCAAAGCTACCGTGGTGACGTAACAGTTGTTGCCATAGCGGCATCAAAATGTCTTGAAATACCACTGTCGTTGAATAGACGCTAAAGATCTGGCCGTAAAGTTGGTCCAGCTCCCGATCATCAAAAGCGCTGATAGCCAGCCGCAATTGCGCCTGCCATTGGCGCCATTCCAGCTCGGTATCGCTGCGTGATGGCGTGGCCGGTTCGCTGGGCAGTTGATCGCGCGCCAGGATCTTGCCCACTTTGCTCACTGCCACCCCGCGTTCGATCCAGTCGAGAATGCGATGCACGGTATCGATATCGGTGCGTGAATACAGGCGATGCCCACTTTCAGTGCGAACGGGCTGGATCAAACCGTAGCGACGCTCCCAGGCGCGTAACGTCACCGGGTTTACACCCGTGAGCCTTGCTACTTCACGAATCGGTAACAGCACCTCGGATTCAGCGTGACTGTCGAGTGTCGTTTCACGAAGCGGAGCAATGATTTCAGGCATCAGCGGTCAGAAATATCCATATAAATTTGGATCCTATTTAACGCCGATTAGACTGCATGATTCAAGATCTACGGCGATCCATCCGAAGTCTCTGGTGTATTTCGGTAAAACAGGAATAATCCTTGCCTGCTTTTTCTACGTCGCTGCAACACCCCCGCAGCTTCGTTCGTGCGCCGCTTACCCGGCCCAGCGCACCTGATTACTTGGAGATACACGATGTCTACCTCACCCGTCACCTTGATGGTTGCGCGCCGCGTGGCCAAAGGTCGTTACGAAGAACTGATGGCCTGGCTGCGCGAAGGCGAGCAATTGGCCACCGACTTTCCTGGTTACCTGGGTTCTGGCGTGTTGGCGCCGCCGCCCCATGACGATGAATTCCAGATCATCTTCCGCTTCGCCGATGAAAAAACCCTGCATGCCTGGGAGTTTTCAGCCTCGCGCAGTGCCTGGCTGAGCCGTGGCAGCGAGCTGTTTGCCGACCCATCCGAGCACCGTGTGAGCGGCATTGATGGCTGGTTTGGTGCCGTGGGTGCACGCCCGCCACGCTGGAAACAGGCAGTGGCGATCTGGCTGGCGTTTTTCCCGGTGTCATTGCTGTTCAACTTCGGCCTGGGGCCGCTGCTCAATGAGCTGGACTTGTTCAGCCGTGTACTGGTCAGTACCGCCGCCCTGACACCCTTGATGGTTTACATCTTTATTCCGCTGTCGACGCACCTGCTGGCGAACTGGCTGCACCCCTCGCCGCCTCGCAAGGTCACCGAAGCCGCCGCTTGAGCACAGGGAGCCAAGTCGCTGGTATAGTTTCAGCCTGCCAGCGACTTGAGCCTCCCATGATTGCAACCAACGCACCGATACTGATCACCGGTGCCGGCCAGCGTGTCGGCCTGCATTGCGCCGAGCGCCTGTTGGACGAGGGCCACTCGGTAATTTTCAGCTACCGCAGCGAACGCCCAGGCGTGCAGGCCCTGCGTGATCGGGGGGCCATCGGCGTGTTCGCCGACTTCTCCAGCGAAGCCGGGATTCTTGCCTTCATTGCCGAACTGCACAGCCATACCCAAAGCCTGCGCGCGATCATCCACAACGCCTCGGCCTGGGTCGCGGAAACGCCGGGTGACGAAAGCCGCGCGTTTGTCGACATGTTCAGCGTGCACATGCTTGCGCCGTACCTGATCAACCTGCATTGTTCACCCTTGCTGCAACGCTCGACACCTGCCGACATCGTGCATATCAGCGATGACGTGGTGCGCAAGGGCAGCCGCCAACACATCGCCTACTGCGCCACCAAGGCCGGGCTCGACAGCCTCACGTTGTCGTTTGCCGCGCAATTCGCGCCGCTGATCAAGGTCAACGGCATCGCCCCGGCGATGGTGATGTTCAATGCGGGCGATGACGCGGCCTATCGCGCCAAGGTGCTGGCCAAGTCGGCATTGGGCATCGAGCCCGGGCCAGAGGTGATCTACCAGAGCGTGCGTTACCTGCTGGACAACCCCTATGTCACCGGTACCACCCTGACCGTCAACGGCGGGCGGCATATCAAGTAAGCCGTTTGTGAGGATGTTGTATGACCTTATCCCTGCCCCACCACTACCGCGAAATCCTCAAGGGCCTGGGCGAAGACCCGCAGCGCGAGGGCCTGCTCGATACGCCCAAGCGCGCCGCCAAGGCCATGCAGTACCTGTGTCATGGCTACGGGCAGAACCTGGAAGAAATCGTCAACGGCGCGCTGTTCGCTTCCGATAATGACGAAATGGTGATTCTCAAGGACATCGAGCTGTACTCGCTGTGCGAGCACCACTTGCTGCCCTTTATCGGCAAGGCGCATGTAGCCTATATTCCGACCGGCAAGGTGCTGGGCCTGTCGAAACTGGCGCGCATCGTCGACATGTTCGCCCGGCGCCTGCAGATCCAGGAAAACCTCACGCGCCAGATCGCCGACGCCATCCAGGACGTCACCCAGGCTGCCGGCGTAGCCGTGGTGATCGAAGCCAGACACATGTGCATGATGATGCGCGGCGTGGAAAAACAGAATTCAACCATGAACACCTCAGTGATGCTCGGCGCCTTCCGCGACTCGAACACCACGCGCATGGAGTTCCTGCAACTGATTGGACGGAGCAAGTAACAATGCCACAACTTCAACCAGGCATGGCGCGTATCCGGGTCAAGGACCTGTGCCTGCGCACCTTTATCGGCATCAACGAGGACGAAATCCTCAACAAGCAGGATGTGCTGATCAACCTGACCATCCTGTATGCCGCCCAGGAAGCCGTGCGCGACAACGATATCGACCATGCCCTGAACTACCGCACCATCACCAAGGCGATCATCGCCCATGTGGAAGGCAACCGCTTCGCCCTGCTGGAGCGCCTTACCCAGGAATTGCTCGACCTGGTGATGAGCAACGAATCGGTGCTGTACGCCGAGGTCGAAGTGGATAAGCCCCATGCGCTGCGGTTTGCCGAGTCGGTTTCGATTACCCTGGCCGCCAGCCGCTAACCCCTGAATCTGCAGTGAGCCCTATGAACGATCAACAACGCCTCGAACTCGAAGCCGCCGCCTTCCGCCGCCTGGTAGCCCACCTGGACAGCCGCAAGGATGTGCAGAATATCGACCTGATGAATCTCGCCGGCTTTTGCCGTAACTGCTTGTCCAAGTGGTACAAGGCCGAGGCCGACGAACGCCAGATCGAGGTCAGCCTCGATGATGCCCGTGAAGTGGTGTACGGCATGCCGTACGCCGAATGGAAAGCCCAGTACCAGCAAGAAGCCAATGCCGACCAACAGGCCGCGTTTGCCAAAGGAAAACCCCATGACTGATTTGAATACACTGCGCGCCAGCCTCAACAGCGGCGAACACGTCTTTGCCGATACCCTGGCCTTTATCGCGGCCGGTTACGACTACCAGCCACAGGCTTTCACCAATGGCACGGTGGAAAATGCTGCCGGGCAAAATGAAGGTTCGTGCAAGACGCTGGGATTGGCGTTGCTGGAAGGGTTGAACGACCAGGAAGCGTTGCTGGCGTTTGGTGAGCATTACCGTTCGGTGGTGGCGACGCCTGAGGGCAGTGACCATGGCAATATTCGGGCGCTGATTGCCCATGGGTTGGCAGGGGTGAAATTTGCTGCGCAGCCCCTGAGCCGCCAGTCCTGAGTCAAACACCAATCAAAATGTGGGAGCGGGCTTGCTCGCGAAAGCGGTGTATCAGAGCCAGATTCAGTGCCTGGCACTCCGCTTTCGCGAGCAAGCCCGCTCCCACACTTGTATTGCATTGATCATTAAATCCAGCGCATAAAAAACCGGCCTCTCAGCCGGTTTTTTTCATTTCAACAGGTTTAGAACGAAGCGTCCTTCAACCCATCGAGGTAACGCTCGGCATCCAGGGCCGCCATGCAACCGGCGCCGGCCGAGGTGATGGCCTGGCGATAGACGTGGTCAGCCACGTCACCGGCAGCGAAGATACCTTCGATGTTGGTCGCGGTAGCATTGCCTTCACGGCCGCCTTGCACCACCAGGTAGCCGTCCTTGGCCTCCAGCACGCCCTCGAACAGCGAAGTGTTCGGGGTGTGGCCGATGGCGATGAATACGCCGTCGACTTTCAGCTCGTCGAAGCTGCCGTCGTTGTTTTTCAGGCGAGCACCGGTTACACCCATGTTGTCGCCCAGGACTTCGTCCAGGGTGGCGTTGAGCTTGAGGATGATCTTGCCTTCAGCCACACGGGCATGCAGCTTGTCGATCAGGATCTTCTCGGCGCGGAAGGTCTCGCGGCGGTGAACCAGGGTCACGGTGCTGGCGATGTTGGCCAGGTACAGCGCCTCTTCCACGGCAGTGTTGCCGCCGCCGACCACGGCAACCGGCTTGTTGCGGTAGAAGAAACCGTCGCAAGTCGCGCAGGCAGAAACGCCCTTGCCCATGAACGCTTCTTCCGACGGCAGGCCCAGGTAACGCGCGCTGGCACCCGTGGCAATGATCAGCGCGTCACAGGTGTACACACCGCTGTCGCCGGTCAGGCTATAAGGCTTTTTCGAGAAATCGACTTTGTTGATATGGTCGAAAACGATCTCGGTTTCAAAGCGCTCGGCGTGCTCTTTCATACGTTCCATCAACACCGGGCCGGTCAGACCGTGGACATCACCCGGCCAGTTGTCGACTTCAGTCGTGGTGGTCAACTGACCGCCCGCCTGCATGCCAGTGATCAGCAGTGGCTTGAGATTGGCCCGGGCAGCGTAGACAGCCGCGCTGTAACCGGCAGGGCCGGAACCGAGAATAATCACTCGGGAATGACGGGTATCAGACATGACTCACTCCTATCGACCGCCCGGACCACAGGGCGGCTGGAATAAAAAAGGACCGCGAAGCACTTGGGGAAGGCTTTAACTCGCCAGGTCCTGAAAAATAATGGGTGCAGCGTATCGAGGGGGGCAAGATTAAGGAAATACGCATTAACAATCCAGCTCATAGGTGCGCTCTATGCCCTTGATCAGGTTAATCGACGCCTTTGTAACCCCGGATGTCGCCTGCCGGCCCGTGCTTTCACATCGTGCGCAAAGCCGGTAAGGTCGGCGCGTTCGCTATCCTGCTCGGAGTTCTCCATGCCTGCCCCTGCTCTTTCCGGCCCGCAATACCTGCGTGAAGGCCTCAAACTGGTGTTGAGCCCTGGCCTGCGCCTGTTTGTATTGCTGCCGCTGGCGATCAACCTGGTGTTGTTCGTCGGTTTGATCTATTTCGCCGGCCATCAGTTCAGCCTGTGGGTCGATAGCTTGATGCCGACGCTGCCCAACTGGCTAGGCTTTTTGAATTACCTATTGTGGCCGCTGTTTGTCGTGCTGGTGGTGCTGATGGTGTTTTTCACCTTCACCATGCTCGCCAACATCATCGCGGCACCGTTCAATGGCTTTCTCGCGGAGAAAGTTGAAGTGGTGGTGCGGGGCACCGATGACTTCCCGCCGTTCAGCTGGAGTGAGCTGGCAGCAATGGTCCCGCGTACCCTGGCCCGGGAAATGCGCAAGCTGGGTTACTTCCTGCCACGCGCCATCGGCCTGTTCATCCTGTCGTTCATCCCGGTAGTCAACCTGATCGCGGCGCCGCTGTGGTTGCTATTTGGCGTATGGATGATGGCGATCCAATACATTGACTACCCGGCGGATAACCACAAGCTGGGCTGGAACGAAATGCTCGCCTGGCTGCGCCAGAAACGCTGGCAGAGCATGAGCTTCGGCGGCATCGTCTACCTGGTGCTGCTGGTGCCGGTGGTCAATCTGTTGATGATGCCGGCGGCAGTGGCCGGGGCGACGCTGTTCTGGGTGCGTGAGCAAGGCGCCGAGGCGATGGCGGGGCAAGCGGTGGCCACGTCATAAATCCATCATCCCACTGACACAATGACGACATGGCCCACGGTGACACTGTGGGTCATGACGAGAGCTTCGCTTCACATCGCCCTGATTACTGAAACCTTCCCGCCGGAAATCAACGGGGTGGCCAATACCCTCGGCCGCCTGTGCGAGGGTTTGCGCTCGCGTGGTCACCAGGTCGAACTGGTGCGCCCCCGCCAGGGCGCTGACCAGAGCCGGTCGAGTGACGATCAATTGCTGCTGTGTCGCGGCTGGCCACTACCGGGTTACCCAGGGCTGCAATGGGGGCAATCGTCGATGCACAAATTACTCAGGCGCTGGGCCCGACAGCGCCCGGATGTGTTGTATATCGCCACGGAAGGCCCCTTGGGCCTATCCGCCCTACGCGCAGCACGACGCCTGGGCATCAGTGTTGTCAGCGGCTTTCACACCAATTTCCAGCAGTATTCGAACCAGTATGGCTTGAGCCTGCTGAGCCGCATGGTCACCCATTACTTGCGCTGGTTTCATAACCGTTCGAGCCTGACCCTGGTGCCAAGCGCCAGTCAGCGCCTGGAGCTGGGGCGCCGGCATTTCGAGCGCCTGGGGATGCTGTCACGGGGCGTCGACAGTCAATTGTTTCACCCAGCCAAACGCGACAACGCGTTGCGGGAAAGCTGGGCATTGAACAATGAACAAATCGCGGTGCTGCATGTAGGGCGGTTGGCCCAGGAAAAGAACCTCGGCCTGCTCAAACGCGGCTTCGAGACGTTGCAGGACCGTTACCCAACGCGCCAGATGAAACTGATCATCGTCGGTGATGGGCCACAACGGGCGATGCTGGAAAAAGAACTCCCCGAAGCGATTTTCTGCGGTGCCTTACGCGGTGAAGAACTGGCGCGGCACTACGCGTCCGGCGATGTGTTCCTGTTCCCCAGCCTGACAGAAACCTTCGGCAACGTGGTACTGGAAGCCATGGCCTCGGGGCTGGGCGTCGTGGCCTACGACCAGGCGGCTGCAGCCCAGCATATTCGCCATGGCTACAACGGCGTGCTGGCGATGCCTGGGGATGAAGATGCCTTTTGCGACGCCGCCAATTGGCTGCTGGAGGAAACAGAGAGCTTGCGGCGCATGCGCCTGAATGCGCGCCAACATGCCAGTCGCCAAGGCTGGGCAGCGATTATCGAGCAATTCGAGCATCACTTACGCGGTGTATGCGGGGAGAGTTTCGCCCTTCCAGCGCAATCTTACGTGCGCTGAACAATCTGCCAATGATATGAAGCGTGCGGCGAGCCTGTTACAGGCCACTCAAGTTTTGCCTGGTATTTAAAAGGGGAACCATTGGCCGCAGAACGCCAACCATTGATACCTGCTGGCCAAGCAGGCCCTTTTAATAATGGAGATATTGAACATGCCAACTTATGGAATGGGTGTACGTAATGGCGTCAACATGCCAACCGCGGAATGGACACGCCAGCAGCAATGGCTGGATCAAGCGCGTGCAGAGCCGCCAACCTACGGTCAGCCTGGGCATAAAGACACACTCAAGACCGATCACCACAAAGAGCTGAATAAGCGACCCGAGTATTAACCCCTAAAGCGACAAAACTCCCTGTGATCATCACAGGGAGTCCGGCCCCTTAGACCAGAGTCGTCAACGCCTCACGACTGAACGGCAAGATGTCGCCCTCGCGCCCCTCGCGCACCTTCACCGCCCAATCCGGGTCAACCAGCAGCGCACGGCCCACCGCCACCAGGTCGAACTCATCATTGTTCAGGCGCTCCAGCAGCTTTTCCAGGCTGGCAGGTTGTGCGACCTTGTCGGTGTTGACCATGAACTGCAGGAACTCGCCATCCAGGCCGACGCTGCCCACGGTGATCGTCGGCTTGCCGGTAAGTTGACGTGTCCAACCGGCCAGGTTGAGGTCGGAGCCTTCAAATTCCGGCTCCCAGAAACGGCGGGTGGAACAGTGGAAAATATCCACGCCGGCGTCAGCCAATGGCTTGAGAAACTCAGCCAATGCCTCCGGGGTTTGCACCAGGCGCGCGGTGTAGTCTTGCTGCTTCCACTGGGAGAAACGCAAGATAATCGGAAACGCCGGGCCGACCGCAGCACGGGTCGCCTGGATCAGCTCGATGGCAAAGCGCGAACGGTTGGCCAGGCTACCGCCGTATTCGTCGGTGCGCTGGTTGCTGCCTTCCCAGAAGAACTGGTCTACCAGATAACCATGGGCGCCGTGGATTTCCACGCCGTCCATGCCGATGGCCTGGGCGTCCTTGGCGGCTTGGGCGAAGGCATTGATCACGTCCTTAATGTCCTGGGCAGTCATACCGTGTACGACCACCTTGCCGTCCTTGAGCTTCTCCATCGGGCCGTAGGCTGGAACGCTGGCATCAGGCTCCGTACCAATACGGCGCACACTGCCCACATGCCACAGCTGCGGAATAATCTTGCCGCCTTCGGCGTGCACGGCGTCGACCACTTTCTTCCAGCCGGCCAGCGCGGCTTCACCGTAGAAATGTGGGACATTGGGGTAGCCATTGGAAGCCTGATGACCGACCACTGTGCCTTCAGTGATGATCAGGCCCACACCGGCAGCCGCACGACGGCGGTAGTACTCGATGACTTGGGAGTTGGGTACGCCACCCGGGGAGAACGAACGGGTCATCGGGGCCATGACGACGCGGGAGGACAATTGCAGTGCACCCAGTTGAAACGGTTTGAACAAGGCTTGGACAAGCATGGAGCACTCCACCGGGAAGAAATTTATGACGATTATAATATGGGGAGTGAGTAGTGCTTGATAGCACTATTGATCTGGGTGATTAAGGGGGTAAATGCAGCCGAATACCTGTAGGAGCGAGCTTGCTTGCGAAGAACTCAAGGACACGCGTCAAACCAGGATAAGCGCGTTATCGTTGGCGATCTTCGCGAGCAAGCTCGCTCCTACAGTGGGTATGTTTCAGCTCAGGGCTTTTTCGATGGCCTGGATGATAGTCGGGTCGTCCGGGGACGTACGTGGCGAAAAGCGCGCAAGTACCCGGCCATCCTTACCCAACAGGAATTTCTCGAAGTTCCAGGTGATATCACCCGGAAACTCGGCGCCCTCGCCCGCCAGCAGGCGATACAACTGATGACGATCCGGACCGTTCACCTCCAGCTTGCTGCCCAGGGGAAAGGTCACACCGTAGTTCAGGCTGCAGAACTCGCGGATCTCTTCCTCGCTGCCCGGCTCCTGGCCTGCAAACTGGTTGCACGGCAAACCGAGCACCGTGAACCCCTGGTCCTTGTACTGCTGGTAGAGGTTTTCCAACGCCGCGTATTGCGGGGTCAAACCACATTTGGACGCCACATTGACCACCAGTACAACCTGGCCCTTGAAGGGGGCCAGTGGCAGCTCTTGTCCGTCCAAGGCTTTGAGTTTCAGATCGTGGAAAGCACTCATGACGAACTCCAGATATCCCATGTTCTTTGCATTGCAGCCTTTGGAGCTTACAACCCGCAAGGCTGCAATCATAGACGCCGATGACAAAACGCGCCTGCGGGTTACTGAGCGGTCGGCCACGGCAAAATCGGGATCGCTGTTACCGCGTTCTGCGGGCTGCCTTCGATCAGGCGGTCGCTGTAGACCAGGTACACCAGGGTATTGCGCTTCTTGTCGAGGAAGCGCACCACCTGCATGGTCTTGAACACCAGCGAGGTACGCTCCTTGAATACTTCGTCACCGTCCTTGAGCTCGCCCTTGAAGTGGATCGGGCCAACCTGGCGGCAGGCAATCGACGCTTCAGCGCGGTCTTCGGCCAGGCCCAGGCCACCTTTGACACCACCGGTCTTGGCGCGGGACAGGTAACAGGTCACGCCATCGACCTTGGGGTCGTCAAACGCTTCGACCACAATCCGGTCGTTAGGGCCGACAAACTTGAACACCGTCGAGACCTGGGCGATTTCTTCGGCCGAGGCCAGCAGTGGCATGACCAATAACAGGCCGAGTAATCCCTTCATTACACGCATCGGGTATTCCTTTCGTTTAAACCAGGATGAGGTTATCGCGGTGCACCAGCTCCGGTTCCGCCATATAGCCCAAGAGTCCGACAATGGCGTCAGACGATTGTCCAATAATCTTCTGCGCCTCGAGAGCGCTGTAGTTGGCCAGGCCACGGGCGATCTCACGACCGTCCGCGACGCACACCACCATCTCACCACGGCGAAAGCTGCCCTGTACCAGCTTGACGCCCACCGGCAGCAAGCTCTTGTTGCCTTGGGACAACGCCGACACCGCGCCCTCGTCCAGCACCAGGGTGCCACGGGTTTGCAGGTGTCCGGCCAGCCATTGCTTGCGCGCCGCGAGCATGCCGCGTTCCGGTGATAGCAGCGTACCGATGCGCTCACCGGCCTTGAGGCGATCCAGCACACGCTCCAGGCGCCCGCCCACGATGATGGTGTGGGCGCCGGAACGCGCAGCCAGGCGCGCAGCGCGCAGCTTGGTCTGCATGCCACCACGGCCCAGGGCACCGCCGACACTGCCGGCGACTGCATCCAGCGCCGGGTCATCGGCGCGGGCTTCGTAGATCAACTGGGCGTCGGGGTTGTTGCGCGGGTCAGCGTCGAACATGCCATCGCGGTCGGTGAGAATCACCAGCAGGTCGGCCTCTACCAGGTTGGCCACCAGGGCGGCCAGAGTATCGTTGTCACCGAAACGGATTTCATCGGTGACCACCGTATCGTTTTCGTTGATCACCGGGATGACCTTGAGCTCCACCAGCGCGCGCAATGTGCTGCGGGCGTTGAGGTAGCGCTTGCGGTCGGACAGGTCGTCGTGGGTCAGCAGGATCTGCGCCGTGTGGCGGCCGTGCTCGGCGAAGCTGGACTCCCAGGCTTGCACAAGGCCCATCTGACCGATGGCGGCGGCGGCTTGCAGTTCGTGCATCGCGCTGGGTCGCGCGGTCCAGCCGAGGCGGCTCATACCGGCGGCAACGGCCCCGGACGACACCAGCACCAACTCGACACCTGCTTCATGCAAGGCCACCATCTGCTCGACCCAGACGCTCATGGCTGCGCGATCCAGACCTTTGCCGTCCGCCGTCAGCAGCGCACTTCCGATCTTTACGACCCAGCGCTGCGCACCTGTCACTTTGCTCCGCATCATCTTCAACCTTAAAGTGAGGGCCGCGCGACCCAGCGCCGCCCATAACGTTATACCCGGATACCAAAACGCCGCTCTATAAGGAGCGGCGTTCAAGTTTATCGCAACGGATCAGTCGCGCACGTAAATGATTTCCGGGCCATCTTCATCATCCACGTCTTCTTCGTCCCAGTCATCGTCGCCGATGTCGTGGACCGATTTCACGCCGCTGCGGCGCAGGGCGCGCTGGTCGTCCAGGGCCTGCAACTGGGCGCGGGCTTCGTCTTCGATCTGCTGGTCGAGCTCGGCGAGCTCGGCCTTGAATACCGGGTCGGCCGCCAGGCGGTCGGCGCGGTCTTCCAGGTAACGCATGATGTCGCGGGTCAGGCGCTCAGTGCCTTCTTTGGCAATGGCCGAGATCACATAGACCGGACCTTCCCACTCCAGGCGATCGACGATCTCCTTGACGCGCTCTTCGTGCTCTTCCTCGAGGATCTGGTCGCACTTGTTCAGTACCAGCCAGCGATCACGCTCGGCCAGGGCCGGGCTGAACTTGGTCAGCTCGCTGACGATCACTTCGGCGGCGTCCGCTGCACTGGTGTCATCCAACGGCGCCATGTCAACGAGGTGCAACAGCAAACGGGTGCGGGACAAGTGCTTGAGGAAGCGAATCCCCAGGCCTGCGCCGTCGGAAGCGCCTTCGATCAGGCCGGGAATGTCGGCGACCACGAAGCTCTTCCAACGGTCGACGCTGACCACGCCCAGGTTTGGCACCAGGGTGGTGAACGGGTAGTCGGCGACTTTCGGCTTGGCGGCCGATACCGAACGGATGAAGGTACTTTTGCCGGCGTTCGGCAGGCCCAGCAGGCCAACGTCTGCCAGTACTTTCATTTCCAGCTTCAGGTCGCGCTGCTCGCCCGGCTTGCCCGGCGTGGTCTGGCGCGGTGCACGGTTGGTACTGGACTTGAATCGTGTGTTACCCAGACCGTGCCAGCCGCCCTGCACAACCATCAGCTTCTGGCCGGCCTTGGTCAGGTCGCCAATCACTTCCTGGGTCGCGGAGTCGATGATCGTGGTGCCGACCGGTACGCGCAGTACCAGGTCTTCACCTTTTTTACCGGTGCAGTCGGTGCTGCCGCCGTTGGAGCCACGCTCGGCATCGAAGTGCCGGGTGTAACGGTAGTCGACCAGGGTGTTGAGGTTTTCGTCGGCCATCATGTAGATGGAACCGCCGTCACCGCCGTCACCGCCGTTTGGGCCACCGTTTTCGATGAATTTTTCGCGACGGAAACTCATGCAACCGTTACCGCCATCGCCTGCTTTTACTCGGATGGAAACTTCATCAACAAACTTCATAACAAAACGCCTCTCGCCGCATGGACGAGCTTAAGAAACCAAGACATAAGACTCTTGCAAAAATGAGCGCAGCGACCTCAATCAACGACCGCACAACCAGCGCTTGAGCCCATCACAAACAGCTTTGCAAGAGACTCACCCCACAAACGAAAAAGCCCCGTCGCAAGACAGGGCTTTTCCAGCGATCTCGCAATTAAGCTGCGACAACGCTCACGTAACGGCGGTTGAACGCGCCCTTTACTTCAAACTTGATCACGCCTTCGATTTTCGCGAAGAGGGTGTGATCTTTACCCATGCCTACACCGTAACCGGCGTGGAATTGGGTGCCGCGCTGACGCACGATGATGTTGCCCGGAATGATTTTCTGGCCGCCATACATCTTAACGCCAAGGCGTTTGGCTTCTGAGTCGCGACCGTTACGGGTACTACCACCAGCTTTTTTGTGTGCCATGAGTCAATTCTCCTAGTGAGGAATTAGGCTGAAATTAAGCCTGAATACCGGTGATTTTGATCTCGGTGTACCACTGGCGGTGGCCCATACGCTTCATGTGGTGCTTACGACGACGGAACTTGATGATGCGGACTTTATCGTGACGACCTTGGGAGATCACTTCAGCCACAACGGTAGCGCCAGCAACAACTGGAGCGCCGATGTTCACGTCATCGCCATTGGCGACCAACAGAACGCGATCAAAAGTAACGGATTCGCCGGTAGCGATTTCCAGTTTTTCGATCTTCAGGTATTCACCTGGGGCGACCTTGTATTGCTTGCCACCAGTAACAATTACTGCGTACGACATGGTATTTCTCCGATAATCCTGCTCACCCAGCGCTTTATAAGAAGAGGTATTGGCTGGCATGGCTGCATGGGATGGACGTCCCGAATGCAATTGCGTAAGGCAGGTGCTGCCCAGGAAGTTCAGGGTGCGCGATTGTACGCAAGCCTTTGAAGCGTTGCAAGTAGCCGTCTATCGCGCCTTGACACTAGGGGGCCTGAGTCCTAGCATGCCGCGCAACCCTTCTGGAGCGACTGTCGCTGATGCAACCCCAAGCTTTCTACCGCGCGGTCGCGGACGATTTTAGCGCCGTCGACGGCATCATCAAGCAGCAGCTGACGTCTAAAGTGCCGCTGGTCTCCAAAATTGGCGACTATATTACGTCGGCGGGCGGCAAACGCCTGCGTCCTTTATTAGTACTGCTGTGTGGCAAGGCCCTGGGCCGTGAAGGCGATGACCTGCGCCTGCTGGCCGCCACCATCGAGTTCCTGCACACCGCCACCCTGCTGCATGACGACGTGGTCGACATGTCCGGCATGCGCCGTGGCCGCGAGACCGCCAATGCCATGTGGGGCAACGCGCCGAGCGTGTTGGTGGGTGACTTCCTGTATTCGCGCTCGTTCGAAATGATGGTCGAGCTGGGCTCGATGCCGGTGATGAAGATTCTTTCACAGGCCACGCGCATCATCGCCGAAGGCGAAGTGTTGCAGTTGTCCAAAGTCCGCGACGCCAGCACCACCGAAGAAACCTATATGGAAGTGATTCGCGGCAAAACCGCGATGCTCTTCGAAGCCTCAACCCACAGCGCCGCTGCACTGTGTGGCGCCACTGCCGAACAGGCCGAGGCGCTGCGTACCTTTGGTGATCACCTGGGCGTGGCGTTCCAACTGGTGGACGACCTGCTCGACTACAAGGGCGACGCCGAAACCCTGGGCAAGAACGTCGGTGACGACCTGGCCGAGGGCAAGCCGACCTTGCCGCTGATCTACACCATGCGCGAAGGCACGCCGGAACAGGCCGCCCTGGTGCGCAAGGCGATCCAGAAAGGCGGGATCGAAGACCTGGAGGCTATCCGTGCCGCCGTCGAAGCCTCAGGTTCCCTGGAGTACACCGCACAACTGGCGCGTGACTACGTGGCCCGTGCGATCAAGTGCCTGCAAGCACTGCCTGCCAGCGAATACCGGGATGCATTGGTTGAGCTGAGCGAATTCGCGGTGGCGCGTACTCACTGAGCAATATCTGAGAACGCGGGCTAGTGTGGGAGCGGGCTTGCTCGCGAAAGCGTAGTGTCAGTCAATATCTTATAAATTGACCTACCGCTTTCGCGAGCAAGCCCGCTCCCACATTTTGTTTGTATTGCCAATATTTAGAATGTATTGCCACTCTAGGCGGCCCTACCCAGCCACAAACCCCTATATAATGTGCGACTTTTAGCCATCCTGACTTTCAAGGAGCTTTAGTGAGCACGTTGCCACCCTGCCCAAAATGCAATTCCGAATACACCTACGAAGACGGCGCCCAGCTGATCTGCCCGGAATGCGCCCATGAGTGGTCCGCCAATGGCGAGGCCGAAGTGGCCAGCGATGAAACCGTGAAGAAAGATTCTGTGGGTAACGTCCTGCAGGACGGTGACACCATTACCGTGATCAAGGACCTCAAGGTCAAGGGCACGTCCCTGGTGGTCAAGGTCGGCACCAAGGTCAAGAACATTCGCCTGTGCGACGGCGACCACGATATCGACTGCAAGATCGACGGTATCGGCCCGATGAAACTCAAGTCCGAGTTCGTGCGCAAGGTCTGATCCTGCTGTATCCATCCCGCGCCCGCCGCGGGATGGCGTTTTGCCCTCCCCGTTGATCGAACGCAATACCCACACAGAAAAACCCAGAAACCGCCAATAGACACTTGCTATTCTACGAATAAGAATTATTCTCATTGAAACCCATCAAGGAGAACGACCATGACTTATTTGATAGATGCCTGGCTGGACCGTCCACACCCTTACCTGCGGATCCTGCATCGGGAAACCGGCGAAGTCTGTGCGGTGCTTGAGGAAGAAGCGCTGAACGAACTGCAGGATCAGGGAGACCTGGACGTCAATGGCCTGAGTTCCAGTGAGCCTGGAGTACTGAAGGAAGTGGTGAGGAATTTATTTCTGTTCTGCTATGCCCGTGCGTTGCGCCCGGCGACGGAGCTGAATGGCAAGTTCCATCCATGAACAACCTGGCAAATCCCTGTTGGGGCGAACGCATTCGCCTCAACAGGTAATCAACAACAGGTCTTACAGAACGTCGAGCAGCTCGACGTCGAACACCAGAACGCTGTGCGGCGGGATGCTGCCAACGCCTTGAGCGCCGTAAGCCAGTTCGCTCGGCACGTACAAACGCCATTTGCTGCCGGCATTCATCAGTTGCAGGGCTTCGGTCCAACCGGCGATCACGCCGCCAACCGGGAATTCTGCAGGCTGGCCACGCTCGTAGGAGCTGTCGAACACAGTGCCGTCGATCAGGGTGCCGTGGTAGTGAGTACGCACTTGATCTTCACGGGTCGGCTTGGCGCCGGTGCCGGCAGTCAGCACTTCAAATTGCAGGCCGGAAGCCAGGGTGGTGATGCCATCACGCTTGGCGTTTTCAGCCAGGAATGCCAGGCCTTCGCCTGCTGCGGCTTCAGCCTTGGCAGCGGCTTCGGCTTGCATGATTTCGCGGATCACTTTGAAGCTGGCAGCCATTTGCTCTTGGTCAACACGGCTTGGCTTGCCCGCGAACGCGTCGGTCAGGCCAGCCAGGATCGCGTCCAGGCTAACGCCCGGTGGCGGGTTGTCGCGCAGTTGGTCGCCCAACTGACGGCCGATACCGTAGCTGACGCGGGTTTCGTCGGTGGACAGATTAACTTCGGACATGAAGAGGCTCCGCTGTAGGGCAACACGGTTTCCCGCGTCGCCCAGAACTAAAAGGGCCCGCAGACTAGCACACAAGACCGGCCCGTGATCAGCCCCCCTCCCCGGCTACCAGAGCGCCAGGTCGTAGGTCAGGTACAGCCGCAATGGCGCCCCTTCGTCACCCCGCAAGAAAAGTACTTCAGAATCATCCTTTGCCGCCGATACAGCCCTACACATCTTGGCTGGCTCAAACAACAACACACCGTCCAGCAGACAGACATCACTCTTCAAGGAGCTTTCGATGAACAGCTGGTTCGGTAACATCAGCGTCAACCTCAAACTCGGCCTGGGCTTTGGCCTGGTGCTGGTCCTCACCTCGATCCTGGCACTCACCGGCTGGACCAGCCTGGGCGGCTTGATCGACCGTAGCAACTGGATGAGTGACATCACCCAGCTCAACGCCTCGCTGACCAAGCTGCGGATCGTGCGCCTGCAATACATGCTGGCCAACGGCGACGAAGCCGTGGCGCAGAACGTGCAGACCAGCCTCGATGCCTTCGCCGCCCAGCAACAGAAGCTGCTGGACACGTTCAAGAGCCCGGAAAACCTCAAGCTGCTCAATGACCAGAAAGCCGTCATTACCGCTTACCGCCAGTCCCTGAATAAAATGCGCGAGGCCTACCGTAATGGCAACGCTGCACGCGACGTCATGGGCGCCAAGGCCGACATCGCCAATGCACAAATCAATGCGTTGGAAGCCAATGTGCAGCAGTCGCCCGATAGCCCGGAGCGCTTCAGTCAATTTTTGGCCGTGACCCAAGCCAAGAGCGAGTTCCAGCAGGCTCGCTACGAAGTGCGCGGCTATACCAATAGCCCGAGCGCCGAAACCGAAACCCGTGCCGCTGCGCAAATCGAAAAAGCCGTCGCCGGTTTGAAAGCCCTCAGCGCCGCATTCGGTGCTGGCCAGCAAACCGCATTGACCGCACTGGAAACCGCGCTCGGTGACTATCGCAGCGCCGTGCAAAGCTACAAGGCAGCCAACGCCAACATCGTTACCGCCCGCGCCGAAATGACGACACAAGGCGCCGATATCGTCACGATCAGCGACAAGCTGTACGACATCCAGCTGGAACGTCGCGACACTGAAAGCACTCAGGCCCGTAGCCTGCAATTGATCAGCACCTTGCTGGCCCTGCTGGTCGGCATCATCGCTGCCTGGGTGATCACCCGCCAGATCACGCGCCCGATCCAGGACACGCTAGCCGTGGTGGAACGCATCGCTTCCGGCGACCTGAGCCACAACATCCAGGTGACCCGTCGTGATGAGCTGGGCGTGTTGCAACAAGGCATCCAGCGCATGGGCACGACCCTGCGCGAGCTGATCAGCGGCATCCGCGATGGCGTGACTCAGATTGCCAGCGCCGCCGAAGAATTGTCGGCGGTGACTGAACAGACCAGCGCCGGTGTGAACAGTCAGAAGATCGAGACCGATCAGGTCGCCACCGCCATGCATGAAATGACCGCCACCGTGCAGGAAGTGGCGCGCAATGCCGAACAGGCTTCCCAAGCCGCGTCCGACGCCGACGGGCAAGCCCGCGAAGGCGACAAGGTGGTGGCCGAAGCCATTGCCCAGATCGAGCGATTGGCCGCCGAAGTAGCGCGTTCCACCGACGCCATGACGCACCTGCAGCAAGAGAGCAACAAGATCGGCAGCGTCATGGACGTGATCAAGGCCGTGGCCGAACAGACCAACCTGCTGGCCCTCAACGCCGCGATTGAAGCCGCACGTGCCGGTGAAGCCGGCCGTGGCTTTGCCGTGGTCGCCGACGAAGTGCGTGGCCTGGCCCAGCGTACGCAGAAATCCACCGAAGAAATCGAAGGCCTGGTGGCCGGCTTGCAAAACGGTACCCAGCAAGTGGCCAGCGTGATGAATAACAGCCGTAGCCTCACCGACAGCAGCGTCGAGCTGACGCGCAAGGCAGGCGTATCCCTGGAGAACATCACCCGCACGGTGTCGAACATCCAGTCGATGAACCAGCAGATTGCAGCGGCCGCCGAACAGCAGAGCGCCGTGGCCGAAGAGATCAGCCGCAGTATTGTGAATGTGCGGGATGTGTCCGAGCAGACAGCGACGGCCAGTGACGAGACGGCCAAGTCGAGTGTGGAATTGGCGCGTTTGGGCAGCCAGTTGCAGCAGATGGTCAGTCATTTCCGGGTTTGAAAAACCAAAAAAGCCGCCTCGATTTAAGCCGAGGCGGCTCCACTTCTCAGACCTTACAGGTCATCAAAGCTGTCCCGCAGGAATGTCCACACGTGATAAACACGTAGGGCATTTACTACGAGGTTCCACGTACGTCGTGCAAGCTTAGACATACTCGGCCCTCCTTGAGTTGGGCCCCACCTCCAGCGCACTTACCGGAACACGTGAGCCTTTGGACGCGGGTCAATGCGTCCTTTGAGGTGGCCGGGCTAGTGGTCCTTCCGCATCAATCCGGCACGGATTACTAGCCCGTGGCGGTCGGTCCAGAATTCGCGCGCATACCCGGCCCCCCCAAAAGCGACAAACGCAGAACGGGGAAGATCCTAACCAACATTCCCGTCTAAGGTGTGTCCAACAGTGGTCAAATATCCAGTATCGCCCGATAGATTCATTGCAAGCTTTTGCAGTCAAATCAGGCAAGAGAAAGATGCCTAAAGTATCCATGCCGGCCATCGTTCCGTGTTGCGTGACGACGTGACCGGCGGTAGTATCCACCTGCGGGTCAATGCGTCCTTTGAGATAGCAAACCCCAGCCACTCACTGGGTTTGCAATAAAAAACCGCCCTACTAAGGCGGTTTTTTATTGCCTGCCATTTCCCCATCAGCCCTCGCCTTCCTCGACAAACACCAGCCGATTCCCAAACGGATCACTGATGCTCATCTCCCGCGAGCCCCAAGGCGTTTCCTCAACCCCGGGCTTGGCATAACGGTAATCTTTGGCCAGCAACTGCTGCTGATACGCGTCCACTTCTGTCGCCTGAATCCGCACCGCCGACCCCGGCGACGCATCGCCATGGTGCTCGGACAAATGCAGCACACACTCGCCCAGTGACACTTGCAGGTACAACGGGAAATTCGCCTCGAAACGATGCTGCCAATCGACCTTGAACCCCAGGAAGTCGACGTAGAATTCCAACGCCTTGGCCTCATCGAAAATCCGCAGGATGGGGGTGACTTTTCCTAAGTGCATGGCGACTGCTCCGTGTGTGAGAACGCCCACTATAGAGACGAAAACCCGCCACGCAAATCCCCACTGCGCGCCAGGAATCGCCCCGGCCGCTGACCATTGGCCTGCCCATCGCGGTAACTCAACACGCCATTGACCCACACGCCATCAATCCCTTCTGCCGCCCGTTGCGGCGCCTTGAAATCGGCCACATCGCGCACCCGCAGCGGGTCGAACAGCACCAGGTCGGCCCAGTACCCTTCACGGATTTCGCCACGCTCGGATAAGCCAAAGCGCGCTGCCGATAAACCGGTCATCTTGTGCACCGCCGTGTGCAACGGGAACAAGCCGACATCCCGGCTGAAGTGCCCCAGCACCCGTGGAAACGCACCCCACAAGCGCGGGTGGGGAAACGGGTCTTCGGGCAACCCATCCGAGCCCACCATCGACAGCGGATGGGCGAGGATGCGCCGCACATCGGCTTCATCCATGCCGTAATAGACTGCGCCAGCCGGTTGCAGGCGACGGGCAGCGTCGAGCAGCGAAACGCCCCACTCGGCAGCGATATCCTGCAAGTCGCGCCCGCCCATTGCCGGGTGCGGCGTCGACCAGGTGATGGTGATGCGAAACGCGTCGGTGACTTGCTTGAGGTCCAGGGTCGAGGAGCTGGCGGCATAGGGATAGCAATCACAGCCCACTGGATGATTTTTTGCCGCGGCTTCAAGCGATGCCAACAACTGCGGACTACGCCCCCAGTTACCGGCACCGGCGCATTTAAGGTGGGAAATGATCACCGGTACCTTGGCATGACGGCCGATCAGAAACGCCTCCTCCATCGCCTCCAGCACCGGCTCGAATTCGCTGCGCAAATGGGTGGTGTACACCGCACCGTAGGCCGTCAGCTCTTCGGTGAGTTGCAACACTTCATCGGTCTCGGCACTGAACGCGCTGGCGTAGGCCAGGCCTGTGGACAAACCCAGGGCGCCGGCTTCCAGGCTCTCTTGCAACTGCACGCGCATCGCCGTGATTTCACCGGGCGTGGCCGTGCGGTGCAGGTCGTCCATATGGTTGCTGCGCAGGGCTGTGTGGCCGATCAATGCGGCGACGTTCACCGCCGGATGGGCGTCTTGCACTGCGTTGCGATAATCGCTGAACCGCGGATAGCAGAACGCCTCACTGTTGCCCAGCAAGTTCATTGGGTCCGGCGGGGCGCCGCGCAAACTCACCGGCGAGGCACTGATGCCACAGTTACCGACAATCACCGTGGTCACGCCCTGGCTGAGCTTGGGCAGCATCTGCGGCTGGCGGATCACCACCGTGTCATCGTGGGTGTGCACATCGATAAAGCCCGGTGCCAATACGCGGCCATGGGCGTCGATGACCTGTTCGGCCTCGGCTGTGGACAAGTCGCCAATCGTCTTGATACGCCCTTCATGCAATCCCACGTCGGCGACATACCCTTCGGCGTTGCTGCCATCAATGATCAGCGCCTGGCGAATCAGCGTGTCGTACTTCATATCAATCTCCAAGCGGCAGGCTGTCGGGGCCGCCGCGGTAATCGTCCAGGGCCAGTTTGATCCGGCGCAGGCGTTCCTGGTTGTCGTCCGGCAGGGCCAGCGCCAGCTCAGTGGCGAGCAGGTCGATGGCCAGCAACATGCCGTAGCGGGCCGCGGTGGGTTTGTAGATAAAACTGGTTTCCGCCGGTTGCAGCGGCAGCAACACATCTGCCAACTGCGCCAGGGGGGAATCGGCAAGCGTGATAGCGACGATGCGGGCGTCGTAGTTGCGCGCCAGCTTCACCACATCCAATAGCTCGGGCGTCAGCCCGGTGAGGGAGCACACGATCAAGGCATGTTCCGGCCCCAGGGTCGCAGCGGTGACACGCATCATCACCGGGTCATGGCTGGCGGCAATCGGGTAGCCCAGCCGCACCAGGCGCACCTGCAATTCATCACTGCACAGGCTCGACGGGCCGCCCATGCCGAACGCATGGATCATGCGCGCCTTGCCCAGCAGGTTGACCGCATCGACGAAACTGCGTTGATTGAAACCCGACAGATGCTGACGCAACGTCGCCTCGATATCGCCCAGGATCTGCCGATGAAATGCCGACTGTTCCGGCAACCCCGCAGGGTCCAGAAAGCGGCTGCCCACACCACTGGCCTGGGCCAATTGCAGGCGCAAATCGCGCAAGTCACGGCAACCGACGCTGCGGGCAAAACGTGACAGGGTGGCGGTACTGACCTCGGCCCGCTGGGACAACGCCTCCAGGCTGGCCGAGGCGGCAAAGCCCACATCCTCAAGCATCAGCTTGGCGATACGCCCTTCGCCGGCGCTGAAAGAGTCCTGGCGGGCGCGGATCTGGTAGAGGATGTCCATGGGGGCTCCGGGTTACAGAATGAGGCTCATAAAACCAGTGACAAGCCGTAGGTGAGACCGAAGGCGACCACCGAAATCAGAGTCTCCAGCACGGTCCAGGTCTTGAAGGTCTGGATCACCGTCATATTGAAGTATTCCTTGATCAGCCAGAAGCCACCGTCGTTGACATGGGAAAAGATCACCGAACCCGCACCGGTCGCCAGCACCAGCAATTCGGGGTGTGGATAACCCAAGCCCAAGGCGACCGGCGCGACCACGCCCGACGCAGTGGTCATGGCTACCGTGGCCGAGCCGGTGGCGATACGCATCAGGGCGGCGAACAGCCAGCCCATCACCAGCGGCGACAAGTGGAACGCATGGGCCAGGCCGAGGATTTCATTCGTCACACCGGCGTCCACCAGGATGCGATTCAACCCGCCGCCCGCACCCACCAGCAAGGTAATGCTGGCGGTCGGCGCCAGGCATTCGTTGGTGAATTTGAGAATCGACTCACGGTTAAAGCCCTGGGCCAGGCCCAAGGTCCAGAAGCTCACCAGGGTCGCCACCAACAGGGCGATCACCGAGTTGCCGATAAACAGCAGGAACTGGTTAAAGCCGGTGCCCGGGGTGGAAATCACGTTGGCCCAGCCGCCGATCATCATCAGCACCACCGGCAACAGGATGGTGCCCATGGTCAGTGCAAAACTGGGCAGGCGGGTGCGCGGTTCACGCTCGATGAACTGGCGCTCCAGCGGGTTTTCCGCCGGCAGGTGAATGTACGGCACGATGAATTTGGCGTAGACCGGGCCGGCGATGATCGCCGTGGGAATACCAATCAAAATCGCATACAGCACGGTCTGCCCGACCGAGGCGTTGTAGGCCAGCACCGCCATCATTGCCGCCGGGTGCGGCGGCACCAGCGCATGCACCACCGACAGGCCGGCGACCATCGGCAGGCCGACCATCAGGATCGACACGCCCACGCGCCGCGCCACCGTAAAGGCAATCGGCACCAGCAGCACAAAACCGACCTCGAAAAACAGCGGCAGCCCCACCAGGAACGCGATGCACACCATCGCCCAGTGGGCGTTGCGCTCACCGAAGCGGTTGATCAGCGTACGCGCCACCTGCTCGGCGCCGCCGGATTCGGCCATCATCTTGCCGAGCATGGTGCCCAGCGCCACCACCAGGGCGATATGCCCCAGGGTTTTACCCACACCCGCCTCATACGACCCCATGATGGTGTCCGCCGGCATCCCGGCCATCAGCGCCAGGCCGATGGACACCAGGGTGATGACGATAAACGGGTTGAGTCGGTAACGTGCAATCAGCACGATCAATGCAATGATGGCGATGGCGGCGTATGCCAATAGCCCGAAGCCCGGTGATGCGGCCATGCGGTACTCCTCGGAAAGGGTCACGTCGAATTGGTTGTGAAACTCATAAATCATTACCGAGGAGTATTTTCAATTTTTATGAAAGTAATTTTCGCCCACAGATAAGCGCTGTCGCTTGGGGATATGTGCAACGCCAGCCTATGAAAATTCGGGGGGTGTTCTTACATGAAGATCAGAGGATGCCGGAAACTCAAGCGCCGCCCTCGAGTCATAGAATGCGCCTCTACTCTGTTCAGGAAACCGCCCATGATTCGCACCACAATCGCCGCCAGCGCCCTGCTTCTTGCCCTATGCGCCAGCGCCTATGCCGCCGACAACGCCGCATTGAAAAAATGCATGGACAGCGCCAACACCACTGCGGACATGGTCAATTGCAACGCCAGGCAAACCAAGGTGCAGGACGAGCGCCTGAACCGCGCCTACAAAACCGCCCTCGCCGCCCAGGAAGGCGCGCGCAAGCAGCAATTGCAAGACGTGCAGCGCCTGTGGATCAAATACCGCGATGCCAATTGCTCCTTCGCCGGCAGTGCCACCGGCGGCACTATTGATCAGGTCAACGGCTCCGGCTGCGTGCTCGACATGACCCAGACCCGCGCCCAGGAGCTCGAAGACCTGGTCGGGCCGTAATATCAGTCATGCTGAACCTTGGCACGCTTGAGCAGCTTCTTGCAGCGCTCGGATAAATGCAGCACCCGCAGGTGTTTGCCGGCCTTGGTATAGCGCTCGCGCAGGGTCATCAGTGCGGCAATCGCCGAATAGTCGACAAAGCTCAGGTGACGGCAATCCAGCGTGACCTGGGCCGGGTCGTTGGCCGGGTCGAATTGATTCAGGAACGGCGTGGTCGAGGCAAAGAACAAGGTGCCATGCAGACGGTAAAGCTTGCTGCCGTCGGCCTCCAGGTGTTCATCCGCGTACAGCTCCCGCGCCTGTTGCCAGGCAAAGTTAAGCGCGGCGATAACGATGCCGCACAGCACAGCGGTGGCCAGGTCGGTAAACACGGTGATGATCGTCACCGCCATGATCACCAGTACGTCATTGAGCGGCACCTTGTTGATCACCCGCAGCGACGCCCAGGCGAAGGTCTGCTGCGACACCACGAACATCACGCCTACCAACGCCGCCAGCGGAATCCGCTCGATCAGCGGTGACAGAAACAGAATGAACAACAGGATCATCACCCCGGCAAACACGCCAGAGAAACGCCCGCGCCCGCCGGAGCTGAGGTTGATCACGGTTTGCCCGATCATCGCGCAACCGCCCATGCCACCGAACAGGCCCGAGACCATATTCGCCGCGCCCAGGGCCACGCTTTCGCGGTCGGGGTAGCCACGGGTCTCGGTGATTTCGTCGGTGAGGTTGAGAGTCAGCAGGGTTTCCAGCAGGCCGACCATCGCCATCAGAAACGCGTAGGGCGCGATGATGCCGAGGGTTTCCAGGGTCCAGGGAAGTTGCGGCAGGGCGAAGCTCGGCAAACCGCCGGCGATATGCGCCATATCGCCCAACGTGCGCGTCGGCAGGCCAAGCAGGTACACCGCCAGGCCGACACCCAGAATCGCCACCAACGCGGGCGGCACGGCCCGGGTCAGGCGTGGCAGCAAATAGACAATCGCCATGGTCACCCCAACCAGCCCCGTCATCACATACAACGGCGTGCCACTGAGCCAGCTGTCGCCGCTCTTGAAATGCTCCAATTGCGCCAGCGCGATAATAATCGCCAGGCCGTTGACGAAACCAAGCATCACCGAGTGCGGCACCATGCGCACCAGCTTGCCCAGGCGCAGCAGCCCGAACGCGACCATGATCAACCCGCCCAGCAGCACCGTCGCCAGCAGATACTCCACCCCGTGTTGTACCACCAGCGCGACGATCACCACCGCCATCGAGCCGGCCGCGCCCGAGACCATGCCCGGGCGACCGCCGAACAGCGCAGTGAGGGTACAAATGATAAAAGCGCCGTAGAGCCCCATCAGCGGGTTGAGATGGGCGACCAGGGCGAAGGCGATACATTCGGGCAGCAGCGCGAAAGACGTGGTGAGGCCGGCCAGGGCATCGGCGCGCAGACGGGTGAGGTTCATGGAGTACCAGGGCGTTGCGGGGGATAAGGCGAGGAATGGTACGGAATTGCAACGGGATGGGCCAGTAAAGTGTAACTACAAGTGAACCGAGTCGCCGCCATCGGGAGCAAGCCCCCTCCCACACTTGAATGCATTCCAAAGTTGGAACTCGGTCAAATGTGGGAGGGGGCTTGCTCCCGATAGCAGCTCCTCGGTCTCAAGCGAACATCACACCATCTCGTTGCGAATCCACTCCACCACCGACGTACGCTTCGGCACCCAGCCCAGCAATTGGCGCGCATGCTTACCGCGCACCCGGCTATTGGAGCCCAGGCCATAGTTGGCCATTTCATAACCCCACTCGGCCTCAGCCTCGGCCAATGGCCAATCCTGCGGCTCGCCCAGGTTCAGCGCTTGGGCAATCGCGGTGGTCATGTCGATAAACGCCGCCTCACTGCTTTCCACAAAGTAAAACGTACCCGGTAGATTTTTGGTCAGCGCCAGCAGGTACAGGGCCACCACGTCTTCGATATGCACGTTGGACCAGATGTTCTGCCCTGGGCCCACATGGCGCACCACACCACTTTTGCGCGCCTGTTTGAGCAAGCGCGGCAATTGCACGCTGTCACGCTTAACGCCCAGGCTGTGGCCGTAGATCAGCGTGTTGCAGATCACCGCCGAATTCACGCCGTTGCTGGCCGCTGCCAGGATCAGGTTGTCGATCGCCACGCGTGCGGCCTTGTCGACAGTCGGCTCCGGCAGGTTGTCTTCGAAATAGATGACATCGCTGGCCTTACCGCCCGACGCATCGCCGACGATGCTCGAACCGCTGGTGTGCAGGAACGGTTTGTTCGAGCCTTTCAACGCGGCCAGCAAGGTTTCTACGGCGGCACGATGATCGCTGCTGGCGGCATTGATAACGGCATCGGCTTTGCGCGCCTGTTCGGTCAATACGGCGCTGTCGTCGAGAGTGCCAATCACCGGGGTGATGCCCAGGGCGGTCATCTCGGCAGCTTGTTCGGCGCTGCGCACCAGGCCGGTGACGTGATGGCCGGCCTTGACCAGGCCGGTGGCAATGGAACCGCCGATAAACCCTGCGGCGCCGGTAACGAATACGTTCATGGAAGTGACTCCTGACTGGGTAAGTGATGGGTCCAGTATCAAGCACCCCTCCCGGCCGAATAAGCCCGTATTGCCCAATTCACTCTTGCGTATAGGTCACGAATCAGCAGGCATACCGCGCCAGCTTGGCTTGAATGAAGTCCAGGAAGCACTGAATGCGCAATGCCAATTGCGAGTTACGGTAGAACACCGCATGGATCGGCTGGCGATAGCCGCTGTTGAACGCCTCCAGCACCGGCACCAGGCGCCCGGCATCGATGTCGTCGACCGTCATGAAGTTCGACAGGCAGCAAATGCCCTGCCCTTCCAGCGCCAACTGCCGCACGGTTTCGCCACTGGACGCACTGACGCTGGGCTGGATCAGCCAGCGGTCACCTTCCACATGGCGCAGCGGCCAGTGGTTGAGGGTGTCGGTGTGGGTGAAGCCAAGCAACGTGTGGGCGGCCAATTCGGTTACCGTCGTCGGCGTGCCGTGCTGCTTGAGGTAGTCGGGGCTGGCGAGGATATGCAGCGGGGTAGAACCCAGGGAACGGGCATGTAAGGTCGAGTCGGCCAGGGCGCCGATACGAATAGCGATGTCGGTACTTTGCTCGAGCAGGTCGATGATCAGGTCATCGCTGTTCAGCTCCAGTTGGATGTCCGGGTAGCGGCTGCGAAATTCGGCGATGTACGGCACGATCCCATGCAGCATGAACGGCACTGCGGCGTTGATCCGCAGGCGGCCCGCCGGTTTTTTCTGGCGCGACGACAGGCGTTCTTCCAGCTCATCCATCTGCGCCAGGATCACCTTGGCTTGCTCGAAGAAGTACTTGCCCTCCTCGGTCAGGTCCATGCGTCGTGTGGTGCGGTTGATCAGCGTGGTCTCGAGCTTGGCTTCCAGGCGCGACAATGTGCGGCTCACCGCCGACGGTGTCTGCCCAGCCTGCTCCGCAGCGGCAGAAATCGAACCGCACTCAATCACGCTGACAAAAATCTGTAGCTCATCGGACCGGGCTTTCACAAGCGCTCCCTCGTTATCGGTTCAGCGCAGCTTACACCGAGAGGCAGGACACTTAACCACTGATCAACAGATGGCCTCCCAGCAACGCCATGCCGATGAAGAACACACGCTTGAACAGCACCGCGCTGATACGCTGGCGCAGTGCCTGGCCTAGCCACATCCCCAACAGCGCTGGCACCAGGGCCAACAGCGAGGCGCCGATTTCACCGCCACCCAAGGTGCCACGCCACGCCAGTCCCGCGGCCAGCGCCAGCGTCGACACGCTGAACGACAGGCCCAGCGCCTGCACCAACTGATCGCGATTCAAGCCCAAGGCTTGCAAATAGGGCACAGCGGGAATCACGAACACGCCGGTAGCCGAGGTGATAAGGCCGGTGACGACCCCGCACAGCGGCCCCAGCCAACGCTCGGTTGCCGGGTTTACCCGGAACACCGGCAGGAACAAGCCGCTCAATGCGTACACCAGCAACGCCGCGCCCAACCCTCGCACCACCCAAGGCCCGCCGCCCATGCCCAGCCACAAGGTACCAAGCCCGGTACCGAGGAAAATCAGCAACAGCATGGGCCACAGGCGTTTGAGCAAGGCACTCAAATGGCCACCGAACGCCAGTTGCCAGAGGTTGGTGATAGTCGAAGGAATGATCAGCAGAGCCGCTGCCTGCGCCGGTAACATAGCCAGGCTGAGCATGCCCATGGCTACGGTAGGCAGGCCGAGGCCGATGATGCCCTTGACCGTGCCGGCCAGCAGGAAGGTGGTGATGATCAGCCCTGTCAGGGCTGGGCCAAGGTTTTGGTAGAACGCTAGGAAGGTATTCATGGACCTATCTTGGCGCTTTTCAATGATCGGGGAAATTCGCCATATACTGAGGCAGCCTCTTGTTTTTTGTGAGGCTGATGCCCTCTTCGCGAGCAAGCCCGCTCCCACACTTGAATCGCATTCCAACTGTGGGAGCGGGCTTGCTCGCGAAGGGGCCCGCACAGTCACCGGAAAACTTCCCGCCATGCACTTTGACCTGATCGACCTGCGCCTCTACCTGCACATTCTCGACACCGGCAATATCACCGCCGGTGCGGCCCGCAGCCATTTGTCCCTGGCTGCCGCCAGCGCACGCATCCGGGCGATGGAGTCGTCACTGGGCATCGCGTTTCTCGACCGTGGCCGCCGTGGCGTCACCCCAACGCCTGCGGGCAAAGCCCTGGCCCGGCACGCTCGCTTGCTGCTGCAACAGGCCGACCACCTGCAACAAGACCTGGCCGAATACGCCAATGGCGTCAAAGGCCAGGTACGGCTGCTGTGCAACACCACCGCCCTCAGCGAATACCTGCCTGAACTGCTGGCGGATTTTCTGCGCGAACACCCCAACCTCGATATCGACCTGCAAGAGCTGCCCAGCCTGCGCATCACCCACGCATTGCGCCAGGGCACGGCCGACCTGGGGATTATTTCCGATGCAGTGGACACCCACGGCTTGCAGGCCCTGGCGTTTCGCGACGATCCGCTGGTGCTGATCATGCCCCTTGACCACCCGTTGACCACAGCCAGTTTCATCGACAGCTTGCAGTACGACTATGTGGGCCTGGCGGCCGACAGCGCGCTGGCGGTGTACTTGGAGGAACAGGCGTTGCACGCAGGCTTTCGCCTGCAAACGCGCATTCGCGCCGACGGTTTTGATGGGTTGATTCGTATGGTTGCCGGGGGCGCTGGCCTGGGCATCGTGCCTCAGGCCGCCTTGGAACGTTGGCCGTCGCAGCGCCGCTTCAAGGCCCAACCGCTGCAAGAAGAATGGGCCTGTCGCAAGCTGCTGTTATGTGCACGCTCCTTCGAACAACTGCCGGGTTACGCCAAGGCTTTGTTCGACGCCTTGGCCCTGCCCTTGCGGAAAAACCCGTAATACACCGCCGACAGAATCAGCAGAAACGGCACGCCAAACACCAGGGTCATCTTGAACGCCTCGGTGAAATAGGTGGTGATCATCACCGCCCCCATCAGCACCAGCCCCAACAGCGTGCTGTAGGGAAACAAGCGCAGCTGGAACGACAACTTCGCCCCACCATGACGTTTGCGGTAACGACGGAAGAACAGGTGCGTGAGAAAGATCATGAACCAGGTGAAGATCGCACCAAACATCGAGATCGCCATCATCAGGGTGAACGAGCTTTCCGGGTACACCAGGTTAAGCAAGGTCGCCAGGGCGATGCCCGAGCTGGACAGCAACAAGGCATTCAGCGGGATACCGTTCTTGCTCAAGGCACCCATGGCCTTGGGGGCGAAACCGGCACGGGACAGGCTGAACATCATGCGCGTGGTGATGTAGAGCTGACTGTTCATCGCCGACAGCGCCGCGATCAGGATCACGAAGTTCATCACTCCAGTAGCGCCGGGAATGCCGATGGTCTGCATCACCGTCACGAACGGGCTCTGAGTCTGGCCGGCCTGGTTCCACGGCACGATGGCGAGCATCAGCGCCAGGGTCAGCAGGTAGAACACCACCAACCGCACGATGGTGGCGCGAAAGGCTTTCTTCACGGCCTGCTCCGGGTCGGCAGCTTCACCAGCGGCCACGGCGATCATCTCGACGCTGAGGTAGCTGAAGATCGACACAATCACCGCGATCCACATGCCGCTCAAGCCATGGGGAAAAAAGCCGTCATGGGCCGTGTAGTTCTGCACGCCATAGTCCGGGTTGCCGGAGCCGAACACCACATACACCGCAAGGATGATGAAACCGACGATGGCGCTGATCTTGATCGTCGAGAACCAGTATTCGAAGTTGCCGAAGGTCTTCACGCTGATGGCATTGAGCAGGATCAACACGCTGGAAAACGACACGATCCACACCCATTCCGGCACGTTGGCGAACCAGTACTTCATGTACATCGCCACCGCCGTGACCTCGGCGCCCACCGCCAGCACAATCGCCGCCCAGTAGGCATAGCGCACCAGGAACCCGGCCAGTGGGCTGATGTAGAACTCGGCGTAGGCGCCAAAGGAGCCGGAGGTGGAGTGGGCCACCGTCATCTCCGCCAGGCAGCCCATCAGCAACAAGGTGATCAACGCGCCAATGGCGTAGCTCACCAGCACGCTCGGCCCGGCATAGCCGATGGCATAGGCGCTGCCCATGAACAGCCCTGTGCCGATGGCGCCACCGATGGCGATCATGCTCATCTGGCCGGAGGTGAGCTGGCGCCTAAGGCCCAACTCGCGGTGGGTAATCTCTGCAAAGCCGTTGTCTGGCGTGGTCACTGGTGTGCCCCTTTATTATTGTGATTGCACTATTTAACTGATGACACAGGTCTCCTGTGGGAGGGGGCTTGCTCCCTCCCACATTGGTTTTGCGGTGCTCTTAAGTAACGCTGTTGCGAACTTTGAACTGCGGCTGGTCCCAGGCTTTCTGGTCAAGAATTTCACCGAGGATTTCCACGGCGTCCCACACCTCGGTAAAGCGCGTATACAGCGGCGTGAAACCGAAGCGCATGATCCGTGGTTCGCGGTAATCGCCGATCACGCCGCGGGCGATCAGAGCCTGGATCACTGCATAACCTTCGGGGTGTTCGAAGCTGACGTGGCTACCCCGCCGGGCGTGTTCACGAGGGGTGATCAACGTCACGCCATGGGCGGCGCAACGGCTTTCGACCAACGAGATAAACAGGTCGGTCAATGCCAGGGATTTAGTGCGCAGGCTGGCCATATCGGTCTGGGCAAAAATCTCCAGGCCGCATTCCACCATGGCCAACGAGGTAATCGGCTGCGTACCGCACAGGTAGCGCGCAATGCCGGCGCTGGGTGCGTAGTTGGACTCCATCGCGAACTGGCGGGTATGCCCGAACCAACCCGACAACGGCTGGCGCACCAGGTCCACCAACGCCGGGTTGACCCACACAAATGCCTGGGAGCCCGGCCCGCCGTTGAGGTATTTGTAGGTGCAGCCAATCGCATAATCAGCGCCGGCCTGGTGCAGGTCGACAGGTACCGCGCCGGCCGAATGCGCCAGGTCCCAGAGGCTCAGCGCGCCGCACTCATGGCTGAGGGCGGTGAGCGCTTGCATGTCGTACATGTAGCCGGTCTTGTAGTTGACGTGGGTGAGCATCACCACCGCCACGTCCGCGTCGATGGCCTGGGGCAGTTCGTCCGGGCTGTTGACGAGACGAAGGGAATAGCCCTGTTGCAGCAGTTCAGCGAGCCCCTCGGCGATATACAGATCGGTGGGGAAATTACTCGCTTCGCTGACGATCACCTTGCGCGCCGGTGCCCGTTGGCGCTGCACACTCAACGCGGCGCTGAGCACCTTGAACAGGTTGATCGAGGTGGTATCGGTGATCACCACTTCGCCATCGCGCGCACCGATCAGCGGCGCCAGGCGATTGCCCAGGCGCTGGGACAAATCCGCCCAGCCAGCGCTGTTCCAACTGCGGATCAAGCCATTGCCCCACTCCTCGGCGATCACCTGCTGCGCCCGCTCCAGCGCCGCCACCGGGCGAGCGCCGAGGGAGTTACCGTCGAGGTAGATCACCCCCTCGGGCAAGGCGAACTGGGCGCGCAGTGGCGCCAATGGATCCTGGGCGTCGAGGGCTTGGCAATGGCTTCGAGTGGTCATGGGTCGTCCTGGTTTTTATAAGTGAATATGGAGCAAATAATGAACGAAGATTTACAGAATTTTCGTGCAAAGTGGTGGGTAACAGGCTAATTAAGCTGTAGGAAATTCGAATTTAACCTCTAAACACGCGGATATATTCTAAGCATGATTCTCGACGCCACCGACCTGCGCCTCCTGCACTTTCTGCAACAGGATGGGCGTATCAGCAACCAGGAACTGGCGGAAAAAGTCGCGCTGTCGCCGTCCGCGTGCCTGCGCCGTTTACGCTTGTTGGAGAGCGAAGGAATCATCAGCGGCTACCGCGCGGTGCTGAATGCCGAGCAGTTGGGGATCGAGCTGGAAGCCATCGTGCACCTGTCGTTACGCCAGGATGTGGAAGACTGGCATGAGACGTTTATCAAGAAGGTGCAAGGCTGGCCGGAAGTGGCGAGCGCCTACGTGATCACCGGCGCCAGCAACTATGTGCTGCGGGTGCAGGCGCGTAACCTCAAGCATTTTTCCGACTTTATCGTGAACCACCTGAACCGCACGGCGGGGGTGATGGATATCCGGTCGGAGATTGTGTTGCAGAAGATCAAGGATCGGGATGAAGTGTTGGATCTGGTCCTACGCAAATAACACCATCACTGCAGATCAATGTGAACTAAATGTGGGAGGGGGCTTGCTCCCGATAGCGGTGGGTCAGTGAGTAAATAGGTGACTGACACTCTGCTATCGGGAGCAAGCCCCCTCCCACATTTTGTCCGCATTCAGTCTTCGAGGGCGCGGACTCGTTGCATGCGTTTTTGCTCCACCGGTGCATCAGCCACCTGCAACTCAAAATCAAAATCAATCTGCGCAAACCGCCCCTCCACACCAAACTCCCGCGCCAACTGCGGATCGTCACTGAAGCAAATCTCGGCAATCAGCTCATCCCGCGTGGCATAGGCAAAGTCATCATGCAGGTACGGGTCATCCGACAGGTTGATCTGCGTGGTCAGGTGCCGGTGCCCGGGCGCGGAGATGAAGAAGTGGATATGCGCCGGCCGCTGCCCATGGCGCCCCAGTTGGTCGAGCAACTGTTGCGTCGGCCCGGTTGGCGGGCAGCCGTAACCCGAAGGCACGATGCTGCGAAAACGGTAGTTGCCCTGGGCGTCGGTCTCGATGCGTCGGCGCAGGTTGAATGCCGACTGGGTCGGGTCGAACCACGAATAGGTACCGCTCGTATTGGCCTGCCACACATCGACAATCGCCCCCGCCAGCGGCTTGCCCTCGGTATCGCGCACTTGCCCGCGCATGAACAACGGCACCGCGTCGTCCTTGCCATCATCCAGCCGCGCTTCGTACTTGGACAGTGGCGCACCGGCAACGTACAACGGGCCTTCGATGGTGCGCGGTGTGCCGCCGGACTTGCCGGCTTGCTCATCGGCGGCGTCCATCAGCAGGTCCAGGTAATGCTCCAGGCCCAACCCCGCGGCGAGCAGGCCGGCCTCCTGATTTTTACCCAACTCATTGAGGTAGTTGACCGCCTTCCAGAACTCTTGCGGGGTCACTTCCAGGTCTTCGATGATGTTCACGGTGTCACGCAGGATCCGATACATCAGCGCCTTGGTGCGCGGGTTGCCGGCATCATTGAGGTTGCCGCTGGCTTCTTCGAGAAACTGTTGGGCATGGGCAGTCTGGGACAGGTGGATGGTCATGGTGCACTCCTCATCTTGTTATTAGCTTTAAAAAGGGGCTCAGCGGTCGTCTGCATGGATCGACGACGGGTGTCGGCACAGGGCATTCACTTCAATAGCCATGTAGGGAAACAGCGGCAGTTGCATCAGCAGGTCATGCAGGTCTTGCACGCTGTCGACATCGAATACGCTGTAGTTGGCGTAGTGCCCGGCGATGCGCCACAGGTGGCGCCATTTTCCCTCTTGTTGCAGGCGCTGGGCCAGGGCTTTCTCTTCGGCCTTGAGGCTGGCGGCGCGCTCGGGGTGCATGTCGACGGGCAGGTTCACGGTCATTTTTACGTGGAACAACATGGCAAGTGCCTCTTAGCGTTTGTCACGACGGAAGAACGCCAGGCGCTCTTCATCGAGCGTCAGGCCCAGGCCCGGCGCAGTGGAAACATGCAGCTGGAAATCGCGATACACCGGTTGCTCGGTGAGAATGTCTTCGGTGAGCAGCAACGGCCCGAACAGCTCGGTGTCCCACGCCAGTTTGTTCAGCGTGAGAAACGCATGGGCCGAGGCCAGGGTGCCGATACCACCTTCGAGCATAGTGCCGCCGTACAGGCCGATACCGGCCGCTTCGGCGATCGCTGCCGTGCGCAAGACCGCACGCGGGCCGCCGTTCTTGGCGATCTTTAGGGCGAACACCGTGGCCGCACCTTCGCGGGCCAGGTTGAAGGCGTCCTCGACACACTCGATGGACTCATCGGCCATGATCGGCACCGGGCTCGACAGGTTCAGCCGGGCCATGCCGCCACGGTTATTGCGTGAGATCGGTTGCTCGATCAAGTCGATGCCGTTATCACCCAGCACCTGGCATGCCCGCAGCGCCACGGCTTCATCCCAGGCCTGGTTGACGTCGACGCGCACGCTGGCGCGCTCGCCCAGAGCTTTCTTGATTGCGATCACATGGGCCAGGTCGCGGCTGACTTCGCCGGCGCCGATCTTCAACTTGAAGATGCGGTGACGGCGCAGGTCGAGCATCTTCTCGGCCTCGCTGATGTCCTGTTCGGTGTTGCCGCTGGCCAGGGTCCAGGCCACTGGCAGCGCATCGCGTACACGCCCGCCGAGCAGTTCGCTGACCGGCAGGCCCAGGCGTTTACCGAGGGCGTCAAGCAAAGCGCTTTCGATGCCGGACTTGGCAAAGGTGTTGCCGCGAATGCTGCGCTCCAGGCGCAACATGGCGGCGTTGATATTGCTCGCGTCCTGGCCGATCAACAGCGGCGCGAAATGGCGGTCGATGTTGATCTTGATGCTGTCGGGGCTTTCATTGCCGTAGCTCAGGCCACCGATGGTGGTGGCTTCACCAATGCCCTCGATGCCGTCAGCGCAACGCAGGCGGATGATCACCAGGGTCTGGTTTTGCATAGTGTGCATCGCCAGCTTATGCGGGCGAATGGTGGGGAGGTCGACGATGAGGGTTTCGATCGACTCGATGGCGCAGATCGGCATGGCAATACCCGTTGGGTTCTTTATAGGTTTTGGCCGATTCTGTGCCGTATCTTTGCGAGGTTCCAATATAGAATGGGTCTCAATCAATACCTTTAAAGTATGAAAGGAGCCGACATGGAACTGCGTCACTTGCGCTATTTCCAGGTGCTGGGCGAGACCCTCAACTTCACCCGCGCCGCCGAACGCCTGCACATCGCCCAGCCGCCCTTGAGCCGGCAGATCCAGCAACTGGAGGATGAGCTTGGGGTCACTCTGCTGGAACGTAGCCGGCCCTTGCGGCTGACCGAGGCTGGGCGGTTTTTCTATGAGCATGCCAATGTGCTGCTCGAGCAACTGGGCAAGGTCTGCGACAACACTCGGCGCATCGGCCTGGGCGAGAAGACCTGGTTGGGCATCGGCTTTGCGCCCTCGACCTTGTACGGCGTGCTGCCGGAATTGATCCGGCGGCTGCGCAACCATGAGGCCCTGGAGCTGGAGTTGGGCTTGTCGGAGATGACCACCCTGCAGCAGGTCGAAGCACTCAAGGCTGGGCGCATCGATGTGGGTTTCGGGCGGATTCGCATCGACGACCCGGCCATCGTCCAGCGGGTGCTGGTGGAGGATCGCCTGGTGGCCGTGCTGCCCAGCGGCCACCCGTTGCTGGGCGCACCCGCCACCCTCGCCCAGTTGGCCGCCGAGCCCTTTGTGCTCTACCCGGGCAACCCGCGCCCCAGTTATGCCGACCATGTGATCGCGCTGTTCGATGCCCACGGTTTGAGCGTGAAGGTAGCGCAGTGGACCAACGAGTTGCAGACCGCCATCGGCCTGGTGGGCGCGGGTATGGGCGTGACGTTGGTGCCGGCATCGGTGCAGGTGTTGCACCGGGCGGATATTGGCTATACGCCGATTGTGGAAACCACCGCGACCTCTCCGATCATTCTCAGCCGACGGGTGAATGATCAGTCGCCTGGGCTCAGTCATTGCCTGCAACTGGTGGAAGAGTTGATCTGAGATCTTCCGATCACCACACATCCCCTGTGGGAGCGGGCTTGCTCGCGAATGCGGTGTGCCAGTCAATACATGTGCCGGCTGAGCCACCGCATTCGCGAGCAAGCCCGCTCCCACATTTGATCGTCATCAGGTTCAAGTACTGCGCAGGCGCTTGCGCTGCAACGTCTGGCTGGGAGATTCATCGAACAGCTTGCGGTACTCCGCCGAAAACCTGCCCAAATGAGTAAACCCCCAACCCAGGGCGATTTCAGAGATGGTACGGACCGTGCCATGTTCAAGAATCTCCTGGCGCACAGCCCCCAACCGATGCTTCTTCAGATAAGCCATGGGCGACAGCGCGAAGTACTTGCGAAACGCATCGAACAGCTTGAACCGCGACACCCCTGCTGCCACTTCCAGGTCTTCCAGGTGCACCGCCTCACGCGCGTTGTCATGGATGTATTGCCGCGCACGGATCAGGTAATGCGGCAGTTTTACCCCCAGCACGTCACGCAGTTCTTCGGAGTAGTTATTCGGCTGGGCCAGGATCAGCCCCTTGATCAATGAGCTTTCCAGGTCGCGGGTAAACGCCGCCTGTTCGTACAACTCGCTGCTGCATTCCAGCTCGGCGATGAAATAACGCGCCATGCGCCACCACGCGGCCGGGGCGCCGTCCACCGCGTCCATCACCGATTCAAAGCGCAGCGGCGCGTCGATGGGCCGTTGCAGCAAACCTTCCAGCGACTCGCTCATCGCCGCGCGGGTAATCACCACCTGCAACTTGCGGCAGTCTCCGGAAATCGCCAGCACCTGATGTTCATTGGGCGAAATGATTACGCCAAGGTCGCGGTTGGAACTGAGGCGCTCACCGTTCTTGCTCAGCTCCTGCTCGCCCACCAGCGGCAGGCTCAGGCTGTAGCTGCTGAAGTGCTCGGCGTCTTCGATGTCGATGGTCACGTCGGTGCCATATTCGATCACACCCAAGGTGGTGGCGCGGGACTTGAACACATTGGCACTGTGGTGAAAACGCAGGCGCTCGGGCGTCGCCGTTGCCAGGCGATGGGGCCCACAGATGCCGGACATCCAGCTGCGGGCACCCTCCAGGTCGAAGCGTTGAATATGAATATCGCGTGTCTGGCTACTCATCAGGCTGCACCCACGGCGGTTAGGCGTTTGCGCGCTCTGGCGGCGCGTCGTTGAACATCGACAGCAAGTTCCAAGCCACGCCAGCGCGGTTGCCACTGAGTGGATAGCAAAGGCCGACTATGTGGATAAACCCCAGGCTGTTACGACCTTCACCTGCAATCACAGTAGCGCATGCCGTCACCTGCGCGCACCGGCGTGGGTATTTGCTGCCCAACTTTGCGGCCCAGCTTCCCCCATTAAGCGGATAGCCCAGCACCTCGTCGCAGCCTCTTAATGGTTCACCGTTTAGCCATGATCAAAGGTGCCTCCCATGAGTGGTGCAAGAAGCGTCGAGCAGTGGAAAAGCTTTATCGAAAGCTGCCTGGATTTTCGCCCGACCGATGCGGTGTTTCGCATCGCCCGTGACATGTTCACCGAGCCCGAGTTGTTCGACCTGGAGATGGAACTGATCTTCGAGAAAAACTGGATCTACGCCTGCCACGAAAGCGAACTGGCGAACAACCACGACTTCGTGACGATGCGCGCCGGGCGCCAGCCGATGATCATCACCCGCGATGGCGAGGGCCAACTCAACGCGTTGATCAATGCCTGCCAACATCGCGGCACCACCCTCACCCGCGTGGGCAAGGGCAACCAGTCCACCTTCACCTGCCCGTTCCACGCCTGGTGCTACAAGAGCGACGGCCGGCTGGTGAAGGTCAAGGCACCGGGGGAATATCCAGAGGGTTTCGATAAAGCCACCCGCGGCCTGAAAAAGGCCCGCATCGAAAGCTACAAGGGCTTTGTGTTTATCAGCCTGGACGTGCAGGGCACGGACAGCCTGGAAGACTTCCTCGGCGATGCCAAAGTGTTCTTCGACATGATGGTGGCGCAATCCGCCACTGGGGAGTTGGAGGTGCTGCCGGGCAAGTCGGCCTACACCTACGACGGCAACTGGAAACTGCAGAACGAAAACGGCCTGGACGGTTATCACGTCAGCACCGTGCACTACAACTACGTGGCCACCGTGCAGCATCGCCAGCAGGTGAATACCGAGAACGGCACGGGCGCAAGCACGACGCTGGACTACAGCAAGCTTGGCGCCGGTGACGCAAATACCGACGACGGCTGGTTTGCTTTCAACAATGGCCACAGCGTGCTGTTCAGCGACATGCCCAACCCCAGCGTGCGCTCCGGCTACGCCACCATCATGCCGCGCCTGGTGGAAGAGCACGGCCAGCAAAAGGCCGAGTGGATGATGCACCGCCTGCGCAACCTCAACATTTACCCCAGCCTGTTCTTCCTCGACCAGATCAGCTCACAGCTGCGCATCATCCGCCCGGTGGCCTGGAACAAGACCGAGATCATCAGCCAGTGCCTGGGCGTGAAGGGTGAGTCTGACGCGGATCGCGAAAACCGCATTCGTCAGTTCGAAGATTTCTTCAATGTTTCGGGCATGGGCACGCCGGATGACCTGGTGGAATTCCGCGAAGCCCAGCGCGGTTTCCAGGGGAGGCTTGAACGCTGGAGCGATATCTCACGAGGCAGCCACCGGTGGGAAACCGGCCCCACGCCCAACAGCGAGGCCATCGGCATCCAACCGGCAATGACCGGCACCGAATTCACCCACGAAGGCTTGTACGTCAACCAGCATCGCAACTGGCAGCAGTTCCTGCTCAAGGGCCTGGACCAGCGAGCGCTGACCCTGCGGGAGGTGAAGTGATGAATGCGCAATTGCAGTACCAGATCGAGCAGTTCTTCTACCGCAAGTCCCAATTGTGCGATGCCCAGGACTGGGACGCCTACGTGCAGTTGTTCGACCCGCAGAGTGAGTTCCACCTGCCGCAATGGGACTCGGAACACGTCTACACCCGCGACCCCAAGCGCGAGATGTCGTTGATCTACTACGCCAACCGTTCGGGCCTGGAAGACCGAGTGTTCCGCCTGCGCACCGGCAAGGCCGCCTCGGCGACGCCAATGCCGCGCACCTTGCACTTGATCAATAACGTACGCATTGCCGAGCAAGCCGACGGCACGCTGGAAGTGCGCTTGAACTGGCACACGCTGTTCTATCGCCTGGCGACCTCGGAGCAGTTTTACGGGCACGCGACCTATCGCCTCAAACCCGAGGGCGACAGTTGGTTGATCACCCGCAAGCACGCGTTACTGCTCAACGACACGATCAACTCGGTGCTGGATTTCTATCACCTCTGAAGCACCGGAGCTTTCTAGATGAATCACAAAGTAGCCTTCAGTTTTGCCGATGGCAAAACCCTGTTCTTTCCGGTCGGCGCCAATGAAATCCTGTTGGATGCGGCCCTGCGCAACGGCATCAAGATCCCGCTGGATTGCCGCGAAGGCGTATGCGGTACCTGCCAGGGCCGCTGCGAATCGGGGGATTACACCCAGGACTATGTAGACGACGAGGCCCTCTCCAGCCTCGACCTGCAACAACGCAAGATGCTCAGTTGCCAGACTCGAGTGCAGTCCGACGCCACCTTCTACTTCGACTTCGATTCAAGCCTGTGCAATGCGCCCGGGCCGGTGCAGGTACGCGGTACGGTGAGCGACGTGCAGCAGGTGTCCACCAGTACGGCGATCGTGCAGGTGCAACTGGACCAGCCACTGGATTTTCTGCCCGGCCAGTACGCTCGCGTCTCGGTGCCCGGCACCGACAGTTGGCGCTCTTACTCCTTCGCCAATCGCCCGGGCAATCAATTGCAGTTCCTGGTGCGCCTGCTGCCTGATGGAGTGATGAGCAACTACCTGCGGGAACGCTGCCAGGTGGGTGATGAAATGCTGCTTGAGGCGCCATTGGGCGCGTTCTATCTGCGCCACGTCACCCAGCCGCTGGTGCTGGTGGCGGGCGGCACCGGGTTGTCGGCATTGCTGGGCATGCTCGATGAACTGGCAGCCAGCGGCTGCGTACAACCCGTGCACCTGTACTACGGCGTGCGCGGCGCCGAGGACTTGTGCGAAGCGGCGCGTATCCAGGCCTATGCCGCGAAAATCCCGGACTTTCGCTATACCGAAGTGCTCAGCGCACCCTCCGAGGACTGGCCCGGCAAACGTGGCTACCTCACCGAACATTTCGACCTGGCCGAATTGCGGGATAGATCGGCGGATATGTACGTGTGCGGCCCCCCTCCAATGGTCGAATCCATTCAACAATGGCTGGCGGATCAGGCACTTGATGGCGTTCAGCTGTATTACGAAAAGTTTACGCAGAGTAATATCTGACCCTCAGCACTTCTGAGGGGCCGATGCGGCGTGCACTCACCCTTGAGAAAAACAAGTAGAAGGGAATGTTAATGGCGGATGACATGGTTAACCCGGTGGGCCTCAAGCGTGGCCTGAAGAACCGGCACATTCAGCTGATCGCTTTGGGAGGGGCGATTGGTACAGGCTTGTTCCTCGGCTCGGCCGGGGTACTCAAGTCGGCGGGGCCGTCGATGATCCTGGGCTATGCGATTGCCGGGTTTATCGCGTTCCTGATTATGCGCCAGCTCGGCGAAATGATCGTCGAAGAGCCGGTAGCCGGCTCCTTCAGCCACTTCGCGCACAAATACTGGGGCGGTTACGCAGGCTTTTTGGCGGGCTGGAACTATTGGGTACTCTACGTCTTGGTGGGCATGGCCGAACTGACGGCCGTGGGCAAGTACATCCAGTTCTGGTGGCCAGAGATTCCGACCTGGGTCAGCGCGCTGGTGTTCTTTGTCGCGGTTAACCTGATCAACACCCTGAACGTGAAGTTCTTTGGTGAAGCCGAATTCTGGTTTGCGATCATCAAGGTGGTAGCGATTGTCGGCATGATCGTACTCGGCTGCTACCTGTTGTTCAGCGGCACTGGCGGCCCGCAAGCCTCGGTCAGCAACCTGTGGAGCCACGGCGGTTTCTTCCCCAATGGCGGCATGGGGCTGTTGATGTCCATGGCCTTCATCATGTTCTCGTTCGGTGGCCTGGAACTGGTCGGCATCACCGCTGCCGAGGCCAGCGAGCCACGCAAGGTGATCCCCAAGGCGATCAACCAAGTGGTGTACCGCATCCTGATTTTCTACGTCGGTGCGCTGACCGTGCTGTTGTCGCTGTACCCGTGGGATCAACTGCTGCAAACCCTCGGCGCCTCGGGCGACCCCTACAGCGGCAGCCCGTTTGTGCAGATCTTCTCGCTGATCGGCAACGACACCGCCGCCCACATCCTCAACTTCGTGGTGCTGACCGCGGCGTTGTCGGTTTACAACAGCGGCGTGTACTGCAACAGCCGCATGCTGTTCGGCCTGGCCGAGCAAGGTGACGCACCCAAGGCGCTGATGAAGCTCAACAAGCAAGGCGTACCGCTGCGGGCGTTGGCGATTTCGGCGTTGGTAACGATGCTGTGCGTGGTGGTCAATTACGTCGCGCCGCAAAGTGCCCTGGAGTTGTTGTTTGCCCTGGTGGTTGCTTCGCTGATGATCAACTGGGCGCTGATCAGCATCACCCACATCAAGTTCCGCAAGGCCATGGGCGAGCAAGGCGTGACGCCGTCGTTCAAGACCTTCTGGTTCCCGTTCAGCAATTACCTGTGCCTGGCGTTCATGCTGATGATTATCAGCGTGATGCTCGCGATCCCGGGTATTCGCGAATCGGTGTATGCGATGCCGGTTTGGGTGGGGATTATTTACGTGGCCTATCGGCTGCGCGTAAGTAAGACGAAAGCGGTAGCCGCAGCGCAGTAATACCAATGTGGGAGGGGGCTTGCTCCCGATAGCAGTATGTCAGCCGGTATATCTGGTGACTGACACTCCGCCATCGGGAGCAAGCCCCCTCCCACATTTTTAACTGCATTCCAAATGAAAAGCCCCGGTGATCCGGGGCTTTTTTGTTTAGAGGGTGGAACGCACTCGCCAGAGTTCGGGAAACAACACGGTGTCGAGCATCTTGCGCAGGTAACCCACGCCTTCAGTACCACCGGTGCCAGGCTGGAAACCGATGATCCGCTCCACGGTCGTGACATGGCGGAAGCGCCATTGGCGGAATGAATCCTCCAGGTCGATAAACTTCTCGGCCAACTGATACAAATCCCAATAACGGCTAGGGTCGCGATACACCTCACGCCACGCCGCTTCAACAGATTCATCATGCACCGTGGCCGCCGTCGGGTCGCGTTCGGCGCGCTTGGGGTCAATCGCCAGCCCGGCCTTGATCATCAGGTTAATCGCCTCGTCATACAGCGACGGCGTGGCAATCGCCACCTGCAGTTGCTGCAACAATTGCGGGCGATGCGCATGGGGCCGCAGCAGCGCCGGGCTCTTGTTGCCAAGGATGAATTCGATCTCGCGGTACTGGAACGACTGGAACCCCGACGACTGCCCCAAGAACGGGCGAATCGCCTTGTACTCCGACGGTGTCATGGTCGCCAGCACCGCCCAGGCGTGCACCAGTTGATCAAAGATCCGCGACACTCGCGCCAGCATCTTGAACGCCGGCGGCAACTCGCCCAGGCGCACGTGTTCGCGGGCGGCCTTGAGTTCGTGGAGCATCAGCTTCATCCACAGCTCCGAAGTCTGGTGCTGGATGATGAAGAGCATTTCGTTATGATCCGGCGACAGCGGGTGCTGGGCGCTGAGAACCTTACCCAGGTCCAGGTAGTCGCCGTAGCTCATGGACTCGGAAAAATTCAATTCGGCGTTATGCCATTCTTCCGGTGGCTGGGCGTCGGCAGGCTTATATTCTGGAGAGAAAGGACATTGGCTCATCGCGTAGGCTCCTTGAGCGGGCGCAGGATTGCGCGGACCGGGCTGGCATCGAGGTTGGCAAAGCGCAGCGGCAGCGCGATCAACTCATAGTCGCCCTCCGGTACCTCATCGAGCACGATGCCTTCGAGGATCGCCATGCCGTGACGGGCTACGGCGTTGTGCGAATCCATGGTCTTGGACTGTTGCGGGTCCAGGGACGGCGTGTCGATACCAATCAGGCGCACCCCCAGGCCGGCGAGCAGCTCGATGGTTTGCGGGGCGATGGCGGTGAAATTCGAATCCCACTCGGTGAGTGGCGCTTGTGGATAAGTGCGCAATAGTACGCGCTCCGGCATGTTATCCACACGCCCTTGCAACTGATGAGGCTGTACCAACGCGCCGCTGCCCAGGCAATGCAGTACCCGACAAGGCCCCATGTACACATCCAGCGACACCTCGCCAATCGGCGCGCCGTCGGCGCTGTAATGCAGCGGGGCATCCACATGGGCGCCGGTATGCGGTGACAAGGTCACGCGGCCCACATTCACCGGGCACTCAGGGCCGAACTGCCACACGCGCTCTTCCTGGAACGGCGTATCGCCCGGCCAGGTCGGGGTCGCCGTGCTCAAGGGCGGGCTGATATCCCACCACGTTTTTATTGGGTTCATTGCAAGGCTCTCACTGGGTACTGGGGTGAATGATACGAGGGCCAGCTCTGAATTTTCTTGCGAATTCTCGCGTGAGACGGGAATTCTTTCGCACGAACTGCGAGGAAACAGCGAATTGATGATGGGATATATCAAATAGACCCGGCTGCGCTTCTGGGCATCCCGATGTCGAGTACAGACCACCAAGCCTGCCTGCGACGCTATAGGGTTCGACTCTTCATCCCTTGCCTCGGAGTCATCATGTCCAAGCCCATCACCGTACTGCGCGACACCCACCCACTGCCGGTCCTGGATGCCTGCAAGTGGGAAAAGCTCGAAGGTGACCCACACACCGTCAACCTCAACGCCTACACCAGCGAAGACGGCAGCAAAATCATGGGCACCTGGATCTGCACACCGGGCAAGTGGTACGTGGAATATGTGAAGTGGGAATACTGCCATTTCCAGGAAGGCTACTGCGTGATCACGCCTGATGGCATGCAGCCGATCCATCTACGCGCTGGGGATATCTTTGTGGTGGAGCCGGGGATGAAGGGGACGTGGGAAGTGGTTGAGACGGTGCGTAAGTATTTTGTGTTCGCCTGACCCGCAAAACCCGGGAGCCAGTCATTGGCTGGCTCCCGGAAAAATGCCCTACTCAGGCTTGCGATAACTGTTGATGATCGCCGAGAAGTCCTTACCCCCTTCCCCACGCTGGCTCATTGATTGATACAACTGCTGGGCCACCGCACCGAGGATCACCGGCTGGTGTGCCTGGCGCGCCGCTTCAGTGGCAAGCCCCAAATCCTTGAGCATCAGGTCGGCGCCGAAACCACCGGTATAGCCGCGCGATGATGGTGCAGTTTCAATCACACCCGGCCACGGGTTGTAGGTATCGGAACTCCAGCAGCGCCCAGTGGAGCTGTTGATGATGCCGGCCAGCACTTGGGTGTCGATGCCCAATGCATCGCCCAGGGCCATGGCTTCACTGACGCCGACCATGCTGATACCCAGTAGCAGGTTGTTGCAGATCTTGGCTATTTGCCCGGTGCCAACCTCGCCGCAGTGCACGATATTGCGGCCCATCTGCGCCAGTACCGGTTGCAGGGTGGCGAACAGTTGCGGGTTGGCGCCGACCATAAAGGTCAGCGTCCCGGCTTGCGCGCCGCCGGTGCCACCGGACACCGGTGCATCGGCCACTGCCACGCCCTGTTTTGCCGCCGCGGCCGCTACATCACGGATGGTCTGCGGGTCGATAGTGCTGCAATCCACCGCTGGCACACCTTGGCCGATGCCTGCGAGCACGCCATCTTCATTCAGCCAGACGCTGCGCACATGGGCGGCGGCCGGCAGCATGGTAATCACCAGTTCAGCGTCTTTCGCCGCATCACGGGGCGAACTGCTGATGGTGCCGCCGAGTTCGGCCAACTCTTTGAGTACCGTCTGGTTAAGGTCGAACAGGTTCAGCCGGTGGCCGGCCTTGATCAGGTTGCGGGCCATGGGTGCGCCCATGTTGCCCAGGCCGATAAATGCAATCTTCATGGTCGTCTCCCGGGATCAGCGCAGGTTGATGGTGGTGTTAACGCCATCGTTGACCGTGTCGTCGTCGAACCAGCGGCTGGTGACGGTTTTGGTCTGGGTGTAGAACTGCACCACTTGCTTGCCGTAGGGGCCGAGGTCGCCAAGCTTGGAGCCGCGCGAGCCGGTGAAGCTGAAGAACGGTACAGGCACCGGGATCGGGATGTTGATACCGACCTGGCCCACATCGATTTCGCTCTGGAACTTGCGCGCCGCCGCACCGCTCTGGGTGAACAGGCCAGTGCCGTTGCCGAACGGGTTGGCGTTGACCAAGGCGATGGCCTCATCAAGGGTCGCGACTTCAAGCACCACCAACACTGGTCCGAAGATTTCCTCGGTGTAGATGCGCATGTCAGTGGTCACGCCCGAGAACAGGGTCGGGCCGACAAAGTTACCGTGCTCGAAGCCCGGCACCTTGATGTCGCGGCCGTCCAGTTCGAGCTTGGCGCCTTCTTTCACGCCGCTTTCGATCAACTCCAGGATGCGTGCCTTGGCGCGCTTGGAGATCACCGGACCAACGTCCGTGCCGGCTTCGCTGCCCGCGTTGACCTTGAGCTTCTGCGCCAGGGCCTTGAGATCCGGCAGCCACTGCTTGGACGCGCCCACCAGCACCACCACCGACGTGGCCATGCAACGCTGGCCTGCCGCGCCAAAACCGGCGCCGACCAGCGCATTGAGGGTGTGTTCACGGTTGGCGTCTGGCAGCACCACCGCATGATTCTTGGCGCCCATCATCGATTGCACGCGCTTGCCGTGCTTGCCGGCGAGGTCGTAGACATGGGTGCCCACGGCAGTCGAACCGACGAAGGACACGGCCTTGATGTCTTTATGGGTACACAGTGCATCCACCACGTCCTTGCCGCCATGCACCACGTTGAGCACGCCAGCCGGCACACCGGCTTCCAGCGCCAGCTCCACCAGCAGCATGGTCGACAGCGGGTCCTGCTCGGACGGCTTGAGCACGAAGGTGTTACCGCAAGCGATGGCCATCGGGAACATCCACAGCGGAATCATCGCCGGGAAGTTGAACGGGGTAATGCCGGCGCACACGCCGATGGGCTGGCGCAGGGTGTAGGTGTCGACGCCGCCGGCAACGTTCTCGGCAAACTCGCCCATTTGCAGGGTGCCGATGGAGCAGGCGTGTTCGACCACTTCCAGGCCACGGAAAATATCGCCTTCGGCATCGGCAATGGTCTTGCCCTGCTCGGCGCTGAGGACGACGGCGATACGCTTGGAATGTTCGCGGATCAAGGCTTGCAGCTTGAGCATGATGCGCATGCGCGCGCCGATCGGCGTCAGCTTCCAGGTCTGGAAGGCGCGATGGGCGGCGTCGATGGCGGCGTTGACTTCATCGGCAGTGGCAAATGGGACTTTGGCCAGCACTTGCTGGGTGGCCGGGTTGACGATGTCTTGCCATTCGGTGGTCTTGGACTCGACCCACTCGCCGTTGATCAGCAACTTGACCTGTTGCACGGAAATATCGGCAGATGCGTTCATGTGGTCTCCAGAATCTTGTATTTATGCAGAGAACCAAGGCGTTGAATCGCCTTGAAGAATGAGGCGTTCGGACTGTTTTTGGAGTATAGATGTGCAAACTTCTAATAAGAACGCACATAAAAGCCGGTCCAATATGCAAAAAAACATCACCTCCCTGGGCTCCCTGAACTGGGATGACCTGAAGTTTTTCCTCGAAGTGGCCCGTACCCGCAAGGCCAGCGTGGCCGCCAAACGCCTGGCAGTGGACTACACCACTGTGTCGCGGCGCATCAGCTCACTGGAAGTGTCGCTCGGTACCCTGCTGTTCGAAAAATCCCGGACCAGCGGCTTTGTCCTCACCCCCGAGGGCCAGCGTTTGCTCGGCTACGCGGAGTCGATCGAAAGCACGTTGCACATGGCCTGCGAACAAGTCTCCGGCTCCGGCGTGGCGCTGTCCGGCCATGTGCGCATGGGCTGCACCGAAGGTTTCGGCAGCTTCTTTGTCACTCCGCAACTGAGCCATTTCGTCGACACCTACCCGGCGATCTCGGTAGACATCCTGCCCCTGCCCCACTTCATCAGCCTGTCCAAGCGCGAAGCCGACATCGTCATCGCCCTGGAACGCCCGGAACACGGGCCATATGTGTGTTGCAAACTGTGCGACTACAAACTCCAGCTGTACGCCACTCAGGATTACCTCGACCAACACCCGCCGATCCGCAAACCCGCGGATTTGGCCGAGCATCCGTTTATCAGCTATGTGGATGACCTGGCGTTCAGCTCGGAGCTGCTGTACCTGGCCAACGTAGTGCCCGGCGCCAGCGCCAGCCTGCGCAGTACCAGCGTGATCGCGCAGTACGTGGCGGCACAGCAAGGGCGGTCGATGGCGATATTGCCGTGCTTTCTGGCGGCGCAGGATCCGCGCTTGTTGCCGGTGCTGGGGGAGCAGATTGCGATTACGCGGCAGTTCTGGATGTATTGCCGGGAGGATCTGCGCAAGTTGAAGCGGATTACGTTGTTGTGGGATTACATCAGGGAGGTGACAGAGCAGAATCAGGGGTTGTTGATGGGGGAGACGCGGGAGATGCGGTTTGCGGAGTGAGACGCCTTGAACCACGCAGATCGCAAATGTGGGTGGGGGCTTGCCCCCTCCCACATTTTGAATGTATTTCAAGTTAAGGCAGGTGAATTGCCTTAGTCCGCGATCACTACGATCGACACCCGCCGATTCTCGGTTCGACCCGCCGTCGTCGTATTCGACGCCACCGGCTCGCTGCTGCCCAGGCCACGCAGTTGGATATTTTCTTCTTTCATACCCACATTGGTCAGCACCTTGCCCACGCTTTTGGCGCGGCGCAGGGACAGCGCCACGTTGTAGGGTTCTTTGCCCGAGGCGTCGGTGTGGCCGTCAACGCGCACGCGCTCGATGCCTGCGCCTACCAGGGCCTTGCCGATGCGTTCGACGATGGCGGTGCTGGGTTTGTTGAGGGTTTCGACGTCGCTGCCAAACAGCACTTTGCCGGACAGGCCGAAGGCCCAGCCTTCATCGGTCAGCTCGAAGCCTTGTTGTTTGAGTACGGCAACTTGCGCCGGGGTCAGGCCCTTGGGCGGTGGCGTCTGACAGCCGCTGAGGGCCAGGAAGGCAACGAGTAACGAAATAAACAAAACGCGTGTGTTAGCGAACAAGGGAATCAACTCCTGTGTTGAACGTTGACGACGGGGTGCTCCGACTCCGCCGTTTGCTGGCCGCCCGAGGACTGTCGTTTGGCCTGGTACATCGCCGTATCGGCGGCGTTGAGCAAGGTGCCGGGAGTGGCGCCATGATCGGGATAAATGGCGATGCCGATACTGAGGGAGGTCAACACCTCGGTGCCTCCGGGCAGTGGGATCGGCACGTCCATGCTTGAAATAATTTTGTCGGCGATGCGCTGGGCGTCTTCGGCCTTGTGCAGCGGCGCGAGCAATACCGCAAATTCATCGCCGCCCAGGCGCGCCACCAAGTCATTCTCACGCAGTTGCGCACGCACGCGGTCGGCAACGGCCACCAGCACGGCGTCGCCGGCGGCGTGGCCGAAGCTGTCGTTGATATCTTTGAAGCGGTCGCTGTCGAGAAACAGCACCGCCACTCGCTCGTTAACCTTGGCAGCACTGCGCAAGGCGCGGATCAAGCGGCCTTCGAAGAACGCGCGGTTGGGCAGACCGGTGAGGCTGTCGTGGCTGGCCTGGTGAGCCAGGGTTTCGTTCTCGCTTTGCAGGTGACTCTGCCAGGCTTCCATCTCGCCCAGCAGGGCGTTGAAGTCGCTGCCCAGGCTGTCGAGTTCGGCGATCTGCGCCGAGGGTACGCGGCGGTCGAAGTCGCGCTCGCTGCGGGCGGCGTGGGCCACGGCGGCCAATCGTTGCAATGGCACGGTGATGCCATTCAACAGACGTCGCGACAGGTGCAAGGCCACCCAGGCGCTGAGAGCGGTGCAGATCAGAATCCCGACCAGGCCGCTGAGCAAGAAGCGCAACAGGCTGCCACCATGGCCAACCAGGTGCAGGCTGCCCACGGTTTGCCCCTGGCGCAGGATCGGCTGGCTGATGGGCTGTTCAAGCAGGGCATGCGCTATTTGCAGCTCGACCCGTGACAACATGCCAGTTTCCGGGCGCACCCAGCGCGCCAGAAGCTTGCCGTTGATATCAAAGACTTCCGCCTGGGCCACTTCCTCCGTGGAGGCAATCAGGCTCAGGGCCTCGGTGGCCGCCGCGCTGTCGTTGAAGACCACCGCCGCTTCCACGGTGTAGTTGATGGAACGGGCGATCAGGTGCAGGTTGTGCTCGGCGTACACACGCAGGGCGAGTACACCGAGCAGGGTCAGGGAGACACTGGCCAGGGTTACCGCCACCAGGGCCAGGATCATATGCCCACGGGCAATGACCGAACGCAGGGTCGGCCGCACTTTATTACGACTCATGACCCAGGCGCTCGACGGCGGGATAACTGCAACACGCTGGGATGGATGCGCACGCCGCTGCGAGCGACGGAATCCAGGTTGACCTCGAACGATACCTGCTCATCGCCCACCCGCAGGCAGAACAGGCTGCCCACCGTGCATTGGTCGCCCCCTTCGCTGATGCTGAGCACTGGGTGGCCAATCAGCGAGGTGAACAAGCGGTTGCGCTCGTCGGCAGTGAGTTTGCCGATGTAGACGGCGTCACAGGCGCTGACAATATCGGGATTATCGACCAGCAGGCGGCGCACCAGCACCGGACGGCCGGTGGCTTGTGTGGTGCCTTTGACCAAGTCATCGGTGTACTGGGTCGGCCCGACAATGCACAGCCGCAACTGCGCAGGTTCCACCGGCCACCGGGCATAGCTGAGGATACCGAGAACCACTTGGGTGACCGACTGGGCGCGATGATCAGCCGGGCTGGGCGTCTGCGCCCATACGTGGGGCGCGAGCAGGCACAGAACCGCCACCAGTAACATGCGTCTCCAGCTCAAACTGCGCTCTGTGGGCGAGACAGCCACGTTCATGCAGCAATTCTCTCCGGTGTTTTCCAAGGTGATGCCGCAACGATAGCACAGCGGCGAAAATTCCCACGAAACACAGCTTGCGCGGGGCGCACTATTTTTTCAGAAAAATCAGACATCTGAATCAGAAATATTGCATGACCAATTAGTCAGTTTTTTCAGGCATAGCGTCCAGCTCCAGCATGAGTCCGCTCAAGCGTTTAACCTTGCGCCGCACCGCTTCCTCAAACACGCCTCCCCGCAGCTCGATCAGGCTGAACCAACGCTTGGCGCGGGTGATGCCGGTGTAGATCAGCTCTTTGGTCAGCACCGGGTTCAGGGCATCCGGCAGGATCAGTGCGGTGTGGGTGAACTCCGACCCCTGGGATTTGTGCACGGTCATTGCGTACACGGTTTCCACGTCATTGAGCCGGCTGGGCAACACGAAGCGCACGCCACCCTGGCCATCGTTTCGCGGGAAGGCCACGCGCAGCACTGGGGGGCCACCGTCGCTTTCGGGCAATTTCAGCGCGATGCCGATATCGCCGTTCATCAGGCCAAGGCCGTAGTCGTTGCGGGTCATCAGCACCGGACGGCCTTCGTACCACTGTTCGTCGCCTTCGATCAGACGCACTTTGCGCAGGGCCGCAGTGATGCGCAGGTTCAGCCCCTCGACACCCCATGGGCCTTTACGCACGGCGCAGAGCAGTTGGAACGCGTCGAAGGCTTGCAGCAATTGTTGCGCCCAATGGGTCCAGGCGTGATCGTCACGCGGTGTATCGAGAGGTGGGCGTGCCGATTGCAGCAGGTTCAGATAGTAGCGATAGCCTTGGGCACCCTCGCCCTGCCCGTCCAGTACCAGGCGCTCAAGGGCGTGATCCTGTTCGCCCTTGAGGCTGACGCAGAACAGGTCGTCGTGACGACGTGCGGCTAACAGCTGGCGGGCCTCTTCGGCGTTTTGCTGGTTGACCCAGCGCGCCAGTTGGCCGATGCCGCTGCCTTCCCCGAAGCGTCGCGAATAGCGCAGCATCACCACTTGCTGGGCCAGGGGATGGCTACCGTCGAGATCTTCTTGCAGGCCGCTGGCACTGAGGTCTTCGCCGCTGACCGCTTGCAGCCATTGGCGCGTGTGCGGGCTGTACCAGCCGGCTTCGGCATCGCGGCACAAATCGCCGAGTACGGCCCCCGCTTCCACCGACGCCAGCTGATCCTTGTCGCCCAGCAGTATTAAGCGGGCATGGGGCGGCAAGGCGTCGAGCAGGTTGGCCATCATTTCCAGGTCGATCATCGAGGCTTCGTCTACTACCAGCACATCCAAAGGCAATGGGTTACCCAGGTGATGACGGAAGTGCCGAGTTCCCGGGCGGCTGCCCAACAGGCGGTGGACAGTAGTGACCTGGGTCGGGATTTTTTCCCGCACATTGTCGGGCACTGTCAGCGACAGCACTTGCTGACTGATGGATTCGGTCAGGCGCGCCGCGGCTTTACCGGTCGGCGCGGCCAGGCGGATGCGCAACGGGCTGCCGGCCTCCACGGCGGGCGCCTGCAAAAGTGCGAGCAGGCGTACCACCGTGGTGGTTTTGCCGGTGCCGGGGCCGCCAGTGACAATACTGAATGCGCCACGGGTCGCCAGCGCGCAGGCAAGTTTTTGCCAGTCAATCACGCCATCGGGCGCCGGTTGATCGAACAGGCGATTGAGGCGCTGCGGCAAATCGGCGGCGGCCCTTTCCACGGTCGCCAGGCGCAAACGCAGGGCACTGTCGATACGTCGCTCGTAGGCCCAGTAGCGGCGCAGGTACAGACGTTTGCCAGACAACACCAACGGCCGGCTCTGGGCCGCGTCGCTGCTATCGACCGCCAGCGCGACCAGTTGGCTGCAAGCCAGGGCATGACACCAATGGGCGCCGTCCAGACCGTGCAGCAACTGCGACGGCAGCAGCATGGCCCCGGTGTGCAGGTCGCCTTCGGGCGGCAGTGACAGGGCGAAATCCGGCGCATTAAGGGTTTCGAACAGGTCCAGGCAGACATGACCATGGCCCAACTGGTGGCTGGTCAAGGCTGCAGCCAACAGCACCAATGGATCAGAATGGGGATCAAGCTCGTACAGGAAGCCGACGAACGCTTTGTCCAAGGCACGCAACCAACCACGCTCGACCCAACGCTCCAGCAGTTGCAACAGGTCCGCGGCGCGGTTGAGGGGCAATAGCTCCTCCAGCGGTAACGGCGACAGGCTCATAGCAGCACTCCTTGTTCCCAGGCGGGCTCAACCTTGGGCGGAATGGGCTTGCCCTGGAACAACAGGTCCAGCCCCTCGATCAGCTCACGGGGCGGCCGGGTGAAATACGCACCCTGGCTCACCGACTGGGTACCGCGCAGGAACAGGTACAGAGCACCGCCGACATGCTGGTCGTAATCGTAATCCGGCAGGCGTGCCTTGAGCTGGCGGTGCAGGGCCAGCAGGTAAAGTACGTATTGCAGGTCGTACCGATGCTCAAGGATCGAATGCTCCATGGCATCAAAGGTGTAGGCCGAATCGTCAGGGCCGAGCCAGTTGGATTTGTAATCCGCCACGTAGTAGCGGCCATCGTGCTCGAACGTCAGGTCGATAAAACCCTTGAACATACCGTTGAGCAGCACCGGTTCGGCGGCCACGCGGGAGACACCGCCGTGGGTGTGTTGGCACACAAGTTTGTCGAGGGCAAGCACATCGACTTTGTGACTGGCGAACCAGAACTCCATTTCGATCTGGTACTGCTGCAGGCCGCTGAGGGTGACGTGCTCGTTGTACAGGGGCAACGGCGTTTGCAGCAGATGACCCAGCCAGCCGCTGAGGGTGACGATCCAGCCTTCCCAGTTGCGTCGGTTACAGCGAGCGCCCACGGCTTTTTCGATGGCCTCGGGCGTCACGTTGAAACCCTCTTCACCGGCCCACTCCAACAAACCGTGAAGGAAGGTGCCTGGATTGGGGCCGCGTGGGAAACGGTGAATATCACCGCCGGACGCCACCACTTCCCGTGGTGCATCAGGGTCGAGGCGCTCGTCGTCGAACAGCTTCTGGGCCTGTGGGCTTTCTGGCGCTTCGAGGTTGGCGGCGCTCATGCTGTCGCCAATGCGCAAGGCGCTGTAGGACGCGATCCACCAGTTTTCCGCAGCCTTGCGTTTAGGCAGCAACGGCGCGAGCAAGGTCGCTTCATTGCGCGGCGGGTGGAACACGATGTCTTGCGCATCCGGCACAAGGGCATAACTGATCGCCGGGCAGCCTTCCTGCAAGTCCAGCAACCAGCGCGCCAGACCGGCGGACTCGCCCAGCGACGCGCCGGCACCGAGCAAATAGCCCAAGGCCGACAGGTGCAAGACCGAGCTGCTGTTATTGCCACGCTTGAGGTCGGCGATGCCCAGCCAGCACGCGTGTTTGGCGCGGGTCAACGCCACGTAGAACAAGCGCAGGTCTTCGGCCAGGCGCTCGTCGTCGGCTTGGGCAATCAGCTCGGCCGTCGGCCGCAGGCTCACTTGGGATCGGCCCTGTTCATCGTGGTAATGCAGCGGCAAGCGACTGCCATCCACGGGTTTGGCCGAACAGATAAAGGGCAGAAACACCAAGTCGTATTCCAGGCCCTTGGATTTGTGGATGGTCACCACTTTGACCAGTTGCTCATCGCTTTCCAGGCGCAGGATCTGTTCTTCACCGGCCTGACCCGACAGCGCCAGGTGTTCGGCCAGATGACGAATCAACGCCTGCTCACCATCCAGTTCCGAGGCGGCCTGTTGCAACAGTTCACTGAGGTGCAACAGGTTGGTCAGCACACGCTCGCCATCGCTGCGGGCGATAAGGGTTTGCGGCAGCTTGAAGTCATGAAGCAGGCGACGCAGCATCGGCAGCACGCCTTGGGTACGCCAGATGGAACGGTAGCCGCGGAACTGCATGACGCGGGATTCCCACGCCAGTTCGTCCTGGTTCAGACGCTCCAGTTCCGCCAGCGACAGGTTCAAGGTGATGCAGGCCAACGCGGCGCGCAGCGGGCGCTCGACATCCGGCTCGGCGCACGCCTTGAGCCAGGCCAACAGGTCGTGGGCTTCCTGGGCGGCGAACACCGAGTCTTTATCCGACAGGTACACACTGCGCACGCAACGGCTGGCCAGCTCGGCACGCACGGCCTGGGCTTCCTTGCCGTCGCGCACGAGGATGGCGATGTCTGACGGCAGCACACCCTTGAAGCTGTGATCTTTTACAAAGCCTGCGGTGCCTTGCTGCCCACCATTGAGCAACGCGACGATCTGCGTGGCGCAGGCGGCAGCCAAGTGCTGACGATAAACCGCATTGGAGATCGGCTGGTCGGTGGGCAGGTGCCAAAGGTTCATGGCCGCAAGCGCTTGGCCGTCGACCTGCAGGTGCTCTCTGCGGCCCTGGGACAGTACCGGGTGGAACGGCACCGGGTTTTCGCCATCGGGCTCGCGAAACAGGAACGCGCCACGGCCGGTTTCCGCACGCTGGAACACGTGGTTCACCGCCTCGACCATCGCATGGCTGGAACGGAAGTTGGTGCCCAGGGTGTGATGACGACCGGTGGTGGACTGCCGGGCACGCAGGTAGGTGTAGATGTCGGCGCCGCGAAAGGCGTAGATCGCCTGCTTAGGGTCGCCGATCAGGAACAAGCCACTGTCAAGGTGGTTTTCCTCGATGCGGTAGATGCTGTCAAAGATGCTGTATTGCACCGGATCGGTGTCTTGGAATTCATCAATCAGCGCCACCGGGAACTGCTCGCGGATCACGCTGGCCAAGCGCTCGCCACCGTCGGCTTGAAGGGCGGCGTTGAGGCGGATCAGCATGTCGTCGAAGCCCATCTCTGCGCGGCGACGTTTCTCTTCTTCGAAGCGTTTACCTACCCAGCCGGCAGCGTGTTGCAACACCGCCGCGTCTGGCGTTGGCAAAGCGTCGAGGCTGGCCTTGAGGCCGGCCATGGCGTCGATCCCGGGGTGCTGCGGCGGTTCGCCCTTCCAGGCTTCGGCCATGCCGTCGGGCGTGAGGCGCGTGAAGCCGGTGCCGATGTCCAGTTGTTCCAGGGTTTCATCAGCGGCCCAGGCGCTGATCTTTTCGAACCAGGGTTCGAAATAGCGCGCTTGCATCTTGCGCCCATCGACAGCTTTGGCCGCGACGGCTTGCAGGCAGATATCCCGCAGCTCGACGGCCCATTGTTGCCAAGGCGCCTTCAGGTTTACCAGCGCGGCACGGCGTTCTTGCAGGCAGGCGTTGATCAGTTCGGCCGGCTCGCGGCTTTCGTCGGTTGGCCGCTCGCTGCCGAACAGCGCACGCACTCGCGGCATCAGTGCAGCGGGGCCGCCCCAATGGCTGCGCACCCAGTTGAGCGCGTCGTCGTGCATCGGGTAGCAGAACAGCCGCCAGTAGTCGCGCAGCACTTCGCCCAGCAGGTCGCTGTGGTCGGTTTCCAGGGTCTGGGTGAACAGGCTGCCGCTGTCGAACGCGTGTTCGCGCAGCATGCGCTGGCACCAACTGTGAATCGTCGAGACAGCGGCTTCATCCATCCATTGCGCGGCGATGTCCAGGCGGTTGGCGCAGGCGGGCCATTGTTCAGGGGCGTATTGATCGCGCAAGTCGGCGATCAACGCATCGGGCTGCTCGATTTCGTCGCGGAAGAAACGCGCGGCTTCGGCCAGGCGGATGCGGATGCGTTCACGCAGCTCTTTGGTAGCGGCGTCGGTGAACGTCACAACGAGGATTTGCGGCGGTAGCAGTTCGCGGCCGAAGCCGGAGTCATCACCACCGTGGCCGAGCACCAGGCGCAGGTACAAGGCAGATATGGTGAAGGTCTTGCCAGTGCCGGCACTGGCCTCAATCAACTGGCTGCCTTTAAGCGGGAACGCCAGGGCCAAAGGTTTGCCAATCATGCGCCGGCCTCCGTGTTGGAGAGTGATCGCCATGGGGCGTTGATCAGGGGGCGATACAGGGTTTCGCACCAGCCTTCGAATTCTTCACTGGCAACCAAAGAGGCGTAGTCGGGAAATTGTCGCGTGAGTGCGGGCGTTTCGCGGCGCTCGCCGTCGGTGGTTATGCCATCGCCTTCGTAGGCTTTACTGGCCGCGGCTTGGGCCTTGGCAGGATCGGTCTGGCCGAGCCAGGCGAAGGCGGTTTTCACCGCGACAGGCAGCGGTGTGCTCATGCCGGTGTGCCAGGCCAGCAGCAGGTGGCCAAGGATTTCCTGCGCAGTGGGCTTATCCAGCGGGGCCAGCAGCAAGGTGTCGTCACTCGCGACCAGGCCAGTGCTCAATGGCAGGCCGCAGGCGCAGGCCACCACATGGTTGACCCAAGGGCGGATCAGGCGATGCCACTTGCGGGTCTTGATCGAGCCAATGCTGTTGGGGATGGTGGTAACGCTTAACAAGCCACCATCAGCGCGTCGATGCAGGCCGCTGATCCAGCCTTCAAGCTGGATGCCCTGATACTCGAAACTGATCGGTTCAGCGCCGGTATGCGGGGTTGGCCAAAGCGCCAGAAGTTGTTGATAGCGCTGCACCAAATCAGGCAACGGCTCGATCAGCTCATTACGCAGACACTCACCAAAACCGACCATCGGCAGCAGGCCGCTGCCTTGCAGGCGCAGGGCCTGGGCATTGAGGGCCTGGTCGAGGTGATCAGGCTGGGTCAGTGCGGCGCTCAGCAGGCTGTCGCTGAGGCTGTAACGTTGCAGCGCGTCCAGGACGAAAGGCTCTTCGTCGGCCAGCGGCACTTCGGCGGCTTCGAAGAACACTTTCAGACGCTGACTGAAGAAATGTTTAACCGGGTTGCGCAGGAAATCCTGTAACTGGCCGAGGCTCAAGGGTTCTTCCTGTTGATGTTGCGCCAACGCATTCTCTGAGCTGATGGCGACCGGCGTTTCATGCAGTAATTGCCATTCGCGCGCATAGCTGAACAGCGGATCACCTGCGTGGAAGTAGCGGGCGCTGAAGGGCTGGAGCGGATGCTCCTGGGTCATTGCGTCGATAAGCGCTTCATCGTTTTTGACGTGCTGCCAGCCGCTGGCGAGGTGATCGCGCAATTGACCGATCAACACAGAGGCCGGGCGATCGCTGTTGTCGCGGATGCTGCGGCCTACCCAACTGATATAGAGCTGGTCGCGGGCCGACAGTAGCGCTTCGAGCAGTAAGTAGCGGTCGTCTTCACGGCGTGAACGGTCGCCGGGGCGGTAGTCGCTGCCCATCAGGTCGAAGTCCAGGGGCGGCTGGGCACGCGGATAGTCGCCGTCGTTCATGCCCAGCAGGCAGACCAGCTTGAATGGGATCGCCCGCATGGGCATCAGGGTGCAAAAATTGACAGCTCCAGCGAGAAAGCGCTGGGACAGGCGCCCTTGATCCAACCCGGCCAGCCATGCCTCACGGACCACGGTAAGCGGTAACTCATCCTGCAATCCAACAGCCTCGCAGGTTTCCAGCCAGGTCTCTCTTAATTGTTCGAGATGGCCTAGCAGGTAGTCATCGTGCTCACTGCTGGGCAGGAAAAACAGCTGCATCAGGCGTTGCAGTCGCTCGCCCCACACCTGGGGAGAGGCTGGTTGTGAGAGCGCCTGATGGGCGTCGTTCAAGGCATCGAGCAAGGCTACTAGTGGGCCGATCAGCGCCGCATCGAGGCCGCCGATTTCGTCGTAGGGCTCAATCCCGGCGCAGGCCGTGCCAGTGCCGACGGCATAGCCCAGCAACATACGGCGCAGGCCGAATCGCCAGCTGTTTTGCTCCAGCGCTTGAGGTAAACCTAACCCGGCGCGTTGCTCGGCGTTGAGCCCCCAGCGGATGCCCGCGCCTTCGATCCAGCGATGCAAGGTGGGCAGGTCGCGCTCTTTGATAGCGAAACGTTCGCGCAGGGCGGGAACGTCGAGCAGGTCGAGGATTTCGCTGACGGGGAAGCGGCTGTCGGGGAGTTTCAGCAGGTGTTCGACGGCGATCAGCAGAGGGTCGCGGCCGCGTTGGCCTTGGTCGGTGAGGGTGAAAGGGATGAAGCGTGGGTCGTTGCGTTCAAGCTGGCCGAAAACCGCACGGATGTGCGGCGCATAGCTGTCGACGTCGGGGACCATGACGATGATGTCCCGGGGGCGCAATGCTGGGTCGGAACTGAAGCGTTGGAGCAGTTGGTCGTGAAGGATTTCCACTTCGCGCTGGGCGCTGTGGGCGATGTGGAAACGGATCGAAGCATCGAGCTCCAGGTCGACAGCGGGCCATAGCTCACGGGTTTCACTCAGTGGGCGCAGTTCGAGGATATCGTCCTGGAGCTGGTTGAGCAGCGTGGTGGGTTGGCTGTCGCTGAACAGGTCAATGCGGCCATCGCGGAATGCGGCGCGGTAGCTGTTGGGGTCATCGTAACTGTCCAACAGGCTGATGTAATCGCGGCCCTGCTTGCCCCAGGCGGCGAGCAACGGATGGGCGTGCTGATGCAAGGTTTGTGGGTCGATGGTGACCGGCATACCCGCTTTGCGCGCCTGGCGTTTGTATTCGTTACGCAGCAAGTCCTTGTCGGCGACGATGTCGGACCAGTGGTGGCGGCAAGGGTTATGTACGCAGAGTAGCACTTGGCTGAAACGGGCCAGGCCCGCCAGGGCTTCCAACGCTTGTGCCGGGAGCGATGAAATGCCGAAGACAATCACCCGGGAAGGTAATCCTGGAGGTGCTTGCTCAAGAGTGTTGATGCGTTCGATAAAGCGCTGGTGAACGCCGGCTCGACTTTGTGCCATGCCCTCTGCCCCCACATCCAGCAGCAGCGCACGCCATAACTCGGCTTGCCAGCAATTGGCAGGGTTGAGGGGTTTGGATTCGCCTCGTCCATTGCGCAGTTGGTGTCGGCCTGCGGCCCAATCCTCTAGCCAATCCGCGCGGTAAACCTGGTATTGGTCGAACAAGTCAGCCAGGCGCTCGGCGAGTTGGTAGCGTTTGCGCAGGTCGGTGTCTTGGGTCAGGAAGCGTTGTAAAGGTTCGAAGTGCGGCTGGTCAATCAGCTCGGGTAACAGTCGCATGAGACGCCAGGTCAGCGGAGCTTTATCGAGCAAGGACTTCGGCGGGATTTCGTCACGACCCAAAACCATGCGGTAGAGCTGCCACATGAAGCTGCCAGGCAGTTGCACGTCGATTGCAGCAGCAATGCCGCAACCGCCCATATCGTCTTCTTCCGGATCTTCGGCCAAGGCCAGCTTGAGCCATTGAGCGATGCCGTTGCTTTGTACCAGGGCGATTTCGTTTTCCAAAGGCGCCAGTGGGTAGCGGCGCATCCAACTGACCACCAGGCTTCGCAGTTCATCCAGGCGGTTGCCGTGAACCACCATGAATCCAGCGCTGAGGGACATTGCGTCCGGCATAACGGCTTCCTTGGGAAAAGCAAAATCGAGGGGTGGACTTTAGCACTGTGGTGCACGGCCCGGACACATGACTGACAGGTGTGCGCAGACATGGTGGACACTTTTCAAGCGCCCAAAACAAAACCCCAACTGCTTTCGCAATTGGGGTTTCGGAATTTAATCTTGACGATGACCTACTCTCACATGGGGAAACCCCACACTACCATCGGCGATGCATCGTTTCAC
>NZ_VOIW01000006.1 GCF_009659625.1 Pseudomonas haemolytica | reverse complement strand
TTCGAAGCCATGACAGGCGCATCATCGACGTGCTCCTGTCGGACCAATACGGTCTGCTGAGACTTGCTGCGCACCGCCGGCATCGGGTTTGAAACCACCTGATCCCCAGCCTTCAACGGCGCAACCGATACTGCCTTGATCGGAATCGCCGCACTCCCCAACAACAACGGCTTGGCCGCCTCCACATGCGGCCCCAACCCCGGCCCTACAAGCTGCTTGGCCAGCAACTCCAACAACGCCCGAGCACGGCCAGATTTGATATGACTGAGCACCTGAGTCCCCAGCCGCGCCGTCAACCCCATCGCCCCCAAGACGCGAATCAGCAGCAGGCTGATCAGCACCTCACCGGTGATTTCGCCCCACAGTTCATTCATCTCCGGCGGCGGCAGCATGCGCATCCAGCTGACCATCGCCGACAGATAGATAAACAACAGCGGCTCATCACTGAGCACCAGCAGGCCCTGGGCAATCGTGTCCTTGCCCAGTGTCAGCAGCTCATCCAGTTCAGCTTGAGAGAGGTAGTGCAGCAGCTTTTCGCTGCTGGGCTTGAGGTCTGCCAACAGGTCGTACAGCTGTGTGACGTTGTCCCACAGGTGGTAAAGCGCCTTGCCCATGCCACTGAGAAACGCCGCTTCCACGAGTCGGCGTCGGTCAAGCGGTGTCGCGTCCGTGTAGCTTTTCCATTGCGCCTGGAAGGTGCCGTTCCACGTTTCGCGCAAGCGCACTTCCAGCCCGCCGATTACCGCCTGATAAGACGCATACAGCGCCTTGACGTGATCCTCGGAAACGTTGGGATAGAAAGTGATTTGGTACTGCTGGTCACGGGTACAGCCGTTGACTTCAAGGATGCCGCTGGGGCCGATGGTCCGGTGGATCGGAGCGCCCACTGGGCTGCCATCCTGGGCAATGGCTTGCAACATCACTGGCGTGTTGCCGATCGGTACGAACTGCGCACTTTCGAACAGATGCACCAGGGTTAACGAGCCCTGGGCCTTGCACATGGCGGTGGTGCGACTTGGAGTGGAGGAAGAAATAGGCGCAACCAGCGCCACCTCATCCCCAACCTTGAACACCTGCTCCACATCCAGCGCCGAGAAGCTCCAGAAGCTCGAAGCCCAGGCGTCAAACGTGTTCAGGCAATCGCGGAAGTCGCGCAGAACACCATCAACGTTGGGCGCCTGCGCATCCATCGGGGTCAGGGCCAGCCTGCCGATGGCCGGGTTCAAGCGCCAGCCCCATCAACCACAGCTCTAACGAAAAAAACCATCTGCAATCCCTCGCACTGTTCAATCAGGCGAGGGACTTTGCAGCGGCTACCGGGGCAGGGGAGTAGAGCTTATCCGGCAGTTATGTGGGATGTTTCAGCTACGGCCAGGTACCCGGTTCTGCACACCAACGAACCCCGGTTAGACTTACCTGTCGATATCTGCACTGCCCGGTCCGCCGTTAACCAAGGAAGCCTCATGTATTCAAACCGCCTGATCCTCTGTCTCATTCCTTTGCTGGTGCTGGCCGGTTGCTCCACTTCACGTGGCCCGCAGCAGCCTGAGCGCAGTGAAGCCGAGGTGAAGGCGCAGATCGTGCGCCTGCTGCCGGCCAAGGTGGCGGACCGCAACGGTTGGGCCCAGGACATCTACACTGCCTTCGACGCCCAGAAAATCTACCCCAGCACCGAAAACATCTGCGCCGTGCTGGCGGTGACCGAGCAGGAGTCGACCTATCAGGTGGACCCGCCGGTGCCTGGCATGGGTAAGATCGCTCAGGATGAAATCCTGCGTCGTGCCGGCAAGGTGCATGTGCCCGCGTTCGTGGTACGCAGTGCATTGCAATTGCGTTCGCCCACCGGCAAGTCTTACGCCGACCGCTTGAATGCCGCACGCACGGAAAAAGACCTGAGCGCGATCTTCGATGACTTCATCAGCATGGTGCCCCTGGGCAATACGTTGTTTGGCGGGTTCAACCCGGTGCACACCGCAGGCCCGATGCAGGTCAGTATCGACTTCGCGCAAAAACAGGCGCGGGGTTATCCCTACACGGTGGACGGTACTATTCGCCGCGAAGTGTTCACCCGTCGCGGCGGTATGTACTTCGGCATTGCGCATTTGCTCGGCTACCCGGTGAACTACGACCAGCCGCTGTACCGCTTTGCCGATTTCAATGCGGGCTGGTACGCCAGCCGCAATGCTGCGTTCCAGGCCGCTGTCAGCCGCATCACCGGCAAAGAACTGGCGCTGGATGGGGATTTGATCCGCTACGGCTCCTTGCTGCCCGGCACCACCGAGCTGGCGGTGCGCTCACTGGGGGCGAAGCTGGACATGCGTAACCCGAGCATCCGCAGCCAGCTGGAGCAGGGCGGGCAGTTGGATTTCGAGGACACCACCCTCTACAAGCGCGTATTCGCCCTGGCGGACCAGGCTGCCGGCAAGCCGCTGCCACGGGCGATCCTGCCGGGCATTGTGCTCAAGAGCCCGAAGATCACCCGCAACCTGACCACGGCATGGTTCGCCAAACGTGTGGATGAGCGCTATCAGCGTTGCATGAAGCGTTGACGCGCTTGGACAACCACAAGCGCGGGCGGCAGATGGCGTTTGCTACGCTGAGCCTGCAAGTGGAGGAGTGGATTGTGCTGCGGGCGAGTGCGGTGTTTGCGGTGCCGCAAGCTGACAGGCAATGAGATCAAATGTGGGAGGGGGCTTGCTCCCGATAGCGGTGGTTCAGTCACTTCAGTTTGGCTGATAAATTGCTATCGGGAGCAAGTCCCCTCCCACATTTTGACTGTGTTTTCTGCAGCAGATTGTCGTCAAAGAAAAGGCCCGGCTTTTCGTGGAGCCAGGCCTTTTCCATGGTGCTCTTTGAATCAGCTGCGTTCGAGCGCCAGGGCTACGCCTTGGCCGCCGCCGATGCACAGCGTCGCCAAGCCTTTCTTGGCATCTCGCTTGATCATTTCATGCAGCAGGGTCACCAGCACGCGGCAGCCTGAAGCACCAATGGGGTGGCCGATGGCGATGGCGCCGCCATTGACGTTGACCTTGTCGGCGTCCCATTCCAGCTCTTTGCCCACCGCCAGGGATTGTGCGGCGAAGGCTTCGTTGGCTTCGATCAGGTCCAGGTCTGCCAACTGCCAGCCGGCTTTGTCCAGGCAACGGCGGGTGGCTGAAACTGGGCCAATGCCCATGATGGCCGGGTCAACGCCGGCATTGGCGTAGCTGGCGATGCGCGCCAGTACGGGCAGGCCGAGGGCGCGGGCTTTGTCGGCGCTCATCAGCAGCACCGCAGCGGCGCCGTCATTGAGGCTGGAGGCGTTGCCGGCGGTGACGCTGCCGTCTTTCTTGAACGCGGGCTTGAGCTTGGCCAGGGATTCGGCGGTGGTGCCAACACGGGGTTGTTCGTCTACCGCGAAGGCCACCGGGTCGCCTTTGCGCTGGGGAATCAGGATCGGTGTGATCTCATCGGCAAAGCGTCCGGCTTCGATAGCGGCGGCGGCTTTTTGCTGGGATGCGGCGGCGAACGCGTCCTGGGCTTCACGGCTGATGCCGTACTTGTCCACCAGGTTCTCGGCGGTGATGCCCATATGGTAGTCGTTGAACGCATCCCACAGGCCGTCGGTGATCATGCTGTCGATCATCTTCGCGTGGCCCATGCGTAAACCGGTGCGTGCGGCGGGCAATACGTACGGGGCCAGGCTCATGTTTTCCATGCCGCCGGCGATGATCACCTCGGCGTCGCCGCAACGGATGGCCTGTGCGCCCAGGTGCAGGGCCTTGAGGCCCGAGCCGCAGACCTTGTTCAGGGTCAGGCTCGGCACGGCATGGGGCAGGCCGGCGAGGATCGAAGCCTGGCGCGCCGGGTTCTGGCCGCTGCCTGCGGTAAGCACTTGGCCGAGGATCACTTCATCCACTTCGGCCGGGTCCAGGCCGGTCTGCTCCAGCAGGCGGCGGATCACGGCGGCGCCCAGTTCCGGGGCCGGAATGCTCGCCAGCGAACCTTGGAAGCTGCCCACGGCGGTGCGGGTGGCAGCAACAATCACGACGTCTTGCATGGAATCTGTCCTCACTGGAAGTGCATTTCTGGAACGTGGTCCGGAACGATCAGTTTACCGGCGGTCTTGCTCACAATCTCTTCAACGCTGACGCCAGGTGCGCGTTCCTTGAGGACAAAAGCGCCATTTTCGATTTCCAGGTACGCAAGGTCGGTCAGCACGCGCTTGATGCAGTTGGCACCGGTCAGTGGCAGGCTGCATTGGCTGAGCAACTTTGACTCACCGTCCTTGGACGCGTGGGTCATGATCACGATGATGTTTTCCGCGCCGGCCACCAGGTCCATGGCGCCGCCCATGCCCTTGACCAGCTTGCCCGGGATCATCCACGAGGCGATGTTGCCTTGTACGTCCACTTCAAATGCGCCCAGTACGGTGAGATCGACATGCCCGCCGCGAATCATCGCGAAGGACTCGGCGGACGAGAAGATCGAGGCGCCGATGCGTGCGGTGACGGTTTGCTTGCCGGCGTTGATCATGTCGGCATCGATGGTGTCTTCAGTAGGAAACGGGCCCATGCCGAGCAGGCCGTTTTCCGATTGCAGCATTACTTCCATGCCGTCGGGGATGTAGTTGGCCACCAGGGTTGGAATGCCGATGCCCAGGTTTACGTAGTAACCGTCCTGCATTTCGCGGGCGACGCGTTGAGCCATTTGTTCGCGGGTAAGAGCCATGGTTGTTTCCTCTTATTGTTCTGGACGGGGATTACTTGCGGACGGTGCGCTGTTCAATGCGCTTTTCGAAGGTGCCGCAGATGATCCGGTCGACGTAGATGCCAGGGGTGTGGATCTGCGCCGGGTCCAGCTCGCCCGGTTCGACGATTTCCTCGACTTCAACCACGGTGATCTTGCCGGCGGTGGCGGCCAGCGGGTTGAAGTTCTGGGCAGTGTGGCGGTAGATGACGTTGCCGAAGTGGTCGGCTTTCCAGCCTTTGACGATGGCGAAATCGCCGGTGATGGATTCCTCCATCAAATATGGGCGGCCATTGAACTCACGGGTTTCCTTGCCTTCGGCGACTGGGGTGCCGACGCCGGTGGCGGTGAAGAAGGCCGGGATGCCGGCGCCGCCTGCGCGCATTTTTTCCGCCAGGGTGCCTTGGGGAGTGAGGATTACCTCGATCTCACCACTGAGCAGTTGTTTTTCGAACAGGGCGTTTTCACCCACATAGGAGGCGATCACTTTGCTGATCTGTTTTTCTTCCAGCAGCACACCCAGGCCGAAACCGTCGACGCCACAGTTGTTGGAAACCACCGTCAGGTCGCGGGTGCCTTTGCGCTTGATCTCGGCAATGAGGTTTTCCGGAATGCCACACAGGCCAAAACCGCCGGAGAGCACGGTCATGCCGTCTTCCAGGCCTGCCAGCGCTTCTTCATAGGACGCCACGCGTTTATCGAAACCTGCCATATGCACCTCTTTTATTGTTTGTGGTCCAGCCAGTGAATTGAGTGTTGCGCCGACGGATTGATTTGTTAAGTTGTTTTTTAAGGTTGATTGATTTAGAAAACAGCATAGTCGACCCGTCATCCGGAGCAGCCTCATGACCGTTAAACAGATGCGCGCCTTTCTCGCCGTGGCCCAGAGCCTGAGTTTCGCCGCGGCCTGCGAGCGCCTGCACCTTTCTCAATCGGCGCTGAGCCTGACCATCAAGGGCCTGGAAGAAGGGCTGGGCGGGCGCCTGTTCAGCCGAAATACCCGCAACGTTGCGCTGACCCCTGAAGGTGAATCCCTGTTGCCCCTGGCACGTCGCTTGATTGCCGATTGGGACAATACCGAGGACGAACTGCGCCAACGTTTCACCCTACAGCGTGGCCGCGTCACGGTGGCGGCGATGCCGTCGTTCGCGGGGAATCTGTTGCCGCCGATCCTGAAGATATTCCGCGCACGTTACCCCCAGGTGAACGTGACGGTGCATGACTTGATCAACGAGCAGGTGCTGGAGATGGTCCGCGACCGTCAGGTGGAATTGGGCGTGGCGTTCGAACCGTCTGAAGGTTCGTCACTGGCGTTCACGCCTTTGTATCTGGACCGCTTTATGGCGGTGGTGCCAGGGGATTCGCCGTTGGCGCAGCGTGCCGAGATCGATTGGAAGACCTTGCTGGAGCAACCGTTCATTACCTTGCAACGGCCCTCCACGGTACGGGTGATGCTGGAAGAACACCTCGGCGCCTTGCAGATGAAGCTGCCCGTTGCGTTGGAAAGCCACCAACTGGCGACTGTGGGCAAGATGGTCGCCAGTGGCCTGGGGGTCAGCGCTGTGCCGGCGTTGTGTGCTCGGCAGATGGAGGAGGCGGGTGCCCAGTGCATTACCTTGACCGGCCCGGTGATCGAGCGGCCGATTGGCGTGTTGACCAAACCCGGGCATGAACTGTCGGCGGCGGCGCAGGTGTTGTTTGATATCTTTCGCGATGAAGCGGGGAAGGGCAGATTTCCCGCGCTGTTATAAAACAGGTATTAAAAAGCCCGCTCGAATAAACGAGCGGGCTTAAATGGTTAATGCTTGGTTATCAGCAGTATCTATCAATCACTTTAACTTGCGATTGGCCTTTGAGGTTCTGCCATTCGGTATTAAGTGTATGGAACACCTGCTCGATAAAGTTGCGATCGGCCGCGGCTTTCTTGCCGACATAACCCTGGCCACGGCGGTACATCTTCAGGCGCGCCGCCAGTTCACGGTTATTGCGGTCGAACTCGGCTTCTTCGGTATGGGGCGCCAGGCAGTCAATTTGCACTTCGCCCGATTTGCCAATCCACAGGATATGGTCGTCGAGTGTGTCTTTCTGCGCTGCGAACATCTCAGCCAATTCATCGATAGTTGGTTGGTTGTTCAGATTCATGTGTAAGCCCCTTGACCAGTTGGCGATCTATCAATTGATTCGTTAAAACTGCTTATTTGTCTCCGGTTCCGAAAACCGGGCGTCAGTGACGGTCTGCCGAATACGGGCAGGGTCTTGAACCTGATGCATGTAGTCTTGCTGATGAACTGCTACGCAACGCTTTCATAACGAAGACAAGCAGCGTTTGAGCTCCTTGTACCTGTCCCTTTCAGGGCCGGTCAGCTTCATCAATCTGCCTTGTGGGCAGTGCACATCCGGAAAAACAGCTCGGCGGTCAGACGAGCCTGTTCAAAACGCTTGTTACCAACGCTCCCGATCCGGGAGACGTCTAGATCATGCAAGGACAAAAACGTTACGTCAACGATTATGTAGTGATTATTTTTGGTCACTACATAAATGGCTGTGGGGACGGGAGAATGCGGGAAAACGTGACTTGGGCGTCATTTTTTGTGCGCTGGGTCGCTGAGGCTGAGAGGTCAAATGACCTGCTAGCCGAGTCGATCAGCCAACAACGGCAACAACCGCTCGCACGACGCCTCGATCTTCATCTGCAACAGCTCATCACCACGCGTCTTGCCCAGGTTGATGGCAATCACCGGCTTGCCCTGTTCGGCCATTGCCTTGCACAGGCGGAACGCCGAATAGGCCATCAGCGACGAGCCCACCACCAGTAACCCTTCGGCATTGTCTACCGCCGCCATCGCCTTGAGCGCCGTCGCCGGGGCGACATTCTCACCAAAAAACACCACGTCAGGTTTCAGCCGTTCGCCATTGCAATGGGGACAGCGGGGCACCTGGAAGCGTTCTGCAAACACCGGATCGAGCAAGGTGTCGCCGTCCGGCGCCTGTACCGCATGGACGTGTGCCATATGGGGATTATCGACTTCCATCTGCCGCTGGATCACATCCCGCTCGCTGCGCAGTTGGCAATCCAGGCACAGCACCCGATGCAAGCTGCCATGCAGCTCGATCACCGCATGGCTGCCGGCCTGGTCATGCAGGGTGTCGACGTTTTGCGTGATCAGCCCACTGATGCGCTCGCGCTGTTGCAGCGTCGCCAGTGCCAGGTGGGCCTTGTTCGGCTGGGCAATGCGCACCCGTGGCCAACCCAGCATTGCCCGCGCCCAGTAGCGGCACCGCGCTTGCGGGGTGGCAAGGAATTCCTGGTACATCATCGGTGCCTTGCCCCGGCGTACACCTTCACTGTCGCGATAATCAGGGATGCCCGAGGAGGTGCTGATCCCCGCACCGGTCAAGACCAAAAAGCGCCGTTCGGCCATGGCCCGGTGCAGGGTGTCGAGGTGGTCTTCTTGATGTTCCAGCGTGTCGAGCATGGGTTCCCCTATTCGCCGCGAATGTACTGCTCCAGCTGTTTGATCAGGTCGGCTTGTTCGGCGATGGCTTCCTTCACCAGGTCACCGATGGACAGCAGGCCCAACAGTTTGCCGTCTTCGACGACCGGCAAGTGGCGCAGGTGACTGTCGGTCATGATCTTCATGCATTCTTCGACACTTTTATGGGTGTCGACGGTGATGACAGGAGAACTCATGACATCGTCGACCCGCGTGGTCACCGATGACAGACCCTTGAGGATGAGTTTGCGTGCGTAATCACGTTCGCTGATGATCCCTACCACCGTGCCTTCCTTGACCACCGGCAAGGCGCCGACGTTTTTCTCTGACATCCGCACCAGCGCTTCGAACACGGTGTGGTCCCACTGGATAGTGTGGACGTCCTGGTTTTTCTGGTCCTTGGCTTTGAGCACTTGTGCGACGGTTTTCATGGCGGCCACTCCGGTGTTGTTGTTAGGTAGTCAGGGTCCCCTAAAGAATCCTAGACCGCCCACGGCAGGGCAAGGCCCAAAGCGGCGTTAAACTCGTCGAAAAGCGTCATTCACCGGATTTTTTCCGGTTTTACTTTGCCGTTGTCGGTTTTTTCGCCCGCTTGGTGCTTCCCGCCGTCTTGCGTGGGGCGCTCTTGCGTTTGTTCTTCCAGGGCGCGGCGCCTCGGCCTGCCGGGCTGGCTGGGCCGGTGATGGTCATGCGCATGCCATTGCAGCGAGCCACCTGCTTGCTCATCCACGCCGCTTGTTTGGCGACGAATTCTTCCAGGCTCATTTCGCCGCTTTGTACCATGTCCAGCGCCTGTTCCCAGATGGCGGTGGTGCCCGGGTCGGCGATGGCGCGGGGCACTGCGTCGATCAGGCTGAACGCCGCCGGTGTGGCCGACAGGGCCTTGCCGTTTTTCACCAGGTAGCCACGGTCGAGCAAGCCCTGGATGATCCCGGCGCGGGTGGCTTCGGTGCCAATGCCGGTGGTGTCCTTGAGCTTCTGCTTGAGCAGCGGGTCTTCCACCAGCTTGGCGACGTTTTTCATCGCCTTGATCAGGTCGCCTTCGGTAAAGGGCTTGGGCGGTTGGGTCCATAGGTCCTTGAGGTTGACCTTGGCCACGCTGTAGTCCTGGCCTTGCACCAATGTCGGCAGGGCTTGTGGCGCGGGTGCTTCGCGACCTTTTGCGGGCGCCAGCGCTTCGGGCAATGCGCGTTTCCAGCCCGGCTCGATGATGACTTTGCCCACCGCACGCAACGCTTGCCCTGCGCAGTCGAAATCCGCCTGGGTACGGTCGTATTCATGGTTGGGCAGGAACTGCGCCAGGTAGCGTGCCCGTATCAGGGTATAGACCGCCCGGTGTTTGCCGGTCAGTTGGCTGACATCCTTGCCGGCCCCGGTGGGGATGATGCCGTGGTGGGCGCTGACCTTGGCGTCGTTCCAGGCCCGCGAGCGGCGTTGGGGGTCGATGTGCGGCATCAGTTCGTTGACCGCCGTATCCGCACGGCCCAGGGCCGCGAGAATCTTCGGCGCGTCACTGTGCTGGCTCAACGGCAAGTAGCCGCAATCGCTGCGCGGGTAAGTGATGACCTTGTGGGTTTCGTAGAGGGATTGGGCGACATCCAGGGTTTCCTGGGCGCCCAGGCCGAGCTTCTTCGAGCAGATTTCCTGCAATGTGCCAAGGTCGAAGGGCAGGGGCGCCACCTCGCGCATGCGTTCGGTACGCAGCTTCACCAGCCGCGCAGCGGCGGCGTTGAGCATGGCGTCGGCGGCGTCTCGCGCCAGTTGCGGGTCAAGGCAGCGGCCCTGGTCGTCGCAGGCATCATCATGGGCACGCCATTGGGCGGTGAAGGTCATGCGCTCGTGGCGCAGGTCGACATCAATGGCCCAGTATGCCACCGGCACGAAATCGGCAATGCTGCGATCACGGTCCACCACCAGGCGCAGGGTCGGGGTTTGCACCCGGCCTACCGGTAATACGCCTTGATAGCCGGATTGGCGCCCCAGCAAGGTAAACAGGCGGCTCATGTTCATGCCGATCAGCCAGTCGGCGCGGGAACGGCCCAGGGCCGAATGATACAGGCTGAAGGTGTCGGCACCCGGTTTGAGGGCAGCCAGGGCCTTGCGAATGGAGGCATCATCCAGCGCCGACAGCCACAATCGCCGGATAGGCCCGCGATAGCGGCAGTGCTCCACCAGTTCACGGGCGATCATCTCGCCTTCGCGGTCGGCATCGGTGGCAATCACCAACTCCTGGGCTTCCCCCAGCAAGCGCTTGACGGCCTTGTATTGGCTGGCGGTCTTGGGCTTGACCAGCATTTTCCATTTGTCCGGGACGATCGGCAGGTCGGCCAGCACCCAGCGTTTGTACTTGGCGTCGTAGGCGTCGGGCGGGGCGGTTTCCAGCAGGTGGCCGATGCACCAGGTCACGGTGACTCCGTTGCCCAGCCAGCAACCGTCGCCGCGGCGACTGGCGCCGAGCACGGCCGCGATATCCTTGGCCTGGGAGGGTTTTTCACAGAGGTACAGCCGCATGGTCATCACATCAGATCGGGTTGATGCCTTGCAGGATGCTTAGTCAGGAGGATTTGAGCAACCATTATCTGTATGGATGTACAGCAATTTGTGTGGGCACTACAGGGCAAATGTGGGAGGGAGCAAGCCCCCTCCCACAGGGGATCTGCGGTATTTAAACAAACTCAGTTGTTATCAATATCCACATGCCGCGTTTCTTTGAGGCAGAACAACCCGACGACCAGGCTCACCCCCGTCACCACCACCGGGTACCACAAGCCATAGAAGATATCGCCGGTGTACACCACCAACGCAAAGGATACGGTCGGCAGGAACCCGCCAAACCAGCCGTTGCCAATGTGGTAGGGCAGGGACATCGAGGTATAGCGGATGCGCGTCGGAAACAGCTCCACCATCAGCGCCGCCAAAGGCCCGTAGCACATGGCCGCGATCAGGATCAGCACGACGATCAGTACCACCACCATCACCTTGTTGACCTGGGCCACATCCGCCGAAGTCGGGTAGCCGGCCAGGGCCACGGCGCCACGCAGGGCCGCTTCATCGAAGCCATCGATGCGCACATCGCCCACGCTCACCTGCACCGGGCTGCCTGCCGGGGCGGCGGCGCTGCTGTAGGGCAGGCCCTGCTTGACCAGGAAGGTCTTGACCTTGTCGCACGGGCTGTCAAAACGCGCCTTGCCCACCGGGTCGAACTGGAAGGTGCAGGTGGCCGGGTCGGCCAATACGGTGATCGGCGCCTGGTGGCTGGCCTGGTCCATCGCCGGGTTGGTGTAGTGCGCCAGGCCCTTGAAGATCGGGAAGTACAACGCGGTTGCCAACAGCAGGCCGAGCATCAGCACCGGCTTGCGCCCGACCTTGTCCGACAGCCAGCCAAACAGGATAAAGAACGGCGCGCCAATCACCACGCTGATGATCAACAGCATGTTGGCCAGGGCCGGGTCCATCCGCAGGAACTGGGTGAGGAAAAACAGCACATAAAACTGCGCCGCATAGAATGTCACAGCCTGGCCGCCATTGATGCTGAACAGGGCAATCAGCACCACTTTGAGGTTTTCCCATTTACCGAACGACTCGCGGATCGGCGCCTTGCTGGCCTTGCCTTCCTCTTTCATTTTCAAGAAGGCCGGCGACTCGTGCAGGCTCATGCGGATCCAGGTCGAGATGCCCAGCAGAACGATGGAAAACAGGAACGGAATACGCCAGCCCCACACTTCGAACTGGTCACCGGTGAAGTAACGGCAGGCCAGCACCACCAGCAACGACAGCAGCAGGCCGAGGGTGGCGGTGGATTGAATCCAGCTGGTATGCAGCCCGCGCTTGCCCGGTGGCGCATGCTCGGCCACGTAAGTGGCTGCACCCCCGTACTCGCCGCCGAGGGCCAGGCCCTGCAGCATGCGCAGCACGATAAGGATGATCGGCGCAGCAATGCCGATGCTGGCGTAGGTTGGCAGCAGCCCGACGCAGAAGGTCGCCACACCCATCAGGATGATGGTGACGAGGAAGGTGTACTTGCGCCCGATCATGTCGCCCAGGCGGCCGAACACCAGCGCACCGAAAGGCCGTACCACAAAGCCGGCGGCGAAGGCCATCAAGGCAAAGATAAACGCGGTGGTGTCGTTGACGCCGGCAAAGAACTGCTTGCTGATCACCGCCGCCAAGGCGCCGTAGAGGAAAAAGTCATACCACTCGAACACCGTCCCCAGGGACGAGGCGAAGATGACCTTTCTTGATTCGTTGGCGGTGCTTGCACTGGCCGCCGAGCCCAGGGGTTGAGCATGTTCTGACATCGGGTGTCCCTCACAGTGATTATTTATTGTTGTCCCACTGTCGGCGCCAGGTGTGGCGCCGCTATTCAGATTGCATGAGTCTGTTCTTTCTCCGCGGCGAGGCTCCTTGTATTCGGTGAAAGGATCAGTTGCGCGGCCTTCTCCGCGATCATCAGCGTCGGTGAGCAGGTATTGCCGGAGGTGATGCGCGGCATGATCGACGCATCGGCAATGCGCAGGCCGGGGATGCCGTGCACGCGCAGTTGGCTGTCGACCACGGCGTCCTTGTCAACGCCCATGCGGCAGGTACCGACCGGATGGAAAATGGTGGTGCCGATACGTGCGGCGGCTTCGTGCAGTTGCTCTTCGGTTTGCAGCGCATCGCCGGGCAGGTATTCCACCGGTTTGAACTGGCTCAGGGCCGGTGCGGCGACGATGCGCCGAGTCAGGCGGATGGCGTCGGCGGCCACACGCAAGTCCTCGGGGTGGCTGAGGTAATTGGGTTGAATCAGCGGGGCATCCGCCGGGCTGGCCGAGCGAATATCCACGCGGCCGCGGCTTTGCGGGCGCAGGTCGCAGACCGAGGCGGTAAACGCGGGGAAGCCGTGCAGCGGTTCGCCAAAGCGCTCCAGGGACAGCGGCTGCACATGGTATTCAAGGTTGGCCGAGGTCTGCTCCGGCCCGGAACGGGCAAATGCGCCAAGCTGGCTGGGCGCCATCGACAGCGGGCCGCTGCGGTCATACAGGTAGCGCAGGCCCATGCCCATCTTGCCCCACAGCGTGCCGGCGATCTGGTTCAGTGTGCGGGCGTTTTCCAGCTTGTAGATCAACCGCAGTTGCAGGTGATCCTGCAGGTTGCCACCCACGCCTGGCAGTTCATGCACCACATCAATGCCCAGTGGTTTGAGCACATGGGAAGGGCCGATGCCTGAGCGTTGCAGAATGCCCGGCGAGCCAACGGCTCCCGCGCACAGCACGATTTCCTTGCGTGCCTTCCAGCTCAGCGGCTGGCCGTGTTGGCGTCCCAGCACCTGCGAGGCGCGGCCGTTTTCCAGCAGCACACGGTCGACCTCGACGTCGGTGAGCACGGTCAGGTTGGGCCGCTGGCGGATCGGTTTGAGAAACGCCTTGGCCGCATTCCAGCGCACGCCCGCCTTCTGGTTGACCTGGAAGTAGCCGCAGCCCTCGTTATCGCCCTGGTTGAAGTCATTGATGTTGGCGATACCGCTCTGGGCCGCCGCCTCACGGAACGCATCGAGAATCGGCCACGACAGACGCTGTTGTTCGACACGCCATTCGCCGCCATCGCTGTGGAACTCAGAGCCGCCGGCAAAATGGTTTTCGCTGTGCTTGAACAACGGCAGCACGTCTTTCCAGGCCCAGCCCGAATTGCCTTCCGCGGCCCAGCCGTCGTAGTCCTGGGCCTGGCCGCGCATGTAGATCATGCCGTTGATCGATGAGCAGCCGCCGAGCACCTTGCCCCGTGGGTAACTCAAGGCACGACCTTGCAGGCCTGCCTGGGCCTCGGTCTTGAAGCACCAGTCGGTGCGTGGGTTACCGATGCAGAACAGGTAGCCGACGGGGATATGGATCCAGGGGTAGTTGTCGCGGCCACCGGCTTCCAGCAGCAGGACGCGGTGGGCCGGGTTGGCGGACAAACGATTGGCCAGCAGGCAACCAGCGGGGCCGGCGCCGACGACGATGTAATCGTATTCAGCAGTTTCCATGGGCATCTGGGGTCTCGCTTGTTTTTCTTATTGAGCCCATCCTAGTTGTTAGTTTTCGTCTTAAAAATGTTAGTTTTTACCCAGCTGCTGTGCGTTTTTAAACAGCGTGGGCCGGGCCCTGGCAATGGAGGCGACATGTTCGACTGGAATGACCTGCGGTTTTTTCTCGAGTTGCAGCGCAGTGGTCGCCTGCTCACCGCCGCGCAACGCTTGAAAACCACGCATGCCACCGTGGCCCGGCATATCGAGGCCATCGAGAAAAGCCTCGGCACTGCGCTGTTCGTGCAGCACGCCCAGGGCTATGAGCTGACGCCCTCGGGCGAAGCGCTGCTCAAGCATGCCGAAGCCATGGAGAACGTGGCGCTGCTGGCCGAAGACGAACTGACCCACTCCGCTGCGCCCCTGGGCAAGATCCGCCTGGGTGTGGCCGAAGGTCTGGGCGTGATGTTCCTCGCCGGTCGCATGAGTGGGTTGTTCGAGCGTTACCCGGGATTGGAAGTGGAGCTGGTCGCAGTGCCGCGCTTTGTCAGCATCCTTAACCGCGAAGCGGAGATCAGCATCCACCTGGAACGCCCCAGCGTCGATCAACTGGTGACGCGCAAACTCACCGACTACCGCCTGGCGCTCTATGCCAGCCGTGCCTATCTGGAGCGCAGCGCCCCGATCGAAAAACGTGAAGACCTCGCTGCCCATTCCTGGATCGATTACGTCGATGATCTGCTGTTCAGCCAGGAGCTGAAATTCCTCAGCAGCTTCTGCCGTAACCCCAAGGTGGTGTTCCACAGCACCAGCGTTATTGCCCAGCACCAGGCGGCGCGTTCGGGGTTGGGCATTGCGGTGTTGCCGTGCTTTATGGCGGCTGGCGATGCGGATTTGGTGCCGTTGCTGCCGGCGGAAGGCATCCAGCGCAGTTACTGGATCAGCTCGCGTCGGGAGCTGCATAAGTCGGTGCGGTTGCGGGTGTTGTGGGATTACGTAGTGGAGTTGTGCGCACGGGAGCAGGGTTTGCTGCTTGGCGAATCCAACTGACGGAACGGGGATCAAAATGTGGGAGGGGGCTTGCTCCCGATGGCGGTGTATCAGTCGATGCAACTGTGACTGAACCACTGCTATCGGGAGCAAGCCCCCTCCCACATTTGACCTGAGTTTGATTTTAAAGCTTCACAACTTGATGCACCTGCTCGGCACACGCCCGAGCCTCATCAATCATTTTGCCGAACGCATCACTGGCCACTTCTTTATGGGTCAGCCAGCGCTGTTTCTGGCTCAGGCGATAGTGATACCGCAGCGAACCGTCCTCCAGTTTCCCCTCCAGGTCGAGGTCGTACCATGGCGAGCGTACCTTGCAGCCGGGGATGGCTTTTTCCATCTGCCCGCCTGTCAGGGTGAAGGTGTAGTCATAGGTTTCAGGGTTGCCCAGGTAGAGGTCGGCCTGTTGTCCTTGACGGCGATAGTTGATGTAGCCCTCCCAGCGGTCTTTCAACGACGGGTCGGTGTAGACATAGTCATTGGCCAGCTTTTCCAGGGCTCGCTGGTCGTTCATGCTGGCGGTGACGCTGTAACCGTCATGCACCACAAAGCCGGTAGGTTCGCGGGTGATCTGGCAGTCGCTGATGTCGTTGCCGAAGTTGGCGCAGATGTTCTGGTCGGTGGCCGTGGTGCCTTGCTGGCGGTCGGCGACGCTCAATTGCATCAGCGGCAGGCGACTGAAGGTGATGGTGGCCTTGACCGCGCCATCGCCCTCCTTGCCGAACTGCACATGTTTGTCCAGGCGCACCGCGACTTCGGGGCGTTCCAGAGGAATGTGTTCTTCGCGCACCTGGCCCTGAGCATCGTTGACCAGCACCCAGCGGTCCTGGATGTCGGGCATGGTCTGGCCGGGGGCGAATACCGGGTTGGTCGGGTCGAGCCACCACACCTGGCCATCCACTTCGGCGCGCACGATGGCGTGGTTTGGCGCCTGGGTGCCGGGGATCAGCAAGGCGTCTACCACATCGCCACGGCTCACCCATGCGGTCTCAGCCTTGATACCAATGGCCTTGAGCATGGCGGTCAGCAGGGTCGCCAGGTCCTTGCAGTCGCCGTAACCATGCTGCTCGATTTCCGCCAGGCTGAACGGCACGTAGCCACGCTCACTGGCGCGCCAGTCACCCAGGTAGCGGTAGTGATCATTGATGTGCTGCATCATCGCAGCGACCTGCTCGGCCGGTGCCAAGCTGCGTGCGGCGGTCACGGCGGCGGCAGCTTGCGCCGGCAGGTTGGCACCGAGGATCTGGTTGTAGCGTTGCGCGAAGTCACCGAAATACGCTTGGCGTTCCACGGCGCTGCCCACTTCCAGGCGCGGACTGCGTAGCAGTGCGGCGGCGGAAGATTCATTGATGTAGTTGACGTAGGTCGGGGCTTTCAGCACCACGTCCAGGGTCTTGCCGTTGCTCGACGGGGTGACCTTGAAATCGTCGAACATTTCACTGCGCCACTGGATCGGCCGTTCAGCGGTAAAGCGTGCCTTGAAGCGATCACGGCGGACCGCGCCGGGGCCGAGTTTGAGTACATAGTGGAACTGGGTCATCAGCGGTTTGGCCGGGTAGTGCTGACGCACGGTGTAGCGGATCTGTGTGCCCACGCGCAGGTTGGGGAAGGCCAGGGAGGTTTGCTTGTTGCGGCTGAAACCTTGGTCTGGGTTGGGCGCGGTGCGCGTGTCGATTTGTGTGGCGGCCAGGGCGACCGGCTTGGCGCCGGGCTGTGTGGACTGCGCACTGATCACTTCAAAGGTGTCGCCTTCGGAATAATCGAAGTCGATGCGCGAGAGCATTTCGCGGCCGTTGGCTTTGAGGATCGTGTAGCGGTAGGTGGTGGTGCAGTCGGTACTGGCGTCGCGGTTGAAGTGGCAGTGAAACTCGGTGTCGTTGGCCAGCGGGGCTTCGGCCAAGGGTTGAAGTGCAGCAGAAACACAATGGCTGACCAGCCCCAGGCTGATGACCATCAAAGGGCGGTGAAACGAAAAACGGTACATGGGCGCCTCGGGTGACACATTGAAACAACTACCCGGCGGGTAGCGAGAAGGCGCCGGATGATAATGGATCTCACCGGCAAAATCCAGGATTGTTCGACAATTTTTCCAGCTGAAAGGCCCGTGCTAGAGCCTTTCGCTTGATTTATGTCAGGGTTTTAGCATATCCGGCTCGACAGTTTCTTAAAGAAACCAGCGATATTCCCGCGCATGGATCTCTTGTTGAAAGGCCAAGTGATCCTGGCGTTTGTTCTCGCAATACACGTCGACAAACTCGGCGCCCAGCTTATCGCGCACGACCGGCTGTTGCTGCATGGCGCGCACGGCGTCGAGCATTTCCACCGGGAAATCGGTGCCGCTGCTGCGGTCCTCGTTCAGCGGGGTAATGGGTTCGCGCTTGGCTTCGAGCCCATGCTCCAGCCCCACCAGGATTGCCGCCAGCACAAGGTACGGGTTGGCATCGGCGCTGGCCAGGCGGTGTTCGATCCGCAGGTTACGCGGGTCGGAATCGGGGATGCGCACGCAGGCGTCACGGTCTTCAAAGCCCCAGCTGGCGCGCGTCGCGGCGTTGACCGCGCCGCCCAGGCGGCGGAAAGCGTTGTGGTTGGGCGAGAAGATCGGCATGCAGTGGGGCAGCAATTCCAGGCAACCGGCCACGGCGTGGCGCAGCGGCTGCTGCTGATGGGCGGCGAGCAGGTTATTGCCGGCCGCGTCGTAGAGGCTGACATGCACATGCATGCCGCTGCCGGGAAATTGCAGGTAAGGCTTGGCCATGAAGCTGGCGCGGTAACCGTGCTTGAGCGCCACGCCGCGGGTGCTGCGGCAGAACAGGGCGGCCCAGTCCGCGGCGCGCAGGCCGTCATCGCAGTGGCCGAAATTGATCTCGAACTGGCCGGGACCGATCTCGGCAGTGATCACCGTGATGTCGATGCCCTGGTCCTTGGCGGTTTGCGCCATGTCGTCCAGCACTTCACTGAAGCGCGACAGCCGTTCGATATGCAGGTTGGGCTGGTCATCGGCATCATCGCTCAGCGGGTCGCGGGCGAACTGCGGCAGGCCGTTTTCGAGTTTTTTATCGAACAGATAGAACTCCAGTTCAAACGCCACCACCGGGTGAATGCCCTTGTGCTGCAAGCGCTCCAGCACCTTGGCCAGGACTTCGCGGGGTTCGAATTCGATCGGCGCTTCGGTGCCGTCGGAGGTGATGAGCATTTGCCCCAATGGCTGTGACTCCCAGCTCACCGGCTTGAGCGTACCGGGCACCAGTCGGCGATTGGCATCCGGGTCACCGTCGTTGAAGCAGTAGTCACCAATCTTGAACAACCCACCCTGAGCCCCCAGCAGCACGGCGTTCTGCGGCAGCTTCAACGGGCTGCCGGCGGCGACTTTCTCAAGCATCTCCACCGGGTAGCGTTTGCCGTAGAAATGCCCGGGGATATCCAGGGCAATCAGGTCGACATAGCGTACGTCGGGGTGGTTCTGGCGAAAGGTCCGTACTTCGGCCAGTAACGTGGAGGAATGGCTTTTCACGGGTGTAGCTCCTAGTTGTAAACCCACAGGACGCGGGCGGGCAGGTCGGTCAGGTTGGCGTAGCGGCAATGGGCGAAACTGGCCAGGTGGAAACTGTCGCCGGGGCCGAGGGTGACGGGGTCGGCCTCATCTTCAACCCATAGGGTCAGCTCGCCTTCCAGCACGAAACCGGCCTGTTCGGCGCGGTCGCTCATGCTTTGTTCGCCGCTGTTGGCACCGGGGGCCAACAGGCTGTCGAGCATCGAAAACGCGCCATTCATGCTCGGCGACACCAGGATGTCGGTGATGCCATTGGCGTAATACACCGTGCGCCGCTCGTTGGGGCGGGTGACCCAGTCGACCGCCTTGGGTTTGGGCAGGCTGTAGAAATAGGTGGTGGGTACGTCCAGAGCGTGGCTGATGGCAGTCAGGTCGGCCACGGTCGGTCGCGACAGGCCGCGCTCGACCTGGGACAGGAACCCCACCGACCGCTCGATTTTTTGCGCGAGTTGGGCCAGGGTGAGCTTCTTGTGCTTGCGCAAGTCGTGGATCAGCGCTGCGAGGGTGGCGAGTTCTTCTTGTGGCGTCATGAAATTTATGTCGAATAATTTCATGAAAAATTACAGGATTAATTTCATAGGGGCAATGGGGATGGAACTTCAAGCGCATTTATTCGCACTGGAACAGGAGCTTCAGGGGTATGCGACGCGCTCGGATGCGGAACGGCTGGGGCACCTGCTGGCGGATGATTTCGTTGAGTTTGGTGCCAGTGGCACTGTCTGGGGCAGCAAGGCCGAGGTGATTGCCGGGTTGCAGGATGAGGTGTTTTCACCGCGGCGCATGTCCGGGTTTACCGTGAAAATGCTTAGCCGCGGCGTGGCACTGGTGACTTATCGCGGCCATCGCCAAGGGGTGGGGGACTCATTGCGCAGTTCGGTGTGGCGCGAAGAGCACGGGCAGTGGCGGATGGTGTTTCATCAAGGCACACCGGCTCACTGACTTACACCTTGTGGCGAAGTCAGCAGGCTGAATGATTCCGCGCCGCTGCGGTCGGAAGTTGGGTACGTACCATCATTGAAGGAGCACCCATGAAGTCGAAAACCTTAGCCGCTTGCCTGCTGGTCGCTGCCAGCTTCTCCACCGCCAGCGCTGTCGTGCAGGCCGGTGATACCCCTCAGGAAACCGTGCAACCTTCAAATATCAACGCTCGCGACTTGAAGGAGGGCGACCGCGCCCCGGATATGCTGATGCGCAAGGAATCGGCGGTCAGTGACTGGAAAAAGCGCGGCCTCAAGCAGCCCGAAGAAGACAGCCAATGGGCACGGGTGGGCGACAAGTTCGTGCTGCTCAAGACCACCAACGGCACCATCCTCGAGATCACCCCGGTGAAGAAATAATCCCGCATCACCATCTGCTGTTTTCCAGATTCTTGCGTTAAGGTAACCGGCCCCATGGGTCGCGTTACCTTTGAAGAATGAGAGCAGGATGCTTGCCACAATAAGAAACTACCCCCGTACCGTGAACCTGTTGCTGTGTGCCACGTTGTTGCTGACGTTGGCCAAGGCGATCACCTTTCCCTACCTTGTCATCTACCTCACCAGCCACTTCGCCCTGGACATTACCCAGGTCGGCCTGGTGATCGGCAGTTCGCTGATCGTCGGCTCGCTGCTCAGTGTCTACGGCGGTTTCCTGGTCGATCGCATTAACAGTTATCGACTGCTGCTCGGCTTGAGCCTGGTGTTTGTGCTGGGGTTTATCGGCACGCTGCTGGCGCAGAATATCTGGGCGTTCTATAGCTGCCTGATTCTGATCAACCTGGCCTACGCGGTCATCGACATTGCGGTGAAAGCCGGCTTCGCCAGCCTGCTGCCCGAAGACGCACGCAGTGAAGTGTTTTCCATCAAGTACACCCTGACCAATATCGGCTACGCCGTCGGGCCGTTCTTCGGAGCGATGGTGGCCAAGCTGGATATCAGCCTGCCGTTTATCCTGTCGGCGCTGCTGGGGCTGGGGTTTTTCCTGTTGTACTGGCGCTGGGGTGACCGCAACTTGGCCACCGTCGATGTGGCGCAAAAGCCAGTGCCGTTCCTCGCCGTCGCCCGCGTATTGCTGCGTGATCGCCGCCTGGTGTGCTTCACGTTGGGCGGCCTGCTCAGTGCGGTAGTGTTCGGCCAGTTTACGGCTTACCTGTCGCAATACCTGGTGACCACCACTACCGCCGAATACACCTACACCGTGATCAGCGCAGTGCTGACCACCAACGCCGTGTTAGTGATTGCCTTGCAGTACCTGATCGGCCGACAAATTTCCCACCGTTACCTGAGCCAGTGGCTGATCGCTGGCTTGAGCATGTTCATGTTGGGTTTGATCGGGTTTGCGCTGTCCACCAGCGTGTTGTGGTGGGTGCTGGCAATGGCGGTATTTACCGTGGGGGAGATCATCGTGTTCCCGGCCGAGTACATGTTTATCGACCGAATCGCCCCGGACCATTTGCGCGGCATGTATTACGGGGCGCAGAACCTGTCCAATCTCGGCGCCGCGATGGGGCCTGTGTTGTGTGGGCTGGTGCTGGCCAGCCTGCCGGCCCACTACATGTTCTACATGCTGGGGGCGTTTATTGTCGGGGGCGGGGTGTTCTATTTCATAGGTGCGGCGATGAAGGCAAATCATCCAGCGTGAGTTTGCCGACGTTGTTGCTTTGCAGTTCGTAGCGCAACTCATCGACCATTTTTTCCACTTCCTGCGGAGTCTGCAGGCGGTTGGTGCTTATCCCGGTGACCACCAGGTCGACCCGGCCGGTTTCGGCGTCGTAGACCTTGAGGGTCAAGGACGCGTCCCGGCACAGGGTGAACTCGCACGTCAGCGGTGACAGGCCTTCTTCGATGCAGTTGCGCAGTTGAGAGAGGGTAAACATGCGGGTTCCTTCGAGGCATAAGTACGATCCTTGAAGGTTATGGCGTGCACCCTCGCGCTATAAGGCGAATTCGCACTAGCTCAACTAGTGCATTTGTATGTTCAGGGCTTGCTTTTCAGGCGCAACTCACCGGCAAACAACCCACGTTCACGAGCCCAGACGATGGCCGCACTGCGGCTATGCACCCCCAGCTTGGAATACACCGTGGCCACATGGTTACGCACGGTATTAGGTGCCAGTTTAAGGCGCGAGGCGATCTCCTTGTCGGCCAAGCCCTCGCAGATCAGGCCCAGCACATCGCGCTCACGGGCGGTCAGGTCGGTGAAGGCCACGTTCGGCAGGTTGGGGCTGTTGACACTCTTGGCGTTGGCCAGTTTTTCGATCAGGGTCTGGCTGAACCACGACGCGTCCTGCATCACTTCCTCAATGGCCGCGACCAACTCAAGCTCCGAGCGTTTGCGTTCGGTGATGTTCATCAGTACCAGCAGGTAGCAGGGCACGTCCTGGATGACCACGGTATCGGCCCAGACCACGCAGTCGACCACCTCGTTGCCTTTCTTGCGCACCTTGAGGTCCTGGCCGTCGAGGTTGCCGGCTTTTTCCAGGCTGGCGAACAACTGTGCGCCGGCCTGCGGGCTGTCGATGAAGTTGATCTCTTCGATGGATTTGCCGATCAGCTCCTCGCTGTTGTAACCGGTGATCGTCATAAAGGCTTCGTTGATATCCACCACCTGGCGGTTATCGGCGCTGCACACCAGGGTCGGCACTGGCGTCAGGCGGAAGGATTTGGCGAAGCGCTCTTCGCTCTGGCGCAGGGCAATTTCCGCTTTGCGCCGTGGCTCCAGGTCGGTGAAGGAAAACAGCATGCAGTCTTCCTCGTTCATGTCCAATGGCTGGCCGGCGACAATCACCAGTTTGCTGCCACCTTCGGGCAGTTTCAGTTCGGCCTGCATTTGCGGGATGGTCGAGCCTTCGCCCAGGCGCTGGATGGCCAGGTCCTTGCGTTCGGCCTGTTCGAGCACATCCAACTCGTACACGGATTTGCCGATGACCTGGTCGCGGTTGTAGCCGGTCATTTCCAGGAAGCCCTGGTTGACCTTGATATAGCGCAAGTCGCTGAGACGGCAGATCACCGCGGGCGCGGGGTTGGCGTTGAACGTTTTCTCGAAGCGTTGCTCGGCGCTGGCCCATTCGGTGGCGTCGCTGAGGATCAGCACCAGCAGCTCCGGCTCGCCTTGAGCGTCGGTCAGCACCAGGCTGCGCAGGCGGTGCACCCAGCTGCGCTGTTCGTTGGCAGTGGGGCTGACTTCCACCACCACATCGCTGAACTCTTCACCCGCCGCGACGCGGCTAAGGGGGTAGCTGTCCAGCTGTAACGGATGATTGTTGCGATAGCGCAGGGTGAAACGCTTGGCGTACGCCTCGGTGTTGGCGCCGAGCTCTTCGACTTCGCTGACCCCGTGCATGGTCAACGCCGCTTCGTTGGCCCAGAGGATGGTTTGGTCGACCTCGGCAAGTATCACCCCGTCGGACAGCCCGGAGATGATCTGCTGCAATTGGCGGCGGTTGGTTTCTTTGGCGAGAACATCCTGGGTCATAACTTCTCCGGCGGCAGGTCTAGGGCGCATGGGACTACGACATCCCGGCTTCAGGATAGTGCAGAGTAATTACCCGGGGAGCAGTGCGAATGCACCAGTTGGCCTGGTGCATATGGCCCACGACTGAACGTATGTCGTTTCGCCACACTCACACCCATCAAGGCGCATTGCCTTGCTCCTAAAACTGAAAAGGACCTTTGTATGACCACTGTCTATGAAACCAATCGATCGCTATTCCGTGTGTCGTGGAGTTCGGTACTGGCCGGTAGTGCAATCGCACTGGTGACCTACCTGGTATTGAGTGTGTTGGGTACGGCCATTGGCGCCAGTGCCGTGGACCCTATGGAAGCGGGTAACCCGCTGAGCGGTTTCGGCACAGGCGCGGGTATCTGGCTGTTTGTTTCGACATTGGTGGCCATCGCCCTGGGTGCTTTCGTGGCCGGGCGCACTGCACCGGACCGTGGCGGCCTTCACGGCGTCTTGACCTGGACGCTGACCACCTTGCTCACCACCTGGCTGCTGGCCGGTTTGGCTGCCAGTGTGGTGGGTACCGCAGGCAATGTCGTGGGCAAAGGTTTGTCGGCTGCCGGCAGTGGCATCGCCGCCGCAGCACCGGGGATCGGCAACAGCCTCAAGCAACAGCTGAACGAACAGGGTATCCAGCTTGACTGGAACAGCCTGCAAGGCCAGCTGGACACCCTGCTCAAGCAGAGTGGCAAGGCTGAACTGGACCCGGCCAATGTCGAGCAGAAAGCCGACCAGGCTGCCGCTGATGGCAAGCAATCGGCTACCGATGCCGCGACCAACCCGGCCCAGGCCGGAGATGAGTTGAAGCAGTGGTTCGAACGCGTCAAAGCCTCCGGCGAGCCGGCGCTGAATGCCGCGGATAAAGAAGCACTGGTCAACATCGTTGCTGCCCGTACCGGCAAGAGCAAAGAAGAGGCCACCCAGATCGTCGACAATTATGCCCAGGCTTACCAGCAAGCCATGCAGAAGGTCGATGAACTCAAGCAACAGGCTGAACAAAAAGCCCGTGAAGCTGGTGAAGTAGCGGCCAAGCAACTGTCCCGCGCCGCCTGGAGCACCTTGGCCATGCTGCTGTTGGGTGCGGCCTTGAGCTTCTTCATCGGTCGTATTGCGCTGACTACCCGTCGCGTGCCATTGGCTTAAAACGGTCTGCGGCAAGGACGCCGCCGTGTTGAACGCGTAAAATGCCGGATTTTTACGCGTTTCACGCAAAGGTGCCCCTTGATCGCAGGCAAAGCCGTCGGACTGTTATTACTCACTTCTCTGTTGGCGGCGTGCGGCACCTCGCCGCCACGCACGCCCAACGATATCTGCGGTATTTTTCGCGAAAAAGATGACTGGTACGACGCCGCCAAGGTCACGCAAAAGCGCTGGGGTGTGCCGATCCAGGTGCCGCTCGCGATCATGTATCAGGAGTCGGGCTTTCGCCACGACGCCAAGACCCCGCGTAAATACCTGCTATGGATCATCCCCTGGGGCCGCGTTTCTACCGCTTCGGGGTATGCCCAGGCCAAGGATGAAGTGTGGAGCGACTACCGCAAAAGTACCGGCCGCAGCGGCGCTGATCGCGAAGACTTCGACGACGCCATCGACTTTATCGGCTGGTACATGGACAAGACCTACACCATCAATGGCGTCTACAAATACGACGCCTACGGCCAATACCTGAATTACCACGAAGGTTGGGGCGGCTATCGCCAGCGCACCTACGCCAGCAAAGCCTGGCTGCTGCCGGTGGCAAGCAAGGTGCAGGCGCGTTCGCAGCTGTACGCGCGCCAATATGCCGGGTGCAAGAATGAGTTGGGGCGGGGGTTCTGGAGCCGGTTCTGGCATTGGTTGTAAAGGCTGATAGAGCGACCTCGGAATGCATACAGATCAAAATGTGGGAGGGGGCTTGCTCCCGATAGCAGAGTGTCAGTCAATGATGTGGTGACTGATGCACCGCCATCGGGAGCAAGCCCCCTCCCACATTTAGTTTTGCATTAGCGCGGCAGTATGCACTCCAGGGAACGGTCCACCATCCCGCTGGCCATTTCCACCAGGTGCATGACCGAAATGACCAAGGTGCGCGAAGTGCCATCCAACTGCTCACCCGCTGTCTGCGCGGCAACGGCGGCGCAACGCAGTACGCTGCTGGCATGAGCCAGGGCGTCTTCGAAGCTGAGGTCGGGTGTGGTGGCGAAGAATTACAGTTCTGGGGCGGGTGCAGCGGGTATGAGCTTTTCCATGGCTTGATTCCTAATTGAGCCGAAAAAAAGCGCCTTGCAGAAGGGGGCGTTTAGCGCCTAATCATTCGCGGTCTACCAAACCCCGAGTCACTGAATTGGCAGTGACCGACGAAGACTGGCCACGCGATTTGAACGGCGCAAGCGGTTGGGATTCTCTCGGAACATCCTTCAAGTTAAAGGGAAATATCATTGTTCCGACTGTTCCTACACTTGCCAAACCCACCCGATTCTGGGAAAACCCCAGCCTTTCACGCCTTCAACGAGAAACCCATGAGCAACGACGAACTGCAGATCACCGACATCCGCCTGGGCGACGGCAAGGCCGTGGTCAAGGGCGCGCTGATCACTACCCAATACACCGGCACCCTGGAAGACGGCACAGTGTTCGATTCGTCCTGGGAACGGGGCAAACCGTTCCAGTGCGTGATTGGCACCGGGCGCGTGATCAAGGGCTGGGACCAGGGTTTGATGGGCATGCAGGTCGGCGGTGTACGCACGCTGTATGTGCCGGCGCATCTGGCCTACGGCGAGCGCTCGATGGGCGCGCATATCAAACCCAACAGTAACCTGCGCTTTGAGATCGAGTTGCTGGAAGTGTTGACGCGGGATGATTGAGGATTCCATCCCACATTTAAGCTTCATTGGTTTCAAAAAACACTTCCTGAACCCATCCTGAAGAATTTTCTTATTCCCCATATGGAAACTTTCCTACGGTTTACTCTGCTGACATCGGGGCGTAAGCTTCGCGCGTTTTCATCAATAGCGGAGACCCTCAGTGGGTACTTGTTCGAGTGACAGTCGTCGGCCGGTTTCGGTAACCGGCACCTACTTGGCAAGGTAACGCGCATTCTTTCGATGCCGTTGTCTCGCCTCACAAAGCGAGAAGCGGCATCCCGGCAGTGGCCAGTCCTGGCGCCTGCCTGAACCCCTCTCATCGACGCTGACCAGCATCTGGTGCAATCCAGGATGCTACGGACGCGCCTGCCTTTTACGGTGGGCGGGCCAATCTGACTGTGCCTTGTATCCGGCACGGTGCAGACGGCCGTACCTGCACGAAGGTTTCCTCGCGCAGGAGTAACACCATGAACCTCACTCTGCTCAAAGAGTTCTTCGCCGGTTTCCTGCGGACCCGGCATATCGCTCGGCACTTCCGCCGGTTGGCGATGCTTGAGACCGTCACCGACGCCAGCGTCAGCCGCGAAGTCCCGCCAAGCCTGGCGCACACCCTGGTGGCTGCGGCCAATGGCAGTGCCGTGCAGTTGTTGAGCGTGCTGGGCAGCCATTCGGCGGGGCTCACTAACCAGGAGGCCGATGCTCTGCGCGTGCAATACGGCCTCAATGAGGTCGAGCACGAGCAACCGCTGCCGTGGTGGGTGCACCTGTGGCACTGCTACAAAAACCCGTTCAACCTGCTGCTGACGTTGCTGGCGGTAATCTCCTGGCTGACCGAAGACATGAAGGCCGCCACGGTGATTTTCTCCATGGTGGTGCTCTCGACGCTGTTGCGGTTCTGGCAAGAGGCCAAGTCGAACAAGGCGGCCGACGCCTTGAAGGCGATGGTGAGCAACACCGCGACGGTACTGCGCCGGGATGCAGCCAAGCGTATTGAGTTACCGATCAAGCAACTGGTGCCGGGCGACCTGATCGTGTTGTCGGCCGGTGACATGATCCCCGCCGACTGCCGCGTGCTCAGCGCCAAGGATTTGTTCGTCAGCCAAGCGGCGATGACCGGTGAATCCATGCCGGTGGAGAAGTTCGCCCATCAGCAGGACGCCCACACCCGGAACCCGCTGGAGTTGGAGAACATCCTGTTCATGGGTACCAACGTGGTGTCCGGCGCCGCCACGGCGGTGATCCTCGCCACTGGCAACAGCACCTATTTCGGTGCGTTGGCGCAACGTGTCACGGCGACGGACCGCGCCACCACCTCTTTCCAGCATGGGGTCAACAAGGTCAGCTGGTTGCTGATTCGCTTTATGTTCGTCATGGCGCCGCTGGTACTGTTCATCAACGGTTTCACCAAGGGCGACTGGACTGAGGCGCTGTTGTTTGCGCTGTCGATCGCCGTGGGCCTGACCCCGGAAATGCTGCCGATGATCGTCACCTCGACCTTGGCCAAGGGCGCGGTGTTCCTGTCGCGCAAGAAGGTCATCGTCAAGCGCCTGGACGCGATCCAGAACTTCGGCGCCATGGACGTGCTGTGCACCGACAAGACCGGCACGCTCACCCAGGACAAGATTTTCCTGGCGCGCCACGTGGACGTGTGGGGCCAGGAGTCTGAAGACGTACTGGAAATGGCTTACCTCAACAGCTACTACCAGACCGGCCTGAAAAACCTGCTGGATGTAGCCGTGCTGGAGCACGTGGAAGTCCATCGCGAGCTGAAAGTCGGCACCGCGTTTCATAAGGTTGATGAGATCCCCTTCGACTTTAACCGCCGCCGCATGTCGGTGGTGGTGGCCGAGCAGGACCAGCCGCACCTGTTGATCTGCAAGGGCGCGGTGGAGGAGATTTTGTCGGTGTGCACTCGCGTACGCCATGGCGACGTCAATGAAGCGCTGAGCGAAGAACTGCTGGCGCGCATTCGTCAGGTGACGGCGGCCTTTAACGAAGAAGGGCTGCGTGTGGTGGCAGTGGCAGCGCAGCCGATGCCGGCAGGGCGTGACACCTACAGCCTGGCGGATGAAAACGACCTGACCCTGATCGGCTATGTGGCGTTTCTCGACCCACCCAAGGAAAGCACCGCACCCGCCCTCAAGGCCCTCAAGGCTCACGGTGTGGCGGTAAAGGTGCTGACCGGCGACAACGAACTGGTCACGGCAAAGATCTGCCGTGAAGTGGGCCTGGAGCAGCAAGGCCTGTTGATGGGCAATGATATCGAGGCCATGACCGACGCCGAGCTGGCCCTGGCTGTGGAAACCACCAATGTGTTTGCCAAGCTCACGCCCAGCCACAAGGAGCGCATCGTGCGCTTGCTCAAGGCCAATGGGCATGTGGTGGGCTTTATGGGCGACGGCATCAACGACGCGCCGGCGCTGCGCACGGCGGATATCGGTATTTCGGTGGACAGTGCGGTGGACATCGCCAAGGAAGCGGCCGACATCATTTTGCTGGAAAAGAGCCTGATGATCCTCGAGGAGGGCGTGTTGGAGGGCCGCCGTACCTTCGCCAACATGCTCAAGTACATCAAGATGACCGCCAGTTCCAACTTCGGCAACGTGTTCTCGGTGCTGGTGGCCAGTGCCTTTATCCCATTCCTGCCGATGCTGCCGATGCACTTGCTGGTGCAAAACCTGCTGTACGACATCTCGCAGATCGCGATTCCATTCGATAACGTCGATGACGAAATGCTCGCCACGCCGCAACGCTGGCAGCCGGGGGAGGTGGGGCGCTTCATGCTGTTTTTCGGGCCGATCAGCTCGATCTTCGACATCACCACGTTCGCACTCATGTGGTATGTGTTCGATGCCAACACCCCGGACCACCAGACCCTGTTCCAATCCGGCTGGTTCGTGGTGGGGCTGCTGACCCAGACCCTGATCGTGCACATGATCCGCACCCCGAAAATCCCCTTCCTGCAAAGCCGTGCGGCACTTCCGTTGATGCTGATGACGGGGGTGATCATGGCCGTGGGGATTTTCCTGCCAATGGGGCCGCTGGCGCATTACTTCAAATTGCAGGCGCTACCGTCGCTGTACTTTGTGTTTTTGCCAGTGATTCTGCTGGCATATATGGCGCTGACTCAGGCGGTGAAGGGCTTTTATATCCGTAGGTTTGGCTGGCAGTAACCGGTCACAGCCACTGCATTCATGGAGATTTTTTTATGCAGGCAATCAACAACATCAACCTCAACTCCCTGGTCGACACTGTAGTCAGCCTCAGTGCGGCGTTTATCCTCGGTGGCTTGATCGGCTTCGAGCGCCAGTACCGCCAGCGCACCGCCGGCTTGCGCACCAATGTGCTGGTGGCCGTCGGTGCGGCGATTTTTGTCGACATGGCCAACCGCCTTGGCGGCGCTGAGGGCGCTGTGCGCGTGGTCGCTTACGTGGTGTCGGGCATCGGTTTTCTTGGCGCCGGCGTGATCATGCGCGAAGAGGGCAATGTGCGTGGGCTCAATACGGCCGCCACTCTCTGGGCTTCTGCGGCAGTGGGCGCCTGTGCCGGCGCCGACCTGATCCTTGAGGCATTGCTGGGTACGCTATTTGTGCTGGCGGCCAATACCTTGCTGCGACCGATCGTCAATAACATCAACCGCCAGCCGATGGACGTGGTGTCGGCAGAGGTCACCAACATCCTCTACGTCATTGCGCGACGCAGTCAGCAACAGGCCGTCATGGTGTTGCTGGAAGCCGAGTTGGCACGCTGCAACTACCCGGCCAGCGATGTCGACGTGCGACCGTTCGGCAGTGAAGAGGTGGAAATCGAGGCCACTCTGGCCGCAACGTCGGTCGATGGCGACGAGCTGGATGCACTGGTGGCGCGTATCTCAACGTCAACCTTGGTGGTGCAGGCTTTCTGGAGCCCAAGTACCACTGACTGACTGTTGTGGGCAAGTGAGGGTCGGCTAGTCTTTATTGTAGAAAAATCCTACATGCAGTCAGGATTATCCCTTCAGATGAAACATTTTTGCGTTGCTAAGGTTGTGCACTTGCGGCTGCTGGGTCTTCGAGGTCTGGCGTCCGTGGTTATGCTGAGTTAATGGAAAGGGCCAGACACCGCTTGGTTATCGTCCTGAGGCTGTGCAGTACCGCTCGTCGGAACTGTCATTTCTCACAGGTATCCAGGTCAGGTGTGATGTGTAAGGGTATTTTGTCCACAAAGGGAAGTTTATGAGCAAAGCATTAATTGTGGATGACCATCCGTTTATCCGTGCGACGGTCAAACATCTCTTGCAACTGGAAGGGTTTGTTGAAATTTATCAGGCGGGGGACGGCGCCGATGCAATGCAGTTGGCGAGGGAGCAACGTCCTGACCTGATTATCCTCGACCTGGCGATGCCCAAGTTGGGTGGGTTGGAGGTCATCAGCCGGGTCAAGGCATTGGGCTTGCCTTGCAAGATTCTGGTACTGACCTCCTACCTGGCGGTGTTTTTTTCCACCCGCTGCATGCGCGCCGGCGCCATGGGCTTCGTGGCCAAGACTGGCGAACTGGATGAGCTGCAAAAGGCCATCAAGGCAATCATGTCGGGATACAGTTGCTTTCCCAGTTTGCCGACCAGTTCGGTACGCCGGGACGACCTGCAGGAAACAGAACGGCAGATGATCGAGTGCCTGTCGGATCGTGAATTGACCGTATTGCAGAAGCTGGCCATCGGGTTGGGTAATAAGGAAATTGCCGAGGATATGCTGTTGAGCCACAAAACGATCAGCACCTACAAGACTCGCCTCAAGGAGAAGTTACGCATGTCTTCGGTAGTGCACTTGTCCAAGTTTGCCCAGCGCAACCATCTGATCTGAAATGATCACCACCGCGTTTACGAGGTTCGCCACGATCCTTTGGATGAGCCTGTTACCCCTGATCGCGGTGGCCCTCGACGAGCCTCACGCTTTGCGGCTGCTGGGGCACTCCCATATCGAAACCACCGCAGTGGGGCTGGGGGAGGCTGATTGGCGCTGGCTACGCGAGCGGCGCACATTGTTGATGGGGATTTCTGCTCCCGATTACCCACCTTTTGATTTGACCAATAACAACGACGAACTCGAAGGTATCACTGCCGATTTTTCCGCATTGATCGGCCAGGCCCTGCATATTTCTATCGAGGTTCGGCGTTACGGCTCCCGCGATGAAGTGGTCGAAGCCCTGAAGCAGGGCGCGGTGGATTTTCTGGGCTCCGCCAATGGCTATGAGGCTGCCGACCCGCAACTGCTTTTGTCGCGCTCCTACGCCAACGATCAACCGACCCTGGTGACCCGCAGCGGTGACAGCCAAGTGTTAAGTGACGACCTGGCAGGCAAGCGTGTGGCAATGCTGTATCACTATATGCAACCCGACGCAGTCCGGGCATTTTACCCCCATGCCCAGTTGGCGCTTTTTGCCTCGACCTTCGAGGCGATCGGCGCCGTGGCGTTTGGGCGCGCCGATGTCTACCTGGGCGATGCGATAAGCATCAATTACCTGATCAATCGTAACCACCTCAACAACGTGCGCATGGCGGATTTTTCCGGCTTGGAAGTCAACCCGTTTGCGTTTGCCGTCGCCCGGGAAAATACGCGGTTACTGTCGATCCTTAATGCCGCGCTGGAGGCGATTCCCGCGAGTGAGCAGATGGAAATCCTGCGCCGCTGGAGCGGTGGCAACCTCGGGATTGTCGGTGTCGACCGGCTGCACTTGAGTGCCAATGAGCAACGCTGGGTGCAGAAAAACCCACGGGTCAGAGTCGCGGTGCTCAACGACTTCCTGCCGTTGTCCTTTATCGGTGATCAGGGGCAATTCGAAGGGTTAAGTGCGGAGGTGCTGTCACGCATCAGCTTGCGCACCGGTTTGAAGTTCGATGTGGTCCCCGGCAGTTCGTTGCCGCGCCAGATCAATATCGTCAGTGCGGGCACGGCGGATATGCTGGCGGTCGTCACCCCCAGTGTGGAGCGTGCCGAAAAGGTGCGCTTTACCCGGCCCTACCTGACCAATCCATTTGTACTGGTGACCCGTGACAGCCCGCACAGCCCGCTCACGCTGGAGGATATGGTCGGCAGACGCCTGGCCATGGTGATCGGCAATGGCCTGCATGATGAGATCTCGCAGAATTTTCCAGGGATTGTGTTCGTCGACGTGGAGAACCCGCAGCAAGCCATGGCGCTGGTGGCCAATGGTGACGCTGATGGTGCGGTCAATTCACTGATCAGTGCGCGCTATCTGATTGCCCGGCATTACCGCGACCGTTTACGAATCACCAGCACAGTCGGTACTGAGCCGGCACGGGTGACCTTTGGGGTCAATCGCAGCCAGTTGGAGCTGTATTCGATCCTGGACAAGGCACTGCTGAGCATCACACCGCAGGAAATGGACGAATTGATTGGCCAATGGCGCAGCGAAGTCATCATTGAAGACAGCTATTGGCTGCGTTATCGCAGCGTGATCATTCAAGGCTTCGGGTTGGCCGCGCTGTTGTTGGTGGTCACGCTGGGCTGGGTTATCTACCTGCGCAGTCTGATTCGTAAGCGCGTGCAGGCCGAGCGGGCGCTTAGCGATCAGATGCGGTTCATGAGTGTGTTGATAGATGGCACTCCACACCCAATTTACGTGCGCGACCGCCAGGGGCGGTTGATGGCCTGCAATAACGCGTACCTCGATGTGTTTGGTTACAAGCTTGAAGACGTGATCGGCCGGACTGTGGTGGAAACCGACACCGACAACCCTCCACAGGCCCAGTCGTTTCAGGAGGATTACCTGCGTTTGATGGCCGGGGGCGAGCCGCAGATTCATGACCGGATACTCAAGGTGCCCAATGGCGATGTGCTGACCATTTACCAGTGGATGCTGCCCTACCGCGACGGCGACGAGAAGGTGGTGGGCATGATTGCCGGCTGGGTAGACGTGAGCGAGCGGCATCGGCTGCTGGGCCAGTTGCAGGAGGCCAAGGACGATGCCGATGCCGCCAACCGCGCCAAGACCACTTTCCTGGCGACTATGAGCCACGAGATCCGCACGCCAATGAATGCGGTGATCGGCATGATCGAGCTGGCCTTGAAAAATGCTGAGCAGGGGCGGGCCGACCGCGACGCATTGGAGGTGGCATCGGTGGCTTCGCGCGGCATGTTGGAGTTGATTGGCGATATTCTTGATATTGCGCGAATCGAGTCCGGGCATTTGTCGCTGAGCCTGGAACCGGCCAACCTGCATGAGCTGCTGGCGTCCGTGGCGCGCGTGTTCGAGGGGTTGGCGCGGGCCAAGGGGCTGGCGCTGCACGTTGAGCTCGACCCATTGAGTGACCGGACGGTGTTGGTCGACCCGCTGCGATTCAAGCAGGTGGTGTCGAACCTGCTGAGCAATGCCATCAAGTTCACCGCCAAGGGTCAGGTAAGCCTCTGTGCTCAGACCGCGGTCGAAGGCGATCGGTTGAAACTGCAGTTATGGGTGCAAGATACCGGTATTGGTATCAGCGTCGAGGACCAGAAGCGGTTGTTCAGTTTGTTTATCCAAGGCACCAATAACCAGCAGTCGGCCCGCAGCGGGTCTGGCCTGGGATTGGTGATCAGCCGCAGCTTGTGCGAAATGATGGGCGGCCAACTGCACTTGAGCAGTGTGCTGGGGCAGGGCACACGAGTGGATGTGACCTTGGCCCTGGCCACGACAGACACGTTGCCGGCCCGAGCGGCACCCTCGGGTGATGTTGCACCTCAGGGCCGCGCGCTGAGTATTCTGGTGGTGGACGACTACCCGGCTAACCGTTTGCTGCTGGCGCGCCAGTTGAGTTTCCTGGGCCACCGCATCACCACGGCCGAGGATGGTGTTCAAGGGGTTGAACAATGGCGGGCCGGACAGTTCGACGGTGTCATTACCGATTGCAATATGCCGCTCAAGAACGGCTATCAGTTGGCACAGGAGATTCGCGCACAAGAGCATGAACGCGGCTTGGCACCCTGCCTGCTGTTGGGATTCACCGCCAACGCACAGCCTGAGGAAGCTGAGCGTTGTCGGCAAGCAGGCATGGATGGCTGCCTGTTCAAGCCTACCGGGCTTGATGACTTGCGGTTGGCGTTGGCCTCGCGCTCGGCCGACCTTGGCCCGTCGCAGCTGGCGACGTTTGACTTGAGCGGGCTGGTTGCGTTGACGGGGGATGATCACCCCGCGCTGGTCGAGTTGCTGGCACCGTTGCTCGAAAGTCTGGAGGCAGATCGTGCCTTGTTGCCACTGCTGGCAAGCCAGGTTGACTTTGCCAAGCTGCACGACCTGGCCCATCGTGCCAAGGGGGGCGCGCGGATGGTCAAGGCGCATCGGTTGATCGGTGGGTGCGAGGCATTGGAGGCGGCGTGTGAACAGCGCGACCGCCAGGCATTAGGGCAAGCGGTTGAGGCCGTGGGTGAGGCGATCGATGTTTTGCATCATGGCTTGAGCGCTTATTGCAATCAGCCTTGACCGTGGTTCATCACCATTCGGAGTATTTGGGAGAACTCCTACATGAACTGGGAATATGCCTGATTTTGTCGTCGGCATATGTCTGGAAAATGGTCGACGCTCACTGCCGAGCGCTGCCTGCCCAAGGGTTTGCCATGCCAAACAAAGCACTGACCATCCTGATTGCTGATGAACAGCATCTGCAACGCTTGCACATCGAGAAAATGCTTAACCAATTGGGGTATTACCGGATTGTGCCGGTGCAGACTCTCGAAGAGGTCCAGATTCTTACCGCCATTCCTGCTGAACCCTTCGATGTGCTGATCATCAACGCGGGGCTGATGGCCCATCCCTATGGGCCTCAGCTTCATGTGCATCATGTGCTGGTATACGAACATCTGGACCTGGGTGCCCCTGCCGGCGTAACCCCGGCGGTGCGGGTGCGTCTGCCGGGCGTGCCGGACATCGTCAACCTCGAACACTTCATCGACATCGTCGATCCATCCGAGGCTGCTCAGGGCCTGCGGGTATTACCGTGGCTGCGTGAGCTATCCCGCGTGCCGGTGGCCCGGGTCTAGGGGGCGTTCTCAACCACGCGGGATGCCGCAGGCGCGTTGTACGGCGCGCTGGCCTTGAGTTTTCGGGCCAATTCAAGCGCCACCTGGCCGCTGCCGATGTTGGGCACCAAATGGGTAAACGGGATAGCGATCATCCGGTTCTCACGCACCGCTCGCAACTTCGACAATACCGGGTCGGTGGTCAGTAACTGGCGCTTGCGGCTGGCGGGGGACCACAGGGCGTCGGCCAGCACAATGACGTCCGGATCCTTTATCAGCAAGGTTTCGCTGCTCACGGTGACACGTGAAAGGGGTATATCAGCCATCACGTTTCGGGCACCGGATGCGGCCAGCAGGGCGGTGACAAAGCCCCGTTGGCCTTCGCTGTCGAGGCCGTTGACCTCACTGTCCAAGTAAAACACCGACACGGGGCTGGCATCGCTCGCCATTGCCTGGGCCTGCCGCAAGTCGGCATCCAGTGCATCGCTCAATGCCTGGGCGCGCTGGGTCTTGTGCAGCAGGGCGCCGAGGGAGCGCAGGTCCTGGCGGATATGTCCGAAGTAATCCAGCGTGTGCCCGGCGCATGCAGATTCAAGCAGGTAGGATGCCACGCCGTTATCGGCCAGACCGGTGCGGGAGGTCACACCGTTGCCGAACGCGCTGGCGAAGCCACCTACCACCAAGTCGGGGCGCTGCGCATACAACACTTCGCTGGAGGGGTATTTGGCGGCAATCACTGGCACTTCGAAATAGCTGCCCTGTCGATGGGGCATACCGTCGTCATCCAAGTAAGCCACCCCGACCAGTGATGGCCCGGCATCCAGGGCCAGCAGCAGGTCGGCCGCGTGTTGATTGAGGGCGACGATGCGTGAAGGCGGTGTGTGCGGCAGCGTCCAGGCCTGGGCGCAATTGCGGTAGCTGTCCGCCAGTACCGGCGCGCTGCAGAGCAGGGCACCCACGCTTAACCACGGCACTCTCATGAGCGCTCCTGGATCAGCATCTCATCGACCACCTCACCGCCCACCAGGTGCACATCCACCAGGCGTATCACATCGGCCTTGCTGTGTACGCCGTACCAGCAACGCTGTGGATACACCGTGAGCACCGGCCCCAGGTTGCAGGGGAATTGGCAATGGGTGCGGGTCAATAGCACGCCGCCGGGCACTTCGATGCGCCGGTGTTCCAGCAAACGGCGGCGCAGGGTTTTCCACAGCTGCAAGGCACCGCGCTGGGTGCAGCGCGGGCCAGTGCACAGCAATACATGGTGGGCGTGGTCGGGGATACGCGACCAGTCGGGATGGGTATCCACCCCGTCGATTTGTATGATGTCGGTCATCAGAAGCGATACGTATAACGCACCTCTGAGGTGAACGGTCGGCCCAGGTTGTCGACGTTGTTGGAGCGGCTGGTGACGTAGTCGCGGTCGAACAGGTTTTCCACCAGCAGGCTCACGCGGTGCTGGTGCGCAGTGTCCAGGTAGCGATAGGCGTCTGCGTCTACCACCGAATAATGACCGTACTCGACCTGCTTGGAGCTGATGACATCGCGAATATAACGGATGGCCGCACCTGCACCCCACAAGCGGTTTTCCGATTCGAAACCAATGCGTGAACGGGCAAAGAAGCTCGGGATATCGTTGATGGTGACTCCGGCACGCGACTCGGTAAGGTTGCGGGTCATGTCCGCCTGCACGCTCCATTGGTTATTGAGCGCCAGCTTGGCGTCGGCCTCGAAACCGCGCATCTGGATCTGGCCCTGGCCATTGACCCACTGCACACCGTCCAGGGTGATCAGGTCGGTGATCTTGCGCTTGAACAGGGTCACGCTGGCGTTGAAATCGCGCCCGGCAAGCAGGCCCTTGTAGTCGATACCCAGTTCGGCGTTGCGGCTTTTTTCCGGCTTGAGGTTGCGGTTGCCCTTTTCGTCATCTTCATTGACGAATAGCTGCTCGGCGTTGGGCAGCTTGTAAGCCGTGCCGTATTGGCCGCGTACTGCCCAGTTATCGTTGAGGTCGTAGAGCGAGGTGAGCATGCCGACGGTGGCACTGTCACCGCCGCTCATGGCCTCGTGGCGCACGCCAATGCTGGGATGCCAGTCGGGCAGGGCGTCGATCTGTGGGCGCAGTTGGGTGTACAGCGCGTGGGCCTGGGCTTTGTTGTCGTCGATTACCAGCACATCGTCCTGGCCCTTGAACCATTGGTTGTCGCTGCCGACGATCAACACATGCCCTCCCGGCAACTCGGCCTTGCCCTCGGCTTGCACGCCCCAGTCGGTAAAACCCCAGTAGTCGTTGTGGTTGATGACCTTCGTACCACCGCCGTCGAGGTTGTTGATGCGGGTATAACGGGTGTCCCAATCGTTGATATGGCCCTTGACGAAATAGCTCAGGCGTTCGTTGATGTTCTGCTCGAAGGTCGCCGTGGCGATCTGCTGAACGCGGTCGTTGGTGGTCTTGTGGGAAGCCACCGGGCGGGCGAAATCCAGATTGGCATCGGCGTATTGGTAGAACAGTTCCAGGCGCGAATCGTCGCCAATGGATTGAATGGCCTTGGTGCCGAAGGTGGTGACTTCGTAGGAGCGTCGTTTGTCCGTGACGTTTTTCATATCGCGGTTGCGAAACGGTTGGTAGCCCTCGGACGCATTGCGGCTGACGTAGGCCAATAAGCCCAGGTCGCCCCAACCGTTGTTGAAGATTTTCTCGACCCGCGCGTCGCCGGTGGTGCCACCGAAGGTATCGACCCCAAGGTTCACTTCGCCGGAAGCCGTACGCGTTTGTGCGCTGCGGGTGACGATATTGATCACCCCCGAGACTGCCTGGGTGCCGAACAGCAGGCTCTGGCCACCCTTGAGTACTTCGATGCGTTCGATAGCGTTGGCCGGCAGGGTGTCGAGGTACAGGCCGCCGTACAGGCGATTGTTCAGGCGCACGCCGTCGAGCAGAATCAGGGTGTCATCGTTGCGCCCGCCGAGCAGGGAATAGGTACCGTAGTCGAACGGGCCGTTCTTCGGCGCTACGTACAGCCCGGGAATGAACATCTGCATCACCCGGGATACGTCGGCGGCAGGTCCGGCCCGCTCGATCTGTTCGCGGCTGACAACCTCGACTTTGCTGCCGTATTGGGCCATGGCCGCGACGGTGGTGGACTCCACCGATGGCGCCGAGACGATTTGCGGGTTGAGTATCAGGGCGTTGTCGTCAGCCAGCAGCAACGGGCTGAACAGGTAGCCGATCAAGGGAGTGAATGAACGTCGAATCATAGTCTTCTCGAAAGTATCTTCGCAGAAGCACGCAGGAGAAGGCATCGAGCACACGCCAATACCGGCCCATGCCCGCCCACCGCAGGAGTTTGCCAAACAGAAATTCCAGGCCGGTCTCCGGGCTCATGCGTCTGGATACCTCCACCTTCCCATGGCGCGATGGCCACAGTGGTGTATCGAAGGGATCACGCATATACCGTTGCGGGGGCAGCACCGGACTTGCTCGAGCGAGCGTACCGGTTTCCCGTTTCACCCCAAGCACGGCGGCAGGGGGCACCTGAAACAGGAGGGCATCTGAACATTCGCACGACCGTTCGTCAACTTTCCCATTCCTGCTGCCCCTCCCATATTTTTTATCTTTATCCGTCAGTCGGTTTGCGGTGGTCCCGCAATCGCTCGGCCGCATCGCGCAACAACTGCTCGGTACCGTTCCAGCCCAGGCAGCCATCGGTGACCGACACGCCGTACTTCATCGAAGGGCTCAACGGCTGGCAGCCTTCGAACAGGTGGCTTTCAAGCATCATGCCGATCAGCGACGTATCACCCTGCAAGCGCTGCTCCAGCACGTCGTTGAATACCGCCGGCTGGCGCAGCGGGTCTTTGCCGCTGTTGGCATGGCTGCAATCGACCATGATTCGCGCCGCCACTTTGGACTTGGCCAGATCCTGCTTCACCTGGGCCACGCTCTGCGCATCGTAGTTCGGCCCGCGATGACCACCGCGCAGTACCAGATGAGTGTCGGGGTTGCCTGGGGTCTGGATGATCGCCGGGTGGCCTTGGCTGTCGACGCCGAAATGGCGGTGCGGGTGGAAGGCGGACCGCATCGCATCACAGGCAATCGCGACGCCGCCGTCGGTACCATTCTTGAAGCCCACAGGCATGCCCAGACCGCTGGCCATTTCGCGGTGGATCTGCGATTCAGTGGTGCGCGCGCCAATCGCGACCCAACTGAGCAGGTCATCGAAGTAGCCGGCAGCCATGGGTTGCAGCAGCTCGGTGGCGATCGGCAAGCCCAGGCGCAGCATTTCACGCATCAGCTCGCGGGACAGGGTCAGGCCGGCGGCCATGTCATCGCTGCCGTCCAGGTGCGGATCGTAGGCCAGGCCTTTCCAACCGATGGTGGTGCGGGGTTTTTCTACGTAGGCGCGGATCACCAGCAGCATCTGGTCGCTGACTTCAAGCGCCAGCTTCTTCAGGTTGCGTGCGTATTCCATGGCCGATTCCGGATCGTGTATCGAGCACGGGCCCACTATCACCAGCAGGCGTGAATCTTCACCATTGAGGATGGCGCGCACCGCTTGGCGGTGGGCGTGGATCTGTTCATTGAGGAACGGGCTGAGGGGCAGTTGGTGCTTGAGTTCAAGGGAGCTGGGCAGGCGCTGGGTCAGGGCTTCATTGGCGCAAGACAGGGCGCTTTTCATGGCAGAGCGGGGCAAAGCGGCGACGGAGGAGTTCATATTCAAGGCTTCCTGGGCAAGCGGCGGGCGATTCCCGCGCGCTTGGCCTACTGGGGTGTTCGACAATTGGCCGTATCGGCTACGTGTGTTGGCTTGCCACCACGGGGTGACCGGTCGGAGGCGGCAGGCTGTCCCGAACGGAGCTGGCTAAATCGCCATGCAGTGCAAGTGTCGTAGCGGTAATAGGTGGCGTAGTTCATGGCTTGATTCCTTTAAGTGTTCTTGAGCAAACAAATTATTAGAGGCTGAAAAAACAAAACCCCCGGTCGGGGAGCCGACCGGGGGTTTAGATTTCTCTGGTAGGCGACCCCTTGAGTAGTGGGCGCCGATTTCAGGTATCAGGCGCGCCAGTGGCTAAACCAATACCCAAAATAAAAGCCGGCCAGTGCGCTCGAACCGTTCACACGGGTGGCCGACACCGAGCGCAAGGCGCTGGCAGCAGGGCAAACCTGAGTGTGGGTGAGTTGCAACATGGTGGCTCTCCAAATGATGGGGGGAGCTTACTAGAGGCGTACCGGTGGATTCAATCAGTAATTTCTATCGTGTGGGGGGACTTACGGCTATGGGTGTGTGCCGATATGCTGATGACACTTAAACAATGATTGCCAGGACGCGACCATGACTGCCTTGACCCTTGCTGCCGCGCAAACCATTTCCATCCCCGGCGACGTAGCGGCCAATATCCAGCGGCACCTTGCCATGATGCGGGCCGCGGCAGAGCAGGGTGTGCAATGGTTGGTCTTTCCGGAATTGTCGTTGACGGGCTATGAACCCTTCCTGGCGGCGGACTTGGCTATCACCCCCGAGAGCGCGGTGTTGGTTCCGCTGCGTGAGATGGCGCGGGAGCTGCGATTGACGGTAGTGGTGGGCATGCCGGTACGGCTGGCGCCACACGCGGGCGTGCTGATTGGCGCGCTGGTGCTGGGAGCGGACGGTTCAGTGGGCGTCTACACCAAGCAGCATCTGCACTCTGGCGAAGAGCTGGCATTTGTAGCCGGGCAGGGCGGCGAGATCCTGGCGTGGGGAGATGAGCGCATTGCGCTGGCGGTGTGCGCGGACTTTTCCCACGCCAGCCACCCACGGCGTGCGGCTGAAGCGGGTGCCACGGTGTATGCGGCCGGCGTGCTGGTGAGTGAGGGTGGCTACGCGGCGGACAGCGCGCTGCTTCAAGGCTATGCAGCCGAGCATGGCATGCTGGTACTGATGGCTAATCATGGTGGCCCTTCGGGAGGCTGGGCCTGTGCAGGGCGCAGTGCGATCTGGACCGGGGATGGCAACTTGCTTGCCGCTGCACCCGGGGTCGGCGACGCGTTGGTGATCGCCCGTCGCGAGGATGGGCTGTGGGCTGGCCAAGTGGTCGCTGTCTAACATGGCGTTTCACCTGCGCCAGGCGACGGATCAGGACCTGCCGTTTGCCCGAAGCCTCACCTATCAAGCCATGAACCGCTACTACCTGCAGTACGGTTTGCTGTGGTCCAACGACGGCTTCGACACCGCCTGGGCGGGTCGCGAGAACTGGCTGGTGTGCAACGATGATGGCGTAATGGGGTTTGTCAGTCTGAGTCGCGACGAAAAGGCCTTGTATATTCGTGAGTTGCACATGCTGGAACACTGCCGCAAGCAGGGTGCGGGCAGTTGGGTGCTGGAACAGATGGCGCTCAAGACAGGCACCGAGGGCCTGGGCTTTTTACGCTTGACCGTGTTCAAGACCAACCAGGCAAAAAGGCTGTATCAGCGCCTGGGGTTGTGCATTGTGGGTGAAGAGGACTGCTTCTGGCGCATGGAGCGGGAGTGTCGCGCACTCACACCGGACTAGAACAAGCACGCTGTACGAATAAGCGCATACTGCTGTCAGTCACTGCTTACAAATTTGTTTAACGAAGTGATGGTGTATCACCTCTCAGGGTGTGCAAATTCAGGGTCATACGTCCAAATGAATGGAATCGGTTCGCGCTTAAGGCAAGAAAGAGAGCGGCTTGGCTTGTCGCAAAAAGCTTTTGGTGAAATAGGGGGTGTTGAAGCCAACGCACAAGGCAAATATGAAAGTGGCGGTCGCGCACCCAAGGCCGACTATCTGTCCCGTGTCGCCGAAAGAGGTGTAGACGTCCTGTACGTGTTGACCGGCAGCCCAACGCCGATCCAACTGGATAACGTCAGCCAGAACGAAGAAAAAGTGCTGGCTAACTACCGCGCGATGTTCAAGGAAGACCAGGATGCAATCCGTCGCCTGACCAGTACCTTGGCCGAACATTCATCCGTATTGAACGCAAAAGCCAAGGCACAACCCCAGGATTCCTGACCTTTCACCCAGGAAACAGCGTTGCTCGCCACCCGGCGAACAGCCACAGCGCGTTGAATCTCTATATATATGCCACTTGCAACTAGGTCTGCGCCTTGGTTTTTTGTTAAGGTGTTCAGCAACCTATAAGACCATATCGCGAGGTGTCTGCTTGATTAGGGTGCTAGTAGTCGATGACCATGATCTCGTTCGTACAGGCATTACACGAATGCTGGCTGACATCGATGGCCTGCAAGTGGTCGGCCAGGCGGAGTCGGGGGAGGAATCCCTGATCAAGGCCCGAGAGCTGAAGCCCGATGTGGTGCTGATGGACGTCAAGATGCCTGGGATCGGCGGTCTGGGTGCCACGACCAAATTGTTGCGCAGTCATCCGGATATCAAGGTCGTGGTAGTGACAGTGTGCGAGGAAGACCCTTTCCCGACTCGCCTGCTGCAGGCCGGTGCCGCCGGTTATCTCACTAAAGGCGCGGGCCTGGCGGAGATGGTACAAGCCATTCGCCTGGTCTTTGCCGGCCAGCGCTACATCAGCCCGCAGATTGCCCAGCAATTGGCTATCAAGTCGTTCCAGCCCACCAGTGATTCGCCTTTTGACGCGCTGTCGGAGCGGGAAATCCAGATCGCCCTGATGATCGTCGGTTGCCAGAAGGTGCAGACGATTTCCGACAAGCTGTGCCTGTCGCCCAAGACTGTTAACACCTACCGCTATCGCATCTTCGAGAAGCTCGCCATCAGCAGTGATGTTGAATTGACCCTGCTCGCGGTGCGCCACGGCATGGTGGACGCCAGCGCCTGACATGACCACACCGTTTGATCCAAGTGCCTTTCTCTCCACCTGCAGTGGCCGCCCCGGCGTATACCGCATGTTCGACAGCGAGGCCCGCCTGCTGTACGTGGGCAAGGCCAAAAATCTGAAGAACCGTCTGGCGAGCTACTTTCGCAAGACCGGCCTGGCGCCGAAAACCGCTGCCCTGGTGGCGCGTATCGCACAGGTCGAAACGACCATCACCGCCAATGAAACCGAGGCGCTGCTGCTTGAGCAGACGCTGATCAAGGAGTGGCGGCCGCCCTACAACATCCTGCTGCGCGACGATAAATCCTACCCTTATGTGTTTTTATCGGACGGCAATTTCCCACGCCTGAGCATTCACCGTGGGGCAAAGAAGCAGAAGGGCAAGTACTTCGGGCCTTATCCCAGTGCGGGTGCGATTCGTGAAAGCCTGAGCCTGCTGCAAAAAACCTTTTTTGTGCGCCAGTGCGAAGACAGTTTCTACAAGAACCGCACGCGACCGTGCCTGCAATACCAGATCAAGCGCTGCAAGGCACCCTGCGTGGGCCTGGTGGAACAGGCAGAGTACGCCGAGGATGTACGCCACTCGGTGATGTTCCTTGAAGGGCGCAGTAACGCGCTCACCGATGAGCTGTCCGGTGCCATGGAGCAGGCCGCCAGCACCCTGGATTTCGAGAAGGCCGCCGAACTGCGCGACCAGATCTCCTTGCTGCGCCGCGTCCAGGACCAGCAAAGCATGGAAGGCGGCACCGGCGATGTTGATGTGATCGCCGCCTTCGTCAACCCGGGCGGCGCCTGTGTGCACCTGATCAGCGTGCGCGCTGGCCGAGTGCTGGGCAGCAAGAACTTCTTCCCGCAGACCGGTATCGACGAAGAGGTTGCCGAGGTGATGGCCGCGTTCCTTGGCCAGTACTACGTCAGCAGCCCTGAGCGCGACCTGCCGTCTGAGCTTATCGTCAACGTGGTGCATGAAGATTTCCCCACCTTGATCGAGGCTATCCACGAGCTGCGCGGCCGCGAGCTGGACATCAGCCACCGCGTACGCGGCACCCGTGCGCGCTGGCAGCAACTGGCCGTGACCAATGCCGAACAGGCCCTGGGCGCGCGCTTGGCGAATCGCCAACACGTTGCCGCACGCTTCGACGCCCTGGCCGAGGTGCTCAACCTGGACGAGCCGCCCCAGCGCCTGGAGTGCTACGACATCAGCCACTCCAGCGGTGAGGCGACGGTGGCTTCTTGCGTGGTGTTCGGACCGGAAGGGCCGATCAAGTCCGACTACCGGCGCTACAACATCGAGGGCGTCACCGCCGGTGATGACTACGCCGCCATGCACCAGGCCCTCACGCGGCGTTTCAGCAAGTTGAAGGACGGGGAGGGCAAGCTGCCCGATATCCTGCTGGTGGACGGCGGCAAGGGCCAGTTGTCCATGGCGCGAGACGTGCTCAACGAGTTGGCCGTGCCCGACCTGATCTTGCTCGGCGTGGCCAAGGGCGCCACGCGCAAGGCCGGTTTCGAGACGTTATACTTGAATGATGCCGCCCATGAGTTCACTTTGAAGGGCGACTCACCCGCACTGCACCTGATTCAACAGATTCGCGACGAAGCCCACCGTTTCGCCATTACCGGCCACCGTGCGCGCCGTGGCAAAACCCGGCGTACTTCAACCCTGGAAGGGGTTGCCGGGGTAGGCCCGACCCGGCGTCGCGACTTGCTTAAACATTTTGGTGGCTTGCAGGAGCTATCCCGTGCCAGCATTGAGGAGATAGCCAAAGCACCCGGTATCAGTAAAAAGCTCGCTGAGCTGATTTATGCAAACCTGCACAGCGAATAGAATGCCTTCTCACCTCGTAGCCAGTTGTGCCGATGAATATCCCTAATCTGATTACCGTTCTACGTGTCCTGCTTATCCCGATTTTCATTTTGTTGTTTTATTTGCCGTATGAATGGAGTTATGTAGCCTCCAGCTCGGTCTTCGCCTTCGCAGCCGCCACCGACTGGCTCGACGGCTACCTGGCGCGCCGCCTGGAACAGAGCACGCCTTTCGGTGCGTTCCTCGACCCGGTGGCCGACAAACTCATGGTGGCTGTCGCCCTGGTGCTGCTGGTGCAGGAGCACGGCAATCTGTGGCTGACCCTGCCGGCCGCCGTGATCATCGGCCGCGAGATCGTCGTCTCGGCCCTGCGCGAATGGATGGCCGAAATTGGCGCCCGCGCCCACGTCGCCGTGTCGAACATGGGCAAATGGAAAACCGCCGCGCAGATGCTCGCACTGGTCATCCTGCTGGCCAACCCGTCGGACTTCTCGTTCTGGGTCCTTACCGGCTACGCCTTGCTGCTGATCGCCGCCGGCCTGACCCTGTGGTCCATGCTCCAATATCTGCGCGCCGCCTGGCCGCATCTGCGCACGACCGTTGAAAAGAAATAAAACTTTTTTGAATCAAGGGGTTGACGGGTTCTGAGATTTCTATAGAATGCGCATCACCAAGCGGGAATAGCTCAGTTGGTAGAGCACGACCTTGCCAAGGTCGGGGTCGCGAGTTCGAGTCTCGTTTCCCGCTCCAAACATAACGCTACAGAGTTCCAGTGAATTCTGTAAGTGATTGAAAAAAGGACCTTCGGGTCCTTTTTTCGTTCCTGTGGGAACCACTGAAATCCAGCACTATCCGGTGTGTTTAAGTCCTGAATGAGAGTCTTGAATTCGGACGCGCACTGAGTTGGTTTTTTGCTGGAGCAGCTTGGAGAGGGGCGTCAGAGCACACTCTCGCAGATCCTGAGACTCTTCAAAAAAGACACCCTGCCAACGCTCGGCCGGTGGTCCATCTACGAAATCAATCGCCACGACCTGATGCACCTCCTGAGCGGAATCGAACAACGCGAGATGCTGAGCCAGGTTGTCCCCGCGCAGCTTTATTTGTTCGCGCAACGGAGCGACCTGAGCAGCGCATTAGAGAGAACACCTTCCAGACCTGAAACGGTTTGATGTGATATCCAGTCGTGGCCTGTACCGTTTTTCAGGGACAGGTACAAAATCCACCTAAGAAAAATTAAATTAAATCAACTTGTTATGTGTTTTTCAGCAGTTCAGATACAAAACATTTCAAAACTCCCGTGTACAGCTGTGGAATCCCCAGCGTAATTTCACCCTCAAGCTAAGCGTTCAACGCTGTCAGGTCTGCAATGGAATTCGGACCGTAGCATCCCGGATCTTCATGCCTCCACCGGGTATGCACCACAACAATAGAGGGAGCTATCCGTGAACTGCATGTTCTGTGCAATCGCCAACAAAGCATCACCGGCTGCCGTTGTCTACGAAGACGAGCAATGCCTGGCCTTTCTTTCCATCCAGCCGATTACGCCAGGCCATGTCCTGGTCATTCCCAAGGTTCACGCAAGTGGCCTGGGTGATATCCCTCCTCAAACCTTTGGCCACATGATGCGTGTGGGTCAACGGTTGGCCGCCGCCCTGCGCGAAAGCGGCTTGAGCTTCAATGAACAACCCTGCGAAGGTATCAACCTACTGCTGTGCGATGGCGCTGTGGCCGGCCAAACCGTGGGCCACGCCCACCTGCATGTGCTGGCCCGTTTTGTCGGTGATGGTTTCAACCTGGGTCATGCAGACCTTCCGCTCGCTACGCCCCAAGTGTTGGGCGAGCGCGCAGAGCAGATCCGTCGAGCCTTGACCTCGCTGCCACCCTTTTAACCGTAAGTCGCTTTAGTCTAAAGGCACGCCCGCACTAAGAGGAGTGACTGCCTTGCTGCGTGCAGTGCGCAAATCAACCACCTGTAGACATCTACGCAAGGAGGCGCAGCCATGTATTGAACTGTGGAAACTTAAGTGTGCGCTGGGCTGAAATAAATAATAAAAATCACAATAAGAAGGGGATTTTCATGCCGTCACTCGCAAGTAATATGACTGCCTTGCCTTCGGCAAGTATGCAGTTGGTAAACGATGAGCCAGCCGGTTCGGCAATCTACAGTTTCTATGATTCAGTACTTCAAGACTTGTGTCAGTCTGACAAGGTCAAAGTCAGGCAAGTGGTTACGCCTGCGCAGTTTTCCGAACTGTCTCGTGCCCGCAACCGGTTGTATGGGCAACGAAAGGTTTATTACAAAACGTTGTTTGGTAACTCGGTAGACGACACCGTCTGCCTGGATGAGTACGATCCGCGCTCTTATGTGTTTGGCTTTTATTATGATGGTGAAATTATCGGCACCCAGCGTATTACGCCTTTCCCTCACGAGTCGGGCGAGTTCATCAGCCATGAACAACTGGTGCAGTTCTCCGGGCCCAATTATGAGCATGACTGCGTCGAACTCTCGCGACTTATTGTCGACAAGCATTCCCCGGTCAAGAATGTGGTCAACGGATTGGCCATGACCGGTGCCTCGCTGGTTGCCCTGCAAGGCGGCTACAGAAAATTCATCACCTACGTGAAACCAAGGCTGGCGCCGAAGTTCGACAGCTTTGTCTTTGATCAGGACGGTATTTTCTTCCAGATCAAAGCCCGCGGCGAACACTACTACGCTCTGTACAAAGGCGATCTGTTGCCGTCGGTCACGCCGTTCTTCGGCCTGCAAAGCTGCCCCGCAGACCTGATGGATATTGATGACTTGATTCGCCACACCTTGGCCGCCCGAACCGCGAGGCTCCCGCTGGCGGTCTGAGCATCCCAAAATAACGACAATATTGAGGTTGATCCAAGATGGAAGCCAGGAACAAAGAAGTGGTCATCGAGTTTTACGAGCGCATGTTTGGCCAGCGTGAACTGGCGGTCGCCGATACATTGATTGCGGAGGAATATGTACAACACAATAACGTATTTATTCCACCGCGCCGCGAAGGCTTCAAGACCTACTTTACGCAGTTCTTCAAGACATTCCCCGAGTCAGGCACCCAAATTGAGCGAGTCTGTGCCGAAGGCGATTATGTTTTCCTGTATGCCAAGCATTGGGCCAGGCACAAGTTCTTCACGGTGAATTACAAGGTGATCGATATTTATCGTGTGGAAAACGGTGTGCTGATGGAGCACTGGGACACCATCGAAGGCTTGGGGTTCTTCTCCAAGTTTATCTACATCATAAAGTCCGTGCTGCGCCTGTAAGTCGGTGCTCCCCAGAAATTATAAAAAGTGTCATAAGCGATTTATCAACCCGCCAAGGAAGAGAGTGAAATGACTGAAGTGACCGAGTTTCGTAAAGAGCTGAAAGCCGTCTGTGATGCCGAATGGGAAAAGATCAAGATCGGCCGTTTTTTCCAGATGATGAAACGCCCCGAGTTGCAGCGCGACCTCTACATCAAGTCGATTGTCCAGGTGTATCACTACACCAAGAACAACGCGATCAACCAAGCGGTGGCGTGCTGGAACCAGGACCACAAAAAGGTTGGCTTGCTGCGTTTTGCGATGAAGCATGCGTTGGAGGAACTGGGTCATGAAAACATGGCGTACAACGACCTGATCGCCATTGGCGTCGACAAGTCCGAGTTCGAAAAACCCATGCTGCCGGCGACCGAGGCGTTCTACGGCTATCTGGATTTCGTCTCTGTATGCCGCGGGATCATTCCACGCCTGGGCTACAGCTTTTGGGCCGAGGACTGCTACGAGCACCTCGAGCCTTTGATGGACGTATGCAAAAACCATCTCAAGCTGACGGATAAAGAACTTACCTTCTTTGTTGCCCACGCGATCATCGACGAGAAACACTCCGAGCAAGTCAACGCGGCCATCGACCGCTGGGTCGTGACCGACGAAGAAAAAGAGTCGGTCAAACAAGTTGCACGTACCACGGTTTATTTGATGGGCAAGATCCTCGAGTCGGTCGCCGACGAGTTCTAAGTCTTGGCAACAGGCGCCCTCGCGCACCCCGCTGCGTGAGGGCTTTTTACATGGCGTGCACAACAATAAAAACGATCGGTTGGTCATGGCGCTTGTCGAGCCGCCTGCCTGCCACGGTCAATCCACTAGGAGGTGCCATGAGTAGCAATAGCGACATGATTACCTGGGGCATGATGCTGCGCAAAATCCCCTCGATCACCCGCGCCATTCCCCGGCTCGTCAGGGGCGTCAAAGTGTCCAAGCTCAAGGCTGATCAACCCTGCGGCCTGGGTTGGGCCTTCGAACAGGCGGTTGCGCGCAACCCTCAAGGACCGGCGCTGCTCTACAAGGACAATCGTTTCAGTTATGAACAGGTCAATCAATGGGCCAACCGTTTCGCCCATTACTTGCTTGCCCGTGGCCTGAAAAAGGGCGATGTGGTCGGCATCTTTATTGAAAATCGCCCGGAATTGCTGGTCAGCGTGCTGGCCGTCAGCAAGATCGGGGGTATCTGCGCCATGCTCAACACCTCGCAGACCCACAACGTCCTGATTCACAGTTTGAACCTGGTCAATCCCTCGGCGATTATCGTCGGTGAAGAGTTGGTACCCTCTTTTGACGCGGTGCGTAACGACGTTGCCATTGATGAGCTGAGCACTTTCTTCCTGGCTGACACCGACACCACGCGCGATGCGGGTATTGCGCCTGAGGGTTACGTCAACCTGACCCGCGTCAGCGAAGAGCATTCCACCGCCAACCCGGCGACCGCCCAGCAGGTCTACTCCGACGACGCTTGCTTCTACATTTACACCTCCGGCACCACCGGTTTGCCCAAGGCTGGGGTGTTCAAGCACGGCCGCTGGATGAAAGCCTACGGTAGCTTCGGCATGATCGCCCTGGATATGCGCCCCGATGACATCGTCTATTGCACTTTGCCGCTCTATCACGGCACCGGGCTGTGCGTGAGCTGGGGCTCGGCATTGTCGGGCGCCTCGGGTTTCGCCATCCGCCGCAAATTCAGCGCCAGCCAGTTCTGGGATGACGCGCGCAAATTCAAGGCCACTACCATTTGCTACGTCGGTGAATTGTGTCGCTACCTGATCGACCAGCCTCCCGCCGGCAACGATGGCGACAACCCAGTGGTGAAAATGATTGGCAACGGCCTGCGCCCCGGCGTGTGGATCGACTTCAAGACACGCTTCAACATCGAGCGGGTCTGCGAGCTGTATGCCGCCAGTGATGGCAACATCGGCTTTACCAACATCCTCAACTTCGACAACACCATCGGCTTTGCGCTCAACGCTTGGTCGCTGGTGGAGTACGAACACGACACCGGCGAGCCGCGGCGCAGCGCGAACGGTTTCATGCAGAAAGTCGGCAAGGGTGGCCAGGGCTTGTTGCTGGCCAAGATCGACGACAACGCCCCGTTCGACGGTTACACCGATCCAGAGAAGAACAAAAAAGTGGTGCTGTGCGACGTTTTCGAAAAGGGCGATCGTTACTTCAACAGCGGCGATCTGATTCGCGATATCGGCTTTGGCCACGCCCAATTCGTCGACCGCCTGGGAGACACTTACCGCTGGAAAGGCGAAAACGTCTCCACCACCGAGGTCGAAAATATCATGGTGCAACACCCCCACATCGCCGAAGCCGTGGCCTACGGTGTGGAAATCAAAAACACCAACGGTCGCGCCGGAATGGCCGCCATCACCCCATCGGCCCCACTGGAGCAACTGGATTTTTGCGACCTGCTGCGTTTCGTCAGAAGCCAGATGCCTCACTACGCGGTGCCGATGTTCCTGCGCATCAAGACCCACATGGAAACCACCGGCACGTTCAAATATCAGAAAACCAAGCTGAAGACCGAAGCGTTCGACCCCGGCCAAACCGGCGAAGACCCGGTCTACGCATGGCTGCCGGGTACCGAAACCTACGTGCGCGTGACTGAGCAGGTGCTGCAGGACATTCATGGCGGCAAGTTCCGCTACTGAAGGGCAACTGCGCGTGGGTTCAACCACCAGGCCCGCAAAGGCGTAAGGCTGCTCTCTAAGCGGAGCGGCCTTACGATTCATCGGAAAACGGGTCTTTGATATCTTCACCGTTCTCGGCGTGGACGGCGATCCCTGCAGTAAATGTTCGTTTCCACCTTCATGGCGGGGTTGGCCCCATATGGCCACCCCCGAAGCGCACTGCCTTGACCTCTCAGGTGGCGGTTTGCTCTTGGCCCTGTCGCAAGCGCGTGCTGACCAGCGCCGCAACGACCAGTAAGCCAGCAATTACCCACAACCCATTGCGCGTGGTACCTGTCGTCTGTTCGATCAGCCCCATCACTGATGGGCCGACAAAGCCACCCAACAAACCGCACGTTGTGACGAACGCCAGGCCACCCGCCAGGGCGGTTCCAGTCAAGCGACTGGAGGGGAAAACAAAGATGATCGACTGCACGACGAACAGCATCAGTGCCGTCAGTGAAAAACCGATCAGGCCAATATAGGAATTGGAAAACGAAGCCACCAGCAGTCCGGCCGACATGGTTAGCAGGCCAAAGAATAGAATGCGTCGGCACCGCTGCGGTGAGGTGGCCAGACGTGGAAAAGTGGCGGCACCAATGGCGGCGGCTATCCACGGTACGGAGGTCAGCAGACCGATTTGCAGCGGCGTCAATGAGCCGTAGTTGCCGATAATGCCGGGCAAGAAGAAGATCACGGTGTAGATGGTGATCTGGTGCACGAAGTAGACGGCGATCGCCAGCCAGATTTGCTTGTCGCGCAACATCTGATTGAGGCGGGTTTGTTGTGGGGCGTCGTCGCTCTCGGCATCCAAGCGCGCTTGGATTTCCCGAGCGTCGGCCGCCGACAACCAGGACGCGGAGGAGGGGCCGTCGGGCAGTTTCTTCCATACTACATAGGCCAGCGCCACGGCTGGCAAACCTTCCAGTACGAACAACCATTGCCAGCCATGCCAGCCGAGCCAACCATCGAGCTGCAACAGGGCACCGCCCAGCGGGCCACTGAGAATATTGGCGATGCAAACACCGAGCAGAAAATACCCCGTGGCGCGGGCGCGTTGTTCGCGGTTGAACCAGTAGGTCAGGTAAAGCATGACACCTGGAAACAAGCCCGCTTCGGCGACGCCCAGCAGCAGGCGCATGACATAGAACGAGGTTTCACCCTGGACGAACGCCATGCCCGTCGAGAGCAGGCCCCAAGTGATCATGATGCGAGTAATCCAGAATCGCGCGCCGACCTTTTGCATGATCAGGTTGCTGGGCACTTCGAACAGCGCGTAGGTCAGGAAGAACAACCCTGCACCCAAGCCATACGCCGCAGCGGAAAGTCCAAGGTCGATGCCCATGCTGGCTTTGGCCAGGGCAATGTTGGTACGGTCCAGAAAGCTCATGACATAGACCACGACCAGCAGCGGCATCAGTCTGCGCAACAGCAGGTTGGTCAAGCGATGCTCGTTACAGGCAGCAGGGGCCTGAGTCACGGCGATGGGGCTTAGGATTGTCATTTTTATAGTCCTAATAGAGTTGGGTGCACGTGTCATGGCGCCCCGTGTAAGGGGCGCCACTGTGCCGTTGTAAGAACGGATGCTGCTTAGCGGTCAGGATTGGGCAAGATCAATCCAAACCGGGCCATTGGGATACTGGTAGCGTTCCAGCGTTTCGGCAGTCATTTCGATGCTGTAGCCGGGCCGTTGCGGGGGCATGTAGCGGCCGTTGCGAATCACCACGGGTTCCAGGAAGTGCTCGTGCAAGTGATCGACGTATTCCAGAACACGATTTTGCAGCGAGCCGGATACCGCGATGTAATCGAACAGCGAGATGTTCTGCACGTACTCGCACAAACCGACGCCGCCGCCATGGGGGCATACCGGCACGTCAAACTTGGCGGCCATCAGCAACACAATCAACACTTCGTTGAGACCGCCCAGGCGTGCGGCGTCCAACTGGCAGAAATCCAGGGCCTGGGCCTGGAACATCTGTTTGAACATTACCCGGTTATGGCAGTGTTCACCGGTAGCGACGCCAATCGGTGCAATGCGCTGGCGGATGGTTGCGTGTCCGAGGATATCGTCCGGGCTGGTCGGTTCTTCGATCCACCATGGATCGAAAGCAGCCAGGCGACGCATGTTTGCCACCGACTCATCAACGCTCCAGACTTGGTTGGCGTCCATCATCAAGGTGCGTTCCCAGCCAATTTCTTCGCGCAGGATCGCAGCGCGGCGCATGTCGTCTTCCAGGTTGGCGCCGATTTTCTGTTTGAAGTGAGTCCAGCCATCGGCTACGGCTTCTCGGGCCAGCCGGCGCATTTTCTCTTCAGAGTAACCCAGCCAGCCCGGGGCGGTGGTGTAGCCGGGGTAGCCTTCGCGCAGCATCTGTGCTTCACGCGTGGCTTTGCCGGGCGCCTGACGACGAAGCAGGGCGATGGCTTCCTCAGGCGTGATTGCGTCAGTCACATAGCTGAAGTCCAGGCAGGCGACGAGTTGCTCGGGTGTCATGTCTGCCAGCAGTTTCCACACCGGCTTTGCTTCGGTCTTGGCCCACAGGTCCCACACCGCGTTGACGATGGCGGCAGTCGCAAGGTGTATCACGCCCTTTTCCGGACCCAGCCAGCGCAATTGACTGTCACCCACGGTGATGTTGTGCCAGAAGCGGCCCATGTCGCTGGTGATCTCTTCCAGGGTCAAGCCGACGATCAGTGGCGCCAGCGATTGCACGGCGGCCACACAGATTTCATTGCCGCGGCCGATGGTGAACGTCAGGCCATGGCCTTCCATACCGCCTGAGGAGTCGGTGTGTAATACCACGTAGGACGCCGAATAGTCTGGCGCGCTGTTCATGGCGTCAGAGCCGTCGAGTGACCGGGAAGTAGGGAAACGGATGTCGCGAACGCTCAGGTGGGTGATTCGAATGCTCATGGAGAACTCTTTTTATAGGTGACCACTTGGGAGTTCGACTGTAGGTTGGTCGGCGATATAGGCATAATCGTCGATTCGTATAGATGGATATTAAAATTGATATGTCAGAGCCGTCGAAAGACCCAACGCTCGCCAGCTCGGCGCCAGCGAAAACCTTCAGCCCGCTGAAGATTTCCAGTCGCCAGATTGCACTGCTCAATGCCCTGGGCGAGTTCCGCAACCTGCGTCGCGCGGCCGCCGCAATGCACACTACGCAGCCGGCTGCGAGCCTGTTATTGCAGCAGTTGGAAGAGCGCCTCGGCGCCAAGCTGTTCGAGCGCCTGCCACGGGGCATGGAACCGACGCTCTATGGCGAAGTAATGATTCATTACGCCCACGGGGCCATTCATGAATTTGAACATGCCGAAGCGCAGTTGGCGGAGCTGGCACGCGGTGCTTCGGGGTTGGTGCGCATCGGCACGGTGATGGGCCCGGTGCCGACCTTGTTGACCCGAGGCGTATTGGCATTCAAGGCGGATAACCCGAAGGTGCGTATCTGTATTGAAGTCGGGACCAGCGACGCGCTGCTGCCGGCGCTGATTCGCGGCGATTATGATGTGGTGCTGGGGCGGCTCCCGGACCAGATCGACAGCCAGGGCCTGGATATTCAACTGTTCGAAAAGGGCGAGCAGATGCGCGTCATTGCACGTCCCGGGCACGCACTGGCCACGGCCGCAAAACTGAGCCTGGCTGACTTGGTGACGCAGACCTGGATTCTGCATCCGATCGGCAGCCCGATGCGCCGCCATGTGGAAAGCGCACTGAAGGCGGGGGGCATGGTGCAGACGCTGGACATCGTTGAAACTGCGTCGATCTTGGCCACCACCTCAATGATCGAGGCCTCGGACATGATCGCCGTGGTGCCCAATGACGTCGCGGAGCACTACCTGCGCTATGGCATGGTAGCGATCCTACCGGTGGAGTTGCCCATCACCATGGTCAACATCGGCCTGCTGACGCGCGAATCTCGGCCATTGTCTGCCGCCGTCAGCAAGCTGTTGGGTTACCTCAAGGAACATGGGAAAGGGTAGAGGTTTACTGGCTGTCGCGGCTGCTCACCCCATTCACCAAGCGCGCGATACCCAGAGGGTTGGCATCTTTCAAGGCATCGGGCAGCAAGGCGTCCGGGAAGTTCTGGAAGCACACCGGGCGCAGGAAGCGGTCAATGGCCAGCGTGCCCACTGACGTGCCGCGCGCATCCGACGTCGCCGGATACGGGCCGCCATGAACCATCGAATCGCAGACTTCCACGCCCGTCGGATAGCCGTTGAGCAGAATTCGCCCGACCTTCTGCTCCAGTAGCGCGGTCAGTTCGCCGAACTGTTCGAAGTCCGCCGGTTCGCCGATGATGGTCGCCGTCAGTTGCCCGTGCAGGCCATGCAACGCGGCACTGAGCTGCGCCTGATCCGCCACTTCGACGAACACCGTGGTCGGGCCGAACACTTCTTCCTGCAAGACTTCATCGCCATCGATCAAAAGGTTGACATCAGCTTTGAACAGTTGCGGCTGGGCCTGATTGCCCAATTGCGCGTTGCCGGCCAGGTGCTCTATGCCAGGGTGCGCGAGGAGTTTTTGCAAGCCTTGGCCATAGCTGCGCAACGTTCCGGCGTTGAGCATGGTTTGCGCCGGTTGATCACCGATCAAGCGCGCCACTTGCTGCACGAACGCGCTGAACTGCGGCGAACGAATACCGATCACCAGACCCGGATTGGTGCAGAACTGACCACAACCCTGAACCACCGAAGCGGTCAGGTCGAGGGCGACGCTGTCGGCCCGCGCCTCCAGCGCCTGGGGCAAGACGATCACCGGATTGATGCTCGACATCTCGGCGAACACCGGAATCGGCTGTGGACGTGCTGCCGCCATGTCGCACAGCGCGCGGCCACCCTTGAGAGATCCGGTGAAACCCACTGCCTGAATCGACGGATGCGTGACCAACGCTTCGCCAACCCCGCCGCCGTAGATCATGTTGAACACACCGGCCGGCATGCCGGTTTTTTCGGCGGCGCGAATCAACGCACCCGCGACGAGCTCGGCGGTGGCCATGTGGCCGCTGTGCGCCTTGAACACCACCGGACAACCTGCGGCCAACGCCGAAGCTGTGTCGCCGCCGGCAGTCGAGAACGCCAGGGGAAAGTTACTCGCACCAAACACCGCCACCGGACCGAGGCCAATGCGGTACTGACGCAGATCCGGGCGCGGTAGCGGCTTACGCTCCGGTAGTGCCTGATCGATCCGCGCCCCATAGAAATCCCCACGACGCAGTACCTTGGCGAACAGGCGCATCTGGCCGCTGGTGCGGCCACGCTCGCCTTGAATACGGGCAGCGGGCAATGCGGTTTCGCGGCAGACCAGCGCCACAAAATCATCATCGAGGGTGTCCAGTTCATCGGCGATTGCGTCGAGGAATTCGGCACGTTTGGCGGCGCTCAGGCTGCGGTAAGCCGGATACGCGATGGCCGCAGCGTTGGCGGCATGGTCAACTTCTTCAACCGTGGCCTGGTGGAAACTGTAAGGCAACTGCTCGCCTGTGCTGGCATCAATGCTTTTGATGATGACAGTGCCGGCAGCGCTGCGCTGGCCGCCGATGTAGTTGTGGCCGGTGATCGTAGACATTTCTGGCTCCAGAAGGGTGGGGTCGCATCGTCTTTTAAGGGGATGTCGGGGGAGGTGAGCAGGGGCCGTCGACTCAGGTGACAGCGCCGATCTGCCAGGGCACGAATTCGTTCTGGCCGTAACCGTGCTGTTCGCTCATGCTGCGTTCGCCCGAAGCGATGCGTAGCATGAGATTGAAGATGGCCTCACCGCAGGCTTCGATGGTCATGGTGTCTTCGGCGATTTCTCCGCAGTTGATGTCCATGTCCTCGCGTTGGCGGTTCCACAAGGCGGTATTGGTCGCCAATTTGATCGACGGGGAAGGGGCACAACCGTAAGCAGAGCCACGTCCCGTGGTGAAGGCAATCAGGTTGGCGCCACCGGCCACTTGGCCTGTGGCCGACACCGGGTCGTAGCCTGGGGTGTCCATGAACACCAGACCCTTCGCGCCGACCTGCTGGGCATACTCATACACATCGACCAGGTTGCTGGAACCTGCCTTGGCGACGGCCCCCAGCGACTTTTCCAGGATCGTGGTCAAGCCACCAACCTTGTTGCCGGCGGACGGGTTGTTGTTCAATTCGGCGCCATTGCGTTCGCAATACGCCTCCCACCAGTGAATCCGTGCGACAAGTTTTTCGCCGACGGCGCGGTTGACGGCACGGCGAGTCAACAGGTGCTCGGCGCCATAGATTTCTGGGGTTTCGGAAAGGATTGCCGTACCGCCACAGGCGACCAAGCGGTCCACGGCATTACCCAGCGCAGGGTTGGCGGTGATCCCGGAATAGCCATCCGAACCGCCGCACTGCAGGCCAACGAGCAGATGCTTGGCACTCACCGGTTCGCGCTTGACCTGGTTTGCTTCTTCCAGCAACGACTTGACCTGGACGATGCCGCTGGCGACCGCCTTGGAGGTGCCGCCGCTGTCCTGAATACTGAACGTGCGCAGGGTATTGCTGCGGCTCAGACCTTGGCTGCTGAGCAGCCCTTCGATCTGGTTGGTTTCGCAGCCCAGGCCGATCACCAGCACAGCGGCAAAGTTGGCGTGGGTGGCGTAGCCAGCCAATGTCCGGCGCAGCAGGGCCAGGCCTTCTCCGGCGGGGTCCACGGCGCAACCGGCGGAATGGGTCAGGGCGACGATGCCATCGACGTGAGGGTACGCCAACAGCGCAGCCGGATTAATGTCGCGGCGGAAATGGTCGGCGATGGCGCGGGCCACGGTGGCCGAGCAGTTCACCGACGTCAGGATGCCGATGTAATTACGTGTCGCCACACGGCCATCCGGGCGCACGATTCCCATGAACACGGGCGCATCGTTCAGCGTCCGCTCGGGTTTCACATCGTGGCTGAAAGCGTAGTCGCGGGCGAAGTCGCCCATGGCCAGGTTGTGCACATGCACATGGTCACCGGCCTGGATTACCTCGGTCGCAAACCCGATGATCTGCCCGTAACGACGCAAAGGTTGGCCTGCCTCGACTCGGTGCGAGGCGATCTTATGGCCGGCGGGGACGGGCTGGCGAACCACCACGCCTTGTGGTTCGAGGACTTCACCCGACAACAATGGCCGGCGGGCGATCAGCACATCGTCCAGAGGATTGAGGCGCAGCACGGCGGCTGCGCCGGTTTTCATAATCAATTCCATCGGGGACTCTCTGGCTATCAAGCGTGGGAGGTCGCTGGCACACGGGCCGCGCCATACCTTTGTCGCGCCACTATAAGAGCCCCCGGACACCGCTGCCTAATGAGACCTTTGGATTGATTGATAACTTTCTCTCATCGATTGGGCGTTCAGACCCTGCAATGGAGGTTCAATGTTTGGTGGCTTCGCGGCGCAACCTGGCGAGCTCCAGCAAGGTATCGGTAAAGTCACGGGCCGCTTCGCTCAGCGGTTCGTTCTTGCGTGTGATGATGCCGTAGTCCTGCGGCTCGACCTTGAACGGTGTGTTGAGCACTTTGAGCAAGCCAATCTGAATCTGCGACTGAACCATGGACTCGGGCAGAAACGCGAGCATCGGTCCCGACTGCAGGAGCTGCAGGAAAGTGGGCATCGAGATGGTTTCAACGGTGTTGGTCGGCGTGCGCATGTTGAATTCGATGAAGGCGCTTTCCATCTGGCGACGTATGGGCGCATTGAAGGGGTACATGACCCACGGCCAGTCACTGAGTTGTTCGGTCGCCACCTCGTCGAGTTGCGCGAGGGGGTGACGGCTATTGACCACCAGGCAAAAAGGCTCGGGCCCTAGCGTCCGAAATTCGAACGGTTGCTGATAACGCTCATCGGTGAAGCGGGCAATGATCAAATCCAGCTTCTTATGCTCGAGCATTTCCAGAAGTTGATTGCTGGTTTGCTCGATCACTTCGATGGACAGCATAGGACGGTCCAGTTTGATCCGGGTAATGGCTTCGGGCAGCACCACCGACGTTGCGGCGAAGATCGCGCCGACTCTCAAGTGACCATGGCCACCTTTGCGGACTTTATTCAGTTGATCGACGAAGGACTGTGTGTCGTACAGCGTCATCCGCGCATACCGGACGACAAACTCACCCAGTTCAGTAAGCGCCATGCTGCGCGTCTGCCGTTCGAACAAGGCGAATCCAAATAATACTTCGATGTCGCGCAGCATCTTGCTGATGGCGGGCTGGGTCAGATTCATCAGCTCGGCGGTGGTGTGCATGTTGCGGGTCCGGGCCAGCGTATCGACCAGCATCAGGTGCTTGATCTTCAGCCACTTGCTGACACTGGCGAATGAAATCTCGTCGTTTTCCATACGGTACTCAACCTGATTGATAACGAAACGATATCAAATGCTGAAAATATGTCATTGGGATTTATCAATCAAGTCCACTAGTTTTTGCCCGAACGACATCCAATTGATAGGGATTGCCTTATGCCCACTGCGAAATTGACCTGTGAAAATACCCTCCCGATCGATGGCTTGCACGGGACACTGATCGGGCGAGCCTGGGTACCGGGGAAGACAGCAGGCCCATCGCCAGTCGTACTGCGCGCCGATGGCGTATTTGATTTGTCCGAAGCGTTCGCAACGTTGAGTGATCTACTGGAAAGTGCATCGCCGCTTGAGGCGGTTCGCAACGTTCGCGGTCGATACATCTGCACCACAGCAGCACTGTTGGCCAACACCGGATCGGGCTCTGACCCTGCCAAGGCGTACCTGCTGCCACCGGTTGACCTGCAAGTGATCAAGGCCGCTGGCGTGACTTTCGCTTCGAGCATGATCGAGCGCGTGATTGAAGAGCAGGCCGGGGGCGATGCGGTCAAGGCCGAAACCGTACGTAGCCTGGTCAAGTCAGCCATCGGCGATAACCTGGGCTCGATCAAACCCGGTTCGGCCGAAGCGGCGCGCCTCAAGGATATGTTGATCGAGCAGGGGTTGTGGTCGCAGTATCTGGAAGTGGGCATCGGCCCTGATGCCGAGATATTTACCAAGGCCCCGGTTCTTGCGTCTGTCGGCAGCGGCAACGACGTCGGTATTCATCCCAGGTCGAAATGGAACAACCCTGAGCCGGAAATCGTTCTGGCGGTGAGCAGCCGTGGGCAAATTCACGGCGCAACGCTGGGCAATGACGTCAATCTACGCGACTTCGAAGGCCGTAGCGCCTTGCTGCTGAGCAAGGCCAAGGACAACAACGCATCGTGTTCGATCGGCCCATTTATTCGCCTGTTCGATGAAAGCTTTTCCCTGGATGATGTGCGCTGCTGCGTGGTCGAGTTGGACGTCGAAGGCGATGACGGTTTTATCCTGCGCGGCAGCAGCTCGATGGAGAAGATCAGCCGCGATCCGTTGGAGTTGGTGGCCCAGACCGTGGGTAGCGATCACCAGTACCCAGACGGTTTCATGCTATTTCTCGGCACCCTGTTCGCCCCGACGCAAGATCGTGAAGAGCCGGGCAGCGGCTTCACTCACAAACAGGGCGATAGCGTGCGCATCGGCAGTCCGCTGCTGGGCGCTCTGCACAACCGCGTCACCTACAGCAATGAGGCTACACCCTGGACGTTTGGCCTGCGTGCATTGATGGGCAACCTGGCCGCTCGCGGTCTGGTGGCAGGTAAGTCGCTGCACTGATTTACCCACTGGAGGTGGCGGGTAGATAAAACACAGGGTGTTGATGCCAAATAATCAAGCACAAATGCCGCCCATGAGATTAGGGGCGGCCTTGTCTCTCTGTCCGGTAGAAGCTCAATTCCCTCTGTAGGTAGAGAAACCGTAGGGGCTGAGCAGTAATGGGATGTGGTAGTGCGCAACGGTACCGTCCACCTCGAAAATAACCGGTACCTCTGGAAAGAAGCTGGAGATTTTGTGAGCTTTGAACCACTCACCGGTTTTGAAGGTGACACGGTAGATGCCTTTTTCCAGGGCCCGACCATCGGGGTACAGCCCGGGAATACGACCTTGCTCGTTTGTCGCTGCGCTGTTGAGCGTGTTCCAGTTCTTGCCGTCCTGTTTTTCCAACGTGACATTGACACCAGGGGACGGCAAACCATCTTGTAAGTTGAGTACATGCACGCTGAGCGGGTTTGCTGCCGCTAATGCCAATGACGAAACGACACTCAATACAACGCCAGCGAAAAAAGTTTTTATTACAGTCATGATCAGGTCCTTAGTTTTTAACAGCAGGTAAAATTTTGTTGATAGCGACTAATGCGCAACCTTCATCGAATGCTGCCCCACCGGCACCGGCCACTCCGATAGCGCCAATGACTTGCCCTTCAAACAACAGCGGCACTCCACCGCCCAGTAGCAATAGCTCATTCAGGGTGTTGAGGTTTTCAGCATCGGGTGTACTGCGAGCACGCTCTGCCAATAGTCGTGTTGGCGTCTTGGTCGATAGGGCGGTATAGGCCTTGCGTTGGGCTGCTAATGTGTTGTGTGGGCCCACGTTATCGTCGCGCTGCAGGGCGACTAAGTTGCCTCCACGGTCGACAATTGCAGCAACACTTGTACCGCCATCGGCATGACACGCTGCCAGCGCGGCATTTAGCAAATCATTGGCCATGGCCAGTGAAACGTCGTTGCGCTGCACAACTTGATCCGGGGCTGCGACGGCGAGCGCCGAGCTCATTGCGAGTGACGTCAGCAATGAAGTCGATAGGCTTATACGCATGCTTTTTCCTTTGTGTTGTCTGGGTGAGTCATAGCCAGACATGATGACCAGTGCATTCCGTCAGAATGATTGCCCCATGATTACCAAGATGTAATGTGCCAAAAACAGCGAGGCGCGCTAGCCTATGCTCCAGCTTTGGAGGAAAAGATGCGTATCCTGGTCGTTGAAGATGAAGCGAAAACAGCGGATTACCTCCACAAAGCCCTGACTGAATCGGGCTATGTGGTTGAGGTCGCCTTGGATGGCCTGGAGGGCCAGTATCTGGCGCAGGAAAGTGAGTTCGACCTGATCGTTCTGGACGTCATGCTGCCGGGCCTGGACGGATGGCAATTGCTTCAGATTATTCGGCGCAAGTGGCAAACCCCGGTGCTTTTTCTTACCGCCAGGGACTCTGTGGAGGATCGGGTCAAGGGGCTTGAATCCGGGGCAGATGATTACCTGGTCAAACCTTTTTCCTATGCCGAGTTGTTGGCACGCGTACGTACTCTGCTGCGCAGGGGACCGCCCCGTGAGGTCGAGCAGTTCTTGGTTGCAGACCTGAGCCTGGATCTGTTGCGACGTAAGGTTACGCGCGGGGGTGAGCGCCTGACCTTAACCAACAAGGAGTTTGCTCTGTTGCACTTGCTGGTCAGTCGTGAAGGGGAGGTGCTATCGCGCTCGTTGATTGCCTCACAGATCTGGCAGATGAACTTTGACAGTGATACCAATGTGGTCGATGTCGCCATCCGACGACTGCGCGCCAAGGTTGACGATCCTTACCCACTAAAGTTGATACACACAGTGCGTGGCATCGGCTACATGCTTGAGGTGCAATCCTGAAACTGTTTCCGCGTGCCCTGAGCTTGCGCCTGGCGGTCATGTTCGCGTTAGTCAGTGCGCTGCTGCTGGGCTCCATTGGTTTTTATCTTTATCAGTCGTTACAGCGAGAAGTCGCGTGGCGCGATGACCAGGCCCTGCTCGGGCGCCTGGAGCGCATGCAGGCGTTGATCAACGACAGTGACAGCATCGAGCAACTACGAAATCGGCCCAAACTTTACGAAAACATGCTGGGCAATCGCGACAACCTGCTGTGGATTGTCGATGACACTGGCCAGGTGCTGATCGAAATCAACCCCGTCAGCATGAGCTTGCCCAAGTTACCTGTCGCAGCCCAGGCTCAGCTCGGTGAGGGCCACTCTTCAGTACCAGTGCGGCTTGCCTGGCAGCATGTCATGCAGGGTGATCGCGGCTTGACCCTGATTGCTGGCAAGTTGTTAAGTGAGCGCGAGCAGATGCTGGCGGCTTACCGACTCAAGCTCTGGCTCGCGATGTCAGTCGGCTCGCTGCTGGCGTTTGTGCTCGGCGGGTGGGTCAGTCAGCGGGGCCTACGACCTGTGCGTCTGCTGGCGAAGCGCGCTGCCGCAATCGATGTACACCATCTGTATCTGCGGCTGGATGAGTTCAACGAACTGAGTGAACTACAAGCGCTCAGCCAGGCGCTTAATAAAATGCTTGCACGCCTCGAAGAGGGGTTCGCCCAGCTGTCACGATTCTCAGAGGATCTCGCCCATGAGATGCGGACCCCACTCTCTAACCTGATGGGGCATACCCAACAATCCCTGAGGCATGGTCGTTCAATCGAGGACTATCAGAACCTGCTGGTTTCCAATCAGGAAGAGTATGAGCGTCTAGCGCGAATGATCGACAGCATGCTGTTTCTCGCGCGTACCGAGCAGGCGCATGCCTCTGTAAGTGATGAGCTCATCAACCTGCACGATCTGGTAGAGCAACTGTGTGAGTATTTTGAAGGTGTGGCGCAAGAACGTGATGTCACTCTGATCAATCACGCCCATGATCAGTTGCGTGGTGATCCTGCCTTGATCCGTAGAGCATTGGCTAACTTGCTGGCCAATGCGTTGCGTTATGGCTCTCCTGCTACGGCAGTGACTATTAGCAGTGTGGTGTGGGAAAACAGGATTGAAGTCACCGTGCACAACCAGGGCCAGCCGATTTCAGCGCAACATCTGCCTCGACTGTTTGATCGGTTCTACCGTTGCGACCCCTCACGCAATCAGCCGGACGATTCCGGTGGCCTGGGGCTGGCAATCGTTCGCTCGATTCTGCAGCTGCATGGCGGTCGAGTGACCGTAGATAGCAGTCAATTAGGAACTAGCTTTCGTCTGGAGTTTCCTATTCGAAACGCTTGAATTGTTTTGTTTAAATGACAGCGCCCGCTTACCCAATTTAATCCGCGTTCACTTACGGATTCCGGACACCTTATAGGTGGAAACATACTTGGGATCACCCCTTTTTCCATACGGCCAAGGGGCGATTTGCCCGCTGACTACTGTCCGCGATCCCGACCCTGTTCCCCTTTGGCCAGGATCGCCGTGTATTCGCCGGGGTCCACCCCGTTGAGGTAGTAGTTGCCCACGTGGTGCAAGCGCCAGCGAATCGGGTCGTGGGTGGTGTGCACGCGGGCATTGCGCCAGAAGCGGTCGAGGTTCCATTTGCTCAGGGCGGAGCTGGCGCCGAGCAGGGAAAACATCTCGCTGGAGATCTTCAGTGAAGCGCTATCGGAATGGGCGCGCACCGTCGCCACCGCCAGAATCAGCTCGCTCTGCAACGCCGTGTCGTGCTCATCCTGCAGGTGCTGGTCGAACAACCGCGCGGCCTCGCGCAACAATGATTCGGCAGCGCGCAAGGCCAGGGCGAATTCGCCAATCTGGCGGATCACGTGGGGCTCTTCACTGGCGCGGTCCACACCACTTTCCACCCAAGGCCTGGCATGCTGGCGCAGGTACTCGACCCCGGCCTGCAAGGCGCCGGCTGCGATGCCCGTGTCAATGGCGGCGTGCAGGATTTGTGGAAAGGTCAGCCCGGTACGTTTCATCGGCCCTTCGCGCAGCAGCACGTAATCTGCATCCAGGATGATGTCTTCGAAGCGTACAGTGCCGCTCACTGAGTGCTGCTGACCGAATGCACGCCAGTCGTCCACCAAGGTCAAGCCAGGAGTGTCGCGGTGCAGCCAGATGCCCGCGCCGCCTTGCTCCGAGGCCGCGGCCAGCCAGATCCAGTCGGCCAGGTAAGCGCCGGTCGAGTAGAACTTGCTGCCGTTGAGCACCAGTTGCCCGTCTGCGCGACGCTCCACGCGGGTTTTCAAGGCAAATTTGTTTTTCCCGCCGACTTCGGCCAAGGCGTTGGCTAGGCGCTTGCCGGCCAATACATCGCTGACGATGCGTTGGCGTGCCGTCTTGCTGTAGTCCTCCAGTATGCCGCGCAGCATTACGTAGTGAATCTGCAGCAATTGGCCGACACCCCCGTCAGCGGCGGAAATGATCCGTACTACCTCCACCTGGGTGAGTATTGACGCCCCCAGCCCGCCCAGCGCCGCAGGCACGCCAATCGCCGTCAGGCCGTAGTCGCTAAGCCATTGAGCCTGGCGGCTGGGCAACTGCTCGTTGTGTGCAGGATCGTTTGCAAGTTGGGCGATCCGCACGGCGGCGGCGGCAGCGGCTTCCAGGGCGTGGCGTTCGGTGCGCAGGGGGAGATGAGGGGCGATGTTACTCATGGATGAAAGTCTCGCAGGGCAGGTAAAAGTAGGTCCATACGGGTGCTGAGCAAGTTCTGCGCCAGCGCCTGTTCGCCCGTGTGCGCTGGCGGTGGCAGGGTGCGTGTGTGGCGTGTTGTGGCAGCGGCAGCAATGGTTGCTGGTGGCCTGCTGCGCTGGCAGCAGTCGGTTGTTTTTAGGGTCTCTAATTTAAATTAAATCCTTGTAAATCAGGTGCTTGTTCTGTTGGCATGGTCGTTGCGATGGGCTGCGTATCTACCCGTTATCGGGTCTTTCATTCGCGCTGATCGGAGTTCCCATGCCCATTGCTGCCACCTTGCCCACCCCCACGCTGGACACGCTGTGGTTCACTCGTTGCCCGGTACCCACCGCGTCCGGTATTGCGTTCAAGTTGGGCTGGTTGGCCGAGGAGTTCGCCCGCGACGGCATCCGCGTTGCCACCTTGCAGGACACTCAGCAGCTGGGGCGTCACCACTACGATCACGAACTGCCTGGGCTGTTTCGCGAAGGCGGCAACGTGCCGGCCCTGGCCGCGCGCGGCGCTGGTACGCCGACACGTTTGATCGGTCTGACCTGGATCGAGGAATGGCAAACCATCCTTGTGCGTCCCGACTCGGGCATTCGCTCTCCCCGCGACTTGCGTGGCAAGCGCCTGGCGCTGCCAGCTTGGGAAGCGGGCGACCGCCCCGGCAGCATCGCCCGTGCCATGAGCTTGTCCGGCTACAAGGGCGCACTCTCGTTGGCGGGCCTGGACTTCACTGATGTCCACCTGGTGGAGGTGGCCCTGCACCCCCGCGACGACAGCCTGCCACCCCAGGAAGGTCTTCAGCGCCTGTGGTCGGGCCTCGATCACCTTGTACGCGGTGAAGTGGACGCGGTGTACGTCAAAGGCGCCTCCGCTGCCGACGCCGCCCAGCGACTCGGGTTGGTGGTGGGCATCGACCTGGACCAGGTCGCCACGCCGCGCCAGCGCATCAACAATGGCACGCCACGGCCCATCACCCTCCACCAAAACCTGTTGGACGAACACTACGACGTCGTGGTGCGTTTCCTCGCACAAACCCTGCGCGCCGCCGATTGGGCCAGCCAGAACCTCGACGCACTGCGGGGCATCCTGGCGGAAGAAACCCGCGCCGCCAGTGCCGGTGTGGAAGCGGCCTATCGCGGCGATTTCCACACCTCACTGCACCCGGACCTGTCGACCGAGCGCCTGGAATACCTGGCGCTGCAAAAAAACTTCCTCTATCGCCACGGTTTCCTCGAGCACGACTTCGACCTCGCCCAATGGGTCGCCCCCCAGCCCCTGCAAGACGCCCGCGCACTGCTGTCGAGCCGTGCCTCTGCCACGCCGACGCAAGGACGCTAAGCCCATGCCCGCACAATGTCGCTACAACCGCCTGGCCTTGGCGATTGCTGGCACCCTGGCGTGGCACAGCCAGGTTGCCTTCGCCGCCGTTGAAGGAGTTGGAGGCAACGATGCCTTACCCACTGTCACCGTCACCGCGCAAAAGCGCGAAGAGTCGCTGCAGGATGTGCCTTCAGCGATCTCTGTAGTCGGCGCCAAGGACATCGAGAGCAGCGGTGGCGGTTTCAGCGCCGGCAAGGCCTTGCGCAACGTACCCAACGCCATCGCCCCGGAGTTCGCCGGGCACCAACGGCCGCGCTGGTACATCCGTGGCATGGGCTCCGGCGATATGGCCTCGACCACGGTCTACCCAGTGGGCATCTACGCCGACGACGTGTACATCGACCCCCATGTCGCCACCGGCTTTCCTCTGTACGACATGGAGCGTGTCGAAGTGCTGCGCGGCCCCCAAGGCACCCTGTGGGGCAAGAACACTACCGGCGGGGCGATCAACTTTGTCTCGCGCAAACCCACCTTTGAAGACCCCGCGGGCTACTTCAAGGCCGATGCCGGCAACTACAACGCCAAGCTGTATGAAGGCGCCTACGGCGGCACGTTGCTTAAGGACAAGCTGGCCGGACGCGTGTCGTTCATCGACCAGAGCAGCGATGGCCAGTTGAAAAACAAGGTGGATGGCCACACCGTCGGCAACATCCACGATCAGGCGCTGCGCCTGCAATTGCTGGCGCAAATAAACGATGACCTGCAAGCCACCCTTCAACTGCATGCTCGTGACTACAAAGGCCAGGGCATTGCCACGCGTGCCTGGGGCGCGGGGCCGGGAGGTACCACACTGTTCGGCCCGGCACCCAAGCCCAATACCGGCCATGCGGCGTTCACCGGCAAGGCTGAGGACCGCATCCAGCACAATGGTGTGCAGCTGGCGTTGAAGTGGAACCTGGGCGATCTGCAACTGGATTCGATCACCGCGTTCGACGACATCCAGGAAAAGGCCCAGGGCCCGAACATGAGCATCTACGAGTTCGGCCGTTCCTATTCTGACGACCATTGGAAGCAGGCGTCCCAGGAACTGCGCCTGTCGTCGGCGAAGAACCAGCCGGTCAGCTGGATCATCGGTACCCATCTGTTCCACGAACACCTGGACAGCGCCGCCAGCAGCGCTTTACTGCCGGCCGACTACAACCAGGCCTTCGGCGTCGCCGATTACGGCAAAACCTCCATCGACCAGAACACCGACAGCTTCGCTCTGTTTGGCAGCACCACCTGGCAGGTCACCGAGCCCTTGAGCCTCACTACCGGCCTGCGCTGGACCCGTGAAACCAAAGACATCGACCTGCAACGCGTGGCCGCCACCGACAGCAACGATGTGTCGTTCCGCAGTGCGAACTCATGGTGGAAGCATTACACCGGGCCGCTGGCCACGACCGTGATCCAGGACGAGAAACGCACCTGGAACAAACTCACCTACGACATCACCCCGCAGTACCAGCTCAACGACAACGCCCGCGTGTATTTGCGCTATGCCAAAGGCTTCCGTTCCGGCGGTTTCAGTGGCGGCGCGTTGGTACAGGCCGAGGCTGCGGTGGTGGCGCCGGAAAACGTCGACGCCTATGAGCTGGGCATCAAAAGCGAGTGGTTCGATGAGCGCCTGACCGCCAACGCCAACGTTTTCTACTACGACTACTCGGACATTCAGGTCAACGCCGTGTCGGTGCGCGACGGCCAAGTGGTGTCGTTGCTGACCAACAGCGGCAAGGGCGTGATTCGCGGCGCCGAATTCGAGCTTGAAGCCCTGCCGATCAACAACCTGCACCTGAATGCCTCGGTGGGCTTGCTGCATACCCAATTGCAGGACTTCGAATCCGGTGGCATTGACTACTCCGGCAACCGCATCGCGCGGTCACCGTCGCGCACCCTGGCGGTGGGTGCCAGCTACCGCATCCCGCTGGACAACGGCGACTCGCTGAATTTCGGCAGCGACTGGCGCTACCAGAGCCGCATCTACTTCCTGCCCACCGCCCAGGAAGACCACAGCGTCTCGCAGGGCGGTTACACGCTCGGCAGCGCCAGCGCCACCTACCATTTTGGCGGGCGGCTGGACCTGGACCTGACCGCCTACGTCAACAACCTCACCGATAAACACTACAAGACCGACAGCGTGCCCTTGCCCTTCGATGTGGCCTGGGACGCGCGGGGTGATCGGCGCACCTTTGGTGTCAGCGCGCTGACCCGATTCTAAGGCCATGCCCACGCGTGCATCCCTGACCTTTTACTGGAGCGACACAGCATGACAATCAAACTCTTGTGGTACCTCACCGCCCCCGACGGCCCGTACCCGTGGGAAGAAGCGGGGCGCTGGGTGACCGGTTTCGAGCAACTCAAGCAGATCGCGGTGGTTGCCGACCGCCTCGGCTTTTATGGCTCGCTGTTGGGCACCAGCCCCAATGCCAACCTGGCCACCGCCGCTGCGTTGATCGATGCCACCCAGCGCCTGCGCTTTCTGGTGGCGCAGTACCCCGGTGAATTGTCACCAGCGGTCCTGGCCAAGTGGGCGTTGAGCTTCGATCAGTATTCGGGCGGGCGCTTGTTGCTCAACCTGGTCAACGGTGATGACAGCGGCCTGGCGTCCTTGGGCGTGCACTTCCCCCACGATGAGCGCTACGACTTCAGTCGCGAATACTGGCGCGCGTTTCGCAGCGTGTATGCCGGTCAAACCCAAGGCTTTGACGGCAAGTACATCAAGCTGGCGCCGCGTGACCCACAGCAGGCCCATCACCCTCTGGGTGGGTGGTTGGCACCGACGCAATCCACCCCGATCGAGTTCTGGGGCGCGGGTACGTCCGATGCCGGGGTTGCCCATTCGGCGGACTTGCTGGACGTGTACCTGAGCTTTGCCGACACCCCGTCACGTCTGGGTGAGAAATTTCGCCGTGTCGGCGCCGAAGCGGCGAAGCGCGGGCGCACCCTGCGTTTCGGCACACGCTTACAGATCATCGTGCGCGAGACCGAGGAGGAGGCGTGGGCCCACGCCGAGTTATTGTTACAGCGCACCTCGCTGCAAACAGCCCTGGACAGCGTCGCGGGGCAACTGCCTCCCGGCGAAACCCTGGGCAGTTACGTCAGCGAAGATCCCCAGGTGCAACGCAACCTGCAGACCCTGCGTGAAGGGCGCCTGCCCTCGGCTCGGGAGCTGGAGATCTACCCCAATGTATGGCTAGGGCCAAGCCTCTTCGGTTTCGACATCCTGCGCCCGGCGGCCGGTACCTACCTGGTGGGCAGCGCCGCCCAGGTCGCCGAGCGCTTGCGCGAGTACCAGGCACAAGGCGTGTCGGCGTTCATTCTCTCGGGCTATCCGCTGATCGATGAAGCCCAACGCGTGGCTGACCTGCTGTTTCCATTGCTGGACCTGGATCATGGTTTCGAGATCCCGTCGTTGTCTGCGAGGTGAGCCCCATGTTGTCTCTTCCTTGGCGCGCTCTGGCGGCCAATCGACAAGTGCGCCAGGGCGCGGGGCTGAGCCTGCTGGTGATCGGCCTGGCGCTCGCCGGGCCGTTGCTGGCGCCCTATGGCGCCAGTGAATTGCTCGGGCCGGTGTACGGCGCGCCCACGGCCGGTGCGCCGTTGGGGTACGACTACCTCGGGCATGACGTATTGTCGCGAGTGTTGGTGGGCGGCTGGAGCGTGGTGTGGATGTCCCTCGCGGCGTCGTTGCTGGCGCTGCTGACGGGCGCCGGGCTGGGGCTGCTGGCGGGGTTCTCCCGTGGGCCGCTGGACCGGCTGATTCGCTGGAGCGCCGACGTGTCCCTGGCTTTTCCCGAGTTGATCCTGGTGCTGTTGGTGGTGTCGTTGCTCGGACGTGAGCCGTGGGTGATCGTGCTGACCGTGGCCTTCGCGTTTCTACCCGGAATGATTCGCCAGACCCGCGCCAGTACCCAGGCCGTGATGGAGCAGGCGTTTATCGAAGTGCTGCGTGCCATGGGATTACCGCGCCGGCACCTGTTGTTACGCGAAGTACTGCCGAACATCCTCACGCCCATGCTCGTGCACTTGGGCAGCATGCTGACCTGGGCCATTGGTATCTTGTCGGGGCTGAGTTTCCTTGGCTACGGTGTGGCGCCACCGGCGGCGGACTGGGGCCTGATGATCAGTGAGAACCAGGGCGGGCTGGTCCTGCAACCCTGGGCCGTGCTGGTGCCGGCCTTGTTGATTGGCGTGTTCGCCTACGCCACCAACATGCTTGCCGAAGGCATAGGTCGGGTGCGCGCCGGGGTGTTGGAGCATACGCCATGAAACCGTTGCGCGTTGAGCACCTGCGGGTGCAACTGGACAGTGGCAGAGACGTGATTGCCCAGATCAATTTCGAATTGAGTGCGGGGCAAATCCTTGGCCTGGTGGGGGAGTCCGGTTCGGGCAAAACCACGTTGGCCACCGCACTGTTAGGCCATGTGCGCAAGGGCGCGCAGCTCACGGATGGGCGGGTGATTGTCGCGGGTGCCGACGTGCTGAGTCTGCATGGCGAAGCGCTGCGCAAAGCCCGTGGCGGTTTGGTCGCCTATATCCCCCAGGACCCGGCGATGGCGCTTAACCCGGCGTTGCGCATCCTCAGGCAGTTGCACGAAACCCTGGCGGCCCATGCGCCGCAATTGTCCCGTGCGGCGCGGCAACAGCGCCTGCGGGAAACCCTGCAGCAAGTGGGATTGCCGGATGACGAGGGCTTTCTCAAACGGTTTGCCCATCAATTGTCCGGCGGCCAGCAGCAGCGGGTATTGCTCGCCCTGGCGTTTATCTTGCGGCCACAGGTGGTGGTGCTGGATGAGCCGACCACGGCGTTGGACGTGACCACCCAGGCGCGCTTCCTGGCCTCCCTGCGTCAGTTGTGCAAAAGCCAGGGCGTGGCGGCGGTGTACGTGTCCCATGATCTGGCGGTGGTCAAGTCGCTCGCCGACCGCGTAATGGTGCTGTACGCCGGCCGAGTGGTGGAGTGTGCCGAGACCGCGCAGTTGTTTCGCCAGCCCAGCCACCCCTACAGCCAGCGGCTGCTGGCTGCGGCCACGTTGGCGGCCAGGCCCTCGACGGTGCTTGCGCCGCAACCGGTACTGTTGGCGGTCAGCGAGTTGGCGGTGCGCTATGCAGGGCGGCCGGTCGTCGAGGGGGTGAGCCTGCACGTGCACGTGGGCGAGTGCCTGGCGTTGGTGGGTGAGTCTGGCTCGGGTAAAAGCAGCGTGTCCCGTGCCCTGGTCGGGCTGGCGCAGGAGGCGTGCGGGCAGTTGCGCTTTGCCGGTGAGCCATTGAGCCTGGCCGTGGGCGGTCGCTCGGCAGAGCAGCGCCGTCGTATCCAGTACATATTCCAGAATCCGCTGCGCGCCTTGAACCCGCGTCACACCGTGGCGCAAAGCCTGGCCACGCCGTTGCGGCATTTCTTCGGCCTCAAGGGCGCAGCGTTGCGCCAGCGTATTGAGCAAGCGTTGATCCGTGTGGCGTTGCCCGTGTCACTGGCTGACACCTACCCCGGCAGTTTGTCGGGCGGTGAGCGCCAGCGCGTAGCGATTGCTCGCGCGCTAGTGTGTGAGCCCCGGTTGCTGATTTGCGATGAGATCACTTCGGCCCTGGATGTTTCGGTGCAGGCGTCGATCCTGGCGCTGTTGCGCGGCCTGCAGGATGAGGGGATGGCGTTGCTGTTTGTCACCCATGACCTGAATGTGGTGCGGGCGGTGGCGGATCGGGTGCTGGTGCTCAAGGACGGCAGGCTGGTGGAGCAGGGCGCGGTGACCGAAGTGTTCCAGCAACCGCGTGCGGCCTACACGCGGCAACTACTGGAGCACTCGCTTTAGGGCTGCAAACGCTGGGTGCGCAGTGTCGCAATACACAGCGTGGCCAGCAGGTCCGCGAGCAGATTCACCAGCACCACAAACGCCGCAATCGCACTCACCGCGGCCTGAATGACCGGCACGTCGCGCAGGCGAATGGCATCGTTGAGCAAGCTGCCCACCCCGGGGAAAGTAAATGCGATCTCCACCAGCAACGTGCTGCTGAAAAACACGCTGAGCGTCAAGGCCAGCCCCTGGATCAGCGGCAGTGTTGCGTTGGGCAAGGCATGCCCGAGCACCAGGCGCCAGGGTTGCAGGCCACGCAGGCGTGCGGCTGCGACGTAGTCGCTGTGCAACGCTTCGATCATCGCGGCGCGCACCAGGCGGATCAGGTACGGCGCGCTGGCCAGCACCAGCGCCGCCACGGGCAGTACCAGATAGCGCCCCTGGGCGAACGCCGAGCGTTCGGGGTCCAGTAGTGACACGGCCGGCAGCCAGGTGAACAGGCTGGTGGCGAACAACATGATCAACGCAATCGCCAGCACAAACCCCGGCAGTGACTTGAACATCACCAGCACCGGCAAGGTCAGGCGGTCGACCCAGCGGTCGCGGTATAGCGCCAACAGTGTGCCTAGTCCCACGGCCAATAGCAGGTTGCACAGCGCAACCAGGCTGAGCAGGGCCAGGGAGTTGGCGAAGCGCTGGTCAAGCAGTTGGGTCACAGCGACCTGTGAGTCCAGCGACAGGCCCAAGTCGCCACGCAACGCTGCTGCGAGCCATTGCAGGTATTGCTGCCACAGCGGCAAGTGCAAACCCAATTGCTCACGCAGCGTGTGTAACGACGCCTCGGGGGCGCCTGGCCCGAGGATCACCCGCGCCGGGTCCGAGGGCAGCAGGCGGATCGCCAGGAACACCAGCACGCTGATCAATAACACGGTGCCGAGCCCGGATAACAGGCGCCGTGCCAGCCAGCTCACGCCGGCTCCTTGAGCCACAGGCTGTCGAAGCGCCAGGTGGGGAACAAGGTCTTCTCGGCCTGGGCCCCGCCGACGCGGCTAGCGATGCCATCGAGCAGGTTGGCGTAGCCCCAGATCAGCATCCCGCCCTTGTCATGTTGGATCTGTTGCGCTTGGTGCACCAGCAAACGGCGTTTTTCCAGATCGGGTTGGGCCAGGGCCTCCAGGAACAGCCGGTCGAAAAGCGGGTCGCTGAAGTGGGTTTTATTGGCCACTGACACCGGCGCGTCAGCGTGCAGCCCGCAGGTCAGAAACGGCGCACCGATGCTGCCACCGGTGCTCAAAGGCCATTGGGTCAGTTGCGGGCCGTTGAAGGTGGCGCTGTCCACTTGGCGCACGCGAATGTCTACGCCTGCGCGCTTGGCCTGTTCGGCGAACACCAGCGCCGAAGCGACGGCGCCGCTGTCGTGGTCTGCCACCAGTTCCACGCTCAACTGTTCCTGGCCGGCTTCACGCAACAGGGTTTTGGCCCGCTCCAGGTTGTAGGGGCGTTGCGCGATGCTGTGGTTGAAGGTCGGGTCATTGGGAGCATACAGGTCGTTGGCCACGCGCCCTTGGCCATTCAAGGCACGAGCCACCAGTTCGTCGCGGTCAGCCATCAGGCGAAAGGCTTCGCGCACCCTCGGGTCGTTGAACGGCGCTTGGCTGAGGTTCATGTCGAAGGACAGCCAGTTGCCGGTCACAGAGGTCAGCACTTGCAGTTTCGGATCGGCCTGTACCAGGCGCAGGTGTTCGTTGGCCAAGCCATTGGCCAGGTCGATCTGCCCGGATTGCAGAGCCGACAGGCGTGAGGTCTGATCCTTGAAGTCGATGATCTCCAACTCATCGGCGTAGGGTTTTCCTGCCTTGTAATAGTTCTCGAAGCGGGTGAACAGCGACCGTTGGCCAGGGGTGAAGCTCTTGAACTTGTAGGGGCCGGCACCCACCGGGTTGGTCACCGGGTGATAGTCCACCGGCACGATGCCACCGAAGTTGACCCAGGTTTCCGGCAGCGGCACGAAACCGGCGCCGTCCTTGAAGCGCACGCGAAGGGTTCGCGCGTCGAGTTTCTCCAGGTTATCGCGGTCGATCCAGTGCAGCAGTGCGGCGTAGGGCGAGGCCAGTTGTGGGTCGGTGAGGCGGCGGATGGAGAACACCAGGTCGTCGGCGTCGATGGTCTTGCCGTGGTGAAACTCCAGGTCCTTGTGCAGGCGCAGCGTCCAGGTGCGCGCGTCCGGGCTGACCTCGGCCTCTTCGGCGAGGGCCAGGCGCGGCAGCATGTTCTCGTCCCATTCCCACAGTTTGCTGTAGAGCGCAAAGCCGCGAATGATGCCGCTGCCCACGGGTTTATGTGCGTCGAGGTTGCCACTGCGGCTGCCATCGATGACCCCCAGGCGCAGGCGCCCGCCATACTGTGGGCCGCTGGTCGCAGTGATGGCCTTGGCCGCCGGCGCTGCACCGTCGCCACAGGCGCTGAGCAAACTGCTGCCCAGCACGAGACTTGAGCCCAGGGTCAGGCTGTTGCCGAGGAAGCGTCGGCGGCTTAAAAACGTCTGTTCCATTACGCCACCTGTTCGCTAGGGTGCGCCGGATGCCGCGCAGCGGGCTGACGAAGATGGCGAAAGTGCGGGCGGATGTGTTCGCCCAGGCGGTAGTTCTCCTCCAGGTGCGGGTCGCCCGGCAGGAATCGGGTTTCGCCATGCAAGGGCAGGCGGGTGAAGAAGTCCATGCTCATCAAGCGATCTCCGGGAAAGGGTTAGCGGGTGCTCTCGACCTGGGCCTTGAGGTCGGGCCACAGGTCCACCAGGCCCAGGTCACGAATGGCTTGGTGGGTGAAGCGGGTGGCCAGCGACTGGCTGAGGTCGGGCTGGGTGCTGATCAACTGATTATTCAGGGCGTACTGGGACAGAGCGGCGAAGTGCTTGAGCAACTGCGCATCGGTTTTCGGTGCCCAGCGTTGGGCCCACGGCACCGGGTCGCCCTGGTCGTCGCGGCGCAACACGCTTTGCGGGGTCCCGGCCAGGGACGAGAAGCGGTAGTACTCATCGGCATTGCGTGGGTCGGCGAGCCATTGGCTGGCTTTGACCCAGGCGGTGGCGACCAGTTGGGTCAACTGCGGCTGGCTGTCGACAAAGCGCTCGGTGCCCCACAGGTCTGACACAAGGCGCCAGTCTGCATCGCCTTGTTTGCTTGACCACAGCACCCGGCCAACGTGTTTGTCTTCCAGCAGATACGCCTCGCTGAGCAGCACCGCGGCGTCCACCTTACCCGCCGACACCGCTGCGGCCCCGACTTGCGGGTTGATATTGGCGATCTTGAAATCCTTGAGCGCCAGGCCCTTGCTGGCCAGGAACTCACTGAAGGGAAACTCCCATGGACGGCCACGGTGCAGGGCCAGGCGTTTACCCTTGAGGTCTTCAATGGAATGCGCCGGCGAGTCCTTGGGCACCACGAGGTAAATGTTGTTGCCGCTGCCGCCGGGCACCACCAGTTTGCCCGGCACACCACCGGCCAGGGCGATGACCGAGGGCAGGTCGCCGCGTACGGCGAAGTCCATGCCATTGTTGGAAAAACCCTCGTTGATTTGCGGGCCGGCGTTGGCGTGGGGCAGGGCTTGCCACTCCAGGGCGACGCCGCGTTTTTCAAGTTCCTGTTCCAGCCAGCCCTCTTCGATCACCCGCCCGGGGATGCCGCCGAATACCGGCTTTCCGCCTTGGGTGAACGAGACAATCCCGATGCGCACGCTGTCAGGGGTAGCAGCGGCCAATGCCGTCAGGACCGGGCTCAGGGCCAGCGCCAGTGTGGCGATCAGGCGTTTGTAGGGCAGGTTCATGGCTGTACTCCAGCAGGCAGGTTGAAACCGTTGTTGGCGAGATAGGCCAGTGTCACGCGTGAAAGCGCGCGCACGCCCACCGGCAGGGCGTCGTCGTCCATCAGGAATTTGGGTGAATGATTCGGCCAGGTGTGGGCAGGATCGATACCGTCGGGCGTTACGCCCAGGCCGAAGAACACGCCGGGGATCCTGCGCGAGTATTCGGCGAAGTCGTCTGCTGCATAGACCCCGGATTCGATGTCCACCGCCAGCGCGGAAGAGGCTTTGAGCTGGGGCAGCAACGCATCCACCAAGGCGCTGTTGTTGTAACCTGCCGGGTAGGTCGGCGTGACCTCTATGTGGGCACTGGCGCCGGCACTTTCCGCGATTTTGCTGGCGGTGCGGCGCAGGCGTTCGATCACATCGTCGCGCTGGGCCTGGCTCAAGGTACGCACGGTGCCTTCCAGGCGCACCTGGGCGGGGATGATATTGCTGCGTACGCCCGCGTCGATGCGACCGACTGAAATGACCGGCGCCGGCAGTGCTACCAAGTCCATCTGGCGGCTCGGGATGGTTTGCCAGCCCAATACGATTTGCGCCGCCAGCGGGATCGGGTCGATGCCAGCCCAGGGAAAGGCGCCGTGGGTTTGCTCGCCGGTCACTGTGGCCACAAAGGTATCCGCCGCGGCGGTGGTGCGTTGGCGGCTGATCGACAGCGACCCGGAAGCCCCCGGGCCCACATGCAGGCCGAAAATCGCTGCCGGCGCCGGGTCAGCCAACACGCCTTGTTCGATCATCAAGCGTGCGCCGCCTTTCTCGCCCACCGGCACACCTTCCTCGGCTGGCTGGAAGATGAACTTGACCGTGCCGGGCAGGCTGTCCTTGTGCTTGGCCAGCACTTCGGCCACCCCCAGTACAATCGCGATATGCGCGTCATGGCCGCAGGCATGCATCACGCCGACGGTCTTGCCGGCCTGGCTGAAATCGTTGCCGCTGTAGGGCACGGTAACGCTGGAGGCGTAGGGCAGACCCGTCTGTTCGGTGACCGGCAGCGCATCCAACTCTGAGCGGATAGCGACCACTGGGCCGGGTTTGCCGCCGTGCAAAATCCCCACGACACCGGTGTGGGCCACCTCGGTCTGCACCGTGATCCCAAGTTCACGCAAGCGTTTGGCTACGCGTTTGGCGGTGTCGAATTCGCGATTGCCCAGTTCGGGATGCTGGTGAATGGCATGACGCAGTTCGATCAGTTGCGGCGTGGCGCGCTGGATATCCTGATCCAGTTGGCTCAACCGCTGTGGGTCGATCTCGGTGGCCATGGCCAGCGGCGATGCCAGCAGTGTGGCGATCATCGCAGGCAGGGAACGGGTTGATTTCATGAACAGGCCTCGGTGGTCAAACGACGAATACCGGGCTACAACGCAGAATGCATGCCAGCCGCCAAAGCGCCCTGTACCAGAGGGTTTGACGGGCTCAAGGGGGGATTTGTGCTGGTCAGGCAGCGACCGATTGCTGATGGGTTGCTGCTCCAGCAGCAGCTATTTTTATATTCTTTAATAGAATAACCAAATACTAATTAATAATTATTTTATCTATGCGGCTTGGTTCAATATGAGCCCAAGTACTTTGGACACAGGACCGTAAGATGTCATTGCTCACCCACCCCAACGCCCGTGAACTGAGCAAAACGGTTCGGGCCACCGTACTGGTTTTCAAAGACCCGCGCTCCCAGGAACTGCTCAACCGCATCGAGCGCCTCGCCCCCAGTGAAGCCAATGCCTTGATCATTGGCGAGACCGGCACCGGCAAAGAATTGGTGGCGCGCCAGATTCATAATCTGAGCCGGCGCAGCCAGGAGAATTTTGTCGCGGTCAACTGCGGTGCCTTTCCCGAAACCCTGGTGGAAAGTGAGCTTTTCGGCCATGAGAAGGGCGCGTTCACCGGCGCCACCCAGAACAAAGCCGGCTGGTTTGAAGCGGCCAACGGCGGCACCTTGTTCCTCGATGAAATCGGCGACTTGCCGCTGGGCATGCAGGTCAAATTGCTGCGGGTACTGCAGGAGCGCGAGGTGGTACGCCTGGGCTCGCGTACGCCGATTCCGATCAATGTGCGGCTGGTGGCGGCCACCAATATCAACCTGGCCGATGCCGTGGTGGCGGGTAATTTCCGTGAGGATCTGTTTTACCGGCTGCATGTGGCAACCATCCGTCTGCCGCCTTTGCGTGAGCGTCCGGGAGACATCCTGCCGCTCACCGAGTTCTTCGTTGCCGAACACTGCCGGCGCCTGGGCTACAGCAGTGCACAACTGAGTTCTGAGGCCGAGCGCAAACTGCTGGCCCACAACTGGCCAGGCAACATTCGCGAGCTGGAGAACGCCATTCACCACGCCTTGCTGGTGTGCCGTCAGCAATTGATCCAGCCGGGGGATTTGCATCTGGTGGAAATGAGTGCCGCCGTCCGCCAGGAAATCCAGGCGCCCCTGGGGCTTGCGGCGAGCGGCGGGGATCTGGAGTCGGCCTTGATCAGCCTGTTCGAGAAGAACCTGGACAACCTGTTCGATCACATCGAAGAGTGCGTATTTCGCACGGCCTATCAGTTCTGCCATGGCAACCAGTTGCAGACCGGTCGCCTGTTGGGCATCAGCCGCAATATCGTACGTGCGCGTCTGGAGAAGATCGGCGAGTTGCCACCCATCGGTGGCTACCCGGTCAAGCCTGAGTAAGGGGGAGCGGCATCACGCGTGATGCTCGCCCAGCAACTCGCTGCGCAGTTGTACCTTCAGCTCATGCAGGTGCGGGGACAGGGGGTCCCTTGGGTGGGGCAGGCCCACCGTGATTTCCCGCCGAATCTTCCCGGGGTGCGCCTGCATCACAATCACCCGGTCCCCCAGGTAAAGCGCCTCTTCGATGTCATGGGTCACCATGATGACCGTGCAACGTTGCTGAGCCCAGATGCGTTGCAGTTCCTGTTGCAGATACACCCGGGTCAAGGCATCCAGGGCGCCCAGCGGCTCATCCAGCAACAGTACTTTGGGTGTGTTGATCAGCGCACGAGCGATGGCCGCGCGCTGGGCCATGCCGCCTGACAGCTGATGAGGGTAGGCGTCGGCAAAGCCTTGGAGGTTGACCTTGGCGATGTGTTCGTCCACACGTTGTTGCTTGGCCTGGGGGCTCAGGCGGTGGTTTTTAAGGGCCAGGGCGATGTTCTGGCTGACGGTCATCCACGGGAACAGACGGTGGTCCTGGAACACGATGCCACGGTCCAGGCTGGTGCCGAGCACGGGTTGACCGTCGAGCAGGATCTGGCCCTGATAGTCGTTGTCCAGCCCGAGGATCAGTCGCAGCAACGTGGATTTGCCGCACCCGCTGGGGCCGACGACGCTGACGAACTCCCCTGGTGCGACCTTGAGGTCAATCCCGTCCAGCACCGCGAGGCGCTGGCCCTTGAGGCTGTAGTTCTTGCTCAGCCCTCTGATCTCAAGAGCGCCGGGAAAGGTGTGTGGGGTAAGAGAAACCATGTCCGGTGCGATTGCAGTCATTTCCAGGCCTTTCAAAGTCAGGGGCGCCAGCGCAGCAGATAGCGGCTCAGGCGGGTGAATAACAAGCTCATGCCGTAGCCCAGGGCGGCGATGCTGATCACGCACAACAGGATGATCTCCATGCGCGCACCGGCTTCGGCATTCATCATCAGGTTACCCAGCCCTGGGCCGGCAGACAGGAACAGCTCGCTGCCCACCGCCGTGACCCAGGCGAAAGCAATCGCTTGCAGCACGCCGGTACACACACTCGGCATCGCTGAGGGCAGCAGCACCAGGACGAAGCGCTGGCGGCGTGTGAGGACCAGGGCCTGGGCCACTTCCAGGTGGCGGGCGTCGACCTGGCGCAAGCCTTCAAAGGTGTTGAGCGCCATTGGGTAGCTGGCGGCCAAGGCAATGATCAGTACCTTGGAGCTTTCGCCATTGCCGAACCACAGCGCGATCAGCGGGATCCAGGCAAGCATCGGTACTTGGCGCAAGCTATGGAACAGCGGGGCGATCAAGCGTTCGCCCCAGGCTGACAGGGCCATGGAGGCGCCCAGCGCCGTACCGGCAGCCACACCGAACATCAGGCCCTGGCTGGTGCGCAACAGGCTGGCGAGCAGGTTGGTCAGCAGTTCGCCATTGCCGATGATTTCCAGCAATCCGGCGCCGATCTGTGCCAACGGCACCACCGCATAGGCACCGCTGGCACCGCGACTGGAAGCCCAGTCCCAGGCCGCCAGTAACAGCAGGGGCAACACCCAGCCACGGGCATAGTTGAACCCTGACTTCATGACGCCACCCCTGGCGGCTGCCAGCGCTGCAAGTGGCGTTCAAGACGGCGCAAGGACCAGTCCAGGGCGAAGCCGACGATGCCGGTGACCACGATGCCGACCATCACCACGTCGATGCGCAGCATCTGCCGCGCCATCTCGATCATCTGGCCCAGGCCGCTGTCGGCTGCCAGCAGCTCGGCAGCGATCAGCACCACCCAGGCGCGGGTCAGGCCGATGCGCAGGCCGGTGACGATCTGCGGCGTCACCGCCGGCAGCGCGACCTCTTTGACCAGGCTCAGCCAGGGCAGGCGATACACCGCCGCCACCTCGAAATAGCTGCGGGGAATGCCCTTGATGCCTTGGCTGGTGGCCAGCGCGAGGGGAAAAAAGGCAGCCTCGGCGACGATGACGATCTTGAACACTTCATCGATGCCGAACACCAGCACCAGCAACGGGATCAGCGCCAGGCTGGGGATCTGTCGCAGGCTGTGGAACAGCGGCCCGCAATAAGCTTCCACGGTCTTCGACAAGCCCATCAGCAAGCCGAACAGCAATCCGCTGGCGGCGCCGATACTCAAGCCCCAGCCCAGGCGGGTGAGGCTGGTGAGTAAGTGTTCCAGCAGCTCGCCATTGCCCAGCAACAGCTCGAAGGTGCGCCACACCTGCAAGGGGGGCACCAGCAGTTGCCGAGGGAACACCCCGGCTGCGGCGACGCCGGCCCATAGCGCGAGCAATGCCAACGGCGAAATAAGCCAAGAGAGCCTGGACGCAAGCGCCGGCAGTGAGAGGTTGGGCATGCAAATACTCTTGTCAGTCTGCTGGCTGCGAATCTTGCAGCTTGTATGCCAAGCCTCGAGGCCCGGCAAACACGGGTGGGTGAGGGGTACCGCGCTGCTGCGCGTGCAGCGCGTTGCTGGAGCACTGCTGCCAGGGCAGCAATCAGGCCGGGACTGGCAGTTGGCGACGTGCCGAAGAGGACGTCTTCATGGGCGGCTCAGAACTTCGCCGTGACGGTGACACCTGCCGTGCGTGGGTCACCAAACGCGGCCCAGTACGGCGCGCTGCCGCGATTGAGGGACAAGCCATGGGTCTGGTAGTGCTTGTCGGTGAGGTTGTTGACGAAGCCGGTGATGTTGTATTTCTCATCGGCCGTGGTGTAGCTCAAGTGCGCATTGCTGACGGTGTAACCGCCCTGGTTGAGCCAGGTCCACTGCGACTGCTGGTAGGCCGAGATGAAGTACTCCTTGCTTTGGTAACGCAGGTCGCCGCCCAGCACCAGGGAGCCGGGAATGTCCAGCGCGAAGCGGTAGTCGGCACCTAGCGCATAGGTGTGGCGCGGCGCGCGGATAAAGCTGTTGCCTTTCCACAAGTCGCCGGTGAACTCACTGCTGAACAGCGATGCGGCCAATTGCAGGTGCAGGTTGTCGGTGGCCTGGGCTTCCAGTTCGAACTCCGCACCACGGGCCTTGCCCTCGGCGCCGTTGGTCAGCAACGACACCAGGCTGCCGCTGGTGGTGGTCGTGGTGGCGCTGACCTGCATGTCCTTGTAGTCGTAGTAGAAGACGTTGGCGTTGGCGTGCACACGGCCGTTGAGCCACTCGGACTTGAGCCCCAGCTCATAGGAGTTGAGGGTCTCCGGCTGTACCGTACTCAACTGCTCCAGGCTGCTGGACAGCCCGGTGTTGAACGCGCCAGAGCGGAAACCCTTGGCGTAGCGTGCGTACACCCGCAGGTTATCGTTGATACGGTATTCCGGGGTCAGGTCGTAGGTCACCGCACTCCAGGTCTTGTTGCGGCGGGCGTTGCCGTTGGTGGTGATGCCTGCGCCCGTCACGTCCACCGGGTTTTGCAGGGAGCCGGCGTCCCACCAGTCGCCACTGAAGTTGCTGCCGGTGGTTTGCACCAGGTCCAGGTCGATGTCTTTTTTCTCACGGGTCCAGCGCAGACCGCCAGTCACGGTGAACTGGTCGGTGAAGTCGTAGGCGAGGTTGCCGAACAGCGCGTAGCTGGTGTTCTTGTGATCGAACGAGGTACCGGTGTAGCTCGCTTCTGAAGCGCCGGCATCCGGCAGCGCCGAGGTGGCGCCGGCGCTTTGCAGGTCTTCGTGGAAGACATGCGTGCCGAGGATCCAGCGCAGGGTTTCGCTGGTGGGGGAGGCGATACGGAATTCCTGGGAGTACTGGCGCCAGCGGTTGTTGGTATAGCTGCGACCGCTTTCTACAGGAGACAGGTCATCGTCGCCGATAGCCCGTTGTTTGGTTTCGTCGTAGGCACTGATCGATGTCAGGCGGTAGTCGCCCAAATCGTAGTTGAGGGTCAGGGACGTGCCGGCGTGTTCGATCTTCGATTTATTGTCGACGTTGCTGTCGATGTAGCGTCGATCCGGGTTACTGCGGCTATAGCCGCCCAGCCACGGGAACCGACCCACCGGTAACAGGCCCGCCGCGGTGCCGCGGGCCTGGCTGTCATGCAGGCTCCACAGCGCGGTGAGGTCGGGGTTGAACTTGGCGAGGAACTGCAGGCGTACGGCTTTGTTGTCGACGCGGTCGTAATCCTTGTCGTCGTAGACGTTCTTGATAAAACCGTCGCGCTCCTTGGAGTACAACGACACGCGTGCAGCCAGGCGGTCTTCCACCAGGGTGCCGCCGAGTGCGCCATTGACGATCTTCTCGTTCTTGCTGCCGTAGCCGAGGGTCGCGTAGCCGTCGTTTTCGAAGGTCGGCTTTTTGGTCAGGATATTCACCGCGCCGCCAGTGGTGTTCTTTCCGTACAACGTGCCTTGTGGTCCGCGCAGGATTTCGATGCGGTCCAGGTCGAACAGCGGGTCACCACCGGCCAGCGGCGCGTTGAGGTAGACGTCGTCGACATACACACCCACCGGGAACACGGTGGCGGCGCCTTGATCGCCGGTGCCGACGCCGCGAATGTACCAGCGTGGTCGCGCATCGCCGTCGGGGTTGTTGGCCTGGGCGTTAGGCACAAACTGGATGGCTTTGCCGATGTAGTCGGTACCGGTCTGGCCAAGGCTTTCCCCTGACACTGCACTGACGGCGTTGGCGATGTCCTGCACACTTTCTTCGCGGCGTTGGGCGGTGACCGTCACCGATTTCAACGTCGGTGCCGTGTCCTGTTCTGCGGCGGGTGTTTGTTCCTGCGCCAGTGCAGGCAGGCTATGCCACGTGCCCGCCAAGGCCGTGGCCAGCCAGATGCTGCGGGTAATCCTGTTAGTGCTGTGCATAACCCCTCCGAAAGTAATTTACCTGTCACTTTTCGGTCTGCTTAAGTTGTCTTTTAAATGCGCTGCAAACCTTGAAAGTAACTCTGTATAGCAGGGGGTATGCCAAGTTACTGGTGTGATCTAAAGCCTTGTTTTAATTGGATTATTTTTTTTGATTTTGGCGTGAGTTACTGAGTCGGCCGAAAGGAGTGCTGCCCCAGCAGCAGCGCGTCAGCAAGGGCTGTTTTAATTTCCGACAAGCGCGTTTAGTCAGGCAAAAAAAAGGCCGGTAAACCGGCCGAGAATGCATGCAGTGCAGCTAGATCGACAATTTTGACGTGGCCCCCAGCACGCTTTCCAATACGCTGAAATCAATCCAGTCACGCACATCGAAACGCCGTGGAATGAACTGCCAGCGCTGCAGGAAATCGGTGAAGTCCTGCAGTGCCAGGATCGACTGTTCATCGAGCATGGTGCGTAAACGTCGATGGGCATCTTCGCCGTAGGCGGTGGCGACCCAGTACTCGCTGGTGTTGAGTTCGCGGGCGAGGAACTGACGGGTTTTTTCGGGGTTGGCCCAGGCCCATTGCTCCGCGCGCAACACGCAATCGACGATGGTTTTTGCCGCGTCGAAATGATGCTCCAACAAGTGCCGGTCTACGGTGAGGGTACGGGGTGTACCGTTATTGGAGCGGATCATCGGGTCGGGGTGGGAGCCGGTGTCGATGACGATGTGCAGGCCGAACTCATCGGCCAATTGCACGGCGTGGGCGCCCTTGAGAAAGATCGCATCAATGTCCCCGCGCAGCAGGCCGATCAATTCATTGTTGCGTCGCTGGGTGCGATTGAAGCCGAACGACACCTGGGCGCCGTGGACGTGGCGTACTTGTTCGTCGCTGTAGGTGCCGCCATAGGGGTAGTCCACCAGGTCCACATCGCTGACGCTCATGCCTTCGAGCTTCAGTGCATTCTCCAGGCCACGCAGGGCCTGGGCACGGGTGAAATCGATTTGCACATTGGCCCACTTGGGGATGCCAAAACGGCGGTGTTTGAGGTCGCGGACGGTTTTGACCCCGCTTTCGACCGTAGTCAGGATCAGTTGTACTTCGTCGCTCCACGACAGTCCCAGCAGGCGTGTGTCGCTGCAGTTGGCATAGGCCCAGATCGCCGGGATGTTGCCGCCATGGCGGACCGAATTGGGCAGGTGATGGTCGAAGTGCGCTTCGCGAATATCCCGTTCACTGGACTCGCGCAGCGCCTGGATATTCGTGCCCGTTGGCAGGAACGCTTCGGCCAGGCGTCCGGATTCCACGGCAATGCCCAGCCCGGTCGGGACGGGGCTGTGGGTGTACCAGAGGGTGTCGAGAGGTGTTTGGCTCATGGTCATCCTTGTTCAGCGCGAAGGGCGGTCTTGCACCAGTGGCAACACTTCCTGGCCAATGCGCAAGGCTTCTTCCAGGTGTGGGTTGCTGGCGAGGATAAAGGTCGAGAAGCCCGCGTCACGGTATTCGACCAGGCGTTCGGCGACATTCTCGTGGCTGCCCACCAGGCCCACGGTCGGGCCGGGCTTGGCCTTGGCGAAGCCGGCCCACAGGTTGGGGCCGATGATCAGGTCTTCGAAACGATCGACATTCTGGTGATAGGCCGTCTGGCGTGCAGCCCCCACCGAATCGGAGCCACCGACGAAGGCCTTGGCCTCGCTGCTGCCGCGATTACCCACGGCATCGAATTGACGACGTAGATCGCGCCAGGCGGCTTCTTCGGTTTCCCGGGCGAACAGGTCGACCCGCAGGCCGAAGCGCACTTCGCGGCCCTGCTGGGCCGCGCGTTCACGCACGCGCTCCATGTGTGGCTTGAGGGTGTCCAGGGGCTCGGCCCAGTTCAGGTACACATCGGCGTGCTTGGCGGCCACATCCAGGGCCGGCTCGGAGAAACCGGAAAAATAGATGCCGGGCTTGCGCTCATCGCGCAGGCCGGGGGGCAGGGAGCCGTTCTCCAACTGGTAGACCTGGCCTTCATAGGAGAACTGCTCGTGCTCCCACATGCCCTGGATGATGTCGAGGAATTCCCCGGTGCGGCGGTAGCGCTGGTCATGGTCGAGGAAGTCACCCTGGGCACGCTGGCTGGCAGGGTTGCCACCCGTGATGATGTTCCAGTCCAGGCGGCCGTGGCTCAAGTGCTGAAGGATGGCAGCCTGTTGCGCGGCATAGGCGGGAAGCGTCCAGGTGGCCTGGAAGGCAACCAGAAAGCGGATGCGTCGGGTCTCCCGGGCCAGGGCCGCGGCGACGATCCACGGCTCGGGGCCGGTGGGCAACAGTGCGCCTTCAAAGCCGGCCAACTCGGCGGCTTTGGCCACTTGGGCGATGTAATCGATGTAGGTAAAACCGTCAGGCTGACCGTTGGGTCGATGGCCGGGCGCGATATGCCCTGGGCTTGAATTGAAGCTGCCGCGATTGTGCAGGTCTGTACTCAATTGCTGGCCGTCGGTGCCCAAGGGCAGCCGCCAGAAAAACTCCGTGCTCATGCAGACTCCGAAACGAAATGGAAATAGCGTGGCTGTTAAAGCCTGATAGCAACGCTCATGCCATGCCCGGGCATTGGCGTAATCACGCGCCCGATCCTGATGCTCGCCGGGCGAGGTGCTGCTGTGGCAGCAGTCGGTCAGCAGGGGCTGCTGGAGATTCAACAGTCACCGCCCGCTACAGGCCGCAGAGCCTGGCCTGACGGCGGTGGCACAACTCGTGCTCTGGCTTTGCAGGTGACTATTTCTGAGCATGGAGTTGAATAAATTGAGCCAGATTGCCTCGTTGAGTGAAGCCGTACTGCAACAAGTCGAACAGACCAAGCGCGACACCGCGAAGATCTTCAGGGTCTTGAAAGAGACCCGCACGCTGACCGCGACCAATACCTTCCAGGCCCATGTTCGTGTGACTGGCACTGATCTGCTGATTGTCGTGGCCACCCCTGGGCCCTGGGATGATGACCAGGGTATCCGCGCCGTGGTCGCCAGTTATGACGGCGTGGTGCATCTGGATGAGTTCCTGCCCGTGGGCGCGCCACTGAGTGAAAGCCGCCAGGGTGGCGGTGGCCGGCGCTACGCAGCGGTGTTTCGCGAAGCACCCCAGGTCAATGTGGTGATCCATGTGCACACGCCGTACCTGGGTGGCTGGGCCGCCGCGCACAGGGTGTTCCCGCTCAACTATGCAGCGGCGCAGCGCGTGACGCTCGCTCGCGAACTACCGGTGTATATCGACCGGCGTCAACCGGAGTCGAGGTTCATTCTCGATGCGCTCGCCGCCGACCCTCATGTGCCTGCGGTGCTGGAAGCCAATGGTGGCGCGACGTTCTTTGGGCCGCGCCTGTTGCAATCGGCGCAGTGGATCCTGCTGTTTGAAGAGGGGGCTTACTTCCAGGCCTTGGGGGAAAACCTGGGTGGCGTGCAGCCGTTCGGCGAAGGTGTGCTGGAGCAGCAGTGGCGCATGACGGGATTGTGGGAGGAAGGGCGCAAGCTGATTCAGCACCAGCGTGCCCCGTCTTGAATACAGCGTGCGCCTTCTGACCTGTTCAGGGCCGCGCCATGGTATCGGGTGGTACAGGTTTGGTCAGGCCGATGGCTTTGCTTTGGACAAACGCATCGTCATAGTTGATACGACGAGGGTCGTGATTCCCACTTTCTATTCTTCAGCCAGGTGCTGATGGCTTCAACGAGCTCTGTCTTGCATTCCACCGGCAGCCAATGCCCGCCGGACAGGCTCGTCACGGTGAGGTCTGTGCAGGCTTCACGCATGGGGTCGCCCAACGGGTTGCCCTTGATAGTATTCATCGGGTCGTAATCGCCGTTCACAAACAATACGGGCAATGATATGCGGCCGCCATTGGGCGCTCGGTGGGCATACTCGATGTTGGCATCGTCGTTGAGATACCACGCGCAGGGGGCGAGGAAACCATGGGCCTCGAAACTATGCACCAGTGCAGCGAAGTCCGCTTGCGGCCAGAGCGCGAGGTCGGGTTGGGTAGGTGGGGCACGGTGCGCTTGGCCGAACCGCCCCCCTTTGCGGGTCACTTGAGCATTTGATGCAACCTTGCCGATGCTCGCCGGGTCGCCTCGTCGATAGATCGACGCCAGCGACGCGGCTTTATCCGCATCCAGATCAGCGACGGCGGACGCAAAGTGCGTGTTGTAGTAGCGGTAATAGTCCCATTGACCGTCTGGATACTGATCCACCGGATAGATCGTTCGGTCAACCAGCGGGACGAGCGTCGGCAGTGCGTTCGTGGAGGGGAAGTACGGGACCGAAATCAACACGACGCCGCGGCTGCGCTGAGGTTCATGAGCGACCAATTCACCCGCCACCACGCTGCCCCAATCGTGGCCCACCCAGATGGCGGGCATTGCACCGAGATGGTCATGAAGTTCTGCCATGTCGGCCACGATGTTTTCAAGGGTGTACGCATTGGTGAGGGCTGGTGCAGAAGAGCCACCATAGCCGCGCATGTCGGGTGCGACGCAATGCCAGCCTTCGGCAGCGAACGCTTCTAGCTGTGCGCGCCAGATCAGGCTCAGCTGCGGCCAGCCGTGCAGGAACATCATCAATGGCCCCTCGGCAGGTCCCATCTCTACATAATGCGTGGTATGGCGTGGCGTGCAGAAGACACGCGAGGTCAACTCGGAAGTGGACACAGTAGCTCTCCATTCTACGCCGGCCGATAAACGCCAGGCGCCAACACTATACTGAGCGGTACGTTGGGTCGTTTGTTCCCGTTTGATAATGCCTTCACGTCCTACGGGCGCGACGTTCCGCGATAGCTCAAGCCACCCAACGCATGACCTTCTCCATGTGACCGGTGTGTTCATCCCGTTGTTCATTGAGTACCACAAAGCCTTGCTGCTCATAGAAACGAATGCTGGGCGTATTCGCGCAATACACGCTCAACTGTAGAGCTGTCTTGCCCGCCTTCGCGTCCGCGAGCAACTGCGTGCCGATGCCGCGCCCTTGATGCTCAGGTGATACGAACAGTGCCGCAATGGTATCTGCGTGGACGGAGCAGAAACCGACGGGTATCGCGTCTGCCTCGAACACTCGTGTCATGGCGCTGGGCAGGTATACCTCGCGCATGGCGTCCAGTTGTTCATGCCAGAAGGTGGGGGCTATGAAGTGATGGGCCTGGATTGATGCTTGCAACCATATGTCCAGTACAGCGTCCAGGTCTGCGTTTTGAAAGTCACGAATCATGAGGTCTCAACGATTGAGTTATGAGCGAGGCATTGTGCCATAGCGGGCTCTGCGCAACTGGCTGGCTAAGCCTGGGCCAGGCGTCCTGTGCGCGACCAGCCCACGACCACTGCGCCAATCAGCAAGTTTCTGCCTTATTGGTTTTGGTGACGCGTGCGGATCACTCGCAGCGTGGTCAAAACGGCAAGTACCGGTGCGAAGGCGAACACGCCAAACAGCCAGCCAGCTGCGTTTGCCATGCCAGGGATACCACCGGGCTCCGTAAGCCCGGCAAGATTTGCCACCATTCCCGCCAGTGCAGCGCCGAGCGCGGTGGCGAACAACTGCACAGTGGTAATCGACGACGCCGCCAGGGCTTGCTCACCCGCCGGGGCGACCTGAAGGATACGGGTCAGCAAATGAGGCCAGGCCAGGCCCACGCCCAGCCCGATGGCGACGAGCGCAAGGCAGATCGGCGCGAGCGTCAGCCAGCCACCGGCGCTTTCGGTTCGAATCAACACCGCAAGCGCCAGCATGCCAGCCAAGCCAAGGAACGGGCCGGCGAGTAAGGCGCGGCGGATGCCTTTGTCGTTTGCCCCGGCACTGGCGATAGACCCCAGCGTCCATCCGGCCGCCATGAGTGCTGCGAGATAGCCGGCGATGAGCGGCGATTGGTGGTGGAGCTCCTGGAGGAACAGCGGCACGAAAATCTCGCCACTGGTCACGGCCAGGGCAAGCAGCGACAGGGTTGCATACAGCGCGCCCAAGGGTGATGTGAGCCTGAATGCTCCGGCCGGCAGCAGCCTATGGCGGGCACGGCTGTGCGTGGCGATCAGCAGCGTAGTCAGAAGGGTGGCGGCGCCAAGTCCGGCGATGTTCCAGAAGAAAGTTGGCGAGACGCTGCCGGCTGAAACGGCGAGCACCGTCGATGTCAGCAACACCAGTTGGGCAATGGGCAGGGGTGAGCGCGCCGACTGCTCAGCACTGCGCTTGGGTAGCACGACCATTGCCAACAGGGCGAACAAAGCGGCCACGGGGATCAGCGACCAAAAAGCCGCTCGCCAGACGCCGTGTTCAGCAAAGAGGCCACCCACCGCAGGGCCGATCAGGGTTGCCACGCCCCACATGCCCGAAACCAGCGCCATTGCCCTTGGCCACAAGGCTTGCGTGAATACCAGTCGGATCATGGCGTAGGAGAGGGCGAACAGAAAACCGCCGCCCAGCCCCTGTACCAACCGCCCGACCAGCATCACAGGCATTGACGGCGCGAACGCACAAATCAGCGCGCCGCAGGCAAACACCAGCGAAGCAATGGCGTACGCACCGCGCGGCCCTGCGCTGACTAACAGCCTGGCCGAGAGCGCCGAACCGAGGATGGAGGCTGCGACGAACAGCGTGGTGTTCCAGGCGTAGTAGTCGATGCCACCGATGTCCCTGACCACTGACGGCAGGATCGTGGTCGCGATGTAGACGTTGATCGCATGCAGCACCACCCCCCCTGCCAGCGCAAGGGAGCGCACACCATTTGCACCCGACAGCATGGCTTGCCAGCCGCTACTGTCAGGGCTGCCACCCGGTGCCGGGACGGATCGCGGGCGTTGATCAACTGAGGCTTGTTGCTTACTCATGTCGGCTCCATGTCGAGATTCCACACGCAGTTGCGCGTGAGGCTTGCAGCGGCAAACCGACATCCCTTATAAAACCTCATGTAAACATGAGGTCAAGAGAAAGGATGAATTCATGATCAATGTACAGCTGCCGCTCTCGGTGGGTGAGTTGGCCCGCAGATGCGGCGTCACGGTCGCAACTGTGCACTTTTACGAGGCTAAAGGCCTTATTCAAGGCCAGCGGAGTGCGGGTAACCAGCGTCGCTACACTCGGGAAGTGCTGCGCAGGATTGCCGTGATCAAGGTCGCGCAGCGCGCAGGTATCCCTTTGGCGACCATCAAGGCTGCGCTGGATGAGCTTCCGTCCGGGCGCCCGCTAACGGCAAAAGACTGGGCACACCTCTCCACCGTTTGGCGGGATATGCTCAGTGAACGGATTTACAGTCTTATCCGGCTACGCGATCAGCTTGACGGCTGTATCGGCTGCGGGTGTCTTTCCATGGACGAATGCCCACTGCGCAATTCCGGTGATCATTTGAGCAAGCTCGGCACGGGTGCCGTTTTGCTCGAGGAAGGTAACCTGTGATCGAGAGAAGAGTATTAATACCAGGGAGGGGAATTCTTTAGTGAACCAGGATGATTCATACGATTTGATTATAGTGGGCGCCGGAATTCATGGCGCATCCCTAGCCTATTACAGTGCCCAGGCAGGGCAACGCGTGTTACTGATTGAGGAGTCGCGACCGGCCAGCGGCGCAAGCGGCCACGCATTCGGCTGGATCAATGCCAGTGCATTGAGCGGCCCTGTCCAGCAGTTTGCGCAAAGTGTGATAGATGATTACAGGCACCTCCAGGCAGAGTTGCCGTCGTTCCCGTTGCGTTGGAGTGGGGAGTTGACCTATGGGGTCTGCCCGGAAAACCACGAGGTGCCAGAGGCAGGCCTGAACCTTTCTGCCCTGCAACCCGTGACCATTTCGCAGGATGAAATCAGGGCGCTTGAGCCCAATCTTGCCCACCCGCCCAGTCGAGCCCGCTATACCCGGGCTGCAGGGATAACCGCGCCGAGCGAAGCCATTGAATGCCTGATTCAAGCCGCCAAAGGCTTTGGTGCCAGTGTGGTCTGTGATTGCGCAGTCAACGCGCTGCTGGTTGAAAATGGGCAGGTGGTTGGTGTCAGTACGCAGGCGGGCAATAGGTATGCAAGTAACACAGTACTGGCTGCCGGCTTGGGAACCCTTGATCTCCTGGCTCGTCATGGCATGCACCTGCCCATTCGGCCATCCCCTGCGATTCTGATCCAGTTTGACGTGGCGCACGATTTTCTTAATGGCATTGTTTCGAACGCTGAAATGGAAGCCCGTCAGGCCGGAGCGCGCACGTTGATCGCGGCCGAAGACTACATCGACGATACGCAAGAAAATGGCCCATCGGCGATTGCGCTCAGGGCCCTTGACGCCATTCGTGGGCAATTGAACGGGGCGCACTCCATAGCGCTGCGGTCCGTGGCGGTAGGGTGGCGACCGATACCCGCCGACCGCCTTCCTATCGTCGGGCCAATGAGTGAGTACGGCGGGCTTCATATCATGAGTGCCCATCCAGGATTGACCCTGGCGCCCACCCTGGCGCGACTCTTGAGCCAGGAGCTGATAACCCGCATTGCTACGCCGTTGCTGAGTCAGTTTCGGCCAGCGCGCTTTCATGTGTGAGCGCTACCCGCCAGCGCAAAAGCGCGGGGAGACGTTGGCATCGAGCAAGGCGATGAAGCTGGCTATCAGCGGTGATTCGTTGTGGCGGTTCCAGTTCAGATACAGGCCGATGGCCGGGTTGGGCGCATCGGTCACCCTGGCGATCCGGCGAAACACAACCTTGTCGCGCATGCCTGAATGGGCAATCGACTCCGGTACCAGGGCGACACCGAAGCCACAGCCTACCAAGCCGACCAGGGTGTGGAGCTGCGCGGCCTCCTGCACCACCTTTGGGTAAAAACCGGCGGCTTCACACAAGGCGATCAACTGGCTGTGGTAACCGGTGCCCAGGGCATGAGGGGTGAATACGAAGTCCTCCCCGGCGAAGTCCCTCAAGTCGAGCGGGCCATCCTTGGCCCTGGGGTGATGGGCAGGCAGCGCCAGGACGATCTCTTCATCCAGCAGCAGGCGTGTCTCGACGTTCTGCGCCGCCACCGGCAACTTGCGCATGAGGGCAATATCCGTTTCCCCCGCCACAAGGGCCTTGGCCTGGCTGGAGGAAGGCATTTCCTTGATGATCAATTGGACCTTGGGAAAGGTCTCGCGAAACTGGCGCAGGCTACTGAGCAGCGATTCGTAATAGGCGATCGACACCGCGGTCACCGTCAGTGTGCCGGCGATACCTTCGGATACCTGGCGTGCGTGTTCGATGCCCAGCTCCAGCTCGCTGAGGGTGCGATAGGCTGCATGCTGAAATGCAGCGCCGGCCGGGGTCAGCGTGACTGCGCGTTTGTTGCGGGTAAACAGGCTGAATCCCAGCTTGTCTTCCAGGCGATGGATAGCTTGGCTCAGTGGCGGCTGGGCCATGTGCAAGCGAAGGGCCGCCTTGTGAAAGTGCAACTCTTCAGCCACGGCGATGAATTGGCGCAGCAGGCGGGTTTCGATCATTTCTTCTGTTCCTTCATTTGAATTGATCAGTGTGCTGGTCAGGCCATTGATATGCGCCAGGTATCAACGTGCGCCGCCGTTAGTATTAAACAACGTAAAGGCACCTCGTTAAGGTGGGAGGGCACTCAAGAGGAAACAGCCAATGAACTTTACAGGAAAAACCGCCGTTATAACCGGAGCTGGCCGAGGCTTGGGTTTCAGTTACGCACAAGCGTTGGCCAAGCTGGGCGCCAATGTGGTGATCAGTGATATCGGCGCGGATAACCTGGGTGCTGGAGGCGATAGCTCCATTGCCATGGACGCTGCACACACCCTCAGCAGCAAGGGGTACAACGTGGTCGGGCATCACGGTGACCTGTCCACCGAACAGGGTTGCCAGCAATTGGTAGCGAAGGCCATCCAGACGTATGGCCAACTCGATATCTTGATTCACAACGCCGGTTGGGTCGGCTACCAGCCCATTGAAGAGGCCGATGCAACCTTCATCAACCGCGCGGTGGATATCAATATCTATGCGCCCGTGTGGTTATGCAAACATGCCTGGAAGTACCTCAAGCACTCTACTGCCGCCCGGGTGGTGCTGACGACCTCTGACCGTGCGATGTACGCGCACTATGCACAACCGGGCCTGGTGGCGTATGCCGCTGGCAAGATGGCGCAACTGGGCATCATGAATGCATTGAGCATGGAGGGCGGCCCGGTGGGCATCCTGGTCAATGCCGTATCGCCGGTGGCCAAGACGCGCATGTGGGGCGTGACCGGCGAACCGGAAAACCTCAAGCCCGAATGGGTGACGCCTGGGGTTGTCTTTCTGGCGTCGCAGCAATGCCGGGACAGCGGTTATGTACTGCGCGCCAGCAACGGCCAGTTTACGGCGACGCGGTTTGTCGAAAACCCAGGTGTTGACTACCCGGTCGATCTGGCCCGGGTAAAAGCCGCCACTGCCGAGCAGGTTGCCCAGCTTTGGGACCACATCAAGGAGCGTTGAACACGCCTGCCCAAGAGGTTCTCCGTGTTTTTCGGCCTGCCAGGCTGATGCAACCTCGGCAGACTGCTTGTATGCTTGCGCCCCGGAACATGTGCCCGCGGTGAGTGCTGGCGCTTGCACGATGGCTGGATCGGAAACCGGACTGCCTTAAGGGACTGACGTGAAGCGTGATATCCGCCTTGTGATGCTGTTGCTGTTGGTGATTGGCTGTTCCCTGACCTCGCTGACCATCTGGAAAGTCCTGTCTTCCCGTGACCGAGCGCTGGCAGAGGTGAACATTCATGGTTTGAACCTGACTCAGGCACTCACGACCTATACCGAAGGTATCGTCCGGCAAAGCTCGCTGTTGTTGCTCGGGTTGGTCGAGCGCCTGGAAACCGAAGGCAGTGGCCCGGCGCAAATCCAGCGCATTAGTGCGTTGATCGGTCGACAGCAGCCGCTGATGCCGCAACTCAGTGGCATCACCGTTTATGACCATCAGGGCCGCTGGTTGATGTCGTCCAATCGACCGATTCCGCAGGGTGCCAACAGCAGCGATCGCGCCTATTTCATTCATCATCGCGATGATCCGAGCCGTGAACCTTTCATCGGCCCGCCGATTCGCAGCCGTGCCAATCAGGAATGGGTGGTCACCGTCAGCCGCCGTTTCAATGACGCACAAGGTAAGTTCGCCGGTGTCGTCGCCGTCACGCTGGGGGTGGAAAACTTTCTGCGGGTGTTCGGCAAGCTCGATGTAGGCCAGGAAGGGGCGATCGGCTTGTCCTACGCCGACGGCACGTTGCTGGTGCGTTATCCCTTCCGTGAACAGGACATGGGCCGCAACTTTTCCAAGTCGCCTATCTATACCCAGTATCTCGTCGACCAAACGGTCGGCACCGCCGCGTACACCTCAAGCCTGGACGGTGTGGAGCGGCTCTATGCCTTCCGCAAAAGCGAGACCCTGCCACTGATCACCACCGTCGCGTTGGGCAAGCACGAAGCCCTCGCGGCGTGGCGTATCGAGGCGGCGCTGTCAGCGGTCGTGGTGGCGGGGCTGCTGGGGTTGACCGGGTTGATCGGCGGGTTCCTGATTCTAGATATCCGCCGACGTACTGCGGCGGAAGAGGCGTTGCGCGTCGCCCAGCAACAGTTGCTCGACTCCAATCGGCAATGGGCGCAATTGGCGAAGAAAGATGCGCTGACCGGCCTGGCAAACCGCCGCTGCTTCGACGAAACCCTGGCCCTTGAAGCGCGACGGGCGCAGCGCGAGGGTACGTCGCTGGCGTTGCTCATGATCGATATCGACCATTTCAAACGGTTCAACGATGCCTGTGGTCACGTCGCTGGAGATGCTTGCCTGCAAGCGGTCAGCACACTGTTGGAGACGAGTGTGCGGCAGCCGTCAGACCTGGTGGCGCGTTATGGCGGAGAGGAAATGGCGATCATCCTACCTGCCACTGACAATGAAGGCGCGGTGGTGGTCGCGCGGCGGATCCTCGAGCGTCTGCAGCACGAAAACATTCGGCATCCCAGCAGCCCGCTCGGTTACGTGAGTGTAAGTATCGGTATTGCGGCGGGCAGGGGCTCACGGCTGGAGCCGGCACTGGGTTTGATCGAGGCGGCCGATGCGGCGCTTTACCGTGCGAAGGCTGCCGGGCGCAATGGCTTTTCCCTGCAGCCCTCGGGAGTTGCTTCGGACGGCTGAAAACGGCCTGTACCGATGTGCTTGCCGGGTCGCCGTTCACATCCCAAGTGTTGGCATCGTGAGTTCGCCGCATTCCATGAGTTGGCCGGCTGAGACTTGTAGATGTTCTGTGGGTTTGGCCGCATAGCCAGCGATGAAGCCGACGCTGAGCAGCGTAAGGCATAGGGCGGCTTTAATCAGGATCATGGGAATGGTTCTCACATCGGGTCGAAAGGGTGAACCACAGATTGTGAATTCAAGAAAAGGTTCCTGGGTGGCGGACAGTACCGCGCTTGAAGGCCCCCGCGGCGGCGATTTTGAGCAGCCGCCGAAAATTCGGGCACTGCGCGTGGTTAGGGGCAGGGCAGGCGGCGGCGTGACGTAAACCGCGACTCATGGCCTTCAACTGTTTGATCGTCGCATCAATCTCGTCGGCCTTGGCCAGCAGCACGGTTCTATCCACCTCGGCCTGGCCATTGGGCGACAGCATGGCCTGTATTTCATCCAGCGACAGGCCACCTGCCTGGCCGAGTGCGATCACCGCCAACTGCTCAACCACCGCCGCTGCAAACTGGCGACGAGCACCCGGTGGGCTGATCGATGTGATCAAGCCTTTCTTCTCATAGAAACGCAACGTGTGGGCAGGCACGCCCGTGCGTTTGACGACCTCGGTGATATCCATTGGCAGACCATTGACTTGAAGTTGACTTCAACTTCTATGATGCCTGTGCAGGTTCAATGGGTCCATGAATAAGAGGTCGATATGGCAGCGCTGGAAGTGGTTGCACAGGTTGTGTTGTTGGGAGCAGGGGCCACCCTTGTGATGGATATGTGGATGGTGCTGATGAAGGCCCTTGGCGTTCCAACCCTGAATTTCGCGTTTGTGGGACGTTGGGTCGGTCATGCGTGCCAAGGCAGGTTCACGCATTCCAGCATCGGGCACGCATTACCCGTTCGCGGTGAGGTGGCCCTGGGCTGGATCGCCCACTACGTCACCGGTGTGGTTTTCGCGCTGGTGCTGGTGTGGGTTGAAGGGGTTGCGTGGCTGCAGGCACCCACCTTTGTGCCGGCATTGGTGTTGGGTGTAGTGACCGTAGCCGTCCCGCTGTTGGTGATACAGCCGGCCATGGGAGCGGGGTTTGCCTCCTCCAAAACGCCGACGCCGGGCAAGAATTGCTTGCGCAGTCTGATCAACCACGGGGTGTTTGGAATGGGCCTCTATCTGGCTGCGCTGGTGATTGTGTAGATCAGCGAATGAATTTGACGTACACGCGTTCTGGGTCACCTTCGTCAAGGTTGTCGATCTGCCCGCTGGGGACAAACCCGGCCTTGGTCATCAGGGCCTGGGATGCGGTGTTGGAGGCATTGGTGGACGCGAACAGCTTCTTCGCGACGAGGCTTGCCGCTGGCCTCCACTTCCGCGCTGTGCTCTTGTTCAAAAAATAAGCGTTGAAACGAACTTGTCATACTATTGATGCTTTATTGCGCAGCGCAGATGGGGGCAGAGCACGCCTGATGTGCGCTCTTCTCCAAGCAATCATGGCGCGATCCTGCTAATTGCCCAGTTAGTGGCATAATGCCTGCGTTATCAGTGATTCACCCCAAGGAGTAACACCATGCAAGGAAGCAAGCAGTGCAAGTACCTGGCGTTTTTGTTGATCCCATTCATTGCCGCCTGTACCACACCCACACGCCAATCCGCGGTCACCATTGAGCCACAGCAGCCACTCCCATTCGATAACTGTGCAGTCGGCTGCCCCACCGGCGGCGGCCCGCTGACGTTGAACCGCCAGGCGTACACGCTGAACAACAATGGTTCGACCAAGTTTGCCAACTGGGTCTCGTACAAAATCACCAAGGACACTCCGGCCAGCGGCCGCTCGCGTGACTGGCGAACCGACCCGGATATCCCCGCCGGGGAGACGCTCGACCCGGTGGATTACAACGGCGCCAACGTTGCGCTCAAGGTCGACCGCGGGCATCAGGCCAATCTGGCGTCGATGGCTGGAGTTGCCGACTGGCAAACCCTTAATTACCTGTCGAACATCACCCCGCAGAAGGCCGATCTCAACCAGGGGCCGTGGGCACGCCTGGAAGACCAGGAACGCAGCCTCAGCAAAGCGACCGGCGTCGAGCAGGTGTATGTCGTCACGGGGCCGCTGTACGAGCATTTTGTCGGCACGTTGCCGGGGACGAACAAGGTGCACACCATTCCCAGTGGCTACTGGAAAATCATCGTTGTGGGCAGTTCACCTGAAACGGGCCTGTATGCCTCCTTTGTGATGAACCAGGAAACGCCCAAGGGCGCAGACTTCTGCAATTACCAAGTCACCATCGATCACATCGAAGAGCGCTCTGGGCTGACGTTCTGGAGCACCCTGCCGCAGGCGGTGCAGGCCACGCTGAAGTCCAGACCGGGGCAGTTGCCGAGCCGGATCGGCTGTAAACCCAAAGGCGCCTGAGGCAGGTTACTTTCTCATCGCACGCTGGATGCGCATCCATTCTCGATAAGCCGCAGTACGGTGCGTATCTGCGGTTTTCTTCGCCTCGGTGAAGAGCGCCCAGGTAGCCGCATCGCCGCTGTAGGACTCGATGATTTGATAAGCCTGGGCCTCCAGGCGATCAGCTTCGAAGAACATCTGGGTGTTGTGCGCTATTTCGTCGTCCCACGTCCGTGTTGGGGTGGGATCAAGCACGCGACTGTTCATGATGTGAGGCCCTCCGCCCACTGGATCTGTGCCGCGCGGCACCAGCGCACATCGGTAATGCCGTACTTTTCCGCCATCGGTTTGGACACACGCTTGAGTGTGTGTTGACCGAACCTGGGGATAACCGCCACGCCGGCATCACAACTTGCCCAATGCCAGGCCTCGGCGTTATTCATCAGTGGCGCGCGCAGGATGAAGGACTTGGGCTTACCGTGAAGTTGGTATTCGATTGTAAAGAGATCGTTGGTGTTCATGAGGTCTCCCTATGCTCATGAAGTACAGATAATTGACGTCAAAGAAAATTCCAAAAATTGTTGGACAAGGCGATGGCCGTGAATGCCCGCCCCCATGCAGAGTATGGGAGCGAGCGGTAAGCGCCGTTATGAGGGGCGTCTCAGCGCATATGCAGGATGATCGGGCTGCTGCTGGCCGGGTCGGTGTGCCCTCGCAGTTTGCCGACCGCCTTGGCGTCGACCGCGCCGCCCTGGTTGCCCCAGGTGCTGCGCACGTAGGTCAGGACCTGGGCAATTTCGTCGTCGGACAACTGCTCGCGGAACGCCGGCATACGGTATGCATCGGGCAGGCCGGCAGTCACCACCCGTTGGGAGCCATTGAGAGTGATGTTGATCGCGGAGGCGTTTTCCTTGGCCAACGCCGACGTGGCACCGGCCAGGGGCGGCATCCATTCGGGCTGGCCTTTGCCGTCGAGGCCGTGGCAGGAGGCGCAGCGGGTCGTGTAAGTGTGGGCACCGGGAACATCCTGGCTCGCCGCCACCGCCTGATACTGCCAGGGGCTGCCATCACGCTGCGGGTCGCCGGGCAGTGACTTGAGATAACGGGCGATAGCGGCCAGGTCGTCGTCAGCCATGAACTGCGTGGAGTTGTTGAACGCTTCGGTCATCGAACCGTAAACCACTGCATGGGCATTGCGCCCAGTCTTGAGGAACTGCACGATCTGCGCCTCACTCCAGCGGCCCAGGCCGGTGTTGTGGTCCTGGCGCAGGCTCGGCGCGTACCAGCCATCGAGCAGGGCGCCGGCAAGGAAGGGCGCGCCGGACTCATCCAAGGCTTTCTCGTTGAAGGCCAGTCCGCGCGGCGTATGGCAACTGCCGCAATGGCCGGGGCCCTGGACGATATAGGCGCCACGGTTCCACAGCGCATCCTGGCCGGGCTTGGCTGCATAGGTCGCGGTGGGCGCGAAGACACCGTTCCACAGGGCGATGGGCCACCGCATATTGAGCGGCCAGGGAATATCGCTGGGGATGTTGGGCGGGTTGGCCGGTTGGACGCCTTTCATGAAAAACGCGTACAGCGCCTTCACGTCGTCGTCGCTGAGCTTTACATAAGACGGGTAGGGCATGGCCGGATAGAGCCGCCGCCCGCCCGGCGCTACACCATGGCGTACGGCGCGGTCGAAGTCGGCCAGGCTATAGGTGCCAATGCCATGCTCGCGGTCGGGGGTGATATTGGTGGCGTGGATCGCCCCCAGTGGGGTGGCCATTTCCAGGCCACCGGCGAAGGGCTGCTTGCCAGCCAGGCTGTGGCAGGCCACGCAGTCACTCACGCGCGCGACGTATTCGCCGCGACTGATCAATGCAGGGTCGAAACTCGTGGCCTGTTGCTGTTCAAAAGGCGAGGCGGGCTGGCGCGTGACGTACCAGGCCAGCAGGCCTGCGGCGACCACGCAGGGCAGCACCAGCCACCCTGCGGTTCTTGCGAATCGGCGGTTGTTCATGGGCGTTCCCTGTCGGTTAGCTGAAGGTGTAGCGGCTCAATGGCAGACTGCGGATGCGCTGGCCGGTCAACTGCGCCACCGCATTGGCCACGGCCGGCGCCACTGCGGGCAGCGGCGGTTCGCCGATACCGCCCATCTTTTCGCCACTCTCGACAATCCGCACATGCACCCGCGCCATCCGAGCAGGCGGCAGCACCGGGTAAAGGTCGTAGTTGCGTGCCCGTGGCTTGCCGTCCACGTACACCGCTTCCTCCATCAGCGTTTGCGACAGCCCCAGGGCCACGGCACCGTTGACCTGGGCTTCGATGATCGCCGGGTTGACGATGCTGCCTGGGTCGATGGCCTGCCAGATGTCATGCACCTTGACCTGGCCGTTTTCAATCGACACTTCGGCGATCACCGCCGCGTGAGAGCCAAACGGCGACGCCATGGCCACGCCACGGGCACGTCGGCTGCCGTCTTCGGCGGTGAACGGGCCACGCTTCCAGCCACCGGACAGCTCACCCACGGCTTGCAGCAGGGTGGTCAGGCGCTGGTTATCACGTAGCAGGTGCAGGCGCAGCTCAAAGGGATCGTGGCCGCCCTTGTCCGCCAGTTCATCGAGGAACGCTTCGTAGAAGAAATCGTTGAGCGAATTGCCCACCGAACGCCAGTAGCCCAGCATGACCGGCCCCTTGACGTAGATCTGCGCGATGCGCTTGTTGGGGATTGCATAAGCCTTGCCTGACAGCCCTTCAACGGCAGTGGGGTCGACTTTTTCACCCTGTTTGCCGGCGAGGGCTTCGGTCGGGCCTTCGGTGGCGCTGATCGCCTCGATGGCCACCGGCAAGCCCTTGGCGTCGAGGCCGGCGCGGAACTTGACCACGGCTACCGGGCGCAGCACATCGCGCAGGAACTCTTCTTCGCGGCTCCAGATCAGTTTGATCGGGCGACCCACGGCCTTGGCCAGTTCAATGGCCTGGGGGTAAGGGTTGGCCGACTCATAGAGGAAATGCCGGCCAAAAAAACCGCCCAGCAACGGCGAGTGCAGGGTGATTTTCTCAGCGGCCAGACCGGTGCGCTTGGCTATGTCGTCACGGAACATATCCGGCGCCTGGTTAGGCAGCCACACCTCCAGCGTGCCGTCCGGGTTGTAGCGCGCCAGGGCCGAAGGCGGCTCCAGCTGGGCGTGGTTGAGGTATTGATTGTGGTAGGTGGCTTCTACCTGGGTCTTGGCGCCGGCCAGCGCGCCGGCTACATCGCCTTCGTTTTCGTCATCGCGGGCCGGGCCTTGTTGGGCGGCGAGAAAGTCGCGGTGCTTGTCGCTGGAAAAGTCTGCCGGCATCACCCGCACTGTCGAGTCGGCAGGGGCTTCCTGCCAGTCAACCTGGAGGGCCTCCACCGCACGTTTGGCGTGCCACCAGCGCTCGGCCACCACCGCCACGGCGCCGGGCAGCAGGTGCACGGAATGTACGCCGGTCATGGCCTCGACCTGGGCCTGGTTACGCAGGCTGCCCACGCTCATGCCCAGGCGCGGCGCATGCTGGACCGCGGCGTGGAGCATGCCGTCGACCTTGAGGTCGATGCTGTACTGCGCCTTGCCGGTGGATTTATCGTAGGCATCGAGGCGCTTCACCGGCTTGCCGATCCAGCGGAACTGGCTCGGGTCGCGCAGGGTAATGGTGGCAGGGTCGGGCACCGGCATGTCCAGGGCGCGACCGGCCAGCTCACCGTAACCCAGGGAGCGGCCCGACGCGGTATGCAGCACACGGCCAGGTTGTGTGGTCAATTGCGCCACCGGCACACCCCATTGTTGCGCCGCGGCTTGCAGCAGCATGGCCCGCGCGAGGGCGCCCAAGCGACGCATGGTCGGGTAGCTCATGCGCACCGACATACTGCCGCCGGTGATGCGCATACCGTTTTCCATCACCACATAGGCTTCGCCCGGTGGCGCGCTTTCGACGATGAAGGTGGACGGGTCGGCATCCAATTCTTCGCCAACGATCTGCGCCATGGCCGTGTGGGTACCTTGCCCGCCTTCCATGAACGGGCTGAGCAAGCGCACGCTGCCGTCCGGGCGAATCTCCAGGAACGCCGGCACCTGAGTGCCGCGTTCGGCGGCGCCAGCGGTGGCGGCTTGCACGCGGGCCGAGCCCAGTGGCAGGCCGAAACCAATCACCAGCGCGCCCACGGCGGTGCTGGCCAGGAAGCGGCGGCGGGACAGGTTGATCGGCTCGCCCGATGACAGGTCGAGCAAGGCTTCAGGGAGCTGGATGGGCGTGTTCATCAGACGCTCTCCTGCTTGGCCAGGTCTTGCATGGCGCTCTGGATAGCGTTGTAGGTACCGCAGCGGCACAGGTTGATCATCGCCGCTTCAATCTGCGCATGGGTGGGCGCCGGAGTGTGCTTGAGCAGCGCAGTGGCCGCCATCACCTGCCCGGACTGGCAATAACCGCATTGCGCCACCTGGCGCTCGACCCAAGTAGCGACCACCCGTTTGCCGACCTCATCGGCTTCGATGGCCTCGATGGTGGTGATTTCGCGGCCGACCACGCCCGCCACTGGGGTGACGCACGAGCGCACCACATTACCGTCTACCAGCACCGAGCAGGCGCCGCATTGGGCCAGGCCGCAGCCGTACTTGGTGCCAGTCAGCCCCAGGTTGTCGCGGATCACCCACAACAACGGTGTGTCGGCTTCGGCATCGACTTGATAGGCCTTTTGGTTAATACGTAATTCCATGGCTCACCTGCTGATCAACGGTTGGTGGTGCTGTTTTTATCAGGGAAGTGCGGGGTGGCACTGCCCTGGGGTCGCTCACAGGCGACTTGATATGGCGGCGGGGTTGAGAAGGGTTTTCATCTCGACTACGCGCGCATTATTGGACTCTAGACGACGGTGCAAGGGGTATCTATCCCGGTAGTCGATAAGTCGGAGAATCAGGCAAGTATTCGCGAGGATTGAGCTATAGCAAGCCCTCTTGTTCATTGATGCCAGCCAACCCCACCTTGATCAAACAACCCGAAATCCTCCCGCCAGCTTCTCCTTCAAATACCCCACCAACGCCGTCACTGACTTGGGCACGTGGGGCGAGTACGGCCGAATCAAATAGATCTCATCGGCAAACGCCCCCTTGAGCGTCCACCCCTTTAACACCTGCACCAACTTGCCGCCGGCCAGGGCGGCATGGGCGCTGAAGTCCGGGAGCAGGGCAATGCCCAGATGGTTGAGCGCCGCATCGCGCAGCGCCTCGCTGTTGTTGGTGGAAAAACTGCCGGCGATGGGCACGGTGACGCGCTGGGTGTTTTTGCTGCCGCGTTCGAAGGTCCAGGCAGGTTGGTCGCTGCCTCGTGGGTAGTAGAGGCAGTTATGCGCGCCGAGGTCTGCCGGTGTTCGGGGTTCGCCGTGGCGTTGCAGGTAGTCCCGGGTGGCGACCAGTACCGAAGTGGTGTCGCACAGCTTCCACGCCACATGGGTTTCCGGCACCTGGAAACCGTGACGTACCGCCAGGTCGTAACCCTCGGCCGCCAGTGAACTCAGGGCGTCTGACACGTCCAGTTGAATGCGTACCTGCGGGTACTGCTGCAAGAAGCCTGAAAGGTGTGGCACCAATTGCTGCCGGGCGAACGCTACCGGCGCGGTCAGGCGCACCAGCCCGCGAATTTCGCCGACGGAGTCGCGCACCGAGGAAAAGCTGCGGGCGATCTGCGCGTAGGCGCTGCGTACCTCGCGGGTCAATGACAGCCCAGCCTCGGTCAGCCGCACACTGCGGGTGGTGCGGGTCACCAGGCGCGTGCCGGTGGCTTTCTCCAAGTCGGAGATGCGCTGGCTGACCGCGGATTTGCTCACGCCCAGGCGCGCGGCGGCGGCGGTGTAGGTGCCTTGTTCCTCCAGCACCGACAGCCAGTGAATGTGGGTCCACAGCCCCTCGATCTCAGCTTTTTCCATGATCGTATTGTTCGCCTGCAAGGACAATAAGTTCTGGATTCTGCTCTGGTTTGGAACAAATCGAAAGCCTATCGTGTGCTCCAACGCTACTCACCTGGGATCCATTGCCATGACCACAACCATCGAGCACTACATCAACGACCAGCGCGTGAGCCGCGATGATCGTTATCAGGACGTCTACAACCCGGCCACCGGTGAAGTGACCGGGCGCGTCGCACTGGCCAGCCGCCAGACCGTCGCCGAAGCCGTCGCCGCTGCCCAGGCCGCATTTTCCGGTTGGGCCGACACGCCGCCGATCCGCCGCGCCCGTGTGTTGTTCGAATACTTGCACCTGCTGCGTGAGCGCAAAGACGACCTGGCGCGCATCATCGTCGCCGAGCACGGCAAGGTGTTCACCGATGCCCAGGGCGAAGTCGACCGTGGCATCGACATCCTCGAATTCGCCTGCGGCATTCCCAACCTGCTCAAGGGCGAGCATTCCGACCAAGTCTCCCGTGGCATGGACAACTGGACCCTGCGCCAACCCCTGGGCGTTGTCGCCGGTGTTACCCCCTTCAACTTCCCGGTGATGGTACCGATGTGGATGTACCCCATCGCCATCGCCGCGGGTAACACCTTCATCCTCAAGCCCAGCCCGACCGACCCGAGCGCCGCGCTGTTCATGGCCGAGTTGCTGCGTGAAGCCGGCTTGCCCAAAGGCGTGTTCAACGTGGTGCAAGGCGACAAGGAGTCGGTGGACGCACTGATCGAACACCCCGACGTCAAGGCCGTGAGCTTTGTCGGCTCCACGCCTATCGCCCAGTACATCTACGAGACCGGCGCGCGCCACGGCAAGCGCGTACAGGGCCTGGGCGGTGCAAAAAACCATATGGTGGTGATGCCCGATGCGGATATCGAGCGTACCGTCGATGCCCTGATGGGCGCCGCCTATGGCAGTGCCGGCGAGCGCTGCATGGCGATCTCGGTGGCGGTGCTGGTGGGGGATGTAGGGGACAAAGTCATTGCCGCCTTGACCGAGCGCGCCAAGACCCTGCGCATCACCGATGGCCGCGATTTGAAAGCCGAGATGGGCCCGATCGTGTCGCGGGCGGCGCTGGAGCGCATCAGCGGCTATATCGAGCAGGGCGTACAAGCCGGCGCGCAATTACTGCTGGATGGCCGTGACTATGTGCCCTCTGAACCCGGCCTGGAAAACGGCTTCTGGCTCGGCGCCACGCTGTTCGACCACGTGACCCAAGACATGAGCATCTACCGCGAAGAGATCTTCGGCCCGGTGCTGGCCTGTGTGCGCGTCAACGATTTCGCCGAGGCCGTGAAACTGGTCAACGACCACGAGTTCGGCAACGGCGTCAGCTGCTTCACCCGCGACGGTAACATTGCCCGCGAGTTTGCCCGGCGTATCGAGGTGGGCATGGTCGGCATCAACGTGCCGATCCCGGTGCCGATGGCCTGGCATGGTTTTGGTGGCTGGAAGAAGAGTCTGTTCGGCGACATGCATGCCTACGGCACTGAGGGCGTACGTTTCTACACCAGGCAGAAGTCGATCATGCAGCGTTGGTCGGAGAGTATTGAGCAGGGCGCGGAGTTTGCGATGCCAGTCTCCAGGTAAAGTTTAAGCTACGCCGCAGAACCTGATGTGGGAGGGCTCAAACCCCTCCCACTTTTTTTGCCAGTTGACGGCAAATGACATAAAAGTCCAGTATGGAATTATAAGTACAAAACAGTTGCTGCACATTTTTCTTCACTCTTGCCAAACCAACAACAACCCGCGAGAACCCGATCATGAAGAAACGCCACCTCATCCCCGCCCTGGCCCTGAGCTTGTTCGCCGCCAGCCATCTGTTGGCCGCCGAGAAAACCCTGCGTATCGGCATCGAAGCCGCTTACCCACCGTTCGCGTCCAAGACTCAAGACGGCAAGATCGTCGGTTTCGACTACGACATCGGCAACGCCCTCTGTGCGCAAATGAAGGTCAAGTGCGTGTGGGTTGAAGGTGAGTTCGACGGTCTGATTCCATCCCTCAAGGTCAAGAAAATCGACATGGCCCTGTCATCCATGACCATCAACGAAGACCGCAAGAAGTCGGTGGATTTCACCCACAAGTATTACTTCACCTCCTCACGCCTGGTGATGAAAGACGGCGCGGTGGTGGATGACCAATACGCCAGCCTCAAGGGCAAGAACGTCGGCGTACAGCGCGCCACCACCACCGACCGTTATGCCACCGAGGTGTTCGAGCCCAAGGGCATCAAGGTCAAGCGCTACAGCAATAACGAAGAAATCTACATGGACCTGGCAGCCGGGCGCCTGGATGCGATCTTTGCCGACACCATCCCCTTGAGCGACTTCCTGTCGATGCCACGCGGCCAGGGCTACGCCTTTGTCGGCCCGGAACTCAAGGACCCGAAATACGTGGGCGAGGGCTCGGGGATTGCCGTGCGCAAGGGCAATACGGCGTTAGTCAGCGAGTTGAACGCCGCCATCGACGGCATACGTGCCAGTGGCGAGTACCAGAAGATTTCCCAGCACTACTTCAAGTCCGATATCTACGGCGACTGAGGATCACGGCAGCGAACTGTTGTGGCGGGCGTTAACCCTTCAATTCCTTCAAATGCTTGTAGACCGTCGCCCGCCCCATGCCCAGCACATTGGCCACATAGTTGGAGGCGCTCTTGCCCTTGAACGCACCTTCGGCATGCAGCGCGAGCACCAGTTCGCGCTTGTGGTCGCGGGTCAGCAGGTTGAGGCTCAACTGGCGTTCGCGCAGCCAGGCGTGCAGGAACGTGTTGATACGTTCCTGCCAATCATCGCGAAACAGCGCGTCCGGCTGTGCGATCAGCTTGCTCGGCGACAGGAACAGGTCCAGCGCTGCCTTGGCGGTTTCAAACATTGAGATATTCAGGTTGATGCACAGCACAGCCAGCCGGCGACCTTTGTGGTCGTGCAGTACGCTGCTCAGGCTGCGGATTTTCTGGCCGTCCCAGTTGAGCTTTTCGTACGGGCCGATATTCACTTCGCTCACGTCACCCTCCAGCATGTCCTCCAGCGACGAATCGTCGCCGATGCTGCGCTTGGACAGGTTGTTGGCGATGTAGTCGACGGTTTGCGTGCGCAGATCATGCAGCACCACTTCCGCATGGGGAAAGAACAGCGTGGCGATCGCATCGGCGATCGCACGAAAGTTCTGCATGACCTTGTCTTGTTCAGCGGTGTTCATCAATGGGGCTCCAGGCGGACGGGGGAGAGCATACCAGCGTCCAGGCCGAACCGCGTCAGCGCCTCGGGCAGCGGCGCACCGCGCACCAACGCGGCACTCGCCTGGCCCATGGCCGGTGAGGTCTGGATACCATAACCACCCTGTGCCGCGACCCAGTACAGCCCCGGCACCTGCGGATCAAAACCGGACAACAAATCACCGTCGGCCACGAAACTGCGCAGCCCGGCCCATGTGCGCGTCGGGCGGCGGATGGTCAGTGTGGTGGCCTCCTCGATCTGGTAGATACCCATGGCGATATCCAGCTCTTCGGGCTGCACGTCCTGGGCCTGAACCGGGTCGGCGTTAGCGGGCGAGCCGAGGAACATACCGGCATCCGGCTTCATGTAGAAGGCTTCGTCGAGGGCTACCAGCATCGGCCAGTCATGGCTGGCCAGGCCATCGGGGCCGGCGAAGATGAACGCCGAGCGGCGCTTGGGTTGCAAGCCGATGGACGCTGCGCCCGCCAGCCCACCGATATGGTCAGCCCAGGCGCCGGCAGCGTTGATGATGATCGGTGCGGTGAAGACTGCATCCTGGGTATGCACCCGCCACAGGCCTTCGGCGTCGCGGCTCAAGCCCAGCACATGGCTGTCGGTGCGCACCTGGCCGTGGTTGCGGCGAATGCCGCGCAGATAACCCTGGTGCAGGGCGTCGGTGTCGATGTCGCAGGCGGTAGGGTCATAGATTGCACCGTGGACTTTTTCACGACGCAGGATCGGTAGCCGCGCACAGGCCTCGTCGGCACTCAGGCGTTCCACCTGCTCCACGGTGGCCTTGGCGCTCAGGTATTGGCTGTCGAGTTCCGCCGGGTCACCGTTGAAGTCGACGGTCATTTCGCCCCGGGGTGTCAGCAGTGGGTGCTCACAGAACCCAGCGGGTGGCTGGTCGAAAAACGCGCGGCTGGCCAGGGTCAACGCCCGCACTTGCGGGGTGCCGTACGCCGCGGTGTAGAGCGCCGCCGAGCGCCCGGTGGAGTGATAGGCCGGATGGTTTTCACGTTCCAGCACCAGCACTTTGCCGTGCTGTGACAACCAGAAACCGGTGGACGCGCCGGCAATGCCGCCGCCGATGATGATGTAGTCTGCCTGGTGCATAAGAATCTCCTGATCAGCGCTGCAGTTGGTACAGCGCGTTGGCCAATGCAATGTCTTCCAGGCCCAGGCCGATGGAACGGAAGAATACCGGGCGCTGGTAGTCAGGGCGCTGCGCCATGTCGCTGAGCAATTCGGGCAGGTCGCCGAGCACTGCGCGTTTATCCCAACCATGCTGTTCGCTCGCGATCAGCATTTCGCCGGCCGAACCTGGAGTGGTCTGGCGGTAGTCGCAGTACACCTGCATGTGGTTGAGGCTTGCCGGGGGCACTTCATGGGCACGCGGAGCGTTGGTGCTGATGGACGTGATCAGCGCGGGTTTGCGCAGGTGCATCGGGTTGATCACCGGGCCTGCCGATGAGGTGCAGAGCATAATCACATCTGCGTCTTCCAGGGCAGCCTCGCAGCTGGCGGCGAGGGTCAGGCGCGGGTCCAGGCTGCTCAACTGTGCGCGGGTTTCGGCGCTGGCGCTGCCAAGGCTGGGCGAATACAGCTGGATGTGCTGCCAGTCGCGCAGGTTCTGTACATAGCGCAAGTGCGCCTGGGCGACCTTGCCGCTGCCGATGATCGCCAGGCGCTGCGCCGTCGCCGGGGCCAGGGCGTCCACCGCCAATGCGGTGGTTGCGGCCGTGCGTGCAGTCGTCAGTTCAGAGGCATCGCATAACAGTAACGGCTGGCCGCTGTGCATCGACATCAACAGCGTCCAGGCCGTCACCAGAGGCCCTTGTTCACGCACGATATAGGGCGAGGTCTTGACCCCATATACGCCGTCTTCGGCCAGCACGCCCAGGTAGTTGATAAAGTCCCCGGCGCCTTGGGGAAACTCCACCAGCTGCTGCGGCGGTTGCACGGCCTGCCCGGCGGCCAGGTCGCGGAACAGCTTGCGCAGGATAAGCGGCACGTCGATCTGGGCGAGCAATGCCCGCGCTTGAGCTTGATCGATGATGAGGGGGGCATTGGACATGGATGTCTCCGAAAGAACTAATTTGTCCATTATGGACATTTAGTTCTTGTGCGCAATAACCTGGGGGAAAATGAGATCAATGTGGGAGGGGGCTTGCTCCCGATGGCGATATGTCAGTCACAAATGTGCTTACTGACACTCCCTCATCGGGAGCAAGCCCCCTCCCACAGTTTTAGCCGCGTTTTAGGCAGTGGCTTTTGTGCAGCTCAGGCACTCGATGGAGCGATCCACCGTGGTCTTGGCGATCTCCAACAGGCGCCCTGCGCACAGCCACCATAAAACCTCCCATTAAAAACCATGACCAAATGCCACTAACCCCGCGAGCTTGCCGTGGGACCAAAACCGATCAGGTCGTCGCTTCAGTATCAGCCATGCAGGCCAGCAACAACGCCTGCTGCATGCTTGCCAGCTTGATCTGAGTCTCCTCGTACTCGTTAGCCGGCAGCGAACCCTCGACAATCCCGCAGCCGGCAAACGCATGGCAATGCCTCGGGGTGATCAGCGCCGAGCGCAGGGCCACGAGGAAATCGCCATTGCCATTGGCGTCCAGCCAACCCACGGGTGCTGCATACCAGCCGCGGTCAAACCCTTCATGTTCACGGATGAATGCCAAGGCCGGCGCCCTGGGCAGGCCACCGACGGCGGGCGTGGGGTGCAGCGCCTGGATGCCATCAAGCAAACGCTTGCCGGCATTGAGCCGGGCGGTGATGGGCGTGCTCAAGTGCTGCACAGTGGCGAGTTTGAGCAGGCCGGGTCGTGGCGCGGCCTGCAGGTCGCTGACCTTGCCGTGCAGGGCCTCGGTGATGGTTTGCACCACCAGTTGATGTTCGTGCTGCTCCTTCGGGTCTGCCAATAAGCGTTCCCCCAGCGCCTGGTCTTCTTGCGGCTTGAGCCCGCGACGCGTGCTGCCCGCCAGGGCGTGGGTGGTCAGGCGGCCCGCGTCACAACTGAGCAGCCGTTCCGGCGTGGCGCCCATGAAGCACTGCTCGCCACGGTGGATGGCGAACAGGTGCGAAGCGTTGCGCCGGGCGTGCAAACGGCCCATTACCGCGCCGGTGTCGAGGGCTGCATTCAAGTGGTGGTCGATATGCCGCGCCAGCACCACCTTGTTCAAGTCACCCTGGGCAATGGCGTGCAGCGCGGTCTTGACCTTGGCCTGCCATTCGAGTGGGGGCAGTGCGGTGCGCTTCACTACAGTGGGTGTATGCGCGACGTAGATGCCCGGGTTGAGCAGATGCTCATAGGCGGCCAGGCTGTCGCGCACCAATGCACCAGGATCGCTGCCCGGCTCGATCACGCGCTGGCAGCGCAGCCAGCGCCCTGTGGCGTCCTCGCTGAGCAACCAGTGGGCGAGGTGGAAACTGGCGTCGGCAAATGGCGCCCAATGGGGCGCACAGGGTTGCTGCTCATCGAAGCGCATGCCGCCCAACAGTAAGGGCGGGTAGGGCCCCTTCACCAGCGCATCGGCGCACAGCGCAAACCATTGGCGATCCACCTCGGCCATGCGCCGCGGCCCGGTGGCATCGATCTGCCAGGCGCAGCCCAGGCCGAACAGGCTCAGGTCCGGCGAGTGCGCGCACCAGAAGAAACCCTGCCGATGGGCTTGATACAGTGCCAGAGGCTCCAGCGTCGGCGCGGGGTACGCGCTCACGGCAATCACTGGTCGCTGGTACGCCACCGCCCGTTGATGCGCAGCCTGGAACACACTGAGCAAGTCGGCAGCGTTCATACTGCCTTGCTCTTTTTCTGCAGCCAGAACGCGGTCTGCTCGGCGATGTACCAGTGGATGATCTGGTTGAACAGGCTCTCGATAAACTCCCCATCCAGCCCGACGTCCTGCGCCCATTGTCGGCGTTGGGGCAGCATCGCCGCGACGCGCTCCGGGGCGGCGATGCTGGCCTGGTCGGGCTTGAATGCGGAGGCGGCCTTGACGTACTGCATGCGCAGGCCGAGGGCGTCGATGATCTGCTGGTCGAGGCTGTCGATCGCGTGGCGGATGTCTGCCAGGCCTGTGCACGCTTGCGGGGTTTTCATAGCAGGGCTTCCTGAGGCAGGTTGGCAACGCGTTGCAGCAGGTGATCGATCACCGGGCGCGGCTGTTGCTTGAGATAAAAATGATCGCCTTGGAACAGGCGGATATCCGTGGCGTGATGGCTCAAGTCGGCCCACGCGCAGGCTTGCTCAAGGCTGACCTCCGTATCCTCTCGGCCCAGCAGCACATCAATCGGCGCTGTCAGGCGCTTAAGTTCGGCGGGGCGCCAGGTCTCGATGGCCTGATAGTCGCTGCGCAACGTGGGCAGGAACAACGCACGCAACTGCGGGTTGGCCCACAGGCTGGCGGCCTGGGCGTCCTGGCGCAGGATGTCGGCGATCAGCGTGGCGTCGTCCTGGCGGTGCAGGTCGCTGGGCGGTTGCCGGTGCGGTGGCGCGTGGGCCGAGACAAATACGTGGGCGGCCCCCCTGCCGACGGCTTCAAGTTGCACGCCCACGGCATAGGCAAGTGCTGCCCCCATGCTGTGACCGAACAGCAACAAGGGCCGCGCCGGCAAGGCCAGCAGCGCTTGGGTAATGTGCTCAGCCAGGGTCGCCAGGCAGGGCACATGGGCTTCGTTGAAGCGCTCTTCACGGCCGGGATACTGCACCGCCAGCAGGTCGATATCCCCCGGCAGGTGCGCCAGCCACGGGCGGAAAAAACTCGCGCTGCCACCGGCATGGGGCAGGCACACCAGGCGTGCGCGGGGCTGTTGGCCCTCACGCAACACGCGCAGCCATGGGCTCATAATGCCAATACCTGTTCGGCCAGGGCCTTGCGGTTGACCTTGCCCAGGCGCGTCAGCGGAAACTCGCGCAGCACCTGCAAGCGGTCCGGCAACTTGTAGGCTGCCAGCCCACGTTCGCGCAGCCAGGCGTTGATCGACGCCAGGTCCAATGGCGCACCGTGGGCCAGTACGCAGGCGCAACTGCGTTCCCCCAGCAACTCGTCGGCCAGGGCCACCAGCGCCACATCGCGGATCAGCGGATGGCCGAGCAGCAGGTTCTCGATTTCCTCCACCGGAATCTTCTCGCCGCCGCGGTTGATCACATCCTTGCTGCGCCCCTCGACAATCAAATGCCCCTCGGGCAGGCGCCGTACCAGGTCGCCGCTGCGGTAAAAGCCGTCGGCGGTAAACGCCCGCTGGTTGTGCTCGGCGGCGTTGTAGTAGCCGCGGATGGTGTAGGGCCCGCGCACCAGCAACTCACCTACGTCACCGGGCGCCACCGGCACATCATCGGCGTCGACGATACGGATCTCATCGGCGGCCGTCAGGGGCAGGCCCTGGGTCTGGAAGATACGCTCCTGGGGGGCGTCCAGCGGCGTGAAGCACAGCAACCCTTCGGCCATGCCGTACACCTGTTGCAGGCCACAGCCCAGGGCCGGGCGGATGCGTGCGGCGATCTCGGCCTTGAGGCGCGCACCGCCGACTTGCAGCCATTGCAAACTGCTGAGGTCATTGTCGGACCATTGCGCCACTTCCAGCCACAGCAACACCAGGGGCGGGATCAAGGCGGTGTGGGTGATGCGTTCGCGTTCGATCAGTTCGAAGGCGGTGTCCGGGCTTGGCTCCGGCGCCAAAACCACGGTGGCACCGACACTGAATACCCCGAGTGCGCCGGGTGAGGCCAACGGAAAGTTGTGCGCCACCGGCAACGCCGCCAGGTAACGGGTGTGGCCGTCGAACCCGCAGGCCTGGGCCGCCAGCCGCGCGTTGCACGCGTAGTCGTCATGGGTGCGCGGGATCAGCTTGGGCAGGCCGGTGGTGCCGCCGGACAACAGCAGCACCGCCACGTCCCGTGCGTCCGGCGCGGGGAAGTCGCGGGGCGCGGCGACGCAATCGGCCAGGGCCACGAACTCCTCGGCCGCACCCACCACCCACACCTGTTGCAGGCTCGGCACTTGCTCACGCAAGGTGCGCGCCAGCGGCCGGTAATCGAAGCCCAGGTGCTGATCGACAATCACATAGGCCACCGCCTGGCTCAGGTGCCCCAGGTGGACCAATTCATGTTCGCGATGGGCCGGCAGCGCGAACACCGGGATCACGCCCAGGCGCAGCAGGGCGAAGGTCAGGCTGAAAAACTCGGCGATATTCGGTAACTGCACCAGCACCCGCTGGCCGGCAACCAGCCCGCGCTCGGCAAGGCCGGCGGCCAGTCGGTCGGCGTGTTGGTCCAGTTCGGCGTAGCTCCAGCGCCGATTGCCATCCACCAGGGCTTCCTGCTGCGGTGTGCGTCGGGCTTGTTCGCGCAGCAGTTGGCCCAGGGGCACGCCTTGCCAATAGCCTTGCTCGCGGTAGCGGCGGATAAAATCTTCGGGCCAGTCAGTGCATCCATCAAGCATGGGAGTCTCCTTCGGCGGTCGGGCAGTTCAGCAACTGAGCGCCGTGCAATGTCAGCGGTTGCGCCAGGCCGGCGATTTGCACCGCCTGTACGCCGGTAAATTCAGCCGGTTGCAGGTGCAACATGGGGTCGTCGCCTGCCAGCAGGTTGAGGGCGGTGCGGTCGGCGGGGCTGACGCCCAGATGAATCGCCGCCAGCCCGGTCGCGCCGTTGGGGTGGATCAGCCGCGCCGGGTGCTGGGAAGGGGTGTAGGGCGTGACCAGGAACGGCAGGCGCGCATGGCGCGGGTACACGAACCGAAAGCGCGTCTGGCTGCCGTCCACGCAGGTGCGTTGCCACTTCACCATCCGGCCCATCGCCACACCGCAGGCCGCCAGGCCCTTGAGGCGCGGCGCCAGGTGCTGGTCGTCGCAGAGCAAGGCCAGGTCACAAAAGCCTTCGCCGTGGGCGGCCCAGCGCAACATGCGCCGCCCGGCGCCACGCCCGGCCAGGCAGTCGATGGGCCACTTGAACAGCCAGGCGTGGCGCGGTGTGGTGAGCAACTCGATGATCGGCCCGTGGCTGAACCAGATATGCGCGTGTTGGGCGCGGACCTCGGCGGTGGCGTAAGTGACTTCGAAGCCGGCAGCACGAAAGTTCGCCACGGCCTGGTGCAGGTCGCGCACCCACAGCAGCACATGGCTGCAGGCAGAACGGGATTGGGCAGTGTTCACAAGGGCAGGGCTCCCAACAGTTGCGCGCTGGGGTCAGCGCAGGGGGGGTGCACGGCGTCGGCGCGGCGGTGCAGTTCGGCCAGCGGCAGCGCTCGGGGGATCGGCGGCTCGATCAATTCGGGCATGCCGATCAGGCTGTTCATTTCGCGCCAGGCCATCGACACCTCGGTGGCCCATACGCCGCTGCGCAGGCGCCGTACCGGTTCGTCGATGTCGTCGCACAGCGCGTCGAGGGCGACGCTGACCGCGTCGGGCCAGAGCTTGCTGAAGACTTGGTGATAGCTGGCGGGCATCTGCGGGTCGAGCACCACCATGCTCGGCCCGGCCAGCCGCTCGCTGCCTTCGCCTGCCATGATCAAGCGGTCGGTGCTGTCCCGTGGCGCGTGCAGGCGTGGGTTCCACAGCACCGGGCCATGGGTGTCGCACAGGCTCAGCACGCCGGCTTCACAGCCGACTTCAAGGCGATGCAGCAGGAAGGAGTGGTTGTCCGGGTCCTGGGGGTGCACCTGGTTTTGCACGCGCAGGCTGATCGGCACGCCATTGAAGCTGGCGTTCAACCGTGTAAACGGCTGTGCACCGACACTGGCGGCCGGTGCCGCAAATGCCCAGGGCCGCAAACCGCCGGCCAGCCGCCCGAGAATATCCAGCAAGGGGTAGGCCACCTGGCTGTTACAGGTCGCGTCGATATACGCCAGCCCCTGTTGCTCGCGCAGGTACGCGGCCACCGCGAGAAAACGCCGGATCGCGAGGATATTCGGGTACAGCGTATTCACCGCGTAGGCCGCCTGGCCCTGGCGTGCCGCCTGCATGCACGCGGCGATTTCGCGGTGGTGCACCGGGTGTTCCTGCAATACGTGAATGCCACGGCGCAACAGTTGCTGGGCCAGCTCACTGCCGGCGCCACCGGTCGCGCCGGAACGCACCACCACGCAGGCAATATCCACCGTTTTGGGCAGGTGCTCGACCGCATCGAACAGCGGCACGCCATAGTGGTCGGCGCAGGCTTGGGAATAGGCATTGCCCCGCGACAGGATGCCCACCAGTTCATAGCGCTCATGGGCGCGGGCCAGGGCTTGCAGGTAGATGCGGCCAAAGGCGGTGCCGGCGACGATCACGCGTTTGCGTGCCGGGGCGCGACTCATGACCAAGTCACCGGCAGGCAATGGGCGCCGCGAAAGAACGTCGCGGTTTTCCACAGCACCTCACCGCAGCGTTGCAGGTTGGGCAGGCGCTCCACCAGCGCTTGCAGCGCCTCTTGTAATTCCACCCGCGCCAGGGCCGAACCGATGCAGTGATGCAAGCCGTGGCCGAAGCCAAAGTGGCCGCTGGCATCGCGCTGCAAGTCGAGGGTCTGCGGGTCGGCAAAGCGCGCCGGATCGTGGTTGGCCGCACCAATCGAGGCGAACACCGCTTCACCCCGGCGCACTAGGGTTTCACCGACCTGGATGTCGTCCAGGGCGTAATGCACAAACATCGCCGCCGACGCCAGCGGGATATAGCGCAGCAGCTCTTCCACCGCCTGGGGGATCTGCTCGGGATGGGCCTTGAGCTGTTGCCACTGCGCAGGGTTGTCCAGCAGTACCTGGATGAAGTTGGGAATCTGCGAGGCGCTGCCTTCGTAGCCAGCGACGAGGATGGCGATGCACAACAGCAGCAGGTGTTCTTCGCTCAGGCACTCGCCTTTCTCATCGGCCTGGGTCAGGGCGGTCATGAAATCGTCCTGTGGCTGGCGGCGCCGCTCGGCAACCAGGCCGTTGATATACGCGGCGAGTTCGCCCAGGTGTTGCTGGGTCAGGGCGGCGTCTTCGGCGCGGGTCGACAGCAGCGAGTCGTTCCACACCTTGAAGCGTTCACGGTCTTGCAGCGGCACGCCCAGCAGCTCGCAGATCAACGCCAGCGGCAGCGGCAGGGCGTAGTCATTGACCAAGTCGGCGGGCGGGCCGGCGGCGAGCATGCGGTCGATCAGCTCATGGGCGTAGGCCCGGGCATGGGGGCGCAAGGCTTCGACGCGGCGCCGGGTAAACGCCTGGGCGGCGCGGGAGCGAATACGCGTCAGTTGCGGTGGATCCATCATCACAATGCCACCGGCAATCCGCGGGAACGCCCGGGGGGTGTCGTCGCGGCGAAACGCTTCGCTGCGGCTGAAACGCCGGTCGCCCAGTACCAGGCGCACATCGTCATAACGGGTGGCGAGCCAGGCGGGCGCGCCGATGGGCATCTGGATACGCAGCAGGCCCGGCGCTTGCTGGGCATGGCGGTAAGGCTCGGCCAGCTCCAGGTCGGTGAAGGCGTTGAAGGGGTAGGCCAGCGGGTTCATGGCAAGTCCTTGGCGATTGGCAGGTCGGGCAAACGGTCGAGCAATTCAAGCTGCAGGTCGGGGTGTTCCAGGTGGGCGGCCAACGCGGCACGGCTCAGGCGCAGGCTCGGCACCTGAGCGACGAACACGCGATGGCCAAGACGCGCCAACGGGTGTTCGGCGGCGGGCAGGCTGCGATTGCCCTGGAACCCGGCGCGGGCCAGGGCGGTTTGCCATTGGTCGAGGTCGAGGAAGGTGGTGCTGCTCAGCGCACGCTCATCACTGGCCTGGTTGAGCATGAAGGCCTGGGACGCCATCACCCAGAATTCCTCCTGGGTCGGTTCGCTGAACACCAGCCAGCCACCCGGCTTGAGCAAGGCCAGCAGCGTGGCGAGGGAACGCTCGGTGTCGCGGGCGGCGTTGAGCACGCCACCGGCAACGATCAAGTCCCAGCTTTGGGTACGGTAACCCTGGGCCAGGGCGGGGCGGTCGATGTCGAATACGCCGTGGCGCACCCATGGCCAGGCGCGCAGGCGCTCGGCGGCCTGTTCACTGAAGTAACGCGACACGTCGGTGCACAGGTAGTCCACCGCTACATTTGCCAGGGCCGGCAACAGCGCCTGGGTGGTAGAGCCGGTGCCCGCGCCGACTTCCAATACCTGCAACGGTGCGTCGGTTGCCTGGCGTGCTGCCCAGGCGCCGACCCAGTGGGCCACTGCGCGATGCTGGTACTGCGCCGCGAGGCTTTCGCGGTACAACGCCGCCGCACGTTCGGTGCGGCCTTCGGGAAACAGCAGGTGCACTGCCGCGCAGTCACCGCGCATCAGCGCCGGCAACTGGCGAGCATTGTCCCGCGCATAGTCGAGGGTGGCGCTGCCGCCGGTATTGCGCGCCCAGTCCAGGCTCAGTTGTGTCCAGATGCCTTCCAGGCTGGCGTCGCTCCAGGCGCTGGCGTCGAGGCTGGTATGCAGGAAATCGCCTTGGCGGCGTAGCAGTTGCTGGGCTTGCAGCACGTCAAGCCAGCGCGCGATCAAGGGCCGGTGGCCGGGGGCGATGCCGGCGTTGGCGAGGCTTTGGGCCATGTCGTGAAGCGGCGCGGGCAGCAGGCCGCAGTGCTCCAGGCCGTTGAGCATCGACAGCAGCGCGGCGTGGCTCAAGCGTTGGTTCAACTCTACGGCGTCGTGCAGTTGCGCGGCGCTGAACTGCTGATCGATGGCGGCCTCGGTCGCGTCCAGGTGATCGTCCACCGCTGCCGGTGCGCAAGGCTGGGGCACGGCAAACAAGGTCTGGCTATGCAGCGCGACCGCACTCACCAAGGCATGCTCCAAGGCCCGCTCACACCAGCGCTGGTGCTCAAGCTTGACGCTGGCCAGCTCGCGCCCGTCGTCGCTAAAACCCTGCACGCGGCAATCGAGTTGTGCCGCAGCGCGCTCTGCCAGTTGCCAGTCGCCGGGGCGTGGGCTGACGAACAGCACCTGTTCCAGATGGCTCAGATCACTCAAGGCCAGGGCGGGAAAATCCAGCAGGCGTTCCAGTTGTTCGGCGCCCATCACCACCACTACCGGGCGCTGGCGTTCGAGCACCGCGAGCAAACGGGCCGGCGCCTGTTGATGCACGCCCAGGTCGGTAAAGGCCGGTAGAGGCCAAGGCAAGGTTGCGGTTGGCAGGTCGATCAGCAACGTGTCGATATTCATGCGCGAACCCCTCTGGCGTGGAACACGCGTTGCCCCGCAGCGGCGAGCGGTTCCGACGCGGCGGGCCATACCTCGAGTAACTCGAAGCCGGCCGCCTGCAAGGCCAGGCGCCAGGCGTCGGGCGCCATGAAGGCTTCATCGCTGGTGCGCAACGGCGCGTCGAAGGGCGGTGACAGCAACAGGTGCATGAAGGTCAGCATCGCCGGGTTGTCGGCGATCGATTCGCTGAACAGCAAGGTGCCGCCATCGCCCAGGCAGGTGCGGATCTGCCCAAGGCAATAGGGCAGGTCGCGGGCGTTGTGCAGCACATTGCCAGCGATCACCAGGTCCTGGCTGCGCGGCGCGATGCCTTGGTCGCTGAAGCTGCGATTGAGGTCGAGCAGAGCGAATTGCATGCCCGGTTCAAGGCGCAACTGTCGTTGCGCTGCGCCGGTAAACAGCGAGCTGATATCGGTAAAGCGATAGTCCTTTTCACGCGCTTGCAGCGCCGTCAGCACCGCATCAGTGGTGCAGCGGGCGCCGCCGCCCAGTTCCAGCACCCGCAGCAATCCATCTGAGGCGCTGATTGGCTGTGCCCGTTCGGCCAAGGCGTGATTGATCGCCGCAGTGAAATGGTTGTGCTGGTAGGCGCCCAACACCTTCACCGGGTCCCCGCCGAGCATCAGCAAGTGGGTGAGGGTGAATTGATCGCGCAGCAGGTCGGGCAGGCACTCGATGACTTGGGTGTGCAGGCGCGCCATGTTGGCGGGAAAGCCCAGCTCGGCATACAGGCGCGGCAGTTCACCCACCTGCGGGTCGAGGGGCGGTGCTGGCCAACCCAACTGTTCACCGTTTTCTCGCAGGATGCCTACACGGGTCAATGCCGCCAGCCAACGCCGTACCACCCAGGCATGCCGTGCGGCTGTGCCCAGCGCTGCGTTGATCTGTTCGGCGTTGCGCCAGGCCTGCAACGGCAATGCTTCGGTGTGCAGCAGCACCTGGGCCATCACGCCCAGGCTCAAGTGTTCCAACTCGTTCAGGGCGGTGTTCATAGGCAACCTTCTTCGGCGGCATGCAGTTGATCGAGTGGGCTGTGCAGCAGGTTCAGGGCACGAATCGCCGAGGTGCGCAGCAGGCGCTCAAGGCTGGCGGCGGGCGGCAAGGCCTGGGCGGCTTCATGGCAGCCGGCGCGGATCTCACCCTCGACCACGCTGACCACCGTGATCGCTGCCATGGCACCGGTCAGCGCCGCATTGCCGGCACCGCTGAGCACCAGGCTGCGGGTCAGGACCTGATCGTGGTGCCGGCCATCGAGTTGCAGCAGCAGGGTGACGAAAGGCGCCTGGCCGCTCATATCCAGGCGGCTGGCGTCGCACAAGCGCTGCACGGCGTCGGCCCGTGGCAGGCCATGGGCCTGGTCGAGGGCCTTGAGCACGTAGCCGTCGGTGATCACGTTGAACCACTGGCCGACTTCAAGGTTCAGGTCCACGGCCAGGCGTTCGCCCTCAAGGTTCAAGTAGGGCAACAGGTGCACCTGGCCGGGAAAGCAGGGTACCGACACCTCGCGCTGGCGCCGCAGTGCGCGGCTGCGGCGGCCGTTGTGCCAGGCCGCCAGCGGTTCGCTGCTGCCGTCCACGGCGCCTTGTAAAAAGTCGTCGGCGGCCACGGCGGTGAAGTGATCGCGCACACCGAAATAGCTGGTCAGGCCCCGCACCTGGGTGAACGCCTGCTCGGCCAGCCACCGCGGCAGCAGGCCGGTAAGCCCGGGTTGCAGGCCGGCGCCCAGCACTGCGCAGCGGCCACGCCACTGGGCCGGGTCGAGGTGCGTTGGGCCGGCAGCATCGACGTAATGGGCGTCGGCGTGCAACGCGGCGTGTGCGGCACGCTCCTCTACGCGCCAGGAAGGGCCGGCGCAGTTGAGCAGCACATCGCAACTTCGGGCGAACGCGGCCAGGGCCGGGCCGTCGTTGAAGTCCACTGCGGCCCATTGCAAATGCGCTTGGGGCCATTGCTGCTGGAGTACTTCCATGCAGCGCGCACCCTTGACGGCATCACGCCCGCCCAGGCGCAGAGCGTTCACTCCCAGCTTCAACAACGCCTGGGCGCTGGCCAGGCCCACATCGCCACTGGCGCCCAACACCCCGATCAGCATGGCTGGGCCTCAGCGCCCAAGCGCCAGCCACCGGCGCGCTGGCGGTCATGCCAGAACCCGGCGTAGCGACCGTTGCGGGCCAGCAACTGTGCATGGGTGCCCGACTCCACCAGGCAACCTTCATCCAGCACCAGGATCTGGTCGGCGGCCATGATGGTCGGCAAGCGATGGGCGATCACCAGCACGGTGGAGCTTTGCATCAGGCGGCCAATTGCTGCCTGTACGAAGGCTTCGTTGTGCGGGTCCAGCGCCGCCGTGGCTTCATCCAGTAGCACGATCGGCGCACGCTTGAGCAAGGCGCGGGCCAGGGACACGCGTTGGCGTTCGCCGCCGGACAGCGCCGTGCCGCCTTCGCCCACTGGCGTGTTCCAACCCTGGGGCAGGCGCGCGACGATTTCATCCACGCCTGCCAGCCGCGCTGCTTCGGCCACTTGCTCAGTACTGGCGTCCGGGCTGCCGACGCGGATGTTCGCCTCAAGGCTATCGTCGAACAGGTAAACGTCCTGCATTACCAAAGACAACTGCGCCATCAGCGCGGCGTTAGACAGCTCGCGCACGTCCACGCCACCGACCTTGACGCTGCCCTCGCTGGCATCGAAAAAACGCATCAACAGGCGCGTGACGGTGGTCTTGCCCGAGCCCGAGGCGCCGACAATCGCGGTCATCGAATGGGCCGGGGCGTTGAACGTCAGGCGGTGCAGCACCTTGGGCCCGCTGGGGTAAGCGAAGCTGACCTGGTCAAAGGCCAGGCTGCCGGGCGCCGTCAGCGGCTGGCTCACAGCGGGTTCCGGCAACGACGGTTCGCGCAGGATGCTCACCAGTTGCTCCAGGTCGTTACCGGCCATGCGCAACAAGCCGCTGCGCGCCGCCGCTTCGGCCAGTGGCCCGACAAAACGCGCGGCCAGGGCGAGCAGGGCGACCAACTGGATGGCGTCGATTTCACCCTGGGCGGCCAGGGCAATGCCCACGCCCACCAGTAGTGCGAACGCCAACTGCACGGTCAAGCCACCGGCCAGCAATTTCGGAAAGGTCTGGGACAGCATCGAGCCGCCCGCGTGTTTCTGCGCCAGGTTGGCAGCTTGCAACGGCGCGTAGCCGTCCTGGGTGCGACCAAAGGCACGCAGTACTTGCTGGTAGCGGGCGAACTCCACCACGCGGTTACCGGCCAGGGTTGCGGCGGCTTCCACCCGTGCGTCGTTGCTGCCGATGGCCGCAGCCGACCAATGATGGGTGAAGTAAATCAAAGGCGCGCACAGCACGGCGGTCAGGCCCAGGCGCCAGTCGAACACAAACAGGCTCAACGCAACCGTGGCCGGCACCACCACGCCGGACACTACCGGCCCCAGGTAATGGGCAAACAACCCGGTCACCATCAAGGTGCCGCTGGTGGCACTGCGCGACAGGCGACCGACTTTTTCCGAGTTGAACCAGCCCAGCGGCAGGGTCACCAGGTGCTGGCCGAGGCGATCATGCAGGGTAGTCAACACCACCAGCGCCAGCGCGAACCCCTTCATCGCCTGTTGGTAATGGGCAATGCAGGTCAGCACCACCATCGCCGCCAGGCCCGCCAGCCAGAGGCCTGCGCTGTGCAGGTCGCCGGCAAACAGCGCGTGCAGGATCGGCACCAGGAACGCCACGGCCACGCCTTGCAGCACGGCACTGGTCACCAGCCACGCGAGGTAGCGGTACAGGCGTGCGGCATGGGCCGGGCCTAATAAAGTCACAAGGCTGCGGATCACAAGGACATCTCCAGGTCGGGGGCGGTGGTTTCGGCGCCGGCGCGCCACAGGCGGGCATAGGCGCCGTTGGCCTGCAGCAGTTGTTCATGGCGCCCGCTTTCGAGGACGCGGCCCTGGTCGAGCACGACGATTTGGTCGACCCCGCAAATGCTCGCCAGGCGATGGGCGATCACCAGCACCGTGCGGCCCCGGGCGAGGGCGGACAGGGCGTCCTGGATCAAGGCTTCGGACTCGGGGTCGGCGTGGGAGGTGGCTTCATCGAGGATCAATACCGGCGTGTCGGCCAGCAGCGTGCGGGCGATGGACAGGCGTTGGGCTTCACCGCCGGAGAAAATCGCGTCTTCACCGATCACCGACTGGTAGCCCCGGGGCAGGGCCTGGATGCGCTGATGAATCTGCGCCGAACGGGCGGCGGCTTCGACGTCGGTGTCGCTGGCTTCGGGGCGGCCCAGGCGCAGGTTATCGGCGACGGTGCCGTGCACCAGTTGCGCGTCTTGCAACACAAAGCCCACCTGTTGATATAGCTGGCGCGGGTCAATTTCGCGCACATCCACACCGCCGACGCAGACCCGCCCGGCGTTGACGTCATGAAAGCGCGGCACCAGCTTGGCCAGGGTCGACTTGCCCGCGCCGGAGGCCCCCACCAACGCGGTGACGCTGCCGGCCGGGCAATGCAGGTCGACGCCATTGAGGATCCTATGCGCGGGGTCGTAACCGAACTGCACCTGTTCAAAGCTGATGTCGCTGCCCTGTGGCGGCACGCATACCTTGGGCGTGGGCAGTTCTTCGACGTCCAGCAGCGCTTCGATGCGGTCGGCCGCCGCCAGGGCGGTGCGCTGCGCGGTGAGGCTCTGGTTGATCACCAGCAGCGACTGCGGGATCACCACCGCCACCAGGGTTTCTGCGAACAACTGCAACGGTGTGATCCAGCCTTGGGCCAGCAACAGGCTGCCCACCGTCAGGCTGACCAGCAGGATCACCGGCACACTCAAGGCCATCGACGAAAACGCTTCCAGGCGCAGCAATGGTTTGACCCAGCCAGCGTATTGCGTGCTGAACTGGTTGACCGCCTGCTGATAGCTGCGATGGGCCTGGCCGACCTGGCCGAACGCCTTGACCACGGCAATGCCGTGGACAAACTCGACAATCGCCGCGCTGACCCGGGTCATGCTCTTGTCGAGCAACTGCATCTTGGCGCCGAAGCCGCGCATCATCAGGCTGTAGGCCACCGCGTAGATCGGCAGGGTCAGTACCGCCAGCAGTGCCAGACGCCAGTTCAACGTGGCCAGCCAGGCGAGCCCGGCCAGCGGCGTGACAATCGCGGCGGTAAGCTCCACTGCGTGATGGGCGATCAGGTGGTGCAGGTCTTCGAGGTCGTCCTGCACCACCTTGCGCACGGCGCCGGAGGTGGTGTCGGTGTACCAGCCCAGGGGCACGCGCCCGAGTTTGCGCACCATGGCTTCGCGCAGGCTCGATTGCAGCCGGTGGTCGGCCACATGGGTCAGCCACAGCGCGACGCCGCTGGCCATCCAGCCCAGGCTCAGGGCGATGACCACCAGCGCTGCCCACTGCCATAGGGTGGAACTGTCGGCATTACCGGCGAGCAGCAAGCGGCCCAGTTCGGTGAGGCCGATAAAGGGCACCAGGTTGACCAGCGCGCCGATTGCGGCAAACACCACGCCGAGGCGAATCAAGCGGTTGACCGGACGTTTCAGGGTATCCAGAGCAGTAGTCATGAGTTTTTCCGAAGGGCCTCGAGCAGGTGCGCGGTGACGGTGTGCACATGGGGCGGTTCGATCACGCTGAAGTGGTTGCCGGGCACATCGATCAAGTTGAATTGACCCAGGCACGCGTCTTCCCAGAACGGCGCCGCCAGGTGGCCGACACCGCCGGTGATACCGAACGATTGCTGCTCCAGGCAGCGCAGGTAGGTCATGTTGCCGAGGAAGGGCGGCGGGTCGAACCGCGCCGCTCGCATGCTGTGGCGACATACGCGGAACAGGGTCGGCACCAGTTCGGGGCCGATGGGCACCCCGGCCTGGCCGGACGCCAGGCGTGCGTACTCGGCCAGGCGCTCTTCCTGGCTGCGCGCCGATTGTTGCTGCACCGCCAGCGCCAGCGCCTCCAGGCCGGGGTCGCCTTTCAGCGCAGCCATGGCCCCGGCGGGCACGCGACGGTTGTCGCGGGCCATCAGCAGGTCGATGGCGCGGTACACGTCGTAGTCTTCGATATGGGCGCCGAACACGGTCTTCACCGGGTCCAGGTTGAGGTTGGGCACGAAGATCGCCTCATAGGCCAGCTCTTCGTCGGTGTCGATAAACATCGGGATGCTGTCGATCAGGCTCAGGTCCACCACCTCCATGCCGCGCTCCAGCAGGCGCCGGGCGACTTCGGTGGCGAGCAGGCCGCCGAGGCAGTAGCCGATTAACTGGAAGTGCTGATGGCCGTCGGCGATCAAGCGGTCGGCATAGTCCTGGGCCACGCTTTCGATCAGGCGCTTGGGCTCCAGGGCCAGGTACTGCGCGGTGTCGGCCACCGCAAAGCCAATCACCGGCCCGGCTTGCTGGGCGGCGAGTGAACGGCCCAGGTGCTGGAAATAGTCGAGGGTGCCCAGGGCAGCATGGAACATCACCCGCACCGGGCCGACCTCGCCACCGCCGAACGGCACGACCAGGGCGTTGCTGTTGGTTGCGCGCTGCGACTCGTTAGGCATCGCAGCGGTGGGCGCGCTTTCACCGTGGTTGAGCAGGCGCGCCAGAGCGCTGACAGTCGGCTCGTTGAGCATCTGGCGCAGCAGCGTGTCGTAGCTCAGGCTTTGCGCCTGGGGCAGTTGTTCGCGCAACTGGCCGGCGACGCGGGCGAGGATCAGCGAATCGGCGCCTTTCTCGTAGAAACTGTCGTCAGCGCCGATCTGCGCCAGGCCCAGGGCCTCGGCCCACACCTGGCACAGCTCGGCGGTGAGCGGGTCGCTGGGCACCTCATCGCTAGTGCCGGCCTGGGCATCGACGGCGGGGCGCCAGGTGGCCAGGGTCTTGCGGTCGACCTTGCCGTTGGCGGTCAGGGGCAGGCGGTCGAGCACTTGCAGGTGCGCCGGCAGCATGTAGTCCGGCAGGCGTTGCGCCAGGGCGCGGCGCAGGCTGTCGACGCTCAAACGTTGGAACCCGGCCTTGAAACGTGCGGCGAACACTTGCATACCGAGGGCGGCCAGCGGGTGGTCGGCGTAGGGCAGGGCCGGCAGGCATTCGCCGCCGAACGCCTTGACCCTGGCCTGCCAGACATCCGCACCACGCAAACCGCTGCGGCCCTGGTCGCGGTCGTCGCCCGTCGGGGTCATCATGAAGCCCTGGGTCAGCAGGATCGGCGGCCACTCGCCGGTTGGTTCGCTGAACACCAGCCAGCCACCCGGGCTGAGTAATTCGGTGATCTGGCCGAGGGCGTTGTCGATGTCCTTGACGCTGTTGAGCATGCCCGCGCACAGCACGATATCCACGCTGTTGCTGGCCAAGCCCTGGGGGCGGATGTCCTGGTCAATGTCCAGCACGCCATAGCGTACCCAGGCGTGGTCGGCAAAGCGCTGCTTGGCCGCCGGCAGGAAAAACGCGGTCATGTCGGTGAACAGGTAATCCACTTCCAGGCCATCGAGCAGGCTGATCACCGGCGCGCTGGTGGCTCCGGTGCCGGCACCGATTTCGAGGATGCGCAGCGGGCCATCGCCGTCATGTTGGGTGACAAGACGGTTGATCAGCGCGGCGATGCTGTGGTTGTTGTAGCGCGACACCGCATCCCCGCCATACAGCTGCAACGCCAGGTCTTGCTGGCCCTGGGGGAACAGCAGATCGAACGGGTTGACCTCGCCGCGCAGCAGTTGCGGCAGTTGCCACACGTGGCTGAGTTGATAGTCGAGCAGCGTCTGGCTGCACAGCCCGGACGCGACCGCGTGCTCCACCCGGCCCCAGGCCAGCGCCGGGTTCGGCGCGCTGTGCAGCAGGCGATAACGGGATTGTTCACGCTGCAACAGGCCCGCTTCACACAATGCCACCAGCCAGCGACGCACCAGCCAGTGATGGCGCGGTTGCACGTGCAAGGCATCGAGGATCGCGGGTGCATCCGGCTCGGCCAGCGCGCCGCTGAACAGTTGCGCTTTGAGCATGACCTCCAGCATCGAACTCAAGGCAGCGGCGCTCAGGTCAGCCTGATAATCACTGACCTGTTGCGCGTCAAAGCGGCCGATCTGGCTGTCGGCATAACGCTGCACCGCCGTCAGCAGCGGCGCGCCCGGCAGCGGTTCGGGCTCTACCCGCGCCGCCGTGACGAAGGCCAGCAGCTCGCCGCTGAGCAGGCTGACCGCGCTGTCCACGCCTGGGGTGGCGAGCAGCGCGGCGTCGATTTCGCCCAGCTCCACGCGATGCCCGCGGATCTTGACCTGGCCGTCTTCACGGCCGAGAAACTCCAGCTCACCTCCCGGCAGGTAGCGGCCTCGGTCACCGGTGCGATACAGGTGCTGGCCGTCGAGCGGGTGGGCGAAGAAGCGGGCGTCACTCAATGCCGGGTCGCCGAGGTAACCCTGGGCCAGGCCAACCCCAGTGATGTACAGGTCGCCCGGCACCCAGGTCGGCGCATCGCGCCATTGGCTGTCCAGCACTCGAAAACCCTGGTTGGCCAACGGCAGCCCGTAGGGAATACTGCGCCACGCCGGGTCAATCGCGCCGATGGGGTGCAGGTTCGACCAGATCGAGGCTTCGGTGGCACCGCCCAAGGCTACCAGGGCCAGGTCCGGCAACAGCGCTTGCAGCTGTGGTGGCAGGTTCAGTGGGATCCAGTCACCCGACAGCAGCGCCAGGCGCAGGCTGTCCAGGGGCCACGGCTCGGCCTGCAGGTAGTGGGCGAGCATGTGCAGTTGCGCCGGTACTGAGTTCCACAGCGTGACCTGGTGACGCTGCACCAGCTCGGCCCAGTGCGACGGGTCGGCGCCGCGTGCCGGGTCGGGCAGCACCAGGGTGGCGCCTACCGCGAGAGGGCCGAACAGGTCATACACCGACAAGTCGAAACTCAGTTGCGCCAGGCCCAGCACGCGGTCGGCGGCGTTGACCTGGAAGCGCCGGTTGATGTCCTGCACGGTATTGAGGGCGGCGCGGTGGCTGATCATCACACCTTTGGGCTCGCCGGTGGAGCCGGAGGTGTAGATCACATAGGCGAGGTCGTCGGGGCTGGCGTCCTGTGCCGGGAAGTCTGGCGTGGCCGCTGCCAGTTGATCCACCGCATGCCAGTGCAAACCCTCGGGCAATGGCGTGTGGGGCAGCGCCTGGGAGTGGCCGAGCACATGCCGCACGTTGGCGCTGTGCAGTACGCGGTCGCGGCGGGCGGCCGGGGCGTTGCTGTCCAGCGGCAGGTAAGCCGCGCCGGCCAGCAGCACGCCGTAGGCGGCAATCACCTGGTCGCGGCCCTTGGGCATGAGGATTGCCACCGGTTCCTGAGCGCGACAACCAGCGGCGCTCAAGGCTGCGGCAACCGCCAGGGCACGCTCCATCAATGCGGCGTAGGTCAGGCTGCCGTGGGCGTCGACCACTGCCAGGGCTTGTGGCCGTTCCCAGGCCATGGCCAACAGGCCGTCATGCAGGCGGCCGGTGGGCAGCGGTGCGGCAGTGGCATTGGCGGCCAGGCGCTCACGCTGTTGCCAGGCCGGCAGCGGCACTTGCATGGGGTGGTCCCAGGCCGCCGGGTCCTGGGCTAACAACTGCAACTCGGCAACGAACGCTTGCTGCATATCCTCGATCAAACCGTCGGGGAATACGCCCTGGCGCACGTCCCAGTGGATGTGCAAGCCATTCGCGTCATCCATCACCTGGCAATCGAGGGTCACCTGCGGGGTCTGGGTGATGCCGTGACCAACCCGGCGCTGGCTGGCGGCCGGCGGTTCGATCGCCAGCCCAATGGCGCTGGTGAACACCACCGGCATGGCCGCCGCTTCACGCCCGCGACGGCGGCCGATTTCGCGCATCACTTGAATGCCGGAGAACAATCGGTGCTCCAGGTCGGCGAACAATTGGCTGCCCAGTTGCCGTGCCTGGGTGGTGAAATCCTGGCCTTGGGGATCGTTGACCTGCAACAGGCTGACCGAGGTGAAGTCCCCCACCAGTTGGCCCACTTGAGGGTGCAGCGGCAAGCGGTTGAGCAGCGTCAGGTTGAGGCTGAAGGTGGGTTGCTGGCTCCAGCGTTGCAAGGTGCCGGCATAGGCGCTGAGCACCACGATGGATGGGGTGAGGCCGAGGGCGTTGGCGGCTTTTTTCAGGGCGCCCCATTGCTGCGCATCGAGTTGCGCCGAGTGGCGTTGGAAGCGTGGCACTGTGGTGTCTTCGCCGCTCAACGGCGCTGGCAGTTGCGGTGCTGCGGGCAGTTCGTCGATGCGTGCGAGCCAGTAGTCACGGTCGCGCTGGTGGCGGCTGCCTTCGAGCAGGCCGCGTTCGGCCAGCAGGTAATCGCGGAAGGTGATGTGCAGTTCCGGCAAGCTGGCCTGGGGATCGTGCAGCAGTTGCTCCAGCTCATTGAACAGCAGTTGCGCGCTGGCCCAGTCGGCGATCAGTGAGTCCATGGAAAAGTGCAGGGTGTCGCCGTTGTCGCTGCGGCTCAGGCGCAGTTCGAACAGTGGCCAGGTCTCGGTGGGGTAGAGCTTCTGCTCCATGGCCTGGCGGATGTGTTGCACGCCGTGCTGATGCTGCTCGCGGGTGACGCCGCGCAGGTCCGCGACCGCCAGCGGGTAATGGGCGACCTCGGCGAGCACGCGTTGGGAGCCTTCGCTGGCGATCACCGCACGCAGCATGTCGTGGCGCGCGATCAGGCGGTTCCAGGCCTGTTCTACGAGCTGCGGGTCGAGGCGCGGCCAGCTCAGTTCGAGGTAACCATGACAGGCCACATTGCCGTAGCCGAACGACGACTGGCGGCCGAGCAGGTAGGCGTTCTGCACATCGGTAAGCGGGAAGGGCGCGTGGCGCTGCGATGGGTCGGCCACGACCTCGGGGCGCTCCTGGGTTTGCAGCAGGTGCAGGATCTGCTGTTTGTGCTCGCGCAGTTGCGCCAGGCGCTCGGCGTCGAGCAGGCCCTGGGGCGCGCGGAATTTGAGTTGGCCATCCTGGGGCCAGAGTTCGACGCCCAGGGACTTGAGTTCGCTTAACAGTTTGGCGGCGGGCATGGGGACAGCTCCTGGAATAAGGGGAGGTTGCACGGGCATCAGATAACGCCCTCTTCAACGGTGTGCGGGGTGGGCTGGCGCTCGAGGGTTTGCGCCACTTCTAACAGGCTGGCGGCGCCGAACAACTGGCCCATGGGCAGTTCCAGGCCGAGGCGGCTGCGTAGCATTTCGAGAAACCGTGTGGCCAACAGGCTGTCGCCGCCCAGGCGGAAAAAGTTGTCGTGGCGCGACACGCTGGGCACGTTGAGTAACTGCTGCCACAACTCGGCAACCAACTGTTCAGCGCCGCTCAGCGGGGCTTCATCCTGCGCCGGGCGGGCCTGGGCTGCAGCGGCCAGCGGCGCGAGCAAGGCACGGCGATCGACCTTGCCGTTGCTGCTCAGGGGCAGGCGATCCAGCACCAGAATCTGTTCCGGGCGCATATAGGCCGGCAAGCACTGCTCCAGGTGCAGGGCCAGCACCTCGGCGCAGGTACTGGCGGAGACGGCGGCGAGCAAGCGCTGGTCCGCGACCAACGCCACGGCCTGGTTCACGCAGGGATGACGGACCAGGGCGGCTTCAACTTCACCCAGCTCGATGCGATGGCCACGAATCTTCACCTGGGTGTCGGCGCGCCCCAGAAATTCCAGCAAGCCGTCCGGGTGGTAGCGCCCCAGGTCGCCGGTGCGGTACCAACCGTCGACAAAACGCTCGGCATTCAACTGCGGTGCATGACGGTAGCCGCGTGCGACGCCGGCGCCGCCGATCCACAACTCGCCGGTGACCCAGTCCGGGCAGTCGCGACCAAGGGCGTCCACCACGCGGTAAGCCTGGTTCGCCAGCGGCACGCCGTAGGGGATCGAACGCCAGCCCGGCAGCGGCTGCCGCACCTCGAAATGGTTGGACCAGATCGCCGCTTCAGTCGCACCGCCGAGGGCGATAAAGCGGCAGTTCGGGGCTTGTTGTCGCAGGCGTTGCGGCAGGTCGAGGCCAATCCAGTCGCCCGACAACAGTGCCACTTTCAATGCCAGGGGTTGCTGCTCCAGAGCGTTGGCTTCCAACAGCATATCGAGCAATGCCGGCACGCTGTTCCACAGGCTCACGCGGTGCTGTTGCAGGGCCTTGAGCCAGGCGCGGGCATCACGGCGCTGGTCTTCGTCGATCAATACCAGGGCGCCGCCTACCGAGAGCAGGCCGAACAGGTCATACACCGACAAGTCGAAGTCCAGCGCCGACAGCGCCAGGCCACGGTCTGACGCATCGATGCCGTAGCAGCGGTTGATCTCGGCCACGGTGTTCATCGCGGCGCGATGGGTGATTTCCACGCCCTTGGGTTGGCCGGTGGAGCCGGAGGTGTAGATCACATAGGCCAGTTGGTTGGCGCACACCGCCAGCGGGGCCAACAGCGGTTCAGCGCTTTGCGCCTGGGACGGCTTGAGATGTTTGACGCCCGGCAGTTGCGGGTCGTGCTCGGCGAGGATCAGGCTGACGCCGGCCTGTTGCAGGATGCGCTGGCACCGCTGCAACGGTTGGTCGACACCCACCGGCAGGTAGGCGGCGCCGGCGGCCAGCACCCCCAGCACACTGGCGAGCTGTTGCGGCCCCTTGGCCAGGGACACTGCCACCAGGTCACCGGCTGCGACGCCTGCGTCCATCAGGCTGCGGGCGATGCGCAGCGCACGCTCGGCGAGTTCGCCATAGCTCAGGCTGCCCTGCTCGCCCCACAACAATGCGGGGCGTTGCGGGGTGTGGTGCGCGTGCTGGAAGAAGCCCTGGTGCAAGGTTGAGTCACGCGGCACGCCGGGGCCAGGGGCATTCAGTCGGGCGCGCACCTGTGCCTGGGCCAGGGGCAGCAAGTCCGGCGGGGCGCTGTCCCAGACGTGTTCGGCCAGCCAGTTGAGGCTGTGCAGGTAGGCGTCGAACATCGCTTCCACGAGCCCGTCGGGAAACAGGCCGACCACCCGGTCCCAGTTCAGGGCGATGCCGCCGTCGGCTTCCACCACCTGATGGTCGAGCCACACCTGCGGGGTCTGGGTCAGGCCGAATACCTGTTTGGCGAACGGCCCGTCCACCGGCGCGGCAGTGCCATCCGGCACCCCCAAGGCGCTGGTGAAGACCACCGGCATGCTGACCTGTTGTTCGCCGCTGCTGCGCGCCAGTTGGCGCAGCAAACTCACCGAACCGACGCAGCGGTGCTCCAGGGCGTCGCCTAGATGCTGCTGGGTGCGCCGTGCGCGGTCGATCCAGCGTTCGCCCGCCACGGGCACATAACCGAGCAGGGTCAGGGAGGTGAAATCGCCCATGACCTGATCGATCTGTGGGTGCACCGCACGGCGGTCGAACAGCGTGAGGTTGAGGCTCAGGTCCGGGCGCGCACTCCAGCGCCCGAGGGTTTCGGCAAATGCACAGAGCAGCACCGCCGAGGCGGTCAAACCATGCTGTTGAGCCTTGGCCAGGATCGCTCGCCAGGCATCGGCGTTGACCTGCCCTTGCAGGCGTTCGAAACGTGGCTGGCCCAGGCTGGCGGGGTCGGCAGCCAGGGGCAGTTGCGGGTGCGGCGGCAGTTCGGGCAAGCGTGCCTGCCAGAAGCGTTGCGCGGCGTGCAGTTCGGCAGGCTCCACGCGCGACTGCATTTGGTAGTCACGAAACGACAGTTCCAGTGGCGTCAGGGCCAGCGTCGGCTCGCGGTATAACGCGTCGAGTTCGGCATAGAACCGCAGGATGCTCAGGGCGTCGAGGATCAGGTTGTCCAGGCTGATCGCCAGGCGTGTATGGCGGCCCTGGGTCACCACCTGCACATCGAACAGTGGCCATTGGGCCGGATCGAATACGCGGTGGGCACAGTGTGCGCGCAGTGCGTCGAAGCTGGTGTGGCGCTGGCCGATCACGAAGGTGGGCACCTGTGGGAGGATGCGCGCCTGGCCCGCGTGATCGAACACCGCGCGCAGCATTTCGTGGCGCCCGATCAGGCGCCCGAGGGCGTGTTGCAGGCGCGGCAGGTCGAGGTCTTCGACCTCGTATTCGCGGTAGAAGTGGCAGCTCACGCCGCCCAGCACCAGGCTCGGGTCACGGCCTAGCCAGTAGGCTTGCTGCACCTCGGTGATGGGGAAGGGCGCGTGGCGCTGGGCGATGTCCGGTACCAGGCTGCGCTGAGGCTCGGCCTGGGCCTGTTGATGCAGGCTGGCACAAAACTGCGCCAGCACCGGCTTGGCGAATACCTGGGCGATGCGTGCACCGCCCAAGCCTTGCTCGGCCAGCAGGCGCACCAGGCGTGTGGCGCTCAGGGAGTCGCCACCCAAGGCAAAAAAGTTGTGCTCGCGGCAGACTTCGCCACAGCCAAGTAACTGCTGCCAGGCTCGGGCCACCTGTTGTTCGATGGCCCCGCAGGGCGGCGACAGCCGGGCCGTGGCAGCGCCGCTATGATCGGCCAGCCAGCCGTTCAGCGCCTTGCGATCCACCTTGCCATTGGCGGTCAACGGCCACTGTGCACAGCCAAGGATCAGGCTGGGAATCATATAGGCGGGCAGGCGCTCGGCCAGGCCCGGCAGCTCCAGCGCAGTAGGGTGCGCCGGGCCTTTCGCCAGACGCACCACCGCCGCCAGGTGCTGGCCGGCGAGCAGCGCCACTGCCTGTTCGACGCCGGGGCAGGCCAGCAACGCATGCTCCACTTCACCGGCTTCGATACGGTAGCCGTGCAGCTTGAGTTGGAAGTCGTTGCGCCCAAGGAACTCGACGGTGCCGTCGGGGTGGTAGCGCGCACTGTCGCCGGTGCGGTACCAGCGCAGGCCCTGATACTTCACAAAGCGTTCGGCACTGCGCAGCGGATCACCCCGATAACCTTCGGCCACCCCGGCACCGCCGATCCACAGTTCACCGGCCACCCAGTCCGGGCAGTCATGGCCATGCTGGTCGACGATGCGCAGGCTGACGTTGTCCAGTGGCTTGCCGTAGGGCAGGCAGTGCCAGTCCAGCGCCTGGCCGGGCACGACTTCGAACAGCGTCGAGTGAATCGCCGCTTCCGTCGCACCGCCCAGGGCCATGAAGCGGCAGCCGGGGGCTTGGGCCCACAGGCGCGGCGCCAGTTGCGGCGCAACCTTGTCACCGCCAAGTAATACCGCGCGCAGCGGCAGTGGAGCGTCGGCGCAGCCAAGCAGCATGTCGAGCAGCGCCGGCACACAATTGAGCACGCTGGCGCGGTGCTCCATGGCCAGTTCGCGCCAGCGCAGGGCGTCGCGTTGCGCGTCGGGCTCGATCAGGATCACCGCCGCACCGCAGGCCAGCGCGGCAAACAGATCGAACACCGACAGGTCGAATTCCAGTGCGGAGAGCGCCAGGATTCGGTCGTTATGGTTAAGCTGCAAGCGCCGTTGCAGGTCCTCCAGGGTGTTGGCGGCGGCCAGGTGGCTGATCTCCACGCCCTTGGGTTCACCGGTGGAGCCGGAGGTGTAAAGGATGTACGCCAGGTCGCTGATCGCCCCGGCTCGTGGCGCCGGCAGTGCGCTGCCAACGTGCGGCAACTGGGTGAGCAGCAAGCGTGCGCCGGAGGCATCGCAGATCTTGCGGCAACGCGTGGCAGGCTGGTCGACGCCGATGGGCAGGTAAGTGGCGCTGCACGCAAGGATGCCCAGCACCGCGATCACCTGCTCGGGGCCCTTTTGCAGTTGCAGGGCCACTACGTCACCGCGCTGCACGCCTTGGCCTTCGAGGTAGGCCGCGACGCCCAAGGCACGCTCGGCCAACTCGCCATACGTGATGGCGCAATCGCCGTGCAGCAGTGCGGGCAGCATCGGCGTCAATTGCGCCTGGGTAAAAAAACGCTCGTGCAGGCGCTCGACCGGTAGCGCTACCGATTGGCCTTGGGCGGCGCTGCGTACGTCAAGTTGGCGCGCGGGGATCAGTGCCGGCACTGGCTGATCCCAGGCCGTGGCGTCATGGCACAAGCGCTGTAACAGGCCGGTATAGGCGTCGAACAGCCCGTCCAGCACGCCATCGGCAAACAGCCCTTCACGGGCGTCGAGGTTAACCAGGATGCCGCCGTCCAGCTCGGTGACCTGGGCGTCCAGCCACACCTGCGGGCCCTGGGAAATGATCCATGCCGGCTGGCCGAAACTCGCCTGTACGCCCTCGGCGAACAATTCCCCCAGGCCCAGGGCGCTGGTGTACACCACCGGCGCCAGCACTTGCTCGCCGCGATGGCGCGACAGTTCGCGCAACACCTCAAGCCCCGAAAACGCGTTGTGCGCCGCATCGCCATGGAAACGCCGTTGCAGCGCTGTGGCGCGGGCGGCGAAGGTGCCGACCACACGGCCATCCCAAGCCAGCAGGATTGATGAGGTGAAGTCGCCGACTAGGTACTCGACATCGGCATGCAGCGGCGTGCGGTTAAACAGCGGCAGGTTGAGCAACAGCTCGGGTGATTCGCACCAGGCGCCGAGGGCTTCGCAAAACACTGCCGCCAGGGCCATGGCCGGGGTAAGGGCGTGCCCGCGGGCGTGGCGTTCAAACGCCTGGCGCTGGGACGGCGACAACCAGTGGTGACGGCGGCGCACCTGACGCTCATCGCCTTGGGCCTTGATCGGCAGGCGTGGCGCGCCGGGTAACGCGTCCAGGCGCTGCAACCAATAGTCGCGGGCTTGTCGGTGGCGTTCACGGTGCTCAGGGCTGGCCTGTTCCTGGCGCAGGTCGGCCAGGTAGCGGGGGAAGCTGTAGTTCAGCGCGGGCAGCGGTTGTTGCCGATACAACTGCACCAGGTCGCCCAGCAGGGTACGCAGGCTCAAGGCGTCGGCGGCGAGCATGTCGAGGTTCAGGTGCAGGCGCGTGCCTTGGGGCAATAGCGATAACTGGATGTCCAGCACCTGGCCGTGTTCCACCGCCAACTGGCGATGGGACAACTCGGCGCGCAAGGCCTCCAGTTGTTGTTGCACCTGTGCGGCATCGGCCTGGCGCAGGTCATGCACCTTCAGCCCTGCCCACGGGCTGCGCGGCAGGATCTGTTGGCGTCCATCGTCGAGAAACTGCGCACGCAACATTGGGTGGCGTGCCAGCAGGGCATGCACCGCAGCTTCCAAGCAGATCGGATCAACTCCGTGACCGTCGAATTCGTTGTAGAAGTGCGCGGCTACACCGCCCAGCGCTTGGCCAGGTCCACGGCCGATCCAGTACGCGTGTTGCATGGGCGCCAGCTCGAAGGGCAGGCCGTCGTCCGCACTGTGATGGATGGGCGCCGGGGCAGCGGGCGCGCCGTCAAGCAGCGCCAGCCAGGCGCACAGGCGTGGGTCGGCCACCAACTCGGCGAAACGTGCGGCCAGGCCCTGGCGTCGCCATTGGCCGGCGAGGCGGATCAGGGTGACGGAATCCAGCCCCCATTCGATCAGGTTGGCCTCCAGGGGAATCTGGTCGGCGGGCTGGCCCAGGGCTTCGGACAGGGAACGGCGCAGCAGTGTTGCGGTTGAGGTGCTGGAAGTGGCCATGGCTCAACGTCTTCTCATCGCTAGGGCCCGGGCCGGGGTTGGCCCAGGCGCTGGGGGCAGGTCAATGCGTGGAAGGTGATGCTAGTCATTCTCATTATGTGGACTACCCGGATCGAATCGTTTTTGCCCCGTATCCGTTTGCCAGGCACGGGGCAGGGCGTGGCGGCGGTGGGGCGTAACGCCGATCACTGCGCGGGATGCGGTTGGAAAATGACTTGAATCGGGTAGAGCCGCGCCACCGGCCTTGACTACCGTCGCTCGCCGCCCTTTTGCAGGGCTCGTCCTTGATGGAGTTGTGGATGTCAGTCAATTCAGGTTTACAGGTGCGCGGTTTGTGCAAGCGCTACACCAACGGCGTCGAAGCGCTGCGCGGCGTGGACCTGAGCGTGGGGCCGGGCATGTACGGTTTGCTTGGCCCCAATGGTGCGGGTAAAAGCAGCCTGATGCGTACCTTGGCGACCTTGCAGCTACCGGATGCGGGCAGCATCCAGCTCGATGGCGTGGATGTGTTGGCCGACTCCGAGCATTTGCGCCGCCGCCTGGGTTACCTGCCGCAGCAGTTGGGCGCCTACCCTGGGGTGAGTGCGCGGGATTTGCTCGATCGGTTTGCCTGGCTAAAGGGCCGTACCGACACCCGCCAGCGTCGCGAGGAAGTCGAGGGCCTGCTGGCCAAGGTCAACCTGCAAGAAGCCGCGCACCGGGCGCTCGCCACGTATTCGGGGGGCATGTTGCGCCGCTTCGGCATCGCTATGGCGCTGATCGGCTCGCCGCGCCTGCTGATTGTCGATGAGCCCACCGCCGGCCTCGACCCGGCCGAGCGCAACCGCTTTCACCGGGTGCTGGCGGATGTAGCCGCCGAGTCCATCGTGTTGCTCTCGACCCATATTGTCGAAGACGTCGAGAACCTGTGCAGCCGCCTGGCGGTACTGGCCGGTGGGCGGATTATTGTCGAGGGCCACCCGGCGGACTTGCTCGGCGCCGAGCAGGGCCGCTTGTGGGAAGCCTCGTTCGGCCGTGGTGAGCCGCTGCCCGCCGCCTTGCATGTGGCGGCCAGCCCCGCCGGCAGCCGCGTGATCGTACACGGCGAGCGCCCGGCTGACCCGCGCTTCACACCCCACGCGCCGCGCCTGGAAGACATCTATTACCTGGCGCTGGCCCAGGCCGGTGAGGCGCTCGAGGCATGAATACTTTTGCTCTGTTGATGCGCGAGGCCTGGGTGGAAGTCCGCGCCGGGCTACGCAGCGGGATTCCGTTGCTGGTGTTCCTGGGCTTGACCGGCTATTTGCTGATGTCCCTGACCAATGCCGACTACGTGCAGAAAATGGGTGCCAGCGACATTGCACGCAATGCGCCGAGCCTGATCTACCTGATGTCCTGCGGTTGCATGTTTTTTCTGTTTTTCGCCTGGGCCTGGGTGTTCGCGCAACCGGCCTTGCGCGACCGCAAGGCGCAGTTGGAAGAGGTGTTGTTGGCGTTGCCGCTGTCGCTGCCGGCGCTGCTGTGGGGGCGCTTTATCGGTGCGGCGTTGGTGGGCGGCTTGCTCGCCAGTTCGCTGATTGTCGGCTTCCTGGTCAGCCCGGTACTGGGCTGGCTCGGCTGGGTGCCGGCGGCCAGTATCGGTGCGCCAATGTGGTCGGCGCTGGGGTTTGCCTGGGTCGCCTTGCTGTTGCCGGTCAGCACCGGGATCGGTGCGTTGTATTACCTGCTGGCGTTGCGCAGCCGTGGCCTGGCGGCACCGTTCGGGTTGGCGACGGTGTTGATGCTGTTGTGGATGTTTGCCGTGGTGGTGCTCAAGGGTGGGCATATCAACCCGCTGTTGGCCGCCAGCCTGGACCCGTCATTGTTTACCTTTGCCCAGGCTCAGGTGGAGACTTGGAGCGCCGCGCAAAAGTCCCAATCGCTGCTGGCCCTGACTCCCGGGTTCTGGCTTAACCGTGTGTTGTGGTGCGCGGTGCCGCTGCTGTTGCTGGCCGTCGTATTGGCCCGCACCACGCGCCAGGGCTTGATGGGCAAGCGTAGCGGGGCGGTATTGGCCGAGCCGCCGATGCTGCTGGCGAGCGCGGTGACCTTGCCTGGCCCGCTGGTGAGCAGCCAGTGGCCGCGCGCCTTGTGGTGCGAGGCACGTTGGCAGGTACGCCAGTTGTTCGCCCGGCGCATCTGGTGGGTGGCGCTCGGCTTGCTGTTGGTGATGGGCGTGCTCAGTGGCTTTGTCCATGGCGTGTGGCATGCGCGTGGGCCGATGGTGCCCCGGGCGGATCTGACCCTGCCGTTGATGTCGAGTGCGTTGTTTCTGGTGATCGCGTTTATCGTCGCAGCCCTGGTCGGGCTGGTGTGCCGACGCGATGACGTCGAAGGCTTTGGCGCCATGCTGCAGGCGACGCCTGCGCCGTCCTGGCTGCGTTTGTTGGGGCGGGTGGCCTGTGTGCTGATAGCGACACTGGCCCTGGCGTTGGTGCCGGGCCTGGCCAGCTTGCTGATCAGTGCGATTGTCGCGCCCGACAGCCTGGCCCCGGGTTTTGTTCTGGTGTATCAGGCGCTGGTGTTCGCGCCGCCGCTGCTGGAACTGGCGATGCTTGCGGTGCTGGTGCACGCGCTGATTCGCCGCTCCGGGCTGGCCTATGCCACTTCGATGCTGCTGACGTTTTTCCTGGTGCTCAACCATGAGTTGGGGTTGGTCAGTTACCCGGCCTATGCCATGGCGATCCCGGCGCATGTGGGGGTGTCGCTGCTGACCGGTTGGGCGCCATGGCTGGCGTTTCTCGCCACCTTGGCCAGTTGGAAACTCGCCGGTTGCCTGGTGTTGCTCGCGGTGGCGGCACTGGCCTTGCCCCGTGGCCCGGAGCGTCGGCGGTTGAGCGATGTGCGCCGTGGTTTACTCGGCTTGCCCGGTGCGTTGCTGGCCCTGGGCATCGTCGGCTTGCTCGGCAGCGGTGTGCTGTTGCAGCGGCATCTGGTGGAGCAGGGCGAGTACCAGTCCGTCGCCGAGCAACGCGCCGAACGTGCCGACTGGGAACAGCGCTGGGTGCCTGGGGCGAGTGCCTGGCAGGTGGCGGGTGGGCAGTTGCAGCTGCAGGTTGACTCGGCGGCGCGGCACGTCGTGGGCCAGTGGACTTTGGACGGGGTGGTCGCTGCCCATCTGGATGCCGAGTTACCGCCGAGCCTGCACGTGACGGCGGTCAGCGTGATGGGGCGACCGGTTGCGTTTGAACAGGCCACCGAGCATCTGCGTGTGCCCTTGGACGGGTGCGCGGCGAGCGGCTGCCAGGTGGTCTTGAACTGGACGGTGAGTGCTGATGGCTGGCCTGCCGAAGGCGAAGCGTTTTGGCTTGGCCCCCAAGGCGTATGGCTGGAAGCGCGCCGCGTGGTGCCGCGCCTGGGCCTGAACAGTGAGCGGCTGTTGCGTGCGCCGGCACAGCGTGACGAAGTCGGTTTGCCCGCCGCGGTGCCGCAGTTGCCCGCGGGGGCGGCAGTGGCAGTAGATGCCGTCGCACCGGCCGGCAACTGGCAATGGCAGCTTGCAGTCGATGGCCAAGCCTTTACCGGCAGCAGCCTGGGGCCATTGGACTTTGCCTACGCCACGCCGGCTCAGAAAGATATCAGTCGTGAGCAGACCGCCCGTGAAGTGCAGGAAGACTTGGACGTGATGAGCGCCTGTGTGGCGCGCCGCCTGGGCAGCTACCCGCGTGTCGTACACCTGAGCCAGTGGCCAGCCGGCATGGGCGCCAGCCGCTTGAGCCACGGCCACCTGCTGCTCAGCCAGTCACCCAATTGGGACGTGGCAGCGGCAGGCGTCGGGCGCTGGGCACGTCGCGCCCACATTGCCGAATTGCTCGCCCGCCAATCGCTGATCGAAGCCAGTAACCTGCGCCAAACCCCCGGCTACCTGTGGCTGAGCCAGGGTGTGGCGGGGGCGGTGGGCCTGCTGTGCGTGGAGGATATCGACGGTGCTCAGGCCCGTGCCGCGTTGGTCAAGCTGACAGCCGATGACCTGACCCGCGCCCTGGGCGACGACGGTGAGCCCGTCGGCACCTTGGCCGATGCCCGCGAACAGGGCTGGGCCGCCAGCTACGCAGCGCTGGTCAGCCTTGACTGGGTCGCCGCACAAACCCCCGAACACCTCACGGCGATGACCGCCCAAGTCCGTCACGGCCAGGGATGGCCAGCCGCGATCCAGGGCCTGCTGGGCGCGCCCTCCGATCCCGCGATTGCCACCGCGCTCAAGCGCTGGGGGCCAGCGCAATGAAGTTGAACCATCCCTGCCTTTTGGAGCTTTGTCATGTCATCTGAACTGTCTATCCAGCCGCTGCGTCGTCCTCTCGGTTGGCGGGCCAACGTATTGACCCAAGCCATGGCGCTGACCTTGTCCAGTCAGATGTGTGCGGCCTATGCCGCTGACCATCAACCGGCCGCCAGCGCCGAAACTATCGAGCTGGCACCGGTGACGGTGAGTGCGCGGTTGAACCAGGAGAGTGCCAAGGATATTCCGTTCGGTCTCTCGGTGCTCGATGGGCAAGCCCTCGAGACCCGGCGCCTGCGTACCCTGGAAGATGCCTTGCGTACCACGCCGGGGGTGGATGTGAACTCCTGGGGCGGCGCCAACGATGCCAACGTACGTATTCGTGGGGTCGGCTCGCTGAACCAGATGAGCATGGATGACGGCTCGGTGGTGCTGAACGTGGACGGGGTGCCGATGTCGGTGCGCAACGCGGCGATGGCGACCCTCGACGTGCAGCAAGTGGAAGTGCTCAAGGGGCCACAAGGCACGCTGTTCGGGCGCAACAGTGAAGCCGGGGCGATCAATGTCACCACGCGCAAACCCACGCGTGAACGGGAAGGCTACGTGCGCGGTGAAGTGGGCAACCAAGGCCAGTTCATGACCGAAGGCGCAGTGGGTGGGCCGCTGACCGAGTCCCTGGCCGGGCGGATTGCGGTGCGGCGCAGCGGCTTTGATAACTGGGTCGACAACCAGCAGGACGGCGACCCCCTGACCCAACCCCGCGACCTGGCCCTGCGCGGTAGCCTGCTGTGGGACAACGACGAAGGCACCACCGGCCTGCTGACCGCCGAGCGCCAGCGCGCCGATCACTACGCCGGCTCGGAGATCCTGCGCCCGTTCGGCAATCGCCCAAGCCTCGACTACACACCGGGCACCTTCAACGGCAACAAGAAGACCAACGAGCGTTATTCCTTCGAGCTCAACCACGACCTGGCCCAGGCCCGGATCACCTCGATCAGCGCCTACACCAGCACCGACTTCAAGGCGATCAAGGGCTACGATCGCAACATCACCCAGGCGTTATATGGTCAACCTTTTGAGTACCTGGTCGAAGACGTCGCCCACGAGCGGGTCTGGAGCCAGGACCTGCGCCTGGGCTCGCTGGCGGATGCCGAGGTGTTCTGGGTAACCGGGGTGAACCTGTCCCGCTCCGAGCGCAGCTTTGATTCGACCAACTTCAGCAACGGCGCCCGGCAAATACGCGATTTCACCACCAACAGCTATGCCGCCTACGGCGAGGTGACCTTCCCGATTGCCGAAGACTGGAAACTCACCACCGGCCTGCGCCACACCTGGGACCGCAAGACCTACGGCGCCGACTACACCGGTGGCGGCAACCTGGTCAGCGACAGCCGCCGCTTGCAGGACGACTACAACACCGGGCGCGTGGCCCTGAGCTACGCGTGGACGCCGCAGACCAATTTGTATGCGGTGTTGTCACGGGGCTACAAGTCGGCCGGGTTCAACGATTACGCCACCTCGATCAAGGACAGCGAGCCCTACAAGGCGGCCAAGGTCAACTCCGCCGAAGTCGGCTTCAAGCATGAAAGCGAAAGCGGTGCGTTGAGCCTGGAAGGTGCGTTGTTCATCACCCGCGTGCAGGATGACCACCTGCTGGGGTACGACTTTAAAAGCATGGCGGTCAGCGCAGTGAATGCCGACACCCGCAGCAAAGGTGCCGAGTTGTCGAGTACCTGGCATATCACCGATGAACTGACCCTGGGCAGTGCCATCAGCTACACCAACGCGGTGGTCACCTCGGATGCGCCAGGTGTTTCCGGTGGTGATGTGGCCAAGGGCAGCCGCGTGCCGGATGTGCCGTTGTGGAGTGGCAACTTCAGCGTGGCCTGGAACAAACCCTTGGGTGAACTGCTGGGCTTGCCGGCGCCGCGCCTGAATACTTTGCTCAATTATCGCGTACAGAAAAATCGTCCGGCTGATCCGCAGAACCACTATGACCTCAAGGGGTACGCCAAGCTCGATTTGCACGTTGGGGTGGAGAGTGGGGGGTCGGAGGTTTATCTGTGGGGCGATAATCTGCTGGATGCGCGGTATGACCTGTATGGGGCGTATTCCACCGATACGGTGTTGACCGGGATGCCGGGGCGCGGGCGTTCGGCGGGGGTTGGGTATAGCTATCAGTTTTGAGGCAGTCCGGCTGCACTCGGTTAAAAATGTGGGAGGGGGCTTGCTCCCGATGGGGGAGTGTCAGTCAGCACATCTGTGACTGATCCACCGCCATCGGGAGCAAGCCCCCTCCCACATTTGGACTGACAGCAGGCTGAATCGCCGTCAGTTCAGAATTGATAGGTATAGCCTACGCCCAACGTACGCCGCCGCGACGGTGCCCCGTAAGCCACCGGCTCACTGTAGAAACCATAGGTGTCATACGTCTGGTTCAACAGGTTGTCGGCAAACGCATACACCTCTCCAAACTTGCTCTCCAGCCCCGCCCGCAGGTCGAGTTTCTCGTAGTTATCCAGGTTGAAATGATTCTGCGGATCGGCCGCGCGCTCACCCACCAGGTGGTAGTTGAGGCTGGTGTTGAGGGTGGTTTCACCAAGGCTGGCGACGCTGCCCAACGGATGCTTCCAGCTGGCGTTGAAGTTGCCGCTCCAGCGTGGCACGTCCGGGGTGCGGTTGCCGGCGGCGACGTCACCGGCCTGGATGCCTTGCACGCCGCTGGTGATCTTGGCGTCGAGGTAGGTGGCGCTGGCGGCCAGGGTCAGGCCGTAGTCGAAGCGCCAGGTGCCTTCCAATTCGGCGCCGCGGGTGCGGGTGTCGGCATTGAAGGCATTGGTGGCAAAGGTCGCGGCGTCATAGCCGAGCAAGTGATCGTCGTGTACACGGGTGTAGAACAGCGCGCCGTTGAGGCTGCCGCGACGGTCTTCTGTCTCGCTCTTGAAGCCCAGTTCGGCGGCCTTGCTGACGGCGGCTTTGTAGGGCGCGCTGTCGCTGACCTGGGACGCATAGTCATTGAACCCTCCGGACTTATACCCCCGTGCCAGTTGCACGTAGACGTTGGTCTGCGGGGTGATCGCATAACTCAGGGCGGCGCGACCGGTGGCGTAGTGGTCGGTGAGTTTGCGCGAGTCATCCACAGCGCTCGAGCCTGCGAAATATTGGCCGTTGTAGGTCTTGCGGTCCCAGGAGTGGCGGTAGCCCGTGGTGAGTTTCAGGCGTTCGGTCAGCGGGAAAGTCACTTCGCCGTAGCCGGCGTAGGTGGTGGTGGTGAAGTCGCGGAACTTCGCGCCGGAGGTGCCGTAGGTATTGCGCGGGGTATCGTAGCTGCGCTCGTTGCGGCTGGCGGCGACGCCGGCGACCCAGAACACGTCGGAGTCTGGCAGTGAACCCAGGTGCACGTCCTGGCTCCAGCTGCGCTCAAAGGATTTGTCCACCACCCAGAACTCGCCGGGCGTGCCATAGAGCGCGCCCATCAGTTTGCTGTCGTAGGCGATCAAGCCGGTGAAGTCGGCAGTGCCGGTGGCGGTGGTGGAGGTCAGACGGCTGTTGGCGAAGTCGTGATCGACTTTGATCATGTAGCGCTCGGTGGTCTTGTCGTTGTCGTCGAACAGGCCGGGAGTCAGGTCCAGGCTCGGGTGGCTGCCGTAGGGGCGCAACACCAGGGAGTTGGTGGCGCGTTCGGTCTGCTGGCGTTCGGCGCTGAACAGCACCTGGGTGTCATCGTTGAGGTCCCACAACAGGCTGCCGCGATAGGCCTCGTTGCGCGGCTTGGTGATGGGGTGGTGGGTCTGGTCGTTGTCGATCCAACTGTCGTAGCCGGCACGGCGCACTGCCAGTCGGCCGCTGAAGCTGTCACTGAGCGGCCCGCCGATGGCGCCCTCGGTGAGAAACTGGCCTTTCTGGCCGACTTCGCCACGCACATAGCCTTGCAGTTCGCGGGTGGGTTGGCGGGTGGTGATATTCACCGCGCCGGCTTGGCCAATGGCACCGGACAGAGTGCCCTGCGGGCCCTTGAGCACTTCGATGCGGTCCACGTCGAGGGTGCCGAAGCCCAGGCTGCGCGACGACACCGGCACGCCGTCGATATTGAACGCTACCGAGCTGTCGTCCATGGACATCTGGTACAGCGAACCCACGCCTCGGATCAGCACGTTGAAGTCATTCGGCCCGCCGGATGAATTGACGCTGACCCCGGAGGTATTGCGCAGGGCGCTTTCCAGGGTGTCGAGGCGTTGGGTACGCAGTTGCTCGCCGCTGATCACACTGACGCTGATTGGCACTTCCTTGGGATCTTCCTTGCCCATGCGCGCGGTCACCGTCGAGGCGGGCAGTTGCAGCGGCTCATTGTTGGCGGCGAAAGCTGAATGGGTCAGTGTCAGTGCAATTGCTATTGTTATACTATTACGTTTGTAGCAAGATTGGCGGGTAGCCGTCGTGTTGCATCGTGCAGACATGATGGGACCTTGACTGAGAATTCTGATCGGCGCGCGTTGCGCAGGGCAGCGGCGGTTTGGCGTAGCGTTTGCGGCGCGCCAAATGCTAATAATTATCAATTGCGCACATCTACCCCGATGTGATCTGATTCGAGCCGTATCCGGTCAGCCAGGAGATTTACGATGTCAGCCGTTCAAGGAGGCGCAGGAGAGCCGATGCCGGTCTCGCGAATCATTACGGGAGGGTATGGAAGCGATCTCGGGCCTGGGGCGCATTGTCGGGTCACCCGCATGACGCTGCAGGAGGGCCTGGATATCGTGCGCTGGCAAAGCACCTTCGAGCAGCCGGTGGAACTGCCGTTGCAGGACGACAGCGAATGCATTCATTTCAGTTTCACCAACCTGCTCAAGGGCAAGGCGGCGTGCAGCTTTCGCGATGGGCGTCGGCAACGGCGCTATGCGATTGACGAGGGCGCAGGCAGCATCAGCTTTGGTCGCTGCCGCCATGGCCTTTATCACCAGCACGGCGAGATTGACAACATCACCGTCATGATCCGCCCCGAGCTGCTAGCCCAGTGGGAGCTGAAACTCGACCCGCTGCTGCACAAGGCGTTGGCCTGTGAGCAATGCTTTCTCGACGGCCATCGCAGCGGTGAAATGAGCGCCACTGCACACATGCTCGGTTTGGCCATGGACCACGGTACCAGCCTGCCGCCCGCCCAGCCACGCAGCAGCCTGTGGTTGTACGGGCAAAGTGTCACGCTGGTGAGTTTGTTCCTCGAAGCACGTCAGGACGCGCAATGCTCCTGCCGCGTCAGCCACACCGACCGCCAGCGGCTGGTGCGGGCCCGCGATCGATTGCTCGAGGACCTGGGCAAGGCGCCGAGCCTGTCGGAGTTGGCCCGCGAATCCGGCTTGAGCCAGCCCAAGCTTACCCGCGGGTTTCGCCAACTGTTCTCCAACAGCGTCTACGGCGTGTTCCAGCAGATGCGCATGATCCAGGCGCGCAGCCGCTTGATGAACGGCAATGAATCGGTGATGCGTATCGCCTCGGACCTGGGCTATGCCAACGCCAGTCATTTCGCCACGGCGTTCCGCAAGCAGTTCGGGATCAACCCATCGATGCTCAAGAACGGTGGCCGTGGCAAATCCCTGGGGGCCGGCTGACGCTGCCGGTCAGAACACCGCTTTGACCTGCAGGCCCAGCACCAGCGCGTTGTCGATGTTGCCACCGGAAAACGCCCCCGGTTCGATGATGTATTGCACATCCGGGCGCAGGGTCAGCCACGGCGTGGCCTGATAGCCATAACTGAGTTCGATCAGCTGTTCGGCAGTGTCCAGGTCGGGATAGGTCGTGCCTGCATTGAACGCTGCCAGCTCCTGCACATCGCGACTGCGGGGGTTGGGCACCGCACGGCCGTAACCCAGGGCGACGGTATCCCGCGGGCGGCCTTCGAACGGCTTGTACAGCACCATGCCCGCGCCATACCACTTGGTGAATGGCGACGCCGCCTGGCTGGCGGCCGAGTACTGGCCGAAGGCGTGCAGGCTGCGACCTTGCGATGACTCGGAAGCCCACACGGCTTGATCGATCAGCAGGTAATGCCCACCGCGACCGCTGACGGTTTTATCGCTGCCAATGCGCTTCACATCGGAGCTGTCGTAGTAATACCCCAGCTTGTATTCACCCGGCAGTGCGCCGGTGTGCTTGTAGATCAACTCGATGGGCACCACGGTGCCGGTGGTGTGCTTGGGCCCCAGGTGCCAGGCGCGGCTGGAGTTGCCGTTACTGGACGGGTCGACATTGAACGCCGCCACGCGCAGTTGCCAGTTCGGCGAAAAATCATATTTCACTCGCGCGCCCAGATGCGCATTCGGGTAGTTGGCCCAGCCGCTGCCGCCGGACATGTTCAGCGGATGCCCGCAGAAACCGGCGTTCATGAAGTTGCACAGGATGCCGCTGTCCAGGCCGCCAAGGTCGTTACCCATGGCCATATAGCCGAGCTTCACATTCAGTGCAGGAGTAAACAGGCTGCGCTCGTAGCTCAGCTCGGTGAGACGGGTGTAGAGGCCGCCGTAGTTTTCCTGGATCGGCAGGCGGTTGCCGACTAAATCCTCGGAGGCGCTGTTGCCGCGCCGGTCATTGATGGTCAGCTGGATACGGTCGCCATTGTTGAAACCGTAGAGCTTGCCCAGGTCGAACTGCACACCGAGCTTGAGGTTTTGCGAGTAGCGCGCCGAGCGGTGCTGCCCGCCGTGGGCGTTGTAGGCGGTCTCGCCGCTGTAGTCGCCGGTAAAGCGCACACCTTGTGCGTCGAGTTCGCGGCGCAGGCCGCCCCAGTCGCCGGTCAGGGTGCTGTCGTCGGCTTGGACGGGCAGGGCGGCCGCAAAGGCCAGGCCCAGCACCAGGCGCCCAAAAGGCAGATGAGAAGTAGGGTTCATGCGCGGTTTTCCAGACACAAAGCGCGGTGCGGGAGCACCGCGCAAACAGAGGGGTTGTTACGGCAGGGCGTAGGCGATCACGTAGTCGCCACGGTCGGTGGACTGGCGTGCGCCGCCAGCGGTGACCACGATGTACTGCTTGCCGGTTTTCGGCGACACATAGGTCATCGGGCCGCCTTGGCTGCCGACTGGCAAGCGGGCTTTCCAGATTTCATCGCCATTGCCGCTGTTGAAGGCGCGCAGGTAGAAGTCCTGGGTGCCGGCGATAAAGATCAGGCCGCCTTGTGTCGACAGCGTACCGCCCAGGGTCGGCAGGCCCACCTTGATCGGCAGGTGCATGCGAATGCCCAGCGGGCCGGTGTCTTCAACAGTGCCCACCGGTACTTGCCAGGCGACCTTCTGCGTCTTCATGTCGATGGCGGTCAGAGTGCCGAACGGCGGCGCCTGGCAGGGGATGCCGGCCACCGACAGGAAGCGGTTCTTGTTCACCGCATAAGGCGTGCCCTTGAGCGGTACAGCGCCCATGCCGGTGTTCAACGCTTCACCACCGGAAGAGGCCTGGGCCTTGTTCTGCGACGGCACCATCTGGATCCACAGGCCCAGGCGCATGTCATTGACGAAGATAAAACCGTGCACCGGGTCGGTGGAGATACTGCCCCAGTTCATGCCGCCCAGGGAGCCCGGGAAGCTCAGGGATTTATCGGTGCCTGGCGCGGTGTACAAGCCGTCGTAGCGCATGCCTTTGAAGTCAATGCGGCACAGCAACTGGTCATACGGCGTGGCGCCCCACATGTCCGATTCGGTCAGGGTTTGCGCGCCGATCTGCGGCATGCCCACAGATTTAGGCTGGGTTGGCGAGTAAGGTTCATTGGGAATGTTCGCGGCCTTGACCGCTACCTCCTGCACGTCGGTCAGCGGCTTGCCGGTGGCGCGGTCGAGCACATAGATCTGCCCGGCCTTGGTGCCGATCACCACGGCCGGTACCGCCTTGTCGCTGCCCGGAGGGGTGAAGTCGATCAAGCTTGGCTGCATCGGCAGGTCGAAGTCCCACAGATCGTTGTGGACGGTCTGGTACACCCACTTCTCGGCACCGGTGGAGGCGTCGAGTGCCAGCACGGAAGCACCGTATTTGTGGTTGAGCTGGGTGCGTTCCACGCCGTAGATATCGGTGGACGAGCTGCCCATCGGCAGGAATACCGTGTTCATCAGCGGGTCGTAAGACATCGGCGCCCAACTGTTCGGCGTGCTGCGCACATAGGTGCTGCCCTCGGCCGGTGCTTGCTTGTCCTGCGGATTACCCGGGTCGAATGCCCAGCGCATCTGGCCGCTGATCACATCGAAACCACGGATCACGCCGCCGGGCATGTCGGTCTGGACGTTATCGGCGACGCGGCCACCGACGACGACGGTGGTGCCGGCAATCAGGGGCGCCGAGGACAGTTGGTAATAGCTGTCCGGCACATTGCCCAGGCCGGCTTTCAGGTCAACCTGGCCATGGGTGCCGAAGTCTTCGCAGAACTTGCCGGTGTCGGCATCTACGGCGATCAGGCGCGCATCAATGGTGTTGGTCAGCAGACGACGCTGGCACTGCGCGCCGGCAGGCACGCTGGCGGCAATGATCGGCGAGCTGTTGGGCTGGGTCGGCTGGGCAATCGGCGCGCTGGCGTCGAAATAGGCCATGCCCCGGCAACGCTGCCACACCGCCGATTTAGCGTTGACCTCGTTCTTCCACAGCTCTTTGCCGGTGTCGGCATCCAGGGCGATCAGGTTGTTGTGCGGCGTGCAGATAAACACCTTGTTGCCGATCTGCAGTGGCGTCAGTTGGTCTTCGGCACCGTTGCCGTCGCTGATGGCCACGTCACCGGTGTGATAGGTCCAGGCGACTTTGAGCTTGTCGATGTTGTCGCGGTTGATCTGGTCCAGCGCGGCGAAACGGCTGCCACCTTCAGTATTGCCGTAGTGTGCCCAGTCTTTCTGCGCATCGGCCGCGGCCACCGGGGTGATGCCCGGGCCATTACCGGTGGGCGCCACGCTTGGGTGCGCGACAAACATATTGCCCGCCGCAACCGCTACGCCCACCGCCATCACGGCGGCAATGCCATAGGCGCCGCGTGCAGGCCGGCCGGCCAGCAGCGGATACACCAGCGCCACCACCAGGCCAATCACCGCAAACATGAACAGCCGCGAAAACAGCGGCCAGAACACCAGGCCCACATCCGCCACCGCCCACACGGCGGTGCCCAGCAGGAACGCGGCGAACAACCACGCGCCCGCCGGTTTGCGCCGGGCAATCAACAGCCCAGCGACCGCCATTGCCGCGCCGCCGACCAGGAAATACCAGGAACCGCCCAGGCTGACCAGCTTGGCGCCACCCACGGCGAGTGCCACGCCGAGCAGGGCGATGACCACGCCCAGGCCCAGCAGTAAGAATCTAGAGACGCCAGCGGCGCGCGATGCTCGTTTCATATCGATCAGGACTCGAAGGTGAGAGGGCAAAGCGCGATTTTAGCAATATAAGTAACCAGTTAGTACATTGTGCCTTGCAACAGTCTTTTACAACTGCGGTGATGATCGTTTCAGTCAGGCCAACGCATCACGCTGCATCGACTGCAAATTCTTCTCGATGGTCTCGCAGATACTTTCCATCTGGATCTGGTGTTCGCTGGCGTTGAACGGGCTTTGCAGGTCGGTGCCGATGCGCTCGATGGCCAGCAGCATGAAGCCCACCACCGTGGAAGCCAGCGGCGTGAACCAGCCGAGTGATTCCACCAGGCCCACCGGCACGATCAGGCAGAACAGCGAAATGAACAGCCGTGGGAAGTACACGTAGGGGTAGGGCAGTGGCGTGTTGGCAATTCGCTCCATGCCGCCCTGGGCGTTGGACAGATCCACCAGGGTCGATTCCAGCCGTGCCAGGCGGATGCTGTCCAGGCGCCCGGCCTGGTATTCACGGGCCAGCAACGTGGCGGAGCCGGTGAGGATGTCATTGGCAAAGTTATTGGTGGCACCGCTGCGCGCAAATTCCTCGGCAGGGATAAAAGCCCGCACTTCTTCCGGGCAGGCCTGGCCCTTGAGGTGCGCGGCCAGGCAATTCACATAGGCCACGTGACGGCGCAACAGCGTCGACTTGACCGGGTTCACTTCACCCGGTGTGTCATCTAGCAAAGTCAGCACTTGCCGGGCGAAACTGCGCGAGTTGTTGACCATCGCCCCCCACAGCGTGCGCGCTTCCCACCAGCGGTTGTAGGCGCTGCTGTTGCGAAAGCTGATCAGCACCACCAGCGCCGAACCCAGCAGGGTCAAGGGCATCAGCGGCAGGTTGATCTTGGTAGTGAGAAACAGCATGAAGTCCACCGTCACCGCCACGTCCCACAACAACAGCCAGAACAGGGACCAACCCACATAGCCCATGGTCTTGATGATCAGGCGGTATTTCTTCAGGACGGCAGCTTTCAAACGAGAACCTCGCGGCGGATGGTTGGCAACAATGCCCTGTTACGACGTCGCGGGAGAGGGAAGGTTCGCAGCGCGCTGAATCGATTAGTTGATCGGTCAATATTTGCGGAGAATGTAACGAGAGGTTTCGCGCAAGTGCGTGCCGAAGATCAGTTGAATTCGGAACAACTTTGGTACTGATGACGTCTGGTGCGGCAATCGCTGTACATTGCGTTCGGGGCAAATAGCCATCAACCGTAGGGTTAATGCCGTGATTTGTTTTGGGGCCTGGCTGCAGGGATTTCGTAGCCGAGATCAGTGGAATAAAGTTGGTTGATCAGGGCTCTTTCATGCGTGTCAGTTCGTTGAAGTCAGCTATGTGTAATACCGCGCAAGCACTCGAACGTCATAGGGATTTTGAAGCGTGCATGAGAGCGCATTACCACGTGCTGCTCGTGCCCTATTCGAGACGACCGTTTTTCTACAAGAGTGCACTTAAATACAGCCGCTTGATGGTGTCGTTCGCGTTATTGAGCCAGTACTTTTCCACGCCACTGCCGTTGTTGGCAGAAGTTAAAACCCTGTGCGTGACGCGCAGGTATTGTTCGAAAAACAGCCTGGAATCAATCTTCCTGCTATTGCGGGCGCTGGGGTTCATGGAGGTTGCGCCACACCCCGAAGACAGTCGCTTCAGGGTCTACTCACCCTCCGATGAAGCCTGCCGTGAAGCGCGCTTGATGTTGACGGCCCTCACCGAGTCGTTGGCGCAGCTGTACCCGGAAAGAGAGATTTTCCGGCAGATGCGCGATCTCGATGATCGCGGGTTCCTGGCGCTCTATTTCAAAGGTTTCGCCGTGATCCTCGCCTCCGAGTTGACGGTAGATGTATTGCTGCCTGAGTGTTATTGGCTGGTCAAAAGAGACGCCGGGCATCTGTTGATGCTGGCCATCTATAACGATGCTTTTGCGCCAGACAATGACCGAGCCACCTTCAGGTCGTCTTCCTACCTGGCATTGGCCAAGCAACTTTCCGTGTCCAAGACCCACATTATCCGCATGGTGCAGGAGGGCGTGGAGAAGGGCTATTTCAAGGCCCACTCCAAGACCCGGCTGGAAGTCCTGCCACCTTTCGCCAGTCTGGTAAAGCGCTTCATGGCCTTTTCATTTGCGGTTGGCCTGCATGCTATTGAGATGGGAGCGTAAGGATGCCTACTAACTTGAAGTTGCGGCCCAGGATGCGCGGTTTGCTGTCGCCGGCGGTGACGCAAGCCGAATGGATAGGGATCATTGCCTGGATAGGCATGCTATTGATTCAACCGGCCCTGAAGTTGGATATTTATATGTTGGGCCTTACGGTTGGCCTCTTGGCGGTTTGCCGGCTGCATGCGGTGACGGCGAACTTTCTGTTGTGGCGGATGCTGGGCGTTACTTATATCGTGCTGTTGTCCGTCGGCTTCGCCTATATCGTTCGCTTGAATGAAGAGTTGCGTCTTTATGGCTTGCCGTTGGCTGTCACCCTGGCAGTGGGCAGTGCCATCTTGTTTATCAGTGTCCAGGATTATCTGGCCAGCGCCCTGTTGGTCTGGCTGATTCTGTGGCCGCCGATGCAGGCCGATATATATGCAGGCACCGAGGTGTATCTGCTGATGTTTTGTGCTTCTTCGGTGTCCATCGGGTTTATCTTGAGTTATTCCTACTTGAAAAACCTGCGCTCGGTATTGCTGGTGGAAAGTGAGTTTCGCGCATTGGCCGAAACCGATTACTTGACCTCCATCCTCAACCGACGCGCCTTTATGCAAAGCTTCGAAAAGTTACTCGGCGGTGGTCAGGGTGGCTACTTCATCATGCTGGATATCGACAGCTTCAAAGAAAAAAATGATCTGTATGGCCATGACGTAGGTGACAAGATTCTGCGTGCCATGGCCGTCTGCCTGAAAAACGCCAAAGGTAGCCACAGCTTTGGAAGGATCGGCGGGGAAGAGTTCGGTGTGTTGTTGCAGGGCGATGACCCGGAACTGGCCTGTGACTTTGCCCTGGGCTTGTTGCAGGCGATCCGCTGCAGTGTCGCCGCACCGCATAACTACACCTGCAGTGCGGGCATGGCGCGTTTTTCGCCGGGGGACGAGTTGTCGGCGGTGCTCAAGATGGCGGACAAGAATCTTTATGGCGCCAAGCGCAACGGCAAGGACTGCGTGCATCTGGACGGTGCGCTGCTACAACCGGTCGTGGCCTGACGCGCTGGCGCCCTCTACAGCTGCGACAGAATACTCGCCAGCAACCCGGGAAAGCGGCTCTCCAACTCGTCACGACGCAATGAGTTCATATGAGTGGTGCCCACATTGCGGGTGTGCACCAGGCCGGCGTCGCGTAATACCCGGAAGTGGTGGGACATGCTGGACTTGGGTCGCCCGCCATCGAGTTCACCACAGGTGGCTTCGGGCACGCCGGCCAGGCAGCGCACGATTTCAAGGCGTACGGGGTCGCTCAGGGCGTAGAGCACGCGCTCAAGCGTCAATTCTTGCAGGGTAGGGTGTTTGAAGGCTCGCATGGGGCGGATCATAACAGGGGGGTAGCGTTCAATACCATAGTTCGATTACCATCGAACTATCGAATCACACACCCTTCCCCGGAGTATCTGATGTCCGCTTTGTTCGAACCGTTCAAACTCAAAGACGTTACCTTGCGCAATCGCATTGCCATCCCGCCGATGTGCCAATACATGGCCGACGACGGCATGGTCAACGATTGGCACCACGTACACCTGGCCGGCATGGCCCGTGGTGGAGCCGGCCTGCTGGTGGTCGAGGCTACCGCAGTCGCCCCTGAAGGGCGTATCACCCCGGGCTGCGCCGGTATCTGGAGCGATGCCCATGCCCAGGCGTTTGTACCGATGGTCAAGGCCATCAAGGCCGCAGGTTCGGTACCGGGCATCCAGATCGCCCACGCCGGCCGCAAAGCCAGCGCCAACCGGCCCTGGGAAGGTGATGACCATATCCCGGCCTCCGATGCGCGCAGCTGGGAAACCATCGCCCCGTCCGCCATCGCGTTCGGTGCAAACCTGCCCAACGTGCCGCGTGCCATGACCCTGGACGATATCGCCCGTGTCCAGCAGGACTTCGTCGACGCCGCCCGCCGCGCCCGTGATGCCGGTTTTGAATGGATCGAATTGCACTTCGCCCACGGCTACCTGGGCCAGAGCTTTTTCTCCGAGCATTCCAACCAGCGCACCGATGCCTACGGTGGCAGCTTCGATAACCGCAGCCGCTTCCTCCTGGAAACCCTGGCCGCCGTGCGTGAAGTCTGGCCGGAAAACCTGCCGCTTACCGCCCGTTTCGGCGTGATTGAATACGACGGCCGTGATGAGCAGACTCTCACCGAGTCCATCGAACTGGCTCGCCGTTTCAAGGACGGTGGCCTGGACCTGTTGAGCGTCAGCGTCGGTTTCACCATTCCTGACACCAACATCCCGTGGGGCCCGGCCTTCATGGGGCCGATTGCTGAGCGTGTGCGCCGTGAAGCCGGTATTCCGGTCACTTCTGCATGGGGCTTCGGCACGCCGCAACTGGCCGAAGGCGCATTGCAGGCCGGGCACCTGGACCTGGTTTCGGTAGGGCGTGCGCACTTGGCCGATCCGCATTGGGCGTACTTTGCCGCCAAGGAACTGGGCGTTGAGAAGTCGTCGTGGACCTTGCCGGCGCCTTATGCGCATTGGTTGGAACGCTATCGCTGAGGTAGCCAAGGCAATCGCCTAGACGCTGAAACGTGCCGCGCAGCGCTGCAAAATGTGAGCGGGGCGGCGCGACTGCGCGGGATCACAACGGCGTCAACACATTCATCACCGTATCCAGCGCCACTCGGGTGTCATCCAGTTGCACCAGCGACGCATGTCGCGCACCCAGTGCATCGCGGTTCTGAATCGCGGTGAGGATCGCCTTGTGCCGGGGCAGGCTCAGGCCCTGGATATCCGGGCGGCGGTTGGTGATGTTGATCGACTCACGCAATGGCAGCGAGAGCATGTTGCACATATAGGCGAGCAGGTCATTGCGAGTGGCGTCGGCAATCGCGCGATGGAAGTCCAGGTCAGCCTGCAACAGCTGTTCGTGGGTCTGCGCGGTTTCCATGCCCAGGTAGGCTTGTTCGATGGTGGCGATGTCTTCGTCGGTGGCGGTGGTCGCGGCCATGGCGGCGATTTCCGGCTCCAGGATGCGGCGCACCCCGGCCAGGGTATTGAAGAACTCACTGTGGGGCGTGGACTGCATCAACCAGGACAGCACGTCGGGGTCGAGCAGGTGCCATTTCAAGCGTGGCCGCACCACCGCGCCTACCCGTGGCTTGGAGTAGACCAGGCCCTTGGCGCTCAGCACTCGCGTTGCCTCGCGCAATACCGAACGGCTGACCTGGTATTCCTCGCACAGCGTGGCTTCCATGGGCAGCCGTTCTTCGGGCTTGAAGCGACCGGAAACGATGTGCATGCCCAAGTCCTGAACGATTTGGGCATGCTGGCTCTTGCGCGGCTTGGGCGGCTGGTGATCCATGACGACGGGGAGGCTCTGGCTTAGATTCGCCGCATCATAGCATCCCAATTAGTGGGAATGCCGTGGGACTTCGGCGCCACGGCAACCCACCAGGAAGTCGAAATCGCAGCCTTGGTCGGCCTGTAGCACATGGTCGATGTACAGCTGGCGATAACCGCCAACAATGAGTTTCTGCGGCGGCGCCAGGTCGGCCATGCGTGCGGCCAGTTCGGCGTCGGGGATGTCCAGGTGCAGGCGGCCGTTGGCACAATCGAGTTCGATCCAGTCACCTTCCTGTACCGTGGCCAACGGTCCGCCGGCAGCGGCTTCCGGCGCTACATGCAACACCACTGTGCCGTATGCCGTGCCGCTCATGCGTGCATCGGAGATGCGCACCATGTCGGTCACGCCCTGGGCCAGAAGTTTGGCCGGCAAACCCATGTTGCCGACTTCGGCCATGCCCGGGTACCCCTTGGGCCCGCAGTTCTTCATGACCAGGATCGAATTGGCGTCTACGTCCAGGTCCGGGTCGTTGATGCGTGCCTTGTACATGTCGAAGTTCTCGAACACCACCGCGCGGCCGCGATGCTGCATCAGCTCCGGGCTGGCCGCCGATGGCTTGAGCACCGCACCCAGGGGCGCCAGGTTACCGCGCAGTACACAGATGCCGCCGTCGGCGCGGATCGGGTTGTCGAGGGTGCGGATCACTTCATCCTGGCCGTAGATCGGCGAGTCCTGGGTGTTCTCGCCCAGGGATTTGCCGTTGACGGTCAAGGCGTCGGGGTGGGGAATCAGGTTGGCTTCACCGAGGCGGCGCAGAACGGCGGGCAGGCCACCGGCGTAGTAGAACTCTTCCATCAGGAACCGCCCGGAGGGTTGCAGGTCGACGATGGTCGGCATGCCGCGGCCGATGCGGGTCCAGTCATCCAGGTCGAGTTCAACCCCGATGCGCCCGGCGATGGCTTTCAGGTGGATCACCGCATTGGTCGAACCGCCGATGGCCGCGTTTACTCGAATGGCGTTTTCAAACGCCTCCTTGGTGAGGATCTTCGACAGCTTCAAGTCTTCGCGCACCATCTCCACCGCCCGCATGCCGGACATATGCGCCAGTACATAGCGCCGTGCATCCACTGCCGGGATCGCCGCGTTGTGGGGCAGGGACGTGCCCAGTGCCTCGGCCATGCAGGCCATGGTCGAGGCAGTACCCATGGTGTTGCAGGTGCCTGCCGAGCGCGACATGCCGCCCTCGGCCGCGAGGAAATCATCCAGGGTGATGGTGCCGGCCTTGACCTGTTCGCTGAGCTGCCACACCACCGTGCCCGAACCGATGTCCTGACCCTTGTGCTTGCCATTGAGCATCGGCCCGCCGGTGACCACGATGGCCGGCACATCACAACTGGCCGCACCCATCAGCAATGCCGGGGTGGTCTTGTCGCAACCCGTCAGCAGCACCACGCCGTCGATGGGGTTACCGCGAATGGCTTCTTCCACGTCCATGCTCGCCAGGTTGCGGGTGAGCATGGCGGTGGGGCGCAGATTCGATTCGCCATTGGAAAACACCGGGAATTCCACCGGGAAGCCACCGGCTTCGATCACGCCGCGCTTGACGTGTTCGGCGATCTGGCGGAAGTGCGCGTTGCACGGGGTCAGCTCCGACCAGGTGTTGCAGATGCCGATGATCGGCTTGCCATGGAACTGATGGTCGGCAATGCCCTGGTTCTTCATCCAGCTGCGGTACATGAAGCCGTTCTTGTCGGCGGTACCAAACCATTGGGCAGAGCGGAGGCCGGGCGTTTTGTCAGGCATGATCGATTCTCTTATTGTATGACTATATGTTCTATTCGTGCTTAAACATAAGCGTAAAATCGACGCTTTGGAAGTGTTGTTTTGTAAATAGTCCTACTATATAGTCTATCTCAACTGAGGCATGACCCTGGCGGATTTCGCGAGAGGCGTCCCCCGAGCTTCTATAAAAACAACAATCGGAGATCGACCCCATGAGCCAGGAATTGCGGCTTATTCGGCGCATCACGCTGAAACTGATTCCCTTCCTGATCCTGCTGTACCTGATCGCCTACGTCGACCGTTCCGCCGTAGGGTTCGCCAAGCTGCACATGGGCGCCGACGTCGGCATCGGTGACGCCGCCTATGGCCTCGGCGCCGGGCTGTTCTTCATTGGCTACTTCCTGTTCGAAATTCCCAGCAACCTGATGCTCGACCGCTTCGGCGCGCGGCGCTGGTTTGCGCGGATCATGATCACCTGGGGCGCTATCACCATCGGCATGGCTTTCGTGCAGGGGCCGCACAGTTTCTATGTGATGCGCTTTCTGCTCGGCGCGGCGGAGGCGGGGTTCTTCCCCGGCGTGCTTTACTACATCACCCAATGGTTCCCGGTGCGCCATCGCGGCAAGATCCTCGGGCTGTTCATCCTGTCCCAGCCCATCGCGATGATGATCACGGGCCCGGTGTCCGGCGGTTTGCTCGGCATGGACGGCATTCTTGGCCTGCACGGCTGGCAGTGGTTGTTTATCGTGATCGGCACCCCGGCGATCCTGTTGACCTGGCCGGTGCTGCGCTACTTGCCGGACGGCCCGAAACACGTCAGCTGGATGAGCGCGGATGAAAAAGCCTGGCTCACCGGCGAGCTGGAAAAAGACCTGCAGGCCTACGGCCAGACCCGTCATGGCAACCCCTTGCATGCCCTCAAGGACAAGCGCGTGCTGCTGCTGGCGCTGTTCTACCTACCGGTGACCCTGAGCATCTATGGCCTTGGCCTATGGTTGCCGACCCTGATCAAGCAGTTCGGCGGCAGCGACCTCACCACCGGCATCATCTCTGCCGTGCCGTATATCTTCGGCATCATCGGCCTGCTGATCATTCCGCGCAGTTCCGACCGCTTGAACGACCGTTACGGCCACCTTGCTGTGCTGTACGTGCTCGGCGCCATTGGCCTGTTCTGCAGCGCCTGGCTGAGTGTGCCGGTGCTGCAGATGGCTGCACTGTGCCTGGCGGCGTTCGCGATGTTTTCCTGCACCGCGGTGTTCTGGACCTTGCCGGGGCGCTTCTTCGCCGGAGCCAGCGCCGCAGCGGGCATCGCCTTGATCAACTCGGTGGGCAACCTCGGCGGCTACATCGGCCCGTTCGTGATCGGTGCGCTCAAGGAGTACACCGGCAACCTGGCCTCGGGCTTGTATTTCTTATCCGGCGTGATGGTGTTCGGGCTGGTCTTGACCTTAGTGGTCTATCGCGTGCTGGAGCGCAAGCACGTGCTGCCCGTCGACCAATTCGCCGCCAGCGCCCGTGGCGCCACACGTACTTAAACCCTGGAGAAAATGCATGCGTCTAGTTCAGTTCGAGTTGCGCAACGGTGAGCGCCGCGTCGGCGTGGCGGAAGGCGATAGGCTGCGGGAAGTGCAGGGCGCCCATAGCGTGCGCGAGCTGGCGCTGGCCGCTATCGAAGCCCGCGTGGGCCTGGCGCAAAAGGTGCAGGACCTGGGCCTGGGCGACAGCCATGACTACACCGCGCTGCTGGCCGAGTTGAAAATCCTGCCACCACTGGACCACCCGGACCCGAGCCATATGCTGATCACTGGCACCGGCCTGACCCACCTCGGCAGCGCCTCGGCCCGCGACAAGATGCACCAGCAGGCCGGTGACGACAGCGCCATGACCGACACCATGCGCATCTTCAAGTGGGGCGTGGAGGGCGGTAAACCTGCGGCGGGGCAGGCGGGCGTACAGCCGGAGTGGTTCTACAAGGGCGACGGCAGCATCGTCGTACGCCCAGGCGCCGCCTTCCCGGTACCGCCGTTTGCCGAAGACGCCGGCGAGGAGCCTGAGATCGGCGGCCTTTACGTGATCGGCCACGACCGCAAACCCTACCGCCTGGGTTTTGCGGTGGGCAACGAATTTTCCGACCACGTGATGGAACGTAAGAATTACCTGTACCTGGCCCATTCCAAGCTGCGCAGTTGCAGCTATGGGCCGGAGCTGCGCGTGGGCGAGCTGCCCCAGCACCTGGCCGGCAGCAGTCGCATCCTGCGCAACGGCGAGGAAATCTGGCGGAACGAATTTCTCAGTGGCGAGGCCAATATGTGCCACAGCCTGGAAAACCTTGAATACCACCACTTCAAATACAGCCAGTTCCTCAAGCCGGGCGATGTGCACATTCACTTTTTCGGCACCGCCACCCTGTCATTTGCCGACGGTATACGTACCCAGCCGGGCGACGTGTTCGAGATCAGCCAGGCTGAATTCGGCGCGCCGTTGATCAACGGTATTGGCAGCAGCGATGCGGCATTTGAACCCGGCCAAGTCACCCCCCTTTAAGGAGATCAACATGACCCAGTTCCTCGGCCACAACTACATCGGCGGTCAGCGCAGCGCCAATGGCAACGTCAAGCTGCAAAGCGTCGATGCCAACAGCGGTGAAGCCTTGCCGCAGGATTTCTACCAGGCAACACCGGAAGAGGTCGATGCCGCCGCCAAGGCCGCCGCCGCTGCGTATCCGGCTTTCCGGGCGTTGAGTGCCGCGCGCCGTGCGCAGTTTCTGGACGCGATAGCCGACGAGCTGGATGCCCTGAGCGATAACTTCATCGAGCTGGTCTGCCGCGAAACCGCGCTGCCCGCTGCGCGCATCAAGGGCGAGCGTGGGCGCACCAGTGGCCAGATGCGCTTGTTCGCCACGGTGCTGCGTCGAGGTGATTTCTATGGTGCGCGTATCGACAAGGCCCTGCCGGATCGCCAGCCGCTGCCACGCCCGGACCTGCGCCAATACCGAATCGGCCTAGGTCCGGTTGCGGTGTTTGGCGCGAGTAATTTTCCCCTGGCGTTTTCAACGGCCGGCGGTGATACCGCAGCAGCGCTAGCGGCTGGCTGCCCGGTGGTGTTCAAGGCCCACAGCGGGCACATGGCGACGGCCGAGCAGGTGGCCGATGCAATCATCCGTGCCGCTGAGGTCACTGAGATGCCTGCTGGCGTGTTCAATATGATCTTCGGTGCAGGCGTTGGCGAAGCGCTGGTCAAGCACCCGGCGATCCAGGCGGTGGGTTTTACCGGCTCGCTCAAAGGCGGTCGTGCCCTGTGCGATATGGCAGCGGCGCGCCCGCATCCGATCCCGGTGTTCGCCGAGATGTCGAGCATCAACCCGGTGATCGTACTGCCCCAGGCCTTGCACGCCCGCGCCGAAAGCGTGGCTCGCGACCTGACCGCCTCGGTAGTGCAGGGCTGCGGCCAGTTCTGCACCAACCCCGGTCTGGTCATCGGTATCGCTTCGCCACAATTCACGGCGTTCACTCAACAGGTCGCGCAATTGATCGGCGCGCAACCGGCGCAGACCATGCTCAACGCCGGTACCTTGGGCAGCTATGGCAAGGGCCTGGAAAAACTCCTGTCCCACCCCGGCATCCAGCACCTGGCAGGTAACGCGCAATCGGGCAACCAGGCTCAACCGCAGCTGTTCAAGGCAGATGTACGGCTGTTGATCGACGGCGACGAAGTGCTGCAGGAAGAAGTGTTCGGCCCCACCACGGTGTTCGTCGAAGTTGCCGACCAGGCCCAACTCAGCACCGCCTTGCAGGGGCTGCACGGGCAATTGACCGCCACCATCATCGGCGAACCGACTGACCTGCAACTGTTCGCCGATCTCACGCCGCTGCTGGAACAGAAAGTCGGACGCATCCTGCTCAACGGTTATCCCACTGGCGTCGAAGTCTGCGATTCGATGGTCCACGGCGGTCCGTACCCGGCAACCTCCGACGCCCGTGGTACCTCGGTTGGCACCTTGGCCATCGACCGCTTCCTGCGCCCGGTGTGCTTCCAGAATTACCCTGATAGCCTGCTGCCCGACGCGTTGAAAAACGCCAACCCATTGCGTATCCAGCGGCTGGTGGATGGCACGCCATCTCGTGAATCGCTGTAAGTCACCAGGAGGCTTCATGTCGTTCAGAGCAGTGACCCCACACCGTGCCCGGTTGGGCGAAGGGCCGTTCTGGGACATACCGTCCCAGGCCCTGTACTGGGTGGATATCGCCGCCAAACAGGCCCTGCGCCTGATGGGCGGGCAAGTGCGGACCTGGCAGTTGCCCGAGCACCTCTCGGCGTTTATTCCCTGTGAAAGCGGCGATGCGCTGGTGACCCTGAGCAGCGGCGTGTATCGCCTGGACCTGGCCACCGAAGCGCTGACCCTGCTCTGCGTGGCAGACCCGCAAGCGGGCAACCGTGGCAACGAAGCGCGCTGCGATGCCCAGGGCCGGCTATGGCTGGGCACCATGCAGAACAATATCGGTGAGCAAGGCGAGGACTTGCCCATCACCCAGCGTTCCGGTGGATTGTTCCGCATCGATGCCGATGCCACGGTCACGTCGCTGCTCAGCGGCCTGGGCATTCCCAATACCTTGCTCTGGAGCGAAGACGGCGCTCAGGTGCATTTCGGTGACAGCATGGATGCCACGTTGTACCGGTATTCGGTCCAGCCCGACGGCCAACTCGACCCCGCGCAGGTGTGGTTCGGGCCCCACGAGCGCGGCGGGCCGGACGGTTCGGCCATGGACGCCGAAGGCTACATCTGGAATGCCCGTTGGGACGGCAGTTGCCTGCTGCGCCTGACGCCTTGTGGTGAGGTGGATCGCATCATCGAACTGCCTGTCAGCCGTCCCACCAGTTGCGTTTTCGGTGGGCCCGACCTGACCACGTTGTATATCACCAGTGCCGCGAGTCCCTTGGACCACCCTTTGGACGGTGCGCTGTTGGCCATTGAAGTCGATATCCCTGGCAAACCTTGCCATCGTTTTGCCGGTTAAACCCAAGACTCAAAAACAACAACAAGAGGTGTCGTTCATGAAAAAGGCTCTACGCGTTCTGGCTGCCGCCGTTGCTTTAAGCAGCCTCAGCAGCATCGTCTGCGCTGAAGAAGTGAAGATCGGTTTTCTGGTCAAGCAGGCCGAAGAGCCCTGGTTCCAGACCGAATGGGCGTTCGCCGAAAAAGCCGGCAAGGAACACGGTTTCACCGTGATCAAGATCGCCGTGCCCGACGGCGAGAAAACCCTCTCGGCCATCGACAGCCTGGCCGCCAACGGCGCCAAGGGCTTTGTCATCTGCCCGCCGGACGTGTCCCTGGGCCCGGCCATCGTCGCCAAGGCCAAGGTCAATGGCCTGAAAGTGATGGCCGTGGATGACCGCTTTGTCGATGCGAAGGGCAACTTCATGGAGGACGTGCCGTACCTGGGCATGGCCGCCTTCGAAGTGGGCCAGAAGCAGGGCGCCGCCATGGCCGCCGAAGCGAAAAAGCGTGGTTGGGACTGGAACGACACCTACGCGGTGATCAACACCTTCAACGAACTCGACACCGGTAAGAAACGTACTGACGGCTCGATCAAATCCCTGGAAGAAGCCGGCATTCCCAAGGACCACATCCTCACTGCCGCCCTCAAGACTCTTGACGTACCCGGCAGCATGGACGCCACCAACTCAGCCCTGGTCAAGCTGCCCAGCGGCGCGAAAAACCTGATCATCGGCGGCATGAACGACAATACCGTGCTCGGCGGCGTGCGCGCGACTGAAAGCGCCGGCTTCAAGGCAGCCAACGTGATCGGTATCGGCATTAACGGCACCGACGCCATCGGCGAATTGAAGAAAGCTGACAGCGGTTTCTTCGGCTCCATGCTGCCGAGCCCGCACATCGAGGGCTATAACACCGCGCTGATGATGTACGAGTGGGTCACCAAAGGCACTGAACCGCCGAAATATACCGCCATGGACGAAGTCATCCTGATCACCCGCGAGAACTTCAAGGAAGAACTGACCAAGATCGGGCTGTGGAAATGACCGCTGCGGCCCTGTGTTTTGACGCGATCGGCAAAACCTTTCCCGGGGTCAAGGCGCTGGATGGCATCAGCTTCACCGCCCACCCGGGGCAGGTGCACGCCCTGATGGGTGAGAACGGTGCGGGCAAGTCGACGCTGCTGAAGATCCTCGGCGGCGCCTACATCCCCAGCAGCGGCAGCGTACAGATCGGCGCGCAGGTCATGGCGTTCAAAAACGCCGCCGACAGCATCGCCAGCGGCGTCGCGGTGATCCATCAGGAACTGCACCTGGTGCCGGAAATGAGCGTCGCCGAGAACCTGTTCCTCGGGCACTTGCCGACGCGCCTGGGCGTGGTCAACCGCGGCCTGCTGCGCCAGCAGGCGCTGGCGTGTCTCAAGGGCCTGGCCGATGAGATCGACCCCGACGAGAAGCTCGGGCGTCTGTCCCTGGGGCGGCGCCAACTGGTGGAAATCGCCAAGGCGCTGTCCCGTGGCGCCAACGTGATCGCCTTCGATGAACCGACCAGCAGTTTGTCGGCGCGGGAAATCGACCGGCTGATGGCGATCATCGCGCGCCTGCGTGACGAGGGCAAAGTGGTGCTCTACGTGTCCCATCGCATGGAGGAAGTGTTCCGTATCTGCGACGCGGTGACGGTGTTCAAGGACGGTCGCTACGTGCGCACCTTCGATGACATGAGCGCGCTGACCCACGACCAGTTGGTGACCTGCATGGTCGGTCGCGATATTCAGGACATCTACGACTACCGCCCACGCGAACACGGCGAGGTGGCGCTCAAGGTCGATGGCCTGCTCGGCCCGGGCCTGCGTGAGCCGATCAGTTTCCAGGTGCGCAAAGGCTAGATCCTGGGCCTGTTCGGGCTGGTGGGCGCGGGGCGCACCGAGCTGTTTCGCCTGCTCAGCGGCCTGGAGCGCGCCAGCGCCGGCAGCCTGGCGTTGTGCGGGCAAGCGTTGCACCTGCGCTCACCGCGCGACGCCATCGCCGCCGGGGTGCTGCTGTGCCCGGAGGACCGCAAGAAGGAAGGCATCATCCCGCTGGCCAGCGTTGCCGAAAACATCAACATCAGTGCCCGCGCGGCGCACTCCACCTTTGGCTGGCTGTTGCGCGACGGCTGGGAAAAGGGCAACGCCGACCGGCAGATCCAGGCGATGCGGGTCAAAACCCCGAACGCCGCGCAGAAGATCCTGTATCTCTCCGGCGGCAATCAGCAGAAGGCCATTTTGGGCCGCTGGCTGTCGATGCCGATGAAGGTCCTGCTGCTGGATGAGCCTACCCGTGGCATCGATATCGGCGCCAAGTCAGAGATCTACCAGATCATCCATAACCTGGCGGCCAGCGGCATTGCGGTGATCGTGGTGTCCAGCGACCTGATGGAAGTGATGGGTATTTCCGACCGCATCCTGGTGCTGTGCGAAGGCGCCCTGCGTGGCGAACAACGGCGCGAACAGGCCACCGAATCCAACCTGCTGCAGATGGCCTTGCCACGCGGCGCAGCGAACTGAGAGACGACGATGACAACCCAACCCAACGCGTTGCCCTCGGCACGCAAGCCTCTTGATATGCGCGCATTGCTCGACAATTGGGCGATGCTGTTGGCGGCCGTGGGCATATTTGTGCTGTGCGCCCTGTTGATCGATAACTTCCTTTCGCCGCTGAACATGCGCGGCCTGGGCCTGGCGATATCTACGGTTGGCATCGCTGCGTGCACCATGCTGTTCTGCCTGGCCTCGGGGCACTTCGACTTGTCGGTGGGCTCGGTGATCGCCTGTGCCGGTGTGGTGGCGGCGATTGTGATGCGCGATACCGACAGCGTGATGCTGGGCATTGGCGCGGCGTTGTTGATGGGCCTGATGGTGGGTCTGATCAATGGCATCGTGATCGCCAAGCTGCGGGTCAACGCCTTGATCACCACCTTGGCGACCATGCAGATCGTGCGCGGCCTGGCGTACATTTTTGCCGACGGCAAGGCAGTAGGCGTATCCGAGGAGCAGTTCTTCGTCTTCGGTAACGGCCAACTGTTTGGCGTGCCGGTGCCGATCCTGATCACCATCGTCTGCTTCCTGTTCTTCGGCTGGCTGCTCAATTACACCACCTACGGGCGCAACACCATGGCCATCGGCGGCAACCCGGAAGCGGCGCTGCTGGCCGGGGTCAACGTGGACCGCACCAAAATCCTGATCTTCGCCGTCCATGGCCTGATCGGCGCACTGGCCGGGGTGATCCTGGCCTCGCGCATGACCTCCGGCCAGCCGATGATCGGCCAGGGCTTCGAGCTGACGGTGATCTCTGCGTGCGTGCTGGGCGGGGTATCGCTGAGCGGCGGCATCGGCATGATCCGCCACGTGATCGCCGGGGTGCTGATCCTGGCGATCATCGAGAACGCGATGAACCTGAAGAACATCGACACGTTTTACCAGTATATGATCCGCGGCTCGATCCTGCTCCTGGCCGTGGTCATCGACCGCATGAAACAACGCTGATCCAAGCCATATGGAGATCCAATGTGGGAGGGGGCTTGCCCCCTCCCACATTTTATTCAGCGGAGAATTTGAAGAGGGTGTGTTGGGTATAGGTCTGCCCAGGATTCAAGCGAGTCGAGGCAAAGCCTGGCTGGTTAGGCGCATCCGGGAAGTGCTGGGTTTCCAAGGTAAACCCGCTCCAATGCTGATACGTCTTGCCCCCTTTACCCTTCACCGAACCATCGAGGAAGTTGCTGGTATAGAACTGCACACCCGGTTCGCTGGTGTAGAGCTGCAAGCGCCGGCCTGACTCAGGGTCATGCACGTCCGCGGCGAGCTGCTTGATGTCACCCTTGGTATCCAGCGCCCAGTTGAAGTCGAACCCACCCTGTTTCGGTTCGGCGAACTTGAGCTGCGGATGGTCCGCCTTGATGTGCTGGCCGATAGGCGTGGGCTTCAGGAAGTCCATTGGCGTGCCCTTGACTGGCGCCAGTTCACCGGTGGGGATCAGGGTAGCGTTCACGGGGGTGTAGTGGCTGGCATGCAGGGTGGCGACCTGCTTGAGAATGTCGCCGTTACCCGCGCCGGCGAGGTTGAAGTAGCTGTGGTTGGTGAGGTTGAGCACCGTCGGTTTGTCGGTGGTGGCCTTGTAGTCGATGTGCAGTTCGTTGTTGTCGTTCAGGCGGTAAGTGACTTCGGTCTTGAGGTTGCCGGGAAAGCCCATCTCACCGTCCTTGGACAGGTAGGTGAGGGTGACGCCCACCGAATCCTTGTCTTTGACCGATTGGGCTTGCCACACCTGCTTGTCGAAGCCTTGGGCGCCGCCATGCAGGGAGTTGGGACCGTCGTTGAGCGGCACCTGGTAGCGTTTGCCGTCGAGTTCGAAGGCACCGCCGGCCAGGCGGTTGCCGAAGCGGCCGATGGTCGCGCCAAAAAATGCCGTGCCGGCCTGATAGCCCTGCACGTCATCGAAGCCCAGCACCACGTCGTCGACCTTGCCGTTTTTGTCCGGCACCTTCAACGATTGCAATACGCCGCCGTAGGTGATCACCGTGGCTTGCATGCCATGGCTGTTGCGCAAAATGTACTGTTCGACGGCGGTGCCGTCGTTGGTTTTGCCGAAGGGTTTGTGTTCGCTGGTCAGGCCGGCAGCCTGGGTGCCGCCGCTGGCGACCAGCATGGACAGCGCCAGACCGGACAGCAGGTAACGAGGGTGCTTCATGGTCGAACTTCCTTTTGTTGTTTTGAATGGAATAGTTCTACTAATTTGAGATAATTTGTGGTGACGGCCTCGAATTTATAGCCTTTAACGGCTTATTTGCAAAATAAAATAAGACTAATTAAGTGGAGCGATCATTCATATGACTACCCGGCAAGCGATTTATCCCGACCTCAAGGACAAAACCGTGCTGATTTCCGGCGGCGCCTCGGGGATAGGCGAGTTCATGGTGCGCGCCTTCGCCGCGCAAGGCGCCAAGGTGGGCTTCGTGGATCGTGCGCAAAGCCAGGGTGAACGCTTGGCTGCGCTGTTGAATTCCAAAGGGCATACCGTCGAGTTCGAGTGGTGCGACATCACCGACGAAATTGGCTACCGCGCCGCCATCGGGCGCTTTGAGCAGTCCCTGGGGCCGATCACGGTGCTGGTGAATAATGCGGCCAATGACGTGCGTCACAGCCTGGAAGAAATCGACTCGCAAATGTTCGACCAGTTGATCGCAGTCAACCTCAAGCACGCTTTCTTTGCTGCCAAGGCGGTGGTGCCGATGATGAAAGAGGCCGGTGGCGGCTCGATTATCAACCTGGGTTCTGTCGGCTGGATGATGGCCTCGGCCGGCTACCCGGTGTACGCCGCCAGCAAGGCCGCGGCCCACGGCATGACTCGCGGCCTGGCGCGGGAACTGGGGCCGAGCTATATCCGCGTCAATACGCTGGTGCCGGGCTGGGTGATGACGGAAAAGCAACTGGCCATGTGGGTCGACGATGCGGCCAAGGAACTCATCGCCCGCAGCCAGTGCCTGCCCGGCAATGTGCTGCCGGAACACATCGCCAATATGGCGTTGTTTCTGGCCTCGGATGCCTCGGCGATGTGTTCGGCGCAGAATTTCATCGTTGACGGCGGCTGGGTCTAAGCCGGGCATAATTGCTCAAGGCGACGCCGTCCAAATGTGGGAGGGGGCTTGCCCCCGATAGCGGTGGGTCAGCTTAAAATAGGCTGACTGATACACAGCCATCGGGGGCAAGCCCCCCCCCACAGTTGATACGCGGCGTTTACTCGATGGGATAACGCCTGAACGCCGGGTGCTCTTCCAGGCGCTCCGCATGGCGCTTGAGGTTGGGGAACGCATCCGCCTTCACCACCGACGCCACGGTGAACTGACTGAACGACCAGGCGACCGCCGCAGTAATGGACGCCTGGGTCAGCACTTCACTGTCTGCCAGTTGCTTGTCCAGCAGCGCATAAGCCGCCAGCAATTGCCCGCTGACGCGCTCGAGCCACGGCGCATGCTGCTTTTCGGCCGGGCGCAGGTTGTGTTCATAGACGATCTGCACGCTTTTTTCACAGGCCGCGAGGGCCAGCCCGAGCAATTGCAAGTCTCGGGCGCGTGCCTCTGGTTGCTGGGGCAGTAGCTTCTTCTGCGCGGGCGCCAACGTTTCCAGGTAATCGAGGATCAGGCTCGAATCCATCAGCACCGTCCCATCATCCAGCACCAGGGTGGGCGCCTTGACTACCGGATTGATCTGGGCGAATTCCGTGAAAGTGCTGAACACCGACAGCGGTTCATGCACAAACTCCACCCCATACAAGTCCAGGGAAATCGCCACGCGGCGTACGTAGGGCGAGTCCAGCATTCCGACCAGTTTCATGCAGCCTCCATTGCTTTCGCGGTGTGATTGGCTGACGAGATTAAGGCTTCATGATCGGGGTGCGCAATACGTGAAGGGGCAGTCGCTACATCGAATTGCGGGCCGCCCCGGGCGGTTGCCCAGTGATGCGCTTGAAGGCACGGCTGAACGCTGCCTGGGAGGTATAGCCCAGGCGTTGCGCGACGGTTTCGATGGGCATGCGCTCCAGAGTCAGCCACTGGCTGGCCAGGCGCATGCGCAGTTCCGTGGCGTAGCGTAACGGCGGTATGCCCAGGATGGCCTGGAAGCGATCGGCAAACACCGAGCGCGAGGTATGGCACTGCGCGGCCAGTTCCGCCACGCTCCAGTCGCGGCCCGGCTGCTGGTGCAGGGCGAGGAGGGCGCGGGCCAGGCGTGGGTCGCGCAGCGCCGCCACCAGGCCCGAGGCGTTGCCGCAGGCACATTCGACCCAGCCGCGTACGATCATCGCCGACACCACATCGGCCAGGCGCGCGAGGATACCGGCAAAGCCGATGCGCGCGGTGGAGACTTCCCGTTCCATCACCGCCAGGATCGGCATCAAGCCGGGGTAACGCTGGCCCCCGGCATCGATCAGCATCAGCGCCGGCATCAGGTTGCCGAGGCCCTGGATGCTGCCGAGTTCGAACTCCATGCAGGCACTGAACAGCAGAGTGCTGGGGACGGTCTCGGGTGACGCATCCACGGCGCAGACCGCGTCCCCCAGCGGTGCGCTGTCGAAATCGCCGATGTCGTGCGTTGCGGCATTCGCGTCGGATAACAATGCATGCGCGCCGCCATGGGCGATGAACACCGCATTGCCCGCCGACAGGTCGAAAAGGTCGCCATCCTCGCCGCGCAAGGTCACGTGGCCGGCCGCGACAAAGTGGAAATAGGCGTGGCCGGGCTTGGCGCCAAAGCCCATGCCGAAGGTCGGGCCGGCCTGGATGCGACGGTACTGCACGCCGCGCAGGCGCATGCCGCGCAACAGTTCATTGATCAGGTCGGAAGACAGGGTAAAAGCATCCGCGGCAGACATGGTCGGGGTTTCGGTCAAAAACTCAAGGGTTTGCATCATAGATCATCCTAACAGGCAAACCTAGACTGGCCGCCTTGCTAATGATCTGAGGATGACCTGTGATGAGTGAATATGCAGCCCAAGCCCCTGCCGGGGTGGTGACGGAGCCGGCCTGGCTGGCGGTATTTTCTTTGGCGATGGGGGTGTTCGGTTTGCTGACGGCGGAATACCTGCCGGCCAGCCTGTTGACACCCATGGCCTTGGACCTGGGTGTTTCGGAAGCGCTGGCCGGGCAAGCCGTGACGGTGACGGCGGTGGTGGCGTTGTTTGCCGGCTTGCTGGTGCCCGGCCTGACCCGAAGCATCGACCGGCGCGTGGTGCTGCTGGGGTTCTCCACGCTGATGATCGCCTCCAACCTGCTGGTGGCGCTGTCTTCCAGCCTGACCGTGCTGTTGTTGATGCGCATCCTGCTGGGCATCGCCCTGGGCGGTTTCTGGAGCATGGCGGCGGCGGTGGCCATGCGCCTGGTGCCGACCGCGTCCCTGCCACGGGCGCTGTCGATCATTTTCAGCGGGATTGCGGCGGGCACCGTGGTCGCCGTGCCGCTGGGCAGCTACTTGGGTGGGCTCTACGGTTGGCGCAGTGCGTTTATCGCGGCGGCTGCCGTGGGTGGGGTGACCCTGGCGTTCCAGGCGTTCACCCTGCCGCGCCTGGCGCCCAGTGGCACCGCGCGCCTGCGCACCGTGCTGGAGGTGCTGCTGCGCCCGGGTATCGCCATGGGCATGTTCGGCTGCGTACTGGTCCATACCGCGCATTTCGCGTTGTTCACCTACATTCGTCCGTTCCTGGAAAGCACCACCGGCGTCGATACCCAAGGACTGGCGCTGATGCTGCTGGGTTTCGGCGTGGCGAATTTCGTCGGCACCTTGCTCGCCGGTTGGTTATTGGTGCGTCACCCGCGTGGGACGTTGGTGTTGATGCCGGTGCTGGTGGGTATTGCGGCACTGGCCCTGGTCTGGCTGCCCGTGTCACTGCCGGGTCAGGCGTTGCTCCTGGCGCTGTGGGGCATGGCGTTCGGCGGCGTACCGGTGGCATGGTCCAATTGGGTCGCCCGTGCGGTGCCGGACCAGGCTGAAAGTGCCGGCGGCATGGTGGTCGCTTCGGTGCAGTCGGCGATTGCCGCAGGGGCTGCCGGTGGCGGGTTGATGTTCAGCGTCAGCGGTATTGCTGGGGTGTTTGTCGGCGCGGGCGTGTTGATGCTGATCGCGGCTTTGCTTATCGCCCTGCGCGTACAGGTGCCTCGACAAGACGGGGATGCCGGTGTGACGCACCAGCCGTCTTTGGTTTAGTCTGGAACGCTTGGTTGAATACAATCCCTGAGGAGCAGTGGCATGGCTGACTATCTACCCCCAAAGGTCTGGACCTGGGACACCGAAAACGGCGGCACCTTCGCCAGCATCAACCGGCCTATCGCCGGCGCCACCCACGATAAAGAGCTGCCGATCGGCAAGCACCCGCTGCAGTTGTATTCCCTGGCCACCCCCAACGGGCAGAAGGTCACGATCCTGCTCGAAGAGTTGCTGGCCCTCGGGCACACCGGCGCCGAATACGATGCCTGGCTGATCAAGATCGGTGACGGCGACCAGTTCGGCAGCGGCTTCGTGGCGGTGAACCCGAACTCGAAGATTCCGGCCCTGATGGACCACAGTGGCGCCACGCCGATTCGGGTGTTTGAGTCGGGCGCGATCCTGCAGTACCTGGCCGAGAAATTCGGCGCGTTCTTGCCCACCGAGCCTGCGGCCCGGGCTGAATGCCTGTCGTGGTTGTTCTGGCAGATGGGTAGCGCGCCCTACCTGGGCGGTGGCTTCGGACATTTCTACGCCTATGCGCCGAGCAAGATGGAGTACCCGATCAACCGCTTTGCCATGGAGGCCAAGCGCCAACTGGACGTGCTGGACAAGCGCCTGGCGGTGAGCGAGTACATCGCCGGGGATGAGTACACCATTGCCGACATTGCCATCTGGCCCTGGTACGGCGGGCTGGTCAAAGGCCGGCTGTATGGCGCGGCGGAGTTTCTATCGGTGCATGAGTACCAACACGTGCTGCGCTGGGCCGACGCGATTGACGCCCGGCCAGCGGTGCAGCGCGGGCGGCGGGTGAATCGGGTGTCGGGTGAGGATCTATTGCCCGAGCGTCATGATGCGAGTGACCTGGACTGAAGGTAACTGGCCGACCGCGAACCCGCGGCTTAACTCAACAACCCGGTGCTGACTGCCACGATCAGGAAGATCCCCAGCAGCGCACGGTAGATCACGAATGGCCAGGTGGAGAAGCGCTCCAGGAACTTCATCAGGCCCCAGATCGCGAAGAACGCCGAGACGCTCGCCACCAGCAGGCCGAAGATCAAGTGCGGCCAGGCGTGAGCCGGCATATCGGCGTGCAGCAGCACCCACAGCTCTTTCAAGCCGGCCAGGGCGATGGCCGGCAGGCCCAGCAGGAAGGAAAATCGCGCCGCTTCCTCACGCTTGAAATTCAGGAACAGCGCTGCGGTGAGCGTGGAGCCCGAACGCGATACCCCAGGAATCAACGCGCCGATCTGCGCCACCCCTACGATCAGCGCATCGCGCAGGCGCATCTGGCTCACGTCGCGGGTGTGGCGGGCGCGCACTTCGGCCAGCGCCAGCAACACCGCCATCACCACGCACGAAATGCCGATTACCATCAGCCCACGCAACGGCGAGTTGCAGGCATTCAGGGTCGAAGACAAGGCCAGGCCGGCAATGCCGATCGGCACGGTCGCGAGCACAATCGCCACGGCCAGCTTGAACCACGGGTCGTTGTAGTCACCCCGGCGTACCGCACTGATGCTGCCGGTGGTGACCTGGTGCACATCCCGCCAGAAGTAACTGACCACCGCCGCCAGCGCCGCCAATTGCATGGCTGCGGAAAACGCCGAGCCCGGGTCTTGCCAGCCGAGGAGGGCGGGCACCACGCGCATATGCGCGGTGGACGACACTGGCAGCAATTCGGTAATGCCCTGGATCACACCCAGGATGAAGATCTGCAGGTAATCCAGGGAGGCAAAGCCCACATCCAGGCCGGCGGTACAGACGTTGGTCAAAATTAGGTGTCCTTGAGCAAAAGGTGGAAGCCTGCGAAGTTTATTCTAAATGTTTCAGGAATTAGCCCAGGGCAACCGCTATCTGCAATCGGTTCAGCAAGTAGAAAGGAATCGACAATCCATTGGCTTGACGAACACTTTTGTGAACAATGGCGCCCTGCGTTTTTTCACTGAGAGCCCCATGCCTGAAACCACCGTCGAATTGATCCAGACCGGCCCTGAAGACGCCGAGCTGATCCGCAATCTCTACCAGTACTACGCCTACGAGTCTTCGGACTGGGAACAGGAAGATGTCGAGGCCGATGGCCGTTTCTACATCCATGACGAGCACCTGGCCCGTTACTGGCACGACCCGCAGTGGAGCGCCAACCTGCTGCTGGTGGACGGCTATATTGCTGGTTTCCTGCTGATCGAAGGTAGCGAACTGCCCGGCATCGACGCCCTTGAACTGGCCGACCTGTTTATCCTCAAGCGCTACCGTCGCAAAGGCATTGGCCGCGCCATCGCCAGCCAGATGCTGTGCAGTGGCGAGGCCAATTGGCTGGTGCGTTTTTATGATCAGGACGAGGTGTCCCAGGCGTTCTGGCGCACCGTCCTGGATACCCTGCCGCGTCCGGTGCAGACGATTGAACTGGAGGATGATCCGCAGTTGGTGAGCTATCTGATTACCCGGGTTTCGCTGCATTGACGGGCGGTTTTTTCCGAGTGTGAAGGCGGGTCGCTGTCACTGATCCCCTGTGATCCAAATGTAGCAGGGCAAGCTCCAATGCCGCTCCCCCAGTTTGCTCTGCAAACTTCAGGCAGATATCCATCTGCTTGATCTTGAGCGGCAGCAATTCGCTTCATGATGTTTTTATTTGCATAAAAAAACATTTACATCGGAAGCTACTGCTGCAAATATGTCTCGGCGAATTTAAAAAAACAAAAGCCCGCGGTACTGATCCCGATCAGGCCATAACAACAACTACCTGACACAGGCTTGAAGCCGGCTCCTGCCCCAGGCCGGTCTTTTCAGCGTAGGAGAACGTCTCCCGTGAATCGCTTACTCAATGGCACACTGTGCGTCACCCTCGCACTTGGCGCCGGCCTTGCGCAGGCCCAGAGCACTTTGCGCGTCGGCTTGAACGCCGACATCCGCAGCACCGAACCGGGCGTCAACCGTGACGAAAACACCGACACTGTGATGCTGCATATCGTCGAAGGCCTGGTGGCCCATCGCGAAGACGCCTCCGTCGGCCCGTTGTTGGCTCGTGAGGTGCAGCAGTCCGATGACGGCATGACCTACACCTTCAAGCTGCGCGAAGGCGTGCACTTCCAGAACGGCGCAAGCTTGACCGCAACCGAGGTGAAGTGGACTTGGGAGCGTTACCTCAACCCTAAAACACAATGGCGCTGCCTGGCTGAATTCGATGGCCGCGGCGGAGCGAAAATCACCGGCATCGACACCCCGGACCCACTCACCGTGGTGTTCCACCTCGATCAGCCCAGCGGCCTGTTCCTGGCCGCGATGGCGCGCCCCGATTGCGCCGGCAGCGGCATCCTGCATCCCGACTCACTGGCCGCAGACGGCAGTTGGAAGGCCCCCATCGGTACCGGCCCGTTCAGCCTCGCCGAATGGAAACCCGGCCAATACGTGACGTTGTCGCGCTTTAATGACTACAGCCCGCGCGACGAGGCCGGGCCGGATGGTTTTACCGGCAAGAAGCAGGCCCTGGTGGAAGCGGTACGGTTCATGGTGATCCCCGATCCGTCGTCGGCCAAGGCGGCGTTGATGTCCAACAACATCGACCTGCTGCCCAATGTCAGCGCCAGCGATGCCGAGGAGTTGAAGGTCCGTCCGGGCGTGCAGATCTCGTTCAGCCCGATCATGGCGATCTGCGGCTTGCTGTTCCAGACCAACGACCCGCTGCTCAAGGATGTGCGCATCCGCCAGGCCATCGCCCATTCCCTGGACTACGGGCAAATGGTTAACGCGCTGTCCAACGGCACTTCCGAGCCGAACAATTCGGCGGTCCCACAAACCAGCGCCTTCTACAGCGCCACGGCCAGGCAGGGTTACCGCTACGACCCGCAGGAATCCCGGCGTCTGTTGCAAGAGGCCGGCTATCAGGGCCAGCCGATCAAGATGATCGTCAACAAGCGCTATCCGCAGATGTTCGACATGGGCCTGCTCAGCCAGGCGATGGCCATGGCCAGCGGCGTGAATATCCAGATGGAAACCCTGGAGTGGGGCACTCAACTGGAGCGCTACCAGAGCGGCAATTACCAGATGATGGCGTTCTCTTATTCATCGCGCCTGGACCCGGCCACCAGTTTCGATTCACTGATGGGCGACAAGACCAAGGAACCGCGCAAGGTCTGGGACAACCCCCAGGCCCAGGCGCTGCTGCGTGAAGCTGTGCGTGAGAGCGACACGGCCAGGCGCCAGGCGCTGTTCGACCAATTGCACACGATGATGATCCACGACACGCCGATGGTGATCATCTACAACGGCACGGTTGCCGCAGCGTTGCGCGATAGCGTCAAGGGTTTCCATTCGTGGCCGGTGTCATCGCCAAGGCTGTGGGGCGTCAGCCTCGCGGCGCACTAACGGGGCTTGAGCATGTTGCGTTTTATCCTGCAAAAACTCGCCATGGCGATCCCGACGCTGTTGCTGATTTCAGTGATGGTGTTCGCGCTGATTCGCCTGATCCCCGGCGACCCGGCACTGCTGATGCTCGGCGATATGGCCGATCCCCAGAGCCTGGCCGACATGCGCCACACCCTGGGCCTGGATCACTCACTGGTGACCCAGTTCCTGATCTGGTTCAAGGCGGTGCTGAGCGTTGACCTGGGTTTTTCCATCAGCACCAAGCAAGCGGTATTGCCGCTGATTCTCGACCGGTTCAGCGTCAGCGCCACCATCGTGCTGGTGGCGGTGCTACTCGCCACGCTGATTGCGGTGCCGATTGGCCTGATCGCGGCGTGGAAGCAAAACAGCGCTCTGGACCTTGGCCTGGTGTCCGTTGCCACCTTGCTGCTGTCGATCCCCAGCTTCTGGCTCGGCCTGTTGTTGCTGCACGCGTTCGGCATCCAGCTCGGTTGGTTGCCGGTGGTGGGCTACGTCAGCTTCGCCCAGGCGCCGTGGCAAGCGATCAGCTACATGGTGCTGCCAGTGGTGACCCTGACCTTGGTGGAAGTCGGCGCAATTACCCGCATGGCGCGGGCCAGCACCATCGAAGTGCTGCGCCTGGAGTACATCGCCCATGCACGGGCAAAGGGGCTGTCGGAGCGGGCGGTACTGTGGAAACACGCACTACCCAACGCCTTTGCACCGACCTGGACCCTGGTGGGTTTGATCCTCGGCAACCTGTTGGGCGGTATCGCTGTGCTGGAAACCGTGTTCACCCTGCCGGGCATCGGCCGGCTGATGGTGGACGCGATTTTCGCCCGTGACTACCCGGTGCTGCAGGGCTGCCTGTTGCTGATCACGTTTATCTACGTGCTGGTCAACCTGTGTGTGGATCTGCTCTATCCGCTGTTCGATCCAAGGGTGAAGTTATGAGTGCGAGTATTGCCGTGCCCGTGCCGGGCAAGCGCCGACGCGTATGGGCGCCGGCCAATGCGTTGATCGGCGGCGGGTTGCTGGTGGTGTTGATTGGGTTGGCGTTGCTAGGCCTGGTGTGGTCACCGTTCGACCCGTTGAAGATTGACCTGATGTCGCGTTTCCAGGCGCCCTCGGCGGCCCATTGGCTGGGCACCGACGAGTTTGGCCGCGACGTGTTCAGCCGCTTGCTGATTGGTGCACGCACCAGCTTATGGGTGAGCGTGCTGACGGTGAGTGTCGCGGTGCTGGCTGGCACCTTGATCGGCATGCTCGCCGGTTACCTGCGTGGCTGGACTGATCGCGTGCTGATGATGCTCAACGATGCGCTGCTGGCGTTTCCCGGCATCCTCATGGCGCTGGGCATCATGGCGATCATCGGTGCCAGCGAGTACGGCATTGTCCTGGCCCTGGGCATCGCCTACACGCCGTCGGTGGTGCGGGTGGTGCGCGGCACTGTGCTGTCCTTGCGTGAACTGGAATACATCGAGGCCTCGCGGGTGATCGGCAACTCCGAGCTGTACACCATGCTGCGGCATATCGCCCCCAACTGCCTGGCGCCGCTGTGTGTGCTGGCCACCAGTATGTTCGGCTGGGCGCTGCTCTCGGAAAGCGCGCTGAGCTTTCTTGGCCTGGGCGTGCCACCGCCGGCTGCCACCTGGGGCAACATGCTCGCCAGCAGCCGGCCATATATGGCCTCGGCGCCCTGGCTGGGTGTGTTCCCTGGGCTGTTTATCTGCCTGACGCTGTTGGCGATCAACCTGTTCGGCGATGCCTTGCGTGATCGCCTCGACCCCCGGATGAGGAAGTAGGCATGTCGGCCAATCCTGTTTTGTTGAACGTGCAACACCTGAAGATCCGTGTTGGCGAATACGGCCCGTTGGCGGTGGATGACCTGAGTTTCAGCATCGCACCGGGGGAGATCGTGGCGCTGGTGGGCGAGTCCGGCAGCGGCAAGACTATGGCCGCCCGCGCCGCGATTGGCCTGCTGCCCTTGCCCATGCAAGTCTGCGGTGGGCGCCTGGACTTCCAGGGGCGCGACCTGGCCAGTGCCAGCACCGAGGCGCTGCGCGCCATTCGTGGCGCGAGCATCGGCATGGTGTTCCAGGAACCGATGGTGTCGCTCAACCCGGCGTTGAAGATCGGCCAGCAGATGAGCGAAGCCCTCAGGCTGCACACCGACCTTGACGCCACGCAGATTCGCGAGCGTTGCCTGAGCATGCTGCGGCGTATCGGCATCAAGGCCGCCGAGCGCTGCCTGGAGTCCTACCCGCACCAGTTCTCCGGCGGCATGCGCCAACGCATCATGCTGGCCTCGGTGATGCTGCTGCGCCCCGCCTTGCTGATCGCCGATGAGCCCACCACCGCCCTGGATTGCCTGGCGCAGCTGGACGTGATCGAACTGATGCTGGAACTGACCCGCGAGCAAGGCACGGCGATCCTGTTCATCAGCCATGACCTGTCCCTGGTCGCCCGCTATGCGCATAAGGTGGTGGTGATGCGCCATGGCCAGGCAGTGGAGCAGGGCACTATCGAGGAGATTCTGCTCTCGCCGAAGGCCGAGTACACCCGCCAGTTGCTGGAAGCCTTGCCGCGCCGTGGTGTGCTGGCGCCATTGCCGGCGAGCAACGGGCCCTTGGTTGAAGTTGACCAGGTGAGCATCGAGCATCCCGGGCCGAACTCGTTCTGGGGCAAGCGCCAGCACCACCGCGTGGTGCATGCCGCCAGCCTGGTGATCGCCCCGGGCGAAACCCTGGCGCTGGTGGGTGGCAGTGGCTCGGGCAAGACCACCCTGGGCCGCTCCTTGGTCGGGCTGATCAAGCCTTGCGCCGGCTCGATCCGCTTCAAGGGTGTGGACATTCTCAAGGCCGCCAACCGTACCCATCGCCTGCAGTGCCAGATGATCTTCCAGGACCCGTATTCATCTCTGAACCCACGGATGAAAATCGGCGAAATCCTTGCCGAGCCGTTGCGTCACGAACCCGGTTTGAATGCGGCCGAGCGCCGTGAGCGGGTGGTGCAAACCCTCAAGGACATCGGCCTGGGCGAGCAGTTTGTCGAGCGCTTTGCCCATCAGCTTTCCGGCGGCCAACGCCAGCGCGTCGCCATCGGCCGCGCCCTGGTGCGCCACCCGCAATTGGTGATCGCCGACGAGCCGATCTCGGCCCTGGACATGACTATCCAGAAGCAGATCCTCGAACTGTTCGAGCGGTTGCAGGCGCAGTACGGCTTTGCCTGCCTGTTCATCTCCCATGACCTGGCGGCAGTGGAGCGCATTGCGCATCGGGTCGCGGTGATGCATCAGGGCGAGGTGGTGGAAGTGGGCCACCGCGAGCAGATCTTCGATCACCCGCAGCACCCGTACACCCGTCAGTTGCTGGCCGCCGCCAGCCCGTTGGAGCAACTGCCGGGCGGCGGCTACCGAATACGACCGGCCATTTAGACCCTGATTTCTTCCGGCGCGCAGCCTTGAAAACCTGCGCGATGGGGAATGTCGTGCCCAAAAAAACAATAAGACCTACTCACCCGTAGCGACTGCCAGGAGCCAAGCCCATGCATAACAACCATTTCAACCTGATCTTGAAAGGTGTCGGCCTGATGAGCGGGGGCCTGCTGTGCGCCCCAGCCCAGGCGGACTTCATCAAGGACAGCAAGGCCGACCTGGACTTGAAGAATTACTACTTCAACCGCGACTATCGTGAAGACGCCGGGCAATCCAAGCGTGAGGAATGGGCCCAGGGTTTTATCCTCAACCTGAAGTCAGGCTTCACCGAAGGCCGAGTGGGGTTCGGCCTGGACGTAGTCGGCATGCTTGGCGTGAAACTCGACTCCAGCCCGGATCGCTCAGGCTCCGGCCTGTTATCCAGGGACAACGATGTTGCACCGGGTAAGCCCAGCTATGCCAAGCGCGCCCATGACGAGTACTCCAAGCTCGGCGTGACCGGCAAGGTGCGCCTGGCCAAGAGCGAGTTGCGCAGCGGCTACCTGCTGCCGGACCTGCCGACCTTGCAACCCAACACCAGCCGGTTGTTCCCGCAGACCTTCCGTGGCACCCAGGTAACGTCCACGGACATTGCCGGCTTGGCCTTGGTCGGCGGGCAGATCGACCAGACCAGGCAACGCGAATCCACCGACTACGAAGACCTGGGGCTGACCAGCCAGAGCGGTGCCTACAAGAGCAGCGCCAAGAGCGACCGCTTCCGCTTTGCCGGCGGCGACTACACGCTCACCCCAGGCATGGTCCTCAGCTATCACTTTGCGCAACTGCAAGACATCTATCAGCAGCACTACGTCGGGCTGAAAAACAGCTTTGCCCTCGGTGGTGGCACGCTCAAGACCGATATCCGCTATTTCGACGCGGACAAATCCGGCGCGGGCTTGGCGGGCAAAGTCGACAACCGCGCGCTGAGTACGCGGGCGATGTACAGCTACAAGGGCCATAGCCTGGGCGGCGGGTATCAGGAGCAGTTCGGGTCGACGCCGTTTACCTATGTGGACGGGACCAATACCTACCTGTTTTCCGAGTATCAACTGAGCAACTTCTCCCAGACCAACGAGCGGGTCTGGCATGCGCGGTATGACTTTGACTTCGCCGCCCTGGGCGTTCCGGGGCTGACCTTTTCGACGCGTTGGGCCAAGGGCGATCAGGCGCAGGTCAAGGGGTTTGTGGGGGAGGGGCGTGAATGGGAGCGGGATATCGATCTGGGCTATGTGGTTCAGTCCGGGGCGCTCAAAGGGGTGTCGTTGCGCTGGAGGAATGGGTTGAGCAAGTCCAACTACTTGCGGGATATGAATGAGAACCGGGTGATTGTTGGCTATACCGTGGCGCTTTGGTGATGAACGTATTCGGCCAGCACGGTTCAATGGGGCGCCAGAGATCAAGATCAAGAGCGCCTCTCCCACCTTCGGCTTTTTGTGTCTGTGACAGCAACGCCTCAGCCCTTATTGCGCGCCACCCGCAACTTGCTCGCCACCTCCAGGTGGCGGTGCAACAGCGTCGCCGCCCATTCGTTATCGCCTTGCTCCAAGGCATCGAGGATTGCCAGGTGTTCCTGGCACGACACCTTGACCCGTTCCACATTGCTCACCGTGTGGAATTCGGTGAGCCGGCGCAAGCGGTTCTGCTGCTGGATCGCTTGCAGGATATAGCCATTGCCCGACGCCGCCGCCAGCAGTTCATGGAACTCTGCGTTGCACTCGATAAAGCGTTGCCCATCGACCTGGCCTTCGAGCAGTTCCAGTTGCCGTTCGCGGCAGCGGCGCAATTGTTCGCGGTTGATCCTGAAGGTCGGCTCCAGCAACCCGGCGGGCTCCAGCAGCATGCGCAAGCGATAGCTTTCGAAGCGCGTCTGCGGGCTGTTCAGGGTCGGCAGGAATTGCCAGCCATGCCCGTGCTTGCGCTGCATCACGCCTTCATCCGACAGGCGCAACAGGCAACGACGCAGCACGCTTTTGCCGACGCCATAGCGGCGCAGCAAATCGCTTTCGGAAATCTGGTCCGGCAGTGCCTGGTTCAAGCGATCGTCGATCAGCCGCGTGTACAACTGGTCCTCTTCGTTGTGCAACTCGCTGACCTGTTGCGCCAGGCCAGCGGCCGCCTGCAGCGGTACGCGAAAGCCCTGTTGCGGCAATGGCTCGATGGCCTGCTGTTGCGCCAGGTAGGACAGCGCGCTGCGAATCGGCGAGCGCGACACCCCCAGGCGCTGGGCCAGCTCGACTTCTTTGAGGTGCATACCGGGTTGCAAGTCGCCGCTGGCGATGGCGGCAAGGATCTGGCCGGCAACTTTGGTCTGCAGCGAGGTGAGTGGGGACATGGCGCGGAGTCATTCCTGTGACAGGGGAGGCAAGGATACTCGGAAAAACGGAATTATAGGTGGCTCAAATACACCAGGCCGCTGTGAGCAAATCTTTATCTGCATTATTTGAAATATAAAAACATGAACGAGGACCCACTATGACTTACATCCCGCTGCCCCGGGCCTTGCCCATTGAACGCGGTGTCGACCCCGCCGGTATCGTCGACTTTATTCAGGCCGTGACCGAGGCGGGCCTGGAGCTGCACAGTTTCATGCTGTATCGCCAGGGCGCAGTGGTGGTCGAGGCGTTCTGGCAACCCTATTCGGCCCATCGCATGCATGTGCAACATTCGGCGACCAAGAGCTGGACCGCCACAGCAGTGGGCTTGTTGATCGACGATGGTCGGCTGGCGCTCACGGACAAGGTGATCGATTTCTTCCCCGAGCTGTGCCCGCGGCCCATCAGTGCCAACCTCGCGGCCATGACTGTGGAGGACCTGCTGACCATGCGCACCGGCCACACACGCGGCATTTCCGGTGGTGACTGGCGCAACCTGCAAACCAGCTGGGTCCAGGCGTTCCTCAATGAGCCGGTGGACGAGCCGCCGGGCCAGTCGTTTATCTACAGCAGTGCCAGCAGTTTCATGCTGTCGGCCATCGTCACTCAGGTCAGCGGGCAGACCCTGCATGCACTGCTGCAGGAGCGGGTGCTGAAGCATATGGGCCTCGACCGACTGGAATGGGACCTGGCGCCGGGCGGTTTCAACTCCGGCGGCAATGGCTTGAGCTGCACCAGCGAGGACTCGCTGAAGTTCGGCGTGCTGCACTTGAACCAAGGCCAATGGCAGGGCCGTCAATTGCTGTCGCCAGCGTGGGTGGGCGCCGCCACGCGCAACCAGGTGCAGGATGTGTGGATGGGCGAGTTCGACGGCAAGCAGTACTTGCCACGGGACAAGAACAAGGCCAATGAAGCCCAGCGCGAAGGCTATGGCTACCAATGGTGGATGACCCAACACGGCGGCTACTACGCCTCCGGCGTGTTCGGCCAGTACTGCATGGTGCTGCCCGAGCAGGAGGCGGTGATGGTCTTTACCTGCGGCCTGCGCCTGGGGGAAAAGCGCGTGCACCAGGCGCTGTGGCAACACTTGTTTCCGGCGCTGGGGCGCAGCAGTGCCGACCCCAAGGCCAGCCAGGTGCAGCTGGAGGCGCTGATTGACCACTTGCGCCTGCCCACTTTGCAGGGTTTGTCGGTATCGCCGGCGAGCGCCGCACTGCAAGGGCGTTACATCATCGAACCGAATGAAGATGGCGTGCACGAACTGGCTTTTGAATTCCACGGCGATCACTGCACCTTCACCCTGGTCGACCACCGCGGCACTCACCACCTGCGCGCCGGTTTCCAGCGGCCGCTTGAAACCATCACCAGCATCACCGGCAACTACCTTCACCACCAATACCAGCCTGAGCAGACTCCAGTGGTTGCCAAGGCTGGCTGGACCACCGAAGGCGAGTTGCGCATGGACTGGCGTTTTGTCGAAACCGCGTTCGGCGACCACGTCAGTTGCCGCTTGCATGACGGGCGCCTGCACTTCGACCGCGGCGTCAACACCAACGCCGGTGCCCTGCAACGTCCGACTCTGTTCGGCACGCGAATCTCTGCTCAAGGAGTACACCCATGAGTTCTTCCCTGTGGGCGCCGTTTACCGCGATGCGCCCGTTCAACCGTGCGCCGATGCTGTTTGATCGCGCTGCCGGCATGCACTACACCACCACCGATGGCCGCGCGGTGCTCGATGCCATGGCCGGGTTATGGTGCGTCAACGCCGGCCACGGCCAACCACGGATTGTCGAGGCGATTCGCGAGGCAGCGGGGCGCCTGGACTTCGTGTCGTCGTTCAAAATGAGCCACCCGGCGGCGCTGACCCTGGCCGATCGCCTGGCGGCCATGGCGCCGGCGGGCCTGGATAAAGTGTTCTTCACCAACTCCGGTTCCGAGGCGGTGGACACCGCCCTGAAAATCGCCCGCGCTTACCATCAGGCCCGTGGAGACTGCCGCCGTACCAAGCTGATCGGCCGCGCCAAGGGGTATCACGGCATGGGCTTTGGCGGGCTGTCGGTATCGGGAATAGGCCGCCAGAAGCGCGACTTCGGACCGTTGCTCGGCGATGTGGCGCATTTGCCGTTGCCTTATGACACGGCGTCACGTTTCAGCCACGGCCAGCCAGAGCAGGGCGCCCACTATGCGGACGCGTTGCTGCAACTGCTGGAGATCCACGACCCGGCCACAGTGGCGGCGGTGATTGTTGAACCGGTCACGGGCTCCGGTGGCGTGTACGCCCCACCCCAGGGTTACCTGCAACGGTTGCGGGACATCTGCGATCGCCATGGCGTGCTGCTGATTTTCGATGAAGTGATCACTGGCTTTGGTCGCGTCGGCCATGGTTTCGCCGCCCAGGCCTTCGGCGTCACGCCAGACCTGATGACCCTGGCCAAGGGCCTCACCAACGGTGCGGTGCCCATGGGCGGCGTACTGGTCAGCGGTGCGGTCTATGACGCCTTTATGCAAGGCCCGGAACAAGCCATCGAGCTGATGCACGGCTACACCTATTCGGCCCATCCGCTGGCGTGCGCGGCAGGTTTGGCGACCCTGGATGTGCATGCGGAGCTGGGCCTCAATGCCCATGTCCAGCAGATCGCGCCGCTGTGGCAAACCACCGCGCTGGCGCTGCGCGAACAGCCCCTGGTGCTGGACGTGCGGGCCATCGGCCTGCTCTGCGCGGTGGAACTCACCCCCCGTGACGGTGCTCCCGGTGCGCGGGCGGCGGAGGTGGCCCAGCGCTGTTTCGATGCCGGGGTGCTGGTGCGGGCGTCGGGGGACAATATCGTGCTGTCGCCGCCGCTGATCATCAGCGAGGAACAGGTCGCGCTGGTGTTCGGCACGTTGAAGCAGGCCCTTGAGGTAACGCGATGAACCCCCTGGATTTCTACATCGACGGTCAATGGGTCAAGCCCCAGGGCACCGAGACCCTGGCGGTGATTGATCCTGGCACCGAGCAGGCCATCGCCCACATCAGCCTGGGCAACCGCGCCGACCTCGACCTGGCTGTCGCTGCGGCAAGGCGCGCTTTCCACAGCTACGGGCAATGGAGCCGTGAACAACGCCTGGACCTGTTGGCGGCCATCATCGACGGCTATCGCGAACACGCCGAGGCGTTGGCGCTGTGCGTGCACCAGGAAATGGGCGCACCATTGTCCCTGGCCCGTAGCGCCCACGTGCCCGCGGGGCTCGGCCATCTGCAACGGGCCTACGAAATTCTCAAGGACTATGCCTTCGACCGTCCCCACGGCAGCACGTTGATCAGTCGCGAACCCATTGGTGTGTGCGGGCTGATCACGCCGTGGAATTGGCCACTCAACCAGCTCACCTGCAAGCTCGCCCCGGCACTGGCGGCGGGCTGTACGGTGGTGCTCAAGTCCAGCGAAAAGGCGCCGTTATCGGCGATGTTGCTCGCCGACATCCTGCACCGCGCCGCAGTGCCCAAGGGCATATTCAACCTGGTCAATGGCGACGGCCCGACCATCGGCGATGGCCTGGCCCGACATGCCGACATCGATATGCTCTCGTTCACCGGTTCTACCGGCGCCGGTATCGCCGTGGCCAAGGCGGCGGCGGATACGGTCAAGCGCGTCTCCCAGGAGCTGGGCGGCAAGTCGGCCAACTTGATTCTCGAGGATGCCGACTTCGATGCGGTGGTGCGCCATGGGGTCAGCAGCTGTTTTCGTAATAGCGGGCAGTCGTGCAATGCACCTGCGCGCATGCTGGTGCCACGGGCCTTGCAAGCACGGGCGGTAACGATTGCGCAGGAGGTTGCCGCGCACGTGTGCTGGGACGACAGCAACCCGGCCACGGCCATGGGGCCGCTTGCCAATCAGGCGCAGTTCGAACGGGTGCAGGGCTTGTTGGCGGCGGTGGATATGACGCCGGTCTGCGGTGGAGCAGGGCGTCCGGCAGGCGTGACCACCGGTTTCTATGCCAGGCCCACGGTATTCGCCGATGTCGACCCGGCCATGCCAATTGCCCGTGACGAAGTGTTCGGCCCGGTACTGGTGATCATCCCCTATGACAGTGAGGAACAGGCCATCGCCATTGCCAATGACAGCGTCTACGGCCTGTCGGGCTATGTCAGCGCCGGCACGCTGGAGCGCGCCCGTGCCGTGGCCCGGCGCCTGCGCACCGGGATGGTCCATCTCAATGGCAGCAAGGCCGACAATGGCGCACCGTTCGGCGGCTACAAGCAGTCAGGCAATGGGCGTGAGTGGGGTGTGTTCGGGTTGGAGGACTACCTGGAGGTGAAGTCGATGTTCGGCTATGAGCCTAGCCTGGATTGAACAACACCTGCTGCATCGCCTGGGGCGGCTGCCCGAACGCTCTCAGGAACGCCTGGCGCATGCGCTCGCGATCACCAAAGCCAGTTTCGCGGGCCACCACTTCCACCGGGTGGCGGCTGGTTTCCATCATCGCCCGCGCCGCTTCTACCCGCAGGGCTTCAATGGCCTTGGCCGGTGTCTGCCCGGTTTCTTCGCGAAACACCCGGCTGAACTGGCGCGGGCTGAGCCGGGCGACGTCGGCCAAGGCTTCCACTGACAAGTCATGGGTCAGGTTCTCGCGGGCATAGGCCAGGGCCAGTTGCACGCGGTCGGACTTGGGGTCCAGTTCCAGCAAGGCCGACAACTGCGATTGCTCGCTGCCGCGGCGTTGGGCAATCACCAGCTTGCGTGCGATGCGGCGGGCGAGGTCGCTGCCCAGGTCGTTCTCCACCATGGCCAACGCCAGGTCGACCCCGGCGCTCATGCCGGCGCCGGTCCACACCTGGCCGTCCACCACGAACAGCTTGTCTTCTTCCAGGCGGATGTCCGGGTAGCGCTTGCGGAATGCCGGCGCGTGGATCCAGTGGGTGGTGGTGCGCTTGCCGGTGAGCAGGCCGGCTTCGGCCAGCACAAAGATGCCCATGCATAACGATGCCACACGGCGTGACTGCGCGGACGCCGCCTTGACCAGTTCCAGCAGGTTGGCCTCCGGCAGGCGAAACTCCAGGTAGCCGCTGACGATCAGGGTGTCATAGCCCTGCGGCCGGATCGCCGTAGTGTTCACCGAAAAACCTTGGGAGGTCATCACCGCGCCGCCGCTTTCCGACACCAGATGAAACTCATAGGCCGGCTCACCGCGCAGCAGGTTGGCGCACTCGAACACCGAGCCCAGGCTGAGGCTCAAGGATTGGAAATTCGGGTAAACCATCAGTGCAACGCTGTGCATCGCTTCTCTCCAAGGGGCGGTGGAGCGGCGATTGTCGGCGTGTGCCGGGTAAACGGCAACCGACTTTGGCCCATGGCCGGAATCCTTGCGGATATGACATTGTGAGCCGTTGCCTTGCTGCCTAACATGGCCCCAACGAACTAGACGACTGGTCTAATCGGACGGGGTCAAGCATGAACCACACAAGCAAAAGTGCACGGCAGGCGATTCTGGAACGTGGGCAATCGATTGTCGGTGCCAAGGGGTTTTCCGCCGTGGGCTTGAACGAAATCCTGCGGGCTGCCGAAGTGCCCAAGGGTTCGTTTTATCACTACTTCGGTTCCAAGGATGCCTTCGGTGTGGTGTTGCTCGACACCTATTTCGACCACTACCTCCAAGGCATGCAGCAGCTGTTCGACCAGCCGGGTTTATCCCACTACGCCAAGCTGATGCGCTATTGGCAATGCTGGGTCGACAACCATACGGGCTGCACCGATGCCGGCAAATGCCTGGCGGTAAAGCTCGGCGCCGAAGTGTCGGACTTATCAGAGCCGATGCGGTTGGCCCTGCAACGCGGGACCTCGCGCACCATCGATTTGCTCACCATGGCCCTGCAACGCGGCGCCGAAGACGGCTCGCTCACCTTCGAGCAAGCTCCCGACAGCCTGGCCCGGCGCCTGTATGCGCTGTGGTTGGGAACCAGCGTCATGGCCAAGATTACCCGTACCACCGCGCCGTTCGCTGAGGCGCTGCTGCTGACCCGACAGTTGTTGGGCGCCCCTGAAACCCCTGATATCCACATCGATCGAGGCACTGGAAAATGAACGTATTAATGGTACTGACCTCTCACGACCAGCTTGGCGATACCGGGCGCAAGACCGGCTTCTGGCTGGAAGAATTTGCCGCGCCCTATTACGCGTTCAAGGACGCCGGCGCCGAGGTGGTGCTGGCCTCTCCGGCCGGCGGCCAGCCGCCGTTGGACCCGGTGAGCGACCTGCCGGACTTCCAGACCGAACAAACCCGTCGTTTCGCCGCCGACCCGGCTGCACAGCAAGCACTGGCCAACACCGTCAAGCTGGACTCGGTCAACGCCGCCGACTTTGACACGGTGTTCTACCCAGGTGGCCACGGCCCGTTGTGGGATTTGGCGGAGTCGCCGGTGTCCATCGCGCTCATCGAGTCGTTCGAACGAGCCGGCAAGCCCATTGGCTTTGTCTGCCATGCCCCGGGTGCGTTGCGTCACGTCAAGGCGGTCAACGGTGCGCCGTTGATCAAGGGCCGTCGTGTGACCGGGTTCTCCAACTCGGAAGAAGCGGCGGTGGAGTTGACCGATGTAGTGCCATTCCTGATTGAAGATGAATTCAGGAAATTGGGCGGCAAGTATGAGAAGGGCGCCGACTGGCAGTCTTTCGTGATCGTCGATGGCTTGCTGGTGACCGGGCAGAACCCCGGCAGCTCCAGCGAAGTGGCCAAGGCCCTGCTGACACTCAGCGCCTAAGTCAATCAACTGCTGTACGCATTTGGCGACTCCCGGGAGTCGCCAGTGTTTTCGTTCGTTCTGAATTTGGACTACCCCATGCCTGACTGCATCTTGAATACCCCGATAAAGCTGGGGCATCACCGATTGAACAATCGCATTGTGCTGCCGCCGCTTACACGCCAGCGCAGTGCCCAGCCGGGTGATATCGCCACCGACCTGATGGCCGAGTACTACCGCCAGCGTGCCAGTGCCGGCTTCATGGTCAGCGAGGGCACGCAGATCGAGCCCCGTGGCCAGGGTTACGCCTGGACGCCGGGTATCTACTCTGCGGCGCAGATCGACGGCTGGCGCAAGGTCACTGCGGCGGTGCACGCTGAGGGCGGGGTGATCTTTGCCCAGTTGTGGCATGTGGGGCGTGTATCCCACAACGCCTTACAGCCCGGTGGTGCCGCCCCGGTAGCACCCTCGGCGCTGCCGGCGTTGCAAGCCAAGGCCTTTATCGAAACCGGCCCGGGTGTTGGTGAGCTGGTGCAACCACCCGTACCTCGTGCATTAGCCACGCTGGAAATCGAAGAACTGGTCGGGCAGTACGCCCAGGCTGCGCGAAATGCGCTGGATGCCGGGTTTGATGGCGTGGAAATCCACGCGGCCAACGGCTACCTGATTAACCAGTTCATCTCGGCTCACTCCAACATCCGTGAAGATGAATACGGCGGCTCGCTGGAGAATCGCCTGCGCTTGTTGCGCGAGATCGTCGAAGCCGTGTGCAAGGTGGTCGGGCCGGAGCGCCTGGGTGTGCGCTTTTCGCCGCTGTTCAGTGGCACGGACCAGGACCGCGTCTACATCGGCCTGGTGGAGCAAGACCCGCACCACACCTATATCGAAGCGGTCAAGGTGCTGGAAGCGTCGGGCATCGCTTACGTGTCCATCGCCGAAGCCGACTGGGAAAACGCTCCCGACCTGCCCGAGACCTTCCGCCAGGCGGTGCGCAGCACCTTCAGCGGCAGGATCATCTACGCCGGCCGCTACACCGCCGAGCGGGGTGCTCGGCTGGTAGAGGCAGGGCTGGCGGACCTGATCGCGTTCGGGCGACCGTTCATTGCCAACCCGGACCTGCCCCAGCGCATTTTCAATGGCTGGCCGTTGAATGCGTTGAAGGCAGAAGGGTTGTATGGCGGGACGCGGGCGGGGTATGTGGATTATCCGGTGTATGCCGAACCACAGTGACACACGCACTATGTGGGAGGGGGCAAGCCCCCTCCCACATTTGTACCGAGTACCGCCCATCTAAGCCGGCTGTCAAGGCATCAGGAAAGCGCCTCACTCCACCCGCAACACAATCTTGCCAATATGATCCCCGCCTTCCATCCGCGCATGGGCCTGGGCGGCGTCGGTGTAGGCGTAGACCTTGTCGATGATCGGCAGGCAGCGTCCGGCACTCAGCACCGGCCATACGTATTCGCGCAGTTGCTCGGCGATCGCAGCCTTTTCCTCGCGGGTGCGGGCACGCAGCAGCGAGCCGGTGATCACCGCGCGTTTGGCGAGGATGGTCAGCAGGTCGACATCATGGGCCTTGCCGCCGCCGAGGAAGCCGAGCATTACCAGGTGGCCGTCCATGCCCAGGGATTTGAGGTTGTTGTTCAGGTACGAGGCACCCATGATGTCGAGGATCACATTGACGCCTTTGCCGTCGGTCTGTTTGGCGATGACCTCGGCAAATTCCTGCTCGCGGTAGTTGATCGGCTCGGCGCCCAGCCTGGCAATCGCTGCGCATTTGTCTGCACTGCCGGCAGTGGCGAATGCCTGGATACCGAACTCCTGGCAGAGCATCAATGCGGTCGTGCCAATGCCACTGGTGCCGCCGTGGATCAAGGCGCGCTGGCCTTTGTGCGCACCGCCCAGGCCGAACAGGTTGGCCCAGACGGTGAAGAAAGTCTCCGGCACGGCAGCGGCTTGAATCCAATCCATACCTTGCGGGATCGGCAGCGCCTGGCTGGCCGGCACCGCACAAAACTGTGCATAGCCACCGCCATTGGTCAGGGCACAGACCTTGTCGCCCAGGCTGTATTCGGTCACACCGCTGCCCAGTGACACCACTTCACCAGCGACTTCCAGCCCGGGAATCGGGCTCATGCCGGGTTTCATCGGGTACTTGCCGGCGCGTTGCAGGGCGTCGGGGCGGTTGACCCCGGCGGCGTGCACGCGAATCAGGATTTCACCAGGCCCGGCCACCGGCACGTCTGCTCGCCGTGGCTGCAGAACGTCGGGGCCACCAGGGGTAGTGATTTCGATCAGGGTCATTTCTTGGGGAAGCGTCATGGGTGAGTTCCTGTAGCGATGAGCGTATGGGGTGGGACCGTGGCCAGTGGTCGGCAGTTCAGCACGATCATACGCGGCTACAGCGAGATGTCGGCGCCCATCGAAAAAAAAGGCCGGAGAGTTCCGGCCACACAGTTCAACGGTTCAGGAACGCCAGAAGGTCTTCATTCAGCTGTTGGGTGTGGGTCGCCGCAAAGCCATGGGGGGCATCCTTGTATACCTTCAAGTCGGCGCCCTTGATCATCTCGGCCGCGACTTTGCCGGTGGTCTCGAACGGTACCACTTGGTCGCCGTCGCCGTGGATCACCAGGGTCGGCACGTCGATCCTGGCCATGTCCGGGCGGAAGTCGGTCTCGGAGAACGCGGTAACGCAATCCACCGTCGATTTGAGCGAGGCGAGCAGGGCGATTTGCAGGGTTTGGGTGAGCACGCCTTCCGAGACTTCCTGGCCCTTGTTGAGGCCGAAGAACGGCGTGTTGAAATCGCTGATGAATTGCGCGCGATCTTTCAACAGGCCAGCCTTGATGCCATCGAAGACATCGGCGGGTACGCCTTGGGGGTAATCGGGTTTCTGGCCGAATATCGGCGTCACCGCGCCCAGCAGTACCAGGCCGGCGACACGGGCGCTGCCATGGCGGGCGATATAGCGCGCCACATCACCTCCACCCATGGAGAAGCCCACCAGGATTACGTCCTGCAGGTCCAGGTGTTCGATCAACTGCGCGATATCGTCGGCGAAGGTGTTGTAGTCGTTACCGGTCCAGGGCTGGTCCGAGCGGCCAAAGCCACGGCGGTCGAACGCAATGGTGCGAAAGCCGCGGCTGCTCAGGTATTGCATCTGGTACTCCCACATGTCCGCATCCAACGGCCAGCCATGGCTGAACAGGACCGGCTTACCGCTGCCCCAGTCCTTGAAGTAGATCTGGGTACCGTCTTTGGCAACAAAAGTGCTCATGTAAAAAACTCCTGATTGAGGGGGCTGAAAGACTCTAGCCCACTCTCGCGATAAACCGGACGAAGGGCTTGTACGGGTGTGCTCGGTTGAACGGTTCAGCGTCTATGCTGGTCCACTGACCTCCAACGTCAGATCAACAGGTGAACCAAATGGCCAAGACTTACAGCTACGCCGCCCAGAACGCCAAGGACGCCCTCAAGCCCTACACCTTCGAGCGCCGCACGCCGGGGGCTGACGATGTGCAGATCGACATTCTTTATTGCGGTGTGTGCCACTCCGACCTGCACACCGTGCGCAACGAGTGGAACAACACCCTATATCCTTCAGTGCCTGGCCATGAGATCGTCGGGCGGGTGACGGCGGTCGGCGCCAATGTGAAGAAATTCAAGGTTGGCGACCTGGCCGGTGTCGGCTGCATGGTCGACAGCTGCCAGCAGTGTTCATCCTGCGCCGAGGGCGAGGAGCAGTATTGCGAGAACGGCTTTACCGGTACTTATAACGGCCCGATGTTCGGCGGCGAAAACACCTTCGGCGGCTATTCGGACAACATCGTGGTCAAGGAGCAGTTCGTGCTGCGCATCTCCCATGACGACTCGAACCTGGCGGCGGTGGCGCCGTTGCTGTGCGCCGGCATCACCACCTACTCGCCGCTGCACCACTGGAAGGTCGGCCCTGGCAAGAAAGTCGGTGTGGTTGGCTTAGGCGGGCTCGGCCATATGGCGGTCAAGATTGCCCACGCCATGGGCGCCCACGTGACGTTGTTCACCACCTCCCCGAACAAACGCGAAGACGGCCTGCGTCTGGGCGCCGACCAGGTGGTGGTGTCGAAGAACCCGGACGAAATGGCCAAGGTCGCCAACAGCCTGGACTTCATCCTCAACACCGTGGCCGCGCCGCATAACCTGGATGCCTTCCTCAACCTGCTCAAGCGTGACGGCACCATGACCCTGGTCGGCGCCCCCGACAGCCCGCACCCGTCGCCCACGGTGTTCAACCTGATCTTCAAGCGCCGCAGCCTGGCTGGCTCGCTGATCGGCGGCATCCAGGAAACCCAGGAGATGCTGGACTTCTGCGCCCAGCATGGGATTGTCTCGGATGTGGAGATGATCGATATCCAGAACATCAATGAGGCGTATGAGCGCATGCTCAAGGGCGATGTGAAGTATCGCTTCGTGATCGATATGGACAGCTTGAAGCAGGAACATCACGCGGCCTGATAATGCCGTAATGGGGCTTGCCCCGGTACAAACCGAGTACATATCCGTTACCGCAGCAACGGATATGTACTCGGTCAAAACCCCCAGCATTCTGGTGGGCTGTCAGGCTGCCATCGCAGGCAAGCCACACACATGATTCTTTGTGTGCTTCAGACCGAAAGATGCTCGTACAGAATCGTCGCTCCCACCAGCATCAACACTACGCCACCGACCATCTCCGCACGCTTGCCCACCACCGTGCCCAGCACCCGGCCAAGCATCATGCCAATGGTCACCATGGTCATCGTCGCCAGGCCAATTGCCGCCGAGGCCAGCAGGATATTCACGTCGACAAACGCCAGGCCCACGCCTACGGCCATTGCATCAATGCTGGTGGCAAATGCCGTCACCGCCAGGATCATGAAGGAGTGCTGTGTGGGTTTTTCTTCTTCCTCATCCTCGGCCTTGAGCCCGTTCCAGATCATATGCAAACCCAACCCGACCAGCAGAGTGAAGGCAATCCAGTGGTCCCAGTTTTCCACCCAGCGGGTGGCCGCGTGGCCGATGGCCCAGCCGATCATGGGCGTGATGGCTTCGATCACACCAAAGATCAGGCCGGCGCGCAGGGCTTCGGTCAAGCGTGGTTTATGCAGGCTGGAGCCTTTGCCGATGGCCGCTGCAAAGGCGTCCGTGGACATGGCCAAGGCCAGGAGAATCAAGGAAATGGGGTTCACGGTAAGGCTTCCAGTCGGGCTGTATGAGTCAACGACACCGCCACACGCCCGACTACCGGCATGGCTGTGTCGCTGGTCTCACCAACCACAACGGTGTTCGTACCACGGCAGGTTGCCGAATATGTTGATACGAACGCTTCTGAGCGGGTCAGAAGCCGGTTACTCCCCAACGAAGGGCGTCAGCATAGCCGCGCACATATGAAAAAACTGTCAACGCCCCCGAATACGCCGGGCGTGACTTGGAGTCAATCCAACGACCGCCCGTCAGGCCACCATAATGATCTTCGACACCAACTCCACCACGGTCTTGGCCTGCAGCTTCTTCATCAGCCGCGCCCGGTGCACTTCCACCGTTCGGTGGGAGATCGCCAGGCGCAGGGCGATTTCCTTGGATTTGAAGCCATTGACGATGTGCATGGCGATTTCCCGCTCCCGGGGCGTGAGGTCGCCGGTGCCCTGGTGCATGCGATCCAGGCGTTCGAAGTGCCAGATCATCAACTTGAACGGGTCGTTGGGGGTGAGGGTGTAGCCGTGGGACTTGGCCCAGAACACTTCGCCATTGTGGTGCTGCATGAAGCGCTCATCGGAATAAAAGCCGTTGTCGCTGTCGAGCAACCAGTCATGGCTGCGCTTGCCGATGGCGTGGTAGTCGGCCTGGGAAGGGTAGATCAGCAGGGTCAATTGATTGACCAGTGCCTGGCGTGTATAGCCGAACAGCTTCAGGAAAGCGTCGTTGCAGTCGAGTATCACGCGGTCGCTGGTGACGATCTGCGGGGCAGGGGACAGCTTGAACGCCAGGCGTTCGAGGTTTTGGAATTGTTGGGCTAGCGCGTTCATGGGGCATCCTGCCTCGTTGTTCATTCCCTGGTGCGCTACTTACCCGTGTAAGTAGTTACACGAATTGGCGGGCGACCGGGGGTGCGTCATTGTAAGTAAAGTCCGACTCAAGAACAGAAGAAATTGATTATGCCTGCTGATTGCGTCTCCATTGTTGCCGCTGGTCACTCCCGTTTCGGTCGCCTGGAAGGCACCACGCTGGAAGACCTGATCGTTCAGGTCACCCGTGAAGCCTTGAGCGACGCCGCGATTGACGCTTCGCAAATCGACGCGTTGTTCCTCGGCCATTTCAACTCGGGGCTGGTACCCGACGGGTTTGCCGCCTCATTGCTGTTGCAGGCCGACCCCGGGCTGCGCTTCAAACCCGCCACTCGCTGCGAAAACGCCTGCGCGTCCGGCTCGGCGGCGATCCTGGCGGGGGTCAATGCGATTCTCTCCGGCAGCGCCGAACTGGTGCTGGTGGTAGGCGCCGAGAAAATGACCCACACCAGCACCGCCGCAGTCACCCAAGCCTTGGCCGGTGCCGGTTACCAGAATGACCCGGCCGAAGCCGGCCTGAGTTTCCCGCAATTGTTTGGCCGCGCTGCGCGCCAATATGCCGAGCGCTACCACTGCCCGCTGGGTTCGATGGCAGCCATCGCCACCAAGAACCACTCCAACGCCCTGGCCAACCCGCTGGCGCAGATGCATCGGGAGATGAATTTCGAGCACTGCAACAACGTGTCCCAGAGCAACCCCTTTGTGGCCGAGTCCCTGCGCCTGACCGATTGCTCGCTGATCAGCGACGGTGCCGCCGCTATCATCCTGGCGTCGCCCAAGCGGGCGCGGGCGTTTCGCCGCGACGTGCAGATCCGTGCGCTGACTCAGGTCAACGACATGTTACCCATTGCCCAGCGCGACATCCTCGCCTTTGAGGGCCCGCAGCGGGCGATTCACTCGGCGTTGCGCGGCGCGAACATCACCCTGGCCGACCTGAGTTTCGCCGAGGTGCACGACTGTTTCACCATCGCCGAATTGCTGATCTACGAAGCCATGGGCCTGGCGCCCAAGGGCGAGGGGCACCGGGTGCTCGACAGCGGCGTGGTGCGCGCCGGCGGGCGCTTGCCGGTGAACCTCTCCGGCGGGCTCAAGGCCAAGGGGCATCCGGTGGGCGCCACAGGGGTATCGATGCATGCCCTGGCGTTCCGGCAATTGACCGGTGAGCCGATAGGCCTGGCGGTGCCCAACCCTGAGTTCGGCCTGGTGTTCAACATGGGCGGCATGGCGGTGGCCAACTACGCCTCGGTCCTGCACGCACGCCGGAGCTGAGCCATGAACATTGCCAACTGGCTGCACGACACCCAGCGTCGTGCCCCTCGACGCCCGGCACTATTTGACGGCACTGAGCTCGTGGCCGACTACGCTACTTTTGCCGCCCACGTGCGCCAACGCGCTGCGCACCTGGTGGACCAGCACGGGCTGGTGCCGGGAGACGTCGTGGCGCTGCTGATGAAAAACAGCTGCGACTACCTGGAATTGCTCTACGCCATCTGGTGGATGGGCGCCGTGGCGGTGCCGATCAACGCCAAGCTGCACCCCGGCGAAGCGGCATGGATTGCCGATAACGCCGAGGCGCGGTTGATCTTTACCGATGGCGGCCAGGTGTTTTCATCGCGGGATTTGCCCCAGTGCTGCAAAGAGCTGGACGGCCACCTGCTACCCGCCAACCGTGGCTGGCCGACCCTGGAACACCCGGTGCCGCGTCAGGATCAGGACCTTGCCTGGCTGTTCTACACCTCTGGTACCACCGGGCGCTCCAAGGGCGTGATGCTGTCCCACGGCAACCTGGTCGCCATGTCGCTGTGCTACGCCACCGATGTCGATGCGGTCAGCGCCGACGATGCGGCGGTGTATGCCGCGCCGATGTCCCACGGTGCCGGTTTATACAACTTCATCCATGTGCGCTGCGGTGCGCGGCACGTGGTGCCGGCCTCCCACGGCTTCGACGCTGCCGAGCTGTTCGGGCTGGCAGAGCAGGTGGGCAATGTGTCGCTGTTTGCCGCGCCGACGATGGTCAAGCGCATGGTCGAGCAGGCACGGCGCCAGGACTATCACGGCGCCGGCATCAAGACCATCGTCTACGGCGGCGGCCCCATGTACCTGGCCGACCTGCGCGACGCCGTCGACACCTTCGGCCCGCGCCTGGTGCAGATCTACGGCCAGGGCGAGAGCCCGATGACCATCAGCGTGTTGCCCCGTGCACTGATCGCCGAGCGCGAGCGCCCCGACTGGGCTAGCCTCGCCGCCTCGGTAGGCCACGCGCAATCCTGCGTGGAAATCCGCATCCTCGATACCGGGCACCAGCCATTGCCCACGGGCGAGCGCGGCGAAATCGCCGTACGTGGCGCCACGGTGATGCAAGGCTACTGGCGCAACCCACAGGCCACTCGCCAGACCTTGGTGGACGGTTGGCTGCTGACCGGTGATATCGGCTATCTCGACGCGGCCGGCTACCTGACCCTGACGGATCGTTCCAAGGACGTGATCATCAGTGGTGGCAGTAACGTGTACCCGCGTGAAGTCGAGGAAGTGCTGGCCCAGCATCCCGAGGTGTTCGAAGTGTGCGTGGTGGGCGAGCCGGATGCGCAGTGGGGCGAGTCGGTGGTGGCCTTCGTGGTAACCCGCAATGGCCAGCCCCTCGATGAAGGCGAACTCACCGCATGGTTCCTGACGCGCATGGCGTCGTTCAAAAAACCGAAAAAGTATGTGTGGCGCAGCGACCTGCCGAAGAACAGCTACGGCAAGATTCTCAAGACCGACTTGCGGCAGTGGTTGAAAGCAGCGAGTATCGCCGCGCTTTAACATGGATCGACAATCAGACAAGGAGTCCCCTCGATGGGCAATCCCGCACAAGACACCGTCCGCAAGCGCCGCCGTGCCTTTCTCGGTGCCACCTCCGGCCACTTGATCGAGTGGTACGACTATGGCGTCTATGGTTTTCTCGCCGTCTATATCGGCCAGGCGTTCTTCGTCTCCGATGACCCCACCACCAGCCTGTTGGCCAGCTTCGCCGCATTTGCCCTGAGCTTTTTTATCCGCCCCTTGGGTGGGCTGTTCTTCGGCCCGCTGGCGGACAAGATCGGCCGGCGCAAAACCTTGATCATGGCACTGGTGATGATGACCGGCTCCACGGTCATGCTGGGCCTGTTGCCGACTTACGCGAGCCTGGGCATTGCCGCGCCGATCCTGCTGATCCTGGTGCGCTGCGTACAGGGCTTCTCGGCGGGTGGCGAAATCGGCACCGTCACCAGCTTTATCTCCGAATACGCCGGCCCCGGCCGCCGCGGCTTCGCCACCTGCTGGTTGATGGTCACCGCCGTGCTCGGCCTGCTGCTGGGCGGTGCCGTCGCCAATGGCATGACCTGGGTATTGGGCGCCGAGGTCATGCAGGAATGGGCCTGGCGCGTGCCGTTCCTGATCGCCGCACCGCTGGGCTTAATCTCCATGTACATCCGCCTCAAGCTCGAAGACAGCCCCGAGTTCCTCGCGCTGCAACGCGCCGGGCAAACCTCGCGGGCGCCGCTGCGGGAAGTCTGGCAATGGAAGCGCGCGATTGCCCTGGTGTTCTTTATCATCACCTTGCACAGCTCGATCTTTTACCTGGTGCTGACCTTCGCCTCGACCTACATGGCCAAGATCCTCAAGTTCGACAGCGGTACCACCTTGCTCTATGTGTTCGTTGCCAGCTTCTCGGCCGCCTTTGTGATGCCGTTTGGCGGGGCGTTTACCGATAAATACGGGCGCAAGCCGTTCCTGATGGTGATTGGTACGCTGGCGACCCTGGCGATGTTCTGGATGTTCAAGTCGGCCCCGACCGCGACCCCGGCCTCGTTCTTTGCGCCGTTGATGGCGGTGGCGATTCTGTTCGGGCTGTATGCGTCGTCGACCTATGCGTTGATGAGTGAATTACTGCCGACGCGGATTCGTTCTACCGGGATTGCGGTGGCGTATAACGTGCCGGTAGCGGTGTTTGGCGGCAGTGCGCCGTTGATTTCCACCTGGTTGATCAAGGTGACGGGGGATATTACGTCGCCGTGGTATTTCTATGTGGCGACGGGGGTGGTGTCGTTGGTGGCGTTGGTGGTGTTGCGCAAGGAGGATTTTGTCGCCAGCGGTGGGGTGGTGGCGGTGCCGGTTGATGCGGCTTTGGCCTGATGTAGGCCTTAAAGTGGGGGTTTTGACCGAGTACATATCCGTTGCCGCGGTAACGGCCACTTAGGGTTCCGCTCTTACAGCGGGTCACTTTTGGAAGGACCCAAAAGTAACCAAAAGGTCCTCGCCCCACCACTCGGCACCTCGCCTAGGCTCGGTGTGCCCGAACGAAGGCTTGAATCCGTGGGCCGCCGCAATGGGCCATCCATGGCCCAGTGCGGCTAACCCGGCGTCCTGCCGGGTTACCCACGGATTCAAGCCTGCGTTCGGCCAGCGTGGTTTAACGGGGCGCTTGAGATCAAAAGCGACTCGCTTCGCATCGTAGCTACGCTGGCGGCGCTGCTGCTTTTCTGTGGGGGCGGGTCAGTTAAGCGAACGAAATGCTCAAGGCAGCGAAGATCAAATGTGGGAGCGGGCTTGCTCGCGAAAGCGGTGGGTCAGTCAACCTCACTGTTTGCTGGACCGACGCCTTCGCGAGCAAGCCCGCTCCCACAGGGGGTACGCGTACGCCTCAACGATCAGGTCGGCTGTAAGGCCGCCTCGCTGTGCTTTTGATTTTGATCTTAAGAGCCCCGTTAAACCACGCGGCCCCCCAAATCAATGTCGGATTACGGGCACACCGAGCCTAGGCGAGGTGCCGAGTGGTGGGGCAAGAGCGTTTTGCTTACTTTTGCGCTGTTCAAAAGTGAGCCGCTGTAAGAGCGGAACCATAAGCAGCCGTTACCCAAATAACGGATATGTACCCAGTCAACCCCGGCCCGCGTGATTCACCCGGCCGCCTACACACTCAAGGCCGCTGCGGCTTAACCGACACCCCAAACGTATTCCCCATGCGCGTACCCGTCGCCGCCGGCGTGGCCAGACCTACCTGGTGGGGCGGGCGCTTTTGCACCGGAACGTTCTGTGCCTCACGGTTTTTCCGGCTGGCCTTGGCCGCGTCCGAATCGCTGCCCATCTGCTGACTCAAGCAGCCGTAATCAGGCGCTTTATAGCCATCCACCGTGACCTCCGTGCAGCCGGTGGCCGCAGTTTCGGCATGGGCGAGCAAGGGCAGGGCGACGCACAGCCCTAGGCTGGCAAGTAGTGAAATACGCTTCATCGAGGCCTCCTGGCCGGCCCGTCAAGGAGGGCCGTTAGCCGAGCAAAGTGTAGTGCAGCGGGCTCGTCGTCACCGTGATGTTTTTTTTGCTATCACCGTAACATCAGGTTCATAAACTGGCCTCAGGATGACGGTTTTCAAGGACACGTCGACCGTGCAGCGAGGCAGAGCGGGAGGTGAGCAAGGGGGCTGGAGGTGGGTCGCTGGCGCCCTGGCCTTGCTGTTGATGCTGAGTGGGTTTGAACCCGCCCAGGCTGAACCTGAGCTGCTCACCCTGGACCTGCCGGCGCAAGCGCTGGAGCCCGCACTGCACGCCTACAGCCACGCCACCGGCATGGCGGTGCTGGTCGATCGTGAGTTGACGCGCGGCCGGCGTTCCATCGGTGTGCGGGGGCATTTTACAGCGCAACAGGCACTGGCGGTGTTGTTGACGGGGAGCGGTCTGATGGCTCGTTATGCGCGTGATGATGCGTTTACCTTGCAGGTGCCGCAGGTCAGCCAGGCGCCTGTGACCGGTGGGGCGTCGGCGCGCAGTACCGCGCGACTCAACCACAGTTACGCCACGGCCGTGCAGCAAGCGGTCGAGGCCAGCCTGTGCCGTTCGCCATTGACCCGCCCCGGCAGTTTTCGTGCGCTGGTGCAGGTATGGGTCAACCCGCAAGGGCTGATCGAACACAGCCGGTTGGTCAGTTCCACCGGCGATGAACAACGCGATGAGGCCCTGGTGCGCAGCCTGGGCGCGGCACGGGTAGAACGCCCGGCGCCGAGTTCGCTGCGCCAGCCGGTGACCTTGCTTTTGATGCCCGTCACCACAGGAATGCGCATGGAATGCACAGCAGGGAACGGAGCCACGGGGGCATGAAAAACACCGGGCATAGCCCCATGGTCAGCCTGTTCCTGGCCTCCTACGAGGACTTCAAGGTGCGTTTGCGCAAGCGCCTGGGGTCCGAAGACCTGGCCAATGATGTGCTGCACGAAACCTACCTGCGTGTCGACCGCATGGACGTGCCGCCCAACCTGCAACAACCCAATGCCTACTTGTATCGCATGGCCCTGAACATCGCCGCCGACCGACGCCAGGCTGACGCCCGCCTGCTCACCGGCAGCGAAATCGAAGAACTGCTGCAAAGCGCCGACGAAACCCAGGACCCGTCACGGGTGGTAGGCGGCCAGCGCGAGATCCAGTCCCTGGTCAAGGCCCTCTACGAGCTGCCGGCGCGCCGGCGCAAGATCCTGATTGCCGCACGCCTGGAAGAGGCGCCGCACCTGGAAATCTCCCAGCGCTTCGGCATTTCCACGCGTATGGTCGAGAAAGAAATCAAGGCTGCCCTCGGCCACTGCGCCCAGCGCCTCGAAAGAAAAGTGATTCAGCGGTTCGGTCCCGGGGCCGGAAAACCGTCTTAGTGTTGAGTCCCTGATAAATCCGTGAGTACCAGCGCGCTTGAATATTTTTAGCCTCTCCACCGCTCGGGCAACCCCCGCCAGCCCCTTGCACGACGAAGCCCGCGACTGGCTGGTGTTGCTGACCTCGGGCCGTGCCACTGTGGCCGATGCCAAGGCCCTGCGCGCCTGGTGCGCCCTGAGCCCCGAGCATGCCCAGGCGTTCGAGCAGGCCAAGGCACTGTGGCAGCAACTGTCACCGGCGGTTGAGCAACTGAACCGGCCGCGTCATTTTGGTCGGCGCGCGTTCCTCGGTGGCGCCATCGCCGCGTCCGTGGCTGTAGTCATGGTGCGCGTCGGCGTCCCCGGCGGTTTTGCCGGCCTCACCGCCGACTATCGCACCGAAGTCGGCGAGCAACGGCAGGTCCAGTTGAGCGACGGCGTCAGCCTGGAACTCAACACCCAGACGCGCATCAGCCGTGTGGAGCAGGGCATTGAACTGCTCGAAGGCGAAGTCGAAGTGGTCACCCACCTGGCCCAGCCCCTCAAGGTCCAGGCCGGCCCAGGCTGGATAAGTGCGGCCCAGGCCCGCTTCAATGTGCGCCACACCGGCAACAGCGTGTGCGTGACCTGCATCGAAGGCTCGCTGTCGGTGGACGCCGCCGGCAGCAGCGCGAGCCTGGGCAGTGGTCGACAACTGACCTACGGCGCCGCCGGCATGGGCGCCGCGATTGCCGTGGACACCCAGGCGGTCGTGGCCTGGCGCGAGCAGGTGCTGGTGTTCAACAACGCGACCCTGGCGACGGTGGTGGATGAAATCAACCGCTATCGCCCGGGAATGCTGGTGCTGCTCAACAAGGAACTGGGCCAGCGCCGTGTGCAGGCGCGCTTCAGTTTGCAGCAGTTGGCCGGGGTGGCGTTGTTGATCCGCGATGCGTATGGAGCCAAGTGCACGGAGTTGCCGGGTGGGGTGGTGTTGTTGAGTTAGGCCGCGGCTAATGGACAGGTGCCTGAATAGCTGGTTTTCCCGAGGTTTGCCGGGTGCGCGCCTACAGGGCGGGCCGCTATTTCAACGGTCCCACCACCTGCCGATATCGCTCCACCCCTTGGGGCGTTTGCCTGACCAGGCTGAATTCCAACCCCAGCGGTTCTTCCTGGCGGTTGCCGCTTAACTGGCGCCAGCCCTTGTCTGCTTCCCACACGCGTACCTGCAAGTCACTGACGCCGGTTAACACCACCACGCCATCTTTGGCCGCTGGCAGCGGATAGCGTTGCCGTGGCGCGGCGGCGGCGCGGTAGAGGGAGTCACCCTTGAGCCACCAGCGCACCCGTTGCAAGCCGTCGCCGGCGACGGGGGCGCTGCGAATGACGTCCAGACGAAAGCCTTTGCTGTCGGAGCTGCGCACGGTGACGGCCGCCAGCCCAGCGGCTTTGTCGGCCTGTTCCTGGGCGGTATTGGGCGCGTTCAGTTCGACGCTGGCGCGCAGGCTCAGATCGCGTTGCAACTGGTTCAACACCCGTAGCAGGGCTTCGGTCTGTTCGGTGCTGGCCTGCAGGTGTTGGTCGGCGCGGGTCACGCTGTCGAGGCCGCGCCAGGCGATCAGGCTGACCAGCGCCATGAGCATGATCGCCACCATCACTTCAATCAGCGTGAAGCCTTGCTGGGATGGCTTCATGGCGGGCTCACCACTCGCAGCAGGCCGGCGGCATCGCGTTGCAGGTCGAGGCGGTGCTGGCCGTCGGACAGCACCACCCGCAACGGCGGGCTGATCCATTCGGCGTCGAGTACCAGGGTTTGCCGCGGTTCGATGCTGACCTGCATCGGTGTGCTTTCCCACAGGCGCGGGCGTAGTTGATTGTCGCCCTGGAACGCCTCGACGCCCGTGCCATCGTCGCTCGGGCGGTTGAAACGAAAGCCCTTGGCGTCGGCACGCCAGGTGATCGGGCGGCCGTCGGCGCGGGCTTCGGCCTGGGCCACTTGCAGTACCTGGCTGAGGCGTTCGGCATCTTTGCGCAACAGGTGCAGCGGGTCGGGCCTGATGGTCAGGCTGATGGCGGCGCTGGCGATGCCGATGATCACCAGCACCACCATCAGCTCGATCAGGGTGAAGCCGTGCTGTTTCATCGGTCGCTCCCTGGAAAGCTGGTGAGGATGTGCAATAAAAAAGTTGGAATTGGTGTGTAGGCTGGCGCAACGGACAAACAGGAGGTCCTGCCCATGGCATTTGCCCAGCGTTTTTCACCGGCCCACGGCGTGCAGCTCGTCGCGTTGTTCGCGGCTTTGGCCGGCGTCGCGGTGTGGACGCCGCTGTTGCTGACGTCCGCCGAGTCCCACACACCCCAGGCGGCCCCCCAGGCATTGGCGGCGCGCAGTGACAACCCGGCGTTGCAGTGGTTTGCCAGTGCGCCGACGACCCTGCAGGTCAAGGTTTCGGGGGTACTGGCCGGCGCGCGCGGTGCGGTGGCGATCCTCAGCCTCAATGACGGCCCACCCCGCAGCTTCCTGCTCGGTGAGCGTCTCGGCCCCGGCGTGCGTTTGACGGCTATCGAGGGCGATGGCGTGGAGATCGAGCGCGCTGGCGAGACGCTGCGCGTGCACCTCGACAAGTTGCCGGACGCGCCACCCTTGCCGCTGCTCACTCGCCCATGACCCGGGTTTCCAGGCGCGCCAGGGGTGGCGCGTCGCGGCTGGCGTCGAGCACCTGCACGCTAACCTGGAACAACCGCCCATCGGTGTTGATGGTTTGTTCGCAGCGCAATTTCAGCCGGCCCTGGTCGCACTCGAAAGTCTGCCGGCCAGCCTTGATGCGCCCACCCAGGCGCAACTCCGCCAGGCGGCTTTGCGCTGCCAGCAAGGCCATGGCTTTGTCGCGCAGCAGGCCGTTGCCCGAGGTCATCACGCCGGCCACGCGCACGGCGGCGGCCATGGCTACGGCGATGATCGCCAGCGCCACCAGCACTTCGATCAGGGTAAAGCCTTGCTCCTTGCGACGGTGGTACATGGCGCTCTCAAAGCCTGGGCACAGGCCTGCAGACTAGCCGCGGCAGTTGACCGAACGGCGACTAAAGCTCCCGAGGATTTTCAATACGACTGACATATGTTCTTGCAACACTGCGCCACGAAATGCACCCCCAGCCAAGGAATGTCGAGATGGATATCGCGCCCCTAACGTCCCCATTGCCAGGCCCTCGCGGCCAACGTGGTTTCACCCTGATCGAGATCATGGTGGTGGTGGTCATCCTCGGGATCCTGGCCGCGATGGTGGTGCCCAAGGTGCTCGACCGCCCGGACCAGGCCCGGGCCACCGCCGCCAAGCAGGACATCGGCGGGTTGATGCAGGCGCTGAAACTCTATCGCCTCGACCACGGCACTTACCCGAGCATGAACCAGGGGCTCAAGGTGTTGGTGGAGCGCCCTGCAGATGCCAAGAACAGCAACTGGCGCGCCTACCTCGAACGCCTGCCCAACGACCCGTGGGGCAACCCGTATCACTACCTCAACCCAGGCGCCAATGGTGAAGTGGACGTGTTCTCCCTGGGCGCCGATGGCCAACCGGATGGCGACGGCGTGAATGCCGATATCGGCTCCTGGCAGTTGTAAGGCGCGCCATGAACAGGCATTCGCCCGCAGCGGCGAAGCAACGCGGCATGGCGATTATCAGCGCCTTGCTGATCGCCGCGGTGGTGGCGGTGCTCGCCGGGGCGATGCTCACCCGCCAGGGTGTATTCACCCGCTCCCTGGAGGCCGAGCAGTCGCGTATCCAGGCGCAATGGCTGTTGCAGGGCGGGCTGGAATACAGTCGCCAACTGCTATGGGAAGCGCGGCAGAAGGATGTGCTGACACGCCTTGACCAGCCTTGGGCCCGTGCCCAGGGCGGGGCGTTCGAAGCGCGGTTGGTGGATGAGCAGGGCAAGTTCAACCTGCGCAACCTGGTCAATCGCCAGCAGCCGGATACCGAACAATTGCAGCATTTCGAGCGTCTGTGCGGCTTGATCGGCGTCGACCCGGCGGTAAGTCGGCGCATCAGCCAGCGGGTGCTCGGCTCCTACGACCAGCGTATCAACGACGTCGTGGTGCCGGCCAGGTACCCGATGCTGCGCAGCCTTGAAGACCTGGCAGGCATAGAGGGCGTGGACCCAGCGTTACTGCGGCGCCTCCAGGGTTTTATCAGCGTGTTGCCCGCCAATACCTGGGTCAATGGCAACACCGCCAGCGCTGAAGTGCTCAGTGCGGTGGTGCCGGCACTCAGTGTGTCCCAGGCCCAGGCGTTGGTGGCCGAGCGCGACAGCGGGCGCTGGTTTATCAACCGTGGGGATTTCGTCAACCGGCTGCGCTTGCCACAGGTGGCGGTGGAGTCGGTGCAGGTGGGCATCACCAGTGAGTGGTTTGGCCTGCACGGCCAGGTGCGCCGCGAGCAGCGGCGGGTAACCCTCGACGCGTTGTTGCATCGGCCTGAAGACCGCCAGCCCCAGGTGATCTGGTCGCGGGTGGGCGTATGAAGCGCTTGCGCATCGGCTTGCCGCCGCTTGCGCAGTTGAGCGTCGACAGCCCGGTGCAATTTGCCTGGCTGGAACGTGGCGTGGTGGTGTCAGCCGGGTGTGAGAGCCTGGCGCGATTAGGCCAGCACCGCCAGGCACTGGAGTGCTTTCTGCACCCTCGCGACAGCCTGCTTACCAGCCTTGAACTGCCGCCGCTGCCCGCGGCGAAAACCGCTGCCGCTGTGGCCTGTGCCGCGCAGGCGCTGATCCTCGGCGCGGTGGACCAGATGCACGTGGCCCACGGCCCCCGTGACAGCGATGGGCGTGTACAGGTGGCCTGGGTACCCAAGGCCGGATTGCAGCGCTTGACCCAGGTGCTTGCCCAGGCGCAGTTGCGGCTGCGCGGTGTTTACCCGGCGCCCTATGCCTTACCGGTGGCCACGGCGGCCCTGGATGAAGGTTATTGGCTGACCCGCGAGAGTCTGCAACAAGGTGCTGTGCACCCATTGGGGCAACAGGCGCTGGAAGTGCCGCTGGTAGAGGCGGCGCACCGCTGGAGCGGGGCTGTGCCTGCCTGGGGCTTGCACGCGGGCCTGAGCCAGCGCGCCAGTGGCGGCTGGGGCAGGGCGCTGGCGTGTGTGGCGCTGGCGGCGGTGATCTGGACTCTGGGCCTGAACCTCTACGCCGCCCGCCAGGCAGACCAAGGCCAGCGGCTCAAGGCGTTGATGAGCCAGCAGGTGCGCCAGGCGTTTCCGCAATTGCCGGTGGTGCTCAACCCCTTGCAGCAAGCGCGCCAACAGTTGGCCGCCCGTCAGAGCGGGGCGGCGGCGGACCCTGGTCAACGCTTCACCAGCCTGTTGCAACTGGCGGGCCTCCACTTGCCGTTTATGGTGGGCAGTGTCGACAGCCTGAACTTCGAGCAAGGCCGCTTGCACCTGGCGTTGCTCGCCGACAGCCACAACCCGGCGGCCGAAGGCGACTGGCAGGCGGCATTGGCCGAGGCAGGGTTTGCCGCCACCCGCGACGACCAGGGTTGGAACATTGGTCCGGCGCAGGTCGAGCCAGGCGTGCAAGACGCGGAAGATGAGGATGAATAAGCTCCAGCGTGCGCGCTGCCAGGCCCAGGTGTTCTGGAACGGCCTGGCCTTGCGCGAAAAACGCCTGGTTAGCGCGGCCGGGTTGATCTTGGCGAGCCTATTGACCTGGCTGGTGCTGGTGCAACCGGCGTTGAAGAAAATCGATTACTGGCAAGTCGAAACCCCCAAGCTGCGTGCCCAGGCCGAAGCCTTGCAGATCTTATTGCAGGGCGTGGCCGCGCCACGCCAGGCCGACGAGGTCGCCCTGCGCCAGACCCTGGATAACGCCGGGCTGCAAGGCCGCTATCAATTGCAGGCGCTGGACGCCGGTACGTGGCGCCTGACGTTCGACAAGGCGCCGGCTGACGCCGTGGTGGGCTGGCTGCTGGGTAACCCCCGTGAGTTTTCCCTGGAGGTGTCCGAGGCCCGTTTGCAACGCGCCGCGGACGTCATCGACAACTCGGCCGGCACCGTGTCCGGCACCGTTCGCATGGATCAGGCGCTTGGCGCTAAGGAAGCTTCATGAAGTGGTCAGTCTCCAACCCCGCGCCTTTTCGCAAGGTTGCGCCGCTGCTGTTGCTGGCCCTGGGCGCGTGCAGCAACCCGCAATCATCCAAGCCATTGCTGGTGGACAGCGAACTCGGCCAGCCCCTGGCCGAGACCCGCCGCACCAGCGAAAGCGTACTGGAGCGCCAGCGTGAACCGGTGCCCGCGCCACGGGTGGTGCATCCGCTGACCAACAGCGCCCGTGCCCACGCCCCCGCGGCGACCAAGGCGCGTAACCCGCTGGGGGATCAGCCGGTGCAACTGAATTTTGTCGACGCGGATATCCAGGCGGTGGTGCGTGCGCTGTCCCGTGCCACCGGCCAGCAGTTCCTGGTAGACCCACGGGTAAAAGGCAACCTGACTCTGGTCAGCGAAGGCCAGGTGCCGGCCCATCAAGCCTACGACATGCTGCTTGCGGCGCTGCGCATGCAGGGCTTCAGCGTGGTCGACGTGGGTGGCGTCGCCCAGGTGGTACCGGAGGCCGATGCCAAGCTGCTTGGCGGGCCAATCTACAGCACCGGTAGCAGCGGCATGCAAACCCGCACCTTCCGCCTGCAATACGAAAACGCGGTGAACCTGATCCCGGTGCTGCGCCCCATTGTTTCGCCCAACAACCCGATCAATGCCTACCCCGGTAACAACAGCATCGTCATCACCGACTACGCCGAGAACCTCACACGGGTGGCGCAGATAATCGACGGCATCGACACCCCCAGCGCCATCGATACCGATGTGGTGAAGGTGCAAAACGGCATCGCCGTGGACATCGCCGCGATGGTCGCTGAACTGCTGGAAACCCAGGGCGCCGACCAGACCCAGAAGATCAATGTGGTGGGCGACCCGCGTTCCAATTCGATCATCATTCGCTCCGGCAGCCCGGAACGCACGGAACTGGCGCGCAACCTGATCTACAAGCTCGACAACGCCCAGAGCAACCCCAGCAATATGCACGTGGTGTACCTGCGCAACGCCCAGGCGGGCAAGTTGGCCCAGTCCCTGCGCGGCTTGCTCACCGGTGAGAGCGAGTCCGGGGTCAGTGACGAAGCCCGCGGCAAGCTCAGTGCCATGGGCGGCAATAGTCAGAACACCCAGGGCGCCAGCGCGCAAAGCAGTAGCGGCACGCCCACCGGCAGCGGCGTGCAGTCGGGTTACAGTCAGGACAAATCTTCCAGCACCAGCACCTCCAACGACCAGAGCACCGCCTTCAGCGCCGGCGGTGTCACGCTCCAGGCCGACGCGACTACCAACACCTTGCTGATCTCCGCACCCGACCCGTTGTACCGCAACCTGCGCGAAGTCATCGACATGCTTGACCAGCGCCGCGCCCAGGTAGTGATCGAAAGCCTGATCGTGGAAGTGGGCGAAGACGACGCCAGCGAGTTCGGTGTGCAGTGGCAGGCGGGCAATCTGGGCGGCAAGGGCGGATTTGGCGGCGTCAACCTGGGTGGCAGTGGCTTGAACGGCACGTCCACCAGCAAGACCAGCATCGACGTATTGCCCAAGGGCCTGAATATCGGCGTGGTTGACGGTACCGTGGATATCCCCGGCATCGGCAAGGTGCTCGACCTCAAGGTGCTGGCCCGCGCCTTGAAGAGCAAGGGCGGCACCAACGTATTGTCCACGCCGAACCTGCTGACCCTGGACAACGAAGCGGCGAGTATTTTTGTCGGGCAGACCATTCCCTTTGTCACCGGCAGCTATGTGACCGGTGGTGGTGGCACCAGCAATAACCCGTTCCAGACCGTACAGCGTGAAGAAGTGGGGCTCAAGTTGAACGTACGGCCGCAGATTTCCGAGGGCGGCACGGTGAAACTCGATATCTACCAGGAAGTCAGCAGCGTCGACCCCCGCGCGTCGGTGGCGGCGGGCACGGTGACCAAAAAGCGTGCGATCGATACCAGTATTTTGCTTGATGACGGGCAGATCATGGTGCTCGGTGGGTTGCTGCAAGACGGCTACAGCCAGAGCAATGATGCAGTGCCGTGGTTGTCGGATATCCCCGGGTTGGGGGCGTTGTTTCGCAATGAAGCGCGCAGTGTCAGCAAGACCAATCTGATGGTGTTCCTGCGGCCCTACATCATTCGCGACAGTAAGGCGGGGCGCAGTATTACGTTGAACCGCTATGAGTTCATGCGCCGCGCCCAGGGTGGCTTGCAGCCGGAGCATAGCTGGGCGCTGCCGGATGTGCAGGCGCCGCAGTTGCCGTCGGTGGATAAGGCGATTCCGCAGGCGCAGGGGCCGCGGGCGGTGATTCGAGCGGTTCCAGTGCCGGTGTCGGAGGGGCGGCGGTGAGTGTGCTCGCAAGAAAGGGGCCACCCCAATGAGCCTGCTCCCCTACGCCTGGGCCAAATCCCAGCGCATTCTCCTGCGCCCAGGCGAGGAGGGCGTGTTGCTGACCGTCTGCCCCTCAACCCCCGGCTGGGCGATCAGCGAAGTCCAGCGCCAGTTCGGCCAAACCCACCTCGAACAGGTGCGCGACGATGAACTCGACGGCCTGCTCGCCAGTGCCTACGCCGACACCGGCAGCGCTGCCGCCGTGGTAGGCGCCGCGGAAAACGAGGTAGACCTCGACCGCCTGATGCAAGACATGCCCGAGATCACCGACCTGCTAGACACCCAGGACGGCGCCCCGGTGATCCGCATGATCAACGCCTTGCTGACCCAGGCCGCCCGCGACGAAGCCAGCGATATCCATATCGAGCCTTATGAGACTCACTCGGTGGTGCGCTACCGCGTCGATGGCACGCTGCGAGACGTAGTGTCGCCGCGCAAGGCATTGCATGGTGCGCTGGTGTCGCGGATCAAGATCATGGCCCAGCTCGACATCGCCGAAAAACGCCTGCCCCAGGACGGTCGCATCGCCTTGCGCGTGGCCGGGCGGCCCATTGATATCCGCGTGTCTACCGTTCCCACTGGCCATGGCGAACGGGTGGTCATGCGCCTGTTGGACAAACAGGCCGGGCGCTTGCAGTTGGAAACCCTGGGCATGGAACCGCAGTTGCTGGCGCGCCTCGACACCTTGATCCGCCAGCCTCACGGCATTGTGCTGGTCACCGGGCCCACCGGCAGTGGCAAGACCACCAGCCTCTACGCGGCCCTGGCGCGGCTGGATGCGAGCACCAGTAATATCCTCACCGTGGAGGACCCGGTGGAGTACGACTTGCCGGGCATCAGCCAGATCCAGGTCAACGCCAAGATCGACATGACCTTCGGCCTGGCACTGCGGGCGATTCTGCGCCAGGACCCGGACATCATCATGATCGGTGAGATCCGTGACCTGGAGACCGCGCAAATCGCTGTGCAAGCCTCGCTCACCGGCCACCTGGTCCTCGCCACCTTGCACACCAACGATGCGGTGTCGGCGGTCAATCGCTTGATCGATATGGGCGTTGAGCCGTTCCTGTTGGCGTCGTCGTTGTTGGGCGTTTTAGCCCAACGCCTGGTGCGGCGCCTGTGCCCGCATTGCAAGCAGCAAGACCCGGCTGCGCCCGGCACTTGGCGCCCGGTGGGTTGCGCGCAGTGCAACCAGATCGGCTACAGCGGCCGCACGGGGATCCATGAATTGTTCTGCGTCGATGACGAGGTGCGCAGCCTGATCCATCAGGGCGCCGGCGAGCAGGAGCTGCGCCTGGCCGCACGGCGAGCGGGGATGTTCAGCATGCGTGAAGATGGTGAGCGCTGGGTGCGCAGCGGTGCCACCGCCTGCGAAGAAATTTTGCGTGTGACACGGGACGCCTGATGAATCGCTACCGCTATGAAGCCGCCGATGCCAGCGGCAAGGTCGAGACCGGCCACGTGGAAGCCGACAGCCAGAGCGCGGCGTTTGCCAACCTGCGCGGGCGTGGCTTGACCGCCTTGCTGGTGCAAATCGAAGGGAACCCGCAAACGGCAAGCAGCCATTGGTTCACCGCCAAGCTATCGGACAACGACCTGGCCTGGGCCACGCGGCAGCTGGCGAGCCTGCTGGGTGCCAGCCTGCCGTTGGAGGCGGCGCTGAGCGCGACGGTGGAGCAGGCCGAGAAAAAACACATCGCCCAGACCCTGAGCGCGGTGCGTGCCGATGTGCGCGGCGGCATGCGCCTGGCGGATGCGTTGGCGGCGCGGCCACGGGACTTTCCGTCGATTTATCGAGCGTTGATCGCGGCGGGGGAGGAGTCCGGTGACTTGGCCCAAGTGATGGAGCGCCTGGCCGATTACATCGAGGAGCGCAACAACCTGCGGGGCAAAATCATGACGGCGTTTATCTACCCCGGCGTGGTGGGGCTGGTGTCTATCGGCATCGTGATTTTCCTGCTCAGCTACGTGGTGCCCCAGGTGGTCAGCGCGTTTTCCCAGGCGCGCCAGGATTTGCCGGGCCTGACCCTGGCGATGCTCAACGCCAGCGACTTTATTCGTGCCTGGGGCTGGCTGTGTTTTGCCGGAATCGTCGGTGGCTTCTGGGGTTGGCGCCTGTACCTGCGCAACCCCGTGGCGCGGCTCAACTGGCACAGCCGCGTACTGCGCTTGCCGCTGATCGGGCGTTTTGTGCTGGGCCTGAATACCGCACGGTTTGCCTCCACACTGGCGATTCTTGGCGGCGCCGGGGTGCCATTGCTGCGCGCCCTGGAGGCGGCGCGCCAGACCTTGTCCAACGACCGTTTGAGCCGGTGCGTCAACGATGCAACGGCCAAGGTGCGCGAAGGTGTCAACCTGGCCCCGGCGCTGGCGCTGGAAAAAGTCTTCCCGCCGGTGTTGATCCACTTGATCGCCAGCGGCGAAAAAACCGGCTCGCTGCCGCCGATGCTGGAGCGCGCGGCGCAGACGTTGTCGCGGGATATCGAACGGCGGGCCATGGGTATGACTGCACTGCTGGAACCGCTGATGATTGTGGTGATGGGGGCGGTGGTGTTGGTGATTGTGATGGCGGTGTTGTTGCCGATCATCGAGATCAACCAGTTGGTTACCTGACTTCATGGGGTCAAGAGTGTGGGAGGGTGTTGGGGTTTTGACCGAGTACATATCCGTTATTTGAGTAACGGCCACTTAGGGTTCCGCTCTTACAGCGGCTCACTTTTGGAAGGACCCAAAAGTAAGCAAAAGGTCCTCGCCCCACCACTCGGCACCTCGCCTAGGCTCGGTGTGCCCTCTCTCCGGCTTGAATCCGTGGGCCGCCGCAATGGGCCATCCATGGCCCAGTGCGGCTAACCCGGCGTCCTGCCGGGTTACCCACGGATTCAAGCCTGCGTTCGGCCAGCGTGGTTTAACGGGGCGCTTGAGATCAAGATCAAGATCAAGAGCGACTCGCTTCGCATCGTTGATACGCTGGCGGCGCTTCTGCTTTTCCGTGGGAGCGGGTCAGTTAAGCGAACGAAATGCTCAAGGCAGCGAAGATCAAATGTGGGAGCGGGCTTGCTCGCGAAGGCGTCGGCCCAGCAAACATAGATGTTGACTGACCCACCGCTTTCGCGAGCAAGCCCGCTCCCACAGGGGGTACGCATACGCCTCAACGATCAGGTCGGCTATAAGGCCGCCTCGCTTTTGCTTTTGATTTTGATCTCAGGCGCCCCGTTAAACCACGCTGGCCGGAATTCGACATGGATTTGGGGGGCCGCCGCCCCGCGCCATGGATGGCGCGTGGCGGCGGCCCCCCAAATCCATGTCGGATTACGGGCACACCGAGCCTAAGCGAGGTGCCGAGTGGTGGGGCAAGAGCCTTTTGGTTACTTTTGGGCTCTTTTCAAAAGTGACCCGCCGTAAGGGCGGAACCCATAGCCGCCGTTACCTCAATAACGGATATGTACTCGATCAAATCCCAAACCTCGGGTGCCCCATCACGTCACATTCAATCCGCCCCACCACAGCCCCGGCGGCCTGCACCACACCCCCGCTGAAACCCCGCTGTCACCTACCCCGAAACCACTCAAAACGATGACCAAAACACCCGATAATCTTTTTTAAAATCAAGCGCTTCCTCCCGAGGTTTTTTCCTTTTGCTGTCATCGGATGCTGCGAGATTTGCTACCCATGGTCTCACCCCTCGCCACCCCCGGAGCTACCTCGGTAGCCCAGGCTTGGGACCGAAGCCATGGCGTCATGCAAGAGCCATCTACCCCAACGTACGAACACGACGAAAGGAGATTCTTCATGTTTAAGCGCACTATGATCGCAGCCTCTTTGGTAGTTGCAGCACTGGCTTCGGCCCAATCCATGGCCGCGGTGGTCGGTGGCGGTGCCACCCTGCCGGAAAAACTCTACGGCACCACTGCCGGTACTGGCATTCTCGCGTCCTCCATCCCTGGTTTTAACGCCTACATCGGCGTAGGCAGTGGCGGCGGCAAGAAGGCGTTTTTCGGTAACGATTCGACCCAGCTGAAATTGGCCGCTGGCATCACCGTCGACTATGCGGGCAGCGACTCGATCGTCAGCGGCGCGGAGCTTCTGGCTTACAACAATGACGCCGTCAAGGGCCGCCCAGCCTACGGCGCGCTGATCCAAGTGCCGGCTGCAGCCACCTCGGTGACGGTGCCTTATCACATCAACGGCAAAACCTCGCTCAAACTCACCAGTGTTCAACTGGCCAACATCTTCGCCGGCGTGACCAAAAACTGGAATGAAGTGCTGTTCGACGGCGTTGCCGGCCCGAACCTGCCAATCAAAGTGGTCTACCGTACCGAAACCAGCGGCACTACCGAAATTCTGACCACCCACCTCAAGGCCGTCAGCGGTAATTTGTTGCCTGTTGCCAGCAATAGTTTCGCGACCGCTGTAGGTTTCAACCCAGCCGTCAACCCACCTGCCGGCACTAATTACATCGGCGTGGTCGGCAGCCAGGGTGTTGCCGCCGCTGTTGCCGACGCCAACAACAACGGTGCCATCGGCTACGTCAGCCCTGACTACGCACAGTTCAACGACGCCTCTGCTGTTGCTGCAATCAACGGCGCACTGCCGACCGAAGTCAACGTGCAAGTCACCCTCGATACTGTTGCACCGCCAGCCCTGGGCAGCAACGACGCCAAGGATCCATTGAAGTGGGTGCCTACGTTTGCCAACCCCACTGCGGGCTACCCAATCGTGGGCTACACCAACCTGGTCTTCAGCCAGTGCTACAAAGACACCACCGACACCGCGCGTATCCGTAACTTCCTGAACCGTCACTACACCGGCCTGAACAATGCGGCTGTCAGCAGCCACTCCTTCATTCCGTTGTCTGCCACCTGGCAGAAAGCTGTCCACGACAACTTCTATGCCACCACCAGCGCCTTGCGCCTGGGCGACACCAACACCTGCAACGGTATTGGCCGTCCGCTGTAACACCCCGTCTCGACAGGGTTAGCCCTATCACCGGCAATGACTTCGCGTCATTGCCGGTTTTGTCGTTTTCCCGCCAGACCGACCAGTTGAACCGCTGCGCATGAACATTGTGTGACAACAGTTCGGTCGCGCCGCCCGGCAACCGCCTTAAGCAATAACCCCGACAGGTGGCCGCGCAGTGTTTGCGTGCCCGTCGTTCGCCTGCCCCGTCAAAAGGACCTGTAACTGATGCGTTCCCGACTGAAGCTGCCTGCTACCCGCGCCGCCAAGGTGCCTGCCACCGCCGGTCAAGTGTTGCTCCTCAAACCCCTGGCCCAGGTGATTGCGCTGCTGGTGTTTGCCGGTGGTGCCCATGCGGCGCAGCCCCAGGCGTTCAGTTCGGGTTGGTTTGCCGCCAAGGGTGCGGCGCAGGCGGCCGGCAGTGCCCGCCCGGGTGTGGTGGTGCCGGGCACGCCGCCGCCGTTGTCCCAGCAGCAGCGCGGTAACGAGCAGTTGCAACGCTCGTTGCAGAACCTCAATACCAGCGTCGCCGCGATTGCCGCACAACAGGCCGCCCAGGCGGCGGCCAGGAATACTGCGAGTGCGGGGCCGCAGACCATCCACAATGGCCTTGGCGGCAATGGCTTGAACGTGGTGATCGGTGCGGATGGCAAGCCGCTGTTCGTCAATGCCGAAGGGCCGGTGCAGACCGATGCCAACGGCAAGACGCTGGTGTCGATCAAGCAGACGGCTGACAAGGCGATCCTCAATTGGCAAACCTTCAACGTGGGCCGCGACACCACCGTACAGTTCCAGCAGAACAGCGATTGGGCCGTGCTCAACAAGATCAACAACAGCACCGCGCCGAGCCAGATCCAGGGGGCGATCAAGGCCGATGGCACGGTAATGATCGTCAATGGCAACGGCGTGGTGTTCAGCGGCAGCAGCCAGGTCAACGTGCGCAACCTGGTGGCGGCGGCCACGGCGTTCAGCGATGAGCAGTTCACCGCCCGGGGCCTGTACAGCTCAAGTAGCACCGCGCCGAGTTTTGCCCAGGCTGCCGGCAACGTGACGGTCGAGCGCGGCGCGCAGATCAATACCCAGGTGCCCGCCACCTCGACCGCCGGTGGCGGTTATGTGCTGCTGCTCGGCAAAGAGGTGACGAACGCCGGGAGCATTTCCACCGCACGGGGCCAGACCACTCTGGCGGCGGGCGACAGCTTTGTGATCAAGAAGGGCTACAGCACCGATGGCAATGTCACCTCCACCACGCGCGGCAATGAAGTCAGCGCCACCGGCAGCGGCAAGGCCGGCAACAGCGGCCTGATCCAGGCCGCCACCGGCGACATCACCCTGACCGGCCAGCAGGTGCTGCAAAACGGTGTGTTGCTCACCAGCTCCTCGGTGGAAGCGCGTGGCACCCTGCACTTGAAGGGCACGGGCAACAACGCCAGCGTGACCCTGGGCGAGGGCAGCGTCAGCGCGATCCTGCTCGACAGCAGCAACGCCCTCGACAGCCAGCGCGCCGGGTTGATCACACCCTCGGCTGACCAGGCCGGCAACGTCGTGCCCGCAGACGTCTACCGCCGCGACCAATCCCTGGTCGAGATCACCAGCGACGCCAGCGTGGACTTTCGCAACGGCTCCTTGACCCTGGCCACCGGCGGCCAGGTGGGCGTCAAGTCTACGCAGCGGACCCTGGTGCGCGAGGGTGCGGTGATCGACGTGTCGGGCGCCATCGGCGTCAAGTTGGCGATGGAGTCCAACAGCGTCAAGGTCAACATTCAGGGCAACGAGCAGCGCGATGCGCCTGTCAACCGTGACGGCAAGGTGCTCAACAACAACGATGTGTGGGTGGATGTCCGCGACCTGGTTTTTGTCCCGGCCGGCACCCACGGTTATGCCACCGACCGTTGGTACACCGCGGGTGGCCTGCTGGAGGTGGGCGGCTATCTGGGCACCCGCAACCACGCAATTGGCGAGTGGATGGCCCAGGGCGGTACGGTGAGCTTCAGCGGCAAGGACGTGGTGACCCAGCAAGGTTCGCAGATCAATCTGTCGGGCGGCACCCTTGACGTGCAGAGCGGCAAGCTCCAGCAAACCTGGCTCAAAGGCCCCGGCGGGCGCTTGTATGAGCTGTCCAGCGCGCCGGGGGATTTGCTCTATACCGGGATCTACAAGGGGTATGAAGACAACAGCCAGCGCTGGGGTGTGACCGACTATTACTACAACCCGCTGATCGCTCCCCGTGAGCGCAGCGAGGCCGGCTACACCGTGGGGCGCGATGCCGGGCGCCTGGTCGTCAGTACCGCCAGCGCGGTGCTGGAAGGGCAGGTCGTGGGTGACACCTATCAGGGTGAGCGTCAGACCCAGGCCGCGCAAAAAGGTCTGGACGGTTACCTGCAATCGCAAAAAGCCGTGGCCCGGGGCGCCGCGCTGGTGGTGGGCAGCTACGTGCCGTACTACGTCAAGGACAGCGCCCAGTTGCAATACGCCCTGGGCGCGGACACAGGCACCGTGAAAAACGTCGTGCTGGGGCAGCGCGCGGCGGCCATCGCGGCCGGGCTGGACTTGAACAGCGTGCTGTCGGCTGAGCGGGCATCCACGCTTTATCTGAACAGCGACGCCTTGAACGCGGCGAAACTGGGGGCGATCAACATCGCCAGCAGTGGTTCGATTCTGGTCAACGGCGCGCTGGAGGTGGCATCGGCGGGTGACATCACCCTGTTCGCACCCAAGGTCGAGGTGAACGCCAACCTGACCGCGCATTCCGGCAGTCTGCAACTGGGCAATGTGCTGACGCAGATTACCCCGACCGGCAAAAACGACGTGACCCTTGGCGGTCGCGGCAGCTTGACGGTGAACCGCGGCGTATCCCTGGACACCAGCGGCCTGTGGAGCAACCAGTGGCTGAGCCCCGGCGACAGCAGCCGCTTGCCCTACCTCAACGGCGGCAGCGTGGCCTTGCGCAGCAGCGCTGATGTGACGCTGGCAGCGGGTAGTCGCGTGGATGTGTCTTCCGGTGCGGCCCTGGATGCCAGGAACCAACTGATCGGTGGCAAGGGCGGTGACCTGACGCTGGCAGCCAACGCCAACAGCGCCGACAGCCGGGGCAACCTGGCACTCAACGGCGAGTTGCTCGGGTATGGGGTCAATGGCGGCGGGCGCTTGAGTGTGCAAGCTGGCAAGGTGTTGATCAGTGCTCAGCCTGTCACGCCTCAAGCGGACACGCTGCAACTCGACAGCGGGTTCTTCAACAAGGGCTTTGGTGCCTATGACATCACCGGCAACGAAGGCTTGCGGGTTGCCGACGGAACTCAGGTCGATGTGACCGCGCCGTTGTACCGCCTCAATGACGCCGCGCAAAACGTGGTAAGCGGCGCTGATTCGCGCAGCGCACTGCAAATCTGGACCCCGCCGCAATACCGGGAAACCCCCACCAAGGGCCAGTTGACGGTGCGCAAAGGCGCGAGTCTGAACCTGCAAGCCGGCAGCGCGTTGTCTACCGCGGCGCAGATGGCGACGGTGCAGGCGCGCATTGGCCAGGGTGCGGTGATCAACGTCGATCCGGGCCAGTCCATCGGTGTGCGCAGCATTGGTCAGTTGACCGTAGACGGCACGCTGAACGCCTGGGGCGGCAACATCACCCTGGGTGGCGTCAGCGTGCAACCTGCCGTGGCCGATGGCGTTGAAGCCAAAGGTCACGACCGTTCGATCTGGATCGGTGAACACGCCGTGCTGGATGTGGCCGCCCGCGCAGCGACTGCGGTTGACAGCCTTGGCCGGCGCTACGGCGTGGTGGGCCAAGGCGGCAATATTGTGATTGGCGGGGTGATCGATCCGGCCACCGGCATCGCCAGCGCCGCCAACCTGTTTGTGGTGGTGCGCGAAGGGGCACGCCTTGATGCTTCCGGCAGCCAGGCGGTGCTGGACCTGTCCGGTGCTGGTTCGAGTAGGGTCGCCAGCCGTGGCGGTAGCATCTCCCTAGCCTCCAACAATGGCCTTTACCTGGATGGCACGCTCACGGCCAACAGCGGCGGCGCCGGTGCCGCTGGCGGCAGCCTGAATGTTGCCCTGGAAACGCCGTTATACCTCGATACGGCCGCTGCCACTGTGCGCCAGGCGCGTGAATTGATCGTCAGTGCCGCCGATTCAGGCACGCCGTTGCCGAACGGCAGTACCCCCGAAGCGGTCGCGGGCGCCTTAACCTATGGCCATGGCCGGCTGACAGTCCGCCAGGTTAACGCCGGCGGTTTCGACAACCTGTCGCTGTTGAGCAACGGCCTGATCAGCTTTGACGGTGACCTGGCCTTGCATCTGGGGCAGAGCCTGAGCCTGTATTCAGGGGCCATGGCCTTGACCGATGGCGCGGCGCGGCACTCGCAAGTGCTACTGGCTGCGCCCTATGTGCGCCTGGCCGGGGTTGGCAACAACAGCCTGGGTACCGACAACCTCGTGCGCCCGACGGTCCAGGGCGGCGTTTCCACTCAGGCTGCGGCCGGTCTGTTGAGGGTTGCAGCGGCGAATGTGTTGGATGTGCGTGACAGCGTCAACTTCGGCGCCCATGCCGCGAGCTCCAAAGCGTTGGCCAACGCTATTGACCGGCGTGCCTTTGACCAGGCCCATTTGGTCAGCCAGGGGGATATGCGCTTTCTGGCCCGCGGCTCTGACACGACTAAGACCGCCTTGACCACCCAAGCCGACCTGAACCTTTCGGCTGCGCAAATTTACCCGGCGACCGGCGCCGTTGCGCAAGTGACGGCGGGCTACACCGGCGGTGACTTTGACCCGGCGCGTACGTTGCGCATCGGTCGGGTCGGCAGCACGGCCCCGGCGCAACCTTATTCTGTGTTTGGCAGCCTAGTGCTGGCGGCCTCGACCATCGAGCAGGGGGGTGTACTGCGAGCGCCCATGGGCAGTCTCACCTTGGGTGTGGACGAAGGCATTACCCGTTCAACCAAAGCGGTCAAGCTATTGCCGGGTAGCCTGACCTCCGTCAGCGCCGGTGGCTTGGTGCTGCCGTATGGCGGGACAGTCGACGGCGTGACCTGGCAGTACGACGGCAAACAGGTGGAGTTGCTGGGTGTCGGCGGCACCCGCAGCACCGGCAACGTGGCGGTGGGCGTGGAACTGGCGGGCCGCTCGCTGAATGTGCAGCAGGATGCGGTGCTGGACCTTTCCGGTGGCGGCCAATTGCTCGGCGCGGCATTCATCTCTGGCCGTGGCGGCTCCACCGATGCGCGCTACAACCCCTTGATGCAAATGGGCGCGGATGGGCGTTTTACCTTGCCGGGGCTGGCGACGAACCCGATCTATGCGATTGTTCCCGGCGGCCAGCCGGGGGTAGCGCCCAGCGGCGGCGAAGCGGGCGCGACCCAGCCGTTGGTGGGGCAACAAATCAGTCTCGGTGCCGGTGTTCCCGGCTTGCCGCCGGGCACCTACACCTTGCTGCCGTCCACTTACGCCTTGTTGCCGGGGGCGTTTCGGGTGGAGATCAACGGTTTGGCAGCGCCGTTCGCCAGCGGCTCGCTGCCTAGCGCTTCGGTCATGAACAACGGGTCCTGGTCAACCGAAGGCCTGCTGTCGATTGCCGGCACCGGTATCCGCGACAGTTTGTCGAGCCAGGTGATCGTCACTCCGGCTGCGGTATTGCGCCGTTATTCCCAGTACAACGAAACCGCCTATGCAGACTTCGTTCGCGCTGATGCAACGCGGCTGGGTGTGCCACGCGCGGCGCTTGAAGCGGACGCCAAGACCCTGAAGCTGCGACTGGTGAACGGTGAAAAAGACCTGGCGTTCAACTTTGACGGTGAGGGGCGATTCAAACCCGCACAAGGCGGATTTGGTGCCACGGTTGCGGTGCTGTCCAGCGGCGATATCGAGGTAATTTCAGACACGGCCCAGGCCAGTAGCGGCGCCTCGAGGGTGTCGGTGCGGGCCAGCGACTTGAATGCCTTGGGCGCTGCCCGGCTGGTGGTGGGCGGTGAAATGACCGTGGTGTATGGCCAGGGCGGCAATTTTGTCAGGTCCGACCTGGCTGCAACCACGGCCGGCTCGGTCGTCGTGCGTCAGGGCGCGACCCTGGCAGCGCCGGAAGTGTTCCTGGTAACGGGCAGGTCCCAGGGCGCCATTGAGATTGAGCAAGGTGCATCGATCAATACCCTGGGGCGCGGCAAGGCAGCCTATGACTCGGATGATGGTTTTATCTATCGGCCCGGCAACCGTAGCGTGTTGGCAGTCTCCAATGGGCGCTTGCAGATGTTGGCGCCGACCAGCGGCACCAATGGTTTAGGGCCGGGCAGCATCCTGATCGGCCAATGCACTTCAGGTGCCTGCGGCGGTGAAACATCACTCTACTCCGAGGGCTCGATTGCCTTTGCCACCACCAACCGGTTTGCCTTGGGTGACAGCGTGCGCTACGGCACCCGCCATCTGGCACTGGCGGTGGGCGGGATTAACGTCGGCAGCGCCGAGGCACTGGCCGAAGCCGCCGCGCGAGGTGTGTTGCCGTCGGGCCTGACCCTCAATCAGCAGGTGCTGGATCGCCTGCTGCGTGGCGATACCGGCAACGGCGCTCCGGCCCTGAAAAGCCTGGCGCTGACCGCCGGGCAATCGTTGAACTTCTATGGCAGCACTCGCCTGAGTACCCTCGACAGCGCGGGTAAGTCGCTGCTCGATGAACTGATGCTGACCACGCCGGCGATCTATGGCTATGGCGCCGCCAGTGATGTGGCACTGATCCAGACCGGCACCCTGGTATGGGGCGGCGACATCAGTGCACCGCCAGCGGTCATCAGCAACGGTGCAGGCACCGGCAGCGGTACGTTGGAACTGCAGGCGCGGCGCATCGAGTTCGGCTATGGCCGCAATGCCCAGCCCGACAGCCTGGCTAACAATGGGCGGATGACCCTGGGTTTTGCCAACGTCAATCTCAACGCCAGCGAACGCATCACTGCCAACCACAAAGGCAACCTGAGCGTGCACCAGGCCCAGGGTGCCTATGAAGCCGGCAAGGGCTTTACCTACAGCGGTGGCAACCTGAACATCACCACGCCTTTGCTGACCGGTGAAGCCGGCTCGGTCAACCGCATCAGCGCCGGTGGCACTGTTAACGTGAAGGCCCCGGCCAACGGCGCGGCACCGGTTGCGGCGGGGGCTATCGACGCCCTGGGCGCCGAATTGCTGTTGTCCGGGCACAGCGTGGCCCTCGATACCTCGGTGGTGCTGCCCAGCGGCAAGCTGACCCTCAGCGCCGATCAAGCGCTGACGCTGGGCGCGGCTTCGCGCCTGGACCTCAGTGGCCGCAAAGTGCAGATCAACGATGTGAGCCAATACAGTTGGGGCGGCGATGTCAGCCTGGAGAGCCGTCACGGTGACATTCGCCAGGCGGCGGGCGCGCTGATCGACCTGTCCGCGCAATTCAACCAGGGCGGCTTGCTCAAGGCCGTGGCCGTGGACACCGGTGCCGGGCAGGTCGACCTGCAAGGGCACGTTCGCGCCGGCAGCAGCGGCTATTACGATGCCGGTGGCACGCTGGTGCCGTACAAGGCCGGTGGTGTGGACATCCGTGCGCAACAGGTGGGCGATTTCGCCGCGTTGAATCAACGCTTGAACCAAGGCCAAGTATTCGGTTCGCGCAGCTTCCAGCTCAAGCAGGGCAACCTGGTGATTGGCGATGAACTCAAGGCCAATCAAATCAACGTCTCGGTGGACAACGGCAGCCTGACGGTGGTGGGCACCCTTGATGCCAGCGGCGAGCGGGTCGGCAGCATACGCCTGGCCGCCAAGCAGGGCGTGACCGTTGCCGGCAGTGCTGTGCTGGATGCGCACGGCACGGCGTTGCGAGTCGACAGCTACGGCAAAATCATTGATGCACCGAACCGGGCGATGGTGGAGCTCAACAGCGGCGACGGCCAATTGAGTTTGGCCGAGGGTGTGCGCATCGACCTGCGCCACGGCACGGCGGCGGTTTTGGGCAGTGGCCCGGGGCACTACGACGGCGTGGCCCGGGGCACCCTGGAACTGAATGCACCACGGCTCAATGCCGATGACGTGGCCATCGATGCGAGTGGGGCGCTCAATGTTCAGGGCGCTCGCTCCATCGCGGTAAACGCAGTGGCCCGTTACACCGATGCGCCGGTGGGCATTGAGCCCTCGGCCAGTGGCCGACCGTATCAGGTGATCGACCAGCACTACCTGGAGCAGAAACACGCGCTTGCCCAAGCCTTTATCAACAATGCCTTGAACAACGCTGGGCTGATGACGGGCAAGCTCGCGGGGTTGAACAACAGCCGCTACACCGAGGCGTTCCACTTGCGCCCAGGTGTGGAAATCGTCACCCAGGGCGACCTGGTGGTCAGTGGCGACCTGGACCTTTCCGGTTACCGTTATGCCAGCGTCAACCCCAACACGCCGAAGACCTCGGTGTACGGTTCGGGTGAGGTGGGCGGCCTGGTGGTGCGTGCCGGTGGCAATATCAATATCTACGGCAGCATCAACGACGGCTTCGCCCCGCCACCTGCGACCCCGGACGACAATGGCTGGGTGTTGACCCCGGGTCTGCAAGGGTTCGGTGCCGATGTGATCGTGCCCGGCCCCGGTGTGGTCCTGGCAAACGGCAGTGCGTTCCCCACCGGCAAGACCCTCAACTACCCGTTGCCGATCCAGGCCACCACACTGGCGCAAGGCACTGTGCTGCCGACCCAGGGTACCCTCGACGCACCCCTGAGCCTGCCGGCCAACACCGTGTTGAGCGCGGCGGTGCACGACAGCGCCGGCAACCTGCTGTATGCCGCCGGCACCTTGTTGCAGCAACCTGTGGTGCTGGCCGCGGGTACGCAACTGGATGCGGGCACGGTGTTGGCGGGCGCCGCCTCCCTGCGTGCCATGACCTGGCCGGCGGGCGTGCCGTTGCCCAGCCGTGGGGCCGTGACGGGCAGTGCAACCGATGGGGTCGTGCTGGCCGGTAACCTGGCACTCAAGGTGGGGGCGCTGATCCCTTACGGCACGGACGTCAAGTTGCCCAATGGTGCGGTGTCGGTGCCGTTGCGCACCGTGACCGGCGCCACCGCACGCCAGAACTGGGCCGTGGCGCCAATGCTGGCCGAGGGCTCGCAATCGTGGTCGTTGCGCCTGGTGTCGGGTGCCGATACCCAGGCTGCCGACACGCGTTCGATCCAGCCAGCCTATGCCGGCGACCTGACCTTGGCGGACACGCACTACGGCATTTACCAGACCCACGAGAAAATAATCGTGCCTGGGCAACCGGCCCGGCCGGGTGGGGCCTGGTACTGGAGTGACTTTGCTGCCGAGTTGTTCGGTGTCGAGGCGGGGACGGCGGTGCCGGAGCCCGAGTGGGGTTCTTGTGACGAGCCTGATATCTGTGTTCGAGTCAATTATGTGTGGAGTGATATCGCCGAAATCTTTGGCTTTGTGCCCGGCCAACCGGTATCGCCTCAGGACGAAAGCTTCTGTGACCCGGAAATGTGCGTGTCCCTGGGCGAACCGATTCCGGCGATACCCGAGAAGGTGACCATTGGGGAGGTGAAACTGGTCTCGCCGGTGAGTCAGCATTTCAGCGTACTGCGTACCGGCACCGGAGATCTGGACCTGATCGCCGCCGGCAATGTGGCGATGCAATCACCCTATGGCATCTATACCGCCGGCGGTTCCAGCGCTTCTCGTGCAGGCAGTGCGGCTGCAGATTTTGACCGGGCCCGTGCCGCCTCGGCGGATGGAACGGTGCTGGGGAGCACGGCCAAGGCGTATGAAGCCTTGGTCGATGACAACAGCCCATATGCTGCCTGGTATCCCGACGCCGGCGGCAACCTGTTGCTGCGCACGGGCGGTAGCCTGACAGCCGATGTCTGGACGCCAAACCAAGGCGTGGCCATGCCCAATGACGGTCGCACCCAACTCAACAGTGGCAACCTGGGCAACTGGTTGTGGCGTCAAGGCACGGGCAATACCCCTGGCGTTACGCCCACGCCTACCAGTTGGTGGATCAACTTTGGTACCTATGTCAAAGGCGCGGGCAATGCCAACATTCAATTCGAAGACGCCAAGCAGATAGACCTGTTGCCGCGCCTGGTAGGGTTCACCGGTGTCGGCACCCTGGGGGGCGGCAACCTGACCCTGGACCTGGGCAGCGATGCTGGCATGCAGACGCGCCGCGGCTCCCTGGACGGGGGCAGGGCACCGCGCAGTGAAGGGCTGGTATTGGCGGTCGGTAGCACCGGGCGTTTGGTTGACGGTCAATTGCTGCTCACTGGGGGCGGTGACCTGGATGTGCGTATGGGCGGGGATTTGAACCCAGGATTGGACGCTCGCGCCACCCGACTGAATACGGCCGGCCTGCTGTCCGCTGACTTTAAGGCAGAAACGCTCAGCCTCAACGGTGTCTTCACCAACCTGCGCGGTGCCTTGAACCTGCAGGCCGGTAGCCTGGGGGGCATCGCCTTGAACTATGGCGGTATGCGTGGCGATCAGGATGCCAAGGACACTCGGGCCTACTCGCCGTACACCGCGAGCCTGGGGACGGCCACTGGCGGGATCACGCTGATGCTTGGAGACGCGACGGCCAACCTGTCGACCCGAGGTGATCTGGTGCTGGCGGGGGCCGGCGACCCTGGGCGTGTGTCTACCGAGAATAACCAGGCGTTCAGCTACAACGGCAAAGACTATGGCAATGGGACCACCTGGTTCTCGCTGTGGACCGAGCGTACGGCCATCGACTTATTCTCTGCGGGCGGCAGTTTGACACCTAGCGTGCAGAGTGTGTCGCTTAGCGCCGGTGGCAGCACTGAGCCGTTGAAAGGGCAGAACTACTCCAGCTCGGATGGGCGTTTCATCTTCCCCTCCAAACTAGGTGGGGTGGCAGCCAATGGCAGCATCTACCTCGGTGCTTCCGCGTTAGGCAGCGGCCCGCAGCCCAACAACCCTGCCTACTCGCTATTGCTGGCGCCATCGAGCAATGGGCGGCTGGCGATGCTGGCCGGCGATTCGATCTACGCCAGTGGCTATGCCGTCAACCAGTCGGGTGACAGCCTGGGCTCGATACCGACGCCGTTCGCGCCAGCCTTTGTGGGCCGGGACGGGTTCAACAGCGTCGTCCACAACCTGGGCAGTGATGCCCTGCAGGCTGACTTTTCCTTGTTTGCCTTGCGCAGCCCGACCGATCTTGCGCGCCCGTCCTCCCAGGCAGAACCGGCCAGGTTTTATGCGCGGCAAGGCGATATCGTAGGGGTGCGCAGTGGCGAAATCATTACGTTCAACGGCTCACGCCAGGGGCAGGTTCGCTATGAGTCGGTAGGCCCGGTATGGATTCGCGCGGGGCGTGACATTGTCAGTTCAGGCACGTATTTGGGCTCGCCGACGCTGTTCCCCGCGCTGTTGGGCTACAACGGCGATTACACCGGTGAAAGCCGCGGCAACCTGTTCGTGCACAGTCGTCCCGAGGATGTCTCGGTGGTGTCGGCCGGGCGCGACATTATCTACAGCAGCTTCAACGTTGCCGGCCCCGGCGCCCTGGAAGTCAGTGCCGGGCGCAACCTGTTGATGGAAGACAAAGCCTCCATCACCAGCCTGGGCCCGGTGGTTGCCGGGGATTCGCGCCCGGGTGCATCTATCGTGCTGGAAGCCGGGGTAGGGCCTAATGGCCTGGATTACCTGAAGTTCGTCACCCCTTATCTGGACCGCGCCAATCAGGCCGTCGAAGGTGTTCCCCTGGCCACACAGGCCGGCAAGGTGGCGAAAACCTACGAAGCCGAACTGCTGCAATGGCTCAAGCAACGCTATGCCTTCAGTGGTGACGCCGACCAGGCCCGCGCCTATTTCGCGGGCTTGGGCCCTGAGCAACAACGCCTCTTTGCCCGCACGGTGTACTTCGCCGAAGTGCGTGAGGGTGGCCGTGAATTCAACCTGGCTGCAGGCCCGCGTGCGGGTAGCTTTGTGCGCAGTCGCGTGGCTATCGACGGGCTGTTGCCGAGCAAGGACGTGGCGGGTAACCCCATCATGTATGACGGCGATATCACCCTGTATGGTGGCGCCGGGGTGCATACCCTGTTTGGCGGCAATATCCAGATGCTCACCCCGGGCGGGCAACAAGTGTTCGGCATTGAAGGCACTGCACCGCCGGCGACTGCCGGTGTGCTGACTCAAGGTGCCGGGGACATCCAGCTGTATGCCCAGGGCAGCATCCTGCTGGGCCAGAGCCGTATCATGACCACCTTTGGCGGGTCGATACTCGCCTGGTCCAACGCCGGCGATATCAACGCCGGCCGTGGCGCGAAAACCACCGTGCTCTACACCCCGCCCAAGCGGGTGTATGACACCTGGGGCAACGTGACGCTGTCGCCCAACGTGCCAAGTTCCGGTGCGGGTATTGCCACCCTGGCCCCGATTGCCGAAGTGCCGGCCGGTGACATCGACCTGTTGGCCCCGGCGGGCACCATCGACGCGGGCGAAGCGGGCATCCGGGTCTCCGGCAACGTCAACATTGCCGCGTTGCATGTGGTCAACGCGGCCAACATCCAGACCCAGGGCAAGTCTTCCGGGGTGCCGGTGACAGCGGCGGTGAACACCGGCGCGATGACCTCGGCCAGTGCGGCGGGGGCGGCGGCGTCCCAGGCGGCGGAAGATGCAGCGCGCAGTCAGCAGGCGGCGGCGAAGCAGGGCAGGGCGTCGATCGTGACGGTGGAGGTGCTGGGTTTTGGCACCGAGCCGGTGCCGCGTGAGCCGCAGCAGAAGACCTCCGGGTATAACCCGGACAGCCCGGTGCAGGTGTTGGGCGCGGGGCCTTTGAGTGAACAGGCGCGGGCGCGGTTGACTGACGAAGAGCGCAAGCAGATCAGTTTGTAGCAGGACCTCTCGATGTAGCTTTGGGGTGATCAGTGATTGCCCCTTTTTTTATTGGGTTTGACCGAGTACATATCCGTTATTTAGGTAACGGCCACTATGGGTTCCGCTCTTACAGCGGGTCACTTTTGGAAGGACCCAAAAGTAACCAAAAGGTCCTCGCCCCACCACTTGGTGCCTCGCCTAGGCTCGGCATGCCCTCACTCCGGCTTGAATCCGTGGGCCGCCGCAATGGGCCATCCCTGGCCCAGTGCGGCTAACCCGGCGTCCTGCCGGGTTACCCACGGATTCAAGCCTGCGTTCGGCCAGCGTGGTTTAACGGGGCGCCTGAGATCAAAAGCCAGATCAAGAGCTGCTCGCTTCGCATCGTGGTTACGCTGGCGGCGTTTCTGCTTTTCTGTGGGGGTGGGTCAGTTAAGCGAACGAAATGCTCAAGGTAGCGAAGATCAAATGTGGGAGCGGGCTTGCTCGCGAAGGCGTCGGCCCAGCAAACATAGATATTGACTGACCCACCGCTTTCGCGAGCAAGCCCGCTCCCACAGGGGTACGCGCAGGCTTCAACGATCAGGTCGGCTATAAGGCCGCCTCGCTTTTTCTTTTGATTTTGATCTCAGGCGCCCCGTTAAACCACGCTGGCCGGAATTCGATATTGATTTGGGGGGTAAACCGGCAGGGATGCCGGTTTAGCCGCCCCGCGCCATGGATGGCGCGTGGCGGCGGCCCCCCAAATCAATGTCGGATTACGGGCACACCGAGCCTAGGCGAGGTGCCGAGTGGTGGGGCAAGAGCCTTTTGGTTACTTTTGGGCTCTTTTCAAAAGTGACCCGCTGTAAGAGCGGAACCAATACTCGCCGGTACCGCAGCAACGGATATGTACTCGGTCAAAACCCCTAACATCCTGGTCGCTGTTAGGCCGCAATCGTCACACCGCCCCTCCTACATTTGCGCACATGACCCCACTGAAAAATTGCCCCCCACCCAATCCAAAATGAAGCTTTCATGACAAAAGTTCGGTAGCCCGCACCCACTCCTGTCTTGCCTATGTAACGCGCTGGAGGCGATCAAAGGTCCCCTCCAAAGCCGTCAGCAGCACGCCAGGAGGGGGCAAGTGGGAACTATGGAACGCTACTCGAAAGTCGGTATGCAGGAGCTCGACCAGCGCCTGTCGAAGATCGTGGAAGCCGCACGCAAGAAGCCGGTTTCGGTGTACCGCTACGGTGCGCCGTGGGTGTGGATCGTCTCCCAGGACGACTGGCAGGGCGCGTTGAAGGAAGTGTCCAGCTACATCCCCACCGGCCATTCACTGGTGTTGCTGCGCCCGCAGATCGATGAGGTGCTCGACAGCCACCGCGACCAACTCCAGGCCGAACCGGGCATGTCGATCGCGCCGCATACGGTGGTGCACATCCTGCTCCTGCAACTGCTGTATTCGGTGCCCAGCGAGCAGCAACTGCACGAACAGCTCAATTACAACCTGCTGTTCCGCTGGTTCGTCGGCCTCGACCTGCACCAGAAAGTCTGGGGTATCCACGCGCTGCAACGGGACATTGCCACGCTGTTGGACAACCCGCATGCGGTGCAACTGATTCAGAAAATCATCGGTGAAGTGTTTTGTGGCGCCTTGCTGCACATGCCGGAGTTCTCGTTGAACTTCGCCTTGCTGCACACCTGGCTGGCCCGGCACAGCCATCTTTCGACCACCAGCAATTGAGCAGGCCGAACGCCGTGCAATCGGTGAAGGCGCAACACTTTAGACAACCAGGGGGCGGTGTGGAGCATCTGTTCAAGTCAACGTTGGCGCTGTGTTGCCTGGCGCTTGGGGCCACGTGCCAACCCGTGCTGGCCGAGGAGCAAGCGCCGGCGCGCCGGGTGGACGTCAATGAGTACTTCGTGCGCGGCAATACCGTACTCGACGCGCCCACTATCGAGGAGGCGGTGTACCCGTTTCTCGGGCCGCAAAAAACCCTCGACGATATCGAAGGCGCCCGTGATGCGCTGCAGAAAATCTACCAGGCGCGCGGGTACCAGTCGGTGTTTGTCGAGTTGCCGGAGCAGAAGGTCGATGACGGTATCGTCTACCTGCAAGTCAGCGAAACCAAGGTCGGCCGCGTGCGGGTGGTAGGCGCCAAGCACTACTCGCCGGTAGAGATCCGTGAAGAAGTACCCGCGCTGAAGGAAGGCGCGGTGCCGGATTTTGCCAGTGTGCAAACCCAGCTCGCGGGGCTCAACCGCGGGGCAGGGCGGCAGGTCACGCCGCTGGTGCGAGAAGGCCAGCGCCCGGGCACCATGGATGTCGACCTGCAGGTGGAAGACCAGAACCCCTGGCACGCCAGCCTGGGCCTGAACAACGACTACAGCGCCGACACCGAGAAGCTGCGCTCAGTCGCAACCCTGGGCTATGACAACCTCTGGCAGCTGGGCCACAGCGTTTCCCTGACCTACTTCACGGCGCCCCAGGACAGCAGCAATGCCAAGGTGTGGTCCGGCACCTACAGCGCTCCGCTGGATGAGCGCTGGACCGTGCAGTTTTCCGGTTACCAGTCCGACAGCAACATCGCCACCATCGGCGGCAGCAACGTGTTGGGCAAGGGCCATTCCTATGGTGTGTCGGCGATCTACAACCTGCCGGCCGCTGGCAGTTGGGCCAACTCGTTGTCCGCAGGCGTCGACTTCAAGGACTTCGACGAGCAACTCAAGCTCGGTGCCAGCAACGACCAGGTGCCGCTCAAATACGCGCCGCTGACCTTCGGCTACAACGGTTATCGCTACACGGAGCAATCCCAGCTGGGGCTCGGCTTGAACCTGGTGGTCGGCACTCGTGCATTTTTTGGTTACGGCAGCGACGCCACCGAGTTCGAGTACAAGCGCTACAAGGCCAGCCCCAGTTTCGCCGTGCTCAAGGGCGACGCGAACTACCTCTACACGTTCGGCAACGACTGGCAGTCGGCGAGCAAGGCCGGCTTCCAGTTGGCCTCGGGGCCGCTGGTGTCCAACGAGCAGTATTCCGCCGGCGGCGCAACCTCGGTGCGCGGTTACCTCGCGGCTGAGCGCACCAGTGATGAAGGGCTGTTGCTCTCCCAGGAGTTGCGCACCCCGTCCCTGGCCAAGTTCCTCGGCAGCTACGTACAGGAATGGCGTTTCTACGCGTTTGCCGAAGGGGCACGCATGCGCCTGCATGAGCCGCTGCCCGAGCAGGAAGACGAATACAGCCTGGCCAGTGTCGGCCTGGGCACCCGCGCCAGTTTGAGCAAATGGTTATCCGGCAGCCTGGATTGGGGCTACCCGCTGCTCGATGGACCGAACACCCAGAAACAGGATTCGCGACTGCACTTCAGTGTGCAGGCGACTTTCTGACTTTTTCTTCCGGAGACTTCACCCATGCAACGCCTATTTCTGAGCCTGTTGATCTGCCTGGGCTTCACGCTGCCTGCCACCGCCCATGCCTGGTGGCAGGACGACTGGCACTACCGCAAGCAGATCACCGTGGACACCACCGCCCAAGGTGGCGCGATCAACCAGGCCCTGGGCCGTACCGCGCTGCTGGTGCGCTTGCACACCGGCAACTTCAGCTTTGACGGCGTCAAGGATGACGGCGCCGACCTGCGCTTTGTCAGTGCCGATGACAAGACCGTGTTCAACCACCAGATCGAAAGCTTCGACCCGCTGATGGGCATGGCGCTGATCTGGGTCGATGTGCCCAAGGTCGAAGGTGCCCAGCGCCAGGATATCTGGATGTACTACGGCAACCAGAAAGCCCCGGCCACCGCCAACGGCCAACTGACCTTTGACCCCAGCTACACCGCGCTGTACCACTTCGACGGCGCCAACGGCACGCCGCCCCGGGACACTACCGCCTACGGCAATACCGCGTTGAACGCCACCGGCGCCAGTATTGACGGGGTGATCGGCCGTGCCTTGCAGTTCGGTGGCCAGCCGCTGATGCTGCCGGCCAGCCCGTCGCTGCAACACGCGGCGGGTGGCGCATTCACCTTCAGCGCCTGGCTGCGCCTGGACCAGGCCAGCGGCGAGCAAGTGCTACTGGCCCGTCGCGACGGCGGCCATAGCCTGTTGCTGGGGCTTAACCAGGGTATGCCGTTTGTGGAGATTGACGGCCAGCGCGCAGTCTCGACCCAAGCGTTGAACCCCGGTCAGTGGCAGCACCTGGCATTCACCGCCGAGGGCGAAAAAGTCGCGCTGTATGTCAATGGTCGCGAAACCGCGAGCCTGGCGGTGGCGTTGCCCGGGTTCAATTCGCCCCTGGCCATCGGCGCCGATTTGCCTGATGCGGCCACCGCGCGCTTGCCGTTCGCCGGGGCCATCGACGAGCTGCGCCTGTCCAAGGTGGCGCGCCCGGCCACGCTGTTGCTGGCCGATGCCAGTGCCCAGGGCGCCGAGTCGAAACTGGTGGCCTATGGCGTCGACGAAGAGCAGTCGGGTTTCGGCTTCGGCAGCCTGGGCTTCTTGCTCAAGGCGGTGCCGGTGGATGCCTGGGTGATCATCCTGGTGCTGGTGGCGATGATGTTCCAGTCGTGGTTCATCATGCTGCGCAAGAACCGCATGGTCAGCCGCGTGAGTGCGGCTAACGAGATCTTTCGCGGCGAGTTCGCCCAGATCGGCACGCGCCTGGAGATGTACTACGACGACGCGGTGCTGGCCGAGCGCTTGACCCATTCCTCGCTGTGGCGCCTGTACCGCGTGGCGGTCAAGGAGATCCGCACGCGCCGCGCCCAGGGCGCCGACACCTCGTCGGTCTCGGCGGCCACCATCGAAGCCATCCGCTGCTCCATGGACGGTTTGCGCACCCGCGAAAACCAGGCCCTGGGTGCCAAGCTCTCGACTCTCTCCAATGCTATTGCCGGCGGCCCGTACATCGGCCTGCTCGGCACCGTGCTGGGGATCATGGTGGTGTTCCTCGGCACGGCCATGGCCGGTGACGTGAACATCAACGCCATCGCCCCGGGCATGGCCGCGGCGTTGCTGGCCACGGCCATGGGCCTGTTCGTCGCGATCCCGGCGCTGTTTGGCTATAACCGCCTGATCACACGCAACAAGGAAGTCAGCGCCGACATGCGGGTGTTTGTCGATGAGTTCATTACTCGCCTGGCGGAGATGCACGGCGAGAGCCAGTCCCGTGAAGCGGCGCATCGCCTTCCCCAGCAAACGCCGGTTTCGGCCTGAGGAGAATCGCCATGGCTAATGTGAATGCCGCCCACGACGATGATGAAGATGCCGCCGTCGACAGCATCAATATCACGCCGCTGGTGGATGTGCTGATGGTGGTGCTGGTGATGTTTATCCTCACCGCTACCGCCCAGGTGTCCGGCATCCAGATTCACCTGCCCAAGGCCAGTGCCTCGGTGTCGTTGTCCGAGGCCAAGACCAAGGCCATCTCGATCAATGACGGCGGCCAGGTGTTCCTTGATGCGTACCCGGTGACCCTCGGCGAGTTGGAAGAGCGCCTGCGGATCGAGAAGGCCCAGAACCCGGACTTCCCGGTGATCGTGCGCGGTGACGCGCTGGTGCAGTACCAGAAGGTGATCGAGGTGCTCGATTTGCTGCGTCGGCTGGAGCTGTCCCAGGTCGGGCTGGTCACCGGCAAACCGAGCCAGGGCTGAGCCATGACCGCACAGATGCCGATCCCGCCCGTGCCTGTGAAGAACAGGTTGCTACGCCCGCTGAAGTGGGGCGCCGGCCTGCTGTTGGGCGCCGTGGCCGCCTGGTTCCTCTGGCAGTGGGCCAATGACATGAGTGGCGTACGCCGCGAAGCGCCGAAGGTGCCGACCATCATCCCGTTGCCGCCACCCCCACCGCCACCACCGGAAAAGCCCAAGGAACCCGAGCCTCAGGTTGAAGAAAAAGTCCCGGAGCCGGTGCCCACCCCTGAACCCGAAGAGGTCAAGCCAGCCGAGGAGGCACCGCCGTCACCGGCTGATGACTTGGCCAACCCGATGCAGATCGACGGCGACGCCCAGGCCGGCAATGACGGCTTCAACATCGGCGCGGGCAAGGGCGGTGGCATGGCCGGTTCCGGCGGTGGTGGCCTGGGTACGGGCACGTACAAGCAGTACCTGGCGGGGCTGTTCCAGCGCCTGCTCAGGGATGACCCGGAGTTACGCAAGAAGGCTTACGCCGTGCAGGCCGATTTGTGGTTGAGCGCCGAGGGCCAGGTGACGCGGGCTGAGTTGGTGAAGTCCAGCGGCGACGCCGAGACCGACGCGCAAGTGCTTGCGGCTTTACGCGCCCCCCACGCCACTCAACGCGTGCCGGCAGCGGTGACGATGCCCGTGCGCCTGTCGCTCAAGGGCCGTCGACCGGATTGATCAAACCCTTTTTTTTGCAGTTTTCTACAGGAGTTGCGTACACATGATTTCCCCCGTGAATCGACTGACCCTGGCGGTCGGCATGGTCATCGCCACCCTGGTCGGCCAGGCGTCGGCAGCGCCGGTTGCGCCTTCGGAAAACGTCACGATCAACCTGATCCGCCTGCTGGTGCAGCAAGGTGTGCTCACCCAGGACACCGCTAACGGCTTGATCGCCCAGGCCGAAAAAGAAGCCCGGCAGGCGCGCCAGGCTAATGCGGCGCCGCTGGTCGCCAGTGGCCCGACGGCCGCGCCTGGGGATGTGCGTGTGCAGTACGTGCCGCAAGCGGTGCGCGACCAGATTCGCGATCAGGTCAAGGCTGAGGTGATGTCCACCGCCAAGCAGGAAAACTGGGCCCAGCCCAATACGTTGCCGGATTGGGTCTCGCGTATTACCTTTGACGGCGATATCCGCCTGCGCGATGAGTCACGCTACTTCTCGGGCAACAACAGCAATGAAATCGTCGACTACGCCAAGCTCAATGACAGCGGCCCCTACGATGTCAACAAAGACACCAACACCAAGTTGCCGCCGTTGCTCAACACCACCAAGGACCGCGAAAACCTGTTCCGCCTGCGCGCGCGCCTGGGCATGAAGGCGGTGATCTCGCCGGAATGGACCGCCGGCATTCGTATCGGCACCGGCTCGGACAACAACCCGGTGTCCACCACCCAGACCCTGGGCGGTGGCTTTGGCAAAAAAGACATCTGGCTCGACCAGGGCTACTTGAGCTGGAAGGCTGCGCCGGACCTGACCCTGACGGCAGGGCGCTTCGCCAACCCGTTCTACGCAACCGATATGATGTATTCCGGTGACCTCAACTTCGACGGTATCGCGGCCAACTTCAACCATGCGCTGAACAGCGACTGGGGCCTGTTCGGTACCCTTGGCGCGTTCCCTGTGGAGTACACCTCCGATGCCGCCAGCAGTAACGGTTTCGACAAGGAAGACAGCGACACTAAATGGCTGTTCGGCGGCCAGGTCGGCGCCAACTGGAAGATCAACCGCAGCAACAGCCTCAAGGGCGCGTTGGCCTACTATCACTTCGACGATATCGAAGGCCAGCGTTCCAGCCCCTGTTCGCCCTGGGCTGGCCAGCCGGCCTGCGACAGCGACGGCACGCGCCTGGCCTTTATGCAGAAGGGCAACAGCGTGTTCCTGTTGCGCGACATCACCCCCAACCCGGCCACGCCGGGCCTGACCCCGCAACCGCAGTTCGTGGGCCTGGCGTCCAAGTTTGATGTACTGGACCTCAACCTGGCCTGGGATGCCGAGCTGCCCAGCGACTTCAAGCTGCGCACCCAGGCCAACTACATTCACAACCTGGCCTACGACAAAGGCGAGATGCTCAAGCGCAGCGCCGGCCAGATCGTCAACAACATCAACCGCGACGGCCAGTTTGAAAGTGGCGGCAACGCCATGCTGGTGCAGTTCACCCTCGGCAGTGCCCTGGAGATGCGCAAGCGCGGCGACTGGAACCTGTTGGCCGGCTACAAGTACATCCAGCCTGACGCCTTGCCCGACGGCTTCAACGACTCTTCGTTTCACCTCGGTGGCACCAACGCCAAGGGCTACTTCATTGGCGGCAACTACGGTATCGACAAGAACATCTACGCCAGCGCCCGTTGGTTAAGCGCATCCGAAGTGTACGGCGCGCCATTTGAAGTCGATGTGATGCAACTGGAACTCAACACGCGCTTCTGATGCGCAGGGAGATGCCACATGAACACGCGAATCTGTGGGCTGCTGTTGCTATTGCTCACCACCGGGGCCTCGGCCGAAGGCATGGAAGAGCGCCTGCGCACGCAACTGCGCAGCACCACCCAGCAGTTGCAGGCCCTGCAAAGTGAACAGGCCCAGGCCAGTGCCGCACGCCTGGCCGCTGAAGCCCAGGCCAAGCAAGCCCAGGCGCAGATCAAGCAATTGACCCTGGAGCTGGAAAAAGCCCGTGGCATGGCCGAGCAACTCGCCAGCCAGCAACAGAGCCTGCACAGCCAGGCGCAGGCCCAAGTGGTGGCGAGCAATGAACAGGTCGGCAAGTTCAAGAAAGCCTATGACGACCTGCTGGCATTGGCCAAGGGCAAAGAGAGCGAGCGTGCGCGCCTGCAAACGCAATTGACTGAACGTGACACACAAGTGCAGCAATGTGCTGCCAAGAATCAACAGATGTACGGCGTGGCCCAGCAATTGCTCGCGGCCTACGAAAAAATCGATGTGGCCGAGGTGATGAGTATTCGCCAACCCTTTGCCAGCGGCGCGCGGGTCAAGTTCGAGGAACTGGCCCAAGGTTTTGGCGATGAGCTATACCTTAATCGGTTTGATGCTCCGCACACCGTCGTTAATCAATGATCAACAAGGAAGAAACTTCATGAGCGATGTTCAACTGATCACCAGCGTTACTACCCAAAGCCTTACCGAGCTGTTGCAGGAAGCCGGCTATCGGGTCAACCAGACCGAACAGAACGGCATTGTGCAACTGCTCAGCGCCAGCCAGGGCATCGGCTTTGCCGTACGCTTCGGCAACCCGGCAGCCGAGCCGGGCAGCTATGTGGACTTCACCTACAGCTGCGCGCTGCGGGTGCAGGGTGAGTTGCCCGAGGGCCTGGCCCAGGTGTGGAATGCCTCGCGACGTTTTGCGCGGTTGTCGGTGCAGGGCGAGTTCCTGCTGATGGAGATGGACGTGGTGGTGGCCGGCGTCGGCGCCACGCACCTGCGCAGCCAGCTTGAGCTGTGGGACCGCCTGCTGCAGGAATTTATCGTCTACCTGCGCGAGTACAGCCAGCAAGCCGCCCAGTTGCAGGCCCAGGCCACAGCCGCACCGGTGAGTGAAGAGGCGCCTGCCCTGTGAAAAAACCAACCCTGCTCGTCGGCGCAGGCGCGCTGGCCTTGCTGGTCGTGGCGGTAGGGTTGAGTCTGCGACCGGGCACTGGCCCGGTCGCCGCTCAGCAACCCTTGAACCCGCACGCTCTGAACCCGCAACCCAGCGGGCCCGCCGTGGCCCGCTTGGGCAACCAACAGATCGATGTGCCCGAATTGCACAGCGTGCTGGCGAGCCTGCCGGCCGAAACCCGTGAACAACTGCGAGGTAACCGTGGCGCCCTGGAGACGTGGCTGCGTTCACGCCTGGCGCAAAAGGCCGTGCTCGAACAGGCCGACGCACAGGGCTGGCGCCAACGCCCGGAGGTGGAGCAACAGACCCGCGCCGCCACCGAGCAGATCGTGTTTCGTGACTACATGCTGTCGGTCAGCCAGGTGCCGGCCGACTATCCCAGCGCGGCAGAATTGCAGCAGGCTTATGACAACGGCAAGGCACAGTGGATGACGCCACCGTTGTACCGGGTCAGCCAGATCTTCCTCGCCGTCAATGACCCACTGAACACCGATGCTGTGCGCCGCCAGGCCCAGGAATTGAGCCGCAAGGCCCAGGTCGCGCCAGGGGAATTTGCCGCGCTGGCCACGCAATATTCCCAAGACCCCGGCACCGCACAACAAGGTGGTGATTCGGGCTTGCAACCGCTGCAGCAGTTGCTGCCACCGGTGCGCGAGGCGGTGGCACGGCTGAAGGTCGGTGCCGTGTCGGACGTGGTGCAAAGTGCGGCGGGTTTCCATGTGCTCAAGCTCACCGCCCAGCAACCGGCCCGCACCGCCACCCTCGATGAACTGCGCGGGCGCTTGACCGAAGCCCTGCGCGCCCAACGCCAGGAACAGATCGCCAAGGCTTATCTGGAAGGCATGCTCAACACCGCCACCTTGAGCATCGACGGTGCCGAGTTGAACAAGGCGCTGGAGTAACGGATTGGATGCAAAGACCCATCAGACAGGGAGTCACCCATGGCATATCTGGAACCGTCCGCTCCCCAGGGGCCAGGACCTTTTCGCGCACCCAGTGACTCGCGCAGTGCCTGGCTGGCATTGGCCGAGGAGATCGAACCGCAGGTTGCGCATTACTTTCTGGTGAGTGCGCGATGCGGGTGCTTCATGCAGGCCGCGCGCAGCTTGAATATCAAGGCAACGCTGCTGCGCAAGCGCCTGGCGCAATTGGAAGAACACCTGCGTCATTCGTTGTTCACCTACCAGGGCAACGGCTTGGTGCTCAGCCGCGACGGCCTGCAACTGCAAGCGCAACTGGCGAGCCTGGCCCTTGAGCGGCGCCTGCCGGTGCTGGAGCAGCCGCTGATCCGCCTGGCCGTGGCCGAGCCGATCCTGCATGACATCCTCGGTCGCGACTTGATCGCGTTGCTGCGACGTAACGCCAGTGTGCGTCTGGAGATCATCTCCATTGACAGCCAACTGGCGCTGCAAGCCGTGGATGCGGACGTGGTGTTATGGCTATCGGAAACCGACGGCCGGGCATCCGGACCAAGCTTTGCCACCGAACCGCCACGGTGCCTGGCACGCTTGCAGTACCTGCCGCACATCGCCAAGCGTTATTCGCGCCTGACCACGCGCCCCGACAGTGTCGAAGACCTCAATGACTACATGCTGGTGCAGTGGCAACCGGACGTGCAGGTCGATGCCTTGCAGCCCTGGAACAACCTGGTGCAGCAGCGCCTGGCGGCGGTGGTGCAGGTGCAGGCTTATTCACTGATGCTGGAGATGATTCGCTGTGGTGCCTGCATTGGCTTGTTGCCCCATTACATGGGCAGTTTCGACCGTGGGTTGGTGGCATTGCCGGGGCTGCTGGCGCAAAGCATGCAACGCCAGGTGTGGCTGGCGGTGAATACGCAAGCGGGGGAGGTGGAGGCGGTGCAGATGATTGTGGCGTTGATCGTGAGTACGTTCGAGGGGCGGCGGGAGTGGTTTGATTAAACCGGTGGCGCGGAGCAAATGCATCAGGTTATTCGGGGTGCTGTAACATACCGAAAACAGAGTGAATTGCGATGCTGGCCACCCGCTTGACCCTGATCTGCCACGCCGTCACCCCCTTGCAAAAACAAGGGCGCTTTCCCGACGACGAGTCCGTCGCCATGGACTGGCAGGGCGCGGCCTTATCCCTGGCCAGACGCTACAAAAAACCGCCACGCCTGCTGTGCGGCCCCGAGGCCAGAGCCCGCCAGACCGCAGGTTTGTTCGGCTATAACGCCGAAGTCGAAACAGCATTGCGCGACGCTGATTTAGGCACCTGGAAAGGCCAGGACATCGGCCAGCTTGATAGCGACGAGTTGACGGCCTGGACCACCGACAGTGCGAGCGCACCCCATGGCGGCGAGTCGGTGGATCAGATGTGTGCCCGGGTAGGCCAATGGCTCAAATTCCTCGAAACCCAACCTGGTCATGTAGTCGCAGTAACCCACCCATTCGTCATCCGCGCCGCGATGCTGTACGTCATGCAGTTCCCGATCTCAATGTTCTACCTGATTGATGTTGAGCCTTTGTCGTCGGTTGAGTTGAGATTCAACGGGCGATGGCGGTTGCGGTTGGCGGCTGAATCAAGCGTGGCTTAACGCAGAGCAACGGTGTGTGGCAAAATGGCATTACTGCTCGATACGAGCGTTTGGCCCACGGATTGCGACTGCTCATATTTTGAACTGGCCGGATGACTGACGGGTTGCGTAAGGGATTCTATGCAAATTAACAAATTGATTGCGGTAAAAACGGGTGCGAATAAGTTTGAATTTGAGAACCCAGAGAGTCTCAAATGGAATGGCTTCTTTGACGTCGATACAATTCGCTTAATTCTTGGTAATAACGGGTCTGGTAAAACCGCCTTATTGTGCGATATAGCATCTTGCATTTCATCACCGCGCTCCCTAGACCGACGAGAAGTTTATGATGCTCGAAAGCCATCTTCGGAAAAGCTTTCCGATCAAGAACTTGAAAACATTGGCGTGATTTATTTTTCTCCCGTTCCCTACCGACGCAGGCTGCCCTTTCGCCACAGATTTTCCGACGCTTCTCCCCAATTTGGCAAAGTGGAGAATTTTGGTCGAGTTGAGCAGTTTTACCAGGTGGCTAGTGATTTGGCGCTCAACTCGCGCTTGAGAGCTGAAGTGGGGTACGAGTTTGAGTTGTTCAAGACGATCTTGGTGCCGTCACTTATTTCAATGAGTCGCGTTGACGGCTTTGCAACCGATGCGTCCGTGATGAAGTTCCTGTCTGATTACGACAAGATTGAGAAGAGGCGTAAGTCGGTTAGCTCGAATTATTATGAAAGTGAGCGCTTAAGTAGTCGCATTGAAGGGTTACTGGATACATGCGTCCTTAGGTTGGAACACCACGTTTGCTCTAAGCTGCCGACAGACCAAGAGCGAGTGGTGCTCGCTGCCTTAACAGAAGTAACAAAGAAAGTAATTGACCCGCACCGGGTTGGACGATTTTTCTTTAATTTTTATGGTCTCGTCCATGATCCATCTTATAAAAAAGATGAGGAGTTGTTCGAGTTGCTGAACGTTACCTATCGCACCACTCGAAACTATATAAGCGCGAGGCAAGAGGGAGGCGTTCGTACCCACCCTCGCTCCTATTCTTTTGCCATACGTTCAGCAAAGGAAGCTAAGGACATAAAAAAAACGAAGGCAGCAGTTGAAGTCCGATGGACCGACCAAAGCTCTGGAATAAGGGCCTTGGTTGACCAGTTTTTCTTGCTGCGCAGGGCTTTTGCAACCATGGCCCGAAAAAAATTCAACCATGTGTTGGTTCTGATTGATGAGGGTGATGCCTATCTTCATCTTGAGTGGCAGCGTAAGTACATTTCTCTTTTGAATAAATTCCTGGCAACCGTTAAGTCTGAATTTGGCATGGACATTGTGCAGGTGGTGATTGCTACGCACTCACCCGTCATAGCTGGAGATTTTCCAGCCTGTATGGTCACCAATCTGGACGAGAAGATCACACCTCAGAATACTTTTGCTGCCCCGTTGGAGGATATTATCCTTAACTCTTTTGGGACCACCGCGATTGGTGAGTTTGCGGCGAACAAGATAAATGAACTCAATGAACGTCTTGAGCGTGGGGATGTATCGGCATTGGATATGCTGGTGCTTGAGAGTATCGGCGATATTGGTATCAAGGAGGCGTTGTACCCCGCCCCAGAGAGACCGGGGCAATGATTATTAATATTGCGCAGGTGTGGGGAAATGTCTCGGCCAGGCACAGGTTGTTCTTGCAGTGGAAGTTACAAAAACTCACTGATATCTTGAGAGCCTTCACGGGGCCCGACATGACGCAGCATCTCCTCGTCGAGTTCTTGGATAAACACAAGGGTGCTATATGTGGGCGTGATCCGCTAAAACTGCCGGCGGTGATTGTTGCCTTTGGTCAGTCTTTTACGCTTGCTGCTGATGTCGAGTACGTGAAAGGTCTGCTTAAAAAATACCTGTGCTATGCGGAGTTTAGTGCCAAAGAAAGGATCGTTCTGTTAAAAACATGGGACGCCTATGCACTGTGTGCGTCCACAGCATTGAAAATTTGCCCTTATTGCCATATTTCACCGATTGATACTTATGTAAGCCCTGATGGGTTGAAAGCGTATCGGCCAAATATTGATCATTATTACCCTCAGGCCGAATTTCCATTTTTGGCATTGACCATTGGTAACTTTATCCCCTGCTGCGAAAAGTGTAATGGGCCGCAAATGAAAGGAACGACCCGGTTTGATTTGAAACCTCACCTGCACCCATTGGTGGATCCGGAAAACATAACGTTTAAACTTATGCATAAGGGAAGTGGCCTAGACTTAAATAAGTTGAGGCTTGAGGCCGACAGCTCGTCCTACGAGATTGAGCTGGTGGCAACCAATGGCAAATGCCTGAAAGTGGATAACTCAATTGCTACCTTTAACTTGATCCCGCGCTATCAGGTCTGTATACCCGATGCGTTGGCGGTGGCGAAACTCTCCCGGTTAGGTGGTAGATACAGGATCTTGCCCAAGATACTGGCCAAACTCAATTTCTCTGGTAAACACCCTCTGGGTTTCAATGAAACGGACGACAGCTATAAAAACGTGCTGATGGGTAAACTCAAACTCGACATCGCCCGGCAATACAAGGTGATTTGACTCAGCCGGTCACCGCCATAACATGGCAAAATCCACGCCCCGCACTGAGAGCACCCCATGAAACGCATCCTGATCATCGGCATTGGCGCCGGCAACCCTGACTACATCACGATGCAGGCCGTGAAGGCGCTGAACCGTACCGACGTGTTCTTCCTGATGGACAAGGGCCAGAGCAAGGACAAGCTGATCGACCTGCGCCGTGAGATTTGCGAAACCTACATCACCGAGCCCGGCTACCGTTTTGTCGAGGCCGATTGCCCTGAGCGCGTGCGCGGTGCGATCGACTACACCACCGCCGTGCAGGGCCTCAACCGCGATAAGCAGCAGACCTTCGAGCGCATGATCAACGAAGAAATGGCTGACGGCGAAGTAGGGGCGTTCCTGGCCTGGGGTGACCCGGCGCTGTACGACAGCACCATCCGCATTTTGCAGGCGATCCTTGCCAGTGGCCGTTGCGTGTTCGAGTTCGAAGTGATCCCCGGTATCACCAGCGTGCAGGCCCTGGCGGCCCAGCATAAGGTGCCGTTGAACCGTATCGGCAAGTCCATCGAGATCACCACCGGGCGTCGCCTGGCGGCGGGGCAGGCGAGTGATGCCGATACCCTGGTGGTGATGCTCGATGCCGAAGACTCTTACCGCAGCGTCGCCGACCAGGACCTGGATATCTACTGGGGCGCCTACCTGGGCACGCCGGACGAGATCCTCATCAGCGGTAAAGTGGCTGAAGTGGCGCAAGAAATCGAACGGGTGCGCAAGGCGGCGCGCCTGGCCAATGGCTGGATCATGGACACTTATTTATTGCGCAAACCCTGAGGACGCTTCCCCATGCTCAAACTGTTTGCCCTGGCGCTGACCCTGCTCGCAGGTGCCGCCCACGCAGACTCCACCCTGCACACCGATTTGCCGCTGGCGTACCTGGAGCAAACCCAGAGCGATGCGCGCAACCAGCCGCTGGTGATTTTCCTGCATGGGTTTGGCAGCAACGAGGACGATTTGTTTGGCATCAAGGACGCGTTGCCGTCGACCTGGACCTACCTGTCGGTGCGAGCACCGATGCCGGTGGACCCGCACGGTTATCGCTGGTTTACCAAGACCGATGAGCCCGACTACAACGGCGAGACTGCGGACTTGCAAAGCAGCGCCAAGCTGATCGAAGACTTTGTCGGCAAAGCCACTGCCAAGTACCACACGCAAAGCGACCGGGTGTTCCTGGTGGGGTTCAGCCAGGGCGCGATCATGTCTTACGAAGTGGGCCTGCGTCAGCCCGAACGGGTGCGCGGCATCGCAGCGTTGAGCGGCAGTGTGTTGCCGGTGCTCAAGGCGCAGCTCAAGCCCAAGGAATCATTAGGCAAGCTGGCGATTTTTATTGGCCATGGCACGTTGGATCAGGCGCTGCCGTATGCGTCGGGCACGCGGGCGAATGAGGTGCTGGTGGGGTTGGGGTTGAAGCCAGAGTTTCATGGGTATCCGGGGATGAATCACACGATCAGCGAAGTGGAAGTGCAGGATTTGAAAGCCTGGCTAGAGAAAAGCTTGAAGTAAATGCGATTAAAAATGTGGGAGGGGGCTTGCTCCCGATGGCGGTGGATCAGTTACAGATGTATCAACTGACACTCCCTCATCGGGAGCAAGCCCCCTCCCATATTTGATTTGTGTTGTCTGTGAAAATTGGGTTACTTACCGCCGGTAATCTGCTTCACCAACTGCGCATGCCCCTTCACATCATCAGCCCGGGAGATCGCCTGGATCACCAGCAGATGGTTGCCGGAACCGCCGAGGAAGGTCGAGTTCAAGGTCTTGCCACCGCCCTGGGTGGCGCTGCTGTCCACTTGGCGTAGGCCGAGGCCCTTGTAGGTGAGTTTCTTCTCGCCCAGCTTCTTGAAGTCGGGCAGGGCGGCGCTCTGGTCCTTGACGAAATCTGCCACGGCGCCATCGAGGAACTGCGGGTCATTATCCTGGATAGTTGCCCCATCGTTACGCACGGTTTCGGCGACGATCACCACACTTTTCGTCGTCGAGTTGGCGTACAGAGTACCTTGGGTGTCGGCCGTGCCGTCGTCAGCCTTACCGGAGGGCAGGGTGTCGGCGCTGTAGGCCTTGGGCAGGGTGAAGGTGAACTTGCCACCCAAGGTGGTGATCGTCTGCGTCGCCGGTTTGGCGGCAGCCAGCACGCTGCCAGCAGTCAGCGCGAGGGCCAGCAGCACTGCGGTCTTGGTGATCGTGGCCATGAAGCACTCCAGGGATGAACGAAATTGCGGCGTATTCTGTCAGAAAATTCGCAATATCGTTCATCTCCAGCCTCACACCTTGTCGGACTCTTCCTCAAGCCTGTCCATCTCAAACAGCCGCGCCAGTTCCGTACGGGCTTCCTGGGCGCTTTGCATGACTTTGGCTGCGTCGTCGTACACCGCGTGTTGGGCGGCGAGCAGTTGCAGGTCGTGGTTCTTGAAGCGGTTGATGCGTGCATCGGCCTGGGCCTGGCTCAAGCCGAGGCCGACCAGGGTACGGCGGCTCATTTCCAGGCTGGAGTAGAAGGTCTCGCGTATCGGTGAGGCGTCCAGGTCTACCAGGCGGTGCACGTGTTGGCGGTTACGGGCACGGGCGATGATCTTCATGTGCGGGTAAAGGCTGCGCACCAGGGCGGCGGTCTTGATGTTGATCTCCGGGTCGTCCATGGCGATGACGAAATACTCCGCCTGGTCGACCTTGGCCGCGTGGAGGATTTCCGGGCGCTGGGGGTCGCCGTAGAACACCGGCATGCCGCCAAAACTGCGGGTCAGTTCGATGGTTTCGACCGAAGTATCGAGGGCGATAAACGAGATGTTCTGTGCGCGCAGGATCCGCGCCACGATCTGACCCATCCGGCCCATGCCAGCGATGACTACACGGGGTGCATCGCTTTCGATGGCGCGGTATTCCTCGGGTACTTCCACCGGCTTGACCTTGGGCTTGAACAGCTTCGGGCACACCAGCAGCAACAGCGGCGTCACCGCCATGGACAGGGTGATGGTCAGTACCAGCACGTCGTAGAGGTGCGGTTCGAACAAGCCTTGGTCGCGGCCGATCTTGAACACCACGAAGGCGAATTCACCACCCGCCGCCAGCACTACACCCAGGCGCAAGGCGCTTTCGCGATTGAGATCGCCGACCATGCGGCCGACGGCGTACAGCAGCGGCAGTTTCAAACCGATCAGCAGCAAGGTCAGGCCGATCACCAGCAGCGGGGTACTGAGCAGCAAACTGAGGTTGGCGCCCATGCCCACGCTGATAAAAAACAGCCCCAGCAGCAGGCCCTTGAACGGCTCGATCTGGGATTCCAGCTCGTGGCGGTATTCCGAGTCTGCCAACAACAGGCCGGCGAGGAAGGCACCCAGCGCCATGGACACACCGACCAATTCCATCAGCCAGGCGGTACCGATCACCACCAGCAGCGCGGTGGCCGTGGACACTTCGCGCAGGCCGGTCTTGGCGACGATGCGAAACACCGGGCGCAACAGGTAGCGCCCGCCGATGATCACCACGGCGATGCTGCCGAGGATCTGCAACACGTGTTGCAGGCCCTGGGCCTCGTTGGTGGGGTGATCGCTACCGGCCAGCAGCGGCACCATGGCGATCAGCGGGATCGCGGCGATGTCCTGGAACAGCAGGATGGCAAACGCCAGGCGCCCGTGGGGCTGGTTGAGTTCCTTGCGTTCAGCCAGGCTTTGCAGGCCAAACGCCGTGGAGGAGAGCGCCAGGCCCAGGCCGAGCACGATTGCGCTGTTCCACGACTGGCCAAACAGCCACAACGCCACCGCGCCGATGACCATGCCGGTGAGCAGCACTTGGGCCAGGCCGACGCCGAACACCGCCTTGCGCATCACCCATAGGCGCTTGGGTGACAGCTCCAGGCCGATGATGAACAGCAACAACACCACGCCCAGTTCCGAGAACTGCGCCACGCTTTGCGGGTTGCCGATCAGGCCCAGCACCGACGGGCCGATGATCACACCGGCGAGCAGATAGCCCAACACAGCGCCCAGTTGCAGGCGCTTGGCCAAAGGCACGGTGAGCACGGCGGCGAACAGGAACACCACGGCCGCTTGTAACAGGTTGCCTTCATGGGGCATTGCGAACTCCATTGTTTACTTGGATCAACGGCTGACCGCTCCTACGGGGGACGGAAATAGGGCGCTATTAAAGCGCTTTTTCACATTTTGAAACTTGTATTTCTGTCGCGAGAGTCAATGGATGTTGGCTGTCGTCCAATTCTTACGCCGGCTTTACGAAAGTATTAATACCATTTAATTCAATGACTTTTCCGCGGCTCTACTAATGTTTTCGACAACTGGATCAGTAGTCACCACGGTCAGGTTTTTCGAATTCGATGCGTGTGGGTCATTGGGATTGAGCTTCTACGCATTCATGGACGAAACGCTTGGACCATAAGGAGTTGAACGTGGATAGAAGACTTGCGACTGCCGTTACACCTCGTATTTCTGCGCTCTCTCTTGCGATTCGCTTGGGGGTGGCCGGGCTGGTGATGGGCCTGGCGAGTCCGGATGTGCTCGCCGCCTGTACCCCGGCAAGCCCTACGCCCGGTGTGACGGTGACCTGTACGGGCGTGCCGTCATTGCCGCTGTTCCTCAACACCTTCTCCAGTGCGGTCGCCGACTTGACGGTCAACGTCAACGCGGGGGCGCAACTCAATGCGACGCTGGGTGGCAAGGCGCTGACCCTGACCGGCAACAACGCGACCTTGACCAACTCCGGCACGATTGACCCGGCGCTACTCGGGTTTGTTTCAGTGCTGAGCGGTGGCGTAGTCATCGGCAACCCTGCGGCCAGCGCGTTGAACATCACCAACACGGCCACCGGTATCATGCGTGGCACCGGCGCGCTGCTTGGGCTGAACCTGGCCTCGTTGGACGGTATGGCCCTGAACGCCACCAATGGCGTAGGCGGCATCACCACGATCGTCAACAATGGCACCATTGGCTCTTCGTCCTTGCTCGGCCTGACACTGTTCACCTCCGATACGCCGGTGGTGGCGGTTCAAGGCGGCGGGCAGGTCAACATGACCAACAACGGCACCCTGACCGGGCGCGTGGCGTTCGAAAGTTCTGCCACCGGGAATACCTTCCTCAACGCCGGGACCATCTCCGGTGGTGTGTCGATGGGGGCCAGCAGTAGCAATACCTTTATCGCCGTTACAGGGTCGACTGTGAACACAGGCGGTGGTATCGGCCTGAGCCTGGGCGGACTGATCGGCGTAAACCTGACGTTCGCGCCCACCGGCCAGGTGGATGGTGGTGCCCTGGGCAGCAACACCTTGATCCTGCAGAACAACGTCGGCGTCGGCGGTGGTATTACGGGCGCCGGCACGGCGTCGAGCGCCAACTACGTCAACTTCAACAACCTGACCATCAACAGCGGTACCTGGACGCTGCAAGGTCCTTTGGTCAGCGGCAGCACCACGCTTAATGGCGGCATCTCGCAGTTCAATAACAACGCCACATTCGGCAGCGGCGTGTTGACCGCCAACGGCGGGACCATCGAGGCCAGCGGCAACGGTCTGACCCTGGCTAACTTGCTGACCCTGGGCACCGGTGGCTTGACGGTGCAGGGCGCCTCCACCGGGCTGACCTTGGGGGGCGTGCTCTCGGGCACTGGCGGCTTGACCAAGATCGGCACCGGCCAACTGATTCTCAGCGGTGCTAACACCTTCCAGGGCGGCACCACTCTGAACGCCGGCACACTCACCCTGGGCAACGCAGCGGCGCTGGGTACGGGCGCCCTGACCGTGGCAGGCGCGGCGAACCTGGACAGCACTGCGGCACTGACCGCCAACAACGCAATTACTCTGAACGCCAACCTGACCGCCGGCGGCGCCAACCCCCTGAACCTGGGTGGCATCATCAGTGGCGCAGGTGGCCTGATCAAAAACGGCGCCGGCACACTGGGCCTCACTGGCGCCAACACCTACACCGGCGTCACCGCGTTGAACGCCGGCACCTTGAGCGTCGGTTCCAATACGGCGTTGGGCAGCGGCGCGTTGAACGCAGCGGCGGGCACCACCCTGGATGCCAGCGCAGCGGTGAGCCTGGGCAATAACCTCAACCTGGGCGGCAACCTGACCCTAGGCGGCAGCAATGCACTGACCCTGGGCGGCACCATCGCGGGTATCGGCGGCTTGATCAAGAACGGCCCCGCCGACCTGGTCCTCAACGGGGTGAACACCTACCTGGGCAATACGGCGCTGAACACCGGCAAGCTGGTGGTGGGCGCGAGTGGCGCCTTGGGTTCCGGTGCATTGAATGCGGCGGCGGGGACCACCCTGGACGCCAGCACGGCGGCCAGCCTGACCAACGCAATCAACCTGGCCGGCAACCTGGGCATCGGCGGCACGGCCAATCTGACCTTGGGCGGTGTAGTGAATGGCGCCGGCAGCTTGACCAAGAACGGCACGGCCAACCTGGTCCTCAACGGTGCCAATGGGTTCCTCGGTGGCACTGCCCTGAATGCCGGCACCTTGACCGTCGGCAGCAACTCGGCCCTCGGCCTTGGCAACCTGACCGTCGGCGGCGCGGCGACCCTGGACAGCAATGCGGGCGTCAGCCTGGGCAATAACGTTACCCTGAACGCAGGCTTGAGCATCAGCGGTAGCAATAACCTGACCTTGGGCGGTGCGATCGACGGTGCCGGTGGCTTGACCAAGAATGGCCTTGCCAACCTGACCCTCAATGGCAATAACACCTACAGCGGCGGCACCACCCTCAATGCAGGGACCTTGACCCTAGGTAGCCCATTGGCACTGGGCAGCGGTGCCCTGACCGTCGGCGGCGCGGCAACCCTGGACAACAACCCGGCCCTGCAATTTGTCAACGATATTGCCCTCAACGCTGACCTGACCGTCGCCGGCAACAATAACCTGACCATCAACGGTGTGATCAGCGGCGCCGGTAGCCTGATCAAAAACGGCCTGGCTGACCTGGCGCTGTCGGCCAGCAACACCTTCACCGGCGCCGTGGACATTTTGTCCGGCAGCGTCACGCTGTTGAATGCCAATGCCCTGGCTGGCAGTTCCGGCGCCAACGTCGCAGCCGGTGCCGCGCTGAACCTGGGTGTCGACTCCAGCCTGGCCGGCCTCAGTGGCACGGGCGGCGTGGCGGTGGGGGGTGGTTTCAATCTCAGCGTGGGTGGCCTCAGTACCAGCAGTACCTTTGACGGTAGCCTCAGTGGCCCAGGTGGCCTGATCAAGGTCGGCACCGGCACGTTGAATCTCACCGGGATCAATGGCATCACCGGTAACACCGCGATCAATGCGGGCACTCTGAACCTCACCGGTTCCCTGGGCAGCGCTGTGGTCGATGTCAATAACGGCGGCACCCTGACCGGCAGCGGCTCGCTGTTGGGCGATGTGAATATCAACAACGGCGGGCACTTGGCCCTGGGCAGTGGCGCGACCTTGTCCGCCGGCAGCTTGACCATGAATGCCGGCGCGAATATGGATGTGGCGCTCGGTGCACCTTCGCTGACCTCGTTGCTGAACGTCGGCGGCAATGTGAACCTGGCCGGCAACCTCAATGTCAGCGATGCCGGTGGTTTCGGCGCCGGTGTGTATCGCTTGATCAACTACACCGGTAGCCTGGGCGGCTCGTTGAATGTGAGCAGTGTGCCGGTGGGCTATGGCCTGGGTGACCTGTTGGTACAAACTTCGGTGGGCAACCAGGTCAACCTGGTGGTGTCAGCGCCGAACATTCGCTTCTGGGACGGCAGCAACAACGTGGCCAACGGCAGCGTTGACGGTGGCAGCGGCACATGGACAGCGGGCGGTACTAACTGGACCTCGGCCGACGGCATTCTCAACCAGACGTGGGGCGGCGGTTTTGCGGTGTTCCAAGGTGCGGCGGGTACCGTCAGCGTCGATGGCGCGCAAACCATCACCGGTCTGCAGTTCGTCACTGATGGCTACTCCCTGGTCAATGGCACCGGTGGGCAATTGAACACCGGCAGTGGCAACTTCGCGGTGCGCGTCGACCCGCTGGCGACTGCGACCATCGGCGTCGATGTAACCGGGGCAGGCGTCCTGAATAAACTCGATACCGGCACCCTGGTGCTCAATGGCGCCAACACCTACACCGGCGGCACCGCGCTCAATGGCGGCACGCTGGTGGTCGGCAGCAACTCCGCGCTGGGCACGGGTACCCTGACCGCTGCGGCTGGCACCACACTGGACAGCAATGCGCCCGTGACCCTGGGCAATGATGCGGTACTCAACGGCGCCCTGACGGTTGGCGGCAGCAACGCCTTGGCGCTCAATGGCGTGATCAGCGGCATCGGTGGCCTGGTCAAGAACGGCGGCGCCAGCCTGACCCTGGGCGGCAACAACACTTACCTGGGTTCCACCGCCCTGAATGCCGGTGGCCTGATCCTGGCTGCCAATACGGCACTGGGCAGTGGCGCGTTGAACGCGGCAGGCGGTACCACGCTGGATGCGAGCACTGCGCTGACCGTCAACAATGCAATCAACCTGGCCGGTAACCTGGGCATCGGCGGCACAGCCGACCTGACCCTGGGCGGTAACGTCAACGGTGTCGGCAGCCTGACCAAGAATGGCGCGGCCAACCTGACCCTCAACGCTGCCAATGGCTTCCTCGGTGGTACCACGCTGAATGCCGGCACACTGACCCTGGGCAATGCAGCAGCTCTGGGCCTGGGCAACCTCACTGTTGGCGGTGCAGCGACGCTGGATAACAACACTGCGTTGAGCGTCGGCAACAATGCCGTATTGAACGCGGCGCTGACGGTGGCCGGCGGCAATGACCTGGCGTTGGGTGGCCTGCTCACCGGCACCGGCGCGCTGGTAAAAAACGGCGCGGCCAACCTGACGCTCAATGGCGTCAACACCTATCAAGGCGGCACCACCCTCAATGCCGGCACCTTGACCCTGGGCACGGCAGCGGCCCTGGGTACCGGCGCCTTGACGGTCGGCGGTGCGGCCAGCTTGGCCAACAGCACACCGCTGGTACTGGCCAATGCGGTCAACCTCAACGCTAACCTGAACGTGGGCGGCGCCAATAACAACCTGACCCTGGCCGGCGTGCTGGCGGGCAGCGGCAGCCTGATCAAGTCCGGCAGCGCTGACCTGACTGTGACTGGCAACAACAGCTTCTCGGGCCTGTTCGACGTGCAATCCGGCAGCCTCAGCACCCTGGGCAACGGGGCGTTGGGTGTGGGGGCGGGCGTGAACCTGGCCAGCGGCACCTCGCTGAACCTGGGTGGCTCGGCCAGCCTGGGCGCATTGACCGGCAACGGCCTGGCACTGGTGGGCGCCGGCAACACCTTGAGTGTGGGCGGCACTAACCTCAACAGCAGCTTCAACGGCATCCTCACCGGTGCCGGTAATCTCGCCAAGGACGGCACGGGCGCCTTGACCCTCGGCGGCGTCAGTGCGTTGACCGGGGATACCCAGGTCAACGCCGGCAGTCTGCTTGTCAACGGCTCGCTGGCCAGCGCGAATGTGGCGGTGGGCAACGGCGCGACCCTGGGTGGTACCGGCACTTTGCTGGGCAATGTGACCATCGCCGATGGCGGCCACCTGACCGTCAACTCGGGCAATACCCTGACCACCGGTGCGCTGTTGCTCAACGCCAATTCCAACCTGGACGCGGGCCTCGGCGCTCCGTCCACCGGCGGCACAGCGCTGGTACAGGTCAACGGTAACCTGACCCTGGACGGTACGCTGAATGTCAGCGATATCGGCGGCTTCGGCGCCGGTATCTACCGCCTGATCGACTACACCGGCGGCCTGACCAACAACGGCCTGCAACTGGGCAGCCTGCCGGTGAATATCCCGGCCACCGACCTGGACCTGCAAACTGCCATCGGCAATCAGATCAACCTGCTGGTCAACGGCAATACCACTGTGCAGTTCTGGGACGGCAGCCAAACCAGCGGCAACGGTGCCATCGAAGGCGGCAGCGGTACGTGGAGCGCAGGTGGCAGCAACTGGACCGGCGTCAATGGCGCATTCAATACCGCCTGGGCGCCGAACAGTTTCGCGGTGTTCCAAGGCACTGCGGGCACTGTCACCGTTGACGGTGCGCAAGCCATCACCGGTTTGCAGTTCGTCACAGATGGCTACACCCTGGCCGGCGGCGCGGCGGGCGCCTTGACCCTGTTCAATGGCACCGGTGGCAATACCGCCGTGCGGGTCGACCCTGGCGTCACCGCTACCCTGGGCGTCACGCTCAACGGCGGCGGCACCCTGGCCAAGCTGGATGCGGGCACCCTGGTGCTCAACGGTGCCAACAGCTACACCGGAGGCACCGCGCTCAATGGCGGCACCCTGGTAGTTGGCAATGACAGTGCCTTGAGCAGCGGTTTACTGACCACCGCCAATGGCACCACCCTGGACAGCAATGCCGCGGTCAACCTGGCCAATAATGTGAACGTCAACGGCACGTTAACGGTCGGTGGCAGCAATGCACTGACCCTGGCCGGTAGCGTGGCGGGCACCGGTAGCCTGATCAAGAACGGCATCGCCAACCTGACCCTCAGCGGCAACAACACCTACGCCGGCCCCACCGCACTGAACGCGGGCGGGCTGATCCTCGCATCCAATACCGCACTCGGCAACGGTGCCTTGAACGCGGCAGCCGGCACCACCCTCGATAGCAGCACCGCGGTGGCCCTGGCCAACACGGTGAACCTGGCCGGTAACCTGGGCATTCTGGGTAGCGCCGACCTGAGCCTGAACGGCTTGGTCAGCGGCGCGGGCGGCCTGACCAAAACCGGTACCGGCAACCTGACCCTCAATGGTGCCAATGCCTACCTTGGCGGCACCCAGTTGAATGCCGGTTCGTTGACCCTGGGCAATGGGGCGGCACTCGGCAGCGGTGCGTTGGCGGTCAATGGTGCGGCGACGCTGGACACCAGCACCGCGCTGGTCCTGGCCAACAACACCAGCCTGAATGCCGCGCTGACCGTCGGCGGCAGCAACGACCTTAGCCTTGATGGCGTAGTGGATGGCGCTGGTTCGCTGACTAAGGCCGGTGGCGCCAACCTGACCCTCAACGGTGCCAATACCTACAGCGGCGGCACGGCACTGAATGCCGGTACGCTGACCCTCGGCAACGCCACGGCCCTCGGCTCGGGTGCCTTGACCGTCGGCGGTGCGGCGAACCTGGCCAATAGCGCGCCGCTGGTGCTGGCCAATGCGGTCAACCTCGACGGCGACCTGACCGTCGCTGGCAACAATAACCTGACCCTGGCGGGTGTACTCGCCGGCAATGCGGCGCTGATCAAGAATGGCGCGGCAGACCTGCTGCTGACTGGCAACAACAGCTTCAGCGGCCCCCTCACTGTGGCGTCGGGCAGCGTGACCACGCAGGGTAATGGCGCGCTGGGCAATACCTCCGGCGTCACCGTCGGCACAGGCGCCAGCCTCAACCTGGGTGGCAATGCCAGCCTCAACAGCCTGGCCGGCAACGGTGCGGTGCAGGTGGCAGGCGGCAACACGTTGGCGGTGGGTGGCAGCAATCTGGACAACACCTTTGGCGGTTCGCTGGGCGGTGCCGGCAACCTGGATAAAAACGGCATTGGTGTGCTCAACCTGACTGGCACCAACGGCATCAGCGGCGCGGCCAACGTCAATGGCGGCACCTTGAATGTCACAGGTTCCCTGGCCAGCGGTACGGTAGCGGTGAACAACGGTGCGACCCTGACCGGCAGCGGTGCCCTTGCCGGCGCCGTTACTGTGGCCGACGGTGGCCATATCGGCCTGAACGCTGGCAGCACACTGTCGGTAGGCTCGCTGGTGCTGGGCAGCAATGCCAACCTGGACGTCGGCCTCGGCATCCCAGCGGTGGGCGGCGGCAGCGGGCTGCTTAATGTCGGCGGCGACCTGACCCTGGACGGCAACCTCAATGTCACCGATATCGGCGGCTTTGGCAGCGGCCTCTACAACCTCATCAACTACACCGGGGCCTTGACCGATAACGGCCTGGCCCTCGGCACACTGCCGGGCAGCGTGATCCCGGGTGACCTGCAAGTGCAGACTGCGATCAATAACAAGGTCAACCTGCTGGTCACCGCGCCCAACACCACCGTGCAGTTCTGGGACGGCAATAACCTGATCGGCAACGGTGCCATCGACGGCGGTAACGGTACCTGGAACGCCGGTAATACCAACTGGACCAACGTTGACGGCACCTTTAACCAAGGCTGGGGTAACAGTTTTGCAGTGTTCCAAGGGGCGGCCGGCACTGTGACGGTGGACGGCACGCAAAACATCACCGGCCTGCAGTTCGTCACCGATGGCTACAACCTGGCCTCCGGCACGGCGGGCGTGCTCAACCTGGTCAATGGCGGCACCGGCAACACCGCGGTACGCGTTGACCCGAATGTCACCGCGACCCTGGGTGTGACCCTCAACGGTGCCGGCACCCTGGCCAAACTCGACAGCGGCACCCTGGTGCTCAACGGCGCGAATGGCTACACCGGCGGCACCGCGTTGAATGGCGGCACGCTGGTGGTCGGTAACAACAGTGCTCTCGGCACCGGCGTGCTGACGGCGGCCGGCGGCACCACCCTGGACAGTAACGCGGCGGTGACCCTGGCCAACGCGACGGTCCTCAATGGTGCCCTGGCGGTGGGCGGCAACAATGCGCTGACGCTCAATGGCGGCATCAGTGGCAGCGGCAGCCTGGTGAAAAACGGCGCTGCGACGTTGACCCTCAACGGCACCAACAGCTACAGCGGCGGCACCGGCCTGAACGCCGGTCAATTGGTCCTCGGCAATAACGCGGCCCTGGGCAGTGGCGCACTGACGGTTGGCGGCGCCGCGCAACTGGACGGTGGCACTGACCTGCAACTGGCCAATGCCATTAACCTTGGCGGTCCTCTGAGCCTGACAGGCAGCCATGACCTGGCCCTCAACGGCGTAGTCAGCGGCACCGGCAGCCTGGTGAAAAACGGTAACGGCGCCTTGTTGCTGACCGGTGCCAACACCTACAGCGGCGGCACTACGCTCAACGGCGGCAGCACCACCGGCACCACCAACAGCCTGCAAGGCGCCATTGCCAACAATGCGACATTGACCTTCGAGCAAGCCACCGACGGTACCTACACCGGCAACCTCACCGGTACTGGCGTGTTGAATAAAACCGGGACAGGCGCGTTGCTGCTCAGTGGCAACAACACCTTTACTGGCAACACCAACGTCAACACGGGCAGCCTGCTGGTCAACGGCAGCTTGAACAGTGCCTCCGTGCAAGTCGCCAGCGGCGCGACCCTCGGCGGCAGCGGCACCCTGGGCGGGGCGGTGAGCATGGCGGACGGCTCAGTGCTCAAGGCGGGAGCTGCGGCGCCACTGTCGGTGGGCTCGCTGGCCTTGTCGTCGGGCACCACTCTGGACTTCGCCCTCGGCGCGCCGGGTGCCTCGAGCACGGCAGTGAATGTCGCCGGCAACCTGACCCTGGACGGCACGCTTAACGTCAGCGATGCGGGCGGCTTCGGTCTTGGCGTGTACCAACTGTTCCGCTACGGCGGCAGCTTGACCGACAACGGCCTCACCTTCGGCACCTTGCCCGTCGCACTCGGCAATGTGAGCCTGCAAACCGCTCTGGCCAACCAGCTCAACCTGGTGGTGCAAACTGCTCCAGGGCAGATCCAGTTCTGGAACGGCGGCACCACCAACCCGAATGGCAGCATCACCGGCGGCAGCGGCACCTGGGGGCCAAGCACCAATTGGACCGATCCGACGGGCACCCAAGGCCAGACGTCCACCAACCAGTTCGCCGTATTTGGCGGGCAGGGCGGCACCGTGACAGTGGTCGGCAACCAAGGCTTCACCGGCCTGCAATTCCTCGACGCCGGTTACACGCTGACGGCTGGCGCAGGGGGTAGCTTGAGCCCGACCAACGCGGCGGATGGCAGCCTGGCGGCGGTGCGGGTGAACTCCGGCGTAACCACTCAGATCGATGCACCTCTGGTGGGCACCGGCGGGATCAACAAGCTGGACTCCGGCACCTTACTGCTGACCGGCGCCAATACTTACACCGGCGGCACTACGGTCAGTGGCGGTACGCTGGCGGGTAACACCACCAGCCTGCGCGGCAATATCCTCAACAACGCCAATTTGCTGTTCGTCCAGCCCACCAATGGTCAGTTCAGCGGCACCTTGAGCGGCACCGGTGCCCTGGTCAAACAAGGCGCGGGCGCGTTGTTGCTGACCGGCAACCAGCCCTTCAGCGGCACCGTTGCTGTTGATCAAGGCGTGCTGCAAGTGGGTAACGCGGCCAACCCTGGCGCAGTGCTCGGCGGCCAAGTCACCGTGGCCAACGGTGCGGGCCTGACCGGCAACGGCAGTGTCGGTTCGCTGGTCAACAATGGCTCTGTGAGCCCTGATGGCGGCAAGTTGACTGTGGCCGGCAATTTCACCAACGCCAGCACAGGTGCGCTGAACCTGGTGATCACCCCATCCACCACTGGCTCCCTGGCCGTCGGCGGCACCGCCAACCTGGGCGGCACCTTGAATGTGATCAACCTGGCACCGTATGCCGGCGCGACCACCTACACGCTGCTGACCGCAGGCGCGGTCAACGGCACGTTTACCACCACCAACCTGGAGAACCTGGCGTTCCTCAATACCGCGTTGAACTACAGCCCAACCCAAGTGGCCCTGGCGGTCAGCCGTAACAACGTCAGCTACGCCAGCGTGGCGGCCACCGGTAACCAGCGCGGCGTTGCGGCGGCGTTGGGCAGCGGTGCGGCAGTCGGTGGCGCGGCGGTGCAGAACGCGCTGCTCAACACTGACGTGGCAGGGGCGCGTGCAGCCTTCGACAGCTTGTCTGGCGAGATCCACGCCAGCACCGCCAGCGCGATGCTCGAAGATTCGCGTTACGTGCGTGACGCGGTCAACGAGCGCTTGCGCCAACCCGGCTGCTACCGCGAGGACGACCCACGCAATGCCCTGGCGCCAAGCGAAAATCGCCTTACCAGCGCCGGTTGCCATGGCGAGATGGTCGGTTGGATGCGTGTGCTCGGCACCTGGGGGCATATGGGCGGTGACAGCAACACCGCCAAGCTGGACCGCAACCTCAGCGGCTTCCTGCTCGGCACCGACAAACAAGTGGATGACGCCTGGCGCGTCGGCGTAGCCGCTGGCTACACCCGCAGCGACCTGGATGCCAAGCGCCGCAACTCCAGCGCCGACGTCGACAGCTACCACCTGATGGCCTACACCGCGTACCAGCAAGAAGCCTTCGCCGCACGCATGGGCGTGGCGTACAGCTGGCATGACATCGAAAGCAAACGCAACGTGGCCGTGGGCGGTGAGGGGCAGCGCCTAAAAGCTGATTACAAGGCACGCAGTGCGCAGGTATTCGGTGAAGTCGGCTACACCATCCAAACCGGTAGCGTCGCCCTGGAACCGTTCGCCGGCCTGGCCTACGTCAACTACGACAGCGATACCATCAAGGAAAAAGGCGGTTCGGCTGCCCTGCGCGGCGATGCCGACCAGGACATCACCTACTCGACCTTGGGCGTACGCATCGGCCAGACCATCACCTTGGGCAACGGCTCGAAACTCACCCCACGAGGCAGCATCGGCTGGCGCCATGCCTTTGGCGATACCAAGCCTGACGCCGACCTGAGCTTTATCAACGGCGGTGGCTCGTTCAGCACCCAGGGCGTGCCGATTGCCAAGGACAGCGCGGTAGTGGAAGCGGGCCTGGACTACCAGATCAGCCAGAACGGCAAGCTGGGTCTGGGCTACTCGGGTCAACTTTCGCGCAACGACAAGGACCATGCAGTGACGGTCAGTTTCTCCCTCGGTTTTTGATCAAGGCCGAGTTTTTTGAACCGCCCGTGAGGGCGGTTTTTTTTGGAAAAAATTCTTGAAGTAATACGCTGGCGCATAAATGCATGGGGTTTATTGCTCACCCGCCTGGCTGAAGAATGTACACACAATTTCCTCTGGAGCGCGATTGGCTGGACAACCAGCGTCGGCCTAAAGTTATGCCCTTGAGTTTATATTCCTTGGGTGGCATATTTGCATGGTCTGGGACATTGAATACACGGATGAATTCGGAGAGTGGTGGGGTGGCTTGGATGCGAAGGCGCAATCTTCGGTGGCGGCCAGTGTTGATTTGCTGGAGCTGTTCGGGCCGGGGCTGCGCTTTCCCCATAGCAGCGATATCAAGGGCGCTCGACACGGCAACCTGCGAGAGCTGCGGGTCCAGCACGCAGGACGACCTTATAGAGTGTTGTATGCCTTCGATTTTCGGCGCTGTGCAGTGTTGCTGATAGGTGGCGATAAAACCGCACAGCACCGTTGGTACCACGAGTACGTACCCTTGGCCGAGAAGCTATACGACGTACATTTAGAAACATTGCGTAAAGAGGGCCGTGACCATGGCTAAGAAATTCGCGGAACTGAAAGCTCGCATGACGCCCGAGTCGCGCGCCGATGCTGAGCAGATACTTCAGCAACATTTGAAAGAAATGCCGCTGCATGAGCTGCGCAAGGCCCAGCAATTGAGCCAGGCAAGCCTGGCGAAGGCATTGAACATCAATCAGGCGGCGGTTTCGAAGATGGAGCGTCGTACTGATATGTACATCAGTACATTGCGTGACTACATCCGTGCGATGGGCGGCGAGTTGGAAATCATCGCTACCTTCCCAGATGGCCAGGTCAAGATTGACAACTTCGCTTGCTGACACTGATGAACCACCCGTAAGCCCGGTCAAAGCCGGGCTTTTGGCTATCTGCGTTGTAGTGGGACGATCAAAGTCCCCGATTTCTGGCAGGGTTATCTATCGCTAGACACGAGCGCTTTTGCGATAAAGCCCCACTGCCAGCCCGATAATGATCACGGCGATGAAGAGCCAATGGAGCGTGCTAATGCGTTCGCCCAGTATCAGCATCGAACTGGCAATGCCGAACACTGGAATCAACAGCGACAGCGGCGCCACGGTGGACACCGGGTAGGCCTTGAGCAGGGTATTCCAGCCCCAGTAGGCAAAATGCGTGGCAAGGTAGACCTGGAACAGGATCGACGCTATGGCGGTCAAGTCGAGCGCCGCCGGTACGCTGTCGAACGCGGCGCTGCCGTGCAGCCACCAGGCCATGAGGAACAGCGGAATCGGCGGGAACAGGCTGGCCCATACCATGAACGAGAAAATTTCCTTCACCCCCGAGATCTTGATGATCACATTGCCGATGCTCCAGGCCAACGCACTGAGCACAATCAACAATACTCCCTGCACGGCGTGGTCACCGTGCTGGGTAGCGATGATCCCCGTCAGGCCGATCAAGGCGAGAAAAGCGCCGAGCCACTGCGCACCACGGATTTTTTCCTTGAACAGCACACAACCCCAACCCAGGCTGAAAAATACGCTGAGCTGGATGAGCAACGAGGCAATGCCCGGGCTAACACCCCGTTGGATGCCATAGTTGATCACGCCCCACATGCCCAGGCCGAAGATAACGCCATAGGCCGCCACATAGCCGAACTTGACCGCTGGGCGGCGGATGATGAACACCAGTGGCAAGGCGGCAAGAGCAAAGCGAATGCCGGTCAGCACAAACGGATCGATTGAGTGCAGGCCCAGTTTGGTGATGGGAAAGTTCAGGCCCCAGACCAGGGTGACCAGGAGGGCGAGGGCCAGGTGTTTCTTGTGCATGGTGGTTCCTTGGGCGCGGGCAGGGGCTTCAAAGGTGAGAATGTTAGGGGGCGACGCTGTGGCCCGCTTGCTATGCCAGGTCATAGTTTGACAATATCGGGCCATGATCCCGACCTTTGATCCCAACGACCCCGACGCGGTGGTCACCCTGCGCCAGTATCCCGGTGGCAGCGTGTTCGAGCGGCATACCCACGTGCGGGGTCAGTTTGCCTACGCTTCCACCGGCGCGATGAGAATGTTCACCGACCTCGGCAATTGGGTAGTGCCGCCGCAGCGGGCTATCTGGGTGCCAGCGGGTGTGCCCCATGCCATGCACATGCGCGGTGAGGTGGTCATGTTGAACACTTACCTGGATGACGAAGCTGCCCGCCGTGCCGGCCTGCAGGCGCATTGCCAGGTGTTCGAGGTGTCGCCGCTGCTCAGGCATTTGTTGCAAGCGGCGCTGGCGATCGGGCCTTCGGCGGTGGGCGGTGTCCGCCAGCTCAGTGTGCTGGCGCTGTTGGTGGATGAAATCGGCGCCATGGCCGAGTTGCCCCTCAGCGCGCCGCTACCCGCTGAACCGCGCTTGGCGCGGGCGTGCCAACGCTTTCTGGAGGCGCCGACGCAGGCTGTTTCCCTCGACGAGATGGCCGCGTGGGCGAGCATGAGCCGGCGCACCTTCACCCGGCATTTCCATGACAGCACTGGCATGACGTTTGTGGCCTGGCGCCAGCAGGTTTGCCTGTTGGAGGCCACGGCCCAGCTCGGTCAGGGTGCGTCTATTACCGAGGTAGCGCTGGCGTTGGGTTTCAGCAGTTCCAGTGCATTCACCTCGGTGTTCCGCCGCAATCTGGGGGATTCCCCAACGCGCTACCTGGGCAGGTCCAAGGCGACACCCTTGTTCTGAGCCGGGCACACGTCGGTCAGGATTCACCTTTCCTATCGGCTCTGTTTGTTACTATCGCCGTCCCTTGCCACCAGGAGTCACCGGCCCATGCAACACCAGTGGGATGAAATGCACCGCACCCGCAAGCCCACGTTCGTCCTGTGTGGCGAGCCACAGGGGGATGTGCTCAATCTCTATGTTCACGGCTACTCGGCTTTCTTCAACCGTCAGCAACTGGGCAGTTTCAAGGAACAACTGGCGGGTATCGAAGGCTCGACCAACCTGATGCTGTTCTGGCCGGCGGGGCACTTTCTGGAAAACCTGTTTGCGCCGTTCAAGGATGTGATCACTTCGATGCTCGGCGGCGGCGGCCTGGGCGCCGCGACGGTGGGCGTGGGCAAGGCGATTGGCTATTTTCTTGACCATTACAAGAGTGTCGAGGCGCGGGTCGATGAAGTGGCCAAGACCTTGCTGCCCGAGCTGGCCGGCTACCTGCACGCCGAGTCACTGCCGGTGCGGCGCATCAACCTGATCGGCCACTCCCTGGGCGCAAGAATCCTGGTCAAGAGCCTGCTGGCCAGCCCCGAGGTGGCCCGCGAACTGCCGTTGCATAACCTGTTGCTGATGGGCGGGGCGATCTGTACATCGAGCCCTTGGGATGACGTGTCGGCGCCGCTCAAGGGGCGGCTGATCAACTGTCATTCGAGCAAGGACTGGGCGCTGGCCATGAAACCGGATACCGAACGGTGCATCGGTCGTTATGCGATTGACGTGACGCCCGCGCTCAAGACCAAGGTCACCAATGTGCACCTGGCCAGCTTCGATCATGCCGCCTACTGGCCGCAGTTGAAGACCGTGGTGCAGTACACCGACTTGCTGCAGGAGCGGCGCGGCATGATCCGTGCGGACCAGCGCAGCAGTGAAGTGCGCTTTGCCGAGGAGGATGGAGATTTGTTCCCGGCACTGGTGCAGGCGCGACCGGATGAGTTGAAGTTCCTCGCCGAGCTGATGGCGCAAAAGCGCAGTGCCTCGATTGATGCCAATGTGCGCGAACCGTTGAAGCTGGCCATCGAGTTGCAGCGCATGGGCGGTGACAGCTTTATGAACCTGGCCCGTGGTCACGGCGTGGGCTATCGCCAGATTGCCGAGGATGTGGCGCAGCGTTTGGGCATCACGTTCGACGAACCGCTTGGAAACGTGGTGCTGGCGGATATCGAAGGGCAAGTCGCAGAAAAACTGATCGAGCAGTACAAGGACAAGCTCAGCCGCGCCGACCGCCAGGCGTTCGATGCCGAGCTCAAGGCCGCTGCGCAAAAAGAGCAGGGCCTGTTCACCCGCTTCGATGTGGGCCGGTCGGCCACGACAGCCTTGAGCGGCACCGCGCTGGCCGGGCTGACCGGGTTTATCCTGCGGCGCGGTGCGGCCACGGCGATTCCGCTGGTGGGCCAGGCGCTGGCCGCGGCGATGTTGCTGGTCAGCGGTGTACGGGCGTTTTCCGGCCCGGCGTATTCGATCACCACCCTGGCGGTCTTGGTGATCGGCGTGATTCGCCAGCGCATGGAGCGCGAGGCGCTGAACCAGGAGCTGGACCTGGTGGTGCAAGTGGTGGAAGCGTTTGACCTGCCGCGGGACACGGTGATGCGCACGGTCGCGTCTGACTGATAAGCTGCTGCCCAAGTCTTGTGTATTTGCCTGGAATACTGCGTGAAATTCAGCCTGCCGAAAATCGCTACCGCCCCGTTCTGCCCACCGGAAGTGGCCGGCTCTGTCGCCGTTGACCCCAAGGCATCGTTTTTCAAACGAATGCTGATGTTTGCCGGGCCTGGCCTGCTGATCTCCATCGGCTACATGGACCCTGGCAACTGGGCAACCGCCATCGAAGCCGGGTCACGCTACGGCTATAGCCTGTTGTTTGTGGTGCTGCTCGCCAGCCTGGCGGGGATGGCGGTGCAATGCCTGTGCTCGCGGCTGGGCATCGCCACCGGTAAAGACCTGGCGCAACTGTGCCGCGAGCGTTACAGCAAGCGCTCCTCACGTACCCAGTGGGTATTGGCGGAAATCTCCATCATCGCCACCGACCTTGCCGAAGTGCTCGGCTGCGCCCTGGCGTTTCACCTGCTGCTTGGCGTGTCGCTGACCACCGGTATTGTCATTACCGCCTTCGATACGCTATTGATCCTGGCCCTGCAAAACCGCGGCTTTCGCCGCCTGGAAGCGATCATGCTGGCGCTGGTGGCGACCATCGGCGTGTGTTTTTTTATCGAACTGGTGCTGATCAAACCCTACTGGCCTGACGTGCTCAGCGGTTTCACCCCGTCATTGTCGGCCATCAGCGATGCTGCGCCGTTGTACCTGGCCATCGGTATCCTTGGCGCCACGGTCATGCCCCATAACCTCTACCTGCACACCTCCATCGTGCAGACGCGCCTGTTCGGCAAGGACCTGGCCAGCAAGCAGGACGCGGTCAAGTTGGCGCGTATCGACACCATCGGCTCCCTGGCCCTGGCCTTGCTGGTCAACGCGGCGATCCTGGTGCTGGCTGCGGCGGCGTTCTACAAGACTGGCCACACCGATGTGGTGGAAATCCAGGACGCGTACCATCTGCTCGACCCGCTGGTGGGTGGCGCCTTCGCCAGCATTCTGTTCGGTATCGCCTTGTTGGCGTCCGGGCAGAGTTCGACCTTTACCGGCACCATTGCCGGGCAAGTGATCATGGAGGGCTACCTGAACCTGCGCATACCTTGCTGGCAACGACGGCTGATCACCCGTGGGCTGGCGTTGATTCCGGCGTTCCTCGGCGTATGGCTGATGGGCGACGATGCCATCGGCAAGCTGCTGATTCTCAGCCAGGTGGTACTGAGCCTGCAGTTGCCCTTTGCGCTGTATCCGCTGATCCGCATGACCGGCGACAAGCAGTTGATGGGGCCGTTCGTTAACCGACTGCCCACGCGGCTGTTGGCATGGTTTCTGTTTGCGGTGATCAGTGGGGCGAATGCGTGGTTGATTGGGCAGTGGTTGTTTTGATTGGACATCGCGCTACTGGCGCATCACCTAAACTAACATCGCCAGGGATGTGTATTGGGCAACCTGCGGATCGGCTGTTAATAGCTTCATTGGTTCACTCAGCGCGGTTGCAATAATCAGCCGATCGAAAGGGTCCTTGTGATGATGCTCGAGATCCTTGACTGCAATGGCGTGCTCCAAGGTGATGGGGAGTTCGACGAAACCGCTTTCCAGGCAATACTCGCGGATTTCATCCAGGTCTACGGCGAGCTTTCCCACGCCAACGTTGATTGCCATTTCCCAGAATGTTGCCGCGCTGACGTAGACTTCTGCGGCGTTTTCAATCAGTTTGCGGGCTTTGCCGGACAGCTTGGGGTCATCGTTGAGTGCCCACAGCAGGATATGGGTATCCAGCAGCAGTCTCATGAAGGACTGCCCTCAAACGCATCCAACATATCGCTGGGTAGCGGTGCGTCGAAGTCTTCGGGGATGACCAGCTTGCCCTTCATTGCGCCAATTCGCCGGCCCTTGGATTTACCGATGGGGACAAGCTGTGCCATTGCACGGCCATGTTTGGCAATGGTGATGACTTTGCCGGCGGCGGCTTCATCGACCAGTTTGGACAGGTTGTTTTTTGCTTCACCCAGCGCGACGGTAATCATGTGGTCTTCCCCGTATTTTGGCCAAATATAGCCAAAACTACGAACGCTATCAAAGACGGCTCGACCACTGGTCAAGGCCGCTCGTTCGGCGCGTGATGGTTTGTAATACACGACATCCATGGCATCTCTCCAAAAAAAGAATTCGCCAAAGTCTGCCCCAACACATCGTGCCCAGAAATACTGGCCCGTAAAATCAGAACGGGCCTACTTTTCCTACGAGGAAATTTCCCTGCCGGTTTCGTTCAGAAGCGGCGATAGGGCTCACCGATCCCAATACGGCACCGCCCCGAAACACTCGACGAAATAATCGATCACCGTACGCACCTTCAGCGACAGCCTCCGGCTGCCGGGCCATAACGCCGCAATCTGCTGGGGCTCCAGGGTGGTGGCGACGTCGTATTCAGTCAGCACAGCCTGCAAGGTGCCGGCGCGCAAGCTTTCGCCAATCAACCAGGAAGGAAACACCACCAACCCCAGGCCCTGTTCGGCGGCGTGGGTCAGGGTATCGGCGTGGTTGCCGGTAATCGGGCCCTTGACGCTGTAGGGTGTCCAGTCGCCCTGGCCGTGCCTGAAGAACCAGCGCTGCTGGCCGGTGATGCCTTTGTAGGCCAGGCATTGGTGGTTGGCCAGTTCGTCAGGGTGGCGTGGTGTGCCATGGTGCGCCAGGTAGGCGGGGCTGGCGGCGATGCGAAAACGCTGGGGCGCGAAGATGCGTGCCTGCATGCCGGAATCATTGAGCACGCCGATGCGAAACAGCAGGTCGGTGCCATCTTGCAGCGGGTCGACGAAGGTGTCGGTCTGCTGGATATCCAGTTGCAACTTCGGGTAGCGCCGGCACAACTCCCCCAGCCACGGTGAAAGGTGGCGCTGGCCGAATACCATCGGCGCGTTGATGCGCACCAGCCCGCTGGGTTCGCTGTCCTGTTCCTGCAGGGCCTGGTTCGCTGTTTCCAACTGCTCCAGTACCAGGCGCGCGTGATGCCCGAGCAGGCGCCCGGCTTCGGTAGGGCTCACGGCGCGGGTATGGCGGTACAGCAATTGCTGGCCGAGGGCCTGTTCCATCAGTTGGATCTGCCGCGAAATGGAAGAGGGCGCCAGGCTTTCGCGGCGGGCCACCTCGGAAAAGCTGCCATGGTCTAGCACTGCCACAAACAGGCGCAGCGCTTTGAAACTCAATTCATTCAAGCCCTGCATCTTGTCTCCAGGCTGTGCGTATTGCGCAAAGGTGTTGTCTGCATACTCCCATTTATCGCATAGGACGGCCACCGGATAATGCGCGCCATGTTTCCTTTCTTGATGCGCAGGTGATGTATGCAGGCACGGACTATCGAGGGTGTGGCACAGGCCAGGCCGAACAAAAACCTTCTGCGGCTGCTGTTGTTGCCGTTGGTGATCCTGGCGGGCATGGGCCTGTCGGTGGAGGCCGGCCTGCTCGGGCCATTGGGTGTGCAGGTCGGGCATTTGTGGGCGACCTTGAGCATCTTCGGCGTCGGCACGGCAATCCTGTTTTTACTGCTGTTGTTCAGCGGCCCGCAGAAGGGCCCGGCATTCACCCAATTGCCACGCTGGCAGTTGATCGGCGGGTTCCTGGGGCCGATGTACGTAGTAGTGCTGACCCTGGCCACGCCGCACATCGGCATTGCCATGACGATGATCGCGATCCTGTCGGGCCAGGTGGGCAAGAGCGTATTGATCGACCACTTCGGTTGGTTCGGTACGGCGCGCAAGCGCGTCAATGGCGAGCGCTGGATTGCGCTGGCGTTGATTGTGGCGGCACTGGTTCTGATTGCACGAGGGTAAGGCGATGAATCTGATTATGTTATTGGTGGTGGTGATTGCAGCAGGCGCGGTGTTGAGTGTGCAGGCCGCGATCAACGGGCGTCTGGGCCAGACAGTAGGCGTGTTGCGCAGCAGTCTGCTGACCTTTGCGGTCGGCGCGCTCACCACCGCGCTGCTGATATTTTTCTTCGAACCGGCCCAGGCCGTCAGCCTGCTGGATGTGCCGAAGTGGCAACTGACCGGTGCCCTGTTCGGCGTGGTGTACATGCTGGTGATGGTCGGCGCGGTGCCTGTGGTTGGCACGGCAGTCGCCACGGTGGCAGTGATTGTCGGGCAGTTGGGCATGGGTATGCTGATCGACAACTTCGGCTGGCTGGGCAACCCGGCGATCGAATTGTCAGGTAGCCGCATCGTGGCAATGCTCTGCCTGGCCTTGGCGCTGGTGTTCATGTATCGCAGCAATACACGCGCGGCCGACTGATGGCGCTGAACCTTGGTGTCGTGCACGGAGTCACTGCTTAAGGTGTGGCGTTCGCCGCACCGGGACGACCATGAAAAAGGAGTCTGACCATGCCAGATAAAACCTGTGCTTGCCCACACTGCAAATGTGTACTGGGCACCGACGCGATAATGAAGGACGGTAAAGGTTATTGCTGTCAGGGCTGTGCCGAGCACCACGCCCACGGTGAACCTTGCGCTTCGGCGACGGACTGTGAATGCACCAAGTCCGCTCACGGTTGACATGATCGACCTGCAGGCCCGGGTAATCCGGTGCCTGCAGGATAAGTAAAAACAGTTCGCTTGGCGGCGGCCAGTCTTCACTCGACCTCGGGTACGCCTTTTTCCCACGCCGACCAGTTCTTCACAATCGCCTGGACCAACGGATTGCCCGTGCGATACAGGTTTTCCAACGCCGGCACGAACCCGCCCTGGTCCGCATACTTGAGCAGATTGTCTACTTCACTGTAGCCAGGATAAGGCCGGTCAAAGTCTGAGCCCGCGCGCACCACGGCCAGGCGCTGGATATCCACCAAGCCTTCGCGGCTGGCACGCAGCAGCGCTTCATAGGTGGAATTGTCTTCTTGCTGAGTGGTGCAGTATTCGCCTTTATTGTCGGTGAGCAATTTGGTCCAGACTTCGGCGCGTTCGCTCAGGCGAGTGCCGGAAAACCAGGTGTTGCCCGCCAGGGTATCGCAACGCGTGACTTGCGGCGGCTGATTGGCCGGGGCGGCGGGGTAGTGTTTGCGCCAGGCGGTAGACTCCTTGCTTTCCGTCAGCTCCACCGTGTGCGACAAGGCAAATGCCTTGGCTTGCAGCTTGGGGTTGAGCTCAAACACTTCGGTCTTGTAGTCCAGCGGTGGTTTTTCGTTGGGGCCCTTGGTATTGATACCGGTATAGCCGGTCGGCCAATCCTTGGGTGCATCCCGTGAATCCAGCTCCCACTGGGTGCCGAACTCCACCAGGTAATGGGCCCAGGCCGCGGTACCGATGGTGCCGTGCTTGGGGCTGATGCCCGCAATCCCGGCGATCAGGAAGTAGCTCTGGCGCAGGTCGAACTTGGGTGACAGGGCTAACGCCAGTGTTGACGCGGCAGCGTTGGTCTGGCCCATGCCGGTCACCAGCAGGCACACGTCCTGGGTGTTGCAGCGAATCACCGGGTACTCGGCAGACAAGCCTGGCACACGCACTTCTTGCTTGAGCTCCAGGCGGTCGATCCAGGTTTGCGCCTCGGGGGCGAACATGGTGATCAGCATCACCTTGGGTTTGATCGGCGCCGGGTTATCCGCCAGCACCAAATGGGGCAGCAGGGCCAGGCCGACGGCCAGCGACATACGGGTCAGTGCTTTCATCTACAGCTCCTTGATCAGAATTGGTATCCCACGCCGGCGTAGTAGCCCCAGCCGTCGGAGCGGGCGCGGAAGTTGCCTTCGCCGAAATTCAACTCGCTGCCGTCCTCCCAGTTGCCGCCGTTATGAAAATAACGACCGACCAGGGTAAAGCGCAGGTGGGTGAACGAGTACAGCAACACATTGGTGGCCACCAGGGAATTGGCGGTGCGCGCCGGGTTGTCCTTGTGCAGGTCTGAACCGAAATCGTAGTTGGTGAAACCGATGTAGGTCAGCGAGGCACCGTTGTCGAACTTGCCGATGGGTACGATGTACTTCATCTGCGCACGGTAGCCATCCCAGGAATATTCATTGCTGGCGCCGTAGTTTTCCCACTGGTAGCGCCCGTAGAAGTTGGCCGACAGGTTGACCCGCGAGTGGGTATCGATATCGGTGCCCAGGCCGCTGTACAGAGTGTTGGCGCGGTTTTCCTTGCGGCTGCCGTGGTCGTAGATCCAGTCAAAGGCCACATACCATTCCTTGAATGGGCCAATCGCCAGGCTGCGGCCTGCCAGGTAGTCGATGGAGATCCGCGGTTCATGCTCCATGAACACCGGCGAGCCATGGTCCCACACGCCCTTGTCATTGCTGTTACCGATGGTGAGGATCTTCGGTACGTCGATATAGCCGTACAACTCAAAGGGCCCTTTGCGCCCGAAGTACTCGTACTCCAGGTAGACGTCATCCTGGGGCTTGGGGCCGAAGCTGATGTCTTTGCTGCCGATCAGCGTCAGGTCCTGATTGAACCATTCCGACAGATAGACGCCTTTTTTCGCCGGGGGATTGGCCTCAGGGCTGAGGGTTTCGCCCTGTGCTGAGTCATCCACGGGCTTTTCCTGCGCCAAAATGGGTGCACTGAGTACTCCCGTAACGGCGGCCAGTAGCAAGGAAACACCAAAGCAAGCGCGGGGCCTTGAGGTAGGGTGCATTGAAAATCCTTATTCGTACGCGGTTGAAGCCCGTTTTAACGGGTAGAAGTGAACTTGGTGGTCAAGTTCGTTCCGCAAACGTTTGCACAGGTTGTACCAACTTGTGTCAATGGCTTGAACTGTTTAGAAAAAAGGCGGATTAGTCGACGTTTTGGTCAGAAAACCAGCGTGTTACCTGTCATCCTTCTGCACCACCGATTGGAGGACCTCTATGTTCGATCACTACCTGCACGCCTGGAAACTGAGTGCCGATGGCGAGCCCATCGTCACGCCTGGCAGTCACCTCCTGCCGGTGCGCTGGCAAGGCGTGCCGGCGATGTTGAAAATTGCTCATACCCCTGAAGAAAAGCTCGGCGGCCGCCTGCTGAGCTGGTGGGCAGGTGACGGCGCGGCGCAGGTGTTTGCCCATGACCACACCGCCGTATTGATGGAGCGGGCCACCGGCCAGGGCTCGTTGATGCATATGGCCCTCAATGGCCAGGACGACGAAGCCAGCCGGATCGCCTGCGCCACCGTGGCCCGGCTGCATGAGCCCCGTGCGTCACCGCCCGAGGGCTTGCTTGGGCTGGACGAATGGTTCAAGTCCTTGTGGCGCGCCGCCGAGCGCGAGGGTGGGGTGCTACGCGACTGCGCGACAGTGGCCCGCACATTGTTGGCGGCACCGCAGGATGTGGTGGTGCTGCACGGTGATATCCATCACGACAATATCCTCGACTTTGGCCCCCGAGGCTGGCTGGCGATTGATCCAAAGCGGGTGATGGGTGAGCGCGGCTACGACTACGTCAACCTGATCTGCAATCCGGATTTACCCACCTGTAGCAACCCGCAGCGTTTCAGCCGCCAGGTCGAGGTCATCACCCAGGCGGCGGGCCTGTCGCGCACGCGCGTGCTGCAATGGGTGGTGGCCCACGCCGGGTTGTCCGCAGCCTGGTTTCTGGAAGACCAGGAGCGCGAGCGCGCCGAGATTGAGTTGCGGGTTGCGCACCTTGCGCAACAGGCACTGGCTCATTAGGCGAGCTTGGCGATGGGGCTGAATAAATGCATCGCGGTCTGCCGCCGGTATTCGCTCGGCGTCTGGTGCATTTCGATGCGAAAGTGGCGGTTGAAATTGGACAGGTTGGCGTAGCCCACCTCAAAGCAGATATCCGCCACTGACATCTCACTTTGCAGCAACAACCGGCAGGCACGTTGCACGCGGAACTTGCGCATCAGGTCGATAAAACCGTGGCCGGTGTTGCGCTTGAAGAAACGCGAGAAGCCCGGTTCGCTCATCTCCAATTGCCGGGCAATCTCCGACAGGCGCACATCGCCGGTCAGCTCCCGCATAAGGTAATCGAAAGCCCTGTTGATGCGTTCGGCACTGCGCGCGTCCAGGGTCGGTGCGTAGCACGGGCTGGCCAGGGCCTTGGCCTGTGGCGGCGGGGCGTTCTTCAGGGTATCGAGCAATTGCAGGAACAGGATCAGGCGTTGCAGGCCGTGGGCGCTGCCGATGGCTTCCATCAGCCTTGCTGCGTTTGCAGCGGTCTCCCCGGTAAATTCAACGCCACGTCGCGCCTGTTCAAACAGCGGCTGTAAATCGCCGAGTTCCGGCAGGGTGTTGCGCAGGGCGAGGAGGGCGGCGCCGTCGAATTGCAGTACCACATCGCGGCCGCTCAGGTATTCGCCGGGCGCCAGGTCGCCGATCCAGTCGTGGGGCAGGTCAGGTCCGATCAGGGCGACATGGCCGGCGCTGAAGGCACCGATATAGTCGCCTGCCACCAGCTTGCCGCTGCCTTGGCGGATCAGGTGGATTTCGAATTCGGGGTGATGGTTCCAGCGCGCCAGTTCATAGGGGTAGTCATGTTCAAACCACCGGAAGCAGTGGTCCGGTTCGGGCAGGATCACTTCAAGTTCCGCAGGGCGGTGCTCGAACAGGGTAGCGCGGCTGACGGGCATGGTGCTGCCTCTTGTAGGTGTGCGATGGCCTCAAAATACGCGCACTGGCAATCAGTGCGCTACTCCCGGTTTCACCTGGCACTGGTACTTTTTTGATCCTGGGCGTGAGGTTAAAAAAGTATCAGCCGCGCATTCGCCAGGCGTTTGTGAGGGCCTGGCCAAGCTGCTGTAATCGCTGCTCAACAACAAAAACAACAGGTGGAAACCGCCATGTTCAAGCTCCCGCAAGCACTGTTCCTGCTGACCGGCCTGGCCCTGGCCATACCCAGCTACGCCGCTGACACTGTCACCATCGCCACGGTCAACAACAGTGACATGATCCGCATGCAACGCCTGTCCAAGGTGTTCGAAGCGCAGCATCCGGATATCAAGCTCAAATGGGTCGTACTGGAAGAAAACGTGTTGCGCCAGCGCCTTACTACTGACATCGCCACCCAGGGCGGGCAGTTCGACGTGCTCACCATCGGCACCTACGAAACCCCGTTGTGGGGTGCCAAGCACTGGCTGGAACCATTGACCCAACTGCCGGCCGACTACGACATCGAGGACATCTTCCCCTCGGTGCGCCAGGGCCTGTCGGTCAACAACACGTTGTATGCCTTGCCGTTCTACGGCGAAAGTACCGTCACCTACTACCGCACCGACCTGTTCAAGCAAGCCGGCCTGAGCATGCCGTCACACCCCACCTGGACTGAACTGGGTGAGTTCGCTGCCAAGCTTACCGCCAAGGACAAAGACCAGTACGGCCTGTGCCTGCGTGGCAAGGCCGGTTGGGGCGAGAACATCGCCCTGCTGAGCACCATGGCCAACGCGTTCGGCGCCCGCTGGTTCGACGAGCAATGGCAGCCCGAACTGACCAGCCCCGAATGGACCGCGGCCGCCAATTTCTACGTCAACACCCTCAAGCAATATGGCCCGCCGGGCGCTTCCAGCAATGGCTTCAACGAGACCCTGGCGCTGTTCAACAGCGGCAAGTGTGCGATCTGGGTGGATGCCAGTGTTGCCGGCTCCTTCACCACCGATAAAAGCCAGAGCAAAGTCGCCGACAGCGTAGGTTTCGCCGCAGCGCCCACCGAAGTCACCGACAAGGGTTCTTCCTGGCTCTACGCCTGGTCCCTGGCGATCCCGGCCACCTCCAGGCACAAGGATGCCGCCAAGGCTTTCATCAGTTGGGCGACGTCCAAGGACTACATCAAACTGGTCGCCGAGAAAGAAGGCGTCACCAACGTACCGCCGGGCACGCGCCAGTCCACCTATAACGCGGCGTACTTGCAGGCCGCGCCGTTTGCCCAGGTGACTCTGGAGATGATGAAACACGCCGACCCCGCGCACCCTTCGGCCAAACCGGTGCCGTACGTGGGTATCCAGTACGTGACCATCCCCGAGTTCCAGGCCATCGGCACCTCTGTCGGCAAGCTGTTCTCAGCGGCACTCACCGGCGGTATGTCGGTTGACCAGGCATTGCAGCAGGCGCAGTCCAGCACCGAGCGCGAGATGAAGCGCGCCGGCTACCCGAAATAACGTTTACAGGACGCCCACATGAAACGACTCGAAGGTAAAAGCGCGCTGATCACTGGATCGGCGCGGGGTATTGGCCGTGCGTTTGCCCAGGCCTACATCGCTGAAGGCGCCACCGTTGCCATTGCCGACATCAACCTGCAACGGGCACAGGCCACCGCCACCGACCTGGGGCCCCAGGCCTACGCCGTGGCGATGGACGTCACCGACCAAGCCTCCATCGACGCCGCAATCGCCGCAGTGGTGGCCCATGCCGGCAAGCTGGATATCCTGATCAACAACGCCGCGCTGTTTGACCTGGCGCCCATCGTCGACATCACCCGCGACAGCTTTGAGCGGCTGTTCTCGATCAACGTCGCCGGCACTCTGTTCACTCTCCAGGCCGCAGCCCGGCAGATGATCAGCCAGGGCCATGGCGGCAAGATCATCAATATGGCCAGCCAGGCCGGACGGCGGGGCGAGCCGTTGGTGGCGGTCTACTGCGCGACCAAGGCGGCGGTGATCAGCCTGACGCAATCCGCGGGGCTGAACCTGATCAAGCAGGGCATCAACGTCAACGCAATCGCCCCGGGGGTAGTGGACGGCGAGCACTGGGATGGGGTGGACGCGCTGTTTGCCAAGCATGAAGGTTTGGCGCCTGGGGAGAAGAAAAAGCGGGTAGGGGATGGGGTGCCGTTCGGGCGGATGGGGACTGCTGAAGACCTGACCGGCATGGCGATCTTCCTGGCGTCGAAGGAAGCCGATTACGTAGTCGCCCAGACTTATAACGTGGATGGCGGCAACTGGATGAACTAAAGTCATCTACCGTTCAAAAATGTGGGAGGGGGCTTGCTCCCGATAGCGGCGTGTCAGTCACTGAATATGTGGCTGAAACACTGCTATCGGGAGCAAGCCCCCTCCCACATTCGATCTTTATTGTTCATGACTTCGTGGCTGATCAGCAAAGCTTCGATTAAAAAAGTAGACCGCCCCAGGCCACCGGAGAGTCATCATGACCCTTGAGAAAACCGCCATCGCTTCATTCGATGTCGACGCCCAGAAGAGCTTCACACCGCTATGCCCCAACGAGTTGCCGGTGGCCGGTGGCGACCGTATTGGCGCCGAGCTCAACTTCATGGCCAGCCTTGCCGGCCATCGCATCGGCAGCAAGGACGCCCACACCCCGCATGCACCCTGGGTGGTCGCGCAGCACAGCGAGATGCTGCAACCCACCGGGCTGCCCCACGCCGATGTCACGTGGGTCAGCCACTGCGTGCCAGGTACCGAGGGTTTCACCTTGCTCGACGAGCTGCCCACGCCCTATGACTACGACTACTTCATCTGGAAAGGCGTCGAGCCCGACCTGCACCCCTACGGCGCCTGCTACCACGACCTGCACGACAAACTGTCCACCGGCGTCATCGAGTACCTCAAGGCCCAGGGCGTGGGCCGTGTGATTGTCGGTGGGCTGGCCCTGGATTACTGCGTCAAGACCACCGCATTGCAACTGCTCGAGGCCGGCCTGCAAGTGGTCCTGCATCTGCCGGCGTGCCGCAGCATCAGCGAGGAGGGCGGTGTACAGGCGGTGAATGAGATGCTCAAGGCGGGTGCTGTCATCAGCAACACTCGTGAAGAACTGGCCGTGTTGGTCGCACGTTAATCCAGGGCCTTGCAATCCGCAAATTACTGACTAATATAACCCGGGTAAAACAAATAAAACCCGGGTAATAAATCATGCCTACGCAAAATCCTCCCTTGTGCAGCGCTTTCGCAGGTCATCAGCGCATTGCTGCCGGTACTTATCCCGAAGTCGCCACGGCCCTTGCCGATCAAGCGTTGCCCGCCGGTAGCTTGCTGGTTTTCGATGATGCCACCGGCATGCAGGTCGACTACCCTTGGCCGGCGGGCTATACGCCGCAGTCACCCGCACAGGCCGACATCGACGACGAGCCGCCCGCTACGCCCTCGGTGGGTCGCCCGAAGTTGGGCGTGGTCGCCCGTGAAGTCACCTTGTTGCCGCGCCATTGGGAATGGCTCGCCCAGCAGCGCGGCGGTGCTTCGGCTGCTTTGCGTCGCCTGGTGGATGAGGCGCGCACAGCCCACGCCAGCGCTGATCAGGTGCGCCAGGCCAAGGAAGCCAGCTATCGTTTCATGAGCGCCATCGGCGGCGACCTGCCGGGGTTCGAAGACGCTTCGCGCGCGCTGTTTGCCCAGGATCGGGCCGACTTTTCCAACAAAATCGCGCACTGGCCGCCGGACCTGCAGGCGTACCTGGCCTGGTTGTCGCGCAATGCCTTCCCAGCTCAATAACCCAGGGACCCGCACCTTCATGGAAGTTACCCAGCAACGGCCGCTTTGGCAGATCTACCTGATCTTTCTGGCACCCATGGTGCTGTCCAATTTTCTGCAAAGCTTTTCCGGCACCCTCAACGGCATCTATGTCGGGCAAATGCTCGGCACCCAGGCGCTGGCGGCGGTGTCGGGGATGTTCCCCATCGTGTTTTTCTTTATCGCCCTGGTGATCGGCCTGGGGGCGGGCGCCTCGGTGTTGATCGGTCAGGCGTGGGGCGCCCAGGAGACTGGATTGGTCAAGGTGATCACCGGTGCCACTCTGACCCTGGGAGCGCTGGTGGGCCTGATTGCCGCCGTGCTCGGCAGCCTGTTCGCACGCCCGGCGTTGCAGGCACTGGGCACGCCGGTGGATGTGCTCGACGATGCGGTGGGTTACGCGCAGATGATGATGTTGATCATGCCGCTGTTGCTGGTGTTCATCCTCTATACCCAACTGCTGCGCGGGGTCAGCGACACGATTTCGCCGTTGTTGGCGTTGATGGTCTCGACCCTGGTGGGCTTGTTGCTGACCCCGGCGCTGATTCGCGGCTGGATCGGCCTGCCGCCTATGGGCATCCAGAGTGCGGTGTACGCGGGGTTAGTGGGTAACGCCTTGGCGATGCTGTTCCTGATCTTGCGCCTGCGGCATAAAAACCATGTGATGGCGCCGGACCGCGAGCTGCTCGCGGCCTTGCGCCTGGATCGCGTCATCCTCGGCAAAGTCCTGCGCATCGGCTTGCCGACAGGCTTGCAAATGGTGGTGTTGTCGCTGTCGGAATTGGTCATCCTGGCGCTGGTCAACGGCCATGGCTCCCAAGCCACGGCGGCCTATGGCGCGGTGACGCAGATCGTCAACTATGTGCAGTTTCCGGCGCTGTCGATTGCCATCACCGCGTCGATTCTCGGTGCCCAGGCGATTGGCGCCGGGCGCCTGGAGCGCATCGGACCGATCTTGCGTACCGGTTTGGTGATCAACCTGTGCCTGACCGGCGGCCTGATCGTGCTCGGTTATGGGCTGTCGCACTGGCTGCTGGGCCTGTTCATCACCGACGACGGCGCACGGGTCAGGGCCGAACACCTGTTGCACATCATGCTCTGGAGCATCCTGGTGTTCGGGTTCCAGGCGGTGATCGGCGGCATCATGCGCGCCAGTGGCGTGGTGCTGATGCCAGTGGCGATCTCGATCTTCTGCGTGCTCTGCGTGGAGCTGCCGATGGCGTATCTGTTCAACGCCCACTTCGGGTTGGAAGGGGTGTGGATGGCGTTCCCGGTGACGTACCTGGCGATGCTGGTGTTGCAGACCGCTTATTACCGATTGGTGTGGCGGCATAAGCAGATCAAGCGGTTGGTGTGATAAAAGATTGCGCAATTTAAGGACCAGAAGGCGTTCAAGTCATGGCAAACCCCTACGCCGAGTTGTTCCAGGTTCCTGGCGCTCGGGCTTTTGTACTGGCCGGCATGCTGGCGCGCATGCCGATATCGATGACCGGCATCGGCCTGATCACCATGCTCTCCCAGGTTCATGGCGGCTATGGGCTGGCCGGCTCGGTGGCGGCGGTGTTTGCCTTGGCCACGGCATTCTGTGCGCCGCAGGTGTCACGTTGGGTTGACCGTTACAGCCAGGGCAAGGTGCTGCCGATTGCCGCGCTGATCGGCGGCGGGGCGCTTTTGATGTTGCTGCTGTGCACGCGCTTGCAGGCCCCGAACTGGACGCTGTTCCTGTTCGCCGCGCTGGCCGGTTGCATGCCCAATATGTCGGCCATGGTGCGGGCGCGCTGGACCGAGCTGTATCGCGGCCAGCCCAAGCTGCAAACCGCGTTTGCCCTGGAGTCGGTGCTGGATGAGGTGTGCTTCATCGTCGGCCCGCCGATTTCCGTGGGCTTGAGCGTGGTGCTGTTTCCTGAGGCCGGGCCCCTGGTCGCGGCAGTGTTGTTGGCCGTGGGTGTCACCACCTTTGTAATGCAACGGCAAACCGAGCCACCCGTTCACGCCCACCAAGGCGCCCATGGCCGTTGGCTGATCGCTTCACCGTCGGTACTGATCCTGATGATCCTGCTGCTGGCCATGGGTGTGATCGTCGGCGTGGTGGATGTGGTCAGTGTGGCGTTCGCCCAGCAGCAGGGCCAGCCAGCGGCGGCGAGTATCGTGCTGTCGGTGTATGCCATCGGTTCGTGCCTGGCCGGGTTGGCCTTCGGTGCCCTCAAGCTGAAGGCGCCGTTGCCGCGCCAGTTCCTGTGCTGCGGCGTAGCCACGGCGTTGACCACCTTGCCCTTGTTGCTGGTGAGCAATATTCCGGGCCTGGCCGCTGCGATTTTCATCTCCGGCCTGTTTTTCGCGCCCACGTTGATCGTGTCCATGGCCATGGTCGAGCAGATCGTCCCACCCAGCCGCTTAACCGAAGGCATGACCTGGCTGATCACCGGCCTGAGCATCGGCGTGGCCATGGGTGCCGCCAGCTCCGGTTGGATGATCGACCACTTCGGCGCCGCCAGCGGGTTCTGGGTGGCGTTGGCGGCGGGGGCGGTGGTGTTGGGCTCGGCGGTGTTGGGTTACCGGCGGTTGGGCTGACGGGCTTCGTTGCGTTCCCGTTTAAGAACGTCATTCACGGCTTCTCGAAAGGCCGCCTCCAACGCTTGTTCGGTTTGCCCTTCATAACTCACCAGTGCGCTGATGTACAAAAGCCTGCCAAACAGGCAATTGTCCTCAGCGCTGTATTCAATTGAGCCGGTATAGCCTTGGTATTGCAGTTGGCGATTCACTCTCGGATTTTCCTCGCGTCACCGGCTGGGTAATCTGACGTCGGCAGCCTAGATCGCACGCATCGCTGAAAATATCGGCAGCGTACTGGTTTTTCGTAGGACGCTTCCCGGCAGCCCGCATTTCTCGCGGACAACAGCCCCCCATCCCCCGCTAATTTTTCCTCTTCCGGTTCGTTTTATAGGGACGACGTGCCTTTGTGCTTCCCGCCTATTGCCCCGGATTCGAAGAAATGAACGCTGAAGACTCCTTGAAACTTGCTCGCCGGTTTATCGGGCTGCCCCTGGAAAAACGCCAACTGTTCCTGCAAGCGTTGCAGAAAGAAGGCGTGGATTTTTCCCGGTTTCCGATTCCGGCAGGGGTGGAGGCGGAGGATCGCCAAGCGCTGTCCTACGCACAGCAGCGCATGTGGTTTCTCTGGCAACTGGACCCGGCCAGCGGCGCCTACAATTTGCCCGGTGCGGTGCGCTTGACCGGCGTGCTGAGCCTGCCAGCGATGCAGCAAGCGTTTGCCAGCCTGGTGGCGCGTCACGAAACCCTGCGCACCGTGTTCCAGCGACAGGCCGATGAACGTCTGGCGCAGGTGCCGATAGAGCCGTCGCTGACGGTCGAGCACCTGGACTTCAGTGCCTTGCCCGCCGCCGAGCGCGAACAGGCTGTCAACGACGCCGCCACTCACCAATCCCTGTTGCCCTTCGACCTGGAGCACGGCCCGCTGCTGCGTGTGCAACTGCTCAAGCTCGCCGATCAGGAGCACGTGTTGCTGCTGACCCTGCACCACATCGTCTCCGACGGTTGGTCGATGAACGTGCTGATCGACGAGTTCATCCGTTGCTACGACGCCCATGAACGCAACGAAGCGCCGCAACTGCTGGCGCTGCCGATCCAGTACAGCGACTACGCCCTGTGGCAGCGGCGCTGGCTGGAAGCAGGCGAGCAGGCGCGCCAATTGGAATACTGGCAGGCGCGCCTTGGTGATGAGCATCCGGTACTGGAACTGCCAACCGACCACCCGCGCCCGGCGATGCCCAGCTACCAGGGCACGCGGCATAACTTCGCGATTGATCCGGCGCTGGCTGCGCAACTGCGCAGTTGCGCGCAAAAACACAACGTCACCCTGTTCATGCTGCTGCTCGGCGCCTTCAATGTGCTGCTGCACCGCTACAGCGGGCAGGGCGATATCCGCGTCGGGGTGCCAATTGCCAATCGCAACCGTACCGAAGTCGAAGGGCTGATCGGTTTTTTCGTCAACACCCAGGTACTGCGCACCGAACTGACCGGGCAAACCCGCATTGCCGAGTTGCTGCAAGGCATCAAGGAGCACGCCCTTGGCGCCCAGGCTCACCAGGAGTTGCCCTTCGAGCGCCTGGTAGAAGCGTTGAAACTCGAGCGCAGCCTGAGCCACACGCCGCTGTTCCAAGTGATGTACAACCACCAGCCGGTGGTCGCCGACATCGCGTCGGTGAGCACTGCATCCGGCCTGGAATTGGCCCTGGTGGAATGGCAAGGCCGCACCACCCAGTTCGACCTGACCCTGGATACCTATGAAAAATCCGGCACCCTGCATGCCGCGTTGACCTACGCCAATGACCTGTTCGACGCGCCCACCATTGCGCGCATGGCCCAACACTGGATCAGCCTGTTGCAGGCAATGGTGGTGGATGGCGAACAGCGTGTCGGCGAGCTGCCGATGCTCGATGCCAGCGAGCAGCAACGGCTGGTTCACACGTGGAACCAGACCGCCGAGTCGTACCCGACCGAACGCGCCATTCATCACCTGATCGAAGACCAGGCACAGCGCACCCCGAATGCACCGGCACTGGTGTTCGGTACGACCACCTTGACCTACGCCCAGCTCGATGCGCGTGCCAACCAACTGGCCCATGCCTTGGGCGAGCAGGGTGTAGGCCCCGACGTGCTGGTGGGGATCTGTGTCGAGCGCTCCATCGAGATGGTCATCGGCCTGCTGGCGATTCTCAAGGCCGGTGGCGCCTATGTGCCCCTCGACCCTGAGTACCCCCAGGAACGCCTGGCCTACATGATCGAAGACAGCGGCATTCAACTGCTGCTCAGCCAGCAGAGCCTGCTGGCCTCGCTGCCCGCCGTCGGTATCCAGGTGATTGCCCTGGACCAGCCCGCGCTGTGGCTTGACGGTTACAGCAGCGAAGCGCCCGCTGTGGCTGTCCATGGCCTGAACCTGGCCTATGTGATCTACACCTCTGGCTCCACCGGCAAGCCCAAAGGCGCCGGCAACAGCCATCGCGCGCTGGTCAACCGCTTGAGCTGGATGCAGCAGGCCTATGGCTTGGATACCAGTGATGCGGTGTTGCAGAAAACCCCGTTCAGCTTCGACGTGTCAGTGTGGGAGTTCTTCTGGCCGCTGATGACCGGCGCGCGCCTGGTGGTTGCCGCGCCTGGCGAACACCGTGAACCGGCGCGCCTGATCGAAACCATCGGCCAGCACGCTATCACCACCTTGCACTTCGTGCCGTCGATGCTGCACGCGTTCATCCATGAGCCGGGCGTGCAGGCGTGCACGAGCCTCAAGCGTATCGTGTGCAGCGGCGAAGCCTTGCCCCTGGATGCGCAACTGCACGTGTTCGCCAAGTTGCCGGATGCAGCGCTGTACAACCTCTATGGCCCGACCGAAGCGGCCATCGACGTCACCCACTGGACCTGCGTCGATGAAGGCGCCGACAGCGTGCCCATTGGCCGCCCGATCGCCAACCTCGGCACCTATGTGCTGGACGCGCAACTCAATCCGGTGCCGGCCGGCGTTTGCGGCGAGCTGTACCTGGGCGGCATCGGCCTGGCGCGCAGTTACCACCGGCGCCCGGCGTTGACCGCCGAGCGCTTTGTACCCAGCCCGTTCGTGACCGGCGAGCGCCTGTATCGTACCGGTGACCGCGTGCGCCAACGTGCCGATGGGGTGATCGAATACCTTGGCCGCCTCGATCATCAGGTCAAGCTGCGCGGCTTGCGTATCGAGCTGGGCGAAATCGAAACGCGCCTGATGCAGCACGCGCAAGTGCGCGAAGCGGTAGTGCTGGTGCACGGCGGTAAGCAGTTGGTCGCGTACCTGGTGCTCGAAGGCGAGGAGCCGACCGACCTCAAGGCCTGGCTGCTCAGAAGCTTGCCGGAGTACATGGTGCCAACCCACTTCATTACGCTGGCCAAGTTGCCGGTGACCGCCAACGGCAAGCTCGACCGCAAGGCATTGCCAGTACCGGACGCGGCGCTGCAACAGGCATTTGTCGCGCCACAAAACGCCTTGCAAAAAGCCTTGGCAGCGATCTGGAGTGATGTACTCGGCGTTGAGCAAGTCGGCCAGGATGACAACTTCTTCGAACTGGGCGGCGACTCGATCATCTCCATCCAGGTGGTCAGCCGCGCCCGCCAGGCCGGTATTCGCCTGAGCCCACGCGACCTGTTCCAGTACCAGAGCGTCCGCAGCCTGGCGCTCGTGGCCAGCTTCGACCAGGTCAGCGTGATCGACCAAGACCCGGTCAGCGGCGAGGTGATCCTGACGCCCATACAGCAGAGCTTTTTCGCCGAGGCGATCCCGGCGCGTCATCACTGGAACCAGTCCTTGCTGCTGACCCCGCGTGAAGCGTTGGAGCCTGTACGGCTTGACGCGGCGTTGACGCAACTGATCCACCACCACGACGCCTTGCGCCTGCGTTTTGTGCAGCAGGCCGACGGCTGGCAGCAGAGCCATGCTGCACCGCTCAGCGAACCGCTGTTGTGGCAGTCCCACGCCAGCACCGACGCCGAATTGGCGGCGCTGTGTGATGAAACCCAGCGCAGCCTCGACCTGGAGCAAGGCCCGCTGCTACGTGCTGCGTTGGTAAACATGGCCGATGGCAGCCAACGTTTGCTGCTGGTAATCCACCACTTGGTCGTCGATGGCGTGTCCTGGCGCATTCTGCTTGAAGACCTGCAACAGGCTTACCGCGACCAGGCGCTGCCAGCGAAAACCAGTGCCTTCCAGCATTGGGCGCAACAGCTGCACAACCACGCGCAAACTCTCGATGCGCAACTGCCGTACTGGCAAGCGCAATCCATCGACGCCGAATTGCCCTGCGATCACCCCGAGGGCGGCCTGCAAAACCGTCTGGGTGCCAAGCTGGAAACGCGCCTGGACGCCGAGCAGACCCGTCGCCTCCTGCAAGACGCACCAGCGGCCTATCGCACCCAGGTCAATGACCTGCTGCTGACCGCCCTGGCGCGGGTGATCAGCCGCTGGAGCGCGCAGCCCGCCGCGTTGATCCAGCTGGAAGGCCACGGCCGTGAAGACCTGTTCGACGACATCGACCTGAGCCGCACCGTCGGCTGGTTCACCAGCCTGTTCCCAGTGCGTCTGCACGCCGAAGGCGAGCTGCCCGATGCGATCAAGTCGGTCAAGGAGCAACTGCGTGCGGTGCCCGACAAGGGCCTGGGCTACGGCCTGCTGCGTTACCTGGGCACGTCGCAGGCCCGCGAAAGCCTGTCGAACCTGGCTGCGCCACGCATCACCTTCAACTACCTGGGCCAGTTTGATCGCCAGTTCAATGAGTCGGCGTTGTTTGTGCCGGCCAGCGCAAGCAGCGGCCAGGCCCAGGACCCCGAGGCACCGCTGGCCAACTGGCTGACGGTGGAAGGGCAGGTGTATGGCGGCGAGCTGGCGCTGCAATGGGGGTTCAGTCGTGAGATGTTCGAGGCGTCGACTGTCCAGCGTCTGGCGGACGATTATCGGCAAGAGCTGCTGGCGCTGATTGCGCATTGCATCGATCCGCAGCAAGGTGCTTTCACTCCGGCCGATGTCGCCCTGGCTCGACTGACCCAGCAGCAATTGGACGACCTGGCGCTGCCGTCGCGCGAGGTGCAAGACCTGTACCCGCTGTCGCCGATGCAGCAGGGCATGCTGTTCCACAGCCTCTATCGGCAGGGCGAGGACGACGTCTACGTCAGCCAGTTGCGCGCCGATGTTCAGGGTGTGGATGTGGCGCGCTTCCAGGACGCCTGGGCGCAGGTGCTGGCGCGGCACGATATGTTGCGCACCGCATTTGTTTGGCAGGACGAGCAGGGCCAGGCCCTGCAGGTGGTGTATCGCCAGGTCAGTCTGCCGTTTACCGAATACGACTGGCGCGGGCGTGAAGACCTTACCGCTGCGTTGGAGGGCCTGGCCGTCGAGCACCATCGCCAAGGCTTCGAGCTGGCCCGCCCGCCGTTGCTGCGGGTGGCGCTGGTACGCAGCACCGATGATCGCTGGCACCTGATCTACACAAGCCATCACATCTTGATGGATGGCTGGAGTAACGCGCTGGTCCTCAACGAAGTGCTGCAAGTCTGCAAGGGGCAGGCTCTGCCGCCAGCTGGAGCGGCGTTCTCCCACCACATTGCCTGGCTGCAGCAACAGGATCCGGCGCTGGGCGAGGCGTTCTGGCGCCAACGCCTGGCGCAGTTGGACGAGCCGACGCACCTTGCGCACAGCGTGGCCAAGACCGCAGAGCTGAATGCCGTTGCATACGGTGAAGTTCGCTGCGAGCTGGACGAGGACCAGACTCGGCGCCTGGTCGCCTTCGCCCGCACTCATCAGGTGACCCTCAACACGCTGGTGCAATCGGCGTGGCTATTGTTGCTGCAGCGCTATACCGGCCAGGCCAGCGTGACCTGTGGGGTGACGGTGTCGGGGCGGCCGGCGCAGTTGGCGAGTGTCGAGCAGCAAGTCGGTCTGTTTATCAATACCTTGCCCCTGATTGCCGCGGCCAATCCGGCGCAGAGCGTCAGCGACTGGGTGCGCACGGTACAGGCGCTCAACCTGGAAATGCGCGAGCATGAGCACACGCCGCTGTTTGATATCCAGCGCTGGGCCGGCTCGGCCGGTGAGGCGCTGTTCGATACCCTGGTGGTGTTCGAAAATTTCCCGGTGGCCAAGAGCCTGGAACAGTCGGACGACATCGGCCTACGCTTCAGTAACGTCAGTCATCAGGAGCGTACCAACTACCCGCTGACCCTTACCGCACATGGCGGCCAGCGCCTGAGCCTGCACCTGGAATACCTGTGCGCGGAGTTTGCCACTGACGCCGTGCAACACATCGCGGCGTACCTGCAAGGTCTGTTGCAGCAGTTTGTTGCCGCCCCGCAGCAAGCTCTCGGCGCGATCCCGCTGCTGCTTGCCCATGAACACCTGCGCGTGCTCCACGACTGGAACCCGCCTCACGCTGCTCAACCGGCCCAGGCCAGCGTGCTGCAGCGCTTCGAGCAACAGGCAGCGCTGCACCCGAATAACATCGCGCTGATCCTCGATCAACAGCGCATGAGCTATGCCGAACTCAACGTGCGTAGCAACCGTTTAGCCCATCGTCTGATCGAGCTGGGCGTCGCCGCCGATAGCCTGGTGGGTGTGGCGGTGGACCGTTCCCTGGAGATGATTGTCGGCCTGCTGGCAGTGCTCAAGGCCGGCGGCGCCTATGTGCCGCTGGATCCCAAATATCCGGCCGAGCGCCTGCAGTGCATGATCGAAGACAGCGGCTTGCAACTGCTGCTGACCCAGCAGCCGCTGCTTGAACGGTTACCGATCACTGACAACCTGACCCTGGTGTGCCTGGAGCAGGCGTCCGGCTGGCTCGCCGACTACAGCGCGCAAAACCCATTGCCACGGGCTCAGCCCACCCACCTGGCCTACGTGATGTTCACCTCCGGTTCCACCGGCCGACCCAAAGGTGTGGGCATCGACCAGGCTTCACTGGCACGGCATGTGGAAGTGTTCTGTGAGTTGTTTGCGTTGCAATCCCATGACCGCGTGCTGCAATTTGGCACCTTCAATTTCGACGGTTTCGTCGAGCAACTGTACCCGGCCTTGTGCAGCGGCGCAGCCGTAGTGGTGCGCGGCGGCGACCTGTGGGACAGCGACACCTTCTACCAGCAACTGCTCGACCACGACATTTCCGTGGTCGACCTGACCACCGCCTACTGGCTGCAACTGGTGCGCGATTTTGCCGAGCGGGGGCCACGCGATTACGGACGCCTTCGCCAACTGCACATCGGTGGCGAAGCCATGCCGCCGGAAGGGCTGAACGCGTGGCGCGAGGCGGGTTTGCAGCATGTGCGCCTGCTCAACACCTATGGCCCGACCGAGGCGACTGTGACCGCCACCGCGCTGGATTGCGCAGCCTACGTGGACGGTCGCGAAGCCTTGCCGTCAATGATGCCTATCGGGCGCGTGCTGGATGGGCGCGCCATCTATCTGCTGGATGCCAACCTCAACCCGGTGCCGGTAGGTGTCGCAGGCGAGCTGGTGATCGGTGGGCCGCTGCTGGCACGAGGCTACTTCAACCGCCCTGATCTGACGGCGGATCGTTTTATTCCCGACCCATTCTGCGCCGGGGGGGCGGGCCGCCTGTACCGCACCGGCGACCTGGCACGTTACCGCGCCGACGGCATGATCGAGTACGTGGGGCGTATAGACCACCAGGTGAAAGTGCGTGGTTTCCGGATTGAATTGGGCGAAATCGAAGCGCGGCTGCTGGCCCAGTCCAGTGTGCGCGAAGCCTTGGTGATCGCCGCGGATAACCAGTTGGTGGGCTATGTCGTGGCCAGCCAGGCGCTGTCCGAATCAGCCCAGGGCGCCTTGTGTGAACAGCTCAAGGCCACCCTGCGCGAGGAACTGCCGGACTACATGGTGCCCGCGCACCTGGTATTACTTGACCGGCTACCGCTGAGCCCCAACGGCAAGCTGGACCGCGCCGCACTGCCCAAGCCCGATGCCAGCCAGTCCCTGGCCAATTGGATTGCGCCGGTGAGCGCCGTGGAACAACAAGTCGCGGCTATCTGGGCGCAGGTGCTCGGTGCCGAGCGGGTTGGGCTAAGTGATCACTTCTTCGAGATGGGTGGGCATTCGTTGCTGGCGACGCAGGTTGTGTCCCGCGTACGCCATGGCCTGGGTATCGAGGTGGCGCTCAAGACGTTGTTCGAACAGCCAGTGTTGAGGGAATTCGTGGCGGCCCTGGGCCGCGTGAACGACTCAGCACCCCAGATGACGGCGGTAGCGCGTGACCAACCGTTGCTGTTGTCCTATGCCCAGGAACGCCAATGGTTCCTCTGGCAACTGGACCCCACCAGCGCGGCCTATCACGTACCCAGCACCCTGCGCCTCACAGGTCAGCTGGACAAGGTCGCCTTGCAGCGCGCTTTCGACACGCTGGTGGCGCGCCATGAAAGCCTGCGCACTCATCTGCACCAGGAAACCGCACGCACCGTACAAGTCATCAACCCGCAGGCACGCGTTCAGTTAGCTTCGATGGACGCCGACCAGGCAGGGTTGAAGGCGATGGTCGAAGCGCTGATCACCCAGCCATTCGACCTGCGGCAGGGCCCATTGATGCGCGTCAGCCTGTTGCGGCTGGCTGAAGACGAACATGTGCTGGTGCTGGTGCAGCACCACATCATCTCTGACGGTTGGTCGATGCAAGTCATGGTCGACGAACTGGTGCAACTCTACGCCGCCTACAGCCAGGGCCAGGACCTGCACTTACCGGCGCTGCCCATCCAGTATGCCGACTATGCCGTATGGCAACGCAACTGGATGGAAGCAGGGGAGAAGACTCGTCAACTCGATTACTGGCGTGCCCTGCTCGGCGGTGAGCAACCGGTGCTGGAGTTGCCGTTCGATCACCAGCGTCCCGCCGTACCGACCCATCGTGGGGCACGCTTGAATATCGAACTGCCGACACCATTGATCGATAGTCTCAAGCACCTGGCCCAGCGTGAAGGCGTGACGCTGTTCATGCTGTTGCTGGCGTCCTATCAGGTGTTGCTGCATCGCTATAGCGGCCAGCGGGACATCCGCGTTGGCGTGCCGATCGCCAACCGCAACCGTGTCGAGACCGAACGCCTGCTCGGCTTTTTCGTCAACACCCAAGTGCTCAAGGCCGATATCGACGGGCACACCACCGTTCATCAGTTGCTGGCACAGGTCAAGCAGCGCGCACTGGAGGCCCAGGCCCACCAGGACCTGCCGTTCGAGCAACTGGTGGAAGCCTTGCAGCCTGAACGCAGCCTCAGCCTGAGCCCATTGTTCCAGGTGGCGTTCAACCACCATATCAGCCTGTCCGGTCGCCATTTGCAGCGCTTGGCACAGTTGGACATGAGCCCGGTGAGCTGGGATGAAGCGGTCGCGCAATTCGACCTGACCCTGGATATCGAGGAGGCCGAGGACCGCTTGGCCGCTTCCCTGAGCTACGCCACCGACCTGTTTGAAGCCTCCACTATTGAACGCATGGCGCGTCACTGGCTGAACCTGTTGCAGGCCATGGTTGCCGACCAGCAGCAGATGATTGGCCAGTTGAAGTTGCTCGACGCTGCCGAGCAGCAGCACATCCTGCAAGTGTGGGATTGCAGCGGCGCAGGCTTCCCGGCCCAGCGCCTGGTGCACGAGTTGGTGGGCGACCGCGCCCTGCAAACCCCGGACGCGGTGGCGGTGAAGTTCGACGCGCAAACCCTGAGCTACGGCGAACTGGATCGCCAGGCCAACCGGCTGGCCCATGCTCTGATTGCCCGTGGCGTCGGCCCGGAGGTACGCGTAGCGATCGCCATGCCGCGCAGCGCCGAAATCATGGTGGCCTTTCTCGCGGTGATGAAAGCGGGTGGTGTGTATGTGCCGCTGGATATCGAGTACCCGCGTGATCGCCTGCTGTACATGATGGAGGACAGTCGCGCGCAGTTGCTGTTGACCCATACCCGTGCGTTGCAGCAACTGCCGATCCCTGAGGGCCTGGGCGCCCTGGCAATCGATCGCAGCGAAGACTGGGCCGATTACAGCGATACCGCGCCCGACGTCTCGTTGGACGGTGACAACCTCGCCTACGTGATTTACACCTCGGGCTCCACCGGTATGCCCAAAGGCGTGGCGGTGTCTCACGGGCCTCTGGTTGCGCATATCATCGCCACCGGCGAACGCTATGAAACCAGCCCGGCCGATTGCGAGCTGCACTTCATGTCCTTTGCCTTCGATGGTTCCCACGAAGGCTGGATGCACCCGCTGATCAATGGCGCCAGTGTGTTGATCCGTGATGACAGCCTGTGGCTGCCGGAGTACACCTACCAGCAGATGCACCGTCATAACGTGACCATGGCAGTGTTCCCACCGGTTTATCTGCAGCAGCTGGCCGAACATGCCGAGCGTGACGGTAACCCACCGGCGGTCAGGGTTTACTGCTTCGGTGGTGATGCGGTGGCCCAAGCCAGCTACGACTTGGCATGGCGCGCGCTCAAGCCCACCTATCTGTTCAACGGCTACGGCCCGACGGAAACCGTGGTCACACCGTTGTTGTGGAAAGCACGCAAAGGCGACCCATGCGGCGCTGTCTACGCACCGATTGGCACCTTGCTGGGCAACCGCAGCGGCTATGTGCTCGATTCACAGCTCAACCTGCAACCCATCGGCGTGGCCGGTGAGTTGTACCTGGGGGGCGAGGGCGTAGCGCGGGGTTATCTGGAGCGTCCGGCACTCACCGCCGAACGTTTCGTGCCGGACCCGTTCGGCAAACCTGGCAGCCGTGTCTATCGCAGTGGCGACCTGACCCGTGGCCGCCCTGATGGTGTGGTGGATTACCTCGGCCGTGTCGACCACCAAGTGAAAATCCGTGGCTTTCGCATTGAATTGGGCGAAATCGAAGCGCGCCTGCGTGAACAGAATAGCGTCGGTGAAACCGTTGTCGTCGCCCAGGACGGCCCGACCGGCAAGCAACTGGTGGCGTATGTCGTGCCGGCAGAGGCGATGCCCGACGAAGCCGTATTCCGCGACACCCTGCGCCGCGCCTTGAAAACTCGCCTGCCCGATTACATGGTGCCGGCGTACTTCATGTTCCTGGCGCAGATGCCGCTCACGCCCAACGGCAAGCTTGACCGCCGAGGCCTGCCCGAGCCGGATCCGAGCCAGCTGCAGCAACACTACGTAGCGCCACAAACCGAGCTGGAGCAACAGGTCGCCGCGATCTGGGCCGACGTGCTGCGCCTGCCGCAGGTGGGCTTGAACGACAACTTCTTTGAAATCGGCGGCCATTCACTGCTGGCCATCCAGATCACTTCCCGCGTCCAGTCCGAACTGGGCCTGGAAGTGCCGTTGGTGGAAGTGTTCCAGACCGATTCGTTGCGCGCCTATGTGCAGGCCGCTGCCACCTTCCGCGCCGGTACCGCGGAAGACTTTGATGATCTTCGTGACTTTCTGAGCGAACTAGAGGCGATTTGAACCATGCTTTCCAACCCGAATACTGATCTGGTCTCGCGCTTTCTTCGCCTGCCTCTGGAACAACGCCAGCAGTTTTACCAACGCCTGCAAAGCCGTGGCATGAGCTTTGCGCAATTGCCGATCGTCTCGGTGCGCGAGGCCGGCCAGGCCACGCCGCTGTCCTATGCCCAGGAGCGCCAGTGGTTTCTCTGGCAACTGGACCCTGACAGTGCCGCTTATCATATTCCGGGCGTACTGCGCCTCACCGGCACTTTGGACAAGCAAGCGTTGCAGCGCAGTTTCGACAGCTTGCTGGCGCGCCATGAAAGCTTGCGCACGCGTCTGAATCTGCAGGGCGAAAGCCGTTCCCAAGTGGTGCTGGAACATACGCACATAGCGATGGCTGAGCGCGCAGTGAACGAAGCGCAGTTGCAGGCCAGCGTGCAGGCAGAAATTACGCGGCCATTCGACTTGCAGCACGGGCCTCTATTGCGGTTGAGCTTGCTGCATCTGGGCGAAGAGGAACATGTGCTGGTGCTGGTGCAACACCACATTGTCTCGGATGGCTGGTCAATGGGGATCATGGTGCAAGAGCTGATGCAGTTCTACGCTGCTTTCAGCCAAGGCCTTGAATGTCAGCTGGCGCCGTTGTCGATCCAGTATGCGGACTATGCTCTGTGGCAGCGCAGCTGGATGGAAGCCGGAGAGAAAGCGCGTCAGCTGGGTTATTGGTGCGAACAGTTGGGCGGCACGCAACCGGTATTGGAGTTGCCTTTGGACCATCCGCGCCCAGCCCGGCAGAGTTACCGGGGCGCGCGCCATGATGTCGCGCTGGAGCCGGCGCTGGCCGCCAGCCTCAGGGCCTTGGCGCAACGCGAGGGCGTGACCCTGTTCATGCTGTTGCTGGCCTCGTTCCAGACCCTGTTGTATCGCTACAGCGGCCAATCCGATATCCGCGTGGGCGTGCCGAACGCCAACCGAAACCGTGGCGAGACCGAGGGCCTGATCGGCTTCTTCGTCAATACCCAGGTGATCAAGGCTGATATCGAAGGGCAAATGACATTCAGTCAGTTGCTGGCCCAGGTCAAACAGCGTTCGCTGGAGGCCCAGAACCACCAGGACCTGCCGTTCGAGCAACTGGTGGAGGCGCTGCAACCTGAACGCAGCCTGAGCCATAACCCGTTGTTCCAGGTGATGTTCAATCATCAGGTCCAAGCGCGAAAACCGGCTGGCAAACACCAATTGCCGGGCCTGGCAGTGCAGCCCCTTGCGTTTGAAGAGCAAAGCACCCAGTTCGACCTGAGCCTGGACACCGAGGAAACCGATCAGGGCCTCTGGGCTTCGTGGACGTACGCCACCGACCTGTTTGAAGCGGCCACCGTGGAGCGCATGGCGCAGCACTGGCAAACCCTGTTGCGCACGCTGGCCGATGGTGCGCAGTGGCGTATCGACCAAGTGGCGATGTTGGCCGGCCAAGAGCAGCGACAACTGCTGGATGACTGGAACAACAGTGCTGCTGCGTTTGAAAGCGCAAGCTGCGTTCATGGTCTGTTTGAAGCCCAGGCGCAGCAACGGCCGCACGCTGTTGCGTTGTGCCTTGACGGTCAGTCGCTCACGTATGCCGACCTGAATCACCAGGCCAACCGGCTGGCCCATTACCTGATCAGCCAGGGCACCGGCCCCGAGGTGATGATCGGCGTCGCGGTAGAGCGCTCGTTTGCCATGGTCATCAGCCTGTTGGCGGTCCTCAAGGCTGGTGGTGCGTATGTGCCGCTCGACCCGCAATACCCGCGCGAACGCCTGTTGCACATGTTGCAAGACAGTGACGTGCGTTTGGTGCTGTGCCAATCCACACAGCAACTGGCGTTGCCTGCTGGTGTGGCACGGTTGGATATAGATCGCGCCGAAGCGGCGTTGCAGCGCTGTGCGCAAGATGATCCACAGGTGACAGTGGCCCCGCAGAACCTCGCCTATGTGATCTACACCTCCGGTTCCACCGGCAAGCCCAAGGGTGTGGCGATCAATCATGCGGCGCTGACCGAGTTTTCCAGCATCGCCGCCGGTTATTCACGCCTGGTGCCTGATGATCGCGTGCTGCAATTCTCGACCCTGAACTTCGACGGCTTCGTCGAGCAGCTTTACCCGGCATTGACCCACGGTGCCACCGTGGTCTTACGCGGTGCCGAGTTGTGGGACAGCGCACGGCTATACGCTGAAATCATCGCCCAGCGCATCACCCTGGCCGACTTGCCGACAGCCTATTGGAATTTGTTCCTGCTGGATTGTCTGGCGGCGGGGCCGCGTTCGTACGGTGCGCTGCGTCAGGTTCATATCGGCGGTGAAGCGATGCCGCTGGACGGGCCGGCGCAATGGTTGAAAGCCGGCCTCGGCCATGTACGGTTGCTCAACACCTACGGCCCGACCGAAGCTACTGTGGTTTCGAGCGTGCTGGACTGCACGTCAGGCGATGACGGCGTTGGTGCCACCGCCAGTCCGATTGGCCGCGCACTGCCGGGCCGGGGGCTGTATGTGCTGGATCGCGACCTGAACCTGGCGCCATTGGGCGCGGTGGGCGAGTTGTATATCGGCAGTGAATGCGGCCTGGCCCGTGCTTATCTGAACCGTCCGGGGCTGACCGCTGACCGCTTTGTGCCGGCCCCATTGGGTGGCAGTGGCGAGCGCCTGTACCGCACCGGCGACCTTGCGCGCTACCGCGCCGATGGTGTTATCGAGTACGTCGGCCGAGTAGACCATCAGGTAAAAATTCGCGGTTTTCGCATTGAGCTGGGAGAAATCGAAGCGCTGGTGCTGGCCCAGGATGGCGTGCGTGAAGCCCTGGTTCTGGCGGCCGATAACCAACTGGTTGCCTATCTGGTGGCCGACCCGCAAGACGCCGACGCGCTTAAAAGCGTGCTACGCGAGCAACTGCCGGATTACATGGTGCCCGCGCATCTGATGTTCCTGGAACGCATGCCGCTCAACCCCAATGGCAAGCTCGACCGCCAAGCCCTGCCCAAACCCGATGCCAGCCTGCTGCAGCAGGCATGGGTTGCACCGGTGACCGCGCTAGAGCAGCAGGTAGCGGCCGTGTGGGCCAAGGTCCTGGGGGCCGAGCGAGTAGGGTTGACCGACCATTTCTTTGAGATGGGTGGGCACTCGTTGCTGGCGATGCAAGTCATCTCGCAGTTGCGTCAGTTGCTTGGCCACGATGTGCCGCTGCGCAGCCTGTTCGAGCAGCCGCGTCTGCAAGGCTTTGTTGCCAGCGTGGTGGCTGACGCGGCGCACGCAGCGCCGTCGGCACCGCCGATGCGAGCGGTGAATCGTGATCAGCCGTTGCGGTTGTCGTATGCCCAGGAACGCCAATGGTTCCTATGGCAACTGGAGCCTGACAGCGCTGCTTACCACATCCCCAGCGCATTGCGCCTGCACGGCCCACTCGATATCGCGGCCTTGCAGCGCAGCTTCGACACCCTGGTGGCGCGTCATGAAAGTCTGCGCACGCATATACAACAGACGGACGCGGGGGCAGTGCAAGTCATTCAAGCGTTCGCCCCGGTCTCTATCGTGTTTGCCGAGGCGCAAGAGGCCGATGTGCAAATGCGCGTCGAAGCCGAAATCGCACGGCTGTTCAATTTGCAGCAGGGCCCGCTGTTGCGCGTGACCGTGCTGCGCCTGTCGGCGGATGAGCATGTGCTGGTGCTGGTGCAGCACCACATCGTTTCCGATGGCGGGTCGATGCAGGTCATGGTCGATGAGTTGATGCAACTGTATGCCGCCTACAGCCAAGGCCAGGACGTGCAGCTACCGGACCTGCCGATCCAGTACGTCGACTACGCCTTGTGGCAGCGCGACTGGATGGAAGCGGGTGAGCAGCAGCGGCAACTGAGCTATTGGCGCGACCTGTTGGGCGGGGAGCAGCCGGTCCTCGAGCTGCCGTTCGATCACCAGCGGCCGGCTCAGCAGAGCCATCGTGGTGCGCGTCTGGAGGTGTTGTTGCCGGCCTCGCTCACTGCCGGCCTCAAAGACTTGGCCCAGGCTCAGGGCGTGACGATGTTCATGCTGCTGCTGGCGTCCTTCCAAGCCCTGTTGCACCGCTACAGCGGCCAGCAAGACGTGCGCGTCGGTGTGCCGATTGCCAATCGCAACCGGGCCGAGACCGAGCGCCTGATCGGCTTTTTCGTCAATACCCAAGTGCTCAAGGCCGACATTGACGGGCACACCACCGTGCGTGAGTTACTCGCCCAGGTCCGCCAGCGTGCCTTGGAAGCCCAGGCCCATCAGGACCTGCCGTTCGAGCAACTGGTGGAGGCGCTGCAACCGGAGCGCAGCCTGAGCCTCAACCCGCTGTTCCAGGTGATGTTCAATTACCAGACCGACGGGCCCACCGTCGATGCGCCGACGCTTGCGCACCTGCGTTTCGAAAACATCAGCTGGGAAACCCGCACGGCTCACTTTGATCTTGACCTGGATGCTCACGACAGTCGCGAGGGGCTCTGGGCTTCCCTGGGCTACAGCACCGATCTGTTTGAAGCCGCCACCATCGAGCGCATGGCACGCCATTGGCAAAACCTGTTGCAGGCAATGGTTGCCGATCAGCAGCAAGGTATTGGCCAGTTGAACCTGCTCGACGTTGAAGAGCAGCAGCACATTCTGCAGCTTTGGAATCGCACGGACTCTGGCTTCTTGGCCCAGCGCCTGGTACACGAGTTGGTGGCCGACCGTGCCCGCGAGAATCCGGCAGCCATCGCGGTGAAATTTGACGCGCAAACCCTGACCTACGGCGAGCTCGACCGCCAGGCCAATCGCCTGGCCCATGCCTTGATCGCCCGTGGCATCGGCCCCGAAGTACGCGTGGCCATCGCCATGCCGCGCAGCGCCGACATCATGGTGGCGTTCCTTGCGGTGCTCAAGGCCGGTGGCGTCTACGTGCCGCTGGATATCGAATACCCGCGTGATCGCTTGCTGTACATGATGCAGGACAGCCGTGCACAGCTGCTGCTCACCCACACCCGTGCGTTAGCGCAGCTGCCGGTCCCCGACGGCATGCAGATGCTGACCATTGATCGTACCGAAACGTGGGCGGATTTCAGTGATGCAGCACCGAATGTCAGGCTCGAGGGTGACAACCTCGCCTATGTGATCTACACCTCTGGTTCCACCGGTATGCCCAAAGGTGTGGCGGTTGCCCATGGTCCATTGGTCGCACACATCATCGCTACCGGCGAACGCTATGAAACGTCGCCGAGCGATTGTGAATTGCACTTCATGTCGTTCGCCTTCGACGGCTCCCACGAAGGTTGGATGCACCCGCTGATCAATGGCGCGAGCGTGTTGATCCGTGATGACAGCCTGTGGTTGCCCGAATACACCTATGCGCAGATGCACCGCCATAACGTCACGATGGCTGTGTTTCCGCCGGTGTATCTGCAACAACTGGCCGAGCATGCCGAGCGCGATGGTAACCCGCCTGCGGTGCGGGTCTACTGCTTTGGCGGTGATGCGGTGGCACAAGCCAGCTATGACCTGGCATGGCGCGCATTGAAGCCGACCTATCTGTTCAATGGTTACGGTCCGACCGAAACCGTTGTCACGCCGTTGCTGTGGAAAGCCCGCCGTGGCGATCCATGCGGCGCCGTCTACGCGCCCATTGGCACCTTGTTGGGCAACCGCAGCGGTTACGTGCTGGATGCTCAGCTCAACCTGCAACCCATTGGCGTCGCGGGCGAGTTGTACCTGGGCGGCGAGGGTGTGGCGCGTGGTTACCTGGAGCGTCCGGCACTCACCGCCGAACGCTTCGTGCCCGACCCCTTCGGTAAACCTGGCAGCCGCGTCTATCGCAGCGGCGACCTGACCCGTGGCCGCCCGGATGGCGTGGTGGATTACCTTGGCCGTGTCGATCACCAAGTTAAAATCCGCGGTTTCCGCATTGAGCTGGGGGAAATCGAAGCGCGCCTGCGCGAACAGGACAGCGTCGGTGAAACCGTGGTGGTCGCCCAGGAAGGGCCGAGCGGCAAGCAGCTGGTGGCCTATGTGGTGCCTGTATCCGCCCAGGTCAACGAGGTTGAATTTCGTGACGCCTTGCGTCGCGCACTGAAGGTGCGCCTGCCGGATTACATGGTGCCTGCGCACTTCATGTTCCTGGCGCAAATGCCGCTGACGCCCAACGGCAAGCTCGACCGAAAGGGCTTGCCGCAGCCGGATGCCAGCCAATTGCAGCAGGTGTACGTGGCTCCGCAAAATGCGCTGGAACAGCAGATTGCCAGCCTCTGGGCCGATGTATTGCGCCTGCCGCGTGTGGGCTTGAATGACAACTTCTTCGAGCTGGGGGGCGACTCGATCATTTCCATCCAGGTGGTCAGCCGCGCACGGCAGGCCGGTATTCGTTTCACCCCCAAGGATCTGTTCCAGCACCAGACGGTGCAGAGCCTGGCAACGGTCGCCCAGACCGGAGGGCAAGGGCTCATCATCGAGCAAGGGCTGGCCACCGGTGAAGCACTGCTGTTACCGATTCATCAGTACTTTTTCCAGGAGGACATTGCCGAGCGTCACCACTGGAACCAGTCCGTGGTGCTGCGCCCGGGTGTGCAGCTGGATGTAGCTACATTGAACGCCGCCTTGTTGGCGTTGATCGAGCATCACGACGCATTGCGCTTGAGCTTCAGCCCGTCAGCGGGCAGTTGGAAGGCTGAGTATCGTGGTGTTGCGTCGCACGACAATCTGCTCTGGCACAGGCCCCTGGAGACTGTTGGCGCGCTTGAGCCCCTAGGTCTGGAGGCACAGCGCAGCCTGGACCTGGCCGAGGGGCCGTTGATGCGTGCGGTGCTGGTTGAATTGCCGGATGCCTCTCAGCGGCTGCTGCTGGTGATCCACCACTTGGTGGTGGACGGCGTGTCGTGGCGCATTCTGCTGGAAGACCTGCAGACCGCCTATACCCAACTTCAAAGCGGGCAGGCCGTTGCATTGCCGGCCAAGACCAGTTCGACCCAAGCCTGGGCAAAACGCTTGCAGGCCCATGCGCAGAGCCCGGCTTTGCAGGAGGAACTGCGATTCTGGCAAACACAGTTGCAGGGCGCCGATGCCGGTTTGCCGTGCGATAACCCACAGGGTGGCCTGCATAACGCATTGGCAATTTCCGTCGCCACCCACCTCGACCAGTCCTTTACCCGTCGCCTGTTGCAAGAGGCACCAGCGGCGTATCGCACCCAGGTCAACGACCTGCTGTTGACCGCCTTGTCCCGTGTGATTACGCGCTGGACAGGTGGTGATTCACTGTTGGTCAAGCTGGAAGGGCATGGCCGTGAAGACCTGTTCGACGATGTGGACCTGACTCGCACTGTCGGCTGGTTCACCAGCATGTACCCACTGGCGCTGACGCCGGCGGCGACCCTGGCGGATTCGATCAAGGGCATCAAGGAGCAGTTACGCGCGGTGCCAGACAAAGGCATCGGTTTCGGCGCGCTGCGCTACCTGGGCGATGAGCATGCGCAGCAGGTGTTGAGCGGCCTCGCGCAGCCGCGGATCACGTTCAACTACTTGGGCCAGTTTGACGGCACCTTCGAGGAGGATGAAGCGGGGGCCTTTTTTACCCCGACGGGCGAGGAGGCCGGGCCTGAGCAAAGCGAACAGGCCCAGTTGGGTAACTGGCTGGAGATCAACGGCCAGGTTTATGGCGGTGAACTGAACCTGAGTTGGAGCTTCAGCCGTGAAATGTTCAGTGAGGCCACGGTGCAGCGTCTGGCTGACGCGTATGCGCAGGAACTCAAACAACTGATCGAGCATTGCTGCCTGTCATCCCATCAGGGGGTGACGCCGTCCGACTTCCCGCTGGCCGCGCTTACCCAGGCGCAACTGGACGGGTTTGAGTTGGCGGGCGTCGAGGATGTGTATCCGTTGTCGCCCATGCAGCAAGGCATGTTGTTTCACGCGCTGTATGAACCGCAGGCGGGCGATTACGTCAACCAGATGCGCGTGGATGTAGAGGGCCTGGACGTTCCGCGTTTCCGCGATGCCTGGCAGGCGGCACTGGATAACCATGACATCCTGCGTACTGGCTTTATCTGGCATGGCGGCCTGGAGCATCCGTTGCAAGTGGTGCATCGCCACGTGCAGTTGCCGTTTATCGAAACCGAATGCCCTGAAGGCCCCGGGCAGCAACAGATGCTGGACCGTCTGGCCGACGCCCAGCGCGTGCAAGGGTTCAACCTGGAAAGCCCGCCGTTGGTGCGTATCGCGCTGGCCCATACCGGGCCACAGCGTTGTCAGCTGATCTACACCAGCCACCATATTCTGATGGATGGCTGGAGCAGTTCCCAATTGCTCGGTGAAGTGCTGGAACGTTACGCAGGCGTTGTTCCGCAAGCCCAGGTCACGCGTTACCGCGACTTTATCGAGTGGTTGCATGCCCAGGATAAAACCCTGCGCGAAGCCTTCTGGAAGACGCAGCTGGCCAAACTGGATGAACCGACACGGCTGTTCCAGGCGCTGGCGCGCAACAAGGATCAAGCGGCGTCTGGTCTGGGTGAATATGCGCATGAGCTGGATGCAGCGCAGATGGCCAGGCTCAAGGCCTTTGCCCAGGGTCAGAAGATCACGCTCAACACCCTGGTGCAATCGGCCTGGCTACTGCTGCTGCAACGTTACACCGGGCAGGACACCGTCGCCTTCGGTGCCACCGTCTCGGGACGCCCCGCAGACCTGCGCGGCGTTGAGCAGCAGGTCGGGTTGTTCATCAATACCTTGCCGGTTGTGGCAACGCCTCGGCCCGATATGACGGCGGCGCAGTGGATGCAGCAAATCCAGCAACAGAACCTGGGCTTGCGCGAGCACGAGCACACACCGCTGTTCGAGCTGCAACGCCTGGCCGGATTGGGCGGTGAGGCGTTGTTCGACACCATTCTGGTGTTTGAGAACTACCCGGTATCAGAGGTGCTGGAGCAGGGCGCCCCGTTGGGAGTTCGCTTCGGTGAGGTGAAGAGTCGCGAGCAGACGCACTATCCGTTGTCGATTGCCGTCGGTTCCGGTGAAACGCTGAGCCTGCACTACACCTATGACCTTGGCCAGGTTGAGGCCGCCACGGTCATGCGCCTGCACCAGCACTTGCTGCATCTGATCATGGCAATGGTTGCCAGGCCTCAGGACGCGCTGGCGCAATTGACGTTATTGACCGAACCGGAGCACCTGGCGCTGATGGCGCAAGGCAATGGCGTGCTCAATGACGCTCCACGCAGCCTTGTCCAGCACCAATTCGAACAGCAGGTACGGCGTACGCCGCAGGCAACAGCGGCGATCTTTGCCGATCAGCAATTGACCTATGACGCCTTGAACCGACGTGCCAATCGCCTGGCGCACGGGTTGATAAAGCAAGGCGTTGGCCCCGATTCGCTGGTGGGTATCGCACTGGAGCGCTCCTTCGACATGCTCGCGGGTTTGCTGGCGATCCTCAAAGCCGGCGGTGCCTACGTACCGCTTGACGTGGACTATCCGCAAGAGCGCCTGGCCTACATGCTCAAGGACAGTGGCGTGAAATGGCTGCTGACTCAGTCGCATCTGGACTTGCCACCGGCCGAGGGCGTGCAGTGCCTGAGCCTGGAAGGTGATCAAGCCTGGTTGAAAGACAGCGACGAAACAGATCCACAGGTGGCGGTGAGCGGCCAGAACCTGATGTATGTGATTTACACCTCAGGCACCACTGGCAACCCCAAAGGCGTGGGTGTGACTCACCATGCGTTGGCACAACGCCTGGCGTGGATGCAGGAAACCTACGACTTGCAGGCCGACGATGTGCTGCTGCAAAAGGCACCGATGAGTTTTGACGTATCGGTGTGGGAGTGTTTCTGGCCATTGATCAGCGGCAGCCGCCTGGTCATAGCGGCGCCGGGCGAACACCGAGACCCGGTGCGCCTGATGGAGTTGATCCAGGCATTCGGCGTGACCACGTTGCACTTCGTCCCCTCGTTGCTGCAATTGTTCATGGATACGCCGGGTGTTGCGCAATGTACGCGTGTGCGCCGATTGTTCTCAGGCGGCGAAGCGCTGAGTGCGGACCTGCGCAACCAGATCCTGCGCACCCTTCCGTCCGTGGTGCTGCACAACCGTTACGGCCCGACGGAAACGACGATCAATGCAACCTGGTGGCCATGCTCCCTGGAAGATGGCGCGCGTTCGCCGATTGGCCGGCCGTTGGGCAATGTGGTCTGCCGGGTGTTGGACGGTGACCTGAACCCGGTGCCTGTCGGCGTTGCCGCAGAGCTATGCGTCGGCGGAGAAGGCTTGGCGCGCGGTTATCTCGGGCGACCGGGGTTGTCGGCCGAGCGCTTTATCGCCGACCCATTCGGCAGCGCGGGAGCGCGCTTGTACCGCACCGGCGACCGCGTGCGCTGGGGCGATGATGGCGCCTTGGAGTACCTGGGCCGCCTGGATCAGCAGATCAAGATTCGCGGCTTCCGTGTTGAACTGGAGGAAATCTGCGCGTTGCTGCTGCTCCAGGCGCAAGTGGCGCAGGCCGAAGTGATTCTGCGCCCGGGCAGCGGCGGCGGCCAGTTGATTGGCTACTACGTTGCCCAGCCGTCCGCTCCGGACGAGGCCGAGCACAGCCAGGCGTTGCGCGATGCCCTGCAGGCACAACTGCCGGACTACATGGTGCCCAAGTACTTTGTGCGCCTGCCCGGCATGCCGCTCAGCCCCAGTGGAAAGCTGGATCGCAAAGCGTTGCCGGAGCCTGGCAACCACGTCTCGCAAAGCGAGTATGTGGCACCTCAAAGCGACCTTGAGAAGCAGTTGGCGGCGATCTGGCAGGACGTGCTGGACGTCGAGCAAGTGGGACTCAATGACAATTTCTTCGAGCTGGGCGGGCATTCGCTATTGGTGATCAATGTGATGTCGCGCATTCAGTTGGAGTTGGGGGTGAAGATCAGCGTGCATGAGCTGTTCCAGCATGCCCAGTTCAAGCAGCTGGCAGACCTCCTGCAGGGGCAGGGCAGCGGTGTCAGCACAGAAAAACTGTCGTTCCTGGATTCGCTCCTCGACGAAATGGAGGAGGTGTAATGGATAGCCAGATGGCCCAGAAAATCATGAAGCGCTTTATCGGGCTGGGGCTTGAACAGCGCAAGGTCTATCTGCAGAGGATGCTGCAGGAGGGCGTGTCGCCAGCGAACCTGCCTATCCCGCAAGTGCGGCTTGAGGCCGCTGCCTTGCCGCTTTCGTATGCCCAGGAGCGCCAGTGGTTTCTCTGGCAGTTGGACCCGCAGAGCGCGGCTTATCATATTCCCAGCGCCTTGCGACTCAAGGGCCGCCTGGATATTGCCGCGTTACGGGAGAGCTTTGAATACCTGATCGGGCGCCACGAAAGCCTGCGCACGCGGTTCCGTCGGTTCGGTGAGATCACGCAGCAGCAGGTGCTACCCGGACTTCCTGTGGTACTGGAACCTGAGGACATTGATGAAGACCGCCTGAGGGCGCGTGTCGAACAGGAAATTGCGCGGCCCTTCGACCTTGAGCAAGGCCCGCTGTTACGCATCACTTTGCTGCGCCTGGCAGAGGAGGATCACGTGCTGGTGCTGGTGCAGCACCACATCATCTCTGACGGCGGGTCGATGCACGTCATGGTGCAAGAAGTGGTACAGGCGTATACCGCCCTCAGCCTCGGGCAGGGGATTGACTTGCCGGCCTTGCCGATCCAGTACGCGGACTACGCCATATGGCAACGCAGTTGGATGGAAGCCGGGGAGAAGGAACGCCAACTGGAATACTGGTGCAACCTGCTCGCGGGTGAACAACCGGTGCTGGAGTTGCCGTTGGATCGCCCGCGTCCGGCAGTACAGAGTTATCGTGGAGCGTCCCTGGACCTGATGCTGGATGACCAACTGGCTACTGATGTCAGGGCCTTGGCCCAGCGCGAAGGGGCGACCAGTTTCATGTTGCTGCTGGCCTCCTTTCAGGCGTTGCTGTATCGCTATAGCGGGCAGCAGGATATCCGTGTCGGTGTGCCGACCGCGAACCGCAATCGGGTGGAGACGCAGCGTCTGATCGGGTTCTTCGTCAATACTCAGGTGATGAAGGCTGATGTGGACGAACACACCACGGTTCTGACGCTGTTGCACCAGGCCCGTCAGCGCGTATTGGAGGCCCAGGCGCACCAGGATTTGCCCTTCGAACAATTGGTTGAAGCGCTCCGTCCGGAACGCAGCTTGAGTTACAGCCCGTTGTTCCAGGTCATGTTCAATCATCAGAATCGTGGTGCCGGCAGCGCCAGCGTGGCGCAGGCCTCCAGTCTCGTGCTGGAAGGGCTGGATTGGGAGAGCCGCACGGCGCAGTTCGACCTCAGCTTGAACGTCTCCGAGGAGGGTTCGAGTATCCAGGCTTCATTTGGCTACGCGACCGACCTGTTCGACGCGACCACCATCGAACGCATGGCGCATCAGTGGCAGCGCCTGTTGAAGGCAATGATTGCAACGCCGCAGGCTTCAATCCACTCGTTGGCACTGTTGGATGCCCAAGAGCGTCGGCAGATCGTCGATGACTGGAATGCCACCGCCACCGATTATTCTCTTGAGCAGGCGGTGCATCATTGCTTTGAAGAGCACGCCGAGCGTACCCCCAACCGGCCCGCCCTGGTGTTTGGTACAGCGCAATTGACCTACGCGGCCCTGAACCAGCGCGCAAACCGCCTGGCCCATGCCTTGATCGCCCGTGGTGTCGGCCCCGACAGCCTGGTGGGCGTGGCGATGGAGCGCTCGGTGGAGATGGTCGTCGCCTTGATGGCGATCCTCAAGGCCGGGGGGGCCTATGTTCCTGTGGACCCGGAGTATCCCCAGGAGCGTCAGGCCTACATGCTTGAGGACAGTGCGGTAGAGCTGCTGTTGAGCCAGTCACACGTGAGCCTGCCGTCGGTTGGCAATGTGCTGCGTATTGACCTGGATTGCGATGACGCCTGGCTCAAAACCTACAGCGAGGCGAACCCCGGCGTGGCGATCAACGGCGAGAACCTTGCCTATGTGATCTACACCTCCGGTTCGACCGGCAAGCCCAAAGGCGCGGGGAACAGTCACTCGGCCCTGACGAATCGCCTGTGCTGGATGCAACACGCCTATGCCTTGGGCGCCAGTGATACGGTGCTGCAGAAAACACCGTTCAGCTTTGATGTGTCGGTGTGGGAATTCTTCTGGCCCTTGCTCAGCGGCGCCCGGCTGGTGGTGGCGGCGCCCGGCGATCATCGTGATCCGACCAAGCTGGTCGAGCTGATCATGCGCGAAGGTGTCACGACGCTGCACTTTGTACCGTCGATGCTGCAAGCCTTCTTGCAGGACGGCCAAGTGGGCGCTTGTACCAGTGTGGAGCGCATCATCTGCAGTGGTGAAGCGCTCCCCGTCGATGCGCAGCAACAGGTCTTTGCGAAGTTACCGCAGGCCAGCTTGTACAACCTCTACGGCCCCACGGAAGCAGCCATCGACGTGACCCACTGGACCTGTGTCGATGAGGGCAAGGATGCCGTGCCCATTGGCAAACCCATCGCGAACCTGGCTTGCCATATCCTGGACGCTAACCTGGAGCCTGTGCCAATCGGGGTACTGGGCGAGTTATACCTGGCGGGCAAGGGGCTGGCGCGCGGGTACCACCGCCGGCCAGTGTTGACCGCCGAGCGTTTTGTCGCGAGCCCTTTCGGGGCCGGGCAACGGATGTACCGTACCGGCGACCTGGCGCGTTATCGCCCTGATGGGGTGATCGAGTACGCCGGGCGTATCGATCATCAAGTCAAACTGCGTGGCCTGCGTATCGAGTTGGGTGAAATCGAGGCGCGCCTGCTGGAACATCAAACGGTGCGTGAAGCGGCAGTCGTGGCGCTGGATGGCACTCAACTGGTCGGCTATGTGGTGCTTGAAGAGGCTGGGCCACAGTGGCGTGAAGGCCTTGCCGCGCATTTATCCATACACCTGCCGAGCTTTATGGTGCCGGCCCAATGGGTGCTGCTGGAGAACATGCCGCTCAGCCCCAACGGCAAACTGGAGCGCAAGGCGCTGCCGCGGCCTGAAGCGGGCACAGGGCAACGCGACTATGCGCCACCGCTCACTGCGTTGGAACAGCAGGTCGCGCAGGTCTGGCAGCAAGTGCTGGGTGTTGAGCGCGTCGGTCTTGACGATAATTTCTTCGAGCTGGGTGGGCATTCGCTGCTGCTGCTGGTGGTGAAGGAGCGCTTGGCTGTTCACTGCGGGCTGGTACTCACGGTCAACCAACTGATGACCCGGCCCACCGTCAGGGCGCTGGCAAGCGATACACCGGATGAACGCCAGCACTCGCTGATCGTTGATCTGAACGGCCACCAGGCAGCCCCGTCATTGTTCCTGTTTCATCCAAGCTTCGGTTCGGCGCACTGCTATAAAGCCATTGGTATGGCGTTGCGTGTGGACATGCCGGTACGCGGCATCATTTGCCGTGCACTGATCGACCCGCAGAGCGAGGTGCCGGCTTGGGATGCGATGGTCGACGAGTATGCCCGGCAGATCCAGGCTGTTCAGCCGCAGGGGCCGTATTACCTTGGCGGGTGGTCACTGGGGGGTAATCTGGCGTTGCAGGTGGCGGCGTTTCTGGAAGAGCAGGGCGCCGAAGTCGCGTTCGTGGGCTGTATCGACGCGCCGCCACCGTTGCGCGTCAAGGCGTTCTGGGACAGGGAAAAACCCTCGATCCCCGCTGCCGAGTTATTGGCAACCAGCGATACGTTCCTGGAGCGGCGCGTGGAACTGCTGGCGGTGATGTTCCCTGATGCTGCGCAGGCCATTACACACGCCTGGCAGGATATCGAACACGCCGGCGTCGCTGCTGATCAACAATGGGCAGTGTTCTGTGACTGGGCAGATTCGTCCCTGGGCGAAACGTTCACCCGTCTGCGCAGTGAGTTGCAACAGGGTGGGGAGCTGGATGTTTCGTGGGCGTTGAAACTTACGCTGGATGAGCGCTTGAAAGAGGCCGACTACGTGCGCATTGCCGCACCGGTGAGCTGTTGGTGGGCCGCTCAAAGCAAGTCTGAAGTGGACCGCCAGGTGATCAGTACGGCGCTTGAGGAGGGCATTGGCCATGGTGTTCAGGCTTCGGTGGTGATCGATACGACCCATGACAAGATCGTCCACAACCCTGAGTTCATTGCCTCGTTCATATCCGCAGTCAAGCGCGCCAGACGTTAGTTCGCGGCGGGTTTTTCCCCTCGAACACCGGCCCCGCGCCGGTGTTTTTATTGAGCGTGCGGGCAGTGGCCAGAGTGTCCGGGCCCAAACAAAACCCCCGCCGAATGGCGGGGGCTGGGTTGTTCAGGCGGTACCTGCCGGGGTCAGAAGTCCACGCGTGTGGTCAGCATGACGTTGCGTGGGTCGCCGTAATAGCCCGTGTTGAAGAAGCCGATGTTGGTGAGGTAATACTTGTCGAACAGGTTGTTGACGTTCAGTGTCGTAGAGACGTTGTCGGTGAACTGGTATTTGGCCATGGCGTCGACCACCCAGTAGGCTTCCTGGCGAACGTCTTCGGATTGGAATTTCGCGCTGTTGTAGACCGATTGCCAGGTTTTACCCTGCCAGCGAGCGCCGCCGCCGATGGTCAAGCGGTCCAGCGGCCCTGTGAGCTTGTACGTGGTGAAGAAGCTGATCTGGTCCTGGGGCTCCAGGGTTGAGGCTTTATTACCGTGCTCGTCGCGGATGACTTTGTGGGTATAGCCAGCCTGGGCTTGCCAGCCAGGTGCCAGCTCACCGGACAACTCGGCTTCAAAGCCTTTGGTCTTGGCTTTGATGCCCCTGGAGGCTTCCTTGATCGCTGGGTTGGTCGGGTTGGCGTTGTATTCGGCGTCAGATTCCGCACGGTTGGACTCATGCACTTCGAAATAGGCCAGGCTGGTGTTCAGCCCACCGTTGAAGAACTCGCCTTTCACACCCAGTTCGTAGTTCTTGCCTTCGTCTGGTTCCAGCACCTTGTTGTTCCGGTCGCGTGCCGTCTGCGGGTAGAAGATTTCGGTGTAGTTGGCGTAAGCGGTGAAGTTGTCGTTGAGGTCGTACGTGGTGCCGACGTAGGGAATCAGTTTGCCGGTTTCCGTGCTGTCGCTGGTGCCTGTCAGCCAATAGTTGGCCACACGACTGCCGAGAATGACTTTCAAATCATCCGTGAGGTTCAAGCGTGCAGTCGCGTAGCCTGCAGTTTGCCGGGTGGTTTCATCGAATCTGTCGGTCACCGCGCCCCAGTCCGGTTTCGGGAAGTCACCGTCGAAGTTCCAGAAATCGACGATGCGACCATTGGCGTGAATGGGGGCGGCGTGATTTTTACCTTTCCAGTGGGAGTTCGACGCAGAAACGCCCACCACCAGCTCGTGTTCACGCCCGCCCAGGCTGAACGGGCCGCTGGCGTAGATATCGCCGGAGTCGGCGCGGGTATCGCCGGTGAATTTGTTTGCATAGAGTGTCGACAGGCCGGTCGCAGGGAAAGGGCCCGCCTGGATCGACCCCATCTGTGCGTCATAACCGCTGAATTGATGGGTGTATTGGCCCTTGACCACCCAGTCGTTGGCGAATTGGTGCTCCAGCGTGGCGAATGCACTTTGGGTGAACTGCTGCCAGCTGCTCCACTTGGCGGCGCTGTTAAACGAGCGCTTTACGTCGATGCGGTTACCGCTGCGGTCAAACAAAGGACGGCTACCCGCCCAGCCTGCGCCGGAGGGGTCGCTGTTCTGGTAATCGAAACCGACAGTCAGCAGGGTATCTTCGCTGAGGTCGGCTTCAATCGTGCCGAAATACACGTTGGTCTTGCGTTCATAGTGGTCCAGGAACGAGTGCTTGTCCTGGTACGCGGCCACCGCACGACCGCGGATGTTGCCGCTTTCCGTGAGTGGGCCACTGACGTCCACCTGGGAGCGGTAGTTATCCCAGCTGCCCGCACCCAAATCGAGACTCGCTTTGAAGTCCTTGGTTGGCTTTTTACGGATCAGGTTGAGCGTTGCCCCTGGGGCCCCGGCGCCCGACAACAAGCCATTGGCACCCTTGAGTACTTCAACGCGGTCATAGATCGCCATGTCAGTGAGCGTCTGGCCCGACGAATAAGCTGCGTTACGCAGGGTAGGGATGCCGTCATATTGAAAGTTCTCGATCGAGAATCCACGTGCGAAGTATTGCGTCCGCTCGCTGTCCAGTCTCGATACGGTGACGCCTGGCGTATGGCGCATCACATCATCGATAGAGGTAAGCGCAAAATCATCCATGTGCTGGCGGGTGATCACGCTGATCGACTGAGGTGTTTCACGCGGGGTCAGCACCATCCGCGTGGCGGTGGCGATGGTGCCCGGTGTATAGGAGCCTGAATCTTCAGTCACCGTACCCAGCTGGTTAGTAGTGACCTGGGTCGCACCCAGTTCCAGCGTCGAAGATTCACCGGCAGTGGCTGCAATGGTAATGGTGGTGCCCTGCAGGCCGTAAGTGACGCCGGTGTTCTGGAGCAGAGCGGCGATAGCCCGGGTTGGTGCCAACTTGCCCTTTACGGCATTGCTGTTCTTGCCTTGCACATCCGCCGGGCTATAGAGCACCTGCAAATTGGTCTGGCGACCAAACTCCTGCAGCGCCGCCCCCAGCGGCTGGGCAGGAATGTTGACGTCGATCTCCTGGGCTTGTACATAACCGGCGATGGGCAGCGAGACCGCAACAGCAAGCGCGCACGGTTTCAAGTTAAAGCTCATGGCCCGCCGCATGGACAGCGCTTTGCTCAGAGGGCTGAGACCGAGTCGTACGGACATGAATGCGTTCTCTCCACTATTTTTGGTTGGCAGATTATAGGTATTTATTGGGTTTGGTTCTCATTAACTCCTGTGAGACGTTTCTTCTGCGCAAAACCGGAAAAATTCAAGCAGGCTCCATTTCGTGGACTACCTTGCCCGCACGCAGACGCACCAGTTTGTCAGCGATATCGAAATAGCGGTCGTCGTGGCTGATGACGATGATGGTCTTGCCCAAGCGCTTGAGATCCGGCAACAACTCCGTATAGAAGATCCTGCGGAAAGCCGGATCCTGGTCCGCAGCCCATTCGTCGAACACCAGTACCGGGCGCTCCTCCAGCCAGGCATTGACCAGGGCGAGACGCTTGCGCTGCCCGGTGGACAGGTCGGTGGTGCTGAATGAGCCATCCTTGATGGTGACTTTGTGCGCAATTTCCAGGCGTTCCAGGTATTGGGCCGCACTGTCCATCGATTGTTGACCGCCGCCCTGGACCAGGTCGTCAAACAGGTAGTAGTCGGCGAATACGGTTGTGAACAACTGGCGGTAATCATCGCGGGTAGGGGCAATCACGGCTTCGCCGTTGAGGTGGATCTCACCGGACTGCGGCTGATAAAGGCCCAGCAGCAGCTTGATCAGCGTAGTTTTGCCGCAGCCGTTCTCGCCGACGATAAACACGATATCGCCTTGCTTGATGGTCAGGTTGACAGGCCCCAGGTGGAACGGCTCGCTGCCTTCCACCGGTGGAGGGCTGTAGCTCACGTCGCGCAATTCCAGGCTGTGTACCACTGGTTTTGGGGCTTCGCTGTCTTCGAGTAGCAAGTGCGGCTCGGGGGACGAGAAGCGGTCGGACAGTTCGGCGATGCGCGAAAACGCGATCTGCGCGCGACTGACGATCGGCAGCGCGGTGACCACATGCTCAAGCGGCCCCTTCATATACAGCAGCACCAGCACAAAACCGGTGATCACGGCTGGGTCGGGGTTCGGGTTATAGGCCTGGAAAGCCAGCGCCAAGCCGATGACCACGAAGAACAGCATGGAGCCGAAGGTCTTGGCGACAATGAAGATGTTCACCGAGCGAACCTGGATATCGCTGATGCGATCAGCAGTGGCCTGGATTCGATGGGTATTCATCCGGTAGCGGCGAGGCCTGTGCATGCGCAACTCCTTTGCGCCAGAGGCAATTGCGGTGTAGTAGCGTTGCAGCTCATCTTCCTGGTCGCGAGCCGCTTCAAACCCCTTGATCCCTGCAGAGCGCGCGACGTACTGCACAGACGTGCCGATCAGAATCGCCACGACCATCATCAGGAACATCGGTACCGACAGGTACGCCAGGTATCCCAGGCAGCCCAGGGTGACAGTGCTGGCGATGGCCAATGGAGTGAAAGAAAAGGAGAAATCACTGATGGTGTCGACGTCGTGAGTCAACACCGGGATCAGTTTGTGGGTACGGTAGCGCTCGATTTGCTCGATGGGCGCTGACAGCACCTTCTCTCCCAGATCCTTACGCAGTGCGGCGATGATGCGCTGGCCAACGTAGTTGGTACCGATATCCGACACGATCGAGCTGATCAGGGCGAGTACGCACAGCGCAGCAAAGGTCAGGATCACACCGTGCGTCATGCCGCCCTCCGAATGCAGGGCATTGTTGATGGTCGCCAGCAGCAAGGTGATGGCCAGGCCGCCGGCCATGCCCAAGGCAATGGAGACCGTCACAATGGTGCGAAAGGGCCTGAGCAATGCGAGCAAACCTTTGAAGGCGCCGCGCTTGGGGTCGGTCATAAATACTTCCCGGAAAGTGAAAAAGAGGGGGCTGGGCACACAGACCCTTACCCATGACAAACGAAGCGCCGGCGTGACTATTTAGCTCGGCGTGCCGGGCGGTGGCAGTGACCGATAAATTGCCCGGGGCCTGGTTCGTTCTTCTTCTGTAGGCGCAGGTGTATTGACGCCGTGCGCGGCCCTTTCAGCGAGAGCGAAACAAATGACGAAAAAGAACCTGGTGTATGTCTGGTCCCTGAGAAATGCCGCCGCCGACAAGGCCGGGCAGCCGGTGGCCTACAAGGACCACGAGCGCTACATGAAGTCGGTGCTGGAGTTTGTGGTGGGCTCGCTCAATGACACGCCGTTGGGCGAGGCTTACAACCTGGTGGGTGTGGTGTATGACGATGATGAGCAAAACCCACGGGACCAGCAGTTGGTGGCGGACTATGGCTTTGCCTGCAAGCCGGGTCGCCAGTGGCTGTACCCGGCGGATTTGCGTGTACAGGGCAAGTTGGTCAACGACCTGCTGCTGAGCGTGCCGTCCACCTATCGTCGCCTGCCACGGGGCAGCGCTGAACATGTTGCCGGCAAGCAGGATTTCGAGCGACGCCTGCATGACACTCTGGTAGAGCTGAAGGCCGATATCGTGGTGCTGGATGGCCTGCTGGTGATCCTCGACGAGCTGGTCCGCCCGGGCGCGCCGTTTGCCCGTCGCATCATGAACATCCACCCAGGCATCACTCGCATCGAATCGCCTTACGAGCGCCGCGGTGCCTACGCCACCTGGAATGCGTTGTACGGTGCGCGTGGGCAGGCTGTTATCGATTGGGCTACCAGGCAGACGCAACCGTGCGAACCGCTGTACCTGACCGGTGCGTCGTTCCATTACGTGGATAACGGTATCGACTCCGGTGAAGTGTTCCACGACGTGCTCAAGACAGAGATTTCGCCCGAGGACACCATCCTCGAGCTGCGCTGGAACAACTTCAATAACAGTCTGTTCCCGGCGTTGCACGAAGGCTTGGAGCTGTTGGCCAAACAAGGCTGAAACAATCTTCCTGGTGCATGGCATCTAAATGTGGGAGGGGGCTTGCTCCCGATGAGGGTATGTCAGTCAATGCATGGATGACTGACACACCGCTATCGGGAGCAAGCCCCCTCCCACATTGGATCTACTGCGTGATCAGAGATCGCGCACTACCCGAAAGCCAATCCAGTCCCCACGGGTCTGCGGATAGATGTTATTGCGATTCCCCGAGCGCGAAAACACCGGAGCCTCACCCCAGTCATTCCCGCGAATCTGATACGCCTCACAGTTGGGCTCCACCCACGCACTGCCATCAGTCGGCGCGCCGACGTAGTTCGGGTGCTCGCAATCAGCCACCCGCTCATACACATTGCCGTGCATGTCATACATGCCAAACGCATTTGGCGGGTAGCTGCCTACCGGCGACGAATAGCTGTAGCCATCCGCCGGCCCGTAGGTGTTGGCGTGCTTGGCGATGCTGTAGCCCTTGCCCTCATCGAACGGGAAAGGGAACGGTCCGGTAGTGCCGGCGCGAGCGGCGTATTCGCGCTGGGCTTCGCTGACCATGTGGTACTTCTGCCCGGTCTTCTTCGACAGCCAACTCACGTATTGCTTGATGTCATCCATGTCCATGCACACCGCCGGCTGGCGTGGGCCCTGGGGGTAGCGCGGCTTGCTGGCGATGCATTCGCGGCCGGGGCGGGTGTCGCCATCGGCGATCATTACACCGGTCTGGCGCACATAGCTGTCCCATTCGCCAGCGGTGATATGGAAGCGGCTCATGGCGAAGGGCTTGGCGAAGGTCACTTCATGCATCGGGCCCTCGTCGGGCTCGCGGCCGACTTCGTCCTCGGGGGTGCCCATGGTGAAGGTGCCTGCGGGCAGTACCACCATTTCCGGGCAGTCCTTGCAATCCTTGAACACTTTGCCCGGTTGTGGGGCGGCGGCCTGGGCCAGGTTGGGCAGCAGCGCGCCGCACAGGGCCGTGAGTGCCAGGGCGGTGAGCGGGTTGAGTCGGGATGGAGTCATGTGGGCATCTCGTTCAAAGGAAAAAAGGTGTCATAACCGCTGGCTCAGCAAGGTCATGAAGCGCTGGATCTCATCCGAGCTGTTGAGCAGGCCGGGCGAGGTACGAATCACCGGGCCGACGTCCCGATCGACCGCGTCCACCACCACACGGTTTTTCATCAGGTAGGCCGCGACTGCATCGCTGTCCTGGCCCTTGACCCGGAAGAAGGTGAAGCCCGCCGACAGCTCGGGGCTGCGCGGCGTGACCAGTTCGATCTGCGGGCGGGCCAGCAACTGGTCCTTCAGTTCGGTGTTGAGGGCATGGATGCGCGCCTGCACCGGCGCCTTGCCCAACTGCAGGTGCAGCTTGAAGGCTTCGCCGGCCTGCTTGAGAAATGTACGGCGGTCGGTCATGGGCTTACTTCGTGGTCATTAGCGATTGGCCAATGGCTTGGCGGCTTTTTGTACCTGGTCCCACACGCGCAGGAAGTTGCCTCCCCACAGCTTGGCGATATCGGCTTCGGAGTAGCCGCGCTGGATCAGTTCGGCGGTGACGTTGCGCACCTCGCCGACGTTCTCCCAGCCCTTGAGGCCGCCGCCGTCGTTGAAGTCCGAGGCGATGCCGACGTGATCGATGCCGATCTTGCGCACGGTGTAGTCAATGGCGTCTCCCAGGTCCTTGAGGGTGGCCTTGGGTTCTTCTTCAAGGATGCTGTACAGCGCGCTGGCGTATTGGCCGAACCGTTGTTCCGGCCAGGCGGCAATGATTGCATCGCCGGGCATCAAGGCCATGGCCAGGTTGGGCAGCGGCGGCAGGTCGAAGCGTGCGCGCAGGGCGTTGAGCTTGTCCTGGGAGGGCTGGCTCAAGGGCCGCAGATACGCGGGGAAGCCCACCACCTGCACCACGCCGCCGCTGTTCTTGATCAGTTGCAGTTCCTTGTCGCTGAGGTTGCGCGGGATATCCACCGAGGCCCGTGGTGCCGAGTGGGACGCCACCATCGGTGTGCGGCTCAATTGTGCGACTTGCTCCAGGGCCTTGGTCGACATCTGCGACACGTCGATTATCACCCCCAGGTCATTCAGGCGATGCACCGCTTGTTGGCCGATGGGCGACAGGCCCTCGAGGGCGTCGACTGAGTCATTGAAAAACGGCAGCGGACGCGACGAGTCAGACCAGGCGTTATTGCCGATGTAGCTGAAACCGAACATGCGCATGCCGCGTGCGGCCCACAGGTCGAGCTGGTTCAGGTCATTGCCCAGGGGGTAGGCGTTGAGCATGCTGATAAAGATCGCGAACTTGCCTTCACCGTGCAGGCGCCGCATATCATCCGGGGTGTAGGCGATGCCCACCTGGTTGGGAAAGTCGCGGACCATGCCGGAGATAATCTTGTAGCGCACTTCCTGCTCATGGCGGGCCTCTTCGACAAAACCGTCGGTGGGCTTGTGCGGGGCGTTGGGGCCGTTCCAGATTTCCGGCCAGCCGAAGATCGTCAGCGCGGCGCCAGACAATCGGCCACGCGCCGCCTTGGCCAGGTCGAACTGGCCGCTGCCATCCTTGTCGGCCTCGTTGCCTGCGGTGCCGAAATCCAGGGGCAGGGTGATATGGCTGTCGAATGACAACAGGCGATCCTGCATTTCATTGGCTTGCTTGATCACCTCCAGCGGGTAGCCGGCGTTGCCCTTGAACCACTGATCCCAGACCAGAAAGCCGGCCCCGGCGCCGATCGCCAGGGCCAACGGCAGGCCGATATACAGCGCCTTTTTCGAACGTGATTTTGTCATTGCCATCTCAGTCAGTTGAGGCCTTTGCTATCAGGGAAGAACGAGCGATGGCGGGGGAAATTTAGGTGGCGGTGGTGTGGCGGTAAATTTCATCGGGCTGCAAACGTTCTAGCTCTGATTAAGCCGTTTCCTAAGGTAGACAATGACAATCTCTCGACGTGGGTTCATCGCAGGCCTGGCGCTGACCGGCGCGGCCGTGCCGGCGGCCTTTTATGCCCATCGCGAGCTGACGCGGGAAGAAGAATTTCCTATCACCCCCGGCGAAGCCACGGTCGACCTGGCCGACACCCAGGGCCAGCACTTGGCGAACACCCTGCGCGGCGTCTGGAGCCTGCGCCTGGAAGGCCGCGATGCCGGCCTCAAGGGCCTGCCCCTGCAGGGTTTGGAGTTGCTGCTCGATATCGCCCCCCGTGGCCGTGGCCTGCGCGGTTACCTGGACACCGCCGAGAACCTGCGCGCCGACGGCGAACCGCGCTACCGCGTATTGGGCAATCTGCTGACGGGCGAGGGCGCCGTGCTCTATTGGCGGCTGATCGACCGCGATGCGCCGGCCGGCGTGCCCGCCTATGAGTTCAAGATGATCCTCGATGAAGTCTGGGCCGCCTTTGGCAATGCCGGCAGCGCCACCCTCAGCGGGCAGATTCTCGACCTCGAGCGGCCCTTGGCCCTGACCGAACGCGACAACCGTTTTATCGCCCACAAGCAGCTGTTCCCCGAAGCCCGCCAGCGCATTGGCCTTAACCCGACCTTGCTGGCCTGGCTGATTTCTCCCGAGCACCGCCTGTTTCACCAGTTGTGGCACGCCACCCGCGACCAGTGGCACAAGCTCTCCGAAGAAAAACGTGACGCCCTGCGCGGCGTCGGCTGGCAGCCCGGGCCCCGTGGCCAGGAGCGTGATGCCCGCGGCAAGCGCAAGGATCGCAACGGCTCGGGCATCGACTTTTTCTTCATGCACCGCCATATGCTCGGCACCGCACGCTCCCTGCAGGATTTGCCCTCCTGGCCGCAATTCCCCGAGCCGCAACCGGCGCTGGAGCGCGATCGCCTGGGTTTTGTGCGTTACTTCGACAATCACGACGGCTTCGCGCTGCCGCCCTGTTGGGCCGCACCGGATGACGCCGAATACACCCAGTGGGTTAGCGATATCAAGGCGGCCGAGACTTATCACAGCAACTTCCAGGTCTGGGAATCCCAATACCGCGACCCGCGTTACCTGGCCAAGTTGACCCTGGGCCAGTTGGGATCGGAGATGGAGCTGGGTCTGCACGACTGGCTGCACATGCGCTGGGCCTCGGTGCCCCGCGACCCCTCCAACGGTGCGCCGGTGCCGTTTGCCCGTGACCCGGCAGATTTTGCCGCCCGTTGGTATGCGCCGGAGAACGACTTCCTTGGCGACCCGTTTTCATCCCACGTTAACCCGGTGTTCTGGCACTTCCATGGCTGGATCGATGACCGCATCGAAGACTGGTTTCGCGCCCACGAACGCTTCAACCCAGGCGAGGTGAACCGGATGGAGGTCAACGGCGTGGCCTGGTTTGCACCGGGCCGCTGGGTTGAAGTGGGCGATCCATGGCTGGGCCCGGACACCCACGGTTGCAGCACCACGCCGGGGCTGCAACAAGGGCGCTCGATGGAAATGGACCCGGAAATCATGAAGCTGGCCCTGCGCATTACCTTCAGCGCCGACGAAGAACTGCTCAAGGGCTTGTTCAAGCGCGTACCGCAGCGGCCCTGGTATGCGCGGCATTTAAAGGTCAAGCGCGACACCTAAGTGCGGTGTTGCCCTAAAGCTGTTCCTCTTCCCGCAGTTGCACACTCATTTCATCGCAACTGCGCGCCCAGTCACTCAGCCATTGCGGCATCGCTGGCGAGGTCTCATCCAAGCCCAGCTCCCGTACAAATTCGGCCGGGGGCAGGGTGCCCTTGGCAGAGCGAAACAGCCCGCGCATCACCACCACGCCGACCACCCGGCCATTACTGACGAAACGGTGTTCCATCAGGCTCCACTTGTGGTCCCAGCCGAGCATGCGGGTGTGCACGTCGAACACCTCGAATAGCTTCAATTCCCGGCGAAATTTACCCCAGGTATCCCCCACGATCGGCATTGCCTTGTGGCGCAGCGCCACGCGGAAGGCGCCAGTGCGCAAGACAAAATCCATGCGCGCCACATCCGCCAGGGTGAAATACCGGCCGTTGGTGACATGCCGGTTGAGGTCCAGGTCCAGCGGCCAGACCCGCATGCGCACCACGGTGGTGTCCAGACCATGTACCGGTTTGCGCCAGGGGCGACGCAGGAGCATATGCAGTAATCGAAACCAGAGATTCATTAAAGACGCCAGACAGTTGATCAATGGCAGCACTGTAAGGGCGTGGAGTCGGCTAAGGAAGGTGCACAAATGACTTATTGCATGCGAAAAGTGCAAGCCGCAGACAGCAACTCGTTTCGCTGCCTGTTTCAGCAACGGGTGGGGATGTTGCCGGCGGCGTATCGCAAGAAATTCCTGATTGTTCAGGGATGAAGGTGACGACGGCTGTATTAGTCGCAGACCTACTAGCTGATGCCCTGCGATCCAAATGTGGGAGCGGGCTTGCTCGCGAAGGCGGCCTGACAGGCGACCAGGATCTTGCGTTGGTTCGAGTACATATCCATTTCTGCGGTAACGGCCGCTATTGGTTCCGCTCTTACAGCGGCTCGCTGCGCATCGTGGTTACGGTGGCCGTTACAGCATTGTGTAGATGCAAATCGCAGTCGAAAAAAAACCGGCTGATCAGGCCGGTTTGGGGTGTCCCGCCGACAGCGCGGGGTTATACGTGGGTGCTCAGCAGACGCTCGGCACCACCTTCAGCCAGGCCGCGTTCTTGCAGACGATCAGCACCACCTTCAGCGAGGCCGCGTTCTTGCAGACGATCAGCACCGCCTTCAGCCAGGCCACGTTCCTGCAAGCGATCGGCGCCACCTTCGGCAACACGGGTTTCTATCAGGCGATCCGCACCCCCTTCAGCGACAACCGGGTGGGCAAAAGCGTTGGCAGCGAGTACCGAGAAAGCGAGGCTAAGCAAGAGTTGGCGTTACATGGTGATGTGCTCCGAATGTTTTAGTTGGGTGCCGTTTGGCATGGGTTTGATGTTACGCGTTGGATTTTTTAAGAGAACTTCATTGCGCTGATGGTGACTATCGACGCCAGCGATGGCCCGTCTCACCGGGCCATCAATCAGGCCGTCACGGCATGTGCGGCAACTCCTGTGGGCGCAGGTCAAACACCAGCACCTCGGCGTCCTCGCCATGGCTGAGGCGAATCTGGCGCTCATCGCGCAGGCGGGCGCCGTCACCTTCCTGCAAGCGCTGGCCATTGAGTTCAACGCTGCCCCGCGCCACATGGATGTAGGCATAACGATCCGGCGCGAGCTCCAGGCGGGTGCTTTCATCACCGTTGAACAGCCCGGCATACACCCGCGCATCCTGGCGCACCTTCAGTGAGCCATTGGCGCCATCCGGCGAGATGATCAACTGCAAGCGCCCGCGTTTCTGCGCTTCACTGAAGTGCTCCTGCTGATAGCGTGGCTTGGCGCCGGTTTCATCGGGCACGATCCAGATTTGCAGGAAGTGCACCCCACGGTTTTGGCTATGGTTGAACTCACTGTGGGCCACGCCGCTGCCGGCGCTCATCAGCTGTACATCGCCAGGGCGGATCACCGAGCCGGTGCCCAGGGTGTCCTTGTGTTCCAGGGCGCCTTCGAGCACATAGGAGAAAATCTCCATGTCGCGGTGCGGGTGCTGGCCAAAACCTTTGCCGGCGGCGACGCGGTCATCGTTGATCACCAGCAGGTCGGAAAAACCCTGCTCCTTGGGGTTCCAGTAGCTGGCGAAGGAGAACGTGTGGAACGACTTCAACCAACCGTGATTGGCGGCGCCGCGTTCGGAAGCTTTGCGAAGGGTCAGCATGGTCCAGTCCTCAAGTGAGCGCGGGTTGCGAGATGCAGTGCGCTTGCGTGAGAAGAAGATTAATGGTTATCCATATATTCATTAAGAAGGTGAAAATTGAATAACTGTCTCTCTCAGGTGGACATTGAAAGACGTGCCATAATGCCCGCCGCATTCCTGCTCGATGGACATTCCCGCTTATGAAAACCGTGGCCATGGCGCTGTTTCCGGACTTCCTGCTGCTCGACATGGCCGGGCCGCTGGAGGTGTTTTCGATTGCCAACCGCTACCTGCCCGCAGCCGATCACTATCAAATCCTCACCCTCGGCACTGAGCCCGGTCCATTGCGGGCCTCCAACGGCGTGAGGGTCCAGACCGACCTGCAGTTGGACCAGGCCCAGGCCGCCTACGACCTGCTGCTGGTGCCAGGCGGCCCGGGCGCCTATAACGAATGCCATCCTGCGTTGCTGCCTTGGCTGAAAACCGCTGCGCCACGCGCACGGCGTTTCGGCTCGATCTGCACCGGCGCCTTTGTGCTCGGGCATGCCGGTTTGCTCGATGGCCACCGTGTGACCACCCATTGGCATTACACCGAGCGGTTGATCAAGGCGTTCCCCAACGCCATCGTCGAGACCGATCGCATCTACCTGCAGGACGGGCGCCTGATCACCTCGGGCGGCGTCACCGCCGGTATCGACCTGGCCCTCTCGGTGGTCGCCCAGGACCATGGCAAGCAAGTGGCGGTGGACGTGGCCAAGGTGTTGCTGGTGGTGATGAAGCGCCAGGGCGGCCAGGCCCAGTTCAGCCCGATGACCGCTGCCGTGGCGCCTCAGGAAACCGCGATCACCCGCGTGCAGAACCACGTGCTGGCGCATCTGGATCAACCCTTTACCATCGAGTCCATGGCCGAACTGGCTGGCATGAGTGCACGGCATTTTGCGCGTCTGTTCGCCAAGGACGTGCAGATGACGCCGATGGTTTTCCTGCAGGGCGCACGCATCGACCGTGCCCGGCAACTGTTGGAAACCACCGACCTGCCGCTCAAGACCGTGGCATTTCACGCAGGTTTTGGTAGCGTGAGGCATATGCGCTTTCTGTTCAGTGAAAAGCTCGGCCTGAACCCCACCCAGTACCGACAACAGTTCAGTTAACAACACAATGTCCGTCTGGGGCACTCGATTGTCCGTATTGCTCCCCGTGTCGGCATTGTCCTGATATCGCCAACTGGCAAGATAGCGTCGAGCCCATGGAAAAGGATGCGCAGGCACTCAAGCACGGGTGTTCCAGCGCTGTTACGGACATGCAAAATTGTGCCGCGGTGAATTTCGGCCCCTACACCTTTCATCGGCAACAGCGCCTGGTCAGCAAGGCGGGCTGGCCGGTGCCCCTGGGCGGACGTGCCTTGGATATTCTCGCGGTATTGCTCGAGGCGCCCGGGCAGTTCGTCAGCAAGGCCACGTTGATCGAGCGGGTCTGGCCCAACAGTGTGGTCGAAGACAATAACCTGCGCGTGCACATAGCGGCGTTGCGACGTGCCCTCGACGGGCGACGCTTGATCCTCAATCATCCCCAGCGCGGTTACTGCTTCGTCGCGCCCGTGCAAGGCACGCAGCCGGCGCTGCTGCCCCAACACAACCTGGCTGCGCGGCTCAGCCCGGTATGCGGTCGCGATGAACTGGTGGGCATGCTGGTGCGGCGCATGACCGGGCACCGTCTGTTGACGCTCACCGGGGTAGCCGGCATTGGCAAAAGTACGTTGGCCCTGGCCGTGGCCGAGCGCGTGTTGCCACGCTATTGCGACGGGGTGTGGTGGGTCGATTTGACCCCGATGCAGGCGCCACACGAACTGCTCGGCACGCTGGCCACGGTATTTCAGCTGGAGGCCTGCCAGAGCCTTGATGAGCTGTGCCGCCGACTGGCCTCGCGTCAGTTGCTGCTGGTACTCGATGGTGCCGACCTGCTGCTGGGTGCCTGTCGCAAGCTGGTGCGCGCATTGCGCGAACGGGCGCCCGGCGTCAGCGTGCTGGTCAGCAGCCGCGAAGCCTTGCTGGCCCCTGGTGAGTGGGTGCTGCGTGTGCCGCGATTGGCCGTGCCGTCACCGTCGGCGTTAAGTAGTGTCGAGCAGGTGATGGGCTGTCCTGCGGTACAACTTTTCGTCGCACGGGTACGCGCCAGTCAGCAGGGTTTTGTATTGAGGCGCCAGGACCTGGCAGCGATACGCGATGTTTGTTCGCGCCTGGACGGTATCCCGCTGGCCCTTGAACTGGCGGCAGCCCAGGTCGACGCGTTGGGCATTGGCGGTGTGCAGAGGCAAGTGCGCACGGGGCTGCAGGTGCTGACCCGTGGGCGCCGTACGGCGGTGGAACATCATCGTTCACTGGCCGCTGCCCTGGATTGGAGCTACGAACGCCTGAGCCTGCCGGAGTGCTGGCTGTTCCTGCAGTTGGGTTTGTTCAAGATGGCGGTGACCTTGCCTACCTTGAGCGACCTGGTAAGCGGTACCGAGCTTGAGCACGCCGACCTGGCCTATCTGCTGGCGCGCCTGGTCAATGTCTCTCTATTGAACGTCGAGCCTGGCCTGGGCCCGCAGCGCCGCTATCGCCTGCTCAACTGCGTGCGCAGCTACGCCCTGGCGCAACTGCGTGACCCGCGTCAGGTCGAGCGCTTACAGCAGGGCTATGGGCAATGCATGGGCGTGTTTTCAGGCCGGCCGTTTGTCCTGCAACTGGTCGAGCAGGCGGCGTGCTCGGATTAAATCCTGGGTGGCGAATCCTTCGGTAAAACGCCCGTAGACCGAGCCCAGCAGATCCCGGGCGGCCTGCAGGCGCCCCTGCTGGCACCAAAGTCGTGCCAGGGAAGTCGCACAGCGCAGCTCCCAGGCCAGGGCACCTTGCTGATGCGCCACGCCCAGGGCTTCGAGCAGCAGGGGTTCAGCGGCGAGCCTGTCGCCCTGGTGCACCCACTGCTCGGCGCGGACCCGCAGGATTTCCGGCGCGCACCAACCCGCAGAGCCATTGCGTGCGCGCTCGAAGGCTGCGTCATCGACTTCGTCGGCACCCAATGTGATCAGGGTGTCCTCAATCAGGCCCAGGCCCTGCAAATGCTGATTGCCGAGGATACCGGCGTAATGCCCGGCCCAGGTCTGGAACAACTGCGCTGAATGCTTGTGCGACTCCTCAAGCAGTCGCCTTTGCAGGGTTTGTGCCTCGTGTTCGGCGCCGTTGTAACGGGCGATCACCACCCCGGCCAGGGCCAGGGTGTAGCAGATCGACGTGCCATGATTGATCTGCAGTGCCAGTTCCAGCGCCTGGCTGGCGGTGCGCCAGGCGCGATCGGGAAGGCCCTGCAGCCACAGGATCCGCGCGAGCAGGGTCAGGGACGCGACGCTTTGGTCGTATTGCACGCCGACGCCGTGGGCGAACCGGTTCACATGGCCGCTGTGACTCATGCGCTGCAGCACTTGCTCGGCATTGTGTCGGGCGAGCGCCTGGTTTCCGGTGTAATGCTGGGCCAGCGCGCGCAATCGCTGGGCGCTCAGGTCCAGCAGCGGTTCGGTGCGCGGGTCGAGGCGAGCAAACTGCAGGCTCTGCTGCAGCGCTTGAGCGTAGCGCCCGGCACACAGGTTCACGGCCATATGCCCGGAGACCGCACGCAACTGGCCAGCAAGGTCCTGGCGCGCCTCGGCCAGGCGTTCGGCACTGACAAAGGCCGCGATGGTTTGGGGCGCAGCACCCATGGCGTGGTAGGAGAGGCTGCCCAGCGCCAATTGCAGTTGCAGGGTCAATTGGGTGCAGGGGGTGTTGACCTGGCCTATCAGCGCCAATGCCGTGTCCACATAGCCGCCGTGTTCACGCAGCAATGACAATTCCTGCCACAGGGGCATCGCGCTGACCGTCAGGCGGATAGCCAGCAAGTGCCCGCGATCTTCGGCAAAGCCCCAGTCGAGTGCGGCGCGTACGTCCTCGCGCAGCGGCGCATAACGGTCGATCCAAGGCTGCGTGGCAAGCAGCTCCCAGTCGGCCTGGGCCTGTTCCATCAACGCCAGGCAGCGGGCTGCGTGGCGCTCTCGCGTGGCTGCCAGTTCAGCGGCGAGGCTGAGCTTTTCCAGGGCATAAGTGCGGGTGATATCCAGCAGGCGATACACCATCTCGTCATCACCGGCTTCCACATTCAACAGTGACTTGGCCACCAGTTGCGTGATGGAGCCCAGCACCTCGGCGGGGGCGATCGTTTCCCCGGTGATCACCGCCGCGGCACTGACCAGGCTGAAGCCTGCGCGAAAGACCGCGAGGCGGCGCAGGCAGGTTTTTTCGCACTCGGTGAGCAGGTCAAAGCTCCAGTCGAGGGTCGCCCGCAGGGTTTGTTGGCGGGGTAGGGCGCTGCGCCGCCCGCGGGCCAGCAGGCGGAAGTTGTCCTCCATCTGCACCAGCAGCGCCTGCAAGCCGAATCGCTCGATTTGCGCGGCCACCAGTTCGATCGCCAGGGGAATACCGTCCAGGCGCTGGCAGATATCAATCGCCAGTGGCAGTTCAGCTTCGCTGAGGGCAAAGTTGTCCTGATGGGACATGGCCCGCTCGATCAGCAATTGCATCGCCGGGTAACCCAGGGCCTGGGCACGGTTGCCGGTGGCAGGCGGGCAGGCCAGCGGTTCCAGGCGTTGCACATATTCACCTTCGGCGCGCAGGGCTTCGCGGCTGGTAGTGAGGATGTGCAGATGGGGTGCATGGCGCAACAGGGTTTCGCTGATCAGGGCGATGTCGTCAAGCAGGTGTTCGCAGTTGTCGATCACCAGCAGCATCTGGCGCGCCTGCAGGCTGCGGGCGAAGTTGGCCAGCGGCGCATTCTCGCCAAGTGTAAGGTCGAGCAGGGCGGCGAGGTTGGGCAGGATCATCGATGCCGTACTGAGCGGCGCCAGGTCCAGCAGGTGAATACCGTCGCGGTAATGCCCGATCAATAACTCGGCGACACGCAGGGCGACGGTGGTCTTGCCGATGCCACCGGCGCCGGTCAGGGTGATAAAACGCTGCTGCGGCAGTTGCTGCACCAGGGTGTCGATCAGGGCCTGGCGACCGATCATTCGTGTGCGTCGCAGCGGCAGGTTATGGCTTGGGCGTTGAGGCATACCGCCTGTGGGTAGCGTCATCGGTTCGATGCTCAGTGGGGCAACAAAACTGTAGCCGCGCTGGGCGACCGTGACGATATAGCGCTGCCCGGCCTGGCCATCACCCAGTGCCTTGCGCAAGGCTGCCATGTGCACCCGAAGATTGCCGTCTTCCACCACGGTTTTGGGCCATACCCGCGCGATCAGCTCCTGCTTGCTCACCACATTGCCGGCGTGCTCCAGCAAGACCAGCAGAATATCTACCGCACGCCGCCCCAGGCGCAGCGGGCGACCGGCCTCCAGCACCAGGCGCTGGCGCGGGTGGATGCGATAGGGGCCGAAGTGCACGGCCTGGTCGCTCAAGTCAGTCATGGCTGCCCGGGTTCTGGATACAGGGATGGGCCAGCATATTCCAGGTGCGAGAAGACCACTAGGCGGCGATTACCTCAGGTTTGTGACGCGACTGGTGGTTTCGCCAGGTCATCGGGTTCACACCCTCGCTGCGCGTGAACATATGGCAGAAGTGCGCCTGGTCGCAGAAACCACATTCCAGGCTGATTTGCGTGAGACTCATGGACGAACCGGTGATCAACTCCTTGGCGCGCTGGATGCGCTGCTGGCGAATCCAATCCTGGGGCGACAGGCCGGTAGTGCACTTGAATGCGCGGGAAAAATGACTGCGCGACAAGGCGCAGGCCTGGGCCAGGTCGGCGATGGCCAGGCTTTCGCCGAGGTTGGCGAGGATCAGTTGCTTGGCGATTCGCTCGCGCCGTGGGCACAGGCCACCGGTGGCGGACAAACGCGGGGCATATTGCTCGAGTCGGGCCATGACAAATATCCTTAGTCGATGGGAGCGTTCCCGGTGGATGGATGCAGTGTAGACGCCGCCATTCTTGGCGCCGGACCGCCGGGCTGACGAGTTAATCGTTGTTAATTTCTCCAGTTATGGGGCTGAAAATGACAGCACAGCCATGCAATCGCAGGCGTTCCGGGCATGCTTCCCTGGCTGTCTGGAAACTGTGTGGAAACCGCCATGAACCGCAACGACCTGCGCCGCGTCGACATGAACCTGCTGGTGATTTTCGAAGCACTGATGTTCGAGAAAAACCTGACTCGGGTGGCCGAGAAGCTCTTTATGGGCCAGCCGGCGGTGAGTGCCGCGTTAGGCCGCTTGCGCGATTTGTTCGACGACCCGTTGCTGCTGCGCAACGGTCGCGGCATGGAACCCACGCCCCGTGCGGTGGCGATACTCAAGGAGCTGCAACCGGCCATGGACACCATCTCCGGCGCCGTCAGTCGCGCCAAGGACTTCGACCCTTCCAGCAGCAGTGCGGTGTTTCGCATCGGCCTGTCCGATGACGCCGAGTTCGGGCTGTTTCCGTCGTTGCTCAGTCAACTGCGCGAAGAGGCACCGGGCATCATCGTGGTGGTGCGCCGGGCCAATTACCTGTTGATGTCGGCGCTGCTGGCCAGCGGCGAGATCTCGGTGGGGGTCAGCTACACCACCGAACTGCCGGCGAATGCCAAGCGCAAAAAACTGCGGGACATCCCCTGCAAGGTGCTGCGCGGCGATGACGGCGTGGCGCCGCTGAGCCTGGATGACTACTGCGCCAGGCCCCATGCGATGGTGTCGTTTTCAGGGGACTTGAGCGGCAATATCGACCTCGACCTGGCGCGCATCGGCCGCTCGCGGCGGGTAGTGCTGGCCGTGCCGCAGTTCAGCGGGTTGCGCGCGTTGCTGGCGGGCACGCAGATTATCGCCACCGTACCGGATTACGCGGCGTGCGCATTGACCGAAGGCACCCGCTTGCGCGCAGAAGACCCGCCGTTTGCGATTGACGCGGCGGAGTTATCGATGGTGTGGAGTGGGGTGCATGACAATGACCCCGCGGAGCGCTGGTTACGGGCGAGGATTGTGGAGTATATGGCGGCGGCTAACTGACTGCCTGGAAGGATGTTGGGTTTTTGACCGAGTACAGACCCACTCTCCAAGAAACCCAAACAGCACATACATCCAATTCCCCGCCCCCCCAGCCCGGCAAACTTCTCCTATCGCTCAATCCTGCGGGGGAGTCACCCAACCATGGACCCAACACCCAAAACCAGCCCCGACGAAGTCGTCACCCTGGTCGTCAAGCACCGGGTCAAACCGGGTCGCGAAACTGAATACGAAGCCTGGCTACGCCGCATCGTGCGCATCGCCGGCGAGCGCCCAGGTCATCTCGGCGTCGATGTGGTGCGTAGCCAGCAGAACGGCATGGCGTTGTTCACCTGCGTACTGCGCTACCGCTCCACGGACGCCCTGGAATTGTGGCTCGACTCCCCCCAGCGCCAAGCCCTGATCGACGAAGCCGTGCCGATGCTGGCGGACGGCGACCAGACTGAAATCGGCGCCGTCAATGAGTTCTGGTTCGCGCCCCAGGCCGACGGCGCTGCGCCGCCGCCGCGCTGGAAGCAGGCGGTGGTCAGCCTGTTTGTGATTCTGCCGCAAACCCTGCTCCTGCCCTTTATCTGGGGACCGATCCTGCGCTTGCACCCGTTCCTGTCCAACTACGTGGTCTCCACCTTCCTGGTCACCCTGACCATTGTGTTGCTGGTGGTCTACCTGCTGATGCCCGCGGCCACCCGCCTGTTCGCCCCCTGGCTTCAAGCCTCTGTAAAGGAAACCCTATGAACGCCGATCTGATTCTGTTCAATGGCCAGTTCCACACCGTGGACCGGGAAAACCCACGCGCCACCGCTGTCGCCATCCACGACGGGCGCTTCGTCGCTGTCGGCACGGACGGCGAGGCCATGGCCCTGCGCGGCAGCGGCACCCAGGTCATCGACCTCAAAGGCCGCACGGTGATCCCCGGCCTTAACGACTCGCACCTGCACCTGATCCGTGGCGGGCTGAACTACAACCTTGAACTGCGCTGGGAAGGCGTGCCTTCCCTGGCCGATGCCTTGCGCATGCTCAAGGGCCAGGCTGACCGCACTCCCACGCCGCAATGGGTGCGGGTGGTTGGCGGCTGGAACGAATTCCAGTTCGCCGAAAAACGCATGCCAACCCTTGAAGAACTCAACCAGGCCGCGCCGGACACCCCGGTGTTCGTGCTGCACCTGTATGACCGCGCCTTGCTCAACCGTGCGGCGCTGCGCGTGGCCGGCTACACCAAGGACACGCCGAACCCGCCGGGCGGCGAGATCGTGCGCGACAGCCACGGCAACCCCACCGGCATGCTGGTGGCGCGGCCTAACGCGATGATTCTGTACTCGACCTTGGCCAAGGGCCCGAAACTGCCACTGCAATACCAGGTCAACTCCACCCGCCAGTTCATGCGTGAACTCAATCGCCTGGGCTTGACCAGCGCGATCGATGCCGGTGGCGGTTTCCAGAACTACCCTGACGACTACGCGGTGATCGAGCAACTGGCCAAGGATCAACAGTTGACGGTGCGCATCGCCTATAACCTGTTCACCCAGAAGCCCAAGGAAGAACTCAGCGACTTCAAGAACTGGACCGGCAGCGTCACTCTGCATCAGGGCGATGACTATCTGCGCCACAATGGCGCCGGCGAGATGCTGGTGTTTTCGGCGGCGGATTTCGAAGACTTCCTCGAACCACGGCCCGACCTGCCGCTGACCATGGAACAGGAGCTGGAGCCGGTGGTCCGTCACCTGGTGGAACAGCGCTGGCCGTTCCGCCTGCACGCCACTTACGACGAGTCGATCTCGCGCATGCTCGACGTGTTCGAGAAGGTCAACCGCGACATTCCTTTCAACGGCCTGCCATGGTTCTTCGACCACGCCGAAACCATCACCCCGAAGAATATCGAACGCGTACGCGCCCTCGGTGGTGGCATTGCGATCCAGGATCGCATGGCGTTCCAGGGTGAATACTTTGTCGAGCGCTACGGCGCCAAGGCCGCCGAAGCCACGCCGCCGATCAAGCGCATGCTCGCCGAAGGCGTACCGGTGGGGGCGGGCACCGATGCCACGCGGGTCTCGAGCTATAACCCGTGGACTTCGCTGTACTGGATGGTCAGCGGGCGCACCGTCGGCGGGCTGGAGCTGCATGCCGAAGGTCTGCCACGCCTCACCGCGTTGGAGTTGTTCACCCACGGCAGCGCCTGGTTCTCGTCCGAGCAGGGCAAGAAAGGCCAGATCAAGGTCGGCCAGTTGGCGGATGTGGCCGCGTTATCGGCGGACTTTTTCAGCGTCGATGAAGAGGCGATCAAGTGGATCGAGTCGGTGCTGACCGTAGTCGGCGGCAAGGTCGTATACGGCGCCGGCGACTTCGAAGACTTCGCACCACCACGGGTACCGGTGCTGCCGGACTGGTCGCCGGTGGTCAAGGTGCCGGGGCACTGGCGCCCCAGTTCGCCATTGCAAGCCCAGGTCCATCAATGCAGCGGCCCCTGTGGCGTGCATTCCCACAGCCATGAAAAAGCGCGTCTTTCCAGCGTGCCGGTCAGCGACTTCCAGGGCTTCTGGGGCGCGTTCGGCTGCTCCTGCTTTGCCTTTTAATCCAGAAACCAAAGGAGTTACCCCATGACTTACAAGCGCTTGAACAAAGACGAAGCAGTCGTACTGTTGGTCGATCACCAGACCGGCCTGATCTCCCTGGTACAGGATTTCTCCCCTAACGAGTTCAAGAACAACGTACTGGCCCTGGCCGACGTGGCGAAGTTCTTCAAGCTGCCGACCATCCTCACCACCAGCTTTGAAACCGGCCCCAACGGCCCGCTGGTGCCGGAACTCAAGGAACTGTTCCCGGATGCGCCGTACATCCCGCGCCCAGGCCAGATCAATGCCTGGGACAACGAAGATTTCGTCAAGGCCGTGAAGGCCACCGGTCGCAAGCAGTTGATCATTGCGGGCGTGGTGACCGACGTTTGCGTGACCTTCCCGACCCTGGCGGCATTGGCTGAAGGCTTCGAGGTATTTGTGGTCACCGATGCCTCGGGGACCTTCAACGAAGCCGTGCAACGTGCTTCCTGGGCACGCATGAGCGCTGCCGGCGCCCATCTGGTGAACTGGTTCTCGGTGGCCTGCGAACTGCAGATCGACTGGCGCAACGACATGGAAGGCCTGGCCAACCTGCTGTCGCCGCGCATCCCCAACTATCGCAACCTGATGAACAGCTACTCGGCGTTCACGGCCAAGTAACCGGTTCTCAAACCTGTAGGTAATCCCATGTGGGAGGGGCGGTGCGACGATTCGACTTGCTCCCGATGGCGGTGTGTCAGTCACGGCATTTTTGACTGGTGCACCGCCATCGGGAGCAAGCCCCCTCCCACATTAGGTTTGTGCTGTGCCTCTGACCCCGCTATAAATCAGCCCATCGTCCACCGAGAAGCGACAATGAACCCCTTTGAAGACATGCGCCTGTTCTGCCAGGTCATGGAATCCGGCAGTTTCACCGCCGCCGCCGAGCAGTTGGGCCTGTCCAAGCAATTTGTCAGCCGCCGCCTGATCCAGCTCGAAGAGCGCCTCGGCGTGCGCCTGCTCAACCGCTCCACGCGGCGCCTGGATGTCACGCCACTGGGCCAGAGTTACTACGAATCCGCCTTGCGCCTGCTCAGTGATGTCGAGCAAGTGGAGCAGGGCATCGCCGGCCAGAACAGCGAGCCGCGTGGCACCCTGCGTCTCAGCGCGCCGCTGTCGTTTGCCATGGCTCACCTGAGTTGTTTGTTGCCGTTGTTCCTGCAACGTTATCCGCAGGTTTCGGTGGAAGTCGATCTCAGCGACCGCCCGGTGGACCTGATCGGCGAGGGCTATGACCTGGTGCTGCGCATCGGCACCCTGGAGGATTCCACCTTGATTGCTCGGCGGATCGCCAGTGTGCAGCGGGTGTATTGCGCCAGCCCCGATTACCTGGCGCTGCGGGGTACACCGTTGAAACCCGAGGATTTGACCGCGCACGACTGCCTGCCCTACGGGCATGGGCGCCAGGTGCAGTGGCGCTTCAAGGGCAAGTTGCAAGTGTTGAATGTCACTGGGCGGATGCGCGTGAATAACGGCGAACTGTTGCGTGACACGGCCATTGCCGGGTTGGGGGTGACGTACCTGCCGACGTTTATCGTCGCTGATGCCTTGAAGGACGGGCGCCTTGTGGCAGTGTTGGAAGACTTTGCCCCAGAAGCCTTGACCTTGTCGGCGGTGTACCCGCAGCACCGGCAGAGTTCACGGCCGGTGCAGGCGTTGGTGGAGTTTTTGCGTGAGCGTTTGGCCGCAGGCTGCTGAACGAAGATCACCTGCGCGGGCTGGCATTCGCCAAGTTGAGCAGTGCAAGCCCCTCGATGTAACGCTGCAAGTTGGCCAGGAACGTATCGGCAATTTCATGCTGGCTGCGGGTGGAAATCGCCGAGGTGTGCGGCGACAAGCGCACCCGCGGATGGGTATACAACGGATGCCCGTCCGGCAGTGGTTCTGGTTCGGTGACGTCGAGGGAGGCCAGGCCGATCTGGCCGTTATCCAGTGCCTCCAGCAGTGCCTCCTGATCCAGCAGGCCACCGCGCGCGATATTGATCAGGTGCAGTCCCGGTTTGGCACTGGCCAGTACCTTGCGATCAACGATATGCCGCGTGGCTTCGGTCAGGGGCGCGGCGAGTACCAGGTGGTCGGCGCGGGCGAACAGGTCGTGGATATCCCTGGCCGCTTGCACACCGTCAACCTCAAAGGGTGCCTGGCTTTGCCTGAGCGCCACGACCTCGATCCCCAGGGCCAGGGCCTTTTGCGCCAGGCTTGCGCCAATCGCACCAAAGCCTAGGATGCCCAGGGTGGTGCCCTTGAGCGGGCGCAGGGCGGTGAAATTCCACTGCGAATCCTTTACCCAGATATCCGGCAAGTGCTTGGACGCAGCAAAGATCGACGCCAGGGCGAACTCGGCCAGGTTGTCGGCGGCGCTGCCCCGGGAGGTGGTCACGGGCGGGCCGTTGAATAGCCACTGCGGGTAGAAGTCGATGCCCGACGACACCAGGTGCACCCATTGCGCGCCATAGGGCCAGCCCGGTGGCGGGGTATCGGGGGCGGTGTAGCCGCGCACGTTGATCGGGCGCAGCAGCAGGATATTGGCCTGGGGCGGCAGGTCGCTGGGCACGCCGACCGGCACGCCGATCACCTGGGCCGCGGGGTGCAGCGGCGCCAGGCGCTCGCGGATCACCTGGTTGAAGTCTTCGTCCAACTGGCTGGCAATAATCACCTGACTCATGTGCGTTCCTTCTGGCGTTGGGTGAACACGGCTTTGCCCACGCCTTGCAGCACGGCGTCGTTCTGTGGGGTGTGCACCCGACTGCACAGCACATCGCGGTAATGCCGTTGCAGTGGGCTATGGCGTGACAAGCCGGGGTTGCCCGAGGCTTCGATGGCCAGCTCGACCGCACGGATCGCGTTGCCGGTCACCAGGTACTTCACCTGCGCGGCATTGGCGGCAGGCGTGTGGCCATCGGCGGCGGCGTCGAGCAGGCTGCGGTTGGCGAACAATAAGGTGTCGATATGGCCGACGGTTTCCTGCAAACGCGGCAAGCTCGACAGCGCTGCGCCGAGGTTGGACGGCTTGCGTTCCTCCAGCCAGTTCACCAGCCAGTCCCGTGCCGCCTGGGCCACCGCGTCGTACACCGACGACAGCAGCACTGACATCCACAGCAAGCCATCGCCATCCAGTTCCGGCTGCGGCGCGCTCCAGGGGCTGACGCTGACGGCGTGGTCCAGCGGCACCCGCACGTTATCGAGCACCACCTCATGGCTGCAGGTGGCGCGCATGCCCAGGTGATCCCAGGTGTCGATGATGCTTACGCCGGGGCTGTCCTTGGGCACCAGCCAGGCACCTACCAGCGGGTCTTCGTCATCGCTGCGTGCCCACACGCTGAACCAGCTCAGGCCATGGCTGCCGGTGGAGTAGAGCTTGCGCCCGCTGATGCGCCAGCCGTCGGCGGTGCGTACCGCCGTGGTGGCCGGTAAGCCGCCACGGGCGGGCGTGCCCAGGTCTGGTTCGACACGCAGGGCGTTGATCAGCGCGCCGTTGCGCACTGCGTCTTCGGCGACTTTAACGCGCAGGTGTGCCGGCCAGGTGTGGCTGTCTTGCAGGCGGGTGTGTTGCAGGTACTGCATCACCAGGATCAGCGCCGTGGACGGTTCGCCCTTGGCAATCGCGCTGATGGCCTTGCGCGCCTGGGCAAGGCTGGCACCGCCGCCACCGAGGGCCTTGGGCACGGTGAGGGCGACCAGGCCGTGTTGGTGCAACAGGTTGAAGTTGGCGTGGGGGAAGGCGCCGCTTGCGTCGTACAGGTGAGCGGTGCTGGCCAGCTGGAGGCTGAGTCGGTCGAGCGTGGTGTCGAAATCGACGGCTTCCACAGCCCGTAGAGACGATTGAGTCATCAGTATGTACTCGGTCAAATGTGGGAGGGAGCAAGCCTCCTCCCACAGGGAGAGTGTTCAGGCCAGGGCTTTTTCAGCGGCTTCAACGACGCTGTAGCGGTTCGCTGGCACATCCAGGCCGAGGTTGTCGCGCAACGTGTGGCCGCTGTATTCGGTTCGGAACAAGCCGCGCCGTTGCAAAACCGGCACCACCAGTTCTGTGAAGTACTGCAAACCATCGGGCAGTACCGAGTTGATGATGAAACCATCGCTGGCGCCGCTCTCGAACCAGCGCTGGATGGCATCCGCGACCTGCTCCGGGGTGCCGACAAAGTCGCGCTTGGGTCGCGAAAAGCGCAGGGCTACATCGCGCAGGGTCAAGCCTTCATCCCGGGCCAATTGCTTGATGCGCTCGGAGCCGCCTTTCTGGCTGTTGGAACCCAGGTCGCCGAGTTCGGGGAAGGGCGCATCCAGCGGGTATTGGCTGAAATCATGGTCATTGAACGGCCGGCCGAGGGCGACGATGGCGTCCTCCACGGTGACCAGCGCCACCGCTTGCTGGTAGCGGCTTTCCACTTCGGCGGCATCGCGCCCGACAATCGGGCGGATACCCGGCAGGATCGACAGGCTGTCGGCGTCGCGGCCAAAGCCGCTGGCGCGGCGCTTCAAGTCGGCGCTGTAGGCCTTGGCCTCATCGATGTGCTCCACATGCACGAAAATCGCATCGGCGTGTTCAGCGGCAAAGTTACGCCCATCCTCCGAGGTGCCGGCCTGAAAGATCGCCGGTTGGCCTTGGCGTGAACGCGCGATATTCAGCGGGCCTTTGACCGAAAAGAATTCGCCCTTGTGGTTGAGCGCGTGCAACTTGCCGGGGGTGAAGAATTCGCCACTGTGCTTGTTGTAGGCAAAGGCGTCGTCTTCCCAGGAGTCCCACAGGCCCTTGACCACATTCAAGTGTTCCTTGGCGATGCGGTAGCGCACTGCATGGGGCGGGTGTTCGGCTTTACCGAAGTTATCCGCCGTGCCACTGAGCCATGAGGTGACCACGTTCCACCCGGCGCGGCCGCCGCTGATGTGGTCCAGCGAGGCGAACTGGCGTGCCACCTGATAGGGCTCGGTGTAGCTGACGGTCACGGTGGCGACCAGGCCGATGTTCGTCGTCAGTGCGGCCAGGGCCGACAGAATGGTCAGCGGCTCGAAGCGGTTGAGGTAATGGGGGCTGGACTTGGCGTGGATATGCAGGCTGTCGGCAATAAACACGAAATCAAAGCGCGCCGCTTCGGCCAGTTCGGTCTGCTGCTTGTAGAAGCCGAAGTCGGTACTGGCGTTGGGTTGCGCCTGCGGGTGGCGCCATTCGCCCCAGCCGTGGCCGACACCGTGGACCATGGCACCGAGTTTCAATTGGCGTGGCTTGCTCATGTTCTGCTCCTTAGCGCGAGGCTTGGTCGAGGCGGGTACGCTTGGCGTTGAAGCTTTCGTCGAAGCCCTGGGAGACGTCGATGTGCTTGCTCAGCAGTCCTTCTTTGACATAGGTGTCGGCGGTGGCTTGCAGGCCGTGGATCACCGTGTCGTCTATTGCGACCGGGGACAGCTGGGTGTCCTTGGCCACTTCGATGTGCACGGCCAACGGCAAGCCGGTGATCCTGGCCTGGGCGGCGGCGTATTCATCGGGGTGGGTGTTGGCCCAGGCGTAAGCGCGGTCAACCCGCGCGACAAAGTCGTCCAGTTGCACGCGCTTGTCGGCAATGGCCTGGCGGGTGGCGGCGAAGTACAGGTGATTGCTCAACAGGTTTTTGCCGCTGACCAATACGCGGGCGTTGCTCTGTGAGGTGACCACGGTGGTGTACGGGTCCCATGTCGCCCAGGCATCTGCGGTGCCGTTGTCCAGCACCAGCCGCGATTCGGCGGGTAGCAGGAAGATGAAGTGCACATCCTGGGTGCTCAGGCCGGCATCGTTCAGGGCCTTGATCGCCAGGTAATGCCCGATGGAGCCGCGGCCGGTGACGATTTTCTTGCCCTTGAGGTCGGCCGCGGTCTTTATCGGTGAGTCCTTGGGTACCAGCAGCGCGGTGGTATTACGCCCTTGCGCATGGATGATGCTGATCACTTTGAGCGACGCGCCGGCACCCAGGGCGAACACATACGGTGCGTCACCCAGGGCGCCGACATCCACGGCGCCGGCATTCAGCGCTTCGCCCAGCGGCGAGGCGGAGGGGAATTCCGACCACTTGATTTCGTAGGGGACGTTCTGGGTTTCGCCAGAGGCTTCCAGCAGCGCCTTGATCGTGGATTTCTGGTTGGCCACGCGCAGCGGTTGCAGGTCGGCGGCTTGGACGCTGGAAAACAGGCCGAGGGCCAGGGCAGTGCCCAGCAGCAGGCGTTTGAATGGGGTGGCGTACGGCATGGGGCAAACTCCAGGCGTTGAGTAAAGGGAGATACCTCCGCCTGGAGAAGGGGTCGGATGTCCGGGGAACGGTGCAGCAATGAGTCAGATCACATAGAAACCATGGGTGCCGTCGCGGGCCAGTTGCGCGACCAGGCCGAATTCCCAATCCAGATAAGCCTGCATGGCTTGCCGTGGGTTGTCGGTGCCCTCGTAGGGGCGGCGGTAGCGGTCGATACGCGGTGAGGCCAGGTGGATTTCACCTTCCTCCAAGGGCAACTGCGCGGCGATCCAGCCGGCGGTGCCGTCCTGCAACAGGAACACCTGCTTGCCGGTCAGGGCCTCGACTTCGGCCACCGCCAGGCGCGCCAACTGGCTGCTGCCACAGGTCAGTACGTAACGCTGGGCACTCGGCACCTTGGCCAAGGCCTGGGGCAATTGCGCGCGCAGGGCCCACCAGGCACCGGGGATATGGCGTTTGACGTAATTGGCGCTGGCGGTGAAGTCCAGCACCACAGTGTCGCCGTGGCCGAGCCAGTCGGCGAGGGTATGGGGGCTGATCAGTTCGGCCTGGGGCGGCGCGGGCACCGGCGCGACCCACGCACCGCGTTCGCTGAAATGCGCCGCTTGCAGGTCGTCCAGCACGTGCACCTGCCAACCCAATTGGGCCAGCCAGGACGCAGACATATTGGCGCGCACGCCGTCGTCATCCACCAGCACCAGGCGCGCCCCGCGCACGCTGGCGACATGGTCGGTTTCCTGCACCAGTTGCCCGCCGGGTGTGGAGCGTGCGCCCGGCAGGTGGCCGGCTTCGAATTCTTCCGGGGTGCGCACATCGAACAGGTAGGTGGTGCGCGTAGTGTCCTGCTGCCAGTGATGTAGATCGCTGAGGGTGGCGCGGCCGACGCGGGCCTTGTCGGCCACACGGCGTGCATCTGCGGCGGCACGTTGGCGATGTTTTTCCGAGGTCGGCGCAAAACGGCGTGCTTGCCCATGGGCAAGTTTTTGCCCGGCCAAGGTCCAGCCGATGGTGCCGTTGCGCAACGCTGCCACCGGGTTGGCTACGCCGGCATTGATCAACGACTGGGTGCCGATAATGCTGCGGGTGCGCCCGGCGCAGTTGACGATAATGCGCGTGGCCGGGTCCGGTGCCAGCTCACGGGCGCGCAACACCAACTCGGCCCCTGGCACGCTGATGCCGGTGGGAATGCTCATGGTCTGGTATTCGTCGAAACGGCGGGCGTCGAGCACCACCACATCGGCCTGGCTGTCGAGCAGGGCCTGGACTTCTTCGGCGGCCAGGGACGGCGTATGGCGCTGGCTTTCCACCAGTTCGCCAAAAGCCTTGCTCGGTACATTGACGTCGATAAACAGCTCACCACCCGCCTGGCGCCAGCCGTCCAGCCCACCCTCAAGCAGACTCACGTGGGTATAGCCCAGCGCAACCAAGCGTTCGGCGGCGCGGCTGGCCAGCCCTTCACCGTTGTCGTACAGGGTGACCTGGGTATCGCGGCGTGGAATGCGCGAATACACCTCCAGTTCCAGCTTGGACAGCGGGATATTGGCGGCGAACAGCGGGTGGGCTTCGGCAAACGGCGCTTCCTCGCGCACGTCGATCAGCGCGACTTCTTCATGGTCCAACAGGGCCTGGCGAATCTGGGCAAAGCTGCGGGTCGATACGGTGGTCATAGGGCAGGGCTCTTTTCTTTGGACAAGTCCCAGATGTTCGGGAGATAGGCGTTCGAATAACCAGAGATAAACTGTTTTTCGCTACCGTCGGGCTGATACACCGCACGGCGCACCGCACCGATATTGGCGCCGTACACATGAATGCTGATGGATACCTGATCGCTGTGGGCATTGCTGACCTGATGAATATCGCCAATCTTGGGCGACACCGCCTCGACCTGGCCCGGCAGCAGTTGAATGGGCTTGCCTTCGGCCACCAGGCTGCCATCGGGCGCACGGGCAAAGCCTTGGGAAAACTCCGAGCCGCGCAACATGCCGATCAGGCCCCACACCCGATGGTCATGAATCGGCGTGCTTTGCCCCGGCCCCCACACAAAGCTGACAAGGCTGAAACGCTGGCGCGAATCGGCATGCAGCAGAAATTGCTGGTAACGCTCGGGGTTGGGCTGGGCGAATTCATCGGGGAGCCAGTCATCATGGCTGACCAGTTGCGCCAGCAGCTTGCCGCCACGGTGCAGCAGGTCGCCTTCACGCGGGTTGGCGTCGATCAATTCCGCCAGGGCGCCTATGAAGGCTCTGAGTCTCTCGGGGTGTCGGGCCTGGGTCATGACCATTCCATCGGGCTGTTTTGATAAGCTCATATAAGCATAATGTTTATAGTTAATATGCTATTTTTTAATGATTAGCTTATAGCCGAAGGTAATTTAGAACGGGTATGCATAGCGTTAGACGTTATCGATCACAGCACGGGCTATCCAGACCGGTGTGCGGCAACTATGCTTCACGCACATCTTAATGACTGTTCTCTATGTGCGGGCCAAATGAAAATTGACGATATCGATGCCTTTGTCGAAGTGATTCGTTGCCAGTCCATCAGCCACGCCGCCGAGTCGTTGCAACTGACCCAGCCGGCCATCACCCGCCGCGTGCAGAACTTTGAGCAGGCGCTGGGGGTCGAGCTGTTCGACCGCAACACCAAGCCTCTCAAGCCGACGCTCATCGGCACCCGCGTCTATGAGCAGTGCCGGCTGATCCTGCGCGAGATGGACGCCCTGCGCGAACTGGTGGCCACCGATGCGCCGCCCACCGGCGTGTTGCGTCTGGGCGTACCGCAGACCATCGGCGATGTAGTCCTGCTGGACGCGCTCAAGCACTTGCGCACTGAATACACCGACCTGCGCGCCCAGGTCGCCACCGGCTGGGGCAGCCAATTGGTCGGCAAGATCGAACGCGGCGAGCTGGATGCGGCGGTGGCGTTGTTTCCGGCAGGCAAGATCTTCCCGGACAACATCGTCGGTGAGTCCATTGGCAAGATGGAGCTGGTGGTGGTCTGTGCCAAGGCGCAACTGCCGAAGAAGCCCTGCAAGCTGGCGGATGTGTACCAGAACGGCTGGATCCTCAACCCGGACGGTTGCGGCTTTCGTGCCGGGTTGCAGCGCACCTTGTCTGACCAGGGCCTGGCGTTGCGGGTGAACCTGGAAACCTTCGGCACCGAACTGCAATTGGGTTTGGTCGCGGATGGACTGGGCCTTGGCCTGGTGCCGCGCCCGTTGCTGGAGCGCAGTGCCCATCGCGAGCAACTGGCGGCGATGCCGCTCAAGGACTTCAAGCCGGTGATGGACCTCTGGCTGATCTACCCGCATTTTCTCGGCAACCTGCAAGGGCCGGTGGATGCGTTTGGTCAGTGGGTGGCAGATTCTTTGCACAAGATACGCAAGGTGGCGTGATATGAAAAAAAATAATAATTAGCTTAGATTAAAATGTGCTTTTTATTATTTTTTTGCTTCCCCTAGGCTGGCCTGGAGTCCTTAAGGCCATCCAGGAAGATTTGCCATGAGCAGCGTCACCTCGCTATCCAGTGTTTCCAATACCGTCCGCCAGCGTGTCACGCCAGAGGAATGGGAGGTGCGCGTAAAACTGGCCGCCGCCTACCGCTTGGCGGCCTTGTACAAGTGGACCGATCACATCTATACCCACTTTTCCGCCCGTGTACCGGGCCCCGACGAGCATTTCCTGATCAACGGCTTCGGGTTGTTGTTCGATGAAATTACTGCCTCCAATCTGGTCAAGGTCGACCTCGACGGCACCCTCGTCGACGACCCCACTGGCCTGGGGATCAACTACGCCGGCTACGTGATCCACAGCGCCATCCACGGCGCACGCCATGACTTGCAAGCGGTGCTGCACACCCACACCCGCGACGGCATTGCGGTGTCGGCGCAGAAGGACGGCTTGCTGCCGATTTCCCAGCATGCCATCGCATTCTCGGGGCGCGTGGCCTATCACGGTTACGAAGGCGTGGCCCTGGACCTGGACGAACGTGAGCGTCTGGTGGCCGACCTGGGCGACAAGAGCGTGATGATCTTGCGTAACCATGGCTTGTTGACCGCAGGCGTCAGTGTCGAGCACGCCTTCCAGCAACTGCAAAGCCTGGAGCGGGCCTGCAATATCCAGATCGCCGCGCAGGCAGCGGGGAATGCCGAGTTGATCTTTCCGCCGGCAGAGGTGGTGGCCAAGGTCGAGCAGCAGGCCAAGGTGTTCAGCAATGGGGAAGGGCCGGGCGTGGCGCGGCATTGGAATGCGCTGGTGCGCCAGTTGGAGCGTACCGATACCGACTACAAAAACTGATCCTGAATTCACAGCAAAGCAAATGTGGGAGGGGGCTTGCTCCCGATAGCGGAGGTTCAGTCATAGATGAATTGACTGACCCACCGCTATCGGGAGCAAGCCCCCTCCCACATTTTTCGACCTGCTGTGTTCTTAAGCCACTTGTTGAGCCTGCTCCCGCTCGGCGACCAACTGGCGGGTGAGGGGAATCAGCTTCTTGCCGTAGTCAATCGCATCATTGAGCGGGTCAAACCCACGAATCAGGAAAGTAGTAATCCCCAAATCGTAGTAATCCACCAGCGCCTGCGCGACCTGCTCAGCGGTGCCCACCAGCGCGGTGGAATTACCCTGCGCCCCGAGCAGCCCGGCAATCCCGGTCCACAGGCGCTTATCCAGCCGCGACCCCTGCGCCGCCGCCGCCAGCAACCGCCGCGAGCCTTCATTCGGCGGTTCGCGGCGCACAAAGCCATTCTTCTCGGCCAGTGCCGTGGCTTGCTGCAAAATCTGCTCGGCACGCTGCCACGCCAGTTCCTCGGTGTCGGCGAGGATCGGCCGCAGCGACAGGCTGAAGCGAATCGTACGTCCATGCCTGGCGGCTTCGGCACGCACCTGGGTCACCACTTCGCGCACCTGCTCATAGGTTTCACCCCACAGCGCATACACATCCGCATGCTTGCCGGCCACGGCAATCGCCGCTGCTGAAGAACCGCCGAAATACAGCGGGATATGCGGCTGTTGCGGCGACTTCACCGTGGAGTGCGCGCCTTCCACCTGGTAGTAAGTGCCGGAAAAATCGAAAGGCTGCTCACTGGTCCATTCCTGGCGCACGACGCTCAGGTATTCGTCGGTGCGCGCATAACGTTCGTCCTTGCCGATATGGCTGCCATCCCCACGCAGTTCCTTGTCATCGCCACCGGTGATGATGTGCACGGCGGTACGCCCACCGTTGAACACATCCAGCGTAGCGAACTGGCGCGCAGCCAATGTGGGTTGGGCAAACCCTGGGCGGTGGGCGATAAGAAATTGCAGTGTGGTGGTGACGCTGGCCGCATGGGCCGCGATCAGCGTGCTGTCCGGACTATTGGAGTGGAAGGCTACCAAGGCGCGGTCGAACCCCGCCGCTTCGTGAGCCCGCGCTACGCTTTCGACGTAGTCCGGTTGCAGGCTCGGGCCGCTGCGAGGGTGGATTTCCGAGGCGTGGTGGCCGCCGATATAGCCGATGAATTCAATGCTCATGGTCAGGTCCTTGTCGAGGTCGGTAAACAAGCCTCCACCGGGCAGGGGGTCGGTCCGTAAGCGTGAAAGTAGGGGCAGCGGCCAAGCCTGTAAAATGCCGATTGGTTCTAACCTAATTATTAAAAAATAAAATGAATAGTTTTACTAAATATCAGTAAATTGCATTTAATCAGTGTTCTCACGCATTGCGATACCGGGTTGCGCTTCATGATGGATTGCGCCCATGCGGTCCGCCAGGTAGCGCGCCGGCGGTTGGCCCATCGCTTTGCGGAACATGGTGATAAAGCCGCTGGCATTTTCATAGCCCAGGTCCAGCGCCACGGTCTGCACGCTTTCGCCGTTGGCCATGCGTTGCAGTGAGAGGATCACATGCAGTTGCCGGCGCCAGCGACCGAAGCTCAAACCGATCTGCTCCAGCAACAGGCGAGTCATGCTGCGCTCGCTCATGCCGATGCGCACGGCCCACTCGCTCAAGGTGGACTTGTCGCCGGGGTTGGCCAGCAAGCTATCGGCCAGTCGCGTCAAGCGGGGGTCTTTAGGCATCGGCAAATGCAGGGCTTCGATCGGCGCCTCGGCCAGTTCATCCAGCAATGTCGCCACCAGTCGACCCTGGGCGCCGTCTTCGTCATAGAGCTGCGGGAAACTGACCGCCTTGCCGATCAACGCGTGCAGCAGTGGCGACACCGACAGGGTGCAACATTGTTGGGGCAGGGCGCTGGCGGCGTCTGGATCTATCAACAAGCAATACACGTCCGCCTCGCCGGCACCCCGTGCCGCGTGGGACACACCGCCGGGGATCCACAATGCGCACTGCGGTGGCACGATCCAGATGCCGGCCTCGATCACGCAATGCACCACTCCGCGCAAGGTGTAGATCAGTTGCCCGTGCTGATGGTGATGCGGGGTATGTTCCCAGCGCTCGGAGGTACTTGAGGCTCCCACGGCAACCACCGGGCGCGGGATCGCAGCGGCGTCGCGAACCCGGCTGGGGTCGTGTTGGTCGAGGCGGTGATGAACCATGGTGCTGACTGCCTTGGCTGGTTTGCGAAATATTCTGGCTATTCTGTGCAATGCCGTCTAGCACCTTGATCTTTATGATGAGAACTAATCTCATCCAAGGAGCTTGGCCATGCGACTCGACAGTTCAACTTTCCCCGTGGTGAAAATCGTCTTTGACGCGCCCAATGAAGGCGGGCCGGAGGATGCTTTCCTGATCTTCGAGCGCCTGTTGGCCCGTGAGCAGCCTTTCGTGCTGCTGCATGAAAAAGCCGTGGACGAGAACAATCACGAGCATTCCCATGAAGAGCGCAAACACGCCTCGATCTGGATGAAGAAACATAAGGCGGCTCTGCGCACGTACGTCAAAGGCATGATCCAGGTCGAACCCAGCGCCGCCAAGCGCCTGGCCCTCAAGCCATTTGCCGTAACGTTCGGCAAGGCCTGGGGTTACCCGCTGCTGGTGGTGGAGTCCAAGGACCGCGCCTGGGCGCTGGCAGAGGATGTGCTGGATGAGCAGGTCTCGGATGCGGCGCATTTCTAAGCTTCGTCAAACTCGACAGCGTCCACAATTGAACTACCTTGATTGACGAGCCTTCCCACTCGGTACTCAAGCATGCGCACGTTATGGACGCGGTATATGGCGTTGTTGGAAAACGACCTGAGCACACAGATTTTCGACAACGTGAAGAACCTGCTGGTGTGCGCGCTGTTGTTCGCGGCGGGGACCAATACGCTGGTGGGGCAGCAAGCGTTATTCATTGGGGTATTTGCCTCCAACGTCGCCGGTTGGGGGCTGATTATCCTGTCGACGCTGTTGATGTTATTGAATATCAGCGACGGCATTCGGCGCCTGGCCAAGTTGCGCTACCACTTGGTGCTGCAACTGTTGTTGATCCTGGCGTATGTGGTGATTGCCGAGCGGGTGGTAGAGATTGTGTGGGTCTTGCGCGCCCATTGAAGTATCCTCCGCGCCTGGTTTTTCACTGATTCAAACAACGATGACAGGACAAGATATGCAGGCGCTGCTGGAGTCGATCCTCGACGAAGTGCGCCCCCTGATCGGCCTCGGCAAAGTCGCCGACTACATCCCCGCGCTGGCCGACGTACCCGCCAATCAACTGGGCATCGCGGTGTATGGCAACGACGGTGCGGCTTACTGCGCGGGTGATGCCGACACCCTGTTCTCGGTGCAGAGCATCTCCAAGGTATTCAGCCTCGTGCAGGCCATCGACCACGGCGGCGAAACCATTTGGGAGCGCCTGGGCCACGAACCTTCGGGGCAGCCGTTCAACTCCATGGTGCAACTGGAATTCGAACGCGGCCGCCCGCGCAATCCGTTTATCAATGCCGGCGCCCTGGTGATCTGCGACATCAACCAATCGCGCTTCGCTGTGCCGATCCTGTCGATGCGCGACTTTGTACGGCGCTTGTCCGGCAACCCGCAGATCCTGGTCAACAGCGTGGTTGCCGACTCCGAAGCCCAGCACGGCGCGCGTAACGCGGCCATGGCCTACCTGATGAAGTCGTTCGGCAACTTCCATAATGACGTGGACGCCGTGCTGCACAGCTACTTCAACTACTGCGCGTTGCAGATGAGCTGCCTGGACCTGGCCCGGGCCTTCAGCTTCCTGGCCAACGAAGGCGTGAGTGCTCACAGTGGCGAGCAGATCTTGACGCCGCGCCAGACCAAACAAGTGAACTCGATCATGGCCACCAGCGGGCTGTATGACGAGGCGGGCAATTTTGCCTACCGCGTGGGGTTGCCGGGCAAGAGCGGGGTAGGTGGCGGGATTGTTGCGGTAGTGCCGGGGCAGTTTACGGTGTGCGTGTGGTCGCCGGAGTTGAACGCAGCGGGGAACTCGCTGGCGGGGATGAAGGCGTTGGAGTTGTTGAGTGAGCGGATTGGGTGGTCGGTGTTTTGAGCGATTCCATACGTTACTTTTAAAATTTCCTGACTCACTTGCCAAGTTGGACGATCTCATTGTAGAGGGTGGTCAGATCACCTTTCCTTCACGACACGTTGATTCCTATATCGCTTCTGTTCTATCTGACTTTATTCGCGTTTCTCTGATTGAGGAGCGTGTGAGTTTCACTTTTGAAACCGTTATGTCGGATAGCAGCAAAATTGAGCTGCTGCGACATGCGAAAGCCGCAGGTTATCGGGTCTACGTTTACTACGTCGCTACGGCAGATGCCGACATCAACGTCGCCAGGTTCGCTTACAGGGCTTCCATGGGAGGGCATGCATGACGTCCCAGCAGACAAGATTCGATCCCGTTATAAGCGTTCCTTGGAAAATCTTTCCAAGGCAATATTGCTGTCAAATCGAGCTTATATCTTCGACAATTCGCAGAGGACGAAGGTGCGGCGTGCTCAAGCGGTAACTTCCTGTTGCGGGCTTTCGATAGAGTGCTCGAAGATAGCTCAGGCGCTTTATATCGTCCATCTCAGGCGTGGGAACAATCGTCAAACGGCTGGGTTGGCTACGTTCAGGGCCTTGTCCACCAGCAACTGCACGCCTCCTAGCATTCGGCAAATGCCCAGCGCGACATTGCGCTGCGATCCGTCGCTTTCAAAGGCCATGTGGTTGGCGATTTCGCAGATGAGCGTCAGGTCCTGGGAGGCGTAATCTGTGAGTGTTGACAGTTGTAGACTGTTCTGGTTGTCAACCGACCCAGCAAGGTTCTGCCACGCCACGCTGGTGTCTATATGGAACCTCCGCATCCTATGCAACAACGAAACCTGTAGTCATTCAGAGGCAGATTCGATGATGCAGGTGGGAGAAAAGCACAGCGTTGTCAGTTAAAGCTTAAGGAAGATCATGACCCTTCACATTCTTCAGGTGTTGCTCGACAATGCGCCCTCTGTTCCGGAGTAGTTCAGCGGTAGAACACTCGGCTCTTAACCGGGTGGGCGCTGGTTCGAATCCAGCCTCCGGACCCATCACATACCACGCAATCTGGGAACACCTCCAGATCACACGGAGTGACTAGCATGGACGCAGGTTATGCGGTCTTCCAACTGGCGAAAGCGCTGCTCGCGCACGATTTGGATTGCGGCCCAGTCGCTCGCTTCAAATCCCGCAGACGTATCTCACGCTGGCAACAGGTCATTGGGAACCTGCTGCAAGGCTGCGTCGAGTATGGCTCGCGCACACCGGTTGCTGAGATTCCTGCATGGGTTACGCTGGAAGTCGTTACGGGGGGCTTTGCTACCGGCAATCTGTCGGCAGGTGGAGAGCTGACGGAGTATGAGCGTGAACTGGCCGTCTCTATTCCAGGTATTCGTCCAGGCTTTGAACGACTCGATATCAATGCCTGGCATCTCACGGATGACGGCCTTGAGTCCCTGCACTCACGTTTAGCCCGTTGTGATTATGCGGTCGATGTGCCGGAAGAGGCCGCGTTGCTGACAGTAGCTTGGCTAGTAGGGCAGCAGCGCACCGAGCAGGCTCGAGCGCTGATAGACGTGATTGGACCCTTCTTTGACCGACTGCGGTTTTTTCCGTCGATCTCTACGCAGTTGCCGATCTCAGCAGCGCAGGTTCACATTGTGGACGCTGGCGAGATTAAGCAGTTGCTTTCATCCTTGCCTTCCCAGGCTCAGATCGTTGTGCAGAAACAGACGATCGAAACGCGTTTACCGCTTTATGATTCAGCTGTTTCGCATTTCCTCCTGACCTATGTGGCTGGCTGGCCATGCCGTAATTACCCGAGTGGGTGGCGCGAGCTGGCGGCCGAGTTAGAGGTGGATTTTAAGCGGCTTGGTATCGACAGGCGCTCTTCGGATCGCGTGGAGGAACTGTTTTCTTTACTTGGTCAATGCTCCCGCGATGCGGAATCGCTCACCGGGCGTCAAGTCGGTCGCATACGGCAAATCGTCGATGACTTTGTGCGAAAGCATGGCGATCCGGATTCAGCCTCTCACCTTGCGTTGCGTGCGAATCAACTTAGTCAGGTGGCGAGGCCAGAGCATCACCTCATTGCTCGTATTGTGGCGAAGCGTCTCTCAGCGTATCCCGCGCAAAGTGGTCTCTCGGATTTTGCTGATTTGGCAGCGCCGATCACCGCTGAGGAGGCATTGGCGTTTGGGCTGGGTGAGGGCACAGCCATACCCGCGGCGATCCTGCGCCGTCTTCAGCGATGCCGGAGTGGGACGATTAGCGAGTTGATTGAGCATGGGCTGATTACTTCAGGTGATACCGTCGCGCGGGTGCTGTCCGCAATGACAGCGCAACTGAGTAGCTCGGGGTTGCGCGACGAAGCGCTTAGAATGGTCTACGCCTCTACCTATCGTGCGTTCCGCCGGCGGCGTTCGTTATTACTGCTGAACCTTGAGCGTCAGGTTGGCCTCAGTGAGTTGCCTTGGGTTGCCGTAATTGAAGGCGACCGCCAGCCCGGTGCTCTGGTGGCGGGAGCTGCCAAGCAGACGCTGGTTGAGTCATCGGCATTGACGCTTTCTGCTTTCCCATACGCCATCCTGCCTAACAAGCTTCTCCAGGAATTTTCAACACTGGCAGACACTGCGGAGCTGGACCTGCTCTTTGTGGAAGAGGTTGCTGCAGATATCTTCATGGGTAAGTTTTCCGATAAGTTTGCCGATGCCGCCAGACGAACGGGCCGGGTGATAGCAGGTTCGCTTTACGCACGCTATTACGACATTGATACCGATGAGCTGGCGAGCCTTGTTGCCAGAGGGCGACGACGTGCACGAGTTGCAAGCGATGCCTTCGCGACGTTGTGCGCAAAGCGTGCAGGGGCTGAGCTGGGTACGTGGCACCCGGCTACCAACGGCACCATTCTTGAGCAGCAGCAAATTTTAACTACGCAGAACCTTGCGCTACTGTTTGAAGAGCTTGGGTTGAAGGTTTTGCTGCAGCCTAGACTGGGCAGCATGGTGCAGGCGTGTTTTGAGTGGGTCTGCAAACGGCATCAGATGCGAATTGAACACTATCATGCGCGGTTGATAATGCTCAAAAATACGGCCTATGCCTGGCGCCAGATGGTGTTCTACCTGGCGATGCTTGACGAGTGTGAGCGCAGAGATGCCTTGGCGTCAGTCGAGGCTTATTTCGCCACACAGCCAGTGGCCTTTCAAGAGAGATTTCTTCCGCTAATGAGTGGCTTGCGCAAGGCTTGCGGCGGCGAAGTGTTGCCCCAGCACGCGCCAACTGAGGATGGCGCGAGAGTCTTTCTGGGATGGACAGCCACACGGCATTGGTTACTGCCACCGCAGGACGTTGCTTCAAGCCGGGCGATTGAGCAGTAGTCCCGCTTCGTTGTTCTGAAGAGTCTCTATAGGCTCCAACAAAAAATGCGCCCCTGAGGGCGCATTTTTTTGTCCGGTCAGCTATCGCCTATCAGGCAATCGCATCCCAAGCACGATCACCGTGCTCGTCTTTGATCCGAGTCGGCAACCCCATCACATCCAGCGCCTTGAGGAACGGCTCTGCCGGCAGCTCCTCGACGTTGGCCATGTGCTTCACGTCCCATTCGCCACGGGCAACCAGCAGCGCAGCGGCTACGGGTGGAACGCCGGCGGTGTAGGAGATGCCTTGGCTGTCTGTCTCGGCATACGCCTCTTCGTGATCAGCCACGTTGTAGATGAACATCTCGTGCGGCTGGCCGTTCTTGGTGCCTTTGACCAGGTCGCCGATGCAGGTCTTGCCGGTATAGCCCGGGGCCAGCGAAGACGGGTCGGGCAGCACGGCCTTGACCACTTTCAACGGAATTACTTCCAGGCCTTCGGCGGTCTTGACCGGCTTTTCGGAGAGCAGGCCAAGGTTCTTCAACACGGTGAACACATTGATGTAGTGTTCGCCGAAGCTCATCCAGAAACGCACGTTGGGCACGTCGAGGTTTTTCGACAGCGAGTGCACTTCATCGTGGCCGGTGAGGTAGAGGTTCTGCGAACCGACTACCGGCAGGTCGTCGGTACGTTTGACTTCGAACATGGTGTTGCTGGTCCACTGGCTGTTCTGCCAGCTCCACACCTGCCCGGTGAATTCGCGGAAGTTGATTTCCGGATCGAAATTGGTGGCGAAGTATTTGCCATGGGAGCCGGCATTGACGTCGAGAATGTCGATCGAATCAATGCGGTCGAAATGCTGTTGCTGCGCCAGCGCGGCGTACGCGTTGACGACACCTGGGTCGAAGCCCACGCCAAGGATGGCAGTGATGTTCTTCTGTTTGCACTCTTGCAGGTGGTTCCATTCGTAGTTGCCGTACCACGGCGGGGTCTCGCAGACCTTGCCCGGCTCTTCGTGGATGGCGGTGTCGAGGTAGGCCACGCCTGTATCGATGCAGGCACGCAGTACCGACATGTTGAGGAACGCGGAACCGACGTTGATGACGATCTGCGATTCGGTCTCGCGGATCAGGGCCTTGGTCGCTTCCACGTCCAGGGCGTTCAGCGCAAAGGCCTGGATATCGGCGGGTACCTTGAGGCTACCCTTGGCCTTGACGCTGTCGATGATGGCCTGGCATTTGGAGATGTTGCGCGACGCGATAGCAATACGACCGAGTTCGTCGTTGTGCTGCGCGCACTTGTGGGCCACCACCTTGGCGACACCTCCTGCACCAATGATAAGAACGTTCTTTTTCAATTGCTTTATTTCTCCTATATCCGCCAGCTTACGAAAGGCTGGACAGGTAGTCGTCGTAACCAAATTCACGAACCACTTCGACTGTACCGTCGAGTTGTTTCACTACGATGGACGGCATTTTCAGGCCGTTGAACCAATTTTTCTTGACCATGGTGTAGCCCGCGGTGTCGATGAACGACAGCCGATCGCCGATGGCCAGCGGACGATCAAATTGATACTCGCCGAAGATGTCCCCAGCCAGGCAGGATTTGCCGCACACCATGTAGGTGTGTTCACCCTCGCTTGGCGCCAGCTTGGCATTGAGGCGATAGATCAGCAGGTCCAGCAGGTGGGCTTCGATGGAGCTGTCTACCACGGCGAGGTTCTTGCCGTTGTAGAGCGTGTCGAGCACGGTGACTTCCAGGGAGGCGCTGTTGGTGATCGCCGCTTCGCCGGGTTCCAGGTACACCTGCACGCCGTACTTCTCGGAGAACGCCTTCAAACGCGCGCAGAATGCATCCAGCGCGTAGCCTTCACCGGTAAAGTGGATGCCGCCGCCGAGGCTGACCCACTGGACCTTGTGCAGCAGCTCACCGAAGCGCTCCTCGATGGTGCCGAGCATCTTGTCGAACAGGCTGAAGTCGCCGTTTTCGCAGTTGTTGTGGAACATGAAGCCGGAGATTTGATCGATCACGCCGTCGATCTTCACCGGGTCCCACTCGCCCAGGCGGCTGAACGGGCGCGCCGGGTCAGCCAGCAGGTAGTCGGAGCTGCTCACCTGTGGGTTCACACGCAGGCCACGGGTCTTGCCTTCGGAGCGCTCGGCATAACGCTTGAGTTGGCTGATGGAGTTGAAGATGATCTTGTCGCAGTTCTCCAGCATCTCTTCGATTTCATCGTCGGCCCAGGCCACGCTGTAGGCGTGCGCTTCACCTTCGAATTTCTGGCGACCGAGCTTCAACTCGTACAGCGACGACGAGGTGGTGCCGTCCATGTATTGCTGCATCAGGTCGAACACCGACCAGGTGGCAAAGCACTTGAGTGCCAGCAAAGCCTTGGCGCCGGACTGTTCGCGCACGTAGGCAATCTTCTGCATATTGACCAGAAGCTTCTGTTTATCGATGAGGTAGTACGGCGTTTTGATCATTTTTGAGAGCCTGCGGCGGTGCCTGCCAAAAAAGGACACGCATTGTGCCCGCACTTGGAACAGATCGAAAGGTTAGTGGGCGGATTTTGCGCGCCGCGTTTAATCTGGCCTGTGAATATGACAGGCCATCAGTAGGATGAGCCCCCCGGGGCAGGGAACCAGGTTGGGGCGACGAGAGGTGAGAGTGGGCGCATGGGTACCGTCAGTTTGGCGGTCGCTTGACCCACTGTTATCGCAGCGGGTTGATTGTGCCCAGCGAAGGATGCGCTTAAGTATTGGTCTTCAACTTGGTCCACAGCCGGGTCGCCAGCCGGGCTATGGCCGGTGGCAGGTCTTCGACGATAAACAGCTTGTCCATCACACTGCTCGGTGGGTAGATCGCCGGGTCCTGTTTTACCGCTGGGGTGAGGAATTCATCTGCTGCGCTGTTGGGGTTGGCGTAGTGGATGCTGTTACTGATGTTGGCGATTACCTTAGGGTCCAGCAGGTAGTTCATGTAGGCGTAGGCGTTCTTTTCATGGGGTGCGGCCTTTGGCATTACGACCATGTCCAGCCATAGCGTCGTGCCTTCTTCGGGGATGGAGTAGGCGATCTCGATACCGTTTTTAGCCTCTTTGGCGCTGGTGGCGGCTTGCACCACATCGCCGTTGAAACCGATGACTGCGCAGATGTTGCCGTTGGCCAGGTCGCTGATGTACTTGGAGGCGTGGAAATACTGCACATAGGGGCGGATTTTCAACAGTGCCTGCTCGGCTTTTTTATAGTCGCCCGGTTCATGGCTGTGGTGGGGCAGGCCCAGGTAGTTGAGGGTAATGGGCAGGATCTGCGTGGGGTTGTCGATGATTGCTACGCCACAGGTGCCGAGCTTCTTGATGGTGTCCTCATCGAAGAACATCTTCCAGGAACGGGTCACGTCGGTATTGCCGAAAATCGCCTTGATCTTCTCGACGTTGTAACCGATGCCGGCTGTGCCCCACATATACGGGAAACCGTATTGGTTGCCGGGGTCGTTGGCCTCAAGTTTTTTCATCAATACCGGATTGAGGTTTTTCCAATTGGGCAACTGGCTGCGATCCAGTTTCTGGATGGCCCCGGCTTTGATCAGGCGCGACAGAAAATGGTTCGACGGGCTGACCACATCGTAGCCGGTATTGCCCGTCATCAGCTTCGACTCCAGCACTTCGTTGCTGTCATGGATGTCGTAGGTGGCCTTGATCCCGGTGGCCTGGGTAAAGCTCACGAGAGTGTCGTCGGCGATATAGCCGTTCCAGTTGGAGATGTTCACGTCTTCGGCGGCGTGACCGGCCACAGAAAATGCGCTGAGCATGAAGGCCACGGACAATCGCTTGATGGGCATTGCATTCACCTTTTTTGTTTTAGATTTCTGAACGGGCGCGTACGGCTTCGACGCGCATGCGCAGCAGGGCACCGAGGTCGAACAAGGGGCGCGGTGGCAACCAGCCGGGTTGCGCACGCTGGATGACCGATTGCAGCAAGGGCGAGCGTTCACCGCTGGCCCACTCGGCCAACAACCGGCCCCACAAGGTGCCTCGCGCGACGCCGGAGCCGTTGCAGCCGGCGATGGCATACAGGTTGTTTTGCACCTGGGCGAAGTACGGTTGACCGGAGCGTGATGCGCTCAGGTGACCGGTCCAGGTGTAGTGAATGTCCTGCTCGGTGAGCCACGGGAAGCGACGTTGCAAGCCCCGCACATGGTGGTGACGGCGCTCAAGCAAGTCGCGGTTTGACAAGTCGCGTGTGCGGTATTCGGCGGTGTTGCGGATCATCACACGACGGTCTGGGGTCAGGCGCACGGTGGCCCCGAGCGGGCGTGTTGACAACACACCCCAAGGTTCGGCGGCGCATTCTTTTTCCGTCAGCGGGCGGGTGAGGCTGGCGCTGAGTTCCATGGGGAAGGTGGCACTGTTGTCCAAGCCGACGCGGGGGATAAAGGCGTTCAGGCACACCAGTATTTGGCGGGCTTCAATATGCCCGCTAGGGCTTGTGGCGCGAAGGGCACCGTTGGTCATGCGCTCCAGGCCGGTGATGGCGGTGTTCTCATACAGGGTGACATTCGCCGGCAATGCCTCCAGCAAGCCCTTCACGTATTTGGCCGGTTGCAGCAAGGCGTTGCCGGCGCCGCACCAAATTCCCGCCTGGTAGTGCGCGGTGCCAAGCGTGTGCCGCAGGTCGTCGCCTTGCAGGAACTGCGCCTGCGCACCGAGCGCGCGCAGGGTGGCGAGCTTGGCGTCGACCTGGTTGAGCTTGTCGGCATCATGCACGGCGAAGAAGTAGCCATTATCGCGATAGTCGCAGTGGATGCCGTGGCGAGCGATGCGCTGGCGCACTTCGTCGCTCGCGGCTCGGGCGATGGCCGTGTCCACCTCAAAGCCGGCGTAGCCCGGTCGCCCCATCAATTCGTGGTCGGCCGGATGTTCGTGGGCCACCACAAACCCCGAGTTACGGGCTGAGGCACCTTGCGCCGCACACTGGCGATCGACGATGACGATGCGGGCGTCGGGGTGTTTTTCCGCCAGGCTATGAGCGGCACACAGCCCCGTGATGCCGGCGCCGATTACCAGCCAGTCTGCCAGTTGCGCGCCTTGTAAGGTGCTGCGGGCGGGTAGGGGGTCGGTTTGGGCTATCCAGCCACAGATATTTTCCACGGTGACCTCGGTTACATGCGCTGCTCGCATGGATGATTTAAGGCGATGGCTAGAATCTATAGGGGGTTGGGTGATACAACCAACGTTATAAAATCATCCAGCTATTTGGAAAACGCATGGATAAGGTTCGTCATGTACCCTCGCTGCAGGGCTTGCAGGCGTTGGTTGCGGTCAGCGACAGCGGCAGCTTCACCCAAGCCGCACAGACGTTGTGTCTGACCCAGAGCGCGGTCAGTCGCCAGGTACAACAATTGGAGAGCCATTTCGGCATGCCGTTGTTGGCCCGCACCAGTCGTAGCCTGCGCCTCACCGCCGAAGGTGAGCAGGTACTGGCCAGCGCGCGCAATATCCTGGCGCAACTGAAGACGCTGGAAGACCGGATCTCACCCTACAAGCGCCCATTCCGCATTCGCCTGCACGTGTCATTGGCTGTGCGCTGGCTGCTGCCTAGGCTGAGCGATTTTTATCGGTTGCACCCGGATACCTCCCTGGCGATCGAAACCGTCGCCACCGAAGTCGTCGAGCCTGCCAGCGACAGCGACGCTTACATCCAGTACCTGCCCCAGCCGCCGAACGACTCGGCCTGCCTGACGTTATTCGAGGAGCAACTGGTGCCGGTGTGCGCGCCTGGCCTGGGGGCAATGGCCACAATGGAAGACCTGTTGCGGCAGACGCTGCTGCATCGTTCAGTCGACAAACATGACTGGCGCGTATGGCTGGCCGCCCACAGCGCCGGGACTTTGGACGATTACCGGCATCTCCCTTTCAACCTCGATGAGCTGGCATTGGATGCCGCCGCCCGCGGGCTCGGGGTGGCAATGACAGACCTGACGTTGGCTAGCGAGTCCATTGACCGGGGCATATTGGTGGTGCCCTTGGGTCAGCCGTTGGCAACGGGTGGGGTGTATGCGTTGTGCCTGCAACCGATGGCAGCCTCTCATCCAGGCTGTGCTGTCGTCATGGAATGGTTTGGCCGACAGGCACAGCACTGAGGCTGGCGCCGCCGTGTGCGGGTATTTCGTGGTTCGTACGTTCACTGTTTCATCTGATCTGAACATGAGTAGATCTTGTGATCATCTAGAATAAAATGAGTTTGTCTCACTATTAGGGTCTGTCGACAATAGCTCCCATAAACGCACCTATTGGAGTTGTAAGTCATGGCAGTCGCTCATTCTCTTGGATTTCCGCGCATTGGACGCGACCGTGAACTGAAAAAAGCGCAGGAAGCGTTCTGGAAAGGTGAGCTCGACGAAGCCGGCCTGCGTGCCGTGGGCCGTGATTTGCGCAAGACCCACTGGGCCCTGCAAAAGGACGCCGGGATTGAGCTGTTGCCCGCGGGTGATTTCGCCTGGTACGACCAAGTGCTGACCCACTCGCTGATGTTTGGTGTAATCCCTGAACGTTTCCGCCCAGCCGATGGTCAGGCCACGCTGCACACCTTGTTCGCCATGGCCCGTGGCGTCAGTGACAACTGCTGCGGCGGTGCCCACGCCCAGGAGATGACCAAGTGGTTCGATACCAACTATCACTATCTGGTGCCTGAGTTCAGCGTCGATCAGCAATTCCACCTGGGTTGGGACCAACTGTTTGAAGAGGTCAAGGAAGCCCGTGACCTCGGCCACACCGTGAAGCCGGTCGTCATCGGCCCGCTGACCTACCTGTGGCTGGGCAAGACCAAGGGCGGCGATTTCGACAAGCTCGACCTGCTCGAGCGCCTGTTGCCGCTGTACGGCCAGATCTTCCAGCGCCTGGCGGACCTGGGCGTGGAGTGGGTGCAGATCGACGAGCCGATCCTGGTGCTCGATTTGCCGCAGGAATGGAAAAACGCCTTTGAGCGTGCCTATAACCTGATCCAGCGTGACCCGCTGAAAAAGCTGGTGGCGACTTACTTCGGTGGCCTGGAGGAGAATCTCGGCCTGGCAGCCAACCTGCCGGTGGACGGGCTGCACATTGACCTGGTGCGTGCACCGGACCAGTACCCGACCATCCTCGACCGCCTGCCGGCGTATAAAGTGCTGTCCCTGGGCGTGGTCAACGGTCGTAACGTGTGGCGCTGCGACCTGGAAAAAGCCCTGGCCACCTTGCAGCATGCCCATGCGAAGTTGGGCGATCGCTTGTGGGTAGCGCCGTCTTGCTCGCTGCTGCATAGCCCGGTGGACCTGGGCCGCGAAGACAAGCTGGATGCCGAGCTGAAGAGCTGGCTGGCGTTTGCCGTGCAAAAGTGTGAAGAAGTGGCGGTGCTGGCTCAGGCTGTGAACCAGCCTGAAGCGCCAAACGTTATTGCCGCCCTGGCTGAAAGCCGCGCCGTGCAAGCAGCCCGTGCCGCTTCGCCGCGTATCCACAAACCGGCGGTGCAAGCCCGAGTGGCTGCGATCAGCGCCAAGGACAGCCAGCGTCACTCACTGTTTGCCCAGCGTATCCAGAAACAACGGGCCGGCCTGAACCTGCCGTTGTTCCCGACCACCACCATCGGCTCGTTCCCGCAAACCGCGTCGATCCGCCTGGCGCGCCAGTCGTACAAGGCCGGCAAGTTGAGCGAAGCCGAGTACGTCGAAGCCATGCACAGTGAGATCAAGCACGCCGTCGAGGTCCAGGAAAACCTTGGCCTGGATGTGCTGGTACACGGTGAAGCCGAGCGTAACGACATGGTTGAGTACTTCGCCGAGCAACTGGATGGCTATGTGTTCACCCGCTTCGGCTGGGTACAGAGCTACGGTTCGCGCTGCGTGAAACCGGCAGTGATCTTTGGTGACTTGAGCCGCCCGAAGGCCATGACGGTCGAGTGGATCCGCTATGCCCAAGGCCTGACCGACAAGGTGATGAAGGGCATGCTGACTGGCCCTGTGACCATGCTGATGTGGTCGTTCCCACGCGAAGACGTGAGCCGCGAAGTGCAAGCCCGGCAATTGGCCCTGGCGATTCGTGATGAGGTGGTGGACCTGGAAGCCGCCGGCATCAAGATCGTGCAGATCGACGAAGCCGCGTTCCGTGAGGGCTTGCCGTTGCGCCAGGCGCAGTGGCAGCACTATCTGGATTGGGCCACCGAAGTGTTCCGCCTGTGCGCCTCTGGCGTGCGTGACGAAACCCAGATCCATACGCATATGTGCTACAGCGAGTTCAACGATGTAATCGAGTCCATCGCGGCAATGGATGCCGACGTGATTACCATCGAAACCTCGCGTTCGGATATGGAGTTGCTCGACGCGTTCGAAGCCTTCGCCTACCCGAACGACATCGGCCCAGGTGTGTATGACATCCACTCGCCACGGGTACCGGATGCCTCGGAAATGGCCAACCTGCTGCGCAAGGCCGCCAAGAGGATTCCGGCCAACCGTCTCTGGGTCAACCCCGATTGCGGCTTGAAGACGCGGGGTTGGCCGGAAACGGAAGCGGCATTGATCCACATGGTCACTGCGGCTCGCCAACTGCGCGCTGAGTTGGCCTGAGTCCTGAGCCGAGCGAGGCTCAAACTGCGGGGGCGGCGTCAGGTCAGAGGTATTTGAGCCAGACGATGTCGCGCCGACGCGCTTTGAGCCCGGCAAACCAATGCACTGGCGGGTACAAGGCCAGCGGCAGCAACAGCGCGGTTAACCACACCGCGCCAACGCTGTCGAAGCCAAAGTAGCTGCCGTGGTTGAGCCCAAACCACGCCACACAGGCGACATACAGCACTTTCAGTACATACAGGTGCAACAGGTAAAAGAACATCGGCGCGGCGCCAAACACGGCCAGCACGCCGATCCAGCGTTGCTGCCCGGCGCGTTCGAACGCCAGCAATAACAACAGCCCGATCCCCAGCGTCAGCGTCAGGAACAACAGCGACGGCGGGTACTTGGTGATGTTGAAAAAGCTCATCACCGTCAGCACCCCACTGTCATACGCGTGCCAAGGCTGCTCGCCATAACCGTTGGCCGCCCGCATCAATACAAAGCTCACCAAAGCCCCCACACCCGCGATCAGCAAATAGCGCTGGCGCATGAGCGGCTGCGTGGCTTTGGCAAACCACGGCCCGAGGCCATAGCCCAGGGCAATCACACCGATCCACGGTAGCACCGGGTAGGTAGTACGCAGGCGCAGGTGTTCAGACACCTCTATCCAACTGCGTTCATGCAGGATCGTCCACGGGATGTGCCACGCCGATCCCGGAGTGAAATGCACGCCATCGAGCAGGTTATGCCCGGCAATGATCACCAGCGCCAACGCGATCAGCAATGCACGAGGTAGCCAGATCAAGGCGGCGAGGGCGATCATGCTGATGCCGATCGCCCAGATCACTTGCATGTAGATCACACTGGGCGGTAACTGGAAGGTCCAGGCGAAATTGACCAGGGTGAACTCCAGCACCACCAGGAACAGCCCGCGCTTGAACAAAAACGCCGACACGTCACGCCGGCCCTGATATTTCTGGCCGTAGAGCCACGCCGATAATCCGGTGAGCAGCACAAACACCGGCGCACAGAGATGGGCAAGGGTGCGGCTGACAAATAGTGCAGGCTCGGTACTGTCGATGCTCATCGGGTCGCTGACCTGGCGGTGCAGCAGGAAGGTTTCGCGCACGTGGTCCAGTAACATGAACAAAATTACCAGGCCGCGCAGGGCGTCAATGGACAGCAGGCGTTGTCGTAAAGGCGTAGCGTCAGTCATAAGTCAGGATCGCAGCGGGCAAAAAAATTGACGTTATCCTATAACATTTAGCGAGGTGCTGATGACAAGCATGACCACACAATCGGCCGAGGCCGTGATCCAGTTCTGGAAACAGGCGGGGCCCAAGCGTTGGTTCGCCAAGGACGAGGGCTTCGATGCAGCCTTTCGCGACACCTTCCACGCCACCCACATGCAGGCAGCGCGGCGCGAGCTGGAGGGTTGGCTGGCCGCGGCCGACGGCGCGCTGGCGTTATTGATCCTGCTGGACCAATACCCGCGCAACGCCTTTCGCGGCACCGCGCATATGTTCGCCACCGACCCGCTGGCGCGTCTGTATGCGCGCCAGATAGTGGACGCCGGGCTGGATCAACAGATCGAACCCGAGCTGCGTGCGTTTTGTTATTTGCCGTTTGAGCACTCGGAAGATCCACAGGACCAGCAGCGCTCCCTCGACCTCAACCGGCAGTTGGATGCCAACACCTACCACTGGGCCAAGGAGCATGCCGATATTATCGAGCGGTTTGGGCGTTTTCCTCATCGTAATGCGGTGTTGGGCAGGGTCACCACCGAAGAAGAGCATACCTTCTTAAAAGCGGGTGGCTTTTCCGGTTAGGCTTCTGCTTGCGCCAGGCTTTGCTTGGCGCCGACGTTACGAAAACGCCGCAACCCCTTAAGGTCAATCGCCCAGCGCAGGGCTTCGGTCGCCGAAGGGCGTAGACCTTGAGTGATCGCTCGCTCGTCCTCGCCCAGTGCGCCGAGGTAACCCTGAGCGCCGCCGCGTTCGCTCCAGTAGTGGGTATGGCTGAACCAGGACCTCGCGAGCCAGCCATTCCAGTTGCCCACGGTCACCGGCAAGTCCAGCACACCGTTGCCCATCACCGGTTTGACCGGGCCGCCGACGATGTCGCCGAACAGGCCGAAGGGGGCAGGGAAGTAGAGGTTGGTCCAGCGCGTCACCGCAAATGCCGCGGCATGGTGCAGGTAATACGGGGTGAAGGGTTTTTGGCCGAGCAGCAGTGGTTGGCGGGCGTTGTAGCCGTAGCCTTGGGTGTCTTCGGTGGGCGGGCAGGCCGGGGCTTCGCGGCGTTCGATGCGCTGCTTGAAGTCGCTGACGCTGCGGCCCAGCAGCAGGCTGGCGTGGGCCATCGGGCTACCCACGGTGACCAGGTCGGTGATGCGCCAGGGGTTGCCCAGGCCGCGCTGTTCGATAAATGCCTCGGCCTGTTGCTCGCGAAATTTCAAGGTGCTGCCCAAGCTGCCGTCCAGCATGGCGCCGGCTGTGGGCAGGGCATTCTTGACCACCGGCTGCAGCGGTTCGCGGTTGGCATAACGAGCCGCCAACTCACGGTTGCCGGGGGGCAACTGGGTCAACTGGTCGTGATGTTCGTGCCATAGGTAGCCGACGATATCGTAGGCAATCACGCTGCCCAAGCTGTGGCCGACCACGATGATGCGCTCGTAGTTGCCCTGGTTGTGCAGGGCACGCAGCAATTCAACGCCGTCAGCGCGGATCTGTTCGCGCACCATCACGTTCTGCGGGTTGGGGCTCAGGTAGCGCGCGGCGTCTCCCAGGTACGACAGCGCCGAATAGCGCAGCCCCAGGCCAATGCCGGCCAGCAGCAGCGGGATCAGCGCGAAGGGGTTGTCGTCCGGGGTGAATTGGCCCCAGATCGAGGCCAGGGTGCCGCTGGCAATCAGCAGCAATAACACCATCACTGTCCAGCGTGTGCTGCGCCAGATCGGCACAATCGCGTCGGGAATGTCGCGGCGCGGGCGCTTGAAGATGTCCCACAGCCAACCCAATAGATGGCCGAGCTTGGTGCCCTGCATCTTGTGGGCCCAGTAGTACTCGTAGAAGTCCGTAGAGGTGCGGCCCGATGACTTCAATACGCGCAGGTCGAAATTGCGCGACAGCCGATCCGGCTTGCTCCAGTAGAGGGGTTTGCCATCGGGCGTATCCGTGGGGATCATCGCCTCGACAAAGCCGCGCAGGGTGTCCATCGGGCGCTGTTCGCCGATGCCGTGGATGACCACAACCGCTTGTTTCATATGCTGTTCGTCCTTGAATATCAGCGTGTAGCCATAATATTGCCACTATCTGCTCTATTCCCGCCAGGAATGCCCCCATAAAAACCCTGCATTGTCTTTATCGGCCCGGATCTCGTAGCGTGATGATTCATCCCTGGAGATTGCCCATGAGCCAACGCCTGCTGCGCCTCTACGTTGATTCGCTGTTCACCAGCCCCTACGCCATGTCGGTGTTCGTCGCCCTGCGGGAAAAGGGCCTGGCTTTCGACACCGTGACCCTGGACCTGGACGCTGGACAAAACCAGACGGCGGATTTCATCCAACGCTCCCTGACCCATCGGGTGCCGACTCTGGAGGATGGCGGCTTCGCGCTGTCTGAGTCTTCGGCGATCACGGAATATCTGGACCAGGCCTACCCCGAGACCCGCGTTTACCCCGCCGACTTGCAGCAAAGGGCGAGGGCGCGACAGGTTCAGGCATGGCTGCGCAGTGACTTGCTGCTGATTCGCCAGGAGCGCTCGACGTTGGTGGTGTTCTGCGGGCAGCGGATGCCGCCGTTGTCGCCGCTGGCGCAGGCCGCCGCGGGCAAGTTTATCAGTGCGGCGCAGGCGTTGCTGGCGGGCGAGCCTGACTACCTGTTCGGGGAGTGGTCAATTGCCGATGTTGACCTGGCGGTGATGCTCAATCGCCTGATCCTCAACGGCGACGCGGTGCCGGCTGAGCTGGTGGCGTACGCGCAACGCCAGTGGCAACGGCCCTCAGTGCGAGAGTGGGTCGACCTGCGACGGCCTGTGCTCTAGCTGCCACTCTCGGGTTACACGCCGGTCGAGCTCTTCCCAGTCCGCCATACCCAGCACCCGCGTGGTATTCAAGCCGTGCAGGTAGCCGCGCAGTTGTTGGGCACTAGCCGAGCGTCTCTCGGCTTTGGCGCTTTGGTCCAGCAGCACTTTTTCATAAACGGCCAGGTAATCAGCGACCCGCTCGCGAAACTCCGGCAGTACGGCTTCGCGGATGCGGTCGAAGGTTTTCTGGTAGGGCTTCATGGCGGGGTCCTTATAGGTTTTATGGGCTGCCTGACACTATCGGTTCAAATGATAGTCACCATCAAGGATCACAAGTTCTGTTTTTTCGCCAAGCGCGCAGAATCTGCACATCGAGACGCGACTCAAGGAAATGTGCGATGAGGACGATTATCCCGCTGGCTTTAATGGCCCTGATGCTTGGCACGGCGGTCATGACCACCCCGGCAATGGCTGATGAACTGCGTACAGGCCATTTGCTGCCACTCGCTGCTAGCGTAGACTCCCTGCAGCGAGACCGTTCGGTGGGGGTGTTGTTCAGCGAAAACACTCGCGACAACCTCAGCTACCTTGAACGCTACCACGCCATGGCGCTGAACGGCGCCAAGGATGCCCTGGATGGGCGGATTCGTGAGGCGTTCGTCAACAGCTCCGACCCGGAACTGGCTATCGACTGGTTGATGAACTCGCTGCAGGGCGCTTTTCTCTCGGTGACGGTCTACAGCAGCCTGGATGCCCTGGTGCAGGCGCATCCGGACGTGGTGGTGGTGCTCGATACCCATAACCAATTGCTGACCCAGCGTAACGATCGGGTCGAGGCGCGATTTGCCGCACGCTTTTATGACGCGAACCTGCAGTACATCGCCAAAGCTGAAGGCTCGGTGGACAGGCAAGTACCGTCGGTGTGGGTACACGGCAAGGCGGCGCCTGAGATCGCGGCGCTGATCGAGCAACAACGAGATATCCAGCAAGACGCCCTGAAGCAATTCGATGTGTCGCTCAAGGCCCTGGTTCGCGCAGGTTGACCCGCGAATGGATGTAAACCCTATTTGTTATTTTCAGGAATCTGTATGCGCTCTTTTTTCGCCTCGGCCCTGGCCTTTGCTTCCTTGTTGCTGGCCGGTTGTATCACTGCTCCCAATGCCCCGTCGCTGACCCTGCAAACCGACAAGACCCCCGAAGGCTATGTGCAATGCGTGTTGCCCAAGCTGGAAAAGCACGGCATCACCTCGACCGTGACGCAGAACTCGCGCCACGCCAAGGTGCTGTTGACCAGCAAGATTGCTGCCGATGATGTGCTGGAGGCCTACAAGTCACAGGACGGCACCAAGGTGTTCCTGTATGAGCGCAAGCCGCTAGCTTCTGCGATCAAGCCGTCGCGACTTGAGCAGGCGGCTCAGGACTGCAGGTAAGCCCAGGTGACGCCTAAGCGAATGTGGGAGCGGGCTTGCTCGCGAAAGCGGTGTATCAGTCAATACATTCGTTGCTGACGGGTCGCTTTCGCGAGCAAGCCCGCTCCCACATTTGATTTGTGTTCGGCTTATGGTTTCGGTTCGTCAGTGAAGTTCTTCACGGTCTTGACCAACCCCTGCGACGCCAACGCCACCAACTCACCGCCTTTCTCCACCGTTGCCAGTGCCGGGTCCGAGCCCATGCGGCCGTCCGGGAAGCGTGCGCGGAAGTCCAGGGCTTCGCGGATCGGCCCGGTGTTGGCGATTTGCGGCGAGTAGTCGGCTAACTTGATCGACTGCGGGTAAGCCCACTGCGTCACGGCAATTTCCGACGGCGTGGCGTGGCTGCCGTGGCCCACCGGGAATTGGCGGTGGGCCAGGTCGGTGACGCCTTCCAGGTCCCACCAGTTCACCAGCTTCAGCGCGAACCCGGCCGGGCGGCGAGCATAGCTGGCTTCGGCGTACAGTTCGGAGAACGCCGCTTCAATCGTGGCGATATTGCCGCCGTGGCCGTTCAAAAACAGGATCTTCTCGAAACCATGCCCGGCCAGCGAGCGCACCCAATCGCCAATCGCAGCGATGAAGGTGGAAGGGCGCAGGGAGATCGTGCCGGGAAAACCCAGGTGGTGCTGGGCCATGCCGATATTGAAGGTCGGGCCGATCAGGATGTCAGCGTTTTTTTGCGCCTCATGGGCAATGATCTCCGGGCACATCCAGTCGGTGCCCAGCAGGCCGGTGGGGCCGTGCTGTTCGTTGGAGCCGATGGGGATCACCACCGTGCGGCTGCGCTCCAGAAATTGCCCGATTTCGATCCAGGTGCTGGTGTGTAGAAGCATGCGACGCTCTCTTTTATCTATGGGGACAGGCTATCCGCCACGGATTGTACGACTACTCGCCACCTGTTGGGGTTTGCAGTTGAGGTACGTCGAAGACTTCAACCAACGCTGGTCGGGGTACCACGAGAACATGAACTGCCCGTCCTTGAGCTTGTCCACTACCTGGCGCGCCACCTGCGGGCGCACTGCCGGGCAACCCTGGCTGCGGCCGATCCGACCTTCGCGCTTGCTCCACACCGGGCTGACGTAGTCGGCGGCATGAATCACGATCGCGCGGTCGCGGGCCAGGTCATTGAAACCAGGCTCCAGGCCATCCATGCGCAGCGAGTAACCGTGGGCGCCGAGGTAGCTTTCCTGGGTGCGGAACAACCCCAGGCTGGACTGGTGGCTGCCCTCGAGATTGGAGAACTGGGTGGCGAAGTTTTCCCCGGACTTGGCACCGTGGGCTACCAGGTCGCGCAGCACCAGGGTTTGTTTGCGCAAATCGAAGATCCACAGCCGACGGGCGGTCGAGGGCTGGGAGTAGTCAATAACCGCTAGGCGATCGGAGCGCTCCTCGCCGTTATTGACCGCACACTGCACCGCGCTCAGGGCGCTTTTAAGCACGGTGGGATTGAGTTCTGGAGCCGAGCGCGCCAGGCTGCTATACAAGGAAGGAGGGGGGCTATTGGCGGCGAGCGCAAAATTGCTCAGTAAAGCCAGGCTCCCGGTGATCAAGCCGAGGCGGCGCATAAAAGTCAGCATCTACAGTCGATCCCCAAGCTGTGGAGTGGAGCTAAGTCAATTGTTCAAAAAACACGCATGTTACTTGAGCATTTGCTTGCTCGTTGCACCATTGGTCGCCACGGCAGATGCACTGCCGCTAGAGGCGTTGCCAGTAACCACGCCGGCGCCGGTTGACCTGGCGCCCGTGCAACAGGCCCTGGCGCAACTGCCCAGCGTCTGCCCCCAGTTGGCCCCGCGGATCGACGCCGCCGCGCTGGTGCGCCTGCAGGCCTTTTACCAGCAGCAGGGCAATGCGCCGCTGTGGTCGGCTGAAGAACCCCGCAAAACACTGCAAACCCAGTTGCTGATACTGGCCGACGACGGCCTGGACCCCACCTACTATAGCTTGCCCACGGTGGATGCCGCGGCTAACGTGCTGTGCAGCGACATCGCTACCAGCCAGCAGTACCTGCAAGCCCTGCAGGATTTGCATTACGGGCGCCTGCAGCAATCACGCTTCGAACCGCTCTGGCGTTCCCAGCCACCCACCCGCGACCCGGATACCGAAGTGCTGGCGTTCGCCGCCACCGGCCTGCAAGACATGGCCAAAGCCTTCGACCAGGCACGGCCCAGCGCCGATTTATACCGCAGCCTGCGCAATGTCTATGCCGGCGTACGCCAGCAGCCGTTGCCCCATTGGGGCCCCGTCGCCGACGGCCCTTTATTGCGCCCGGGGATGGAAGACCCACGCGTGCCGGAACTGGCGCGGCGCCTGCACAGTGGCGGTTACCTGACCAAGTTGCCCAGCGGCAACGGCAAGCAATACCAGGGCGAGTTGGTCAAGGCGGTGAAGGCGTTCCAACTCAGCCACTCGCTGCAAGCCGACGGCGTGATCGGTGCCGGCACCGTGGCCGAACTCAATATCAGCCCGCAGATGCGCCGCGAGCAACTGCGCATCAACCTGGAGCGTTTCCGCTGGCTGGCCCAGGACCTGGAGCCCGAAGGCGTAGTGGTCAACGTGGCAGCTGCGCAACTGAGCGTGTACCAGAGCGGCATCCCGGTGTGGCAAACCCGCCTGCAAGTGGGGCGCGCCGAACGTCAGACACCGTTGCTCAAGTCGCGCATCACCCGACTGACCCTCAACCCCACCTGGACCATCCCGCCCACCATCATGCGCGAGGACAAACTCCCGGCCATCCGCCTCAACCCCGAATACCTGCGCCAGCAAAACCTGCAAGTGCTCGACGCCGAAGGCCACCCGCTGTCGCCCGACCAGGTCGATTGGGCGCGCCCCGGTAACATCCTGCTGCGCCAGCAGGCCGGCCCGCGCAACCCACTGGGCAAGATTGTGATGCGTTTTCCCAACCCCTATTCGGTGTACCTGCACGACACCCCCAGCCAGCCGTTGTTTACCAAGGGGCCGCGGGCGTTCAGTTCGGGATGCGTGAGAGTCGAGCAGCCGCTGCTACTGCGCGACCTGCTGGTGACCCCGGCCGAACGCACCCGCACCGATGAATTGCTGGCCACCGGTGTGACCCATGAATTCAGGCTGGCCACGCCGGTGCCGGTGCTGTTGGGGTATTGGACCGTGGAGGTGGATCGCCAGGGGAGCCTGATCTACGCGCCGGATATCTATGCATTTGATCCGGTGTTGATCAAGGCCATGGGGAGTGTGTTGTAGCGCTCAATGGCTCGGTACCCATGTGGGAGGGGGCAAGCCCCCTCCCACATTTGGTTCTCTGTGCCCCGACGATCTAGTCAGGCATCAACTGCTGACGGCACTCCAGCACCAGGCGGGCGCCGCCCAGTTCACTGGTACCGACTTCGAGCTTGAAGCCATGCAAGTTGATGATCGCTGCCACAATCGACAATCCCAGACCAAAACCGCCGTGCTGATCGCTCTCATCCACCCGATAGAAGCGCTGGAATACCGAAGCGCGCTCGGCGGCCGGAATCCCGGGCCCTGAGTCAAGCACTTCGATACGGGTGCTGCCCATATCATTGACCGCCCGCAGGATGACTTTGCCGGCAGGCGGGGTGAACTTGATCGAGTTGCTCAACAGGTTGGCCAAGGCCTCAAACAACAGCGCGCGGTCGCCGGTAACCCACGGCAGTGATTCAGGCGCCTGCAGCACCAGTTCCATTTCGCCTTCTTCGGCCAGGGGCAAGTAAAAGTCGTGCAATTCGCGCAGCAGCGGCAGCGGGTCCATCACCAGGAAACCCGAGCGGCGCTGGTGGTCTTCCAGTTCAGAAATGCGCAGCAGCCCGCGAAAGCGCGCCATCAGGGTGTCGGTTTCGGCTATCGCATCATCGAGTTTTACCGCGTGGACCGAATCTTCCTCGGCTTGTTGCTTGATGCGGTAAAGCTGCGCGCGCAGGCGGGTGAGCGGGGTGCGTAGGTCGTGGGCGATGTTGTCGCACACGCCCTTGACCTCGTTCATCAGCTTCTCGATGCGGTCGAGCATGGCGTTGACGATGGCGGCGAGCATGTCCAGCTCGTCACGACGGTTGGACAGCGGCAAGCGATGTGTCAGGTCGCCGGCGACGATGGCTTCGGCGCTGGCCTGGATCCCACGGATCCGCCGCAATGGGCGACGGCGCAGCAGGTGCCAGCCCGCCGCGCCGGGGATGATGGTCAACGACAGCGCCCACAGCAGCGCATGCCAAATGATCCGGGTCACTCCGAACAACGAGCCGTTGGCGCGCACCAGCACCAGCCAGCGCCCGTCGCCGGTGTGGGTGGCCACGGCGTCGCAACTGTCCTTGGGGAGTTTCGGGTCGTCGGACTCGACGCAATTGGCCAGGGCGTGGATCTTGCCATCCATCGGCAAGTCAGCCGGCACTGCGCGTATCGGCCCGCTCAACGGGCGAAATTGCTCATCGAACAGGCCATAGGCGTCTACGCCTTTCATGTCGAAGGTCATGCTGGTGGTCAGCGCTTCCACCAGCTCTTCGCCTTCAAAACGCTGGAACAAGTGTTGGCGCTGCATCAGGGAATGGCGCGACAAGTCGCCCAAGTAGCCAGACACCTCGTAATACAGCACCCCCATGAGGATGCAGCTCCACGCCACGAACAACGAACTGTACAGCGCCAGCAACCGACTGCTGGAAGAACGCCAGCCCTTAGAGGGGTTCAGCAATGACATAACCGGAACCTCGTACCGTGCGGATCAGCGGCGTGAGGCCCGGGGGGTCGATTTTCTTGCGCAGGCGACCGATGTGCACATCGATCAGGTTGGTGCCCGGGTCAAAGTGATAGCCCCAGACTTCTTCGAAGATCATCATCCTCGACAGGATCTGCCCGGTGTTGCGCATCAGGAATTCGAGCAGTTTGTATTCGGTGGGCAACAGCGTCAGCGGCTGCTCGGCACGGCTGGCTTCGCGGCTGATCAGGTTCAGTTCCAGGTCGGCCACGCGCAGGGCGGTTTCAAATTCCTTGACCGTGCTTTTGCGCCGCAGCAGCACTTCGACGCGGGCGGCCATTTCGTCGGAAGCGAACGGCTTGGTCAGGTAATCATCACCCCCGGCACGCAGACCGCGTACGCGCTCATCGACATCGGAGAGGGCGCTGATCATCAGGATCGGCGTCGACACCCCGATGGTGCGCAGGGTGGTGACGATGGCCAGGCCATCCAGCTCGGGCAGCATGCGGTCGAGGGTGATCAGGTCGTAATCACCGCTGACGGCACGGACCAGGCCCTCGCGGCCGTTGTCCACCCAGTCCACGTCCAGTCCATGGCTACTCAGCTCGGCGACGATCTCGCGGGCCGTTACGGCGTCATCCTCGATGGTCAAAATGCGGGTCATAGGATTACCTGGTGAGCGTTCACACTAGAAGTGAGGGCATTTTGCCAAGAAGTTGCTGAATGTTTCCTAAATAAAACTTCATCTTGGCAAAACTGCTACCTGTTCATGACTGGCACGACCCAGTGTGGGAGGGGCTTGCTCCCACATGGAGCTCTGTTCGTTGAGAGAATGCATATCGCCCGCTCGGAACAGCCATTTCTTGCAACTTGCATGGTTTTAGTAAGTTCAATTTAATTAACTTATTGAAAAATAAAGACTTTAATTTTTGCTTCAACTGGCATGGTGCCTGCACTGTCCTTTTTGAGACTTGTAACACCATTTTTCATGCCTGGAGCAAAAAAACAATGATCACATCCTCATCCACGCTGCAAGAGTCAAGCACGCTCTCCGGGGTTTCCTGGGGGGCGATATTCGCTGGGGCGGCTGCGGCCGCTGCCTTGTCATTGATACTGGTGTTGCTGGGCTTCGGCCTGGGCTTTTCGGCGGTATCGCCGTGGGCCGACAGCGGCATCAGTGCCAAGGGCCTTGGCATTTCCACGATTGTCTGGCTGGCCTTTACCCAGATTGTCGCATCGGGCCTGGGCGGCTACATCGCCGGTCGGTTGCGGGTGAAGTGGGCCAATATGCATGGCGATGAGGTGTACTTTCGCGACACCGCCCATGGCTTCCTGGCGTGGGCAGTGGCCACACTGGTCACCGCGATGCTGGTAGTCGGTTCGGTCAGCAGCGTCGTCAGCGGTGGTGTGAAAGCCGGTGCCAGCGTTGCTTCGGGTGCCGCCAGTGGCCTGACCCAAGCGGCCGGCAGCGTGGCCAAAGGCGCCGACACCGGTGATTTTGGCTACTACGTCGACAGCCTGTTCCGCGATGATCGCCCGGCCGCGGTCAGCGACGACGCCGCTCACGCTGTCGTCGGTCGTATCTTCGCCCGTACCTTGAGCAATGATGGCCAACTCGCCGCCGAAGACCGTACCTACCTGGCCCAGTTGATCAGCCAGCGCACCAACCTCAGCCAGGCCGATGCCGAAGCGCGTATCGACAAAGTCTACGGTGATGCCCGCAAAGCTATCGAAGACGCCAAGGTCAAGGCCAAGCAGGCTGCTGACACTGCCGCAAAAGTCGCAGCCTATACCTCGCTGTGGACCTTCGTGGCGCTGTTGATCGGTGCGTTCTTCGCCAGCTTCGCCGCTACCTTTGGCGGTCGCCGCCGGGATGCCGTGGTGTATGTCGAAACCGAAAACTACGTTCGTTAATTCAAGGCCCATTCATTTAAGGAAAGCATCATGCGCTCATTACTGCTGTGGTTCCTCGGCGTGCCGATTCCGGTGATCATCCTGATCGCGATCTTCATGCACTAAATCTGAGACTGTCTCGATAAAGAGTGGGAGGGAATTTGTTCCCTCCCACTTTTCGTTGTGCGCAATGCCAGCCAGGTGGTGACCAGCAATGCACTGGCAAGCGATGTCATGATCACCAACGGTGCTGAACTGCCGTCCGACAGCAGCCCGGTGACCCAACTGCTCACCGCCGTGACAAACATCTGGATAAAAAAGAACAGCCCCGACGCCGTGCCGGCGATCGCCCCATAAGGCTGCAACACAGACAACTGGCAGGCAGGCATCGTCAGGCCCACCGACACCATGATCACCACCATCGGCAATACAATCGCCAGCCACTCTTGCGCCATCAGTGTCGTGGCCGTGGCGAGCAGGATGCTGCCCAGCACATTCAGGCCGATGGCGACGCTGATCAAGCGGTCTGCCTCGAACCGCGCCACCAGGCGTCGGAACAGGTTGGCACCGAGCATGTAGCCGCTGATCGTCGCGGCAAACACCAGGGCGTAGGCAGTCGGCGACAAATCAAAGCCCCGCTGCAGCAACGCCGAAGACTCGCTGATAAACGGAAAGTACGTGCTGTACACGCAGCCAATCGCCAAGGCGTAGCGCAGGAAATAGCGATCACGCAGCAGTTGGCTGTAAATGCGCAGCACGTTGGCGGGCGGTGCAGCGGCTACTTCCGGCGGGCGTGTTTCAGGCAAGCGGCGCTGGACCACCAGGCACAGCACGCTGCCGACCACCCCGAGCAACACAAACAAGCCACGCCACCCCAAAAGCGGCAACAACACGCTGCCGAGCACCGGCGCGGCCATGGGCGACACGGCCATCGCCATGGAGATCAACCCCAACAGGCGCGCCTGCTCATGCCGGTCGAAATAATCGCGCACGATCACCCGGCCAATCACCGTGGTGCAGCACCCGCCCAGCGCCTGGAACAGCCGCGCAATGACCAGCACGCCCAGGCTGTCGGCCAGTGCGCAGGTGATGGTTGCCAGCACATACATCGTCAGCCCGGCCAGTAGCACCGGGCGTCGGCCGAAGCGGTCGGTGAGCGGGCCGCTGACCAGCAAGGAAATGGCCGAGCCGAGGGTGTACAGGGTCAGGACCAATTGCAACTGGCTGTCTGAGGTCTGGAAGTAGTCGGCCATGGCGGGCATGGCGGGTAAGTGCAGGTCCAGGGTGAGACGCGGCAGGCCCACCAGGACCGTCAGCAGGGTCAGCCAGAACCAGGGTGCGAGTAGGCGTTGAGTCATGGGCGGGTTTCTTCGCAAGGAGTCGAGCTCGGACTCTAGCGGCTTTGTGGTTTAATCCTGAGAACCACTTAGGCCTGGAATGACTGGACCACTATGAGCCGAGGAAAAGCCGCCTCCAACCTTGACCTGCCGCGCCCCGATACGCTGGACGTAGGGAAGCAGCAGGGCGCCTACGAGGCGCTGCGCAGTGCGATCCTGACTCGGCAGTTGCCGGCGGGCAGCCGTTTGCCGTCGACCCGCAGCCTGGCCGAGCGTTGGCAGGTGTCACGCGGCACCCTTGAAGCCGCGTTCGAGCGTTTGCATGGCGAAGGCTATGTGCAACGCGTGGTTGGATCCGGGACGCGAGTGTGCGCAGTGATCCCCGAGCAATTCATCGCGGCCCCGGCGGCGGCGCAACCCGTGCGCCGACCGGTCGAACCCGATCCTCCTCACGCCGGCGTACAAAGCCACGTGCCCTTTGTGGCACGACGCCCGGATGCCAGCCTGTTCGACCTCAAAGCCTGGGCACGTTGCATCTCCCGCGGGCTGCTGGCGGCAGGCCCCGGCGTACTGGAGGCCGCGCACCCGGGTGGGCTGCCGACCTTGCGTGAACAGATTGCGGATTACCTGCGCAGCTATCGCGGCATGCACTGCGAGGCGGACGAAGTGATCGTCACCACGGGCATTCGCCATGGCCTCGACCTGATCGCCCGCACGCTGCTTCAGCCGGGTGACACGGCCTGCGTCGAGGACCCCGGCTACACACCGGCGCAACGGCTGTTCAGCCTGGCCGGGGCGCAGGTGCAGGCGATCCCGGTCACTGCCGAAGGGCTCGATACTACCCGGCTCCCTGAGTACGCACGGCTGGCCTATGTCACCCCCGCACACCAGGCGCCGCTGGGCGTGACCCTGTCGGTGTCGCACCGCTTGGCGTTGCTGGACTGGGCCAGCCGTGCCGATGCCTGGGTGGTCGAGGACGACTATGACAGCGAGTACAACTACAACAGCGCGCCGCTGGCGGCGCTCAAATCCCTGGACTCGAACAACCGCGTGATCTATTGCGGCAGCTTCAACAAGAACCTGTTTCCGGGCTTGCGGGTCGGCTTCATGGTGGTGCCCAAGGTTGTGCGCCCGGCACTGCTGCGCACCTTGCAACTGACCGGGCATTCAGTGGGCGCAACCGATCAGTTGGGCCTGGTGGAGTTTCTTGGCAGTGGTGCATTCGTTCGGCATTTGCGCGCTTCGCGCCAGGCGTATCAGGCGCGGCGTGATGCCTTGCTCGCCTGCCTGCCGGAGGGCGTCACGGTCAGTGGCCAGCAAGCCGGGCTGCATTGCGTGTTGTGGTTGCCGGCCGGGGTGCAAGAGGCGGATTTCAGCGCCCGCGCCGCCAACGCCGGGCTGAGCTTGCAACCGCTGGGCAAGTTCTGTGTCGATGTGACGTTGCCGCCCGCCGTGATTATCGGCTACACCGCGTTGACCCTCGCGCAGATCCGTTTCCACGGCCGGGCCCTGGCGCAATTACTGTAGGAGCGAACTTGCTCGCGAAGATCGTTAACGATAACGCGTGCATCCTGGATGATCGCAGTGCCTTTGGTTTTTTCGCGAGCAAGCTCGCTCCTACAGGTGGCGCACCTCAGTCGTCGAAACCCACCTGCTCGTGAATCTCATCCACTTTCAATTCCAACCGATACGCCACCGCAATAAACAACGCCTGGCACAGGCACAAGGTCGCGCTCAATGAGCGGAAGGCAAACGAGGAGCCTTCATTCACCAACAGCACCGCATTCGCCCGCTTGGCCAGGGGCGACAGGTTGCTGTCGGTGATGATCAGGGTCTTGGCCTGATGATGCTGGGCGATGCGCAGGCAGTGCTGTGTCTCTTTGCCGTAGGGCGTGAAGCTGATCGCAATCACCAAGTCATTGGCGCGCACACTGCGCATCTGCTCGCGGTAACTGCCGCCCAGGCCGGAGATCAGGTGGATGCGCTTGTTGGTGTGCTGCAGGTTGTAGACCAGGTAGTCGGCCACTGCGAAGGAACGGCGCACACCGACCACGTAGATGTTGTCGGCATTGACCACCAGGTCTACGGCTTTTTCGAAAGCGCTATCGTCCAGCTCCAGGCCCAGGCGTTCGATGCCCGAGAGGGTAGCGTTGACGCATTCGCGCGCCAGGTCGCCGCCGCTGGCCTTCTGCGACTTGTTGGCGATCATGCTGCGGATGCGCTGCTGGTAGTTCTGCACCGGCGTGGTCTTGTGCGTATACGCCTCGCGAAACAGCGCCTGCATCTCACTGAACCCACTGAAGCCGAAACGCTGGGAAAACCGCACGATGGCCGAGGGGTGCACTTCGCACTCGCGGGCAATGTCGCTGATGCGGTCGACCATGATCCGGTCGCTCTGCTGGCTCATGTAGCTGGCAATGCGCTTGAGCTGACGCGGCAGGCTCTCGTATTCGTCGGTGATCAGCTGCAACAGGCGTTCGGCATTGATCGGCGGGCTGGCGACAGTTGCTTCCAGGGGGGGCTCGGGATCGGTGCGGGACATGGGCAATCCTTCTGGCGTGTTCGTTTGATGCGCTGATGAGTGGCGCAAGTCTACAGGGTAGGCGCAAAAAAATACCTCGGCATCACGGCCCGCGTGGCCTGCTGAAACGATGCACGAGCGTTGGCTTGCCCCTATGCTGACGTATTAGAAAAAATATTCCACTAAAAATAATTATGGAATAAATATTGATTGCCGCCGTTGGACGTTCTAGTCTGCTCCCACCAAGAGCGTTTGCCGTCGCCACGGCGGCACAACGCAGGCTGATAAAAATAACAGGAGCCAGCATGGGCCAGACTCGTTTTGCCAGTGGGCGTCAATTGGATCTGATTTGCCTCGGGCGCCTGGGCGTCGACCTCTATGCGCAGCAAGTCGGTGCGCGGCTCGAGGACGTGTCCAGCTTCGCCAAGTACCTCGGCGGTTCCTCCGCCAATATCGCCTTCGGCACCGCCAGGCTAGGGCTCAAGTCGGCGATGCTGAGCCGGGTGGGCGACGACCATATGGGCCGTTTTCTGGTGGAATCCCTGGCTCGCGAAGGCTGCGATGTCAGCGGCATCAAGGTCGACCCGGAGCGCCTCACTGCCCTGGTGCTGTTGGGCCTCAAGGACCGCGAAACCTTTCCTTTGGTGTTCTACCGTGAAAACTGCGCCGACATGGCCCTGCGCGCCGAAGACATCAGCGAAGCCTTTGTTGCCTCCAGCAAAGCGCTGCTGATCACCGGCACGCATTTCTCCACCGACGGCGTGTACAAGGCCAGCATCCAGGCCCTGGACTACGCCGCCAGGCACAACGTCAAACGCGTGCTGGACATCGACTACCGCCCGGTGCTGTGGGGCCTGGCGGGCAAGGCCGATGGCGAAACCCGTTTCGTCGCCGACCAGAATGTCAGCCAGCATGTGCAGACAATCCTGCCGCGTTTCGACCTGATCGTTGGCACCGAGGAAGAATTCCTCATCGCCGGCGGCAGTGAAGACCTGCTCACGGCCCTGCGCACCGTGCGCGAACTGACCCCGGCAACTTTGGTGGTCAAGCTCGGCCCCCAGGGCTGCACGGTCATCCACGGCGCGATTCCTGCGCGGTTGGAGGACGGGGCGATTCACCCCGGTGTGCGCGTTGAAGTGCTCAATGTGCTGGGGGCCGGCGATGCCTTCATGTCGGGCTTCCTCAGTGGCTGGATCAACGATGCCAGCGACGAACGTTGCAGCCAGTTGGCCAATGCCTGCGGCGGCCTGGTTGTCTCGCGCCACGCCTGCGCCCCCGCCATGCCGACGCCGGCCGAACTTGATTACCTGTTCAGCAGTCCAGTGCCCATCACCCGACCGGATCAGGATGCAACCCTGCAACGCCTGCACCGCGTCACCGTGCCGCGCAAGGCTTGGAAGCAGCTGTTCGTGTTCGCCTTCGACCACCGTTGGCAACTGGTGGACCTGGCGCAAAAAGGCGGCCAGGATCCGGCGCGTATCAGCGCGATCAAGCAGTTGTTTATCCAGGCCATCGAGCGCGTGGAGCGCAAACTCGGCGAGCAGGGCGTCGAGGCTGACGTGGGCCTGCTCGCCGACCAACGCTTCGGCCAGGATGCCCTCAACGCTGCCAGCGGTCGCGGCTGGTGGATCGCACGCCCGGTGGAAGTGCAGAACTCACGGCCCCTGGCGTTCGAACATGGCCGGTCGGTGGGCAGCAACCTGATTGCCTGGCCCCAGGAACAGATCATCAAGTGCCTGGTGCAATTCCATCCCGATGACGAGCCGATGCTGCGCCTGGAACAGGAAGCGCAGCTCAAGGCGGTGTACGAGGCGTCCATCGTGAGTGGGCATGAACTGTTGCTGGAAGTCATCCCGCCCAAGGATCACCCGTCCACTTACCCCGACGTGCTGTATCGCAGCCTCAAGCGCCTGTACAACCTGGGCATCTACCCGGCCTGGTGGAAGATCGAGGCGCAGTCGGCCGAAGACTGGAAAAAGCTCGACGAGCTGATCCACGAGCGCGACCCGTACTGCCGTGGCGTGGTGCTGCTGGGCCTGAATGCGTCCCCTGAGTTTCTGGCTGACGGCTTCAAGCAGGCCAGTCAAAGCAGCACCTGCCGCGGGTTTGCCGTAGGCCGCACGATCTTCCAGGAACCGAGCCGGGCGTGGATGGCGGGGGAGATGGATGATGAGACGCTGATTGAGCAAGTACAGGCGACCTTCGAACAACTGATCAATGCCTGGCGCAGTTCCCGAACTTAGTCACACATTCCAAATGTTCAATGCAATCCAATGTGGGAGGGAGCAAGCCCCCTCCCACATAAAGCAGATCTCAGTGATACCTGAAAATAATAAAGGTGCAGCCATGCCCGCAATCCGAATTGGCATCAACCCGATCTCCTGGAGCAACGACGACCTCCCGGCCCTCGGCGGTGAAACCCCGCTGAGCACGGCCCTGAGCGAAGGCAAGGCCATCGGCTACGAAGGTTTCGAACTCAACGGTAAATTCCCCAAGGATGCCAAGGGCGTTGGCGACGTGTTGCGCCCCTACGACCTGGCCCTGGTCTCGGGCTGGTACTCCAGCCGCCTGGCCCGTCGCTCCGTGGCCGAGGAAATCGAGGCGATTGCCGGCCATGTCGAACTGCTCAAGCACAATGGCGCCTCGGTGCTGGTGTACGGCGAAGTCGCCGACTCGATCCAGGGTTCATACGTGCGCCTGATCGAACGCCCGCGTTTTCACAGTGAGCAGGCCTGGCAAGACTACGCCGACAAACTCACCGAACTGGCGCGCTTCACCTTGTCCCAGGGCGTGCGCCTGGCTTACCACCACCATATGGGCGCTTACGTTGAGTCCCCCGAAGACATTGACCAGCTTATGAAGCGAACGGGCCCGGAAGTCGGCCTGCTGTTCGATTCGGGCCACTGCTACATGGGCGGCGGCGAGCCCATTGAGGTGTTACGCGAACATATCGACCGCGTCTGCCACGTGCATTTCAAGGACGTGCGCAAACCTGTCGTACAGCTGGCGCGCAACCAGATGTGGAGCTTCCCCGATTGCATCGTCAACGGCACCTTCACCGTGCCCGGCGATGGCGATATCGACTTTGCGCCGTTGCTTGACGTGCTGATCGCTGCCAACTACGAGGGCTGGCTGGTGGTGGAAGCCGAGCAGGACCCGGCCGTGGCGCCCAGCTATATCTACGCGAAAAAGGGTTATGACACCTTGCGTGCGCTTCTTTGCGAGAGGACTTGAGTGATGAGCTTGTTGGTCAAAAGCAGCAAACGTGGACAAACCATGGTCGCCTTGGAAGCCGGGCGCCTGGAGTACGTAGGCTTTGCCGCCTACCGCCTGAGCTTGGGCGAAACCTTGCCGGTCAGCGCGGGCGATCAAGAGCTGTGCCTGGTGTTGCTCAGCGGTCGGGTGACTATCGAAGGCGCGGGCTTCAGTTGGCAGAACCTCGGTGATCGCCAGTCGGTGTTCGAAGACAAATCACCGTTCGCCGCCTACCTGCCGCCCGGCACTGATGCCCAGGTCACCGCCTTGAGCGACGTACAGATCGCTGTCTGCGCTGCGCCGGGCGCCCAGGGTTTCGCCCCGCGTCTGATCCGCCCTGAGCAGTGCAAGCGCAGCGTACGTGGTAAAGGTGCCAACACCCGCTATGTGTGCGACATCCTGCCTGACAGCGAGCCGGCCCATTCGCTGCTGGTGGTGGAAGTGCGCACGCCGTCGGGGCATTCCTCCAGCTACCCGCCGCACAAGCACGACACCGACGACCTGCCGCACCAGAGCTTTCTGGAGGAGACCTACTACCACCAGGTCAACCCACCCCAGGGCTTCGTGTTCCAGCGCGTGTACACCGACGACCGCAGCATCGACCAGGCCATGGCCGTGGAAAACAGCGACCTGGTGGTGGTACCCAAGGGCTATCACCCGGTCAGCGTGCCGTACGGCTACGAGTCTTATTACCTCAACGTGATGGCCGGCCCCAAGCGCGCCTGGCATTTCCATAACGACCCGCAGCACAGCTGGCTGCTGGACCTCTAAGGGGCGCGACATGAGCACAACCCGACTGACCATGGCCCAGGCCCTGGTGAAATTCCTGGATAACCAATACATCGAAGTCGACGGCGTACAGAGCAAGTTTGTCGCCGGGGTGTTCACCATTTTTGGCCACGGCAATGTGTTGGGGCTCGGCCAGGCCCTGGAGCAGGACAGCGGTGACCTGGTGGTGCATCAGGGCCGCAACGAGCAAGGCATGGCCCACGCCGCCATCGGCTTTGCCAAGCAGCACCTGCGCCGCAAGATCTATGCGTGCACGGCGTCGGTGGGGCCCGGCGCGGCGAATATGCTCACTGCCGCCGCCACCGCCACGGCCAACCGTATCCCGTTGCTGCTGCTGCCTGGCGATGTCTACGCCAGCCGCCAGCCCGACCCGGTGTTGCAGCAAATCGAGCAGTTCCACGACTTGAGCATCAGCACCAACGATGCCTTCCGCTCTGTGAGCAAATACTGGGACCGCATCAACCGCCCTGAGCAACTGATGACCGCAGCGATCCACGCCATGCGCGTGCTCACCGACCCGGCGGAAACCGGCGCGGTGACCCTGGCCTTGCCCCAGGACGTGCAGGCCGAAGCCTGGGACTATCCCGACTACTTCCTGCAAAAACGCGTGCACCGCATCGACCGGCGCCCGCCCACCCGCGGCATGCTTGACGATGCACTCGCCGCCTTCCGGGGCAAGCGCAAACCGCTGATCATTTGCGGCGGCGGGGTGAAGTACTCCGGCGCCAACGCGGCACTGCAAGCCTTTGCCGAGCGCTTTGCCATTCCCTTCGCGGAAACCCAGGCGGGCAAAAGTGCGGTGGTCTCCAGCCACCCGCTGAACGTTGGCGGCATCGGCGAGACCGGCTGCATGGCGGCCAACCTGCTGGCGCCCGAGGCGGACCTGATCATCGGCATCGGCACCCGTTATACCGACTTCACTACCTCGTCCAAGTCGCTGTTCAAGCATGCCGAGGTGAAATTCCTCAACCTCAATATCAGCCCGTGCGACGCCTTGAAACTTGACGGCGTACAAGTGCTGGCAGATGCCAAAGTCGCCCTTGACGCGCTGGCCGATGCGCTGGGCGATTACCGCTCTGGCTGGGGTGAGCAAATCGCTGACGCCAAGGCGCAACTCGACGCCGAAGTGGACCGTGTGCATCAAGTGGAATATCTGGGTGATGCGTTCGTCCCCGAAGTCGACGACCACCTGGACCGCGGGGTACTGCGTGAATTCATCGAACTGACCGGCTCATGCCTGACCCAAAGCCGTGTACTCGGCGTGCTCAATGACCGCCTGGCCGACGACGCAATCATCGTCGCCGCCGCTGGCAGCCTGCCCGGCGATTTGCAGCGTGCCTGGCGCAGCAAAGGCGTCAACACCTACCACGTCGAATACGGCTATTCGTGCATGGGCTACGAGATCAACGCCGCCCTGGGTGTGAAGCTGGCCGAACCGACCAAGGAGGTCTACGCGCTGGTCGGTGATGGCTCTTACATGATGCTGCATTCGGAGCTGGCCACCTCGATCCAGGAGCGCCGCAAGATCAACGTGGTGCTGCTCGACAACATGGCCTTCGGCTGCATCAATAACCTGCAGATCGGCAATGGCATGGACAGTTTCGGTACCGAGTTCCGCTACCGCAACCCCGAGAGCGGCAAGCTCGACGGCGGCCTGGTGCCGGTAGATTTCGCCATGAGTGCGGCGGCCTATGGCTGCAAGACCTACAAGGTCAGCAGCGTGGAACAGCTCGAAGCGGCTTTGGCCGATGCGCGCACGCAGACCGTCTCGACCCTGATCGATATCAAGGTGCTGCCCAAGACCATGATCCACGGCTACCTGTCTTGGTGGCGGGTGGGTGTAGCGCAGGTGTCCACCAGTGAACGCACCAACGCCGCGGCAAAAAAACTCAATGAACAGCTGGCCAAGGCCCGGCAGTACTAATAACAAGAGGAGTGTTTGCATGTCTTTGAAGCTTGGAGTGATCGGTACGGGCGCCATTGGCCGGGACCATATCCGTCGTTGCAGCCAGACCTTGCTCAACAGCCAGGTGGTGGCGGTCACCGACATCAACCTTGAGCAGGCCGCCCAGGTAGTGGCGGACTTGAAGCTGGATGCCGAGGTGTACCCGGACGGCCATGCATTGATCAACTCGCCCCAGGTCGAAGCGGTATTGGTGACGTCGTGGGGTCCGAGCCACGAAGAGTTCGTACTGGCCGCCATCGCCGCCGGTAAACCGGTGTTCTGTGAAAAACCCTTGGCGGTGACGGCCGCTGGCTGCCGCAAGATCGTCGAGGCTGAAGTGGCCCACGGCAAGCGCTTGGTGCAAGTGGGCTTCATGCGCCCCTACGACGAAGGCTATCGCGCCCTCAAGGCAGTGATCGACAGCGGCCAGATCGGCGAACCGTTGATGCTGCACTGCGCACACCGCAACCCGACGGTGGGCGAGAACTACGACACGGGCATGGCGATCACCGACACCCTGATCCACGAGTTGGACGTGTTGCGTTGGCTGCTCAACGATGACTACGTGTCGGTGCAATTGGTGTTCCCGCGCAAGACCAGCAAGGCCCTGGCGCACCTGCGCGATCCGCAGATCGTGCTGCTGGAAACCGCCAAGGGCACGCGTATCGATGTGGAAGTGTTTGTGAACTGCCAATACGGTTACGACATCCAGTGCGAAGTGGTGGGGGAGACCGGCATCGCCAAATTGCCGGAGCCGTCCCAGGTGCAACTGCGCAGTGGCGCGAAACTGTCCAACGCGATCCTGATGGACTGGAAGGATCGCTTCATCGGCGCCTATGACGTGGAGTTGCAGGCGTTTATCGACAGCGTGCGGGCAGGGCAGGTCGGTGGCCCGTCGGCGTGGGATGGGTTTGCCGCGGCGGTAGCGGCGGATGCGTGTATTGAAGCGCAGGGCAGTGGGCAGATTGTGCCGGTGAGCTTGCCGGATCGCCCGCAGTTCTACGGCTGACCCCAATTTCACAGGTGGAACCTGGTCAATGTGGGAGGGGGCAAGCCCCCTCCCACATGTGGATTGGGTTTCCAGTTCAAGAAGGAGTTGATTCATGCGAATCGGACTAGTCGGCTACGGCCACGGCGGGCGCTTTTTTCATGCGCCGCTGATAGCAACCCTGCCTGGCGCAACCTTTGTCGGGGTGGTGACTCGCTCACCCGAACGCCGCCAGCAATTGAGTTCCGACCTGCCAGGAGTGAAGGCGTTTGACTCCATCGGACAGATCGTCGAAGCCGGTGTCGACGCTCTGGTCATCTGCACCACGCTCAAAGGCCGCCCTGCATTAGTCCTCGAAGCCATCGAACACGGCGTAGCCGTGGTCAGTGACAAGCCCTTTGCCTCGAACGCCGAACAAGCCCAAGCCTTGATCACTGCTGCCGAGCGCCAAGGCTCGCTGCTCAGCGTCTACCAGAACCGGCGCTGGGACTCGGATTACTTAACTCTGCGCAAACTCATCGACGCCGGCGCCCTGGGCACCATTACCCGGTTTGAATCCCGCGTAGAGCGCTACAGCCCGCAGGCTGTGGGCAATGCCAGTGGCGGTGGATGGCTGCGTGACCTGGGCAGCCATCTCGTGGATCAGGCGTTGCAACTGTTCGGCCCGGTGGATCAGGTGTTCGCCCAACTGCAATACACCCCGGAACACCCCACCGTGGACCACGGCTTCTTTGTTTCCCTGACCCATGCCAACGGCGTGATCTCTCACCTGTGGGGCAGCGCCTTGCAGAACAGCCAGGCGCCACGGTTTCGGGTCAGCGGCACGTTGGGTTGCTACACCGTGGAAGGTCTGGACGGCCAGGAAGACGCGCTGATGGCCGGCAAATCGCCGAAAACCGAAGGTGAGCATTGGGGCTTTGAGGAGCACCGACGCTGGGGCTGGTTCGAGCAAGGGCCGGAACGTGAGCGGGTGCCGTCGGAGAAGGGCTGCTGGAACCAGTTCTATCGGCAGTTGCAAGTGGCCGTGCAAGGCCAGGGGCCGCTGCCTGTAAGCGCCTATGACGCGCTGGAAACCACCCGGATATTGGACGCCGCACGCCTGAGCGCCGAGCGCCAGCAGGTGGTTTGGACAAAAATAGAATAAAATTCTAAAACAGGTTGATATGGAAATTATTTTCTAATACAGTCTTTTCCAGGTTGCATAAAGTACGTCTCGGATACGGTTGGGACGGCTCGACAAAAACAAGATCAAAAACAACCAGGTACCGTCAGATGAAAATCTTCAACGCTGTACTGCGAGTTTTACGCCCCGCCCAAGCGCCACGCGCACTGCCCCGCGCCCGGCCGTTCTACTTCTCCTTCCTTAATGTGCTGTGCGTCGAAAACCAAGGCGCGCTGGTGTGCTGCATTCCAGGCGCGCCGTTGGTTCGTGTGCCCGCCGAGTCCTGATAAACGCAACGTCCAGAAAACCAACAAGAAAGTGGAGACAGACCGTTCATGAAGACCCCGATCCGTTTTACTGCGCTGGCCCTGTGCATGTTACTGGGCAGCGGCTTTGCCACGGCTGCCGATCTGAAGATCGGCGTGAGTATGTCGCAGTTCGATGACACCTACTTGACCAACGTGCGTGAGTACATGGACAAGCAAGCCAAGTCCTATCCCAAGGGTGATGGGGTGCAATTGCAGTTCGAGGACGCCCGCGCCGACGTGGTCAAGCAATTGAGCCAGGTCGAGAACTTTATCAGCCAGAAAGTCGACGCCATCATCGTTAACCCGGTGGACACGGCGTCTACGGCGCGGATCAGCAAGTCGGCGATCGAAGCCGGGATCCCGCTGGTGTACGTCAACCGTCGGCCTGACCAGAAAGACTTGCCCAAAGGTGTGGCTGCTGTGACTTCCGATGATGAAGAAGCCGGCAAGCTGCAGATGCAGTACGTCGCCGACAAACTTGGTGGCAAGGGCAAGATCGTGATCCTGCTGGGCGACTTGGCGAACAACTCCACTACCAACCGTACCAAGGGGATCAAGGCCGTCCTGGCCAACTACCCAGACATCAAGATCGAGCAGGAGCAGACCGGCATCTGGTTGCGTGACAAGGGCATGACCCTGGTCAACGATTGGTTGACCCAGGGCCGTGAATTCAATGCGGTGCTCGCCAACAACGATGAAATGGCCATTGGTGCAGCCATGGCGTTGAAGTCGGCCGGAACCAAACCGGGCAGCGTATTGATTGCGGGTGTCGACGGCACACCGGATGGCTTGAATGCGATCACCAAGGGCGAAATGACTGTGTCGGTGTTCCAGGACGCCAAGGGCCAGGCAGTCGGCTCGTTGGAGGCGGCCCGCAAGATGGCGAAGAGCGAGGCGATCGAACAGAACATTGTCATCCCGTTCCAGTTGATCACCCCGGACAACGTCAAAGACTTCAAGTAGCCCTGACATAACAACAATAAGCCGGCAGGGCGGTTACGGTCGCCCTGCAGATGGAGTACCTCCCTATGCTTGCTCAAGCCGCTGCCTCGCAGCTCCCGGGCATCCAGCCGCTGGCGCTGGACGAACCCTACCTGCTGGAAATCCTCAACATCAGCAAAGGCTTTCCCGGCGTCGTGGCCCTGGACGATGTGCAACTGCGGGTGCGCCCTGGCACGGTACTGGCGTTGATGGGCGAGAACGGTGCGGGCAAGTCGACGCTGATGAAGATCATCGCCGGCATCTACCAGCCGGACGCCGGCGAAATCCGCCTGCGTGGCAAGCCCATCACCTTCGATACACCGCTGGCGGCGCAGAAGGCGGGGATCGCGATGATCCACCAGGAGCTCAACCTGATGCCTCATATGAGCATCGCCGAGAATATCTGGATCGGCCGCGAGCAGCTCAACAGCCTGCACTTGGTCAACCACCGCGAAATGCACCGCTGCACAGCCGAGTTGCTGGCGCGCCTGCGCATCAACCTCGACCCGGAAGAACAGGTCGGCAACCTGAGCATCGCCGAACGGCAGATGGTCGAGATTGCCAAGGCCGTGTCCTACGACTCCGACATCCTGATCATGGATGAACCGACCTCGGCCATTACCGACAAGGAAGTCGCCCACCTGTTTTCGATCATTGCCGACCTCAAGTCCCAGGGCAAAGGCATCGTCTACATCACGCACAAAATGAACGAAGTGTTTGCCATCGCCGATGAAGTGGCGGTGTTCCGTGACGGGCAGTACATCGGCCTGCAACGTGCTGACAGCATGAACAGCGACAGCCTGATCGCGATGATGGTGGGGCGTGAGTTGAGCCAGTTGTTCCCGGTGCGTGAGACGCCTATTGGTGACCTGCTGCTGTCGGTGCGCGACTTGAGCCTGGACGGTGTGTTCAAGGACGTGTCGTTCGACCTGCACGCCGGGGAGATCCTCGGCATCGCCGGCTTGATGGGCTCGGGGCGCACCAACGTGGCAGAGACCATTTTTGGCATCACCCCAAGCACCCGCGGGCAAATCACCCTCGACGGCAAGGCGGTGCGCATCAGCGACCCGCACATGGCCATCGAGAAAGGCTTTGCGCTGTTGACCGAGGACCGCAAGCTCAGTGGCCTGTTCCCGTGCCTGTCGGTGCTGGAGAACATGGAGATGGCGGTGCTGCCGCACTATTCGGGCAACGGCTTTATCCAGCAAAAAGCCCTGCGCGTCCTGTGTGAAGACATGTGCAAGAAGCTGCGGGTGAAAACCCCGTCCCTGGAGCAATGCATCGACACCTTGTCCGGCGGCAACCAGCAAAAGGCCTTGCTGGCACGCTGGCTGATGACCAAACCACGCCTGCTGATCCTCGATGAGCCAACCCGCGGTATCGACGTGGGTGCCAAGGCTGAGATCTATCGCTTGATCTCCTTCCTCGCCAGCGAAGGCATGGCGGTGATCATGATTTCCTCTGAGCTGCCCGAAGTGCTCGGCATGAGCGACCGGGTGATGGTGATGCACGAAGGTGAGCTGATGGGCACCCTGGATCGCGCTGAGGCCACCCAGGAAAAAGTCATGCAGTTGGCTTCCGGTATGACCGCGGTCCACTGATCTACAGAATAAGAAGGTGATGGGTTATGAACGCAATAACAGACAACAAGCCGGCGACGGCACCGGTCAAGAACCGTCGACGCATGCCTACCGAGCTGAGCATCTTCCTGGTGCTGATCGGTATCGGCCTGGTGTTTGAACTGTTCGGCTGGATCGTGCGCGACCAGAGCTTTTTGATGAACTCCCAGCGCCTGGTGCTGATGATTTTGCAGGTGTCGATCATCGGCCTGCTGGCCATCGGTGTGACGCAGGTGATCATCACCACGGGGATCGACTTGTCTTCAGGCTCCGTATTGGCCTTGTCGGCGATGATCGCTGCCAGCCTGGCGCAGACCTCCGATTTTTCCCGGGCGGTGTTTCCGTCGCTGACCGACTTGCCGGTGTGGATCCCGGTGGCGATGGGCTTGGGCGTGGGACTGCTGGCAGGTGCAATCAATGGCAGCATCATCGCGGTCACGGGTATCCCGCCGTTTATCGCAACCCTGGGCATGATGGTCTCGGCTCGTGGCCTGGCGCGCTATTACACCGAAGGCCAGCCGGTGAGCATGCTCTCGGACTCCTACACGGCTATCGGCCATGGTGCGATGCCGGTGATTATCTTCCTGGTGGTGGCGGTGATCTTCCACATCGCCCTGCGCTACACCAAGTACGGCAAGTACACCTACGCCATTGGCGGCAATATGCAGGCGGCGCGTACCTCGGGGATCAACGTCAAGCGCCACTTGATCATCGTCTACAGCATCGCCGGTCTGCTGGCAGGTCTGGCCGGCGTGGTGGCGTCGGCACGCGCCGCTACCGGCCAGGCGGGTATGGGCATGTCCTATGAGCTGGACGCGATTGCCGCTGCTGTCATCGGCGGCACCAGCCTGGCGGGCGGGGTAGGGCGCATTACCGGCACCGTGATCGGCGCACTGATCCTCGGTGTGATGGCCAGCGGGTTTACCTTCGTCGGGGTGGATGCGTATATCCAGGACATCATCAAGGGCCTGATCATCGTGGTGGCGGTGGTGATTGACCAGTACCGCAACAAGCGCAAGCTCAAGCGTTGAGCCTATTTCAAGGACAACACCGCCCAAATGTGGGAGGGAGCAAGCCCCCTCCCACATTTATTCCGGGATCAGCCACTTTCAACCGTTTGTCTTCTATATAGCTCCACAACACTGAATTTCTTGCTATAAACGCACTCCGATGACCGTTCACCAAGCCCGTCCTGGTGCCTTTGGGGGTTAATTGGGAAAAAATGCCTGTCTTTTCAGTTGCTGCGCCCTCAAGTCGGCCTTAGACTGCCGCCCCTCGTAAATTGAGTGCCGGGTGGCGCTTGAAATGGACGGCGCCCTTGCGAGACCTGCAGAGGTCGGCCGGAACGCTCCCTTATTCGCCTTAATGCACGTATTTTTTATAGAGAAATCAATGACAAAGGAAAAGTTGCTGGCCATGCCGGCGGATGACTACATGAATGCCGAACAGCACGCTTTTTTCGAGCAGCTGCTGCAAGACATGAAGGTGGAACACCACGAGCGCATTGAACAGAACCGCATCGCCATTGAAAGCCTGGATACCCCGGCTGACCCGGCTGACGCTGCTTCCGTCGAAGAAGAGCGCACCTGGCTGGTGAATGCCATCGACCGCGACCAGCGCATGCTGCCGCAGCTTGAGCGTGCCTTGGAACGCATCAAGGAAGATTCCTTTGGCTGGTGTGATGACAGCGGCGAGCCTATCGGCCTCAAGCGCCTGTTGATCAGCCCGACCACCAAGTACTGCATCGAAGCGCAAGAGCGCCACGAGCAGATCGACAAGCACCAGCGCCAAGCCTGATACAGTCAACGGGGGGCGTGCCACTGGCCTGGCCGCCCCGTCTGAAACAGCGCGCAGCGGCTACCCGCCTTCGACGGCCAGCGTGGATTGTTGCTGTTTATGCAATGAAGCTATTCCAAGGATAGCTTTTTCCAACTGGAATAAAACCGTAGCATGCCCAACATTGTTAGCAAGCTAACTAATGCTACGGAGAAGCTCCATGCAAAACAAAGTCGATGTGGCCGTGATGATCGGCAGTGGCGTACCTGAAACCTTGCGTGCGTTGGGCCAGAGAGCCTGCTGGGTGGTGTTGCTCAACGGTGAGCAGCGCGGCACCGCTTTCGCCAGCCGCGATGAGGCAGAGGAGTGCAGGACTGCCTGGCAAGCGCTGTTGCGCATGGAACAGTCAGACAGCCTGCACTGAATTATTCCTTGGGCGATTCGTGCAACAGTGCGTTGAGGTCATCCACCGCAGGCGCCCATTCGGCATCTACATGCAATTGTTCCTTGAGGAAACTCGCCTGTTGTTCGCTCCAGAACGGTGCGTCGATGAGTTTGACATCATCCGGCAGGCGATGCTCGGCGGTAAAGCGCTCGATGGCTTCCTGGCTCGAGTCCAGGCCCAGTTGATCGAACAAGGTTTCGAGCGTGGGGGTGGTGGTGTCCATGTCGTACTCCATGCAGTTCAGGTGTGTATGCATGGGAGGCTTGGGGCGCGGCAGAGTTCTATCAGATTGTCAGGAGGTAAGCGCCCCTGAATCCACGGCTGCCTTGAGCGCCTTGGCAGCGTCCTTCGCGGCACTGGCAGCGGCGTCCACGGTTTTGAACCAGCGGTCCTTCTCTACCTGATGCGTAGTGACGGTGGTCAAGGGTGGCTTGGCACGCATTACGATAACTGCTTGAAACTCTCCGTCTACTTCCCTGGCATCGCCGTGGATAAAAAATTCGCCAATATCAAATTCCGTCACGTATAGCCTTCCCTTCAAGGTAACTGCACTGATGAAACCTGACCCGCAGGGGGCAAACTTCAATGGACGGGCCAGTATGGCAGTTGTTGAGAGGCGGCGGCGCAGCAAAATCACCTAGCTGACGAAACGAGTGTGTCGCACAGGGCTTGCAATTTGGCCTCCAGGGTCTTGGCCAGTTCACAGGCCTTGTTGTGATCGCTGCGGAATCCCTTGATCCGGCCGCTGGGCACTTCAAGAATGTGGAAAAAATTCTTTCCAGCCGGTACAACTTGATAAATAACCGAATTCGCATACCCATTAGGGTTAAGCAAGCAGTAGTATTGGCGTTCCTCTGACCATGATGAACGTGTGTGGAAAGAGGCTGCGTCGTGTTGATGTCTCTGCATGCTCAGCTCCTGTCGATCTAGTTGGTCTGTCAGTGGCGTTTCGGGTGGTTTAACCCGGGTTGCTGTTTTAGTATTGTCGTCGGCAGTTCGCGACTGGTTCCATGCCCGAGTGTTTTTTTATTTGCGTGTCGGAAAACTGCATTTTTAATTGGGTTATTCTCTGAAGTTGGTCGACTCGTATTCTCGATTCGCTAAACCTGTGATTTGCTGTGCTACCGGATGACCTTGTCTAAGGTCCACTGCGGCTGTCTGTACTAGCCTTGTGGGTTATCTTCAGTTTTTAACAAATGTGTGATCGTGCCGTAACGGCCGTTTTTGGGTTGCCCGCTTCGGCGGCCAGCGCTTTTTTGATGTGGGGGCGTTTCCTTGGCAGTCAGTAATCTGGACATGCACGCGTTGTTCGTGCTGGGTGATTTGCGCGCAAAGTTGGTCAAGCAATTTCAGTCTCGGTTTGTCTACGTCACTGAGCAGACACCGGAAGGCATTTACATCGCCGAGATCGACACCGAAACGGCGATGGTCGTGGATGACAAGCCACGCCTTGAACTCAAGGTGGGTGACCATTTCCGTGCGGCTGTCTTGCCTAGCCGTGAAGGTGGCAAGTTCGAACTGAAGTTTCGCGATATCAAGTTGACCGTGTATGGGCTGGGCGATTACGCCTTTGTTTCCTCGGCCGAAGGCCAGGGCATCGTGTTCAAGGAGGGCCACAGCGTCATGCTGGTATTTGCCGCCAATGAGCAGTTGCAGGAAGGACTGACCAAGACCCTCAAGGCCGTGACCGGCAAGGCTGCCAAATGGCGCAAGGGTGAACTGGTCACCTTCAAGGCCAGCGAGTAACCGGTAAACGCTTCGTGTACCAGTCTCTTGCGGAACCTCTACTACAGTTGAGTTGACTTAACTATTCAGAGGCTTCGCGCATTGGCGGCAAAGCCGTTCACCATGGCTGAGACGCGAGGTGCAAAGCATGAAGGGATTGAAATCACTGTTGGCTGCGTCCTTGACGGCCTTGAGCCTGTCATTGCCGGTTTCGGCCGCACAGGCACCGGTGCATTTTGCCGACCTGAACTGGGAAAGCGGCAGCCTGATCACCGAAGTCCTGCGCTTTATCGTCGAGAAGGGCTACGACTTGCCCACCGACACCTTGCCCGGCACCACCATCACTCTGGAAACCGCCCTGGCCAAGAACGACATCCAGGTGATCGGCGAAGAGTGGGCTGGCCGCAGCCCGGTGTGGGTCAAGGCTGAAGCCGAAGGCAAAGTGGTCGGCCTGGGGGATACGGTCAAGGGCGCAACTGAGGGTTGGTGGGTGCCGGAATACGTGGTCAAGGGTGACCCGTCGAAAAACCTCAAGCCCCTGGCTCCTGACCTGAAAAGCGTAAAGGACCTGGCGCGCTACAAAGACGTGTTCAAGGACCCGGAATCCCCGGGCAAGGGTCGCTTTCTCAACAGCCCGATCGGCTGGACCTCCGAAGTGGTCAACAAACAGAAGCTCAAGGCCTATGGCCTGGAAGACAGCTACGTGAATTTCCGCAGCGGTTCGGGCGCGGCGCTGGATGCGGAGATTGCTTCGTCGATCCGTCGCGGCAAGCCGGTGCTGTTCTACTACTGGTCACCCACCCCGTTGATGGGGCGATACAAATTGATCCAGTTGGAAGAGCCGCCGTTTGATGCGGATGCGTGGAAAACCCTGACCGATGCGGATAACCCAGACCCCAAGCCTACACGGTCGTTGGCATCCAAGTTGAGCATTGGCGTATCGACGCCGTTCCAGCAGGAACATCCGCAGATTGCGCAGTTCTTCGAGAAGGTTGAGTTTCCTATCGAGCCGCTGAACAAAGCCTTGGCGAAGATGAGCGAGAACCACACGGCACCGCGTGACGTGGCCCAGGCGTTCCTCAAGGAGCATCCTGAGGTGTGGAAGGCGTGGCTGACCGATGATGTTGCGCAAAAAGTTGAGTCAGCCCTTAAATAGCCTGAATGCAGAACAAAATGTGGGAGGGAGCAAGCCCCCTCCCACAGTTTTTTTTGCATTCCAGATTTAGAATCGCGTTTGTACCGCTACCTCGAAGGTCCGCGGTGACCCCAGATAGTAAGCTGGCGATACATGCGCAAACTCGGCATACACCTCATTGGTCAAGTTGCGCACGCGGCCGGTCACTGAAGTATGCGCGTCCAGCTTGTAGCGCAGGAACGTGCCGAACAGCGTGTAGGCCGGTACCGTTTGGGTGTTGGCATTGTCCGCATACACCTGGGCGACATAGCGTGCATCCACGCCACCTTGCCAATCCTCGGAAAAGTCGTAGGTCAACCACAGGTTGCCCACGCGCTTGGGCACGTTGGTCGGCGTATTGCCCTTGCGCGAGACTACGGCGCCGCTGGCGATTTTCTCATTGAACTCATCGTACTCAGCAGCCACCCAGGCAAAGTTGCCTTCGGCCAGCAATCTAGGCGTGATGCGCAGTGAACTGGCCAACTCGATGCCCTTGGATGACTGTGCACCCACCGGGATGCTGTTGGTCGGGTCCAGTGGGTCGGTGACGGCGAAGTCTTTGCGTTCGATCTTGTAGGCAGCGACCGTGGCGGAACCACGCCCTTCCAAGTAGTCGAACTTGCTGCCGATCTCCCACTGCTTGCCGGTGGACACATCAAACACCTGGGTGGTGGTATTAGGCTGTTCCACGGCGGTGCTGTATTGCAGGTAGACATTGGCCGAGGGGATGAACTGATAGGTCATGCCCACACGCCCCGTCACCGGTTCCCAGCTGCGCTTGAAGTGCCGTGGGCTTGTGGCGGTGATCGCGCGGTGGTTGGTCACGTCCATGTCGATGGCGTCATAACGCAGGCCAGTCAGCAGCGAGAGTTTATCCGTCAACCCCAGGCGGTTTTCCACGAACAGTGCCTTGGTGGTCACCTGGTTGGTCTTGTCCTTGACGAAACCCGGCCGGGTGCCGGGGATGTCATAGAAGTGCCCCGGGTCGTAGTTGTTCGGGTTCACGGTACTTTTGCCCGTTACGTTCAGGGGGCTGTTGGTGGTGCTGTTGACCTTGTACTCAAAGCCGCCGGACCACGTAGTGGAGAGGCCGAAGATACGGGTGTCATGGCGCAGTTCGAACTGGTTGCCGTTCTGTTCGCCTTGATGCCGCACCTGATAGGCGGTTGAACGGTTCACCGCGCTGTTATCGGCGTTGTACTGGTAGGTCTCCAGGTTGCGATAATCGCGCTGGCTGTCGAGGTGGTAGAGGGTGTTTTTCAGCGTGGTGCTGTCGTTTACCCGGTAGTCAATGATCGAGCGTGCCCAGATCGTGCGCTGTTCGTAACGGCCGTCGGCGACGTTGTAGTTGTTGAAGCGGTTGTGCTTGTCGATCTTCAGTTCGCCGGCCTTGGGATTGAGCACCGGCGTGCCCCAGTAAGGGCTGTCTTCATGTTCGTCCTGATATTCCAGGGCCAGGGTGTGGGACAGGTTGGGGGTCAAGTCGCTGAGCAGGGAAAACGCCAGGCTCCAGGCATCCCGCTGGTCGCGGTCGATGTAGCTGTGGTTGGTGTTGCGGCTCACATCCAGGCGCGCGTAATGCTGCACCTCGGTGCCAGGCTCGGTCAGTGCATGATTGAGGCCGAAGGCCATGCCGGCGGTGTCATAGCTGCCATAGTTCAACTGGCCTTCGACGGTCTGTTCTTCACGGCTGGCCAGTTTGGTCACGTAGTTCAATGAGCCACCCACGGAGCCTGCGCCGTTGATCAGGGAGGAGGGGCCACCCACCAGTTCGACGCGATCATAGATCCACGCATCCACTGGCCGCGCCAGGCCCGTGGCGACATTGATACCGTTGAACATCTGGGTAATCTGGCTGCTGGTAAACCCTCGATACGAGACAAAACCACCAAACCCGGGCGGCGCGCTGGCGTTAACGCCAGGCAGGGTATTGGCTGCGTCGCGAAAGGTCTTGGCGCCATGGCGCTCGATGTCGTTGCGATTAGCGATAGAGACCGACGCCGGGGTTTCCCGCACGCTCAGGCCCAGGCGCGACGCCATGCCGCTGGATTGGTCCAGGGCTAGCCCGGGCTCGACGCCTTGCTCGCCTTCAATGGTGGTCGGCGCTAGCTCAATGGCAGAGGCGCAAACAGGCAGGCAGCCGAACAGGCCCGCCAACAGGGGTAAATGTTTCATGGTTGAATCCTGAAAACTTGGCTTGAAAACAACGCACGGCCGCCGGTTCTTCCTCACGGAAACCGGGGGCAATGCAGATCAGAAAGCGCAGGGATCAGGCGAAGGCTGGTGGCGCACGCGGGTTAGCCGTGGGCCAGGTGAAGCGGGCAGGAATGTCAGCAGCGAGCACCACCGCGGCCGGCGGTGCATGGGGTTGTGGCAACACCGCCACATTCAGGTGTGTGTTGAGCGCGGGCCCCATGCCGCCTGTAGAGCATAACGGGCAACCGAACGCCTTTGACAGCGTTGGCAGGCTCTCATCCGTAGAGTTGCTTTGCAGGGGCGCCTGGGTGCGTGGGTCTACGGTACAGAACTGGCCGCTGATGCCGTTGAGCTGCATTCCCACCATTTGCCCGTGACCAATGCTGCAGGCGAACACATTGAACAGGACGCAGCAGTAGAGCATCCAGGCAATGAGCGAGCGATCGGTACGGGCGAGTTTCATGGGGCGGCACTTTACCATCAGCCGCCGACGAAATGCCTGCAAAAAATCTCAGGGCGACTATCCTCACTCCCACATTTTTTTGGGGAGCGCCCGCCATGAGCTTTGTCATAGCACGATGGGTCGTCGGGGTTTTTACCCTTATCAGCATGGTGCATTTGTATTGGGCCGCCGGCGGCAAGTTCGGCAGCCTGGCTGCCATTCCGCAACTGCCGGGTGAATTTGCCAGCGGGCCGCGACCGGCATTCAAGCCGTCGGCGCTGGGCACCTTTCTGGTGGCCATGGGCCTGGTGGCGATTGCCTTGCTCGTTTGCCTGCGCGCCGGGCTGTATTTCTCGCCGGTTTCCCATGGGGCGTTGCAGTGGGGCATCAGTGCGATTGCGGTGCTGATGTTCGCCCGGGCGATTGGGGATTCGGAACTGGTGGGTTTTTTCAAGAAGGTCGGCGGCTCGAGGTTTGCACGGCTGGATACGTACGTTTACTCGCCGTTGTGCCTGGTGCTGGGGGTGGGGTTGTTGGTGGTGGCGTGGACCTGATGGGCTCGGTTCCAATGAGGTAACCACTCCCCGGTATCAGGGCGGAACCCTAAGTGGCCGTTACCTGGATAACGGATATATACATAGTCTGATCCAATATCCTGGCCAGCTGCCAGGCCGCCCCCCCTCCAAACACCCTTCAGCCAAAAACACACCTATCGGCTTTACAGCGCTTGACCTTCCCAATATGGCAAGCCCGATAAAAACCCTCAGTGTCGGTTTTTCTTGAAAATTCCAAGGAGGGTGAACGATGTACGCCAAACCAATAAGCCTGATCACCGGGGCGATGGCCGTGGTGTTGACGCTGGGCGGATGCACAGACAGCGCGCCGTCGGCCGCGGCCGCCAAGCCGCCGGGTGTGCCAGTGGCCGAGGTGGTTGCGCGAGCGGTGACCCCGTTTGTCGAGTACACCGGATCGCTGACCGCCATTGATCAGGTAGAGTTGCGCCCGCGTGTCAGCGGCTATCTGCAAAATGTCAGCGTGCCCGAAGGCCAATTCGTCGCCAAGGGTAGCCCGTTGTTTGTGATCGATCCGCGCGGGTTCCAGGCGGCGTTGAATGCTGCCAAGGCGCGCTTGCGTGAGGCCGAGGCCAACGCGCTGCTCGCCCAGGCCGAACATGGTCGAGCCGAGCAACTGTTCGCCAAGAAGGTGGTGGCGCGTGATCGTCTCGATACCGCCATTGCCTCGTTGAACGCCGGCAGGGCACAGGTGGAGGCCGCCAAGGCCGCACTGGATGCTGCCCAATTGGACCTGAGCTACACCCGCGTCACCGCGCCCATCAGCGGCCGCATCGACCGCGCGCTCGTTACCGAAGGCAACTACGTGACTCAAGGGGTGACGGCGTTGACGACTATCGTCTCCATCGACCCGTTGCATGTGTATTTCGATGTCGACGAGCGCACCTACCTGCACTCGCTTGCCGCGACGCGGGCACACGCTGGGTCGAAGGGCGAAAAAGCTGCCAAGGTCATGGTGGCGATGCTCAACGATGCGACCTATGCACGGGCTGGGCGGGTGGACTTTCTGGCCAACGCGGCCGACCGCAAGACCGGCACCGTGCGCGTGCGTGCGGTGGTCGACAACCCGGACGGGCGCTTGACGCCCGGGCTGTTCGCCAAGGTCAAGCTGGACACCGGCGCGGCGCAACCTCGTGTGTTGATCGCCGACCATTCCATCGGCACTGACCAGGGCCGCCGCTATGTGCTGGTAGTCGGCGAAGGCGACAAGACCGAGTACCGCCCGGTCGAACTGGGCCCGATGGCCGACGGCCTGCGCGTGATCGAACAAGGCTTGCAACCGGGCGAGCGTATTATCGTCAAGGGCCTGGTGCGCCCCGGCATGCAGGTGACGCCGCTGGCCGCCAGCATCGAGGGCAAGGTGCTTGAGGCACCGTTGACCGTGGGGGGCGTGCAATGAGCTTCCCACGCTTTTTCATTGATCGGCCGATCTTCGCCATCGTCTTGTCGGTGTTGATGATGATTGGCGGCATCGTGGCCTTCTTCCATCTGCCGCTGAGCGAATACCCCGCAGTCACGCCGCCCACTGTGCAAGTCACCGCTTCTTATCCGGGGGCCAACCCGCAGGTGATTGCCGAGACGGTGGCAGCACCATTGGAACAGGTGATTACCGGCGTCGAGGGCATGCTGTACATGACGTCGCAAGCGGCCACCGATGGCCGCATGATCCTGACTGCAACCTTCGCTCAGGGTACCAATGCCGACATGGCCCAGATCCAGGTGCAGAACCGCGTTTCGCGAGCCTTGCCGCGCTTGCCCGAAGAGGTGCAGCGCCTCGGCGTGGTCACGCAAAAGACCTCGCCGGACATCCTCATGGTGGTCCACCTGCTGTCTCCCGACAAACGTTATGACCCGCTGTACATTTCCAACTATGCCTACCTGCAGGTGCGCGACGAGCTGTCGCGCCTCCCGGGGATCAACGATGTGCTGGTGTGGGGCGCGGGCGAATACAGCATGCGGCTGTGGCTGGACCCGGACTTGATCGCCGCCCGTGGCTTGACTGCCGGCGATGTGATTAGCGCAGTGCGCGAGCAGAACGTGCAAGTGGCGGCCGGCTCCGTCGGGCAGGCGCCTGATTCCAGTGCGGCCTTCCAAGTCACGGTCAACACCCTTGGGCGCCTGACAGACGAGGAGCAGTTCGGCGACATCATCATTCGCACCGGCGATAACGGCCAGGTGACGCGCCTGCGCGATGTGGCGCGTATCGAAATGGGCGCCGATGCCTACGCGCTGCGCAGCCTGTTGGACGGTGAACCGGCCGTGGCCTTGCAAATCATCCAGAGCCCGGGGGCCAATGCGCTCGATGTGGCGCAGGCGGTGCGCGATACCATGCAGCGTCTGCAGACCAATTTCCCCGAAGGGCTGGTATCGCGGATTGCCTATGACCCGACCGTGTTTGTACGCGCTTCGCTGGAATCCGTCGCCATCACCTTGATGGAAGCGATCCTGCTGGTGGTCATCGTGGTGGTGGTGTTCCTGCGTAACTGGCGTGCGTCGCTGATCCCGTTGATGGCCGTGCCAGTGTCGATTATCGGCACCTTCGCGGTCATGCACCTGATGGGCTTTTCCCTCAATACCTTGTCGTTGTTCGGCCTGGTGCTATCGATCGGTATCGTGGTTGACGATGCCATCGTGGTGGTCGAGAACGTCGAGCGGCATATCGAGAACGGCGAGGAGCCCACGCAAGCTGCGCGGCGTGCGATGGGCGAGGTCACAGGGCCCATTATTGCGATCACCTCGGTGCTGGCTGCGGTGTTTATTCCCACGGCCTTTCTCAGTGGCCTGCAAGGTGAGTTCTATCGGCAATTTGCGCTGACCATCGCGATTTCCACGATCCTCTCGGCGGTCAACTCGTTGACCCTCAGCCCGGCGCTGGCCGGCTTGTTGCTGCGGCCACGCGGTGCAGCCGTGGTCCACGACCCGCGCAGCCTTCGCGGGCGTGCCGCGCACCTGGTGGAGGTACTGGGTCGGCCGTTTCAGCGTGCGCCCCAGGCGTATGGCAACACGGTGCGCAAGGTCGTCGGTCGTCGCGGTTTGGCATTGGTGGCTTATGGCGGGTTGCTGGCGTTGACCTGGTTCGGCTTCAGCGCCGTTCCGGCGGGCTTCGTGCCGATGCAAGACAAGTACTACCTGGTCGGCATCGCCCAATTGCCCAATTCGGCCTCACTGGATCGTACCGATGCGGTGGTGCGGCAGATGTCGAAAATCGCCCTGGATGAACCGGGGGTCGAAAGCGTGGTGGCGTTCCCTGGGCTTTCGGTCAACGGCTTCGTTAATGTGCCGAATGCTGCGGTGATGTTCGTCATGCTCGATCCGTTCAAGGAACGTACCTCGCCCGACATGGCCGCAGTCGCCATCGCCGGGCGCCTGCAAGCCAGGTTCGCGAGCATTCCTGACGGTTTCCTCGGCGTGTTCCCTCCGCCGCCAGTGCCCGGCCTTGGCGTCACCGGGGGCTTCAAGCTGCAGGTCGAGGACCGTGGCGGGGTGGGGCTTGACGCATTGGTGCAGCAGACCCAGCTGCTGATGACCAAAGCCACCGAGTCAGGCCAGATCGCCGGCTTGATGACCAGCCTGGACGTCAACGCGCCGCAGCTGAATGTCGATATCGACCGCACCCAGGTCAAGAGCCAGGGCGTGCGCCTGGCGGATGTGTTCGAGTCACTGCAGGTGTACCTCGGTTCGTTGTATGTCAACGACTTCAACCGGTTCGGTCGCACCTACAAGGTTACCGCCCAGGCCGATGCGGACCACCGCATGCAGGCCGAAGCCATCGGCCGCCTGCAAGTGCGCAATGCGGCCGGGGACATGCTGCCGTTGTCGGCGTTTGTTACCGTCACCCCGGGTTCCGGCCCCGACCGCGTGATTCATTACAACGGCTACCCTTCGGCGGATATCTCCGGTGGGGCGATGCCCGGGGTCAGTTCGGGTCAGGCCGTTGCACTCATGGAGCGCCTGGCGCAAGAGGTGTTGCCCGAAGGCGTGACCTATGAGTGGACGGACTTGACCTACCAGCAGAAGCTCGCGGGGTCATCGGCACTGTTTATTTTCCCGCTGTGTGTGTTGCTGGCGTACCTGATCCTCGCCGCGCAGTACAACAGCTGGCTGCTGCCTTTGGCCGTCTTGCTGATCGTGCCCATGTGCTTGCTCAGCGCGATCATCGGCGTGTGGCTAGTGGATGGCGACAACAACGTGTTCGTGCAGATCGGGCTGGTGGTACTGGTCGGGCTGGCGGCGAAAAACGCCATTCTGATCGTCGAGTTTGCCCGCAGTCTTGAAGCCGAAGGCGCCAGCCCGCTTGAAGCGGTTATCCACGCCTGCCAACTGCGTTTGCGGCCGATCCTGATGACGTCCCTGGCGTTCATCGCCGGTGTGGTACCGCTGGTATTTGCCAGCGGCGCCGGCGCCGAAATGCGTCACGCCATGGGCGTTGCGGTGTTTGCCGGCATGCTCGGGGTGACGCTGTTCGGCCTGTTCCTCACACCGGTGTTCTACGTGGTGATGCGCAGCCTGGCGCTGCGCGTGCAGCGTCAGGGTTCGAGTCCGAAGTTGCAGTTGGAGGAGCGCGCATCATGAGACTGTCTTATCCAGCGTTTCTGTTGCCCTTGCTGCTGGTGGCCGGTTGCGCCTCGGTGGGGCCTGATTATTCCGAGCCTGTACTGCCCGCTGCGCAGCGGCCGGCAAGTTTCGGTGCGCCCGTCGCCGGTCTCGGTACCGGCGATGTCGAGGCGCAGTGGTGGCAGGTGTTCGACGAGCCGGCACTCAGCCAATTGATCCAGCAAGCGCTGGCGGCCAACCACGACATCGGTATCGCCGCCGCACGCCTGGATGAAGCCAAGGCGATGCTGCGCGAAAGCCGGCAGGGGTTCTTGCCCAGCGGCGGTGCCGCCCTCGGTTATGAGCACCGACGGCGCAGTGAAGTCGAGACGCCATACGGCGAGCAGCGCTCCGTTGAGTCCACCCGCGCGGCCCTGGATGCGGCCTGGGAAATCGACCTGTTTGGCCGCGTGCGTCGCTCGGTTGAGGTGGCGCAGGCCCAGGCCGGGTCGCGCCAGGCGCTGCTGCGCAGTGTGCAGGCGAGCGTCGCGGCCACTGTCGCCGCCACCTGGTTTGAACTGCAAGGAATCGAAGCCGAACAAGCGGTGGTTGCTGACATCAGCCAGAGCCAGCGCGACAGCCTGGGCCTGGTGGGGCATCTGGTCAGCGTCGGCGCCGCCACCGAGTTCGACCGGCTGCGCGCCGAGGCATTGCTGCGCAATGTCGAGGCGGTAGCGCCCGACCTTGAGCGGCGTCGCGCAACCTCCACCAACGCCTTGGCGGTGCTGCTGGGGCAGGCGCCGCAAGGGTTCAAGCCGCCGCTGGCCAGGCCCGGTCGTGAGCCCTTGAACCTGCGAACCCTGCAAGTGGGCGATCCGGCCGGCTTGTTGGCCCGGCGCGCCGATATTGCTGCAGCTGAACGCACGCTGGCGGCTGAGACCGCACAAATAGGTGTGGAAACCGCCGGTTTGTATCCGGATATCCAGGTGCAGGGCTCCATCGGGTTACTGGCCGGTAGTCTTGGCTCCCTGGGTGATGCGGGCATGCAGTCGAACTTTATCGCACCGGTGATTCGCTGGTCGCTGCTGGACACCGCACGCGTGCGTGCGCGGATCGCCGCCAGCGAGTCGCGTACCCAGGCGGCCTTGATCGCCTATGACCAGACCGTATTGCGTGCCTTGCAGGAAACCGACGATGCGTTCCAGGCCAACAGTGCCGCAGGCAGCACCTTGGGCCTGCGGCTGCTGGAGGCGGCGGCCAATCGTGAGGCGGCCAGGTTTGCGCGCACGCGTTTTGCCGAAGGCGAGGGCGTGTATCTGGATGTACTTGAGGCCGAACGCGCGGACTTTGCCAGTCGCCGTGCGTTGACGGCGGCGCGTACGGGGCAGCGTTTGGCCGTGGTGGGGATCTATAAGGCACTGGGGGGTGGGTGGGAGATTTGTGAGCAGGCGGGGCAGGCTTGCAGTGGGGCTGCGGCGCTGCGTTAGGCACGAGCGCTGCACTTGGGGTTCGTGTGTATATCCATTATTTAGGTAACGGCTGCTATTGGTTCCGCTCTTACAGCGGCCTTATAGCCGACCTGATCGATGCTGCGTGCGCGTACCCCCTGTGGGAGCGGGCTTGCTCGCGAAAGCGGTGGGTCAGCCAACCTCACTGTTTGCTGGGCCGACGCCTTCGCGAGCAAGTCGAATCGTCGCACCGCCGCTCCCACATTTTATCTTCGCTGCGTTGAGCATTTCGTTCGCTTAACTGCCCCGTTCGCACAGAAAAGCAGAATCGCCGCCAGCGTATCTACGATGCGAAGCGAGTCGCTCTTGATCTTGATCTTAGGCGCCCCGTTAAACCACGCTGGCCGAACGCAGGCTTGAATCCTTGGGTAACCCGGCAGGACGCCGGGTTAGCCGCACTGGGCCATGGATCGCCCATAGCCGCCGTTACCTAAATAACGGATATGTACTCAATCAACCCCTCCCAAAAATGGCCGCCCCACAACCTTTCTCCAATCCGCAAAAAAGAAATTTCCTACAGGTATTGACCTTGCCACTACAGGAACCTTTAGCCTTTTCTCCGAGTACGCCAAATCAAAAAAAACAAGAATCAAGGGGTTATCAATGGATACTGCTACCCTGCTACAACGTTCGGATTCCAATCTGTTCACCACAGCCTCGGCGCTGATGGTGAATGCCCTGGAACCCGGCGCCCACTACGCCCAGGTCACCCGCGCACTGGAAGCACTGCTAGCGCTGACCCGGCAAGGCCTGTCGGGAGATACCGACGCCTACGCGCACTACCAGGCAGCCCTGCTGCAACTGCACATCCCGGGCGATCCGCGCACTGAGCCGACCCGCCGTTGGATGGCCAGTGAGGTTTACCGCGTCGAAGATGAGTTTGCCGCCGACCTGCCGGGTTTCACCGCGCTGCCGGTGGATGAGTTCCGCCAGTTGGTCGACGCTGAAATCGCCGCTCGCAGCCGGGTCAACCACCCCATGTCGGTGCACCTGTTCCAAGGTACGCCGCCTGTGCAAGACGTGCGCTTCTTCCTGGAACACCACTGGACCCGCTCCTACAACTTCTACAGCCTGCTGGCCGAACTGGCCTTTCGCTTCGAGGCCATCGAGGATGCCTCGGTGTTCTACCGCAACCTTTACGGTGAAGCGGGCGCAGAGGCACCGGAGCGTTCACACCCGGCGATGCTGGCCCATCTTATGGAGTATTTCGATATTCCGCTGGCCATCGACTTCCCCGCGCTGCATCCCCTGGAAAAGGCCTACCTGAATAATCGCATTCGCTGTGTGCGTCATACCGATGTCGCCTGGGGGCTTGCGTTGCTCTACGCCGTCGAGTCTGTCAGTTGCGTCAACCATCGGCGCATCTACGAGCTGTTGCAGCGCCTGGACGTTCCAGAGCAGCCGAGTGAATTCCATCGCCTGCACGGCACTCAGGATGAAATCGATACCGAGGAAATGTGGGCGCTGATTGCCAAGTTCGCCGGCGATGACGGCTTCCAACGCACGTTCATGCGCGCACTCAAGCGTCACTTCGAAATCAACAAGGCCTACTTCGACAGCCTGTGGCAGCAGATGCAGGCACAGCGCTTGTCCGCTTGAACCACCCTGCGAACCCAGAACAAAAATAATGGAGCACATGATGAGCCCACGTAATTTCTCGCAGCCGCAACTGCAGAATATCCACACCGCCGAAGCGCGCCTGTTGGCCGAAGCGCTGAAGCCCGATGCAACATTCAATCGCATCGAAATTGCCGCCAATATGCTGCGCGCCTTATGCGAGTCGGGCCTGCAAGGCGACGCCGCGAACGCGGCGCAGTGCCAGCAATTGCTGTACATCCTGTCGCTGAGCGATGACGTCGCGACCGCCTCGACCCGACGCTGGCTGGCCAATGCCATCTATAGCGTGCAAGAGCGTTTCATGCCGTCTGCTGATTTGGCATCGCCGCTGTCCGAGGCTGGTTTCCAGCAACGCCTGGAAGAACAGATTGCCGCGCAGTCGCGGGAAAATCACCCGATGTCGCAGTATGTGTTCGAGGGCAAAGCCTCCCGCGAGCAACTGCAGGTGTTCCTGCGTCACCAATGGTTCCGCACCTACCGCCTGTACCGTGATGCCGCCGACTTGCTGGTCAACCTGACCGACGTGGACGAGGCGGCCGCCCTTGGCCGTTACCTCTACGGCGAGCTGGGCGAAGAGGACGAGCAACGCTCCCATCCGCGACTGTTGGCCAAGCTGCTCGCCGCCGTCGGCCTGACTGCCGATTTCGAAGCCATTTCGACGATGCCCGAGGAAATCGCCTACTTGAACAACCGCGCACGCTGCTTCCGCAACCCGGATGTCGGCTGGGGCCTGGCGGTGTTCTACATCACCGAGCTGGTAGTGCCCGGTAATCACGGCAAGCTGTACAACGCCTTGCGCAATGCGGGCTTGAGCCAGGATGACGCAGAGTATTACGAAGTGCATATCAGCCTGGTGCCGCCACGTGCCAAACGTGAATGGGCGCTGATTTCACGGCGTATCCCGGACCTCGGGTTCCAGAATGCGTTCCTCACGTCGCTGGCTGAGCACTTCCGGCTGGAGAGGGCTTATTACGACGCGGTCTGGGAAGAAATGCAGCGCGTGAAGTAGCCCTCCTTAGGACAACGCGAGTAACCCGACATGCCGAGTCATATTTCTGAATCCCGTATCCACGGGGGCGCTTACTCGTCCCCGGAATTTGCCGCGATCTTCTCTGATACCAATCAGGTGCAGAAGTGGCTCGATGTAGAAACAGCACTGGCAGCTACCCAGGCGCAGATGGGCATCATCCCCCACGAGGCTGCGCGCGAAATCGCCCGCGTCGCCAGTGTGGAGTTGCTGGACCTCGACGCCTTGGGGCGCGAGAGCATGGAAACCGGGCACATTCTGGTGCCGACCATTCGTGCATTGGAGGCCTTGTGCGCCGATGGTTGGGGTGAATACGTGCATTACGGCGTAACCACCCAGGACATCCTCGACACCGGGCTGATCCTGCAGGTCCGCGATGCCTGGGGCCTGGTGGTGCAGCGCTTGCGCGGGATCCGTGGGCATTTGCTCACGCTCGCCCTGCGGTATAAGCACACGCCGATGGTCGCCCGGACCCATGGGCAACAAGCATTGCCCACCACGTTCGGCTACAAGGTCGCGGTGTGGGTCGATGAGATTGATCGACACCTTGAGCGTTTTGACGAGGCGTATGCGCGGGTGATGGTAGGCAACCTGACCGGCGCGGTGGGCACCCTGGCAGCGCTTGGCCCACAGGGTCTGGAAGTGCAGCGCCGGACCCTGGAAGGCCTCGGCCTGGCGGCGCCATTGAGCAGTTGGCACAGCGCTCGCGACCGTATCCTGGAGGCGGCGTGGCTGCTGGTCCAGGCTTCGGCGACCCTGGGCCGCGTCGCCAATGAGATCTACCACCTGCAGCGCACCGAGATCGATGAAGTGCGCGAAGGCCGCCGGGCAGGGCAGGTGGGGAGCAGCACCATGCCCCACAAGCAGAACCCGTCGACGGTGGATCTGATCAGCGCGCTGTCGCGGCTGGTTCGCGCGCAGATGCTTGCGCTGACCGATGCTGCGTTTCAGTTGCACGAGCGCGACGGCACCACGTGGCGTATCGAATGGGCGGCCTTGCCGGAGCTGTTTATCTATGCCGGAGCCTTGCTTGCCCGTATGGAAGGCGTGCTGTTGGCCGGGCTGGACGTGCGCGAAACGCGCATGCGCAGCAACCTCGACTTGCTCGGCGGGCTGATCCTGTCGGAACGCATCATGCTCGCGCTGGCACCACGGTTCGGCAAGCAAACGGCGCATCAACTGGTCCACGAAATAGCCCTGATGGCCCAAGCCGAGGGGCGTTCTTTTCGCGACGCGCTGCTCAGCGATCAACGCCTGCACGGCTGTTTCACCCGACAAGCCCTCGACGACCTGCTTGACCCGACAGCCTACACCGGGCTTGCGGTGGAGATGGTCGACCTGGTGGCGAATAAAGCAATACCCCAGTCTTCAAGCGATGTTCTTGAAACGCAGATATCAACCCAAGGAAATCCCAGTCGGTCTCAGCATGTGATGGAGGGTATGTGATGGATTCGCAAACGTTGGAAATGGCAGCCCGTGCCTCTTGCACCGCACGTTCGGAACACTCAGGCCTTAATCATGACGGCGAGCAATGCCGCCATGAGCACAGCCACATCCTCGACTCGAAAACCCACGGCTCAGGCTATGCCGGCCCACAAAGCCGCAAGATCTTCTGCAGCCATTGCCGCCTGCAACGCTGGCTGGATGTGGAGGCCGCGCTGGCCATGGCCCAGGCCGACGTCAATATCATCCCGCACGAAGCGGCCCTGGAAATCGAAAAAGCCGCCTTGCTGTCGGGCATCAATGTGCGCCAATTGGCCGAGGGTGTAGCTGCCACCGGCCATTCGCTGATGCCGTTGCTGAGCGCCCTGCAGAAGAACTGCAGCCCGAGTGCCCGCGAATACGTGCACTACGGCGCCACCACCCAGGACATCCAGGACACCGCCCAGTCCCTGGAAATGCGCGACGTGCTCGATGCTATGGACCTGGCCCTGGAAGTCTTGCTGGGCAAACTGTCGACGCTGGCCGATGCGCACCGTGACTCGCTCATGGTCGCGAGAACTCACTCTATCCCGGCATTGCCGACCACCTTCGGGCTGAAGGTCGCCGGCTGGATCGACGAGCTGTTGCGGCATCGCCAGCGCCTGGCCGAGGCGCGCCAGCGCGTGCTGGTGGTGCAGCTGTTCGGCGGGGTCGGCACCATGGCGGCGTTCGGCCCGGAGGCGATGCCGATGCTCGAGCGTTTCGCTCAACGCCTGTCGCTGCAAGTGCCCCTGACGGGGTGGCATGTGTCCCGTGACCGTGTTGCGGAGTTCGTCAGCACCCTGGCGATGGTCACGGCCTCGTTGGCACGTGTGGCCGATGAGATCCGCACGCTCAATCGCTGGGAAATCGCTGAAGTCGAAGTGGGCTGGAGCGACCAGCAGATCGGCAGCAGCACCATGCCGCACAAACGCAACCCGGAAGGCTGCGAGCAGGTGGTGGTGTTGGCGCGGCTGGCCAAGGCCCAGGTCATGCTCGCACTGGACGCGATGATTCTCGAACACGAGCGCGATTACCGCGGTACCCGTCTGGAATGGTGTGCGGTCGCGGATGTTTCCCACTATGCGCTGATGGCGCTGTCGATCCTGACCGACACCATCGATGGGCTCACCGTGAACGTGCAGAAGATGGAGTGCACTGCCCACGCCTACGGCGATGCGATCTGCACCGAAGCGGTGGTGTTCGAAATGGCGCGCAAGCTGGGCAAGAGCAGCGCCTACGAAATCATCTTCGAAGTGTCCCAGGCGAGCCAGCGCAATCACGTGTCGATCCGTACCGCGATCGAGGCCGATGCACGGGTGGTTGCCGTCATGAATGCGGGCGCGCTGGCGCGGTTGTTCGAGCCCAGGACGCACCTGGGAATGTCCGACCGCCTCGTCGACAACGTGCTTTCGAAACTGACGGTCCGCTAATCATTGATCACTGAACTGACTTGCAATTTCATCAAGGAGCGACAGATGTCAAACGTTATGGAAGTTGATAAAGCCAAGGTCCAACAGTTTTCCGCGCGCATCATGGAGGATTACGGCAACACGTTGCGCGGCGCCATGCTCTACATCGGCGACCAGCTTGGCTTGTTCAAGGCCCTGGCCGACGGCGAAGCGGTGACCCTCGAGGAGCTGGCGCAAAAGACCGGCTACAACGCACGCTATTTACGCGAATGGCTGGGCAGCATGGCCACGGGCAATTATGTGACCTACGACGCACAAACCCGCCGCTACCAGATGCCCGCTGAATTCGTGCCGGTGCTCGCCGATGAAGACTCGCCTTATTTCGCCGGTGGCATTATCCAGTTGAGCGTGCCGTTCGTGAGCATGGCGCCCAAGGTCATCGAAGCGTTTCGCAATGGCGGTGGCTGCGCCGAAGAGGCGTTCCCGCTGGAGACCTGGAAAGGCATGGAACGCATGACCATGCCTTGGTACAAACACTACCTGGTCCAGCACTGGATTCCTTCCCTGGACGGCGTCGAAGAGAAACTCAAGACCGGCGGCAGCGTGCTTGATTTCGGCTGCGGTGCGGGGCTGGCAGCGATCACCATGGCCAAGGCCTACCCTGAGGCGCGGATTGTCGGCTGCGACTTCCACTTGCCCTCCATCGAGTTGGCGCGGGCCAACGCCGAGGCGGCCGGAGTGGGCGACCGGGTGCAATTCGAGGTGAACGACTCGGATGCCCTGCGCGGGCAGCAATTCGATTTCGTGACCACCTTCGTGGTGATCCACGATGCCACCGACCCTCAGCAAATGCTCAAGGACCTGCGCGCAGCCACGGCCGCCGATGGCACCTACCTGATGGTAGAGCTCAACTTGTCCGAAGAGCTGCACGAAAACATGAACCTGTTCGGCCGGGTGATGTACCCGCAGAGCACCCTCTATTGCATGACCTGCTCGCTGTCCCATGGCGGGGCAGGGCTGGGGGCGTTCATGGGCGAGAAACGTGCCCGCCAGATGGCTGAAGCGGCCGGGTTCAGCCACTTCCGCAAAGTCCCGTCGGCGTGGCCGCCGATGCCTGCGCTGTTTGAACTCAAGCCCTGAGTGGAATCTGCTGTGGCGAGGGAGCAAGCCTCCTCGCCACGTCATGGTTTTGTCGCGGTTGGCCGGCTTGACCCGCGCCAAAAAACGCTTGGGCCACTAGGTAATAAGGCATTCCAGGATGCGCTGCCCGAGCGCTTCTGCGTTGGCTTGCGAGTCGATATTGGCAAACCCGAGCAGCAAGCCGGGACCGCTCGCTTGCGTGTTACTCCAGTCACTCAACGCTTCAGCGTAAATGCCCACGCTGGCGAGTCTGTCCACGAGTAAGCGGTCGGACATCGGCGGCTTGAGCCTCAGGATCAAATGCATGCCGCCTGGCTGTGCATCTATCGAAATATGCGTGCCCAACACGCTGCGCAAGCCCTTGGCCGTGGCCTCGCGCCGCTCGCCATAGAGCTTGCGCATCCGTTGTATATGCCGGGCGAAATGGCCCTCGGCGATAAAACTGGCGACGATGGCCTGGGTCAATTCCGGACAGTTACCGAGGAAGGTCTGGCTGACCTGCTCGAAGCGGCTGACTTGGGCGGCCGGCACCACCAGGTAGGCCAGGCGCATGCCGGGGAACAGCACTTTGCTGAAAGTACCGGCGTAGAGTACGCGGCCTTCACTGTCGAGGCTCTTGAGGGCGGGCAGGGGGCGGCTGGCGTAGCGGTATTCGCCGTCGTAGTCGTCTTCGATGATCCAGGCTTGCTGGCGCTTGGCCCAGTCGAGCAGGGCTAGACGGCGCGGCAGTGACAGGGACACGCACAGCGGGCTTTGGTGGGCGGGCGTAACCACCACCGCACGGGCGTTGCTGGTGGGTGGCAGGCACAGGCCGTCCTGATCCACCGGTACCGGCACCGGCTTGATGTGCAGGTATTCCAGCAGCGGGCGAGTCGGCGGATAGCCCGGGTCTTCCACCAGCACCTGGTCGCCCGGGGTGAGCAGGGCATGGGTGATCAGGCCCAGGGTGTTGCGATAGCCTGAGGTGACGAATATCTGTTCGGGCGAACAGTCGATGCCCCGGGCCACTTGCAGGTGGCTGGCGATGGCCGTACGTAGAGAGGCCAGGCCATAGACCGGGGGGTTGGCCATGTCGGCGAATTGGGTGGCGCGCACGCAGCGGGCGGCGATTTTTGACCAGAGCTTGCGCGGGAATGCGTCCAGGGCTGGCAAGCCCATCTGGAACGGTAATATCGCTGCCTGTTGTCGCACGGCGTTGTAAGGCGGCACCACGGCGCGCGTAGGCAAAGTGCCCTTGATGCCCTGTGCGACCACCGTACCTGCCTGGCCACGGGCTTCCAGGTAGCCTTCGGCGGTCAACAATGAGTAGGCGCTCTCAATGGTGCCGCGGGCCAACCCCAACTCCTGGGCGAGGGCCCGCGCCGCTGGTACGCGCTCGCCGGGCTTGAGCAAGCCTTCGGCAATGGCATTGCGAAAGCGCCAGTAGAGCTGGCGATAGATCGGCTCGGCGGTGGTGGGGTCCAGTAGGGGCAATGAGGTGGGCATCGGCGGCGGCTCTCCAAGTGCGGCTGATGTGAGCCTACGCGGTGGTTGTCTCAGGCCAAAGCACCAATAACCGATTAAATACGTAGACCATCATGGCCCAGGCTTGCGGCCGATTCTTGGCTCTTCAGAGGTGAGCCATAACATCGCAAGATGGCGTCTCACCTCAACCGCTACAGGATCCGCCATGACCGCTCGCCTCGACTACATCCACGCCTCCCCGGAAGGTTATAAAGCCTTTGGCGGTGTCTACACCTATCTGCACAACTGCGGTTTGCCCAAGCTGCTGATCGACCTGGTGTACCTGCGGGTCTCGCAAATCAACGGCTGCGCTTTTTGTATCGACATGCACTCGCGGGACCTGCTCAAACAGGGCCTGGCCGTGGACAAACTGGTGCTGGTGCCGGTGTGGCATGAGGCCCGGGAGGTGTTCACTGCCCGTGAACGTATCGCCCTGGCTTTCGCCGAAGCCGTGACCCACTGCGACGTCTGCGATGCGGACTACGCAGCGGCTGGCGCGGAGTTCACCGACAAGGAACTGGCCGACCTCACCTATGGCATCGCCTTGATGAACGCCTTTAACCGACTCGGCATCACCTTCCGCGCGACACCTGCGGCTGCCGCCTCAAAGATTGCGCAGTAAGGCAATTTAATGGCCCCTTTGTAACAAAATCCTCGCCAAAATCGCTTTTATTTTCAGGTGGTTAGGTGGGATGCAAATGCGCACTGTTGGAATGATGCTGATTGCCTGCTCCCTGGCCGGCGGCGCGGCTGCCGTGCAGGCTCGGGAGTTGCGCGAGGGCGACAAGTACATGTGCAGTTGGGGCGCGGGCACGGCCGCCAGGGCCCAGGAGCTCAAGTTGTCGGGGGTGTCGCTGTATGCCGCTCGGCAGAAGATCCAGAGCATCAAGTTCAGTAAATCGTGGATGCGCATGATGGCCATGGGCATTACCGAGCAGACCTATGACAGCCGTTCCAGGCTCAAGCCGGAGGCGATTCGCAAGAGCTTTTATCAGGATTGCCTGCACTATAAAGTGGCGCGTAAATAACCCAGGTCGCGCACCGGCGCTTACAAATCCACGACAAACCCTATGTCAGTATTTGCATACAATTGCGCACTTCTTCATGGAGGTCGGTATGCAAGTGCTTATTCGTGCGGCGACAGCCGAAGACGTCGATACGCTATGCGTGATTCGCACCTCGGTGGTGCAAAACCATCTGAGCCTTGAACAGATGGCCGACCTGGGAATTACCCCGCAGGTACTGGTCGATACACTGAACACCGCGCCTTGTGCCTGGGTCGCGGAAGTAGACGGCCAAGCGGTCGGGTTTTCCATGATCGACCTGGCTGAAGGCGAGGTGTTCGCGATGTTCGTACTGCCCACCCATGAGAACCTTGGCCTCGGGCGCCGGTTGATGGCGGTGGCCGAGGCCGCATTGTTTGAACGCCACGAGAGGGTGTACCTGGTCACTGACGGGCGTGAGCAGGTCCGTGCCAACGGGTTCTATCAACGCCTGGGCTGGTCCATCGCGGGCCGGGTCGACGGCGACGACGTTCGCTATGAAAAGGGCCGGGCGCGGTAACGCCATGAACGCGCCAGCGCCCGCAGCGCCCAGCAGCCTGCGCTATCTTGCGGCTGGAGTGCTGTGCGTGGCGGTGCTATTGGGATTCTATTTCGTTCAACTCAACGCCAAGGTCGACCGCCAGCGTGAAGAGGCCGTCGAACGACTGGCGCTGTGTCGTCATATGGAACGGGCCGCTGGTACGGCAAAGTTCAGTAACGAAGAGTTTCGCGAAACGTGCCAGCAACTGCGCGATCAGTTATTCAAGAGTGCGACGCCGCTTTGATTAATAACCCTTTTTTATAAGGGGGTTATTCCACGAATATCATCACTACTTGCACCAAAAAGTGGCACTTGTGTGGTTTGTCACCTTAAAAAATATGTGGTTATTTAATGACTTACGACGTTTTTAATCCGACGAAAGGATTCAAATAATCTTGTTAGGCGTTTTGGCAGTCGTTACTATAGCCGGGCGTTCACCTCCCACGGTTTATGCATTTTTAAATCCCAAGTTTCCATCAGCTACTTGGGATTTTTTTTGCCTGCGATTTGTCCCGGGGTTCAATTCCAGGGCTGCCCACGTCTCGGAAAAATGAGTGCTGGCTAACACTTTTGCATTAATTGTTCAGTGTCCGGCAAAACCTTATCTATGCTTGCTTGCATCACTTCAATCAGGTAGATCCCAGGGAAGGGGGCTGAGCATGATTTCCATCACCGAATTCAATCGCATCATGGCCTCCGGCTTTCTGCCGCTTGCGTGTGAGTGCAGCCTCAACAGCGATGGCTCATTACGCATCAGCGTGTTCGAGCCGGCGACTGGTCGTGTCGAGGTGCTGCTGACCCGGGTATCGCCCCAAGGCCTGGACAGCATCCGTGCCATCTCCAACCTGATCGGTGAGTTGCGCACCGAGATCAGGGCCGGGCGCCGTGGGTTTGCAGCGGTAGGTTAGTTGCGCACAGCGTCAGAGGCGACGCAGGAAGGCTTTGACGATGTGCCGGGTGGCGTCGGTAGTGTCCAGCTCATCCAGGGCACCGTAGGCGTGCCACTGGCAATCGACAATCTCGTTGCATGGCCGTGCCTCTTCGATATTGACCACCGAGGCCTCGAACACATGGTGCAGGGTGTCGCGGGCCTTCAGCTCTTGCAGATAGAGCAAGCCATCTACGTTTAATCCGGTTTCCTCTTCCAACTCGCGCTCCGCCGCGCCAATTGGGCGCTCGTCGGGCTCTACCTTGCCGCCCGGTAACGCCCATTTGGACCGGGCTTTGCGTACAAAGAGAATATGCTCTTCGTGTGCGCAAATGACCGTTGCACGTATCTTCAATGCCTATACCTCCCACAGCGAAACGAATGTCACAAAAGTGTAATGCAATTGCCATGCTAAGTGCTTATGGCGTGCTGGGGTGTGTATGTGGATACTGCCCGATTGATGAATACGAACGAGGACATTCAATGAAGACCATACGCTGGGGCATGATCGGCTGTGGCAGTGTCACTGAGTTGAAGAGTGGACCGGCTTTCTACAAAGCGCCAGGTTCGGCATTGGTGGCCGTGATGGGGCGGCGTATCGACGCAGTGCGTGATTATGCGGCACGCCATGGCATAGCCCGTTTCTATACCGACGCCCAGGCATTGATCAACGACCCGGAAGTGGACGCGGTCTACATCGCCACACCGCCCGACAGCCACCTTGAGTACAGCTTGATGGTGGCGGCGGCGGGCAAACATTGCTGCGTCGAAAAGCCCATGTCGTTGAATGCCGAGCAGAGTGCCTTGATGCAGCGCACCTTCGAGCGCGCCGGGTTGCACCTGTTTGTCTCCTACTACCGGCGCTCGTTGCCGCGTTTCCAGCAGGTGCGCACCTGGTTGCAGGAAGGTCGTATCGGCGAGTTGCGCCACCTGACCTGGACCCTGTGCAAACCCGCTGCTGCGGCCGACACCAACGCCGCCAATTGGCGCACCGACCCGGCGATTGCCGGTGGTGGGTACTTTGCCGACCTGGCCAGCCATGGGTTTGACCTGTTCCAATACCTGGCCGGAGATATTGTCGAGGTCTCAGGTTTTTCTGCGCGACAGGCCGGACGCTATGCCGCGGAAGATGCGGTGACGGCTTGCTGGACATTCGCCAGCGGCGCATTGGGCATGGGTTGTTGGAACTTTGTGGCGGATCGTCGCGAAGACCGTGTCGAACTGATCGGCAGCCGAGGGCGCATCCAGTTTTCGGTGTTCGAAGACCAGGCAATACGCCTTGACGGTGAAACCACCGAGGTGTTGGAAATACCGTGCCATACCCATATCCAGTGGCACCACGTACTGGGCATGAACGCGCATATTCGCGGGGACACCGAGCATCCGTCGCTGGCGATCGAGGCGTTGAAGACCGATATCATCCTGGACAAGGTTTTAAAACGTTATTCCCATCATCCCTAGTCGTCCCGATAGCGTGGTGCTTCATTTTTTCAAAGGAATACGGGGATGAAATACTGGATGGTGTTGTGGCTGCTGATCGCCACAGTTTCAACTGCGGCGCCGCGCAACCAAGGGCAGCCGGGGGAATTTGATTTTTACGTGCTGTCGCTGTCGTGGTCGCCGACGTTCTGCCTGACGCACCCGGGCAACGAACAGTGCTCGGGCAAGGGCTATGGGTTTGTGCTGCACGGTTTATGGCCGCAGTACGCACGGGGAGGGTGGCCGGCGTCCTGTGCGCCGCAGTCGCGCTTGACCGACGAAGAAATGGACAAGGGCGCGGCGCTGTTCCCTACCCGTGCACTGCTCAAGCATGAGTGGGCCAAGCATGGCACCTGCAGCGGGCTTGAACCGTTGGAGTACCTGGACAAGACCGATGCAGCGCTGGGCGTGGTTGCTATCCCGCAGCAGTTGCAGCCGTTCAACACACCGCCGTCATTGCCGGCCAGTGAGATTGAGGCGTTGTTTCGCGAGAGTAACCCGCGCATGGGCAACCACGGGTTGGCGGTGATCTGCAAGGGCAAAGTGCTGTCGGAAGTGCGCGTGTGCCTGACCAAGGACCTGGCTTTTGCCGGTTGCCCGCGCAGTGTGAAAAGCCAGTGCCGTGGTGGCGATATTCGCATTCCTGCGCAGCGTTGATCTCAGCGGCAGGTCTTGTCAGCTCTGATCTCACGAGGTGCCAGCAGATAGGCCACTACGGCTTCGTCCACACAGCGGTCGATACCGTTGAGTACCAGGGTGTGACCGTCGCCCTCTCGGGTGATCAGTGGGCTTTTAAACCAGGTTGCCATCTGTCGAGCGTTAACCCAGGGCGTGGTTGGGTCGAATCGCTGGCCCACCAACAGCAACGGCGGCAGGCTCGGTGCGGCCACCGGAACGTGGGCTTCAAGTGTTCCACGCACCGGCCACAGGTCGCACAGTTCCAGGCCCGACGCCTGCACCTTGAGGTAATTGGTGAAGGGCGAGGCCGCTCGAATGGCCTGTCGCTGCTGGCGCAATAGCTGAGTATCGCTTCCAGGTGCCGCGGTATCCGCACAGGAAATTACGCTCAGGGCATCATCGGCCTCTTCACCGGCATTTTCGTCAATCAACCCGGCGACCTGCTCATCGGCAATCCCGGCATTGACCTTATGCAACAAGGCAATCAGCTCGGGCCAGCGGTCAGACCACAGCAACAGCGATTGAGTGCTGAGCAACACGTCATCGGCGGTCACTTGATCCCCGTCTGTTGTGATCAGGGCAGTGGCATACACCTGACGTAAAATTCCATGAAACGCCTCGACAGCCCCGGCCTCATCGCCGGGTAAAGGGCAGTCAGGGTGTTTTGCACAGAATGCAGCAAACCGCTGGAAGGTCTGCTGATAGCCGCGCGCCTGATTCAATTGCTGGGTGAAGTCGTCTTCCGAAAGGTCCACGACACCGTCCAGCACCAGCGCACGGGTCTGCTGTGGAAACCGCTCGGCATACAGCGCAGCGATTTGGGTGCCGTACGAGTACGCCACTGCAGTTAAAACGGGTTCGCCCAGCGCAGCCCGGATCACATTGAGGTCATTGACCGCATCGTCGCTACCCATGTGCTTCAAGGTCTCTAAACCCGTGTGTTTGATACAGGCGGCCAGGGTCTTGCGGGCCTGGGCCTCTGACGCGCTGATGTCGTGTTCATCGATAACCGGTCGCTCCCGTCCGGGCACTCCACAGGAAATCTTTGGTGTTGACTGCCCAACGCCTCGCGGGTCGTATCCGACAATGTCGTAGGACTGCGTCAGCTTCGCGACGATGTCGTCATCGGACATGAAAGGATTGATCCCCGGCAGTCCTGGCCCACCGCTGATCACCACCACGCTGCCCTTTTTGACGCCGGTAGCGGGTAAGCGGGTCAGCGCCAGTCGTACCTTATCCGCCTTGGCGTCGACCGAATATGTCAACGGCGCGTCGACATAGCCGCATAACAGCGCCTCTGGTGGTTCATCTTCAAACCAGTTGTCGAACTGGCTGTTGGTGCAAGGTTGCCATTGCACAGTGCCGGACTGGGCGTGGACAGACTGGGAGATGATGATCAGGGGCAGCAGTATGAGCAGGTGCTTGAGGGTAAACATTGAGCGCGAGTCGAGGTGAAAAGGGCGCCTACATTAACCGAGATTGCGGGGCCAAAATCCTGCCGTTACACAATCACCACAAATGCTTCGCAGGGGCATTTTGTTCAATACCAGCAGGGTTTCAGCCTTTACCGTTATGTCACCTGTTTTCGCCATAACAAGAAGGGACTGCAATGAGCTTGATCATTTCCATGGCCGCTTTCGCCCTGGCTACCTCCATCACGCCGGGCCCTGTGAATGTGGTCGCCTTGAGTTCCGGTGCGCGCTTCGGCTTTGCCGCCAGCCAGAAACATGTGTTCGGCGCCGCTGTTGGTTTCACCCTGTTGTTGGTGCTGATCGGCTTGGGGTTGCATGAGGTGTTGGTGCGCTGGCCGATCCTGACCCAGTTGATCCAGTGGGGCGGGGTGGCTTTCCTGCTGTACATGGCCTGGAAACTGGCGGTGGACGATGGCCGGCTGGACGCCGATGGCACGGCAACCGCGCCGTCGATGCTGTACGGCGCGATCATGCAGTGGCTTAACCCGAAAGCCTGGCTGGCCTGTGTGGCGGGGATGGGCTTGTTTGTGGCTGATGGTGACGCTACGCAGGTATGGCTGTTCGCGGCGCTTTACCTGGTGATCTGCTACCTGTCGGTGGCGTGCTGGGCGTATGCGGGGACGTTTTTGCGCCGCTACTTGAACAACCCGCAGGGGGTGCGCGTGTTCAACCGCTCAATGGCCGCGTTGCTGGTGGCCAGTGTGGGTTATCTGCTGATGGCTTGAGGTTCTCGCGGTACTGCCCCGGTGTGGCGGCGAAGTGCTGTTTGAAGGTGCGCTGGAAATGCGCCTGGTCTGCAAAGCCTGCGGCCAGGGCCACATCGGCAATCAGCGCGCCGTTGCGCAGTTGCCTGCGGGCAAACTGGATACGCCGGTTGACCATGAACGCGTGGGGCGTCAACCCGTAATACTGCTTGAACGCGCGGATCAGGTAAGACGGCGACAGCTCGGCCGCCTGGCAGATGTCTTCCAGTTTCAAGGCTTCGGTGCAGTGGGCGCGGATGTACTCGGCGGCGCGCTCCAGCTTGTGGTTGACCTCACGCACCGCTGTCAACGAAGGGTTGAGGCGCTGCTGCACCTCAGTGAAGTAACTCACCAGCGCGCTCTGTTTTTGCAGCAGTTCGGCCTGTTCGTCCAACAGTGTCCGGTACAGTTCGAGCAAGCCTTGGTACAGCGCCGTGTCGCGGGTATGGGGCGTATCGAATGGCCGGTAACCCTGGTCGGTGCTGAAACCCAGCTGGTACTGCAGGTCGGTCAGCCACGGCGTGTCGAGGTACAGCATGTGATAGGACCAGGGCTGGTCATGGATAGGGTTGCACGCATGCACATCGCCCGGGTTCATCAGCACCACCGTGCCGGCGCTGATCTCGAAGGTCTGGGTGCCGTAGTGGTAATAGCTGCACCCGGTGGTGATCGCGCCGATGGAAAAATGCTCATGGGCGTGCCGGGTGTAAGTGACCTTGCGCCCGTCAGCGATGGTGCGCGCTTCGATGAACGGCAAGCGTTCGTCACGCCAGAAGTGCGGCGCGTGCTCGGGTCGGGCAGTAGTGTTCAGCGCCATGGCGGTGGCTTCATCCCTTGAGAGATCAAGGGGCGATCATTGCACACACCGCCAGGGCCGTCAGCCTAGAAGTCCCACTTGGTCGCCAGTTGCAGGCTGCGCGGCTCGCCATAAAAACCGGTGCCGAAGTTGCCGAGGCCCGTGTAGTACTTTTTGTCGAACAGGTTCTTCACATTCAAGGTGGTGCTCAGGTGCTCGTTGAAGCGATAGCGCGCCATCACGTCCACCAGGTAGTAGCTGTCCTGGGTGATGCGTGAGGTGTGGCCGAAGTTGACCGAGTCGTTCGGGTCTGGCTGGAACACGTTGCCGAAGAATTCGCTCTGCCAGTTCACGCCGCCGCCCACGGTGAGGTTTTGCAGGGCGCCGGGCAGGCGATAGGAGCTGAACAGGCGCACCACCTGCTGCGGTGTGGTGGTTTGCAGTACCGAGCTGTACACGTAGCCGCTATTGGCATCGCGGGTGTGCTGGTAGGTGTAGCCGGCAGAGATATTCCAGCCGTCCAGCACTTCACCGGACAGCTCGGCCTCGAAGCCCTTGGTGGTGGCGCCGGCTATCGGGCGATATACCGAGTCGGTTTCAAAGCCTGAAACGTACTCGGCGACATTGTCCTGCTCGATACGGAACGCGGCAAAACTGGCGTTCAGGCGACCGTCGTAAAACGCTGCCTTGAGGCCGGCTTCATAGGTGTCGCCTTCAATCGGATCGAGCAGTTTGCGGTCGGCGTCCTTGCTGTTTTGCGGACGGTAGATCTGGGTGTAGCTGGTGTATACCGACCACGTGTCATTGAGGTCGTAGACGATGCCGGCATAGGGCGTGACCACGCCGCTCTGGCGATAGGTGGTGCGGTTGTCGGCCTTGGTGGGGTCGTAGAAGTCGGTGGTGTCGGTGCCGCTGAAGTTGCTCACACGAGTACCGAGGATCACCGACAGGTCGTCCGTGGGTTTCAAGCGCGTGGCCAGGTAGGCGCCGGTCTGGCGTTGCACGATGTCGTTCTGGCCGCTGCGCGGTATATCCGGTTTGGCGTATTCGCCGTGCCAGTCAAAGATACTGCCGCCCACCGGCGGGTAGATCGAGCCGTACACCGGTACGTCCTGCTTCGAACGGGTGGCCATAAAGCCCATGATCAACTCGTGCTCGCGGCCGAACAGGCTGAATGGCCCGCTGAGGTTGACGTCCAGGGTGTTCTGCACCTGGTCGCCCTTGTACTTGCCCATGAACATATACATGCCGTCGCCGCTGACCGGGTCCGGGTTGCCGCCGCTGGCAGAACCGAGCAGGGTGTCGTGCTGGCTGCGCTTGCGGTCAAGGCTGACTTTGAGCGACCAGTCATTGGCCAGTTGCTGTTGCACCGAGGCGAACAGGGTCTGGTTCTGGAAGTCGCGGCGACTCCAGTCGGCGGCCGGGTTGAACGAGCGCGAGAAGTTCGTGCGCGAGCCATTGCTGAAGTACATCGGGAAGCCCGTCCAGCTGGCGCCACGGGAGCGGGTGTCTTGCTGGTCGATGCCGAAGGTCAGCAGGGTGTCGGGCGTGAGGTCCGCTTCGAGGATGCCGTAGGCGATGTCCTTGGTGTTCTGGTAGTGGTCCAGGTACGACTGGCGGTCCTGGTAGACGCCGACAAAACGCCCGCGCACATTACCCGATTCGGTCAGCGGGCCGGAGATATCGCCCTCGGTGCGGTAGTTGTCCCAGGAGCCGAAGGTCTGGGTGACCGAGGCCTTGAAATCCTTGGTCGGTTTTTTGCGGATCAGGTTGACCGTGGCCGATGGGTCGCCGGAGCCGCTGAGCAGACCGGCCGAGCCCTTGATGATTTCCACATGGTCGTACACCGCCATGTCGGTGCTGGTGGTGCCGTAGTCATATACGCCGTCGTAGGTGGAGTTGACGCCGTCGTACTGGAAATTGGTGATCGGCAGGCCGCGGCTGGAGAACTCCCAGCGTTCGCTGTCGTAGTTCTGCACGCTGACGCCGGGGGCGCGGCGCAGAGTATCAGCGATGCTGGTGGAGCCTTGGTCATCCATTTGCTGGCGGGTGATCACCGTGACCGATTGCGGGGTCTCGCGCATCGACAGCGGCAAGCCGGTGGCCGAGGCCATGGAGCCTGTGGTGTAGGACTGGGTATCTTCGGTGGTGGCGCCCAATGCCTGGCCGGAGATCGTCGTGGCGCCCAGTTCCAGCGCGCCGGTGTTGGCCGGGACCGGCTCCAGCACGTAACTGTTGTTGCCTTGGGGCACAGCCTGCAAACCGCTGCCCTGCAACAACTGCTGCAAACCGGCGGCCGGGGTGTAGCTGCCACTGAGGCCGGGGCTGGTTTTGCCGGCCGCCAGACTGTTGTGGCCAGCGATAAAGATCCCGGATTGCTCGGCAAAACTGTTCAACACACTGACCAGCGAACCGCCGGCGATGCGATAGCTGCGGGCGGCTTCCTGGGTCGACGGCGATTGTGCGGCGTGCACCGTCGGTGCGCCGAGGCAAAACAGCGAGGTGGCCAGCGCCAATGGGCGCAGCGCAAAGCGAGCAGGTTGCGGCATGAAGGTGTCCCTTGGGATCAAATCGAACGGCGAATTGAAAACGTCTGCTGGGTTAACCGAACGAGTTGTGGAAAAGGGAACTGACTGTTGTAAGTTTTTTACCGCGCACTGACGCTGACCCACCACGGCATCAACCGCTCGACCCGGATCGGCAGTGCGGCTTGCAACAGATGCAGGGCGTGGTCGCTGTCTTTAAGCGGGAATGAGCCCATCACCGGCAACTGCGCCACCGCCGGATCACAGCCCAAATGGCCGGGACGATAACGGTTGAGTTCGGCGATCAGTTGGCCCAGAGGCAGGTTGTCGGCGAGCAGCACACCACGGCTCCAGGCTTCGCGGGCCGGGGATGCGCTGGCCGTTGCATTGAAGCCCGCGCGGGAGAACGACACCTGCTGGCCTGCCTCGATGATGCGTACCTGATCATTGACGGTATGCACTTTTACCCGGCCCACGAACACGTTGAGCTGGGTGTGATCATCGCTTTGCAGCACGCTGAAGCGGGTGCCCAGCGCCTGCATGCGCCCGTAGTCGGTGTCTATCAGGAATGGACGGCTGGCGTCCTTGGCCGTGTCGATCAGCACTTCGCCAAAACGCAGGCGCAGCAAGCGTTGTGCCGTATCGAAACGCACATCCAGTGCGCTCAGAGCGTTCAGCCAGATATGGCTGCCATCGGCCAGCAGTGCATCACGGGTTTCGCCACGGGTGGTGGCGTAATCGGCGCTCCAGCCGCCCACCAGCCGGGGCAGGCCGGTGTTACGCCAGGTGCCCCATGCCAGCGTTGAACCGGCACACAGCACCAGCAGGGTCTTGAGGGTCTGGCGCCGCGAACTGCGCAGCGCACGACTGGCGCCATGGGCTTGTTCCATCAGGGGGGTAAAGCGCTGGCTGACCCGCTCCACGTATTGCCAGGCCGCCAGATGCTCAGGGTTCTGCGCCATCCACGCCTGCCAACGCTGTTGCTCCTGGGCGCTGCCCTGATCCTGCAGGCGTACATACCACTGCGCAGCCTGTTCCAGGCTGGCGTGACTGAGTTTGCCGGGTGAGCTCATTGCACCAGCATCCCGTCGAGCTCGGCTTCAAGGATCGCGCAGTGCAGCAGGGCCTGGGCCATGTATTTCTTGACCATGCGTTCGCCCACGCCGACTTGCGTGGCGATCTGTTTGTACGGCAGGCCATGCAGTTGCGCGAGCAGGAAGGCTTCACGGACCTTGCTGGGCAGGCGCGCCAGCATGGCGTCTACTTCGTAGAGCGTCTCGACGATGATGGCGCGCTGTTCCGGTGACGGCTGGGTGGTTTGCGGGCGCTGCGCGAGGCTGTCCAGCCAGGCTTTTTCCAGTTGGCGACGGCGCCAATGGTCGATGCACAAACCCCGCGCGATGGTGGCCAGGTACGAGCGCTGGCCCACGTGGTCGGCCTCGGTGAGCGGGCGGTTAAGGATACGGATGAAGGTGTCGTGGGCCAGGTCGGCGGCATCCCAGCGGTCGTTCAGGCGTCGGCGCAACAGGCCGAGCAGCCAGCCGTGGTGGGTGCCGTAGAGGTGGGTGAAGGAGGTCGACACAATATCCATCCAGCGCAAAAGAATTGGCGTAAATAAGAATTGGTCGCGATTAAAGCAAAGGGTGGCGATGTGCGCAAATGATATTGGTTTGCTATTGGGGGACTTGGCTGTGCACCATTCAAGCTGGGAGGGGGCTTGCCCCCGATGGCGGCCTGACAGCCGACCTGATCGATGCTGCGCGCGTACCCCTGTGGGAGCGGGCTTGCTCGCGAAAGCGGTGGGTCAGCCAACATCAATGTTTGCTGGACCGACGCCTTCGCGAGCAAGCCCGCTCCCACATTTCGCCCCGGATTCCGTCACGCCGGTACTAGAAAAGCTGCCTTTAGCAACTGCCGGGTATACGCATGCTGCGGGTCAGCAAAAATACCTCGCGCATCACCTTGCTCCACCACCTGGCCTTGCTTGACCACCATCAACTGGTGACTCAGCGCCTTCACCACCGCCAGGTCGTGGCTGATAAACAGGTAGGTCAAGTTGTACTTGGCCTGCAAGCCGCGCAGCAATTCCACCACCTGGCGTTGTACCGTGCGGTCGAGGGCCGAGGTGGGTTCGTCCAGTAGAATCAGGCGCGGCTTGAGCACCAAGGCGCGGGCGATGGCGATACGTTGGCGTTGGCCTCCGGAGAATTCATGGGGGTAACGATGGCGGGATTCGGGGTCCAGGCCGACTTCCTTGAGTGCCGCGATGATCGCCGCTTCCTGCTCGGCAGGCGTGCCCATCTTGTGGATGCGCAGGCCTTCGCCGACGATTTCGCTGACGCTCATACGCGGGCTCAGGCTGCCGAACGGGTCCTGGAACACTACCTGCATTTCCCGGCGCAACGGGCGCACCTGTTGCTGGGTAAGCTTGTCCAGTTGCTGGCCTTCGAAGCGAATCCCGCCTTTGCTGCCGATCAAGCGCAGAATCGCCAGGCCCAGGGTGGATTTGCCCGAGCCGCTTTCACCCACTATGCCCAGGGTCTGCCCTTGCGGCAGGCTGAAGTTGATGCCGTCCACGGCCTTGACGTAATCCACGGTGTTGCGCAAAAAGCCTTTCTTGATCGGGAACCAGACTTTCAGGTCATCCACCTCCAGCAAGGGTGGCCCCACCACGTTGCTGGCCGGCCCACCACTGGGCTCCGCCGCCAGCAATTCCTGGGTGTAGGGATGCTGGGGCGACTGGAATAGCGTCTCGCAATCGGCCTGCTCGACGATGCAGCCTTGCTGCATCACACACACACGATGGGCAATGCGCCGCACCAGGTTGAGGTCGTGGCTGATCAGCAGCAGCGCCATGCCCAGCCGAGCCTGCAACTCCTTGAGCAGTTCCAGGATCTTCAACTGCACGGTGACATCCAGGGCTGTGGTCGGCTCATCGGCAATCAGCAACTCCGGCTCGTTGGCCAATGCCATGGCGATCATCACTCGCTGGCGCTGGCCGCCGGACAGTTCGTGGGGCAATGCCTTGAGGCGTTTGTGCGGTTCGGGGATGCCCACCAGCTCCAGCAGTTCCAGGGTGCGCAGGGTGGCGAGCTTGCCGGTGAGGCCTTTGTGCAGGCCGAGCACTTCGTTGATCTGTTTCTCGATGGAGTGCAGCGGGTTCAACGAGGTCATCGGCTCCTGGAAGATCATCGCAATGCGGTTGCCGCGAATATGCCGCAGGGTCTTCTCTTTGAGCGTCAGCAGGTCCTGCCCGGCATATTCGATAGTGCCGGACGGGTGCCGTGCCAACGGGTAGGGCAGCAACCGCAGGATCGAGTGGGCCGTCACCGATTTGCCGGAGCCGCTTTCGCCCACCAGCGCCAGGGTTTCGCCGCGCCTGATGTCAAAACTCACCTGGTTGACCACGCGGTGGTGATGCTCACCGGTGACGAACTCGACGCTGAGGTCGCGGATTTCGATCAGATTGTCCTGATTCATCTCATTTCCTCGGGTCGAACGCATCGCGAGCGGACTCGCCGATAAACACCAGCAAACTCAACATGATCGCCAACACCGCAAAGGCACTCATGCCCAACCACGGCGCTTGCAGGTTGGATTTGCCCTGGGCCACCAGTTCACCCAGCGACGGCGAGCCCGCCGGCAGGCCAAAGCCGAGAAAATCCAGGGCGGTGAGGGTGCCGATGGCGCCGGTGAGGATGAACGGCAGGAAGGTCATGGTCGAGACCATCGCATTGGGCAGGATATGGCGGAACATGATCGCACCGTTCTGCATGCCCAGCGCCCGCGCCGCCCGCACGTATTCGAGGTTGCGCCCGCGCAGGAACTCGGCACGCACCACATCCACCAGGCTCATCCAGGAGAACAGCAGCATGATCCCCAGCAGCCACCAGAAGTTGGGCTGTACGAAGCTGGCGAGGATGATCAGCAGGTAGAGCACCGGCAGGCCGGACCAGATCTCCAGGAAGCGCTGCCCGGCCAGGTCGACCCAGCCGCCATAGAAACCCTGCAAGGCGCCGGCGATCACGCCGATGATTGAACTGAGCACGGTCAGGGTCAGGGCAAACAGCACCGATACGCGAAAGCCATAGATCACCCGCGCCAGCACGTCACGGCCCTGGTCATCGGTGCCCAGCAGGTTGACGCTCGAGGGCGGCGCGGGGGCGGGTACCTTCAGGTCGTAGTTGATGCTCTGGTAGCTGAATGGGATCGGCGCCCACAAGGTCCAGGCGTCCTTGGCCTTGAGCAGCTCCTGGATGTACGGGCTCTTGTAGTTGGCTTCCAGGGGGAATTCGCCGCCGAAGGTGGTCTCCGGGTAGCGCTTGAGCGCCGGGAAGTACCAGTCACCGTCGAAGTGCACGGCCAGGGGCTTGTCGTTGGCAATCAGCTCGGCGCCCAGGCTCAGCACGAACAGGATCAGGAACAGCCACAGCGACCACCAGCCACGCTTGTTAGCCTTGAAGCGCTCGAACCGGCGGCGATTGAGGGGGGACAGGTTCATCTCAATGCTCCCGGCTGGCAAAGTCGATACGCGGATCGACCAGGGTATAGGTGAGGTCACCGATCAATTTCACGACCAGCCCCAGCAGGGTGAAGATAAACAGCGTGCCGAACACCACCGGGTAGTCGCGGTTGATCGCTGCTTCAAAGCTCATCAGGCCCAGGCCGTCGAGGGAGAAGATCACTTCCACCAGCAACGAGCCGGTAAAGAAGATGCCGATGAAGGCCGAAGGGAAACCGGCAATCACCAGCAGCATGGCGTTGCGGAACACATGGCCGTAGAGCACGCGGCGGTTGGTCAGGCCCTTGGCCTTGGCGGTGACCACATACTGTTTGTTGATTTCGTCGAGAAAACTGTTCTTGGTCAGCAGGGTCATGGTCGCGAAGTTACCGATCACCAGTGCGGTGACGGGCAGGGCCAGGTGCCAGAAGTAATCGAGGATCTTGCCGCTCCAGCTCAACTCGTCGAAGTTGTTGGAGGTCAGCCCGCGCAGGGGGAACCAGTCCAGGTAACTGCCACCGGCAAACACCACGATCAGCAGGATCGCAAACAGGAACGCGGGGATCGCATAGCCGACGATGATGGCCGAGCTGGTCCATACATCGAAGTGGCTACCGTGGCGCGTGGCCTTGGCGATCCCCAGGGGGATCGACACCAGGTACATGATCAGGGTGCTCCATAACCCGAGGGAGATGGACACCGGCATCTTCTCCTTGATCAAGTCGATGACCTTGGCGTCACGGAAAAAACTGTCGCCGAAATCCAGCTGGGCGTAATTCTTGACCATGATCCACAAGCGTTCCGGCGCCGATTTGTCGAAGCCGTACATCTTTTCGATTTCCTTGATCAACGCCGGGTCCAGGCCTTGGGCACCACGGTAGCTGGAACCGGCCACCGCGACCTCGGCCCCGCCACCGGCGATGCGGCTGGTGGCGCCGTCGAAGCCTTCGAGCTTGGCGATCATCTGCTCCACCGGGCCACCGGGGGCGGCCTGGATGATGACGAAGTTGATCAGCAGGATCCCGAACAGCGTGGGGATGATCAGCAACAGGCGGCGAACTATATAGGCCAGCATTTAATCGCCTCCGCTTGCCGTATCGGCGTTTTGCGTGGTGTCCAGGGAGACCGCCGGTTTGACGTCGGGTTTGGCCCACCAGGTGGCCGTGCCTACGTCGTAGCGGGGCGAGATCTTGGGGTGGCCCAAGTGGTCCCAGTACGCCACGCGGAAGGTCTTGATGTGCCAGTTGGGAATCACGTAGTAACCAAACTGGAGTACGCGGTCCAGCGCCCGGGCGTGGGCAATCAGGCTCTGGCGCGAGCCGGCGTCGATCAGCTCTTCCACCAACTGGTCGACGGCAGGGTCCTTGAGGCCCATGTAGTTGCGGCTGCCGGGCTTGTCGGCGCTGGAGGATTTCCAGAATTCGCGCTGCTCGTTACCGGGTGAAGTGGATTGCGGAAAGCTGCCCACCAACATGTCGAAGTCCCGCGAGCGCAGGCGATTGATGAACTGTGAGACATCCACCCGACGAATCACCAGGTCGATGCCCAGGTCCGCCAGGTTGCGCTTGAACGGCAGCAGGATGCGCTCGAACTCGGTCTGGGCCAGCAGGAACTCGATGGTCACTGGCTTGCCGGTGGTGTCGACCATCTTGTCGTCGACGATCTTCCAGCCAGCCTCCTGCAGCAGTTGGTAGGCTTCGCGCTGCTGGGTGCGGATCATGCCGCTGCCGTCGGTGCGGGACGGTTCGAACGCCTGGGTGAAGACTTCGGCAGGGATCTTGTCACGCAGCGGCTCAAGGATCGCCAGTTCATCCGGCCCAGGCAAGCCGGTGGCGGCCATTTCCGAGTTCTCGAAGTAGCTGCGGGTGCGGGTGTAGGCGCCGTTGAATAGCTGCTTGTTGCTCCATTCGAAATCCAGCAACAGGCTGATGGCCTTGCGCACCCGTACATCCTGGAACATCGGCTTGCGTGTGTTGAACACAAAGCCCTGCATGCCGGTGGGGTTGCCGTTGGGGATTTCTTCCTTGATCAGGCGGCCCTGGGTCACTGCCGGAATGTTGTAGGCATTGGCCCAGTTCTTCGCGCTGAATTCCAGCCAGTAGTCGAACTGCCCAGCCTTCAAGGCTTCGAGGGATACGGTGCTGTCGCGGTAGTAATCGGTGATGCGGGTATCGAAATTGTAGAACCCCTTGGTCACCGGCAGGTCCTTGGCCCAATAGTCCTTGACCCGCTCGTAGCGAATCATGCGTCCGGGCTTGACCTCAGCCACCTGGTACGGCCCGCTGCCCAGGGGGATCTCCAGGTTGCCCTTGGAAAAGTCGCGGCTCGCCCACCAGTGCTTGGGCAGTACCGGCAACTGCCCGAGAATCAGCGGCAATTCACGGTTGTTGGTGCGCTTGAACTTGAACAGCACGCGCAGCGGGTCTTCGGCCACCACCTCATCGACGTCGGCGTAGTAGGTGCGATAGAGCGGCGTTCCGTCCTTGATCAGGGTCTGGAAGGTGAACACCACGTCTTCGGCACGGATCGGGTGGCCATCGTGGAAGCGCGCTTCGGGGCGCAGGTAGAAACGCACCCAACTGTTGTCCGGGGCTTTTTCGATTTTGCCGGCCACCAGGCCGTATTCGGTGATGGGTTCATCCAGGCTCTGCATGGCCAGGGTGTCGTAGATCAGCGGCAGGTTGTCCGCTGGCACGCCCTTGCTGATGTAAGGGTTGAGGCTATCGAAGCCGCCCATGGCCGATTCACGGAAGGTGCCGCCCTTGGGGGCGTCGGGATTGACGTAGTCGAAATGCTTGAAGTCGGCGGGGTATTTGGGCGGCTCGTTGTAGAGGGTCAGCGCATGTTGCGGGGCGGCTTGCGCCGCGGTGCACAGCAACAGGCTGGCGAGCAAAGCAGTACGCAAAGACATCATTGGGCTTTCTCCGAAGCTTTCAGCCACCACGCGCTCAAGCCCAGGCTATAGGGCGGCGTGGTGACGAAGGCGAACCGGTTACGGTACGCCAGGCGATGATAGTTGAGGTACCAGTTGGGAATGCTGTAGTGCTGCCACAGCAGCACACGGTCCAGGGCACGGCCGGCGGCCAGTTGTTCTTCGCGGGTCTGCGCCGCCAGCAGTTGATCCAGCAGGTGATCGACCACTGGGTTGGCGATACCGGCGTAATTCTTGCTGCCCTTGATCGCCGCCTGGCTGGAGTGGAAGTATTGCCACTGCTCAAGACCGGGGCTGAGGGTCTGGTTGAGGGTCATCAGAATCATGTCGAAATCGAATTGATCGAGGCGCTGTTTGTACTGTGCACGGTCGACGGTGCGCAAGCGCGCATCGATACCGATATGGCTCAGATTTTCGACATAAGGTTGCAGGATGCGCTCAAGGTTCGGGTTGACCAGCAGGATCTCCAGGCGCAGCGGTTGCCCGTCCTTGTCGAGCAGGCGCTGCCCCGACAGTTTCCAGCCGGCCTCACCGAGCAGGGCCAGTGCGCGGCGCAGGGTGTCGCGGGGGATGCCGCGACCATCGGTTTGCGGCAGGCTGAATGCTTGGGTGAACAGGGCCGCCGGCAATTGGTCGCGGTAGGGGGAAAGCATCAACCATTCATGCCCGGTCGGCAGGCCGCTGGCCGAGAATTCGCTGTTGGGGTAATAGCTCACGGAGCGTTTATAGGCGCTGCTGAACAGGGTGCGGTTGGTCCATTCAAAATCGAACATCAACCCCAGGGCCTCGCGCACCTTGGCCTGGCTGAAGGCCGGGCGACGGGTGTTCATGAACAAACCCTGGCTCTGGGTGGGAATCTGGTGGGCAATCTGTGCCTTGATCACATCGCCGCGATTGACTGCCGGGAAGTTGTAGCCGGTGGCCCAGTTCTTGGCCTGGTGCTCGATATAAATATCGAATTCGCCTGCCTTGAACGCTTCAAAGGCCACGTCGCTGTCGCGATAGAACTCCACTTCGACCTTGTCGTAGTTGTAGAAACCCTGGTTGACCGGCAGGTCCTTGCCCCAGTAATCCTTGACCCGTTCAAACACCAACTGCCGGCCAGGGGCGACCTTGGTGATGCGGTACGGCCCGCTGCCCAACGGCGATTCGAAGGTGGTGGCCTTGAAGTCGCGGTTCTTCCAGTAATGCTGGGGCAGCACCGGCAACTCGCCCAGGCGCAGGATCAACAACGGGTTGCCGGCGCGCTTGAATACAAAGCGAATGCGGTGGCGGTTGAGGATATCGACCCGGGCCACTTCCTGCAGGTTGGTGCGGTATTGCGGGTGACCATCTGTCAGCAGGGTGCGATAGGAAAACGCCACGTCATTGGCAGTGATCGGCTTGCCGTCGTGAAAGCGTGCCTCGGGGCGCAGGTTGAACACCACCCAACTGCGGTCCTCGCTGTATTCCACTGATTGGGCAATCAGCCCGTAGCTGGAGGTGGGTTCGTCGCCGGACGGCGCGTATTGGCCGGTGCCGACCATCAAGGGTTCGTTCAGCTCATTGACGCCGTATTGCAGGAAGTTGGCGGTGGAAACCGGGCTTGTGCCCTTGAAGGTGTAGGGATTGAGGGTGTCGAAGGTACCAAATGCCATGACCCGCAATGTCCCGCCTTTGGGCGCTGCAGGGTTTACCCAATCGTAATGGGTGAATTTGGCCGGGTACTTGAGTGAGCCGAACTGCGCGTAACCGTGGCTCTCGGTAATCGTCGCGTTCGCAGCAAAGCTCAAGGCCAGACTTATTAGTAGAAGGAGAGGACGCTTCAAGTCAGAGATCCGATCCAGGCGGCTTGGGCTTTATGATCGGTACAGTAACAGCTTGTTCCGGCTGGAAAAAGCCAGTTGGAGCGATGGCGATCCAATGTGGGAGGGGGCTTGCTCCCGATAGCGGCCTGTCAGCCAATACATAGGCTGACTGACCCACCGCTATCGGGAGCAAGCCCCCTCCCACATTAGCCTCCCGGTGTTCTTGAGGCCTTTATCTTGGCCCGGAAACCACCAGCATCTGCCCTGGCTTCAACGCCTGGCCGGTGCGTGGGTTCCAACGCTTGAGATGTTGCATCTCGACGTTGAAGCGCTTGGCGACCATGTACAGCGAGTCGCCTTTCTTGACCTTGTACTGCACCGGTTTTTTCACGGCGGCCTTGCGGGTGTCTTGCATCACCAGGGTCTGGCCGACCTTGAGTGCCTGGCCGTTGAGCTGGTTCCAGCGCTGCAGGTCATGCACATCGACCTTGTTGGCCTTGGCGATCAACGTGAGGTTGTCGCCACTGCGCACCTTGTAGCTGCGGGTACGCCCGGCAACCGCCTTGGTCTCGACTTCGTCGAACACCGGTTTTCTAGGGCGCATACTCAGCAATTCTTCCGGCTTCATCGTCGAAAGGGTACTGGTCAGCAGTTGTGCCTTGGAAGTCGGTACCAGCAAATGCTGGGGGCCGTCGAGGGTGGTGCGTTGTTTCAAGGCCGGGTTGAGCTGGAACAGTTCGTCTTCGTCGATCTCGGCCAGCGCGGCAACCCGTGACAGGTCCATGCTTTGCTTGACTTCAACCACTTCGAAGTACGGCGTGTTGGCAATCGGGTTCAGGTTGACGCCATAGGCCTCCGGCGCCAGCACCACCTGGGACAAGGCCAGGAACTTGGGCACATAGTCCTTGGTTTCCTGGGGCAGGGGCAGGTTCCAGTAATCGGTGGGCAGGCCGAGCTTTTCGTTGCGCTCGATCGCACGGCTCACCGTGCCTTCGCCGGCGTTATAGGCCGCCAGGGCCAGCAGCCAGTCGCCGTTGAACATGTCATGCAGGCGCGTGAGGTAGTCGAGGGCGGCGGTGGTGGAGGCGGTGATGTCGCGGCGGCCGTCGTAGGCGCGGGTCTGGCGCAGGTTGAAGTAGCGGCCGGTGGAGGGAATGAACTGCCACAAGCCGACCGCATCGCTGCGCGAATAGGCCATGGGGTTGTAGGCACTTTCAATCACTGGCAGCAGCGCCAGCTCCAGGGGCATGTTGCGTTCTTCAAGGCGTTCGACAATGTAATGAATGTAGAGGCTGCCGCGTTCCCCGGCATTCTCCAGGAAGGACGGGTTGCTGGCGAACCACAGGCGCTGTTGCTCGATGCGCGGGTTGACGCCTGCACCGTCCTGCAATTGAAAGCCCCGACGCATGCGTTCCCAGACATCCTGGGGCACTTCGGGGCTAGGCTTCTCTGATAGCCAAATAGGTTTTTGCTTGATCTTGGCAGCAAGATTGGGTTTGGGTTGCACGGTGGATTGTGCAGCGTAATTGGTCGATTGGCAGCCCGCCAGAGTTGCGGAAACAGCCACCGCCACGGCTTGAGCCAGGCGGGTCAATGCGTCTGAAGAAATGGATTTACGAATAGATGACGACATTGGCTGGAAGTAAGTTCCGGGCAAAAATGTCGGGCGATTCTAGAAAGCGCTTTGGTTCCGGTCAACCATTCAGAAATTACGTATCAGATTGCATCCTGTTAGAACGTATCTTTCCAAGCCCTCAAGCTAGCAAACACCTCGGCCCCAGAGCGGTTGTCGCGGCCATTCCGTTCGTCCGCTTTTTGTTTAACGGATGTTTCAGCGGTACGTAGGAAAGGGTTAGTGAGCTTTTCCAGCGCCAGGTTGGACGGCAGCGTCATTTTACCGTGGGCGCGCAGTTGGGCGACTTTTCCCACGCGTTCAGCGATGTCGAGGTTGTCCGGTTCCACCGCCTGGGCGAATCTGAGGTTACTTTGCGTGTACTCGTGGGTGCAGTAGATCAGCGTATCGTCAGGCAGTGCCGCGAGGCGTTCCAGGGAAGTGTACATCTGGTGTGGCGTGCCTTCGAACAGCCGGCCGCAACCGGCCGCGAACAAGGTGTCGCCACAGAACAACAGGCCATGGCGATAAAACGCGATATGGCCCAGGGTATGGCCGGGCACGGCGAACACCTCAAGCTCCCAGCCCAGCACGGTGATGCGGTCGTTATCGGCCAGGCCGATGTCTCGTGCCGGGATGTTCTCATTGGCCGGGCCATAGACCGTCGCGCCGCACACACGCTTGAGTTGTTCGACGCCGCCGACATGATCGTGGTGGTGATGGGTGACCAGAATGTCACTGAGCACCCACTCGGGGTGGTTCTCCAGCCAGGCCAGGACCGGCGTGGCGTCACCTGGGTCGATCACCGCGCAACGATGGCTGCGATGGTCTTGCAGCAACCATATGTAGTTATCGGTAAAGGCGGGCAGGGCACTGATCTGTATCATTGTTTGATTCGCCAAGCTGAACACATTGGTGCATCTTAGAACGTCTTGGCGAGTTGGAGAATGCAATGACCGATAAAGCGTTCGCCCAGGCCGATCCTGAGTGGCTGGCCCTGATCAGCGCGGCCCGCGAATGGTTGTCCGGGCCGATTGGGCAATTTCTGCTGGATGAAGAACGGCGCATGCTCGAAGACGAGCTGGGCCGCTTCTTTGGCGGCTACCTGGTGCATTACGGGCCCTCGGCCGAAACCCCGCCCTCGGCGCCGCAGGTGCAACGCAATGTACGCCTGGGTGCGCCGTTGCCAGGGGTGGAGATCGTCTGCGAGGAACAGGCCTGGCCCTTGAGCGAACACGCCGCCGATGTGGTGGTGTTGCAGCATGGCCTGGATTTCTGCCTGTCGCCCCATGGTCTGCTGCGCGAAGCCGCCAGCAGCGTGCGCCCTGGTGGCCATTTGCTGATTGTCGGTATCAACCCCTGGAGCAGTTGGGGCCTGCGCCGTGTGTTCGCCCATGACGGCCTGCGCCAGGCGCGCTGCATCTCGCCGTCGCGGGTGGGGGACTGGCTGAACCTGCTGGGCTTCGCGCTGGAGAAACGTCGCTTCGGGTGCTATCGTCCGCCGCTGGCGACGGCCAAGTGGCAGGGTCGCCTGGCCGGCTGGGAACGCCGAGCGGGTGCCTGGCAACTCGCGGGTGGCGGCTTCTATCTATTGGTAGCGCGCAAGATCGTGGTCGGGCTGCGGCCGGTGCGACAGGAGCTGCGCCAACCCATGGGCAAGCTGGTGCCGATGCCGATGGCCAAGGTCAACCGCAAGCAAAGCGAACCCTAAACCTCTTTTGATTTCAGGCCGGGCTGCTCGGCCTCGGGATACTGTCGGTCAATTACCGCCAGCCCGTTTTGATGGATGCAACCGATGACCGATAGCGTAGAACTCTTCACCGATGGCGCCTGCAAGGGCAACCCCGGCCCGGGCGGCTGGGGCGCCTTGCTGGTGTGCAAGGGTGTCGAGAAGGAACTGTGGGGCGGCGAAGCCAACACCACCAATAACCGCATGGAGCTGATGGGCGCCATTCGTGGCCTGGAAGAGCTCAAGCGGCGCTGCAACGTGCTGTTGGTGACCGACTCGCAATATGTGATGAAGGGCATCAACGAGTGGATGGTCAACTGGAAGAAGCGCGGCTGGAAGACGGCGGCCAAGGAGCCGGTCAAGAACGCCGACCTGTGGCAACTGCTTGATGAGCAATGCAACCGCCACGACATCACCTGGAAATGGGTACGGGGGCACATCGGCCACCCTGGCAACGAGCGCGCCGACCAGTTGGCCAACCGTGGCGTGGATGAAGTGCGCGGCTACAAGCAGAGCTGAGTCAGCGACACTGCAGCGGCCGTTCGAGCCGCTGCTTCATCGCCGCCATGGGGCGCGGCGAATCCACTAATACCGCATCGACCTTCAGGCACGCGGCGGCGCGATAATCCTCTTCACTGTTGACCGCAATTGCCAGAATGTTCGACTTGCCCCGCGACTGGAAGCAGCCAATAGCCTGGGGCGTCCACAGTCTTGCCGTCACCGATGAGCGCGCTTCACCCAGGGTGAAGGTTTCCACCAGTTCCACCTTGCGCTGATACTCAAACGCTACCCAACTTCCTGGCTGCGGCGCCGGTGTGCAGTTATGTGCCAGGGCGATGTTTGCCAGGCGTTCACGGGTCAGGTCCCTGGATTCGAACAGCCGGGCCTGAGGGTATTGGGCGAACGCTTGTTGGTAGCTGGCGTCGGTAGAGTAGATCAATACCCGGTCCCAGGCGTGGTTCTGCTCCAATACCCGGGCGACAGCGTGGGCCTGCGGTGCGGCCGGCAACGCCTTCATATCGAGGATGATTGGCGTTGTGGCCGGAATTACCGCCAGCGCCTGCTGCAACGAGGGCAGCGATACGGCCTGGGTCCGATAAGGATAGGTCACGCGGCCATCCGCTGCGGTTTGCTTGAACTGCCAACCCGCGTTGAGTTGTTGCAACTGCGCCCAGGTTTTTTCTGCCACCGTTCCTGCCCCCTGGGTATTGGCGCTCAGGTCGGCAGGCCGGTACAACACGGGCACTTCGTCACGACTCATTTGCACGGTAAGCCAGAGCATGTCGATGTGATTGCGCAAGGCATTCTCTACTGCCAGCAGGGTGTTTTCCGGGAAGTCGGCCGTACCACCCCGATGGGCCACGATCAGCGGCAGGTGCTCGCCTGATGAGCCCGGGGCTCGCTGGGTTGTGCAGCCGCCCAGCAGTAAAGTGGTGAGCAGCAGGGCTGTGGCATATTGGACGTTAATCATTGAGGGGCGTGCACTCGTAGCGGTGTCCGGCATACTGCCGGACAGGAAAATGATGTCTTGCCTGGCCTGTCTGATAGACGAATGACACCATTATTTAATGAATACCTGACTGAATACTACTCGGGAGCGCGGGATGTCCTCTTCACCTCATGCCGATGTCCAGGCGTTTCTTGACGAAGCGGTAGAGAGCGAGCCAGAAGGACTGACTTATACCCCAGCGCGGATTTCGCACATGATCCGCCGAGAGCTTCCACCCTGGGGCGCTATTGAATGTGTGCAGGTGGCGCATCGCCCTCACCGCTTTGAAATGCGCCGCCAGTACCATCAGTTTGTGCTGTATCGGCAGGGCTCGGTCAGTGATGGTGAAGTCAGCATCGATGGCTTACGACTGGCTGGGCCGCGTGCGCTGGACCAGTTCATTGACTTTATTCCGGCAGGCTCCTTATTTGAAGGTTGGACGGGAGAGCGTGCCAGGGTGGGTTATGTGCTGGTGTCGGTAGACGAAGATCAATTGGCGAAAGCCTGCCCAAGCTATCGCGTGCAAGCGGATCTCAAGCCGCTGATCAGTTGTCATGATGGGTTCCTGCGAGGTTTGCTGGAGCGGTTGGATCAAGTGGTCCGCCGCGGCAGGACCGAGACCTTGTACCTGGAAACCCTGGTCATGCTGTTGATGCAAGAGGTGTGTTCACTGCAACAACTGCCGCCGGTCGCGCCGGTCAATACCGGTGAACTGGGGATGGCGCAGCGCCAGCGTTTGACCGACTACATCGAGGCGTCACTGGCCAATGAAGTGCGCCTGGCCGACTTGTCGAACATCGTCAACCTTAGCCCATACCATTTCTCTCGGGTATTCCGGCGCACGTTCGGCATGTCTCCGTACCAGTACCTGCTGCTGTGTCGGGTCAACCGGGCCAAGCACTTGATCAGCACCACTGACCGCAGCCTGCTGGATATTGCCCTGGAAACCGGGTTTGCCGGTGCCAGCCAGTTCTCTCGCGCGTTCCGGCGGATTGTCGGGCAGCCCCCCAGTGAATTGCGTCAGCCCTAGACGCCGTTCATTGCGCAATAAGCGTCAACACATCAGCAAGTAAGGCAAAGCAACCTGTGGAACTGCTCGTTAATCTGGCTTCAACAGTTGGTTATTCCGGTAACCACTATTAAGCCACTGATATTGCGAGAGAAACCCAATGAGAATCCTGGCTGCTGTGACTGAAGGCAAAGACCCGCTGTTTGATGTGTGCCCGTTGCAGCTGGACACTCCGCGCAGCGGTGAGGTGCGGGTCAAAATTATTGCAACCGGTATCTGCCATACCGACCTTGCCGTGCGTGACCGCCAGATTTCGGTGGCAATGCCTGTGGTGCTCGGGCATGAAGGGGCCGGTATCGTCGAGCAGGTCGGGCCGGGCGTCAGCCATGTACAGGTGGGTGACAAGGTCATCCTGTCCCTGGGCTTCTGCGGTCAGTGCGGTCATTGCGCCAGTGGGTTGCCAACCTACTGCGACGAACATTTTGACTACAACTGGAAAGCCTCTCGTGCCGATGGCTCGGTGGCACTGCATGACAACGGGCGGCCTGTGCATAGTCACTTTTTCGGCCAGTCTTCATTCGCCAATTACGCGGTGGTCAGCGCAAGTAGTCTGGTCAAGGTTGCGGATGATGCGCCACTGGAGTTTCTGGGGCCTTTTGCCTGCGGCGTGATGACGGGGGCCGGCGCAGTCATGAACACCCTCAAGCCAGCACCCGGCACCGCCATCGCCGTCTTCGGCATGGGCGCAGTCGGCCTGAGTGCAGTGATGGCGGCTCAGGTGATGGGTTGCACTCCGATCATCGCCATAGACACACAAGCTTCACGCCTGGCGGTGGCCAGAAAAATGGGCGCGACGCAGCTGATTGACGCGAGCCAGAGCGACGCGGCGCAGCAAATCATGGCCCTGACCGGTGGTCGGGGCGTGAAATACGCAGTCGAATGCGCTGGCCATGTCGGCGTGATGGCGAGCGCCGTCAGCGTCTTGGAGGAGGGCGGTGAGGCTGTGCTGACTGGGGTGGTCGCCCCCGGAACCCAACTGTCCCTGGATGTCATGCAACTGATCCGCGGCCGAGTGGTACGCGGCAGCATCATGGGGGACGCGGCGCCTTCAGTGTTCCTGCCTCGGCTGGTGGAATTGTTTAAACAGGGACGTTTCCCGGTGGACAAAATGATCCGCTTCTACGACCTGGAACATATCAATCAAGCTATCGCCGATATCCATTCCGGCGAAACCATCAAGGCTGTCCTGCGCATGCCCCATTGAGTTAACCCTCCCCGCAGGTGCGGTCAGGCCATCACCGCATCGGCGACGCCGTGCGCGCAGTAAAACCGTATCAACCCGTCAATCAAGCAAGTGAGGTAGTAAACATGATGAGTCTTCGTGGATGGTTATTGGGCCTGTTGGTCACCACGGCAGCCTTTGCCGCCAGCGTTAATGCTCAACCCAAAGCAGCAATCAAGGAGCGGGATGGCTTCTTCTATTTGTCGCCGGGGTACACCAAGGCCGACGTGGCGGACTTTTACTGGCGCAGCCTGGACGGCTGGTCGGAGCATCCCGCCGAAATGGCTAAGTATTATGCGCAGGACGGCGTTTACGAGCTGACCTACGCGCCGGTCCGCGATTTCCCGAATGCCGGTTTCAAGCGCGCGAACAAGGGCCGTCAGGAGATGACTGATTACTTCACTAACTTCAGTAAGCAAATGGGTCATTTGAAGTACAGCGATCCCAAGACCTGGACCCTGCTTGAGACCACCGAAAAAGGCACATACGTATTTGAATACACCAGCGATGGCGTGATTCGCTCCAGTGGCAAGCCTTACCACCAGACCTTCATCGCCATCTTGCGTATGGCCAAGGACGGGCAGATCCAGTCCGTGCGCGAGTACTGGGACCCCTACGTAGCCTTGCGGGATTTTGGCCTGATCAAGAAAGCCCAGTGATCGCTGCCGACAGGCCCAGAATCGCACGGGCGAATGGCTCGCTCGTGCTTTCATCGAGTGGGAGGCAAACTCAAGCAAGTTTGCTCAACCTTGTTAAAAACGCTCGGGCGCCCACCCTCGGTTTTGCGCCATGGGGTGCTTCGGTTATAGAGCATGCTAATATCCCGCCCCTTGAACTGTACCGAACCGTTGAGAGCTGAACCCTGATGGCCATCCGATCTGTTGTACTCGATACCGAAACCACCGGCATGCCGGTGACCGATGGTCACCGGATCATCGAAATCGGCTGTGTCGAACTGATGGGGCGCCGTCTGACCGGTCGTCACTTCCACGTCTACCTGCAACCTGATCGGGACAGTGACGAGGGCGCGATCGGTGTCCACGGTATTACCGACGAATTCCTCAAGGGCAAGCCGCGCTTTGCCGAAGTGGCCGATGAGTTCTTCGAGTTCATCAACGGCGCCCAGTTGATCATCCATAACGCGGCGTTCGACATCGGCTTCATCAATAACGAGTTTGCCCTGATGGGGCAGACGGACCGTGCGGACATCTCCCAGCACTGCACGATCCTCGACACCTTGATGATGGCCCGCGAGCGTCACCCGGGCCAGCGCAACAGCCTTGATGCTTTGTGCAAACGCTATGGCGTCGATAACTCCGGCCGTGAACTCCACGGCGCCTTGCTCGACTCCGAGATCCTGGCCGACGTTTACCTGACCATGACCGGTGGGCAGACCAGCCTTTCCCTGGCCGGTAATGCCTCCGATGGTACTGGTTCGGCGGAAGGTTCTGGCAACCGACCTTCGGAAATCCGTCGTCTGCCGGCTGATCGCAAGCCGACGCCGATCATCCGTGCCAGCGAGCAGGATCTGGCCGAGCATGCGGCGCGGTTGGAAGCGATTGCCAAGTCGGCCGGTGCGCCGGCGTTGTGGGCTCAGTTGACCCAACAATAGCCCTGGCTCAATACAGTAAAAAATGTGGGAGCGGCTTGCTCCCACAGTTGATCTGCATGGCCTGCAAAATCTTCATTCGCCACATTCGCTCCCAGCTTCTACCCTTGAGTGCAAAGCCTCCGGAGTAAGAGCGCTCATGTACAAAGACCTGAAATTCCCCATCTTGATCGTGCACCGTGACATCAAGGCCGACACCGTTGCCGGCGACCGGGTTCGAGGCATCGCCAGGGAGTTGGAACAAGAGGGCTTCAGTATCTTTTCTGCCGTGGACTACGCCGAAGGGCGGCTGGTGGCCTCCACCCATCACGGTTTGGCGTGCATGCTGATCGCCGCAGAAGGTGCTGGAGAAAACACCCATCTGCTGCAAAACATGGTTGAGCTGATCCGCCTGGCGCGGGTGAGGGCGCCCAACCTGCCGATCTTTGCGTTGGGCGAGCAAGTCACCCTGGAAAATGCCCCCGCCGACGCCATGAGCGAGCTCAACCAACTGCGCGGGATTCTTTATCTGTTCGAAGACACCGTGCCGTTTCTGGCGCGCCAGGTCGCTCGCGCTGCACGCACCTACCTGGACGGTTTGCTGCCGCCGTTCTTCAAGGCGTTGGTGCAACACACCGCCGACTCCAATTATTCCTGGCACACCCCCGGCCATGGCGGTGGCGTGGCCTATCGCAAAAGTCCGGTGGGGCAGGCGTTTCACCAGTTCTTCGGGGAAAATACCCTGCGCTCGGACTTGTCTGTTTCGGTTCCCGAACTGGGCTCGCTGCTCGATCACACTGGCCCCTTGGCCGAAGCCGAAGCCAGGGCCGCCCGCAACTTTGGCGCCGACCATACGTTCTTCGTGATCAATGGCACGTCCACCGCCAACAAGATCGTCTGGCATTCCATGGTCGGCCGCGACGACCTGGTGCTGGTGGACCGCAATTGCCACAAGTCAGTGTTGCACTCGATCATCATGACCGGCGCGATTCCGTTGTACCTGTGCCCGGAGCGCAACGAGCTGGGGATCATCGGCCCGATTCCCCTGAGCGAATTCAGCCCCGAGTCGATCCGCGCCAAAATCGACGCCAGCCCCCTGACCCGTGGCCGGCCGCCAAAAGTGAAGCTGGCGGTGGTGACCAACTCCACCTACGACGGCCTGTGCTACAACGCCGAGCTGATCAAGCAGCAACTGGGCAACAGTGTCGAGGTGCTGCACTTTGACGAAGCCTGGTACGCCTACGCTGCTTTCCACGAGTTCTTCGCCGGGCGCTACGGCATGGGCACCTCGCGCACCCCAGACAGCCCCTTGGTGTTCACCACACACAGTACGCACAAGTTGCTGGCGGCATTCAGCCAGGCGTCGATGATCCATGTACAGGACGGCGGCGCACGGCAACTGGACCGTGATCGGTTCAACGAAGCCTTCATGATGCACATATCGACCTCGCCGCAATACAGCATCATCGCCTCGCTGGATGTCGCCTCGGCGATGATGGAAGGCCCGGCCGGGCGTTCGCTGCTGCAAGAAATGTTCGACGAGGCCCTGAGTTTTCGCCGCGCCTTGGCCAACTTGCGCCAGCATATTGCCGCTGAAGATTGGTGGTTTTCCATCTGGCAGCCGCCCTCGGTTGCTGGCATCGATCGGGTGGCCACGGCGGATTGGCTGTTGCACCCTGGGGATGAGTGGCACGGCTTTGGCGACGTTGCCGAAGACTACGTGCTGCTGGACCCGATCAAGGTCACGCTGGTAATGCCGGGCCTCAACGCAGGTGGCGCCCTTAGCGATCGCGGAATTCCTGCTGCGGTGGTCAGCAAGTTCCTCTGGGAGCGCGGCCTGGTGGTGGAAAAGACCGGACTGTATTCTTTCCTCGTGCTGTTCTCCATGGGTATTACCAAAGGCAAATGGAGCACCTTGCTCACCGAGTTGCTGGAGTTCAAGCGCAGTTACGATGCCAATGTCAGCCTCGCCAGTTGCTTGCCATCGGTGTATGCCCAAGGGCCGGCGCGTTATCAAGGCATGGGCCTGCGTGACCTTTGCGACCAATTGCATAGCTGCTACCGTAGTAACGCCACCGCCAAGCACCTCAAGCGCATGTACACGGTGTTGCCGGAAATTGCGATGAAGCCCGCCGATGCCTACGACCAGTTGGTGAGGGGCGAGGTGGAAGCGGTGTCTATTGATGCCTTGCCAGGGCGCGTTGCAGCCGTGATGCTGGTGCCTTATCCGCCGGGTATTCCATTGATCATGCCTGGCGAGCGTTTTACCGAGTCAACGCGCTCGATCATCGACTACCTGGCGTTTGCCCGTACGTTCGATAGCAGTTTCCCCGGTTTTCTCGCGGATGTTCACGGGCTGCAACACGAAGATGACGGCAGTGGCCGTTGTTACACCGTCGATTGCATCAAGGGTTAAGGATGTTTATGCAAGCTGTAATGAACCCGAAGTATCCAGGGCTCAGCGTGCGGGTCGCCGACGAAGGTTTCGACGCCTATGTATGGGGCAATGATTTCAGTTTTGAGGTCAGCGTCTACGGTGTACCTCAGATGGGCCAGCGCGTTGATCAATGGCCTGTGGAGCGCGTGCTGCCGTACCGCAAGTGTTATGGCATCGACCCGGAAGAGTTCGCCAGCTTTCGCAATGCCACCGACAGCGCGATCTTCATGGCCTACCTGGATGACCGCGCGGTGGGGCATATCGTGGTCAGCACCAACTGGAACGGTTTTGCCCACGTTGACGAGTTGGCCGTGGTGTTACCCGCGCGACGCCATGGCGTCGCCAAGGCGCTGCTGGATGTGGCGCAGTTCTGGGCCCGCAAGAAAAACTTGCCGGGCATGATGCTGGAAACCCAGAACAACAACCTCGGTGCCTGCCGCCTGTATGAGCGTTGCGGGTATGTGATGGGCGGGATAGACCAACTGCGTTATCGCGGGATTGATCCGCAAACCCGCGAAGTGGCGATCTTCTGGTATCGGTTGTTCAAGACCGAGCAGGACGCGACTTGAACGTTACTGACAGGCAACGTTTCAAGCCGCGCCGGGCTGCTGGCGGTGAGGCTACGCGCCGAGCCACGAGTGCTCGGCACCCACTTCAATCTTTAGTTGCTCACGGAACGCCCTGTAGTGGTCCTTGGCTTCCTTCAGCGTTTCTGAAAGCCCGTCGGGCTCCATAAGGCCTTTGTCCGCAAAATACTGGCGAGTTTGGTTTTCCAGGTTGAACCGTTCGCCGAGGGTGCGTTTTCCATTAACCATGACCAAGTCCTTGGGCATTCCATCAAAGCCTGCGTCGTAGATGTCAGGTCGCTTGGATTTTAAAACGTCGTTAAACATGGTTGGGCCCACTGTTTCAAAAACCTTGCCTTCGTAGGTCAGAAAATCCTGGGTATAAGTGAATGTGCCGTTGGCGTCCCGGTCGATGGTCGGGCGATTGGCCTCAAAGTAGGGTTTGTTTTCGAGAAAACGGCGATTCTGCTCGGCGATCATTTGAGTGACGACCGGGTTGTCCGCCTGGGTGGCGAAGTTGCTTGTATTGTAGAAAAGCTTGTAGTCGGTGACTGGGTGTGCGACCGGCTGGCTGACCATGATATCCCCGTCGCCAGCGTTCAGGCCTGCCGATCCGACAGACCCTTTGATCACGTCATCTGTGTCCAGATAGATACCTCCATATTTATTCATCAGCGGGTAGCGTGCGACGTCCGAGGCGGCGGCGAGGTTCTGGCCCTGACCTTTGCGGAAGTATGAATACATGTCGGTGGTCTTCAACGACTGGAAAAAGTCTTCTTCGTGCAGATTCATGACAGTGACACCGGGTGCGTCTTTTTCCAGCTTCAGTTTCATGGCCTGGAACAGCTCCGGGGTATCGGCATCGATGTGCACAATAGACTTGAACCCAGGGGTTTTCTCGGCGTTGTTCGCGATTTTGGCTACTAGCTTGTCGGGTATTTCGCCGCCAGCCCAGAAATAGTGAATGTCTTTGGGTAATGGCCTGACATTTTTGGGCTTGTGCAATATGGCGGGCGTGGCCGCTTCGATGAATCTGAATTGGTGCGACTCTATCTTCTTGGCTTTCATGAACTCATCAAGCGGTCCCTTCTGCCATGTGTTCTTTGCACTTCGCCAGAAATAAACCTTGTATTTGCCGCCTTGGCCCCAGGCACCTACCTGTGTGTCGAAAGTTGCGACATGGTTCATGCCATCGTATTTGATTGTGTAGGGATACGAAGGGGGGGTGCCTAATTTGACGTCGTCCACCGGCACAACGTAGGTGTCATCGTTGAGCTTCCACGCCGGCGGAGTTTGCCCGCCGATTAAACGATTGGCTGTGGCCGAAAGCTCCCAACCGTTGCTGCCCAGGTCCTTGACGGCAAGGTCGGGGTGGCCTGTGTTCGGGTGCTGGATAACACGCTGGCCATCCTTGAGTTTGGACTGATAGTGCCTGCCGTCGATTTTTATATATTCTTTGTTGCCCGGCCCCATATAGACATTGGCCTGCAAGCCTTTTACCTGCAGCAGGTCAGGCGAGATATTGTCCGCGTAGTCCTGCAGCGCGGATGGGTTGAGCACTTTGAGTTCATCGGCGTTCGCGACCACGTGGGGCTTGAACTCCTTCAACAGCGCACCGTAGGGCAGCCCCTTTGCCACGTCATAGTCGTGCCAGTTGCCGTTGCGAAATACGGCACCGGCTTCCTCGGTGCGATCAAGTGCTTTATAGGTGCCTACGGCAACCACACCCTGCTGCTTGCCCGCTACTTTAAGCACCTCGTAGCTGCCGCTGGCGCCCCTGAGCACATTCACTGCTGACCGCCCCTTGGACCAGACGAAGCGGCTGGCGCCTTTGAGCAAATCGCCCGTGCCACCCAGCGGGTTAAGCGCCTCGATCACGGCGCCGCCCAGGAATCGCGCTGCTTTTGTGGCGGTTTTCAGGCCGGTCACCCCCGTGGCAAGCACCTTGCCCGCCTGGGCAGCCTTACCGACGCCCAGTGTGACCAGGCCAACCACATCCAGGCCCAGGTCAAACAAGCCATCGCCGATGTTGCCCTTCATGAAATTGACAATTGCTGACCTGAAGGGAATCAGGTTGAGGAAAAAATTTCCGATTGCATCATCGGCGGCTGCGCTTTTGTCGTAGGAGGTCATGCCTTTGGCATGTTCAAGCAGGTCATCATTGTGCAGGTCGAGGGATTTGACGAATACTTTGGCGATGTAGTTCGTGCGTTCGGAATCGAATACTTGCGGTATTTGCGAGACCGTCGCCTTTTCCGTGGCCAGCTTGGTGTGCTCGTCTTCGAAAGGGTTGTACTGCACGGTTTTGTACAGCCTGTTGGCGTCTCTTCTTTCGAGTTTGTCGTAGGGCGGGGAGTACCGTTCGATGAGGAAGTTGTGCTTTGAAACAGTGCCGGTGCTGGTATCAATGCGATAGACGTTGACCTGACCGTCGCGAGTGGTCTTCACATCCAGTGTGTGACCTCGTTTGGTCAGGGTTTTCGTCCAGAAGTCGGTGCCTATTTTGTATTCGTTGGTATGGAAAAACTCGAGCTGGCCGTACTCGAAGTTCTGCTTGTCCTCTGGCGACAGGTTCGAGACGAGGTATCTGGCCAGGCCCGCGTGGCCTTTTTCCTGTTCCGCTATGGCTGCTTCGTAACGCTGGGTAAAAGCACTTGCTACCGTGAGTTTGCCGTTTGCGGATTTATCGCAGAATTCAACAATAGGAATCCGCTTGTCTTCGGTCACCCAATGTTCTTTCTCGCCTAGCTTGACCTTGTCACCTTGCATGACGATATCCAGCATCGAGTGGTCGCCGGGGAAGCGGCCGGGTCGCCCTGGGTTCAACCAGACTTTGCGAATGTTTTTTGCCTTGAAGACACTGTCCGGCACTCCCGGGAACTCTTCTCGCAGCAACTCGAGCGCCATTGTTTCACGGCTGGGAATGGACACTGCAAGCGCTGTGGACGTGGCTTGCAAGGCGCTTTGTTGGGCATTGAAGGCGGCTTGCACCGCCTGCATTTCCATCGGGGTATGCGCCGTGTCGCCGGCTTTCAATAGTCCATGGACGACCCCCCAATTACTCAAGGCGTCGTGCTGGATACGCTTGAGGAGCGGTGCGCCGACATCGACGTCCTCGGCGGCGGCGAGCACCTCGCTATAGCTCATTGTAAGCACGCGCCCTGGCGATTGGGCCTCAAGCTTGGCCACCGCGATTGCCAGCTGTGCCCATGGGATGCTGCCGTAAGTCACGTTGGGCGGTATGTCCTTGACCCGGTATTCAGGCGCAACCCGTGCCAGCAGCATGCGGGCTGCAAGGTCGGCCGATTGCAAGGTGGCTCGCCCCTGGGCTACCAGATGGCGGCTCAAGCCGTCAATCACCTGCGCAGCCGGCTTATTCCAGTATTGCCGCTGCCCTAGGTCAAAGCCGGCGACGCTGTTGCGAGCCGGGGTGCCCAGGGATTCCGGGTCCAGGCCCAGATGGATCGCTGCCAGCAAGTAGTCATTGCTGCTGGCATTTGTCGCAATGCCGCCCAACTGGGTTTGTATAGCCTGCCCCAATGCCTGGGCCTTGGCCGAGCCCAGCAGCGTTTCTACTGTGGAGCTGGAGTATTTGAAGTCATCGTTGGACAAGGTTGCCGCTGACAGCAGATAGCCAAGTACCCCTTTTTGCCTGTCGGCCAGTGGAAGTCCGGGCAATGTCGAGCCGGGAGCATTGAGCAGGTCGACAATGGCTTGTTTGTCCTGCGTTGCCAGCGGAGTCGGCCATGACAGCGCCCCGCTGAAATTACCCAGGGGGTGGGTGTGGACTTGCTGTATCGCACGCTGATACAGCGTGAGCAACTCTTCCAGGGTTTTAGGGACGTTCAAGCCACTGCCGCTGAGGAAGGTGTGAAGCTTGACCACGCTCGTTGGGGTCAGATTGTGTTTTTCGTAATAGTCGGAGAGTTCACAGACCGGCACTGAAAGGCTGGCCAGTTGTGCTGCCAGTTGTGTCTCAAGGCGGCTTTGCTGTTCGCTGGACACTTCACCCGGGAAAGCATTGGTCAGTTCTTCAAGGAGCGGGCGCAATTTTGCAGCCAGCTCTTTCCAGTTGCAGTGTTCAGCAAAGGCCTTTTTAAGGGCTGCAGGGTTGTCGAGCTCGTCGGGGCCAGGGTCGTTGGCCGAGACTTCGGGCCGGTTGTTGACGGGCTGGGGTTGCAGCTCGCCGAGAGCGGTGGCGGCCGATGGAGCGTCAGCCTGGCTCAGGGCCGTGACAGACAGGCGGGCAAGCGCGTGATGAAGGTTATTCATGGGAACCGTTCCTTAGTTTCAGATTCGTCCGATAGGAAGCGGCGTGGCGCTTCCTTCAGCGATTGGGTGTAGAAAACTTCGGACGAGGTTCCCGGCGCACCAGTACCGGATGTGTCAGAAAAGCTCGACTGAGGGGGAGCCTTAAGGTGCTGGCGTGCCCAGCGAAGCGCCGGCCAGCAAGGCTTCGGCTTTGTGCATGACAATCTCCAGCAGCGCGTTCAGCGCCGGCGTGGCTGCTGCGTCCTTCAAAGTCAGTGCGTAAAGGATGACAGGGATGGGAGGGGATAACGGGCAGCTATCCAGCCCCGATTCCCGCGCGCCGGCTGCAGTGAAAGGGTCGACAATCGCCAGCCCTTCGCCGGCTTCCACCATGCTGCGCATCATCTGGTAGGTCTGCACCCGCGTTTGCACCACCGGCAGCGGGCGCAAGGCTTGCAGCTTGGCGTCCAGCAGGCGGCTGAGTGGGTCATGGCCCTCAAGCCCGATCATCGACTGACCGGCCAGGTCTTGCAGCGCAAGGTACTTCTGCTTGGGTTTGAGCCAGCCATGGGGGGCGAGCAATTGCAATTTGCCCTGGGCCAGTACGCTGCTTTGGAGTTGGGGGTGTTCCGGGTCATGCAGGCTCAGGCCCACATCGGCTTCGTGCAGCAGTAGGCTCCTGACGATTTCCCGGGTTGGCTGGCTAGACAGATTGCACGGTGTATCCTGAAAACGCCGGCGCAGCGTGGCGATGCTTTGTGGTAACAGTTGATTGGCCAGGGGCGGGGTACACAGTGCGCGCAGGGTGGGGGCGTGATGGTGTTTCAAACGGCTGGCCAGTCGCTGCACGGGCTCAAGGGCCTCGTACAGTCGGGCGATGTGCGTCTGCAACTCCAGAGTCTCCCGCGTCGCTTGCAAGCGCCCGCGCACACTGGCAAACAGCATGAAACCCAACTGCAACTCGGCATCCTTGAGGGTGGCGTCTACCTCGCCCACGGAGAGTTGCAACCATTCGGCGGCCGTGCCGAGGTGTCCGGTCTGCAAGATGGCCTGAATCACTTCGATATGACGTAAACGCATGGCCGGAGTCTATGTGCAGCGCGACGGGGATTCAATGGTGCAAGGCATCGTGCGCAAAAAAGACTGCACGGGTCGCCCTGGCCTATGGCGTTCGGCCGCGACCTCACTAGAATGGCGCATCTGATCAGCAACGACCGCTGCCGGTTTTCCGGTACTTAAAACAAAAAACAGGTCTGGTCTCACATGCCTCCACCCTCGATGTTCTTCGGGGTAACGGCCAAGCAGCTTCTGGTCCTCGTGACCGTGGGGTGCGTGGCGGCTTACCTCTTCAATGATCACGCTGAACACACGCCGGAAAACCGCATACCGGAAGCGTTTATCCGTTCCCAGGAACAGGTGGGCGAACAGGTAGGCGCGGTGTTGGGCGTCACCTTGATCAGGCAAGTAGAGGCATACCCTGCGTACAACGCGTCGGGTTACACGCGTTCGATGTACGCGGTGGAGGGTGAGCGAGGAAAACTGCTGGTGACGCTCAAGCAAGATGGGCAAGGTATTGTGGTGACTGAGATCCGCAGCCCCTGATCCCCTGCCCAGTCAACGCCAGCAATGGCCAGGACTGAGCGGGTCGATAAGGCGGGATCTTGTTACGCGGGGATGGTTTGCGATTCGCGGACGATGATAGTCCCCGACTGGATCAGTTTGAATTCATCGCCTTCCAGTTTTTCTACACGGTCGCCAATGGCCAGCTTGTAGGTGGTGGTGGGCGTCGAGCCAGCCAGGTCGCCTTGCGCCGGGTTGGATTCCTGGAACTCATGCACCGAATACACGCGGCCTTCCGCGTCTCTGGCATGGAACTGTCCGACTAGTACTGCTGCCATCTGTTTAGAACCTCTGGAGATAAACACTCGATTTGCGGTTCTGTAGACCGTCAGTGAGCGGGGTAGTTTACCTATAAGAAAAAAATACTATTCGTTTAAAATTTCAGACATTTCCCACGCCTATGAATGCGCGTCAAACCCCTGCGGCGTTATCAAATCCTGCTGGTGTGCGTGGCGCGAAATCTCTATAACTACAAGCTCCTTTATTCAGAAGTCGGGAAACCTCAATGAGCAAGGTCTACACGATTGCCGTCCTGGTGGGCAGCTTGAGAAAAGAGTCGATCAACCGCAAGGTCGCCCTGGCCTTGGCCGAACTGGCCCCCGCCAATCTCAAGTTGAACATTGTAGAAATCGGCGACTTGCCGCTCTACAACGAGGACATTGACGGGCCAACACCGCCAGCAGCCTACAGTACTTTCCGTAAACAGGTGAGTTCATCCGACGCGGTGCTGTTCGTGACCCCCGAATACAACCGCTCCGTGCCGGCGCCGTTGAAGAATGCCATCGACGTAGGTTCGCGCCCTTACGGGCAAAGCGTCTGGAGCGCCAAGCCGGGGGCGATCATCAGCGTGTCGCCGGGTGCCATTGGCGGTTTTGGCGCCAACCATCACCTGCGCCAGTCCCTGGTATTCCTGGATGTATGGTGCATGCAGCAGCCGGAAGCTTATTTGGGCGCAGCGGGCAGTGTGTTCGATGAGGCGGGGAAGGTGTCGGAAAGGTCCAAGCCATTCCTGCAGGCATTCATCGATGCCTACGGCAAATGGGTCGAAAAACAGTCGGCTTGATTTGGCAAGGAGATTCAATGTGGGAGCAGGCAAGCCCGCTCCCACAGGAGGATTATCGCAGCCAGTTGGTTCGCGCCAACTCAATCACTTCATCCCCGCGCCCGCTCATCACGGCTTTGAGCATATACAGGCTGAACCCCTTGGCCTGCTCCAGCTTGATGCTCGGCGGCATCACCAGCTCTTGAGTGGCGGTCACCACGTCTACCAGCACCGGGCCGTCATGAGCCAGGGCGCGGCGCAAGGCCGGTTCGAGGTCTTCGGATTGCTCCACGCGAATCCCCAGGATGCCCATGGCATTGGACATGGCCGCGAAGTCCGGGTTTTTCAGCTCGGTGCCGGTGTCGAGGTAGCCTGCAGCCTTCATCTCCATGGCGACAAACCCCAGGGACGAGTTATTGAACACAATGAGTTTCACCGGCAGATTCAGTTGCGCCAGTGAAATGAAGTCCCCCATCAACATGGTGAAGCCGCCGTCGCCAGACATCGAAATCACCTGGCGGCCAGGGAATGCCGCCTGGGCGCCAATGGCCTGGGGCATGGCGTTGGCCATCGAGCCGTGGTTGAACGAGCCGATCAGTCGGCGCTTGCCGTTCATCTTCAAGTAACGCGCAGCCCACACCGTAGGGGAGCCGACGTCGGCGGTGAAGATCGCATCATCGTCGGCCAGCTCGCTGAGCAAGCGTGCCACGTATTGGGGATGGATCGGTCGGTTGGTCTTGGACGGTTGGGCCAGGTCATCCAGACCTTGGCGGGCTTTTTCGTAGTGCTTCAACGAGGTATCGAGGAAGCTGCGATCGGTCTTGCGCGTCAGACGCGGCAGCAGCGCATCGATGGTTTCACTGACATCGGCGGCGATGCCCAGGTCCAGCGTCGCACGGCGCCCCAGGGCCTGCGGATCGCGGTCCACTTGGATGATCTTGGCGTCGGTCGGATAGAACTGGCGATAGGGGAAGTCGGTACCGAGCATGATCAAGGTGTCGCAATCGAGCATGGCGTGGTAACCAGAGCTGAAACCGATCAGGCCGGTCATGCCAACGTCGAACGGGTTATCCCATTCCACATGCTCCTTGCCCCGCAGCGCATGCACCACTGGCGCGCCGAGGGCGTCGGCCAACGCCACTACCTGGTCGTGGGCACCGGCACAGCCGCTGCCGCACAGCAGGGTGACCTTCTGGCTGTCCTGGAGGATCTCGGTGAGGCGTTGCAGGTCCTGTTCCGCCGGCAAGGTGCGCGGCGCGTGCAAGGCCGGCCAAGGCTTGAGCTTGTCTTCCACTTCCAGCAGCGACACATCCCCCGGGATCACCACCACCGCCACGCCGCGATTGAGGATCGCCGAACGCATGGCACGGTGCAGCACTTGGGGCATTTGCTCGGGGTTGCTCACCAACTCGATAAAATGGCTGCATTCCTTGAACAGTTCCTGGGGATGGGTTTCCTGGAAATAGTTAAGGCCGATCTCCGAGGACGGAATTTGCGCAGCAATCGCCAGCACCGGCACATGGTTGCGATGGCAGTCGAACAAACCATTGATCAAATGCAGGTTGCCCGGCCCACAACTGCCGGCACACACCGTCAATTCACCGGTGGCGGCGGCTTCGGCACCGGCGGCAAAGGCGGCGACTTCTTCGTGGCGTACGTGCATCCACTCGATGCTGTCCATGCTGCGCAGAGCGTCGGTCAGGCCATTGAGGCTGTCGCCGGTCAGGCCCCAGATGCGCTTGATGCCCGCCTGTTCAAGGGTGGTCGCCAGTTGCTGGGCCAGGTTGATTTTCGCCATGAAGAACTCCAATCGTCAGTGAGGTTAAAAACTGCTGATCAATAGGGGACAGTTCGATCACGGCGGATGTTCACCGTTTAGTGTGAAGATTGCGTCATGGAGGCAAGGTATCGCCCACATAAATCAAGTGCTGACGCTCTCATGAAGAAAGCTTGCGAAAACAAAACACCCTGCGAAAGCGTAGCCTTCGCAGGGTGTTGGAGGACCATTGTCGGCCCTGGCGCGGCAGGGCTTTTCATGGGGCTGGGCTCAGCGCCGACGGAACAACGGCAGCGGCTCATCAGTGGCAGCCTGATAAGTCACCGAGAAGTCCTTGAGACTTTCCAGCGCTTCATACGGGTCTTTGTCGGCGCGCAAGGCGAAGGCATCGAACCCGCAGCGGTGAAGGTAGAACAGCTGGTCACGCAATACGTCGCCAATCGCGCGCAATTCACCCTTGTAGCCATAACGGTCACGCAGCAGGCGGGCGTTGGAGTAGTTGCGGCCATCGGTGAAGGCAGGGAAGTTCAGCGCGATGACCTGGAAGTGTTCCACGTCTTCACCGATCTCTTCGGCTTCTTCATCGGCGTCCAGCCACACGCCCAGGCCGCCGTCGCGGGCCTTGAGGGCGTGGCCGTGTTCGCGCCACAGGGCCAGCGGCACGATCAGGTCGTCGCAGTTGGAGATGCCGTCGAAGCTCGCGTCCTTGGGCAGCAGGTGCCAGGTTTCGTCGACGACTTCGTTGTTCTTAATGATTCGCTGCATAGACGCGCTCCTTGAACAGGTCGATGCCGATGCGCTGGTAGGTGTCGATGAAACGCTCATCTTCGGTGCGCTGTTCGATGTACACGTCGATCAGCTTGCCGATCACCTCGGGCATGGCTTCCTGGGCGAAGGATGGGCCGAGGATCTTGCCCAGGCTCGCATCGCGGCTGGCGCTGCCACCCAGGGACACTTGGTAGAATTCTTCGCCTTTCTTGTCCACGCCCAGGATGCCGATGTGGCCGACGTGGTGGTGACCACAGGCGTTCATGCAACCGGAGATGTTCAGGTCCAGCTCGCCGATGTCGAACAGGTAGTCCAGGTCGTCGAAACGGCGCTGGATCGATTCGGCAATCGGGATCGACTTGGCGTTGGCCAGGGAGCAGAAATCGCCGCCCGGGCAGCAGATGATGTCGGTCAGCAGGCCAATGTTCGGTGTGGCAAAACCGCCTTCGCGCAGCTCTCCCCACAGGGTGAACAGTTGGCTCTGCTCGACGTCCGCGAGAATGATGTTCTGCTCGTGGGAAGTGCGCAGCTGGCCGAAGCTGTAGCGCTCGGCCAGGTCGGCGACAGCATCCAGCTGCTTGTCGGTGATATCGCCTGGGGCGACGCCGGTAGGCTTGAGCGACAAGGTTACGGCAACATAGCCCGGCTTCTTGTGCGCCAGGGTGTTGCGAGTGCGCCAGCGGGCAAAGCCTGGGTGTTGCTGGTCGAGTGTGGCCAGCTCGGCGTCCTGGCTGGACAAGACCTTGTACTCAGGGTCGACAAAGTGCTTGGCCACACGATGCACTTCAGCTTCGGTCAGGGTGGTCTGGCCACCGCGCAGGTGTTCCATCTCGGCGTCGACTTTCTGGGCAAATACCTCAGGGGTCAGCGCCTTGACCAGGATCTTGATCCGGGCCTTGTATTTGTTGTCACGACGGCCATAGCGGTTATAGACCCGCAGGATGGCGTCCAGGTAGCTCAACAGGTCCTGCCACGGCAGGAACTCATTGATGAATGCACCGACCACCGGCGTACGACCTAGGCCGCCACCCACCAGCACGCGAAAGCCCAGCTCGCCGGCGGCGTTGTACACCGGCTCCAGGCCGATATCGTGCACTTCGATGGCCGCACGGTCGGAAGTCGAGCCATTGATGGCGATCTTGAACTTGCGCGGCAGGTAGGCGAATTCCGGGTGGAAGGTGGTCCACTGGCGCACGATTTCACACCACGGCCGTGGGTCGATCAACTCGTCCGCAGCGACGCCGGCAAACTGGTCGGTGGTCACGTTGCGCAGGCAGTTACCGCTGGTCTGAATCGCGTGCATCTGCACGGTGGCCAGTTCAGCCAGGATGTCCGGCACATCTTCCAGGGCCGGCCAGTTGAACTGTACGTTCTGGCGGGTACTGATGTGGGCGTAGCCTTTGTCGAAGTCGCGGGCAATCTTGGCCATCATCCGCGTCTGACGCGAAGTCAGTTGGCCATAGGGCACGGCCACCCGCAGCATCGGCGCAAAGCGCTGAACATAAAGGCCATTTTGCAGGCGCAGAGGGCGGAACTCTTCTTCGCTCAGTTCACCTGCTAAGTAGCGTCGGGTCTGATCACGGAACTGCTTGACGCGGTCCTCGATGATGCGCTGATCGTATTCGTCGTATACGTACATATAGGTCCTGTTCTCGGCAAATCTGCGCGCACGGCCGCGCACTCCCAACGGAGCCGGCGCACGATACCAGTTTGCGTATATGCGCAAAAGTGATGTTTGGGTATATGTAAATAACCAAACTGACTAATGAGAACCGTTATCGCGATATCCACATTTGTCATGCGGGCAATCATGATCTTTACTGTGGTCGAGTCTTAGTGCCGTCACCTATAAAACCGACAAGAGGCGATGCGATGAGCAATTCAACCAAAGCCCGTAAACCTGACAGTACCGTGGATGCCTGGGCTATTTTGTTCCTGATTATCCTGGTGGTGGGAACCGCCGTGTTCTGGGTCAGCCACCAGTAAAAAGAGCGTTGATTGAGTCTCGATTGGCTGTCGATTTGCCACTATCATGGCGATCAATATTCCAGGCTCGAACAGCTATGTTGAAGGCTCTGATTGCGTGTGTGTGGTTAGCCGGATCGACGTGTGGGGCAATGGCCCAGGCGGCGTCGGTGGTGTTTCTCAACCCGGGCACGTCCACGGAAACCTTCTGGGTCAGCTATGCGCAATTCATGCAGGCCGCCGCCAAGGACCTCGGCCTGGATTTGCGCGTGCGTTATTCCGAGCGCGATGCCCATAACACCCTGATCCACGCCAGGGAAGCCCTGCAAGGCAGCGAGCGGCCTGATTACCTGGTGCTGGTGAATGAGGAATACGTCGCCCCGCAAATTCTGCGCATGGCTCAGGGCAGCGGGGTCAAATTGATGATCGTCAATAGCGCGCTGACGCCCGACCAAGTGCAATGGCTGGATGCCCGCACTGACGTCAGCTGGATAGGTAGTCTGGTAGCTGACGACGATCGCGCCGGCTACCTGATGCTCACCGACCTGCTGCGCCAGCATGGGCCGATTGCTCCCGATGAAACCCTCGATCTGTTGGCATTTTCCGGCGTCAAGAACACCCCGGCTGCGCAGCGCCGTGAACAGGGGCTGCGCCAGGCCCTCGCCGAGCACCCGCAAGTGCATCTGCGGCAGTTGGTCTATGGGGAGTGGAGTCGCGAGCGTGCCCTCGAACAAGCTACCCAGTTGTTCAAGCGTTACCCACAGACGGTGCTTGTGTGGTCGGCCAACGATGAGATGGCGCTGGGCACCATGCACGCCCTGCAAGACAGCGAGCGTGTACCGGGCAAGGACGTACTGTTCAGTGCGGTCAACAGCTCGCCGGGCATATTGAAGGCTCGCCTGGACGGGCGGCTGACCACGCTGGTCGCCGGGCATTTCACCCTGGGCGGTTGGGCCATGGTGCTGATCAATGATGACGCCAAAGGCGTCGACATCGGCGCCTACGGCGGGCGGGATCGGCAACTGGCGCTGTTCCAGCTGATCGATACCGCACAGGCGCAGCGCTTGTCGGGGCCGATGCCGTCGGTGGATTTTCGCGCACTGTCGGCGGTGGGCAAGCCTAAGTCCTACCGTTACCCATTCAGCCTGCAATTGCTGCTGCGCTAAATCCCGGCCAGGTGCAGCACCAGCTTGACGATGCCGAACAGCGTGAGCGCAAACACGGCCGTGAACAGGATGCCCAGCACGATAAAATGGCTGGGTTTGCCGTGGGTAAAGTCGCGCGCTCGATTTTTCCCGCTCTGCACGCCAAAGGCCGCCGCCATCACGCTGTGCAGCATTTGCCAGAAGGTCGGCGGCTTGTTGTCGAGTGGATCGTCCATAAAACCCTCGTCACGAAGACTCTCCACCACAGCATAGACGCCCCGTATCTATACACCACCGGCCTTGGGCTGAACGGTGATGTGCTGTCACTTCATTTCACAGGAGTGACAGCATGTCCGATTTATCCCCTGATTCCACCGTCGCTAAACCACCGGCGGCAACCTTAAGTATTCACGGCGACTTCCTCGAAAAGGCTGTGCCGCAATGGCTGATCGACGCAACACCGGCCCGCCGCCTGGCGCTTAAACACAGCACGGCGGTCTTGCCGGATTGGTACATAAACGCCTCGCCCGAACAGCGCAAGACCGTCACTGCCAGCATCAAGGCCAGCACCCTGGCCCAGACTCGACTCGACAAAAGCATGGCCACGTTCCAGGACGTCGACACCTTCGCTCGGCCCTTACTGCTCAAGGCCTTGAAAGACCAGTACCAGGTGAACGTTGACGTCGACAAGACCCTGCTGTGCCTGCGCCGCCCGCTGGCGGTGACGGTGCTGGAGCTGGAAGTGTCGTCGTTCGAATTCCTCAAGTTGTCGATGCTGCAAGCTGCACTGCATAACTTCGAAGCCTGGGAGTGCAAAAGCGCTGCCTACCATGAAAGTTCCGGCTTTGTGGTACAGGCGGCCAGCCCTGACACCTTTGAAGCCACCACGCTTAACCTGACGGTCAGCCAGTTCCTGACGCTGTGCCGTGGCCTGGATGTGGGCGCCAAATACCAGGCCTACCTGAAGACGTTCTTCGAGCCTGCCGATGCCACGGCCAAGGCGACCCTGCGCCAACGGTTCATCGCCAGCCAGAAAGCCGCGATGCGCGCTGCCGCTGACCAGGCGTTATTGACCCGGGACATCGAGCCTGCGGACCACAGGATGATCGTCTCGGTGATCAATGGCGAAGTGCACCCGAGGATGGGTGACAAGCAAGTCTGGTTCAACGATATGGGCCTGATGAAAAAGCGCATGACCGGCTGCGTGGCCTTCGTGATCGGCAAGAAGTACCGCTACAACGACGAAGTGATTCTCTACATTCCCCAAGACCCGGAGCATGCGCTCAAGCGCTATACCGCCGCGCAGATGCGCCAGGAATTCAAGCGCCTGTTCACCGCCAGAGACGGCATGCAGGCCAACGATGCCAGCCCCACGGCCTACCAGCGCTTTTTCAGCCAGTTCGTGCCGTATGCGCAGCGCGGGTATTACTACAGCCAATTCACCCAGGCGGCTGCCGATTCCCCGGGCGGCCCTTTGACGTCGCCGTGGCGCACCATCATCGAGACGGTCAGTGAGCTGTCGCCCGCCACCCATATCAAGGAGCTGCCACCGGCGAGTCCGGCAAAAATGGAACCGGCACCCGATCCGTATATCGCGCCCTCTTATGTCACCCGCAAGGGGCGCGGGCCGTGGGCGGACAATGTGGACCTGTGGGACTACCTGTTTGAGCAAAACCGCGACAAGGTGTATGCCGATGCCCGCAGCCATGCGGTGCCCACCGCCGAAGTCGATATCAAGGCGCGTGAAGCAAAACTCGCCCATCTGCTGGAAATCGGCTTGCTGGGGCTGAACATGGTCTCCATGTTCGTCCCGGTCCTGGGCGAAATCATGTTGACGGTGATGGCCGGGCAGTTGCTGTACGAAACCCTGGAAGGCTCGATCGAATGGGCAGAGGGCGACAAGCGCGCGGCCAAGGCGCACCTGGTCGACGTGGCCGAGAACCTCGCGCAGCTGGCTGTCATGGCCGGCGTGGGTGCAGCGGTGAGTAGATTCAGGGCAGTCAAGCCGGAACCGGTGATTGAACACCTTAGCCCCGTGACGTTGCCCAACGGCGAAACCCGCCTGTGGAAGCCCGACTTGAGTGGCTATGAAAGCCCGGTCGCGCTAGATGCCGGCCCAGGGCCGAACGCGCTGGGGCAGCATCAACTGCAGGGCAAGACCTATATCCGCCAGGGCAATAAGGTTTACGAGCAGTTCTTTGAGGCGTCGACCCAGCAGTGGCGCATCAAGCACCCGAGCGACGCCGCTGCCTACCAGCCGATTCTTCAAAGCAACGGCCGTGGCGCCTGGCGCCACACCCTGGAGCGGCCACTGGAATGGGACCGCCTGACCCTGCTGCGGCGCATGGGCCATACCACCGAGGCGTTTTCCGATACCGAGCTGATCAAGGTGGCGGATGTCAGCGGTGTCAGCGACAACGCGCTGCGCAAAATGCACATGGACCTCGCGCCACCGCCGCCCGAGCTGAGGGATGCGATGCGCTTGTTCAAGGCCGACGCCGACACCGGCCAGGTGATCGAACAACTGCGCGGCACCCAACCGATTGATGACCGCTATTTGTACGCGCTGCCGCTGGTGGCGGAAATGCCCGGTTGGCCAAAAACGCGGGTGCTTGAGGTATTCGAGGCACCGGGTTTATCGGGCGCGTCCGTCAAGTATCGCTCCGAGCGTCTGCCACGCGGCGCGACTGCCAAGGCGCCGATCAGGATCAGCCGTGCCGATATCCTCGGCGGCCAACTGCCGGCGCACATTCTGGCGGTGCTTGATGAGCAGGACGTCGTCGGCCTGCTGGGCGCGCAGGGCGCACGGGTGGTGGAGCTGCGGCCGCAAGAGTTTGGCAAGCAACTCACTGATTACGCCCTGACCCGCAAGCCGGCGATTTTCGACAGCCTCTACGCCGGCACGGAGCCGGTGTCGAGCCAGGTCCGGCGGTTGCAGCGCGCATGTCCCGGGCTTAGCGAAGCGGGCGCCGAGGAAGCGTTGGCGCACGCGCGGCCTGATGATCTCAAACAACTGGAGGACGCACACCGGGTGCCCCTGACCTTGCTGGAAGAGGCCCGCTGGTATGCGCGCCAGGGTCGCCAAACCCGTGCCTATGCCGGTTTACGCAGCGAAAACATGGCCTCGGGGGATAGCCGACGCCTGGCACTGCATTGCCTGGAAAAACTGCCGGGCTGGCCGGACACGCTGCGCCTGGAGGTGCGCGCAGACAGTGACAGCGGCACGCTGCTGGACAGCATTGGCAGCGAGTCGGCACGCGACAAGAAGTACCTGGTGAGAAAAAACTCACGCTTTCAGGCTTTCAATGCGCGCGGTGAAGCACTCAACAGCCTGCCCAAACAGGGCGACAATTTTTATGCCTCGCTGATGCACGCCTTGCCTGATGAAGCACGGCGCGGGCTGGGCGTGCCTCAGGTCGGCCAGAGCGCCGAGTTGCAGGAAAAAATCATTGAGTTTGCCGACCGTTATCGCAGTGAAACAGCACCGCAGGGCCAGCGTCCCAAGCCACCCGTGCGGGTCAACGACACACGGGTGGGGTACTACGCCAGCGGACGTGAGGTCGACGTGAGGGCAAATCTTGCGGCGCGGGCGCGGGTGATCTACCCGGAACTGAGCGACGCCCAGGCCAGTGCTTATATTCGCCAGTTGCAACAGCCGGGCAGGAGCGACAAGGCAATCTTCAACCTCCTGGAAAACCGCAGGCGCGAATATGCAGAGTTGGCATCAACCCTTGACCAGTGGGTGGGCCGGCCTCCGGTGGCGCTGGACCCGTTCAGCGCCGCGCCGGACAATTCTGCGTACCTGCATAGAACCCAGGTCGCCCAGTTGCTCAAGGCACAGTGGCGGCGCGCACCGCTGGCGAAGGAAGTACCGGGTGCCGAACGACTGTCGATTGTGATCAATGAGCCGTTGCCGCCGCTGATGGCTGACTTTGCGCATATCCGCGAGCTGTCGGTGGGTGGGCGCGGTTTGAGCGACGCTAACGCGGATGCCTTTCTGGCGCGATTTCCTAATGTGAGCAGTCTGTCTATTGGTGAGAGCGGTCGCGTGTGGGACCCGGCTACCTTCGGCATATCGCCGCTGACGACCGTGCCCAAGGCGGTGAGCGAGATGACTCAGCTCAAGCACCTGACGTTCAAGGCAGATGCGTCGTCGCTGGCGTCGGATTTCTCCTCGAAACTCAATGCGCTCACTTCGCTGCAGGCGCTGCATATCGAGTGCAGCGGGTTTTCTCCAGCGGCACTCAACAACCTGGATTTGTCCGCGCTTGTGCAGTTGAAACAGCTGAAGTTCGATGCGCCTCACGCGCTCTCGCAGTGGCCGGCTTATGCTGAAAACCTGGCCCAGCTGGAGCGCCTTGACCTGGCCAACACCAGTATCCGCGCATTGCCTGAGAGCCTGTATACCGGGCATGAAGACCTGTGGGCGGGCCTGTCGCTGGACTGGTCAAGCTTCACCCGCGAGGCATTCACGCCCGCGTATAAGTACGTGAAAGACTATCGGGGCGAACGGGTTCACCTGGCTGACCTGCACCAGATGGTCCGCGAGTACGCCAGGGGTGAGTTGCAGTCGTTGCTGGGCCCTTCGCCGCTGACGGGCGCCTTGCACGAAAAAATCATGACCACCTGGAATACCCCAGTCACCCGCTTTGCTGCTATCGAAGCCCTGGCGGCAGAGTACAACGGGCTTTTTGCGCGGTTCTATCATCCGGCCACGCCGGCGTCGCGCCTCAGGTTACGTTCGCTACCCTGGCAAACGGGTGCCAACGCACACGTTATCAATGCCCTCGAAGCCAGCTGGCGCGGGGCGGTAGCCCAGCGTTATGAATTGACGGCCAACGTATCGGTGCTTGAGTTGCCAGCGCCGGAGTTTCGAGTGGACGCCGGGTCCTTGCCGGTGAGCACGGTTGAACTGCCGCAACTGCCGGCTGCCACCTTTTCCCATGTGCGCACGTTGCGCCTGGGCTGGCTGGGTGAGTCCATAGAACAGACCCGTGGTTTTATTCGCGCATTCAGCGGCACGCAAACCCTTGAACTGCGCGGCCATGGTTTGACCGAATTACCCATCGGCCCAGGCGACCTGCCTGCCTTGAGCCGACTCGACCTGTCCAACAACAGCCTGGTGGCCACGCCAGCGGTCCAGACGCAACTCAATGGTCTGAGCAGCCTGGAGCAATTGAATCTAAGCCATAACCCACTGAAGGCGTTGGATGTCAGTGAGTTCACGCATCTCAAGGCGCTGAATGCGCGAGCGAGCCAATTGCAGGCCTGGCCAACCGGGGCCGAGGGTTTGCCGCAGCTGGCGTGGCTCGACTTACGCGATAATCAACTGCCGACATTGCCGTCATCCGTGTTGGCGAACGACGCGTTGATGATGAAGGTCAACCTGGCGGGGAACCGCTTCCTCCCGGACGGTGAGGTTGCGCTCAAGGCGGCACGCCAGCGAGTTGAATCCGCTCAAGGTTTGCCCGAAGGAGCGCTGATCCGGTTTGAACATCAAGCCCTGCCAGCCGCTTTTCCACCGGAAGAAACCGGCTGGTCGATGGCGCGTTATTTATTGCCACTGCCTGGACCAATAGAAGCCGCGGAAGGCGTTGCGGGCTTTGCCAAGCGCTTGCAACAGTTGAACCCGGCGCTGACCGAGGATCAGGCGCTGCAACGGCTGGAGCAACTGCGTGACAGCGGGTTGAGCGACCCACAGATAGACACGCAACTGAGCGCATGGCTCCGGGAGTGCGAGTCCCTGACGCGTCAGCTCAATGGCTGGCTGTATACCCGCGATTTGCATGCAGCGGACGTGAGCGTATTGGCCGAAGAACGGCAACTGGCAGCGGCCAAAATCAGTGAATGCTGGCAGCGTGGGGTGTCTGGTGATGCAGAGGCCGAGCTGAGCCTGCACGGCCTGCAAATCGACCATCTGCCTGAATTGGACCTGCGCTTTCAGCATGTGCGCAGCCTGGACTTGACCGGTGTGCGCTTCTCGGGGCAAGGCGCCGATGGCTTCCTCAACAGCTTCCCGGCCTTGCGCAAGCTGGTTCTGAGCGGCAACGAGCTGACCGCGTTGCCCGAGGCGGTGCAACACATGGGCCAGCTGGAGCAACTGGAATTGGCCGCCAACGCTTTCAGTGATCCAGAGCCCCTGTACCGCCAATTGGGCGGTGAACGCTTGCGCCGTCTGGACCTCGGCCACAACAACCTGAGCGAGTTCAGCACCAGCGCCTTCAGCCGCCTGGAAGCCCTCGATCTCGGCTACAACGACATTGCCCAGTGGCCCGACGGCGCATTGGAGGCCACCGACCTGCGTACGCTGAACCTCAGCGGTAATGCCCTGACGACGTTTCCGGACCGCTTGCTGGGGGGCAGTCACGATCAATTGGTGACCGGAACGAACCTGGCCGACAATCACCAGCTGTCGCTCAACGCGCTGGAGCAGCTCAGGCACTACAGCGATGCCCACCAGGGGCAGGGCGTCATGGGCCTGACCCGCGAGGACATCAACCTCAGGATTGCCGCGCTAGAAAGCGACTCCGACATCGGCTCTGGAAGCGACTCCGGCGCTGATTCGGACGGTGACTCCGACGATGATAATGACGCCGGGGCGGCCTATGAGCCTTTGGAAATCATTCTTGACCCGGCGGGTGAGGCGGGTGAAGCGGCGCTGGCGTCCTGGCTGATGAACACGCCGTCGGCCCTGGCCGCATCCAGGCGGCAACTGTGGCTGCAACTGACCCAGGAGCCCGGCCACGCACCCTTTTTTCATTTGCTCTCGCGACTGCGTGATACCCCGGAGTTCAGGTTCACCCGCACTGATCTAACCCGGCGGGTCTGGGAGGTGATCGAAGCGGCCGCCAGCAATGCGCAGCAGCGCGAGACGTTGTTCGCGGCCTCGCAAACCCACAATACCTGTATCGATGGGCGCACCCTTACGTTCAGTGCAATGGAGGTGCTGGTGTTCGAGGAGCGTGTGTTGCGTGACGTTCCGGTCCACAACTTGAGGCTGCGTGGCCAGCGGTTATTGGACCTGTCCCGGCAACTGTTCCGGCTCGACCAGGTCGACACCTTGGCCGAACGCAATGCCCAGGGGCTGGACAGGGCCGAAGTACGCTTGCAGTACCGCATCGGTATGACCCGCGGTTGGCCAGACGGTCTCGACCTGCCAGGGCAACCCACCTACATGGCGTTTGCTACGCCGCTCAGCGGGCAGGCCTTGAATAGCGCGCGTGCGCTGGTGCTCGCGGCGGAGGAGTCCGACGGGTTTTATGAAAGCCTGATTGCCCGGGATTATTGGCTCAATTACCTGCGCGAGCGCTACCCCGACGCTTTCACTACGCTGGAGCAAAATGCTTTACGGCGTCAGGATGCATTGGAGGACGCACACAGTGCCAGGCAACCCGGCACCGAGAGCCAGGAACGCTACGAGGTGGAGTTGACCCTGTTGGAGGTCGAGTTGGGCAGCGTGCGGGCGCAGAAGCTGCTTGAGCTGTCGCGAAAGGAGGTGCTGGAGCTATCGACCGGCACGGTTGAGACCTCACCGCCGAGACCGGCATCGCCGCAACCCGGTCCGTCCTGGAAGCAGTAGTTTTTCAAGCCCCCATACCCGCAGGGGCGGGTATGGGGGCCATTGGTTGGCAGGTTACGCTTGCAGCGGCGGTTCCAGTATCAGGAACAATTTCTGATCCAGGGGCGGTCTGATCAAGGCTTTGTCCATCAGGACGGCAGTGCGGTTATCTGCCGCGGCTTGTTCGATCACCTGCCGGCGCGTCAATGATTGCTGCGCCGGGAGTTTCAAGTGGGCGAAGCTGTGTTGCGCTGCCGGCGTCAGCTCCGTGGGGTAGTGGAAGTGCGCATACCACAACACCTTGAGCGTTTGTTTGTCCTTCACTGAGTATTCGGTCAGAAAATCACCGGCTGCCAGTAGTTTTCGGCTTTTGACCAGGTTGATATCGATGAAGCCTTTTTGGTGCAGGTAGTCGATGTTTTCAGCTTTGGGGAGCTGTTGCATGTAGCCCTGCGCGCGCACCTCGTGAGCCAGGTTGCGAGCGGCCCGCGCCCTGTCACCGTAGGCCTTGATCAAGTCATCAGCCTCGGCGTGGGTGGCATGGTCTTTTTTGATCTCATTGGCCAAGGCTTCGATTTTGCTCGCATGCTGGGTCAACATGTCTTCCCATTCCACCGGGCGCAGGGTTTCCCGTCGTGTGGGATCGCCAAGTTTTCGCTGTTGGTCGCGTATCGTGCGCTCAATTCTTGCCCTTTCGGCAAATACGGATTCTGCACTGCGTTTAATCGTGTTCAACGAGCGCTTTACCGGCGCGCTCGGTGATACGACCGGCGCCGCTTGGACAACCTCAGTCCATACACCTTCAGCGGCGTGCTCGTGGTAGCTGGCGACAATCTTCTTGGTGTGGGGGTCGGTGATATCGACAAAATTGCCCGGCATGTCTGGCTGAGGCGCACGCAGGTCACCCACCAGCGTGCGTTGGTTGCGCGTCCTGATGACTCGGCGGGTGGCGGGTTTTTCACGCGCGGGGGCAGGTAGTCTGGGTAGGTGAGCGAACCCTTCTTCTGAAAGAATCAGGTCGGCCAGTTCGGCTTCAAGGTCGGTACGGGCGCTGCCAATCTCATCGAGGAAGGTTGCCCGATATTCCTCGCGCACAAAGCCGGAGCCCATTTCAGCCAGCGACCTGACGGCGTTCTCCAGTCGGTCATAGCGCTCAAGCACGTCCTTGAGCACCTCAATTTGCTCATGCGTCGAGTAGCCACGGGTGCTGCGCATTTCCGTATGCGCCAACACACTGGTGACGGTTTTGGCGTCGGTGAGCACCATGATGTATGGAAACTCGGCGAGTTCCCGGGAAGGGTGAGTGCGATCAAATACCAGTTCAGTCAGGAAGATCAGTGCATGCTGGTTGAGTGTGCTTGAAGAGATGTTTTGATCGCTGGGGCTGTCCTGCAATAGCAGTTGGCGCAAGGCAGGGTCTGCTTGCTGGAGGATATTCTCGACGTGTTGGGCAGGCTCGATCTTCTGTTTGAGCACCTCAAATTGCTGCTTCCTGATGTGCCTGAATTCCTCGTAGGCGTCGGTGATGCCATTGGGTAACTGCGTATTGACGCGGTCATGCACTTCATCTTCCGTTTCGCCGCGCTCGGTTTGAAGCGTGTCCAAGAGTTTTTGCGACATGACCTCATAGACCGCGCCCCAATAATCAAACAGGGCCTTGGTGTTGCTGTTGCGACGTTTTACATGTTTCGGATCGGTCCTGTCGGCCACCACCAGTTCACCGCCGAGGCTTTCCATTTCCTGCAGCATGGAAACTGACTCATGACCTTGCTTCAGATACTGCTCAACGGCGATCTCCCACTCGACCCTGGCCCGTGCGGTGGAAAGGCGCCGTTGCTCATGGCGTTGAGTCATTCTGGCGTGCAACGCTGGAATCGCAGCTGTGTTGGCGAGCCTTGACCAATCTGCCCGCAGGTCTACCATCTGTTTCGCCAGCCGGTCGCGGGCGTCGTCCAGCGCGAATTTAAGCTCTACCGATTTTATCGCCACCGGCACGAATCTATCCTCGAGTGCACTCAGGTCGCGCTTGAGCGTAGCGATTCGATCGCGTTGTTTGCGCAGCTGTGCATCCAGCTTTTTCTTGGGCATGCCGCCTTCAAGACGCGCCTTGCGCTCAAGGCGCCAATGCCCCTGACTGTCGCTGACCAGCTTGAAACCAGGGTGCAGTGGGCGTTGTGGGTCCACCAGGTAAACCTCACCAAACCCCGGCACCACGCTGACCTGAAACAACAGCCCGCCGACGCTGGCGTGCCAGGTTTGGCCAATGCGGTACAGCCCCATGAGCGGGCCGCTGGCCTCTGGTGGCGGCAAGGTTTCGGGCCAGGGCACGTGGACGTCGAGCAGCGCCTTGAGCAACTTCGCACCCGCCTGCGGGCTGGCCAGCGAGCGGCTGAAATCCAGGGCGGTGCGGCCGGTTGCCGGGGGTTCGCCGGGCAGCGTCACGGCACCGTGGCGAATCAGCGACTGACCGGGCTGGGGCGGTCGGCCCGCCGGATGGCGCCAGGTGGCCAGGCGCAAGACATTCTCTTCGGGCGCGGGGCGCGCCAAGGGCTGGCGGCTTCGAGGGGAGGCGCTGGTGGCGTGCAACAACAGCATGGCGGTATTGAGCAGCAGGTCAATCAACGCCAGTTCACGCGTGGTCGGGTCGCTGCTGTCCAAACCGGCCAGGTCCTGCTCCAGGCTGCTGACCATCACCAGGAACCAGCCGGCCAACATGGCGGGGCCGCGTACCAACGGCAACAACAGGGTGTTGAACAGCAACCACGCGCCCTCCATCACAATGGCCCAGCGGCTTTCGTGGTTGGACACCGACTCGCGGTCCGCCAGGTCGACCATCGCCCGCGCGGTGCTGCCGAACAAGTGGCTCAGCAGTTGGCCGTTGATCTGTGACTGCAGCCATTCCTCGGCGCCTTCATCCACGGCCAGCGTCGCCGGTGCAGGGTCTTCAGGCGGCGCGAACTCATCCCCCGGCAGGAAGCGAATGATGTGCGGCTGTTTGATCCCGCCGTTGTCATAAATCGGCCGAGCCGTGTCGCTCAGCCAGGTCAACACACTGCTTTTCAGTTCGCCGGGGCTGGCAAGCGCCTCGAGCAGGGCCTGGCGTGTCGGGTATTGAAACAGGGCCTCGGCGTACAGCGGTCGGTACAGCACGTGTGGGCCAACGGTTGCGTCACGGGGTTCGATCACGAAGAAGTTGCTGACGGCATCCGGCGTTGCCCCGGCTTTGCGGCACAGGGCCAGTGGGCGCAGGACGATTTCCTGGCCGTCGACAACGCGGTCTGCGGGGGTCTCGCCCATCAGCGCTTTCACATAGCGATAGCCGGTGGCGGTGACCCCGTGTTGTTGCCGAATCGCGTATTCCAGGGCGCGCATCGGCAGCTGCACTTTGAGTTCGCGGGTGAAGAGTTTTTCCCGGCGGCGCGCATCGACGGTGTCCGACAGCAACAGGTCTTTGATCTTCTGCGGGTAAGCCGTTCCGATGTCGACACGCTGGATCAGGCCCTGGCTGCCCAGCAGGTAATCTTCGCTCAGCCAGCCCGGCAGCGCGCCGGCGGTTTTGGACCGTAGCGTCAGCGTGCCCTTAGGCTTGCCGGCGAGGTTCTTCACCGCCAGCTCCGTCAGCGACAGCTGCACATGTTCGATAATGCCGGCGCCGCCTGGGTAACCGGCCGCTACGGCAAAGTCCAGCAGCACATCGTCGGGGTCGTGGTCGGCGTGGTCGGCCTGCATCTGCTTGCGTAAGGCATTGCGGCTGAAATCATGGATGTTTTCCACGCCCTCATTGAATGAACGCCCCTGATTGAGGCGCAGCACCTGGGCCATGTCCTGCAGGTGGCGGTGGTAGGCAAAGCGCTCATTGGCGGTCGCTTGCTTGAGCCACGCCGGGAGTTTTTCGTCGACCTTTTGCAGGTGCGCAGGGGCTGGCACGGCGGTTTGGGTAAACAGCAGGGCCGGGTCCGTGAGCGTTTCCAGGGTGCGGTCGAGTGCCGCTTCGCTCTGCCCTTGATAATCCAGCGCTTCCAGGTCTTCCAGTTGCTGATTGAGGATAAGCCCGGCCTGTTGTTCAAACACGTTGCCGTCTGGTTCATTGCGCCGCCACGTCAGGCTGTCGAACTGAAACTGCGCCTGCATGCGCGCGCCCCAGGCTTCGCCAAAGGCGTCCAGGGAGTCAAACGGCTCGACAACGCCTGCCACGCTGCACAACAGCACCTGTCTGTCGCGTACCAGCAACAGATCCGGCGTCAACAGGCACACCTCCTTGCCGGCTTTAGACAGTGTGGTTTCGATGAAATACGCGTAGGTGGTCGGTGTGGAGCGGGGCAGGCGTTCCACACGTGCCGGCCAGGCTGCGGTGGTGGCCAGCATGTCCCTGTGGGTGTCGCTCAGGCCCTGGCGACCGGCTGCCGCTGCGGTCATCTGGCCATTGAGCCACTCGCCCAGCCATTGCCAGCGGCTGCTGCCGAGGCTGTCGGTCTCGCTCCAGTAGGCGGCGAGGTCCGCCTGGAAATGCAGGTAAAGCGAGCCTGGCAGCTCGTCGATGATGTGTGCAATCACCTGCATGTCGATATCGGCCAGGCGGCCGCCGCTAATGGGTGACAGATAGTACGGCAGGCCGTTCTGGGGGCGCAGGTCAAGCAGGCGCGGGTTCAGGACGTGGGCCATCGCGACGTTGATCAACAGCGGGAACGCGTAGCAGGTATTGGCGCCGCAGGGCGTTGGGCCGGCGAGTTTGAGCGTGAGCAAGTCCACCTTCAGACTCGGGTAGTGCTCACGGATGCCAGCCCGTAGAGCCTTGAACACCACTGAAAACAACGCCGGGCGCGTGGCGAAATGAGAATGGATAGCCTGGGCCGGCAAAGGGCTTTGGGCCACGGGTAAATCGGGCATGAAGAAATCCTTTTTCTGTGTGTACCCGGTGTCAGGTGAGCTGCCGGGACAGCGGGCCGAAGATCGGCCCAGCACAGAAAAACGGATTTCTTCCTGACGGGGGCGGCATTGGGATACCGCACCCCTTGGCCAGTGTTTAGTTGTCGTACCCCAGGTTGGGCGCCAGCCAGCGCTCGGTCACGCTCAGGTCTTGAGCTTTGCGGGCGGTATAGCTTTGCACCTGGTCCTTGTCGATTTTGCCGACAGCAAAGTACTGCGCCTGTGGGTGGGCAAAGTACCAGCCGCTGACGGCCGCTGCCGGGAACATCGCGTAGTGCTCGGTGAGGAATACGCCGCTGCGCCCGGCGTGCATTTCGCGGGCCTCGGGGTCGAGCAGTTGGAACAACTGGGCTTTCTCGGTGTGATCAGGGCACGCCGGGTAGCCCGGGGCAGGGCGGATGCCGCTGTACTGCTCCTTGATCAGCGCCTCGTTGTCCAGTTGCTCGTCCTTGGCATAGCCCCAGTGCTCTTTACGCACTTGCTGGTGCAGCCATTCGGCGCAGGCCTCTGCCAGGCGGTCGGCCAGGGCCTTGACCATGATCGAGTTGTAGTCGTCACCGGCGTCCTGATAGGCCTTGGCGACCTCTTCGGCGCCGATGCCGGCGGTGGTGATGAAGCCGCCGATGTAGTCGGTCACGCCGCTGTCTTTGGGCGCGACAAAGTCGGCCAGGGAGAAGTTCGGCTTGCCGTCGGTCTTGATGATCTGCTGGCGCAGGTGATGCAGCTTGGCAATCGGCTGGCCGTCGTCACCGTAGACTTCCAGGTCGTCGTCCTGCACCTGGTTGGTCGGCCAGAAGCCGAACACGGCGCGGGCGCTGATGAGTTTTTCGTCGATCAGCTTCTTGAGCATTTCCTGGGCATCGGCGTAGAGCGCAGTGGCGGCTTCACCGACGACTTCGTCCTCGAGGATGCGCGGGAACTTGCCGGCCAGGTCCCAGGAGATAAAGAACGGCGTCCAGTCGATGTATTCGGCCAGCACTTTGAGGTCGATATTGTCCAGCACCTTGGCACCGGTGAAGGTCGGTTTGACCGGTGTGTAAGTGCTCCAGTCGAACTGCGGCTTCTTGGCGATGGCTGCCGGGTAGCTCAGGCGTTCGGTGCGCGCACTGCGGTTGGAGGTGCGCTCGCGCACGTCGATGTATTCCAGGCGGGTTTTCTCGACGAAACCGGCCTTCAACTCCTTGGACAGCAGCTGCGTGGCCACGCCCACCGCACGGGAGGCGTCGGTCACGTAGATCACTGCGTCGTTGCTGTACTTGGGCTCGATCTTCACCGCCGTGTGGGCCTTGGAGGTGGTGGCGCCACCGATCATCAACGGCAGGTGGAAGTCCTGGCGCTGCATCTCGCGGGCGACATGCACCATCTCATCCAGCGACGGTGTGATCAGTCCGGACAGCCCGATGATGTCGCACTTCTGCTCCTTGGCCACCTGCAGGATCTTCTCCGCGGGCACCATCACGCCCAAATCGACAATGTCATAGCCGTTGCAACCCAGGACCACGCCGACGATGTTCTTGCCGATGTCATGCACGTCACCTTTGACCGTCGCCATGAGGATCTTGCCCTTGGCTTCCGGCTTGTCGCCCTTTTCCAGCTCGATGAACGGGATCAAGTGGGCCACGGCCTGTTTCATTACGCGGGCGGACTTCACCACCTGGGGCAGGAACATCTTGCCGGCGCCAAACAAGTCGCCAACGATGTTCATGCCGGACATCAGCGGGCCTTCGATCACTTCGATCGGGCGGGCGAACGACTGCCGGGATTCCTCGGTGTCTTCGACGATATGGGTGGTGATGCCCTTGACCAGCGCATGTTCCAGACGCTTGTTGACCTCCCAGCCACGCCATTCTTCGGTTTCGGCTTCCTTGACGCTGCCGTCGCCCTTGTATTTGTCGGCGATGGCGAGGAGGGCGTCGGTGCCTTCCGGGGTGCGGTTGAGCACCACGTCTTCTACCGCGTCACGCAGCTCGGCCGGGATCTGGTCGTAGATCTCCAGCTGGCCGGCGTTGACGATACCCATGGTCAGGCCGTTGCGGATCGCATACAGCAGGAACACCGAGTGGATCGCCTCGCGCACCGGGTTGTTGCCACGGAACGAGAACGACACGTTGGACACGCCACCGGAGGTCAGCGCATAGGGCAGCTCGTCGCGGATATACGCACAGGCATTGATGAAGTCGACAGCGTAGTTGTTGTGCTCTTCGATACCGGTGGCGACGGCGAAGATGTTCGGGTCGAAGATGATGTCTTCCGGCGGGAAGCCCACTTCATTGACCAGGATGTCGTAGGAGCGTTTGCAGATTTCTTTCTTGCGCGCTTCGGTGTCGGCCTGGCCGGCTTCGTCGAAGGCCATCACCACCACGGCGGCGCCGTAGCGCTTGCACAGCTTGGCGTGGTGAATGAACTGCTCCACGCCTTCCTTCATGCTGATGGAGTTGACGATGCCTTTGCCCTGGATGCACTTGAGGCCCGCCTCGATCACTTCCCACTTGGAGGAGTCGATCATGATCGGTACGCGGGAGATGTCCGGCTCGCCGGCAATCAGATTGAGGAAGGTCACCATGGCCTTCTTCGAATCGAGCATGCCCTCGTCCATGTTGATGTCGATCACCTGGGCACCGGCTTCTACCTGCTGCAGGGCGACTTCAAGGGCTTCGGTGTAGTTGTCTTCGCGGATCAGCCGGGCGAACCTGGCTGAGCCGGTGATGTTGGTGCGCTCGCCGACGTTGACGAACAACGAACTGCGATCAATGGTGAACGGCTCCAGGCCCGACAAGCGGCAGGCCTTGGGAATGTCCGGGATCGGGCGCGGCGCATAACCGGCCACGGCGTTGGCGATGGCTTCGATATGGCCCGGTGTGGTGCCGCAGCAGCCGCCGACGATGTTGAGGAAACCGCTCTGGGCGAATTCTTCGATGACCTTGGCGGTTTCCGAGGGCAGTTCGTCGTACTCGCCGAATTCGTTCGGCAGGCCGGCGTTCGGGTGGGCCGAAACGTGGGTGTTGGCCTTGTTCGACAACTCTTCCAGGTAGGGGCGCAACTCGCTGGCGCCGAGGGCGCAGTTCAAACCCACCGAGATTGGTTTGGCGTGGGCCACGGAGTTCCAGAACGCTTCGGTGGTCTGGCCCGACAGGGTACGGCCGGAGGCGTCGGTGATGGTGCCGGAAATCATGATCGGCAGTTCGATACCGAGCTCTTCAAACACGCCTTGCACGGCGAAGATCGCGGCCTTGGCGTTGAGGGTGTCGAAGATGGTTTCGATCAGGATCAGGTCGGCGCCGCCTTCGATCAGGCCCTTGGTGGCTTCGGTGTAGTTTTCCACCAGCTCATCGAAGGTTACGTTGCGGTAGCCGGGGTTGTTCACGTCCGGCGACAGCGAGCAGGTGCGGCTGGTCGGGCCGAGTACGCCGGCGACAAAGCGCGGCTTGGCCGGGTTCTCGGCGGTCTTGGCATCGGCGATCTTGCGCGCCAGGCGTGCGCCTTCTACGTTCAGTTCATAGGCCAGCTCTTCCATGCCGTAGTCGGCCATGGAGATGCGCGTGGCGTTGAAGGTGTTGGTTTCGAGGATGTCGGCGCCGGCGTCCAGGTAGGCTTTTTCGATGCCGCCGATGACGTCCGGACGAGTGAGCACCAGCAGGTCATTGTTGCCCTTGACGTCACTCGGCCAGTCGGCGAAGCGTTTGCCGCGGTAATCCTGCTCTTCGAGCTTGTAGCTCTGGATCATCGTGCCCATGCCGCCGTCGAGGATCAGGATACGGTCCTTGAGGGCTTGGTGAAGGGCTTGCAGGCGAGCGCTACGATCGGGCATGGGACTACTCTGGTCAGGCATTACGGAGGGGGTGGATCATAGCAAACCTGTGCCGATTCAGAGCATGTACGGGTTCTGCATGAATATCGCTCATGTTGGTGGCGGCCGTGGCCCGGTAGAATCGCCGGCACTTTTATAGCGTACGCATTGAATCGGGACCGGATACATGTCACTTCGTCTTATCACCAGCGCCATCCTGGCACTGGTCGCCTGTATCGCCCAGGCACAAGGTCCCGCTGCGGCGATCTCCTATACCCGCGACATCCAGCCGATTTTCACCGAGAAGTGCGTGGCCTGCCACGCCTGCTACGACTCCGCCTGCCAGCTCAACCTGGGCAGTGCCGAGGGCGCGGCCCGTGGCGCGAGCAAGGTGCCGGTGTACGACGGCGAGCGCAGTCAGGCCGCGCCGACTACGCGCCTGTTCTATGACGCATTCGGCAAGCAAGCCTGGCAGCAGAAGGGCTTCTATTCGGTACTCGACGCCCAGGGCAGCCAGGCCGCGTTGATGGCGCGCATGCTGGAGCTGGGGCATAACGCGCCGCTGCAACCGAATGCCAAGCTGCCTGAAGAAATCGTGTTGGGCCTGAATCGCGAAAACATGTGCGCGACCCCCGGCGAGTTCAACGCCTACGCCGGCGCCCATCCCAAGGAAGGCATGCCGCTGGCCGTCACTGGCCTGACCGACCAGCAATACCAGACCCTGCAACGCTGGCTGGCCTCCGGTGCGCCGATAGACGAGCAAGGCCTGGCACCCAGCGCCAGGGAAGCCTTGCAGGTGCAGCAGTGGGAAAACCTGTTCAACCAGCCGGGCGCGCGGGAAAGCCTGGTGGCGCGCTGGTTGTACGAGCATTTGTTCCTGGCGCACATCTATTTCGAGAACGGCGAGGCGGGGCATTTCTTCCAATGGGTACGTTCGCGAACGCCGAGCGGCCAGCCCATTGACTTGATCGCCACCCGTCGTCCCAACGATGACCCAGGCACTCAAGTCTATTACCGCCTGTGGCCGGTGCAGGGCGTGATCGTGCATAAGACCCACATCACTTACCCGTTCAGCGCGGCGAAAATGGCGCGGATCAAAGACCTGTTCTACTCCGGCGACTGGCAGGTGAGTGCCTTGCCGGGCTATGGGCCGGGTCGCCGCGCCAACCCTTTCGAAACCTTCGAGGCGATCCCGGCCAAGGCGCGCTACCAGTTCATGCTGGATAACGCCGAGTACTTCGTGCGCACCTTCATTCGTGGGCCGGTGTGCCGTGGGCAGATCGCCACGGACGTGATCCGCGATAACTTCTGGACCCTGTTCCAGGAGCCCGACCACGACCTGTACATCACCGATGCGCGTTACCGCGGCCAGGCCACGCCACTGTTGGCCATGCCGGGGCAAAACGATGATGTTGGCAGTGTGCTGGGCCTGTGGCTGGCCTATCGCGACAAGCGCAACCAATACGAAGCCCTGCGCCGTGACAGCTATGCAGACCTGCCGGCGCCGAGTTGGTCGAGCCTGTGGGCGGGCAATGACAATGCCTTGTTGACCATCTTCCGCCATTTCGACAGCGCTTCGGTAACCAAGGGCTTGATCGGCGAAGTGCCGCAGACGATGTGGTTGTTCGATTACCCGCTGCTGGAGCGCACCTATTACCAACTGGCAGTGAACTTCGACGTGTTCGGCAATGTGTCGCACCAGGCCCAGACGCGCTTGTACTTCGACCTGATCCGCAACGGTGCCGAGCAGAACTTCCTGCGCCTGATGCCGGCCGATACCCGCGAGGATTTCCTCGATGACTGGTACCAGAACAGCGGCAAGCTCAAGCTGTGGCTGGACTATGAGGCTATTGATGACGACAAGCCGAGCGGGCTTCACCTGGATGAAAAAGACCCTAAGCGCGACTTCGCCAATCAACTGCTGAGCCGCTACGGTGCCCTTAACGTCAGCCCCGATCCGATCAACCGCTGCATCGGGGCGTATTGCTCGCGCCCGGGTATCGGCCCGGCCTTGCAGGACGCCGAACAGGCGCTTAGCCGCCTGACTTCGCGCCCTGCGGCGGGGCTCAAAGTGATCGATCAGTTGCCCGAGGCCACGATGTTGCGCATCGAAACCGCCAGCGGCCAGCGCGTTGTCTACAGCATGCTGCGCAACCGCGCCCACAGTAACGTAGCGTTCCTGCTGGGTGAGGCGTATCGCTATCAGCCGGGGCTGGACACGCTGACCATCTACCCCGGGGTAATGAGCAGTTATCCCAACTTCATGTTCAACATCCCGGCCCACGACGTGCCGGCATTTGTCACGGCGATGGAAAATGCCAAGGATGCCAAACGCTTTGAAAAGATCGTTGATCGCTGGGGCGTGCGTCGCAGCCATCCACAGTTTTGGCAGTACTTCCACGATCTGTCGCAGTACATTCGGGAAACCACCCCGGTGGAGGAGGGAGTATTGGACATGAACCGCTATGAGAACCTATAACGACTGTCAGTGATCCAGTCATCTCCCCAAACGGGCGCTGAAGTGGTCGGATATTTGCCTTGCGGGAATGGAAAAGGTATTCCGATGATGTTGATTTCAGTGCAGGCGCTACGTGCCTTGGCGGCGTGGATGGTGGTAGGGCATCACTTCATTCAGGTGTTTTTTGAATTTGATGTGGACACCCCGCTGGCCTACCTGTTTGCCGACAAGGGCGGCATTGGGGTGGACATATTCTTTGTCATCAGTGGCCTGGTGATTTTCCTCGCGACCGCGGACAAGGCGCTGACCCCCTGGCAATTCATGCTCATGCGCCTGGCACGGATCGCGCCGGCGTATTGGTTCTATACGCTGCTCATGGCTCTGGTGGTTCTGGCCGTACCCTCGATGTTTCCAGAAGCTCAGGTCGTGCCCAGTCATGTACTCCTGTCGCTGCTGTTTATCCCGGCCGAGAACCCGGGTGGGTTTGGGGTGTATCCGTTACTGGATGTCGGCTGGACCCTGAACTTCGAGATGCTGTTCTATGTTCTGTTTGCCGTGGCTTTGTGGGTTCGCGGGTCTTACCGGTTGTGGGTAGTGGCCGCGTTGCTGTATCTCGTGTGCTGCATCATCAGCCCTGCTTTGAACCTGGCCAGCGGGTTCTACAGTAACGACATCGTGCTGGAATTCCTGATGGGCATTGTGATCGGCATGCTGTACCGCCGTGGCCTGTGCCGGGCCAGGGCGTGGCTGCCGCTGTTGGGCATCGCGGTGGCGCTGGCGGCGATTTATCACGGGGCAGATGTACCCCGAGCGCTGGAGTGGGGCGTGCCCAGTGCGCTATTGGTTATCAGCTGTGTGGCCCTGGAGCCTTACTTCCAGGGTTCGCGCATCTTGAAGTTGCTCGGTGATTGCTCTTATTCGGTGTACTTGATCCACGTATTGGTGTTGGTCGCCGGGCGGTGGGTTGCTGAACGGATGGGGCTGGACCCCTACGCAATCCTGCCGGTTTGCATCGCGGTGATAGCGCTGGGCGCCTATGGCAGCTACCAATGGCTGGAGAAAGCAACCTATCGTACGCTCAAGCGTTGGCTGGGCGTTGAGGAGCGGGTAATTATTTCCCGACAAAAATACTAGGACTTTGTACCTCTGTAATGATTTGGCGTAAACTGCCGGCAAGCCTGTGAGGAGTTTCCATGACTGCCATAACCATTACCGACGCCGCCCACGATTACCTGGCTGACCTGCTGTCCAAGCAGAACACCCCGGGTATCGGCATCCGCGTCTTTATCACCCAGCCCGGCACCCAATACGCCGAGACTTGCATTGCCTACTGCAAGCCTGGGGAAGAGAAGCCTGAAGACACCGCCCTGGGGCTGAAAAGCTTCACCGCGTACATCGATAACTTCAGCGAAGCCTTCCTCGACGACGCCGTGGTCGACTACGCCACCGACCGCATGGGCGGCCAGTTGACCATCAAGGCGCCCAACGCCAAGGTGCCGAACGTCAACGCCGATAGCCCGGTCAACGAGCGCATCAACTACTACCTGCAAACCGAGATCAACCCCGGGCTGGCCAGCCACGGCGGCCAGGTGAGCCTGATCGACGTAGTGGATGACGGTATCGCTGTATTGAAGTTCGGCGGCGGTTGCCAGGGCTGTGGCCAGGCGGACGTGACGTTGCGCGAAGGCATCGAGCGCACCCTGCTGGAGCGTATTCCTGAGCTCAAGGGCGTACGTGACGTGACCGACCACACGCAGAAAGAAAACGCCTACTACTGAGTAAGGTGTTCACTGCGAGCATAAAAAACGGCGCCCCGTGAGCGCCGTTTTTTTTGATTTAAATTCAGTAAGTTGCTGTTACCCACGGATTCAAGCCTGCGTTCGGCCAGCGTGGTTTGACGGGGCGCCTAAGATCAAAAGCCAGATCAAGATCAAGATCAAGAGCGGCTCGCTTCGCATCGTAGTTACCGTTGTCAGCTACGAAGTTGTGTAGATACCCATGCTCATCGGGGGCAAGGCCCCTCCCACATTTTTCTGTATTTATTAATAAAAATCAGTGTGTTGATTTTACTTTGTGAAGTAAAAAATCAAGGCCGATAAAGGTGCGCATGCCCGGCCCGATACAGCGACGACTCACTGAAACTATCACTGGCCAGCACCCGGCCCACCACAATCAACGCAGTACGCCGGAACCCCTTGGTTGCGACCTTGCCGGCAATATCCGCCAGGGTGCCGACGGCCCAGTCCTGATCCGGCCATGTAGCCCGGTGCACCACGGCTATCGGGCAATCGGCGCCATAATGCGGCAGCAGCTCGGCGACGATCTTCTCCAAGTGGTTGACACCCAGGTGAATCGCCATGGTCGTGCCGTGGCGAGCCAGGCTGTCGAAGTCTTCACCGGCCGGCATGCTGGTTTTATCGGCATAGCGGGTCAGGATCACGCTCTGGGCAATGTCCGGCAGGGTCAGTTCGGTTTCCAGCAGCGCCGCACAGGCCGCCACTGCCGTGACCCCGGGAATGATCTGGAAGGGGATGCCCAGCTCACGCAAGTGGCGGATCTGCTCGCCTATCGCCCCATACAGGCTTGGGTCGCCGGAGTGCACGCGTGCCACATCCTGGCCGTTTGCGTGGGCAGTTTTGATCAGGTCGATGATCTGCTCCAGGTGCAGCTCGGCGCTGTTGACCACCTGTTGCGCCCGATGGCCTTCCAGCACCGCCGCAGGTACCAGCGAGCCGGCATAGATGATCACCGGGCAACTGCGGATCAGCCGCTGGCCCTTGACGGTAATCAGTTCCGGGTCGCCGGGACCTGCGCCGATGAAGTAGACGGTCATGGAGGATTCCTGTTGAAAAACGGGCGAGCATGAAGATTGCTCATGATCGAGAACGGCAATTATCGGGTTTTTAACCGGTACAGGCTAATGCAAACGTGGCCTGGGCGGTTTTCTTGCGGGTGATCAGCAGGCGGGCAGGGCCGTGGGCGAGTTGCTCGGCCAAGGCCAGGGCGGCGCTTTCGGCGATGCCGTAACAGCCAGTATGGGCAAAAGCCAGGGCTGACTTGTGGCTCAGGCGGTGTTCATAACCGGCCAACTGTTGCGCACTGAAACACTGGAGTGGCAAGTCCAGCAACTGGGCCAGGGCCAGCAACCCGGGTTCATCCTGTTTGCGATCAATGCTCGCCAGCGCCGTGATGCGTTGGCGTGCAATGCCGCCTTCGGCTAGCGCACTGTCAAACAGGCCCAGCAGGGTGTGAACATCACAACCCCGCTGGCAACCCAGGCCGACTACCAGGGTCATGCCGAGTATTGATCATCGCGGTTGCGGCGGAACAGCCAGGCGCTGATCAGGCCCAGGGCCAGCCAGAACGCCACGTTGGTCAACTGCGAGGCGATCTTGAACTGCGCTTCGAGAGCCTCCGGGGCCAACATCGAATGCACTTGTGGCTGTGGCGCACCGATGATATGAGGCACGGCAAGGATCGCCACGCCCAGCACTTTCAACAGCCAATTGCGCCCGAACACGATCAGCGCGATACCCGCAGCGGTGGAAGCTGCGGTGCCGATCCACCAGGTCTGGCGCAGCGCAAGGTCAGCCGCTGCAGTGCCCGGTAATTCCGGTGGCAGGCCCAGGGTGGGCGCCAGCACAAAGGTCGCGTAACCCGCCAGGCCCCAAAGCAAACCCTGGGCGGTGCGGGTCGGTGCGCGCAAGGTGTACAGGCCGGCCAGCATCAGCGCAAACCCGACCGCCACTACCAGGTTGCCACCGGTAGTCGACAGCACGCGCTGCCAGCCATCTTCCGGCTCCCAGGCTTCGGCGTCGTGGGTGTGGGCAGCGGCCCCTGCGGCATGTTCATGGGTGACTTCGGCGACAGCCGGAGCCTTTTCATAGGTCTCCGCCTGCAAAATCAACGGCGCGACCCACAAGCTTTGCAGCAGGGTCAGCAGCAGGGCGGCCAACAAGCCGGTGAACCCTGCGGTTCGGGCAATACGCTTGATCATGTCGGCAAGTCTCAGTGGCACGGGAATGCGGCGCTGTGGCGGGTATCGTGGGCCGCGTTGTGCACGGCCTCGATATGCGAGAAGCCGGCGAAATACACAAGGCACGCGCCCAGGATCGACGCACCGATAGCGGCAGTCAGGCGTTGGCTCAAGGTGGCGGTGCTGCTGGCGGAGTGCGAAGTGCTGCTGATGATCGACATGGCGCGTCCCTTTCGAGTGTCAGGGTGAAACGAGCGCATGAAAACCCCGCGAGCCAGGCACGCAGGGTTCTGAACAGCGCCCGCCCACCGCGGGTTTGTTATCTGATTTTTTCGGGCCGGTCTCCGGGCTTGCGAGGGGCGGCTCTTGAAAGAGTCCAGCCTGATAAGCATCTCCTTCCCATGCGCAGCACAGTGGATTTGACGCTTCGCTCGCTTACCGTTGCGGGGGCAGCACCGGACTTGCCATAGGTCTATGGCGCACCGATTTCCCGTTTCACCCTGTGAAGGGCACCCGAAACAAGATGTGTAGGAGAGCATGAGCGGGAGTTATGCGTCAATGAGGGTTGTATGGCATTCAGGGTTTGGCCCTTCCCCGTGGATGGAAAGGGCACTGTTGAGTTCAGTCATACCCCTAGAGGCAGCCGGCTATCGTTCGCTGCACCGGCCTTCAAGGTTTTACTCGGCAAAAGCGACTGTCGAACGGCGTCCGGCGGCCACATTCTCTGCATCATCGAGGGTAAATGTGCCGTTGAGCGGGAACATGGTGCTCCCGCCAATCAAGTCGAGTTCCTTGAACACGTCTTTGCGCTTCAAGGTCTCCGCCGCGATCTCGCTCTGGCGTGGTGTTGGCGGTGTGCCTCGCAGCGGCACTCCGTCAGCTGTCCTCTTGAGCGAATCGCGGGTGATGGTTTCGGAGTCGAACCTGGGGTCATGCAAGGCGTCCATATTGTCGATGATTTCTTGCAAGAGCTCCTCGCGAGTCAGCAGGTCGACGGGCCGTTCGCTGGTTGTGGTCTGCGGATTTTCTCGCTGGGTGATAGCGTGCGTTTCGGCAGGCGGTGCTGTATTGATGTGTGGCGAGACTGTGAGTGCCATTGTTGACTCCATAGAATGTTGGGTGAACCACGCATCAATGGCCTTGATGACGTGGCAGAGAGTTGTGGTTTGCGCTGCGCAAATGATTCCTTGAACCGACAAGTAATTTGTTTCAAGTTGATTGGGCCTCGCATCGGGTGAGCGCTTCTGTGGCGTGCGAACGATCAATATTGACCGGTTCTCCCGCACTGCGTAGCCTTGCACCCTCGAGGTTCTTCGGCCCAGGTCGAAGCTAAGAAGGGAACGCGGTTCAAGCCGCGGCTGCCCCCGCAACTGTGAAGGGTTCAGTTGACTGCCACGCCACTGCCGAGACGGCGGGAAGGCGCAGTCAGCGTTGGTCGCAAGACCTGCACGCCCCAAGCCAGGAGACCTGCCTCGTCACCGATTTTCCAATTCAACCGGGCGGGGTGATCCGGTGACGAAATCCGCTGCTGCGCGATGCCGCAGGGCCTGTCGTCCCGTATGCCCGCCCCAAAGGGCATCCGATGAAAACACTGGCCAAACTTCCCGTCACCATCGTTACCGGCTTCCTGGGCTCGGGCAAAACCACGTTGCTGCGCCATATGCTCGACAATGCCCAGGGCCGTCGGATTGCGGTGATCGTCAACGAGTTCGGCGAGCTGGGCATTGACGGTGAAATCCTCAAGCAGTGCTCCATCGGTTGCACCGAAGAAGAAGCCAACGGCCGCGTGTACGAACTGGCCAACGGTTGCCTGTGCTGCACCGTTCAGGAGGAATTCTTCCCGGTGATGCGCGAACTGGTTGCCCGTCGCGGTGACCTTGACCATATCCTCATCGAAACCTCGGGCCTGGCCCTGCCAAAACCGCTGGTGCAAGCCTTCCAGTGGCCGGAAATCCGCAGCGCCTGCACAGTCGATGCGGTGATCACCGTGGTCGACAGCCCGGCCGTGGCCGCTGGTACGTTCGCCGCGTTCCCGGATCAAGTCGACGCCCAGCGCAAACTCGACCCGAACCTGGACCACGAGTCGCCGTTGCACGAACTGTTCGCCGACCAACTGGCCAGCGCCGACCTGGTAATCCTCAACAAAGCCGACCTGATCAGTGCCGAAGACCTGGCCCGCGTGCGCCTGGAAGTCGCCGAAGAGCTGCCGCCGGCGGTGAAGGTCATCGAAGCCAGCAGCGGTCGCCTGCCCCTGGACGTGCTGATCGGTCTGGGCGCCGGTTCCGAGGAACATATCGACGCTCGTCACAGCCATCACGATCATCACCACGACGGTGAAGACGACCACGATCACGATGCCTTCGACTCCATCTCCATCAACCTGCCTCAAGCCGACGAAGCGCTGTTGCTCGACGCCTTGACGCAATTGGTTGTCCAGCACGGCATTCTGCGTATCAAAGGCTTCGCCGCGATCCCGAACAAGCCGATGCGCCTGCTGATCCAGGGCGTGGGCACGCGCTTCGACAAGCACTTCGACCGTGCCTGGGGCGCCGATGAAGCGCGGACCACGCGCCTGGTGCTGATCGGCCAGGAACTGGATGCCGCCGGCCTTGAAGCGCAACTGCGCGCCGCCCTCAGCGTTTAACCATGCACCTGCTCAGGACCCAACCCGGTGGTTTCGTCGCGGACGACAATATTGCCGACCTTGGCCAAACCCCCGCTGAACTGGTGATCCTGTGCAGCGGCGATTCCAGCCTGGCGCTGCTCGCCGAAGCGGCGCAGCAGTTGCCCTTGGATTACCCCAGCCTGCGCCTGGCCAACCCGATGCAGGTGCAGAACCACGCCTCGGTCGACCTGTACGTTGATGAGGTGTTGCGCCACGCCAAGGTCATCCTGATTTCCCTGCACGGTGGCATTGGTTATTGGCGCTATGGCATCGAGCGTCTGGTGGAGCTGGCCGAACGCGGCGTCACCCTGATCCTGGTGCCGGGGGATGATCGCCCGGACCCGGAGCTCAGTGGCCTGAGCACCGTTGATGCCGAGCAGCGCGAGCGGCTGTGGCACTTTTTGCGCCAGGGTGGCCTGGGCAATGCGCTGGATTTTTATCACTGCCTGGCCAGTGCCCATTTGGGCCGCGACTATGCCTGGGCGGAGCCGCAAACCCTGCCGCGTACGGCGATCTATCACCCCAATAAAGCCAATGCCCGCCTCAATGACTGGCAGGCCGATTGGAGCGCCGATTGCCCGGTGGCCGCGGTGCTGTTCTACCGCTCCCACTTGCAGGCGGCCAATACCGGTTTTATCGATGTTTTTTGCCAGCGCTTGCAGGCCGCGGGCCTTAACCCGTTGCCCATCGCGGTGGCCAGTTTGAAAGAGCCCGGTTGCCTCACGGTGGTCGAGGACCTGCTCGACGACGTGGACGCTGCGGTGATCCTCAACACCACGGGTTTCGCCCAATCCAGCCCCGAAGCGCCGCACCTGCGCCCGTTTCGGCGCAATATCCCGGTAATCCAGGCGATCTGCGCCCAGGATAACCAGCCCGGATGGCAGGCCAGCGAACAGGGGCTCGGCCCCCGCGACCTGGCGATGCATATTGCCTTGCCGGAACTGGATGGGCGCATCATCAGCCGGCCCATCAGTTTCAAAGACCTGGCCTGGCGCAGCGAGCGCAGCCAGTCGGACGTGGTGTGCTACCGCGCAGCGCCTGAGCGCATGGATTTTGTCGCTGAACTGGCGCGGCGCTGGGTCGACCTGGCCCGGGTGCCGAATGCCGAAAAACGCATCGCCCTGATCCTCGCCAATTACCCGACCCGCGACGGTCGCATCGGTAACGGTGTGGGGCTAGACACGCCGGCGGCGGCGCTGAATATCCTGCGTGCCCTGCAAGCCGAAGGCTATCCGGTGGCGCAGCTGCTTCCCGACAGTGGCACCGCGCTAATCCATGCGTTGCTCGGCGGCGTCACCAACGACCTCGACAGCCTCGACCTGCGCCCCTGCCATCAAAGCCTGGGCCTGCAGGATTACCAGGCGATGTTCGATCGCCTGCCGGAGTCCAATCGCGAGGCCGTGCTGGAACGTTGGGGCACCCCACAAAACGATCCTATGTTTCGCGACGGTCGCATGATGATCGCCGGCCTGCGCCTGGGCCTGACCTTCGTCGGCATCCAGCCGGCCCGGGGTTACCAAGTGGACGCCAGTGCGGTGTACCACGACCCGGACCTGGTGCCGCCCCACGGCTACCTGGCGTTTTACTTCTGGCTGCGCCACACCTACGGCGCCCATGGCGTGATCCATGTGGGCAAGCACGGCAACCTGGAGTGGTTGCCGGGCAAAGGCGTGGGCCTGTCGCAAAACTGCTGGCCGGATGTGTTGCTGGGGCCTTTGCCGAATATCTACCCGTTTATCGTCAACGACCCGGGCGAGGGCGCCCAGGCCAAGCGGCGCACCCAGGCGGTGATCATCGACCATCTGATGCCGCCACTGACCCGCGCTGAAACCTACGGCCCGCTGCGTAACCTGGAGCTGTTGGCCGACGAGTACTACGAAGCACAATTGCTCGACCCGCGCCGCGCCCTTGAGTTGCAAAAAGACATTCTCAAGCTGGTGCGCGAAACACGCATCGACCAGGAACTGGAACTGGACGGCGAGGCTGACGCCGACATTTGGTTGCCGCGCCTGGACACCTACCTGTGTGACTTGAAGGAGTCGCAGATCCGCGACGGCCTGCATATCTTTGGCGAGTCGCCCGAAGGTCGCCTGCGCATCGACACCTTGCTGGCGCTGCTGCGCATTCCCCGTGGCGATGGCCGTGGCCCGCAATCGAGCCTGCTGCGGGTGCTGGCCAAGGCATTCGAGCTGGGTTTTGACCCGCTCGATTGCGCACTGGCCGAGCCGTGGACGGGGCGGCGCCCGTTGGTGCTGCAAAAGATTGATGGGCAGTTGTGGCGCACCGCCGGCGATACCCGCGAGCGCTTGGAGCTGTACGCGGCGCGTTTGATCGAGCAAGCGCTGGAAGGCCCCATCGAGCAATTGGAGGAGCCCGGCTGGGAGGACGTGAAGTCGGTCATCGAAAGCCTGCGCATTGTCGTGGCGCCACGCCTGGATGCATGCGGCCCGGCGGAAATGTACGGTTTGCTGGATGCCTTGAATGGGCGCTTTGTGCCGGCAGGGCCCAGCGGTGCGCCAAGCCGCGGGCGTCTGGATGTACTGCCGACAGGGCGAAATTTCTTCACTGTAGACGTGCGCAATCTGCCAACCACCACGGCCTGGCGCATCGGCTTTCAATCGGCCAATCTGATTCTTGAACGTCACCTGCAAGACCACGGTGACCATTTGCGCCAACTCGGCCTGTCGGTCTGGGGCACGGCGACCATGCGTACTGGCGGCGACGATATCGCCCAGGCCATGGCGCTGATGGGCGTGCGCCCGGTATGGGCCACCGGCAGCCAGCGGGTGGATGATTTTGAAATCCTGCCGATCAGCTTGCTCGACCGCCCACGTGTCGATGTGACCCTGCGCGTTTCCGGGTTCTTTCGCGACGCCTTCGCCAACCTGATCCGCCTGTTCGATGCGGCGGTGCAGGCGGTGGCGGCCCTGGACGAACCGGACGACATGAACCCGCTGGCCGCCAAGGTGCGCAGCGAGCGCCAAGCGCTGCTTGAGTCGGGCCTGGACGCAGAGGCCGCGGGGAAACAGGCCGGCTGGCGCATCTTCGGCGCCAAGCCGGGTGCCTATGGCGCAGGGGTGCAGGGCGCAGTTGACGGACGCCTGTGGCAAAGCCGTGAGGACTTGGCCGAGGTCTACTTGAACTGGGGCGGCTATGCCTACGGTGGCTCCGACGAGGGCACCGCCGCTCGCGAGCAATTCGCCCAGCGCTTGAGCCAGGTGCAGGCGGTAGTGCAAAACCAGGACAATCGCGAGCACGACCTGCTCGACTCCAACGACTACTACCAGTTCCAGGGTGGCATGCTCGCCGCCGTGGAAACCCTGAGCGGTGACAAGGCCGCCAGCTATCATGGCGACCATAGCCAGCCAGACCTGCCCAGAATCCGCACCTTGAAGGAAGAGCTGAACCGGGTGATCCGTGCCCGCGCCGCCAACCCCAAGTGGATCGAAGGCGTGAAGCGCCATGGCTATAAAGGTGCGTTCGAGATGGCCGCGACCGTGGACAACCTGTTCGCGTTCGACGCCACCACCGCGCTGATCGATGATCATCAATATGCACTGCTGGCCGATGCCTACCTGCTCGACCCTGACATCCGGGCCTTTGTGCAACAGCACAACCCCGACGCCTTGCGCGACATGACCGAACGCATGCTCGAAGCCCAGCAGCGTGGCATGTGGCAGGAGCCGGGGGCGTATCGCGACGCATTGGAAAACCTGTTGCTGGATATAGAAGAAGACAGCTGATGACTGATATTCCCCATTTTCCGCTGTCCGCTGTGGTCGGCGCCGACGACCTGAAACTGGCGTTGTGCCTGACCGCCATCGACCCCAGGATCGGCGGTGTGCTGATCGAAGGGCCGCGCGGCATGGCCAAGTCGACCCTGGCCCGTGGCCTGGCAGACCTGTTGGCCAGCGGGCAGTTCGTCACCTTGCCCCTGGGCGCGACCGAAGAGCGCCTGGTCGGCACCTTGGACCTGGATGCCGCGCTCGGCGAGGGCCGTGCACAATTTTCTCCCGGCGTGTTGGCCAAGGCTGACGGGGGTGTGTTGTATGTGGATGAAGTCAACCTGCTCGCGGACCACTTGGTGGACCTTTTGCTGGACGTGGCCGCCAGCGGCACCAACCTGATCGAGCGTGACGGCATTTCCCATCGGCATTCGGCGCGCTTTGTGCTGATCGGCACCATGAACCCGGAAGAGGGCGAGCTGCGCCCGCAGTTACTCGACCGCTTCGGCTTCAATGTGGCGTTGAGCGGGCAGACCTTGCCCGCCGAGCGCGGGCAGATCATCCGCCGTCGCCTGGATTTCGACAATGATCCGGCCGCGTTCTGCGCGCAGTGGGCTGAACCCCAGTCCGCCTTGCGCGAGCGCTGCACCCAGGCGCGGGCACGGCTGGACAGCATCGAGTTGGATGACCAGGCATTGGCCCGGATCACCGAGCGCTGTTTTGCCGCGGGCGTGGATGGCTTGCGCGCCGACCTGGTCTGGCTGCGTGGCGCTCGGGCCCATGCCGCGTGGCGGGGCGCGGCAGCCATCGCGGAGGAAGATATCCAGGCGGTTGCTGAATTTGCCTTGCGCCATCGCCGTCAACAGCAAACCCCGCCCGCCGCGCCACCGAATCAAGGGCCGTCGTCAAGCCCTTCGGACACTTCACTCGGCCAAGGCCAGTGGGGCGATATGCCCGCACCGGCCTTGCCCACGGGCGCGCGCCGCGATGTGCCGGCCTGGCCAAAAAAGCCCTAGGCATTCGCCCCCGACCTGACGCGGGGGCGAATGACCGGCCCCAGGCGGGGCGACTGGACAACGGCAGGCAAGGCAAGGCGCGCAGCGCGCAGCAGGGTTCGATCAATTGGCCGGGCACGTTGCTCGGTGGCCGGCCGCAATGCCGTGCAGATGTGCTGTTCCACCTGCGTAGCCGTTCGGCCCCTGAACTGTGGTTGGTGATTGTCGATGCCTCGGCGTCCACCCGACGCCATCGTGCGTTGACCGATGCCAAGGGGTTGTTGGCCCAGTTGTTTGACGATGCGTATCGGCAACGGGCGCGCATGGCGTTACTCACGGCCAGTGGGCGCTCGCCCAAATGGCAGGTGCAGGGGCTCAAGGCCGCCAAGGGCTTGGCGGGCTGGCTGGATCAACTGGGCGCTGGCGGTGGCACGCCGTTGCTGGCGGCGTTGAACGAGGCCGGGCATTGGCTGGCGGCGCGGCGCAAGCGCTATCCCGGCGAGCAACAGCAGTTGCTGGTGGTGACTGATGGGCGGCTCAAGGCGATCGGCGCGCTACCGCGATTGGAGTGCCCAGGGATGTTGGTGGATATCGAGCGTGGGCCGATCAGGTTGGGGCGGGCCCAGGAATTAGCTGCCGGGTTGCAGCTCGATTATCGGCATATCGATAAGCTGTAGCGTCTGGGCCATTGCCTTCGCGAGCAAGCCCGCTCCCACATCTAACCGCATTCCAAAGGGTGTACTCGGTTAAGTGTGGGAGCGGGCTTGCTCGCGAAGAGGCCCTTATCAACAGTACAAAAGTGTCAGCCCGCCCCAGGCACATTCGGCCAAAGATCCGCCACCAGAAACAGTCTCTCCGCCTCTTCCCAGTCCTCACCGGCCTGCACCATCCGCACCAGCAACTGCGCGGGTGCCATCGGGTCCAGTTGCGCCAGCCAGCCCTGCATCTGCGCGTCACTCCACACCTCATCCGCCGGGTAATGCGCCGGCGCCAGCCAGGCATGGCGGGGCAGGGGTTGCCAGCGGCCGGCTGGGCGGGTGCTGACAAAATCCTGCCAATCACGCTGGTGCAACCAGCGCCCGCGCAAATGCTGCGGATGGGCGCCGAGCGGGGGTTGCGCCGCGCCGGGCCAGGGGTAGAGCAGGTAACCGCCGAGCCACAAATGTGCATCGAACGCTTGGATATCCAGCGCTGCCAAGGCTTCGCGACTTTCGGCCCGCGCCGAAATCGGCAGTTGGTGCTGGGCCAGGTGCGCCAGCTTGCGGTCCAGCCGGTCATGGCACCCAGGGCCGAGCCATTGCGCGGCGTCTTCGCCATCGCCGTCCTGCGGGCCCAGGTAGAGCTTGATCGCCAGTTCCAGGTGGTGCACGCCATCGCGGTCGCGCAGCAGCATGTCCAGCTCGCCCAGGGTATGCCCGGCCCGGCGGATCGGCAGGTTGGCCGCCAGTAACTCCACGCCCGGCGCATGCTGCACGGCAAACTGCCACAAACGTTCGTAGTAGAGGCCCAGGCGCCGCGTGCGCGACAGGCTCAGCCACTGCTGCAAGGCGCTGCTGTCGCGGTCCAGCTGGCGTAGCCAGGCTTCGAGCAGGTGGGGCGCCTGCACCCAGTCACTGCCGGCCAGCGGGTGGCGTTGCGGCCACGGCGTCTGCGCCAGCATCGGCGGGGCGAGCATCACCCACGCCAGGTCGCGCACCTCGGGGTGGCGCAATTGACGGGGCAGGGCGTGCAAGTCAGGGAACACTGTCATGGTCCGAGCATAGCCTTTTCAACCGGGTGAGGGTGCTTGAGAACCATTGTCATCAAGGCTTGGCGGCGACAAAGGATTTTGCCTGAGACGGCCTTTCGCCCATAATCGTTCTTTTTGCCACACCCCAAAACCCCGCAGGAGCCCCATGGAGCAATTTCGCAATATCGGCATTATCGGTCGCCTGGGCAGTACCCAGGTGTTGGACACCGTCCGCCGGCTGAAGAAGTTTCTGCTCGAGCGCCACCTGCATGTGATCCTCGAAGACACCATCGCCGAAATCCTCCCGGGCCATGGCCTGCAAACCTCGTCGCGCAAGATGCTCGGCGAAGTGTGTGACATGGTCATCGTGGTCGGCGGCGATGGCAGCCTGCTCGGTGCCGCCCGGGCGCTGGCGCGGCATAACGTGCCGGTGCTGGGGATCAACCGGGGCAGCCTGGGGTTTCTCACCGATATCCGCCCCGATGAGCTGGAAGTCGAAGTGGCCAAGGTGCTCGATGGCCATTACCTGGTGGAGAACCGCTTCCTGCTGCAAGCCGAAGTGCGTCGCCATGGCGAGGCCATCGGCCAGGGCGACGCCCTCAACGATGTGGTGCTGCACCCGGGCAAGTCCACGCGGATGATCGAGTTCGAGTTGTATATCGACGGCCAGTTCGTGTGCAGTCAGAAGGCCGACGGCCTGATCGTCGCCACGCCCACCGGCTCTACTGCTTACGCGCTGTCGGCGGGTGGCCCGATCATGCATCCCAAGCTCGATGCCATTGTGATCGTGCCGATGTACCCCCATATGTTGTCCAGCCGGCCGATTGTGGTCGATGGCAACAGTGAGCTGAAAATCGTGGTGTCCAAAGACATGCAGATCTACCCGCAAGTCTCCTGCGACGGGCAGAACCATTTCACCTGCGCCCCCGGTGACACCATCACCGTGAGCAAGAAGGCACAGAAGTTGCGCTTGATCCACCCGCTGGATCACAACTACTACGAAGTGTGCCGCACCAAGCTGGGCTGGGGCAGCCGCTTGGGGGGTGGAGGCGACTGATGCTCGATCCCGCGCGTAGCTACGACCTGATTGGTGACGTGCACGGTTGCGCTCATACCCTTGAGCACTTGCTCGACCAATTGGGTTACCACAAGCAGGGCGGCACGTGGCGCCACCCGTCACGCATGGCGGTGTTCCTCGGCGATATCATCGACCGTGGCCCGCGCATCCGCGAGGCGTTGCATATCGTCCACGACATGGCCGAGGCCGGCCAGGCGCTGTGCATCATGGGCAACCACGAGTTCAACGCCCTGGGCTGGTCCACCCCGGCACCGCCCGGCAGTGGCAAGCAGTTCGTGCGCGAGCACAACCCACGGCATGCGCGGTTGATCCACGAGACCCTGACCCAGTTTGAACATCACCCGGCCGACTGGCACGACTTCCTCGGCTGGTTCTACGACATGCCGCTGTTTGTCGATGCCGGGCGTTTCCGCGTGGTGCATGCGTGCTGGGACGAGGGCTTTATCCAGCCGCTGCGCGCGACCTTCCCGGACGGCTGCATCGACCAGCACTTCCTGCAAGCCGCCGCCGTACCGGGCAGTTTCGCCTGCAACGCCTTCGACCGTCTGTTGCGCGGCACCGATATGCGCCTGCCCGACGGCCTTACCCTGACCGGTGGCGATGGCCTGACGCGCTCGTTCTTCCGCACTAAATTCTGGGAAGACGACCCCAAGACCTACGGCGATATCGTGTTCCAGCCCGACGCCTTGCCAGAGCCGGTGGCGCGCACGCCATTGTCTTCCACGGAAAAGAATTCCCTGCTGCGTTATGGCGTCGATGAACCCTTGTTGTTCGTCGGCCACTACTGGCGCAGCGGCAAACCCGCGCCGATCCGCCCGAACCTGGCCTGCCTGGACTACAGCGCAGTGCTGTACGGCAAGTTGGTGGCGTATCGGCTGGACCAGGAAACCCAACTGGATCCGCGTAAATTCGTATGGGTCGACGTTGAGCGGCCCGAGGTTATCAAATGAGTACCGTGGCCGTATTGCGCTTGCCCCTGAGCGTCGACCTGGGCGGTTTTGTCAAACTGCTGCAACGCATGCAAGTGCCCCATCGCGTCAGTGAAGAGGCGGGTGAGCAAGTGTTGTGGGTGCCCGAGAGCATCAGCGACGATGTGCGCGTGTTGTATCAGCGCTTTCCTGCAGGCGACCCGGACCAGCAACTGGATATTCCCGAACAGGCGCCGGTTGCGCGGCCAAGCTTTGTCCAGCAGGTGCGTCACAGTCCGGTCACGGCGCTGGTGCTGCTGGCCAGCCTGATCGTCGGTGCTGTGACATTGCTCGGCGAAAACCTGCAAGCCATGGCCTGGCTGACCTTCCTGCCGTTCCGGGTGCTGGGCGAGTACATCCAGTTCACACCGCTTGCCGACACGTTGGCATCGGGGCAGTGGTGGCGCCTGGTCACGCCGATGCTGATCCACTTCGGCATCCTGCACCTGGCCATGAACGGCATGTGGTACTGGGAACTGGGCCGGCGCATTGAAGCGCGCCAGGGCAGTATCAACCTGCTGGGCCTGACCCTGTTGTTCAGCCTGGTCTCCAACTACGGTCAATACGCCTATGGCGGCCCCGGCCTGTTTGGCGGTTTGTCCGGCGTGCTGTATGGCCTGCTCGGGCATTGCTGGATCTTCCAATTATTGTCGCCCAACCCAGCCTATCGCCTGCCCCGTGGGGTGCTGGTGATGATGCTGGTGTGGTTGTTGCTCTGCCTGTCGGGGCTGGTCTCGATGATCGGCTTCGGCGAAATCGCCAACGCGGCCCACGTGGGCGGCTTGGTCATCGGTTGCTTGACGGGTTTGCTCGGTGGTTTGTACAACCGTCGCAAAGCGTCTATTTGATAAGGAAGAGCCTTATGTCCTCTTTTGCTGAAATGATTGAAAACATCACCCCGGACATCTACGAGAGCCTCAAGCTCGCGGTGGAAATCGGCAAGTGGTCCGATGGCCGCAAGCTCACCGCCGAGCAGCGCGAGCTGTCTTTGCAGGCGGTGATCGCCTGGGAAATCCAGAACTTGCCCGAAGATCAGCGCACCGGCTACATGGGCCCGCAGGAATGCGCCTCCAAGTCGACTCCGGTGCCGAACATCCTGTTCAAGTCGGATGCGATCCATTGATTGAAATTGGTCGCGGTGCAGTCAGCAAAATGTCGGCGCAACTCGGTGAGCCGACCGTTCAATACGCTTTTCGCCTGGGCGATACCGAGGTGCCGGTCAACCCCTTGATCGGCACCCATGTGCGCCTGGAGTACCTGGGGGCCATTCATTGCAGCCATTGCGGGCGCAAGACCAAAACCAGTTTCAGCCAGGGGTATTGCTACCCGTGCATGACCAAGCTGGCCCAGTGCGACCTATGCATCATGAGCCCCGAGCGTTGCCATTACGACGCCGGCACCTGCCGTGACCCGGGCTGGGGCGAAACATTCTGCATGACCGACCATGTGGTGTACCTGGCCAATTCGTCGGGGGTCAAGGTCGGCATCACCCGCGCCACCCAGTTGCCCACCCGTTGGTTGGACCAGGGCGCCAGCCAGGCGCTGCCGATCATGCGTGTCGCCACGCGCCAGCAGTCTGGCTTCGTCGAAGATCTGTTCCGCAGCCAGGTGGCCGACAAGACCAATTGGCGCGCCTTGCTCAAGGGGGACGCGCAGTCCGTGGACCTCAAGCAGGTGCGTGATGACCTGTTCGCTTCCTGTGCCGAAGGCTTGCTGGGTTTGCAGGAGCGCTTTGGCCTGCAAGCCATCCAGACCATTGCCGACATCGAGCCGATTGAAATCCGCTACCCGGTCGAGCAGTATCCGACCAAGATCGTCAGCTTCAACCTGGACAAGAACCCGATTGCCGAAGGCACGCTGCTGGGGATCAAGGGCCAATACCTGATCTTCGACACCGGCGTTATCAACATTCGTAAATACACGGCTTACCAGCTCGCCGTGCATCAGTAGAAGGATCCCACGCATGCGCACCGAACAACCGAAGATGATCTACCTTAAGGACTATCAGGCGCCGGACTACCTGATCGACGAGACGCACCTGACCTTCGAGTTGTTCGAGGACCACAGCCTGGTCCACGCGCAGTTGGTGATGCGCCGCAACCCTGAGCGCGGCGCCGGCCTGCCGCCGCTGGTGCTCGATGGCCAGCAGCTTGAGCTGTTGAGCGTGAACCTGGCCGACCAGGAACTGACGGACGCTGACTACCAGTTGACCGACAGCCACCTGACACTGCAGCCAAAAAGTGAGACGTTCACCCTCGACACCACGGTCAAGATCCACCCGGAAACCAACACCGCCCTGGAAGGCTTGTATAAATCCAGCGGCATGTTTTGCACCCAGTGCGAGGCCGAAGGCTTTCGCAAGATCACTTATTACCTCGACCGCCCGGACGTGATGAGCGTCTTCACCACCACGGTGATCGCCGAGCAACACAGCTACCCGGTGCTGCTCTCCAACGGTAACCCGATTGCCAGCGGCCCCGGTGAAGACGGCCGTCACTGGGCGACCTGGGAAGACCCGTTCAAGAAACCGGCCTATCTGTTTGCCTTGGTGGCCGGTGACCTGTGGTGCGTCGAAGACAGCTTCACCACCATGACCCATCGTGAAGTAGCGCTGCGCATCTACGTCGAACCGGAAAACATCGACAAGTGCCAGCACGCCATGACCAGCCTGAAAAAATCCATGCGCTGGGATGAAGAAACCTACGGCCGTGAGTACGACCTCGACATCTTCATGATCGTGGCGGTCAACGACTTCAACATGGGCGCCATGGAGAACAAGGGCCTCAACATCTTCAACTCCAGCGCCGTGCTGGCCCGCGCCGAAACTGCCACCGACGCCGCTCACCAGCGTGTCGAGGCCATCGTCGCCCACGAGTACTTCCACAACTGGTCGGGCAACCGCGTGACCTGCCGCGACTGGTTCCAGCTGTCGCTCAAGGAAGGCTTCACCGTGTTCCGTGACTCCGGCTTCTCCGCCGACATGAATTCGGCCACGGTCAAGCGCATCCAGGACGTTGCGTACCTGCGTACCCACCAGTTCGCTGAAGACGCAGGCCCCATGGCCCACGCGGTACGCCCGGACAGCTTTATCGAGATTTCCAACTTCTACACCCTGACCGTGTACGAAAAAGGCTCGGAAGTGGTCGGTATGATCCACACCTTGCTCGGCGCCGAAGGCTTCCGCAAAGGCAGCGACCTGTACTTTGAACGCCATGACGGCCAGGCCGTGACCTGCGATGACTTCATCAAGGCCATGGAAGATGCCAACGGCGCCGACCTCAGCCAGTTCAAACGCTGGTACAGCCAGGCCGGTACGCCGCGTCTGGCGGTCAGTGAGTCCTACGACGCCGCGGCCAGGACCTACAGCCTGACCTTCCGCCAGAGCTGCCCGGCAACCCCGGACAAGGTCGAAAAACTGCCGTTCGTGATTCCGGTGGCACTGGGCTTGCTGGACGGGCAGGGCGCGGGTATCGCCTTGCGCCTGGCCGGTGAAGCGAGCGCTGGCGGCACATCCCGGGTGATCTCGGTGACTGAAGCCGAGCAGACGTTTACCTTCGTCGATGTTGCCGAAAAGCCCTTGCCTTCGTTGCTGCGTGGCTTCTCGGCGCCGGTGAAACTGAGCTTCCCTTACAACCGCGACCAACTGATGTTCCTGATGCAGCACGACAGTGACGGGTTCAACCGTTGGGACGCTGGCCAGCAACTGTCGGTGCAAGTGCTGCAGGAGCTGATCGGCCAGCATCAGGCGGGCCAGCCGCTGAAGCTGGATCAACGCCTGATCGACGCGCTGCGCTCGGTATTGAGCGACGAAAGCCTGGATCAGGCCATGGTCGCGGAAATGCTTTCGCTGCCGAGTGAAGCCTACCTGACCGAAATCAGCGAAGTGGCGGATGTGGACGCCATCCACGCCGCCCGCGAGTTTGCCCGCAAGCAACTGGCCGACAACCTGTTCGAAGGGCTGTGGCTGCGTTACCAGGCCAACCGTGACCTGTCCAAGCAAACGCCCTACGTCGCAGAAGCCGAGCACTTTGCCCGTCGCGCCTTGCAGAATATTGCGCTGTCCTACCTGATGCTCAGCGGCAAGCCCGAAGTGTTGGCGGCCACCCTGGATCAGTTTGATACCAGCGACAACATGACCGAACGCCTGACCGCCCTGGCGGTGCTGGTGAACTCGCCGTTCGAGGCGGAAAAAGCCCAGGCGTTGGCGGTGTTTGCCGAGAATTTCAAGGACAACCCGTTGGTCATGGACCAGTGGTTCAGCGTACAGGCAGGCAGCACGTTGCCGGGCGGGCTGGCACGGGTCAAGGCGTTGATGGAGCATCCGGCGTTTACCATCAAGAACCCGAACAAGGTGCGCGCATTGGTTGGCGCGTTTGCCGGGCAGAACCTGGTCAACTTCCATGCGGCGGATGGCTCAGGTTATCGCTTCCTGGCGGACCTGGTGATCCAGCTCAATACCCTGAACCCGCAGATCGCCTCACGCCAACTGGCGCCGCTGACGCGCTGGCGCAAGTACGATGGTGCGCGCCAGGCGCTGATGAAAGCGGAACTGGAGCGCATTCGGGCGTGTGGTGAGCTGTCCAGCGATGTGTTTGAGGTGGTTAGCAAGAGCCTGGCGTAAGTTGGGGGGACCGCCGACGGCTATTGCGCGGGTGGTCTTCAATCCAAATGTGGGAGGGGGCTTGCTCCCGATAGCGGTGTATCAGTCAATGTACTGGTTGGCTGAACCACTGCTATCGGGAGTAAGCCCCCTCCCACATTCCTGACATTTCCTGTCAGGAGCCTCTGCTAAGCTGCTGCACCTCTAACCCAGTTCTGGTGATATCAACCTGTCGCACATCACACGCCTATTAACGTTGCTCCAGGTCCTGTGGGGCAAAAACGAAGATTTCACGGCTGGATATCTGTGTGTAAGTCATACTGGCAAGCATGACTTTCGACTCGCCCCTCGCCGCTTATCAACACGCCATCGCCCAGCAAGGGTTCGTCCCCGACGATGCCCAGCGCCAGGCAGTGCAAGCCCTGCAAGCCTGCCACGAAGCCTTGCACCAAGGCCGTTCGGCGATTACCGGGGTTTACCTGTGGGGGCCGGTGGGCCGTGGTAAAACCTGGCTGATGGACCAGTTCTATCAAAGCCTGCGCGTGCCCGCGCGGCGTCAGCATTTTCATCACTTCATGGGGTGGGTGCATCAACGCTCGTTCCAGCTCACGGGCACCCAGGATCCCTTGCAGGCGTTGGCCCGGGAACTGAGCCAGGACGTGCGCGTGTTGTGCTTTGATGAGCTGTTTGTGAATGACATCGGTGACGCGATCATCCTCGGCCGCTTGTTCCAGGTGATGTTCGAGGAAGGCGTGGTGATGGTGTGCACCTCCAATCAACCGCCTGAACAGCTATACGCCGGTGGTTTCAATCGCGAGCGTTTCCTGCCGGGCATCGATGCGCTCGAGCAGCATATGCAGGTGGTGGCGGTGGACGGTGGCGAAGACCATCGCTTGCATCCGGGTGTGGGCATGCAGCGCTACTGGGTTAATCAACCGGATGCGCTGGCTGCGGTGTTCAAGAACTTGAGCCAAGGGCAACGCGTAAGCAGCGGGGTGGTGAGCGTAGGTTACCGTTCCATTGTCGCGGTGCAGGCCAGTGCCACGGTGCTCTGGTGTCGTTATGCCGAATTGTGCGAGCAACCCCTGGCGGCAATGGATTTCATGCTGCTGTGTGATCGGTTTGAGGCCATCCTGCTCGAAGACGTCCCCAACCTCAGTGCACAACGGCGCCCCGGGCGGATTGCCCGCGGCACCGAGGACGGTGCTGAGCGTGTGGCGGCGGGAGATCGCGATTTGCCGGAACTGTCGGTGCACGATGACAGCGTGCGGCGCTTTATTGCGCTGGTGGACGAATGCTACGACCGCAAGGTGCCGCTCTTTATCGAAGCCAGGGTGCCCTTGGAGAGCCTGTACACTGAAGGCTACCTGGAGTTTCCTTTCCGTCGCACCCTCAGCCGCTTGCGAGAGATGCAACTGCAACGCTTCGCCGTCTAGGAAGAATCGCCGTTCCGGGGCCGTTTGCGCGTTTTGATGCCTGCAACCTTCGCGCTTTCTGTCGGGCATTTGTAGTTAATCTCCTTCATCTGCTGCCGACTCCGCGCTTACAATCGCAGCTCTCAAAGGGAAACGAATCCCTGGTTGTCGTTATCGAGGAAGGAAATGGACACCCCAGACATCCTGGTGCTGCAAGCCAGCTACACCAACGTGGTGCACGCCGAAGCCATCGGCCTGTTGCTCAATCATTATGCTGAAGATCCGATGGGCGGCGGCCACACCTTGCCCGCCGATCTCTTGCAGCAACTGCCTGCCGAGCTGGCCAAGCGGCCCCATGCATTCAGCGTGCTGGCGTTTGTCGGCGGCGAGCCAGCGGGGTTGGTCAACTGTTTTGAAGGTTTCTCGACCTTTGCTTGCCGCCCGCTGGTCAACGTCCACGACGTGGTGGTGATGGCTCAGTTTCGTGGCTTCGGCTTGAGTCAGAAAATGCTGCAAAAGGTCGAGGAAATTGCTCGGCAGCGCGGCTGCTGCAAGATCACCCTGGAAGTGCTTGAAGGCAATGAACTGGCGCAATCGGCATACCGCAAGTTTGGATTTGACGATGCAGTGTTTGATCCGGCCCATGGGCGTATGTTGTTCTGGAATAAGCCACTGTAATAAATAACCGACGAAAAAAAGGCGCCATTACATGGCGCCCAATAAACCTTTGCCAACGGAGCAGGATGGCAAGGGGTGGTGCGGATTAAATAAAGATTAAATCAACTGTTTGGTTGTTCCTTATCGACGGTGTCGACCTTCAATGTCTTTCCGTCGGCAGAGGCAGTTCGCTGTTCAGCCGCGCCATGGGTTTCTTTCTGAATGAAGCTGAAGTTGTTGTAGAACTCCTTCGATCGCTCTGAGCCGCCCTCTGCAAAGGCGGCGGCGGAGGTCAGGGTCATCAGGCTGGCAAGCATCAACGTCGAGAGTTTCATTGCGGTATTCCCATTAAGAGTGATAGGTGTCTGGCCGTTCCTTGATCAGAATCATGGAGCGACTATGGCGCTATCTTATTAAGTGGGAATTAACTGAAAGTGCCGGCAAAGTTAACGGTTTTGTTAACTTTGCCGGAAAGGGTTATAGCTTCCACCCAGTGCAAAGGTGCTGGAGCGTACCCTCCCGGTGAGGGAGGGTATGGTTCAAATACGAGAGGGCTGGGCGAACTATATTCCCGTAACAAAACCCAGGATTACTTGAGCACCACTTCGCTGCCATCGGCCTTCTTTGGCTTGATCAGGCTGAAGTCGATCAGCGCCTTCTGCTTGGTCTCATAAGGGTTGCCGATCAACAACGGGCGTGGCTTGAAGCTGTCGCTGACCAGGCTCTTGCTGTGGTCCAGCTCGTCAAAGCTCAAGCCGGCCATGTCAGCCCAGGTGTGGATCAGTTGCGAGCTGCTGTAAGGCCGTTGCAGGTCGCCGGCAAAGCTCCAGTCGTGGCTTTCGCGCCATTTGGGTGAGGCGTAGGCCATGAACGGGATGGTGTACATCGGCGCGGTCGGCTTGCCTTCGTTGCGGCCAAGGGTGTCGTGGCCGACCGAGTCGAACACGTCTTCGCCGTGGTCCGAGAGGTACAGCAGGAAGCCGTTGGGGTCGGTCTTGGCGTAGTCCTTGATCAGGCTGGAGACCACGAAGTCGTTGTACAGCACGGCGTTGTCATAGCTGTTGTAGGTCGGCAACTGCGCATCGCTGACGCCCGCAGGAACGCCCTGGCGGTCGGTGAACTTGTCGAAGGTCGGCGGGTAACGGTACTGGTAGCTCATGTGGGTGCCCAGCAGGTGCACCACGATGAACTTGCGTTCGGCAGTATCGGCCAGGGCCTTGGAAAACGGTGCCAGCACATCGCCGTCGTATTGGCGAGCGTTCTGGTTGCGGTTGTTGTTCAGGTACACCTGTTCGTCGGCCTGTTCGGAAAAGGTCGTGAGCATGGTGTTGCGCTTGGTCATGGTCTGCTGGTTGGTGATCCAGAAGGTCTTGTAGCCGGCCTGTTTCATCACGCTGACAATCGACGGCGTCTTGAGGTACAGGTCAGGGTTTTCTTCGTCAGCAAAGGTCAGCACCTGTTGCAGCGCTTCAATGGTGTAGGGGCGCGGGGTGATGACGTTATCGAATACCGCCAATTGGTCGCGCAGCTTATCCAGTTCCGGCGTGGTGTTGCGCGGGTAGCCGTAGAGGCTCATGCGCTGGCGGTTGGTGGACTCGCCGATGACCAGCACTAACGTGGACGGTTGGCCGGCCATGCTGTCCTTGAGGTTTTTCAAGGGCGGGATCTGGCTGGCACTGGTCAACATGCCTTGCATATTGTCGAGTTGCTCGGTGTAGCGGCGGTAGGCAACGATCATCTGCCAAGGTACGGCAGGTTCGATGCGGGTTTCGAAACGGTCGATGGCCAATTCCATGGTTTCACTGGTGGCGATCTGCTTGACCAGCGGATACCCCACAACCGCCAATACAATAGCGACTGCTGCGACGATCGACTGGCCGCGAGGCAGGTACACCGGACGCAGGCGCGTCCAGAGGAAGACGGCGAAGGCGGTGTGGGCAATGAAGGCCAGCACGATCCACCAGGCAAAATATTGGGTCGCGTATTCGCCGGCTTCAGAAATGTTCGATTCGAACATGATGAAGATGACGCTCTGAGAGAATTCCTGCTGGTAAATGAAGAAGTAACCCAGGCTCGCCATGGAGCAGGCCCACAGCACCACGCCGATCAAGGCGGCAAGCAGGCGCGTACGGCGCGGGAACAGCAACATGGGCGCCAGCCACAGCGCACTCATGAAGAAGGCTTGGCGGAAACCACTGAAGCCAGACGTGCCGGTCAGTTGGATAAGAAGTTGGGTGATACCCGAGAAATACCAGAAAAACAGGAATAGCCAACCAAGGCCGGCCCAATCAAAGCCTTTCGCAGTCGTCGTGCTGCGTTTGAACATCGCCATCCAGCGCCCCATCAGAGAATGATTGTCGCGCACAGGCGCGCGACATCGGGCCGCTCAGGAAGTGAGCGGCATCGCGGAACGGGAGTATCAGGAGGGGAGTGTGAAAACTTTGTGAGTTTTCTGTAGGTATTACCTTACCAGGCGCTCAGGCGCGGTTTCAGCAGAGGGCTGGCTTGCTATCCGCGGGCTGGTCAAGCCGGGCTTGAAGGTATGAGCGCAGACGCAGGACTTCCTGTTGCAACTGATCGCGCTCGTCTTTCAACTGGCGCAGTTCATCGCGACGGAGGGTGACGTAGAGGGTCTGTGGCGGGCGGGTCATCTGTGTTGTGCTCATTGCTTACCTCGCAAATAGCCGGTAGATCGCGGCATCGGAACCCTTGAATCGCGGTTCTCGTCACCAGTCGGGAGCAAGTTTGAATTCTTTTTGCGGGCAAGGGAACTTTTTTATTTTTGGTGGTCGTGTGACTTTTTGCGGGCTGATGGTGAAACGATGGCAATTTTTTTGTCATGAAACTACACGGATCCGCTCTGGACTAACCCTCATTAGCCTCATTGCGCTATAAACTATGTCACACATTTTTTAGTAGTTAGGAGCATCAGCACATGCAACTGGGGATTATCGGACTAGGCCGCATGGGCGGTAACATTGCGCGGCGCCTGATGCTCAATGGGCATACCACCGTTGTATACGACCGTAACGAAGCCTTCGTCAAAGGCTTGAGCGAGGAGGGCGCTACCGGCGTCGCCGACTTGAAAGCCCTGGTGGCCGGCCTGCAAAAGCCCCGCGCCGTCTGGGTCATGTTGCCGGCAGGCGCGCCTACCGAAGACACCATCAATGCGCTCAGCGAACTGCTGGAAGACGGCGATGTGATCATCGACGGCGGCAACACCAACTATAAGGACGACGTGCGTCGCAGCAAGGCCCTGGCGGAAAAGGGCCTGCACTACGTCGACGTCGGCACTTCGGGTGGCGTCTGGGGGCTGGAGCGTGGCTACTGCATGATGATCGGTGGCGATGTCGAGACCGTGCAGCGCCTGGACCCGATCTTCAAGAGCCTGGCGCCGGGCCTGGGCAACATTCCGCGCACCAAGGACCGTTCGGCCTCTGCCGACCCGCGTGCCGAGCATGGCTACATTCATGCCGGCCCTGCGGGTTCGGGGCACTTCGTCAAGATGATCCACAACGGCATCGAGTACGGGATGATGCAGGCGTTTGCCGAAGGTTTTGACATCCTCAAGACCAAGAACTCGGAAAACCTGCCAGAAGACCAGCGCTTTGACCTCAACGTTGCCGATATCGCCGAAGTCTGGCGCCGTGGCAGCGTGGTGTCGTCCTGGCTGCTGGACCTGACCGCCGATGCCCTGGCCACCGACCCGAAACTCGACGGTTACTCCGGCTCCGTAGCCGACAGTGGTGAAGGCCGCTGGACCATTGAAGCGGCGATGGAGCAGGCGGTGCCGGTGCCGGTGTTGTCGACTTCGCTGTTCGCGCGTTTCCGTTCCCGCCAGCAGAGCACCTACGGTGACAAAATGCTGTCTGCCATGCGCTTCGGCTTTGGCGGCCATGTGGAGACTTCCAAAAAATGACCGCTACCGGCAAGAAACCCAAGGCCGAACCTGCACCACCGACTACCCTGTTTCTGTTTGGCGCCCATGGCGACCTGGTCAAGCGCCTGCTCATGCCGGCGCTGTACAACCTGAGCCGTGATGGCCTGCTGGGCGATGGCCTGCGTATTGTGGGCGTTGATCACAACGCCATCAGTGACGCGGACTTCGCCAAGAAGCTTGAGGACTTCATTCGTACCGAGGCCGCCAACAAGGTCAGGGGTAGCGCTGAAAATGCCCTCGACCCTGCGCTGTGGGCGCAATTGGCCAAGGGCATCAGCTACGTTGAGGGCGATTTCCTCGACGACAGCACCTATGCCGATATCGCGCATAAGATTGCCGACAGCGGCACCGGCAACGCAGTGTTCTACCTGGCGACCGCACCGCGCTTCTTCAGTGAAGTGGTGCAGCGCCTGGGCAGTGCCGGGTTGCTGAATGAGACGGACGAGGGCTTTCGCCGCGTGGTCATCGAGAAGCCGTTTGGCTCCGACCTGGCCACCGCCGAGGCGCTGAACGCCTGCCTGCTCAAGGTGATGAGCGAGAAGCAGATCTATCGCATCGACCATTACCTGGGCAAGGAAACGGTGCAGAACATCCTGATCAGTCGTTTCTCCAACGTGCTGTTCGAAGCGTTCTGGAACAACCACTACATCGACCATGTGCAAATCACCGCGGCTGAAACGGTCGGCGTGGAAACCCGGGGCAATTTCTTCGAGAAGACCGGCACGCTACGGGACATGGTGCCCAACCACCTGTTCCAGTTGCTGGCGATGGTCGCCATGGAGCCGCCGGCAGCCTTTGGCGCCGACGCAGTGCGCGGCGAGAAGGCCAAGGTGGTCGGTGCGATCCGCCCCTGGTCCCTGGAAGATGCCCGGGCCAATTCGGTTCGCGGCCAGTACACCGCGGGCGAAATCGCTGGCAAGTCGCTGCCCGGCTACCGCGAAGAAGCCAACGTCGCGCCCGACAGCAGCACTGAGACCTTCGTCGCCCTCAAGGTGATGATCGATAACTGGCGCTGGGTCGGTGTGCCGTTCTATCTGCGTACCGGCAAGCGCATGAGCATTCGCGACACTGAGATCGTGATTTGCTTCAAGCACGCGCCCTATGCGCAGTTCCGCGATACCGAGGTCGATGAACTCAAGCCAACCTACCTGAAAATCCAGATCCAGCCGAACGAAGGCATGTGGTTCGACCTGCTGGCCAAGAAGCCTGGGCCGACCCTGGAGATGGCCAATATCGAGTTGGGCTTTGACTACAAGGATTTCTTCGAGATGCAACCGTCGACGGGGTACGAAACCCTGATCTACGACTGCATGACCGGTGACCAGACCTTGTTCCAGCGTGCCGACAACATCGAGAACGGCTGGCGTGCCGTGCAGCCGTTCCTCGATGCCTGGAAGGAAGATGACGGTATCCAGGCCTACAAGGCCGGTGAAGATGGCCCGGCGGCGGCCGACGCGCTGCTGGCCCGTGATGGCCGCACCTGGCACAGCCTCGGATGAGTGACGCGACGATACATCCCATCCGATTTGTCCTCAGTGATGTGGACGGGACCTTATTGCATCCCGACCACAGCCTCAGCCAGCGCACCGCCGATGCGATTCGTGCAATGCGTGAGGCCGGGGTGCTTTTCAGCCTGGCCAGCGGGCGTCCGCCCAAGGCCATGCGGCATCTGATCGAGACGTTTGGCATCGATGTGCCAGTGGCCGGGTTCAATGGCGGCACGTTGGTCAACCCGGATGGCAGCATCCTGGTTGCTCACCATCTGCCGGCGGAGGCGGCACTGGTCACCCTGGCGCTGTTTTCGGCTGAGCCGGACGTGGAAGTCTGGGTGTTTGCCGATGGCGACTGGCTACGCCGTGATCCGCCGGGGCCTATGGTGCAGCGCGAAGCCGATGGCTTGGGCTATGGACCGGTGGTGGTGGAGAGTTTCGAGCCTTACCTGGATCGCGTCGACAAGATCGTCGCCGCCAGTAACAACACGCAGTTGTTGGTGGAACTGGAGGCGCAATTGCAGCCGAAGGTAAAAGGGTTGGCTCAGGTGTCGCGTTCGCAGCCGGTGTACCTGGACGTGACCGCGATGCTGGCCAACAAAGGCGAAGCCCTGAGAACCCTGGCCGAGCACCTTGGTGTGCCGCTGGAGCAGACGGCCGCTATCGGTGATGGCGGCAATGATCCGGCGATGTTTCATGTGGCGGGATTATCGATTGCGATGGGGCAGGCGGAAGAAACCGTCAAGCGCCAGGCCAGTGTGGTTACTGGCAGTAATATCGAGGACGGCGCTGCGCAGGCGTTCGAGCGGTTTATTCTCGCGGAACGTTAAACTCGGAAGTTTCACCGCACAACTCCCAGTCCGTGTTTCGCACGGGCTGGAAGTTGCTGTATTGAATTACTTCGGCATTGCCCAGTGCTGCAACTGATAGCCATCTTTGTCGAGTTCGGCGCGGGCCTGCAACAACAGGTCTTCAAGTTGAGCTGGATCGGTATAGGTCGTCGATGACAGCTGTTTGCTACCGATACGGGTATTGGTACGGTCGATGACACTCAGGCTCAGGGCGCCATTGCCATCGTGCCAGGCCACGCACTGGAAGGGCTGGAAAGCACGGTCTGCAATCAAAAGAGCTTCGTTGATGCGCAGCGGAGCGTTCATTTGGGTCTTCTCTCTGTATGCCCATTCAAGTGAGTACCGGCGGTTGGGCGGACCGTGCGGTGGGTTACTTGTACTGATGCACGATGGTGGGGTGCGGGTCACATGCTAGAGCAAGAATTTTTAACTTTCCCTGATTAACGTCATGTAAGCGGCTGTTTTGAAAGCTGAATGAAAGTTTCGACGGCCGACAACTTGTCCAGCTACATGGCTTTTTGCCCGCACTTATAGCGAAATAGTACAAGACCGGCGTCAAGATCTTGCTAGGGTTAGCTTCAGGCACCACAAACTGTTGTTTCTAAATAACTTTAATAATCTTGGCGCCAAGGAACAGTCATGCTTGTGACACCCGTCCAACGCCGCTTGCTGGTGGTCGACCCCTGTGACGACTGTCATGGGTTATTGCCCGGCTTACGCACCGCCGGTTGGGAAGTGGACAGCTGTGCATTGGAGGCGGTGGGTGATCGCTCCTGCGATGTGGGCCTGCTGCGCTTGCAGCCCTACCATCTGGGGCGCCCTGAAGCGGTAAAAGAGTTAATTGGCCGCAGTGGTACCGAGTGGATTGCCGTCCTTAGCCAGGATGTACTGCGCCTGCAGAACGTCGGTGATTTTGTCTGCGAATGGTTCTTCGACTTCCACACCTTGCCGTTCGACGTGTCCCGGGTCCAGGTGACCATCGGGCGTGCGTTTGGCATGGCGCGCCTGCGTGGCAAGGGCCACGCCCCGGTGGATGAGCCCCACGAATTGTTGGGCGACAGTCGCCCCATCCGCGAACTGCGCAAATTATTGGGCAAGTTGGCGCCTACGGAGTCGCCCGTATTAATCCGTGGCGACAGCGGTACCGGCAAAGAGTTGGTGGCCAAGACGTTGCACCGCCAATCCCAACGGCATGCCAAGCCGTTTGTTGCGATCAATTGTGGCGCCATCCCTGAACATCTGATCCAGTCCGTACTGTTCGGCCACGAAAAAGGTGCGTTCACGGGTGCTCATCAGCGCAAGGTAGGGCGCATCGAAGCCGCGAACGGCGGCACTTTGTTCCTGGATGAAATCGGTGATTTACCGATGGAACTGCAAGCCAACCTGTTGCGTTTCCTACAGGAAAAGCACATCGAACGCGTTGGCGGCAGCCAGCCGATACCAGTGGATGTGCGGGTGTTGGCGGCGACCCATGTCGACTTGGAAACTGCAGTGGAGAAGGGCGCCTTTCGCGAAGACCTGTATTACCGCCTGAATGTCCTGCAAGTGGTCACTGCGCCCTTGCGCGAGCGTCATGGCGACGTGGCAATGCTGGCCAACCATTTTTCGCGCTTCTACAGCCAGGAAACAGGTCGCCGCCCGCGCAGTTTCAGTGAAGAGGCGCTGGTGGCGATGGGGCAACATCCGTGGCCGGGCAATGTGCGTGAACTGGCCAACCGCGTACGCCGTGGCCTGGTGTTGGCTGAGGGGCGCCAGATCGAAGCCGTTGATCTGGGGTTGCAAGGCCAACCGGCAATCTCGCCGCCGATGGCTACACTGGAAGACTACAAGCACCGCGCCGAGCGCGAGGCGCTATGCGATGTGCTCAACCGGCACAGCGACAACCTGAGTGTCGCGGCCCGTGTGCTGGGGATTTCCCGGCCGACGTTCTACCGGTTGCTGCACAAACACCAGATCCGCTAGGGCGGGTAGTGGCAGGGGGCTTGCCGCCGATGAGGGAGTGTCAGTAAACACACCTGTGACTGACCCACCGCCATCGGGGGCAAGCCCCCTCCCACACTTACAAGTGTTCGCATTTCAATCAGAAGTAATACGGGAATTTCAGGCTGAACGTAAAGTCCGGCGCATCATCGGTCATGCCGATCGCCAGGTTCGGCACGATAGTCAGGTTATCCGATGCGGCAATCGTCATGCCCACGTTGAAATAGCCCGCGTTGGCATCGCTGGAGATCACCGATTGCCAGTCGCGGCCTTCTGGCTTGAGCTTGCTCTTGCGTTGCACCAGGTCGGAAACCGAGAACGACATGCTCATCTTCTCATTCAGGGCAAACGCTACGCCGACACCGAACTGGAAGCTGTCGCCCAGCCGCACTTTACCAGCGGTCTTTTGATTGATATCGCTGCTGATGTCATCAAACGAGTCTTCAAAGTTGTGGGTATACGACAGCGAACCAAACAGCACCGCCGGGTCGAAGGTCTTGACCAGGGAAATGCCCGGTGTGACCGACCATACCCCATTGCCCGTGGGCAGGCTTTCCGGCAAGTACAGGTTGTCGTTGTTGGGTTGCCTGACCAGCTTGATACCGAAGGGCTCTTTACCCGTAGGTGCCTTGACCCGTACAGACACCACCGCATCGGGTAACGTCGGTGTTTCGTCGAGGAACTTGTAGGCCACCCCAAAGTTGACATCGCCGATGGTCGGGTCGCGGGTCACGGAGCCTTCCGAGGTGGCGGTGGCATCGTTGCCGGCGCCGGCCGACTGGTAGGTTGAGTCGCGATAGACCACCGGTACGTTCAGGTCGAACTGCCAGCGGTTATCGACGTTGTAGCGTCCGGTCAGGTCCAGGGTCCAGCTATCGGACTTGATCCGGTCCAGGTTGATGTTGCCGAGGAAGATTGAGTCCAGCGCCAGGAAACCATTAAGGGTCAATTGGCGCGCGTCATAACGGGCATAGGTGATGCCGGTTTCAACGCTGAACTTGCCATTGCCGAAGAAGCCACTGGCCTCGTTGTACAGGTTGCTCACACTTTGCGCAGGGGCGGAGTCGTCCTTGAGGGATTGGCCGTAGGAACTGCCGCCACCGCCGGCGCCACCGGATGCCGCCGCAGCGCCGGTACCTGCGACGGTGGTGCCGCCGTTCTTGAAGTCGGCGGGGGACTTGGCCAGGCGTTTGGGCGCGGGCGTTGCCGGTTGATCTTCCACCTGGCGCACGCGTTGCTCCAGCACGGCCAAGGCTTTTTGTTGCACGTCATAGCGTTGCTTGAGTTCCAGCAGTTCCTTCTTCAGGGTTTCGATATCGGCATCTGGCGCGGCATACAGCAGGGATGCGGGCAAGAGCGTACTTAAACAAACCACCGCACGTAGCGATAACGATCGATGCATGAAATAAGCCGTCCTTTTCTAATGCGAAAGTGTCGAAGGGTCAGCGTAGTTCAATAACCGAGTGTGCGTAGGCCTTTGAGCTGATCCAAGTTGCAGTTCAACGCGGCGTTGTTCAAGCCGTTATTGTTCATCACAACGTTGATCTGAGTGATATTTCTGACAAGGTTGGTATTGCCGGTCAGCACCGTACCTTGCAGCACGTTGCCGCCGCCGATCTGTTGCAGGCTATTGCCTTGGTTGTGGTTAGCCTGGATCGCCATCTGCACGCCGCCGTTGTTGGCCGATACGCTCACACGGCCCGCCGCGCTGTCGCCGGTCACGGTGCCGCCAGCCATCAGCACATGCCCGGACTGAACGTTATTAGCGGGGGCAACGCCATTCTCGACGTTGATGCCGACGTTGTTGTAGGCGGTGTTGCCATCGCCGGCCGTGCGCACGCTTTGAGTCACGCCCTGGCCGCTGCCGAGGCCGGCACCACCGACCACATTGCCGGTGCCAGTGTTTGGCGGCGTGCCGGTGCCTGTCGAGCCGGTGGTTTGCACATAGAATTGCGGAGTGATGGTGGTCTTGTCGATCTGCATGTTGGCGGTGCCGGTGATGCTGTCACCGACCGCATTGGTCCAGGTGCTGCTCATGACAATGCCGAAGCTGATGATACGTCCCGGCATTACATACCGGCCGCGCAGCTCGGCCATCTCCGAATCCTTGAGTTCGATGGGCTTGAACCCCGATGAGGCATAAGCGGGCATTGAGGCTGCCAGACACAATGCCGTCAGCCAACGGGAAGTGTTCATCTGCTGCTCCTGGGGCGTCCTGCCCCTTATTGCGCTTCTAGAAGAAGTCGCTCTGGATAAAACCGAAATCCATCAGCTCGGCATCGCCTACGGGCCTGAACTCATTCATCTGGCTCTTGGCGGTCAGCGGCATGGGCGGGTCGAGCAAGACGTTGGTCTTGTCGTAACCTTCACCCAGTACGGCGAACACAATGCCATTCCAACCTTTGACAAAATCGTCACGCGAGTAGCGCTTGTGGCCCAGCACGGGGTCGCCGATATACACCCAGTCCTTGTCGGCCCGCTGCAGCACCACGAAGTGCTTGTAGCCACGGATCTCCAGCAGCACCACCACAGGGATTTTCACGGTCACCAGGGTGTCTGGCGCGATCTTGTAGCCCCGGGCACGCATGCCGATGCTTTCGAGGTAGCGCTTCATGTCCAGCATGGAAAAGCCCTGGGTTCGTACCAGGTCCTGATCGGCAGTGACCAGCATGCCTTTGATGAGGTGTTCTTCGTCGACGTCCAGCCAATAGGCCTGGCGCAGGATAGTGGCGAGTGCCGCAGCACCGCAGCTGAAATCGGTTTTCTGTTCCACCAGGTTGGCGAACCGGCGCTCACGAATACTCTCGACCTTCTTGAAGATCACCGCACCGCCGGGCATGGCGGAGATCGCCATGGTGCCTGCCCAGGTCGTGCCGGTGAGCAACATCAAGAGGGTGAGGGTCGCGAGGCGCATGATCGAATGACCTGTTGGACACTGGAATAAAAAAGGGCCTTGTTGCCAAGGCCCCGTTGGATCAGAAGCGTGTGCAGACGCTGCAACCTTGGCCGATCGCCAGGCTGTTGCTGCCTTGGTTGCCCGAACCCGATTGCAGGTTCACACCGACGTTGCCGGAGTTGCGGTTAACCGAGTTGTCCAGGCTTGCGTTGTTGGACACGTATTGAGGTTTGCCACCATAACCATGGCTGCTGGCGGCCGCATTGAGGTAGCTGTTGTTGAGCGAATTTTGCTCGGTGTTGGAGGCCGCTGCGATGTTCTTGCCATCGGCCGTAGTGATTGCGAGGTTGTTTTTACCCTGGTTGCCTTGCCCGGCCTGGCCGTTGTAACCCACGTTGCCGGAGTTCCCAGTGATGGAGCCGTCCAGGGAGGCGTTATTTTGCGTGCCTTTGTTGACGAAGTTGTTGCCCGCACTGCCTTGATCCACATCGATCACCGCAAACACCGTGGCAAAGTCGCCTTTGGCACTGGAGATGGCACCAGCGTTGTCGGCCTGGTTGCCGGAACCCGACTGCGCATTCACCCCGACGTTACCGCTGTTGCTGTTGACCGAGTTATCGGCCGAGGCGTTGTTTTCGGTGTTGGTGTCGTCGAATTTGTTGTGTTCGCTTTTTTGTACATCAGTGACGACAGCAGCAACAGTACCGGTGGGTTGAGGGGTAGGGTGCCAGCCACCACCCGCTTGAGCAGCAGCAGCCATGAGCGCGGCGAGAGCGAAAACCAGTGGTTTCAGAGCCATTTGAGGTTTCATGGTGTTTCTCCTTGCTTCTAATTAGTTGGTTAAGTGTTGGTACGGTCTAACTGACGTCTACCAAGGGTTTACTTGATAGTGATGCCCAGGGTGTTAGCCACTCGGTTCCCCACCCCGGCACTCTGGTTCACCTGAATCACTCCTCGGCTGCCGGTGAAGGCCTGGTCGCTGGTAACGACCTGGCGGCTGCCAGTGGTGGAGGTGAGCCCTGAGTCGGTTGCCAGCGTCGTCGTGTTCTGTTGCAACAGGACGCTGTCATCGATGCTTTGCGGGCCAGGGTTGAGGCTGATCCGCACGGCATTGACTGATTGGTTATTGGCCCCGGCCGACTGGTTGATGCCCAGTACACCGTTGCCATTGGTAAAAGAGCTGCCCTGGATCGCCGCCTTGGCGTTCAGGGACGGGTCGACCTTGCCATTGAGGTTCTGGATGTCGACGTTGGTGGCTTGGCCACCGAGCGCAACGGCGCGGCTGTTGGACATTTGTTGCTGGTTGCCGGCCGCCTGATTGATCGACAGCACACCTTCGTACTGCTGGCCGCTGTTGTTGACCACGGCGGTGTTGTCGGCCATGGCCGAGGCGCTGCCCAGCAGGGCGAACAGCAACAGGGCGCGATTCATCACTTGCCCCCCATCATGTTGCCGAGGTTGTTCAAGGGCGCCATGCCGCGCTGGATCGAGTCGCTGATTTGCCCGCCCATGCTGCTGCCCGCACCGTGGCTGGCCGCTGCGCCCGTGCCCAGTGTCGACATGCTGTTTTGGGTGGCGCCCAGGCCGGACAAGCTGCCATTGGGCTGGATAGAGCGAGCGAGGCTGGAGCCGCTGCTGATGCCGCCAATGTCCACGTCGCTGAGTTCACCCGACATGGCGTTGATGATCTCTTTGCTCGGATTGGCGTTGGCGGTGGTGGGGTAGGGGTCAGGGCCGAAAGAGGCACGCCCATACATGTGTGCTTGAACGTTACGTCCCGTCACGATAACGCCGTCACCTGCATAGCTCGCAATGCTGATGCCGGCACTGAGTGCGCAGCTCACCAGCAGTACGTTCAGAGATGCGTGTGTGAGTGTGTTCACGGCGACGTTCCTTATTCTTCACGCTGACCCTAAACAGCGTTGTCAGAGAAAGAGCAGAAGCCGTGCCGCTTTTTGTTTATTGCCTATATTCAATAAGTTGCGCTCCAAGCGAGGCAAACTGATGGCCGGGTTGTTTCATCGTTGAAACAGTCCTCGACGCTGGGGATATGCCGGTGCGCATTTGCACCCTGTCTCAGTGATGTAACACCACCTGTGACAAAACGGTGAATCCGCACGAGACGGGCGATTCAGGCGAGGCAGGTGTTTCAAAAGTGGACACAACGGGCGCGAGCGCACCCGCTCTTGCCGCAATACTCAGCCCTTGGGCGCTTTGCGCGGGATGGAATTGAGTACGGGGCTGCCGTCCTGGTTCTGGGTCAGGTAGACCGGTAGCACCTTGGGCAGGGAGGGGACGAGGTTGTTGACCTCGCTGATGTTGTAGATACCGCCGATGCGAATCGCGCCGGTACTGGCGTCTGCGAGCATGACCGGTTTTTTCAGGTAGCGGTTGATCAGCGGCAGAGCGTCCGTCAGCGTCAGGTTATCGAGCACCAGCTTGCCCTGGCGCCATGCCAGCGCGGTGTCATCGGGTTTGATGGCGGCGACGTGTGGGGTGGCTTCACCTTGACGAAAGCTGGCCTGCATACCTGGGCTCAGCGGCACACTGGCGTGCACCCCGTCGCTGGAAATCTGCACCGAGCCCTCAAGCAACATCACCCGCACTTGCTCTTCATATTCCCAGACGTTGAACTGGGTACCTGTGACCCGTACCTGGCCTTCACCGGCCCGCACGATAAATGGGTGGTCGCGATCATGGCTGACCTTGAAAAACGCTTCGCCCTTTTTCAAGGTCACCCGGCGCTGGTTCTTGTATTGGCTGTAGACCAACTCGGTGCCCAGGTTCATCTCCACTTGGCTGCCATCGCCGAGCGTGACCTTAGTCAGGCCATCGGCCGCTTCGAAATGCTCATAGGAGCTAGGCAACCAGCCTGCCTCCCAGCCAGTAAGGGCGGCAAGCGGCAATGCCACGAGGCAGACCGCTGCGGCTACCGCGTAAGTGCGCAACCGGCTGCGCGGCTTGAACGGCACCACGGCAGGGGCGGATTCGTTGCGGGGCAGATGATCGGCCACGTCCCAGATTTCCAACATGGCCGCATATTCGAAGGCGTGCAGCGGATGGGCGTCGTGCCATTGCACAAAAGCCTGACGTTCGCCCGCCGTGCAATCACTGGCGTGCAGGCGCATGCACCAATGCGCAGCGGCGTCGGTAATAGCGTCATATTCGGCTTCTGAAAGGGGCTTTTCGCTCATTAACTCATCCTGATTTCCCACATTCTAACCTCCCAATGCCGATGGCGAGAACCGCCATCATGGCGATTGCACATCAATTGGAACTTATTCTTATTGGGTACTACCTAAAATCCCAGGACAAGTGTCCGTAATCCCCTCAATGGAGTACGAATATGTTGAAGAAAACCTTAGTCGCCCTGTGTGCAACCACCGCGCTGCTCAGCGCCGGCGCCGCCCTGGCCGATAAGCCAGGTGCGGGCTGGATCACCATCGAAAAGGCCATCGAGGTGGCGAAGACCAAGGCCGGGTACATCGAGGTCTACGCGGCGGAAGCCGACAATGACGGCTACTGGGAAGTCAAAGGGCGAAAATCCGACGGCATTGTTTATGAAGCTCGAATCGACGGCGCTTCTGGCAATGTCCTGCGCGATCAGAAAGACTGACGCCACCCGGGGGCCGGTTCAGGCCCCCGGATCCAGCAGACGCCCAAGATGGGTAATCAGGTAGGTGACTGAGTCGGCGTTGGCCAAGATTGTGTCGATGCGTTTATCGGGGTCACTCATGAAAATCTGTCGGGCGTTATCAAGGTCCTTGGCACCCGTGGTGTTGAGGACTTTTTGTTTGACGTGATAGGTAGCGGTTTCAGCGCCGAAGTCTGCCCATTTCGACTCTAGATCATCCCAGGTCTTGAACAGCATGGTGGCGGGGGTCAGCATCGACAGAGCTGTCTTGTGCAAATCTTCCAGAGTGGTTTTCATCAACTGAGCACCCGGCTTGTTCGCGTCAATCAGGTCAGAGAAAGGCCGCATGCTGTCGAGGTACGCGATGTCTTCGGTGCGGAATTTCAAGTGCGTCAATTCATGAATCAACACGCTACCCCTGGCGTGTGCGGATATGTCGAAGGGTGTGGTCAAACGATTCTGGTAATCATCCATGGCTGGATCAAAGAAACGATTGAGTAAATACAGCTTGCGTTCGCGGTCTTCGGGTATGACAAAGGCATATTCCTGCGCGCCCCCCACGCGACTGGTCCCACTGACAAAACGTTTTGAGTCGGGGCCGGTTAAAGTGGGATCACTCAATTCAGCAAGTATTCCATCAACCATTTTTTCGGTTCTATCGAGCTGATCAGAGGTGAGGCTGATGACACCGAACATTTCGCCCAAAAGCTTACCGACCCGGCTATTGGGATCCAGCAGGTTTGAAAAATGAGCAATATTGCGCTTGCAATTGACGGTGTAGTAAGTCGCTACATTCAACGCCTCATTGATCACTTGGGCCTTCCAGCTGGACAATGCGGCAATCTGTCTTATGCCGGTGGCCTCTATATTGATTGCCAGGCGTTCGTCGCTTCGCGTTCTATAGCGCGACAGGGCTTTGCCAAAACGCGGGTTATGACGACTGAGGTCCAGTACCCAGGCGCCCTGTGCATTGCGACCGATATACGGCCCGGTGTGCTCGTTGTTGCCCAGGCGCCAACGTTGTGCGGTTCGCTTGACTGAATAAACTTTACCGCCCAGTGGCACGTAGTCCTTCAAGCTCTTCTTATCGCAATAAACATGGTTGATGGGGCATTTCTCCAGGTCCTTCAGGGCAATGTCGTGATCTTCGAAAGGCTGCAACTGCGTACGCGACGCCGCCGTGACATGCAGGCTGGCCAGGCTTGTGGCGGTAGGCAGTGTTTCGTCCTCAAGCTCGGCCAGCGGTACTTCCTTTTCCGTGGGCGGTGGTTCCGCGCAGCCTTCAAGTTCCGTACGCAGTGAGGCTAATTCAGCCACACCAGAGATGAAATCTTTCAGTGCTGGCGTCCATTCATGCAACTGCAGTGCCTCAGCCGAGCGCTTGAACAAGCGGTAGCTACGCCACACAACCAGCGGATAGGCGAGTTTCCCAGCCATAAATTCCACGGCCTTGGGAATGTCATCACCCAACAGGCCGACCGCTTTGTTCCATAGCATCTGGGCATCTTTCTCGAACTGGCCGGCAAACATCTTGAGCAGCATCTGGGTATTGTCATTAAACAGGTCGTGAAGGGCATTGCCGCTTATGGCGGGCGAGGCCAGACGGATGTCGGTGGAGGGGCGGCGGTTGTTTTTCAACAAGTTCCGGTACGTGGCCTGATGCGGTGCCTCCAGGTGGTTCAAGGTCCACTCCTGGAGTTCTCCCGGCCGTTCCAATTCATCGAGCAATGCTTGCTCGTTCGCATATTCCTTGAACACATGGTTTTTGCTATAGGGCGCGTGCAGTACCAAAGGGCCGGCGCTCTGGGTTTTCGGGCCTATCAAGTACATGCCCAAGGCCTTGACGGCCGCGGCGCCCTTGGTGGCAATCAATGCCAGGGAGCGAATAATGGCCGACGCGCCGGTAAGCATCCCGCGCGCCAGGGCGTCGGGCATGTTGAAGACCTGTTGGACCATACCCAGCGCCCGTGTTGAAAGTCGTTCTCGCAGCTTTTGCTCATGGGCGTATTGCAGGGTCTGCCAGGGCAGTTGCCGACAAAACAGGCCACGCCGTTTTCGCCCTTCCTGCGTCTGAGGGTTGAGCTGGTCTTGCAGGAGCTTCTGGTAGTGGGTTTTCAGATCCAGTTGCCGGACCATCTGGATCACCGCACTCGCATCCAACGTGGCCGGCAGGGGCGTGGCCGTTCGAGAGCGTGGGCGGATGTTCTCGGCGTCCAGATCTGGCCAATGGCGCAAGGCAAACTCGGTCAGGCTGTAGACATGAACGTCGAGGGCCGGGTGTGCGGGGATCAGTACGTCATCCGGGTCGATGTGCTGCCCGGGGAACCGTGCCTGTAGCAACGCTAAAAGTGCGGTGCTCGTATGCTTGCGGATCGGCGTTATTCCATGCAGGTAGTCTTTTTCGTCCGGGGCGCTGTTGCGGTACTGCTCAAGCAGTTCTACCTGGTGGATCTGCGCCTGGGCCGACGCCATGCCCAACCAGGCGGGTAGGGCCTGCTGGTTGATCATCGCACCGGCCACCGTAATGGCCCGTGCCAGGTTGGTGGGCGCAGCCTGTGCCAATACCGTATCCAGTCGGTCTTGCAGCGCCCGTGCGGGCAACCTCATGGAAAGCAGGCGATCAACGCCGTCCATGACGTAGTCACTGTAGGTTTGCAGGCGATTGTTCAACACGTTGTCATCAATGCGTTGCAAGGGGCCCAGTCGATACACCTGGTGGGGCACACGCAGGGAGGCCAACAGGTTTTCCAGCAGGCTCAAGCGCCTGATCGGGTGCGCCAGACGCTGTGTCATTCCTTCGCGCAGGGCTGTTATCGAGGTAAAGACCTCGTGGCCGTGGCGCGGCGTCCACAGTACGACATGGCCCGAGCGCTCGGGGTCGATACCACCGCGTTCCGTCAATAAAAACGTATTGGCAAGGGGCTGCACTTTCTCGGGTGTACCCGTGGCCAGTGTTAACGCATAGGCATCGGGTAGAAAGCCGTTGATACCATGACGAGTCACGCGCGTCAGGCTTTCGGCGCGCAGCACGGCGTCAAGGATTTGCTGGCTACGCGGCGCCAGGGTGTTGTCCAGCAGCCTCAATTCAGCTTCGCTGCGCAACCCCATGAGCATCGAATGGGCATGTTTGTCGCGGCTGTTGGCAAGAAACAGGAGCGGCAAGTCGCGCATCGAGTGTTTGGCGAAAACCAGCAGTACTTGCTCGATCACGTTGTTAAAGGTGTTCAGGGTCATGCTGTGCAATTTAAGCGCGATGCCCGTGCCGGGTTGGCTGTAGAACCAGGTCCGGGACGAGGCCGCAACCGGCGAGGCCTCGAGGCTCAAACGTTCGATGAAGTGTTCAACCATGCTCAGGGACGATACCGGTGGGCGTTCTTCACGCTCTTGAGCCTGGGTGGCGTAGGTGTTGATAAACACCTCATGGGCCTTGAGGTCCTGTTGCTGTTTTTGCAGTTCAGTATTCAATGCCAGCGCGACCATGCTGCGTAAGGTCGGATGCTTTTGGCGTTCTGCGGCAAGTGCCTCCTCTGCGGTCTCAAGGCGTTGAAGGTGGAGCTTGGCACGCTCTGCCTTCACCGTAGAGGGGCGGTCGTTGCCACTGGTGACGGGGTGGACAGTCCAGCGCCCGCCTGTATCCAGTGTCGTCAGGCGGTGGTCGAGCATCATGCGTATGTCCAGGGCGTAGTCAAGCAACGCCGCCAGGTCCACTTGGCCATCGCTGCGGCGGTAGAGCTCCAGCGCGTGGTTCATATTACTGGTCTGCTTGAGCGCAATGTCTTCGACCATGCTGGTGAAAATCCCGGCCGTGGCAGGCTCTACAGCGATGTTAATCTGGTCGAGACCGATAAACGTGTTGCGCTCATCCAAGGACAGAAAATTGAGCAGCTCGTCTTCGTGTCCCGCGCTCTTGAGCATGCTCAATAACGTATCTTTCAGATCATCCAGATCTTTGAGCACCGTTAAACCGCGCCGTTGCGTGTAAAGGTAAGCGTGTGTCTCGCTGAGCGCCAAAGTGCCGGCCAGCTCCACATAATGTTGGTAGGGCGCGTACAGGCGTACCTTTTCCACGCTAAGGTTGCGGGCATATGTGCGGCGAGTGGTCTGATCACTGAGGAACATGGCCTGGAGCATATGGCTTTCGTCGGCACTGATGATGGTTTGCTGGCGTTTGAGCAGGATATCGACGCGAAACTTATCTGCCATGACCTGCGCGAAAAGGTTCAGGCGTGAGGTCCCGCTATTTGTATCCTCGTTCCAGTACGTTTGCAGCAGGCTGTCCAGTAGCCTTGAAAGTATGTTGGAGATTTGTTGGATCAGCATTTCCCAGTTCAGACGGTCTTGTTCAAGCTGGGCTGGGGTGAAAGCCGTTGTGTCACGTTTCGGGTTGACGAATTCGCGGGTTTGTTCCTTGGGCCAGGCATGTTTCACATAGAACTGCAGCAGCGCTTCGCTTAAAGGTAATGAAGCGACCCAGCGACGAGGGCCACCTGCCGTCTCTTGGGTAAAACAGTTCACCCGGGTGTCGCGTTGGTCCAGGCCGGGGAAGTGAGCGCGCGCCATGATGCCCAGCAGTGTGCCAAGCATGTCGGGCAAGGTAGGGATTTTTTGCAGTTGCTCCAGCATCGCCTGTACGTTGGCTTGTTGGCAGGCCTGGAGGGTCTGCTCCTGGTCCTCTTGCACGGAGCCCTCGACGATCTCGCTGGTGAGCGTTATGGCGGTGCCGATGGGTAACACATTGCGTTGCGCAATCGATTGGAAGCTCAGCAACTCAACGCGCTGTAGCGGGTCCGCCAACTGCTCGCCAAGCTCGGTGAGCAGCGTGGTGTGATCGTCAGCAACCTGTATGCCGCCATAAGGGGTGTACAGCAGGGCCTTGCCACCGTCCGGGCTGGGGCTCATCACGAAAGCGCCGGCGAGAACTATCGCCGGTTGCCCTGCAACGTTGATCAGCAGCTTTTCCACGCTCATAGGATGTGTGTGCACCTGGGGGTCGCGTCGGGCGGCGTCGGTGGCGTAGTACCGGGTGTGCAACCACTCCAGGTCCTTGACGGTGAGCCCCAGCGTACGTTCGCGCTCGCTCGGTGCTTTTCGGCTGTTGGACAGCAGGAACTCGTCGAAAAAATACGGCGGGGTTACGCGGACCATCGTCTGTCTCCATTGTGCTTGGGGAATGACAGGCTAAGTTCGCGTCCAGGGTGAGCAGGGGTAAATAATCAGCCCCTGTGCAAGTTGACATCAGGCGCCGGGCGTGGTGTTTAATCGACGGTCTGGATGTTCATTCGTTGCCCCCTCCAATCATAAAAACGGAGCTTCAAATGTCTGCGCAGTCTCCGACAGTTGCCACGGCTTGCACCTCAATCGGCTTCACCGAACTGGTGACATTGCTTGAACAGGTTTTTGTGAGGCACGGTACCTCGCCAGAGGTAGCCGCTGTCCTGGCGCATAATTGCGCGAGTGCCGAACGCGATGGTGCTCATAGCCATGGTGTGTTTCGTATTCCCGGGTATGTGTCCACGCTCAACAGCGGCTGGGTGAACGGCCGGGCGGTGCCGGTAGTGGAGGACATGGCCACAGGTTTCGTGCGCGTCGATGCCAGCAATGGTTTTGCCCAACCGGCCTTGGCGGCCGCGCGTTCATTGCTGGTGGCCAAAGCGCGTAGCGCCGGGATTGCGCTATTGGCCATCCATAACTCCCACCACTTTGCCGCGCTGTGGCCGGATGTCGAACCCTTCGCCGAAGAAGGCCTGGTGGCACTGAGTGTGGTCAACAGCATGACCTGCGTAGTGCCCCATGGTGCGGACCGGCCGCTGTTCGGCACCAACCCGATTGCATTTGCGGCGCCACGGGCGGACGGCGCGCCGATAGTGTTTGACCTGGCGACCAGCGCCATCGCCCATGGCGATGTTCAGATCGCTGCGCACGAAGGCAAGCGCCTGCCGCCGGGCATGGGCGTCGACAGCCTTGGCCAGCCGACTCAAGACCCCAAGGCCATTCTGGAGGGCGGGGCGCTGTTACCGTTTGGTGGTCACAAGGGCTCGGCGTTGTCGATGATGGTCGAATTATTGGCAGCAGCGCTTACCGGTGGCAACTTCTCGTTTGAATTCAATTGGTCGGATCATCCTGGGGCTCGCACGCCTTGGACGGGCCAATTACTGATCCTGATCGACCCGAGTAAAACTGCTGGGCAAAACTTTGCCGAGCGCAGCCAGGAGCTGGTGCGGCAGATGCATGCGGCGGGGTTGCGGCGGTTGCCGGGGGATCGGCGCCATCGCACACGGGCGAAGTCGCAAGAGGCAGGTATCGAGATGCAGGTGCAGGTCCTTCGGCAATTGCAGGAACTGGCTGAAGGCTAGGCAAACGGGGGGGCGCGCCAGCGGCGCAGCCCCCCATGGCTCAGCTGCGACGACCGAGCAACAGGCCGACAACCAGGCCAAAGCCTGCGGAGATCGCCACGGTCTGCCACGGGTGGCCACCGATGTAGGTTTCAGTGGCATCCACCACGGGCTTGCTGCGTTCACGTACGTTGGACACCGAGTCCAGGGCTTGCTTGAGCTTGATGGCGACCTGCTCGCGCAGGGTTTCACCTTCCTCACCCACGAGGGAGGCGCTGCTTTTGAGCAGTTTGTCCGATTCCTCGATCAGCGCGGTCAATTCGCTGAAGGCTTGGTCCTTGATTTGATCTTCGACAGCTTGGGCGGCGGTTTTGCGGGCCATTGGGTGACTCCTTGCAGGTGAATGTGACAGTGAACAATGGAGTATTGGGCAGCGGCAAAAGTTGCAGTTTTTTTCCCGGGTCGATCATCTGAGGCAAAATCCGAATCGGGAACTTTAGACCTACAGTGTAAGATGTCGCCTATTTGTGTAGCAGGTAATTCAACATGAGCTTCAATCTCGCCAACAAGACCCTCGCCGAACGCGCCGAGCTGGAAGATGAAAAGTCCCGCCTCTACGACCTATGGCAAACCAACCTGGGCAAGGCCAAGGGCGAAGCCGCACGGTTGTTCGGCGAGCGTGCCAAGCGCAAGGGCAAGTGGGCCGAATGGGTGCGTGCGGAACTTGACGGCATGTCGCCGCCGGAGTTTTCCAACATGGTGCGCAGTGAAGTCAACAAGCTGATGGCGGCGGCTAAATAAAGCCCGCCACAATGGCCTCGCGCACTTTGAGCAGCATCGGGTCGAGTTGGGCTTGGGTACGCCAGCCCAACTCCACCGGGTAGCGCGGCAGCACCAGCGGGCAGGGCAGCACACTCAGGCCGGTCATTTGCGCAATGGCTTGGGCCGCATGCCCGGGAATCGTCGCCACTGCGGCGCTGCCTTTGAGCAGATACGGCAGCGCGGCGAAATGGCTGGTGGACGCGCACACCTGGCGGCTCAAGCCTTGTGCCGCCAAGCCTTCATCGGTAATGCCGATAAACCCGCCTGACGACACCAGCACATGTTCCCGTGCAACGAATTCCTCCAGGTCGATATTCTGCTGGTCGGGCGCCAGGCTGTGCGGGTCTACCACGCAGCGATAGTCACCTTCGCCCAGCACTTGTCGACTCAGCCTGCGTTCGGCAAAGCCACCGGCGGTGATGGCCAGGTCCAGGTCACGGTCAAGCAGGGCGCCGGCGACGATCTGGCTGTGGGTCTGGCGAAAGATCACTCGCAGTTTCGGCAGGCGCTGGGCAATGGCGTCCATCAGTCGACGGCCGTAGGCAATCTCGAAGTCGTCGGACAGCCCCAATACCACCGAGCGCCCCCCGTAATGGAGATTATCCGGGCTGATCATCGCCAGGCTCTGCCGGCAGCGGTCCAGCGCCTCGCTGATCACCGGCTTCAACTGATTGGCGCGCAATGTGGGTGCCAGGCCGCGACCGGTGCGTATGAACAGTTGATCGCCATACAGCTCTCGCAAACGCCGCAGGCCAGCGCTGATCGCCGATTGCGTCACGCCCAGGCGCAATGCTGCGCGGCTGGCACTGGACTCATCGTGCAGGGCTTCGAAGGTTTTCAGCAGGTTCAGGTCGACCTGGGCGATATTCATTTGGCTCATATCAATTAGCACTGAGTTGGGCTTTATTCATGATCGAGCCTGACCTGAAAATGGGCAACCCTTATCACTGGAGTGAGCGTAATGCCCGTATCGACTGTCGCAGCCCTGCAAATCGGCGCCTTGCCTGGCGGCAAGGCTGAAACTCTGGCGCAGATCCTGGCCTATGAAGATGAAATCCAGCGCAGTGGCGCGCACTTGGTGGTGCTGCCCGAGGCGTTGCTGGGCGGCTATCCCAAGGGCGAAAATTTTGGCACGCAGTTGGGTTATCGCCTGCCCGAGGGCCGTGAAGCCTTTGCGCGGTATTTTGCCAACGCCATCGACGTGCCGGGTGTGGAGACGGAGGCGCTGGCCGGATTGTCGGCGCGTACCGGCGCCAGTCTGGTGCTTGGGGTGATCGAACGCAGTGGCAGCACGTTGTATTGCACTGTGCTGTATTTCGAGCCGGTGGGCGGTCTGGTTGCCAAGCACCGCAAGCTGATGCCTACCGGTACCGAGCGGCTGATCTGGGGCAAAGGCGATGGCTCGACGCTGCCTGTGATTGACACGGCAGTCGGGCGTATTGGAGGTGCTGTGTGCTGGGAAAACATGATGCCTTTGTTGCGTACGGCGATGTACGCAAAGGGCGTAGAGGTGTGGTGCGCGCCCACCGTGGACGAGCGCGAGATGTGGCAGGTGAGCATGCGCCATATCGCCCATGAAGGCCGCTGCTTTGTGGTCAGCGCGTGTCAGGTGCAGGCATCGCCGCAGGCGTTGGGCGTCGAGATTGCCAACTGGCCCCAAGATCGCCCGTTGATTGCCGGCGGCAGTGTGATTGTCGGGCCCATGGGGGACATCCTGGCTGGGCCACTGTTGGGAGCGTCGGGGTTGTTGACGGCGCAGATTGATACTGATGATCTGGTGCGGGCACGCTATGACTATGACGTGGTGGGGCACTATGCCCGGCCGGATATTTTTGAATTGGTTGTGGACGAGCGTGCCAGGCCGGGCGTTCGCTATATCACTGACTGAACAGGGTAAAAAGTGTGGGAGGGCGCTTGCCCTCTCCCACATTTAATCTTCAGCGTTTGGGGGGCTGGGATTTTAGCCATTCTTCACGGGTGATTTCCCAGATCTCCCGTGGGAGCGTGCCTGCGACAAACTCACCCTCATCCGTCCTGATCAAACGCATACCCGTACGCTCTGAAATGCGCCGCGACTCCACGTTCGGCGCCGCCTTGGGCGCGCGCAGCACGGGGCGCTCAAGCACGTCGAACCAATAGTCAGTCACGGCGGCACTGGCTTCGGACATAAACCCTTGCCCCTGCCACTGCGGCCCGAGCCAGAAGCCCCGGTTATCATCCTGCTCGTCCGTCAGGTTGATATTGCCGATCAATTGTTCTGGCGCGCTTTTAAGGCAAATCGACCAGTGCCATTCCTTACCACGGGCCATGGCGGGCAGGGCAAGCTGTTCCAGATAGATTCGCGCGCCGTCCTCCGGGTAGGGCCAGGGCACCATGGCATTGAGGTAGCGCACCACTTCCCAATGCGCAAATTGCTGCTGGATCGCCTCGGCATCCTCCAACACCAGCGGGCGCAGGATCAGGCGTTCGGTGACGAGTGTCGGTTGCATGACGGTTACCACGTGGCGGTGTTGGGCAAGTCCAGGGTGCCGCGTTCTACAAAACGCATGGTACCGAACAACCCGCCCGCCAGTTTGCCGCGTAGCACGTAGGGCAGGTTGTTCAGGCTTTGCGTCTGGCTCAGGCCCAGGGTCTGGCGCAACACAGAAAACGCTGAAACGCTGACTGGCACCATCAGAACGGTCTCGGAGAAGCGTGGGATGCTCCCGGCCTGGTCACTCACACCCGACGCCAATGGCCGGCCATTGACCTCCAGGTCCAGGGCCACACCGTTGTAGTCGATCGCGGTTTCATTGGGGTTCTGCACCCGCAGTTTCACGGCAAAGCGCACTTCCAGGTCCTGGCTTTGCAGCGGCTCGATACCCACGACATTGATGTTGACCGGGTCGCGGTTGGGGAACAGCGCGCAGGCGCTCAAGGTCAGCAGCAACAGCGATAGAACCATGAGCTTGCGCATATAACAGTGCTCCTACTAGTGTGTCACGTCCGGGTCTTGCATGACCTTGAGGGTCGAGGACTCCGGATCGAATTCATCTTCTTCCAGCTCTATGAACTCTTCGGGCAGGAAAATGTTCAGCAGGATTGCACAGAACGCGCCCACGGTGATCGGCGATTCGAAGATGTTGTGCAGGGCCTTGGGCAGGTCGCGCAATACTTCCGGCACGGCGGCAACGCCCAGGCCCATGCCGAGGGAGATCGCCACGATCAGCACATTGCGCCGATGCAGGCCGGCTTCGGCGAGGATCTTGATCCCGGCCACGGCCACGGTGCCGAACATGATCAGGGTCGCGCCGCCGAGTACCGGCTTGGGCATCAGTTGCAGCACGGCGCCGATCATCGGGAACAGCCCCAGCAGCACCAGCAGGCCGGCGATAAAGTACGCGACGTAGCGGCTGGCCACGCCGGTCAATTGGATCACACCGTTGTTCTGGGCGAAGGTCACCATCGGCAGGCTGTTGAAGGTCGCGGCCATCGCCGAGTTGAGCCCGTCGGCCAGCAGGCCGGATTTGATGCGCTTGATATACAGCGGGCCCTTGACCGGTTGTTGGGAAATCATCGAGTTGGCGGTCAGGTCGCCGGCGGCTTCCAGGGGCGAAATCAGGAAGATCACCGCCACCGGGATAAACGCTACCCAGTCGAACGAGAAACCGTACTTGAATGGCACCGGCACGCTGATCAACGGCACCTGGGGCAGGGCGGCCATGTCGACGCGGCCCATCCACCACGCCACCAGGAAGCCGAGGCTCAGGCCGATCACGATCGAACCCAGACGCAGGAACGGATTGCTGAACCGGTTGAGAACCACAATGGTCAGCAGCACCAGCGCCGCCAGGCCCATATTGCCCGCGGCACCCAGGTCGCTGGCGCCGTAGCCACCGGCCATATCGGTGACCGCCACCTTGATCAGCGACAGGCCCATCAGGGTAATGATGGTGCCGGTGACCACCGGAGTGATCAGCTTGCGCAGCTTGCCGATGAACTGGCTCAGCACCACCTCGATAAATGCGGCGAAAAAGCAAATGCCAAAGATTGTCGAGAGAATTTCATCGGTGCCACCACCCCGAGCCTTGACCATGAAGCCGGCACTGAGGATCACGCTGATAAAGGAAAAGCTGGTGCCTTGCAGGCACAACAGGCCCGAGCCCACCGGCCCGAATGTGCGTGCCTGCACGAAGGTGCCCAGGCCCGAGACGAACAGCGCCATGCTCACCAGGTACGGCACTTCGCTTTCCAGGCCCAGTACGCCGCCGACGATCAGGGTCGGCGTGATAATGCCGACGAAGCTGGCCAGTACGTGCTGCAGGGCGGCAAATATCGCGGCGGTGAAGTGCGGACGGTCTTCCAGGCCATAGATCAGGTCGGATTTATAGCGCGGGCGGGGGGCTTGAGCGTCAGACAAAATGAGGGCTCGGGTCAGAAAATGGAGGCGCAGGATGCCAGAAACCGTCGATGGTCAGAAGTGTAAAAAAATATTTATGAAGACCCTGCGCTAAAGCATCGACCCGGCCGATATCGGGTATAGGCCCACATTACAACGACAACAGTGGTGACCAAGGTCCGGGCAGCGCGTTGACGCTGACGGATCGTTTCGCGGCAGGGACGCTCGCAAACACTACTTCTGAGAGCAGCCCTATGTCCCTCCGTCACCTGAACATTGCCCCTCGAGCGTTTCTCGGTTTCGCCTTCATTGCGGTGTTAGTGGTGTTATTGGGCGTGTTTGCGGTCAACCGCATGACGCAGATGCGCCAGTCCTCGCTGGACATGAGCGCAAACCAACTGCCCAGCGTGACGTACCTGGGCACGATCACCGAAAACGTGCTGCGCCTGCGTATCCTGTCGTTTCGCGTATTGGTCAACCGCGAGCCTGCCGCCCTGCAGGAAGCCGAAACCCGCATCGGCGTGTTGGCCGACAAGGTCAAAACCGCCCAGGCCGGGTACGCCACGTTGCCGGCCGGCCCGGAGGAAGCGGCGCTGTACAAGGCTTTTGGTGTCACCTTGGACAATTACTTGAAAGCCCAGGCCGACATGCTCACCTTATCCAAGCAAGGCAAGGTCGATGACATGCGCGCACTGATCAACAGCCGCATCAAGGACGGCACGGACCAGATGGGCGAGCAGTTGAATAAGCTGATCGCCATTAACGCGGCCGACGCGAAGAGCGCGGATGCAGCGGCCGGGCAGAGCTACGAAGGTGCGATCACCGGTGTGGTGGCGGTTTCCGTCGTCGCCGCATTGCTCACGGTGTTGCTGGCCTGGTTGCTGACCCGCAGCATCGTCACGCCGTTGCGCAAAGCGGTGGAAGTCGCTGAAACAATCGCCGCTGGCAACCTCAGCACCACCATCGAGGACGATGGCAAGGATGAGCCGGCGCGGTTGCTCAGGGCCTTATCGGCGATGCAAACCAGCCTGCGCCAAACCATCCAGCACATCGCCGGTTCGGCCACGCAGCTGGCGTCCGCCGCGGAAGAGTTGAGCGCTGTCACCGAGGAAGCCTCCCGCGGCCTGCAGCAACAGAACAATGAAATCGACCAGGCCGCCACGGCCGTCAATGAGATGACGGCGGCGGTGGAAGAGGTGGCGCGTAATGCGGTCTCCACGTCCGAGGCGTCCGGGCAGTCCAACCAGGCGGCGCGGGAAGGCCGCGATCGGGTAATGGACACCGTCGGCGCGATCCAGACCATGACCCAGGACGTGCAAACCACCGCGGTGATGATCGAAGGCCTGGCCACCCAGGGCAGGGATATCGGCAAGGTACTCGACGTAATCCGCGCGATTGCCGAGCAGACCAACCTGTTGGCGCTTAACGCCGCCATTGAAGCCGCCCGTGCTGGTGAGGCCGGGCGTGGCTTTGCGGTGGTCGCCGATGAAGTGCGCGCACTGGCCCATCGCACCGCGCAGTCGACCCAGGAAATCGAGAAGATGGTCGCCGGCATCCAGAACGGCACCGGTGAAGCCGTGCAGTCCATGCAGCAGAGCAACCAACGCAGCCAGGCCACCCTGGAAATGGCCCGCGCTGCCGGCGTGGCCCTGGAGCAGATCACTGAATCCATCAGCCTGATCAACGAACGCAACCTGGTGATTGCCAGCGCCTCGGAAGAACAGGCCCAAGTGTCCCGTGAGGTGGACCGCAACCTGGTCAACATCCGTGACCTGGCCACCCAGTCGGCGGCGGGGGCTAACCAGACCAGTGCGGCCAGCCATGAGCTGTCGAGGTTGGCGGTGGATTTGAATGGGATGGTGGCGCGTTTTGTAATCTGATCTGGGATACGGTCAAAAATGTGGGAGGGGGGGACCGAGTACATATCCGTTGCTGCGGTAACGGCTGCTATTGGTTGCGCTCTTACAGCGGCCCACGGATTCAAGCCTGCGTTCGGCCAGCGTGGTTTAACGGGGCGCCGGAGATCAAGATCAAGAGCGGCTCGCTTCGCATCGTAGATACGCTGGCGGCGCTTCTGCTTTTCTGTGGGAGCCGATCAGTTAAGCGAACGAAATGCTCAACGCAGCGAAGATAAAATGTGGGAGCGGGCTTGCTCGCGAAGGCGTCGGCCCAGCAAACATTGAGGTTGACTGACCCACCGCTTTCGCGAGCAAGCCCGCTCCCACAGGGGTACGCGTACTCAGCATCGATCAGGTCGGCAGTCAGGCCACCATCGAGGGCAAGCCCCCTCCCACATGGGTTCACTGTTTCCAGACGGTCGCGTTCACCAGGTTTTGCGGCCGCTCGCCTGATAACGCCTGCAGCAGATTATCCACCGCACACGTGGCCATCGCCTCCCGCGTCTCATGCGTCGCCGAGCCGATATGCGGCGTCGCCACCACGTTGTTCAAGCGCAGCAACGGCGAGTCGTGGCTGAGCGGTTCTTTCTCGAACACATCCAACCCCGCAGCGCGAATGGTGCGCTGTTGCAACGCTTCGACCAGCGCGGCCTCATCCACCACCTTGCCCCGGGAGATATTGATAAAGATCGTCTCCGGCCCCATCAGTGCAAACTCTTCAGCGCCAATCAACTTTTCGGTTTCAGCCGTCAACGGCAAGGTCAGGCAGACAAAGTCCGCCTCTTTGAGCAAATCCTGCAGGCTGCGGTATTGCGCGCCAAAACGTGCCTCCACCGCCGGCTTGGGCGAATGGCTGTGGTAGATCACCGGCATGCCAAAGCCAAAATGCCCCCGCTGGGCCAAGGCTTCGCCGATGCGGCCCATGCCGATGATGCCCAGTGTCTTGCCGTGCACATCGCTGCCGAAGTGCGCCGGGCCGATGTTCTTGTTCCACTGGCCGGCGCGCACCATGTCCGCCAGTTCGACCACGCGCCGGGCGGTTGCCAGGATCAGCGCAAAGCCGGTGTCGGCGGTAGTTTCAGTGAGTACATCCGGGGTGTTGCTGAGCAGGATGCCGCGTTGGGTCAGGTAGTCGATATCGTAGTTATCGACCCCAACCGAGACGCTGGCCACTGCCTCCAGTTTGGGCGCCAGGTCGAGCAACTTGGCGTCCAGGCGCAGGCTGGCACCCAGCAGGCCCTGAGCCGTTGGCAATGCATCACGCAGTTTGGCCAGGCCGGTCTCATCCAATGCGTCGATCAGTGTGACCTCAGCCTGCTCATGCAGGCGGGCCATCAGCGGTGCGGAGAGTTTTTTGTACAACACGACAGACTTTTTCATGAGGTCTTTACCTTCAACTCCAGGGTTGGCACCCGCACGCGGTCACTGGCGCCGGGCTTGAGGAAAATGGTCAGCACCACCGACAGCAGCAACGCGCCGCTCATCAGCAGGTACGAAGCGCCGGGCGAGCCGGTGCTGCTGTTGAGATAACCCACCAGGTACGAGCCGCCGAACGAGCCCAGTGCGCCCATGCTATTGATCAGCGCCATGGCGCCGCCGGCGACGTTGGCCGGGAGGATTTCCGGGACGATGGCGAAGAACGGGCCGTAGGGTGCATACATGCACGCTCCGGCGATCACCAACAGGGTGTAGGACCACCAGAAATGTTCGGCGCCCAACATGTAGGACGCGTAGAAGGCGATGGACGCAATCAGCAGCGGCGGCCACACGAAACGCTTACGTTTCTGCAGTTTGTCCGAGCCCCAGGACACCACCAGCATGCCGATCACCGCCGCCAGGTAGGGCAGCGCCGAGAGCCAGCCGGCTTCGACCATGTCCATCTGCAACCCGGCCTTGAGGATCGACGGCAGCCACAGCACGAAGCCATACACGCCGATGCTCCAGCAGAAGAACTGCAGGGCGAGGATGATGACCTTGGGCGAACGGAACGCCTCGGCGTAATTCTTCACCGCCTTGATGCCCACCTGTTCGGCGGCGAGGGCGGTTTCCAGGTCTTTTTTGTGCTGTTCACTCAGCCACTTGGCGTCGGCGGGTTTTTCATCCGCCAGTTTCCACCAGATAAACGCCCACAGCACCGCCGGCAGGCCCTCGATGATAAACATCCAGCGCCAGCTGAAATGCTGCACCAGGTAGCCTGACACCACCGACATCCACAGCATGGTCACCGGGTTGCCGAGGATCAGGAAGGTGTTGGCCCGCGAGCGTTCGGCACGGGTGAACCAGTGGCACAGGTACACCAGCATCGCCGGCATCACCGCCGCTTCGACCACCCCGAGCATGAAGCGAATGGCGATCAGCATGTAGGCGTTGGACACCACGCCAGTCAGCGTCGCCAGGCCGCCCCAGAGGATCAGGCTGACGAAAATCAGTTTCTTGACGCTGCGCTTTTGCGCGTAGATCGCCCCCGGCACCTGGAAGAAAAAGTAGCCAAGGAAAAACAGTGCGCCGAGCAGGGAGGACATGCCCGGTGTGATCATCAGGTCTTCGGCCATCCCGGAGGCGGCGGCGAAGCCATAGTTGGCGCGGTCCAGGTAGGCCAGGCTGTAGGTGATGAAAACGATAGGCATGATGTACCACCAACGGCGGGTGGCGAGTTTCACGGTTTCCATGGGGTTGCTCCTGAGCTTGTTGTAGTTGTGGCAACAGGTAATGGGTCAAGCAACGGATCGGTTGGGTAATTCGCTGCGGCTGGGCAAGCCTTCCATATCGCCACGGCTCTGTACGGCGCGGCTGCCGATCCAGTTGCCGCGTTGTACCGCTTCGGGAAAGCTTGAGTTTTCCAGCAGGGCGCTGATCATGCCCACGGCAAAACCATCGCCGGCGCCGACCGTGTCCACGACTTTTTCCACGGGTACGGCGGCGACAAAACCCTGATCCATGTGGGTGCGGTAATAGGCGCCTTCGGGGCCGAGCTTGATCGCCACGGCTTCGGCGCCCTGGTCGAGATAGAAGGCGGCGATATCCGCCGGGTCGTCGAAACCGGTGAGCAGGCGACCTTCACCCAAGCCCGGCAGTACCCAGTCTGCAAGCCCAGCGAGGGCGTTGATTTCGCGGATCATCTGCGCCTGGCTGGCCCACAGGGAGGGGCGCAGGTTCGGGTCGAACGACACGCTGCGCCCGGCCTTGCGCATCTGGGTCATCAGTTCGAAGGAGAGTTCACGGGTGGCATCCGATAGCGCCGGTGGAATCCCGGTAGCATGCAGATGGCGGGCTTGCAGCAGCGCCGGGCTGATGGCCGCAATAGACAAATGGCTGGCCGCTGAACCTCTGCGGAAGTAAGCCACCTGAGGATCGGCGCCGGCCTCTTCCCGCGACTTGAGTTGAAAACCGGTGGGGTGCAGCGGGTCGACGGCCACATGACGGCAATCAAGCCCCTCCTTGCTCAGCGTGTCGACCACAAAGCGCCCGAGGGAATCGTTACCCACCCGGCTCAGCCAGGCGACGTTGAACCCCAGTCGCGACAGGCCGATGGCGACATTGCTGTCGGCGCCGGCAATGCGCTTGTGAAATTGCCCGACCTGGGCCAGATCGCCGGTCTGCTCGGCGACAAACATCGCCATGGTTTCGCCAAACGACAGGATATCGATCTCAGACATGGGCGTTCTCCACACGGGGTTGGCCAAGGTGGGCGAGGGTGGCGACCTGCTGCGCGGTGACCTCGATCAAGTCATCGCCCTGCAATGGAAATTCCACCGCTCGGGTAATACCTTGAGTCATGTGCTTGAGCAGTTGTTCCCACAGATGCAAGTCGGTGGCGCCGGGCGGCAAGGCCACGAGCTTGCCATCGTCGCGGCGGGCTACGGCCTTGCAGTGCAGGTAATCCACATGGCGGCCCAGCAGGCGTGCGGCGGTGAGTGCGGATTGGTCCTGCCACTGCCAATTGCCGATGTCGAAGGTCATTTTCACCGGCAAACCCAGGCGCTCGACTTCAGTGAAAAACCGTTGCATCGGTTCGATGCGCCCGCCATGCAGGGTCTGGTCGTTTTCCACCAGCAGCTTGACCGGGTGGCGATTGAGCAGGGCGTGCAGGCTTTCAAGGTCGTTGGTGTCGGTGAAGTAGCCGAGGGAGACTTTCAGCCAGCCCGAACCGAAGGCTTGCGCGCGGTCCAGGGTTGCGGCGAGCTCGGCGTTGGGCTGGGCGCGGCCGGCGACCCAGAGCTCCAGGGGCGACGAAAACACGCTGTCCAGGCCCTGCTCGGCGGCGGCCTGGGCCAGTGTGGCGGGGTGTTCACTGGTCAGTAGCTCTTCACGCCATTCGATGCGCTGTGCACCGGCGGCGCTGAGTAACGCGACAAAACTCAATTGGCCTTGCTGGCGTACGAGGTCGGCGCCGTAGCTGGAAAGGCTGATGGACACGGGGTATTTATGCATTGTTGTTTACCTCTGAAACCGGTTTCATTTTTATATGCAGAACACAATGTGGAAGCGGCGGTGCCACTCACACAGGGGGCTGGGTGGAGCCGCGGATAATCAGCTCGGGCAAAAAATCCAGGGTGCGGGTCGGTGCGGTGTCGCCGCGCAAGCGCTTGAGCAAACAGTCGAAAGCGCTGGCACCAATCGCTTGCGTCGGCTGGGCGAGGGCGGTGATGCCAGTGCCCACCAGCGGGTACCAGTCGAGGTCATCCAGAGCGACCAGCCCCACTTCGCCGAACAGGTCACAACCAAGATTCTTCAGCGCCCGCGTACAGGCCAGCGCAGCCACGCCGTTGGCACAAAACAGCGCCTTGGGGCCGGGTTGGGCCAGAAAGATGCGTAGGCGGTTTTCCAACTCGCCGTCCAGTTCAACCACGGCGCCCGTCAAACGGGGACGCTGGGCAATCTCGGCCTGAAAACTCTCCAGGCGCTCCAGGCGTGAGCTGGTGCCATCGGTGGCCTCGCTCACCAGCAACACGTCGCGGTAACCCTGCTGCTCAAGGTGTTCCACTGCGATACGCACCGCCGCCGGGTTATCCAGGCCCACCAGGTCGCTGTGCAACGGCTCGACCTTGCGGTCCACCAGCACCAGGGGCATTTCCCGTTGCAGTTCCAGCAGTTGGTCGAGGTGATGGCCGAGGGTATTCACAATCAGCCCTTCGATGTTGTACGAGCGCAGCGCCGCCAGATGCTGGCGCTCCTGTTCGTCATCGCGGTCGGTATTGCACACCACCAGGCTGTAGCCGTGCTGGCGGCAGGCGGTTTCGACGCCGTGCATCACGGCAATGGAATAGGGGTTGCGAATATCGGCCACCAGCATGCCGATCAAGCGCGTGCGCCCACGCTTGAGGCCGCGGGCCATCTGGTTGGGGCGATAGCCGAGTTCATCGATGGCGTGTTCGATGCGCAGGGCGATGGCATCGGAGAGCAGGGCGCGGTCATCGCCGATAAAGCGCGACACGCTGGCCTTGGATACGCCGGCGTGTTCGGCGACGTCGAGCATGGTCACGCGGCTGCGCTGGGCGGCGGAAAATGGAGTCACGGTGACGGGCCTTTCTTATTGGAGGTGTGGTTGACAGTTTGAGTGACTGAAACCGGTTTCAGAAGACACCAACTCGGCTGACACGTCAAGCGTCTGTCAGCAAATTGCGTACCGCGGCCGGTCTGCCAGGCGACGGATGGTATTGCCTACCTGTTAGTTCTGACAGTTACCACATTGCGCAATACAGTATCTAATTCATGCGTAATCGCGATGACGCAGGAGCGAAAAGCATGTCCAGTTCTAACCCATTCGTATCGCACCAGAGCGTAGTGCTACACGCCGGGGGCGGAGCCGTTGCAATGCATGGTGATTTTGAAGAGATCGTGGGCGTAGACCCAACTGATCCTGAAGGGTTGATTCCTCTTGCGGTGTCATTGGTCCCGTTGCAATGCCGCATTCCGCAGTGGATACCCGGACCGTCACCTGGCAGAGTCGAGACCCTCAAGCTCTGGTGGCGCATACGGGGTATTGATGTACTGGCAGACGAGCACCCCTTTACCGGTCCCTTGGACCCTGCTGACTTCCCTTATTCGCTGTATGTACCCGATGACTACATGCGTGAAATTGATGCAGTGGTTCAACTCTATTTTACGATTGAGGACGAGAGCGGTTTTGTAACACCTTCCAATCCGTCGACGTTGACCGTTGACAATAATGCCCCGCGATTTGCTGACGCTGACGACCACGCTGAATTCGTAGATCCGGATATCGCTCTGACGGGTATCACGGAGGCGGTGCTTGCAGCTAACCCGTTCATAGAGTTCCTTGTACCGGATTATATCGGTAGGCAAGGATGGGATCAGGTCGGATACTACTTGGATCATAATGTGCCGCCGGTTCCTGCGATTCAGAAAGACCGAGTGACGTTTGTATTCACTGATGAAGCACTGATCTTGCGCGTTCCTGCGCATCTGTTTCGCAATCTGAGAAACGGTAGCAACCATCTGCAATATCGCCTCTATGACCGTGCCGGTAACTTTTCCGGTCTAAGCGCTCCGCTGAGTTTTCAAGTCGATCTAATACCTCTGCCTAATAACCTCCCTCGCCCCCAGATCCGCCCGCCGGCGTACGGTGACGCGTTGATTGATCGCGCAGATGCGCGAGCGACGGTCGAAGCGGGAATCCCGTCCGAATACGATGATTTTGCCCCGGGAGATAACGTTGTATTCATTTGGGACGGTCGCCAGGTACTACCGCCGCAACCCATCACAGGCTTTCCATTTTGGGTGAATATACCGTGGAGCATTTTGCGTCCACCGGGTACGTTGGCGCGTGAACAGGTACGCGTAAGTTATGAAATTCACCGCCCTGGCATTACTCCAGTCCCATCGCCCTCCGAACTCTTTTGGGTGGACTTGACCATCGCGGGGCAGGATCACGCTAATGCGCCGGCCAGGCTTAATGGCACCTTGTCGCGGGTAGATGTCTTCGGGTTAGGCTCTGGTTTGCATAATGAACTGGATAACCGGGATGAGGTGCTGGGCGCCCAGGTGTGGGTACAGTTGTATTTAGACCCTCAGGCTGGAGAGCGATTGACGCTTCATTGGGGGGCAATGGGGGCGGTTGCTCACTACGATGTTCAGGCAACAGATGTATTCAACCAACCGGTGAGATTTTTACCGGACGTACCTGGCAGCGTGATTGTTGCCGGCGGCAACGATCCAGAACTTCCAGTGTTTTATGTAACGAGTAATGGAGTCAATGAACAGGATTCATCCAATACGTTAGTCAATGTACATATTGAACCCTTGATCGTACTGACGCCGCCGGAAGTTATAAATACGTTGCTGGGGGGGGCCAAGTATTTGACGTGTGATTCCATACCGTCTATTTGCAGGGGGGTGATCTGGAGCGTACCGCCTGATGAGGCTTTCCAGTTAAACGATGAGATTCAGTTTAGTTGGGAGGGCTACTCCACAAACAACGGCAGCGGCCTTCCTATAGAACATACAGACTTTTTTGCCACGGTATTTTTAGACACGCCAGAACGCGTGGCCATCGGTGTGCTGGTGACGGTTTTGCCTTGGGATACAAAAATCGAGCCGATGCGCACTTATGCATCGGCGCTGGCCCGTTATGTTTTGCTCCGCAATGGAGTGCCTTTCGGTAAATCGACCGATCGTTTGCTCCGAATTGATCGGACATCTGCCGGGTCCGGCAAAGTCTGCAACGCGGGTGATGAGGGTTTTTGTGATGAACCTTAGGCGCATGGATATTGATTGAGCTCCTATGTTCTTGTTCGGTGGAAATGTGCGCTTCGTGAGTGTGAAGATTGTTTTCTCACAGTAAGCGTGTGCACTTATGAAATTGACGGTGGTTCAATTAAAAATAGGTGAAAAAATGAAAAGCAGGAATAGAAAAAATCTCGGGAAAGTACCCGGTATCAATGCGGTACCGATCACATTAGATCCGGCAACTATTGACGGCCTGGTTGACCCGGTCAACTATCCCGGTCTGATATCTCGCGCTAAAGCGGATGAGCCGTTTCTGAACATCGAAATTCCCACCTCGACGTGGGTCCCAGTCCCCACCAACCCCGCAAGGGCCGATGTGCTGGATATTTACCTTGACGATAAAGGTAACTTTGAATCCGGGCATGTCAGCAGTGAGACGGTTTTTTTTCCTGGGGCTGTTCCTGCCTCTTATTCTGTCCGGATTCCGCAACGGTTATTGACAGAGGGCGCTCACCATTTCAGTTACGTCATCACCACTTCGGGAGCTGTGGGCAGTGAAGCCGGCTCTGCACAAGTGCCTTTGGTTATTGACCGTACCGCACCTTACGACAGCTTCCCTTACGTGCCGCCTCGCTTGACGCTCCCGGCGGGTTGGCCGGGTAATGTCACGGAGGCGTATCTGGCTTCGTTCGATGCCGCTGGCGGTATACCGTTTGGCATTCCAGACTATGCAAGTGAAGGGGCCGATCCCGGGGACGAGTGGGAGTTGTTATATGAAGGGGCCAGCCAGGTCATTGCGCGAGGATCGGTATTTCCTGATGAGGTCGTGCGCTTTACCAGAGACATGGCAGAGGCCGCCGATGGTCCCAGGAAGCTAAAATACCGTTTGGTCGATCGCGCGGGTAACGTGAGTGATCTTTCATTCGAACTACCGATCACTGTTTCACTCGCCCCCGCACCTACGCTGGGCGTGGCGGGTGTCAGGGACGCGCTGTCTTTGGTGGGGGCGGGGGACCGCTTGATCGATCGAGCTGATACGGCTAAGTCTGCCGGTATGTTTGTCATTATTCCCACCTATGACGCGGACCGCATGGCGGACGAGTTTTTCGTGCACCTGACCACCACACATGGCACGCAAGAGCTGGGCCCCTTTCCCTTGGGGGGATCACCGCTGCCATATGACTTCCATGTGGCCTATGCAACCCTTGCCGCGCTGTACGGCACCAGCATCGGCCCTATAAACCTTTCAGTGGAGTACTCGGTAAGGCGTCACGGCACACTTTATAGAGTACCTACCGCCTCGAATATCGAGCTGGATTTGGCCGAGGGTGGGCCAGACTATCCAGAGAAGCCCGACCCCGTTAACACGAACCTGTTGCCTCCGGTGCTGACCGGTGCTGGCTCGGGTAAGACAAATGAGCTCGATGAAGACGATAATGGGTTAGATGCCAATGTGGTCGTTGAACTGTGGAGTGATCTTCCACCTCCTTCGGCCCGGGATTTTACATTACACCTCAAATACATGAACGATCTGGTGGACAGCAAGCCCGTGGTTGCCGCCACTGCAATGCCAGGCGACGAGATCAACATGAAGGTCCCGTGGCCCTACATCCAGCGGCATGCCAACAACACTATCCCGCTGTACTATGAAATTGAGATCGCCGGTACCCAGAATCGAGCGCTTTCACCTTCTCAGCCTATCAACGTCAATGCCAACGTCATTTCCTTTCTGAAACCGAGCGTAGAGGGGGCTCTGGCCGAACTTCCCGGACCACCACTGATTCCCGGAGAGATTCGCTGTGGTGCGTTGCGGGCACCGCTAAGACAAGCTCGCGTGCAGATTCCACCTCATCCATTACTGCAGCAGGGCATGATCATCACGGTGAATTGGACTGGTTGCAGCGACGACGACGGGGCTGTACCTATTCCTGCGACAGTCGGTACATTTCCTTATGGGCCTATTTCATTCGCAGAGGCGCAGCTAGGTTTTACGGTGGCCGTGGGGCCTTACGACACCTATATCAAGCCTATTAACAGGGCCAACCACAGCATGGGCTCTGTGGTTATTTCCTATACCGTGCCAATTCTCAACCCTTCACCGGTGACGTCGGCAGAGGCCATTCTGCTGGTGCGTGGTGTCGTGGCCGGTCCGGGCTATTGCGACGGTTCGCCATGGCCTGGAACGCCATAAGCCATAGATAGAGAGAGGAAGGCGCGAGAAGCGCCTTTTTCTCATTGTCAGCCTACGTTCTATTATCAGTGTTCGTTCGTAAACCACAGATTAATCCTACATACCTGTTCGCCCCGCCGCCCTAATCTGCGGCCCGTCGAGGCTTGGTCCCTTCTCGCTGGGTACCGGTCAATACGCTCCTTTGGGAAGTTAATTTACGGGTATGTACGCAATGAGTATCAACGCACTTTTTAAAAAGCATCCATTGGCACTTGCGCTTCAAGTGCCTGTCGTCGGTTTTTGCATGCTGGCCGCCTCTGTAGTGGAAGCACGTTCCGAGTTGCACCCAGGCATGGAACGTACCATTGGACAGGACCATCGCCAGGATGACTGGGTGATAGGAAAAGGGGCTCATCTGACCTCCAATGGCGCTACCTTGAAGCAGTCCCGTGTGTCGGCTGGCAAGATGACATTGAATGCTGGAACCTACGCTCAAGATATCCACGCTTCCGGCGGCTCCCAGCTCACCCTGAGCGGTACAACGGTCGTGGCAAGGAGTTCGTCCGCCTTTGCCATCAACCTGCAGAGCAGCCAGGCTGATATCCACGGCAGCACGATCACTAACCACAACGGCGTGGGTATTTACGCTGGGCGTAGCCCACTGGCGGAAGGCGGCTCTACGGTTAACGTTTTCAACAGCACCATTAACGGCTCTAATCGTGGCGCATTCTCCGCTGGATTAAGCGAGATGAATTTCACCGGCTCTGAGATCAACGGTACGGATGCTGACGGGGTCGGCATCCTGTTATGGGGTTCAACCGCGACCGCCACAGACAGTCGCATCAGTGGCGGGGCGAACGGCGTCGTTCTGAGTTATGAAAATGACGACCTCAACACCAGTACTTTGATTCTGGACCGTACCAGTGTTGAAGGGCGAAACGGAGCCGCACTGCTGGTCGAGGGGGATGACTATGGAAGTACAGAAGCTGATATTCATGTACGTAACGGCTCGACGCTGACCGGTAGCAACGGCACTATCCTCGAAGTCACTGGCGGTTCCTTCGCCAACATGAATGTCGACGGAAGCACATTGTTCGGTGACGTAGTGGTCGAAGAGGGCAGCACCGCCAAGCTGCAGCTCAACAACGGCTCCTGGCTGACCGGCCAGTTAAAAAACGTCGCCGAGCTGAGCGTGAACAACGCTTCCCACTGGGTGCTGGTGGGTGACAGCGAAGTCGGCGACCTGAAAATGGCCGGCGGCAGTGTGCATTTTGGTGGTGCGGATGAGTTCTATCAGCTGGATGTCGACAGCCTGTCGGGCGAAGGCACCTTTGTGATGCACACGGACTTTGGCAGCGGCCAGACCGACTTGCTCAACGTCAACGGCATTGCCGAAGGCAACCACAGCCTGCTGCTGGCGGCAACGGGGTCAGAGTTGGTGACTGCCGAGCCTATCCGTGTGGTTGCCACCCAGGGCGGTGATGCCAAGTTCGCCCTGGTCGGCGAAACGGTTGACGTCGGTGCCTACAGCTACGGGCTCAAGCAGGAAGACACCGACTGGTACCTGGACCCCAACCGTCGCGGAACCAGCAACAGCACCAAGGCGGTAATGGCGTTGTTCAACACATCACCGACGGTGTTGTACGGCGAGATGACCTTGTTGCGTACCCGCATGGGTGAGCTGCGCTTCAGCCAAGGCAACAACGAAGGCTTCTGGATGCGCGGCTACGGTAACAAGTACGAGGTCAGTGGCAACCAGGACGGCGGTGGCTACACGCAAAATCAACGAGGCTTTACCCTGGGGATCGATACGCCGCTGTACGGTGGTGATGGTCAGTGGGTGGCCGGTGTGATGGCAGGCCACAGCACGTCCGACATCGACCTCAACCGCTCTGGCGGCGGCAAGGTCGACAGCTACTACGTCGGTGGTTATGCCACCTGGCTCGATGATGAGAGCGGCTTGTATTTCGACGGTGTAGTCAAGCTCAACCGCTTGCATAACGAAGTCAATGTGAGCATGAGCGACGGCAAACGCGCCAAAGGCAACTATACCCAGAACGCAGTAGGGGCTTCGGTTGAAGTCGGTCGACATATCACCTTGGACGACGACTTCTTCATTGAACCCTACGGGCAACTCAACGCTGCAATCACCCAGGCCCAGAGTTATGACCTGGACAACGGCCTGCAGGCCAAAGGTGACCGTTCGGCCTCGGTAGTGGGTAAGGCCGGTGTCACGGTGGGCAAGAATATCCAGTTGGACAGCGGTGGAGTGGTGCAACCTTACTTGCGTACCGCACTGGCCCATGAGTTCAACCATAACAACAAGGTCACGGTGAACGGCGAGCGCTTTAACAATGACGTGTTCGGCTCACGTATCGAAATGGCCGGCGGTGTGGCGATGTCGGTGTCCAGGAATGTCAAGCTGCATGCGGACGTCGAGCACACCCGTGGCAAAACCGTCGATCAGCCATGGGGTGTCAACTTCGGTGTGCGTTACGACTTTTAATGCACGCGTTCATCTGAACAGGGGAGGCTTCGGCTTCCCTTTTTTTCGCCTTTAGATCCGCAGACTCAGCCTAGCCAAACAATCCGGCGGCGATGTTGATCGAGAAACCCAGGATCGCCGTATTGAACAGAAACCCGATCAACGACTGCCCCAGCACCACCTTGCGCATGCCACGGGTGGCAACGCCCACATCCGAGGTTTGCACCGCCACGCCGATGGTGAAGGAGAAGTACAGGAAGTCCCAGTAATTGGGGGTGAGCAGGCCCTCGGCAAAGCGCAGCGCCGGTTCCTTGCCCTGCCAGGTGTAATAGAGCCGGGCGTAATGCACGCTGAAAATCACCCCGATCAGCAGCCATGAGCCGATCACGGTCAACCCGGTAAAACCGTAGTGCAACAGGCGCTCGGAGGTGGCCAGGTCTTTGCTGCCCACCAGTTCGAAGGTGATGGTGGCCAGGCTGGCGATGGCGGCGATGCACACCATGAACAGCACCAAACCGGCGTTCTCATCTTCGACCTCGGCGATGCGCTTGACGTCTTCGGCCTTGGCGCGGATGGTCAGCCACAGCATCAGAACCAGGTAGGTCCAGACGCCGGCGTTCCAGCCGATCAGGATTTTGCTGGCGAGGGTGTCGGCCGGCACCAGGATGCCTACGGCGAGGCCCAGCACGGCGGCGGTGGAGAGGCGAGGGTGGGTGCGGGCGAGGAAGGGCATAGTGGCTCACAGCTGGTTTAGGTGTGAGCAGACTGTACCTGATCATACTGTACCTGATCATGTAGATACCTAAGAACTCCTGTGGGAGCGGGCTTGCTCGCGAAAGCGGTGGTTCAGCCAATGAATCTATTGACTGACACTCCGTATTCGCGAGCAAGCCCGCTCCCACATTTTGATCGCGTTCGGCTGGATTAATCTTTCGTGTGGCGCTTGCGCACCAGCTTCATGACAACCACAAAGAACACCGGCACAAACACCACCGCCAGTGTCGCCGTGATCATCCCGCCAATCACACCGGTACCAATGGCCTGCTGGCTCGCCGAGCTGGCGCCCGTGGCAATCGCCAGCGGCACCACGCCGAGAATAAACGCCAACGACGTCATGATGATCGGCCGCAAGCGCAACCGTGCGGCTTTCAAGGTCGCGTCGATCAAGTCCTCGCCCTGGTCATACAGGTCCTTGGCGAACTCGATGATCAGGATCGCGTTCTTCGCCGACAAGCCGATGATGGTGATCAAGCCAACCTTGAAGAACACATCATTGGGCATGCCGCGCAAGGACACGGCCAGGACCGCACCGAGTACCCCCAGTGGCACCACCAGCAATACCGAAGTCGGGATCGACCAGCTTTCATACAGCGCCGCCAGGCACAGGAACACGATCAGCAACGACAGGCCCAACAGCAGCGGTGCCTGGGAGCCCGACAGGCGCTCCTGCAAGGACAAACCGGTCCATTCCTGGCCCAGCCCTGCGGGCAACTGGCTGACCAGGCGCTGGATTTCTTCCATCGCCTCGCCGGTACTGTGCCCCGGCGCTGCTTCACCGCTGATAGCGATGGCCGGGTAGCCGTTGTAACGGGTCAACTGAGTCGGGCCTTGGGTCCACTTGGCTTCGACAAAGGCTGACAAGGGCACCATCTTGCCTGCGTTGTTGCGCACGTTGATCTTCATCAGGTCGGCCACCTGGCTGCGCTGGTCACCCTCGGCCTGCACCACCACGCGCTGCATGCGGCCCTGGTTGGGGAAGTCGTTGATATACGCCGAACCAATCGCCGAGGAGAGCACATTGCCGACGTCGGCAAACGAAACGCCCAGGGCGTTGGCCTGCTTGCGGTCGACTTCCAGCTGCACTTGCGGCGCTTCGGCCAGGGCGCTCTCGCGTACGTTGGCCAGGATCGGGCTTTTTGCCGCCGCTTCCAGCAATTCGGTACGCGCGGCCATCAACCCGGCATGGCCGACACCGCCACGGTCCTGCAAGCGGAACTCGAAACCACTGGAGGTACCCAGGCCGTCAACCGGTGGCGGCAGGATCGCATAGGCAATCGCATCCTTGAGTTCGCTGAAGGCCATGTTGGCGCGGTCGGCAATCGACGCCGCCGAGTCATCGCTGCCGCGCTCCGACCAGTCCTTGAGCGTGGTAAACGCCAACGCTGCGTTTTGCCCGGAACCGGAGAAACTGAAGCCCATGATCATGGTGGTATCACCCACCCCGGGCTCCTCGGCGTTATGCGCCTCGATCTGTTCGGCCACCTGCACGGTGCGGTTCTTGCTGGCGCCCGGTGGCAGCTGGATGTCGGTGATGGTGTAGCCCTGGTCTTCCACCGGCAGGAACGAGGAGGGCAGGCGGCTGAACAGCAGGCCCATGCCCACCAGCAGTACCAGGTAGATCAGCAGGTAGCGGCCACTGCGCTTGAGGGCATAGGCCACCCAACCTTCATAGCGGTTGGTAAGCTGGTCAAAGCGTTTGTTGAACCAACCGAAGAAACCGGCCCTGGCATGGTGCTCGCCCTTGGCAATCGGCTTGAGCAAGGTGGCGCACAGGGCCGGGGTCAAGGTCAGGGCAAGGAACGCCGAGAACAGGATCGAGGTGGCCATCGACAGCGAGAACTGCTGGTAGATCACCCCCACCGAACCCGGCATGAACGCCATCGGCAGGAACACCGCCACCAGCACCAGCGTAATACCGATGATGGCCCCGGTGATCTGGCCCATGGCTTTCTTGGTCGCGTCCTTGGGTGACAGGCCCTCGGTGGCCATGATGCGCTCGACGTTTTCCACCACCACGATGGCATCGTCCACCAGGATGCCGATGGCCAGCACCATGCCGAACATGGTCAGCACGTTGATCGAGAAGCCCAGCAACAGCATGGTGGCAAAGGTGCCCATCAACGCAATCGGCACCACCAGCGTGGGAATCAAGGTGTAGCGCACGTTCTGCAGGAACAGGAACATCACCGCAAACACCAGCGCCATGGCCTCGAGCAAGGTGTAGACCACCTTGGTGATCGAGACCTTGACGAACGGCGAGGTGTCGTACGGGATCTTGTATTCCACATTGGCCGGGAAGTAGCGCGACAGCTCGTCCATCTTCGCCCGCACCAGGGTCGCGGTGCTCAGCGCGTTGGCCCCCGGCGACAGCTGCACGCTGACGGCGGTGGACGGTTTGCCGTTCAGGCGTGTGGAGAACTGGTATTCCTGGCTGCCGACTTCCACCCGCGCCACATCCCCGATGCGCACGGTGGAGCCGTCAGGGTTGGCCTTGAGCACGATGTCGGCGAATTCCGCCGGCGTCGACAACTGGCCCTTGACCAGGATCGCCGCAGTGATTTCCTGGGTGTTGGTGCCCGGCAAGTCACCGATGCTGCCCGCTGATACCTGGGCGTTCTGTGCGCTGATCGCGGCGTTGACATCGGCCGGCGTGAGGTTGAAACCGATCAGCTTCTGCGGGTCGATCCAGATACGCATGGCCCGCTCGGCGCCATACAGCTGGGCCTTGCCGACGCCGTCCAGACGCTTGAGTTCGTTCATCACATTGCGTGCCAGGTAATCGCTGAGCGCAACGTCATCGAGCTTGCCGTCGTTGGAGGTCAAGGTCACCAGCAACAGGAAGCCGGCGGAGACTTTCTCCACCTGCAAACCTTGCTGGGTCACGGCCTGGGGCAGGCGCGGCTCCACGGCTTTAAGGCGGTTTTGCACATCCACCTGGGCCATTTCCGGGTTGGTGCCCGGTTGGAACGTCGCGGTAATCGTCGCCGAACCCAGGCTGCTCTGGGATTCGAAATACAGCAGGTGATCGGCGCCGTTGAGCTCTTGCTCGATCAGGCTGACCACGCTTTCATCCAGGGTCTGGGCCGAGGCGCCCGGGTACACCGCGTAGATTTCCACCTTGGGTGGCGCGACGTTGGGGTACTGGGCCACCGGCAACTGCGGGATGGCCAGCGCACCGGCCAACAGGATGAACAGGGCCACCACCCAGGCGAAAATCGGGCGGTCAATAAAGAACTGCGGCATGACGGGTTATTCCTTTACGAGCGGGCTGTCGTCCACTTCAACTTTTTCGCCGGGGCGCGCGTGTTGCAGGCCCTCGACGATGATGCGGTCGCCGGGCTTGAGGCCACTGGTGACGATCCAGCGATCCTCGATCACCGCACCCAATTCCACCGGCTGCTGGCTGACGGTTTGCTCGGCATCCAGCAGCAAGACCATCGGGATACCGGCGCTGTCGCGGGTGATGGCACGTTGCGGCACGCTGATGCCTTGCTTGTCGACGGCTTGCTCCAGGCGTACCCGCACGAAACTGCCGGGCAACAGGTCGAGGTCCGGGTTGGGGAACTCGCTGCGCAAGATGATCTGCCCGGTGCCCGGGTCGACGCTGATCTCGGCGAACAGCAATTTGCCCGGCAACGGATACAGGCTGCCGTCGTCCTGGATCAGGGTGGCCTTGGCCTGGTCCTGGCCGACCTGCTTCAAGCTGCCGGCACGGAAGGCCCGGCGCAGGTCGTTCAGCTCACGGGTGGACTGGGTCAGGTCGGCGTGGATCGGGTCCAGTTGCTGGATGATCGCCAGTGGCGTGGCTTCGTTCTGGCCGACCAGCGCGCCTTCGGTCACCAGGGCGCGGCCGATGCGCCCGGAAATCGGCGCAGTCACGGTGGCGTAACCCAGGTTCAACTTGGCACGCTCGACGGCGGCCTTGTTGGCAGCGACTTCGGCGTTGGTCTGGCGCACGGCGGCGCGGGCATTGTCGTATTCCTGGCCGCTGATGGCATTGCCTTCGACCAACTGGCTGTAGCGCTGCTCTTGCAGGCGTGCCTGGAACGCGTTGGCCTCGGCCTTGCTCAAGTTGGCCTGGGCGCTGTCGAGGTCGGCCTTGAACGGCGCTGGGTCAATACGGAACAGCACGTCGCCCTGTTTCACATCGTGACCTTCGTTGAACACTCGCTGCATGACCACGCCGGCGACCCGGGCGCGTACTTCGGCAATCCGGGGTGCGGCGATACGCCCGCTGAGTTCGCTGGTAATGGACAGGGGCTTGGCCTGCAGGGTTTCGATGCGCACTTTTGCCAGGGGCATTTCCGGCGCCTCGTCCGCAGACTGACCACACGCGCTCAGCGCCAGTGTGAGGGCCAGCAGGCAAAACGGCGCAAATAGATTCTTCGACATGCTCTTATCCCAATATTGACTGGCGCATCCTAGGGTCACCTGCGCCTTAGTGCTGTGAAGCTGTGTAGCTCGTCTGTGAAGAAGTGTAAGGTGCGGCGCGCGTGGCGTCGGGGGCGTATATCCTTGCACAACCTTGCTTACAATGAAGATCAAATGTGGGAGGGGGCTTGCTTCCGATAGCGGTGAATCAGTCGACCTTTGTGCAACTGAACCACCGCTATCGGGAGCAAGCCCCCTCCCACATGGGATTTGTGTACGACTTATCACTGTATTTTCTGGAAACACCTTCATGCCCAACATCCTCCTGGTGGAAGACGACGCCGCACTCTCCGAGCTGATTGCCAGCTACCTGGAGCGCAATGGCTACCACGTTTCCGTGCTCAGCCGTGGCGACCATGTACGCGAACGTGCGCGCCTCAACCCGCCGGACCTGGTGATCCTCGACCTGATGCTGCCGGGCCTCGACGGCCTGCAGGTCTGCCGTTTGTTGCGCGCCGACTCGGCGGGCCTGCCGATCCTGATGCTGACCGCCCGCGACGACAGCCACGACCAGGTGCTGGGCCTGGAAATGGGCGCCGACGACTATGTCACCAAACCCTGCGAGCCGCGCGTGCTGCTGGCCCGGGTGCGCACACTGCTGCGCCGCAGCAGCCTGTCCGAACCCCAGGTCGCCAACGACCGGATCATCATGGGCAACCTGTGCATCGACCTGTCGGAACGCACCGTCACCTGGCGCGAGCAGGCGGTGGAGCTGTCCAGCGGGGAATACAACCTGCTGGTGGTGCTGGCCCGGCATGCCGGTGAAGTGCTCAGCCGCGACCAGATCCTGCAGCGCCTGCGCGGCATCGAATTCAACGGCACCGACCGGTCGGTGGACGTGGCTATCTCCAAGCTGCGTCGCAAGTTCGACGACCACGCCGGCGAGGCGCGCAAGATCAAGACCGTGTGGGGCAAGGGCTATTTGTTCAGCCGTTCCGAGTGGGAATGCTGAACCATGTTCCGTGTGTTGCTACGTCTCTACCTGATCACCATCGTCACCTACAGTGCGGCCATCTTTCTGATTCCCAAGCTGGTGATCCAGCTGTTCGAACACCGCTACATGAACTACAACATCGAACAGTCCCGTGGCCTGCAAAAGCTGATGGTCAAGCAATACCAGCGAGCACCGGTAGAGCGCTGGTCCCAGGTTACCGACCAGTTGAGCCAGGATTTTGCGCCGTTGAAGGTCGAACTGCTGCTGCGCCAGGACGCCCGCTACACCCCCCAGGAAGAACAGCTGCTGGAGCAAGGCAAGCCGGTGATCCGCCTGGGCGAGTGGGGCTGGATGGAAGAAATCAGCTCGCCGATCAACCAGCAGTTCGCGGTCAAGCTCACTGTGCCGCCGGACCCGCTGGACATGAACCTGCTGTACTGGTCGATGAACGTGCTGATCGGCGCCGCATTGCTGGGGTGCCTGCTGGTGTGGCTGCGCCCGCACTGGCGTGACCTGGAACGCTTGAAAAGCACCGCCGCGCTCTTGGGCAAGGGCCACCTGACAGAACGCACGCAGCTTCCACCCAGCTCCAGCATCGGCAGCCTGGCGACGGTGTTCGACACCATGGCGGACGATATCGAGCATCTGTTGAACCAGCAGCGCGACTTGCTCAATGCGGTCTCCCACGAACTGCGCACGCCGCTCACACGCCTGGATTTCGGCCTCGCTCTGGCGCTCTCCGAAGACTTGCCCGAGGCCAGCCGCGAGCGCCTGCAAAGCCTAGTGGCGCATATTCGCGAGCTGGATGAGTTGGTGCTGGAATTGCTCTCCTATAGCCGCCTGCAAAACCCGGCGCAATTGCCCGAACGAGTGGAAGTGGCGCTGGACGAGTTTATCGACAGCGTGCTGGGCAGCGTCGACGACGAGCTGGAAAACCCCGAGATCGTTATCGACGTGGCGCTCGACTGCACCGTGGAGCGTTTCAGCCTCGACCCGCGCCTTACTGCTCGCGCCTTGCAGAACCTGCTGCGTAACGCCACCCGCTACTGCGACAAACGTATCCAGGTGGGCGTCAAGGTGTGCTCCAACGGCTGTGAAATCTGGGTGGACGACGACGGCATCGGCATCCCGGTAGACCAGCGCGAGCGCATCTTCGAGCCGTTCTACCGCCTGGATCGCAGCCGCGACCGCGCCACGGGTGGCTTTGGCCTCGGCCTGGCGATCAGTCGGCGCGCCCTGGAGGCCCAGGGCGGCACCCTGACGGCCTTGGCGTCGCCCTTGGGCGGAGCGCGGTTCCGGGTGTGGTTGCCCAGTCGAGCCGATTAGAAAAACCGCGGGGAAGGGCGCACACTGTGCGCCCCGCTTTACCCGAGGAGAGATTGGCAATGACTGGTGTTCACACGTCTGCTCAACAGGGTTTCTCGACCCAGGCTGTCACCTACGCCCAAGGCCGGCCAGACTATCCACGGCAACTGACCGGCTGGCTGGCCGATGCGCTGCAGATCAGCGCGCAGTCGACGGTGATCGACCTGGGCGCCGGCACTGGCAAGTTCACCCGTTTGCTCAGCAGCCTGGCGCCGACGCTGATAGCCGTCGAACCAGTGGCGGCGATGGGCGCGCAGTTAGCCAAGCTGTTGCCGGATGTACGCCTGGTCGACGGCACCGCTGAATCCATCCCCTTGGCGACCGCCAGCGCCGATGCACTGGTGTGTGCCCAGGCCTTTCACTGGTTCTCGACCCGCGCTGCACTGGCGGAAATTCATCGCGTGCTCAAGCCCGACGGGCGTCTGGGCCTGGTGTGGAATGTGCGCGATGAGTCGGTGGACTGGGTGGCGGCGATCACTGAAATCATTACCCCTTACGAGGGCGACACCCCGCGTTTTCACTCCGGACGTTGGCGTGAGGCTTTCACCGGTGAGTATTTTTCCGACCCCGAAATGATCTGTTTCCCGTACAGCCATGTTGGCAGCCCGCAGGAAGTGATCATGGATCGCTTTCTTTCCGTGAGCTTCATCGCGGCGTTGCCCGCTGCGCAGAAAGCTCGAGTGACTGAGCAATTACGCACGTTGATTGACACGCACCCGGCGTTGAAGGGGCGTGACACCGTCGCCTTCCCGTACCAGACCCAGGCTTACCGGTGTAACCGACTGAGCTAAAACGCATAAAGTCAGATCATATTGGTATAAGTGGTTATAAGAAAAATCGCTATCCTGCGGCCAGAAATTTATAAGGCCGCAGGTAGTTGCAATGGATGTGGGTAATATTGGTTTCGTGGTTGCCGGCCTGATCGTAGGTTTTATCGTGGGCATGACCGGTGTCGGTGGGGGCTCTTTGATGACCCCGATCCTGTTGTGGTTCGGCATCAACCCGGCCACTGCGGTGGGGACCGACTTGTTGTACGCCGCCATTACCAAGTCTGGCGGTGTGCTGGTGCACAGTAAAAACAAGAATATCGACTGGACCATTACCGGCTGGCTCACCCTGGGCAGCGTGCCGGCGGTGTTGTTGACCCTGTGGTTCCTCGCCAGCCTGCACACCGACCCCAGCGCGATGAACGCGGTGATCAAGCAAGCCCTCGGCGTGGTATTGCTGCTCACGGCCCTGGCGATTCTGTTCAAGAAAAGGCTGTTGGCCTTTGCCCAGCGCCATGCCGGCGATGACTACCATATGCACCCGCGCAACTTGAACGCACTGACGGTAGTCACTGGTGCGATCCTTGGCACCATGGTCGCCTTGACCTCCATCGGCGCCGGTGCCCTTGGCACGGTGGCGTTGTTTATCCTGTATCCATTCCTGGCCACGCGGCGGCTGGTCGGCACCGAGATCGCCCATGCCGTGCCCTTGACCCTGGTGGCGGGGTTGGGCCATGCGAGCATGGGCAATATGGATTGGCAGTTGCTGGGCTTTTTGCTGATGGGCTCGTTGCCGGGGATCTACTTTGGCAGCCATATGACCGGCAGGATTCCTGACGCAGTGTTGCGGCCGTGCCTGGCGGTGATGCTGATGGCGGTGGGGTATAAGCTGGCGTTTTGAGTGCTCGCACCGCGAGCAGAGTGAGATTTCACATGATCCACATGTGGGCTTGTTCCCGCTGGCGGCGTGACTGCAAACGGCTATCTAGATGATGCGACGCGATCCAAATGTGGGAGGGGGCTTGCCCCGAGTACTGCCAACCCAATCCGCAGTGTTGCTCCAGCAACAGCCTATCGACAAACCGCTGCGTTCCCTGGCACTAGCCGGCCGCCGACTCCACCCACGTTTTTTACTGCAACGCCCAAAGCGCGGGCGTTTGCCGGTACCTGGCACGCTTGCTGCTCCAGCACTGTCACATCCCTTTGTGTGAGGTAGCGTTCAATGAGTCAGCAAGCCGTGAAATTTGCCTACTGGGTGCCCAACGTCAGCGGTGGGCTGGTGGTGAGCAAGATCGAACAACGTACCCATTGGGGCATCGACTACAACCGCAAACTGGCGCAACTGGCCGAAGCCGCCGGCTTCGAGTATGGCCTGACCCAGATTCGTTTCACCGCCGGTTACGGCGCCGAAAACCAGCATGAATCCGTAGCGTTCAGCCATGCCTTGCTGGCAGCGACTACTACTCTCAAGGTCATCGCGGCGATCCTGCCCGGCCCGTGGCAACCGGCGCTGGCGGCCAAGCAATTGGCAACCATCGACCAACTCACCAACGGCCGTATCGCGGTGAATATCGTCAGCGGCTGGTTCAAGGGCGAGTTCCAGGCGATTGGCGAACCTTGGCTGGAGCACGATGAGCGCTATCGTCGTTCCGAAGAGTTTATCCGTGCCCTCAAAGGCATCTGGACCCAGGACGATTTCACCTTCAAGGGCGACTTCTATCGCTTCAACAACTACACGCTCAAGCCCAAGCCCCTGGGCCAGCCGGAGGTCTTCCAGGGTGGCAGTTCACGGGCGGCACGGGACATGGCGGCGCGGGTCTCGGATTGGTACTTCACTAACGGCAACACCCCCGAAGGCATCAAGGCCCAGGTCGATGATATTCGCGCCAAGGCCGCTGCCAACCACCATTCGGTGAAGGTGGGCGTGAACGCCTTTGTAATCGCCCGCGACACTGAAGAAGAGGCCCGGGCCGTGTTGGCGCAAATCATCGACGAGGCCGACCCTGAGGCGGTCAACGCCTTTGGTGATGCCGCCAGACAAGCGGGCAAGGCGTCACCGGAAGGCGAGGGCAACTGGGCCAAGTCCAGCTTCGAAGACCTGGTGCAGTACAACGATGGGTTCAAGACCAACCTGATCGGCACACCACAGCAGATCGCCGAGCGTATCGTCGCGCTCAAGGCCGTGGGTGTGGACCTGGTGCTTGCGGGTTTCCTACACTTCCAGGAAGAAGTGGAGTACTTCGGCAAACGCGTATTGCCGCTGGTACGCGAGCTGGAGGCCAAGGCCGAGATTAAACAAGTGGCCTGAAACGATTAGCGCCTGGGCAAGGTTTTTTCCAGGCGCAACGCAGCGGTGTGGTCGGCGTAGTAGTCGTCGACCAAGGCAAAGCGCCGATAGTCATTGCGCTCATACAGGGCGAGGGCACCGGGGTTATCGGTGCGCACTTCCAGACGCAGGTAGACGCAATCGTTGGCCAGGGCGCAGGTTTCGATGTGCTCGAGCAACTGTTGTCCGAGGCCGATACCACGGGCGTGCTCGGCTACAGCGAGGGAATACAAGCGTGCCAGTGAGGTGCCGCGACGAAACAACACCAACCCATAACCGAGCAGTTGACCGCGCTGTTGCGCCACCCACAACTGGCCGTTCGCCCGGCTAATCATCCAGCGCAAACTGCGCGGTGACAGGTGGTCGCTGCTGAAACATTGCTGCTCCAACGCCATCAATGCGGGCATATCGTCAAGAGTTGCAACGCGAAAGAAAAGAGCCATGAGACCGCCGTAAAAGTTGCGTAACGAAACGGGACTTCTCTAAAAGATCGTGCTTAATAGAAAAGGTCGAGTTCTCTAAAGCGGATCAAATATTATGTCGGCGGTACAAGGTCATTGGCGTCAAGTATCCGAGCAAACCGTCGCGGCGACAATAACTTCCAACGGTTATTTTTCCGCTGCGCCCCGAAGTTCAAGCCAAGTCGTGATTATTGTGGAGCGCAAGGAAGATTGGGCCTCCTACTTCCCCAGCGAAGACATCGTCAATGCCCAGGAATACCTCGAGCAGACCCGGGAAAACGAGACAGGCAAGCGCGTGCAGGTGATCAACCTGTGCCGCAGTTACAAGTACCTGGGGCACGGCTACTACTGCTCCTTGCTGGCCGAGGCGCGCGGGCACAAGGTGATTCCGTCGGTGCGCACCATCAGCGAGCTGACCAGGAAAGCCCTGTATGGCCTGGCCCTGGATGACCTGGACAAAACCCTGGATAAAGCCCTGAGTCATCATCTTTATAGCAATACCGAAGGTTTTACCCTGACGCTCTATTTTGGTCGAACCAATATCGAGCCGTTGCAGGAGTTGGCGCGTCAGTTGTTTGAAGCGTTTCCGTGTCCGATCCTGCTAGTTGATTTTAAAAAGAACAACGGCTGGCATATCGAAGGGGTCAAGTCCGGCGTACTTCACAAGTTGCGTGATGATCAAGAAGATCAATTTGCCAACGCCCTTGATAACTTCAGCCGCAAGATATGGCGTCAACCCCGTTCGCGCCGACTGGCCCGTTATGACTTGGCCATCCTTCATGATCCCCAGGAACAACTGCCGCCGTCCAATGCCCGCGCCCTGGAAAACTTCGTGCGGGTTGGCAAGGGTTTAGGCATTGATGTGGAGTTGATCGAGCGCAAGGACTACGCACGCCTGGCCGAATACGACGCTTTGCTGATCCGAGAGACTACCAGCGTCGACAACCATACCTACCGCTTCGCCAAGAAAGCTGAAAGCGAAGGCCTGGTGGTGATGGATGACCCCGCGTCGATCCTGCGCTGCACCAACAAGGTCTACCTCACCGACCTGCTCAACAGCCATCAATTGGGCATGCCCGCCACCGAGATTCTTTACAAGGAACGACCGGAAGATTTCGAGCGGGTTGGCGAGCGCCTGGGCTTCCCACTGGTGTTGAAGATTCCCGATGGCTGCTTCTCACGCGGGGTGATCAAGGTCGAAAGCCAGGAAGCGTTGCTCAAAGCCACGGCCGAACTGTTTGAGCATTCGGTGCTGCTGCTGGCTCAGGAATTCTTCTACACCGAATACGACTGGCGCATCGGCGTACTCAATCGCAAACCGATCTTTGCCTGCCAGTACTTCATGTCCAAAGGCCATTGGCAGATCTACAACCACAAGGCCATCGGTCAGGACATCAATGGCGAATGCCGCACCTTGGCGGTTCACGAAGCGCCCAAAGCGGTAGTGGAGCTGGCGGTGAAGACCGCCAACCTGATCGGCGACGGGCTCTACGGCGTGGACCTGAAACAGTCCGGCGACAAGGTGGTGGTGATCGAGGTCAACGACAACCCCAACCTGGATGCAGGGATCGAAGATGCCTACCTGCAGGACGACCTGTATGGCTTGGTGCTGGAGGAGTTTGTGCGGCGCCTGGAACTGAAACGCCAGGGCCAGGTGTGGTGAGCCGCGATGATCCAGCGCTTTGACTTGATCGACGGCAAGCTGCAACAGGGGGAGGGCGACGCGGTACCGATCATGCTGGTCAGCAACCCCGACCCGGTGGAGCGCAGCTGGCTGCGCGACCACCACAAGTTGGACGAACACGCCCTGGCCTCGGCGCTCGACCCGGATGAAGTCTCACGCATCGAGTTTCATCCGGATAACCTGTTCCTGATCTGGAAGCGCCCGGAAAATTACTCCGGCGGCGGTAACCTGGTGTTCGAAGTGTCGTCCTGCGGCCTGTTATTTTCCCCAGGTCGTCTGCTGGTGATCGCCACCGATGACACGCCGTTGTCGGGGCTCGGCGCACGCCGCCCGCTGCATACGCCATTGGACGTGTTGCTTGATTTGCTGCTCAACAATATCCATCACTATCTGGGCCATCTGAAGGTGATCAAGTTGGTCGCCCGGGAGTTGCAGCAACAGTTCAACGCGTCCATGAGCAACCGCCACCTGATGCAGATGTTCAACCTCAGCGAAAGCCTGATCTATTACATCAATGCCTTGCACAGCAATGGCGCCGTGCTTTCGCGGTTGCGCAACCATGCTGAAAAGGAGCAGTTCAGTGCGCAAGTACTTGGCCTGATCGACGACCTGATCATCGAGAATCACCAGTGCTACAAACAGGCCGAGATCTATTCCAACGTGTTCTCCGGGCTGATCGATGCGCGTGGCAACCTGATGAACAACAGCATGAACAATCTGTTGCGCAAACTGACCCTGATCAACGTGGTGTTCCTGCCCCTTAACCTGATTGCCAGTGTGGGCGGCATGTCGGAGTTCAGCATGATGACGGCGGGTACGCCGTGGTGGGTGTCATACCCACTGTTCCTCACGGCGATGGCGCTGGGGGCCGGGTTGATGGTGCTTGGGCTCAAGCGTATGGCGGGTGGTGCGAATGGTGTGTAAAAGCCGAATGCCGCTCAAGTAGAGCTTTGCAGGGTCAGCACCTCAAACCCATCCGCCGTCACCGCCACCGTATGTTCCCACTGCGCCGACAGGCTGTTGTCCTTGGTCACCACCGTCCAGCCGTCCTTCAGGCTGCGCACCTTGGCGCTGCCCTGGTTAAGCATCGGTTCGATGGTAAACACCATGCCTTCGCGCAGTTCCAGCCCGGTGCCGGGGCGGCCGAAGTGCAGGATTTGCGGTTCTTCGTGCATCTCCCGGCCGATGCCATGGCCGCAGTATTCGCGCACTACGCTGTAGCCATTGGCTTGCGCGTGGCTCTGGATCGCATGGCCGATGTCGCCCAGGCGTGCGCCGGGCTTGACCTGGCGGATGCCTGCCCACATGGCCTCGAAGGTCATTTGCACCAGGCGCTTGGCCTTGGGTGCCACGTTGCCGATCATGTACATCTTGCTGGAGTCGGCGATAAAGCCGCCTTTTTCCAGGGTGATGTCGATGTTGATGATGTCGCCGTCCTTGAGGATTTGCTTGGCGCTGGGCATGCCGTGGCACACCACTTCGTTGATCGACGTGTTGATGGAAAAAGGGTAGTCGTATTGCCCCAGGCTGGCCGGGCGGGCCTTGAGGTCGTTGCGGATGAAGGCTTCGACGGCGCTGTCCAGCTCCAGGGTGGAGCGGCCGGCGGCGACAAAACCATCGAGCATGCTGAACACCTGGGCCAACAGGCGCCCGGACTCACGCATCACGGCCAGTTGCGCGGAGGTCTTGATCATCAACTGCGCCCCCGGATCAGGTCGGGCTTGTCCAGCAACAGCTTGTTGATCAGCTCGTTGTAGGGCAGGTGCGGGTTGAGTTCGGCGAGCAGGCCGATCTTGATCCAGAACTCGGCCTGGGCGTTGATGGAGCGGTCCATGGCGGCGCTGGCCAGGCGAAGCTGTTCGTGTAGTTGGTCGGTGATCTTGACGATGCCCATGAAGTTCTCTGTATAGGTTTGATATACAAAGCGTATACGTTTCGTATGGTGCGCGTAAACCCCTACGGCCAAATGTGCGCTCGGACATCGGGCAGTCTATTCCAGGGTGAACATCAACGTTGATAGTTTGCGATATGTTGCTGAAAGAGTGGCTGCGCAGCGGTTGTTTAGTTGGGTTAAACGTTTAATCGAAGTGGTTCGACGATGATCCTCGCCGGCCGAATCACGTTATATAGCGCGACACCCCGCTTATGAAGAATGGTTACAACGGCCTCTGAATTTGCCGAGTAGGCTTGGTGGTTACAAGCGTCTTCCAGGGTTGGCAAGACGTGGCGGGCCAGCGCCTGCCAGACAAACGACAAACTGTTGGCAGTCTCAAGAAAGGAGAGGTTAGCCATGCTTTCGGAACTAGAGCTTCGCAGCATTATCGAAGGAAGTTTCCTGCCTAAACGGTGCGAATGCACCAAAGCCGAAGATGCCTCGCTGACGATCAAAGTCTATGACGACCGCGACCGTGACCGGGTGGATTTGGAAGTCAAAGGTATAAACGCTGACAAACTCGACAGCAGCCGAGCCATCTGCAACCTGATCACCGGGTTGCGCGAAGACCTCAAGCACAGCCACGCACCCGTCCTGCAACGAGCAGGAGGGCGCGGTTATCGCTAGTTGAGCGCTTGAGTTGAGTTGACCCGTGGGCCTGGTATTTGCCAGGCCCAATGCTATCTGCGTCCCGCCGCTAAAAAACCTTCATCTTCACCAGCTCAAACGCACGCCGGCATTGCCGCTGACACCCTCCAGGGCGTTGCCATCCAGGTTGGTGTTGTAGTCGGCCGCCACGTAAACGCTGACCGTGGACGACAAGCGCGCCACCACCCCGACGCCCACATCGGCCGAGGACGCCTTGTGATCGCTCTTGATGCGGTCGACATCGTCGTACGTCACCGTGTCACTGCCACCGAAGGTGCGCCAGGCGTTAACCCGCAGGTACGGCTCCACTGGCGTATTGCTGACCAGGTAGCGGCCCTTGAGGCGTGCGCCGAGGCGGCCGGTCCAGTATTCCTGTGAGTCGAAGGAGACCTTGGAAATACCATCGTGCTGGTTATCCAGGTCGATCTTCTGGGCGATCACCTGGGCCTGGGGCTCCACCACCCAGTGTTCGGACACTGTGATCGGGTAGCCGGCCTCGGCGGATAGCGCCAGGGCGTGACCCTTGGTGTCCATTTTCACCCCACGGTCGGACTTGTTGTCGCCATCCATGCGGGTGCCCATGGCCACCAGATCCACGTACCAACCAGTCGGGTCGGTGAGGGTCCAATAGGCGCCGAAGTTGTCGCCGTCCAGCTTGACCCGACCGGAGCGATTGTCCTGGAAGCCCATCGAGAAGCCTTTGACGTCACCGCGCAGGCGGCTCTGGCCGACAAACAGACCAAAGCGCTGGGTCTGCCCACCGCTGGTTTCGGCGGCGTAGAGGTCATGGCCGACTTGATAGCCTTTGGCCGTACCGTCAAAGCTTGGCGCCACCGTGCCGGACCAACTCTTGTTGAAGTCACTGCCGTAGGCTCGGCCCCAGCCGGCCGGCACCGCGCCGGTTTCGGTGAGCAGGCTTTGCTCACCCTGGCGATCATGGAAGGTGCCGAGGGCTTGCAGCGTCATCACCTGTGCGGCGGGAATATTTACCGAGTAGACCGGTACTTCCAGGCGATACAGAGGGATCGGCTCGGCGCCGGCCACAGCCGTCGGCAATGGCGGGCTACTCACCGCGGGTTGCGGCGAGGTGGCGGCGGGAACCTGGCTGGGCGGTGGCGCAGGGGGCTCGATCGGCGCTACCGGTTGTGCGGTGGGCGGCTCCACGGGTGGTTCATCAGGGTCCACCACCGGCTGCGGCGCTGGGATCGGCGGTACCGGCACCACCACAGGTGGTATTGGCGGTACAGGCGGAACAACAGGCGGTTGTACGGCCACCACCGACGAGCGCAGGTACCAGTTGTTTTCCGTACCAGCGGTGACGCCGCCTTTGAACAGCAGGTATTCATAAGCCCCGGCGGACACCGAGCCCTTCAAGGCGAACGCGTCGGTAGTGCTGACGGCGCCGTTGAGCGCCTGGACCACCTCGATGCCGTTGTTTTGGGTCAGCCCGCCGATACCGCCGAGGTTGCTGACACCCAGTTGCGTGTGGCCGCTGATGCCGCCGTCGGACACCACCAATTTATCGGTGGCCGAGTTTTCGTCGCCGAGCACAGTTTGCAAATGCAACTGGCCATTGTTACCCACGTAGTTGCCATTGACCGTCAACACACTGGTCGCGCCATTGTCGCCAGTCATGTCGATAATGCCGGCGTTGTTGAGGGTCGCCAGTTGGCCGGCGGTATAGGGGCGGAGGCTGCCTTGGGTCACGGCCAGGGTACTGCTGGCGTCGATGTTGAACGTGCCGGTGTTGCTGCCACTGTCACCGAGGAAAAAGTCTCCAGACAAGTCAAATTGCGATTTGTTAGTGAGGTTGACCGTCTCCCAGCCAATGTAGCGGGCGGCGGCGCTGGAGGTCGTCGCGTCGAAGGTCAGTTGATCGTTGCCCAGGCCGCCATCGATGGAGGGCGTAGAGGCCAGCAGGTTTGCGCTCAAGCCACGCAGCAGAGCGGTATCGTCGCCATCGCCCATCAGCACCGAGGATTTGATCTCCCCTCCGTCAAGCCACCGGAAAGTGTCGTTGCCGACGCTGGCGCGGATCTCGCCACTGATCACGCCACCGCTCACGGTAATGCTGTCATCGCCACCACTGGTGCTGATGTTGCCGCCGATGGTGCCGCCGGAAACGATGATGGTGTCGGTGTCGAACCCGGTGACCAGGTTGCCCAGAATGGTACCGCCGGACATGTCATAGCGGTTCTTGTCCAGTTTCATATTGACCCGACCGATGGTGCCACCGGTCTGGTACGCCACATCGCCGTCCTCAAAGGCATCGACGATGGTGCCGCCCGTCATCCTGAAGGTGTCGAGGCCATCACCTTGAAACAGGGCCTGGATCTGCCCGTCGCTCATGATGAAGTCGTCGATACCAGCGCCTTGCTGCACGGCGCCAGTGATCAGGCCAGAGTCGATACGCACGGCATCGGTTCCTGCGCCAAAGGTAACATTGCCATTAATGGTGCCGGAGCCGCCTGCAGGGAGCGTCAGGCTGTTGTTACCCGAAAGATCGGTCAGCCCGGCACTGCTGCCGCTGTCGCAAACGAATGTATCGTTGCCGGGTCCGGGGGTGAGTACACAGGCGGACTGCGCCTGTTGGGGGGTGACGTATTGCAGAGAGAGAAGGCCGACAGCTAAAACGGCCCGGGTCGATAAACCGCTGGGCTTTTGCATGGGTCTGTCCTGGGTTTGTTGTAATAACTGCTCCTGTTCTGGGTGTAGCACAGTTTTCCGACATGGCAATATTTGGGTACATAGAGCGCAGCCCACGGAATACCTGGGCTGCGTGATGGCACATTGATTTCTTCCGCGACTGACTCAGCCCAATTGGTGGCGATAGGGCAGGTCCGGGCCGGTCTTGCCGCAGGTCAATGCGGCAGCCCGAATCGCGAACCCCAGCATGGCGTCGATCTGCTCACGGCTCAGCTGTTGCAACCCTTGCACTGAGTCCAGTTGTTGCTCTGTCAGCCAGGCAATCAGCGCGGCCTGGAAGGTATCGCCGGCGCCGACCGTATCGGCCATCACCACCTTGAGCGCAGGTTGCGACCAGGTGCCGTGCTGGCGGCTGAACACCGAAGCGCCGTCGCCGCCACGGGTGAGGAACACCAGTTGGCAACGGTGTTGCAGCCAGCCGTGCAACACGCTTTCCGGCGATTGATCGGGGTAGAGCAGGTGCAGGTCTTCGTCGCTGACCTTGATCAGGTCGGCGTGCTGCGCCAGTTCCGCCACACGCGCTCGCCACAGCTGGATATCCGGCTGCGGGTTAAGGCGCACGTTGGGGTCGAGACTGATCAAGCGCTTGCCGCTTTCGCGCTTGACCAGGTTCAGCAGGGTGTCACCAACCGGCTGTACCACCAGCGAGAACGAACCGATATGCAGCCCACGTACTTCATCGCCCAAGTGCGGCAGGTGCGCCAACGCTAATTGACGGTCTGCGCAACCTTCGCCACGGAAGCTGTATTGCGGTGAACCATTGGCACCGACGGCCACCATCGCCAGGGTGGTTGGCGCGTCGAACGCCACCAGGAAGCGTTCGCTGACGCCTTCGTCCTTGAGCACCTGCAGCAAGCGTCGGCCCAGGTAGTCATTGGAGATACCGGCGAAGAACCCGGACTCAATGCCCAGGCGGCGCAGCCCGACCGCCACGTTGAACGGCGAGCCACCGGCAATCGCCTTGTAATTGAGCTTGGCGGCCTGCCCGCTGGCATCCTCCTCGCTGAAAAAATCAAACAGCGCTTCACCACAAACCAGGTACATAGTCGTTCGCTCTTAAAGGGATGCCACGTGCTGTTGATAACGCTCATACGTCTGTTGATAGGCGCTGACACGCTCGGCCACCGGCAAGGTGCGGCTGGCCGTATCGATGCTCACGCACTTGTCGCACAGGCTGGCCAGGGATTCACCGCTCTGGCACCAGGCCGCCTGGATCGCCGCGCCCAAGGCGGCGGCTTCGCTCTGTTGGGTACAGACCACTTCGGTGTGCATGATGTCGGCGACCATCTGCCGCCACACCGGGCTTTTCGAGCCGCCGCCGATCAGGCGGATACTCTGGCTTTGCAGGCCGGTCTGGCGCAGCAGGTCGAGGCCATACCGCAGGCCGAACGTGGTGCCTTCGACCACGGCGCGGCACAGGTTGGCGCGGGTCAGGTTGGTCATGGTCAGGCCCTGCAGGCTGCCGGTGGCGTGGGGCAGGGCGGGCACGCGCTCACCGTTGAGAAACGGCAGCATGCTCACCCCATCGGCACCTATCGGCGCCTGCTCGACCAGGGCGTTGAACGCCTCCAGGTCCAGTTCGAATAGTTCGCGCATCACCCCGGTGGCGTTGGTCAGGTTCATGGTGCAGATCAGCGGCAGCCAACCGCCAGTCGATGAGCAAAAGGTTGCCACCGACGGCTGCGGACTGACGTTGGGCTGGTCAGCAAATGCATAGACGGTGCCCGATGAGCCCAGGCTCATGGTGATCACGCCAGGGGCAATGTTGCCGGTGCCGATGGCGCCCATCATATTGTCGCCACCACCGCTGGACACCACGGCGTTGGGGTTGATGCCCAGGCGTTCGGCGATGGCCGGGAGGATGATGCCCACGGCTTGGTCGGCTTCGATCAACAGCGGCAGCGCGGCTTCCAGGCGGCCGCTGGGGTCGATGTGCTTAAGCAGCGCCACATCCCATGTGCGGCTGCGCACGTTGAAATAACCGGTGCCCGAGGCGTCGCCGTACTCGGCGCAGGCGCGGCCGGTGAGCCAGTGGTTGAGGTAATCGTGGGGCAGCAGGATATGGGCAATGCGCGCAAATACGTCCGGGTGCTGTTCGCGGGTCCAGAGCAACTTGGACACGGTGTAGCCCGGCGCGATCACCACGCCCAGGCGCTCCAGCGACCCGCTCTCGCCGCCCAGGTGGTGCAGCAGGCGGTCATTCTCGGGCGTGGTTTCGGTGTCGCACCACAACTTGGCCGGGCGCAACACTTGACCTTGCTCGTCCAGTAACACCAGGCCGTGTTGCTGGCCGGACACGCCGATACCGAGGATGTCCTGGCCATCCACGCCGGCCTGTTGCAGGGCGCGGTGGGTGGCTTCAGTGAAGGCGTCCAGCCATTCATGGGGGTGTTGCTCGCGGCGGCCATTGGCGCCGCTGATCAGCGTGTGCGCGGCGGCGCCCAGGCCCAGCACCTTGCCGCTGGACGCGTCGAGGACGATGGCCTTGGTGCCCTGGGTGCCGCAGTCGATGCCGAGGTAGAGGTTTTGCTGGGTCATGGTGGAGTGCTCAGCAGTGTTATTTTTCTGGATTGGTAATGCAGCCAAAATGTGGGAGGGGGCTTGCCCCCGATAGCAGTGGGTCAGTGAAGGATATTTGACTGATACACCGCCATCGGGAGCAAGCCCCCTCCCACATTGTTAATCCGGTTTCTTCAGGAGGTACTTAAGGGTTTCGGTGACGCCTTTGTCGCGCAGGCTTGCATAGCACCGCTCGAACGCTGCCACGAACGCCGCGGATTTGGGAATGGCCGTACCAAAAATCTCTTCCACCCCGAGCAAGCGCTGGCTGATCAGCGCGTCATCCGTCACCAGCTCCCGGCAAAACTCGGCCCGTGGATCGGGGATGGCATAGCTCACGCCATTCTCATCCACACCCTTCAAGTACAAGGCCCAGGCGGCAACAACCAACGCGGCACGCTCCGTCTCGCGCCCATCGGCAATCAGGCGATTGAGGGTCGGCACGGTGAACTTGGGAAACTTCGACGAGCCATCGGAACATACGCGCTCCAATTGGTCGGCAATCGCCTGGTTGGAAAAGCGCTCCACCAGGGTCTGTTTGTACGCCGTCAGGTCGATGCCCGGCACCGGTGCCAGGTTCGGGGTGACGTCCAGGTCCATATAGGCACGCATGTAGGCCACGAACAGCGGGTCATTCATGGTCTCGTGCACAAACCGATAACCCTTGAGAAACCCCAGGTAAGTGAGGGCCAGGTGGCTGCCATTGAGCAGGCCGATTTTCATCTCTTCGTAAGGCGTGACGTCAGCGGTGAACTGCACGCCGACCTTTTCCCAGGCCGGGCGGCCGTTGACGAACTTGTCTTCCAGCACCCACTGCACAAACGGCTCGCACACCACCGGCCAGGCATCGTCGATACCGTGCTCGTCATGCAGTTGCAGGCGATGTGCGGTGCTGGTCATCGGTGTGATGCGGTCGACCATAGCGTTCGGGAAGCTCACGTTGGCCTTGATCCAGTCATGCAGCTCGGCGTTGTGCCGGGCGGCGAAGGCCAGCAGTGCCTTGCGGGTGACGGCGCCGTTGTGCGGCAGGTTATCGCAGGACATCACCGTGAAGGCCGGAGTACCGGCAGCGCGGCGCTGGGTCAGCGCAGCGCAGATAAAGCCGAACACGGTTTTCGGTGCCGTCGGGTTCGCCAGGTCATGCTGGATCTGCGGCAGATGGGCCATGAACTCGCCGTTGCTGTCGTCGATGCAGTAGCCGCCTTCAGTGATGGTCAGCGAGACAATGCGAATCTGTGGGCTGGCGAGTTTGTCGATCAGTGCCTGGGCGCCATCTTCGGCCAGTAGCATATCGCTGATGGCGCCGATGACACGCACTTCGGTGTCGTCGGTGTCGCCCAGTTCATACAGGGTGAACAGGTAGTCCTGGCCAGCGAGGTCGTCGCGAGCCTTGCGGTCCTCGGCACGCAGGCCGACGCCGCAGATGCTCCAGTCCAGGCCCTCGCCGGTGTTCATCAAGGCATCGGTGTAATACGCCTGGTGGGCGCGGTGAAAACCACCGACGCCAATGTGGGCGATGCCCTGGCGTGTGTCGGCAATCGCGTAGGCCGGGATTTTCACCTCCGGCGCCAGTTGCGTGAGGTTGTATTTATTCAGTTTCATCTGGCAATACTCGCGGGATCAGGCGGCTGCGCGCAGTGGGCGGGCCACTGCTACGCCGTCGGTGTCGAACAGATGGCAGTGCGCCGGGTCCAGGTGCAGGTGCAGCGTCTCGCCGTACTGGCTGGCCATGTCGCCGCGAATCCGCATGGTCAGCGGCTCGCCATTGCTGGTGACAACATGGCAGAAGGTGTCGCTGCCCAGGCGCTCGCCAACGTCGGCGGTGACGGTCAAGGTGGTTTGCCCAGGCGAAGCGATTTCCAGGTGTTCCGGGCGAATGCCCAGGGTCACCGCGCTGCCCACGCTCAAGGTGGCACCGCTCAAGGGCAGGCTGATCAGGGTGCCGGCATCCAGTTGCACGTCGCAGCCTTGGCCTTCGACGCGGGTGACCTTGCCCTTGAGGAAACCCATCTTCGGCGTGCCAAGAAAGCCCGCGACAAACAGGTTGGCCGGCTGGTGGTACAACTCCAGCGGCGAGCCGACCTGTTCGATACGGCCACTGTTGAGCACTACCACCTTGTCGGCCAGGGTCATGGCTTCGACCTGGTCGTGGGTCACGTAGATCATGGTCGCTTGCAGTTCTTTATGCAGGCGCGCCAGTTCCAGGCGCATCTGCACGCGCAGGGCGGCGTCGAGGTTGGACAGCGGTTCGTCGAACAGGAAGATCTTCGGGTTGCGCACAATTGCCCGGCCAATGGCCACACGCTGGCGCTGGCCGCCGGACAGTTGCTTGGGCTTGCGTTCCAGCAACGGGCCGAGCTCGAGGATGCGCGCCGCTTCGCTGACCTTGCTCTCCACCAGCTTCTTGTCGACACCGGCCAGGTCCAGGGCAAACGACATGTTCTTGCGCACGCTCATATGTGGGTACAGGGCGTAGGTCTGGAACACCATGGCCAGGTCACGCTTGGCCGGGGTCACTTCGGTGATGTCGCGGCCATCCAGCTCAATGGTGCCTTCGCTGACTTCTTCCAGGCCGGCGATCAGGCGCAGCAGGGTGGATTTACCGCAGCCCGACGGGCCGACAAACACCACGAATTCCTTGTCGTTCACTTCCAGGTCAATGCCCTTGATGATGGAGAAGCCTTCGAAGCCTTTTTGCAGATTCTTGATTTTCAGGTTGGCCATGATGGGCCTCCGTTGTGCAATTTTTATAAGAGACCGTTACTTGACGGCGCCGAAGGACAAACCGCGCACCAGCTGTTTCTGGCTGATCCAGCCAAAGATCAGGATCGGCGCGCAGGCCAGGGTCGACACGGCAGACAACTTGGCCCAGAACAAGCCTTCGGGGCTTGAGTAGGAGGCGATCAGTGCGGTCAGCGGTGCGGCGCTCGACGAGGTCAGGTTCAGCGACCAGAACGCCTCGTTCCAGCACAGGATCAACGACAGCAGCACCGTGGAGGCCAGGCCACCCTTGGCAATCGGCAGCAGTACGCGGACCATTTCCTGCCACAGGGTGGCACCGTCCAGGCGCGCGGCTTCGAGGATGTCCTTGGGGATGTCCTTGAAGTAGGTGTAAACCATCCACACCACAATCGGCAGGTTGATCAGCGTGTAGATGATGATCAGCGCAATGCGTGTATCCAGCAGGCCAAAGCTCTTGGCCAGCAGGTAGATCGGCATCAGCACGCCCACCGGCGGCAGCATCTTGGTGGACAGCATCCACAGCAGCGTGCCCTTGGTGCGCTTGGTTTCGTAGAACGCCATGGAGTAGGCGGCCGGCACCGAGATCAGCAGGCACAGGGCGGTGGCGCTGAACGAAATCACCACCGAGTTCCAGGCGTAGGCGAAGTAGTTGCTGCGTTCGTTGATGTGCAGGTAGTTCTCCAGCGTCGGCGTGAAGATGAACTGCGGCGGGGTGGCGAACGCGTCGATTTCAGTCTTGAAGCTGGTCAGCACCATCCAGAAAATCGGGAAGAAAATCAGGATTGCGATGGCCCAGGCCAACGTGCCGAGCAACAGGCTTTGCAGGCGGCGGGATTGTTGAAGCGTCATGGCGCGGCCCTCAAGGCTTGTCAGTCAGGTTTTTGCCGATCATCCGCACCAGGATGATCGCCGCGATATTGGCGATGACCACGGCAATCAAGCCGCCGGCCGAAGCCATGCCCACGTCGAACTGCACCAGCGCCTGGTTGTAGATCAGGTAGGCGAGGTTGGTCGAGGCGTAGCCCGGCCCACCGTTGGTGGTGGTGAAGATCTCCGCGAACACCGAGAGCAGGAAGATGGTTTCGATCATCACCACCACGGCAATCGGGCGGGCCAGGTGGGGCAGGGTCAGGTGCCAGAAGATCGCAATGGCACCGGCACCGTCCAGGCGTGCGGCTTCCTTTTGTTCCTGGTCCAGGGACTGCATGGCAGTCATCAGCAGCAGGATCGCGAAGGGCAGCCATTGCCACGAGACAATGATGATGATCGACAGCAGCGGGTAATGCGCGAGCCAGTCCACCGGCTCGGCACCGAAGAACTTCCACACGGCGGCGAGAATCCCCGACACCGGGTGGAAAATCAGGTTCTTCCAGATCAGTGCGCCGACGGTGGGCATGATGAAAAATGGCGAAATCAGCATCACCCGTACGAGGCCACGCCCCAGGAATTCACTGGCCTCCAGCAAGGCACTGATCAACACGCCGAACACCACGCTGATCAGCAATACGCTGCCCACCAGCAACAGGGTATTGGCGGCGCCGGGCAGGAAGCCCGAATCGGTGATGAAGTAAGTGAAGTTCTCCAGCCCCACGAATTGGTTTTCGCCCGGGTAGAGCAGGTTGTAGCGGATCAGCGAAAAGTACAGGGTCATGCCCAGCGGCACGATCATCCACAGCAGCAACAAGGCCACCGAGGGGCTGACGAGGAACCAGCCGGGGTTGGCCAGGCGGTTTTTGGCGGGTGTATTCATTAGGATCAAGACCAGTCGGATACGAATCGGAGCGCGGTCAATGTGGGGGGGGCTTGCTCCCGATAGCGGTGTATCAGCCACACAGTCATCAACTGGTAGATAGCTATCGGGAGCAAGCCCCCTCCCACCTTTGACGGTGGTGTGGCTGGGTTATTTGGGGTAACCAGCCCGCTTCATTTCACGCTCGGTGGTGGTCTGCGCGGCGGTCAATGCGGCATCGACCGTCTGCTGGCCGGTCAGCGCGCCGGAGAAGAACTTGCCGACCTGGGTACCAATCGCCTGGAACTCAGGAATGGTCACCAACTGGATACCGATATACGGCACCGGTTTCTCGGTGGGCTTGGTCGGGTCCGCCACTTTCAGCGATTCCAGTGTCACCTTGGCGAACGGTGCGGCCTTTATGTACTCGTCGCTGTAGGTGGATTTACGCGTACCGGGCGGCACATTGGCGATGCCATCGGTTTTGGCCACAAGCTGGCCGTATTCCTTGGAAGTCGCCCAACTGGTGAACACCTTGGCGGCGTCCTTGGCCTTGGAACTGGTCGGGATCGCCAGGGACCAGGAATACAACCACGAAGTGCCCTTGTCGGTCTTCTCGTGCGGCGCGAAGGTAAAGCCGACATGCTCGGACACCTTGCTCTGGCTCTTGTCGGTAACAAACGAACCGGCCACGCTGGCATCTACCCAGATCGCGCACTTGCCGCTGTTGAACAGCGCGAGGTTTTCGTTGAAGCCGTTGCTGGACGCACCCGGCGGGCCGGATTTCTTCATGTTGTCGACGTAGAAGTTCAGCGCGTCCTTCCACTCGGGACCGTTGAATTGCGGCTGCCACTTCTCATCGAACCAGCGCGCACCGTAGCCGTTGGCCAGGGTGGTGATCAGCGCCATGTTCTCACCCCAACCGGCTTTGCCGCGCAGGCACAGGCCGTATTGCTCTTTGGATTTGTCGGTGAGCTTGGCCGCGTATTCGCCGATCTGGGTCCAGGTCGGGTGCTCGGGCATGCTCAGCCCGGCGTCCTTGAACAGGTCGGTGCGGTAATAGGTGATGGAGCTTTCGGCATAGAACGGCAGGGCGTACAGCGAGCCCTTGACCGACAAACCGTCACGCACCGAAGGGAACACATCGTCGAGGTCGTAGGAAGCCGGCAAATCTTTCATCGGCTCCAGCCACCCCTTGGCGCCCCAGAGTGCGGCTTCGTACATGCCGATGGTCAACACATCGAACTGCCCGCCCTGGGTGGCGATGTCGGTAGTCAGGCGTTGGCGCAGTACGTTTTCTTCAAGCACCACCCAATTGAGCTTGATGTCCGGGTGCTCGGCCTCGAAGGTTTTCGAGAGCTTCTGCATGCGGATCATGTCGCTGTTGTTGACGGTGGCAATGGTCAGGGTTTGCGCGCCAAAGCTGACGGCGCTGAGGGTCATACACGTAGAGGCAAGCAGAGCTTTTGCTGTGAACTTCATCGCGCACTCCATTTCCGCGCCCAGGGGGCTACGGAATGACAGTTATTGTTGTTGTGTCTTCCTACAGGTAGCCAGGAAGAGTGTGCGTTGATTACAGCCTTGAATCGGGGGTTGTGACAAATCCTTGGGCGCACTTGCACTGATACTTTTTTGCACTCTGCGTGAAAGTGGCTGGAACGATTTCAAGCGAGGTTCTGCTCAGTAAGCCGCTGCACGGCCAAGCGCCGGTAGTGGGAAGGGGTCATGCCTTTAAGCTGCTGAAAACGCCGGTTGAAGTTGGAAATGTTGTTGAAGCCCGATTCAAAACACACATCCGTCACGGCCTTATCGCCATCGGCCAGCAACTCGCAGGACTTGCTGATGCGCAGGCGATTGACGAATTCAATAAAGGTGCGCCCGGTGGCCTGCTTGAATACCCGGGAAAAGTATGTCGGCTTCATGCCTAGGTATTGCGCGACTTCCTCCAGCGGCAACTCCCGGGCGTAGTGGGCAAAGATGTAGTCCACTGCGCGGTTGGTGCGGTCGATGCTGTGTTCGTCGGCGAATTGTGGCGTGGTCACGCCGGACAGCAGTTGGTAGTCCTCGCAGGCGCTCAACACCTCCAGCAGGATAAAGAAGTGCCCCAGGCGTGCCATGCCTCGGGCGTCTTCGATGCGTTGCATCAGGGTCATGGCCTGGGCGATGGTCTTTTTGCAGCGGAATTCGATGCCGTACTGCGCGCGCTCCAGCAACGGTGCCAGGCTCTTGAGTTCGGCAAACGTGTGGCTGCCTTGCTCGAACAACTCATCGGTGAAGTTCACCAGCATGTCGCGCTTGGGCACCACTTCGTCTTCCTCCACCTGGCTGATCCAGTTGTGGGGCAGGTTGGGGCCGGTGAGGAACAGGCTTTCGGGGTAGAAGTTGCCGATGTAATCGCCGATAAACACCTTGCCCGAGCTGGCGACGATCAGGTGCAGCTCGTATTCCTTGTGGAAATGCCAGCGCACCAGCGGGCAGGGGAAGCCATGCTGGCGATAGATGATGGATAGACCGTTGTGATCATCCATCAGCTCGTAGGAAGGGTCGGTTATGCGCGTTGCTCGGGTCATGCTGCCGTCGCTTTATTGTGGTTGCTGCGTAGGATAATGCCCCCTCGCGCACGACCTCGCCAGCACCGGGGTTTATACGTTGCGGTTTTTTGCCTCGATCCACTGGGACATGTATTGCGTACTTTTATGCGCGTGATGGCGCAGCATGCTGCCGGTGAAGTTATCCCGGCGATGGGCGGCGAGGTTGCGACGGCACTGCTCCAGGCACTCCACCAGTGCTGGCCCGTGAAGGTTCTGGTCATAGCGCCGGGCCAGGAGCTGGCGCCCGTGTTCCTGGGCCTGGGTCCAGCGCTCGCGGTCCTGGTAGAGGGCGACGGCAGCGGCGGCCAGGGCCGGGGCATCGTGTTCGATCACACCGGCCCAGGGCTGGTCATCACCCATGGCCTCGGCACCGATGGGCGTGGTGACACTGGGCGTGCCGCACAGCATTGCATCGACCAACTTGCCCTTGATCCCCGCGCCAAAGCGCAGCGGCGCCAGGCAGATGCGCGCCGCCGTCATCACTTGCAGCGCATCTTCGGCCCAGTTCATCACATGAAAACCCTGGGCCGGGTTGTGCAGGGCGGTGGCCTTGGGCGGGGTGTAGGCCCCGTAGATATGCAACTGGGCGCCCGGCAGTTGCAGGCGGATCAGCGGCCACAGGCTGTTCTTCATCCATAGCACCGCATCCCAGTTGGGTGCGTGGCGGAAGTTGCCGATGCTGATGAAGTGCGCACGGTCTTCAAAGGGCGCAAAAGCGCTGGTGGGCGGCTGCAACATCAGCGGGCACCCGTGCAGCAGCGCGGCGGGCACTTTGAATTGCTCGGTGAGCAAGCGGATTTCCACGTCGGAGATCATCAGGCTGATGTCACAGCGGTAAATCGCGGCGATTTCGCGCTTGGCCAGGTCGGTGTCGGCCATGCGTTGGAATTCTTCCTCCAGCGACGGGGCGAATAGCGCGCTGAAGTCGTCGCTGTCAGGCCGGGCTTTCAGATGCTCCTTGAAACGCTGATGGCGTGCGTCTCGCAGGCTTTGCAGGTCGGAGGTCTCCAGCACGCGCAGGGCGTCGGGGCAGCATTTCTCCACGCGCCAGCCGAATTGCTCCTCCATCATGAAACGGTCGAACAGCACGATATCCGGGGCCAGTTCGCGGATAAAGTCGTCGAAGCTGCTGTTATTCAGTTCAATGGCGCATTCCGCGATCCCGAGCGCGGGCAAGTCTGCCTTGTGCTCGCCGATGGTGGCAGGGCTGCTGAACGTAATGTCCCAACCTTGCGTAAGAAAACTCTCGAGAATTTGCATCATGTGCCCGCCTGCGGCTGAGGAGCGGGGTTCCGGCCAGACGTAACCAATGACCAAGACTTTGGTGGCGGGCTGATTCATCGACAACGGTTTCCTTGAAGGGCAGGCGAAAAACGCGCAATTAAACCACAACCAAGTGGCGTGACAATTTGTGTCTGGCGGTAGGTAGCCACCGTACTTTGTGGTTAACTTCGGCCTCTCGAATTCGTTTAACCAAAACCCAGCATAAGGATTCCGTTCATGGCTCAAGTCACCCTTAAAGGCAACCCGGTCCAGGTTGAAGGCGAATTGCCGAAAGTCGGCGCCAAAGCCGCAGACTTCACCCTGACCGCCGGCGACCTGTCCAACGCCACCCTGGCCACGTTTGCCGGCAAGCGCAAAGTGCTGAACATCTTCCCAAGCGTTGATACCCCAACCTGCGCGACTTCGGTGCGCAAGTTCAACGCCCAGGCCAACGATGTAGCCAACACCGTGGTGCTGTGCATCTCCACCGACCTGCCATTCGCTCAGGCGCGTTTCTGCGGCTCCGAAGGCCTGGAAAACGTGAAGAACCTGTCGGATTTCCGTGATTCGGATTTCGCCGTTGACTACGGTGTGGCGATTGCCGACGGCCCGCTCAAAGGCCTGACCGCTCGCGCTGTCGTGGTGCTGGACGAAAACGACAACGTGCTGCATAGCGAACTGGTCAAGGAAATCGCCGAAGAACCCAACTACGAAGCAGCCCTGGCTGTTCTGAAGTAACTTTTTCTGCGCATGACTGTCGTGTGGCAGTAACACGCGTGATGCATGCTTGCGGCCTGGCCTAGTCCAGGCCGTTTTTATTTGAGCGTCAGCGGCTTAGGCAGATAGCGCAGCCCCTAAGGTCAGAAGTTAAAAGTTGTAAGTCCAAGGTAAATAGCCGGTAAAGGTGCTTTTCTTAACGCCCCCCAGTGCTTATCTTTCAGCCTCCCAAAGAAGAAGCTCTCGCGCCCAATGGTTGATCACTCCATGCAATCCTCCCCCCGCAACTCTCGCCGCTGGCTGTTTGGCCTGCTTGTGCTGCTGGTTATCGCCGGCCTGTGCTGGAAATTCTGGCCCAGCGGCGCGGCCCATAAAGATGCCCCGGCCGGGCACACCGGTAAAACCGGCATGGCGCGCCCGGGCTTCGGCGGTTCCACCGGCCCGGTACCGGTGCGTGTGGCGCCAGCGGTGCTGGGTGAGTTCCCGGTGTACTACAAGGCCCTGGGCACGGTCACTGCGCTCAATACCATCAATGTGCGCAGCCGGGTGGGCGGTGAGCTGATGAAGATCGCCTTCGAAGAGGGGCAGATGGTCAAGGCCGGCGACCTGCTGGCGGAAATCGACCCGCGCAGCTACCAGAACGCCTTGCTCCAGGCCCAGGGCACGTTGCTACAGAACCAGGCCCAACTGAAAAACGCCCAGGTCGACGTCGAGCGTTATCGCGGTCTGTACGCCCAGGACAGTATCGCCAAACAAACCCTGGACACCGCCGAAGCGCTGGTCTTGCAGTATCAGGGCACGGTCAAGACCAACCAGGGCGCAGTGGACGACGCCAAACTCAACCTCGAATTCACCAAGATCCGCGCACCGATCAGCGGCCGCGTCGGCTTGCGCCAGCTTGACGTCGGCAACCTGGTCGCCGCCAACGACACTACTGCCCTGGCGGTGATCACCCAGACCCAGCCGATCAGCGTGGCCTTCACCCTGCCGGAAAACACCCTGGAAACCGTGTTGGCCCGTTACCACGCCGGCAACAAGCTGCCGGTGGAAGCCTGGGACCGTGGCGACACGAAAAAGCAGGCAGTCGGCGTGCTGCAAAGCCTGGACAACCAGATCGACGTCACTACCGGCACCCTGAAATTCAAGGCGCGCTTCGATAACAAGGACCAGGCGCTGTTCCCCAACCAGTTCGTCAATGTGCACTTGCTCGCCGACACGCTGCATAACGTGGTGCTGGCACCGTCCGCAGCGATCCAGTTCGGCAATAACGGCACCTTTGTCTACAAGCTCGAGGGTGACAACAAGGTCAAGGTCCAGCCTTTGGTGGTCGGTGACACCGATGGCGACAACACCGTGATCAAGGAGGGCCTGGTCGCAGGCGACCGTGTGGTGCTGGAAGGCACTGACCGCCTCAAGGACGGCAGCGAAATCGAAGTGGTCAACGCCAGCAGCGAAGTGCCGACCACGCCAACCGAACACCTGCAAGGCAAGCCTGCGGCAAAAGGGGAGACCGGCGCTGACGCCGGCAAGGCGCAAAAGGTCGGTTCATGAACCTGTCGCGCCTGTTTATCCTTCGCCCGGTCGCCACCACGCTGAGCATGCTGGCCATTGTCCTGGCCGGGATCATCTCGTATCGCTTGTTACCGGTGTCGGCCTTGCCCCAGGTAGACTACCCGACCATCCGGGTGATGACCCTGTACCCCGGCGCCAGCCCCGATGTGATGACCAGCGCGGTCACCGCACCCCTTGAGCGCCAGTTCGGGCAGATGCCCGGGCTGACCCAGATGGCGTCCACCAGTTCTGGCGGCGCGTCGGTGCTGACCCTGCGTTTCAACCTCGACATCAATATGGATGTCGCCGAACAACAGGTGCAGGCCGCGATCAACGCCGCCACCAACCTGTTGCCCAAGGATTTGCCGGCGCCGCCGGTGTACAACAAGGTCAACCCGGCGGATACCCCGGTGCTGACCCTGGCGATTACCTCCAAGACCATGCTGTTGCCCAAGCTCAATGACCTGGTCGATACGCGCATGGCGCAGAAAATCGCGCAGATCAGCGGCGTCGGCATGGTCAGCATCGCCGGTGGCCAGCGCCAGGCCGTGCGCATCAAGGTCAACCCCGAGGCCCTGGCGGCCAATGGCTTGAACCTGTCGGACGTGCGCACCCTGATCGCCGCCTCCAACGTCAACCAGCCCAAGGGCAACTTCGACGGCCCCACCCGCGTGTCGATGCTCGATGCCAACGACCAGTTGGTCTCGCCCGAGCAATATGCCGAACTGATCCTCGCCTACAACAATGGCGCACCGCTGCGCCTCAAGGATGTGGCGCAGATCGTCGACGGCGCCGAAAACGAACGCCTCGCCGCCTGGGCCAATGAAAACCAGGCCGTGCTGCTCAATATCCAGCGCCAGCCGGGCGCCAACGTGATCGAGGTGGTTGACCGCATCAAGGCGCTGCTGCCGAGTATCACCGACAACCTGCCGGCCGGCCTCGACGTTACCGTGCTCACCGACCGCACCCAGACCATCCGCGCCTCGGTGAAGGACGTGCAGCACGAACTGCTGATCGCTATTGCCCTGGTGGTGATGGTGACGTTCCTGTTCCTGCGCCGGGTCAGCGCCACGATCATTCCGTCCATCGCCGTGCCGCTGTCCCTGGTGGGCACCTTTGGCGTGATGTACCTGGCGGGGTTCTCCATCAATAACCTGACGCTGATGGCCCTGACCATCGCCACCGGGTTCGTGGTGGATGACGCCATTGTCATGCTGGAGAACATCTCCCGCTATATCGAAGAGGGCGAGACGCCGATGGCGGCGGCGCTCAAGGGCGCCAAGCAGATTGGCTTTACCCTGGTGTCCCTGACCCTGTCGCTGATCGCGGTGTTGATCCCGCTGCTGTTCATGGCCGATGTGGTCGGGCGGCTGTTCCGCGAGTTTGCCATTACCCTGGCGGTGGCGATCCTGATTTCCCTGGTGGTGTCCCTGACCCTGACGCCGATGATGTGCGCGCGCCTGCTCAAGCGTGAACCCAAGGAGGAAGAACAGGGGCGTTTCTACAAGGCCAGCGGTGCCTGGATCGATTGGCTGATCGAAGCCTACGGGCGCAAGTTGCAGTGGGTGCTCAAGCACCAGCCGCTGACCCTGCTGGTGGCCATCGCCACCCTGGGCCTCACGGTGGTGTTGTACCTGGTGGTGCCCAAGGGCTTTTTCCCGGTGCAGGACACTGGGGTGATCCAGGGGATTTCCGAGGCGCCGCAGTCGATTTCCTTTGCGGCCATGAGCCAGCGCCAGCAAGAGCTGGCGAAGATCATCCTGGCTGATCCAGCGGTGCAAAGCCTGTCGTCCTATATTGGCGTGGATGGCGATAACGCCACGCTCAACAGCGGCCGCTTGCTGATCAACCTCAAGCCCCACGGCCAGCGCGACTTGAGTGCAGCCCAGGTGATCACCCGGTTGCAGCCGCAAATCGACACGCTGGTGGGCATCCGCCTGTTCATGCAGCCGGTGCAGGACCTCACCATCGAAGACCGTGTCAGCCGTACCCAGTACCAGTTCAGCATGTCGTCCCCGGACGCCGAATTACTGGCGCTGTGGAGCGGCAAGCTGGTGCACGCCCTCAGCCAATTGCCGGAACTCACCGACGTCGCCAGCGACCTGCAGGACAAGGGCCTGCAGGTGTACCTGGTAATCGACCGCGACGCGGCCTCGCGCCTGGGCGTGAGTGTCTCGACCATCACCGACGCGCTGTATGACGCTTTCGGCCAGCGGCAGATTTCCACCATCTACACCCAGGCCAGCCAATATCGCGTGGTGTTGCAGGCCCAGTCCGGCGAAACCCTCGGCCCGGCCGCCCTCAACCAGATCCATGTGAAGACCACCGACGGCGGCCAGGTACGGCTGTCGAGTCTGGCGCATGTGGAGCAGCGCCAGGCGCAATTGGCGATTGCCCATATCGGCCAGTTCCCGGCGGTGATGATGTCGTTCAACCTGGCCCCCGGCGTTGCCCTGGGCAAAGGCGTGGAGCTGATCAACCAGACCCAGAAGGACATCGGCATGCCGGTGGGCGTGCAAACCCAGTTCCAGGGTGCGGCCCAGGCGTTCGAAGCTTCGCTGTCGAGCACCTTGCTGCTGGTCCTGGCGGCGGTGGTCACCATGTACATCGTGCTCGGCGTGCTCTACGAGAGCTATATCCACCCGATCACCATCCTCTCGACCTTGCCGTCGGCGGCGGTGGGGGCCTTGCTCGCGTTGCTGCTCAGCGGCAATGACCTGGGCATGATCGCGATCATCGGCATCATCCTGCTGATCGGTATCGTGAAAAAGAACGCGATCATGATGATCGACTTCGCCCTCGACGCTGAGCGCAACCAGGGCCTGGACCCGCAGACGGCGATCTACCAGGCGGCGCTGTTGCGCTTCCGACCGATCCTGATGACCACCCTGGCCGCGTTGTTCGGTGCGGTACCGCTGATGCTCGCCACCGGTTCCGGTGCGGAGCTGCGCCAGCCGCTGGGTTTGGTGATGGTGGGCGGTTTGCTGGTGAGCCAGGTGTTGACGCTGTTCACCACGCCGGTGATCTACCTGTATTTCGACCGTCTTGGCCGTCGCTGGCGCAAAGAGCCGCAACGCCTGGAGCCGGTTGAGCCATGAACCTGTCCGGACCTTTCATTCGCCGGCCGGTAGCCACCATGCTGCTGAGCCTGGCGATCATGTTGCTCGGTGGCGTCAGCTTCAACCTGTTGCCGGTGTCACCGCTGCCGCAGATCGACTTTCCGGTGATCGTCGTGTCGGCCAGCTTGCCCGGCGCCAGCCCCGAGGTGATGGCGTCTACCGTCGCCACGCCGCTGGAGCGCTCGTTCGGCGCGATTGCCGGCATCACCACCATGAGCAGTTCGTCGAGCCAGGGCTCCACGCGAGTGATCCTCGCGTTTGATTCCGACCGCGATATCAACGGCGCGGCGCGGGAAGTGCAGGCAGCCATCAATGCTTCGCGCAACCTGCTGCCCAGCGGCATGCGCAGCATGCCCACCTACAAGAAGATCAACCCGTCCCAGGCACCGATCATGGTGCTGGCGCTGACCTCCGACGTGCTGCAGAAAGGCCAGCTGTACGACCTGGCCTCGACCATCCTGTCCCAGAGCCTGTCCCAGGTGCCGGGTGTGGGCGAAGTGCAGATCGGCGGCAGCTCCTTGCCGGCGGTGCGCATCGAGCTGGAGCCCAAGGCCCTCGACCAGTACGGCGTAGCCCTGGACGATGTGCGCAACACTATCGCCAATGCCAACCAGCGTCGGCCCAAGGGTTCGCTGGAAGACGGCGAGCGCAACTGGCAGATCCAGGCCAACGACCAACTGGAAAAAGCCAAGGACTATGAGCCGCTGTTGATCCGCTACCAGGACGGCGCGGCCCTGCGCCTGGGGGATGTGGCGAAGATCACGGATGGCGTGGAAGACCGCTACAACAGCGGTTTCTTCAACAATGAATCGGCGGTGTTGCTGGTGATCAACCGCCAGTCCGGCGCCAACATCATCGAGACGGTCAGGCAGATCAAGGCCCAGTTGCCGGCGTTGCAGGCGGTGCTGCCGTCCAGCGTCAAGCTCAGCCTGGCGATGGACCGTTCACCGGTGATCACCGCGACCCTGCATGAAGCGGAAATGACCTTGCTGATTGCCGTGGGCCTGGTAATCCTGGTGGTGTACCTGTTCCTGGGCAACTTCCGCGCTTCGCTGATCCCGACCCTGGCGGTGCCGGTGTCGCTGGTGGGCACCTTTGCGGTGATGTACCTGTACGGTTTTTCGCTGAACAACTTTTCGCTGATGGCGCTGATCCTGGCCACCGGGCTGGTGGTGGACGATGCCATCGTGGTGCTGGAGAACATTTCCCGGCACATCGACGACGGCGTGCCGCCGATGAAGGCTGCGTACCTGGGCGCCCAGGAAGTCGGCTTCACCTTGCTGTCGATGAACGTGTCGCTGGTTGCGGTGTTCCTGTCCATCCTGTTTATGGGCGGGATTGTCACCAACCTGTTCCGCGAGTTTTCCATCACCTTGTCAGCGGCGATCATCGTCTCGCTGATCGTCTCGCTGACCCTGACGCCGATGCTCTGCGCCCGCTGGCTCAAGCCCCATGACAAAAACAGGCAGACCGGGTTGCAACGCTGGAGCCAGAAGATCAACGACCGTATGGTCGCCGGCTACGCCACCAGCCTGGACTGGGTGTTGCGCCATCGGCGCCTGACCCTGCTCAGCCTGTTGCTGACCATCGGCTTGAACGTGGCGTTGTACGTGGTGGTGCCAAAAACCTTCATGCCGCAGCAGGACACCGGCCAGTTGATCGGTTTTGTCCGCGGCGACGATGGCCTGTCGTTCAGCGTGATGCAGCCGAAGATGGAAATCTTCCGCCAGGCGGTGCTCAAGGACCCGGCGGTGCTCAGTGTGGCCGGCTTTATCGGCGGCAACCAAGGCACTAACAACGCGGTGATGCTGGTGCGCCTCAAGCCGATCAGCGAACGCAAGATCTCTGCCCAGGCGGTGATCGAACGGCTGCGCAAGGACGTGCCGCTGGTACCGGGCGGTCGGCTGTTTCTGATGGCCGACCAGGACCTGCAGTTTGGTGGCAGCCGCGACGCAACCAGCGCGCAGTACTCCTACATCCTGCAAAGCGGTGATTTGGCCGCGTTGCGCCTGTGGTACCCGAAAGTCGTCGCGGCCTTGCGTGAGTTGCCGGAACTGACCGCCATCGACGCCCGCGAAGGCCGCGGTGCAGCCCAGGTCACGCTGATCGTCGACCGTGATCAGGCCAAGCGCCTGGGTATCGATATGGACATGGTCACTTCGGTGCTCAACAACGCCTACAGCCAGCGGCAGATTTCCACCATTTACGACAGCCTCAATCAGTACCAGGTGGTGATGGAGGTCAACCCCAAATATGCCCAGGACCCGATCACCCTCAACCAGATGCAGGTGATCACCGCCGATGGCGCGCGGGTGCCGTTGTCGACCATTGCCCATTATGAAAACAGCCTGGCAGACGACCGCGTCAGCCATGAAGGCCAGTTCGCCTCAGAAGACATCGCCTTCGACATGGCACCTGGCGTCACGGTGGAGCAGGGCACCGCAGCCATCGAGCGAGCGATCGCCAAGGTGGGCTTGCCCGAAGATGTGATCGCCAAGATGGCCGGCACCGCCGATGCCTTTGCGGCCACGCAGAAGGGCCAGCCGTTCATGATCCTTGGCGCATTGGTCGCGGTGTACCTGGTGCTTGGCATCTTGTATGAAAGCTATATCCATCCGCTGACGATCCTTTCCACGCTGCCCTCGGCCGGGGTTGGCGCCATGCTTGCGATCTACCTGACGGGGGGCGAGTTCAGCCTGATCTCTCTGCTGGGCCTGTTCCTGCTGATCGGGGTGGTGAAGAAGAACGCGATCCTGATGATCGACCTGGCCTTGCAGCTGGAGCGTAACGATGGCATGGGGCCTCTGGAATCGATCCGCAGTGCCTGCCTGTTGCGTCTGCGGCCGATTTTGATGACCACCCTGGCCGCGATCCTCGGCGCCTTGCCCTTGCTGCTCGGCACTGGCGATGGCGCGGAAATGCGTCATCCCCTGGGCCTGACCATCATCGGCGGCCTGATTTTCAGCCAGGTCCTGACCCTTTACACCACCCCGGTGGTTTACCTTTATCTCGACCGCGCACGCCATCGCTTCAATGCCTGGCGCGGCGTGCGTACCGATGCTGCCCTGGACACTGCGCTATGACCGATGCAACTAACGTCCCTGCGACCCCTGTAGGAGCGAGCTTGCTCGCGAACAACGCCCATACGCCGCGTTCATCCAGAAGGAACGCGTTATCGTTGACGGCCTTGGCGAGCAAGCTCGCTCCTACAGTGGGCCTGGCCATGCTGCTCAGCGCCTGCGCCATCGGTCCTGACTACCAGCGCCCGGAGGTCATCGAGCCGGTGCAGTTCAAGGAAGCCCAGGGCTGGCGTCAGGCCAATCCCAGTGACTCTTTGGCCCGTGGCGCCTGGTGGGAGCTGTATGGCGACCGCCAATTGAATGACCTGGTGGTGCGCCTCAACACGTCCAACCAGACCGTCGCCCAGGCCGAAGCGCGTTTTCGCCAGGCCCAGGCCCTGATGCGTAGTTCACGCGGGGCGTTTTACCCCAGCGTCGACCTGAGCGTCGGCAAAACCCGTGCCAGCCAGGGCACCGGCAGCAGCAGTGCCAGCCTCAGCAGCTCCAGCAGCGGTATTCGCGACACCCTCAATGCGCAGTTGGGTGTGAGCTGGGAAGCCGATATCTGGGGCAAGTTACGCCGTGGCCTGGAGGCGAACGAAGCCAGTGCCGAAGCCAGTTCGGCCGACCTGGCCGCGATGCGCCTGAGCCAGCAGTCGGAGCTGGTGCAAAGCTACCTGCAACTGCGCGTCATGGACGAGCAGACGCGCCTGTTGCAGGCCACGCTGGACACCTACCAGCGCTCGTTGAAAATGACCGAAAACCAATACCGCGCCGGTGTGGCCGGCAAGGACGCCATCGCTCAGGCGCAAACCCAGCTCAAGACCACCCAGGCCAGCCTGATCGATCTGATCTGGCAGCGTGCCCAGCTGGAAAACGCCATCGCGGTATTGATCGGTGAAGCCCCGGCCAACTTCAATCTGGCCGTGAGCAAAGAGATCCCGGCGCTGCCGCAGATTCCGGTGAGCCTGCCCTCGCAATTGCTCGAGCGTCGCCCCGATATCGCTTCGGCCGAACGTTCGGTGATCGCCGCCAACGCCAATATCGGCGTCGCCAAGGCGGCCTACTACCCGGACCTCAGCCTGAGCATGCAGGGCGGCTATTCCAGTAGCACCTATGAGGATTGGATCAGCCTGCCTAACCGCTTTTGGTCGGTTGGGCCGAAACTGGCAATGACCCTGTTTGATGGCGGCCAGCGCTCGGCGGAAGTTGATCGCACCGTGGCCAGCTATGACGAGACCGTGGCCAAGTACCGCCAGACGGTGCTGGATGGGTTCCGCGAAGTGGAAAACTACATGGTCCAGCTCAAGGTTCTGGCGGACGAAGCGGTGGTGAGCAATGAAGCACTGGAGTCAGCGCGGGAGTCGTTGCGCCTGACCGAGAACCAGTACAAGGCGGGGTTGATTGCCTACCTGGACGTGGTCACTGTGCAGGCAACGGCCTTGAGTAACGAACGCACGGTGTTGACCTTGTTGCAGTCGCGGTTGGTGGCGAGTGTGCAGTTGATTGCGGCATTGGGGGGAGGCTGGGATGGTCAGACTTCTCTGGCTGAGAAGGAGTGACCCGGCCTCCCACATTTGGATCTCCTCGGGGGCCAGAAAAGCCTCATGAGGCCATCCGATTGACGCCAAAAAATCACTAATGGCCTTCTGATAATTAATCAACTGCCCCAGATTTTTTCTCGCTACAATCGCCCGCTTTGCCACCCCGGCACGGGCTTTTACGCCTTGTAGCCTGCGAGAAGTCCCATGCTGATCGGTAGCTATTCCACCTCCCTTGTCGTGATTTCCCTGTGCGTCGCCATCCTCGCGTCCTACACCGCGTTGGACTTGGCCGGGCGCATTGCTACGGCCAAGGGGCGTGCGGTTTATCTATGGATCAGCGGCGGCGCATTGGCGATGGGCGTAGGCGTCTGGTCCATGCACTTTATCGGCATGTTGGCCCTGCGCCTGCCGTTCGCACTTGGGTTTGACCTGGGCATCACTGCGCTGTCGCTGTTGATCGCGGTGTTATCCAGTGGCTTCGCCTTATGGCTGGTCAGTCAGCCACGCCTGCCGGCCTGGCAACTGGCATTCGGTGCGCTGGTGATGGGCGCGGGCATCGCCAGCATGCATTACACCGGCATGGCCGCCATGCGCATGACCCCGGGCATCGACTACGACCCTGCCTTGTTCGGCGCCTCGTTATTGATTGCGGTAGTGGCTTGCGGCGCGGCGCTGTGGATCGCCTTCAACCTGCGCCGCAACACGCCTTACGTGCGTCTGGCGCGGGGCGGGGCGGCAGTGGTGATGGGCGTGGCCATCGTCGGCATGCACTACACCGGGATGGCCGCGGCGCGCTTTGCCGATGACAGCTTTTGCGGTGCTGCACTGACAGGCCTGAGCGGCAAGGGCCTGGATAATCTGGTTTTGGTGACCTCGATGGCGGTACTGGTCATCGCACTGTTGACCTCCTTGCTCGACGCTCGCCTGGACGCGCGCACCGCTGTGCTTGCTGATTCCTTGACCCTGGCCAACCAGGAGCTGACCCACCTGGCCCTGCATGACATGCTCACCGGCCTGCCCAACCGCACGTTGCTGGCTGATCGCATTCAGCAAGCCATCCAGGCGGTGAACGAGCGGGGCGGATGCTTTGCCCTGATGTTTATCGACCTGGATGGCTTCAAACCGGTCAACGATGCCTTTGGTCATCACATGGGCGACCAGTTGCTGCGCGAGGTCGGTCTGCGTCTGCGCGAAGACTTGCGCAGCCAGGACACCCTGGCCCGTATCGGCGGCGACGAGTTTGTGTTGCTGGTGCAACTGACTCAGCCGGACGATGCCATGGGCTTGGCCGAGCGTCAGGTCGGCCTGATCAACCGCACCTTCCAGGTGGCTGAGCATGAGCTGAAAATCTCCGCCAGCATTGGTATCGCCATGTTCCCGGGCAATGGCAGCACCCCCCAGGACCTGTTGATGAACGCCGACGCGGCGATGTACCACGCCAAAGGCATGGGCAAGAACGGCTACGGTTTCTTCGATGTGTCGATGAACACCAACGCACGCAAACAATTGCAGCTGTTGCAGGACCTGCGCAATGCCCTTGAGTACGGGCAGTTTCGCTTGTATTACCAACCCAAGTTCGATGCCGTCAGCGGTATTGCGGTGGGCGCCGAGGCGTTGCTGCGCTGGGAGCATCCGCAGCAGGGCTTGCTGCTGCCGGCCACGTTTATTGCACTGGCGGAGAAAACCGGGCTGATCATTCCCATCGGCGAATGGGTACTCAATGAAGCCTGCCGCCAGATGAGCCTGTGGTACGCCCAGGGCTATGAAAACTGGCGCATTGCCGTAAACCTGTCGGCGTTGCAGTTTTGCCATGCAGGGTTGGTCAACAGCGTAGCGGCCGCCTTGGAGCGTCACCAATTACCGGCCAACAGCCTGACCCTGGAAATCACCGAAACCACCGCCATGAGCGATGCCGACGCAAGCATGACGGTATTGCAGCAGCTCTCGGACATGGGCGTGGACCTGTCCATCGATGACTTTGGCACCGGCTACTCCAGCCTGATGTACCTCAAGCGCCTGCCGGCCAACGAGCTGAAGATCGACCGCGGTTTTGTCCGCGATCTGGAGCACGACAGCGACGACGCCGCCATCGTTTCAGCCATTGTGGCCCTCGGTCAGGCCTTGGGTTTGCGGATTGTGGCCGAAGGTGTGGAAACCGATGCGCAGCAGAATTTCCTCACCCGCCTGGGGTGCGACTCCCTTCAGGGTTACCTGCTCGGCCACCCACTTCCTGCTGATCAATTCATCGCCGATATTCGAAAGGCGACGGATTGAGCGGTGTTCTGCGCGCCATCTGTCTTGCCAGTACCTGTTAACTCCGACAGTAGCCACCGTGTGTTCCGGGGCCTAGATTAGGCCTCTACGCTAACAGCGCGAGCGCCTAAGTGATGAACGCGAATCTTGCTGGTGAGTTTAAAGACACTGGGTCAATGCTTGAGTCTCGATACTTTCATTGTGCGGTGACTACAGAGCTGGGTGTTTTAGTGATTGCGGGGGCCAGTGGTATTGAACTCTACAATCCACTGTCGGGAGAGTGGTCTGCGCGAGCCCTGATGCCGGTGGCTCGCAATACGTGTGGTGCGGTGCTTCTGCCGTCCGGTGTGGTCTTGGTTGCTGGCGGCAATGATGCCGTCAACGCGCTCAGAGATACTCAGTTGTATGACGTTGTAGCGGATTGCTGGAGAGCGGCGGCCCCGTTGCATACGCCCCGTTTCAGCCACACCACAACCTTACTTGAATCAGGAAGGGTGTTAGTCGTCGGCGGAAATAACCTGGGGCCTGCAGGTGGGCAGGTACAGGACAGCGTTGAGCTATATGACCCGATTGGCGACCTCTGGCACCGTCAGGGCTGGCTTCCCGTTGACGCCATGAACCACACGGCCACGCTATTGCCGGACACGAACGTTTTGGTGGTCGGCGGCTTCTCCGGCAGGCAAAACGCGGCGTTGGCCAATGCCTTCATTTATGACGCTGCGACCGGGCAGTGGGCTGCAGTTCGGCCAATGCCCAGGTCACTGATGCAGCATACCGCTACCTTGCTGCTCGATGGTCGGGTGTTGGTGGCCGGTGGTGCGAGCGAGCCTTTCGGTCCGGCGCAAAGTCGCGCCTGCATTTATGATCCGACGTCAGACAGCTGGGAGCTGTCTGAAATGTGCGTTCCCCGTAAGGGCCACAGCGCGACACGGTTGGCGACAGGCCAGGTGCTGGTGGTCGGTGACAGTGCTATGTCCAACCCTGGAAACGCCCGGACCGCGGAGTTGTATGATCCTCTGTCCGGTCAGTGGGCACTGACTGCGCAAATGCCGTATGGGCGTTTCGGGCATAGTGCGTCGTGCCTGCCTACAGGGGAGGTGTTGGTGGCGGGCGGGGCACGGCCGGTTTCCCACCCGGCTCCGGTCTCCTCGACAGAGATTTATACGCTCGCGCAGGCCAACTGCCAGCGCGGCTGACCTGGGTCGGTGTAAAACCTTCCCATTGAAGGTATTCTTGGATCCAACCCTAAACATCAGGTTGAATCAGGAGACCGCAGCCATGGACAAAGTCGTCGTCATCACCGGAGGCAGCCGTGGGATTGGCGCCGAGACGGCATTGCTGGCCGCTCGCGAGGGTTATCGCATCTGCATTAACTACCAGTCCGACGAACACGCCGCCCATGGCGTGCTTGAACAAGTGCGCGGCTTGGGCGCCCAGGCCATTGCCGTCCGCGCCGATGTGAGCAGCGAAGATGAAGTGATCGCCTTGTTCAATCGCGTGGATGCCGAACTGGGCCGTGTCACGGCGCTGGTCAATAACGCTGGCACCGTTGGGCATAAGTCGCGGGTCGACGAGATGTCCGAGTTCCGTATCCTGAAAATCCTGAAGACCAATGTGCTGGGCCCGATCCTGTGCGCCAAGCATGCGGTGCTGCGCATGTCGCCCCGGCATGGCGGGCAGGGTGGCAGTATCGTCAACGTGTCATCGGTGGCGGCGCGCCTGGGATCGCCGGGTGAGTATGTCGACTATGCCGCCTCGAAGGGTGCGCTGGATACCTTCACTATCGGCCTGTCGAAAGAGGTCGCGGGTGAAGGCATTCGTGTCAACGCGGTACGCCCCGGCTATATCTTTACTGATTTCCACGCCCTGAGCGGTGACCCTGACCGGGTCAGCAAGCTGGAGTCCGGCATCCCCATGGCCCGTGGCGGACGCCCGGATGAGGTGGCAGAGGCGATTATCTGGTTGCTGTCGGACAAAGCATCGTACGCAACCGGAACCTTTGTGGATCTGGGCGGAGGGCGCTGAATAGCAACGCCGAAGGCATTGCGCCGTCAAAAAGATCGCACGATCCGCCCCAACGTCTCCATGGCCTTTTCCGACGCCTCCGACCACGGGCTGCCATAGTTCAAGCGAATGCAATTCCTGAACCGCCGGGTGGCGGAAAATATCGGCCCCGGTGCGATGCTGATGCCCTGGGCCAAGGCCATCTGGAACAACTTCAGCGAGTCGGTCTGCTCCGGCAGTTCCAGCCAAAGGAAGTACCCGCCTGCCGGCTGGCTGACCCGTGTCTGGGCTGGGAAGTAACGGGCGATGGCCGCCAGCATGGCGCTTTGCTGTTCTTCCAGGGCATAGCGCAGTTTGCGCAGATGCCGGTCATAGCCGCCGTGTTGCAGGTAGTCGGCAATTGCCGCCTGGGCCGGCATCGACGGGCACAATGAGGTCATCAGTTTCAGGCGCTCGACCTTCTGGGCAAAGCGCCCGGCCGCCACCCAACCGACGCGATAACCCGGTGCCAGGCTCTTGGCAAAGGAACCGCAGTGCATCACCAGGCCCTCGGTATCAAAAGCCTTGGCCGGTTTGGGAGCTTGCTGCCCGTAGTACAACTCCGCATAGACGTCATCTTCGATCAGCGGTACCTGATGGCTACGCAGCAGTTCCACCAGCGCCTGTTTTTTTGCTTCCGGCAGTGTGGCGCCCATGGGGTTCTGGAAGCTGGTCATGGTCCAGCAGGCCTTGATCGGGTAGCGCTCCAGACTTTGTGCCAAGGCATTCAGGTCGATGCCATCGCGCGGGTGCACGGGGATTTCCACGGCCTTGAGCTTCAGGCGCTCCAGCACTTGCAGGCAGGCGTAAAACGCCGGTGCCTCGATGGCGACCAGGTCACCCGGTTCGGTCACGGCCTGCAGGCACAGGTTCAGGGCTTCGAGGGCGCCGTTGGTGATCAGCAACTCTTCCATGGGCAGCATCAGACCGCCAACCATATACCGCAGGGCAATCTGCCGGCGCAGTTGCGGGTTGCCCGGTGACATGTCGGTGACGACCAGGCGTGGGTCCATTTCGCGGCTGGCACTGGCCAGGGACCGAGCCAGGCGCGGCAGTGGAAACAACATCGGGCTGGGGAACGCCGAACCGAAGGGCACGGTGTTGGGGTCCTTGATGGAATCCAATACCGAAAACACCAGCTCACTCACGTCCACATCGGTTGACTCATGCACCTGCTCGCTCACCACCGGCTCGGAAAACGGGCTCGGTGCGTGGGTGTTGACGAAGTAGCCGGAACGCGGCCGTGCGCGAATCAACCCACGACGCTCCAGTAAGTAGTAAGCCTGGAACACCGTCGAAGGGCTGACGCCGTAGGTCTGGCTGGCATAGCGTACTGAGGGTACGCGTTCGCCAGGGCCGAGGACGCCGGAGCGGATCAGTTCTGCGATGTCGTCGGCGAATTTTTCGTAGCGTTTCATGGCGGCCTTAAACAGGTTTTTCTGTGTGTACGCTGGGTAAATGTGGGAGCGGGCTTGCTCGCGAAAGCGGTGTGTCAGTGACGCAGATATAACCTGACCCGGCGCTTTCGCGAGCAAGCCCGCTCCCACATTTGATCTCAACCTATCCAGATAGATTTCAGCGATTCAACGGCGCGACAAAACGACTGTCTGCAGCGCTGTAGATCCAGGGTTCATCCACATCCGTGACTTTGAAGCGGATAGTCTGCGAACTGCTCACCGGTTTGTCCGCCAGCAATGCCACCGACACCGGTACATCGACGATTTCCCCTGGCGCCAGGCTGACCTGGGTCTTGCCTTGCAACTGGAAGCCTTCGGCATCCACCAGTTCCAGGCGATAGTCCTGGCGCTGCTGGGTCTTGTTGATGACCTTGAGGCTGTAGATGTTTTCGATCAGGCCCTGGCTGTTCTCGCGGAACATACCACGGTCCTTGGTCACGTCCAGCGACACCATCGGCCGTCCGATCAAGGCCACCACCAACGCGGCGATCATCACTAGCAGCACGGCACTGTAGCCGATCAGGCGTGGCCGTAGCAGGTGAGTTTTGCCGCCTTGCAGTTGGTGTTCACTGGTGTAGCTCACCAGACCACGGGCATAGCCCATTTTGTCCATGATCGAATCGCAGGCGTCGATGCACGCCGCGCACCCGATGCATTCCATTTGCAGGCCGTCGCGGATATCGATGCCGGTGGGGCACACCTGCACGCACAGCTGGCAGTCGATGCAGTCGCCGAGGCCGACATCTGCAGGCTGCACGTCGCGTTTACGCGGGCCACGGCGTTCGCCGCGGGCAGGGTCGTAGGAAATGGTCAGGGTGTCCTTGTCAAACATCACGCTCTGAAACCGTGCGTAAGGGCACATGTGCATGCACACCGCTTCACGCAGCCAGCCGGCATTGATGTAAGTGGCAGCCGTGAAAAACAGCACCCAGAACAGGCTCACACCGCCCATCTGCCAGGTCAGCAATTCGGCGGCGAGCGGGCGGATAGGCGTGAAGTAGCCGACAAATGTCAGCCCCGTCAACACGCTGATACCCAGCCACAACGTATGTTTGGCCGAGCGCCGCGCCAGTTTGCCCAGGCTCCACGGTGCGGCTTGCAGCTTGATGCGTTGGTTGCGTTCGCCCTCGGTGACCTTTTCACACCACATGAACAGCCAGGTGAACGAGCTTTGCGGGCAGGTGTAGCCGCACCATACGCGGCCGGCAAACACCGTGATCGCAAACAGGCCAAAGGCGCAGATGATCAGCAGCGCCGACAGCAGGATGAAGTCCTGGGGCCAGAAGGTGGCGCCGAAGATGTGGAACTTGCTTTCGGCCAGGTCCCACAGCACGGCTTGGCGGCCACCCCAGTTCAGCCACACAGTGCCGAAAAACGCCAGGAACAGCAGGCCGGCACCGCCGACGCGCAGGGTGCGGAATAAGCCGGTGAAACTGCGGGTATGGATCAGGTTGTCGCTGGATTTGGCCTTCACCTTCTTTGGGTGTATGGGCTCAAAGGTTTCCACGGTTGGGATTCGTTCGCTCATGGTCGTTCGCTCATCAGCCTCCATCAGGCCGATGAACTATGGGCGACAGACTGTTTGCATAACAGACTCAGGTGTGACGATAAAAAGCAGATCAGATGGGCGTTGAATATCCATCTGCGTCAATGTGCTGCACCCCGGGGCCGCTGGGGTGCAGGGACTTTCGATGTGTGCTGATACAGATCAACTAAATCAGCGAACCAGGTTCCTCGGCCTTCACATGCTTACGGCCATCAATGGCCCCCACACCCGTCAGGGCGTCCGCCTCGACTTCGGTGATGTAGATGCGCTCGCCGGCCAAGTCGACATAAGACATGGCCTTGCCATCGTCAGTAAGGATTTTTACCTGGGTGGCTGGCAGGCTTTGTTCCTGGCCGTTCTCGTCGAGCTTGAAGTAGCACAAACCATTTTCAATACGTACGGTCATGGCGATCTCCTTCCTATGGGCTATATACCGTTAGGCGACTGCCATGTGGGCGGGTTCCAGGCAACTGACTGGCGGTCTGAACTGTCCATGCTTTATCCATAATAAAAAGGAGTGCGTCCATGGACGCCTGGTGGCAGCAAGTGTGGCAAACCCTGCAAGCCGAATTCGCCGATATCGGCGACGCCCGGCAGCTGACTCAAATAACCGTACGCCTGCTGATCGCCGCGATCCTTGGCGGCATCCTGGGTTTCGAGCGTGAACACAAAGGCAAGGCGGCCGGGGTGCGCACCCATATGCTGGTGGCCTTGGGCGCAGCGCTGTTCGTGTTGGTGCCGCAAATGTCCGGCAACCAGGCGGACGCCATGAGCCGCGTAGTGCAGGGCGTGATTGCAGGGATTGGCTTCCTCGGTGCCGGCACCATCCTCAAGGGCAAAGAGGACGAAGAAGGCCATGTCAAGGGCCTGACCACCGCCGCCGGGTTGTGGATGACCGCTGCCATTGGCGTGGCAGCGGGAATGGGCCGTGAGTCGACGGCGGTACTCAGCACGCTGCTGGCACTCGCGGTGTTCAGCGTGATGCCACGGGTGGTCAAGCTGCTGGAGAAGGGCGAGTGAACAGGCTCAGGTGGTGAGGTTGCTGTACCTCACCTCACCGAAGACTTTCACCACGAAGGGCGGCTCTCCGGGGTTGCCGGCAATCATCACCACGCTTGTATTATTCGCCGGGCTGTAGTGAATCTGCACCTCGCCACTGGCTCCGGAAAAATTCTCTACCAATTTCAATGGCTTGTTGCCAAGTTGGTTTCGAATTGCGGATACAACCAGTTTGTCTTTGTTGTGGTCAAAATCAATCACCTCTTTGGGCGCGTCGAAATTTGACTCGCGGATACTGTGGAAGGTGAAGGTCTGGCCTTCGTCATACCTGGGAATACTGTTGTTTGTATTGCTTGTATTGCTTGTATTGCTGTTGCTGTTGTCCTTGTTGGGTTTGAGATTGTCCGCAGTGGGTGGTGGGCTCTCTGGTTGAGGGGTGGGTTCGCTGACTTCCAGTCCCTTGCCTATATCGAACAGGGCCGAGGCGAGAGGTGTACTTTTGCGTACTCGCTGCTTGGCATATGACTCCTCAATGCGCATCTCACTCTCTATTTGCCTGACCTGGTTGGCACTTTCCTCGGGATCAGAACTGGAAGTGCGATCGCGGATCTCTTGAGGGCTCAGGCCAGGGCTCGGGATATGTGAGGAACGGTCATGAATTGTCTGCAGGCTTGACTGATCTAAACGTGCCTTCACTTCGGTAATCAGTTTGCGCGCTTCATCTGCATTCGGGCCTTGCAGCAATGCCTTGACATTCTCCTTGCTCAACAGGCTACGGATCTCGGCCAACTGCCTGGCGGTCTCCGGCGAGTGTGGCTCGCGCAGCATCTGCGTGATGTTCTCCCGGCTCGTGAGTTCACGAATGCGATTGAGCTTGGGCGTGTCGGCACCAGGTGCGGGCGGCTCTGCGTTCGATGTGGGGGCAGCACCGGGCGTAGCTTGGGTTTGCGGTGCTTTGGGAGCTTCAGCACCGGGAGTCTGCGGTTGTGCGTTTGTGTTAGGGGCAGGGTTGGGCACAGTTGGGGTTTGCGGTGCCTTGGGCGCTTCAGCACCGGGAGCCTGCGGTTGTGCGTTCGTAGCAGGTGCAGGGTTGGGAGGCGTTAAGGTTTGCGGTGCCTTGGGGGCGTCAGAGGGATGTCTGTCGGGCTGTTTCCTGCGCATGATTCCGCTGGGGCCGGCCCTCAATAAATCGTTCAATGCCTGTCGATCAATGGCCAATGGTTGTTGTATGCCGGAAATATTCGAGGTTTGGGGCAGCATTGAGATGGTCATGGAAATTACTCGCTTCAGGGACTGGATAATGTGCGGCCAGCAGGGCGGGTCAGCTCGCGTGAGCTGAATCTATCTTGACCATCGAGCGGGCGATCTCGGCGCTGTCTGTGAAGTAGGTGGGAAATATCGACGGTGCTTGCCCGCGATGATGTTGATCGCGGGCAAGCGTACGCGGGTGGCGGAGTCAGACGATAACGGGTGGCATTGTCGTAGGTGGCTCCTGCACGGGTGGCGGCTCGCTGTCAGGCGGCTCCTGCTCGGGAATGGGTTTCGGTTCGGTGGGTGGCAGTGCCGGGTCGTCGATATTCGGATCTTCGGGTTCAGGTGGTATCGGGATATTCATCGGTGTGGCCTCCTTTGTGCTTGGCTCTATCGGTGGACCCTTGCCTGGGGGAATTGATTCCCCGCCCAGTGGCGGCATATCCACCTGAACTTTTGAACGGCACCCAGGCTCGGACCTTATACGGCCCTGCTCAGGGAGAGCCTCGCCGTCTTTGAATTCGGATCAAGCCAAGAGCGTCCACAGGGCGTAAGGGGAAGATGCTCGATGACTGCTGAAACACTGGTTCCAGAAGACTCCACATTGCCGCTGTCCCAAGCATTGTTGTTACCCAGGATCGCTATCGAAAGCACCATGCCGGTGATCGACAACGGCGAGTTCGCCGTCAAGGCCGTGGTGGGCCAGCGGGTTAATGTCACCAGCAACGTGTTCGCCGACGGCCACGACAAACTGGCAGTACTGATCCGCTGGCGCGTCCGGGAGGATGAAAGCTGGCACAGCGTGGTCATGACCGATGTCGGCAACAATGGCTGGGAGGGTGCGTTCACTGTCGCTCAGCAGGGCCCGCATGAATACTGCATCGAAGCCTGGATCGATACGTTCGCCAGCTTCTGCTACGAGCTGCGCAAGAAACATGAGGCCGGTGTGCCGGTCAGCCTCGAGCTGCAGGAAGGCCGCAGCCTGGTATTGCAGGCCGCCGAACGCAGCGACAACGAGCTGCGCGACCGCTTGATGCTGTTGCACCACGAGCTCTCGGGCCTGCTGGAAACCGAGCAGGTAGCGCTGTTCCTGCACGAAGACAGTGCACACCTGATGACCCAGGCCGATCACCGCGCCTACCTGAGTGTCAGCCCGGTGTACCCGGTTGATGTGGAGCGTGAAGCGGCGCAGTTTGCCAGTTGGTATGAGCTGTTTCCCCGCTCGATTACCGATGATCCGGCGCGCCACGGTACCTTCAACGATGTGCACTCACGCTTGTCGATGATCCATGACATGGGCTTTGACGTGCTGTACTTCCCGCCGATCCATCCCATCGGCCGCAGCCATCGCAAGGGCAAGAACAACTCACTGACTGCCGGCCCCGATGATCCGGGCAGCCCTTATGCCATCGGCAGCGAGGAGGGCGGTCACGAGGCAATCCACCCGCAGTTGGGCAGCCGTGATGATTTCCGCCGCCTGGTACAGGCCGCCGCCGACCATGGCCTGGAAATCGCCCTGGACTTCGCCATCCAGTGTTCCCAGGACCATCCATGGCTCAAGCAACACCCGGGCTGGTTCAACTGGCGCCCGGACGGCACGATCAAATACGCGGAAAACCCGCCGAAAAAGTATCAGGACATCGTCAACGTCGATTTCTACGCGGCGGATGCGATTCCAAGCCTTTGGACCGAGCTGCGCGACATTGTGGTGGGCTGGGTGGAAGAGGGCGTGAAGACCTTTCGCGTCGACAACCCCCACACCAAGCCGCTGCCCTTCTGGCAATGGCTGATCAGCGATGTCAGGGCCAGATATCCTGAGGTGATCTTCCTCGCGGAAGCCTTCACCACCCCGGCCATGATGGCGCGCCTGGGCAAGGTCGGGTATTCCCAGAGCTATACCTACTTTACCTGGCGCAACACCAAGGCTGAGTTGAGCGAATACCTGACGCAGTTGAACCAGTCGCCGTGGCGCGAATGCTACCGACCGAACTTCTTCGTCAATACACCGGACATCAACCCTGGCTTCCTGCACCAGTGCGGGCGCCCCGGCTTCCTGATTCGCGCGGCGCTGGCGACCATGGGCTCGGGCCTGTGGGGCATGTATTCGGGCTTTGAATTGTGCGAAGCGGCGCCGGTACCGGGCAAAGAGGAATACCTGGATTCGGAGAAGTATGAGATCCGTCCACGCGACTTCACTGCGCCCGGCAACATCATTGCCGAGATAGCCCAGCTCAACCGCATCCGGCGGCAGAACCCGGCGCTGCACACGCACCTGGGGCTGAAGCTCTACAACGCCTGGAACGACAACATCCTGTATTTCGGCAAGCGCAGTGAAGATGGCAGCAACTTCATCCTGGTGGCGGTCAACCTCGACCCCTTCAATGCCCAGGAAGCCCATTTCGAGTTGCCATTGTGGGAGATGGGCCTGCCGGACGATGCCCAGACCCAGGGCGAAGACTTGATGAACGGCCACCGCTGGACCTGGCATGGCAAAAACCAGTGGACGCGGCTGGAGCCGCAGATGCCGTTCGGGATCTGGCGCATTACCGTTTCCTAGACAAGTGGAGATCAAAATGTGGGACCGTCCACCGTGCGAATTTTAGTGTTTTCAGGAGTTTCCAATGGCGAAGAAACCCAAGACAGCCACCTTTATCAAAGACCCGCTCTGGTACAAGGACGCGGTGATCTACCAGGTTCACGTCAAATCCTATTTCGATTCCAATAACGATGGGATCGGTGACTTTCCCGGGCTGATCGCCAAGCTCGACTACATTGCCGACCTCGGCGTGAATACTATCTGGCTGCTGCCGTTCTACCCCTCGCCGCGCCGCGATGACGGCTACGATATTGCCGAATACCGTGGCGTACACAGCGACTACGGGACCATGGCCGACGCCAAGCGCTTTATTGCCGAGGCCCACAAACGCGGGCTGCGGGTGATCACCGAGTTGGTGATCAACCACACCTCCGACCAGCACCCCTGGTTCCAGCGTGCACGCAAGGCCAAGCCGGGCTCGGCGGCGCGGGACTTCTACGTGTGGTCGGACGATGACCAGAAGTACGACGGCACGCGTATCATTTTCCTTGATACCGAGAAGTCCAACTGGACCTGGGACCCGGTGGCCGGCCAGTACTTCTGGCACCGCTTCTATTCGCACCAGCCCGACCTCAACTTTGATAACCCGCAAGTCATGAAGGCGGTGTTGTCGGTGATGCGCTATTGGCTCGACCTCGGGATCGACGGGCTGCGCCTGGACGCCATCCCGTACCTGATCGAGCGTGACGGTACCAACAACGAAAACCTCGCGGAAACTCACGACGTCCTCAAGCAGATCCGCGCCGAGATCGACGCCCATTACCCCGACCGGATGCTGCTCGCCGAAGCCAATCAGTGGCCGGAAGACACCCAACTGTACTTTGGCGACAAGAAGGGCGATGACGGCGATGAATGCCATATGGCCTTTCACTTCCCGCTGATGCCACGCATGTACATGGCGTTGGCCCAGGAAGATCGCTTCCCCATCACCGATATTTTGCGCCAAACCCCGGAAATCCCCGCCAACTGCCAGTGGGCGATCTTCCTGCGCAACCACGATGAGCTGACCCTGGAGATGGTCACCGACAAGGAACGCGACTACCTGTGGAACTACTACGCCGCCGACCGTCGCGCCCGTATCAACCTTGGCATCCGTCGACGCCTGGCGCCGTTGATGGAGCGCGATCGCCGCCGCGTGGAGTTGCTCAACAGCCTGTTGCTGTCGATGCCCGGCACGCCGACCCTGTATTACGGCGATGAAATCGGCATGGGTGACAACATCTACCTGGGCGACCGTGACGGCGTGCGTACGCCGATGCAATGGTCCATCGATCGCAATGGCGGCTTCTCCCGCGCCAACCCAGCCAGCCTGGTGCTGCCGCCGATCATGGACCCGCAATACGGCTATCAGTCGGTCAACGTCGAAACCCAGGCCCAGGACCCGCATTCTTTGCTCAACTGGACCCGGCGCATGCTCGCGGTGCGCAAGCAATCCAAGGCGTTTGGCCGTGGCAGCCTGAAAATGCTCTCGCCAAGCAATCGTCGGATCCTCGCGTATACCCGTGAGTACACCGGCGAAGACGGCCGCAGCGAGATCATCCTGTGCGTGGCCAACGTTTCACGCAGCGCCCAGGCCGCAGAGCTGGACCTGTCGGCCTTTGCCGGCATGGTGCCGGTTGAGATGCTCGGCGGGAATGCCTTCCCGCCCATCGGCCAGCTGAATTTCCTGCTGACCCTGGCACCTTATGGTTTCTATTGGTTTGTGCTGGCGGCGGAAAATCAGATGCCCAGTTGGCATGTGGAACCGGCGCAAAGCATGCCGGACTTCACCACACTGGTATTGAAAAAACGCATGGAAGAGTTGCTCGAAGAACCTTGCCGCACCAGCCTGGAGCAGACTTCACTGCCGGCCTGGCTACCCAAGCGTCGCTGGTTTGCCGGCAAAGATACGGCCATCGACAGTGTGCATATCGCATACGGCGTACGCTTTGGCGACCCGCAGCATCCGGTGCTGCTCAGTGAAATCGAGGTCACCAGTGGCGGCCAGGTCAGCCGTTATCAATTGCCCTTGGGCTTTCTTGGCGAAGACCAGTTCACCAGCGCCTTGCCCCAGCAGTTGGCCCTGGCCAGGGTGCGGCGCACCCGACAGGTGGGGTTGGTGACCGATGCCTTCAGCCTTGAGCATTTTATACGCGAGGTGATCCAGGCCATGCAGGTGGGTACCGTGCTCAACTGCAGTGAGGGCGATCTGCGTTTTGAGGCGACTGCGCACTTGGCCGGGCTGCAACTGAGCGACGAATCCGCGGTGCGTTACCTGTCCGCCGAGCAGTCCAACAGTTCGGTGGTGGTGGGCGAGAGCCTGGTGCTCAAGCTGATTCGCAAAGTCAGCGCCGGGGTGCACCCGGAGCTGGAAATGAGCGCTTACCTGACCGCCGCCGGCTACCCGAATATCTCGCCATTGCTGGGCTCCATGAGCCGTCGCGACGGGCAAGGGCAGGACAACCTGTTGATGATTGCCCAGGGTTACCTGAGCAACCAGGGCGACGCCTGGAGCTGGACCCAGAATAATCTGGAGCGGGCGATCCGCGACGAACTGGCCGAAGCCATCTCTGAACAGGAGCAGCACTACAACGCCCTGGGTGAACTGGCAGATTTCGCCGGGTTGCTCGGCCAGCGCCTGGGGGAAATGCATGGAGTCCTGGGCGCGCCGACGGCCGACAAGGACTTCAAGCCCGAGATCACCACGGCCAAGGACACCCAGGCCTGGGCCAAGGATGTCGGCGCCCAGATCGAACGTGCGCTGCAACTGCTCAAACTTCATCAAAGCCAGTTGAACCCCGCTGATCAGGCACTGGTCAGTGAGTTACTGGCGCAGAAAAAAGCCATCGCCGGGCATGTCCAGGCGTTGGCGAAGGCCACGGCAGGTGGGTTGCGTATCCGCGTGCATGGAGACTTGCACCTGGGCCAGGTGCTGGTGGTCAAGGGCGATGCCTACCTGATCGACTTTGAAGGCGAGCCGGCGCGGCCGTTGCATGAAAGACGCGGCAAGCACAGCCCGTATAAAGATGTGAGCGGCGTGTTGCGCTCCTTCGATTACGCGGCGGCCATGGCCCTGAATGTGCAAGGAGTGGATCACTCGCCAGAGGCGGACATTGCGCGCAAACGCGTGACCGATCGCTACCTGAATGAAGCCCGCCAGGCATTTACCCAGGCTTATCAGGCCGCTACGTCTACACTGGCGCATGACTGGCAGGATGCCAACGGCCAGGACGCGGCGCTGACCTTGTTCAGCCTGGAGAAGGCTGCGTACGAAGTGGCCTACGAAGCGGAGAATCGCCCGACCTGGTTACCGGTGCCCCTGCAGGGGTTGCACGGTTTGCTCAGCGGGCTAACACCTAAATCGAAACCTGTACGCGGTGGGGAGACGTCATGAGTTTTACACATAAAGAACCGCTGCAGCCCAAGTTGACTGCATTGCCGGCGTCCAAGGACGTCGAAGCGCTGGTGCGCGCCGAGCACCCTGATCCATTCTCGATCCTGGGCCCGCACGACGACGAACAGGGCGGCCAATTTATCCGCGCCTTTGTGCCGGAGGCGCTGAGCGTTCAAGTGCTGAGCCGCGATGGCAATGAGACCCTTGGCAGCCTGGAAGCGACTCAAGTACCAGGGTTGTTTGTCGGGCAGTTCAGCACGCGCCAGCCGTACCTGTTGAAAATCCAATGGGCCGGCGGCGAGCAGATTACCGAAGACCCCTACAGCTTCAGCCAATTGCTGCTCGGGGAAATGGACCTGTACCTGTTTGCCGAGGGCAATCACCGTGACCTGGGCAGTTGCCTCGGCGCCCAGGTGACCAGCCTCGACGGTGTAGAAGGGGTGCGCTTTGCTGTATGGGCGCCGAATGCGCGGCGGGTCTCGGTGGTGGGTGACTTCAATATCTGGGACGGCCGCCGCCATCCGATGCGCCTGCGTCATCCGTCAGGCGTGTGGGAGATCTTTATCCCACGCCTGCAGCCCGGTGCAGCCTACAAATACGAAATTCTCGGCGCCCACGGGATCCTGCCGCTCAAGGCCGACCCCATGGCCCTGGCTACCCAATTGCCGCCCGACACCGCTTCGAAAGTCGCCGCGCCGCTGCAGGTGGACTGGCAAGACCACGAATGGATGCAGGCCCGTGGTGACAAACAGAAAACCACGGCGCCGCTGTCGATCTATGAGCTGCATGTGGGCTCCTGGCAGTGCGAACTGGATGAGGCCGGCGAAGTCGCCCGCCAGTACGGCTGGCGTGAACTGGCCGAGCGCTTGATTCCCTACGTACAGGAACTGGGCTTCACCCATATCGAATTGATGCCGATCATGGAGCACCCTTTTGGCGGCTCCTGGGGCTATCAAGCCTTGTCACAGTTCGCCCCGAGTGCGCGCTTTGGTTCGCCGCAAGATTTCGCCTGGTTCGTCAATGCCTGCCATCAGGCCGATATCGGCGTGATCCTCGACTGGGTGCCGGCGCATTTCCCCACTGATACTCACGGCCTAGCGCAATTCGACGGCACGGCGCTGTATGAATACGCCAACCCGCTGGAAGGCTTCCACCAGGATTGGGACACGCTGATCTACAACCTGGGCCGCACCGAAGTCCACGGGTTCATGCTGGCGTCGGCCTTGCACTGGCTCAAGCATTTCCATATCGATGGCCTGCGCGTGGATGCGGTGGCGTCGATGCTGTACCGCGATTACTCGCGCAAGGCCGGAGAGTGGGTGCCCAACCGTCATGGCGGCCGAGAGAACCTGGAGGCCATCGACTTCCTGCGGCACTTGAACGACGTGGTCGCCCTGGAAGCGCCGGGGGCCTTGGTGATTGCCGAGGAATCCACGGCCTGGCCCGGGGTCAGCCAGCCGACGCAACAGGGGGGGCTGGGCTTCAACTACAAGTGGAACATGGGCTGGATGCACGATTCCCTGCATTACATCCAGCAAGATCCGGTGTACCGCGCCCATCATCACAACGAGCTGAGTTTTGGCCTGGTATACGCCTGGTCCGAGCGCTTTATCCTGCCGATCTCCCATGACGAAGTGGTGCACGGCAAGCATTCGTTGATCGACAAGATGCCTGGCGACCGCTGGCAGAAGTTCGCCAACCTGCGCGCCTACCTGAGCTTCATGTGGATGCACCCGGGCAAGAAGCTGCTGTTCATGGGGTGCGAGTTTGGGCAATGGCGCGAGTGGAACCACGACCAGCAACTGGATTGGTACTTGCTGCAATACCCCGAGCACCGTGGCGTGCAGAAACTGGTGGGCGATTTGAACCGCCTGTACCGCGAGGAGCCGGCGCTGCATGAACAGGATGATGCGCCTCAGGGCTTCCAATGGCTGATTGGCGACGACGCGATCAACAGTGTCTACGCCTGGCTACGTTGGAGCAAAGACGGCCAGCCGGTGCTGGTGGTCGCGAACTTCACTCCGGTACCGCGTGAAGGTTATGCGGTGGGTGTGCCGTTCGGCGGGCGTTGGAGCGAGGTCATCAACAGTGATGCGGATACCTACGCCGGCTCCAATTACGGCAATGGGGGAGAGGTGTTTGCCCAGGACGAGCCACGGCATGGGCAACCGGCGTCACTGTCGTTGAACCTGCCGCCGTTGGGGGTGTTGATTCTGCGCCCACAAGTGCTTTAAGGGCTCTACCTTGCTGGATGCAGTTGTCCGGGCTACTGGCAGGGTGCCACAATGGCGCCTTTGTCATAGCAGTCGAAACAGGCGGATTGCATGAACAGCTTCAGTCGTGTGCAGGATCAGGATGGCGTTATAGAGGAGCAAGTGCGAACGGACCGTTTGCACCAGCTGTTCCGTCAATCCTTCTCTGCGGTGTTCGGCAGTTACCTGGGCGCCGCCATGCTCTGCTGGCTGTGTTGGGACCGCTTCGACCACAGGGTCATGCTGGTATGGCTGGTACTGCTGGCGGGCACGTCGCTGTTGCGACTGAAGATGTTCGCGGACTGGTTTCGTTGTCCTTATAGTGAACGCACGCCCGCTCGCTGGGAGCGGCGTTATTGGGTCACGTTGATGTTATCGGCTGGCGTCTGGGGCGCGGGTGCGTTGGCGGTCATGCCCACCGACGACCGCGTGTCCCAGGTGCTGGTCATGCTGTTTACCGTGGGTATGTCGGTCAGCGCGGTGTCCTGTTACTCGGCGTACCGCTACATGACGCTTAGCTCCATGGCTATGGTGCTGCTGCCGTGTACGCTGTGGTTGCTGTTCCAACCGTCATCGATGCAAGTGGGCGTGGCAATCGCGGTGCTGGTGTTCTCCACGTTTGTAGTGAGTGCCACGCGCAAACTCTCCGATGCCCTGGAAAAAGCCTTCCGCCTGACTCGGCAAATGGAACGTGCCAACACGATTTCCACCCATGCCGCCCAGACCGACGAACTCACAGGTCTGATGAACCGTCGTGCCTTCTTCGAACATGCCCAGTTACTGTACGCACAGTGCCGGCAGAACCAGCAGCCGCTGTGTGCGCTGATGCTGGACATGGACCATTTCAAACGCATCAACGACACCTACGGCCACCAGGCCGGCGACCAGGTGTTGCGCCAGATCGGCGGGGTGATCAGCGCTTCGTTTCGCCAAGCCGATGTATCGGGGCGCCTGGGCGGCGAAGAGTTTGCCGTGCTGCTGCCCAATACGTCCCTGGAAACTGCTCGGGATATCGCTCAGCAACTGATCGAGTCGATTGCCGGTCTCAGCGCTGAGCCGGTGCAGGGTTTGACCGCGAGCCTCGGGGTGGCCTCGACCCAGGGCCACGAGCATGACCTGCACGGCCTGATGAACAATGCCGATAAAGCGCTGTACCGCGCCAAGTTCCTGGGCCGCAATCAAGTCGTTGTGGCGCAGTAGCGTCAGTCTTTGAACATGGCCTTGGCCAAGGCACGGGCGACTTGGTCGGCAGAGTAGGGTTTGGCAAGGAATTCGAAACCTTCATAGCCACTGTCCGCCAGTTCTTCGCTGTAGCCCGAAGTGAGCACCACCGGCAGGTCGATGCGGCGTTCGCGCAGGAGCTTGGCCATCGCGACACCGGTCATCCCTGGCATCACTACATCCGAGAAAACCGCATCGAACGCTGTGGCGTCCGGGCCTGCGAGGGTCAGTGCCTGGCGGGCGTCGGTAGCCCAGGTGGTCTGGTAACCCAGGTCCTGGAGGATCTGGCTGGCGAAACGCCCCACTTCCAGGTTGTCCTCCACAATCAGCACATGGCGCTGGACATTGTCCGGCAGCGTCACGAGTGGGTCGCGAGTGGGCGGTGGTGGCTCGGCCTGGCTGTCCACTTGCGGCAGGTACAGGGTAAACACGGTGCCTTGGCCGAGCGTACTGCACACATCGATATTGCCGCCCGATTGCTTGGCAAAGCCAAACACCTGGGACAGGCCCAGGCCAGTGCCTTTGCCCACAGGCTTGGTGGTAAAGAACGGTTCGAAAATGCGCTCGAAGGTGTCACTGGCAATACCCGTGCCGGTGTCTGCCAGGGAAATCGTGACGTAGGGCAGGCGCGACGCGGCATCCCCACGGATACGCGGCAGAGCCTGGTACCCGGCGACCTTCAGGGTCAACGTGCCTTGCCCGTCCATGGCATCGCGGGCGTTGAGGGCGATGTTGATCAGTGCGGTTTCAAATTGGCTGGGGTCGATACGAGCGTGGCAAGGCAGTTCGGGCAATTGCACCTGCACATGAATGCGTGCCCCGGTAACGCTCTCAAGCATCTCGCCGATGTTCTGCACCCGTTGGCCGACATCGAACACCTGCGGGTTCAACGGCTGGCGGCGGGCGAAGGCGAGCAACTGGCTGGTCAGCTTGCTGGCCCGCTCGACGGTGTCGGAGACGGCGCTCATGTAGCGTTGGCGGCGTTCTTCCGACAAGCCGGGCTGGCGCAGGAAGTCTACGGAGGAGCGAATGATGGTCAGCAGGTTGTTGAAGTCGTGGGCGACACCGCCGGTCAGCTGGCCGATGGCTTCGAGCTTTTGCGACTGGCGCAGCGCGGCTTCGGCCTTGGCCAGTGCCAGGGTACGTTCTTCTACCCGCTGTTCCAGGGTGGCGTTGAGTTCGGTATATGCCGCCAGGCCTTCGCGTACGGCGGCGTCGGCGCGCACGCGTTCGATGTGTGCCCAGGAGCGTTCGGTGACTTCTCCCAATAACGCAAGGTCGTAGGACGACCAGTGGCGGGGCAATTTGTCATGCACGGCCATCAACGCAGTGAGCCGCCCATCCTTGATCAGCGGCACGCAGATGGTGGCTGTTACGCCCAGGGCCTGGAAGGTTGCCGATTCATCGGCCGGTAGTTCGGTCAGGTTGTTGCGGATCACCAGAGGCTGGCCTGCGCGCAGGCAGGTCACGGCGCGCGCTCCGAACGCCGCCAGGCTGTAATGACCAATGATGCTCGACGAACCCTGCGCCGCCCAGTTGCCGCGGATGGTGAAGCCGTCTTCATCGGCATCCATGTCGGCATAGGCACAAATGGAAACCTGCAGGTGCTGCGCCAGCAGTTGGGTGGTGGCGGTCAGGATTGCTTCGGCGTCGGTGGCGTTGGCCACGGTGCTGCCAATGGCATCGAGCACCGCCAGGCGCCGGGCGAGGAATACGGTGGAGGTGGTCTCGGTCACCGTATCGAGCATGCCGACCACCTTGCCTCGGGAATCCCGGATGGGGCTGTAGCAGAAGGTGAAGTACGCTTGTTCCGGTGCACCATCGCGTTCGATCAGCAGCGGGAAGTTTTCGATGTAGGTGGCATGCCCCTCGAACGCTGCGCTGGCGATAGGGCTGATGTCGCTCCACACCTCATGCCACACCTCGTTGAACGGGCGGCCCAGCGCTTCGGGCTTGTTACCCAGTATCGGCGTGAACGCATCGTTATAGAGCGTAATCAACTCAGGTCCCCAAACGATGGCTTGGGGAAATCGAGAAGCGAAACACAGCGCGACGGTGGTTTTCAACACATCGGGCCACTGCTCTAGCGGCCCCAGGGGCGTACTGGCCCAATCATGTTGGCGCACCCGCTCGGCCATGTCGCTGCTGCCTTGCAGCCAATTCATCATTGGGTCAACACCTTAATTTACAACGGTTTGACTGTTGCCTGAAACGTCAGGTTGCCAGGCTACAGACCTGTACGATCGCCGCCAGTTCAGCGCGCGATTATCCAGGCGATGTCATTTTGATGCTACCTCCGTTGAAATAGATGAATACATTGATTTTTTGGGGGCCGCTGCCCAGGGTTTATTGGGCAGCGAATACCCCTGTCCAGTAAATGCCCGCATCACTTTTCGGGTCCATCGCGTAGGCGGCACCCAATTCACGAAATTGCGGGTTCATCAGGTTGGCGCAATGGCCGGGGCTGGCGAGCCAGCCGTCGACGACCTTGCGCGGGGTATCAAGGCCAGCAGCGATGTTCTCGCCGATGTTCTTCGCGATATACCCGGCCAGCTCGGCGCGGTCGCCAGGTGTACGGCCGTCGTGGTCGAGGTGGTCGAAGAAGTTGCCGTTGGCCATATTGCGTGTGTGACTATTGGCCGCGCTGGCCAGGGTGTCGTTCCACGATAGCGGGGTGGTCGCGGTGAATGCCTGGGTGCCGCAGGTGCGCGGTTCTGCGCGCGCGGCATTGACCAGGTTGAGCAATTGCTTGCCTTCGGTCTGCCAGTCGCCCAGGCCACTGGTCAGCAGCGGCCGCGCCAGCACGATGCGCCAGTCCTGGCCGCTGTTGCTGACGCCGATGTCGACAAATTGCGGGTCCAGCACGACGCGGCAAAAGCTTTCGCGCACCGCTTTCATGGCGGCGTCGGCATCCTTGGGCCCGGACAGGCTGATCGCCTGCACGTTAACCATGGGGTAGGCGGCCCGCGCCAGGGACTGCTGCAAATCGCCGACATTGGAGGCCGGCAGCACCAGGCGTGTGTCGCTGGTCAGCGGCGGCAGCTCCTGGGAGCCCTGGTCACCGCAGCGTTGTAGCTGGCTGCGGTACTGGTTGATCTGTTGTATCAACTGACTTTCTTCATTCGCCATCGCGCTGGCGCAGAACACCGTACTGGCGGCCAGCGTCGTAAGACCCATCATCAATGACAGAACGCGCATGGACGTTACCCTTGAGCTTGAAAGTGCCCATGATGCGCGATCCAGGTGCATCCATGCACCCGTTGATCCGAACTTTTTTCCTCAGTTCTTGAATGTCGAGTGTTTAGCGCCCTGATCACACAGGGCAAATACCACCACCAACAATGCAGAAACCGCGAGGATGATCACCACGCCATCGGTGGAGTGAGTGGCCGAGGCCGCCACCATCGACAGCGCGCCCAACGGTGCCAGGCCGCCGGCAATGGCGGTACCGATTTCACGCCCGGTGCCGAAGCCCGAAGAGCGTGTCTGGGTCGGAAACTGTCGGCTCAGGAACGAGCCCTGTGGCGCAAACATCATCGGTGCAAGGATACCGGTACCCACGCCGATGGCGAGGTAGATCATCAGGCTTTCACCACTGTTGAGCAGGGCCAGGAACGGATAGGCGAACAGCAATGAGCACAGCCCGCCGAGCATCAGCACGGCCTTGCTGCTCCACTTGTCGCACAGCCAGCCGAAGCAGGGCACGGCGACGATGGCGACCAGGCTGGCGATGGTCACCGACAGGGAGGTGACGTGCACATCCACGCCTTTGAACTGGGTCAGGTACGCCAGGGAGAAGGTCTTGAAGATGTAGCTCAAAGCGTTGTAGCCAATGGCGACGAAGAACACCACCGCCAGGCCCTTGAGGTCGTTTTTGAATAGCGCTTTGAGCGGTGATGGCTTGGCCTTGGCGGCTTCCTTGCTCAGCTCCTGGAACTGTGGGGTTTCCGGAATGCTGTTGCGCACCCACAGGCCCACACCCACCAGCACGATGCTGCAGATAAACGGAATGCGCCAGCCGCCGGCCAGTAGGAACTCGTTGCCGTTGATGGTCAGCAGGTAAATGGTCAGCGACGACAGCAGCAGGCCCAGGTTGAGGCCCAACGCCGGCCAGGCGCCCTGGCTGCCGCGCTTGCCCTGGGCGGCGTGTTCGTAGGAAGTCACCGCGGCGCCTGACAACTCGGCCCCGGCGCCCAGGCCCTGGATGATGCGGATGAACACCAGCAGGATCGGCGCCCAGATGCCGATGGAGGCGTAGCTGGGGATCAGACCGATCAGCGTGGTGCACACGCCCATCAGGCAGAAAGTCAGCACCAGCACCTGCTTGCGCCCGAACTTGTCGCCCAGGTAGCCAAACAGGACGCCGCCGAACGGGCGGGCGATAAAGCCAATGGCAAAGGTGGAAAAAGCCATCAGCGTGGCCGTTTTCGGGTCGCTGTTATCGAAGAAGATCTTCGAGAACACAATAGCTGCCATGGTCGCGTACAAGTAAAAGTCGTACCACTCCAGCATTGAGCCAAAGATGGTGGCGGCGGCGACTTTGCGCAGGCGCTTGCGGGCTTGCTCGGGCGTTTCGGTACCGGGGATGGAGGCGGATGCCGTCATGCTGGACTTCCTTCTGGGTCTTTGTAGTTATTGTTGGGTGAACGGGCAGTGCGGGTATTACTGGGTGGTGTTACTGGGGCTGAAACAGGCGGTCGGCGATCATCGCGCCAATGGGCATGGCCGAGGTGGCTGCCGGTGAGGGCGCGTTGCACACGTGGAGCATTCGTGAGGTCTGGGCGAACAGAAAATCATGCACCAGGCTGCCGTCGCGCATGACCGCTTGGGCGCGGATCCCGGCCTCGTAGGGCAGCAGGTCGTCGAGGGTCAGGGACGGGCAATACTTGCGGCACTGCTCCAGGTATCCGGACTTGAACAACGAATTCTTCATCTCGGTGGTGCCGGAGCCGAGGTTCTGCCAAATGGTTTTCCAGAAGCCCGGAAAGCTGGCGTACTGCGCCACGTCGCGCCAGTTCACCGAGAACTTGCGGTAGTTCTCGCGGCCCAGGCCGAGCACGGCATTCGGGCCGACGGTGACGCTGCCGTCGATCATGCGTGTCAGGTGCACGCCAAGGAACGGCAGCTCCGGGTCGGGAATCGGGTAGATCAGGTGATTGACGATGTTGTTCTTCGCCGCCGGCAGGCGAAAGTACTCGCCACGAAACGGGATGATCTGATGGTCGATGCTGATCCCGGCCAGGCGTGCCAGCCGGTCCGACTGCAAGCCAGCGCAGACCACAAGGTGGCGCGCCTGCCAGGTTTCGCCATGGGTATTGACGGTGACTTTATCGGTGTCTTCGTGGATGGCGGTCACCGTGCGCTCCAGGCAGATCTGCCCACCGTTGCGACGGATCACCTGGGCCATGGTCTCGCACACCTGGCGGTAGTCGACGATCCCGGTGGCGTCGAGAAACAACCCGCCCAGGCCGACGATGTTCGGTTCACGCTGGCGCAACTGTTTGGCATCCAGGCGCTCGACCTGCATGCCGTTGATCTGGGCGCGGGCGTGCAGGGCTTCCATCCGTTGCATTTCCAGGGGATTGGAGGCCACCAGCAGCTTGCCGCACACCTCGAATTTGATCCCGTGTTCGCGGCAGAACTGCTTGGTGGCTTCGGCGCCGCGCTTGCAAAGGTCGGCCTTGAGGCTGCCAGGGGCGTAGTAGATGCCCGCATGGATCACACCGCTGTTATGGCCGGTCTGGTGCTTGGCCAGTACCGACTCTTTTTCCAGGATCACCAGCGAAGCGCCGGGCTGGCGCTTGAGCAATTCCATGGCGGTAGCGAGGCCGACAATGCCGCCGCCGATGATGCAAAAGTCGTGAATCATTGCTGGGGTCCCTAAGGTTCTACATTTCAGTCTGCTTATCAGGTTGTCAGACTAATGTTTTTGTTAAAAAAATGGCGTGTCCAGGGACACGCAATAAAAACCGATCAGTGGGTTGTCGGCAATTCCAGTTGCAGGCGTCGTGCCGCCGCACGCAAATGCGCCTCGGCACTGGCGGCGGCGCGCTGGGCATCACCGTCGGCGATAGCCTGGTAGAGCTGCTGGTGTTCCTGGGTGGCGTCAGCCGAACCGGTAGCGAAGCGCGTGGCCGAGTTCTCCCAAGCGGTTTTGCGCGCACTGGCCAACTGGCTTCTGAGGAAGTCATGGAAAGCCACGAAGTAGTCATTCTTGCTGGCGTCGGCAATGGCACGGTGGAATTCCACATCGGCCAAGGCTGCGGCTTCAAAGTCGTTACGGTTGTCCTGCATGGCCTGCAATGCGCTTTTCATACGTTGCAAATCGGCGGCGTCACGGCGCTGGGCAGCAATCGAGGCCGCCTGTGTTTCGATCCACAGGCGCACTTCGAACATCTGCGCCAGGTCAGGCCGCCGTCCGTTCTGCTGCGGGAAACGGAATACCGTGCCGGCAGGGGTCTGCGAAATGAATGAGCCTAGGCCGCGGCGGGCGGTGAGGACACCGTCGGCCTTGAGCTGGGCAATGGCTTCACGCACCACGGAGCGGCTGACGTTGAGTTGTTCGGCCAGTTGCTGTTCGGTCGGCAGGCGCGACTCCGGGGCCAGTTGGCCGGATTCGATTTCTGCGCGAATGGCGTTGACAACCCGTACGACAAGCGAATCGGGGCGCTGGAGCTCAAGCATGGGAAAACCTTGGTGATCAGGTTGTCAGACAATAGTCGTTACGATTTTACCTTGTCAATATGTGTCTCATGCGCGCCGGTGGGCGAGGCGGGTGCCGAGGGCGGCCGTCAACGGGTACAATCGCCGCCGCCTTGACGCCCAGCCCCAGGAATTTGCATGTTCAGCCTTACCCGCTACACCACGCCGTGCCCTGAATCGGTCAACAGCCAGATCCTGCAGATGGTGGTGGACAACCTCACCGACATCAGCAGTGTGGCGCTGGCGCCGAGCAACTTGCTCTACAACATCTACCAGTACGCCATCGGGTTTGAGGTGCATCTCTACCTGGAGGCGCTCAATGGCGAAAAGGGCATTGCCGTCGAGTTGGTCGTGGCCATGCAAGAAGAACGGGTTGTCGGCTTTTGCCTGTACCTGCCGGTAAAGGACGACCTACAGGCCTGTGGCATTGCCTTCATGGCGGTGCAGGCCGGTTTTCGTCGCCAGGGTGTGGCGCGGGGCATGCTGGGCGAGGTGCTGGCGCGCTATCCCCATGCCGAACTGGCCTGCTCGGTGGAGAAGGTCTCGGTATTCGAGGCTTTGGGTTTTCAAGTGCGCGGTGCGCGTGGCACGCAAGTGTTGATGAACACCCGTGACTACGGCACCGATGGGCTGATGGGGGTGTTGGATGTGGCGGCGATCTATAGCTCGCTGGAAGTGCGCCAGATCCATACCTACCTGCTGCAAAAGCACGGCAAGCGCGCCATGGTCGACGCTGAGAAACAGCGTGACCGGCATCTGGATCAGTTGACGCGCAAGGTTCAGCTGTTCGTCCAGGGCCGTTTTCCTACTGCCTGACGCGATTGACCATTCCCAGTATGGTCGCCAGCAATTCCTGTTGGGCCTCTTCGCGGCTGATCTCGCCATTGGCCGCCGCATGGGACAACGCTTCCGCCGCGCCAAGCATTGCCCGCAGGCCCGCCTGGGAAATGCTGCCACCGCAGGCGAATGGTGATAGCGCATCGCGGCACTTCTCGAGGAAGATCGCCTCATATTCACGCTTGATCGACTCCAGTTCAGGCGAGCCGCTCAGCGCCGCAATCACCCCCGGGATTTCCCGACCTTGCAACAACACGCAGTCGACATAAGACGAGGCGATCACCCAGGCCCGGTCCTCCAGCGTCGCGTTGCTGGTTTTGATTGCATCGGCAAACACCTGGTCCTGGCGCTCGTCGAAATCGGCATACAGCGCGGCCAGCAACCCGGCGCGCGTGGTGAAGTGATCGTAAACCACCGGTTTGGTGACACCTGCCAGCTCCGCCAGACGGCCCAGGGTCAGGGCGTCGGTGCCTTCCGCGCGGACCAATTGCCAGGCCACATCAAGTAACTGACGCAGGCGACCTTCACGGGATAAACGGCGACGTGGGGCAGGGAATTCAGTGCTTGACATGCTTATATACCAAAAGTAACTTGATCGACGTAACTTACTAAAAGTAGATTAAGCCTAAAGGGAGTCAAAGTCATGCACGCATTGATCGTTGTTGCCCATCACGACCCGCAATCCCTCACCCATAGCGTGGCCCTTGAGGTCGGCGCCGGTTTGGCCGCCACCGGCCACACCTTCGAATTCGCCGACCTCGCCGCCGAAGGGTTCGACCCACGCTACACCGCCGCGGACCACCTGGTGCACCGTACTCGCGCAATGCCTCCGACTGACGTGCTGGCTGAACAGGCACGTCTTGAGCGCGCCGACGCCCTGGTCCTGGCGTTCCCGATTTACTGGTGGTCGATGCCGGCCTTGCTCAAGGGCTGGGTCGACCGGGTGTTCGTCAACGGCTGGGCGATCGACTATGGCCCCGAGACGCCCGTGGTGAAAAAATTGCAGCATTTACAGGTGCACCTGCTGGCCCTCGGTGGGGCGGATGAAAGCGCGTTTGATCGACACGGTTATGCCAAGGCCATGAACACCCAGATCGACTACGGCATCTTTGATTACTGCGGAGCGCCAGTGCTGACGTCCGAGCTGCTGTTGGATTCGGAAAGCGGTGCTGCCCAAGCGCATTTGCACAGGGCCAGGGCCGTGGGGCAGGGAATGTTTCAGCGTGAGCTGGTAGCGGGATGATTCAAACGTCGCGAAACAGGTCGTGGGCATCCAGCAAGCGGTAGGCAATCTCAGGCCTTTTCTCCAGGCCGCGGCGAATAGACGCCGGGATCGCTTGCCGGGTCTTGCGGCACATGCCCGGCAGCTCGTCGATAACGATCTGGATCCCGCGCATGCTCTTGACCTCGGTATGCCCCGGCGCAATATGCACGCGAATGCCCAGTTGCTCGTACATCCGCTGCTGCAGGTGCTCCAAGTCTTGCAGGCTCTTGAGATTTTCAAGACGCTCGAGCAGGATTTTCTCCTGCTGTCGCGTCAGTTGGAGGATGCGCAGGTCAGCGCCGGGAGCTTCCAGCAGTTGTTCACGTTCGCAGACACAGGCGCCGGGAGGGCAGGGTTGGCGAATAGTCATAAGCGCTCCCGGCGAGTCGCAAAGGGTCAGTAACTTAACTGAACCCCAAGGCTACCCAAGGCTTTCCAGTACTCGGGGTAAGTCTTTGCCACGCAGTCCGGGTCTTGAATGCGAATGCCCGAGACTTTCAGCCCGGCCAGGGCAAAGCACATGGCGATGCGGTGGTCGGCGTGGGTGTCGATCAGCGCCGTGCACGAGGTGCCGGCCAGGGCCGGGTCGCTCGCTACCAGTAGGTCATCGCCCTCGATGGTCGCCAGGCCCGGGCGGATCTCATTGAGCCCGTCGTGCAGCGCCTGCACGCGGTCACATTCCTTGACGCGCAGGTTCGCCAGTTCAGTGAAGCGCACCGGGGTGTTGTTGAACGCTGCGAGTACCGCCAGGGTCGGGATGGCGTCCTGCATTTGTGAGCCCACCACCGTGGCCTGCATGTGCGGGAACTGGGCGATCACCGCCTGGGCTTGGGCGTCCGGCTGGGTGAAGTCCTGTGCCGCGACACCGATGTCGATACGGCCACCGGTCAGCACTTCGGCGGCCCACAGGTAGGTGGCGGCGGAGGCGTCGGGTTCGATCAGGTAATCATGGGCGGTGTAGCCGGTCGGGGCCACGCGCCAGGTGGTGTCGTCCACAGCTTCAACCTGGGCGCCGAACGCACGCATGCAGTCCAGGGTCAGGTCCACGTAGCCACGGGCGCCGATGTCCTTGCCGGTCAGTGCCACTTCAATCGGTGCCTCGCCACAGGCCGCGAGCATCAGCAGGGCTGATACATACTGGCTGGACAAGCCGCCATCAATCTCAAAGCGCTTGGCTTGCACCTTACCCACGCCGTGCACGGTCACCGGCGGGCAACCGGTGGGGCTGTCGACTTTTATACCGTTCTGGCCGAGGGTGGCCAGTAGCGGGCCGATCGGGCGTTTTTGCATGTACTCGTCGCCGTCCAGTACCACGCTGCCTTGCACGGTGGCCACGGCCGCAGTGAGAAAGCGCATGGCGGTTCCAGCGTTGCCGAGGAACAGCGGCTGGGCCGGCAATTGCAGCGAACCCTGGCTGGTGACGACGAAGGTCGTGTCGTCCGGCTCATCGATGCTGACGCCCATCTGGCGCAAGGCTACCGACATGTGGCGGGTGTCATCGCTTTTCAGTGCGCCGCTCAAGCGACTGGTGCCCTTGGCCAGGGCGGCCAGCAACAGGGCGCGGTTGGTAATGGATTTGGAGCCGGGGGGCGCGACCTTGCCGTTGAGGGGAAAGTTGGGCGGTGTAACGGTCACGGTTTTCTGCGAACTCAAGGTACAAGGCTCCTGGTCAAGGCAAGGTGGTGTGGAGTGGCCGACGTGCGGACCTGAATAATCAGGCAAACACGCCATGCTTGTCGAGTGAGCAGGTGATCTGCATGACTTTTGGGGTATTGCGCAGGACCTGTGGCGAGGGAACTTGTTCCCGTGGTGGCCTGACTGCCAGCGACTATCTAAATGATGCGATGCGATCAAAATGTGGGAACGCACCCAACCCTTGCGCCAGAAAAACAAGCTCCCCGGCTGGACAATAAACCCGCCTTAACGCTGGCTCAGCCAGTAATCATGTAACGCTCGCGCAGCCGGTTCGATTTCGCTGACCCGCTGTTGATGGGCGTTTACATCCAGGTCCGCCGGCAACTCGAAGTTGTCCTGCTCGGCGCACCAGGTGATTTTCTCCAGTTGCGCGGCTTGTTCGGCGGGCAACTCAGGCCAGTTGCCGATCGCCACACCCCGTACGTAACCAAAGCACCATTCCTCGGCAAGGGTCAGCGCCTGGCCCTGATGCTCGGTGTCATCGAAGCGAGCATTGAACGCCTGGGAAGCAGTAGCCAACTGCGCAGCCAGGGTATTCATATGGCGCACGCACAGTTCGAGAAAGCCCTGTGCCTCGTCCATGCTGTCCCATTCCGGGTTCTGCCCACCCCAGATGGCCGGGAACCACTCAGCCACATCCACCTGGGCCGGGCTGGAGACCAGGGCGGTGAAGTAACCGTCGAGCTCTGCCATGTTCAGCACCGAATGGTCATCGCCGTACTTCAACAAGGTGGCATCAATGAATTCGAAATCGGCGGGGGCGAGGGGGTGGGCGTGCATGGGCATATCCTTTAAACGTCGAGCGCCGCGGGTGGGGCGGCTTAAAGCGCGAAGGATGGCGTGTGTGAGGTATTTTATCCAGCCTCTTTTCCAACACCGTTGGCAGTCCCGCTTTTGGCCGATGCGCCGTCGTGCACCCTTGATATAGTCTGGCCTTTCTCAATCGCCAGTCAGGGATCACTGCCATGTCCGAATACCAAGCCTTCGTCGTCGAACTCAGCGGCAACGTTGCCCATGTGCAGATCAATCGCCCGGAAAAGATCAACGCCATGAACGCGGCGTTCTGGACCGAAATCATCGACATTTTCCAATGGATCGAAGACACCGACGCCGTGCGCGCTGTGGTGCTCAGCGGTGCCGGCAAGCACTTTTCTTCGGGCATCGACCTGATGCTGCTGGCCTCGGTGGCCAATGAATTAGGCAAGGACGTGGGGCGCAACGCGCGCCTGCTGCGCCGCAAGATCCTTGAGCTGCAAGCCTCGTTCAATGCCGTGGACAACTGCCGCAAGCCGGTGCTGGCGGCGATCCAGGGCTACTGCATCGGCGGCGCGATAGACCTGATCAGCGCCTGCGACATGCGCTACGCGGCCGAAGGCGCGCAATTCTCGATCAAGGAAATCGACATCGGCATGGCCGCCGACGTCGGTACCCTGCAACGCCTGCCACGCATCATCGGCGACGGCATGCTGCGTGAACTGGCCTACACCGGTCGCCAGTTCGGCGCCGAAGAAGCGCGCAGCATCGGCCTGGTCAACCGTGTGTATGCCGATCAGGAAAGCCTGTTGGCCGGGGTCATGCAGATCGCCGAGGAAATCGCCGCCAAGTCGCCGATTGCCGTCACCGGCACCAAAGCCATGATCAGCTACATGCGTGACCATACCGTCAACGATGGCCTGGAATACGTTGCCACCTGGAACTCGGCTATGTTGCAATCCAACGACCTGCGCGTGGCCATCGCGGCCCATATGAGCAAGCAGAAACCCGAATTCGTGGATTGACTGACATGACCCCAGGCTGGATTACCACAACGCTGCTGGACAACGACGCCCCTGGCGGCTGGGCCGTCGCCCGCAGCCGCGAGGGCTTTTTACACGACACTAACGGCCCGCTATTCCCGCGCGAATGGCTCAAGCGCCAAGACCTGACGATATTTGCCGAGCACGGCATCGGCCACCTCGACGGCGAGCCGGTGTACCTGCTGGAACTCGACTCGGCAGCGCAAGTGCAAGGTTGCAGTTGGCAGGGGTTGCGCGGCTTTATGCTGCAAGGTGATCACACCCTGTACAAGGTGCTGGGCTATGCTGCGCAGATCGGTACCTGGGCGCGGGAGCATCGGTTTTGTGGCAGTTGCGGCCAGGCCATGGTCCAGGTGCCGCGGGAACGGGCGATGTATTGCGAGGCCTGTGACCTGCGCAGCTACCCACGGATCTCGCCGAGCATGATCGTGCTGGTGACCCGTGGCGATGAGATCCTGCTGGCGCGCTCGCCACGCTTCGTGACCGGGGTCTATAGCACCTTGGCCGGTTTTGCCGAACCCGGTGAATCGGCCGAGGACTGCCTGATCCGCGAAGTGCGCGAAGAGGTACAGGTGGAGGTCAGGAACATCCAGTACATGGGCAGCCAATGCTGGCCGTTCCCCCATTCAATGATGCTGGGTTTTCATGCCGAGTACGCCGGTGGCGATATCGTGCCCCAGGCCGATGAGATCGAAGACGCGCAATGGTTCAATATCCATGAGCTGCCGCCGTTGCCGGCCTCACGTTCGATTGCGCGTTACCTGATCGACCTCTACGTGGCCCGCCGCCTAGGCCACGCTGAACCAGTGCTGCCAGGCTAGGCGCACCGTCAGGCCGAGGACCACGGTGATGAACACCGGGCGAATGAATTTGGCGCCGCCGCTGATCGCGCTGCGTGCGCCAAAGAACGCGCCACACATGACCGATACACCCATCGCCAGCCCAACGATCCAATCCACTGAGCCATTGATGATAAACACCGTCAGCGCCGCCGCGTTGCTGACGAAGTTCATGCTGCGCGCTACGCCGCTAGCCTTCACCAGGTCGATGGGGTGCAGCAGCATGGTGCTGACGGTCCAGAACGCACCGGTGCCGGGGCCGGCCACGCCGTCGTAGAAGCCCAGGCCAAAGCCCTGGGTGGCCTGCCATTTCTTCTTGATCGGCGCATCGACATCCACCGGTGCCTTTGGCGTGCCACCGAACAGCAGGTACACCCCGCAGGCAAAGACGATCACCGGTAGCATTTTGTTCAATGCTTCGGCGGGCAGGTAGTGGGCGACCACGGCGCCAGTCAGCGCACCGACCAGAGTGCCGACGATGGCGTGTACCCATTGGCGCGGGTGGAACAACTTGCGGCGGTAAAAGGTGAAGCTCGCGGTGGCCGAGCCGAAGGTGGAGCTGAGCTTGTTGGTGCCCAGTACCAAGTGGGGCGGCATGCCGGCGGTGAGCAGCGCAGGGGTGGTCAGCAAACCGCCACCGCCAGCGATGGCGTCGATAAAACCGGCGATAAAGGCAACGACGGCCAGGATGGCCAGGGTGGTGAGGTCAACACTGAGTTCGAAGGGCATGGGCAGGGCTTATTGTTGGAGGTGCGCTATGCGAGAGGCCGCCATCTTACCTGCCGAATGCACACAGAACCAAATGTGGGAGGGGGCTTGCTCCCGATAGCGGTGGGTCAGTCGGTTTATTTGTCACTGATACACTGCTATCGGGAGCAAGCCCCCTCCCACATTTTCAATCCCGTCTGCTTGGCTATTTGTGGGTGCCGATCCACTCCAGCGCCGTGCGCCAGATGCAAATACCCAGGAAGTACGCTGACATCAGAGACCACAAGCCAAACGTCCATGGATTGGTGTTGGGGTAATCCACCACCATCAGGAAGCTGCACAACAACCAGATCGTGGTGACCGCGATATTGATTGGCATGAAGCGCTTGACCCGGAACGGGTGCAGGAACTTCATTGGCGTCACGGTCAGCAGCGCCAGGCCGATCACGGTCAGCAAGGTCACCCAGGCATCGGGCTGGATGATATACACGCACAGGGCGACGACGTTCCAGGCAGCGGGGAAGCCGACGAAGTAGTTGTCCTTGCTTTTCATGTTCACATTGCAGAAGCAGAACAGCGACGACACCAGAATCACCGACACCGCAAACAGGTGGGTAAATTCCGGCAGGTCGATATAGCGGTAGATAAACAGCGCGGGGATAAACACATAGGTGAGGTAATCGATCACCAGGTCCAGGACCGAGCCGTCAAAACTGGGCAATACCGTGCTGACATTCACCCGGCGCGCCAGGGAACCATCGACGCCATCCACCACCAGCGCCAGGCCCAGCCACAGCAGGCACGCCTTGGGTGAGTTTTCCAGCAACGCCAGGGTGGCCAGGAAGGCCAATACCACACCGGTGGCGGTAAAGCCGTGGGCGCCCCAGGCTTTGAGTCTGGCTACATGCAGGGTCGATATCACGGGCGGTTCTCCAAAAGGTCAAACGGGGCAGCCGACAACGTGGCGTCGTCGAGTCTGGCCAGGGGATGCAGGTATCGACCGGGGACGGGGGAATAAGGTTCACCGCCCGGTGTAACCGTTAGCGTAGCAAGTGCAAGAGGTTTCGGCATCAACCCTGACGGAACACCAGGGCCTTGAGCCCACTCTGCGGATCGATGTCGGGAAATTCCGGTGGGTTTTCCAGGCGCTGCACAAAGCGCAGGCCCGGTGCTTCGCGGGTAACGCCGTCGATCAGGAAGTCTTCGCCGAAGGCCGGATCGTTCATGCACGCCAGCACCGTGCCTTGTGTGGTGAGCAAATCCGGCAGACGGCGCAGCACGCGCTGGTAATCCTTGGTCAGCAGGAAACTGCCTTTCTGGAATGACGGCGGGTCGATGATCACCAGGTCGTAGGGGCCGCTATGGGTGACCTTGGCCCAGGACTTGAACAGGTCGTGGCCAAGGAACGTGACTTTGCCCAGGTCATGCCCATTCAGGCGATGATTGTCGCGGCCGCGACTCAGGGCGCCACGGGCCATGTCCAGGTTCACCACATGGTCGGCGCCGCCCTCGATGGCGGCCACCGAGAAGCCACAGGTATAGGCGAACAAGTTGAGCACGCGCTGGCCCTTGGCCTGTTCGCGCACCCAGTTGCGCCCGTAACGCATGTCGAGGAACAGCCCGCTGTTCTGTTTTTTACCCAGATCGATCAAGTACTGCAGGCCGCCTTCGGTGATGGTCAGCTCGTCGATAGCGTCGCCCACCAGCCATTCGGTGGTGCTTTGCGGCAGGTAACGGTGTTGCAAGGCCACGGTGTTTGCGCCGAAACCGCGCCAGTCGATCTGCTGCAACGTCTGCTTCAAGGCTTCCAGGTGTTCGGTTTCCTTGAACAAGGCCACCAGCACTACGCCTTGCAGCCAGTCCACTGTCAGTTGTTCCAACCCCGGCCAGCAGCGGCCACGGCCGTGGAACAGGCGCCGGGTTTCCACAGGCCGGTCAGCCAGGGCGGTGAGCAAGTGGGCGTGCAGGGTAGCGAGTGCTTCTGGGTTCATCGTTCAGCGTCGGTCAGCGGGCGGGCGGCATTTTAAACACACTTGCGGGGTTTGCGGGTGCGTGAGCACAACGTGCTGGAAAAAACACAATCAGCAGTGATTCATGCTCAAAAAACTGTTTGCTACGCCTTATAACAGGCAAAAAATCCTCTGGCACCGACATAAACTGGAAAAAAAGCCCGGAGGTGTCCATGAACGGTTTCGCCCATGCAGTGAATCACACGGCTCAGGATCAACAAGAGCTGGACGAGTGGCGCGACGCCCTGGCTTCACTGGTGGCCAACGCGGGCCCCGCCCGGGCCCGCCAGATCCTCGACCTGCTGGCCCAGGAAGGCAGCGCGTCGGGTATCAACTGGAAACCGCGCCATGGCACGCCGTACATCAACAGCATCAGCGCCCTGCAACAGCCAGCCTTTCCCGGCGACCTCGCGACCGAAGAACGCCTGGCCTCGTTGGTGCGTTGGAACGCCCTGGCCATGGTGGTGCGTGCCAACCAGGCCTATGGCGAGCTCGGCGGCCATATCGCCAGCTACGCCAGTGCCGCAGATTTGTTCGAAGTGGGTTTCAACCATTTTTTCCGCGCGCGTAACGCGCAGTCTGGCGGCGACCTGGTGTTCTACCAACCGCATTCCGCGCCCGGTATTTATGCGCGTGCCTACCTTGAAGGGCGCCTGACGGAACAGGACCTGGCGCACTATCGCCAGGAGATTGGCGGGCCTGAAGACGGCGCACGCGGGTTGTCCAGCTATCCCCACCCATGGTTGATGCCGGACTTCTGGCAGTTCCCCACCGGTTCCATGGGCATCGGCCCCATCAGCTCGATTTTCCAGGCGCGCTTTATGCGCTACTTGCAACACCGCGGCTTACAGGACACCACCGAGCGGCATGTGTGGGGCGTGTTCGGCGACGGCGAGATGGACGAACCGGAAAGCATGTCCGCCTTGACCCTGGCCGCCCGTGAGGGCTTGGACAACCTGACCTGGGTGGTCAACTGCAACCTGCAGCGCCTCGACGGCCCGGTGCGCGGCAATGGTCGCATCATCGACGAACTGGAGGCGCTGTTCGGCGGTGCCGGCTGGAACGTAATCAAGCTGGTGTGGGGCTCCGACTGGGATGCCTTGCTCGCCAAGGACACCGACGGCTCGTTGGTCGAGACCCTGTCGCGCACCGTGGACGGGCAATTCCAGACCTTCGCCGCCAAGGACGGCGCCTATAACCGCAAGCATTTCTTTGGCCAGAGTGAGTCTCTGGCCAAGCTGGTTGAGGGCATGAGCGATGAACAGATCGACCGCCTCAAGCGCGGCGGCCATGACATGGTCAAGATCCACGCGGCCTACCACGCTGCGCGCCGGGTCAAAGGCAAGCCCACGGTGATCCTGGCCCAGACCAAAAAAGGCTTCGGCATGGGCGAAGCCGGGCAGGGCAAGATGACCACCCATCAACAGAAGAAACTCGACCGTGAGGCGTTGATTGCCTTCCGCAATCGCTTCCAGTTGCCGCTGTCGGATGAGCAGACTGAATCCTTGAGTTTTTTCAAGCCAGCGCACGACAGCCTGGAACTGCGTTACCTGCACCAGCGCCGCAACGCCCTGGGCGGTTATGTACCCAGCCGCAGCCAGGTCGCGGCGCCTGTCAGCGTGCCGCCCATGAGCGGTTACGCCGGTTTCGCCACGGCGGCCGAAGGCAAGGAAATGTCCACCACCATGGCCTTCGTGCGCATGCTCACCAACCTGCTCAAGGACAAACAGCTCGGGCCGCGCATTGTGCCCATCGTTGCCGACGAGGCGCGCACCTTCGGCATGGCCAACTTGTTCAAGCAGATCGGCATCTACTCCAGCGTCGGTCAGCACTATGAGCCGGAAGATATCGGCTCGATCCTCAGTTACCGCGAAGCCACTGACGGGCAGATCCTGGAGGAAGGCATCAGCGAAGCCAGCGCCATCAGCTCCTGGGTGGCCGCCGCCACCAGTTACTCGGTGCATGGCTTGCGTATGCTGCCGTTCTATATCTATTACTCGATGTTCGGTTTCCAGCGCGTGGGCGACCTGATCTGGGCTGCCGCCGACCAGCGCGCCCGCGGCTTCCTGCTCGGTGCCACGGCTGGACGCACCACCCTCGGTGGCGAAGGATTGCAGCACCAGGACGGCAGCAGCCACCTCACCGCCGCCACCGTGCCGAATTGCCGCGCTTACGACCCGGCGTTTGCTGGTGAGTTTGCAGTGATCCTCGATCACGGCATGCGCCAGATGCTTGAGCACGACGTGGACGAGTTCTACTACGTGACCCTGATGAACGAAAACTACCCGCAACCCAGCCTGCCTGAAGGTGTGGAAGCGGCGATTATCAAGGGCATGTATCGCTTGCAAGGTAACCCGGACGCCCAGGTGCGCCTGCTCGGTTCCGGCACGCTGGTGCGTGAGGCCCAGGCCGCAGCGCAGTTGCTGATGGACGACTGGCAGGTGACAAGCGAGGTCTACAGCGTCACCAGCTTCAGTGAGCTGGCGCGGGAGGCGAGGGAGGTGGAGCGTTGGAATCGCCTGCATCCGCAGCAGGCTAAGCGCGTCAGTCATTTGGGGGACTGCTTGCCCAAAGGCGCTCCGGTCGTCGCGGTGTCCGACTACGTGCGGGCGGTGCCGCAGATGATGGGTTCGTACCTGAATTCGAGCTACACCGTGCTTGGCACCGATGGGTTCGGGCGCAGTGATACACGGGCGGCGTTGCGTGATTTTTTTGAGGTGGATCGGCACCACATTGTACTGGCAGCGTTGACGGCGTTGGTGGAGCAGGGGCGTTTGGCGCCGGCGGTGTGTCAGCAAGCGATTGAGCAATATGGCTTGCAAGTAGAGCGGGAAGCCTCCTGGATGTCTTGACCTGCGCAAACCCAACTGTGGGAGGGAGCAAGTCCCCTCCCACAGTTGATTGCTGGTGCTGCTTAGAATGTGGCGATCAGGGCTGGCCCGAAGGCATCCTTGAGGAATCCAGGGGCGATATAGCGCTCGTAATGCGCCTCTGAAAGCAGAAAAAACTCTCGATCTATCGCATCGCGCAAATCCGCCAGGTGGCGCTCGCGAAACTCCGGCAGCAATGCCAACCCATACGCATCCAGCCTGGAAATCACCCGCGCACCCCGCGCGATCAGCTGGTATGCCCAGCAATACGGCGACTGGTGCGGCATAAAGCGAATCTTGCGCGCTTCCAACTGCTGTCGCAGGCGCTGCGGGTCGAACACTTCCAGCTTGCTGGTCATCACCTGTACCAGTAACTGCTCCAGGCGCAGCCACACGGCCTGTTTTTCCTCGGCGTTATAGCCATTCCACTGGATCACTTCGTGGTGATAACGCTTGCAGCCCCGACAGACCAGGTCACCGTAGACGGTTGAGCACAGGCCGACGCAGGGAGTCTTGATGGTGTGCGGCATTTTCAAGCCTTTGAAGAAAGTGTAAGCGTGTTTAGTCGGTGTTTCTTTGTCGCCAGCCAGGCAACCATGGCCCCAATCCACTGCGAGCGACAACCATGAGAACACCCCTGAAGCCTTGGCTCTATGCCTTGATGTTCACGGCCGTTGCCGGCTGTTCCAGCCAACCCACTGAAAGAGACACCACCATGCAAAAACCCTTGGTATCCCTCGCCGTACTTAAGGCCAAACCCGGCCAGCAACAGGCCCTCAAGGCCGGCTTGTTGAGCCTGATCGAACCGACACGGGCTGAGCCTGGCAACCTGGATTACGTGTTGTTCGAACATCGAGATGAACCCGGCACGTTCTACATGCGCGAGGCATTCAAGGATCAGGCGGCACTCGATACGCATTTTGCCACGCCGTACTTCCAGCGTTTTGCCGCTACGGCGGATGACCTGCTCAGCGAGCCATTGCAGTTGATTTTCCTGGAGCAGGTGTCGAACTGAGGCCGTCCTGTGGCGAGCAGCGCGCTCGCCACATTACGATCGTGTTAGTCCCAGCTCAACGCGCCGCCGGTCTGGTACTCGATCACACGGGTTTCGAAGAAGTTCTTCTCTTTCTTCAAGTCCATGATCTCACTCATCCACGGGAACGGATTCGTCGTGCCTGGATACTCTTCCT
>NZ_VOIW01000005.1 GCF_009659625.1 Pseudomonas haemolytica | reverse complement strand
GGCGACGTCGAGTTTGTCCAGGGCAGCCTTGGCGCGGATGATCGCGGCGGAGTCGTTGGCGGTCACATTGCGCGCTTCCAAGGCGGCAGCGGCGCCGGCACCGTCGAGGCGGTCCATGTTGGCTTCGCTTGCATGGCCGGCGTTGGCGCCTTTGATCACCGCTGCACCGGTGTCCTCGTTGTCGACTTCATCCCAACTCAGCATTGAAATACTCCCTTCTGGTCTGTTCTGACGGCGTGTAAACCCGTCCAAAATAATGTGCGATCTGCAGGCTACTAGGCATTGAAATACTGCGCATAGTGTGGTCGGTAAATACCGATACTGCACACTATGTAGTGGTCTGTTCTGTTTGTCGGCACACTATATGGTGTGTAACAACGACGGTCAACGCACAAGATATGCGGTCATTGGTCGCTGCCGCGCACCGCTTGGGCTTTCACGCGCACGTTTCGTTTGCCCTTGTCGACATGCTAGCGTTTGGAACTTACCTGACCTCTTGAGGGCTCGACGTTGATCCGACTCACCGACTACATCGCGCACTTTGCCCAATCGCCCTTGGCCCCTTGGGCTGACCTGGCGCCGTGGGCGCTGGTCATCCAGGCGCCGGTCATCGTGCGCCAACTCCTGACCTTACTGCCTGCCGATGATTACGACATCCACGATGACATCGCCATCCATCGCAGCGCCACGGTTGAGTCGGGCGCCGTGCTCAAGGGGCCGTTGATCATTGGCGCACACTGCTTTATCGCCAGTGGTTCGCTGCTGCGCGGTGGTTGCTGGGTCGATGAACGCTGCATCATCGGCCCCGGCGCCGAGTTGAAAACCACCTTGATGTTCAGCGGCAGCAAGCTGGCGCACTTCAATTTTGTCGGCGATTCGGTGCTGGGCCACGGTATCAACCTGGAAGCCGGGAGCATTGTCGCCAACTACCGCAATGAGCGGGATGACAAGGAAATACACGTGCGGGTCGATGGGGTGTTGCAGCGTACCGGTTGCGACAAGTTCGGTGCCCTTTTAGGCGACCAGTGCCGGATCGGCGCCAATGCGGTATTGGCGCCGGGGGCGGTACTGATGCCCGCCAGTGTGGTATCGCGTGGGCAGGTATTTGATGGAGAGAAGCAGTAAAGCTGAGTGCTGGGATATATCAATATCGCATAAATAAAGAGTTATATATTCCTTTTGATTTTTGATGGTTTGGCGCATTTTGAAGGCCTGCGCATTCGTGCGGATTGACCCAACAGCCAAAAGGAAAGCCGACATGACCATTAAAGCGATCAACGTACGCAACCAGTTCAAGGGCGTGATCAAGGAGATTCTGCTGGGGGAAGTGGTGTCGGAAATCGACGTGCAGACCGCGTCGGGCATTGTCACTTCGGTGATTACCACGCGTTCGGTGCGTGACCTGGAGTTGAAGGTGGGCAGTGAAGTGATTGCCTTTGTGAAGTCCACTGAAGTGTCTATCGCCAAGTTGTAAGCGTGAAACCACCACAGCGTGCAAGGCGCCATCTTCAGTCAAGTCGATTGAAGATTTCCCTGACTTGATCCTGAGGGAGCAGGCCTTTACCGGTGCCCTCGATCAGCTCAAACGTGCCGTCGGGATTGACTGTGATGCCGAGGGAGCCAGCCAGCGTCACGTTGACCCCCGGTCGCTCTCGAAGCAATTCCCTGAGCGGCTGCCGGCCGTGGAACGATTGCCCGATAGTAGTAGCCATGCCTTGCAGGGAGTCGGAACTGACCCCGCCCACCAGGATGACGCGACCGCCTTCGTTCAACGAGGCTTGCAGTTTTTCCAGCAACGCCTGGGTATCGCCGCCGCGCAGGCCCAGCTCCAGATTGCTGCCGGTCAGGTGCATCAGTGTGCGTGACTGGTAGCGGGTACCGTCCCAGTCGGTGAGCACCGCAATGGCCGAGCAATCGGTCAAGCTGCGGGTTGAGAGCACTTCATCGCCAGCGGTCAGGGTGGTGGCTTCGCCCATGGCGACATGCACGGTATTAGCAGGTTTGAGCCGCGGTCGGGGAAGTACCGGGGCCGGCTCGGTTACCTGCTCGGCCGGATAGGGCTGTTTGGGACGATTGATGAGTTTGTCCATCCAGTCGGGATCCAGGGGGCTCATATTGCGATTGAGGCTTTCACGGATTTTCCAGCCAGCCTGGCTCCATTGGGTCATCGTGGCTTTCAACTGGCGCGTGTAATCAGACGCCGGGCAGGCGATGTCGGCCCATGCATCGACAATCCAGGCGTTAGCCCAGGCGGGCTCGGAGAAGTCCACCGTCGGTTTGACGATTCCCGGCGGGCCGCCGACCACGGTAAAGGCGTGCGCGTCGCTGGCATGCCACTCGGTGGCCCTGGCGCCACTCCTGGTGAGGATATCCCGGGCCAATATGGCCATTTCGCCACAATTGCCCGCACCGGTCTTCATGATCAAATCGCCTGTGTTGGGCGCACGCAGGCTGGTAGTGCGGCGCAACCAGCCCAGCGTCAGCGTCGCCGCATCGGCCCTGGCCAGGTCATTGGCCGAGCGCAACTGATTGCCCGGCCCCAACCCTGTGGCCTTGAACACTTGATTCACCTTGTCTTTGGTTTTTTGCGCATAGAACTGGTTTTGTCGTTTCGCTGGCCAGGAAGGGAAATCGACAGGCGTTTCTAGGGGTGAGACACGATGGGGGCGCAGGGCGATATCCGGTTGCAGGATCGCGTTGGCCTGTTGCAGTTGGTAAATCACTTCGCGCTGTTGGTCGGGACCCAGTCCCTTGCAGAGTCGCTTCAATTCATCAATGTCGTCTGTGCGCCAACCTGCAAGCTTGAGTTGCTTGTAGGCTTTCTTGAGGGTGGGCAGGGCGATGAAGTCGGCCTCCAGGGCCTGCACGCTGTGCTGTGCACTCAGAAACTGGCGGTAACCTTGCGCGAGGCTCAGCTCAAAGGGGCCGCACTTCTTGAAGGTAATGTCCCCCGTCTGCGCCTTGCCCAGTGGCGCGTAGTAGAACTCGGCGGTGTCGGCCTCCACTACCAGGTACTGCTGGCTGCCACTGGTGACGACTACGCCTCTGACTTGGCGTTGATCATCGCTGGCCTTGCTGATGCTGTTGAGCTTTACCACGCGCGTGTCTTTAGCGAGGGCTCCTGCGCTTTCGCCTGCGTAAAAACCGAAGCCTGGGTCGACCATGATCTGGCCGCGCACCTGTGCGTTGTAAGTGATGCGTTCGCCATTGGCGACCGGCAGCAGTTGGGGGCCGGTGTCGCTTTGTACCATTTTGTGCAGGCGCTTCTCGTAGACCACCGTACGTTCGCGTTTAAAGAGCCCGGCTTTGGACGGGAACAACCGCACATGTTCCAGGGCCTGTAGCGGTCTTTCGGATTTGGGCAGGTCTGCAACGAGTTTGATGAAGCATTCGTCGTTGGCGCCGCGCCGTACCCGCCCACCCGTTGCAGGGGCAGGGCAGAAGGCCTCGAAATCCGCTCGTGCCTGGGTATGTTGCGCCGATTCCAGGTCGGTAAGTTCGTTCGGCTGGGTGTTCAGGTAGCGATAAACCCTGCCGCGATCCACCAGGTCATAGCCATTGGCGCGGGGCAAGGTATAGGCGCTGGGCTTCAAAGGATGATCGATGACCATGTGCTGTTTGCCATCGGCGAAAAGCTCGGTGCGTACGGTAATCTTCGTGGGGCGCTCGACCACAGGCTCTTTTACGGTGCCACTTGTTGCCGAGAACAGCGTGTTGAGCAAGCCATCCAATGCGGCCGCAGTGCCTTGTTTTCGGCCGGCCTGGGTGTCACCGGAGATCGCCTTCTCGGTGCCCAGCGTGGTTTCTGCCAAGCCGGTGGCGGTGGCGAAGCCGATGGCGATCGGTTCGCCAATCACCGCGAACTTGGCGGCCAGGCCAGCCGCTGCCGTCAGGTCGTTCAGCCAGGTATCGCGGGTGACCTCGCTGTTGGACTTGATCATCACGTCTGCGTCGCTGGCCATGCGCTTGCGCGTGGCGTCACTTAGCACGCTGAAGACATCGCCATGAATGCGTACATTGGCGCTGTCGATGACGGTGCCTTCGATGCTGTCCCAATAACCGCTGCTCAGGTAACGCAACGCGCTGTCCACGCCGGTGTTCGAGTAATGATCGCCGGTGATGAAGGATTTGAAATCGCTCCAGAACCCGACGTCGTTGTCTTGCCGGTCCCTGAGGCAGAAGTGCGACTCCAGTGCTTGTCGAGCAACCCATTGGTCCATCTGGGCCAGAGAGTCGAACGGCAGAAAAGGCGGCTTATGTGCCGGTATGTACAGCACCTGCACACCGTCCCGGCGGTCCCGCAAGTGCCGATGGGTGCCGTCATCGGCGGCGGTGAAGCGCAGGATATCGTTTGCGGGAAAACCGTTGATATCAAGCATATGGGTGGTTACCACGCCCTCTACGGGCGCTGACGCCTGCAGTTGTTTCACGGTCAGTGGCTGGTGTTCATCCAGCGGCAGGTTGGCGACGGCCCCCATCACCAGACGATAGTGATCCTGCGTGAAGCGATGCTCGGCCGGCATCTTGAGGCGTTCTGCAGGTGAGGCGCGCTCGTAGGCCTTGAGCTGCTCACGCGCCTGGAACACGAACTCGCCCTTCAACAGGGTGCGGTAGTCATCGCCATGATCGCGCCAAAAGTTTTCCTGCACTTGGGTCATGCGTGCCTGAAAGTCACTTTTCCAGCTTTCATGCATCAGTTGGGAGGGGGTAAGCGGGAACTGGTTATGCGCCCCATAGCCGCCCTTTGTACTGTGCCCGCGTCCCACCCTGTACAGGCCAGCCTCCTGGTCAAGCACGCCGGGTAGCCCGTCGTGTTCGTTGAAGTTGCTCAACAGCGCGTCCGGCAGCGACTGGGAAACCGTCGGTTCCTCACCCAGGTGTTCCCAGCCGGTGGCGGTGTCGGCACTTTGGGCTTGCTGGAAGCGATTGAGGAAGACTGTGTCGGCATCTACCTTCAAGCCAGTCAAGGTGAACACGAGCTCTTCGGCCCATTTCTTGGCTTCGTCGCGCACCCTGGGTAGCGCATTGTTCGTGGTCTGCAGCAGTTGCTTGTAGTTGGCTTTCTGGCCGTCTGTCGACGTGGAGTGGCTATGGCGCTGCGGGTTGCGCGGTCGTTGCAGGGGCTCTACCCCATAAGATGGCAACGCGGCAGGGGCATCGCCGGTGATAGGTTTGAAATCCCAGACAATGGGGGCGAGAGGGCGGGGCGGCAGGATCATCGGCGTTCGGCTCCGGCAGGATTTCAATAACACAACGGCTTGCTAAGCCTGGTGTGTGTTGAAAACCTGCGGTGCGGTTCCGGCCGGCGTCAGCGGTTTTGTAAGCTGATCTCCATGCGCTGTAAACCTTCCTCCAGCATCGCCCGTGGGCAACCGAAGTTCAGGCGTACGAACTGCTGGCTGTCATCGCCAAATTCGATCCCTGCACTCAGGCCGACCTTGGCGTGTTCGAGGAAGAACTGTTGCGGGTCTTCCAAGCCCAGGGCGCTGCAATCGAGCCACGCCAGGAAGGTGCCCTGCGGCGCGTGCATCACCACGCCGGGCAGTCGAGTCTGCACCGCATCGAGCAGGTAGTCGCGGTTGGCTTGCAGGTGCTGCACCAGCGCATCAAGCCAGTCGCCGCACTGGCTGTAGGCGGCGCGAGTAGCCTCCAGGCCCAAGGGGCTGACGCTATCGACCATGCCGCAGCGCGCCTGATTAAAACGCTCGCGCACCTCGGCGTTCTGTATCACGGCGAAGCAGGTCTTCAAGCCTGCGACGTTATAAGCCTTGCTCGCCGACATCAGGGTGATGGTGCGCTGGGCAATCTGGGGGCTGAGGCTGGCGATAGGAATATGCCAGCGGCCATCGAAGCACAGCTCGGCGTGGATTTCGTCGCTGATGATCAACGCGCCGCTTTCCAGGCAGGCGTTAGCCATGGCCAGCAGTTCTTCGCGCGGGAACACCTTGCCGATGGGGTTGTGCGGGTTGCTCAACAGCAGGGCACCGGCACTGTTCAATGCCTGGCGCATCGCAGGCATTGGCGTGATGTATTGGCCGTTGATCAGCTCGAATGGCACTTCGATACGCGGCAGGTTCCAGTGACCGGGGGCCAGGCGGATCGGCCGATAGTTGGGGGTTTGCAACACCACCGCTTGGCCGGGCTGGACGAAGGCATGCAGGGCCATGTTGAAGCCAGGCTCGACGCCGGGCAGGAACAGCAGCTCTTCGGGTTGCACGCGCCAGGCGTACTTGGCCCACAGGTCGGCGACGATGGCGTCGCGTACGTCTGGGCCTGCAACGCTGTAACCGAGAATCTGCTGATCGAGACGTGCATGCAGGGCTTGCAATATGGCGGGCGGCGCGGCGATATCCATGTCGGCGATCCACATCGGCAGGACGTCTTGCGGGTAACGGCTCCACTTGGTACTGCCGGTACCGAGGCGTGGGTGGATGGTGTCGAAATCAAAGCTCATGGGAGGCTCGTATCAGGGCGGCGGCGAAAAGAATGGCGCTGATTCTAGCGCCATAAATTTTATAGGCCAGCGCCGATTGCCGCAGACAACTGCTGGTGCGCCTGCTCCACCGCACGATTGACCGCTTCGTCACCGCGTACCATGGCGCCCAGGTAGACGAACTCCACGCTGTAGATACCCACAGTGGCGAGAATGGTGGTGAGGTAGGGCGTGAGGAAGTCAGGCTCGTGGCCCTTGCGCGCATTGCCCGAACTCACCAGCACGAAGGTGCGCCGATCACGCAGCAGCCCGACTTTTGCAAATTGCTCATTGACCGTGAAGCTGCGGTGGATGCGCACCACATGGTCGATCCACGCCTTGAGCGCTGCCGGCACGGTGAAATTGTGCACCGGGGTGCACATGATCAGCAGGTCGCAGGCTTCCAGTTCGACGATCAACTCTTCGGAAAGCGCCGTCGCGCTGCCGCTCAAGCCGCCGGGTGTGGTCAGTGCGTTGGCGTACTCGCGGGTCAGTGGCGGCAATGCCTGAGCGCCGTAATCGCGTTCGCTAACCTGGGCGCCCGGTACGAGGTCATTGAGCAGGGCGCGGGCCAGCTTGAAGGTTTGCGCGGCTTTGCCGTGGGGGCTGAAACTGAGCAACAGGGCGCGGGTCATGGGTTCAAGTCCTGAGAGAAGTGCATCCCCAGTGGCAGCAAGCCCTGGCGGAAATAGAAGCGTTGGGCCAGGGCCATATGCATGCCAGTGTCCAGCACCAGGTAACGATAGCCGAGGGCGCGGGTGTGTTGGCGTACCTTGTCCAGCAGTTGTTCGCCCAGGCGTCGCCGGTGCAGGGCGGCGTCCACTACCAGGTCGTCGACGTAGATGAAGCGGCCGTAGAGGGTGTTTTCTGTCAGTCGGTAGCCGGCCAAGCCGATCACTTGACCGTGTTCGCGAGCGGCGAGCAGGTGGTAGCCGTTTTGTCTCTGCCGCTGGATTTGCGCAGCGAAGGCGGTGGCGTCGGTCAGGTGTGGGCGCAGTTGCTGCATGGTGGCGAACGCTGCGAGGTAGTCGGCCTCGGTGTCCATCAGATGGAATTCGACGTGCTCGTTCATAGGCGGGGCTCCAGGTGACGCATGGGCGTTCCTTGTGCTTTAAAGGATGCATCATTCTCGCGGCGGTTGCGGGCCACCAACAGGGGCATGATTGAACAAGTCGGTTGGGGCATGATCGGGCCTAAACCTGCGGGGCGTACGCGCCGTTCTATGACCGACAAGTTCTGTAATAAAAACGCCATTGCACTGGGGATTAAATCCGAGACGGGCTATTTTGGGGCATCTCAATAATTAGAGTAGCCATGGATGAAATACCAACCTTTGAGCCGTACCCTGATCAGCGCTGCATTGGTGCTGACGGTCAGCGCTGTACACGCTGCTTCCCAGGCCCCGGTGGCCGGTGAAAACGGCATGGTGGTGACCGCCCAACATCTGGCCACCCATGTTGGCGTGGATGTGCTCAAGGCCGGCGGCAACGCGGTGGATGCGGCCGTTGCCGTGGGCTACGCGCTGGCGGTGGTATACCCGGCGGCGGGTAACCTCGGTGGTGGTGGCTTCATGACCGTGCAACTGGCAGACGGGCGCAAGACCTTCCTCGACTTCCGCGAAAAAGCTCCGCTGGCGGCGACGGCCGATATGTACCTGGATAAGGCCGGCAATGTGGTCGAGGGCTTGAGCGCCAAAGGCCATTTGGCGGTCGGCGTACCAGGCACCGTTTCTGGTATGGAACTGGCGCTGAGCAAGTACGGCACCCTCAAGCGCGCCCAGGTGATTGCTCCGGCGATCAAGCTGGCAGAAAACGGCTTTGAGCTGGAGCAGGGCGATATCGACCTGTTGCACACCGCCACCGGCGAGTTCGAGAAAGACCAGGATTTGCGCGGGATCTTCCTGCACAACGGCCAACCGCTGCAGGTGGGTCAGAAGCTGGTGCAGAAGGACTTGGCCAAGACCCTCAAGGAAATCTCCGCCAAGGGCACCGACGGGTTCTATAAAGGTTGGGTGGCCAAGGCTCTGGTGGATTCCAGCCAGGCCGGCAAAGGCATCATCACTCAGGCCGACCTCGACAAGTACAAGACCCGCGAACTGGCACCCATCGAGTGCGACTACCGTGGCTACCATGTGGTCTCGGCACCGCCACCCAGCTCGGGCGGCGTGGTGATCTGCCAGATCATGAACATCCTCGAAGGCTACCCGATGGCCGATCTGGGCTATCACTCGGCCCAGGGCCTGCACTACCAGATCGAAGCGATGCGCCACGCCTATGTGGACCGCAACAGCTACCTCGGCGACCCGGATTTCGTCACGAACCCGATCGAGCATCTGCTGGACAAGAACTATGCCGCCAAACTGCGTGACGCCATCGAGCCGCACAAGGCCGGGGACTCCCAGGCGATCAAACCGGGTGTGTCGCCCCATGAAGGCAATAACACCACGCATTATTCCATCGTCGACCAGTGGGGCAACGCGGTCTCGGTGACCTACACCCTCAACGATTGGTTCGGTGCCGGGGTAATGGCGAGCAAGACCGGGGTAATCCTTAACGATGAAATGGACGACTTCACCGTCAAGGTCGGCGTGCCAAATATGTACGGGCTGGTCCAGGGTGAAGCCAATGCCATCGCACCGGGCAAGGCGCCGCTGTCGTCGATGAGCCCGACTATCGTTACCAAGGACGGCAAGGCGGTGATGGTGGTCGGCACGCCGGGTGGCAGCCGCATTATCACCGCTACCTTGCTGACCATCCTGAATGTCATCGACTACAAGATGAATATCCAGGAAGCGGTGGACGCGCCACGTTTCCACCAGCAATGGATGCCTGAGTCCACCAACCTGGAGACTTTCGCGGTCAGCCCGGACACCCAGAAGATCCTCGAAAGCTGGGGCCATAAGTTTGCCGGCCCACAAGATGCCAACCACCTGGCTGCGATCCTGGTGGGCGCGCCGTCCTTGGGTGGTAAGCCGGTGGGTAGCAATCGCTTCTATGGGGCGAACGACCCGCGGCGTAATACGGGCCTGTCCTTGGGTTACTAACGCCGGTGCGCTGGAGCAAGCTTGCTAGCTAGCGCAAGCTCGCTCCTACAGGGGTTGTGCAAGTAGTTGCCTTACCGCTGCAAACGCGGCGACCCGGCGCTGTTGCCAATCCCCGCGAATCACCACCAACGGTTGCTGGTGCTGTTGCATCCACTCCAGGCTGGCCTGGAAAAACGCCCGGCGATCCGCCAGGTCCGGCTGGCAGCGCTGGCCGTCGGCGCTCCATTCCACGTCCTCGGGGGAGAGCAGCAGGTGCAGGTCGTAGTGCCGGGCCAGCAATTCGCTGTCGAGCCAGCCGGGATGGTCGCCGAACAGGGTCTGGCTCCACAGCTTGTTGGTCAACAGGTGGGTGTCGAGGATCAACAAGGCAGGGCGCTGGGCACGGGCGTCGTCCTCCCATTCCAGCTGACCACGAGCAATCGCCGGGATATCCGCCAGGCAGGTGTCACGCTGATGGTGATCGATGAAATACCGTACATATTCGCCCACCATCAACCCGCCGAAGTGCGCGTGTAACTGCGCCGCCAGCCAGCTCTTGCCGCTGGATTCGGGGCCGGCCAGTACCACCACCTTCATGAACGCAACGCCGGGTCGGCGCGCCATTCGCGCCAGCCTTGTACGGCGATCATGGTGAACAGTGCATAAAGCGCGGCGGTGAGGTAGAGGCCTTTGTAGAGAAACAAGCCGACGAAAATCACGTCCACGACAATCCACAACGGCCAGCACTGCACGCGTTTTTGTGCCATCCACATCTGCGCCACCAGGCTGAAACCGGTGAGGGCGGCGTCGAGCCACGGCTGGGCGGCGTCTGTCCAGTGGGCCATGGCAGCGCCGAGCAACAGGCTGCCCACGGCACCCACGGCCAGGCTGGCCATGATCGCAGGTGTTCCCAGGCTGGTGACCTGGCGGCCCTGCTTGACCTCGCCGGCGCGGGTCCACTGCCACCAGCCATAGACTTGCAATGCGGCGTATACCACTTGCAGCAGCATGTCGGAGTAGAGCTTTACCTCGAAAAACACCCAGGTGTAGAGCAACACCATGACCAGGCCGATGGGCCAGCACCAGGGGTTCTGCTTGACCGTCAGCCAGACAGCGATCACCCCCAGGGCGGCGGCGAACAGTTCAAGCCCGGACATGGCGGATCCTTGGGAGAGTGGGAGAGGGCGGTGATTGTACCTAGAGGTCGGCGATCTTCAAACTTGCGTGCGACGGCCATACATCGTACAAAAATGTGGGAGGGGGCTTGCTCCCGATTGCGGTGGGTCAGTTGCAGATGAGCTGACTGATCGTCGCAATCGGGAGCAAGCCCCCTCCCACAAGTTGCCCAGCGCTAGATTCGGAATTGGCGCAGCAACCCATCAAGCTGCTCACTCAACCCACGCAACTGCGCACTCGCCACGCTGGATTGCTCCGCCGCCAGCGCTGTGCTGTGAGACAACCCAGCGGCCTGGGTGACGTTCTGGTTGATATCTTCCACCACATGGGCCTGTTGCAGGGTGGCGCTGGCAATCGAGGCGTTCAAGCCGTTGAGGTTGTGCAGCGCCTGGCCGATGGCAGTGAGGCTCGCCCCAGCCTGGCCAGCTTGTTCGATGGTCAGCTGCGAGGCGCTGTGGCTGTCGCTGATGACCTTGACCGCCGCTTCGGAGTGGCCTTGCAGGCGTTCGATCATCACCTGGATTTCGGCGGTGGATTTCTGCGTGCGCTGGGCCAGCAAGCGCACTTCATCGGCGACCACCGCAAACCCACGGCCTTGCTCCCCGGCGCGCGCGGCTTCAATGGCGGCGTTGAGGGCGAGCAGGTTGGTCTGGTCGGCAATGGAGCGAATCACTTCGAGTACGCCACCGATCTGGGTGCTTTCGCTGGAGAGGGTGCGGATCACCTCCACGGCCTGGTTGATGGTGGTGGAGAGTTGGTCGATCTGCTGCAGACTGCCGTCGATGTTGACCTGGCCCTGTTGCGCCTGGGCCTGGGCATCGCGCATTTCGCTGGCCGCGTGTTCGGCATTCTTCGCCACGTCCTGCACGCCGTAGGTGACTTCATTGATGGCGGTAGCCACCAGTTCCATCTGCTGCGACTGCTGCTGGCTGCGGTCGTGGGCCTGGCTGGCGTTGTGGCCCAGCTCCGTGGATGACTGGCCCAGGGCGTTCGCGCATACCTGCAAGTGGCCGATCACCTGGCGCAACTTGGCGGTGAAGCTGTTGAAGTGCCGGGCCAGTTGAGTGAGCTCGTCGCGTCCGTGCGTGTCGAGGCTGCGGGTCAGGTCGCTTTCACCGCTGGCGATATTGCCCATGGCATTCACCGCCGCCTGCAACGGCTGCACAATACTGCGGGCGATCAGCAGCACCAGCACGGCCATCATCAGCGCAATGCCCAGGCCGATGACCGAGGCTTTCCACACCTGGCCTCTGAATTCAGCCTGCACATCATCCACGTAGACGCCGGAGCCGATAATCCAGCCCCAGGGCTCGAACAGCTGGATATACGAGGTTTTCTCCACCGGCGCTTCGGCCCCCGGTTTCGGCCAGCGGTAGTTGACGATGCCGGCGCCCTTGGCCTTGGCCAGGACCACGAACTCATTGAACACGGCAAAACCATCCGGGTCGCGAATCGCCGAGAGGTTTTGGCCATCAAGCTTGGGGTTGGCCGCGTGCATGATCATCACGGGGGTGAGGTCGTTGATCCAGAAATAATCATCGTGGTCATAGCGCAGGCCGCGCACCGCACTCAGGGCTTGCTGCTGCGCCGCGTCACGGGTCAGTACGCCGGTTTTCTCCAGGTTCTGGTAATAGCTGAGCACGCCGCTGGCGGTTTGCACCACGTGTTGGGTCTGTTGGCGCTTGGCCTGGTAGAGTTCGCCATGGATCTGGTTGAGCATCAGCAGCCCCAAGGCCAGCAGCATCAACACGGCGACTATCAGGATCAGCCAAAGGCGGCGGCTGATCGACATGCTGCGCAAACTGTTCATCGTCCTGTCACTCCATGCTCTTTATAATTGTGGTGCTGCTTCGAGATTTCCGGCGTGTCTGATAGGCTTTCGGCCCGGAATCGAAAAACCTGAGTACTGCCTGATTTTTCACGGAATTTTTGCAGACCGGCGTTGAGAATCAACCGCGGGCGCTTGAGTGCGTTCGTCGTCAGTGAACTTTAAAAAAGACTAAGAGGCATGCCGAGCGCATGACCTTTGGAGACAGCATGGATTTTTGGACCGCCATACAGGCATTGATTCTCGGCATCGTCGAGGGGCTGACGGAGTTCCTGCCGATCTCCAGCACCGGCCACCAGATCATCGTCGCCGACCTGATCAATTTCGGCGGCGAGCGCTTCGAAGCTTTCAACATCATCATCCAGCTCGGCGCGATTCTCGCGGTGGTCTGGGAGTTTCGCCGCAAGATCCTTGATGTGGTCATCGGCCTGCCGACCCAGCCCAACGCCCAGCGTTTCACCGTCAACCTGATCATCGCCGTGTTGCCGGCCGTGGTGCTGGGGGTGATTTTTGCTGACCTGATCAAGCATTACCTGTTCAACCCGATCACCGTGGCCACTGCCCTGGTGATAGGTGGCGTGATCATGCTGTGGGCCGAGCGCCGCCAGCATGCGGTGCGCGCTGAAACGGTGGATGACATTACCTGGAAAGACGCCCTCAAGGTCGGCCTGGCCCAGTGCCTGGCGATGATCCCGGGCACTTCGCGCTCCGGTGCAACGATCATCGGTGGCCTGTTGTTCGGCCTGTCACGCAAGGCCGCCACCGAGTTTTCGTTCTTCCTGGCCATGCCGACCATGGTCGGTGCGGCGGTTTACTCGGGCTACAAGTACCGCGACCTGTTCCAGCCGGCGGACTTTCCGGTGTTCGCCATTGGCTTTGTTACCTCGTTCATCTTCGCAATGATCGCGGTCAAGGCGTTGCTCAAGTTCATCGCCAGCCATAGCTACGCGGTCTTTGCCTGGTACCGGATTGCCTTCGGCCTGGTGATCCTGGCGACCTGGCAGTTCGGCTGGATCGACTGGACTGCGGTCAAGCCATGAACATCCAGCACCCACGCCTGAAGGCGCTGATCTTTGTGCTGTTGTGTGCCGCACCGCTGTTGGGCTCGGCTTTGCTGTGGTATCGCGGCGAAACGGTGATCCCGTTGGCGGCGTATGGCGTGGTCAGCGTGGTGGCGTTTTTCCTGTACTGGAGCGATAAGCGCAAGGCCCAGACCGAAGGCTGGCGCACCCCGGAAAACATCCTGCATGCCGTCGAGCTGGCGGGCGGTTGGCCGGGGGCCTTGATCGCCCAGCAGGTGTTCCGGCACAAGACGCGCAAGGTCTCTTACCAGGTGCTGTTCTGGGTGATCGTGCTGTTGCACCAGGTGTTCTGGCTGGACCAGTTATTCCTGGGCGGCACGTTGCTGTCGATTCTGTAGGGGCCAGGTTGGCGTTATGCTCAACGCCCTGATGCGCATTGGGATAGTACGAATGTCGTTGTCTGATTCAGATTCACTCTTACGCCGCTCGGCGACTGAGCTTGCCGCGCTGATTCAGCAACGCAAGCTCACGTCCACGGCTGTTGTCTCGGCCTACCTCGCCCGCATTGAAGCGCTCAATCCATCGATCAACGCCTTGGTGCAAGTGTGCGCGCAAGCGGCGCTGGCCGACGCCTGGGCAGCGGATCGTGCACTGGCTCAAGGTGAGTGTCGGGGCCTGCTGCACGGGGTGCCCTTTACCGTCAAGGATGTGATCGATACCCGTGGTGTGGTGTCGGCGGCAGGTTTGACTGAGCGGGCTGACTACCTGCCGGAGCAGGATGCCGTGGTGGTGACACGAATGAAGGCCGCCGGCGCCATTTTGCTGGGCAAAAGCAACTGCCCGCCGGGTGGCGGAGGTGGGGTGACCGACAATCCGGTCTACGGCGCGACGCGTAACCCCCATGGGTTGGCCCATAGCCCGGGCGGCAGCAGCGGCGGTGAAGCAGCGGCAATTGCTGCGGGCTTGTCTCCCTTGGGGCTGGGCAGTGATTCCGGCGGCAGCTTGCGGGTGCCCGCGCATTTCTGCGGTATCTGCACGTTGAAGCCTACCACTGGCCGGGTCCCCAATACCGGGGTTTTCGATCACCCGGGTGGTTTGAGCGACTATCGCAGCCAGATCGGTCCGATGGCCCGGCATGTGGATGACTTGGCGCTGGTGCTTCAGGTGATCGCCGGTGAGGACGGACGGGATGCGGGGGTGATTCCAATGCCGCTGCACGATGTGCCTGTTCGTGGCGTGAACGGTTTGCGAGTCGCGTGGTACAGCGATGGCGGCATCGAGCCGGTTGATCCCATCACTCAGGCAACGCTGCAGGCCGTCGCCAATCTCCTGGAAGCCGCGGGCGCGCGGCTGCATGCGGCCTTTCCCTCGGCACTGAGCACCGCTCGCGATATTACTGAACGTTATTGGGCGATGAGCAAGGGGTCCGGTGCGCAGTCAATCAAGCTGTTCTCTGATTGGGACCAGTTTCGCAGTGCCATGCTGGGGTTCATGGCGAACCACGACCTTATCCTGTGTCCGGTTGACGTCGCTGCGGCACCACGCCTGGGTGAGACACGGCCAGGGTTGTTCAACCATACGTTGCCCTACAGTCTGGCCGGCTGGCCCTGTGTGGTGGTGCGCGCCGGAACGGATGCTGATGGTTTGCCGGTAGGGGTGCAGATCGTCGCGCGGCCGTGGAATGAGCATCTGGCATTAGCCGCAGCGCGGGTCATCGAGCGGGCATTCGCTTTCACGCCCTGAGGCTGCGCCCCATCAACCCTCCAGCCTTAGCCCGACCTGCGTGCGCTTGGGCAGCTTGCTCACCACCAATTGGTGAGAGCGCTGCAACAGGCCACGCAGTTCCTCTGCAACCAACGGGTAGGGCGTGTTCATGATGACCCACTGCGCTCGCGCCAGATACGGCGCCGGGTGGATGCCCGGGCGGTCGACGTGGCCCAGGAACAACTCTTTATCGACTTTGAACGCCAGCGACTCACCGCGCAGATTCTGTAGCGCAAACATCTTGTTGCCGGCAATCGAGAACACGCGTACGCCGCCCCATTTATAGTCTTCCCGCGCACCGGGCAGGCCCAGGCAGAACGCGGCGACTTGTGCTTCGGTCATGCTCATAACGTACGGTCTCCACAGCCTTTGAAGCCTTCTTCCAGGTAGTCGATCCAGGCCCGGATGGCCGGTAACACACCACGCCGATGTGGGTACACGGCCTGCAACCAGCCGCCCGGCAATGACCATTGCGGCAACAATTGCACCAGGCGGCCACTGGTTAGTTCCTCCTCGCAATACATCATCGGCAGCACCGTGAAGCCCAAGCCCATGATGGCGCTGGCCTTGCGCACGGTGAAGTCTTCGATGCCCAGGCGGGCCTCCATCACCAGGTCGTGAGGGTTGCCCTGGGGGTCGAGAATACGCTGGTGCACCATGCGGTCGGCTTCAAGTGCGCCGAGTATGGGCAGTTGCTTGAGGTCTTCGAGGGTGTGCACCTGCCGCTCGCGCATGAACGCGGGGCTGGCGACCAGCACCGTCTGGGCCTGGCGCAGGCGCTTGGTCACCAGCAGCGGGTCTTCATCGCCCAGTTCGCGCACGCGCAGGGCCACGTCAATGCCTTCGGCCACCAGGTCGACGCGGCGGTTGACCAGCGTCATGTCCAATTGCACCAACGGATGCGCGGCAAGAAACCCGGCCACCAATTCCGGCAGGATGTTCTGGGCCAGGCCCACCGGGCAGCTGACGCGAATACGCCCGCGCGGCTCGCTGGACATGCTGGCCACGGCCTCGTCGGCCATTTCCGCCTCCAGCAGCATGGCCTGGCAGTGGCGTAAGTATCGTTCGCCGACGGCGGTCAAGGTCAGTTGGCGGGTGGTGCGTTGTAGCAGGCGCGCACCCAGGCGTTCCTCCAGCTCGGCAATGCGCCGCGACAGCCTGGATTTGGGAATTCCGAGTAGCCGCCCAGCCGCCGCGAAACCACCGGCTTCGACGACTTTAGCGAAATAGTAGAGGTCGTTGAGGTCTTGCATGCTGGGCCTATTGTCCTGTCAGTGGGACAAACTATCGCATTTAAGCTTACTTATCGACTATTGGTTTCATGTGTAGCATCACCACCATCTGATCGCCACTGTCGATCCCACCTCGGAGATCCACCATGAAATTACTGCATATCGATTCCAGCATCCTCGGCGACAACTCCGCTTCCCGCCAGCTCAGCGCTGGTGTGGTCAAGGCGTGGCAAGCGGCTGAGCCGGGTGTGGAAGTGACTTATCGTGACCTCGCCAGTGAAGGCATCAACCACTTCTCCGGCGCCACCCTGGGCGCATTGGGGACGGCCGCTGAGTTGCGCGATGCGGCGCAAAAACACGAGGCTGAACTGAGTGCATCGTCGCTGGCTGAATTCCTCGCTGCCGATGCCGTGGTGGTGGGTGCGCCGATGTACAACTTCACTATTCCCACTCAGTTGAAAGCCTGGATCGATCGCATCGCGGTTGCCGGCCAGACCTTCCGTTACTCCGAAGCCGGCCCTGAAGGCCTGTGCGGCAACAAGAAAGTCATTATCGTCTCCACCGCTGGCGGCCTGCATGCGGACCAAGCCTCGGGCGCCGCCCATGAAGGCTACTTGAAGCTGCTGTTCGGCTTCCTCGGCATCACTAATATTGAAATCGTCCGTGCCGAAGGTCTGGCCTACGGTGATGAAGCGCGCAGCAAGGCCATGAACGACGCCAACGTACGCATTAACGAAGAGTTGTTCGCCGCTGCGTAAGGCTAGTGTAAATTGCGCCTTTGCTCGGTTTCATTTTGAAGTCGGGCGCCTAAACTCTGTATTCTGATCGCCTGAACGCGAGCGGAGTACGGAGTTTTTTCGTTTGTGGCCCAGGTTATGCACACATGGTTCCAACACCCTGGACTTTTTATTCGACATGCCGGTTTTTGCGCAGCAAAGGTGGACATCCCCATGATGCGTCTTTGTGCTGTTTTGGTTCTCTCCCTGGTTGGCGGCCTGGTTTCAGTGCACGCCGCCCCGGCACCGCATCCTCATTGGAGTGTGGGCTTTCATCGCATGAGCGTTCTTGACCCGCTGGATTCACAGCCGATGAAAGCCATTGCGTTCTATCCTTCAACCGACGCTGGGCACACCACGCAATTGGGGCCTTATCGCGTTGCCGCCAGTGAAGACGCCAAGGTCGCGATTGGCCGTTTCCCGATGCTGATGCTGTCGCATGGCAATACCGGCACGCCGCTGGCCCTGCATGACCTGGCCACCTCCCTGGCGCGCAAAGGGTTTGTGGTGGTGGCGGTGCTTCACCCTGGCGACAACTACAAGGATCACAGCCGCCTGGGGACTGTGAGCAATTTGTATGGCCGGCCGATCCAGATTTCCCAGGCGATCACCGCCACCTTGGCCGATTCAATGCTGTCGCCCTTCGTTGACGTCGATCAGATCGGCGTCATCGGTTATTCCGCCGGTGGCGAAACTGCCTTGATCCTGGCGGGCGCCAAGCCTGATTTCGACCGCCTGCGCCGCTACTGCCAGCAACGCCCGGAGGACCGCGACGCCTGCACCACCAACGGCGAACTGGTCGTCGACCGGGACGATTTGCAACCCCAGGCCGACCCACGCATCCATGCGCTGATGCTGATGGCGCCACTGAGCCTTATGTTTGGCCGCCACACCCTGGCTGACGTACATGTGCCGGTACTGCTCTACAGTGGCGATGGTGACAAGCTGGTGGCCGTGGACAAAAACGCTGCCGCCCTGGCGCGCAAGCTGCCGGAGCCGCCCGATTTCAAACTGTTGGCCGGGGCAGGGCACTTCGTGTTCATGGCGCCGTGTGACAGTGATCAATTGGCAACGATGCCGGCCATCTGCACCGATGCCGATGGTGTCGATCGCGAAGGTATCCACCGCGACCTGGTCTCCGAGGCCGGGCGCTTTTTCAGCCATACCCTCGGCCAGACGACTCGCGCCGGTTTGCAGACTGCGGATCAGTAGGCACGGCGCCTGAGCAGTACGGTCAAGGCGAGTGCGCTGACCGACAGCAGTGCGGCGCAGAAGAAGATCCAGCCGTAGCCGAGGTTCAACGCCACGGCGCCCATCAACGGCCCGGCAATCGCCAGGGCCAGGTCGAAAAATACCGCATAGGCACTCAGCCCTGCGCCCCGGCTGCTGTCCGGCACCTGTTTGATGGCCTCTACCCCCAGCGCCGGGTACACCAGCGACAAGCCAAAGCCGGTCAGCCCGGCACCGATTAACGCCACGCCGGTGGACGGCGCCAACCACAGCAACGTCAGGCCCAGGGTCTCGATGAGCATGCAAGCGATGGCAGCAGTGAACCCGCCAAAACGGCTGATGGCCGAGATAAACACCAGGCGCGACAGGATGAAGCACACACCAAATACCGTCAGGCAGTAGGCCGCGCCGGACCAGCCGCGGTTGAGGTAATACAGGGTAATAAAGGTCGTTAGCGTGCCGTAGCCAATCGAGGCAAGGCACAGGCTGGTGCCGAACGGTGCGATACGCCCGAACACCGCCCAGAACGGCAGCCGCTCACCGCGTACCACCGGCACCGAAGGTTTAGTGCGGATCAGCACCAGGCCCAACGCCGCCAACACCGACAGGGCAATACCGAGGCTGGTGTAGCCATATGTCGCCACCATCACCACGCCGACTGGCGCACCAATGGCAATGGCGCCGTAGGAGGCGATGCCATTCCAGGAAATCGAACGCGCAGTATGTTCGGTGCCTACCGCGCCCATGCACCAGCTGATGGTGCCCACGCCGATCAGGCCCTGGGCCACGCCCAATAACAGGCGGCCGACGATCAGAATGCTCAGGCTCAAAGTCGGCAGGCTTTCCACCAGGGTGGCGATAAAGGTCAGCACGCCACTGATCAGAATGCCGGCCAGGCCCAGCACGATCGCGCGCTTGGTGCCGACGTTATCCGACATCCGGCCGGCCATCGGGCGGCTGAGCAGGGTGGCCAGGTATTGCGAACCGATGGTGATCCCGGCGACTACGGCGCTGAAACCCAGTTGCTCATGCACATAGCCTGGAATCACCGCAATCGGCAGGCCGATGCAGATAAAGGCAATGAAGGTGTAGAAGACGATGGAGACGATCTGCAGGGTGATCGACAGGGAGGACGGGGCGGCGGCAGGCATGGGCACTCGTTCGCTGGCGGGCGGTACGGCATGATGGCATAAGTGAGCATGAAAAAAGCCCTGTCACATGGACAGGGCTTTCTCTTGCAGCTTGCAGCTGAAAACTACTGGCTGTCCTTAAAACACCACACCCTGGCTACGCAGGTAGTCATCGTAGGTGCCGCTGAAGTCGATCACGCCGCTAGGGCTCAACTCGATGATGCGGGTGGCCAGGGACGATACGAACTCACGGTCGTGGCTGACGAAGATCAGCGTGCCCGGGTAGTTCTCCAGCGCCAGGTTCAGCGCCTCGATGGATTCCATGTCCAAGTGGTTGGTCGGTTCGTCCATGATCAGCACGTTCGGCTTTTGCAGGATCAGCTTGCCGAACAGCATACGGCCTTGCTCACCACCGGAAATCACCTTCACCGACTTCTGGATCTCGTCGTTGGAGAACAGCATGCGACCCAGGGTGCCACGGATCATTTGCTCGCCTTGAGTCCACTGGCCCATCCAGTCGAACAGGCTCATGTCGTCTTCGAAGTCATGGGCGTGGTCCTGAGCGTAGTAGCCCAGCTCAGCCGCGTCGGTCCACTTGATGCTACCGGCATCCGGCGTCAGTTCGTTGACCAGCGTACGCAGCAGCGTGGTCTTGCCGATACCGTTCGGACCGATGATCGCCACGCGCTCGCCGGCTTCAACCTGGAAGCTGAAGTCCTTGAACAGCGGTTTGCCATCGAAGCCTTTGGCCATGCGCTCGACGATGACCGCCTGGCGGTGCAGTTTTTTGTTCTGGTCGAAACGGATGAACGGGCTCACACGGCTCGAAGGCTTGACCTCGGCCAGCTGGATCTTGTCGATCGCCTTGGCGCGGGAGGTGGCCTGCTTGGCTTTGGAAGCGTTGGCCGAGAAGCGGCTGACGAAGGATTGCAGTTCGGAGATCTGCGCCTTCTTCTTGGCGTTGTCCGACAGCAGTTGCTCGCGGGACTGGGTCGCCACGGTCATGTACTCGTCGTAGTTGCCTGGGAACAGGCGCAGCTCGCCGTAGTCCAGGTCAGCCATGTGGGTGCACACGCTGTTCAGGAAGTGACGGTCGTGAGAGATGATGATCATCAGGCTGGAGCGCTGGGTCAGGATGTTTTCCAGCCAGCGGATGGTGTTGATGTCCAAGTGGTTGGTCGGTTCATCGAGCAACAGCACTTCAGGGTCGGAGAACAGCGCCTGGGCCAGCAAAACGCGCAGCTTCCAGCCTGGGGACACTTCGCTCATCGGGCCGAAATGCTGTTCCAGGGGAATGCCCAGGCCCAGCAGCAGCTCACCGGCGCGGGATTCGGCGGTGTAGCCGTCCATCTCGGCGAACTCGGTTTCCAGCTCGGCGACGGCCATGCCGTCGTCTTCACTCATTTCCGGCAGCGAGTAGATACGGTCGCGCTCGGCCTTGACCTTCCACAACTCCTCGTGGCCCATGATCACGGTGTCGAGCACGGTGAATTCTTCGTAGGCGAACTGGTCCTGGCGCAGTTTACCCAGGCGCACATTCGGCTCCAGCATGACCTGGCCACCGGACGGATCGAGGTCGCCACCCAGGATTTTCATGAAGGTCGACTTGCCGCAACCGTTGGCACCGATCAAACCATAGCGGTTGCCGGCGCCGAACTTGACCGAGACGTTCTCGAAGAGCGGCTTGGCGCCGAACTGCATGGTGATGTTAGCTGTGGAGATCAATTACTTTACCTATCAATGGGTTGCGAGCGTGACGGCAGGTGCCTTCAGGCATGCGTCAACAGCGACATCAAGGCGCGAAACCCGGTCGCTGAGCGGAAAATTTTGGATGTGTGTTGGAATTTGGCGCGCATTGTCGCATATGTCAGGCAACAGTTGTATGGCGAGCGAAGGATGGTTTCGCCATCGTCTCTGGCATCGCCAGCCATAACAGCAGCAACGCCACGCCTGCCACGCCGGCCAACGTCAGAAAGGCCGCGTTGTAGCCTGCCTGTTGCACCACGAAACCGGCCAGGCTGCTGCTCAGCGCCGCGCCCAGGCCGAATACGGTGGAGAGGGCGCCCAGGCTGACGTTGAAGCGCCCGGTGCCGTGGGTCAGGTCCTTGACGATGACCGGGAACAGCGCGCCGAAAATGCCAGCGCCGATGCCATCGAGCATCTGCACCGTCACCAGCCAGTACGGGTCGCTGGACAGGGTATAGAGCACGCCGCGCAGCGGCAGAATCACAAACCCGGCCAGCAACAGTGGCTTGCGCCCCCATACATCGGCCTTGAGCCCCACCAGCCAGGCCATCGGCACCATGACCAACTGCGCGGCGACGATGCACGCGGAGGTCAGGGGCGTGGCCATCTGTAGGTTGATCTGTGCCAGCTTCTGGCTGACCAGCGGCAGCATCGCGGCATTGGCCAGGTGAAACAGGGCGCAGCAGATGGCGAACAGCAATAGAGGGCGATTGGCCAACAGCACGTTCAGGCCCGAGGGCTGTTCATGATCGCTGTGAACGGCCGGGTCGAAACCGCGAGCGACCTCATGGTCAATCGCCTTGGCCGGTACGCAACTGACCGCGACAACGCTGGCGACCGCCATGAAGGCCATCAGGTAGAACACCACCACCGGCCCGAACAGATAGGCCAAGCCACCAGCCAGCAGCGCAGCCACGGCGTTGCCGGCGTGGTTGAAGGTTTCGTTGCGTCCGGTGCGCCGGGTGAAAGCGCGGGGGCCGGTAATGCCCAGGGAAATCGCGGAAATTGCTGGAGCGAACACCGAGGCGGCTATCGCGCTGGCGGCTTGGGTCAGCGCCACCCAGCCAAATGAACTGACGAAGGGCAGCATCAGGCAACTGGTGGTGACCAACAGCGCGGCAAATGCAATGACTGCACGTTTACGGTGGGTGCGGTCGATCAGCGCACCAGCCGGGCCCTGGGTGATCAAGGCGGCGATGCCCGCCAGGGTCATGACCACACCGATGCTGGCCGGGTCCCATTGATGGACCGCCAACAAGTAGATCGCCAGATACGGCCCGAGACCGTCGCGCACATCGGCGAGGAAGAAGTTCAGGCTGTCCAGGGATAACGCGATGCGCAGGTCTGAGGGATGGGCCACGGTGCGACCTTCAAAAGCGGTGCTCAGGGAGCGAACACGCGTTGGTTTAGTGACCAGCAGGCTTGACGATAAGTTTCGCGGTCGTCGAGGGTTCTATCCTGCTGGCATTTGATTTACTTTCCCAAGCCCGCCTGACTGACTTTCTGGAGAAGCAATGGACATGCCCTCAGCACAAGAGGCAATTGCCAGCAACAAAAACGCCTGGGACGAATCCGCCCGGCTGCATAAAGACACGGCCACCTGGACGGCGTTGCTGGCCTCGGTAGCCAAGCCTGATTTCTCCTGTCTTGACCCGACCATCACCGCGTTGCTGCAAGACGTCGGTGTGGTGGGCAAGGACGTGGTGCAACTGGGCTGCAACAATGGCCGCGAAAGCCTCTCACTGTATGGCTTGGGCGCGCGCTCGGTGGTGGGGATCGATCAGTCCCGGGCATTTCTGGACCAGGCACGTGAGCTGGCCGCGGTGTCGCCCCATAGCCCCGAGTTCGTAGAGACCGATATCCATCATTTGCCCGAGCGTTTGCACGCACGTTTCGATATTGCCCTGGTGACCATTGGCGTGCTGGGCTGGATGCCGGATGTGGGGCTGTTCATGCAGCATGTCGCCAGTGTGCTTAAACCTGGCGGCACCCTGGTGATGTACGAAACCCACCCCTTCCTCGAGGTGTTCGACCCGCGGGCGGCCAACCCACTGTTGCCTGCCAGCTCCTACTTCCAGCGCGAACCCTTTGTGCTGCAGGAATCGATTGTCTATGAAGGGCAGGGTGAGCAGGCCGGACCGACGTCCTATTGGTATGTACACACCCTGGGAAGTGTGGTTGGCGCGGCGATCGCGGCGCAATTGCAGATAGGTCACTTGCAGGAGTACCCGCACTCCAATCGGGAAGAGCTCTACGACCAATATCAGCACCAGACCGCGCAATTGCCGTTGTGCTTTACCTTGACGGCAACCAAGCGGGCCGGCTGATCCAGTTTCCATCGCGCAAAAAAAAGGCCCGCGAGGAGAGGCGGGCCAAGTGATTCACTGGAGTAGGTAGGTCCACCCTATAGATCGAAAAGTGAAGGCTTTGTGAAAACGCTGTGATCAAATCGGATAGACGCGCCGATCACGATCGCCGTACGAAGGTGCGCATGGTTTGCCCCGGGCCGGTGCTGAATTGCGTAGGCCTGGGCATCCCTTCATCCGCTGCGATAAACACAAAATCATCACCTTCAAGCCAGTAGCTGGCAGGCAACTGCTTGCCCGCATCATCGCCGATGGTGTCGACCCAGGTGATACTTTTGGGGGTGGTGCTGGCGTCGAGGATAAAACGCCCCGCCAGCAATACATCGCCACTGATCGTAACCACTTCGAATCCATCTCCGCTAATTGTCGTTATAGCCCCTGGCGCGCTGTGGGCGTCAGCAGGGTTGAGAACGCCACTGTCTTCAAGGGCAGTTTGTTCCCAGGCACCTTGAAGCTTGTGAAAATCCGCGGCTGAAAAAGGCGACATGCAAATTCCTTATTGCTGAAGAGGGAAGCGTTAAATTGTATCGAGAGTGAAACTGCAATACAGGGAAGCTGAGTTTTTTTCTTTATAGGACAGGCATTTGACAGCATTTTCATGATGTATTGACTACTCTTGCAGCTAGGTTAGTCCGACAGGGTTGTGACATTTGTCCTATTAGCCGAAATAAAATGGAAATATTCCATATAACTGTGGGATTTTTCAGCGGACTGAGTGGTCATATCGCCATTGGTCCGCCGTGTACAGGGCGTTGTCCCTGATGTGAGAAGTCATTGTGCTTCTGAGAATGATGGCCTTTTAGTATTATCTTAAGGTGTTCTTATTTTGAATCGAACTTCCCCGCTCCCGCCTTCCGTTGCTTCTGATGAAATTGATCTGATTGAATTGTTTCACGCGATTTGGCGACAAAAAAAGCTGATTGTGGGGTGTACGCTTCTGGCAGGCGTATTAGGCGCGGGGTATGCCTTCCTTGCACCCAAGACGTATGAAGTCAGCAGTGTGTTAAGGCCTGCGGCAATCAACGAGCTGGATGCCTTGAACCGTTCGGAAGTTTATAAGTTGCCGCCTGCTGATGCGCTGGTAAAAGTGGGCGCACAGCTGGACTCCTACGAGGCCCGCCTGGGATTTTTCAAGGACCACGAGGAGTTGTTCCAGACGTTCAAGAAACCGGGGCAAAGCCTTGAACAGAGTTTTGAGGAGTTCAATCGAAATTCCGTCAACCTGATCCTGCCAGATCCCAAGAAATCCGATTCGCTCAGTAGCTATATTCGCCTTGAGTTGCAGTACCCGACCGACGTCGATGGTGTCGCGATCCTCAACGGGTTCGTGGATTACGCCATTGCTGCCGAGCGCCAGCAAGTCGGCGCCGACCTCAAGGTAATCGTCAATAACCGCTTGAGCGAGCTTAAAGGCAAGATCGACGCTGCCCGTGCCAACTACGATACCGAGAAAGAGTCCAAGATCGCCAAGCTGCTTGAGGCTGACCGGCTCAAGCGTGCCCAGTTGCAGGATGAGCTCAGCGCACTGCGCTTGCAGATGAAGATGGAGCGGACCAACCGCCTGGCTGAGCTGGCGGAAGCCATTACGATTGCCAAGTCGATGGGGATCCGCACACCGACGACGCCATCCTCCATGGCTGATGCTACGCGCAACGGTTCGAGCCAGGTCATGCGCACAGAGGTGAACAATCAGAAGATCCCGCTGTATTTCATGGGCACCGAGGCGTTGGAAGCCGAGCGCTCGGCTTTGCAACAGCGCACCAGTGATGACTTCACCAACACACGCATTGCCGAGATCGGCAAGGAGTTGCAACTGCTGGAAAGCAACCGCGAAGTCGAGGTGCTACAAAAGCGTGGCAATGAAGACATATTCCTGCAGGACGTAGAGCCGTTACGCGCTGAAGTCGCCAGGTTGCGCAGCTTGAATATCGACATGAGCAACTTGAAGCTGGTGACGATCGACCGCCGCGCCCAGGAACCTGTGGCGCCGATCAAGCCGAAGAAACCGCTGGTCATCGGGTTAAGTCTCGTCGGCGGCTTGCTGCTTGGGATGATGATTGCGTTGATCCGCTACTTCATCCGCAGCCGAGGCCAAGCCTTGCCTTATACCGCATTGGGTGACAGCAGCGTTCCTCGCCGCGAAGGTAAAAACGACCCGCTATAGCCCTGGCAAAGCGTTCATACAGGCGGGCCCAAGGGCCCGCCTGCTCACCCCTCAAGCACAACCAGTGGACAGCTTTTCACAATTCTTAGTTAACCTTTGGTTACAAAGTGTGGCTAAATAACGTCAATGGTTTCACGCCGACAGGTTGCCCAGCCGGCCGTGTCACCGGTATGTGAATTGTGATTTCAGGTGCTGCTTATCCATCCTCGGCCGTTGTGGGCCCGCAGGAGCAGCCTGTTCTCTCCCTGACTTGTGACGAATCCCTTGAAACTCATCATTGTTGCTCTCTACGTTGCCTCCATTGCGTATGTACACCTGCGTGGTCGGGTGCGACACAAGCTGGGTCGCCAGCTTAGCGATCACTCGACGTTCCTGGCGCCGATCAACTGCTTCCTGTACCTGTTCTCCAAGCAACCCAGCCGCCCGTATCTCTCGCCCAGCGACTTTCCGGACCTGAGCCCGTTGCAGGAGCACTGGGAGGAGATCCGCCAGGAAGGCCAGAACCTGATGCGCGCAGGGGAGATCAAGCGCTCGGACCAGTACAACGACGTGGGTTTCAACTCGTTCTTCAAGTCAGGCTGGAAGCGCTTCTACCTCAAGTGGTACGGCGACAGCCACCCGTCGGCGATGAAGCTGTGCCCACGCACCACCGAGTTGGTGCAAGGCATCGGCTCGATCAAGGCTGCGATGTTCGCCGAGCTGCCACCGGGCTCCAAGCTGGTGCGCCACCGTGACCCCTACGCGGGCTCCTACCGCTATCACTTGGGGCTGGATACGCCCAACGATCCTGGCTGCTATATCAATGTGGATGGCGAGAGCTACTACTGGCGTGACGGCGAGCCGGTGATGTTCGATGAGACCTACATTCATTACGCGGAAAACACCACGCAGCAAAACCGGATCATTCTGTTTTGCGATATTGAGCGCCCGATGAAGTACCGTTGGGCGGCGGCGTTCAACCGGTGGTTCAGCCGCAATGTGATGGCGGCCGCAGGCTCGCCCAATGACGATGGCGACAAGACCGGCGGCCTCAACCGTGCCTTTACTCGCCTGTACAAGATCCGTCTGCGTGGCAAAGAGCTTAAAAAGCGCAATCGCACGCGCTACTACCTGGAAAAATGGGCGATCTTCGCTGGTTTGGCGCTCATCTTCATTCTTGTTTGAAGCTTGCCCAGGGCGCGAATCACTGCGGTGGTTCAGCGCCCAGCTTGTCCCACATCTTCTTGCTGATTTTCTGTCGATTGGCGTAGCCGGCCCAAGGATCTTCCTTCAAACCCTGCAGCCGCTCGTGCAGGTTCGCCACCGTCCACTGCTGGGCGCTGCGCAAGCCTTTCAATTCATCCCGACTGACCGGTACCGATACCGGCAAGCCTGGCCGGGCCCGTACGGAATAAGCCGCCACCGTACTGGCGCCACGAGCGTTACGCAGGTAATCGATAAAGATCTTGCCCACACGGTTTTTCGGGCCGCTGGTGGCAGTAAAGCGTTCGGGCAGTTGTTCAGTCATAAACTGGGCAATGGCTTTGGCGAACGCCTTCACGGTGTCCCAGCCATCGCGTCGGGCCAGGGGCACAATCAGGTGCAAGCCTTTGCCGCCGCTGGTCTTTACGAAGGCTTGCAAGCCCAGCTCATCCAGTACCGACAGGGTCAGTTGCGCCGCTTCCAGCATGGCTTTCCAGGGCAGGGCGGGATCGGGGTCGAGGTCCAGCACGAACAAGTCGGGGGTTTCGATTTTGTCCGTGGTAGCGCCCCAGGTGTGCAGTTCGACAGTGCCCATTTGCACAGCGCCCATCAGGGCGTCTGCGTTGTCGATTTCCAGCAGGCGCGCGTGGCCGGGGTCGAGCGCCGGGTCCAGTTGCTTGATGTGGGGAATCGCCATGCGCTCGGAGTGTTTCTGGAAAAACTGCTCGCCGTCGATGCCTTCCGGTGCCCTGAGCAGGGAGACAGGCCGGCCATGCAGAAAGGGCAGGATCCAGCCGCTGATGTCGGCGTAGAACTGTGCCAATTGCTGTTTTTGCGTACCGCTTTGTTGGTCGATGACTCGCTCGGGGTGGGTAATATTGACGCCCTTATGCGTTTCTTTTGCCTTGGGCTGCTTGAGCGTTTTGGCCGCGCGTGGCAGTTCATGAATGATCTGCGAGACCGGTTTATCCGTGCGCAGCCCCACGAAAGCCGCCTGGCGCACCACACCCTCACGGGTCCACTCGGCAAATTGCACTTCAGCGACCAACGTTGGTTCAACCCAATGCACACCGCGGGCCTGGGCACTGGTCAGGGGTTTTTCCAGTGGCGAGGTTTTACGCTCGAGGGGCGTGAGCTTGGCGTAGATCGCCTTCAGTGCCGCCAGGTCAAAGCCGGTGCCCACGCGCCCGGCGTAGACCAGCCCGGCGTCTTCGTTGACCGCCAGTAACAGTGCACCAAACCCGCTGCGCGAACCTTGGGGCCGGGTATAGCCGACAATCACGAACTCCTGGCGCAAGCGGCATTTGAGCTTGATCCAGTCGGCACTGCGGCTTGACACATAGGCGCTGCCGGCCCGCTTGCCGATCACGCCCTCAAGGGCCAGGTCGCAGGCACTTTCGAAGATATCGCGCTGGTTGGCGGCGAAGGCTTCGGAAAAGCGCAGTAACTTGCTGCGGCTACCGGAAAGCGCGGATTTGAGCGCAGCGCGGCGCTCTTGCACCGGGGCCTTGCGTTGGTCTTGCCCATCGAGGAAGGGCGCATCGAACAGGTAGTAGACGATGTCCAGGCTACGGCCGATATCGAACGCATTTTGCAGCGCCTGGAAGTCCGGTAAACCGTCGGCGTTGAGGCTGACGACTTCACCGTCGAGCCAGCTGTCCTTGAGTTTAAGCGCCTCCAGCGCCTTGACCTGGCGTGGCAGGCGCTCAGTCCAATCATTGCCGTTGCGCGTGAACAGGCGCACGTCACCGTCGCGGATTCGCGCCAGCATGCGGTAGCCATCGAATTTGATTTCGTACAGCCAATCGCCAGCGGGCGCGCGGTCGACCAGGGTTGCCAATTGCGGGGAGAATTGCTCGGGTAGCGCAGTGTGCGCATTCTTGGGCTTCGCAGTTTTCTTGGGTTTGCTGGCAGCCCGGGCTTTGCCCACCGAGGCATCGCTGAGCACACTGTTGGGCTGGGCCTGGACGATATCGTAGTCGGACGCTGGGCGGGCCTGCTGGTCCTTTTCCTTGATCAGCAACCATTGCTCCTTGTCGCCGCTGCCCTTGAGCCGAGTGCGTACCAAGGCCCAATCCCCCGAGAGCTTTTCACCCACCAGGGTAAATTTGAGTTTGCCGGCCGCGTAGGCCTTGCGCGGGTCGTCATGGGGTTGCCATACACCACGGTCCCATACAATCACATCCCCGGCGCCGTATTGGCCGGCGGGAATGCTGCCCTCGAAACTGCCATAGCTCAGCGGATGATCTTCAACGTGCACCGCCAGGCGCTTCTGGGTCGGGTCCAAGCTCGGTCCCTTGGGTACCGCCCAGCTCAACAGCACACCGTCGAGTTCCAGGCGAAAGTCATAGTGCAGGTTGCGTGCATCATGCTTTTGAATCACAAAACTCAGGGCCGAGGCTTTACGCTTGGCGGCCGGGGAGCTTCCAGCGGGTTCGGCGGTAATCTCGAAATCGCGTTTGCGGTTGTACTCGCTCAGGGGTTTTGCCATGTCATTCTCCAACCAATGGCGGGCTCAAGAGGCCTTTTTGCTGGACTTCTTCGCGGCTGGCTTTTTCGCCGCGGGCTTGCCCGCCAAGCTGCGCTTGAGCAACTCCGTCAGGTCAAGCACATCGGCGGATTTACGTTCTTCACTGCCCTCGGCTGTTTCCACATCTTCGATCTTGCCGGCCTTGGCCTTCTTCGCGACCAGCGCCATGATCTTGTCCTGGAAGCTGTCGCGGTATTCATCGGGTTGCCAATCGGCGCTCATGTCTTCCACCAAGCGCTTGGCCATGTCCAGCTCGCCCTTGGCCAAGGTCGGCTTGGTCACATCGCTGCCCAGCTCCAGCTCATCCAGGCTGCGCACTTCGGCGGGCCAGCGCAACATCACCAGCACCAGGGCCGACTCCAGCGGCATCAGCGCGGCCAGGTGCTGCTTGGTGTGCAGCACGACATTGGCCAGGGCGACCTTGCCGGTTTTTTTCAAGGTTTCTCGCAGCAGCGCATAAACCTTGCCACCGCGTTTATCCGGCGCCAGGAAGTAGGGCGTGTCGATGTTTTGCAGAGGGATCTGGTCGCTGGCAACGAAGGCGATGATCTCGATGGTCTGGGTCGACTTGGGGTGGGCCGAACGAATTTCGTCTTCACTGAGTACCACATAGCGGCCTTTCTCAAAGGCCACGCCCTTGACGATATTGTCCTTGGTGACTTCCTTGCCGGTGGTCTTGTTGATGCGCTTGTAGCCCACCGGGTCCATGCTGCGTTTGTCCAGCCAGTCGAAGTCGACACCTTGGGAGGACGTGGCCGAAACCAGCGATACCGGGATGTGAACCAAGCCGAAACTGATGGCGCCTTTCCAGATTGCCCGTGGCATAGGTGTGACTCCTTAACGAAGAGACTGTGTTCTGGTGACTCGCGGGCCAGGGCAAAAGTTTCGGTGGGCAGATGCTCGGACAGATCGTGTTACACCTGATGAGAAACTATTTAGTGTCACAACGCGAACCCACGGCGTAGCGTGTTATCGAACGCACGTAGTACTCGGCATAGAGAGGCTTGGTCATGAACCGTTGTGTACATCATCTTGCAGTACTGGCGTTGGGCCTGGCCCTTGCGCCATTGGCCCAGGCACAAAACCTGCCGGGCCGTTACGACACTAACAACAGCCCTATCCACCGGGCCAATCCCAATAGCATGCAGGGCACCCAGCCTAATGCACCGGCCGTTCGCGGCATCCAGACCGCCCCGACCAGCCCCCGGCCGACCGTGGAAAACGGCGGGATCGGCAACCGTTACCCCCGGCAAGAGGCGGCCCCCAGTCGCCCGGCCACCGAACCCAAAGCGTCCACCTATGATGCCAACGGCAATCGCCGCTAAGGATTTCGTCTTATGTTTCTACGCAAAACCCTGCTAGCGGCTATTTGCGCCGCCTCACTGTTGCCGCTGAGCGCGGTATTCGCTGCCGATAGCCAACAATTCCCCACTGAGCAAGGCAGCATCACCGTCACGCCGATCACCAAGGGCCTGGACCATCCTTGGGCGCTGGCGTTTCTGCCCGACAAGCAAGGCTTCCTGGTCACCGAGCGCCCCGGGCACCTGCGGTTTGTCAGCCCCGACGGCAAGCTTTCCGCGCCATTGACGGGCGTGCCGCAGGTGTGGGCCAAAGGGCAGGGCGGGTTGCTCGATGTGGTGCTGTCGCCGGACTTCAAGCAGGACCGCATGGTCTACCTGTCATATGCCGAAGGGGGCGGTGAAGGCGGTAAAGCCGGGACCGCCGTTGGGCGTGGGCGTTTGGCCGCTGATTTGAGCGGCTTGCAGGACTTCAAGGTCATCCTGCGCCAGGAGCCCAAGCTGTCGACCGGCAATCATTTTGGCTCACGCCTGGCGTTCGACCGTGACGGCTATCTGTTTGTGACCCTCGGGGAAAATAACGACCGGCCGACGGCCCAGGACCTGGACAAGCTGCAAGGCAAAGTGGTGCGCATCTACCCGGATGGTCGCGTACCCGATGACAACCCCTTCGTCGGCCAACCGGGCGTACGCCCCGAGATCTGGTCTTACGGCCAGCGCAACCCGCAAGGGCTGGCGCTGAACCCATGGACTGGCACGATCTGGGAGAACGAACATGGCCCCCGTGGTGGCGATGAGGTCAATATCATCGAGCGCGGCAAGAACTACGGTTGGCCGCTGGCAACCCATGGCATCAACTATTCCCTGCTGCCGATTCCCGAAGCCAAGGGCAAGACAGTGGAAGGCACAGTAGCGCCGCATCATGTGTGGGAGAAATCCCCGGCGATCAGCGGTATGGCGTTCTATGACGCCGACCGGTTCAAGGCGTGGCAGCACAACCTGTTTATCGGTGCGCTGGCCAGCCAGGAGTTGATCCGGTTGCAGTTCGATGGCGACAAAGTCATTCACGAGGAACGGCTGCTGGGTGAGTTGAAAGCGCGGATTCGCGATGTGCGGCAGGGGCCGGATGGCTATTTGTATGTGCTGACGGATGAGGATGATGGAGTGCTGTATCGGGTCGGGTTGAATCAGGATTGAGCTGCCAGCCGCAAGCTTCAAGCTTGCGGCTTGCGACTACAGTCCCAAATCCGACAACCCCGGATGATCATCCGGGCGACGCCCCAGCGGCCAGTGGAACTTGCGTTCGCTTGCCTGGATCGGCATATCGTTGATGCAGGCAAAGCGGTTGGCCATCAAACCGTTCTCATCGAATTCCCAGTTTTCATTACCGTAGGACCGGAACCAGTTACCCGAGTCATCGTGCCACTCATAGGCATAGCGCACGGCGATGCGGTTACCGGTGAACGCCCACAGTTCCTTGATTAATCGGTAATCCAGCTCCTTGGCCCATTTGCGCGCCAGGAACTGCTTGGCTTCTTCGCGGCTGTGGGCAAATTCAGCGCGGTTTCGCCACTGCGTGTCCAGGGTATAGGCCAGGGACACCCGCTGCGGATCGCGAGAATTCCAGCCGTCTTCGGCCAGGCGGACTTTTTCGATGGCCGACTCGCGGGTAAACGGCGGCAAGGGTGGACGGACTTCTGCATGTGCTGACATTGGGCGGCTCCTGAAAACACTAGAGTTAGATCGAAAGTTGCCTGGCCTGTGGGTTCAAAGTTGCAATAACGTTCGCGCCATGCATTGCGCACTATCGGCAGCTGTAGAATCACCCATTACCAGGGCAACGGTTATGGCGCCATCGATCAGGATCAGCAGTTGTACGGCCTGCCGTTCCGGGTCGGGGGTGCCATGTGCTTGACATAGTTCAAGTGCGTACTCGAACAGTTTTTGTTTATGCGCTTTGGCTAACAGGCGCACCGGGTCTTGGGCGTTACCGGTTTCGCCGCTGGTGTTGATAAAGGCGCAGCCGCGAAAGTCCGCCGAGCCGAACCACTGTTTGAGCGCGCTGAACAGGCCCAGCAGGCGTTCGCCGCTGTCTGCACTGCGTTCGACTTCGCTGCGCAGCCACTGCATCCAGCGTTCGTCGCGGCGTTGCAGGGCGGCAATCACCAACTCATCCTTGTTGGCGAAGTAGCGGTAGATACTTTTTCTCGAGGCACCGGCGGTTTTCACCAGCAAGTCCATGCCAGTGGCGGCGATGCCATGGCGATAGATCAGCTTCTCGGTCACGTCGAGGATAATGTCGCGGGTTTCACTGTTGGCTATATCGTTCATGCCGAAGACAGTAGAACGATCGTTCTTCTTGGTCAAGGGGCTTTTTTCATTTGTCGGTGGCGAGACCTGAGCGGCCCCATGGTGTAAGCTCGGGGCCTCTTCGGATTCGACCCATTGCGAGCCTTATGCCGTCGTTCTTCAAACGTTCCCTGTTGCCCAAGCTGCGTGGTTTTCCACTGTCCCCCGAGGCTATCGAGGTGCTGCCCAGCGCTGATGCGTATCGTCGCTGCCTGCTGGAGAAAATCGCCCAGGCCACCCGCCGGATCTACATTGTTGCGTTGTACTTGCAGCAGGACGAGGCGGGGCAGGAAATCTACGACGCCCTGCACGCAGCCAAAGCCGCACGGCCCGAACTGGACATCGTGGTGATGGTTGACTGGCTGCGCGCCCAGCGCGGGCTGATCGGTGCCGGCAAGCAGCCCGGTAACAGCGCCTGGTACCAGGCAATGACGCAAAGCCACGCCAGCGAAGTGCCGGTGTATGGCGTGCCGGTGCAAACCCGCGAGTTGTTCGGCGTGTTGCACCTCAAGGGCTTTGTCATTGATGACAGCGTGCTGTACAGCGGTGCCAGCCTGAACAATGTGTACCTGCACAAGTTCGACAAATACCGCTTCGACCGTTATCACCTGATCCACAGCCAACCGCTGGCCGATTCGATGCAGCACCTGGTGGAGCATGGTTTGGTAGCGTCCAAGGCCGTACACCGTCTGGACCTGCCGAACCCGCCCACCACCCGCAGCCTGCGCAACGATATTGGCGATTTGCGCAGCCGCCTCAAGCACGCGGCCTACGACACCACGGCCGGCCAGTTGCCCAATGGCCACCTGTCTGTCAGCCCACTGCTCGGCGTCGGCAAGAACAACCCCCTGAGCCGGGTGATCCTTGAACTGATCGCAAGCGCCCAGCAGCAACTGACCATCTGCACCCCGTACTTCAACCTGCCATTGCCGGTGACTCGCGAGATCAACCGCGCCCTGGCGCGTGGGGTGAAGATCGACATCGTTGTCGGCGACAAGACCGCCAACGATTTCTACATTCCACCCAGCGAGCCGTTCAAGGTCATCGCTGCATTGCCGTACTTGTATGAGATCAGCCTGAGGCGCTTTGCCAAGCGCCACCAGCCGATGATCGACAGCGGCCAGTTGAACCTGCACCTGTGGCGCGATGGCGACAACACTTACCACCTCAAAGGCCTGTGGGTTGACCAGCGCTACACCTTGCTCACCGGCAACAACCTCAACCCACGAGCGTTTCGCCTCGACCTAGAAAACGGCTTGCTGATCGATGACCCCAAAAGCCAATGGCTGGAACCGCGGCGTACCGAGTTGGCGCAGATTTTCCAGCACACCACGCGTATCCAGGGTTACCAGCAGTTGCAGACGCTGGTGGATTATCCGCCAGCAGTCGGCAAGTTCCTGCGCCGGGTCAGCCGCGTGCGCATTGAGCGTTTGTTGTACCGCATCCTGTAGCCGGGCAACCGGCAGGCAAAAAAACACCCAGGTCGCTTAACGGCGCCTGGGTGTTTTTTTTGCCCGCAGCGCTTAGTTCAAGCCCAGCTTGCCGCGCAGGGTCGAGAGGTCTTCGGCCAAGGTGTTGACCGGCCCTACCAGGGCTTTGCGGTCGTTGTCCTTGACCTTGTCGTAGGTCTCAAAGCCTCCATCCGGGGTCTTGTACTTGGCCAGGATCTTGTCGACGCTGGCGAAGTTCTTGTCGACCTTGGCCAGGAAGGCCTTGTCTTGCTGCTCGATCTGGCCACGGAACAGGTCGACGATTTTCTTCGCGCCGTCGATGTTGCCCTGGAAGTCATACAGGTCGGTATGGCTGTAGCGGTCTTCTTCGCCGGAGATCTTGGTGGCGGCGACTTCTTCCAACAGCGCTGCAGCACCGCCGACGACTTTTTCCGGCGGGAAGGTCAGGCCGTCGACCCGGGTCTTGAGATCGTTCACATCGGCATTGAGCTTGGCGGTAAGAGCCTCCAGGCCCTTGGTCGAGTTCTGCGAGAACAACGCATATTCAATGCGGTGGAAGCCGGTGAAGTCTTCAGCCGTCACGCCTTTTTCATGGTCATCGACGCGGGAGTCGATGGACGCGTCGAGGTCGCTGAACAGCTCGGCGATCGGCTCGATGGACTCATAGTGCACGCGGGTCGGCGCATAGAGCTTCTTGGCGGTGGCCAGGTCGCCTTTATTGATGGCGTTGGTGAACGCCTGGGTCTGGATCACCAGTTCACCGATTTCCTCGGTGACGTAGATCTTGTAGTCCGATACGGGACCTACCAGGTCCAGCGGCGCGGTAGCGGCGAAGGCTGCCAGCGGCGAAAGGCTCATTAACAACGACAACGCGATAGACGACTTCTTCATGGGAGAAATTCCGCTCTGGTTTGTTTTAGGTCTTGGCAGTGGTGTGAAGGTGCGTTGCAGCGAGTAGCGTGCGCCCGATGAAATCCTTGGGCCCGGTGACCCCCGGCAAGGTGAAGAAATACCCGCCGCCGACCGGCTTGAGGTATTCCTCCAGGGGCTCGCCGTTGAGCCGCGTTTGCACGCTGATAAAGCCTTTCTCCAGGTCAGCCTGGTAGCAAATGAACAACAAGCCCATGTCCAGCTGACCGTTTTTGTTGACGCCGTTGGAGTAGTTGAACGGCCGACGCAGGATCAGGTTGGCCTGGGTCTGCGGGGTGCGGGGGTTGGCCAGGCGGATGTGGGCATCGAGCTTGGTCAACTTGCCTTCCGGGTCCTTGCTGTAGTCCGGGACCTGGGTTTCATGCTGGCCATCCATGGGCGCGCCCGTGGGTTTGATCCGGCCGATGATGCTTTCCTGTTCTTGCAGCGGCGTGCGATCCCAACGCTCGACAAAGTTACGGATGATGCGCACGGCCTGGTAACTGCCATGGGCAGCCCAGGCCGGTTCGTCGCTGCCGGGTTGGACCCAGACAATCTGGTCCATGGCCTTGGCATCGTTGGAATCGGGGTTGGCCGAACCATCGCGAAAGCCCAGGAAATTGCGCGCACTCTGCGCAGGTGCTCCGGGCTTGGCCGGTGCCTGGGGCGGTACGCTGCCTTCCTGTTTCCAGCGCACCAGCAGCAGGTCGGGCAGGTTCTTCACGATGTCGCGCAGGGCGTGGATATTGGTGTCCGGTGTGTTGGAGCTGAACTGCAGGCTCAGGTCGCCGTGGCATTGCGCCGGTTCCAACGCGTCGTTAGGGAAGCCGACCATGCGACTCAGGCGCTTGGGCTTGACTGCCGCGAGGCCAAAGCGCTCGTCGAACAGCGACTCGCCGACCGACACGGTAATGGTCAGGTTATCCGGCGAAACCACCGGGCCGAGGATGCCGGAATCGGTGGGCGGCAACTTCGGATCGACTTGGGGCACGGTGCCGCCGGTCATCAAGAACGCGATGCGCTCGTTCAAGGTGCGGAACAGGCGTTCCAGGTCTTCACGGTCGCTGGCCAGTACGTCGAACGCCACGAGCATGCCGCAGGCCGGGCGCGGGGTGACGATGCCGCTTTGGTGCTGGCCGAAAAAGTCGTGGTGGTCCTGGGTCTTGTCACTGCGTGGTGCGGTGGTGACTTGCTCGGCTGCGGCCGCCATGGCCGGGCAGCTCAAGCTGCTGCCGGCAATCGCCGCACCGGTGGCCGCCATGCCCAGCAGGACGCGACGGCGCGCAAGGTTTAGCTGTTCTGAATCACTCATGTATGCGTTCGTCTCACTGCAGGCCGGAAAGGCCAAGGGCGGGGTCGATTCCATCGAGTGCGGCGGCCAGTGCCTTGGCCTTGGCGGCGATCTGCTTGCGCTGATCGGCGCTGATACTGTCATAGCCGGTGTAGCGGCCTTCGACCTTGAGCCCGTTGAGCTCGGCGTCGAAGGCGTTGAGCGCGCTGTCGATGTTCGGCAACAGGTCGGCAGCGGACTTGCTCAGTAGCGGGCGCATCAGGTCCACCACTTTGCGGGCGACCTCCAGGTTGGCGGCAAAGCCGTTCAAGTCGACATGGCTGTAACGCTCCTCTTCACCACTGATTGCGCGCACATCCGCCAAGCTGTTGAGGTTGCGCACCACAATGCCTACCAGTTGCTCGGGCGGCAGGGACTGCGCCAATAGCTGTTGCTTGAGCGTGGTGACATCGCCCACCAAACGTTGGGCAATCGGTGCCAGGCCATCGAGGCTGTGTTGCTGGAACAGGCTGTATTCGAGGCGGTGGAAGCCGCTGAAGGCGGGGTCCTGCTCGCGCTTTTCAAAGTAATCGGCGCGAGCGTTGATCGCGTTGTCCAGCTCGGCCAGGCGTTGGGCCGCCGGCGCCAGGCGCTGATACGCCTCGCGGGCCGGTACATACAGCGCCTGGGCCTGGGCCAGGTCACCGGCATCAATGGCCTGCTGCAGGGCTGTCACGGACTTGATCAGGGCATTGCCCTGGCCGCTCAGGTACACGCGAAACTCCGACAACGGGCCGATAAAGGCCACCATCGACGGCTTGGCCTTGGCCTGGGCATCAGACTCTGCGGTCGGCGTGACATGCAACGTGCCGCGAGGGTTGCTCAGCAGGCCACAGGTGATGGCGTAATCGCCGGGCAGCAGGTTGGCGTTGATCACCTGGCTCAGGCCCGGTGCAATATTCTCCCGCTCTTCGACGACCAGCACGCCGTCGAGGATTTCCCACTCCACTGCACGGTCGGAGCGGTTGATGATACGAAAGCTGGCGCGCCCGGCTGGCACGGTGAGGGCGTTGGGCTCACAGGCGTGGCTGTGGATCGTCACGGCGATTTCATTGTGGTTGGTCTGGCGTTTGGTAGCGGCCAGTTGCGAGGCGTAATAGAACAGGCCACCGGCGGCGATCATCACTGCCACCGAGCCGGCCACGCCCCAGCGCAGGGCGCGGGACGGCGGAGCCGATTGAGGGGTTGGGTTGGACAAGAGACGGTCCTTACTGGCTGGAAGCGGAAGAGGTCTTGGCGACGGGTCGGGCGGGCGCCGAGGGCAGGAAGAACATCACCAGGGCCACCACCAGGTAAATCAGATAGGCACCCAGGGTGCTGACGGTCGGCGCCTCCTGGTACCCGAACATGCCGGCCAGTACCGAGCCCAGCGGGCTGTCCATGGGCAGCGCGGCGCTGAAATCGAACAACACGGTCTGCCAGTGGTTCCACACGCCGGCCTCATGCAGGGCCTGCACCGAGTTGGCGAGAATGCCGGCCGCCACCACCAGGATGAACAGGCCGGTCCAGCGGAAAAACGCGCCAAGGTTCAGGCGCATGCTGCCGGAATAGATCAGGAAGCCCACGACAATGGCCAGGATCAGACCGAGCAGGGCGCCAATCGGTGCGCCCGGGCCTTCACTCTGCTGGAACACGGCCAGCAGGAAAAATACGGTCTCCAGGCCTTCGCGGGCCACGGCGAAAAACACCATGGCGATCAGCGCGATTACCTGGTGCCTGGAGCCGGCCAGCGCGTGGTCAAGGGATTCGTGCAGGGCATGCTTGATGGAGCGCGCCACCTTGCGCATCCAGAACACCATGGAACTGAGGATACCCACGGCGACCAGTCCGACGATGCCTTCGAACAGTTCCTGCTGTTTTTGCGGGAATTCCGCGCTGACCAATTCCAGGCCGCCACCCACCAGCAACGCCAGGGCAGCGGCAAGGAACACGCCGATCCACACGGCGGGCATCCACTGGCCGCGGCCGGTCTGTTGCAGGTAACTGGCGATAATGCCAACGATCAACGCGGCTTCAATGCCTTCGCGCAACATGATTAAAAACGGAACGAGCATCGGGCACCGGGGCGTAACTAGTTAGGAAGCTAAGTTGTAACATAATGATACTCATTGCTAAACAAGAAATATTGACCTTTGCTGAACGAGGGCTGAACGGTGGTGGCGAAGCGCAACCGCCTTTATGATGCAGGCCACCCAGACTGCAGCCGGACAGCTCAACACCCCATGTCGGAAAAAGACACCATCTCTATTCACCTCGTGCGCGAAGCCTTGTTGCAGAGCTGTGCGCCTGGGGCGGCCACTGTCGAGGCGTTAAGCAAGGTCGGGATTGACCCTGCGTGGCTGGAGCATCCAACTGCCCGTGTGCCGGCCACGGCTTATGCGCGTCTGTGGCGTTTGCTGGCTCGGCGCAAGGACGATGAATTCTTCGGCATGGACCCGCGCAAACTCAAATCCGGCAGCCTGGCCTTCCTGTGTCGCGCCTCGATGGCACAGCCCAGCCTGGCCGCTGGCCTGGAAACCAGCCTGGGGTTTCTCTCGTTGATGCTGGAGCGCATGCCCGCCCAACTGGTTCGCCAACAGAGCCTGGCGGAAATCGTCCTGCTCGAACACGAACCTGAGCCCAGGCGTGCGTTCACCTATTTCACCTATTGGATGATCGTGCACGGGGTTGCCTGCTGGCTGGCGGGGCGCCGTATCCCGATCCTCGCCATCGAACTGCGTTGCCCGCAACCGGGTTTCTACGACGATTACCGGGTGATGTTCTCCGACAACCTACGCTTTGACCGGCCGCGCACCCGCATGATCTTCTCTGCCGACTGCCTCGATCTGCCGATCAAGCGCAGCCCGGAAGAACTCAAGCGCTTCCTCGCCCATGCGCCGGCCAACATCCTGGTCAAATACCGCGATCCCGAAAGCCTCGCTACGCGCATCAAGCACGACCTGCGCCAGATGCCTCCCGACACTTGGCCGGAAACCGACGGCCTTGCGGCTACCTTGTGCATTTCCGCCTCCACACTGCGCCGCCGCCTGGCGGAGGAGGGGCAGACCTATCAGGGCCTCAAGGACAGCGTACGCAAGGAGTTGGCGATTGTGTGGCTGGCTGAACCGCAGATCAGCTTTGCCGAGATAGCCGCGCGGTTGGGGTTTGCAGATGCGAGTTCGTTCTACAAGGCGTTCCGTAAATGGGCGGGGTCGAATCCTGGCCATTATCGAAGTTTGATTTTGAACGAGCCAAGTCGGTTCTCCCCGCGCTGATGCGGGACTAGGATATTCCTTACTTATTCCTTCACCTGGGTATGACAGAGCGATCCTTAGTTGTTTTAGGACGCGGCTGGCATATTCGGCACCTCATTTCGTGCACTGTAAGCAACGTGTTCCTACCTGCATTTGCGGGCGCTTGATATCTGCTGGTTGATATCAAGCGTGGTGTGCTGGAAGGCGTTGTTTAACTGTGAGGTGTGCTTATGGAGGAATAAAGGTTTCAGTTATTTCAATTGAGTGTTTATTAATTGATTTGAGGTGAGATTATGAAAAGTCTTATTGCGTTGCCGTGCTTTGCGTTAATGCTTTTGTCTACTCAGGTGTCCGCCTTGTGTCTGTATATAACTGATAGCTATAGCGGACTTTTGCAGCCAGATGTGGAAACGGCAGTGTATGGTCCGTTCACAATAACGTCTGCTAATGGATGTGCGGGTGCGACTATTGATGTTGCGGCTTCCACGAGCGGTGGGGGGAGGGCGCCGCAGTTGATTATTCAAAGGCAGTCGGGGGCTTCCTGGGGAGATGTTGCTGGAAGCTTTGGAAGCAGCACGTCCTACTCCGGCGTGTTCGGAACTTATCGGGTCGTCATGATCAATTCTGGTTCGCAGGTGCAGTCTTATTCTGGCACCACTCGATACGGCCGCTGAGTCGTTGAGCTAAACAGTGCGCCACGAGGTTTATGGGCGCACTGTTTGCGAGCACCTGAATCAAGCTTTTTCATCTATGGATAAAACGCTATTGGAAGAATTTACAAAATAGACCAGTGCCCCCATGGTGTGATTAGCCGCAACCATCCCCTGCCTCCATCTCAACGTGTGCTCGTTTGCATCCGCCGGGTTGTCTTCCAAGAATTCACTGTACTCCACCAGTCGCTCATTAAATAAGGCAATCGCGTTGAATTTTACGTGTGTCTCAGTCGGAACGCCGTTTGCGTCGCTATGTAGATTGCCACCCATGAACATTCTGTATGCATATATGTCAATCATGTCGTTTTCAAACAGCGTGCGCCCCACCTTTCTCAGCTCATCTGAGCTGATAGACGTCATGTCATAATCTTTCAGGTAATTCTTTAGCTTGGTGATTTTCTCGTTGTCATTGAGCTGTAGGGTGTCAGTCGCGACCTTCTTCTCTGTAATCGTAAATGTATTCGTCGTCTGCTCCGGATTTTTAATCACGAATGCATTGGTTGCCTTGGTGTACCGCATCTGCTCGGCAGTCAACATGATAGCCATGGCACATTGCTCCATTAATAAAAGTGACACTTCCTTGTCGACGGGAGCGCGAATTACTTTAATGCGGGCATGACGCTCATCTACGTGAAAGGCAGAGTCGATTATTAGGTGCTTAAAGCTTAAGGCCAGGCACGGCGCTGTACTAGGAAATAACCTACAAAGTACTTCGTTGTTGGATTACAGAGATAACTTTCAATATTTTAGGAAGACCAAGCAAAAAAAAGCCCCGCGACCGAATGATCCACGGGGCTAAAAATTGGCTGGATGCGACCAACCAAAGGAGCTCTTTACCTTACTTGTTGCTGGCAACCACCGTATCCGGCTGCCAGCCACCGCCCAGCGCCTTGTAGATCGCGACGATGCCGCGATACAGGTCGACTTCGGCCTGGGCCTGGGAGTCTTCAGCGGCCAGGCGTTCGCGCTGGGCGTCGAGCAGCACCAGGAAGTCCACGGTGCCTTCGCGGTAACGGATCGCGGCGAGGTCGGCGGCGGCGCGGCTGGATTCGCTTTGACGGATCAGCGAGACCAGGCGTTGCTGGCGCTTGCCGTAGTCGCTGAAGGCGTTTTCAGACTCTTCCAACGCCAGCAACACTTGCTGCTCATAGGTCGCCAACGCGCCATCGGCTTCGGCGTTCGCGCCACGCAAACGGGCGCGTACGCTGCCCAGGTCAAACGCGGCCCAGGTAATGCTCGGGCCCAGGGACCAAGCGTTCGCCGCTGCCGAGCCGATCTGCGAGCCTCGCCCGGCGGTGAAGCCGAGGAAACCACTGAGGCTGACCCGTGGGAACAGATCGGCCTTGGCCACGCCGATACGTGCGGTGGCGGCGGCCAGTTTGCGTTCGGCGCTGAGGATGTCCGGGCGGCGTTGCAGCAGCTGCCCCGGGTCGCCAATCGGCAAGGCCTTGGCAATTGCCGGCAGGTCTTTCGGGCTCAGGTCTACGCTTAGCTTGTCAGGGCGCTGGCCGAGGAGGGTGGCGATGCGGTTGCGCTCGCGCACTTGTTCGGCCTGCAATTGCGGCACGCTGGCTTCCACCGCCGCGAGGCGGGCGTCGGCACGTTCTACGTCCAACTGATCGCCTACACCAGCATCGCGCAGGCTGACGGTGATGGTGCGCGATTCCTGCTGGTTCTTCAGGTTGTCCAGGGCGATGCGTTCGCGCAGTTGCGCCCCGCGCAACTGGCCGTAGGCATCCACCAACTCGGCAATCATGGTGACTTGCAGTTGGTACAGGTCGGCTTCGGCCACCTGTTGGTCGGCGTCGCTGGCTTCCAGGTTGCGGCGGATGCGCCCGAACAAATCCACTTCCCAGGCCATGTCCAGGCCCAGGTCGTAGCGTTCGCTGTTGACGCGCTTGGTGGTTTGCCCAGGGATCTGGCCCTTGCCCACATCGCTGCTGGCACGGGACGTCACCACCGGCATGATGTCGTTGGCCGCATCATCTCGGATGGCCCGTGCCGCTCGCAGACGGGCGAAGGCCACGCGCAGGTCGCGGTTGCCGCTCAGCGACTGCGTTACCAGTTGGTCGAGGGTCGGGTCGTCGAACTGCTGCCACCAGATGCCTTCGTATTTGGCATGGTCGTAGCTTTTGCTGTCGGCGGCGGCCGTGATATTGGCCGCCTCCAACTGCTGGGTCTTGTAGTCCGGGCCTACGGCGCAGGCGGCGAGCGCCAGAACCAGCAAGCTCGGCAGGAATACTTTCACACTCATTGCTGTGTCTCCAGCTTCAAGGCCTTGGCCGCTTTGCGCGCATCCTGGCGTTCCACATAACGTCGGATCAGTACGTAGAACACTGGCGTCAACAACAGACCGAAGAAGGTCACACCGATCATCCCGGAGAACACCGCCACGCCCATGGCATGACGCATCTCGGCACCGGCACCGGTGGACAACACCAATGGCACCACACCCATGATGAACGCGAACGACGTCATCAGGATCGGCCGCAGACGCAGGCGGCAGGCTTCCAGTACCGCTGCCAGCGGGTCGAGGCCCTCGGCCTGTTTATCCTTGGCGAACTCGACGATCAGAATCGCGTTTTTGCACGCCAGGCCCACCAGTACGATCAGGCCGATCTGGGTGAAGATGTTGTTGTCGCCACCCGAGAGAATCACCCCGGTAATCGCCGACAGCAGCGTCATCGGTACGATCAGGATCACCGCCAGCGGCAGGCTCCAGCTTTCGTATTGGGCGGCGAGCACCAGGAACGCCAGCAGCACGCAGAGCGGGAACACGAACAGCGCGGTATTGCCCGAAAGGATTTGCTGATAGGTCAGGTCAGTCCACTCATAGGTCATGCCGTTGGGCAGTTCATCCTTCAACAGCTTTTCAATCGCAGCCTGGGCCTGGCCGGAGCTGTAGCCCGGTGCGGCGTTGCCGTTGATTTCAGCGGTGATAAAGCCGTTGTAGTGCATCACGCGGTCCGGGCCCGAGGTGTCGCTGACCTTGATAAAGGTCGCCAGCGGGATCATCTCGCCTTTGTTGTTGCGCACCTTCAGTTGGCCGATCTGATCGGAGTCCTGGCGGAACTGTTGCTCGGCCTGCACGTTGACCTGGTAGGTACGCCCAAAGCGGTTGAAGTCGTTGGCATACAACGAACCCAGGTAGACCTGCAGGGTGTCGAAGATGTCGCTGATCGCCACGCCGTGGGTCTTGGCCTTTTCGCGGTCGATGGCGGCATCGACTTGCGGCACGTTGACGGTGTAGCTGGTGAACAGGCCGAACAGCTCAGGCACGCTGTGGCTCTTGGCAATGACGTTCTGCACTTCTTTATACAGCTCGTCATAGCCGAGGTTGCCGCGGTCTTCGATCTGCAGGCGGAACCCGCCAATCGTGCCCAGGCCCTGTACCGGCGGCGGCGGGAAGATCGCCATGTACGCTTCTTCAATGTTGGCGTATTGGCCATTCAGCGCCCCGGCAATCGCCCCGGCCGACATGCTCGCGTCTTTACGCTCATCGAAGGGCTTCAAGGTCACAAACACGATGCCGCTGTTCGGGCTATTGGTGAAGCCGTTGATCGACAGGCCAGGGAACGCAATCGCGGCCTCCACACCGGGCTGTTTCAGGGCGATCTCCGACATGCGCTTCATCACGCTTTCGGTGCGGTCCAGGCTCGCGGCGTCGGGCAGTTGGGCGAAGGCCACCAGGTATTGCTTGTCCTGGGCCGGTACGAAACCGGTCGGGGTGTGAGCAAACCCGAAGAAGGTCAGCACCATCAGGCCGGCGTACACGAACAGGGCAATACCACTGCCGCGAATCACCCGGCGCACGGTACCCACGTAGCCATGACTGGCCTTTTCGAAAAAGCGGTTGAAGGGGCGGAACAGCCAGCCACCGAAGATCTTGTCGAGGAACTTCGAGAAGCGATCCTTGGGCGCATCGTGACCGCGCAACAATACGGCGGCCAGGGCAGGGGACAGCGTCAGCGAGTTAAACGCCGAGATCACCGTCGAGATCGCAATGGTCAAGGCGAACTGCTTGTAGAACTGCCCGGTCAAGCCGCTGATAAAGGCGGCTGGAATGAACACCGCACACAACACCAGCGCTGTAGCGATGATCGGGCCGGTCACTTCGCTCATGGCTTTTTCAGTGGCCGGGAACGGTTCCAGGCCTAATTCGATATTACGTTCGACGTTCTCCACGACCACGATGGCGTCGTCCACCACGATGCCGATGGCCAGTACCAAGCCGAACAAGGACAAGGCATTGAGTGAGAACCCGAACAGGTGCATTACCGCAAACGTACCGATCAACGACACCGGCACCGCCACCAATGGAATGATCGAGGCGCGCCAGGTTTGCAGGAACAGGATCACCACCAGCACCACGAGAATCAGTGCTTCGAACAGCGTGTGCACGACCGCTTCGATGGAGCCGCGTACAAAGATCGTCGGGTCATAAGCGATGCGGTAATCCATGCCCGCAGGGAAGCTCTTTTTCAGTTCGGCCATCTTGCTGCGCACATCGTTGGAGATGTCGATGGCATTGGAGCCGGGGCGTTGGAAAATCGGAATCGCCACGGCGGGCTGGTTATCGATCAGCGAGCGCAGCGCGTATTGGCTGGAGCCCAGCTCGACCCGAGCGATATCCTTGAGGCGCGTGATTTCACCATTGGCGCCGGCGCGGATCACAATGTTCTCGAACTCTTCTTCGGTGACCAGGCGGCCCTGGGTATTCACCGACAACTGGAAGCTGGTGTCACTTGGCGCAGGCTGCGCGCCCAGGGCACCGGCTGCCACCTGACGGTTCTGCTCACGGATCGCCGTGACCACATCGGTCGCGGTCAGGTTGCGTGAGGCGGTCTTGTTCGGATCAAGCCAGACGCGCAGGGAGTAGTCGCCCATGCCGAACAGCTGCACGTCGCCGACGCCGCCCAGACGGGCCAACTCGTCCTTGATATTGAGGATCGCGTAGTTGGACAGGTAGAGCATGTCGTAGCGCTGATCCGGCGAGGTCAAGTGCACCACCATGGTCAGGTCGGGAGAGGCCTTGTCCACGGTGATACCGATGCGCGTCACTTCCTCAGGCAGCTTGGGCTGAGTCCGCGTCACACGGTTCTGCACCTGCACCTGCGCGTTGTCCAGGTCGGTGCCCAGGGCGAAGGTGATGGTCAGGGTCAGCTTGCCGTCGGCGGTGGATTGCGAGGACATGTACAGCATGTTCTCGACGCCGGTGATGGCCTGCTCCAACGGCGCCGCCACGGTTTCACCGATGACTTTAGGGTTGGCGCCCGGGAAGTTGGCGCGTACCACTACAGTCGGCGGTACCACTTCCGGGTATTCGCTGATCGGCAGTTGGAACAGCGAGATCAAACCGGCGATCAGGATCAGCAGCGACAGCACCGCTGCGAAGATCGGCCGTGAAATGAAGAACTTGGAAAAATTCATCTTGAGTCGTATCCCTTAACCGCGTGGAGTCGCGCTGCTGGCGAGCTTGGGCGCGGTTTGTTCCGGCGCCACTTGCTCCAGGTTGCTGGCTTCAAGCGCTTGTCGTTGTTGTGCCAAGGCGGCGAGGGTTTCCTTGCTGGCCATCGGGATGGTTTCCGGTGCGACCGGTGAGCCCGGGCGCACGCGCTGCAGGCCCTTGACGATAACGGTGTCGTCCTTGGTCAAGCCGCTGCGCACGATGCGCAAACCTTCGATCTTCGGCCCCAGTTCCACCGCGCGATACGCCGGCTTGTCGCCTTCCATCACCAGCACGAATTTCTTGCCCAGGTCGGTGCCGACGGCTTCGTCGTTGATCAGCACGGCGGAGTAGGTGCCGCTGCCGACCAGCTTCAAGCGCGCATACAGGCCAGGGGTGTATTCGCCCTTGCTGTTGTCGAACACCGCACGGCCACGAATGGTGCCGGTGGACGGGTTGACCTGGTTGTCGACGAAGTTCATCTGGCCCAGGTGCGGGTTGCCGCTTTCGTTGGACAGGCCCAGGTACACCGGGGTGGTTGCGCCACGCCGACCTTCACGGGCCAGCTCGGTGTACTTGAGGAAGACACGCTCGTCGGCATCGAAGTAGGCGTAGACCTTGTCGGTGGAGACCACACTGGTCAGCGCGGTGGTATCGGCGGTCACCAGGTTGCCGGCGGTGATTTCAGCGCGGCTGACGCGGCCGCTGATGGGCGACGTCACGCGGGTAAAGCTCAGGTTCAGCTTGGCCAGGTCCAACTGCGCCTGGATCCCGGCCATGGCGGCGCGGGCTTCCTGGGCGGCGGTGGTGCGCGAGTCGGCCAGTTCGGCGGAGATCGCATTGCTCTGACGCAGGCGTTCACCGCGTTGCGCTTCGTTTTCGCTGCGGGTGGCGGCCGCTTTGGTTTGCGCGAGCTGGGCTTCAAGACGACGCACTTCAGCCTGGAATGGGCGAGGGTCGATCTGGAACAGCAGGTCGCCTTTCTTGACCAAAGCGCCTTCAGTGAAAGCGACTTGGTCAATCTGGCCGGACACCCGAGGACGAATCTGCACGGTTTCCGGCGCTTCGAGGCGTCCGGTGAACTCGTCCCACTCGTTGACCGGTTGCTCCAGTACCTTGGCCACGCTGACTTTGGCTGCGGGCATGGCGGCCGTTTGGTCCGGGGTCTTGCCGCACGCGCTCATCACCACCACGGCCAGGATCGCCAGGGGGAAGCGCAAATGTTTAAGTGACTGTTCCATGAGGTGCATCCGCCAATGTATTTGAGATGGGCGGATCATGCGCGGCGAGGTGCTATGTCACGAATCGAATGAAGCAAAGGTAACTATCATTCGGAATGATATAAGCGCGGGATTAGCCCTCTAGGATGCGGGTTTCGTTAGGGAGCTATCAATGGCGCTGATGACAAAAGACTGTTGCTGAAGGTGCAAGGAACTTTTGCGAAAAGTCCAAGGCTTCGGTTGACAGGTAAGGGGCCGTGACTACATTGATGATGTCAGGACGCAATCACCGGAGCCCGAAATGGATGGATATGCTTCTCTCCCGCGTAGATTGCGGCTGAACGGGCGACATCTGCATTTCGCCGGCTTCTGGTTTTTGGCGCTGTGCTGCAGCCTACCGGCGCTTGCCGCCCCGAATGACGGGGCCATCGTCGCCGCAGACACGCCCATTTCCTTTACCTTGTTACCGCAAACACTGAAAGACGCGGATATACAGGTCTTCAATGGCGCACCGGCCAAGAGCGGGGATTGGCGTTCCATTGCAATCAGCCAATCCGGCAGCGTCGATTCGACCTGTACCGCTACCTTTGTCGGCAAGGGTGTGTTGTTGACCGCCGCGCATTGCGTCGTCGTGGGCAGCAATCATTTTGCCTCGCCCATCAGCATTGGGCCGTTCAGGTACCGCTGCTCGGTGGATCCGGCCTATCTTTCGACGACGCAAATGCCGAGCGTCCGTCACCCCGCAGACTATGCGCTGTGTCTTGCCGAGCCCTATTCAGGTACGGTCCCGGCCGAGTTCCAGCGCTTACTCTGGGATACCCTTGATCTGCGTGCAGTGGCCAAAAATGATCTGTTGCTGGTGGCCGGCTACGGCTGTGTTTCGTGGACGTTCAACCCCGCCACCGGACATATTGCCGATGAGCCGAGGGATAAAACCTTGGCCGTGGGTGATTTCAAGGTCACTGACTTGGACGCCGACTCATTCTCCAGCGAATCGGATGGCAAGACTAAAAGTGCGTTGTGCGCAGGTGATTCTGGAGGTCCGGCGTTCAGTGGCGTCAGCGCGATGAACCCGGGCGGCGCACGTACCATTCGTGGTATCGCTTCAAGAAAACACGTCGACGACAGCAAGGTCGTCTCGCACTTTGCTTCGCTGTCTACACCGCGCTTTGGGCGGTTCCTGGCGTGCTGGAAAAAAGCCAACCCCAACGCATACGTGATGGTTAAAACCTCTGGCACAACAACCGTGGAGAACCTGATATGCGGCAGCGATGCGTAGTGACCCTGGCCTGCGCGCTCGGGGCCACGCCGGGCGCGCCGGCATTTGCGGTGGATGCATCGACAATCGGTCAGCCTGACAAGGTTTCGGCGTTCCGCGCCACCCGCGGCGAATTGCCCGACACGCTGGTGAGCTATGTCGCAACGCACGCCGAATCCCGGCTGTTGGACCGCGCCACTTACCCGGCAGCCCATGAAGTCAGTGCGCAGGCCATGATCGAACTGCTCTGTGGCACCAAACAACCCGGCTATGAAGAGGTGTGGCGCGAGCAGAATGGTCTAAGCGGTGCATTCGATATGCAAAGCCCGATGGGTGAGCAGGTGTACGCATTGAGCTGGCCCGCCTGTTTCTACATCAGCGATAAGCCGGGTGAGTTCGTTGTGCAGCCCAATCGTCTGCTTAGCAGTAAGTTTGTCGAACGCATAGGGCGAGCGGGCAGCGCCAGGGAGATGCAGCAGTACTTCCAGCGCGCCGATGTTAACCAGGTCAGGCCAGGCGAGACGGTCCCCTTATCCTTCTCTACTCAACCGGTCACGTTCATCCCCAAGGGTGACCGAGCGGATTTCGAGCGCGAAGTCGTCGCGTTGGCGGTCAAGCCCGATGGAGTGTCCATTACGGCTGCGATGAAGGTCAGCGCAAAACCCAAGCTGGCGGATGAGATCGTGACGGCTGTCAGCGATGCCGGCGTGGCACTGCCCGACTGCGTGGGCAGCGCCGCGCCCTTCGACCCCGCGCGGATTCGCCAGGTGTTGTCGCTGCTGAGCCGCGACTATAAAAAGCCTCGAAGCCCGGTGACGGTTGCAGTATTGGACAACGGCTTCAGCGCCGCTCATTTGAAGGATGGGGAGTTGGCGTTTGCGAGCAAATTTCCCAAACGATTGTTTCTGCTCAGCGAGAGAGAAAACGGTGGAAACGAGGAACTGGAAAGCCCGGTGCCTATTTCCGACAGCGTGTCCCTGGAGTCGGTGATCAGCCTGGCTGACGTAAAAGCCCCACGCTCCGTCGCCGGGCACGGTACCCATGTGACCGGCTTGGTCATCGGCGGCCCATGGATGGACCCCGTGTCGTCGCTCTTTGCCATCAATGACCAGGAGAGTTGGCTGCACTTACGCATCATTCCGTTGTCGGCCGGTACCCGGCAGGTCTCTCGAATGGCGCTTAACGAGGCCATATTTCGGGTGGGCCTGGGTAAACCTCAAATCGTCAACATGAGTGTTCGTTATGGATCGACACAGGACCTGCGGCTCAACAAGGTCATCAGCGACAACCGGGAGATTTTGTTTGTAGTGGCCGCCGGGAACGACGCACGTGACGTCAATAGCAGGCTTGGTAATGACACCGCGTTCGTTCCGGCCAGTCTTGGCGGTGACAAAAACGAAAATGTCATTTCTGTGGCCGCGGAAAACGGCAACGGCTTCCTCACACCTTTCAGCAACTACAGCGACTCGCGGGTTGATATTGCTGCATTAGGGTGCAACGTAGAATCCTCGCTGGATGGCGAGCAGGTTGAGATGCTCAGTGGTACCTCCCAGGCCACTGCCCTGGTCAGTTTTGCAGCAACACTGCTGGCGCGGCATGGGTTGAGCGCCGTGGGTATCAAGCGGCGTCTGCTCACCAGTGGCGACCTCTTGGAGGGCGTCCTTCGGTTCGATAACGGCAATCTGCGAACCTTGCCAATGACCGATAAAAGCCGACCGCAGATTTATTCGCGTTCGCGTATCAACCTCGAAAAGGCGCTGATGTTCCATCAAGACTACCTGCGCATTCGAGTCAAGGATGGGGGCAGTGGCGACACCTCTAAAAAAGAGGTCGAACTGTTAGGCGACCTGCAGGTACAGGGCGCCATCGATTGCGGTGTGGAGACCGATGGCCAGCATGTCTTCGCGCTCAAGCGCAGCGCTTCGGGCGGGTTGTGGTGCTTCCGTCATGACCAACTCACGCCTTTTTTGGCGTCGCCAGGCGAGGATTTCCGACTGGTGGTGGAGGTCAGGAGCGAACTCAAGATTCCTGCCGGCGAGGTCTCGCGCTACAAAAAAGGGCAAACCTTTGAGGTGGCCATGGCTGATCTTCAGGAATTCATTCGTTCAGACACCTATATGCGTGGCTTCTAAGGGAGTAATGATATGCGCCATTTCGGGACGGCTATAGCGGTTGCGGCCTGCTTGACCACTGCCAGTTGCACGACTGACCTGCAATCGCATAAGCCTTCCCCGACGGGAATCACCCAGGGCGCCAGCTATCATTTACCGGAACTTCACTACGACATTGAAGTGAAGCGCACCTTGACCCAATGCCCCATTCTTCCGGATCGGCACAACCCCCAGGCCGTCGGGCAGATCGAGTTCCAGACCCGCGCCACGGCAACACCACGCACTGTCGCCGGGCAGGAAGTGGTAATCGATTTCGAGGCGTTGTCGGCGTTCACCAAAATCACCAACTTTGATCTTGAGCGCTACCCCAGCGGAATCCTCAAGTCAGTCAATGCGACAGTCGATGACCGTACCGCCGATGTTGCCAAGGAAGCGTTCAAAGCTATTGTCAGCGTTGGCAAGTTAGCGATCGGGTTGCCGAGCCTGGAGGCCACCGAAACCGGCGTGAGGCAACGCAATTACTTCCTCGCTTGCAGTGTCAAGGCCAGCGAAAGTGTGGCAGCGGTCCCGGTGCTACGCAAGGCGGTAAAGGAGCGCGAGGCTGAGCTGGAAAAAGCCACGGATGCATTGGATGGTTTTAATACGGACCACCCGCCATCGCCACATAACGGTAGCCAAGCAGCCCAGGCTGCCAAGTTGGCCCGTGCTCAATTGCTCGCAAAAGAAGCGCTAACTGCGGCCAACGAAGCACTTGCCAAGACCCTGAACGACATCACCGTTGTCTACCGTTCCACTTACGTGCCGGGGCAGACCAGTGCGGCGCCTAGTGTCCTGGCCTCTCGCCACAGCGCCAGGTTCAATACGTGCAGGGAGAAACCCGCCACTGCGGAATCGACCGTCCCCGAAATCAACGGCGTTTACAGCGGCCTTGCGGATGCGACGGCGGGCACAACATCACCTCAATCCATTGTGCAGTTGCGCTCTTACTCCAGCGATGGGAAGAGGAGCGCGCGTTGGCTTGTCCACACGTTGGGGCCTGACATGACGCTCGATTGCGATGGATCAATCACGGCGCAGGCGCGTTGGAGTGATGCCAGCGGTAAGCCGACGAATGTCGATGCTGAGCAGGCTTCCAACGCGGCTAAGGCGATTTGGAAAAACACGCTTGCCCTGGACGAAATCCAGTTAGTCACCAGGCGCTTGCAGGGCACCGCAGTGCTAATTACCGCCAATACGCTTTCATCGGAGCGCAAAGACCTGACGCTGGGTGCCAGCCGCACATGTACCGGGGAGGGCGACCAACGTTGCGGCATTCTCTATCGGACACAGTTGCCGGGACGCCTGCGTATCTGTCGGTTTATGTCGGAGCAAGAAGGTATTGCCAATCCTCAGCAATGCCACGGTATGAGCAACACTGATCCCGCGGTGCTGTTCACGGATGAACGTTCCATTCCCCAGATGGGGCATCTGGCGTCACTGGGGTTGCACAATGGCCCGTTCACCAATAACGAACTGACGGCATCATTCAGCGAAGACGGCAGTTTGATAAAAATGGGCTACAAGAAGCCCCGTGCCGAGGCAGTAGCAGTCGGCGAAACGGTCAATGCGGGTATCGACGCGCTGACGGCCATTAAGTTGTTTTCAAACACAAGAGAGCTACGGGACCTGGCAAATGAGAAAGCCCTTACTGATGCGCAGGTCGCGCTGCTCAACTCCCAGAAGGCACTGGTGCAGCCGACTGAAGTCACCGCGCTGGAGAACCAGGCCAGCGTGGTCAAGGCGCGGAGTGCGTTGATCGATGCGCAGATTCAATTGCACAAGAAGCAGGCTGAGTTGGAGGCGTTAAATGAATGAACTCCAGGAGTAACAACAGGGGGCATCGCCAGCACCAGGCGCCGACCCTAGACTTCGTGCACGTTCTTCTCTCGATGAAGGCGATGCGCAGGACGCGGGATCGCTGTGCCCCCGCGCCTTGGCCGCCTGACCGAGTTTTATGCTTGGGCCCTCTCGGGATAGGTCGCGCGCCAGTGCAAAATCTGCTCCTGGATGTTCCAGTGAATAATCTGCTCGTAGAGTTTTTCCATAAACGCTACGTCGAACCCTGCTTCCATTGCCCATTCACGCCGCTCTTCCAACATCGCCGCCACTCGTTCCGGGGCCGGGATGTCTTGTTCATTGGCTTTGAATTGTGCGGCAGCTTTCACATAGCGCAGGCGTTTTTGCAGTGATTCGAGAATCTGGCGATCGAAGAAGTCGATGCCCGCTCGAATGTCGTTGAGGTTTTCGCACGCTTCAGGTGCTTTAAGTGGCTGCATGGTGTGTCTCGATCAATAGATAAGTGAGCCGTCTTTAGCCGGCGGCTCGTTTGGATGTTTTCCCGGATTGCCAGGCTGTCAGTTGGGTTTCGGCAATCACCTCATCGATCAAGGCATCAATCATGCGGTTGTCGTGATGGTGGGGCGTGGTGATCAGGTGGGCAGTATTGCCGGAGGTGGCCAGGCAGTATTTCTTCACAATTTGCTCTGAAGGGCAGGGGAACACCACAGTGATGGAGTTTTTGTTGCGCCAGGCATCGATCCCCGCAGCCTGGAAGCGGTCGACCGAGTATTGCGCGGCCTCCAGGCTGCGCCTGATCCGGTGGCGCCAATCGGCCAGTGACTGGCTGCGCAGCGCCGCCCACATCATCAGCGGGGTATGGCCATTGCGCGAGCCGCTGATGGTCTTGTCGTGAGCCAGGATGTAGTCCACCTCCACCGAGATACGCGCGACGTTCTTGCGTTTGGCCACGACGATTCCGCAGGGAATGGGCGAGCCAATCATCTTGTGGCCGGAGACGCAGATGGAGTCGATCCCGTCGGCGAACGAGAAGGGTTGCGGGTGTTCGACGAAGGGCAGGATCATCCCACTCAGCGCGGCGTCGGCGTGCAGGTAGTAATCGTGACGGGCAATGCCCGCCTGTTGCAGGCGTTGTTGGATAATCGCGATGTTATCGATTGCGCCCCGCAGGGTGGTGCCGATATTGGCGAAGATGATCGGGTGGCGTTCCTGGTCGGTGGCTATTTTGGCCATCAGGTCGTTGTAGTCGATTTCGCCATTGGGCAGGGACTCGACTGCACGGCATTTGATGCGCAGCAATTTGACGATTTTCGCCACGGAGTAATGGGTGTCTTTGGAGTAGTACAGGGTGCCGTCCGGGAACAGTTCGCGGGCCAGGTAGCAGCCGAACATGTTGCCTTCGGTGCCACCGTTGGTGACGTAGCCCCAGCTGTCTTCGAGTGCGATGTTGAACAGCTCGGAGAAGTAGGTCATGACGTCCTTCTCAAAGTCGAACGAGTTCAGCAGGTAGTTGCTGTACTCGTTCCAGTCCCCGCAGTTGTTGATCGAAAACTGCAGGAAGCGATGCAGATGCGAATAGTCGAAGTCGGCGGATTCGGGGTAGCCGATATTGAAATATTGGTTCGTCACGCAGTGCTGCCAGAAGCTCTCAAGCTTGCGTTGGTCGGCAGTGGACAAGGTCATTTTCAACTCCTTTTTAAATTGACTGGGCGAAGCCGCTCGGTCAGGCGGCTTTCTGCCGTGTGTCTACCAGCGACCACCAACTGGCGAGCGTGGGTGAGTCGGCCAGCTCTTCGAAGCTGACGACGATGCCACGCTCTTTGAGTTCGGCGGCGAGTTTCATCACTTGTAGGGAGTCGAGACCATAGAAAATCAGGTTTTCTTCCGGGTCCAGGTCTTCGCAGTCTTCGACCAGTTGCAGCACGCGGGTTTGCAACCAGGTGCGCGTGGTTTCCGCTGCCAGGAGCTGGCGCAGGTGCTTCTTGTCGATCTTGCCCACGGCCGTCAGCGGCATGGTTTCGATGAGCCGGATGCGGTCCGGCAGCTTGTATTCGGCGATGCCCAGTTCCATCAAGTGGCGGCGCAGCGTGGGCGGTTTCAGGTTGGGGTTGCGCGACACGACGAAGGCGCAGCTCTTCTCCCCCAGGCGGTCGTCGGGCATGGCCACCAGCCCGGCGTGGGTCACGTCCGGGTGCATGACGATGAGGTTTTCGATTTCCTCCGAGGCAACTTTTTCACCGCCACGGTTGATCTGGTCCTTGACCCTGCCGACCACGCGCAAATCGCCGGTTGGCGTGAGCTGGACGAGATCGCCGGAGTAGTAGTAACCCTCATTGTCGAATGCCTGGGCGTTCTGCTCGGGGCTGCGGTAGTAGCCGCAGAAGGTATAAGGGCCACGGGTGGCGAGCATGCCGGGCTGACCGTCGGCGACGGGGATGCCTTGTTCGTCGACGATTTTGATCTCGTCGCCAGGGCTGATGGGCCGGCCTTGGGTGGTGAAGATCTGCTCGTCGGAATCGTCCAGGCGGGTGTAGTTGATCAACCCCTCAGCCATGCCGAACACCTGTTGCAGCTTGCAGCCGAGTACGCCGGGAACCTGGTGGGCCAGCGAGTCAGCAAAGCAGGCGCCACCGACCTGGAGGAATTCCAGGGAGTGCAACTGTTCCCGATGTTCCGGCGCTGCCTGCAACCACAACGCGACGGCACTGGGCACCAGGGCCACTGTATTCACTTCATGACGCTGGATGAGCGCAAAGCAGGTCAGCGGCTCCGGGCTGGGGGCCATGATGACAGCGCCGCCGGCATACAGGACGCCCAGTGCGCCGGGTGAGCTGAGCAGGAAGTTATGCGCTGCGGGCAGGGCGCACAGAAAGCGCGTCTGTGCGGTGAGCTCGCAGACTTGCGCACTCGCCCGGGCGTTGTAGTGATAGTCGTTATGCGTGCGTGGGATAAGTTTGGGCGTGCCCGTGCTGCCGCCCGACAGTTGGAACAACGCCACTTCACCGGGCTCGGTGGGGGAGAAGTTCGCGGCGCGCCGGCCTGAGGTTTCAATCCACTCAGCGAGGTTTTTTTCGTGACGTGATTCACCCAGCAGCAAGGTGATTTCAGGGTGGGTACCGACCTCCTTGAAGTCGGCAATATAGCTGTCGCTGCGGAACACTTCATGCTCGCGGGAGGCGATCAGCAGCCGTGGCACGATCTGTTTGGCGTAGCTCTTGAGCTCCAGTTTTCGGTGGCTGTAGAGCGCGTTGAGTGGCGCGATCCCGGCCTTGAGCAGGGCGAACAGGACAATGTAGAACTCTGCGATGTTGGGCAGTTGCACCAGGGCAGTGTCGCCTTTGCCCAGCCCGCTGGCAGCCAACCGTGTGGCCAGGTTGGAGGAGAGTTGGTCCAGCTCGGCGTAGCTGAAGCGGCGCTCGCCGCAAACGATCGCCAGTGCGTGGGGTTGCGACTGGCTGCGGGTCTGGAGAATGTGGGTCAGCGGTTTGTCGATCCAGTAGCCCTCGTCCCGATAGCGTTGCGCTCTGTCCAGGGGCCAGTGGTTAAATTCAATAGTCATAGTGTTCACACGTCAGAAAATTCGAGTTAGTGGGCCAATCCACAGGCGCGCAACATGGTGCCGAGTTTGGTCTGGACTTCTGTCCATTCGGCGTCGGGGTTGGACGCTTCGACAATGCCGGCGCCGGCGAACAGGCGAACGCTGTTGCGCTTGACGGTGCCGCAACGGATCGTCACGACCCATTCGCCATTGCCCTGGGCATCGCACCAGCCGACCGTGCCGGTGAACAGGCCGCGCTCGAAGGGCTCGACGAAGCGGATCAGGCGTCGCGCACGCTCAGTGGGAAAGCCGCAGACGGCGGGCGTCGGGTGCAGGCGGCAGGCAAGCTGCAAGGCCGACACGCTGGGGTCGGCCAACGTGCCTTCGATGCGTGTGGAGAGGTGCCAGAGTGCAGGCGTGCTGATGAGGGAGGGGCGACGTGGCACGTGCAGTTGGGTGCACAGCTCGCCGAGTTGGCTGACGATGTCCTGCGTCACAAACCCGTGTTCGTAATGATCCTTTTCCGAGGCTGACAGCCAGTCGGCGTTGCGGCGGTCGGCTTGCGGGTCGGCCATGCGCTTGGCCGATCCTGCCAGCGGGTTGGACAGGAAACTCAGGCCTTCCTTGCGCACCAGCAACTCGGGGCTGACGCCGATCAGCGTAGAACCATCGTGCATCGGCACACGGAAGTGATAGCCGCTGGGGTTCTGCGCCCGCAGGTTGGTTTGCATGGCATTCACGTCCACATCCTGGGCGAAGACCAATTCGCGCTGCACAGACAGCACAGCCTTGCGCACGTCGCTCAGGCGGAAGTTGACGATGGCGTGTTCCACCGCGCGCTTGAAGGCGTGCTCGTCCGGGATATTTTTCTGTTCGATGAGTTCAGGCAACGTGGCCGTGTTGATGGGGGCGAGGGTGTTGCGGGGTTGCCAGTGCGCGTGCTCGGGGATGTAGAGGCAAGAGGCTTCGCAGGGATCGAAGGGGATTGCACCGACGATAACAGGGTTGCTCTGGCCGGCCTTGCGCGCTCGCTTGAAGGCCTGCGCAATGGTCTTTTGAAACAGGCTATTGGCGTCATCGCCGCCGATGGCCGGTGTTTCGATTCTCTGCAGAATCCCGGTGACAGCTAGTTCGCGGTCGCCGGAAGTGAATGAAAAACTTCGTTTTTCATCAAAGATTTGCTCCTCGTTTATCTCGTTCGTTCTAAGGGTGCCCGTTCTCATTTTGGGGAAAGCCTCCGTGGCCAGTGATTCAAAAATTAAATGTTGAAATATAATCATTATCGTTTCTAATAGAGGACGCTAATCATTTAGATTTGTCAATCATATGAGTGAGCCATGAGAGAGTTAACTTCAATGCAAGCCGCCTGTTGGATCGGGCGCACTGCTCATGCGTCTTTAGGGAGAGTTTCGGCTCATCTGTATGCCGAGTTCGATGGCCTCGCCATTGATCTTGAGCGGCTGCGCAAAGCACTAGAACGGGTCTGCCTGCTGCACCCTATGCTGCGGGTTAGAGTGAATGCCGAAGGACTGCAATCCATTGCCGCGCCAGACGCGTCACCGCCGCTTGAGGTCGAAGACCTGCGTGCGCTGACCGAGCAGGAAGTGACGCAGCATTTGCTGTCCAAGCGTGAACAATGGACCCACCAGCAGTTGGACCTGAGCCAGGAGGGCGGGGCCCGATTTTCCGTGAGCCTGTTGGCAGACGATGCGTTCCGCCTGCATGTCGATACCGACATGATCGCCATCGACCCATCGAGTTTCCGCACGCTGGTAGAGGACCTCGCACAGTTCTACGAGGACCCCGAAGGCGCCGCGCTGCCTACGCCGTCTTTCTTCGATTGGTACGACAAGGCGCGCACCGACCCGTCACTGAAAATGGCCCGCGAGCGCGACCGTCTCTGGTGGCGTGATCGGCTGGCGGACGTCGCTCCCGCGCCGACGTTGCCGTTTCTCGCCGTGCAGCCGGATCAAGCGCGAAGTCATCGTCTCAGTACATGGCTGGGTCCCGACGAGCGCCACGCGCTGCAGCAGGTAGCCCGTGAGCGAAGAATCACCCTGTCCACCTTAATGATGGGGCTGTTTGCAACGACCCTTGGTACGCACACCGGCGACCGCGTCTTTCGCCTCAACGTCCCGACGTTCTGGCGCCCGCCGCTGGTTGATGATGTGGAGCGTGTGATCGGCGATTTTGCCAACGTACTGATGCTCGACGTGGATATCGCGGCCGCCCGCAGCCCGGCCATGCTATGTACGCAACTGGCGGGCAAGATGGTCGAACTGCTCGAACATTGCGCCTATCCCGGGGTGAACCTGATGCGCGACCTGTCCCGCCACCATGGCACGCCGCAACTGGCACCGGTGGTGTTTACGGCGGCGCTGGACATGCCCGGTGGCGATCTTCTTTCAGCGCGCGTGCGGCGTGTGTTCGGGCCGATGAACTGGGTTATTTCCCAGGGGCCGCAAGTGGCACTCGATGCGCAGATCGCCTGCGCTGACGGCGGCATTCTGATCAATTGGGACATCCGTCTGGATGCGCTGCCGCAGGCCTGGGTGTCGGACCTGTTCGAACGTTTCGTGGCCATCGTGCGCGAGGTCGCGGTATGCGCCTCAGTGCTGGATCAACCCTTGCGTCAGGCGGTTGTCGAGCAGCCATTGACCTCGCTTCAGCAAGCTTATCTGCTGGGACGTAGCGCGCAGATGCCACTCGGTGGCGTGGCCATGCAAGAGTTTCGCGAGTACCGCGGCGCCATGGAACCTGCGCTGCTGCGCGGACGTTTGGCCGAGAGGGTGCAGCGTCACCCCAGCCTGCGGACACGCATCGATGCGCAGAGGCTCGTGCAGCGTGTCAGTGAGGTGGGGGAGTTGAACCTGGATGAACTCGATCTCACCGACAGGTCGCCGGAAGATGCGCTGGAGCACATTGCAGCATTGCGCGAGGCATATGCGCACGGGCTGTTCGAGCTCGACCGTTCGCCCTGGAACGTCACGCTGTTCAAGCTGCCGCAAGACCAGTTACACGTCTTTGTACGCGTAGATGCGTTGATCCTCGATGGGCGCTCAATCGCCACGCTGATGGTCGAACTGTTCGACGGTGCAACAGACGAAGAGCCCGTCGCAGAGAGTGCGTCCGAGCCGCAAGAGCTCACTGACCAACGCAAGGCGGACGCCGTTTACTGGAAAGCCAAACTCGCCGCCGTCAGCGGTGCGCCACGCTTGCCATGGACCACACCGCTGGACCAGGTGGGTGCTTCGCGTTATGAGCGACAGAGCCTGCTGGTGCCAACGCCAGCGTTCAGCGCGTTCTGCAAACTGGGCGCGCGGCAACGACTGTTCAAGAACTCCTCCCTGATGGCGCTGGTGCTGGAAGTGCTGTCCCATTGGGTCGATGAGGGCGATTTGTGTGTCGCGGTACCTGTTGCGCCGCACACCACAGGTGCATTCGCCAACCGTTCAAGCTTTATCGCGATCAATTGGAGCACCGAGCCAGGCGGTTTTGCGCAGCGGGCCACCCAGCTACAAGTGGACGTGCTGGAAGGGCTGCAGCATCTGGCATTTTCCGGTGTGGACCTTGCGCGATGGCTGTTTGAATCTCATGGCCCGGGCCCGGTGCTGCCGGTGGTGATCACCAACGGGTTTTCCTGGCCGGTCACGTCGCTGGACAGCCCCATGAGCCTGTGTGGCGGGCTGACCCAAACGCCTCAAGTGGCGATGGATATTCGCTTCTCGGCCAACGCCGAAGGGGCTTTGGTGTTCGACATCGATTACGCACGGGAGGTGATGGACGCTGCGATGGTCAGCGATATCTTGAGTGCGCTCGAAAAGGCCATCAACCTTGTCACTGCAAGCGCAGTGTTCGCTCTGGATACCTCGACGATTATCGACAGCCGCCACTACCGGTTGAACAGCCCGGTCAGTGATGCGTCGCGAATGAGTTTTCTCGAGCGAATCGCGAGCCACATCTTTGATCCCGCAAACACCCGAACCGCCCTCATCGCCGGGGACCAGCACCTCACGTATGCCGAACTCGGCGACGCTGTAGGCAGGGTCATTGCGGCCTTGAAAATGCGCGGATTGTCTCGCGGCCAGGTGGTTGCGATCTGCCTGCCGCGCAGCCCGCAGCACACGCTAGTGACCCTGGCCTGCGCCTTGACCGGCCTGATCTGGGTGCCGATTGATGCCTCGGCACCTGGTGAACGACGGCAGTACCTGTTGGAAAACTGTCGACCCGACCTGGTGGTGATTACTCAAGGCGAGCCGGTCGAACATCCCTTCGCCACACCGGACGAACTTCTGGCAGGGCCGGCAGTGCCCGCACCCGCGCTGGATGACCTGTCGTTGAGCGATGCACCGGCGTATTACCTCTATACCTCGGGCACCACCGGCAAGCCCAAGTGCGTGGTGCTGAGCAACCGCGCCACGGCCAACGTGATCGGCAGCACCCTCGAACACTGGGCCGTGACCGAGCGTGATGTGTTTATGTCCGTGACGCCGCTGCACCATGACATGTCGGTGTTCGACGTGTTGGGCTGCCTGACGGCAGGGGCGACACTGGTGCTTCCGGAGCCCGGCGAAGACAAGGATGCCGTGCGCTGGAACCAGTTGATCGCCCGGCATCAGGTGACACTGTGGTGCTCGGTGCCGGCGATCCTGGAGATGCTGCTGTCTTGTCGCGCGACACATGATTTGAAGAGCCTGCGCCTGATTGCCCAGGGCGGTGACTACATCAAACCCGGCGTGGTTGCCGAGTTGCGCGAGTTGCTGCCGTCGTCACGTCTGATTTCCCTGGGCGGGCCGACGGAAACCACGATCTGGAGCATCTGGCACGACATCTCGGCGCACGACCGTGCGCTGATCCCTTATGGAAGACCGTTGCCCGGTAACCGTTACTTCGTTCTCGATCCTCAGGGCGCGCATTGCCCCGTGGGCGTGGTGGGCCGAATCCACACCGCCGGCGTCAACCTCGCGCTGGGTTACCTGGAAAACGGCGCGCTGGCCCAGAGCGAGTTCGTGACAGTGCTCAATGAGGACGGTCAGCCCGTTCGTGCCTTCCGCACCGGCGACTGCGGGCGCTACCGCCGCGACGGCACCCTGATCTTCGACAGTCGAGTCAACGGCTATGTGAAGGTGCGTGGTGTGCGCGTATCGCTGCCGGATATCGAGATCGAGCTGATCAATCACCCCGGGGTCCGGCACGTGCTGGTGGTCGATGTTGGCGAGCAGCGCCAGGGCGAGGTCGGCATTGGTGCGCTATATGTCGCGCAGCCGGACGCTGCCGAGCTGACGACCGCCGCGTTGCGTAACTACGCCCGTCAGCATCTGCCGCAGTCCCACGTACCGACGCGGTTCCTGAGAGTGGATGCGTTGCCGCTGTCGCAAAACGGCAAGCCGGATCGCCAACGGGCGCGCAACCTGCTCAGCACAACAGCCAATGACGCCGCCGAACCTTGCGCGACCCCGCGCAACAAGGTGCTGGATATTTACCTGAGCGTACTGGGTCGGCCGCTGGAAGACGGCGCCAATGACCGGGTGGACTTCATCAGCCTGGGCTTGCGTCCCCAGCATTTGAAGGCTATTTCGGCGCGGGTACGCGAAGACTTTTCGGTCGCACTGTCGCCCGGGCAACTCTTGCGTTGCCGCAACGCACAAGACGTTGAACGCCTGCTCATGGCCGAGGGCGCCTGAGCCGGTAGCGGAATTTGTTATGAGCGCAGTGGCCGTCCGAAAGCCGTGCCACTGCCAACCAGTACCTATGGAGATGGATGGGATGATGGATACACCACATGTTGATATTGCCGGAGTCGGCATCGGGCCCTTCAATCTGGGGTTGGCCGCGTTACTGTCCAGGCATCCTGGCGTGACAAGTATTTTCCTCGACCGCAAAGCAGAGTTTCGCTGGCACGAAGGGCTTCTGTTGCCCGGTACCACGCTGCAGGTTCCGTTTCTGGCGGACCTTGTGACGATGGCCGACCCCACACACCCACTGAGTTATTTGAACTACCTGCATCAGCAGGATCGCCTCTACCCGTTTTATTACTACGAAAATTTCCAGGTGCCTCGCCGCGAATATGACCATTACTGCCGCTGGGCGTCGCAACAACTGCCCGACTGCCACTTCGGTGAAGACATCTGTGAGGTGAGTTATGACGCCAGCGTGGACCGGTTCCTCATTGAGAGCCAGTCGGTGTCGGGCTTCAAACGTCATTACTACAGCCGCGACTTGGCCATTGGCATAGGCACCGTGCCGTTGTTGCCGAAGTGGGCGCAGGTGAAGAGCACAGCGCCGGTGATGCATTCGGCGGAGTTCGGTAAACGGCAGGCGCAACTGGCGCAGTGTCAGCGGGTCACGGTGATCGGGTCCGGCCAAAGTGCGGCGGAGTGCGTGCTGGCGCTGTTCAACGAACTGACCCCGGAACGCATCGCGGCGGGCGCTTCGATTCGCTGGGTTACCCGCTCGCCGGGCTTTCATCCCATGGAGTATTCAAAGCTTGGGCAGGAGTGCTTTACGCCGTCCTACATGGAGTACTTCCACAGCATTTCCCGCGAGCGCCGCCGAGACATCGTGGCGGGGCAGGGCTTGCTGTACAAGGGCATCAGTTTCTCGACCATCGCCGACATCTACGACCTGATCTACGAGCGTTCGATTGGAGGCAGTGACCCGGGCCTGACGCTGCTTTCCAATTGCGAGGTGGAGACCGTGGAGGATATCGACGGCACGCTGCGCATTGCCTACCGGCACCGCGAACTGGACCAGGTCAGCACCTTCGAAGCCGATGCGATTGTGGCGGCCACGGGGTACGGGCATGTCTGGCCGCAGTGGTTTGAGCGGCTGAAAGGCAGTGTGCTGGAGACCGATGAGTACGGTGACTGCATCGTCGAGGAGGATTTTACGGCGCGTCGTTGCGATGCAGGCGCGGGCCGCATTTTTGTGCAGAACGCGGAAATCTTCCAGCATGGCGTGGGTTCACCGGACCTGGGAATTTCCGCCATTCGCAATGCGACGATTGCCAACCAGTTGCTGGGCCAGCCGCACTACCGCTTGCCCAAGCGCTCGTCATTCCAGCGCTACGGGATGCATGAAGGGTAGACGTTGAAATACCGGGTCTTGTTAACAAGACCCGGCTGGAGGGTTATACGCGGATGTGATCGATCACGACGCCGGCGGCATCGGGCGTGGTGAACAGCGTGAACACCTGATCAATCGTCGCGCTCAGACGTGCCATCTGTTCGGCGCTGTAGCGGTCTGACAGGTAGGTAATCACCAGGCGCAACGCGCGTTTGCCATCAATCATGTTTTCCATGATCTCGAACTGAATCCCGAACATCGACTGGCTCTTGTCCGGGTCAATCTGGCGGTAGCGGATCGTCCTGGCGTCGGGGGTTTGCAGGGCCCCGTTCAAGGCATTGTTGGCGTGGATCTGGATGTACACGTCAAACAGCAAGCCATCGGCGGGCGTCATGCCCAGGGCATGTTGAATCAGTTCCAGTGGCACGTCGGCATAGGCCATGGAGTCGTTGATCAAGTGGGTGACGTTTTCAACCAGGGCGCCAATGGCTTGCCGGGGATCGAACTGCACCCGATGTGCGACCATCGTGGTGAAGTAGCCCACCGTCTCGTAGAAACCGGGGTCGGTACGGCCGGAGGCCGAGGTGCCGATCACCAGGTCTTTCAAGTCAGCCAGCTTGTGCAGGGACAACGCAATGGCGGTATAGACCACACCGAACAAAGACGAATTGTTCTGCCTGGCGAAGGTATAGAGGTTATCGGTGAGCGTCTGGTCCGGCTTGATCTCAAACCACTGGGCTTTCGATGATACCGTAATGGGCGCGCTCGCCTGGGAGCCAGGGGAGGGCAGCGTCAAGCCACGGGTGGCATGGCGCAACATACTCGTCCAATAGTCGAGATGGTGTTGATTGATGCCGGTGGCCTGCTCGCGCAACGCAAACTCATGGAATGAGCGTGCGGGTGTTGCCCAGGTGGGTGCCTTGTCGGCGGCGCGGGCGAGGTAGGCTTGTGCCAGCTCTTCCATCATGACGTTGAGCGACCACTCATCAATGGCCATGTGATGGACCAGCAGTGACAGGGTCTGGCGCTGGCGTTGTACGTCGTAAATGAAGCGAACCCTCAGGGGCAGTTCGCGGGACAGGTCGAATTGATAAGTGGCCTCGCTTTCCAGCGTCGCCCGCAGGCTTTCATGGCTGGACCAGAACCACTTGTAGTCCGACAGTTGTGCGATAGGCACGATCTGCTGGTAAGCCTCATCGCCCTCAAAGTGGAAGGTGGTGCGCAGGCTCGCATGGCGCTTGAGCAGGTCGCTGAAGGCCTGCTCGAACAGCGCCTCGTCCACACCATCGAGAAAGTCCAGGGCAAACGGCAGGTTGAAAATCGTCCCGAACTCATAGGCCACATAGGCTCGGCCGAGAGACGCCTGGGCCAGGGCGAACGGTGCTTTTTGTACGTCTTGCGGCACGTTCCGGGCAGCCGTTGCCCCATCGTTCTGCGTGATGACGTTGGCCCGTGATGCCAGGGCCGCTGCAGTCGGAGCACTGAAGAAGTCATTGAACTGGACTTCAATGCCGTGGTTGCTCAACAGCTTGCCGATGATGCGGGTCGCCAGCAGGGAATGGCCGCCGAAATCAAAAAAGTCGTCCGTCAGTTGCATGTCGGGCTCGGCCAGTGCGCCACGGAATTCTCCAAGGATAATGGCCTCGACATCATGGTTGGCCGTCGTCGGCGGGGCGCTGACGGTAGGCGCACTGATAGTGCCATCCGCTTGGTGCTGCAACCACGGTGTGTCGCTGGCCGAGTGCCCGACATAGGCGTTCAGCACCCCGCGGTACAGATCGATGACCTGGCAAGTCTGGTCGAGGATCTGGTGCACCACGAACGCCAGGATCACGTGTTGTCCGGTTTGAATAATCAGCACCTTGAGCGGTGGCTGAGTTTGCGCATCCCAGGGCGCCGCCTGCTGCGCGAGCAATTGCTCGGTGGCGTCGGTCTCGGAGTGTGAGCCAATGAGCTCAACGCAGGATTGCCAATCAATGGCGTGAAATTTTTCAATTTCACCGTCGTCGTTGAACTGATAGCGCGCGTTCAGATCAGGCAAGGGTTCGATAACAGTCTTGATCGCCAGCTCAAGCTTTGGAATATCGACATCCGCGTCGAGTTGCCAGGCGCTGAAGTGTTTGAGAATGCGTTCGGGATATTGCTGCTGCAAGAGCCAGATATGCTCTTCGTAACGTGTGGCAGATAGTTTCGAAAACGTATCTGGATTGGGTTCCATCATGGAAATTTCCCGCCTTATCAAACTGAACAGTCAGAAGTAGAGATGGCACCGAGTGCCGACAGACCCATCCGGAGTCTGGGGTAACGCCCGGGATTCCGGGCACAAAAAGAGGGGCAGGCACGTTGCATTGCAGGGGCTCTATGAACGCCGTATGATTCAAATAATAATCATACCTATTCGCATTAGTCAAAATCTGATCGCGAATATCAGCGTCTCAGGAGAGGTGAAGTGGACAACGGAGCGTTCGCGTTTAAGCAGCAATTTGAAAGGCTGTATATCGACCATCACAGTTGGCTGTGCAGGCTGTTGCGCCGCAAGCTGGGCAACCCGGTCGATGCTGCGGACCTCGCCCACGACGTCTATCTCAACCTCATCAAGAAAGGCTGCTTGCCCTCGATCGAAGACTCGCGCTGCCACTTGACCCAAATCGCCAAGGGCATGGTGATCGACCTCTATCGCCGCCGTCGCCTTGAAACGTGCCACCTCGAAGGGCTCAAGCTGCAGGCCGAGCCGTTGGCGCCGTCTGAAGAAGTGCGCGCCCTGGTCACCGAAACCCTGACCCAGATCGATCGCGCGCTGCACCGCAAACCCGTCAAGACCCGCCAGGCACTGCTGCTGTGCAAGCTGCATGGCATGGGCCATCGCGACATTGCCACCGAGTTGAAGGTGTCGGTGTCTTCCGTCGAAAAGTATATCGCCAGTGGGCTGCGGGCCTGCTCCCCGTTTGTCTCCGGGCCCTGACCCCTCACCGATAAATGAACGTTTCGATTGAGGATTTTGCGTTGCTGTCCGGAAGACAAGGTACGCAGTGCGCAAAGCCTTCGAGCGTAAAGGAAGTCAGGCATGCCCTCAGGTTGCCTGCAGTGGTTATTCAGGAGAGCTCATGAGTGTTAACCAACCATCCGCAGGCACCGGCTCGGTGTCCCAGGTCCTCAAGCCCATACGCGGACGACTGATCGTTGCGGGCCTGCTGGCCGCCATCGGCACGATGCTGACGATGGTGCCCCTGGCCGGCATCGCGTACATCGCCCAGTTCGCGATGGGCCAGGCAGAAATGGCCACGGCGTGGGCGCAGATGCAGGGGCCCGTCTGGCGCGTGGTGATCATCAGCCTGGGGTGTCTGTTCCTGGGGCTGACGCTGATCTCGATGGGCGAAATGGTCGCGCACCTGGCCGACAATCACATCACCGGGCGTTTGCGCCTGGCGATTACCCATCGGTTGGCCAAGGTACCACTGGGCTGGTTTACCAGCCGGGCATCGGGCGAGGTCAAGCAGGCGATGCAGGATGACATCGGTACGCTGCACAGCCTGACGGCACACTTCTACACCACCCTGGGCCGCACCCTCGGCGCGATTCTTATCTCGATGATTTACCTGTTTGCCATGGACTGGCGCATGGCGATCGTCTCGCTGCTGCCGTTCCCGCTGTTTTTCCTGTTTTTCTCCAGGGCCACCAAAGCCAGCGGGGCGAACATGCAGTCGTTTGGCGCCGGCATGGCGCGTATCAACAATGCGGTGGTCGAGTTCGTCAACGGCATTCCTGTGGTCAAGGCCTTTGGCGTCGAGGGCAAGGCCCACGGCAGTTACCGTGAAGCGGTGGATGCGTTTGCCGACGCGTTCACCGACTTCACTCGGCCGCTGGTCAGCGCAATGGCCAACGCTCACGCGATGATCGCCCCGGTGGCGGTGCTCGGCGTGGTGTTGGCCTTTGGCACGCTGTTCGTGAGCCTGGGCTGGATCTCGCCAGTGGAGGTGTTGCCCTTCGCCTTGGTGGCGCCGGGCATTTGTGCGCCGCTGTTGCTGCTGAGCTACATCACCCACGACTTGAACAACGCCACCGGCGCCGCCCAGCGCGTGCACAAGTTACTGCAGACCCCGGTGCTGGAAACCCTGGCGGGCGAGGCAGCAACGCTACCTGTGCAGGCTGAAATACGCGTCGAACACGTCGGCTACCGCTACGACGCAGAGCACCCGGTACTCAGCGATGTCAGCTTCACGCTCAAGCCCGGCACGGTCACGGCGATTGTCGGCGCGTCCGGCTCCGGCAAGTCGACCCTGGCGCGCCTGCTGTTGCGTTTCTTCGATCCGAGCGAGGGGCGTATCACCCTGGGTGGCGTCGACCTGCGGCAGATCGAGAGCGCGCAGTTGTATCGACGCATCGGCTTTGTGTTGCAGGAAGTGCGCCTTATCCATGCCAGCCTGCGCGACAACATCGCCCTGGGCCGCCCTTCGGCCAGCCAGCAGGAAATCGAAGACGCCGCGCGCACCGCCAACATTCACGAACGCATCCTCGCATTGCCACGGGGCTACGACTCGGTGATTGGCGAGGACGTGCAGCTCTCCGGTGGCGAGTTGCAGCGCGTGAGCATTGCCCGCGCCGTGTTGCTCGACCCGCCCGTGCTGGTGCTCGACGAAGCCACGGCGGCAGCCGATGCCGAAAACGAGGTGAAGCTGCAGCAAGCCCTGTCGCGATTCGCCCAGGGCCGCACCTTGATGGTGATCGCTCACCGTCTCGATACGGTGATGCATGCCGATCAGATCATCCTGATCGACAACGGCACGATCTGCGAACAGGGCCGTCATCACGAACTGCTCGCGCGCAACGGCCGCTACGCCCGACTGTGGGCGCTGGGCGGCTATGAACAAGGCTCTGAACAGGGCAGTGAACAGGCGGTATCGTCATGCTGAAAACCTTTATTCAACTGCTGGGCGAAGAGGCCCCGGTACTGCGCCGCTACCTCTGGATGACACTGGCCTATGGCCTGCTTTGCGGGCTGACGATAGTCACCCTGGTGCCGGTACTCACCCACCTGCTGGGCAGCGAGCTGCGTTCGGCGGCGCAATGGCTGGTGGTGCTGATGATCGGCGTGGCGCTGTGCTGGGCACTGCGGCGCACGGTGGAGAAGGCCGGTATCCGTGTCGGCATCGCCGTCCTGCAAGGTGGCCGTCATCGGCTCGGCGACCATGTGGCGCGCCTGCCGGTCGGCTGGTTCAGTGCACAAAACACTGCGCGGCTGAGTCATGTGGCGTCCCAGGGCATGATGGAAATGGCCCAGTTGCCCGCCCACGTGTTCACCCCGCTGATCACCGGTGTGGTCACGCCGGTGGTGATCCTCGTCGCGCTGTTTACATTGAATGTGCAGATGGGGCTGATCGCGCTGGTGACGCTGCCGATCCTGTTCGGTGTCTTCGCGTTCACCGCTCACCTGGGTCAGCGTGCCGATCAAAGCTTCCAGCACAATGCGGCCCTCACCAGCCAGCGTATGGTCGAGTTTGCCCAGGCGCAATCGGTACTGCGCGCTTTCAACGGCGAGGACGGCGGCACCCAGTTTCTGGAACAAGCCATCGCACGCCAGCAGCAGTCGGCCAAGCGTCTGATTCATGTCTCGGCGATGTCAGTGGTGTTCAATGCCTGGGCGGTGCAGGCCGGTTTCGCCGCGTTGCTGGTCGCCGCCACGCTGTCGCTGGGCGAGCAGGTGGGCGCCAACCTGCAAGCGGGTTCGGTGATTGCCGTGATCGTGTCGTTGCTGCTGGTCAGCCGCTTCATAGATCCGCTGCTCGAAGTCGCCGGTTACAGCGAGGTGCTGCGTGGCGCGCGTGGCCAATTGGAGGCGGTGCGCGGGATCTTTGCGGTCCAGCCACTGCCCCAGCCAGCGGCGCCGCAAGCGCCCGTGGGTGGCTCGGTCGAACTGCGCAACGTGAGCTTTCGTTACGCCGAGGATCAGTCTGAGGTTCTGCGCGATATCAGCCTGCGTATCGAGCCGGGCAGCATGACCGCGCTGGTGGGTGCCTCAGGTTCAGGCAAGACCACGCTAGTGCGGCTGATTGCGCGATTCTTCGACGTGACGCAGGGCAGCGTGATTCTGGGCGGTGTGGATGTGCGGCAGATGTCCAGTGAGCAACTGGCCGGCCAGATCAGTCAGATTTTCCAGGACGCCTACCTGTTCCAGGGCAGCATTGCCGACAACATCCGCATCGGCAAACCCGATGCCAGCGATGCCCAGATAATGGAGGCGGCACGGCAGGCTGGTGTCATCGAGATCATCGAACGCTTGCCACAGGGCCTGGAGACACCGGTGGGCGAGGGCGGCGCGCGGCTGTCCGGCGGAGAGCGCCAGCGAATTTCCATCGCCCGTGCGCTGATCAAGGACGCGCCGATTCTGTTGGTCGACGAAGCCACCGCAGCGCTCGATGCCGAGAACCAGGCCGCCATTGCCGATGCGTTGGCACGTCTGCGTGGCACCCGCACGCTGATCGTGATAGCCCACCAACTGTCCACGGTAGCCATGGCCGACCAGATCGTAGTGCTCGACCAAGGCCGCATCAGCGAGCGCGGTGCCCACTCGGCACTGAGTACCGAGCCTGGGCTCTACGCGCATTTCCTCGCGCAGCGTCGGGCCGCGAAAGGCTGGCGGATTGCCGGAGCATCGGGCAGTGAGGGCGGTTCTTGAGTCGTGCAGCTTTATTGCTACTGTTTGCCGCGCTGTGTTGCCTGTCGCTGATGGTGGGCGTCAAGCAGGTCTCGTGGACCGCGCTGCTGACCTTCTCCGATGATGCCTGGCTGACCCTCACGGCCAGCCGCTTGCCGCGTCTGGCGGCGTTGATCCTGACCGGCGTAGGGCTGTCCATCTGCGGCGTGATCCTGCAACAAATCGTGCGCAATCGCTTCGTCGAGCCCGCCACCTCGGGTGGCCTCGATGCAGCGAAGCTGGGCATTCTGATTTCGCTGACAGTGGCGCCTGCCGCGGGTGCGGCCGGCAGGATGCTGTTTGCCCTGGCGTTCTGCTTCGGGGCGAGCCTGCTGTATGTCGCGATCATCCGCCGTATCAAGTTCAAGAACACCGTGATGGTGCCCGTCATCGGCCTGATGTACGGCAGCGTGTTGAGCGCCATCGCCGAGTTCTATGCCTACCGGCACAACATGCTGCAGGGCATGCAGGGCTGGATGCTCGGCGACTTCTCGAAGATCGTCCAGGGCAACTACGAAATCATCTACCTGATCCTGCCGATCGTGGTGCTCACCTACCTCTTCGCCCATCGCTTTACTGTGATGGGCATGGGCGAGGGCGTGGCCAGCAGCCTCGGCTTGAACTACGCGGCCAACGCCGCGCTGGGGTTGATACTGGTGGCGGTCACCGTCTCCGCCACGGTGATCTCCGTGGGCGCCATTCCCTTTGTGGGGCTGGTAATTCCCAACCTGGTGGCGCTGCATTACGGCGAAAACCTGGAGCGAACCTTGCCCATCGTCGCGGTGTACGGCGCGTCGTTGCTATTGGCCTGCGACATCCTCGGCCGCCTGCTGATCTATCCCTTCGAAGTGCCCATCGGCCTGACGGCGGGCAGCGTGGGCGGGGTGCTGTTCCTTGTGTTGCTGATCAGGAAGTACACATGAACGGCATGGCAACCCGCTTCGGCGTCTGGCTGGTGGTCCTGGCCCTGGCGCTTGCATTCTTGTTGCTGGGCTCGGGGTTTGACTTCGCGTACGTCATTCCCAAGCGGCTCACTCGCCTGGCGGCGATGGGCATTACCGGGGTGTGCATTGCCTATTCCTCGGTGATTTTCCAGACCATCGCCGGCAACCGGATCCTTACCCCGGCGATCATGGGCTATGAAGCTATCTACCTGTTGTTCCAGGCCCTGCTGATCCTGTGGCTGGGCACCCAGAGCCTGGTGCTGCTGGGGCGTAACGGCAATGTGTTGCTGTCGGTGCTGTTGATGCTCGGCTACTCGTGGCTGATCCATCGCTGGCTGTTTCGCGACGGGCGCAACAACGTCTACCTGCTGCTTCTGCTGGGGCTGGTGCTGAGCATGGTGATGGCGACATTTACCCAATTTATCCAGCTGAAAATCAGCCCCGGCGAGTTCTCGATTTTCCAGGGCTTCAACTATGCCTCTTTCAACAAGGCGCAACCGGCGCAAGTGATCTACTCGGGCCTGTTGGTGGCGGCGGTATGCCTGATCGCCCAACGCAGCCTGCCGACGCTCGACGTCCTGTCCCTGGGGCGTGACCAGGCGATCTCCCTGGGGGTCGACTATCAGCGCAGTGTGCGCCTGCAACTGGCGCTGATCGCGATTCTGGTGGCGGTGTCCACCAGCCTCGTCGGGCCGACCGCGTTCATGGGCGTGTTCGTCGCGAACATCACCTATGCGCTGGCGCGAACCGCGCGGCATCGGGTCACGCTGCCTATGAGCTGCGCCATTGCCATCGGCATTTTCATCGTCGCCCAGTACCTGGTCGAGCAACTGTTCAACTACAACACCTCCGTCAGCATTCTCATCAACCTGGTGTGTGGCGTGTATTTTCTCGCGCTGATGGTCCGAACCCGAGGCGCCCCATGATTTCCCTCAGTCACGTCTACAAGGCCTATGGCAACAAGCACGTCCTGAGTGACGTCAGCGTGCAGTTTCCCCTGGGGCAGGTCACCTCGCTGATCGGTCCCAACGGCGCCGGCAAAACCACGCTGCTGATGCTGATCGCACGCCTGCTGGCGCCAACGCGCGGCGAACTGTTGATTGGCGGCCGCAACCTTCTGGAGGTGCCGATTCGTGACTACGCCAAGCGCGTGGCCACCTTGCGCCAATCGCCGGATTTCAACCTGCGCCTGACCGTCGAGGAACTGGTGGCCTTCGGACGTTTCCCCTACAGCCGTGGCGCGCTCACCGCTCAGGACCGCCAGGCTATCGATGAAGCTATCGAGTTCCTGTCGTTGCAGCGGCTGCGCCTGGCTTACATCGACGAACTCAGCGGCGGGCAGCGGCAGATGGCGTTTCTGGCGATGACCATCGCCCAGCAAACCGATTACCTGCTGCTGGACGAGCCGCTCAACAACCTCGACATGAAACACGCCGTGCAGATCATGCGCGCCCTGCGGCGCTTGTGTGACGAGCAGGGTCGCACGGTGATTCTGGTGGTGCACGACATCAACTTCGCCGCCAACTATTCCGACCACATCGTGGCCATGAAAAACGGCTCGGTGCATTGCCGTGGCCCGGTCACGGAAGTCGTCACCGAGGCGCGCCTGCGGGAGCTGTTCGACCTGGATTTCCAGATCCTGCACAGCGAGCAAGGGTTCGTTTGCAACTACTTCAATCCAACACCGTCAAGGGAGCTGATATGAGTACCGGTAACGCAACAAGATGCTGTGGAGCACTGCTGGCAATCGCGATAGCGGCGGGGCTGCAAGGCTGTGATAAGCCGGCGGCACAAGCCACGCCGGCTGCGACTGCCCAGGCGCATTACCAACCGATCAAGATCGAGCACCCGTTGGGCACGACGCTGATTACCAAGCTGCCCGAGCGGGTGGTGGCCTTTGACATGAGTGAACTCGACACCCTCGACCAGTTGGGCGCGCCGGTGGTGGGCATTGCCAAGGACTACGTCGCCAGTTTCCTGGTCAAGTACCGCGACGACCCAAACATCATGGACGTCGGCACCACGATCCAGCCCAACCTCGAACGCCTGCATGCCCTCAAGCCTGACCTGATCCTGATCTCGCCGCTCCAGGCACAAAGCTACGCGGAGCTGAGCCAGATCGCGCCGACGGTCTATGACGACGTGGACCTGACCAACCAGCACGGCAATCTCATCACCACGGCGAAAAACCATTTGACCAGCCTGGGGCGCATCTTCGGCAAGGAAGAATTGGCTCGCCAAAAGGTTGCGCAAATGGACGCCAAGGTCGAGCAGACTCGCCGCGTCACCGAAGGGCGCCCGGAGAAAGCGCTGATCGTGCTGCATAACAACGGCGCGTTCACCTCCTATGGCGTGAAGTCGCGCTACGGCTTCGTGTTCGACACCCTGGGCGTGAAACCGGCCAGCAGTGACATCGAGGCCGGTTTGCATGGCCAGCCGATTTCCAATGAATTCATCCAGCAGGCCGACCCCGACATCCTCTATGTGATCGACCGCACGGCGGTGATGGAACGCCGGCCGGCGCTGGACTTGAATAGCCTGGATAATCCGCTGCTGCGCAAGACCAAGGCCTGGAGCAATGGGCATGTGATCTTCGTCGATGCTCAGACCTGGTACCTGTGTACCGCCAGCGTGACGTGCCTCAATCGCATGGCTGACGAGGTGGTCCAGGGCTACAAGGGCTGATCGCTGCGGCAAAAAGGGCGGATGTTATTCAGGTATCCGCCTTTTTTAGAAAGATTTACAAATGCTAATGATTGCTATTGAGGGTTTTGCCTTCTGGTTCGGAGAATCTAGTGAATACCTACTAACCCTCCGAATTGAAAGGAATCCAGCATGTCGGAACGCTGTCGCCACGCCACCCCTGATTTACTGCAGGCTGCGCAACGCTTTACCTTCAATCGCACATTCACTGCCGTACACATGGCGCTATTGCTGGGGTTGGGCACCACCTCCATGGGGGCGGCCGCTGCGCCGCCTGCCGAGCCGTCCAAACAACAAACCCTGGAGCTGACCGAAACGCTGGTGGAAGGCCGCATGGACACCGCCGACGACTTGCCGCCGGTGTATGCGGGGGGGCAGGTCGCCTCCGGCAGCCGTGTCGGACTGCTGGGCAACAAGGACTTCATGGAGACGCCGTTCAACATCATCAGCTACACCGATGAGTACATTCAGAACCGCCAGGCTCAGGACATCGGTTCGTTGATCGGCGCCACCGACCCTTCGGTGTACGTGCCGACCAAGCGCAGCAACTTTGAAACCTTCTTCATTCGCGGCTTCTACAGTAACGCCGATGACATCACCTACAACGGCCTGGTCGGCATGGCGCCGAACATGCGCGGTTCCACTGAACTGGCCGAGCGTATCGAGGTGCTCAAGGGGCCATCGGCGTTGCTCAACGGCATGCCACCCAGCGGCAGCGTCGGTGGCAGCATCAACCTGGTGCCCAAGCGCGCGGGCGATGAGCCTCTTGCACGCTTGACTACCACGTACGAATCCCGTGGCTTGGGCGGCGTGCATGCGGACCTGGGGCAACGTTTCGGCGACAAGAAACAGTTCGGTATCCGTTTCAACGGTGTCTACCGTGACGGCGACACGCCCGTGGATAACCAGCAGCACAAAATGGCGCTGTCGTCCCTGGGCCTGGATTGGCGCGGCGAGCGCGCGCGCATCTCGCTCGACTTCTACAAGCAACGCGAACGTATCGACGGCCTCAACTACTTCGGTATCAGCACAATCGGCACCAACGTGACCCACCTGCCAAGCCCGAAGAAGGGCGATTATGCACTGGCGCCGGAGTGGGCCTATACGATCAACAACACCACTACCACCCTGGCACGCGGCGAATATGACCTGTCGGATTCCGTCACGGCCTACGCGGCATGGGGGCAGCGCGATGGGGGTTACAACGCGCTGATCAACTCCAGCACCCTGATCAACAATGCGGGTGACATCAGTTCATCGGCGATTCGCTCGATCCGCAGCGGCACCCAGCAATCCGGTGAAGTCGGCCTGAAGGGCAAATTCCAGACCGGGCCAGTGGGCCACGCCTGGACCCTCGCCACCACCCGTTTCACCTCCGACAACAGCTTCAAGGACGCCAGGGCCGGCATCCCCGGTACCACCCATTTCGACAACCTGGACTTTGGCAACACACCGACCTTCCCGGGCTATGGCGTGACCACCTCGCAAACCCGCGCGACCCTGGGCAGCTATGCGCTCGCCGATACCCTGTCCTTCGCCGATGACCGCGTGCAATGGACCGTGGGCGCCCGCCGCCAGCGCGTGGAAAACACCACCGAGAACTTCGGTGACCGGGCGTCGAAAGTCAGCTACGACGAAAGCCGCGTCTCGCCGGCCACTGCGCTGTTGGTCAAAGTGACGGACAAGGTGTCGCTCTATGGCAACTACATCGAAGGCCTGAGCCAGGGCGCTACGGCACCTGATACGGCAGCGAATGCCGGTGCGGTCATGCAGCCTTACCAGACCAAGCAATACGAGGTGGGGGCCAAGGTCGACCTGGGCACGTTCGCCCACACCGTCAGCCTGTTCCAGATCGAGAAACCGAGTGCCTACACCAATCCGGCCACCAACATCTTCGGCGTCTACGGCGAACAACGTAACCGTGGTGTGGAGTGGTCGTTCTTCGGTGAACTGCAACCGCGCCTGCGCCTGATGGGGGGCGCGACCTATACCCAGGCTGAAATGACCAAGGTGGTCGCCGGCGGCGTCAAGGGCGAGCAAGTCACCGGCGTACCTAAGGTGATCGCCAAGCTGGGCACCGAATACGACCTTCTTGACGTGCCTGGGCTGACCTTGACCGGTAACGTCAACCACACCGGTAAGCAATACGCGACCAACGACCATCGGGTCTCGCTGGACGCTTACACCACCTACGATGTGGGCGCGCGTTATGCGTTCAAGGTCGAGACCAAGCCGGTGACCCTGCGCGCCACCGTGCAGAACGTCACCAACAAGGCGTACTGGCTGGGTTCATGGAACGGCGGTGATGGCAGCGGCCTTTCCGGTGGTTTGGGCGCACCGCGTACCTTGCTGGTCTCGGGTACCGTTGATTTCTGACGGGGCCTTGCGTAACGCATAAAAAGACGCCTGCAGCGATGCAGGCGTCTTTTTGCCTGGGGGCGCGTCAGTCTGGTTTTTCCTGATTCGCAGCGCGTACCTTTTCCACCTCTTCATTGATCAGCACCATGCTCTGCGGCGAAGACAGCGCAATGCCCAGCTCACGCAGCCGACCGAGGACGGTGAACAGCAAGTCGCTGCGGGCTCCGCCTACAGAGCGCGGGCTGTTGACGTAACCGCTGACGCTGATGATCACCCCTGTGGTGGTCAGGTCCTTGAACGTCACCGAAGGCGCCGGCGCGTCCAATATGGCTTCGTGTTCGGTAAAGGCCTGCAGCAACAGCTCGCGGATTTGCAGCACGTCGGTTTCCAGCGGCAGGGTGAGCGTAATGCCGACCACGCCCAGTGCGTTGCCCATGGTCACGTTGCGTACGTTCTGGGTGATGAACTGCGAATTGGGCACGATCACCGTCGAGCGATCGGACATCTGGATCTCGGTGGCGCGCACATTGATCCGGCGGATATCGCCCTCGACACCCGCCAGGCTCACCCAGTCGCCGACTTTGACCGGGCGTTCGGTGAGCAAAATCAGGCCGGAGATGAAGTTCTGCACAATCGCTTGCAGGCCGAAACCAATCCCCACCGACAGGGCGCTGACTACCCAGGTCAAGTTGGTCAGGCTGATGTGCAGCGTCGACATCACCACCACAACCACCAGTACAAAGCCGATGTAGCCCACCAGAGTCACCAGCGAAGCGCGCATGCCGGCATCCATGTTGGTTTCCGGCAGCAGCCGTTCGCCCAGCCACTCTTTAAGCACGCGAACGCCGAATACCCCCACCACCAGCATAATCAGGGCGAGGAGAATGTCGCCCGGAACGATGTTCAGGTTGCCCAGGGGTTTGTTGGTGAGGTCGAGTTGCGTCAAGCCGGCCAGCAACTCGCCCGGGCTGGAGCCGGACGGCAGGAATGCCAGCAGTACTGCGGTGAACAGCAGCAGCGTGCGGCCAACGCCCGCCAGTATCGTGCTCGCCTGTGCCTGGTGGCGCTCGGACAAGCCAAGGGCCGAACCCAGTGCCAGGCCGCCCGGTTGTTTGGGCGAAAGCAGGGTTTCACAGACATCGCCAAAGCAGGCAATCAGCAGGTAAGCCGTCGCGGCGACGACGCTCATCCAGAGCAGCTTGACGGTGAGGAAATAGGCGAGGGTCAGGTAGCCGCTCAACAGCGCCAGCAGACTGATTCCGACCCACACGGCCACCACAAAGGGCACTAGCCCAGCGATACCGTTCATGCGCTCCAGCTGGTACTGGCGGCGCGTGCGCCGGTAGCGCAGCAGGGCAAAGAAGAACACCAGCGCGACGGCCAGCGCCGTCAGGCCGTTCACCGCCACCGTCAATGCCAGGCTACTGGCGATTACGCTGTTGATGCGTTCCTGGGTGCCGATAAGCAGCAGTGCCAGCGCCAGTAATACGGGGAAGGGCCCCATGGCCGTCGCGATCTGATCGGGTATCGGCGGCAAGCGCCAGGAAGGGCGGGGCAGCATCAGCAGGGCACGGCCGAGGCCGACGATAAAAGCGCAGAACACCACCAGGGTCTGCAACTGATCGAGCAGGTTGAGTACGTCTGCGCTGGGCGTGCTGTCGCTGATCACGCCCCAGCGCAGCAGCGAGGTGGCCACGCTGATGGTCAGTACGGTCGACAACCCGAACGCCAGTGCCAGCGCACTGCGGCGCAGGCGGCCCTCCGGCATCCAGCGCACCATCAGTCGCACCAGCAGGAAGCGCTCAAGCACGCGTCGGCCCGCGACCCAGACCAGCAATGCACTCAACACCATGACCGCGAAAAACAATCGGTTGCCTGGCGCCACAGCGGTCGTCACAACGCTGCTGACATCGGCGTACAGTCCACGTAAACGTGAGAGGTCGTCATCCGTCGGGCGAATGATGTTGGACCAGAACACCACACTGATCGGGCTGGCCGACCGGGTGCTGATCTGTGAGTCAAACAGGCTGCGGCGAAGGTTGAAGATCTGGGTCGCCAGGTCACGGGCGGACTGACTCAGGGTGCTGGCCTGGCGCTGCTCATTGGCCAATGCGTTTTTCTGTTTGGTCAGCGCGGTGCGTTGCTGAGTGAAACTCGCGGTTTCATCCGCCTGCACCAGGCCGAGCACGTTGAGCTGGTCTTCCAGGTGCTCAAGATCGATGGCTTGCCTGACGCTCAGGGCGTCGGCCTGTTTTTGCACCTGCAAGGCCGCCTGGCGCAGGCTGGAAAGCAAGTCATCGTTGGCGCTGACGGTAACTTTCTGGCGGATCAGGTCGAGTTGATCGTTGAGGTCCGCAACGCTCGCACTTTCGTCCAGCGAGGGCAGGGCGCGCACGTCGCTGACCGGGGCGGGCGCTGCCTGCACGAGGGCCGGCAAGGAGACACACAGCATCAGCAGGGCGAACAGCCCGGTAAAAAAACGCTTGGTGATGACTCTCTGCATGATTATTTTCACAGTATCTCAACCTGCCATTGCTCGCGCCGCGTTTTGCCGCAACGGGTCCAGGTAGTTCGCCCATTGCTGAACTGCCTCCCGTCGCTGTACCAGTCGTTGCGCGCGCATAGCTAATTAAAGGTTTTTTGGAGTTAAGTGGAGTTCTGTTACAGACTATCGGGGCCGCCAAAAAACATTTTGACTGGGCTCTAGGACAACGTTTTTAGGTCGATAACACTTTTGTTTGCCTCCACTTTTGCCCCCATTCGTACCGAGTGTGCGAGTGATCGCGAATGGCGATCTGCGACGGACTTCGCTATTCCTGGCCAGTTACGCCGTTGGGCCAGGTCGCTGATCAGTCGTTAGGCAAGTGCAACTGCACTTCCATGGCGTCATGAAGGAGTCTGACGACCTCGATCACGTCGTCGTTTGCCACACGATAGAACACTATATGGCGTGGGCTTTTGACCGTTCCATGGGTTTGTTTGGCCTGCTGGCGTGAATAGATGAGGTGATAGCTGCGAAGGCCCGGTGCAAGCTCAACGCGGTCGTTGCTGCCAATGCGATGAGGCGTGTCGGCAAGCGCTTGCAGCGCCGCGAGGATAAGGGCCTGGTAGCGCTGGCGTGCTTGATCGCCGAACTGCGTCTGGGAGAGCCTGAGGATGTCAACAATGTCGGCGCGCGCCGCGTTGGTAATCCGATACTGCGGCATGCTCAGTGTTTCTCGCGTGCGGGGAGAGTTGCCTCCAGGCTCAAGCCCTCGAGGTAGTGCTCCAGATCCCCTTCGTTCACCTGAGTAAAGCGCCCGTGCTCAAGATCCATGATGCCGATCGAGGTCGCCTGACGCAGTGCCTCAATTTTGGCGGTGTCTTCGGCGATGCGCTGCTCCAATAAACGCAAACCCTCTCGCATCACTTCGCTGGCATTCTGATAACGACCGGACTGCACCAGATCATGGATAACCTGATCCTGGTGAGGGGTGAGCACAACGTTTCGCGTCGCCATAACTAGCTCCAGTATCATGTAAACAGGTGCTTTTGATGGTTGGCATATTATGCCATCTTCTCTCAGGAGAATAGCCTGAGGCCGACATCCGGCGATCAGGTGATGGAGGACTCAGCGTCAATCAGCAAGGTTCAAAGTGATCCACCCCTGATAGAGCAACCGGCAGATTGATTTGAAGATTGATATGCCTGACTGTGCATGCAGGCGGCGCGCGATGTGTGCTTCTCAATCCGCCCTGAAATCGATCGGCATGTTCGATGCCCATCAATAGTTGCGTTTAGAGGCATCAAGAGAGGTTCCAATGCCCTACGAGTTAGAAAATCGCCTGGTAATCAGCGTCGCTTCCAGCGCTGTGTTTGATTTGCTGGCATCGGATGCAGTGTTCCCCAGAACCTCCCGCTTAAACTGGCCACCAAGGCGGCTGACAACGAGGGCGCTCAGATTGAGATATAGATGATGCCTTACCTTCGCGTGTGGGCTTATGCCCTTTGGAAGAGCAGCAGCAACAATTTGCGGCCAAGACACCTAAGTTGAAGGCGGCGCTGGCCGAGGGGATATAGAAAGGTCAGTTTGGAGCTGCTCATCCCACCACAAAAGCTTAAAGTCACCTCGAACAAATGCAGCGAGTCTTGAGGGTTAGCGACCAATCGATCATCTCTGGCTTTACGGTAGCCAAGTCACAGGCTAAGGTGCTGGCATAAGGACATGATTTTCCCTTTTTTGTCCATGGATGGTCTCTGATTGGCCGAAGTGAAGCAGCCATCTTTCCATTCCGAGATCGTTGTGCCCCGAAAATATTGTTGAGTCCGGTGTGGTTTCTCTCTGCCATCGGGTTTGACGATTGACGCATTACTGTGGGCGTGACGAAGTCCCCGAACATCAAAATTGCTTAATTGAAGGCGGAAAGTATGGATTTTTCGACGCTGCTGCATCTTTGGGATGCGGCGAGCTCCGAGCAATTGATTGCACCAAAAATTGTGGTCGGTTTTGTTTTCATTTTATGCGCTTGGTATTTTGTCCGCTATTTTTGTAGATCCTTCAAGCTTAGCAATCAGCTGAAAAGTCTGACTAAACGCGTGCAGGGCGTGAAAGCTCTCGCCGCACCTCAACGGCGCTCTGAATTGGAGCAACTGTTCAATGGAAGCACTTTGGAGCACTCCTGGCACGAGTACGCCGAAACGCTGCATGATCAGTTTGAGCTGCAGGACGGTGAGCCGGTACTTGTCCGATCACGCTCTACCGCCGGGGCGGCGCATTTTTTCTCACCTCAAAGCGTAGTCGATACACCGCTAGGGACCGAATTTTATAAACACTTACCTGGCATTTTGACCGGCATTGGTATCGTCGGAACCTTCTTTGGTTTGATGCTAGGCCTGCAACATTTTGATCCAAGCACTCCGGAGCAGGTAAATGCCAGCGTAGATAAGCTGCTCAAGGACGTATTGTTTGCGTTCATCGGCTCCTTTATCTCAATTATGGCTTCTATAGTCGTTACGATTACTGAGAAGTGGCGTCTGGGCCAATGCTATAAACTCCTTGAAACGTTCAACGAAACCATTGACGGGCTGTTCGATAGCGGTGTTGGAGAGGAATACCTAGCTGAGCTTGTACGCTCAAGTGCTGAAAGCTCCGTACAGACCCGTCAGCTCAAAGACAGCCTGGTAACGGATCTGCGGGAAATGCTGCAAAACCTCGTTGATACCCAAGTCCGCGAAAGCCTCAAATTAGCGGATACCTTGTCAACGACTTACCGTGACTCTGGGCAGTTGTTGGCCGATCAGGTAAGCAGTGCGATTGAGAACAGTCTCAAATCCCCCCTTGAAGCTATCGCGGGTGCGGTTCAGGCCGCCAGTGGCGATCAGTCAGGGCAAGTACAGAACCTTCTTCAGGATGTTCTAGTTGCCTTCATGAACAAGCTGGAAGGTACGTTCGGCCAACAGTTCAATGGCCTACACGAACTGATGGGCCAGTCCGTTGCCGCCATGCAGTCGATGCAGCAGGGCTTTTCGACGCTGATCCAAGATATGCGTTCGGCTAGCGAGTCCTCGACCCAAAACAGCTCGACTATGATCGCTCAGTTACTCTCCGATATGCAGGCCGGACAGAACGCCATGCAAGCGGGGATGAACGAGATGCTCGCCAATCTCCAGGCTTCGGTTGCCCGTATCGGCAACGAAGGGGAGGGGGCAGGTGCTCGAATGGCCGAGCAGTTGGAGAAGTTGTTTGCTCAAAGCGAGGCTCGCCAACAGGCAATGGCTGAGAATCTCCAGGCTTTTGTTGAGTCGATCAAGCAGAACATCGGCCAAGGTCAACAGGAAACCATGGCGAAAATTGCGGGCTCCGTTGAGGTGCTGGGTGAGCAACTCTCGGCAGTCTTCAAGCAATTGGAGCACGGCCAGCAGCAGATGGATCAAACCACCCGCGCTGCACAGGCTGACCTGCATCAAGGCACCCGTGACTTGGTGGGCGGTCTTGACGAACAGGTCAAGGCGTTGCTGCAAACAGTGTCAGAGCAACAGAAATCTGCACAGGACACCGTTAAGGCATTGAGTGCCCAAACAGAGCAGCATTTGCAGAGCATGCAGCTAGGCGCAGACAAGATGCGGGCGGCGGCTGAGCGGTTTGAAACGGCCGGACAAAGCGTTGCGCGTGCCAGTGAGTCGACTGCGGGGCTGATGGGCACAGTCCAGGGCGCAGGTACTGAGCTTGCACAGGCATCACGTGAGTTGAACACCGTGGTTGCGGACTATCGAAACAATCGTGAAGCGCTGGCGAAAACTCTCGCGGTCATCGAAGGGGTTGTCGCAAGCGCACAAGGGGAGGCCAGCGGCCGCAGCCAGTATCTCCAGGACCTGAAGGTTCAAAGCGAGCGAATGCAGGCGCTTAACCGTGAAGTTTATGAATACCTGGAAAACATCAGTGGTGTGTTGGGTAACGGCTTTAAAGAGTTCGGTGATGGTATGGATCGGACCTTGAGACAAACGCTGGGTAGTCTGGATGCCGAGCTCGATAAAGCAGTCAAGAGCCTCGCTGGCGGTGTAGAAGGGGTCAAGGAAAGTCTCGAAGACTTCGGCGAAATCATGGAACGAATCAGGCAGTAACGGGGGCTAGTCGATGTTTGGTAAGCAAATGCCTTCGGTCGTCCGTTCAAAGGACGAGGGAGAGAAGCCGTTCTGGATCTCCTTCGCTGATTTGATGACTGCGATGATGATTCTATTTCTTGTGGTCATGGTGGCGGCTTTGAGTTCTGTGACGCAGCGTATTAACCAAGCGGAGCAGGGAGAGAAGCAACGTAATAGGGACATCAGTCAGCTCTGCGAGCTCCTGAACCTTAAGGCGAAGACTGCCAGTAAAACCATCGTTGTGGACTGTAAGGACAATCGGATTAGCTTCGGCGATGCTGGCCGATTTGGGCATAACCAGTACGCGCTGAGCAACGATGGCCAGTCGGCACTTCAGGAGGTTGTGCCGATGATTCTGGACGCGGCTAACAGCGAAGAAGGCCGGAAATGGTTCAAACAGATTGTGATCGAGGGATCGACAGACACCGACGGCTCTTATCTTTATAACCTGCACCTTTCACTGCAGCGTTCAGAGTGGGTGATGTGCAGCCTGCTCGATAGCCGCAGCCCGCTCCAAGTCGGATTGTCGCCGGAGCACCAACAGCAAATCAGATCGATTTTCCTGGCGGGCGGTGTGTCGTTCAACAATGCAAAGGACACCAAGGAAGAGAGCCGGCGAGTGGAGTTGCGTATGCAGTTCTTTGGCTTGAAGGAAAAGGAGGACAACCTAAAGCCAGAGGTACCGGTGTTCAATAACACTGATATGGAAAAGTGCCAGTTGGCGATGAGCCGATGACTAGCCCAATCGCGAGGCTTTCCGCCGCTATTAACCTGAGTCTGTTGGCACATCGCACGGGGCCGGCGCCTGAACCGTTGGCGCGATTCTTCCGTCTGGGTGCTGCTGGAATTGATCTTTACGAAAGATTCGAACGCGCTGAAAAAGCTTTGCCACCACCTCAGGAAAAGCGCCGCGCTGCGATAAACAAATTCCGCAATGTACTCCCACTCAACGCCTCAGAATGGCGTTTGGTTTTTGCCGGTCTCTCGGACAAGAGTGAGCGAGTCGGACCGATACTGGACGATGACCAGCTTTTTGACCGAGTGCACAAAGAAATCCATCACCGCATTGAAAAACGGAGACTGAGTCGCCGAGATTGGTTGGCGTTGTGCTTTAGCTACTTTTGGTACGAGGCCGCCACGCCTGATCAGAACGCCAATTGGTGTGTGTTGCGGGCAGACGTTCAGCTTGGCTTCGATTGCGTCAGAGGTCAGCAAAAACGCGAGAAGGAATGGGTGCATATCGTCCAGCAGCATCAGGAGCTTTTTTCCGAGCAGGCAGGTGCTAGGCTGGGTGACCAGATGTTCAAGGGAGAGATCAGCGACCTTTCGGCACTGCAGACGATTGCGCAGATCCCTGACAGCAGTTGGCTGTGGCGAAGGATCTTTAACGTACTTATCTCTCGTATTTTTATGTTGGATGACGCCGAGTTTTCTCAGCGCTTAGCCGACCTTGTCGACATCGGCCGGCAGCATCCGCGGTACATGAACGACATTCTGAGTGCATGCCTGTCGCGTTATCACTTGGCAGCGTATCGAGAGAAACCTTCGTCGCTGCTCAAACAGGTCGCCCTCGACAACTGGGGCAGCCCTCAGATCCGTTCCAGACAAAACAGTTGGCTGCAGTACGTTGAAAAAAATGTCTGTGCAATGGTCGTTGCGTGGTTCGCGAAGGAAGATCTTGAGCACTTCTTCAACCTGTTGAAGGGAGACTCCGAGGTCGATCAATCGCGTCTGCATTATTGGCTGCGATTTGCCAACCAAATGAGCTACACCCGAATTGTTATGGGGGCGGATGCGTGGAATGACCGCGGGCGGGACTTCGTCCATTTCCGTGAGAAGAATAAAGGGCGCTTGAGTAAGTTGGTAGGCGGTCCTGGTCACAACAATGCTGTTGTCATGCAGATTGGGAACTACTTTTTCGTAGAGTTCTCCGGTACAGGCAATGCCTGCTATGTGTACAAAGCAGATGATTCGCCATTCAATCCAGACAAATCCCACCTTGAGCTTACCGCCGAGCTGAAGCAGGCAAATCGTGCGCTGGATCGAATGCGGCATTCACCTGCACCGAGCCGCCCAAACCGTATAGAGGGTTGGCTGAGCAAATTCGATGACTCTCTAGGGAAATTGGGCATTCGCGTGCGGAGTCCGGCCGGCACGCCAGGGGCACCCAAACCCATGGCTTTCGAAGACCAAGTCCGTGACGCTCTAAAGTCGGTCAAGCACAAAGTCTATGACCAACGCGCGCGCGGTGGCGCGTTTCAGGTCCAGCTTGATTACAATGATCAGGTTGCCGTTGCAGCGCTCCAACGCCTGGGCTTCAAGCCCGTCAATCACCAGCCACTCAGGTTTTGGAGACAGTAATGCTCAAGCGTTTGCTGAAAGGCATCGGCCGGCAGCCGAATTCGGTGGTAGAAAATACTGAGCCTGTTTTTTCCATTGAGGAGCAGGGGATTTGTTATCCCCTGAGCTTGGCGGAGAATGCGCAGTCCTGGCCGCTGGCAAGCTATTTGGATCAGTTGGAAGAGGAGGAGTTCGTCTCTCAGCTCAGCAATCGATGGTTGCTAACGTGGGACGAGCTTTATCGGCTTCTTGATGAGCCAGAGCACTTAACAAGTCTGCCGCTATTGGGGTTGCCGCCACAGACAGCCCTCATCCCTCAATTGAGTAGCCAAGGCAGTATTGCCTCTGACGACTTCAAGGTCACTGTCAGTGGATGGCGCGACCCGCAGTCCAATGCAAATGTGCAGGTGCAGCGTACAGGTGCCATCGTCCAGCGCCACGGAATAATGGAAATTCTGCCCGAGTCGTCGTGGAAACTGACCGGTGCGGTACGGCAACTTTATCTGGCTCAGCAAAATGAGCCGGGTGAAGTAACTAACCAGATTGGCTGGGCTAGCATCAGGAAGTTGGCGCGCAAGGCTGGTGCCGGCATGGATGGCTTCTTGGATAAGACCGTCGTTATCAAACCTGAAAGCTTGCGACTCAACCCGCGAAAATCGACAGTAGGCAATATACCGGTTATCGAACTGGAACCCACCTTTGAAGGCCAGCCGGCAAACTGGCTTGAAAGTTTCGACGGCGCTAATCAGGTTCAGGATCGATATCGGGTGACTGGTGATGATGGATCGCTGACACACGTGCTGATTGATCCCGAAGTCAAATCTGTACTGGACTATGTGCGCTCGTTGCCCGGGCGTCGGGTCGCTGGGGACGATGCTCTTTCTTTCGTCCGCAACCCTTACAGCGCACTCGGCGAAAGTGCCGCGCAAGTGTTGGATGCCGAGACATATGAAGACGACCTGGCCGAGGCTGGGATTTTCTTTCATCGCTTTCATCTGGAGCCCAAACTGGATGAAGCGGGACAGCACATCGAGCAGGTAAATCTGACTCTCGAACCGATCTCGCCAACGTCGCAAGCGCCCATCGAAGTTGAATTTAAAGCAGCCTATGAGCTCGCGCCGTTCGTGCATGAGTTGCAACTGAAGTTAGCCGCTGGAATGCCAGCTGGTTTCTGGCAGGGCTATGAGCTGGAACTCAGCAATTTTGATTTGCGCCAGTTGGCAGGCATCAGCGATCTGCTTAAGCGTTGGCAAAACGAAGCGGCCGGTATTGAGTTCGACTCAGTCCTAGACCTGTCTCTTTACGGCGACCGTGTGATAGGCATCGGGGAAGCGGAAAGAATTACTTCGCCTTTCCTCGTCAAGGAGGCGACCGAGAACTGGTTGCCGAAGGATGTGGCGGCGCTGGGTATTGACGCAGAAATTCTTGGGCGTTGGGATCCATCCGACCGTGCTCAATTTGCAGCGTTTGAGCAACGGCTGGACGAAGCTCGCGCTGCCGGTGATGAAACGGTCTGTTTGCCAGAGTCCGAAACACCGCTGTCGATTGCCACAGCCGGGCAACTCCTTCATGCCTGGTCCAAGAAGATCGCCCCTGTCGAGACCGGCCTGGTCCAACAGCAGGAAAAAGTTGGTAGAGCTGTACTGCAAATCGGCCACAACATCGACGAACCGACCTACGTTGAGATTCGCCAAGCAGCATTACGCGCCGCTTTGGATGCAATACCAGAGTTGCCCAGCCTGCTCAAGCCTGAGGTCGTATTACGTGAGCACCAACTTAAAGGCGTCGCGTGGTTGCAGCATTTGTTCCGCTTGTCCCCCGCGGACGTGTCAGGTTGCTTGCTCGCTGATGACATGGGGCTTGGGAAAACGATCCAGCTGCTCACCTTCCTTGTCTGGTACCTGGAAAAATATCCACAAGACAAACCGACACTTATTGTCGCCCCAGTTTCGTTGCTTGATAACTGGGAGCGTGAGCTTCATCGGTTCTTCTTCACTGATGCGCTACCAGTGTTGAAACTGTATGGCTCAGCCTTGAGTGCAGTGAAGTTCAAGAAGGAAGAAATCCCTGCCGACTTGAAAGCCAAAGGCATCACGAATTTGCTGCGCCCTGGTTGGATGGGTGGCGCCCGAATCGTCCTGACGACTTACGAGACGCTTCGCGATCAAGAGTTTTCCCTGGCGCGCCAGCAGTGGTCGATCGTCGTGTGCGATGAAGCGCAGAAACTGAAGAACCCGGCTGCACTGGTGACTCAGGCGATCAAAGCCATTCCGGCGAGATTTCGAGTGGCGTGCACCGGTACGCCTGTCGAGAACACTTTGATAGATCTTTGGTGTCTGTTCGACTTCATTCAGCCAGGTTTTCTGGGGGGGTTGAATCAGTTTGGCCGGGAATACCAGCGCCCAATCGAAGCAGCGTTGGACCGTGACACAGTTGCACTGGAACGGCTGCGTGGGCTTATCGATCCGCAAACTTTGCGCCGAACCAAGCAAGATATTGCCAAGGACCTGCCGGCTAAAATCGAAGACACAGCCTGCCGTTCACTTGGCATGCATGTCTTGCAGCGCAATCTGTACCTGTCCGAAATAGCTGCGTACAGCCAGAAACAACAGATCGAAGAACAGCTCGATCAAAAGACCTCCGGCATGCTTGGGTTGCTGCACAAGCTCAAGCTCATTTGTGCCCATCCGTATAGTGTTCAGCCGGATACGCGACTGCGCGACAACTCACCGAAGCTGCAGTGGTTGATGCAGACGCTTGAGTCGATCAAAAAAGCCGGGAGCGGCGACAAGGTCATCGTTTTCACTGAGTTGCGGGATATCCAGCGGGAATTGCAGCACTCGATCCAAGAGCATTTTGGGTTTCGGGCTACGGTCATCAACGGCGATACTAGTACTAGCAGTCAGAGTGCCAATAGCCGGCAGAGGTTGATCGACCAATTCCAGGAGCAGCCTGGTTTCGCAGTGATCATTCTGTCGACCATCGCCGTCGGGTTTGGGGTGAACGTGCAGGCGGCGAACCATGTCATTCACTTCACTCGTTGCTGGAACCCGGCCAAGGAAGATCAAGCGACGGATCGGGCTTATCGAATTGGGCAGGAGAAGGATGTATATGTGTACTACCCAACGATTCGAGACGCCGTGATGCCGACGTTTGAGGCGACGCTGGATGAGTTGCTGAGTAAGCGACGGGCGTTGGCGCGGGACATGTTGAGCGGGGCTTCGGATATTCAGGTTTCGAATTTTGAGGCGTTGCTGAAAACACGCTGAGCCCGTTTGCGGAAAACCAATGCTGGGCAATATTTCAGTTATGGGAGCGATTAAGTGCATCCGCCGCTTTGTAAATGAACAAAAACTAGCGAAGCGGCGCTTGCCTGGCAGCATGCTGCCATCAGGGTGTGAGCGGATTACTTGGCTGTGTGTACGTTCAGTATCGGCGCTGAAAGCTCAGTGGCTTACTGTACGCTGCCTCCAAATCCGCCGCTCACTTTCTGCGGTTCTTCGGGTGATTAACTTGTGGCAGCGGATGAAGACTAGTAATGGACTGCCCATGCAGCGTACACACCTCCAGCCTATGCTTGACCTTTTTTATTTTTCTTGTTGCTTTTTGGCAAAAAGTACTGCGTGTGAAATATCGAGAGATATGGATGCGAAAGATTTTATAAGCAGCGTCTCTGGCAGCGCCCAATCCCATTTTTCGCGCAACATGTTCTCCACATCTGAGAGTATCGAGTTCAGATCGCTTGGATCCAGACTTCCCACATCCGTGAGTGCATTTTTTGTCTGATCAATGCTCGCGTCGATCTCTATAGCTAAGCCCGAATTATCACAAGATAAACCTACATAATTGAGCAGCAGGCGTAGTGCATCATTAGCGTAATCACCCAACCAACTGATCAAATAACATTTCCCACCCGACTCGATAAGGTACCGCTCACCAAGCCCCAATAACGCAAAAGTTTTTCGGGCCTCGTCGAGTAAAGCTTTGGCACCATGATCGATAAAAGGGCAGGGGCTGGAGTCCGCCAAGACTGCTCGCATCTCCGCGCGTACGGCGTCATGTACCATTGCGCCCAAGCCATCGAACTGTGGAGGAGCCCCGCCGCGTGCCGCTGAGACAATGATGACTTTGGCCCGCAGGTCAACATCACGCACCTGCCATCGACGGCCACCAAAGATAATGCGCTGGTCTTTAGTAAGCGGACGGCTCACGGGGACCGAGCCCAACGCTTTACCGTCGCATACCAGACGGAATTCCTCATCGCTGGTGAATGCGCTGTAGAACTCATAGTGATTGATCATGCGCTCGCCAACTGTTCCAGGCAGCAACAACCCTGAGCTGTCCTGGACAATCAATTCGTGCTCACCCAGAGATTTGAGTAGTTTCACAAAGTCCGGCTTTTCAATACCTTGAAATGCGCCTTCAACAATCAAGTTTTTCCATAGGTCGGCAGCCGAAGCGCCGCCGCATTGAGCAATGATGGAAAGGCATTGCTGAACCAAGGTGGAGGCATGAATGCCCTGCGCTCTGGGAGGTTCAAACCAACCTCTGGTCAGCAGTCGAACCATGGCAATGGTTTGTACCAACCCTTGGCGTAATTGATCAGATAAGCCAGATTTATCCGTGAGCGGTGATTCCTTACAGTAAACGCGTAACGTTGCTTTCTCTCCTGGGCGTCTGCCCGAACGCCCTAAACGTTGACGCAGACTTGCCACGGAAGGTGGGGCACCAATTTGCACCACCGCTTTGATACTGCCGATGTCTATTCCGAGTTCAAGTGTTGTAGTGCAAATCGCAGATGCTGGCCGGTCGCCGGCTTTCAGTGCATGTTCAGCCTGCTCCCGCAGGTCTTTCGAGAGACTGCCGTGATGAGGCCAGAACTCGTTGGGAACGCCGTCTTTCTCGCATCGTCGGCGCAGTTGGTCTGCGTACCATTCAACCTGAGACCGACTATTCGGGAATATCAAGTTATTACTGCCGCGTAGTACCTGGTAGAGATGCTCAGCAATCGCGAAGTCGGGGCTTGCCTCGTTTTCCGTGTCGTCTTCATCCCCCTCCTGCACATTAAGTTGACCAGGTTTCTTTTTAAGCTCGCTCATTGGCGGCTGAATGTATCCGCGAACTTGCACCTGAAGTGTTTGGTTAGCGTTTTTCGATTCAATAACGGTAACGGTAACGTTATCGGCATTTGCTGGGCGCAAAAACGCTGACGCCATCTTCATATCGCCGAGGGTGGCTGAAAGCCCAACTCTGGGGAGGCGCCTCCCCGCAGCAAGTTCAACCCTGTGCATCAATGACTGAAGTTGTTTGCCTCGCTCACTGCCGATGAAAGCGTGTAGTTCGTCCACGACGATATAGCGCAGGTGTTGGAATACCCCGCCGAGACTTGAGCCACGATTGACGAACAATGCTTCAAGAGATTCGGGAGTGATTAGCAGGACGCCCTCAGATGATTTGAGAAAACGGTGTTTTTTGCTGGATGAAACATCTCCGTGCCAAGCGACAACAGGGATCTCAAGCTGTTCACAGAGTCGGCTTAACCTGTCCCATTGATCGTTAATCAAGGCCTTGAGCGGACTGATATACAGCACCGCACCAGGAGGATCATCGTTATTGAGCAGATTCGTCAGGATGGGTAAGAAGGCGGCTTCGGTTTTGCCAGCGGCTGTTGCTGCGGCGATGATGACGTCCTGATCGGCGTGCACCAGAACAGGCACGGCCCATTCCTGGGCGTCGCGAAGGGAGGTCCAACCTTCAGCCCAAATCCAGCGCTGGATTCGGGGCTCTAGCTGTTCGAAGCCTGATGAATCAGAGTGTGAAGGTGGCAAGTTCATCGTCCGCATCGACCTTCATATCATCTTCACCGCAGGAATCCTTGGCGACCTCGACTGCCCCTAACAGTGTTCGCCAATCGGCCCCTGGGTTTTGCTCCAGGATGGCCAGTAGGTTGATGAACGCTGTGATCGTGGTACGCGGTGTGCGGAAGTAGGCTTCCCCTAGGCGTTGGTTGCAGTGAGCCATAAACAGAGGAAGCGCCTCGTCAGGCAGCAAATACTTTTCAGCATCGCCGCCGGCATATACGTGGCGGAGTTTTTGAAGCAGTACGTAGAAGTCTTCAGGGGTAAGACTGGTAAGGCGAATGACCGGCCCCGAGAGATCCACCAGTCCGGTTTTGGCAAACGAGTTCTCAGCCAATCGCGACTGCAGGGCAGGGTAGCTGAATAACCCTCGACGAGTGTCCATCAAAAACTCGGGCGTGCCGCCTAGCACGAAACCCAATCCTTCGGATGACCCTTGCAATGAGTCGTTGAGGATGCGGAGGATCTGTTCGTAGTTGGCATTACGAGCCTGTGTATTCGCCAGTTTGTAGAGGTTAACCAGTTCGTCGAGGCATATCATCAGGCCACCGAACCCTGCGAGTCTGACGAACCTGGAAAGCAACTTGAGCTGGTCGTAGACGGAGGCGTCGTCAATGATCGTCCGCACGCCCAAGGCAGCGCGGGCATCGGTTTTGGTGGTGAATTCTCCGCGCAGCCAGCGGATGGCGTCCGCCTTCAGTTGCTCATTGCCTTCCTCAAAACCGCGGCAGTAGGTAGCGATCACCTCGGCAAAGTCATAGCCATTAACCATTTCGGTCAATTCGGCCAAGTGTTTACGAATTACTGTCTCGCTGTCGGTACCCGCTGCCTTGGCTTCTGTTTTGGCCTGGGAGATGAATTTCTCCACGATGCCTTGCATGGCACCACCCTCAGGCTTTGTGCGCGTTGACATATTCTTGGCCAGTTCGGAGTAAAGCGAGCGAGCTTGCCCCCCGGTGGCGTGCAACCGGCGGTCAGGGTTCAAGTCGGCATGCATGGTCACGAGTTTTCGTTCCATGGCGATAGCACGAACCAGGTTCAGAAAGAACGTTTTACCTGCGCCGTACTCGCCTATCACCACCCGAAACGCTGATCCGCTCTCCATCAGACGTTCGACATCCTTGATCAGAGCATCAAGCTCACCTACACGGCCAACCTGAATCAGGTGCTGACCAACACGTGGCACTACGCCCGCGCGTAACGATTGAATGACCGCATCGCGATCCTTGGCTCTGATAGTGCTCATAGGGCTAATTCTTCCAGGATGTCTGTGTTTATCTCGACCGGGTCGTCGCCTTCTGTGACGGGCATGTCGAATCGTTCAAAAGCCATGTCGTTGATTTGTTCCAGAGCGCCATCGAGCATCAGCTCCATGTCGCTGGCAGCGGTTTCCAGTTCTGCGCGGCTCCATTCCGGGCGAGAGATCAACAGGCGGAGGAAGGCCGAGTGTTCCAGGTCAAGCCCAGGCACGTCCGCGCTCGACTCGGAATTCGGTTCAGCGCTTTCAGTCGGCCGCTCCGCCTCCTCAACCTGATCCTCAGTGAACACCTTGGCGAGGAGGGCGGAGACCTCCGCCGTCTCCCGCTGAAGCTGTGCAATCCGATCATGATCAAGGACGAAACCTTGTTTCGAAGATGAGGCAGGCTGCGCGCCGGGTTCGGCGGATGGGTAAGTGGTGGCAGGCGTCACGGCAATACCCACACCGGCTGCCGCCCCATGGAGGTCGCTGTAAAGCAACTGGCTATCCAATTGCAGTACCTTATACACACGCTCCAGCAACTTCACTTCCGCAGGGCTGACGATGCCATCGGCCTGCGCCAGATGAGCGAGGAAGCCGGCAATGGTGCGTTTTGCATCGACGGGCAAGGGATCGAGCTTTTTCTTAAGGCTGGCAAGCGTGGGCGGTTGTTGGAGTTGGATTTGCAGATGTGCTTTGAGGCGTTTGTGATGAGCACCGCTCATGTGACTCCATGAATCGATATGCTGAGCAAGCAGTGTGATTTCTTCGTTGGAGGTATCACCGTCGGCCGAAGCCACCGCACTGGCCAAATCAAGGGTTACCGATGCAGCGTTGTATGCAGCAGACGCACGGAGTGATCCATCTTCAGGCTGGGTTACAAACAACGCTATCCGGTCCTCGGCTTTTGGCGTCTTGCTGCCACCCAGTACGTCGGGTTCCATTCCAATATGCAGCGACTCCAATGCGCGGGCCAGAGCGATTACTTTGTCTCGAGACAATGCGCCCGCGCTTTTAAAGCGCCCTGCGAGCTCGCCAAAACTCATGACGACCAGGTCGTTACCAATCCTAGACTGCAACTCATCCAATTCATCATGGGCTGCCTTCGGCCAGAGCGCGACAGGAAGCTGCAGGAGCCCCTCAAGTGCCTCTGCGCTTTCAGGGTTTCTTCCCAAATAACGGCTGTAGGGCTCAACTTCGCTGGTGCATTGCTCGACCAGCAGTTGCAAAATTTTACGTGTGCCCGAGGTTGCCATAACGTCAGGTAGATCCCCCAGGGTAAGCGTGGGGGCCTTTATTACGGCAGAGGCAGGGCGATAGCTGGCCTTGAGCTTGGTTTTGTTCTGCGCCAATGTCAGGCCCGCAGGATAAGTGTTTTCGTACTTGAGCTTGAACAAGCGTGAAAACACATCTTTGCAGCGTATGACTGGCGTGCGTTTATTGATGTTGGGGTCGGCCAACGCCCATGCCAGTGCCCAATCGGCGTTCAGCGGATGCTTATTGGCCGCGTGCTGGCCTAAACCGATGCGCAGCGGCAGAGGCATTTCGTAGCTGTGCTCGGCCACATTGGGTGGCAGGCCAAGGTAGAGATTCGCGTCAACAGCGCGGTTGCCTAGGTAGTCAAGGAAGCCTTCTGCATAGCCTCGGAATGACCCATTTCCTCTATAAATACTCAGTAGACGCCGGACTTCGTCGACTATAAGAGGAACCTCATTAATGACCTTTGAATCGTAAATGGGATCAATGAGGGCTCGACGTTCCAAACCATAGAAAAACAAAAATACATAGCCGGTATCTGCCAACGGATCACTACGCCCAGCTGCGAGCCATTGCAGGTATCCGCGTCGCGCTTGCGGTGTAATGGAGTGAAAGCTCGGCCAATAAGACATCAGTCGCTCGTTGAGGTCGACGTAGTTCTTGGCAATCCGAAGTTTTGGGTTGATCAGTGAAGGCTCTTGAGCATCATGTCTGCTATCGAGTGTGCTCCCGATATAAAACATGCCGCCAGGCAGGGAGAAACCGGCAACTTCGATGATTTCGCCAGCAGGCACCCAGCGGGCGTCGGCCCTCTGTGAGCTGATACTTGGAATTTTAAAGGTATTGGCAGGGGCAGAGCCAAGTTGCACCGTATAAAACTCGGGGTTTTCCTCATTGTCCCTATTGCTCGTCGAGACCTCACGCATGGAAAACGTTACGCCTAAGCCTTGTGGCTTTTGCGGGCGTATATTCTTTGCAGCCGATTCTTGAAGCTGATTGAGCCGGCGTTTTCCGCGTTCGGCCAGCAGCCACATAATCGTGCCGATACCCGCTATGACACCGATCGCTATCCAGGCGTTTTTGGGGATCGCAGCGAGAGCACTGAATGCCAGAGCAATAATGATGAGTATGCCGGTGCCACCGGAGTTTTTGGCTTTCTTCCTTGCCATGTGTCATTTCAACCTTGAAAGATGGGTGCTGGCGCAATGGCAGTATCCAATATTTCTAACGCTTGAGCCAATGGCTTGGCTGAGCAGATGATCGGAAAGTTGAACGATCTTGGATGGAGATGTCATTTCAGCTCAAGATTTGATGCTTAGCGCATATCATCTGAACGTCGCGGCGTTTACGTGAGCCATCCTCAGTAATTTCAAGCATCAGTAATGAGGCCTGCCTGACAACGACTTGAGTCTAACGGAGCCTTCCGCCCCCATTAATAGATACGGACCACATCCCCAGGCGGATATTCCTGTGGGACTTTCGGTGAATCGCTGGATCGACACTCCGTTCGAGCATCCGTGGTTGCCGGCAGTGGCGGATTATTTCCAGCGCTTGAGCGAGTTTTCCGGATCCCCCCTGCAGGGGCATGGGTGCTACGGGTTGGCGTAGGGGCGCCCTGATGCCGTGTCCTGCTGGCCCTCGACGTCGTTGTACACGACCACGTGCCGCTGTCGCCTTGGCGCTCCGGCTTTGTGAAGTGCAAGCGCAAGCTTACGGACACATCTAATGATGGTGCGCCACCATCAGTGTCGATCACACGACTCCTCACTCGTTCTCGTATGGAGGTTCAGCCATTAACTGAGATCATCGACTAGCGCTCAACGGCGGCTGGGAACAGCGCAGGGGAGACTTTTCGAGAACGGAACTGTTGGGCTTTAGATTGGGGGCATCCTTTTCAAACCATGCCCTCAGATGTGCCCCCAATGTAGCAATCCACTGGAAGTGAACGGAGCTCCATGGTTTGTGGAAAGGCAGAAATGATCAGCCGAACAGCCTGCCCGACAACGCCTAAAGACTCTCAGGATCCCCAAAAAACATCTGAATCCGCGACCTCAACCACCGCTCCCCCGGGTCATTATCCTGTGACCCACGCCACGCCATGTGCAGTTCAAATGAACGCACCGGCAGTGGCGGGTCTTCGGCGCGCAGGCCTCCGGCCGAAGTCAGCGCCTCGGCGGCATAATCCGGTACGGTAGCCAGGATGTCGGTGCCCGCCAACAGCGTGCCCAGCCCGTTGAACTGTGGCACCGCCAGTACGACGTGACGTTTGCGATCAAGCTTTTCCAGCTCTTCATCAATAAACCCACTCAAGTCCCCCGCAAACGACACCAATGCATGGGGGCGCGAGCAGAAGTCGTCCAGGCTCAGTGAGCCGGGCACGCTATCGGCACGCAGCAATTTAGGCAGGCTGCGGCGCAGCACCTTGCGTTTGGCGTTGGCTGGCAGGTCGGCGGTATAGCTGACGCCGATGGAGATTTCACCGGAAGCGAGAAGGCCGGGCATCAGGATGTAGTTGACGCGGCGCACCACCAGCACAATGCCCGGGGCTTCTGCGCGCAGGCGTTTGAGCAGTTGCGGCAGCAGGGCGAATTCCACGTCATCGGACAGGCCGATCCTAAACACGGCAGTGCTGGTGGCCGGGTCGAATTCGGCGGCGCGGCTGACGGCGGTGGAAATCGAGTCCAGGGCCGGGGAGAGCAGGGCGAAGATTTCCACGGCGCGCGCTGTGGGTTCCATGCTGCGCCCGGTGCGCACAAACAGCGGGTCATCGAACAACCCACGCAGGCGCGACAACGCCGCGCTGATGGCAGGCTGGCCGAGGAACAATTTCTCGGCGGCGCGGGTCACACTGCGCTCATGCATCAAGGTTTCGAATACGATCAAGAGGTTAAGGTCGACACGACGCAGGTCGTTACGGTTCATCTTGTGTCCTGGAAGAGTCAGCAAACTTGACGTGAGCGGTCACACAGGAACCTCCAAGGTTCGATTGAGAAGCATGACCGGCATGAATCTTACGGGGAAAGGCTGGTACTCTGCACCGGCTAATTGATTTTTCCTACGATAGTTGAGGTCTGTTCCTCCTTCGCGGAATCAATGACAGGCATGTCGACTATTAATGGCGACCGGTGGCCTTAGCTGAAAAGCCCAGATAAAGTTCATGGCATTAGAGGTTACTTTGACGAGGTTTGCGATGTCCCGCACGATCCGTTTTCACAAGTTTGGTCCGGCCGAGGTGCTCAAATGCGAAGAGCATGCAGCCGCGCAGCCCGCACCGGGCGAAGTGCAGGTGCGTGTCGAAGCGATTGGCATCAGCTGGTACGACATTCTTTGGCGCCAGAACCTGGCGTCTTCCCATGCACGCTTGCCCTCTGGCCTTGGCCATGAGATGGCCGGGGTAGTTATCGCCCTCGGCGATGGCGTGGATGACTTGGCAGTGGGCGATAAGGTGGCCAGTTTTCCAGCCGAAAGCCCTAATGATTACCCGGTGTATGGCGAGCAGATCGTCTTGCCACGTTCGGCCTTGACCCGTTACCCGGATGTCTTGAGCCCGATTGAAGCCAGTGTGCACTACACGCCGCTGCTGATTGCGTACTTTGCCTACATGGACCTGGCGCGGGTCAAGCCCGGGCAGTTTGCCCTGGTGACCGATGCCAGCCACTGTGCCGGCCCCTCGTTTGTACAACTGGGCAAGGCCCTGGGTGTGCGAGTGATTGCTGCCACCAAGGACAGTTCTGAACGCGAATATCTACTGTCCCTCGGGGCTGAAAAAGTTATCGTCACCGAAGAGCAAGACCTGCTGATGCAGATCAACAAGTTCACCGACAACCGGGGCGTCGACGTAGTGTTCGATGGCCTGGGTGGCCCGCAGATGTCGTTGCTCGGCGATGTCTTGGCGCCTCGCGGCAGCCTGGTGCTGTATGGCCTGCAAGGCGGCAACCAAACGCCATTTCCGGCTTGTGCGGCGTTCCAGAAGAACATCCAGTTCTTTGTGCACTGTATCGGCAACTTCACCGGCAAGCCGGAACTGGGCATCATCCAGGACCAGGTAGCATTGCAGCGCGCGTTGCGTGATATCAACCAACTGACAGCCGATCGTGTGCTCGTCCCACTGAAAACCACGGTATTTCCGTTCAGTCAGTTCGTCGAAGCGCATCGCTACATGGACGAATGCCCGTGCCGCGAGCGTGTCGCATTGCAGGTTGAAGCTGTTTGAGCTGTAGGAGTATTCGCAAATGAATACGCTGGCGTCTGGGCCGATGAGGCAAATGCGCCATTTGACAGGGCTTAACCCGCACCAGGGTTGAGCCGCCGCAAGAGCATTCTGCCCCTGCAAACAATACCTTTTTTCCTTAAGCCGCCCTGAAATCCAGTGCGGCGCTGTTGTGTGGGCGCGATTAATGTTTGTGATCGGGCGCATCTGAACGGGTTTCAGGCGATCTTCTGTATCTGTTAATCATTATTTGAGTGCCGATAATTGTGCCTTCACTGTCATCTCAAGGATTGAGCAATGATTAAATGTCTGAGATTTTTGCCACGTTCCGAAGAAACTAAGCGAGGCGTATCCGGCCACCCGGATAGTGCACGCAAAGCGCCCTATTGTTTCGCGCGGACGCGACTAAAGTGGGCGATTAACTTTTGTCAGATGCGTCCTTAGTTTGTTAGTTGGAATAGTGTAGGAAGTTGTAGGGCTGTTCCTAGGCCTGCTGGCCGCGCCGTTTAGATATGGCTCGGCAGCGCGATTTGCTTGGGCGGAGCCCTGAGAGCGCTGCCACGCATCGCCAGTGGTTTTGTTGCAAGGTGCTAATGTTGAACTCACTGCGCGCTGTGCAACGGACGACACCCGCCCTACAGATTTAATGGGTCGAGCAATTAATGTTGATAGTTGCTTGAAACTGATACTTCAACTCAGGTAGTAGAACGATGAGCGCAATTCATGAGCAAGCCATGAACTATGTTTACCAGCAAGTTTTGCAGCGTTTGGTCGGGCACTTTACGCGCACCGAACGAACAGTGCTCCAATTGTTGGTCCAACGAATTGTGGTCGCAGCCGGTGGCATGGAACAAGTGGGTAATTATAAAGTGCTGATCGCCCACGGCGGTGGCGAGGTCAGCAGTTACGCCTTGGCGATGCTGCGGGCGGCACAACTGACCATTGCGGGCCGGGCCCCTAAGACTTTTCACTTACGGGTTGCCACCCTGCGCTATGCGGGCATGACCCAGGCCACCCTCGACAGCATTAACCAAGGCTATGGCAGGCTGTTTTTCCATGACGACCCGAGAGTCGAGCTGTTGATGGTGGAGAATCAGGAGGTACTGCCCTTTAATCCGCAGCGACCTCCGTCTGCTGCCGGGCGGCAGGTCAGCCAGCGCAATATGTTGATGTTGGGGCATCTGACCTCCGGGGATATCCGCGCAACGTTGTGCAACGATACCTACCTGGCCTTCGGCGAGTTCTACCAGCGTGCCGCCACATGGAACGGCGGCGTGCATGCCATGGTCAGCGGCGACTCGCCACGCCAGCAAAGCCAATACCTTGCCTGGCTGAAGAAGACTGCATTGGCAACCGCTCTCGACTTCGCACCCGGCAAGCCGGTGTCGCTCAATGGGTTATTTGCGCGTATGGAGGAGTGGAGTGTCGCTTGTTACCGTGACCTTTATGGCGAACATTATGTGGGCACTGAGGGGGCAGGTCGGGGTGGGCACCGTCATCTGGCCTATATCGGTATTGCTGACCTGCTCGACGATGTGGATGTGCCCCAGGCAACGTTGCTGACCGACTTCCTGGCGTGCCAGCCGGACCCGTTTGATTTTCACTTCAGCCATCCTGCCTACCCCAATCCATTGCTCATGGCGCACTTGCACGGGCTGCAGGCCCAATGTCTGCGTGAGCTTTCCTATGAGCATGGCGTCGAAAGCTTTTTTCGCCAGGCAATGGACTACATGCACCGCAGGAAAATCCCCATGGCGTTGATCGCTGAGGCGTCCGGTGAAGATGGGCGTGTCCTGGCGACCACCTATGCCCGAGAGTTCTTTGGTTTGGACGAAGGTCAATTAACCTGCCTGTTGTTTGCGCCCTTCATTCAGCATGGCGAGCGACTGGAGGGTTTCCTGCGTCAATGTCACCCTGGCATGCTGGTGGCGCTCCCCGAACTGCACAAGGCGCTTCAAGGCAAACCCGCTGCGGAAATGTTGCAACAGTGGCTGGTGGATACCAGCGGATTGCCGCTGCCACTATTGCAGCATGTGTACCGCAAGCGGCCTCTTCAGATCGACCGTCGCATCCTGGCAAGCAAGCAGCGCTTCATGCCTTGCCAGGCACGGACTGCGCAGTTGTCGGGGAGCTAGTCGCGTGTGCTGGCCTAAACCGCCCGGTGAACAGCTATGAACCTGCGAGGAGAGCGGCAGGCAGATTTTGCCTACCAGGCGGTGTATCGCTACATGATCAGCCTGATCAACGAAATCAGCCTGCAGACGCCGGTCAAGCTGCCGTCCCTGCGGCAGTTGTCGGCACGCTTGAACGTGTCAATCTCGACGATCCAGTACGCTTACTCGCTGCTGGAGAAGGAAGGGCGCATCTACTCGGTCGCCAAGTCCGGCTACTTCGCCTGGCCAGTGGCGGCTAACTCGCAAGTCATGGCGGGCGCCGACTTGCTCGAGCGGCTATACGCGGCGGCGCGACGTCCGGGCATGGTCGTACTCAGTGGCGATGAACCGGCGTTGCTGGGCTCGCTCGATGGCGACTTGCTGACGCTGGAACGTCAACTGGTGCGCAAGTACCCGCACCAGTTGCAACCCTGGACGCAACCCTGCGGCGTCTGGGAGCTTCGTGCGGCGTTGGCTGCGCGTTATACATCGTCGCCCACGCGCTGTTGGCAGGCCGATGAGGTATATATCGGCGCCGATTTGCGGGGTGTACTGGAAATACTGATTGATGCCCTGGGTCTCAAGGGCACCGTGGTGGTGACTGAATCACCCTGTGACTACCTGGTCTTGCGCTTGTTGCAGACCGCTGGTGTCCGGGTGATCGAGTTGCCGTGGCTCGCCGACGGCAGCTTCGACCTGACCACATTCGAGCACCTGTTGCATCACGAATCCGTGCATCTGGTGCTGTTGTCATCAGTGATCAGTATGCCGTCGGGCGCGGCTTTATCGGTTCCGGAGCGCCTGCAGGTGGCGCATCTGCTCGACCAATACGGTTGTTGGCTGCTGGAGGACGACACCTTTGGCGAACTGAGCTACACCCCGTCCCAGGCGGCCCTGCGTAATCTCGTCAACCCAGAGCGCCTGATCGTGTTCTCCTCGTTCGAGAAGGTATTGGGCCCGGAGGCGCCCTTTGGTTATCTGCTGTCACATCAGATAGGCAGTGAATTGCAACGTCAGTTTCTACTGCGCTCGTTTCGATTATCGTCAATCCGCCAGCGCGCCATTGCCCGGCTCTACCAGAGCGGGCGCTTTGACCAGCACTTGCAGACATTGCGCCAGCACCTGCAAGAACAAGCGCAAGCCATGAGCCTGCGGCTGGAGGCGCGCATGGCTGGCCGCGTGAGCTACCGAATGCCCGTCGCGGGGGCGAGTTTCTGGTTAGAGTCGGTGGCGCCGGTGGATATGCGCCTGGTCTTCCAGAGCATGCTCACGCAACAGGTGATTATCGCCCCGGGCGAGTTGTTCAGCCTCAGTGGCTTGCACCACCAGCATATGCGTGTGAGTCATACGTTCACGGGCCATCCCAACCTGGATATCACCCTGGATACGTTGGCTCATGCACTGCTCCAGTCGCAAACTGGCTAGTGTTTGAAATTTGTCTCTCGCCTGTAGGATCGATACCGTCGCGAAGTAGTCCAAGTCCCAGTAAACTGTCATTTTTTCCGAATCCTTCTTTACGAGGTTTATGCATGACTATCAGTCCTTTTGCGGGCAAACCGGCGCCAGCCCAGTTGCTGGTGGACATCCCGCGACTGGTCACGGCCTATTACACCGGCCAGCCTGATGCAGCGATCTCCACCCAGCGTGTGGCCTTTGGTACCTCCGGGCACCGTGGCAGCTCGTTTGAGCTGAGCTTCAACGAATGGCATGTGCTTGCGATCAGCCAGGCCATCTGCCTGTACCGAGAAGCCCAAGGTATCGATGGTCCGCTGTTCGTAGGCCTGGACACCCACGCACTGTCGACACCTGCCGGCGCGAGTGCCTTGGAAGTACTGGCCGCCAATGGCGTACACGTCATGTTGGCTGAAGGCGATGAGTACACGCCGACCCCAGCGATTTCCCACGCCATCATCTGCTACAACCGTGGCCGTACCAGCGGCCTGGCGGACGGCATTGTGATTACGCCGTCCCACAACCCACCGCAAAGTGGCGGCTACAAGTACAACCCGCCTAACGGTGGTCCGGCCGATACCCACGTCACCAAGTGGATCGAAGCCAAGGCCAACGAGTTGCTCGCCAACAAGCTGGCCGGGGTCAAGCGCGTCACCCACGCCCAGGCGCTCAAGGCGGACACCACTCACCGCCATGACTACCTCAACAGCTATGTGGCTGATCTGATCAATGTGATCGACATGGACGCAATCCGCAGCGCCGGCTTGCGCCTGGGCGTGGATCCATTGGGCGGAGCAGGGGTGCGCTATTGGTCGGCGATTGCCGAGCACTACCGTCTGAACCTTGAGGTGGTAAACACTGAAGTCGACTCCACCTTCCGTTTCATGAGCGTCGACTGGGACGGCCAGATCCGCATGGATCCGTCCTCCAGCTACGCCATGCAGGGCCTGATCGGCCTCAAGGAACGCTTCGACGTCGCGTTTGCCTGCGACCCGGACCACGACCGTCACGGTATCGTTACGCCGTCCGGTGGCCTGTTGGCGCCGAATAACTACCTGGCGGTGTCCATCGACTATCTGTTCCAGAACCGTCCTGAGTGGCGCGCCGATGCTGCCGTGGGCAAGACCGTGGTCAGCAGCGGCCTGATAGATCGCGTCGCGGCGCGTATCGGCCGTCGTTTGTACGAAGTGCCGGTGGGCTTCAAATGGTTTGCCGATGGCTTGTTCGAAGGCTCGTTGGGTTTCGGCGGCGAAGAAAGCGCCGGTGCCTCGTTCCTGCGCAAGGACGGCACGGTATGGAGCACCGACAAAGATGGCCTTATCCCGGCCTTGCTGGCGGCGGAAATGACCTCGCGCAAAGGCCAGGACCCAAGCCAGATCTATCGCGGCCTGACCGACGCGTTGGGTGAGCCGTTTGCCATTCGCGTCGATGCCAAGGCGACCCCGGCGCAAAAAGCCCTGCTGGGTAAACTCTCGCCGGAGCAGGTGACGTCCACGCAATTGGCCGGGGAGAGCATCCAGCAAATACTCAGCCATGCACCTGGCAACAACCAGGCCATTGGCGGTTTGAAAGTCATGACCGAAAACGGCTGGTTTGCCGCACGGCCATCGGGCACTGAAGACATCTACAAGATCTACGCCGAGAGCTTTATCGGCGAAGATCACCTCAAGCAACTGGTGGAAGAGGCGCAGGTGTTGGTAGACGGTGCAATCAGCCAGTAACCAGGCCGTACACACTGTGGGAGGGGGCAAGTCCCCTTCCACATTAGAGGCCTGGAGGGCTTGAGATCAGGCCAGGTCGACCAATACGATCTCACTGTCCTCAATCGCCGTCACCCGCAACACCTGCTCATCCTCAACCGCCACGCCATCTCGAGCCTGTGCCCGCACCCCATTGACTTCAATCACGCCCGTGGCCGGCACCAGGTACGCCCGACGCCCACTGTCCAGCCGGTACTCGGCGCTTTCCCCTGCTTTCAGATTGGCTGCCACCAAGCGCGCATCGGCACGAATGCGCAGGCTTTCACTGTCGCCGGCCTTTCCGCTGGCCAATGTCACAAAACCCTCGCGATTGCCTTGTGGAAACGGTTTGGCACCCCAGGACGGCGGCAAGCCAGCTTCATTTGGGATGATCCAGATCTGGAAGATCTTGGTTGGTGTGGCCTCCAGGTTGTATTCGCTGTGGGCAATCCCGGTGCCCGCGCTCATCACTTGTACGTCGCCGGCCTCGGTGCGACCTTTGTTGCCCAGGTTGTCGGCATGGCTGATAGCCCCTTCACGCACGTAGGTGATGATCTCCATGTCACGGTGCGGGTGCTGAGGGAAGCCGGTGCCCGGCGCGATGATATCGTCGTTCCATACCCGCAGGTTGCCCCAGTGCATACGCTCGGGGTCGTGGTATTCGGCGAATGAAAAGTGGTGATGGGCGTCAAGCCAGCCATGATGGGCGCCGCCCAAGGTGTTGAAAGGTCGAAGTTCAAGCATGATCGTCTCCTGTTGATGGAGCTATCATCCAACAGCGCATGATCGATAAAAAGCGTAAAAACTGCTGGATTCCTATCCATTAATTCGATTGTTTAACCCTGTACTGACTTTCACTTCATCGCCTAACTGCATGACAGCAAAGCATTTGGCTGGAACTGAGCGCCAATTCCGGCGACCATGGCGCCCTTGTCAAAGCCAAGCTCATCGCAGGAGTCCGCGTGCCGCAACAAAAGCCTGATCTGCCCCCTGAACTGCGTCCCTTGACTGAAATGCCCCTGTTGAAGCGGCTTGCTGCTCGCCTGTTCGGCCACGGCCTTACCCGCTTGCGTGCGCAGCACCGGTTTTCCTGGTTGCATGGCCAAGCCGATGGTTTCCGCAGTGGGCATGAGGCGGGTGTGGAATATGGCTACCGCGAGGGCAAGGCCGATGGGCTTGAGGAGGGCCGGCAGGTCCTGTTGATTCGCGATTTCCGCCCGGATGAACACCGTGCGCCGGGGGTGGATGACAGCCTGTTTGACGATTGGCGGTTGCCACTCACGCCTGAGGTGAAGAAACGCATGAAGGCGGATGTCGCGCACTTGCTGCCGGCGCATGCGCAGCCGAGTGCCGCGCAGTGGAAGATGATCTTCAGCGACACGCCCTCGACCTCGGTGATCGCCGGTGCTGGCGCCGGTAAATCCACCTCGCTGGTACTGCGCATCCTGTTGCTCACGCATTACCTGGGCTTTGAGCTGAGTTCGATGACGGTGGTGACGTTCACCCGCGAGTCGCGCAAAGACTTCATTCACAAGCTCATGGAAATTCTCAGCCTGTGGGGCCAACCCCTTGGCATGAAAGAAGCCCAGGCCGTGGTCCGTACCTTTCACTCGCGCATTCTGCCGATGGTGCGCAGCTTGCCGGGCTTCGAGCGACTGCAAGCCTTTGAAAATCTCAGCGCAGGCTTTGAAGACGCCGACAGCAACCCCTTCGACCTGCGTATCAGCGATGCCCAGCGTCAACAGATGAATGCCTGTTACCACCGCCTGCATGGTCGCCATGAGCGGTTCCGCGAGTTGATTGCGCCGTTGGCCCGCCATGGCTTGCAGCTAAAGGAACTGGAGCGCGATCATCCGGACGTGCAAAAACGCATGGCCGTGACTGAGTTAGCGGCCAAACGCGATGACGAGTTGTGCGATGTGATCGAAGACCTGTGGTTTCGCGCCGGTGCCTGGCCGATCAAGGGCATAGAGCCTGGGCGCCAGACGTTTGAAATCAATGGCGCGCAATTTCATTGCCATGGCTATATCCCGGAGCTGGGTGCCTGGGTGGTACTGGGTTTTGATGCGCGGGAAAACGCTCAGATCAGTCGGCCGAACTCGAAGCTTTCAGTGCGTGCAGAATGGGCGGTAAAGCGCACCCTGTTTCAAGCTTTCTGTCATAAGCCTTTGATATGGTTAGATAGTTATGAGTCTTCAAAGCGCCTCCTCAGCAGCCTGGCCGGTGATGCTACGGCCGGGCCGGGCTTTGATTACAAGGTCAAGGGCGAACTGGCCTCAGCGCCGCTGTTGGACAGTTTCGTCATGGCTGCCGGGTTTATCGAAAACCTTGGGTTGGACTTACCCACGGCGGTCAGCCAAATGCGCTTCGCCAAGGACGACCCGGATCGGTTTTTCTTTGAAGCCCTGAGTATTTTCTGGAAGGCCCTGGAAGACCACCTGCTGGATCAATCACCGCCGATCATGACCTACAACCGGATGTTCTCCCTGTTTGGTGAAAACACCCCGGAAAACCTCAAGCTGCTCAGCGATCCGCTGCTACGGCCGATGTCGCACCTGATGATTGACGAATTCCAGGATGTATCGCCGCAGATCGTGTCGTGGATCCGCGCCAGCCTGCGGGAAATCCGTAGTCGCGGCCCGGCGATGCACGTCGGGCGCGGTGCGCAACGCTCATCCTTGTTGTGCGTGGGAGACGACTGGCAATCGATCTATGGCTGGCGCGGCAGCTCGCCCAAGTACTTTATGGAGTTCAACAAGGAATTTGTATCGCCGAGCACCACTCGCGTAATGCTCGGCGAGAACTACCGCAGCCATCAGCACATCATCGATGCGGCCGAACATATCGTGCGTAGCGCGCCGGCGATCCCCGGCAAGAAGGCCAAGGCCAGTGGCGCGCCAAAGACGTTGCTGCCTGTCACAGTGCTGGAGCGCGACGACGCGGCGCTTGGGCTGCGGTTGTTGGAGCACTATCAAAGGGGCGAGACAGTGTTGATGCTCTATCGAAAAAGTAGCGATAAGTTATTGATTCAAGAGCATATTCAGTCTGTTGTTAATGTGGATTCTAGCTTGCCGGGGCATGAGCGCAGGCTCAAACAACTGACCTACCACAGCGCCAAGGGCTTGCAGGCGGATGCAGTATTTTTGCTAGGGGACTGCCAGCATCTCACCAGCTCGCCCTATAAGAACCAGGTTTACCGCATGGCCGGCCTGGGCAAGGAGGGTGACAGCGAGCCGTACGACAACGCGCAAAAGGACGAAGTACTGCGCCTTGCCTACGTCGGCATAACCCGGGCGGTCAGCCACTGCTACTGGTACGTGGAAAAGCCGGAGGGCCAGGGCGTGAATGTGCCGAGGGCATCTGAACGGGTAGACGGCAAGAAAGCGTTCTTCGATGACCAGCGCCGAGTCTCAACCTGACACAGGGCTGAATGTGGGAGGGGGCAAGCCCCTCTCATATTTCTGGATCTTCATTGCAGGTGGGAAAGTTCAGGCCCGCAACGACAACGGCGGCACAAAACTCTCCAGCTCATCCTCTACCGCCTCGATGATGCGCTCCACATCGGCGGCGTTCATCACCGTGGAGCAAGGGATGCCAGCGATGGCGATCAATGTCTCGCCGCTGGCTCGGTCGAACAGGCGGGCGACCATGCTGCCGGGGGCGTCCATACTCCCCTCGAAGCCGATTGGATGAAAATGCCAGCGCATCAGCTGGCAGGCGTTGGGAAAAGTCACTTTGTTCATGTTGCCCACCTTGTTCATTGAGCGCTTCCTTTAGCTCGCGGCAGGGGTCACGACCGTCGTTGGTCATGACGTCGAAGAACTTCAAAGTAGCATTCGTTCGCAAGCACAAGGTGAATTTTTTGGCCCCGTTCGGCGGTTCTTTTCGCTAATTTTGATGTGGGTCATGTCCTACGGAAAATTAGGCAAAAGGCCATTAGTCAGACGATCAAACTGCCTATTGAAGGGCCGGGTGAAATTCGGCACTCTCAAGCGTTTTCCTCGCCGCAGAGCCCTATATGCCCGACATCGCCCCAGACGATGACTGTCAGAACACTCAAGCCACCGGCGAATTGGTCTTGCACCATCACCTGTGCTGGCGCCATCGCGATCTGGACGGCGTCATGGCCTACTACCATCCCGAGGTCCAGTACCACGACTTCTTCCAGAACCGTGTGGTGGGTTACGCCGAGCTGCGCGAGTACTTGCAAGCCAGCATGCCCCGCGAGGCGGACGAGGCGATTGAACACACCGACCGCATCCGCGCCGATGGCGATACGGCGTTTATCCAGTACCGCATCACCTTGCGCGGCGGCCAGGGCCTTGTGTCGTTTCGAACCAGTGAGGCCATTACGGTGCGCGACGGGCTAATCTGGCGGGTAAACGAGTACGCGTCCCTGGTGCATGAGCAGCCTGCCCAATCGACGCGTCCTACCGTCAGTCGCCTGGGTTTGTCGCCCCAGCAACTGGGGCATATGGCCAAGGACCTGCAGCAATACTTCGAATCACGGCAACCCTATCTTGACCCGGAACTGGACTTGCAACGAGTGGCCAAGGAATGCGGCTACAGCCGCAATCAGATGTCCTACCTGCTGAACCAGGTGCTGGGGCAGAGCTTCTACCGCTACGTCAACCAGGCGCGGCTCCAGCATCTATTGGCCGCGCTGGACAGCGCCACACCGCCCATCAAAGTCGATGACCTGGCGTTTGCCGCTGGCTTCAATTCACTGTCGGCGTTCTACAGCGCGTTCCGCCAGCACACCGGCCAGTCGCCCAAGGCCTACCTCAAACAAATTTCCCTGCGTGCACGCGCGCAAGACAGCCCCTGACGCCGCGCTCTAGGATCGACCCTATCGAAACGGAGTAGGGGACACGGGCATGCCGGCATGGCGCACTATCAGTTTATGGATGGACCAGTTGGACGACCCGCTGCAAGCGCGGCCGGCCCTGGAGCATGACCTGGACGTCAACGTGGCCATTATCGGCGCCGGCTACACCGGGCTGTGGACCGCCTATTACCTGAAACGCCAGGCCCCCGAGCTGAAAATCGCGATCATCGAAGCGCAAACTGCCGGATTTGGCGCCTCCGGTCGCAACGGTGGCTGGCTGATGGGCAATTTGCTGGGGGAAGACCGCCTGCTGGCCGGCCTTTCACCGCAACAGCGGCGCGCCTCGTTTGACCTGCTGCACGGCATTCCTGATGAAGTGGCGCAGGTACTGGCCCGTGAAGGCATGGACTGCGACTACCGCAAAGGCGGTGCTCTGTATTGCGCCGCACGCTACCCGGAGCAGGAGGTGAGCCTGCGGCAGTACCTGGCCAAGTTGTACGCCCAGGGTCTGACTGAAGACGACTATCGCTGGCTCAGCCCGCAGCAATTGGCCGAACAAATCCGTATCGCCAAGCCGTATGGCGGTATCTACACGCCCCACGTTGCAACCATCAACCCGGCCAAACTGGTGCGCGGTCTGGCACGGGCCGTTGAAAACCTGGGCGTGACCATTTACGAAAACAGCCCTGTGACCCATTGGCAGTCCGGCAGCCTGCGTACCGCCAAGGCCAGCGTACGCACTGCCTGGGTAGTGCCCGCTGTCGAAGGCTACGCCAATACGTTGCCGCCCCTGGGCCGCTACCAGTTGCCAGTGCAGAGCTTGATTGTCGCCACCGAACCATTGCCTGCCAGCACATGGGATGAAATCGGTCTCGACCACGGCCAGGCCTTTGGCGAGAGCAGTCGGCAAGTTACCTATGGCCAGCGCACGGCGGACAATCGTTTGGTGTTCGGTGCCCGTGGTGGCTACCAATTCGCCGGCAAGCTGCGTCATAACTTTGATTTGACCGACAACGAAGTGGAGCTGCGTCGCTACCTGTTCGGTGAGCTCTTCCCACAGTTGAAGAACACAAGAATTACCCATTCATGGGGCGGCAATCTCGGTATGTCGCGCAATTTCAGACCTCATATGCTCTGCGACCACAAAACCGGTATCGCGCTTTCTGGCGGGTATGGCGGGGAGGGCGTAGGTGCCACCAACCTCGGCGGCCGCACCCTGGCCGACCTGATCCTGGGCCTGGACACGCCACGGGTCCACCAACCCTGGGTGATACGCGAGCGCAGCCTGCGCGCGCTGAAGGCCTGGGAACCGGAGCCGTGCCGCTGGCTGGGCTACAACGCGATCATCCGCAGTTTTGTCCATGAGGACCAGGTATTGGCCAACCCCAACACCGCGCCCTGGCGCCGCCGGTTGGCGACCGGTATCGCTGGGATCATGGAAGGGTTCATGCACTAAGTCGCTCCATTCATACGGGAAAACCCATGAGCATCACTCAATTCAAAGACACGCTTCACACCCATTTGCCGAACTCATCACCGGTGGCCGTGCCCTTGGGCGAGCCCATCGCCGTGGCCTCGACCTTGAGCGTGGAGCGCAATGATGGCGTCGAGACCGGCATCTGGGAATGCACCCCGGGGCGCTGGCGGCGGCAGATCACATCCCAGGAGTTCTGCCATTTCATCCAGGGGCGCTGCACTTTTACGCCTGACAACGGAGAAATCGTTCACATACAAGCCGGTGATGCGCTGATGTTGCCGGCCAACAGCACCGGTATCTGGGATATCCAGGAAACCGTGCGCAAGACCTACGTATTGATTCTGTAACGCTTTGATCCTTGATCGCCTGCCATAAAAACAGCCCAAAAACCGCCAGGAAATCGAACCATGAAAGCTATTGCCCTGTTGCCCCTGATGTTGGTCGCCTCTATCAGCCAGGCTGCCGAGACCGTGAAGATCTACAACTGGTCGGACTATATTGCGCCGGATACCACCAGGAATTTCCAGAAAGAAACCGGCATCGGTTTCACCTACGACGTGTTCGACAGCAACGAAACCCTCGACGGCAAGTTGATGACCGGTAAATCCGGCTACGACGTGGTGTTCCCCTCCAACCATTTCATGGCTCGGCAGATCCAGGGCGGCGCCCTGAAGAAGCTCGACAAGAGCCAGTTGCCGAACTGGAAGAACCTCAACCCGGTGCTGCTCAAGGCTGTGGAAAACAACGACCCGGGCAACGAGCACGGGTTCCCGTACCTGTGGGGCAGCACCGGCATTGGCTACAACATTGACAAGGTCAAGGCGGTATTAGGCGACAACGCGCCGGTGGACTCATGGGACTTGATCTTCAAGCCGGAAAACATGGCCAAGCTGAAGAAGTGCGGGGTGGCGATTCTCGACAATGGCCCGGAACTGCTGCCAGCAGCGCTGAATTACCTGGGCTTGCCGCACCACAGCAGAAAGGCCGAGGACTACAAGAAAGCTGAAGACCTGTTGATGAAAGTGAGGCCTTACGTAGCGTACTTCCACTCCTCGAAATACACCGCCGACCTGGCCAATGGTGATATCTGCGTGGCCGTCGGTTTTTCAGGCGACATCCTGCAGGCCGAAAGCCGCGCCAAGGAAGCCAAGAACGGCGTAAACATCGGCTACAACATTCCCAAGGAGGGCGCGGCGATCTGGTTCGACATGGTTGCCATGCCTGCCGACGCGCCGAATGAACACGCCGGTTATGCCTTCATGAATTACCTGTTGCGCCCGCAAATCATGGCCAGCATCACCAACCACGTGCATTACGCCAATGGCAACGCCGCTGCCGATAGCCTGGTGGACCCGGCGATCAAGGCCGATACCAAGGTGTATCCGAGCCCGGAAATGATGGGGAAGTTGTTTGCGCTGCAAGCCATGCCCTTGAATATCGACCGGATTCGCACGCGGGTGTGGAACACCATTCGCACGGGGTACTAGTTAACCGATGACTACAGTTGCAAGGTGGCTGGTTACAAGCTGAGCCAGCTTTCCTGACGTTCGGGTGCCTATCAGTAACTGGCGGATTAGCTTGAGTTGATAATGGCGTCATATTTTGTACATTTAATGTCAACTATTCAGGGTGGAAAGTGTTGTTCGCCGTGTGAGAGATTCCGATCTCCAATACGTAACACTTTCAACTTACTTCCTGAAAGGTGACTTATATGTCCTCTATACAAACCCTTCCAACTGGCGGTACCTGGACTTACCCAGAAAACAGCCCTCCCACTTTACGCGGCACAGACCAGCGCGAGCGCCTGGAAGCCAACCGCGGCGAGCCCTCGGTGCTTATCGGCGGCGGTGGCGCTGACCAACTGGTGGGCCGCCAAGGTGAAAATAAATTCAAATATGAAAAAAGCACCGACTCTCTCAGCGATGACCCGGACATCATCTTGAATTTCAATCCGAAGGAAGATGAAATTGATGTGTCGTCAGTATTGAAAGATAGCAACATAGCCGCCATCAATATACAGCCAGGCCCACCGGTGGACGTGGGTGACGTGCAATTGACCCACGAGTTTGGTGTCAGCACCTTGAACATCAAGGTCAGTTCGCAGGGGCCGAACTTTTCCGTGCGCGTTGATGGTGTAAATCTATTGCCGGAGCATATTAACTTCTTTCATTCGGATTAAACCTACGGGTTCTCCAGATCATGCCCCAATGACTGGATAAACAATGAGAACAGCTCGGGCTGTGACGAAATATCCAGCTTGGCGTACAAGTGCCTGCGGTGCACTTTTACGGTGTCTGGCGAAATCTTCAGGCGTTCGGCCATGGCCTTGGAGGAGAACCCCCGCAGTACCAGGCGGGCGATTTCCAGTTCGCGTTCCGACAGCACGCCACAACCGAAATGGCTCAATGCGTCTCTGATCTGACTGTCCATCGCCGGTGCGCGCTGGTTGCTTTGCTGCCAATGCTGTTGCATCAGCGGGAGCACCCAGGCGGCCAGCGTGGTCAGCAACCCGGCTTCCTCAAAGCTGAAGCGCCGCTGCATGCCCAGTGACAGTGACAGCGTCCCCGCGCCGGGCAATTGCAGGATCAATTGCACCTCGTCTTCCAGCACGTTGTCATGGAAGTAATTGAGGAAGTATTCACTCTGGCGGAAATGGTCCGGCGCCACTTCCTCCAGGCGATACACGCCGCTGGCGTAGTTCTCGCGGCACGCCTGGTAGAACGGGTCGAGCAGGTACAAGCCGTTGAGGTAAACCAGCATCGACGCCGGTTTGCTGCTCGGCTGGGCGTCGTACTCTTCCAGGGCCTGGGGTGGGCCGTCCAGCGGGTAGAAAATCGCCAGGGCGTTATCGAAGGGCAGGCATTGATGCAGCAACAACACCAACTGTTTCCAGAAACGCTCGGTGCCGATCTGTGACAGGGTGCGGCCCAACCCCGCATGCATGCCGATTTCCCTGAACAGGCTCATGTCACTGCCTCCTACCCTCAAAAGATCGGCCAAGGGTTCGGCTTTTAGCGGGCACCGTCAAGGGGAGTACGCCAATAGGGGAATTGGCCGATAGGCTCCCAGCCGATAACGTCGCGATTATTCACCGGGAAGCATATCCCGGAAAATCATCATTTTTCGTTTCTGCCTCACACCAAAAACAACGACAGAGGATAACGATATGAGCGCTACCCCCGCGCCCGATGGCGTGCTCAAGCCCACCCTGAGCGTCTTTGATGTAGTGGCCATTACCGTTTCCGCGGTGACGCCGGCCAGTTCCGTATTCGTGATCGCCCCGTTTGCCATTCAGCAGGCGGGCAGCGGTGTGTTCCTGGCGTTTGTGATGGCCGCGTTGCTCGCGTTGATGTTCGCCTTTTGTTACGCCGAACTCGGCCGCGCCCATAACAGTGCCGGTGGCGAGTACGTGTATGCCAAGCGCGTGTTTGGCGGCATGGCCGGCTACGCCACGTTCTTGACCGTGCTGGTGATGTTGCTGTTTATCCCGCCGGTATTGGCCACCGGTGCAGCGACATACCTGAATAACGCACTGGGCACGAAGTTCGACTCCCAGACCGTGGCCCTGGTCATTGTGGTATGTAGCTATGCTCTAGGCATCCTCAATATCAAGCTCAATGCCTGGATCACCGGTACCTGCCTGCTGTTGGAAGTAGCGGCGTTGCTGGTGATTGTGTTTATCGGCTTCGGTAATCCTGTGCAGCCGGCCAGCGTATTATTCCAACCGCAGATCGTCGAAAACGGCGTGTTGCACCTGGCACCCTGGGCCCTGGTGATCGGCGCTGTCGGCATCGGGCTGTTCTCGTTCAATGGCTACGGCCCGGCGGTGTTGCTGGCCGAAGACATGAAGTGCGGCGGCAAGGGCGTGCACAAGGCGGTGTTGTGGTCCCTGGGTTTGGTGGTGGTGATCGAGCTGGTGCCGATCACGGCCTTGTTGATTGGCGCGCCGTCCCTCAGTGCGATGATCAGCAGCCCTGATCCCATCGGCTACCTGCTGACCAGTCACGGCAATGAAACCCTGTCGCGCCTGGTCAGCGCCGGGATCTTCCTGTCGGTGTTCAACGCCATTGTCGCCATCGTCATCCAGATTGGCCGGGTGGTGTTCAGCAGTGGTCGCGATGCGCTGTGGACGCCGAGCATCAACAAGCTGTTCACGCGTATTCACCCACGCTGGGATTCGCCGTGGCTGGCGACGCTGTTCCTGGCGATTCCTTCGGCGCTGTTGAGCTTTAGCTCGAACCTGGCCGACCTGACTTCGTTCAGCGTTTTGCTGATCATGCTGGTGTACCTGGTGGTGGCGTTGAGCGCGCTGATGAGCCGGGTGCTGCTGCGTGATCGCGAGCATCCCTATCGCATGCCGTTGTGGCCGCTGCCGGCCTTGCTGGCGGTGCTCGGCGCGGGTTATCTGCTGGTGACCTTGATCCTCGAGGCGTCGGTGCGCGACATCATGATTATCATCGGCTTGCTGGCCCTGTCGGTGATTTTGTATTGCATCAGTGGCCGGCTGAGTCCGGCGTTCCAGAAATTGTAAGGAGTGGGTATGCGTGCACGTCAATTGGGTATCACGTTGGGGCTGGGCACGCCCGGCGAATTGAATGCCATCACCGATGTTCCCGGGGTACGCGTGGGTCACAGCACGCTCAAGACCCGTGTCGACGGCAAGCAGGTGCGTACCGGTGTCACGCTGATCCAGCCGCGTGCCGGGGAGGCACGGCATCAACCGTGTTTCGCCGGTTACCACGTGCTCAATGGCAACGGCGACGCTACCGGCCTCGAGTGGATCAGCGAGGCAGGGCTGTTGACCACGCCGATGGCCATAACCAACACCCACAGCATCGGGATCGTGCGTGACACCCTGATTGCCCTGGAGCGTGAGCGCCTGGCGGACCCTGCGGTGTACTGGTGCATGCCGGTGGTCATGGAAACCTATGACGGCCTGCTCAACGATATCTGGGGCCAGCATGTGCAACCTGAGCATGTGCGCCAGGCCTTGGATCAGGCTGAAACCGGGCCGGTGCAGGAAGGTGCCGTGGGCGGCGGCACCGGCATGATCTGCCACGAATTCAAGGGCGGTATCGGCACCGCGTCGCGACGTTTATCGGCGGAGCAGGGCGGCTGGACCGTTGGCGTACTGGTGCAGGCCAACCATGGCAAGCGCCAGGAACTGCGGGTCGATGGCTACCCGGTGGGGCGCCACTTGATGGACATCCCTTCACCTTTCGCCGAGCGTGGTACCCCCGGCATGGGTTCCATCGTGGTGATTATTGCCACGGACGCACCGTTGCTGCCCCATCAATGCAAGCGTCTGGCGCAGCGCGCATCCATCGGCATCGGGCGCACCGGTGGCGGCACTGAGGACTCCAGCGGTGACCTGTTCCTGGCCTTTGCCACCGGTAACCACGATTTACCGCCGGCAGACTATGGGCGCAAGGATCTGCCACTCAGCACACCGTTGCGGATGGTCAATAACGATCATATCTCGCCGCTGTTCAGCGCCGCCGCGGAGGCCGTGGAAGAAGCAATTATCAATGCTATCCTGGCCGGTGAAGACATGAGCACGGAGGAGGGCGTCAAGGTCCCGGGCCTTGCCGGCGAGAGCCTTTTGCAAGCGTTGCACAGGTGTGGCTGGAGTATGTCCCGGTAATAGGGGGCACGTACTTTAAATAGTCCGAGTAGTGGCTCTTTAATGTTGCTAATGACACCGTGACAATATATTGGATCCATTATTCAAGTGCGCCGCTCAACTAGAGCGGCTTTACTGCTATTTAATATTTAAATATGACGCCGCCAAACCGGTCAGGCAAAAAGCAAGCGTTCCCAGTAAACACTGCGTACGACTTCATCAAGTTGAACCTGCGTCACATTTTTCCTGTGGAAATAGTTGTAGACGAAAGATTTCAAGTTGTGTCAGTTTTCTTACGCCTTCAAAAGAGGTGAGTGATAGGACTATCCTCGCCCGCGAGGTTCCTATCGAACAAAGACTGATGCACTTGCAAACAAGGAAGTACGTTTATGTCAAAAGTAAAAGACAAGGCTATTGTATCTGCCGCGCAAGCCAGCACTGCTTACTCGCAAATCGATAGCTTCAGCCATCTTTATGACCGCGGCGGCAACCTGACGGTCAACGGTAAACCGTCGTTCACTGTGGACCAGGCGGCTGACCACCTGCTGCGCGAGAATGCCGCGTACCGGGACGTAGATGGCAACGGCAAGATTGATCTGACCTATACGTTTCTCACCTCGGCTTCCCAGGCAACCATGAACAAACATGGCATCACCGGGTTCAGCCAGTTCAACACCCAGCAGAAAGCACAGGCCGTATTGGCCATGCAATCCTGGGCTGATGTGGCCAACGTGACCTTCACCGAGAAAGCCTCGGGCGGTGACTTCCACATGACGTTCGGCAACTACAGCGGCGGCCAGGACGGCGCAGCGGCGTTTGCCTACCTGCCGGGCACCAACGACAAGTACCATCAAAGCGGACTTGATGGCACCTCCTGGTACCTGACCAACAGCAGCTATACGCCGAACAAGACGCCAGACCTGAACAACTATGGCCGTCAGACCCTGACCCACGAAATCGGCCACACCCTGGGCCTGGACCACCCTGGCGACTACAACGCCGGGACCGGCAACCCTTCCTACAAAGACGCGGACTATGGACAGGACACGCGTGGCTACAGCGTCATGAGTTACTGGAGCGAGAGCAATACCAACCAGAACTTCAGTAAAGGTGGCGTCGAGGCTTACTCCTCAGGCCCGCTGATCGACGACATCGCCGCGATCCAGAAGCTCTACGGTGCCAACTACAGCACCCGCGCCGGTGACACCACCTACGGGTTCAACTCCAACACCGGGCGTGATTTCCTCAGCGCCACATCCAATGCCGACAAGCTGGTGTTCTCGGTATGGGACGGTGGCGGCAACGACACCCTGGACTTCTCTGGCTTTACCCAGAACCAGAAAATCAACCTCAATGAGACCTCGTTCTCCGACGTTGGCGGCCTGGTGGGCAACGTGTCCATCGCCAAGGGCGTGACCGTCGAAAACGCCTTTGGCGGCGCGGGCAACGATCTGATCATTGGTAACCAAGTCGCCAACCTCATCAAGGGCGGGGCCGGTAACGACCTCATCTACGGCGGTGGCGGTGCGGACCAACTGTGGGGCGGCGCCGGCAACGACACGTTCGTGTACGGTGCCATTTCCGACTCCACGCGATCGGCTGCGGACAAGATCTTTGACTTCACCTCGGGTTCCGACAAGATCGACCTGTCGGGCATTACCAAAGGTGCAGGCTTGAGCTTCGTCAATGCATTTACCGGGCATGCCGGCGATGCTGTGCTGAGCTATGCCTCGGGTACCAACCTGGGCACCTTGGCCGTCGACTTCTCCGGGCACGGCGTGGCGGATTTCCTCGTCACCACCGTTGGCCAGGCAGTCGCCAGCGACATCGTGGCGTGATGTAAAGCGCGGCGCCCCGGCGCCGCGCTCCAGGATGGAGCAGAAAATGCCGCGTTTTTCTCATTTGATCGCCTGTGCTTCGCAGGTGTTGTTCGTGTCGGCAGGAGCCCACGCAATGGCTAGCAGTCTGGTATTACCGACCCCCGCCCAGTTGGCCGGGCATTGGGAGTTGAAGCAGCAGGGCAAGGTGTGCGCGCTGGAGTTATTGGAGCAAGCCAACGCCTTGGAAGGCGATATCGCGTGTGTGGCGCAGTGGCTGGGGGAAAAGCCGTTGACCTGGTCACCTACCCCCGACGGTATCTGGCTGATGAATGCCGAAGGCAGCGGTATTACTCATCTGAATCGCCAGAAAGAAGGTGAGTATGAAGCTCGCACTAAGACCGGTGAAGTGGTTGTACTGCAACGAATACCTTAGTTAAAGTTATAAGCATATAACTCGATTTAATAGTTGGCCGTGCCCTGTTTTTGGGCAAGGGTGACTATTGCGCGCAATTCGCTCCAAGGAAGATTAAATAATATGGCGAAGTCCCATGGGGTTGCGCCCTTATTCAGGGCGTTGGGTGAATACAAGAGTATTTTGATCAGCGTCGGCTGCTTTACGGCACTGATTAACCTGTTGATGCTGGTGCCGTCGATTTACATGCTGCAAGTGTATGACCGCGTATTGTCCTCCCAGAATGAAACCACCCTGGTGATGTTGACGCTGATGGTCGTGGGCTTCTTTGCGTTTATCGGCCTGCTGGAAGTGGTGCGCAGTTTTGTCGTGATCCGCATCGGCAGCCAGTTGGAGCGGCGTTTCAACCTGCGCGTGTACAAGGCCGCGTTCGAACGCAACCTGCAGCGCGGCCAGGGGCATGCCGGGCAATCCCTGGGCGACCTGACCGCTATCCGCCAATTCATCACCGGGCCTGCGCTGTTCGCGTTTTTCGATGCGCCGTGGTTCCCGATCTACCTGTTCGTGATTTTCCTCTTCAACGTGTGGCTTGGCGTGCTGGCCACAGTCGGCGCGGTGCTGTTGATTGTGCTGGCCTGCCTGAATGAATACCTGACTAAAAAGCCATTGGGCGAGGCGAGTATCTTCTCCCAGCAGTCGACCCAGTTGGCCACCAGCCACTTGCACAACGCCGAGACGATCCAGGCCATGGGCATGCTCGGCGCGCTGCGCAAACGCTGGTTCGCGGTGCATTCGCAATTCCTGGGCTTCCAGAACAAGGCCAGCGACACCGGTTCGGTGATCAGCTCCCTGAGCAAATCCCTGCGCCTGTGCCTGCAATCCCTGGTGCTGGGCCTTGGCGCCTACCTGGTGATCAAGGGCCAGATGACCGCCGGGATGATGATCGCCGGCTCCATCCTGATGGGTCGCGTGCTCAGCCCCATCGACCAGTTGATTGCGGTGTGGAAGCAATGGAGCTCGGCCAAACTGGCCTACCAGCGCCTGGATGAACTGCTGCGCGAGTTCCCGCCGGAAGTCGAGCAGATGGCGTTGCCGGCCCCCAAGGGCCAGGTCAGTTTCGAGCAGGTCAGCGCTGGCCCGCCAGGGCGGCGCATGGCGACCTTGCATCAAGTCAGCTTCACCCTGGCAGCCGGCGAAGTGCTCGGCGTGCTGGGCGCGTCGGGCTCGGGCAAGTCCACCCTGGCCCGCGTGCTGGTGGGTGTCTGGCCGACCCTGGCCGGCACCGTGCGCCTGGACGGCGCCGATATTCACCGCTGGGACCGCGACGACCTCGGCCCGCATATCGGCTACTTGCCCCAGGATATCGAGCTGTTCAGCGGCAGCATCGCCGACAACATCGCGCGTTTTCGCGAGGCCGACCCGGAGCTGGTGGTCAAGGCCGCGCAGCAGGCCGGGGTACATGAATTGATCCTGCGCCTGCCTCAAGGCTACGACACCGTGTTGGGCGACAGCGGCGGCGGCCTGTCCGGCGGCCAGAAGCAACGCGTAGCCCTGGCTCGCGCCCTGTACGGCGGGCCGCGGCTGATCGTGCTGGACGAGCCCAACTCCAACCTCGACACCGTCGGCGAAGCCGCGCTGGCCAGCGCCATCATGCAGATGAAAGCCCAGGGCAGCAGCGTGGTGCTGGTCACCCACCGATCCTCGGCGCTGGCCCAGGCCGACAAGTTGCTGGTGCTCGGTGAAGGCCATCTACAGGCGTTCGGGCCGAGCCAGGAAGTGCTGCGGGCGTTGGCCGGGCAGCAGGAAGCGCCGAAAGAAAAAACTGGTGTCAGCTTCAGTCGTCAGTACCAGGCCGGAAGGAATCCAGGCGCATGAGCAGCATTACTGTTGAACCTCGTTTTAAAGAGCGCAACGCCGGCTTCTTCGTAAAAATGGGCTGGCTGCTGACCATTGTCGGTGCCGGCAGTTTTTTCCTCTGGGCCAGTCTCGCACCGTTGGATCAAGGCATTCCGGTACAAGGCACCGTAGTGGTGTCCGGCAAGCGCAAGGCCGTGCAAACCTTCAGCCCCGGCGTGGTCAGTCGGATCCTGGTGAAGGAGGGCGAGTTGGTCAAACAAGGCCAGCCGCTGTTCCGTCTCGACCAGACCCAGAACCAGGCCGATGTGCAATCCCTGCAAGCCCAGTACCGCATGGCCTGGGCCAGCGTGGCGCGCTGGCAGAGCGAGCGTGACAACCTGCCCGGCATCACTTTTCCCGCTGAACTGAGCGCCAATCCCGATCCTGCCCTGATGCTGGTGCTGGAGGGCCAGCGCCAATTGTTCAGCAGCCGCCGCGACGCCTTCGCCCGTGAACAAGCCGGTATTCGCGCGAGCATCGAGGGTGCCACCTCACAGTTGGGCGGCATGCGCCGTGCCCGCAGTGACCTGACCGCCCAGGCGCAATCGCTGCGCGATCAGCTCGGCAACCTGCAACCGTTGGCCGACAACGGCTATATCCCGCGCAACCGCCTGATGGAATACCAGCGTCAGTTGTCCCAGGTGCAACAGGACCTGGCGCAGAACGCCGGGGAAAGCGGGCGCATCGAGCAGGGCATCCTCGAGTCGCGCCTCAAGTTGCAGCAGCACAGCGAGGAATACCAAAAGGAAGTGCGCAGCCAATTGGCCGACGCGCAACTGCGCAGCCTGACCCTGGAACAGCAACTGACCTCCGCCGGCTTCAACCTGCAACACAGCGAAATCAATGCCCCGGCCGATGGCATCGCGGTCAACCTCAGCGTGCACACCGAAGGCGCCGTGGTACGCGCCGGTGAAACCCTGCTGGAGATCGTGCCCCAGGGCACGCGCCTGGAAGTGGAAGGGCATCTGCCGGTGCATCTGGTGGACAAGGTCGGCACGCACTTGCCGGTCGACATCCTGTTCACCGCCTTCAACCAGAGCCGTACGCCGCGGGTGCCGGGCGAGGTCAGCCTGATTTCCGCTGACCAGATGCTCGATGAAAAAACCGGCCAGCCGTATTACGTGCTGCGCACCACGGTCAGCGAGGCGGCGCTGGAAAAACTCCACGGCTTGGTGATCAAGCCCGGCATGCCCGCCGAGATGTTCGTGCGCACGGGCGAGCGGTCATTGCTCAATTACCTGTTCAAGCCGCTGCTGGATCGCGCCGGCTCCGCGTTGACTGAGGAATGAGCATGAAGTCAGTGTTCATTTCGCTGTTGCTGGTGTGCGGCAGTGCCCAGGCCGCCATGGGCCCGTTCGATGTGTATGAGCAGGCCCTGCGCAACGACCCGGTATTCCTCGGCGCCATCAAGGAGCGCGACGCCGGCCTGGAAAACCGCACCATCGGCCGCGCCGGGCTGTTGCCGAGGCTGTCCTATAACTACAACAAGGGGCGCAACAATTCCGAGGCGCACTTGCCTGATGGGCGCGGTGGCAGCTATCGCGACGACCGCAACTACAACAGCTACGGCTCGACCTTCAGCCTGCAACAGCCGCTGTTCGACTACGAAGCCTATGCCAACTACCGCAAGGGCGTGGCCCAGGCGCTGTTCGCCGATGAAAGCTTTCGCGACAAGAGCCAGGCGTTGCTGGTGCGGGTGTTGAGCTACTACACCCAGGCGCTGTTTGCCCAGGACCAGATCGACATCGCCAGGGCCAAGAAGAAGGCGTTCGAGCAACAGTTCCAGCAGAACCAGCATTTGTTCCAGCAAGGCGAGGGCACCCGTACCGATATCCTTGAAGCTGAATCGCGCTATGAACTGGCCACCGCCGAAGAGATCCAGGCCCTGGATGAGCAAGACGCCTCGCTGCGGGAGTTGGGCGCGTTGATCGGCGTGCAAAGCGTCAACATCAACGACCTGGCACCGCTGAACCAGAGCTTTGCCGCGTTCACCCTGAGCCCGGCCAACTACGACACCTGGCATGAACTGGCGATCAGCAATAACCCGACGCTCGCCTCACAGCGCCAGGCCCTGGAAGTGGCGCGCTATGAAGTGGAACGCAACCGCGCCGGGCATTTGCCGAAAATCACCGCCTATGCCAGTTCGCGCAAGCAGGAATCCGACAGCGGCAACACCTACAACCAGCGCTACGACACCAACACCATCGGCGTCGAAGTGAGCATGCCGCTGTATGCCGGTGGCGGCATCTCGGCCTCCACCCGCCAGGCCAGCCGCGCCATGGAGCAGGCCGAGTACGAGCTGGAAGGCAAGACCCGCGAAACCCTGATCGAGTTGCGGCGCCAGTTCAGTGCCTGCCTGTCCGGCGTGAGCAAGCTGCGCGCCTACCAGAAAGCCCTGGTCTCCGCTGAAGCGTTGGTGGTGTCGACCAAGCAAAGCATCCTCGGCGGCGAGCGGGTCAACCTCGACGCGTTGAACGCCGAGCAGCAGCTGTACAGCACCCGTCGCGATCTGGCCCAGGCGCGGTATGACTACCTGATGGCCTGGACCAAATTGCACTACTACGCGGGCAACTTGCGTGACACCGACCTGGCGAAGGTGGACGAGGCGTTCGGCCCCGTGAAATGAGCATCCATAACAACAAATAAGGATGGTTTAAATGATCACTGATTCATCGCGTTTCAAACCCTTCACCGCAGGTTCCTTGCTACTGCTGTCCGTTGCGGCGCAGGCGCAATACGCCGAGACCGGCCAGCCGGGCAACCCGGCCAGTTGGCGTTCGGCCGAGTACCAGAGCGACTGGGGCCTGGGGCGTATGAAGGCCGATGAAGCCTACGCTGCCGGAATCAGCGGCAAAGGCGTGAAAATCGGCGCGCTGGACTCGGGGTTCGACCCCATTCACCCAGAAGCCTCCAAAGACCGCTTCCATGCGGTCACCGCCGCCGGCAGTTATGTGGATGGCAGCGCGTTCAGCACCACCGGCGCGCTCAACCCCAACAACGACTCCCACGGTACCCACGTCACCGGCACCATGGGCGCCGCCCGCGACGGCGTGGGCATGCATGGCGTGGCGTATAACGCGCAAGTCTATGTGGGCAACACCAACGCCAACGACAGCTTCCTGTTCGGCCCGACCCCCGATCCCAAGTATTTCAAGGCGGTGTACACCGCCCTGGTGGATTCCGGCGTGCGCGCCATCAACAACAGCTGGGGCAGCCAGCCCAAGGACGTCAGCTACCAGACCCTGGGCGACCTGCACAAAGCCTACGCCCAGCATTACAACCAGAGTACCTGGCTGGACGCCGCGGCAGATGTGGCCAAGGCGGGCGTGATCAACGTGTTCAGCGCCGGCAACAGTGGCTATGCAAATGCCAGCGTGCGTTCGGCCTTGCCGTATTTCCAGCCGGAACTGGAAGGCCACTGGCTCGCGGTGTCGGGGCTGGATAAAGCCAATAACCAGAAATACAACAAGTGCGGCATCGCCAAGTACTGGTGCATTTCCACCCCGGGCGCGCTGATCAACAGCACCATTCCCGACGGCGGTTATGGGGTCAAGTCCGGTACCTCGATGTCAGCGCCCCATGCCACCGGCGCGTTGGCACTGGTGATGGAACGCTATCCCTATATGACCAACGAGCAGGCGTTGCAGGTGCTGTTGACCACCGCCACGCAACTCGATGGCTCGCTCACCCAGGCGCCTAACGCCATTGTCGGCTGGGGTGTACCGGACCTGGGCCGGGCGATGCAAGGCCCGGGGCAATTGCTCGGGGCGATGGACGTGAGTCTGGCAGCCGGGCAGGGCGATGTGTGGAGCAATGGCATCTCTGACCAGGCCTTGCTCCAGCGCCAGGCCGAAGACCGTGCCGAGCATACCGCCTGGCAGCAGACCCTGATCGACAAGGGCTGGCAAAACGGCGTGGGCGCCAATGCCAGCCAGCAGGACCAGACCGACTACGCCATCGGCAGCGCCCGCGACCAGGCCGCCGCCAACCGTGTGTACGAGGGCAGCCTGATCAAATCCGGCGCCGGCAGCTTGGCGCTCAACGGCGACAGCACCTATCGCGGCGCAACCACCGTCAACGGGGGCCTGTTGGCGGTGAATGGTTCGCTGACCTCGGCGGTGACCGTGAACAACAGCGCTACCCTGGGTGGTTCCGGGCGTATCGCCGCGTTGACGGTGAACAGTGGCGGCCGCGTGGCACCGGGCAATTCCGTGGGCACCTTGCAGGTGGCGGGGGATGTGAACCTCGGCGCGGGCTCCACCTATGCGGTGGAACTGACGCCCACCAGCAGCGACCGCATTGTCGCGGGCGGCAAGGCCGTACTGGGCGGCGGCACGGTCACGTTGGCGCTGGAAAACAGCCCAACCTTGCTTAGCCAAAGCCAGGTGCAAGGCCTGATTGGCCGGCAGTACTCGATCCTGGAAGCGGCAGGCGGTATCCAGGGCCAGTTCGGGCAAGTGCTGCCCAACTATCTGTTCCTCGGAGGCACCCTCGACTACGCCGCCAACGCCGTGCAACTGAACGTGGGGCGCAACGACGCAAGCTTTGCCAGCGTCGCCGCCACCCGCAACCAGCGCAACGTAGCGGCGGCCGCCGAGCAACTGGGCAGTGGCAACCCGGTGTATGAAAGCCTGCTGCAGTCGCAGTCGGTCGCCACGGCTCAACAGGGTTTGCAGCAACTGTCGGGTGAGATCTACCCCGCGGTGGGCGCGATGCTGATCAACGACAGCCTGCAACTGCGCAACGCCGTGGGCGAGCGCCTGCGCCATGTGCCGGTGAGCGGCGAAAGCAACCTGTGGTTCAAAGCCCTTGGCGCCTGGGGCAAAACCGACAGCCGCAGCGAAACGGCGGGCTCCACCACCTCCATCGGTGGCCTGCTGGCGGGCGTGGATGGCGCGTTGGATGAGCAGACCCGCATCGGTGTGGTCGCCGGCTACAGTGACAGCTCTTTGAATATGGGCAGCGGCACGCATTCATCGGCGTCCATCGACAGCTACCACTTTGGCGCGTACGCCGGGCGCGAGCTGGGCGACTGGCGCCTGAGTGTCGGCGGTGCCTACAGCTGGCATCGCGGCGACGTGAAGCGCGACCTGCAATGGGGTGACGTCAGCGGCAAGCAAAAAACCAAGCTGGACGCGACCACGGCGCAGCTGTTCACCGAAGCCGCGTACCGCATTCACTTGCAACCGCTGGCGTTGGAGCCGTTCGCCAACCTGGCCTACGTGCACCTGAACAGTGAGTCCTTCCACGAAAAAGGCGATGCCGCCGCCCTGGAACGCGGCAGTGACCGGCGTGACGCGGTGCTCAGCACCCTTGGCGTACGCGCGCTGAAAACCCTGGCCCTCAATGACCACCAGCAATTGGAACTGTCTGGCTCGTTGGGCTGGCAACACAGTCTGACCGCGGTGGAGTCCGAAGAGCAGTTGGCGTTTGTCGCAGGCGGGCCTTCATTTGCCGTGCGCAGTGCACCGTTGCTGCGTGACGCCGCGTTGGTAGGCGTGCAAGCAAGCCTGGCGCTGAACGCATCGACGCGGGTCAACCTCGATTACAACGGCCAGTTGGGTGGGCGCGAGAAAACCCAAGGCGTGGGCTTGAGCCTGAACTGGCAATTCTGAAGACACCGCGAACTAAAGAATGTGGGAGCTGGCAGCTCCCACATTGAATCGGCGGTGTTCTGGAGAAGGCAATTTACACACGTGCAATAAGAAAACTAAGGAAGGTCACCGTGAAAAAACGCAAGTCAGGGTTAACAACCGCCATCCACACCGGCCCGGGCTACCCGCTCAAGGCGCTGAGCTGCGTGCCATACGGCGCGCTGCTGTGTTGCCTGGCAAGCCTGGGGACCGCCCAGGCTGCACCCTATGTGGAAACCGGCAAGCTGGGCGACGCCGCCAGCTGGCGCAGCAATGAGTTCAAGGCCGACTGGGGCCTGGGCGCCGTGCACGCCGACACTGCGTATGCCGCCGGCTACACCGGCAAGGGCGTCAAGCTGGGGATCTTCGACCAGCCGGTGTACGCCCAGCACCCGGAATTCGCCAGCCCCAACAAGGTGGTGACGATTGTCACCGAGGGCATCCGCCAATACACCGACCCGTATATTCCCGTGAAGGCCGGCGATGCGTTCCGTTACGACGGCACGCCGTCCAAGGACTCCAACGGCAAACTGGGTAACCACGGCACCCACGTCGGCGGCATTGCAGCAGGTAACCGCGATGGCGGGCCGATGCATGGCGTGGCGTTCAATGCGCAAATCCTCACTGCCGAAAACGGTGACCCAGGCCCGGAAGACGGGATCATCCTCGGCAACGACGGCGCCGTATACAAAGCGGGCTGGGATGGGCTGGTCGCCAGCGGCGCACGCATCATCAACAACAGTTGGGGCATCGGCATCGGCGATCAGTACGCCAAGGGCGGCCGCGATCCGGCGTTCCCCAATTTCACCGTCAATGAAGCCCAGGCGCAGTTCAATAACATCCGGCCGATCCTCGGCACCATCGCCGGCGGTGCTTACCAAGGCGCCATCGACGCGGCCCGCAGCGGGGTGCTGACCATCTTTGCTGCCGGTAACGACTACAACCGCAACAACCCGGATGCCATATCCGGCCTGGCCTATTTTGTGCCAGAGATCGCACCGAACTGGCTGTCGGTAGCGGCGTTGCAGCAGAACCCGGATACCGCCAGCCCCAATCCGTATGTGATCAGTACCTTCTCCTCGCGCTGCGGCTATGCGGCGAGTTTTTGCGTGTCGGCGCCCGGCACCAAGATCTACAGCTCGATCATCAACGGCACCGACCTGGGCAACCTCACCGTCGACTGGGCCAACAAAAACGGTACCTCCATGGCCGCGCCCCATGTGGCTGGCGCAGCCGCGGTGCTGATGGAGCGCTTCCCGTACATGAGCGGCGACCAGATCTCCACGCTGCTCAAGACCACCGCCACCGACCTCGGTGCGCCGGGCATCGACTCACTGTATGGCTGGGGCATGATCAACCTGGGCAAGGCAGTCAACGGGCCGGGTATGTTTATCACCGCCGAGGATATCCCCGCTGAGTTTCGCATCGATGGCGCCTATGGCAGCGGCCAATTCGTCGCCGACCTGCCGGGCATCGGCGCAGTGGTGGACGCGGGTAAACCGACCCAGCGGATTTGCAACGATGTGCACTGTGGGCTGGATGTGTGGAGCAACGACATTTCGGGCCATGGTGGCCTGACCAAGCAGGGCATCGGCGCGCTGTTGCTGACTGGCAGCAACACCTACAGCGGCCCGACCCTGGTCAACCAAGGCTTGCTGGCGATCAATGGCTCGGTCACCTCCGACGTCACTGTCAATTCGACCGGTGTGCTCGGTGGCTCGGGGCGTATCGGTTCGTTGACCGCAAAAAGTGGTGGTACCGTGGCGCCCGGCAATTCCATCGGCACTTTGAACGTGGCGGGCAACGTCACCTTTGATGCGGGCTCGACCTACGCGGTGGAGCTGTCGCCCACCAGCAGCGACCGCATCGTCGCCGGCGGCACCGCCACGCTCAACGGCGGTACCGTGACCCTGGCCCTGGAAAACAGCCCCACGTTGCTGAGCGCGACCCAGGCCCAAAGCCTGATTGGCCGCCAATACAACATCCTGCAAGCGGCGGGCGGTGTCACCGGCAGCTTTGGCGCGGTACTGCCCAACTACCTGTTTGTCGGCGGCACCTTGAACTACGCGGCCAACGGTGTGCAGTTGGACGTAGCGCGCACCAACAGCTTCGCCAGTGTGGCCGCGACGCCGAACCAACGCGCAGTGGCCGCAGCCGCCGAGCAATTGGGCGCGGGCAACGGCGTGTATGAAAGCTTGCTGCTGGCTCCGACGGCAGCTTCGGCCCAGGGCGCGTTCCAGCAACTGAGCGGGGAAGTCTACCCGGCGCTGCAAACCGCACTGGTCAATGACAGCCGCTACGTTCGCGAAGCGGTGGGCGAGCGCCTGCGCAATGGTGAGATGGGCGCTACCAGCCAGGCCATCGACAGCCGTGGCAACGTGTGGGTCAAGGCCCTGGGCGCCTGGGGCAAGACCGATAGCCGCAGCGACACGGCGGGCTATAACACCTCCATCGGCGGCATGCTCGCCGGTGTGGACGGTGCCCTCGACGACTCGACGCGCATCGGCCTGGTGGCAGGCTACAGCGATACCTCGCTGAACATGGGCAGCGACACCCACAGCCGCGCCTCGGTCGACAGCTACCACTTCGGTGCCTATGCCGGGCATCAAATCGGCGCCTGGCGCCTGAGTGGTGGCGCGACCTACAGCTGGCACCGCGCCGATGTGAAGCGCGACCTGCAATACGGCGATGTCAGCGGCAAGCAAAAGGCCAAGGTCGATGCACACAGCACCCAGGTGTTCACCGAAGCGGCATACCGCATCAACCTGCAACCGCTGGCGCTGGAGCCGTTCGCCAACCTGGCCTACGTGCATCTGGACACTGACAGCTTCAAAGAGAAGGGCGATGCCGCGGCGCTGAAAAGTGGCAGCGACAGCCGCGACCTGGTGCTGAGCACCCTGGGTATGCGCGCCTTGAAGACCTTCAACGTCAACGACCACCAGCAACTGGAGGTGTCCGGCACCCTGGGCTGGCAGCACAACCTGAGCAGCACCGATTCCGAGCAGCACCTGGCATTTGCCTCGGGTGGCCCTTCGTTCACGGTGGAAAGTGCGCCGATGGTGCGCGATGCCGCGTTGGTCGGGGCGCGGGTCAGCCTGGCATTGAGCAAGGATGCGCGGGTGAACTTCGACTACAACGGCCTGCTGGCCAGCAAAGAGAAGGTGCATGGCGTCGGCTTGAGCCTGGACTGGGCGTTCTAAAGGTTTCACGCCCCTGATGGAGCGCCCGCATAGGCAGGGTGCCCATCAGGGGGTACTGGTGTTTTGGCTTTCTCTACAAATCCAACAACAGAGAGGCACTACCAATGGGTATCTTTGACTACAAAAATCTCGGCACTGAGGGCTCCAAGGCGTTATTCGCCGATGCCATGGCGATCACGATGTATTCCTACCACAACCTGGACAACGGCTTTGCCGTCGGCTACCAGAACCACGGCCTCGGCCTAGGGCTGCCAGCCACACTGGTCGGCGCACTGATTGGCAGCGGCAATTCCCAAGGGGTGATCCCCGGTATCCCGTGGAACCCCGACTCGGAAAAAGCCGCCCTCGACGCGGTGCAAGCCGCCGGCTGGACGCCCATCAGCGCCAGCACCCTGGGCTACAACGGCAAGGTCGATGCACGCGGCACCTTCTTTGGCGAAAAGATCGCCTACGGCACGGCCCAGGTGGAAGTGCTGGGCAAATACGATGACGCTGGCAAGTTGCTGGAAATCGGCATCGGTTTCCGCGGTACGTCGGGGCCTCGGGAAAGCTTGATCACAGACTCCATTGGTGACGTGATCAGCGACCTGCTCGCCGCGTTTGGCCCCAAACATTATGCGCAAAACTACGCAGGCGAAGCGTTTGGCAACTTGCTCAAGAACATCGCTGACTACGCCAGTGCCCAAGGCCTGAGCGGCAAGGACGTAGTGGTCAGCGGCCACAGCCTGGGCGGCCTGGCGGTCAACAGCATGGCTGACTTGAGCGACAGCAAATGGTCGGGGTTCTATAAGGATTCCAACTACGTGGCCTACGCTTCGCCCACCCAAAGCGCCGGCGACAAGGTGCTGAACGTCGGCTACGAAAACGACCCGGTATTCCGTGCGCTGGATGGCTCGTCATTCACCCTGTCGTCCCTGGGCGTGCACGACAAGCCCCACGAATCGAGCACCGACAATATCGTCAGCTTCAACGACCACTACGCCTCGACACTGTGGAACGTGCTGCCTTTCTCCATCCTCAACCTGCCGACCTGGGTCTCGCACTTGCCCACCGGATATGGCGACGGCATGACGCGCATCCTCGACTCCGGCTTCTACGACCAGATGACCCGCGACTCCACGGTGATCGTCGCCAACCTGTCCGATCCGGCACGGGCTAACACCTGGGTGCAGGACCTCAACCGCAACGCCGAGGCGCACAAGGGCAACACCTTTATCATTGGCAGCGACGGCAACGACCTGATCAAGGGCGGCAGGGGCGCGGACTTTATCGAAGGCGGCAAAGGCAATGACACGATCCGCGACAGCAGCGGGCATAACACGTTTTTGTTCAGCGGGCAGTTTGGTAATGACCGGGTGATTGGCTATCAAGCGACGGACAAGCTGGTGTTCACCGATGTGCAGGGCAGTACGGATTATCGCGATCATGCCAAGGTGGTGGGCGGGGATACGGTGATCAGCTTTGGCGCCGATTCGGTGACGCTGGTGGGTGTGAGCAGTTTGTCAGGGGAGGGGATAGTGATCAGCTAAGTTGGAATGCGATCAAGAAAATGTGGGAGGGGGCTTGCTCCCGATGGCGGTGGGGCAGTCACAGGTGTGCTTACTGACACTCCCTCATCGGGAGCAAGCCCCCTCCCACATTTGATCCCAGTTGGCCTGGAAAGATTAGTTTTCCTTGCGCACCGTGGCCACGTCATCCGCCTTGATGCGAATGCGCTTGCCCGCGATGTCGGTGAACTCATAGAAGCCGTCGGCTGTCTTGGCGTTGGGTGTGTCCTTGGTCAAATACTGCGTGCCATTTTGCAATGTCACTACCGTTTGCGTGGAGCAACCGGCCAATACCAGAACAGTGAGCGCAACCAGTGGCAGCCCCAAATTCTTCATGTTCATAACCCTTACCTTTAACCCTGAAAAGTCCCGCCAACCATGGCTGGAGGCGATAAATCTTACGCGATCAACCCACTCATCTGATCGTTTTTTTGCAAAAAGTTGCAGGCACCATTTATCTATTACCGATTGCAACAAGCTGTTTGCGTCGGCACTCTGTATGCATAACCAGTATTTGATTGCATTGCGCTATGGCCAACCCCCTCGAAGACCCCTTGTACTACCTGCATAACTTCCGCCAAGTGTTGGTTTGGTTGGGGCAGCGCTATGCCGATTTGCTTGATCCGGACGAAGCGCATTTCATTCAGCAATTTGACAGCTTGCCCCAGGCCTCCCAGGCGTTATTGGTGCGCATGGTGATGCGCAAGGGTGTGCATTTTCGCGGCGCCAAGCTCAACTACCTGGAAATCGGTTGCCCCCATGCAGCCGCCGGCCCATTGCGCGAACTGGGCTGGGTGGAGGTTCAAAGCCCGCTGTCGTTTGCAACCTTGTTCACCTTGCTGCAAAAAGGCGAAATCCTCGGCACGTTCAGGCCCTGGATCGACCAGCCCAAGGGCAACAAGGCCGCCTGGCTTGCGCCACTGGCCGCGCAGTTCAACGAACAGCGTAGTTTTGCCCAGTGGTGCCCCGATGTGGACGATGTGCTCTATAGCCTCACGGTGATGGAACTGTGTGATCGCCTGCGCCTGATGTTCTTCGGCAACCTGTACCAGGACTGGTCGGAGTTCGTGCTCGCAGACCTGGGCATCTACACCTACGAAAAAGTCGAGTTCTGCGCCGAGTCCCGCGGTTTACGCAGCCGTGACGACGTGCACGGGTTTCTGTTCCTGCACCAGTGCCAGCAAGCCTTTGAAGCCGGTGAGGGGCTGGATACCGTGTTGGCGCAGATCGCTGCGCTGTGCACCGATAACCCCTGGTTGGAAAAACGCCGTGCCAAGCTGCTGTTCCAGATCGGCCAGTATTGCGAGCGTTGCGCCGAGCTGGCGCTGGCAGAACAGATTTACCGCAGTTGCACTTATCCCGGCGCCCGGGCGCGCTTGATCCGCGTGTTGGAGCGCCAGGAGGATTACGCGCAAGCCACGGCCCTGGCGACCATGGCCCAACAGGCCCCGGAAAGTCCCGCCGAACAACAGCACCTGCTGCGGGTATTGCCCCGTCTACGCCGTAAGCTGGGCGAGCCGGCGCTGCCCAAGGCCAAGCCGCAGGCCGTTGCGCGCCTGGACCTGGCACTGGTCCCGGAGCCGCTGATGTCGGTGGAGTTCTGCGTCCAGGCGCATCTGAGCGAGCCGGACGCACCGGTGCATTATGTCGAGAATGGACTGATCAATTCGCTGTTCGGCCTGCTGTGTTGGGAGGCGATTTTCGCACCGCTGCCGGGGGCGTTCTTTCACCCGTTCCAGCGTGGGCCGGCAGACCTGCACAGCGAGGACTTCCATCAACGCCGAGAAGCCTTGTTTGCCGCGTGCTTCGAGCAACTGGAGGATGAGCGCTACAAGGTCACCATTCGCCAACGTTATGTGGACAAATGGGGCATCCAGTCACCTTTCGTGTTCTGGAACCTGCTCAGCGAAGCGTTGCTGGAGCAAGCCCTGGCCTGCCTGCCCGCCGAACACCTGCGCCATTGGTTTGCACGCCTGCTGCTGGATATTCGCGCCAACCGCGCCGGGATGCCGGACCTGATCCAGTTCTGGCCCGCACAAAAGACCTACCGCATGATCGAGGTCAAGGGCCCCGGCGACCGCCTGCAAGACAACCAATTGCGTTGGCTGGAGTTCTGCGCCGAATACCAGATGCCGGTCACCGTCTGCTACGTGCGCTGGGCGGAGCAACCCGCTTGAGTTACAGCGTGGCCGTGCGGGCGCTGTGTGAGTTCACGGCCAAGGTCGGTGACCTCGACCTGCGCTTTACCCCATCGCCCAGCGCCCAGGAAGGGATCGTTGGTCACCGCACGGTGGCTTCCCGGCGCAGCGCGCACTATCAGCATGAAGTCGCCCTCGAGGGTGAGTACCAGCAGCTCAAAGTGCGGGGCAGGGCAGACGGTTATGACCCGGACGCCAACCGTCTGGAAGAAGTCAAAACCTACCGCGGCGACCTCGCTGCCCAGCCTGCCAACCATCGGCAACTGCATTGGGCTCAGGTTAAGGTGTATGGCTGGCTGATGTGCCAGAAACTCGGCTTGGGCGAAATCGACCTGGCGCTGGTGTACTTCGATATCGTCGGCGAAGGCGAGACCCTGCTGAACCAGCGCTTCAGCGCGCCAGACCTTGAGCACTTCTTCAAACAGCAGTGCGCGCTGTTCTTGGACTGGGCCCGCCAGGAAATGCAACACCGCACGGCACGTAACAACGCAGCACACAGCCTGGCGTTCCCCCATGCTGACTTTCGTCCCGGGCAGCGCACCTTGGCGGAATCGGTCTACAAGGCGGTCAGCACTGGCCGTTGCCTGATGGCCCAGGCGCCCACCGGCATCGGCAAGACCGTCGGTACGATCTTCCCGATGCTCAAGGCCCTGGCGCCGCAGCAACTGGACAAGCTGTTCTTCCTCACCGCCAAGACGCCCGGGCGCAAGCTCGCCCTGGATGCCGCCCAGGTGCTGTACGCCAGCAGCCCCGACCTGCCGCTGCGCGTACTTGAACTGGTGGCCCGGGACAAGGCGTGTGAACACCTGGACAAAGCCTGCCATGGCGAGTCCTGCCCACTGGCCAAGGGCTTTTACGACCGCCTGCCCGCTGCGCGCCAGGCCGCGTCCCAGGTGCGCCTGCTCGATCAACGCAGCCTGCGCAGTGTGGCGCTGGCCCATGAGGTGTGCCCGTATTACCTGAGCCAGGAAATGGCACGCTGGAGCGACCTGGTGGTCGCCGACTACAACTACTATTTCGATTTTGGCGCCATGCTGTTCGGCCTGGCCCAGCTGAACCAATGGCGCGTCGCTGTGCTGGTGGACGAGGCGCACAACCTGGTGGAGCGCGCCCGTTCGATGTACAGCGCCAGCCTCGACCAATACAGCCTCAAGGCTCTGCGCGACACCGCGCCCGAGCCGCTGAACAAACCCTTGCAGCGCCTGAACCGCGAGTGGAACGCCTTGCATAAGGACCAGGTCGCGCCGTACCAGGCCTATGCCGCCCGGCCCGAAAAACTGCTCCAGGCCCTGAGCCTGTGCACCAGCGCCATGGGCGACTACTTCAACGATCACCCCGAATCCCTCAGCGGCGACCTGCAAACCTTCTACTTCGAGGCGCTGCAATGGGCCAAGGTGGCGGAGCTGTTCAACGAGCACTTCATTTTCGATATCAGCAAGCGCCAGTTCAGTGGCAAACGCAGCAGCTCGACCCTGTGCCTGCGCAATGTGGTGCCGGCCGAATTCATCCGGCCGCGATTGAGCGCAGCCCGCAGTAGCGTGCTGTTCTCCGCGACCTTGAGCCCGCGCCGCTATTACGCCGACCTGCTCGGCATGCCGGCGGATACCGCCTGGGTCGATGTGGAGTCGCCGTTCAAGGCCGAGCAATTGCAGGTGCGTATCGTCGATGCCATCTCCACCCGGTTCGTGCATCGCCAGGCATCGCTGGAGCCGATTGTCGAACTGATTGCGCGGCAATTCATCGAGCAGCCGGGCAACTACCTGGCGTTTTTCTCCAGCTTCGATTACCTGCAACAAGTGGCGCAGTTACTGGCCGAGCGGCACCCGCAGATTGCGCTGTGGTTGCAATCACGGGGCATGGCCGAGGCCGAGCGCCAGGCCTTCCTGGACCAATTCACCCAACACAGCCAGGGCATCGGCTTTGCTGTACTGGGTGGCGCGTTTGGCGAAGGTATCGACTTGCCCGGTGCCCGCCTGATTGGCGCCTTTATCGCCACCCTGGGCTTGCCGCAATTGAACCCGGTCAACGAGCAAATGAAGGCGCGCATGGGCGCGATCTTTGGTGCAGGTTATGACTACACCTATCTGTATCCCGGCTTGCAGAAAGTCGTGCAGGCGGCGGGGAGGGTGATTCGCAGCCAGCAAGACCATGGGGTGGTGATGTTGATCGATGACCGCTTTGGCGAGACACGTGTGCGGCAGTTGCTGCCGCGTTGGTGGGCGATCGATATCTGACAGACGTACGGCGGTCAAAATGTGGGAGGGGGCAAGCCCCCTCCCACATTCAAACCGTGTTCGTTCCAACCTAGGCGTGAACAAACTTGAACTTCATTGCGACGCGCTTCTTCTAACCAGATTAGTCATCGTGTGGAGCACCGTCGTGCCCAGAATCATCTCTCCAAACACGCCGGAAGCGGCCCTGAACGACCACAGCGAACACAACGCGAAGATCTTCGGCTCGCCCAAGGACCGCCTCGACTTCTACCGCCGCGAAATCCAGTACGAAACCTCCATCCTGGCCAACCGCACTGACGCCTACCTCACGGCGCAGTCATTCCTGGTTATCGCCTTTGTCTCCGGCATGGGCAACCTCAACCCGGAGTGGGGCAAGCTGTTCACCCTGGTGGTGCCGGTCTTCCTGGTCGCACTGGGTATCCTCAGCTCGCTCAACGCCTGGCCCGGCATACGTGCCGCCTATGAAATCATCGACCACTGGCACTACAAGCAAAGCGAGCTGCTGCGCAGTGAGCCGGTGATGGGCATGGCCTACGATGAGTCACCGCTGTTTTCCGAAATGGAGTCGTCTCACAAGGGCTATCGCAAATCGCTGTTGTTTTCCATGCGTGCGCCGTGGTTGTTCATGGTGTTTTGGCTGGTGTTGGGGATCTATGCGTTTTACATCCAGGTCGACAACCCGCTGCGTTGAAAAATTGAAAGGAACTTCACTGCTTGCGGTGGCGCCCTACCTCTATGCCGTACAGATTCCCCTAGCGCTGCAAAGAGGTGCGCCATGACCACAAGCAATGATCCCCAGACAGAGAACCGCAACGATCCAGCCATCGACGGTGGCGAGCCGGCCCCCGGTACCGCTGCTGATGCGCCCAAGGACCCCAAGGCCGACAGCGACCCCAAGGCCAAGGAAAACGACTACAGTCCAGACTTCAAGCCTGAGCGCGAGCCCAAGCCTGAAACCGATGCGGATATCGATACCCAAGGCGGTTAGTGGAGATGCTCATGTCAAAAGAACTCGACGAAGAACTCAACGACCCGGGCAACGAAGACCCGGGCTCATTGATGGATGATGCCGAAGTACCGCTTAACGATCTGGATGAAGCGGCGGACGTCGGCAATACCGAAAATCAGGACTGAACCTTCGCCCCGGCACGTCGTTCATACCAGCCCAGCATCGGTTGGGTACTCAGGCCGTGAACGACGATGCTCAGGGCGATCACCGACAGGGTGAGGTTCACCGCCACCGCGCTGCTGGTGCCGATCAGCCCGTGGTTGAGCGCGTAAAACAGGTAGTAGATGCTGCCGATCCCGCGAATCCCGAACCAACTCATCAGCCCCCGTTGCCGGCGGTCCAGCAGGCTGCCCCATGGCATGGCAAACACACTCACCGGGCGGATCACCCCGAACAACAACGCCGCCACCGCCAGTGCACGCCAATCCCAGTGGCTGACCAGCACGATGCCCAACAGCGTCACCAGGAACACTTCCATCGAGCGCTCGACCAGGCTGCCGAACGACAGCATGTCGTTCATCATCACCCCGGCGGCGATTTGTGTGTCCTGCAACTGGCTGACGTCGCCGTGCAGGGCCCGTTCCGGCTCCACTTCAAGGTGGCCCACCACCGGCTGCGCCAGGTGTTCGGCGGGCGTATCGGCATTGCCGGTGGATTTGACCTCGGCCTTGCGCAGGCCCAAACCCGCGGCAAACACGGCGAGGAAACCGTAGCCGCCGACGGCTTCAGCCGTCACGTACGCCAGGGCGATCAACGCCAGGGTCAGGTAATCATTGGGCGACAAGGTGCTGTCGGCATTGGTGATGCGCATGCGCAACGTGACCCGGCCGATGCCGCGGCCCATCCAGTAGCCAATCAATAGCCCCGCCGGTACCGCCCACAGTAGGTTTTTCAGCACCCAACCGCCCAGCCAGTCGCCGTCAAACCCGCCGTGCTGCATAAACAGCAGGCCGAAAATCACAAAGGGAAACGCCGTGCCATCGTTCAAGCCGGCCTCGCCGGACAGGCCGAAGCGCAGGGGGTCATAGTCCTGGGCATTGTTGACCTGCACCAGGCCGGCCAGCACCGGGTCGGTCGGCGCAAGCATTGCGCCCACCAGCAGCGAGACGCCCCACGACAACTGCAACAGGTAATGCAGCACCAGGCAGGTGCCAAGGATCGTCAGCAACATCACAGGCCCAGCCATGCCAAAGGCGATCCGCCAGGTGCGATGGCGCAGTGGCAGGCGCAATTTCAAGCCGCTGACAAACAGCGAAAACAGCACCGCGACTTCGGTCAAGTGCTCCATCCAGCGTGCCGAGTCCTTGATATCCAAGTACAACAAGTCCGCGCCCAATGGGCCGATGGCGATGCCCAGCAGCAAACAGACTGCCGAAGTGGTGACTGGCATCCAGCGCAGGTAGGAGGACGTGAGGGCGAGGGTGAGCAATACGGCGCCGAGCACGGCCATCCATAGAATAAAAGTCATCGAGCGTGTTCCAGGGCCGTGGTCTGTACAGGTTTGAGGACGGGCGCTGGACGCAGGTTCAATGTGATTGCATCCACTGGCGCAGGCTCAAGTCAGCCGTTGAACCATGGTCAGGTTTGCACTATGTTGAAGCCCATCCTTCCCGTCGCACAATAACGGGTTCACGCTTTTCCATCTTGAACCAGAGGCTCTGGCATGCGGTTTTCCCCCTTTGTTGAGCGTATTGCAGGGCAGGGCGTCGCCGCCTGGGACATCCACCACGCTGCGTTCAACGCTGCCAGCCAGGGTGAAGACATCATCATCCTCAGCGTCGGCGACCCGGACTTCGCCACGCCGTCCTTCATCACCGACGCCGCCGTCGACGCCCTGCAGGCAGGAGATTCCCATTACACCGAGATCGCCGGTCGCCCGGCCCTGCGCGAAGCGGTCGCTGCGCGCTACAGCCAAACCCTCGACCGCCCGCTGACTGCTGACAACGTGATCATCGTGCCCGGCGCACAGAACGCACTGTTCATCAGCTCGTTGTGCCTGTTGCAGGCTGGCGACGAGGTGCTGGTGCTCGACCCGATGTACGTCACCTACGAAGCCACACTCAAGGCCAGCGGCGCGACCTTGGTGCGGGTGCCGTGCAGCGCGCAATCCGGCTTTCGCCTGGACCCACAATTGCTCGCCGCCGCGATTACCCCGCGCACCCGGGCGATATTCTTTTCCAACCCGAACAACCCCACTGGCGTGGTGCTTAACCCGCAGGAACTGCAAGCCATCGCCGACCTCGCCATCGCCCATGATCTGTGGGTGGTGGTGGATGAGGTCTACGAAAGCCTGGTGTTTGACGGCGAGTACCACAGCCTCGCGGCGTTGCCGGGTATGGCACGGCGCTGCATCGTGATCGGCAGCTTGTCCAAGTCCCACGCCATGACTGGCTGGCGTATCGGCTGGCTCATCGCTGCACCGCAGATGGTGACGCACGCCGAAACGCTGGTGTTGAGCATGCTGTATGGCTTGCCTGGCTTTGTGATGGAGGCGGCGACGGCTGCGGTGTTGGCCCATGACCAGGTGACTGAGGGCATGCGCGAGGTCTACCGGCGCCGACGCGACTTGGTAGTGGCTGGCCTGAGTGACTGCCCGGGCATCCGGGTGCAGGCGCCACAAGCGGGTATGTTTGTGCTGGTGGATGTGCGTGGCACAGGCCTCAGCTCCCTGGATTTCGCCTGGCGCCTGTTTCGTGAAGCCGGCGTGTCGGTGCTGGATGCGGCGGCCTTTGGCGAGCCGGCACAGGGGTTCGTCCGGCTATCGTTTACCTTGGGCGAAGAACGCCTGGTCGAGGCCTGCCGGCGGATTGTGCAGTTTGTAGCTAATCAGCCAAGGGCGGTAAACGCCGCTTCACCGGCGTTTTCTTGACGATAGCGGTGTTGGTTTCGGCGTAGGTATTAAGCCGGTCGAGCAGCGTGTCGAGATGCTCCATGGTGCGCACATGCAGGCGTGCAATAAAGCAGTCATCGCCGGTGACCTTGTCGCACTCGGTGAACTCGGGGATCGCCTGGATTTGCCGTTCCACTTCCTGCAGTTTGCCGGGCAGGGGGCGGATGCGCACGATGGCTTGCAGCAGGTAGCCGAAGTGTTTGGGGTCGATGTCAACGGTGTAGTGGGTCAGCACACCGCGCTCTTCCAAACGCCGCAGGCGTTCGCTGACGCTGGGCGAGGACAGCCCGGTGATGCCCGCCAGGGCCTTGAGGGACAGTCGAGAGTCGTCCATCAAGGCGGCGATCAGTTGCTGGTCGATGGTGTCGATCATGCGATCCGCCTAATAAGAAAAGGTGATTGTCGGGTTTTGCCTTTTTTAGGCGCTGTAGCTGTATCGAGCAGATTGCCATAATTGAGCCTCACTTGAGGAGCCTCAATCATGGATTCATCCATCCGTCGCGGGTCGTGGGAAATGGTCGCCGCCATGCTGATCTCGGGCAGCATTGGCTGGTTTGTACTGGTGTCTGGCGTGTCGGTGATCGAAGTGGTGTTCTGGCGCTGCGTGATCGGCGCGCTGACGCTGCTGCTGGTTTGCGCATGGCTGGGTTATCTGCGACTGGACCTGCTCAACTGGGCGAAACTCGGGTTGGCGGTACTCAGCGGCGTGGCCATCGTCGGCAACTGGCTGCTGCTGTTCGAATCCTATTCCCGCGCTTCGATTGCCATCAGTACGGCGGTGTACAACGTGCAACCGTTCATATTGGTGATGCTGGCGGCGCTGTTTCTCGGTGAAAAAATCACCGTGCAGAAACTGGCGTGGTTGAGCGTGGCATTCCTGGGCATGTTGGCGATTGTCACCGCCCATGGCGAGCAGACGGGTGGCGGCGATTACCTGGTGGGCATTGCGCTGGCCCTGGGCGCGGCATTCTTGTACGCGATAGCCGCGTTGATCATCAAGCGCCTCAAGGAGGTGCCGCCGCATTTGATGGCGCTGATCCAGGTGACCACTGGCGCGATACTCCTGGCGCCGCTGGTGCCCTGGAATGGCTTGCCGGCATCCGCAAACGCCTGGGCTGCGCTGGTGACTTTAGGGGTGGTGCACACTGGTTTGATGTACGTGCTGCTGTATGGCGCGATCCAGAAACTGCCGACCGCGATCACTGGGGCACTGTCGTTCATCTACCCGATTGCGGCGATTTTCGTCGACTGGATTGCCTTCGGGCATCGCCTGGGGTGGTTGCAATGGCTGGGTGTGGCGGCCATTTTGCTGGCGGCGGCAGGGTTGCAGCGGGGCTGGTGGTGGCCCCGCTCCCGCAGGGTCAGTGCGTGCCCTGAAAGATGAGGTTTTCCGGGTTGAAATGCTCCACGGTGCTGCCCGGTTGCGGCAGCCCGAGGATATGCCCCTTGATCTTGCCCACCACATGCATCTCGCAGGGTTTGCAGTCGAACTTCAAGGTCAGCACTTCGTCACCGTGGATCAATTGCATCGGCGCCACCTTGGTTTTCACCCCGGTCACACCCTTGGCTTGTTTAGGGCACAGGTTGAACGAGAAACGCAGGCAGTGCTTGGTGATCATCACCGGCACTTCGCCGGTTTCTTCGTGGGCTTCAAAGGCCGCGTCGATCAGCTTCACGCCGTGACGGTGGTAGAAGTCCCGGGCCTTCTGGTTGTAGACGTTGGCCAGGAACGACAGGTGCGCTTCCGGGTACACCGGCGGCGGCGAGGTTTCAGCCTTGCGCCCGCCACGTGGGTGCGCCTTGATGCGTGCAGCGGTCAGCGCCTCGATCACTTCACGGCGCAAGGCCTTGAGCTGGGAGTTGGGGATGAAGAACGCTTGCGGTGCATCCAGCTCGATGCGAGTTGCGTGGTACTCGGTAGTGCCGAGCTGACCGAGCAGGTCACGCAGGGTGTCCAGCGCCTGTTCCGGCTTGTTCGCCACGCCAAATGGGCCGGGCAGGGTGACGCTGGCGCTGATGCCTTCTTCGCTGGTGGCGGTGACGTCCAGCTGGTCTTCACGCAGGCGCGCGACCCACGACAGGCCAATACGGCGCTCGGCGGACGTTTTCAGCAGCGCCTGTTGCCAGTTATGGTCCAGGTTGCGGTTCAGCGGGTGGTTCGGGCGCAACTGATGCAGGCCGGCCGGCATTTCATTCGGCTCGACGCGGTAGCGGTAGCGCTTTTCGCCGTCTTCTTCGAACTCGCCCTTGGGCTCGGCGATATTGGCGCGGAAACCCACCACTTCACGCTTGACCAGCACATTCAGGCCATCGCCGTTGGACAACGGCTCATGGGTGACCACCTGCAAGTCACGCTTGCCGGCTTTCTCCACCACACCCACCGGCAGGCCGGTGAAGGTTGGGGTGTCGAACGCACCAATGTCGATCTTGCGATCGCTGACAAAGTAGTCGGTGCTGCCACGGTGGAAGGTCTTTTCCGGATCGGGCAGGAAGAAATGCGCGGTACGGCCACTGGACGCGCGGGCCAGGTCCGGGCGGTCTTCGAGGATCTCGTCGAGGCGCTGTCGGTAGTAGGCGGTGATGTTCTTCACATAGCCCATGTCCTTGTAGCGGCCTTCGATCTTGAACGAGCGCACACCGGCTTCGACCAGGGCACGCAGGTTGGCGCTCTGGTTGTTGTCCTTCATCGACAGCAGGTGCTTTTCAAAGGCGACCACGCGGCCCTGGTCATCTTTCAAGGTGTACGGCAGGCGGCAGGCCTGGGAGCAGTCGCCACGGTTGGCGCTGCGGCCATTCTGCGCGTGGGAGATATTGCATTGCCCCGAGAACGCCACGCACAAGGCGCCGTGGATAAAGAACTCGATGGCGGCATCGGTCTCATCGGCGATGGCGCGGATCTCTTGCAGGTTCAGCTCGCGGGCCAACACCAGCTGCGAGAAACCGGCCTGGTCGAGAAACCTGGCGCGGCCCAGGGTGCGGATGTCGGTCTGGGTGCTGGCATGCAGCTCGATGGGCGGAATATCCAGCTCCATGACGCCCAGGTCCTGCACGATCAGCGCGTCGACACCGGCATCGTAGAGCTGGTGGATCAGCTTGCGCGCCGGCTCCAGCTCGTTGTCATGCAAGATGGTGTTGATAGTGGTGAAGACGCGGGCGTGGTAGCGCCGGGCGAATTCCACCAGTTGAGCGATATCGCTCACCTCGTTACAGGCATTATGGCGCGCGCCGAAGCTCGGCCCGCCGATGTAGATGGCGTCGGCGCCATGCAGGATAGCCTCGCGGGCAATGGCGACATCGCGGGCAGGGCTGAGCAATTCCAGGTGATGCTTGGGCAAGGACATAGTTTTTTAAGTCAGGCTTGTCACGGTTGAGGCGCGCATTGTAGCCGTGAAATGCCTGGGCGGCATCTACCGCAGGGCTGTCGGGGTCATGGGGCGCCTTGCAGCATGAGCATCACCGAGCTAAATGTGGGAGCGGGCTTGCTCGCGAAGGCGTCGGCCCAGCAAACAGTGAGGTTGACTGACCCACCGCTTTCGCGAGCAAGCCCGCTCCCACAGGGGGGTACGTGCACGCAGCATCGATCAGGTCGGCTATAAGGCCGCCTCGCTTTTGCTTTTGATCTTGATCTTGATTTTGATCTTAGGCGCCCCGTTAAACCACGCTGGCCGCAATTCGATATTGATTTGGGGGGTAAACCGGCAGGGATGCCGGTTTAGCCGCCCCGCGCCATGGATGGCGCGTGGCGGCGGCCCCCCAAATCAATGTCGGATTACGGGCACACCGAGCCTAGGCGAGGTGCCGAGTGGTGGGGCAAGAGCGTTTTGCTTACTTTTGCGCTGTTCAAAAGTGAGCCGCTGTAAGAGCGGAACCCTAAGCGGCCGTTACCGCAGCAATGGATATGTACCCGGTCTGAAAACCAACATCCTCGTCAGCCCTGAGGCCACCACAGATTCAAGCCTTGGCAGCCATAGCCGTCACTTCAACCCGCATACCTTCCACCGCCAACGCCGCAACCCCCACCGCAGCCCGCACCGGCCATGGCTTGGCGAAGAAGCGCTTATAGACCTCGTTGAACACCGCACGATCAGCCATGTCGGTGAGGTAAATGGTCAGGTGCATGACCCGGTCCATGGAGCTGCCGGCTTTCTCCAGCGCGACTTTCAGCGCTTGCAGGGTGCACTCGCTTTGCAGGGTGATATCCCCCAGCTCCAGGCTGCCGTCGGCGCGGGTTGGCACTTGGGTGGAGACCAGGATGCCGTTGAAGCCGATCACATCGGAGGAGATGGAGTCGGCATCCGGGTCGGGGGTGTAGGACAGGTCGTGGTTGGCCATGAGGGACCTCATATCTGAAAGTGGAACAGGCCGGCCAACGGCCAGCGTAGGACGATATTAAATCTCCTGAGTCAGAAAATTGCTATGGTCTGAAGTTTAGGAAAATTTGAGATATCAGCGCTATTAAAGCGTGGCATAATGCCACTTTTTCTCCGCTCATGATCGGACTCCTTGGATATGGACATCTCAGACGCTACATTCCCTCTTGTAGATGTAACAAATAAGTTTACCTACGTTATCGGCAATAACGGTGTGGGTAAAAGTAGAATGCTTGAATTCAACGCAAAGTATCTGTCCGCTAGCCATGATGTGGTAGTTATTTCCTACGGGCTCACTGATAGGTTTCGGTTCGGGAAAACTACCCGGCGTGAAAAGCAAGGGAGCTATACCTATCTAGGAAGTCGTACCGTTGGAAACGCAAGCCATTTAACCGCACTGTCGGCGAATGCAGTTTTGCATTACGTAAAATCCTTGGCTAATGGCGGTTCAGTTGTTCTTCTTGAGTTTCTAGAGCGACTGGGATTCGACCCTATTCTCTATATAGAGCCTCGTGCAACCAAACGCAAGAGTTTCAAAGCGGCAGGCTTTTCATCCTCAGTTCTTAATCATGAGTTTGTTGAAAAGTTCTCGTCTATTTTTGACGATCCGGCGCGACCTTTTGAACTCGTAATTGGCAAGGATGGCGGCACCATTGCTTTCTCAGGCCTAAGCTCCGGAGAGCAAAATATAATTTCCACTGTTCTGAAGATTACTTCACAAATAAAGAATGATGTTGTATTCATTTTGGATGAGCCTCAAATAAGTCTTCATGTGGAATGGCAGCTTGCATGGCCAGCACTTATACATGACGTAATCGCCTGCGCGAATAATTGCCGCTTGATCGTCGCCACGCACTCTCCAGTATTAATTTCAAGTGCGATATTGGAAGGAGGGGCATGTTTTAATATGGAAAAGTACAAGGCGCTAAGAGTTATCACTAAAGATGAGATTAACGTTGAAGCGCTTATGCTGAAAGAATTTCATACTTACACGCCAAAAAATAAAGCTTTATTTGAGTCGTTTGCGCGTATTCTGGGCATGGCTATTGATCACGTCAACGATCGAGCTTATTCAAAGGCCGATATAAAAGATCAGGCTGCACGTTTGAGTCAACACATGCGCAAAGTTTCCGCAACAGATGCGAGCCAATTAGAAGTTGATAATGCTGCGCTAGAGTTTGAAGGAGCCATTGCGGAAATCTTGAATAGACATTCAAAGGTGAGTCTATCTTATGACGCATGATGTGTCTGCTTTTTTGGGGGGGTTATACAAAACGCAGAGAAGCAATAGGTTTGCGGCCTGGCGGTTGATACTAAGGTATCACGCTGCATGCCGAAAGGTATTTCCACCCAGAAAGGCGGTATGGGGAAAGTTTTATAACGAGCCAAAAGGGGCGTACATACATAAGGCTTTGTCCGAGCATTTACAAGCTAAGCAAATGTCTCTTTGCTGCTATTGCCGGGATAAAATTTATCATCGAAAAAATTCAAATATTGAGCATATTTTACCTATCGCACGTTACCCCATGTTTGCATTTGAGTACAGCAACCTGGCTCTTGCATGTGTTACGTGCAACGCCTTGAAAAGTGACAAGGATTATTTTAGGGTGGCTGCCTTAAGTGCAGATTACACTGCTAATGTGTTTGATTGTTTTCATCCGTCAGTACATGATTATAATGATCACATTGACTTTATCCTATTTCAAACAAATCATATTTATGTGCGTGTATTCAAGTCTCGTAGTGTCATCGGCGACAGATTGTGCGTTGAGCACTTAAAAGATGTATCGATTTATGGCGTAAAAGAGCAAGTAAACCCTGTTGTCGCCGGAGCCGTGAAAAAGCTGGGTGAATTTCTGAATGGGAAACCGGGTTATGAAAACGCATTTTCAGCGTTGAAGCGGCTGGCTGATAATATATAAATTTTTTGCTCAGGTGGACGACCTCTTTCAGAAGCCACTTAGCTCACGCATAGACGGAGTGTGCCAGATGCTGATGACGCGCATCAGCACCTGTGCGCCATTACTCTTTTACATCCATGAACTCTTCCGCCCACGCCACATAGCTCTCAGGCAATGTGTAGGTGTGGGTCAACTCCGTCGCACTGAGGTTCGAAGTGCTATGGGTGAGCTGGCGTTGGGCACGCAGGCTGTCGTAAGTGGCCTTGATCGCGGCGAAGTAGGCGCCATGCCCGGCTACCACGATGCGCACGCCCAGGCTGGCCAGGCGCTCGCTGTCGTGCAGTTGCGGGTTGCCATAGGTCACCAGCATCAACGGTACCGTGAGGTTTTCCGCGATCTGTTCCAGGTGCTCGAAGTCTTTGACGCCGACCATGCAGATCCCATCGGCGCCAGCCTTTTCATAGGCCTTGGTGCGCGCAATCACGTCGGCGGTGGGCAGCACACCCGCATTGGTGCGGGCAATGATCGACAGCTCAGGGTCGACCCGCGCCTCGAGGGCAGCCTTGACCTTGCCGATGCCTTCTTCGACGGAAATCAGATCAGTGGATTTACGCCCGAATTGCGCGGGCAGGAGCGTGTCTTCAATGGTCAGCGCGGCGACGCCGGCACGCTCCAGTTCTTCGACGGTACGCATCACGTTCAGGGCGTTGCCGTAGCCGTGGTCGGCGTCGGCAATGAACGGCAACTGGGCAACACGGCCGATGCGGGTAGCCTGCTCAACGAACTCACTCAGGGTAATCAACGCAAAATCAGGGGCTGCCAGTACCTGCAGGGAAGCGACTGAACCGCCCAGGATCCCGACTTCAAAACCCAGGTCGGCCGCGATGCGGGCAGACATGGGGTCGAACACGGAAGCGGTTTCAACGCAGATGGGCGTTGCAAGCAGGTCACGGAAGTTGCGGCGTAGCGCTGAGTGAGAAATCTTGGGCATGTTCTTTCCTGGCTTTGGTCATCGTCAAGTGACGATCAATGTCTATTCGTGGTGCCGTGAGATTACCACGCAGAGGTCCAGGTGATTATGACGTTTGAGCAGGGCGTGTGCGTCAGCCCATGGATCATCGCTACTGAGCGATCGCACGGTAAGACGTGCCGAGGTCGCGCGCCCAGCCATCGAGCACTTCCTTGACGTTGTCGGCGGCCATGACTTGCTTGTCGTTGTCCAGGGGAATGCCAGTGCCCTTGCGCACCATGGCGGCCACCACATCGCCGGTCGAACCATCTTCCAGGGACAGCTCCGTAGCGATTTCACTGTCCTGGTCGCGGATGCCGGTGGCGGTGCTCACGCCTGCGGCAACCAAGGTGATCGGCAGCCACTCATAGAGGCGCAGCCCCTGGGTGCTGGTGGCGATGCGGGTGATTGCAGGCCGCACCGTCAGGATGTCGGGCCCCGGCTTTGCGGCCAGATACACGACTTTGCCCAGTTCCGACCTCAGTACCAGGTCGTAGTACCCGGTGACGTGGGAGAGTGTGCTTTGTGGAATCCGGGCGCTCGGCTCAACGGCAGGGTAGAACTGGCTGGGTGCCAGGTAAACCTGCTTGTAGCGCCCGCGTTTCAACGCAGGGCTGACCCAACTCAGTATTGTCTCGCCCGAAGGGCTCTGTTGCTCCTTGAGCAGGCTGTAATCGTGAAGAAACCCGGTATATCGTTCGGGCTCGACGGTGTTACTGCTGCAGGCCGACAGGCTCAGGGTGGCCGCTATCAATAGTGGCAGTGAGCGTTTGCGGGTCATCAATGGGCTACCTTTTCGTCCGGGGTGTCGTGGGAGCATTCGATGTGCAACTGGCCATGGGTCATGATCCAGTGCACAAGCTCAGCGGTGGAAATGGAATGGGCGTACTCGACCCAGCGCCCGGCATCGGGGCTGTAATGTTCGAAGTAGCGGCGCAGCACAATGCGGTCCTGATCCGCGGTCAGGCCCAGGCACGACTCCTGAAACAACACAGGGCTGTCTTGCGCGGGTGATGACGTGCGCTGGCTCAGCACCAATGGCCGTGTGGCGTCCTGGGCCTGCTCGGTATACCTGCTGCTCAAAGTCTTCATGGACGTCTCCTTGGATGGAAGGCGTGCAGGATGCCCGAGCGGGTTTTCCCGAAGATGTCCGGGTTGTGTCGGTGGCGCAGGAATGTTGCTCGATTGAAATAAATGACCCGGGCGCCGGAATGGTTTTAGATGTCTACCTTTTTGGCCAGGGGATCTGTGAACGTGAGCCGACTGCTGATCGTCGATGACGATGTAGAGATTCTGGCATTGCTGAAGAAGTTCTTCGTCCAGCACGCCTATGAAGTCGACGTGGCAGTGGACGGTGCGGCCATGTGGGCAGCCATCGCGCAGCAGCGGCCGGACACCATCATTCTCGACCTCATGCTGCCTGGCGAAGGCGGCCTCAGCCTGTGCCAGAAAGTGCGTGCGCAGATGGGCATTCCCATCATCATGCTCACGGCCATGGGCGAGTTGAGTGATCGCATTGTCGGCCTGGAACTGGGCGCTGACGACTACCTGACCAAGCCGTTCGCCCCACGTGAGTTGCTGGCACGCCTGCGCGCCGTGCAGCGACGTGCGGGCCAATCGCTCAGCGTCGCCAGCGAACGCTCTCGGCCGGTGATTGCCTTCGCCGGTTGGCATCTGGATATCACCTGCCGCGAGCTGCGCTCTCCTGAAGGCGTGATGATTCCGCTGTCAGGTGGCGAGTTCGACCTGCTGGTGGTGTTTCTTGAACACCCCCAGCGCATCCTCACCCGCGATCAATTGATCGACCTGACCCGCGGCGAGGGCCACGACGCGTTCGACCGCAGCATCGATGTGCAGGTCAGTAGGCTGCGGCGCAAGATCGAGCCCGATTGCAAGCGCCCGGACCTGATCCGCACCGTACGCAATGGAGGCTATATGTTCACCGCGCCGGTCACCCGTTCATGATCCGCCGCCTGTTGCGCCGCGACACCCTGAACCGGCGGATCGCCCTGACCATTCTCGCCGCGATGCTCGCTTCCCTGGCCCTCAATGCCTTGTTCGTGCAGGTGGCCGGAGTGTGGGCGCGCCCGCCTATCGACCGCACGGGGTTGCTGGAACAAATGGCCGCAACGTCGAAAGTGATCGAAGCCGCGCCGGCATCGCTGCGTCCGCAGTTGGCCGCTGCGGCCACCGATACTACGTTGCATGTGGCGTGGAGTGCCGATCCCGCGGATTTTAGCCTTCCCGTCGGCGGTACCTTGTTTCAAACCAGCAAGGTGCCGCAGTTGCAGGCATTGTTTGGCACGCAGCGAGATATCCAGGTGTACGGCCCAGCCGACTGGCCCAAGGGCAGTCCCGATGCGCACTATGTAGCGCTCGTCCAACTGCGCGATGGCAGCTGGTTGTCATTTATCCCCCCCGAGCGCAGTTGGGGCCTGGACGCACCCACGCGGATCGCGGTGATCATCACCTTGGGGTTGATCGCGACCTTGCTGGTCGCCTGGCTCGCCACCCGCCAATTGGCCAAGCCGTTGCAGCGTTTCGCCAGTGCCGCCAGGCGCTTCGGCGGCGACCTGCGCGCACCGCCCATCGGTATTGAAGGCCCGGATGAAATACGCCAGGCCATCATCGCCTTCAACACCATGCAGGCGCAGATCCAGCACTTCATCGGCGAACGCACCCATATGCTCGCGGCGATTTCTCACGACCTGCGCGCGCCGTTAACGCGGATACGCCTGCGCTGCGAGTTCATGGAAGACCTGGACCATCAGCACAAGCTGATTCGCGATGTCGAGGAAATGCAGGCGATGATCAACGCCGCACTGGCGTTCTTCCGCGACGATACCGTGGGGGAGCAAAGCACCGCATTCGATCTGTCTGAATTGCTGCAAACCATCATCGATGACTACCGTGACCAGCACCTTGCAGTCGATTTCAGCGGCCCATCCCACCTGGTCTATCACGGCCGCCCACTGGGGCTTAAACGGGTGATCGTCAACCTGCTCGAAAACGCCGCCAAGTATGCTCGCCACCCCAGCATCAGGCTCAACGGTGACGACCACCGAATCTGCATCGAAGTCAGCGATGAAGGCCCGGGGATTCCTGAAGCTGACCTTGAGCGCGTTTTCGATCCCTTCTTTCGCCTCGAAACCTCGCGCAACCGCGCTACCGGCGGCGTGGGGCTGGGGCTTTCGGCGGCGCGGGCCATTGTGCGAGAGCAGGGTGGCGAGCTGACCTTGAGCAACCGCGTGAGTGGCTCGGGGCTGGTGGCACGGGTCGAGGTGCCTCGATAGCATAATGCGGTGTGCGCATTATTAATGCATTACGTTATGCATTATGGGTATTTTGAGTCCAGCCCTTAGAACCTTATCGTATCGATCCCTACGAACATAACCGAGACCGCACGCGCGGATCGACTTGAAGTGCCTCTCAAGGCATCTGGAGACGAACGTGCGTTACCTGACAACACTGGCGGCCGGGTTGGCCGCCGCCTTGCTGTGCCTGACGGCGCAGGCGCAAACCCTGGTCGTCGGCGACCAGAGCTACAACGCCCAAGCCGTGATGGAAGCGGCGGGGGTGCTGGATGATCTGCCCTACACACTGGAGTGGAAGCAATTCACTGCCGGTTCACCCGTCGCCGAAGCGCTGAACGTCGGCAGCCTGGATATTGGCCTGCTCGGTGATGCTCCGGTGTTGTTTCTGGGCGCATTGGGCGCGCCGATCAAGGTGATCGCGGTCAGCCGGCAAAATCTCGAAGGCGTGGCCATCCTGGTGAAAAAGGATTCGCCGATCCACAGCCTGGCCGATCTGACGGGCAAGCGCGCCGCGATCTGGAAAGGCTCCTGGAGCCAGCAACTGCTGTTGACTGCGCTGGATCAAGCCGGGGTTGCTCGGGATTCGCTGGAGTGGCGTTATCTCAGTGCGCTGGACGCCTCCCATGCGCTGGAAGGCGGTTCGGTGGACGTCATCGCCACCTGGGAACCCTACGTCACACAACAGGAACGCCAAGGTGCACGGGTGCTGGCAACCGCTGAGGGCTTGATCCCGGCCCAGAGTTTCATTGCCGCCAACGCCAGTGCCGTCGAGGCCAAGCGCGGGCCTATCAGCGACTTTCTCCAGCGCCTGAAAAAGGCCCGTGACTGGGCCCGTCAAAACCCGGACAACGCCAATGCATATGCCGACGCCTGGGCCAAGCGCACCCGTGCCGATGCCGACATCGCCCGCGCCTGGTTTGCCCGCGCGCGCACCACCGTCGAGCCACTGACGGCCCAGTCGCCGGTGGAGGCGCAAAAGACCGTGGAGTTTTTCGCCAGCCAGGGCCTGGTCAAGTCCTACTCGGCCGCCACGTTGTTTGACCCTTCATTTGCGGCGTCCTTGCAGCCTACCGTCGCCAAGACCCAGCCCTGAACGCTTCAAGGAATGCCTGCGCAATGACTAAAAGACAGCTCAAACTGGGTGCCCTGACCATGGGCTGCGGCGGGCCCGGCCGCCATAACCTGTGGCTCGACCCGCAATTGCCGGCCGATGCCAGTGTCAACGTCGACTGGTACATCGACATTGCACGCCAGGCCGAGGCGGCGCTGTTCGACCTGATGTTTATCGTCGACAGCCAGTTCATCACCGAAGGCTCGCCGTCCCATTACCTCAATCGCCTGGAGCCGCTGACGCTGTTATCGGCACTGGCTGTGAGCACCCGGCATATCGGCCTGGTCGGTACGCTGACTACCTCCTACAACTCGCCTTATAACGTCGCACGGCGCCTGGCGTCCCTGGACCTGATCAGCAAAGGCCGCGCCGGCTGGAACGTGGTCACCAGCGGCGATGCCGGGACCGCTGGCAATTACAGCCGTGACGAACACTATGACTATGCCACCCGCTATGGCCGCGCCGCCGAACACGTGCAGGTAGTGCAGGGTTTGTGGAACTCCTACGAAGAAGAGGCCTTTGTGCGCGACCGTGCCACGGGCCAGTTTCTTGACCCGAGCAAGCTGCACAGCCTGAATCACCAGGGTAAGCATTTTTCCGTGGTAGGCCCGCTGAATATCCAGCGCTCACCCCAGGGCCAACCGGTGATCTTCCAGGCCGGCGACTCGGAGCAGGGCCGCGACCTGGGTGCTGCCACGGCGGACGTCATCTTCACCCATGCGGCCAGCATCGAGCAGGGCCAGGCGTTTTACCGGGATATCAAGGGCAGGGCGCTGCAACAGGGGCGCGATCCGGAGCAGCTATTGATCATGCCCGGTGCGGAAATCTACGTCGGCGACACCGATGCACACGCCCGGGACATCGAGCAGCACTACCATCAAATTGACCATAGTTTTGAACTGGCATTGAAGGAGTTTGGGCGTAATTTTGGCTGGCATGATTTCAGCCAATACGACCTCGATGCGCCATTCCCTCAAGAGAGCCTGGAGGCGGCGCGCAGCAGTTTTTTCACCGCCGCCAAGCGCATCGCCGACCAGGCGCGGGACAAAGGCTTCACCCTGCGCCAGGCCGTCGAGTTTGGCCGGCAACTGCGCCCGGGCGCCTTCGTTGGCAGCGCCGCCACGGTCGCGCAGAAGATGGCCGACTGGCTCCAGGCGCGGGCCGTGGATGGGTTCAATATCTACATCGGGCACCCTGGGCAATTTGATCGATTCACCCGGGAAGTCATTCCGTTGCTGCAGGAGCGCGGTGTTTACCGCACGGCCTATGAAGGTTCGACCTTGCGCGAAAGCCTGGGCTTGACGGTTCCGCGGTTCAGGCGCTAGCCCTCACCCTAACGGGTGATTTCGATGACTTAGCGGGTGTGGGACTATCACTCCAGTCCCGGGCGCCAGTGACGTGGTGCCGCACCCAACCGTTCTGACGGCGAGTCTTTGAAGTGGAAAATGATCGATTTTCTTCAGCCCAGTGGTTCGAACAGATGGCCAGGGTCACCGAGAGTATCGGGCACGCGGGGTTTGCCGCCACGTTGTTCGAGGCCCTGGGGTGTATCTGGCCCATCCAGGCCACGACCCTGTACCTTTACCCCCACGACGGCATGCCCAGCGCCTTGTTCGAACTGGACGGGCCATGGCTGCCACAAGGCAATGTGCGCCAGTACCTGTCGGGATTCTACCTGCTCGACCCGTTCTACGGTGCCTGTGTAGAAGGCGCCGTTTCCGGCTGCTACGACCTCGCCGACGTGGCCCCCGATCACTTCGAGCACAGCGAGTACTACCAGTCGTTCTACCGGCATTCGCACCTGGAGGATGAGCTCAACTACATCCTGCAGGCGAGCAAGGGCCTGAGCCTGGCGGTGTCGCTGGCCTTCACGCAAAAGCTCGACGCTGCCACCAGCCAACAGTTCAAGCGCATGGCACCCTGGGTGCTGGCGGTGCTGGCCAAGCACTTTGTCGGCCTGGATGCGCAGGGCGCGCGCTTCGAAAGCCTGCTGGAGCAGCGTATTCATTCGGCGCTCAACAATTTTGGCTCGTCGCTGCTGACCGAGCGCGAATGCCGGATCGCCCAGTTGATCCTGCGGGGCCACTCTACGCGCTCACTGGCCGAGCGCCTCGGGGTCTCCGAAGACACCATCAAATCCCACCGTAAGCACATCTACAGCAAGCTCGACATCGGCACGCAATCGGAACTGTTTTCGCTGTTCATCGATTCGTTGGCCGAAGCCCAGGGCGGGCTGAGCAAAGACCCGCTTGAAAGCTACATGAGCAAGAACCGCTGAGCCGGGCTGCTGGCCCCTGCATGACTACCCACAACAAGAGAACACGCCATGAACTTACCCTTCGAACCGAAACGGCAGACGCAGGACTATCAGAAGTCTGACGCGGCCCACCACATCCACGCCTTTGTGGATCAAAAGGCGCTTAACGCCGAAGGCCCGCGCGTGATGGTCCGCGGTGAGGGGCTGTACCTGTGGGACAGCGAAGGCAAGCGCTACCTGGACGGCATGTCGGGCCTGTGGTGCACCCAGCTCGGTTACGGTCGCAAGGACTTGACCGCTGCCGCGGCAGCGCAGATGGATCAGTTGGCGTACTACAACATGTTCTTTCACACCACCCATCCGGCGGTGATCGAGCTGTCCGAGTTGCTGTTCAGCCTCTTGCCAGGGCACTACAGCCACGTGATCTACACCAACTCAGGCTCCGAAGCCAACGAGGTGTTGATCCGTACCGTGCGCCGCTACTGGCAAGTGCTCGGCAAGCCGCAGAAGAAAATCATGATCGGCCGCTGGAACGGCTATCACGGCTCCACCCTGGCGGCGTCAGCCTTGGGCGGCATGAAGTTCATGCATGAGATGGGCGGCTTGATCCCGGACGTCGCGCACATTGATGAGCCCTATTGGTACGCCCAGGGCGGTGAGTTGACGCCGGCCGAATTCGGTCGCCGCTGCGCCTTGCAACTGGAAGAGAAGATCCTGGAACTGGGCGCGGAAAACGTCGCCGGCTTTATCGCCGAACCCTTCCAGGGCGCCGGCGGCATGATTTTCCCGCCCGAAAGCTACTGGCCGGAAATTCAGCGCATCTGCCGTCAATACGATGTGCTGCTGTGCGCCGATGAAGTGATTGGTGGCTTTGGCCGCACCGGCGAGTGGTTTGCCCACCAGTATTTTGGTTTTGAACCCGACACCCTGTCGATCGCCAAGGGCTTGACCTCCGGTTACCTGCCCATGGGCGGCCTGGTTTTGAGCAAGCGCATGGCCGAGGCGCTGGTGGAGCGGGGCGGGGTCTTCGCCCATGGCCTGACGTATTCCGGGCACCCGGTCGCGGCGGCGGTGGCCTTGGCCAACCTCAAGGCCCTGCGGGATGAAGGGATCGTGCGCCAGGTGAAGGAAGACACCGGGCCGTACTTGCAGAAGATCCTGCACGAAGCCTTCGGCAACCACCCGTTGATTGGCGAGATCCAAGGCACCGGCATGCTGGCGGCCTTGCAGTTCGCCGAGGACAAGGGCACGCGCAAACGCTTTGCCAATGAAAATGACCTGGCCTGGCAATGCCGCACCTTTGGTTTTGAGCAAGGCGTGATCATTCGCTCGACCCTGGGCCGCATGATCATGGCGCCGGCCCTGGTAGCCAGCCGCGCGGAGCTTGACGAGTTGGTCGACAAGACCCGCATCGCGGTGGACCACACCGCACGGATCGCGGGAAAGCTGTGAAGGGCTGAGCGACATCGCTCTATCGCCCTGCATGCCGGTCGATTGAACAGGGTGGGCGCCGGATAACGGACGGCCCACCGCTCCCAATGGATGACTCATTAACGGTGTCGATTTCATCGAACGCCGCGGCGCCCTGCATTCCAATTCCCAGGAGTCAGCAATGAATACAATAACAAACGCAGCCGATACTCCCGCCCCTCACGTCCCACCCCAAGGCTCTTCACCGCGCCGCTTTCGACAACCCCTGGGCCTGGTCGGGCTGGTGCTGTTCGGCCTGGCCTACATGGTGCCGCTGGCGGTGTTCACCACCTACGGGCTGGTGACCCAGATGACCAAGGGGCACCTGCCCACCGCTTACCTGTTGACCCTGGCTGCCATGCTGCTGACCGCCTACAGCTATGGGCGCATGGTCCAGGCGCACCCTTATTCAGGCTCGGTCTACACCTATACGCGCAAAGCGTTTGGTGCCTGTTTTGGCTTTATCGCCGGCTGGACCTTGCTGCTGGACTACATCTTCTTGCCGCTGCTCAGCTACTTGCTGATTGGCATCTACCTGTCCGAATACTTTCCCGGCGTGCCGACCGCCGTGTGGGTGCTGGGCTCGATTGCCCTGGTGACGGCCCTCAACCTGGTGGGCATCGAGTCCATCACTCGGGTCAATTGGGTGCTTATCGTCGCGCAACTGGTGTTCATCGTGGTGTTCGTGGCGTTATCGATCCACAACCTGAGCGGGCAGGCCGAGCCGGTCTCGTTGCTCAAACCGTTCCACCATGAAGGCTTCAGCATGCCGCTGATCATGACCGGCGCGGCGGTGCTGTGCCTGTCGTTCCTGGGCTTTGATGCGGTGTCGACCATGGCCGAAGAGACGCCCAACCCGCGACGCACTATCCCGTTGGCGATCATGGCGGTGTCGTTGATCGGCGGGCTGTTGTTCCTGGTGGTTTCGTATTGCGCCCAGATGGTGTTTCCGGAATGGAACAGCTTCGCTGACCCTGACTCGGCGTCGGTAGATGTGATGCGGCGCGTCGGTGGTGAACTGCTGGTGAGTGCATTTACCGCGACTTACGTGGCCGGGTGTTTCGCGTCGGCGATGGTCTCCCAGGCCAGTGTTTCCCGCGTGCTGTTTGCGATGGGGCGCGACGGCGCACTGCCCAGGAGGCTCGGCAAGCTGGTGACAAACAAACGTGTGCCGGCCAACGCGATCCTGCTGGTCAGCCTGTTCTCGCTGATTGCCCTGTTTATCACCTTGGACACGGTGGCCAACATGATCAGCTTTGGCGCGCTGTTTGCGTTTTCGGCGGTGAATCTGGCGGTGATCAAGCATTACCTGGGTGACCAGAAGCTGCGCGGTACTCGCAACTATCTGCTTTACGCCGTGCTGCCGGGGCTGGGGTTTCTCAGCACCCTGTGGTTGTGGACGAGTTTGTCTGGCATGTCGTTTGCCATCGGCTTGTGCTGGATGGGTCTGGGGCTGGTTTGTTTGTTCTGCGTCACGCGTGGGTTTCGGGTGGGGATGCCGGAGTTGCAGATGGCCGAATAAGAAAAATCTACCCAATTTGGCAACTGACACACCTCGGTTCAATCAGGAGTACAGCATGTTCAACCTCGACTACTGGCAGCAACGCGCTGCCGGCCAAACCTTCATTAACACGGCTTTGATTGACGGCCAGCCGGTCAGTGCGTTGTCCGGGGCGACCTTCGATGCGATTAATCCGGCGACCAACCAACTGCTGGCGCATGTCGCCGCCTGCGGTGAGGCCGAGGTCGACCTGGCGGTGTGTTCCGCACGCCGCGCCTTCGACCACGGCCCTTGGCGGCGCATGCCACCGGGCGAGCGCAAGAAAATCCTGCTCAAGCTCTCCGAACTGTTGATGAGCCACCGTGAAGAGCTGGCGCTGCTGGACTCACTGAACATGGGCAAGCCGGTAATGGACGCTTATAACGTCGACGTCCCTGGTGCTGCGCACGTCTTTGCGTGGTACGGCGAAGCCCTGGACAAAATCTACGATCAAGTCGCACCGACTGCGGCGAATGCATTGGCGACTATTACCCGCGAAGCATTGGGGGTGATTGCGGCGGTGGTGCCGTGGAATTTCCCGCTGGACATGGCTGCCTGGAAGCTGGCCCCCGCATTGGCGGCGGGCAATAGCGTAGTGCTCAAGCCTGCCGAACAATCGCCATTTTCCGCACTGCGCCTGGCGCAACTGGCCCTGGAGGCAGGCATCCCGCAGGGCGTATTGAACGTGGTGCCGGGCTTGGGCGAGAGCGCCGGCAAAGCCCTGGGGTTGCACCCGGATGTCGATTGCCTGGTGTTTACCGGCTCTACGCAAGTGGGCAAGTACTTCATGCAGTATTCCGCCCAGTCCAACCTCAAGCAGGTCTGGCTGGAATGTGGGGGCAAGAGCCCGAACCTGGTGTTTGCGGACTGCCAGGACCTGGACCTGGCAGCCGAGAAGGCCGCCTTCGGGATTTTCTTCAACCAGGGCGAAGTGTGCTCGGCCAACTCGCGCCTGTATGTGCAACGCTCGATCCATGACGAGTTCATCGAGCGTCTGATCGACAAATCCCATGCCTGGATGCCGGGTAATCCGCTGAACCCCGGCAGCGCCGCCGGTGCGATTGTCGACAGCGGGCAAACCGCGCACATCATGAAAGCCATCGGCCAGGCGCGCGCCGACGGCGCTACGCTGTTGGTCGGTGGTGAACAACTGACCATCAATGGCTCTTCAAACTTCATCCAGCCGACGATATTCGGCAACGTCACCCACGACATGAGCCTTGCCCGTGATGAAGTGTTTGGCCCTGTACTGGCGGTGAGCGCTTTCGACACCGAAGAGCAGGCTGTGCAGCAAGCCAACGCCAGCATCTACGGCCTGGCAGCCTCGGTCTGGAGCGACGACCTGAACCGTGCGCACCGCGTGGCTCGCGCCTTGAATGCCGGTACCGTGTCGGTCAACACCATTGATGCGCTGGATGTGACGGTGCCGTTCGGTGGCGGCAAACAGTCTGGTTTTGGGCGGGATTTGTCGCTGCATTCGTTTGATAAGTACACGCAGTTGAAAAGCACCTGGTTTCAGTTGCGTTAACTGCCCCATCGCGCACAACTGCTGTGCAGCACCAGGGCTTAATCCCCTGGCGCTCACTGCCTATAGTTCATTCACCTGCGCAGCGCGAAAAAGCGCTGCGGTATCCAGCCCAAGACTGAGGTGAGCCTGATGAACCGTGAATTCAACCCTGCACTGGCCGATATCAATCAACTGGACGCCGAGTACTTTGAGTACAGCAAGGCGGCCAACCCCATCAGTGCCAATCTCATCTCGCGCATTCCCTACCACAGCTTTCCCGCCTCGCTGTGTGCCAGCGGCCCCTCGCGCGTGGTACCGCTGGACCTCAGCGAAGCCTTGAGCTGCGAAGGCCCGGCGACCGGGCCTGGGTTGTGCGCAAACTTCATGCGCCTTAACCGTGGTGACGCGCTGACCCTGCAACCTGACGCGACGTCCCAGGTGTTTTATGTGATTGCCGGGGAGGGCAGCGTGATTCAGGGGGAATATGAGATCCGATGGTCCAAAGGCTGTTTTATCGCCTTGCCAGGCTTGCAGGCGGCGCACTTCAGCGCCAGCCAGGATGCGCGTCTTTACTATGTGCACGATGAACCGCTGTTGCGTTACCTGGGCGTGACACGCAGCACAGATCGCTTTGCACCGACCCTGTACCCCGCAGCACTGGCCAACGCGAAGCTGCGTGAAGCCGCGGATGATCCCCGTGCGCAGGACCGCAGCCGCATCAGTATCCTGCTGGGCAATCGCAATTTTCCGCAGACCCGTACGGTGACCCATGTGCTGTGGGCGATGTACGGGATTTTGCCGGCGGGATCGGTGCAGAAACCCCACCGGCATCAGTCGATTGCGCTGGATTTCATCATTGATTGTCCGGTGGGGTGTTATTCCCTGGTGGGCACCGAGTTGGACGCGGACGGGCAGATCCGCAATGCGCAGCGGGTGGACTGGTCGCCCGGCCTGGCCTTTGTCACGCCGCCGGGGTATTGGCATGCGCACTTCAATGAGTCAGACACCGAGGCGTTCCTGATCCCGATTCAGGATGCCGGGCTGCAAACCTATCTGCGCGCCTTGGATATTCGCTTCAGTTGAGTCATTTCCAGTCAGGTGTTTCGCCCAGTCGCTCGACGATAAAGTCGATAAAACACCTGACCTTGGACGACACGATGCGCTTGGGCGGGTAGACAAACCACACGGCAAACGCCCGCTCGACATCGTGGATGCGCCACTCTGGCAACCACACGACCAGCTCGCCCGCATCGATACTGCGGGCCACCAGCCAATCCGGCAACAGCGCAAAGCCCAAGCCTTGGCGCGCAGCAATCAGCTGCGCGTCGAGATCGTTTATGCGGATACAGCCATCGTGCATCAAAGGTAATGCCCGGTCACCGTTCACGAAGGTGATAGCACTCGGAGTCGTCGTACCCACTACCGCAGGTATACCGCCCAGATCGGTGGGCGTTGACGGCGGCGGGTGCTGCATCGCGAACGCTGGGCTGACCACCACACGGTACTGGCCGTCACTGATTTTGCGTGCCTTGAGCGTGGAATCGGCGAGGGCGCCAATACGAATGGCTAGGTCGACGCCGGCATGAATCAGGTTGACCTGGGCGTTATCCAGCACCAGTTCCACGCTGATTTGCGGGTACTGCACGCGGAAATCGTTCAAGGCCGGGAGGATGTGATGACGGGCAAATGCCGGCGGCAGGTTGAGTTTCAATACGCCCCGAGGCTGCTGGTTCAGTGCAGAGGTGGCCGCCTTGGCGTATTCCAGTTCGTCCAACACCCTGCGCGCGTGCATCAGGAACGTCTGGCCGCCTTCAGTCAGGTGCAGCGTGCGTGTGGAGCGGTTGAACAACGCGATGCCCAGGTCCTGTTCAAGGTCCTTCACGTAGCGCGAAACCGTGGACGCCTTGATCCCCAGGCGCTCGGCGGCGCGGGAGAAGTTATTGCCTTCGGCGGCTTCGACGAAGGCGGTGAGGGCGGTGAAATAGTCCATACGTGATCTCCGCTACGGCTATGCAGCGCGTGGAGTGGCAGATGATACATGACTTGTTTGCTGGAGATGGCTACCGAAGGAGTTATTGTGCCATTATTGCTGGCTTTCACTGGCTGGCGGATGAAAGTTTAAAATTATATTGAAAATATTGGAGTAATTTAATGAACAAGGTAGTTAAGGAATTATTGGCTGAGGCATTGAGCTTACTTGAGGTGCATGCTAAGGGGTATACTCCTGGCAGTCAGAAAATGTGGGTCGGACCAAATGACGTTATTATAGTAATTAATACCGATAGATTTGCGCAGATAGTTGAAGAGCTGTACTTGGTAGACAAAAAAATCTCTGAAAGATTTAGTAGGAAAACGATTTTCAAGATAATTGAAGATCGATTGGTTAGCTATAAGCGCCGCGGGGAGTCATTTGAATCCGACGATGATTGTAATATTTTTTCAGAGCAGAAGAAGGTGCTCCCACGCTGCTTAAGTGTGTTTGCACCAATATCAGGAGTGAGGTTGGATAGTGTTGAGAAAGTCACTATTTCGGCTTTTGAAATTGGTCCTTCCAAAGGGTTGGCTTTGCCACTTTCTAATGCGTCCCCTGAGTCAGGTGAGTTGTATATAAAAATAGACGTGGTGGAAGCATATGACCATCAGCGAGTGATTGAGATTGCTGAGGAATCTTTTTTAGACTTTGTGCGAATAATCATATTTATATCGGGAAAGCATGACAAAACAATCCAAATAAAAACGGGGCTGCCTGCATTTCCAAGTATTAGTCGTGAGCTTATGAATGTTCAGACATCGTCCTATCAAATAACTGATGCTGACGGTCGGCTGGAAAGCGGAAGTGTAAGTAACAAAACGCTTGAGAAAATCCCCGTTGACAACCCGTTTTTCTGCAAAAATATACAGTTTGAGAAGCTCTTGAGTTTGTATGCGAAGAGGCATGCAGGGGAACAAATAACAGATTTCGAAAACAGAATTATAAATGCAGCAATCGCAGTAGGCGAGTCTGCAAAAAGTGGCGATATAAAAAACTCGATACTTTACTCATGTATCGCTCTTGAAATACTATTTTCGTTTGATGAAGGTAGTCTTTTTCAAAAAAGCATAGCTGACAGACTGGCTGATACAATGGCGTTTATTGTTGCTAAAGAAAAGGAGGCCAGGCTGCATGTCAACGCCACATTGAAAAAGGTTTATCAAATGCGCTCTGCGCTAGTGCATGGTGGCAATAAAAAACTAAATGATGATTATATTGTGGTTAATGCCCTAGTTCGAATGGCTATCTGCGAGCTTCTTGCCAATGATAAATACAGCGAAATTAAGAAAATTGATCAGTTGTATGCAATGGTCAAAGAAGCACAATACTCGTACGCGTAAGGTTTGAAGGAGATGCTGGCTTTTATTTGGTTTGAGTCAGCATCTACTGGTATCTGAGAGCTTTCTGATAATACTTTGGGCCAACAGACAATCCGACAGCAGCGCAAGTCACGCCTTGGCACGTAGCGATCAACTGCGCGTCTCATTTGCGTAGCGAGGAGGATTGGTTTCCTTATCGCCCGATTTGCTGACGCAAGATTGATCCTGATCAGGTGACCTTGCTGCCCGGCCCTATACCTTGAGCTTCCATCAAAGGCCAGGGACGGCTCAAGGAGCGCCTCCGGCCGCGCATTCTCAAGGAAGAGTCAACCATGCGGTCATTGAAGATCCTATTGTTATCCTCGGCATTCAACGGTTTGACCCAGCGCGCCTGGCTGGATTTGCGCCAGGCGGGTCACGAACCCAGCGTGGTGGTGTTCACGGATGAAGCCACGGTGTGCCGGCAGATCGAGGACTCCGGCGCCGACCTGGTGATCTGCCCCTTTCTGAAGGACCGTGTGCCACAGCAGCTGTGGAGCAACCCGCTGCGCCCGGTGGTGATCATCCATCCGGGCATCGTCGGCGACCGTGGCGCCAGTGCTCTGGACTGGGCCATCACCCTGCAGGCCCGCCGCTGGGGTGTCACGGCCCTGCAGGCGGTGGAGGAAATGGATGCCGGGCCGATCTGGTCCACCTGTGAATTCGACATGCCCGCCGATGTGCGTAAATCCGAGTTGTATAACGGGCCGGTGAGTGACGCCGCGCTCGTTTGCATCCGCGACGTGGTGGAAAAATTCGCCCAGGGCTTTGTGCCGGTTCCGCTCGACTACATACAACCCAGTGTTATCGGGCGTTTGCAGCCGAACATGACCCAGGCCGACCGCACCTTCAGTTGGTTCGATTGCGCAAGCTTCATCAAACGCAGTATCGACGCCGCCGATGGCCAGCCCGGTGTATTGGCAAGCCTGCAGGGCGGGCAGTATTACCTGTATGACGCACACCTGGATTCACGCCAGGGCACGCCGGGGGACATTCTCGCGGTACAGGATGACGCCGTGCTGGTTGCGGCCGGCGATTGCAGCCTGTGGATCGGCTCGCTCAAGCGCAAAGCCCAGCCAGGGGAGGGCACCTTCAAGCTGCCGGCACGGCGTGTGCTGGCTGAGAGCCTGGTCGGCGTGCCGGTGCTCGATAGCTCGATTGCCCGGCAAACGTTCAATGCGCAGGCCTATCAACCGATTCGCTACCGGGAAAGCGGTCAAGTCGGCGAACTGACGTTCGAGTTCTACAACGGCGCCATGAGTACCGAACAATGCCGACGGCTGGTGGCGGCATTGCGCTGGGCCAAGGCCCAAGACACCCAAGTGTTGTTGATCAAGGGCGGGCGCGGCAGCTTTTCCAATGGCGTGCATCTCAACGTCATCCAGGCCGCCAAAGAGCCGGGGCTGGAAGCCTGGGCCAACATCCAGGCCATCGACGATGTGTGCCAGGAGCTGCTCACGGCTACACAGTTGGTGGTCAGCGGCCTGACCGGCAGCGCGGGCGCAGGCGGCGTCATGCTGGCACTGGCTGCCGACATTGTATTGGCCCGGGAGGGTGTCGTGCTCAACCCGCATTACAAAACCATGGGGCTCTATGGCTCAGAATACTGGACCTACAGCCTGCCACGGGCCGTTGGCAGTGAAATCGCGCATAAACTCACCGAAGAGTGCCTGCCAATCAGTGCCATCCAGGCCGAACAATACGGGATGGTTCAGGGCATCGGGCCACGCTGCCCAGACGCATTTGGCCTGTGGCTCTCGCAGCAGGCCGAAGGCGCGCTGACCGATGACAAATACCGGGCAGCACGCACACGTAAAGCCACGCTGGATATTCAAGAGATTGAACGCTGCCGCGAACACGAACTGGCGCAGATGCAGTTGGACATGGTGCACAACCGCCAACAGTTTGCCGAGAAGTGCCGCAACTTCGTGTTCAAGCGCAAAACCTGCCAGAGTCCGCGGCGATTGATGGCGCCGTGGGCATTGATGCATGAGACTGTCCTGCTACAAAGCCGAGTGCTGAACCTGTGATCAGTCGTCATGCAGACAGCTCCTGCGCCTAAACAAGTTTGAACTAACCATAATGCACAACCCCCTAACACTGCGCAGATAGCCCCAAGCTCAGGTCGAACCTGAGCTATCCAATCACATGTTAAGGTCTGGTGAATTATGAAGAGTGAACAAGTAGAAGGTGTTGTAGAAAAGGTCGCCGGTAAAGCGCAGAGCGCCGTTGGGAAACTGCTTGGCGATTCGAAGCTGGAAGCTGAAGGCGCAGGTCGCCAAGCTGCTGGTCAACTGACCCAAGCTTACGGCGACGCATTGGATAGCGTATCTACGTTCGTTAAAGAGAAGCCAGTTGCCGCGATCGCGATCGGTGCAGTGGCTTTGCTGGTGCTGGACCGTCTCCTGCGCCGCTGAGCCGGGAGGGAAAACCTTGAATGGGTTCTCCCGTAACTTTCCCTCGTGCTCCCTAGGGTTGTTTATCTAGAGAGTACGAGGGCGCACGCCAGCCGCCACCCAGTGCCTTATACACCAGCACTACATTGAGATACGACGCAGTTTCAGCCTGTGCCAGCGCATCCTGCGCGTTCAGCTGTGTGCGCTGAGCGTCCAGCTCTACCAGATACGTCGCGCCACCTGCCTCATACCGCGCATATGCCAAGCGCGCTGCGCGTTCACTCTGCGCGGCTGCTTCAGCCAGGCTGCGAACCCTTTGCTGCGACAGGCTATAGGTGGTCAGCGCGCCCTCGGTTTCTTCAATTGCATTCAGCACCACTTGCTCATAACGCGCCCGACTGCCCACTTCTCGCGCCTGGGCTTCGCGCTGCCGGGCCTTGACGCTCGCCAAGTGCAACGCCGGCCAACTGACCGAGGGCATCACGCTGAACGCGCGGCTGCCGCTGTCGCCCAAATCCCCACCGCGCAGGGCTACGAAGCCGAGAAAACCGCCGAGGTCGACCCTTGGGTAAAGCTCGGCGGTCACCGCGCCAATGTCCGCGTTCGAGGCGGCCAAGGCACGTTCGGCGCTGGCGACATCAGGGCGCTGGCGCAGCAAGTCGCTGACCTGGCCAATCGGCAAGCGTGTGACCAGAGCCGGCAAGGTTTCAAGTTCGGTCAACGCTTGCAGGTCGCTGGGCCGCGATCCGGTCAATACGGCGAGTCGATAACGGCTGAGTGCTTGACGGGTTTCCAGACCAGGCAATGTGGCCTGCACCCGTGCGTGCTCGGCCAGGGCGCTGGCCAGTTCGTCAGCGGTGCCGCGTCCGGCATCTACTCGCCCCTGGACCAGTTCGACGGTTTTGTCCTGAATGCGCAGGTTGGCGCGGGCTACTGCCAGTTGGCGTTGTGCGCCACGCATGTCGAAGTAGTGACGCGCCACCTCGGCAGTCACCACGATGCGCGTCTGTGCCAGGTCTGCCGCGACCGCTTCGGCGCGTGCCGAAGACGCTTGCGACAGGCGCTGCAGCCTGCCGAACAAGTCCAGTTCCCACTGGGCATCCAGTCCGGCTTGATAGGTCTTGGCAAGGTTGCGTTCACCGCTCGGGCCGGGGTTGGCCTGGGACAGACTACGGGAATAAGCCCCGCTCGCGGTCACCGTGGGCAGTTGGTCCAGCTGACGCTGGTTTAGCACCGCACGCGCCTCCAGCAACCGGGCCTGGGCGATGCGCAGGTCGTGGTTGCGCGCCAGCGCTTGATCGATCAACGCATCCAGTTGCGGGTCCTGGAACTGTCGCCACCAGTCCTGTTGCAGGCGTGTGTTGCTATACAACGCCGCGTCGGGACGTTGAGTCAGTTGTACCGCAGGCTCGTTGCTGGCCCGGTAGTCCGGGCCGACGGTGCAGCCGCTTATCCAGGCCAAGCAGGCCAGCAGCGCCAGCGGGCGAAGCACGAAGGTATTGAAGGGATGCATGTGTGTCTCCTTACACCGGATGGGCCGTGGCGGCGTCGGCTGCATCGGCAGCGGCCAGCGCACGGGCGCGGGGTGTGGTGGCCGCCATACGATGGTCGACGGCAATGAACGAATACATGGTCGGTAAAACCAGCAAGGTAAACAGCGTGCCCACCAACATGCCGACGACGATCACCAGGCCCAGGTCATAGCGGCTATGGGCACCAGCACCGGACGCAAACAGTAGGGGAATCAAGCCCGCCACCATCGCCGCCGTGGTCATCAGGATCGGCCGCAGGCGCATCTTCGCCGAATGCAAAATCGCCTCGCGACGATCCAGGCCTTGCTTGACCTGCATTTCATTGGCGAACTCCACCATCAGGATGCCGTGCTTGCTGATCAGGCCGATCAGCGTCACCAGGCCGATCTGCGTGTAGATATTGATGGTCGCCATGCCCAGGGCTAACGGAATCAGGGCACCGCAAATCGACATCGGCACGCTGATCAGGATGATCAACGGGTCGCGCAGGCTTTCATACTGCGCGGCGAGTACCAGGTAGATCACGATGATCGCGAACAGGAACGCCATGACCAGCGCGCCGCTTTCCTGATGATACTGGCGCGCATCCGAAAGCCAGTCGTAGGTGAAGCCGGGAGGGAGGAGTTTGGCTCGCGCTTCGAGGAACGTCACCGCGTCGCCCATGGCCACGCCCGGGGCAGGAATCGCCTGGAAGATCGCCGAGTTGAGTTGGTCGAACTGGGTCAGTTGATTGGGCTCGACGCCTGTCGAAACGCTGACCAGGTTGGAAAGCGGTACTTGCCCGCCCGTGGCGCTGGTCACATAAAAACGTGACAACGCTTCGGGCGTCAGCCGCTCGCCGCGCAAACTCTGCGGGATCACATCGTAGGAGCGGCCGTCCATGGCAAAGCGGTTGACGTAGTTTTCGCCCACCAGCACCGCCAGGGTGTCACCCAGGTCCTTCATGGTCACGCCCAGGCTGTTGGCCTTGGTGCGGTCGACTTTGATCTTGATCACCGAGTTGTTGTAGTCCAGGTCGCTGTCCACCACCATGAACAGGCCGCTTGCGCGTGCGGCGTGCTTGAGTGCTTCCATCGCTTCATAGACCACGCTGTAGTCGCCGGCACTTTTGATCACCATCTGCACCGGCAAGCCACCGGTAGATCCGGGCAAAGACGGCAGTTGGAAGGCAAAGACATTGCTGCCCTCGATGGTGTTGGCGCGGTTTTGCATGTCGCCCTGAATCTGGTCGGCATTGCGCTTGCGCTGTTCCCAGTCGACGAAATTGACCCCGCCGATGCTGTTGGATACGCCATTGCTGCCATTGATCAGCCACAGGTTGCTCTGTTCCGGCAAGGTCACCATGACGTCGTTCCATTGTTTGCCGAACTTCTCGACGTAGTCGATGTTGGCGTTCTGTGGTGACTTGATGGCCGTCAGGACGGTGGACTGGTCTTCGGTCGGCGCCAGTTCGGTCTGGGCACGGCTGTACAGCCACGGCACGCTGATCAGTACGATGATCGCAATCGTGAACGTGACCCAACGGTGATGCAGCGACAGATCCAACACGCGGCCATAAGCGCTGCCGAGGCGATGGAAGAAGCTCTCGGCCTTGCGCGCCATCCAGCCTTCGTTCATCTGGCTGTTGAGCAGCAGTGAGCTCATGACCGGCGACAGCGTCAGCGCGATAATGCCGGAGACCACCACCGAGCCGGCCAGGGTAAAGGCGAACTCCTTGAACAGCGACCCGGTCAGCCCGCCCATCAGGCCAATGGGCGCATACACCGCAGCCAGTGTCAGGGTCATCGCAATCACGGGCGCCGCCACTTCGCGTGCACCCAATAGCGCGGCGTGGGTGGGTGACTTGCCTTCTTCGATATGACGGTGGACGTTCTCCACCACAATGATCGCGTCATCCACCACCAAGCCGATGGCCAATACCATGGCCAACAGGGTCAGCAAGTTGATGCTGAACCCGAACATCGACATGAAAGCGGCCGCGCCCAGCATCGACAGGGGAATGGTCACCACCGGAATAATCACCGCCCGCGCCGAACCCAGGCTCAAGAAAATCACCAGCACCACAATGGCGATGGCTTCGCCCAGCGTGCCAACCACTTCATCGATCGATGCGCTGATAAAGCGCGCCAACTCAAACGGCACGGCGACTTTTACGTCCGGCGGCAGGTTAGCGCGGATCCCCGGCAGCAGTTCGTTGAGCTTCTTGACGATCACCAGTGGGTTGGCATTGGGCGCAGCATTCAAGCCGAAAAACACTGCCTGCACGCCGTCCATGGTGGCGCTGGTGTCGGTGGACGCCGCGCCCAGTTCCACGGTGGCGATATCGTTCAGGTGCACCACACCGGCAGCGCTGGACTTGACCACCAACTGGCGAAACTCGGCGACATCCACCAGATCGGTGTTGATCTGGATATCCGATACCACATACAAACCCTTGGCCTGGCCAGGCGCGGCCTGCACGTTGTTATTCAACAACGCCTGGGCCACGTCGCTGCCGGAAATGCCATGGGCGGCCATGCGATTGGCATCCAGCCAGATGCGCATAGCCATTTTCTGCCCGCCGTTGAGGTCGATGCTGCCAACCCCTTCAATGGACGACAACTGCGGTTGAACCACGCGCTGCAAGTAGTCTGAGAGGGCCGCCGTTGACAGGGTTGGGCTGGAAAAACCGACGTAGGCCACCGCGGTGGCTTCGCCGGAGGATTTCACGATGACGGGGTCGTAGGCTTGCTCCGGCAAGCGGTATTTGACCTCGTTGACCTTGGCCATCACCTGAGTCATGGCCTTGTTGGAGTCGGCGTTGAGCTTCATGCGCACGGTGATTACGCTTTTGCCCTGGGTCGACGTCGAGCTCATGTAGTCGACGTCTTCCACGGTGGCGACAGATTGCGCGATGGCCTGGGTGACGAAGCCTTGCATCAGTTGCGGCGAAGCACCGGGGTATTGCGTGGTGATGGTCAGCGTCGAGCTTTCCGTCAGGGGGTACTGACGAATCGGCAGGTTGTTTATGGCCAGCAGCCCCATTAACAAAATCAGGGTGCTGACCACCAGCGCCAACACCGGGCGCCGTACGAACAAGTCAGTGAATTTCATGTTGAGTTCCTTGGTGTATCAGCGGTTCGGTGCCTGATCGAGCGCGAGGGTGTCGTGGGACGCGACCTGTACCGATGCACCGCTGCGCAGGCGCAGTTGTCCGGAGGTGACCACGCGCTCACCGGCTTTCACGCCGTCGAGCAATACGACTCGACCCGCCCAGCGTTCACCGGTCTTCACGTAGACCTGGCGCACCGTGCTGGTCAGTTGGGTGTCGGCGCCCTCGAGCACGTAAACGAAGTCACCGTAGGCGCTGTAGCTCACGGCCGTTTCAGGCACGCTGATAACGTCGTGTTTGTCCGGCAGGCGGACTTCACCACGGGCGTACATGCCTGGTGTCAACAGGTTGTCCGGATTTGGCAGCGTGGCCTGGACCAGCACCGTACGGGTGCCCGGGTCGATGCGCGGCTCAAGGGAGCTGACCCGGCCTTTGAACACGCGTTGCGGGTGTGCATCGACACTCACGTTCATTTCCTGGCCGGGTTTAAGCTGCGCTAATGCACGTTCGGGCAAGGTGATATTGGCGTACAGCGTCTGCGCGTCGGTCAGCGACACCATCGCATCGCCGGCCTGCACAAACTGGCCCAGGTTGACCTTGCGCACGCCCAGCACGCCAGTGAAAGGGGCCTTGATGCGTTTCTGATCGATCAGCGCCTTGACCCGCATTATTTCGCCCAGCGCCTGGGAATAGGTGGACTGCACTTGGTCCAGTTCCTCCTGCGTGGCGGCCTGCTGCGGCAGCAGGCGCTGCGTGCGTTGCAGTTGGGTCTTGGCGTTGGTGGCCTGGGCCTGCAGCCGGGTCAACTCGCCTTGTTCCGGCGCGTCGTTGAGCTGTACCAGGGTTTGCCCGGCGTTTACCCGCTCGCCGGGTTGGAAGTGAATGGCACGCACCAGGCCTCCGGTTTCGGCGGTGACCATCACTTGCCGGGTGGCTTCCAGTTCGCCGATGCCTGCCAATAGGTAGGGCATATCGGCCTGGGTCGCGGTGGCGACGGCCACCTGAATGGCCGGTACCGCTGCGGCCGGCGCCACTTCGGTAGGTCGAGCGGAGGTGGACTGCCGGTACAGGCCGACGGCGCCGCCAATGGCGAGCACTGCGGCAATCGTGACGCACACTGTGAGTTTTTTATTCATGATTCCGGTACTAACGTAAGACAACAAATTAAGAGCCCGAAGGGCTCAACGATGGCGAGCATTCAACGCGGTTATGGATGCGCGTGAGGCAGTCGGACCCATGTGGCGAGCACCGCCAGTACGGCACCGAGCCCCAGAAAAAAGATCAAGGCGGCGAGGACGCTCGGGGCAAGCCCAATCGAGTCCACCAGCAGCCCAAGCGGAATGGGCACCGCGTTGAACAGGTAGATCGTCATATAGAAATACGCCACCAACTTGGCGTGGCAGCTGGCAGGTGCCAGTTGATTGATCAGTCGCGCACTGCCGACAAAAATGGCGCCATAGGCATAGCCACCGATTACCAGAGCCAGCGCGGCGAGCGTCAGCGAATGGATCGAGAAGGCCGTCAGCAGGAGCAGGAAGGCTGCACACTGGGCAACCAATCCCGAACGCAACGCACGCGCTGCATCCAGGCGTTTGCAATACAGCTGGCTGGCGCCGGCAATCAGTAGGTAAATGGCCATGCTGTAGCCAAAGATTCCGCGATCACTCAGGCCCAGTTGCTGTTCGGCAGCGCTGGGGCCGATCACGAAGATGCAGGCCGTGAACGACCAGCTGAAAAACACCGACCACGCACACAAGTGGAAAGGCCGACCGATACCGCGCAAACCTTCACGTAACGACGCCTGTTCGTGGCGCACGCGGGTGTGCGCCTGGATCGCGTTGCGCGGCCAGAGCATTAATACGCCGAGGGCGGCGACAGTCACCAGGGCCATGATCAACCAGAAGGGCAGGCTGGCCGGGTACAGGTTCAGTTGCAACGCGGCGCCGCTGAGCACTGGGCCGAGAGCCAGTCCTATGATCATTGCCAATGTGGCCAGCGTCGCCGCCAGCTTGCCGTTGTCGAGTGGGCCGAACCTGACCAGCGTCACGTTCACCGCGGTGGTCATGATCCCCGCACCGAGCCCGGAAATGGCACGGGCTGCACACAGGGCCCACAGCGAATCACATGCAGCGCACAGCCAGGCGCCGATCAGCACCAGCACAATGGCAGCAAGCAGCAGAAAACGCTGGTCTTTGACATGGCCGGCGATGCGCGCCAGGGTCATCAAAGCCAGCAAAACACCGGCACCATAGGCACCGAATATAAACGTCAAGTCCACGGCATTGAGCCGCAGATGGTCTTGGTAAAACGGGTACAGCGGCGTCGGTGCGCTGCTGTTCATGAGCGCTGCGGTGAGCGACAGCGCAAGAAAAAACAACAGGCCTTTTGAGCTGTGTTGAGTGATATCGACGGACATGAGTCTCCCAGCCCAGCGCTCAGGGCTTTTGCCGAGTGAATGTTTGCAAGAGGGATGTTGATGGGTTTTCGTGGGCTTGGCCCATTGGCAAATGATACGGGCCAGGGCGATTGGCACCCATGCCCGAAACCCCAGGCTTTATTCGTCATCGTCCAGGGATGGGGATAAGCGGCGTCGGCGAGATGATCGGAGGAAGTAATGGATGCAAGCTGGATTACCGGTGAAACCCTGATAATCGGCGGCGGCCTGCATTAAGCCTGGGCGGTGTGCTCGCGCACATAGTGGCGGGGCGACTGCGACATGACGCGTTTGAACGCCGTGCTGAATGCGCTCTCGGACTCATAGCCCAATGAAAACGCGATGGTGGACACGGCGTCATCGGAGTTTTTCAACCGGTCGCTGGCCAGCAACATACGCCAGTGCGTCAGGTACTCCATCGGTGCCGCGCCGACCACCTGCTTGAAGCGCAACGCGAATGCCGAGCGCGACATGGTTGCCAGCTGCGCCAGTTCCTGGACGCTCCAGCGATGGGCCGGGTCAGCATGGATTGCGCTCAGGGCGACGCTGAGGTTGCGGTCGGCCAAGCCGTAAAACCAACCGATGCCAGTGCTGTCCAGGGTCGCCAGGTGGGTCCGCAGGACTTCGACCAGCATCAGGTGCGCCAAGTGCTCATTCATCAGCGACCTACCGGGGCGCTTCTGTTGCAGCTCCGAAGTAAACCGCTCCAGCGCCCAGCGCAGGAGCGATGCCTGCGGATCATTGGCGTGCACGTGAACCAGTGAGGGCAGGCTGCTGAGCAACAACTGGGTGGGGACACCGCTGAAGTCAAAGCGGCCACCGACCAACTGGATGTCGTCGCCGCCGTAATGCAGGGCCAATTCGTCCGCCGCCAGGGTTTGAAAGTGACCGTCGGAGTCCATCACCGGTTGGGACATATCGCTGTACAGAGAAAAAGGCATGCCGCGGGTCATGAGAAAACAATCGCCCTGTTGCAGGCGCTGCGGCTGCTGTTCGCCCTCCACTTGCAGCCAGCAGCTGCCCTTGACCACCGCCGTGAACTTGATGCCTTCGCGCTCGGGAAAGGTGAAGGCCCAATCGCCGCCCAAGGAGAGTGTGGCGGAGTGGTAATTACGGACTCTCAACAATGAGAGGACGTCGGACAGAGGATCCATGCATCACCTGGCTGGACGGAAAATAAAGTAATCAGCAGTTTATACCAGAGATCATCCATATTTCACGCTTAAATAGGCGCTTTACCTGCCAGCGGCATCAGGCACCAGGACCCACTCGCCATCGTCGCAGCGACAGCTGGCTAACGTCCCTGGGGTAACAACAGGGGGTTATCGCCAATGGCCAGCCTCCAACCTAGACTCCCTGCACATTCTTCACTCGACTAATGAGAGTTAAAACATGCGCTTACGAGACCTTGGCATCACAATCGGTTCAGGCACACCTGGGGCGTTCAACGCCATCACCGACGTGCCTGGCGTACGCGTCGGCCACCACACCCTCAATGCTGAAAGCGCTGATGGCTCGATGCATACCGGTGTGACCATTATCGAGCCGCGTCCGGTTGCGGCGCATTTGGCGCCGTGTTTTGCGGGCGTTCACGTATTGAACGGCAACGGTGACGCCACAGGCCTGGAATGGATTCGCGAGGCAGGGCTGCTGACCACGCCGATCGCCTACACCAACACTCACAGTGTCGGTGTGGTGCGTGATGCGTTGGTGGCCGCCGAGCGTGAGATGGGCAAGCAGCACACCTACTGGTGCATGCCGGTGGTGCTCGAAACCTACGACGGCATCCTCAGCGATATCTGGGACCAACACGTCAGTACCGAACATGTTCAGGCCGCCCTGGAAGATGCCCGCAGCGGCCCGGTGCAGGAAGGTTGCGTCGGCGGCGGCACTGGCATGATCTGCCATGAGTTCAAAGGCGGCATTGGCACCTCATCGCGGGTACTGAGCAGCGAGGAGGGCGGTTGGACCGTCGGTGCACTGGTGCAGGCCAACTATGGTGTACGCGATGCTTTACGCGTTGCAGGTTACCCCGCGGGCAGTGTGTTGAAAGACATTCCTTCGCCTTACGACGGCCCGGTGAACGTCGGTGTGCCTGGCATGGGTTCCATCGTGATCACTATCGCTACTGATGCACCGTTGTTGCCTCACCAGTGCACGCGCCTGGCCCAGCGAGCGAGCATCGGATTGGCGCGGGTCGGCGGCGGCACGGAAGACGACAGTGGGGATATTTTCATTGCGTTCTCGGTCGGCAATAGCGGCCTGCCGGTTGCCAACCTGGGGCATCCCGGCCCGGCGACGACGCCATTGAAAATGGTCAACAACGACTACATGACGGCCTTGTTCGTGGCCGCCGCAGATGCTGTCGAAGAAGCGATCCTCAACGCGATGTTGGCCGCCAACGACGTGCAAGGTCGCGGCAGAAAAGCCCTGGCACTCAAGCCTGAGCAGTTGTTGGCGGCGATGGCGAAAGTCGGTTGGGCACCCCAGCCTTGAAGGCCTAGTCCTGAGCCTGAAGAAACAACAGGAATAGCTCAGACTGAGACTTGATCCCCAACTTGTTGTACAGGTGCCGACGATGCACCTTCACAGTCTCGGCCGAGATCGCCAGCTTGCGCGCGATCTCTTTATTCGAGCAGCCACTGAGCATTAACTGAGCGACCTCTGCTTCGCGGGTCGACAACGCGGCGCTGATTTGCAGCGCGGGTGACTGCAGGCGCTCCTGCCAGTCCGGTGCCGGCTCCGGTGTGCGCTTGATTTCCTGTTCAAACACACAACGCTGGCGCATCAACCCGGCCACCCATGGTTGGATCAGCCGCAGTAAGGCGACTTGCTCCTGGCTGAATCGGCAGTGGCTGCCCAGTGAAAGGCTCAGGGTCCGATCAAGGTCCAGTTGTACGTTTATATGGATCTCGTCGGCTACCACGTTCAGGCGAAAGTAGCGTTGGTAATAATCGGTCTGCTCAAAACATTCGGGAGCGACATCATCGAGTTGGAACAGGCCACTTTTGGGCGACTCCCGATTGGCCAGGTAAAAGGGATCAAGCAGGTAGAGCCCCTTGAGGTAGTCCTGGAACAGCGAATCGCTGCCGCCATCTTCATCTTGGGATTCAGCCAGCACCTGGGGCCTGCCGGCGCCGAAAATCAGCACCACCCAGTTGTCCATCGGCACATATCGGCCAAGCAGGCGGGCCATTGATCGCCAGAAATGCGGGCGGTCCAGGGTCTCGATCAACCGGCCGACCGCGTCATGCCACGCCACATCCTGCAGCGTCAGATTCGTTTCACTACCCATTCGGGGGTACCCCATCGAAGTGATTTTTTGCCCCGTGGGTACCGCCCATACTTGTTTCAGGCCGGCGTACACACGGTGTCAGCACGGCCTCAACTATACGCAAGGATCAGCCATGAAGATTGAACTCATGCAGTTAGCCGGTCGCGATGGCGATACCGCTTATAACTTGAGGCGCGCCTTAGAAGCCATCGCCCACTGCGACGCAGACACCGACCTGCTGGTCTTCCCTGAAACCCATTTGATGGGCTTCGTCGCCGGCGAGCAGTTGGCGCAGGTTGCAGAAACCCTTGAAGGCCCGTCGCTGCAAGCGGTGCAACAGGCAGTACGCGAACGCAGTGTTGCGGTGGTCATCGGCCTGGTCGAGACCGACGCGGGCGTCTTCTACAACACTTCAGTATTGATCACACCTGATGGGCTTTCATTGGCTTACCGCAAGACCCACCTGTGGCCATCAGAGCGGGGCGACATCACGCCCGGCGACCGTTTCGGCACTGTCGTTTTCAAAGGTGTGCGTATCGGCATTCTGATCTGCTACGACATCGAACTGCCGGAAACTGCACGTGCACTCGCCCAGTTGGGTGCCGAACTGGTCATCGTCACCAACGGCAACATGGACCCTTACGGCCCGGTGCACCGCACCGCGATCATGGCTCGGGCCCAGGAAAACCAAGTGTTTGCGGTGATGGTCAATCGCGTGGGGCAGGGCGATGACGGCCTGGTGTTTGCCGGCGGCAGCGCCGTGATCGACCCGTTCGGCCGTGTGCTGTTCGAGGCCGGGCGCGAGGAAACACGGCAAACCATCAACCTGGACTTGACGCAAGTCCACGCTGCCCGCGTGGATTATCACTACCTCAATGACCGCCGCCTGACGCTCCCCGGTGAAACCGTGGAACACGCCGACATCGACTATATGCTACGCCCGGAAGTGATCGCGCAGTCTTCCAACTACCTCAGTTACGCCAACGCCAATAAGGATGCCCGCAGCTTGGTGGATGAAAAGGTCAGGGAGAATCCCGGTGTCTATCCTTCCAAAGCGGTGCTGGATACGCTGTTTCCTTTAGAGCCGTTGCCGCTGAAGTTGGAGCGGGTGCGTACGCGGGTTTGGAGTAAGGTCAAAAGTGGCACTTGAGGCAACGGCAAGTAATGTTCATGTGGGTGATGCAGGCATGCAGCGCTGCATCCACCCATTGAAACCCACCCGATGTCAGAAGGTGTACTTGAAACTGGTCATGACGTTGCGCGGGGCACCGTAGACACCGTACAGGCCGGACTGGCTGTAGTACTCGCGGTCGAACAGGTTGTTCAGGTTCACCGACGCACTTAGGTTGTGGCTGATGTCGTACCGCGCCAACAGGTTGGTGACTGCATAGCTGCCCTGGCTGAAGGTGTGCAGGTCGGCGCCCACTTTGCTCTGCCAGTTTACGCCGCCGCCCACCGTGATTTTGTCCAGTGGCCCTTGCAAGCGGTAGGTGGTGAACGTCTTGAGGCTATTGCGTGGCAGGTTGGTGCTGATGCGCTGGTCGTCGGCATCGGTGGTCACCGAGTAAGCATACCCGGCAGATGCTTGCCAGCCCTCGGCCAGTTCGCCGTTCAGCTCCAGTTCGATACCTTTGGAAGTGGTGTCCTGCTCGGAGCTGTAGACGTTATCGTGTTGCCAGATCGCCAGGTTGTCCTGCTCCAGTTTGAACAGCGCCAGACTGGAATTGAGCCTGCCGTCCAGATGCGTGCCCTTGATGCCGATCTCATAGCCTTTGCCTTCCATTGGGTCCAGAGGCTTGTTGTGTTCGTCGGTCACCCATGACGCTTGCGGGTTGAAGATCTTGGTGTAGCTGGCGTACACCGACCAAGTGTCGTTGAGGTCATAGACCACGCCAGCGTAGGGAATGAACACTCCGTTTTCTTCCCGATTTACCTCAGTTTCTTCACCACCGTAAGGTCGGTCCGAGGTGTCGCGCTTCCAATTGATCACGCGGCTGCCGAGGATCAGGCTCAGATCATCCGTGACGCTGAATCGCGAGGTCAGGTAAGCGGCGTATTGGTGTTCGTCGATCGACGACTTGCCGCTTTCGGTTAATTCCGGTTTGGCAGAGTTACCCTCCCAGTTGTACAGGTTGTCGATGGCGCCCGCCGGCGACCCGGCGTAGTCGTAACGCCAGCCACCCCAGCCCGGTACGTTCTCTTTGTACTTGGACAAAGTCATGCCGGTGATCAGTTCGTGCTCTCGCCCGAACAGGCCGAACGGGCCGGTGACGTAGAGGTCGAGGTTGTCCTGGCGCGGTGTGCCGGAGAAGCGCACCGGCAACTGCGAAAGACCGCTGCCATCTTTGTTGAGATCGCCCATGGCGAAGTTGAACAGCTCGTCAAATTGGTTTTCGGCGTGGGTGAGTTCGATTTTTCCGCTCCAGCCATTGCCCAGTTGCTGCTCGATGGAGGTGAAGAAACTGGTCTGCTCGTGATCGTTATACGACCAGTCCGGTGCGGCGTTGATCGAGCGTTTGAGGCTGGTGCGCTCACCGGTGCTGAAGCGGGTCGGCAGGCCGGAGCGCAGCGGCGAGTTGACATCGGTGCGCTGATAGCTGAAGCCCATGGTCAGCAACGTGTCTTCGGTCAGGTCGAACTCGGTGATGCCGTAGATCAGTTGCGATTGCAGGTTATAGCGGTCGATCCAGGCTTTTTCGGTTTTGTAGTCGGCGACGAATCGCCCGCGGACATTGCCCGTTTCGGTCAGCGGCCCGGATACGTCGAAACCGGTGCCATAGCGATCCCAGTTGCCGGCCTCACCGGTCACGCTGGCCTGGGCTTCGGCGGTGGGGCGTTTGCGGATCAGGTTGATGGTCGCGCTCGGGTTGCCCATGCCGCTGATCAAACCGGTGGCACCACGCACGATTTCGATACGATCGTACATCGCCATGCTTTGCGCATAGTTATCGAGGCGGGTGTTGGTGGGAACGCCATCGATCTCATAGTTCTGAATCGCAAAGCCGCGCGACCAGTAGGCGTCAGTCTCCGACCCCAGGCCATCGCGCACGACCGTGATGCCGGGCGTGGCTTCCATGGCATCGGTGAGGTTGGTCAGGCGCTGGTCGTCCAGACGTTGGCGAGTCATGACCGTCAGCGATTGCGGGGTTTCCCGCGGGGTGAGGTTCAGGCGTGTCGAGCTACTGGACGAGTAGGTGGTGTAGAGTCCGGTGCCTTCGGTGGTCGAACCCGGTGCCTTGCCGGAAATCGACACTGCACCCAGTTGCAAGGTATCGCCCGTACTGGCTTGCAGTGAGTAGTTGTCATTGCTGCCGCGACTGCTCTCAATGCCGGTTCCGGCGAGCAGGATCGCCAGGCCTTGGTCCGCATCGTAACGCCCCTTGAGTCCAGACGTGGTTCGCCCTTCGGTCAATGAGGCGGGATAGGACAGCAGGATGTGTGCAGTCTGGCCAAAGCGGCTCAATGCCGTTGCGAGCGGCCCGGCGGGGATGTCGAAGTCCTGCTGCGTCTGCTCGGCGGCGGCAGCCCAATTCGGCAACATCAGCATCGGAGTGGTTGCAGTCATGCAGGCGATGCCTTGCACCACTGCGCCAGCGAGGTTTTGCTTGAGTGAAAAGTGCCAGCCCTGGCGTTTGCGTGCGGTGAAGTCCACGAGTTGTTCCCCATTGAATTGAGTGTCTGGGGTTTAAGTCTCGCGAGAATCGAAAACGGACCACCCAAGCGCAAAATAATGTGAGCGTCAGGCCATTCGGGGTTTGAGCGTGACCCAGTAGCGGGTGAATTGCTGGACGTCGAGTTGCAGGGTGTCGGCAACGGCAAGGATGATTCGCTCGGTATTGGCCAAGGGGAATGTCCCGGAAACCCGGATATCCGCAATCGCCGGATCGCAAGCCAGATGCCCGCGTCGGTAGCGGCTCACGTCCTCGAGGAAATCTGCCAGACGCAGGCCTTGGGCAACCAGCATGCCTTGGGTCCACGCAGGGGCAGTCAGCGCGACGGTTTGCCGGAGCATCAGGCCCTGATCATTGAAGCTGACCTGCTCGCCAGCTTTCAGCGCAACCGGCGCTCGGCGTTGCAGGGGAGGGCTGATCACCAGCGTGCCCTGATAAACGCTCACCTGAGTGAACCCCGCACGCTGCCGGACGCTGAACCGCGCCAACGTCGCTTCGAGTCGTCCGTCAGCGGTATCGATTGACAGCAGTCGGCCATCGGCAATGTTGTCGCGCGTGATCAGCATCTCGCCACGCAGCAGTTTGACACGATGGCTCTCGCGCTCGAACACCACGTTGATGGCGCTGTCGGTGTTGAGTTGCACCTGTGTGTTGTCGGGGAGCCCGATGCGGCGTTGCTCGCCGATCCGAGTGTGGTAATCGGCGGTCATGTCTTGCAGCAGAGTGGTGTCTTTCAAACTCCAGGCACCTGCGCCAGCAGCCAGTAGTACGCTGAGTTGCTTCATGGCCGCGCGCCGTGACAGCGTCGGCCGCAGCGTTGCCTGGGCCAGCGCACGTTGGCCCGGGCTGCGGACCTCACTCAAGCGTTGGGTGAAAACCTCGGCCCGCTGCCAGGCGCGTTCGTGCAAAGGATGCGCCTGACGCCAGTTCATCCAGGCAGCTCGAGTCGCTTCGCTGACGTCGTGCTCCTGAAGCTCCAGGTACCAATGCATGGCCTGCTCGGCCATGTCCCCGGAAATCGAGGGCCTGTCGTTGTCGTTCACAGCAGGTCCAGGCTGTCATCGAGCATGATGCACATCGCCCCGGCCTTGACGATGTAACGCTTGACCGTGGTGATCGACACGTCGAGTCGCTCGGCGATTTCGCCGTGGCTCAAACCGTCAACCTGGGACCAGAGAAACGCTTCGCGCACCGGACGCTCCAGACCTTCCAGGGCGGCATCCAGGGCAATCAGGGTTTCCAGCAAAATCGCCTGGGTTTCCAGGCTCGGTGCCACTTGCTCTGGCATCGCAGCGAGCGCCTCAACGTAAGCGCGTTCGAGTTTTTGCCGACGGTAATGATTGGACAGAACGCTCTGTGCCACTTTCGCCAGGAAGGTACGTGGGGCGTGCAATTGCGGAACCTGCTCCTTGGCCAGCAGGCGCATGAATGTGTCCTGCGCCAGGTCTGCCGCGCTTTGCGAGCAGTTCAGCCGGCGCCTTAGCCAGTTCTGCAGCCAGCTGTGCTGTTGGCGGTAAAGCACGGCCACATCGCAGGAGCTCGGTTCGGAATTTGAGAGCATGGTGTGCAGGCGCCGGATGAGTAATTATCACAAATGATAATACTTATCATATATATCGGCGGGGCTAGGCTGCAAGGAGTGTGTACGGGGATTTTCGAACTCGGCGTTGCCACTGCCGACAGATGAGGGTGACAGCGGCGAGAGGCAGCGTTACTCGATGCGCTCAGGGCAAATGAGAGGCCGCAAAATCGGCTTCCATAGCACCTGGTTTAACAGAGTCGGTCGATCGCGCTCAGATGCGCCGTAGCTGTGTTGTAAGCGCGCTGTCTGAATTTAAGTTGGACGTAGATGAACGGAATGAGTATGGGCAACGGCGTCGCATCACCAGCTTGTACAAGCAGCGGTAGCCGTTGACCTGAAGAGAACCTGCACTGAATCAGCTTCATCGACAGCCACCTCATTTTACGTGGCTTATGAACATATCTGACATAGCACCTGGTTTAACATAATATACATTATGCGAACAGTCCTATACGGGCCTGAGGGGCTCTGGAGGCTGCTTTTCACTAAGCAACCTAGAACCACCGCGCGCCAGATTCAAAAGCAGCCATTGTCGCCCTCATTGACCTCCCTTCGTTTGAGCTTTGGGCCATCGGGCGTTTACCGCTATTCCGCACACCGTTCGCCAACACTGTGGTGAAATCGATAACGCTGCCCGTCGTAACGCAGTACTGGGAAACAAATGCCCGGGCCGCCGACCTCGACATCAGGCCAACCATTATTGCCTTTGCTAGCTAGAAACTGAGCGAAGCCGCTTTCTTTGAGCATGAGTTTCCAGTGACCGTCAGACTGCTGACTGACTAGATAAAATCCAGTGCCCGCTTGCCCATAACAGTCAGTGCTGCCTTCGGTAATCAACGCATCCGGCCGGCCGTCACCGTTCAGATCCTCAACCAGCTCCATGGTTGCCGGCGTGTAGCTACCTGTTGTCTCGATTTCGCATTCCGACGTCTGTTGGTTAAATCCAGCAGCGCGGAATGCTTTTAACTGCTCGCTACGCGGTAGTTCATCCGCCAGCGCCGTAGCACTGGTCACCAAACATGCCACCCACAGACCTGACGCAAGCCTTCCCTGCATATAGACCGTCCCTTTATGATGCCAAATGTGGAGTATCGCGCATGCACTCACACTAGCGTAAAGGATGAGTCAGCTCTGCTCTTGCGGTATAACCTATTGATATAACTAAACTAAATGACTATTTAGTTGAGTTATATCAAGGGGCCTCAGTAACCACTCGCCGCTGTCACCGCTCCACCCACGATCGCGACCCCCGAACTGCTGCCCAAGCGTGTAGCCCCAGCCTCAATCATCTTCACCGCCGTTGGATAATCACGCACGCCACCTGAGGCTTTGACCCCAACGCCGTTGCCCACGGTTTTGCGCATCAGTGCAACGTCTTCCAGCGTGGCGCCACTTCGGCTGAACCCTGTGGATGTCTTGACGAATGCCACGCCCAAGTCTCGGCAGATTTCGCACGCCTGGACTTTTTGTTCGTCGTTGAGCAGGCAGGTTTCCAGGATGACCTTCAGCGGTACAGGGCCGCAGGCTGTGTGCACCATGGCGATGTCGTCGCGTACCGCCTCGAGCAGGCCCTCTTTCAACCAGCCGATATTGAGCACCATGTCGATCTCCCCTGCCCCGGCGGCAATCGCTCGTTCGGCTTCAAACGCCTTGGTCTCGCTCAGGCCGGCGCCCAATGGGAAGCCCACCACGGCACAAATCACCACGCTATCGTCAGTCAGGCATGAGGCGGCGTAAGGCACCTGCGCTGAGTTCAGGCACACCGAATAAAAGCCGTGTTCCTGGGCTTCTTCGCACAACGTGCGAATCTGTTCACGGGAGGCGTCAGGCGCCAGCAAGGTGTGATCGATGTACTTGGCCAATGCTGCGGGTTGAAGCGTATTCATTTAACGTGCCCTTGCCTGTATGTTGCCAATGATCGTGTGGTCGCTTGCCACGGCGCACACATTAAGATGTTGCAATACTCACATTTAATGTTACTTAATTAACACAAACAATCAAGCCCTGGAATACCCGTGGACAGTAGAAAAACCGAGCGACTCAAGCTTATCCAGCAAGCCTTGCAGGACCAGAGCGCCATTCACCTGCGGGAAATGGCTGCGCTGCTGGACGTTTCCGAGATGACCCTGCGCCGCGATCTCAACCACTTCACCGAGCACTTGCGCCTGTTGGGTGGCTATATCACCCGGGTCGGCAGTGAGGCCGGTGATTACCGGGTTGCCGACCAGGGCACGCGTCACGTCGAAGAGAAACGCCGCATCGGCAAACTCGCCGCCCGGTTGATACAGCCCGGCGACACCGTCTTTTTCGACTGCGGCACCACCTCGCCGTTTGTCATCGACTTCATCCCCGACGAGTTGGAGTTCACTGCCGTGTGCAGCTCGTTGAACGTGCTGCTCAAGCTGCAGAACAAGCCCAACTGCCATATCGTGTTGTGTGGCGGCACCTTTCACCGCAAGAACCAGGTGTTCGAAAGCAGCGCTGAAAGCGGCATTCTCGACAGCGTGCGTCTGACGTGGGCCTTCGTGACGGCTGCCGGCGTCAGCCAGGCGTTCGGTGTGACCTGCTTTAACTTCAATGAAGTCGAGGTCAAGCAAAAGGTCCTGCGCCAGGCACAGCAGCGCGTGTTGCTGGCCGACTTCAGCAAGTTCGATACGGTGCGCACCGCGCACTTCGCCAGCCTGGAAGATTTTCAGTACGTGGTCAGCGACAAGAAAATCCCCCGGGCCTACAAAGAGGCCATCCAGGCCAGCGGCGCGCAATTGCTGGTTTAACCCAGCAACCGCTGCCGTTCCCGCGCATTCAAGTAGCCGGTGGTCACGCTGAAGGCAGCACTGGCCCCGGCCGCCAGTACCCGCACGTGGCCTTTGGCTTTTTCGGCGAGATAGCCTTCGGGCTCGCACGTCGACGGCAGCACGAACGCCGCGACCTGCTGGTCCGGCGTATGCAGGATCCAACGCACGGCATGCTCGAACTGTTCCGGGCGATAACGGGTGTAGAACGCCGCGCCCTCCGGATGATCCAGCAGAAAGTGTGCGTGGCCTGTCGCGTCTGTGGCCACGTTGTCGAAGAAAAACACAATTTCGGGGTCGTACAATGTCGGCGTGTCGAGGCTGGCCAACTGGGCGGGATGCTCGGCCAGTTGCGCCATGTAGGCGCGCCAGTCAGGTGTCGGTTTCACATGGCCCGGCACACTGGTACGCAGGCGAAGGCGCTGCATGCCCAGCGGCTCGACAAACCGCGCACCCGCCACATAGGCGTAGTTCATGTGGGCCATGTACATCAGCTCCATGGGCTTGCCGGCGAGGTTCGTGACGTCCATGTCGATATCGAACAACCCCGAATCGGCGCGCAGCGTCACGCTGGGGCATGCCCGGTAGCGATCGCCAAAGCCCTTGGCATAGTGATAGGTGCCGCCCAGGCGCACAAAGCCCTCGCCGAACTCCAGCCAGGCCGTGTCCATCGGTGCGCAGGGCATCTCGCCGTGCAAGGCATGGGTGTCATCGGGCGCCGGGCAGCCATTGCGCAGCAGACCACTGTGGAACATGAAGCAGCCATAGGTGTCGATGATCGTCGGGCTGGGCCTGGGCTGCTCGAACAGGTTGGTCATGGTCAGGTCGCAACCGTCGAAGGCGGCCGACCAGATCATCTGCCCTTGATAAGGCAGCACCACCAGGCGTCCACGGCTGTTCTCCAGGCTCACCGCCAGCACGCCGGACGGGTAAGCCCAGGCACTGACCTTGAAATCCTCGGACTGTAAAAGGACCTTTTCCTGCTCGGCGAACACTGCCCGATACAGCGGGATACGCGTGTTCATGAGGCCACCGCCGCTGCCGTGGCCGAAGGCGAAGTGTCTGACTGGCGCAGGCATTTAAACGCGTACATCACGATCACGATAAAGCACAGCAGCGGTACGCTGTAGGCCAGCTGCATATTGCCGCCGCTGGCGTCAGACAACAGGCCCTGGAAGATCGGTATCACCCCGCCACCGACAATACTCATCACCAGCAATGAACCGCCGACACCGGTGTCTTCACCCAGGCCATCGATCGTCAGGCCGTAGATGGTTGGCCAGCACGGGCCGAGGAAAATGCTCACGCCGACCGCTGCATACACCGCCGAAATGTTCGGCACCAGAATCGTGTAGGCCAGCAGCACAATGCACAATACGCCGTAGATCGCCAAGACTTTGGCCGGGTGCAGGCGGCGCATCAGCAGGTTGGCGATCAGCTTGCCGACAAAGTAAGCGGCAAAGGTGGTCAGGAGGAACCATGAAGCACTGCGCTCATTCATGCCGCCCATTTGCATCGCCAGGCGAATGGTGAAACTCCATACGCCGACCTGCGCGCCTACATACAGAAACTGCGCCAGTACGCCAAACGTAAAACGCGGATTGTGCCACAACCGCCCCAGGCTTTTGCGCAAACTGCCGGACTTGTTATTGGCGGGCTTGTTGCCCTTGCAGGCCGGAAACCGGGTTATGGCGATCAAGATAAACATCAGCACCAGCACCGCGATCATCCACTTGTAGGGCAGCAGCGTGGACTGGATCATTTGCAATTGCTGCACAGCGGCCTCGGAGGCGCTCATCTGCGTCAATTGTTCGGTGGTGGCATCGGTGTCCTTGAACATCACAAAGCTGCCCACGTACACCCCGGCCATCGCGCCGAACGGGTGGAAGGTCTGGGAAATGTTCAAGCGACGTGTGCCGGTTTCCCGTGGGCCCATCAGTGTCGAGTAGGTGTTGCACGCGGTTTCCAGGAACGACAGGCCGGCGGCAATCACAAATAGCGCGAGCAAGAACATGCCGTACTTGGCTGTGGACGCTGCGGGAAAAAACAGCAGGCAGCCGAACATATACAGCAGCAAGCCAATCAGGATCGTGCTCTTGTAGCTCAAGCGACGAACCACCATCGCGGCGGGAATCGCCACGAAGAAGTAACCCAGGTAAAACGCCGACTGCACAAAGGCGGTCTGAAAATCGCTGAGTAAAAACGCCTTCTTGAAGTGCGCGATCAGCACGTCGTTCATGCTCGCCGCTGCCGCCCACAACGCAAAGATGCTGCACAGCAGGATAAAGGCGAACCAGGGTGTGCGGTTCAGGTAAAAACCATCGGGTGTCTGTTGCAGCGCAGGTTTGTTCATTATTGTTCTCCGGGCTGAAGGGGGGCTTACCGTTGTTGCAGGAAGCGAGCGAACGCTTCGCTGTCGGGATAGGAGGTCTGCGTACCCAGCGCCGTCACCGAGCAGGCCGAATACGCCACTGCCTGCTCCATGGCATGGCGAATCCCGCCATCGCGGTTCCATTGCTGGATGAAACACCCAATAAACGCATCACCCGCACCGGTGGTGTCACGGGCGATAACCCGCCGGCCCGGAACTTGAAACTCGCCCTCCTCGCCTACGTACAGCGCGCCGTGCTCGCCGAGGGTGACGATCACGTGGCGAATGCCGCTGGCTACCAGGGTTTGCGCCGCGGCGCGGGCCGAGTCCGGCGAGTCCACGGTATGGCCTGTGATCAATGCCAGTTCCGATTCGTTGGGAATCAAGAAATCCAAATGTGCCAGGTGTTCAGCGCTTAAGCCCGGCAGCGCCGGTGCGGGGTTGAGCAGCACGGCGATTCCATGCTGGTGGGCGAATTCGATGGCGTAGTAGACCGTCTCCAGGTTGACCTCCAACTGCAGCACGATCAGCGTGCACTCACGCAGGTCATCGGCGGCCGCATCGATATCGGCCGGGGACAAATACGCATTGGCGCCTTTGACGATCAAAATGCTGTTGTGGGAGTCGGCGCGCACAAAGATCGGCGCCACGCCGCTGGACACACCCGGCACCCGTTGCACATAACGGGTGTCAATGCCAAAGCGTTGGAAGTTGGCCAATGTGTTATCGGCAAACATGTCGTCACCGACCTTGCTCAACATCACTACATCAGCCCCAAGCTTGGCTGCCGCCACCGCCTGGTTGGCGCCCTTGCCGCCGCACCCCAGGGCAAAGCCCGGCGCTTCCAGGGTTTCGCCCTGGTCCGGCATGCGGTCGATGTAAGTAATCAAATCCACCATATTGCTGCCGATGACTGCGATCTTGCCCATTGCTATTCCACCTTGTTGCGGCACGGCCAGGCAGGCCGCAGCGCTCTTGTTTTGTTATTTAAATAACATTGTGTGTGATTATTCAATCTTTATTTCGCGGTGATGGATCAACAGGCGCGAAAATGTAGCGTCTATGTAAACCTCACCTTGTGCGTCGCCGGGTCGCTCACTAAGCTGGCCGATCTTTCGCTGTGACCCGGACTTCCCATGCCTCGAACCATTGCCCATCTCGCCTTGTTGCTGGGGCTGATCACCGCTATTGGTCCGTTTGCCATCGACAGCTACTTGCCCGCGCTGCCCACACTGGGTGCCAGCCTGCAGGCGTCACCGGCTGCGGTGCAGATGAGCTTGACGGTGTTCTTCATGATCATCGGCGTGTGCCAACTGTTCTACGGGCCGATCAGCGATGTGTTCGGCCGCAAGCCGCCGATCTATGCCGGCCTGGCGATCTTTGCCCTGGCCAGTGTCGGCTGTGCGCTGGCCCCGACTATCGAAGTGTTGATCGGTTTTCGTGCGCTGCAAGCATTTGGCGCGTGCGCCGGCATGGTCATTCCCCGGGCGATCGTGCGTGACTTGTATACCGGCCACGAAGCCGCACGCTTGATGGCGTTGCTGATGCTGGTAATGAGTGTTTCGCCGATCCTGGCACCGCTGGCTGGCAGCGTGGTGATTTCACTCTGGAGTTGGCGCGAAGTGTTTGCCGTACTGGCGGTGGTGGCCGTGTTGTGCCTGGTGATGACCATTGTGCAGTTGCCAGAAACTCATCCCGCCGAGCGCCGCCTGAACAAGACCCTTCGCGGCGCTATCGGCAGCTACGGGGCGTTACTGCGCGATCCGGTCTTCACCGGTTTGTCGGTGGTGTGTGGTTTTGGCCTGGCGACCTTCTTTGTATTCATTGGCAGTGCGCCGTTCGTTTACATCGAGTATTTCGGCCTGACCCCAACCCAGTTCAGCCTGTGCTTTGCGCTGAACGCCGCGTCATTCTTTGCCATGAGCCAACTGACTGCACGCCTGAGCGCACGCTTTGGCCTGGCGCCACTGATTCGCTGGTCGGTGGTGGGGGTGGCCATTGTCATGACGCTGCTGGCTGCCACCACGCTGTGGAGCGATAACCTGGCCATGATGATGACGCTGCTGTTTATCGGCTTTGGTTTTCTGGGGCTGTTGCTGCCCGCCGCCGGTGTGTTGTCCATGGAGGATCATGGTGCCGTGGCCGGTTCTGCATCGGCGCTGCTGGGGGCGATCCAGATGATCACAGCCGCAGTATCGATGACGCTGGTCGGCCTGTTCGCTGACCACACGCCGGCACCCATGCTGGTGGGTATCGCGCTGTGTGCGGTGGCGGCGATGCTCGTCACCGGGTGGACCTTGCGCCGCTTGCCGGCTCATCTGGGCTGACACCATTCGTCGGGCCTGCGCCGCATCCGCTACAACTAACGCCGCCCACCCAACTACTAACTCCATAGCACCCTTAAAGAGCTATGGAGACTGAAATGACCGACTACCCGCGCCCACCCTTCGCCCCTCAAGCCCAGTCCGTTCCCGGCACCCAGAAGAAAATGGACCCGTACCCCGACTGCGGTGAGAAAAGCTACAAAGGCTCTGGTCGCCTGGCCAACAAGATCGCCTTGATCACCGGCGCCGACAGCGGCATCGGCCGTGCTGTAGCGATCGCGTTTGCCCGTGAAGGCGCCGACGTGGCCATCGCTTACCTGGATGAACATGAAGACGCCAAGGAAACTGCGCGCTGGGTTGAAGAAGCCGGCCGCCAATGCCTGCTGCTGCCAGGCGATATCGCGCTAAGAGCCAACTGCCAGGCGCTGGTGGACAAGACCGTCGAACAGTTCGGCCGTATCGACGTGCTGGTCAATAACGCCGCGTTCCAGATGACCCACGAAACCCTGGAAGAGATCGAGGATGAGGAATGGGTCAAGACCTTCGATATCAACATCACCGCGATGTTTCGTATCTGCAAGGCCGCCCTGCCCCATATGAAAGCCGGCAGTTCGATCATCAATACCAGCTCGGTCAATTCGGACATGCCCAAGCCAACGCTGCTGGCCTATGCCGCCACCAAGGGCGCGATTGCCAACTTCACTGGGGGCTTGGCGCAGTTGCTCGGCGACAAGGGCATCCGCGTCAACAGCGTGGCACCGGGGCCGATCTGGACGCCGCTGATTGTGTCGACCATGCCCGATGAAGACGTCAAGAGTTTTGGCAGCGAAACCCCGCTGGGGCGCCCTGGGCAGCCGGTGGAGGTGGCGCCGATCTATGTACTGTTGGCGTCGGATGAGGCCAGTTATATCTCTGGCTCGCGGTACGCCGTGACCGGGGGCAAACCCATTCTCTGAACCTCCCGATTAAACTTGAGATTACAGATCAAACCGATCCACCGCCCGCCGCCGCTCATTGTCGTCACGCACGTCATAGCTGGCGGTGGTCTGGATATTGGTGTGGTGCGCCAGCTTCTGCGCAATCGACAAGTCATGTTCCTCGATCACCCGCGTGATGAACGAGCGGCGGAAATCATGGGGCATGATCTTCACCCCAACCTGTTCACCGCGCTGGCGGGCAATGTAGTAAATCGCATGCTTGGTAATGCGTTCGCGGGTGATATGGCTGCCCCGCCGAATGCGATTGAACAGAAAGGTGTCGTCCTGCTCGCCTTCCTTGAGTTGCTCGCGACGAAACTTCAGCCAGGCCTGTAGCTTGGCGAACGCCCAGTCTGGCGCGTATTTGACCAGTTCCTTGTTGCCCTTGCCGATCACCCGCAGGCTGCGCTCTTCAAAGTCGATCTGCGCCAGGTCGAGGTTGACCGACTCTGACTTGCGCATCCCCGAGCCATACAACAAACCGATCACCGCGGCGTCCCGCAGGCCCTGGGGGCGTGGGTCGGCAGCGCATACGTCGAGCATTTCGCGGATCAACGTGCGGCGCAGGTTGCGACCCTGCCCCAGGCGTGTACCAGGTGCGGCCTTCACCGAGCGCATCTTCAACAAGTGATCCTGGCTGATCAAGCTCATGCGCCACGCTTCATTCATCACCCCACGCACCGCATTCACATACAACGAAGAAGTATTCGGCGCGTAGCCGTCCTCGCGTAATGCGGCCACCAATGCGATGACGTGTTCCGGTTGCAGCAGGTGCCAGTCAATCTCTTCGAGGTTGAGGTCTTCGAAGCCCAGGCGGTCGGCGGCGTCCTGCAGCACGTAGCGCATGGTCAGTTGGCTGGAGGGAGCCAGGCGGGTGAGGTAGAGGGTCAGCGGGTTGCGGATAGACTCAGTCAAAATAGATCAGCCTTTGGATTAAATACATCTAACAACTTATTGATTAATAGATGTATTTAGTGAATTGGCGAAGGCTGAGTCTAACCCAGGAGCGGCCCAGGCACCAAATTACGGCGCCGATTCGTCGTCCTCGATGGGTTCTTCGGGCTGGGCCTGGGATTGACTCCAGTCGGCGTCCTGCTGCTGCATCAGCGCAAACCAGTGGTGACGCATAAAGGCGAGGTAGGCGCCCGGCGCCTTGGCAAAATCCTTCTCGTCGCCATAGCAGCCTGGCAGCGGTAGCTCAGTGCCCTGCTCCTTGTACTGGCTGACCAGCGCCTGCTGTGCCGCGACACTGCAGTCGGTGGGCAATGGCATTCCGCGCAAGGCACCGGCATCCTCATCCCACCAACTGGCGCCCACGCGGTCGAGGCCGCGCAGACGATACTTCTCAGACTTGCCGACGTGCATGATCAGCTTGAATTCGTTAGGGCTGACATCACTGGTACAGGTACGCGAATAACCCACCGTAGCCTGGGTATTGCCGTCGCCCAGCAGGTCGGTGACCTTGGTAGCCGCACGGTCAAAGCGCAGCCCTGCATCGAATTCGCAATGCTGCACGTCGTCGTACAGCATCCAGACCCGCTTGGGGCGGTCGCCACCGAGCATGTACTGTGCCGCGTAGACAAACGCCGATTGAGTGCCATCGTCATCCCGCTCGCTGACCTGTTCGGCAAGTACCAGCAGGTTTTTGCCTTGGCGGTCGTCCCACGTATAGGCGGCGACCTGTTTGCCGCGTACTTCCACACCTTCCGGCACCTGCTCGATGCTGGTCAGTGCAACCCCGTCATCGGCCCGCACGCTGGTGACACAGGCCACCGCCATCAACAATCCCATCAGTGCGGGCCGCAACTGGCCGCGTAAAAGTTGCACGCTATTCATCCGACTACCCTGGCAAGAGATGGCTTACTTTACCGGCACTTGAGCGCCAATGCAGAGAAGTTTGTTGAATGACATTCGTTCGCCGGGCCCGCTCGTTCAGATTGAACCAAACGCCCTGCACGACGCTCCTAGCTCGCTGGCTGACGGCTACCTGTAACGCCTTGATTACTTAGCTGAACCCTAGCTGTCTACCTGTCAAATAAACGAGTTTTTCATCCGCCTTTCATATTCGTTGCACATTTTTGCGCTTAACCTTGTAGGCAGCACTTCAGAGCAATCCGTGGATTATCGACTAACCTATTGAAAACGCGTCATCTTTCACGCCCGTTTTGTAGCCTGCGGGCTGCAGTTTCGCCTAACGATTGCTGCTATTTTCACGCTTCAAGTTGCTCTAGCCCGAGGTCATGAATCTTTGAAACCCTACCCTATTCATTGCGTGTCGATCGTTATCCCGGTCTACAACGAACAAGAGAGCCTGCCTGAACTGCTGCGCCGCACTACGGCAGCCTGCAAGCAACTGGCCTACGAATACGAAATCATCCTGGTGGATGACGGTAGCCGCGACAATTCGGCCCAACTGCTTGAAGACGCTGCGGCTGAAGAAGGCAGCCATGTGGTGGCGGTAATCCTCAACCGCAACTACGGCCAGCACGCCGCGATCATGGCCGGCTTTGAGCAGTGCCGGGGCGAAGTGGTGATTACCCTCGACGCCGACCTGCAAAACCCACCGGAAGAAATCCCGCGCCTGGTAGAGCAAGCCGCCTTGGGCTACGACGTGGTCGCCACTGTGCGCAACAATCGTCAGGACTCCGCCTTCCGCCGCTGGCCCTCGCGACTGATCAACCTGGCCGTGCAACGCTCCACCGGCGTGGCCATGAGCGACTACGGCTGCATGTTGCGCGCCTACCGCCGCACCATCGTCGACGCCATGCTCGCCTGCCGTGAACGCAGCACCTTTATCCCGATCCTGGCCAACGGCTTTGCCCGCCATACCACGGAAATCCTCGTGCACCACGCCGAGCGCGAGCATGGTGAATCCAAATACAGCGCCATGCGCCTGATCAGCCTGATGTTCGACCTGCTGACCTGCATGACCACCACGCCATTGCGCCTGCTGTCCATCGTCGGCTTCAGCCTGGCGGCCCTGGGCGTGCTGTTCGCCTTTGCGCTGATCTTCATGCGCCTGGCCTTCGGTGCCGACTGGGCGGGCGACGGTCTGTTCGTGCTGTTCGCCGTGCTGTTCGTGTTCACCGGTGGCCAGTTCATCGGCATGGGCCTGCTGGGCGAATACCTGGGCCGCATGTACAGCGATGTACGCGCCCGCCCGCGTTTCTTTATTGAAAAAGTGCTGCGCAACCAACCGGCAGCACCGGCTCCAGTCGTCGTGGTTGACGGCTTGGTGTCTTCCCACACTTCTACTTCTCCTTCCGATCAGGTTTCGTCATGAATTCAAAAGCTGTTGTCTTCGCTTACCACGATATTGGCTGTGCAGGCATTGAAGCCCTGCTCGGTGCGGGTTACGAAATTGCTGCGGTGTTCACCCATGCCGATGACCCCAAGGAAAACAACTTCTACGGCTCCGTCGCCCAACTCTGCGCGCGCAATGGCATCCCGGTACACGCCCCGGAAGACGCCAACCACCCGCTGTGGATCGAGCGCATCGCCAAGCTGAACCCGGAGTACATTTTTTCCTTCTACTACCGCAACCTGCTGAGCGAGCCGCTGCTGGCCACCGCCCGCAAAGGCGCCTTCAACCTGCATGGCTCGTTGCTGCCTAAATACCGTGGCCGCGCCCCGGCCAACTGGGTACTGGTCAATGGCGAAACCGAAACCGGCGTGACCCTGCACCGCATGGTCAAGCGTGCCGATGCCGGCGCCATCCTCGCCCAGCAGAAAGTCATCATCGACCGTACCGACACCGGCCTGAGCCTGCACGCCAAGCTGCGTGATGCCGCCGCGGCCCTGCTGCGCGACGCGCTGCCACAGCTGGCCCAGGGCAAGCTGACGGAAACCGCCCAGGATGAAAGCCAAGCCACCTACTTCGGCCGCCGCACCGCCGCCGATGGCAAGCTGGACTGGAAAAACCCTGCCGAAACCCTGTTCAACCTGGTTCGCGCCGTGACCCAACCATACCCGGGCGCCTTCTGCGCCGTGGGCGAGCACAAGCTGATCGTATGGCAAGCCGAAGTGGTCAAGGGCAACGACGGCCTGGCGCCTGGTCGCGTGATCAGCGTCAACCCGCTGCGTATTGCCTGCGGTGAAGATTCCCTGGTGGTCAAGTTTGGCCAACGCAATGAAAACGGTCTGTACTTGGCCGGTCCGGCGCTGGCCGACGAACTCGGCCTGGTGGACGGCTCCGTGTTGCGCGGCGCTGAGTCCGGCCGCAAGCCACGTCGTACCCGCGTGTTGATCCTGGGCGTGAACGGTTTTATCGGTAACCACTTGTCCGAGCGCCTGCTGCGTGACGACCGTTATGAAATCTACGGCCTGGACATCGGCTCCGACGCCATCGAGCGCCTGCGCAGCCACCCCAACTTCCACTACGTGGAAGGCGACATCAGCATTCACTCCGAATGGATCGAGTACCACATCAAGAAATGCGACGTGGTCCTGCCGCTGGTGGCCATCGCTACGCCAATCGAATACACGCGTAACCCGCTGCGGGTGTTCGAGCTGGACTTCGAAGAGAACCTGAAACTGGTTCGCTACTGCGTCAAGTACAACAAGCGCGTGATCTTCCCGTCGACCTCCGAAGTGTATGGCATGTGCCAGGACCAGTACTTCGACGAAGACACCTCCAACCTGGTCGTCGGCCCGGTCAACAAGCAGCGCTGGATCTACTCGGTGTCCAAGCAACTGCTGGACCGCGTGATCTGGGCCTACGGTGACAAGGGCTTGAATTTCACCCTGTTCCGTCCGTTCAACTGGATGGGCCCACGCCTCGATCGCCTGGATTCGGCGCGTATCGGCAGCTCCCGCGCCATTACCCAGTTGATCCTGAACCTGGTTGAAGGCACCCCGATCCGCCTGTTCGACGGTGGTGAGCAGAAGCGTTGCTTCACCGACATCGCCGACGGCATCGAGGCCCTGGCCCGTATCATTGATAACGACAACGATGTCTGCAACGGCCAGATCATCAACATCGGCAACCCCGAAAACGAAGCGAGTATCCGTCAGTTGGGCGAAGAGCTGCTGCGTCAGTTCGAGGCTCACCCGCTGCGCCACAACTTCCCACCGTTCGCGGGTTTCCGCGACGTGGAGAGCAAGGCGTTCTACGGCACCGGTTACCAGGACGTGGCCCACCGCAAGCCAAGCATCGAAAACGCCAAGCGCCTGCTGAACTGGGAGCCGACCGTGGAGATGAGCGAAACCATCGGCAACACGCTCGACTTCTTCTTGCGCGAGGCCATGCTCGAAATCGCCCAGTCTATTGACGAAGCCAAATAATGAAGGCAGGTCTTCGCATCGACGTCGATACCTACCGCGGCACCCGTGAAGGTGTGCCACGGTTGCTCGAATCCCTGGATGAAGCTGGGGTGAAGGCGACGTTCTTCTTCAGTGTCGGGCCGGACAACATGGGGCGCCACTTGTGGCGCCTGATCCGCCCGCAGTTCCTGTGGAAGATGCTGCGCTCCAACGCCGCCGGCCTGTATGGCTGGGACATCTTGCTGGCCGGCACCGCCTGGCCAGGCAAGCCGATTGGCCGTGACCTGGGGCATCTGATGCGCCAGGCCAAGGCCGCCGGGCATGAAGTCGGCCTGCACGCCTGGGACCACCATGGCTGGCAGGCCAACACCGGGCGTTGGAGCGAAGCGCAGTTAGTCGAGCAGATTCGGCGTGGTGTGCAGACCTTGAGTGACATCCTGGGCGAACGTATCGACTGTTCCGCGGCCGCCGGTTGGCGTGCCGATGAGCGGGTGGTGCAAGCCAAGCAAGGGTTCAACTTTCGCTACAACAGTGATTGCCGGGGCACCAGCCTGTTTCGACCGACCTTGGCCGATGGCAGCGCGGGCACCCCACAAATTCCAGTAGACCTGCCGACCTTCGACGAAGTCGTCGGGCCGGTGGTGGCTGCCAAAGACTTCAATAACTTCATTCTTGACCGGTTCAGCGCCTCGAAGCTGAACGTCTACACGATCCACGCAGAAGTAGAAGGGATTCTGATGGCCAATGATTTTCGCCAGTTGCTCGCCCAGGCAGGGCAGCGCGGCATCGAGTTCAAAACCCTGGGCGAGCTGTTGCCGGCGGATGTGACCACCCTGCCCCAGCAACAGCTGGTGCGCGGCGTATTGAGCGGCCGTGAGGGGTGGCTGGGGGTACAGCAGGCATGATCCGCCGTTGGGCTTTGCCCCTGCTCCTGCTGGCGTTTGCTGTGTTCTACCTGCTGCCGCTGGCGACCCATGGTCTGTGGATTCCGGATGAAACGCGTTATGCGCAGATCAGCCAGGAAATGCTGCTGACCGGCAAGTGGGCCTCGCCGCACTTCATGGGCATTCGCTACTTCGAAAAACCCGCTGCGGGCTACTGGATGATTGCGCTGGGCCAGGCGATCTTCGGGCAGAACCTGTTCGGCGTGCGGTTTGCCTCGGCCTTGAGCACCGGCTTGAGCATCCTGCTGGTCTACCTGGTATCCCGCCGGCTGTGGAACGACCCGCAGAAAACCCTGGTCAGTACCGTTCTGTACATGAGCTTCGTCAGTGTGGCGGCGCTCGGCGGCTATGCCAACCTGGACCCGCAGTTCACCTTCTGGGTCAACCTGACCGGTGTTGCGTTGTGGTTCTGCTTCGACAGCACCACGCGGCGCGGCCGCCTGTGGTCCTGGGCGCTGCTGGGCCTGGCTTGCGGCATGGGTTTCATGACCAAGGGCTTCCTGGCGTGGTTGCTGCCGGTATTGATCGCCCTGCCCTACGCCCTCTGGCAGAAACGCTTGGGTGAATTGTTCAGGTTCGGCGTCGTGGCCGTGGTGGTAGCGGTTGTTGTCAGCGTGCCATGGGCATTGGCCGTGCACCTGCAAGAGCCGGACTACTGGAACTTCTTCTTCTGGCACGAGCATATCCAGCGCTTTGCCGGTGAAGACGCCCAGCACGCCGAGCCATTCTGGTATTACCTGCCACTGCTGGTGGCGTTCGCGCTGCCATGGATCGCGCTACTGCCGTCTACAGCGAAAGAGGCCTGGCTGCAAAAACGCGTGCCAAAAACGGCGTTCCTGCTGCTATGGCTGCTGATGCCCCTGGCGTTTTTCAGCCTGGCCAAGGGCAAGCTGCCCTCCTACATCATGCCGTGCATGTTGCCCTTGGCTTTACTGATGGGCTCGACCCTGAGCGACAAGCTGACTCAGGGCCGTGGGCGCGCCCTGCGTATCAACGGCGGGTTGAACCTGGTGTTGGGTGTGCTGGCCCTGCTCGCACTCAGTTGGTTCCAGTTGAAAAAGCCCGTGTACGAACCCGGCGAGGAAACCCTCAGCCTGGTGCTGGTGTTCACCTTTCTGTTCGGTTGGATCGTCGTCAATCTGCTGCAAGCGGCACGCCCTCTGAAATTGTGGGCCGCGCCGCTGATCGCAAGCGCGCTGCTGGTCGTATTGGTGCCCGCAGCGTTGCCCCATTCGGTGGTTTATAACAAGACCCCGGACCAGTTCATCATTGATCACCTCGAAGAGCTGCAGCCCACCGTCGCTCTATTGAGCAACGATCTGGGCGCCGCTTCGGCGCTGTCATGGCGCCTCAAACGCCCGGACATCACGCTGTACAACACCTCTGGCGAGGTCAAGTACGGCCTGGCTTACGCAGACACGGCCCCGCGCCTCGTGGACCGCAACGCGATCCAGGCGTGGATGGCAGAAACCCGCCGTACCGGCGCTGTTGGCGTGGTGATGCGGGTCAATAGTGCGGGCGAAAAGGAAGAACTTGCGCTGCTGCCTACAGATGGCAAGCGTTATGCGCAGGGGAAAATCGTGATCCTGATCTTCCCGCAGGTTGCACCATGATCACCCTACTTCTTTTACTAACGGCCTGCCTGCTTACTTGCATGGGCCAGGTCTCGCAAAAGTTTGCCGTGGAAAGCTGGCGTGACATGCCAGACGGCTGGGCGTTGAAACTGCGTTCGCCGTGGCTGTGGTCGGCGCTGGTGTGCCTGGGCCTGGGTCTGCTGGTGTGGCTGCTGGTGTTGCAACGCCTGGAAGTGGGCATTGCCTACCCGATGCTCAGCCTGAATTTTGTGCTGGTCACGCTGATGGCGCGCTTTGTATTTCACGAACCCATCGATGGCCGTCATTGGCTGGGTGTTGCGCTGGTGATTGCCGGCGTTGTCCTGCTGGGGCGCCAGGTATGAGCCGCGTACGGGGCTTCGCCCTGGCGCTGGGCAGTGTCGGCCTGGTGAGTGCGGCCCAATTGGGCATGCGCTGGAGCATGACACGCCTGCCCTTGCCCACCGAATGGCTGGCAGCCTTCACCGGTAACAGCATCGACTTGGCAGCCCTGGGCGTGGTGAGCCTGGCGATCATCGCCTATGCGCTGTCGATGCTCTGCTGGCTCGGCGCGCTGAAGCATTTGCCCCTTGGTCGTGCCTATTCGCTGCTCAGCATCAGCTATGCGCTGGTTTACCTGCTGGCCGCCAGCCTGCCGGTGTTCAACGAAGATTTTTCGCTTTCAAAAACCCTGGGGGTGGCCTTGGTCATCCTCGGTGTTCTGGTTATCAACTCTCGTCGTGCTAGCACCTCAAGTCCCAGGAATACCCCATGAAAATCAGTGTATTTGGTAGTGGTTACGTTGGTCTGGTACAGGCCACTGTATTAGCCGAAGTCGGTCACGATGTCATTTGCATGGACGTTGACAAAAGCAAGGTCGAGGCGCTCCAGAAAGGTCATGTGACCATCTTCGAGCCGGGTCTTGCTGCCATGGTCAAGGACAACCTGGAAAGCGGCCGCCTGCACTTTACCTACGACGAAAAACTCGCTGTCGAGCATGGTGAAGTGCTGTTCATTGCAGTGGGCACGCCGTCAGATGAGGACGGCTCGGCCGATCTCAAATACGTGCTGTCGGTGGGTGACGCCGTGTCCCGCCACCGTGTAGAGCCGGTGATCCTGGTGGAAAAATCCACCGTGCCAGTCGGCACGGGCGACACCTTGCGCGCCCATATCGAAAAGAACCTGCATAGCGCGGGTCGTCACCTGGATTTCGATATTGTCTCCAACCCGGAATTTCTCAAGGAAGGCTCGGCCGTTGCCGACTGCCGCCGCCCGGACCGCATCATCATCGGCTGCGAACGTGAAGAGGTGCGTGATGTGATGCGCGACCTGTACGCGCCATTCAACCGCAACCACGACCGCATCATCTTCATGGACCTGCGCAGCGCCGAGCTGACCAAGTACGCCGCCAACTGCATGCTGGCCACCAAGATCAGCTTCATCAACCAGATCGCCGAATTGGCCGAACACCTGGGGGCCGACATTGAAGCGGTGCGCCTGGGCATCGGTGCCGACTCGCGGATCGGCTACCACTTCATCTACCCGGGCTGCGGCTATGGCGGCTCGTGCTTCCCCAAAGACATGCGCGCCTTGATCCACAGCGCCAAGCAAGCCAACTGCTCCAGCGACCTGCTGGAAGCCGTGGAAGCCATCAATCAGCGGCAGAAGAGCAAGCTGTTCGAGCGCATCAACGCGTTCTTCAAGGGCAACCTCAAGGGCAAGACCTTCGCGCTGTGGGGCCTGGCCTTCAAGCCCAACACCGATGACATGCGTGACGCGCCGAGCCGCGTGCTGATGGAAGCCCTGTGGGCCGCCGGCGCCAACGTGCGCGCCTTCGACCCGGAAGCCATGCAGGAAACCCAGCGCATCTACGGCGACGACCCGCGCCTGATGCTGATGGGGACTCCGGAGTCCACGCTGGGCGGCGCCGATGCGCTGATCGTGTGCACCGAATGGCAGCAATTCAAGGCGCCGGACTTCGACCTGATCCATGACCGCTTGAAAACACCGGTGATCTTCGACGGCCGCAACCTGTATGACGGTGAACGTCTGACGCGCAAAGGCTTCAAGTATTTCCCCATCGGCCGTGGCGATTCCTGCGAGTTGCCGATCCCCCAGCAAAACTGGGTGCAACAGGTCAAGGATGTCGGCTAGGTGAACAAGGCCTTCCCGTCCCTGCAGCGTGCAACGATCCGCCGCCAGTCGCTGGGGCTTGGGCTTCTGGCGCTGGTGCTGTTCATCGCCGGCAACTGGCACCAGGCAATCATCGGCTTCGACTCGCGCTTCGTGGTGTTTGCCCAGGAAATGCTGCGCCATGGGCCAAGCTTCTTCCCCACGACATACGGCCAGCCGTATGCCGACTACCTGGCGACATCGACCCTGCTGACCTGGCTGCTGTCGTTGCCGTTCGGCCAGGTGACAAGCTTCACAGCATGGCTGCCCACCGCTGTCGCGTCGGCGCTGATCGTGGTGCTGGTGTATCGGCTGACCGCGCCCTATTCCGCTCGCTGGGGTTTGCTGAGTATTGCGCTGTTGCTGCTCAGCAGTACCTTTATCAGCGAAACCCGTGCGGTCTCCCTCGACCAGATGCTCGCCGCCGTGTCCTTGGCGGTGTTCTACCTGGGGTATGCCCATGATCACTTTGCTGCGGCCAAGCGCCTGCACTGGGTGTTTGTGTTGCTGCTGCTCGGGTTTGCGATCCGTGGGCCGATTGGCTTGGTAATCCCTACTGGCATGCTGTGCAGCTATTACCTGATCAACCGCCAATGGCGCCAGCTGTTCAGCTTCGGCCTGCTGGCATTGGCGCTGCTGGCGGCGTGTGTGGGCCTATTGCTGCTGCTGGCTAAGCTCAGCGGCGGCGAAGACTTCATGCACGACGTGATTCGCATGCAGTTCCTTGGGCGCATGGACGGCAGCGAAGGCTCCGGCGGCGTGTTGTATTACTTCACCAGCTCCATGGGCAACTATGCCCTGGCCTATCCGTTGGCGGTGTTGGTGCTGCTGGCCGTTGTGATGGGGGGGCGGCGCGCGCCGGACCCCGCGTTGAAACTGGTGCTTTATTGCACGGCGGCGGGTGTGTTGGTGATGTTGGGCCTGTCGGTGCCTCAGGCCAAGAAGGCGCGCTACATCCTGCCGATGTTGCCGTTTGCAGCCATCATCGCCGCGTACCCTTTCCAGGTGACTCAAGGCCGTATCTTTGCCTGGCTGCGCGGCCTGATGCTGGGTATCTGGACGCTGCTGCCGACACTGTTGGCAATCGGCCTGGTGATGGCGCGACGGCGTTATCCAGAAGCACTGGCCAGCCTCGAGCTGATCTTCGTCGTGCTTGGGGGGCTTCAGGTGCTGGCATTGCTGGCGCTACTCAAGCTCCGGCTACGCACGTACGGCCCAGCCTTGGCCGCGGTGCTGGCCCTCTGGACAACCTACATCATGGTGGTTGAACCCCTGGAGCGGCGGTTGTACGACACCCGCACGTTCAGTCTCGCCGTCAAGGCCCAGGTCCTGCAACAACCGGCCCCGGTGGTGCTGCACGCGTTGGGCAAAGACGCGAAAGCCATCAAGTTCATGGTCAACTTCGATTGCGACAAGGTACCGCTGTTTACCCAACTGCCCATCGAGCTCAAACCGATCCAGGCGCCGGCATGGTTGATCATGAGCCAGGCTGACTTTGACGCGTTGGACGATCCACGCCTGCGTTCGATCACCCCGACGCTCACGGGGGAGTTCGACAAGAACTCTTATGTGCTGCTGCATCTGGCAAAAACCTCGGCGCCTTGAGCGGTTTTCCAACGGCGTCGTAAGAAAGAACGCCCACTCTTAAACCAGTGGGCGACTTTCATCAAAGGCACCGAGAAAACACCTACGTTTCTTTGCGTAATGGCTGGTGCACTTTCCCTTCCTGCGCTTGGAACCCGACTGTAGACTCGCTGCCACAGTGCGCTAAGTATCTACTACCCGCTCGATCGTCAGGGCTGATCCGCAAATGCTTGGATCAAAGGCACTCCATCACAAGGACGCGGTAGGCTGCCCACGCGCGATGGCTTACTTCATTAAGAGGACAATGCCGTGCGAGAGGAACTGTTGAATGTACCTTTACCGAGACTCGATCGTTTAATGGAGTTGCGCGACGCACTGGTGGCGCTGAAGGGACCTCTGGCCGAGGACCTCAAGCTGCGCGAAGACCTGCAGGAACGCCTGTTCAATGAAGAGGCCAATAGCCGTGTGCTGGGTAAAGTCTGCGGCACCGCGCCGACCATGGCAGGCCCGATTACATTCGGCGATGCCCTTTAACTGCATTACTTTTGCATTCAACCCTCATTAATATGCAGTGGCGCCAGCGCATCAACACCGGCACACTGCGTCATGTTCCTCCCCCAAATGTTGGAACCTTCTAAGGGCTGTCCCGGGAAACCAGGCAGGCCTTTTTTTTCGCCCGCCGTTTATGGACCGTCTTTCAATGCTCGCTCGCTGGATACCCGCTGCAATCAACACCCGCCCCGCTGAATGGAGCCGTGCAGCCATCGGCATGGCCTTGGGCACGCTACTCAGTGTCTGGGCCTGCGCCCAGGTATACGGCATGGAAGTCGCGCTGCACCTGCTCGGCCCCCTTGGCGCTTCGGCCGTGCTGTTGTTTGCGGTGTCATCGGGTGCGCTGGCCCAGCCGTGGTCGATCATCGGCAGTTATCTGTGTGCTGGCGTCGTGGCGTTGCTGGTCGCACGGGTACTGGGGCGTACCTTGGGCAGCGCGTGCCTGGCGGCAGGCATGACGGTGATCCTGATCTGTTGGTTACGCTGCCTGCACCCGCCGGCCGGTGGCCTGGCCATGACTCTGGTGCTGGCCGACCCCGCATCGATTGCCCTGGGCTGGCAGGAGCTGGCGCCCGTCATGCTCGGCGCCGGCGCCCTGCTAGCGTGCGCGCTGGCCTACAACAATGCCACGCGCACGCGTTATCCCAAAGGGTTGGGCGAGCCTGCCCCTGTCGTCTTGGGCTCTACCGCACCCGTCAGCGACGCGACGATCACCGCGGCCGACCTCAAGTTGGCGTTGGCTGAGATGGAGCAGTTCTACGATGTCGAACCCACAGAGCTGGAGCAACTGATCCACGCAGCAGAAGGCCATGCCCGTCGTCGCAGTATCGGTGAAGTCCTGGCCCGCCGCGTGGTTTGATGCGCACTGCATAAATGCAACAACGACCTGCATGATTCCGGGTTGTACTGGGCAAATTTGCACTGGTACGATCGCGAGAAGGTTCGACCGCGAACATCTTGATAAAGAACAATAAAAGCAGGGAGTTAGAGATGACTGCTCAGGTTTCATCCGAAGCAAGCCACGCCGAGGTTCACCCGCAGGACGTATTGGCGCAGGTGCGTAACCATCTCGGCCACCTCACCCTCAACCGCCCCGCCGGCTTGAATGCCATCACCCTGAACATGGTGCGCCAACTGACCGCCCAGCTGCAGGATTGGGCCGACGATCCGCAAGTTCATGCCGTGGTACTGCGCGGCGCCGGCGAGAAAGCCTTCTGTGCCGGTGGCGACATCCGTTCGCTGTACGACAGCTTTAAGCAGGGCGACACCCTGCACGAAGATTTCTTCGTGGAGGAATATGCCCTCGACCTGGCCATCCACCAGTACCCTAAACCCGTGCTGGCACTGATGGACGGGTTCGTCCTCGGTGGCGGCATGGGCCTGGTGCAAGGCGCCGATCTGCGGGTCGTCACCGACCGCAGCCGCCTGGCGATGCCGGAAGTGGCCATCGGTTACTTTCCGGATGTGGGCGGTAGCTACTTCCTGTCGCGTATTCCTGGTGAACTGGGGACTTACCTGGGCGTGACCGGTGTGCAGATCCGCGCGGCGGACGCCCTGTATTGCGGGCTGGCTGACTGGTATATCGACAGCGCCAAGCTCATCGACCTCGACCAGCAACTCGATAGCCTGCAATGGCACGGCTCGCCTCTCAAGGATCTGCAAGGTGTGCTCGCCAAGCTTGCCGTACAGCAGTTGCCCGACCCGCCCTTGGCGACCTTGCGCCCGGTCATCGACCACTTCTTCGCCCTGCCGGACGTGCCGAGCATTGTCGAGCAATTGCAGGCAGTTACCGTCGCCGACACCCATGAGTGGGCGCTCAATACTGCCCATCTGATGCAAACCCGCTCGCCCCTGGCCATGGCCGTGACCCTGCAGATGTTGCGCCGTGGCCGCCATCTGCCGCTGGAGCAGTGCTTTGCCCTGGAGTTGCACCTTGACCGGCAGTGGTTCAAGCGTGGCGACCTGATCGAAGGGGTTCGCGCGCTGATCATCGACAAGGACAAAACCCCGCACTGGAACCCGCCCACCCTCAATGCGCTGGATGCCAGCCATGTCGAGAGCTTCTTCCGTGACTTCGTGCAGAGTGGGGAATAACCATGCAAGATCTTGAATACACAGAAGAACAAGTGATGATCCGCGATATGGCGCGGGACTTTGCCCGTGGCGAAATCGCCCCCCATGCCCAAGCCTGGGAAAAAGCAGGCTGGATCGATGACGGGCTGGTGGCAAAGATGGGCGAGCTGGGGCTGCTCGGCATGGTGGTCCCGGAGGAATGGGGTGGCACCTACGTCGACTACGTAGCCTACGCGCTGGCCGTGGAGGAAATTTCCGCAGGTGACGGCGCCACCGGCGCCCTGATGAGTATCCATAATTCAGTGGGTTGCGGGCCGATCCTCAACTACGGCACACAAGAGCAGAAACAAACCTGGCTGGCCGAACTCGCCAGCGGCCAAGCCATCGGCTGCTTCTGCCTGACAGAACCTCAGGCCGGCTCCGAAGCCCATAACCTGCGTACTCGTGCTGAGTTGAAAGACGGTCAGTGGGTGATCAACGGCGCCAAGCAATTTGTCAGCAACGGCAAGCGCGCCAAGCTGGCCATCGTGTTTGCAGTGACCGACCCGGAACTGGGCAAGAAAGGTATTTCGGCGTTCCTGGTACCGACCGACACGCCGGGGTTTGTGGTCGACCGTACCGAACACAAGATGGGCATCCGTGCGTCAGACACCTGTGCCGTCACCCTCAACCAATGCAGCGTGCCCGAAGCCAACCTGTTGGGTGAGCGCGGCAAGGGCCTGGCCATTGCCCTCTCCAACCTGGAAGGCGGGCGCATCGGTATCGCCGCCCAGGCCCTGGGCATCGCCCGCGCTGCCTTTGAGGCGGCGCTGGCCTACGCCCGTGATCGGGTGCAGTTCGATAAGGCGATCATCGAGCATCAGAGCGTGGCCAACCTGCTGGCCGATATGCAAACCCAGCTGAACGCCGCGCGCCTGCTGATCCTCCATGCTGCACGCCTGCGCAGTGCCGGCAAGCCGTGCTTGTCCGAAGCCTCCCAGGCCAAGCTGTTCGCCTCGGAGATGGCCGAGCGGGTCTGCTCCAAGGCGATGCAGATCCATGGCGGGTATGGGTATCTGGAGGATTACCCGGTGGAGCGTTACTACCGGGATGCGCGGATCACGCAGATTTACGAAGGCACCAGCGAGATTCAGCGGATGGTGATTGCCAGGGAGCTGAAGAATTACCCGTTCTAACTGACAAAAACTGTGGGAGGGGTGTGACAGCCGAGCGGGATGTTGGGTTTTTGACCGAGTACATATCCGTTATTTAGGTAACGGCCACTATTGGTTCCGCTCTTACAGCGGCTAACCCGGCGTCCTGCCGGGTTAGCCACGGATTCAAGCCTGCGTTCGGCCAGCGTGGTTTAACGGGGTGCCTGAGATCAAAAGCCAGATCAAGAGCTGCTCGCTTCGCATCGTAGATACGTTTGGCGCGCTTTTGCTTTTCTGTGGGAGCGGGCTTGCCCGCGATGAACTGGAAGGCGCCGCGTTTTTTCTGACTTCCCGCGTCATCGTTAACGACCATCGCGGGCAAGCCCGCTCCCACAGGGGTACGCGTACGCCTCAACGATCAGGTCGGCTATAAGGCCGCCTCGCTTCTGCTTTTGATTTTGATCTTAGGCGCCCCGTTAAACCACGCTGGCCGGAATCTGACATTGATTTGGGGGGTAAACCGGCAGGGATGCCGGTTTAGCCGCCCCGCGCCATGGATGGCGCGTGGCGGCGGCCCCCCAAATCAATGTCGGATTACGGGCACACCGAGCCTAGGCGAGGTGCCGAGTGGTGGGGCAAGAGCCCTTTGGTTACTTTGGGGCTCTTTTCCAAAGTGACCCGCTGTAAGAGCGGAACCAATAGCAGCCGTTACCGCAGCAACGGATATGTACTCAGCCCAACCACCCCAAGTTGTAGCGACCTTGCTATTTATCCTTGAACACCGGCGCCCGCTTGGCCACAAACGCAGCCATGCCTTCCTTCTGATCCTGGGTCGCGAACGCCGCATGGAACACCCGGCGCTCAAAGCGCACGCCTTCGGACAGGCTGACTTCAAAGGCGCGATTCACACTTTCCTTGACCATCATGCTGATCGGCACCGATTTGCCAGCGATCAGGGTGGCGACTTTCAACGCTTCTTCCAGCAGCTCATCGGCCGGCACGATGCGCGCCACAATCCCGCAGCGTTCAGCTTCCACCGCATCGATAAAGCGCCCGGTCAGGCACATTTCCATGGCCTTGGCTTTGCCCACCGCCCGGGTCAGGCGCTGGGTGCCGCCCATGCCTGGCAGCACGCCGAGGTTGATTTCCGGCTGGCCAAACTTGGCGCCGTCACCGGCCAGAATAAAGTCGCACATCAACGCCAGCTCGCAGCCGCCGCCCAGGGCGAAGCCATTCACGGCAGCGATGATCGGCTTGCGGCGGTTGGCCACGCGGTCGCTGTCGCTGAACAGGTCGTCCAGGTAGATTTGCGGGTAGGTCAGCTCGGCCATTTCCTTGATGTCGGCACCGGCGGCAAAGGCTTTCTTCGAGCCGGTCAGCACGATACAGCCAATCTCGGGGTTGGCTTCCAGGCTGTCCAGCGCCTGGTTCAATTCGCTGACCAGTTGCGCGTTCAAGGCGTTGAGCGCCTGGGGACGGTTGAGGGTAATCAGCCCGACACGGCCCTGGACGTCAAGCAAGATGGTTTCGTAACTCATGTATCGGCTCCTTAAAGATTGCGTGAGATGACCATGCGCTGAATATCGCTGGTGCCTTCGTAAATCTGGCAGACCCGCACATCGCGGTAGATCCGCTCCAAGGGGAAGTCGCTCAGGTAACCGTAACCGCCCAGGGTTTGCAAGGCGGCAGAACAGACTTTTTCGGCCATTTCCGAGGCAAACAGCTTGGCCATGGACGCCTCTACCAGCGCCGGCTTGCCGCTGTCGCGCAGGGCCGCGGCGTAATGCACCATCTGCCGGGCGACGGCAATTTGCGTGGCCATGTCCGCCAGGCGAAAGGCCACGGCCTGGTGTTCGATCAGCGGCTTGCCGAAGCTTTCACGCTCACGGGCATAGTCGCGGGCTGCTTCGAAGGCGGCGCGGGCCATGCCCACTGATTGCGATGCGATGCCGACGCGGCCACCTTCCAGGTTGGCCAGGGCGATCTTGTAGCCCTCGCCCTCCTCGCCCAGGCGGTTGGCCACCGGCACCCTCACATCCTCAAACAGGATCTGGCAGGTATCCGAGGCATGTTGCCCAAGCTTGTCTTCAACCCGCGCCACGCTGTAGCCCGGTGAATCGGTAGGCACGATAAACGCACTGATGCCACGCTTGCCCGCTGCTGGATCGGTGACCGCGAACACAATTACGACCCCGGCGTTTTGCCCGGAGGTGATGAACTGTTTGCAGCCATTGAGCACATAGTGATCCCCTTCAAGGCGCGCGCGGGTTTTCAGGCTGCTGGCATCGGAACCGGCCTGGGGCTCGGTCAACGCGAAAGCACCCAGCATGGCGCCGCTGGCCAGAGGCGTGAGGAACTCGGCTTTTTGCTGATCATTACCGAACTTGAGGATCGGCACGCAGCCCACCGAGTTGTGCACGCTCATGATCGTCGAGCAGGCACCATCGCCTGCGGCGATTTCTTCCAGGGCCATGGCGTAGGCCAGGTAGCCGGTGTCGCAACCGCCCCACTGTTCCGGCACCAGCATGCCGAAAAAGCCCAGCTCGGCCATTTCAGCGATGGCTTCCTTGGGAAAGCGATGCTCGCGATCCCACTCGGCGGCGAACGGTTTCAAGCGTTCCTGGGCGAATTGCCGGGCGGCGTCGCTGATTTGCAGTTGTTCGTCATTGGGCAGCATAAGTCATCCTCAGTACAGGCATTCAACGGCCATGGCCGTGGCTTCACCGCCGCCGATGCAGATGGCTGCGACGCCACGCTTGAGGCCCTTCTGGCGCAGGGCCGACAGCAGCGTCACCAGGATCCGCGCGCCCGAGGCGCCAATCGGATGGCCCAAGGCGCAGGCACCGCCATGCACATTGACCTTGCTATGAGCAATGTCCAGCTTGCTCATGGTCACCAGGCTGACCACAGCGAAGGCTTCGTTGATTTCGAACAGGTCGACTTCCTCGAGACTCCAACCGGTTTTGCTCATCAATTTGCGTATCGCGCCCACCGGTGCCACTGGAAACAACCCCGGTTCATCGGCAAAGGCAGCGTGCCCATGGATCACCGCCAAAGGTTTGAGGCCGCGTTTGTGCGCCTCGGACTCGCGCATCAGCAACAGCGCCGCTGCGCCATCGGAGATCGAGCTGGAGTTGGCCGCCGTCACGGTGCCGCCTTCACGGAACGCCGGTTTCAGGCTGGCAATCTTGTCCAGCTTGGCCTTGGGTGGCTGTTCATCGTGGAGGATGGTTTTCTGCTCTTTGCCCACGGTGACCTGCACCGGGACAATCTCGGCGGCAAAGCTGCCGTGGGTGATGGCCTCCTGCGCACGGGTCAGGGACGCGATAGCGAAGGCGTCCTGGGCTTCACGGGTAAAGCCGTTGTGCTCGGCGCAGTCCTCGGCAAAGGTGCCCATCAGGCGGCCTTTGTCGTAGGCGTCTTCCAGGCCATCGAGGAACATATGGTCCAGCACCTTGCCGTGGCCCATGCGGTAGCCGCTGCGCGCACGGTCCAGCAGGTATGGCGCGTTGGACATGCTCTCCATGCCGCCGGCAATCACCACGTCGACGCTGCCGGCGCGCAATGAATCGTGGGCAAGGATCGTTGCCTCCATGCCGGAACCGCACATTTTGTTGAGCGTGGTGCAACGAGTGGCCTTGTCCAGCCCAGCGCCGAGGGCGGCCTGGCGCGCAGGTGCCTGCCCGAGCCCAGCCGGCAGCACGCAGCCAAACAGCACTTCGTCGACGGCATCGGTGGCGATACCGGCACGTTCGACGGCGGCACGAATCGCGGCCGCGCCCAGTTGCGGTGCGGTCAGGCTCTTGAGGTCGCCCTGGAACCCGCCCATGGGCGTGCGTACGGCGCTGACAATAACGATTGGGTCATTCATACAGGTGTCTCCTTACTTGGCGGCCATACGCAAGGCACCGTCGAGACGGATCACCTCGCCATTGAGCATGCTGTTTTCAAGGATATGCCGCACCAGCGCGGCATATTCGGCGGGTTTTCCCAGGCGTGGCGGAAACGGCACGCCGGCGGCCAGGGACTCGCGTACTTCCGGGGTCATGCCGGCCATCATGGGCGTTTCGAAAATGCCCGGGGCGATAGTCATTACCCGAATCCCGAAGCGTGCCAGTTCCCGTGCGGCAGGCAAGGTCAGGCTGGCAATCGCGCCCTTGGAAGCGGCATACGCCGCCTGGCCGATCTGGCCATCGAACGCCGCCACCGAAGCGGTATTGATGATCACACCGCGTTCGCCGTCGGCATCCGCTTCGGTTTCGGCGATCGCCGCAGCGGCCAGGCGCAACAGGTTGAAGCTGCCGATCAGGTTGACGTTGATCACCTGGGCAAAGCTGGCCAGCCCATGGGGGCCATTTTTACCGAGGATTTTCTCGCCGCGGACTACACCTGCGCAGTTGATCAAGCCATGCAAACCGCCAAACGCCTCGACAGCCGCGTTAACGGCCGCTTCGGCAGCGGCTTCCTGGCTGATATCCGCCACGGCGCTGCGGGCGTTGTCGCCCAGTTGCCTGGCCTTGGCGGCGACCGCGTCGGCGTTCAAGTCCACCAGCAACACCTTGGCACCCGCAGCTACCAGCATTTCAGCGGTGGCCGCGCCGAGGCCCGAAGCACCGCCGCTGACCAGGAAGACCTTGTTTTCAATCTGCATCATTGGTTCCTTTCAAAGGGATCAAGCCAAGGCCGCCTGGGCCTTGGCTATTTCCTGATTGCGTAAAATAAAGCGTTGCAGCTTGCCGCTCGGGGTCTTGGGCAAGTCGCTGACAAATTCGATTTCTCGTGGGTAAGCGTGGGCTGCCAGACGTTGGCGCACATGCAGGCGCAGCTCTTCGGCCAATTGCGGGGTGGCGCGGTATTGCTCGCTGATCACCACGAAGGCTTTCACCAGCTCGGTGCGTTCCGGGCAAGGCTTGCCGACCACGGCGGCCTCGATCACGGCCGGGTGTTCGACCAGGGCGCTTTCCACATCGAACGGGCCCACGCGGTAGCCGGAGGTGGTGATCACGTCGTCGCTGCGCCCGACAAAACTGATGCTGCCGTCCGGGTTCAGCTCCACCGTGTCGCCGCTGAGGTAATACTTGCCGACAAAGGCCTTGGTCTTCACGCCCTCATACCCGGCGAACCAGCACATCGGCGATTGCTCGCGGTCGATGGCAAGAATGCCGGGCTGGCCGGCGGGTAATTCCTGATGGCCGTCATCCAGCACTACGATGCGGTGCCCTGGCGAGGCGAACCCCGCCGAACCCACATGCACCGGGTGCGTCAGGCCATGGTGATTGCACAGCACCATGCCCAGCTCGGTCTGGCCGTAGTGGTCGTGGATCGTCACGCCCAGGTTATCGGCGAACCAGCGGATCACTTCCGGGTTCAACGGCTCGCCGGCACTGCTGACGATGCGCAGCTTGCCCTTGATCGCACGGGCGAACTGCTCGCCGCCGGCAATCAACAGGCGGTACGCGGTGGGCGAGCCAGTCAGGTTGGTGATCCCGTATTTATTGATGACTCGGCAGGTGCTTTCCACGGTGAACGGGCCATCGTAGAAGGTGATCGGATGCCCCATGGCCAACGGCCCGGTCACGCCGAAATAGATGCCATAGGCCCAGCCCGGGTCAGCGACGTTCCAGAACGCGTCATCGGGGCGCAGGTCCACGGCGTCACGGGTGTAGCTCTGGAACGCGACAATCGCCTTGAGTGGCACCGACAGCGCCTTCGAGGGGCCGGTGGTGCCAGAGGTGAACATCAGCAGGAACGGATCATCCGCACTCAGCAGCACCGGCTCACAGACGTTGGAGTGGTTGGGCAGTTCGGCCCAGAAGCTGTAGTCGCCGCGAACGATGCCTTCGCCCTTGGCACCGGCGACTGTGACGATGGTCGGGCAGCCAGCGACTTCGGCCAGCTTGGGGCGGTTCACCGCGTCGGTGACCACCAGTGCTGCGCCGGAGCTGTTCAGGCGATGTTCAATGGCCTTGGGGCCGAACGCGGTAAACAGCGGCTGGTACACCGCGCCGATGCGCCAGGTGGCAAGCACCACCACCAGCAGTTCGGCCGTGCGCGGCAGCAGACCGGCGACCTTGTCACCCCGCTTGACGCCCTGGGTCAGGAGGAAGTTGGCGAAGCGTGCGGCCTGGTCCTGCAGCTCGGTAAAGGTCGACGTGGCGCTGCGCCCGTCCTTGCTCTCCCAGAACAATGCGATGCGCCCAGGCAGCGCGTGGCGGTCACAGCATTCCACGCATGCATTCAGCGCCTGCAAGTTGCCGGCCAGTGCGGCGTCGACGGTGTGCTGGTAATCGAACTCGGTGGTGGCAGCCAAATATTCACGCATCGCTTCAAATCCTTCTGTGTTTTTATTTTCAGGACGTTTTCGAGCAGGTAAATCGGTTGAAATAGTCGCTCCAGAGGGCTGCAGCGGCAATGGTCAAAGCTTTCAACTTGGCTGACTGGTTTGGCCAAGCCGTCGTAAGGGCGCAACCCATAGCTACCGTTACCGCAGGAATGGATATTTACCCGGCCTGATCCAACATCCTGGTCGGCTGCCAGGCCGCCATGCAAGCTATCATCGATCCCACTGATCGGCCGGTCGATCGAAGCGATTGGACCCACTGCCCGCCAGCTTCTAACCTGACGGCCTGCACCACCACAGAAGCCTGTCATGATCGTTCGCCCCAAACCCAACCTCCTGGGTATCCTGTTTTCCCTCAAGGGTTCGATTGCCAAGCGGATTGCCTTGCGCAGCCTGATGGTCACGCTGCTTGCCTCGGTGATCGTGCTGGTGGAAACCCTGCACCCCGCCTACTTTTCCAAGGTAAACGCCACGCCCTTCACCCTGCTGGGCTTGTCGTTGTCGATCTTCATGAGCTTTCGTAACAACGCCTGCTACGACCGGTGGTGGGAAGGCCGCAAGCAGCTTGGGCAAATGATTATTGAGGTGCGTTCGCTGATTCGCGAAACCCAGGTGCTGGGCGACACTGCCGAGCGTGCCGGGTTGTTGCGTGGCCTGTGCGGTTTTGCCCATGGCTTGATCGCCCATTTGCGCCATGAAGATGAAGCGCAAGCGGTTAAACCCTGGATAGTCGTGGACACGAGCCACCCCAACTTGCCTGACCGCATCCTGCAGACACTCGGTGCCAGGTTTTCTGTATTGGCCCAGCAGGGTGTGATCAGCGATTGGCGCTACACCCAGTTGGAAGCCCGGCTGGTCAGCCTGAGCCAGGTGCAGGCGTCGTGCGAGCGGATCAAAACCACGCCGCTGCCCTTCCCCTACACCCTGCTGCTGCACCGCACCATTTACCTGTTCTGCATTCTGTTGCCGTTCGCCATGGCCGAACCATTGGGCTGGCTGACACCGGTGTTCACCGCCATCGTCAGCTACACCTTCTTTGGTTTGGATGCCATTGGCGACGAATTGGAAGACCCGTTCGGCTTCGATGAAAACGACCTGCCGTGCGACGCCATCCTGCGTACCCTGGAGCGCGAGACCCTCGCCGCCCTTGGCGAAATCAACCTGCCCCCGGCCCTGGAGCCGTTGGATTACGTATTGACCTGACGCCGGTTTGACACCCGCCCTGCACTGACCGAAGCTGACGGCTTTGTACTTGCTGGACGCCTGCATGTCTAAGTCACGCCGTTACTCCATCATCGGCCTGTGCGCCCTGTTGTTGATCGTCTTGATCATCTGGTTGTTCTCCCGCAGCGCGCCGGTCGCTGTGCCACCGGCCATTGCCCATGGTTACTCCAAGGCATTGAAACAGGCACACAATGGCGAGCCGGGCGCAGCGCGGGTCTTGTATCAACAGCTTGGGCGGCCGGACCTGTCGCCTGAACGACGCGCCGCCCTGCACGCTGAACTGCCCAATTACCCCAGCCCCCAAGCACTGAAGCTGGCGGATAAAGACCTGGCCAATGAATCACCCTTGGTACGTGAGGCCGCGATTCACAGCATCGTCGGCCTGGTGCCCAGCGGCCAACGCACCTTGCTGCTCGGCCCGGTGCTGGATGACCCCGAACAGGAAGTTCGCTTTGCCGCCGCCAACGCATTGCTCGGCCTGTCGCCAGACACCTTGGGCTTGTACTTCGGCCCCCTGCAGCAAGTACTCGACGAATTCGTTAAAACCCTCAAGGCCCAGCCTGAAACCGCCGACGGCTGGATTCAACTGGCACGCCTGTACATCCACAGCGCGCTGCTGCCGGAGGCGCAAAATGCCCTGGAACAGGCGATGCGCTTGCAGCCCGATAACCTGCAAGCCGTGGTGGCGCAAATCGAACTGCTGGACAAACAAGGCAAGACCGACGAATCGCGCCAACTGCTGGCACGGCAACTGGCCGCGCATCCGGAGTCGGCTTACCTGCAACATGCCCTGGGCATGTGGTTGCTGCACCACGGCGAACGCCCCTACGCGTTGCTCGGCCTGTCCAAGGCGGTGGAGCTGGAGCCGGACAATCAGGATTATCGCTACGACTTGGCCACCACCCTGCATGCCCAAGAGGAAGTGGAAGCGGCCCAGCGTCAGTTGGAAGAAATCATCCAGCGCCACCCGGCCAACCGCAAAGCCCGCGTGCTGCTGGTCAACTATTGGAAAGAAACCGGGCAACTGCAAAACGTCCAAGTGCTGCTCGCACAACTGGAGCAACAGAACCCGGATGACCCGGCGCTGCAACAAGGTCTTTAGGCCCGGTGAGCACAAATTTTACAAAACGTTGAACCGCCAAAGGCCACTACGGTCAAGTAAATATGGCGCGTCCCAGTCGACGTGCCACTCTACTTGTACGTGACCCGAGGGCACTTCTTGTCTACATCCAAAGAGCTGTTCAGTGAAAAAGCGGCTACCGGCATCGAAGGTCTTGATGACATTCTTGCCGGCGGCTTATCGCGCAGCCATCTGTTCCTGCTGGAAGGCGAACCCGGCACGGGTAAAACCACCGTAGCGCTGCATTTTTTGCAGGCCGGCGCGAAAAACGGTGAACGATCTTTGTATATCACCCTGTCCGAAACCGAGCGCGAATTGCGCCAGGGTGCCGAGTCCCATGGCTGGGACCTGGATGACAACATCCATATCTTTGAACTGACGCCGCCAGAGAGCCTGCTCAACGCCGAGCATCAGCAAAGCCTGCTGTATTCCTCCGATTTGGAACTGGGTGAAGCCACCCGGCAGATTTTTGAAGTGGTGGAACGGGTCAAGCCGACCCGTGTCGTGGTCGACAGCCTCTCGGAGATCCGCCTGCTGGCGCAAAGCTCCCTGCGCTATCGCCGGCAGATCCTCGCGATCAAGCACTACTTCGTGCGCTACGATGCAACCGTGCTGCTACTGGACGACCTCACTACAGAGTCCTTGGATAAAACCGTACACAGTGTGGCCCACGGCGTGATTCGCCTGGAAGAACTGACCCCCAACTACGGCGCCGAGCGTCGTCGCGTGCGAGTGGTGAAATACCGTGGCCAGAAATACCGTGGCGGTTTTCACGACTTCACCATCATGGCCGATGGTATCCACGTGTTCCCGCGCCTGGTGGCAGCCGAGCATCGGGGTGGCTACAACCGCCAGACGTTGAGCAGCGGTATTCAAGCGTTGGACTCCCTGCTGGGTGGTGGTATCGAAACCGGCTCCAGCAGCCTGATTCTCGGCCCGGCGGGTACCGGCAAGTCGCTGATCTCGATGATCTTCGCCGCCGCCGCGGTGGAACGCGGAGAAAAAGCCGCGCTGTTCATCTTCGATGAAGAACTGGGCTTGCTGTTCGAACGCATGAAAAACATGGGTATTGATCTGGTCGCCCTGCAAGACACCGGCAACCTGCTGATTGAACAGGTCGACGCGGCCGAACTCTCCCCTGGCGAGTTCTCCCATCGGGTACGCCGCTGCGTGGACGAGCGCGGTATCAAGACTGTGGTCATCGACAGTATCAACGGCTACCAGGCTGCAATGCCGGAAGAGAACGCATTGATCCTGCATATGCACGAACTGCTGCTCTACCTCAACCGCCGCGGTGCAGCGACGTTCATGACGGTGGCCCAGCATGGCCTGGTCGGCGATATGCAGGCGCCGGTAGACATTACCTACCTGGCCGATACCGTTATTTTGCTGCGCTACTTCGAAGCCCTGGGCAAAGTTCGCCGTGCCATTTCGGTGATCAAGAAAAGGACCGGCTCCCATGAGTCGACTATCCGTGAATACCGCATCGGTCACCGCGGCATGACCGTCGGTGAACCCCTGGATAACTTTCAAGGCGTGCTGCGTGGCATTCCGACTTACATGGGCGCCGGTTCTCCTCTGCTCAAGGATGAGGGCTAGTGCCGGCCCTTTCTCCCGTCTCCGAGCGCGCCATCGTGCTGGCGCCAATGGGCCGCGACGGCTCATTGGCGCTGATGATGCTCAACGAAGCCGGCTACAGTGGCATCGTTGCCGGTAACTTGGCCGAGCTGTGCGAAGCAATTGAGCAAGGCGCTGGCCTGTTGATCATTGCTGCCGAAGCACTACGCGGTGTAGACCTGGAGCCACTGCTCGATCACCTGCATCAACAGCCCGCCTGGTCTGACCTGCCGATCGTGCTGATGACCCATCACGGCGGTAAGGAACAGAACGGCTCATCGCACCTGAGTGGCTTGTTGGGCAACGTGACATTTCTGGAGCGGCCGTTCCATCCGGTGACGCTGATCAGCCTGGTCAGCGCAGCCCTGCGCGGACGGCGGCGCCAATACGAGGCTCGCGATCGCTTGATCGACCTGAGCGAAAGTGAATTGCGCCTGCAGCGCACCCTGGAAACCCTCGAACAGCAGGTGGAAGAGCGCACCGCGCAACTGCGTCATAACGAAGAAGCGTTGCGCCAATCGCAGAAAATGGAAGCCGTCGGCCAGTTGACCGGCGGCATCGCCCATGACTTCAACAACATGCTGACCGGGATTATCGGCAGCCTGGAGCTGCTGCGCAGGCGCGTGGCACGGGGCAAACTCGATGACCTGGACGGCCTCATAGATCTGGGCGTCACCTCGGCCAACCGTGCTGCCGGCCTGACCCATCGGCTGCTGGCGTTCTCGCGGCGCCAGTCGCTGGACTCCAAACCGGTGGAGATCAACCAACTGGTGACCTCCATGGGCGAGCTGCTGCAACGCAGCATCAATGAAAGCATCGCCCTCGACATGCGCCTCGCCAGCTCGTTGTGGACCGCCGAAGCCGACCCCAACCAATTGGAAAGCGCCCTGCTCAACCTGGTGATCAATGCGCGGGATGCCATGCCAGGTGGCGGCAAGTTGACCGTCGAGACGGGCAACCGTCATCTGGACAGCGTATTCACCGCCGCCTATGGCACGTTGAAGCCTGGCGATTACGTCGAACTGAGCGTCAGTGATACCGGCTGCGGCATTCCAGAGCACTTGATCGGCCGCGTGTTCGATCCGTTTTTTACCACCAAACCCATTGGGCAAGGCACGGGCCTGGGGCTGTCGATGATCTACGGCTTTGCGCGTCAGTCCCACGGCCATGTCACGATTCACAGCGAAGTCGGTAAAGGCACCACTGTCAGCTTGTTTCTACCGCGTTTCGTTGGCGAGATAGCGCACCAGGAGCCTCTGAACCCCACATTGCTACCTTTCGCCAATGCGGGCGAAACCGTATTGATCGTCGAGGATGACCCGGCGGTACGGGTCTTGGTCAGCGCCGTGCTCAAAGAGCTGGGTTATGGATTTGTCGAGGCGGGGGACGCGGATACGGCAGTGCCGATCATTGAGTCCGAACAGCGCATTGACTTGATGATCAGCGACGTAGGCTTGCCCGGTATGAACGGTCGGCAACTGGCGGAAATCGGCCGGCAGATTCGCCCGGAACTCAAGGTGCTGTTTATCACCGGCTATGCCGAACACGCGGCAGTGCGCGGTGGTTTCCTGGATCCAGGCATGCAGTTGATCACCAAGCCATTTACCTTTGATTTGTTGACCGCCAAGGTCCGGGAGATGATCCAGGCGTAGAGCAAGCCGCCAGGGCTCGCAATAAGGTGTCATGATTTAAGGAGCAATCGATGGAATCGATGTGGGTTTTTTTCCACATACGTTGGCGAACAACGTATTACCCACATCGAACAGGAACATTTCTCATGACTTTTATTTCCAATTCACGCCTGCCCGAGCTGCATACGCCCCAACTGGCAAAAGCCGATTTACAACCGCGACCCGCCCACCTCGAGGTCGCGACAGAGCTTCCGGGAAAGAACGAAAGCCCTCAGCAACGGGGGGATCGAGTGTTAGCCGACTTATACAAGTTGGACTTGAAAGAATTGTCGGGTGCCAATAAAGACTATCGCCAACACACCGTGGAGAATATCCCGCGGGATTCGTCCTTCAGCCAGTCGCGTACGCTGTTGGATAACTTCCTTAAAAACCCGGCGTTCATGGAATGGGCCAAAGAGCACGACATCGATCTTTCAAAAGAGATCACCATCAATATCGAAAGCGGCACTCTCAGCGGCACCACCTTGAGCACCCGCCCCCAAAATGCCTTCGACTTTTCGGCGCCCAAGCCCACCGCTCAATCCATCGATATTCACAGCTTTATGGGATGGCCCTTGCTCAAGAGCGTGGCCAAAACATTGGCAGGCTCCGGCAACGCCGTAAGCTTCGATCCCGCGGCCACCGCGACCGCTGCGAAGATCGCAGACATAGCCCAGTTTCATGGCCATACCCTGCCGTTTGACAGTGCTCTCTCGCCTTCCGAGCAACAGGCAGCCGTCACGGAGTACATCAACAAGTGGCAGCGTGAAGATGACCTTTTCCCTGAAACTTTCAATATTCCCTCGCAGAAATACCTGGATGACCAAGCGGCGAAACTGGGTGATCTGAACAACCGAAGGGCTGTGATTGCAGCCATACCAAAAGCGGTTGACGATGTACTCAAGGGCCTGGAACACCACTTCTCGAAAAGTACATTTGCCAAGGAAGAAGATCGCGCAGAATACAATCAAATTATTAAGGAAAGAATGCAGGTTGCGCTGGATACGCCAATCCAGATAGATCCCACCTCTTCCTACTCCCGGGACCACACGCTCAAATCAGGTGTGGCCGTGACGCTGCGCGATTACCTGGTAGGTCATGGCTTGTTGGTTCCAACTGATGCGTCGGAGTTAAGGAACATTGCGCAGTCTTTGGCAAGCCTTCCAGTACCAACACCGGCGTACGGCAATCTGGGTGGAGCGCATTCGTGGCCGACACCGATGAGTGACAACGATAAGAACGAGCTCAGATTCGCCATTAATCGCTCCGTGCTGACAGAGCCAGGGGAGAACGTGTTCGACTATCTGACCCGCGACCTCCCAACCCTCAACAAAGACCCTCGTCTTGCGCTCGACGATATACTCAAATCACCTAATGCTAAACATTTAGCCGCTACCGCTGACCGCGAGGTTGGCGAGCTTTTATCGCCAGACCCTGTCAGCGATTGGGTGCTAACAGCACTCTATAACTCATTGGATCTATGGGGGGGCTCAGACCCGTCGCAGAGAACCAAAGCCGCTGGATTTGACCTCGCCGACGTGAAGCTCTTCGGGCACAGCGCATCAATGATCCGCAAAGCGCTGGCTGAACATTTGATCGAGCAAAAAAAAGCAACGCCTAAAACCGTAGACCTTGCCGTAACGTTATTGTTATCCCACAAGGCGCCGGAGCTTCTGGTCAAGGACATACCTGAAACGTTGACCAAGGGTACCCACTCCTGGGTCAGTTTTACTACCGCGGTAGCCCGTCTCGAGGCGCAGGCTCCTGGCTCGACCAGCCAAATGACATATTCGCAAGTCATGATGCGACATGAGCTGGCACCCATAACGCTGGCAGACAAACTGGTTGAACAGCAGGCTCAAAGCGACGCACTGAAAGAGTGGGGCGTTCACAACGGTGTGTTGGATTGGAACAGCACGGGTCAATATTCAGAAGAAGAAATGGACAAGGTACGTTCTGCCTACACCCTGCAAATAGAGGCATTGAGTAAGGCCTCTGATACGTTTGCAGCGTTAATACCGGATCTTCACGACAGGGCAACGGCTGAAATAAAGGCCCAAAACCCGCACTTATCGGAAGAGCAAATCAGGCAAAAAGTTCTCGTTCCAAAGACATCCGCCTTTTTTTCGTTTCCAGGCCCCTACTCACTGCTGGACATATTCATCCACAGCGGGCAACAACACAACAAGGCCGAATTAGACAGGTATCGATCCAGCGATGAAAACATTGACCTAAGCAGCATAAATTTTAAGCCCATGTCAAACAGTGACATCATTTACCAGTTTGAAAATGGGCTTGATGTTTATTTCGATCGCTTCGAGCGCGACGTCCGTACGCAAGGCAAATACTTGGTCTCAACGCTTTCCCTTGAAGACCGAAAGATAATTGAACACGGGAAACTTGCAGTTTTTAAAGAAGTCACTTTTACGAAGGACCCTTACACGCTCATTGAAAGCACAAAAGACGCCTCGCCCAGCAGTATCTTTATAACAAGCGAGATTATGAATGAACAGGGCCATAAAGAGACCCACAGATATGAATTAAACAGCACAGACAATACCCTTCGCCCACGTCCCGATCTGACATCCGTTGGCTCCGTCTCCTCCGACGGGAAGGGCGTAAATCGTCTTGTGCCTCTTGTTCCTGATGGCGACTACAAGGCAAACGTTCTCGAGCCCTGGACCCATGACGGCGTTAATGACGCGCCTAACAGCTTCGCCAGCGAAAAGACGCAGTACATCGTTGATGCCATGGTAAAACATTTCAACATTCGGGAGCAGGCAGCGTCGCTGCGCAGTACTACCACGTTCGATGGTGAAGTACCTTTTTATAAACGAATCGAAGATTTCGTGGTAGGCCTTATTCCAGGTTACAACGCCACCAAAAACTTTATAGAGGGCAACTGGCGCGAAGGCCTCGTCGATTTGTCGTTTGATATTTTTGGCTTTCTCTTGGCCGGCGCCGGGAAGGTCGTTGGCGCTGGTGCCAAGGTGGGGTCATCTACATTCGGGAGTACCGCAAAAAAATTATTGCGTGGCACACTAGGCGCGTTCAACCCCATCGATGCTAAGGGTATTGTGCAGGCCAGTGTGCAAACAGGTATAACTTACTTCACAAACAGCGGGCCTGCGGACAATAACCAACCGCGAATCAGGATCAAGTATGACCCGGTCAAAATCTTCAGGGACGTTAAGAACGCCACAATAGGCAAAGCCACCGTGCAGGGCGTTATGACTGAAATTGCGGCGACCGAGAAAAACGGCAAATGGTATCCTCTTGATCCTGTCAGCAAGGAGCCTTTGGGTCTTCCTTCAAAGGATTTCGTGCCCTCTGCATAAAGGTCAGTGGGCTGGAAACAAGCACGCTAGATTAAAAGATAAGGTTCTTTTCGGTGTTCCGAGAAGAACCTGGCAGTTATGTAATGCTTACGCGCACCGTCTGAGTCTCAATGGCATCACGCCAACAATCGCTGGATATGCTCCTGCAGCGTATCCAGGTCAAACGGCTTGGCCAGGATCGGCGCGTTACGCGTGATCGGGCTGTTGCAGTCGAGAATTTCCTGCGGGTAGCCGCTGATAAAGATCACTTTCAATTCCGGGCGCAATTTGATCGCGGGTTCTGCGATCTGCACCCCAGAGATACCACCCGGCAGGCGATAGTCGGTGACCATCAGGTCCAGGTGCGGCTTGGTCGCGAGGATTTCGAAGGCCTGCTCCCCGTCGATCGCCTTCAGGACCCGGTAGCCCAAGCCTGCCAGGTACTCACCCAGCACAAACATAATGGATTCGTCGTCCTCGACGATCAGTACGACATCTTGTGCATCTTCACTCATGGGAAGCCTTTGTCCGGTCAGTTGCTGCAGTTACGACCATGGGGTCACGCAGAGGTTGCGTCGAGGTGACGATTGATTTCACTCGGCCGCCTCAAGGGGCAGGCACACGCGAAACAAGGCGCCCTCGCCTATCTGGCTCTCGACCTCGATGGTGCCGCCGTGGGCTGCAACGATCTGCTCGGAAATAAATAAACCCAGGCCCAGACCCGCTGCCACGTGGCTGGCGGAAACCCGCTCGAACTGCTGGAAAATGCGCTTCTGGTTTTCCTCGCTGATACCGATGCCATGGTCGCGCACCTCTACCCGTGCTTCGCCGTGCTCGGTGTACACCCGTACCTCCACCGGGCTCTTGGCTCCGTAGCGCAGGGCATTAGTCAGCAGGTTGGTAATCACCTGCTCGATGCGGAATTCATCCCAATTGCCCTCCACCACGTCTTCGGCCTGCAATTGCATGGAAGACTCGGCGGCCGCCACCTGCGGCGCGAAGTTCTGCACCAGGTTGCGCACCAGTTGCGCCAGGTCAAAGCGTGCCGGTCGAATCGACAGCTTGCCGGTGCGGATACGCGACACGTCGAGCATGTCTTCGATCAGGCGGATCAGGCTCTGGATCTGGCGCTCATCGCGGTCGACCATGGCGTGCATCTTGTCCAGGGTGAACGCTGCGGCATTGTCCCGGGCCAGGTGCATTTTGCGCAGCTGGGTCTCCAGGATCAGCCCGTTAAGCGGTGTACGCACCTCATGGGCGACAATCGACATGAAGTCGTCACGCATGCGCACCGCCTGCTCCAATTCGGCCTGGGTGGCCTGCAGGCGCGTCAACAACAGTTCCTGCTCGCGGCGGCTGCGCTCCAGCTCTTCCACTTGCAGCTTCATCGCCTTGCTTTGGCGATACAGGTCAACGAACACATTGACCTTGCTCTTGACCGCGTGGATATCCAGCGGCTTGTGCAGGAAGTCCACGGCGCCGCTTTCATAGCCCTTGAAGGCGTAGTTGAGTTCGCGGCCGGCGGCGCTGACGAACACAATCGGGATGTTCTTGGTCTTTTCAGTGCCGCGCATCAACTCGGCCAGCTCGAAACCGTTCATGCCGGGCATCTGCACGTCGAGGATGGCCATGGCGAATTCGTGTTCCAGCAACAGGGACAACGCCTCGTCGGCACTCAATGCCTTGAACACCTGGCGATCCTCGCGCTTGATCAGCGCTTCGAGGGCCAGCAGGTTTTCCGGCAGATCGTCGACGATCAGCAGTTTGGCTTGGACAGTACTTAACATGGGAAAGGTTCCAGGGAAGCCAGCAATGAGCCAATACGGCTCAAGGAAAGAATATGGTCAGGTGTGTGTAGCGCCAGGGCAGCCAGGGGCATTACGGCAATCCGCGCCTCCTGGGGGTCCTGCACAACGGTGGTGCCGCCTGATTGCTTGACGTGGGCCAGCCCGCGCGCGCCGTCCTGGTTGGCGCCGGTCAACAGAATCGCCAGCAGGCGTTGCCCATAGACGTCGGCGGCCGAGGCGAACAGGTAGTCGATGGCCGGCCGGGAGTGATGCACCCGATCTTCCTGGCTCAGGGACAGGCTGCGGTCGTGCTCCACCGACAGGTGATAACCGGGCCCGGCAAAGTACAAGGTGCCCGCCTCCACCGCCTCTTTGTCCCGGGCTTCCTTGACCGGAATGTTCAGGCGTCGCGCAAAGACTTCCGCCAGCTGGCTGCGACGCTCATCCGGCAGGTGCAGCACGGCAATGATCGGCAGGCTGAAGGTGTCTGGCAGCAGGCCGAAAATACTCAGCAACGCCTCCACGCCGCCGGCGGAGGCGCCGACGACGATGGCTTCAATCCCGCGAACCGGGGGGTGTGGCGCATCACTCATGATTTTCGGTAGATCCGTTCCTGTTTGACCAAGGGTTCGAATTGCTTGCTATAGGCGGAGAAATCCAGGGTTTCCTTGCTGCCCAGTACCAGGAAGCCGCGATGGCAAAGCGACTCATGGAACAATCCGAACGCACGATCTTGCAATTTTTTATTGAAATAAATCAACACGTTACGACAGGAAATTAACTGAGTTTCTGAGAATACACTATCGGTCGCCAGGCTGTGATCGGCAAAGGTCACGTTCTCACGCAGGGTCTTGTCGAAGATCGCGTAATCGTAAGCCGCAGTGTAGTAATCGGCAAATGAACGTTGCCCGCCGGCCTGCTGATAATTGGCGGTGTAGGCGCGCACATTCTCCAGGGAAAAAATGCCCTGCTTGGCTTTATCCAGCGACGCCGGGTTGATGTCCGTGGCATAGATGATAGTGCGCTCCAGCAGCCCTTCTTCGCGCAGCAGGATGGCCATGGAGTACACCTCCTCGCCCGTGCTGCAGCCGGCGATCCAGATCTTGATCGACGGGTAGGTCTTGAGCAGCGGCACGACTTCCTGGCGGATTGCCAGGAAGTGCGACGGGTCGCGGAACATCTCGCTCACCGGGATCGTCAAGAATTGCAGCAACTGCATGAACGCTGCCGGATCGTGCAGTACACGCTCCTGCAGTGCAGAAATGGTCGCGCAGTCGAACTGGCGCAAGGCGTGAGCCACCCGCCGTTTGACCGACGCGCCAGAGTAGTCGCGAAAGTCATAGCTGTACTTGAGGTAAATCGCCTCGATCAACAGGCGCAGCTCAATGTCGCTGCTTTTGTCCAAAAAACACTGCTCCACTTAAATGCGTTCCATCTTGGGTAGCCATACACGAATCAGCGAGAACAGACGGTCCAGATCAATCGGCTTGGCCAGGTAATCGTTGGAACCTGCCGCCAGGCAACGCTCCTGATCGTCCTTCATGGCCTTGGCCGTCACTGCAATGATGGGCAGTTTCTTCCAGCGTGGGTCCTGGCGGATCAACGCGGTGGCTTCGTAACCGTCCATCTCCGGCATCATCACGTCCATCAGCACCAGGTCGATATCGTCGACTTCATTGAGTTTGTCGATGGCTTCGCGGCCGTTACGCCCGATCACCACCACGGCGCCCTTGTGCTCCAGGGCGCTGGTCAGGGCGAAGATATTGCGTACGTCGTCGTCCACCAGCAGGATCTTGCGTCCCTCGAAGACTTTGTCGCGGCTGCGGGCAGTCTTGAGCATCTTCTGGCGGTCATGGGACAGCTGGGATTCGACTTTGTGCAGAAACAGTGTGACCTCGTCCAGCAGGCGCTCGGGTGAGCGGGCGCCCTTGATGATGATCGAGCGCGAATACTTGCGCAGTTCGGCCTCTTCATCGCGGGTCAGGTTGCGCCCGGTGTAGACGATTACCGGCGGGAACGAGCAGATATCTTCGGTAGCCATGCGCTTGAGCAGCTCGTTGCCGAGCATGTCCGGCAGCTTGAGGTCGATGATCATGCAGTCATAGATGTGAGTACGCAGCAGGTCCAGGGCCTCCTGGGCGAAACCTACGGCGGTGATCTCGATGTCATCGTCGCCGATCAGGCGGGCAATGCTGTCGCGTTGCAGGTCATCGTCTTCCACCAGCAACACGCGCTTGACCTTCTGGGTCAGCTTGGCTTCCAGGCGGGCGAACACGTCCTTGAGCTCTTCGCGAGTGGTGGGCTTGACCGCATAGCCAATAGCCCCCATGTGCATGGCGGCTTCGACGCGGTCTTCCACGGAAATCACGTGCACGGGGATATGGCGGGTGTTGGCGTGCTCCTTGAGACGCTGCAGCACGGTCAGCCCGGAATGGTCCGGCAGGCGCATATCCAGCAGGATCGCGTCCGGGATGTATTCCTCGGCCAGGCTATAGCCTTCGTCGGCACCGTGGGCCACCAGGCAGTGGTAGCCCAGCTCATGGGCCAGGTCGAACAGGATGCGCGCAAAATTCGGCTCGTCTTCCACCACCAGGATGCAACGGGTGGTGAACGGGGCTTTTTCGCGGTCATCGGCAAAACGTGGAATCTGCTGGGTGTCGGCGACTGGTAGCGGGGAAATTCTTACGGGCGCGGGGGCCGGTACAACGATGGCTTGGCGCGGCTGCTCGACAGGTGTGGCGTCTTCCTCACGCTCCACATACTGCTCCGGCAACACCAGAGTGAAAATGCTGCCCTTGCCGGGCTCGCTGGTCACGCTGATGTAACCGCCCAGCAAGGCAGCCAGGTCGCGGGAAATCGACAGCCCCAGGCCAGTGCCGCCGTAACGGCGATTGGTGGTGCCATCGGCCTGGCGGAAGGCTTCGAAGATGCTTTCCTGCTGGTCCGCAGCGATACCGATGCCGGAGTCGCGCACGGTGAAGGCAATGCCCTCCCCTGGCGCACGGGACACCGTCAGGCTGACCTCGCCCTGCTCGGTGAATTTGATCGCGTTGGACAACAGGTTCTTGAGAATCTGCTCCAGGCGCTGGCGGTCGGTAAACAGCAAGGTCGGTGCGCCCTCCTGCACGTCCACCTGGAAGCCCAGCTTGCGATCCGCCGCCAGCGGTTCGAACATGCCGCGCAGGCCGTCCACCAGGCGCACCACACTGGAATTCTCCGGGCGCACTTCCAACTTGCCGGCTTCGACCTTGGAAATGTCCAGGATGTCGTTGATCAGGTTGAGCAAGTCATTGCCGGCCGAATAGATCGACTCGGCAAACTTGACCTGCTCGGCGCTGAGGTTTTCCTGGGGGTTTTCTGCCAGCAACTTGGCCAGGATCAACGAGCTGTTGAGCGGCGTGCGCAGCTCATGGGACATGTTGGCGAGGAATTCGGACTTGTATTTGCTGGACCGTTGCAACTCATCGGCGCGATCTTCCAACTGGAGTTGGGCCTGGTTCAGCTCGACGTTCTTGCGGTCCATGGCGTCGCGCTGCTCGGCCAGGGTCTGGGTCTGTGCGGCCAATTGTTCGTTGGTTTGCTCGAGTTCGGCCTGCTGGGTTTCCAGGTGGGCCTGGGACTCCTTCAGAATGCGCGACTGCTCTTCCAGCTCTTCGTTGGCGGTCTTGAGTTCTTCCTGCTGCACTTGCAGCTCTTCGTTGAGCTGCTGGGTCTCGGCCAGCACTTCCTGCAAACGCTGGCGATAACGGGCAGCTTCGATGGAAGTGCCGACATTGCCGGCGATCAGCTCCACCAACTCCACGTCGCGCTCTTCCAACGGGCGCAGGAAACCCAGTTCGATCACGCCGTTGACACGGTCGTCGTCGCTGGTCGGCATCACCAGCACGCTGCGGGTAGCCCCTTCGCCCAGGCCGGAGCTGACCTTGAAGTAATCCACTGGCACGTCGTCCAGCCGAATCAGGCGATCCAGTTGGGCGGCCTGCCCAACGATACCTTCGTCACTGTAGATCGACTGTTCCCGCTGCTCCTGCTCACGGGAGAAGCCATAGGTGGCCACGCGCTTGAGGCCGCCGTGTTCTTCGCGTACGTACAGTGCCGCGACAGCCGAGCCCATGTACTGGGCGAAGAACTGCAGAATATTGCGCCCCAGCAAGTTCAGGGTCAGTTGGCCGAGAACTTGTTCGGCCAATTCGGTCTGGCCATTACGCAGCCAGGCTTGCTGTTCCAGGCGTCGCGCTATCTTCTGTTGCGACGCGAGGTTTGCGCTGTAACTATTTGACAGTGAAAGTAAATTCTTCCTGCCTACGTACGCAAGAAAACCACTCAGCCCCAGTACGAACGCCAAGTACAGGGTGACGCTGATCACCGTCGTGCGGGTGACCTCCTCGTTACGGGTGATGCGGAACTGCTGTTCCATCGCCACCGCGTCATCGTATTCCTTGCGGATCTCGTCGGTCAGGCGCTTGCCACGGCCAGCCTTGACGGCGCTGCGGTAGTCGCCGCTTTCGCGCTGCATCTCAATCATCGACTGGGCGTACTTGTTCCACTCGACCTGCAGGGCTTCCAGGCGTTTGAGGCGGTCGACCTGCTGGGGGTTGTCCGCCACCAGATCCTGCAAATTGCGCAGGTCGGCAATGATCCGCGGCTTGGCCACTTCATAGGGGTCGAGGAAATGCTCGTCGCCGGTGATCAGAAACCCGCGCATGCCGGTTTCCAGGTCCACCGTCAGCTTGGACGATTCATTCAGGTTATTGATGACCCGATCGGTGTGCTCCACCCACTGGATCACCGACAGTAAATAGGTAATCAGGCAAACGAAAAACACCGCGCTGAGCACGCCCACGCCCAAAGGCAGGGCCACGTTGCGGCTCAGCAGGGTACGAAAGCTCTTTTCATCGACGGACGACGCGGGAGTCATGGGCATGCCTTGGCCAAGTACGGAAAAACCGGGAGTTTGCCCCAAAGTGGCGCTCGAACGCTATTTTTATGCGGTCAACCACGACGAAGAAACACCTCGCTCGAACAAAAAAGGTCGCAGTGGCATCAGGCTTTTCACATCCGCTCATTGACTTTTTTTCACACACTGCGTAGTAGGATCTTTCGGAACTTGAGGGCTCTGGGCTCCCACCCAAAAGGGCGTCTCGGGACAGGGAGGCTCCATCAGGAGGACGCATTTCCTATCCTCAAAGGTCAAACCTCTTATGTTGAATATCACGCAAAGCGCCTCTCCTCACGCCTTCGCTGTCGCGCTATTCCCTGAACCGGCAGCACCGCAACCGTTACTGCGGGCTGAAGAAAGCCCAGCCGATAGCCCGCCACCCACAACACCAACGCCGCCGCGAAAAGCCGACCTGGCTGCACAATTAGCTGACAAAGAAAACTTGAAATCACTCGGGCAAACGCTCAACCAGCTTGCAACAAAGCTTGGCAACGACGCCTCGCCCCAGGCGGTACTGGCGGCGCTGGCCAGCACACCGATGGATATTCATTCGGCGTCTTCATACGCAGAGCAAGCGGGTGCCAGTGTGACGCTGGAAACCTTCATCGAAACCTTCCTGGAACTGCCGTTGCCCAGCAGCCATTTCCACCTCTCTGGCCTCGCCCGCGCGGTGATCAACAAGAGTATGGAGCACCCGTTGGGTGACTTGGGGGGCGCACTTTCCTGGCCCGTGCCCTTGAATGCGGACGAACAACAGCGCTTGCGTGCTATTACCCTGAATCACGAGCACGCCTTGGGGGATAAGCCGCTGGTGATGCAAACCAAAGGCGGTGTGCTGGAGTTCCTGCGTTATCAGCAACCCCTTGGGGCGCAACCTCAGGATGACCCTGCCAAAACCTTGGAAGCGCTGATCAGTACCCCGCAGGCACAACTGATGGGTCAAGACCTGCAACAGAGAATGCAGGGGATCGCCAATGACAGCAGCGTAACGGACTACCTGCTGGCTGGGATTGCATTGCAGTTGGACCCGGAATCGATCACCGCCCCTCATCGCAACCAGATCGCCGGCTTCGATCTGGCCAGCGACAAGCACTGGGGTAAACCCCTGTCCGCGGTCGTGGATGGCCTGGCCCAATGGTTGAGCGACAAGGGCAAAACCAGCCCGGAAATGGCCAAAGTGGGCGCCCACCTGTTATTGGCAAGCCGCGCGCCAGCGTTTCTGATCAAGGACATTCCCGCCAGCGTGACCTACGGCAGCCCTGCCTGGGTCAACCTGGCGGTGGCTGCGGCGACGATAGAGGCCCGCACACCCGGGAAATTACCCAATATGACGTTTGCCCAGGTCATGCTGGAGGCCGAGAGCGCAAGCCTGGCCGACCCCCTCGTGACCGAAACCGCGCAGCGTGAGGCGTTGATCGATTGGGGGGTGGTTCATGGCGTGCTGGGCAAAAAAGACGATCACTTGTATACCGCCGACGACCTGAACACCTTGGTGACCACCTTTAACGCGCGCAAAGCAGAAATGGCGGTCGCCGCAGAGGCACTTGAAAAGGACATCCCATCGCGCAAAGAGATGGCGCGAGCCGTCTGCAAAGAACGCTTTCCCGGACTGGAAGCGCTGTTTGAAGAGAAGCTGATTCACGTCAGTCGTGCAGAACGCAACGTTCACGGGCATATAACCGGGTATCGAACCGTGGAGGTAGGCCCGCATTCACTGCTGGACATCGCCATGATGGACCTGCCCGGGCCAGACCTGGTGTTTACCTCGAAAGATAAGCGTATCCCCGTGGAGAAGTTGATCGCCAATCCGCGCTTTGGCGTGCCCGAGGCGTTCGAATCAGAATTCAAAAGCGTAATCGAGGAAAAGAAACAGGGGACCGAAACCTATATAAAACACATGATCTCCCAACTGACCGGGGAGCATCTGAAGAACTTTGAATTTGGCAAAATTACTTTTTATCAAGAACACTCCAAGACACTTGGTTTGGAGCTCTACGGCACGACAGCTAATCCCATAGGCGAAGAATTGCTGGTCAAGATTGAACGTGACGGCGTAGAGACAGAGTACAGAATCAACTTCAACGAAGGGCGTATCGACGAAGTCCCGACGGGAACGGCAAAACTTCGTTCGCACCGGGTCGCCAACCGTGTATACGAAATAAAGGAGTTCAAGCCTGCCGGGGCCGAGGCCCTGAAAGAACAGGCGCAGACACCACCTGATGGGTCGCCAACGGATGCCTTCGCATCACCCCGCGTCGGGCTCATCGCGAAAGCGTTCGTCGAACACATCAATCTTGATAACAATGCCATCAAGCAGCAAGCACGCGGCCAGACCACTGCCGACAACAATCAAGACAGGGCCGAGGTCGTTCAAGAGTTCCTGCTCGATCTGGTGCCTTTTCGCTCTGCGATCCAGAATTTCCGTGCGGGCAATATCGGCGAAGGCATCTTCGATCTCGGCCTGGACCTGTTTGGCTTCGTGACCGCGGGGGCCGCGACGGCCGGAAAGATCGCCAAGATTGCCGGTACCGCAGCATCCCGTGTGGCCAAGGGGTTAAAGGCGGCCAGAGCCATCGGCATGGCGACATTCAGTACGCTCAATCCGTTGGGAGGGCTGGGTGACTTGGCGGTGGGCGGTGCGCGGCAGGCGGGCAAAGGTATTCAATTTCTTGCCAACAACGGCGCCAAAGCCATTAATACCGTACGGGGCGCTACGGGTAGCTATGATGTGCTCAAGGCGGTCAGCAAAGAACATGGAACCGCGTTACTCGGCACCTATAAATCCGGAAATAGCAGCTTCGACACGGTCGCTGTACTCAAGAACGATCAGTGGTACCACTACAATCCGGCCAACAACAAAGTATATGGTTCGCCGATCAAGCATTTCACTCCCATTGGTGCGCCGTTATTAGTACGGCCGGGACAAGGTACTCATGACGCAGCTTTTCGCGCAATCCTTGATCGCGCCCAAGCGAGTGTGGCTGATTACCAGCGGGGCCTCACTCAGGGGGCTGTGCATAGCATTCCGGGGTATAGCCCCCATCTTGATGCCGAGAATTTAAAACAAATTGCGCTGCAAAGGCACCTGACGCCTGAACAAATGGGCACTTTGACGAGGGAGATCAAGGATCGAAAAATTTTCGAGGCCCAGTACATTTCCAAGGTTCTTTACAATGATGTACATGCCCCAGGTGTGCGCGTCACCCCCGTATCCCAGGTCGATTACCTGGCTCACGTGGACTTGACGTCAAGGGGCGAGTGCGCAGCCTTGTCCAATCTCATGGCCCTGGCCATCATGACCGGCAAAGAAGACTTATTGATGCAAAACCTCTACAGGGCCGCGAGAAACCCGACAGATTCAATCGCAGCCGAATTTATTGATGAGTTGGAAAACTTTCAGCGGGTCGTTGGTCAACGATCCAGTTTCCACATGGGCAAGCCTTTCAAGCAGGAAAGTTATCAAAATATCATTGACGACCTGACCAATTCGACAACGTCGAAAACCCTGAGGATTGCGACAAAAGACCATGGAATGATTGCTGGAATAAAAGTTGAAGCGGGCAAGACAGAATGGTTCTTCTACGAACCTAATTCCGGGATGGTCAAGTTCACAACCTTGAAATCGATGCAAGAGGGCATGGAAAAAGCACTGAACAGTGGCGGAATTGCCCAGACCTTAAACTCGTATAGCGTCAATCGCGTCCGTCATTACGAGGTCAGCGAGTTCAGCGCTGGTGATATGAGCACGGTGAATAGCGTTTATAAAGGGCTGTTAGACGCAACGTTGTAACGCACGCCCGGCGCGCCAATGGGCCTGCGAGCCATTGGCGCGCCTTTTTCAGCGAAAGGCAATGCAGCTGTGCTTCAGCAAGAGACTTTACGCGCAGCAGTACGCACAATAGCACTCCGAGGGAACTTGCCTGGGCGCGCGCGACTCACTGGTAAAGTGTCTTTCGATCACCCTACCCTCACCATTTTTCAGGAACGTTCCCTATGTCGCACTCGCCCTCCACCATCCTTGTAGTCGAAGACGACGCCATCGTGCGCATGTTGATCGTCGATGTGCTCGAAGAGTTGGAGTTCCAGGTGCTTGAAGCGGCTGACGCTGGCGAGGCACTCGCCTTCGTGAAATCTACCAATCAGGTAATTGACTTGATGATGACCGACGTCGGCCTCCCGGACATGGACGGCAAGGCGTTGGCGACCAAAGTGCGCGAACTGCGCCCCACCCTGCCCATCCTGTTTGCCAGTGGCTATGCTGAAAATATCGATGTGCCGGCCGGCATGCAGGTAATCGCCAAGCCATTCTCCATCGACCAACTGCGTGACAAAGTCAAAGCCATGCTGCCAGCCTGATCCTGTCAACGCGGTGCGCTTGAAGGCTACGGCTTGCCTCAGTTCACGTTGTTGCAGGGATTAACGTGACGTTCGGCAAATAAAACTGGAAACTCAGCGCCTTCACGCCACGCTCTTAGATAGACATCAGGAAGGACGCAACAACATGATTGGAAAACCGACGCGCCTGCTGTTGGCGAGCCTCTCGATATTCATGAGTACCGGCGCCTGGGCCGACTTCACCGCCAGCCCCAGTGAAGCCCGGGCCATCGCCAAGGAAGCCTACCTGTATGGCTTCCCTGTGGTGCAGATGTACAAGACGCTCTACACCCAGGCCGTTGATAAAGGCGGTGCCAACTTCAAGGCGCCGTTCAACCATATAGGCAACACCGCCCAGGTGTTCACCCCCAAGGACACGGCGGTCGCGAGCCCGAACGCCGACACCCCCTATTCGTTCGTGTGGATGGACCTGCGCAAAGAGCCTCTGGTATTGACCCTGCCCAAGATCGACGACAACCGCTACTACTCGGTGCAGTTGATTGACCTCTATACCCAGAACTTCGCCTACCTGGGCACCCGCAGCACCGGCAACAACGGTGGCCACTACATGGTCGCCGGGCCTGACTGGAAAGGTCAGCAACCGGTGGACATCGACCGCGTGGTCTACAGCGAAAGCAATATCGCCTACGCGCTGTACCGCACACAGCTGTTCGATGACAAGGACCTGGGCAAGGTCAAGCAGATCCAGGCCGGCTACAAAGTGCAGCCCCTGAGCAGTTACGTGAAGCAGCCTGCGCCGGCCAAGTTGCCGAAGATCGAATGGCCCAAGCCGATGGCGACGATGACCGAAGGCCCACAACTGTTTCGCTACCTGAACTTCATGCTGGCCTTCGCCGCCCCCCAGGACAGTGAGAAGGAACAGCTGGCGCGCTTTGCCAAGATCGGTATCGCCCCGGGCGCGCCGTTCAAGGTCAACCAGTTGACCGCCGAGCAGCGCAAGGCCCTGGAAGAAGGTATCGCCGATGGCCGGGCTGAATTCGCCGCGTTCAAGAAGGACAAGGTCGACACCCACCAGGTGCCCCGCAATGACTTGTATGGCAGTCGCGACCGCCTGAAAAACAACTACCTGTACCGCTACGCCGGCGCCGAAATGGGCATTTTCGGAAACTCCAGCGATGAAGCCGCGTACCTGACCTACCTCATCGACAGCGAAGGCAAGCCGGCTAACGGTGCACGTCATAGCTACACCGTGCATTTCGCCAAGGACCAGTTGCCACCGGCCGAAGCGTTCTGGTCGCTGACCCTGTATGACGCCAAGACCAAACTGCTGGTGCCCAACCACAAGAAGCGCTACCTGATCAACTCGCTGATGCTGGCGAGCCTGAAGCGCGACGCCGATGGCGGCTTGACCCTGGCGTTGCAGCACCACGAGCCCCCTAAAGCTGCGCAGAGCAACTGGCTGCCGGCCCCGCCCGGCCCGTTTTACGCGGTACTGCGGATCTACCTGCCCAAGCCTGAAGTGGGTAACGGTCAATGGAATCTGCCGCCGTTGACGCCGTTAAAGTAACCCTTGCATGGCTTGAAGGCGCGGCGGCTGACAACCCGCCGCGCCGGCGGCGACTCAATGTTTTTTCAGCTTCGCGAAAGACTGATGCAAGTCTGAAGCCCAGCCATCAATGACGCTTTTCACATCGTCGGCCTTCATCACCTGGGTGTCGTTCTTCAACGGCTTACCGGTGCCCCTGCGCACCACCTGGGCAATGACTTTGTTATTGGCACCATCGAGGAACTGCGCCTCGGTGCCCAAGGTGGTTTCCTGGTCGCGGATACCGGCGCCGGTACTCACGGCTGCCGCGACCAATGCGACGGGAACGTATTCGTATGGCTTGAGGCTTTCGGTCTTGCTGCTCACGGCAGTAATCGCGGCACGCACCACAATCACGCCGGGGCCGGGAGCGTTGGCCAAGGGCATCGACTTGGTCAGTTCACGCTTGAGCGCCTGGTTGTAGTAGTCGTTGATGCCACGCAGGGTACTGTCCGGAATTTTGCTGGTGGCTTGGGGCTTGGGGTAGAACTGCGTAGGTTCGATGTACACCGCGTTGTAACGGCGCAGGTCCAGTTGCGGATCGACCCAGCGCATGACCTCGACCCCTGAAGGCGACTTGGCTTCCTTGAGCTGGCTATAGTCGGAAAGGAAACCTGAATATTCATCCGGTGGCGTGACTTGGCTTGCGCAACCGGCAATGCCGATCGAAGCGATGCACACCGTGCTGATCATTAGCCTTAGTTTCATTGTTGAACTCCCTGGCGACCTTCATCGTAAGCGTGAGCTTTAGGTATAGCCAACTCTGGGAATTTCACCTCATTGTTCCGCTCCGGCGTGCCTTGGGGCGTCAGAGACGTTCGCGGGGTATCAGGCTCTGCAACTGGGAGGCCAGGAAGTTGGCGTCGAAACTATAGGTGTCGGGGTCTTTAAGGCCATTGGTTTTCTTCCACAGCCAGTCATTCTTGTCTGCCGGCAGCACCAGCGACACACTGCCATGGCGGGCAGCGGTGAGCCCCATCACCGACACCGAAATCGAACCACCGGCGCCCATGACGTCCGGCACGAACTCCACGCTTTTACCGGTGATATGAACGGTCAGCTTTTCGCTCTTGAAAGGCGAACTTTCTGCCGGCACGCTCGGGCCGCTGGCGATGTAAACCTCACGCTGGACGGTCAGCAGGCCCACGGTATTGACGGGTTCCAGCCACTGCTCTATCTGCTGGAACAATTCGCTGAGTTTTTGCGCCCAACGGGCCGATTGCAGGTCAAACTGCTGTTTCTTGTGCGCTTCGCTGTCGGCGTAATGACGAAGCATCTCGCCCAGTTGCTGTACATCGTCCATTGTGGAGTTCCTTGGGTGAGCCAGGTTGCGAAGCGTGATCATGGCAGATGCGGCCGCCTGGTGTATGACTAAACGCCCCCTAGGCCCGTAATGCAGGTGTATCGAACGAAGGGTACTGCGAAAGAAGGTGCTGCCACTCCATCCGAAACCAGGGCGTGAAGTGCGCTTGCAATTCTGAAAGCTGGGCTGATACCTCGGCCCGAGTCTGCCATTGGATCTCGCTGACTTCTTCAGCCGCCAGTGATACCTCAGCATCAGACTGGGCAACCAACACATGACAGAGTTCGTGTTCTGCCCCGATCGAACCATAGCTGGCATGGTACTCAAAGCTATACAGAAAGCGGCAGGAGGCCTGCACGCCCAGTTCTTCGCGCAAGCGACGAGACGCGGCATCCAGGATAGTTTCGCCAGGTGCCGGATGACTGCAGCACGCATTCGACCAGAAACCTGGCCAAAGCATTTTACCTGCGGCACGCCGCTGAAGCAGATGACGCCCGTGGCTGTCGATCAAGTGCACCGAAAATGCACGATGGAGCTGCCCCGCGCCCAGGTGTGCATCGCGTTTATCACAGACACCGATCTGCACATCGTGTACGTCAACTAACACTACATCATTGCTCATTTGGTATTCCCATCGGTGAATGACGCGCGCCCTCCCCGCTCAGAGTGTTTGTCGGGCTGCCAATGTGACGCTGCGTCTTTCTGCCCAAGTTAGAGGACTTGTCCCCACGCACTGACTAATGTCAAGGCTGCGGCCGTGAACGCTGGGTCGGCACGCAGGCTGGCCATGGCATCCAGGTCGTCCTGGGTCAGCAACCCGAGTTTGAGCAGCGCTGGCCCTGCCTGTGCGGTGGTCGCAGCCCAGAAGATGTCGGCTGGGCTGTTGTCGCCGATTCGGCCTTCGAGGGTGCGATGCCCCACATTGGAGAACCCCCGATCACGCAAGCGGCCGGGGAGCGTATCGGCCCAGAGCATGTCGGAACCAATGGACCGCTCCAGGAGAGTGATTCCGGCCTGGGCGATTTTTCGGAACAACGGGTTCGCGGTGTTCAAGCTCGGTTGCAGGCTGACGTCCTCGATCACCAGCCAGCCACCCGGACGGACCCAGGTGGCGGCTCGCGTCAATATGTCCTCACGTTCGGTGAGGTGGCACAGCAGTGCTCGAGCGTGCACCACGTCAAAGGAGGCAGCCGGAAAATCATCGGTAGCGACGTTATGGGTCATCACCCGAATACCGGGGATATTGGTCAGGAATCGTGTGTCGATGTCGGTGGCGGTGACAGTCGCATCGGGGTATCGCTTGCCCAGCCAGGCGGCGAGCGATCCGGCACCGGCGCCAAGATCGAGGATGGCAGGCTTGCCGGCAAGCTCCAGCTGATCAAAAACCGCGTGGCTCAACGGGTCGAAGGCCCGCTCAAGAGTGCGCAAGCGTTCCAATTGGCCTGCGTGCTGGTCGGCGAGATAGCTGCTGGTGTAGCCCGACGCTTGGGCAGTGTCAGTAGTGGTCACAGTACGACCTCCAGTCGATCAGGGCAGCGGTTGAGGAACCCACGTTCGGTGGGCGTGAATCCAGGTGCCCAGCGCACGTTTGGAAAGGTCTGTAGCAGCATGCGCGCGCCAATGGTGATCTCCATGCGTGCCAGCATCGATCCCAGGCAGAAGTGACGCCCTGCGCCGAAGGCGAAATGGCTGGTCGCCTGGTCGGTGCGCGACATATTGAAGGTGTCCGGGTCGCTGAACTGGTCCGGATCACGGTTGGCCGAACCGATCAGACAGGCCAGGGTCGCGCCAGCGGGAATCGTCCCTGACGGCAGTAGCAGCGGTTCACGGGCCTCCCGCAGGACGAGTTGCAATGGCGGATTGCGTCGCAGGGTTTCGGCGAGCGCAGCGTCCATCAGCTCTGGATCAGCCATCACCGCCTCTTTGACGCCAGCCTCGTTCAACAGGTTGGCAATGAGGTTCGCCAGGGCGCCGTGACTGGTCTCGCTGCCTGCAGTCATCAGGATCGCGCAGTAGGATCTCACGAACGTCTCGGACAACGGTTGACCGTCAATGCTTGCCGCCAGGAGCAGCGAGATCAAATCGTCTGCGGGCTCGGCCCGGCGAGCGTCGATGTGTGGCTGAATGAAATCGTAGAAACTGTCTCGATTGGATAACCCACCGGTCAACAGTGCCGGATCCTGTCGATAGTTGCCCATGTAAGCGAAGCCGATGGCACACCAACGCTTTAGCTGCTCCACTTCCTCGCAGGTCTCAGCCGGGAGACCCAGCGCACGAGCCATCACCCGCACCGGCAGGGCAGCGGTGAAATCGGCAATGAGGTCTACCTGAGGTCGGCCGCGCATCTGCGCCAGCAGGTCTGTGGTCACTGAAATGATCGATGCTTCAAGGGCTACGAGCGCCTTGCTGCGAAACGCAGGGCTGAGCAACGCGCGGTGCTGTGCATGTTCGCACCCGTCCATGGTGACAATCGTGTGCCCCAGCAGCGGTCCAATCTGCCAGGTGTAGTTATTGTTGCTCGCCCCGGGATGGGTCAATGCCGCCTTTACATCCACATGCCGGCTGACCAGCCACACATCAGTGGGCTCGTCATACACGATCGGCAGTGTGGTACGTAAACGCTCATACAAGGGGTAAGGGTCGATTTCAAACTGCCGGGACTTCAGGGTCGGCGGGGTAAGTGCGAGGTCCACTTGCCGGTCGCCCTGAGCCGCAGAGTCGGCGGCATGCAGGTGATAGCGAGAAACGCTGCGATGCCAGTCGCCAGCCGCACGGACAACCTGACGCAGCCGGTCCGGGTCAGGTGCTGCGCATGGCCGATGATCAGCTTGCTGGGCAGCGACCGCAGTGAACTGCGCAACCGCCGTGTTGACCATCTGGTGGGCGGATTCAATTGCGCCAGGCCAGTCTGTGCCAGCGGTGTCTGCCAGGATCGACACCAGGTTGAAGCGCTCACCACACACCACATCTTTGGCAATCGAATGGATATCGTTGGTCCAGGCGATGATATCGGCGCCGTGTTCACGCAGCGTATTCCACCATTGGGTGTTCGCCGGATGCGCGTACGGGTCAAGGGTTTCGGCCCCATCAATCAGATCAAAGAAGAACAGTGCGCCGAACGAATCCCGACGCAACGGCAGATACTCGTCCAGCGTGAGTGCCGCGCCGGTTTCCCGCAGCCGTACCAGCGTCGCCTGTGCGCGCAAATGTTGGATCAGATGCCCCACGAGCCTATGCCGCCAACGGTCGTCGCCCCAACACTGGGTCTGGGGCCACAGATCATCGGCCAGCACGACGAGCATAGGGTCATCAAATCGGCCGGTTTCACCTGACGGGTCAGCCTCGGCGTTCTCTGTCAAAGCCTGCACGGCGGTGATGAAACGGTCCAACGCACCGTTTTCCGCCCAGGGACCATCATCGATGCGGTCATCAAGCGTGAGCGCCCAGAGATACCAGCACACCAGAATCTCGGCTCGGGGCGTGGGTGCCCTGCCACACAACGCCATTCCCAGGTCGAGCAGCGTGGTGGTGCTCAACCGATGCGCACCGCGGCGGCCGATCAAGCCATAGCGCTGTGCCCAAGCGAGCGCATGGGCGCGCAACCGCTCACTGTCGCAGCGCGGGGGCGAACTGGCGAAAGGAAGCCGGATCTCGGGAATGATGAGCGGTGTCGGCGGTAAATCACCGTTGTGGCGGGTTCCAGGATCGCCTTCGCGATGGGCAGGTGGCATGTTGATGCTCTTGAGTCAGTTTTTTAAGCGCCTGACGGTATTCGAAAATTAACAGTCCAGGGTGTGGGAAATATCTGAAGCTGTCTCAACAGAACGCGAAGCCGGAGCGGGTAATCAACGTTGTTTGAACTGCTCCGGTGATTTGGCTGGCAACTGCGTATGACTAATCAAGCTTCGATGGGTAAGGTGAAGCGACATTCCCTTTTCCGGAGCATCGCATGCGCACCATCGGCCTTATCGGCGGCATGAGCTGGGAGTCCAGCGCCGAGTATTACCGCCTCATCAACCAGCGCGTGCGCGACCAGCTCGGTCCGCTGCGCTCGGCGCAAGTCTTGCTGTACAGCGTGGATTTCGGCCCGGTGGAACAGGCCCAGCATGCCGGGCGCTGGGACGATGCCGCGCTGATCCTGGAAGACGCCGCGCGCCGTTTGCAGGCGGGTGGCGCCGAGTGCGTGGTGCTGTGTACCAACACCATGCACCTTGTGGCGCCGCGGATTGAGGCGGCAGTTTCGATTCCCTTCCTGCATATTGCGGATGCTACGGCAGCCGCGGCCCTTGAGGCGGGCACCTTGACGGTGGGCTTGCTCGGTACCGCGTTCACCATGGAACAGGACTTCCTTAAATCCCGCCTCGCCGCCCAGGGCCTGACCGTGCTGGTGCCTGACGCGGACGAGCGCAGGGATGTGCACCGAATCATCTATGAGGAGTTGTGCGTGGGGCTCATCAGCGACGCCTCTCGCCAGGTATACCAGCGGGTGATCCAGACGCTCGCCGCACGCGGCGCCCAGGCGATCATCCTGGGCTGCACGGAAATCTGCCTGCTGATCCAGCCCGAACACAGCGAGCTGCCCTTGCTGGACACCACCGCGCTGCATGCGCAGGCTGCGGTGGCGTTTGCTCTAGCGGATTAAACTGACTTGCGCAGGCGCGCCATGCTCAAGGTGTCGACGAACACACCATCGCGCAGGGCGTAATCGCGCAACCGCCCTTCCACTTCGAAGCCGAACTTGCGATACAGGTTATGTGCGGCTTCGTTGTCGGCGTAGACCGTCAGTTCTACACGGTGCAGGTTCATCCAGTTGTCGGCCACATCCAGCGCGGCCGTCAACAGCCGCGAGCCTACGCCCTTGCCTTGCCAGGCGGTCGCCACGCCCATGCCGAACGAACCGACGTGGCTCTGGCGTACGCGCAGGTACTGCTCCAGTCCCAGTTGACCAATTACCTCTCCTCCATGCACCGCCACCAGTTGCAGGCGCCGCTCGTTATCCATGACCAAGCGTTTGCGCCAGGCTTCAACTGACTGGAAAGGCATTTGCAGCACCTGACGGCAGACGGCCGGTTCGTTGTAGAGCGCGGCGACGCCCTCGAGGTGGGCCTCGGTAAAGCGCTGGATCACGATATGGGGTTCAGGTGTGTGCATTGCGTTTCATCCTATGAAAGACAAGTGGCCGGCCAGTGTAGAGGCAAAGTCGCCAGCCTGACGAGCCCGGCGTTTTCCCACAATTGAACCGGCGCCATCCTGCATCTGAACGATGGCGATCAGGCCGGGCTGCGTTGATACTCAACCCAGGCCCTGCCACCTCAACCCAAGGTTCCGGCCTTCACCCTGTGACGAAAACAACAAAAAAGTCCCACAGAGGAATACCCATGAGCCACCTTGATCCCCCGGGCCTGTTGCAAGCCTTCAGCACGTTGACCCTGGATCTGCAACGCCTTGCCCAGCACCAGGAAATCGAACATTTTCAACACCCTGCCCTGGCGCGCCTCAGCCAGTTGCTCGCATTCGACAGCGCCTGGTGGGGACGCTCCGCGGTGATCGAGGGCCTGCCGCAAGAGCACAGCAGTTGCCTCTACCATTTGCCGCCTGGCTATCTAGCGGACTGGCAGTCGATCCGCCATCTGGACGTGACCGTCGGCCGTGTACATGCAACGCCAGGCCAGGCGGTGATCGTCGACATGCGCGACCCCGACAACGGCAGCGCCTTGAATTGGCTGGGGCAACGCCACGGCTTGGGCGAATTGTTGTGCGTGATCCATATCGACCCGCAAACCCACCTCAGCGACCACCTGACGCTGTACCGCAAACCCGGTGCGCCCCGGTTCAGCGCCCATGACTGCCTGTTACTCAACAACCTGATGCTGCACCTGGTGGCGGCGGTCTCGGCGAACCAGATTCGCACCTTGGTGGCCATGCGTGAAACCCTCACCAGCCCGCGCAGTCTGGCCCTGGCGGTGTGTGACCCGCGAGGCGTCTTGCAATGCGCCGAGCGCGGCTTTATCGATTTGCTGCTCAGTGAATGGCCACGCTGGAACGGCCCCACCCTGCCGGTGCCCCTCGATGAGCGCGGCCATGAGGGCAAACACATCCAGATCCAGGCCTCGGCAGTGGGCGACCAATGGCTGTTGGCGGCGCGCATCAACCGCACCCTGCCCCAGCTCAGCCCACGGGAGAACGACGTGGCCCAAGGGTTTGGCGAGGGCAAAACCTATAAAGAGGTGGCCCGCGACCTTGGCCTCTCGCCCAATACCGTGCGCCATCATCTTCGCGCCATCTACACCAAGCTCGGGGTCAAGGACAAGGCGCGCATAGCGCACCTGGTACACGCCCCGCCCGACTGATCCCGCCCCTGATCTCGCGGTTCTGCCCCGATCGTTTTCACGGTCACGGGCTGCTGTTGCCCAGTTTTTGGCTGCCTATTACAAGAGACGCCTCACTATGACTCGCACACGCCTATGTAAACTGACGGTGCTGCTCGGCGGCACCCTGCTCAGCCTCGACAGCCAGGCTGCCGACCTCAACGCCCGGGACTTTTTTGGCGCCCCACCGGGCACCAGCCTGGGTGTGCTTTACCTGCCCGCCACCCGTGCCGGGGATTTTCATGGCCCGGCTGACAGCACCGGCAAGGCCGATCTGAAGGTCAACGCTGTGGCCTACCGCCAGGTGTATTTCACCGATGCCTGCGGCACTTTGTGTACGCCGCAATTCATCTTGCCCTTTGCCGACATCACCGCGCGCTTGCCCGGCGCCGAACAACGTAGCCGCGAACGTGGCATGGGCGACCCACAGGTAGGCGGCACGGTGTTTTTCATCAATGATCCGGCCTCGCGCACCTACAGTGGCCTGCTAAGCCTGATCACCGTACCGGTGGGCGAATACCACAGTCAAAAGCCGGATGTGTCCCCCGGTGCCAATCGCTGGGGTGCCACCTTTGTTTACAACTATACCCAGGGCATCGGCGAAAAATGGGTGCTCGAAGCCAACCTCGAAGCCCAGCTCTATGCCAGCAATGGCGACTACTTTGGCAGTGAACTCAAGCAAGCTCCGCTGTATCGCCTGCAAGCCTTTGCCTCTTATGACTTCAGCGCCGCCACGTACGGGGCACTGCGCCTGATCCAGGCCGACGGCGGTGCGCTGCGCATCAATAATCGCCGCATTGACGACACCCACAAGCGCTACACCCAGGTCGGCTTCGAACTCGGGCACTGGCTCGACCCGCAGAACCAATTGATGGTCAGCCTTTCGCAGAACGTCGCGGCCTCCAATGGCTATGCCGGGACCGAGGCGTTGTTGCGTCTGGTCCACGTGTTCTGACCCCCACTCCTGGAGCTTGAAGATGCTCACTCAATCTTATGCGGCAAAGGCACGGCTGGCGGCGATCGTGTTGTTTGCCGCGATCACCCCGACCATCCTGATGACCGCTCCCGCCGTGGCCGCGCAGTTGGCCAGCCAGTGGCAACTGAGCCCGGCGCGCATTGGCGATTTGTTTTCCGTCGAGCTGGGCGCGATGAGCCTGGCCACGTTGCCCGCCTGGTGGTGGCTCAAACGCGTTGACTGGCGAGTTGCGGCCCTGGTCGCTGCGCTGCTGTTTATCGCGGCCAACCTGTTGTCGATGCTCGCCGACACCTACGCGGTTTTACTGATGCTGCGCTTTGCCAGCGCCTTGGCCGGCGGTTCATTGATGATCCTCTGCCTGGCCAGTGCCGCCACTACCGCCAACCCCAGTCGGGTGTATGGGTTGTGGGTAATGGGCCAACTGATCGTCGGCGCCCTCGGCCTTGTCGTGTTGCCTGGGTTGTTCGAACGGTTTGGGTTGAATGCCTGTTACCTGCTCCTGGCGGGGTTGATGACCTTGCTGTTGCCCCTGGCCCGGGCGTTTCCCGTCGGCAGCTCTGCGACACAGGCAAGCGACGGCTCTCCATTGCCCCGTTCACGCTGGAAAGCCGCGCTGGGAATCGGCGCGGTGCTGGCCTTTTACATCAGCCTCGGTGGCGTCTGGACCTTTATCGGTGCCTTGGGCGCCAGTGTCGGGATCTCTGCGCAGCACAGCGGCGAAGTACTCGCCATCGCCACGGCAATGGGGATTGCCGGTGCCGCAAGTGCCTCGTTGATCGGCGCGCGCCTGCCACGTGGAGTGCTGTTATTTGTGGGCTATGCGCTGATGGCTGCCGCTGTCCTGCTTTTACTCGGCCAGCCCGCTCTGCTGCGGTTTGCACTGGCAGCGCTGCTGTTCAAGTTCACCTGGACCTTCATCCTGCCGCTGGTCCTGGCCTGCCTGGCCGACCTCGATCACAGCGGCAAGCTGATGAACGCTTCGAACCTGGTGATCGGCGGCGGCCTGGCTATCGGCCCCGCCATTGCCGGCCGCCTGATCGAGGCCAGCGGTGGGTTCACCCTGCTGCTGCTTGGCGCTGCCGTTATTACGCTGCTGTCCCTGGTGATGATCCTCGCCAGCCGTCCCAATTACCCTGCTGAACTGGAGCCGGTATGAACCGAACCACCGCATTTTTTTTCGATGAAATGAGCCTTTGGCACAGCGCCGGCGCCCACGCGCTGACCTTGCCCGTGGGCGGCTGGGTACAGCCGCCGGCCGGCAGCGGGCATGCCGAATCACCCGAGACCAAGCGCCGTTTGAAGAGCTTGTTGGACGTGTCCGGGTTAAGCCGCCACCTGCACCTGCGCAGCGCACCGTCAGCCACAGAAGAGGACTTGCTGCGAGTCCACACCAGCGCCTACCTGCAACGCTTCAAGGCCCTGAGCGATGCCGGCGGCGGCGAGCTTGGCCCTCAGGCGCCGATTGGGCCGGGCAGCTACGAGATCGCCCGACTCTCCGCCGGCCTGACCCTCGCCGCCGTGGACGCCGTGCTCAAGGGCCAGGCGCACAATGCCTATTCGCTGTCCCGGCCACCGGGGCACCACTGCCTGGCAGACAGCGCCATGGGCTTCTGCTTTCTCGCCAACATTGCCATCGCCATCGAAGCGGCCAAGGCCCATAACGGGCTCGGCAAAGTCGCCGTGATCGACTGGGATGTGCACCACGGTAATGGCACGCAATCGATCTTCGAGGAGCGCGCTGATGTGTTGACGGTGTCACTGCACCAGGATGCATGCTACCCGCCCGGCTACAGCGGCGAGCAGGACCGAGGCCGCGGTGCCGGCCTGGGCGCGAACATCAACATTCCCCTGCCGCCGGGCAGTGGTCACGCTACCTATTTGCAGGCGATGGAACGCATCGTAGTGCCAGCCCTTGAGCGTTTCGAACCAGAGCTGATCATCGTCGCCTGCGGTTATGACGCCAACGCCGTCGACCCGCTGGCGCGCATGCTACTGCACAGTGAGTCGTTCCGGCTGATGACCCGCACCCTGTGCCTGGCTGCCGAACGCTTGTGTCAGGGGCGCCTGGTGCTGGTGCACGAAGGTGGCTACAGCGAAGCCTATGTGCCGTTTTGCGGGTTGGCGACCCTGGAGGAATTGAGCGGCGTGCGCACGGCGGTAGACGACCCGATGCTGGAGTTTGTGCAGTTGCAGCAGCCCGGTGCGGCGCTGCTGAGGTTTCAGGAGCAGTGGGTGGAGCGGTTGGCGCGTGGGGTTAGCGATTAGATGCAAGACGCCACACCCGCGCGATATCCGCAGCCCGCTCGCGCAACAGCCGCGGTGCCTCGCGGCAGGCCTGCTCCAGGCTCATCGGCCCCGATGGCAAGGCAAATGCTGCGTCCACCCCGTGGGCGTACATCTGCTCGTAACCGTCGCCCAATGTGCCCGCGATCACAATGACCGGTACGCCATGCCGCTGGGCGATGCGCGCCACGCCAAACGGGGTTTTGCCGCGCAGGGTCTGGGCGTCGAAGCGGCCTTCGCCGGTGATCACCAGGTCGGCACCGCGCACCGCCTCATCGAGGCCGACCAGTTCGGCGACCACCTCCACCCCCGGGCGAAATTGCGCACCGAGAAATGCCTTGGCGGCAAAGCCAAGGCCACCGGCGGCGCCGCTGCCGGGTTGGTCGCGCACATCGTTGGGCAACACCTGGGCGCAGTGGTCAGCGAAGTGGCCGAGGGCGGCGTCCAGTTGTGCCACTTGCTCGGGGCTCGCGCCTTTTTGCGGGCCGAAAATCGCTGAGGCGCCGTGGGGGCCACACAGCGGATTGTCGACGTCGGCGGCAATTTCAAAGCGCACCTGTGCCAGGCGCGGGTCGAGCGTTTCAAGGCTGATACGCGACAGGCGCGCCAACGCCAGGCCGCCAGGGGGCAGTGGCTGACTTTCGCCATCGAGAAGTTGCACGCCAAGGGCCTGCATCGCACCCGCCCCGCCGTCGTTGGTGGCACTGCCGCCAATCGCCAGGATGATGCGCTGCGCCCCAGCATCCAGCGCGGCGCGGATCAATTCGCCGGTGCCGTAGGTCGTACTGGAACACGCGTCACGTTGCCCCGGCGCGACCAGTTGCAAGCCGCTGGCCTCGGCCATCTCAATGATCGCGGTATGGCTGTCAGCCAACCAACCCCAGCGCGCCTCAACGGTGCCGCCCAATGGCCCTCGGACAGTTTGCCGGCGCAGCTCGCCATTACACGCGGCGAGCACCGCATCCACCGTCCCCTCCCCGCCATCGGCCACCGGGCACTGAACCAAGTGTGCATCCGGCCAGACCTGCGCCAACCCCGCGGCAATCGCCTGGGCGACACCTGCGGCACTCAGGCTATCCTTGAACGAGTCGGGGGCGATGATGATTTTCATGGGGTTTCTCCGGTTTTTATAACGCCCATGCTGCCAGTTGGCTTGGGTAATGACGCCGGTCCGATGCACAAGTGTGGGTGAGGTTTGTTGTTCATTGCTACAAAGCCTGGGGCAACAACTGCACACCCAGGTACAAGGCCAGCATGCCGTCGAGGGTCAGCGGGTCAACGCCGCTGAGTTCGGCAATCCGTTCCATGCGGTAACGCAAGCTATTGCGATGAATGCCCAACGCATCGGCACAGGCCTGGCTTTGCCCGTCGTGTTCGCACCAACTGCGCAAGGTGGCCAACAGTTGCCCGTTGCTGTCTTTGGCCAGCACCTTGCGCAATGGGTTGAGCAATTCGTCCAGCGCGTCGTCGTTGCGGTGGCGCCAGAGCATGACCGGCAGCCGATAGCGGTTGAGGGTCAACAGCCGCGATTGCGGGAGGATATCGCGACCATAAGCGAGTAGATCACCCACCCGGCGATAACACCGGCGTAGCCCGGCCAAGCCCTCCGCTTGCCCGCCGACGGCAACGCGCAGAATGTTCCAGCCCAGGCCGTCGAGCTTTTCCAGCAAGCGAGGGTTGTCGACCTGCACCACAGCGGGTCGGCACCACAGCAGGGAAAACTGCGCGCAGCTGACACACCAACTGTCCGGGTAACGGCTGGTGAGCCAGGCGCTCAGGGCCTCCGCTGATTGGCCCGCACCCAGCTCGAACAGATACGGCGTGCGCGCCAGCTGCGGCTTGAGCCCCAGTTGCTGGGCTTCGTCCACCAGGCGCGGTGAGTCGCCACCCTCAGCCAGCAGCAAGGCCAGCAGGTCATCGCAGCGCTGGCGTCGCCATTGTTGCTCGGCTTGCTGGTGGCGGTGGCTGACCAGCATTTCAGCGGTCATGCGCACCAGTTCGGCATAGGTGCGCAGCCCATCCGGTTCGCCAGTGATACCGAGCACGCCGATCAGGCGTTGATCATGCAGCAGCGGCAGGTTAATGCCCGGTTGCACGCCCTTGAGGTGCTTGGCGGTCTGCCCGTCGATTTCCACCACACGGCCGTTGGCCAAGACCAGTTGCGCACCTTCGTGGCGGGTATTGATACGCTCCGGCTCGCCGCTGCCGAGGATCAGGCCCTGGCTGTCCATGACGTTGACGTTATAGGGCAGGATTGCCATGGTGCGATCGACAATCTCCTGCGCCAAGTCATGATCAAGCTCGAACATGGGGCTAATTTCCTAAAAAACGGGTTGTTCACCGGCACAGCGCAAAGCCTGCTTCACTGTGCGCCAGCACAAAGACAGTCGCCCATCACGTCACCGAGACTGTTGGGGCGGTCAACGTTACCCTCGCACCGCGAAAAATCATAATAAAGAGAGATTCCTATGTCACAGAGCGCCACTGCCGCACTGGCTAGCGATGACGATAAAAACGCCATCTATAAGCGCATCACCCTGCGCCTGATCCCCTTCATCTTTATCTGCTACCTGTTCAACTATCTGGACCGGGTGAACGTTGGCTTTGCCAAGTTGCAGATGCTCGATGCGTTGAAGTTCAGCGAAACCGTGTACGGCCTGGGTGCCGGGATCTTCTTTATCGGCTACGTGCTGTGTGGCGTGCCGAGCAACCTGGCGCTGACCAGGTTCGGCCCACGGCGCTGGATCGCATTGATGATGATTGTGTGGGGCACGCTGTCCACGTGCCTGCTGTTTGTGACCACGCCCACGCATTTCTACACGTTGCGCCTGTTTACCGGTGCTGCGGAAGCCGGCTTCTTCCCCGGTGTGGTGCTGTATCTCTCGCAGTGGTTCCCGACCTTCCGACGTGGTCGGATCATGGCACTGTTCATGTCGGCAATCCCGGTGTCCGGCTTGCTCGGCAGCCCGTTTTCCGGCTGGATCCTCAATCACTTTGCCGCCGGTCAAGGTGGTTTGGCGGGCTGGCAGTGGATGTTCCTGCTGCAAGGCATCCCGACCGTGATCCTCGGCGCCCTCGCCTACTTCCTGCTCAGTGACAGCTTCGCCAACGCCACGTGGCTCAAGCCCCATGAGCGTGCGGTGCTGGAAGCCGACCAGGCCACGGACCTGGCGAACAAGCCCCGAACCACCACCGACTCCCTGGCCGAAGTGTTCAAGAACCCGGCGATCTGGGCATTCGGGCTGATCTACTTCTGCATCCAGAGTGGCGTATATGCGATCAATTTCTGGCTGCCGTCGATCATCAAGAACCTGGGTTTCAGCGATAACCTGGTGATTGGTTGGCTCAGCGCGATCCCGTATCTGCTGGCGGCGGTGTTCATGTTGCTGGTGGGGCGCTCCGCTGACATGCGCAAGGAGCGTCGCTGGCACCTGGTGGTGCCGATGTTGATGGGGGCAGTCGGCCTGGTGATCGCGGTGAATTTCGCTACCACACCGGCCATTGCCATTCTCGGCTTGACCATCGCCACCATGGGCGCCCTCACCGGCTTGCCGATGTTCTGGCCGGTGCCAACCGCGATGCTCAGCGCGGGCGCCGCGGCGGGAGGGTTGGCGTTGATCAACTCCATGGGGCAGATGGCGGGCTTTCTCAGCCCGTATATCGTGGGGTTTGTGAAGGATGCCACCGGGTCTACGGATGTGGCGCTGTATCTGCTGGCGGCGGTGATTGTTGCTGGTAGTGTGTTGGCTTTGCGTATGACGCGTACCTTGAAGGTATAACAACACGTGTGGGAGCAAGCCCGCTCCCACATTTTGCCCAGTGTCTACAGCTGACCACCGCCGTCGATATCGATCACAGCGCCGGTCATAAAGCCATTTTCCATGGCCAATACATAACCCACCGCCACTTCTTCAGCCTGCCCTACCCGGCCAACCGGCAAGGCTCCACCAGCCTTGGCAAACATCGCCAAACGCTGCTCCTCGCAAAGCCCTGCATAGGCCGGTGTATCAATCACGCCGGGGCTGATGACATTGACCCGACGCGGTGCCAGCTCTTTGGCCAGTTGCTTGCCCAGCGCTTCGGTCGCTGCATTGATGACGGTCTTGATGAACTGCCCCGCAGCCAATTTGCGCCCCAGCTGGCCCGAGGTCAGGATGATACTGCCGTGTTCATGCAGAAACGGCAGCGCTTGTTGAATCGCACGTAGCGCCCCCCAAAGTTTCACGTTGAAGTTGTCCTGGGCTTCGTCCAGGTCGGTTTCGATCAAGGTCTTGGCCCGCACCGAAGGGCCCGAGGTGTAGACCAGATGGTCAAAGTGCCCCACCGTTTCGAACAATCTCTGCAGGGAGGCGCTGTCAGTGACGTCCACTGGTTCGCTGCGTACGCCGTTGTCGATACCGGGCATCAAGCGACGCCCGGCCAGCACCACCTGCGCACCACGAGCGATGGCGGCCAGGGCTACGGCGGCGCCTATACCGCTGCTGCCGCCAATCACGATGACGGTTTTACCGTTGAGGGAAGATGTCATGGGCTAACTACCTGGGTGAGAAAGTGAGTGTTCATCTTCCCAGCTTGGCAATCAGCGAAAAATCCCGGTAAAACGACAAGATCTTTAAAGGATTTTTATTAATGAGTTCGATCCTCGACCTTGAAGTCTTCGTGCGCAGCGCCGACACCGGCAGCTTGACGGCCGCCGCCCGTGGGCTTGGCCTGACCCCGGCGGCGGCCAGTATTGCGCTCAAGCGCCTTGAAACCCGGCTAGGCATGCGCTTGCTCGCCCGCTCCACGCGGAGCATGCGCCTGACCGAAGAAGGCCGGCGATATCTGGACAGCGTGCGGGTGGCACTGGAAGCCTTGTCGGAAGGCGAACACGCCATCAAGCAACACGGCCAAAGCCTCAGCGGCCTATTGCAGTTGGCGGCGCCCTCGGATTTTGGCCGCAATATGCTGCTGGGCTGGCTGGACGAGTTCAAGCTCGAACACCCGAATATCCGCCTGCAACTGTTGCTCAACGACACCAATGCCGATTTGTTTCGCGACACCGTCGACATTGCCTTGCGGTTTGGCGTACCGAGGGATTCGAGCCTGGTGGCGCTGCCGGTGGTGCCCGACCACCGGCGCATTCCTTGCGCCAGCCCCGAATACCTGGCGCGCCATGGCACGCCACGTACGCCAGCAGACTTGGCACGACACAGCACGTTGCGTTACATGCGTCGGGGGCAGGCGAATAACACCTGGTATTTTCGCCAAGGCGCACTGCTCCAGGAAGTCGAAGTCAGCGGTGACTACCTCAGCGATGACGGCGAAATTGTGCGGCGTTGGGCTTTGACGGGCCACGGCATCGCCTATAAAGCCAACCTGGACATCGCACGTGATCTCCAGGCCGGCCGGCTGGTGGCCCTGTTGCCCGACTGGCAAGGCGAGCCAACCCCGTTCAACTTGATGTGCCCTCACCGCCTGCAAGTGTCGGAGCGCGTGAAAGTGTTGCATCGTTTTCTACAACAACGCTGCCAGACTTTGCTGCGCGCATGAATAAATGCGCCGCGGGCTTGTTCCAGAGCGGTCGGGTCTGGTATTGCATCACTCATGTTTACCTGCCATGAGGAGCTTTGCATGATTTACCGCACATTGGGCCAGTCCGGGTTGAGGGTCAGCGCACTGACCCTTGGCACCATGATGTTTGGCGAACAGACCAGCACCGAAGACTCGCTGCGGATCATCGACAAGGCCTGGGATCAGGGCATCAATTTTATCGACACGGCTGACGTCTACACTGCCGGGCGCTCCGAAGAGATCGTCGGCGAAGCCATTGCGCGCAATCGCCAGGATTGGGTACTGGCCAGCAAAGTCGGCTTCGGCCCTGCCGATGGCTTGCCCAACCGCAGTGGTTTGAGCCGCAAGCGCGTCTTCAATGCGCTGGAGGCCAGCCTTGCGCGCCTGGATACCGATTATCTGGACATCTACTACCTGCACCGTGAAGACCACGACACCCCGTTGGAAGTGACGGTGTCGGCCATCGGTGACCTGATCCGCCAAGGCAAGATCCGCTACTGGGGCCTGTCCAACTACCGGGGCTGGCGCATTGCTGAGGTGATTCGCGTGGCCGAGCGTCTGGGGGTGGATAAACCGATCATCAGCCAGCCGCTGTACAACATCGTCAACCGTCAGGCCGAGACGGAGCAGATCACTGCAGCGGCGGCCTATGGGTTGGGCGTAGTGCCTTATAGCCCGCTGGCCCGTGGGGTGCTCAGCGGCAAGTACGCGCCTGATGTCACACCCGAGCCTGGCAGCCGCGCCGCGCGCCAGGACAAGCGCATCCTGGAAACCGAATGGCGGATGGAGTCGCTGCGTATCGCCCAGCAGATCCAGCAATACACCCAGGGGCGCGGCGTTGGGATCGTGGAATTCGCGATTGCCTGGGTGCTGAACAACGCGGCGGTGAGTTCGGCGATTGTCGGGCCGCGTACCGAGGCGCAGTGGGATGCGTATACGGGCGCCCTGGCGGTGAGGATTACGCCAGAGGATGAGGCCTTTATTGATTCGTTGGTCACACCGGGGCATTCGTCCACGCCGGGATTCAATGATGTCGGTCATTTCGTCTCGGGCCGCGTGGCACGCACTTAGTGGCGAGCGAGCAAGCAAGCTCCCTCGCCACATGATGCGACGAAACCGAAAAACTTTTGCGCTAAAAGCACCATAATCCCCTGCTGAAGTTTCCCTCTTTGTGTATCAGTCGGTTTTCGCGAGGACAGCGTGTCTAAAGGTGTTGTGTTATCGGTATTGGCCTCGGTGTTGTTTGCCGTGATGTATTACTTCACGTCGTTGCTCACCCCTCTGAGCGGCCTGGAGATTTTTGGTTGGCGCATGCTGCTGACCGTGCCCTGTATGACAGTGTTCATGATCGTCAGCGGAGAATGGCGTCGTGTGTGGGAATTGCTGCGCATGCTCGCGTCCAAGCCACGCCTGATCGGCGGTGTGCTGGTGTCTTCTGCCTTGCTTGGCGTGCAGTTGTGGCTGTTCATGTGGGCCCCGCTGAACGGGCGCAGCCTGGATGTGTCGGTGGGGTATTTCCTGTTGCCGCTGACCATGGTGCTGACGGGGCGCCTGGTGTATGGCGAGCGGTTGTCGCGCCTGCAACAGATCGCGGTGTTTTTCGCCGTCCTCGGGGTTCTTAACGAGTTGTATCAGGCCGGTGGTTTTTCCTGGGCGACGCTGGTGGTGATCATCGGCTACCCGGTCTATTTCGTGGTCCGTAAGTACCTGACCACCGATCATCTGGGCGGTTTGTGGCTGGACATGGCACTGATGCTGCCGGTGGCGTGGTGGTTTGTGCAGAGCGGCGAGCAGGGTTTTGCCGTGCTCGATGTATACCCCAAGCTGTACGCACTGATTCCGATGCTGGGGTTGATCAGCGCATCGGCGCTGGTGAGCTACATTATCGCCAGCCGCTTGCTCGCCTTCAGCCTGTTCGGGCTGCTCAGCTACGTGGAACCGGTGTTGTTGCTGGCGGTAGCGCTATTGCTGGGAGAAGGGATCAAGGGCGGCCAATGGTTGACTTACATTCCAATCTGGCTGGCCGTGATGGTGCTGGTGTATGAGGGATTCAAGCATCTGGTGCGTCAGCGACGGGCCTGAGTGGCAGGCCGGGATGGATGTCGGTGGCGGGGGCATCCATACCCCTCTTTGCTACAGCGTGGGCTGATTCAGACCCTCACCTCGGTCGTCGGCTCTTCGGGCGCGCCGGCCGCATGCTCAATGGTGTCGGCCACGGTGTTCAATCTATCCCTCCATGTGCCATAGATGGGAATACTGCTCTGGGCTGCACCGCCTATCGTTGTGATGTAGTTATCCATCGTCTCCTTATCAATACCAAACAGCTTGCCAAGCCGATTATCGTGGTTCAGTTCAAGCAGCGTTCCTGTGACCGGGTTTTTGAGGACCTCTTCGATGGAGTTGGCTATATCGTCAGGAACGCCCAGCGCTTTCAGCGCCGTCCCCAGGCCGTGTCCCGGGTTCCGGAGTTGTTTCAGGAATTCGTCCAGAAGCCCGCGCATATCGTTGGCGCCCACATTGGCCAGGGAAACGCTGGTGACTTTGCGGGTGTATTGATGGAGCGTCATCGGTTCAAGCGGCTTGTTTTCGTTCAGCCCGTTTTGAACGAAGTACCAATCCTTGCCGCTGCTGCCGTGCATGTTTCCATAAGCGTCATAGCTATACAGCACTTTCTGCCCATCCTCCCGATACCCGATATAGGTCGCCCTACCATCAGGCTCCAACTTGAAAAGTTGCGTGCGAACCAACCCATTGACGGGTGCGGGCGGGACGCTGGCACCTTTGTCCAAACGCGCGAAAATATCGCCCTTTTCGTAACCGAAACTTCCCACCACGGCATTGATGTCGCCATCGGCAAACGCGCCCAATTTATCACTCACCCGCGCCATCTGTTTAGGCGCGTCGGGATTGGAAAAGTGATCTGCAAAGCGTGCTCGTTCGGCCGGGTCTTTGGCCACATCCTTTACCCATTCAGTTATCTCTTGCGCGGTGTTGAACTCATGAAACGACAATACTTTTTCTTCCGGCATATACACGAGAAAATTGGGCCCGTCGGCCGTGGGCGGCACTCGCTTGATGACCAGCATGTCTTTGGATTGAACACCATCGACAGCAAAGGTAGACACCTGTACGCCAGGCGCCCCCGGTTTACCAGGGTTCACCACCGCCTTCACCAGCTCATGCCCCTTGGGGCTTAATTCACCACTGCCGAACTGTTCTTCACCCTCGTCGAGAAAGCGTTGGCGCGCCTGATCGATTGGATCCCCTTCAGCGGTTGAGCGGATATTACGGATTGGGCCTGCATGGTTCGATGATACCGATGCGCCGATCTGTGGTTGAGTGGCGGGAAAATTCACAGTCATAATGTAGGCCTCTTAATGATTGAGGCGCAGGACTTTTCCTGCGTCCAACTCCCTAAGTGATATCTGGCGAAACAACTGTTCCAAGTGAGCCGAACGCTAATTACGACACGATGTAAAACGCACAAAAAAGCCCGGTAAAAACCGGGCTTTTTCGTTATCCAGTGAATCACTCGGCGGTCAAGACACCACGACGCACCTGGTCTCGCTCGATCGACTCGAACAGCGCCTTGAAGTTGCCCTCGCCAAATCCATCGTCACCCTTGCGCTGGATGAACTCGAAGAACACCGGGCCCATCAGGGTTTCCGAGAAGATCTGCAACAGCAGTCGCTTGTCGCCTGCAACCGACGAACCATCCAGCAGGATGCCACGCGATTGCAGTTGATCCACCGGTTCACCGTGGTTCGGCAGGCGGCCTTCAAGCATTTCGTAGTAAGTGTCCGGCGGCGCGGTCATGAAGCGCATACCGATCTTCTTCAGCGCGTCCCAGGTCTTGATCAAGTCGTCGGTAAGGAATGCCACGTGCTGGATGCCCTCGCCGTTGAACTGCATCAGGAACTCTTCGATCTGCCCGGCGCCCTTGGATGATTCTTCGTTCAACGGGATACGGATCTTGCCGTCCGGCGCGCTCATGGCCTTGGAAGTCAGGCCGGTGTATTCGCCCTTGATATCGAAGTAACGCGCTTCACGGAAGTTGAACAGTTTTTCGTAGAAGTTGGCCCAGTAGATCATGCGGCCGCGATAGACGTTGTGGGTCAGATGGTCGATAACCTTGAGGCCGGCACCTACCGGGTTGCGGTCGACACCTTCGAGGTAGACAAAGTCGATGTCATAGATCGAGCTGCCTTCGCCGAAACGGTCGATCAGGTACAACGGCGAACCGCCAATACCTTTGATCGCCGGCAGGTTCAGCTCCATCGGGCCGGTTTCGATGTGTATCGGCTGGGCACCCAGTTCCAGGGCACGGTTGTAGGCCTGCTGCGAATCCTTGACGCGAAAGCCCATGCCGCACACCGACGGGCCGTGTTCGGCCGCGAAGTAGGCAGCCAGGCTGCCCGGTTCGTTGTTGAGGATCAGGTTGATCTCGCCCTGGCGATACAGGTGCACATTCTTGGAACGGTGGGTCGCCACCTTGGTGAAGCCCATGATCTCGAAGATCGGCTCCAGGGTGCCTGGGGTCGGCGATGCGAATTCGATAAATTCAAAGCCCATCAGGCCCATTGGGTTTTCGTATTGGTCGGTCATGTTCGGTGCCTCATCATTCTTGTTGGTAGCAATTGTTTAGTTGCGAGCAAGGATGAGGCCGGAGGGTGGCGCACAGGAAAGACCCCGCACGCTGCGGGCGAGGAAGTCACCAAAGATGAGGGGGGAGCCGAGTAGCTTCATGGTGTCATCAGTCTCTGACGGCCGAGGCTTGCGTGAGCGCAAGTCCATATTCTTGTATGCGTAAACCGATTCTACACAGCGTAACCAGGTTTGTCCGTACTCTTATCAAATCCCCATTGCCCTGCCCTGCGCAAGGGGTTTGTTGCACAGGTAGCGACCTGGCGGGACGAGCGCACCGCCCGCCACCCTGGCCTTCATCGCATTGGGCTTAAGGCCACACCATGCTCACGCGTGGTGCCATGGTCATCCAAGGTGGTGAAGCGCAACGTGGCAGGGCCTTGCCACGGGGTTTCCCTGCCGGGCATTGCAATGGCCACCGCAGTCTGTGGCAAAAGCATCGGTGGGTCTTCGCTGCGATATTCGCTGCCCTCATGGAGCAGTACGATGCTGGACAGCGTCACATGATAGGCGCCAGGGTTGCGCACCAGCAGTACCGGCTTGTCGTTATCCAGCCGCCACTGTAGCGCTTGCACGGCGTCTTCCACACGTCCCGGCAGGCCGTCGGGTCGCAGGAACAGTTTGATGCGCGTGCGAAAAGCAAATTGCAGATGATTGTTCGTTTCAGCACTGGGCCGGATACCCAAGACATTCAGCCAGTAAACCGACTCCTGGGAAGGCGTCATCGCTGGCCGTTGCGCGGCGTGGTAAACCACCCGCAGCGCCTTGGCCTTGCCTGCCTCCAATTTGAGGATGGGTGGAGTTACCGTAAATGGCACATCGCTCAACTCCGGTGGGGCCTGCGGGTCGCCTTCATCGATCCATACCTGCACCAGGCGCGGGCCGTCCGCCTCGTTGCGCAGGTTGACCGTCACCCCCGAAGCGGCGGCCGCGTAGATGATACGGGTTCGATCAATGACAATTTCCCCGTTGGCCGGCAATACCTGAACCGCCACGATCAGGCTGAGCACCGCCCTCAACACGCCGCTGGCTCTCATGTGGCTCACCGATAGGTCAGTGTAAACGTCGCCAGGCCATTGGCCGGGCCGGGATGGATACTCTTGCTCGTCTGTATAAAACGAGCCGTCAACGGAATCTGGAAAGTGCCATTGTCGGTACTGCCTGCCAACCATTGATGGGGCGCGCCGACCGTCGCGGAATCGGGGCCGTAGCTGATCACTCGGTCACCGAAAAGCAGCTGCAGGGCCACGCCCCTGGCCTTCGAGGTGGCTGTGAGTGTCAACCGGTCACTGCGATTGCTCGGTTGGGTCTGGTCGGTCAAGGCCACCAGGACATCCAGGCGCCCTCCGCTGCCCCCGGCGCATTGCAAAGTGATAGTGCCTGTGGCATTGCCCGCCACGCTGTTGATGCCGGTGAACGCCCGGCTCTCCACGGTGCCAAGCGGTATAGCCACCGAGGGTGTCGACACGGTGCAGGTGGGCTTGCTCGGCGGGCCTATTTCAATGCTGCCGAAGTTGATGGCATGGAAGGTGGCATTGGTGTACAGGTTCAGGCCTGAGAAGGTACGAGGTATGACGGTGCCTCCCGAAACCGCTCCGATCACCACAAAAAACACCCGACCGCGTGCCCCCCATGTGGGCAGCCCGGGGTACACCGGCCCGTGCAACACCGTCACGCCGGTGGTCACGATCTTCATCGGCCCGCTGTCACGATCTTCGGCCATAAACGCAAAACCGACGCCCGGCACGCCAGTGAGATAGACCGGCATGGCAAGCCCGGAATGACCGAAATAGTGACCGGACCAAGGAATATCCCTGGAGATGCCGATGGACGACCAGTACTCAATAATGACATGGGGGTCGTAAGTGCAACTCAGCCCATGTGTCACCTCGATGGGATAACCGTCCGGGCTGCCCAACACCTGGCCGACCACCGGATTGGTGGGTACCGTTATACGCGGCACCGAAAGCACCGTGGGTGCTGCGGGTGTACAGGTGGCCTTGGCCTGAACACGCTCTACGACCAGAATGGCAGAACAGGTCAAGACAACAAGGAGCGCCCGGCGCAGGGCGTGCGTTCGTTTCATCAACTGTTCTCCTCGTGCGCCGGTGTGTCGGCCGTGCACTGGCTGACTAATTGGTCCGCAGCCTCCTGACGTTGGCCAGGCTCCCGGGGTGGCAGGCGGTAATGGATATAACAACGGTCAGCTGGCGTTTGCGCCCACTGGACGGTCAGCCGCCCCTGGTCGGCCACCCCGCGGACAAACGCCTTGCCGGCCTGCCCGACCACCCCGACCTCGCTGCCGTGCTCGTCGAATACCTGGGCGGCAAACGGCAGCGGCCTGCCGTCCAGATGAGTAGCCTTGATCACCACTGCCCGGCCGCTGACGGTCTCAAACCTGATCAGCGACACCGCACCCAGCGTCGGCACCACGGACTGGTTTGACTCTTTGAGTTCCACGTCCATGGGCATGCCTTCCGGATCGATATCCACTTCATTGCGCTGGTAGGCCCTGAGGGAAGGCAGCACCCCATACCCATGTTTGTCGATACGAGCCCCGGAACCACCAAGCTGCGCGCCTTGGGCATCAGGCGCATACACCAGGCCCGAGGCCTCACCGAGGTTTTGCGAGAATGTGACACCACGCCGATGGGCAATAAGCCCTCCGTCGGCACTCATGGACACTTGCGAACTGTCGCGGCTCTGGCCATAGCCGGCGCGCAGGTTGGCGGCGCTGTCGCGATAACCGGCGTAGGCATTCAAGCTTGCACCGTCCTGACTGCCCGTGCCCCGACTGCCAACCAGGCCGTAGTGGGTTTGGGCTGAGTCGCCCAGCAAGCCATTGATGCCGACTTGTTGCTGGCTGCCGCGTGACTCACCGGTTTCTCGGGACATTGAACTGCTCAGGTTCGGTGCTCGCACGCCTTCGCCCAACGGCACGGACAGGGTCAGCACCAGGCGATTATCCAAACGCCCCATGTGCATTGAGCGGCCGAAGAAGATTTCGTCACTGCGTTCGCGTTCACTCAACTGGTGGGTTTCACTGACTCTGGAGCGCTGCGCCGATAGGTTCCAGTTGAGCTTTCTCCAGCTGGACCCATAACTGACGGTGAATGAGGTCTGGCGCCCTTGTTGACCGGCCCAGTAGTCAATGGAACTGCCGTACACGCTTAACGTCCCTTTTCCCAACTGCTGACTGATCGTCAGGTCAACGCGGCTTTTCTGCCGGGCGTAATGGTCAATGTTTCCGCCCCGGTGCCCCAGTTCCCGCACGTTCAGCGCGTCAGGCAGGCTCAGGTAGCCAGCGGTAGAAAAACGATAGGCGCCCAACGCAAAATGCGTTCCCGAAAACGGCACGTTCTTGTTATAGGCCAAGCCCCAGCTTTGTCCGTCCACCACGCCCAAGCCCTGCATCTGTGTGCGCGAATGGGTGCTGTCCAGGGCAAACGCGCCCATGGGAGTGCTCATTGCCAGGCCGGCCTTGCCCTGCGCGTAGCCCTGGGAAAAGGTGGCGCCACCGTAGCTTGTGAGGCGATCGGTAAGGCCAAGCTGGAGCGTGCCTTGAAATACTCCAGGGCTGGCGCTACTCACCCCACGTTGCTGGACTTGCCCCAAGGTCGCGCGGTAGTGGCTGGCGCCGTCACGCAGCAGGTACGGCGCTACTGAGTAGGGCACGATGAAGGTGGTGCGTCGCCCACCCACTTCGATGACGCTGACGTTGAGATCGCCCCCGTAGCCGGTGGGGTACAGGTCGTCGATGACAAACGGCCCTGGGGCCACGGTGGTTTCATAGATGGTGTAGCCGTTCTGGCGCACCGTCACCGTGGCGTTGCTGTCGGCGATACCGCGCACCTGCGGCGCATAGCCCTGCTGCGACTGGGCAAGCATGCGGTCATCGGTTGCCAGGGTAATGCCGCGCACACGCACGCCATCAAGGATCTGGCCGCTGCTGAAACTGTCGCCGATAGTCAATTGTGAGCGCCAGTCGGCAAGGGGGCGCTGCAGGTAGGTGGCAGTGTGTTGATACGCCGACACGCCTTGCCGGGATGTCCAGGCTAACCCTCCTTGATGACGCAGTCGCCAGTTGCCCAGATTGAAGCCACCATTAAGGCCCAGGTAACTGCGGTCTTCCCCTGACCCTGACGTTGCCGCCGCGGCACTGAGGTTGTAATTGAGCAGCGCGGCGTCAATGCCGTTGTCCCACTGGGCAGGATCAACATAGCCGCGTACGGAGCGCGTGATATAGACCTGCGGGATGCTGACGTTCAGCGTCAGGGACTCGATCTCCATGTGGCTGCTGGCCAAGGGGATCCATTGGGTGATCTCGCGGCAAGTGGTATCGGCGTCGTGTTCGACGGTAGGCAGTGCGACCCCGAGCCGGGCAAGCTCTGCCGTGTTCAAGCAAGGCTGTGCATCGTCCTGTTGATCTCGGGCGACGAAGTTGATTTCGCGGCGCCCCATCGATTGCCCATTGAGCATGACATCGACACGATAGATGCCAGGCGCCAACACATTGCTGACATTGAACCGCGAAATATCCGCGGACGTGGATAGGCCGCTGGCAAAGGCTTCCAGGTCAAACAGCAAAGGGGCGGCCTCAGCCGAGATCAATAGCGAACCGAGCAGGCCTAGCAGTAATGCAAACCTGGAATGGGAAGCCCGCCTGGCAGTGAAGCGATGAAGCGATAATTGCAGTAAGGCAAACATGGTCAGTACTTCAGGGGAGCACGCTGCGGCACGGAAAATGCGCCGTAATCGTTGATGTATTTGAAATGTACCTGGGCGTCCGCCGGGATCGCTTGCACGATGTCGCGCACGGGCAGCTTCAAGTTGCCACCGGGGGGCACCATGCCCGCTTCCGCCGGCAACAGCCGCGCATCGGGTTGCGGGCCCATGGCCAGCGCCACCTCATTGAACGTCACGTGGTAGGCCGAGGGGTTATGCACTTCCAGTAAAGGCCCCTGGGCACTCCGGTGCAGGGTCCAGCGTAATTGGGTAGGTGCCTCGTCCGCCGTGCCCGGCAATTGGGCCGGGCGAAAGAACACCTTGGTGCGGATACGAAAGGCGAACTGCAGGTGATTCGACTGGTGCTCTTGCGAGCCGTATGGCGCCGCATCGACCTTGGGAGGAATCTCCAGGGCGTTAAGCCAGAACAACGACTCCCGATCGGTCGGCAGTGGGTCCTGGGTATAGACCAACCGCACCACCTGGCTTTTACCTGGGTCCAGGCGAAACACCGGCGGTGCCAGGCTGAAAGGCACATCGCTGTGCGACGGATCTTGCGCCGGGGTGCCCTGGTCCAACCACACCTGGACCAGCCGCGGAACACGCGGGTCATCATTGGTCAGGCGTAGCGTGATTTCACGGCGCTGTTGCGGATAGATGTGCCGCGTGCCGTCGATCACAACCCCGGCGACGGCAGCGGATGACAACCCGATACCGCTCAACATCGCACTTAGCAGGGGGGGCAAAAGCATTGTTCGGGCGAGCATGGGCCTATCCTTCGAGGCGTTGTCCTGCGCCCAGCGAACAGCCAGGCACTTGGCCTCGATCAGGGGAACGTCACGGAATACAGCACTTGCGTACTCACCGGGCCTGGAGTGGCGGTTCCCGTCGCGATGTATTGGGCGGCAAACGGCAACGTCACCGCACCGCTGGCGGGAACGGTGGCGGAGCTCGAATTCAGGCCCAGGCGAAGGTCCATCGGTTTGTTGGTGGCGCCGTCCACAATCTGTACTTCAACGAAGGAGGCCGGTTTCGGCGTCGCCGGTGCCCGGTTGATCAAGTTACCGGTAGCCGGGTTGATTGCAGGGCTGCTGCTCTCATACAACACGGCTACGACAGTATCCTTCGGGCAAGCGCCCACTTGGATGAAGAAGGGCTTTGCGCCGGCCGTCTGGCCTGCTGACTTGAGCGCGCTGACCTGGACCTTGCTCAGTGGAACCGCAAAGTCCGGGCTGGCCCCAGGCGTCGAGCCCGAGCCGCCGCTGATGCTGCAGGTTGTGCCGCTGATTTCGCCGCTCACGGTAATTGTGCCGTCTACCGCAAAAGCGGGTAGCGCGACAACGCCGGTAGCCGCCAGAAATACAACGGCCAGTGCGATTTTGTTCATTGCTGATATTTCCTCGTTAGATCATTAAAAAATTACAAGCCAGCATTCACTGATCGAAAGACGAGACTTAACCGTCCCGCCAAAATTGGGCTCAGTGGCTGTGAAAGAGGCTGTAGGATGAGTGCGCCTGAGTCTCTTACTTCTTGCAACGAAGTTTATGTTGCCAAGTTGAAATGCCCGCCACAACTGACCGAACGGCTAGGTCAATCCGCTTCAAACAAGTGAGCGCCCCCGTGCAATGCCATCTATCATCGGCATACCCCACTCTTTTTTGCGATTGACTGCGCCCATGCCCCTGACCTCCAAAGGCCCACGAAGCCGAGTTGCACGCTATTTCATCAGTGCAATCAGCGGCATGCTGCCCGTCTTACTGGGGGTTGTGATTCTGTATTGGCAAGCCCTGCGCACCCTTGAACAAAGCACTGCGCAGACAGCTCAGGAAGCGGTGCGCCAGTTTGACTTGATGCTCGACAACACTGCCCTCGCCGCCCGGGCCTTGCTGCCGCTGGCTGGCCAGCCCTGTGATAACGCGGTGCAGTTGGCGCTGCGCGAACAGGTCACGCGCCGCCCTTTCGTGCGCGCCACTACGCTGTCCTGGCAGAAAAACATTTATTGCAGTTCGCTGTTTGGTGGTAACTACCAGTCACCGGTCAACCCGGATGACTATGTGGACGGGTCGCTGTGGTTGATGAACGGCAACCCCGTCACGCCGGATACCGCACTGCTGGTGTATCGCCTGGTAGAGGGAGACCAAGGCGCGTTTGCCTCGGTTGACAGCTACCACCTGACCAATGCCTTGCGCCTGATCAGTCGTTACGCCCATCTGATACTGCAAGTGGGGCCTAACTGGCTGGATGCCAACGGCAAAGTGCATGACAACGCCGTGCCAGTATTTGCCGTGGCCCATCATCACCTGGCGTCCGGGCGTTATCACTACAGCGTCGACGCCGGCATGCCAGAGGGTGAAACCTGGCGGTATATGCAGGCCCGTTATCCAGCACTCTTCAGCCTGGTGGTGTTCTTTGGTGTGCTGGCCGGCGTCCTGGCTCATTGGCTGCAAAAGCGCTCATCGGCGCCCACCCAGGAGTTGCAACGTGCGTTGAGTGCCAACGAATTCATCCCGTATTTTCAACCTGTAGTGCGTGGCGACACCCGCCAATGGGCCGGCTGTGAAGTGCTGATGCGCTGGAAACATCCAAAAGAAGGCCTGGTGCGGCCAGATCTGTTTATTCCCCTGGCCGAAGACTCTGGCTTGATTGTGCCGATGACCCGAGCCCTGCTGCGCCAGACCGCCGCGCAACTGGCGCCCCATACCGAGCGCTTCAGCCCTGGCTTTCATATCGGCGTGAATATCACCGCACGCCACTGCCAGGACCTCGAACTGGTGACCGATTGCCGGGAATTCCTCGCCGCCTTCCCGCCAGGCCATGTCACTCTGGTGCTGGAGTTGACTGAGCGCGAGCTGATCGAGCCCACCGAGACCACCCGAAGCCTGTTCGACGCGCTGCATCAACTGGGCGTGATGATCGCGATTGATGACTTCGGTACCGGCCACTCCAGCCTGGGTTACTTGCGCAACTTCAATGTCGACTACTTGAAGATTGATCAAAGCTTTGTCGCCATGATCGGTGTTGATGCGTTGTCACGGCATATTCTTGACAGCATCATAGAATTGTCGGCCAAACTGGACCTTGGCATTGTTGCAGAAGGTGTAGAAACAGCCGAACAGTGTGAATACCTCGTAGCCCAAGGCGTGGATTTCTTGCAAGGCTATCTGTTCGGCCGACCGTTACCCTGCGATGAATTCATTAAATCACTGGGCAGCCGTTGAATAGCCGCGACTGCTTTGGATGAGAGATTGCACTCCCGGCAGAAGACATGATTTACTCGAGATGCATTAACTACTACAATTTTTCCTGCCTGTGCAGAACTCGCAGAGCGGTATTTTTGTTGAGTAGCCTTCACGCTCTTGGCTCATAGCTTTGTCTGCAGTTGATATCAGCAACTACACTATTGGAGTAAAGATTTTGTCCAGACTCGCCGAATTTCGTGCAGCAGAAAAAGCCCTTCAAGAGCAGCTTGCCCAGCTGGAATCCTTGAAGAACGACGCAGGCCTGAAGAAAGAAATCGAATTCGAAGAAAAACTCAAGAAGCTGATGGACAGCTACGGCAAGAGCCTTCGCGACGTCATCTCCATTCTAGATCCGAAGCCACATAAAGCGGGCGCCCCGATCGCTGCAGCACCTAAACAGCGGCGTGCACGTGTGGTCAAGGTTTACCACAACCCGCACACCGGCGAACTGATCGAAACCAAAGGCGGCAACCACCGCGGCCTGAAAGCCTGGAAAGAAGAGTATGGCGCCGCCACTGTAGACTCCTGGCTGCGCGGCTGATCTACACGCAAACAAAAAGAGCCCCGCAATCGCGGGGCTCTTTTTGTTTGCAGGTTCGCAAGCGAACTTAACTAATAGTTCATTTTGTTCAGATTCGCTCAACTTAATCCGCTTATAATTTCAGGCTGTTGCGCACCGAGCTGACTTCATCCTTGCTCGCCTCGTAAGCTTGCGCCTGGCCTGCGTATGAAAATACATAGGCTTTATCGACATCCACCGCCCCCACTAATGTTTGCGACAGCACATGCCGCCCATTCTCGGTAATCACACATGTAGTTTCCAGTGCGTCAAGACGGCTCAATGTGGTGGGGTGCATCTTGCTGCACACACTTTGATAACCGCCTTGGGCAAAGTCTTTCTGGATGGATTTGCGCATTTCCAGCAGTACGCCGGGAAGATTAACTTTATGTCCAGCTTCAATCGGTGTGCCGGTTAACTCCATCACCATCAAGGTTGCGCCATTTTCATCATTTTTGATCGCTCGCTGGCGCGACACCGCTTGCGGTTTTGCGGGCGTTTCGCCGTCAGGCACGATCTCCTCGACCTGCCAGCCGCTCGGCCAGTGGACCTCAGGCTCGGCGGCCAGCACGAACGGGCTGGACAACAACACACACACGGCGCTCAACAGCGGTTTACGAAACTCGATCATTGCGAAAAATACCCAAGGCTCAAGCGCCAAAGTTTGCAGCCCAGCCCCTGACGCTCGCAAGGGCCTTGTGCGCTTTTTCATTTGGCGCAGGCGGCGGGCCTTGCGTATCATGGCTCGGCTGCAAGGAGGCTGCCGCACGCCAAGGGACCGCTTTGCCCCATTTTTTCTGGAGGGCCCATGAGCCTGCACGAACTGAACACCTTCCCGGGCGTCACTGCCCAACCTGACACCGCAACCTCGAACTTCGTGTTCAACCACACCATGCTGCGGGTCAAGGACATCACCAAGTCGCTGGATTTCTACACCCGCGTCCTGGGCTTCTCCCTGGTTGAAAAACGCGACTTCCCGGAAGCCGAATTCAGCCTGTACTTCCTGGCCCTGGTGGACAAGGCCCAGATCCCGGCCGACGCCGCCGAGCGCACCCAGTGGATGAAGTCGATCCCGGGCATTCTGGAACTGACCCACAACCATGGCACCGAAAACGATGCCGACTTTGCCTACCACAATGGCAACACCGACCCGCGTGGCTTTGGTCATATCTGCATCTCGGTGCCGGATATTGTCGCTGCGTGCGAGCGTTTCGAAGCCTTGGGCTGTGATTTCCAGAAGCGCCTGACGGATGGCCGCATGAAGAGCCTGGCCTTCATCAAGGATCCGGATGCTTACTGGGTCGAGATCATCCAGCCAGCACCGATGTAAGCGCACAGCAAGAACGAAAAAAGCCCCATGATCATTCACGGGGCTTTTGGGTTTCCAGCGGCCAGGTTATGCCGGAGCCGAAGTACGAATCAGGTGATCAAAGGCACTCAGCGAGGCTTTTGCGCCCTCACCCACCGCAATCACAATCTGCTTATACGGCACAGTAGTGACGTCACCGGCAGCAAACACGCCTGGCAATGAGGTCTCGCCACGGGCATCGACGATAATCTCGCCGCGCGGGGCCAACTCTACCGTGCCTTTGAGCCAATCGGTGTTGGGCAGCAAACCGATCTGAACAAAGATACCTTCCAGCTCGATGGTCTTGAACTCGCCACTGTCGCGGTCTTTGTAAGCAAGGCCGGTGACTTTCTGGCCATCACCTTTGACTTCGCTGGTCAGCGCGCTGGTAATCACATCCACGTTCGGCAGGCTGTAGAGCTTGCGCTGCAATACCGCATCGGCGCGCAACTTGCTGTCGAACTCGAGCAAGGTGACGTGACTGACGATGCCGGCCAGGTCGATGGCCGCTTCCACGCCGGAGTTACCGCCGCCGATCACCGCCACACGCTTGCCCTTGAACAACGGGCCATCGCAGTGCGGGCAGAAGCACACGCCCTTGGCCTTGTATTCCTGCTCACCGGGTACGCCCATCTCTCTCCAGCGGGCGCCAGTGGCCAGGATCACGGTCTTGGACTTGAGGGTCGCACCGCTTTCGAAGCGAATCTCGTGCAATTCACCGGGGTTTTTCGCCGGGATCAGGCTACTGGCGCGCTGCAGGTTCATGATGTCCACGTCGTACTGGCGCACATGCGCTTCCAGCGCGCTGGCCAGTTTCGGCCCTTCGGTTTCCTGTACCGAGATAAAGTTCTCGATGGACATGGTATCAAGCACCTGGCCACCAAAACGTTCAGCCGCCACACCGGTACGGATACCTTTACGGGCTGCGTAGATGGCAGCCGAAGAACCGGCTGGGCCGCCGCCGACAACCAATACGTCGAACGCCTCTTTGGCACTGATTTTTTCGGCAGCTTTCTCGCTACCGCTGGTGTCGAGCTTGGCGAGGATTTCTTCCAGGCCCATGCGGCCCTGGCCGAAGTTCACGCCGTTCAAGTAGACACTCGGCACGGCCATGACCTGGCGCTCGTCGACTTCGGCCTGGAACAGAGCGCCGTCGATGGCGACGTGGCGGATGTTCGGGTTCAGCACAGCCATCAGGTTCAGCGCCTGGACCACGTCCGGGCAGTTCTGGCATGACAGCGAAAAATACGTCTCGAAGCTGAACTCGCCTTTGAGGGCGCGAATCTGTTCAATCACTTCGACACTGGCCTTCGAGGGGTGGCCACCGACTTGCAGCAGGGCCAACACCAACGAAGTGAATTCATGGCCCATAGGGATGCCGGCGAAACGCAAGCTGATATCGGCACCCGGGCGGTTGATGGAGAACGATGGCCTGCGCGCATCATCGCCATCGGTTTTCAGGGTAATCAGCGTGGTGAGGCTGGTTACGTCCTGCAAAAGGGCGAGCATTTCCTGGGATTTCGCGCCGTCGTCGAGGGAGGCGACGATCTCGATCGGCTGGGTGACCCGTTCCAGGTATGACTTCAACTGAGCTTTAAGATTGGCGTCCAACATACGGGCGATTTCCTATTCATTCGGTTTATTGCAGACAAAAAAACGCCCGAGCGAATCTCGCCCGGGCGTTTTGAGGGCGGATGCAGCTTACTTAAGTGCGGATTCCCGCCCTTGATAGGTCTTCACAGACTTAGATCTTGCCGACCAGGTCCAGGGACGGAGCCAGGGTGGCCTCGCCTTCTTTCCACTTGGCTGGGCACACTTCGCCTGGGTGGGCAGCGACGTACTGAGCGGCCTTGATCTTGCGCAGCAGCTCGGAAGCGTCACGGCCAACACCACCGTCGTTCAGTTCAACGATCTTGATCTGACCTTCTGGGTTGATCACGAAAGTACCGCGGTCTGCCAGGCCAGCTTCTTCGATCAGCACGTCGAAGTTGCGGGAGATGGTCAGGGTTGGGTCGCCAATCATGGTGTACTGGATTTTGCCGATGGCTGGCGAAGTGTTGTGCCAGGCAGCGTGGGCGAAATGGGTGTCGGTGGAAACGCTGTAGATTTCGACGCCCAGTTTCTGGAATTCGGCGTAGTTGTCAGCCAGGTCTTCCAGTTCGGTTGGGCAAACGAAGGTGAAGTCGGCTGGGTAGAAAAACACGACCGACCACTTGCCTTTCAGGTCAGCGTCGGACACATCGACGAAGCTGCCGTTTTTGAAAGCGGTCGCTTTAAACGGTTTTACTTGGCTGTTGATGATAGGCATCGTTGACTCTCCGTCAGGGGTTAAGAAGTTGATGGGGTGAATCCTACCGGCTCTCTCGGTCGATGGCTCATTGGCAAACCTGATGCTGACGATTGGTTTTCCCTATCAGGTGACTGTATTAATAGAAGAAATCTCAAATCAGCGGTTGGGTCGCCAGGGTCATGCCGAGAAACGGCGTTGCTTCAACATAGCGCATGGCGGATTTCATGTCGCTCCAGCCGACGTAACTCATCAGCGACTTCAAATCCCAGCCACTGCGATGAGCCCAGGTGGCGAAACCTCGACGCAGGGAATGGCTGGTGTATAGCTCGGCGGGGATGCCTGCGCGCTCAAGGGCCTGGCGCAATAACGGAATCACGCTATTGGGGTGCAACCCCTCCTCGCCCAGGTTGCCCCAGCGGTCGATCCCGCGGAAGACCGGGCCGCGCACCAGGGCCGAGGCGCTGAGCCATTCGCTGTAGGCCTGCACCGGGCACAGGCGCAGCAGTGCCGGCGTCTGGTAGGTCTTGCCGAGGTTGTCCCGGTCACTTTTGCTACTCGGCAAATACAGGCTGATGCCCGCCCCGGGCACGGCTTGGACATGCTCGATACTTAATCGGCAAAGTTCATCACTGCGAAACCCTCGCCAGAAGCCCAGCAGGATCAGCGCAGTGTCGCGCTTGGCGCGCAGCAATCGGGGCTGGTCCTGGTGCTCGATGGCGTGTTTTGCTTCAACCTCAAGAGCGCTGATCACCTGTTCCAATTGCTTGAGCTGCAAGGGTTCGGCTTGCTTTTCACGTACCGGGTGTACGGCACGAATGCCCTTGAGCACCTTGCGCACCACCGGCGCCTTGGTCGGGTCGGCAAACCCTTGGCTGGTATGCCACTGCGCCAGGGCCGAGAGCCGTAGCTTCAACGTGTTCACTGCCAACACCCCGGCATGTGCCACCAGGTAACGCGCAACGCTGTCGCTGGTCGCAGGCAGGAACCCTCCCCAACTCACTTCGAAGTGCTCGATGGCCGCACGGTAGCTGCGGCGCGTGTTGTCGCGGGTGGCGGCGTTGAGATATCGATCCAGGTCGCTCATGGGGGCTTTTCGTACCGCTGATAGTTGGATTGGCGCTGAAAACCGCTATGACACGGGATAATACGCCAATATCCCATCTGTTAAATCATGAATTTCAACGATTTTTTATCCGTGATATAGTACGTATATACATACCATGTACCACAGTACTAAATCGACGGAGACCCCATGGCTCGCGGCGGCATAAACAAAGCAGTAGTCCAAACGGCACGCCTGGCGATCCTCGCTCGTGGCGAAAACCCCAGCATCGATGCCGTGCGCATCGAAATGGGCAATACCGGCTCGAAAACCACGATTCATCGCTACTTAAAGGAGCTGGACGAGAGCGAAACCCGGTTGACGATCACTCAAGCGCCGATTGATGACGAGCTTGGCGAACTGGTCGCACGCCTGGCCCAGCGCCTGAAAGAGAAAGCCCAGGAGCCCATTGATCTGGCACTGGCGCAGTTCGAGCAACACAAAGCCGCCCTGCTCGCCCAGGTTGAAGCCCTTGAAGAGGCGCACCACCAACTCAAGCAGCAATTTGATATCCAGGCCGCCGCCCTCGCAGATGAAAGTGCCGCCCTGCAAACCGCCAGCACCAGCCTGCAGACTGAGCAAACCCGTAACGCCGGGCTAAGCCAGGCGTGCAGCGATTACGAGCTGAGGATCAGCGACAAGGACGAGCAGATTCGCTCCCTGGAAGAAAAGCACTTGCACGCCCGCGATGCCCTTGAGCATTACCGCAATGCAATCAAGGAGCAGCGTGAGCAGGAACAGCGACGCCATGAAGGCCAGCTGCAACAGGTGCAGGCTGAGCTGCGCCAGGCCCAGCAAAGCGCATTGGTACGCCAGGATGAGATCACCCAGCTGCATCGGGATAATGAACGCCTGTTGATTGAGCAGCGAGTCACGGCCAAGGAACTGAATGCGCTGCAAGAACAGGTCCGCAAGGATCAGGCCGCACAACTCAAGCTGAACGAACAGTTCAGTCGGATCGACAGTGAGCGCACCTTGCTCCAGGAGCGCCTGCGGGTGGCCGTCCAGGACAGCCAGTCACGTCAGGAGGCATTACTTGAACACCAGCAGCACAACAAGGCGCTTGAACTGGAACTGGCCAAGGCCCAGAGCAGTATCGAAGCGTTGCGCCTGGCAGCCGTCGTTGCAACGGCGCCAGAGGCAACGGAGCAGGCCTGATCAGTCGGCCACAGGCGTGCGCATGGTGACGAATTCTTCCGCCGCCGTAGGATGCACGCCAATAGTCTCGTCGAAATGCTGCTTGGTCGCGCCCGCCTTGAGCGCGATCGCCAGGCCTTGCACGATTTCACCGGCGTCTGGGCCGACCATATGGCAACCCAGCACTTTGTCAGTGTCGGCATCAACCACCAGCTTCATCAGGGTCTTTTCCTGACAGTCGGTCAGGGTCAGCTTCATCGGCCGGAAACGGCTTTCAAAAATCTGCACGTTGTGCCCTTTCTTGCGCGCCTCTTCTTCCGTCAAGCCAACCGTGCCGATATTCGGCAGGCTGAATACCGCCGTCGCGATGTTGGTGTAATCCACCGCACGGTATTGCTCGGGTTTGAACAGGCGCCGCGCCACGGCCACGCCTTCAGCCAGGGCAACCGGCGTCAGTTGCACACGACCAATCACATCGCCAATCGCCAGGATTGAGGGCTCGGCGGTCTGGTAAAGATCATCTACCGCGACAAAACCGCGCTCATCCAGTTCGACGCCAGTGTTTTCCAGGCCCAGGTTATCCAGCATCGGGCGCCGGCCAGTGGCATAGAACACGCAGTCGGCTTCCAGCACGCGACCATCCTTCAAGGTTGCCTTGAGGCTGCCATCGGCCTGCTTGTCGATACGCTCGATGTCGGCATTGAACTGCAGGTCCAGGCCGCGCTTGGTCAGTTCTTCCTGTAAATGTTTGCGCACCGAGCCATCAAACCCGCGCAAGAACAAATCGCCGCGATATAGCAGGGAAGTCTGCGCACCCAGGCCGTGGAAGATGCCGGCAAACTCAACTGCAATGTAACCACCACCCACCACCAGTACACGTTTAGGCAGCTCTTTCAGGAAGAACGCCTCATTGGAACCAATGGCGTGCTCACGTCCTGGAATTTCAGGAATCTGCGGCCAGCCACCCGTGGCGATCAGGATGTGCCTGGCGGTAAAACGCTCACCGTTGATCTCTACCTGATGCGCGTCAACCAGACGTGCATGCCCCTCATGCAGGGTTACGCCGCTGTTGACCAGCAGGTTGCGATAGATGCCATTGAGGCGATTGATCTCGCGGTCCTTGTTGGCAATCAGGGTCGCCCAATCAAAGTTCGCCTTACCCAAGGACCAGCCGAAACCGCTGGCCTGTTCGAAATCCTCGGCAAAATGCGCGCCGTACACCAACAGCTTCTTCGGCACGCAGCCGACGTTCACACAGGTGCCGCCCAGATAGCGGCTCTCCGCCACGGCCACCTTGGCACCAAAGCCCGCGGCAAAGCGCGCCGCGCGAACGCCGCCGGAACCGGCGCCAATTACATACAGGTCAAAATCGTAGGCCATTTCATTCTCCTCGGCAGGACGCCAGCATACCGACTTACATGGGGCTGAAAAACGAAAAAGCCACCCGGAGGTGGCTTTCTCTTGAAACAGGCAGGCAAGCGTGAATCAGTAAGCCTTGCCAGTCTTGTAGAAGTGCTCGTAGCAGAAGTTGGTTGCCTCGATGTAGCCTTCGGCGCCACCACAGTCAAAACGCTGGCCTTTGAACTTGTAGGCAATCACGCAACCGTCTTTGGCCTGCTTCAACAGGGCGTCGGTGATCTGGATTTCACCGCCCTTGCCTGGCTCGGTTTCTTCGATCAGCTTGAAGATGTCCGGGGTCAGGATGTAGCGACCGATGATCGCCAGGTTCGACGGCGCGTCTTCCGGCGCTGGCTTCTCGACCATGTCGCGTACGCGGATCAGGCCGTCGCCAATATCGTCACCGGCGATGACACCGTACTTATTGGTTTCGGTTGGGTTGACTTCCATGACTGCAACGATGGTGCAGCGGTATTTCTGGTAAAGCTTGACCATCTGGGTCAGTACGCCGTCGCCTTCCAGATTCACACACAAGTCATCGGCCAGGACTACAGCGAACGGCTCGTCACCGATCAGCGGGCGCCCGGTGAGGATGGCATGACCGAGGCCTTTCATCTGGGTCTGACGGGTGTAGGAGAACGAGCACTCGTCGAGCAATTTACGGATGCCGACCAGGTACTTTTCCTTGTCGGTGCCCTTGATCTGGTTTTCCAGCTCGTAGCTGATGTCGAAGTGGTCTTCCAGCGCGCGCTTACCACGACCGGTCACGATGGAGATCTCGTTCAAGCCGGCATCCAGGGCCTCTTCGACGCCGTACTGGATCAGTGGCTTGTTCACCACCGGCAGCATCTCTTTGGGCATGGCTTTGGTCGCTGGCAAGAAGCGAGTGCCGTAACCGGCTGCTGGGAACAAGCATTTCTTGATCATATGAGTCCTTACAAAGGGCTGTGCGTACGGAATTCGGCGCAGTCTAATCAGGCCGCAGTCACCTTACAATGGGTCCTGCTGGCGTTGCGATAGCAACATAGAGAAAAAATGTCGGCGTAAGTTCCGCTGATCCTACAAAGGGCGGCACCGACGGCCAACCGATACAAAGCTTGATACCTTGTTTAAAAGGGTCCAAACCGTTTTAGCACGCTTTTCCGAGTCCGGCACTAACCTGCAACAACTTGCACGCCCCAGTACCATTTGGCGCTATCATTGACGGCTTGAACCAGACCACGAGATTGTTAATAGATGTCAGAACCAAAAGGCGTAAACGGCTACCTGATCACGCAACGAGCAGACGGCTGGCACCTGATCAACTTCCACGGCGACAGCGTCGCCGGGACATTCCCAACCGAGCAATTGGCGATCGCGGTAGCCGAGGTTTTTGTAGATGAAGCGGGCCATGCGTCGAGCAAACGGCCCAAGGGCAAGTAAGGCACATGGCCCTGCGCATGAAGCCCCGATACAAGGGGCTTTTTTGTGTTTGCCTGTACCTAGATGGCAGTTCGCTATAATCTTCAACAAACGCCCCACGACAGTGTCAGCGTGCCCCTCCAATACCCTTGACGACGACCCTAACATGAACAAACTCATGGCACTGACTGCCGTACTGGCGCTGGCTGGCTGCACCACTACCTCCGACACCTTCCTGAAAAATGGCGAGCAGGGCTTGACCATCGACTGTTCGGGCGAGGCCAATTCATGGGCCAGTTGCTACGAAAAAGCCGATGCCTCCTGCGCGGGCACCGGTTACCGCATCGTCGGTACCAATGGCACGCCTGCCCTCAAGGAAAGCGACAAGACCCTGGGCCAGGATGTGGGCAACTTCAAAGGTCGCAGCGTGGTGGTGGTGTGCAAGTAAGCCGTGGCGCTACAGGTGTACTTCGGCAAACTTGATGCCCAGGCCCCGCAGGATCTCTATCAGGTCATCCAGGCGCGGGAATGATTCGACCTCATCCTGATCATCGACCAGGAAGTAACTGCGCCCACCGCTTTTCTTGAAAAAAACGATCCATTCGCCCAGATCCGCGGGGTTCTGGATGACATGGGTCGCCGAAATCTGACCTTCAGCATGACGGGCTTTGACGTGTTCTCGTTTCATAACGGGCTTTCCAGAAAGGACAAATGCCGCTCGAACCCTAGGTTTGAGCGGCATCTTTGCAGTGAATGCCCGACAGTTTAACGGATGCCCTGCCCGTTCAGCACGAACACACAACCAAAAAAGCCCCCATCCATCCAGGATGGGGGCTTTTTTATCGGGGCAGTGCGTGGGACGAACCTGGGCTCAGCCGGAAATGCAGTCTTCCCCGGCTTTCTTCACGTCACCGGGCCGGATCGGCACATTGGACATGCTCTCATAGAGCTTGATGCTACTACCGCTGGAGCGGTCTTCGATTTCGAAGATCGCCGACGGGTCTGCCGAGAATTTCTGCGGCACAATCACCTGAAAACCGTCTTTATGGGGCTCGATCTGCGGCGGCCGACGGGTTGCCTCCAATTTGCGCACAACACACGCCGCATATTCCTGCGGCTTCTTCCCTGAGATGACCACCAATGTTGGCGGGGTCTGCTTGATATCTGCAACCGAAGCACACCCACCTATTGCCAAGGCCAGCACCAACACACTCCACTTCATACTAAAACCTCCGATAAAGACCCTACGACAGCGGGGATGGTAATTTTCTCCCACCAACGTAGGATTTATCTCTGATAACACGGTAAATAACTGTTTTAAATTGTCGAAGTCGTCGACGACGGCCCGATAATAAACGCGCTGGGGCTGATAAACTCCATATTAACCTACGTATCGTTCTGATTTTTCAGAAAAAGCCCTTCTGGAGACACCCCCATGAAATTCATCCACCAGCGTGAGCACCTCAACGAGGGCGACATTGTTGTCATCGAGTGCTCGCAAACCTGCAACATTCGCCTGATGAGCGATGCGAACTTTCGCAGCTTCAAAAATGGCGGCCGCCATACCTACCACGGTGGCGCATTCGATCAATTCCCGGCCAAGATCACCGCACCCAGCACCGGGTTCTGGAACATCACCCTGGATGTGGTGACCCGTCGCGCTATCAGCGTGACGCGCAAGCCGGCGCTGTCCCACAAGATCCGCATCGTTCGTCGCACCAGCACCAAGCTGAGCTGACCCGAACACCTGACAGGAAAAAAGCAGTGACCCCTACGACCAAATACGTCATCAAGTACAAACTCAACGGCGAACGCCGCTTTGAATTTGCCCAGCTGGAAACCAACAGCGTCGAAGAAGCCAAGCAAGCGTTGGCGAAAATTCATGATGCCAGTGACGAAATCACCGACATCAACGTGAGCAAGGCGCTGTAAGCCATGTCAGGGCCTACCGCCGATCTGTTCGCCGAGGATGCCCTGCAACAGCCGGCCGGGCGCGAGCAGATTGGTGAAGAGTCCTACGTGCTAAGGGGCTACGCCCTGCCCTGGATTGAGCGCTTGCTGCCCGAGTTGCGGCGTATCCTGGCCCAATCACCGTTTCGGCAGATGGTCACGCCCGGTGGCTTCACCATGTCGGCAGCGCTCAGCAGTTGCGGCGAGTTGGGCTGGACCACCGACAGCCGCGGCTATCGCTACAGCCCTCTCGACCCACGCAACCAGCAACCCTGGCCGGCCATGCCCGACACGTTGCGCCAACTGGCCGTGGCGGCGGCAACCGAGGCCGGCTTCAGCGGCTTTTCGCCCGACGCCTGCCTGATCAACCGTTATGTGCCGGGGGCAAAGATGTCCCTGCACCAGGACAAGAACGAGCGCTGCTACAGCGCGCCCGTGGTCTCGGTGTCCCTGGGCCTGCCGGCGGTTTTCCTGTTCGGTGGCCATGAGCGCAGTGACAAAACGCAAAAGGTCTCGCTGTTCCATGGCGATGTGGTGGTCTGGGGCGGCGTTGATCGCCTGCGTTTTCATGGGGTGATGCCGATCAAGGACGGCGTGCATCCCGTCATGGGCCCGCAACGCATCAATCTGACCTTTCGCACGGCTGGCTAATTTGACCGCAAGCTTCGGAGTGTTGTACGTGACCGGCGCGGTTAATCTGCCCGTGAACCGTCAAGAGTGCAGGCCATGAACAATGAACACGATCCGCGCTGGGCCGCCATCATCACCCGCGATGCCAAGGCAGACGCGCTGTTTGTCTATGGCGTGAAAACCACTGGCGTGTATTGCCGGCCCAGCAGCGCCTCGCGTTTACCGCGCCCGGAAAATATCGAATTCTTCGACACCCCGGCGCAAGCGGAGGCCGCAGGTTATCGTCCCAGCAAACGTGCGGCCGGCGACCAGACCCAACTGGCTGCCCAGCATGCGCAGTTAGTCGCCGACGCCTGCCGGCAGATCGAACTGGCCGAAACGCCACCGAGCCTGCAAGCGCTAGCCCGCCAGGCGGGGTTGAGTCCATTCCACTTCCATCGCGTGTTCAAAGCCAGCACCGGCCTGACGCCCAAGGGTTACGCCAGTGCCCTGCGTTCGCGCAAAGTCCGCGATGGCCTCAAGGGCCAGCATTCGGTGACCGACACGCTGTATGACGCCGGCTTCAACTCCAACAGCCGCTTCTATGAAGCCGCTGATCAATTGCTCGGCATGAAGCCCCGTGATTACAAAGGCGGCGGCGCCAATAACACCATTCGATTTGCTGTGGGCCAATGTTCGCTGGGAGCGATCCTGGTGGCGCAGAGCCAAACTGGCGTGTGTGCAATCTTGCTCGGGGATGATCCGGACACACTGGTGCGCGACCTGCAAGATCAGTTCCCCAAGGCCGAACTGGTTGGCGCGGACCAGGGTTTCGAGCAGTTGGTCGCCCAAGTTGTAGGGTGTGTCGAAGCTCCCGCCCTGGGCCTGGATTTGCCCTTAGACCTGCGCGGCACGGCCTTTCAAGAGCGAGTGTGGCAGGCATTGCGCGAAATCCCGGTGGGCAGCACCGCCAGCTATGCGCAGATAGCCGAGCGTATCGGTGCACCCAAATCCTTTCGCGCCGTGGCCCAGGCCTGTGGAGCCAATCACCTGGCGGTGGCGATTCCCTGCCATCGCGTGGTGCGCAGCAATGGCGAGCTGTCGGGTTACCGTTGGGGGGTCGAGCGCAAGCGTCAGTTGCTGGAGCGCGAAACACCGCGTTGAAACCCGAGCCCCACAAAACACCGCTTTCGTCCAGTGAATAAAACAGACTGGCCGGCTGCCAAGGGCCCTGCTAAAACAGCGAAATGCCTTACTAACGCTGGAGACGCACCCCATGAGCACCTGGCCAGACACCCGTATTCTCGACCTGTTGGGCATTGATGTGCCGATCATCCAGGCCCCGATGGCCGGCGCGACGACCACCGCCATGGTCATCGCCGCCCATCAGGCCGGCGCACTCGGCTCAATGCCTGCCGCCGCGTTGAGTATCGAGCAACTGCGCGATGCCTTGTCTTTAATCCGCCAGGCCAGTACACGGCCCCTGAATGTGAACTTCTTCTGTCATCAGCCGCCCGAAGCCGATGAAGAACGGGACCGCCGCTGGAAGGATTTGCTGCAACCCTACTACCGTGAACTGGGTGCCGATTTTGACGCGCCGACGCCTGTGTCGAATCGCGCACCGTTCAACGACGCAGCTTGCCAAGTGGTTGAAGAATTTCGTCCGGAGGTCGTGAGCTTTCACTTCGGCCTGCCGGAAAAATCCTTGCTGGACCGGGTAAAAGCCACCGGCGCCAAGGTGCTGTCATCGGCCACCACTGTCGAGGAAGCGCTCTGGCTGGAAGAGCACGGCTGCGACGCGATTATCGCCATGGGCATTGAAGCCGGTGGGCACCGAGGCCTGTTTCTCAGCGACGACCTCAACAGCCAGATCGGTTTGATGGCCCTGGTGCCGCAGATTGTCGATGCGGTCAGCGTGCCGGTGATTGCCGCAGGCGGCATCGGCGATGCGCGCGGTATCGTCGCGGCCATGGCCCTGGGCGCCTCGGCGGTGCAGATTGGCACGGCGTACCTGTTCACTCCCGAAGCCAGCGTGACCGCCGCCCATCACCACGCGCTGCGCCATGCCCAGGCGAGCGAAACCGCACTGACCAACCTGTTCACCGGGCGCCCGGCCCGGGGCATCGTCAACCGCGTGATGCTTGAGCTCGGCGCGATCAACCTGGCCGCCCCGGCGTTCCCCACAGCCGGTGGTGCATTGATACCGCTCAAGGCCAAGGATGAAGCAGGCTTCAGCAACCTGTGGGCTGGCCAGGCTCTGGGCCTGGGCAAAGACTCGTCCACTTATGCGCTGACCCGCGAATTGGCCGAGCAGGCATTGGACAGGCTGACGCGCAACTGACGTCAGGGACAACTTTGCACTGTACCGGCAATGGCCAACCGCTATATATTCCTATACATAGCGGTTGAGCCTTCCACCTATAACAAGCCGTACACACCCAAGGAGTTTCTTCATGATGATTCGCGCTTCACGCCTGGCCCCCCTGCTTGCCGTCTTCGCCTTGGGTTCGGCCCAGGCTGATGAAGTGCAGGTGGCTGTAGCCGCCAACTTCACCGCACCGATCCAGGCGATTGCCGCCGACTTCGAAAAAGACACCGGCCACAAGCTGGTTGCAGCGTATGGCGCAACCGGGCAGTTCTACACCCAGATCAAGAACGGTGCGCCGTTCGAAGTGTTCCTCAGCGCAGACGACACCACCCCGCAAAAGCTCGAAGCCGAAGGCGCTACCGTCAAGGGTTCGCGCTTTACCTATGCGGTCGGCACCCTGGCGCTGTGGTCAGCGAAGGAAGGCTACGTGGACGCCAACGGTGACGTGCTGAAGCAAAACCAGTTCAAGCACCTGTCTATCGCCAACCCCAAAGCCGCGCCCTACGGCCTGGCCGCCACCCAAGTGCTGGCCAAGGAAGGTTTGACCGAGCAGGTCAAGGACAAGCTCGTCGAGGGGCAGAACATCACCCAGGCCTATCAGTTCGTGTCCACCGGCAATGCCGAGTTGGGCTTTGTTGCCTTGTCGCAGATCTATAAAGACGGCAAAGTCACCAGCGGTTCGGCGTGGATTGTTCCAGCATCGATGCATGACCCGATCAAACAGGACGCCGTGATCCTCAATAAGGGCAAAGACAGCGCCGCCGCCAAGGCCCTGGTTGACTACCTGAAAGGGCCGAAAGCTGCTGCGGTTATCAAATCCTACGGTTACGAGTTGTAAATGCCCCTATCGAGTGCTGATTTTTCCGCGATCTGGTTGACCATCAAGCTGGCGTCACTGACCACCGTGATCCTGTTGATCATCGGCACTCCGATTGCCCTGTGGCTGTCGCGCACCACCTCGTGGTGGCGCGGCCCCATTGGTGCAGTGGTCGCATTACCGTTGGTGCTGCCGCCAACGGTCATAGGTTTCTACTTGCTGTTGACCATGGGGCCCAACGGTTACTTCGGCCAGTTCACCCAGTGGCTGGGCCTGGGCACCCTGACCTTCAGTTTCGCCGGGCTGGTGATCGGCTCGGTGATCTACTCCATGCCGTTCGTGGTGCAGCCGTTGCAGAATGCCTTCTGCGCCATCGGCACACGCCCGCTGGAGGTGGCCGCGACTTTGCGCGCCAACCCTTGGGACACGTTTTTCACGGTGATCCTGCCCCTGGCGCGCCCGGGGTTTATCACCGCGTCGATTCTTGGCTTTGCCCATACCGTCGGCGAGTTCGGCGTGGTGCTGATGATCGGCGGCAATATCCCGGACAAGACCCGTGTGGTCTCAGTGCAGATCTATGACCACGTCGAAGCCATGGAATATGCCCAGGCCCATTGGCTGGCCGGCTCCATGGTGGTGTTCGCGTTCCTCGTGTTGCTGGCACTGTATTCCAGCCGTAAAACCAAGATGGGCTGGAGCTGATCGCGATGATGGATGTACGCCTGCACCTGAAGTACGCCGCCTTCGCGCTGGATGTAGACCTGCAATTGCCCGGCCGTGGCGTGACCGCTCTCTACGGGCATTCCGGCTCCGGCAAGACCACCTGCCTGCGTTGTATCGCCGGTTTGGAGCGCGCCGAAGAGGGTTTTGTGCAAATCAACGATGAGGTCTGGCAAGACAGCCAGAAAGGGCTGTTTGTGCCAGCGCATAAACGCGCCTTGGGTTATGTGTTCCAGGAGGCCAGCCTGTTTCCCCATCTGTCGGTGCGTGCCAATCTGGAGTTCGGCCTCAAGCGCATTCCACGTCAGCAACGGCGTGTGGACATGGCCCAGGCCACCGAGCTGCTGGGCATCGGCCACCTGCTTGAGCGTCACCCGCAACACCTGTCCGGTGGCGAACGCCAACGCATCGGCATCGCCCGTGCACTGCTCACCAGCCCCAGGTTGCTGTTGATGGATGAACCGCTGGCGGCCCTGGACAGCAAACGTAAAAGCGAGATCCTGCCTTACCTGGAACGGCTGCACGACGAACTGGATATCCCGGTGCTGTACGTCAGCCATGCCCAGGATGAGGTCGCGCGCCTGGCCGACCATATCGTCTTGCTCAGCGACGGCAAGGCGCTGGCCAGCGGGCCCATCGGCGAAACTCTGGCGCGCCTCGACCTGCCACTGGCCCTCGGCGACGATGCCGGCGTGGTCATCACCGGCAGCGTGATTGCCTATGACGCGCACTATCAGTTGCTGACCTTGCAACTACCCGACTGCCCGTTGCAGATCCGCGTGGCCCATGCGCCGCTGGCGGTGGGCAAACAGCTGCGGGTCAAGGTCCAGGCACGGGATGTAAGCCTCAGCCAGCAGGCGGAGGAACACAGCAGCATCCTCAATCGGCTGCCGGTGATCGTCACCCAGGACATTGCCGCGGACAACAGTGCCCATGTGCTGGTGCGCCTGGACGCAGGCGGCACGCCATTGCTGGCACGCATCACACGTTTCTCCCGGGACCAGTTGCACGTGCATCCGGGCCAAGCGTTGTGGGCGCAAATCAAGGCGGTGGCGGTGCTGGCGTAACCAATTGGCACGACCGCCAGAGGCTGCGGTCAATCAGACATACCGGCCTGATTTGTTGCCTAGGAACCCGCACCATGCCTGACTCTTCGCTGCCCGCCGACCTGCCCCGCGACCTGCATTACGTTGACGATACCCAGCCTGGCATCCGCCGCAAAAAGCTGCGGGGCAAGTTCCAGTACCTGGATGCAAAAGGTGAACGCATCACCGATGCCGATGAAATCAAACGCCTGAACGCCCTGGCGGTGCCGCCCGCCTACACCGATGTGTGGATCTGCGCCGACCCTCGCGGCCATCTGCAAGCCACCGGCCGCGATGCCCGTGGCCGCAAGCAATACCGCTACCACTCACGCTGGCGCGAAGTACGTGACAGCGACAAGTACTCGCGGTTGCAGGCCTTCGGCACTGCCTTGCCCAAATTGCGCAAACAGCTGGAAGCGCAAATCGCCGAGCCGGGGTTTACTCGCGAAAAGGTGCTGGCGACCGTGGTGATGTTACTCGACGCCACCCTGATCCGCGTCGGCAATACCCAGTACGCCCGCGAGAATAAATCCTACGGTCTGACCACCCTGCGCAATCGACATGTGGACATCAAGGGCAGCGAAATCCAGTTCCAGTTCCGTGGGAAGAGCGGGGTCGAGCATCAAATCAGCGTCAAGGATCGACGCCTGGCCAGGGTGGTCAAGCGCTGCATGGAGCTGCCTGGGCAGAACCTGTTCCAGTACCTGGATGAAGATGGCGAGCGGCATACCGTCAGTTCCCACGACGTCAACGCCTACCTGCACGAGCTGACCGGCGAAGACTTTACCGCCAAGGACTACCGCACCTGGGCCGGCACTGCAATGGCGTTGGCGGTATTGCGTGAGTTGGCGTGGCAGCCGGAGTCTGACGCCAAGCGGCATGTGGTGGCGATGGTCAAGGACGTCTCCCGGCAGTTGGGCAATACGCCGGCTGTGTGTCGCAAGTGCTATATCCACCCTGCGGTGCTTGAGCATTTCAGCCTCGGTGAGTTGTCGAAGCTGCCCAAGCCGCGGGTGCGCAAAGGCCTGAAGGCCGAGGAAGTGGCCCTGGCGATGTTCCTGGAAAAATTGGCCGAAGACTTGCCGCATAAAGCCAAGGTGGGTTAGCCTCTGCGTCCCTTCTGACTCACGGGATGACCGCCGACGTGAACAACTAAGCCTTCCAAAATGTATCTGCAACGAGCCGCCTGGCGCGCTTGTTGGCCTGTTCGACATTTTTTTGGAGGTGCTGATGACTGACGTCAACCGGCTGCCCGCGCTTGTTTCCCTGCAACACGTGTCTTTCCAGTTCGCCAATGGCGAAACCTTGCTGGAGGACCTGAACCTGTCCATTGATCACACCCCCACCGGCATTGTCGGGCGCAATGGGCGTGGCAAAAGTATCCTGGCGAAATTGATGGCCGGACTACTGCTGCCCTCCTCCGGCACCTTGAAAACACCCGCCAACGTCGCCTATGTGCCCCAGGCGTTGAGGGTCCAAGCGGGAGAAACGGTTGCCCATATCACCGCAACCGCCCCCGCCTTGGCCGCGCTCGAGCGTATGGCTCGAGGTGAAGCGCAGGTCTGTGATATGGAGCTGATCGGCGATCGCTGGGACCTGGCCGAGCGCTTGCGCCTGGCACTGGATGCGGCGGGTTTGCCAACTGTCAACGCCAGCACGCAGGCCGATCAACTCAGCGGCGGCCAATTGGCCAGGGTCGCAGTGATCGGTGCGTTGCTGGCGGCGCCGCAGTTGCTGATTCTGGACGAACCCAGCAACCACCTCGACAGTGCCGGGCGCGCTTGGCTGCTACGTGTGCTGGGCGATTGGCGCGGCGGCCTGGTGATGGTCAGCCATGATCGGCAGTTACTCAATGCCATGGGGCGCATCATCGAATTGTCGCCTCTTGGCGTAGAGGTCTACGGCGGCAACTACGACGCCTATCGCCAGCAACGGGAGACGCAACAGCAGGCCGCCATCGCGGCCTGGGAACATGCGCGCCAGACACGTAGCCGTGAGCGTCGGCGCCTGCAAAAACACCATGACAGCCTGCAGCGCAACGCCGCACGCTCGCGCAAACACGCCGAGACTGCCAACGTCGACCGCTTTACCAAAGCGCGCTGGAAAGGCGCCGCTACGGAGATCGTCAGCACGGTGCGCAGTGCGCATCACGAGCACAAACACCAACTCGATGCAAAGGTGCGCCAGGCCTACGAGCGCGTGGTGGATGAGACGCCCACCCTGCTCGCCTTGCCAGCCTCGGCAGTACCCAATGGCCGGCAAGTACTGGCCCTGGAGCGTGCGCAACTGCCCTGGCTCGATCCGCTGGCGCCCGCAAGCTATCTGACGATCAACCTGGCGGGGCCTGCGCGTGTCGCCGTGCGCGGGCCCAACGGCTGCGGTAAGTCCACCTTGCTCAAGTTGCTCGCAGGTCAATGGCAGGCCGTGAGTGGCGGGTGCACGGTGGCGGTGCCCGGCGCCTATCTCGATCAGCACCTGGCGCTGCTGGACGACCGGCATAGCATCATCGTGCAACTCAACCGGCTCGACACCCCGCTGGCCGAAGCCGAACTGCGTACGCGCCTGGCCTTGCTGCAACTGGACGCCTTGCGGGTCACACAACCGATGGGGCAACTCAGCGGCGGCGAGCGTCTGAAAGCGGCGATGGCCGTTGCCCTTTGGCGGAAGATACCCGCGCAGTTACTGCTGTTGGATGAACCCACCAATCACCTGGACCTGGAATCGGTGCTCGCCTTTGAACAGGCATTGAAAGGCTTCAGCGGCGCAATGCTGGCGGTTTCCCACGACGAGGCGTTTCTACAGGCGCTCGAGCCGACTCATCTTTTGACGTGGTACAGCACTGGCTGGCAACTGGAGCATGCCTGAGGTCATTGCGCGCCCACGCAAAGCGTCCTACGGTAGTGGCCGGATAATCTCATCGAGGAAACCGGCCCCATGCTGCCTTCGTCCCGCAAGCCTTACACCAATGTCACGCTCGCCCATCGACAGCGCTGGCGTGGACGGGTGGGCATGATGCTGGTGGCTTGCCTGTCAGTGCTGGCGGGCATGACCGATGCCATCGGCTTTATGGCCAGCGGCGATTTTGTCTCGTTCATGAGTGGTAACACCACGCGCCTGGCGGTGGCCATCAGCGCCGGCGACCTCGGGCTCACCGGGCGCCTGGTGCTGCTGGTCGCCACCTTTGTGGTCGGCAACGCATTGGGCGTGGTGGTCAGCCGTTTCAGCAAGCGCCACGCGTTGCCACTGTTGCTGTGCATCGGTGCCTTGCTCTGCGGCGCGGCGCTGTGGCCATCGACAGAGACCTTGCCCGCTTTGCTGGCGGCGATTATCGCCATGGGCATGCTCAACGCGGCCGTCGAGGAAGTGAACGGTTTGCCAGTGGGGCTCACCTACGTCACCGGCGCGCTATCACGCTTTGGTCGCGGGCTGGGGCGCTGGCTATTGGGCGAACGCCGCAATGGCTGGCGCGTGCAATTGATTCCCTGGGCCGGAATGTTTATCGGCGCGGTGATCGGGGCACTGCTGGAGCAGCAGATGGGCTTGCGCGCACTGTGGGTCAGTGGTGCATTGGCGGGATTACTGGGGCTGGTGACACTGATGATTCCGCGCCGCTGGCAACTGGGTTTCATGCCACGCTGAGGCGAAACAAAGAGGTGCTCGCCCGACGTTTAAGCCTCGACATCCGTGTACCGGTAAAGAGCCATCGCGTCGAGCGAGCGAGTGAATCATAAGACAATGCCCGGCGGCTGTCCTGCCAGGCGTTTCGGAATATGACTAAGGCAACGTATTACAGACAAGTGGCGAGGGCAGCCAAGCGGCGTTTGGCTGGCATATTGTCTTCGGCTGCATAGTACTTGACGGTAGAACCCGCCCCAGTGCTTTGTACATCGGCAAAGTAGTCGCCACCCGTGGTGTAGACCGTGAAACCACCAGCCTCGGTGGGCTCCTTGAAACCGCCGGCGTCAACGCCAAACACGCTTTCATCCTGCCAGCCGAACTGGATGCATTGGGCAACCACCAGGGTGGTCTTGTCCGATGCCAAAGTTTTGTAGGGGCTGCCGGCGCGTGCCTCTTTCATCTTCGAGCCCGCGCAACCGGCCAGTGCTGCCAGTACCAATGCGCCAATTACCACCTTGTGCATGCCATTGCTTCCTTGGAAAAACCGTGACTCTACCATTGTGCTGGCGCCAACTGACGCGCCCATGAACTTTGTTTCACTGTGAAGGGCAAACTTGCCGCCTATAGTGGCCAAGCTCATTTTCAAGAAGCGTCCCTTCTGCCCGCCCTCCCGCGGGCTTTTTTTTGCCTGGGTGTCAGAGCCACCAACGAAACAGATAGAACAGCGCCATGCTCAGCAACACGGTGATCAACACGCTGCGCGTCCAGAACATCAACGCCACGGCGCAGATACCGGCCAGCAAGTAAGGGTTGGTCGGGCTCAGGTTGAGCTGATGGTCAGCCAGAAAAATAATCGGCCCGCAGATCGCCGTGAGCATGCCCGGCACGGCGAAACCCAGGAACTCACGGGCGCCGCGATTGAGCCGCACCGGCAGGCGCGGTTCGAGAAACACATAGCGGTTGAAAAACACCACCAGGCCCATGGCCACAATCATCAAGTAGATCATCGCTGCCCCACTCCCAGGCGCTTGCAGGCAAACCCTGCGCTCATCCCCAACACCCCCGAAACCACCACCGCCGATTCCCAGTGCAGGTAACTCAACCATACCGAGCACAGCAGCGAAACGGCGACGCACACCACCGTGGGCACATCGCGTACCACTGGCGTGATCAAGGCGATAAAGGTCGCGGCAATCGAGAACTCCAGCCCCAACTGGTCCAGCCCGGGAATGCTTTTGCCCAGCACAATGCCAGCCAGAGTGAAGAGGTTCCAGATGATATAAAACGTCAGGCCGACGCCCAGGGCATACCAACGATTGAAGGTCTCGCGGTCATAGTGGTTGACCAGCGCGAAGAACTCATCGGTCAGCAGAAAACCCAGGCTCATGCGCCAGCGGGTATTGAGCGAAGACAACGTGGGCCGCATGTGCATGCCATACAGCAGATGCTGGGAGGTCAGCAACAAAGTGGTCAGCACAATGGAAATCAGGCTGGCGCCGCTCTTGACCATGCCGATTGCCACCAACTGCGCCGCACCGGCAAACACAATGGCGGACAAGCCTTGGGCTTGCAGCGGGGTAAATTGCGCGTCGATGGCCATGGACCCGGCGAGCAATCCCCAGGGCGCGCAGGCCAGGGACAAGGGAATGACGGCGATGGCGCCGCGTGTGAAGGCGTAATGAGGTAATGCAGTGGGCATGGAAACGGCTCATCGACAGACAGTCGACAAGCATGCCAGCACCATAAAGCGCTTGTCTTGAACGATCTTGCTCAGGCGAGCTTTACCGAGACCTGCTCCACCGAATCCCGCGCTTCGCGCAGTTCGTAGGCATCCTGGTTCAGCCGGTGGATGGTGTTGAGCAGGCGTTGACGCAGCACTTCATCGCTGAGTTTTTCGACGGCACGCATCAGGTCGAACGCCGCGGTTTCGTTATTTTCCGCGACGGAATCCAGGGTCTTGCGCAGGTTGCGAGTGGCACGGGTCACGCAGGTTCTTCCTTCTTCAGCAATGGGCGGGCACTTTAGGACATTTGTGTTTCAGTTTAATTTCAAACAGTTGTGGCTGTTTCCAGGGCATTTGATCCATATCAAATGAAACAAGGTTTGACTGAAATATATGGAAATACGTATATTCGGATAAACATATATATAGGCCTTGGCCATGTCGGATCTTCTCTGCCCTCCCTCCTTGTTCAAATGCCTGGCCGATGCCACCCGCGCACGGCTGACCCTGTTGATCTTGCGCGAAGGCGAACTTTGCGTGTGTGAACTGATCCATGCTCTGGACGACAGCCAGCCAAAAGTCTCCCGCCACCTGGCGCAATTGCGCAGTTGCGGGCTGCTGCTGGACCGTCGCCAAGGGCAATGGATCTACTACCGCATCAATCCGGCCCTGCCCACCTGGGTCAAACAGGTGCTGGACACCACCCTGCAAGCCAACCAGCCATGGTTGCAGAACGACGCGCTGCGTCTGGATGCAATGGGCGACAGACCACAACGGACCAGCACCTGCTGCTGAGCCATCGGAGCGTTTATTCATGCTTGTCGCAAGTGCGATTTTCTTAATCACCATTGTGCTGGTCATCTGGCAGCCCAAGGGCCTGGGCGTGGGTTGGAGTGCCAGCCTGGGTGCGATCCTGGCCCTGGGCTGCGGGGTGATCAGCCTGGCGGACATTCCGGTGGTCTGGCACATCATCTGGAACGCCACCGGCACCTTTGTCGCGCTGATCATCATCAGCCTGCTACTCGACGAGGCCGGGTTCTTCGCCTGGGCCGCCCTGCATGTGGCGCGTTGGGGGCGTGGCCGCGGCCGGCGGTTGTTTGCCTATATGGTGCTGCTCGGTGCCCTGGTATCGGCGCTGTTTGCCAACGACGGCGCGGCGCTGATTCTGACCCCCATCGTGATGTCGATGCTGCTGGCCTTGCGCTTTTCTCCGGCGGCGACCCTGGCATTCGTCATGGGCGCCGGGTTTATCGCCGATACGGCGAGCCTGCCGCTGGTGGTGTCGAACCTGGTCAACATCGTCTCGGCGGACTATTTCAAGATCGGCTTCAACGAATATGCCGCCGTGATGGTGCCGGTGAACCTGGTCAGCGTCGCCGCGACACTGGCGGTGCTGCTGTGGTTTTTCCGCCGGGATATTCCACAGACCTACGACCCGGCCGACCTTGACGACCCCGCCAGCGCCATCCATGACCGTGCGACCTTTCGCGCCGGCTGGTGGGTACTCGGCATTTTGCTGGTGGGCTGTTTTGCCTTGGAGCCGCTGGGCATTCCCATCAGTGCGATTTCCGCAGCATGTGCCGTGTTGCTGCTGGTGATTGCCGCCAAAGGCCACAAGATTTCCACGCGCAAAGTCCTCAAGGAAGCGCCCTGGCAGATCGTGATCTTTTCACTGGGCATGTACCTGGTGGTATACGGCCTGCGAAACGCTGGCCTGACCGACTACCTCGCGACCTGGCTCGACACCTTCGCCACCTACGGTGTGTGGGGCGCCGCCATGGGCACTGGCGTACTAACGGCGCTGCTCTCATCGGCGATGAATAACCTGCCGACGGTGTTGATCGGTGCATTGTCCATCGAGTCCAGCCATGCCGTGGGCGTGGTCAAGGACGCAATGATCTACGCCAACGTGATCGGCAGCGACCTGGGCCCGAAAATCACTCCTATCGGCAGCCTGGCGACTTTGCTATGGCTGCATATCCTGGCACGCAAAGGCATCACCATCACCTGGGGTTACTACTTCAAGGTCGGCATCGTACTGACCTTACCGGTGCTGTTGATCACCCTCGCCGCTCTTGCCCTGCGCCTGAGCGTCTAAAGGAGACGGCAATGAAAGTACTGTTCATGTGTACCGCCAACAGTTGCCGTAGCATCCTGTCGGAGGCGATGTTCAATCATTTGGCGCCGGCTGGCTTTGAGGCAATCAGCTCGGGCAGCTTCCCTAAAGGCCAGGTCTTGCCCCGCAGCCTGAGCACGCTGCAGGCGGCGGGTATCAGCATCGAACGCTTGTACAGCAAGGGCAATGACGCCTTTGAAGGTAGCCCTCCGGATATAGTCATCACCGTGTGCGACAACGCGGCTGGGGAAGCATGCCCCGTGTATTTCGGCTTGGCGGTGAAGGCGCATTGGGGGCTGCAAGACCCTTCGCACATGCGCGGTGATGAAGCCCAGGTAGACGCTGCATTCAAAGCCACCCTCGACATTATCGCCGCTCGATGCGAGGCGTTTTTTGCGCTGCCCTTTGCAAGCCTCAGCTCGGATGAATTGAAGGTTGAACTCGAGCGTATAGCCTTGAAACCGACCGGTTTTCAAGTCGAACCTGAAAGAAATGTGGGTCACCCTGTGGGCCATTCAAATCTGCATGGTTTCCTAACCCCGCGCTGACGTATGCTTTTGCACTTTCCTGAAAGGACGCAGGCATGCTGACGATCTTTTTCTACGCACTGGTATTCGGTTTTGTGTTTTGCCTCTCCCCCGGCGCGGTGCTGGCAGAAACGCTGCGTCGTGGCTTACTCCACGGTTTCACACCGGCGCTGCTGGTGCAGTTCGGCTCGCTGGTGGGCGACGCCGTCTGGGCAGTGATTGGCCTCACCGGTATCGCGCTGCTGATCCAGCATGACGCCGTGCGGGTGCCATTGACGATCGTCTGTGCGCTGTACCTGGCGTGGCTGGGCATCCGCAGCCTGATCGATGCCTGGCAGTTGCCCGCAACCGACGACGCACCGGCCAGTTCCCGGCAAAATGCGTTGGCCGTCGGCGCCGCGATCTCCTTGGCCAATCCGAAGAACATCGTGTACTGGGGCGCCCTGGGGAGTGCCTTGTCCGGCATCGTCGGCGCCACGCCCAGCCACGGGCAGACCCTGATGTTTTTTGCCGGTTTCATGCTGGCGTCGGTGCTCTCGTGTTTTCTGATCGCCGCGCTGGTGAACCTGCTGCGCAAGAACGCATCACCGCTGTGGCAGCGTGTCAGTTATGCGGCCTGCGGTTTGGTATTGATCTACCTGGCAATACTCGCCGCCCAGGGTATATGAAGTTATATATCCAGCAACTTCCGAGTGCCTCTTATCTGAATGAACTCTGAACACGGGTTAATTTAATTAATCATGCGTTGACATTCTGTTACCGCCTGAGTAGATTGCCCGTGCCCGCAACTGGGGCCTTTTTTAAACCTCACAAAAGAAGCCAATGGACACAGTATCTAGTCGCTGTCCGAGCGCCGTATCAGCGGGCATCGGGCGCCAAACCCAGAATATGACAGGACTCGCCTTCCAGGTCCGGTAAGCTGCGCTAGAGCTCGATGCTCCACCGTAACTGCCTCACCGGTCGCTGTCCGGTCCCGAGGTGTGTTATGACCTTCCCATTCATTGCTTTGCCCGATGTACCGACACTGGCCGCAGCCTTGCGCGCCAAGCTGTGCCGCGCGCCCGTGGGCTTTTCGCCCACTCGCTCGGCCTTTGTTGCACCCTCCCCCCAAGTGCGCCCGGCACCACCGCTGGCGCACTGGCGTATTTGCCCTGACAGCGGCCAACTGGTGCAGCACTGGGATCACGCCGACCCTCAAGACCCGCAGAGACCCAAGGTTTCCAGCCTGGCGCAAGCTAGCTTGATGCTCGGTCTTTACGTGAGCGCTCGCGCCGCCTGACCTGGCTGGAAACAGCAACTTTCTTATTAATACCCTGGAGTTCTTTATGAACACGTCCAGTAGTAGCCCGCTGCGCGCACGTTAATTAACGCGCTGTTAGCGGGCACTGTAAAAGTTACTTGAACACTTTATTTAAACCGATCGCGAAGTCCGCGGCTCGGCATGCTTTCGCTCGCCTGTATGCAGGTAAGTACCGGGTATGTTTTGTCGAGAATTGGCGACAGGAGTACAGACAATGAGCGCCGTAAAAAACACGCCTCTGCACAAGAAAAATGGCACCGCTGCCGACACCAAACTGTCGATGCGCGCCGCCCGTGAAGCCCAGAACGGCCTCGCGGCCACCCTCGCCAATGTGCGCGCCACCCAGGATGGCCTGACCGAACTGGACGCCTCGGCGCGTCTGCAACGGGAAGGCTATAACGAAGTCGCCCATGACAAGCCGCCACACGCCATCGTCCAGTTCCTGCAGGCACTGAACAACCCCTTCATCTACGTGCTGCTGACCCTCGGCGGGATCAGCTTTGTCACCGACTATTGGTTGCCGCTGCAGGCCGGTGAGGAAGTCGACCTGACCAAAGTCATCATCATCATGACCATGGTCCTGCTCAGTAGCCTGCTGCGGTTCTGGCAGGAACACCGCTCGGCGAAATCCGCCGAAGCCCTCAAGGCCATGGTACGCACCACCGCCACCGTGCTGCGCCGCGAACAGGTCGGCGCCCAGCCCACCCTGCGCGAAGTGCCGATGCGCGAGCTGGTGGCCGGCGACATCGTGCAACTGTCGGCCGGTGACATGATTCCCGCCGACATCCGCCTGATCGAGTCACGTGACTTGTTTATCAGCCAGGCCGTGCTGACCGGCGAAGCCTTGCCGGTGGAGAAGTACGACACCCTGGGCGATGTCACGCAAAAATCCGCCTCGGCCCTGGCCGCCGACCAAGGCAACCTGCTCGACCTGCCGAATATCTGCTTCATGGGCACCAACGTGGTCAGTGGTCGTGCCAAGGCCGTGGTGGTCGCCACCGGGCCGCGCACGTACTTTGGCTCCCTGGCCAAAGCGATTGTCGGCTCGCGGGTGCAAACCGCCTTCGACCGTGGGGTGAACAGCGTCAGTTGGTTGCTGATCCGCTTCATGCTGGTGATGGTGCCCATCGTGTTCTTCCTCAATGGCTTCTCCAAAGGTGACTGGGGCGATGCCTTCCTGTTTGCCCTGGCGGTGGCTGTGGGCCTCACCCCGGAGATGCTGCCGATGATCGTCAGCGCCAACCTGGCCAAGGGCGCCACGGCCATGGCCAAGCGCAAAGTGGTGGTCAAGCGCCTCAACGCGATCCAGAACTTCGGCTCGATGGACGTGCTGTGCACCGACAAGACCGGCACCCTGACCCAGGACAAGATCATCCTCGAGCATCACGTCAACGCCTTCGGCCAGCGCGATGATGCGGTGCTGTCCCTGGCCTGGCTCAACAGCTTTCACCAGAGCGGCATGAAGAACCTGATGGACCAGGCCGTGGTGCAGTTCTCGGAACAGAACCCCAAGTTCCAGGTGCCATTTGCCTACAGCAAGGTCGATGAATTGCCGTTCGACTTCGTGCGCCGTCGCCTGTCGATCGTGGTCAAGGACGCTGCCGGCGACCAGTTGCTGGTGTGCAAGGGCGCGGTGGAAGAGATGCTGAGCATTTCCACTCACGTCATGGAGGCCGGCGAAGCCCTGCCCCTGGATGATCGCCGGCGCGAGGACCTGCTGGCACTGGCTAATGACTACAACGAAGATGGTTTCCGCGTGCTGGTGGTGGCGACCCGCAATATCCCCAAAGCGTTGGCACGCCAGCAGTACACCACCACCGATGAACGCAACCTGGTGATCCAGGGCTTCCTGACCTTCCTGGACCCACCGAAGGAAACCGCAGGCCCGGCGATTGCAGCGCTGCAACAGATCGGCGTGGCGATCAAGGTGTTGACCGGCGACAACGCGGTGGTCACCAGCAAGATCTGCCGCCAGGTCGGCCTCGAGCCAGGCCAGCCGCTGCTGGGCGTGGAAATCGAAGCGATGGATGACGCCACACTGCTGCGCCGCGTAGAGGAACGCACGGTGTTCGCCAAGTTGACGCCGCTGCAAAAATCGCGGGTGCTCAAGGCGCTGCAAGCCAACGGCCACACTGTTGGGTTCCTCGGCGACGGAATCAACGATGCACCGGCGCTGCGGGATGCCGACGTGGGTATCTCGGTGGACAGCGGTACGGATATCGCCAAGGAGTCGGCCGACATCATCCTGCTCGAAAAGAGCCTGATGGTGCTGGAAGAAGGCGTGCTCAAGGGCCGCGAAACCTTCGGCAATATCATGAAGTACCTGAACATGACCGCCAGCTCCAACTTCGGCAACGTGTTCTCGGTGCTGGTAGCCAGCGCGTTCATTCCGTTCATGCCGATGCTGGCGATCCACCTGCTGCTGCAGAACCTGATGTATGACATCTCCCAGCTGGCCCTGCCGTGGGACAAGATGGACAAGGAATACCTGGCCAAGCCACGTAAGTGGGATGCGAAAAACATCGGTCGCTTCATGATCTGGATCGGGCCGACCTCGTCGATCTTCGACATCACCACCTTTGCCCTGATGTGGTACGTGTTCTCGGCCAACAGTGTGGAAATGCAGACGCTGTTCCAGTCCGGCTGGTTTATCGAGGGGCTGCTCTCGCAAACCCTGGTGGTGCACATGCTGCGCACCCGCAAGATTCCGTTCTTCCAGAGCACCGCTGCCTGGCCGGTATTGATGATGACCTGCATCGTGATCGCCCTGGGCATCTACGTGCCGTTCTCGCCACTGGGCACCCTGGTGGGCCTGCAACCGCTGCCGATGGCGTACTTCCCATGGCTGGTGGGCACTCTGCTGGCGTACTGCTGCGTGGCCCAACTGATGAAGACGATCTACATCCGCCGCTTCAAGCAGTGGTACTGATCCCCCCGCCGTTCAAACGGTGGCGGTCGCCCGGCCGCCACCGCGAAATACAAGGATGCTCCCAATGCGCGTCTTGATCTGTGCAGGTCGTCATTACGCCGACACCAAAAAGTCCCGCCATGTGCTGGACGCTTACCACCGCCTGCACCCAGTGCAGGTATTGATCCACGGCGGCAACCAGTTTCTCGGCAGCGCGATCGAGGAATGGGCGCGGGAAATCGGCATCGACGTGGTGCGTTACCCACCCAATTGGCAACGCCATGGCAAACAGGCGGAACGCCAGCGCAACCACTTCATGCTGGCCGACAGCCGCCCCGACGTGATCATCGCCCTGCCCGGTGGTGACGATACCTTGGAGCTGGTGTGCCAGGCCAAAGCCAGCGGCATTTCGGTGCTGACCGTAGAAAGCTGAATGCAAGCGAGGTGCATCATGCACAAAAAATACCACTCAAAGCGGCAGGACGGCTTTGCCAAATACCGTGCGCGTCACTATCGCGGTGCGCGCCACACGTTGCTGTTGTTGCCACCGGCCAAGCGCCGTGCATTGCAGCGCAACCTGATCTTTATCGGCGTGACCCTGGGCACCGTCTTGCTTATCGCGCTATTTTCAAAAGCCCATGCCGCAGGCGGTGCTTATGTGGTCGACGACGGCGCCGTCAACGCCCCGGGAGAATGCAATGTCGACGCCTGGTACAGCGCCAATCGGCACGCGGGCAGTACCCATAACGCTACCCTGTCGCCCGCCTGCACGTTCAGCGCCATGCCCACCGTGCAGTGGGGCGCCGCGTTGTCACGGGCCACGGCCGCAGGCAAAGGCGAGACGCAGATCAGCCCGCAGGTGAAGGCGCAGGTGTTGTCACGAGAGGACTTGGGTCTTGAGCTGGCAATTGCAGCCGGGGCGCATGTGGCCCTGGATCGCCAGCACGGGTTTGACGGGGCCGATTTGAATGTTCCTTTGACCTGGCAGGCCTTGGCACCATTACGCCTGAACCTGAATGCTGGCTGGAGCCACGCCTATAACGACGGTGATCAAAAACATCGCCTGACCTGGGGCACGGGTTTTGAATATCAGCTTGCAGAGTGGCTGACCCTGATTGGCGAACGCTATGGCCAGGAAGGCGGCGAGCAGGCATGGCAGGCTGGGCCGCGATTCCACGTCGGCAAACGGGTCGACGTGGACCTGGTGGTCGGGCGCAGCCTGATTGGGGAACGCGCCCAGTGGCTGACCACTGGGGCGACGCTGAGGTTCTAGGCCTTGGCCTGCTGCTCCAGGTGTACCTGCAACTGCGGGTCGATTTGCAACTGCCCGGCCAGTTTGTCGAGGTAATTGCGCTCGGCGTCCTGCTGATCATCGACCAGCATGACGCTGGCCAGGTAGATCTCCGCGGCGAGCGCCGGGTCATTGGCATAGTCGGCAAAGTCTGCGGCATTCAAGGGCTTGGCGACTTCGGCGTCGAGCCATTGCTGTAGCTGGGGGTCGTCGGTATGACGGCCTATCTCGGCGGAGATCATCTGCTTCTCTTGCGCATCGATAGTGCCATCCGCCTTGGCCGCCGCGATCAACGCGCGTAATACACCATGGCTGTGGGCTTCGGCCTCAGGGCCGTCAAGCTGGTCAACGGTCTGGATGGCTTGCTGCGGGGCAGTGGCTTGTTGACGTTGCCAGGCTTGATACGCCTGGAAAGCCGCCATCCCCAGGGACGCCAGCGCCGCGTAATTCATCCCTCCACCGCTACGCGTCTGGGTGGTGCCGCCGGTCGGTGCACCGCCCAGCAAACCACCCAGGCCACCTAATAATCCACCCAAGCCGCCACCGGCCGGAGCACTGCCGGTACTGGTGCCTTTCAACAAACCGCCGAGCAACCCGCCCAGGCCGCCGCCCGAAGCGCCGCCGCCTTGCTGCCGCCCTGCACGCAACAGTTGTTCCAGTAGATCGCTGGTATTCATGGTGTCGCCCTCCCGGGGCGCAATAGTGGCGTTTATCAAACATAGCCCGCCCCAGATGGAACACCATGACCGCCGGGCGGGCAAGCTTTATGATTGCGCCACCACACCGTCGAGGGAGAACCCAGGTGAACCGTATCGAGCACATTGCGTTGATGGCCCACTACAACCAATGGATGAACCGCAAGGTCTATGACGCGGCCGGCACGTTGACGGACGAGGAATTAGCGCTGGACCGAAAGGCGTTCTTCGGCTCGATCCTAGGCACCTTGAATCACCTGATGCTGGGCGACACGGTCTGGCTCAAGCGCTTTGCCGAGCACCCGGCTGACTTTTCGGCATTGGTGCCGTTACGTACCATCGCTACGCCCGCCGATCTCAAGCAATTGGCCTTCGCCAACCTGGGTGAGCTCTCGGCCCATCGCACCTGGCTGGATCAACTGATCGTCGATTGGGCCAACAGCCTGCACGAGTCCCATCTGGATCAGCGCCTGCGTTATCACAACATGCGCGGTGTGGGCGCCGAGAAGCCGTTCTTCGGCCTGCTGGTGCATTTTTTCAACCACCAGACCCACCACCGGGGCCAGGTGACGACGCTGCTGACCCAGGCGGGCGTGGATGTCGGTACTACCGACCTACTGGCGCTGATCGATTGAACACGGCGTAGGCCTGTATCAAGCGAACGCCGCTCCGCCCGCGAGGTCGTAACTACAGGTGCCGGGATTTTTCGCAGCCCGCCCTCACCGCGTGCGTTGTAGTTTTACCAATGCGCGCACCCCACAAGAAGGAGACGCTTACATGGTCATTCACTTCAAGGTCGCCGGGCACTTAGCCTGCGGCCACCACGGCACCAACCTCCCCTCCAGCTCCGAGCTGAATCGAGTCAAATGCCGTACCTGCCGCAATACCGAAGCCTACAAAGAAGCGCGCCGCACCCAACGCAACGCCACCCGTCGCGCCTCGCGTAAAGCCAAGGTCCACACCAGCACGGACTGGCGCAGCGCCTGGACCCAGCGCCTCACAGATCTTCCGGGGCTGCAGCGTTTGCCGCGGGGCTTCAGCGGACAGCCTTTCGTGTAAATCCCGAAGCGAGGCAAGCTCACCGTGGCGAGCGAGCTTGCTCCCGTTTGGCAGTGCTTTGACCTCGATGTCACTTCACCTTATTGCTCAACGTCTCCACACTGCGCTTCAAATCGTCCAGGCTGCGCTTGAGGCCGTCGATCTCATCTTTCTGCCGCTCTATCGTGCTTTTCTGCTCATCCAACGTGCGCTTGAGGCTCGACAGCTGACTGTCACTGCTGCTGGCGCTCGACCCGTCCTTACGCTTGAACTCGTCAAACGCCCGATCCTGGCCTTCAACTGTAGTTTTCAGGCTTTGCAGCTCGCTTTCGCTACGCTTCTGCCCAGCTTGCAGCGCCTCGATATCGCCGATGGAAATACTCGACGACTTCAACACATAGGTATTGCCCGCTTCCACCGAGGCGCCCGTCAACCTGTCTGTCGACGACGCACTGAACTCCCCCCATCGCACCGCACTCCCCGCCTGCACCGGGCCAGCCATTGCCACACCCAACAGCCCCGCTACGCCTGCGGCCATCATCCAAGAACGCCTACGGACACTGAGCATCTATTGATTCCTTTGCGATTTGCCGGGATGGCATATCGCTATGACTGTCATTTATGAGGCTTGTTCCTACGCCGCGTGAATTCATCAGGACCTAACCCGGCGGCCCTGTAGATCACTGATCTGCCACGTTTTTTCTTGAGTATCCGTGTGCAGGAAAGCGCGCTTGGAGGTTGCGCCGAAGCGCCTGGATCTATATATTCCCAACCCTGCTACACCGCGCTACCGCCCGAATGGCGAAACTGGTAGACGCATGGGACTTAAAATCCCCCGCTCGTAAGGGCGTCCCGGTTCGATTCCGGGTTCGGGCACCATAGATATCAAGGGCTTGCCAGGGAAACCTGAGCAGGCCCTTATCTTTTCTGCTCCGCAATTTTAGAATCCGCTCCGCAATTATCCTCCCCGGCGTCCTGCAGAACTAACGCCAATCCCACTCCACCTATAGATCGTCGGCTCAATCGCGACAAGTCAAAACCTCGATCGATGAACTGATTGAAACGGAGCGGATGTGGCGAAGAAATTCATCAGGCTCAAGCGCCGAGTGGCAGCTAGTCTGATTGGATGACTAGAGGGCCTGATCATGTGCGGAAGACTTTCACAATACCGGGGAATCCACGACTTCGTTGCAGCGCTGAGTATGCCCAACGCCCTGGCGAACTCTGTTGGTGATCAGCCTATCGAGCAGTACAACGTGGCACCCACGACCGCCGTTGCGCTGCTGCACCTGCAGGGCGACCTGCTACACGCAGATCCGGTGCGCTGGGGATGGCGGCCGCACTGGGCCAAAGATCGCGGCGCACCGATCAATGCACGCGTTGAGAAAGTCGCCCACGGCCCGTTCTTCCGCGCGATCTGGCCGCACCGGGCAATCACGCCTATCGACAGCTGGTTTGAGTGGGTGGATACGGGTAGCCCCAGGAAGCAGCCCTACCTGATCCGCCGCAGAGACGGTGCCCCTATATTTTGTGCTGCCATCGGGAAGTTACCAGACGCCGATGAAGGCCCAGGCGAGGATGACGGCTTCGTGATCATCACAGCCGAAAGTGCCGGCGGCATGGTGGACATTCATGACCGCCGGCCAGTAGTGCTGACTGCAGGCGTGGCCCGGGAATGGCTTGACCCCGCGACGCCCAAAGAACGCGCCGAGCAGATATTACTTCACCAGGGCGAACCTTCCGATGTATTCGAGTGGTTCAAGGTCGGCACAGCTGTAGGCAACGTGCGGAATAAAGGGCCAGAGCTTATCTCCCCCATTTCGTCATTTTAAAAAAAATGCACATCCGCGCTCGGCCTTGTCCGCACACACCAAAATTCTTGTTGATGAAAAATCACCCGACCTCTTCCATGAAGAAGGCCTGACAATCCACATAATCTCATCATGCCTATTCCCAGTATTTGGCCTCATTTTCAGATACCTTTCCTCCACTGTTTTGTAGATACAGCTGATTAAAAAACCGCGGGTTTCGGAGTTTTCTTCAGTCAAGACAAAAACCGCTTTATCAAATTCCACGACGTTAGCAATCCCGTCGCCGGGTAGCACTCCGACCCAATCAACACCTTCCGATTTGGCTGGCGAGCGAAATACCTCACCGTTGAACTGTATGCTTCTAGGGGTCGGGCATGACTCTTCGTCACCGGTCCAAACCGGAATATCAAAGTACTGGCTATTCGCTTGCGCAGAAAGAGCTGCGAACAACTGCAAAAAAATAAACCCTCTAAAGACAAATAGACGCACGGACTAGCACTCTGACAAAAGCCTTTTTTATCAGTACTCCGGCTCTTTAGATTTAGGACACGTCTGAAATTTATCGAGATTTTTCCTTTTTTCACTTCCACGAAACCCCGCGACCCATGTGATATCCGCCTCACATACGCCTGGCACGCCTGCAACGCGATCAATCCTTGGTCGCCGTCGTAGGTGGCCTTACCGAAAGACGGAACGACCTTCCGAATTGGCGCAGCTGGCCGTATAGGAGAACTGTGGTCATGGGCTGATAGTTGCTTGCCAGTGCCGCCATAAAACTCCCCAGACAATAAAAAGGCCCGCCGAAGCGAGCCTTGAACAGTTTGATGTGCCGCTACAAGCAGCCTTGCAGAGCGGTCAGCCGTTTATTTGCGATCCAATTACCCACCACGACGTAATACTTCGCCTCTGAGCCGGTGCCCTTTGGCTGGATATCAACGAAGTACTGAGAGCCCTCAGTGAATACCGTATATCCGGTGTCGCGCCCCGGCTGAAGCGTTGCGCCAGGCGTCCCACCGAAGATCGGCTGGTTCTGCCATTCGTAGTGAACAACGATCTCCACTTAATATCGAGCAATCAATACGCCACCCTCGGAGCCAGCCACATCTTGGAGCACCTTTAAAATCGTGAGTTAGTTCCCCGCAATCAAATCAGTCACCTGACCATCAGACTACAGCGCCCTTATATTTTTTATAGGGTATATCAATAAGTTATATATCATATTTAATTTTTAAATAACACTAAACCCACTAGTCCTTTATAAAGATCAACACAACAAGAAAGCCGCGAAAACGTGATAAGCATATAACACTCCACATCAATGGACACGAAGGAATGTACACATATGACTATCGTAGCGAAAAACCTTGTTAACTCATTCACCCCTTCGGCGCAATTTCGAACAAGTGAAGAGTACCAGGCACTCTATAATTTTTCACACGCCTATGATCGAGGAGGATTTAATTCCCCATATGGAAAGCCGTCTTACACCATTGCGCAGGCAGCGGATGAAATAACACGAGGAGGTTACTATTGGGGTGACAGCGACCACAATGGAAAATACAACTTCACCTACAGCTTTCTGACATCAGAAACTCAAGCATACGCCGCCGAGAATGTTTCTGGCTTCAGTGCATTCAACGCTCAACAGAGATCCCAGGCAGCCCTTTCGTTCCAATCCTGGTCGGACGTCGCCAACATCTCATTCATCGAATCTAGAAGCGGTGGCGACGCACATATATCATTGGGCAACTACAGCAATGATATGCAGCATGGAGGTGCCAGGTCAGCTTTCGCATTCTATCCGAACAATAGCGGAAATAGTGATGCATTATTTTACACCAATCAAAACTATCAAGAGAACTTAACACCGGCAAACGGCAATTATGGTCGTCAAACGTTGACCCATGAAATTGGTCACACGCTTGGACTGCAGCACCCAGGGTCGTACGACGCGAGTGTGGGTCAACCGTCATATTCGGACGCAAAATATGCCGAAGATACACATGCTTACTCCGTCATGAGTTACTGGAGCGAGAGCAACACCAACCAGAACTTCAGTAAAGGTGGTGTCGAAGCCTATGCTGCCGGCCCGCTGATTGACGACATCGCCGCGATCCAGAAGCTCTACGGGGCCAACTACAGCACCCGCGCCGGTGACACCACCTACGGGTTCAACTCCAACACCGGGCGTGATTTCCTCAGCGCCACATCCAATGCCGACAAGCTGGTGTTCTCGGTATGGGACGGTGGCGGCAACGACACCCTGGACTTCTCCGGCTTCACCCAGAACCAGAAGATCAACCTCAATGCGACCTCGTTTTCCGACGTTGGCGGCCTGGTGGGCAACGTGTCCATCGCCAAGGGCGTGACCGTCGAAAACGCCTTTGGCGGCGCGGGCAACGACCTGATCATTGGTAACCAGGTCGCCAACCTCATCAAGGGCGGGGGCGGTAACGACCTCATCTACGGCGGTCGCGGTGCGGACCAATTATGGGGCGGCGCCGGCAACGACACGTTCGTGTACGGTGCCATTTCCGATTCCACGCGATCGGCCGCGGACAAGATCTTTGACTTCACCTCCGGCTCCGACAAGATCGACCTGTCGGGCATTACCAAAGGTGCAGGCTTGAGCTTCGTCAATGCATTCACCGGGCATGCCGGCGATGCTGTGCTGAGCTATGCCTCGGGTACCAACCTGGGCACCTTGGCCGTGGACTTCTCTGGGCACGGCGTGGTGGATTTCCTCGTCACCACCGTCGGCCAGGCAGCCGTCAGCGACATCGTGGCGTGATACAAAGCGCGGCGCTTCGGCGCCGCGCTTCAGGATGGAGTAGAAGATAATACTGGCGGAGCGCAAGTCCCCCCGCCCCCCGCCTAGGACTTTTAAAGAATTTCACAAAAACTGTAACGCACCGTTTCGAGGGAACTCTACGTCTATAACTCTCATAGTCGTTAAGGAAATCCCATGCTCTCATCACTATATTCCCGCTTACTTCGCCAGTCGTTTGAAATCGAATTCATGCGCTGGGTGCTTGTCTTGATATTCCTGATGTTTGGCTACACAAAATGGTTTGATTACGAAGCCCAGGCATTGATCCCTCTGATCAGTAACAGCCCCCTCCTTTCTTGGATGTACGGAGCGTTTGGCACTCAGGGCGCAAGTTACGCTCTCGGCGCAGCGGAGTGGACTATCGGTCTCGGTCTGGCCATCGGCGCATGGTCACCGAGGATCGCGCTGATTGCTGCCGCAGCCTCTTCTCTTACCTATCTGACAACCGCCAGTCTGCTTCTAACCACTCCGGGTGGTTGGGAGGCTTCCGCAGGTGGTTTCCCAGCCATGGGCGGCGCCACCTCTTTCCTGATCAAAGATCTGGTGTTGATGGCCGGCTCGTTGGTGCTGCTCAAAAACGCGGCGCAACAACTAACGATACGTCTCAAACAGAGTGATACGGCGCGTACAGCGGTCTAGCCGAAAACGGTCACTGGTCCACTACAATGGAAAGTGGATCAGTGATTGGAAAGGAACTCACGATCAAATACTTAGATTAATCGCCGCAATCTGGGGTGGCTGCACGTTCTCCCTAGTTGATTTCGGTTACGAAATTCTCGCGAGACCGCCGTACTTTTTTCAGGGTTACCAGCCAGTCAGACTCTGCTGCCCGGTACCCCAGAGGCAAGAGCACCACACTGCGCAGATGCCTGGCTCCCAACCCCAGAATGTCATCGACAGCCGATGGGTCGAAACCTTCCATGGGCGTCGCGTCGACTTCCTCGAATGCCGCGGCGATTAAAGCCGAGCCCAGGCCAATATAGGCTTGACGCGCAGCGGCTTGATAATTGGCCTCCTGTCCACGCTCGGCGACTATACCGAGAAGCATTTGACGGTAGTCTTCCCAACCTTGGTTGACAGTAGCGCGTACCGTGTTGGTCAGGTCGAACATCATGTTGACACGCTCAGGCGTGATGTCATCCCAGGCGGCGAACACCAGTAAATGAGAGCAGTCGGTAACCTGGGACTGGTTCCAGCTGACCGCCTTAATCTTTTCGCGAATTTGCGGGTTGGTCACCACCAGCAATTCAAATGGCTGCAGCCCGCTCGACGTCGCCGTCAGTCGTACCGCCTCCAGAATTCGTTCCAGTTTTTCAGCAGGTACTGTCTTGGACGAATCGTAACTTTTCGTCGCATAACGCCAATTCAGCAGCTCGGTTATCTTGCTCATTCTTCATATCCCACGTAGTTCAACGGTCTTCATTGAGCCCAATCCGATTTCTTCCGGATTACGCTCCGGCTTATACTGCCGATTAAAGTCAACTTGAAGGTCAAGCAAAAAATGAAGATAGGCGAGATTGCGCGACGTACAGGCCTTGCTGCTTCGGCAATACGGTACTACGAGGAGCAAGGTCTGCTGGACGCTCCCACGCGCGACATGAACAACTATCGCCATTACAGCGAATCCACCATTAAACGCTTGGAAGTCGTGATCCACGCGCAAAGACTGGGCTTTTCTCTCGATACCATTCGTAGCCTTTTCCTTCATGACGGGAGCTGCTCCAAATCCCTCACTCTGGAGCAGATCAATGTACGTCTGGAGGAGATAGAGCAAATCGAAACCACGCTAAAAGTGCAGCGTGAGGAGTTGTTGATGCTAAAGCGAACCCTCGAAGAGAGCCTTCGCACTGGCACCGCCCCTGGAATCGCTTGCCCACGCAGCATTGAGCGATTTCGGCCTGATCGAGCCGCAGTCATGCGCAGTAAGCACATGATGGCTAGCAGCAAGTGAAGAATCGCGATACGGCGAAATCTGGAGTTCAAGAAGAAAAAGCTTCTGCACCTCGCTGCACAGGCTCCCTATATCGGGGCATTTGCTGCCTGACCAGTTGCGCCTGAACCCCCGCGACCGCATCGAGCACTCGCTGCGCCCACTGCTCATCCTGCGGGTCAACCACGACTACGCGAAAACCGTGATCATCCCCTTCAATGCGCACACCCTCTGAATCATCCACATGCAAATCGATATCGAAGGCCGGGGGAAATTTCGACGGTGTATTGGCTAGCCCGTGCGCAGTGAGGGCGTCGTTGTGCAAAACACTGTTAACCACCCCGTCAACCCGGATACCGTACAGCATCAACCAACGCCTGATGTAGGAAGGCGCCCGACCGGACGAGGTGTAGACCCAGATACTGCAGCCCTGGCGCCGCAGTTCGCGGGTCAGGGAACGGGTGCCGATACGCAGCGGCTCGCCCCACCAGCGATGGGCGCAGGCTGGGAGCCAGCTGCTTTCGACGGCGGAGTGATGGAGTTGGCAGGCCAGCGTGTCATCGATATCAAACGAAATACGTATGCGCGGGCGCGTGAGCGCGCGCGTGGATAAGGCTTGTACGACTCGGCTGGCGGACGTTCGGCATTTGCCCGCAAGTGTTGGATACCAACGCATCAGTGGCCTCCCTGATAGATGGGCTGCGGTGTGTCGCTCAAGAAAAACGCCTTTGGATCAGGTGCCTGTTCCTCCAGGAAAGCCGCGTACTTTTTCTTGATCTTGGGCAATTCATACAACGCCTTGACGCCATGCTTGGCCGAGTTGCGGATCACCGAGGACGGGTTGAAGTAGCCCTCGGCATTTTCCAGTGTCAGCACGAACGGCGGCAAACCGGCGCGCATCAGCAGGTAGCTGACGATCAGCGAGCCGCTGCGATTGTTGCCTTCGATGAACAACTGCGGCTTGCTAAGAATGCGCACATAAACACCCGCCGCACGCTTCCAGACTGACTCGCTGCGGTACGCGCTGTACCAATTGAACAAGTCCTTGATGCCACCCTCAACATTGTTGAAGAAGTGCTCTTCGGTAGCGGCCAGGTGCTGGGCGTATTCCACCCGGCGCGCCGGGTCTCGACCGCACAGCACCGTGGCGTTGATCTCCAGCATCAGGTTCAACTGATGAAGATCAAACAGGTCGACACCCCGGGCCACATAGTCGTCAATCAGCGCATAACCCTCAAGCACATTGAGCAGCACTTCGTCGGTCAAGGGGTCGCGCGGCTCGGTAAACTGCGTACTGAGCTCGGCAAAGCGGCTCTGCACTTTACGTAGAGCGCGTTCAATCGCTGACAAATCAAGACGATGCGTTACAGACATTGATATTCCCGGGAAGACGTTGGCACAGGTGCAGCCTTTATCGAATATTGATTGCTCAGCTGAATTTGCCGCTGATGTAATCCTCGGTCATTTTTTCCCGTGGGTTGCCAAACACCTGAGTGGTCGGGCCCATCTCAACCAGATAGCCGGTGCGCGTGCCCTGGGAAATATCCACCGAGAAAAACGCCGTGGTGTCGGCCACGCGGATGGCCTGCTGCATGTTGTGGGTCACCAGGGCGATGGTGTAGTCCTTCTTCAACTCCACCATCAGCTCCTCGACTCGGCGGGTAGCGATTGGGTCGAGTGCCGAACACGGCTCATCCAGCAGCAACACTTCCGGCTCGGTGGCGATAGCGCGGGCAATACACAGCCGTTGCTGCTGGCCACCGGAGAGCGACAAGCCGCTGACCTTGAGCTTGTCCTTGACCTCATCCCATAGCGCAGCGCCTTGCAGGGCGTGCTTGACGCGGTCGCCCAGGTCGCCTTTGTAGCGGTTCAGGCGCAGGCCGAAGGCGACGTTGTCGAAGATGCTCATGGAAAACGGGTTGGGCTGCTGGAACACCATGCCGATGTAGCGGCGTACCACCACTGGGTCGACGCCCTTGCCATACACATCCTGGCCGAGGAAGTGCACGTGGCCCTCGAAGCGAAAGCCCTTCACCAGATCATTCATGCGGTTGAGGCTGCGCAGTACCGTGCTTTTGCCGCAGCCCGAAGGACCGATGAAACCGGTGATCTTGTTTTTTTCAATCGGCACATGGCTGTCACGCACCGCCATGAAGTTGCCGTAAAAGATCCGGTCCAGCTTGCAGTCCATGACCACAGGCGCCTGGGTGACAAACGGAGCGGCTATTTGCGCAGTTGATACGTTCAAAATTCAGATGCTCCCGTTCTTAATACTTGGGCTTGCCGAAGATACGGCTGACGATATTGACGACCAGCACGATCATCACCAACACCAACGAGGCCGCCCAGGCGAGCTCAAGCTGGTTGTCGAAAGGCATGCCGGAGAAGTTGTAGATCAGCACGGCCAGGGAGGCTGTCGGGTTCATGACCGCCAGGTCGCCGTCGTGGTAGATCCAGTAGTTGCTGAACAGCGCGGTAAACAACAGCGGCGCGGTTTCGCCCGCAGCACGTGCCACGGCGAGCATCACGCCCGTGAGGATCGCCGGCAGGCCGGTGGGCAAGATGATTTTCCAGATAACCTGCGAACGGGTGCAGCCCATGCCGTACGCGGCGTCTTTCATGACCTTGGGCACCATGCGCATCGACTCTTCAGCGGTCAGCACGACAATCGGCAGCATCAGTACCGCGAGGGCCACGCCGCCCGCGGGTGCCGAGTAGGTACCGGTGGTCATCACCACCAGCGCATAGGCAAACACCCCGGCCAGGATCGACGGCAGGCCTGTGAGCATCTTGGCGGCAAAGCGTGCGGTGTTCGCCAGTTTGCTGTCCGGCCCCAGTTCGGCCAGGAAGATGGCGGCCATGATGCCGACCGGCACCGCGATGGCGGCAGCGATACCGACCATCACAAAGGTGCCTGCCATCGCGTTGCCGAAACCGCCGCCGGTCTCGAAGCCGGTGGGCGGCAGTTCGGTGAACACCTCCAGGCTCAGGCGTGCGCCGCCACGGGTGATCAGCATGTAGAGCACGGAAATCAGCGGCACGCTGGCGAGCAGCGCGCCGAGCCAGACCAGCGTGGTCAATACCAGGCTGCGCAACGCGCGCCCTTCGAACTTGCGCTGCAGGCTCGGCACCGCGCTGACAGGGGACGTGAGGTTAGTCATTGTTTAGTACCCCGCTGGGCGTAGAGCATGATCATGGAGCCAAGGACGTTCACCAGCAGCGTGATGAACATCAGCACGAGAGCCGCGTACATCAACACTTCGATCTCGTTGGGTCCGGCTTCGGGGAAGTTCAGCGCTAACAAGGCAGCCAAAGTATTGGCCGGTGCGAACAGCGAAAGCGAAATGTTGTTCGCGTTGCCCACCAACATCGCCAGGGCCATGGTTTCACCCAGGGCGCGACCCAGGCCGAGCACCAGGGAACCGAAAATGCCGGTGGCGGCGGATGGCACCATCACCTTGAGAATCGCTTCCCAGTGAGTGGTGCCCATGCCATAGGCGGCCTGCTTGGTTTTCATCGGCACGCTGGTCAGCGCGTCCTGGGAAACGGCGGCAATCGTCGGCAGAATCATGATCGCCAGCACCAGCGCCGCCGGAAGCAGCCCCGGGCCACTCAAGGAGGTGCCAAAAAACGGTATCCAACCCAACTCGCTGTTCAACCAGGTGGTCAGTGGCCGAATGGCCGGGATCACCACGTAGATGCCCCACAGGCCATACACCACGCTTGGGATGGCCGCGAGCAATTCGACGATGGTACGAAATACGGCCGCCAGCTTCGCCGGCAGGAAATCCTGGGTCAGGAAAATCGCCATGCTGACGCCGAAAACGCCGGCAATCAGCAGCGCAATCAAGGCGCTGTAGAGCGTGCCCCAAATGGCCGGCAAAATGCCGTACTTGCCTTGGTTAACGTCCCAGACACTGCCAAAAAGCACGTCGAACCCGTGCTTCTCCATACCCGGAAGGGCCTTGCGTCCCACCTCGAATACCAAGGCGACGACCAACGCCAGAATCAGTACCACCCCAATTCGCGCAAGCGCCCGGAAGGTGCGATCAACCAGGAAATCCTTTGTGGAGGGCGGTTGGCAGGCAGAATCCGGGTTAACCGGTACGACGAAAGGTTTGATCATTGGCTAATTCCGGAACAAGGGGGGAAACGCTCCCGGCATGGCTGGCAGCACACGCCGAGAGCGGCCTCACGGGTGTTACTGGATGTTGGCGGACGCTTTGCGCACCTGATCGACGACCGATTGCGGCAGCGGGATATACCCCATCGAGTCAGCGATTTTCTGCCCCTCGGTCAGGCTGTACTCGACCATTTCGCGCATGGCCTTGGCCTTGGCCGGGTTACCGTTGTCCTTGCGGAAGATCATCCAGGTGTAGGAAGTGATCGGATAGGACTTGGCACCGTCCGGGTCCGGCAACCAGGCCACCAGGCTTTCCGGCATTTTCACCGCCGCCAGGGCCTCGGCACCGCTCTCGGCGTTCGGCACCACATACTGGCCGGCCTTGTTCTGCAACTGGGCAAAGTCAACCTTGGCCAGTTTGGCGAAGCCGTATTCGATGTAGCCAATAGCGCCCGGAGTCTGACGCACGGTGGCGGTCACGCCATCGTTCTTGGGCGACTTGATGAACTTGTCGCTGGCCGGCCAATTGACGGTATTGCCCTCCCCCAGCGCCTGTTTGAACTCAGGGTTGATGGTCGCCAGGTGCTTGGTGAATACCGCCGTGGTGCCGCTGGAATCTGCACGCACCACCACGGTGATCGGCGTGTCGGTCAGCTTCAGGTCCGGGTTGGCGGCAACGATCTGTGGGTCGTTCCACCGGGTGATCTTGCCCAGGAAGATATTGGAGTAAACATCGCGTGGCAGCTTGAGCCCCTTGGGATTGCCCGGCAGGTTATACGCCAGCACGATTTCCCCCGCGGTCATCGGCAGCAACTGCACGCCTTCAGCCACCTTGGCGATGTCTTCGTCTTTCATGGCCGAGTCACTGGCGGCGAAATCGACGGTTTTATTCAGGAAGTCCTGCACACCTGCGCCGCTGCCCTTGGATTGATAATCCACCGTGACGCCAGCGGTCTTCTTGCTGAAATCCTTGAACCATGTGAGGTAGATCGGTGCAGGGAAGCTGGCGCCGGAACCGGTGAGGCGCACGCTTTCGGCGGCAAATGTCACGGAGGAGGCACACAGAGAAACCGTAACGGCCAGTGCTGCAGACTTCATCAAGCTTTTCATTAAAGGAACTCGTTGTGGTGACGGGCTCCCGAACTGTGCAGCAGGGTTGTTACATTTTTATGAAAATTGAGTGGCAAACCGCGGTTTTGTCCCTATTTGCCACTACAGCCAAGTATTTTCAGGCGCTTGGTTAGTAACAAAATGCGTCTAGAATGCTGCCATCCGCTGTGGCGAGGAAGCTTACTTGGGTAGGCTGCCAATCAGCTCACTGATTGCCTGGGCATCGATCGGCTGGCTCAAATAGAACCCCTGCGCTTCATCACACTGCACATCCTTTAATGCGTTGAGCTGATCGTCGGTTTCCACGCCTTCGGCGGTCACCGTCAGCGACAGCGCCCGCCCCAGGCCGACGATCGCCTGGATGATCGAATGATCGCCGCCGCTGGCCGTCAAGCCATCGACAAAGCTGCGGTCGATCTTCAAGCCGTCGAACGGGAATGAGCGCAGGTAACTCAGGGACGAATAGCCGGTACCGAAGTCATCCATCAGCAAGCGTACGCCCAACTCCTTGAGGTTTTGCATGATGCCGAGGGCGACCTTCTCGTCGTTGAGCATCACACTTTCGGTCAACTCCAGTTCCAGCCGTGCCGGGTTCAGGCCGGTGTCGGCCAGCACCGACTTGACCCGCGCCACCAGGTGCCCGCGCTGGAATTCGGTGGGCGACAGGTTGACGGAAATCATCATGTCTTCAGGCCAATGCGTGGCCGCGTTACACGCCGTGTGCAAGACCCAATGACTCAGCGGCAGGATCAGCCCGGTTTCCTCGGCAATCGGGATAAACACCTCCGGCCCCAGCAACCCACGCTGCGGATGCTCCCAGCGCACCAGCGCCTCGGCGCCGGCCAGGCGCGTGCCTTCAATGCGATAGCGCGGCTGGAAATCCAGGCGCAGTTCCTCGTTCTTGATCGCGTGGCGCAGGTCGCTTTCAAGTTGGCGCCGCTCAATGATGCGCGCGTTCATGTCGCCGGCATAAAAGCGCCAGGTATTGCGGCCGCCGTCCTTGGCATCGTAGAGAGCAATGTCGGCGTAGCGCAGCAGCTCTTCAGCGAGGATTGCATCGGCCGGAGCCATGGCAATACCGATGCTCGCGCTGATGAACACCTCGTGCTCGGCAATGGAGAACGGCAACTCGATACAGTCGATCAAGCGCCTGCACAACGTCTCCACCTCCGAGGGAGAGCTCATGTTCGCCACCACCAGCACAAACTCATCCCCGCCAATGCGCGCGACCAGGTCGTCGCCCCGCAGGCAGCCTTGCAAGCGACGGGACACTTCGTTGAGCACCTGATCACCCGCCGCGTGCCCCAGTAGGTCATTGACCGGCTTGAAGCGGTCAAGATCGACGCTGAGCATTACCAACGGGCGCTCCAGAGTCGGTGAGGCCTTGAGTTTGCCTTCGAGGAACTCTTGCATACGCGTGCGGTTGGCCAGCCCGGTCAAGGCGTCGTGCTGCGACAGGTATTCAATGCGCCGCCGGGATTCGACTTCTTCAGTGATGTCGCTGGCGGTGCCTCGATAGCCCTGCCCGGGTATCTCACGTACCGACAGCCGACAGATGCGTGCCTGGCCGTCGCCTGCCAGGTAATTGCATTGCACGGTCGCATGGGTGCGATGGGCATGCTCCTTGAACCAGATAGATAACGGGCCTTGCTCGGACGTCAGCACCTCATCCACCGTACACCCCAGGCACTGCGCCCGGGCGAGACCGGTGATCGCCTCAAAGCGCTCCGACAGGTAGGTGAAACGCAGTTCGGCATCGACCTCCCAAATCCAGTCAGAGGCGGCCTCGGCCACATCGCGAAAGCGCGCTTCACTGATCGCCAAGGCCGCACGGCTGGCTTGCAAGCTTGTGTAATGGCTGTCCATGAGCCGCGCCGCTGCGAGGGTCCGACGTTGAATGACCCAGGTCATCAGGCCAAATAGCAGACCGGCGACCGCGACCAGCGGCACCACCAGGACCAACAGTTGTTGGCCCGGGTCGTCTGAGGTCCATTGCACTAAGCCTGCGTTGTCACGCAGTTCCATGGTCGGTACGGTTGTCGGGCGCACGCCTGCCGGTACCACGCGCAGGCCCTCCACGCCAAAATCACGGCCCAGCGCTTCCAGGCGTGCCGGCTCCAGCTTGGAAACGAAGATCAGCACCGACGCTGGCCCGCTAGCGGCCTTCACGTTCGGGTCGGTGCCCGGGGTCAGCGCAGCGGCTGCCAGCACCGCAGGTACGCCATCAACGTTGACCAAGCGGCTGAGGGACTTGCCGTCAGCGGCGGCTTTTCGGGCCTGGACCAGCAGCGTGTCGATCGATGAATGCAGCCAATCCTGCGCCGCGACCGACTGCAATTGCCCGTCAATCACCGCGTACGCCGTACGCCCGGTGGGATCGACGACAAAGACTCCTTGGTACCCCAGGTCGGTAAATAACGTAGAGCCGATGTTTTGCCGGACGAAAGCCCACTCCACATCGATTGTCTGGTGAAGATGCTGGTAGGCATCGCCCCAGAACGCGTAGTCCTTGACCGCAGAAGCCGCGGCCTTTTCATCCGACATCAAGGCGTTGTCGATGTCGAGCCGGGCGTGTTTACCGGCATCAACGTTGAGGTGGTGTGCAATGGAGATCAACAACACCCCCACCAACAGAAACATCGCTAACAACAATGCCGACCAAGCGAGCAAGGCTGCCCGTGCTGCCGCTAGGCTGGAGGCGCTTACCTGCGCAAGAGGCTTGGGACCAGGGCTGAGCGTTTCCATCGTGCTCCAGATGCATGGGCAAGCTACATACCCGCGTTGAAAATCACACGGCGCACATGCGGGTGCGCCATTGCTTGCTATTAGAAGATAGACACTTTTTCAAAAGACCTGAGATTTCCTGAAAAATGGACATTTGAGGCACGCCCACCACCGACAACAGGGCGAACGCCGAATAATGGTTGAACAGGCGCAAGCACCACCGGGTAGACGCGCCTGGCGTTACAATAAGGTCGTCTGTTCATCATTCGCCGGCTTACGCGGGTTCCCAGCCCCTTGCGCCTTCGACGGCTTTTAACTTATTCCCAGGCAGGTGCCTTAATGGACATAAAGCAACTTAAATTCCTGATCGCGCTGGAGCAGACCCGGCATTTCGGCCAGGCTGCCGCACGCTGTCATATCACCCAGCCGACCCTGTCGATGCGCCTGCGCAACCTGGAAGATGAGCTGGGCCTGGAACTGGTCACCCGCGGCCAGCGCTTCGAGGGTTTCACCCAGGCCGGTGAACGCGTACTGGCCTGGGCCCGAACCTTGCTGGCCGCCCATGACGGTTTGTTTGCCGAGGCCGCTGCATGCCGAGGCCAGTTGGTCGGTAACCTGCGCCTGGGCCTGGTGCCCCTGAGCGGCTTCAATCCGATCAGCTACATCCAGGGCTTGTCCCACACCTTCCCGGAGCTCAAGTTCAGCCTGACCTCCATGAGCTCGGACAAGATCATCGAAGCCTTGGGTACCAACCAACTGGACCTGGGCGTGTGCTATCTGGACCATGTAAACGCCAACTACCTGGAGTTTTTCGAACTGGGCGAGACCCGCGTCGGCCTGCTGTACGACACCCGCCACTTCCATTTCGAAGGCACGGAAATGAGCTGGGAAGACGCCGCCGAACTGCCCCTGGGGATGATCAGCACTGGCATGCACTACCGAAAGTCCATCGACCTGAGCTTCCGCAGCCGCGGGCTCGACCCCCAGCCCATCCTCGAAAGCGATTCGACCTATCAGCTGTTCCAGGCGATCCGCGAAGGGTTCTGCTGCGCAATCATGCCCCTGGACAGTGGCCTGGAAAGCCCGATCGAAAACCTGGCGTTCATCAACCTGCCGGACGCCAGCGTACTCGCACCGCTGGGCATGGTGATGCGCAAGACCGAACCGCGCTCGGCCATTGCCGAGAAGTGTTTTGCCGAGGCCAGGAAGTTGTTCGCGGTCAAGAGCTCGGTCTGACGCGCAAAAAAAAGGCGCTCCGTAGAGCGCCTTCTTACCGCCGATTGCGTTACTGCACACTGACCTGACGCAGGTCAGGCTTGGCCTCGCCACCAATCATGATGCGTTTGGGCTTGGCCTCTTCAGGCACCTGACGCAGCAAGTCGATGCTCAGCAAACCATTGGTCAAGGCTGCGCCACGCACTTCGATATGGTCCGCCAAGCGGAACGACAACCGGAACGCGCGTTGGGCAATGCCCTGGTGCAGGTAAGCGACCTTATCGTCGGTTTCGCGTTTTCCGCCGGAAACCGTCAACACGCCCCTTTCGACCTGGATATCCAGATCCTCCTCAGTCAGGCCAGCGACTGCGATGACAATGCGGTACGCGTCATCACCGTGCTTTTCCACGTTATGAGGTGGATAGGAATTCGGAGCCTCGCTGCGAAGCGCCGACTCGAACAGGTCATTGAAGCGATCAAAACCCACCGATTGACGGAACAGTGGGGCCAACGAAAGGGTAGTAGCCATTTTAAAATCTCCTGAGTTTCTCCAAGTGATTTAGTACGCGACCCGAGTTCGGCATCACGTGATCAAAAATTTATGGACGCGAAAAAGGAATTCAAGAGGGCTGCACAAAAATTTTATCTTGCGTAAATGGCTATCGCAGAAAACCGCAATGACAGCGCGTGTGCTCTAATCTGAAAGTCAGGCGTGCTTTAACCCGTGAGCGCCTGAGACAGCCCTTGAGGTACACAAAAATGAACATGACATTCCCTGCCCTGGCATTGGGCATCCTGATTTCCCAAGGGGCCTTGGCCGCCGGAGATGGCACTGCCGCGCTGGGAGGCGGTGTCGGCGGCGCGTTGGGCAATGTGGTAGGCCAACAGCTCGGTGGGTCGACCGGCGCGGCCATCGGTGCAGGCGTGGGTGGCGCCGCCGGTGGCGCGGTTGGCGCGCAAAAGGGCAATAAAACCGAAGCGGCGATTGGCGGCGGTTTGGGTTCTGCAGGTGGTTCGCTGATTGGCAATCGCCTGGGCGGCACCACCGGTTCGACGATCGGCGCGGGTGTGGGCGGCGCAGCGGGCGGCGCGCTGGGTAATAACCTTGCCGATGACGAGAGCAGTCATCGTTCAGGTGGCGCAAAGCACAAAGGTAACAAGCATAAGCACAAGAATAAGCGCCATTGATCGTCTGATGCTGTTCTGATTGCAAACTTGCCGGGGTCAAGGGCCGTAGGGAGCCTTTGACCCGGCTTGTCCGAGCCCTGCACCTGCCCTACATCGGCGTGCTGCTCACCACCCGCAACGCCAAGCCTTCATAGGCATCCAGGGTGATAGTGAATTCACCCTCGGCGGTCAGGTCGCCCTCCACTCGCTCATTGATAATGTCCACCACTGGCCCTGGCGCAATGTCGGGCAGGTGCAGGGTTTCCGTGATCGGAGTAGCGCCGAAGTTCAGTGCGGTGATTTGCGTGCCTTTGCCGGCCGGCAGTTCGTGAACCATGATCAGCAAGCCTGGATGTTCGACGTCCGGCACCAGGATCTGGCGGCTGGCGGCGATGTCGTAGGCGCGGCGCACGGCGAGGATTTTTTGCAGTTGGGAGGCAAACGAGTCCGGGTCCTGCAATTGGCTGTTGAGGCTGCCATACAGGCTTTTCGAGCGGGGCATTTGCCCTGCCGATAGTTCGGCGTCAGGGTTCAGGTCCACCAGGTCATAGGCACCACGGTGAATCCAACGGGTATCACCATCGGCCATCAGATGCGCGACCTCTTCGGCCGCCAACGGCAGCGCGCCTACCAAGTCCCAGCCGGACAAGGCAAACACCCCAGGCTGCATGGCGTTGTACATCACCAGCAGCAAATGAATCTGGCGAATCTGCTGGATATCAGCCGCAGTAATCGCCTCAAGGTCACGAATGCCGAGGGCAGCGGTGATGATACTGGCAGTGGTGCAGGACACGCCGTTGGTGACGAATTTGAGGTTATACGGTGCGTGCTCGCCGGTCAGGCGTTCGTACATCTGCTCGCGGATATGCTCGCGCAGGATGTTGCCGGGAAAGGTCTGGCCCTGGAAAAGAAACGTATCATGGGCGTGCAGCGTCCAGAAGTGCACCAGTTCCAGGGTCAGTTCATCGTGGTTCTGCAGCGCATGGATCAACGAACCTGGGTCGATGCCGAGGCTGTGCATCTGGCGCAGCATCAGCCGCAGGAATTCGGTATCGCCCATCAACAACGCATGCTGGTAGGCAGGCCGGGTGATGAAGTCATAGGACAGGTCGGCGCCGCCGTGGGACATGGAGGCGATGTCGTCCACCGTGAGGTTGAGCTCCTGGAAGCTGAACCCGCCGGCCTTGCGAATCGCCCCGCCGAGCAACTGGTTGCCGGTGATCGACAGCGGATGGCTTTCCGACCAGGCCGTGCCATCGAGCTTGCGCTCCACACCGAGAAAGCCGTTGGCGTCCAGGCGCAGGATCTTCGCGCCCATCACATCGATGGCGTGTAGCGCGTCACCGATGATCATCTGCTGCGCGGCGAACGAAGGGTCAAGCCAGTTGAGCGACGGTTGGCCTTCCTTGAAGTAGTGCAGGTACACCCATCGCCGTGGTTTGCCATCCACGCCGACCACCACTGGCGTGGCGCTCCAGTCGGTTTCCTTGACGCCGGGCTCGAAGAAGATCACCCGTTGCAATTGGCCGACGATGTAGTGCTTGTCACGCAGCGCGTCCACCTGCAGCGGGCTGAGGTTCTGCGCATCACGGCCCTCGGCCACGTCAGGCAGCAACGGCCAGTCTTCCTCGCGGATTTCCACCATGTGGTACAGCCCGGGGTAGTCCTCATAGGCCATTTCCGCCAGGCGAAAATCCGCGCCCTTGCCGGTGTGGGACGGGATCACATCGTCGATGATCACCGCATTGTGCGCGGCGGCCATGCGCGTCAACGCCTGCAACTGTGCCTCGGTGCCCAGTTGCGGGTCGATGTCGAAACTGATGCGGTCGAAGTTGCCGTCGATGGTCGGGGTGTGCTCGGTGCCAGACAAACCACCGGACTTTTTCAGCGGGCCGTTGTGAATGCCCTGGATGCCGATTTTCGATAAAGCATGCCACAGGCTTTCATCCCCCAACGCCTCGAGCACCGTGCCGTCTTCGCGGGTGACAATCGACGCCGGATACGCGGTGAACCACACCGATGACAAGGCTGAAGCATCACGCGGGCGGGTATGTGCGTACGGCTGCTGCCACAAGCGGCCCTGGCCGGAGTAGAGCCTGGCCCGCTGCCGCGCCGCGTGCAGCATGGATTGTTGCACCAGCCAGTTCACATGGTCGTTGTTCGCCGCGGTCATAAGCTCGATACCTGTGGTCATGAAAAGGTTACTCGTAAGCATATGAGGGGCGTGCGCTCCATTCGTTGCATCGAAATTGTGGGAGGGGGCTTGCTCCCGATAGCAGTGTGTCAGTCAGCCTATTTTTATCTGATCCTTCGTTATCGGGAGCAAGCCCCCTCCCACATTGGACCTTCGTCTGCTCCCTCCGCTTGCGTCGCCTGCCGATACTGCCTGGGCGTAAACCCGGTCAGCGCCTTGAACTGTCGGGTAAACGCGCTGTGGTCGGTGTATCCGCATTGCAACGCCACCTCGGTTATTGGCAGCTCGGTATGCAACAGCCGGCGTGCATGCTCGAGGCGCACTTTCTGGATCATCTGCCGCGGCGTGAGGTGGAATACGCGTTTGCAGTAGCGCTCCAGTTGCGCTACGGAGATCCCGGCGATGCGCGTCAATTCACCCAGGGTGACGCGGCGGTTGAAGTGGCTGCGGATATGTTCATCCACTGCCGCCAGGCGCTGATAGGCCGGGTGGGTTTCGCTGGCCGATTGCAGGTCGACCGAAATCCCGGCCAGGCCGATGATCGCGCCAAGATGGTTGTACAACGGCCACTTGTGCGTGAGGCACCAGCCAGGTTCGCGGGTGCCGTAGAGGTGCAGTTCAAGCTGGTCTTCCAATACAAAACCCTGTTCCAGCACGCGCCGGTCCTGCTCGGTATAGCCCGGCCCCAGTTGCGCGGGGAACACTTCGGCACTGGTCTTGCCCAGCAGCGGCTGCAACTGCCTGAGGCCGCAGCGTTGCACCAGGGTGCGGTTGGCGAGCACGTAGCGGGCGTCGATGTCCTTGATAAAGATTGCAGCATTAGGCAGCACGTCGAGCATCGGCAATAACTGCTCTACACCGCTCAATAGCTGCTCGATGGTGTGGGGGCGGCTGCCCTGGAAAAGGCTCGCAAACGCGCTTTGCAACATGACTTTCATCGCCCCTTGATTTGTCGACAACCCGCAGATTGCGCCATGTGCCGGGCCGCTGTCGAGCGCGGAAAAGTGTGCTGAATTCGTCATCCATCCCAACGCAAAACATCAATCGCCGCAAGGTTGACGGGTTCACGATAGCGCCACTGCATGCCTATCCAATAACTCACAAGAAGGCGCCGCTATGTCAGGCCAAGGCAAGTTCAAGAAACAGCTGTCACTGATGGACCTCACTTTTATCGGGTTGGGGGCCATCTTCGGTTCGGGTTGGTTATTCGCCGCCAGTCATGTGTCTGCCATCGCAGGCCCGGCAGGGATTTTTTCCTGGTTGCTCGGTGGTTTCGCGGTGCTGCTGCTGGGCATTGTCTACTGCGAACTCGGCGCCGCCCTGCCTCGCGCCGGTGGCGTGGTGCGCTACCCGGTGTACTCCCATGGCCCGCTGCTGGGCTACCTGATGGGTTTTATCACGCTGATCGCGTTTTCCAGCCTGGTGGCAATTGAAGTGGTTGCCTCGCGCCAATACGCCGCGGCGTGGTTTCCCGAGCTGACCAAAGCCGGTTCCAGCGATCCGACCACCCTGGGCTGGCTGGTCCAGTTCGCGCTGCTGTGCCTGTTCTTTATCCTCAATTACCGCAGCGTCAAGACCTTCGCCATCGCCAATAACCTGGTGAGCGTGTTCAAGTTCATCGTGCCGCTGCTGGTGATCGGTGTGCTGTTCACCTTCTTCAAGCCGGCGAATTTCCAGGTGCATGGCTTTGCCCCCTTTGGTCTCTCCGGCATCGAGATGGCGGTGTCGGCCGGCGGTGTGATTTTCGCCTACCTGGGGCTGACGCCGATCATTTCGGTGGCCAGCGAAGTAAAGAACCCGCAGCGCACCATACCCATCGCTTTGATCCTCTCGGTGCTGCTGTCGACCGCCATCTATGTGCTGCTGCAAACTGCGTTCCTCGGCGGCGTGCCCACCGAAATGCTCGCCAATGGCTGGGCCGGGATCAGCAAGGAATTGGCCCTGCCCTATCGCGATATCGCCCTGGCGTTAGGCGTGGGTTGGTTGGCCTACCTGGTGGTGGCCGATGCGGTGATCTCCCCCAGTGGCTGCGGCAATATCTACATGAACGCCACCCCGCGCGTGGTGTATGGCTGGGCGCAGACTGGCACCTTCTTCAAGATCTTCACGCGCATCGATGAAAAGTCCGGCATCCCGCGCCCGGCGCTGTGGCTGACCTTCGGCCTGTCGGTGTTCTGGACCCTGCCGTTCCCGTCGTGGGAAGCGCTGATCAACGTAGTGTCCGCCGCGCTGATCCTCAGTTACGCCGTGGCCCCGGTGACCGTCGCCGCCTTGCGCCGCAATGCACCGGACATGGCGCGCCCGTTCCGGGTCAAGGGCATGGCGGCGCTAGGCCCGCTGTCGTTCATCATCGCTGCACTGATCGTGTACTGGTCGGGCTGGAGCACGGTGTCCTGGCTGTTGGGCCTGCAAATCCTGATGTTTGTGGTGTACCTGCTGTGCGCTCGCTGGGTGCCGACCGCGCACCTGAACCTCAAACAACAAGTGCGCTCATCCGCTTGGCTGATCGGTTTCTACGCCGTGACCATCCTGCTCTCCAAGCTCGGCAGCTTTGGCGGTATCGGTGTGATCAGCCACCCGTTTGACACCCTGGTCGTGGCGGCCTGCGCCCTGGGTATTTACTACTGGGGTGCCGCCACTGGCGTGCCGGCCCACCTGGTGCGCCTGGAACACGAAGATGACGAAAGCGAAACCGTCAGCGACGCGCCTTACAGCGCCCCACTGTCCCCGACTACCCACTGATGGAGCGCTTTATGAAACGGCTGCACGTGATTGACTCGCATACCGGCGGCGAACCTACGCGCCTGGTGATGAGCGGGTTCCCTGAGTTGGTGGGTACCTCCATCGCCGATCAACTGGACCACCTGCGCACCCATCACGATCAATGGCGCCGCGCCTGCCTGCTGGAGCCACGGGGCAATGATGTACTGGTCGGCGCACTGTACTGCGCGCCGGTCACGCCGGGCGCCACCTGCGGGGTGATCTTCTTCAACAACGCCGGCTACCTCGGTATGTGCGGCCACGGCACCATCGGCCTGGTCGCCTCACTGCATTACCTCGGGCTGATCGCGCCAGGCGTCCACACCCTCGACACGCCAGTCGGCCCGGTGGCGGCCACACTGCACGAAGACGGTAGCGTGACCCTGCGCAACGTGCCCGCCTACCGCTACCGCCAACAGGTGCCGGTTGAGGTGCCTGGGCATGGTGTGGTGCTGGGCGACATTGCCTGGGGCGGCAACTGGTTTTTCCTGGTGTCGGACCACGGCCAGGCGCTGCAGATGGACAACGTTGATGCCTTGACCGACTACACCTGGGCGATGCTCAAGGCCCTTGAGGCCCAGGGCATCCACGGCGCCGATGGCGCACTGATCGACCATATCGAACTGTTCGCCGACGCCCCCCACGCCGACAGCCGCAACTTCGTCATGTGCCCCGGCAAAGCCTACGACCGCTCACCCTGCGGCACCGGCACCAGCGCCAAGCTCGCCTGCCTGGCCGCCGACGGAAAACTTGCCGAAGGAGAGCCGTGGGTACAGGCCAGCATCACCGGCAGCCAGTTCCAGGGCCGTTATGAATGGGACGGCGAACGCGTGCGCCCGTTCATCACCGGCCGCGCCTACATGACTGCCGACAGCACGCTGCTGATCGACGAGCAGGACCCGTTTGCCTGGGGCATTTGAGCCTTTTATTTATCGACCTGAATGGAGTTAGCACCATGAGCGACAACATCTTCACCGGCTGCATGCCTGCCCTGATGACCCCCTGCACCGCCAAGCGTAAGCCGGACTTCGACGCGCTGGTCGCCAAGGGCCGCGAACTGATCGATATCGGCATGAGCGCAGTGGTGTATTGCGGCTCCATGGGCGACTGGCCGTTGCTCACCGAAGCCGAACGCCAGGAAGGCGTGGCGCGCCTGGTCGCGGCTGGCGTACCGACCATCGTTGGCACCGGCGCGGTGAACAGCCGTGAGGCGGTGGCCCACGCAGCCCATGCCGCCAACGTCGGCGCCCATGGCTTGATGGTGATTCCGCGTGTGCTGTCCCGAGGGGCTTCGGTCACCGCACAAAAGGCCCACTTTGCGGCGATCCTCAACGCCGCGCCCAACCTGCCGGCGGTGATCTACAACAGCCCTTACTACGGTTTCGCCACCCGCGCCGATCTGTTCTTCGAACTGCGCCGCGAACACCCGAACCTGATCGGCTTCAAGGAGTTCGGCGGCGCTGCCGACCTGCGCTACGCCGCGGAAAACATCACCTCCCAGGACGATGACGTGACCCTGATGGTCGGCGTCGACACCCAGGTGGTACACGGTTTCGTCAACTGCAACGCCACCGGCGCCATCACCGGCATCGGCAACGCGCTGCCACGGGAAGTGCTGCAACTGGTGGCCCTGAGCAAAAAAGCCGCCAAGGGCGATGCCAAGGCCCGTCGCCAGGCCCGCGAACTGGAAGCCGCGCTGGCGGTGCTGTCGTCGTTCGATGAAGGCTGCGACCTGGTGCTGTATTACAAACACCTGATGGTCCTCAACGGGGATCAAGGTTACGCCCTGCACTTCAACGAAACCGATGTGCTCAGCGCTGCCCAGCGTCGGTATGCCGAGCAGCAGTACGCGTTGTTCCGCCAGTGGTACGCCAACTGGTCGGCTGAACAGAACGTCGCTTGATTTTCTGTAGGAGCGAGCTTGCTCGCTCCTACACCCCCCTAATTTCCAGGATGACCCCATGACTCTGACGGGCAAGATGCTGATCGGTCAGCAATCCCTTTCCGGCCATCGCGATGCGATCCGGGCCATCAACCCCGCCACCGACACGCCACTGGAACCCGCCTACGCCGGCGGCGATGGCGAACAGGTCGAGCAGGCCTGTGCACTGGCGTGGGACGCCTTCGACACGTACCGCGAAACCGCCTTGGCAGATCGCGCCAGGTTTCTTGAAACCATCGCCGACAACATCGAAGCCCTGGGCGATGAGCTGGTCGAACGCGCCAGCGCCGAAACCGGCCTGCCCAGCGCACGCATTCAAGGCGAACGCGGCCGCACGTGCGGCCAACTACGCGCCTTTGCCCGCACCGTGCGCCTGGGTGAATGGCTCGACGTGCGCGTCGATACTGCGCAACCCCAACGCCAACCCCTGCCCCGTGCCGACCTGCGCCAGCGCCATATCGCCCTGGGCCCGGTGGCAGTGTTTGGCGCCAGCAACTTTCCCCTGGCCTTCTCCGTGGCGGGCGGCGATACCGCCTCGGCACTGGCGGCCGGTTGCCCGGTGGTCGTAAAAGCTCACAGCGCTCACCCTGGCACCAGCGAGCTGGTGGGCCGCGCCATTGCGCAAGCGGTAAAACAGTGTGACTTGCCCGAGGGCGTGTTTTCACTGCTCTACGGCTCGGGTAACGAAGTGGGTATCGCCTTGGTGACCGACCCGCGGATCAAGGCCGTAGGCTTTACCGGTTCGCGCAGCGGCGGTGTCGCACTGTGCCAGGCCGCCCAGGCACGCCCGGAGCCGATCCCGGTGTACGCGGAAATGAGTTCGATCAACCCGGTGTACCTGTTTCCTGCCGCGCTTGAAGCACGGGCGCAAGCATTGGCCGAGGGGTTCGTCGCGTCGCTGACCCAGGGCGCCGGCCAGTTCTGCACCAACCCTGGGCTGGTGATCGCCCTGCAAGGCGCTGCCCTCGAGCGCTTTATCACAGTCGCCAGTGATTTGCTCCCCGGTTGCGCGGCCCAGACCATGCTCACCCCAGGCATCTTCAGTGCCTACGAAACCGGCGTAAGTACATTGGCCAAGCACGCCAAGGTCGCCGCCAAGGGCCTGGCGGCCAGCGGGCCGAACCAGGGCCAGGCCCACCTGTTCGTGACCCAGGCCCAGGCGTTCCTGAATAACGAACACCTGCAAGCCGAAGTCTTCGGCGCGACCTCGCTGGTGGTGGAATGCCGCGATGCCGAGCAAATGCGCCTGGTATCCGAACACCTGGAAGGTCAACTCACCGCCACCTTGCATGTGGATGAGCACGACCTGCCACAGGCCCGGGCGCTGTTGCCGGTGCTGGAGCGCAAGGCTGGGCGCCTGCTGGTCAACGGCTGGCCGACCGGCGTGGAAGTTTGCGACGCGATGGTGCACGGCGGGCCGTTCCCGGCGACGTCGGATGCGCGCAGTACCTCGGTGGGCACGGCGGCGATCCTGCGGTTCCTGCGCCCGGTGTGCTACCAGGACTTCCCGGACGCCTTGCTGCCCCACGCGCTCCAGCACAGCAACCCGCTGCTGTTGCGGCGCCTGCTCGACGGCCAGAGAGAGGCGTAGCCATGGCCCAACCCTATCAAGCAGACATCGTGGTGGTCGGCGCCGGCATTATCGGCGTCGCCTGTGCCTTGCAGCTGGCGCGCCAGGGCCGGCAAGTGCGGGTGATCGACGCGCAGGCGCCGGGCATGGGCGCCTCCTACGGCAACGCCGGTCACCTGGCGACAGAGCAGGTGTTTCCCATTGCGGACGTGTCGATCCTCAAGCGTTTGCCGGCCATGCTCCTGGACCCCATGGGCCCGCTACGCCTGGACTGGACCTACTTGCCCCGCGCCCTGCCCTGGTTTATCCGCCTGCTGCTGAACCTGCGGCCGGCGAGCTACCAGCGCACCGTAGCCGGCCTTCGCGCATTGAATGAAAGCAGCCTGGGTGCGTGGCAACGTTTGCTGCACTCCATTGGGCAAGCGCAACTGCTGCGTGAAGACGGTTCGCTGTTGGTGTTCGAGCGCGCCGAATCCCGCGTCGCCCTGGATGCATTGCAGCAACGCATGAGGCAGCAAGGCGTCGCTGTGGAATTCTGGAGCGGCGATGCGGTGCGCACGGCAGCGCCGCAATTGAGCGACGCGATTCAAGGCGGTTTGTTTTTCCCAAGTACCGGGCACTTTCTCGACCCCTACACCGTGGTCGGCGCGCTGGTGAACGCGGCCAAGGCCGAGGGTGTGCAATTCCACCAGCAACGGGTTTTGGATGGGCGTCTGGAAAACCGCGGCGTTTCGCTGATGACCGATCAAGGCGCATGGACAGCGCGCCAAGTACTGATCGCCTGCGGCGCCCACTCGGCCAGACTCACCGCCGCCCTGACCGGCAAACAGGTGCCCCTGGACACCGAGCGTGGCTACCACCTGATGCTGCCCCACGAGCACCAGCGCCTGCCCTTCGCCGTCACCTCGCTGGAACGCAAGTTCATCATGACGCCCATGACCGGTGGCTTGCGCCTGGCGGGAACGGTCGAATTCGCAGGCCTCAACCGCCCGGCGAATATGCAACGGGCCTGGCAACTGCACCGGTTGAGCAAAGGCCTGTTTCGCCATGAACTGAACGACCGCGACGCAACGCCCTGGATGGGCTTTCGGCCCTCCCTGCCCGACTCGTTGCCGATCATTGACCGGGTGTGCGAGGGCAAGGTGCTGCTTGCGTTTGGTCATCAGCATTTAGGGCTGACACAGGCGGCGGTGACGGCCGAGAGGGTTGGGCAGTTGGCGGCGGGAGAGCCAGTGGCTGAGTTAAGGCCCTATGGGCTGGATCGGTTCTGAAGCTTGCCCATGTAGGAGCGAGGCGCTGTATAACGCATCAGCAGCCTCTTGGATTTCATCGCGCATCCACAACCGGCCCAACCAACCGATAGGGATAGCGTGGACGCCATAATACGCACCCGCTAGTTGCCCCACGATTGCGGCGGTGGTGTCGGCGTCATCCCCAAGGTTTACTGCGGCGAGAACCGCTTCGGCAAAGCTGGCGCTGTTGTCGAAGCACCAGAATGCAGCCTCCAACGATGCCACCGCATAACCTGAACCAACGATTTCAGCGTGCGTCTTACCGCGGTAATCGCCGCGGGCAAGAGCCGCTACCTTAGGGGCAGACAGTGAGGTATTTGAGAATCTCAGCACTTGCTCCTTCGAAACACCCCCCAGGGCGTTGCTGACGGCCTCGGCCAGCAGCAGGCAACACTCGACTGCCTCCTGGGCCGCATGGGTAGTGCGTGAGCTTTGCGCGGCAAATAGGCGGATTTTCTCCAAATCAGGAAAGTAGAACAACACCACAGGCGCAAGACGCATCATCGAACCATTGCCGGCGGAATACGGATCCGTTGAACCCGCAAAAGCCTCGCCACTTTGCTGGAATGCCCCCAGCGCTTCGCGAACCGTCATGCCAATATCAAAACACTCTCCGGTGGAGCTCAAGTAGCCCCATTTCCACCAGTTCAGATAACGCCCCATCTGGTCTGTCGCGTCAAAGCCACCCTTGTGCAACAAGCTTTCGGCCAGACACAGTGCCATGGATGTGTCGTCAGTCCATTGGCCGGGTTTGAGATTGAACGGCCCACCTCCGAGCATATCCGTGACGGGGGAAAAGGTGCCACGAGGCATGAATTCAACCGTGGTGCCTACGGCGTCGCCACAGGCCAGCCCAAGCAAGCTGCCGCGATAACGATCTATAAGCGTGATGGCCATTGTCACTCCTTGAGAAAACCCTGCAACTGCGCCCATGCTACTTGACCAACCGCTTCTCCTTGGAGGGGCGATATCCGAAATACGCGCTGTAGCACTTGCTGAAATGGCTCGGCGAGACAAACCCGCACGCCACCAGCACGTCCACCTGGGATAACTCGGTGTGCTGCAACAGTCGTCGTGCTTCGGTCACCCGCAGTTCCATGTAGTAGCGCTGCGGCGTGGTGCCCAGTTGTTCTTTGAACAGACGCTCCAACTGGCGGCGGGAGCGGCCGGCGTAGACGGCGAGCTGGTCGAGTTCGAGGGGCTCTTCAAGGTTGGCGTCCATCAACTTCACCACTTCGCGCAGCGGTGCGCTGACACAGACGTTTTCGGTCGGTTTGATGCGGCGGTAGCGCGACTCTTCGAACGCCAGGATGTCTTCGATGCCTTCGACCAATGCTTTGCCATGCAGGCTCTTGATCCAGTCCAGGGCCATGTGGAAGGCACCGGAGGGGCTCGACGCGGTGAGGCGGTCGCGGTCGATCACATAGGGTTCGCTGGTAACCTGGGCCGCTTTTGACACTTCCGCCAGCGCTGGACGGTGTTCGGGGTGGATGGCGCAACGGTAGCCCTGCAACAGGCCGGCACGGCCGAGAAACCACGAACCGTTCCATAAACCCGCGAGGCTGATACCCGTTTCGGCTGCACTGCGCAACAGTTGGATGAACGGGTCGCTGGCCTTGAGTTCTGTACGAAAACCACCGCAGATGACCAGCAGGTCCAAGTCCTGCAAGGCCGCCAATTCAAGGCTGGCATCGGGGCGGATGACCAGGCCAAGGTCGCTGATGACTTCGCCTTCACCCCAGCCAAAAGTGCGCGAGGCGAACAGCTCGGGGCGTAGCAGGTTGGCGGTCACGAGGGTGTCGAGGGTCTGGGTGAAGGCAGGCAGGGAGAAGTGTTCAAGCAGCAGGAAACCGACGCGGGTGACCGACGATGATTGCTGGGAGGGGTCATTGAGGTAGCGCAGGTTCTTGCCTTGCATGCCACCGCTGAACTGGCGTCTTTCCATCGAGGGTTGGCCCACTCTTATTGTTGATGCAGTGGGCGCTATCTTAGGGGCAAACACCCTGGCTGTCTCAGGCGACGCACAGGGCTGATCTTGATAAAACCTGTTCGCTTGAAAAGCCGCGGCCCAGGCGCTGCCGGGCAATCTGATACGGTTTTTTCTTTGCCATCTGCGCCTGTATTGAAAACTGTGCGAGGCGGACAATAGGCCCCATCCCGACATTTCTGTCGCCCCCTTCCCTTCGGAGGCCTTATGACCAAGATGGCAATTTTCCTGTTCGGCTTTTTGGTGCTGACCATCGGTATCGGCTTGCTAGCAACTATCTCGCCGGTCTAGACAAACAGCATCGGGTACAGCGACAACACCAACAGCCCAGCCATGGACCAATTGAACACCCGCAACCAGCGCGGCTCGCGCAGCACATTGCGCAGGCCGCTGCCGCAGCCAACCCATACGCACACACTCGGCAGGTTCACCACGGCGAACACCAGGGCGATCACCAGCACATTGGTGACATAACCCTCGGCCGGCGTGTAGGTGGTGATCGCCCCCAGCGCCATGATCCACGCCTTGGGGTTGACCCACTGGAACGCCGCCGCGCCAAGGAACGTCATCGGTTTGCCCTGTTCATCCTGGCTGTCGGACATGCCACCCGCATTGGCGATCTTCCACGCCAGATACAGCAAGTACGCGGCGCCAACATAACGCAACAGCGTGTAGGCCCACGGGAACACCTTGAACACCTCGCCCAAGCCCAACCCCACGCAAATCACCAGCAGCATGAAGCCTATGCTGATCCCCAGCGCATGGGGCATCGAGCGGCGAAAGCCGAAGTTCACACCTGACGCCAGCAACATGGTGTTGTTGGGGCCGGGGGTGATCGAAGACACAAAAGCGAACAGCACAAAGGCTGATAACAAGCTGGTAGACATGAACATGGCGCGGCATCCGAGCATTGGTGGCATGCTTGCGACATTAATGGGTAATGGAGCGAGCCACCCCGTACAGATAGGGGTGAATCGAGGAATACACTTTGCGGCAAAACGACTGATACCTACAGCAACAACAGGCGCAGAAGCAGATGGAAGAGTTGATCCAAGGGCTCGACGGCCCCAGAACCGCCCAGCAAGAACTGTTTTACGACCTGGAAAATGCCGCGGCGGTTATCGGCTGGTCAGTGGTTGAACTGACGGCGCTGGCCGCCTGCGGTAGAACACCCAGTGAAGCGGTGGCGCTGATGAAAATGTGCGAACTGCTGACGGCGCAGCAGGAAAAGATTGGCCGGTACGCGGGTGAGGTGAAGGAGCAACGTATCATCCGCTCAGAGACTGTGTGAACGTCCACCAGGTCGAGTGCACTTTCATAAACTCAAAAAGGAATTTACGCGTGCCATTTTCATTGGAAGAAAGAACGGCTTTGCTCGCGCTCAAGGGTGTGGGCCCTACCGTCATTACTCGGTTGGAGCAGATGGGTATTGAGTCGATGGACGAACTCGCAAAAGCGGAGGTCGGGGATATTCTGGCGCAAGCCTCCGCGGCCTTGGGGTCTACGTGCTGGAAGAACAGCCCCCAGGCGCGGGCGGCGATCGCTGCGGCGGTAGAGCTTGCGAAGGCGGCAAGATGAAAAAACTCGGCAAGGAATGTGCAAAACCGAAAAGCACTCGAGCGTATACCAGCGCTGTAATCAGCCGGTATTAGTAACGTTCTTGCAACAGAGCTTCCGAATTCTGGTGCTTCTGCTCTCTTCACCACCTGCCTACCCTACCTCTTATCTTGACTATATGAAGAGGGAACAGGCTAATGAATAGATCAACAAACCCTGATATCGATTGCCCGCACTATGACTTTGTCGTCATTGGCGCGGGTTCGGCTGGGGCCGTCATGGCCAGCCGACTCAGCGAAGACCCGGAAAAATCCGTCTTGCTGATTGAGGCAGGCACCGCCTACACGTCTACAACCTTTCCCCCGAACATCGCATTGGCCCGTCATGTGGGCGGTGATGCAAGTTCCACCTGGCCCCACACGCTGAATATCGATTCATCGACGGCCACTGGCGGCTTGCGTGCAAAAATACTGGGTGGCGGTTCAGCTATCAATGCAGCGGCTTTCGCTCGGGCGCCAAGATCCGACTTCGATCGGTGGACGGCGGCAGGCTTGCAGGGTTGGAGCTATGAGCAAGTGCTTCCCTATTTCAAAAAATCTGAAACCAGCGATTTCGGTGATGATCAATGGCATGGGCGCAGCGGACCTATTCCTGTTCATCTGCGTAAAAAAACCGACTTGAGCAAAACCGCGCAAGCGTTCATTGATGCAGCGTTACAGGCCGGCTTCGATGACATCGACGATATCAACCAACCCTTTCCTAAGGGGGTAGGCATTTATCCACTGAATATCAAGGATGACACCAGCAATCCTGCGCCGGATAAAAACGACCGAGAGATTCGCGTCAACACTGCCATGGCTTATCTGACAGACAACGTTCGTCAGCGCAAAAACCTGCATATTCTGGATAACACTGAGATCGATAAGGTGCTGTTCAACAAGCTAACCGTGTGCGGCGTGCAGTTGATCAATGGCCGTAAAATCAGCGCTTCACAGGTTGTATTGACCGCCGGGGCCATTGGCAGCGCAGCGATCTTGCTTCGCTCCGGTATAGGCCCGAAAGAGCAACTTATCGCTCTGGGTATTCATTGGGTCGTCGATCTACCCGTTGGTCAAGCCTTGATGGATCAGCCAAATGTGTACCTGCAGGTGGCGATAGATGGCGATGGTGCGGTGTTGCCTGCTATCGGCGCAAAGGTCTGGGAACAATCGTCCATGGCTGCACCTAACCAACTCGACATTTACCTTGGCTTCAATCACTTTGCCAATTTGGCTCAGTCTCCTACTGGCAAAGCCTTCGGCGTGATTGCGTGTGCCTGTCGCCCTCAAGCACGCGGCAAACTTGAGCTGATAAGCGCAAAGCCGCAGGCATTACCGCGGGTTAGTCTCAACCTGCTGTCCGTTGAGTCTGATATTCAAATATTGTTAGACGCCGTGGGCATGATGCGCAAAATACTGGCGCAAGAACCGCTGAAAAGACAGACCGTGTCAATGAGCTTTTCCGATGGCAGCAGAGTCCCAACCGATATCGAGCAACTGAAGCAAGCCATCGTTAAACATGTCGACTCAACCCTCCATGTAACCTCCAGCGCCCCAATGGGACAAGCCGATGACCCACTGGCTGTGGTGGATGAGCAAGGTCGAGTGCGAGGCGTAAATGGACTGAGAGTGGCCGATGCCTCGATTTTCCCGGATGTGCCTTCAGTCGCGACGAACCCTACAGTGATCATGGCCGCCGAATACATTGCCGACATGATTCGGCGAGCAGCTCCGTTGGAAGCCTGACAGGCAATGAGCCTGCAGCCGTTTTGCATGGCTGCAGGCTAAACAGAGTCGGGGCTGCCCTACACTTCCACGATTTCACGCTGGGTCTCATCCAGAAAATCCAGAAAAGCACGTATGGCTGGGCGCATCCCCTTACGGGACAGCACGACTGCGTAATAGGTGGCCGATTTGGCATGCCACTCAGGCAATACGGCGGCCAATCGACCTTCGTCCAAATGGCTTTTGCACATGAAACGCGGCAAGAGCCCAATCCCCAAGCCCTCTATTGCTGCGTCACGCAATGTATCCAGGTCGTCGCTGATCAAGCGCGGCAGGTGCTCTATGGATTTGTGGGAGCCTTCAGGTGCCTGCAACATCCAATTGTGCCGGCCAGTGCTGGAACTGATATCCAACGTCGCCACACTCGACAGGTCATCCGGCCCCGCTATAGGAAAGCGTTCAAGAAAGCTCGGTGAGGCGACGAGGATACGTGCCACCCTGGCCAAGGGCTTGACGATCACGCCGCCAGGCTCGTCCATGTCCGAACGCACACGCAGCGCCAGATCGATGCCTTCGGCATAGAGATCAATAGCCCGATTCGTCACCACCATTTCTAGCCTGACGTCCGGGTATCGGGCCAGAAAACCGCTTAGCCGCGGTCTTATAAGATGCAATGAAACACTGACGGGGCAACCAACCCGAATCAGACCGTGAGGATTGGAGCGCACCTGAGCAATGGTATCGCGTGCAGCGTCCAGCTCCTCAAGAATCGCTTGGCAATGCGGCAGGAGCAGTTGTCCAGAGTTCGTCAGGGACAGCTTGCGGGTGGACCGCTCTATCAATCGCACGTCCAGCTTTTTCTCCAACGCATCTACATGCCTGGAAAGCAGTGACTTGGACACGCCTAACTCACGACTGGCACCCGAAAAGCTTCCAAACTCCGCAACGCATGCGAAGTAAAACAGGTCTTCCAGCCCTCCCGCTTCGCGGGTCAGCTGAATCGAAGACGCAACGATGTTTCGCATGCCGGCTACCTGTTTTGCATTCAGTATTCACACTATCATTACTTAAGCGGCTCAAGATTAGAAGTTAAGCGACGCGGCTCTGCGGATGTGGCTGAAACGTACATCCGACAGAGCCGCAAACGGCGTGCCGGGGAAGCTCCATGGCTTGGGTGTTAAATACCCACCACTGACGCGCCCTGCCCGTTCTCTACATTCCACTTGCCTGATCTTCGATAGGCACTGGCAGTGGCATAGGTATCCTCAAAAAACTGAAAGTAGACGATTTTGCTGTTTCTTACTTTGGCATGAATGGAAAATGGCGTCTGTATGAGACTACCAATCTTCTTGCCGCTATAAGTAAACCAGCCAAACGCTGCAACATCCTCTCCGACCCCGAACACCTTATCCACACTAAACTCACCAAAATCACAGTAGCCCCCGATAACGTCCTGCATCCTGACGTACTCTGCGACGCCATGGTGCTCGCCTGCCCAAGGCATGATCTTTCTCAACTCTTCGTTATGTTTATTAAGAGAAACGTAGTGGACATTGTCATCCAAATACTTTTGATAGTTTTCGCCGGACAACAAGGCCTGCATAAACGCGGTAAGCACGCCAGCATTACTACCTTCAGGTTCGCGCTGTTCAGCGGTGTGGGTTGGTAACTCTTTGCGTGGGCTCATACTGTTCTCTCTATTCAGGGCAATACAAAAATAATGCACACCCAATATCCCACGCTGCGGACATTTTGATTAGCGACAGCGATGCAACACTCTGTATCGCGAATACCTCGCGACAGGCCGGCATGCACAATGTGCTCATGGATACCGGCCTGATGTTGATCTTGTTTACTTACCCGTCCCAGAAGCATCCTGCTCGACCACCAGATCTAAGACATAGACCTTCGAAGGCGCGTCTGCTGGCGGGTTCTTCCATTCATATTCCTTAACCCGCAGCACGGTGCGCACGCCGTCATGGTGGTCGAAGCCTTCGATAGACTGATACAGCGGATGCCATGTGTCCTGGGTCGCGAGTTGCAGGCCCGCGTCGTCATAGCGGCGCTCACGCACTTGCAAACACTGATAGCCAGGGATCAAAGGATGACTGCACTTGACAGTCTTGGCAGCTACCTCCAGGAACTTGACCTCACCCTTACTACCGTAGCGGGTCTCTGGGGTGGCCTCGCCCTGCAGCTTGAGCACCGAGCCATCCGCTGTAGTCAGTTGCAGCATCGGCTCCGCGTTATCGCCGGTGATGACGGCGCGCAGATCACCCTTGAACAGTCGACCTACCTGAGCGTCAAGCTCCATCAGGCTCTTGTCGCAGGCCATAAGCGTAGAGGCCAGTGGCTGCACCTTCAGAACCCCTGCCTGATAGTGATAGCCGCCGAACTGGCGATTGCAACCACCGCTGATATTCAGGTTCTGGTCACCGAATGAAACGCGCAACTTGCGCTCGATGCCTTTATCCAGAGCGACGAGAGGTTTGCCCGAAGCATCAGTTGCCGAGACCAGGTTCCAGTAGTAAGCGGATAATGCTGGCTGGGCTACAGCCGTCGAGGTAGTCATGGGCATGGAAGGTGATTCTTCATGGCTTTTGGTCGGGGCGGCACAGCCTTGGATCAGTGCAGCACAAACGGCCACGAGAAGAATTTTCTGTTTCATGGTTCACTCTTTCAGCTTGATGAGTACGGGCGTTACCCTGCGTTGGCAGGATAAACGCGCGGCGAAACCGGCACGTTGAGGTCGCTGAGGCATTGACTGAGCGTAGACCCAATGCCCGCTCGAGCGAAGTCGTCGTTGACCGATAGCAATCGGACATCATCTGCTTCGTTCAGTTTCCCTGAATAAGGGCGCTGGTAGGGTTGCCAAATCCCAGATAATAAAAAACCCCGTAGACGTTAATCTACGGGGTTTTTAAGAGTGGAGGCCGAGGTCGGAATCGAACCGGCGTAGGCGGATTTGCAATCCGCTGCATAACCATTTTGCTACTCGGCCTCAAACGGTCAATGCCCTTGTCGCTGACATTCACCGCATACAAACTTGAGTGGGCTATGTGAAGCGCGCCTCTACTCTAACTCATTGAATACATTGAAGTTTTTAAAGCTTCGTTGCGTTCGATGGGCGCCATTATGTACTTATTTGCCTATGCCTGCAACCCCTTGATTTCAAAAAATATTCTGCCTTGGCATCAAGGGGTTGCGGGTCTGCCCTACTCCTTCACTGTCTGGATTTGGTACTGCGGATCAGCCTTGATCTGGGCGTCGGTGAACGGCAATGGGCGCAGGTTTTTCTTGGAGAAGGCTTGGGTCTGGTCCTTTGAGTAGTTGGACGCAGGGTTGCTGGATTCGGAGAACGCCAGTACGCCTATGGCGTTGGGGCCTTTGTCGTCGAAGGTGACGATTTGCAGGTAGCTGGTGCCGCTGACCACTTCGCGTTTGCCGTCGGCGCGGGGGACGGTTTGCATGGCGTTGTAGATGCCCAGTTCTTGCGGGCCGCCGTGGATGGGGGTTTGACCGGAGACTTGGATGTCACCCCAGCGGCTCAGGCCGAGTTTGTCGACGTCTGCGCTGGAGGCCAGCATGGCTTCGCGCAGGGCCTTGGCGACGGGGGCGCGGTCGATGGCGAGGCCGGTTGGGGTGGTGAGCGGGTGGGCTGGGTCGAAGGCGACGCGCCAGGCGTCGGGGACTTGCTGCAGGTGCTGCATCAGGTTGATGAAGTGCACCAGGCCCACGCCGCTGTCGAGGTTGGCGCGCTGGTCCCAGTTTTTCAGGCTGCTGCACAGCGGCTGTAGTGCCGCGGCATCGGCGCCCAGGTGTTTGGCGCAGAACGTCAGCAGGTCGGGCATGACTTGGCTCGCCAGGTACACCTCGTTGCCCATGACCATGTTTTGCAGGTCTGCGACGCCGATGGGGTGTTTGTCCAGGGACTGCAAGCGCTGGATAGCGAAGCGCGCACGTGGGCCGAGGCCGATGTTGTCCTGGCTGATCACCGGCGAGAAGCCTGTCAGCGGCGCCTTGGGGTTGGCCAGCCAGGCGGAGTCGTTGGAATGCTGCACGTAGTCGGTGCGTTGCAGCTGGGGCAACTGATCGGCCGGGAAGATGCCGGCCTGGGCCGCACGCGGGTCGATGTCCCAGGCGCAGGCACTGTGGGCGCCGTCGAGCATGATCATTTGCAGCCCGGCCCGTGGGTCGCTGCACTGGGCGAGCTTGGCGGCGCTGACGTTGGGCACCACTGACAGGTTCATGTACAGGCTTTGGCCCTGGTCATCGGCGGCCAGGGTGTTGACCCATGGAATGCCTTGCAGGGTGTGCACCGAGGTTTGCAGTTCCTTGAGGCTGCCGGCGCGGTTCACCGCATACCACTGTTGCAGTACCCGGTCGTTGCCCAGGTTGGCATCGCGCAGGCTAAAGGCGTAATGGCTGTCCCAGTCGAGCTTGCCGGGCCATTGCACCACGGGGCCGAACTGCGAACTGTAGACGTTATGGGTCACGCCCTTGAGGCTGCCATCGGCTTGCTTGACCTGTACCGTCACGGCCTTCTTGTCCAAGGGGATGGATTTGCCATCAAGCATGTAGCGGGTGGAATCCTTGGGGTCGAGGGTCAGGCGGTACAGGGTGAAATGCTTGGACGTGTCCACCGTATGGGTCCACGCCAGGTGCTGGTTGAAGCCGATATTCACCACCGGCAGGCCGGGCAACGCGGCGCCCATCACATCCAACTGGCCCGGGATGGTCAGGTGCATCTCGTAAAAACGCATGCCGCCTACCCAGGGAAAGTGCGGGTTGGCCAGCAACATGCCGCGGCCATTGAACGAACGGTCACGGCCCACGGCGACGGCATTGCTGCCTCGGTCCAGGGTGAAGCGTTGCTGGTTGGCCGCGGCCAGCTCAAATGCCTTGGCGCTCGGTTGCACACCGGCGGTGGCCTGAGGCGGAGTCGCGCCCACCAAGGCTTCGGCGAACTGGCCGACGCCTCCTTCCACCAACAGCCTGCGGGTCAACTTCACCAGGTCTTCAACCACCAAGGGTCGCACCCAGGCTGCCTTACACTGTGCAGGCGCGCCCTGCTCCTTGAGATAACGGTTGTAGCCGGCCACATAGCCCTGGATGCGCTGCTGCATCTGCGGGCTTTGCGCCTTCCAGAATGCGGCCACCGCGGACGGTGTATTGAGCCAGGTGAAGAACACATCGCTAGCGAGGTTGTTGCGCTCTTCCAGGGTGGCTTGTTCGGGACCGAAAAACCTGGCGCGCTCGCCATTGACCGTGACCACTTCATTGGCCAGCAGGCACAAGTTGTCCTGGGCATAGGCGTAACCGATACCGACCCCCAGGCCACGCTCGTCGTTGGCGCGAATATGCGGCACGCCATAACTGGTACGCCGGATATCCGCCGACGCCTGTGTCACTTGTTCCCGTGCCGATACGGCCAGGCTCAACCCCAGCAACAGCCCTGCTACGCCTACCCTGGACAACCCGTTGGAAATAATCACGCCGACTCCACAGTCAAATTGAACACCCTCACGAGGGATAGTTACCCCACCGTAATAACGCAAACAGCGAAGAGTAATTTAGCCGGGAGAGGTGTTTAACCGTGGCGATTAATGAGTGACAAATTCTATACCGATGAATTTTCTACACGCATCGATTCATGATTTGCGTCACTCGTTCGTCTTAGTACCTAAGAGCGCCATCTTTTTCTTGATCAGGCTCTGAAAAGGAGTTTTTGCATGTATAACCCGCAAGTGCCCACGGATGGACATTCACCGAACGCCGATGCCGACTTTGGCGACGGCGCACGAGCGTTCGGCAAAGTACCCGAACAGGGCAACCAGCGTATTCGCCATTTGCTCAAGTGTTTCGGTTTGCGCACCAGCCTGATTCGGCTGAAGGTCATCGACGCCCTGCTCACCGCTGCCGACAACCAGCGCACCCTGGGGGTGCGGGGCGTGCACAGCCACTTGCTGGAACTGGGCATCCCATTGTCGTTTCTCAGCGTGCGCGAGGTGCTCAAGCGCCTGTGCAGCGAGGGCGTGATCACCCTCAATGCCGATAAGAGCTACAGCCTCCATGCAGAGGCTGCCAAAGTGCTCGAAGGTCGCGCCTGACTCAGAAGTTGGGCTTGACCTTGCGGCGCATGATGCCGTTGATCACCACCACTACCACGGCAATCGCAATGGCCAGGTACTGGAAGGTTTTTTCGCTGATAACCCCGGTGTTCTGCAGATAGGAAAGACCAAACATCGCCCCCAGCACTACCAGGGAAATCAGAATCGAGTATTTCAAGCGTTGCTTTTGGGTCATGACGGGTTCCTGAAACTGAAAATGTATCCACTTTGAATCGCTGAACATGCCAGGCACATACCCGTTAACGGGGGTGGACTGGAATCGCCAGGGCCACATGTTACAGGCGATGAAAAGCTTTGGCTCGTTCTGCGCCAGATTTACTGATCAGACAGCGTCTCGCTTTCCAGAGCGCAAAGCGCGACGCTTTGCCCCGACAACACCCTCCCGCCTTTATCCCAACCAGTGCGTCGTAACCACCTGCCTCAGCCTGCCAAATAGCTCACGTGGCTAACCCAACCTGTTCGTCTTTAGTCACAAAAATTGCGCTCCCCCATCCGGAACCGTCCGACGGACTGATCTCACCTAAACGAAGCCCATTAAGGAAGAGTCGCCACGCGAACTGTCACTCACTAGCTAGGAAGTCGGGCCAATATATCCGAGATCACTCACGTGCTTACAGGTATCGCTAGCCACCGCCCACGCCGGGACGTCACCGACCAATCTCCCCCCGCCCGCGTCACGCCCCTGCTGCAAACATCAACATTGCCCGAAGTAGAGGGGATTGCGCCGATCAGCGCGGATCGGTCAGACCTGATCCGCGGCTTGCAAATCACCGACCAACGTCTATTGCTCAATCAGTTCCAGGCGCTCAATCAGCAAATCCAGGGGTTGATAAGCCGACAGCCAACGCTCAACGACGTCATTGAACAGCAACTCGCCCAAGCGTTTGGCACTGCGCCTCCCGTAGACCCAGCGACACTCTATGTTCATCGCTATGACACTGATGAACATGGCCAGCGCAGGCTGCTCTCGGTGCAAACCATCACACAGGCCCTCTTCGACACACTGCTCAAGCTCAAGACCTCCTCCGCTGCTGAAGCCTCTGCCGAGGGTACCGAATCGGGCTTCTACATAGGCACCGCGCCCGCCGACAGCGACCAGCAGTTGAACGCCCGCGGCACGTTGATTTCGATGGCCCAGGCCCTTGAAAAAGCACTGCCATTGAGCCTTGCCCGGTTCTGGACAGAACCACGTCTCGGCGAAGCCAACCCTGAGTCACCACAAACCGAGTTGCTGGCTATTCATCGGGAGATGTTATCCACCCTGGCCGCTTTGCAAGTGCAAGACGGTACGTTGACACCCGCCGCCAAGACGTTGATCGACCAGGCGTTTCAACACCCCAACCTGGCAGCGCGTGAGAGCGCGATGAAGGATGGAGAGCGGCCTGGGGTCTACCCGCTCAAGCTCGATACGCCAAGGCCCGACGGCAGCCTTTTGGCAGGGGCTTTTCTGCTTACCAGCAGCGATGGTTCGTCGACCACGCGTCCTTTCGATAGCCCGTCCACGGACAGGACCTTAACGCCCGGCGACCAGCGAGGCCTTACGGTGCTGTATACCCCCCGCGATGGCTACGAGGTGTTCGACAGCCCGGCCAAAGCGCTGCAAACGTTGCGTCAGCGCATCAGCGACTACCCCGACGCCGCGCAGCAGTTGCTGCAAAGCCTGCCGCTGGCCACCCAGCAGAGCCTCAAGCCTGGCTGGAAAAATGAGCTTAGCCAAAACCTCACCCCGCTACCCGGCGACGTCATTGCGGCAGGCGTACCGCAATTGCTCGAACACCAACGCCAACAGGTAAACACCGAACTGCAAGTGCTGTACGAGCCCCAAAGCAGCGCAATGGATGTTGACCCCTGGCGGCAGCCGCAGGTGCAGGGGGCCCTGGAGCAGGCGTCTGACCTGTGGGCGCATTTCGACGGTGCCAACGCTTTGTGGGCCCGCACTGAGCGGTTGCTGGATCGATTGAGCGCCCTGGACGGCCGCCAGCTACTCGACCAACAGTTGGAAGACCGCAAAAACTGGCAGTACCTGGCGCAACAGCTTAATCAGGCGGGCCAAAGCCTGGCGGAAAATGCCACCACGCGGGACGTGTCGGCGGTCTTGAAAAACGTTCCGATGAATGTAGCCCCAGGCTCGATCCACTACCAGACATACGTCCTGGCCCCTGGAAAGTCCGTCAGCCTGGAAGCCTTCGTCCGTGAAAATGGCTTGCCTCTGCCCAACACGCGGAGCGAGCTGCTGGCGCTGGCCCAAACGGCAGCGGCGCGAGCACAACAACACCCATTCGGTAATTTCGGCGGTGGCTTGTCCTGGCCGATCCCCTTGAGCCTGAGCGAGCAGCAGACCCTGCGTGACGCGGCGATTGAGCATGCGACCCAACACCCAGACGCACCGCAAGAGAGCCCGGCACTGGGTGTGCTGGACTATTTGAACCGTCGCCAGTCGCTTTCGGCCACGCTACTTGAAGATCCGGTCAAGGTGCTGGAAGCCTTGGTCAGCTCGACTGACGGGCAGGCGTTGGGGTTGGCGATGCAAACCCACTTCAATGGCATTTCCACACCAACCAGCGTCAATGACTACACACTGGCGGCCATCAATCTGGCGCTGGATCCGGAGGCCCTCACGGCGCCTCGTCGAAACTGGGTGGCCGGCTACGACCTGGCGGACAAAAAACACTGGGGCAAACCCCTCTCTGCGGTATTCGAGGGCCTTACCCAGCGCTTGATCGACACCCAGCGGGCGTCACCTGCATTGGCCAAGGCGGGCGCGCACCTGTTACTCATGCGAGCAGCGCCGCACTTGCTGGTCAAAGACATCCCCGACAGTGTGGTCTACGGCAGTGTGGCCTGGGCGAATCTTTGTATCGCGGCCGCTGCGATCGAAGCCCAATCGCCGGGCCGGGTGGCCAGCATGACCTTTGCCGAAGTGATGATCACCGCCGCCGATCTGCCCGCCGCCTCAACGCCTGCGCAAACCGCGGTAGTGCTCGATTGGGCCGTGACCAAAAACATCCTCGCGGCAAAAGACGATGGGCTTTACACACAAGACGACATCGATGAGGCGCTGGCGGCGTTCAACCACCAGCAAGAAAAACTCAAGGAGGCCAGCGCGTTACTCGATACACCCATGCCAGACCGTGAACAGTTGGCCGAGGAGTTACTGCAGAAAGAGTTCGGGGAAAACGTGGCGTTGGACGACAAGATATTCGCCAAAAAACCCCAAGGCCTGCCCCCCAAACCCGGTAAGCCGTATTCAATGCGGGAAATTCTCATGGAAGGCGTGGTCATGGATGATCAATGGGCAATCAAGAACGAGACCCATGGTGTTGACTTTGATGCGTTCGTCGCGTTCACCAAACGTCCGGAGTCCAATATTCAAAAAGCCTTTGATGACACCTTTGCAACCGCAACCACCCACCATAAGACAGTCAAGAAACTGTCTATCGTCAATGCGCTGACCAACCTCCCACCTGACGATCAGAAAAACCTCAGCCATGGAAAGCTCAATTATTACCAGGAGAAAAGCTACAAGATTGGAACGTTGGGGAACACGCTATTTCATACCAGCCCCAAGATATTGGTGACCGCCGAAAACGACGGCGCTCTCAGTAAATATGAGTTCGATACAGAAAAAGGCCTGATCAAAAAGCTGGGAAACACCGCTGTCTCGACCAAGCCTGAGGTATTTCATAACGAAGTCACTCAGATAGAAGAGTTTTTCCCCGACGTCAGCAAGAGTAAAGCAGTCGATGGCGTATGGACGTTCGCAAACTTTATTCCGGGGCTTTCCAACATCAAATGGGTAGACAAGGACGGTTTTAAAAGAAACCCCCTTGATAACTCCCAGCCCTCCACCTCGTCTGAGCCTTACCTGTTCACCAACCGCCGCGCTCTTCACCTCGCCGACTCGGTCGTCAAGGCATTGGATCTTGATAACCCGGCGATCAAGAAAGCGGCGGCCGGAACGACGTCTTCCGAGCACAGAGCCGAACAGACAAGGACCTTGAGGAATTTTTTCCTCGACCTTATTCCCTTCCGTTCAGCCATCGTCAACTTCACAGAGGGTAACTACAGCGAGGGTGTCACCGATGTCGCATTTGATATCTTCGGCTTTATCACCGCCGGAATCGGCGCTGCTGCCAAGGCCGGAAAAGTGTTGAACCAAGCCGGTTCTGCACTGAGCAAGGCGCTCAAGGTGACAAAGATCATGGTTCCCCCGCTGCTCAAGGAACTCAACCCGTTTGACGGTGTGGGTGACCTGTTACTCGGCGCAGGAAAAGTGGCCTACGAGGGAGGCGGCGCGCTCCGTAACGGGATGCGAACACTCAAGGGCACGGCAAACCGCGACGCTCTCCTCGTCGCCAACAAGCACTATGACGCGGCAGCCACGGGGTCAATCAAAGTGGGGGACTCGTCCATCATCGGGAATGCCGTAAAACAAAACGACCATTGGTATAAATTCAATGCAGACAGCTTGCAGCCTTACGGTGCACCGGCTGATTTCACCCCCACTGATACGCTGATGCCAGCTGCCACCAAGTCTCACACGCCTACCTCTCACCGTGCTCGTCCCTACCCATCACGCCCCCCTTTCCCCCACGTAGGCGCGACTAAAGAAGCACTGCCTGCCGGAGACTATGTAGAACAAACAGCAGGAAAACTAATACCGGGGCATTTTATTCCGGGCAGTGGAATGGATCAGACAAAGGCACGTTTCACTCAGCAGATGGAAGATTATTACACCGCTACAAAGACACCTGGAGCCTTACCAGTACAACCGACTATCCCGTCAGTGCCTAAGCCAATCAGTCCGCAACAGTTGATTACCGAAACCTTGCAAGTATCGCAAGGCGTGGTGTTTGGAGAGCATCACTCACAGATGGCCAGCTTCAAACTGCTGATGGCCAGTATGCAAACGTTCGTCGCGCAAGGTGTCAAGAAGGTCTATTTCGAGGGTGTGATTGATCTCCCAGGGGTGGGTGCGGTAGATGACGGCATCAGTAATTTGGGCAACCTGAAAAAGGCCCGGACCAACCCGACCTACCAAGACCTTGTAAATGAGTTCAAAAAAAACGGCATCGATGTCTTGCCCCTCGATCACTACTACCTGACCCGACATAAGGATGACCTTTTACGCAGCCGCACCGTCTCGGGAGTCAACTCCGAGATACGCCTCAAAGAGTTCAATTACTATGCAGCCGAAACGATCCAGGCCAACTCCGGTACCGAAAAGTGGGTCGCCCTGGTCGGCAATGCGCACATGAATACGTCTGAGGGCGTGACAGGCTTGGCGGAACTAACCGGCACCCTGGGCATTGGCGTCTTTGATAACGCGAATGTGCCCCACTCCATGGGGCTCATCGATACGAGGCATATCCCCGACGCTGCTAAACCGTTAAAGCGAGGGGACCTTCCCGGCAACCTGCATATCTACATGAAGCCCTAATGCACCCAGCGCTGGTACAGCCATCGTGCCAGCGCATCCAGCGCAAACCCCAGTAGCCCGATCAACAGCACCATCGCCATCAATTCCGAATACGCCAGGCGGTCCCGGGTATCGAGGATGTAATAGCCCAGCCCCGCACTGACCCCGAGCATTTCGCACGGCACCAGCACGATCCACAAGATGCCAATGGCCAGGCGTACGCCGGTCAGCACATGCCCGACCACACCTGGAATGATCACCCGGCGCAAGGTCTCCCAGCGCGTGGCACTCAGGCTCTTGCTCAACTGCAACCAGCGCGGGTCAAGCTGACGCACGCCGGCAGCGGTGTTGAGCATGATCGGCCACACCGCAGCGAAGGCCAGCAGGAAGTAGATAGGCTGGTCCCCAACCCCCATCAGCATCACCACGATAGGCATCCAGGACAGGGGCGAGATCATCCGCAGAAACTGGAAGGCCGGCGTAGTCGCGGCCTCCAGGTTGCGCGAACTGCCCACCAGCAGCCCCAGTGGCACACCCACTAACAAGGCGAGAAACAGCCCGACAAAAATGCGCTTCAGGCTGACAGCGATGTGCAGGTACAGCTCACTGCGCCCAAGTAATTCCCACAAGCTGCTGAAGGTCGACGCCAGGGAAAAACGCGCCGACAAACCGTCGGCCTCGCCAAACACTTTCACTCCCAGCCACCACAACACCAACAACCCTGCCAAGCCACTGATACCGAGCAACCAGCCCGGCCATACGGCGGTTTTGCCGTTGTTCAAACGCCAATCTCCTCGTGCCGCTCATAACCGTCCGGCAAGCCGAAGGTCTTCATGCCGCCCACCGCTTCGATCGCGTGACGCACGAAGCGATCATCCACCAGGTCCTTGGCGACGAAGGCCGGATCAAGATCGGCGAGGAACTTCTTGTCGCCTTCGATCAAGGTGTCCTTCAAGCGCCGCACCAGTTCCTCGGTGTAGCTGGGGAATGGATAAGGCTGGAAGTCGATGCGGTGCTCGTCCCAATTGGCATGCTGGATCGCGCCGTCGGCCAAGTAGGCTGCGCGGTCGCTGGCAGCCGGGGCCAGTACTTTGCTCAGTACGGGTTCTGCATGTGGCGTGTAACGGTTCGGGCCGTCCTTGGACAGCAACTTCACTGCCTCTTCGCGGTTGTCGCGGGTCCACACCTGGGCCTTGACGATGGCGTTCACCACCTTCTGTGACCACTCCGGGCGGTTGGTCAGGTCATGTTCGTGCATGAACACCACGCAGCACGCGTGGTTGCGCCACACATCGCCGGTAAAGCGCTGCACGCGGCCGACCTTGAGGTTCTCCGCCAGGGCGTTGAACGGCTCGGCGACGATGTAGCCGTCGATGCGCTTGCTGGCCAAGGCTGGCGGCATGTCGGAAGGTGGCAACACGATCAGGTTGACTTCATTGGCGGCAATCGAGCTACCGATCGCCCGCGTCACCGGAGTGAGGCCGTTGTCACGGAACAGTTGCTGCACCACCACGTTATGGATCGAGTACCAGAACGGAATCGCCACCGACTTGCCGCCCAATTGCTTCACGTCGGTTATACCTGGGGATACGGTCAAGCCCGAACCGCCGACGTGGTTCCAGGCCACGACCTTGGCCGGCACTTTGCTGGCGTAACGCGCCCATACAGTCATCGGCGACAGCAGGTGAATCACATTGACCTGGCCGGAGATAAACGCCTCGATCACCTGGGCCCAACTGCGCAATAACACAGGGCGTTCAGCCTTGATGCCTTCGGCTTCGAACAGGCCATTGTTGTGAGCCACCAGCAACGGCGTAGCGTCGGTGATGGGCAGGTAACCGATGCGTACCGGCGCGTCCGGTTCATTGGCTGCACGAGCCTGCAGGCTGCTGAGCAGCGGCAAGGCACCGGCAGCGCTGAGCACCGCCGAGAGTTTGAGAAAGTCACGGCGCGAGTGGGTCAGGTCATCCAGACACATGGTTGAGCTCCTGTTGTTCAAAGGGGTTGGGGTGGGGGCGGCTCGCCTGCCGTAAGGTTTTCAGAATATCGATACGCAGCGCGCCGATGGCCTCGACCTGCTCTTCCCGCGGTTGCGGCAAGTCGATATGCCATTCGCCCAGGGTCCGCGCCGGGCGGTTACCCAGTAGCAGGATGCGGTCGGACAGCAGCAGCGCTTCGTCGATATCGTGGGTGATCAATACCGCCGCCGAGCCCTGCTCACGATTGACCTTGAGCAGCAGGTGCTGCATGTCGGCGCGAGTGACTTCGTCCAAGGCGCCGAACGGCTCGTCGAGCAGCAGCACTTGAGGCTGGCGCGCCAGGCAGCGGGCCAGCGCTGTGCGCTGGGCCATGCCGCCGGACAATTGCGCCGGAAACTGCTGGCGCGCATGGTCCAGGCCCACGGCAGCAATGGCGTGGTCGACACGCCGGCGCCGCTCTTCAACACTCAAGTGCGGTTGGTGGGCGAAGTCCAAGCCAAAGGCAACGTTTTTTTCCAGGTTCAACCAAGGCAACAGACTCGGGTCCTGAAAGGCCACGGCCACCCGTGGGTGCGGGCCGCTCAAGGGCTCGCCCAACACCCGCACGCCGCCCGCCTGGGGCACCTGCAAGCCGGCAAGCACACGCAACAGGCTGGATTTACCCACGCCGCTGGGGCCGAGGATCGACACCACTTCGCCCGGCTGCAACTGCAAGTCGAACCCTTGCAGCACCAGGCCGCTGGCATACCCCAGGCAAATTCCCTGGGCCGTCAATACCGCCTGGCTCATAGATTGGCCTGGCGATGCAACTCGGTACGCAATTGCACCAGGCTGGGCGTCACAATCGGCACAAATGCCGATTCACGCCAGCGCCGGGCAAACCCGCTACCGTGGGCGGTCAGGTAAGCCTTGCCACCGCTGGCTTGCAGTTCAAGCTGCACAGCGCTGGCAGCGGTTTCCGCCAGGGCGATGCGCAGCTTGAACAAGGGCACCGGGTCGGCGGTAAAGCGCCCGGCCAACAACCCATTCTTAAGCTCGCTGACCAGATGATCCAACGTCGCCCGCAAGGCTTCCAGCTCGTCGCGCAACACCGTACGACTGGCGCCCAAATGGTTGGCCACCTCGGCCAGGGAGCGCCGGGCCAAGCCAATCGACATGCCACATTGCAAGCCCAGAAACGCCGGGCGCACGGCTGGCAAGAACTTGCGCGCATCTTCGTGCAGCAACCAGTCGCGGCTCAACTCCACACCTTCCAGGCCAAGCGCCGCAGTGTTGCTTGATTGCAGCCCGAGCAGTTCCAGGTCGCGTGAGCGCTGCAAACCTGCCACCGAGTCCGGGATCGCCAGGATAAACGGCGTGCCACCGCCCGCATGCTCAATGGCCGCCGCGGCGACAAAACCGTTCTTGCGCAGGTTAGTCACCCAATGCAGGCGGCCGTTGAGCGTCCAACCGTGGTCGTTGGGTTCGGCGCTGATCTGCAACGACTCGATGCCCGATATAAACTTCATTGCATTGGACAGCCCGGTTGCCCCGGCCAACTTGCCACTGAGCAGATCCGGCATCAGTTGTTCGCGCAGCCGCTGGTTCGGGCTCTGCAACAGGTACTCGATAAACGAGCGCTGGCCCCAGCACACAAACGCCGCCGCCAGGGAATGGCTGGCAACATTGGCGATGGCCTCGACCGCACCCGCCACATCACCGCCCAGGCCGCCCAGTTGCGTGGGTACACCGATTTTCAGAATATTGGCTTCTGCCAGCCTTGGCAGCACTTCCTGTGGATCGCAACTGCCCACGTCCAGGGCCTGCGCTTGAACATCGAGCCAACGGCTCAAGATTGGGTCAAGCATTCATGTCTCTCCTTTTTACAGCAGGTGGGCCAACGCCGATTCAGCTTACCGGTTGTTCCCAACGGTATTGCGCCAGCTCCGGGTTCAGCGGGGTACGCGCAAACACGTTAGCGAAGTTGCACAGGGTGGCCAGGCTCACGCCCAAGATGACTTCCAGCGCGTGGCCGTCGGTGTAGCCAGCGGCGCGGAACGCCTCAAAGCCTGCATCGCTGACATCGCCACGGGTGGCGATCACTTCACGGGTAAAAGCGGCGAGTGTCTCATAGCGCGCGTCAGGCAGCTCACCACGCCGACGCAGGGCCTCGATCACTTCCTCGGGCAGCTTGGCTTTGTTGCGCGCAACGGCGGTATGGCCGGCGACGCAGAAGTCACAACCGTGGGTGGTAGCGGCGATCAATTGCACCACTTCGCGGTCGGCCAGGCTCAGTTCTGCCTTGGCATTCAAGCCGGACACAGTGATATAGGTTTCCAGAGCAGCCGGTGCGTTGGCCAGTACGGCCAGCAAATTAGGGATAAACCCCGAGCCTTTCAGCGCATTTTCCAGGAAGGGTTTCGCCGCTTCCGGGGCGGTTTCAGGCGTGAGCAACGGTACACGGGACATGGAGTGGTCTCCTGTTGGGTTAGAGCCCACAGTCTGTTGGTTCTAAAAAATCGGCTCAATAGGCTAAAGTAGCGATTACTTGCTCTTGAGTCTTTCAATTAGATGAATTCGTCCGATGTGCTTGTCGATTGGTTATTAGATAGCCTCGAACTCAACACCAGTCTGTTTCACGTCGGCCGCTATTGCGGTGACTGGCATGCCAGCACGCACGGGCTGGCCCAGGCGAGCTTCCATCTGATCGTCCAAGGCGAATGCTGGCTGCATATCGACGGCGACCCGGTAGCCCAGCATTTGAATAATGGTGACGCGGTGTTTCTGCTGCGCGACTTTGCCTATCGATTGTCCGGGGAAGCCGCGGCGGCAGACGCGCAGGAATGCCCGCGCCGCCCGATGGTGCCCCTCGACAGCAGCGCCACGGACGGCGTGGGATTAGTCTGCGGCTTCTTTCACTTTCAGTCCGGCCTGTCAGCGATGATCGTCGACGGCCTGCCCGCCTGGATCATCCTGCGTGCTGGAGATCCGTCGCTGACCGCCGCACGCAACCTGTTCGAATTGATCCTGCAAGAGTGCGAGCGCACACCGGCGCCCTCCGCTGCCTTGCTCGAACGTCTTTGCCATTTATTGTTTCTGTATGTATTGCGCCAGCAAGTCATCGACAACACTGAGCTTGGCGGCCTCGCGGCGCTTGGCCGAGCCCCCACGTTCGCGCACCTGCTGGAACAATTGATCGCACGTCCGGCCGAGCCCTGGAGCCTGCAAAGCATGGCAGCCTGCACCGGCTTGTCACGCTCGGCGTTTTTCAAGCGCTTCAGTGAACTGTGCGGGCAATCGCCAGGGCACGTGCTGCTGATGATGCGCATGCGCCACGCGTGTCGGCTGTTCAAACAAGACCAAACCGTGGCGGATGTGGCCTTGGCGGTGGGTTATCAATCAGTGGCGGCGTTTACCCGGGCATTTCGCAAAACTACCGGCCAGCAGCCTGGTGCTTACCGCAAGGACCAGTTGCGAAGCTAAGAAACGCGTGAGTCGTGCTGCCTACCGCCAGTTGCAAGAAAATGACCGCCGGCAACCCTGGCAGGTCATTGATGCAGGCCCGGCCCAAACGCCTTGACGCAAATCCTTCCCCGCCCTTCCTGGAACCCTTTCAGCCGATCCTCCACGCAAGAGTAGTCATGACACACCGTCAGACTTTCTGCGATCAACCTGAAGGACACCTGATGCTATCCCCCCTCACTCAACCAGCAGTAAGCCCCAACTACACAGCCTCCACCGAACCGGAAAAACCCAAGCCGTCGCCCTACGACCCACCCTCCGACATGACGCCGGGCGTCCCGAACATCAGGACGCATCGACTGCTGGGCGTAGGTTGCCGGGCCGACCGCGCCCGATAAGCTGACCTTGCCACCGCCAATGCCGGCAAGGTCACCTTCACGCCATTCAACTTTGCACCATCGTACCTCAAGCTCCGTCTGACCCAGCCGATAGCCCGACGAAGCTCTAAAAAAGCCGCGTCGACTATAACGCTTCGTAAGGACGACCTCCCATGCCCCCACTGCGCTCTATCCAAGCCCGCTACACCCTGTTTCTGGTGTTATTCGTCCTGGTGCTATTCGTATTGACCGTCGCAGGCATCGGCCAGTTGGTCGCCCCCAAACTGCAGCACACCGAAGAGCAGGTGGTGCTCAACCGGGTGGCCGAAGTGGCTGAACAGATCCAGGGCGAACTGAACAAGGTTCAAGCCCAGCAACGCACAATCACCCAAACCATCCCCTTGCTCGACAGTGATGCCATCGATAAGGTCCTGCCCGGCCTGGTGGACCAGTACGGCGAGCTTAAAGTGTTCGGCGGCGGTATATGGCCGTTGCCCAACCAGCGTACGCCGGGGCGCGCCAAGCACAGCACCTTCTGGCACCGCGATGCCTCGGGCAAGTTGGCGGTGAATACCTTCTGGAACAGCGACCCCGCCCCCAATTACTACGACCAGAGCTGGTACAAGGGCGGCCTCGCCGCGCCTCGTGGCCAATGCGCCTGGGCAGCTGCCTACAAGGACGATGCCAGCCAGGAGCCGCGCACCAACTGCGCCATGGCGATTCAGCGTGACGGAGCCGCCTATGGCGTCGCCACTATCGACGTGACCCTGGGCTTCTTCAATGACCTGGTGGCCAACAAGGAAAAAGACATCGGCGGCCAGATGCTGATCGTCGAGGCTGACGGCAAGATCATCAGCAACAGCACACGCTTCAGCGGCCCGGTGGTGTTGAAGAACATCAGCGAACTGGCCGGTACCTCGGCCTTCGCCACTCAGGTCAGCAAAGCCCTGCCCCATCGCGACCAAGGCTTGCAGCGCAGTGAATTCGACAATCAAGGCGTGGACAGCACCTTCTACATGCGGGCCATCGAAGGCACGCCGTGGTTCCTCGCCACCGCCCTGCCCACTGCGCTGATCACCGCCCAACGTAATGAGGTGCTCGGCAGCCTGGCGCTGGTGCAAATCCCCATGGTGTTGCTGCTGGTGCTGTTAGCGGCGTACGCCATCCGCCAGCTGGTGCAGCGCATGAAGTCACTGAAAACCAATATCGACGCGCTGTCTGCCGGCGATGCTGACCTGACGCGACGCATTACCATCCGTGCTGAAGACGAGTTGGGAGCTATCGGCCACTCGGTGAACCGCTTTATCGTCTACCTGCAAAACATGATCGGCGAAGTGACCCAGGCCACCGGCGCCATGTCGTCCGGGCTTGAGCAGTTGCAGCAGGCCTCGGCGCACACCAACCAGATCCTGGTGCGCCATGCCTCGGAAACCGACCAGACCGTCACCGCCATCACCGAAATGAGCTCCACCGCTGACACCGTGGCGCAAAACGCCGCCGAGACGGCCTCGTTCACCCAGCGTGCCAATGAGCATGCCGACCGCTCACGCGTGGTCGTCGGTGAAGCCTCCACCAGCGTCAGCGCCTTGATCGGCGAGGTTGCCAGCGCCACCCACACCGTGGAAAACATGCGCCAGGACGCCGCACGCATCACCGAAACCCTCGGCGTGATTGGCGCCATTGCCGGCCAGACCAACCTGCTGGCACTCAACGCCGCCATTGAAGCAGCGCGAGCGGGCGAGCAAGGCCGCGGTTTTGCCGTGGTAGCCGACGAGGTGCGCGCACTGGCAGCCCGCACCCAGGCCAGCACCTCGCAAATCAACGAAATGCTGGCGCGCTTGACCACTGGCGTCAGTTCCTCGGTCACCGCCATGGAAAATACCCAGGCCAGTTGCCAATCGGCAGCGGATGCCACGGCGCGGGTCAACACCGGCCTGGATGAGATGGCAGGCTCAGTCAGCCATATCAACAACCTCAGCACCCAGATCGCCACGGCCGCCGAGCAGCAAAGCGCAGTGACCGAAGAGATCAACCGCAGCATGGTGCAGATCCGCCACATGGTGGATGAGCTGGTGCAAAGCGGGCATGCCACGCAAATCAATACCCAGAGCCTGCTGGAGGCCAATGGCCGGGTGATCAGCTTGATGGGGCGCTTTAAAGTGCGTTGATCAATGGTCTGAATGCTCCCGTGCAAAGCACGGGAGTCGGACTATTCTGACAGCTCCTAGTGTAATAACCCGCACACAGGAGGTGTGTCATGCACGCGACTGAGCATTCGATCCGCTTGGAGCACATCAGTCAGGAACGCTTCATTCAAGCCCCCATCGATACCGTATACAACTATGTCACCCAGCCCGACCGCTGGCACGAGTGGCACCCCACCTCCCTCAGTGCCGATACCGGCACCAGCGGCTCACTGCCCGTCGGCGCACGTTTTACTGAAGTCGTTAACCTGCTGGGTATTCGCGTCCCCATGAGCTACCGCGTGCAAATCGCCCGCTGCCCCAACGAATTCAGGACTGTGTTCACCTCGTTGGCGGTTGACGGCGCTATCCATTACTTCCTGCAAGCTCATCGTAACGGCACGCTGTTCAAGCGCGTACTGACCTATGAGACCGAACTGCAACTGGCGACTTTGCACGAGCGCATGGTCGAGCTGTCGGCGATTGCGCTGGACCAGCTCAAGCAACGCTTGGAAAACCCCGCCTTCGTATAATTTAGAAACATTACCACGGTGCCCCATTGCAAAAAGCAGGGAGAATGCGCGGTTTATTGCCGCGTTTTCAGTGAGACCCACGATGAAAAACCCATTGCGACTGGCCCTGCTCTGCGCCCTCTTCACCAGCACCCTGGCCCAGGCCGCCGACCTGATCCCCATCGACGTGCACCGCGACGCCAACTGCGGCTGCTGCAAAAAGTGGATCAGCCACCTGCAAAGCAACGGCTTCAAGGTCAACGACCATGTGGAAGCAGACATGAGCGCGGTCAAGCAACGCCTGGGCGTCGCACCGCGCCTTGCGTCCTGCCACACCGCCGTGATCGACGGCAAATTCGTCGAAGGCCATGTGCCCGCCGAACAGGTGCTGGCCTTGCGCACGCGCGACGATCTGCTCGGCATCGCCGCACCGGGCATGCCCCTCGGCTCGCCAGGCATGGAAGTGGACGGGCGCAGCGAGGCGTATCAAGTCATCGGCCTGACCCGTGCAGGCAAAGATGTGGTGGTGGCCGACTACCCGGCCCACTGACCGGTGCTGATGGGTTACCTGGGGCTGTTCGTCGCGGCGTTTGGCGCCGCGACGCTGTTACCCCTGCAATCGGAAGCCGTGCTGATCGGCCTGCTGCTCAGTGGGCATTACAACCTGTGGCTGCTGCTGGGCATCGCCACGTTGGGTAACGTGCTGGGTTCGGTGGTCAATTGGCTGCTGGGGCGCTCGGTGGAGCGCTTCAAGGAACGGCGCTGGTTTCCGGTGAGTGCCAAGCAGCTGGACAAAGCCCGCGGGCATTACGCGCGCTGGGGGCATTGGACGTTGTTGCTCAGTTGGGTGCCGATCATCGGTGATCCGCTGACCTTGGTGGCCGGGGTGATGCGTGAGCCGTTGTGGCGGTTTCTGCTGTTAGTCAGCGTGGCCAAGAGCGCGCGTTATATCGCGCTGGCAGTACTCACACTGATGCATCTTTCGCCTGGATAGACGACCATTTGTCGCTACTGTCAATTCTGACAGCTAGACACGCTTTGCTGGCCAGCGCTTCATCACTCTTGCCTATACGCCCACGAATACCCTGTGGGTTTCTCATAGCAAGGAGTGTTTGCCATGCCCGCTGATCCCGTAATACCTCCTGAAAAAAAATCACCGCCGCCTCTAAATGGGCAAACGATTGACACTGACTTAGACGAACCTTTTTCAAAGTTCTCCAACGTTGACCTGAGTCTTTTTCCTGACGAGCCCTATGACTACGGGCTAGGCATTCGACAAGTTGTGCCTAATCTAACGATGTTATTCGAGCGTTGGACTTCCTTGAATCTCTTCGATGAGTACTACCTGTACACCGACCGGGATGAGTATCCGCTCGCAGCTGACACGGTTATGTCACTAACAGAAAACCGCTACCCTTTGCATGTACCAGAACACCAAGTCCCAAGAGGCGAGGTTTTTATCTGGGGGCGTGTCGTTCGTGTAGGTCCCGGCACGCCTAGTGAATCGCCAGGCCAATTTATTTACATAAAGACGACCCGCCCCGGCGGGGTCAGCAAAGACCCTGAACCTGGGCAGCCCGGATGGCATGATGGCCTGACTCTGCACATTGAAGGTTTTCCGGAAGGTAGTGTCATCAATCTAGATAACACAAAGGACGGCGCGGACGCTGTCATCCACTTTTATCAAGATATGCGCAAGAACGACCTTATTGATCTGCGATGGGACGGTATTAAAGTTCAACAGCGGGTAACCCAGCCCGACGTCGACGCAGAGGAAGTCAGAGTACATATTCCTGCGTCTGTCATCCTGCAGGGTAGTCTCAAGGGGCCGGTAACTATCCGGTACCGAGTGATCGATTTTGTAGAAAATATCTCCGGCGGAGAGAAGTTCCAGTTTTCCAAGCCGTACCACCTGATTAGTGAACTGGACCCCGGCTTACGCGGAGCGCCCGAATTCCTCGTCAATGGCACACCGACGCTACAAGTCGATTTCGATAAAGATTACGCATCGCAGTTCAGTGTGAAAGCGTCCCCTGATGTGCTACCCGATCCGGCTCCTGTCCCGCCTCACCGTGTCACCGTCACCTTGAAAGCAACGCTGGCGGATGGCTCGATGAAATCCTTCACCTTGGGGGATGTGGAAGACCAAAACACCGGTGAGACTCTTACGTCGGTTCCCGCTGAAATCATCAATGAGATCGTAGGGGGCTCGTTCAACGCTTCTTACTTATGGCATGACAGCGCAGGTAATGCGCTTGGGCAGTCAGCCAGTGTCATGATTGAGGTGGTGGGCACCCCTGCAAGAATGCCGGCGCTCAGAATCGAACCGATTGAGTTGGGCTTGATTGACCCTGATCATGACTGTGTAGCCCACATCCCCGAATACGTTCCGTATGCGTTTGATCTATGGGAAACGTTAGTCATCGAGGAAATCGTTGCTGGCGGCGGTGGCGCTTATTATGAGCAGGGTGAGTTGGCTGGCGCACCGGGTGGTACACGGTTGATTCCCAGCTCGGAACTGCAACGGTTCAGGGGGCGCAGCAATGTCGTCGCTTATTACCTGGTAGACGACGGCAAGGCAAAAAATCGTCGCACCCTTGATGTGCTCACGGTTCGAAAATCCGTGGAACTGGGTATTCAGGTGGGTGAGCGCAGTCCCACGATGCCAGCGGCCCAGCTGGAGGGCACCATTGGCAACAACATCAACCCCGAGCATGTGGTAGGGCCAGACGTGCGGGTGATATTTCCTTATACGGGTACACAGGACAAAGACACCCTGCATTACACCCTACTTGGCTCCAAACCTGGCGACCCGCTCAGTGGCACGATTAACATTAACCCAGGCACAGCGGGCAAAGAGCTGCGATTACCGGTGACACGCGACATCATTGACCGCAATAACGGCGGCTCGCTGACTATTACCTATAGCCTGCTGCGACAAGGCCCACCCGAGGAAGTGCTCCGTTCAGAAGTACGCAAGCTAACTGTGGGGCCGGGGATCACTTTGGAGCGCCCTATCATCACCGGCGCCTCGATTTTCCCTGACCAACTCAACCCACTGGCTGCGCTGGATGGGGCCCGAGTGCGCATAAAGTTTCCAATGCGCGATGGTGAGGATATTTTTCTGGACTGGCTGACGGATGACGGCATTGGTAGCACCACCGTACCAGTCAAGGGGAACGCCACGTCGCAAGAGGTTGAGGCGCTTATACCGCGACTCATCATCGCCAAGGGTATTCGTGAGCATGCTCACAGGATCAATGTGCAATACCGTTTCCAACGCGACAGAGTCCCGTATGAATCCGAGATCGTACCCTTGGATCTACTGACGCTTACCGAGTTGCCCAAAACTTATATCGAAGGCATCGGCGATGTGAATGAGCTTCAGTTATCTCGGTTGACTGACGGGGCTCGTACACTGACGCCCGTTTGGCATTTCATTCATCCAGATTGCATCATCTGGGAGGACTTTAGGGGTACCTACAGTAACGGCTCCGATTTTCACCAGAGCACCTATGCGGGTGAACGTTTAGGCGAAGAGGGCGCGCTGATCGGCCTGAACCGCCCTGCTCCGGTAGAACAACTACGTTTGCTCATGGACAACTCGATACTCACTATTCAAATCTGGATTGGTTTAAGCGGTAGCATCGACCCTACCATGGCCCTCCCCCTCACCACTAAGATCTATATCATTCGAGCGACCCAGTTCAGAGATTTTACGGACTTCTTCAACTACTTCCGCAATGGTTGGGAAAACCTCATAGCGGCAAGAGGTGAGCTTGCCATAGAAGGGGCTGAAAACATTTGCTGGCGTGCCACCAAAACCGCAGGTGAAACTCTGCAACCGGGTCTGCTGAAAAACTTTGTCGAACTCAAGGCGAACACGCGCTATGAGGTCAGCTTCTATTGCAAGGTTTCTGGCACGACCGCTCAAACAACCGCGCGTATTGAGTTCGGAGTGGCGGGCACCACCCGAGTGGTGGAGCCGAATCGAAACTGGGCACAGGTGAACCAGGTGTTCACGACACCCGCGACTCCTCCCCTGCAAAATCTCGCAGTACGTCTTTCACTCTCGGTGGGGACCGCAGCCACGTTTATGGTGGATCAAATTGTGGTTCAGGAAACCTCTTAGGTGACGTGAATGAACGTGGGCGTTGAAGGCGAGAGGCAGTTGGGCAGACTGCCTCTTTTTTATAGGTGTACATCGCAGCCGGACAAGACTTTGGCAGCGGTTCGCACATGAATAACCCGCGCAAGCGCGGGTTTTAAGGCTCATCCAGGGTGACTATTTTTTGCTTTCAGCGTGGGGGTCAAAGTATTGATTGTCCACATTGCCGCCCCATAACACGTAGGTGCCATCGGTGCGCCGGGCGGCAAATGAGGGGTCGTTATGTACGGGCCTTGGCGGTGGAGGATTCCCGACATAAGGGAAGCGTTTTATCGAGTACAGCTCAACGACATCGCTGCGCACATACTCAGCCAGTTCAGCAGGAATTTCTCCCGCATCTTCCATCCTTAGTGTGGCGCCCCAAACAGACACGGCTCCTTCTGTCCCGCCTTGCGTGGTAATAACACCGTAGGCACCATTGGTACAGTAAACATCCCGTATTAGGCTGGCCATCAGCGTCTGGCGCAGTGCGGCACTCATCTCCCCACCAGAAGTATGTAACCCATGCAAAACAATGGCATTCGTCGTGCCGTCGTCACGGAGACTTAATAAGAAAAAACTGTGGTCATTGGCATATAAACTCAGATGCCCATCAACAATGATCGCTCTGGACGATACATTTTTACGTTGTCGCTGCGGCTCCTTTTTTTCCGATGGCCGTTGTGGATCTCCTGGTGTTGCACAAGAACCATTAAAGGCAGCCTTAAACTGCTCTTTCACTTGGGGGGGTATCGGATCACCACCAAATCCAATAGCCCCCCAAGCCTCAGCCTGTCCCGACTCGTTCGCTATGAGAAACGCCCAGCGGTTAGCCGTGCAAAGAATGATATTACCGCGCGCTGCTAACGCGGCAGCACCTGCCGACATATTTCCGCCTTCGCCTACCCTCCCCCAACTCACCGCTCGATGGCGCCCTCGGGTGATCGCGCAAAATGCCGTTGTAGCGGCGATAACCGACTCGATCCCGCCGTCATCAATAATGCGTTGCAATTGCTCAACCGGAATAGTCCCCCCACCCGTGGCATGCCCCCATACAGCAAACTCACCATCAGCGGTAAGGGCACAAAAAGAAATGGCTGTCGCAACAATCCTGGTAACAAACATAGAGGCGAGTTGATTCCTGACATCAGCAGGTATCGTGCCGCCTTTATTAGGGTCCCCCCAAGCGTAAACTCGACCGTTTTGTGTGCGAACGGCAAACGCATCATCAGCAGCGTAAATGGCCTCAGGCGGATCAAACAATAAAGATTGTTGAATCGCGTTGGGAATTGTAGAAACAGGGTTATTCACTGGCCCGATAGCAGCGATTCGATTCGCCCCAGGAGCCGGGCTGCTATAAATTATTGCGAAAGCACTCCTCGTACTATAAACAGAGCGAACCCCCTGTAAAGGCGGTAACGTGGCAGGAATATCCCCACCCCAGCACAACAGTTGGTTCGTACCCCCTAGCGGAACGAGCGCCGCAAAACTACGTTCCGATGAAAACAGCCTGACGGCCTTATTATTTTTGAGAAAACTGATTATCTCTGGCGGCACCGGGAGCCCCCATCCATTTTGCCCTTTTAAGTGAATATCACCACTGGTGGGATCAAGCAATGCAAACACCCCGCCCGTGGAAACAAACAACCTATCCGAAGGCTCTGGAACGTGAAACGAAAAATTACCGCGCTGCTTTAAATAACACCATTCATTTTCTTCATCGGATATATTTTGAAAACCGGAGCGTATTTCATAAAGCGGAGAGAATGCCTCATCCCCCACCTGGCCATCAGACGACACTGGAATAACCGAAAACTGCAGAAATTTATTTCCATCCGCAGCCCGTAGCTTTATATCTAACTGCCCTTCATCGGTGAGGCGTTGCCCATTCAAATACCAATAAAATCTGGACAACCCTTCAGAACTCCCGCCATTGCTGTTGTAGATATAAAAACCATGCACCGTAGCGCCGACTAACACATCACCTACAACTTGTACGTGAGTTGCTTCCGGCTTTACGGAATGAGTCTTGGGTTTTTTCATACCGTTCTCCAAACATTTCGCATTGCGTCATTGAATGAAACAGACCGTCAACAGCGACCAGTGCGGGCCCGTTTGTTGATAACATTCTCGAAGATGGGGACCGTCTACAAATGACCCGCGCAAGCGCGGGTCATTTTCTACTTCGCAATGCTATTTTTTATCCTCAGCACCCGGATCAAAATACTGGTTTCTGACATTGCCCCCCCACAGCACATAGGTGCCATCGGTACGACGCGCCGCGAACGAGGGATCGATATGCGGAGGTGTGGGCGGTGGCCATACCGGCTGTGGCGGCCGTGGCGGTGGCGGTGGCGGTGGGCGCGGTGGGGGCGGTGGAGGATCTGGCCGTCTGACGTAGGGAAATCGTTTGATCGAGTACAACTCAACGACACCACTGCGCACATGCTCGGCCAGTTCCGGTGGGATTTCTCCCGCATCCTCCATCGCCAGAGTGGCCCCCCACACATGAACGGCCCCCTCCGTACCGCCCTGCGTGACGATCACGCCATAGGCTCCATTGGTGCAATAGACGTCTCGAATCAAACTGGCCATAAGGGTCTGCCGTAGTGCCCCGCTCATGACAGCACCGTGGGTCGCGTAGCCATGCAGAACAATCGCATGGGTTCGACCGTCGTCGTGCCGACTCAGCAAAAAGAAGCTGACATCGGTGGCATACAAACTGAGGTTGCCCTCAAGGATGATTGCGCGGGAAGTAACATTCCCGTGCCGCCTCGGCACTTCTCCCTTGTGTGTGGGGCGCTCAGGGTAGCCTGGAAACGCGCAACTATCTTTGGCTGACTTTTTGATCGTGAATGCCGCTTTGATTTCACTTTTCACCGCAGCCGTCAGTGGCGCTCCACCGTATAAAGCGGCTCCCCATGCCTCCGCTTCGCCCGACGCGTTGGCCATTAAAAACGCCCAGCGGTTAGCCCGGCAGAGGACGATATTCCCGCGAGACGCCAGTGCCAATGCCGACGCGGACATGGTACCGCCCTCTGCGGCAGTTCCCCAGCTCACCGCCCTGCGTCGATTCTTGGTAATGGCGCAAAATGCGTTCTCAGCGGCAATAACCGACCCAACCCCCCCATCGTTCAGAATGGCCTCGTACCTATCAATAGGTACATTTGAGATCATCGCGTTTCCCCAGGTAACGAAATCGCCATCGTCAGCGATTGCGCAAAAGCCTGTCGCACAAGCAACGATTCGAACAATAAACATCGACTTGAGACGGTCAATGGCCGCCGCGTGAAGGCCGCCACCGTTGGCAAAGTTCCCCCAGGCATGGACCTTGCCGTTTTGCGTAAGGACCGCAAAGGCATCGTCGGCTGCGTAGATGGCTTTGGGCGCGTCCCACAGCAGTTCTGCTTGAATTTCGTCAGGCACCGTGGAAACCGCTCGGCCCACCGGGCCAATGGCCGCGATCCGGTTGCTGTTGCCAACGGGGTTTTCATAAATGACCGCAAATGCACTTCTTGTGCTGTAGACCGATTTGATACCTCGTAGCGGAGGAAGCGTTAGCGGAACGGTATCTCCCCAACACAGCAATTGGTTGCTGCTTCCTACTGGAACCAGTGCCGCGAAACTGACTTCCGAAGAAAACAGTTTGACCGCCTTGTTGTTTTTCAGAAAATTGATAATTTCGGCAGGAACCGGTAACCCCCAACCTCTTTGCCCTTCAAGATGCATATCTCCGGTAGGTGGGTGTAACAGCGCAAATACGCCTCCCGTGGAAACAAACAGTCTGTCCGACGGCTCGGGCACATGAAAAGAGAAGTTGCCGCGTTGCTTTAAAAAGCACCACTCATTTTCTTCATCCGATATATTTTGAAAGCCGGACCTTATTTCGTACGTCGCAGAAAAATGCTCGATGCCTTTTGTGCCGTCAGAAGCGACAGGGATAACCGAAAACTGTAGATACTTGCCCCCATCCGCCGCGTGGAGTTTTAAATCCAGCTGCCCTTCCTCGAGTAGTGGCTTACCATTAATGTGCCAAAAAAATTCCGACAGCCCCTCATTACCAGCGCCGTTACTTTCATATGTATATGAGCCTCGCACTGTGGCGCCTACATACACGTCACCAACAATTTCGACATTCTTTGCTTCAGGTATCATATGTATAGGTATGGGTTTAGGCTTTTTCATAGCTTTCTCCAATACTTATTAAGATTTTGCAGGGTCAAACACTTCACTTACCGAAATGTTTGCCGAACCCCAAACAGCATAATTGCCGTTCTGAAGCCTCGCCGAAAAAGCTGCCTGGGAATTAGCAATAGGCGTAACGGGGGGCATGCGTTTTATAGAATAAATCTCGCTGACATTTGCGCTCAGAGCCGGTTGAATAGCCTCCGGAATATGCCCTGCATCATGCTGTGCAAGGGTGCCACCAAAAGCGTTTACGGCGCCTTTGACACCGCCTTGTACACTTATCGTAGCGTAGGCACCATTGGTGCAATAAACCCCAGTGATTTGGCTGGCCATCAGCACTTGCCGGGTAGCAGAAGGTATGAGTCCGCCGAAACTTGCATGCCCCCAGTTGATCAAGTCGGCGGTATAACCGCCCTCCCTGACGACCATGAAGAAGCTCATATCATTGGCAACAAGTTCGATATTGCCTACTGAAGTCACTAAATGGGTCAGACTGCTCCGCAGTTTCCCTGTACTTTGAATGCTGCAGTCGCCGCCGGGACTTTCCGCGTCCCGCTCATAGTGTTCTGCCACGCGCAGTTGCTTGAACGCGGCGCGAATTTGCTCCTTGGCACCGCTGGCTTCAAAGACTACACCTGCATCTACATCATCTTCCGTCGCGGCAGTTCCTTTCTCGGATGTTGACGTCTTACCGCCATAACCAAGAGCGCCCCAGGATGCTGACTCTCCTCCGGTGTTAACCATAGTGAACGCATAAGCCGCTCCCGCGCACATGACGATATTGCCGCGCGCAGAGAGTGCCCGAGCAGCGTCGTTCATCAGCCCCCCCATTCCCACCGCCCCAACTCAACGCTTGTGATCGCCTTTTAGTAATCACAACAAAGGCATCGCGATTAGCGACTACATGTTTTACACCGTCCTGATCCATGATCTTTTCAAGATCACCTGGGTTGAGTGCTCCACCACTGGCTACGCCCCCCCAGGGACACAGCGTCTTGATCGAAGGGTCACCAAATCGCTCCGAGCCGATGGCGCAAAACGCGCCTGCGGAGCAGACAATACTGGTGATGTTCAACTGGTCCAGGACAATCTTCGTAGCGGCAGGAATCAAGCCTCCTGAACCCGCGTGGCCCCACGAATGAACGCGCCCCCCTTCAGTCAGAACAGTAAAGGCCGCACCGGTCGCATAAATCGCTTTAGGCTTATCGAATAGAAGGCTTCTCTGAACCTCCTCTGGCACCACACCACCATTAAGGACAGGGCCAATGGCACCAATCGTATTTTTACCGGGTGGCGGATCTTTATGAATCCACGCGATGGCTGACTCGTTAGCGTACACAGACAGAATATTACTCAAGTCTAATGTCGGCGGAATAGGGTTAGGAATATGATTACCCCATACCAACAATCGGTTTGAACTTCCGAGCACCGGGACCAGCGCACCAAAGTCCCAACCGCTTGCAAACATGCGCGTGGCGGGATTATTCCTCAAATATTGAGCAATTTCAGGAGGCGGGGTACCTCCTTGGTTAGTACGCCCCTTTACCACCACACTTTGAGTGGCACCGCTTTTAATCGCAAATGCGCCAGACGTAGAAGTGAGTATCCGATCCGGCGGCTCTTCTCGATATAAAGAAAATGCCCCAAACTGCTTAATAAAACTACTTTCATTTTCTTCGTCACTGATATTCTGATACCCGCGAAAGACTGTCTGACTCTCTGAATACACTTCAATGCCGCTGACCCCCGAAGCCGACACCGGTGTAATCGCAAACCTTATTTTCTGCCCAACCATGGATTGGTAAATAACTAAATCCAAGTCTTCCGTATAAGCATGGGGCACTTCATTTATATACCAGCGGCCCAGCGACCGCCCCTCTTGCGCCTCGTCACCTGTTCCCGAATATAAGTAGCTACCGCGAACAGTAGCGCCTGGCATCGGTTCACCCATGATAGTGACACTGGTCGCTATAGGTTCGAGCAGGGGAGTTTGTTCTTGTTCCTTCACGATGGCATCCTCGCAATAAAAATATTTACCGAGAAAGGGAGCCCCCCAAAACAACCGGCGAACAGCCGTATCCTTCCGATGCGGGAGCGCAACCACTCGGTCTTAGACTTACTTATTTCAACTGAGCGACATGCTTAGTTAGCGCCAGCGGCGGCAGCCCGTCTACTGTCAGATTTAACAGGGTGCGCTACCGTTCGTCCGGATATTGCGTGCTTCCCCGACAAGCCGCCGCAGGCCGTTAACTCCGCGATAATCCGCCAACACCAACATCCCTTATTTACGTGCGGAGAACTGTATGCCCCATGCTTTCGTTACATATTTCACCTGCTTGCTCGCTGCGGTGGGGCCGACGTACGCGGCGTCCTCAACCTATGGCCCTGAGCTTCAAGGCTTCCAATACCCCTATCCCGTCGAACACTTCAGCTTCCAATCCCAAGGCAAATCCCTGCAGATGGGCTACATGGACATCCCCGCCACAGGCACAGCAAACGGTCGCAGCGTGGTGCTGATGCACGGCAAGAACTTCTGCGGTGCCACTTGGGAAGGTTCGATCAAGGCCCTCAGTGACGCCGGTTACCGCGTCATCGCCCCTGACCAGATCGGCTTCTGTACTTCCAGCAAACCCGAGCACTACCAGTACAGCTTCCAGCAACTGGCAATCAACACCCATCAGTTGCTGGAAAAACTCGGCATCCAGAAGGCTACGGTGATTGGCCACTCCACCGGCGGCATGCTCGCCACTCGCTACGCGCTGATGTACCCCACGCAAACCGAGCAGCTTGGGCTGGTGAACCCCATCGGCCTGGAAGACTGGAAAGCCCTCGGCGTGCCCTACCAGAGCGTCGACCAGTGGTATCAGCGCGAGTTGAAACTGAGCGCCGAGGGTGTACGTAAGTATGAACTGGACACCTATTACGTCGGGCGCTGGAAACCCGAATACGAGCGCTGGGTGGATATGCTTGCCGGCCTGAACAAAGGCCCGGGGCACACCCAAGTGGCATGGAACTCGGCGTTGATTTACGACATGATCTTCACCCAGCCGGTGTACTACGAATTCAAGGATGTGCAGGTGCCCACCCTGCTGCTGATCGGCACCAGCGACACCACTGCCATCGGCAAGGATGTAGCGCCGCCGGCAGTCAAGGCCAGGATTGGCAATTACCAAGTGCTGGGCAAGCAGGTGGCCAAGCTGATTCCCCACGCCACGCTGGTGGAGTTTCCCGGCCTGGGTCACGCACCCCAGATGGAAGAACCGGAACAGTTTCATAAAGCACTGTTGCAGGGGCTGAACGCCCTTTAATCCAACCTTTTCGAGGCACGGGTGAATGTCGGTACAGATCGCAGTGATTGATGATTGGCAGAATGTGGCCAGCGGCGTGGTGGACTGGTCGGTGTTGGACGCCGTGGGCCAGGTGCATTTCCTTCACGACTACCCCGCAGATACGGCCACGATGGTTGATCGCTTAAAGGGCTTCGAGGTGATTTGCCTCATGCGCGAACGCTCAACCTTCGACAAGGCCCTGCTGCAAGGGCTGCCCAAACTCAAATTGCTGGTCACCGGTGGCATGCGCAATGCTGCCATCGACATTCCCGCCGCCAAGGCCCTGGGCATCCAGGTGTGCGGCACCGACAGCTACAAACACGCGGCGCCGGAACTGACCTGGGCGTTGATCATGGCCTCCACCCGCAATCTGCTTTGCGAAGCCACCTCGCTACGTGCGGGCGGCTGGCAGGTTGGCCTGGGCGGTGACCTGCATGGCAAGACCTTGGGGATTCTCGGCCTGGGCAGTATTGGCCAGAAGGTCGCACAGTTTGCCAAGGTGTTCGGTATGCGGGTGATTGCCTGGAGCGAGAACCTCACGCCGCAGCGGGCGGCCGAATCGGGGGTGACCTGGGTCGGCAAGCGCGAGCTGTTCGAGCAGGCCGACATCTTGACCATCCACCTGGTACTCAGTGACCGCAGCCGCGGGTTGGTGGACACCCAGGCACTGGGCTGGATGAAGCCCACGGCGCGCCTGGTCAACACCGCACGCGGGCCGATCGTGGATGAGCAGGCGCTGGTTCAGGCACTGAGCAGCGGCCGCCTGGCCGGGGCGGCGCTGGATGTCTATGCCGAGGAACCGCTACCGGCTGACCATCCGTTGCGCAGCTTGCCCAATGTGCTGGCGACGCCCCATATCGGGTATGTGAGCGAGCAGAATTACCGGCAGTTCTACCAGCAGATGATCGAAGATATCCAAGCCTGGGCCAACGGCGTGCCCGTCCGCGTGCTGGGCTGACGCACCATTTCAGTGCGAACGCACTCTGTGGCGAGGGAGCTTGCTCCCGCTGGTGCGCCTAGCGCGGCCAACATCTGGGAGCGCTGGGCACTTCAGCGGCAGCAGGCTCCCTCGCCACGGATTTAAACCTGCATAAGGTTAAAAGTTTTTTGTCCTACAAAATCTGCCTTAAAACGCTACAGGCTCTAGGATCTGTCCTAGACTCATGACCGATGGGTCCGTTCCAAAACAAAAACCCCGCAAAAAATCGAAACTTTCCAACTCTGCCACAGGTCCAGTTTTAGGTAAGGACGTGCACGTGCGACTCACGCCAATTGCCCGTTCATCCAATCTTTTCAAGCTTGAGCCGCAACTGGCATACGCCTTGCCAGATTGTGTAGCGCGTGTGCGCCTGGCCGCAGGATGCGGTCATTCGGAGCTAATGGCAGCGGGCCATTAGCCGACCAACAGATGGGAGTGCATTATGATCAGTGCCGCAGTAGATACTCAGGGAGAGCGTTTTAGTCAGCCGGCAGGGGGGCCAACGTCTTTGGTCGACCTGCCCAACACTGTGCGGCCGATCGTGAGTCATAACCCGAATCGAAAGAAAGTGTTGTTCGTCACCTCCGAATTCGCCGACCTGGTGAAAACCGGCGGCTTGGGCGACGTGTCCGCCGCCCTGCCCCGCGCCATGGCGCACCTGCACGATGTGCGGGTGCTGATTCCCGGTTACCCGCAAGTGATGGAAAGCGACAACCCGATTCATATCGTCGGTGAGCTGGGCGGCCATGCCGCGTTGCCGCCGTGCAAGATCGGGCGCATGGACCTTAAAGACGGCTTGGTCATCTACGTGCTGATCTGCCCGGAACTGTACGAGCGCGAAGGCACGCCCTACGGTGCCAACAACGGCCGCGACTGGCCGGACAACCATATTCGCTTCGCCCGCCTGGGTCTTGCCGCCGCTGACATGGCCGCCAACCTCGCGCAAATCCACTGGTGCCCGGACCTGGTGCACGCTCACGACTGGCCTGCTGGCCTGGCCCCGGCCTATATGCACTGGCGTGGGTCACGCACACCGACGCTGTTCACCATTCATAACCTGGCCTACCAGGGCGTGGTCAGCCTGGCGTCGACGCCCGAGCTGGGCATTCCACCCCATGCCTTGCAACAGGAAGGCATGGAGTTTTACGGCAAGATGTCGTTCCTCAAGGCGGGCATGGCTTACTCCAGCCATATCACCACCGTGAGCGCCACCTACGCCCAGGAAATCACCACCCCGGAATTCGGTTGCGGCCTGGATGGTTTCCTTGCCAGCAAGACCCAGCAAGGTCTGCTCAGCGGGATTCCCAATGGCATCGACGAGAGCTGGGAAGCCTCCACCGATACGCACCTGACCCACAACTTCAATATCGGCGACTGGGAAGGCAAGGCCATCAACGCCGCCCATGTGCGCGAGCTGTTTGAATTGCAGCCATCCAGCGGCCCGCTGTTTGCCGTAGTGTCGCGCCTGGTTTACCAGAAGGGCCTGGACCTGACCGAAGCGGTGGCCAGCTTCATCGTCGAAAACGGCGGCCAGATCGCGATCATCGGCCGTGGCGAGCCGGAAGAAGAACAGGCCATGCGCGAACTGGCGTTGCGTTTCCCCGGCCAAGTGGGTGTGCGTATCGGCTTCAACGAGACCGATGCCCGCCGCATGTTCGCCGGCAGCGACTTCCTGCTGATGCCGTCGCGTTATGAACCTTGTGGCCTGAGCCAGATGTACGCCCAACGCTTCGGCTCGTTGCCGGTGGCGCGTAACACCGGAGGCTTGGCAGACACCATCGAAGATGGCGTTACCGGGTTCCTGTTCAATGAATCCACCGTGCAAAGCTACGAAGAAGCCTTGCGCCGTGCGTTCAAGGTGTTTGCCTTTCCTGGCCTGCTCAACGCCATGCGCAGCCGCGCCATGACCCAGCCTTTCAACTGGTGCCAGGCGGTGGAACCCTACGCCGAACTCTACGAACAATTGGTGGCCAAGGCCCTGGGGAAATCGACTAAATAATCACTGGGAGGGCTTCATAGATGCCATTACGGACTCTGGAAACCTGGCCCCACGGCGCAATTATGCTGGACGCGCAAAACACGCGTTTTGCCCTGTGGGCGCCAGACGCGTTTTATGTCAGCGTTGAATTGGAGCACGGTAAATCCATCGCCATGCTGCCCCAGGCAGATGGCTGGTTCGAAGTAAAAGCAGCGTGCCCCGCCGGCACGCTTTATCGTTTCAACATCGACGGCGAACAGGCGGTCCCCGACCCTGCGTCCCGAGCCCAGGCCCTAGATGTACACGGTTGGAGCCGAGTGGTCGACCCGCATGCCTACGAATGGCGCCATAGCCACTGGCAAGGCCGCCCCTGGCACACCGCAGTGATCTACGAGCTGCACGTCGGCGCGATGGGTGGCTACGCCGAGGTGGAGAAACACCTGCCCCGCCTGGCCGAATTGGGCGTCACTGCGATTGAACTGATGCCCCTGGCGCAATTCCCCGGCGAACGCAATTGGGGTTATGACGGCGTGCTGCCGTATGCGCCCCACGCGTCATACGGCTCGCCCGAGCAACTCAAGCACCTGATCGACAGCGCCCACGCCCACGGCCTGGCCGTGATGCTCGATGTGGTCTACAACCACTTCGGCCCCGACGGCAATTACCTCGGCCAGTACGCCCAGGGTTTCTTCCAGGAAGACGTGCACACCCCCTGGGGCGCCGGCATCGATTTCGAGCGTCGCGAAGTGCGGGATTTCTTCCTCGATAACGCCTTGATGTGGCTGCTGGAATACCGCTTCGACGGGCTGCGCCTGGATGCCGTGCACGCCATCGACAACCCAGGCTTCCTGCAGGAACTGGCGCAACGGGTGCGCCAACAAGTCGACAGCGATCGCCACGTGTGGCTGGTGCTGGAAAATGAACTGAACCAGGCCAGCCTGTTAAAAGAGCATTTCGACGCCCAATGGAATGATGACTTTCATAACGTATTGCATGTGCTGCTGACCGGCGAGACGGACGCCTACTACAGTGACTTTGCCGAGCAGCCCACCGCAAAATTGGCACGCTGCCTGGGCGAAGGCTTTATCTACCAGGGCGATACCACACGCCATGGTCATGCTCGAGGCGAACCCAGTGGTGATCTACCCCCCAGCGCCTTCGTGGCGTTCCTGCAGAATCATGATCAGGTCGGTAACCGCGCACTGGGCGAACGCCTGCACCAGCTGTGTTCGCCCCAGGCGCTGAAAGCGGCGACCACCCTGTTGCTTCTGTGCCCTATGATTCCGATGATCTTCATGGGCGATGAGGTCAACGCCGCCGAACCCTTCCTGTTTTTCACCGACCATCACGGCGAACTGGCAGAAGCAGTGCGCGAGGGGCGGCGCAATGAGTTTGCCGATTTCGCCGCGTTTCACGACCCCGAGCAGCGCGAACGCATCCCCGACCCCAACGCGCTGCCGACCTTCCTGCAATCGGCGCCCTCCTTCGTCGAGAACGACCACGCCCAGCTTTATCGTCACCTGCTGAGCCTGCGCCACCTGCATGTGGTGCCGCACTTGCCCGGCACCGTTGCGTTGGGCGCGCAGGTGCTGGCGGAGGGCGCTGTCACGGCGCGTTGGCGCCTGGGCAACGGCAGCATATTGCAGATCGACCTGAACCTGAGTGAACAGCCCCTCGATCTCCCGGCACCACCCCACATTATTTTCCAGACGCCTGCCCAGCAAGGTGCGCAGCTACCGCCCTGCAGCGCACGCGTTTGCCTATCCCCAGTTGGAGAACACCCTTGAGCGAAGCGAACCTGGAAATTCTCGCCAGCCGTGCGGGCCTGGCCGTCGATTGGATCGATGCCAACGGTCGCCCGCAACATGTCGAGCCCCAAGCCCTGCGCGCCGTCCTCAAAGGGCTCGGGCACCCGGCCGATACCGATGCCGAAATCGACGCCAGCCTGCTGGAACTGGAGCAAGTGCAACACGACACGCACCTGCCGCCGTTGATGACCACCGACAGCGGGGAAGGCCTGGATCTGGCGCGCTACTTCGCCCCGGACACACCGTGTCGAGTCAGCCTCGAAGGGGGCGAAACCCTTGAGCTGCGCCTCGACAGCGATGCCGTACTGCCCGGGATAATCGCCCTTGGCTACCACCAGGTGCATATCGATGGGCAAACCTTCACCCTGGCCGTTGCCCCCAGCCACTGTTACAGCGTGGCCGACGCGGTGGACAGCCGCCCCGCCCGCGCCTGGGGTTTGAGCGCGCAGTTGTATGCGTTGCGGCGCCCCGGCGATGGCGGCTTTGGCGATACCTTGGCCCTGGAACATTTGGTGCGCTCGGCCGCCGAACGCGGTGCCGACGCAGTGGCGATCAGCCCGATGCACGCGATGTTCAGTGCCGACACCGAGCACTACAGCCCTTACTCGCCATCCAGCCGCCTGTTTCTCAACAGCCTGTATGCCTCGCCCGCCTGTATCCTGGGCGAGCGGGAAGTGCGCAACGCCATCGAGGCCGCCGGGCTGACGGACGAACTGCATGCCCTGGAAGAGCTCACGCTGATCGACTGGCCCGCCGCTGCCAAGGCCAAGCAACGCCTGCTGCGCACGCTGTATGAAGACTTCCGTCACGGGGCGCACCCGCAGCATGCCGACTTCCTGAGCTTCCGCCAGGCCGGCGGCGAAGCGCTGGAAAACCATTGCCGTTTCGAAGCCGTGCAGGCCCGGCGCGCCGCCGCTGGCGAAGACCTCGACTGGCGCCAATGGCCCGACGCCTGGCGCACGCCACAGAGCCCGGCCCTGGCGCAGTTCGCAGAGGAAAACCGCGAAGAAATCGGCTATTTCGCCTTCACCCAATGGCTGATAGCCCGCAGCCTGGAGCGCGCGCAACAAGCCGCCCGTGGCAGTGGCATGGGCATCGGCCTGATCGCCGACCTGGCGGTGGGTGCGGACGGCGGTGGCAGCCAGGCCTGGAGCCGCCAGGATGAACTGCTGGCCGGCCTGACCGTGGGTGCGCCGCCGGACATTCTTAACCGTGCAGGTCAAGGCTGGGGCATCTCGGCGTTCTCGCCCGAAGGCCTCCAGCGCAACGGCTTTCGCGCCTTTATCGAAATGCTGCGGGCCAACTTCGCCCACGCCGGCGGCCTGCGTATCGATCATGTGATGGGCTTGCAACGCCTGTGGGTCATCCCCCTGGGCGCCTCACCCCGTGAAGGTGCCTACCTGTATTACCCGGTGGACGACCTGCTGCGCCTGCTGGCGCTGGAATCCCACCGCCACCAGGCCATCGTCCTGGGTGAAGACTTGGGCACCGTGCCTGACGGTCTGCGCGAAAAACTCAGCGCCCGCTCGATTCTGGGCATGCGCGTATTGCTGTTCGAACAGAACCACGACGGCCAATTCACGCCGATTCTGGACTGGCCCGACAACGCCTTGGCCACCACCAGTACCCACGACTTGCCCACCCTCAATGGTTGGTGGCACAGCCGCGATATCGAGTGGAATATCCAACTCGGCCTGATTGACGCCCCCACCGTGGAGCAATGGAGCGAACACCGCCTGCGCGAACGCCACGCACTGCGCCAAGCCCTGGGCCAGGACCCGCAGAATTTTGTCGATGAGATCCGCAACGACACCGACCATATGATCGACGCCAGCGTGCGCTATTTGGGCCACACCCGTGCGCCGCTGGTGTTGCTGCCGCTGGAGGACGCGCTGGGCATCGACGAACAGGCCAATCTGCCTGGCACGACCGACACCCACCCCAACTGGCGCCGCCGCCTTCCAGGCCAGGCCGCCTGCCTGCTCGACACCGATAGCGCTGCGCGCCGCCTCGAATTGCTGGCCGTAGCCCGCAACCAAGCCCACGAGCGTGACCGATGAATGCCCTGCCCTTGCGCGCCACCCAGCGCCTGCAATTTCACAAAGACTTTACCCTCGATGATGCCGTGCCCCTGGTGCCGTATTTCGCCCAACTGGGCATCAGCCACCTGTATGCCTCGCCGCTGCTGAGCGCCCGCGCTGGCTCCATGCATGGCTACGATGTGGTCGACCCCACACGCGTCAACCCCGAGCTGGGCGGCGAAGCTGCGTTGCGGCGCCTGGTAGCAGCCCTGCGTGAGCACGACATGGGCTTGATCCTCGACATCGTTTCCAACCATATGGCCGTGGGCGGTGCGGATAACCCGTGGTGGCTGGACCTGCTGGAGTGGGGCCGCCTGAGCCCCTACAGCGAATTCTTCGATATCCAGTGGCACTCGCCCGACCCCTTGCTCAAGGGCCAATTGCTGATGCCGTTCCTGGGCAGCGATTACGGTGAAGCCTTGCAGAGCGGTACGCTGACGCTCAAGTTCGACGCCACCCACGGGAGTTTCTACGCCGAACATTACGAGCATCGTTTTCCAATCTGCCCAAGGGACTACGCCCTGATCCTCGGCAGCGATGAATCGGTCCAACCACTGGCCGAGCGTTTCGCTGCCCTCGCCTATCAGGACGACGCCTACGCCGAAGCCGGTTGGCTCAAGCACGCGTTGGCCGAACGGGCCACTGAAGTGATGCCGGCCATCGACCGCCGCCTGGCCGACTTCGACGGTCGCCAGCCCGAGGGTTTCAACCGACTGCATCAGTTACTCGAACAACAGGTCTACCGCCTGGCCAGTTGGCGCACTGCCGCCGACGATATCAACTGGCGGCGCTTCTTCGACGTCAATGAGCTGGGCGGCCTGCGGGTAGAGCGCACGGCGGTGTTCGAAGCCACTCACGGCAAGATCTGTGAGCTGATCAGCGCGGGCCTGGTGGACGGCCTGCGCATCGACCATATCGACGGCCTGGCCGACCCGCGTGGCTATTGCCGCAAATTGCGCCGCCGCGTGGACGCGCTGTCGCCCCAGCGCCATCTGCCGATCTTTGTAGAAAAGATCCTCGGCGAGGGCGAGACCCTGCGTGAAGACTGGCAAGTAGACGGCACCACCGGCTACGAATTCATGAACCAACTGTCGTTGCTGCAACACCATCCAGACGGTTTTGCCCCGCTGGCCGACGTGTGGACGCGTCACAGCGAACGCCCTTCGGCGTTTAGCGAAGAAGCGCGACTGGCGCGCCAGCAGATCCTTAATGGCTCGTTGGGCGGCGACTTCGAAAGCGTGGCCCAGGCTTTGCTGCAAGTGGCCCGTGACGATGTGATGACCCGCGACCTGACCCTGGGCGCAATCCGTCGCGCTTTGCAGGAACTGATTGTGCATTTTCCGGTGTACCGCACCTACATCAGCGCCAGGGGCCGCAGCGCGGCCGACGACAAGGTATTCCAGCAGGCCATGGACGGCGCCCGCACCACCCTGAACGAAGGCGACTGGCCGGTGCTCGATCACCTGGAAAAATGGTTGGGCGGCCAGCCTTGGCGCAATCGCCCGGTGGGCCGCGAGCGCAAGATCCTCAAGCATGCCTGCGTGCGTTTCCAGCAACTGACCTCGCCCGCCGCCGCCAAGGCTGTGGAAGACACTGCGTTCTATCGCTCGGCGGTATTGCTGTCGCGTAACGATGTAGGCTTCAGTACCGAGCAGTTCAGTGCGCCGTTGGCGGATTTCCACGCCGCCAGCCAACAGCGCTTGAACACCTTCCGCGACAACCTGTTGGCCACTGCCACCCACGACCACAAACGCGGCGAAGACACCCGCGCACGCCTGGCGGTGCTCAGCGAGTGCGCGCCCTGGTATGCCGAACAGGTCGAACACTGGCGCAGCCTCGCCGCGCCCCTGCGCGAGAGTGCTGACAGCCCGACGGCGGGTGATGAACTGATCCTGTATCAGGTGCTGCTCGGCAGCTGGCCTCTGGAGCACAACCCAGACTTGGAGGCCTATCAGCAACGCCTCTGGCAGTGGCAGCAAAAAGCCCTGCGCGAAGCCAAGTTGCAAAGCAGTTGGAGCGCCCCTAACGACGCCTATGAACACGGTGTCGAGGGGTTCCTCAAACGCCTGTTGCTCAGTGAGGCCGGCGCGCCGCTACGCAGTGCCCTCGACAGCGCCGCCCAGACCATCGCCCCCGCAGGCGCCCTGAACGGGCTGGCGCAAACCTTGCTTCACCTCACCGTGCCGGGTGTACCGGATGTCTACCAGGGCGATGAGTTCTGGGACTTCAGCCTGGTAGACCCGGACAACCGTCGCCCGGTGGATTTCAATGCGCGGCAACGCGCACTGGATACCCCACCGGACATCGGCGAACTGCTGTTCAACTGGCGCGACGGGCGTATCAAACAGGCGTTGATCGCCCAGGTGCTGGGCTTGCGCAAAGCCTGTCCTGAACTGTTCCGCGACGGCAGCTATATACCGTTGGAAGTGGTTGGCAAGCACGCCGAGCGGGTGGTTGCTTTTTACCGCGAACATCACGGCCGACAGCTGCTGGTAGTGGTGCCGCGCTGGCCTTATCACCTGCTTGAAAACGGCATGTTTCCTCAGGTCAATGCGCAGGTTTGGGGCGATACGCGGGTGAAATTACCGTTCGCCGCCACAACACAAAACTGGAAGGGACTTTTTCAAACAGGCGCAGTCACACCCAACAAGGAGCTGTTGATCAGCACTGCCCTGGGGGATCTCCCGGTCAATGTCTTTATCAATCCTGATAATCAAGAAAGCTGAACATTTTCTGTGAGGAGTTTGTGATGAGTAAAGAAGACAAACGCATTCGCGAATTGGCGCATCAGATCTGGGAGTCCGAAGGTAAGCCAGACGGTGAACAAGATCGTCACTGGGAGATGGCGCGCAAACTGGCCGAGGCCGAAGCGCTTACGCCGAGCAAGCCCAAGCCTGGCGCCAAGCCGAAAACCGCACTCAAGGTCGCCACCAAGCCTAAGCCGGCTGCGCCGGCCGCCGCCAAGCCTGCGGCGAAAAAACCGGCCGCGCCGAAGAAGCCGAAACCGCCCGCCCCATGATCCTTTGGGCCTCCAGCCCGCATTGCGAGCTGGAGGCTCTTTTCCGTCCATGTGATGCGCTGAAGCACCGTCAGCACGGTTGCGTTCGGCCCGAAAAAAGTCCCCTTGCAGGAGCAACTCAATGAGCAAACCCGATAAAACCACAGCGACGCCGGAGCATGAACCGTCGCGGATTCGTGAAGGTTTGCCCTTCCCCCTCGGCGCCACCTGGGATGGGTTGGGCGTCAACTTCGCACTGTTTTCAGCCAACGCCACCAAAGTGGAATTGTGCCTTTTTGATGATGCCGGCGAGGTCGAGCTGGAGCGTATCGAACTGCCCGAATACACCGATGAGATCTTCCACGGTTACCTGCCCGACGCCCACCCCGGGCTGATTTACGGCTACCGCGTGTACGGCGCTTATGACCCGGCCAACGGTCACCGCTTCAACCATAACAAATTGCTGATCGACCCTTACGCCAAGCAGCTGGTAGGCGAGCTCAAATGGTCCGAGGCGCTGTTCGGCTACACCATCGGCCACCCCGACGACGACCTCAGTTTCGATGAGCGCGACAGTGCGCCGTTCGTGCCCAAGTGCAAGGTCATCGACCCGGCGCACACCTGGGGCAACGACCAACCGGTGCGCGTGCCGTGGGACCGCACGATCATCTATGAAACCCACCTGCGCGGCATCAGCATGCGCCACCCTTCGGTGGGCGAGTCGGTGCGCGGCACCTGCGCCGGCCTGATGGAAGACGACGTGCTCAAGCATATCCGCCAACTGGGTATTTCCTCGGTCGAGCTTTTGCCGGTACACGCCTTTGTCAACGACCAGCATCTGCTGGAAAAAGGCATGACCAACTACTGGGGCTACAACAGCATTGCGTTCTTCGCCCCCGACCCGCGCTACCTGGCCAGCGGCAAGATTGCCGAGTTCAAGGAGATGGTCGCGCACCTGCATGAACAGAAGCTGGAAGTGATCCTTGACGTGGTCTACAACCACACCGCCGAAGGCAACGAGCGCGGCCCGACCCTGTCCATGCGCGGCATCGACAACGCCTCTTATTACCGGCTGATGCCCGATGACAAACGCTTCTACATCAACGATTCCGGTACCGGTAACACCCTGGACCTGAGCCATCCGTGCGTGCTGCAGATGGTGACTGACTCCTTGCGTTACTGGGCCACCGAGATGCACGTGGACGGTTTCCGCTTCGACCTGGCAACCATTCTCGGGCGCTACCGCGACGGCTTCGACGAGCGCCACAGCTTCCTGGTCGCTTGCCGCCAAGACCCGGTGCTGCGCCAGTTGAAACTGATCGCCGAACCCTGGGACTGCGGCCCCGGTGGCTATCAGGTGGGCAACTTCCCGCCAGGCTGGGTGGAATGGAACGACCGCTTCCGCGACACCGTACGCGCCTTCTGGAAAGGCGACGACGGCCAATTGGCGGATTTCGCCGGGCGCATGACCGCTTCGGGCGAGATGTTCAACCATCGCGGGCGCCGGCCTTATAGCTCGGTGAACTTCATCACCGCCCATGACGGTTTTACCCTGCATGACCTGGTGTCATACAACGACAAGCACAATGAGGCCAACGACGAGAACAACCAGGACGGCAGCAATAACAACCTGTCGTGGAACCATGGCGTCGAAGGCCCCACCGATGATCCGGAGATCAACGCACTGCGCCTGCGCCAGATGCGCAACTTCTTCGCCACCCTGCTGCTGGCCCAAGGCACACCGATGATCGTCGCCGGCGACGAGTTTGCCCGCACCCAGCATGGCAACAACAACGCCTACTGCCAGGACAGCGAAATCGGCTGGGTCAATTGGGACCTGGACGATGACGGCAAGGCCCTGCTCAAGTTCGTCAAGCGCCTGATCAAGCTTCGCCTGGCCTACCCGATCCTGCGCCGTGGGCGCTTTCTGGTCGGCGACTACAACGAAGATATCGGTGTGAAGGACGTCACCTGGCTGGCGCCGGATGGCAACGAGATGACCACCGAGCAATGGGAAGACAGCCAGGGTCGTTGCCTGGGCATGCTGATGGATGGCCGCGCCCAGGAGACCGGGATTCGCCGCGCCGGCGCGGATGCCACGCTGTTGCTGGTGGTCAACGCTCACCACGACATGGTCAATTTCCGCCTGCCGCCGGTGCCCGAGGGTGAGTTCTGGACCTGTATGCTCGACACCAACGATACAGCGGTGCGCGGCCAGGAACGCTTTGATTTTGAGCATGAGTACGCGGTGACCGGCCGCTCGTTGCTGCTGTTTGAACTGCAGCGTGAAGGCGAGGTGTGAGATGGCGTTGCACAGCTTCCTTCAGGGCTACCGGGGCTATGCGAATACGCAGGCCCTTGGCGATGCGCTGAAGGCACTTCAGGAGGAAGGGCTGGATCAACTGCCGCTGCCGGGCAGCGGCCAGACCCTGGCGCGCTTCAGTGGGCTGGCCCAAGTGGCTGGCCATGACTTGCGCCTGTGCAAGTTGTTCGAAGGCCATACCGACGCGCTGGCGATCATTGCCGAACTCAATAGTCCGCTGCCGCCACTGGGCAGTACGTGGGGCATGTGGGCGGCCGAGCCACCCACCGCCAAAGTGCGGGTGCGGCGCGACGGCCAGCAGCTGATCGTCGACGGGCGCAAAGCCTGGTGCTCCGGCGCGGCGGTGGTCAGCCACGGATTGCTCACCGCCTGGGATGAGGAGGAGCGCCAACAACTGGTGGCCGTGCCGATGGACCAACCTGGCGTCAGGGTAACGGATGAGGGATGGAATGCGGTAGGCATGGCCGCCACGGGCAGCGTCGAAATTCTCTTCAGCGAAGCCAGAGGTGTAGCGGTTGGCGGGCCAGGCGATTACCTGTCCCGTCCGGGCTTCTGGCAAGGCGGGGTCGGCATCGCCGCGTGCTGGTACGGTGCTGCGCAACGCCTGGGTGAAGTGTTGCGCGCCCACTGCGCCAAGCGCCCGGAGCCCCATGCCCTGGCGCACCTCGGTGCGGTCGATAGCGCCTTGAACGGCGCCGCCTGCGTACTGCGCGCCAGCGCCGAGCAGATCGACCATGAGCCCAGCGCCGATGCCCGGCAACTGGCACAACAGACACGAGCCTGCATCGAGGACACCGTTGAGAAGGTCATGCATCACGTCGGCCGGGGCGTCGGCGCTGGGCCGTATTGCAAGGACCCGCACTTTGCCCAACTGATGGCGGACTTACCGGTGTATGTGCGGCAAAGCCATGCCGAACGCGACCTGGCCGCCCTGGGCGAACAGGTGGCCGGCGAACCCAGTGGAAGGTGGCAGTTATGAAACCCAATCCGATTGTCGGCCAAGGCACACCGCTGAATCACTGGCAAACCTCGACACGGCTGGCCGAATTGCCGCACATCAGCGTCGCGCAGTTGGTACCCGAGGGGCACCGCGCCGTGATTATCGCCCCGCACCCGGACGATGAAGTACTTGGCAGCGGTGGCCTGCTGCAAGGTCTCGCGGCGCTGGGCCGGCCCATGCAGTTGATCTCCGTCACCGATGGCAGCGCCAGCCATCCCGGCTCGCAGCGTTGGCCGGTGGAGCGTCTGAGTGTGGTACGCCCGCAGGAGTCGGCCCAGGCCCTGCATCGTCTTGGCTTGCCGCTGCACAGTTTGAAATGGCTGCGCGCCGGGTTTGCCGACAGCAAAGTCGCTGAGCGCGAAGCCCAGCTCTGCGAGTTTATCCAGCGCCACCTCAAGCCCACTGACGTGGTGTTCGCCACCTGGCGCGAAGACGGCCACTGCGACCATGAAGCCGTGGGCCGCGCCAGCGCCAAGGCAGCCCAGGCCGTCGGCGCGACCTTGTACGAACTGCCGGTATGGACTTGGCACTGGGCCACTGCTGAGGACGACATGGTGCCCTGGCACCGAGCGCGCAAGATTCCATTGACCGTAGAAGCCGTGGCGCGCAAACGCCATGCGATCCACGCCTTCGCCAGCCAGTTGGAAGGCGACCCGCAAATCGGCCTGCCACCGGTGCTGGCGCCCTATGTAGTGGAGCGCTTGCTGCAACCTTTTGAAGTGGTGTTCGTATGAGTGTGGCAACGCCCTACTTCGATCAACTGTTTGCCGGCAATGACGACCCCTGGGCGTTTCGTCAGCGCTGGTATGAACAACGCAAACGTGCCCTGACCCTGGCCGTGCTGACCCGGCCGCGCTACACCTCGATATTCGAGCCAGGCTGTGCCAACGGCGAGCTGAGTGCTGAACTGGCCAGCCGTTGCGAGCGCCTGGTTTGTTGCGACACCGCAAGCGCGGCGGTGCGCTTGGCACAGGCACGAATGGTGGACTTCCCCCACGCCCAGGTAGAACAGCGGCGTTTACCCGAGCAATGGCCCACGGGGCAGTTCGAGCTGATCGTACTGAGTGAGCTTTGTTACTACCTCGACGTCGAAGATTTGCATCGTCTGATGGATCGCGCCCTCGCCGCCTTGACCGACGATGGTCAATTACTGGCCTGCCATTGGCGGCCCTACATCGACGGTTGCCCGCAAACCGCTGAACAGGTACACGCCCTGCTCCAGCAACGATGGGGTATGCCGCCTTTGGTGCAGCACCATGACAACGATTTCCTGCTCGACCTCTGGAGCCGCGACGGCACCTCGGTCGCATGCCACGAGGGTTTGCGATGATCGGTATTTTGATCCCGGTACATAACGAGGAGGCGCTGTTGGGTGAGTGCCTGCAGGCGGCACGGATTGCCGCCAGCCATCCGGGCCTGGAGGGAGAAGCGGTACACATCCTGGTGGTGCTCGACAGCTGCAGCGATGGCAGCGTTGCGATTGCCCAGGCTCACCGAGTACACAGCCTGCACGTGCAGGCGCGCAATGTCGGGCAGGCGCGCGGCGTCGGCGCACGGCATTTATTGGATCAAGGTGCACGGTGGATATCCTGTACCGACGCCGACAGTCGCGTGGCCCCCGACTGGCTGGTGGCGCAGCTGGCCCTGGGCTGCGACGCGGTATGTGGCACGGTGACCGTGGACGCCTGGAGCGAAGGCTTCGACCCGGCAGCGCAGATCCGCTATCACCAGGCCTACCAGGCGCGCGATGGGCATCGGCATATCCATGGCGCCAACCTGGGGGTCAGTGCCAGTGCCTATGTGCAGGCGGGAGGGTTTGCACCGCTGGCGTGCCATGAAGATGTGCAACTGGTGCGCGAGCTGGAACGTTGCGGCGCCTCCATCGCCTGGAGCCATGCGCCGCAAGTGGTCACCAGTGCGCGCCTGGACTGCCGGGCCCAGGGCGGGTTCGGCGACTACTTGAAAAGCCTGATGCAGGTTTCGTAAAAAAACGACAACACAAAATGTAAAAGCGATACATCCTTGTCTATGCTCATAACGCCTCGCACGGCATTCCAGGAATGGTATGCCGAGCCCTCACCACAGCGGAGCCTGAGGTGAAAACAAGAGAGTCGACCCGTCAACAGGGCACGACCCGGTATCAACCGACAAGGATGTAACACCCCAAATGAAGCCTGCCTCCTTAAGCGATGGCCGTCGCGGCCCCGCGCAAATCTGGAACAGCGCGCCGCAGTTGGCGCAAGTCCCTTCCATCCCGATCAGCACACTGGTACCGCCTGGCGCCCGGGTCGTGGTCATTGCACCGCACCCGGGGGATGAAGTCCTGGCGTGCGGCGGTTTGCTGCAATTGCTCAGCACCCGCGAACACCCACTGCAACTGATCTCCATCACCGATGGCAGCGCCAGCCACCCGGGCTCCCATGTGTGGCCCGCCAGCCGCTTGAGCGTGGTGCGCCCGCAGGAAAGCGCCGAGGCACTGCGGCGCTTGGGCATGCCGTTGCACAGCTTGAAATGGATTCGCGGCGGGTTTTGCGATGACGCACTGGCCGTCCGTGAACAACCGATGAGCCAGTTCATCGCACGCTACCTGCAACCTGGCGACGTGGTGTTTACCACTTGGCGCCACGACGGTAATGACGATCACGATGCCGTTGGGCGGGCCAGTGCCAAGGCCTGCAGCACGGTAGGCGCGCGACTGTATGAACTGCCGATCTGGGCCTGGCACTGGCCGGCGCGGGAAGGCTCGGTGATTCCCTGGCAGCGTGCGCGCAAGGTACGCCTGGACACTTGGAGCGTGGCGCGCAAGCTGCACGCCGCCCATGCCTATGCCAGTCAATTGATGGGTGATCCAGAGATCGGTTTGCCGCCCATGCTTGCCCAGATATTGCTTGAACGCATGCGTGACCCTTACGAAATCGTGTTTACGTAGGCACGGGCTTTTATCGCAGCGACCAAGCTTGAGGCAGGCGTGGCGAACAGCATTGTGCGCAGGCAACGTACATGGCAAATGACCTGTTTCGTCGCTGTGAAAATTTGGTTAAACAATTCTGCCAGGAGGCTTTTTCCCTGAGACTCAATCTGCCACACTAATGAGAACAATTATCAACAGATTTATTATTCGCCACGGACGGCATTGGGGAGCTCCACATCCATGTCTGTGCAACAACGCGGCGGCAACGTTTTTTCTCCCAGTCTGATGGCGATGGCTATCTGTCTAGCAACTTCTCAAGCGGCCTCGGCCGCCGAAACCGAGGCACCGACCACCATTGAACTGGGCGCCACCCAGGTCTCGGGCCAGCAGCTTGGCGAAATTACCGAAGGCTCGGAGTCGTACACCACCGGCTCGATGAAAACCGCGACCAAGCTACCGCTGACCCTGCGTGAAACCCCGCAGGCCGTCACCGTGATCACGCGTCAGCGCATGGATGACCAGGCGATGACCAGCATCAACGACGTGGTCAACGCCACGCCGGGGCTGTTCCTCAACTACTCCAGCGGCCCCGGCCGCCAGGGCTATACCGCACGCGGTTTTGATATCGACAACATCATGTATGACGGCATCCCCAGTGGCTATAACGGCGTGTCGGTGGGCGCCCAGCCAAACCTGGCGATGTTCGATCGCGTTGAGGTGGTGCGTGGCGCCACCGGTCTGGTGACCGGCGCGGGCAACCCTTCGGCCGCCATCAACATGATCCGCAAGCGCCCGCTGGACGAACAGAAAATCACCCTCACCGGTGCCGCCGGCAGTTGGGACGACTACCGTGGCGAACTCGACGCCTCCAGCCCGCTGAATGACAGTGGCACCTGGCGCGGCCGGGTCGTGACCTCCTACCGCGATGCCAACAGTTTCATCGACAAAGCCGAGCAGGATCACGGCCTGTTCTATGCCGTCACCGAAGCCGACCTGAGCGAAGACACCAGCCTGACCCTCGGCTACTCGAATCAGAAGGACAAGACCAACTACTTCTGGGGGGCGTCGATGGTCGGCCTGGATGGTCATCACCTCGACCTGTCGCGCTCCTACAACCCAGGCACCGACTGGGAAAACAAGGACCAGGAAATCAACACGGTGTTTGCCGAGCTGCGCCAGCGCCTGGCCAATGACTGGAACCTGCAGGTCAACGCCAACTATTCCGAACAGGACGCGTTGTTCTCTGGCTCCTACCAATCGCGCTGGACGCCAAATACCCTGGCCCGCACGGTGTACCAGGCCTCTTACGACGAAAACCAGGCCGGTGTCGACGCCTTTGTCAGCGGCCCGTTCCAGGCACTAGGGCGAACCCACGAACTGGTAGTGGGCGCCAGCAAACGCATCTACGACATGACCACCCACAACTACAGTCCGTATGACATGAACTGGCCGATCAACGCCGGCAAACCGAATTTCACCCGCACCAACAACCAACGTGAAGTCACCACCCAGGACGGTTTCTACATGACCACGCGCCTGAGCCTGGCCGACCCGCTGAAGCTGATCCTTGGCGGGCGCCTGGACTGGTACGACTACGACAACCGCGATGGTGACGGCGACTACAAGGTCACCCGCAACCTCACGCGCTACGCCGGCTTGATCTACGACCTGGATGATCAATATTCGGTGTATGTCAGCTACAGCGACATCTTCACGCCGCAAAAAGAAAAGAGCACCAACGCTACCCCACTCAAGCCGATCGTGGGCAAGAACTACGAAGTCGGCATCAAAGGCGAATACCTGGGCGGCGCGCTGAATGCGAGCCTGGCGCTGTTCCGCGTCGATCAGGAAAATCGCGCCGTGCAGATCGTCGTGCCAAATTGCCCGCAGGCATCCTGCTATGAAGCCTCAGGTGAGATCCGCAGCCAGGGTATCGACTTCGAACTGCAAGGTGCCTTGACCGAGAACTGGCAGCTCGGCGGTGGCTATACCTACGCACGAACCCACACCATCAAGGACGACGCCAACCCACAGAAGGTCAACAAGCAGTTCGACACCGATACGCCGGAGCACCTGTTCAAGGTGACCACCCGCTACAACTTTCAAGGCCCGCTGGAAAAACTCCGGGTGGGCGGCAACGTCTCCTGGCAGAGCCGCATGTACAACGACATCAAGCTCGCGGATGGCAGCAACTACCGGCTCAAGCAAGGCGGCTATGCCGTCACCGACCTGATGGCCGGCTACCGGGTCAACCAGCACCTGGACTTGCAGCTCAACGCCAACAACATCTTTGATCGCCGGTACTACCTGTCCATTTCCGAATCCGTGGACTATGGCGGTGATACCTATGGTGCTCCACGCAACATGATGGTCACTGCCAAATACAGTTTCTGATCATCCATGCTGTGCCGGCTGCCCGCTCGGGCAGCCGTTCTTAAAGCCCCCCGCTGGCATGCCGATAAAACGTTGGCAACCGCACAAAATCCCGAACATCTGCTTCACTCCACAGCGGCGCGCCTTCGTGGCACGCCGCGTGCTTGCTTGACCTCGGCGCCCCACCCTCATGGAGTAAGAGTGAATGCCCGTCCGCACCCGTTTTCTCGAGCACTACCGCAAGGCCGACCGCATCATGCTGGCGTTGATCTGGCTGATGTTTCTGTTCTCCCTGGGGTTGGCGTTCTGGCACAACACCCTGATACAGGCATTGACCGTCGGGGGCGGCACCGGCGTGGTGCTGACGGCGCTTTACCGCGTCATCGGCGGCACCCGTGTGATGCGCTGCGCACTGGGCGCCGGCCTGATGGTGATGGCGGCGCTGCACATCAACCAGGCACAGGGGGTGATCGAATCCCACTTCGGCATCTTCGCGTTGCTGGCGGTGTTGACGTTCTATCGTGACTGGCTGCCAATCCTGGTGGCGGCGCTGACCATCGCTGTGCACCACGTGGTGTTCCATGCGTTGCAGCACCAAGGTGTGCCGGTGTTTGTGATGGAGCATCACGGCGGCTGGACGATGATCTTCGTTCACGCGTTCTATGTCGTGATGGAAACCGTCGCTCTGCTTTACCTGGCTGTGCATAGCCAGGCAGATGCGCTAGAGAGCCAGGAAATGCTCGAGAAGATGCTTGCCGTCACCTCGCAGTTCACCGTGGAGTCGGCCAAAGGCGAAGGCAAGTCGCGGGTCTCCCTGGCCACGCGTTTCGACCACTTCCTGCAACAGCTCACCCACTTGATCGACGGCGTAGCCCGCGACTCCCACGGCCTGGGCCAACTCGGCCAGGAATTGGCCACCGCCAGCGGCACCCTGGAAAAAGGTGCGCGGCACCAACTGGCGCAGATCGGCGAGATGACCGGTTCGATGCAGCGCATGGAAGGCGCCATGAGCCATATCACCGTGCAGGTCGAACAAGCGGTGGAGCATGCAGGCCAGGCCAGCCAGCAGATAGTTCGCGGCCAGGAAAGCGTCGGCCGCGCCCAGCATGAAATCAGCCAATTGGCTGCACGCATCAACGGCACTGAATCCACCGTGCAATCGCTGGCCGTACAGGCCGAGCAAATCGGCTCGGTGCTCGAGGTGATCAGCAGCATTGCCAACCAGACCAACCTGTTGGCCCTCAACGCCGCTATCGAAGCCGCCCGCGCCGGCGAGCAAGGCCGTGGTTTTGCCGTGGTGGCCGATGAAGTGCGCAGCCTCGCCCAGCGCACCGCCCTCTCCACCCAGGAAATCAAAACCATCATCGAGGGCCTGCAACACGGCAGCCGCCACGCCGTCGAAGCCATGCATGCCAGCCGCGAAGGCGTAGAGCGCTGCGTGGAAGACAGTCAACTGGCGGTGGACATGCTCCGCGCCGTGGGCCAGGACATCGCCCATATCGATCAACTCAACGGCCGCATCGTCACTACCACCCGCGAGCAGAGTTCGGCCAACCTGGAGATTGTCGAGCGCTTGCAGTCAGTGCAGAACATCGCCCAAAACACCGCCGACGACGTCGAGACCCTCGCCCGCAGCAGCGAACGCCTGCCGCCGATTGCGGTGCGGCTTGAGGCGTTGGGGCGTAAGTTTCATCCCTGAGTAAAATACCGGACACGCTACACTCGCCACCTCGACCACCTGCCAGGGACGCCAGCATGAGCACTCGCGGTAAAGACCGACAAATCGACAATATCGAATTCAATGTGGGCGACATCACCCGCAGCAAAAGCTTCTACGGCGCCGCATTCGGCTGGACCTTCATCGACTACGGCCCCACCTACACCGAATTCAGCGATGGCCGGCTCACGGGCGGATTCACCACCGGCGAGCCGGTACGCCCGGGCGGCGCCTTAATCATCTTGTACGCGGATGATCTCGACAGCACGCAACAGCGGCTTAAGCAGTTGGGTGCGGTGATTACCCGCCAGACGTATGAATTCCCGGGCGGCAGCAGGTTCCATTTCACCGATCCGGATGGGTATGAACTGGCGGTGTGGAGCGCTGCGTCCTGATTCGAGAGGTTGCTCAACGAGGCGGGTTATTCAAGCCGCACCGGTCAAGCTATACCATGCCGAGCAGATGTTGCGGGCAATCGTGATCGACTTGCGAACCAAGCAGACAAAGCGCGAGCAAACGGCCAAGGCCCAAGGGCAAGTGCCTGCGGCACCCTCAACCCACCTTGATGACCACCTTCCCGAATGCGCCCTTGGCAAGATGCTCGTAAGCTTCACGCGCCTGCTCAAACGGATACACCTGGTCGATGACAGGGCGGATATCGTGTTGGTTGAGGAACTCATTCATCCGCTCGAACGATGAACGTGGCGCAACGGCAATGCCACGCAGGGTGGTCTGGCGGAAGATCAGCGGCATCAGGTTGAGCGCTACGGTCTGCCCGGTCAAAAAGCCGATTTGTGCAATGCGCCCGGATGCCTTGGTGGCAGCGACCGACTGATTGATACCGCTGCCGCCCGCGACATCGAGCAGCAGGTCGACACCCTTGCCTGCGGTGAGTTTGAGCACCTCATCCGCCCAGTCCGGCGTCGTCCGGTAATTGATGCCGGCTACCGCTCCCAGACGCTTGACGGCGTGCAGGTTGTTGTCGGAACTCGACGTTGCGATCACCTTTGCACCAAGCGCGGTGGCAATCTGCACAGCGAAGATGGAGACCCCGCCTGTGCCCTGGACCAGTGCGGTTTGCCCCGGTAGGATCTGGCCAAAATCCACCAGTGAGTACCAGGCGGTGAGCGCGGCAATGGGCAATGTAGCCGCCTCTTCATCGCTCATATTGGCGGGCGCGGCCACGGCGCTGTCCTGATGGATGATCATGTACTCGGCCAGGCCGCCCGGCAGCGGCGAACCGAAGCAGTAATCCGGTTCGTGCGGCCCGGGCTCGCCATCCAGCCAGCGCGAATACAAATGGGAGTTAACCCGGTCGCCGACGTTAAAGCGCGTCACACCCTCTCCCACCGCTACCACGGTGCCGGCAGCGTCGCTCACCGGGATCAACGGCTTGGGCACTTTGTGCGGCTCATAGATGCCGTCAACGATGGCCTTGTCGCGAAAGTTGAGAGATACGGCGCCGACCTTGACCAACAACTCGCCAGCTCGCGGTTGTGGGGTGGGTGTTTCACCCAATTGCAGGTTGTCTAGGCCGAAGTCTTTCAGTAACCACGCTTTCATGATGAATCTCCCAATGCAGGTAATGGCCGCAAACCACAATCGATCTGCCTTGGGCGCATTTTTCGCTACTGGCTACCCGCAATAAATGCACAAAAAAAGACATGATTGTTCTATTCTGAGATAACAATCACCTCCGGCCATGGGAACCGTCATGGAATTGCTGCAATCAATGCGCCTGTTCGTCCGGCTGGCGGAGCTCGGCAGTTTCACCAAGGCCGCTGAATCGCTGGACATCGGCCGCCCCCAAGTCACCCGGTATATCCAGGAGTTGGAAGCGTCATTGGGCGTGCGTCTGTTCCAGCGCACCACACGCAAGGTGGCGCTCACTACCGAAGGCGAGCGCTTTTACGCCCGGGTGCAGGACATCCTCGCGGATATCAGCTCCGCCACCGGCATGTTCGACCGTACCGGGGCGACGCTTGCCGGCCGTCTGCGCATCGATATCCCGACCGCTTTCGCACAAATGGAATTGATCAGCAGCCTCAAGGGTTTCACCGACCGTTTTCCCGGCATCAACCTGATACTGGGGGTGACCGACCGGGCCGTTGATTTGATTGGCGAAGGCATCGATTGTGCGTTGCGCATCGGCGACCTGCCTGATTCAAGCCTGGTCGCTCGGCCTATCGCCCGGGCCACCATGGTCACCTGCGCAAGCCCCGGCTACCTGCGTACCCATGGCCGCCCCGAAACCCTCAAGGACCTGGCCAGCCATCGCGGTGTCAATTTCCTGTCCGGCCAAAGCAACCGCGCATTGCCTTGGCATTTCTCGGTCAAGGGCCAGGATCGTACGTTGCTCTGTGAAGCGGGTATCACCGTCACTGAGTCTAATGCCTACGTGCAGTGCGGCGTGTCGGGCTTCGGCATCATCCAGGCGCCCGGCATCACGGTGGCCGAGCACCTGCACACCGGCGCGCTGGTGGAGATCCTGCGCAGCTATCGGCCGGCCCCTCGTCCGGTGTCGCTGTTGTACCCAAGCCGGACACACTTGGCACCGCAGGTGCAGGTGTTTGTTGAGTGGTTGCAGGAGAACTTTGTCCAGCTGCACGCTGCGTGGCTGAGCCAATAGTTGCTCCAACCGTTGCGCCCGATCCCAATGTGGGATCAGAGCAAAATCGTCCATGCCCGGTACGCCCCACCCACGCTGGATCCATCGAGGTCAGCTGGGATGCAGAACAGGACAGCGTCTTTCACGTCAGGCTTCCCATCGAAAAGTACCCCCGAGATACTCGGGGGAATTTTTCGGTCTAGCGATAAGATCGCTTCACTAGAAGCTGTAGCGCGCAGTCAGTTTCAAATTACGTGGGTCGCCATAGATGTCGTACGGGTTATAGCCGCCACTGGCCACACTGCTGTAGTACACACGGTCGAACAGGTTGTTGACGTTGAGCTGCAGGTCCAGTTGCTCACTGGCCTTGTAGCCGGCTACCAGACCGACCACGGTGTACGAGCCCTGCTCGTTTTTCCAGGCTGTGGCACCGGCGCCTCCGGCGGTGCGGATGCGGCTTTGCTGGTAGATATCGCCACCAACGCGCCAGCGCTGCAGTTCACCGGGCAGGTTGTAGATTGTCGAGAGCTTGAACAGTTGACGCGGTTTCTTGCGGTCGAAGTCTTCGCCTTCCCGGGCGGCGTTGGCATCACTGACGTATTTTGTCTGGGTGTAGGTGTAGCCGGCAGCCAGTTGCCAGTTATCGGTGAGGGCGCCCTGGATCTCCATGTCGATGCCACGGCTGCGTACCAGGCCGGCAGCTTCGGAGCAGGCACTGGCCGGGCCTGAGCCGCAACCTTTGATGTCAGGCAGATCTTGGGCCCGATTCTTCTGGTCGATCTGGAAAACCGCCATGCTGGCGTTCAATGCGCCATCGAAGTATTCGCCCTTGATACCCACTTCGTAGTTCTCGCCCACGATAGGCACGATCGCTTTACGGTCGACGCCTTTTTCGGTCTGCGGCTTGAAGATATCCGTATAGCTGACATACACCGAATGATGGGTGTCCAGGTCGTAGACCAGGCCGGCGTAGCGCGTCAGATTGCGCGTGACCTTGTAGTTGTTTTCACGATCGGCACTGTCTTCGAAATCGTACCAGTCGACACGGCCGCCAAGGATCAGCGAGAGCGGCTCGGTCAGGCGCAGACGGGTGCTGGCATAGACGCTGTCCTGAGTGGTGGTCTCAGGGCGGCCGTTGTCGCCCCTGACATAATTGGGCTTGGCATGTCCCCGTGGGTCCCACGTGAAGAGATTGATGCCAGTGTCGATGTAATTACTCCAGGCTTTGCCAGACCGATAATCCAGCTTGCGCTTGCTGACGCCCAGGGTCAGGTCATGCTGCTCACCGAGCAGTTGGAAGGGGCCGCTGAGCGCCAGGTCGTAGCCGGTTTCCTTCTGCTCCATGGCTTCCGTCCACAGATAGTGGCGGTTGTACTCCCATATCGACGAGGCCAGTACGTCAGTGTCGGTCTTGGACTGCATGGCGGCCGCACGCAGCGTCCAGTCGTTGGGCAAGCCTTGCTCCAGGGTGGCGAAATAGCCGGTGGTGCGATTGTCCGAGTATTCCCAGTCATGCCCCAGGAAGGTGTCGCGTGGCAGCCCGAGGTGGCCGCCGCCACGGGCCATCGGCAATCCGCCCCAGATATAGTTGGTGTGGCTCTTCTGCCGGTAACCGCCCAGGGTCAGGGTGGTATTTTCACTCAGGTCGGCATCGACCACGCCGTAGAACAGATCATTATCGCTCTTCACCGAGTCACGGAAACTTTTGGCGTCCTGGCGCGAGACCACGGTGCGGGCGCGCAGGGTGCCGCTGTCACTGAGCGGGCCACCGACATCCAGCGTGCCGGTGTAATCGTCCCAGCTGCCGGCACTGCCGGTGAGCGTGCCCTGGAACTGCCGGGTCGGGCGCTTGCGTACCAGGTTGATGGCGCCCGCAGGGCTGCCGGCGCCCTGAGCCAGCCCATTGGGGCCGCGCACGATCTCCACCCGGTCATACATCGCCAGGTTCGCGTCGCCGCTGGGCAGGTAGGTCAAGAAGCTGGTGGGAAAACCGTCGTACATGATGTTGTCGACGTCAAAACCCCGTGAGCTGAACGTAGGCCGCCCAGCGCCGCCGGCGTTATTCAGGAAAAGCCCAGGCGCACTCTTGACCACATCGCTGATGGTGGTCATGGCTTTGTCGTCCATGCGCTTGCGCGTCACTACGCTGACCGACTGCGGTGTTTCGCGCAGGCTCAAGGGCAGCTTGGTAGCAGTCTGCATAGCCCCGGTGGTGTAGGAGCCGCTGTTTTCGGTAGTCTGGGTCAGCCCCTGGCCGGTGATGCTGGTCGCGCCCAGCTCCAGGGCTGTATCCGAGACCTGCGGTGTCAGCAGGTAGAGGCCATTACCCTGCGCTGAAACTTGCAGGCCAGTGCCCTGTAGCAGTTGCTGCAGGCCGCCCTCCACGCTGGTGGCGGCATTCAGGCCAGGGCTGCGCAGACCTTCCACCAGGCCCGGTTCGATGGGCAGGGTAATACCCGCCTGGCTGGCGAAAGTTGAGAGTGCGCTACTCAAGTTACCGGCCGGCACCTGGTAGGCCCGCGTCTGCTGCACGCCTTGCTCGGCGGCCAGCGGCGCAGCGGCAGTCAGGCTGCCGCCCGCAATAATCAAGCCCAGTGCGGCCGCGTGTACTGCCCGTGCCAGTGGTTGCATGCCCTGCGACGTTGCCATGTGTTCGTCCCCGCCCCATGAAAGTGATGTTGTTATGAGAGGGACACGTAACTCGACTAAAACACGACACTCTTTTTTACGCGTTTGTACGTGCCGTGACAGTCACCCAGTAAGGCGTGCGGTAATGGACACTCACCGGCAGCGTCTGGCTGAGGGCGTTGAGAATCTGGTCGGTGTCGCGCAACTGGAAAGCGCCGGAAATCAGCAACCCGGCGACAGCTGGATCGCAACGCACCAAGCCGGGGCGATAGCGATCCAATTCGTGGATGAAGTCATCCAGGCGCATCTTTTCTGCGCGCAGTACGCCACCAAGCCAGTCCAGACGGTTCTGCGCCACTGGCATCGGGGGTTCCACCGCCTGGTTGTTGACATAGGTCTGCCGGCCTGCCGCCAGGCGCATCATGGCGTCCTCCCCTCGTGCAAGCCGCGGGCGCACACCAGCTGCGCCGTCCAGCGCGGCCAGGTAGGTGTTGTGCGGGTATTGGCGCACCATAAGGCGGCTGCCGAAAAGGGCAATGTGTGCTTCGCCAGTCTCGACGAGGAACGCCAGCCCTACGGGCCTATGGGGCACCTCGACGAGCATCTCGCCGGCGATAAGACGTACGCGACGCATGCTGTCGTCGTAGGCGATGTCGACAGCGCTGCCGGTGTTCAGCCGAATCTGCGCGCCATCCGGCAGGTTCAGGGTACGCTGCTGCCCCGTGGAGGTCCGTACGTCCGCCTGCCACTCGCGCCATGGCAGGCTGCGGTGTGCGGCAATGCCCAGCGGGGCGGCAGCGATCAGCAACGCCAGGGTCTTGAGCACCTGCCGCCGCTCCAGGCCGCGTGGGCGCTCGAGCGCTGCGCGCTCTGCAGGTCCGGCAAGCTGCTGGGCCCGAGCGCAGAACTGCTCCGCCAGTTGCCAGGCCCGTTCGTGATCAGCATGCAGCGCCCGCCACTCTGCGCCAGCAGCATGTTCGGCGGCGCACGCGCAGCTGTTCTGCAAACGCACGAACCAGTTGGCCGCTTCGCGGGCAATACGCCGGTCGATGGGCGTGTTATTCATGCCGCGCACTGGCTGGCGAGCACAATGCATTCTTCAAAAGCCCGCGCAAGGTAGCGTTGCACCGAACGCACGCTCAGATCGAGCCGGCTGGCGATCTCTTCTTGCGTGTACCCCTCCAACTGCGCCATCAGGAAGGCCTGCCGAGTTTTGGCGGGCAATAGGGCAAGTAGCTGGTCGATCTCGTCGAGCGCTTCAAGCACCAACGCCTGATGTTCCAGCGACGGCGCCAGCTCTTGCGGAGTTTGCGCCAACGCGACCAGGTAGGCTTGCTCCAGTGAACGGCGGCGGTAGAGGTTGAGGGTCAGGCGATTGGCGACAGTGGCCAGATACGCACGCGGGGTCGTAAAGTCCGGCGGCTCGCCAGGCCCACTGCTGAGCAGCCGCACGAACGTATCCTGGGCCAGGTCCGCCGCATCGGCGGCATTGCCCAAGCGCCTGCGTAACCAGCCCTGCAGCCAACCGTGGTGGTGGCTGTAGAGATGACCAATGGACTGGGACGAGTGGTGGCTTGCCGATGAAGTAGACTGCACGATATTGACAGATGTTAATGAGAATTCATCTCATTCTATCAGCGAAAGCGTGGTCTCGCGCAAGTAAAAGGTTGTGACTTGACACAGGGCTGGATACATCTGCAACTACGCGTGCCTGTCGTAATACCAGGAGCGTAGATTGACTGGTCAGCGTCAAACGAGTGGAGTAACCATAATGAAATACGACGAAAAACTGATCGCGGAAGCTGTGCTGACTTTGCTGGCAACCTTCAGCACCAATATATGCTCATACACCTGACACCTGCCAATCCGGAGCCGCCATGGACCTCGCCACTCTCGCCCTCTTCCTTCCCGCCTGCTTCGCCCTGAACATGGCGCCCGGCCCCAACAACCTGTTGTCAGTGAGCAACGCTACCCGCTATGGCTACCGCACTTCCTGCCTGGCCGGTATCGGCCGCCTGCTGGCCTTCGCCGGCATGATTGCCCTCGCCTCCGCCGGGTTGGCGGTGGTACTGCAAACGTCGGAGCTGTTGTTCTATGGGATCAAGATTCTTGGCGCGGCGTACCTGTTTTACCTGGCCTATCAACTGTGGCGTGCCGACCCGCAGAGAGAGGCGGACACTGCCACGAATAAAGTCGGTTTGTGGGCCTTGGCGCGGCAAGAGTTTCTGGTAGCGGCGGGCAATCCAAAAGCCATCCTGATCTTCACTGCCTTCCTCCCGCAGTTCGTAGTACCCGGTCAGCCCATCACCGCGCAATTTGCCCTGCTGGGCGCGATGTTCCTGGCGCTGGAGTGGGTCGCCATCAGCGCCTACGCCTATATGGGCCTGCATATGCGTCGCTGGTTTGCCGAGCCACGGGGCAAACACATCTTCAATCGCTGCTGCGCGGGGTTGCTGTCGGCGGCGGCGACGGTGTTGTTGACGGCGCGCAGGGCTTAACGCTGTATGGGCAGACCATACCTGACCTCCACCAGAGGTACACCGCCCCTCTCAAGATGGCGCGCAGTTCCTGCTTCCTCGATACATCCTGCGCGGTGATAAAAGCGGATAGCCCTTTCATTACCAGCCAGGACCCACAGGGTCAAACGCTGATACCCCTGCTCCAGCAAGTCCTGCAGGCCCGCCTTCCACAAGGCTATCCCGACGCCAGTTTGCCAATACTCGGCCAGAACGTAGATGGCCATGACCTCACCTGCATTGCTCCCAATGGCATCCTCGTCACGGCTGGCGCCGACGGCAATCCAGCCAACAACCTGCTGGTTCACCTCGGCAACCCATACAATCGGCTCACCTGATGCAATCGAGCGAACCCAGTAAGCTTCACGTCGAGCCAGCGTTGATTCCAATCCCTTCAAGAATTGGGCAGGCATCACGTCACGATAGGCGGCTTGCCAACTGCTGATATGCACCTGGGCGATGGCCTGTGCATCGGAGGGTAAGGCCTTGCGGATCATGGACGTATGCCTTTATCGGACATTGAATGAGGTGATCTCAGTATGCATGCGCGTGTATGACGAAATAAGTTTCGCTGTGACTGCCGGGAGGGCCGCTATGTAGATCGCAAGTATCGATAAAGGGTCTGACGACTGATATCAAAATCCCGCGCCAATTTGGATTTGCTTTCTCCAGCGCCAGCGCGGTCAATTAAACTTACAACCTGATTGTCAGACAGTTTCTTCTTGCGCCCCCTATACGACCCGCGAACTTTTGCAGTGGCAATGCCTGCTGCCTGCTTTTCTCTCGTTGCAGCGCGTTCAAACTCCGCAATCAGCTCCATGACTGCGATGATGGGCTTCACAACTTCAAGACGGTCATGGCGAAAAATCAGGTTTTCATGCAAAAACTCTAGCGTGACCTGTTTTTCAATCAGTGTGCGAATGAGAGTGCACAGTTGCTCCGTACTGGAGGAGAGCGATGCCATGCTGTCCACTACTACAGTATCTCCGCATTGTAGGTAGCGGATTAGCCGTTCAAAGCCTGCGCGATTCACGCAATTATCTGCAGGCTCGTCACAAAATACGGCGTCAAACACGTCATGGCTGCCCATGTTCTCTACGATGCCCTCGAGCGCTTCTAACGGGAGCCGCAAATACCTGACGCGATGCAATCTCATGATGCCTCCTTGGCAATACTTGTACGCAGTCCTTTTATACTTGTACAAAGTGTCACTAAATAACAATTCTTTACACAAACACCTGTAACACTGAACCCACCCAAAATACACAGTTGCAAAGAATTTAACTTGTCTTATCATTTTGAAGCTTGAAGGATGCTAACAAATTATTTTTAACCCGTCGATTTTGCATTTATTGAATGACATGCACTGAATTTGCACACCTACTGTTTTATAGCTCAGGCAATTGACTTGACCGGTTTATCAGGCCCGGTAATTTCGCGATGCAAGCGGAGGATAAGTAGATGAAAGTCTTGGAAAACGCCATCGAAATTGATCGACTAACTACCGATCAGGAAAAAATTGACAACGTAACCCGCAGTATTACCGATCATGGCAATTACCTGCGCAAGCGGTATCCGATCCTGCAGTATCAAAATACGCTGGGGGCGAGTGTCATGGTGTTTTCCCTGGCTGGCATGATTGTCACGGGAGGGCTCTACATCAACGGCTCTATCCCCGCATGGGGGTGTATTTTGATCAACGCGCTGCTGACTTCGTTTATTCATGAAATCGAACATGATTTGATTCACCGTCTTTATTTCAGAAAACAGCCGTTGGCCCATAATGCCATGATGTTTTTCTGCTGGCTGGCTCGACCGGGAATGCCCAGCCCCTGGTTAAGACGCAACCTGCACTTTCATCACCATAAAGAGTCCGGAACTGATTCGGATGTGGAGGCCTGGATCACCACCAGTGGTAGCCCGTGGGGCCTACTAAGGTTATTGAAACTGCTAGATGGTTTTGTCTTTGGCTTTCTAAATGCGGTGTTCGCGCCGGGCTGGCGGCAAAAGGTAAGATTGTTGGGCAAGATTATCCGCCTCAACACGCCTTTCGGGCTGCTGTATTGGGGGTGCTGGTATGTGTTCCTCGGCTACCACCTGTATGCCTGGCTGGCGCCCATCATGGGAACGGAGGCTTACACTTCTGCTGCGACATTGAAGTTGATGAATATTGTCGACAGCGCCGTCGTCATCCTTATTGCGCCGAATATGATACGCCAGTTCTGCCTGTTTTTTATCAGTTCAAACATGCACTATTACGGTGACGTAGCACCACGCAATGCGATACAACAAACTCAAGTCATGAACCCTTGGTGGCTGTGGCCATTCCAGCTGTTCTGCTTCAACTTCGGCAGCACCCACAGCATTCATCACTTCGTGGTCAGAGACCCGTTTTATCTCCGCCAGATGACAGCACCTTATGCCCATAAAGTCATGGCGCAGGCAGGTGTCAGGTTCAATGACTTTGGCACATACCATCGCGCCAACCGCTATTGCATGGACCACTCTAAAACTCGGTCGCGAGGGTGAATGCATTCAAGTCCAGCAAGTATCAAAGGCACTACTTCATATACAAGGAGCTGAAGTATGAAAGCACAAGGAATCTGTGCGAAACAGTTCGAAGCAGTCAAGCAAGCCTTCGAAGACATGTTTGATGATCCGCAGGAACGTGGGGCCGGGCTTTGCGTGCAGGTAGGCGCAGAAAGGGTTATTGACCTGTGGGCTGGCGTGGCCGATCAAGAGGGCACGCAACCCTGGACCCACCAGACCCTGGCCAATACCTTTTGCGTGATAAAACCCTACGTCGCGGTGGCCGTTCTGATGCTGGTCGAAGCAGGCAAGTTGGAACTGGACGCGCCGGTGGCCCGTTACTGGCCGGAGTTCGCCCAGAGCGGCAAAGCCAAGGTCACCTTGCGCCAGGTAATGAACCACACTGCCGGCCTGCCGGCGCTGCGTGCGCCCGACCGTAACCCGAGGATGTATGACTGGGAACATATGCTGCGGGTGCTGGAAGCCGAGCCACTGTGGTGGGCCGCGGGAACCGACCTGGGCTACGGCACCACTACGTTTGGCTGGATTCTCGGTGAGCTGATTCGCCGGGTCGACGGGCGCGATCCCTGTGCCTTTATCCACGCAGAGATTCTGGATCCCCATGGCCTCGAGGTTCACCTGGGCGTGGACGAGCAACACTTTCATCGTATCGCGCGTTTCGACAGTGCCACGGGGCGAGTCGGTGATCCCTATTCGCAAGCATTGCGAACCGTGCTGAAAAGCCAGCCAACGCATATCGCCACCCTCGCCTTCACCAACCCCGGCATGGTGCCCAGGCGCACCAGCGACCCGCGTTGGTGGGCCTATCGGCAACCGGCCGTGTGTGCCCATGGCACCGCCCACGGCCTGGCCGGGTTCTACAGTGCATTACTGGCGGGAAATTTTATCGGTCGCGAACTGCTCAATGAGTTCACGCAAGAGCACAGCCATGGCATGGATCGCGTGTGGATGCGCCCGATGCGTTATGGATTAGGCTGCATGCTGGAGCAACAACGTGACCCGTCGGCGTCCCACGCGATGGGCCCACACACCTTCGGCCATATCGGCCTGGGCGGCCCGATAAGTTTTACCGACCCCGAAGCACAAGTCAGCTTTGGTTTTGTCACCACCACCTCGGGCAGCCACTCGATGATTGATCCGCGCCCTGGGCGGCTGTCTTCTCTGGTGTATGCGGCGCTTTAAGCAATATAGGCGATTGAGTCTCTGCTTCAACCCTCAATCTCCCCGTTACGAATGGCGATCCTGATGGCTTGCGCCGTTGTCGCCACCCCGAGACGCCGGCGCGCCGAACGCAAGTGATTCTCCACGGTGCGCTCCGACAAACCGAGGGTAGCTGCAATATCTGCCTGACGCCGGCCAGCAGCCGTCCACGCCAGCACTTCCCGCTCGCGCTGCGAAAGCTTGCCTGCCCATTCACCCACAGGCGGCTCAAGCAACCTGCGTGCACAGAAAAAAGCCGCTGTGGCGACCATACACAACCCCAGACGTACGCGTGCCGAACCTTCCACCTGCTCGCCGCCCAGGCTCATGGCGCCCTCAAGCCCTTGCGGCCCGAACACCGGCACCTGCAACCCTTGCACGCCAGAGCCACTCGGCGCACGCACGACCTGGTAGAGCTCCCCGCCTTGCTCCTGCACCTTGCTCCAAAAGAAGGCTTCACGTGCCTCCAGGACATGGCGCGTGAACGGGCAGCGACGCACATAGGTCCGGGCGTCAACACGTTGGCTGTCACCGAACCAATCGCCTTCCACCCAGTAAATGCGCTCAACCACTTCATCGCTCACCGGGGAAGCGGAAAACAGCACAAACCGATCATAGCCGTAGGGCCTGGCGAAACTGCGTACCGCCTGTTGGACCGCCTCAAGCTTCTGCGCCGCCTCAATCTCTAGAACGGCGCGCATAGCCCTCTCAGCAGTGGCCTCACTCACTGCGCCGCAACCGCCTTCAGCAATGCATCCGCCGCCAGCTTGCCAAGGTTGTTGCCTGCCAAGGGACTGTCACCGGTCAGCAGCTTGCGATCCTGCAACGTCGCTCCGGATATGTCCTGATTGACAATCTCAACCCCCAGCGCCTGCAGTTGCTCGCCGAACTTCCAGGTCAGATGGCCCGGCATATAGCCAATGTCGGGGGTCGTGGCATCGAGAGCGTCGGGAAACGCGCAGATCTTATAACCGCTGAACAGATAAGCGTCCCTGGACTCACCCACACCCGCCGCGAGCAGCGCAGCCGGGCCATGACACAGCGAAATCACGAACTTGTCCTTCGCGACCATCCACTCCAGCACCGTCTTCACCTCGGCACTCTCTGGCAAGCCGATCAACGCACCATGCCCACCCGGGATAAACACGCCGATATAGTCCGAGTCCTCGCCCAGCGCATTTTCAATCACCTCGGCCAGCTTGAGCGGGCGCTTGAACTGGTTGCGGTACTTGGCATAAAAGCCCTGCACTTCCACGTCTTCGGAAGGCATGGCCCAGAATTCGAACTTCACCGGGTTGCCCGACAGGGTCGCGATGTCGAAATCGAAGCCGGCTTTATCCAGGTGATACATGGGCAGCAAGGTTTCGACCGGGTGATTGCCCGTGGAGAACATCGTGCCGTTGTCAGTCAGCAGGTAGCGCTCATCAGCACCGATCACCAGGACCTTCCAGCGCCCGCCCGTGTAGGGGTTGGGATAGTCGGCGCCACTGAGGTCGGATTTGGGTGAGGTGAATTGGCTGAGGGAATAGGGAGACGGGAAAAACGCGTTGTCTTCGGCCTGATCCGGGGTGGGTTGCTTGTCGTCACTGTGATGGGTCGTCATGAGCTTTCCCTTTGAACTGGGTGGGTTTCGTGGCTCATGCTAGTAGGGGGACGGAGGTGCTGCAATGAGGGATTTCCCTCAGTGCAGGCTTGACACGCGTGTGGGCTGTAGCGCAGCCGTGCCATCGACTGTTCAAGGTCACGCGCACGCTGTCGGACCTTGAACAAGCCGGCGAAATAACACGCAAACATCTGGCCGAGGGGCAGCAATATTGACCGACAACGCACCTGCCGGTGTCACCCCTTGGTCAGATCAACCAACGGCGTCTGCCGCACCTCAGTCTCCCGCCCCGCCTGAATCTCGCTCACCTGCTTCAAGGCCTTGTCTACAGCCGCCTTATCCGCCAACAAGCTGTAGCTGATGCGGAACTGCTTGTGTTCCTTCGGCCCAATGGTGGGCACCAGGTTCAGTGGCCGCTGATAACGGCGGTTGTAGGAAAAACTAGTCCCCGGCTCCAGCCCCGTGACATAGCCCTGGCCTTGGGTATCGGTGTTTTTCCACAGGGAAAATACCGGTAGTGTCTGGGTATTGAAGCCGACCGAAACGCCGAGGCTGCCAGCCTTGTTATGCAACACGGTCAACGTATCGCCCTTGGCGTCGGCATACGGCACCACGTTGTAAACCGTTTCGTCGTAGTCCTTGGTCGGTGCGCGGTAGGTTTGCCAGTCGGGCAGATCGCCCTTGGCCTTGTCGTTGAACGGCGACACCTGTTTCACCGGTGCGGCAAAACGAGCGCCCTGCTCCAGGAACGGCGTGCTGAAGTTACTGTGGTACAGCGCCTGGTATTCCTTCGGATAGTCGCCGTTGTTGGTCAGCGTATCGTTGAGGGCGAACACTACACTACCGGGCTCGGTGACCAGTTCGGTCGCGACAGAGAAATCGACCTTCTTGAACGCCTGCTCTTTCAGTTCGCCACGCAGGGTGATGGCGTACGGGGGTTTTTCATCAATGTGCAGGGTGACTTTATTCGCAGGAATATTGGCAGCCCGACCGTGCAGGGTCAGCAGTTCGCCGTTGTCGACGCCGGGGTGGCCGACCCATTCGTATCCGCAGCGAGCGACCAGCTCGTTGAAACCTTCCAACCAGCCCAGGCCACCGCGGCCATTGAGTTCGATGAAGGACGGATTGACCACGTCCTTGACCGGCGAATCCCAGCCCATGCGCACATCGCCGACCGAGGCCTGCAAGACGTTCATTCCGCGAGTCGGCACCACCGAGAGTTTCATCGTGCCGTTATCGATGTCGACAATGCTGACGCCCTCCTGCCGACCGCCGTGCAAGGTGCGCAGGGTAACGCTGAAGGGTGTGTCGGTGTGTATGCCGAGTTGCTGGCTGGTGACCTGCCAGTTCTGGGCGGCTTTGTCGGTGTCGAGCAAGACGTAATCCCAGGCTAGGGCGTGGGAGGTGGCGGACAGTGTGCTGAGGGCGAGGAAGAGTTTGAGCGGGGTCATGGCGGTAGCCTTTCTTGGAGTTGTGCGGGTTTTATAAACTCGATGAAACGTTTCAGCAAGCTTCAAAAACGACACGACGCGGGGAAATGCCAAGAAAGAATGGTGACGAGTCGGAAAAGTGAGTCGATGCTGTAGCCAGCAAACCAGCCCCCAAAAGGTAAATAACCTTCAGAGAGCCCTCGCGTTACTTGGCGAAGCATTTGCATCAACAAGAAAGTTAGACCAGATTGAGGAAATGCTCATTTTATAAAACCAAAAGGCAGAAACTCGCTTGACTCAAATAGACCCGCCCGAACATCACACTTTAGGCTGCATTATGATATACCAGCCTTGAATGAGCCAGGCATGAAGGACGCTCACTACGACACCTAAGGCCGTTTACTTATAAAAATTAACGGGGAGTTTTCCTGTTGCTCTTTAACGAGTGCTTCTCCTCTTGCAATTTTCACGAAACTCCTTAATGCATCCACAGCAAAAAATCCGAAACAGGGTAGCGTAAACAAAACCAAGAGCAAGTATTTTGGCTCCAGCCCCAACGACTTAATCATTAAAAATGGAGAAAAAGCAAGGAAGCACCCTACCATGTAAACGAGTATTGCAAGGGCTTTTCTCCAAACTCTGGAAAAGTGTTTTTTATATTTATACCGAAAATCTATTTTATTACTCGCCTCTACTAGCTCTACATATCTACGCGCCAAAACATAATCCTTGAGCCGTCTTTCGGCGTCAGACAACGAAATTAAATATTTAATTTCCGAAACTTTCATCGACACAGTTCCGGCAATCGCATAGTACCCTCGCTCAATAACAAGATGATGTAGTTTTGGGTTTGCTTCGATGTCTCCCAAGAACTCTTTTGCGAATCGATAATCGTCTTTTAGGCGGAGCCTGCTTCCCATAGAAAACTCATAAATTATTTTAGCGATGCCCGCCATCGCGGCCAACGCCAAAATAATTTTTATAATCTGCTCAACGTCCATTACTACAACTCCCTCCGGTGAATACTTTACAAAGTCGAGCTTATTATCGCCCCTCGTTCATGGGACTCAATAGTGAGTTCATCTTTTGGGAAAAACCCTCCATTCACCTCGCCCTATCGCCGCTCCACCAAAAAATCTACAAACGCCCTCACCCTTGCCGGCATCGCCGCTCCCCCCACAAACACCGCATGAATCGGCTCCACATCCCCCGGGTTAAACCTCTCCAGCAACACCACCAACTCCCCCCGCCTCACTTCCTCCAACACACTAAACGCCCCAATCCGCGTAATACCCGCCCCCAGCTTCGCCAACTGCGCCAACGCCTCTCCACTATTGCCCTCAATCGTCCCCGCCACTTTCAGCGAAAACTCGCGCCCATCTACCCGAAATGGCCAATCCGGCGCCGCCCGGCGGAAGTTGAAGCGCAAGCAGTTGTGCTGGAGTAAATCCTGCGGCGTCACCGGCGTGCCGTGGCGTGCCAGGTAGTCCGGGGAGGCGACGATGACTTGGCCGGTGGAGCCGATGTGGCGGGCGCTCAGGGGGCTGTCGGCGAGTGGGCCGAAGCGGATGGCGACGTCGGCCTGGCCGCCGAGGATGTCCACGACTTCATCGCCGAGCATCAGGTCTACAACGATGGCGGGATAGCGGGCGCTGAAGGCGGCGATCAGCGGCACGATGGTCAGGCGGCCATGGGCCAGGGCGGCGCTGACTCGCAGGCGCCCGCGTGGGGCGCCCTGGTCGGTGATGGCGTCTTCGACTTCGGCCATGTCCGCGAGGATGCGGCGGGCGCCGCGCAGGTAGGCTTCGCCTTCGGCTGTGAAGGTGATTGCTCGGGTGGTGCGTAGCAGTAACCGGGTGCCGATGCGCCGTTCGGTGCGGGTGATGATGCGGCTGATGGCCGATGGCGTCAGCCCCAGGGCTCGCGCCGCGCCCGACAGGCTGCCGTGCTCGGCGACCATGGCGAACACTTCCATCTCTCCCGACCGACCGCCTATGTCCATTTGTGCTCCCTGCGCAAAGCTGTAGTTCCCAACCGTGGGCTACTGCTTGAAAAGGCAGGATTGTAGCATTTGACTCACAGATGAGGAGTCACCCATGCGTATCAATCCACCCCTTGTAGCGTTGTCCATCGGTGCCTTTGGCATCGGGGTCACAGAGTTTGCCCCTATGGGCATGTTGCCCGGTATTGCCGCCGATCTTGATGTCTCCATCCCCGCCGCTGGGCTGTTGGTGAGTGCCTATGCCATGGGCGTACTGATTGGCGCGCCGATCATGACCCTCGCCACGGCCAGGGTGCCACGCCGTTATCTGCTGATCGGGCTGATGGCGATTTTCACCTTGGGTAATTTGCTGTCGGCGCTGGCCACCGACTACCAGACCTTGATGATCGCCAGGCTGGTGACGTCGCTGAACCACGGGGCCTTCTTCGGTATTGGCTCGATTGTGGCCGCGAGTGTGGTCGCGCCGGAGAAGCGTGCGGGTGCCGTCGCGGCGATGTTTCTGGGGCTGACCCTGGCGACTATTGGCGGTGTGCCCTTGGCCACCTGGTTTGGCGAAAACTTCGGTTGGCGTACGGCGTTCTGGGGCATCAGTGGGCTCGGTGCGGTGGTGATGGCGGCGCTGTGGTGGGCGTTGCCGAATACGCCCGCGCCAAAAGGTGGCAGCCTGATGGCGGAAATTCGCGTACTGGGTCGCGGGCCGGTGCTGGCCGCGCTGGCGCTGACTGTGGTGGGCTCCAGTGCGATGTTCACGGTGTTCACCTATATCGCGCCGATTCTGCGCGATGTCACCCACGCCTCGACCAACTTCGTCACCGGGATGCTGGTGCTGTTCGGTGTCGGGCTGACCCTCGGCAACGTGTGGGGTGGCAAGTCGGCGGACCGTTCGGTGGACCGTACCTTGATCACCTCGCTGGTGGTGTTGATAGCCGTGCTGCTGGCCTTCTCGGTGCTGATGCAATGGCCGCTGCCCGCCGCCTTGTCGATCCTGCTGTGGGGCGCCGCCAGTTTTGCCTTGGTGCCACCGTTGCAGATGCGGGTGATGGAGGCTGCAAAGGATGCGCCTAACCTGGCTTCGGCGATGAACATTGGTGCGTTCAATTTCGGTAATGCGATTGGCGCGGCATTGGGCGGCGCGGTGATCAACGCCGGGCTGGGCTACCCGGCCATTTCCTTGGCGGGCGCGCTGATGGCGGGCTTGGGCTTGCTGATGGTGCTGGGTTTGGGCTGGCGTTCGCGGCGTGCGGGTTTGCGTAATTGCCGGGAAACCGTGGAGGCCTGAGCAGCAAGCTGGAAAGGCCCCGCCAACTACCTTATAACTACGCCCCCTAGTCAAGGAGACGCGTAATGAAAACCATGGTAGTTGGCGCCAGCAAAGGCCTGGGCAAAGCCCTGATCGAGGGTTTGGGCGAGCCTGGGGATACGCTGATCGGCGTGTCCCGCAGCCGTCCCGAGCAGCTCGACCACAACCCTGATGTGCAGGTGCAGTGGGTCGAAGCCAACCTGGCCGAACCCGCCAAGGCGGCGCAGGTCATTGAAGCCGCAGTGGCTCAGGGCGGGCTGGATACGCTGATCTACAACCTGGGTATCTGGGAAGAGTTTGCCTTTGATCCGGCGTACAACTTTCTGGGCGACAGTGATGAGCAGCTTGAAGCTATTGTCACCTGCAACATCACCTCTACCCTGCTGCTGATCAAACGCCTGCTGCCGGTGCTACTTAAAAGCGCCAACCCGAGGATTATCCTGACCGGCTCGACCTCCGGCCTGCCGCAAAGTGGCCGGCCGGAGGTGGCGTTCGGCGCTTCCAAATTTGCCCTGCGCGGGATTGCCGATGCCTTGCGTGAAGGCTATCGGCAGCAGCGCCTGGGCGTCACCTGCCTGAACCTCGGTTACCTGAACACCCAAGACCCGTTGAGCACACCGCTCGCAGTCGCGGCGCAGCGCGGTGAAGGCCAGTCGATTCCGGTGCATGACGTGGTGCTGGTGGTGCGCATGACGCTGAGCCTGTCTTCGGCCAGTTTCGTCAAGGACATCACCTTGCCGGCGATTCTGGATGAGCGGTTTTAAACCGAGAAGAACGCCAGGGGCTATCGTCTAGACTTCACACTCCTATCAACCTGAGGAGCTTGCGATGAACAATAAAAATACGATCTGCCTCTGGTACAACGGCGATGCCGTGACCAGCAGAGACCCGGCCATCGCCAAGCGTGCGTTTGACGCGGTGATGAGCATGACCAAGATCGATATTGCGGCTATCGAAGCGGCCATTGCCGGAGGCTGATGTGGGAGCGCTCGAGCCCCCGCGCTTCACCCATGCGCCAAAAAAAGTCATGCATCGGACCGCCAGGTTGCGACCCGGACAATACCGGCCTATGTTCGAAGCCACGCTGCGCATTTTGCTGTCCCGCACCCTACGCCCATTCCGTAACCTGGTGACGACATGCCCACACCTTCACGCCCTGCCGTACTTGAACTGATTGGTAACACACCGCTGGTCAAGGTCAGCCGCTTCGATACTGGCCTTTGCACGCTGTTTCTCAAGCTTGAATCGCAAAACCCCGGCGGGTCCATCAAGGACCGCATCGGCCTGGCGATGATCGACGCCGCCGAGCGCGACGGCCGCTTGCGCCCTGGCGGTACCATCATTGAAGCCACCGCCGGCAATACCGGCCTGGGCCTGGCGCTGGTGGGCCGGGCCAAGGGCTACCGGGTGGTACTGGTGGTGCCCGACAAGATGTCCACGGAAAAAGTGCTGCACCTCAAGGCCATGGGCGCCGAGGTGCATATCACCCGTTCCGATGTGGGCAAGGGCCATCCGGAGTATTACCAGGACGTCGCCGCACGCTTGGCCAAGGATATTCCGGATTCGTTCTTCGCCGACCAGTTTAACAACCCGGCTAACCCGCTGGCCCACGAGACCAGCACCGCGCCGGAGATCTGGGCGCAGACCCAGCATGATGTCGACGCGATTGTGGTCGGCGTCGGTTCGGCCGGCACCCTCACCGGCCTGACGCGTTTCTTCAAGCGTGTGCAGCCCGAGCTGGCGATGGTATTGGCTGACCCGGTGGGGTCAGTAATGGCCGAGTACAGCCGCAGCGGCAAGCTGGAAACCCCCGGTTCCTGGGCGGTAGAAGGTATCGGCGAGGACTTCATTCCCTCGATTGCCGACCTCTCCAGCGTCCGCCACGCCTACTCCATCAGCGATGAAGAAAGCTTCGACCACGCCCGCCAACTGCTCAAGGCCGAAGGTATTCTCGGCGGCTCGTCCACCGGCACCCTGCTCGCCGCCGCCCTGCGCTATTGCCGGGAGCAAACCGAGCCCAAGCGCGTGGTGACCTTTGTGTGCGACACCGGCACGCGTTACTTGTCGAAGGTCTACAACGACCAGTGGATGAACGACGCCGGCCTGTTGCAGTACAAGCACTACGGCGACTTGCGCGACCTGATCGCCCGCCGCTTCGAAGATGGCCGTGTGATCAGCGTAAGCCCCGACGACACCCTGCTCACCGCCTTCCAGCGCATGCGCCTGGCGGATGTGTCGCAACTGCCGGTGCTGGTAGACGGCCAGCAACTGGTGGGCGTCATCGATGAGTCCGACATCCTCTTGGGCCTGCACCACGACGCCGCGGATTTTTCCATGACCGTCGCCAGCGCCATGACTGACACCTTGCACACCCTGGCCCCCAGCGCCAGCCTGGCTGAACTGCAGGCGGAACTGGATCGCGGCCTGGTCGCCATCATTGCTGACGCCTCAGGCTTCCACGGCCTGATCACCCGCGTCGACCTGCTTAATCACCTACGGAGATCCCTTGCATGAGTCAGCCCGATAAAAGCGCATTTGCCACCCGTGTGATCCACGCCGGGCAGTCACCCGACCCGACCACGGGCGCGCTGATGCCACCGATCTACGCCAACTCCACCTACCTGCAAGACAGCCCCGGCGTACACAAGGGCTTCGACTACGGCCGCTCCCACAACCCCACGCGCTTCGCCCTGGAACGTTGTGTGGCCGACCTTGAAAGCGGCAGCCAGGCCTTTGCGTTTGCCTCGGGGCTGGCGGCGATTTCCACCGTGCTCGAGCTGCTGGATGCTGGCGCGCATATTGTCTCGGGCAATGACTTGTATGGCGGCACGTTCCGGCTGTTCGACAAGGTGCGCCAACGCAGCGCCGGGCACCGCTTCAGCTATGTCGACTTGAGCGACCTGTCGGCCTTTGAAGCATCGTTGCAGGACGACACGCGCATGGTTTGGGTCGAGACCCCGAGCAACCCGCTGCTGAGCCTGACCGACCTGCGCGCCGTCGCACGTATCTGCCGTGACCGCGGGATTATCTGCGTGGCCGACAACACCTTCGCCAGCCCGTGGATCCAGCGCCCGCTGGAGCTGGGTTTCGACATCGTGGTGCACTCCACCACCAAATACCTCAATGGGCATTCCGATGTGATTGGCGGTATTGCCATCGTCGGCGACAACCCTGACTTGGCCGAGCGCCTGGGCTTCCTGCAAAACTCCATCGGTGCCATTGCCGGGCCGTTTGACGCGTTCCTGACCCTGCGCGGGGTGAAAACCCTGGCGCTGCGCATGGAGCGCCATTGCAGCAATGCCCTGGACCTGGCCACCTGGCTGGAGCAGCAACCGCAGGTATCGCGGGTTCACTACCCCGGCTTGAACTCCCACCCCCAGCACGCGCTGGCAAAACAGCAGATGCGCGGGTTTGGCGGGATGATTTCGGTGGACTTGAATAGCGACCTGTCCGGCGCTACGCGCTTCCTTGAAAACGTGAAGATCTTCGCCCTGGCCGAGAGCCTGGGTGGCGTGGAAAGCCTGATCGAACACCCGGCGATCATGACCCATGCGAGCATTCCCGCGGCAACACGGGCGCAGTTGGGGATTGGTGATGGGTTGGTGCGATTGTCGGTAGGGATTGAGGATGTGGAGGATCTGCGCGCAGATTTAGCCCAGGCCTTGGCACACATCTAACGTCAAACATCGATCAACATGTGGGAGGGGGCTTGCTCCCGATAGCAGTGTATCAGTCAGCTTATTTACAGCTGACCCACCGCTGTCGGGAGCAAGCCCCCTCCCACATTGAATGTGCAATCAGCTCGATATTATGTTGGCGCGAGCCGCATGCAGCTTCTTGTAGCTGTCGATCAAACGCAAATGCCGGTCCAACCCTTCCAGCTTCATGCTGGTCGGCGTCAGCCCGTAAAACCGCACGCTGCCCTCGACCGAGCCAATCACCGCATCCATGCGCTCATTGCCAAACATGCGCCGGAAGTTGGCCTCGTAGTCCGCCAGCTCCAGGTCGTCATCCAGCTCCATCTCCAACACCGCATTCATCGCCTGGTAAAACAGGCCACGCTCGGCGGTGTTGTCGTTGTACTGCAGGAACATCTCCACGCACTCCTTGGCCTCTTCATACTGCTTCAAAGCCAGGAAGATCAGCAGCTTGAGCTCCAGGATGGTCAGTTGGCCCCACGCCGTGTTGTCATCGAACTCGATGCCGATCAGGGTGGTGATATCGGTGTAGTCGTCCAGCTCGCTTTCTATCAGGCGCTCGACCAGCGCCTGCAACTCTTCCTCGTTGAGGCGGTGCAGGTTGAGGATGTCTTCGCGGAAAAACAGCGCCTTGTTGGTGTTGTCCCAGATCAGGTCGTCCACCGGGTAGATTTCCGAGTAGTCCGGCACCAGGATGCGGCAGGCGGTGGCGCCCAGGTGCTCGTACACCGCCATGTAGGACTCTTTGCCCATGCCTTCGAGGATGCCGAATAGCGTCGCGGCTTCCTGGGCGTTGGAGTCTTCGCCCTGGCCGGAGAAGTCCCATTCGACAAATTCATAATCGGACTGGGCGCTGAAGAAGCGCCACGACACCACGCCGCTGGAGTCGATAAAGTGCTCGACGAAGTTGTTCGGCTCGGTGACTGCCTGGCCTTCGAAGGTCGGCTGCGGCAGGTCGTTCAAGCCTTCGAAGCTACGGCCTTGCAGCAGCTCGGTGAGGCTGCGTTCCAGCGCCACTTCCAGGCTCGGGTGTGCACCGAACGAAGCGAACACGCCGCCAGTACGCGGGTTCATCAACGTCACGCACATCACCGGGAATTCACCGCCCAGGGACGCATCCTTGACCAGCACCGGGAAGCCCTGGGCTTCCAGGCCCTGAATACCGGCGAGGATGCCAGGGTATTTGGCCAACACCTCGGCAGGGACGTCCGGCAGGGCAAATTCGCCTTCGATGATTTCGCGCTTCACCGCCCGCTCGAAGATCTCCGACAAGCACTGCACCTGGGCTTCCGCCAAGGTATTGCCGGCGCTCATGCCGTTGCTCAGGTAAAGGTTTTCGATCAGGTTGGAAGGGAAATACACCACTTCACCGTCGGACTGACGCACGAACGGCAGCGAAACGATGCCGCGGGCTTCGTTGCCGGAGTTGGTGTCGAACAGGTGCGAACCGCGCAGCTCGCCATCACGGTTGTAGATTTTCAGGCAGTAGGCATCGAGGATTTCACTCGGCAACTCATCGTTGCTACCCGGCTGGAACCAGCGCTCATCCGGGTAATGCACGAACGGCGCATTGGCCAACTCTTCGCCCCAGAACTGATCGTTGTAGAAGAAGTTACAGTTGAGCCGCTCAATGAATTCACCCAGCGCCGACGCCAGTGCGCCCTCCTTCGTCGCGCCCTTGCCGTTGGTAAAGCACATCGGCGAGTGTGCATCGCGGATATGCAACGACCAGACGTTGGGCACGATATTTCGCCACGAAGCGATCTCGATCTTCATGCCCAGCCTGGCGAGAATGCCGGACATGTTGGCGATGGTCTGCTCCAGCGGCAGGTCCTTGCCCGCGATGTAGGTGCCCGATTCGGACGTCGAGTTGGGCATCAACAACGCCTGGGCATCGGCGTCGAGGTTGTCCACTTCTTCGATCACAAATTCCGGACCGGCCTGCACCACTTTCTTCACGGTGCAACGGTCGATGGAACGCAGGATGCCCTGGCGGTCCTTGTCAGAGATGTCCGCCGGCAGCTCGACCTGGATCTTGAAGATCTGGTTGTAGCGGTTTTCCGGGTCGACGATGTTGTTCTGAGACAGGCGAATATTCTCCGTGGGAATATTGCGCGTCTGGCAGTACAACTTCACAAAGTACGCCGCACACAACGCCGACGAAGCCAGGAAGTAATCGAATGGCCCCGGTGCCGAACCATCGCCCTTGTAGCGGATGGGCTGGTCGGCAATGACCGTGAAGTCATCGAACTTGGCTTCAAGCCGAAGGTTGTCGAGAAAGTTGACCTTAATTTCCATGCGGGCACACCAGAATAACGAGCTAAACAAATTGGCCGCCATTATGAAGATTTTCGCCGGGAAGTCTCAGGGTTTTGCGTCTGGGCTGCCGATCGGTGCAGCTCCTGCCGCACAGTTCATTCCCCAAGGCCATTCGCTGGTGGCCTGGACGTTCGGCCTGGTGAGCATCAGGCGTTCACGGCCAAACTGGTTGCGGCAGTACTAATGTGTGCGGGCTTGCTCGCGAATGCGGTGTATCAGTGAAATATTTATCAACTGACAGAACACATTCGCGAGCAAGCCCGCTCCCACATTTGGATTGCGATATGTCAGTTACATAGTGGTCACTGTATAAGCCCTGCATTGGCTGATATGTTCGCACCTCACCCGCAAAAGGACAGGCCATGGAACCGTTAGCGATGAACGCCGCACTGCTGATCATCGACATGCAAAAAGGCATGGGCAACCCCAGCCTTGGCCGCCGCAACAATCCAGACGCCGAACTGCATATACAGCAACTGTTGAACGCATGGCGGCGGGCTCAACGGCCAATCATCCACGTGCGGCATATCTCCCGCTCGCCCGTTTCTGTCTTCTGGCCAGGTCAGCCAGGCTGTGAATTCCAGGACGCACTGCAACCTCTGGCCCACGAGCATGTGGTGGAGAAAAACGTACCGGATGCGTTCATCGCCACGGGCCTGGAGCGCTGGCTGCACACGCGCTCGATCAAGCAATTGGTGATCGCCGGGGTCATCACCAACAACTCCGTGGAGGCCACCGTGCGTTCAGGCGGCAACCTGGGGTTTGACGTTATCGTGGCGGCGGATGCCTGTTTTACCTTCGATCAAACCGACCTGTCGGGGCGCTTGTGGCCCGCTGAAGATGTGCACGCGTTATCGCTCAGTAACCTGGCGATGGACTATGCCAGGGTGCTCCACACCGGTGAGATTCTGACCAATAGCTAAACAGGGCCTGGGGCAAAGACCTCCGCCTGCACAAGCATTTCTAGCAGCGCCTGCGGCCAGACCGTGTCCGTCGTTGCGCGCAATGCCTCAGCCGACCACCAGCGATGATCCGCCATCACCTGGATCTCCTCTGCCGTCCACTCGGCCCTGGAAAGCGCTTCGCCGGGTGCATGCACGACGAAGTACCGCTCGACCGCCAACACGGTTTCGCCGCTGGGCAGCATCAGCGGGAAGCTGCGCTCTGCCACGGATTCGCCGACGCTGCTCACTGTGAGGCCGGTCTCTTCGCGCAACTCACGAATCGCGGCGCTGTGGAAGGTTTCCCCGGCATCGACGCCACCGCCCGGGGTGGCCCAGTAATTCCTGCCGGCCAACGCGCCGTCTTTATGCTCGAAGCGGAACAGCAACACTTGCTGTGCAGGGCTTATTAGCAGTAGTCGTGCTGCTTTGCGTTCACGCATGTGCTTGAGTCCTTTCCTATCACGATGGCACGTCATTTTAACTGCACGAATCTCGGCGTATTCGTTGTGCAAGCACTTCGCGCTGGAGGTTGCTGTAACATTCCCTCACAAACCAATACAGCCAAGCCATTGCGAGGAGCGACAGAGCCATGAAGGACCATGATTCGATGAAATACAAACGCAGGACGTTCAAGGCGCTTGTCGACATAGAGCTCGATGGGGATGGGGATGGCTGGGTAACGTTTGATTGTTTCAGTACACGAAAATCACGCTCTCGCTATTACGGAGAAAAAAGAATCGGCGGTTTGCTGACCCTGCGTCTGTCTCTCTCTTCTCTGGCGCAGCGGCTCCCAACCTTTGAAGCGTCTGAAGGCCAATGGGTGCAACTCAAGGTAGCTTCCCATGCAAGCGAGAATTCGGTTGAAGCGTTAGTCGTTATGTTCGGGGATAACGCTGAGACTGTCGTACTGCACATTTGTGGCATTACGCCCCTGAAGTTGAGCAACGAAGAATATAAAGCTTTCATGCTGGCGTACGCACCGCGCGCTCCGGAAACACTTATTGCGGGTGTATTGGATTTTTCCTTGCAAGACTCAGGCGAACTCTCGATCGCTGCATACGATGTAGGCCAGGGCAACTGTAATGCGATCATCGACAGGTTTGAACACCCGCGTGTCTTTTTTGATTTGGGATGGGCACCCAACTTTCATGCACGAACGCGACCACCGCGTCAGCCAAATTTTTTCTCCTGCGACCACGTCAGAGTTGCACCTGTTGTCCTCTCCCATTGGGATATGGATCATTGGTCCTACGCAATCGCCAGAAGCCAATACAATCCTGCGAGCTTGACCACTCGGCACGAGTGGAACCGTAAGGCGCTGGCTCGCTTCTGGATTGCCCGTGCCCCCGAACGACCAGAACACCAGGTCAGCCCACTAGCACTGAGCTTCTATGAAGCGCTAACAAACAAGCAGCTTATGCCGGGTATCTCGGCCATCCTTCTGTGGCCGGATGACTGCACGCAGATACGATTCTCCGAGGGCTGGCTTGAAGCGTGTGAGCCCACAATGCAAACCCCCTCTGACAGCAACAACACCGGAATCGCGATGTTTGTCCAACCGAAGGGCCAAGGGCCGGCAATTCTCATGACAGGTGATGCCGACTTTCCATCGATCCCCTCCCTCACAAGCAACCGGCAACTTGAGCTAGCCGGTATGGTGGCGCCTCATCACGGGTCGAAGATAACGATAGCCGCTGTCCCCCATCCCAAACCGGGCACTCCGATGAAGCTAGCTCTGTCCGTAGGCAAAGGAAATGAATACGGGCATCCCACACAAGCGTCGCTCGATGCGTATAAAGCTGCAGGATGGCATGGCACAGCGGTGCTCACTCAAGATCGCCAGGTCTGCTGGGGTAACCACAGCAACGAACATGCTCATGGCAACATCCTGCTTAAGTTTTCGGTGGATGCCGAGGACCCAAAATGCGGTTGCTGGAGCGTGCCTGGGGGGTGCTTATGCTTGACGCCAAGTGCCGTCCCTACCCTCCCACCGGTTGCCGGAGTGAAGCCTAGGCGCTGGCGTTAGGCCTGGGCTTGGCGCATCTAATAGGTAGTTGAACGCCAGCACATCTACCTATCCGGTGCAGAAACCATCCAACTCAAAAACGCCCGTAGCCGCGTGGAGAATGCCTCGCACTCAGCACTCGGGTTACGCGCTTCAAACAGGAAGTACGCGATTTGCACGCGCATCGACGGGTACTGCTGAACAAACAGCGCGACGTACTCTTCCAGCGTTTGCGGCCACATTGGCGCATCGTCTGCGCGCAAGGTGTGGGTGGCGCGGATAAGGGCCCGCGATGCTTCACGCTGCAGGCGAAGGCGGGTGTGTTCGGAGCTAGCCTGTTCGATGCGCAAGAGATACGTCGTGAGCGCCTGTTCGAAGTCGCCATTGACCGCCAAGGCGATAGCACGGCTCGGGCGAAACGGTTCGAAGTGCAGTGACAGGTCATCGCCCCACACACAACGGCAATGATGCTTGAGCCAAAAGCCCCAACGGTTTCTATTCTCGGGCGCCAACACCTGTGCGCGATCGCCGATGTCGAAGTCGATCTTGGTGACGTGTGGATGCCGCTGTTCCAACGCGACGCGGGCCGCCTCCAGCCGTTCAAGCACAGGTGCATCAGGGGGTTCGATCAGTATCAGCGAGAGATCAAGGTCAGAAACCCCGACCTCGGCCTGGCCTCGTGCGACGCTGCCATACAGATAAATCCCGTGCGGGCCGAACGCGGCCTGGGACAGGGTTGCGCAGACATCCGCGAGCAGCGGCTGGAACTCAATTTGTACGGGAGCATCGGCGACGGTGAGGATATAGCCGTCGGCATCGACGCCCGCGGATTGTAAGACAGTCACGGGCGATGCACCTCAATCACCAGGCCTTCCTCTTCACTCGGCACACAGAAGTGGCGAGTGATCAGGTCGAATTCGGCGTCTGTCGCGGCAAAGTCATGCTCGCCCTGAGCGTTGCGCGCATGCAGGCGGGCACGGCAGGTGGCATCGTCCAGTTCCAGATAATGCAGCCGGTGCGGCACCTTGGCCGCTTGGGCCAGGCCGAGCAACCACTCACGGTTGGCGAGGGTATTGGCCGGGAAATCCAGGACCACATTCACGCCGGATTCCAACAGGTTAACCACCAACGGCCCCAGCACGCTGCGCACCCGCTGGGCACAGCGCAGGTAGTCGGCGATGGCCTGGATCTCACCGGGATACAGACTGGCCAGCCAGTGGTCTTCGCTGAGCACAATGGCCCCGTGCTCGGCGGCCAGGCTCTTGGCGAGTGTGGACTTGCCGGAGGCGATCTTGCCGCACAGCAGATGCAGGGTTGGCATAAAGCGTTTCCTTGTGTCGGGCCAGGCAGGATGAGTCATGCCGCCGCTGACGTAAATACATCCAGTTGAATCCTGGTCTCCAAGCGAGGTCACCTTCAAGGAGACGACAACACAATGGGAGACCGTGATGAACCTTGCAATGACATTCTTCAGCCTGTTTGCCGGTTGGATGGCAATTGTGATGTCGATGCTGTGGGGCGTGCTGCGGGTGCTGCACAGGCATCATGCTTAGCACACCGGACGGCCGCTATTTTGTGGTCAAGGGGCAACTCTGGCGCTGTACCAATCCGGCTTTGGACGAGGCAACCCGGCAGCATTGGGTCAACGCACTGATGGACGCACGCCGGGCGGTCAAGTCGGCCAAAGGCGACGCTGATCCCCAGGCCTTGAAAGCCGCCCGGCAGCAGGTGCAGCATGCCAAAGTCGCATTGGGTGAGCGTGGCCCGGTGTGGTGGCAGGATGGCAGCCCGGATTACAACCGCTGCCAGGTCGGCAACACACCCTATGCGTCGTGGTTCGAAAAACATCTCGACACGACCTCCCAGTGAACTTTCTTACAAATGCCACGCTCCTTTCCTATGCGAAGTCATCGCGCCCTGAGCCCAGGGCGCAGAACGATAAGGAGCCGCCACCCACATGACTACCCTCCCCACTTACCCCCTCGTCAGACCTGGTCCGCTACATGGGACCTTGCTGGCAGGCACCGTGCCGCTGTTTCTCGGGGCCTTGCTCAGTGATATCGCCTACGGCCAGACCTACCAGATCCAATGGGCCAACTTCGCGTCGTGGCTGATCGCCGGGGCGCTGGTGTTCTGTGGTTTTGCACTGTTGTTTGCGCTGGTCAACCTGGTGCGTGCCGAACACAAGGGCGGGCGCCCGGTGGCGTATTTCCTGCTGTTGCTGGGCACCTGGGTGCTCGGGCTGGTCAATGCCTTCCAGCATGCCAAGGACGCCTACGCCATGATGCCCACTGGCATGGTGCTGTCGGCGATTGTCACCGTCCTGGCGATCATCGCGACGTGGATCGGCTTGACCAATCTGCGCTCAGGAGTTGCCCGATGAAAACACTCAACACACTGACCTTGCTCAGCGCAGCCCTCGTGCTGAGTGCCTGCGGTGGCGAAGGCGACAAGACCCAGGCCCGCGGCCCCGATCCCAAACTGCCCGAACAACAAAGTAGCCTGCTGCCGAGCATGAAGATTGCCGAGCCCACGCCTTGGGGTGAGCAAAAGCCCAAGGTGCCCGAAGGCTACAGCGTCACCGCCATCGCCACCGACCTGGCGATCCCGCGCCAGACCCTGGTGCTGCCCAACGGCGATATCCTCGTGGCCGAAGGCCGTGGCGGCAGTGCCGCCAAGCTCAAGCCCAAGGACGTGATTGCCAGCGTGATCAAGGCCCAGGGCAATACCAAGGTCAAAGGCGGCAACCGCATTACCCTGCTGCGCGATGCCGACGGTGACGGCACCTATGAACTGAAGACGGTATTCGCCGACAACCTCAACGCCCCCTACGGCCTGGCATACGCCGACGGCAAGCTGTATGTGGCCAACCAGGACGCACTGGTGCGCTTCGACTACGCCGACGGCCAGACCAAGGCCAGCGCCCCGCCCGTCAAAGTCACCGACTTGCCGGCGCAGATCAACCACCACTGGACCAAGTCATTGGCCGTGAGTGACGACGGCCGCCAGCTGTACGTGGGCATCGGCTCCAACAGCAACATCACTGAACGCGGCATGGAAGTGGAGATCGACCGCGCCATGGTCTGGCAGATCGACGCGGCCACCGGTGCGCACAAACCCTACGCCACCGGCCTGCGCAACCCTACCGCGCTGACCCTCCAACCGGGCACCGGGCAACTGTGGACGGTGGTCAACGAACGCGATGAGCTCGGCCCCGACCTGGTGCCGGACTACCTGACGTCGGTGCGCGAAGGTGCCTTCTACGGTTGGCCCTACAGCTACTGGGGCCAGAACGTCGACCCACGCGCACAACCGCAGAACTCGGCCAAGGTGGCCTCGGCGATCAAGCCGGATTACAGCCTGGGTTCCCATGTGGCTGCGCTGGGCGTGGATTTTTCCATTCCCGCCATGGGGGAAAAATTCGCCGATGGCGTGTTTGTCGGCGAACACGGCAGCTGGAACCGCGACAACCCGGTGGGCTACAAGGTGATCTTCGTACCGTTCAGCAACGGCAAGCCTTCAGGCGAACCCATCGACTTCGCCACCGGCTTTCGTGGCGATGATGGCAAGACCCGTGGGCGCCCGGTGGGCGTGACGGTGGACCCGAAAGGCGCACTGATCATTGCCGACGACCTCGCCAATACCATTTGGCGAGTCACCCGTAACCACTAACCGGGTATGACAGGGGCGGCGACGCCCCTGTCAGCCGTCATTGTGCAATTGCGGTACAAGCCAGGCCATTCGCTGGGGCCTATCCACGACACGTTTGTGTGCGCCTGTCTTAAGGGCCCCGCCTTCGATACCTGAAGCGCCAGCTACAGGTCGGTGATTTCCTTATGTCGCGGCACCAGCGCCTTCATCACGCTCCAGGCCACCAGGTAAGCCAGGGCGCAGATGGCAAACATGATCATGTAGCCGGTGTGGATGTCATTGATCGACTTGTAGTAGTCGAACACCCAACCGCCGATCTTGGTCATGACTACCCCGCCCAGCCCGCCGGCCATGCCACCAATGCCGACTACCGAAGCCACGGTTTTCTGCGGGAACATGTCGGACACGGTGGTGAAAATATTGCACGACCACGCCTGGTGCGCCGAAGCGCCCACACCGATCAGCAGCACTGGTACCCAGAAGCTGAGATAGCCCAACGGCTGCGCCAGCAACACCACCAGCGGGAACAGCGCAATCACCAGCATGGCTTTCATGCGCCCGTCATAGGGTGCATCGCCGCGGGCCATGAAGTAGCTGGGAAACCAGCCGCCGCCAATGCTGCCGACCATGGTCATGCTGTACAGCACCGCCAGCGGCATCACGATATCGGCGCCTTTCATGCCGTACTGCGCGGACAGGTAGGTGGGCAGCCAGAACAGGAAAAACCACCACACGCCATCGGTCATGAACTTGCCGAAGGCGAACGCCCAGGTCTGGCGGTAGGTCAGCAGCTTGAACCAGGAGACTTTCTTCGTGGCGGTGCCCGCAGGCGCTGGGGTGAAAGGTTGTACCGTCTGATCGCTGCGGATGTAGGCCAGTTCTTCGGCCGACAGGCGTTTTTGCTGTTCCGGTTTTTCGTACACGGCAGCCCAGACCGCGACCCACACGAAACCCAACATGCCGATGACCATAAAGGCCGCCTCCCAGCCCCACAGGCCGGCAATCAGTGGCACGCAGATCGGCGCCAGGATCGCGCCAACGTTGGCCCCGGAGTTGAAGATGCCAGTGGCCAGTGAGCGTTCTTTCTTGGGGAAGTACTCGGCAGTGGCCTTGATCGCAATGGGGAAGTTACCCGCTTCACCAATCGCCAAGACCGCCCGTGACAGCATGAAACCGGCAATCGACACCGGGATCACCGCCAGGCCAATTGCCCCGCTGATCGCCGCGATGCCCTCGCCCATCGGCACCGAAAAGGCATGCATGATCGCACCGGTAGACCAGATACAAATCGCCACCACATACGCGGCCTTGGTACCGATCTTGTCGACGAACCGCCCGGCAAACAGCATGGAAATGGCGTAGACGAACTGGAACACCGCTGCGATGTTGGCGTAATCGGTGTTGCTCCAGCCAAATTGTGTCGAGAGTTGCGGCGCCAGCAGGCTCAGCACCTGACGGTCGAGGTAGTTGACCGTAGTCGCGAAAAACAGCATCGCGCAGATCGTCCAGCGATAGCTGCCGACCGCCTGGCCGACACGATGGGCACTGATGGGCTCGTTCAAATTCATGGCATCACTTTTTATTTTTGTTAGATAGGACACATGCAGCGTCATATGTCGTCGTACAACTGTGGCTTTTATATCGAGACACCCACACAGTGTCAATCGGAAAGAGTGCCGTTTATCGAGGAATTACGCGGGTGTGAAAAACGTTAGTTCCGTGCAGTTATAGGATGACAAACCCGCAGTACCAGGCTGGGCGCTTGCCCCGGTACGTCGTCCAGCACGCCGAAGGGTTGCATGCCGAGCTTTTCCAGCACGCGGATCGACGCGGCATGATCGGGTCGTACCAAGCCGAAGACCTCCGGTAAACCGAGGGTTTCAAACGCCAGCACCAATGCATCGCGGCCCACCTCGGTCGCGTAGCCCTGCCCCCACGCTTGCACGGCGAAGCGGTAGCCGAGGTTGATACGCCGCTGTGTCAGGTAGTTGAGGGGCGCGATCCCGCCAAAACCGATGATGTGCTCCGGTGCCTCTCGCCGGGCAATCGCCCACCAGCCGTAGTCATGTGCGAACCCCGTTTAAACAACACCGACGATCCCTGTGGGAGCCGTCGAGCTTTAGCGAGGCCGCGAAGGCGGTGGGTCAGGCAACATAAATGCCAAAAGCGCCGCCGCCTTCGTAGCCTCGCCAAGGCTCGACAACCCCCACATTTGATCTGTATCGCCAGTGCAATCCCAGGTACCCGGAACCGAGCATTTCTACCCGCTGCGAGAAAAAATCCACAAAGGGGTGAATTATTTCGTGTCCACTTGTATCTGAACTGACAGAGTGGTGCCATCGCCGCGATGGCACCTCCCCTGTTCAGCTTTAGAGTGACCCGCATGATATTACGTAAGAAACGTGTCAAACCTATCGGTTTGAAAGACATCACCATCGTCGACGATGCCAAGGTGCGCAAGGCGATCACCGCCGCCGCGCTGGGTAACGCCATGGAATGGTTCGATTTCGGCGTCTACGGGTTTGTCGCCTATGTACTCGGCAAAGTGTTCTTCCCGGACGCCTCCCCCAGCGTACAAATGATTGCTGCGCTGGGCACCTTCTCGGTGCCCTTCCTGATTCGCCCACTGGGCGGCCTGTTCTTCGGCGCTTTGGGCGATAAGTACGGGCGACAGAAAGTCCTCGCCGCCACCATTGTGATCATGTCCCTGAGCACGTTCGCTATCGGCCTGATCCCCGGCTATGCCTCCATTGGTATCTGGGCACCGATCCTGTTGCTGCTGTGCAAAATGGCCCAAGGTTTCTCGGTAGGCGGGGAATACACCGGCGCGTCCATCTTCGTCGCCGAATATGCCCCGGACCGCAAACGCGGATTCCTCGGCAGTTGGCTGGACTTCGGTTCCATCGCCGGTTTCGTCCTCGGCGCAGGTGTGGTGGTGTTGATTTCCACTGTGCTTGGCGAGGCGGAGTTCGAAGCCTGGGGCTGGCGCCTGCCGTTCTTCCTTGCCCTGCCGCTGGGCATCATCGGGCTCTACCTGCGCCACGCGCTGGAAGAAACCCCGGCGTTCCAGCAGCACATGGACAAGATGGAACAGGGTGACCGCCAGGGCCTGACTCACGGCCCGAAAGTGTCGTTCAAGGAAGTTGCCACCCAGCACTGGCGCAGCCTGTTGACCTGCATCGGTATCGTCGCAGCCACCAACGTGACGTACTACATGCTGCTGACGTACATGCCCAGCTACCTGTCGCATAACCTGCATTACAAAGAAAACAGCGGCGTGCTGATCATCATCGCGATCATGGTCGGCATGTTGTTCGTGCAGCCGTTCATTGGTTTTATCAGCGACAAGATCGGCCGCAAGCCGTTCATCATCGCCGGCAGCATCGGCCTGTTGTTCCTGTCGATACCGGCCTTCATGCTGATCACCAGCGGCAAGATCGGCCTGATCTTCAGCGGCCTGTTGATCCTGGCCATCGTGTTGAACTTCTTTATCGGTGTGATGGCTTCCACATTGCCAGCCATGTTCCCCACGCACTTGCGTTACAGCGCGTTGGCCAGTGCGTTCAACGTCTCGGTCTTGATCGCCGGTCTCACCCCAACCGCCGTGGCCTGGTTGGTGGAAAGCACCAACGACCTGTACATGCCCGCCTACTACCTGATGGTGTTTGCCGTGGTTGGCCTGGTCACCGGCCTGACCATGAAGGAAACCGCTAACAAGCCCCTGCGCGGCGCGGCGCCGGCAGCGTCGGACATGGAAGAGGCCAAGGAGATCCTGCAAGAGCACCACGATAATATCGAGCAGAAGATCGAAGACATCGACGCCCAGATTGCCGAACTGGAAGCCAAGCGCCAGAACCTGGTGCAGCAGCACCCTCGGATTAACTAATACTTGGCTCGGCGTGGCGGCCTGGCCGTCACGCCATTGGAGTGTTCAAGCATGATTCCAAGCGTCACCGCAGCACACTCATTACTCAGCGCCGATGAACGCGCTGCCATTGCCGAAATAGAAGCCACCACCAGCATCCTGCAACTGGTGACCCGCCTGACCGGAATGCGCTTTGCTGGCATCGCCAAGTTTACTGACCTGGAATGGATCGTCTGCTCCGTACACGACACCTTTGACATGGGCATTCATGTCGATGACGTCCTCGACCTCGAAACTACCCTGTGCAGTGAATTCTGCATCAACCCCCAGACTCTGTTCATCCCGCAGATCAGCCAGAACGGCCGCTTTGCCGCGCGCCCGGTGGTCAAGCAATACGCCATCGAAAGCTATGCCGGCGCGCCGATCTTTCTGCCCGATGGGCGTCTGTTCGGTGCACTGTGTGCGCTGGACTCGCGGGCAATGCTGTTCGATGATCCCAACCTGCCCGAGACCCTGAGTCTGTTTGCGCGGCTGATTGGCTGCATTTTCTACGCTAACCTGACCGCGACTGAGCAATAACAACGATCGCCTGCGTTATCGGAAAAACTGACTCGGAGTCCTGCCAAACTGTTTCTTGAACATGCTGGTAAATGCACTCGGGCTTTCATACCCCAGTTCAAACGCCACATCGATAATCTTCTCCCCCACCGCAATGCGCTCCAGCGCCAGCAGCAGCCGTGCCTGCTGGCGCCATTGGCCGAAGGTCATCCCGGTTTCCTTGCGAAACAGGCGCTGGATGGTGGTTTGATCAAGGCCCAAGCGCGCACTCCAGTGCGCAACGGTGGAGGCATCCCCAGGTTCGTTCTGCAGCGCCAGACAGATCTGGCTCAGGCGTGGGTCGGCAGGCTGTGGCAAAGACAGCGGCAAGGCTGGGAGGTTGGCCAGTTCGTCGAGGATCAGATGCATGATCCGGGCGTCGCGTGAGTCCTCGGCATAGGGCGGCTTCAAACTGACCGATGCCTTGATCAGCTCGCTCAACAACGGCGAGACCGTCACCGTCTTTGGCTCGGCTGGCAGGTTTGGGAAACTGTCCGGGCGCACGAACACGCTGCGCATTTTCAATGTGCCCACGCAGCGCAGCGAATGCACTTGTCCGCAAGGCATCCAAAAGCCACGGTTGGGTGGTACCGTCCATTGATTCAGGGCCGAATACACCACCATCACCCCGCCAATGGCATAGAGCAGCTGATGCTTGTTGTGGCTGTGCTCGGGGATCACCCAGTTTTCGGGATAATCGGTGGCCGAGCTGATGACGGCCCAATCACCTTCATCGATCTCCTGGAGAAATTTGTCGAGGGATTTGATTGTTTCGCCCTTTTTGAGATGGTTTACGCCCGAATTTCGCGAGACAGGCATTTTCTCCGAATTTAGCATAGCTTTCGAAACAATTAGAAATGGCTGCCAGCTAAAGTACTGTCTGCCCCTGTTTGCTGCCTTGTATGGAATGCCTGCATGTCGAGTCTCACCGCGACACCCGCCGCTGCCACCACGACGCCCCAGATAAGCCCCTTGGTTATGCGCGTCCTTGGCGCCTGCGCCCTGGCGCATATGATCAATGACCTGATCCAGGCCGTGCTGCCGTCGATCTACCCCATGCTCAAGGCCAACTACGGCCTGAGCTTCACCCAGGTCGGCCTGATCACCCTGACCTTCCAGTTGACCGCGTCCTTGCTGCAACCGTGGATCGGCTACCACACCGACCGTCACCCCAAGCCCTGGCTGCTGCCGGCGGGCATGGTGTGCACCTTGATCGGTATTTTGATGCTGGCGTTTGTCGGCAGCTTCCCGGCGATTTTGCTCGCGGCGGGGCTGGTGGGTGTCGGTTCGTCGACCTTCCACCCGGAAACCTCTCGCGTCGCACGCCTGGCCTCCGGTGGCCGCTACGGCCTGGCGCAATCCACCTTCCAGGTCGGCGGCAACACCGGCAGCGCCTTCGGCCCGTTGCTGGCGGCGGCGATCATCATTCCCTACGGCCAAAGCCATATCGCCTGGTTCGGCCTGTTTGCGGTGTTCGCGATCCTGGTGCTGTACGGCTTGAGCCGCTGGTACCGCCACCACCTCAACCTGTTCAAGCTCAAGCAAGGCAGCCAGGCGACCCATGGCTTGTCCAAAGGCCGCGTGACCTTTGCCCTGGTGGTGCTGGCCGTGTTGGTGTTCTCCAAATATTGGTACATGACCAGCCTTACCAGCTACTTCACCTTTTACCTGATTGAAAAGTTCCAGTTGTCGGTTGCCAGTTCGCAGATGTACCTGTTCCTGTTCCTCGGCGCGGTGGCGGTCGGCACCTTCGCCGGTGGCCCGATCGGCGACAAGATCGGCCGCAAGAAAGTCATCTGGTTCTCCATCCTCGGTGCCGCGCCGTTCACCCTCGCCCTGCCCTACGTCGACCTGTTCTGGACCGCCGTACTCAGCGTGGTCATCGGCTTTATCATCGCCTCGGCGTTCTCGGCCATCGTGGTGTTTGCCCAGGAATTGGTGCCCGGCAATGTGGGCATGATCGCTGGGATATTCTTTGGCCTGATGTTCGGTTTCAGCGGGATTGGTGCAGCGCTGCTCGGTATGCTCGCCGACAACCACGGGATCGAGTACGTCTACAAGCTGTGCTCGTTCCTGCCGCTGGTGGGCATCCTGACGGTACTGTTGCCGTCGACCAAGGGTGTTTGATTGCTGGGTGTACCCAAAAGCAGGTAAATGATACGCCGCGATCCAAATGTGGGAGGGGCCCCCCTCCCACATAGTAAGTTCCACTACAGGTCATAACAAACCGCCACACTGCGGGCGATTCTTTACCAGCTCAGTTGCATGGCCGACGGGAAAACCCATTGACCACGATATAGAGTAACGGCCCCACCGACACAAACACCGCCGTCAGCAAAAAGTATGGCAACACCGAGGCCAGCGACCGCCCTCGCCCGCGCGCATCGCGGTACATCCACACACCCGCCAGCACCGCCATCAAATACAGGTCAATCACCACCTGGGCGGTATCGGGCCGCGACATCAGTTCTCGTCCAAACGCCAAGAGTGATTGCTCGGCGGTGAACATCGTCGCCACGGTGTACAGGGTAAATCCCAGCAATGCAGCCAGGGCAATATAGGGTCTGCGCATGGGTTCTTCCTTGAAATGCGATGGAAATCATCGCGGCCACCTTAGCGATAAGGGCCTCCCTCTCGCAATCCCATTGCCGTCTTCATCGGGCAGATCATGCGTGCCGCCTACGCGAACTATGCCGCGCTGGTTTTGTGAAATATCTGTACGTAGACTGCCGCCATACCCCCACTTGAAGGCGGCGAAAAAAACGTGATGCAAGTTACTGAAGTCTCCATTGCCCAATTGCGCGCTGCGCTTGAAGCCGGCCAGACCACGGCGGTTGAACTGGTCCAGGCGTACCTGGCGCGGATCGACGCCTACGATGGCCCGCACACCGCCACCGCGTTGAACGCCGTGGTGGTGCGCAACCCCGACGCCCTGAAAGAAGCCGAGGCGTCCGATGCGCGCCGTGCCAAGGGTGAAACCCTGGGGCCGCTGGATGGTATTCCCTACACCGCCAAGGACAGTTACCTGGTCAAGGGCCTGACCGCTGCATCCGGCAGCCCCGCGTTTGCCAAGCTGGTCGCCCAGCGGGATGCCTTCACCATTGAACGCCTGCGGGCCGGCGGCGCCATCTGCCTGGGCAAGACCAACATGCCGCCGATGGCCAATGGCGGCATGCAGCGTGGCGTGTATGGCCGCGCCGAAAGCCCGTACAACGCCGACTACCTCACGGCGCCGTTTGCCTCCGGCTCCTCCAACGGCGCCGGCACCGCCACCGCCGCCAGCTTTGCGGCGTTTGGCCTGGCTGAAGAAACCTGGTCGAGCGGCCGCGGCCCGGCGTCCAACAATGGCCTGTGTGCCTACACACCGTCCCGGGGCGTGATTTCGGTACGCGGCAACTGGCCGTTGACGCCAACCATGGACGTGGTGGTGCCCTATGCGCGCACCATGGCCGACCTGCTCGAAGTCCTCGACGTGGTGGTTGCCGAAGACCCCGACACGCGTGGCGACCTCTGGCGCCTGCAGCCCTGGGTGCCGATCCCCAGCGTCACCTCGGTGCGCCCGGCGTCGTACGCCACCCTGGCGGTCAGCAGCGACAGCCTGGCCGGCAAGCGCTTCGGCGTGCCGCGCATGTACATCAATGCCGACCCCGATGCTGGCACCAGCGAAAAACCCGGGATCGGCGGCCCGACCGGGCAAAAGATCCACACCCGTGCCACGGTGATCGAACTGTGGCAAGCCGCCCGCCAGGCGCTGGAAGCAGCCGGGGCCGAAGTGATCGAAGTGGATTTCCCACTGGTGTCCAACTGCGAAGGCGACCGCCCCGGCGCGCCGACGGTGTTTACCCGTGGCCTGGTCTCCAAGGAGTTCCTGCACGACGAACTGTGGGAACTGTCGGCCTGGGCCTTCGATGATTTCCTGCGCGCCAATGGCGACCCGAGCCTGAACCGCCTGGCAGATGTGGACGGACCGAAGATCTTCCCCCACGACCCCGGCACCCTGCCCAACCGTGAAGACGACCTGGCCGCCGGCATGGACGAATACGTGCGCATGGCCCAACGCGGGATCACCCCGTGGGACCAGATCAGCACCGTGCCCGATGGCCTGCGCGGCCTTGAGCAAACCCGACGTATCGACCTGGAAGACTGGATGGACAACCTCGGCCTCGACGCCGTGCTGTTCCCTACCGTGGCCGATGTGGGCCCGGCCGATGCCGATGTGAACGAAGCGTCCGCCGATATCGCCTGGAGCAATGGCGTGTGGGTGGCGAACGGCAATCTCGCGATTCGTCACCTGGGCGTGCCCACTGTCACCGTGCCGATGGGCGTGATGGCGGATATCGGTATGCCGGTGGGGCTGACTTTTGCCGGGCGTGCCTATGATGATTCGGCGCTGCTGCGCTTTGCTGCAGCGTTTGAAGCCACCGGCAGCAAACGTATGATCCCGCCGCGGACGCCAGGCTAAACGCAACTCGAATGTGGGAGGGGGCTTGCCCCCGATAGCGGTGTATCAGCCAATAATGGGTTGACTGACACTCAGCAATCGGGGGCAAGCCCCCTCCCACATTTTGCTGTATTTCCAATCACGCACCGTGGCTCAGGTGGCTGCTGATCGGGCATCTGGCTTACAGGTACTGAGGATCGCTCACCACGCCACCACCGTGCGCACTTTCACCAGGGCCTCACGCAACTGGGCCATCGGCACCGAACCCAGGGCGACGCGCAGTGCGTGGGGCACTTGGGCCGAGACGGCGAACGGTTCGGCGGTGGACACGGATATGCCGTCGCGCTGCAAGGTCATGGCGACCTGATCAGCGCGGGCGTCTTCCGCCAGAGGCAGCCACAGGAAATATGAGCACGGATGGCTGATATACCTCACGCCCGTCAGCACCTGCGCCGCCAATGCCTGGCGGGCCTGGGCATCCGCACGCTTTTGCGCCTCCAGTTGCGCCACCGTACCATCCTCAATCCAGGCCACCGCAATCGCGCTCATCACTCCCGGAACATTCCAGGTGGTGGCCATGATCGTGCGCTCCAACCCGCTGACCCAGGCCGAAGGCGCGGCGATAAAGCCCACACGCAAACCGGTGGCGACACTTTTGGACAGCCCGCCGATATACACCGTGCGCTCTGGTGCCAGGGTCGCTACCGGTACGGGGGCATCTTCGGCGAGAAACGCATAGGCGCCATCCTCGATAATCATCAGGTTGTGCTCCCGGGCAATCGCCACCAAGCGTTCGCGCTGCTCCAGGCTCAGCACCCAGCCCAACGGATTATGCAGGGTCGGCATGCTGTATACCGCACGCACCGGGCGTCTGCGACACAGGCTGTGCAGGTGCTCCAGGTCCGGGCCGCTGGCGGTGACCGGGATGGCGACGATTTCCAGGTGCAGGGTTTGCGCCAGCACCTTGAAGCCCGAATAGGTCAGCGCATCCACCGCGATCACATCCCCAGGCTTGAGCAACGCCATCAAGGTCACCGCCAAACCATGCTGGGCGCCGCTGACTACCAGCACCTGCTCGGCGTCCACCGCCAGGCCTCGGCTCAACAAGTGCCGGGCCACGGCGGAGCGTTCATGCACACGCCCGGCATGGGGCTGGTAACGCAGCAGCGCCTCCAAGTCGCCGGACAGGGCCAACTGGCGCAGCGCCGTGCGCAACAGCTCGGCCTGGCCAGGTAAAGACGGGTAGTTGAAATTCAGGTCGAGCAGGCCTGCCGCAACCGTCATTTGCCCACTGCCCTGCCCCGGCGGCAAGGCAATCTCGCGCACAAAGGTACCGCGACCGGTCTCGCCGCTGACCAGGCCCATGGCTTCCAATTCGCTGTACACCCGGCTGGCAGTGACCAGGGCCAGGCCATGTTCGGCGGCCAATTGCCGATGGGTGGGCAGCCGCGTGCCGGGCGGCATCTGGCCGCTGCGGATGGCCTCGGCGAAGGTATCGACCAGCGACTTGTAACGGGCACGGGGCATAGGCATGTATCCATGACAATTTTTTGATTGTCCTGATCTTCGATCCTAGGATGGCCGACACGCAACTCCCTTTTTTCGGACAGGCCCTCATGGAACGTACTTCCCCCCTCGGCACCCTGGACATTCGCACCCAGGGTTGGATCAACGGTTTTATCGGCGTGGTGATTTTCAGCGGCTCGCTGCCGGCCACGCGCCTGGCGGTGATGGAATTCGACCCGGTGTTCCTGACCATGCTCCGCGCCACTCTCGCCGCAGTGCTGGGCGTGTGTCTGTTGTGGCTGTTCAAGGAAAAACGCCCGGCACGCCAGCAATGGGCACCGCTGGTCATCGTCGCCCTCGGCGTGGTGATCGGCTTCCCGCTGCTGACCGCCCTGGCGTTGCAATACGTGACCTCGGCCCACTCCATCGTCTTCATCGGCCTGCTGCCGCTGGCCACGGCGGTATTTGGCGTGCTGCGTGGGGGTGAGCGGCCCAGGCCGGTGTTCTGGTTGTTTTCGATCCTCGGCAGTCTGTTGGTGATGGGTTATGCCTTTGCCCAGGGCCTGAGCGCCGCTCCCGTGGGCGACTTACTGATGCTGCTGGCAGTGCTGGTATGCGGCCTGGGTTATGCCGAAGGCGCCAAGCTGTCGCGCAGCCTGGGCGGCTGGCAGGTGATCTGTTGGGCGTTGGTGGTGTCGCTGCCGGTGGCGGCGCCGCTGAGCCTGTTGCTGGCGCCTTCGACCTTCAGCGGTATCAGCCTGCCGGCGTGGCTGAGCCTGGGCTATGTGGCGCTGTTCAGCATGCTGATCGGCTTTGTGTTCTGGTACCGCGGCCTGGCCCAGGGCGGCATTGCGGCGGTCGGCCAATTGCAGTTGCTGCAACCTTTCTTCGGCCTGGCGTTGGCAGCGGGCCTGCTGCATGAGCAGGTCAGCCTGGGCATGCTGCTGGTGACGGTCGCGGTGATCGGCTGCGTGGCCGGGGCGAAGAAATTTGCTCGCTAACGCGTGGCCTGCTAAACAGAGGCGTCGCCCCCAAGAACAACAAGGACTCTGCATGCACAGCGCTTCTCTCCAGGACACCACCGCGCCGGAAGGTATCTGCTACGGCTGCGGCAGCAGCAACCCCCATGGCCTGCACATTAAGAGCCGCTGGGCCGAGGACGGCGTGCACGTGATCGCCGAGCATCAACCCGAGGCCAAATACAGCGGCTGGCCCGACCTGGTCTACGGTGGCCTGATCGCCATGCTGGTGGACTGCCATTCCAACTGGACCGCCATGGCCTACCACTACCGTGCCGAGCAACGTGAACCCGGCAGCCTGCCGCGCATCGACTGCGTCACCGGCAACTTGGGGATCAAATTCATCAAGCCCACGCCCATGGGTGTACCCCTGACCCTGCGTGCCCGGGTCGAAGGCGAAGTCGGGCGCAAAAGCCGCGTGGTCTGCGAGGTGTATGCCGGCGACGTACTCACCGCCATCGGCGACTCGGTGTTCGTGCGCGTCGACACCGGGCAACTGGCCGCTGCCGCCCATGGCCGCGAGGCTTGATCCTGGTCTACATTGACTGCAACCGCTGATCGAGGACTGCACCGATGCCCCGTCTCACCGCGAAAGACTTTGCCCCCGAACTGCTGGAACTCTACGACGGCTACGCCCACGGCAAGATCAACCGTCGCGAATTTCTCGACCGCGCCGCGCTGTTCACCTTGGGCGGCCTCACCGCCTCGGCGCTGCTGGCAGCCCTGAGCCCCAACTACGCCCTGGCCGAACAGGTGAAATTCACCGACCCGGACATCGTTGCCGACTACATTACCTACCCTTCGCCCTCGGGTAACGGCACGGTGCGCGGCTACCTGGTGCGCCCGGCCAAGGCCGCAGGCAAGCTGCCCGCCGTGGTGGTGGCGCATGAAAACCGTGGCCTGAACCCGTATATCGAAGACGTCGCTCGGCGCCTGGCCAAAGCCGGCTTTATCGCCCTGGCCCCAGACGGCCTGACCTCAGTGGGCGGCTACCCCGGCAATGATGAAAAAGGCGTGGCGCTGCAACAGACTGTCGACCCGACCAAACTGATGAACGACTTCTTCGCCGCCATCGAATGGCTGATGCACCACGACAGCAGCACCGGCAAGGTCGGCATCACCGGTTTCTGTTATGGCGGCGGCGTGACCAATGCCGCGGCGGTGGCCTACCCGGAACTGGGCGCGGCGGTGTCGTTCTACGGGCGCCAACCCGACGCCAAGGACGTACCGCGAATCAAGGCGCCGATCATGTTGCATTACGGCGAGCTGGATACGCGGATCAATGAGGGTTGGCCGGCGTATGAACAGGCGTTGAAAGCTGCAGGTACGACATATGAGGCGTTTATCTACAAGGGTGCCAACCACGGTTTTCATAATGATTCGACACCCCGGTATGACGAAGCGGCGGCGAATCTCGCCTGGGAGCGCACCCTGGGATGGTTCCGCCAATACCTGGCGTAGCAGCACTCTAAATGTGGGAGGGGCCTGCCCCCTCCCACATGCTTATCCAATGCACGTCTGCAACCACCCTTTGAACGCCAGCATCGCCGAGGTTTCAGCCCGCGACTGCAAACGGGTCAGCCAATAACTGCCTGTCGTAATCCCCACGTCGAACGGCTGGCGAACCACATCGCTCTCCAACTGCCGCGAAAACATCAGTGCCGGCGCCAGCGCCACGCCGGTGCCTTGCAGGGCGGCTTCCATCATCGCCAGCGAGGAGTCGAACACGATGCTGCGCGGCACCCGCGTATCGCTGGGCAAACCGGCAGCCTGGAACCACAGGCTCCACTCATCGGCACGGTAGGAGCGCAGCAAGGTGTGCTTCAACACGTCTGCCGGGCTGTGCAGTTGCTCGGCAATCTGCGGCACGCACAGCACTGTCAACGGAGCCTCCAGCAACGGGCAGGCGTCGGTGCCGTGCCAGGCGCCGGCGCCAAAGCGGATCGCGTAATCCAGGCCCTCGGCGGCGACATCCACGCGGTTGTTGTGGGTGGACAGGCGCAAATCAATAAAGGGGTAGAGGCTGTGGAAATCCGCCAGACGTGGCAACAGCCAGCCCACCGCGAAGGTGCCGACCGCCCCTACCGTCAGCACCTCGCGGTAATGCCCGCCTTCGAACTGGCCCAACGTAAGGGCAATGCGATCAAAGGCTTCACGCAGCACCGGCAGCAGGGTTTCGCCTTCGCTGGTGAGCATCAGGCCCCGTGGCAGGCGCTTGAACAGCGTGACATTGAGTTGCGCTTCGAGGCTTTTGACCTGATGACTGACCGCCGCTTGGGTCACGCATAGCTCAATGGCCGCCCGGGTAAAGCTCAAATGGCGCGCCGAGGCTTCGAAGGCACGCAGGGCATTTAGCGGAAGATGAGAACGCAGCAAGGCTTGCCCCAAATTTTTCTAATGGCTGGTGCGAGATATCATCGTTTGCCCACGCCGTAAAATCCACCTAGATTTGCCTCGCCTGCGCAGGTTCTGATCGTCATTACTCATTTACATGGAAGCGAGTCACCATGAAGCGCAACTTACAAAAACTATTGATATCCGCATTATTGCTTGGGTCTGGCAGTTGCATCGCCGCCGCCGATATGCGCCAGGTGGTGGACAGCGCTATCAAGCCCCTGATGCAGCAGCAAGGTATACCTGGCCTGTCGGTGGCCGTCATCAACCAGGGCAAGGTGCAATACTTTAATTACGGCGTGGCCGCCAAGGACACACAGGCCCCGGTGAACGAAGACACGCTGTTCGAAATCGGCTCGGTGAGCAAAACCTTCACCGCCACCCTCGGCGGTTACGCCCAGGCCACTGGCAAGCTGAAGCTGTCGGACATGGCCAGCCAACACTTGCCCGCCCTGGCCGGCAGCGCGTTTGATCGCATCAGCCTGCTGCAGCTGGCGACCTATACCCCCGGCGGCCTACCGCTGCAGTTCCCGGATGCGGCCGACAGTGCAGCCACCATGCTCGGCTATTTCCAACACTGGAAACCCACTTACGCCCCGGGCGAACAACGCCTGTATTCCAACCCCAGCATCGGCCTGTTCGGCTACCTGGCGGCGCAAAGCCTGGGCCAGCCGTTCAACGTCGCCATGGAGAAAACCCTGCTGCCCAAACTGGGCCTGACCAACACTTACGTCAGCGTGCGCAGCGACAAAGCCGGCCAATATGCCCAAGGCTATGACAAGCAGCAAAAACCTGTACGCGTCAGCCCCGGTGCCCTGGACAGCGAAGCCTACGGCATCAAGACCAGCACCCAGGACCTGGCTCGCTACGTGATTGCGAACATGCACCCGCAGACCTTGGAGCAACCGCTGCAACAGGCCATCTTCGCCACCCACGCCGGCTACTACACAGTCAACGGCATGACCCAGGGCCTGGGCTGGGAACGCTACCCCTACCCCATCACTCTGCAAGCCCTGCTTGACGGCAACTCCACCGCCATGACGATGGAGCCGCACAAGGTCAACTGGCTGAAACCGGCCCAGGCGCAACCGGCCAACGTGCTGTACAACAAGACCGGCTCCACCGGTGGGTTTGGTGCGTATGTGGCGTATGTGCCGAGCAAGGATATGGGTGTGGTGATTCTGGCGAACCGGAACTACCCGAATGCCGAACGGGTGAAAGTCGCCCATGGGATCTTGAGCGCGATGGACCAATAACGCCGAAAAAATCAGCAATTAACAGTCTTTGACAGTTTACCGACAAAGCACTCAAAGATTGTTGGCCCCCACGGCCCTAGCATTCGAGCATCCAAACCACCATTCGGGTGCTCTTCATGTTTCGCACATTGCGCGGTATTCCGCTGTTGGGTTGCCTGCTAGGCAGTATCGGTTGCCACTCGCAACCGCCTGCCCCGCCGCCGATTCAAAAAGGCGATTACGGCGCAATCATCCGTTACCTGCAAACCCGCATTCCCCGGGAGATGGCCCGGGAAAATGTGGCGGGCTTGTCGATTGCCCTGGTCAATGGCCAGGAGTTGATCTGGGCCCGCGGCTTCGGCTTGGCCGACAAGGCCCAGGGTGTGCCGGTCACGCCCAACACAGCCTTTCGGGCCGGCGGCATTTCCAAGCTGATCACCGCCACAGCGGCGCTGCAACTGGTGGAGCAACAGCGCCTGGCGCTGGATGCGCCGATCCAGCACACCCTGCGCGAATTCTACGTACGCTCACGCTTTCATAGCGACCAGGCCGAAGCGGATCGTGCGATCACGTTGCGGCGTTTGCTCAGCCATCAATCCGGCTTACCCAGCGAACATCTGCGTGACCTGCGCAGCACTTACGCCATGGGGCAGATGCCGATGCGCGTATCGGGCGTGTGGCTGAGCAGCCTGCCGGGTTCCCAGGTGGCTTACTCCAACCTCGGCTATTCGCTGGTGGGTGCCGCCATTGAGCGCAGCAGCGGCAAGCCTTTCGAGGCCCAACTGCAAAGCAGCCTGTTCAAACCCCTGCAGATGAACCAGTCCAGTTTCGTCGGCACCGGCGCGCAATTGAGCTTCCGCGCCCTGGGCTATGAGAATGGCAACGCCAGCACCGACGCCCAGGTGCGTGACCTTGCTGCCGGCGGCTTGTGGGCCAGCCCCAAGGACCTCAGCCACTATGTGCAGATGCTGTTCGCCAAAGGTACCTACAAACGCAACCAGGTGCTGGACAGCGCGTCGATTGACGCAATGTTCACCCAGCAAAACACCGGTAACGCCTTGGATTTCGACTGCCAGATGGGCCTGGGCTGGTTCCTCGCGCCGTGCGGTGACGAGCCGGTCGGGCCTGGCGTGCGCACCTATCAGCACAGCGGTGGCGGTGATGATTTCGCCGCGCAACTGACCCTGCTGCCGGACCAGCAACTGGCCGTGATCATCATGGCCAACGACAGCAATGCCGAAGAAATGGTGGTGTCGCTGTCCACCGACAGCCTGCGCCTGATGCTCGAGGCGCAGACCGGCAAGGCCGTCTGCGCCGACGACTGCCAGGCGCCCAGCCACGGCCTCAAGCTGCGCCATGTACCAGCGGCGGTCGACCGCAAGCGTCTGTCGGGATTTTACGCGACCGCCTGGGGCGTGTTCCGCATCAAGGATGACCACGAACACCTGGCAGGCGAACTGGCCGGCTACACCTTTGAGTTGTTGCGCGACGAGCAAGGCTGGCTACGCGCCCAGAAAAAAGTCCTGGGCTTCTGGCTCAAGGACCTGGGCGACTTGGGCCGCGTACAGCTGGACGTGGTCACGGTACAAGGCCGGCAGATGCTGACTGCGCGTAGCCACGGCCAACGCATCGCCATTGGCGAGCGCATCGAAGCGCCGCCTTTGTCCACGACCTGGGCCGACACTATCGGCACCTACCAGGTACTCAACAGCCATGAACCCGACGCGCCATTGAGCGGTATCAGCGTGCGCCTGGAAGAAGGCTTCCTGGTGATACGCGGCCAGTTGCATGACGAGCCGCTGACCGACTACATCCTGCTGCCCGTCGACAATGCCCACGCGGTGCTGGCCGGCAGCGGCTACGGCCTGGGCGACACCGTCAGCCGCCAGGTCAACGGCCTGAGCGCTTCGGGCTACTCCTTCAAACGCACGCATTCACCCCACACACCTTTGAATTTCTAACCTGGAAGAACACCCTGATGCGCTCAAAAAACCTGTGCCTGTCATTGACCTCACTATGCCTGCTCGCCGCTGCCGACACTGCGCTCGCCGAAGACTGGGAATACAGCCTCAAGGCCGGCGTGGCCAACGCGCCCCGCTACAGTGGCAGCGACGAACGCATGACCGCGCCGCTGCTGGGCGGCCAAATCGTCAGCCCCTGGGGGTTTTTCCTCGACACCGACAAGGGCCTGGGCTGGGGCTACGAAGGCAACGCCTTGAGCTTTAGCGCCTATGTCGGCGCCAGCAGCTCACGCAAGGATAAAAACGAGAGCATGCATGCCGGCTCCAAACGCCTTAAAGGTATGGGCGAGATCAAATCACGCCCGCAAGTGGGCGTGAGCGCCGCCTACAACCTGGGTGGTGTGATCATCGGCGCTACCCTGGAGCATGCGCTCAAGGAGGATGATCACAAAGACACCGGCAAAGCCTACACCCACCTGGAGTTGAGCCTGGGCACCAACCTGTATGAAGGCCGCTTCGGCTCGGTCGATGCCAGCCTCAACAGCCACTTCGGTGACCGTGACTACCTGCAGACCTGGTACGGCGTGACCACCGGCCAGGCGGCGCGCAGCCGCTTCAAGGAATACAAGGCCGGCGCGGGTAATATCAGCAATGGCATGAACCTGGTGTGGAGCGTGCCGATCAGTGAGCACACCCAGTTCTCGACGCTGCTGGATGTGCAATACCTGGCGGATGAAGCGGGCAAGAGCCCGATTGTGGAGCGGCGGTTGCAGACGTCGGTGATCGGGGCGCTGGAATACACCTTCTGATTAATGTTGGTAAACCAATTGGAAAATGTGGGAGGGGGCTTGCTCCCTCCCACATTTAGCCTGCGCAGTATTCAAAAAGTGTTACTCGGCATACGCCCAGGTCATCCGAAACGACGCCCCGCCCCACTCCGAATCCAGCACTTCCACCTGCCCGCCATGCCACTGGCTCACGCGCTTGACCAACGCGAGGCCCAACCCAAACCCGCCTGTACGGCGATCGCGACTGGCGTCGAGGCGCAGGAAGGGTTCGAAGATCTTGGTGCGCCCCTCCAACGGCACGCCCGGCCCATCGTCATTGACCCGTACTTCGTAACCGCTGCCGAACTTGACCAGCGACACTTCTACGCGGCGGTCGGCATAACGAATGGCGTTGCGCAGCAGGTTGATCACCGCCCGCGCCATGAAGCGTGGCTCGATCTGGATAAAGTCGACTTCACAGGTGCGCAGTGACAACTGCACCCCTTCTGCCTCGGCTTCCAGGGCTACGCTGCCGATCACGCTGTCAAGCCAGCTATGGGCCTCGATATTCTCACGGGTGACCTGGGTGGCGCCGCGCTCCAGGCTGGCATAGGTCAACAGCTCGGAGACCATTTCCTCCAGCTCGCCGAGGTCGGCGTACATATCGCTGATCAGCTCGCGACACTGGCGTGGGTCGCTTTGCTGCCTGAGCTGGTCGAGTTCGAACGACAAGCGCGCAATCGGCGTGCGCAATTCATGGGACACAGCGTTGGTCAGTTCACGCTGGTTGGCGATCAGGCTTTCAATGCGCTCGGCCATTTGGTTGAAATGCCCGGCCAGTTCGCGCACGGTGGAACGACGCGGCAGCAGGATGCGCGAACCCAGATCGTTGTCACCGAAGCGTTGCGCCGCCAGGCGGATGTGCTCCAGGTCGCGCCAGTGCGGGCGCACCCAGAAATACAGGACGATGGCCAGGCCTGCGCCGAGTAAGCCATAGGCCCACAGGTACAGCCATCTGGGCTCTTCCGGCAGTCTGATTTCAAGCAATTGCGGGCCGTTGTCGATGGGGGCCAGGAACTTCATGAAGTCCTCGCGTACCACCACCTGGTCACTCGCCAGGAGTTTGCGTTCGCGCTCGTTCAGGTGCTGGGCGTCGCGCTGTACCAGTTTCAGGCGCAAGCCATAATGCGGTTGCAGTTCATCCAGACGAGCCTGGCGCGCCTCACCCTGCAGCGGTTGCAACTGTTGCACCAGGGCCCATGCCGGGCCGCGCAGGGCTTCACGGTTATAGGTCTCGTTGGACTCGGGCATGTACGCGTCCAGGCCGAAGTTGACTAGCCAGATGGACGCGGCCAGGCCGAGCGCAAGGATGACATAGAGGCGCAGATACAAGCGCAGCATCTAAACCTCCCACGCGAACGGATTGAACAGGTACCCCTTGCCCCAGATGGTCTTGATGCACACCGGCTCGCGAGGGTTGTCGTTGAGTTTGCCGCGCAACTTGCTGATGTAGACGTCGACGCTGCGGTTGAGCCCGTCGAAGGCAATGCCGCGCATGCGGTTGAGGATGTCGTCGCGGGAGAGGATCTTGCCCGAGCTGCTGGCCAGCAACCACAGCAATTCAAATTCCATGGTAGTGAGGTCGATCTTCTCGCCACCCAGGCTGACCACTCGGCAACTGCGATCGATCGACAAACGGCCAAACTCCAGCGCACCGCGCACGGTGGGCTCGGGCACTTGACGGCGCTGCAAGGCACGCAAGCGCGCCAGCAGCACCGGTGGCTTGATCGGCTTGATCACGTAGTCGTCAGCACCGGACTCAAGGCCGAGGATATGGTCCAGGTCGTCCTCCTTGGCGGTGAGGATCACGATGGGCGTATCCGACACATTGCGAATCTCGCGGCACACATGCAGCCCGCTCTGGCCCGGCAGCATCAGGTCGAGCACGACCATCTTCGGCTTGAAGTCCAGGAAGGCCGCCAAGGCTTTATCGCCCCGGTGCACCACCCGCACCTCGAAACCATGTTGCGACAGAAAATGCGCGATCAGCCCTGCCAGCTTTTCATCGTCCTCAACGAGCAGGACCTTGCCCAGACCCAGGTTTTCCATAAGTTCTCAGTGTGGATGCGCGGATTGAAGTGTGCGCATTATAGGTGGCAAGCTGGCCAACAGAAGCAGCTGGCCAGTACGCGCCGACGAAGCTTCATGCTTTTAAGAGTTTTTAACAAATTACCCGCAATCTTTAACGCCATTCACAGGGAGCTCTGCCCTGCTGCAAGCCGCTGGTGCGGTGGTCACCATCGGCATTCTGTTTTACCTGGCGCGCTCTTCAATGCCGCTGAAAGTCATGGGAGGGCTGTCGTATACGATGATTGCCGTCGGCGCGCTGATCACCGCCGTCAGCCCCGGCGTAGGGGCTTACGCCGTGGGCTTCCTGCTGGTGACCGGCTTCGACAAGATGTTCAACGTGTACCTGCGCAGCACCCGTCAACGGGTTATTCCAGTGCAGGATTTCGGCAAGACGGTGGGGGTGATTACCTTGCTCAACAACCTGGCCCAGCCATTGGCGGGCCTGACGATTGCCGTGCTGGCCGCGCCTCTGGGCATGCAAACGGTGATTCTGCTGCTGGCCGGTATCACCGCCTTGATCGGCGTGGCCGTGGCCTCAGGCTGGCACGCCACTGTGAAAGCGGAACTCGACGTCGGGTGATTCGATCAGTTCCTGTTCGGCTGCCCTAACCCGCTCGATGACCTGGGCGATATCCTTGGCATCACCGTACTGGTAGGCCAGCTTCAGGTAACCCTGGAAGTGCCGCGCCTCGCTTTTCAGCAAACCGAAGTAGAACTTGCCGAGTTCTTCGTCCAGATGGGGCGCCAGCGCTTCGAAACGCTCGCAACTGCGCGCCTCGATAAAAGCGCCGACCACCAGGGTATCCACCAGCTTGACCGGCTCATGGCTGCGCACCACCTTGCGCAAACCCGAGGCATAACGACCGGCGTGCAGTTGGCGCAGCTCGACCTTGCGTTTTTTTATCAGGCGCATGACTTGTTCGTGGTGCACCAGCTCTTCGCGGGCCAGGCGCGACATCATGCTGATCAGGTCAACGTGGCCGTGGTACTTGGCCATCAGGCTCAGGGCGGTGCTGGCGGCTTTGAATTCGCAGTTCTTGTGGTCGATCAGCAGGGTGTCCTGATCGGCCAGGGCGGCCTGGACCCAGGCGTCGGGGGTGCGGCAGCCGAGGAATTCGTGGATTTCGGGCAGGTTCATCGGGCTCACGGGCAAAGGATCACAAAAGGGCGCCGATTATACCGACCCCGCCGCAGACCACCAGCCACCGGCCTTGATGTGTATCAACATGACGTCTGGCAGGCAGCAACTATAGTTGTTGCACGCCCCTTCCTGGAGAACCCGATCATGCAAGCCATCCGCAGCATCCTGGTGGTCATCGAGCCCGAGCATTCGGAAAGCCTGGCCCTCAAGCGTGCCAAGCTGATTGCCGGAGTGACCGGCGCGCACCTGCACTTGCTGGTCTGCGACAAAAAGCACGAGCATTCCGCGCTGTTAAGCCTGCTCAAGTCCGGGCTGCAGGAAGACGGCTACAGCGTTACCACCGAACAGGCGTGGAACGACAGCCTGCATGAAACCATCATCGATGTGCAGCAGGCCGAGGGCTGCGGCCTGGTGATCAAGCAGCACTTCCCCGACAGCCCGCTGAAAAAGGCCCTTCTGACCCCGGCGGACTGGAAGCTGCTGCGCTATTGCCCGACGCCGGTGCTGCTGGTCAAGACCTCCACGCCATGGGCCGGCGGCGTGATTCTGGCGGCCATCGATGTGGGCAATACAGACAGCGAACACCGCTCGCTGCACAACTCGATCATCGACCACGGCTTTGATATCGCCAGCCTGGCCAAGGCGCAATTGCACGTGATCAGTGCCCACCCGTCGCCGATGCTGTCAGCGGCGGACCCGACCTTCCAGCTCAAGGAAACCATCGAGGCGCGCTATCGCGAGCAGTGCAAGGCATTCCAGGCCGAGTTCGACGTCGATGACGCACACCTGCATATCAAGGAAGGCCCGGCGGATGTGTTGATCCCGCATATTGCCCATCAGTTGCAGGCGGCGGTGACCATCATCGGCACCGTGGCGCGCACCGGGATTTCCGGGGCATTGATCGGCAATACCGCGGAGGTGGTGCTCGATGCGGTGGAAAGCGATGTGCTGGTGCTCAAGCCACAGACGTTGATGGATCACCTGCAAGAGCTTGCGACCAAGCCCTGAAGAACAGTGAAGGGCAAAATGTGGGAGGGGGCTTGCTCCCGATAGCAGCGTGTCAGTCAGCCCATCCTTCACTGACCCACCGCAATCGGGAGCAAGCCCCCTCCCACATTTGGATGCATGCTGTCAGGTGGATAGCGAATCTTTCAGGAAAGCCGGGGCGATATAGCGCTGGTAATGCGCTTCGGACAAGATGAAAAACTCACGATCAATGGCATCGCGCAGGTCCGGTAAGGGCCAGTCGCGAAACTCCGGCAACAGCACCATGCCATACGCCTCCAGATTATTGATCACCCGCGCCCCGCGCGCGATCAACTGGTAGGCCCAGCAATACTCGGACTGGTGCGGCACAAAGCGAATCTTGCGTTGCTCCAGCTGCCCGCGCAGGGTCTTGGGGTCGAAGACTTCCACTTTGCCGGCCATCACCTGTACCAGCAGTTGCTCAAGCCTGAGCCAGACGGCGCGTTTTTCTTCTTCGTTATAGCCATTCCACTGGATCACTTCGTGGTGGAAGCGCTTGCAGCCGCGGCACACGAGATCGCCGTAGACCGTGGAGCACAGGCCGACGCAGGGGGTCTTGATAGTTTGGTTGGGCATGGGCAACGACACGCAAATCAGCGAAACAGTGCGCCATGTTAGCCCTTTGTCTAAGGTTGATCACCCCGCAAACTTGGTTAGGTAACTTACCTTTAGTTTTTTTTTGCCGTAGAATCACCCGGCCTTGTAAGGCGCCAATAATCCGCTGGAAGCTGTTTTCAAAGCGTCACGAGCACAGTCGTTCCTTCAGAACGGTGTTGGCGCAGGTTCGACCCGGTAGGTCAGAGCCCGCGCCAACCCTCATCAGCTCCGTTCTGCAGGCGTAAAACTTTGAAAACAGCTTCTGTAAGGAATGCCGGCAGCGCTGGCTTTGCGGCTCAAAAAGCCCCCGAGCGCATGCGTGCCGTTCATTTCTGGATGAGCGTCCCGTGGGACCACTGATGAGGGTAATAACTGTGCTTGAAGCCTACCGCAAACATATCGAAGAGCGTGCCGCCCTGGGTATCGTTCCCCAGCCGCTTAACGCCGAACAAACCGCAGGCCTGGTCGAGCTGCTGAAAAATCCTCCGGCTGGCGAAGAAGAATTCCTCGTTGACCTGATCACCAACCGCATTCCACCAGGCGTTGACGAAGCTGCCTACGTCAAGGCCGGTTTCCTGTCTGCCCTGGCCAAGGGCGAAGCCACTTCCCCCCTGATCGACAAGAAACGCGCTGTTGAACTGCTCGGCACCATGCAAGGCGGCTACAACATCGTGACGTTGGTCGAGCTGCTGGACGACGCCACGTTGGCGCCCGTCGCGGCCGCCCAGCTCAAGCACACCCTGCTGATGTTCGATGCGTTCCACGACGTGGCTGAAAAAGCCCGCAACGGCAACGAGCACGCCAAAGGCGTGATCCAGTCCTGGGCTGACGGCGAGTGGTTCCGCAACCGCCCTACCCTGGCCGACAAGATCAGCCTGCGCGTGTTCAAGGTCACCGGCGAGACCAACACCGACGACCTGTCCCCTGCGCCTGATGCCTGGTCCCGTCCTGACATCCCGCTGCACGCCCTGGCCATGCTGAAAATGGCGCGCGAAGGCATCGTACCGGACGAGCAAGGCAAGACCGGCCCGATGAAGCAGATCGAAGAAATGCGCGGCCAAGGCTTCCCGATCGCCTACGTCGGTGACGTGGTCGGTACCGGTTCGTCGCGTAAGTCGGCCACCAACTCGGTACTGTGGTTCTTCGGCGACGACGTGCCTTACGTGCCGAACAAGCGTGCCGGCGGTTTCTGCTTCGGCAGCAAGATCGCCCCGATCTTCTACAACACCATGGAAGATGCTGGCGCACTGCCTATCGAATTCGACGTCACCAACATGAACATGGGCGACGTGATCGACCTGTACCCTCATGCTGGCAAAGTCTGCAAACACGGCACTGATGAAGTCCTGACCACCTTCGAAATGAAGACCCCGGTACTGCTGGACGAAGTTCGCGCCGGCGGCCGTATCCCGCTGATCATCGGTCGCGGCCTGACCGACAAGGCCCGCGCAGAACTGGGCCTGGGCCCTACCGACCTGTTCAAGCTGCCTGAAGCACCTGTCGACACCGGCAAAGGCTTCACCCTGGCACAGAAAATGGTCGGCAAGGCATGCGGCCTGCCGGAAGGCAAAGGCGTTCGCCCAGGTACTTACTGCGAACCGAAGATGACCACCGTCGGCTCCCAGGACACCACCGGTCCAATGACCCGTGATGAACTCAAAGACCTGGCGTGCCTGGGCTTCTCGACCGACCTGGTGATGCAGTCCTTCTGCCACACCGCGGCTTATCCAAAGCCGATCGACGTGACCACCCACCACACCCTGCCTGACTTCATCATGACCCGTGGCGGTGTATCGCTGCGTCCAGGCGACGGCATCATCCACAGCTGGCTGAACCGCATGCTGCTGCCGGATACCGTCGGTACCGGTGGTGACTCCCACACCCGTTTCCCGATGGGCATCTCGTTCCCGGCCGGTTCTGGCCTGGTCGCGTTCGCCGCAGCCACTGGCGTGATGCCACTGGACATGCCGGAATCGATCCTGGTGCGCTTCAAAGGCAAGATGAAACCTGGCATCACCCTGCGTGACCTGGTTCATGCCATTCCTTACTACGCGATCCAGGCTGGCCTGCTGACCGTAGAGAAGAAAGGCAAGAAGAACGCCTTCTCCGGCCGCATCCTGGAAATCGAAGGCCTGAACGACCTGACGCTGGAACAGGCTTTCGAACTCTCCGACGCCTCGGCTGAACGTTCGGCTGCCGGTTGCACCATCAAGCTGTCCAAGGACTCCGTCACCGAGTACCTGAACTCCAACATCACCCTGCTGCGCTGGATGATCGGCGAAGGCTACGGCGATGCACGCACCCTGGAACGTCGTGCCCAAGCGATGGAAGCCTGGGTAGCCAACCCGGAACTGATGGAAGCCGATGCCGACGCCGAATACGCCGAAATCATCGAGATCGACCTGGCCGAGATCAACGAGCCGATCCTCTGCGCACCCAACGACCCGGATGACGCACGCCTGCTGTCCAGCGTTGCTGGCGAGAAGATCGACGAAGTGTTCATCGGTTCGTGCATGACCAACATCGGCCACTTCCGCGCTGCCGGCAAGTTGCTGGAACAGGTCAAGGGCCAGCTGCCAACCCGTCTGTGGCTGTCGCCGCCGACCAAGATGGACGCTCACCAACTGACCGAAGAAGGCTACTACGGTATCTACGGCAAGGCTGGCGCGCGCATGGAAATGCCGGGTTGCTCGCTGTGCATGGGTAACCAGGCACGTGTAGAGCCGAATTCGACCGTGGTGTCGACGTCGACCCGTAACTTCCCGAACCGCCTGGGTGATGGTGCGAACGTCTACCTGGCGTCGGCTGAGCTGGCGGCCGTGGCCTCTACCCTGGGTCGCCTGCCGACTGTCGAAGAGTACATGGGCTACGCAGCGAAACTGGACACCATGGCCAGTGACGTCTACCGCTACCTGAACTTCGACCAGATCGCTGAGTTCCGCAAGATCGCAGCAAGCGCCAACATCCCGGTGATTCAAGCTTAACGGTAGGTTGATGTAGCTATACCTGGTAAATCAGCGCCGCGTATCGCAAGGTACGCGGCGTTTTTTTATGCCCGCAATACGGTATCAGCAACACCACAAAACAAATATGGGAGGGGGCTTGCTCCCGATGGCGGTGCATCAGTCACCCATCAATCGACTGAACCTGCGCTATCGGGGGCAAGCCCCCTCCCACATTTGGATCTGGTCAGCCCTTGAGGGCTGTGTCAAACCTTAGGCAATCAGCGAATACACCAACGCCGTAATCGCCACCAAACCTACCGCCGTAACGAACACGTTAGACGCCTGCCCACGGTACTTGGCCATCGCCGGCACCTTGCGGATCGCGTACATCGGCATCAGGAACAGGATCGATGCAATGATCGGCCCACCCAGCGTCTCGATCATCCCAAGAATGCTTGGGTTCAGCGTGGCGACGATCCAGCACACCACCAGCATGAATGCGGCGGTCATGCGGTCCAGGGTCTTCGGTGCCGGACGGCGACCGGTCTTGATCACCAAGCCCTTGAGGCCCTCGCTGGCACCGATGTAGTGGCCCAGGAACGACTTGGCAATCGCCACGAACGCAATCAACGGCGCAGCGAAAGCGATGGTCGGGTTGTCGAAGTGGTTGGCCAGGTACGACAGGATCGACAGGTTCTGCGCTTTCGCCTCGGCCAACTGCGCTGGCGACAGGGTGAGCACGCAACTGAACACGAAGAACAGCACCATCGCCACCATCAACAGGTGCGCCCGGGACAGGATCTGCGAACTGCGCTCCTCGGCGTGTACGCCGTACTGGCGCTTCTGGTCAACCGCAAAGGTCGAAATGATCGGCGAATGGTTGAACGAGAACACCATCACCGGAATCGCCAGCCACAGTGTATTGAGCAACGCCGACGGTGCCGGCACCTCACTGGCAGTACTCAGAATGCCGCCATTCCAATGCGGCACCAGGTACACCGCAAGGAACAGCAAGGCGACGATAAACGGATACACCATCAAGCTCATGGCCTTGACGATCACTTGCTCACCGCAACGCACCACGGCCAACAGGCCGAGGATCAGCACAAACGCCAGGATCGCCCGCGGCGGCGGCATGATGTGCAACTGGTGCTCCATGAAGCTGCTGACGGTATTGGTCAGGGCCACGCTGTAGATCAGCAGGATCGGGAAGATCGCGAAGAAGTACAGCAAGGTGATCAGCGCACCGGCCTTGATACCGAAATGCTCTTCAACCACATCGGTGATGTCGGAACCTTCACGGCCGGACAGTACGAAACGGGTCAGCCCTCGGTGGGCAAAGAACGTCATCGGGAACGCAAGCAGCGCGAGGATCACCAGTGGCCAGAAGCCTCCCAGGCCCGCGTTGATCGGCAAGAACAAAGTACCGGCGCCGATGGCGGTACCGAACAGCCCGAGCATCCAGGTGGTGTCCTGGCGGCTCCAGCTTGTGAGGGTTGCAGGTGTCGTTGCATAGCGTTCGTCGACGCTATTGGCCTGATCATTCATCCGGTCGGATCTCCGCATTCACACGGCCAGGACGAGTCAGAAACCCCTGACAGGCAGCGCCCTGGCCATAACAAGGGCCGGATTGTCCGGGATTCTCTTGAATAAGCAAAGACTTAGCTGAGGAATGGTTATGCGGTGCGGCCGTTCAAGGACGGCCGTCGGTGAAGGATTTGGACTGCCGTAGAGTCGTACGGACAATACGTCCTCTCATGTAACAAACAAAATACACAAGAAGAGTCCGACAAAAACTTCAGAGATCACTCGCATAAAAATTATATTTTTATCCATACAACACCTGAACTGTTACAGAACCATTCATAGCTATTGAGCAGCCACAAACCCCCAAACTAATATCGTCCCCGCACTGGAAACAATACTTAATAAAGACTTCAGGAGCTTGACAATGCGAAGATTCAACATTGCTTTTATCAGCCTGATTTTTGCGGGATCATTAGTCTCTTCCTTAAGTTACGCGACATCAGCGGAGCCCGAGGCGGATATTCGTGCGCTGGCCTCCTCACCTCAATGGTTGACTACCAAGGTCTATATAGAGGGTGAACCAGAAAAAGACGTCAAGGCTAACTATCCAGGTGTAGTCGGAATATCGATGTGGGACCCGCAGCGCAATCGTTATGAGTTCTTCTACACGGATACCGGGCGCTCGAAACACCCCGATGGGGGTGGGGGTTATTTCCTGGTCACTGGCGATAAGCAGACCCACATCCTGGTGCCTGACCTCGGCCCCAATCGTACAATCGTCAGGCGACTGGAAAAACTGGATAACACCGAGTTTACCTACTCCCGGGAAGTTCGTCGCGACATGGTCGCCACCAACCCTTCCGTTCGAATTTATGTAGTGCACGCGCCTTACACCGGCCCGATAAAGACTAAAATGTCGAACTGATCAAACCACACTTACTTATTGACAAATCTGCCCATCGCTTACTGCGTTGACTCACGTCTTTATATCCAGCCATAAAAACCAATAACAAACGAGGCACCTTGATATGAATATACCCACGCCATTCAAATCTCTGTTAATACCTGCACTGCTGGCGGCCGTACTGCTACCCAGCTCAGCCATGGCGCAGGCAAGTGCAGCCTCTCCTGCAAAAAGTATCGCCGTCACACCTGACAATGCAGTCATGTTGACCGTCTTTCTTAAACACGATCAATCACGACCGCTAGGCGAGTTGAAAGCCCAACTTGCCAAACAGGAATTTCACAAGGTATTTCCGCCTGCCGGCGTAGAAGTCGTCAGTTGGAATATAACCATGGGCATAGGGCAGGTCGTCGTCCTGCGCTTGCCGGCGTCGCGCCTGGCTGAGGTCAACCTTGCGATTGAAAACACTGCCTGGGGCGCGTACCAGACCGAATTTTTTCCTACGTACGACTTCATGCCGATCGCTCAAAGAGAGCAAGCCCAGGCACGGAATACGGGCACAGCCCAATAGATTGGGGGAAACAAATCGGACACGCCCGTTGACAGCCGCGCGCCCGCCCCAGCATGATCGGGGCATGAACCTTATTCAGTTGAACCTCACCCACACCACCACCACGACCGCCAATGGCGGGTCGTGCGGTGACCGTGGGTGCTTCATCTAGACACCCTCCGGAAATACCCCAAGGCCCCGCCAGCGATGGACGGGGCCTTTTTTGTTGCTCCGCCATCCGGCACTCTCAAGGAGTAACACCATGGCTACCGCCCTACTGATCATTGATATGCAAACCGGCCTGTACGACGGGCCGCAAAAGCCCTTCGAGCGCGAACGTGTGCTGGACACCGTCAACCAATTGATCCAACGCGCCCGCTCGGCTAGCGCGCCAATCTTTTTCGCTCGCCATACCGGCCCCACCGGCTCGCCCATTGAAGCAGGTAGCCCACTGTGGCAGCTGTGGCGAGGCCTGAACGTCGACGAGTCCCACGACCACCTGTTTAATAAAACCCGCCCAAGCTGTTTCCTGGGCACCGATCTGGCGCAGCAATTAGCGGCGGCGCAAATCGAGGAGTTGGTCATCGTGGGCATGAAAACTCAGTTCTGCGTCGATACCACCTGTCGTGTGGCGGTGGAACTGGGGTTCTCGGTGGTGTTACCGGAGGACGGCCATACGTGCATGGATACGCCGGCGCTGTCGGCCAAGGCGATCATCGAGCATCACAATGCAACGTTGGCCGGGGCATTTACAAAGCAGGTCAAAGCGAGGGATATCTGGAGCTGACGCTTCCAATCAAGAAGCCGAGTTCCCCTGGCTTGCATTGCGCAGCTCGCCCTTTATGGTGCTCTGCGCAATATCCAGTTTTTCCATCAGTTCAGTCGTCTCGTGGGCAGTCAGCGCTATGAGCGGGTGGTCCCAGTCATAGTTCTTGATGACATTTATCCGGAATCCACCCGTTGTATCAAATTCGGGATACCAACCAACGTCCAGCAGCAATCCTGCGGCGAACTCGACCTGGAGCATATCTTCCTTTAACAGATCGACCTGCTTCGCCACTGCAACATCCTGCAAGAGCGACAAATCGTCATGGGTGACTGTTCCACCAATAAAATTGAGCGAAATCAATTTGTTAACCTCCTGAATTCCTGTTCAGAAATTGGGTGACCATGAATGGCGCCAGCGCTTAGTTCGATCCGAACCCAGCGGCTGAGTTTGCCATGGCTCGCGCCTATGCAGTGGGAGAATTCCATGACTCTCCAAGGCTTTCCATTCGTAGTGGGTACTCCGTTTTTATAAGCCTCCCTTTCAAGCTTTTCAATAGCGATGCCCGGCCTGTACTTGGCGGGGCCGACAAGCGTACTGGCGATAACCGCTCTCCAGGGAACCAGCGTTGAGGGGCTGTGTTTGTAACCATACGGCGTCCATTCGATCTCTTCGGGTGTGGCAGGAACAAGCATCCATGTCGTCTCTGCTGATGGGAAAGTCATTAAAGTCTTGCGCAAAAAAGCGGCTACGGATGGACGGTCTCCAAATTCAGATTGGTCTGACGAAAGAAGAAATTTTTCCATCCCAATAAAACGTTCCGCCTTACAAATCCCGCATACTCATGCTCTCAAACCCTTCAGGAAGAGCCTTGCGATGCCCATCACTGTTCTGGTCCTGGTTGAAACCATCAATGAATACCTGCAAATCATCGAGAGCAATGATTTTCATGTGATCCTGGCGCCGACTCCTGCTGAACGGGCCCAGGCGATCAAGACCCAAGGCGGGCAGATCAAGGCCGTAGTGACCCGTGGCCCGCTGGGGCTGTACGCCGAGGAAATCGCCGCGTTGCCCTTGCTGGAAATCATCTGCGTGATCGGAGCGGGCTACGAACACGTGGACCTGCAGGCCGCGAGCAATCGCGGGATCGTGGTGACCAACGGCGCCGGGGTGAACGCGCCTTCGGTGGCCGATCACGCCATGGCCTTGCTGCTCTCGCTGGTGCGCGGCATTCCCCAGACGGATGCCGCCGTGCGGCGCAGCGAATGGCCCAAGGTCATGCGCCCTTCCCTGGCGGGCAAGCAACTGGGAATTCTCGGGCTTGGTGCCGTAGGTATGGAGATCGCCAAGCGCGCCGCCCTCGGTTTCGGCATGGAGGTGAGTTATCACAACCGCCAACCCCGCGATGACGTGGATTACACCTATTGTGCGACGGCCGTGGAGCTAGCCCGAAACTCGGACTTCCTGATCCTGGCGACTCCCGGCGGAGCAAGCACCCGTCACTTGATCGACCGCCATGCCCTCGACGCTTTGGGGCCACACGGCTATCTGGTGAACATCGGCCGCGGCAGCGTGGTGGTGACCGCTGATCTAGTGGCCGCACTGGAACAACGGCGTATCGGCGGCGCCGCGCTGGATGTGTTCGACGACGAGCCCAAGGTACCGGACGCCCTCAAGCGCCTGAACAATACAGTGCTCACCTCCCATGTCGCAGGCCTGTCACCGGAAGCCGCCCACGACACCGTGCAGCGTGTCGCTGACAACCTGGTGGAATACTTTGCCGGCCGCCCGGCGCTCACGCCGGTCACGTTGCCAGCGCCTGCAAAGTGACCAATCAGGCACGCTGATCACCCTTCAACACGCTAACCTATTAAGCCGCCCCGACCTTGTCGTTGGGCGGCTGGGCGCATTAGATTAGGAAATAGTCCAAGGCCTTAAGAATAAGCAGAAGGGATAAGCATGGCGCTGAACGACCAATCAACCCAGGTTCGCCCAGGCGAAGAGCTTGATACCGGCCTGATCGATCCCTACCTCAAGGCCCATATCCCGGGCTTGAGTGGCACGCCCACGATCAGCCAGTTCCCCGGCGGCGCATCGAACCTGACCTACCTGCTGGAATACCCGGGCCAGGAATTCGTGCTGCGCCGTCCGCCCTTTGGCCACAAGGCCAAGTCCGCCCACGACATGGGCCGCGAATACCGCATTCTCAACCAGCTTAAAGATGGCTTTCCCTACTGCCCCAAGGCTTATGTGCACTGTACCGATGAATCGGTGATCGGCGCCGAGTTCTATGTAATGGAGCGGGTCAACGGCATCATCCTGCGCTCTGACTTGCCGGCCGAACTGGGGCTGGACGCGCGCAAGACTGAAGCCTTGTGCAAAAGCTTTATCGACAAGTTCGTCGAACTGCATCGGGTGGACTACAACGCCTGCGGCCTGGCCGACCTGGGCAAGCCCGAGGGCTACGTGGCGCGGCAGATCCGCGGCTGGAGCGACCGCTACGAAAAGGCCCTGACCCCCGACGCACCAAAATGGGAGGCGGTACGCGCCTGGCTCAACGACAAGATGCCAGCCGACCACCCGACTTCCAGCATCGTGCACAACGACTACCGCTTCGATAACGTGATCCTCGACCCGCATAACCCGATGCAGATCATCGGCGTGCTGGACTGGGAACTGACCACTCTGGGCGACCCGCTGATGGACCTGGGCAACACCCTCGCCTACTGGATCGAAGCCGCAGACCCGGCGCCAGTGCAACTGATGCGGCGTCAGCCGAGCAACGCCCCCGGCATGCTCACCCGCCGCCAGTTTGTCGACTACTACGCGGAGCGCTCCGGTATCCAGATCGACAATTTCGATTTCTATTACACCTACGGCCTGTTTCGCCTGGCCGGCATCGTGCAGCAGATCTACTACCGTTTCTTCCATGGCCAGACCCAGGACAAACGCTTTGCGCAGTTCATCCACATGAACAAGCTGCTGGAGCAGATGAGCCTGAATGTCATCGGTAAATCCGCACTCTGATTGCAACAACAAGGAATTTCTATGTCCAAGACCAACCTGTTCGACCTTGATGGCAAGATTGCTTTCGTTTCTGGTGCCAGCCGTGGCATCGGTGAGGCCATCGCCAAGTTGCTGGCCCAGCAAGGCGCCCATGTGATTGTCTCCAGCCGCAAACTGGACGGTTGCCAGCACGTGGCCGATGCGATCATCGCCGACGGCGGCAAAGCCACCGCCGTTGCCTGCCATATTGGTGAAATGGAACAGATCACCCAGGTGTTCGCCGGCATTCGCGAGCAGTTCGGACGCCTGGATATCCTGGTCAACAATGCCGCCACCAACCCACAATTCTGCAACGTGCTGGACACCGACCTGGCCGCCTTCCAGAAGACTGTGGACGTGAATATCCGTGGCTACTTCTTCATGTCGGTGGAAGCCGGCAAGCTGATGCGTGAGAACGGCGGCGGCAGCATCATCAACGTGGCCTCGATCAACGGTATCTCGCCCGGCGTGTTCCAGGGTATCTATTCGGTGACCAAGGCCGCCGTGATCAACATGACCAAGGTGTTTGCCAAGGAATGTGCGGCATTCGGCATCCGGTGCAACGCGTTGCTGCCGGGCCTGACCGACACCAAGTTCGCCTCGGCGCTGGTCAAGAACGACTCGATCCTGAAAGTGGCCCTGGCCCAGATCCCGCTCAAGCGTGTGGCCGACCCCAGCGAAATGGCCGGCGCGGTGCTGTACCTGGCCAGTGATGCCTCAAGCTACACCACCGGCATGTCGCTGAATGTGGACGGTGGTTTCTTGTCCTGACGCCACCTGGGTTTCTTCGGATCGGTTTGCGAGTAACCTTGGCGCAGATCGATCTGCCCCAGGATGAAACATGCAATTGCACCTCGTCATCACCGGCCGCAAAGACCTGGCTGCCCAGCTTTATCAGCAGTTACGCGAAGCCATCGCCACCGGGAGACTCTCGGCCGGTGCACAACTGCCTCCCAGCCGGCTGCTCGCCGAGCAATTAGGCGTATCGCGCAAAACCGTCTCCGACACCTACGCGACCTTGACATACGAAGGCCTACTGGTCGGCAAGATTGGCCGAGGCACCTTCGTCAATGCGTGGGCGCCACAGCCCGACCGCGTACAGACCGCTGCCGACCTGGCCTGCGCTGCCAACCTGGGCAAGTGGGCGGCGTTGCCCTCGCCCATGCGCCATCCCACCGACGACAGCATCCTGCGCTATGAATTTATCGGCGGCGCCACCACACGCAATCAATTCCCCCAGGACGAATGGCGGCGCTGCACCCAGGACGCCCTGCGCCGTATCGCCCAGAACAGCGGTTTCTACAGCCAGCCCGAGGGACTGCCCGCGTTGCGCAGTTCCATTGCCGGGCATATCGCCTTCTCCCGTGGGGTCAAATGCCGCGACAGCGACATCGTGGTCACCAATGGCGCGCAGCAGGCCCTCGACCTGATCGCCCGCGTAGTGCTGGAACCGGGCAGCATCGTGGCCATGGAAGACCCAGGCTACAGCCCGGCACGCCAACTGTTCGTGGCGATGGGCGCCAGCGTCGCGAGTGTGCCGGTCGACGAACACGGTATTCAGGTCGAAAATATTCCCGATGGCACGCGATTGATCTACGTGACGCCGTCACACCAGTTCCCCCTCGGCATGCCCATGAGCCTGCCGCGCCGCGAAGCGTTGCTGGCGCGGGCCATCGAGCTTGGCGCAATCATTATCGAAGATGACTACGACAGCGAATTCCGCTACGCAGGCCGCCCCACCGACTCCCTGCAAAGCATGGACACCCGCGGCGTGGTGACCTACGTCGGGACCTTCTCCAAAACCCTGCTGCCGGAGTTGCGCCTGGGCTATGCAGTGCTCCCACCGGCGATTTATGGCGCTGTGCTCAAGGCCAAGCAATTGACTGACCAGCACTGCTCGACCCTGCCGCAATGGGCACTGGCCAAGTTCATCAGCGAGGGCTATTTGCTCAAGCATATCCGCCGCTGCCATAGCGTCTATGCCGGGCGCCGCGAGCGCATCCTGCAGCGTCTGGCGGGTGACCTGTCACCGTGGTTTGAAGCGGTGCCTACAGTGGCCGGCTTTCATATGGCAGCGCTGTGCAAAGTGCCAGTGGATGTTGCATTGCTGATCGAACTGGCGCGCCAGGTGGACGTGGGGTTGTATCCGCTGGACGTGTTTTACCACGACGCTGCGGTTCGCCCGGGCCTGATCATCGGCTTCGGCGCCATGGAAACCCTGGACATCGACCCGGCGCTGGACAAGGTTCGCGATATCCTCCAGCAGATTGGCTAAGGGGTTTTCCGGCGCATTGGTCATTGGTGGTGTGCACGCTGCGGCGTAGGGTGGAGAGGTCTTGAACTATGTGGAACCCTCACCATGAAACGATTGCTCGCCACCACGCTGATGCTCGCCTCCCTCGGCGCATTTGCCCACGACCCGGTGTACAACAAGGAAACGATCAAGGTGCTGCAAGAGCACGCCTTGACCAATGTGCCCGGCAAGAAAACCACCATGCTCACCGTCGACTACGCCCCCGGCCAGGCCACCGTGCCCCATAGCCACACCGGTACGGCCGTGGCGTATGTGCTGGAAGGCGAGATCACGTCGCGGGTCAACGAGGAGAAAGCGATCACTTACAAAGCTGGGGAATCGTTCTACGAACCGGCCGGTTCGCGGCATTTTGAATCGAGCAATGCCAGCCAGACCCAACCGGCCAAACTGCTGGTGGTGATGGTGCTGGATGACAAGGCTGAAGTGCTGACCCCGCTGCCACAGTAACCCGCCACGATACAAAACCAATATGGGAACAGGCCCGCTCCCACAGGGTCAGGGTCGCTTGAAGTGGTTGCGCAGCGCCTCAATCCGCTGCCGACAAACGCAACCTTCAAGGTGGTCATTGACCATTCCCATCGCCTGCATCAACGCATACATCGTAGTCGGGCCGACAAAGGTCCAACCGCGCTTCTTCAGGGCCTTGGACAAGCGCACCGACGCCAGTGATGTCGGGTTGGCCGTCCAGTACGCCATGTCCACCACCGCTGGCCTCTCCTGCTCGGCAGGCTCGAATGCCCACAACCAGCGCGCCAGCGAGCCGATCTCATCCACCAGTTCACAGGCCCGGCGCGCATTGTTGATAGTGGAAACAACCTTGGCCCGATTACGCACGATGCCCGGGTCGTTCATCAAGCGCTCGATATCCGCCTCGCCGTACTGCGCCACCCGGCGAAAATCAAAACCCTCGAACGCCTGCCGGAAGCTTTCACGCTTGCGCAGGATGGTGATCCACGCCATTCCGGCCTGAAAGCCCTCCAGACAGATTTTCTCGTACAACTGGATGTCATCCGCCACCGGCACGCCCCACTCGTGGTCGTGGTAATGGAGGTATTCGGGGGCGGCGTTGCGCCATGTGCAATGGGTGCACCCGGCTGCGTCGGTTGTCAGACCTGATGGGTCCATTCGTCACCTCGTGTACAGAAGCCGGATGATACGCAAAAAAAAATATACCCCGTCAACCGCTCAAGCATCGTACTGACCGACTAACTGGTCAGACCGGGACCTACGAACCGCCGAATATTTACTTGTTATTTGAAAAAAGCCAGGCGTAGACTGGCCACGCACTGGACTTACCGGTAAGACCACAACAATTAAGCCCTGGAACCACCAGGGCACCGAATAGAGATCCTTCCCATGCTCAGATGGTGCTCGCGTTCGATTTTCCTGCAAGTCGTGATCGGCCTGATGCTAGGCGTAGTCTGCGGCCTGGCCCTTCCCGAATTCTCCTCGCAACTCAAACCCCTGGGTGACGGCTTTATCAAGCTGATCAAAATGCTGATTGGCCTGATCGTCTTCTGCGTGGTGGTCAGCGGTATTTCCGGCGCCGGCGACCTGAAGAAGGTCGGGCGCATCGGCCTCAAGTCGGTGATTTACTTTGAAGTACTCACCACTGTCGCCCTGGTGCTCGGGTTGATCATGGCGTTCAGCACCGGCATCGGCAGCGGCGCCAATATCCACCTGGAGCAGCTCTCTTCCGCTGGTTTGAATGAACTGGCCGACAAGGGCCAACACATCCGCGGCACCAGCCAGTTCCTGATGGACCTGATCCCCAACTCGGTGATCGGCGCATTCGCCGATAACAATGTGCTGCAAGTGTTGTTGTTCTCGGTGCTGTTCGGCAGTGCGTTGAACCTGGTGGGTGAGGCGGCCAGCGGCATCTCGCGGCTGATCAACGAGCTGAGCCACGTGATATTCCGCATCATGGGCATGATCGTGCGCCTGGCGCCGATTGGTGTGTTCGGCGCGATCGCGTTCACCACCAGCACCTACGGCCTGGACTCCCTGCAACACCTGGGCAGCCTGGTGGGCCTGTTCTACTTGACCTGCTTTGCTTTCGTCGGGCTGATCCTCGGCCTGGTGATGCGCCTGTCGGGCCTGCGCATGCTGCCCCTGCTCAAGTACCTGCGCGAAGAGCTGCTGATCGTGATGGGCACCGCTTCGTCCGATGCCGTGCTGCCGCAGATCATGCGTAAGCTGGAACACTTGGGCATCGGCAGCTCGACTGTCGGCCTGGTGATTCCGACAGGGTACTCGTTCAACCTCGACGGTTTCTCGATCTACCTGACCCTGGCCATCGTGTTTATCGCCAACGCCACCGGTACTCCGCTGTCGATGACCGACTTGTTGACCATCCTGCTGGTATCGTTGATCACCTCCAAAGGTGCCCACGGTATCCCGGGCTCGGCGCTGGTCATTCTGGCGGCGACGCTCACGGCTATTCCGGCGATTCCGGTGGTTGGCCTGGTGCTGGTATTGGCAGTGGACTGGTTTATGGGCATTGGCCGTGCATTGACTAACCTGATCGGCAACTGCGTGGCTACCGTGGCGATTGCCCGGTGGGAAAAAGACATCGACATCCCGCGCGCCAACAAGGTGCTGGACGGCCAGCAAGGTTATGCCTTCCAGGCCAAAAAGCCGGTGTTGCCGGCGCATCAGGAGTTCTAATTTGTTTTTTTGCAACATTCAGGAGCCATCGACGTGATCAGCACTTCAACCGTCGTCAATTCAGTCGTAGAAAAACTGCGCGCCGCCCTGGCGCAGGGCCAGTGGCGGCGTGGTGAAATGCTGCCCGGCCAGCGTGAACTGGCTGAACAAATGGGCATCAGTCGCCCCAGCCTGCGCGAAGCCGTGATCGTGCTGGAAACCCTCGGCCTGGTGCGCTCCATGCCCGGTAAAGGCGTGGTGGTGCTGGAGACCAGTATCAGCGAGCCGCAATCGAGCGACGCCGTAGCCGATGCCAGCCTCGAAGACATCCTGCAACTGCGCTACACCCTCGAACCCTTTATCGTCGGCCTGGTGGCCCAGTCCATCAGCAGCAAGGAAGTCGGCCAGTTGCGCCTGACCCTGATGGACATGCGCGAGGCCCTCGATGCCGGTGACGCCGAAGCCGGCATGAACGCGTATATCGACTTTCACGAAGAACTGTTCGCCCTGACTTCCAACCCGATTTTCCAGAACGTAGTGCAGCAAACCAGCAATGCACTCAAGCAAAGCGCCCACGTGCTGCGTAATTCGCCTGAGCACTTGGCTGAACGCCTGCAGGAAAACGAAGCCGTGGTGCGCGCCATCCGCAATAAAAACAGCGCCCTGGCCAGCGCCGAAATGCGTCGGCATATCCTTCAGGAAGGCCTGCGCATGGGCATTCGCTTGAACATCCCGGACGACCATCTGGGCAGTTGATTTTCTGGAGGACGACCATGACCGCTCACGCTTTGCAACGCGACCCACTCCTCCCTGCACTGCGCCTGGTGCCTGGTAAAAAGCTGTCGGTGGATGACATCTACCCCCGCTTGTTCGACGCAATTCTCGAACAGCGCATCGCCCCGTCCAGCCGCTTCACCGAAGAAAGCCTGGGCGAAACCTTTGGCGTGAGCCGCAGCGTGATCCGCCGGGTGCTGGCCAAGCTGTCCCATCAGCAAGTGATCATCCTGCGCCCCAATCAACGCGCCCAGGTCGCCGCGCCAGATGCCCAGCACACGCGGCAGATTCTGGAAGCGCGGCGCCTGACCGAAATCACCGTGGTGCAACTGGCCTGCGCCCAGGCGACACCGAGACAGATCCGCCAACTGCGCGAACTGATTGCACGCGAGCGCGACTGTATCGAGCGTGATCAGCGGGGGCCGGCGATCCGGTTATCGGGGGAGTTCCACCTGCAATTGGCACAGATGGCAGGCAATGCGCCGCTGGCGCAGTTTCTCAACAGCCTGGTGCCGTTGACGTCGTTGATCATTGCCCAATATGAAGCGAAGGCCTGCACGTATTGCGCGTGGCAGGAGCATGAGGCGATCGTGGAGGCGATTGAGCAGCGCGATTCAACCACCGCAGTGGCGCTGATGACCCTGCATCTGGATCACCTGGAATCCAAATTACTCAAGCACCACTGAACCCAAGTGTAAGCAGATCAAAATGTGGGAGCGGGCTTGCTCGCGAATGCGGTGGGTCAGTTAACACATATGTGTCTGATATACCGCATTCGCGAGCAAGCCCGCTCCCACATTTGGCCCCTCGTTGATTGATAAATAGTGTTCCAATGAAAAGCCCCCGCATCTCACGATGCGGGGGCTTTTTATTTACCGCTTGATCAAGCCGGTTGCAGCACCGACTGACCGCTCAACGCCAGATCCAGCAACTCACGGTTGGCGACCGCGTACATGGCGTAGTCCGTACCCACTGCTGCACGGATTTCCACCATCATTGCGCGCCAGCGATCGGCCATGTCCTGATGCTGCTCAAGCCACAGGGCCACGCGGGCTTCCATGTCTTGTGGCGCGTCGGCCATTTGCAGTACCGAGATGGTGATCGCCCGTTGCTGCCAGTCCACGTCGTCGCGGAAGGCTTCGCGGGCCTGGGCCTGCCAGTTGTTGGCCACCGGCAGATCGCTGATCTGCTGCAAGTACCATGGCAAGTCCAGGGCGCTGCCAACGGCGAAGTAGGCCTTGGCCACTTCGGCGGCGTCATGCCCGGTTACGTCGGCGGCTTCGATGATCGGCAGCAAGGTGTACAGGTGAGTCGTACCTGCCACCATGCGCGCCAACAGCTCCGGAACGCCGGCTTCGGTGTAGGCCTGGTAGCGGGTCTGCCAGCCTTCGCGGGTCGGGCCTTCCAGCAGCTCGTCGAGCTTGAGACCCAACGCAGCCAGGTGTGGGCCGAAGTGCGCGGTGTCACGCCCGGCGTCCTGCTCATTGCGACGGCTGCGCAGGAACCAGCGCGTAGCGCGACGGCCCAGGCGCATCAGCTCATCCATCAGCTCCAGTTGCACGTCGGCGGAAACCTGGTGGTCCAGGGCTTCGATCTGACGGAACCAGTGCGGGAGATGGAAGATGTCACGCACGATCACATAGGCGCCGGCCACGTTTGCCGGGCTCATGCCGGTCGACTCTTTGAGTCGCTGCACGAAGGTGATGCCCATATGGTTGACCAGGTCGTTGGCGATCTGGGTGCTGACGATCTCGCGCTTGAGGCGGTGACGACGCATGGCCTCGCCGAACTTGGCCACCAGGCTCGGTGGGAACGCGGTCTCCATGTCACGGGTCAGGTACTCGTCATCCGGCACCTGGGACTTGAGCAGCGCTTCCTTGAGGTCGATCTTGCTGTACGAGATCAGCACCGACAGCTCTGGACGGGTCAAGCCCTTGCCGGTGGACGCGCGCTCGGTGAGCTGTTCCTCGGTCGGCAGGTACTCGATGGCGCGGTCCAGCTTGCCACGGCCTTCCAGGTCGCTCATCAGGCGCTTGTACTCGGCGGCACGCTCGTAGGCACGGCGCGCAGCCAGGGACAGGGCCTGGGTCTGCTTGTAGTTGTTGCCCAACACCAAGTGGCCGACTTCGTCGGTCATGCTCGCCAGCAACTGGTTGCGCTGCTTGTCGGTCATGTCACCGGCCTGCACCACTTCGTTGAGCAGGATCTTGATGTTCACTTCGTGGTCGGAGCAGTCCACACCACCGGCGTTGTCGATGAAGTCAGTGTTGGAACCGCCGCCATTGAGGCCGAATTCCACACGACCCAGTTGGGTCATGCCCAGGTTACCGCCCTCGCCTACCACCTTGCAGCGCAGCTCGTTGCCGTTGACCCGCAGCGCGTCGTTGGCCTTGTCGCCCACGTCGGCATGGCTTTCGGTGCTGGCCTTGACGTAGGTACCGATACCACCGTTCCACAACAGGTCTACCGGTGCCTTGAGCAAGGCGTTGAGCAGCTCGGTCGGGGTCAGCTTGTCGGCCTGGATGTCGAAGCGTTCTTTCATCTGCGCCGAGATGGCGATGCTTTTGGCGCTGCGCGAGAAGATCCCGCCGCCTTCGGACATGATGCTGGTGTCGTAATCGGTCCAGGACGAACGCGGCAGCTCGAACATGCGCTGGCGCTCGACGAAGCTGGTGGCCGGGTTCGGGTTCGGGTCGATGAAAATGTGCAGGTGGTTGAAGGCCGCGACCAGTTGCAGCTTGTCGGACATTAGCAAGCCGTTACCGAACACGTCACCGGCCATATCGCCGACGCCCACTACGGTGATGCTGTCTTCCTGCACGTTGATGCCGCGTTCACGGAAGTGACGCTGCACACCAACCCACGCGCCTTTGGCGGTGATGCCCATTTTCTTGTGGTCGTAACCAGCCGAACCACCGGAAGCGAACGCGTCACCCAGCCAGAAGCCGTAGTCGATGGCGATGCCGTTGGCGATGTCGGAGAACGTTGCGGTGCCCTTGTCCGCCGCGACCACCAGGTACGGGTCATCGTCGTCATGGCGCACGACATTGGCCGGCGGCACCAGGGCGCCGTCCTTCAGGTTGTCGGTGATATCCAACAGGCCGGAAATGAAGATGCGGTAGCAGGCGATGCCCTCGGCCGCGATCTCGTCGCGGGTGCCGCCCAGTGGCAGGCGACGCGGCAGGAAGCCGCCCTTCGCACCGACTGGCACGATGACCGAGTTCTTCACTTGCTGGGCTTTTACCAGGCCGAGCACTTCGGTACGGAAGTCTTCTTCACGGTCAGACCAGCGCAGGCCACCACGCGCAACGTTGCCAAAGCGCAGGTGCACGCCTTCAACACGCGGCGAATAGACGAAGATTTCAAACTTCGGCACCGGCTTGGGCAGTTCTGGAATGGCGCGCGGGTCGAACTTGAAGCTGAAGTACGACTTGTTCTGGCCGTTGGCGTCGGCCTGGTAGAAGTTGGTGCGCAGGGTGGCCTTGATCAGGTCCAGGTAGCGACGCAGGATGCGGTCTTCGTTGAGCACCTGAACGTCGTCCAGGGCGGTGAGGATCGCTTGTTCCAGGCGTTGCTGCTTGTCTTCCAGGTCGTCGGCGGTGAGCTTGCGCGCCAGGTAGAAGCGGGTCTTGAACAACCGGGTCAACTCGCGGGCGATGTCGGTGTGGTTGTTCAGGGTGCTGGCGATGTAACCCAGGTCGAAGCCCAGGCGGATCTGCTTGAGGTAGCGAGCGTAGGCACGCAGCAGCGCGACGTCGCGCCATGGCAGGCCGGCGGTGAGTACCAGGCGGTTGAACGCATCGTTCTCGGCATCGCCGTGGACGATATGCACGAACGCGTCCTGCAGCGTGTCGTTGAGCTGCTGGATATCCAGGTTCACGCCTTCGGCGGCGATGAAGGCAAAATCGTGGATCCAGAACTCGCGACCATTGGCATGGCGCAGGCGATACGGGAACTCACCCAGCACGCGCAGGCCGAGGTTTTCCAGGATCGGCAGCACATCGGACAATGCCAGCGGCGTATCGGCGTGGTAGAGCTTGCAATGCAGCTCACGCTGGCCGGAGACCTGGCCCAGCGGCTGATAGAAGCTCATCACCAGCGGGTTGGCTTCGGTGAGGCTGTTCAGATGCTGCATGTCGACCACGGCCGAATGCGCGGCAAAACGCTCGCGGTAGCCGGCCGGGAAGCCTTTCGGGAAGTCCGCCAGCACGTTGGTGCCGTGGGCTTCGCCGAAGCTTTCCACGACCAGGCTGGCGTAGTCGTCCTGCCAACTGCGGCAGGCTTGCACCACTTCTTTTTCCAGTTGCAGCGGGTCGATGTCCAGGCGGTTCTTCGGGTCAACCCGCAGAATCAGTTGCACACGAGCCAGTACCGACTCGGAGAAGAAGGTCCAGAACTCGCAGTCCGAAGCCTTGAGGCGATCCATCAGCACTTGCTGGATCTTCTGGCGCACTTCGGTGGAGTAGATGTCACGCGGTACGTAGGCCAGGCAGTAGCAGAAACGACCGTATGGGTCTTTGCGCAGGAACACACGGATCTTGTTGCGTTCCTGGATCTGCACGATGGACATCACAGTACTGAACAGCTCGTCGACCGGGGTCTGGAACAAGTCGTCACGGGGCAGCACTTCAACCACCTGGGCCAGTTCCTTGCCCAAGTGCGCCTTGGCCTGGAAGCCCGAACGGCGTTCGATCTCCGCGACCTTGCGGCGGATGTAAGGAATCACCCGCACGCTTTCGCCGTACACCGAGGAGGTGTACAGGCCCATGAAGCGGTGTTCCTTGATGACCTTGCCGTCGGCACTGATCTCACGGATCGACACGTAGTCCGGGTAGGCCGGGCGGTGCACGCGACTTGGGTGCGCGGCCTTGGCGAACGACAGCACGGTGGGTTCACGCAGGTAGGCCACCGCATAGTCTTCGATGCGCAGGTCTTCGGCGGTGAGGCCGGCGCGCAGCAACTTGGTCAGACCGAGGAAGGAATCGGCGTCATATTCAATATGACCGCCGTCCGCCTCGTCACGTACCACGAACTCTTCGTAGCCCAGGAACGTGAAGTGGTTGCCCACCAGCCATTCCAGGAAGTTCTTGATCTCGGCTTTTTCTTCGCCATCGATGGCGAACTGGCTGGCGTCGATACCGGCCAGCAGGTCCTGGACCTTGGCTTTCATCGGCTCGAAATCAGCCACGGCCACGCGCACTTCGCCCAGCACCTGCTCAAGCTCTTTACTCAGCACATTCAATTCGGCGGCGTTGGCGCAGCGGTCGATTTCCAGGTACATCAGCGATTCTTGCTGGATGCCTTCGCCCTGGGTGCCTTTTGGCAGAACCTCCAACAGCTCGCCCTTGCTGCCACGGCGTACGCTCAGCACGGTGGTTTGCAGGGTATGGATGCTGTAGCCACGGCGGTTCAGCTCGGTGCGTACCGAGTCCACCAGAAATGGCAGGTCATGGTGCAGCACTTCGACCGCAGTGTGGGTCGATTGCCAGCCATGACGTTCGTAATCGGGGTTGTAGACCCGCACTTGCGGTTGGGTGTGATCAAAGCGCTCAAGCAGGCGCCAGGCAGACAGGGTGCAACCGGCCAGGTCGGAGAGGCGACGCTGGGTCAGTTCGTCCAGGGAAATGATGCCGAAAAATTGTTCAGCGAACAGCGCCACTTGTGGCAGTGCCTGTTCACTGATGTGCTGCGCCAGTGCCGCTTGCAGTTGATGCTGGAAGTCGGCCTTGCTGGCTGCGGTGAAGAACGCCATCTGTGGTACTCCGCTTGGGCTTGTTATTGATGGAAGCGTCGCGTGTTATCCCCTTGCGGGGAGACCGTCAGCTCTGTTCGCTGGTAGTGACGATAAGCACCATAAACGAATCAGGGCGACAGGTGGGTGAAGCTGGACAAGACAGTCAGGTCACATACAGCTTCCATAAGACATGCGCCTTGCCAGGCGACGATACGACGGGCAGGTCCAGCTCCCGGCACAGGGCACATCCGTTGCGCAGCTTAACGAGTGTAGTAAGACAGCTGCTTGCGACGCTGCGACATATTCGGTCATCGGTAAGCAGACTACCGGTTGCGACTTGTGCAACCGGCATTTTCAAGGTGAGAAACCTGCCATTTCCAGGTCAGCAAGTACCGGAAATGACTGATACAGCCCGTCAGGTCATGCTCTGGGTCTGACACACAATGCAGCACAAAATTCGCCGCAATGGCACAATTGCCCGGCGCAACACCCTCTCCCAGACAGGACTCCCCATGCTGCAACTGAAAACCGACGCACTGATGGCCACCCCTTGCGATGAAGAAGAAGACAACATGGCCATGCTCTGCTGCCACGGCAAGAACGGCGAGATGTTCATGCTGAGCCGGTACCCGGATGAAGATGAAGTGGAACTGACCTGGGATTACGAGCCGTCGACGCTGGATGGGCTGAAGGTGACCTTGAGTGCCACGACGTTGCTGGTCGAACTTGCAGCGGGTGATACCGATGCGCTGGGGGGCAAGGATCAGCTGGAAATCACCCACGCCACCGCCGCATCCGACCTGGCCGAGGTGGAGGAAACCTTGCAGAACATCCTCAAAGGCACCGGCACTTTCATCCGGATTTAAGCTGCACCATAGATCAAATGTGGGAGGGGGTTTGCCCCCGATAGTGGCGGGTCAGTTAATACATCTGTGACTGACCCACCGCCATCGGGGGCAAGCCCCCTCCCACATTGACCGTGTTCCCACACAAAAACCCTACAAGTTTTTCTGAAAATACCCGTGACGCTGTTAGTCGCCACCCCCTTCGATGCATTAAAGTAAGCCTCCCAAGCCTGACGCTCGCGCTCGAGCATCAGGCTCATCTTTCCAGGAACCGTCATCGATGGAACATCGTGAAGCGCTGCTTGCGCTGCGAACCTTTCTTTCTACGCAGATTCTCGGCCAGGAAAAACTCATCGATCGCCTGCTGATCGCCCTGCTCGCTGACGGCCACATGCTGGTCGAAGGCGCACCGGGGTTGGCCAAGACCAAGGCGATCAAGGAGTTGGCCGAAGGTATCGAAGCGCAGTTCCATCGTATCCAGTTCACCCCCGACCTGTTGCCTGCCGACATCACCGGCACCGAGATCTATCGCCCGGAAACCGGCAGCTTCGTGTTCCAGCAAGGGCCGATTTTCCACAACCTGGTATTGGCCGACGAAATCAACCGTGCACCGGCCAAGGTCCAGTCGGCCTTGCTGGAAGCTATGGCCGAACGCCAGGTCAGTGTAGGTCGCAGCACTTACGAGCTGTCACCGCTGTTCCTGGTGATGGCCACGCAGAACCCCATCGAACAGGAAGGTACCTACCCGCTGCCCGAAGCCCAGCTCGATCGTTTCCTGATGCACGTCAAGATTGGCTTCCCGGACGCCACCGTAGAACGGCGCATCCTGCAACAGGCGCGGGGCGAAGCGTTGAATGGCGAAACCAAGCCCGAGCGCCGCGTCAGCCAGCAGGCGATCTTCGCCGCACGCAAGGAAATCCTCGGTTTGTACATGGCCGACGCGGTGGAGGAATACCTGGTGCAGCTGGTGATGGCCACCCGCACCCCGGCCAAGTTCGACGCGGAAATGGCCGAGTGGATCGCCTACGGCGCCAGCCCGCGCGGTTCCATTGCCCTGGACCGCTGCGCGCGCGCCCACGCCTGGCTGGCCGGTCGCGACTTCGTGAGCCCGGAAGATATCCAGGCGGTGTTGTTCGACGTACTGCGCCACCGCATCATCCTGTCGTTCGAGGCCGAAGCCGCCGGGATCGACCAGGACCGCGTGGTACAACGCATTCTCGACGTCGTTGCCGTCGCTTGAAGTCGATGAACGCAAGCGATGGTATCCGCGTAACCCTCAGTGAATTGATTGAGATGCGCCACCATGTGCGCGAAGTGCGGTTGTTTTCCACGCCCGGCCAGCGCAGCCCATTAATCGGCCTGCACCACTCCAAGCTGCGCGGGCGCGGTGTCGACTTCGACCAGGTGCGCGTGTACCAGGCCGGCGACGACGTGCGCACCATCGACTGGCGCGTGACGGCGCGCACCCAGGAGCCGCACACCAAGTTGTTCCACGAAGAACGCGAACGGCCGATTTTCATCATGGTCGAGCAAAGCTGCCGGCTGTTTTTCGGCTCGGGGCAAATGTTCAAGTCCGTGCTCGCCGCGCAGGCTGCCAGCCTGATCGGCTGGGCGGCGCTGGGGCATAACGACCGGGTCGGCGGGCTGGTGTTCGGCGACAGCGAGCACTACGAAATCAAGCCCCGGCGCAGCAAGCAAAGCCTGTTGCAACTGCTCAACCGCCTGGTGCGGGTCAACCAGAGCCTGAACACCGAAAGCCGCCCGGAAGCCGATGCCCTGGGCATGGCCTTGCGCCGTGGCCGTGAAGTGCTGCGCCCGGGCAGCCTGGGGATTGTGATCTGCGACGAACGTGCGCTTACCGAAGGCGCCGAGCAACAGCTGAGCCTGCTGTCGCGCCATTGCGACCTGCTGTTGCTGCCGATCTCCGACCCACTGGATCACGCCCTGCCCGCCGCCGGGTTGCTGCGTTTTGCCGAGCGTGGCGCGCAACTGGAACTGGATACGTTGAACGTCGACTTGCGCCAGGCCTACAAGGCCCAGGCCGAAGCCCGCATCGCTCGCTGGGAACTGCTCGCGCAGAAACTGCGTGTGTTGTTGATGCCGTTGAGCACCCAGAGTGAAATGGTCGAGCAACTGCGCGAGTACCTCAACCCGCAACGCCCGGTTAAAAAACAATGAGCAGCCTGGATCAACTGCAACCGCTGATCGCCCCACCGGCCATCGGGTTCTGGCCACCTGCACCCGGCTGGTGGCTGTTGCTGCTGGTGATCCCCCTGCTCGGCTGGGGCCTGTGGTGGCTGCGCCGCTTCTTGCCGACCCGCCGCCCCGTGGCCCGCGCCGAGCAGCCTCTCGACCCGCTGCGCATCGCCGCCCTGGCCGAACTGGCGCTGATGCCCAAGCCCTACGACGGCGCTCCCGCTGGCGCCTGGTTGCAGCAACTCAACGGCCTGCTCAAACGCCTGTGTCGCAACGACTACCCTTATAGCCAGAGCCATACCCTCAACGGGCGCAAATGGCTGGCCTTCCTGGATAACCGCTGCCCCGCTGCCGGCCTGACGCGCTGGATGGTGCTGGTGGAGGGCGCCTACAAACCCGAATGCAAACTCGATGACAAAGCCATCGCCGGCCTGACCCAGGCCGTCGACACCTGGATTCGCAAACATGTTTGAGTTTGCCTGGCCGTGGATCTTCGCCCTGTTGCCATTGCCCTGGTTGATGCGCCTGATCCTGCCGGTGGCCGACAGCGGCGAGCCGGCATTGAAAGTCAGTTACCTCAGCGATCTCGAAGGCTTGGCTCGCCGCCGTGCCCGGGTGAACTTGCCCGCCTGGCGCCAGCAAGCACCGTTCGTGGTGCTGTGGCTGCTGCTGTTGACCGCCGCCGCACGCCCGCAATGGCTCGGCGAACCCTTGCCGATTGCCGCCAGTGGCCGGGATTTGCTGGTGGCGGTAGACGTGTCCGGCTCGATGGATTTCCCTGACATGCACTGGCAGGACGAGGACGTGAGTCGCTTGTCCCTGGTCAAGCACCTGCTCGGGGACTTTCTTGAAGCGCGTGAAGGCGACCGTGTGGGGCTGATCCTGTTCGGCAGCCAAGCCTATCTGCAAGCACCACTGACCTTTGACCGGCGCACAGTGCGCACCTGGCTGGACGAAGCCCGCATCGGCATTGCCGGCAAGAACACCGCCATCGGCGATGCCATTGGCCTGGCCCTCAAGCGCCTGCGCCAGCGTCCGGCGCAAAGCCGCGTGCTGATCCTGGTCACCGACGGCGCCAACAACGCCGGGCAGATCGACCCGCTGACAGCAGCGCGCCTGGCGGCCGAGGAAGGGGTGAAAATCTACCCGATCGGCATCGGCGCCGACCCCGAGCAAACCGGCTCCCTGGGCATTCTCGGCGTGAACCCGAGCCTGGACCTCGACGAGCCGGCGCTCAAGGCACTGGCCGAGGCCACCGGCGGCCAATATTTCCGCGCCCGCGATGGCGAGGAACTGCAAAGGATCAAGGAGACCCTCGACACCCTCGAGCCTGTCGAGCAACAACCCACCCAGGCCCGCCCGGCCCAGGCGTTATACAGCGGCCCGTTGGCCCTGGCGCTGATCCTGAGCCTGTTACTGGTGATCCAGGAGCGCTGGCCGAACAACGCCTTGCAACGCTGGTTCAACAAACTGTCGAACAAGGGGATTTTCCTGCAACAACACCCGCAATGGCGCCAGCGCCTCCAGCGCCTGCGTTTGCGGAGGCGTCGATGATCGCCCTGTGGCCGCACTGGTTCCGCCCGTGGTGGCTGTTGCTGCTGCCGTTGCTTGGCTGGTTGCTGTGGCAGTTGTGGCACCGGCAAAAGCGCGCCGGGCGCTGGCAGATGATCCTGCCGCCGGCCTTCCATGCCGTGTTGCTCAGTGGTGGCAACGGTCGCGAGAGCAAATTGCCATGGGTGGTGCTTGGCATTGCCTGGCTCTTGGCTGTGCTGGCGTTGCTGGGCCCAAGTTGGCAAAGAGTCGAACAGTCCAGTCAGAAACCCGCAGACCCATTGGTGGTGCTGCTGGAGCTGACCCCGGAAATGCTCGCCACCGACAGCCCGCCCAATCGCCTGGAGCAGGCGCGGCGCAAGCTGTACGACTTGCTGCAAGCGCGCACCGATGCACAAACCGCCATCGTGGTGTATGCCGGCAGTGCCCACACACTGGTGCCGCTGTCGGATGACCTGGCCACCAGCCGCAACCTGCTGGAAGCCCTGCGCCCGTCGATCATGCCCGAGCCCGGCCACCGCGCCGATCTGGCAGTGGAAAAGGCCCTGGGCCTGCTCAAGCAAGGCGGCCTGGGCCAGGGGCGCCTGCTGCTGGTCGGTTCCTCGCTGTCGAAACAGGAACGCCAAGGCATCCGCCTGCAACTGCAAAGTGCCCAGGCACCGGCCTTGTCGATCCTCGGCATCGGCAGCCGCGAAGGCACACCGGTAACCCAGGAAAGCGGCGAATTCCTCAAGGACGACCAGGGCGCGATCCTCGTGCCACGCCTCGACAGCCCGACCCTCAAGGCCTTCGCCAGTGAAATGGGCGGCCGCTACCGTGCGGCGCGCCTGGATGACAAGGACCTGCGCCAACTCGGCCTGCTCGACAGCGCACAAGCCCTGCGCAACGACGGCCAGGTGCTGCACCTGGATACCTGGGCCGACCAGGGCTACTGGCTGCTGCTGCCACTGTTGCTGCTCGCCGCCTGCGCCGGGCGTCGCGGCTGGCTGTTCTGCCTGCCGTTGCTGCTACTGGGCGCACCGCAACCCAGTTATGCGTTTGGCCTCCAGGACCTGTGGCTGCGCCCAGACCAACAAGGTCAGTACCTGCTCAAGCACAAACGCCCGGCCGAAGCCGCCGAACACTTCCAAGACCCGCAATGGCAGGGCGTGGCATTGTACGAGGCGGGCAATTACGCCGAGGCCATTAAACGTTTTGCCCAAGGCAGTGATGCCTATTCCCACTACAATCGTGGCAACGCGCTGGCCAAGTCCGGTGAGTTCGAGGCGGCCATTGACGCGTACGAACAGGCTCTGGAGGCCCAGCCCGATCTGCAACCGGCACTGAAAAACAAAGCCCTGGTGGAAACGCTGATGCAGGAGCAAGCGCAACCCGAGCCGGCCCAGCCAGCAAAAAACACAGATGACGAAACCACCCAACCCGGCCAAACTGCGCAACCGGGCGCCAGCGGGCAAACGGCTCAGGGTGGCGAACAGCCGGCCCAGGGCCAGGGCGAAGCCGGCAAAAGTGAGACCCAGGCCGGCGCTACGCCAAAACCAGGCGGTAACGAAGTGCCGGGCAGTGAGCTGGGAGACGAGCAAACCACTACGCCGCCCCTGCGCCCAGCCGATACCCGCCTTGAAGGCGAGCGGCGCCAGGCCCTGGAGCAATGGCTGCAAGAGATCCCGGACAACCCCGGCGAACTGCTACGGCGCAAATTCTGGTACGAACAGCAACAACATCAGGACACGACTCGATGAGCCGCTGCACCACCCTTCTGCTCCTGCTCGCGTTGTCGGCAGGCCACGCCCAGGCGGCGAACCTGGTCGCCAGCGTTGACCGCAGCCGCCTCAATTCCGGGGAAACGGTCGAGCTGACGGTGGAGTCCAGCGACGTGACCCAGTTCGGCAAGCCGGACCTGTCCCCTCTGGACGCGCAGTTTGAAGTCAGCGGCACCCGCCAGATCAACCAACTCACGACCCTGGGCGGCGATAACCACGCCACCACGCGCTGGATCATCACCCTGCTGCCCAAGGAAAACGGCAACGTGGTTATCCCACCTTTGCAAGTCGGCGCACTCAAGACCCAGCCGATCACCCTGCAAGTAGTGGAAACCGCCAGCCAGAACACCAGCGCCGAACTGGCCCCGGTGTTTATCGAAGCCAACCTCGACCAGACCAGCGTGTACGTGCAGGCCCAGGCGCTGTTGACCGTACGCGTGTACCACTCGGTGTCGCTGTATGACGACAGCAGCCTCACGCCACTGCAGATTCCCGACGCGCGCGTCGAACAGTTGGGCGAGTCGCGGACCTATGAGAAGGTCATCAACAGCATCCGCCATGGCGTGATCGAGACCCGCTACGCCCTCTACCCACAACACAGCGGCAGCGTGATGATTCCCGCGCAGACGTTCAGCGCAACCCTGGTGGAGTCGCGCCCGGCCCAGGAGAACACGCTACAGGGCACCAAGCCGGGCAAGATGATTCACGTCAGCTCCGCGGCCCTGCCCTTGACGATCAAGCCCAAGCCGGACCTCTACCCCGCCGACGCCCCTTGGCTACCTGCGCGTAGCCTGACCCTGAGCGAAGGCTGGAACCCCACGCCTGACCACGTGCAAGTCGGCGACTCCCTGACCCGCAGCCTGACCGTCCAGGCCGAAGGCCTGTCCAGCGCACAGCTGCCGGCGCTGCCCAGCACCGAGGTCAACGGCCTGCGCCGCTACCCCGATCAACCGGTAATGGCTAACCAGACCAGTGACCGCGGCCTGACCGGCAGCCGTGAAGACCGCGAAGCCCTGGTGCCCACCCGCGCCGGCGCGCTGGAGCTGCCGCCGGTGGACGTGGTGTGGTGGAATACCCACGAAGATCACCTGGAACGCACCAGCCTGCCGGCGCGTACCCTGCAAGTGGCGGTTAACCCAAGCCTGGTGGTAGACACGCCCGCGACACCGACCATCATCACCGCACCCGACGATGAGCGCCTGTGGCTGTGGCAACTGAGCACACTGGCCCTGGCCTGCACCACCCTATTGGGCTTCGGCCTCTGGTGGCGCGCCCGGCGGCAACCAGCCGTGCAGCGCGCCGCGCAAACCGGCCCAAGCCCACGCACCTTGCTCGACGACCTCAAGCGCGCCACCCAGGCCAACGACCCCCACGCCACCCGCCAGGCCCTCGACGCCTGGGCGCGGCAACAGCCAGAAACCCTGGCCGACATGGCGGCGCGGTTTGTGCCGCTGTCGGATGCGTTGGATGGGTTGAACGGCGCGTTGTACAGCGAAAGCGGCCAGTATTGGCTGGGTGAAGACCTGTGGCGTGCGATCAAGGCCATCCCGGTGGCCGAGCGCGAGCAAGACCCGGCTACCGATACCACCAGCTTGCCGCCGCTGTATCCCAAATAACCGCACGCCAACTGACACACCACATTTGATCTTCGCTACTTTGAACATTTCGTTCGCTTAACTGACTGGCATTAGGGCTTGCCCCCGATGACGATGGGTCAGCCACCGCTAACCACGATGCGCAGCGAGCCGCTCTTGATCTTGATCTTGATCTTGATCTGGCTTTTGATCTTAGGCGCCCCGTTAAACCACGCTGGCCGGAATCTGACATTGATTTGGGGGGTAAACCGGCAGGGATGCCGGTTTAGCCGCCCCGCGCCATGGATGGCGCGTGGCGGCGGCCCCCCAAATCAATGTCGGATTACGGGCACACCGAGCCTAAGCGAGGTGCCGAGTGGTGGGGCAAGAGCCTTTTGGTTACTTTTGGGCTCTTTTCAAAAGTGACCCGCTGTAAGAGCGGAACCAATAGCAGCCGTTACCGCAGAAACGGATATGTACCCAATCAGACCCAACATCCCGGCCAGCTCCCACCTTTGGATCGCGCCGCCTCATTTAGAGAGTCGTTGGCTGTCAGACCGCAAGCGGGAGCAAACTCTCTCGCCACAGGTTCAAGGCCAAGCCAGAGTTGTTCCGTCACTGACCCACCGCCATCGAGGGCAAGCCCTCTCCCACATTGGATCTGTGGTCACCCGCGGGCACCGGGTGCGCTTTTACAGGTAAACTCCCCTCCTTTTCATCTTCTCCACGGAGTTCGCCTTGCGTCTGTTCCACACCTCCGACTGGCACCTGGGCCAAAACCTCCACGGCCAGGAACGCGACTTCGAACACGCCTGTTTCCTTGAGTGGCTGCTGGGCCAACTGAATGCCCAGCGCCCGGATGTGCTGTTGATCGCCGGCGATATCTTCGACACGGTCAACCCGCCGCTCAAGGCTCAGGAGCGCTTGTATGACTTCATCATCAGCGCCCACGAACAAAACCCCAGCCTCACTATTGTGATGATCGCCGGTAACCACGACTCCGGTTCGCGTATCGAATTGCCCGCGCCGCTGATGCGCCGCCTGCGCACCCATGCCCTTGGCCGGGTGTTGTGGCTGGACGACGGCCAGTTGGATGCCGAACGCCTGCTGATCCCCTTGCCGGATGCTAAAGGCAAGATTGCCGCCTGGTGCCTGGCCTTGCCATTCCTGCGCCCGGCGGAAGTCACCGGTGCCCACCTTGGGGACGACTACCTGCGCGGTATCGGTCAAGTGCATGAATGGTTGATCGCCGCTGCCAACGCCAAACGCAAGAAGGGCCAGGCGCTGATCGCCATCAGCCACGCGCATATGGCTGGCGGTTCGGTGTCGGAAGACTCCGAGCGCAGCCTGATCATCGGCAATGCCGAGGCGCTGCCGGCCAGCCTGTTCGATAAGAGTGTCGGTTATGTTGCCCTCGGCCACCTGCACAAGCCGCAGAAGGTCAATGGCGAAGAGCGCATACGCTACAGCGGCTCGCCGATTCCGCTGTCGTTTTCCGAAATCGGCTATAAGCACCAGATTCTCGACGTGACGTTCCAGGGCGAACGCCTGGTCAACGTCGAAGCGCTGCCGATTCCGCGCTCGGTCAACCTGCAACGCCCGGAAGCCGCGCCCCTGGCCGAGATCCTCACGCAACTGGCCGAGTTGCCCGACATCGACTTGCTGGCCGAAACCCAGCGTCACCCCTGGCTGGAAGTGCGGGTGCGGCTCGACGAACCACAACCCGACCTGCGCCAGCAGATCGAAACCGCCCTGCAAGGCAAAGCGGTGCGCCTGGTGCGTATCGCCGCCGAGTACGCCGGCCAGCGCGGCAGCGCAGAAGCGGACGACGAGCGCCTGGTCGAACTCGACCAGCTCACACCCCAGGAACTGTTCAGCCGCGCCTGGCAGGACAGCTATGGCAGTGAAGTCGATGAACAGACCATGAAGGATTTCGCTGTGCTACTCCAGGAAGTGCAACAAGCGGGTGAACAGCCATGAAGATCCTTGCCATTCGCCTGAAAAACCTCGCCTCCCTGGCCGGCCCGTTTGAAATCGACTTTACCGCCGAGCCCCTGGCCAGCGCCGGTCTGTTCGCCATTACCGGGCCGACCGGCGCGGGTAAAAGTACCCTGCTCGATGCGCTGTGCCTGGCGCTGTTCGGTGCGGTGCCGCGCCTGGGTGATACCGGCCAGGCGAAGATGCCGGATGCCGACACTGATATCTCCATCGGCGATCCGCGCACCCTGATTCGGCGCGGCACCGGTGGTGGCTACGCCGAGGTGGATTTCGTCGGCGTCAGCGGTCGCCGCTACCGTGCGCGCTGGGAAGCCAACCGCGCCCGCGACAAGGCCAGCGGCAAGTTGCAGAACAGCCGGCAAAGCCTGATCGACCTGGACAGCGAGCAACTGCTGGCCAGCCAGAAAACCGAATACAAAACCCAGCTGGAACTGGCCCTGGGCCTGAACTTCGAGCAGTTCACCCGTGCGGTGTTGCTGGCGCAAAGCGAGTTCAGCGCCTTCCTCAAGGCCAATGACAATGAGCGCAGTGAACTACTGGAAAAGCTCACCGACACTGCGCTCTACACCCAGCTCGGCCGCCGCGCCTTCGACAAGGCCAAGGATGCTAAAGACGCCCACAAACAGCTGCAAGACCAAGCCACCGGCGTCGTGCCCCTGGCCCCAGAGGTCCGCGGCGAACTGGATCAACAGCTGGCTGAGGCCCAGCAACAGCTCAAGGCCCAGCAGGCCCAGCTCAAGCAGTTGGAGTTGCAGCACACCTGGCTCAAGGAACTGCGTGAATGGCAGGAGCGCCAACTCAGCGCCGTCGAACAGTTGCAACAAGCCCAGCAACACTGGGACAGCCAGGGCCCGCAACGCCAGGACTTGAGCCGCCTCGACCAGTTGGCGCCGCAACGCCATCACTTCCTGCGCCAGGCAGAACTCAGCACCTTGCTGACGCCGCTCGCGCTACAGATTCAGCAGCACATTGATCAGCAAGTCACCCTGCATGCCCGCCAGGAACAGACGCAACAACAGCAAGTGGCCGCCCAAGCGGCTCTTTCCGAGGCCCTGAAAAACCAGGCCGACGCCGCGCCTCTGCTGCGCCAGGCCGTCGACGAACAAAACAACCTCGCCCACGTGAACAGGGAACTGGCCAAGCGCACCGAGGAGAAACAGCAGCACGCCCGCGCCTGCACCGAAGGCCAGGCCCTGCTCGACGGTTTGCACGAGAAGCAGGCCCAAGTCACCGAGCGCCTGCAACGCCTGGCTACCGAGCTTGAGCACAGCGCCGCCCTCGCGCCGCTGAGCAATGCCTGGAGCGCTTACCGCGACCGCCTGCAACAACTGATGTTGATCGGCAATCGCCTGCACAAGGGCGAGGCCGAGCTGCCGCAGCTTGAGCAGCGTGCCAGCACCGCCGCCGAACACTTCACCCAACAGCGTGAAGCCCTGGACCTGCTCTACCAGGAGGCCGGTGCCAAACCCCATGCAGTGGCCGAACAAATTCAATTGCTGGCCAGCCTGCTGCAAGACAACCGCAAGCAACAGCGCGCCTTCGAAGACCTCACCCGCTTGTGGGACAGCCAGCAACAGCTGGATCAACAGGCTGACGCGCTGGCGCAGAAACTCGCCGCCGCCGCGCAACAACGCGAGCAACTGAACCAGACCGGCCTGCAAACCAAGGCCGAACTCACGGTGGCCGAGCAAACCCTGACGGTGACCAAGCAACTGCTCGAGCGCCAGCGCCTGGCCCGCAGTGCCAGCGTCGAGGAACTGCGCGAGCAGTTGCAGGATGACCAGCCCTGCCCGGTGTGTGGCAGTCATGAGCATCCGTATCACCAGCCCGAAGCGCTGCTGCAAAGCCTCGGTCGCCACGATGAAAGCGAAGAGGCTGCGGCGCAGAAAGCCGTCGACAACCTCAAGGAAAAACTCACCGAGCTGCGCGCCGAAGTGGGCGGCTTGATCGGCCAGCAAAAGGAATTCCTGCAGCAGCAGGAGCAGTTGGCTACGCAGCAGCAGGGCCTGGCGCCGAGCCTGCAAGCGCACCCTCTGTACACGTCGCTGTTCAACCAGGACGCCACCCAGCGCAGCAGTTGGCTGGCCCAGCAACTGGCCCAACTGACCCAAAGCATCACCCAGGACGAGCACCGCCAGGGCGCCCTGCTCAACCTGCAACAAAACGCCGGGCGCTTGCAGCAACAACTGCAAGCCGCCCAGGACGCCAGCCAGCAAGCCCGGCAATTGCTGGTGGACCAGCAGCGCGAACTGGCCAACGACCGCGAACGCCTCGACACAGAACTCAGCGCCTTCGCCAGCCTGTTGCCCGCGCACACCCTGGAAGGTTTGCGCAGTACACCTGCAGCGACCTTTATGCAGCTCGACCAGCAGGTCAGCCAACGCCTTGAGCAGTTGGGCCATCAGCGTGATGAACTGGCCGAGCAGCAAGAGCGCCAACAGGCCATCGAGAAACAACAGACCCACCAGCAACATCGCCAGCAACAGCTCGACGCCCTGAATCTGCAGGTCGCCGAGTTGGCGGCGCAGCATCAGGTCGTCCAGGAAAAACTCAGCGGCTTGTTGGGTGACCACCCCAGCGCCGAACACTGGCAGCAGCAACTGGAGCAGGCCGTCGCACAGTCACGCCAGGCCGAGACCGATACCAACCAGGAACTGCACGCCGTGCACACGACCCTGGTGCAGTTGGTGGCGGACCTCAAGGCCCAACAGGAACGCCAGCAAGCATTGGAGGCAGAGCAACACAACCTGGCGACGCGTGTCACCGAATGGCGTGCCCTGCACCCCGAACTGGATGACGACGGCCTGACGCGCCTGCTGGCCCTGGATGAAGCCCAGGTCGCGCAGTTGCGCCAGCACCTGCACAACAGCGAAAAAGCCGTCGAGCAGGCCAAGGTACTGCTGCAAGAGCGCGAACAGCGCCTGGCGGAACACCAAGCGTTGCACAACGGTAACCTGGACGCCGAGCAGTTGGACAACACCCTGGCGACGCTTAACCAGCAACTGGCCGAAGGTGAGAAACACTGCGCCGAACTGCGCGCACGTCAATCCGAAGACCAGCGCCGCCAGAACGCCAACCAGGCCCTGGCCGAGCAGATCGCCAAGGCCTACGAGGAATGGCAGCGCTGGGCGCGCCTGAATGCGCTGATCGGCTCGGCCACCGGCGACACCTTCCGCAAGATCGCCCAGGCCTACAACCTCGATTTGCTGGTGCACCACGCCAACGTACAACTGCGCCAACTGGTGCGCCGCTACCGGCTTAAACGCGGCGGCAGCATGCTTGGCTTGTTGGTGATGGACACGGAGATGGGCGACGAACTGCGCTCGGTGCACTCGCTGTCGGGCGGCGAAACCTTCCTGGTGTCGTTGGCACTGGCCTTGGGCCTGGCGTCCATGGCCTCGAGTACCTTGAAGATCGAATCGCTGTTTATCGATGAAGGGTTTGGCAGCCTGGACCCCGAGTCGCTGCAATTGGCGATGGACGCCCTGGATGGCCTGCAGGCCCAGGGCCGCAAGGTGGCCGTGATTTCTCACGTACAGGAAATGCACGAGCGCATCCCGGTACAGATTCAGGTCAAGCGCCAGGGCAATGGCTTGAGTACTTTGGAGGTCAAGTGAACGAAGCACTGCTGTATTCGTTCCGGCGCTGCCCCTATGCAATGCGGGCGCGCCTGGCGTTGCGTTATTCGGGGGTAGCTGTGCGCATTATCGAAGTCAGCCTGAAAGCCAAGCCGGCCGAGATGCTGGCGCTGTCGCCCAAGGGCACGGTGCCGGTGCTGAACGTCGGGGACCAAGTGATTGAGGAAAGCCTGGAGATCATGGAATGGGCGCTGGCCCAACACGACCCCGAGGACTGGCGCCTACAGGGTCATCCGGCGGTGTACGAGCTGATTGAAGCGAACGACCAAGGGTTCAAACATCATTTGAATCGATACAAGTACCCCGAGCGCTACCCGGAGCAACCGATGGAAGCTTACCGGGCCGAGGGCGAGGTGTTCTTGCAGAAGCTGGAGGGTTTGCTGGCAGAGCGGGAGTATTTGCTTGCCGATCACCTGAGCCTGGCCGACGTGGCGCTGGCGCCGTTTGTACGGCAGTTTGCCCATGTGGATCGCGAGTGGTTCGCGGGGACGCCGTATCGGCGCTTGCAGGCTTGGTTGCAGCGGTTTCTGGAGTCGCCGCTGTTTATTGCCGTGATGGCAAAACCCTGAGGCCGATACAATCAAGTGTGGGAGATGGCTTGCCTGCGAGGGTATCCACTCGGTGCATGGGCTACACCGAGTCGTCAGCATCGCAGGCAAGCCAGCTCCCGCACTTGACCGTCGCTCAATTGAGGCTCAGTGCTGGGTCTTGTGATCCAGCGCGGCATAGAAGTTGGCGCTCTGTTGCAGGTATTTCTGGGTGTAGGCCGTGACATTGGATTTTTTGCTGGTGACTTCTACGGTGGCGGCAGCTGGCAACGCTACAGTGGCGGAAACAGCGGAAGCGGCGATGATCGAGAAGAGATTGAAGTTCATGGCGGTAACCCTTGTGTTCGTTTGGTTGGGTGGCCGGGGAAGGCCTTGGAACCCAACTTACGCCCGAGGGTTGAACCTTAGAAATGCTTTGAAACAGTAGCCGCTATCAATCGAATTAATACAAAGGGTCAGGCCCCGCATGGCGGGGCCTGTGGCTTATTGACGCACCAGGAACTTGAGGTCGCTGGGGGCATCGATCGGCAATTTCTGCACGGTTTTACCCAGCAGGCCGGTCTTGGGGTCGCGCTCTACCACCACGATCTCATTGCTTTTCTGGTTGGCGATCAGCAGGAACTTGCCGCTCGGGTCCAGGCTGAATTCACGCGGGTGGTCGCCATCTACGGAGCGACGCTGGATTTCCTTGAGGTGCGCGGTGGCCGGGTCGATGCTGAACACCAGCAACTGGTTGGCCGTGCCACGGTTGCTCACATAGAGGAACTTGCCATCGCTTGAGGCATGCAACGCGGCGCCGGCCTTGTCGGACACCGGTTGGCCGGCGGCATAGTCCAGCAATTGGGTTTGCGTCAGCTTGCCCTCGTTGTAATCGAACACAGCGACCTGGGCGCTCATCTCGGTGGTCAGCCAGGCGTGCTTGCCGTCAGCGCTGAACAGCAAATGACGCGGGCCACTGCCTGGCGGCAACTGCACCGAGGGCGGGTTGGCCGGAGTCAGCGGCAACTCGTGATTGGCCTTGGGGTCGTAGTGGTAGACAAACACCTTGTCCGCCCCCAGGTCCTGTACAAACACATAGTTGCCATCCGGCGACGACACCACCGAATGCACATGGTTGGACGCCTGGCGCTCAGGGTTCACGCGGCTGGCCGGGTGCCCGCTCAACTGTACCGGGGCCGACAGCTTGCCCTCGGCGTCTACCGGCAGCACCGCCAGGCTGCCGCCCGGGTCTTCCAGCACCGAATAGTTGGCGACGAACAGGTGGCGCCCATCGGCGGCGACGCTGGAGTGAGTCGGCTCGTTGCCCAGGCTCTGCACCTGGTTGAGCAACGTGAGCTGATGGTTCTTTGGGTCGATACTGTAGCTGCTGACACGGCCGACCGGGTCTTTCTGGCCCGGGCCGTTCTCGTTGACCACAAACAGGTACTTCTGGTCCTTGGAGACCGTCAACCACGATGGGTTGGCCGTCTTGGCCGCCAGCACTGGCTTGCCGCTGAACTGGCCGGTGCGGCTGTCAAATTGCAGGCGGTAGATGCCTTCGCTGCTGCCGGCGGTGTAGCTGCCTACCAGCAGTTCATAGGTGTCGGCCGGTGCGGCTTGCACCGACATGGCACCGACGCTGCCCGCCATCAGCAGGGGCCAGAATTTACGCATCATCATCGGCTTGATCCTCATCGTTATTGTTGCCGGTGAAGGCGCTCATGCAGATCAGGCGGTGCTCGCCCGACTCACCGGTCAGGGTCCAGCTTTGCAGGGTGTCGTCGAACGTGGCCGCCTGTACCTGGGCCAGGCTGAATGCCCAGCGTTTTTCAGCACGGCCGTCCATGGCGGTGATCAGCAACTTCTCGTCGTTTAACTCGAAGTCAAAGGCGTGCAGGCCATCGATTTCGAGCATGTTGCTGGTGGGAAGGACGGTGGTGAGGGTCGCAGTTTCGGCAGTCATAACATCAGTCGTTCAGAGGAAAGACCTCATGATAGGTCAAAATGTTGCATCAACCTAAAACCCTGTTTTCTCCCACCGGGGGCATTCATATGCCGCCACAATTACTGCCTCCTCACCCGCCCTGCGTGCCATCGGCCTTTGCCGCTGGTACAGCGTCTCCGGAAACAGCTGATTACTCATTGCTCATTTAACGGTTGAGCGCCGGTCGTTAGTTTTCAGCGGGCAAGATCTCAACGACAAGGAAGCTACACGATGATCCATGGAAACCACCCTCCACGACTTTTCGACTACGCCTTTAGCCCTGTACTGCCAACTCCCGCCGCCCTCCAGCCGGCTGAAACAGCCCAAGCAACACCGCCCCTCCCTTCCAAACCTGCACCCCAATCAGATCACGGCCAGCCACTGCGCAGAAGCAGGCGTGATGCCACCTTGCATTACGAAGTAGCGGGTGAATCCGGGTTAACTGTTGTACCCCTGCGTTCAACGCCTCTTACCACGCTTTCCACGCATCAACCGGCGACAGCGCCCCGCTCGCCTGACATCACCGCTAACACCGTTGCCCACCAGTTCGCCGAGCGCCCCACGCTGCGTTCAGTGGTGTCGGGCATGCTCAGCGATGCCCTGAAAAACCTCTACCCCACCCTGGCGTTCGACCTCGAATACACATCACTGGCCGAACCCACCTCAAACAATCCGCCGCAATACTGCCTGACGCCCTTTCTGGACGTGGCCTTGAAGCACCTCACCAGCGACGGCGAGCTGGACTTTACCGACAAACACTCACTGGCCTGCACCTTGATCGACCAAGCCACAGGCCATACGCTCAAGCCGGCACCCTCGGCGCAAGGGTTGACGCCGGGCATCGATATGCAGGCCGTCGAGTTGGTGATCCGCAGCCTGCGTACCACCCTCAAGAGTGAGTTCGAGCAAGCGTTGATTCGCCACTTCACCGGCGATGCCTATAACGCTCAAGACACAGGCGCGGCCGGTGCGAACCGTTGGCTGTGGCTCAGCGACGCCTTGAGGGACACCCTGAGAACCGCCGCCTTGAAACAACCCGGGCTCACGGAGCAACAACGCGAAACCCTCGATCAGGTCATCAGCTACCCGGACCGTGCGCAACGCCAGAGCGCAAAAGGCGACGCCGCAGCCAAGGTGTTCATCCTGGACACCGCCGTGCGCAAAGGTACTGATACATCCGCTCAGCTCAGCCCGGACCTGCTGATCACCCGGGAAGTGGCCGGCCGTACGCAGGTACTGCATGCGACCGCGGCCGGGGTAATTACCGCGTACGACTCATTGCAAGCATTCGGCGATGCCTGGGGGCGAAACCTGGAGAAGGCATTCGTATTCGACAGCCTCGACTGGAAGCGCCAGGAGCCCGACGCCAATATCTTCGATACACAAGCGGCGCTGATCCTAAATGCCATGGTGGAAAACGTAGCGTCCATTCGTCTTCCAACATCGGGCACCCCGGATGAGCTTGAACAGGTGTTCTCCCGGGCAAGCGACCCAAGCCCCTGGTTCGTGGGCGCCTACACCCCCGACGCTACTGAGCTTGGGCGCCTGCGTGACAAGCTGCCGGGTTGGCTCAGTAACGCCAACGATGCGGAACGCGACACCTACCGACATCACGCACTGGCACTGGCCAGCAGCGTGAAACGCAACGACGGTCGTACCTTCCTCGACGGCGTTCCCGATATCCGCACCTATGCCCAGCAGCAGTTGGACCAGCACCTGGCCGGCAAAGGCTATACCGCCCAGGATGTGGACGTGGTGTTCAAGGTCGCCGTGGGTAACCTGGGCAGCGGCTACATTGAACGGGTGAAGATGAGCCTGGTCGACATGGCCCTGGAAAACCTCGCGGGCTTGCCCAAGGGCGAGATGGAAGTCCACCTGCACGGGCAACCGGTCAGCGACCCGCACATGCCGCAGATGCTCAAGAACCTGATCAGCAGCGTGGATATCGGTCGCCACTACCCACAACTGCTCAATCGCGAACTGCTCAGCGACACCCCGCAATCCCGGGAGCGGGCAGCGCGGTTTGTCGAGCAGGTGCCGATCCAGCTCGCCATGCAGGCGTTGGAACTCAAGCTCAAGGGCGAAGCGGGCATAAGCGCCCAGGGTTACCGTTTTGTCGAAGCCCTCACCCAGCCCGGCGCGGGCAGCAAACAGGTGGACGGGCAGGAAATCACCGTGCGCCCCCTGGCATTTGTGCGCAAGCCGGGGGCAACGCCAGACGTGGTCGACAATATGTTCATCATCGAACCGCTGGCCGGCAGCAGCGGCCCACATATTCTCTATCGTCCTCAATTGAAACCCGCGTTGCTCGAATTCGCCAGCCGCGAGGCACTGCTGGAGGCAGTCCGCAAGCCTGGGGCATTGCAAGACAGCGTGCTGGCCTGGCTCAAAGATGACAAAACCCGCGCGGTCTATGGCAACGGCGGTTTTCATACACCCAATATCGCGCGCTTTACCGTGTTCAACGAGTTCGACCCACCCACCACGCCCAAGCCCACCACCCTCGCCGTCGACGGCTATGCTGACGCCACCACGCTGCGCCAGGACCTGCTCAACGGTGACCTGTTCACCCATTGGTTCCGCTCCAACGCCAACAGCCTGGTCACCCTGGCAGAAGGCCAATCCACTTCCGACGCTGAAAGCCGCTGGGCCTCGCACAAGGAACTCGGCTGGCTGTTATTCAACACATTGTTGCCGGTATTGCGCGGGCCGGGGGCGATGGCGGGCTGGTTGCTGCAACTGGCCAATAGCGAAGAAGACATCAAGCGGCTTTCCACACAAAACGACCCGGACCCGACGTCGGCAGTGGTCGACCTGTTGATCAACCTGGGCATGACGCTGGGCCACGCCTCCAGCGCGGAACCCGGCAAGCCGGCACACACGTTTGAACGCTTCGAGCCAGACGCTAATCCCGACAGTCCCGGGCCTGGCCGCCGTGACACTCAAGAGCCCGTTGTTCACCAAGCCGTCATCCGCCAGGATCCGACACCCCCTGTCACCACCAGTTTCGGTGGCGACGGTACGGCCATCGATATCCGGTTATCGAGCCCACGCGGGCTGACGCCAAACCTGCTGGCGCAGATCGACACGTTCAAGGTACCGGCGCCGGCTGAGCCCGGCTCTCCCCTGACCGAAGGCATCAGAAGGGGTCTGTATAAGGTCCACGACCAACTCTATGCCAATATCGGCCAGGCCTGGTTCCGCGTGGCGATCGACCTGGACGGCCCCTTCGTCATTGATGAACAGAACAAGGCCCGTATAGCGCCACCCATCTCCCGCGATGGCCAGGGTCTGTGGCACTTTGACGTCGCCCCCAAGCTCAAGGGTGGCATGCCAAAAAACGAGAGCCTGCAAGATACAATCAAAAGAAACCTGCTAGCGCAGAAGCAAGCAAAGGCGAACTTCCACCGCAGCAAGCGGGAATTGAGCAAAGTGGAGGAAGCCCATTCAACCGCAATCGAAAAAATCAATACCAGCCTCTCCGAGTACGAGACCGCTCGAAAAAAACTCAAGACGCTTCGCAACCTTTCCAAGAATGAGGGTTCGGCACAGCGATTTCTTGCGCCCTATCTGGAACAGTGCCGAGCCACCGAGCGGCTCAAGAGCAACCTGGACCAGCAACTTCAGGCGCTCAAACCGCTGACACAAGCCCTGAAGGTGGCTGGCGAAAAAGCCATTGAAATCATTGCGCCCAAAAAAATCGGTGGGTTTGACGACCTGTCCGAATTCAAAAAGGACCGCTCATCGGTATACGAAAGCATCCTGCACGCCCTGACTGAAATAGATAACGTTTACACGTCTCTGGCCAACGACGCTCGCCACGTTGGAGTGAATGGCGCCTCGCTGGAGGAGTTGATGAGCCAGACCAATAGAGGCTCCAGTATCGCTTACGATGAATTGATGGAAGTGTCCGAAATGGCCTATCACGCTACTGAAAATCTATTGGCGTCGAGGCAACCGGTCAGTGACACATTTGATCAGTGGAAGAACGACTCCCCCTTTGGTAAGAAAAACGCCGAGGAGTACATCCAAGAGCGATACGCCTCCCCTCCCGCTGCCAGAGTACTGACAGCAAAACTGAACAGGATGTCGTTCCTCAAACTATTGACCACGACATGGACAGCCCGCAGCCCAGAGGCAACCGATCGGTTGCAGATGAGGCGCTTCCTGACAGAATCCCTGAAAACCGAAATAGCCGCTTTTAACGATCTGCGCCAATACACCGGCTACACCTTGAGCGAACGCAATGCCACACTCACAACCATTATCTCTAAATACAAACAGGTATTGAGCGACGGCCTCCTTATGCAGGAGGAGCATCCGGAGCTCTTTCGGGAGCAATACCACCAGCGTTTCACCGAGGTACTCAATGAGCTCATCGCTGAAGCGGAAACCGAGTTGGTCCAGGTCGTCGACGAAGAGCAGTTTCTTATTCCAGCAGCGCCCGCACGCAACGACCTACAAACCAGACCGCATAATCAGCACGTGTTCAAGACCGAACACAAGGAGACCTTGCTCGGCATACTACGCGCCCCGGAACCCGGTCGGACCTTTGATATTGTCGATGTGCTCGATCCACAAAGCGGCCAACCAGTAGCAAGCTACAGCGATCACTCGGATGCGGATGGCCGTGGGTGGGTGAGGATCGTCCCTGCTGAGCCCGTACAAGCGCCCCAAGGCTCTACTCCCGCGAAGTCCTTGGCGAGCTACAAGAAAGAGGCGCAAACGCTGATAGATGGCACGGCAAGCATCGAGCGTACGATTCGCTTCCAGAAGACAAAGCTTGCCGATCCGCTGCGACGCGACACCGTCTCCCCCAGAGACTGGTACGACATGATCAATACACCTGCCAAACAACTCAAAGCAATGGCAGACCAGGCTGAAGCCAACCATCTCGCCAGACCTGAAACCGCCGAATTGGTTGCGTACTGGCGAGCCACCGCCGAAAAAATGTTTCAGAACGCCCGCCAACATGCGGCAGACGGCTATTTGGTTCAGCCGCCGACAGCGGAAAATGTAGACTTCTTGTGGCGCAATAAATTTGTCGATATCAACCTTGTGCAGCGGGACACTCCTACAGAGAGTGGTGATTTCTTCACCGAATACTCTGTTCGCCAAAAAGGCCAAGAAAAACCGGTGTGGTACGCCCACTTTCACTACCCAAAGGAAAACTGGCCACGCGCCGATTACACAGCCGCGCATCTGAAAATCGCATCCCAACGGCGCAAAACCCAAAAGGACTTGATTCGCGAGGCAGGAAAAAACGGCACCGTGGAGAAAATAATCAAGGCCAGGATCACAGCGCCTCTGGATGAGAAACTGTTCCTGCCGTTGTGAAACTAAGCCGCTGACACGTAGTAAAAAAGCCGCACACCGTGCGGCTTTTTTACGGACCTAGTGTGCAAACAGCGAATTGCCCTTCTGCCCCGCCAACTTCTCAGGCTTGATCAGGAACCGCGCCAGTGCCGGCAGCAGCCACAGTGCACCGAACATGTTCCACAACAGCATGAATGTCAGCATCAGGCCCATGTCGGCCTGGAACTTGATCGCCGAGAAGATCCAGGTGCATACCCCAATCGCCAGGCACAAGCCAGTAAACAGCACGGCCTTACCGGTAGACTTGAGCGTCTGGTAATACGCCTCTTGCAGCGGCAAGCCCGCCCGCAGGAAACTTTCCAGCCGGCTGTAAATGTAGATGCCGTAGTCCACACCAATCCCCACGCCCAGCGCCACCACCGGCAAGGTTGCGACCTTGACGCCGATGCCCATGAACGCCATCAGCGCGTTGCCCAGCACCGAGGTCAGTACCAGCGGCAGCACGATGCACAGCGTGGCAGCCCAGGAACGGAAGGTGATCATGCACATGGTCGCCACGCACAGGTACACCAGGATCAGGATAATCAGCTCCGATTCCTTGATCACCTCGTTGGTGGCCGCTTCGATCCCGGCATTACCGGCGGCGAGGATGAATTCCAGGCCGTCCTTGTTGTTCTCCTTGGCGAAGTCCTGCACCGCATGCACCGCGCGGTCAAGGGTTTCGGCCTTGTGGTCGTTGAGGAACACCAGCACCGGCGCCAGGGAGCAATTGTTGTTGTACAAGCCATCGGCACGGGCGATGGAGTTGTTGAGCACGTCCGGGTTGCGCGACAGGGTTTCCCATTTCAGGTTGCCCTCGTTCATGCCCTTGATCATCTGCTTGGACACGGTCACCAACGAGATCGCCGACTGCACACCCTCGGTGTTCTGCATCTTCCACATCAACTGGTCGATAGGCGCCATGGCCTCGTAGCGCGAGCAGCCTTCGGCCTTGGTCTTGACCATCACCACCAGCACGTCGGAACTGGTGGAGTAGTTGCTGATAATGAAGTTGTTGTCCTTGTTGTAGCGCGAGTCCGGACGCAGCTCCGGCGCGCCTTGGTCCAAGTCACCGATCTTCAGGTTCTGGCTGTACCAGAGGCCGCCACCGAAGGCGATCAAGGCCAGGAAAATCGAAACCGGGGCGACTTTGGGGCTGGCGAATTTGGACAGCAGCCGCCAGAACGCATGTTCGCGGTTCGCGTCTTTCTTGCTTTTGGCGACGGCACGCTTGCTGATGCCGACGTAGGAAATGGCTACCGGTAGCAGGATCAGGTTAGTGAACACAATCACCGCCACGCCGATCGACGCGCCGATGGCCAGCTCACGGATCACGCCGATGTCGATGATCAGCAGGGTAATGAAGCCCACCGCATCTGCGAGAATCGCGATCATCCCTGGCAGGAACAACTGGCGGAAGGTGCGCCGTGCGGCGGTCAGGGCGTTATCGGCGTCGCTGGATTGCAGGGCGATACCGTTGATCTTCTGTACACCGTGGGAAATACCGATGGCGAAGATCAGGAACGGCACCAGCATCGAGTACGGATCCAGCCCGAAGCCGACGGCATGCATCAGGCCCAGTTGCCATACCACGGCCACCAGGGTCGTGCTCAACACCGCAATGGTGCTTCGCAGGCAGTTGGTGAACCACAACAACAGGACCAGGGTGATGGCGAAGGCCACACCAAAGAACAGCACCACCATGATCAGGCCATCGATCAGGTCACCAACTTTCTTCGCAAAGCCGACAATGTGAATTTTTACATTAGGGTTTTGCGCCTCAAACTTGTTGCGGATCTTGTCCTCAAGCTCGTGGGAAAATTTCTGGTAGTCCAGGGCCAGCAACTTGCCTTGATCTTGCGGGTCCGGGTAGGACTCCAGCAGCGGGATATCGACGATGCTCGACTTGAAATCGTTAGCCACCAGGCGCCCGACCTGGCCGGACTTGAGCACGTTGTTGCGCAACTGGTCGAGGCTTTGCGGCGAGCCGTTGTAACTTTGCGGGATCACTTCACCGCCGGCAAAACCCTCCTCGGTCACTTCGGTCCAGCGCACGCTGGGGCTCCACAGCGACTTGAGGCCCGAACGATCGACGCCGGAGATGTAGAACACCTCATCGTTGATCTGGCGCAGCGTCTCCATGTACTCCTTCGTGAAGATATCCCCGTCCTTGGCCTCCACCGAGATGCGCACGGTATTGCCCAGGTTGGCCAGGTCGTTGCGGTGCTCCATCATCTTTTCGATGAAGGGGTGCTTGAGGGGGATCATCTTTTCAAAGCTGGTGGACGGGCGAATCAACGTCGCCTGCCAGAACAGGAAAATGCTCACCAGCAAACAGATGACGATCACTGCCGGGCGATTGTTGAAGATCAGGCGCTCAAGAAAGGTCGCTTTATCGTTGTGATGACTGCTCATTGAAACCCGCCTTCTTATTATTTTGAGAGGTCAGCGCCAGCTGGCGTGGCGACGCGAACGCCACCCTGCCCGACCAGAATCAAGTTGCCGTCGCCCGCCGCCGTGACGGCCGACAGCGAAATGCGGTCCGGGCGATTGAACACGCTGAACGTCGCCCCGTCGTCATGGCTGACCACCACGCTACCGCCATTACCTACGACGACGATGGATCCGTCATCCAACAAGGCCGCGCCCGACAAACCAAACTCCAGCGCGCCCCGCGCCGCATTCAGCTGAACCTGTTCCCAGGTGCTGCCAAAATCGGTGGAACGGTACAGGTTGCCGCGCAGTCCGTAGGCCAGCAGCGTGCGCGGTTGCGCGGTGCTGATCACGCCGAACAGCGAGCCTTCATAAGGCCCTTCGAGTTTTTCCCAGGTCTGGCCGTCGTCACTGGAGCGGAACATGCTGCCCTGCTCACCAACGATGAACAGGCCGGCGTCCTTGATCTGGGCAATGGCGTTGAGGTGGAACTGGTCTTCGTTGTCGAGGCGGTCGCTGATGTCGTCCCAGGTTTTGCCGCCGTCGGTGGTCTCGATCAACGCACCGTAGGCGCCCACGGCCAGGCCGTGGCTGGCGTCGTTGAACCACACATCGAGTAACGGGGCTTCGCGCTTGAGGTCTTGATATTGCGGGGTCCAGGTGGCACCGCCATCGGAGCTGGCAAGCACTTGCGCATCATGGCCGACGGCCCAGCCGTGTTTGTCATCGACGAAAAACACCGCCGTGAGCAGTTGCCGGGTGGGGACTTTGGCTTGGGCCCAGGTGTGGCCCTGATCATCGGAATAAAGGATATGCCCGCGATCACCGACCGCCACCAGGCGCTTGCCCGCGTGAACCACGTCGATCATCAAGCCTTTGGCGGCCTTGGGAGATTCAATCGCAAAAACCGCGGCGGCGGTGGTATCGCTGGCGGCCAGCACTGGCGTCGACAACACGGCACCTGCAAGCAGCGAGAGCGCTGTGGCCAACAACGCAACCCTGCGTGCGGCACGTGGGCGGCAGACAACCCAACCCATGACAGGCTCACTCATAGACCTTTCTCCCATTTATTATTGTTAGGTCGTCTCATCCAGGGCCTTGAAACCTGCAATCTAGAGCGCCTGGAGTAAGCAGGAGCCATCCTATCGGGCTTTGGAATCGTCTGACAATCGGCGCTACGTTATCTTTTGTTAACTGGCGGCGTTTGGCCAGATGGTGAATGTAGCGGCATCAGGGGAAATGATGAGTACAAGAAGCGCGTCCCACTGGCGCCGCCAAATGAATTTTTATTCCATCTATTGAATTAAGGGAATTTTTATTCCATTAATAGCCTTCCTGAAAACAATAATCCAAAGGACCACGGCTATGCGTGAACTCGGAATCGGCTTGATCGGCACAGGCTTCATGGGCCGCGCCCACGCGCTGGCGTTCAATAACGCGCGGGCGGTATTTGAACTGCCGGTACACCTCAAGCTGGCCGCCCTGGCCGACGCCGACACCGAACGCGCACAACGTTGCGCCAGCGCCTGGGGGTTTGCCCAGGCCCATGGCGACTGGCAGGCGTTGATCAATGATCCCAAGGTCGACGTCGTGGCCATCACCACCCCCAACCACCTGCACTACCCCATGGCCATGGCCGCGATTGCGGCAGGCAAGGCGGTGTATTGCGAGAAACCCCTGGCCGTCAGCCTCGAGCAAGCCGACGCCATGCGCTGCGCCGCCTGTGCTGCCGGGGTGGTGACGCGAGTCGGCTACAACTACCAGCACAACCCGATGATCGTGCTGGCCCGGCAGATGATTGCCCAGGGCGAATTGGGCGATATCATCAGCTTCCAGGGTGAGTTCAGCGAAGACTTCATGGCCGACCCGACGTCCCCGTGGTCGTGGCGCTGTGAAGTGGCGCATGCCGGCGGCGCCCTGGCCGACCTGGGCAGCCATTTGCTGTCGATGGCGCGCTACCTGGTCGGCGATGTGGTCAGTGTGTGTGCCGATACCCAGACCGTGCATGCCCAACGCCCCGCCACGGCCGGTAGCCCGACGTCAAAAGCCATCGCCGTGGACGACCAGGTGCATGCGCTGCTGCGCTTTGCCAACGGTGCCCGCGGCACGGTAAGCAGTAGTTGGCTCAAGCACGGCTACAAGAACCACCTCAGTTTCGAAATCAGCGGGACCAAAGGCACACTGGCGTTCGATCAGGAGCGCTTGAATGAACTGCGCCTGTACCGCCTCGGCCAGGACGGTTTTCAACGTGTACTGGCAGGTCCTGCCCTGCCCGGCTATGCAGCGTTCAGCCCGGCGGCGGGGCATCAGTTGGGCTACAACGAATTGAAGACGTTGGAGGTGCAGGAGTTGATCATGGCCCTGGCCGGCCAGGGTGCGCAGGGAACGGACTTTGAGGCCGCATGGGAAGTTGAGCGGCTGGCGACGGCGATTCGCGTGGCGGCCCTCGAGGAGCGCTGGGTCAAAGTGGCCACGGTTTAAAATGTGGGAGGGGACTTGCCCCCGATGGCGGTGGGTCAGTTACAGATGTATTCACTGACACGCCCTCATCGGGAGCAAGCCCCCTCCCACACTTGAATCACCAGTGGATTCATGTCAGCGCAACGCCCGACGAAGTACTTTGCCCACAGTGGTCTTGGGCAGTTCCGTCGTACGAAATTCCACATACTTGGGCAGCTTGTACCCCGTCAGGTACTCCCGGCAATGCGCGAGGATCTGCTCCTGTGTCAGGTTCGGGTCCTTGCGCACCACGATGATCTTGACCTTCTCCCCCGTCACCGTATCTTCCACACCAATGGCCGCCACTTCACCGACACCCGGATGCATCGCCACCACATCCTCGATTTCATTGGGGTACACGTTGAAACCCGAGACCAGGATCATGTCCTTCTTACGGTCTACCAGGCGGATATAGCCGCGTGCGTCCATCACCCCGATATCACCGGTAGACAGCCAGCCCTCGGCATCCAGTACCTCGGCGGTTTCCTTCGGGCGTTTCCAGTAGCCCTGCATCACTTGCGGGCCACGTACTTGCAGTTCACCTTGCTCACCGATATCCGCCAGCTCGCCGTCTTCGCGAACAAAGCGCACCCAGGTCGACGGCAACGGCACACCAATGCTGCCGGTAAACTCCATCTCACGCATGCGCGAAATATCAATGGGGCTGATGCTCACCACCGGCGAACATTCGGTCAGCCCGTAGCCTTCGATGATCGGCAGGCCGGTGACTTCTTTCCAGCGCTTGGCCACGGCCGTGTGGGTGGCCATGCCGCCAGCGATCACTATGCGCAGGTCGGAAAAGTCCCGCGCACAGAACGCTTTGTTCTCCAGCAAACCGTTGAACAGCGTGTTCACCCCGGCGATCCCGTTGAAACGCTCTTTGCGCAGGATCATCTGCACACGCTTCACGTCCCGGGGGTTGGCGATGAGGATGTTGCGCCCGCCCAGGCACATGAACATCAGGCAGTTCACCGTCAGCGAAAAGATGTGATACAGCGGTAGCAGCGTCACGTTGGTTTCCTGCTTGTGCTGGTCCAACTGGTCGCCGACCCAGGCTTTGGCTTGCAGCAGGTTGGCGATGATATTGCGGTGGCTGAGCATCACCCCCTTGGCATCGCCGGTGGTGCCACCGGTGTATTGCAAAAACGCCAGCTCATCGCGGTCCAGGCTGACCGGCAGATGATTCAGCGCCCTGCCCTGTTTCAGCACCTGATTGAAACGCAGGGCGCCGGGCAGCTTGAACGCCGGCACCTGCTTCTGTACGCGGCGCAGGATGAAGTTCATCGCCGCGCCCTTGAAGGTGCCCAGCAAGTCGCCGATGGCCGCTATCACCACCCGCTTGACGCTGCTGCCGGCCACGACTTTTTCCAGGGTGTGGGCGAAGTTCTCGAAGATCACCACGGTCTCGGCGCCGCTGTCCTTGAGCAGGTGCTTGAGCTCATGGCTGGTGTACAACGGGTTGACGTTGACCACCACCGCCCCGGCCAGGATCGTGCCCAACAGGCAGATCGGGTACTGCAAGCAGTTGGGCATCATCAGCGCCACGCGGTCGCCCTTCTGCACGCCCTGGCCCTGCAGCCAGGCGGCAAAGGCAATACCCTGGGCCTGCCAGTCGGCGTAGGTCATCTCGGTGCCGATGCTGACGTAGGCGACCCGCTCACGGAATTTTTCCAAGTGTTCCAGGAACACTTCGCGCAACGACGGGTAGTCCTCGATCCCGGCATCGATATCGGCCGGAACGCCGGGCAGGTAAGCGTTCAACCAGATGCGTTCGGCGTGTTCCAGGCTGATAGCGTTCATGGCAGTGTCCTTATTGTTGTTGTGAATAGCGCTACTTTTCGACGATGGCAGTAATGCCCAACCCGCCCGCCGCGCAGATCGAGATCAGGCCGCGACCGCCACCGCGTTCGTGGATCGCTTTGGCCAGCGCCGCCAGCTGCCGGCCGCCGGTGGCGGCGAAGGGGTGCCCGCAGCCCAGTGAGCCGCCGTTGACGTTCATCTTGCTGCGGTCAATGGTGCCCAGCGGTGCGTCCAGGCCTAGTCGCTCGCGGCAATACTCGGGGTCTTCCCAGGCCTTGAGCGTGCACAGCACCTGGGCGGCAAACGCTTCGTGGACCTCGAAGAAATCGAAATCGGCAAAACTCAAGCGCTCGCGCTGGAGCATGCGCGGTACAGCGTAGGCCGGCGCCATCAACAGGCCCTCGGTGCCATCGACAAAACTCACTGCCGCCGTCTCGCCAGTGCGCAAGTACGCCAGCACCGGCCAGCCGTTGGCGCTGGCCCAATCTTCGCTGGCAAGCAGCACCACTGAGGCGCCGTCGGTCAGCGGCGTCGAGTTGCCGGCAGTGAGCGTACCGTTCCGCCGGTCGAACGCCGGCGACAAACCCGCGAGTTTTTCCAGGCTGATATCGGCACGCAGGTTGTTGTCCCGGGCCAGGCCGCGATGGGGGCTGATCAGGTCGTCGAAAAAACCGCGTTTATAAGCCGCATCCAGGCGTTGGTGGCTGGTGAGGGTCAGTTCGTCCTGGGCCAGGCGCTTGATCTGCCAGCGCTTGGCCATTTCTTCGCAGTGCTCGCCCATGGACAAGCCGGTGCGCGGCTCGCCGTTACGCGGCAGCAGCGGTTTGAACAACATCGACGGACGGACTTTCAGCAGTTGTTTAAGTTTGTCGCCCACGCCCTTGGCCCGATTGGCCGCGAGCAAGGTCTGGCGCAACGATTCGTTGATGCCGATGGGCGCGTCGGACGTGGTATCGGCGCCACCGGCAATCCCGACTTCGATCTGGCCGAGGGCGATTTTGTTCGCCACCAGCAGCGCGGCCTCAAGCCCGGTGCCGCAGGCTTGTTGCACATCATAAGCGGGCGTTTGCGGCGACAGCGTGGTGGACAACAAAGACTCACGGGCCAGGTTGAAATCCCGCGAATGCTTGATCACCGCCCCGGCGGCAAACTCACCCAGGCGCTGGCCGTGCAGGTTGTAGCGGTCTACCAGGCCTTGCAGGGCGGCGACCAACAGGTCCTGATTGCTGTCATGGGCGTACACCGTGTTGGAGCGGGCAAACGGGATGCGGTTGCCGCCGATGATCGCCACACGGCGCGTCGGGGCCGGGTTGAAGCTGTAGTCAGTCATTGCTGGCTCTCTTTCCAAATGAACAGCCCGCGCATATGGGGTTTGTCCCCAGCAAAATTGCGCACTTCGAACTCACGGCGTGGGCCGGTCACCGGGTGGCTCCACAGGGCGACCTGGCCGGGCAGGAAGATCGGCAACTTGAAGTCGCAATGGGCTTGGGCCTGGCTCAATCCACCGGGCGGTTGTTGCGCCGCCAACGCGCGACCCAGTGTCCACATGCCATGGGCGATGGCGCGACGAAAGCCGAAGAGCCTGGCGCCGATCACACTGGTGTGAATCGGGTTGAAATCCCCCGAGACCTTGGCAAAGCGGCGCCCCAGGTCAGCAGGCAGCACCCAGCGCTGGGTGCGCAACAAGCCGTCTTCCTGCAACGGCAGTGGGTCACTCCAGGGTTCACCCACGGGGTTGTCGACGTCACGACGCAGGTACAGGCTGTCGCTTTCCCATGCCAGGGCGCCCGCACTGTAGGCGCGGGTGGCGATGCTCAATGCCTGGCCCTTCGGATGGGCTACCCAGCGCTCGCAATACACCTCCAGGCGCAGCGCGTGGCCCTCGTGCAGGCGCTGGTGCTGACGAATGCGATTGGCCAGGTGCACCATGCCGCTGGCCGGGTAAGGGAAGGTCGGCCGGGTCAGCAGCATCAAATGTAATGGGAACGCCAACACATGGGGATAGGACAGTGGCACGCCCTGTTCGCGACGAAAGCCGCAGGCCCGTGCGTAAGCGGCGATACCCGCGGGCGAAAGCTCCACCGCAGAGCGCACCAGCCGCGCCGTGGGCAACGGCGGCGCACCGTCGAGCTTGGGCTTGCGCAAGGCGCGCATGCCGTCGAGCAACAACTGCGTGTGCGAGGGCGGTGGGTCGATAATCTGCGTCACATACTCCATCGGCTCAGGCTCCCAACAGGCTTTGGCCACATACCCGCACCACTTGGCCATTGACCCCGCCCGAGCCAGGATGGGCCAGCCAGGCGATGGTCTCGGCCACGTCGATGGGCTGCCCTCCCTGGGACAACGAATTCATGCGCCGCCCGGCTTCGCGGATCATCAGCGGGATTTTCGCGGTCATCTGGGTTTCGATAAACCCGGGCGCCACCGCATTCACCGTGACCTGCCGGGCCGCCGCACGTGGCGCCAGGCCCTGTACCAGGCCAATCACGCCAGCCTTGGAGGTGGCGTAGTTACTCTGCCCAAGGTTGCCGGCGATACCGGAAATCGACGACACGCACACGATACGCCCACCGGGGTTCACGCCCTGGCTGTCGAGCAACGCTTCACTGAGCAGCAGAGGCGCTTGCAGGTTGACCGCCAAGACACTGCGCCAGGCGGCTTCGGTCATTTTGGCGATGGTCTTGTCACGGGTGATCCCGGCGTTGTGCACCACCACATCAAAGGCACCGTATTGGCTGACATGGGCTTGCAGCAACGATGCGGTGTCGGCGGCCGTGATATCCAGGGGCAAGGCTGAACCACCGACACTGGCGGCCGCCTGCTGCAACGCGTCCTGGGCCTGGGGCACGTCCACGCACACCACATGGGCGCCGTCCCGCGCCAGCACTTGGGCGATGGCCAGGCCGATGCCACGGGAGGCGCCGGTGACCAAGGCGCGTCGACCGGCAAAGGGTTTGTCCCAATTGACGACGTTGTTGCCATCGACCGGTTTTTCCAGGCGCACCACCTGCCCCGAGACATAGGCAGAACGGCGCGACAGGAAGAACCGCAGGCTGCTGTCCAGCGCCTCTTCAGCACCGGGAGCCACATAAAGCAATTGCACGGTGATCGCCCGGCGCAGCTCCTTGGCCAGCGACCGCACCAAGCCCTCGAGGGCACGCTGGGCGATGGCCTGGGGCAAGTCCTTGCAGTGTTCCGGCGCGGTGCCGAGTACCACCACGCGGCCATGCTGGCCGAGGCGCTTGGCATTGCTGTGAAAGAACACGTAGAGCTCGTCGAGCTGTTGCAGGTCGGCCACGCCACTGGCGTCGAACACCGCGCCTTGCACCTTGACCGTGGACGGCGCCTTGAGGGTCGCCGGGGTGGCGGCGACGGTGTCGGTGGCGCTGAAGATGCGCTGCACCGCCGCCGTCAGGCGCCCTGCCCCGGCGATGATCACCGGGTTGGCCAGCCCGGCCTGGCCGCTGCGATGGCGTTGCAGCGGCAAGGGTTGCGGCAAGCCGACAGCCTGGGCCAGACGACGGCCCCAGGGGGAATTGACGAATGAAAGGTAGTTGTCACTCATAGAAGGTTCCACTCACAACATAAATCCTGCCTGTAAACCCGGTCAAATGTGGGAGGGGGCTTGCCCCCGATGGCGGTCTATCAGGTAAATCTGCTGGGCTCACACACCGCTATCGGGGGCAAGCCCCCTCCCACATTTGGACCGCGTTTTTCCTAGTTGACCGAGGCGTTTTCGCTTTGGCTGCTGCGACGCTTGGCGGCCGGTTCGAGCGCTTGCTTACGCTGCTGCAACGCCTCCAACAAACCAAAGTCCTGGGGGAAGTCATCCACCTGGATGCCGTGGTCGGCGTATTCCACATAGCGCGCCAGCAAGGCGTCTTCGTCGTCGCTGATCAAGTCCAGTGCCCGCGCCTTGACACGCCAGCCGGTAAAGGCCGCGGCAGAAATCGGCATCGGCTCGAGCAGGCCTTGCTTGATGGCAGGTTTGAGCCGAGCCTCGATCAGCTCCACTTGCGGCAACAAACGGAAGCCCAATTCGCCGTAGGCCAGCTTGTCGATTTCCGGGCGAGGAATGTAGGAATTGGCCAGCAAACGGTCGCGGGTTTCACCTGGGGTCTGCACCACATCCGCCACTTGCGCCAACAGGCGGTCCGAGGGTTTGCGCAGCGGAATGCCCAGCGGGAAACTCAAGCCACGCACCACTGCCGCAGCAGGTTTGGAGGGGTAGTTGTCGAGCACTTCGGCCAAGGCTTCATGGGCACGCAACAACGCGTCCTGGGCCGCCCAATGCACCAACGGCAGGTCGGCCTGGGGCCGGCCATCGTCCTCGAAACGCTTGAGCACGCAGGAGAGAATGTATAGCTGCGACAGAATATCCCCCAGGCGCCCGGTGATACTTTCCTTGCGCTTGAGGGCACCCCCCAGCACGCCCATGGAAACGTCCGAAATCAACGCCAGCACCACCGACAGCCGATTGGCCTGGCGGTAGTAGGACGCCAGCGCCGGGTCGGTCTTGGCCGGTGCCGAAATCAGCCGCCCTCCGGTCAGGGCATGCACCGCTGCGCGTACGGTGTTGGCCAGTACAAAGCTCACGTGGCCGAACATCGCGCGGTCGAAGTCTTCCAGCGCCTTGCGCCGGTCCGGGTTGCGCGCCGCTTCCATCTCACGGAACACGTAGGGATGGCAACGAATCAGGCCCTGGCCAAAGATGATCAGGCAGCGGGTCATGATGTTGGCGCCTTCCACCGTAATGGCGATGGGACTTTGCTGGTAGGCACGGGCGAGAAAGTTATTGGGCCCCATGCAAATGCCTTTGCCGGCGACGATGTCCATGCCGTCGTTGACGATCATCCGCGCGCGCTCAGTGACGTGGTACTTGGCGATGGCCGAGATCACCGACGGTTTCTCGCCGGCATCCAGGGACGCCACCGAGACCTTGCGCACCGCATCGCAGGCATACAAATGCCCGGCCATGCGCGCCAACGGAGCCTGCACCCCTTCGAACTTGCCGATGGGCAGGCCGAACTGCTTGCGCATCGCCGCATAGGCGGTGGTGCCACGTACCGCCACTTTACCGAGGCCGACGTTGGCCGACGGCAGGGAAATCGCCCGGCCTGCGGCCAGGCATTCCATCAACATGCGCCAGCCATTGCCGACCTGTTCGCGGCCGCCAATCACCCACTCCAAGGGAATGAAAACATCCTTACCGGTGGTAGGACCGTTCTGGAACACCGCGTTCAGCGGCCAGTGACGGCGGCCGCTGTTCACCCCCGGATGGGAGGTCGGGATCAGCGCACAGGTAATGCCCAGGGAACCGGCCGCGCCGAGCAAGCCGTCCGGGTCTTCGGCGCGGAACGCCAGGCCCAGCACTGTGGCAATCGGGCCGAGGGTGATGTAGCGCTTGTCCCAGGTCACTTTGAAACCCAGCACTTCTTCGCCTTCGTGCATGCCTTTGCAGACGATGCCCAGGTCCGGGATCGCGCCCGCATCGGAGCCGGCATAGGGGCTGGTCAGGGCGAAACACGGGATGTCTTCGCCCCGCGCCAGGCGCGGCAGGTAGTAATTGCGTTGGGCGTCGGTGCCGTAATGCAGCAGCAGCTCGGCCGGGCCGAGGGAGTTGGGCACCATCACCGAAATCGCCGCCGCCGAGCAGCGGGTCGACAGCTTCATCACCACCTGGGAGTGCGCGTAGTGGGAGAAGCCTTTGCCGCCGTATTGCTTGGGGATGATCATGCCGAGAAACCCGGCGTCCTTGGTGTACTGCCAGCCTTCGGGGGACATGTCCTGCCAGACCTGGGTGGTTTCCCAGTCATTGGCAATGTCGCACAGAGTTTCGACTTCATTGTCGAGGAAGGCTTGCTCCTCCGCACTCAGGCTGGCCGGCGCGGCTTGCAACAGGCGCTGCCAGTTGGGCTTGCCGCTGAACAGCTCGGCATCCCACCACACGGTGCCCGACTCGATAGCCGCACGCTCGGTGTCGGACATCGCCGGCATGATCGTCCGAAACAGGCCAAGGGCCTTGCTGGTCAACAAGGCGCGGCGCAGAGGCCTGATCGCCAGCACCAAGGCCGGCAGTACCACCAGCACTGCCGCGATGGCAATGCCCAGGCCGGCCACTGCGTTGAACAGGTAACCAGCCGCCAGCCAGATCAGGCCGACGCCCAACCACAGGGTGGCGGCAGCTTGTCGATAAGCCAGGGCAATCGCGGCTGCGAAACCCACCAATAACCAGATAAGCATGGGGAGACCTCTACTTGATTCAGGGCGTGGCAAAAGCGCGGTCAGATCGAAATGAGCTGCGGCGTAAAACCACACTACAAACTTAAAAGAGTAAATTCAAATTTTGTTTTGAAATTTTTATTTAACGCTTTGGCACAATAATCAAAGGCCGAACGAGTCAGCCTTCAGAGCAGTAATCAAGATCGTTCAGGCAGTGAGCACCAGATGCCTCCAGCGCTCATGCCACGGTGGGTTTAGAACTTGTAAGTAGCTGACAGGCTGACAATGTCGCCTGAGGACTCGGCCGAACCGTCGAGCCGGCCGCCGCCGAGTCGGTCAACGTTCTGGGTCTTGATGTTGACCTTCTCAACAAATTGGTGCGAATACGCGGCGTCCAGGGTCAGGCCAGGAACGGCCTTGATATCGTAACCCGCACCCAGCGAGAGAAAATAACGGTCGCCGTCAGGGATACGTGGATCGCGCGTGGAGTTGCGGGTCGGCGTTTGGTCATACGCCACACCAGCCCGCAGGGTCAACTCATCCGTGGCCTTGAAGTCACCACCCACCGAGTACATCCAAGCATCCTTGTAGTTATAGGGAATGGCGACGATGGTCGATCCCTGGGACTTGAGCGTGAGGTCCTTGAAGGACGACCACTGGGTCCACATGGCACTGACACCCAAGGTCCACCGGTCGTTGAACTGGTGTACCCAGTCAAGCGCGGCGGTTGCTGGAATATCCAACTGAGTGCTGGCGTGGGCGCCATTGGGGTACAGCTTCAGCCCAGGGTAAGCCGTTTCGACCAGCGTTTTGCCGTTACCGAAGATCGTATCGTCGGTCATCAGGCCGTTGTTCAAGGCATCAGCCCGGACGCTGTATTTGCCCGTCATTTTGTTTTTGATTTTGGCGTGGTAGTTAAGGCCCAACGAGTCACGATCAGTCGGCTTCCAGACAACGCCGGTAAACCAACCAGTAGAGATATTGTCGACCTTCACCCGCATCAGTGCAGTACCGACGCCCGCCGGAAATGCACCGTTACCCAAGCCTGGAGAGACTGACGCCGCCGAAAACAGATCGACGTTCTGGCTGACGAAGCCTTGACTACGCTGGACGATAAGGCCGCCACCGATGGAGAAGTCGTCACGCACTTTGAAAGACAAGGAGCCCGTCAGGCCGACGGTCTCGATTTTGGTGTCCACGGCGAAGTCGCGAAACTTGGAGTTTTCATTCCAGGTGGTACGCATACCTTGCGGCACGACTTGGCTGAGACCGAATGCAAAGCGGTCACCGATGGGGATAACCAGGAAACCGGTAGGCAACCAGGCGGTGAAACCACCCTGGCCGCCATCATTGTTATTGAGTGTTGCCGTGCTGGGATCAAAGCTGCCATCGGGCAACACTGCAGTATTGCTCACCGGATTACCGGTGTAATCGTAAGCTTGGCCGCTGTATTTGATTTTGACGCGGGCGTAATCCACGGTCTGTTGAACCACGGATTGGTCGACAAACGCCATGGCCGCCGGGTTGTTGTAGGCAGAGCTTGGATCATTCTTGAACAGAGAGCCGCCGCCGAATGCTCGGCCCCAGCCAGGGGCACCGTAAGTCGGCGTGGAGAAACCACCCGCCTGCACGGGCGCAGTCGTCATCAACCCCCCCAGTATCGCCAGCCCCAGCAGTGTTTGAGCCTGTTGTTTCTTACTGATCATGCGGCACTCCTTATTATTATGCGCTCCCGGCATCGCCGGCTTTCCACATCAGCCGGCACCTCTGGCGAGGCGCCGGCCTTTCAGCGGGTGATCAACCCTTTGTCCTGCAACGAACAGCCGTTATGGGTTGACAGTCAGGCCAGCGGCAGTGGTGGTCAACGAGACAACGTTGCAACCCCCGCTCAGAGCCTGGTTGGCCGCGGTGAGCGTGTGAGTCGCAGCGTTCCAGGCCACGCTGATGGTGGATGGGCCGCAGTCAGTGCCGGGGATGATGATGGTCTTTTTGATGGTGTAGCCCACGTTCTCCACTTGACCGGCAGTGCCCGACAAGGCGGTCAGCTTCCAGCCTGGCGACGGGATGCTTTTCAGGGTTGGCAATGCGCACAGACCGCCGCCGGTCAGGGAGGCATTGTTGATAGTGGCAACGCCGCCACTGACATTACCGCTGAAGGTAATGCCACAGGTCACAGAGCCCCCGAATGAAGACGGCGACTGCACCACGATAGAACCTGCGGTGGTGGTGAAAGGGCCTTCTGGACTGATCGAAGCCGCGCTGGCCATCGAAGCAGCACCCATGCAAACAGCCAGAGCAGTCAACGACACGAGAGTTTTCAAGCTTTTCATTGTTTTTCCTCACATGTTATGGCGATTCGTTTCGCCAGGGGTAATGGCCATGATCGAGAGGTCACGGTGAAACTGCAGAACTTCCCTTTCCAGCCAAATTTCAAATCATCTACCGCTACAACAGTCGGATTCTTTTATTCGATAACTTTGAAGTTGGGCGGCATCTTGATCGACACCGTGTTGATCTTGCAGTCTTCGCCAATGGCAACATCGGCGGCTTCCAACTTGCCGGTGGCGTTGTCCCATGTACCGTCGGCCGTTGAAGGGCCGCACTTGCCGCCCAGGCCAAAGGCATGCACATCCACGCTGATCTTCGACATCGAGCCGCTTTTCGTATCTTTGGCTACCAAGACCCAGGGCAAGTTGATCGCTTCCACGCGACTGCACTTGAGGCCGCCGTCAAACTCGACTTTATCGACATTCACTGATGAACCATCGGCCGCGACCTTGCCGGCGACCTTGATGGTGCAGTCGGCGCTGATCAGCTTGCCTTTGGAAAAGCTGATGGGCCCTTGGGCAGTGAAGGCACTGCCCGCGGGTTCGATACGGGCAGCCTGGGCCTGGTGATAGAAGATAAGGCCCATCGCAGCCAACAGGACATGCGTGGTGAACGTGGCAGGGCTTTGCATGGTGGACGTCCTTCCCTTGAAATTATTTTTGTAGGGTCAAACCACTTTCGTGCACTCAGAACTCAATACCTTGGGCGATAAGAAGCTGCGCGATCGACAGATCCCGAGTACGCCAACAACGGTTTAATTCACGTCAAAACGGCTTTGCACTATTGCTGTACTTCTCCAGATACTTCAGGCGCTTTGACGGTTGAAGATTGGTCAGGGTGATATCCCCGGCATAGTGATTGAGTACGCGATGATCCATGCGCCGCCGCCATAAGTACGGTACATAGGCCCAGACAATCATGCTCGCGTAGCCATACGGCAGTTGCGGTGATTCATCGAAGTGACGCAACGACTGATAACTGCGAGTGGGGTTGGCATGGTGATCGGAATGCCGTTGAAGTTGGAACAGAAAGATATTGGTGACAATTCGATTACTGTTCCACGAGTGGCGTGGCGAGCAGCGTTCATAACGGCCATTGGGCAACTTCTGGCGCTTGAGGCCGTAGTGCTCGACATAGTTCACCACTTCCAGTAACGAGAAGCCGTAGATGCCCTGGATAATCAGGAACGGAATCACCGCCGCCCCCAGCCAGGCAATCATTGCGCCCCACAACACCACGCTGTACATCCACGCGCTGAGCACGGCGTTCTTCCAGTGCAGGGCCGGCAGGCCGAGTTTGCGCAGGCGTTCGCGTTCCAGGTTCCAGGCCGACACGGCGCTGAACCACACCGAGCGCGGCAGGAACGCCCAGAAACTTTCGCCCAGCCGTGAGCTGGCTGGATCTTCCGGCGTGGCGACACGTACGTGATGGCCACGGTTATGTTCGGTGTAGAAGTGCCCGTAGAACGTCGGCGCCAGGGTGACCTTGGCCAGGAACACTTCCAGGGGCTTGGGTTTGTGCCCCAGTTCATGGGCAGTGTTGATCGCGATGCCGGTAGCGGCGCCGGTGGACATCGCCATGCCCAGGTAGGTGAACACGCTGATTTCACCGTGCAACTCGGTGCGCGCGGTAATGAACGCAGCGGTCTTGGCCAGCCAGTTGGAGGGCTCCAGCGTGGCCGTGGCGTGCAGCAGGCCGCCGTTGATGATCCAGTCGATGCCACCCGCGGCGAGCCAGCCGGTGATAACCACCGAGGAGATCACAAACACCACGCCGGTGTAGACGATCCAGCGATAGTAGCTCTGGGACTCAAGGTTGCTGACGGCAGACTCTGGCGGGTTGCTGACGTCTTCGCCGAGCAGGCCGTCGATCAAGGGAATGAAACCGAAGATGATCAGCACGCCCACCCACCACAGTTGCTGTACGCCGGTGGTGATCGCCAGGGCGCCGGAGAGTAAGGGAGTTGCCAGGGGCATGATGCCGAGCCACCACAAGTGGCGTTTGCCGTCAGTCCAGACGTTTGGGGCTGCCAGGGTCTGGTTCATGGCAGCCTCCGTACGCAGTCGGTGGGCAGTTGGGCAGCAAACAGGTTCACGGAGCGCTGACTGCCCCGGGAAATCAACCATGCGATAAAAGACGTTGTTTTCATTATTTTATTCGCTCTTAGGCATTTCAAAAATAATTTCAAATTACACATTGAAATAATTTTTTTAAATAAATAGCGCGGAATCGTTAGGTCGTCAACTAGTTTTTCAAGCCCTTTTTTACGTGACCGGGCAGTCTCTTTTTAAGCCGATTGGTCAGGTGTCTAGGGCAGGCATCAACGCCTTTGAACCGCGAGTCGGGTCGCACGTTTATTTACTCGCCAGGGCAATGGGCGGGTGCAGCAGCCTGACGTTTTCCCCAGGCCGAACGCGCTTGGCAATCTGCTCCACCAGCGCCGCGACTCGCTCTGTCGCGGTGATCGGCAACATATGCCCCCGCCCTTCCACCACCTGCATTTTCAGCCCTGGCACCTTGCTTGCCAGGGCCTGGCCGTGTTTCTGGAAGTCGAGCACCTTGTCCCGCGCGCCATAGATCAGCCCGATGGGCAGGGTCAGTTGCGGGTAGCGCTTGACCATGTCCGGCAGGTAATCGTTGACCCGGTTGATCTCGGTAGACGCGGCGTAGAAGTTATCGGGACGCATGCCCAGCAACCCGCCGCCGCGGGTGGCGAAGTCCGGCGGTGCAGCATCGGGGGCGAATACGCCCTTGACCACCGCATCTTTGGTCAGCAGGCCCAAGGGCATCGTCAAGGTATGAGCTATCCAGCGCCGTAACCAGGCCGGACGTACCGCCAAAGACAGGAATACCAGCGGTAACACGCGCTGGGGGTGGGTCAAGGGCGCTACCAGCACCAACCCGGACACGGCGTGGGGATGGTCGAGGGCCAGCGCCAAGGCAATCGCACCGCCCAAGGAATGCCCGAGTACCAGCGGCTTATCCAAGTCAAGCGTATTGATAAAGGCCGCGACCTGCCGGGCCTGGCCCGGCAAATCTGCTGCCGTGCCACGGTGCCGGGTGGAATAGCCCGACCCCGGTCGGTCGAGCGTAATCACGCGAAAATGTTCACGCAGTTGTCCGGACAGCGCATAAGTCAGGTTGCGACTGCTGCCCATCAGCCCGTGGATCATCACCAGCGGCGGGCCCTTGCCCTCCTCGACATAATGAAAGCGCTCGCCCTGCACCTCGACGAAGCGCCCATTGATCGGCACGGCCGCTTCAATGCGCCGCGTCATCCAGGCACTCAAGCCCCATAACGCCGCGCTGGCGCCCACCAGCACACCCGCAGCGACAACCCATTCGACAGCCATAGCTCGGTCCTCTGCTTCCCTGCTGCTGGCGACCCGACCGGAATTGATCAGGGCCTCAGCCATCGTCCACACCTTGGACCTGGACTTAGTGCACTGCGCGGTCGTCCGTCGGACAAATCGCATATGCGCAACAAGGTCCTAGCGTAGGCGAATTTTTCGGGTAGATTATTTAAAATCTTTTTTAAAATAAATAATTCAATTTTCCTTTGCAATGGTGTTCTATCTAAAAGACAAAACAAAAACAGGAGCCCATCCGATGCCCAAGCGTTTTCTACTTATGAGGCAGCTCTATGAATGCCCACAGTGATTCAATCGACATCGCCATCATTGGCTCGGGGTTCGCTGGCCTGTGCATGGCGATCAAACTCAAGGAGGCCGGGCTCACCGACTTCTTCATCGCTGAACAGGCCGAGACCCTCGGTGGCACATGGCGCGACAACCACTACCCGGGTTGCGCCTGTGACGTGCAGTCCCAGGTGTATTCGTTTTCCTTTGCGCTCAACCCGGACTGGACGCGGCAGTTCGCGGCGCAACCCGAGATCCGTGCCTATCTGGAACACTGCGCAACGCGCTTCGAACTGGCGCCCTACCTGCGTTTCGGCATGGGCCTGCACCGTGCGGTATTCGATGAGCACCGGCAACGCTGGCACCTGACCTTCAGCAACGGCCGCCAGGTCAGCGCTCGGGTGCTGGTATCGGGGATGGGCGGGTTGTCGCGCCCGGCGATGCCGGACATTCCGGGGCTGGACAGCTTCAAGGGCAAGCGTTTCCACTCCCAGCAGTGGGACCACGATTACTCCTTGAAAGGCAAGCGCGTGGCGGTGATCGGCACCGGCGCCAGTGCCATTCAGTTCGTGCCGCAGATCGCGCCGCAGGTGGCGCATCTGGACCTGTTCCAGCGTACGCCGCCGTGGATCATGCCCAAGCCCGACCGGCCGATTTCAACGCTCGAACGCTGGCTGTTCAAGCACGTGCCGTTCACCCAAAAGCTGGTACGCGGGGCTTTTTACTGGGCATTGGAGGCTCGGGTGGTGGGTTTTGCCCTGCATCCACGCCTGATGAAGATGGTGCAGAAAATCGCCTTGCGTCACCTGCGCAAACAAGTGGCCCGCCCTTCCCTGCGCAAGACGCTGACACCGGACTACACCATCGGCTGCAAGCGCGTGCTGATCTCCAACGACTACTACCCGGCCCTCTCGCGCAGCAATGTCGAGGTGGTCACCACTAGCGTGCTGCGTATCGAAGCCGACGGTGTGATCACCGCCGACGGGATCAAGCATCCCGCTGACTGTTTGATCTTCGGCACCGGTTTCCAGGCCAGCGACCCCTTGCCCCGAGGCTGCATCATCGGCCGCGGCGGCATCGACCTGATGGACGCCTGGGGCGAAGGCGCGCATGCCTACAAAGGCACCACCGTGCCGGGCTATCCGAACCTGTTCCTGATCGTCGGGCCCAACACCGGCCTGGGGCATAACTCGATGATCCTGATGATCGAGGCCCAGGTCACCTACATCCTCGACGCCTTGAAACACATGCAGCGCCAGCGCATTGCCACGGTAGAGGTCAAGCCCGACGTGGAGCAGGCCTACAACCACCAGTTGCAGGACCAGCTCAAGCGCACCATCTGGAACACGGGTGGCTGCCAGAGCTGGTACCTGGACCCACGCACCGGCAAGAACACCACGCTGTGGCCCGGCTCGACCTGGCGCTTCAAGCAGGTCACCCGCCACTTTGCGCTCAAGGACTACGTGGCCAGCCCGCTGCCGATGCCCTGCGCGCCACGCCCAGCAGCCGCGCCCCACTCCGCCACAGAAGGCAGCCTGTCATGAAGTCATTCAACGGCCGCGTTGCGGCGATCACTGGCGCAGCCTCAGGCATGGGTCGCGCACTGGCCTTGGCCTTGGCACGGGAAGGTTGCCACCTGGCCTTGGCGGACAAGAACAGCCAGGGCTTGGAGCAGACGCTGACACTGATCCGCACTTCGACCTTGTCGCCGGTAACCGTCACCACTCAGGTGCTGGACGTCTCAGACCGCCAAGCCATGGAGGCTTGGGCCGCACGCTGCGCGGCTGAACATGGCCAGGTCAACCTGGTCTTCAATAATGCCGGGGTGGCGCTGTCGAGCACGGTAGAAGGCGTGGATTACGCCGATCTGGAATGGATCGTCGGCATCAACTTCTGGGGCGTGGTGCACGGCACCAAGGCGTTCCTGCCGTACCTCAAGGCCAGCGGCGACGGGCATGTGGTCAACACTTCCAGCGTGTTCGGCCTGTTTGCCCAACCCGGCATGAGCGGCTACAACGCCACCAAGTTTGCCGTGCGCGGCTTCACCGAAGCGCTGCGCCAGGAGCTCGACCTGCAACGCTGTGGCGTCTCGGCCACCTGTGTACACCCCGGTGGCATTCGCACCGATATCTGCCGCAGCAGCCGTATCGACGCAAACATGACGGGTTTCCTCATCCACAGCGAACAGCAGGCCCGCGCCGACTTCGAAAAACTGTTCATCACCGACGCCGACCAGGCCGCCAAAGTGATCCTGCAAGGCGTGCGCAAAAACAAGCGCCGCGTACTGATTGGCCGCGACGCCTATTTTCTCGATCTGCTCGCCCGTTGCCTGCCATCGGCCTATCAAGCGCTGGTGGTGTTTGCCAGCCGGCGCATGGCGCCCAAGCCGCGCACGCCGGTGTTTGAAACCAACGACGAGCCCCGTCTCTGAACAGGAGGACGCACCATGTTGCCGATCCGTCGCGATATCCGCTTTGCCTTGCCTGCCGAGCGCATCAAGAACTGGCACGAACAAGGGCCGGTTATCAGCCATTTCTTCAATGCCCTGTCGCTGTTGTTCCCCCAGGGCGAGCTGTTTTTCATGGACAGCGTGCGCCACTACCGCGGGCAGATCGACGACCCGGAACTGAAAAAAGAAATCCAGGGCTTTATCGGCCAGGAAGCCATGCACAGCCGCGAACATGTGGCCTACAACGACCTGCTGCAAGCGGCCGGCCTGCCGGCACACACCCTCGACCGGCGCCTGAAATTCTTCCTCGACCTGCAGAAAAAACACCTGCCGCCGTCGTTCAACCTGGCGGTGACCATTGCCCTCGAGCACTACACCGCGATGCTCGCGGAAATCCTGCTGAGCGACCCGTCACGCTTTGGCGACTCGCTCAAGGGTTACCAGCAGATGTGGTACTGGCACGCCCTGGAAGAAACCGAACACAAAGCCGTGGCATTCGATGTCTGGAACCGCGTGATCAAGCCGGGGCCCGCACGCTACCTATTGCGCACCGGCACCATGCTGACCACCACCGTGATGTTCTGGCTGGTGGTGCTGGATTTCCACGTGCGCCTGCTGATTGCCGACCGCACCTCGGGCGGCAAGCTGAAAGGGCTGTGGCGCATGGTCAAGTTCCTGTATGGGCCAAAGGGTGTTTTTCCGCGGATGGTGCGACCGTGGTTGCATTATTTCAAACCGGGGTTTCATCCTTGGGATCATGACAATCGGGCACGGCTGGCGGGAATAGAGGGGTTGGTTGAGGAGATTGAACGGACGCGCCGAGGGTATGAGTCGGCCTAGGCTATTTGGTGGATCGGCCGTCAGTCCACCCTCAAGCCCAAGCCACCCGCTCACGCACAAAGCGTGGCACCTGATCGCCAGGCAATGCCTTGCTGAAATACCAACCCTGGATAAACAACTCAGGGCCCGTATTCAAGAAAGCCAACTGCTCGGCGGTCTCCACGCCTTCAACCACCACCCCCAGGTTCAGCGCCTCGCAGAAACGCAACATGCCGGTCAGCACCTGGGCGCCCTTGGGGTCGCGCTGGGCGACCACAAAGCTGCGATCGATCTTGATGAAGTCCACGGGAAACTGGTGCAAATAGCTCAATGCGGAAAAGCCGGTGCCAAAGTCATCGAGATACACTTTCGCGCCCAGGGACTGCAGCTTCTGGATAGTCTGGCGGGCCGCCGGGATATCGCTGACCAGCGCATCTTCGGTGATCTCCACCGACACCAGGCCATGAGCCTGGGCGAGAACTTCCACCAAGCGATCCCCATAGGCAGCATCCTTCAGGGTGGCACTGGAAATATTGATGGTCATCGGCAACTCAAAGCCGACCTTCTGCCATTTCTGATATTGGCGCACAGCCTGGGACGCCACCCACATGTCCACGTCCGGCATCAGCCTGGCCTGGGCCAGCCATTGCAGGAACTCCCAGGGTGAATGCACCTTACCTTGACTGTCCCGGGCGCGCATCAATGCCTCACACCCGGTGCACAGGCCGGTGCGGGTGGACACCTGGGGCTGGAACTCAAGGTAGAACTCGTAATCGCTGATCTGCTGGATGCGGCTCAATTCGACGGCTTGCCGGGCCATGCTCCGGTGGGACGCCAGCACCGGGTCAAATTCCAGTAGGCGGCCTTTTTCCTCAAGGCCACGAAAGGTCATGTCCAAGGACTTGAGGTACACCGTACCGCCATCCGTGGATTGGCGGTGGATCGCCCGTACATAGGGCGCATACACCAGCGTGCCTACGCCCAATAGCGCCAGTTGCAACACCACGGCCGCCACATCGCCATGGGTGCTGAGGTAGGCATTGAGCAGCACCGGGGCGGTAAACGGCACGCTGGCCACCGAAGGCGAAACCCACCCCAGCTGTACCGCCGTCAGCGCCAATATCGTGTTGAACGCCGGCACCAGTAGAAACGGTATGAACAATCGCGGGTTGAGGATGATCGGCAACCCGAACAACAGCACCTCGCTGACGTTGAATAACGACAACGGCAAACTGGCAATCGCCAGCAATCGCATGGACTGGCTGTTGGAAAACAGCAGGATCGCCAGCAGCAGGCACAACGTCGCGCCGGATCCTCCGATAAAGGCAAAACTGCCCAGCAAGCCGCTGTTGAGCAGGTACTGGACCGGCTCCCCCGCCGCCAGCGCCGCAGCGTTGAGCACTACGGCCTGGTCCAGTACATCGAACAGCGGCTGCATGGCATACACGCCATGAATGCCGAAGAACCACAGCAACGAATTCATCAATGTCACGAACAACCCGCTACCGTAGGGCGTTTGCAGCGCATCGAGCACCTGGGGGCCCTGCAACTGAGCTACATAGGGGATCAGCAGCAGCAACGAAAGCACCACCACCAGCACCAACGCAGTGATCGCACCTGGGATCACCATATTGATGGTGCCCTTGAGGTTATGGCCAACCAGGTCCTCGTTGACCAGGCGCGTCCAACGGTAGCGGTGCAGCCAGGCAATTGCCGGCACATTGATCAAGGGTGAGGCAATAGCGATAAACAGCAGGAAAGTGGCCGAAGCCCGCGGATAGTCGCGCAGGATGAAGGTTGCAACCACCACATGAGCCAGGCACAGGAACGCTACCGGCAGCTGTGGCAGGCGGTGCTGAATCGCCAACATGTAACCGATGGAAGCCGCGACCAGTAATGGAATCACTGAGCTGATCTGGTTATGCAAACCCGCCAGGAAGCCCACCACCTGCGGACCAAACCCCAGCACCTGGGCGCATTCGGAGAGGATCAGAAAGCCGGCTGACACCAACAGGCACGGCAGGATCCACAACAATCCCTCACGAATCGCACGCAACGATTCAGTGCTGGCCAAAACCGCCAGGCGCTGGGTAAGGAAAAGTTTGAACAGCGTTTGCCCCATGAGCCGTCCTCTGCCCGTCACCGAATGCCGCTGGGAACCAGGGCCGGAAACACTCGCTAACGCTACACGTCCTGCTAGTGGAAGCGAAAGCCTTTTGCCAACACTCGCCACGCTTTCTCAGCAGTAAATGCGGTCTCGCTGCACTGATTCCCACATGAAATATCGAACTTTCTGACCTGAGTCATCCCCTAATGCTGTCTGAGTCGGTATCATCCGCGCCTTTCTGCGTGTTAAAGGATGTTACAAACTGCGTAACAACGGGCGCGCGCTCAGGGAATCCAGCCCGGTACGACAACTGGCACCAAGGAGAGAGAGCTTCACTATGCAAGACAAGCCGTCGAGTAACATGAGTCCCCTATTTGTCACCATCCTGCTGTGGTTATGCAGCGTGGTATTGCTATTTGTCATCAAGAACGTCATTGAACTGTTTACCGGGCCTGTCGCTGAGACCTGGGTAGACCTGGCATTGGTAATGGTCGCTTACCTGATGTTCTTTCTGCTGGCACCTGTGCATAGCTGGTTGCGACGCAGATCCCGCAAGCGTGCTCGCCATCACGTCAGCGCACGCGCCTCCGATACCGGCTCCCGCCCTTCTCACTAAGGTGCACGCCGTTGTCAGCACCCAGCGATACCTACCAACGCGCACTGGACACATTCCTGCGCGAACACCCGCAGATCGTCGCCGACCTGGACAGCCTCAACCCATTGGCGGCCCAGGCCAGAGGGGAAACCCTGGCGCAGTATCGTGCCGAACGCTTACATGAAGCTTTCGAAGCGCACGCTGAACAGCAACATCTGTTCGCTTGGGAGCTGACGCTCAAGTTGACGGCCGAGTCCCACGAAGCCTACGAGGCCCAACGCCGCGAAGTGCATAAGGAAGTTGCACAGATGGCCGGCATGGACTGGGTGGAGTACTGTCACCTGCATGACCTGGCCGTTTGACCCTCGCCCTACAAGTACCATCGTGGCCGGCTGCAGCCAATGACTTCGCGCAGTTCGGCGACCGTTATGCGTCGGTGTTCCGGGTCAATCGCCAACGCCGAACGTAACGCTGGCCAGCAATGCCTGGGCAGTTGCACGGGCCGCAGCAGCCGCCCCGTGGAGGTGCGTTCGCCAATGCGCTTGCCGTGGGCCAGCTCGTACAGAATGCAGGCCACGCCGTACACGTCGGCAGCGGTGGTCAGCGCACCGCCGGCCAGCAATTCCGGCGCTGCGTAGGCGGGTGTCCAGGCATTGAAACGGCTGCGGCTAACACTCGGCAAACCCACCGCCGCCTGCGATTGTGCATGCCCCAGGCCAAAATCGAATAAACGCACGCCTTCGTCGCCCACCATGACATTGGCCGGTTTGACATCCCCGTGAACAACGTTTTTCTGGTGGGTGTAGGCCAATGCATCCAGCAATTGCAAGGCAATGGGTTGCAGTTCCCGCCAAGGCAAGCCAGAGGAGCATTCCAGAAGCAGTCGGTCGAGGGTCACCCCTTGCAACAGCTCCATGGTAAAAAAAGCAATCTGGCTGTGTGTATCGACCTCAAACGAAAACATCCTGATCACACGGTCGTGCCGCAGGCCGCGGGCCAATGCAAACTCGCCGTACAACAACACATGCGCATCGGCGCACTGGGAAATGGATTCGCCCAGCAGCTTGAGTGCCACGTTGGAACGGGGCTCGCCAAACTGCTCATGCAACAGGTCGCGCGCCCGATACACCACGCCCATGCCCCCCCTGCCCAGGACGTGCTCAAGGTGATAACGCCCAACAAGTAAACGGGAGGGTTGGGACACCGAGTTCAAGGCTGCACCACTACCGCAGTCAGGTCATCCCGTACCGGTCTGCGCAACGCCCCGGCAAATAACCGCTCCACCGCCTGCTGGGGAGTTCCCATGCTCAATGCACGTCCGAGGTCAACATGGCTGAGGGCCTGGTACAGACCATCACTGCACAATAAAAATACATCCCCTGGACGGGTGCTGAGTTCCAACACCTCAAGTTGCAATCGCGAGCGCGCGCCCACAGCCCGGGTCAAGGCCCTGGCGCCAGGATAGGCCTGCGCTTGGGCCACGCTGATGTGACGCTCATCCATGAGACGCTGCAGCAGCGAGTGATCCCTCGACAACTGGTAGAGACTCTGGCCGCGCCATAGATAGCAGCGACTGTCTCCCGCCCAGATACAAGCCGCCCGGCCTTTCTCCAGGAGCAGTGCAACCACGGTACTGCCCGCCATCTCGTTACCCTTTGCGCCCGGCTCTATCCACTCATTCCTCAAGCGCTGGTTGACCCCCTGCAAACTTTCCCGAACTGCATTGATGCGCTGATCAAGGTTGCCGTGAGCCGATACTGCCGCCAAGTTGCTGACCACCCACCGGCTAGCGACATCCCCGTGCCGATACCCGCCCATTCCGTCCGCCACCGCCCAGCTGCCAAGGCGCGGGCTGTCCAGGAATGCATCCTCATTGCGCAACCGCGCCTGCCCTCGCTGCGTACGCCCAGCGCTACGCCATTGGGCGACCCCCTGGCTCACAGTTGCTCCGGCAATCGGAAGGTGCGCCATGTGTCGATGTCAAACGGGCCAGGCGTGCGTTGGCTGGTCAGCAGGTAATTAGCGCGCAGGCCGGCAAGGTCTGCCTTGAAAATATGCATATTTCGCCCACTTGCAGGTTCTTTCTGCAGCAGATCAAAAAACCGGAACAATGACCACGCCCCCGCGTTCTTCTCGATTCCCAATGGCCGCTGCTCCATGCCTCTCTCCAGCACGAGGCTGCTGCGCCCGTTGTCTGCATCGGTAGGCCAATGGAACGCCATCGGCACGATCGGACCGTGGCGGTACTCCAACTGCTGGTCGCCAAACCGAAGGATCGCGCGGCTGACCGATGGGTCCAGGCTGTAAGGCGCCAAGCTGAATCGCACAGACAATTCCCCGCCGTCCTCGTTGAAAAAGCCGCGGCGGATTAACTGGGCTTTCATCAGCTGGTCCAGCAACGCACGGGAAACCGGCAAACTCTGGCCATCCAGCCCCCGCAACCTGTAACGGGCGCCGTCGGCGCTGATAAATGGCCGCAGGTAACCTTCATAAAAGCGCGCCATCACCCCTTGTGGCTTGAAGAACTCCTGAAAATCGTTAAGGGCTACATCGCTGCTCGCGTGGGCGTTGAACGGGTAACGTCGGCGAATCGCCTTGGCGTAAAGACTTTGCACATCACTCTGATAACGCTGGTTGACGTGCACATAGGCCTGCTCCAACACATGCCGCCAACTGTCATCGGCCAAACTCTCGAACCAACCGGCAAGCGGCAGCGGTAGACGTGCAGCGGCATCTCGCAGATTGCCCAATACATCCTGCTGCCCCTCCATACGTCGCCTGGCACGCATGAAGGCCGCCTGCTCTGGCGTGCTGTCACGGTTCAATGCCGTCAGTTGCAAGTGCAGTTCGTCCAGCAAGCGTAACGCCTGTGTCAACGCTGCGCCGGGGTTTTGCTGCTCATCAAGCAACTGATGCAAGGGCTCAAACCGCCGTTGCAATGCCCGCCGCGGCACATCGGAAAACCCCGCCTGCTCATCCGCCAACACCGCCTTGGCCACCCCGCCCAGCGCTCCCGGGCGCTGGGCCACCTTGTCCAACAATTCGTGACCAGGCAGCAACCGGGTGTTCTCGCGCAACTGCTGCAACAGCGCAATCAAGGGCGACTGGGCTGATGTCAGGTTCATAAGCAGCTCGGCATCCTGGCGCAGGTTGTCGGTCTGTTGCAGCCTGACACGACCGAGGACGTCGCTCCAGGCATCGGCATACTCACTGAAGTAGCGTTGTTGCAGTTCGGTCATCAGCCGGCGCAACTCCTGGGGACCCAGGTCGGTGCCCTCCCCCAGCACCCAGTTATCCTGGGCGATGGCATTCACCAACTTCGGGCCCTGGGCCTCCAAGTACTGCACATACCTTTTTGTATAAAAACCGGGAACAGGAGGGTCGATGGCGGCAAACACCTTGCCCTCTGCCAGGCGCAAAGGCTCCAGGTTGCGTGCTTGTTCGCGCAGGACGCGATACACCACATCGGCCAATGACTCTCCCCTCAGTGCTTCGCGGGCCTGGGCCACCCGTTCCTCGTTGAGCGGCGCGACAAACGGCCGCTCAAGCAGGCGCGAAAAGTGCTCGCTCAGGCGCTTTTGTGTCGGCGCATCCCCGGCAAAGCGCACCGACCAGAGGCCCGTCACATGCTGTGCCAACCAGGTCGGCTCACGGCGCTCGCGCAGATTGAGCATCAGGTATGCGCGCAGGTTGTCCAGCATCCGCTCCCTATCCCCAAGGCTGGCGTGTACCTGCTCTTCAAGCTCGGCGGTTAGCCAAACCAGCAGTTGTTGCAACGCCTGCTCATAGGCTTGGTCGACCATGGGCCGGCTCAGCTCGCCCTGATACAGACCGGCACGCTCGACCAGGCGTACATCTTGCGCTGCAGGAAAAACCTGGGTCGCCGCCAGCCGCGCATCCAACAGCGCCAACAGTGCCGTGCTGTCATCGCTGGCGGGCGGGACGAGCGGCGTAGGTGCTGTCAGTGCCGCCAATTGCGCCAGGCGTTGGTGATTGATAGTGAAACTGTGCATCCACAGCCCGCCGACACTGCCAAGAACCAGTGCGACAGCCATTGCCTGCAGCCCCTGGCGCCGACGAATGCGCTGCTGTTCGTGAACCTGCAGGCCCGCAAGGTCGGCTTCGGCAAAGATCACGCGATTGAACAGGCCCTGCACAAAGCGAGCCTGCCCCTCATCGGCGCAGGTCAGGAAGAACCCGCGCAAACCATTGATAGGTTGGTAGCGATGAACGGAAAACGCCATTTCCACAAACAGGCTGACGCGCTCACCTATTCGTGCCGCCTGCTGGGGAAATTCCAGCATCTGGCCGCGACGCTCGACACTGCGCTCCTGGTGTAATCGCACAATCAGCTCACTGTTCAAGCGCTGTAATAATCGCTCGACCGCCTGGCGAACCAGCGTGATGTCAGTACCTCCAGTGCCGACGTCCAGGTGCTGCCCAAGTACGCTGTCGGCGCTTTCCCCATGGAGTGAGTCAAAGAACTCAGCGAACCCCGGCAATCGGTCGGCCTGGGTCAACACCAGGTAGATCGGCACATCCACATGCAACGTCTGTTGCACCTCCTGCAAGCGCGAATGTACACGACGCGCATGGTGGTCCAGGTCGTACTCGTTGGTGCTCAACAGCGTGTCTACCGACAGCGTTACCACCACGCCATTGAGCGGGCGCACTCGGCGGCGCCACCTGAGCAGGTTCAGCAAGGTGGCCCAGCCTGCGGCATCCACTGAACTGTCGGGCTGGGTCAAGTAGCGCCCTGGAGTGTCGATGAGTACGCATTCGTCGGCGAAATACCAGTCACAATGTGCACTGCTGCCCATCGGCCGGGTATCAGCGTGATCAGGCGACAACTGCAAGCCGGCTGCCGCGAGCAGTTGCGTCTTGCCACTGCCCTGCTCTCCGATCAACAGGTACCAGGGCAGGTCATGGCGCCAACGCGCGTTACGCTCTCCATAACGGCGGGATGTTCTCAGCCAGTGGACGGCTTCCTTGAACCGACCGCGTACGTATCGATGCTCGTCCTCTACCCACGTCAACGGCTCGTGGGGCTCCAAGGGTTCAGGCCTTTGCCGCCTGGCGACACGGCCACCCCCTGCAAAGGCCATCACCAGCCCCCACAGCAGAAACAAAACGCTGATAGTGACCAGGCGAGCAGGTGCCCCCTGCCAGATGCGGTGGTCATCCACCGCCAGCAACGGCCCCAAAAACCACACCGCTGCCGCACAGGAGAGCACCAGCAAAAGGCTCCAGACCCAAAACCTGCCCAGCAGCACGCCCACACCCTTGAAAAATGCGCTCATTCATTGCTCCCAGCGTTTACAAGGGCGTGCGGATCAGATCCGACGCCGAAAATTGAAGGGGTTGCAGCACAATCGCCCGCTCCTTGCTCAGCACCCAGGCAAAGGCTGCGTACATAGCCAGCAAGCAGACCAGGGTGAAGACCACCAACCAGCCGGCGGGAATGACACGGGGCCACTTGCGCCGGCCCGCCCCCAGTGCTGCAGGCAGTAGCGGCAACGCCGGCGGCTCCCCGCGCACATGTCTGATCTGGCGATACAAGGCATCGCGAACGGACTCGAGTTGCGACACGCCCCGCTCCATGACCCGATACTTGCCCTCGAACCCCAAGGACAGGCACAGGTACAACAGTTCCAGCATCGCCAGGTGCTTCACCGGGTCGCGCGACAGTCGCTCCAACAGTTGGAAAACCTTCTCGCCCCCGAAGGTTTCGTTATGAAAGCGGCTCAACAGGCTCATCTTCGACCATTCGCTCTGGGCCCCCCAAGGCGTAGTGACCACCGCTTCATCGAGCACACTGCACAACACATAGCGCGCCGACATGACCTGGCTGCTTTCAACACCGCCCTGCAACGCACGGGTTTCGAACTGAGTCACCGCCAACGACAATCGGTCGTTGAGCGTGCCCAGGCTTTCACGACCGGAGCAGACCTTGAGCCCCACGACCTCGGACAACAACGCCCAGGCGGCAGCCACCACAGGGTTGAGCCCAGCCTTGAAGCTCAGGGTCTCGAGCATATGGCCGGCGTAGATCATGCGGTCTTCCAACTGCTCATAACGCGGCGGCGACGGGAAGTCCGTCAACGGCCCCTGTGCAGGCCCATGACTCTCACGGTCAAGCAGGACGGTTTTTTCATCCTGAGTGTATTCACTGTCCATGGCATTCAGTTCCTGATGGCCCAGAAGTTGAGTTCAAGCCCGGCGAATTCACCCCCCACATGGAAAGCGAAACCACCCGACTGCTCCAGCTGTGCGATATCTCGGCTGCTCATATCGAGCATGAAATAGGTTTTGCCGGCATGAAACGGAATCTGTCGCGGCGCCACTGGCAGGGGCTTGACCTTGATACCGGCCAAGTGCAGGTTGACCAATTCACGTATGCGCTCTACCGGCCCGACCTTCAGGTGCGCCGGCAGGCGCTGGCGCAGTTCCTCCGCGTCACACTGCGCAGTGGCTGCCAGAATGAACGTGGCCGTACCGAGCAATTTCAACTCGCTTACCGGGCACACCAGCACCCCGTACTGACGTGGCTGCAATGTCAGCTCGATCGCATGTTGCTCCAACACCACCGACAGCACCGCACGTACACGCTCCATCAGCCCGCGAAAACTGGCGCCCTGGTCGGCGTGCTGGTAATGCACATCCAGATGCGCACGCTTACTGTCACTGGCGAACGTTGATAACTCACCCAGCATCGACACCAGCGCGCGGAACATCGCTTCGGGCCGGACCCGGGCCTGGCTCAGGCAGTGCCGCAACTCCAACTCGGTGCGATTGATCACTTGCAGCATCAGAAAGTCACCGAGTTGCGTACCGGCGGCCGTGCTCTCCCCGCGAATGCGCGCCGCAATGGCATCGCCCCGGCTGGCAAGCAAGCCGACCACCTCCTTGAGACATGACGCCACGTACCCATGCTCCTGCACGAAAATGAACGTGGGGACAAACGCCGTATCGAGGATCACGCCCCCTTCACCGGTGGCATCCAGTACCTGGGCAACCTTGAGCTTGACGAAGCGCTGGTCACCCGGCTGTTCGCCCAGCAGGAGACGTAAATCGGGGCGAGCACAGTTGATCCGGCAACGTGCATCCACACCGACGTTGGAGTCCCCCACTTCCACTTCACAGCTGAGGTAGCGCGCCAGAACATCACTCTGCTCTGGCTGACGGACGTCAAGGCAGGTGCCGCTAGCCAGGGGCAGCGCCAGGTAAACCCCTTGCTTGCCCGCATCAGTGGGCACCTGCAACACCAGCGGCTCCATGGCGGTACTCAAGTCAAACAGGCTACCGTCCGGCAAGACGCCACTGGCCTGGTTGACCACCAGCTTGCCTAGCTTGAGGTACTGCATATTGAGTTCCAGCGTGAGCAAGCCCCAGGCATCACTGCCCAACAGACGCGTCTGGTTAAGCTGCTGGTGGTAATAGCGATCGTTGTGCTGCAAGTGCTGGGGCCGCAACAGCATGCCTTCCTGCCAGATAACTTTATGAACAGGCATGTCACTGGGTCTCCACGCCGGCAAGCGAGCCGGCAGCGTGTATACCGGCCTGGCCCAGCACCAGGTCGGCCCGGTTCAATTGCTGCGCGGTTACGGGTAGCAGCAGCCGCCACTGGACATGCGGCAAGTCTCGATAAGCCGCCAGCACTCCCACAAAACGACTGTCAGGTCCGATACGAAGTTTGAACGCCAGGCGATCACCCGGGCGCAATTCAACTTCCTCGCTGTTTACCCAGTCTTTTGGTAGCACCTGCTGCGCATTGCCATACAGGCCGAAGAAGTCGGCATGTTCGAAGGCCCCGCCATGACGCAGTTCAATCAAATGCACCACCACTGGGGACGGGCGGCCGTGCAGGTCAGGGTTGACGTGCTCGCTGGCAGTCAGCACCACGTCCAGCTTGGTCAGCGTGGAAAAAGGCGACAGCGTGCTGCAGCCAGCCAGCAGGCCCAGCAAGAGCAACAGCGAAGTGAGGGTGGCTCTATACATGAATATCATCCTGAAAAATCAATGTGCAGGGTGGAGATCAGGCGCACCTGTTCCTCATACGCCTTGGCGAAATCGCCACCCAAGGGGCGATCGAGCAACCGTTCTCGCGCCACCAACCGTTGGTAGTGACGTTGGTAAGCACGCCAATGCCCACCATCCGTGAAAAACCTGGGCGACTTGCCCTGAGACTCGAAGCACCCCAGCAAATGGCCTGGCTCAAAGGCGGCGCGGGTGTTCCGTACGGCGCTTCGACAGGCCGCCAACAGCGCGACCTGGTGTATTTGCAGTTCCCGATGAGCCTGTGCGATAGCCCGTACTGCGGGCAGTTGGCCCAACTCTTTTGCATCCAACATCGCGGCTAACGCCGCTTGGGTATCGCCGTACATCTTCAAGGGGTTCTGTCCGGCGCCCTGGCTGTCTAGCGGTGCCCTGTCCAGCTCGTTATTCAACTCTTCACGAGTGCGCAGGCTCTGCTGCAGCCCCTCGATCGCCAAGCGAAACAAGCGCGCCACCTTAATCGCCAGCGCCTCCTTGCCTGGTTGGTCGAGGGCATCCAGGCCTACGCCAAGGGCCGCGGCAAACTGTGACCAGAACACCTCATCAGTCGGTGCAGTCGACGCAACAGCGTGCAATGCGGGCCCCTCCACCAAGGGTTCTGCACGCTGTGGGAATACCACATGCTCCCATTCGGGACCGTGGGTGTCCGCCCAAGCCCCTTGCTCGTCGACGACCTCATCCAAAGCCCCCAGGTCATCCGAGGTAGCCTGCCGCTGGTGATCAAGGTCCAGCCCATGCAGAGGGTCAAGCGACAGGAAGGCATCATCGGGAATCGTCACTGACGCGGTGGCCCGTAGCTCGCCGGCAGATTGGGTCGGTTCCAGTAGCCGCGCACGTATCGCCAACGACCCCAGTTCAAACACATCGCCATCGCTGATCAATCGCGCCTGCCCCTTGCGCAGGCGTTCGGGGCTGCCCGCCACCCCGATACCGTTGCGACTGATATCAGTCAGGAAATAGCGGCCTTCACGGTAACCGACCAACCCATGGTGACTGGAGAGTACGCGACTGGGGTCGGGTATCACCCAGTCACACCCGGAGCCACGACCGATCACACCGCCTGCGCCGTCGAATACTTTTTGGTCCAAAGGTGCGGCCTTGTCGCGCTCGACCGCGCAGACCTCAAACAGAAGCTGCATCGTCGCCACCCCTCCATTCATCGACCACGAATGATCGCCTGCGGGTCACCCAAAGGACGGTACTCGGCATCATCGAATACATAGTTCGCGTTACAGCCACCCAGCAAACACAACACAAGCACGACGGCGTGCCATGGACGATCAGGCATCAGGTTTCTCCCACAATAAAAATCAAGTGCGCCATTCAGCGTTTCTCCCTGGCATCACCAAAGGGAATGTTCAAGCGTGCAAGACGATAGAGCAGCGTGCGCCGGGCAACGCCCAACTCCCGCGCGGTACGGGTGCGATTACCGTGGTTCCTGTGCGAGCAATCGAGCAGGAACGCCCGCTCCACCCGCTCCATACGCTGACGCAGGGTCACATCATCGGTAGCGGATAGCGCCGGTGTCCGCGGCAGCGCCAGGTGCTCGGGCAGGATCACGCTGTGGTCACACAACAACACGGCGCGCTCCACCAGGCATTTGAGCTCGCGTACGTTGCCGGGAAATCCGTGGCTCGACAGTTGGTCAAGAGCGCTACTGGACCAGTCAACAGGCGCCCTCTCCAACGCTGCGCAAGCCTTGTCAGTGAAATGGCGCGCCAGTTGCTGCACATCACCGTCGCGCTCACGCAGGGCCGGCAACGTGATGGGGAACTGTGCGAGCCGGTAATAAAGGTCTGCGCGAAAGCGTCCCTCCTCGACCATCGCATTGAGGTCGCAATGGGTTGCCGCAATGATGCGTACATCGACCTTGTGTGCCGCACTGGCGCCCAACGGGCGCACCTCGCCCTCCTGCAGAACCCGTAGCAACTTGGCTTGCAGTGACAGGGGCATATCGCCGATTTCATCCAGCAGCAACGTCCCGCCGTGGGCGGCGTCAAACAGCCCCGCATGATTGCGCTCGGCGCCAGTGAACGCGCCTTTGCGATAGCCGAAAAGCTCGCTCTCGAGCAGCCCTTCCGGGAACGCTGCACAGTTTTGCACGACGAAAGGCTTGGCCCCGCGCGGGCCGCCCGCATGAATCGCCCTGGCCACCACTTCCTTGCCAGTGCCGGTCTCGCCGCACAACAGCACGGTGTAAGCGGTATGCAGAACTTTAGTGATCAACTGGCACGTCTGCTCCATCGCCGCACTGGTGCCGATCAAGCCGTATGCCCGGGCCAACGGCTGGGTGCACCTTGGCGCTGCGCCGCCGTTGGGCCGCATACTGCGCAATACGAATAGTTGATTCAGGGCAAAACTGCCCAGTTGCCCCAAGGATGTTGCGTAGGCTTGCAACTGGGCCGGCTGTTGGCGGGCGCACACCAGCACACCGACAATGCGCTCGCATCGGTTGAACAGCGGCACGCTTAAAAGTGCACGCCAAGGTGTCGCCAACGCCGGCAGGAAACGCGCGTCATAGCAACTGCGTTGCACATCTTCCAGACTCAGGACGGCGCCTTGGTTCAAGGCGTAGTGCAGCAGTTGTTGGTGGTGCAACTCGAGATGAGAGGGGGCGACGGCCAGCGACGGCACCTGGGGTAAATGTTGGGCGATAAGTTCAAGCCCGCCGGTCACTTCATCGAGCAGGTACAACTGGCTGAGTTCGCACTGGCTCAGTCGCGCGGCCCCGGCAACGCACACCTGAGCCAACGAGTGTTCATCACGTTCCAACCCCAGGCGTGTGAAGCAGGCGGACAGCGCATCGGCATATACCAGTGGGGCGGTCAATTCGCCAGGCAGCTTATTGGTCATCGGCTGAACTCGCAGTTGTGCCGGCCATTGCCATCCTCTGTGCCGACAGTGTGCGGATCAGTTGTTGCAGGTCCAGATTAATCATGGTCATTCGTCCCTAATGAAAATTGCCGGTAAGCGTGACCACGCCGTCGGCCCGTTCATGTTCCAGCCAAGTGGTCCAGCCCAGGCGGCAAACCGTGTTTTCTCCGATATGCAACGCCCTGATCTGACCCTCAGCCAACACCAGGCGCAGGTCATATTCCAAGGGATCCCGCAGGGTCAGACGCACCAGCGAGCAAAGCGGCTGATACGCCCTCCCCGTGGGCAGGAAATCGTGAAAACGCTGCCAGTTCAGCGCCCGCACATGCACCCTGAACTTGCCGCTGCGGTCAGCGATGCGGTGCCCCAGGACCAGATCCTGGCCAAGGGCGCAATTGGCCCGCCCCAGGTCATTACGCTGCAACGGATTGACCTGGACCGTGCGTTCAACCCACTGCTCGATAAACAGCGCGTCGTGCTTGAAGTAGTAACGCAGCACAGACTCGATCAAAGCAGCCGAGTGCACGCGTAAACTCAGCAGGCCCAGGTAAGGCAGCAGGCGCTTGCAATCGAGTTGCGAAGCGCCTCTGATTGCGCTGCCACCCAGCCCCATCAAGGCAAACATCTGCTCGGAAAGCCGATCGTTGGCACCTGCCTGGAAACATGCCCGATAGCGGTATTTGCGCCAGATCGGCAGCATCAGGCGATGTAGACGGTGGTGGAACAGATCAAGGAAGTCTCGAGTCGGGTTGCCACCCGATCGCTCGGCAGATGCCTGCTCACCATAAAACGCAGGCAGTGGTGACCCGGCACCGAATAACCCCAACACGTTGAGGCGCAGGCGAGCGCGCAAATGCCCGTTCTCCTTGAAGAACTCCACCCGGTCGATATCGTGCGCGGCAAACCCCAATCCAGGATTGGCCTGAAACTCCAACTGGTCGTACAGCGCGTCGTCATCCAGCAGTGGATGGGCTTCGCGCAGTCGCTCGGTGACCTGCAGAACCGCCTGAAATAGCGTGTACTCACGAATAACACGGCAAAGGTGAGTCAGAGCAGGGGTTGCTGTCCCATCCGCGATGGCCATTGATACACGTCTCCTTGTGTGCTGATGACTCGCAACTCGTGATATGAATTGAGGCTGGCATAGAGGGCAAAAAACTGATTGAGGACAGAAGCGAATACGAACAGGTCGCCCTGGCCGACAAAGCCCTGGGCATCGAGCGTCAGGTCGACCCGCAAGCCACGGACAGGCAGACCACGGTGCAGTCGATCCACGGCCTCATGGCGGATTGAACGCAAGGCACCCAATCTTTTCTGGCTGACCTTCAGCGCCTGTCGATCGTGATAACGCGGCAGATCATAGGTTTCGAGAATCACTTTCAAGGCATTGATATCGGTCAACGATAAATAGTTGAGTGACATGTTACTGATGAGTTTCCACAGGAAATCCTGGTCCAGTGGCGGCGCGAAGCTAGCAGTTGGCGTGCTGATGTTGCGAAACGTCAACGACTCCGGGGTCTGCTCGCCGGGCTGGTTGATCTCGCCTGCGCGTAGCCGCTGCGGCAGGTTGCCGTTGGTACAGGTCAGTTCGATTGACAGGGTTTCCTGGCCCTGTTCGCGCCGGTTACCGAATCCCATCCAGGTGTCCAGGCCGGCATGCTGCACCGAAGAGCGTTGGCGAATGCTGTAACTGGGCGGTGCCGCCATAGGCTCACTGGCGCTGTCATGTTCAAACGACTCGAACGGCACATAGGTTTGGTAGCCCAGCCCGCCAGGGCGCCACCCGGTGACCAGGTCCACGGAAAACACACCGGCATTGCCCGGCGTATATTCCCCAGGCACCAGGAGATACTCATCCTGTTTACCATCCAGGCGAATGGGGATCGCATCCTGTTTGAACAGGTTGACGATGGGCGTGCAGTACAGCTTCACATTGTCCAGGGTAGGTCGCTGAGGCTCACGGCCCTGGGTACGAAGTTCGAAGCGCATCACCATGCCATGCACCTGCCGAAGCAACTCATGGGACAGTGAGTGCACTACATCCAGCCCTTCGACATCGATAAACAGGTACTTCTCGGGAAAGGCGAAGTACTCCTGCAGGTGCCGGTAACCACCGAAGGTGTTCTGCGGATAAGGAATCAGCGCATGCTCCGGGGAAAACCCCACCGGCCGGACCTGGCCGGCACTGAGCCGCAGCGCCACAGGTTGGCCATCGTTGGTGCTGACGGGCAGACCGTCGTGATCCAGGAGTTGCAAGCAAATGCCATCGAGATGGCGCAACAGGCTGAGGTACAGGCCCTGGCTGAGGTAGTGGTCTCCGGCCAGGTGCAGTCGCAGCGAATCAAATGCCAGCTCACTGAAGTTACCTTCGGCACTCATGGTCAGACGCAAGTCCAGCCAGGCACCTTCGCCTTTGCATGTGTAATCCAGAGCACTGAGTTGCAAAGGCATGATGTCGGTGGCATAGCATGTACGGAACCGGCAACGCTCGCCGTGGATCGGGGCGCTTTCCACGGCGGTGTCCCGAGCCACTCGAACGCTGGGGCCAGCACGTTTCAAGGGGTCAAATTGCAGGATGCTGAAGGCCGGTATTGGCCGCATGTAATGTGGCCATAGCAAGTGCATCAGCGAATGCGTCAACTCTGGCAGTTCGTCATCCAGCTTCTGGTGCAGGCGCGCGGTCAGAAATGCAAAGCCCTCCAGCAAGCGTTCGACATCCGGGTCCTGGCCAGCCTCCGCGAGAAACGGCGCAAGGGCGGGATTGCGCTCGGCAAAACGCCGCCCTAGTTGGCGCAAGGCACTGAGTTCGCTTTTAAAATAGCGGTTAAAAGCCATCGGCACAGACCTCAACCCGCCCAGGATCAGCCAGGCGTGCGTGGAACACCACAGGTTGCAGAACGCCGTCGATCACCAGCTCAGCCTCAATGGCAAATGCCAGGGCCAAGGACTCACGAGCACCAGGCAACAGCCTGACACGCACACTCGCCAGCCGCGGTTCATAGACCTGGATGACGCGCTCGATATGCAGCCGCGACTGAGTCAAGGATTCATGCAGGCTGAGCCGCATATCATTGAGGTCAGGCAAGCCATAGTCAGGCAGTGCCTGGACACTGCCCTCGCGAGTGCTGAGCATTTTTCCCAGATGTGCGGCGACGGAAGCCACCGGACACGCCCGGGCCTGCGCACCGTACTCAAGGCGTTCGAAAAGGCTGTTGTGCTCAAGCATGCCCTGGCCTCTGCTCATTCTTTATCGAGCTTACCGACCAGGGACAAGGTGAAGTCTGCCCCCATGTACTTGAAATGCGGGCGCACACTCACACTGACCCGGTACCAGCCAGGCTCGCCCTCGACATCGCTGACGACGATACGTGCAGCACGCAGCGGACGCCGCCCACGTACTTCAGCACTGGGGTTTTCCTGATCCGCCACATATTGGCGAATCCACTTGTTGAGCTCCAACTCCAGGTCCGTGCGCTCTTTCCAAGAGCCCAACTGCTCGCGTTGCAGCACCTTGAGATAATGGGTCAGACGGTTGACCACCATCATGTAGGGCAATTGGGTGCCCAACCGATAGTTCAGCTCTGCCGCCCTGCCTTCTTCACTGGTGCCAAAGGATTTGGGTTTCTGCACAGAGCTGGCGGAAAAGAACGCTGCGTTATCGCTGCCCTTACGCATGGTCAAGGCGATGAAACCCTCTTGCGCCAGCTCGTACTCGCGACGGTCCGATACCAGCACCTCGGTAGGGATCTTGGTTTCGATCTCGCCCATGCTCTGGAAGTGATGCAGCGGAAGGTCTTCGACGGCCCCGCCGCTTTGGGGGCCGATAATGTTCGGGCACCAGCGAAAGCGCGCGAAGCTGTCGGTCAGGCGCGTAGCAAAAGCATAGGCAGTATTGCCCCACAAATAGTGCTCGTGGCTGTTAACCACGTTTTCCTGATAGGCGAAGGTCTTGACTGGACAATCAAGGGGGTCGTACGGGGTGCGTAATAGAAAGCGCGGAACGGTAAGGCCAATATATCGGGCGTCTTCGCTCTGGCGAAAACTTTGCCACTTGGCAAACTGCGGGCCTTCGAAATGGTCCCGCAGGTCCTTCAGGTCGGGCAGCCCGGTAAAGCTTTCCAAGCCAAAGAAACTCGGCCCTGCAGCGGCAATGAAGGGTGCATGGGCCATGCTGGCGACGCTGGAAGCGTAATGCATCAGCTTCACATCGGGAGCACTGGGCGAGAGAAAGTAGTTGGCAATGATCGCGCCCACCGGCTGCCCGCCGAACTGACCGTATTCAGCGCTGTACACATGCTTGTAAAGCCCGGATTGGGTAATTTCCGATGAGTCCTCGAAATCCTCCAACAGGTCCTGGCGCGAGACATTCAACAGCTCGATCTTGATGTTCTCGCGAAAATTGGTGCGCTCGACCAGCAACTGAAGCCCTCGCCAGGAAGCCTCCAACGCTTGAAAATCCGGGTGGTGCAGAATCTCATCCATTTGTTGGCTGAGCTTGGTATCGATCTCGGCGATCATCCGGTCGACCAGACGTTTCTTTACCGGTTCGCCGCGGTTGTGTGGCCTGACCAGCTCTGCAATAAACGCCGACACGCCGCGCTTGGCGATGTCGTAAGCCTCGTCGTCGGCGCTCAGCAATGTCTGGGCAACGATGTTATCGAGGATGCTGCTGGCTTGGGTGACGTGTACGGGTTGCAGGTCGTGCTGAATCGTCGTCATGGTGTCAGTGTCCTTTTACTGAAAATGTCAGGCTTCAGGGCCGTCCAGCCCCAATTCGGCCAGGACCCGAGAGCGGGAATCGCCATTGGCCAATACCTGCTCAATAGCCTTGCGAAAGCTCGGCGTGTTCCCCAGTGGGCCCTTGAGCGCCACTAATGCTTCACGCAATGCCATCAGCTTCTGTAACTCCGGGATCTGCTCGACCAGGTTCGCGGGGTTGAAGTCCTTCATCGCGTTGATCCGGACCTGGATCGCCAGCTCATCCCCATCGGCTTGATCCTGGAGGCGGTCGGGAACGCTGAGCGTCAGGCTCAACGCTTGCTTGGCCAACACTTCGTCAAAGGTGTGCTTGTCGATGCCGATAGGTTTGCGATCTTCCAGCTTGCGTGGGTCCGCACGCAGGGAAAAGTCCCCCAGCACCATCAGCTTCAGCGGCAGCTCGACTTCTTCCTGGGCTCCACCGACGGCGGGTTTGAAGGTGATATTGATACGTTCCTTGGGGGCTACCGAACCATCTTTGGCCATGGAGCTTTTCCTTTTTTGATGAGGCTTTATTCGAGTACTGCTTCTAGGTCGAAATGGCACAACCGGCGATGCAGGGCGTCCTTGCAGTCGCGTAAGGCCTGGTTTTGTGGCAACAGGTCATAACAGCGGCACAGGAGCTGACAGACTTGTACGGCCAATGTCGGCTCCCAGCTCTCCAGGCCCGTGCGCTGCAATTGAAGGTCGAGGTATTCCAGTTGGATCCTGGCCAGGTCGTGCTTGCCGGCCGCCACACACAACCTGGCCAGTGCCAGGCGCCAATGAAAGCGGGTGCGATCGTTGCACGCGCCTTGCAAGCCTTGCTTGAGCACGCCGACCGCAGCCTTGAGTCCGTCCTTGCGCAAACAGGGCATCACCGCCTGCAACGCGATTTCCCAGGGCTCGCTGGTCACCTCGGCTACCACGTTGGACGGCTCGGGTTTACGCACATGGCGCATAACGTGGAGCGCGATCCACTCGCCTGTCGCGGGGTTGGCAAAGGGAGTGCCGTCGTCGAACCTGTACTCAGGCAGGCTCGGCAGACGCTGTAGCAGCAGCGCGAAATGCATTTCCAGCTCGGTCATGGCCAGGTCTGCGCGCAAGGCCTCCAGGCACTCCCACGCCATGCGCAAGCCATCGAACCAGAACAATGCACCGGCCAGGCTGACCTCGAGCTCGAGTAGCACATCGGCGTAATGACCTTGGCTGAACCGGTCCTGATAGCGCTTGAGCTTGTCGGCGGCCAACGGGCGCAGAGCCGTTATCCGTTCACTGTTGGCGTCGGGATAGCTGACGAGCATCAGCCATGCCAAGGTTCGCCCCAGGCGCAGGGCACGCAGGTCGGCGGCGTTCTGACGCAACCACCAGGCACATAAAGGGCGGGCCTGTTCCTGTAATGCCCGTAGCAGTTTGTGCGCGTCTTTCTCGTTGTTGACCGAATGCTCGGGCTTGAACAACGGGGTTGTCGCTTGCGTGACGTGGGCAATGGCGCCCGCGACGCCGCCAGGTTGCGCTGCACCTTGCGCGGCATGGGCCAGGCGCTCCGAGAGCTGTCGGCGAATCGGCAGCAGCAAGGGAGCATCGCCGCCAAGATGGTGGGCCCATAACTGATCCAGACGTTCGAGGTGCTCCAACAGCACCTGGAATAATGGCCGTTGATCGCTGAGCGACAGGTGTTGTGCAAATGCGTGCTCGAGGCGCGATACCAACCAGCCAAATGCCGCTACCCGTGTACGCAGCTTGGCAGGGTAGACATCCGCCCAATGGTGTTCGCAGAGCTCAAGCAGCAACCCGAGACCGGCCAGCAGCCCAGTAAAGGAATCACGCTGATACAGCGCCCAGGTCAACCAGGCCGCGACGCGCAGATCCTTGGAATGCTCACGCAGCAGGCACTCGCTGATTTCGCTGACCTTCTGCCAATCCGGCAGCCCCGTATCATGAATCGATTGTGCCTTGCCAAGCTCGGCTTCCAGCGTTTCAAACTCGCCGGAGAAACGCATGTCACTGCCAACAAAACTGCCTGAAGAGCAGGCTGTTCGTGCAAGTTCCCGGTAATAAGCACTAAGCTTTTCTGAATAATCCATTTTGGGCCACACAAACCGTCCAGGGCAAAATAGGCAAACTTAGCGCCATTGAAGTACGCATCAGATTGCCCTTTAACTTCCGTTCAAAACACATCGAAGTGTGCGAACCTTAGCCATGGAAAAAGCAATCAGCAAGTAACGGAACGGAACTTAAGAAACCTCCTACACGCAACGGCAAATAGGCGCCTGCGCAGTTATTTGCGCAGGGATATCACACAAAAATAGCCGTCTGCCTCGCACGACCGCGTATTTCCAGAACAAATGGCATGAGCAACTAAATGCGCATACATGTGCAACTTACAGGCGTAAAAACAGCCGCAGCCCGACAACAACTTCCAAAAAACCGGGCATTAAACCGTTATCACCTTAACTTCATTGCTCCTCACACTTTCAGGCACGCTTCTTGTTAATTCCTATTCGCCCGGCTATCTCGCCGCTCGGCACCCCCTACTCAATCAGGCAAGGAAACCAGAAACATGCCCACACCCGCGTACCTCTCCGTCACCGGTGTAAAACAAGGTTTGATCACCGCAGGTACATTCACCCAGGACTCGGTAGGCAACATTTATCAGGAAGGTCATGAGGACCAGATATTGGTGCAGGCCTTTGCCCATCAGGTCATCATTCCCCGTGACCCGCAATCGGGCCAGCCGACCGGTCAGCGCGTGCACAAGCCGCTGATGATCAGCAAGGTCTTCGATAAATCCTCACCCTTGCTCTTCAGCGCCCTGACCACAGGTGAAGAAGTGTCCTGCCGCCTGGAGTGGCTGCGCACCTCCTCCGCCGGGACACAGGAGCACTACTTCACCATTGAACTGGAAGGCGCAACCATCGTGGACATCCAGTCACGCATGCCCAACTGCCAGGACCCTGACAACGCCCACTTCACGCATTTGGAGGATGTGCACTTCACCTATCGCAAGATCATCTGGACTCACGAAGTCGCCGGCACTTCCGGCTCAGACGACTGGCGCAGCCCGGTAGCCGGCTAACCTCGCAGGAACGGCTGCCACGGAAGGCGCCGTTCCTGCTGGCCGGCTACACCATCGCCAGCGGATGCTTACGCTTGGGCGCGCCAAACACGCGATCAATCGCGTCCAGGTCATGCTCATCCAATATTAGGGTTGCGGCCCTGGCATTGAGCCGGATGTGTTCGGGGGTGACCGCCTTGGGGATAGCGATAACACCCTCCTGGCGCAGGACCCAGGCGAGAGACACCTGGGCGGTTGTCACGTCATGGCGATGGGCAATCTGCTTGAGGGTCGGGCTCGACAGCAGCTCACCACCCTGGGCGATAGGACAATAGGCCATCAGTGGCAAATGGTGCTGTTGCCACCATGGCAGCAGGTCGAATTCAATTCCGCGTTCTTCGATGTTATAGAGCACCTGGTTGGTCGCGCACGCCGGGGATGCGAGTTCCTGCAGGTCTGCCACATCGAAGTTTGAAACACCCCAGCGGCCAATCTTGCCCGCCTCGCGCAAACGCTCGAAGGCTTCAACGGTTTCTTCAAGTGGGTACTGGCCGCGCCAGTGCAACAGATACAAATCAATGTAATCGGTGCCCAGGCGCTGAAGGCTGGCGTCGCAGGCGCGGGGCACGCCCTTGTGGCTGGCGTTATGGGGGTAGACCTTGCTGACCAGAAAGACCTGGTCGCGCTTGCCTCGAATGGCCTCGCCGACCACCTCTTCGGCACCGCCTTCGCCGTACATCTCGGCGGTATCGATGAGGGTCAGGCCCTCGTCGATACCCAGTTGCAGCGCAGCGACTTCGGCGCGCCGCCGGCTCGGGTCTTCGCCCATGCGCCAGGTCCCCTGGCCGATGACAGGAACGGGAACGCCGGCCAGATCAATGGTACGCATGACAACCTCCTGGTGAATGTGCGGGTTAACAGTGTGGCATTGAGCGGACAAAAGGGTTCAATCGCAGTATGGTTGCCCTTTCGCCAGTCGCCAGGAATCACCGGTAATGCTGTTTGTCGTCATGCTCGGGGGCAAGCACCCACGGGCGAAAATTGAAGTACACGATGTGGCGTTCGCGGTGGCGGACACGTTGGAGGCCAGCTACCCGCAACTGCGCGACGCGTGGTTTGGCAGCCCCAAGGGCGTGCATATCGATTCGTGGATGGCCGTGGATGGCGTCGACGGCTGGAAAGTCGAACTCAGCCACCTGGCGCCCGCCGCCGAAACGCCCCGCCTGTACTTCATCAACTTGGGCGGCTATGAGGCCAATAGCTTTGGCGAGGCCCATCACTACCTGCTGGTGGTCGCCCGCAACAAGCAGGACGCCATGAGCAAGGGCAAGCAGCAGATGCTGGGCCATTGGTCCCAGGCGCACACCGACGGCGTGCTGGATATCGACGACTGCCTGCCCATCGATCTGGTGGACGGGCGCTATATCCATCTGGTGCAAGGGCCGCACCGACCGATAATGCAGCGCAACGACTATCTCATGCTGCCTTGAACCGGCACGCTGAAAAATGTGAGGGCTGGAAAACCGGTGGAACTTTGCCGAGAAATAACCGCCTGAATCCGGTACGCTCACCGTTTTTTACTCTAGGAGATTGTTCCCATGGCCAAAGCCACCGCCCGTCACATCCTCGTTTCCACTGAAGACAAGTGCAACGAACTCAAGGCCCAAATTGAAGGCGGCGCTGATTTCGCAGAAGTCGCCAAAGCCAACTCCTCCTGCCCATCCAGCCGCGACGGCGGCAACCTGGGTTCGTTCGGTCCGGGCCAGATGGTCAAGGAATTCGACACCGTGGTATTCAGCGCACCGGTCAACACCGTGCAAGGCCCGGTGAAAACCCAGTTCGGTTATCACCTGCTGGAAGTCACCAGCCGCCAGGATTGATTCAATCTGCGCTGATGCTATAAACAACGGCCCACCCTTTGGTGGGCCGTTGTGCATCTGACGGCTGGCGATGCCCAGGCCGTTAGCGTACAAATCCTTATTCTTCTTTACCCGGCGTTCAAGGCTGATAATGCGATTGGCTTTTTCATCTCTGCTCTCTTCTACCCTGGCCCTGCTCTTGGCCAGCACTGCGGTGATCGCCGCCCCGCAAACCTACCTGACGGTCTACGGCGAGCCGGCCAAGTACTCCGCCGGTTTCAGTCATTTCGACTATGCCAACCCCAATGCCCCCAAGGGCGGCAGCCTGCGGCGCTCGGCGCTGGAGGTCGGGCGGTTCGACCATGTGCTGCCGTATATCGACAAAGGCATCGGCGTGTCCCAGGTCGACGGTTGGGTCTATGCGCCCCTGGCGCTGCGCTCGCTGGATGAGCCCTACACCGTCTACGGCCTGGTGGCAGAAAAGATGGAACGCGCCGACGACGGCCTGTCGCTGCGCTTCTACCTGAACCCCAAGGCGCGTTTCGCCGACGGCACCCCCATTACCGCCGAAGATGTACGCTACAGCTTTGATCTGCTGATGACCCAAGGCAGCCTGCGTTTTCGTACGTTATTTGCCGACGTCAAGCACGTCGAAGTCGAAGGCGAACGCCAGGTACGCTTCGATTTTTCCAGCAACGAAAACCGTACCCTGCCCCTGGATATCGCCACGTTGCCGGTGTTCCCCGAGCACTGGTGGAAGAGCCGCGACTTTGCCAATGGCGGCGGCTACGAAGCACCACTGGGCAGTGGCCCGTACAAGGTCAGCAAGATCGACTCCGGCAGCACCATTACCTTTACCCGCGACCCCGATTGGTGGGGCAAGGACTTGCCGGTCAGCCGTGGCCTGTACAACTTCGATCACCTGAGCCTGGAATACTTCGGCGACACCGAAGTGGCGCGCCAGGTACTGCGCGGTGGCGCCTATGACTTCAACCGTGAGTTTTCCGCCACCGGTTACTCCATCGGCTACAACGGCCCGGCGCTGGACGATGGCCGCCTGCAACGCGCGCACCTGGCCAAGGAGATGCCGCAACCGGCCCAGGGCTATGTGTTCAACGTGCAGAAACCGATCTTCAAGGATCGCCGTGTGCGCCAGGCCCTGGCGATGCTGTGGGATTTCGAATGGGCCAACCGGCAGATGATGCGCAACCTGTATATCCGCCAACAGAGCTACTTTTCCAATAGCCCCCTGGCGGCTAGCCAATTGCCGACCCCAGAAGAGCTGGCGATCCTCGAACCGTTGCGCGGGCAGATCCCCGACGAGGTGTTTACCCAGGTGTTCAAGGCCCCGGTCACCGACGGCAGCGGGATGATCCGCGATAAACAGTTGCAAGCCCTGGCCCTGCTGGAAGACGCCGGCTGGAAACCGCTTGGCGACAAACTCGTCAACGCTCAAGGCGAGCCGCTGGAGTTCACTTTTCTCAATGTCCAGAACGGCCTTGAGCGCCTGCTGCTGCCGTACAAGCGCAACCTGGCGCAGATCGGCATCACCCTCAATATCCGCCGCATCGACTCCTCGCAGTACGTGAACCGCCTGATGGCCCGGGACTACGACATGATCGTCACCGGTTTCCCGGTCACCACCTCGCCGGGCATGGAGCTGTACAACTACTTCGGTTCTGCCGCGGCGTCCGATTCGGGCGCCAACAACTACATTGTGCTCAAGGATCCGGCCGTCGACACGCTGATCCACGGCCTGGTCAAGGCCGACACCCAGGCGCAGATGCTCACCTACGCCCATGCCCTGGACCGGGTGCTGCAATGGAATTACCTGTGGATCCCCAACTATTACCCGCCAGGGACCTCCGCCGCGTGGTGGAACCGTTTCGGCCGCCCGGCCATCGAGGCGAAGAACGACGAAGCCCTGGAAACCTGGTGGGAAGTCAGCCCCACGCCGCTGACTAGCGAGCAAATGCAGGCCGAGCTGAAAAAACGCGGAGGAGCCCGTTGATGTTTGCCTATATCGTACGGCGCCTGCTGCTGATCATCCCGACGCTGGTGATCATCCTGTTGGTGAACTTCGTGATCGTGCAAGCCGCGCCCGGCGGGCCGGTGGAACAGGCCATCGCCCATCTGCAGGGTATTGGCGGTGGCGCGGTCGGTGGCTCTTCCGGCGAAGGCATCAGCAGCGGCTCGCGGGCCAGCCGCGGCCTGGACCCTAAGCTGATCAAGGACATCGAAAAACAATACGGCTTCGACAAATCCGCGCCGGAACGCCTGTGGCTGATGCTCAAGAACTACGCCCAACTGGACTTCGGCAACAGCTTCTTTCGCGGCGCAACGGTGACCGAGCTGATCCTGGAAAAGATGCCGGTCACGATTTCCCTTGGCCTGTGGGCCACGTTGATCACCTACCTGGTGTCGATCCCGTTGGGCATACGCAAGGCCGTGCGCCATGGCAGCAGCTTTGATATGTGGAGCAGCACGGCCATCGTGATCGGTTATGCGATGCCGGCGTTTCTGTTTGCGATGTTCCTGATCGTGGTGTTCGCCGGTGGCACCTCGCTGAACTGGTTCCCGGTACGCGGGCTGGTCTCGGAAAACTTTGCCGAACTGAGCACCGTGGGCAAGATCGCCGACTACTTCTGGCACCTGGTACTGCCGGTGACGGCGTTGGTAATTGGCGGCTTCGCTACCTTGACTATCCTCACCAAAAACTCGTTCCTCAATGAAATCACGCGCCAGTATGTGGTCACCGCCCGCGCCAAGGGCTTGAGTGAACGCCGGGTGCTCTACGGGCACGTGTTCCGCAACGCCATGTTGCTGGTGATCTCAGGCATTCCCCAGGCATTTATCAGCGTGTTCTTTGCCGGCTCGCTGCTGATCGAGGTGATTTTCTCCCTCGATGGCCTGGGGCGCATGAGCTACGAGGCAGCCGTGTCCCGCGACTACCCAGTGGTGTTCGGTTCGCTGTTTATATTCACGTTGTTCGGCCTCTTGATAAAACTCATCGGTGACCTCTGCTACACCCTGGTGGACCCGCGTATCGACTTCGCCGCGAGGAACGCCTGATGCTTAACCTGTCTCCCGTGGCCCGCCGGCGTTTCGAACGGTTCAAGAAAAACCGTCGCGGCTGGTGGTCGCTGTGGTTGTTTATCGGCCTGTTCATCCTGACCCTGGGCGGCGAGTTGATCGCCAATGACAAACCCCTGGTGCTCAGCTTCAAGAACGAGCTGTATTTCCCGGTGTTCAAGCGCTACACCGAACAGCAGTTCGGCGGGCAGTTGCCATTCCAGGCCGACTACCGCAGTGACTACGTGCAAAAGCTGATCAAGCAGGATGGCGGCTGGATGCTGTTCCCACCGATTCCGTTCAGCGACGACACCCCCAACTACGAGCTGACCCGCCCGGCCCCGAGCCCGCCGTCGGCGGTGAACTGGCTGGGCACCGATGACCAGTCCCGCGATGTGTTGGCGCGCGTGATCTTCGGCGCACGGGTGTCGATCCTGTTTGCCCTGGCCTTGACCGCCATCAGCGCCGCCATCGGTATTACCGCCGGGGCGTTGCAGGGCTACTACGGCGGCTGGGTGGATTTGCTCGGGCAGCGCATTCTGGAGGTGTGGTCCGGGCTGCCGGTGCTGTACCTGCTGATTATTCTGTCGGGGTTTGTCGAACCGAATTTCTGGTGGTTGCTGGGGATCATGGCGCTGTTTTCCTGGCTCGCCCTGGTGGACGTGGTGCGCGCCGAGTTCCTGCGTGGGCGCAACCTGGAATACGTCAAGGCTGCACGCGCTCTGGGTTTGGGCGACGGCAAGATCATTCGCCGGCATATCCTGCCCAACGCCATGACCGCGACCCTGAGCTATTTGCCGTTCATTTTGACCGGGGCGATTTCCACCTTGAGCGCCCTGGACTTCCTCGGCTTCGGCATGCCTGCCGGCAGTGCATCCCTGGGCGAGTTGATCGGCCAGGGCAAGCAGAACCTGCAAGCGCCCTGGCTGGGCCTGACCGCGTTTTTCACCTTGGCGCTGATTTTGTCGTTGCTGGTGTTTATCGGCGAGGCGTTGCGTGACGCCTTCGACCCTCGCTCATGAGTAATTGCCTATGAACCTGATCGAAATCCGCGACCTGAGCGTCGCGTTCAGCGGCCAGACCGTGGTGCGCAACCTGAGCCTGGACGTGCGCCCCGGCGAGTGCCTGGCGCTGGTGGGTGAGTCGGGCTCGGGCAAGTCGGTGACGGCTCATTCGATCCTGCAACTGCTGCCCGAAGCCGGTACTGAAACCACCGGTTCCATCACGTATCGCGGCCAGCAGTTGCTTGGCGCAGCACCGGCCACTCTGCAAAAGTTGCGCGGCAACCGCATTGCGATGATTTTCCAGGAGCCGATGACCTCCCTGAATCCGTTGCACAGCATTGAAAAACAGATCGGCGAAACGCTGCTGCTGCACAAGGGCATGGGTGGCAAGGCGGCGCAGGCGCGCATCCTGGAATTGCTCGAGCTGGTGGGCATCCAGAAACCCCAGGAGCGGCTCAAGGCCTATCCGCACCAACTCTCCGGTGGCCAGCGCCAGCGGGTGATGATCGCCATGGCCCTGGCCTGCGAGCCGGAACTGCTGATTGCCGACGAACCCACCACGGCGCTGGACGTGACCGTGCAGCGCAAGATCCTGCTGCTGCTCAAGTCCTTGCAACAACGCCTGGGCATGTCGCTGTTGCTGATCAGCCATGACCTCAACCTGGTGCGCAGCATTGCCCAGCGGGTATGCGTGATGCGCGCCGGGGAAATCGTCGAGCAAGCCGACTGCCAGACCTTGTTCACGGCCCCGCAGCACCCTTACAGCCGCCTGCTGCTGGACGCCGAGCCCACGGGCGATGTGCTGTGCGGCGATGAGCGCGAGACGGTGTTGCAGGTGGATGACCTCAGTGTGAAATTCCCCCTCAGTGGCGGGTTGTTTCGGCGCAAGACCTATCTGCATGCTGTCGATGGCATCAGCCTCAGTGTGCAGCGCGGCAAGACCTTGGGGATTGTCGGCGAGTCCGGCTCGGGCAAGTCCACCCTGGGCCAGGCGATCCTGCGCTTGCTCGACTCCACCGGCAGCATCCGTTTCCAGGGTGAGGCGCTCGACCCGCTGAATCCAAAGCAGATGCGCCCATGGCGCAAGCAGATGCAGGTGGTGTTCCAAGACCCCTATGGCAGCCTCAGCCCGCGCATGTCGGTGCAGCAAATCATCAGCGAGGGCCTGGAGGTGCACGCGCCCTGCAGCCTGGCCGAGCGCGATGCGCAAGTGATCCAGGTGCTCAAGGACGTGGGCCTCGACCCCGCCAGCCGGCATCGCTACCCCCATGAATTTTCCGGCGGCCAGCGCCAACGCATCGCCATCGCCCGCGCGCTGGTGCTCAAGCCGGCGCTGATGCTGCTCGACGAGCCCACCTCAGCCCTGGACCGTACGGTGCAGAAACAAGTGGTGGCGCTGCTGCGTGAACTGCAGGACAAATATGCCCTGACCTACCTGTTTATCAGCCATGACCTGGCGGTGGTCCGCGCCATGGCCCATGACATGATCGTGGTCAAGGATGGCAAGGTGGTGGAGCGCGGCGCCAGCCATGACGTTTTCGAGGCACCACAGCACCCCTACACCAAGGAACTGCTGGCAGCGGCGCATATTCCCTTGTGATCATTAACAGGATTCTGCCTCCATGAGCACGAGCCTCAAGGACTACCCACACGTTCGCGGCCTGGCCATCCAGTCGTTGTTCGAGATCATCGAGCAGTCCAGCGAAGGCACGGTTATTGTCGACCGCGACGCGAATATCGTCTGGATGAACGAGCGTTACGCCAAGCGCTTCGGTCTCAAGCGTGCCGATGAAGCCATCGGCCAGCCCTGCGAGCAGGTGATCTCCAACAGCCTGCTGCGACAGGTGGTGCGCAACGACCAGCCGATCCTGCTGGATATCCAGGACACCCCCAAAGGCCCGCTGGTGGTGATGCGCCTGCCGATCCACGACGATGCCGGGGCGGTCATCGGCGCGATTGGGTTTGCGTTGTTCGATGAGCTGCGCAACCTGTCGCCGCTGATCGAGCGTTACCTGAGCATGCAGCAAGAGCTGGCCTCGACGCGCTCGCTGCTGCGTTCGCGGCAAAGCAAATACAACTTCGCGCACTTTATCGGCACCAGCGCCGCCAGCCTTGAGGTGAAGCGCCGGGCGCGGCGCAGTGCGAGCGCCGAGTCGCCGGTGTTGCTGCTGGGAGAAACCGGCACCGGCAAGGAACTGCTCGCCCAGGCCATCCACGGCGCGTCACCGCGGGCGCACAAAGCCTTCGTGAGCATCAACAGCGCGGCGATTCCCCATGACCTGCTCGAAGCCGAGTTCTTCGGCACCGCACCCGGCGCGTTTACCGGCGCCGACCGCAAGGGCCGCCCCGGCAAGTTCCAGATTGCCCAGGGCGGCACGCTGTTTCTCGACGAAATCGGCGACATGCCGCTGCCGCTGCAAAGCAAACTGCTGCGGGTGTTGCAGGAAAAGGAATTCGAACCAGTGGGTTCCAACGAGATGCTGCACAGCGATGTGCGGGTGATTGCAGCCACCTCCATGGACCTGGAAGCGGCGATCAAGCGTGGCGAGTTTCGTGCGGATTTGTATTACCGGCTGAATGTGCTGCCGATTCAGGTGCCGCCGTTGCGCGAGCGCCTGGAAGATATTCCGGCGTTGAGCGAGGCGATTCTCGAAGAGCTGCGCAGCCAGCATGAACTCGACCGCGATGCCCTGGCGTTGTTGGCCCAGCATGCGTGGCCGGGGAATATCCGCGAGTTGCGCAATGTGCTGGAGCGGGCGGCGTTGTTGAGTGATGACCTGGTGTTGAATGCCAGTGAGATCCGCGCGGCGATTGGCACTTTCAGTCCGGTGCAACGAGGCGCGGTGGCGGCGGTCGAGGGTGAAACGTTCGCGGCGGCGCGGGAGCGGTTTGATCGGCAGGTGATTGGCGCGGCGTTGCAGGCGTGCGCGGGGAATGTGGTGGAAGCGGCCAGGCGATTGGGGCTGGGGCGGTCGACGTTGTACAAGAAGATGGTAACGTTGGGCCTCACCCAATCTCAAAATTAAGACTTAACTCTCAATATAAAGACAATCCAATGTGGGAGGGGGCTTGCTCCCGATAGCAGAGTGTCAGGCTGAGCATCTGTACCTGACCCACTGCTATCGGGAGCAAGCCCCCTCCCACATTTGGTATTTGTTTGTCTCAAAGTAGAGATAATATTTCAAAGCGCTGTTGAAACCCCTGAAAATATTGTTGTTTTTCAATCAGTTAAAAACATGGCACACATCTGGCTATAGCCCTTCCCACCGCTTCACCCCACAAAAATAACAATCCGATGGAGACACACCATGAGTGTGATCATTGCCCTGGCTGCGCTCGCGCTGCTGATGCTGGCTGCGTACCGTGGCTATAGCGTTATCCTGTTTGCCCCCATTGCCGCCCTCGGCGCGGTGCTGCTCACCGACCCCTCCGCCGTCGCCCCTGCCTTTACCGGGGTGTTCATGGAAAAAATGGTCGGCTTTATCAAGCTGTATTTCCCGGTGTTCCTGCTCGGTGCGGTGTTCGGCAAGCTGATCGAGTTGTCGGGTTTCTCACGCTCTATCGTCGCCGCTGCGATCCGCTTGCTCGGCACCCGCCAGGCGATGCTGGTCATCGTGTTGGTCTGCGCCCTGCTCACCTACGGCGGCGTATCCCTGTTCGTCGTGGTGTTTGCGGTGTACCCGTTCGCGGCGGAGATGTTCCGCCAGAGCAATATCCCCAAGCGCCTGATCCCGGCCACCATCGCCCTCGGTGCGTTTTCGTTCACCATGGACGCCCTGCCCGGCACCCCGCAGATCCAGAACATCATCCCCAGCACCTTCTTCAACACCACCGCCTGGGCCGCACCGTGGCTGGGGCTGATCGGTACGATCTTCGTATTCTGCGCCGGCATGCTCTACCTGGCGCGCCAGCGCAACAAGGCCCAGCGTGCCGGTGAAGGCTATGGCACCGAGCTGCGCAATGAGCCGGAAACCGCCGAGAACCTGACCTTGCCCAACCCTTGGGTCGCGCTGTCGCCGCTGATCCTGGTGGGGGTGATGAACCTGCTGTTCACCCACTGGATCCCGCAGTGGTACGGCAAGACCCACAGCCTCAGCCTGCCAGGCATGAGCGCGCCAGTGACCACCGAAATCGCCAAGCTCACCGCGATCTGGGCGGTGCAGGCGGCGCTGCTGGTGGGGATTATCGTGGTGTTGGTGTTCGGCTTCTCGGCGATCAAAAGCAAGCTGGCCGAAGGCAGTAAAAGCGCGGTGAGCGGTGCATTGCTCGCGGCCATGAACACCGCATCGGAATACGGCTTTGGCGCGGTGATAGCCTCGTTGCCGGGCTTTCTGGTGCTGGCGGACTGGCTCAAGGGCATCCCCAACCCGCTGGTCAACGAAGCGATTACCGTGACCCTGCTCGCCGGTATCACAGGTTCGGCCTCCGGCGGCATGAGCATCGCCCTGGCGGCGATGTCCGAAAGCTTTATTTCAGCGGCCCACGCGGCCAATATCCCCCTTGAAGTGCTGCACCGAGTCGCGGCCATGGCCAGCGGCGGCATGGACACCCTGCCCCACAACGGCGCGGTGATCACGCTGCTGGCGGTCACCGGGCTGACCCACCGCGAAGCCTACAAGGACATTTTCGGCATCACGATCATCAAGACCCTCGCGGTGTTCGTGGTGATCGGTACTTTCTACGCCACCGGCATTGTGTGAGGTTTTCATGACGACTTTGAATGGCAAGACCGCCCTGGTCACCGGCTCCACCAGCGGCATCGGCCTGGGTATAGCGCTGAGCCTGGCCAAGGCCGGCGCCAACCTGATCCTCAACGGCTTTGGCGACGCCAGCGCGGTGATCGCCCAGGTGCAGGCATTTGGCGGCAAGGTCGGGCACCATCCGGCAGACGTCAGCGACCCAGCGCAGATCGCCGACATGCTCGCCTACGCCGAGCGCGAATTCGGTGGCGTGGACATTCTGGTCAACAACGCCGGCATCCAGCATGTGGCCGCGGTGGAGGATTTCCCGGTGGAACGCTGGGATTCGATCATCGCTATCAACCTGTCCTCGGTGTTCCACAGCACACGCCTGAGCTTGCCGGGCATGAAGGCCAAGGGCTGGGGGCGTATCGTCAATATCGCCTCGGTGCATGGCCAGGTCGGTTCAGTCGGCAAAGCCGCGTATGTGGCGGCCAAGCATGGGGTGATCGGCCTGACCAAAGTAGTGGGCCTGGAAACCGCCACCAGCAACGTGACCTGCAACGCCATCTGCCCGGGCTGGGTGCTGACGCCATTGGTGCAGAAGCAGATCGATGATCGCGTGGCTGCTGGGGTCGACCCGCAGCAGGCGCAACAGGATTTGCTGGCGGAGAAACAGCCGTCACTGGAGTTTGTGACGCCGTCACAGTTGGGTGAGCTGGTGCTGTTTTTGTGCAGCGAGGCTGGTGCCCAGGTGCGTGGTGCGGCGTGGAATATCGATGGTGGTTGGTTGGCCCAGTAACCTCGATCTACAGGACAGAAGGTATTCAAATGTGGGAGGGGGCTTGCTCCCGATGGCGGTATTTCAGTTAGTACATTCTTTACTGATCCACCGCCATCGGGAGCAAGCCCCCTCCCACCTTGGACTCGCTTTGTCTGACAAACCTCATACAAGAACAAGAGATTTCGCAATGTCCGACATCCTCTGGCAACCCTCCCCCGAACGCATTCGCCACACACGGATGGACCAGTTCCGCCGCTTCATCAACCACCGCCACAGCCTGCAGCTCAGCGACTACCCTGCCCTGCACCAATGGAGCATCGACCAGCGCCCGGACTTCTGGCAGGCCATCGTCGCGTTCTTCGACGTACAGTTTCGCAGCCCGCCCACGGCGGCCCTGATCGAAGGCACCGAAATGCCCAGTGCCCAGTGGTTTCCCGGCGCCACCCTGAATTTTGCCGAACACCTGTTGCGTCGCCGCGATGATCACCCGGCCGTGGTGGCGATCAGCGAAGATGGCCAGCGCGAACAACTGACCTACGCCGAGCTGGCCGCCCACGTCGCCGGCCTGCAACAGAGTCTGCGCGCAGCGGGTGTCGGCATTGGGGACCGCGTCGCCGCGTGCATGCCCAACACCTGGCAAACCCTGGTCGGCATGCTCGCCACCACCAGCCTCGGCGCAATCTGGTCGTGTTCCTCGCCGGACTTCGGCACCCAGGGCGTAATCGACCGTTTCGGCCAGATCGAACCCAAGGTGCTGATCACCTGCGCCGGTTACCGCTATGCGGGCAAAAGCATCGACCAGAGCGCCAAGCTCAATGAAATCCTCGAACGCCTGCCGTCCCTGCAACAACTGATCATCGTGCCCTACGCCCGGCCCGAGGCGCAGGTTGGGGACTACACCACCCAAGCCCGGATCGCGCTGTGGGACGACTTCTACCTCGCCGGCGGCGAACCTGAATTTGTCGCAGTACCGTTCGATCACCCGCTGTACATCCTCTATTCCAGCGGCACCACCGGCGTACCCAAGTGCATCATCCACGGCACTGGCGGCGTGCTGCTCACCCACCTCAAGGAACACGGCCTGCATGCCGACCTCGGCCGCGAGGATTGCCTGTTCTACTACACCACCTGCGGCTGGATGATGTGGAACTGGCTGGTGTCGGTGCTGGCGCTCGGCGCCACGGCGGTGCTGTATGACGGCTCACCGTTTCATCCTGGCCCCGAACGTTTGATCGACCTGATCGATGCGGAAAAAATCAGCGTGTTCGGCACCAGCCCCAAATTCCTCGCCACCCTGGAGAAAGCCGGGCTGCAACCACGCCTGAGCCACGACCTGGGCAGCCTCAAGGGCCTGATCTCCACCGGCTCGCCGCTGTCACCCCAGAGCTATGACTATGTGTACCGCGAGATCAAGGGCGAGCTTTGCCTGTCATCGATGTCTGGCGGTACCGATATCGTCTCCTGCTTTGTGATCGGCAACCCGGTGCTGCCGGTGCGGCGCGGTGAGATGCAGTGCAAGAGCCTGGCAATGGCCATCGAAGTCTGGGACGACCAGGGCCGCCCGCTGGTCGGGGAAAAAGGCGAACTGGTGTGCACCCGGCACTTCCCTGCCATGCCCATCGGGCTGTGGAACGACCCGCAACAGACCCATCTGCGCGCCTCCTATTTCAGCCAGTTCCCCGGCGTATGGGCACAAGGAGACTATGCCGAGCAAAGGGCCAATGGCAGCCTGTTGATTCATGGGCGCTCCGACGCGGTGCTCAACCCCGGCGGCGTGCGCATCGGCACCGCTGAGATCTATCGCCAGGTGGAAAAACTCCCGCAGGTACTGGAAAGCCTCGCCATCGGCCAGCGCTGGCAGGACGATGTGCGCGTGGTGCTGTTTGTGCGTCTTGATGACGGGATCGAACTGGATGAGGCGCTGCAACAGCAGATCCGCCAGGTGATCCGTGCCAATACCACACCGCGCCACGTGCCGGCCAAGATCCTCGCTGTCACGGATATCCCCCGCACCATCAGCGGCAAGATCGTTGAATTGGCGGTGCGCAACGTGGTGCATGGCGAGCCGGTAAAGAACACCGATGCCCTGGCCAACCCCCAGGCACTGGAGCAATTTCGCAGTCGAGCTGAATTGGATTATTAGATGAAAGGTTTCAGCGCTGACGCGGCGTTTTGAAGAAAAAACCTCAATGCATGCTATTTTTCGGGGGTAGTCATCCATTGTTGTCCCTTGGGACAATGGGTGTTGTCATTTTTCAAAGCGTCAAACTCAGGGCTTTTTCATGAATGGTACATCCACCGGTAGCGAAGCCGCTGCACTGATCAAGCGGCTGGACTGGGCGCAAAGCCCCCTCGGTGAGGCCAGTGATTGGCCGCAAAGCCTGCGCACAGCCGTCGATATCGTCGTACATTCGCCGATGCCGATGGTGTTGCTGTGGGGGCCGCAACTCACTCAACTCTACAACGATGGCTTTGCCCGACTGGTGGGCAACAAGCACCCCGTCGCCCTTGGCCAGCCGGCGCACCACACCTGGCCGGAGCTGGAAAGCTTCGCCGGGCCGGTCTACGACGCGGTCCTCAGCGGCCAGGTGCGCACCTTCAGCGAGCAGCGCTTTGTGGTGCAACGCCAGGGTCGCGACACCGAAATCTGGCTCGACCTGACCTACAGCCCGGTGCGCGATGAAAGCGCCTTGGTGGCCGGCATCCTGGTCACAGCCATCGAAACCAATGAACGGCGCAGCAAAACCCTCGAACTGCAGCAGCGTTCCGAAGAGAGCCTCAAGGCCCAGCACAACACCGAGCAGCGCCTGCAACTGGCACTGGCGGCCACCGATGCCGTAGGCACCTGGGACTGGGACATCGGTGAAGACCGCTTCATTGCCGATGCGCATTTCGCCTACCTGCACGGCGTCGACCCGAATGACGCCGGCCTGCTGCCCATCAGCGCCTACCTGCAAGGCGTGCACCCCGAAGACCGCGGCATGGTGGCGCGCAGCATCAAGCATTGCATCACCTTCGGTACCGAATACGCCGAGGAGTACCGTCTGCTGCAAGCCGACGGCCAGGTGCGCTGGGTATTCGCCCGTGGCCGTTGCTACAAGGACCCACAGGGCCGGCCTGCACGTTTCCTCGGTGCCGCGCTGGACCTCACCGAGCGCAAACACACTGAACAGGCCCTGCGCCAGAGCCAGACCGAGCTGCAACTGATCATCAACGCCATGCCGGTGCTGATCGGCTATGTCGACCACGAACAGCGCTTTCGCCTCAACAACAGTGCCTACCTCGACTGGTACGGCAAGACGCCCCAGGAACTGTACGGCAAGACCATCCGCGAAGTGCTCGGCGATGAGATCTATGCCGGGCGTGCAGACAAGATCAGCGCCGCGCTCAACGGCAAGGCGTGCAGTTTCATGACCGTCACGCCCCATCGCGATGGCCGCCCGCGCCATGCGCTGATGAAGTACCTGCCGCGCTTCAGCAATGACGGTTCGGTGAATGGTTTCTATATCTTTGTGATCGACGAGACCGAACGCAAACTCACCGAAGAAGCCCTGCGCCACCTCAACGAGAACCTTGAAGAGCGCGTGGCCCAGCGTACCCAGGCGCTGGCCGAGGCCAACCAGCGCTTGCAAAACGAGATGTTCGAACGCGAGCGTGCCGAAGACGCCCTGCGCCATGCACAGAAGATGGAAGCGGTGGGCCAGTTGACCGGCGGTATCGCCCACGACTTCAACAATATGCTCACCGGCATCATCGGTAGCCTGGACCTGATGCAGCGCTATATTGCCGCCGGGCGCAGCGACGAAATCGGCCGTTTTGCCGATGCTGCCGTGTCCTCCGCCCACCGCGCGGCCGCCCTCACCCATCGGCTGCTGGCGTTTTCGCGGCGCCAGTCGCTGGACCGGCGCCCCACCGACCCCAACCAACTGGTGGCGTCGCTGGAAGACCTGTTCAGGCGTACCAAGGGCGCGCATATCACGCTCAAGGTGCAACTGGGCAAAGACATCTGGCCGGTGAACACCGACGCCAGCCAATTGGAAAACGCCCTGCTCAATCTGGTGATCAACGCCCGCGATGCGATGCCCGACGGCGGCGAATTGTTGATCGAAACCGCCAACAGCTACCTGGACGGCACCGACATCACCACCCTGGAGCCGGTCAAGGCCGGCGACTACGTGATGCTCGGCGTGAGTGACAACGGCAGCGGCATGGCGCCGAAAATCCTCGCCAAGGCTTTCGACCCGTTCTTCACCACCAAGCCCATCGGCCAAGGTACCGGCCTTGGGTTGTCGATGATCTACGGCTTTGCCCAGCAGTCCGGTGGGCATGTGACGATCCAGAGCGAACCGGGCCAGGGCACCAGTGTGCGCCTGTACCTGCCGCGCCTGCATGGCACCGCACTGGAAAGCAACCTGCCCGCCAGCCTGACCGAAGCGCCGTTGGCCCTGGCCGGTGAGGCCGTGGTAGTGGTCGAGGACGATCCAGCGGTGCGCATGCTGGTAGTCAACGTCCTCGACGAACTGGGTTATACCGCCCACCAAGCGGCGGATGCCCGTGCCGCGCTGCCGTTGCTGGAATCGGATCTGCGCGTGGACTTGCTGGTGACCGACGTCGGCCTGCCGGGCATGAATGGCCGGCAACTGGCAGAAATCGCCCGCCAGCATCGCCCGGGCCTGCGGGTGCTGTTCATGACCGGTTATGCCGAAAAAGCCGCCGAGCGCCAAGGCTTCCTGGAGGACGGTATGGACATGGTGGCCAAGCCGTTTTCCATCGATCTGCTGGCCACCAAAATCCGCAGCATGATCGGCGTCGACGCATGAGTTCAGGCATAATCGCGCGCCGTCGCACACCTGGTAGAGATCAATGAAAGCCCAAGCCCGTCATATCCTGGTGAAAACCAGCGAAGAAGCCGAACAACTCAAGCAGCGCATTGCCAAGGGGGAAGCCTTTGACGTGCTGGCCAAGAAGTATTCCACCTGCCCATCGGGCAAGCGTGGCGGTGACCTGGGTGAAGTGCGGCCCGGGCAGATGGTGGGGGCGATTGATGCGGTGATCTTCAAGAAGCCGGTGAAGGTGGTGCACGGGCCGATCAAGAGCAAGTTTGGTTATCATTTGGTGCAGGTGTTTTACAGGGACTGATGGGCTTGGCTGTACACCGCCATCGGGAGCAAGCCCCCTCCCACACTAGACTGCATTCCTTCAGTTGGAATAGGGTCAACTGTGGGAGGGGGCTTGCTCCCGATCCGCCGCAGGCGGCCATTCACCTCGGTATTAGAGCCCCCGGCACCTGAATCACCCGGCTCGCCAACCGATGCCCCGCCAAGGCAGCCTCTGCTGGCGATCCACCTTTGAGCCGACTGGCCAGATACGCCGCACTGAACGAATCCCCCGCCGCCGTCGTATCCACTACCGTCTCCACCTTCAATGCTGGCACCGCAAAGCGTTCCCCCGCACAACGAATCAGACACGCATCCGCCCCACGCTTGAGCACCACCTCGGCAATCGATGGATAGGCGGCAAACACCTGCTCGCTGTCTTCATAACCAAACAACCCGCGCTCGTCATCCTCGGTGAGCAAGGCGATATCCACCTCAGCCAATACCCTGCGATAAGCTTCACGGGCCGTTGCCACATCGGCCCACAGCCGTGGCCGGTAGTTGTTGTCGAACACCACCTTGCCACCGCGGCGCCTTGTTTCGACCAGGGTTTGCAGCAAGCGCTCGCGCCCGACCACGCCCAGCACCGCCAGGGTGATGCCGCTGAAATACACCACGTCATAACCTGGTAACGCCGCCAGGATCGGTTCGGCCGCCGCGGTGGTGAAGCAATCGCGCACGGCTGCTTCATTGCGCCAATAGAGAAATTTACGTTCGCCGTTGGCGTCGGTCTGGATGCAGTACAAGCCTGGCAAGCGTCCGGGCAGACGCTGGACCCTGCCCAAGCCAAGGCCCTCGGCTTGCCACTGGGCACACATGGCGTCGCTGAAGCTGTCATCGCCCAGGGCGGTGACGTAGTCGACGCTGCCCAAATCCCCCAGCTCACGGCGCAGGTACACCGCCGCGTTCAGGGTGTCGCCGCCGAAGCTCTGGTGCAGGCTGCCGTCGGCGCGGTGTTGCAGTTCGATCATGCATTCGCCGATGAGGGCGATGCGGGGTTGGGTCGTCATGGCTGCTGTCTCGGTGGGGCTGATGGCCTCATCGGGGGCAAGCCCCCTCCCACATTTGGAATACATTCTCCTGTGAGAGGGGGCTTGCCCCCGATAGGAGCGACGCGGTCTAGAAGCAGGTATGCAGAGACTCGACCACCTGCAACTGCTCGTCCACCAGGCAGCCCACCTGCCATTTGTCGAAGGTCAGACATGGGTGGGACGTGCCGAACGAAATGATGTCGCCAATGCGCAATTCAACACCCGGCGCAACGCTCATGAACGCATGCTGATCCATCACGGCCGTGACCTTGCACGCACTCACATCATCACCCTGCACCGGCACAATCCCGGCCTTGTAGCGCTTGAGCGGCACTGGCAAGCCGGCGTCGTAGGCCACATCGCGCTTGCCCATGGCAACCACCGCAAAGCCTGGCTCCGGCAGCGACTGCACGTGCGCCCAGACTTCCAGCGCCGGGCGCAGGCCCTCGTTGAGGTCGCTGCGGCGCTCGAGCACGCAGCATTGCGCTTCTTTGTAGATGCCATGGTCGTGGGCCACGTAGCTGCCTGGGCGCAACACACTGAGGAAACGGCCGGCGGCGTTCTGCGCCTCAAACGACTCAGCGATCAAGTCATACCAGGCCGAGCCCGACGCGGTGATGATAGGTTTTGGCAGATCAAAAAAATCGTTGTCTTGCAGGTCCACCGCCAGTCGCACCAGGCTGGCGGCGAAATCACGAATGCCGCTGATCGCGTGCTCGCCGTGGATCACCCCTTCGTAGCCCTCGATACCGGTCAGGGCCAGTGCAGGCTGGGCCTTGATCGCCTTGGCCAGCTCGCGCACCTCCTGCTCGCTGCGGCAGCCGCACCGGCCACCGACCACGCCGTACTCGATCATCACGTTCAGGCGCAGGCCACGGGCGGCGAAAAACAGCCCCAGGTCAGCGACGTTGTCCGGGTGGTCGACCATGCAGTGGAAGTCAAAATCCTTATCGGCCAGCAGGTCGGCGATCAACGCCATGTTCGGCGCGCCCACCAATTGGTTGGCCAGCAGCACACGGCGCACGCCACCGGCGTAGGCGGCGCGGGTCTGCACGGCGCTGGCCAGGGTGATGCCCCAGGCGCCGGCAGCAATCTGGCGCTGAAACAGCGCGGGCATCATGCTGGTCTTGCCGTGGGGTGCCAGCTCAGCGCCGCTGTTGCTGACAAAGTCCTGCATCCAGCGGATGTTATGTTCCAGGGCGTCGCGGTGCAGCACCAGGGCCGGCAGGCTGACGTCGCGAACCAGATGGGCACCGACGGCGGCGGCGCCTTTTTCAACGGCATTGAGGGCAGACATGGAAAACTCCTATTCGTTGATACGCCGGGCCAGGCTGTTGGCACTGTTGATCAGCACCCGGCGATAGTCGTGGTAGTTTTTGCTGGCATCGGCCCGGGGGGCGACAATGCATAAAGTCGCGATGCTGACGCCCTGGGCGTCCCGCACCGGGGCGGCAAAGCAATGGGTAAAGGTGTCGGCCACACTGTCGAAGGAAAAGAACCCATCGAGGGTGGCTTGCCGGATCTGAGCCAGGAAGCTGTGCAACGCCAGGCGCTGGCCGTCCGGCAGAATGAAATCGTCGGGGTCGATCAGGTCGACGATCTGTTGGTCGCTCAAGTGCCCCAGCAGCAGGCGCCCGGAAGCGGTCCAAGGGATCGGCGCGTTTTCACCGATATCCGAAGAAATACGGAAATGCCGCTGGCCTTCGCGCATCAGCGCTACCGTGTATTTGCGCCCATTGAGCAGGCACATCTGCGCGGTTTCGTGGGTTTGGCTGACGATGTCCTGCAAGGCATGGTCGGCCTCGCGGGTCAGGTCGAAGTGGCGCAGGTGTGCCTGACCCAGGAAATACAGCTGGCGGCCCAGATACACGTGACCGTCCTTGCCCACGGTTTCAAGGATGCGCCGCTCCAGCAAGGATGCGACCAGTTCATAGACCGTGGATTTGGGGCTGCCAATGCCGCTGGCAATATCATTGGGGCGCAGGGGCTGGCCGATTTCCTTGAGAAAATCGAGGATATCGAACGCACGGTCCAGGCCTTTGGCGCGGCGTTTGATGGTGTCTTCGGTCATGGCAGTGGCGGGTTCCGTCAGAATTCAAGGGTCCGGCAGAGATCTCCTGTGGGAGGGGGCTTGCTCCCGATGGCGGCGGGTCAGTGAATACATTTTTGACTGATACACCGCTATCGGGAGCAAGCCCCCTCCCACACTGGGTCTGCTGTGGGCTTAAAGGTGGGGGCATTCAGCCCTTTTTCTTGTAGGCCACGCAATCGATCTCGACCTTGCAATCGACCATCATATTGGCCTGCACACAGGCGCGCGCCGGGGCGTGTTCGGGGGTGAAGTATTCGCCGAAGACCTTGTTGAAACTCCAGAAGTCCCGTGGGTCTTCGAGCCACACGCCAACGCGCACCACATCCTTGAGTTCGTAACCGGCTTCTTCGAGGATCGCCACCACGTTACGCATAGTCTGCCGGGTTTGCTCGATGATGCCGCCACTGATGATTTCGCCGTCCACCGCCGGCACCTGGCCTGACACATACAGCCAGCCATCGGCTTCCACCGCACGCGCGAAAGGACGTGGCTGGCCGCCACCTGCGGTGCTGCCGGTACCGTAACGAGTAATGCTCATAAAAGTTGCTCCTTGTTAAAAACGAATGTTCTTGAGAAATTCCGCCAGGCGCGGCGACTGCGGCCGCTCGAAGATGTCTTTGGCGGTGCCCTGCTCTTCAATGCGCCCCTGGTTCATGAAGACGATCTGGTCTGAGACTTCATAGGCAAAGCGCATTTCGTGGGTGACCAGCAACATGGTCATGCCCTCTTCCGCCAGCCCCTTGATCACGCTGAGCACTTCGCCCACCAGTTCTGGATCGAGGGCCGAGGTGACTTCGTCGAACAGCATCAGGCTGGGGTTCATGGCAATAGCGCGGGCAATCGCCACGCGCTGTTGCTGGCCACCGGACAATTGGCCCGGGAAGTGGTTGCGGCGCTCCAATAAGCCGACGCGGTCCAGCCATTTTTCGGCCAGCGCCACCGCCTCATCCTTGCCCATCTTCTTGACCTTGAGCAAGCCGAGGGTGACGTTTTGCAGCGCGGTCAAATGCGGGAACAGGTTGAATTGCTGGAATGCCATGCCGGTCATTGCGCGATGCCGGGCAATCACCCGCTCCGGATGGCGCACGCGCTTGCCGCCGACCTCGCTGTAGCCGATGGATTCGCCATCGAGAGTGATCTGCCCGCCCTGGAACTCTTCCAGCAAGTTCACGCAGCGCAACAAGGTGGTCTTGCCCGAGCCGCTGGAGCCGATCAACGTCACCACATTGCCGCGCTGCATGGACAGGTCGACGCCCTTGAGCACTTCCACCTCACCGTATTGTTTACGCAGGCCACGAATGTCCAGCAGCGCTGGGTTGGTTTGAGCTTGGTTCATGGCAAGGCCACCCGTTTTTCAATGTAGCGCCCGAATAATTCGATGGCGTAGTTGATGACGAAGAACAGAAAACCGGCGAACAGGTAGAACTCCAGGGTCATGAAGGTGCGTGCAATCACCTGCTGGGTGCTCAGCAGCAATTCAGCCACGCCGATCACCGACAGCAAGGTCGAGGCCTTGACGATTTCCGTGGATGAATTGACCCAGGTCGGCAGGATCTGCCGCAGAGCCTGGGGCAACAGCACATAGCCCAGCGACTGGTAGAACGTCAGACCAATCGCCTTGCCCGCTTCCAGTTGCCCACGGGGAATGGCCTGCAGCGCGCCGCGCACGATTTCCGAAACGTGGGAGCCACAGAACAAGGTCAGCCCGACCGCACCGGCCTGGAACGCACTGATTTGCCAGCCCAGGGCCGGCAGCATGTAGAAACACGCCAACACCAGCACAAACACCGGCGTGCCACGGATCAGGTCGACATACAGACGGAACGGCGCACGCATCCAGAACTTGCCGTAGGTCAGGATCAACCCGGCGACGATGCCGATCAGGGTACCGAAGATGATCGCCAGGGCCGACACGTACACGCTGGCCTGAAAGCCGGCCCAGAGCGTATCGCGGGCGACCCACAACTCATGCAGCCAACTGGGGGATTCGTACATGGAAACCCTCCTTAACGACGGATCGCCAGACGCTGCTCCAGGTAACGCAGCAGCATGGCAATGAGGTAACAGGCGGCCACGTAGAGCGCGGTCGTGACCAGCCAGGTTTCAATCACCCGGTAGCTTTCGACGTTGATCTTGCGGGCGTAATAGGTCAGCTCCGGCACCGCAATCGCAGCGGCCAGGGAGGTGTCCTTGAACAGCGAGATAAAGTTGTTCGACAGCGCCGGCAGCACATTGCGCAGCATCACCGGCACGGTGATATAGGCGCGGATCCGCCACTCGCCAAGGCCGATGGCCAACCCGGCTTCACGCAAGCCATTGGGAATATTCAACAGCCCGGCGCGGAACACTTCGGTCAGGTACGCCCCGGCATACAGCGACAGGGTGATGATGAACGAAGGGATCTTGTCCAGGCGAATCCCCAGCGACGGCAAGGCGAAGTAGATCAACAGGATCAACACCAGGATCGGCGTATTACGCACCACCGTCACGTACACCGAGGCAAAGATGCGCAATGCGCGGTACCTGGACAGCATGGCAAACGCCATCAGCAGGCCGATCACGCAGCCGATGGCGATCGACAGCAAGGCCAACTGCAGGCCCAGGCCGAGCCCCGCCAGCAAGGTGTCGAAATCACGCCAGACGGCGGCAAAGTTCAACTGATAGTTCATGGTCAGCAGTACCTGAGTGGGGCGTGTTCAGGCACGCCCCGGTGGGTCCGGATCACTTGAATTCCACGGGAAAACCAATTGCAGGCTCTGGCAGATCCACGCCGAACCACTGCTTGAACGAGGCTTTGTAGGTGGGGAACTCCACACCGGTCATGGCTTCGTGCAGCGCGGTGTTGACGAAGTTCAGCCAGTCCTGGTCGCCGCGCTTGACCGCGCACGCATAGGTTTGCGGGCTCCAGGCGTAGGTCGGGCTGCGATAGCGGCCGGGGTTCTGCACCATCAGGTATTTGACCGAAGACTGGTCGGTGGCAGCGGCATCGGCGCGACCGGAGTTCACGGCCTGGTACATGAGGTCGACGCTGTCGTACTGGTCGACCTTGGCCTTGGGCAGCGCCTGGTGCACCAGTTCTTCGGCATACACGTTTTGCAGCACGGCCACGGTGACGTTATCGCCCGCCGCTTGCAGGTCTTCGATTTCCTTGTACTGGCTGTTGTTCGGCAGCAGCAGGCCAACGCCTTCGCGGTAATACGGCAGGGTAAAGGCCACCTGCTGCGCACGGCTGGCGGTGACGGTGATGAACTGGCAACTCATGTCGACCTTGTCGGTGAGCAGGTTGGGAATACGTGCATCGGAAGACTGCACCACAAATTCAACCTTGCTCGGGTCGTTGAACAAACCCTTGGCCACGATGCGACCGATGTCGATATCAAACCCCTGCAACTTGCCATCCGCTCCCTGGAAGTGCCACGGCGCATTGGTACTGCCTGTACCTACGATGAGATGCCCACGTTTGAGCACATTATCGAGCTTGCTGTCCGCCGCCTGCACAACACTGGCGAGGCAAGCCGATGCGGCGAAGAGAAAAACACACGCTTTGAACACGGAAGGTCGGTGATGCATGACAAGCACTCCAGGAGTTGTGTATTCCGCTATACCGGAACGTGGTATGTAACAACGGAATAGACAGCAGAAAGTGTGCCACAGGTGCTTGCGGAAAAATATGCTGGAGAGAAATCCGTTATGGATCAGCTAGATAGATATTGGAGAGATAAACGGTGCCGTACATCAGCGCACTGGATTTGCTACGCGACGCCCCACAACGGTGTTACTGCGCCCCCATACTGACCGCCTTGGACTGACTGCACGCTGAATGCAGCGACCGAGGCCGACCTGTGAAGGTTGACAGTAGACGGCGGTGAGCCACCGGCTTAGCGTTGGCAAAAACCAACGCGGCCTGAAGGGAGATCACCATGGGAATTGCCACGAGCAGAATTTCCAACGCCAAGGCGTTCGAACGGGTACTGAACACACCACGCCCGGTGTTCCTTCTGTTTGTATCAGAGCACTGCCCCGCTTGCGCGGACGCAGGCCCCTTATTCGAACTGCACGCCTGGAAGCATCCCAGGGTCGTGAGCCTGGTGCTCGATTGCGCGCACACGCCGAGGCACCCTGACGTGACAGGTACCCCGACGCTGCTGATCTACCTGAATGGCGCCTTGGTAGAAAAATTCAAAGGCTTCGGCCCCCCGGAAGAACAGGAGCAGTTTGTGCAGGGCATCTTCAGCCGTTATGACCCACGCAAGGGCGCAAATGCACCTGCGTCACCCGACGTTCCTCCACTTCCGCCACGGTCAGGCGCCAGCCTTCATGTTCCAGGCTATCGCCCACCACTGGCAGACGGTCGAGCAGGCTCATCACCAAACCCGCCAAGGTTTGATAATCCTCGGTCGCCGCAGCCTTGAAGCCCGTGCGCTGACGCACCAGGTTGAGGTTCAGGGCACCATTGGCACGGAAGCCATCGCCCTCCTCGACAATATCCGGCCCTTCGATCTCACTGGCGTCGGGCAATTCACCGGCGATGGATTCAAGAATATCGGTCATGCTCAACACGCCCATGAAATCCCCGAATTCGTTGATCACGAAGGCGATGTGGGTGGATTCCTGGCGCATCTGCTCCAGGGCATTGAGGATCGAAAAGCTTTCCAACAGGTTGATCGCCCGGCGCGCCAGGTGTTCCAGGTTCGGCTCGTTGCCGGCCAGGTACTCCTTGAGCAGTTCCTTCTTGTGCACGAAGCCCAAGGGCTCATCCACCGCGCCGTTGCGGATCAACGGCAGGCGTGAGTAAGACGAGTGCATCAATTTCAGGCGGATGGTGTCGGGATCGTCTGCCAGGTCGATGCAGTCAACTTTGGCCCGCGGGGTCATCAGGGTGCGAATCGGCCGCTCGGCCAGTTGCAACACACCGCTGATCATCACCCGCTCACGTCGGTCAAACAGCGGACCCTGCGCGGCATCTGGCTCACCCAGCAGATCGGCAACGTCTTCACCCACCTCCTCCACCGCCAGGCTGCGGCCGCCCAACAAGCGCATCACCGCGTGGGCGGTACGCTCACGCACCGGCAATACACCTTGTGCCGACTTCTTGCGACGCGAGCGGGCAATCTGGTTGAACAGCTCGATCAAAATCGAGAAGCCAATGGCCGCGTACAGGTAGCCCTTCGGAATATGGAAGCCCAAGCCTTCGGCGGTCAGGGCGAAACCGATCATCATCAGGAAGCCCAGGCACAGCATGATCACTGTGGGGTGCGCGTTGACGAAGCGGGTCAGCGGCTTGCTCGCCACGATCATCAGGCCGATGGACACGATCACCGCGATCATCATCACCGCCAGCTCGTCCACCATGCCCACAGCGGTAATCACCGCGTCGAGGGAGAACACCGCGTCGAGCACCACGATCTGCGCCACGATCGGCCAGAACATCGCATAGGCCACATTGCCCGAGCGCTGGGCCACATGGCCTTCGAGGCGCTCATGCAATTCCATGGTGGCCTTGAACAACAGGAACACACCACCAAACAGCATGATCAGGTCACGGCCGGAGAAGCTCTTGTCGAACACCTCGAACAGCGGCTGGGTGAGGGTCACCAACCAGGAAATACTCGCCAACAGGCCCAGGCGCATCAGCAACGCCAGGGACAAACCGATCAACCGCGCACGGTCACGCTGCTCCGGCGGCAACTTGTCCGCCAGGATCGCGATAAACACCAGGTTGTCGATACCCAGCACCAGTTCCAGCACAATCAAGGTCAACAGGCCGAGCCAGGCCGTTGGATCCGCTAACCATTCCATTTATAGAATCTCTGTAATCAAGTTTTCAGAATGCCGGACACGGCTATGCGCGGTCAGTGGACCGGGACAAGGTTAGCAGGCGAAATACGGGGTGCTTCAGCGGGAACAACGACAGCAAGTGCCTTGGGGAAAGACGACTGGGAGGCTCCGAGAGGGTGTTCATGCAGGTCCTGAAATAACAAAAGGGCTTGAAGCGTACAGTTAATATACAAATTGCTCACATAGCAAAATTATTACAAAACCTGTCTCCCAGACTTATGCAAAACCAATGTGGGAGGGGGCTTGCCCCCTCCCACATTTGGAATGGTGTGATGTCAGGTTTTACGCGTGGCGTCGTCCAGCGCCAGGATGGTGTGAGCATTGGTGACGGTCGTCGCAAGCGTATTGATCACCCCCGAGCGCAATGCCCCCAACGTGGCCGCCGCCTTGGTGTTTTCACTGGCAATCGCCACCACATCCGGGATACGGAACAGTTCCTGCACTGTCAACCCGATCACTCGGCCCTGGATGGCGTTGACCGCCGGCTGGCCGTGAATGTCGATAAAGTCATAGCCCATCATGTCGCCCACCGTGCCGGACAAGCGCGCCTGGGCGATTTCCTGGGGTGAGAACCAGCCCATGCGTACCATGTTGCTGTTTTCGCTCATGTCGCCAATGCCGATCAGGGCAATGTCGGCACGCCGCGCACGGTCGAGGGTGGAACGCACCGTATCGTTATTGATCAACACCCCGCGCAGTTCCGGGTTGGCCACCAGCGCCGGGGCGTACAGGCTTTCACTCTCGCCGCCAAAGCGCATGGCCAGGCGCCGGCAGATATGGTCGGGGTTCATGTACTCGCCAGCCTTGAGTGAACCACCGATGGCACACACAAATGTGCAGTTGCGCGTCACCGGCAGAAAGACGTTGTCGGCCACCGCACCCACGTTACGCCCCATGCCCACGGCGACGATCATGCCGTCGCCCAGGGTCTTGTTCAGGTAGTTGGCCACCAGGCTGGCGACCGCCGAACGCTGGGTGTCGGGGTCACTGTGGTCGACGGCGATCAAAGCGCGGTCGAGCTTGAAGCGCTCCACCAGCGCACGCTCCAGCTCGTTGTTCATCGCCGGGTGCTGCAACACGCGCACCTCGACAATGCCTTCATCCCGCGCACGCTTGAGCAGGCGGCTGACTTTGGCCCGCGACAGGTCGAAGCGCTTGGCGATGGCTTCCTGAGTGACGTTCTCAAGGTAATAGAGCATCGCCACTTCGGTCATTTGATCGATATCACTGGCCATGCGCTGGGTACTGTCACTCATGGGGACGGGCTTCCGTTTCGGCGTCAAAGGCGCATTCTCCCGACTCTTGCCCCGTGCCGTCCACTACTGATGCCCATCGCGCTCGATCGCGTTGATGCGCTCGACCTTGGCCCCGGAACGCGCCGCCTCGAACTCCGAGGCCAGGAACGCAGTGACAATGCTCTTGGCCAGCTCCGCACCGATCACCCGCGCACCGATGGACAGGATCTGCGCATCGTTGCTCTTGCGCGCCCGCTCCGCCGAATAGGTGTCATGGGCCTGGGCTGCACGGATACCCAGCACCTTGTTGGCCGAGATAGCCATGCCGATCCCGGTGCCACACACCAGTACGCCGAGGCGCTGCTGCCCGGCGTTAATGGCATTGGCCACCGCCAGGGCGATGTCCGGGTAAAGCACCGGCGCAGTGGAATGGGTGCCGAAGTCGGTCACCGGGTAACCCAGCGCCTCGATATGACGCCTCAACAGCTCTTTAAGCTCAAAACCCGCTTCATCGCATCCGATAGCCACCGGGAAAAGTGTGTTCATGGCGTCTGGCTCCGCTGCCCTGACCTTGATTAGGACTGATCATATGATCAACCAATGAAATTTCTCTCATTCATTTCGCGATCATTATGCCCTTCATGTCAAGCGTGATTTAACTGACCTCCCAGTCAAAGCTACCTAAACAGGCGTTATTACCACTCAAGATGAGAATTAACGCTTTTCAGTGAAAGAGATTGACTGATCAGAATTTCATTTGATACACATATGATCACAGCGAAACATGACTGTGCGACCTAATAAGAATTCACAGCACGAGGACACGCCGATGGCCACGCCATTACTGCTCCAGGCTGAACACGTCGCCAAGGCTTACGCCGGGGTACCTGCCCTGCGTGACGGGCGCCTCTCTCTGCGGGCCGGCAGCGTCCACGCGCTGTGCGGCGGCAATGGCGCCGGCAAGTCGACCTTCCTGAGCATCCTGATGGGCATCACCCAGCGTGACGCCGGCACCATTGTGCTCAACGGCGCACCGGTGCAGTTCAACCGCCCCAGTGAGGCCCTGGCAGCGGGGATCGCGATGATCACCCAGGAGCTGGAACCCATCCCCTACATGACCGTTGCCGAAAACATCTGGCTGGGCCGCGAACCGCGCCGCGCTGGTTGCATCGTCGACAGCAAGGCCCTTTACCGGCGCACTCGCGAGCTGTTGGAAAGCCTGGAGTTCGACGTCGACGCCACCCGCCCCATGCACCGCTTGAGCGTGGCGCAGATCCAACTGGTGGAAATCGCCAAGGCGTTCAGCCATGACTGCCAGGTGATGATCATGGACGAGCCTACCTCGGCCATCGGCGAGCGCGAGGCCGAGACCCTGTTCAAGGCCATTCGCCGCCTCACCGCGCGTGGCGCCGGCATCGTGTATGTGTCCCATCGCTTGAGCGAACTGGCGCAGATCGCCGATGACTACAGCATCTTCCGCGACGGCGCCTTTGTCGAAAGCGGGCGCATGGCCGATATCGACCGCAACCACCTGGTACGCGGCATTGTCGGCCAGGAACTCACGCGCATCGACCACAAGGTCGGCCGCGAATGCGCCGCCGACACCTGCCTGCAAGTCGACAACCTGAGCCGCAACGGCGAGTTCCACGACATCAGCCTGCAACTGCGCCGCGGCGAGATCCTCGGCATCTATGGGCTGATGGGCTCCGGGCGCAGTGAGTTTCTCAATTGCATCTACGGGCTGACCGTGGCGGATTCCGGCAGCGTGACCCTGCAAGGCAAGCCCATGCCCATCGGGCTGCCCAAGGCCACCATCGACGCGGGCATGTCGCTGGTCACCGAAGACCGCAAGGACAGCGGCCTGGTGCTGAGCGGCAGCATCCTGTCGAACATTGCACTGTCGGCCTACAAGCGCTTGTCGAGCTGGTCGCTGATCAACGCACGCAAAGAAACCCAACTGGCTGAGGACATGGTCAAGCGCCTGCAAATCAAAACCAGCTCCCTGGAACTGCCGGTGGCGTCCATGAGCGGCGGTAACCAGCAGAAGGTGGTGCTCGCCAAATGCCTGTCCACGGAACCTGTGTGCCTGCTTTGCGATGAGCCGACACGGGGCATCGACGAAGGCGCCAAGCAGGAGATCTACCACCTGCTCGACCAGTTCGTGCGGGCCGGGGGAGCCGCCATCGTGGTCTCGTCGGAAGCCCCGGAACTGCTGCACCTGAGCGATCGCATCGCCGTATTCAAGGGCGGCCGGCTGATCACCATCAGCACCGACACCGCCCTTTCCCAGGAAGCCTTGTTGAGTCTTGCCTCATGAATGCCAAAACCATTGTCGCCCCCGTAACCACGGCGCCACGCAAGCGCCTGCGCCTGTCCCTCGACCGCTTCGGCCTGCCGCTGGTGTTTATCCTGCTCTGCGTGGTGATGGCGTTCTCCAGCGAATACTTCATGACCTGGCGCAACTGGATGGACATCCTGCGCCAGACCTCCATCAACGGCATCCTCGCCGTGGGCATGACCTATGTGATCCTGACCAAGGGCATCGACCTGTCAGTGGGTTCGATCCTGGCGTTTGCCGGGCTGTGCAGCGCCATGGTCGCGACCCAGGGCTACGGCCTGTTGGCAGCCGTCAGCGCCGGGATGTTTGCCGGGGCGATGCTCGGCGTGGTCAATGGCTTTATGGTCGCCAACCTGTCGATCCCGCCGTTCGTGGCGACCCTCGGCATGCTCAGCATTGCCCGGGGCATGACCTTTATCCTCAACGACGGCAGCCCGATCACCGACCTGCCCGACGCCTACCTGGCCCTGGGTATCGGCAAAATCGGCCCGGTGGGCGTGCCGATCATCATCTTCGCCGTGGTCGCGCTGATCTTCTGGATGGTGCTGCGCTACACCACCTACGGCCGTTATGTGTACGCGGTGGGCGGCAATGAAAAAAGCGCGCGCACCTCCGGCATCGGCGTGCGCAAGGTGATGTTCTCGGTGTACGTGGTCTCGGGCCTGCTCGCCGGGTTGGCCGGCGTGGTGTTGTCGGCACGTACCACCTCTGCCCTGCCCCAGGCTGGGGTTTCCTATGAGCTGGACGCGATTGCCGCGGTGGTAATCGGCGGCACCAGCCTGTCGGGCGGTACCGGCAGCATTGTCGGCACCTTGTTCGGTGCGCTGTTGATCGGTGTGATCAACAACGGCCTGAACCTGCTCGGCGTGTCCTCCTATTACCAGCAGGTCGCCAAGGGCCTGATCATCGTGTTCGCAGTACTGATCGACGTGTGGCGCAAGAAAAAACGCTGAAGAACGACCGATAACAATAACTGGAGTTCTACTTATGAAACTGGGTACCCCCTTGGCCGCCGCGGCGGCCCTCTCCCTGCTCGCCAGCAGTATCGCCCTGGCTGGCGATGGCAAGACCTACAAGATCGGTGCAGCCGTCTACGGCCTCAAGGGCCAGTTCATGCAGAACTGGGTCCGGGAGCTCAAGGAACATCCGGCCGTCAAGGATGGCACCGTGCAGTTGACGGTGTTCGACGGCAACTACGACGCCCTGACCCAGAACAACCAAATCGAAAACATGGTGACTCAACGCTACGACGCGATTCTGTTCGTACCGATTGATACCAAGGCCGGCGTGGGTACCGTCAAGGCCGCCATGAGCAACGACGTGGTGGTCATCGCCTCCAATACGAAAGTAGCCGATGCCAACGTGCCGTATGTCGGTAACGACGACGTGGAAGGCGGCCGCCTGCAGGCCCAGGCCATGGTCGACAAGCTCAACGGCAAGGGCAACGTGGTGATCATCCAGGGCCCGATTGGCCAGTCGGCGCAGATCGACCGGGAAAAAGGCGAGCTGGAAGTGCTGGGCAAGCACCCGGACATCAAGATCATCGAGAAGAAGACCGCCAACTGGGACCGCGCCCAAGCCCTGACCCTCACCGAAGACTGGTTGAACGCCCACCCCAAGGGCATCAACGGTGTGATCGCGCAGAACGACGACATGGCCTTGGGCGCCGTACAGGCGCTGAAATCCCATGGCCTGACGTCCAAGGACGTGCCAGTGACCTCCATCGACGGCATGCCGGATGCGATCCAGGCGGCGAAAAAGGATGAAGTCACGACCTTTCTCCAGGATGCCCAGGCCCAGTCCCAAGGCGCGCTGGACGTGGCCCTGCGTGCCCTGGCCGGCAAGGACTACAAGCCGCAGTCGGTGATCTGGGAGCGCTATGCCAAGGACGTGAAATGGGGCGACGGCACGGCCAAGAATTACATCCTGCCGTGGGTGCCGGTGACCAATGCCAATGCGGATGCGCTGTACAAACAGGTCAGCGGCGGTAAGTAGCTATTGACTTGAAATACAGTCAAGTGTGGGAGGGGGCTTGCTCCCGATAGCAGTGTGTCAGCCGACCGATTTATCACTGTTATATCGCTATCGGGAGCAAGTCGAATCGTCGCACCGCCCCTCCCACATTTTGATCTTCACCGTTTTCGAAAATGGAGTCACTCATGTCTGGATTCTGGAACCAAGCCTTCGACCTCAGTGGCCGTTGCGCGGTAATCACCGGCGGCGCCGCCGGCATCGGCCTGGCCTGCGCCACCCTACTGGTGGAGCGCGGTGCCCGCGTGGCGCTGCTGGACCGCGACCCCGCAGTGGTCGAGGTGGCCGCCCGCCTCGGTACCGGGCACCTGGGCATTGCCGTCGACCTCGGCCAGTCCGCCCAGATACAACCCACCGTCGACCGCGTATTCGCACACTTCCAACGCCTGGACTACTTGATCAACAGCGCCGGCGTGGTGCTGCTGGACAAGGCCATCGACGTCAGCGAAAGCGCCTGGGACACCACCCTGGACATCAACCTCAAGGCCAGTTTCTTCATGGCCCAGGCCTGCGCCAAACACATGCTGGCCAGCGGCAGCGGGCGCATCGTCAACCTCGCCTCACAGGCTGCCGTGATCGGCCTGGACCGTCACGTTGCCTACTGTGCAAGCAAGGCGGCCATCGTCGGCATGACCAAGGTATTGGCCATGGAATGGGCGCCACACGTCAACGTCAACGCTATCTCCCCCACCATCGTCGAAACCGCCCTGGGCAAAAAAGCCTGGGCCGGTGAAGTGGGTGAGCGGGCCAAATTGCAGATCCCGGCGGGCCGTTTCGCCCAGCCGGAAGAAATCGCCGGGCTGGCGTTGTACCTGCTCAGCGATGCCGCGCAGATGATCACCGGTGCCAACATGGTGATCGACGGCGGCTACAGCATTCAGTAATTGATCTTTATGTCGTGAGGTTTTGTCATGTCTACCGTCACCGAACGCACACCTGAACAACTCGCCCCGAGCATCCCGAAAACCATGCAGGCCGTGGTCTGCCACGGCCCGGAAGACTATCGCCTGGAAACCGTCGACGTGCCCACGCCCGGCCCCGATGAGATCCTGACCAAGGTCGAGCTGTGCGGCATCTGCATGGGCGATATCAAGACCTATCGCGGCGCGCCGTCGTTCTGGGGCGATGCCGAGCAACCGCGCTACGTGAAGCCGCCGATGATTCCCGGGCATGAGTTCGTGTGCCGGGTAGTCGCCCTCGGTCCAGGCGCCGAGAAACGCGGCGTGGCCGTCGGCGACCGGGTTATCTCCGAGCAGATCGTGCCGTGCTGGGGTTGCCGCTTCTGCAACCACGGCCAGTACTGGATGTGCCAGAAGCACGACCTGTATGGCTTCCAGAATAATGTGCAGGGCGCCATGGCCCAGTACATGATCTTTACCAAGGAAGGCATCATCCACAAAGTGCCGGAATCCATCGCCCCGGACGAAGCGATTTTGATCGAGCCGCTGGCCTGCTCGCTGCACGCGGCGGAGCGCGCCAACGTCGACCATGACGACATTGTGGTGGTCGCCGGCGCCGGTACCCTGGGCCTGGGCATCATCGGCGCGGTGCGGTTGCGCAACCCGAAAAAACTTATCGTGCTGGACATGAAACCCGAACGCGCCGCCCTCGCTCTGCGCATGGGTGCCGACGAAGTCTGGAACCCGGCCGAAGTGGACGTGCTGGCGAAAATCCGCGAGATCACTGACGGCTACGGCTGCGACATCTATATCGAAGCCACCGGCCACCACAAGGCGGTCAACCAGGGCCTGGCGATGCTGCGCAAGCTGGGGCGCTTCGTCGAGTTCAGCGTGTTCAATGACGAGGCCACGGTAGATTGGTCGATCATCGGCGACCGCAAGGAGCTGGATATCCTTGGCTCGCACCTGGGGCCGTACATGTACCCCAGGGCCATCGACTTTATCGGCAACCGCAAGATCGACATGCGCGATGTGGTGACCCATAAGTTTGCGCTGGCGGATTTCAAGGAGGCGTTTGCGGTGATGGAGCGTGGGGACAAGTCGCTCAAAGTGGTCCTCGAGCCCTAAGCACACCACAGGCCCCTCCCACACTGGATTGCGTTGAACCACTAGAACAACAACACAGGAACCCGCGTTATGAATCGAGTCATCAACGATCCAGACCAAGTGGTCGAGGACATGCTGCGCGGCATCCTGGTCGCGCACCCCGAGCTGCGCCAGTACGAGACCAACCCACGGGTCATCGTCAAAGCCAGGCCGTCCGCCCGCGGCCGTGTCGGCATCGTCACCGGTGGCGGCTCCGGGCATGAACCGGCGTTCCTCGGTTATGTCGGCCCGGGCCTGGTGGATGCCGTGGCCGTCGGTGAGATTTTCTCCTCGCCCACCGCCAAGAGCTTTTTCGACGCCTTCCGCGCTGCCGACCATGGCGCAGGCGTGGCTTGCCTGTATGGCAACTACGCCGGCGACAATATGAACGTCAAGCTGGCGATGAAAATGGCCGCCAGCAAAGACATGCACATCCGCACCGTGGTCGCCAACGACGACGTGGCCTCGGCGCCCAAGGCGGATATCGCCAAGCGTCGTGGCGTGGCCGGGGAAATTTTCATGTGGAAGATCGGCGGTGCCGCCGCTGCCCAGCATTACGACCTGGACGGGGTGATTCGCGTCGCGCAGAAAACCGTCGACCACTGCCGCTCGATTGGTATCGGCCTCACGCCCTGCACCATCGCTGCCGTGGGCAAGCCGAACTTCCAGATCCCCGACGGCCAGATGGAGTTGGGCATCGGCCATCACGGCGAACCGGGCATCGAAGTCATCCCGATTGAGCCGGCTGCCGCCATGGCCGAGCGCATGCTCGCACCGATCCTGGCGGATCGTGATTTCAGCCAGGACGACAGTGTGGTGGTGCTGGTCTCGGGCCTCGGCGCTACACCGGTGATGGAGTTGTATATTTTCTACGCCGAGGTGGAAAAACAGCTCAAGGCCAAGGGCTTGAAGATTCACCGCTGCTACGTCGGCAACTACTTCACCTCCCTGGAAATGATGGGCGTGACCCTGACCCTGCTCGGCCTCGACTTAGAACTGAAAACCCTGATCGACCAACCCTGCCGTTCCATCGGCATGACCCAGGCGGAGTGAACCATGAGCCAGCATTTTTCCACCCGCGATGGCAGCGCCATCGTCGCCGATCTGGTCAGCGTCATCGTGGCCAACCGTGAATACCTCAGCGAAGTCGACGGCGCGATTGGCGACGGCGACCACGGCATCAATATGGCCAAGGGCTTCGCCCATTGCGGTCGCATGATCGAAGGCCGTCAACTGACCCTGGCCGAAGCCCTGGATGAACTGACCCTGAGTTTGATGGAAGGCATCGGCGGCTCCATGGGGCCGTTGTACGGCAGCCTGTTTATCGGCATGGCCAACGAAGTGCGCGGCAGCGAAGACATCGATGCCGCCACCTTCGCCCACCTGTTGCGCGGCGGCTTGACCTCACTGCAAGACATCACCGAGGCGGGCGTAGGTGACAAGTGCCTGATGGATACCTTGATTCCAGCGGTAGAGGCGTTTGAACAGGCGCATGCCTCGGGGGCCTCCTTCAATAATGCGCTGGAGGCGATGAAAACCGCGGCCTCCCAGGGGCGCGATTCGACCAAGGACCTGGTGGCGAAGATCGGCCGCGCCAGTCGCTTGGGCGAGCGCTCCCTCGGCGTGCTGGATGCCGGGGCGGTGTCGTGCTGCCTGATACTTACGCGGCTGGCCGACTCGGTGCAGCCGCGGCTGACTGCTTGACCTGTTGGATATACCGCGCCACCGCCGGCGCTTTTTCAAAGCGCCGGTGAATCAACGACAGCCACGACGACGCATCGCAGCCCTGAATAGTGCGGTACACCACGCCCGGCAGGCTCACATGCCCGACCATCGATGCCGGCACCACCGCTATGCCCTGCCCCAGCGACACCAGCGCCACTACCGCCACCAACCCGCCCGGCTGCGGCCCCAGGCGCGGTGCGTAGCCGCCTTGGGCGGCGACGTGCAACGTGCCGCTGATTTGCTCCGGCAAGATAAACGTCTCGTTCTCCAGGTGTTCGCATGCGATCGCCCTGAGCCCCAACAGCCAGGAATCCTGGGCCAGCGCCAGCACAAAGCCTTCGCTGTCCAGACGCACCGCGTCCACGCCGTCAGGCAAGGTCATCGGCGAGCGGATATAACCGATATCGCACCGCCCATCGGCCACCGCGCCTGGCAGCGCTGCCATGGCGCATTCACGCACCGTCACGCTGACGTCGGGAAACGCCTCGCTGAACGCCTGTACCTGGCGTTGCAATAACCCCGAGTACAGCGCCGAGGCCACATAGCCCAACTCGATATGCCCGGTCTCGCCACGCCCGGCGCGCTGGGCATTGCGCTGGGCGAACTCGAACTGGCGCACAGTGGCTTCGGCCTCGATCAGTAACGCGGCACCCGCTTCGGTGAGGCTGACTTCGCGCTGCTGGCGGATAAACAAGCGCGTGCCCAGGCTGGTTTCCATGTCCTGGATTTGCCGGCTCAGGGTGGGCGGCGCGATGCCCAATTGCTCGGCGGCACGGGTGAAATTGCGCTGCCGGGCCACGGCCAGGAAGTAACGAAAATGGCGGATTTCCATCGCAGCATTAGCTCAAAGGTAATGAAGTGCTTTCCCGCGCCTAACAGAGATGTGATTGGCCGGGGATAAGCTTGCAGTAACTCAACATTAGAGAGCCCTTGCGATGTACGTCAACTGTGTTTTCCCTATTGCCTGCAAGGTAATTCAATCATGAGCCGGGTCAGTCCACGCCTGACGTTGCTGACCGCTTCCGGCGTCTGTTCGTTGATCGTGCTCGATACCAATATCGTTGCCGTCACGCTGCCGAGCATCGCCCGCGACCTGGGCGCCAACTTTGCCGATATCGAATGGGTGGTCAGCGCCTATATGCTGGCGTTCGCCGCGCTGTTGTTGCCGGCCGGGAGTATCGCCGATCGCTTCGGCCGCAAGAAAACCCTGGTGTGGGGCCTGGGGATTTTCATCCTTGCGTCCCTTGGCTGCGGCGCGGCCCCCACTGCGCTATGGCTGGACACCGCCCGGGCGGTAAAGGGGGTGGGCGCGGCCCTGTTGCTGACCTCCGCGCTGGCCTCTATCGGGCATACCTTCCACGATGAAACGGAACGGGCCAAGGCGTGGGCGTTCTGGGGCGCGTGCATGGGTGTGGCGATGACCGCAGCGCCGACCGTAGGCGGCTTGATTACCGAGTACTTGGGCTGGCGCTGGATTTTCTATCTCAACCTGCCGGTGGGCCTGGGGCTGATGGCGCTGGTGCTGCGGGCGATCCCGGAGTCTCGCGACACTCAATCAGCGCGCCTGGATCCCTGGGGCAGCCTGGCGTTCAGTGGCAGCTTGCTGTGCCTGATCTGGGGGCTGATCGAGGCTAATCGTGTCGGCTGGGACAGCCCGCTGACCTACGCCCGCCTGATCGGTGGCGGGCTGTTGATGGGCGTGTTCGTACTGGTCGAACGGCTGCAACAGCGACCGATGGTGGACTTGCAGCTGTTTCGGCACCCACGTTTTATCGGCGCCTTGCTCGGCATGTTTGCCTATGCCGGGTGTGCCCAAGTGATGATGACGCTGCTGCCGTTCTACCTGCAGAACGGCCTCGGTTTCTCCGCGATTGCCTCGGGCCTGGGCATGCTGCCGTTCGCCTTGACCATGCTGGTCTGCCCGCGCATCGGTGCACGCCTGGCGGCACGCTTCACGCCGGCGACAATGATGGCGAGCGGCTTGACCCTGGTGGGCTGCGGCAACCTGTTGAGCGCCTGGGCGGTGCAGGTTGGCGGCTATTTGCCCTTTGCCCTGGCGATTGCCGTCACCGGTGCGGGGGCTGGATTGCTCAATGGCGACACGCAGAAAAACATCATGGCCTGTGTACCACGGGACCGTGCGGGAATGGCGTCGGGCATGAGCACCACCATGCGTTTCAGCGCGATCATGTTGGCTATCGGCGTATATGGCGCATTGCTGAGTAGCCATAGCGAGCAACTGCTGAACGCGAGTATCGACCCCCAATGGCAGGCACAGGTGGCGGGGATTGCTTCGCGGGTGGTGGCGGGCGATATGCCAGCGGCGCTGAGCCTGGTGCCGGAAGCGGCGCGGGTGACGGTACAACCGCTGGCGCGGCAGGCGTTTGTGGGCGGGTTCAGCGGGGTGTTATGGGTGGCGGGGTTATTGGGGTTGCTGGGGGCGCTGGTGGTGGGGAGGTTGATGCGCAAGCCGATCCCCACACACAGCTAAATGTGGGAGGGGCGGCCTACATTCTGAAAATTGGCTACCAGAACCGCTGCTGGGTCAACCGGCTCCACCATGTCAGCAGCACCCGGTCCACCGAACCGCTGGCCGCCAGGCCGACGCGCTCTTGCAGGCTTTTACGCTCGGCATAGTGCAGGTGGAACACTTCGGCGGTCTTGGCCTTGGTAGCCAGGTATTCGTCACTGGTTTGCAGCTCATCGACCAGTTGTTTGTCGAGGGCGGCAACACCCAGCCACACTTCACCGGTGGCCACCTCGTCAATCGCCAACTGTGGACGGTAGCGCGAGACGAAGTTCTTGAATAACTGGTGAGTGATGTCCAGGTCCTCCTGGAACTTCTCCCGGCCCTTTTCGGTATTTTCGCCGAATACCGTGAGGGTGCGTTTGTATTCACCGGCGGTCAGCACTTCGAAGTCGATATCGTGCTTTTTCAGCAGGCGGTTGACGTTGGGCAACTGCGCCACCACGCCAATGGAACCGAGGATGGCAAAGGGTGCGCTGATAATCTTCTCGCCGATGCACGCCATCATGTAGCCGCCGCTGGCCGCCACCTTGTCGATGCACACGGTCAACGGCACGCCGGCCTGGCGGATCCGCGCCAGTTGCGATGAGGCCAGGCCATAGCTGTGCACCATGCCGCCGCCGCTTTCCAGGCGCAGCACCACTTCATCCTTGGGTGTGGCCAGGCTCAGCAGCGCGGTGATTTCATGGCGCAGGCTCTCGGTGGCCGAGGCCTTGATGTCGCCGTCGAAATCCAGCACGAACACCCGCGGCTTGGCCTCGGGTTTCTTCTTGCCTTGCTTCTTTTCGGCTTTGCTTTCGGACTTGCGCAGGGCCTTTAGCTGGTCCTTGTCGAGCAGGCTCGACTCCAGGCGCTCGCGCAAGCCCTTGTAGAAATCATTCAGCTTGCTGACCTGCAATTGGCCGGCGGATTTACGACGACCTTTGCTGCGCAGCGCTGCGAAGCTGATCAATACCACCAGAATAGCGACCACCAGGGTGACGGTCTTCGCCAGAAAGCTCGCGTATTCGGCCAAAAAATCCATATGTCTCCTTAAGAATGCACTGCGCCAAGCGCGGATGGCCCCAGCATACCGACGCCACCGCGTTGGAGCCAGTGATCAAACCGCCAGCAGACGGGCTCCAACGCGCTTTTAAAACAAGCGTATGTTTTTTCATTGACAGCCCGCAGGCATCCTCATAACCTCGCCAGACTTTCAACGTACCGGGAAAACGGACGTGGGCAGCATCTATCTGATTCGACATGGCCAGGCCTCCTTCGGTGCAGACGACTATGACGTCCTGTCGCCCGTCGGTGTGGAACAGGCGCAAGTGCTCGGTCGCCACCTGGCAGACCTGGGCCTTACGTTCGACCGCTGTGTTGCCGGTGACCTGCGTCGCCAGCAGCACACCGCCACCGCCACATTGGATCAATACAAAGCCCTTGGCCTGCCGGTTCCGGCGTTGGAAACCGACAGTGCCTTCAACGAATTCGACGGCGAAGCGATTATCCGCGGCCTGTTACCCGACCTGCTCAGCAGCGAACCCGACGCCGTGCACGTGCTGCGCAATGGCGCGCAGAACCGCAGTGAGTTCCAGCGCATCTTCGCCCTGCTCATCGAGCGCTGGCTGGCCGGCACCTATGATCCACCAGGGCTGGAAGGCTGGCTGGGGTTTGTCGAGCGGGTCCAGGGTGGCTTGCAGCGCATCCTTGAGGCCGCCGACAACGCCGACAAAATCGCCGTGTTTACCTCCGGCGGCACTATCACCGCCCTGCTCCACCTGATTACCCGAATGCCTGCCGCCCAGGCGTTCGAACTGAACTGGCAAATTGTTAACACCTCGCTCAACCAGCTGAAATTCCGCGGTCGCGAGGTGGCACTGGCTTCCTTCAACAGTCATACCCACTTGCAACTGTTGAAGGCGCCGCAGCTCATCACTTTCCGATGAACTGCGGCCAACCGTGACCCCAAGGTCACTGGACTCACCATAAAAGGATCGAAACCATGACTGACGTAGCCAAAGCTGTAGAAGCAATGAAAGCCAAATTCAACCCAAGCGCTGCCGAAGGCCTGGACCTGGTGTTCGGTTTTCGTATCGACGACACCCAGAACTTCTCGCTGGTAGTCAAGGACAAGACCTGCGAACTGCTCGAAGGCGAAAACCCTGACGCCCAAGTGACCCTGGTCATGGACGGCGAGACCATGAAAGGCATCGTCGACGGTTCCACCGACGGCATGCAAGCGTTCATGGGCGGCAAGCTGCGCACTGAAGGCGACATGATGCTGGCCATGAAGCTGAGCGAGCTGTTCCCAGCTTGATTCATGGGTAAAACCTGAATCCCTGTGGGAGGGGGCTTGCTCCCTCCCACATTGATCTGCCGTGGTATTCAGATTCTGGGTTGCAGCAACAACGCCACCAACGCACTCCAGCCTGTCTGGTGTGAAGCCCCCAACCCTCGCCCCGTCTCCCCATGAAAATACTCATGGAACAACACCAGGTCACGGCTGGCCGGGTCCGCCTCCAACTGCGCATACCCCGCCATTGACGGCCGCAGACCATTTTCATCCCTGAGAAACAACCGCGTAAGGCGCTGGCTGAGGCTATCGGCCACCTCCTCCATGGACGACAGGTAACCGCTGCCCGTCGGGTACTCCACGGAAAAATTATCCGCGTAGTACCGATGAAATTCGCGCAACGATTCAATCAGCATGTAGTTCACCGGCATCCACAGCGGCCCGCGCCAATTGGAGTTGCCGCCGTACAAGCGTGAATCGGATTCGCCGGGCTGGTAGCTGGCGCACAAGGTGTCGCCATTCATCTTCAGTGCCAGGGGTTGCTCTGCGAACGCCTTGGACAACGAGCGCACCCCGAAGGCGGACAAGAACTCATTGTCATCGAGCATGCGCCGCAACAAATCCTTGGTGCGCTCACCGCGCAGCAACGCCAGCAGCAGGCGGTTGCCCTGCCCCGGTTCGTTCCAGCGTGAGACCAGTTTGGCCAGGTCCGGCCGGTGGTGCATAAACCCCAGCAGGCGCTCGCGCAGCCCTTCCAAGCCCTCATGCTCGCGCTGCTCCAGCACCAACACGGCGAACAATGGCATCAGGCCGACGATGGAACGCAGGCGCACCGGTTCGCCCTGGCCGTCGGGGCGGTGCAGCACATCGTAGAAGAATAGATCCTGCTCATCCCATAGGCCTTCGGCGCTGTCGTCGACGCGGTTGATCGCGCCGGCGATGTACAGGAAGTGCTCGAAAAACTTCACGGCAATATCCACGTACACCACATTGCGCTTGGCCAACTCCAGCCCGATGCGCATCAGGTCCAGGGCATAGGCCGCGACCCAGGCGGTGCCGTCAGCCTGGTCCAACTGGTAGCCGGGCGGTAGCGCGGCCGAGCGGTCGAACAAGGCGATATTGTCCAGGCCGAGAAAACCACCCTGGAACAGGTTGCGGCCCTCGGCGTCCTTGCGGTTGACCCACCAGGAAAAATTCAGCAGCAGCTTGTGGAAGATGCGCTCCAGGAAATCCATATCGCCCACGCCGGTCAGCGCCTTGTCCTGCTGATACACACGCCAGCTGGCCCAGGCATGCACCGGTGGGTTGGCATCGTCGAAGCGCCATTCATAGGCCGGCAACTGGCCGTTGGGGTGCATGAAGCGGTCCTTAACCAGCAACAGCAGTTGTTGCTTGGCGTAGCCCGGGTCGATCAGCGCCATGGCTACCGCCTGGAAGCCTTGGTCCCAGGAGGCGTACCACGGGTATTCCCAGGTATCGGGCATGGACAGAATGTCGAAGTTGGACAGGTGCCGCCAATGGGTATTACGGATATGCAGGCGCTCGGGCGGCGGCGCGGGCTGGTCCGGGTCGCCGTCGAGCCACTGGTTCACGTCGAAATAGTACAGCTGCTTGGACCACAGCAAGCCGGCCAGGGCCTGGCGCTGCACATTACGCGCATCGTCATCGGCGATGCCCTGTTGCAGGGCCGCGTAGAACTCATCGGCCTCCTGGCGGCGCAGTGCAAACAGCTTGCGCGCATTGACCTCGGGCGCATCCACAGGGGCAAAACGCAGATAGATAATTTTGCTTTCCTGACCCGCCAGCTCGAGGCTGAAATGCGCCGCCACCTTGGTGCCCACGTCGCGACGAATCGCCCCTTGATCACCCTCCACCACATAATCGTTGATGCCATCCTTGAATGGCCCTGGCGTCGGTTGCCCGTCCAGTTTGGCGAAGTTGGTCTCGTTTTCGCAGAACAGCCATTGCACCCCGTCCTGGCCCCAGGCGCTGAGTTGGCGATCGTCCAGCTCATGATGACGGGCCAGCACGCGCCCACCTTCCAGAGTCAACCTGGGCTTGGGCGCATCGAAGGTCCAGCTCCAGTCATTGCGCGCCCACAACTGGGGCAGCACCTGCAGGCGCGTCGGTTGGTCCGAGCGGTTGTGCACGGTGATGCGCATGAAGATATCGTCGGGCTGGTGTTTGGCATATTCGACGCTGACGTCGCAGTAGCGGTTGTCTTCAAACACACCGGTATCGAGGATTTCATACTCGGCATCGCCCAGCCCACGGCGGGCGTTTTCGGCGATCAGGTCGGTGTAGGGAAAGGCGGCATGGGGATACTTGTAGAGCATGCGCATGTAGGCATGGCTCGGTATGCCATCGACGAAAAAGTACAGTTCCTTGACGTCTTCACCGTGGTTGCCTTCGGCATTATTGAGGCCGAACAGGCGCTCCTTGAGGATTGCGTCTTGCTCGTTCCACAGCGCCAGGCCCAGGCACCAGCGTTGTGCCTTGTCGCTGAAACCGGCCAAGCCATCCTCGCCCCATCGATAGGCGCGGCTACGTGCATGTTCATGGGGGAAGTAGGCCCAGGCATCACCGTCGGCACTGTAGTCTTCGCGCACCGTGCCCCATTGGCGCTCGCTCAAGTACGGGCCCCACTCGCGCCAACGTTCGGCGTCTTGCTTGGCCAGGCGCTGGCCTTCAATCGTGTCAAGCAGGCTGGTTACGGGTACGGCCGTCATTGAGTCCTCCATCACCTACACAGTGAGGCGCAGTGTAGAACCCAATGACGCCCGGTTGCACATGAAGACTTGGAAGATGGCGCAGGTGTCTTCGAGTAAGGCGCTGCAATCGTTGCCTGTGCCCAAAGCGCCATGTCGCATTCATTTGCAGAATGAAGTCCAGAAGAATCTTCGTTTGCAAGCCGGCCTGGCGCTCAACAGAATCTGGGCAAGGCCACTTTCATCGCCATAGCCATCAGGAATTTTTCTATGCACGCCACTGCACATGTCAGCCCCGATGAGATCCGCAAGGGCTTTTCCAAGGCCATGTCCGACATGTACCGGGATGAAGTGCCGCTGTACGGCGCGCTGCTGGAACTGGTGGCCGAGACCAACGCTCGCGTACTCGACAGCGAACCGGGCCTTGCGCAGCAACTGCAACGCACTGGGGAAATCCAGCGCCTGGACCTGGAACGCCACGGCGCCATTCGCCTGGGCACCGCTGCGGAGCTGGCGACCATCAGCCGTTTGTTCGCGGTCATGGGCATGCAACCGGTGGGCTACTACGACCTCAGCCCTGCCGGGGTGCCGGTGCATTCCACCGCCTTTAGAGCGGTGCATGAACACGCGCTGCAAACCAGCCCGTTCCGCGTATTTACCTCATTGCTGCGCCTGGAGCTGATCGAAAACGCCGACCTGCGCGCATTCGCCGACCGCGCCCTGGCCAAGCGCGCGATCTTCACCTCGGGCGCCCTGGCGTTGATCGAGCAAGCCGAAACACAAGGCGGCCTGAATGCCAGCGACGCCGAGGCGTTTATCCGCGAGGCGCTGGAGACGTTCCGCTGGCATCACACGGCCACGGTCACAGGCGCCCAATACCAGCAACTCAGCGACCAGCACCGCCTGATCGCCGACGTGGTCGCCTTCAAAGGCCCGCACATCAACCATCTCACGCCACGCACCCTGGACATCGACCAGGTGCAGGCTGCCATGCCTGGCAAAGGCATCACGCCCAAGGCCGTGATCGAAGGCCCGCCGCGGCGCCAGTGCCCGATCCTGCTGCGCCAGACCAGCTTCAAGGCCCTGGATGAACCCATCGCCTTCACCGATGCCCATGGCAGCCACAGCGCGCGCTTTGGCGAAATCGAACAACGCGGCGTCGCCCTGACGCCCAAGGGCCGCGCCTTGTACGACCAACTGCTGAACGCCGCCCGCGATGAACTCGGTGCGTTCCCCAATGAGGCCCACGCCGAGCGGTATGTGCAATTGATGGAACAGCACTTCCGGGCGTTCCCTGATAACCACACACAGATGCGCGAGCAAGGCTTGGCGTACTTCCGCTATTTCGTCACCGAGATCGGCCTGGCAGCACGCGGTCAGGCCGAGCAGCCGCGCACGCTTGAGGCGCTGGTGAGTGCCGGTCACGTGGCAGTGGAGCCATTGGTGTATGAGGATTTTCTGCCGGTGAGTGCGGCGGGGATCTTCCAGTCAAACCTGGGGGATGCGGCGCAGAATCATTACGCGGCCAATGCCAACCAGGCTGAATTTGAACAGGCGCTGGGCCGCAAGACGATTGATGAATTGCAGCTTTACGGCCAGACGCAGCAGCGTTCCATCGATGAGTGCATGGGAACACTGCTGGCATGAAAAAGGGTGTCCTCCCCGGCTCAGCAGCACAATCCTTGCGCTACAAAAGTCCCCAGAGCCGGGTGGACGGGGCGCATCATAAAGACTGAATCCTACGATGTCCCGTATACAAATCTGAACAAATATTGCCGCCCTGCTGCTAGCCCAATCGCGCGACGATCTCGTCCTTGATCAACAGCCGTTTCTTCTTCAGGTTTTCGACTTCCTCATCGCCGGCACTGGCTTTTTCTGCCTTCAGCACCTTTGCGTCGGCTTCGTCATAATGAGTGAGCAGCGAATCCAGCCGGTTATCGTCCGCCCTGCGCTTGTGAACCTCTTCCTTGCTAAAACCCAAGTCCTGATACAGGTCGTGTTTCACTGGCATGGCGTACCTCCACAAGTTATTCAATGGCCTACACCCTTGAAGCTAGCCCATTCCAACCGGTCTTGTCATGTGCCCGGTCAATACGCGTCCGTTCGTCGTAACCCTGGCGATGGGATCAAACCTTTGCCGTGCCCTGCCCTCCACTGTAGATCGCCACCCGAGGGAGAACGGTTTTATGAATCACGTTGCCACTGCTGCCGACACCCAATGCATCAACACCATTCGCACCCTGGCCATGGATGCCGTGCAGAAGGCCAACTCGGGCCACCCCGGTACGCCCATGGGCCTGGCGCCGGTGGGGTACACGTTGTGGAGTCGCTTCCTGCGTTATCACCCGGAGCATCCCGACTGGCCCAACCGTGACCGCTTTGTGCTGTCGGTGGGGCATGCCTCAATGCTGCTGTATTCGCTGCTGCACCTGGCCGGTGTGGTGGAGATCGATGCCCACGGCAAGCGCTCGGGCCAGCCGGCCATCAGCCTCGACGATATCAAGCAGTTCCGGCAGATGGGCTCCAAGACCCCAGGCCATCCCGAGTACCGCATGACCACCGGCGTGGAAACCACCACCGGCCCTTTGGGCCAGGGCTGCGCCAACAGCGTGGGCATGGCCATGGCCGAGCGTTGGCTGGCCGAGCGCTTCAACCGCGACGGCCAGGTGCTCTTCGACTACAACGTGTACACCCTGTGCGGTGACGGCGACATGATGGAAGGCATCAGCAGCGAAGCCGCTTCGATCGCCGGGCACTTGAAGCTGGATAACCTGTGCTGGATCTACGACAACAACACCATCAGTATCGAGGGCCACACTGAGCTTGCGTTCAGCGAAGACGTAATCAAGCGCTTCCAGGCCTACGGCTGGCACACCGTGCACGTCACCGATGCCAATGATTTGCAGGCGTTGAGCGTGGCGCTGGAGACCTTCAAGGCCAATACCGGCGCACCGACCCTGATCGTGGTCGACAGCGTGATCGGCTACGGCTCGCCGCACAAACACAACACCGCCGCCGCCCATGGCGAACCGTTGGGCGAAGAGGAAATCCGCCTGACCAAGGCCGCCTATGGCTGGCCGCAGGATTCGAATTTCCTGGTGCCCGATGAAGCCCGCAGCGTGTTGCGCGATGCCCTCTACGAGCGTGCCGAGCCACTGTACGCCGAGTGGAACCAGACCCTGGCGTCCCTCGACCCGCAACTGGCCGATGAACTACAGCGCATGCGCGCCGGGGAAATGCCCGAGCAATGGCAAGCGCACCTGCCGACCTTCGCCGCCGATGCCAAAGGCGTCGCCAGCCGCGCCTCGGGCGGTGAGGTGCTGAATGCCTTTGCCCAACAGATTCCGTGGCTGCTGGGCGGCTCGGCGGACTTGTCGCCCTCGACCAAGACCAACCTCACCTTCGACGGCGCCGGGCGTTTCAGCGCCGATGACTACAGCGGGCGCAACCTGCACTTCGGTATCCGCGAACACGCCATGGGCGCGATTGCCAACGGCATGGCGCTGTCCTACCTGCGGCCGTACACCTCGACCTTCCTAGTGTTCAGCGACTACATGAAACCGCCGATCCGCCTGGCAGCGATCATGGAGTTGCCGGTTATCTTCGTGTTTACCCATGACTCCATCGGCGTGGGCGAGGACGGGCCGACGCACCAGCCTATCGAACACCTGACCCAATTGCGCGCTACACCGGGGCTACTGACCCTGCGCCCGGGCGATGCGAATGAAACCCTGGAGTTGTGGAAGGTAGCCCTGGCACAAACCCATCGGCCAAGCTGTGTGGTGCTGTCGCGACAGGCGCTGCCTACGCTGGATCGCACGAAATACGCGAGCGCCACTGGCGCGGCCAAAGGCGCCTACGTGTTGGCCGGTTCGGACAAACCTGAGGTCATCCTGATCGCGACCGGCAGTGAAGTCAGCCTGGCGGTGGCCGCCTATGAGCAGCTCAAGGGCGAAGGCGTTGCCGCGCACGTGGTGTCGATGCCGAGTTGGGAGCTGTTTGAAGATCAAGACCAGGCCTACCGCGACAGCGTCTTACCGCCCGCAGTGAAAGCCCGCGTAGTGGTGGAACAGGCGGGCCCCTTGGGTTGGGACCGTTATGTCGGGCAGACCGGCGCCAAGGTGGTAATGAACAGCTTTGGCGCGTCGGCGCCGTTGGCCAAGTTGCAGGAGAAGTTTGGGTTTACCGTGGAGAACGTGGTGAAGCTGGCCAAGGAGCAGACCCAACATAACCTCACTGACTAACAATGGGCTAAATGTGGGAGGGGGCTTGCTCCCGATGAGGGATTGTCAGTGATACATCTGTGACTGACCCGCCGCCATCGGGAGCAAGCCCCCTTCCACATTTGAACATCATCAAGCTTTAGACCAGCTCTCGGGCCAGATAGGGCGCAGTCCGGCTGCTCTTGCTCTTGGCGACTTTCTGCGGCGTACCACACGCCACCACCTTCCCGCCCCGGTCCCCTGCCCCCGGCCCGATATCAATCACCCAGTCACTCTGGGCCACCACGCGCATTTCATGCTCCACCACAACCACCGTATGCCCCGCGTCCACCAGGTGATTCAACTGGCTGAGCAAGCGGTCGACGTCCTTGGGGTGCAACCCGGTTGTGGGCTCGTCCAGCACATACAAGGTGGCGCCGCGGGCATTGCGTTGCAGCTCGGTGGCCAGCTTGATGCGCTGCGCTTCACCCCCGGACAATTCGGTGGCCGGTTGACCAAGGCGCAGATAACCCAGGCCGATATCGCGCAGCACCTGCAACGAACGCAGTACGCCAGGCTGTTCGGCAAATACCTCCACCGCCTGCTCCACCGTCAGCCCCAGCACCTGGGCAATATTCAAGCCTTGCCATTTGATCGCCAGAGTCTCGGGGTTGTAGCGCGCACCGTGGCAGGTCGGGCACGGTGCGTACACGCTGGGCATGAACAACAGTTCAACGCTGACAAAGCCTTCACCCTCGCAGTTCGAGCAACGGCCCTTGGCAACGTTGAAGGAGAACTGCCCGGCGTCGTAAGCGCGCTTTTTCGCCGCCGGCGTGGCGGCAAACAGTTTGCGCACGTTGTCGAACAGCCCGGTATAGGTCGCCAGGTTGGAACGCGGCGTGCGGCCGATGGGTTTCTGGTCTACCTGTACCAACCGGCGGATGTGCTCCAGCCCGGCGCTGATGCGCCCGCCACTGGCTTGCGGTGCAGCGTCTTCCAGGTTCGGCTCGTCGTCGCTCTCCAGCACGCGGCCCAGGCCGCTGCCCACCAGCTCCAGGAGTGCCTGGCTGACCAGGCTGGATTTGCCCGAGCCGGAAATACCCGTCACCGCCGTAAAGCAGCCCAGCGGGAAATCTACCTTCAGTTCAGCGAGGTTATTGCGCGTCACGCCTTCGAGCTTCAGCCAAGCGCTGGGTTCGCGGCGCGTCGGGTTCACCGGGCGCTGTTCGGCAAACAGGTATTCGCGGGTCTGCGATGCCTCGACATCCACCAACCCCGCAGGCGGCCCGCTGTACAACACCTGCCCGCCATGTTCACCGGCTGCCGGGCCCACGTCGATCAACCAGTCGGCGCGGCGCATGGTTTCCAGGTCATGTTCCACCACAAACAATGAATTGCCCGCAGCCTTCAAGCGCTCAAGCGCCGTGAACAACGCTTCGCCATCCGCCGGGTGCAGGCCCGCCGAGGGCTCGTCCAGCACATAGATGACGCCGAACAACTGCGAGCCCAACTGGGTGGCCAGGCGCAAACGCTGCAGCTCTCCGGACGACAAGGTCGGCGTGCTGCGCTCCAGGGACAGATAGCCCAGGCCCAACTCGATCAAGGTGTTCACCCGTTCGAGCAAGTCCTGGGCGATGCGCTGGGCCGCCAGGCGTTTTTCCACCGACAACTTCATCTTGTCCTGCCCCGCCGCCACCGGCTGCAACAACTCGGCCAATTGCGCCAGGGACAGTTGCGACAACTCACCGATATCTACCCCGGCAAACTTCACCGACAACGCTGCCTGGGTCAGCCGCTTGCCTTCGCACAACGGGCAGGCACTGCCTTGCATGAACTGCGACACGCGCTTTTTCATCAGTGCGCTTTGGGTGTGGGCGAAGGTGTGCAGGATATAGCGCCGCGCCCCGCTGAAGGTGCCCTGGTAACTGGGCTCGAGCTTGCGTTTCAACGCATCGCGGGTTTGCTGCGGGGTGAAGCCGGCGTACACCGGCACGGTGGGGGTTTCTTCGGTGAACAGGATCCAGTCACGCTGTTTTTTCGGCAGGTCGCGCCATGGGATGTCTACGTCGTAGCCCAAGGTCACGAGGATGTCGCGCAGGTTCTGGCCCTGCCAGGCCAACGGCCAGGACGCTACTGCGCGCTGGCGGATGGTCAGGGACGGATCCGGCACCATCAGCGCCTCGGTCACTTCATACACACGGCCCAGGCCATGGCATTGCGGGCACGCGCCCTGGGGCAGGTTCGGGGAAAAGTCCTCGGCATACAGCATGGCCTGCCCCGGCGGATAGCTGCCAGCGCGGGAATAGAGCATGCGGATCAAGCTCGACAAGGTGGTGACGCTGCCCACCGAGGAGCGCGCACTTGGCGTGCCGCGTTGCTGTTGCAGGGCCACGGCCGGCGGCAAACCCTCGATGCTGTCCACATCCGGCACGCCGACCTGATCGATCAAGCGCCGCGCATAGGGCGCCACCGATTCGAAATAACGACGCTGGGCCTCGGCATACAGGGTGGAAAATGCCAGGGATGATTTGCCGGAGCCGGACACGCCGGTAAACACCACCAGGGCATCCCGGGGGATATCCACATCGACGTTACGCAAATTATGTTCGCGGGCGCCACGCACCCGCACAAAACCCAAATGCTGGGCCGTGACCGGAGGGATGTTGCGCTGTGAAGTCATGGGCAACCTTGTCTTGCGTTGAGCACCGTACGCACCCGCTGCGTCAGGGCCTCAGGACTGTAGGGTTTGCTCAGCAGGTGGATATCGGCGCTGAGCAGATGATTGGAGGACAGGATGTCGCGGGTGTGGCCGGAGGTGAACAGCACTGCCACCGGTGGCTGTTGCGCTCGCGCCCAGTCGGCCAGGTCAGTGCTCTTGACCCGGCCGGGCATCACCACGTCGGTGAAGATCAGGTCCGGTGCTACACCGCTGCGCAACGCCTGCATGGCGTGGTCGCCGTCCTCGGCGGTGATGACGGTATAGCCTGACTGTTCCAGCAACTCGACCACGGTCAGGCGTACGCCTTCATTGTCCTCGACCACCAGGATGGTTTCCTGGCCATTGCTGTGCAGGTCCAATTCACTGTGGGCATCGAGGCATTCGGGCTCCAGGCTGTGGGGGAAATACATCTGCACCACCGAGCCTTTGCCCTCCTCGCTCCACATTTCCACATGCCCGCCACTCTGGCGCACAAAGCCGAAGACCATGCTCAGCCCCAGGCCGGTGCCCTGGCCTTCACGCTTGGTGGTGAAGAAGGGTTCGAACGCACGCTTGAGAGTTGCCTGGGACATGCCCACGCCGGTATCGGTCACCGCCAGGCGCACGTATTCGCCGGGCTTGATGGCTTTGCCGGCGCAATCGGGAGGGTTGAGGATGACGTTCTCGCCGGTGATGCGAATCACACCCTCGCCCTGCATGGCATCGCGGGCGTTGATCGCCAGGTTGAGCAGCGCGTTTTCCAATTGGTTGCGGTCGACGTTGATGCACCAGGAATCCTGGGGCAATTGCACGTCGATATGGATAGTTTCCCCCAGCGCCCTTTGCAGCAACTCGCCCAGGCCGGCATAGATGCGTTGCGGGTTGTACACCGCCGGCGACAAGGGTTGGCGCCGGGCAAACGCCAGCAGCTGCGACGACAGCTTGGCGCCCCGCTCCACCGCGGCGATGGCGGCGGTGACGCGACGTTGCACCTGGGGGTTTTCCGGCTCATGCCGGGCGAGCAAATGCAGGTTGCCGGCGATCACTTGCAGCAGGTTATTGAAGTCATGGGCCACGCCGCCGGTCAGGCCGCCAATCGCTTCCAGCTTCTGCGACTGGCGCAACTGGTCTTCGGCGGCGGAGCGAGCCTGCACTTCGGCGGCCACACGCTGCTCAAGGTTGTGGGTGAGTTCCTGGCGCACCTGCTCAGACTTCACCAACTCAGTGGTCTCGACCACGATCGCCAACACCCCGGCGGGTTGCTGGTCGTCGCCGGCGACGGGGCTGTAATAAAGGTCCAGCCACACCGTTTCCGGCCTGCCGTTGCGCGACAGCACCAGGTCTTTGTTATTGAAGGACAAGGTGCCGCCCCCCAGGCAGGTGTCGACTACCTGGCGGTTGAACTCGGCCACTTCCGGCCAGCCCAGCTCCACCGGCGTGCCAAGCAGGTACGGATGGCGGCCGCCGGCAAAGGCTGAATAGCTGTCGTTGTAGATCATGTAGCCGGCGCGCCCCCACAGCATCACCATCGGCACCGGGGAAGCCAGCATCATCTGGACGGTACAGGCCAGGCTGGTAGACCAGCGGTCGATGGGACCCAGGTCGGTGGTCGACCAGTCAAACGCGCGAATACGCTGGGCCATTTCACCGGCCCAGCCTTCACAGCCGTGAGGGTTGGTTAAAAATTGCATGGTTCGACTCGGTGCAAAGAAGAGGACAGTCGCACGTTTTGGAGCACGCCCGAGAGGGATGGTTTCATCGGGTATAAATTAGGTGCTCATCCCTGCAAAAACCAGGGGGCTCAGCGAAAGTCCCGGCTGCGCACAGTAACCCCTTCCAGCAGCGGCGTCAGGTCGGTCAGGCGCCCTGCGATCAAGTGCCGCACCTCGCCCACCGCCTCCCAACGGCCGTCCACCTTGAGCAGGCGCGAACCCACCAGCGCCTGGCGCTGACGCTCGGCCAGATCGCGCCAAACCACCACATTGAGGTTGCCGAATTCATCTTCCAGGGTGACAAAGGTCACGCCGCTGGCCGTGCCTGGGCGCTGGCGGCCGGTGACCAGCCCAGCGACGCTCACATTGCGCCCATGCTCCACCGCCAGCAGCTCCTGGGAACTGCGGCAGCGTCGCTTGCGCAACTCGGCGCGCAGCAGCGCCAATGGGTGCGGCCCAAGGGTGGTGCCAACCGTGGCGTAATCGGCAAACAGGTCTTCGCCTACGCTGGGTGCGGGCAACGCCACCAGCGCTTCATCGGGGCTGGGCAAGCCGGCAAACAAACCGAGTTGCTTGTGCACGCCGGCCACGTCCCAGCGCGCCTGATGCCGGTTGCCGGCCAGGGCACGCAAGGCTCCGGCATCCGCCAGCAGTGCCTGGGCACGGGCATCCAGCCCGGCGCGTGTATCCAGGTCGGCGATGTCGCTGAAGATTTGCCGCTGGCGTGCGGCCTCAATACGCCGACCATCGTCCTCGCGAAACCCCGAGATCATGCGCAAGCCCAGGCGAATCGCCGGTTGCTGACCGTCGATAGGCTCCAGGCTGCAATCCCAGTCACTGGCCTGCACATCCACCGGGCGGATCTGCAAGCGATGACGCCGGGCGTCCTGCAGTATCTGGTCCGGGCTGTAGAAACCCATGGGCCAGCTGTTGATCAGGGCACAGGCAAAGGCCGCCGGTTCATGGCATTTGAGCCAGCAACTGGCGTAGGTCAGCAAGGCAAAACTGGCGGCATGGGATTCGGGGAAGCCATAGCTGCCAAAACCTTTGATCTGTTCGAAAATCTGCGCGGCAAACGCTTCGGTGTAGCCGTTCTTGAGCATGCCGGTGCGCAGGCGTTGCTGGTGCGGCTCCAGGCCGCCATGGCGTTTCCACGCGGCCATGGAGCGGCGCAACTGGTCGGCCTCGCCAGGGCCGTAGTCGGCAGCGACCATGGCAATCTGCATCACTTGTTCCTGGAACAGCGGGATGCCCAGAGTGCGTTTGAGCACAGCTTCCAACGCGGGTGAAGGATAGGTTTCTGCTTCCTCTTTATTTCTGCGACGCAAATACGGATGCACCATGCCGCCTTGAATTGGCCCCGGTCGCACGATGGCGACCTCGATTACCAAGTCATAGAATGTCTGCGGCTTGAGCCTGGGCAACATCGACATCTGCGCCCGCGATTCGATCTGGAATACGCCGATGGTGTCGGCCTTGCTGATCATCGCGTAGGTCGCCGGGTCTTCCTTGGGGATGCCTGCCAGGCTCAAGTCCAGGTTGCGATGACGGCGCAGCAGATCGAAACAGCGGCGGATCGCGCTGAGCATGCCCAGGGCGAGGATATCTACCTTGAGCAGGCCAACCGCGTCGAGGTCGTCCTTGTCCCACTGGATGATGGTGCGCTCGGCCATGGCGGCGTTTTCCACCGGCACCAGGGTGTCCAGCGGGTATTCGGAAATCACGAAACCGCCGGGGTGCTGGGACAGGTGCCGGGGAAAGCCGATCAATTGCTGGGTGAGCGTCAGCACGCGGCGCAACAGTGGGCTGTCCGGGTCGAAGCCGCTTTCACGCAGGCGCTCCAGGGGCGGCGTGTCGTCAGTCCAGCGTCCGCAGCAGTCGGCCAGCGCGTTGATCTGGTCCGGCGGCAGCCCGAGGGCCTTGGCCACATCCCGCACCGCGCCAGCCGCATGGTAGCTGCTGACTACCGCCGTCAACGCCGCGCGGTTGCGGCCGTAGCGCTGGAATACGTATTGCAGCACTTCTTCGCGGCGTTCGTGTTCGAAGTCGACGTCGATATCCGGCGGCTCGTTGCGCTCCTTGGACAGGAAGCGTTCGAACAGCATGCTGGTCAGGCTCGGATCAATCTCGGTGATGCCCAGGGCAAAGCACACCGCCGAATTGGCCGCCGAGCCGCGGCCCTGGCACAGGATGGAACGGCTGCGGGCGAAGCGCACGATGTCGTGCACGGTGAGGAAGTAGCTTTCGTAGCCCAGCTCACTGATCAGCTCCAACTCTTTGTTGATCTGCGCCAAGGTCTTGACATCGACCCCCTCGGGCCAGCGCAGGGCGATGCCTTCTTCGGTAACGGTGCGCAGCCAGGATTGCGCGTCATGGCCTGCGGGCACTAGCTCCCGTGGGTAGTGATAGCGCAACTGGCTCAGGTCGAAAGTGCAGCGCCGTGCAACCGCCAGGGTTTCGTCCAGCAATGCTTGCGGGTAGAGCCCGGCCAGAGTATCCAGGCTGCGCAAGTGCCGCTCGCCATTGGGGTGCAACAGCGTGCCGGCGTCGGCCACCGGTACGTGGTGACGGATGGCGGTCATGGTGTCTTGCAGGGCGCGACGGCCGCGAGCATGCATATGCACATCGCCGCAGGCCACGGCGGGGATTTGCAGGCTGGCAGCCAGGTTCAGGCGTTGCTCCAGATGCCGTCTATCGTCCTGGCCGCAATGCAGCTGCACCGCCAGCCACAGACGCTCGGCGAAGGTGCGGTGCAGCCATTGGATTGAGGCTTGGGTGTCGTCGTCTTGCGCCACCCACAGTGCCAGCAGGCCGGGCAGCGGTTGGTCGAAGTCTTCTTGCAGCAGGCGATAACGGCCTTTTTCAGCACGGCGCCGGGCCAGGGTGATCAACCGGCACAGGTGCTGGTAGCCCCTGAGATCTTCCACCAGCAGCACCAGTTTCGGGCCGTTTTCGATGCGCATCTCGCTGCCGATAATCAGCGGCAAGTCCACCGCCTTCGCCGCCTGCCAGGCCCGGACGATGCCCGACAACGTGCATTCGTCGGTGATCGCCAGGGCGCTGTAGCCTTGGGCTTTGGCTCGCTCGAAGAGCTCCAGTGCGCTGGAAGCGCCGCGTTGGAAGCTGAAATTGGACAGGCAGTGCAGTTCGGCGTAACTCATGCAAACCAGCCTTGCAGCCACAGCCCATCGCTTTGGCCCACAATGCGGTAGGCCCAGCCCTGTTGGCCGGCGCGGGTCTGGACCAGGTAATAGTCACGGCGGATATCGGCGCCATCCCACCAGCCGGATTCGATGCGTTCCGGGCCCATCAGGATCTGCACGCCCTGCTCGGCCAGCAAGGTCGGTTCGAGCAACAACCAGCCGGGGCGCCGGACCTTGTTCAGGGTTGGGCATGAACGGCTGTCGGTATTGGCTTGCCAGGCGCATTCGGGGCGGTGGTCGGCGTGAAAACGCAGGCCCTGCACCGCCTCATCCCCCAGGCGCGCGCGCAGGCGTTCGCGCAATTGTTCCCACGGCAGGGTTTGTTGCGGGCGGTCGTCAAACAGGTCATGGCGTTGCGGCACGAACACCGGCAAGTCTTCGGCCATCAGGCGCAAACCGCGCACCGGCGAGGTGACTTGGACTTGCTCCAGGCGCCCACGGGCCAGTTCAAACAGCATCAAAGGCTCGCGCTCGGCGCTGAGCAAGCCGACCTTGATCACGCTGTCGGGCGCCTGGGCATGCTCCAGGTGCAGGTCGAAGCGCTGCACGCCACTGTCGCGCCCGCAGAGAAAAGCCGACAGATCGCCAGTCAAGCGCCGCAAGGGAAAGAGCAGCGCCTGGTGGGATTGCACATCGAAATTCAGCTCGATGCGCGCATCAAACTGGTCCGGTGGTTGATAGAACGCCAGGGCCAATGGCCGTTGCCCGCTCAGGGCGTCGAGGTGCTTGAGCAGGCTGGCTTCAAAGCGCCGCGCCAGGGTATGCCGAGGCAGTGCCTGCACCTGGGCCAGGGTGCGCAGGCCCATGCGCGACAAGGCAGTGGCGGCCTGCGGTTCAAGACCTGCGCGGTCAATGGGCAGCGGCGCCAGGGCCTGCATCAGGGCGCCGTCGTCAGCCACCGCCAGGCCATCGTAAAGGTTCGCCAACACCCGTGCCGCCGCGGGGTTGGGTGCGGCGACAATGCGATGACGAAAACCAAGCTCGGTCAACTCCTTGCGCAAGCGTGCCTCGAACTGCGGCCAGGGCCCGAACAGGCCCAGGCTCGATTCGATCTCGAACAGCAAGGCCCGCGGGTAATACAGGCTGACCTGAGAGCTGAAGCGATAGGCCCAGGCGGCGAGAAACTGCTGCAGGCGCTCGATTTCCAGCGGGTCGTATTCGACGCAGGCAAAGCTTTTGGCCAGGGCATGGGCTGCCGTCAACGATTGGCCCGGCCGCAGGCCCAAGGCGCGAGCGGCGGCGTTGACGGTTTGCAGCACACGCCGCTGCGGCGTGCCGGCCAGCAGCGCCAGGGGTTGGTCGGGCTCGGGGTGCACGCGCTGCGCCCCGTCCAGCGCCAATTGCGGGAAGACAATACACACCCAACGCATGGCAACCTCAATGCCCCGCCAGGGCAATCGGCGCCGGATGGGCCAACCCGCCCCGGCACTTGAGCACCCGTACTTGCGCGGGCCTGGCCTCGACCGCCAGACGCAGGGCGGCGGGCGATGGATTGATCGCGTCACTCAAGGGGCGCCAGGCAAAAGCCAGGGTCTGGCCGGTTTCTGCTGCCACCTGCAAGCGCCTCAAAGCCCGATCATCAGCCTTGCGCGGCCAGCACAACACCGCACCGCAACTGCCGGAGCGCAGGCATTGTTCCACCGCCCACAGCGCGTCGCGCTCCTCGGCCTGGATGATGGAAAGCTGGCGCACATCCACCCCGGCGTTCTGCCAGGCGTGGGGGTACGGTGTATAGGGCGGCGCCACCAGCACAATGCGCTCGCCCAGGGCCGACAAGCGCGCCAGGGTTGGCAGCACCAGTTGCAACTCGCCCACACCGTCCTTGGCCATCAGGATTTCACTCAAGGCCGCTTCCGGCCATCCGCCACTGGGCAGCACCGCATCCAGCGCCGCCAGCCCCGTAGGGTGCACGCTGGCCGGTGGCGCGGCGGGCCGGCCCTTCCAGACTCGCCCGCCATTGAACAGCGAGTCCAGGGCAACCACGGCACCCATCAGCCTTGCCTCACCAAGCCGCAGAACACCCCTTCGATGGCCAGGTCCTGGTCGGGGCCGACCACGATGGGTTGATACGCCGGGTTGCGCGGCAGCAGGCGAACCCGGTCGCCATTGCGCTCGAAACGCTTGATGGTGACTTCACCGTCCAGGCGCGCCACCACAATCTGCCCGTTCAAGACTTCGGCATTGCGGCGTACGCCCACCAGGTCGCCGTCGAGAATGCCGTCTTCGATCATCGAATCGCCCTGGACCCGCAGCAGGTAGTCGGGGGTTTTCGCGAAGGTGGCGGGGTCCAGTTGCAAGCGGCTGTGCACCTCGGCATCGGCACCGATGGGTCGCCCGGCCGCCACACGGCCGAGTACCGGTACATCCAGCCACTCGGGACGCGCGGGTTGATTGAGCAAGCGAATGCCACGGGCCTGGTTGGGGTTGACCTCGATAAAGCCGGCTTCGGTCAGGGCCACCACATGCTTGCGGGCGACGCTGCGCGAGGCAAAGCCGAACGCCTCGGCGATCTCGGCGAGGCTGGGGGGCTGGCCTTGTTGTGCGATGCGATCGCGGATGAAGGTCAGGATGGCGGTACGGCGGGGGGTCAGGATTGTCATGGAGTACATTTGTACTCTTGTGGGATATTTCTGACAATGACCGTCAGTCGGGGTTGTGGGTCTGTCGGTCTGTCGGTGTACATATCCATTGCTGCGGTAACGGCCGCTATTGGTTCCGCTCTTACAGCGGGTCACTTTTGAAAAGAGCCCAAAAGTAACCAAAAGGCTCTTGCCCCACCACTCGGCACCTCGCCTAGGCTCGGTGTGCCCGTAATCCGACATTGATTTGGGGGGCCGCCGCCACGCGCCATCCATGGCGCGGGGCGGCTAAACCGGCATCGAGATCAAAATCGAAAACACAGCGAGGCGGCCTTATAGCCGACCTGATCGTTGAGGCGTACGCGTTCCCCTGTGGGAGCGGGCTTGCTCGCGAAGGCGGTGGGTCAGCCAACCTCAATGTTTGCTGGGCCGACGCCTTCGCGAGCAAGCCCGCTCCCACATTTTGATCTTCACTGCCTTGAGCATTTCGTTCGATTGAATGGCCCGCTCCCACAGAAAAGCAGAAGCACCGCCAGCGTATCTACGATGCGCAGCGAGGTGCCGAGTGGTGGGGCGTGTACGGGACAACCACATGGGTTACTTTTGGGTCCTTCCAAAAGTGACCCGCTGTAAGAGCGGAACCAATAGCCGCCGTTACCGCAGCAACGGATATGTACTCGGTCAAAAAAACCAACATCCGGCCCGGTCGCCAGCGAAAGCAACCTCCCTCACCAGCCGTCTTTCAGCATCCGCAACTCCAGATGCTGCAACAACATGATCGTCTTCCCATCCACAATCTCCCCGCTCTGCACCATCCCCAGCGCCTGCTCGAACCCCAACTCCAACACCTCGATATCCTCGCCCTCCTCTTCCAAACCGCCGCCCGCACCGACCTGATCCCCCGGCTGATACTCACCGATAAAAAAGTGAATCCGCTCAGTCACCGACCCCGGGCTCATGAACGCCGCATAGATTTTCTCCACATGCTTAACCCGATACCCGGTCTCTTCCTCGGCCTCCAGGCGAATGCGTTCTTCGGGGCTGGCGTTATCCAGCAACCCCGCGGCCGCTTCGATCAGGTAACCGGGGTAGTCGTTGACGAAGGTGGGCATGCGGAACTGGCGAATCAACAGCACCGTGCGCTGCTCGCGGTTGTACAACAGGATGGTCGCACCGTTGCCCCGGTCGTACACCTCGCGGGTCTGGGCTTGCCAGCTGCCATCCCGGCGACGCAGGTCGAAGCTGTATTTTTTCAAGAGGTACCAGCTGTCCGAAAGGGTTTCTTCGGCAGTGATGCGAACGGGGCTGTTGTCCATGGTCGGGCCTTTGCTCAAAGGAGCAGGAGCATGTCGCGCTGGCAATACAGCGTCAAGCAAGCCACATACAGCTACAACCCAGGCCCTCTATCTGGTCAAGGCGCGGGGGCGCAATCGGGTGCAGGTGGCGGCGCTGGATTGTTCAATGCTGTAACAAATTCCTCTGTCACGGCCGTCGCATTAATGCCTGCGCGCTCAGGGCTTCTGGTAAAACCCGTGCTTCGTCTTTGTCCTGGAGCCTTCATGCCCTCTCGTTTTATCGCCCGCCTGGGCCTGCGCTGGCTGCCCCTGCTGTGCATGGCTGTACTGATCGTCGGCCTGCCGGTCGGCTGCGCCGTGCTGCAACACAAGGAACGCGAGCTGGTATTTCGCATCGAGCCGGGTACTGCCGGCTGGTACACCGGCCTGCCCAAGGCGGTGCAGGAATTCGAACTCAAGCCCGCCAGTTTCAAATCAGGGCAGAACATTCATGGCTGGTGGTACCCGGCAACCAACCAAGACGCGCCGGCCATTCTCTACCTGCACGGGGTGCGCTGGAACCTCACGGGCCAGTTGTTTCGCATCGAGCAATTGCACGCCCTGGGCTACTCGGTATTGGCCATCGACTATCGCGGCTTTGGCCAAAGCCAGGGCGACCTGCCTTCGGAAACCACGGTGTACGAGGACGCACGCATCGCCTGGGAGCGCTTCCAGACTCTGCAACCAGACCCCAGCAAGCGCCTGATCTACGGGCATTCCCTGGGTGGCGCGGTGGCCATCGACCTCGCCGCCGAGCTGGGCAAGCAGGTACCCCTGCCGGTACGCGGGCTGGTGATCGAATCCACGTTCACCTCCCTGGCGGATGTGGCCACGGCGGTCGCCAACACCTCATTGCCAGTGCGCTGGTTGCTGTCGCAGAAGTTCGATTCCATCGACAAGATTGCCGATATTAATATGCCGCTGCTGGTGGTCCACGGCCTCGACGACCGCTACGTGCCACCGCGTTTCAGCCAACAATTGTTTGAAGCCGCCCAGGAACCCAAGCACCTGCTGCTGGTGCCAGGCGCCAGCCATAACAACAGCATGAGCCTGGCCGGGCGCAACTATGGGCAGGCGCTGGACAACCTGATGCGCACGAAGATGCCCGCCCAGGTGGTGACGCACTCCACAGCTCGCGACAACGCGTCATAAACACGCTTTTCGGCACTGGGTTCGCGCTTGGCTGTCAAGCGCAAACCCTGCCCATGCTGGCCCAAAACAGAAGTTGATCAAATAATGACCTTCTTTGAAATCGCCAACGCTGCCGGGCCTTCGTAAAGTTATCCACAGAGATACCCACGGTTTTCGTGGACAACTCTTTTTATATTTTTACGTTTTTTTTGCTCAGGCAGCGCTTCCAGGTTAAGGAGCAGGTGTCGGCGTAAAAGGCCCGGGCGACCCACCATTGCGTTTACATCACCAGCCGATTAATCTCGCATAAACACGCAAAAAAGCGCACAAACATGCATAACACCCATCAAGCTATCGACCTGCCTTCCTTGCGCAAACAGAAGATCCTGTTGCTGCTCGAACGCGACGGCAAAGTCACGGCGTCGGACCTGGTCGAGCATTTCGCCGTGTCCCAAGACACCATCCGCCGCGACCTCAGCGAACTCGCCGCCGCCGGGTTGCTGCAACGCGTACACGGCGGCGCCCTGCCCCGGCCCAAGGATACCGGCAAGGACTTCTTTACCCGCGTCGGCGAGACCAACGAGGTCAAGCGCCACCTGGCGAGAGTGGCTGCGCAGCGGGTCGAAGACGGCCAGATCGTACTGTTCGATTCCGGCTCCACCACCCTGCAGATCGCCCAGTCATTGCCGCACTCGATCCGCCTCACCGTGGTCACCCCATCACCGATGATCGCCATTGCCCTGGCAGACCATCCCGATGTGAAAGTGATCCTCGCCGGTGGCCAGCTCAACCCCGCCACTCTGTCCACCGGTGGTCACGAAGCGCTGCGCTTGATCCAGGGCGTCAAGGCCGATCTGTTGTTTACCGGCGTGTGCGCCCTGCATCCGCAAATCGGCATCACCTCATTGCATTTCGATGAAGTGGCGGTCAAGCAAGCCTTGCTCGACAGCGCCTCCCATGTGGTGGCAGTGACCACGGCGGATAAACTCGGTGCGGTTGAACCTTTTGTAGTGGCGCCGTGCAGCCGTATTCAGACACTGATTACCGAGTGGGGCGTACCAGGTGTGGACGCTTACGAGCGGTTAGGTCTGGAGGTACTGCGAGTGGCTGTTGAGTAAGGTCAGGGCATCGGTGACGGCATGACCGCTGGCGGTATTATCGAAGATGCACCAGGTGGGGGTTCCGTGTTCAACCGATCGACGTAACAAGCGCGAGTATGCCTGCAGCCGCTCGGGCCCATAAGCACTGTGATAAATCTGCGGCGAACCATGCAGGCGCCAGTAACGCACGCCTTGCCAGGCATCGCCCGGCTCGATTACCGCAGGGTCGGCGGTGACCCAACCGATCTCAAAGGCCTGTAACAAGGTTGCAGCCGCGAGCCAACTGGCATGGCGAGGCTCAAGCACCACAGCACCGGCAAAACGTTGGCGCAGCGCGTCGAAAAAAGCGCCGGCAATCTCAGGCTCATAACGCAGGGACGGTGGCAGTTGAATCAGCAGGCAACCCAGTTTTTCTTCCAGTTGCAGGCATTGCGCGAGGAACTCGTCCAATGCCGTACCACAGTGTTGCAAGCGCAGTTCATGGGTAATTCGCTTGGGCATCTTGACCGAAAAGCGAAACCACGAGGGCACTGATTCACGCCAACGTTCATAGGTTTGAGGCAGATGCGGCCGATAAAACGAACTGTTGATTTCCACTGCGTTGAAACGCGAGGCATAGCGCTGTAGGTGGGTGCCCTGTTCGGCAAACTCTGACCAGTGCTGGCGTGGCAGGCTCCATCCAGCGCATCCCACATACACAGGCAGCGTCAAAACAACACCTTGGCCGCATCACGCATGAATATCTCGATGGTCTTGGGTCCAACCCCCTCGAACTCCCCGAGGCGCTTTTCAAAGGCCGGGCGATCTTCGCTGGCCTCCCTCATCCGAGTGATCCTGCCCCCGTACTCGGCATTCAACTTGGCGCTCAGATCCAGCAGACGCTGGGCAGTGGTCTCGTCATAACGCACGTAATGCGCCCGCCCCAACATCGCAACCAATTGCCGGGAAGTGCAGTGCTGCAGCTTGCGCGCAGTATCCCGCTGCTCCTCTTCGACAATCACCCGGTACGCCTGGGCGGCAATAGGCGCCTGAATGCGCTTGCCCATCAGAAAGCTCGCGATAAACCACTTGAACAGGCTGCTGTCATCGTCGGGTTTGAGCTCGATGCCCAGTTCAGACGCACTGATGGCACGCGCCATGCTCAATGCCCCTTGCTGAGCTTCTCATTGATCGCATTCGTCTGGCGTTCAATGTCCTTGATCGAGGTCGGCGTCACGACCTTGTCGATGGTTTCGGTCTTCGGGTTGGGACGCTCCAGGGTCTGCCCTTTGGTCGCGTCAGCCTTACCCTTTTGTGCATCTTCAGAGCTGATGGGTGCGGGGGTTTTATCGGCGTTCTGGTGCTCGGTCACGGTGCAATCTCCTGGCAATGACGGCCGCCTGAAAGTGGCGGCCCTATGCAGCAGAGCGCTGTGAATTTGGATTAGTTCAAGGAAATTGCCAAGCCATACCGCTGGGTCAACAAGCGCAAAAAAATTTAAACCTTTTGCACAAGTGCCCGCTCAACACTTAGGTATACGGCATCCATTAACATCCATGACCCAAGGAGACACTCGACCATGAGTTCGCAACTCGAAGGCAAGCACATCCTCGTCATCACTTCCAACACCGGCATCGAGCGCGATGAGCTGCTCAAGCCCCTGGAAACCCTGCGTGGCTACGGCGCCACCGTGACCCACGCCTCCAGCAAGGGTGGCACCACCCAGACCTTTGTCGGCGATACCGAAAAGGCCGGCACTGTAGAATCCGACGTTCAATTATCGGATGTGGACAGCAGCAATTTCGATGCGCTGGTCATCCCGGGCGGGACGGTGAATGCCGACACCTTGCGCCAGGATGCTGCCGCGCTGCGCTTGATCAATGACTTCGCCCAGGCCGGCAAAACCATCGCGGCAATCTGCCACGGGCCATGGGCGCTGATTGACGCTGGCGTGATCAAGGGCAAGACCCTGACCTCGTATAAGAGCGTACGTATTGACCTTGAAAACGCCGGTGCTGCGGGTGTGGTCGATGCCGAGGTCAAGGAGTGCAAGGCCAACGGCTGGACCTTGATCACCTCACGTACGCCGGACGATTTGCCGGCGTTCAACGAGGCGATTGCGAGGGCTGTCGCCGGCTGATCACTGCGTTGAAATGAGATCAGGCGCCCAATGGGCGCCTGTTTTCTTTGTGCTGACCGGCGTTGTGCAACCCAGCCAGCGCCTGACCATGCAAGCTGCACGACAGTGCGCTACCGCAAAATATCTATCTATATGATTTAAAACATAATTTTATAACGGCACAAGTTGGTACGCCTGATGCAAAAGCCTCACTACGAGGCGTGCGTTTCGACACGCCCGATAACTACCCGTGAGGTTCTACATGAATGCCATCGACCTTCTCAAAGCCGACCATGAACGCGTGAAAGCCCTGTTGACCCAGCTCAGCGAGTCCACTGAGCGTGGGGTGAAAAAACGCACCGAGTTGCTGGCCAAGCTCGAGATGGAAATCACTCTGCATACCAAGCTCGAAGAAGAAATCCTTTACCCCGCTTTCAGGAAAGCCGGTGGCAAGGAACAGGACATCATGTACCACGAAGCCAAGGAAGAGCACCGCACCGTCGACGCACTGGTGCTGCCCGACCTGAAGCAGACCGAGCCGTCCACCACCGAATTTTCCGGTCGCGTCAAAGTGGTCAAGGAATTGCTCGAGCACCACATCGAAGAAGAAGAAACCGAAATGTTCCCGCAGGCCAGAAAGCTGCTGGGCAAGGCGGTGCTTGACGAGTTGGGGGCTGAAATGGAAGCGATGAAAGCGGCCTATAAAAAAGCCCTGACCCGTAAGCCACTGGCTGCCTGATGCCCAAGTCGCCTTAACGCAAACAGGCGCCTCGATAGGCGCCTGTTCAGTGTGTTGCACAAGGCTCAGTGTTTGTGTTGCTGCGCCATCTCACGCTTGGGCCCGAACATCGCCCACGCGATCAAGCCCAGCAGCGGTACAAAGATCAGGATCACCAGCCACAACCCCTTGGTCTCCCAGCCACTGGTACTGCGCAATACGACGTTGATTGCCCACAATTCCAACAGCAGCAAAATCACCGCCAACGCGATCCAGATATATTCTAATTGCATGAGTCACCTCCTAAGGTCTATGCATTAGGTCAGGCATTAGCGCTCAGGGTTCCATCGGATTTCCAGCCAGCCTACCCTTGTGATGCTCTAGAAAACCTCACGGCACTGGCAACCAGCCACTGAAACCGGCCTGGTGAGTCAACGCGCACCAGGCAAAATCCTCTGCCGGGGCCCAGAGCGCCTGGTGCTCGACACCCGGCAATGGCGCGCCCTTCCAATCGAACACCCTTGAACCTCGCCAGGCCAACACCACGCCCTGGGCCTGGCTTTGATCGGTATTGACCCAACAGGCCGCCGAGGCGGCCATAAAGGCTTCGATGGGTTCGTCGTCGATCTGCGCACAGTACGCGGAGCCCAATAGCCAGCGGCACACGTTCAGGTGGTAGGTCCAGTCCAGCGGTGGCTGATGGCGGTAGGCCCAGGTCATGAAACTGCGAAACAGGTTCAACCCATCCGGCGGGTCAAGCTTGAGCAGCGCCGGGCAGATATCGAACAAGGTGTGCCAATGGGGCAACAGGCGTGCATCCAGATGCACAAAACAGCGGGAGTTACTGGGGTAATCCGGCAGCGCCGGTTCCGCACGCAGGCGGCGAGCCGCCTTGCTGACCAGGCGGCTGGCGCCTGCAGGCAATAGAGGATTCATGAATCACACTCACAGTCGTGACGATAGAACGCCTCCTGTTCACAGGAGGCCCAAGGCACACGTCAGGATGCGGGGGAAGCGCGAGGGTTGGCTGAGGGCCAGGAATAACGCGGCGGTGCCTTGTTGCGCCGCTCATGGGCAGGACGCGGGGTTTGCCCCAGGCCCAACAACCAGGCCAGGCCAATCAGGAACACGATGGCAACGGTGACGGCACTGCAGACCGGGCAGGCAAAGTAGTTCGAGATGTTGCTGGAATTTGGGTTGGCCAACCCTTTGTCGGAAATTGGCAACTGCCCGCCGTCCACCGAACAGAACAGCCCACCGATGCCATTGAGTTGCTGGCCCATCATCTGGCCATGCCCCAAACCGCAGGCGAACAGGTTCATCAGCACGCAGAAGTACAGGGCCCAGGCGATCAGCGAACGGTCACAGTGGCGCAATTTCATGGCGGCGACTCTACCACCGAAGCCGCAAAAGGATGAAGTGCAGTGCGCACCTGTGGCAGAACGTCGCAGATTACGCGGGCCAGCCAGGGTTGCTAGACTGTGCGCCCTCCTCGTTTCTACGTTTCAAAGCCTGGCTTTCAAAGCCTGATGTGTAGATCCAGAGCAATGCAGGCGTTTCACAGGATGCACAGTTGATGAGTACGTTATTCACCCGCCGCAAAGTGCTGACCGGCATGGGCCTGTTGGGCCTGGGCAGCCTGCTGGGCGGCTGTGACTACAGCCCCAAGCTGAATTTCAAATACGGCAAGGACCTCAGTGACAAGATCATGGGCCGCACCTTCAAGCTCAAGAATACCGACGGCGAAACCGTCACCCTGAGCTCGTACCGTGGCCTGATGCCGGTCGTGTTCTTCGGTTTCACCCAGTGCCCGGCGGTCTGCCCGACCACCCTGGCACGCGCCGCCCAGGCCAAGAAACTGATGGGCCGCGACGGTGAAATCATGCAGGTAGTGTTCATCACCCTCGACCCCGAGCGCGACACCCCCGAAATCCTCGACAAGTACGTCAAGGCCTTCGACCCCAGCTTCGAAGCGCTCTACGGTACGCCGGAAGAAATCGCCGTGGCCGCCAAGGAGTTCGGGATCTTTTATGAAAAGATCCCCGCCGGCGACACCTACACCCTGTCCCACACCGCCACCAGTTTCGTGTTCGACACCCGTGGCAACCTGCGCCTTGGCTTGCAGGCGTCCCTTACCGCTAAAGAGTGCGCAGAAGACCTGCTCACCGTCATGGAGGTCTGCTAATGACTGCCGTTCAACACCTCAAACGCCTGACCCTGGGCCTCACCCTGCTGGGCCTCGCCGCCCACGCCAGCGCCCAGGTGCTGGTGACCGACGCCTGGGTACGCGCCTCCGTACCAGGCCAGCCATCCAGCGGCGCGTTCATGACCGTCACCGCCGACCGCGACAGCGAACTGTTGAGCGTGGCCTCGCCGGTGGCCAAGGACGTGCAGATCCATGAAATGAGCATGAAGGACGACGTCATGCGCATGGGCCCGGTGGACTCGGTGGCCCTGCCCGCAGGCAAAGCAGTCAAGCTTGATCCGGACGGCTACCACGTGATGCTGATGGGCCTGACCGGTCAGATCAAGGAAGGCGACCAGGTGCCGCTGACCCTCACGGTGCAGGATGCCAAGGGTGAAAAGCAGATCGTTGAAGTCAAGGCCGCGGCCAGGGGCCTGGATGGCATGGATCACAGCAAGATGGATCACAGCAAGATGCATTGATTGCTGCATCCGCGTCCCCCTGTGGGAGCGGGCTTGCTCGCGAAGGCGGTGTGTCAGCCAACATCAATGTTTGCTGGACCGACGTCTTCGCGAGCAAGCCCGCTCCCACATTTGATCTTCGCTGCCTTGAGCATTTCGTTCGCTTAACTGACCCGCCCCCACAGAAAAGCAGAAGCGCCGCCAGCGTATCTACGATGCGAAGCGAGTCGCTCTTGATCTGGCTTTTGATCTCAGGCGCCCCGTTAAACCACGCTGGCCGAACGCAGGCTTGAATCCGTGGGTAACCCGGCAGGACGCCGGGTTAGCCGCACTGGGCCAGGGATGGCCCATTGCGGCGGCCCACGGATTCAAGCCTGCGTTCGGGCACACCGAGCCACAGCGAGGTGCCGAGTGGTGGGGCGTGTACGGGACAACCACATGGGTTACACAAAAGTGCACTCACATAGGTACACTTTGAGTGAAATATAGCCGTCCTTGTCTGCATTCCTCGCATCCATTTGTCCGAGGATCACTGGGCCGAAAATAACAGCCCACACATCGTCGCTCAGCATCTCCAATCCAATAGTCTGGTATTTCAGTACATTCCCCACATAAATCCGTAGACCTGACCGATAAATCATCCCGTTTGAGTCAGCCCGGTAACACTCAATATGACTTGCATAACCCATCTCCGGCAGTTTCTCCGGATAGGCTCGAGGTGAAGGTGAATAGCATGAAGCCGGTGTTTTCTGGCTCAGCGCTTCATGCCCTCGCTCGTAATTGTAGTGCTGTATGAAACGATCAAAGTGTTTCTGCTGAGACTCCCAAGCAACTGCAGGTGGATTGGGTAGAGTGCTTTTCAGTGTTCGGTGCATACGCTCGTGCCGGCCATTTTGGTCTGGCCGACCGGGCTCGATACGCTCTGGAATGATCCCCAGCCGTAGCCACCAGATCGACAACTGTGACAGCCCTCCGCGCCCTGTGCTGGCAAACGGCACTCCGTTGTCAGTACGGATGCGCTCAGGCAAACCATACTCGCGAAACACCCGTTCGAACGTCTCTTGGGTCTCCTTGAAATTGGTGCTGGGCATGCTCTGACAGGCGAGCAAGAAGCGACTGGCATGGTCCATGATCGTTAGCGGATAACACCATACGCCCGCACCCGTTAGGTACTGGCCTTTGTAGTCAGCACTGAAAAGCTGATTAGGTACATCTGCCTTACGTAACGGTTTTGGATAGACAGCAACCCTTGGCCGCAAGGGTCGCGGCGTGATCAGATCGGCTGCTTTGAGGATGTTATAAATAGTCGTTTTCGAGGGCGGATCCTGGTCCGGAAAACGCTTTATCAAATCACTCTGGATCTTTTTCGGCCCAGGGATTGTCTCGCCTATAGAACGAAGTTCGATAATCGCCTGCTTTACCGCCAAAGGCACCACATAAGTCTGCTGGTGCCGACGACGACTACGCTCATCAAGCCCACTGGGACCTTCTGCTTTGTATCGCTCGACCCACTTGTAGCCGGTCTTTCGGCTGATTTCATAGTCTCGACATAGCTGGCTAAGGCTGTGTTTTCCAGTCATATATTCAGCTACAAACATCACTTTTAGGTCCATAGGTTTCAGCTCTTTCCAGGGCATGGTCAGATCCTCGCGAAATCGACCCTGCCGGTTAAAAACTGTTACCTATGTGCGTGAACTGATTTGTAACCCATGTGGGTGAGTCATACCGGCGAGGACCTTTTGGTTACTTTTGGGTCCTTCCAAAAGTGACCCGCTGTAAGAGCGGAACCCTAAGTAGCCGTTACCGCAGCACCGGATATGTACTCGGTCAAAAACATCCTGGCCAGCTGTCAGGCCACCAGCGCGAGCAAGCTCCCTCGCCACAGGTTCGGAGCCACGCCCATTCAAGAAGATACTTGTTATCCTGCCGCTCCAACCCACATGGACGCGTGCTGATGCAAGTCGACCCCGCCTTCGTTCTTCACCAGACCGAGCACTGGCTGCTCAACCATCACCTGGCATCAAAGCTGCCGGGCTACTTGATGCTGGGCGCCAAGGCACCGATTGATTCGCTCGCCGATATGCCCGAAGCCGCGCTGGCCGAGCTGGGCGGCTTGCTCGCCAAGACCCAGCGGGTGATGGAAACTCAGCTCCAGCCAAAATGGCTGTACATCAGCCGCTACGGCCATATGCCAGGCTTCCCGCTGCACTTTCACTTCATCCCCGTCTATGACTGGGTAGAACAAGCGTTCTGGCGAGATGAGCGTTATCGGCTTTTGCACGCCTTTGGCGCCCAGGAACCGGCGCAGACACTCACCGATGGGGCCGAACTGACCCTGTTTGTGTGGCGCGAGTTTGGTGAAAGCACCACACCGCCGCAGACTCAAGGGCCCGGGGTTGAGCAAGTGATTGAGCAGTTAAGCGCAGCCTTCAAGATTCCGGCATGACCAACAGCCGCTTTGCCATCGGAATACATGCCAGCACCAACCCCGACGGCGAGTGATACACCGCCTGTTCATCACCCACATAACCGCACGCACGGTAGAAACTCACCGCATTCAAGGTCGCATCCAGCACCACCTCTTCAATGGCCCGCTGCCGTGCTACGTCCTCCAAGTGGGCAAGCATCGCCTTGCCATAACCCCGCCCGGTGAAGGCGGGCCGCACGAACAACGCCCCCACTTCGTTGTTATCAAGGTCTAGCATGCCGGTGGCGATGGCTTCACCGTTCACCCACCCCAGGTAAAACTGTTTATCCATCAGCGCGTCATAGCCATCGGCGGCTTTGCCCCGTGTCCAGAGCGCCATCTGCTCGGCGCTATAGGCGCCAATGCATTGACTGCGGATGGCTTCTAGGCGGATGTCAAACGCGCGATTGGCGTCCTCGGGGGTAGCGCGGGTAATCTCCAGCATTGCGATTTCCTTGTGTGACCTCAATTTGCCATTAGCCCATTTGTGCTAATCGACCCATCCAACCTGCGGCGCTATATTCCTCGGCACTTCCAACGCTCCTCAGGCACCGCGCATCCATTGCGCGCGGGTTCGTTGTGCGTTGGAAAAACCATAACAACCCCAAGGAAGAAGCACCATGAAACTCCCATCCCCCGTTACTCGCCTTGCCTTGCTGGGCGCCCTGATCATCGGCGTCGCCGGTTGCAGCAATATCAAACCCACCGAAGACCACCTCAAGACGCTGTCGGAAACCAACCTGGGCGAGCCGGTAAAACGTATCTCCAATGTGCGCAGCGACTCCATGACCACCTATTACGTGGCCAACACCGCCTCCGGTGAATACAACTGCTCCGTACCCAGCGGTGCCAGTGGTGGCGCCTTTGCGATTGCCAGCTTCGGCCTGATGAAGCCAGCCGCCTACTGCATGCCCAAAGGGGCGCGTGGCAACGGGCTGACGCCATTCATGCAGTAATGTTCTGCTGGCTGAGGTCGCGCAACCTGCCGCGCAGTTCCGCCGGGCGTACCGGCTTGGACAGGATGGCGATCTGACGGTCGTGCAACGCAGCCTGGATTTTCTCCACGTCATGACCGGTGAGGATCAACGCCGGCACCGCCCAGCCGCGCTGCTGGCGTAGCTGGTCGATGCATTCGATACCGGTGGCGTGGTTGCCCAGGTCGTAGTCGGCGACGATGATGTCGCAGTCGCTGACCAAGCCCTGCCCGCTGGACTCGGCCTGTACCTCGCACCCCCAACGCTCCAGCAAGGCCTGGGTGGCGAGCAGCACGTTGTGATCATCTTCCACCAGGCACACTTTCAACCCGGTAAGCAGGCCGGCCTGGCGTGCATCGTCGCGCAACGCCGGTTGACGTGGCGCGGTGGCCAGGGCCAGGCCGTGCAGGCTCACGGAGGTACCCCGGCCCACCCGCGAACGCAGGCTCACCTGCAACCCCATCAATTGCCCCAGGCGCTTGACGATGGACAGCCCCAGGCCGACGCCTTCAACGTCTTTGTCGCGCAGTTGGCGCACGCGATAAAACTCTTCGAAGACCTTTGACAAATGCTCCCTGGCAATCCCCCGCCCCTGGTCATGCACTTCCACCGCCAGGCCGTTATCGCGAATGCGGACGCCGATCAGCACCGGCCGTTGCGCACCGTATTTAAAGCAATTGGAGAGCAGGTTTTGCACCATGGTCGCCAACATTCCTGGGTCCACCAACACCCAGTGGGCGCAAGGCCGCAAGCGCAAATCCACGCCAGCCCAGCGTGCGGCTTCAGCGTTCTGGCGTACCAGGTCGGCGAGGAAGTCGCCCAGGTGGACCACTTGGTATTTGGGCAGCAGGCGGCCGTTGTCGAGCGTGTAGAGATCGAGAATCGAACGGAACAATTGCGACACGTTAAGCAGCGAGCGGTCGATATTGTCCACCAGCCGCCGCTCGTCATCCCCCAGCCGGGCTTCGCGCAGGCAGGCGGTGAACAGGCCGATGGAGTGGATCGGCTGGCGCAGGTCATGACTGGCCTGGGCGAGAAAGCGGGACTTTTCAAGGTTCGCGGCGATGGCTTGTTCGGATGCCTTGCGCGTGCGTTCCAGCAGAATATGCGCATACACCGGGATCACCGTGCTGGTGATCATCAGCATCAGTACCATGAACGGCTGCGCCTGCCACAGCGGCGTGAGCTGGTACACGATCAACAGCGCCAGCAACGCCAGCCCCGTGGCAATCGCCAGGTAGCGCGAGCCGTAGCGCATGCCGTTGCCCAGGTTGACCCACACCATCACCGCATACAGTGGCAACGCTGCTTCACCGCCCACCACCAGGCCGAACGAAGTGCCGGTGTAGTCGTGGAGCATGCCGAAGATCCGCCGCGTCGGGTAATGCCCGGGCCAGCGTGCGATCACCTGGCGCAACGCAATGGACGCCAGCAGGAACAGGAAGATATACAGGATCACCGGCAGGTAGGTGTCCAACGAATGTCCGGGCAAGAAGCCCAGCGCGCCGATGTACACAATGGCGATGCTGGCCACTACGATGCGCAGGTTGGCCTGGTCGAGTTCGGAGTTGGTCTCGATACTCATGGGTTACGTCCTTGTCACGTGCCTACAATGTCTAAGTGTTAAGCGGGCATCGGGCCCGCTGGTAAAGTAGCATGCCTCAGCACAGCCTTGCCCCAGGAAGGAGCACACCATGACCGGCCGGATCATCATCGCCGACGACCACCCGATGTTTCGCGAAGGCATGGCGCGCACCGTGCAACGCCTGCTGCCCGGCGCCCTGGTCCAAGAAGCCGGCGACCTGGCGACGGTGAATGCGCTGCTGCGCGAGGCGGGCGAAGTCGACACCCTGATCCTCGACCTGCGCTTCCCCGGCCTGACCTGCATCAGCCAACTGGCCGACCTGCGCCAGCAGCTGCGGCGCACTACCCTGATCGTGGTATCGATGGTCGACGACGCCACGTTGATCGAACAGGTCATGGCCCTGGGCGCCGACGGGTTTATCGGCAAGAACATCGCCCCCGACGAGATCGGCCAGGCGCTGCTGGCGATCCGCGACGGCGAAGTATTGGTCAAGTTCGCACCTTCGGGTCTGCTGCCCCTCGACACTCACACCCTCACCACCCGCCAGCAGGAAGTGCTGCGCCTGATTGCCCAGGGCAAGACCAACAAGGAAATCGCCAAGGCCCTGGATATCTCGCCGTTTACCGTGCGTATCCATGTGTCATCGCTGCTGCGCACGCTGGACGTGCCGTCACGGGCGGCGGCGGCGGTGAAGTATTCGGGGGAGTTCTAGGTGGTCTGGTATGCCCAGTACATATCCATTATTTAGGTAACGGCTGCTATTGGTTCCGCTCTTACAGCGGGTCACTTTTGAAAAGAGCCCAAAAGTAACCAAAAGGCTCTTGCCCCACCACTCGGCACCTCGCTTAGGCTCGGTGTGCCCGTAATCCGACATTAATTTGGGGGGCCGCCGCCACGCGCCATCCATGGCGCGGGGCGGCTAAACCGGCATCCCTGCCGGTTTACCCCCCAAATCAATATCGAATTCCGGCCAGCGTGGTTTAACGGGGGGCTTAAGATCAAGATCAAAAACACAGCGAGGCGGCCTTATAGCCGACCTGATCGATGCTGCGTGCGCGTACCCCCTGTGGGAGCGGGCTTGCTCGCGAAAGCGGTGTGTCAGTCAACATCAATGTTTGCTGGGCCGACGCCTTCGCGAGCAAGCCCCCTCCCACATTTGACCGAGTAGCATCAGTTAGCCCCTCACACACGCCGCTCTGCATCCGATATTTATGCTCAATTCCCAACTTAATAATATTTTATTAATCCCCCGCCGCCCCCTAACTTGACGTCATGCCCAAGCTGAATCCAACTGCATTACGCAAGGACAGACACATGACTCAAGCAATAACAAAAATAGACACGCTGGTAGTGGGAGCCGGTCAAGCGGGCGTAGCCATGAGCGAGCATCTGAGCAAGCAAGGCGTGCCGCACCTGGTGTTGGAGCGCAGCCGTATCGCCGAGCGCTGGCGTACCGGGCGCTGGGACTCGTTGGTCGCCAACGGCCCGGCCTGGCACGACCGCTTTCCCGGTCTGGAATTCGACGATGTGCCTGCCGATGGCTTCGCGCCCAAAGAGCGCGTAGCGGATTATTTTGAAACCTATGCCCGCAAGTTCAATGCACCGATCCGCACCGGCGTGGACGTCACCTCAGTGGTGCGTAACATCGGCCGCCCCGGCTTTACCGTGCACACCAGCGATGGCGTGATCGAAGCCAACCGCGTGGTGGCCGCCACCGGGCCGTTCCAGAAGCCGGTGATTCCGGCCATCGCGCCGAAAGACACCGCGCTGCACCAGATCCACTCCGCCGACTATCGCAACCCCGCGCAACTGCCAGCGGGTGCTGTACTGGTAGTAGGTGCCGGTTCTTCCGGTGTGCAAATCGCCGATGAATTGCAGCGCTCCGGTCGCCAGGTGTACCTGTCGGTGGGCGCCCATGACCGCCCGCCCCGCGCCTATCGCAACCGGGATTTCTGCTGGTGGCTGGGGGTGTTGGGCGAGTGGGACCAAGCAGCGATGAAACCTGGCCGTGAGCACGTGACCATCGCAGTGAGCGGTGCCCACGGCGGCAAGACCATCGACTTCCGTGAACTGGCCCAGCAAGGCATGACCCTGGTCGGCCTGACCCAAGCCTTCGACGGCAACGTGGCCACGTTCCAACCCAACCTGGTGGAAAACCTGGCACGCGGCGACGAAAACTACCTGGCCTTGTTGGACGCGGCCGACGCCTATATCGAGCGCAACGGTCTCGACCTGCCCCTGGAACCGCAAGCGCGGCGCGTGTTCCCCGACGCCGAGTGCATCAAGCACCCGATCCTGCAACTGGACCTGGCCCAAGCCGGCATCACCTCGATCATCTGGGCCACCGGGTTCGCCGTGGACTACAGCTGGTTGCAGGTCAATGCGTTTGACGCCGCCGGCAAGCCGCAGCATCAACGCGGTGTAGCCAGCGAAGCCGGCATTTACTTCCTCGGTTTGCCGTGGCAATCGCGGCGCGGCTCGTCGTTTATCTGGGGCGTGTGGCACGACGCCAAATACGTGGCCGACCACATCGCCATCCAGCGTCAGTACCTTGAGTACCGCGAAGCCGCCCCGCTTGTCCGCCCGACCCCTGTCAGCGCCTGATCACTTTTTCCCGGAGTTTTTTTGATGCCTACCCACACTCGCATCCGCATGTTCAACACCAAGCAAACCTACCCCAACCAGAGCCTGGACAACGACCTGTGCCAGGCCGTGCGTGCCGGCAACACCGTGTATGTACGCGGCCAGGTGGGCACTGATTTCGACGGCAACCTGGTGGGCCTCGGCGACCCACGCGCCCAGGCCGAGCAGGCGATGAAAAACGTCAAGCAACTGCTCGAAGAGGCCGGCAGTGACCTCAGCCATATCGTCAAGACCACCACCTATTTGATCGACCCACGCTACCGCGAGCCGGTGTATCAGGAAGTCGGCAAGTGGCTCAAGGGCGTGTTCCCGATTTCCACCGGGCTGGTGGTCTCGGCCCTGGGCCAGCCGCAGTGGCTGATGGAAATTGATGTGATCGCGGTTATTCCAGAGTAAGGAGGCTAGCCATGACCTTTTCAATCGTCGGCCGTTGCGCGGAAACCGGCCAGCTGGGTATCGCCATCAGCTCATCGAGCATCGCCGTGGGCGCCCGCTGCCCGTGGCTGCGCCCGGGTGTGGGCGCGGTATCGACCCAGAACATCACCTTGCCTGCCCTCGGCCCGGACGTACTCGACTTGCTGGAACAGGGCCTGGCCCCGGCCGACGCCATTGACAAAGCCCTGACGAGCAATGGCTACAGCCAATACCGGCAACTGACGGCGATTGATCACCTGGGCCGCAGCGTGCATTTCAGTGGCAGCCAAACCTTGGGCACCCACCATGCGGTGTCGGGCGAGCAATGTGTAGCGGCGGGCAATATGCTCGCCGACCGCGAGGTGATTTCAGCGATGGTCACCGCCTTTGAACAGGGTGAAGGGCAGCTGGCAGACCGACTACTGGCGGCCATGCATGCCGCCATTGCCGCCGGTGGCGAAGCCGGCCCGGTGCACTCCGCCGCGCTGGTGGTGGTGGGCGAGCTGACCTGGCCGATCATCAATTTGCGCGTGGATTGGGCCGATGAAGCACCGATTGGCGAATTGCAAAAACTCTGGGACGCCTACCGCCCGCAAGTGCAGGACTACATCGACCGCGCCCTCGCCCCCGACCGTTCCCCCGGCTACGGCGTGGCCGGAGACGAGCGATGAGCCGCAGCCGCGAACTGCTCGAAACGCTGGTGGGCTTCGACACCACCAGCCGCGAGTCCAACCTGCAGTTGATCGAGTTTGTACGCGATTACCTGGCCGGGTTTGGCGTGGCCAGTGAGTTGGTCTACAACGCAGAACGCAGCAAGGCCAACCTGTTCGCCAGCGTTGGCCCGGTGGACCTGCCCGGCATCGTGCTGTCGGGCCATACCGATGTGGTGCCAGTGGACGGGCAACCGTGGACGCTGCCGCCTTTCGAGTTGACCGAACGTGACGGCAAACTGTTCGGGCGCGGCACCGCCGACATGAAGGGTTATATCGCCTGTGTGCTGGCGTTGTTGCCTGAGCTGGTCAAGGCGCAGTTGCGCCTGCCGGTGCATATTGCGCTGTCCTACGATGAGGAAGTCGGGTGCCTGGGTGTGCGTTCGTTGCTCGCCGTGCTTGAACAGCGCCCGGTGAAGCCGATGCTGTGCATCATCGGTGAACCGACCGAGCTCAAACCCGTACTGGGCCACAAGGGCAAGTTGGCGATGCGCTGCGATGTGCATGGCGAGGCGTGCCACTCGGCGTATGCGCCTTCGGGGGTGAATGCGATTGAGCATGCTGCCGAGTTGATCGGCGAACTGGGGCGTATTGGCCAGCGCTTGCACAAGCGCCAGGACCCAAGGTTCGACCCGCCGTTCAGCACCGTGCAGACGGGGCTGATTACCGGCGGCAAGGCGTTGAACATCGTGCCCGCCGATTGCCGCTTCGATTTTGAAGTGCGCGCCCTGCCCTCCATGGACCCGGGCGAAGTGGCTGAGGCGTTGCAAGCCTACGCAATGCAGCAGGTATTGCCGCGCATGCAGGCCGTGAGCAAACAGAGTTCGATCCGGTTTACTGAATTGTCGGCCTACCCGGGATTGGTCACGGATGAACGCAGCCAGGCAGCGGAGCTGATTGCGGCGTTTTCCGGCTCGCGGGAGTTTGGCACCGTAGCGTTTGGCACCGAAGGTGGGTTGTTTGATGCCGTGGGTATTCCGACCGTGGTGTGCGGGCCGGGGAGCATGGACCAGGGGCATAAGCCGGATGAGTTTGTGAGCCTGGAACAGCTCGACGGCTGCGATGCAATGCTGCGGCGAATGCTGGATTCCATTCAAGTCTGAAGTGAATACACATCCAATGTGGGAGGGGGCTTGCTCCCGATTGCAGTAGCTCAGTCAATACATAAGCTGACTGATACACCGCTATCGGGAGCAAGCCCCCTCCCACACTTTTGCCCAGCGTTCTTTTAACCGAGTAACCGCGCCAATTCTTCGCGGCAGTAGTCCACAAACAACTGCACCGGCTTGGTCAGCGGCGCCCGTCTCAGCCAAACGGCGGACAACCCCGACCCCGTGACCGTTTCCGCCAACGGAATACACACCACTTTCTGCCCGTCATAGGTGTACTCACTGAACGGCTTGGTCACCAGGATCGAGAACCCAAACCCACGCCCCACCATGCCCCGCACCATCTCGATGGACGGCGAGCTGAACACAATATTCGGCGTCAGCCCACGCTCTTCAAAGATGCTCACGAAGTAGGTGCGGCTCGGCAGCACATCGAGCAAGATCATCGGCTCCAGCACCAGGTCGGCCAGCGACACCTTGGCCTGTTGCGCAAAGCGGTGATCCGCGGGCAACAGCGCATAAGGCTGTTGCGGCGGCATCAACGGCGTGGTCTCGATAGTGCCGCCCAGGTCGTGCTCGAACAGCATCGCCACATCGATACTGCCCGCCGTCAGCGCCTGCACCAGTTCCTGCTGCTCGCCATCGCGAATGCGGATCTCCACCCCCGGCCAACGCGCCTTGAAGCCGGCGATCAGCCGCGGCAGGTACAACGGCGCTACGGTTTCAAAGCAGCCGATATCGATCTGCCCCGCCACCACATCGTTGTCCGCCAAGGCGTTCTGCTCGAACTCATGAGCCACCCGCAGCAGCTCCAGGGCCTTGCGATAAAAGCGCGCGCCGCTGGGGGTGAGTGAAACCCCCTGGGCGTGATGACGGATAAACAGCTGCACGCCAAAGCTGTCTTCCAACTGTTTGATCGCCGTGGAGACCGACGGCTGGGCGATATACAGCTTGCGCGACGCCTCGGCGACGCTGCCGCATTCGGCCGTGGTAACAAAATATCTGAGCTGGCGCAGGTTGTAGGCAGCCATCGGCACCTCCATAAACGTGGGATTTCGCCCCAAACAGGTGCGCACAAACACCGGTTTTTCAAGCAATTGAAGTCCATGCAACATACCGGAGCAAAAATCCACACGAGATACTTTTTTTAAGGTCTATAGCAACAAACTTACTAATTTACCTGCCTGCGCCCATTGCAGATGATCACTCCAACAACAAAGCGGCACCCACGCGCCGCACAGCGAAGTACGTCAACGTACTCACCTTGCCTTGGAGCTCGTCATGGTTACCACTGCAACATCCTCCGCCCCGCTTATCGAAAAACACACGATTGGATACGTGCCCCCGGAAGATCGCCATGGAAAGGTAAGAGACCTGTTCACCCTGTGGTTCGGCGGCAACATTGCGCCGTTGCCGATCGTCACCGGCGCACTGGGTGTGCAACTGTTCCACCTCAACCTGGTGTGGGGCATTGTCGCCATCCTCGTCGGCCACCTGGTCGGCGGTGTGTTGATGGCGTTGCACTCGGCCCAAGGCCCGCAGATGGGCATCCCGCAGATGATCCAGAGCCGCGCCCAGTTCGGCTCCCTCGGTGCGTTGCTGGTGGTGGTGATTGCCGGGGTGATGTACATCGGTTTCTTCGCCTCCAACATCGTGCTGGCGGGTAAATCCCTGCACGGCGTGGTCGACGCGGTGCCCGTGCCGGTGGGCATCGTCATCGGCGCCATCGGCTCCGGGATCATCGGCATCATCGGCTACCGCTTTATCCATGTGCTCAACCGCATCGGCACCTGGGTGTTGGGCGCCGGTATCGTGCTGGGCTTTGGCTACATCTTCACCCACGTGCAAACAACGGACTTCCTGACGCGCGGCAGCTTCAATATCTCCGGCTGGCTGGCGACGGTTTCCCTGGCCGCGCTGTGGCAGATCGCCTTTGCGCCGTACGTCTCGGACTACTCCCGCTACCTGCCGGCCGACGTGCCCGTTGCCTCAACCTTCTGGACCACCTACCTGGGCTCGGCCCTGGGTTCGAGCCTGGCCTTCATCTTCGGCGCCGTCGCCGTGCTCGCCACGCCGGTGGGCATGGACACCATGGACGCGGTCAAACTCGCCACCGGCGCCATCGGCCCGTTGATGCTGGTACTGTTCCTGCTCAGCGTGATCAGCCATAACGCCCTCAACTTGTACGGCGCCGTGCTGTCGATCATCACCCTGGTACAGACCTTCGCCTACCGCTGGATTCCAACCGCCAAAAGCCGCGCAGTGATCTCGATTCTAGTGTTGGCTGCCTGTGCGATTGCAGCCGTATTCGCCTCCAAAGACTTCATCGGCCACTTCGTCGACATGGTGCTGGTGTTGCTGGTGGTGCTGGTGCCGTGGACGGCGATCAACCTGATCGACTTCTATGCCATCCACAAAGGCAAGTACGACATTGCTTCGATCTTTCGTGTTGATGGCGGGATCTACGGCAAGTACAACCCACAGGCGCTGCTGGCCTACGCGGTGGGGATTGCGGTGCAGATTCCGTTCATGAACACGCCGCTGTACGTGGGGCCGATTTCCGAGCACATCAACGGTGCGGATTTGTCCTGGGTGGTGGGGTTGGTGGTGACGTCGCCGCTGTACTTCTGGCTGGCGAGTCGGGACAGTGCGTATAAGCGCCGGATGGATGGGGGCAAGTTGATGACCGGGGCTTAGTCTGTCAGGAGTATGGGAGGGGCTTGCTACGTCATCGGGAGCAGGCCCCTCCCACATTTGAATGTTCATGAATCACCATTGTTTCTCTATGATGTGGCCCTTCGCTCAATGTCCCAGGAAACGCCCATGCCCGCCCCCACCTTGCGCAACGCTTTGCCCGCCGACGCCGCGCGCTGCTTTGAAATCGAAACCACCGCCTACGAAGGCGACGAAGCCGCGACCCTGGAAAAGATCGCCACGCGCATCGCGCAGTATCCCCAGGGCTTTTTGATCCTGGAAGCGGACGGCGAAGTGGTCGGTTTTATCAACTCGGGCTGTGCCCATGAGGTGGTGATGTCGGACGAGGCCTTCAAGGAGTTGGTGGGCCATGCGCCCGAAGCACCGAATGTGGTGATCATGTCGGTGGTGGTCGACCCGGCGCATCAAGGCCAGGGTTATGCCAAGGTGCTGATGACCGAGTTCGTGCAGCGTATGCGCGCGTTGGGCAAGCAGACGATTCACTTGATGTGCAAGGAACAGCATGTGCCGTTGTACACGCGCATGGGCTACACCTATGTGCGCCCATCGCCATCGGATCACGGTGGAATGGCGTGGCATGAGATGGTGATGGTGTTTGAAGGACGCCCCCCACGACAGTGATCGTATTTATGTTGCAAAGCGTGAAACCGCCAAAAACCGCGCAGCGAACAAATGCATTTCAACGGGTAAAAATCGTGAATTCATCTGCGCTATCTGACGTCAAGCCTGGCGTTGCAAACGATCTCGCAGACTGTGCCTACAGCCGCTCCTGACATTCAGTGACCTGTACACGCAGCGGTTTCACTCCGTTACATTCACCCAAAATGTGCCGCATTGAGCGACCGTTCATGGCGCTGTAGCTTGCGAAACGCCTGGCCGGGACCACGTCCTGGCGGGTCAATTTGCTAGCTATCAGAGAGGTGCAATCATGTCTTCAATCAATGATTCCGTTCCGTTCATACCTGCGTACCAGCCCGTAAAAAAAGGCCATATCGATAACGACAAACCGAAGCAAAATGCCCTGGATAAAACAGCTGGGGAAGATGCAGAAGTGTTCACTGTCAAGGACGGTCGGATAAGCGCCGGCGACGAGTCCCGGGCCCACGCCAACCGCAATCGGTTAGAGCGCGACTTCCCAGCCACGGACAAAAAGTTCATCGACAACTCGCTAGTCCCCGAACGCCAGTCGGCCGCCGATCTCTTGCCCACCGACAAAAAAAACATCGACAACTCGCTAATCCCCGAACGCCCGCCGGCCGCTGATCTCTTGCCCTCGGACAAAAAGCCCATCGACAACTCGCTAGTCTCCGCCAAGCGTGACGCCATCGACTTCGAAATCAAATCCGACGGTAATGGCGGCTGGGTCAAGGCGTAAAACTGCGCCCCACTGTTTTCCGAAAGGCTGGGTACGCTACAGGCCGCACTCGGTCCAACTGTAGGCGGGCTTGCTCGCTCCTACAGTTGGATGGGGGACATCAGCCAAATCCTTACCCACTGCCCGATGCACCACCATCGCCACTTAAGCCACCGCCCCCCTGCCGCTGGAGCTCGAACCGGACCCTGCGCTTGAGCTCGACCCGGCCCGCTCGCAGGTCTTGCCAAAGATAAACGGCGCTGCAAACGACGCAATCGGAAACGCCATCAGGTACACCGGCCAATCACGGCCACCGCCATACATCGCCAACAGCAGCGTGACCGCGGCGATCAATACCGCGACTTGCGTGCCTGTGCGCTGTTCGAGGTCGGCGATCGGGTTCTTGAGGCGCAAAGTGGTGGCAGCGTCGAGGGTGTTGGTGAGGTCGATCACCCGTTGGTCGAGAGCCACCCCGATAGGCGACGTGTCGGCCTGGGCTATGCTCAGCCCGCCGACAAGCAACAGGGCCAGTAGACTCAAGATGGATTGCCGCAATACCCGCCACATGCGTTGTTACCTGAAGTTTCTTCCTGAAGGCTCCGACTCTACCTTATCGACGTATAACGCGTGACCCCAGGCCTGCGACTATCTAAACTGCTGCCACGCCAGCATAGCTATTTGCCATCTACGAGAACGCCATGGACCTACGCCACCGCAACAATGTCAGTGTGATGGGCCACGGGCCTTCGACCCTGGTGTTTTCTCACGGCTTTGGTTGTAACCAGGCGATGTGGAACTACCTGGCGCCGCACTTTCTCGAGCGCTTTCGCGTGGTGCTGTATGACTTGGTCGGCGCCGGCCTGTCGGACCTGAGTGCCTTCGACAAGGCCAAATACAGCAGCCTGGGCGGCTATGCCCACGACCTCAACGAGATTATCGACGCCTACGCCCAAGGCCCGGTGATCCTGGTAGGCCACTCGGTCAGCGCGATGATCGGTACCCTGGCCGACCGCTTTGTCCCCGGGCGCATTGCCGCACACGTGATGATCGGCCCATCGCCATGCTATATCGACACCGAAGATTATGTCGGCGGTTTCAAGCGCGACGATATCGAAGACCTGCTCGACACCCTCGACAGCAACTACCTGGGCTGGTCCAGCGCCATGGCCCCAGTGATCATGGGCGCCCCGGCACAACCGGCGCTAAGCACCGAACTCACCGAGAGTTTCTGCCGTACCGAGCCAGACATCGCCAAGCAGTTCGCCCGCGTCACCTTCCTGTCGGATAACCGCCAGGATCTGCTTGGCCTGGCCACCCCGGTGTTGATCCTGCAATCGACCGACGACCTGATCGCGCCCGTTGCCGTGGGTGAATACCTGCACGCCGTGCTGCCCAACAGCACTTATTGCCTGGTGGACAACGTCGGCCATTGCCCACACATGAGCGCACCCCAGGCGTGCGCAGTGGCGATGGACCGGTTCCTGGCGCCGTGGGCCACAATTGATGCCGACTGAGTCGCTGTTCGACAGCGCCGCCTGCGCCCTGGCCGTCACCCAAGAGGACGGCACGATCCTGCGCGTCAACCTGCGCTTGTGCGATTGGCTTGGCTTCAGCGCAGCGGAGTTGCACGGGCGGCGTTTCCAGGACCTGCTGACCATGGGCGGGCGGATTTTCTACCAGACCCACCTGGCACCGATGCTGCGCATGCACGGCAGTGTCACCGAGGTGAAACTCGACATCCGCCATTGCGCCGGGCACAAGGTCACCGTCTTGCTCAATGCCAACCAACGCCAAGAGCCCGACGGCGTGGTGTATGACCTGGCGCTGTTTGGTACTACCGACCGCGACAAGTACGAGCGCGAACTGCTGAATGCGCGCAAGTTGGCCGAAGCCCTGCTCCAGGAAAAAACCGCCACCGAACTGGCCCTGAAACAGGCCCAGGCCGAACTGAGCGCGGCGTATGCCATTGCCCAGCGCCGGGCGTTGTTTGCCGAACAGATGGTGGCGATTGTCAGCCATGACTTGAAAAACCCCCTCACCGCCATCCGTATGGCCTCGGACTTTCTCCAGCGCGGCGAGCGCACGGCCAAGGAGCGCCAGTTGCTGAGACATATCGGCCAGTCGTCCGAACGCGCCCATCGCATGATCGCCGACCTGCTGGACTTCACCCAGGCCCGCGTAGGCCAGGGCATCACCATCAAGGCGGTGCCACTGGATTTGCACGGCGTGATTGAGCATGCAGTGGACGAACTGCGGGTGGCTTTCCCCACCGCCACCTTGGTACATCAGGCCGAGGGGCACGGCCAGGCGTGCCTGGACGCTGACCGTGTGCAACAAATCATCGGTAATCTCGTCGCCAACAGCGTGGCCTATGGCGACCTGCTGCAACCGATCACCATCACCTCGCGCCTGGGCGACAACGCCTGTGCCATCTCGGTCCACAACCATGGCCCGGCGATTCCCGAAGCGCTGCTGCCCGGGCTGTTCGAACCCATGACCCGTGGCACCGACCAGGGCAGCGAGGTGCGTAGCGTGGGCCTGGGCCTGTATATCGTGCGCGAGTTGGCCAAGGTGCATGGCGGCGATGTGGCGGTGAGTTCCTGTGCAACGGCCGGCACCACGTTTACCGTGATGTTCTAGCACCTGCCTTGCACTAACGGAGGTTTGACCATGCTTATTGTATTCAGCGGCCTGCCAGGCAGCGGCAAGACCACGATTGCCAGGGAACTGGCGCGACAGACCGGCGCGGTTTATCTGCGCGTGGATGTGATCGAACAGGCACTGCGTAACGCAGCAGTACTGGCGGGCGATGTGGGGGCCAGCGGCTACAGCGTGGCCAATGCACTGGCGCTGAGTAATTTGCACGTGGGCCAACGGGTTATCGCTGATTGCGTGAACCCGGTCAGGGAGAGCCGCCACGCGTGGCAGGCAGTGGCGACGGCCGCTGGCGTAGAGCTGATCAATATCCAGGTGGTGTGTTCTGATCAGCAGGAGCACCGGCGCCGTGTGGAAAGCCGCGTGGGCGATATTCCCGGGCTGGTGCCGCCGACGTGGCAGTCGGTGCTGGTGCATGAGTATGAAAGCTGGGACGAACCGTTGCTACGGCTGGACACCGCGCGGATGACGCCGGCACAGGCAGTTGCGACAGCCCACACATATCTGTTCAATGTGGGAGCTGTCGAGCTTTAGCCGGATTCAGCCGGGGAAATTGCCGCGCAGCGCCTTGAGGCCATCGTTGTAGACGCCGGCAAACAATTCTTCCACCGCCGCATCCGTGGTGCCCGCGCCAGGTGTGAACACGCCGGACCAGGTCACTTTCGCCGACGTCTCAGTCAGCGCTTCAACCAGCACGGTCGCAAGATAGGCACTCACCGGAAACGGCGACACTTCAATGGTGTAGCTGTAGGTGCGCGCCACGTTGTCGAAGGTCTGCAAACGCTCGACTATCTGGCCGCCGTCGGCGGTGTGCAGGTGGCGCACGCGGCCGCCATCGCCGGGCTCGCTCTTGGCGATGAAGGGCAGCCAGTCGGGCAGGCTGTTGAAGCCGCCGATCAGTTGCCAGACCTGGTCGGCCGATACCGGAATTTCAATCACAGAAGAAGCTGTTGCCACGATAAATACTCCAAACAGGAAAAAATCAGATCGCCATGCTATCCACGACGCCGCCGTCGACCCGCAACGCGGCACCGGTCGTAGCAGAGGACAGCGGTGAAGCAATGTACGCCACCAGGTTCGCCACTTCATCCACATTTGCCGCGCGCTGGATGATCGAGGTAGGCCGCGCCTGGCGCACAAACACATCCGCTTCGTCCCGGGCACTGCGGCCGGATTCGGCGGTGGCCGCCTTGAGCATCTGTTCCAGGCCATCGGTAAAGGTCGGCCCCGGCAGGATCGCATTCACCGTCACCCCGGTGCCCGCCAGGCGCTTGGCCAGGCCATGGGAGACCGCCAGGTTGGCACTTTTGGTGACGCCGTAGTTGATCATGTCGGCCGGCGTCGCCACACCGGATTCCGACGACACAAAGATCACCCGGCCCCAGCCCTGCTCGACCATGCCCGGCGCATAATGCCGAGCCAGGCGCACGCCGGAGATCACATTGACCTCGTAGAAGCGCGTCCACTCACTGTCTGGCGCCTCGAAGAAATCCACATCGTTGAAGATGCCCAGGTTGTTGACCAGAATGTCCGCACGTGGTTCGGCGGCAAACAGTTTCTCGGCACCCTCGAGGGTGCCAAGGTCCGCCACCAGCCCACGCAACTCGGCGGCGGGCACCGCTTGGCGAATGCTGGCCAAGGCGTCGTCGACCTTGCTCGCGTCCCGCCCGATCACCACCACCGTGGCGCCGGATTGCGCCAGGGCCTGGCTGATGCCCAGGCCGATACCGGCGGTGCTGCCGCTGACGATGGCTACTTTGCCGCTCACATCAATGTTCATGCTTGAACTCCTTAGTAATTAGACGGGCAAAGGCGCACGGTCCGAAATCAGTCGGGCCTCGCGCAACGCTTGCCAGAAGGCTGCTGGAATCTTCTCTGACAACGCCGCAACGTCTTCGGCAATCCGCCCCGGACGACTGGCACCCGGAATCACCGCCGCCACCGCCGGATGCGCCAGGGAAAACTGCAGCGCTGCGGCTTTTACGCTGACGCCAAACGCCTGCGCAATTGCCTTGATCTGTTCGACCTTGCTGATGATCGCCGGGCTGGCTGGCTGATATTCAAAGTGTGCGCCGCCGGCAAGGATCCCGGAGCTGTATGGGCCACCCACGACAATCTCGACGTGCTGAGCCAACGCCGCATCCATCAAGCGTTGCAGCGCGCGTTCGTGGTCCAGCAGCGTATAGCGGCCGGCCAGAAGAAACCCGTCGGGCTGGGCCTCAGTCAGGTCCAGGGTCAGTTCGCAAGGCTCGACGCGATTGACGCCCAGGCCCCAGGCCTTGATCACGCCCTCTTCACGCAAGCGGGTCAACACTTTGAAGGCGCCGGTGCGGGCCTGGTTGAAGTACTCCAGCCATTGGTCGCCGTAGAAGTCCTGGGCGATGTCGTGAACCCACACGATGTCCAGGCGGTCGGTTTGCAGGCGCTCGAGGCTGTCTTCAATCGAGCGCAGCGTGGCATCGGCGCTGTAGTCATTGCGCATTTTGTTCGGGCGGCCGTGTTCGAACACACCGCTTTTTTCGCCGAGGTCGCGGGAGCCGGCTTCGACTTCATCCAGAATCACCCGGCCAACCTTGGTGCTGAGCACGTAGTCATCGCGTTTGTAGTTGGACAGGGCCTGGCCCAGGCGGATTTCCGACAGGCCCGAGCCGTAGAAGGGTGCAGTGTCGAAGTAACGCACGCCGTGGTTCCAGGCGGCCTCGACGGTGGCCTGGGCTTCATCTTCAGGAATGGCGCGGAACATATTGCCCAGGGGGGCGGTGCCAAAGCCCAGTACGCCGGGCAGTTTGTCTTTCAAGCTCATGGTGGAATCCTCAATCGGTTCAAGGGGGTTGTGACCGTTGAGCAGATGCTAGATTGCGTTGATCAGACCGTCCAAGACATACTGCGACCAACTTGAGTCCCCAGAGGTCTTACATGATCGATCTACGCCAACTGCGCTACTTCGAAGTGGTCGCCGAAGAAGAACACGTCGGCCGCGCCGCCGAGCGCCTGCACATCTCTCAATCGCCCCTGAGCCGCCAGATCGCCCAGCTCGAAGAGCGGCTGGGCCTGACCCTGTTCGAACGCAGCCAGCAACGCATCCGCCTGACCCGCGACGGCCAGACCTTCCTGGCCGAAACCAAGGCGCTGCTGACCCACGCCAACCGCCTGGAATCCCTGGGCAAGCGCCTGGGCCGTGGTGAAGAAGGCGGTTTGTGCATCGGCTATATCGAAAACGCCATGCACGCCGGTGTACTGCCCAATGCCCTGCGCATACTGCGCGATGACCGGCCCACCGTGCATATCAAGCTGTATAACCTGCCTTCCCTGGAGCAATTGGAGGGCCTGCGCCAACGCAGCCTGGACATCGCCCTGGTGGGCGAACCGCCTGCCGCCGACGACCCGGACCTGACCGCCTTGCAAGTGCTCGACGACCCAATGCTGCTGGCCCTGCCCGCACACCATCCGCTGGCTACACACAGTGAGTTGAGGCCTGAACACCTGGCCGAACAACAATGGATCGGCGTGCAGCGCAAAGCCGGCGCCAACCCTGCTGATGATTTCGTCGCCGCCTGCATCCGCGCCGGTTTCACCCCGCAAATTCCCATGGAAGCCAGCGAGCCCTTTACCGCATTGGGGCTGGTGGCGTCGGGGTTGGGGGTGGCGATGGTGCAAAAGGGCCTGAGCCGCAACGCACCGCCCGGCGTGGTGTTGCGCCAATTGCCGTGGATGACTTACACCACACCGCTGTGGGCGGCGTGGCACCGCGTCAACCTGCGGCCGTTAGTGGAGACGTTTCGCAAGGTGTTGACTGAAACTACGGCTGTTTGACTGGGTGGTTGGGTGGTTGGACCGAGTACATATCCATTGCTGCGGTAACGGCCGCTTAGGGTTCCGCTCTTACAGCGGCTCACTTTTGAAAGGACCCAAAAGTAAGCAAAAGCGAGGCGGCCTTGTAGCCGACCTGATCGTTGTGGCGTGCGCGTCCCCCCTGTGGGAGCGGGCTTGCTCGCGAAAGCGGTGGGTCAGTCAACTTCACTGTTTGCTGGGCCGCCGTCTTCGCGAGCAAGCCCGCTCCCACATTTGATCTTCGCTGCCTAGAGCATTTAGTTCGCTTAACTGACCCGCACCCACGGATTCAAGCCTGCGTTCGGGCACACCGAGCATTAGCGAGGTGCCGAGTGATGGGGCCCGCAGCAACGGATATGTACTCAGTCAAAAACCCCAACCTCCCGGACGGCCCTGAGCCCGCCACACCCATACAGTCAGTAGGCAAATGACCGAAAAATCGCCTTGAAAAAAGCACTTCTCCCTTTCGGCAAACTGCTAACAAAACGTGCAATCAGATCATCTCGCGCAACCGATACCACGCCATGCCCAGCGCCAGAAGCGGCGAGCGCAATGCCTTGCCGCCCGGGAAGGTCATGTGCGGCACCTGGCTGAAAATATCCAGGCCGCGACTGCTACCTGCATGAATACCCTCGGCCAACAATCGCGCGCACCAGTGGGTCACGTTGAGCCCATGGCCGGAATAGCCCTGGGCATAGAACACATTCGGGTACTGCTGCAACCGCCCGACCTGGGGAAAGCGGTTGGCGGTGATGCCGATCTTGCCGCCCCACTGGAACTCGATGGCGGTGTTGGCCAACTGCGGGAACACCTTGAGCATTTTCGGGCGCATGTAGGCGGCGATGTCCTGGGGGTCTCGCCCCGAGTAATGGCAGGCACCGCCGAACAACAGGCGCCGGTCAGCGGTGAGCCGGTAGTAATCCAGCCCCACTTTCTGGTCACACAGCGCCAGGTTCTGCGGGATCAATTGCTCGGCCACCTGCTCAGGCAGCGGCTCGGTGGCGATGATATAGCTGCCCGCCGGAAGCACCTTGCCGCTCAAACGCGGCTCCAGGTCTTCCAGATGCGCATTGCACGCCAGCACCAACTGGGCGGCGCGTACGCTGCCGCCGGCACAGCGCACCTGCACGGTGTCGCCATGGATCAGTTCGAGCACTTCCGTGTGTTCAAAGATCTTCACGCCGAGGGCCTCGGCTACCTGTGCTTCACCCAGCACCAGGTTGAGTGGGTGCAGATGCCCAGAGCCCATGTCCACCAGGCCACCGGCATACACCGTCGAGCCGACCACTTGCGCCATGTCCTGGGCGGCAACCAGCCGTGTTTCATGGGCGTAACCCATGGCCGCCAGATGCGCCTGTTCGCCCTTGAACGCAGCAAACTGCGCCGGGGTGTTGGCGAGTTCACAGAAGCCCCAGCGCAGGTCGCAATCGATGCCATGCTCGGCAATGCGCTGGCCTACCAGCGCCACCGAGTCGATACCGGCCCGTTCCAGGTAACGCACGCCCTCCTCGCCCACATATTTAGCGAACCCCGAGACATCATGGCCGATGCCTCGAATCAACTGCCCACCGTTGCGCCCGCTGGCGCCCCAGCCAATGCGGCGTGCCTCCAGCAGAATCACCGAAAGCCCGCGCTGGGCCAGTTCAATGGCGGTGTTGACCCCGGTGAATCCGCCGCCGATCACACACACATCGGCAATAAGGTCGGCGCCCAGCGAGGGACGCTCAGGCAAGGTGTGGGCCGAGGCGCGGTAATAGGACTGGGTGTGGTCATTGGAAAGTATCATTTGTTGGTCTTCACTTTGCTCCAGGCGCGAGTCATCAGGCGCATGGTCGCCGGGCTGGGCGTAGTGGAAATATAGAGTTTATCGAGCACCGCCTGGGGCGGGTACACCTCGGGGTTGTTCACCAGCTCCGCAGCCATGAACGGCTTGGCAGCCGGGTTCGCGTTGGCGTAGCCCACCGAAGCGCTGACCTTGGCGATCACCTCGGGTTCGAGCAGGTAGTTGATGAAGGCATGGGCTTGCTGGATGTTGCTGGCGTCTGCGGGAATGGCCAACAGGTCGAACCACAGGTTGGAGCCTTCCTTGGGAATCGAATAGGCGATGTTCACGCCGTTCTTGGCTTCCTTGGCGCGGTTGGCCGCCTGGAACACGTCGCCGGAATAACCGAAGGCGACGCAGATATCACCATTGGCCAGGTCCGAAATGTACTTGGAGGAATGGAAGTAGGTGATGTACGGCCGCAGCGTCAGCAGCTTGGCTTCGGCCTGCTTGTAGTCCTCGGCGTTCTCGCTGCGCGGGTCCTTGCCCATGTAGTTGAGGATCGCCGGGAACAGTTCGTCCGCCGAGTCGAGGAAGGCAACACCGCACTGGTTGAGCTTCTTGATATTTTCCGGTTCGAACAGCACCGCCCACGAATCGATATGATCGATGCCCAGCACTTGCTTGACCTTGTCCACGTTGTAGCCAATGCCATTGGTGCCCCACAGGTATGGCACCGAATGCGCGTTACCCGGGTCGTTCTGTTCCAGCAGCTTGAGCAACTTGGGATCAAGGTTCTTGAAGTTTGGCAACTGCGCACGGTCGAGCTTGAGGAACGCGCCGGCCTTCACCTGGCGCGCCAGGAAGTGGTTGGACGGTACCACCACGTCGTAGCCGGTGCGCCCGGCCAGCAACTTGCCCTCCAGAGTTTCGTTGGAGTCGAACACGTCGTAGATCACCTTGACCCCGGTCTTGGCCTGGAAATCCGCCAAGGTGGTCTCGCCGATATAGTCGGTCCAGTTGTAGACGCTGACCGTCGGCGACGCCTGCCCGACACTGCTGAACGCCGCCACCAGGGCCAGCGGGAGAAGCTTGTTCACAAGACGCATATCGTCACCCCTTTTATGATTGTTTTAGACGCTCAACAGCAGGAATTCACGCTCCCAGGAACTGATCACCCGCTTGAAATTCTCATGCTCGGCGCGTTTGACCGCGACGTAGCCACGCACGAATTTTTCGCCCAGGTACTGCTTGACCGTGTCGCAGTCCTCCATGCGCGCCAGCGCATCTTCGAGGGTGAACGGCAGGCGCAGGTTGCGCCGTTCGTAGGCGCGGCCTTCCACCGGCGCACTGGGTTCGATCTGCTCGATCATGCCCAGGTAGCCACACAACAGGCTGGCGGCAATTGCCAGGTACGGGTTGGCATCGGCCCCCGGCAGGCGGTTTTCCACCCGCATCGCCTCGGGGCTGGAGGTGGGCACGCGCAGGCCGACGGTGCGATTCTCTTCGCCCCATTCGACGTTGACCGGCGCCGAAGTGTCCGGCAGGAAGCGGCGGAACGAGTTCACGTTGGGCGCAAACATCGGCAGCAGCTTGGGGATGTACTTCTGCAAGCCGCCGATGTGATGCAGGAACAGCGGGCTCATGTGGCCGTCGGCGTCGACGAACACCGGTTTGCCGGTGGCGATATCCACCACGCTCTGGTGCAGGTGCATGGCACTGCCCGGCTCGTCGGCCACCGGCTTGGCCATAAAGGTTGCGGCGACGTTGTGCTTGAGCGCCGCCTCGCGCAGGGTGCGCTTGAACACGGTGATCTGGTCGGCCAGGTCGAGGGCATCGCCGTGGCGGAAGTTGATCTCCATCTGCGCCGGGCCGTCTTCGTGGATCAGCGTGTCGAGGTCCAGGCCCTGGGCTTCGCACCAGTCATAGACGTCTTCGAACAGCGGGTCGAACTCGTTGGCGGCGTCGATGGAAAACGACTGGCGCCCGGTTTCGGCACGCCCGGAACGGCCAATAGGCGTCTTCAACGGCAAGTCCGGGTCTTCGCAACGCTGGGTCAAGTAGAACTCCATTTCCGGCGCGACAATCGGCTGCCAGCCCTGGTCGGTGTAAAGCTGCAGGACTTTCTTGAGCACGTTGCGCGGCGACAGTTCAATGGGGTTGCCCTGTTTGTCGAAGGTGTCGTGGATCACGATGGCGGTGGGCTCGATGGCCCACGGCACCACGTAGGTGGCGTTGGCCACCGGGCGGCAGATCATGTCGATATCGGCCGGGTCGAGCAGGTCGTAGTAGATATCGTCGTCGACAAAGTCCCCGGTTACCGTTTGCAGCAACACACTTTCCGGCAGGCGCATGCCTCGCTCATGCAGGAACTTGTTGGTGGGTGCAATCTTGCCGCGTGCGATGCCAGTCAAGTCACTGATCACGCATTCGACTTCGGTAATCTTGTGTTCTTTCAGCCAGGTGGAAAGCTGATCGAAGGGGGCGTTCATAAAGACCTCGTCTTGGGTGGGATGCGACGCCGGCTTGTACTCGCGGCGCATTGAGGTCTATCTTGGGCCAGCCTTGAAACGGCATCTATCCACTTTGCACGCAGCACAACGCACCAATAGAGTGCGCACGGATCACCCATGACACAGGCAACCGCTTTGCGCGTACAGGCCTTCACCACCGGCGATGTAGCCACCCAATGCAGTGCGACACCCGGTTGGGTACAGCAATACCAGCAGATGTCCCCGGGGCATTTTGCCGGTCGGGTGCGCTACCTCGACCTGCAAGGCGTGCAGGTGTACGAAGAGTGCATGAATACCCGCGTGGAACAGCATTTCAACGCACCGCCCGGCGCCCTGGCGTTCTGTTTCGACGGCAGCGACAACGCGCTGTACCTGCTCAATGGCGAAAGCCGCAACACCTGGATCACCCCGGAAAACTACCGTGAAGTAGCAGTGGTTTTCGGCCCGCAGTTTGTGCAGCGCCATGGGCTCGACGTGGCCAGGCTCGAAGGCTTGTTCATGGCGCCGCTGACCTGCCAGCAGAACGGTTTGTTCACGCGCTGGCTCAGTGGCACCCTCACGCGCTTGTCAGCACTCACCGACCCCATCAGCCGCGACGCCCTCACCCAGCAACTGCTCGACGACTGCCTGTTTATCCTCGACAACGCCTGCGTGTGCCTGGACCGCAGTTCGTTGCAGAAACGCAGCGAGGAGCGCCGGCTAATGGCGCGCATCGGCGAATGGGCGGCGGATGCGCCGGATGAAACCGTCAACCTGCTGGAACTGGCGCAGATTGCCGGCGTGCCCTTGCGCCAACTGCAGCAAGGCTTCAAGACCTACACCGGGATGAGCCCGGCGCAGTGGCTGAGGTTGCGCCGGTTGAATGGGGCGCGGCAGGAGTTGTTGAACTCATCCAGCAGCACCGTCGCCGAAGTGGCGATGAATTGGTCGTTCTGGCATTTGGGGCGGTTTTCCCATAGCTACCGCGCATTGTTCAAGGAGTTACCCAGTGAAACCCTCAAACATCGCCCATGGGCGTAAGGCCCAAGGGTAATAGCAGGCTCGGTACCGGCGCCGACGCACCGCAACGCAATAAAAAGTACCCGGTGCCCGCCAGGCCCAACATCAACCCCATCGACTGCCCCTGTGCCACGCCCAAGCCGCTGCGCCAGGCACCACGCTCGGCGGCCAGGCCTCGACTGGCTACTTGCCGCGCGCACTCGGCCCAGGCCGGCTCGCCCAACAGGGCTGCCCCGGTCAACAGAATGTCGGCATTGCCAGCCGGCCCGTGGCATAGGGTGTAGCTGCTGCCGGCCAGGGACGTGACAGCAATCAGGTCAGCCGCGACGGTTTGCAGGGCCCGGCGTGCAATGGCGCGATGGTGTTGCTCGCCACTGATTTGCAACAGTGCCAGTCGCGACAAGGCGATGCCTGGCGCTCCATGGCACCAGGCCATGCCGCAATGGGACACCCGGTCATCCAGGTGCCGGGCATCTTCGGCAAACAGATAGGGCCAGTTGCCCTGCTCTTCAATAAACCAGTGGCTTTCATAGGCCAGGGTGTGCGCCAGAGCCTGCGACCATTCAAGGCCCGGACAGTCCCGGGCCAGTTGCGCAAAGGCCAGGGCTATCCCGGCGTTACCGTGGGACAGCCCGCACAATCCCAGATGTGCGCCGTGTTCCGGCCAATGCCAGCCGTGTGGCGTGCGCTGTGCCTGCTGCACAAGGCGCAGGCCGAGCGCCTGTGCGATGACGCGGCTCTGGGGGGCCAGCGCCGGCGCCTGGTTGGCGAGGCCAAGCAGGCCAATGATCGCACCGGCGAGGCCGTGCATCAGGTCCACCGGTTGTGGGTCGGCAGGCAACCCTTGCAGGTCCTGCAACAACGGCGTGATCGCCCGTTCATAGTCTTGCGCCAGCTCTGCATCCCCCAGGCGACGGGCTAGCCATAACCCTTGGGTCACGGTGCCCAGGCGCCCTTCGTAGAGACTCAGCGTATTCCCCGCCGCGAATGCCAGAGCGTGCCGCAAAGCTCCCCGGGCGGTATCGACGAAAGCGGGCTGCACGCTCTGCTCCGCCAGCAGCACCAGAAACGCAGCGACCCCCACGGTACCGTCGTACAGGCTGGCATTCATGCTGCAGGCAAAAGCTTTGAGCGGGCCATCGCTATCATCGGCGTCATCGCTCAGCCAGGTACAGCGCTCGCCCAGCCACAGGGCCTCGGCGCACACGTGGTGACCGATGCGGATGGCTTCCTGCAGCGGCTGCGCCACCGCCGTGACGCTGGCGGGCGCGCCCATGACAAAGTGCAAATGGTGCAAACCGTAACGGTCCTCGGGGTCGGCCTCCAGGTGGGGGTGATCCCAGTCGATACCGCACAGGTCGAACTGCGCCTGCACCGCTTGCCTCAGGTCCGCGCCGTGGCAGGCGGCGTCCAACAGGCCCAGGGCCAACGCGCGGCAGCGGCTTTCACCGAAACTGCGCCCGTCGTCGGGGTCTTGGGCAAAACCCAAGCCCGGCAGCAGCGGCAACGTCCACAGCGGCGACGTACTGCGCAGGCGTGTTCGCAGCCAATCTGCTTGATGTCCCAGCAAGCGATGCACCTGGCGCCCATGCCGAGCCGCGACGTACAGCACCACCGCATCCTGACGCAGCCAAGCCGCAGGCTCGCTGGGGTATTTGAGCAGGTAGGGCAAGCAGGCCTGGTCCAGGGCGTTACTTAATGCCTGCACCACGTCCCCCAGCCGCGCAGGCTGCGGCGCCAGGTAATAACGCACCTGGCAATCGTCATTGCAGGTGTCCTGCGGGGTTTCGCCGAACAGGTAGATGAACGCCGGGTCCAGTTGCTCTGTCCAGGCTGCCCGCTGGACCGTGACGTGCTGGCCGCGCATCGCCCGAGCCGGTACGCCATCGAACAGGTATTCCCCGGCTTCCACACGCCTGGCTACCCTGCCCTGCTGCACCGCCAGCGCACCATTACCCAACTGTTCGAGGACCTGCCAACGGCCGCCATCCCATGCCTTTACCGCGGGCGGATACCACATCGGCTGAGGGCTGGGGTCATCCACACACGCCGCGTAATAGCGCCGGTACAGGTACTGCTGCAATCGCTCTATGCGCGGGTCATCGTGATGGCCGACGCGGTCGGCCTGCTGCGCCAGGGGCGCGGCGGTGAATGCCAGGCCGTCCAGCCAGAGCGTGCCTTGCTCATCCTTGGCCAGGCCGCTCAAGGCCTCGCTCAAGGTGGCCCACCAGCCCGGCGGGGTTTGATTCATGGCGTTCATGTTTGCACCAGCCATTGCCGGGCGGCGTCCCGAGGGGCCACCAACAAATTGCGCGCCAGTTGCAACAGCAGGATGTGGGTAGCGCTCAGCTGCGCCTCACCGGCCAGGTCTTCGTACAGGGTTTGCAGCAGCCGGGCGCCGCACAGTGCGATCAGCCGTTCGGGGTCAGGATTAGCCTCCAGTGCCTGGCAGTAGCCTTGCCACAACCGGGCCAGTGCCCGTTGATAGGGAACGAACCCGCTTGCGGCCTGCCGGGTGGTCTCAGCCGCATCCGGCTGCGTCGCCTGGCGATCGATCCAGTCCTTGAGCCAGGATTGGCACAGGCCGGCCATATCCCATAGGGGATCGCCACGGTCAGCCAGTTCCCAATCGATGAATATGCAGTCGTGCCCGCGCAACCGACAGTTCTGCCACTTCATATCGCCGTGGATCAATTGCGCGCGCGGCCAGTGGGCCGCCAGTGTCGCCAATGCAGCCATGCACTCGCCCATCGCCTGGACCTGCGCCACCAGATGCGCTTGGCCCCAGCTCTGGTCTTCGCCAGCCAGTGGGTACAGACGGTCAATACGGATGATCCAGGGAGGGTCTCCCGCCAGATCATCGCTCGCAATGCCCACCAGCCCTCGATGCAGTCGCGCCAGGCACCCGCCCAAGCCCTGCGCTACCGCCAGGTCCGGCACACCACCGACCATCGCACGGGCCTCGGCGCCCTCGCTCGAGGCCAGCCAATCCAGCACCAGCGCCTGGCGCAGGGGCTCATAAAAACGCAGGGACGGTACGCCTGCGAGCCCGGCAAGACGTTCCAGCATAGCGGCCTCATGGGCCACGCTGGAGCGCTTTTCCCAGGGGCCGGCGTCTGGCTGGTGCTGCTTGATGTAGTAGCCCCGGCCATCCGGCCAGCACACGCTGAAGCCACGATTGCGCTGGCTATGACTACGGATGGCGATGACCTGGTCCAGCAGGCTGCGGATATCGAGCAACCCGTGGTTGATCAGAAAGACGGCAGTGTTGTGCCGGGTCAGAATCATTCAGTGCCCCCCAGAATGATGCGCCATGGGGCGGCGTCACGCCGCCCCATGGGTCGCGCTGCGAATCAGCTTTCCTTGCAGCATGGGTTACGGGTCGGCTTACACGTTTTGGCCGTGGTGGCCTGCACTTGCTCGGTGTCATCCACCAATTCTTCAGCGCCCCTGCAGCATGGGTTGCGTGTGGGTTTGCAGGTCTTGGCCTTCGTGGCTTGCACATCATCGCCGCCCTGGCCGCCCGGCGCGGAATCGTCCGATGACTTGCAGCAAGGGTTGCGGGTGGGCTTGCAGGTCTTGGCCGTGGTGCCCTGCACATCAGTCCCACCGCCTGCGGAAGCACTGTGTTTGCCTGCGCTGCCCGCTGCGGCGTGCAACCCGCCTGGGTAGTTCTGGTTGAGGATCTCGCCGCTCAACAGGCCGGCCATGGTGTCTGCGACAGATGTCTCAGAGCGTGTGTGAGATGTGTTCATGACAACTCCTTTTCACTGGATGGGTACATCGGTTGACTCGCGGTGACGATTTGCCCCCAGCGGTTGACGCCAGGGTTGTCCGGCATTTCGCCGGGACAGCTTTCCGAGAGCATCGAGACCTTGCGCGACAGCGGACAACCACACAGGCCGCAGATGCCCAGCTCCGAACGGGTGGCCTGCAACAGGCTGGCGCCGGGGGCCTGCCGATACGGGCATTGCCTGCAGGCCTGGCTACGTAGCTCGCGCTCCCGGGGATCGGTGGTGGAAAACCCGGTCTTGGCCCAGTTCACCAATGAACGACTGCCTCGCTGGAGCAACTGGACCGTGCCGTGCTCGGCCTTGGGGCGCACGTTGTGTGGCGGTGACGCCAGCAACATCTGCAGCATCCCCGGGGTGCGACGGCTGGCCAGCAGGCTGCGGGCATAGCTGTCGCTGTGCAGCGCCGCCTGCAAGACCTGGGCGCTGACCGGTTCGGGCAAGCCCAGCAGTTCAGCGAATTGAGCGCACATCTGGCTTTCGGACTGCGCTGTGTCCAGGCCCAAGACACTCATGGCGTACCCTCCACCACCACGCTGGATGCATCGGGGTCGAGGGTCGAGCCGTTGTCCGAGCGAATATCGCGCACGGTGAGCGTGGCCTGGCCGCTGGGTTTGAAGCGCTCATCGATCACCAGCCATGCCTGCCACGGCAGATTGTTGTCCATTTGTACCAGAGCGACCGGAATCGGCTGCTCATCCGCCTTGAGCTCGTAGTTAGCGGGGATCTTCGCGCTCAGGATATTCAGTCGCTGGTTGAAGCTGACCAGAACGGCCAGTGCACCTTCGTAGGTGGTCCATTGGGCGCTGTCCAATGTCAGCGAGTTGGGCACCGGGCCTCCGGCGCACGCCGGTAAAGGCATGCCAAGCAGCGCGGCTTGCATACTTTCTACACGGCAAGGAATCGAAGGTGTGGAGCACTTTTCATGGCCGATGAGATTGACCGGATTGATCAGGGAAAACAGCGCCTTGACCTGTTCCAGCCCTGGGTTCACCCAGGCGCCCCAGGTGCCATAGAACACCGTTTGCAAGACCTCGTTGGTGCCAAAGTAATCGGCCAGGCCCGTGCAGGTCAGGCCTTCGTCATTGGTATAGGACGCTTTGACGAATCGCCCGACGCCTTGGGCCATGATCAATGCCAGCCCCTGCTTGTGCATGCCCTCCAGCCGCAACAGTTGACCGGACAGGTAGACCGTGTCCTGACCATAGGCCTTGAACGCGTATTGGTTGGGGTGCAGGTCTTCCCAGTCGAGATAAAAGTTGATCTTGGGGTAAAACGCCTCGAACAATTTCTCCAGGTAGTTGAACTCAGCCCTCAGGTAGCTTTGCCCCAAGCCGCGGAAGGTGCCGTTGACCGCCACATCCGCCGCCTGTTTCTGGGTCATGTAGGGCGAAGCGCCATAGGGCACCGCCGAACGACCGGTGAGCAATTCTTCCAGTGACAGGAACGCATCGTTGGCGATCTCCCGTGCCTTGCTGCTCAACTGGGAGTAATCAGAACTGCCTTTGCGGGTCTTGGCGTACGCCGACGAGCCGATACGAGGCAAGGCGTCATGCCCTTTGACAAAACGCGAAGCCAGCTTGTCATCGTCCTGCATGGCCATGACCAGGTGGTCGCCGGCGATTACGCCATTGGTTTCCAGGTAGCGCTCGACAAACTCGGCCTGGGAAAAGTCCTGGGTTGCCAGTGCATGAAAGCCGAGGGTGAACTTGCCTAGCACCACCGCATGCAGCTTCACGGGTTTGCCGTCACGGTCGACCAGTTCGTCATCCAGGGTCAGGCGATCTGCCGACTTGAGGCTGCCATTGGCAAGCAGCATCGGCTGGTCAAGGGTCACCGCCAATTCGCCCTGATCACCGTATTGCAGTAGCACTGCCGGTTGATGAGGCGCGGCGACCATGCCGTCGGAAAACGTCACGGCCCGGCTTTCCCATTTGAGCCGGGGCTTGCCGCCCACCACCTCCAACGTGCTGGTCAATACCGGGTCGCCCACGCCAATGAATTGCACCGTGCGGTATTCACCCTCGGCCACGGTGACGCGGGTTCCCCAGGCAAAGCAGGAACAGCAGCAGTAGCAAGCCTGCCACGACCAGTCGTGGTTGTCGTCGCGCAGGATCTGGCAGGCATCCTGGGTGATGGCACGGCGCTCCTTGGTCGTTTTGTTGAAGCAGTTGTAGGTTTCCACGGGAAAGTTGCCGCCCATGGGCGTGCAGTCGGGCATCGGATTGCCTTGCCAATCCTTGCACTTGCACCAGCGCGCCATGGCCGAGCTTTGGCGATAACTTTCGCAGTGGGTCACGCTGCACAGGGACTGACCCGGTTCGAGGCTGCTTTTACATTGGTCGCTCACGGTGATCTCCTTTCAAACACGTGAAGGTCGAGACTGCTCACTTGAAAACGCTGGCGGTGAACTGCACCGACACAAACAGATTGAGCAAGGACTCGCCATCTATATGGCCGTTGCCATCGAGCAAAGCGGCCAACAGGGGGTTGGATTTCATGGTTTGCAGATCGAACAGCACACGCCATTCCCCGGCGATCTGCTGCAGGGGGATTTTCGCGTAGGCGGCCTCACCCGCCAGGCCCACCGTGGTTACTGCCTGTGCCGGTTGACCACCGGCGGTCAGGGTGAGGAAGCTGGCGCTGGGTGGCAGCTGGAGGCCGCTGCTCACCACCAGGGCCAGGTAGGCCTTGTCCACCACCAGATCGCGGGTGTTGGGAGGGAATAATTGCGCGGGCATGTCAAACACCAGGGCCTGGGTCAGCGGGTCGCCGGTGTCGTCGAGAAACGCCGCCCACACCTCGGGCTCGGCGGTCGCCAGGCTGACCATCAGCGCCGCGCTGTAGGTGCTTCCGGCGAGTTTGCCTTGCACCAGTTCGCCATAAGTCTTGCCGCCGTCGGTGGCGGTATAGCGCAGGCTGAACTGCACGTCCTCGATCAACGAAAAATCGAACTGGTTGGTGTTCTTGGGCAACTGGTAGCGCCAATTGGACACCGCCCCGGTGCCTTCGAAACGCTGCAACTTCTCGACGTCGGAGAAGTACTCCAGAAAGGCCCCTTCATCGGCGGCGGCACGGCTCAGGGACACGCTCTGGTTGGAGCGCCAGTCCACCCACACATCGCCGCCGGGGTGGCCGGACCCGTCGAGCATGTATTGCAGGCCGACCGGGTTGGGCTTGAGCAGGATCTTATTGGCAGTCTGGGTCAGGTTGGCGTGGATACCACTGGGCAAGGCGTCATCCGTGTTGACCACGGTGACCGCGACGGTCTTGATGCGGCGGCAGTAGTGGCTGGGGAAATCGAAGTCGAACAGTGCTTCGCTCAGCGTGAAGTCGGCGATACCCTCGGCGCGCAGCCGAATCAACTGCGCCGGGTTGAGTTGCGACAGGTACACCTCGCGCACGATCTCCTGTCGCAGCACGTCTTTCTGCGCAAACACATAGTCCATGCGGTCCAGCACCAGGCTGAGGCTGGCCCCGGCCATCAGGCCACGGCGCCTGGGGTCCCAGGGGTCGCTGGTCAGGTAAGCGGTGGTGTCGCCCAACGCCCATTGCAACGCACTTTGGGCAGCATCCACCGACTGCAGGGCCAATTGATAAAACTGGTAGTACAGGGCCGTAGCGCGACTGACGCGCCAGGCGTAGTAGTCCGGATTGTCGAATTTGCTCAACAGGAACGCCTGCTGGGCCTCGGCGTTTTTCAGGCCGATCTCGTAGCCGGCGTAGTCAGCCTTGGCACTCGCCAAGTCGCAACGAGCGTTAAGGATCTGCTGATCGATCTGCTTGAGTTCCAGACCTGCCTGGGTCGACTCTTGCTCCCAGCCGGCCTTGAGGCGCTGGAACTGGCCAACGGTGTCACTCAAGTCCTTGGCGGTATCGGCCACCTCGGCGACCTGGCGCCAGATACCCGACGTGCGATGCAGCCCGGTTTCAATCTGCTCGCCACCGTAGGTCATAGCGAATGGCGAACCCACCTGTGGCGCCAGGGCCGCAATCGCCGCGCCGGTCTCAAAGCCGATCGCGACAAAGCTGGCAACCCGCGAGGCAATCCCCAGGGTGATCGAAACGATCTCGGCGGCGATCATGCCCTGGCTGATCAGCCCGTCGTAATACTGCTTGCGCTGTTCGGTGGTGGCCCGCGTGGCGAGCACCGCTTCCAACGTGTGCTGGGCAGCCTGGGTGCGCTGCTCGAACGAGAGCAATTGCGCGGCAGTCAGGCGTTGCTCGTGGGTCGATTGCAACAGCATCAACTGCTCGCTGCTTTGCGCGGTCAAGGCCTGCTCCAGTTCGCTGCCGAGCATTTGCAGGTCGCCGACCACTGCTCGGGCGTTCATGAGCAGACCGGCAAAACGCAATGTCTGCGCCGTTGGCGGGCGCACTGCCAGTTCGGCAAAGCCGGCACCCGCGCCATTGGCCGCAGCGGCCCGCACCAGCGCCATAGGGTCGATGGGCGCGGCAAACAGCGGCAGTAGCAAGGTGTTGCCGTCCAGGTCGAGGTTGTTGCGCAGCTTGTACAGGCGGTCTTCGACACCGTCCCAGCGCGCCATCAGTTGGTCGTTTTGCGGCACGCAGAACAGCGCGTCAATTTCATTGAAAGCCCCGCCAGCCATCGGCACCGCTTCGTCCAGGGCTGCGCCGCGCACCGTCAGCAGGTTTTCCATGTCCAGCAAGAATTGCGGAATGGCCGCAGGATCGTCCCCATAGCGTTGCAAGATTTCGTTGAAGGTCACCGGCAATTGATCAGTGCAGGGCCCGACGCTTTCAGGGCGCGGCCCCAGCAGGTCGCTGGCCATGGCATACAGCAGGTAGGCGGCATTCAGGTATTCGCGGGTTTTGCGCGCAAAGAAGCTGTCGCCCCAGGCCACGAGAAGGTCAATGTAATTGCAGAATGTCGCCCGCTCGAACGCTCCTATGCGCAGTTGGGCGATGGCGTACGGGTCGTAAGGATCGCTGTTGTACACCGCAATCTGCACGGGGCTGGTCAGGGTCTGCACAAGGGACTGCTGGGTGTGGTTGCGAAACGGCTGGAAACGCCAGAACTGGCAGGCCAGGCTGGCAGTCTGGTGGTTGAACAGCACCGCACGCACCTGTTCGATCATCCGCGTGCGCAAGACAGGGTCTGCCACCTGGGGGAACAAGAAGCTCAGGTCGGTGAACCGGCTGTAGTCGGCAGCCACCTGGTTCTGCACAGTGATCACCGCAGTGGCCTTGAGCAGGAGGAACGCGGCATCGGCTTGTTCGGGTGAGATATCCGGGGTCTGGAAATCCTGAGGGCTCAGTGAGGTCAGGCGCTCGGTGGGGTTGAAGATGTATTGCAACCACCCCAGGGCCGCCTGGAAATCCCCGGCCTGGAACAATGCATCGGCGATCAGCCGGGGGGTGAAAAAAAACAGCTCCCAGTAGTACAGGCCGTAGACCCCGTCGAAATCCACTTGGGTGGCGTCGCTCAACACCGGTGGGCGCACCCGCTCGCCGGGCGCATAGCTGCTGAACGGCGTGGTAGCAATCACCGGCGCCTGTTGCTGGTGCAGGCTCAATAACGCAGGCACCCCGCCTTGCTGCAAAGCGGCGGCAAGCCTGGGCACTGCGCCGGTGGTGAGCCGTGTGAAGCAGTAATAAAGATCCTGCACGCTGCGCCGCCAGGTATTGTCGTAGTAGACGCGCAGGATCAACGCGACATCGGCGGTCAACAGCGCAGCTTTCTGGGCTGGCTCGTCGGGGAACAAGTCGTCGAGGTCATCCAGGGGGTCATAGTTGGCGCTGATGTAACCTTGGGCCCCGATGACCTGGCGTGCCTTCAAGGTCTCGAAGACGTACTGGGCCTGGCTCTGGGAAATCCCCAGGCGCAAAAACGACTGCACCGTGATGATGACCCGGTCGTCTTCGGCGTAGTAGGACACCAGGGTCATGGTCGGTAGATCCACCAGTACCACCCGCACCTGGGCGGTCTTGATCTGGCGGCTTTGCAACGGCTCGCCCGGGAACAGGTAACTCAAGTCATCGCTGTTGAGGAAGGGCTCGCTCAGGCGCCCCTTGTTGTCGATCACACCGTGCTGCACCAGCAGGTTGAACACCGCGATGGACTCCGCCGCCGTAATATCGCTGCTGATAAACGACGTATTGGTAACCGACTGCGCGGTCTCCAGGCCCATCGCGCGTGATTTCTCGTTCAACGCAGGAGCGCGCGAGGTATCCGGGGTCACCAGGAAGCTTTCGCTATTGACGTTGCCGACGAAGTGCGACGGCTGATTCTTGATCACAAAGGTCGAGCATTGCCGGTTGGACAGGCGCGCGAACAGCACCGCATCGCCCATGGCAACGAACAGTTGCTGGCGAATGGCGAACTCCACCGAGGCATGATCCGGTGCGCCGTCAAGGATCTGCGAGAGGTCCGTGGCCGAGGTAAAGCTGGACCGCACATAATCGCCGCTGTCGAGAATGCCCGCGGCACGCAGGTCGAGCATGGCCTGGTCGGCCGCACCTTGGCCGAGGGGCGTCATCAGGAAGGTCTGCGCCTGCACTTCGCGACTTTCAATGCTGGCCTGCAACAGGCAGTGTTTGGCCCAGAGGCGAATAATCTGCACATCGCGACTGTCATCGCCGAAGAACAGGAAGCGGAAATCGGCGTTGTTGCTGAAACCCGGTTGCACCACGTACTTGGCGGAACTGCTGCCGGCCTTGAGGTAACCGGCGGCTACCAGGTCGAGGATCAACTGCTGCGCTCCCGCCAGTTCGAGCCCGCTGAACTTCACCAAGGCTGGGGTGACCGGGGTGCGCAACAGCGCGGTGTCGACACTGTTATTCCAGTCGCCATAGTAGTTGGTGCGAAATGGATTGAGCGTGCCGCGCGCATACAAGCGGTTCATCGCATAGTCATACAGCGGCTGCACCGTGGGCGGCACGCCGAAAGCATAGTTGTCCGCCAGGTTGAGGAATTCGGTGCGCTGGAACAGGTAGTCCTTGAGCAACTCGCGGTTGAGCAACAGCGGCTCGCGTAACCCCACCAGGCCGCGAAAGCCCGAGGCGATAGCCTGGTTGACGATGCGGCTGCGCTGGTACACCTGGATTTCAAACTGCGCCACCGCCGGGTTGACTTGGCTGCCGCTGGGCGCAAGCACCGAGGTGTCGATCGGCGTGCCATTGGAGGTGTTTTCCAGGAACGGCCCGTAGAGCACCGCGATTTTCTCGTCGATGCGCACATCGTTTTCCGGGCCGATCGGCGCGGTGCCGGCAAACAGCAGCACATTGCACTTCTGCCAGAACAGACTGTTGATATTGAACAGGTCGTAACCCGACTGGGTGGACAACTTGACGTTATTGGGCCCGGCGAAAATCACCTGCTCGGGGGCCAGGGTCTGGTCGCCGACCCAGGTGCCGCTGGCATCCATAAAGCTGTAGCGGATCGCGGCTTTGTACACCACGCTGTTGCTCGACTGGGTATTGCCCTGGGTGGTTTCAATGGCGGTACTGGACACCACGCTGGTTTCCACCCAGAACACAAACAGGCGACCGAAGGCATACACCGGGGTTACATAGGGTGACTTGATCGTCACATCGATGGCGGTCCACTGGGACCAATTGGCCTGGTGCTCCTGCTTGGCCCAGTAGTAGGAATAGGGTTCGGTGGCGCTGCGGGCAAACACGAACAATGTATCGATCTCACCGCGGCGCGGGTCGCTGACGGTGCCACGGAAGGCATCGACAAACTGCAACGACGCGTACCCTGAAAGGCCTTGCACGTAGGTTCGATACGCGCTTTCCACCCGTTCAGGGGTGATGTTGGTCTGTAGCAGGTCCGCTTCCAACTCACGGAACAATGTGGTGCGCGACGAACGCAAGGTCGGGACCAGGTAGTTTTCCGGGTAGATGAACACCCGACGGTTGGCTTCCCACATCCGGTAGGTGGTTAGCCATTCCCACCACACCTGGGGAATGGGTAGCTGGGTGATACCCGGCTCGATATTAGCGCGCACCCGGTTCAGGTACATCTGCACCGAGGCCAAGGCCAGTACCACTTCGGAGGTCTGATTCGCGCCGCCCATCTGTACATCGAGCAACAGGTAACCGGACAGGTCATTGACCGTGCGCACTGACGGCAGGCTGACCTCGTAATACCACAGCAGGCTGGGCACCAGCACGTCGCGCCGGGCCTCCAGCAACCGCGCGTCGATACCGCCACCCACTTCAGCCCAGGCGCCGCGCAGGTGTGCAGCCGCAGAGCCCGCCAGCGTGTTGGCCAGTTGCTCCCAGGCCTGCCAGTCGGCGGTGGCGGCACTGCCGCTCAAGGCCCACTGCCGGCTGTGCAGCAGGGCTTGGTAAGCACTGGCACCGAAACCGCCACGGCGCAGCAACGAAAAAATAGTTGCCAGGCGCAGCAGGCCATGGGTGGTGTCGTACAACAGGTCAGTGGTTTGCAGCGCTGCCAGCACACCGCACAGGTCGGCCTGCGACCATCCCGTCAACGTGCACAACGCAGCAGCCTTCTGACCGTCGCTACAGGCGGTGTCGGCGGGCATCGAGAGGTAGGCCAGGTAGCTGCTATCGGAAAGCCCCAGGGCTTGGCGGCTCTGAACATACACGCCCATGGCCTGCAAGGCGTCGAGGCTGAACAGCGCCGCCGGCATCACGCCGAACACCGTCGGCATGGCCAGCATGGCGGTCAACACGGGTGCATCCAGGGGCAGCGCTTCACTGACCAACAGCAAACGGCTGGCGTCGAGCAAGGCTTGACTGCTGACCTGCCAGGTAGCATCGCCGTCGGCGCTCGGGGTAAGCAGGCACGTCAGCCAGGCTGACCGCTCGGGCTGTGCCGAAACCATTGCCCCCACGGCACCGATCAACTCGACGCTCACGCCCGCCAAGGTTGCCAGGCCGCTGTCGAGGACCTGCGCCTGGCTGCGGTGCATGCGATTGAGCGTTTGGGCCACCACCCGCGTTTCTTCCTCACTCAGACCCAGGGCCGCCAGCGCCGCCTCGGTGACCGCCAGCGGCACCAGGGCAACGGCGATATCCGGCGCATTGGGTATGTGCCGATGGTATGCCATGCGTACATCCACCACGACCGCCGGGCTCAAGGCCAGTATTTGCGCGTAAAGCGTGTCTGCCATGACTTCGCTGACGGTATTGCCCACCAGCGCGGTCGGGGTGAACAGGCTGCCCTGGGCCTGGGTCCAGATCGATAGCAGCGCGGCATGACTGAGAACAGAGGCCGCTTCGACCAGCAACGGGGCCTGGGGATCGAGGTAGGCGTCCACCTGATCCACGCTCAGATGGCATTGCTCCAGCCAGTTGGGGACCAGCAGCCAGCGTGCCAGGGCCTGCGGCGGGATGGGTTGGGTCATATCAATGTGCACCCAGGCCGCCGTGGCCTGCAACGCATCCACGCCCAGGCCCATGGCCCGCGCCAGCGCGGCCAGGCGGTACAGGCAAGAGAGATTCGAGACCGTCAGGCGTACCGCGTCATCATCGGGAAACGCCAACGCCGCCAAGGCCTGCAGATCGGCCGAGGTCACACCAAGGCCGGCCTGCAACCGCGCCGCGTCAAAGCCGGGTTGGTCGGTGTGCCCGGCCATGACATCCCAAGTGGCGACTTTATCGGTGTAGAGCGGATTGGACGGGTCCTCGGGGTGATACACCTGGCCATCGCCACCGAGCACCACCGGGTTGTTCCAGACTTGATCAAACAGCGAAGGCGTGCCCGGCGCGCCACCCGAACCGGTGGTCGGCATGCCCGCCCATAAGGCCGAGGCCTGCGCCCAAGTCCAGCCCAGGCCTTGCACCACACCACGGGCCATGGCCAGCGTCGCGAGCGTATCCGCGTTCAACAGATTCAGGCCCAGACTACCCAGGCCATAGCCGAGATCGGTAAACCCCAACCCGCTCCAGCGGGCCAGGCGGATATAACGGTTCACCGCGTCAAGGGTGGTGGGCGTCAGGTGGGTCAGCGTATCGGGGCTGTCATCGCCCAGTTGAATCTGCACCGACTGCCCCGCCGGCAGTGACTGGTTGAACCACAGCCCATGAGCCAGGCCGGCCTCCAGTTCCTCGGCCGTCAAGCCCTGGCGGGTGAGCTCGGCCACAGCTGCCCGTGGCAGCCCCGAACGGTGTGAGAACACCGTCAGCTCCGACAAGCTCGCCAGCGTATTGTCGGCACGCAGCCCCCAGGCAGTCTTCAATTGCGCCTCGGTGGCCAGGGGCGTCACCCCAAACGTGGCCTGCTCCCGGGATAACGCCAGCACCGCCAGCGCCAGGGCATAGGGGTCGGCAGACGCAAAGCCCGCAGTGGTGCCGTAGATCTGCGCCAAGCTCAGGTCCAGGGCCTGCAGGGTCAGGTCGACGTACATCCGGTGAGGATTGAACGGAGTGCTGAACGGGTACGTGGTGGTCGCCAGCAGCCAGGGAATATCAGCCTGTAGGGTCTCGACCCGCAACTTGTCGGTCAACACCCGGTTGACGATACCGAGGTACGCAAGCGGATCATGGGTGGTCGCGCAACTGAGCGGCAAGGTGAAAAGGTCATTGCGCCGGACCGCCAAGGGATACTTCGCTGGAAGGCTGTCTTTGTTGACCTGGCTGACATAGGCATCGGTGATGCGCATGATGTCGACGTAATAGGCGGCGGGCCCGAAGATCGACTTGCAGTCCTCACAGCTGCAGAAGTTCTGGTTGCCAAACATGGCCGCGTAACTGGGCAGCGCTTGCAGTTCAGCCAAGGTATCTTCGGTCACGGTGCTTGCGCGCAGCATCGTCGCCGCCGACTGTGGCCGTGAGGCCACCAGGTTGGCCCACAGATGGCTGACTTGATGTTTGGTATGCGCGGCATTGGCGTAGAGTTGCGCGGCGAAGTTGGGGTCCATGTCCTGGCCAATCCTGGCGTGGAACACCGACTCGGGCATGGCGGCGATCTGATGGGCACTATGGAATCCCAACTCCACGAGGCGTTGCGCCGCACTCTCGCTGCCACTCAGGTGTAACAGTCGCTGGTACGCCCGCACGACCTGCTCCGCCTTGGACACTCGCGTCTTGCCAGCCCCTTTTTTCTTGCGGGCCTGCGCACTGTCCTGGGCAATGAAATCAAACGTGGCCAGGTCAAAACCTGGATGTTTGGCATAGAAAGCATGCAACGCACTCTCGACGATCTTCATGATCGATCCTGTCCTTGGCGGCGGCTTCAACAAGCCGCTATCTGTGGCGAATTCCCTTTGATGCAGTGCGACGGTCCGACAAAAAAACACAGGAAGACTCTGCCGATAAAAACATCAGCGAATATGGAAACATCACTTATTTCAAAGAGTTGAAGATAAAAAACACAGATGCCAAAGCCACTTTTGCAGTGGGTCAGCCAGCACGTCCATCCTTGGCTGCACATCTAGATACGAGACTAGTCCAATAACTTTCTCTGCAACTTCTATTGATAGATTAAAAGGCTATCAATCAAAGGAGGGCTAAGAATGTCGCGCAATCAGCCATTGAGCAGTCTCGACACCTTGTAAAAGCAGTCATTTGCCCCTAGCGTAGCGACCCTTCCCGGCGCCCCGCGCGTTCGCTGCCACCTGTCTGTAAAACGGAAACCTCGATGGCTATTCGTCCCCCTTCCTCTCTGTTGAACCTGAGCCTGCACAGCGTCAGCCTCTTGCTGTGCAGTGGCGTGGCCGTGAGCCAGGCCGCGAACCTCGAACTGGCCCCGGTCACCATCCAGGGGGAAGCAACCGGCAGCTATCGCGCAGACACCGCCTTGGTCGGTGGCTTCAATGAAGCGCCGCTGCTGGACACACCCGCCTCGATCACGGTGATCAACGCCGCGCTGATCAAGGACCAGCAAGCGCGCCTGCTCAGTGAAGTGTTGCGCAACGATGCCTCTGTCGGTGAGAGCTATGCACCGATTGGCTATTACGAAAACTTCGTGGTGCGCGGCTTCTCGCTGAACGCGGCCAGCAGCTACAAGATCAACGGGCGCACCATCACCGGCGAGCAAAACGTCGCCCTGGAAAACAAGCAGCAGGTGGAAGTGCTCAAGGGCCTGGCCGGGTTGCAGAGCGGCATTTCCGAACCCAGCGGCGTGATCAACTATGTGACCAAGCGCCCGGAGGATGTGCGCTCGGTGACCGTCTCCACCGATGATCGCGGCAGCGGCTATATCGCCACGGACGTCGGCGGCTGGTTTGGCAGCGAGCAACAATTCGGTCTGCGTGCCAACGTCGCCCATGAAGACCTCAATTCCTATGTAGAACACGCCAACGGCCAGCGCGATTTTGTATCCCTGGCCTTCGACTGGAACATCAGCCCCGACGCCGTGCTGCAACTGGATGCCGAATACCAGAACAAGCAACAGCGTTCGGTGCCGGGTTACCAACTGTTGGGCGGTACCGAAGTGCCCCAGGGTGCCTCGCCGAAAAAACTGCTGGGGCATCAGAGCGGCGGCAAGCAGGTGGCAATTGATTCGCTGAACCTCAACGGCAAGTTCGAGTACCGCTTCAGTGATCAGTGGAAAGGTAATATCAGCGCGGCGCGAAGCAAGGTGGTGATTGATGACTACAGCTCGTTTGCCTGGGGCTGCTATTACGTCAGCACCTGCAATGCCAACACCTTCAGCCCCGAAGGTGACTACGACATCTACGACTACCGCAGCCCCGACGACACTCGCCGCGACGATGAAATCCAGGCGGCCATGACCGGGCTGTTCGACACGGCGGGCCTGGGCCATGAGTTGACCTTTGGCACCAGCGCGTTTCGCCGGGTGATCGACAAGCGCGACTCGGTCAACGAGTACATCGGCAGCGGCAATATCCATCAGGACGCGCCGAGCTTCTCACCTACCGACAAGCCACTGAATGACAGCCATCGCAACCTCGACAGCCGCCAGTACGGCCTGTTTGTCACTGACCGCATTCGCTTCAACGAACAGTGGCAAACCATCCTCGGCGGGCGCGAAGTGCGCCTGGATGAAAAAGCCTTCGACAAGCAGGGCAACCAAGCCCGCCACACCCAGCAATACGTGTTTCTGCCCCAGGCGTCGTTGATCTACAAACCAGTGGAAAACGTTTCGCTGTACACCAGCTACAGCAAGGGCCTGTCCCTGGGCGGCACCGCACCATGGTTTGCAAGCAACAGCAGCGACACTCTGGCGCCCACCACGTCACGGCAGATTGAAGCCGGTGTGAAATACGACTGGCGCCGCATCAGCTTCGCCGCCGCTGTTTTCCAGACACGCCAGGCCTATCAGTATTCCAGGCCAGATGGCGCGGGCAACTTTACCTATATGCAACAGGGCCAGCAGAAAAACACCGGCCTGGAGCTGTCCGCCAACGGCTGGGCCACTGACCGCTTGCAAATCGCAACCAGCGTCGCCGCGATCCGCGCGCGGGTGAGCGGCAGCGGTACACCCGACTATGAAGGCCACCAGGCAATCAACGTGCCCAAGCTGCGCGCCAGCTTGTATGCCGACTATGCGTTGCCGTGGGTCAATGGGCTGGCGGTGCTGGGCGGCGTGCAATACAGCGCCAAGAAGTACGCCAACCGCAACGGCAATGTGGAGGTGGGTGATTACGCAGTGGTCAATGTCGGCAGCCGCTACACCACCAAGGTCGATGGGTATGAGACGGTGTTTCGCCTGAGCGTCGACAACCTGTTCGACAAGCGCTACTGGCGCGATGCGGGCGAGTACATGGGCGATGACTATCTGTTCCAGGGCGCGCCGTTGACGGCGCGCTTGAGTGCGTCGGTGAATTTCTGATTCACCCGCCCCTACCGGAATAAGGGTTTACTTAGGCATCTTGCGAAAGCCCACCGCCAGGCGATTCCAGCTGTTGATGGTGGCGATGGCCACGCTCAGGTCGACCTGTTCCTGTGGGCTGAATTGCTCGGCCAGCGCGTTGAAATCTTCGTCCGGGGCGTGGGTCTGGCTGAGCAGCGTCAGGCTTTCGGCCCAGGCCAGGGCAGCGCGTTCACGCGGGGTAAAGTATGGCGTTTCGCGCCAGGCCGACACGGTGTACAGGCGCCGCTCGGTCTCACCGCCCTTGCGTGCGTCGGCGGTATGCATGTCGAGGCAGAACGCGCAGCCGTTGATCTGCGAGACGCGCAGGCGCACCAACTCAAGCAGCGGCAGTTCGATGGAGAGTTTGCCGACCGCCGCCTCCAGGGCGAGCATGGCTTTCATGGCGTCCGGGGAGGCGGTGTAGAAATCGGTACGGGTTTGCATGGTAGTGCTCCAGAACGGTGGGATTGGTGAGCAGGTTAGTCACGGCAGCGTTCTGGAGGAATAGCCAATCCGGGCGAAGAACAGGTGACCAATCTACAGGCCACGGTTCCTCAGCCACTGCAAAAAGCCCTTCTTCACCGGTACCACCGGCGCGTCCTGGGTCAGTGTCTGGGCGGCATGCATACGGAAATCCAGCAGCGCCTTCATTGCCTCGCCGATGTCATGCCGCGCGTCCAGGCACGGCTTCAGGTATTCCTTCTCGATGCGGTACAGCGTGCAGAAGGTCTTGGCCGAGAAGTCCGCCAGCGCGGCCTGGTCGGACAGGATCCCCGCCTCACCGATCACTTCCCCCGGCCCCATGCGCCCGGCCTCGAACGTGTGCCCGTCCTTGATCAACAGCACCGAGACCACGCCGGACTCGACGATGAACAGATGATCGCTGACCTCCCCCGCCGCCAGGATCATCTCGCCGGCGCGGTAGGTGTGCAGGCTCATGTTGTGGCTGAAGGTGTCTTTTTCTTCCTGGCGCAAGGTGGAGAAGATCGGCGAGCGTTCAAGCAACGCCCGGGCTCCGGAAAGCGCTGGCGGCGTGCTGCCTTCAGTCGCGGACAGCAGGCCCACACCCGCCGCCTGTAAGTGCCGGTAAGCCAGGTCGTAAAGCAGGTTGCGCGTTTCGCGCTTGAGGCCCATGGCCGGCACGAACCCGCTGATCTCATATTCGGCGCCGCCACTGGTGGACGCCTTGAACGCCACGCTCGGGGCCGGCTGGGCCAACAATGGCCGGCAGCCCTGCATTGCACGCTCCAGCGCGTCGATCACGGTTTGCGGGCGTGCATGGGGGCTGACTTGCAGGCTGACCGCCAGCCCGAACATATCCGCCGGGCGCGAAAAGTTGATGATCTTGGCCTTGGCCGCCAGGGAGTTGGGAATCACCGCCAGGCTGCCCTGGGAGGTTTGCAGGCGCGTGGCGCGCCAATCGATATCGGTGACGCGGCCTTCGGTGCCGTCGATGGAGATCCAGTCATCGATCTGGTAAGGCTTGGTGGTATTGAGGACGATCCCGGAAAACACGTCGCTCAGTGTGCTCTGCAAGGCCAGGCCGACGATGATCGCCACCGCGCCGGAGGTGGCCAGCACGCCCTTGACCGGCAGGTCGAGCACGTAGGCCATGGCGGCGATAATCGCGATCAGGAAGATCACCGCGCCCATCAGGTCCTGCAACAGGCGCCCGGTATGGCCGACCCGCTGCATCATCACCGCACCGAGCAACACCGTCAGGGTGCGCGCGCCGAACAGCCACCAGCCGATCTGCAACGCCGTGGCAGCCAGGTGCAGAGTGGTGTCGTCGGCATAAGGCGCCGCTTGCATGGGGTTCATGCCGTCGTTGAACAGCACGGCACTGAACACCGCGAAGATCACCAGCCGCGCCGCGAGTTTCCAGTTGGCCAGGTCGGCGGAGATCAGGCGCCACACGGCGATGTCGATCAAGATCAACGCGACGGCGCACAGCATCGGGTGATCAGCGATAAATGAGGGCATCCAGGCGACTCCAGGGCGAATGCCGAGAAGATCGCATGAAATGAAGATCGCGGGTATAGCACAAAGCAAAATGTGGGAGGGGGCTTGCTCCCGATAGCGGTGGGTCAGTCAGAAAAACTCAAACTGACAGCCCCTATCGGGTTCAAGCCCCTCCCACAGAGGTTATAAACCTACCCAGTATTCAGGCGTGCATCTGCCCGAACTTGCCCGACTGGAAGTCGGCGAACGCCTGGTGGATCTCCTGCTCGGTGTTCATCACGAACGGACCGTGGCCGACGATAGGCTCGTCGATCGGTTCGCCGCTGAGCAGCAACACCTTGGCGTCCTCATTCGACTCCAGGGTGATCCGATCACCGTCACGCTCGAACAGCGCCAACTGCCCTTGGCGTGCGACTTCCTCGCCATTGACCAGCACGGTGCCGCTGAGGATCACCAGGGCCGTGTTGCGCCCGGCGTGCAGGTCCAGCGTGACCGCCTTACCGGCGTTGAGGCGCAAGTCCCACACGTCAATCGGCGTGAAGGTATGGGCCGGGCCATGGGTACCGGCGAACTCACCGGCGATCAGGCGCAGGTGACCGGCGTCGTTGGCCAATGGCAGCACCGGAATATCGCCATCCACGAGGGTCTGGTAGCCGGCATCGGCCATTTTGTCCTTGGCCGGCAGGTTGACCCACAGTTGCACCATTTCCAGCGCTCCGCCGCGACGGGCGAAGTCTTGGGAGTGGAACTCCTCATGGAGAATGCCCTTGGCGGCGGTCATCCATTGCACGTCGCCGGGGCCGATTTTGCCACCGGCACCCGTGGAATCGCGGTGCTCGACTTCGCCGTCGTAGACGATGGTCACGGTTTCAAAGCCGCGATGCGGGTGTTGACCGACGCCACGACGCTGTTCGGTGGGCGTGAATTCGGCCGGCCCGGCGTGGTCCAGCAACAGGAATGGGCTGATGTGCTTGCCCATGGTGTCGTAGGAAAACAAGGTGCGTACCGGGAAGCCATCGCCGACCCAGTGGGCGCGGGGGCTGGTGTAGAGACCAATCAGCTTTTTCATGTGTACCTCCAAAGTGAGTACACAATAAATCGCCTCACCCTTGGGCACTAGCCGGCAAAACTGGCCCGCATCGTTCTATACATAGGACAATGCTTTAACTTGCCGCTGCCGCAACAGAGCGAACGCGACAAAGGCCAAGCACGTCAACCGGGCAACATCAGCCCTCCACTAACCGCCACCATTGTCACGCCTATCACCACAATCCGCTGCGGTCCCACGCACTGGATGTGCTGCGTGAAGGTGCCGAGGCATTTGCCATGGGGATTATCCGGGGCTGGATTAATTTATATTTCAACCATAATATAAGTTAAAAATTATGACCGTAATTTTTTGCCCACTGGTCACCCTGGAGCCCGCCATGCACCCTCTCCCTCTGCGTCTTCTCACGCCCCTGGCCCTGTTGACGGTGCTCGGTGGCTGCAACAGCCAAGCCGACAATGCCGCTCAAACGCCCCTGCCGCGCCCCGTGCTGGCGGCCACTGTCGAAGCCGCCAACACTCAGCAAAGTGCCTATACCGGTGTAGTCGCCGCCCGCACCGAAAGCGACCTGGGCTTCCGAGTCAGCGGCAAGGTGATCGAACGCAAGGTCGACCCCGGCCAGCGCGTTGCCCGTGGCGACACCTTGCTGGTGCTGGATATCGGCGACTTCGAATTGGCGCTGCGCTCGGCCAAGCACCGCGTCAACGCCGCCCTGGCCCAGCTGCGTCAACGCCGCGATGATGAAAACCGCTACCAGCGCCTGGCCAGTACCGGCGCGGTGTCGCGGCAGATTTTCGACCAGTCGGCCACCAACCTGCGCGTCGCGGAGGCGGAACTGGCCGCCGCGCAATCCGATGCCAGCCAGATTGAAAACCGCCGCACCTACTCGGTACTCAAGGCCGATGGCGACGGCGTCATTACCGACGTGCGCGCAGACCGCGGCCAAGTGGTGGCCGAAGGGCAAATCGTTGCGTGCCTGGCCCATGACGGTGCCCGTGAAGCCATCGTCAACCTGCCGGAAAACCAGCGCGACCAAGCCTCGCAAAAAGCCCTGGCCTTCCCCTTCGGCGCCCCCGACCAGGCCGTGACCGCAACCCTGCGCGAGCTGTCTGCCAGCGCCGACCCGACCACCCGCACCTACCGCGCCCGCTATGTGCTGCACGGTGCGGTAGAGCGTTTCGCCCTCGGCTCCACCATCACCGTACGCCTGCAAGGTAACGGCCAGGCCCGACAAACCCGCGTGCCGATTGGCGCACTGCAGGACGCAGGCCAAGGCCCCGGCGTGTGGCTGATTGGCGATGACAACAGGCTCACCTTCGCGCCGGTAAAAGTCGCCCGCCTCGGCCAGGAAGACGCGTGGCTCGACAGTGGCGTGTCACCGGGCCAAACCATCGTTGCCCTCGGCGCGCACCTGCTGCACAGCGGCGACGCGGTGCGCTTGCTACCCGCCCAGGAAATCGCCCTCAACCGCAAACAGGACCACTGAGCATGCGCGGGATCAACCTCTCTGAACTGGCGGTCAAACACCGTGCGGTCACGCTGTTCTTGCTCATTGCGATCCTCGTCGCCGGGGTGTTCTCGTTTGGCAAGTTGGGGCGCGCCGAAGACCCGTTGTTTACCGTCAAGGTCATGACCATCGCCGCCGCCTGGCCCGGCGCCACAGCCGAGGAAATGCAGGAACAGGTCGCCGACCGCCTGGAAAAACGCTTGCAGGAGTTGGACTACTACGACCGCGTCGAAACCATCGCTCAACCCGGCTTTGTGTCGATGCGCATAACCTTCAAGGAGTCCACGCGCCCTGGCGAAGTCCAGGCGCTGTTCTACCAGACGCGCAAAAAGCTCAGCGACGAAGCGGCGAAACTGCCCAAGGGTGTAATAGGGCCGTTTTTCAACGATGAATATTCCGATGTCTACTTTGCGTTGTACGCCCTGGAAGCCGAGCACTTGCCTCATCGCCAGCAGGTGCAAATGGCCGAGACTCTGCGCCAGGGTTTGCTCAACTTGCCGGGGGTGAAGAAGGTCAATATTCTCGGCGAGCAAGCCCAGCGGGTGTTTGTCGAGTTTTCCTATGAACGCCTGGCGACCCTGGGCATCAAGCCTGAGCAGATTTTTGCCGCCCTCGCCGCGCAGAACGCCGTGGCGCCGTCGGGCTTTGTCGAGACCGCCGGCGCTCGCGCGTATATCCGTATCGACGGGGCGTTCGACAGCCTGGCGCTGATTGAAAACGTGCCCCTGCAAGTCAATGGCCGCGTGCTGCGCATCGCTGATGTGGCCAGCGTCAGCCGCGGTTATGAAGACCCGCCCAGCTACCGCATTCGCCATCAGGGCGACCCGGCGCTGATGCTCGGGGTGATCATGGAGAAGCACTGGAACGGCCTGGAACTGGACAAAAGCCTGCAGGCGCAGGAAACCAGCATCCGGGCCGACCTGCCCTTGGGCGTGAACTTCGTCAAGGTCTCCGACCAGGCGAAAAACATCAGCCTGGCGGTGAATGAGTTCATGCTCAAATTCTTCGTCGCCCTCGCCGTGGTGATGCTAATCAGCCTGCTGGCCCTGGGCTTTCGCGTGGGCGTGGTGGTGGCGGCAGCGGTGCCGCTGACGCTGTCGATCGTGTTCGTGATCATGCTTGTCACGGGGCGAGAATTCGACCGCGTGACCCTGGGCGCGCTGATCATTTCCCTGGGCTTGCTGGTGGATGACGCGATCATCGCCATCGAGATGATGGTGGTCAAACTCGAAGAAGGCTTTGATCGTATCCATGCGGCGACCTACGCCTGGAGCTCTACGGCTGCGCCCATGCTGACCGGTACGCTGGTGACCATCATCGGCTTTTTACCCGTGGGGTTCGCGCGATCCGGTGCGGGCGAGTACGCCGGGAATATCTTCTGGATCGTTGGCTTTGCATTGATTTCTTCGTGGTTAGTGGCGGTGGTGTTCACCCCGTACCTGGGCGTGAAGCTGCTGCCGCAGATCAAGCCTGTGCCTGGCGGGCATGATGCAATTTACGCCGGGCGCTACTACCAGAAACTGCGTCGCCTGGTAGAAGCCTGCGTACGCGGGCGCTGGCTGGTAACTGGGCTGGTGGTGGCCGCGTTTGTGCTGTGCGGCCTGGGCATGACGGTGGTGAAGAAACAGTTCTTCCCCGATTCCGACCGTTCGGAGCTGATTCTGGAAGTGTATATGCCGCCCGGCAGCGCATTCAAAAGCACTGAAACGGTGGCGGCGCAGGTGGAAAAAGCCCTGCTGCAGGAGCCGCAGACACGTATGGTCGACACCTATGTAGGCGGCGGCGCACCGCGGTTCTTCCTCTCGTTGAACCCCGAAATGCCCGACCCGGCGTTCGCCAAGTTGATCGTGCAAACTCCAGACTCCCACGCCCGCGACGCCTTGAAAGTGCGCATGCGCGAGCGCATCGCTGCCGGCGAATTCCCTGCGGCGCGGGTGCGCGTCACGCAATTGGTATTCGGCCCGCCAGTGCCGTTCCCCGTGGTGTTCCGTGTGTCCGGGCCGAACCTGGAGGTGCTGCGCGGGCTGGCCGAGCAAGTGCGCCAAGTGGTTGCCGGCAATCGGCTGACCCGGGACACCTTCCTTGAGTGGGGTGAGCGCGCCAGCGGATATCGCCTGCTGCTGGACCAGGATCGCCTGCGCTTGCTCGGCTTCACACCCGACGAGGTCAAGTCCCAACTCAACGCCCTGCTCAGCGGCAACCCGATCACCGAAGTGCGCGAAGGCAACCGCACCGTCTCCGTGGTAGCCCGTGCCCAAGGCAGCCAGCGCGAAGACCTTGCCAACCTCGATAACATGACGCTGACCAACAGCACCGGCACTTCGGTGCCGCTGGCCCAGGTCGGGCATTTCCAGGCGGTGATGGAAGAACCGATCCTCAAGCGCCGCAACCGCGCAACCACTGTGGAGGTGCGCGCCGACATCATCGACGGCGTACAACCGCCCGATGTGGAAATGGCCGTGTACAAAGACCTGCACCCCCTGATCGCCAGGCTGCCGGCCGGTTACCACATCGACATCGGCGGCCCGGTGGAAGAAAGTGCCAAAGCCAACGTGGCCCTGGCGGCGTTGTTCCCGATCATGATCCTGCTGACCCTTACGGTGATCATGTTCCAGGTGCGTTCCTTTGGCGTGATGTTCATGGTCTTCGCCACCGCGCCACTGGGCCTGATCGGTGCGGTGCCGACCTTGCTGCTGTTCAACCAACCGTTCGGTTTTAACGCGATCCTGGGCTTGATCGGCATCGGCGGCATCCTGATGCGCAACACGCTGATCTTCACCGACCAGATTCGCCAGAACCAGGACCACGGCATGCCGATTCGCGAAGCGATCATCGAAGCCACGGTGCGGCGTGCACGCCCGGTGATCCTTACCGCATTGGCGGCAGCGCTGGCGTTTATTCCGCTGACGTTGTCGGTATTCTGGTCGTCCCTGGCCTATGTGCTGATCGGCGGAGTATTGGTGGGCACGGTGCTGACGCTGTTGTTCCTGCCGGCGCTGTGCAGCCTGGTGCTGCGCGACAAGGTTGCTGAAACGTCCCACGCAACCGCCGGATAAGCTCTACTCCCCTGCCCTGAAAACCTCTGCAAAGTCCCTCGCCTGATCAAACAGTGCGAGGGATTGCAGATGGTTTTTTTCGTTAGCGCATTGGTCGCGTGGCCCTCCCCAGTGGGAAGTCCTCGCGGATGAAGCACACCTCCCAAATTGCCCATATCGAACACGAGCTGGATGGCTTTCATCAGAGCCTGGTGGAGTACCGCCAGCAGATGGGCGCCTGGTATTCGCAGGCGCTGGACTCGGTCAGTCATGCGGCGGATATGCCGTCGTTGCTGGGCATGGACCGGGTGTTGCGGGTTGGGGATTCGCAGCGTTCGGTAAGCCTTAGCGACGCGGATTTTTCCACCGTGGCCCGCTGCCCAGTGGGT
>NZ_VOIW01000004.1 GCF_009659625.1 Pseudomonas haemolytica | reverse complement strand
CGGTCACTGTACCAACGGTGTCGCCGGCCTTGATGGTAATGGACGAGCCGTTATCCAATTTCAAGGTGACGTCAGTACCGGCCTTGTTGCTCAAGGTCGCGGTGTAGGTGATCTGTCCACCTTCGTTAACAGCGCTTGGCGCAGTCAGCGTGACAGTCGTTGTGTTATCGGTGCCCGGTGTGTCGGTAACGGTGGTGTTCACCGCCGTAGTGCCCGGTACCAGGTTTTCGAAATGCTCGCCGCCGGTCACGCCTTTGATAGCGGTGGTGACGGTTTGATCGCCTTTGTACACATCATCCGGTGCCACAACCGAAACAGTCCCGCTCGATTGATTCACACCAATGGTGATGGTCTGGCCGTTATCCAAAGTGACCGTCAGCGGATTGGTGATGTTAGTCACCGGTGCACCGTTTTTATCCACAAGGCTGGCGGTGTAGACGATATTGCCGCCTTCACCGACGGTGGTGGTGGCGGTCAGAACTACATCAACCTTGTCGATGGTGTCGTTGATAGTGGTGGTCGCACCGTTGCCTGCGACTTCCAGTTTTTCGAAGTTGCCGCCAGCGGTTTCGGTGATCTGGACCGTTTGGGTGCTCTTGTCGATGAACACATCATCGGTAGGCGCCGGAACAGTCACGGTGCCGACAGTATCGCCCGCCTTGATGGTGATGCTCGAACCGTTGTCGAGTTTCAGCGTTACGTCAGTGCCCGCTTTATTGGAAAGCGTAGCGGTGTAAGTGATCTGGCCACCTTCATTAACGGCGCTTGGCGCAGTCAACGTAACGGTAGTGGTGTTGTCGGTGCCGGGAGTATCGGTGACGGTGGTGTTCACCGCCGTAGTGCCCGGTACCAGGTTTTCGAAATGCTCGCCGCCGGTCACGCCTTTGATGGCGGTGGTGACAGTTTGGTCGCCTTTGTACACGTCATCTGGAGCTACGGTGGTAACGCTACCGCTGGACTCGTTCACACCAATGGTGATGGTCTTGCCGTTGTCCAGGGTGACGGTCAGCGGGTTGGTGATGTTAGTCACCGGCGCACCGTTTTTATCCACAAGGCTGGCGGTGTAGACGATATTGCCGCCTTCGCCGACGGTGGTGGTCGCGGTCAGCACCACATCGACTTTGTCGATGGTGTCGTTGATCGTCGTAGTAGCGCCGTTGCCTGCGACTTCCAGTTTTTCGAAGTTGCCGCCAGAAGCGTCAGTGATCTTGACGGTCTGGGTGCTCTTGTCGATGAACACGTCATCGCCAGGTGCTGCAACCGTCACTGTACCCACGGTTTCGCCAGCCTTGATGGTGATCGACGAGCCGTTATCCAACTTCAGCGTTACGTCAGTGCCCGCTTTATTGGAAAGCGTAGCGGTGTAGGTGATCTGACCACCTTCGTTAACAGCGCTTGGCGCGGTCAGCGTGACAGTTGTCGTGTTATCGGTGCCCGGTGTGTCAGTAACGGTGGTGTTAACCGCCGTAGTGCCTGGCACCAGGTTTTCAAAGTGCTCGCCGCCGGTCACGCCTTTGATGGCGGTGGTGACGGTTTGATCGCCTTTGTACACATCATCCGGTGCCACAACCGAAACAGTCCCGCTCGATTGATTCACACCAATGGTGATGGTCTGGCCGTTATCCAAAGTGACCGTCAGCGGATTGGTGATGTTAGTCACCGGTGCACCGTTTTTATCCACAAGGCTGGCGGTGTAGACGATATTGCCGCCTTCACCGACGGTGGTGGTGGCGGTCAGAACTACATCAACCTTGTCGATGGTGTCGTTGATAGTGGTGGTCGCGCCATTGCCTGCAACTTCCAACTTCTCGAAGTTACCGCCAGTGGTTTCGGTGATCTGGACGGTCTGGGTGCTCTTGTCGATGAACACGTCATCGGTAGGCGCCGGAACAGTCACGGTGCCGACAGTGTCGCCGGCCTTGATGGTGATGCTTGAACCGTTATCGAGTTTCAGCGTTACGTCAGTGCCCGCTTTATTGGAAAGCGTAGCGGTGTAAGTGATCTGGCCACCTTCATTAACGGCGCTTGGCGCAGTCAACGTAACGGTAGTGGTGTTGTCGGTGCCGGGAGTATCGGTGACGGTGGTGTTCACCGCCGTAGTGCCTGGCACCAGGTTTTCGAAATGCTCGCCGCCGGTCACGCCTTTGATGGCGGTGGTGACAGTTTGGTCGCCTTTGTACACGTCATCTGGAGCTACGGTGGTAACGCTACCGCTGGACTCGTTCACACCGATAGTGATGGTCTTGCCGTTGTCCAGGGTGACGGTCAGCGGGTTGGTGATGTTAGTCACCGGTGCACCGTTTTTATCCACAAGGCTGGCGGTGTAGACGATATTGCCGCCTTCGCCGACAGTTGTTGTGGCGGTCAGGACTACATCGACCTTGTCGATGGTGTCGTTGATCGTGGTGGTAGCGCCGTTGCCCGCAACTTCCAGTTTTTCGAAGTTGCCGCCAGAAGCGTCAGTGATTTTGACGGTCTGGGTGCTCTTATCGATGAACACGTCATCGGTAGGTGCAGGGACGGTCACAGTGCCAACGGTATCGCCAGCCTTGATGGTAATGGACGAGCCGTTATCCAATTTCAACGTAACGTCAGTACCGGCCTTGTTGCTTAAGGTCGCGGTGTAGGTGATCTGACCACCTTCGTTCGCCTCGGACGGAGCCGTCAGCGTCACGGTAGTGGTGTTATCGGTACCCGGTGTGTCGGTAACGGTGGTGTTAACCGACGTGGTGCCCGGCACTAGGTTCTCGAAGTGCTCGCCGCCAGTCACACCCGTGATAGCGGTGGTGACGGTCTGGTCGCCTTTGTACACATCATCTGGTGCCACAACCGTAACGGTGCCGCTCGACTGATTCACACCAATGGTGATGGTCTGGCCGTTATCCAGAGTGACCGTCAGCGGGTTAGTGATGTTAGTCACCGGCGCGCCGTTTTTATCCACAAGGCTGGCGGTGTAGACGATATTGCCGCCTTCACCGACAGTGGTGGTTGCGGTCAGGACCACATCGACCTTGTCGATGGTGTCGTTGATCGTGGTGGTAGCACCGTTGCCTGCGACTTCCAATTTCTCGAAGTTGCCGCCGGTGGTTTCGGTGATCTGGACGGTCTGCGTGCTCTTATCGATGAACACGTCATCGGTAGGCGCAGGGACAGTCACGGTGCCAACGGTATCGCCCGCCTTGATGGTAATGGACGAGCCGTTATCCAATTTCAACGTAACGTCAGTACCGGCCTTGTTGCTCAAGGTCGCGGTGTAGGTGATCTGGCCACCTTCGTTCGCCTCGGACGGAGCGGTCAGGGTCACGGTAGTGGTGTTATCGGTACCCGGTGTGTCGGTAACGGTGGTGTTAACCGGCGTAGTACCCGGTACCAGGTTCTCGAAGTGCTCACCGCCAGTCACACCCGTAATAGCGGTGGTGACGGTTTGATCGCCTTTGTACACATCATCTGGTGCCACAACCGAAACAGTGCCGCTCGATTGATTCACACCAATGGTGATGGTCTGGCCGTTATCCAGAGTGACGGTCAGCGGGTTAGTGATGTTAGTCACCGGCGCGCCGTTTTTATCCACAAGGCTGGCGGTGTAAACGATGTTGCCGCCTTCGCCCACGGTAGTAGTGGCGGTCAGTACCACATCAACCTTGTCAATGGTGTCGTTGATCGTGGTGGTCGCACCATTGCCCGCAACTTCCAATTTCTCGAAGTTGCCGCCAGTGGTCTCGGTGATCTGGACGGTCTGCGTGCTCTTGTCGATGAACACATCATCGGTAGGTGCAGGGACGGTCACTGTGCCGACGGTATCGCCAGCTTTGATGGTAATGGAAGAGCCGTTATCCAACTTCAGCGTTACGTCGGTGCCCGCTTTGTTAGAGAGCGTAGCGGTGTAAGTGATCTGCCCGCCTTCATTAACGGCACTTGGCGCAGTCAGCGTCACGGTGGTGGTGTCGATCGAATCGGTGATCGTGGTAACCGCCGGTGTCGTACTCGGCACCAGGCTTTCAAAATTGCCGCCGGTCGCGCCGGTGATGGTGGTGCTGACGGTGCTGCCGTTGACGTAGACGTCGTTGGGCGGCGTGTCCACAACCACGCTGCCGACGGACTCGCCTGCCTTGATAGTGATCACCGAGCCATTGCTCAAGGTGACGGTAACCGGCGTTTGCGCCGGGTTGGTCAAGGTGGCGGTGTAGGTGATCTGGCCGCCTTCGGTCACAGTCGGGCCTGCCGTCAGGGTGACGGTGGTGGTATCGACCGAATCAGTGATGGTGGTGACCGCCGGTGTCGTGCTCGGCACCAGGCTCTCAAAGTTGCCACCCGTAGCGCCGGTAATGGTGGTGCTGACAGTCGAACCGTTGTTGTAGACGTCGTTGGCCGGCGTCTCCACGACCACTGTGCCCGCCGACTCTCCGGCCTTGATGGTGATCACCGAGCCATTGCTCAAGGTGACGGTCACCGGAGTTTGCGCCGGGTTGGTCAAGGTAGCGGTGTAGGTAATCTGGCCGCCTTCGGTTACGTTGCCATCGGCAGTCAGGGTAACGGTGGTGGTGTCGATCGAATCAGTAATGGTGGTGACCGCAGGCGTTGTGCTCGGTACCAGGTTCTCAAAGTTACCGCCGTTTGCACCGGTGATGGTGGTGCTGACAGTCGAACCATTGTTGTAGACGTCGTTAGCCGGTGTATCGACCACAACGGTGCCCGTCGACTCGCCCGCCTTGATGGTGATCACCGAGCCATTGCTCAAGGTGACGGTCACCGGCGTCTGCGCCGGATTGGTCAAGGTGGCGGTGTAGGTAATCTGCCCGCCTTCGGTCACGGTCTCGCCAGCGGTCAGTGTGACGGTGGTGGTGTCGACCGAATCAGTAATGGTGGTGACCGCAGGCGTGGTGCTCGGCACCAGGTTCTCGAAGTTACCGCCGGATGCGCCGGTAATGGTGGTGCTGACGGTAGAACCATTGTTGTAGACGTCGTTAGCCGGAGTATCGACAACAACGGTGCCCGTCGATTCGCCCGCCTTGATGGTAATCACCGAGCCATTGCTCAAGGTGACGGTCACCGGCGTCTGTGCCGGGTTGGTCAAGGTGGCGGTGTAGGTGATCTGGCCGCCTTCAGTCACCGTATCGCCCGCGGTCAGCGTGACGGTGGTGGTGTCGATGGTATCGGTGATCTGCGTCACGGCCGGATTAGGGTCGATGGTCAGCACCAGATTGCCGCCGCCGGTGGTACCGGTAACGCTGACGCTGATCTGGCTCGGGTCGATGTAGGGGCTGTCGTTAGGGGCCAGGGGCACGTTGACGGTGCCGGTCAACTGGCCGGACGGGATGGTAATCACCGCGCCATTGGACAAGGTGACGGTCACGTCGCTGGTGGAAGGCCGGGTCACGGTAGCGGTGTAGGTCAGCACGCCGCCGGCTTCGGTGATGGTCGGAGTTGCACTCAGGGACAGGGTCGAGGGCTGCAGCGCCAAGCCTGAGTCGGCGCCAGGGGCGCCGGTCAGCGCGTTGAGTGTCGAAGTTCCCTGGCCAATGGGGCCGGTTGGGAAGCCGATGGTCGGATCAACGCGGCCAGCAGTCGCGTCCAGCACCACGAAACTGTGGCCGCCACCGGCAGCACCATTACCCGTAGCGTTTGCGCCAGCGGCGGTGGCTTCCAGGTCGGTGGTCGGGTCGGCGCCGGCGGCGATGGCTTGCTGCAGCTCTGCAACCGATGGCGCGGCTTGTTCATTCGCAGCGGCGAGGTCGAGGCTGGAGTCCGGCAAGTCAGCGCTCCACTGGGTGTCGCGGCCCAGGTCCAGGATGCGGCCGTCGGCCAACTCCAGGCTCACCGCGCCGGACATGCCCGTGTCGATCTGGTCACCCGCGAACAGGCGATCACCTTCTACGAGGACACGCCGCGTGCCTTCCGGAGAAATAACGAAAACTTGACCAACAATGCTTTTGACGATGGCAACAACACTGCTCATTAAAATTTTCTCCGGCAATCCGTTTCGATAAATTCCATTTTGCGGCGTGTGAATAGCGCTGCTAATTTGGAGGTCGTAGTCTATGAATGTCTTGACGTCAAATATTTGGCTAGATTTTTTAGTGATCTAGTTTGTGCCAAAGTATTGACCTTATGGCTGCCATCCTAAACAATCAGCACCGTAATGTCACATTGATATTTATGCGGCGAACCGTCCTACATGTGTGAAGCAGTTCCGCTTTTTTGAACTTTCCGACGTACGGTCATTACGGTAGCCATTATCCGACGCAGCGGTGCCAATCGCTGTGACTTGAGACAAGAAGTCCTGGGGATTTTTAAATGCGTCTGCACCTGTTCAAGGCAATACCGTTCGTTCTCGCCGCCAGTTTCGTACAAGCCCAGACACTGCCCCAAGCTATGCAGCAGGCCTTGGATGTACACCCGGAAATCCAGGCGGGTGTAAATAGCCGCATCGCCGCTGACTACCAATTGCGCGCTGCACAAGGTGGTTACCTGCCGCGTGTCGACCTGAACGCCGGTTACGGGCGCCAAGGTACTGACAACGCCACCACCCGAGCCAACAACCCAAGCGGCAATCACTGGGACACGCTCAACCGCGGCGAATCCAGCCTGCGCCTGCAGCAAATGATTTTTGACGGTTTCGCCACCTCCAGCGAAGTCGGGCGTCAACAAGCCAACGTTAATTCCCGTGCCTACTCTTTGCTGGGTACTTCCGAGCGTACGGCGTTGACCGTCGCCCAGGTTTACCTTGAAGTGTTGACCCGCCGTGAGTTCGTGCGCCTGGCCGAAGACAACCTGCGCAACCACGAACGCATCTACGATCAGATCAAGTTGCGCACCCAGCGTGGCGTTGGCAACGGTGCCGACCAGGACCAGGCCGAAGCGCGCCTGGCCCAGGCCCGCAACAACCTGATCACCGAGCAGACCAACCTGGCAGACGCGCAGGTCAACTACCTCAGCGCCGTCGGGCAGATGCCCGACCAGCTCGAGCGCCCGGCGCCGTTCATGGCCATGCTGCCGGCAGACCTGAATGAAGCCCGTCGCCAGATGCTCGACAACAGCCCGATCCTGCGTTCGGCCGAGTCGGATATCTCCGCCGCCGAGAAGCAGTACGAAGCCGCCAAGTCCACCTTCTACCCGCGCTTCGACGCTGAGCTGGGCACCAATGCCGACAACAACGTCTCCGGTGATCCCAACCACAGCAATGGCTGGGAAGCCATGGTGCGCATGCGCTTCAACCTGTTCGCCGGTGGCAGCAACAAGGCTGACCTGCAATCGAAGTCCTACCAGGCTAACCAAGCCCTGGACATTCGCAACAACGCCTTGCGTCAACTCAATGAAGAGCTAGGCTTGGCTTGGAACGCACTGAACAACGCCAACGCCCAATTGCCGGTCGCCCAGCAATACGTGGACCACAGTACCCGCGTACGCACGTCCTACCAGCAACAGTTCGGCCTCGGTCAACGTACCCTGTTGGATTTGCTCGACAGCGAGAATGAATTGTTCACCGCTTCCCGCCGCCTGGAAGAAATCAAGAACATTCAGTTATTTACTCAGTACCGAATCAAGGCGACCATGGGTGAATTGCTCAAGAGCCAGGGAGTGGTCGCACCGATGGCTTCCGTCGTACAGAACGACGTGAAACCTAAAGTCCAACTGCCTGGGATGAATTGAGTCACCTCAATAGCCCCATCTGTTAGTCGAGAGTGCACCGCGTGGAATCTGAAATCAGTCGAGTTCATCTCAGTCATGATCCACGCGCCCTGCACGACGACCCATTGCTCGACGGGTTGTTGGCGCTCTGCGCCCTGCACCAGAAACCGGCCAGTGCGGCCATGCTCACCACCGGCCTGCCGCTGCCCTCGCAGCGTTTGAGTGCCGAGCTGTTGCCGCGTGCCGCCGCGCGTGCCGGGTTGCAAGGCCGGCTGCTGCAACGCAAGCTGGAGCAAATCCCGACGATTGCATTGCCGGCGCTGCTGTTGCTCAAGGACGGTCGCAGCACCGTGCTGGTCGGCTGGCAAGGCGAGGATGAAGCACGGGTCCTGCTCAGCGAAAGCGACGGCGGCGAAGTGCTGATCAAGCGCGAGGCGTTGGCCGACGACTACATCGGCAAGGTCTTCTTCGCCCAGCCGCAACACAAATTCGACGTCAACCACGGCAGCCTGATTCCACGCGCGCGTTCGTGGTTCCGTGACACCCTCAAGCGTTCGCGCTGGCTCTACACCGACGCCATCGCCGCCAGCTTCCTGATCAACATCATCGCCATGGCCGCGCCGCTGTTCGTGATGAACGTGTACGACCGCGTCGTACCGAACCAGGCCACCGCCACCCTGTGGGTGCTGGCCGTGGGTATCTGCGGCGCGTACCTGTTCGACCTGGTCCTGAAAAGCCTGCGCAGCCTGTGCCTGGACCTGGCCGGTAAAAAAACCGACCTGATCATCTCGGCCACACTGTTCGAACGCATCGTCGGCATGTCCATGAAGTACCGCCCGGCGCGAGTCGGCAGCTTCGCCCAGAACATTCATGAGTTTCAAAGCCTGCGTGACTTCCTCGCGTCGCTGACCCTCACCAGCCTGATCGACCTGCCGTTCACCTTGCTGATCTTCCTGGTGATTGCCATCCTCGGTGGGCATCTGGTGTGGGTGCCGGTGCTGGCATTCCCGCTCGCGCTGGGTATTGGTTATGCGCTGCAAAAGCCATTGGTGGCTACTATGGAGCGCACCATGGCACTGGCCGCCGAGCGCCAGTCGAGCCTGATCGAAACCCTTGCCGGGCTCGATGCGGTCAAGGTCAACAACGCCGAGAGCGAGCGCCAGTACGGCTGGGAACAGACCATCGGCACGTTGAGCCGGCTTGAGCTGCGGGTGAAGTTACTGTCGGGCCTGTCGATGAACATGACCCTGCTGATCCAGCAGTTGGCCGGCGTGATCATGATCGTGTTCGGCGTGTACCAGATCATCGACGGCAACCTCAGCATGGGTGGCCTGATTGCCTGCTACATGCTCAGTGGCCGTGCCTTGAGCCCGCTGGCGTCGCTGTCGGGCCTGCTGACGCGCTACCAGCAAGCCAAGGTCACCATGACCTCGGTGGACCAGATGATGGAGCTGCCCCAGGAGCGCAATTTCGAAGAGCGCCCCATGAGCCGCCGCACCCTGCAAGGCGCCATCGAGTGCCGGGGCCTGAACTTCACCTACCCGAACCAACAGAACCCAGCGCTGAGAAACATCAACCTGGTGATCAAGCCCGGGGAAAAAATCGGCATCATCGGCCGCAGTGGCTCGGGCAAAAGCTCCCTGGCCAAATTGATCGTCGGCCTGTATCAACCCGACTCCGGCGCGTTGCTGGTGGACGGCGTGGACGTGCGCCAGATCGACGTGAGCGAACTGCGCCACAACATCGGCTACGTCGCCCAAGACATCCAACTGCTCGCCGGTACCCTGCGCGACAACCTGGTCAGCGGTGCGCGCTACGTCGAGGATGAAATGGTCCTGCAAGCCGCCGAACTGGCCGGTGTGCACGAATTCGCCCGCCTGCATCCCCAGGGCTACGAGCTGCAAGTCGGCGAGCGTGGGCAGAACCTGTCCGGCGGTCAGCGCCAGAACGTCGCCCTGGCCCGTGCATTGTTGCTCAACCCGCCCATCCTGCTGCTGGACGAACCCACCAGCGCCATGGACAACACCGGTGAAGAACGCTTGAAACAACGCCTGCAAGCCGTGGTGCAAAACAAGACTGTGGTGCTGGTCACGCACCGGGCTTCACTGCTCTCCCTGGTAGACCGCCTGCTGGTGGTCGACCGTGGGCAGATTCTCGCGGACGGCCCGAAAGCCGTGGTCATGGAAGCGTTGAAGAAGGGGCAGATCAGTGTTGCTTAACTCCATCAAGAGTGCGGTCGGCCGCTACTTCAAAGGCTCCGATTCGCTGCAGGGCCAACCCCTGCCCGAGGTCAACAAAGCGCTGATCGAAGATGCGCCGCGAGTCATCCGCCTGACCATCTGGGCGATCATCGGGTTCTTTGTGTTCCTGGTGGTGTGGGCAGGGTTTTCCCAGATCGACGAAGTAACCCGTGGCGACGGCAAGGCGATTCCATCGTCCAAATTGCAGAAAATCCAGAACCTGGAAGGCGGTATCGTCGCCGAGTTGTACGTCAAGGAAGGCCAGATCGTAGAAGCCGGCGCGCCGTTGATTCGCCTCGACGACACGCGGTTTGTCTCCAATGCCGGGGAAACCGAAGCCCTGCGCCTGGCCATGCAACTGCGGGTCGAACGCCTGAGTGCACAGGTGGATGATCGCCCGCTGAACATCCCCGACGACGTGCTCAAGGCTGCGCCGAGCCAGGCTGCCAATGAGCGCTCGTTGTATGAAAGCCGTCGCCAGCAGTTGAAAGACGAAGTCGGCGGCTTGCAGGAGCAACTGGTACAGCGCCAACAGGAACTGCGCGAGTTCACTTCCAAGCAGAGCCAGTACCGCAGCCAGTTGTCCCTGCAGCGCCAGGAAATCAACATGTCCGAGCCGCTGGTGGCTCAGGGTGCGGTATCGCCGGTGGAAGTGCTGCGTCTCAAGCGCGCTGAAATGGAAACCCGCGGCCAGTTGGACGCCACCACCCTGGCGATCCCCCGCGCCGAGTCGGCGATCAAGGAAGTGCAACGCAAGATCGACGAAACCCGTGGCAAATTCCGCAGCGAAGCCCTGACCCAACTCAACGAAGCCCGTACCGAACTGAACAAGGCCGAGTCCACTGGCCGCGCCCTGGAAGACCGAGTCAGCCGCACCCTGGTCACCTCGCCGGTGCGCGGGATCGTCAAGCAGTTGCTGGTCAACACCGTCGGCGGTGTCATCCAGCCGGGCAGCGACATGGTCGAAATCGTGCCACTGAACGACACCCTGCTGGTGGAAGCCAAGATCCGGCCGCAAGACATCGCTTTTCTGCACCCGGGGCAAGAAGCGGTGGTCAAGTTCACCGCCTATGACTACACCATCTACGGCGGGCTCAAGGCCAAGCTCGAACGCATCGGTGCCGACACCATCACCGACGAAGACAAGAAAACCACCTACTACATGATCACCCTGCGCACCGACCGCAGCCACCTGGGCACCGATGAGAAGCCGTTGCTGATTATCCCGGGCATGGTCGCCTCGGTGGATATCATCACCGGCAAGAAAAGCATCCTCAGCTACCTGCTCAAGCCGATCATCAAGGCGCGGGCCGAGGCGTTGCACGAGCGGTAATTCTCTGGCGCCTTTGCCGGCCCCATCGGGAGCAAGCCTCCTCCCACAGTTGATTTGTGAATACATTCAAATGTGGGAGGGGGCTTGCTCCCGATAGGACCATCAGCATCACCCTGGGCCTCAAACCAAACGGCCATATCGATATGCCTTAACAGTATTTAAAATCCCGTTCTTATACCTATAAATTCACTTCCCTGACCGCCGGGAGTGAATCCAATGTCCGCCACCGCTGCTGCCCCCACCACCGTCAAAACTTTCGACATCCGCCCCTTCCCCGGCAGTGTCGGCGCCGAGATCATTGGCCTGGACTTGTCCCACCCGGTCAACGACCAGGACTTCGCCCGTATCCACCGCGCACACCTGGACCATCACGTCGTGGTGTTCCGCGACCAGCGCATCACTCCCGAACAACAGATCGCTTTCAGCCGCCGCTTCGGCGTGTTGCAGATCCATGTGCTCAAGCAGTTTCTGCTGGCCAACCATCCGGAAATCCTGATCGTCTCCAACATTATCGAGAACGGCCAATCCGTCGGCCTGGGGGATGCCGGCAAGTTCTGGCACTCGGACCTGTCCTATAAGGCGCTGCCAAGCCTGGGCTCGATGCTGCATGCCCAGGAGCTGCCCGCCGAAGGTGGCGACACCCTGTTTGCCGACATGCACAAGGCCTGGGAGCAACTGCCCGAACACCTGCGCAACGCCGTGGAAGGGCGCAGTGCCGCGCACTCCTACACGGCGCGCTACAGCGAAACCAAATTCGAAGGCAACTGGCGCCCAACGCTTACCCCGGAACAGCTCGCTCAAGTTGCCGAAGTGGTACACCCAGTCGTGCGTACCCACCCGGAAAATGGCCGCAAGGCGCTGTTTGTCAGTGAAGGTTTCACCACCCGTATCGTCGGCCTGCCCGATGACGAAAGCCGTGACCTGCTGGCCCAGCTCTATGCACACAGCGTGCTGCCGGAAAACATCTACCGCCATCAATGGCAACCCCACGACCTGGTGTTCTGGGACAACCGCTCGCTGATCCACCTGGCCGCCGGTTGCCCAAGCCACCTGCGCCGCAAGTTGTACCGCACCACCATCCAGGGCGATTCGCCTTTCTGATTCGGAGCATGAGCATGTCCAGAAGTCTTCCATTTGCACGCTTGGCTTTGACCATCGGCTTGGGTATCAGCCTATTGGCCGGTAGCCTGATCGCCCCGGCCACCGCCCAGGCCGAAGGTAAAATTCGCATCGCCGAGCAGTTTGGCATCGTCTACCTTTTGCTCAACGTGGTGCGTGACCAAAACCTGATCGAAAAATACGGCAAGCAAGAAGGCATCGACATCGAGGTCGACTGGACCCAGTTGTCCGGTGGCGCAGCCGTCAACGACGCTTTGCTCGCCGGTTCCATCGACATCGCCGGAGCCGGCGTCGGCCCCTTGCTGACCATCTGGGACCGCACCCACGGCAAGCAGAACATCAAGGCTGTGGCCTCCCTGGGTAACTTCCCCTATTACCTGATCAGCAATAATCCCAAGGTCAAAACTATCGCCGACTTCACCGAACAAGACCGCATCGCAGTGCCGGCTGTGGGGGTATCGGTGCAATCGCGCTTCCTGCAATACGCCGCAGCCAAACAGTGGGGTGACAAGGAGTTCAATCGCCTCGACAAGTACACCGTCGCCGTCCCGCATCCTGACGCCACTGCAGCGTTGATCGCCGGCGGTACCGAGTTGACCGGGCACTTTTCCAACCCGCCGTTCCAGAACCAGGCGCTTACCAACCCTAACGTGCATGTAGTACTGAACACCTATGACCTGTTGGGCCCGAACTCGCCGACGGTGCTGTTCGCCACCGAAAAATTCCGCAAAGACAATCCGAAAACCTACACGGCATTTGTCGAGGCGTTGACCGAAGCTGCGCAATTCGCCCAGAACGACAAAGGCGCCGCGGCGGACACCTACATCCGTGTCACCAAGGCCAAGATTGACCGTGCCGAACTGCTGAAAATCATCGACAACCCGCAGTTCGAATTCAGCGTCACCCCGAAAAATACCTACCCGCTGGCGGAATTCCTCTACCGCGTTGGCGCCATCAAGAACAAGCCTGAATCGTGGAAGGACTACTTCTTCCAGGACGCCAAGCCCTTGCAAGGAAGCTGACATGAACGCGCCTTTGCAAGGCCACACGGCCAGCAGCCTGAACACCGCCGAGCCACTCTTGGCCGTGGACCACGTCAGCCTTGAATACCGCACCCCCGAGCGCGTGGTGCGGGCCACTCACCAAGTCAGTTTCGAGATCGACCCGGCCGACCGTTACGTCTTGCTCGGCCCTTCGGGTTGCGGCAAATCAACCCTGCTCAAGTCCATCGCCGGGTTTATCAAACCCTGTGAAGGCGAGATTCGCTTGCTGGGGCAGAAGGTCGAACAGCCCGGCCCGGATCGTATTGTAGTGTTCCAGGAATTTGACCAGTTGCCGCCGTGGAAAACCGTCAAGCAGAACGTGATGTTCCCGCTGCTGGCCTCCAAGACGTTGAAGCGTGGCGAGGCCGAAGAGCGTGCGCTGCATTACCTCGATAAAGTTGGCCTCAGTGCTTTTGCCGACGCCTACCCCCACACCCTTTCCGGCGGCATGAAGGCCCGTGTGGCGATTGCCCGCGCGCTGGCCATGCAGCCGAAAATCCTGCTGATGGACGAACCCTTCGCCGCCCTCGACGCCCTGACCCGGCGCAAGATGCAGGAAGAGTTGCTGCTGCTCTGGGAAGAGGTGCGTTTCACCCTGTTATTCGTCACCCACTCCATCGAGGAGGCGCTGGTGGTGGGTAACCGCATCCTGTTGTTGTCGCCCCACCCCGGCCGCGTGCGCGCCGAGATCCACAGCCATCAATACGACTTGCACAGCCTTGGCGGTGTGGAGTTCCAGGCGTCGGCGCGGCGTATTCATCGCCTGCTGTTCGATGAAGTGCCCGAGGCCGAGCGTGAGTTGGGTTTCGCTGATATTCGCATCGCTTACTGAAGGGGCCGACGTATGCGCCAGGAATTTGAAGTCACCCTCGAACCGCTGCTCAGCGTGCCTGTGGAGCGCGAGCTGCCATTTCGCCAACGCCTGTGGCAGCAAGGCTGGTTGCGCAAGGGCCTGATCCTGATCGTGCTCGCCATTCTCTGGGAGGCGGTTGCCCGCTACCAGAACAACGACCTGCTGCTGCCGAGCTTTTTGCAGACCTCTCAGGCACTGTTCGACGGCCTGCTCAGTGGCGAGTTGCTGAGCAAAGTCAGTATCTCGCTGGTGGTGCTGATCAAGGGTTACCTGATCGGTATCGTGCTGGCGTTTGCCTTGACCACACTGGCGGTGTCGACCCAGTTGGGTCGCGACTTGCTTAGTACGTTGACCTCAATGTTCAACCCGCTGCCGGCCATCGCATTGCTGCCGTTGGCGCTGCTGTGGTTCGGCCTGGGGCAGAACAGCCTGATCTTTGTGCTGGTGCATTCGGTGCTGTGGGCCTTGGCGTTGAACACCTATTCGGGATTTCTCGGCGTGTCCGAAACCCTGCGCATGGCGGGCCGCAACTATGGCCTCAAGGGTATGCGCTTCGTGCTGTTCATCCTGATCCCGGCGGCGCTGCCGTCGATCCTGGCCGGGCTCAGGATCGGCTGGGCATTTGCCTGGCGTACGCTGATCGCCGCCGAGTTGGTGTTCGGTGCCACCAGCGGCAAGGGTGGGTTGGGTTGGTACATCTTCCAGAATCGTAATGAGCTGTACACCGACAAGGTCTTTGCCGGCTTGGCGGTGGTGATTCTGATCGGCTTGCTGGTGGAAAACCTGGTGTTCAATACCTTTGAGCGGCTTACGGTGAAGCGCTGGGGTATGCAGCGCTGAGCCATTGATCCCTGCTACGATTGCGCCCAGTTCACTCCCCACTGATCACGAGTGCTTGGCATGCAATTACCGGATATGAACCTGCTGGTCGCCCTCGACGCGTTGCTTGACGAGGGCAGTGTGGTCGGCGCCGCGCGGCGTATGAACCTCAGCCCGGCCGCCATGAGCCGCACCCTCACGCGGATCCGCGAAGCGGTGGGCGATCCGATCCTGGTGCGTGCCGGCCGTGGCCTGGTGCCGACCCCCAAGGCCCTGGAGCTGCAAGGCCAGGTGCGCAACGTGGTGGAGCAGGCCGCGCTGCTGTTTCGCTCGGCGGACCAAGTGGACTTGAGCACATTGCGCCGCCGCTTCAGCGTGCGTGCCAATGACTTCTTCATCGGGGTGTATGGCGGTCGGCTGTTCGACACCATGGAGCGTGTGGCCCCGCTCTGCGAACTGCGCTTCGTGCCCGAAGGCGACACCGACGACGAAGCTTTGCGCGAAGGGCGGCTGGACCTTCGCGTGAGCAACACCATGCCGGTCAGCCCCGAGGTGAAGGTGCAGAACCTGTTCTCCACCACCTTCGTCGGTCTGGCGCGGCAAGACCACCCGTTGTTCGACGAAGAAATCACCGCCGCACGCTTTGCCAGCTATTCCCACATCAGCATCTCGCGGCGCGGCATCGCCCGTGGGCCGATCGACACCGCGCTGAGTGAGCAGGGCCTGGAGCGCCGCGTGGCGATGATCGCGCCGGGCTTTCACGGCGCGATGTTCATGCTGTCGGACTCCGACCTGATCCTGCCGGTGCCCAAGGAAGCGCTCTTGAGTGCAAAGCGCCTGAACCTGCCACTGCGTGCATTTCCGCTGCCGATCTCGTTGCCGACGCTGGTATTGGCCCAATCCTGGCACCCGCGCTTCGACAAAGACCCAGCGCACAAATGGCTGCGCGAAACCATGCGCGAGAGTTGCCACGCCACCTGGCTCGAAGCCCAACCCAACTAAAAACCTCAAGCCATGCACAATAAAAATGTGGGAGGGAGCAAGCCCCCTCCCACATTTGGATTGCGTCTGGCGCACTTATAACCTGCCAACAAGTCACTTTTTGTCATGCAAGTGCCTGATTAAACTGCTCGGGTATTTCTCATTCCGAGTTACCTGTTCATGACGTCCCTCGCTGCCCCCGCGCTCCAGGCCGCAGCCAAACCCACTGCCCTGAGCCCGCCCGTATTCGGCCTGCGCATTATCATCGGCCTGGTCGGCGTGTTGCTGGCGGTGCTGGTGTCTGGTCTCAACGAGATGGTCACCAAGGTCGCCCTCGCTGATATCCGCGGTGCGCTCTACATCGGCTTTGACGAAGGCACTTGGCTGGTTGCCGCCTACACCGCTACATCCGTAGCGGCCATGGCCTTTGCGCCGTGGTGTTCGGTGACGTTTTCCCTGCGCCGCTTCACGCTGTGCGCCATCGGTTTGTTCACCGTGCTGGGCATCCTCTGCCCGTTTGCGCCGAACTACGAAAGCCTGCTGCTGCTGCGCACCGTGCAAGGCTTGGCCGGTGGTGCGCTGCCGCCGATGCTGATGACCGTGGCGCTGCGCTTCCTGCCGGCCAACGTCAAGCTCTATGGCCTGGCCGGCTATGCGCTGACCGCCACATTCGGCCCGAGCCTGGGCACACCGTTGGCGGCGCTGTGGACCGAATACGTCGGCTGGCAATGGGCGTTCTGGCAGATCGTCGCGCCGTGCCTGCTGGCCATGGCGGCTGTCGCTTATGGCCTGCCGCAAGACCCACTGCGCCTGGAGCGCTTCAAGCAATTCAACTGGCGCGGCCTGCTGCTGGGGTTTCCGGCGATCTGCATGCTGGTGATCGGCCTGCTGCAAGGCAATCGCCTGGACTGGTTCGAGTCGGGCCTGATCACCTTCCTGCTGTGTGGTGGCACCGTGTTGCTGGTGTTGTTCATGCTCAACGAATGGTCGCACCCGATGCCGTTCTTCAAGTTGCAGATGCTCGGCCTGCGCAACCTGGCGTTTGCCCTGATCGTGCTGGCAGGTGTGCTAATGGTGTTGACCTCGGTGATCATCATCCCGTCGAGTTTCCTCGCCCAGGTCCAGGGCTACCGGCCGCTGCAAACCGCGCCGGTGATGCTGCTGATGGCGTTGCCGCAGTTGATCGCGTTGCCGCTGGTGGCGGCGCTGTGCAACTTGCGCTGGGTCGATTGCCGCTGGGTATTGGGGATCGGCTTGAGCATGTTGGTGCTGTGTTGCATCGGCAGTTCGCACCTGACCTCGGCGTGGATCCGCGACGATTTCTATGGCTGGTACCTGCTGCAGATTTTCGGCCAGCCCATGGCCGTGTTGCCACTGCTGATGCTGTCCACCGGCAGTATCCAACCCATCGAAGGGCCGTTTGCGTCTGCCTGGTTCAACACCGTCAAAGGCCTGGCCGCTGTGATCGCCACCGCCGTGCTGGACACGCTGACCACCCAGCGCCTGCACTTGCACTCAACCATGCTGGTGGACCGCCTGGGCAATTCGCCCCTGGCCGATGCTGATGCGCCGGGCCTCGCCCATCGCCTGCACGAGCAGGCCGTGGTGCTGACCTCTTCGGATCTTTACGTCGTCATGGCCGGTGTCGCGGCGGCGTTGATCCTGCTGATTTTCTGGATGCCCACGCGGATCTATCCGCCTCGCGCTCCGACCTAGCCACAAGGACTTTCCATGAAACGCAAAGACAAAATTGCCGTCTCCGTTATTGCTGTATTTGCCGTTGGCGTACTGGTTTACCTGGTCGCGCCAGGCGTGCTGGGCAGCAGGCACCAGAGCACCAACGACGCCTTCGTCGCCGCCGACTTCACCCTGGTCGCGCCGCGGGTGGCGGGCTTCATCAAGGAAGTGTTGGTGGAAGACAACCAGCGCGTCAAAGCCGGCCAATTGTTGGCATTGATCGACGACCGCGACTTTCGCGCCGCCGCCCAGGCTGCCGACGCCGATACGTTGGTGGCCCAGGCGCAACTGAAAAACGCCAGCGCAACCCTGGAGCGCCAAAGCTCGGTGATCGCCCAGGCCCAAGCCACCGTGGCGGCTGACCGCGCCGAAATGGCCTTTGCCGAACATGAACTGAACCGCTACAACCACCTCGCTGGCGTGGGCGCGGGCACCGTACAGAATGCCCAGCAAGCCAAGACCCGCATCGACCAGGCCACCGCGCGCCTGGCCAACGCCACCGCCGTGTTGGCCGCCGAGCGCAAGCAGGTGGAAATCCTCACCGCCCAGCGTCATGCGGCCGAAGGTGGGCTCAAGCGCGCCCAGGCGGCGTTGGAAATGGCTAGCTATCAGCTGTCCTACACGCGCATCGTCGCGCCGGTGGATGGCATGGTCGGTGAGCGTGCGGTAAGGGTCGGCGCCTACGTGACGCCGGGCAGCAAGATCCTCGCGGTCGTGCCGTTGGCCGAGGCTTATGTGGTGGCCAATTTCCAGGAGACGCAACTGTCCCACATGCACGCCGGCCAAGCCGTGCAGGTGCGTGTCGACAGCCTCGACGGCGAGTTGCTCAACGGCCACCTGGAGAGCCTGGCACCGGCCACGGGTGTGACGTTCGCCTCGGTCAAACCGGACAACGCCACTGGCAACTTCACCAAGGTGGTGCAGCGTATTCCGGTGAAGATCGTCCTCGAACCGAACCAGCCACTGACCGAGCGCCTGCGCGTCGGCATGTCGGTAGAAGCCAGCGTCGATACCCGGCCGGTCGCGCAACAGCGTGAGGTGGCCCAGCAATGAGACACGTCGCCTGGCTCACCTTGAGCCTGATCAGCCTGAGCGCCTGCACGGTCGGCCCGGATTTCCAGCGGCCACAGGGTCCACACATCAGCCAGTGGAGCGAACCCCAGGGCCGTCAGGCCGCCAGCCACGCCGTCAGCGACCCCTTGCAGGAGCGCTGGTGGGATGTATTCCACGACGAGCAGCTATCGTCTCTCACGCGCCGCGCCCTCAGCGATAACCTCGACCTGAAACTGGCCAGCAGCCGCCTGCAACAAAGCCGCGCCGTACGCCAAGTAACCACGGCCGAACGCTACCCCAACGTCGATGCCGGTGGCGGTTATCAACGCAAGCGCAACAGCGGCAAAGGTTTGAGCGACCCCTCCGGCGAGAACGGCCGTTCGGCCTTCAACCAATGGGACGCGGGCTTCTCGGCCGCCTGGGAACTGGACTTCTGGGGCCGGGTCAAGCGCGAAACCGAGGCCGCCGATGCCACCCTGGAGGTCGCCGAAAACGACCGCCGCGCCGTGTTGTTGTCGGTGCTGGCCGAGACCGCCCAGGACTACATTCAACTGCGCGGCGTGCAAAACACCCGCGCCGTTACCGAGCAAAACCTCGACGTCGCCCGCCACAGCCTCAAGCTCTCGCAACTGCGCCTGGCCGACGGCGTGGCCACCGACCTGGACGTGGCCGAAGCCGCTGCCCAGGTCGCGACCATCGAAGCGCGCCTGCCAGATCTGCAGCAGCGCCAGGATCAATTGATCAACGCCCTGAGCCTGCTGATGGGCGAGCCGCCCCAGGCCCTGCACGCGCAGCTGTCCAAGGACGCCGCCGTGCCGCAAACCCAGCGCCAGGTCGCCATCGGCCTGCCCTCGGAACTCGCTGAACGCCGCCCGGATATCCGTCAGGCAGAAGCCCGCCTGCACGCCGCCACCGCGACTATCGGCGTGGCCAAGGGCGACTTTTACCCGCGCATTACACTGTCTGGCAGCCTCGGCTCCCAAGCCATGCAACTGTCGGACTTAGGCTCCTGGGGCTCCCGCGCCTTTGCCTTCGGCCCGCAATTTAGCCTGCCACTTTTCAACGGCGGTCGCCTGCAAGGCATGTTGAATTTGCGTGAAGCCCAGCAGCAGGAAGCGGCGCTGGCGTACCAGCAAACCGTGTTGCGTGCCTGGCATGAGATCGACGACCAGCTGACCCGCTACAACGCCAGCCAACTGCGCCGCGACAGCCTCGCCGAAGCCGTGCGCCAGAACCAGATCGCCCTCACCACCGCGCAACATCAGTACGTCGAAGGCGTGGTGGATTTCGTCAACGTACTCACGGTGCAAAGCGCGTTGCTGGCGACCCAGGAACAGTGGGTGGAAAGCTCTACCGGCGTGTCGTTGGCCATGGTCGGCTTGTACAAGGCGCTGGGAGGAGGGTGGGAGTCGGTGTATCCGTTGCAGACCGCCGGGCGCTGAGCAACAAAGATTTTTGTCAGTCGCGAAATAAGATGTAATGATAATTGCTCTCAATAACGTGACCGAGCTTTTCATGAGCATCGCGACTGACGGCCAGCAACAGCTTCACATCCTGTACCGCGACCATCACGGCTGGCTGCAAGGCTGGTTGCGCAAGCGCCTGGGTGACCGTGAGCACGCCGCTGATGTGGCGCACGACACCTTCCTGCGCCTGCTGGTGTCCGGGCGTTTCCCGGGCGACAAGGAAAGCCGCAGCTACCTGGCACAGATCGCGCGCAATCTGGTGATCGACCAATGGCGCCGCCTGCGTATCGAGCGCGCCTACCTGGAGAGCATCGCGCACCTGCCCGAGCCCGAGTCACCGTGCCTTGAAACCCGTGCACTGATCCTCGAAACCCTGATGCAGATCGACGCCATGCTCGACCGCATGCCCGACAATGTGCGCCGCGCGTTTTTGCTGTCGCAGTTCGAAGGCTTGAGCTATGCGCAGATCGCCGAGCGCCTGGGCGTCACCGTCAGCTCAGTGCAGAAGTACATGACCCGGGCCATCGTCGCCTGTTATCAGGTTGTCTACGAAGAATGAAACACGACGCGCCCATCGCACCGGCAATTGTCGAGCAAGCCAGTGAGTGGCTGATGCTGCAATGGGGCGGCGAACTGCAAGGTGAGCATCGCCGAGCGTTCGCCCAATGGCAAGCGGCGGACCCGGAACACCGGCGTGCCTGGCAACGTTTGCAGCAACTGCAACAAACCCTTGGCGGCGTACCCGCCGACAGCGCCCGGGCAGTCTTGCGCGACGCCCCGGACACCCAGCGCCGTGCCGCGCTGAAGTTGCTTGGTTTGCTGCTGGTGGCTGGGGGCAGCGGCTATCTGGTCCAGCGCAGCGAGCCCTGGCAGGCCGCCTTCGCCGAGCACCGCACCGCCACGGGTGAAATTCGCCACGTCACCTTGAGCGACGGCACGCAGTTGGACCTCAACAGTGACAGCGCCGTAGACCTGCGTTTCAGCGCCAGCGAACGGCGTATCCGCCTGATCCGTGGCGAGGTGCTGCTGACCAGCGGCCACGATCCCTCCCGGCCGTTGATCGTCGAAACGCCTGCCGGTGATGTGCAGGCATTAGGCACGCGCTTTGCCGTGCGCGAACTGCCCGACGGTAGCCGTGTCGACCTCTATGAAGGCCGCCTGCGAGTCACTCCGCTGCACGGCACGGCGGTGCAAATGAATGCCGGTGACAGCCTGTGGTTCAGCGCACGCCAATGCGCTGCGCTGCCGGCGGTGAGCGCCAATGCCAGCAGTTGGGCCCAGCATCGCCTGGTCGCCGAGCGCCAGCCGCTGGGTGAGTTCGTGGCGCAGCTGAGCCGCTATCGCTCGGGCTTGTTGCGCTGTGATCAAGCCGTAGCTGGCCTGTTGTTGACCGGCGTGTTCCCACTCAACGATACCGATGCGATTCTCGCGGCCCTGGAGCGCTCATTGCCGGTGCAGGTGCAGGCCGTGACGCGCTACTGGGTGACGATCAAGGCGCGCGCCTGAAAAAATTATCATCAGCGCTTGTCGGTTTTTGCGCGCCGTGCGGGATACCTCTTGAAAGCCAATCAAGAAGCGTTCTCACGGGGAGTCCTGCAATGTCGCACCACCCAATCCAACCCTTGGCCCGCGCCCTGCGTCGTGGCTTGTTTGCTGGCCTGCTGGCGACCGTGCCGGTGCTGCCGAACCTGGCTCAAGCCGAAGAAAGCACCGAGGCGCTGCGCACCTATGACATTCCGGCGAGTAGCCTCGACCAGGCGTTGAACCGTTTCGCCAGCGCCTCGGGCATCCTCTTGTCGGTTGACGCGACGCTCACCGAAGGCAAGCGCAGCGCAGGGCTGAAAGGGCGTTACGGCATAGGCGCGGGGTTGGAACGCGTGCTGGCGGGCAGCGGGCTGGCGGCGGTGCAATCCCAGGGCAGTTGGTCATTGCAAGCCATTTCCGGCGACGGCGCATTGCAGCTGGGGGCGACCCAGATCAGTGGCCAGCAGGAGCAGGAAAGCGCCTGGGGCCCAGTGGACGGCATTGTCGCCAAGCGCAGTGCATCCGGCAGCAAGACCGACTCGGCGCTGGTGGAAATCCCCCAGACAATCAACGTGATTACCGCCGCCGAGATCAAGGCGCGTGGTGCCCAGAGTGTCACCCAGGCGTTGCTCTACACGCCCGGCATGACCGCGGGCGGCTTCGCCGATCGGGTCAAGTTGTTCGATGAGCCAACCTCCCGCGGTTTTTCGCCCACGCCGCTGTACCTCGACGGCTTGCACTTGCCCTACGGCGGTGGCAGCACCGGCGGCGCGTTGCAGATCGAGCCGTACTCCCTGGAGCGCATCGAAGTGCTCAAGGGCCCGGCGTCAGTGCTTTACGGCCAGAACCAGCCGGGCGGCATCGTCAATATGGTCAGCAAGCGGCCCAGCGAAACCCCGGTACGCCAAGTGGTGCTGGAGGCCGGCACCTACGAACACAAAAGCGCCGCCATCGACCTGAGTGGCCCGCTGGATGAACAGGGGCAATTTCTCTATCGCCTGACCGGCCTGGCCAATGACGGGCAGGACGAGATCAACTATGTCGAAAACAAGCGCCAGTTCATCGCCCCCAGCCTCACCTGGCGCCCCAATGACGACACCAGCCTGACCCTGTTCGCCCAGTACCAGAAAGACAAAGGCGTACCCGAAGCCCAAGGCTTGCCGGCCTCCGGCACGCTGTGGGACAACCCCAATGGCAAGATCAAGCGCGACGTATTTATCGGCGAGCCGGGCGTCAACCAGTACAACCGCGAGCAATACGTGCTGGGCTACGAGGTTTCCCATCGCCTCAACGACATCTGGACCCTCAAGCAAAACGCCCGCTACGCCGAGGTAGACGATCGCTACACCGCGCCGCTGCACGGTTACCGCTTCGTCGCCAACCCGGCCACCGGCGTGCAAGACCAGCGCTACCTGCAACGTTTCGGCGTGGACTGGTCGCAGACCAACAAGGTGTTCGGCGTCGACAGCATTGCCCAGGCCGAATTCGACACGGGCGCGTTGTCCCACACCGTCATCGTTGGCTTGGACTACTACCATTCCAACTCGCAGTTTCATGGCCTGTATGACCGCAACCCGCCGATCATCGACCTGTTCAAGCCGGTCTACGGCCAGCGCATGAACTTCGGCCAACCCTATCGCTGGGACCGCACCGTTACTCAGACCGGCCTGTACATGCAGGACCAGATCAAGCTGGATAAATGGGCGCTGGTGCTCGGTGGGCGCTATGACTGGGCCAATGTGGTGAACAAGGAGCCGTTGGCCGATACCCGCTTTGCCAGCAAAGACCAGGCGTTCACCGGCCGTGCGGGTCTGGTGTATCTATTCGATAACGGCGTGGCGCCCTTTGTCAGCTACTCGGAATCCTTCCTGCCGCTGGCCGGCACCGACTCGAACCGAAAACCGTTCGAACCGTCCACCGGCAAACAATACGAAGTCGGCGTGAAGTACCAGCCGCCAGGCCAAAAGAGTTTTATCCAAGCCTCGGTGTACCAACTGGACCAGGACAATGTGCTGACCACCAACCCGGTGGACACCACCTTCAGCACCCAAAGCGGCGCCATGCGCTCGCGGGGTGTTGAACTGGAAGCCAAGGCCGTTCTGAGTGACGCCTGGGAAATCATCGCCTCGGCTGCGCGCAACGACATCAAATACACCAAGGACAACGACGGCCGCCAGGGTCGCCACCCGGCCGGTATTTCGCCACTCACCGCCTCGATGTGGGTCAACTACACCGTGCTCGGCGACACCCCGCTGGCCGGCCTTGGCGCGGGCCTAGGCGTGCGCTATGCCCGCCAAAGCCTGGGCGACTACTACGAGGGCGCCTTCAGCGTGCCGTCCTACAGCGTCTACGATGCGAGCCTCAGCTACGACCTGAGCACCTCGCCGCTCAAGCTCAAGGGCGTGAAACTGGCGATGAACGTACAGAACCTCACCAACAAGACCTACGTCTCGCAGTGCACCAGTGACTTGGACTGCTACTACGGCGAAGGGCGTACGGTGGTGTCGAGCCTGACCTACGATTGGTAATTGCGTGTTTACGTGCGCAATAGCATGAGCGTGATGTCGTCTTCGGCTGCGCACCCTTCAAGGGTGCGCTCTGTGAGCGTCTTAAGCGGGTCTTGTGGAATGTCGAAAAGACTCAACGGTTCTGCAAAAACACCACATACCCCCGAAACCACTCACTTCCCTGCAAATACCCCGGTTCTTCCCATTCCCCGCCCTGAATCAAGCCAATCTTGAACGGCACCCCCATCCGATTCATCCGTGGCAGGTAAGCCGCATAGTCGGGGATGCTATGGCGCCCTTGATACGTCTGCACCACCACTTCATCCACCACACCCTTGAGCTGGGCGATGGCGGCCGGGTCGGCGTTGCTGCTCCAGTCCATCAGGCCGGTGATGCTCAGGCGCAGGTCGGCGGGCAGGCGTTGGCGCAAATCGCGCAGGAAGTCGGCGTATTCGTGCAGGTATTGGGTGCGAGCGTCGAAGTCGATCTGGATGCCGATTACCGGGTTGCCCGCGTCACGCCAGCGTTGCACCTGGCCAAGCAGTTGGGTGTAGACCTGTTCCGGCCAGTGCAAGGTGTGGGCACGGTAGACCACCCAGACTTCGCCTTGGGTAATACGCGGTACGCTGATGCCCTGGGCGATCAGTTGCACGCCGCGTTGGGGCGCGCGGCGGATGGAGTTGATCTGGCCCTGGAGGATGTAGAGGGTCCGGGCCTGCTTGATAACCGGTTGGGGCGTGACGCCGCTCCACAGCCAGAAGGCGTCGTAGTCGCGGGCGTCGACGGTGCCGAAAGCCGGGCTTGCCAGCAACAGCAAGCCCAGCCACAGCGACTTCACCAGTAGTACTGCAGCGATTTGCCCCACTGGGTGTCGGCGAAACCGGTCTTGAGTTGGCGGAACCAGGCTTTGCGCACCGCTGGCGCGACGTCCTCGCCACCACAACTGTTGTAGCCAGCCGGCGCGTAGCAGTTGATGGCGCGGAACAGCGCATAGGCCTTGTCGGTTTTCGGCGCCTTGGCGTTGGCGATCACCTGTTTGTAGCCGTCCAGGCGCGAGAAGGTTTCACCCTTGAACTGCGAGGCGGTGCTGCCCAGGCTGCCGGCGGCGCGGGGTTGTTCCAGGGGCATGCCGTCCAGGCCGTTGCGCAGGATGAATTCACCGAAGCAGTTCAAGGCGTGGGGGTTTTTAGCGTCGTCCTGCAAGGTCGCGGCGGTTTGCGCGATGCTTGGGCAGGCATAGCCGGATTCGGCTTTGTCACCGTCCCACTGGAACAGCTTCAAGGTCTGGCCGCTGGTATAGGTGTAGCCCAGGCTGGTGCCGAGTTTGTCCTCAGAGAGCGAGGCTTGCTTGAGGTCGTCGGCAAAGGTGGCGTACTGGCCGTGAAGCAGGTCTTTGTAGAGCAGCACAAATTGCGCGCTCTGGCGCTCGGTCGGGTCGCTGGCCTTGGCGATCTGCTGGCGCAGCAGGTCAGGGCCGGCGACGTTGCGCAGCAGGATGTAACGCACTTGCTTGGCGCTGATCGGCGAGTCGGCGGCGAACACCTTGGCCAGTTGGCCGCTGCGCTCGTAGTTCATCGCCAGTGCCAGCTCCAGCTGGTCGCGTTGCAGCGGTTGCTTGGCCAGGGGCAGCAGTTGCAGCCACAGGGCTTCGGCGCCTTTCCAGTCTTGCTTGGCCTCCAGGGCCAGGGCACGCAGGGTCTGTTGGCTGAAGGTGAAGTAATCGAGGTTCGATGGCACATCTGCGGGCAGATGCTTTAGGGCAGTGTCGGGTTGATGCTCGACGTACAGCGCATGCGCCGCTTGCAGGTAGTCGAACAGCGCCGGCTCGTTGGCAAAGGTGGCTTTCTGCTTGTCGAGGTCTTCGCGGGTCAACAGAGGCGGGGTATGAGCGCGCATCGCCATCAGGTCGCTGACGGCCTGCAGCATCGGGCTGTTCGACGACTTGTTGCCGACCATCAGCAACTTGAGGTCGGCTTCTTCCACCAACGCGTTCACGCTCACATTGCGCTGGGCGTCGCTGGCCTCGGTCAGTTGCCAGGTAAAGTCAGCGGCGAGCTTAGCCTCATCATTGGCCAGCCAATGCACGCGGCGCAGCAGGCCACGGGCGGACGCAACGTAATCGCCCTGTGGATAAGTTTTCAGGTAACCGAGAAAGCCTTCTTCGGCATCGCTCAGGGCGGCCTTATCCACATGCTCGCGTTGCGGCATGCCGTATTCGTCGAAGGCTTCGGCCTGGGCCTGGTTCAACGATGTGCGAGCGGTCATGTACAGCGCGGTTTCCTTCAGCCAAGGCACATCGCTGGTAGCGGCAGCGGCGAAACCGCGTTCGGCGTCACCGAAGCGCCCGCTATAGAAATCGGCGGCGGCCTGCAGGTAGGTGCGAAACAGCTGGGCGTTGGCCGATGGGGTCTGCTGTGCATCCACGACCTGGCCGTCCCAGTTGCAGGTGGTGAGCAATTGCAGCCGCGCCTTGACCAACAGGTCACGCTCGGTCGCCGGCATTTGGGCTTTGATCACCTGGCTGATAAACGCGGTGGCGCTGCCCTCGCTATTACTGCGGCAGCGGCTGCCTTCGCCATTGAGGAAGGCTTCGCCGGCAGTTTTGGCGTCGTCGCGCTTGATGCCCACAGAGGCAAGCAACACATCGAGTTCGGGGCTGGGCGTTTTGTCCGAGTCCGCGTCAGTCTCTGCATTCGCGGCAGGCGTGAGGCGATACACCGGGAACGGTACCGGGCCAAAGCCCTGGGCCAGGTCATCTTCACCCAAGGCATTGGGCGTCAGCGGCGCGGCTTTCTTGTCGGCCAGCAACAGGCGCAGGTTGACCCGGCTGTCGTTGCCTGGGCTGAGAAAGGGCTGGTTGCTGCAGGGTTCGAGGCTGTCACGCGAGACCCGCCAGTCCGGGTAGCACGAGTCGTCGGAACTGGCCTGGGCCTGGAGGGAAATACCGGCCAGCAGGGCCAGTGCCAGAGGTGACAAAAAACCGATGCGCATGACGTGTCCTTGATCCTTGGTCCTTGGAGGGAGTCAATAATAGCCTGATCCTGACGCGTGCTTCGGTGAAGGCCTACACAAATTGCTGATTTGTCCGATTCCAGCGGCGAACCCGGGGCTTTTGTCCTAGAGTGGCGATGTTTGCGCTTAGGCAAGCAGGGCAATGCCAGGGGAATTGAGGTGCGTCGGTCTGTGGTAGAGCAAAATGAAAAACTCGCGGTGTTGCCTGCCTCCCATCGCCTGACCTGGGAGGGCGCCACTTGGCTCAGCCGTCTCTGGTGGGTGCCGATCCTGGCGCTGGCTATGGCCCTGCGGTTTTACCACCTCACTTCAGCGGCGATCTGGGGCGACGAAGGGTCGAGCCTGCTGCTCAGCGAATACGCCGTGGCCGACCTGTGGTTTCACGCAGCCCATGATGTGCATCCGCCGCTGTATTTCTTCCTGCTGCGCGGCTGGATCGAGGTGTTCGGCGACAGCATCGGCTCGATCCGCAGCATGAGTGCCATCCCCGGCGTGGTCGCGGTGGGCCTGGGTATCTGGCTGACGCGGCAACTGTCCACCCGACGCGCGGCGGTGCTGGCGGGAATCCTGCTGGCGCTGCTGCCCACGGCGGTGCGCTACAGCCAGGAAGTACGCATGTATTCGCTGCTGGGCGTGTGGCTGTTGGGCGCTACGCTGGCGCTGGTGTACTGGCTGCGCCAACCCGAGCGTACGCGTTACCTGGCCGCGTATGTGCTGTTGATGAGTGCCGGTTTCTACACCCATTACTTCACTGCGTTGTGCGTGCTGGTGCATTGGGCGTACCTGGGGGTGCAGGCGCCGGGGCAACGTTTGCTCACGCGACCTGCGTGGTGGGTAGCCAACGCCACGATAGTGCTGTTGTACCTGCCCTGGCTGCCGAACCTGTTGGACCTGGTGCAGCACGTCGACCAACTCAAGGTCGGCGGGGACATTGGTTGGGAAGATCCGGTCAACCTGCAGTCCCTGCCGTCGATGATCTGGCAGTTCGTGCTGCAGGATGAAGGCGTTGATTTCTGGCCGCCGCTGTTCTGGCTATTTCCGCTGCTGTTAATTGCGGTGGTCGTGATGACGGCCTGGCACTATCGACCGGCACGCCTGCTGGCACTGTTTTTCCTGTTGCCGCTGCTGCTGGTATATGGGGTTTCGTTTATCTCGCCGGTGTTTATCGAACGTTATCTCACCGTGTACGCCTTGGCTTTGCCGATCCTCGTTGCCCTTGCCATCGATCGCCTGCCGTCACGCTGGTCATGGCTGGGCGTGGCGCTGTTGGTATTGTTTGTCGGCGTGGAACTGCTGGGGTTGAAGAACAACTTCACCGTGGATGAGCACGATCAACTCAACGTGCCGGTGGAGTTCGTCAATCGCAATTACCAGGAAGACGACCGCATCGTCCTCAGCGACATGCTGTGGTACCTCAGCTACGTGTACTACGACGAGACTGACGCCCAGTTGCAGCTCTACACCCCGCCCAAACCCGACGGCACGTCGACCCGGCCCAATGCCTACGGCTTTGGCACCCTGGTAGATCAGGATGGCGGGCGCATATACCTCGACTCTTTATCGGCATTACCGGCCAATACCCGGCGCGTGTGGCTGATCAGCAGCAACGAAGCACCGGACGACTTCGCCCCGCTACCCGAAGGCTGGCGCGAACTCAGTCGCCAGGACGGCGGTGGCGCACGGGCGCGTCTGTTCGTGCTGTGCAAAGTGCCGGCGCCGCAACCCGAGGGCTGTCGCTAGCCTCGGTTAAACCTTCTCTATCAGGAGCTCATCATGGAATTGCCAGTGCATAGCTTGCCGTCGTTGTTCAAACAGCTTGGATTGGACGATGACCCGGTCAGTATTGAAAAATTTGTGGTCGCTCATTCGCCGCTCAAGCCGGAGTTGAAACTGGCGGAGGCGTTCTTCTGGACGGATAGCCAGAAGGCTTTTTTGCGTGAGGAAATTCTGGAGGATGCGGATTGGGCGGAGGTGGTGGATGAGTTGAACCTGATGTTGCGGGGTGGGCGAGGGGTGTAAAAAGGCTGGAGGGTAGCCACTGGCTTGAAGCCGACGCCGACCTAATGTGGGAGCGGGATTGCTCCCACATTTTGTTTTGTTGTGTGGCAAATATCGCGATTTGCTGATGCCTACACCGGAACCCGCTTTACTCAAGCCACAGCCCACCACTCATCCGCGAAATTGTTTCAAAACTTGACGCATTGGGATCACTCCACCATATTAATAGTTAGCAAACTAACTGTATGCGAACTATCCAGTGTCCCAATCCCTCGAACAACTCCAGATGAACCTCAGCAGCAGCATGGTGGTGGGCGCCCGTAACTGGCGCAAAATCTGCCAGACCACGCTGGTGAGCTATGGCATTTCCGAAGCCTGCGCCGTGCCGTTGTTGATGATCGGCCGCTTGGGCGACGGTGTGCATCAGGTCAAGGTAGCCCAGGCTTCCGGGATGGAAAGCCCGTCGCTGGTGCGCCTGCTCGACCGGCTCTGCAACGACGGGTATGTCTGCCGCACCGAAGACATCCACGACCGCCGCGCCAAGGCCCTGAGCCTCACCGAGCGTGGCCGTGAGCTGGTGCAGGCGGTGGAAGCGCAGTTGGTACGCCTGCGTAACGAAGTCCTTGCGGATATCGCCCCCACCGATCTGGAAGCCGCGCTGCGCGTGCTGCGGGCCTTCGAGGCGGCCGAGGCTGTGACGCCTTGAACGGTTTTTTTACTGGCTTCCCGCCTGCCCGCGACTGGTTCTATGGGGTCCGCACATTCGCCGCATCGATGATCGCGCTGTACATCGCCATGCTGATGCAAATGCCGCGTCCGTACTGGGCGATGGCCACGGTGTATATCGTCTCCAGCCCGTTTGTCGGCCCCACCAGTTCCAAGGCCCTGTACCGCGCCATCGGCACTTTCATGGGGGCGGCGGCGGCGGTGCTGTTTGTGCCGATGTTCGTGCAGTCGCCCTACCTGTTGGTGGTGGTGATTGCGTTATGGACGGGCACCTTGCTGTTCCTCTCCATGCACCTGCGCACCGCGAATAACTATGCCCTGATGCTGGCCGGCTACACCTTGCCGCTGATCGCCTTGCCGGTAGTGGATAACCCGCTGGCGGTATGGGATGTGGCCGAGGCGCGTACTGAAGAAATCTTCCTCGGTATCGCGGTCGCGGCGGTGGTGGGGGCGATGTTCTGGCCACGGCGCCTGATGCCGGTGTTCGATGGCTCAGTGGCCAAGTGGTTCAGCGACGCCCAGGTCTACAGCCAGCGCTTCCTCACCCGCCAGGTAGACCCTGAAGCCGTCAGCAACCTGCGCGGCGGCATGGTCGCCACCTTCAATACCCTTGAGTTGATGATCGGCCAATTGCCCCACGAAGGCGCGCGCCCGCAGACGGTGCGCAACACCAAGGAACTGCGTGGGCGCATGATTCATCTGCTGCCGGTGATCGATGCGTTGGATGACGCGGTGTACGCCATCGAGCACCGCGCCCCGGAGTTTCTTGACCGGCTCAAACCTTTGCTGGAAGAAGCCAACGCCTGGCTGCAAAGCACCACCGAGCAAGCGCCGCTGGAACGCTGGCGTGTGTTGCGCGACAAGATTGACGCTGCGCAACCCCAGGGCGAAGCGCTGGATGATCGCCACACGCTGCTGTTCTCCAACGCCCTGTACCGGCTGGGTGAATGGATCGACCTGTGGCAAGACTGCCGCAGCCTGCAAGCCGCCATCCAGTGCGAAAGCCAGGACACCTGGCGCGCCGTTTACCGCCACTGGCGCCTGGGCCGGCTGACGCCATTCCTCGACCGTGGCCTGATGTTCTACTCGGCGTTTTCCACCGTCACCGCGATCATCGTCGCCTCGGTGCTGTGGATTCTGTTGGGCTGGACCGATGGCGGCAGCGCCGTGATTCTGGCCGCCGTCGCTTGCAGCTTTTTCGCCTCGATGGATGACCCGGCACCGCAGATTTATCGGTTCTTTTTCTGGACCGCCATGTCGGTGCTGTTCGCCAGCCTGTACCTGTTTCTGGTGCTGCCCAACCTGCACGATTTCCCCATGCTGGTGCTGGCTTTCGCCGTACCGTTTATCTGCATCGGTACGCTTACCGTGCAGCCACGGTTCTACCTGGGCATGCTGCTGACGCTGGTGAACACTTCGTCGTTCATCAGCATCCAGGGCGCCTATGACGCCGACTTCCTCAACTTCGCCAACGTCAATCTGGCCGGGCCGGTGGGTTTGTTGTTCGCGTTTGTATGGACCTTGATTGCACGGCCCTTCGGTGCCGAACTGGCGGCCAAGCGCCTCACCCGTTTCAGCTGGCGCGACATTGTCAGCCTCACCGAGCCTGCAACCCTGGCCGAGCACCGGCACATGGCCGCGCAAATGCTCGACCGCCTGATGCAACACCTGCCGCGCCTGGCTCTCACTGGCCAAGACACCGGCATCGCCCTGCGCGACCTGCGTGTAGCGCTGAACCTGCTCGACCTGCTGGCCTACTCGCCGCGCATCCTCGGTGTGCCACGGGTATTACTTAACCAGGTGGTGGAAGGCGTGGGCGGCTACTTCAAGGCGTGCCTCAAGGCGGGTGAACGCTTGCCCGCGCCCAGCGGTCTGCTGATGACCCTGGACCGCACGCGCCGCGCCCTCAACGGCCAGGGCCTGCAAGACGAAGACGACACTCGCCTGCATCTGCTGCATGCCTTGGCCGGCCTGCGCCTGGCACTGCTGCCCGGCGTGGAATTCATTGGCGGCACTGAGATGGAAGCGCCGCTACCCGATGGAGCGCCTTTATGATCGGTGATCTGGATATCAGTGGGGTGTTCCTGCCCACGCTGCTGGTGCTGATGGGCATTACGTATGTGTTGTTTCTGGTGGTGCACGGGCTGTTGACGCGCATGCACTTCTATCGCCTGGTCTGGCACCGGGCATTGTTCAATGTGGGGCTCTACGCGCTGTTGCTGGGCGCGGTGGACTCACTCAGTCGATATTTGATGACATGAAAAAACCTTTTTTGACCATCGGCCGTGTCGTCCTGACGCTGTTGATCGTGAGTTTCGCGGTCGTCGTCGTGTGGCGCATGGTCATGTACTACATGTATGCGCCCTGGACCCGTGACGGGCACATCCGCGCCGACATCGTGCAGATCGCCCCGGACGTGTCCGGGCTGATCCAGCGCGTCGACGTGCGCGATAACCAGCTGGTGACCAAGGGCCAGGTGCTCTTCGCCGTTGACCAGGACCGCTTCAAGCTGGCCCTGCGCCAAGCCCAGGCCGCCGTGGCCGACCGCCAGGAAACCCTGGCCCAGGCCCAGCGCGAGTACAAGCGTAACCGTGGCCTCGGCAACCTGGTGCCCAGCGAGCAACTGGAAGAAAGCCAGTCCCGCGTCGCCCGCGCCCAATCGGCCCTGGCCGAAGCGCAAGTGACGGTGGATTCGGCCCAACTCAACCTCGACCGCTCGGTGATCCGTAGTCCCGTGGACGGCTACGTCAACGACCGCGCACCGCGTACCCAGGAATTCGTCACCGCCGGGCGCCCGGTGCTGTCGGTGGTGGACAGCAATTCCTTCCATATCGACGGCTACTTCGAAGAGACCAAGCTCGATGGCATCCATGTCGGCATGGGCGTGGATATCCGTGTGATTGGCGACAACGCCCGCCTGCATGGGCATGTGCAGAGCATCGTCGCCGGTATCGAAGACCGCGACCGCAGCAGCGGCTCCAACCTGTTGCCCAACGTCAACCCGGCGTTCAGCTGGGTGCGGCTGGCCCAGCGGATCCCGGTGCGCATTGCCTTCGATGACGTACCGGCGGACTTTCGCATGATCGCCGGGCGTACGGCGACGGTGTCGATCATCGGCGATAAGGTTAAAGATGGAGAACAGCCATGAAGCGGCTGTTGCCAACCGCTGCGTTGGGGTTGCTGCTGTCGGCCTGCCAAGTGGTGGGGCCGGATTACAAGCTGCCGGAACAGGCCGCGGTCAACCGTGGCGACCTGCAAGGGCCGATCATGGGCGAGGGCAGCAACGTGGTCTCGGCGCCGGTGCCGGCCGATTGGTGGAAGTTGTATAAAGACCCGCGCCTGGACCAACTGGTGCACCAAGCCATGGCCTCCAACACCGACCTGCGCGTGGCCGCGGCCAACCTGCAGCGCTCGCGTTACCAGGTGCAGCAGGCCGAATCCGCTGGCGGCTGGAGTGCTGGCGCCAAGGCCGAGGCCCAGCGTTTGCAAGAGTCGGGCGAAGCGTTTTTGCTGCCGGAAAAAGTCCCGGTTGGCAATATCGGTAGCGTCGGCATCACCACGTCCTACCAGTTCGACCTGTTCGGCACCTTGCAGCGTGGTATCGAAAGCGCTCAGGCCAGTGCAGACGCGACCCAGGCTGCTGCCGATATCGCCCGCATCACGTTGGTCGCCGATGTGGTGCGCTCCTACACCCAGGTGTGCGCGGCCAACGAAGAGCTGGCGATTGCCAACGAGTCCCTCGACCTGCAAGCCCAGAGCACTAGACTGACCCAGCGCCTGCGCGATGCCGGGCGCGGCGATGAAACCCAGGTGACGCGTTCGCAAACCCAATACAAATCCCTGCGCGCCGACATCCCGCGCTATGAAGCCTCGCGCCAGGCCGGGTTGTTCCGGCTGTCGATGTTGCTGGCCAAGCCCGTGGACCAACTGCCTGCCGGCACAGGCACTTGCGCCGAGCTGCCGCACATCGCCCAACTGCTGCCGGTGGGCGACGGCGCCACGCTGCTCAAACGTCGCCCCGATGTGCGCCAGGCTGAACGCCAACTGGCTGCCGCCACCGCACGTATCGGCGTGGCGACCGGCGCGCTGTACCCGGATATCAGCATCGGCGCCACGGTAGGCACCGTGGGCCTGCTGGAAAACCTCGGTACACCAGCCACCAACCGCTGGGGCTTTGGCCCGATGATCAGCTGGACCGTGCCGACCAACGGCGCCCGTGCGCGTATCCATGAAGCCGAAGCCGCGACCCAGGGCGCCCTGGCACACTTTGACGGCGTAGTGCTCAACGCCATTCGCGAAACCCAGACCGGTCTGGCGCAATACACCGCCGTGCTGCAGCGCCGCGACGCCCTGGCCGAGGCCGAACAATCGGCGCAAGAGGCCGCAGGCCAGACCCATCGCTTCTTCCAGGCCGGTCGCGAATCGTTCCTGGCCGACCTGCAAGCCACGCGCACCTACACCGATATGCGCGCGCAATTGGCAGCGGCCAATACCCAGGTTGCCATGAGCCAGATCGATCTGTTCCTGGCCTTGGGCGGCGGCTGGGAAAGCGGACGAACGCAAGCATCACAACCCGGCAAACCCTGAGCGGATTGCTATGCTTTGTCTGGTGAGGCGCCGTGACGTCTCACCCGACAAAGCTCGCGTTTGCTCATGGGGATTCCAATAATGAAAAACCCTTATGCTCCCGCTTTCTGGTGCGTGCTCTTCGCACTGGTACTGTTATCGGCCGCGTATTTCTATGGCGTCATGCTCGCCCATCAACTCGACAAGGCCATGGTGTTCCTCGACAGCGCCTGCCTGGTGATCGGCACCTTGTCCATCGGCGTGGTGGCCTGGGCGTCTTATCAAAACCAGCGGGTGAAACGAAAGCTCCTCGAGCAAGGCAAGACCCGGGTGGCCATCTGGGACACCAAGGTCGCCCTGCGCCGCGTCGAAACCGTGTTCGACCGCTATTTCTGGGGCAGCTACTGGCAGCCCGGGCGCACGTTCCAGGAAGTCATGGGTGACCTCACCGGTACGCCGCTGGAAAAAAGCCTCGAAGTCCTGAAAAAACAATGTGTGTTGCTTGACCGGCAGGTAGCCGACGGCAGGCACTGGCTGAATAACGCGCGGGAATTGTCCGATGTGGCCACGCAAATGGCCCGTGAGCGCTACCAGCTGGATTTCTGCGATCCCAAGGCCGACACCCCCGGCAATGCCGTGATACACCGCGAGTTTGAGGTGCTGGTGTACACCTGGACCGCACGTTTGAAGAGTTTTGATCACCAGTTGGACGAAATCGAACTGGAGTACTCCTGAACTACTGGCGAACTGATCCCTCTGAAAGGCTGGGCCGTTTGCGGCCGCCAGTGCTAATCTTCCCCCGTTTTCGGCGGGCTTGAGCCAACCCCCTCGGGGTTCAGGGAAGACAGCCCACTTCTCACAGGATTGATCAGGTCACTTCATGAATAAGCCAGCAGTTGTTTTCTTGGGTTTTGTTGTCGCCATCGGCGCTGTCAGTGCGGGCGGCGCCTGGTACACCGGTAAACAACTGGAGCCGGTCCTGCAGACCGCGATCCAGAACGCCAACAAAGAGCTGCAGACCTCCATGGCCGGCGTCGACGGTACCTTGGCCCTGGAACTGGTGTCCCTTGACCGTGGCGTGTTCAGCAGTACCGCGCACTATCGCCTCAAGGGCCAGGGCAGCGTCTTCGGTGAAGACAACCCGACCCCCGAGTTGCTGTTCGTCGACCATATCGAACATGGCCCGCTGCCGTTCTCGCGTCTGGTGACCCTCAAATGGCTGCCGGTCATGGCCACCAGTCATTACGAACTGGAAAAGAACCCCACCACGGAAAAATGGTTCGCCGCCAGCAAAGACGTGTCGCCGCTCAAAGGCGTGGCGAATATCGGCTATAGCCGTTCGGTCAGCGGCAACGTCGAATTGCTGCCTCTTGAGTTCAAGGACGACACATCTTCGGTGAGCTTCTCCGGCGCCAACCTGGACTTCGACAGCAGCGCCGAAGGGAAGAAGGTCAAGGCCGAGGGCTTCATGAATAGCCTCAAGGTCGCGGCGGTGGATGCCAATGGCGCACCGTTCGAAGCGCAACTGAACGGCCTGACCGTGGCCAGCAACCTGGAGAAATCTACCTTCGGTTTCTACACCGGCCAGAACACCGTGGAGCTGACCGACACCAAGGTCACCTTCGGCCCGCAGAAAGCCGTGCTGACCCTCAAGGGCTTCGAGCAGAAAGACTCCAGCGAGACCAAGGACAACAACCTGGCCGGCCGCGTCGACTACAAGATTGACGAGATCGGTTACCAGGGTAAGCCGGTAGGTTCGGCCGCCATGGCCGTGAGCATGAAGAACGTTGATATCCCGGCGATGCTGGTGCTGACCAAGCTCTACCAGGACAAGATGCAACCGGTGCAAGCCGCCGCCGCTGCCGGTCAACCGGTGCCGGAACTGCAACTGACCGAAGCCGAGCAGACCCTGGCCGAGGCCAACGTCAACCAGGTGCTGGCCGCCAAGCCGCAACTGGCCGTGGAAAACCTATCGCTGAAAACCACCCACGGCGAAAGCAAGTTCAACCTGGTGGTCGACCTGGCCAAGCCAACGTCCATGGAACTGCCGCCGGTTGAACTGGGCAAGCAGATGGTCTCGCTGCTGGATGCCAACCTGACCCTGTCCAAGCCGATGATCAGCGATGTAGCTGCTCTGCAAGCCCAGGTAGGTGGTGTGACTGACCCGCAGGCTATCGAGCAACAATCGCAGATGGCGGCCGAGATGGTCAGCGGCATGGCCGTCGGCACCCAACTGGCGACCCTGGTGGGTACCGATGTGGTTTCCAAGCTGCACTACGCCAACAATGAAGTGACCTTCAACGGCCAGAAGATGACCGTTGAGCAGTTCATTGGTTTTGTGATGTCAAAAGTTGGTGCAGTAAGCGGCGCTCAATAAGCCTGGAATGCGGTAAAAAATGTGGGAGGGGGCTTGCTCCCGATGGCGGTAGGTCAGAAAAAATATACTGACTGACACTCCGCCATCGGGAGCAAGCCCCCTCCCACATTTGGTTTGTGTGCCAGGCAAAAAATCTGTGTCAGCCAATTCTGAACAATTGTTCTGAATTGCCCTCCCTCTGACGTCGCTAAGCGATAGTTCCTACAGGAAAGCTAGGCCGGGTCATTAGATACCGGCGCCCTGATGCGTTTCGCTCAGGACCATCTATCGTTAGGGCTTTCCGTGTGTAAGGAAGCTCACGATATGCTGCGAAACCTCCCCTACAGTGCCTCAGGCCGGTTGCGTCTGCTTATTGGGGCAGCCCTGTGCAGCCAATTGCTGGTCCCGGGCCTCGCTTTCGCCGACCCCGCCTACGACGCGCTGATCATCCAGGCCCGCAACGGTAACTTCACGCCGGCCCTGAACCAACTGCGCCAACTGTCCACCGAACGCCAGACCCCAGGCCAGGTCAGCGACCACCTGGTGATCGCCGGTTGGGCCGGGCAAGACGCCGAAGTGCTGAAGGTGTATGAGGCACAAGGCAGGAATCGCAACCTCACCACCCAGGCACTCGCCACGGTGGCGCGCACATACCGTAATCAAAAGCAGTGGGCCCAGGCCGAGGCGGTCTATCGCCAGGCGCTGCTGCGTGAACCGAATAATGTCGACCTGCAACTGGGCCAGGCCCTGACCCAGGCTGATGGCGGCAAAGCCAACGAAGCGGTGCAACGCTTGCGCGCGATGGTGGCGGCGCAACCCAATGACCCGAACCGTCGCATGGCCCTGGGTTATGCGCTGACGCGCGCCGGCTTGAACTACGACGCGCTGTTTGAGTTTGACCAAGCCTTTACCCGCGCCGGTGACAAGCCCGAAGTCGTTCGCGAATACATTGTCGCCCTGCAAAACGCGCGCTTGCCGGAACCGGCCCTGCGCCTGTCGGCCAAGCGCCCCGGCGTGGTGGACGCGGTCACCCAGCGCCGCCTGGAAGGCGACCTCGCCGCCGAGCGCGTGCGCATGGCCGAGTTCGCCACGCGCACTGAGAAGGAACGCTATGTCATCGCCGATCGTGCCCTGCAGGATTACGACAGACTGATCAGCCGCTGGAGCCCTGACGCCACCGCTCACGGAGACGTGGTGGTCTGGCGCATTGACCGCCTGGGCGCGCTCAAGGCACGGGCGCGTACGGCTGAGGTCATCAGCGAATACGAAGCCCTCACGGCTGAGGGCGTGCAATTGCCGACCTACGCCGTGCGCTGGGTGGCCGCGTCCTACCTCGACCAGCGTCTGCCGGAAAAAGCCGCGCCGCTGTACCGCCAGGCGCTGGGCGCCGCGGACGCCGATGTGGGTGATCATGTCAAAGACAGCACCGCGCTGTTCTACGCCTTGTTGGAAAACGACCAGGTGGACGAGGCACGTGCGGTCGCCACGCAGCTGGCCAGCACCGAGAAACCCCGGGTGGAACTCAAGGGCTTGCCCATCGGCAACCCTAACGACGAGTGGATGGACGCCCAGCAATTGGCGGCCCAGGCCGGTACCTATGGTGCTGACCTGAACGCCAGCGAACAAACCCTGGAAGACCTGGGCAATAAAGCGCCCGGGAGCATCGGTGTGCGTTTGGCCCAGGCGGAAATGTACCGTGCCCGTGATTGGCCAAGACGCGCTGAAGACTCTCTCAAGGAAACTGAAAACCAGAGCCCCCGCGACATCGGTGTGGAAATGTCCCAAGGCTTCACCGCGTTAGACCTGCAGGAATGGCGGCAACTCGACCTGCTCACCGATGACGTCGTCGCCCGTGACCCGGACAACCGCCAGGTACAGCGCCTCAAACGTCTGCGCGACGTGCACGACATGGCCGAGGTGCGGGTGGAAGCCTACACCGGTAAAAGCTTCGGTGGCGGCAATAACCAAGAGGCCGGGGCGGTGTCAGGCAGCCGTGACTGGGGCATCGAAAGCGTGATCTACACCCCGCCCATCGACGAAGACTGGCGCGTATTCGCCGGCGTTGGCTATGGCACCGCCGATTTTGCCGAAGGCACCGGCCAGCACCGCTGGCAGCGCGTGGGGGTGGAGCGGCGCACCCGCGACATGACCATCGAAGCCGAAGTGTCCAACCATTCTTATGGCGATGGCGCCAAACAAGGCGCCAGCGTGTCGATTGCCCGCGACATCAACGACCACTGGCAGTACGGCGGCAGCCTTGGCTACCTGCTCAACACCACACCGCTGCGGGCGTTGAATGACGGTGTCACAGCCAACGGCGGCAGCGGCTTCATCCGCTGGCGCGCCAACGAAAGCCGCGAGTGGAAGCTCGCCATCAGCCCGTCTCATTTCAGCGACGGCAACGACCGCGTCGAAGCCTTGCTCACAGGTCGCGAAGGCGTCTACAGCTCGCCGAAGGTGCAAGTGGAGTTAGGTCTGGAAGTCGGTGCCAGCCGCAACAGCAAGGAAGACGCGATCTACTTCAACCCCAAGTCCGACTTCAGCGTGTTGCCCACCGTCAACGTCAACCATGTGCTCTATCACCGCTACGAAACCCAGTGGAGTCAGCAGTTCCAGCTCGGTGCGGGTACCTATAGCCAGAAGGATTACTCCACCGGCGGCGTTGGCTTGATCGGTTACGGCCAACGTTTTCGCTGGAATGACGTGCTGGAAGCCGGCGCCAACCTGAGCCTGGTCAGCCGACCTTACGATGGAGAGCGCGAACGTGATCTGCGCCTGCTCCTCGACCTCACTTACCGTTTCTAAAAGAGCCTGACCATGACCCTCCTCAGCCGTTGCTTTTTGGTCCTGGGTGTAATGCTGGCCGCTGCCTGCGCCCAGCAACCCGCGCCATTCGTTCCACCTGCCGAGCGGCCGACACTGGCCAGCGAAGCGCCGTGGCCGAAGAACCATTTCCTGGGCATTGCCTACCACGACGTTTCGGATAACGACCCAGACCAGGCCGTGGTGGCGGTGCGTACCGAACGTTTGATCGAGCAGTTGGCCTGGTTGCGGGAGAACGGCTACCAGGCGGTCAGCGTGAATCAGGTTCTCGCCGCGCGCCGTGGTGGGCCGACACTGCCGCCCAAGGCCGTGATGCTCAGCTTCGACGATGGCTATTCCAGCTTCTACACCCGCGTGATGCCGATCCTGCGGGCCTACAACTGGCCGGCCGTGCTGGCGCCGGTGGGCACCTGGATCGATACCCCGCTGAACCAGCCGGTGGACTTTGCCGGTACACCACGGGCGCGGGGCGACTTCCTGACCTGGCAGCAGATTCGTGAAGTGTCCCAATCGGGCCTGGTGGAAATCGCCGCCCATACCGACGCCAATCACAAAGGCATACTGGCCAACCCTCAGGGCAACCTTGAGCCGGCCGCCACCACGCGTCGCTATGACCCGGCGACCGGTCGCTACGAAACCGAAGCACAGTTCCAGGCGCGGATGCGTACCGACGTCGCGGCGATCTCCAACAAGATCCGTACCGTCACCGGCAAGGCGCCACGGGTGTGGGTATGGCCGTACGGCGCGGCTGACGGCACCACCTTGGCCGTGGTGGGTGAGCACGGCTATGAGATGGCGTTGACCCTCGATGACGGTCTGGATGATTCGAACAAGCTGATGAACAGCCCGCGCTTCCTGGTGGCCTCCGACCCGGATGGCGAACACTTCGCCAGCAGCATGGTTGCGGTACAGGCCAAGGCGCCGCTGCGCGTCCTGCATGTGGACCTGGACCACGTCTATGATCCCGACCCGGAGCAACAGGCGCGCAATCTTGACGTGCTGGTGCAGCGTGTTGTGGATATGGGCGCCGTCACGGTGTTCCTGCAAGCCTACGCCGACCCCAAGGGCGATGGCCTGGTGCATTCGCTGTACTTCCCAAACCGCCACCTGCCGATGCGTGCCGACCTGTTCAACCGCGTGTCCTGGCAGCTGCATACCCGTGCCCACGCCAGCGTGTTTGCGTGGATGCCGGTGCTCAGCTTCGCCCTCGACTCCAAGTTGCCACGCGTCACCCGCTGGGACCCGGAGACCGGCAAGGTTGGTACCGATCCGGATCAATACCAGCGGCTGTCACCCTTTGACCCGAAAGTGCGGCAGCTCATCGGCGAGATCTATGAAGACCTGGCGCGCACCAGCAACAGTGCAATCGACGGTGTGCTCTATCACGACGATGCGCTGCTGAGCGACTTTGAAGACGCCAGCCCAGCAGCACTCAAGGCGTATGCCGCCCAAGGCTTGCCAAACACTATTGCTGCCTTGCGTGCCGACCCTGCGGTGATGCAGCGCTGGACCCGTTTCAAGAGCCGCTACCTGATCGACTTCACCAACGAATTGACGGCGAAGGTCCGTGCTATCCGTGGCCCGCAGATACTCACCGCACGCAATATCTTCGCCGAGCCGATGCTCAACCCCGGCAGCGAAACCTGGTTCGCGCAGAACCTTGATGACTTCCTCCAGACCTACGACTGGACCGCCCCCATGGCCATGCCGTTGATGGAAGGCCAGGCATTGAAGAACTCCAATGCCTGGTTGGAAAAACTGGTGGCCACGGTCAAGGCGCGCCCCGGTGCATTGGAAAAAACCGTTTTCGAGTTGCAAGCCAAAGACTGGCGCACCAAGGCCGCACCGGATATCAGCGCCACGCAATTGGCGGAATGGATGAGCGTGCTCAAACGCCAGGGCGTCACCAGTTTCGGCTACTACCCGGACAACTTCCTGGAAAACTCCCCGGACTTGAAGACGATACGTCCGGCCCTCTCCAACCAATGGAACCCTTGATCATGTTTGACAGAATCCTGGCTCTATTCGTGTTGGCGCTGGTGCTGGGCTTGCCCCTGGGCCTGATCTTCCTGGTCACCGGGCAGTTCCTGATGGACTTCGTGTTCTTCTACCCGCTGTTCATGTCGGCACTGTGGATCGCCGGAGGCCTGTACTTCTGGCTGCACTGGGAGCGCCATTGGCCGTGGAAGGAAGATACGCCCGCGCCGACCCTGGCCGGCGAGCCGCTGATCTCGATCATCATCCCTTGCTACAACGAGGGTGATAACGCCGCCGAAACCATTGATGCGGCACTCGGCCAGTTGTATCCGAACATCGAAGTGATCGCGGTCAACGACGGTTCCAGCGACAACACCGCCGCAGTGCTTGATGCCCTGGCGCTGCAACACCCACGCCTGCGCGTGCTGCACCTGGCACAGAACCAGGGCAAGGCCGTGGCCCTGCGCATGGGCGCCGTGGCCGCCCGCAGCGAATACCTGGTGTGCATCGACGGCGATGCCTTGCTCGACAAAAACGCGGCGGCCTACATGGTTGCGCCGATGCTCGACAACCCGCGCCTGGGCGCCGTGACCGGCAACCCACGTATCCGTACCCGCTCGACCCTGATCGGCCGGGTACAGGTGGGCGAGTTCTCCTCGATCATCGGCTTGATCAAGCGTACCCAGCGGGTGTTCGGGCGGATCTTCACGGTCTCGGGTGTGGTGGTGGCGTTCCGCAAGAAGGCGCTGGACCGCATCGACTACTGGAGCACCGACATGATCACCGAGGACATCGATGTCAGTTGGAAGCTGCAGCTCGACCACTGGTCGATCTTCTACGAGCCGCGCGCACTGTGCTGGATCCTTATGCCCGAAACCGTTGGCGGCCTGTGGAAACAACGGCTGCGCTGGGCCCAGGGCGGCGCCGAAGTGCTGTTCAAGAATATCCGTGGCATCTGGCAATGGCGTCATCGCTACCTGTGGCCGCTGCTGTTCGAATACTGCCTGTCCACCGGTTGGGCCTTCACCTTCCTGCTCTCGGTGATCTTCTGGGCCGTGGGTAAATTCGTCACGCTGCCAGCGGCGATTACCGTGGACTCGTTGGTGCCGCCTGCCTTTACCGGCCTGGTGCTGGCGATGGTGTGCCTGCTGCAGTTTGCGGTGAGCATCCTGATCGACCGGCGCTACGAAAAAGACCTGTGGAAAACCCTGTTCTGGACCGTGTGGTACCCGATGGTGTTCTGGCTGGTCAGCCTGCTGACCACCCTGGTCAGCTTTCCCAAAGTGCTGTTCAACCAGCACCAGAAGCGCGCACGCTGGGTCAGCCCGGATCGCGGTATCAAACCTGCCGAAGAGGAGGCGTGAGCATGAAACTGGTCAGAACTCGCCAAAACACGCTGATGTGGATCATCGATGTGCTGCTGACCCTGCTGGCCTGGGGCGGGTTGGTTTGGCTGCTCGCACGTGGGATCAACGCCATGCTCGAAACCCATGGCGGCCCACGCATCGAGGCGCCGATTTTTGCCGCGCTCAACACCTTGCAGATCTACCTGTGGATCGCCCTGTTCAATGCGCTGATCCTGATCAGTTGGGCGCGTTATCAGCAACGTCGCGGACGTAAATTTGCCCAGCGCCGCGCCGAGGCCAATGCCCTGAGTGACAAGCACTTGAGCGAAAGCTTCAAGTTGGAAGACGGCCACCTGGAGCAGTTTCGCAAACCCGGCGTGCTGGTGATTCACAACGACGAGGAGGGCGGCGTGGAAGACGTGAAGTCCCATGTCTCCCGCGACGTCGAGCGCCCCGGCCTGACCCTGGTACCCGGCGCAGAAAAAGACAAGGGTATAGGCTGACATTCTCACTGCTACGAGTATCCAATGTGGGAGGGGGCTTGCTCCCGATAGCAGAGTGTCAGTCACCATGTATATGACTGATACACCGCGATCGGGAGCAAGCCCCCTCCCACAATTGATATTTGCCCACCCCATAGGTTGCGGTGGTTCAACCCTATCGTCGAAATTCCGATAAATGGGATCCAATTCACAAAACTCCCGCGAACTTTTCTCCATTCCCCGGTACTAACCTAACTCGACGAGAACTTGATGGCTAAATAATGGCTATTCAAAAGTCATTCGTCGAATCGCCATCAAAACAGTTGCCGCTTGTCGGAATAATCACTTCAAGTGATCGCCTCAAACTCTTTTGATAAAAAATTGTATTTATTAATCAATAGCTTGGATAACTAACTCATCAAAAATTCCAACTTTGCCAGTTTCTAGGCTAGCTGGAAGTTCGATGTTAGTTTGCCGGCCTTTGATTTTCGATGGATCGAACATGTCTTCGTTACTGCCACGGACTCGGTTATTGCTCTGCACGTTCCTGTTCACTTGCTTGAGCCAGAACAGCGCGTTCGCCGCCCCCACGCCTGGGGACCAAGACCTGATCCGCGACCGGCAAAACCGCCTGCTCGAAGAGCAACAGCGACGCCTCCAGGAACTTCAGGACCTGCCCGGTAAAGCGCAAAAGCCCCAAGCCCCGGCAACGCCTGCCGACACTCGCTGCTTCCCGATCAAAGACATCGAACTCAAGGGCGCCGACAGCCTGCCGGCCTCCGACCGCGAGCGCCTGCTCAAGCCCTATATCGGCCAGTGCCTGGGCGTGACGCAGCTCAACGAATTGCTCAAGGCCATCACCGACTACTACCTCGGCAAAGGCCGCGTCACCAGCCGCGCCTACTTGCCACAACAAGACCTCTCCAGCGGCCATCTGCAAGTGCTGGTGGTGGAAGGCAAGCTCGAAGCCTTGCGCAGCGCCGAAGGCAGCACGGTGACCGAGCGCGAACTGGCCATGGCCTTTCCCGGCAAGGTCGGCGAGGCACTGAACCTGCGCGAGATCGAGCAACTGGTGGACCAGCTCAACCGCCTGCCGTCCAAACAGGCGCAAATGGAGCTGACCCCCGGCAAGCAAGTCGGCGGCAGCGACGTGGTGGTCAAGAACACCGCGCAAAAGCCCTGGCGCGCCAGCCTGTCGCGCAATAACGACGGGCAGAAAAGCACCGGTGAACAGCAATGGGGCGCCGGCCTTGAGTGGGACAGCCCCCTCGGCCTGGGCGACCAGCTCATGCTACGCGGCGGCCATGACGCCATCAGCGACCACCAGAAAACCTCGAAAAACACCATGCTCTATTACAACGTGCCGTGGGGCTGGTGGAACTTCAGCTACACCTACAGCGAGAGCGACTACCGCACCTACGGCGTGACCGACGACTACAAATACAAGCAGAACGGCGACAACCAGAACCATCAACTGCGCGCCGAGCGAGTGATCCATCGCGATGACGTGAGCAAGACCTCGGTCAATGTCGGCTTGGCGCACTTGCGCACCAATAACTACGTCCTCGACGTGCGCACCGCGCCCAGCAGCAATCGCCTCAGCGAACTGCAACTGGGCGTGAACCACGGGCGGCGTATCGGCAATGCCTTCGTCAACGTGGACCTGGGTATGCAAAGCGGCATCGGCCTGCTCGACGCCCAATCTCAAGATGAGCGCGACCCCTACGGCGGGCGCCAACCGAACTCGCGCTACCGCAAATACACCGCCACCGTCAGTTACCTGCAACCCTTCAGCCTGTGGGGCGAGTCGTTCAGCTTCAGCAGCCTGGCCACCGGCCAACGCAGCGAAGACATCCTGTTCTCGCCCCAGCGCATGAGCCTCGGCGGCTCGGCCTCGGTACGCGGTTTCAAGGACCAGTTGCTGACCGGCGACAGCGGCGGCTACTGGCGCAACGAGGTGCGCTGGGCGCGCCCGGTGACCCTCGACTGGATGCGCCCGGCCTTCGCCGAATACGGCGCCAGCGTCGGCTACGACCAGGGCGTGATCAGCAATGACCGTTACAACGACAACGTCCATGGCCGGGTGTCCAGCAACTCCCTGGAGCTGTTCGCCCGTGGCAAAAACGTCAGCACCAGCGTGACCTTTGCCCACTCCTTGGAAAGACCCGGTGTAGTCACCGAGCGCGAAGCGCCGATCTACTTCCGCATGGATTTCTTCCTGTAATTCAACGCCCCGCTGCAACGAGAAACTGACAATGGATGTTCGCCAATTTGCCTTCCTGGCCCGCCAACCTTCTGCTGCCCTGAAGCCGCGCGACGCGTTCTTCGGCCTGCCCAAGCGCGGGCTGGTGCTGATCCTGGCCAACGCGCTGTTCTGGCAGCCGCTGCTGGCCCAGGCCGAAGGTATCGTGGTCAGTGCGCCGGGTACTACGGTCGGCCAGGCGGGCAATGGCGTACCGGTGGTGAACATCGCCACGCCGAACGGCGCTGGCTTGTCCCATAACCAGTACAAGGACTACAACGTCGGCCCCAACGGCGTGATCCTCAACAACGCCAACGGCGCCATGGTCAACACCCAACTGGGCGGCTACATCGTCGGCAACCCCAACCTCAAGGGCGGCGCGGCCAGCGTCATCCTCAACGAAGTCAACGGCGGTAGCCGCAGCCAATTGCGCGGCTACACCGAAGTGGCGGGGCAGTCGGCCAAGGTCATTGTTGCCAACCCGTACGGCATCACCTGCAGCGGTTGCGGTTTTATCAACACCCCGAACGTCACCCTGACCACCGGCAAACCGGTGATCGACCAGAACGGCCAGTTGCAGCGCTACCAGGTCGATGGCGGCGCCGTGACCATCGACGGCGAGGGCCTGAACGCCAGCAACGTCGAGCGCTTCGACATCATTACCCGCTCGGCCAAGATCAACGCGCAGATCAACGCCCGCGAACTGAACGTGATTGCTGGCCGCAACGACGTCGATGCGCAAACCCTGAAAGCCACCGCCCGCGCCGACGACGGCAGCGCTAAACCCGAGTTGGCGATCGACTCCTCGGCCCTGGGCGGCATGTATGCCGGCGCGATCAAGCTGGTCGGTACCGAAGCCGGTGTGGGCGTGAAGCTCGACGGCACCTTGGCGGCCAGTGGCGGCGATATCCAGCTTGATGCCAATGGGCGCTTGAGCATGGCGCAGGCGGCGGCCAGCGGTAACGTCAAGGTCACCGCGCAGAACGTCGACCTGACCGATAAGGTCTACGCCACGGGCAATGTGCAGGTCACCAGCGCCCAAGCCCTGGTCAACCAGAAAAGCGTGGCCGCCGGCCAACGCATCGAACTCAACGCGGCCACGCTGACCAACCCGGGCATCATCGAAGCCGGCGTTGCGCCCGACAACAGCCGCAACGCCATCGGCGACTTGGTCGTGAATGCGCAGACCGTCACCACCAGCGGCAACCTGCTGGCCAGCCGTGCCTTGGCGATTACCGCCGCGCAGGCGCTGACCAACCAGGGCGCGATCATCCAGGCCAAGACTGTCGAGGTCAGCAGCGCCAAACTGACCAACCAAGGTGCCAGCGCACGTCTGTTTGGCGAACAAAGCCTGGCGATCAGCTCGCCGGCCATCGTCAACCTCGGCGGGCTGATTCGCTTCGGCGAAGGCCAGGCCGCAACGCTGAATAGCGCGTCCTTGGACAACCGCCAAGGCCGCATCGAAATGGCCGGTGGCAGCCTGGTGCTGAGCAGTGCCGACCTGAACAACAGGGGTGGCCAGGTCATCGCCAACGACCTGAGCGTCAACGCCGGCAAGCTGAATAACCAGAACGGCGTGCTGGTCGCCAAGACCGCCACAGTCAACGCCAGCGACCTCGACAACAGCCTCAAGGGCCTGATCCAGGCCGACGGCGGCGCGCTCAACCTCACCGTCAACAACAGCTTCAACAACAACCAGGGTTTCGCCCAGGCCAGCACAGACCTCAACGTCAAGGCGGGCAACCTCAGCAGCAACGCAGGCGGCGTACTGAGCGCCGACAGCGGCAAGCTGACCCTCACCGCCGCGCAACAGCTCAACAATGCCCAGGGCCGTTTACAGGCCGGGCAGGGCGATATCGAACTGCACGCCGCGAACCTGGATAACCAAGGCGGCGTGATCGTCGGCAAGCAACTGCTGCTCGACGTCGCCGGTGGTGACGTCGACAACCGCGCCGGGCGCGTATTGGGGGATGGGCTCGACGTGCGCGCCTCCGGCCTCGACAACCGCAACGCCGGCCTGCTGGCCGGTGGCGCCCAGGGCGTAAGCCTGCTGCTCAACGGCCCGGGCCAGTTGCTCAATACCCAGGGCCGCATCCAGAGCGAAGGCCTGCTGCAACTGCGCGGCGAGCGTTTCGACAACAGCGCCGGCATTCTGCTTGGACAAACCGTCGAGGTGACGGCGCAGAGCTTCAACAACAGCAACAAGGGCGCGCTGGTCAGCGATGGCGGCGACGTGGTGCTCAATGTCAGCGACCTGCTGACCAACGTCGGCGGCCAGATCGACGCGGGCGAACGCAGCGTATTGGTCAAGCAACTCACCACCCTTAACAACGACGGTGGCACCCTGCGTGGCAAGCGTCTGGATATCGCCGCCCAACACCTGAATAACAACGACGGCGGCCAATTGCTGGCCGGCGCCGGGGGCCTGAGCTACAGCGGCCAGGACGTGAGCAACCGCAAAGGTCTGATCCTCAGCGGCGGCGCCCTTACCGAACTGCACACCGCCCGCCTGGATAACCAGGGCGGCACCGTGCAGGGCGACAGCCTGACCGTCACTGCCGACACGCTCGACAACGCCAGCGACGGCCTGATGGCAAGCCTGGTTGGCAACCTGCAACTGACCGTCGAAGCCTTGGCCAACCGAGGCGGCAAACTGTTCGGCAAAGAGCAGGTGACCGTCAGCGGCGCCACCCTCGACAACAGCGCGGGCGGCCAGATCAGCGGCAACCAACTCAACCTGACCTCACGCGATACTCTCATTAACCAGGGCGGCCTGATCGAAGCCAATCAGGGCTTGAGCCTCAACGGCGGCAACCTGGACAACAGCGCCAACGGGCAACTGCGCGCCCTGGGCGGCACCGACAGCAGTCTCAACCTCAGCGGTGCGCTGAATAACCAGAACGGCACCCTCGAATTCGGCAGCCAGGCGTTCAGCCTCGACGCCGCCAGCCTCAACAACCAGGTCGGTCAGATCCAGCACGCCGGCACCGGCCTGTTTCGCCTCAACACCGCCAGCCTCAGCGGCAGCCAAGGCACTATCAATGGCATGGGCACCGCCGACTGGGCGTTCGGCACCGTCGACGGCCTGGGCCGCGTACAACTCAACGAAGTCCTCACCTACAAGAGCGCCCAGGGCCTGACCCTCAAGGCCGGCGACCGCATGGCCAGCGGCAAGGGCCTGACCCTTGATGTGGCGAGCCTGAACAACGGCGGCGAGTTGCTCAGCGACGGTGACGTGAGCATCACCACCGGCGAGATGACCAACAGCGGCCGCGTTTCGGCCCTGCAAACACTCACCGTCGCCGCCAACAACCTCAGCCAGAACGGCGGCCGCCTGGCGGCCACCAATACCCGCCTGACCCTCGGCGGCACCCTGGACAACCTCGGCTTCCTCACCGCCCGCCAGCAGCTGGATATCGCCGCCGCGCAAATCAACAACCGCGGCACCCTCGGTGCCCAGGGTGCAGTGAACCTCACCGCAGTCAACGGCATCACCAACGCCGCCGACACGCTGCTGTTCAGCGGCGGCGACATGACCTTGCGCAGCAATGGTTTCAGCAACCTCTATGGCGATGTCTACAGCAAAGGCAACTTGAGCTTCGCCGCACGGGATGGCGGGCGTGCCGTGCTGTTCAGCAACCGCTCCGGCACCGTTGAAAGCGAAGGCTCGATCGGCATCAATGCGGGCTTCATCGAAAACGCCAAAGATGAATTCGAACTCGGGCAGACGCTGACCACCGGCAGCTTGAGTTGGATCTGTCACCAGCACTGCGGCGAGAAAGACAACTGGGAACGTGGCGAGATCACCATCTACGAGACGTACCTTGAGGCGGCGACCAAGGATTCGGTAGCGGCACGCCTGGTGGCTGGCAAAAACATGCTAGTGCAAGGCGACAATGTGCAGAACCGCTACAGCCTGATGGCCGCCAATGGCGACCTGAGCATCACCGCCGGTGACCTGCTCAACCAGGGCGCCGCCACGCGCACGGGGCAGCGCAAGCTTGTCATCAGCACGCCAGGGCATGTTTCCGACGATTTGTTTGAACGCATGCAATATGTCGACGTTCCCGCGTTCAATGCGGCCACGGCGGCTGGGCATTTCGATAAGGCGCGCTTCGAAGAACTGAAAAACCGCTCGCCCAATAGCCGGCCTTTCGCCCACACAAGCGACGTCACCACCTGGACCAACAACGGCGGCCCTGGCTACGACGCTACCCTACAAGCTGGCGGCACGGTCAACCTCAACGTCGCCCGCACCCTGCAAAACGGCACGCTGCACAACAACACCCTGGCGCAGTTGACCGGCACCCTCGGCGACGACCAGACCGGCATCCCGGTTGGCGGCATCAACATCAACCTGAGCAAACACGCCAACGACCCGAGCGCCCAGGCGCCCGGCAGCGTGTTGCCCGTCGTGGGCGTGGCCCCCGGCGGCGGTTTCGTGCCCGTGGACTACACCGGCACCGCCTTCGCCCCGGTCGACCCCACCACCTCGCCGACCTTCCAACTGCCCAAGGGCGAGTACGGCCTGTTCGTCAAGAACGCCGACCCCACCAGCCATTACCTGATCGAGACCAACCCCGAGTTCACCTCCGTATCAGGCTTCCTCAGCTCCGACTACATGCTCGGCAAGCTCGGCTACACCTCCGACAACGCCTGGCGCCGCCTCGGTGACGGCCAGTACGAAACCCGTCTGATCCGTGACGCCGTGCTCGCGCAAACCGGCCAACGCTTCCTCGCCGGTGGCCTGTACAGCGACGCCGACCAGTTCCGCTACCTGATGGACAACGGCCTGGCCAGCAAAGACACCCTGCGCCTGAGCCTCGGCGTGGCACTGACCGGCCAGCAAGTCGGCGCCCTGACCCACGACATCGTGTGGATGGAAAACCGCGTCATCGACGGCCAGAGCGTCCTCGTACCGGTGCTGTACCTGGCCCAGGCCGACTCGCGCAACGTGCGCGGCAATAGCCTTATCCAGGGCCGCGACCTCAACCTGGTCACCGGCGGCGACCTGATCAACGTCGGCACCCTGCGCGCCAGCAACAACCTCTCCGCCATCAGCAGCGGCACTATCTACACCGGCGGCCTGGTCGAGGCCGGCAACAACCTCAGCCTGCTGGCCCAAGACAGCATCCGCAACGCCATGGCCGGCGAAATCCGCGGCAAGCAAGTCAGCCTCACGGCGCTTAAAGGCGACATCACCAACGACACCACCGCCATCCAGGTGCGTGACGGCGTCGGCATGCGCACCCTCACCGACACCAGCGCCGGCACCATCGTCGCCCGCGAAAACCTCGCCATCGACGCCGGCCGCGACCTCACCAACCGCGGCGCACTCACCGCTGGCAACGACGCTAATTTAACCGCCGGCCGCGACCTCAACCTCATCGCCGCCAGCGACACCAGCATCAAGCACGAAACCCGCGACGGCGGCGAGAAATCCAGCATCACCACCGACGTCAAAAACCTCGCCGCCAGCGTCACGGCCGGCGGCAACCTCAACATGCAGGCCGGGCAAGACGTCAACATCATCGGCAGCACCGCCACCGCCGGCAAAGACCTCAACATCGCCGCCGGCCGCGACCTCAACATCGCCTCGGTCAGCGACATTCACAACGTCGAGGGCAAGGAAAAACACGGCAAGAAACGCATCAAGACCTCGGACGACCAGACCACCCAGGTGGCAAGCGTGCTGACGGCGGGTGGGGATTTTGTCAGCCAGGCCGGGCGCGACACCACGATCGTGGCGAGCAGGATCAGTGCGGGGAATGAGGCTTATCTGTATAGCGGGGATAAGTTGAGTTTGTTGGCGGCGCAGAACAGCACCTACAGCCTTTACGACATGAAGGAGAAGGGTGGCTGGGGCGCGAAGAAGACCAAGCGCGATGAGGTGACACGCGTTACGAATGTGGGGACTGAGATCAAGACCGGTGGGGATTTGTCGCTGGTCAGTGGCGGTGACCAGCTGTATCAGCGGGCTAGGCTTAAGAGCGGTAAAGACCTGGCCATCACCAGTGGCGGTGCGGTGACTTTCGAGGCAGTCAAAGACCTGCATCAGGAGAGCCACGAGAAAAGCAAGGGTGACCTGGCTTGGACCAGCGCCAAGGGCAAGGGTAATACCGACGAGACGTTGCGTCAGAGTGAGTTGGTGGCGCAGGGTGAGCTGGCAATCAAGGCCGTGGACGGCTTGAAGATTGATGTAAGGCAGGTTAACCAGAACACGGTAAGCCAGACCATCGACGCGATGGTCCAGGCGGACCCAAGCCTCGCCTGGATCAAGCAAATGGAGCAGCGTGGCGATGTTGACTGGCGCGAGGTCAAAGAGCTGCACGACAGCTTCAAATACAGCAATTCCGGCCTGGGCGCCGGTGCGCAAATTGTCATAGCGATCATTGTTACCTACTTCACGATGGGGGCCGCCAGCGGCGCAATTGCAGCCGCTGGGACGGGCACCTCGATGGCTGGGGCGACGGCTGCTGCCACTGCCACATCTGCCGCAGGCTGGGCCAATGCTGCGGGCAGCGTTGTGCTTGCCGGCATGGCCAGCAATGGTGCTATCAGCACAATCAATAACCGTGGCAATTTAGGCGCAGTGGTCAAGGACGTAACCTCCAGCGATGCGATGCGGGGCTATGTTGTCTCGGGGGTTACCGCGGGGCTGACCGCAGGGTTCTACGACGACTGGACCAGCACGCAGACAGGCACTACTACTGCGCTGCCTAACTCGGGCGCAGTGACATCCGCGAGCCCATTGAGTACCTGGCAAGGTGTTGGTCAATTTACTGCGAATCAGGTTCTGCAAAACGGCACATCGGCCATCCTGACTAAAGCGCTGGGAGGAGAAGCCAGCTTCGGGGATGCATTGCAAAGCAGCCTTGCCAATGCATTTGCTGCCTATGGCTTCAACATGATTGGTGATGTATCCAAGAATCGGTTTGCCGACGGCGGTATCACCAAGATTGGGCTGCATGCGTTGATGGGCGGGCTGGCAGCTGAAGCCGCTGGCGGCGATTTCCGTACCGGTGCGTTGGCAGCAGGTGTGAACGAAGCCCTGGTAGACAGCCTCGCCAAACAGTACGCCAGCATGCCGGAGGATAAGCGAAAGAGCTTGCTGGTGATGAGCTCGCAGTTGATTGGTGTGCTTGCGGCGTCGGTGGACAGTGATGCTGACGGTGAGAGTTTGCAGACCGGAGCATGGGTGGCGGGCAGTTCGACACAGTACAACTACCTCAACCATGAAGAAAACCAAGAGCGCTGGGCTGCCAAGAAGAAATGCCAGGGAGGAGATAGTGCTGCGTGTGGGCGTGCTGACGCTCTGGATGCTCTAGATAAAAGTCGAGATTTGGCGCTAACCACAGCCTGCAGTGCGAATGGTGCAGGTGCTACCTGTCGTTCTTTACGGCGAGAAGCATCGGAGGCTGCTCGAAGCCTTGTGGTTGCAAGATTTGGCCCTGAGGCTAAAGAGCAGGCTAAGCAAATTGACCAGAATAAAGAGCTTGCGGCGTATTCCATTGAGGCGGAGCTTCGAAGCATTAAGCAAGTAGATAGCCCGATTGCGCTTGCTCAGACAAAGCGCCTGGCTGAGCAGCTCGCTGAATTTGGTTCAGACTTCATTCCGGTTTACGGCGATGCAAAGGGCTTCTATGAGGCTGAGGATCCGTTTGACTATGCCATGGCGAGTATTGGACTCATCCCGGGCGCCGGTGATGCCGCCCAGAAAGTCTTAGGGAAGGCTAAAAAACTTTATCTGGAAGGTAAGGTTGCCGAGTCTGCGGATTTGGTTGAGGGGCTTTCGAAAGAGCTTTCAGCGAGCAATTTAAAAGCAGCGGGAGAAATACCCTCAAGCAAGCCTTTAGCCTTACCATCACCTGAGTTTAACGTGCCAGTAGACTATCTTTTGAGTCGGAACGCAGATGGTACAGCCACGGTTACTGGGCCTAGAGGTGGAGTGTATAACTCAACTGGGCGTTATACTGCAGAAGGGAAGCCTGTGTATCGGGATAACAGCGGTGGTTATGTTACATTGGATGAAGGCCGGGTCAGTGTCCCCGCACCAGTAAATTACGAATCTATACCCATACATCATATTTGTACTAACAAATGTACCTCTGGCGCGAATGGACAGATAGCGTGGACAAAGGAGTATCAGCAATTCTTTGATGGCGCTGACCTTAATATTAACCGTGCCACGGAAAACTTGGTTGCGGTGCCAGGACACAGAGGTCCTCATCCGATTGAGTATCACCAGTATGTATTTGGTAGTTTGGAGCAGGCTACTCGAGGATTAGCTCCAGGGACTCCAGCGTATAAGTCAGCTGTGACAAGGACATTGGAAGGAATTAAGTCAGAAGCAGTAATCGTGGGTAGTGAAGTTAATAAATGGCTTACGAGGGACTGAAATGAAATATTATTTAATGCGACAAGATGTAACTGTCTGCGATAGGTGGGTGCTCGGAGATGTACATCATGTAGATAACTGGCATTTCAGTGATCCTCCAGTTAATTTTATGGAGCCAGGCACATATACCCTCGATGTAAGATTCGACGGTAAAGAAGTTGATTATTCCCTTGCTGGGTACGCCAGTGTTCCTGTTTTAAGCGAGAGGGCAATAAATTCACTCGCCGGCTTGCCAGAGATAGACGAACCTTATCAAAATGTCATTTTTGAGCCGGTTAAGATAAATAATAAAAAGGTTTGTCAGAACTATTTCTTGATGATTATAGAAACGCAAATTGATTGCGTGGATGAAAAGCGCTCTCGCTATAAAAAGTTTGAGGTTAATGATCCTGTTAGGCCAGATATGGCCGGCAATTATCGTGCTTTCTACAATTTGGTGGTTGACCCGGGCAGGGTCGGATCAAGTCATATCTTTAGACTCAAAAAATATTTGGGTGCGATCATAGTTAGCGAGGAAGTGAAGCGGCGATTTATGGCGGCTGGTGTTGTCGGCGTACTGTTTGATTCTGTTAATGGTGATCAAGAAACCGTTGCCTAGTTAGTCAGATAGTTGGGAAGGGGACAGTTGGAAAAAAGGGGGCGGAAAAAAGGGGGCAGATTTTATTTAAGTTGAGCTGGAAAAGCGTATAAATAAATCTGTCCCCTTTTGTTCCTCTTTGTTCCTTTTTTGGGGTATCAAAATACATGACGGATTCGGACAAAGGTGCGGCAAAATTGCCAGTTGATGTGCCGGGTATCACCGATGGTGTAGATATCTTAGATTATAGATCTAGGGTTGAATTTGGTTGTAAGTTGCTAGGCTATGATGCTAGTCAAGGATGCGCGCTATGACGTCTAGTACATATCCCCGAATAAAAGTGTTTTTCGCATTCTTATTATGTCCATTTTTTGCGGGGTTGGTAGCTGTTCCATTAATGTTAATTTCGATAATGGTAACAGTATTTGAAAACTCATCATTAATCGGAGAGGTGAGAGGGGGTGAGGTTTTTTCGCTATTTATTACAATTCCATTAATGGCGCAATTGATTTTCTTTCTTCCTTCATTGGTCTTCGCTCTATCACTGGTTTTTATTAAGCCTGTGGGTGGGTTTAAAGTGTACGTAGTGGTTTCAGTTGTGGGCGCTATTGTTTCCTCCGTATGGATGTTTGGTGTTGTTTTTTTCTTTATAAATAAAGTTGAGAACTATCAAATAATGAGAAATATTTTTCCTGTGGTTTTGAGTTTTTTGTTGGGTGGGGGCTCTACTTGGGCTGCCGCTTATTGGTTTCTCCCTCAAAGTCTGCCTAGTGAATAGAGCGTCGTATGGGATCAGAAAGCGGGGGCAGATTTATTTGAATTTTCGTAGAAAGTTGACAAATAAATCTGTCCCCTTTTCCCCTGGAAGGGAAGGTTAGATGATGAAAGACTCTTCGTTGAAAGCGTGGCTTATACTTGCCATTGGCAAAAAGCTTTTGTCGGTGGACGCCCTGATTCATAAGTTAGGCTCGGTGGCGCATGGCTTTCCGCAAGAGATTAGTTTCCATTTTGAAGGAAGCATTCCTGGCCGTTTTTTTTGCGATAGTGATGGGGCTTCGATAGGACTATCCGTGGAGCCATTAATCGAGTGCGATATGCAAGAGTATGGCGCGCAAGTAATTGCGTCGATGTCCGACGATGCATGCTTTAGTAATGTTATAAAAAAAACGCTGTCTTCAGCTGTTCTGGTGAAATCCTCAGTGGAGGATAGGGTTGTGGGTGTTGGTTTTTCATTTGATTGCGAAGAGCGTCTTTTTATTTTGAATTTGGGAGATGAGATTTTTGTTTACAGGTCTATCCCCTCGGATGTTGTTGAGAGTGAATGTCTTATTTTTATAGCCGTGGAGGGAGAGGACTGAAAGGTCTGGCTAATAAATATGAAAAACTTGATAATTTATTCTTTTGGTTCGGGAGAAAAGGGGGCAGATTTATTTAAATTAGAGTTGAAAAGCGTATTAAATAAATCTGTCCCCTTTCTCCTACTATTCGTCCGAATCAGGTACCTCTTGATTATGTGGTTATCGACGGAAGAAAAGTAATTTCCAACACCAGAACCTCCACTGCGCTCATAGACGCAGGCATACCGAAGAGCCAATGGCACGGTATCGATAAAACCGGCCTAAAAGCTTTTGATAATACAACTTTTGATGATTTGGTAAAGAATCAGCTTAATAAAAACTATGAAGGCTCTGTAGAGAAGGCGAGGAAATAAACAAAGTGAAATTATCTAATCCTAAAAAACTTGTTGATATGAATAGTTTTTTGCCCCTTGATGGTGAGAGTAGGGTTGAAATACTTTATGCAGGAACAGAACTGATCATAAATGTTTTTTTTGAAATCGGTGATGGGGCTTCCGACGAAAAAAAACGTTTCGATTTAAAAAGGCAAAATACTTTTATAAGTTGCCGTTCCCTGGGTACAGCCCATTTAGCTGTTCAAGTGATGAAGGCATAGAGCTTCTTAATTGTTTGGTCGAGTATGGTTATTCAGAGATGGTAGATATAGATAAAGAAAGGTCTGGTATTTCCGGTTATGCTCATTATCGATTGTTTTTCCATTCTATAGGTGTCGCTGTATATGTGATAGCCAAATCCTTTTCTTTTGAATGAAAAGATTTACGCTGAGAGTTGGGTGTTTGGTTGATGTAAGCTATAAGGTGCGTGTATCCAGACCTTTATGCTAGATGGAGCTTCCTTGTTCCTGCATAATATATTGTGGCGGAACGTGGGTTGTTAGCCATATACCATTTTCAGCTAGATAAAAAGCTAAACCGTCTTGATGCATTTTTAGAGAGTCAATTATGAGGATCACAGGTTTTCCGTATCTCTGTCCAACGGCTAATGCTGTGCTTTTATCTTTTGTTAAATGTACATGATGGCGAGAACCGGAGATTAATCCTTGTTGCTGGATTGACTTTAGGAAGCGAGTGGCCGTTCCGTGATACAAAATTGTCGGCGGGGTTTCAGCAGGGAGTCGGATACTTACATTTTCACTTGAGTGTCCCTGCAAAGCTCTAATATGTTGCCCATCGCTAGAAATTGCAAAGCGTTTTTTTTCACTGCTTGTCAAGATAGCCAAAATCATTTCACGATTTATATTACGCCCCTCATTCGCGGAGCCAATTATTAATTGGTCGATCTCTGCCCACCCGTCCGAGTCTAACTCAAGCCCAATAGAGTGTGGTTTATGTCTTAGTACGTAGCTAAGAAATTTGCTGGCTTCATTGATCTGTTTGCTATCCATAGTCATTTACCTTATTTGTCAGTATGAGAATTTTGTCTATATTTAAATTGGCAATTTGTTTAATATATTTCTGTCGCGAACAGGGCCGACGTGTCGGGCCATAAGTATCCGGTTTTTGATAGGGTTACAAGAATTGCGTTCTTTAAAAATCAATTTTTATTTTTGTCTGCTTGGATTTTTGAGTAGGGCGGTTACCAGATAACCGCCCATTTTTATTTAAGAAGCTAGCGAATTCAACTTCCGTCCAACCACATCCAGTAGATCACACCCATCTCTCAGAGGGATGGCCAGCAACAGCGCAAAGTCGTGCAGCACAATCGCATCACTGCTGATTTCCTCCCGAAACGCCAGGTTCTCCAAAAACTGCGTCACCGCGCGAATACGATACGCGGCGGCGTCATAGAGAACATCGAGAGGCGCTTGCGTGTCGATTACCAGCGCGGGGATGGTTGAGTCGTGACCTGTTAACGGCATGTATCGGTTCATATTAAGCTCTCTACTTAAGTGATAAATGCCATCACTCAAACGTCGCCAAACGTATGGGTGACAGCTGTACGCAGGTTGGCGAACCGGCAGTAGAGAAAACCGGCAGACCCGAAGGTCTCCCGCGCACAGCCGTCATAAAACGACTTTGCAGGCGCGCAAGTGGCTGCACAAAAGCCACCAGCTTGCGCATTCTCTACCGTCAGGTCGCCAAACCTGAATCGCCATGGGGGCGACCAGCGGACTATAAGTCCTTCACGTAAAAACGTGCAAGGCATCAAAAAGCCAACGCTTCCTCGCCGGCGGCCTCTACAGCGACGCCGACCAATTCCGCTACCTGATGGACAACGGCCTTGCCAGCAAAGACGCCCTGCGCCTTAGCCTTGGCGTGGCCCTCACCGACCAGCAAGTCGGCGCCCTGACGCACGACATCGTGTGGATGGAAAACCGCGTCATCGACGGCCAGACCGTCCTCGTGCCGGTGCTCTACCTGGCCCAGGCGGACTCGCGCAACGTACGCGGCAACAGTCTCATCCAGGGCCGCGACCTCAACCTGGTCACCGGCGGCGACCTGATCAACGTCGGCACCCTGCGCGCCAGCAACAACCTCTCCGCCATCAGCAGCGGCAGTATCTACACTGGCGGCTTGGTCGAAGCTGGCAACAACCTCAACCTGCTGGCCCAGGACAGCATCCGCAACGCCATGGCCGGCGAAATCCGCGGCAAGCAAGTCAGCCTCACGGCGCTTAAAGGCGACATCACCAACGACACCACCGCCACCGCCGGCAAAGACCTCAACATCGCCGCCGGCCGCGACTTAAGCGTCGCCTCGGTCAGCGACATGCACAACGTCGAGGGCAAGGAAAAACACGGCAAGAAACGCATCAAGACCTCGGACGACCAGACTACCCAAGTGGCAAGCGTAATCACGGCGGGTGGGGATTTTGTCAGCCAGGCCGGGCGTGACACCACGATCGTGGCGAGCAGGATCAGCGCGGGGAATGAGGCTTATCTGTATAGCGGGGATAAGTTGAGTTTGTTGGCGGCTGAGAACAGCACGCATACGTTGTATGACATGAAGGAGAAGGGAAGCTGGGGCGCTAAAAAGGCGCAGATGGATGAAGTGACCCGCACTACTCAGGTAGGTACCGAGATCAAGACAGGTGGCAACCTGGTGCTGAAAAGCGATGGCGACCAGCTGTATCAAGTCGCAAAGCTTAATAGCGGCAAGGACATCATCCTTGATAGCGGCGGTGCAATTGTCTTTGAAGGCGTCAAGGACCTGCACGATGAGAGCCACACTAAGAGCAAAAGCGACCTTTCGTGGTTCAGCGCTAAGGGCAAAGGTAATACAGACGAAACCTTGCGTCAGAGCGAGTTGGTTGCCCAAGGAAAACTCGTCATCAAGGCAGCCGAAGGCATTCGTATCGACGTCAAACAGGTCGATCAGCAGACTGTAAGCCAGACCGTTGATGCGATGGTCAAGGCTGATCCTAATTTGGCCTGGTTGAAGCAAGCTGAGGCGCGTGGCGACATTGATTGGCGCCAGGTGAAAGAGATTCACGAGAGCTTCAAGTACGACAATTCAGGGTTGGGTGCCGGTGCCAAGATTGCGATAGCAATCATGATGGCGGCGATTATGGGGCCGGTAGGATTCGGGTTGCAGGGAGCCACCCTTGCGGTGAGCACCAGCCTGAGTACGACGGCAGTCACCAGCACCATCAACAACAAAGGCAATTTGGGTGCAGCGCTTAAGGAAACGGTCAGCGCCAATAGCCTGAAAAGCGCAGCAGTCGCCGGGTTTACGGCGGGGGCTCTTGAGTATGCCGACACTAATTGGTTCGCTGGTGCTGATGGCGCAGGTGCAGGCACAAGTACAAGCACAGTCCAAGGTGTTACCCCGAGTACGGGTTCAACCTTGGCGGTTACAAACTCCTCCAAAGATATTTTCACCTGGACGTCAGCAGGCGATATCGCGCTGCGTACTGGTGGTCGGGCGGTAATCTCCAGCGGGATATCGACGGCCGTTCAAGGGGGAAGCTTCGGCGACAACTTCAATGCGGCCTTGTTGGGAGAGGCTGGCAACGTTGCAATGGCTACCGGTTTTAATTGGGTGGGTGATTACGTCACGTTCCCCAATGGCAGCCCTCAAAAGATTATTGCGCATGCTTTGATGGGGGGATTGCTAGCTGAAGCCACAGGTAGCGATTTCAAAACCGGGGCTGCCTCTGCCGGGCTGAATGAGGCACTCATCAATCAGTTGGTGTGGGCTGCTCAAGGCAATGACGACATCACGCTGATGCTTTCACAGCTGACAGGCTTGTTAGCAGCTGCGGCGGTCGATGGAGATTTGGAAAAAGGCTCTCAGATTGCTCAGAAGGCGACGACGTTCAACTATCTTTACCACGAAGAAGTCGAGGAGATGCTTCGGGAGGTAGATAGCAAGGCTACGGAGCAAGAGAAGCGTGAGGTCCGGCAGCGTTATGCGGAACTTGATCAGCAGAGAAATGACGAGTTGGATGCGCTTTGCGCACGCGATCCGCAACGCTGCAGAGGTATTGCCACTTCCTTGGCGAACGATGATCAGAAACTCGTTGATCTGGTAGGTAGGTTGAGATCCCAAGGGCAGGGCGGTGCTGCTTCTGCGGTTGGTTTTGTGATAGGGAACAACCTAGACGCGTCCAGCCAAATTGCAGCAGATATCAGCTCTGCGGGTGGTGGGCCATTAGTTAAGCTCGGCGCGGAGGCAATTAAGGCAGGAATTGGGATTACATTACCCTCACGTTCTGGCGCGGGGAAAGGGAAAAGCGGTCAGAGTGATATAACAACGGCAGGGGGAAAAAACTCCTCTGGTGGAATTACAACTGTCTCCGATGAAATGAGAGCCAATCCTTATCATCCGGATTGGCAGCAGTACGTTGGCGGCGAACCACGCGGAGTAGGCGCGGATACTGTAAAAGGTACGGAGGTACCCAAAGGCAAAGCGAAGACTCCAAAAACCGTAGAGGAAATATCAAATCCACCACAGGCCCCGATAATCCCGTCTGGCTGGGTGAGCCGACCGGGTAAAAACGGCGGTGAAGTCTACTATCCGCAAGGGACAGATCCCGCGAAAGGAGAGCACATACGGGTTATGCCCCCTGGATCGTCAGCTGTTTCAGGTTATGAGAATGGCTACTGGCGCTGGCAAAATTCAGGGAAGCAGCCGATGAATCCTGCGACTGGAAAGCCGGGGATCGGTCAGGGAGACACGCATATTCCGCTTCCTCCTGATTCTTTACCCCCCGTTCGTCGCTGAACGCTTATAGATTAATTAGAGGTACATATGAGCACTTTGTCAGATGATTTTGATTTTTCTCTACTTTCTGGCTGCTATCTGGAAATGGTTTGTTTTGGAGTGCGTGTCACGAGGCTTGATTTTTCAAGACCGCAGACATTCGCTGGTGTGTCGCCTTATAAAGTTTCATTCTGTGTAGAAGCCGGGTTGAAATATCAAATTGACGACATTGTGGGTCAGCGCGAATTTAACGACTCGTCTACCAGTGCACCCTTATTGGATTTTTTATTAATGGACGTTGAGTCTGTTGAGAAAGTCGAAACTGACGCACTACAAATAAAATTTAGCACGGGAGCGAAAATTACCATCGAGTCGGATGTTTCAGATGGTTATGAGTCTTACTCGATTTATTTGGATTCCGGTGACATCATCGTCGTCTGAATGGGTAAGAACGGAGAAGCGGGACAGATTTATTCGGGTTCGAGGTGCCAGTAAAAAAGCCAAATAAATAAATCTGTCCCCTTTCTTTTCTTTCTCCTTTCTTTCCATTGATTATTGAGGGCTCGTTCTTCGGGTCGCCAAACCCGGTCGCTTTTTGAGCGACCGCCGGGCTATAAGCCCCCCACCCAAAACCGCGCAAGGCATCACAACAATGGCACCACCCCTCATGCAATACCTTCCATTGTGAAGCGCCTCCACCCTGGGCTTTGAACATTTTGTTTATCCCAGTGTCTTTACCCCGCCCACCCGCAATCGGTCGGGCTGCATGGACTGCAGCGTTTTCAATAACATTAAGGATTAATGTGAACCTCTCCCCCTTACAGCCCCTTTGTGCCACCGCCCACGGTGCACCGGCTCGCGCCTGCGATTTGCAAAGGCGCCCTGGGGGCATCATTCGGATCGATTGATCCTTTCGCTCAGCACACCTACTGCCGCCGGGCGTATTGGCGGCTTTGACTGTAGTTCATGGAGTTTGAAATGAAGCGCAAGCCGTTCCAGAAAACCTTGTTGGCCCTGATGGTCAGCGCCGGCGCCGCACACGCAAGCGCGGTGGAATTCGATGTGAGCACTGGCCAGAACGTTTGGAAAGACCAAGTGTTCAACGAGCCGGTCACCCTGGTGGGTTCACGTAATGTGGTAGCGACCCAGCGCTATGTTGATGGCGCGAGTGTGGCCGATACCAATATCCAGGGTTCGCTGACCAATCGCGCCGATTACACCATCGATGGCAGTGGCCTGAACATACGCGGGTTTGTTGTGGATGGTGCGTTGGATTCAGACCTCACGAGCCGGGGTGGGACCATCACCGGCGATGTCGTTCAAGCGGGCACGATCAGGCTGACCAACCAGATTTGGGCAGAAGGGTTTGAAGTCGGCGCGGCAAACGTCGGCGGCAGTGTGATCAACTCTGGAACCATCATCACCGTTGACGTGCCGGGTTCGGGGCCGGAAAGCGACGGCGAGGGTATCTACCTGAACGGCACGAGTGTCGGCGGCGATGTGATCAACTCCGGCGTGGTGGATGTCACCTCCTACTACGGTTACGGGTTGATCCTGGACACGCACAACAACATGCCGGTCACCGTCGGCGGCAAGATTCTTAACTCCGGCACCCTGCGTGTTACCGGTGGAGAGGCGCTGGGGTTCGTGATCGAAACCGACACCAACGACCTGAAAATTGAAAACAGCGGGCTGATCTCGGTGCTCGGCGACCAGGCAAAAGCGGTGCAGTTTTACAGCGGCAATATCGACTACCTGCTCAACACCGGCACTATCGAGGCCAAGGGCGTTAATGCCGTCGCCGTGGATTTGCGTGGCGCAACCTTCACCAACAACGCACCGAGCGGTGCACGGGGCGTCGTCAACCGTGGCGTGATCAGCGCCGATGCCACCGCCATTTACCTCGACCCCACGCGCCCGGTGGCGCCGCTGGAGATCAACCAGCAAGCCGGCGAAATCCGCAGCGGCAGCGGGACTGCTATCGACGCTAACAACCTCGCGAGCTTGAACTGGACCGGCGGCCAAATCACCGGCGACCTGCTCAACCTCAACGCGGTCAACGTCGACGGCCAGGCAGGTTTCACTGGCAGTCGCATCATCGCGCCGGTGTCGGTCAACTCAGGTTCGTTGAACCTCTCCGCGCCCGGCACCACCGTCACCGGCACCCTCAATGTGGCCAGCGGTGCGGGCATTGATATGCACTTGGCCGACAGTGTGGTGCCGACCACGCCGTACCTCACGGTCAACGGTACAGCCAACCTGGCTCAGGCCTCCAAGCTGACTATCAGCGCCAACCCTGGCGACTTCGCCGCGCCCAAGGCCGGTACGCAATACACCTTGCTGCAAGCCACCAACCTGCAGAACAACGGCGTGGCCGTCGCCAGCGCGTCGTCGTTGCTGGACGTGCTCAGCTACTCGGCGGATGCGCAGACGGTCAAGGCCGTGGTGGCGGTGAAAAGCGATCAGCAAGTGCAGCAAGAGTTGGCGGGTGTCGGCGCTGGGGCGTCGGCTGCTACTGCGGTCAATGTGGTGAAAAACCACCTGCTCGGCGACCTCAGCCAATACGACCCTATATTCCAGGCCGTGGCCACCGCCGGCAGTGCACAGCAACTCGCGCAGCTCGCCGACCAGCTCACACCGGACGTCAACCGTGGCGCCCTCGACGTGGCCCTGTCGGGGCAAACCGTGGTCAACGGCGCGATCTTCAACCGCCTCACCGAGCAGCGCGACAGCCACCAGACTGGCGGTGTGTGGGTGCAAGGCCTGAGCAGCAACATGGACCAGGACGGTCGTAGCGGCAACAACGGCTACTCGGCCAACAGCAGCGGCATGGCGGTGGGTGTGGACGGTCGCTTGAACGACACCACCACCCTGGGCGTGGCCTACAGCTACCTCAACTCGAATATCCATTCGGACCTGGGCAACAAGACCGACGTCGAGGGCCATGCGCTGTCGCTGTACGGCAACTGGGCGCTGCAGAACTGGTTCGTGGATGGCAGCCTCAGCTACGGCCATAACGAGAATGACAACAAGCGCCACGTCGCGGGCACCACGGCCAAGGGCAGCTATGACAGCAATGTGTTGTCGGCCAGCGTGGTCGGCGGCTACAGCTTCAAGCCGTCCCAGGCGGTGGTGATCGAGCCGCGTGTGGCTGCGCGTTATGCCAACGTGCGCATGGATGGTTTTACCGAGAAAGGTTCGTCAGCGGCCTTGAGCACGGCTTCGCAGCGTTATGAAGTGGGCGAGTTGGGTGCCGGTATACGCCTGGCGGCCAACCTTCCATTGAGCACCGGCACGTTACAGCCGGAAGCCACATTGATGGCTTACCACGACTTGATGGGTGACCGCGTCGCGCAAACTTCCAACTTCGTGGCGGGTGGTTCGGCGTTTACCGTCACCGGTGCGTCGGTGGCGCGTGACAGCTATGAAGCCAGCGTGGGGGTGAATTACCAGGTGTCGGACTTCACCGTCGGCGCCAGCTACACCCGCCAGGCGCGCAGCGGTTTCGATGCTGACGGCGTCATGCTCAAGGCGCGCTACGCGTTCTAACCAACACCGCTGAGCCCTGTGGGCAGGCCCGAATGCCGGTCAGTTAAGCGAGCGAAATGCTCAAAGCAGCGAAGATCAAATGTGGGAGCGGGCTTGCTCGCGAAAGCGGTGGGTCAGTCAACATCAATGTTTGCTGGGCCGACGCCTTCGCGAGCAAGCCCGCTCCCACAGGGGACCTGCGCTTGACTGGCCAGCATTCCGGCTAGCCCTTGCATTTGGTTTGCGTGAATCCGGAGCGTTGGGTCAGAACAGGGTAAAAGGGGACAATTTAATAATTCTGTCCCCTTAATTGGTATCTGGTGAAGGAACTCAAGTAAGCCTGCCGACGCAGGCATGACCCTATTGATTGCAGGAGCGAGGTTTAGATGAGGGTATTTGGCTATCGACTGGCACAGGGTGTGTGCCTGCTGTTGATGTTCCTCAGTGCAAGCATTTTCATGCTGACGTGGGGCCGCCTCGATAGTACGACGGGGGCCATCTTCGGGGCGGCGCCGGGTGCTTTCCTGATGGGCGGCATTGGGCTGCTGTTCGCGTTTGTATTCGAGCGCTCGCGTACGCCTCGGGCCACTGCGCGCTACATGGCGACCCGGTTGGCAGTGGTGCTCGTGCTGGCGGCAGGCGCGGCCTATGTGGCCGATGGAATATGGTTTTCGCCAGAGCGCGATGAGCTCGATGCCGCATTGGAGGGCGCGTCCTGCGGCAAATACACCGGCCGCATCGAAAAAGGGTGGGAGCAGTTTTGCGCAGAGCCGCGCCAGCAGCAGGCGCGTTAAGCGCTCCCACTGGCTAAGCCACACTGCAGACCTCCACATTTGGATCTGTGCATGGCCGAAACATCTTGAGAACCGCTCTCAACCCCGTAAAATGCCGCAGCCGTTGCATCACAGTCTTTCAGGGAAGAATTCAGGCCAGCGTATTGTCAGGCTGCCTAACTCCTTGGAAAACCCAGCAACGCTGATTTCCTCACCCAAGGAGCACCCTGTGAAGACACTGTCCAAAATCCTGCTGTCGGGCCTCACCGCCGCGGCGCTGTTGACCGTGGCCGGTTGCGCCACCGAGAGCAACCGCGCCATGCCGGTGGAGCAAGTCGCCAGCGCCCACGTGGCTTATTCCGGTGTGCGTGTACCGATTGCCGTGGGCAAGTTCGACAACCGCTCCAGCTACATGCGCGGCATCTTCTCTGATGGCGTCGACCGTCTCGGCGGCCAGGCCAAGACCATCCTCATCACCCACTTGCAGCAGACCAACCGCTTCAGCGTGCTGGACCGCGACAACATGGGCGAAATCTCCCAGGAAGCCAAAATCAAAGGCACCGTGCAGAAGCTCAAGGGCGCTGATTACGTGGTGACTGGCGACGTGACCGAGTTCGGCCGCAAAGAGACCGGCGACCGCCAGTTGTTCGGCATCCTTGGCCGTGGCAAGACCCAAGTGGCCTACGCCAAAGTCGCGCTGAATATCGTCAACATCAACACCTCCGAAGTGGTGTATTCCACCCAGGGCGCCGGTGAGTACGCACTGTCCAACCGTGAAGTGATCGGCTTCGGCGGCACCGCCAGCTACGACTCCACCCTCAATGGCAAGGTGCTCGACCTGGCCATGCGCGAAGCGATCAACCGCCTGGTGGACGGCATCAACGCCGGTGCCTGGAACCCGCGTAACTGATCAGCAACACCTCAAGGAGCAGTACACGGATGAGCAAGGCAGTGAAGTTGGCGCTGACGCTGACAGCAATCGCAGCGGTAGCGGGGTGCCAGACGGCGCCCCAGCCCCTTTATCAATGGGAAAGTTACCAGCCGCAGGTATACGAATACTTCAAGGGCGAGCCCAAGGAAGCGCAGGTGGAAGCACTGGAGCGTGACCTGCAAAAGATCAACGCCAGTGGCCGCAAGGCACCGCCGGGCTACCACGCGCACCTGGGCATGCTGTACATGACCATGGGCAAGGACGACCAGATGGTGCAGGAGTTACGCACCGAGAAGGCACTGTTCCCTGAGTCCGCTGCGTACATGGACTTTCTGCTGAAAAACGCCAAGACCGGAGTCGCCACTAAATGAGCCTGTTAAAACTCACCGGCGCCTTGCTGGCCCTGGCGTTGCTCGGCGGTTGCGCAGCGCCCAAGACCATTGATTACACGGCGTACAAGCAGGCACGACCCAAGTCGATCCTGGTACTGCCACCGATCAATGAGTCGCCGGAAGTGCAGGCGTCCTACAGCCTGGTATCGCAGGTGACGTACCCGTTGGCCGAAGCCGGCTACTACGTGATGCCGATTGCCCTGGTGGATGAAACCTTTCGCCAGAACGGCCTGACCACCGCCAACGACATCCAGGCCGTACTGCCGGCCAAGCTGCACGAGATCTTTGGTGCGGACGCGGCGTTGTACATCACTATCAGCCAGTACGGCACCCAGTACATGCTGATCTCCAGCGACACCTCGGTGACGGCCTCGGCCAAGCTGGTGGACCTGCGCACCGGCACCACCTTGTGGACCGGTTCGGCACGGGCTTCCAGCGAGGAAGGCAACAACAATGGCGGCGGCCTGGTGGGCATGCTGATCACGGCAGCGGTCAAGCAGGTGATCAACAGTTCCACCGATGCGGCGCATCCGATTGCCGGTATCACCAGTGCGCGGTTGCTGTCGGCAGGGCAACGCACCGGGATTCTGTACGGCCCGCGTAACCCCAAGTACGGCACCGACTGATCAGCGGCAACCCATAAACCGCGTCACCTCTGACGACGGTGCTGTTGAATCAGGTCGATGCGGGTGGCCGTGCCCATGGAGTCACGGTGCCCGTTGACGTTGGTGCCGATGGTGCCGTTGTGCAAGGCAACGATCTCGCCCGTATCGACGCTGATCAGCGGTGAACCGGAGGTGCCGGGTTTCTTGAAGGCATCGTGGTAGACCGTGCCCTGATAAGGGCTGTCCTGGTCGTATCCCTTGAGTGTGGTGGGTTGGCCCTTGGTATTTAGAAATGAAATGCCGAGGGCCTCTTGCCCATGGTTGGGCATAAAGACTTTCTGCCCAGGCGATGCGTGTGGGTGGGCGGCCAACGTGAGGGGCGGGAACTGCTCGGCCAAGGTCTTTCGCTCTTGGGCAGGCAAGTCGACACGCAGCTCGGCATAGTCCAGCCGGGCATCCCCACTGAGCGGCTTGGGGTCCAACGGCACTTTGCGCCCTACCTTCATCCGGCCGCTGTTGTCTTGTTCATAACCCAGCCAAAGCTCGAGCTTGCTGCCCCTGGCCAGCGCGTCGCGCACATGTTGGTTGGTCAACACGCTGTTGCCATTGTTGATCAGCGAGCCGGTACCCAATGCGCGGGAATGCACGCGCTCGTAGCCCCATGAGTCACGTGTGACGCTCACTTCGCGAATACTGCCCACGGCCCTGGCCGCTGCATGCATCGGCGTGCCTTTGAGGGATGCGCTGGCGTGATTCTGCAAGGAAAAGGGCGCTTGTTGCGGCACGGTGACTGGCGTGGTGTGTCGCTTGTGCAGTGCCTTAATCGGTAGCGAGGGCGGTTGCGGGCCTAGCGGTTGAGGCGTGAGCTGAATGGGCGGGGTTGGTGCACTGTCGGGTAGGGAGGCTTGGCTGATCACGTCTCCAGGCTTGATTAGCCCTTGGCTTACGACATACAGGTCGGCTTGGCCGGAACCGTTCAGGTCAATGGCCAGGCTGTGTTGGCGTGTGCGCGGGTCATAGCCGAGCAACGCCTCGCCCGGCCGGCCGCTGAAACGGCGGACAAAGTGCGGGTCCTTGATACCGGCGGCCTGCAGCGCGGCGGACACATCGATCTTGTCCTGCCCGCTGGTGAAATCGGTAATCAGGTCCGGGCGTTGTTCGGTGGACTCGCTGGCGTTGTTATAGACGAACGTATCCTTGCCGAGCCCACCGGTAAGCATGTCCCGGCCCAGGCCACCGGTCAGGCGATTATCGGCGTGGTTGCCGATAAGTCGATCAGCGCCCGTGCCGCCGATGGCATTTTCCAGCGTCACGCCTTTGGCAATGGAGACGTTGCCTTTCATGCCGCCGACATCGGAGAAATGTTCAGCCTTCAGGTTGATGGTCTGGTCCTGATAAAACCCCGAAAAATCCAGGGTGTCGTTGCCGCCTCCATCCCACACGCTGAACACCGGCGCGTCGTCGGGTGAGTTAAGGCTGAGGAAGTCACGCCCGGCAGTGGAGTTGAAGCCGTAGACCGTGTCGGTGTCGCGGGTTTTGAAATTGGCACCGTAGAGCTTTTGGATGGCGGTGATGTCGTCCATCAGCGGCGCGCTGGCATAGTGGGTTTGGCCGTTCTTGTTGTGATCATGACCGAGATGGCCTGCCCACCAGTAACTCATCAGGCTGTAGGCACGATTGTCCTCGGCGTAGCTGGCGTTATCAGCGTAACTGCCGCCATTGTTGTATTTGCCAGGATGCATAAGCCCAAGGGTGTGGCCGATCTCATGGGCCAGCACATACCGGCCGAGACTACCGTGAGTGAAGGGGCGATTCGTACCATCTGACGCGAGCCAGGCTTGTGTGCCGTCGCTGTAGATGCCTGGATAAGACGCATATCCCGCCAGGCCGGTGTGCGGGTCGTTGCCCAGTAAAAGTTGCCCTTTGGCATGGGGTGCATTTTCAGTGAAGGCGATATTGGCAACATCTGCCCAAGCCTGCATGGTGCGCCTGGCCTGCTCTTTTTGAGATGGGGAGAACTCGTTAGCGCCGGCGGGTGTGTTGTAGGTGGCTTGCGAGGGTTTGAAAAAGCGATAGGAGATAGGGGTGGTGCCGTCTTGGTTACGCTCTTTCCAACGGTAGCCCGTTCGGGTGATTTGCTCTGCCGCTTTCTCGGTGGTGTAGGAGGGCTTGTCTGAAAAGGCCTCGGCATAGCTGGGCCGTTGGGCGAATGAGGGCGGGTCATAGCGGTGTGTGAGGTTGTTGTTTACGGAGGTCATCGCGGTTTCCCTGATTGAAAAGCCTCCCGAAGACAGAAAAAAATAGACTGTTCTGACATGGAGGCGGACCTTCACTCAGTGGTTTGGCGTCATATCAGGTTCAACGGGTTATATCTCGAGGTGTGACGCGGTGATCGAAAGAAACGCCCGTGTTTAACCCGTACCAGGGCTGCATTACGTCTGATCTGTTGAACGGATCATTCATTCACGAGGTTCAGCCCATGTCCCGCCCTCTGCTCTTGCTGCGTCCTGCTGCCCAAGGCTTTGCCGTTACCCTGCTGGTAGCGCTGGCCGGGTGTGGGCTGTCGTCTTCCCCTGATGTCGCCAAGCCTGTTGAACCGCCGCCCGTCGCTGAACTGCAAAGCGCGCCGGTACCGGCCACTTTCGCCAAGCGCATGGCCATGCCGGCACCGATGCAAATGCAGGAGAGGGCGACCCTGGATCTGCGCAGCGAACCCCGCGAGCAATACGCCAACCTGCCGGATAACCCGGTGCATCGCGTCGCTGAAATGCCGGTGTCCACCTTCAGCGTCGATGTCGATACCGGCAGCTACGCCAACGTAAGACGCTTCCTCAACCAAGGCAGTCTGCCGCCCGAAGGTGCTGTGCGCTTGGAGGAAATGCTCAACTACTTTCCCTACCACTACGCATTGCCCACCGACGGTTCACCCTTTGGCGTGACCACCGAGCTCGCCGCCACGCCGTGGAACCCACGCACGAAGCTGTTGCGCATCGGCATCAAGGCCTCCGACCGCGCCGTGGCGGATCTTGCCCCCGCGAACCTGGTGTTCCTGGTGGACGTGTCCGGCTCCATGGACCGCCGCGAGGGCTTGCCGCTGGTGAAAAGCACGCTGAAATTGCTGGTGGATCAACTGCGCGATCAGGACCGTGTGTCATTGGTGGTGTATGCCGGTGAATCCCGCGTGGTGCTCAAGCCCACCTCCGGGCGTGACAAAAGCAAGATCCGCAACGCCATCGACCAACTCACTGCCGGCGGCTCCACCGCAGGCGCCTCCGGCATCGAAATGGCCTACCAGATGGCCCGCGAAGGCTTTATCGACAAGGGTATCAACCGCATCCTGCTGGCCACCGACGGCGACTTCAACGTGGGCATCAGCGACTTCGACAGCCTCAAGCAAATGGCGGTCGAGCAGCGCAAAAGCGGCGTGTCCCTGACCACCCTCGGCTTTGGTGTGGATAACTACAACGAACACCTGATGGAGCAACTGGCCGACGCAGGCGACGGTAACTACGCCTACATCGACAACCTGCGTGAAGCGCGCAAGGTGCTGGTGGAGCAACTCAGCTCGACCCTGGCCGTGGTCGCCCGGGATGTGAAATTGCAGGTGGAATTCAACCCCGCCCAAGTCAGCGAATACCGCCTGCTGGGCTATGAAAACCGCGCATTGAAGCGTGAGGATTTCAACAACGACAAGGTCGATGCCGGCGAAATCGGCGCCGGGCATACGGTGACCGCGCTGTACGAAATCGTGCCCAAGGGCGAGAAGGGTTGGTTGGAGCCGTTGCGCTATGCCAATGCGCCGACGGCCGACGGCAAATCCGTCGAGCTGGCGATGCTACGGGTGCGCTACAAGCCCGCAGCGGGCGGCAACAGCCAATTGATCGAACGTCCTATCGCCAACCAGTCCACCCCGGCCAGCGACGACCTGCGCTTCTCGGCCGCCGTGGCTGCCTTCGCCCAACAGCTCAAGGGCGATGGCCGCTACACTGGCAGCATGAGTTTGCAGGACACCGCCACACTCGCCCGCTCGGCCCGCGGCGATGATCCGTTCGGCCTGCGCAATGAATTCGTGCAACTGGTGGAGTTGGCCCAGAGCCTCAAACACTGATCTCGCCCACAACAATGTTCAAATGTGGGAGGGAGCAAGCCCCCTCCCACACTTGATCCTGCTTCGGCTGACAAAAGGAGTTCGCCACCTACATGGCCGTTCCAGACGACTCACCCAGCGACGAATCGCTACTGGCCCGCTACCGAACCGGTGAAGCTGGCGCATTTGAAGCCCTGTACACGCGTCACCGCCAAGGCCTGTACCGCTTCCTCATGTCCCTGAGCAACAAGGCAGAGCTGGCCGAAGAAATCTACCAGGACACCTGGCTCAGCCTGATCCGCAGCAACACCCAGCCACAGGGCCGGGCGAGTTTTCGTACGTGGCTGTTCCAGATCGCCCGCAACCGCCTCATCGACCACTGGCGCAAGCACGGCATCCACAACCCCTTGCACGACAGCTACGATGAACAGCTGCACGCCCAACCCGACAGCAGCGCCGGCCCCGAGCAGCAACTGAGCCTGAGCCGCGACCAGGCGCGCCTCGACGCCGCCCTGCAAGACCTGCCCGAAGACCAGCGCGAAGTCTTCCTGCTGCGCCTGCACGGCGAGCTCGAAGTACCGCAAATCGCCGCCCTCACCGGCACCCCGCTGGAAACCGTAAAAAGCCGCCTGCGCTACGCCCAGCAGAAACTGCGCCGCCTGCTGGCCGAGGAGATACCCGCATGAACGACTCCAAACATGCTCCGGACACCGACGACGAGCTGATCCAGCACTTTCGTCAACACAGCAGCGGCGAGCCACCGGCGTCACTGGACGCGTTCATTTTGGCCACCGCCCACCGCGAGGCACCAAAACCTTCGCCCAACCTGTGGCAACGCTGGCTGCGCGCGTGCCAGCAACCGCGTTGGCAAATGGCTTTCGCCAGCGTTGCCGGTGTGGCGTTGCTGGTGGGTGTGGTCACGCGCACCAGCGAGCTTGAGCACGCGCCGAACACGCGCCTGGCTGCCCCGGCTACGTTTTCTGCGCCTGCACCTGCACCTATGAGCGCGCCGCCACGCGTCGAATCGTTCAGTGCCGAAATGAGCAGCGATGCCTTGCCCCAAGCCAACATGGCCAAGCGCGCTGTGCCGCAACCGCTCGAGCAGGGTTTGCAGGAGGTGTTGCGTCTGCGCAAGGCAGGCGATGACGCGGCAGCGACGGCAAAACTCGCCGAGTTGCAAAAACGCTTTCCTGCACAGAACCTCGAGGAGCGGCTCAAGGCATTGCAGCCTCACTGACCCCATGGCGATGGTATCCATCGATACCATCGCCGACCGGTTGAAATGCGTCATAAGCATATGAATTTATATTCAGTTGCTCAGGGAGTAATTGCTGCTAGTTTAATAGGCGAAAGACGTCATTGTTCCTGCTGGCCAACAGAGCGGGTCATGTTTCATTGGATGAAAAGTTGCATGCGGACTTCAAGGATTAAAGTCTTCTCAGCATTCGCTACATGGCCACTGGGAAATAGCTCTACCTGTTGGAAGTCCATTCAATTGGATTGATAAACGGTACCTGATATGACGGCTACGCTGAATTACTCATTGGCGCAGGCAGTGCCTGAGCTGCAACAACCCCTGGATATATTCGAGCTTAAAGAGTCCAACGTACGCTCTTATTGCCGGGACTTTACCGACACGTTCCATACCGCTGAGGGTTCGACGCTGACCAGTGAGCAAGGTCAGCTGTTCATCGACTTTTTCAGCGGTGCCGGTGCCTTGAACTACGGGCATAACAACCCGGTATTAAAGGCCGCGCTGCTCGACTACATTGCGCAAAACGGCATCACCCACGGCCTGGATTTCAAGACAACTGCCAAGAAAGCCTTCCTCACCGCATTCGAAGAACAGGTGCTGGCCCCACGCAACCTGCGTTACAAAGTGCAGTTCCCCGGCCCCACCGGCACCAATGCGGTAGAGGCGGCGATCAAGCTGGCGCGCAAGTACACCGGGCGCCAGAACATCGTAGCGTTTACCAATGCCTTCCATGGCATGTCCCTGGGCAGCCTGGCCCTGACCAGCAACCCGCGTAAGCGAGCCGGCGCCGGCGTGACCCTGAGCAATGTCACGTTCATGCCCTATGACGGCTACTTCGGCGACAGCGTGGACACTTCGCTGTACCTGGACAGGATGTTGCGCAGCGGCAGTGGCATCGACAAGCCGGCGGCCATCGTGCTGGAAACCGTGCAGGGCGAGGGCGGTGTGAACAGTGCCTCGGCTGCCTGGGTACACGCCGTGCAGCGCATCGCCCAGGCCCATGACATCCTGCTGATCATCGATGATATCCAGGCCGGCTGCGGGCGCACGGGTGACTTCTTCAGTTTCGAAGCCCTGGGCGTTACCCCAGACATCGTGACGTTGTCCAAGTCGATCAGCGGCTACGGCTTGCCCATGTCGCTGGTGTTGCTGGCGCCCCATCTGGATGTGTGGGAGCCGGGGGAGCACAACGGCACGTTTCGCGGCAACAACCTGGCGTTCGTCACCGGCAAGGCGGTGATAGACCACTATTGGAGCGACGCGGGTTTCACGCAGGCGCTCAAGGCCAAGGCGGGCGTACTGCATGATGCGCTGCAGAGGTTGTCCGCAGGTTTCGCCGCCAAGGCGCCCAACCGCCTGAAAGGGCGCGGGTTCTTCAAGGGTATCGAGTTCGAGGACGCGAGCCTCGCGCAAAAAGTCGCTGCGCGCGCCTATGCACATGGACTGATCATTGAAACCTCCGGCATCGATAACCAGGTGCTGAAATTTCTTCCGGCCCTGACCATCACTGCGGCGCAGATCAACCAAGGCGTGCAGATTCTCGAGCAAGCGTTTGCCGAGGTGATCACACCATGAGCGATGCCATCGTTACCCGGCACGCGTCCCTCGATGACGCCGCTGCCATTGCCCCCCTGCTGGATAAATACCGCGAGTTCTATGGTGAAACTTCCGACCTGGCCCGCTCCCTGGCATTTATTCAGCAACGCTTCTTTTTAGGCGAGTCGATTATTATCGTCGCGCAAGTAAACAATGAAGTTATTGGGTTTACGCAACTCTTCCCGAGCTTTTCAAGCGTCACACTAGAGCGCCTGTGGATACTCAATGACTTATATGTTGAAGCTTCAAAGCGAAGGGCGGGAGTTGGCCTGGCGTTATTGAATGCCGCCAAGGCATTTGCACAAACAACCGGCGCCAAGCAGTTATTCATCGAGGGCGCAGACGACAACCCGAAGGCACGAAACTTATACACGCGCTTCGGGTTTATCGAAAACACGGCATATCACTATTACCATCTTCCATTGAAGCCAATCCAGGGATAGGAGCTTTTCCATGTCAGACACTGTTTTCGATATCGTGGGTATTGGTTTTGGCCCCTCCAACCTGGCGTTGGCTATTGGCCTTGAAGAGTCCGCTTCTGCGCTGACCTATCGCTTCCTGGACGCCAAGCAAACGCCGGACTGGCAGGATGAAATGTTGCTCAGCGGTTCGGATATCCAGAACAACCCCTTGCGCGACCTGGTCACCCCGCGAAACCCGCGCAGCCACTATGGGTTCGTCAATTACCTGAAAGAAACCGGTCGGCTGTTCGACTACCTCAACCTGCCGCTGACGTACCCGCTGCGGCGCGAATATGCCGAGTACATCAAATGGGTCGCCGGGCATTTTCTGGGCAGTGTCGAATCCTCTGCGTTCGCGCAACGGGTCGAGCCGTTGCTATTCAAAGGCGAGCAGGTGTGGAAGGTCACCTATAACGATCAGCGCGTCATTTACGGCCGCAGCCTGGTGCTCGGCACCGGGCGCACGGCGAACATCCCGGCGGTGTTCGAGGGCCTGACTGGCCCCCAGGTGTTCCACCTCAACCACTACCTGGAGCGCCTCAACAAGCTACCTTCCAGCGTGCAGCGCATCGGTGTGGTGGGCTCCAGCCAGAGCGCCGTGGAGATCGTGCTCGACCTGACCGCGAGGTTCCCCGACAAAGAAATCTATTCGCTGCACCGCAGCTTCAGCTTCCGGCTCAAGGACACCAGCCCATTCAGCGACAAGGTGTATTTCCCGGAATTTATCGACTACTACTTCAACCTCCCGCCCGAGGCCAAGGCGCGGGTGGACAAGCAACTGCGCGGCACCAATTACAGCTCGGCCGATGAAGATGTGATCAACGCCCTCTACGTACGCATTCATGAGGAAAAGCTGCAGGGCAAGCAGCGCATCCACATTCTCAACAACATCGCCATTGAACAGGCGCAGATCGGTGCATCGGGGCAGGTGGAGCTGGGGCTCAAGGAGGTCAATCAACTGACCCACTCCACCCTGGCGCTGGACGCACTGGTGCTCGCCACCGGCTTCAAGGACATTGCCGCCAAAGAAAACGGCGAGCTCTATCCGCCACTGCTGGCGCCTTATCACGCACGCTTTCGAGCGGACGCCCACGGCGCGCTGGTGGTCAACCGCGATTACAGCCTGACGGCGCTGGAGGACTTGCCCGCGGTGTTTCTCAACGGCTTATGCGAAAGCTCCCACGGCCTGGGGGACGCCGGCTCATTCAGCCTGATTTCGCTGCGGGTCGAACACATTCTGGCGTCCCTGGAGGAAAAACTCGCACAGGCCGAAGCCCCGCTGCACGCATTGGCCTGACCCGTCCTCGGCAGCAGCCTGCGCCGGCTGCTGCCTCCTACAAGGAGTTCCCATGTTTACAGCAGCATTGATCTACATCCTGGCGGTGATAAGCCCGGGCCCCAACTTCATCATTGTCAGCCGTTTTGCTTCGCTGGGGTCGGTCTCGACCGGTATCGGTGCGACCCTGGGCATCTGCACGGTCGGCGTGTTTTTCTCGACTATCTCATTGCTGGGTCTGGCGGCGTTGCTGCATCAATACCCGGCGTTTTCCAAAGTCGCCACGCTATGCGGCTCGGCCTACCTGCTGTACATCGCCTACAGCATCATCAAAAGCGTACTGGCAAAAAACACCGGCACCGCCGACACCACCGCCCCGGGCGCGACCAGCTTCGCCAAGGCTTACCGTGTGGGCGTCATCACCAACATCAGCAACATGAAAACCATCGCCTTCATGATCAGTATCTACGCCGGCTTTCTTTCATCGCCGCGCACGGACATCGAAAAAGTCCTGGTGGTGCTGCTGTGCTCGACGCTCGAAGTCATCTGGTACTCCGTGGTGGCACTGCTATTCGGCCAGGGCCCGATCAAGGCGTTGTTCCTCAAATACACCCGGCAGATCGACGTAGGGCTGGCCGTATTCCTCGTGGCGTTTTCACTGAACAACGCCATTCCTGTGCTGATAGCCAGTCGATGAGGCTTTGCCATGGAATGGAACGCGTTGCTCAAGGATGTGGGAGGGCGCTTCAAGCATCGTAGTTGGTTGTTGATTGACCTGGCGCCGGAGGCGTTGGTGCTGAGCGATTTGTCGGGGGAATTGGTGAGGGATTATCTGGGGGTGACGTTGATTCTGGATTGTCATCTTGAGGGGGTTTTTCGGGTGATTGATGGGTTTGGGCCGGGTATCAATTATGCGGCGTCATTGCAGGCTGCTCGACGCAGGGTTTACTCCGTGCCGGCAGGGGTAGCTTTTCAAGATTTCAAATGGGCCTGCTGAAGGCTCACACCAAAAGCTCCAGGTCTTTCGACCTGGGGTTTTTTATAATCCGCCGTGGACCATGTACCAGCGAGCGAAAGCTCAGGCCCAGCTCCTTTTCACTTTTGCGGTGGTCGAAGCAGGTACGGTGTTCTTCTCGTATCAACAGGCGCATATCCAGTGTGTTTTTGTGTGGGAGCAGGTGTTGCGCGAGGCGCTGAGGGGGGATGATGGGCATTTGGCTGCACCGACGATTTTGGCCGGTGAGCAGACGGTGCTTATGAAAGGAAAAGGATAGTGGCTATGCATGACGTGAGCTGGATGAAGCGTTACAGCGTGTGGTTGATTTGCGCCGCTGGTCTCATCCTGACTACCGTTTTTTTGGTTCTCGTGCGGTTTGATGCTTATGGGCTGGACCGCAGGGCAAGCGAACCCTTTGCGTTCGAAGCAAATGGACTGCACCTGGCGGGTACGCTCTGGTTTCCTGATCACCCGGCAACAGCGGCGGTCGTTCTGGTGCATGGGGATGGCCCGCAAGATCGCACCTCGCAACAAGGTTACGACCCACTCATCAACGCGCTTCTCGATTCAGGCATCGCTGTGGTTTCGTGGGATAAACCAGGCATTGGGGGCTCCCAGGGAAATTGGCTCAATCAGTCGATGACGGACCGCTATGGGGACGTGCGCAGCGCGCTATCCACCCTTCGCACTACGCTGCAGGGAATCCCTGTCGGTGCGCTTGGATTTTCACAAGCCGGCTGGGTACTGCCTCGCCTGGCGTCGGGTGAAGCCGACTTTCTGGTGCTCGTTGGAGGCGCCGTATCCTGGCAACGACAAGGTGACTACTACACCAGGACGCGGTTGCAACGCACAGGGATGTCTGCGCCTGACATCGCAACAACGATGGCAGAAATAGCCGCCGTCGATGACCGTTTGTTTGCCTCTCCACAAGTACCGCCGATTGCCCTTCTGGGTGATATGAGCCCGGAACGGTGGGCTTTCGTACGGCGAAACCTTCATGAAGATGCAACCAGCGCTTTGGAAAAACTCGATATTCCATTGCTAGCGTTGTGGGGCGCGGACGATCTGAATGTAAACCCGGAAGACAACGCAACCCTCTACCGGAAGGCTGTTGAGGGCAACCATCCCGCCAACCGGATTGAAGTCATCCCGAATGCAACCCATGGGCTCCTGAGGGCGGCGTCTTACAACACCCAACTCACCGGCGAATGGTCTTGGTTCACCACGATGAGATTTCTAATGGAAGGTCGTCATGCCTACTCGCCAGGCGCTCTTGAAACGATGAGCGACTGGATTCATTCGCGGGCTGCCGGTGTTCGAATGGATAGTTACTGAAATCGGCTGCGGCGAGAATGAACGTGGGGTTTCAGCGGCCCTTTGGGTGATCCTCGGAGGGGGCCAGGCCTGGGTGCCAGATTTTATTGGGACAGCGGAAACAAAAAAGCCCCAGGTCGAGAGATCTGGGGCTTTTTCATTCGTATCGGGTGCCCCGGCGTCGTTTGAACTGAATAGTAAAATGCCCGTATTTATTGGGTCTGCTTGGTGGTGGTTCGGTTAGGCATACACGTGGGCATACACAGCGCCTCCTACTAGCCACCGCCTTCGTGCGGTAAAAGGCTATTTCGCTAGCCAGGCTTAAGGGTGTTCATAAAGACATGGTTTCGATGATATTCAAGGTAGGTAAAGGCTTTAAGATGGAAATGAACCTTCCGGGATGTTTCTAAACCGTAAACCGCTCGATCATGTGCATTGACATTATCTGACACCAACAGAGTCCCTTCATCAGTGAATGAGATTAGGCCTGAGTCAAGCAAGGCGTGCAGCGCTACGTTCAATATTATGCTGTTGAATGGGTCTAACGCTTCGGAAATGAGATCTGATTTACATGCGGCAACCCCTTTTATGTGAGCTGCCTCCAGGGCGCATGTTGCCCCCGACAGAGCGCACTTGGCGTCCCACAAGTCTAAGGCCCGTGCCCTAAATTCGAGTTGAAATGTGCGGTCCTCTCGAAACGTCTGACGGAACATCGGACCCTCAGGATCTTTCTGGATACGTTTAGAAGAGACTAACCACTCTCCTGTGCTCTCGAGTTCAAATGCCAATTCCTCCTGGGATATATCCATCAGTTTATTGACGGGAATTTCTACCCAGCCAAGCGTAGGGCTAAGCAGGGGAGAGCTTGATTGACCGTGGCGCCAAGCGTCCCGTCGCTGAGCCTCTATACCTATCTTTACTCTGAAGGTCTTTTTCTCCCTGAGAAGGTACGCGCTCTGTATCGACGCGAGCGCCTTGAAATACGAGGATGATTCAGGCGCAGCTTTAAACCCGTGCTTGTAGAAGCCTTTCAAACCTGCAAACGGAAGGAGTGCTCTCGCTTCCTTCTCAGGGGATCGGCTGCTGACGGGGATCCATATGGTCGTGTCTCCATCCTCGTAAACTTTAATTTTAAGCGGGCTCAAGTTTTCGCTCCTCGTCAACGAGTATGGGCGGATGCTGCCCGCATAAATGATAGCGGCGACTGAAACGGGTAGATAAATGTGCTGGGGACCCTGAGGATACCCTGCGAACACGGGGCATGAAACCCGCGGGATCGTGGTAGCGGCAAGCACACCAGCTTACTGAAATTTCAATGTTGAAATTGAAAGGATCGTGAAGAGAAAAGGGCATCTTTACCGTATTGGTAACGGTGCTCGCAGATGGCTGAAATGGTAGGGCAAATGCACAGGTGAACTAGAGTTCACCTGGCTCACCTGTTCACTAAGCCGGGTGCCCTTCCGCTAACACGATCCGGCGGGTTTCCGACCCCGTACCCACCGCATAACCCCAGGGTCCCCGGCGATTTCAGACCTGTCCGCCGCCATTCGGCGGGGCATCGCACACTCCAAGCCGTGCCAAACCAACATGCGAAGGGCCACTCGCGATCTTACCAAAGCCAAGAGCATGATCGACCTCCCTTCGCTGAAGTAGCGATATTAATGGGGCTCGGGGGGTACCTCAATAAAACCGTGTTACGGGTGTTACGCGTGTTGCGAATTCTTTTAACTATATGATTCTAAACAGTTTATGTGGCGTTAAACGACCGTGTTTCTTTTGCCGATAGACGTGTTACATGGCAAATGGGTGTTACATCAATAACAGCTCTGCGAGGAGCGGCTCATGATGATTAAGTCGACTGCCGTTGCACCTGGGCCCTTCGCTTAGAAGGGCCGCTACAGGCCGATAGCGATCATCCACCACCGGTAGCTATCACTATGGCTGTGTAAAAACGTAGACTCCATTTTAAAGTTCTCACTTCACAGCGCTGGTATACATGGAGTGGTCGAGGCGCAGATGCTTTACCTCAGGCGACTCAAATGCCATTCCCCGCTACCCTAGCTATCCTGATATCGCCACCAAATTGCGTCCCATTGAGGAGTCACGGATGATCCTTCCCACCCTCGCCGATGTCGTCGAGCTTGCTAAAAATGGAACGCTGTTAGAGGCCGTTTTCAGTGATCGATGGCAATGTCGATACGAGCACTTCGATTCGATTGCTCAACTATTTGCCGACGCCCACAACGAGGGTCATTTCGATCTACTGGACACACTCTCTGCCAGTGGCCTTTCCGTCTTTAGTGGCTATCAGGGTTATCAAGGCCGAAGGATATACGGCTTAGCTATTGAACGCTTGAACACCTCTGTAACGGCTTTACTGCCAGCACTAAGGATTCTCGCAGCCCAAGCAGACGGCGAAATTCACGAAGTCACCGAGAGTTTTCGTGCGTGGTGTTGTGCTTCGCCGAATAGACCGAGGGAGCTACTTGATTTGGTCGACTCTGGAGAGCTCGATGTCTGCGATTTTATCAGTCTGCACATTGCCATTCGCAGCGGGCTGAAAGCGGATTATCCCTACTTCTCTGAACGGGCTTATGCGTTGATTGAGACTGGTACGCCTGTTGAGAAGGCTCAGGTTATCCAGGCTTTATCCTCCCCGCCATTTAACGATGACGCTCAATGGCGCCGAGTATTGGATGTGCTTAAGGAATCAGTAGTAACGGAGTCTGACGATGGGCTTCGTAGTGCACTGGCAAGAACGCTGTTGAGCTTTACAGAGTCGATTCCTCATCATTTCGCGGCAGCGCTTGATGAGCTGATCTGCCAGGTTTCTGTTCCGACTACACCAAAGGTCGCTCACCATCTTGCCTATGCACTTGCCTTCAGCTTCAAAGACATTACTCCATCGTTAAGATCATCACTGTTGAGACTGCTCGGAGTCATCCAGCCGGAAGTCCAAACTCAAAAGCTTATCGACCTGGGCTTGGCCAACCTAGTGAAAGCGGGTGGAGCGGATCAAGCTCGCTCTTTTATCACTAACCTGCTCCTGCAGCCGGACTCAAATCTTTGTTTTGATCATTTCGACTCAACAATTAGGAGTCTCACTGACGGGCCTGTCCATGACTTCGAGACTTGGATCGTCAGCTGGCTGCGGACAGCACCTAATTCGCTATGCAGAGCACTGAATGAAAGCTTCTTCCGTAGCCAGGAGGAGTACACGTTCCAACTGGACTTCACCCAGTTCAATTTTACTATAAGCGAATACGCTGTCATCGCTCGCAGGGCGGCTGCAGTCTTCTTCATGAATCCTGCAATTGCCGCTAGCTTCCTGGTGAATTTAGCGCGATGCCCTCCGCGTGCAAGCGACGAGCATGCTCTCGAACACATTGATCCGTCATCTTCTGCGCCGCCTGAACAACCTAATGTGACGCCAAGTCAGACGAGGGAGCCTGAAGATTGGGATACCGTACTGAGTGATCTGTTGTTTGATCCGCTGCTCATCAACTACACCAGTGCCCAAAAACATCTTCAGCCCATCGCCGACGATAGCAATGACAAAGCTGCTCCGATGGTAAAGCGCGCGCTCAACAGCCTTAAGCAGTACTGCGATGGAATTGAGAAGGTTGGGTTTATCGTAGAACTCCTGCCCTCGGAGCGTGAAAGACAGCTAGAGGGGCAGCGACGCTCTGACGTCATGAACGATGCGATGCGGGCAAGTCGGAAAGCCTCACCCTTCGCTGGTATTTTTGCCGAAAGCATTCTGCTTTATGGAAGTGGGGTGGTGACGTGGGTCGAGGACAGCCTGAGTTCAAACGATAGCTGTGATCAGGGTGAAAACCGACCTAGGCGGTTGGAACAACCGCTCGCAAGCATCAGCCACAGTGTTGAATGGCCGCGCGAAGAGATACTTGAACCCGTCAGTTTGCAGTTGAAATTGATGAGTCTTCAAACTGTAGGTGGACGAGAATGAAGCTCGTATTCAGAGAGTACCTTGCCTCCCTTCGAGAACGACGCGAGCTCGATGTGGTGCTGCCTGACTTGCTCAGCGAGTTAGGCTTTAATGTGATTTCGCGCCCTTCCGTTGGGACGCGGCAGTACGGCGTGGATGTTGCTGCTGTTGGAAGTGACTCGGACTCGCAAACAGGTGGTTCTGAGGAAAAGTTATTTTTGTTCTCAATCAAGCAGGGGGATCTCACTCGCAACGATTGGGACGGCACGACGCAGGCGCTGAGAGGGTCGATCAACGAGATCACGGACTTCTACATCCCCGTCCGGATTTCCGAACAATATAAGCACATGAAAGTGGTTATTTGCCTATGTTTCGGGGGCGAAATTCATGAGGCTATTCAGGATATAGTCACGCAGTACATCAAGCTCAAGACGGATGAACGCGTTTCCTTTCAGATCTGGAACGGGGATTTCCTGGCCGGAAAGCTGACGGAAGGTGTGTTACAGCAGCAATTGGTCGACGAGCGCTTACGTAGTAGCTTCCAGAAGTCGGTCGCTATGATCGACGAGCCGGATATTGCGTATAAGCATTTTAGCAACCTAGCGAAGGGATTGTTGGGCGGCGAAGACCTGAAGCCGCAATCTCGGCTGACCAGCCTGAGGCAGGTCTACATTTGCTTGTGGGTGCTGTTCGTCTGGGCGCGTGCCGCAGGTAATCTGGAAGCACCCTATCGGGCCAGCGAGCGCGCCATCCTGTTAGCATGGGAACACATCAAAGAGCACATTGACGCAAAGCAACAGAAGAAAATTGCGGGGGAGATGGGTAGCACTTTCGCAGAGCTTTTGGACCTCCACTTCCAAATCTGGGACGAATTTTTAGGCAAAAAGGTATTGCCCTACGTCCAAGTGCGGCATGGTATCTCTGCGTCGGTGAACACCTCGACATCGGTAGACATCAATCTCAAACTGTTCGAGACACTAGGGCGGATTGCCCAGCGTGGTCTCTGGTTACTTTGGCAGGTGAGTATGGATGATGCAGTTCCTCAACGATGCCCGAAAACCGAGGCAGGCGACATATCCAAGTTCGACGAGGCCTTCAAGCTTGCCTCCCAGATTACGCAGCTAATCAATAACAACCCGAGCTTACTCAGCCCAATCGCAGATGAGCAGTCGATCGACATAGGTGTCGCCCTGACTTTCCTCTCCATGATGGAAGAATGGCGGCCGTTTGCAGTCAATTACTGTGGTCACCTACTCGAGAACTACTGGTTTACCTATTGGGGACATAGTCGTTACCCAACAATCGATGCAAGCTATCGAAACCTGATCAGTCACCCCAGAGAATCCACCGAGATCTATCGTGAAGGTCAAACCAAAGGCAGCACTTTGATCCCGCTCTTGATGATTTGGGCGGCATCGCGAGGCGAAACAGAGAGAACCAGAGAGTTTGCAGCTTTCGCCAAGGAATCTCTCAAGCATTGCACCATGCAGGCCTGGGTGCCAGGCGGTAACAGTGAGGAGATGTTGTATAGAGGTGTACCTGGGCATGGTCTAGCACTCACGAATATTCCCGTGACCGCGGACGGCGCTGCAGCGATCAAAATGCTAAACGCCGAGGTTTCGAGAGATTGTCATCTAATGACGTTGTCAGCTGTGAAACACGGGCACTGGCCAATCCTGGTTATGGCGTGTAGGCACTATCGGTTACCACTGCCGCCTCACCTGTGGGTGCCGCTCCTCTCTCCTTAGACTCTTAGGCTACTTGCCGTCTACCGCGAACGACCGTTATGGCTCGTTTGCTTCCTTCAGATATGCAGCAAACGGCCAAAAGCAAACCTCAGATGAGTCTAAGATATTAGGGCCAATCCATCTTGGCCACTTAAAGTGCTTACGACGTTCCACTAGCGAGCTAAAAGAAAAGGAAATTTCATGGCTGTAAATGTCAGCTCAAATCAACGTATAGCCCTGCTTACAACACTCGTGTTATCCATGCTGATTTTATTGCTGCATTTTCCATTCGATGGCTATGTTACGCAACACAGCTACACAGTTCCTTCGCTCACAGCGTGTCCTGAGGGAAACCTCAGGGAGAGGCTCAGAGAGCTTGGCGCGGAGGCGTTCAACAAAACTTTAACAGCATGTCAGGGGCGGTCCGTGATCGCGGAGCTTCCACTATCCGGATGGCGAAGCAATGGTGCGGCTACCTATTGGCTCGCGTCGCCGACTCATGCATTAGTCGCTGTCATTTCAATTGTTACATTTGGCATTGCGAGGTTTCTGGCCATGAGACCGTCGCACATTTCTCGCCCATAGGAAAAACAGGCCCGAGCGGAACGTCTGCTTTATGGCTAGCTGCTGGCGTTGGTGACTGGTTGGAATCGTCCAGACGCTACCGTTCGCGAATGGCTCCGACGACTTAGAGCGGCTACACGGTACGCGCTCGTGCTGAGCTCGGATATCGTAGCGAAATAGACTTTGAACTCATTGGCCTTGATAGCACGCTGCCACCCGTCTATATTCCATCAGCCTGCATGGAAACGTGCAAAATTTCGGCCTATAGGCTTGAAGCTCAACAGGCACGACCCCATGGATACAAAAGAAAACTTCAATACAATATTAAACCTCATTGCTCGCCAGCCTTGGATTGGAGAAAAAACCTCCGAGCTGAGCCATGTGCTATATGAGGAGTGCAAATGCGCCAATTCCCGCGAGATGCTAATAAAAATCCTTGATAACTTCTCCTACCTATCAGCCCAAGAGTATAGCGAGAAATTAAACTTATTAGCTGAGGAGGTTATGTCCGAAGCAGGTTACGAGGATAACGCCCAAATAGTAGCAATGGCAGCTGACTCTGGCCCAGACAGCTCGCAAGAGCTTTTATACAATTTAAAGTATATCTTTACAAAAAGGGGGTGGCACAGCTTTTGCGGGGTTAATACTTTTGGCGCAGCTCTAAAAATTTTCAACCGCACAGGGCGCAAAACAATCTACGTTATTGATGATTTTGTTGGTTCAGGTAAGACAGTTATAGGGCGCCATAAAGCACTCACAAGTGTTTTCACTAATGCAGGTGTGACCGATTTTTCAATTGCATTCAAAGTATTAGTTTCAACTCTTCACGGTTTTGAGGCAGTTAGAGCCGCTGGGATCGAAATCTCTGCTCAACTCACAATTAAAAAAGCCATTGATGAATTTTTTCCGGAGGAGATTGCAGCTCAGTACCGATCCTTAATGGAAGATTTAGAATCAGGTTTGTCCCAAGATTATGAAGGCATAGAGCTACCAAAGCTTGGTTACAACGGCGCTCAGGCCGCTTATTGTCGAGAAGCCGCGAACACTCCTAATAGCGTATTTCCTATTTTTTGGTGGCCATTTTATATTGACAATAAAAAACGAAAAACCATGCTTCATAGAGCTATGAGGGATGCATGATTAAGTACACTACGCCCAGTATGCTTCGTGCGGATTTTGTGATAATGAAAGTGTTGCATGAGTCATTATCCGGGTTGCAGCCATATACGATATTAAAGCGCAGCAAGCTCTCTGGTGAAATATTTTTCAAGGTGTTCAGCGCTCTAGCTGCAAAGAAATTGATAATTGAGCGCGACTCTCTTATTCACTTAAGTCCGGAAGGAAGAGCAGTTTTTTTAGCCGGTTCGGGAAGGGTGTTATCAGGCCGAAAAAGCTGGCGACAGGTTCCGAGTGATATGAAAGGTCGCAAAATTCTACTTGGCGACTTCTATGTGCCTAACATCTATCTACTAGATTAATGGCCTAGGGCAAATCGAATTTGTTTTTTTGTTCGTATTTCTGTATTCTCACCTTTGCCCACAGAGGCTAGTACGTTGGAGTGCAGTCGCTCCCTAGGTTAAGGTGTCCGATAACCGATATTGCAACCACTGGCGGTGAAGCATACCAGTGGCTGCAATGCTACAACGCTTCGCGTTTCCGCAAACCGCAAGGCGCACAAAAGCGGGCTTCGCCCACTTCCGTACGCCTCGCGGTTTAGAGCGCAAGTCTAGAAGGTAGCCATCTGTGGGCTTTTTATGAAAAAAATAAATGAATGGAAGCGCTTTTTTTTAAGTCGCGGAATCCCTCAAAAGACAATAGATCAATACCTTGATCAGATAAAGTTACTTACAGTATCTAACTCTCCAATCATTTTTGAAGTTGAGCACTTGTCCCTTTTGCTTGGGATAGAGTATTTAACTATCCAGGCAATGATAAACGGAACTCCTAAATTTTATAGGGAGTTCATTATTAAGAAAAGAGCAGGTGGTAATCGTACCATACATGCCCCCTATCCCAGTCTTCTTCATTGCCAAGATTGGATTTATCAAAATATTCTTCTCAACTGCGCCGTTCATAATAACGCTCACGGCTACATTCCTAAACGATCAATTTTCACTAACGCAAGCCCTCATCTTAACTGCAAAGTTTTGCTGAAGATGGATCTAAAGGACTTTTTTCCATCAATAGGAATTGGTTGGGTAGTAAATCTTTTCTCAGGGCTTGGCTATTCGCACGGCGTGTCATACGCATTGGCGTCTTTATGTTGCAACAATGGCTGCTTGGTCCAGGGCGCGTCTACAAGCCCCTACCTTACGAATGTTCTGCTGCATGGGTTGGACGAACGACTTACCAAATTAGCATCCAAGAGTAACTTGAAATATACCCGTTACGCTGATGATATGACCTTTTCAGGTGGCTACATTTCGAACAAGATGCCCGCACTTATAGAATCTATTGTGAATGATTACGGGCTTGTAGTGAATGCTACCAAAACTAAATTAATGATAAATAAAAACAAGAAAATTGTCACGGGGCTATCAGTCGCTGCCGATGCGCTCAGAATTACTAGAGAGCTCCGGCGCTCCATAAAGCAGGCGGTACATTATATCGAACGATATGGCTTTCTCTCTCATGTATCACAAGAAAAAATCAAAGATCCGTTTTACCTGGATTCTATTTTAGGGAAGGTCAATTTTTGGTTGCAAGCGGAGCCTCATAGTTCTGATGCCAAGAATTGTCGCGACGTATTACTGCCCTATTTCGGTAAAAATTATCAGGCATAGTTACTTAATAGGCGTTTCTATAGTTCGCCTTTTACATTCCACTAGCACTTACAAAGTGCCAACGACTGCTATGGGCCGAACGCGGTCATAAGCTCAAGGCCGTCACAAATGAGAGGCCGATAAGGTCTGAATCTTTGTTTTGTCAGGATAAGATCTAGCGAAGCGGAGGCTGCTTAGGCTTCCGCTTCTTCATTATCCGTTCTTTCTTTTGAGTTGGAGGTCAATGAAATCAAGCTCTGCTTTGATTGCATCAATCGTGAGCGTCTCAACTTTGGTGTCAGGGAAAAAGGGGACAGATTTATTTTCACATCGAAAAAAGGGACGGAAATCCCGAACAGCCGAAACCGAAAACCCGCTCAACTCCCTCCAATACCGCCCCCTTACAATCCCGACACAACTCAACACCGTGCCCCCCACCCCCAAAAACCAAAAAAGCCCCAGATCTCTCGACCTGGGGCTTTTTCATTCATATCTGGTGCACCCGGCGGGATTCGAACCCACGACCCCTGCCTTCGGAGGGCAGTACTCTATCCAGCTGAGCTACGGATGCTTGTGCGGGCGCCATCATACCCATGTCGACCTGATGCGTCCATTCCAGCGTTTTAGCCATTAACTGTCGGGCGTTTCCGCGTAAAAAATGGCCAGTCGCCACCCTCATTCACAACTCCCCGCGCCGCGCGTCCCTTTGTTTGCTTTGCTCTTGTGGCTTTAAACCGCTTCCACGCCGCAATTCCCCAGGTGAACGCATGCATTCCAAAGGAACCGTGATGCTCGATCTCCCGTTGAGACAAACCCTGCTGGCTCGCTCCGATTTGTTTCGAGGTATGCCGGAGCACCTCTTGCGCTACGTTGCCACCCATATGGTGGAGCGCACGCTGGATGATCGTGAGCTGCTGTATTTCAAGGACGACAGCCTCGAATTCATTGCATTGGTAGTCGAAGGCCGGATTTATTCGATGGTGCATGGGCCCGATGGCCGGGAGCAGATCATCGGCAGTACCGGGGCCGGGCAGGTGGTGGGGGAGACGGCGTTGATCAAGGATCATGGGCGCGAGTCTTCCACCTTTGCCAGTGGCCCCACGCGGCTGTTGCAGCTGGGTAGTCGGCATTTTGGTGTGCTGTTTGAGGAGCCGGTGTTTCTGCGGCGTTTGTTGATGCTGATGATGCTGCGTTTGCTGCATGCCATCGAGTTGTTGGAGTTGGTGTGCCTGCATCGGCTGGAGTCGCGCCTGGCGCGGTTTCTGTTGGCCAATCTGGGCGAGATCGACCTGGCGCTGGCCATGCCCAGCGTGTCGTTGCCTGCCAGTCAGGGGGTGTTGGCGTCGATGCTTAACACCAGTCGCCCCAAGCTCAATGTGCAGCTGCAATTGTGGCGCCGCAGTGGGCTGATCAGCGGCAACCTGGAGCGCATGGTGATCAACGATCTCGAGCATTTACGGCGCAAGGCGTTTGCCTTGAATTAGTCGTGGCCCTGTTCCCCAGGTAACAGCGCGCCCCTGTTCCGCCCTCGCAGACTGGCCCTTCATCAAGGATGCACAGGAGTGCTGGCGATGGGGATGACTGTTCAGTTCAAGGATCAATGGGCCGCCGATGACCGTTTGTTCGAAGCGAGTTGGCGTGCCGTGCAGGGCGAGCTCAAGCGGCGTGCGTTGCGGCGCGCCAAGGGCAATCTGGATCAGGGCCAGGAATGGTTGTCGGCCACGGCGATCAAGGCCCTGCTGTTCTTTCGGCGTTCGCCGGAGCGTATTCGTGACCCTCAGGGTTTTTTGTTTCTGGTGCTCGACCATGTGTTTCTCGACAGCTTGCGGCGTAGCAAGCGCGAGGGGCGGCTGTTCGATGATTCGGTGGATCTTGAACACGATCACCTGGCTGCACTCGCCGCGCCGTGCGCTTCGGTGCTGGAGCGGGTGGAGTGTTACGAGCGCCTGGAGCAGGTCGAGGCGCTGGTGGCGCGGTTGCCGGCGGTGCAGCAGCGCTTGTTTGAGATGCGCTTTGTCGATGACCTGCCGTATCCGCAAATTGCCGCCGAGCTGCAGGTCAAGCTGCCGCTGGTGCGCAAGCGTGTGCAACTGCTGCGCAGTGCCTTGCGCTGAATCGGATTCACACACGCCGGCGCGGGGCGTTCTAGTTGTATGAGCGCGTCCTGGCGCCACTATCCACGCCCAATCCTGGGTGAATGCCATCAAGGAGAGATGTATGACAGAGGTCAACAGCCAGATCACCGACGCGGTCACCCAAACCAACGTCAAGGTGGTGGCAGAGGCGCCGGCCCAGGCCATCGCGTCGCTGTACCAAGTGGCCAGCAGCGCGGCGGGCCTGTCGTTGCAGAACGCGGTCAACAGCCAGCAGGCGATGAACCAGATTTCCAACGCGGTGATCTCCAAGGCCGTGGCGCTGATCATGCAGATTGGCGAGAAGGGCTGAGCCCTCGGGAGATCGATTATGTCGTGGTTCAGCCGCAAGAAACCCGCCGCTCCGCCCGAAACACCCGCCACCGACGCACCGGCGCCGGCGCCCGCCGCATCGGCCTCGCGTTCGATCATGGCGCGCATGAACGAGCACCTGCTCAACCAGGTGAGTGCGCCGTCATCCGACAGTACGGCGGCGCTCAACAGCCAGATCGTGCAGGCGGTGCAGTTCACTAATTCGCAGAACTTTGCCTATGCGCCGGCGCAGATCGCGGTGCCGGCCGACATGATGATCAGCCAGGCGGCCGGCCTGGTGGCGCAGGCGGCGGCGGGGTATTTCGACGGGGTCAGCAAGATCGCCCTGGCGGCCCAGGCCGTGCTGCTCCAGCAAATGACCGAGAACATCGTCAAGGACAACTTGCCGGCCGCTGCCGAAGACGCCTTGGGCGCGTTGGCCACCGACTTGCTGGTGGGCGCCGCTGCCGCCGTGGCCGCCGCCGCCGGTGCCATGGAAGCCGAGGCCGCCAGCGTGGCCATCGACAAGATCGACCAGAGCATCGCCAAGTACGCCGACACCTTGGCCAACCGGGCCGCGCCAGCGGCCTGAACCGAGCACAGCGTTCCAGCGTTCTGCTGGAACGGTGCAACAGCAACTTGAAAGCAACTTTTCTTGAGTGAGGAGCGACATCATGCAGCCTGGAGATATTATTTTTTCGGTGAAGCAAGAAGACGACAGCGCCACGCGCGCGTTCATCCGTGCGGGCCAGTTGGTCAAGGCCAAGGTGTTTTCCCAAGACACGACGTACTTGAATGTGGTTCATCCGGCGATTGCAGTGAGCGACACCCTGGTGATTGAAAGCGTGGGTGAGGGGCTGTCGCTGACCGACCTCAGCATTGAAAAGCCGCCACGCTCTGCGATGGTCTTCTCCTGCGTGAGCAGTGAGTTGGGCGAAGCGGCAGCCCTGGCGGCCAAGCAGTTCTATTTCGACAAAATCAGCGGCGATATCCGTGGCCGTTACAGCGTGTGGAACGCGATGATTTCTGCGTTCCGGCGCTGGACGTCCAACACCAGTCTGGTCGAGCGCATCAACGAGTCGGTGGCGATTGGCAGCGGCTCGTTCTGTTCCCAGTTCGCGGCCAACTGCTATGAAGTGGGCAACCTCTATAACTCGGCCAACTTGCTGCCGCCACCGCCGGCGATTTTCGGCAATCAACCCAGTGCCATTACCCCTGCGGAGTTGGCGACATTTTGTGATGCCTCGGCGTACTTCTACTTCTCGGGCTTCTGGCAAGACAACGTCGAGGTGCGGCTTTAGCGGCCCTTCAGCCGGCAACGTAGTACCCAAGGAGGCCGCCATGGCTCACCCATCCACACCCTCAGTGCTCTCCAGCGATGATCGCCAACGGCTCGAAGCGATGCTGCGCAACCCGCAGGTCTTTGCTGGAACGCCCCAGGCCATCGTCGACGAAACCCTCAAGCGCGCCACCCAGGTGCTTCAGCAGTCCAAGGCCAATGAGCAAGCGCTCAAGGCGGCCGCCGAGCAGCGTGAGGCGGCGCTACGCCAAGTGTTGGACGGCGCGGCCCCGGACAAGGACGCGCAACGCAAGGAAGTGCAGGCGCTGATCCAAGGCTTGATCACGCAGATTGAGGCGGCGTTGGGCCCGGCTGCGAAACCTTGAACCTCCAGGTTTCACAGCGCTTGTTTGGCAACGTTCATTCATGAACACGGAATGCACCGTGTACTAAATAAGGAAATTGATCATGGCATTTGTTAACGAGCAAATCACCGACGCGGTCACCCAGACCAACGTCAAAGTGGTGGCCGAATCGCCAGCGATGGCGATGAGCACTATCTATCAATCCATGGCGCAGGCCACGGCGATTCTGTTCCAGAACGCTGTGTCGGCCCAGCAGCAGCAAAACACCCTGGCCCAGGCGGCCACCAACCAGGGCGTGATGCAGATCTACAGCGTCGATACCACCGCCGGTGCGGCAGCCACCGAAAAAGTCGCCCAAGGCGGCGTGTCGGATAACCTCACCAGCCTGTTGACCGTGCTCAAGTCTTTCCAGCCTTAAGCACCAAGCCATAACGGATGTTGTTCTTTCTCACACCAGGAGTTTCAACCATGAGCACAGTCAGCCCGCAAATCACCGATGCCGTCACCCAGACCAACGTCAAGGTCGTTGCCGAATCGCCCGCGATGGCCATGAGCACGATCTACCAATCCATGGGCCAGGCCACGGCGATCCTGTTCCAGAACTCGGTCTCGGCCCAACAGCAACAAAACACCCTGGCCCAAGCCGCCACCAACCAAGGCGTGATGCAGATCTACAGCGTCGATACCACCGCTGGCGCCGCGGCCACCGAAAAAGTCGCCCAAGGCGGCGTGGCCGACAACTTGACCAGCCTGTTGGCCGTGCTCAAGTCGTTCCAACCGTAAGCTGCAAAGCCCCAACAGCCCCGGCGCCCACAAGGCACCGGGGCTGTTGTCGTTTGTGCGCTTGATCTGAAAGATGCACTCGATGCGCCATATTCGTTCTTTTTTTCGAACATCCTATTGCCCTGTACCCCCATTGATCCTAGGATTCGTTTGAGATTTCAAACGCTCTGTCTCCCGTGCGCCCGTTCATTTCTCCCGCGCGCTGGGGCTGATTTCCCTGACGGCAGCCCACAAGGCGCCTTTCAACAACTCTAATTCGCTCCGCGTGCGCGCGGTGCTGTTAAGGAAAGCCGACATGCAGCTCAAAGATACCCAGTTGTTCCGCCAGCAAGCCTTTATCGATGGCGCTTGGGTCGATGCAGATAATGGTCAAACCATCAAGGTCAACAACCCGGCCACGGGTGAAATTCTCGGCAGCGTGCCGAAGATGGGCGCCGCGGAAACCCGCCGCGCCATCGAAGCGGCCGACAAGGCCCTGCCAGCTTGGCGTGCACTCACCGCCAAGGAGCGCGCCAACAAACTGCGCCGTTGGTTCGAACTGCTGATCGAAAACCAGGACGACCTCGGCCGCCTGATGACCCTCGAACAAGGCAAGCCGCTGGCCGAAGCCAAGGGCGAAATCGTCTACGCTGCCTCCTTCATCGAGTGGTTCGCCGAAGAAGCCAAGCGCATCTATGGCGACGTGATCCCCGGCCACCAGCCCGACAAGCGCCTGATCGTGATCAAGCAGCCTATCGGCGTGACCGCAGCCATCACCCCGTGGAACTTCCCGGCCGCCATGATCACCCGCAAAGCCGGCCCGGCCCTGGCTGCCGGTTGCACCATGGTGATCAAGCCCGCCTCGCAAACGCCGTTCTCGGCCCTGGCCCTGGTTGAGCTGGCGCACCGCGCCGGTATCCCCAAAGGCGTGCTCAGCGTGGTCACCGGCAGCGCTGGCGACATCGGCGGCGAGCTGACCAGCAACCCGATCGTGCGTAAATTGTCCTTCACCGGTTCGACCGAAATCGGCCGCCAGTTGATGGCCGAATGCGCCAAGGACATCAAGAAAGTTTCCTTGGAGCTGGGCGGTAACGCACCGTTCATCGTGTTCGACGACGCTGACCTGGATAAGGCCGTCGAAGGCGCGATCATCTCCAAGTACCGCAACAACGGCCAGACCTGCGTCTGCGCCAACCGCCTGTACATCCAGGATTCGGTGTACGACGCGTTCGCTGAAAAGCTCAAGGTAGCCGTGACTAAATTGAAGATCGGCAACGGTCTGGAAGAAGGCACCACCACTGGCCCGCTGATCGACGAGAAAGCCGTGGCCAAGGTCCAGGAACACATCGCCGATGCCCTGAGCAAAGGCGCGAAGCTGTTGGCCGGTGGCAAGGCGATGGAAGGCAACTTCTTCGAGCCGACCATCCTGGTCGATGTGCCGAAGGACGCCGCCGTCGCCAAGGAAGAAACCTTCGGCCCGCTGGCGCCGCTGTTCCGCTTCAAAGACGAAGCCGACGTGATCGCCATGGCCAACGACACCGAGTTCGGCCTGGCGTCGTACTTCTATGCGCGTGACCTGGGCCGTGTGTTCCGTGTGGCTGAAGCCCTGGAATACGGTATGGTCGGCGTCAACACCGGGTTGATCTCCAACGAAGTGGCGCCGTTCGGCGGCATCAAGGCTTCGGGCCTGGGCCGTGAAGGTTCCAAGTACGGGATCGAGGATTACCTGGAAATCAAATACCTCTGCCTGGGCATCTGACCGGTAAGAGATTGCAGCAAACGCAGAGGGCACGAGAGCGCTGTCCCTTTGCGTGTTTTACATCGTTATTCGTAGTGGCCGGGAAAGCTGTGGCAGTCGATCATCGCATGCTGCCGTAGTTGCCTCCCCGCCACGTATGCCTTGGACCACGCCACCCGATGAGTGGCGAATGAGGACTTTATGAGCAAGACCAACGCTTCCCTGATGAAACGCCGCGAAGCCGCCGTACCACGCGGTGTTGGCCAGATTCACCCGATCTTCGCTGAATCCGCGAAGAACGCTACCGTGACCGACGTTGAAGGTCGCGAGTTCATCGACTTCGCTGGCGGTATCGCCGTGCTGAACACCGGCCACGTGCACCCGAAAATCATCGCGGCCGTGACCGAGCAGCTCAACAAGCTGACCCACACCTGCTTCCAGGTTCTGGCCTACGAGCCGTATGTAGAAGTGTGTGAAAAAGTCGCCGCCAAGGTGCCAGGTGATTTCGCCAAGAAAACCCTGCTGGTCACCACCGGTTCCGAGGCTGTCGAGAACGCCGTCAAGATCGCCCGCGCCGCCACTGGCCGTGCCGGCGTGATCGCCTTCACCGGTGCTTACCACGGCCGTACCATGATGACCCTGGGCCTGACCGGTAAAGTCGTGCCTTACTCGGCCGGCATGGGCCTGATGCCTGGCGGTGTGTTCCGTGCGCTGTACCCGAACGAGCTGCACGGTGTGAGCGTTGACGACTCCATCGCCAGCATCGAGCGCATCTTCAAGAACGATGCCGAGCCGCGTGATATCGCCGCCATCATCATCGAGCCGGTGCAGGGCGAAGGCGGTTTCTACGTCGCGCCGAAAGCCTTCATGAAGCGCCTGCGCGAACTGTGCGACAAGCACGGCATCCTGCTGATCGCCGACGAAGTGCAAACCGGTGCCGGCCGTACCGGTACTTTCTTCGCCATGGAACAGATGGGCGTTGCCGCCGACCTGACCACCTTCGCCAAATCCATCGCTGGCGGCTTCCCGCTGGCCGGTGTGTGCGGCAAGGCCGAATACATGGACGCCATCGCCCCAGGCGGTTTGGGCGGCACCTACGCCGGCAGCCCGATTGCCTGCGCCGCGGCCCTGGCCGTGATGGAAGTGTTTGAAGAAGAGCACCTGCTGGACCGCTGCAAAGCCGTCGGCGAGCGCCTGGTAACCGGCCTCAAGGCCATCCAGGCCAAATACCCGGTGATCGGTGAAGTGCGTGCCCTGGGCGCGATGATCGCGGTCGAGCTGTTTGAAGATGGCGACAGCCACAAGCCCAACGCGGCGGCCGTTGCCTCCGTGGTAGCCAAGGCGCGTGACAAGGGCCTGATCCTGCTGTCCTGCGGTACCTACGGCAACGTGTTGCGCGTGCTCGTGCCGCTGACCTCGCCGGACGAGCTGTTGGACAAGGGCTTGTCGATCATTGAAGAGTGCTTCTCCGAACTCTGATACTTCGCTGCTCCACAAAAAACCCGCTTCGGCGGGTTTTTTTATGGCCACTGCCGCACATTCAGGCGCTGTTCATTGTACGCAGGCGGCTCCATTGTCTAAGGTGCAAGGATTGCCGATGGAGCGTGCTGGATGACTGCTGTTGATTTACCCGCTGTACCCCGAGTTTTGATTGCCGAAGCGGACCCTTGGTCGCGGGACCTGCTCAAGCAAGTTTTGTTGAATGTGCGCTGTGACGCACGGCTGGACGTGTGCGCCGATGGGCAGCAGGCCGCCACACTGTTGCGCGAAAAAACCTATGACCTGGTCCTGGCGGATTGGGAGCTGTCGGGTGTCGATGGCCTGAGCCTGCTGCGCAGTGTGCGTCAGCAGCGCCGTTCCCCCGCGTTACCGTTCATCCTGCTGAGCAGTCGCAATGACAGCGCCAGTGTGCGTGAAGCCCTGCCCCTGGCGCCCACTGCCTATTTGACCCGCCCACTGAACATGGAGAGCCTGACCCAGCGCCTGCAAGACCTGCTGCTTAACGAAGGCGAAAGTGTGTACTGCGAGATTCCCCCGCTGGCGCCGGGGATGACGTTGCCGGCATTCCTCGAGCGGCGCCGCGAAGCTTCTGATGGTGCGCCCTTGCGCGTCGATGTGAAGGCCGCGGTGCAACGCAGCCTGGGGCCCGAGGGCCTGGACCTCAAGCAGCTGGAAGACCAGGTGCGCATGGACCCGCAAATCACCGCCGTGCTGATCGCCGCCGCCAACAGCGCCGGCTATCACGGCACGCCGGTGCAGACGCTGCACGCGGCCCTGAACAAGCTGGTCCCCGGGCAGAGCATGAACTTCATCCTGGGCCTTGCGCTCAAGCACAACGTGGTGCTGGGTGACCCCGGGCTGGTGGCCTACGCCGAGCGGCACTGGCAGTTGTCCCAGGACAGCGCCGACTACGCCCGACGCCTGGCGCGCATGTTGGAACTGGATCACGAGCGCTGCTACAGCGCCTGTATCCTGCATCGCCTGGGTGATTTGGCCTTGTTGCGTTGCCTGGAAGACTGGCGCCAGGGTGGCGGCGCCCTGGATGACGAAGCGATCGGCGAATCCCTCGACGCGTTTGGCGCCGCCTACGGCTCGGCGTTGCGCACCCGCTGGCGCTTGCCGTTGGAGTTGCGCCAATTGATCGCGGCCACCTACTCACTGGAAGGCGGTGTGTATTCGCGGGAGGCGCTGGTGGTGAACCTGGCGACGCAGATGGCGCGGTTGACCGAGCATGAAGGGCTGGAAGCATTGGCCGGCAGCAAGACGGCGCGGTTGCTCAAGGTAGGGTTATCGGAATTGCTGCGAGTACGCAAAACCTAACAGGCAATGAGATCCAAATGTGGGAGGGGGCTTGCTCCCGATAGCGGTGTATCAGGTTAGAGATGCTTGACTGACCCACCGCATTCGCGAGCAAGCCCGCTCCTACATTTTGACCGAGTCTAACCCGCGATAACGCGATTCTTACCCAGGCGCTTGGCCTCATACATCGCCGCATCCGCCCGGGCGAACAGGCTGTCGAGGGTGGAATCATCCTCGCGCAGGCTGGCCAGGCCCTGGCTGACGGTCACATTGAACTCGCGGCCTTCATAGCTGAACAGCAACGCCTGGATCTCCTTGCCCAGCCGTTCAGCCACCTGCAGGGCCATCTCCGGTGCACAACCGGGCAGCACGGCGGCGAACTCTTCGCCGCCAATGCGCCCGAACAGGTCGCCACGGCGCAATACCCCGCGACCGCTCTCGGCGATGCGCCGCAGCACCTGATCGCCCTCCAGGTGCCCGTAGGTGTCGTTGACGTCCTTGAAGTCATCGATGTCCAGCAACAGGAACGCCAACGCTGTGCCCTGGACGCAGGCGTTGTCGAACGCCTGGTTGGCGCACTCGAAGAAGTGCCGGCGGTTGCTGCTTTGGGTCAACACGTCGGTGGTGGCGAGGCGGTGCAGCTCCAGCTCGAGCAGCTTCTTTTCGGTGATGTCTTCGGCCATGCCGACCACGATCAGCGGTTCACCGGGCACCACCTGCTGGTTGATGTAGCACTTGTCACTCAGCCAGCGGATTTGCCCGTCGGCGGTGATGATGCGGTACTCGCGGTCTTCCACGGCGCCTTGTTCCAGCACGCGGGCCAAGCTGTGCTCGGCGTAGTCGAGGTCTTCCGGGTGGACGCTGTTACGCCATTCCCGATGGTCGGCCAGCAGCAAACCGGCTGAGCGGCCAAATATGCGTTCGTAGGCCGGGCTCACGTACAGCACGCGGCGTGTTTCCCAATCGATAGCCCACAGCACCGCATTGACGCTGACCAACAGCGAACTGAGCAATTGCTCACGCTCACTCAGCCGCTCGACTTCGCCCTGGGCATGCATCAGCGCCAACAGGGTCGCCGCCGCGGCCGGGCGCGGTGGCTCGGCAGTAGGCATATCGGGCAGGCAGGGCTTTTCGTGAACCATCGGTACAACTCTCTCTGGGCGCGCCGCAGGATGGAACAGCGGACACTACAAGGGGTCACCATGATGGCGAAGTGTTCTTTGAGAGAGGGGAATTACGGTGAAGTTCCGTGATCGTGACGGATTGACGGTGCCCGGAAAATGGCGCCAAAAACCCAGTGCGTGGGAGGGCGAGCCCTCCCACACTACCGTCACACCGCCGCAGGGCGCAGCGAATACGTCTTCAGTTGGTGGGCAAAATCGCGCAGGGATTGGATACCGCTGGCCTCGGCCTCATGCACCCATTCCTTGATTGCAGCCAGCATATCGTGGCCATTGGAGCTGGTCTTGACCCAGATCTGCTGGAGCGCCAGGCGCTTTTCGTAGATCACCTTCAACGCATGGCTGTGCTCAAGCATGCTCTGGATGCGCAGGTGGTGGCGGTCATCCAGCAAGCTGGTTTCCCGTGACAACAGGCGCTTGGCGCGGTGGAACTGGTGGCGTACCGAATGATCGACCTTTTCCAGCTCCTGCTTGACCAACGGGCCAATCACCAACTTGCGGTACTGGGCCATGATCTGGAAGCGGTTGTTGAGGATCGCCATGGCGGTGTCCATGTCCAGGTTGCCCTTGCCTTCGACGCGGTGGGCGATGGGCGCCACGCGCTGCACCTTGGCCAGGCGCAGGAAGCTGAACACCTTGATCCAGGCCCAACCCAGGTCGAACTCCCACTTCTTCACCGACAGCTTGGCCGAGTTGGGGTAGGTGTGGTGGTTGTTATGCAGCTCTTCGCCGCCGACGATGATGCCCCACGGCACCAGGTTGGTGGCGGCGTCACGGCATTCGAAGTTGCGATAGCCCACGGCATGGCCCAGGCCGTTGATCACGCCGGCGGCCCAGAACGGGATCCACATCATCTGGATCGCCCAGATGGTGATACCGATGGTGCCGAACAGCAGCACGTCGATCACGCCCATGATTGCCACGCCCAACAGCGGGTAGGGCGTGTAAAGCTTGCGTTCGATCCAGTCGTCCGGGCAGTTCTTGCCGTAGATGCGCAACGTCTCGGGGTTTTCCGCCTCGGCACGGTACAGCTCGGCACCTTTGCGCAAGACAGTGGACAGGCCCTTGATCACCGGGCTGTGCGGGTCATCGACGGTTTCACATTTGGCGTGGTGCTTGCGGTGGATGGCGGTCCACTCGCGAGTGTTCTGCGCCGTGGTCAGCCACAGCCAGAAGCGGAAGAAGTGTTTCAGGCCAGCATTGAGCTCCAGGGAGCGGTGGGCTGAATAACGGTGCAGATAGACGGTGACCGCAATGATGGTCACGTGGGTCATCAACAGAGTGACTGCCACCAGTTGCCAGGCGGACAGATCAAGAAAACCGTTGTACCACATAGGCTGTATGGCCCTCAGATAAAGAAAAAAATAGCATCCGCATTATCACTCCCTTTTCGGATAAAACCAGTCACCGTTTCAGATAAGACTTACAAGGTGTTTCCTCATCTATAATCCTGATCCTTTGTAGGGCGATTCTGGTTATCTAGTAAGGATTACTAACAATATGCTGTTTTCATACCGAGGTGCCCTACGTGCGGGGTTGGTATACCTGCTCGTTTCCATCGTTTGGCTCCAGCTCAGCAACTACCTATTGATCAACTTTATCGATGAGCCCTGGGAACTGGGGCGCTGGATGCAGGTGCGCGGTTATGTGTGGGTCAGCCTCAGCGCGGCGGTCATCTACTGGATCGGCCGGCGTTTTGCCCGGGCCCACCAGTTGCAGCAACCCCTGAAGGAAAACCGCGAGCGCCTGCGCCAGGCCGCTGCGGTATTCGATTGCACCCGCGAAGGGGTACTGGTTACCGATACCCAGGGGCTGATCGTGCACGTCAACCGGGCATTCATGGAGATCACTGGCTACCGCCGCGAAGACGTCATGGGCCATCGTCCAAGCCTGTTCAAGTCCGGGCGCCATTCATCGACGTTCTATCAGCAAATGTTCCAGGCCTTGGAACACACAGGCGAATGGAGCGGTGAAATCTGGAACCGACGCAAAAGCGGCGAAATTTATCCACAGTGGCAAACCATCCGCGTGATCCATGATGACCAGGGCAAGGTCAGCCACTACGTCGCGGTGTTCTCGGATATCAGCGCCATCAAGGACTCCGAGCACGAACTGGCGCACCTGGCCCATCACGACCCGCTCACCGACCTGCCCAACCGCCTGCTGTTCACCGACCGCGCCGAGCAGGCCCTGGCCTCGGCGCAAGTGCACAAGCGTGGCTGCGCCTTGCTGTTGATGGATCTGGACCACTTCAAGATCATCAACGACAGCCTGGGCCATAACGTCGGTGATCAACTGCTCAAACTGGTCGCCGAACGCCTGCGCGGCTTGTTTGGGCCGGGGGTGACCCTGGCGCGCCTGGGCGGCGACGAGTTCGCCGTGCTGGCGGAAAGTTGCCCACAGGTGTTGCAGGCTGCCGCCTTGGCGCAGCGCATGCTCAACGCCATGAAGGATCCGTTCATTTTTGATGGCAACCAGCTGTTTATCAGCGCCAGCATCGGCATCAGCCTGTTCCCCAGTGACGCCTTGAGTGCCGAGCAATTGCTGCGCAACGCCGACTCCGCGTTGTTCAAGGCCAAGAACGCCGGTCGCGAAGGCTACGCCCTGTACACCGAAGAGCTGACCGCCCACGCGCAAAATCGCGTGGAAATCGCCAGCGAACTGCGCCGCGCCCTCGACCAGCAGGAGCTACGCGTTTATTACCAACCAGTACACGACCTGCTCGACAGCCGATTGGTGGGGGTTGAAGCATTGGTGCGCTGGCAGCACCCGGAGCGCGGCCTGGTGCCACCGGGTGAATTCATCCCCATTGCCGAACGCACCGGGCTGATTGCCGACATTGATGCGTGGGTGATGGACCAGGCTTGCCGGCAGATGTGCCAGTGGCTGGCCGAGGGGGCGCCGCTGAGCTTTATTGCGGTCAATGTCTCCAGCCGCCTGTTTGCCCGGCGCGAACTGTACGAGCAGGTCGCCCAAGTGCTGCACGCGACCGGCCTGGATCCGGCATTCCTTGAGCTGGAAGTCACCGAAAGCGCGGTGATGGACGACCCGGAAGTCGCCCTGGAGCAACTGCACCGTCTGCGCGAACTGGGCTTGCGCTTGGCTATCGACGACTTTGGCACCGGTTACTCCTCGTTACTGCGGCTCAAACGCCTGCCGGTACAGAAGCTCAAGATCGACCAGGGTTTTGTCGCCGGTCTGCCTTGGGATGAAGACGACGCCGCCATCGTGCGCGTGGTGATCGCCCTGGCGAAAAGCATGGGCATGCAGGTGCATGCCGAGGGGATCGAGCAGGTGGAGCAAGCGCGCTTTCTGCTGGACCAGGAATGCGATATGGGCCAGGGGTACTGGTTTGGGCGGCCGATGCCGGCGCAGGAGATTGATTGGTCACGGGCGCCCGCTATTCGAACTTGAAAATGCATTCAAATGTGGGAGGGGGCTTGCCCCCGATAGCAGTGGGTCAGCCAAGAATTTCTAACCTGATACACCGCCATCGGGAGCAAGCCCCCTCCCACATTTGATTCCCATCAGGCCTTAATTTCAGCAACTGAGCAGAAAACCCACGCGCAACCCCACGCCCTGTCAGAAAATTCTTTCTGGTTATATAAACATTCTTAAATAGTATTTTTAAGAATATCCGCGCTTATCTACTATCGCCCTCACGCCGCAAGCAGTGCCGCCACTGCCAGGCACTATTCATTTCAGGAGCGAGACCATGAGCGCATCTCTACGTAGCGTCGACGGCCAGGACGAAGCAGCCATTTTGCGTGAGATCCAGAGCGCCCTGCGCGATCTGCGGTTTGGCGCAGTGGAAATCACCGTGCACAACGCTCAAGTGGTACAGATCGAGCGCAAAGAAAAATTCCGTCTGCAGAACCCGGGTAACAAACCGAGCTGAGCAAGAACGGCGATAGACCCGCAACTATAAGAAAAGCCAACACTCAAGAATTTTCAGGAGCTTCTATGTCGTCGATTCGCCGTTATGCCCTGGCCGCGCTGGCCAGTGCCGTGTTTGCCGGTTCCGCCGTTGCCAAGGACTACGAGTTGCTCAACGTCTCGTACGACCCGACCCGTGAGCTGTACCAGGACTACAACGCTGAATTCACCAGCTTCTGGAAACAGTCCCACCCCGGTGACAACGTCAAGATCCAGCAGTCCCACGGTGGCTCGGGCAAGCAAGGCCGGGCGGTGATCGACGGCCTGCGCGCCGACGTGGTGACGCTGGCCCTGGCCGGTGACATCGACGAAATCGCCAAGCTGGGCAAGACCCTGCCGGAAAACTGGCAAACCCGCCTGCCGGACGCCAGCACCCCCTACACCTCGACCATCGTGTTCCTGGTGCGCAAGGGCAACCCCAAGGGCATCAAGGACTGGGGCGACCTGATCAAGAAAGACGTGTCGGTCATCACACCGAACCCGAAAACTTCTGGCGGTGCACGCTGGAACTTCCTCGCCGCCTGGGCCTACGGCCTCAAGACCGGTGGCAGCGAAGCCAAGGCCCAGGAATATGTGAAAGAGCTGTTCAAACACGTCCCGGTACTGGACACCGGCGCCCGCGGTTCTACCATTACCTTCGTCAACAACGGTCAGGGTGACGTATTGCTGGCCTGGGAAAACGAGGCGTTCCTGGCCTTGAAAGAAGACGGCGGCGCCGACAAGTTCGACATCGTCGTGCCTTCGCTGTCGATCCTCGCGGAGCCGCCGGTGGCCGTGGTTGACAAGAACGCCGAGAAAAAGGGCAACACCGAGATCGCCACCGCGTACCTCAACCACCTGTACAGCCCGGCGGGCCAGGAGATCGCGGCGAAGAACTTCTACCGTCCACGGGATGAGAAAGTCGCCGCCAAATATGCCCAGCAGTTCCCGAAACTGGACCTGGTGACGATCGACAAAGACTTCGGCGGCTGGAAAACTGCCCAACCGAAATTCTTCAATGACGGTGGCGTGTTCGACCAGATCTACACGGCGCAGTAAGCCAAAGTACCTGTAGGAGCGAGCTTGCTCGCGAAGATAGTCAACGATAACGCGTACATGCTGAATGAGCGCGGTGCCCTTGAGTTCTTCGCGAGCAAGCTCGCTCCTACAGTGGTGTTTACCCTTTAACCAAGGACTCTTATGTCGCGTCGTATCTCCCCCGTCATACCCGGCTTCGGGCTGACGCTGGGCTACACCGTGGTGTACCTCAGCCTGATCGTACTCATCCCGCTGGCGGCGATGTTTGTACACGCCGCTCAACTCACCTGGGATCAGTTCTGGAACATCATTTCCGCACCTCGCGTGCTGGCGGCGTTGAAGCTTAGCTTCAGCACCGCGTTGTACGCCGCGTTGATCAACGGCGTGATCGGCACACTGCTGGCCTGGGTGCTGGTGCGCTATACCTTCCCCGGCCGCAAGATCATCGATGCGATGATCGACCTGCCGTTCGCCTTGCCTACTGCCGTAGCCGGTATCGCGCTGACCGCGCTGTACACGCCCAATGGCCTGGTCGGTCAGTTCGCCGCTGACCTGGGTTTCAAGATCGCCTACACCCCCCTGGGTATCACCCTGGCGCTGACCTTCGTCACCTTGCCGTTCGTGGTGCGCACGGTGCAGCCGGTACTGGCCGATATCCCCCGGGAAATCGAAGAAGCCGCCGCCTGCCTTGGCGCCAAGCCGCTGCAAGTGTTCCGCTACATCCTCGTACCGGCGTTGCTGCCCGCCTGGCTGACCGGCTTCGCCCTGGCGTTTGCCCGTGGCGTGGGTGAGTACGGTTCGGTGATCTTCATCGCCGGCAACATGCCGATGAAGACCGAAATTTTGCCGCTGCTGATCATGGTCAAGCTCGACCAATACGACTACCACGGCGCCACCTCCATCGGCGTGTTGATGCTGGTGGTTTCCTTTGTCCTGCTGCTGCTGATCAACTTGCTGCAGCGGCGCATCGAACACCCTTAAGGAGGCGCGGAACATGTCCCAATCGTCTATTTCCGCCGCGTCTTCGGCCAATGCAGCCCGACGTGGCAGTGCGGTGTCGCGGCGCATCCTGATCGGCCTCGGCTGGCTGGTGTTTGCGCTGTTCTTGCTGTTGCCGCTGTTTATCGTGGTGTCCCAGGGCTTGAAGAACGGCCTGGGTGCGTTCTTCACCGCGATTCTGGAACCCGACGCGCTGTCGGCGCTGAAACTCACGGTGATCGCCGTGGCGATTTCGGTGCCGCTCAACGTGGTGTTTGGTGTCAGCGCGGCCTGGTGTGTGAGCAAGTACTCGTTCCGTGGCAAAAGCATTCTGGTGACGCTGATCGACCTGCCGTTCTCGGTCTCGCCGGTGATCGCGGGCCTGGTCTACGTGCTGATGTTCGGCGCTCAGGGCTTCTTCGGCCCATGGTTGCAGGCGCACGACATCCAGATCGTGTTCGCCTTGCCGGGTATCGTGCTGGCCACCATCTTCGTCACCGTGCCGTTCGTGGCCCGTGAGCTGATCCCGCTGATGCAGGAGCAGGGCACCCAGGAAGAGGAGGCTGCGCGGCTGCTGGGCGCCAATGGCTGGCAGATGTTCTGGTATGTCACCGTGCCGAATATCAAATGGGGCCTGATCTACGGCGTGGTGCTGTGTACGGCGCGGGCCATGGGTGAGTTCGGTGCGGTGTCGGTGGTGTCCGGCCACATTCGCGGCGTTACCAACACCCTGCCGCTGCACGTCGAGATCCTCTACAACGAATACAACCACGTTGCCGCGTTCGCGGTAGCCAGCCTGTTGCTGATCCTGGCGCTCTTCATCCTGCTGCTCAAGCAGTGGAGCGAGAACCGAATCAACCGCCTGCGCAAAAGCGCCGGTGAGGAATAAGTCATGTCGATCGAAGTCCGTAATGTCAGCAAGAACTTCAACGCCTTCAAGGCCCTGGACAGCATCAACCTGGATATCCAGAGTGGCGAGCTGGTGGCGTTGCTGGGCCCGTCCGGCTGCGGCAAAACCACCTTGTTGCGCATCATCGCCGGCCTCGAAACCCCGGATGCCGGCAGCATCGTGTTCCACGGCGAAGACGTCTCCGGTCACGATGTGCGTGATCGCAATGTCGGCTTTGTGTTCCAGCACTACGCGCTGTTCCGCCATATGACCGTGTTCGACAACGTGGCTTTCGGCCTGCGCATGAAGCCCAAAAGCCAGCGTCCGAATGAAACCCAGATTGCAGCCAAGGTTCACGAATTGCTGAACATGGTGCAGCTCGATTGGTTGTCCGACCGCTACCCGGAACAACTCTCCGGTGGCCAGCGCCAACGTATCGCCCTGGCCCGCGCCCTGGCGGTGGAGCCCAAAGTGCTGTTGCTGGACGAACCCTTCGGCGCCCTTGACGCCAAGGTGCGTAAAGAACTGCGCCGCTGGCTGGCGCGCCTGCACGAAGACATCAACCTGACCTCGGTATTCGTGACCCACGACCAGGAAGAGGCGATGGAAGTCGCCGACCGTATCGTGGTGATGAACAAGGGCGTGATCGAGCAGATCGGCTCACCGGGAGACGTCTACGAAAACCCGGCCAGCGATTTCGTTTACCACTTCCTGGGTGATTCGAACCGCCTGCACCTGGGCGAGGACAAGCACGTGCTGTTCCGTCCCCATGAAGTGTCGCTGTCGCGGCATGAACTGGAGGATCACCATGCCGCGCAAGTGCGCGATATCCGCCCGCTCGGCGCGACGACTCGGGTGACCCTGAAGGTTGAAGGCCAAAGCGAACTGATCGAGGCAGAAGTGGTGAAAGACCATGACAGCCTCACCGGTCTGGCGCGTGGCGAGACGCTGTTCTTCAAACCCAAGGTCTGGCAAAAAGCCTGACCTCACCGCAATTCAAATGTGGGAGGGGGCTTGCTCCCGATTGCAGTGTGTCAGTGAATACATCAGATACTGAACCACCGCTATCGGGAGCAAGCCCCCTCCCACATTTAGACATTACTTGGCTTGAGATCGCGGCGTGCTACCGGCCCCGACCGTTCCTCGATCTGCCGCTTGAGCCCCTGCCGAAACCCCAGCAAGAACGCCAACTCCGCCACCACAAACAACGGCCCCACGATCAACCCCGACACATCATCCACAAACGCCGGCTTCCTGCCTTCGTAGTAATGCCCGACAAACTGGATCACCCAACCCACCACAAACATGCCGATACCGCTGCTCAGCCACACCATCGTGCTCTGCCCCGCCAACACATGCCCGGCCCACACGGATAAGCCCATCAGCACTGTCATCAGCACGCCCAGGGCCAATTCCAGGCGCAGGTAAAACCATGCGGAAAATAACGCGACAAACACAGCCGGTGACAGCCAGAACCCGCCCACCGCCCATTCGGGGCGGGACAGCAGCACCGCGACGGCGACGACGATTAGCGGGATACCAATGAAGTGGCTGATGATATTGCGCGGGTCGCGGTGGTAGGCCGCGTATTGGCTGAGGTGATCGACGAGGCTTTTCATTGTTATTCCTCCTGTAGGCTGGACGAAGTTTCAGAATAGCTCGCACCAGGCGACACGACCGAGCGCCGTTTATGCCAAATACCGGTTATTTGTGGGCAAGCGGCGCCAACGCGCTTAGCCTGTACCGATCAATAATCGAGGTGTGTTATGCGCGTGTTGTTAGTGGAACATGAAGCCGAAGAGGCACAGCGGATGGCCAAGGGCTTGAACGAGGCCGGTTACACCGTCGAAGTCGCGGCCAATGGCATGGCGGCGTTGCGCTTGGTTGAAAGCACTGAATACGAGCTGGTGATTCTGGATGTGATGCTGCCCGGGTTGAACGCCTGGAAGTTGCAGCAGGCGATTCGGCTGAAGGGTGAGACGCCGGTGTTGTTCTTGACCACGCCGGGCGGGATTGAAGATCGGTTGCGCGGGTTGGAGTTGCATGAGGATGATTATTTGCTCAAGCCGTTTGATGCCAAGGGTTTGGTGGCGCGGGCAAGGAAGTTATTGCGCCGGGACCGTGGCCGCTGATTGATCCAGGATGTGCATGGGCTGAACCACCGCTTTCGCGAGCAGCCCCGCTCCCACATTCTGATGTGTGAACACCGTCAAATGTGGGAGGGGGCTTGCTCCCGAAGAGGCCCTCAAACTCACCCCACATCTACCTACCGCAACCCATCCCGAAACTGCCCCGGCGTCATCCCCGTCCAGCGCTTGAACGCCCGGTTGAAACTGCTGGTATCGGCAAACCCCAGCAAATGGCTGATCTCGGCCAATGAGCTTTGCGGGTCTCGCAAGTGCAGCAATGCCAGATTCTCCCGGCACTCGTTGAGCAACGCATCGAACCGACAGCCCTCATCCGCCAGGTGTCGCTGCAAGCTGCGCAAACTCAGGTGCAAGGTGTGGGCGATACGTTCGGCGCTCGGCTCGCCGTCTGGCAATTGCGCCTCTATGGCCGCGCGTACCTTGCGTTCCCAAGTCAGTGGTTGCAGTTGGGCGAGGGTACGCTTGAGCACGGTTTCGTTGTGTTCGGCCAGCTCCGGGTTGGCATCGTCCAGATGACTGTCGAAGTCGCGGGCGGCAAATTCCAGGCGATCTTCCTCGGCGGCAAAAAATACCGGCGCGCGAAATACCGTATGCCACGGCTTGGGGTCGGCGGGTTCCGGGCGCCGTAAGTAAACGGCCAACGGCGCATAGTCCCGCCCTAAGCGGTTGCGGCAGGTGCGCACATAGATCGCCGCGAAGGCATCGATGGCTTCCAGCGCCGGTGGGGGGCTGTCTTGGGGTTGGAGCAGGCGAAAGTGGTAGATGTCGCCATGACAGCTCAGCTCCAGGTTCAGGGCATCACTGACCACCTGGTGATAGCGCACGATGCGCTCGAACACCTCGCGCAAGCTGCCGCTGGCCACCAGGGCATAACCGAGTGCATGAAAGGTGGTAGGGCTGACGAACCGCGACACCCGCAAGCCAATCGCCGGATCGCCGCTGGCCTGCACCGCCAGTTCCCATAAACGCGTGGTGGCCGACAACGGATAGCGCGCGTTGGGGTCGTCCATCTGCTGCGGCTCGAGCCCCGCCTCGGCGCACAGCGCGGCGCTGTCGAGGCCCAGGGCGTCGAGCTGCTTGCGCAGGGCGCGGGTCCAACTGGCGAGGGAAGTGGGTTCGGTCATGGCGATTGGCGCTTGTGGTCAACAGGTTGGCGTCCGGGGCTAGCGTGCTGCGCCACAGCCTGGTGCAGGATGTACGCATCACTCAACAAGAGAATGGAAGCATGGACGGTACTTCTGCAAGCCCCCAGCAGATGAACGCACAGCAGCGTTCAGCGCATATCCGTGAGGTGGTGCTGGCCGAAGGCGTGCGATTGCGCCAACGCCACCCCTGGCTGCTGCATCAGGACGCGCTGGGCGCGGGCATCCTGGCCTTTGCCTTGCTCGGCATGCTCGGCTCGGCGGCGCTCTATATCAGCGGTCACCTGGCCTGGTGGGCGTGCCTGTTGCTCAATGCGTTCTTCGCCTCGCTGACCCATGAGCTGGAACACGACCTGATCCACAGCATGTACTTTCGCAAGCAGCGCCTGCCCCACAACCTGATGATGGGCCTGGTATGGCTGGCGCGGCCAAGTACGATCAACCCGTGGATACGCCGGCATTTGCACCTCAACCACCACAAGGTCTCCGGTACCGAGGCCGATATGGAAGAGCGCGCCATCACCAATGGCGAACCCTGGGGGTTTGCGCGGTTGCTGATGGTGGGGGACAACATCATGTCGGCGTTCATCCGCCTGCTGCGGGCCAAGACCTGGAAGCACAAATTCAGCATCCTCAAGCGCTCGCTGCTGGTGTATGCGCCGCTGGCGCTGCTGCACTGGGGCGCGTGGTATGTGTTCCTGGGCTTTCATGCCGCCAATGGCATCGCTAGCCTGATGGGCGCGCCGATTGAATGGTCAGCCGGCACCTTGCAGATGATGCAGGTGATCGACATTGCCGCGGTGGTGATCATCGGCCCTAACGTGCTGCGCACCTTTTGCCTGCACTTTGTCAGCTCCAACATGCACTACTACGGCGATGTGGAGCTGGGCAACGTGATCCAGCAAACCCAAGTGTTGAACCCCTGGTGGCTGTGGCCGTTACAGGCGTTCTGCTTCAACTTCGGCAGCACCCATGGCATTCATCATTTTGTGGTGAAGGAGCCGTTCTACATTCGCCAGATGACCGCCAAGGTGGCGCATAAGGTGATGGCCGAGATGGGCGTGCGCTTCAATGATTTCGGCACCTTCGCCCGGGCCAATCGGTTTGAGCGTCAGGAGTACCCGGACGCAAAGCTCTCTTTCAGCAAGCAATAAAAGCCAGGGGCAGGTCGCGAATCTGTTCGCGCACGGGCGGCTGGTAGTGGTCATCGCTGATCAGTTCATGCAGCAATTCCTCGCGCAGTTGATGGAACTCGAAGCTGCTGCGCTGGCGCGGATGGGGCAGGGCGATGTCCACCACTTGCTTGATGCGCCCGGGCCGGGGCTCCATTACCACCACGCGGTCGGCGAGGAAAATCGCCTCTTCCACATCATGGGTGACCAGCACCGTGGTGATCCTGGCGCGGGCGCGAATCGCCAGGAGTTCGTCCTGCATCTGCTGGCGAGTCAGCGCGTCGAGGGCGCCGAAGGGTTCGTCCAGCAACAGGATACGCGGGCTGGCGACCAGGCCGCGGGCAATCGCCACCCGTTGCGCCATGCCGCCAGAGAGTTGGTGGGGGTAGGCGCGGGTGAAGTCGGTCAGGCCCACCAGCTCGATAAAGTCGCTGACGCGTCGGTTGCGCTCGGCCTCAGTAAGCGCCTCGTTGACCAGGCCCAGGCCGATGTTTTGCGCCACGGTCAGCCAGGGAAACAGGCGATGCTCCTGGAATACGATGCCGCGTTCGCTGCCGATACCGCTGACGGCGCGGCCATCGACTTGGATCTCGCCGCGAAACTGGGTATCTAGCCCTACCAGCAAGCGCAGCAGGGTGGACTTGCCGCAGCCGCTGGCGCCGACAATCGCGACGAACTCCCCTTCAGCCACCTCCAGGTTGAATTCGCGGATGGCTTCCAGTTCGAAGCCGTCGACGTCGAAGCTCTTGCCCACATGGTTGAAGCTGACAATTGGTGCGTTCATGCGTGTCTCCAGCGGGTGGCGCGGGTTTCGATGCGTTGGCCGATCAGGTTGAGAGCGCCGCCGGTGAAGCCGACCAGGAGCATGCCGCCCATGATCAGATCCATGCGTAGCAACTGTTGGGCGCCGATCATCAGGCTGCCGATGCCGCCATTGGACGGCATGAAGTATTCGGCGCCGATGGTGCCCATCCAGGCGTAGATCAGGCTCAGGCGCAGGCCGGCGAAAATCCCTGCCGCCGCGCCCGGCAGCACTAGGCGACGCAGGCGTTGCCACAGGCTCAGGCGCAGCACTTGCGCGGCTTCGCGCAGCTGCGGCGACAGGTTGAGCACGGTGCGTTGGGTGGCGATAAATAACGGGAAGAAGGCGGCAAGGGCGATGAATACCCACTTGGCCAATTCGCCCAGGCCGAACCAGGCGGTGAGCAGCGGCACCCAGGCGAAAATCGCGATCTGGCGTAGCGCGGCCAACGTCGGGCCGAGTAGCCGTTCACTGCGTCGCGACAAGCCTAACCACAGGCCCAGGGCAAAGCCGAGGCTACCGCCGAGCAGCAAGCCACCCACGGCCCGGCCGAGGCTTTTGCCCAGGGCCGTGGTCAGGCTGCCATCCAGCACGCCCGCTACGGTGGTGTGCAGCACGGCCCAGGGGCTCACAAGAATGTTCGGGTCTACCCAGCCCTGTTGAGTCGCCACTTGCCACAGCGCCAGCAGCAACAGCGGCAACAGCCAGGGTTGCAGGCGTTGCCAGCCTTCATAGCGCGGCCCGCGTCGAATCTGTGCGGTGGCCGGGTGGGGCCAGTGCACCCACTTGCAATCCAGCCAGCCGATGCCGCGATCCATCACCACGCCCAGCACGCCGATGACCACGATGCACACGAAGACGATATCGAGCATGAACAACTGGCGCGCCCATACCATCAGGTAGCCGATGCCTTCGCTGGAGGCCAGCAACTCCACGGCCAACAGCGACGTCCAGCCTGCCGCCAGGGCCAGGCGTACCCCGGCCATGAATGCCGGCAATGCGGCGGGCAGGATCAGGCGACGGATCAGCAAGTGGGTGGGCAGGCGCATCACACGGGCGGCTTCTCGCAGGTTGGGCTGGGCATCGCGCACGCCCACTAAGGTATGCAGAGTCACGGGCACGACGATGGCCTTGACCAGCACCACCAGCTTCAGGGTTTCGCCAATGCCGAAAAACACCATGAACAGCGGGATCCAGGCCAGGGTCGGCACTTGCGACAATGCGCTGAACGTAGGGAATACCAAGCGCTCGGCGCGGGCGCTGAACCCCAGGATGGCACCCAGTATCGCGCCAGCGCCGATACCGGCCAGCAGGCCCCAGAACAAGCGTTGCAAGCTGATCGCCAAGTGGCCCCATAACTCGCCGCCGGCCAGTTCCACCGCGCTGCTCCACACCAGCGAAGGCGGCGGCAGAATCTGCTCGCTCATCCAGTGGTTGCGGCTGGCCAGCCACCACAGCAGGAACAGACCGAGCGGTAGCAGCCAAGGCGACAAGCGCTCGCTCAGTTGCGGCCAGCGTGGCGCGGCGCCTTTGGAGGGGGCCGCCAGAGGTAGGCTCAAAAGTGAAATCCGGGCCATGAAAGACCTCCGTTGTCGCCGAATGCGTTATGTGATTTCGATCTTATAAAAACGTAATCAAGATGATTGCGAGATAAGAAAAATCATTTAAAGCCTCAGCCCTCCACGCATCCAATGCATTCGAAGAATATTTTCGATGCTGTTTATGCATAACCCTCTGGAGCCTGCGTGTTAGCCTGCATAGACCTAAAAGCTATTAAATTGTGAATTTATAGTATTTAAAGTTTTGTACGGCCTGTGCCTACTTTCTGCTCCCCAGGCGACCGTCGCCCACCAGGAGCTGTGCTTATGAAACTGCCCTTCAAACACCTCATCAGTCTGTTGGCCGGCACCGCCCTGGCCGGGCTGGTGCAGGCCGCCGACCTCAAGGAAATCCGCATCGCCGTGCCCGACCTGAGTGCCGGCAGCCAGCACAGCGGCGGCGGTATCACCGACGTGTTGCGTGAACAGCAGATCTTTGAAAAAGCCTTTGCCGACCAGGGCATCAAGATCCAGTGGAATTACTTCAAGGGCGCCGGCCCGGTGATCAATGAGGCCTTCGCCAACGGCCAGGTGGACCTCGCCTACCTGGGCGACCTAGCGGCGATCATCGGCCGATCCAATGGCCTGGATACGCGGTTGCTCAGCGCCTCCGCGCGTGGGGTGAAGCACTACCTCGGCGTAGTGCCGGGCTCAGGCATCAAGACCCTGCAAGACCTCAAGGGCAAGCGCGTCGCGGTGTTCCGTGGCACGGCCAGCCAGTTGTCGTTCGACAGCGCATTGGCCAGCCAGGGCTTGAGTGAAAAGGACCTGAAGGTCATCAACCTGGACTTCAATGCCGCCGGTGCCGCCTTGGCTGCCAAGCAGATTGATGCCACCTGGGGTGGTTCGACCCTGACGGCGCTGCAAGCCAAAGGTCTGGCAGAAATACCGCTGAATACCAAGGACCTTGGCGGCGCCGGCAGCATCCAGTCCGTGCTGGTGGGCAGCGCCAAGTTTGTCGACGAACACCCAGACGCCGTGGCCAAGTTGCTCAAGGCCCAGCAGCAAGCGGTGCAGTGGTTGACCGATGACAACAACAAGCAGGCCTATATCGCGCTGGTGTCGGGGCTGGCCAGTTATCCACCGGTGATCCTGACCAATGACCTGAAGGACCAGAAACTCAGCGAAGTTTTCCCCTCGACCCTGGACCCGGTGTTCCTGGGCAAATTGCAGGATGCAGTGGATTTGGCGTCGAAGGAGAAGTTGATTCGCAAGTCGTTTCAGGTGAGTGATTGGGTGGCGCCGAATCTGGCGGCGGCGGGGCTCTGAGAGAGGTGGTGTCTGGGCTGCCGTCTTCGCGAGCAAGCCCGCTCCCACATTTGGAATGCGTTCCAACCTGTGGGCTTGCTCGCGAAAAGGCCCTTCAAACCGCCACACTCACCTCCTGCCTATCCACCTCCACCAAGGTCTCAATCATCGCCTTCGCCGCTGGCGATAACCGCGACCCGGTACGGCTCACAATCCCGCACCGCGCACTCATGGTCTCCAGGTTCTGCGGCAGGTTGCGCCAGTGCAGCAGCACCAGTGAACCGTTGGCGACGTCCTCGGCAAAGGCTTCCTCGGTGCCGACGCCGATGGCATTGGATTGCAGCACGATCTTCACCAATGCGGGAAAGTGCTCGGTCTGGATGCTAGGTGAAAAGTCCATGCGCCCACTCAGGTTCGCCAGCAACTTGCGAATGCCCTGGGAGATCAAGGGCGAGGCCAGCGGGTAGTCGAACATGTCGTTGGTCGACAGGCTGTCCTTGGCCAGCAACGGGTGCCCGGGGCGGCAGAAAAATACGCCGCGCTTGGGCGTCAGTGCGCGGGTCTGGAAGTTCGGGTCGGCCTCGAACTGACGGATGTCGGCGATGAAGAATTCAATCTCTTCACGGCTCAGGCTGCGGCTGAGGGTTTCCCAGTTATCCACCTGGAAACTCGTGCGGATTTTCGGGTGGGCGTTGATAAACCGCGCCACCGCATCCGGCACCAGTTTCGCTGCCGGCGCGGGGCCGCAGCCGAAGCGCAGGTCGCCGGCGTCGAGCTTGGTCATGCGCGTCACCTCACTGCTCAGCAGCGCCGCGCCATGCACCAGGCTCAAGGCGTGTTGCAGCACCACCTGGCCTTCCGGCGTGGGGCGCAGATCCTTGTGGCCACGGTCCACCAGTACGCAACCGAACTCCTGTTCGAGCCCCTGGATGCTGCGGCTGAACGCCGGTTGGGTGATGCCCATGGCGTCCGCTGCACGCACGAAACTGCGGTGTTCGTTGAGGGCGATGAAGTAGCGCAGTTGGCGAAGATCCATATGCTTTCCCGGCATTCTAAAAATAGGTCGAAGGCATTTGCGACCGAGCAAGCTGAGGTTTTAAATGCAAGCTCTTATTCCGTCAACGAAGCATTTGTTCATCTGCTAGACCTAAAAAGCATATGAATAGAGCGTTGCAGGAAAGCGTCCCCACCATCAGCAGGCACATGAGGGTCATCACAATGAGCAATGCCGCATTAGCCGTTCAACCCATCGCCCACGCACTCGAGATCCACCCGGTGGCCGGCCGTATTGGCGCCGAGATCCGTGGCATCAAACTCTCCGGTAACCTGGATGCCGCCACCGTCGAGGCCATCCAACAGGCGCTGGTGCAGTACAAGGTGATCTTCTTCCGCGAGCAAACCCACCTCGATGACCAGAGCCAGGAAGCCTTCGCTCACCTGCTCGGGGAGCCGATTGCGCACCCGACGGTGCCGGTGCGCGACGGCACGCGGTTCCTGTTGGAACTGGACGGCGCCCGTGGCCAGCGCGCCAACTCCTGGCACACCGATGTGACCTTCGTCGATGCCTACCCGAAAGCTTCGATCCTGCGTTCGGTATTGGCGCCCACGTCCGGCGGCGACACCGTCTGGGCCAACACCGCCGCTGCTTACAACGACCTCAGCGTCGAACTGCGCGCACTGGCCGACCAGCTGTGGGCCGTGCACAGCAACGAGTACGACTACGCCGGGCGCAAGCCGGATGTATCGGTGGAGAAGCTGGAGGAGTACCGCAAGGTCTTCACCTCTACGGTGTATGAAACCGAGCATCCGGTGGTGCGTGTGCACCCGGTCAGCGGCGAGAAAACCTTGTTGCTGGGGCACTTCGTCAAGCGCCTGAAAGGCTACTCCCAGGCGGAATCGGCGCAGCTCTTCAACCTGTTGCAAGGCCACGTCACGCGCCTGGAAAACACCGTACGCTGGCGCTGGAATACCGGTGACGTGGCGATCTGGGACAACCGCGCCACCCAGCATTACGCGGTGGACGACTACGGCACCCAGGAGCGCATCGTGCGCCGGGTCACGCTCAAGGGCGATGTGCCGGTGGGTGTGCAAGGGCAGCGCAGTCAGACCACCAAAGGTCTCTGAGCCAGGTTGGAGATCAAAATGTGGGAGGGGGCTTGCTCCCGATGGCAGTGGGTCAGTCAAAGATGCTGTGACTGACACTCCGCTATCGGGAGCAAGCCCCCTCCCACATTTAAACCTGTGTCGTTCTACCAGACCCCGATCTGCACCACTTTCTCTGCCTCCGGTTCACCATAACGAAACCTTTGACCACGCAGATCGACTTCTGCATTGCTGATGGTGGTCCGCCGCTTCAACCCGCGCAGCCATTCGAACAGATAACCCAAGTGCGTCTCGCGCACCTGCGCATAGGCGGGGTCGCTGCCCAGGTCGTGGATTTCCTGCGGGTCGTTTTCCAGGTCGAACAGTTGCGGGCGAAAGCCGTCATAGGCCAGGTACTTCCAACGCTCACTGCGCACCATGGTCATGCGGCAACGGTCGATGGGCTGCTCCAGCCGTTCTCGCGCCGGGGCCTGGAACGCGTAGTCGTATTCGGCAATGGCGTAGTGGCGCCAGGTGGTGGGGTTGCCCTGCAACAGCGGGATCAGCGAGCGGCCTTCGAGGCGATGGTCGGCTGCGGGCAGGCCCAGTGCGTCGAGGAATGTTGGCAGGGCATCGATGGTTTCCACCAGGCGTTCATCCACTGTGCCACGGCTGACATCGGCACTGGCGCGCGGGTCGCGCACGATCAACGGCACACCCACCGCAGGCTCGAGCAAAAATTCTTTTTCACCGAGGTAATGATCGCCGAGGAAGTCGCCATGGTCGCTGGTAAACACGATCAGCGTGTCGTCCCAACGGCCAGTGCTTTGCATAAAATCAAACAGCCGCCCGAGTTGATCGTCGATCTGTTTGATTAGGCCCATGTAGGTGGGGATCACCGTGAGGCGCACTTCATCACGGGAAAAATTCAGGCTCTCCTGGTGTTGGCGGAACGCCTGGTACACCGGGTGATCGCTGGTTTGCCCAGGCTGAATGGGCGCCTGGATATGCTCGGCGCCGTATAGCGCGTGATACGGCGCCGGTGCGATGTAGGGCCAGTGCGGCTTGATGTACGACAGGTGCAGGCACCACGGTTGCTCTGCTTGCTCGCGAATAAAGTCGATGGCGCGGTCGGTGGTGTAGACGGTTTCCGAATGCTCTTCGGCCACGCGTGCAGGCTTGCCGGCGTTGCGCATGTGCCAGCCGCTGAGCACTTCACCGTCTTCGCCTTGGGCGGCGTTGGCCCATTCATGCCACGGGTTATGGCCGCTGTAGCCCTGCTCGCGCAGGTAATGGGTGTAGGGCGCGGACTCGCGTTTATCGTCAAACAAAGGGCTGTCGGGGTAGATGCCGTCGTGACGGAAAAAGGCATCGAAACCGACTTCGTTCAACGGCTCGGCCTGGGCGCCGTCAGGGTCGATATGCAAGCGCTGCAAGGCGTCCAGATTGGGCGTGGCGTGGGTCTTGCCCACCAGTGCGGTGCGGATGCCGTGGGGGCGCAGGTAGTCGCCGATCGTCAGCTCTTCCAGCGGCAGCGGCACCGCGTTCCATGCCACTTGATGGCTACTGACATAGCGCCCGGTATACGCCGACATCCGCGACGGTCCGCAGATGGTGCCCTGGGTATAAGCGCGGCTGAAACGCACACCGGCGGCGGCCAGGCGGTCGATATTCGGCGTGTGCAAATGGGCATGGCCGTAGCAAGACAGGTAATCGCGGCGCAGTTGGTCGCACATGATGTAGAGCACGTTGCGCACGGGTTGGGGTCTAGACATGGGGATTTTCCGAACGGAGGACAGGTAGGTTTTTTCGCCGTTCGAGGGGTGCGCTGGCAAGTGCATTTGGGGACTGGGTTCTATGCAGTGAGTGCATGGGTGTTGCTACCGGCGCTTTCGCGAGCAAGCCCGCTCCCACACTTGAAATGCGTTCCAAATGTGGGAGCGGGCTTGCTCGCGAAAGCGCCGGTTCAGACGGCGATATTCTCCAGCGTGCAAACGTCTTCATCCACCTCATCAATCTGCTTGATCTGCTCAATCATCGCCTGCGCCAACGGCGACAACCGATACCCCGCACGGCTGACAATCCCGTAGCGGGTATAACGCTCCTCCAGGTTTTCATCCAGGCCCTCAATCTTCAGGCACACGAGTTCACCCCGAGCCATGTGCAGCACATCGCTGTTGGCGCTGACGATGCCGATGGCGTCTGAACGCAACACCACGCCCATCAGGCTATAGCCGTTTTCACACTCCACATTGGGTTGGTAATCGGGCCGGCCGCTGAGGTCGACGATGACTTTGCGCAGGTTCGGCGGGCGGATAGTCACCGCCAGCGGGTAACTCATCAGCTCGGCAGCGCTGACACTGTCGCGCCCGGCCAAGGGGTGGCCGGCGCGGCAGCAGAAATGCCAGCGGCGCGGGCGCAGGCGGTGGGTGTGGTAGTCGGGGTTGGCTTCGAAGTGGCGGGTGTCGGCGACGAAGAATTCGAACTCTTCGCTGAGCAGGCGTTTGTCCAGGCTTTGCCAGTCATCCACCTGAAACTGCACACGGGCCTTGGGGTAGCGCCCGATAAAACTGCCGATGGCGCGGGGGATCAATCCACCTGCCGGCGCCGGGCCGCAACCGAAGCGCAGTTCACCGGCTTCCAGGCCATTGAACTGGCTGATTTCGTTGGCCAATTGTTGGGCCCCGCTCACCAGCCGCCGCGCATGTTCGAGCAATACCTGGCCCTGCTTGGTGGGCGCCAAGTCCTTGCGGCCACGGTCCACCAGTTGGCAGCCGGCACTGTGTTCCAGGGCCTGGATGCTGCGACTGAACGCCGACTGCGACAGGTTCACGGCCACGGCCGCCGCGACAAAACTGCGTTGTTCGGCGAGGGCGATGAAGTGGCGAAGCTGGCGCAGGTCGATATGCATTTTTCACATCAGAAATATCCGGGAAATGCATTGGCTATGCATTAGGTCGACTCCTTATAAAGGCTATCTCTTATGCAGTAAATGTTCGTAAAAACATAAATAAATAACCTTTTGGAATATCTGTTGACGGATATCTCCGGGTTCTGGAGCCGCTTATGAGTCTGTTCAAGTCCTTGCCCCTGGCCGTGTTGGTGGCCGGTAGCACCAGTTGGTCGCCGGCCCAGGCCGCAGAAACACCCGCATCTGCCAGCAAGGGCGAAAGCGCCAGTGGCCAGCTTGAAACCGTCACCGTCACCGCCAGGCGGCGTACCGAAAGTGCCCAGGCCGTGCCGACGCCCATGAGCGTGGTCGGCGGCCAAGCGCTGGAAACCCAGCGGGTGTACCGCATCCAGGATTTGCAGCAGCTGGTGCCCAGCGTCAACGTCGCCTATATGCATGCGCGCCAGTCCAGCGTGTCGATCCGCGGCCTGGGCAACAACCCGGCCAGCGACGGCCTGGAAGGCAGCGTGGGGCTGTACATCGACAACGTCTATCTCGGGCGCCCGGGCATGGCGGTATTCGACCTGATGGACATCGAGCAGCTTGAGGTATTGCGCGGCCCGCAGGGCACGCTGTTCGGCAAGAACACCACCGCCGGGGTGATCAATATCAGCACGCGCGCGCCGAGCTTTACCCCGGAGCGCAGCATCGAGACCTCCCTGGGCGAGGACGGTTACTTCCAGACCAAGGGCACGATTTCCGGCCCGCTCACCGATGACCTGGCCGGGCGTTTCTCGGCTTATCGCACACGCAGCGACGGCGATATCAAGAACGAACACGACGGCCATGACCTTAACGGCGGCTCACGCCAGGGCTTTCGCGGGCAACTGCTGTACAAGCCCAGCGAGGCGTTCAACCTGCGCTGGATCGGTGACTACAACGAAGAGGATTCCAGCGCCGGCACCCGCGTGCTGTACAGCACCGGGCCGACCATCAATGGCACCAACCTGTATCAAGCTCGGGCCAACGCGGCGGGGGCGACCCTGGTGGATGGCACCCATCGCAAGGTCAACCTGGACAACGACCAGCACGTCACCGTGTTCCAGGGCGGTACCTCGCTGGAGGCCAACTGGACGCTGCCCAGTGACTTTACCCTGACCTCGGTGAGTGCCTACCGCTGGTGGAATTTCACCCCGCGCAACGATGACGGCCTCAACGTACCGGCGTCGTACAACGCCGGGGTGTCGGTGGAAGACAAGCAGTGGTCTCAGGAATTTCGCCTGGCATCGCCCACCGGTGGTTTCTTCGATTACGTGCTCGGGGCCTACTACTTCGGCTCCGACCTGGATAACAAATCCTTCGCCTATTACGGGCCCAAGGCCGATATCTGGAACGGCACGCCGGCCGGTGCGTTGAGCAATGTGAGCAGCGTCGGCAACGGGCATATCCGCACCGACAGTTTTGCGCTGTTTGCCCAAGGCACCTGGCACCTGACCGAGCGCCTGGACTTCACCGCCGGCCTGCGTGGCACCTACGAAGAAAAAAGCGCCTGGGTCACGCGCAATGCTCCGCTGGGCGGCGCTGCTGTCACCGGCGGCGCTGCTACGGCACGGCGCGGGCGTACCGGGGCGTATGACTCGGGCGACCTCAATCAGTACAGCGCCACGCCGTCGGGGCTGCTCAACCTCAGTTATCACTTCAATGAAAACCTGCTGGGCTACGCAACGCTATCCCATGGCGAGAAGTCCGGTGGGGTCAACCTGGCAGTGGGGTCTGCGCCGACGGCCGGGGCCGACTCGCTGCTGATCGGCACCGAGCGCGCCAACAACGCCGAACTGGGGTTCAAGAGCACCTTGTGGGACCGCCGCCTGCAGCTCAATGCCAACCTGTTCTGGACCCAGGTCAACGGCTACCAGACTAACGCCTACGATCAGGACAACCGCGTGCAATACCTGACCAACGCCGGTTCCGTGCGCTCGCGGGGCGTGGAAGTGGAAAGCACTCTGGTGCCGATCAAGGGCCTGACCCTGAATATCAATGGCTCCTTCAATGACGTGAGTTACCTGTCTTACAAAGATGCGCCGTGCCCGCCGGAGGTCAGCCTGCGCCCGGGTGCACCGGCCTCCTGCGACTTGAGCGGCCATCAGGTGGTGGGTGCGTCAAAGTGGATCGCCAATGCCAACGGCGAGTACAAGTGGAACCTGGCTAACGGCTTCGAACCTTACGTCACCGCCAGCTATGCGTTCCGTTCCAAGGCGGTGGGCACGGTGGAAGATTCCGACTACGGGCAGATCCCAGCCTATGCGGTGGTCAACCTGTCCACCGGCCTGCGCGGCAACTATGAGCAGGGGCAGTGGGATGTGTCGCTGTGGCTGAAAAACGCCTTCGACAAAACCTACTACACCACCCTGTGGACCGGCGGTAACGGCGGGTACGAGGGCCTGCTGGGCACGCCGCGCACCTTAGGCGTGACTGGGCGCTACGACTTCTAGGTCGGTGCGATAGGTGGCCGGGCTGAACACCCGTGTCACCAGCAGCATCGCCACCACGGTCACGGCCAGCACCACCCAGGCGCTGACAAAACTGCCGGTGAGTTCGCGCAGCCAACCGGTCAGCCACGGCGAAATCGCATTGATCAAAAAGCCTACGCCTTGCACGAACGCCGCCAGTTGCCCGGCTACGCGAGGGTCGCGATGGTGGTCCAGGGTCAGCAGCAGGCTCAGGGCAAAACATGCGCCCAGGCCGAAGCCTATCAGCGCTACCCACAGGTGCGGGAACTGCTGTGGGGCCATCAGCAGGCCGAGGTAGCCGATGGTTTGCGCCAGCAGGCTGATGCTGAGCAGTGGGCGACGGTCAATGCCGCGTTGCGCCAGCACCGGCATCAACAGTGCAGCGATCACCTGGAAAATGGTCATGAACGCCAGTAATGAACCGCTGGGCAACACGCCCCAGCCCAGTTGCTGATAGTAAGCGGGCAGCCACGCCACCATGCTCATATAGCCGCAATTCACCAAGCCGAAATACAGCGCCAGCAGCCAGGCGCGGCGATTGCGCAAGCCCTCGAACGCAGGCGCCTGCTGAAGATTGCGTGCGGCGCCCAGCGGCAGCCAGGCCCACAACAGCAACGCCCCCAGCGCCGGCAATAACCACACGCCCAGGCCCGCCTGCCATTGCTGGAAATGCGTGGCCACCACCGGGCTGAGCAGCGCCGCCAGCCCACCGCCGGCCATCAGCGAGGCCGAATACACACCCATCGCCACCGGCACGCGGTGATGGAATTGGCGCTTGATCATGGCCGGCACCAACGCCTGGATCAGCGCCACTCCCGCACCGCCGAGCAAGGCGGTGACCAGCAGCGCCGACGCCTGGCCCATCAGCCAGCGCGCCAGGCACGCCAGTAGAATCATCAACAAGCCCAGGGCGATACCGCGACGTTCGCCCAAGCGGGCTTCCACGCGTACGCCCACCAACGCCACCAGCCCCATGCACACCACCGGCAGGCTGGTGAGCAAGGCGCTGCTCTGGAAGCTGAGGCCGGTGGCCTGGCGAATCTCGCCGAGCAAGGGGCTGATGGAGCTGAGGATGGGGCGCAGGTTCAGGCCAAGCACCACCAGCAGGCCCCAGCCGGCAAGTTTGCCCATGAATGAATGGTTAAGCGTCATGCAGGACCTGTCGGGTGCGCGAAAGAGGTATGAAGTATGGAGAGGACACGGGGTATGCTGAAATTAAATATAACCATGCCAATCAGTGGCAAACGCAATGGTGATGCCTTTGTTCGATCCTGTGTTGTTGCGCAGCTTTGTCGCCGTGGTGGATTGCGGCAATTTCACCCGCGCCGCCGAGCGCCTGCATTTGACCCAGTCCACCGTCAGCCAGCAGATCCGCCGCCTGGAAGACGCGGTGGCCTGCCAGTTACTGGATCGCGACCAGCGCCACGTGGTGGCCACCGCCGAGGGCGAGCGTTTGCTCGCGTATGCGCGCCGCATCCTGGCGCTGCACGAAGAAGCCGCTGACGTGTTGATCAACCAGCAAAGCGACGGTGTGCTGCGCCTCGGTGTGCCGGAGGATTTCGCCGCCGAGCGCCTGATGCCGTTGCTCTCGGCGTTTGTCGTGGCCTATCCACGGGTACGGCTGGAAGTCACCAGCGGCCTCGGCCCCGAATTGCAGCGCCAGTACCGAAGCGGTGAGTTCGATGTGTTGCTGGTCAAACAGATGGGCGACAGCGACGACTGTGTAGCGTCATGGCCAGAGCCGTTGTATTGGGTCGACAGCCTGAGCACCCCGGCGCTGGGCCGTGACCCGCTGCCGTTAGTGGCGTTCCCGGTGGGCGGCCTGTACCGCAATGACATGCTCCACCATCTTGAACGGTGCGGCTGGCGTTGGCGTATCGGCTACTCCAGCGCCAGTTTGGCCAGCGTGTGTTCAGCGGTGGCGGCAGGGTTAGGCATCAGCCTGCTGCCGGAGCGGGTGCTGCAACCGGGCCATCGCATACTGGGCGCCGAGAGTGGCTTGCCCGCCGTCCATGGGGTGCGGCTGGCGCTGTATGGCCGCAGTGGCTTGGGCGCTGCGGGGCAGACATTGTTGGGTGAATTGCTGGCGTTATGCGGTGGAAACCCGCACTGACTCATACCTTTGCGGAATATTTTGTATGCCTTTAAGGCATTGAAAAACAACAGCTTGGCGCCAGGCCACGGCGCACGTGGGTTTGGCGCTGACGGGCAGTTTTGTTATTCAATTTTGATCTATTTATAACTTCAAAGATTACTTTAAGAAATAAGTGTCTGGCCCCGATGATTCAGCCCACGACGGCCTTACATGCAGGCCCGTCGGTTTTTCAAAACCGTAGGGAGTGAATCAATGGGCAATGTCCAGACCGCCGCCAGTGCACACGAGGCGCAATGGCGCCAGGCACCGGGTGGTGAGTTGGTCGACCTTGGCCGGCCGCACCGCGCGCCGTTGGGGCAATTGCGAACGCAGAAAACGCCAAAGCGTTTCTCCAGCCGTCGCGAAGGGATTTTGCTCGGTCTGCTGGTGGTGGCCCTGCACGGGGCGGTGATCTATTGGGTGAGCCAGAAGCCCACCCCGGTGCTGCCGATTGTGCCGCCGGAAATTCCGCCGATGACCATCGAATTTTCCCAGCCGGCGCCACCGGTGGTTGAACCGCCGCCGCCTGTACCGCCGCCACCGCCGCCGCCCGTGGTCGAGCCGCCTGCGGTCGTGGATGAACTGGCGGCCAAGCCTGCGCCGCCTAAACCGGTTGCAAAACCCAAGCCCAAACCCGTGCCAAAACCTGAGCCCAAGCCGGCGCCCAAGGCCGTCGAACAGCCGCCTGCACCGCCTACGCCAGCGCCACCGGCTGCGCCCGTACCCGCGGCACCAGCTCCGGTGACACCTGCTTCGGCCAACGCCGCGTACCTGAAGAACCCGGCGCCGGAGTACCCGTCACTGGCTCAGCGTCGCGGGTGGGAAGGTACGGTGTTGTTGCGCGTGCAGGTACTGGCCAGCGGCAAGCCGGGTGAGATCCAGGTGCAGAAAAGCAGTGGTCGCCAGCAACTGGATGACGCCGCATTGGCGGCCGTGAAGCGCTGGAGTTTCGTGCCGGCCAAGCAGGGCGATGTGGCCCAGGATGGCTGGGTCAGCGTACCGATCGATTTCAAGATTCATTAATTATTCGGCTGCACAGAGGGAAAACATCATGGCATTAGCATCTCCACTTGAATCCATCGAAAGCGCGGTGATCTGGCTGCTGGTGGTCTTTTCGGTCGCTACCTGGGGCCTGGCTTTATTGAAGGGTGTGCAGTTCGGTCGCCTGAAGGCCCAGGATCGCAAGTTCCACAAACAGTTCTGGGCGGCGTCGAGTCTCGATTCGGCGGCTGAATTGGCTGAGACCCAACCGGGTGCCGCCGCTCGTGTGGCCCAGGCCGGTTATGCCGCGATCCAGGTGGGCGACGCCACTCACGCTGCCGACTTGAGCCAGGCGATCAATCACCAGGACCGCCTCGAACGTGCCCTGCGCCAGCAGATCGTACGTGAGCGTCGCTCCCTGGAAACCGGCCTGGCGGTGGTCGCCAGTATCGGCAGCACCTCGCCGTTTATCGGCCTGTTCGGCACCGTGTGGGGGATCATGGAAGCGCTGAAGGGGATCAGCGCGGCCGGCTCTGCCAGCCTGGAAACCGTGGCGGGGCCGATTGGCGCGGCGCTGGTGGCGACCGGTGTGGGGATCGCCGTCGCGGTGCCCGCAGTGCTGGTCTACAACTATTTCCTGCGCCGCCTGAAGCTGACGGCGGCAGACCTGGATGACTTTGCCCACGACTTCTACAGCCTGGCGCAAAAGAACGCGTTCCGCGTGTTGCTGCACCCGGCACTGACCAAAGCCAGCGCCGGCCAGCCGCAAAAAGTCAAGGAGGCGTCCTGAGATGGCCTTCTCCACGCAAGACAGTGATGAGGTGCTGAGCGAGATCAACGTCACGCCGCTGGTGGACGTGATGCTGGTGCTGCTGGTGGTGTTTATCGTCACGGCACCGCTGTTGACCAACTCGATCCCGATCAACCTGCCCAAGACCCAGGCCGTGGCGCCGGTGGAGCAGAAAGACCCGCTGGTGGTAAGCATCGACGGCGCCGGCAAGTTGTTTATCAACAAGGACGAAATCCAGCCGGACCTGCTGGAATTCAACCTGCAGTCGGCCAAGGCCAAGGACCCCGATGTGCGGGTGCAACTGCAGGCTGACGATGGAGTGAACTACGGCGAAGTGGCGCGAGCCATGGCGTCGATCGAGCGCGCAGGGATTACCAAGTTGTCGGTGATCACCGCACGTTAGTTTCAACAAGCCTCGACAAGTTTTTGGCCGTTTCCTTGGCAGGGTGCGGCCTTTTTTTTGCCTGCGATTCTGGCTGCACCGCTGTGCTCAATGTGAAAAGAGGGAAAGCCCTCCCACATGTGTACCTCGTGCAGGTTTGTTTTTTTGGTTATTAATAAATAGCTTCTTATTCCTTAACGAATATAACCCCCGTCCCTATACTGGTCAGCAACGTTAAACGCTGCAGGAGGGCACACCCATGCACAGCGAGTCGATTCGTTATCTGATCGTGCCGGGCTGGCAAGGATCGCCAGAAGATCATTGGCAAACCCATTGGCAGCACAGCCTGCCCAACAGCGCACGGGTGGAACAGGCCGACTGGCTGACGCCGCGTCGCGAGGATTGGGTGGCCGCACTGGCCGAAGCCATTGCTGCCGACAGCACACCGGTGATCCTGATCGCCCATAGCCTGGGTTGCATCACCGTGGCCCACTGGGCCGCTACCGCACCCGTGCATTTCTTGCGTCAGGTACGCGGTGCCTTGCTGGTGGCCCCGGCGGATGTCGAGCGCCCAGCCTGTGCGCCCGCCCTGCGTAACTTCGCGCCGATTCCCACCGACCTGCTGCCGTTCCCCAGCCAGGTGGTCAGCTCCGACAATGACAGCGCCGTCAGTGCCCCCCGGGCCCTGGAGTTGGCGCGTCAGTGGGGCGCCGAAGCCGGCATCTTGTCGGGCGCAGGGCATATCAATGTGAAGTCTGGCCACCGCCGCTGGGAGCAGGGTTTCGCCTACCTCTATCGCCTGCAAAATCGCCTCGAGCACCATGCTCGGCGCAGCGCCTAATATTTTTTCAACGCCCCGTCCCTGAGTGGATTGGGGGCGGGAGCCTGCCATGAGTCATGAAACCTTCGGCCAGCCATTGCTGACCTTTCCCGACGCCGAAAAAAGCCCGTTGAGCATCCGCGCCAAGGCGCTGGTGTTTGTCGACCCGCGCTCACGGCAACTGCGTGAAGAGCTGGAAAGCCTCGCTCCGCGTGCCTTGCCCGTATTGATTCGTGGCGAGACCGGTAGCGGTAAAGAGCTGCTGGCGCGACACATCCACCGGGGCAGTGATCGCACGGGCTTGTTCGTATCGGTCAATTGCGGCGCGATCAGCCCTACTTACGCCGATGCCGAGTTGTTCGGCTACGCCGCCGGCAGCCACAGCGGCGCAGCGAGCAGCCGGGCTGGTTGGTTCGGCTCGGCCAATGGCGGCACCTTGTACCTGGACGAGATCGGCGATTTGCCGCTGCCGATCCAAGTGAAGTTGCTCGCGGCCTTGGAAAACCACGAAGTCACCCGCGTCGGAGCTCATCAGCCAAGCCCGGTGGATGTACGCCTGGTGGCCGCCACCAGCATCGACCTGGCCCAGGCTGTGGCCGTCGGCAAGTTTCATGAGCGTCTGTTTCATTACTTGAGTGAAGGGCAGTTGGAGCTGCCGGCGCTGCGCGAGCGGGTCGGGGATATTTTGTCGCTGTCTGAGTATTTTCTCGGTATCTACAGCCAGCGCCTTGACTTGCCCGTGCCGCTGATCAGCGACGCCGCCCAGCATGTGCTGGAACACCACACGTGGCCGGGCAATACCCGTGAACTGGAAAACGTCATTCACTTCGCCTTGCTGGTGAGCAGCGGCGATGAGATTTTGCCCGAGCATTTGAACCTGCCGGTGGCGGGCTCACCGCTGGAGCAGGTGCGACGGATCTATGCCAGTGCCAGCCCAGCCGAGCAGGAATCGCTGCGCAAATTCCTACACGAACAAAATGGAATATCAACGTGAATAAAAGATATTGTTCGGGAATAAAAAATCTAGGTATTGTCCCTTCCACGCCGCGATAGCACTTCGCTGGCACACCACAAAAAACGGTCGTCAGAGACGCCCCGGAATTTCGATAAGGACACTGCATGAAAAAGGTTCTGTTGTTTACCGCACTGGCGGCTGCCCTGACTGCCGGCTTCGCCCAGGCCAACGAGAAACTGGTGGTAGCCGCCACCCCGATCCCGCACGCCGAGATCCTCGAGCTGATCAAGCCGACCCTGGCCAAAGAAGGCGTGGACCTGGAAATCAAGGTCTTCACCGACTACGTGCAGCCTAACGTGCAAGTGGCTGAAAAACGCCTCGACGCCAACTACTTCCAGACCCTGCCGTACCTGGAAAACTTCAACAAGGGCAAGGGCACCAACCTGGTTACCGTGGTCGGTGTGCACGTTGAACCTTTCGGTGGCTACTCGAAAAAGATCAAGAATATTTCCGAGCTCAAGGATGGCGCCACCGTGGCTATTCCGAACGAGGGCTCCAACAGCGGCCGCGCCCTGTTGTTGCTGCAAAAGGCCGGTGTGATCACTCTGAAAGACCCGACCAACGCCTTGGCTACGCCGAAAGACATCGCCAGCAACCCGAAAAACCTGAAATTCAAAGAGCTGGAATCGGCCCTGCTGCCACGGGTGCTGGACCAGGTTGACCTCGACCTGATCAACACCAACTACGCCCTGGAAGCAGGTCTGAACCCGGCCAAGGACGCGTTGATCATCGAAGACGCCAAGTCGCCTTACGTGAACTTCCTGGTGGCTCGCCCGGACAACAAGGACAGCGACGCGATCCAGAAACTGTCCAAGGCGCTGACCAGCCCGGAAGTCAAAGCCTTCATCGAGAAGAAGTACAACGGTGCGGTAGTGCCGGCGTTCTGATGTAACTCAAAACCCCCTTCAAGGTTTGAACGCCGACGGCTATTAAAGCGTCGGCGTTTTTTTACGCCTGAACCTTGGAATGCGGTCAACTGTGGGAGGGGGCTTGCTCCCGATAGCAGTGGTTCAGCCAGCGCATCTGCGACTGACAGACCGCTATCGGGAGCAAGCCCCCTCCCACAGTTGATCTTCATCTCACATTTGATTCTCAGTGTTTCAGAGCGCGCGGCTGTTGATCGCCCTGCGCAACGCCACCAACCATTTCACCAACTCCTGCGGATCAATCGGTTTCGCTTCGTTCATCGTTCATTCCCTCGAAACACAGACCCTTCAACCATAGCCTGCACCTGCCCACCCCGCGAATTCGGCGGTTATCTTTTTGGGTGATATCAATATGCTATTTAGGTATTTAAATTTTACTTTTTATACCTTTAAAGTTCGCGCTACCCGGCGTTACCCACGCCGGAACGGATTGCGCTCGCCGCCTTACCCCGCGGCGTCATGGACTCAAGATGACCTTCGATTTCGCATTTATCCTCAGCACCCTGCCGGCCTTTCTCAAGGCCGTGGGCGTGACGTTGCAAGTGGGCCTGATCGCCATTACCACCTCCTTGCTGGTGGCGCTGATCAATGCCGCGCTGCTGGTGTTTCGCACGCCGTACCTGTCGCGCCTGGTGGCGCTGTACGTGGAGCTGGCGCGTAATACGCCGCTGTTGATCCAACTGTTTTTCGTCTACTTCGCGCTGCCGGCCCTGGGTTTGAATATCTCCGGGTTCTGGGCCGCGATTATCACCATGACCTTCCTTGGCGGCGCTTACCTCACCGAAGTGCTGCGCGCCGGGGTGGAAGCGGTGCCACTGGCGCAGATCGAGTCGGGCAAGTCCATCGGCCTGTCCGACTGGCAACTGCTGCGCCATGTGATCCTGCCCCAGGCCGGCATCCTCAGCCTGCCGGCGCTGTTCGCCAACTTTATCTTCCTGCTCAAGGAAACCACGGTGGTCTCCGCCGTGGCGGTGCCGGAGATTCTCTACACCACCAAGAGCTACATCGCTCTCTACTACAAGACCTACGAAATGCTCGCCGTGTTGACGTTGATTTGCGTGCTGCTGTTCCTGCCGTTGTCGCTGTTGCTCAGCCGCTTGGAAAGGAGGCTCCAGCATGGCCAGTTCGGGTCTTGAGTTGTTGTGGGTGTCGTTGCCGCAACTGGGCAAGGGCGCTGCGCAAACCCTGTCGATTTCTTTCTTGAGTATTGCGTTCAGCACCGTGGGCGGTGTGTTGTACGGCGTGCTACGTACCTTGAATAAGCGGCTGATCAACGCGGTGCTGCGGGTTTACCTGGAGCTGTTTCGCGCGATTCCGGTACTGGTGTGGTTGTACCTGCTGTTTTTCGGCTTGCCGATTTTCTTCGGCTTGAGTATTCCGAGCTTCTGGTGTGCGGTGCTGGTGCTGTCGTTGTGGGGCGCCAGCGAGGTCGGCGAAGTGGTGCGCGGCGCACTGCATTCGCTGCCCCGTGGCCAGCGCGAAGCGGGCTTGTCGATTGGCCTGTCCGACCCACAGTTGTACGGCTATGTGCTGCTGCCACAGGCCCTCAAGCGCATGACCCCGCCGACCATCAACGTCTACACGCGCATCATCAAGACCAGCTCCCTGGCGGTGCTGATCGGCGTGGTGGATGTGATCAAGGTCGGTCAGCAAATCATCGAGCGCACCTACGAATCGGTATTGATCTACGGCGCGCTGTTCCTGTTTTTCTTCTTTATCTGCTACCCGTTGTCGGCCGCCTCCAAGGTGCTGGAACGGCGCTGGGCCCAAGCATGAGCGCATTGATCGAGTTCCAGGGTTTCAACAAATTCTTCGGCGAACAGCAGGTGCTCAAGGGCATCGACCTGAGTGTGCAAAGCGGCGAAGTAGTGGTGATCCTCGGCCCCAGTGGCTGTGGCAAAAGCACCTTGCTGCGTTGCCTCAACGGGCTGGAAGTCGCGCACAGCGGCAGCCTGCGTTTCGCCGGTAACGAGCTTTTGGACAAAAGCACCGACTGGCGCCAGGTACGCCAGGACATCGGCATGGTGTTCCAGAGCTACCACCTGTTCCCGCACATGAGTGTGCTCGACAACATCCTGCTCGGCCCGCTGAAGGTGCAAAAGCGCGACCCCCGTGAGGCCCGTGAGCAGGCAGAAAAACTCCTCGAGCGCGTGGGCCTGGCCGACAAGCGCGATGCCTTCCCACGCCAGCTCTCCGGCGGCCAGCAGCAACGCATTGCCATCGTCCGCTCGTTGTGCATGAACCCCCAGGTGATGCTGTTTGACGAAGTCACCGCCGCACTCGACCCGGAGATGGTCAAGGAGGTACTGGAGGTGATCCAGGGCCTGGCCCGCGATGGCATGACCCTTTTGATTGTGACCCACGAAATGGCCTTCGCCCGCGCCGTCGCCGACCGCGTGGTATTCATGGAGGCCGGCCGCATCCTCGAACACAACACCCCCGAGGCATTCTTTACGAACCCGCAGACCGCACGCGCGCAGCAGTTCCTGGAGAAGTTCTCCTTTGTTTCAACACTGCCCAAGAAAACCAAGGAACTGGAGCTGATATGAAAAAGTTACTGCTGCCACTGTTTGCCGTCGCCCTACTGGCCGGCTGCGATAAAAAGGCCGAAGAGCCCACCAAACCGGCGGCTGCCGCCGTAAGTTCCATTGATAAGATCAAGGCGCGGGACAAGCTGATCGTGGGTGTCTTCACCGACAAACCACCGTTCGGCTTTGTGAACGAAGCCGGTCGCTACGTCGGCTTCGATACCGACATCGGCCGACAATTTGCCAAGGACCTGCTGGGCGACGAAAACAAGGTTGAATTCGTTGCCGTGGAGCCGGCCAGCCGCATCCCATTCCTGCAAAGCGACAAGGTCGATTTGATCCTCGCCAACATGACCGTGACGCCTGAGCGCAAGGAAGCGGTGGACTTCACCAACCCCAACCTGAAAGTCGCGGTACAGGCCCTGGTGCCGAACGAAAGCGCGGTAAAAAGCCTGGATGACCTGGCGACCCGCACCACCATCGTCACCACTGGCACCACCGCCGACATCTGGCTGACCAAGAACCACCCGGACTGGAAGCTGCTCAAGTTCGAGAAAAACTCCGAGTCGCTGCAAGCGTTGTCGGCGGGTCGTGGTGACGCCTATGCCCAGGACAACCTGGTGCTGTTCAGCTGGGCCAAGCAGAACCCGGGCTACCGCGTGCTGGAAGAGAAACTTGGTGATGAAGCACCCATTGCCCCGGCGGTGAAGAAAGGCAATATCGAACTGCGCGACTGGGTGAATGCCGAGTTGGCGAAGCTGGGTGAGGAGAAGTTCTTGCTCAAGCTCTATGACCAATATGTGCGTAAAGAGCTGAGCGATGACACCAAGCCTGAGAGTGTGATTGTTGAAGGCGGGAAGTGGCAGGGCTGATTCCTGGTTCGTGTAGTGACTGAACTACCGCTTTCGCGAGCAAGCCCGCTCCCACATTTGACCGAGTTCCCTCTTTGGAATGCAGGCTAATGTGGGAGCGGGCTTGCTCGCGAAGAGGCCGGCACTGTCACCGCCTACTCCGGCCAATGCCAGGCGGGTGCATCCAGAATCCCTTGCCCAACTATCTGGGTCTCCCCCAACACTTTCTCCAACACAATCGAATTACACCCTTCATCCTGCTGCAACGCCGCAATCAAGCGACTGGCATGGGACACCACCCACACCTGGCAGTTATCCGACGCCTGGATAATCAAGCGCGCCAACGCTGGCAACAGGTCCGGATGCAGGCTGGTCTCGGGCTCGTTCAACACCATCATGGTCGGTGGCCGTGGCGTCAGCAGCGCGGCGATGAGCAGCAGATAGCGCAAGGTGCCGTCCGACAACTCCGCTGCCGACAAGGGGCGTAGCAGACCTTCCTGGTAAAACTCGATTGCAAAGCGTCCGCCCTGTAGGGGCTCGATGTTCAACCGTGCGCCGGGGAACGCATCGCCCACGGCGCGCTGCAACGCCTCGGGGTCGCCGATTTCGCGGATGGTCTGCAAGGCCGCGGCGAGGTCGCGGCCGTCGTGGTGCAGCACTGGCGTGCGCGTGCCCAATTGCGGTTGGCGTGCAGGCGCGTCTACGTCACTGCGAAAGTGGTCATAAAAGCGCCAGCCGCGAATGTTCTCCCGCAGCATCAACACCTCCGGCGAGCCTCGCAGGCTGCCCACCTGGTCGAACAGGCTGTGATAGGCGGGCGTGTGCTGGGCCAGGACATCCCAGCCACGACCGTCACGGGCCCGCACCATTGGGCCGGAGCGCTGCACGAGCAGGCTGGCGGGGCGATAGAGAGGGCCCGCCCAGATGCATTCCTTTTTCACCTCTGGGTCCAGCGAGAAATAACTGATGCCTGGCGAAGGCAGCCCCATGGAGATGGCGTAGCTGAAATCTTCCCCGGCAAAACCCAGCCGCAGGCGTTTGACGCTGTGGCGCGCAGTCGCCTGAATCGGCACATCGCCGTCACGCATGCGCCGGCTGATGGTTTCCGGCCCGGCCCAGAAGGTCGAATCCAGCCCGCCTTCACGGGCCAGGGCATTGATCACCCCACCCTGGGCGGTTTCCGCCAGCAGGCGCAGGGCGCGATACAGGTTGGACTTGCCGCTGCCATTGGGCCCGGTCACCAGATTCAACCGGTCCAGGGGCACCACCAATTTATTGATCGAGCGGTAATTGGCCACCGCGAGGGTTTTCAACATGTGCTTTTAGCCAGCGTGGGAACCATTGGAGTATGGGATCCTCCATGCAGATAAGGAACCCTGATCTAAGCTCACAGTCGCATACACACTTGCACATCGTGTCCCGCAAAAGGAGCCGGCATGGGCGGTCGCATTTCGATATCCATTTTCAGCCTTGGCCTCCTGGCGCTGCTCAGTGGCTGTGGCCAAGACAAAGCCGAACCCAAGCAGCATTCCCGGGTGTTTGTGCAAACCGTGCAGTCAGCGGATTTTGCCGCGGCGGTAACGCTGACCGGGGATATCCAGGCACGGGTGCAGACCGACCTGTCGTTTCGCGTGGGCGGCAAGATCATCCAGCGCATGGTGGACGTGGGCGACCGCGTGAGCGCCAAGCAAGTGCTGGCCAGGCTCGACCCCAAGGATTTGCAGACCAACGTCGATTCCGCCCAGGCCCAGGTCGTGGCCGAGCAGGCACGGGTCAAGCAGACCGCTGCGGCCTTTGTGCGCCAGGAAAAACTCCTGCCCAAAGGCTACACCAGCCGTAGCGAATACGACGCCGCCCAGGCCGCGTTGCGCAGCAGCCAAAGTGCCTTGGCCGCCGCTCAGGCGCAGTTGGCCAATGCCCGCGAACAGTTGGGCTACACCGCGTTGGTCGCCGATGCCCCAGGGATTATCACCGCGCGCCAGGCCGAAGTCGGCCAGGTGGTACAAGCCACCGTGCCGATCTTCAGCCTGGCCCGGGATGGTGAGCGCGACGCAGTGTTCAACGTCTATGAATCCCTGCTGGTGGAGCCGCCGCCGGATGCGCCGATCACCGTCAGCCTGCTGGATAACCCGAGCATCAAGGCGGTGGGCAAAGTCCGTGAAGTGACCCCTGCCGTGGCCGCCAATACCGGCACCCTCCAAGTGAAGATCGCCCTGCAAAGCCTGCCCAAAGGCATGGAGCTGGGGTCGGTAGTGAGCGCCACTGCCAATGGTCCGGCCAAGGCCAGCATCGAACTGCCTTGGTCGGCGTTGACCAAAGACCTCAGCGAACCCGCCGTGTGGCTGGTGGATGCCGACGGCAAGGCGCAACTGCATAAGGTCAGCGTGGCGCGTTACCTCACTGGCAAAGTGATTATTGGCGACGGCCTCAAGGGCGGTGAAAAGGTCGTGGTGGCCGGTGGGCAATTGCTGCACCCGGGCATGCAGGTCGAAATCGCCCAGCCAGGAGCCCACCCATGAAGCACCTGACGGTTGTACTCGCTGCCAGCCTGCTGCTGATGGCCTGCTCCAAGGAAGAAACGCCGCCAGAACCGGTACGCCCGGTGCTGTCCATGGAAGTGAAGGCTGAAGACCAGGAAAACCTCGGCCGCTTCGCTGGCACCATCCAGGCCCGCTATGAAAGCAACCTGGGGTTCCGTGTGTCCGGTCGCATCGCCCGCCGCGCCGTGGACGTGGGTGCCGAAGTGGAGAAGGGCGCGTTGCTTGCCGTACTCGACCCCACCGACCAGCAGAACCAGTTGCGCGCCGCCCAGGGCGACCTGGCTCGCGTGCAGGCGCAGTTCATCAACGCTCAGGCCAATGCGCGCCGGCAACAGGAGCTGTTCAACCGCGGTGTTGGCGCCCAGGCCCAACTGGATGTGGCCCAGACCGACCTGAAAACCACACAGGCGACCCTCGACCAGGCTCGTGCTTCGGTCAACCAAGCCAAGGATCAACTCAACTACGCCGAACTGCGCACCGATCACGCCGGCATCGTCACCGCCTGGAATGCCGAGGCCGGCCAGGTGGTCAGCGCCGGCCAGCAAGTGGTGACCCTGGCCCGCCCGGACATCAAGGAAGCGGTGATCGACCTGCCCGCCGGCCTGGCCGAGCGCCTGCCTGCGGATGTGGTGTTTCTGGTCGCCGGGCAACTTGACCCCAGCGTGCATACCACCGCTGTCGTGCGCGAGATCGAACCCCAGGCCCAAAGCGCCACGCGCACCCGCCGCGCACGCCTGAGCCTGGCCGAAACACCGCCCGCGTTCCGCCTGGGCACGGCGATCAGCGTAACGTTGAGCACCGCCATCGCCCCACGCATCGAGCTGCCCCTGAGCGCGTTGCAGGAAGGCGACGGCAAGACCCGCATCTGGTTGCTCGACACACATACCCAGACTGTACAGCCACGCGAGGTCACGGTGCTGAGCCGTAGCGCCAACAGTGTCTTGCTCAATGGCGGCGTCAAACCCGGCGAGCGTATTGTCACCGCCGGCGTGAACAGCCTGAAACCCGGGCAGAAAGTCAAAATCGACGAGGGCAGCCCGCAATGAAAGGGAGCTTCAACTTATCCGACTGGGCCCTCAAGCATCAGTCCTTCGTCTGGTACCTGATGTTCGTCGCGCTGCTGATGGGCGTGTTCTCGTACATGAACCTGGGCCGCGAGGAAGACCCCTCGTTCACCATCAAGACCATGGTCATCCAGACTCGCTGGCCGGGTGCGACCCAGGAAGAAACCCTCAAGCAGGTGACTGACCGCATCGAGAAAAAACTCGAAGAGCTGGACTCCCTCGACTACGTGAAAAGCTACACCCGGCCGGGCGAGTCCACGGTATTCGTGTTCCTCAAGGACACTACCAGCGCCAAGGCCATCCCGGACATCTGGTACCAGGTACGCAAGAAGATCGACGACATTCGCGGCACCTTCCCCCAGGGCTTGCAGGGGCCGTCGTTCAACGATGAGTTCGGTGATGTGTTCGGCTCGGTGTACGCCTTTACCGGCGACGGCTTGTCGATGCGCCAATTGCGTGACTATGTGGAGCAGGTGCGCGCCGAGATTCGTGCGGTGCCAGGGCTGGGCAAGGTCGAGATGATCGGCCAGCAGGACGAAGTGATCTACCTGAATTTCTCCACGCGCAAGCTCGCGGCCTTGGGCATTGATCAGCGCCAAGTGGTGCAAAGCCTGCAATCGCAAAACGCCGTGACCCCCGCCGGGGTGATCGAGGCCGGGCCGGAGCGCATCTCCGTGCGCACCTCCGGGCAGTTCGCCTCGGAGAAAGACCTGGCCAACGTCAACCTGCGCCTCAATGACCGTTTCTACCGGTTGGCGGACATTGCTGATATCAGCCGTGGTTACGTCGATCCGGCGCGGCCGATGTTCCGTTTCAACGGCAAACCCGCCATTGGCTTGGCCATCGCCATGCAGAAGGGCGGCAATATCCAGTCGTTCGGCAAGGCCCTGCACCAACGCATGGACGAACTGACCGCCGACCTGCCGGTGGGCGTCGGCGTGCACAAGGTTTCCGACCAGGCCGAAGTGGTGGAAGAGGCCGTCGGCGGCTTTACCAGTGCGCTGTTCGAGGCGGTGATCATCGTGCTGGTGGTGAGTTTTATCAGCCTGGGTATGCGCGCGGGATTGGTGGTGGCGTGCTCGATTCCGCTGGTGCTGGCGCTGGTGTTCGTGTTCATGGAGTACAGCGGCATCACCATGCAGCGTGTGTCACTTGGCGCGTTGATCATCGCCCTCGGCTTGCTGGTGGATGACGCGATGATCACCGTAGAGATGATGATCACGCGCCTGGAAAAAGGCGAAACCAAGGAACAGGCGGCGACCTACGCCTACACCTCCACGGCGTTCCCGATGCTCACCGGCACCCTGGTGACTGTGGCCGGCTTCGTACCCATTGGCCTCAACGCCAGTTCGGCGGGTGAGTACACCTTTACGCTGTTCGCGGTGATCGCCGTGGCGATGCTGGTGTCGTGGGTGGTGGCGGTGCTGTTTGCGCCGGTGATCGGTGTGCATATCCTCAGCGCCAATGTGAAACCCCACAATGCCGAGCCGGGGCGCATTGGTCGTGCCTTCAACGGCGGCATGCTGTGGGCGATGCGCAACCGCTGGTGGGCCATCGGTATCACCGTGGGCCTGTTCGTGGCGTCGGTGTTTTCCATGCAATTTGTGCAGAACCAGTTCTTCCCGTCGTCGGATCGCCCGGAAATCCTCGTCGACCTCAACCTGCCGCAAAACGCCTCGATCAACGAGACGCGCAAGGCTGTCGATCGCCTGGAAGCGATCATCAAGGACGATCCGGACATTGCTCGCTGGAGCACCTATATCGGCCAGGGCGCGATCCGTTTCTACCTGCCGCTGGACCAGCAGTTGGAAAACCCGTACTACGCGCAGCTCGTCATTGTGAGTAAGGGCCTGGAAGAGCGCGGTGCCTTGATCGCCCGTCTGCAACAGCGCCTGCGCGATGATTTTGTCGGCATCGGCAGCTACGTGCAGCCGCTGGAAATGGGCCCGCCAGTGGGGCGGCCGATTCAGTACCGTGTGTCGGGCAAAGACATTGATCAGGTACGCAAGCACGCCATCGAACTGGCCACCTTGCTCGACCAGAACACCCACTTGGGCGAGATCATCTACGACTGGAACGAACCGGGCAAAGTGCTGCGCGTGGATATCGCCCAGGACAAGGCGCGGCAACTGGGGCTGTCGTCGGAAGATGTGGCGCAGTTAATGAACAGCGTGGTCAGCGGCGCCTCGGTGACCCAGGTGCACGATGATATCTACCTGATCAACGTGGTCGGCCGCGCCGAAGATGCCGAACGCGGCACTCCGGAGACCTTGCAGAACCTGCAGATCGTCACGCCCAACGGCACTTCGATTCCGCTGCTGGCGTTCGCCACCGTGCGTTACGAACTGGAGCAGCCGCTGGTGTGGCGCCGCGACCGCAAACCGACTATCACCGTCAAGGCGGCGGTGCGCGATGAGATGCAGCCGACGGACTTGGTCAAGCAACTGGCACCGACCATCGAGAAGTTCGGCGCTGACTTGCCAGTGGGCTACAAAGTCGCCACTGGCGGCACTGTGGAAGAAAGCGGCAAGGCCCAGGGGCCTATCGCCAAGGTGGTGCCGTTGATGCTGTTCCTGATGGCGACCTTTCTGATGATCCAGTTGCACAGCGTGCAGAAGATGTTCCTGGTGGCGAGCGTCGCGCCGCTGGGCCTGATCGGCGTGGTGCTGGCGTTGATTCCCACGGGCACGCCCATGGGCTTTGTCGCGATCCTGGGTATCTTGGCGCTCATCGGCATCATCATCCGCAACTCGGTGATTCTGGTGACGCAGATCCACGAGTATGAAGTGGCTGGCTACACGCCGTGGGATGCGGTGGTGGAAGCCACCGAGCACCGCCGCCGGCCGATCCTGCTCACGGCTGCCGCAGCGAGCCTGGGCATGATCCCCATTGCCCGCGAAGTGTTCTGGGGGCCGATGGCCTACGCGATGATTGGCGGGATTATCATTGCGACGTTGCTGACGCTGCTGTTTTTGCCGGCCCTGTACGTGGCCTGGTACAAGATTCGTGAGCCGGAAAAACAATAGACCTGACCATCGGTGCCTTCTTGCAAGGATGTAAGAAGGTTCCTGGAAACACTTTCCCTACAGTCGACCGGTGTTAAGTGTTTTACCCTCCGGGCCTGATCTTGTTTGGAAGGCCCACGTCATGCGCCGTTTAGTGCTGGTTTTTTGCCTGTTGCTGTCTCCCCAACTCTTCGCCGGCACCGTGCTGGAAAATGCGCGGTGGCGCGTCGAACTCGACCCCGCCACGTTGGCGCTGCGCGTTACGCCCGCGGGCGAGGCCTCGGTGCAGGCCTCCAGCGGTGTGGCCGCACACGCCGTCGCCGATATGCAGGCCGATGCTGAGCAGGCCTCTTGGCAATGGGACAACGGCGCCTATCGCTTGACCGCGCGGCTTGAGCAGCGCGACCTTTCCTTGACCATCAACGCACGCGATCCGGGTGAGTTGCCCTTGCTGCGCCAGCCCGCCGCGGCCATGGGCCAAGGCTTGATCTGGCCCTTGGCCGAAGGGCATTACGTGCCCGCCGGCAACGGCGTATGGAAGACCTTTTTGCTGGAGCAAGGCGAGGTCAACACCACGCAGGACCTCAGCCTGCCGTTATGGGGTGTGGATCACGGCAGCTTTACCTTGAACTGGCTGCTGACAAACCCTTACAACAACCGCTTGGAGTGGTCGGCCGACGGTGAAGGGCTGGCGCTTTCCTTGGCCCATGAATTCACCCGCCTCGAGCCTTCGGCGCCGATGACCTTGCGTCTGCACTTGGGCGCTGCCGACCCATTGGCCGGGGCTAAACGTTATCGTCAATGGTTGGTGGAGCAAGGGCGCTATGAGCCATTGCTGGATAAGCTGCGCCAAACACCAGAGGCTGAAAAACTGCTGGGTGCCAGCCATGTCTACCTGTGGGGCAATGACCTGTTGGGGCTGGATGATGTGCGCGACTGGCCGCTGCTGTTGAAGTTGCTGCGCGGCCATGAACTCATGGGTTTGCTGGACAAAGAGGCAGCGCAGGTGCTGGCTCAAACTGGCACGTTGGACCGCTATCAAAAGACCGTGCTGTTGCGCGGCGTCAACTCGGCGATCAACAAAAAAGCCCGGCAAACCTGGCAGGCCACTGACGAGCCGGACATGCTCAAACTTGCCGAGGGTTATGGCGCATTGCGTCATAAACTGGCCACAGCGTTTGCCGGCGCCTTGCGTGACAACCCCGAAACCTGGGGCAGTACCCTGTCGGCCAAGACCCTCAAGTCGCTGCAAGACGCTGGGCTCCAGCGCCTGCTACTGACCCTGGGCGAAGGGTGGGAAGGTGGCCTCTGGCACCCCGAAGCGGTTCAGGCGGGCGTCAACGCCGGCTACCTGATGGCGCCGTACGATTCCTATGAAACCGCGTTATCCACCACTGAAAACCCGGACTGGACCACTGCTCACCTTGGCGCCAAAGCCTATCGTGACTGCGCCATCGTGTTGAAAAACGGCACGCTCAAGACGGGTTTCCAGCAATCGGGCCACTACACCGACCCACGCTGCGTACGGCCACTGCTGGAGGCGCGAACCAAGGCAGTGCAAGCCAGGGCTGGGTTCAATGCGTGGTTCCTCGATGCCTACGCCACCAGCATGGTCTTCGACAGCTACCGTGACGGCGCCGCAATGACCCAGGCGCAAAACGCCGAAGGCAATATCGACGCTTCCCGCTGGCTCAACAGCGTACTCAAGCTGCCGGCGGGTTCCGAAGACGGCAACGCGATCACCGCTCAAGGCATCCTGTTCGCCCACGGTATGCAGACCCCAGTGATTGGCTGGGGCGACCGTCAGATGACCAAGGACAAACAGTCGCCCTATTACGTCGGCAACTGGTACCCGCCGGAGCAACCGGCGGTGTTTTTCAAACCCGTGCCATTGAAAGAGCCGTTTCGCACGGTGTATTTCGAACCGAGCATGCGCCTGCCGTTGTACCAGGCGGTGTTCCACGGTTCGGTCATCACCACCCACCATTGGCTGTTCGATAGCCTGAAGTTGAGCAATGTGCAGGTTGAGAATGAGTTGACCCAACTGCTCTATAACGTGCCGCCGCTGTATCACCTCAGCGCTGCGACACTCAAGCAGCGTTTGCCGGTGATTCAACGCCAGGACCGGTTTTTCCGGCCGCTGCATCAGCGCTTGGCGACCCAGGCAATGACTGATTTTCGCTGGCTGACAGCGGACAAACAGGTGCAGGAAACCACCTTTGCCGACGGGACACGGTTGGTGGCGAATTTTTCGGCTGGGGAAAAACACGGGTATGCCGGGCACAGCGTGACGGCGTTGGTGGCGGGTGAAAAACCGGTGGTGTATCAGATGGATTAGTCGTGCCAGTGAGGCCTTCGCGAGCAAGCCCGCTCCCACATTTGGAATGCGTTCCCCTGTGGGAGCGGGCTGGCTCGCGAAGACGTCAGACCAAACAACGCAGATCTATAGTTTGCGCCACACACTCGCCAACCAAGGCTGCTGCTCCCGCGGCAACCCAGCAGGCCGGTAGTAATGCTCCAGCTCTTCAAACCCCGCTTCAGTCAGCAGCGCCCGCCACGCCTGCAGGTCGTGATAGGCCCCATACCGTGGCCCATTCCAGCCTTCCTGGTTTTCGCCCCGAGGGTTGGAGCTGAACAGCACGCCCCCGGGCTTCAACGTGCCATGCAGTTGTTTGAGAATGCGCGGCAGTTCCTGCTTGGGAATATGAAACAGCACCGCATTGGCAAACACCCCATCGAAGCGCTCGGCGGGCAGGTCCAGCTTGAGAAAATCCTGCTGCAACACCTCACAGCCGCTGTCCTCCCGCGCCATTTGCGCGAAACGCTCAGAGCCATCGAGCCCCACGGCGATATGCCCCATGCGCGTGAAGGTCTGCAAATCCCGGCCCGGCCCGCAACCGAAATCCAGCACGGTAAAGGGCGCCGAGCTCTGGATATGCCGCAGCAGCGCGTCGATGTTCTGGCTCACATCGTGATCGCGGGTGCCGTCACGGAAGTCTTCGGCCACTTTGTTGTAATGGCCGAGGGTGGTGGCGGTGATTTGGTCGAGGTCGTCGGGGGCGAGTTTCATGGCGTGGCGCACCGCTGCGGTTGAGGTCGTCGGACTATACCTCAGGGCGCATCTCATGCCGTTGAAAGACGTGTAATCGGTGTAGGGTCTTTCATGGTGTTTGTCCCGTGGATATCTGACATACCGCGTTGCCAGACTCTGGGTAACATTCGGCCCTTAATTAATTAAAGAGGGCTGTAAATCCATGGAAGAGGAAAATCGTCCACTCGCAGGTAAGAAAGTCACTGCGAACAAGGTGGACCAATACGCCACGAAATTGAGCAACGGGCTGCTGTGGCTCAATGAGCGTGCCTGGCCGCTGACGGTGGGGATTCTGTCAGTGGCGGGTTTGTATTTGTACCAGTACATCCAGGTGGAAAAAGTACCCCTGAGTATCTTGTCGGCGGCTGCGTTCACCGCATTGCCGGCCATGTTCGCCATGTTGGTGTTCGTGATCGGCATGATGGGCGCGTCGATCCTGATCCCCACGTTCATCTTGTTCAAGCGCTTGAACAGCACAGGCGTGCGCCTCAGTGATCAACTCAATCTAAGCCCGCTGTCGCCGCAAGTGACGGCCCAACACCGACGGTTATTGCTGCACTGGGCTGCCAGCCTGGTCGTCATGGGTATCTTCTGGATGTCCGCCGTGTACCTGTCGGTGAACGCCGAAAGTGGACCCTTGCTGACCATCAGCTGGATCGTGGCGATCGTGGTGGCGGTACTGGCCTATGTCGGCATCATCATTCGTGCCCGTCCCGCCCAGGTTGCACTGCGTGACCTGTCCGGCGAATTCTGGCTGGCCAGTGTCGGTGCCGGCGTCGTTCAGATGCTGGTGATCCTGATGGTGACGGTGCCGGTCTCCCGCGCCTTCCGCGAGTATTCCGACAGTGCAGTGCTCTTTGCACCGTTCATGTTTGCCGAACTGGTCGTGCTGTTCCTTGTCCAGGGGTGTGGCGCCTGTCTGGTGGTGTGCATGCGGGATCACAAGAACCCGGTTGCGTTCGCGTCACTGGCGGCCTTTGCGCTTATAGTTTTCCTGGGGCTGATCCCCTCGAGCGGGTCGAAATTGGGTGGGTTGCCGCTGCAAGGCTCCGCTTCGGGAGGGCGCGTTTGTACGCTGATGACCTGGACCGGTGAGGCCAAGGTTCCCCGCGTGCTGGTGGACGCCGATAACCCGCAGCGCAGCGTCAAGCTGCGGGTAATGGCCGACTCAGACGGCAGCTATATCGTGCGACCCTGGCAGGCCAAGGAAAAAACTATCACCTTCGTGCCACACGCCAGCGTCGCCCAGTTGGATGAGTGCCCGTGAGCTCAGCGCTTGTTCAACATCCGCGCCAACCGGTCCCCACCGAGCTGAATCACGGCGACCAAGACCACCAACAGCACAATCACCGTGAGCATGATCTGCGTGTCAAAACGCTGGTAGCCATAGCGGTAGGCAATATCGCCCAGCCCACCGGCACCAATTGCCCCGGCCATGGCCGATGAGTTGATCATGGTCACCAGGGTGATGGTGAAGCCGCCGACGATCCCCGGCAGCGCTTCCGGCAACAGCACATGCCAGATGATGTGCCAGCGTCGGCAGCCCATGGCTTGCGCGGCTTCGATCAGGCCGTGGTCGACCTCGCGCAGGCTGACTTCGGCGATGCGTGCAAAGAACGGCGTGGCGGCGATGGTCAGCGGCACCACGGCTGCCCACACGCCATAGGTGGTGCCGACGATCAGCCGGGTAAACGGGATCAGCGCCACCATCAGGATCAGGAATGGAATGGAGCGAAACAAATTCACGAACGCCCCCAGCGCGCGGTTAAGGACCGGCGCCTGATAGATGCCGCCCTTGTCGCTGGTGACCAGGAACACCGCCAGCGGAATCCCCACCAGCAATGCGATCAGCGACGACACGCCGACCATCAACAAGGTGTCGATGGCGCCCTGCACTAAACGATCAAACCACATAACCGAGCACCTCCACCTGTTGCGCCCAACGCCCGGCGCGATTGCGCAACTCTTCGGCGTTGTGCGGCGAGTCATTCACCGCCAGCAGCAATTGCCCCAGGGCATGCCCCTGGATGCGTTCCACACCGCCTTGCAGCAAGCGCACGCGCCCGCCGAGGGCGCTGAACAGCGCGGCGAGGTCCGGCTCGTCGGTATCGCTGCCGGTGAACTGCAAGCGCAGCACCAATGCCGCGTCGGCCGAGGTTTGGGCGGGTTGCAGACGATTTTGCAGCTCGGGCGGCAAGCCGTGTTGCAGTGGTGCGAGCAGGGTCTTGCTGACCTCATGCCGGGGGTTGCCGAACACTTGCCACACCGGGCCTTGCTCGACGATTTGCCCGTGTTCCAGCACCACCACGCGGTCGCAGATTTCGCGGATCACTGCCATCTCATGGGTGATCAACACGATGGTGAGGCCCAGGCGTTGGTTGATCTCGCGCAGCAGGGCGAGAATCGACTGGGTGGTTTCCGGGTCGAGGGCCGAGGTGGCCTCGTCGCACAGCAGAATCTCGGGGTCGTGAACCAGTGAACGGGCGATGCCGACACGCTGTTTCTGCCCGCCGGAGAGCTGCGCCGGATACGCCGCGTGCTTGTCCTGCAAACCCACCAGTTCCAGCAGCTCACGCACCTTTTGCTCGCGCTGGGGCTTGGGTACGCCGGCAACCTTGAGCGGCAACTCGACGTTCTGCCACACGGTCTTGGCCGACATCAGGTTGAAGTGCTGGAAGATCATGCCAATGCGACGTCGCAGCGCCACCAGGTGGTCTTCATCGAAGCTGCCGATGTCCACTTGATCGATCAGCACCCGCCCACTGCTGGGTTGCTCGAGGCGGTTGATGGTGCGAATCAGCGACGACTTGCCGGCGCCGCTGCGGCCGATGATGCCGAACACCTCGCCGCGCTGGATCGCCAGGTCGATGCCTTGCAGGGCGTGCACTGTGCCGTCGTAGGTCTTGCCCAGGTTGATGAAACGCACATGGGCGCGGTTGAGATCCGGGTGCAGTTCAGTCTGCTCGGCGTCCCTGAGCGTATTACCCAGGTCGCGCAGTTGGGCATTGGCGGCGGTCATTTTTTGTCGTCCCAGCCCACTTGGTAGAGCTTGCCAAGGGATTTATCCAAAGCGGCGCGCACTACCGGCGAGTGCTGGTAGATATCGACGAACTTGATCACCCGAGGGTCGGTTTTGCTCTTGGGCTGGATCACGAACTGAATCACGTATTCCGGGTGGTCGAGGCCGTCGAACAGCAGCGCCGACTCTGCATCGAAGGTCTTGGACAGGCGGATATACGCCGGGTAGCCCTGCACCAGGTCGGCGTCGTCATAGGCGCGGACCAGTTGCACGGCTTCTACTTGCAGGATCTTGATCTTTTTCGGGTTGGCGATGATGTCTTCTTCGGTGGCCTTGTAGCCTACGCCCGGCTTGAGGGTGATCAGCCCCGCCTTGGCCAACAGTTGCAGGCCACGGCCGCTGTTGATCGGGTCGTTGGCAATCGCCACGCTGGCGCCCTCGGGCAGATCGTTGATGGCTTTGTACTTTTTCGAGTACAGCCCGATGTTATTGATGATGCCCGGCGCGTAGGGCACAAGGTCAAAACCGGCGGCGGCCTTGGCGTTTTCCAGGAAGGGAATGTGCTGGAAATAATTCACGTCGATATCGCCGGCGGCCAGGCTGACGTTGGGGGCGATCCAGTCGGTGAATTCCACCAGCTCGACTTTCAGGCCCTGTTTTCCGGCTTCGGCGACAGCGGTTTCCAGGGGGATGGCGAAGGCGGCGGTGGTGCCGATTTTCAGCGGTGCATCGGCGCCGAATACTACCGAGCTGAACAACCCGAAGGCCAGGGCCAGTGCTTTGACTGGGTGGGTGAGCAGTGTCTTTTTCATAATCAATTTCCAGTCATAAGGTGTTGGTACAAACAAAGAAGATTCAATGTGGGAGGGGGCGGTAGGTGGAGCCGGTGTGTTGTTCGGGCAGGCGGGCGGTGCCTTGGAAGACTTTTTCGCGCAAGGTGCCGGTCTCATAGGCGGTCTTGTAGGACCCACGCTTCTGCAACTCCGGTATCACCAGGTCGATGAAATCCACATAGCTCTCCGGCGTCACAATGCGCGTCAGGTTGAAGCCATCCAACCCGGTTTCGCTGATCCAGGATTCCAGCTCATCGGCGACGTGTTCGGGTGAGCCGACCAAGGTGATATAGCGACCGCCAAGGGCGTGCTGCTCGAGCAATTTGCGCCGGGTCCAGTCGTTGTTTTGCAGGTTCTTGGTGGCCGACTGGATCGCGTTGCTCTTCACGTACTGGATCGGCTCATCCAAGGCGTACTGGGCAAAATCAATTGCCGTCGAGGCCGAAAAATGCGCCACACCGGCTTCCGCGCTGGCGTAGCTGAGGTACTCGGCGTGCTTGCGCCAGGCCAACTCTTCGGTGGCGCCAACGATGACGTTGAGGCCCATGAATACCTTGATGTCCTGCGGGTTGCGCCCGGCTTCCACTGCGCTGGCACGCACCTTGTCCACCTGGCGCTTGGTCGCGGCCTTGTTCTGCCCGCTGATAAACACGCACTCGGCATGCCGCCCGGCGAACAGCAGGCCACGCTCGGAACTGCCGGCCTGGAACAGCACCGGCGTACGTTGCGGTGACGGCTCGCAGAGGTGATAGCCCTCCACCTGATAGAACTCGCCGTGATGCTCGACCTTGTGCACCTTGCCCGGTTGCGCGTACACCCGCGCCTCGGGGTCGTTGAGCACCGCATCGTCTTCCCAACTGCCTTCCCAGAGCTTGTACAGCACCTCCAGGTATTCATCGGCCTGGTCGTAGCGTCGGTCATGCTCGACCTGTTCGGTGAGCCCCATGGCCTTGGCGGCGCTGTCGAGGTAGCCGGTGACGATGTTCCAGCCGACCCGGCCACGGCTCAGGTGGTCCAGCGTGGACATGCGTCGGGCGAACAGATAGGGCGGCTCGTAGGTCAGGTTGGCGGTGAGGCCGAAGCCCAGGTTCCGGGTGACGGCGGCCATGGCCGAGACCAGCAGCAACGGGTCGTTGACCGGCAGCTGGATCGACTCCTTGAGCGGCACATCAATGGAATTCTGGTACACGTCGTAGACACCGACGATGTCGGCGATAAACAAACCATCGAACAGCCCGCGCTCGAGAATTTGCGCCAGCTCGGTCCAGTATTCGAGGGTCTTGTACTGGGTCGAGTTATCCCGTGGGTGCGTCCACAAGCCGTGGTTGATATGCCCGATGCAGTTCATGTTGAAGGCATTGAGCAGGATCTTCTTTTTGCTCATCAGATGGTCCCCCGCAGCGGCGGGTTTTCATCGTTGAGGTAGTAGTTGCCTACCGCGTGATACTTCCAGCGTACCGGGTCGTGCAACGTGTGCACCCGGGCGTTGCGCCAGTGGCGGTCCAGGCCATGTTCGGCCAGGGTCGCCTGGCTGCCCGCGAGCTCGAACAAGGTGCTGCCGGCTGCCAGGGAAATCTCGGTGCTCAAGGCGCGCACTTCGGCCACGGCAATGGACGCAGCGGCGACGGTCTGTGCATTGCTGTCGGCCTGGGCACGGTCGAGGAATTCGCCTGAGCGCTCCAGCAACGCCTCGGCGGCGTGCAGGCGAATGCTCAGGTGGCCGAAGCTCTTGAGGGTCAGCGGGTCTTCGGTGGCGTTGTCGTTGCCCGAATCGATCCACGGGCGGGTCTTGGTGCGCACAAAATGCAATGCATCTTCGAAGGCGGCGCGGGCGATGCCGGTGTCGATGGCGGCATGAAGGATCTGCGCCAGCGGGCCAACGGTGGTCGGGCGTTCGAAGGCGCTCTGGAACGGGATCACGTCCTGCGCTGCAACCCACACGTTGTCGAACACCACCGAGCCGCTGCCAGTGGTGCGCTGACCGAAGCCGCTCCAGTCGTCAATCACCGTCAGGCCCGTGCTGTCGTGGGGCACGAAGGCCAGCTGCTGGATGCCATTTTCATCCACCACCGAGGTGGGGATGCGTTGGGCATAGAGCGCGCCCGTGGCGTAGAACTTGCGCCCGTTGATGCGAAAACCATCGCCATCGCGGGTGAGGCTGGTCACGCGGTCATGGGCGGTCTTGGTGCCCAGTTCCGCCAAGGCATTGCCAAAGCGCTGGCCGGCCAGCACCTCGGCATACAGGCGTTGCTGCTGTTCGGGGCTGCCGTTTACGCGCAGCACTTCGAGGGCGTAGAAATGGTTTTGCGGGATCTGGCCCAAAGAGCCATCGGCCTCGGCGATCAGGGCGATGACTTTAGCCAGGGTGACGTTGGACACACCCGCGCCACCGTAAGCCTTGGGCACGCTGATGCCCCACAGGCCGGAGCGGGAAAACACGTCCAGCTCGGGCAACGGCAGGCGGCGTTCACGGTCGCGCTGGGCGCTGTCGCGGCGCAAGTCGTCGGCCAGGTCGCTGGCGACAATGAGGGCTTGTTCATCGCTGGTGATAACCGCGACGTGGTGAGAAAGGGTCATGAGTTTCTCCAGAAGCTCGTGGAATAAGTGTTCTGGCCGGTTAAATCCAGGAGTGACGAGCAGGTAAAGTGCCGTTCAGTCGATAGGCACCGATAGCGTGATACTTCCAGCGCACCGGGTCGTGCAGGGTGTGTACCCGGGCGTTGCGCCAGTGCCGGTCGAGGTTGAATTCGGCCAGGGTGGCGCGGCTGCCGGCCAGCTCGAAGAGCTTCTCAGTGACCTGCAACGACACTTCGGTGGTCAGCACCTTGGCCTCGGCCACGGCAATCGAAGCGCGTGCGGCGGACTGTGCGGTGATCGGTGCGGCGCTGACCTGGTCGAGCACCTGGCCGGCCTTGCGCAGCAGTGCTTCGGCGGCGTGCAGTTCGATCTTCAGCTTGCCGATATCGGCGATCACATACAGGTCGTCGCTGGCCCGCTCGACCTTGGCGTCGATCCAGGGGCGTGAGCGTTCGCGTACGAAGGCGATAGTGTCGTCAAGGGCGCCACGGGCGATGCCGGCGTCAATGGCCGCCTGGATCAGTTGCGACACAGCACCCTGGATATTCGGGCTTTCGCCCAGGCGCCAGTTGTCGATGACCAACTCCGGGTCCACCGGCACCCGGTCCAGCAATACGGTGCCGCTGGCGGTGGTGCGTTGGCCAAAGCCCGACCAGTCGTCCACGATGCGCAGCCCTTCGCTGCCACGCCGCACAAAGGCCATGACTTGCTTGCCGTCATCGTTCAGCGCCTTCACCGCTACCCAGTGGGCAAACAGTGCGCCTGTGGAGTAGAACTTCTGGCCGCTGACCACGAACCCATCGCCTTCGGCCGTGAGGCGCGCCTTGAGCTCCAGGGTATTTTTGGTGCCGCGTTCCGGGCCGCCGTTGCCGATGCGCCAGCCGTCGAGCACGCTCTGGAACAGCTGCTTTTTCTGGCGCTCGGTAGCGGTGCCCTGCAACAGGTGCAGGATGCCGAAATGGTTCTGTGGGATCTGCCCGAGGGCCGGGTCGGCTGCGCTGATGATCGCGAAGACTTCGGCCAGGGTCACAAACGACACTTGCGGGCCGCCGTATTCGCGAGGGATGGAAATACTGCCCAAGCCGCTTCGGGTGAATTGCTCCAGCTGTGCCCATGGCAGTTTGCGTTGCTGGTCGCGCTTGGCGGCTTGCAAGCGTGCCGCCTGTGCCAGCTCATGGGCGGCGCTCAACGCCTGGGCGTCGTCGCGCAGCACCGTGGCCGGCAACAACAGGGGAGCTATGTCCAGATCACTCTGGGGGGGTGTTAGAGCCAAGTTAGACATCAGCGCCGCTCCTTGGCTGCACGCAATGCCCTGGCGTTATGCACCGGGGTAATTCTGACCATACCGACCTCGCATTCAATGAAATAAAAACAGAAAAATCAGGAATGTCCGGTGGTCCGGTGCATATACCCTAAGCGTGTTTATTTTTTAAATAAACTAACTTTTAGGAATATGCATAGAAGGGCTGTCACCCCGGCTCACAGGGTGAACCGAAGCGACGCGGTTGATAGCCCGTCGCAGGCGTTGCCTGGCTGGTGGGTGCTGCTGACGCGCAGGCGGCGATGCGCAAGGTGCGGGAGGGCGCCCAGCGTGAATTATTCCCGACACGATCAAGGATGCAGTACGTGACGTCCAACCGGCAGTCGTCGCCGGCTTCGATAATGACGTGGGGCGGCACCCACACCTGTACCGCCATGCCGACGCTTTTGGCTTGGATTTTCGGCAGGTCCAGGCGTACATCGCCCCAGCGCAAGGTGATGGCATCGCCTGAGCTCATGTTCAGGTAAGGCTCGATGGTCAGCGGAATGCCGCGCCGTACCTGGCTGCTGTTGACGCCGTAGCGGCGGATCGTCTCGGGCAGGTCGACGGGGGCCAGATGCTGGTTTTCATCGCTGCTGTCATTGTTGAGGCGAGGCGAGGGTTGGCCGCCGGGGTAGTTGGTCTTGACCCGCACCAAGGTGACAGCCGAGCGCATAGGGCCATGGCCGATTTGCAGGACTTGGTAATGGACGCGCGCCGGACCGTCCTGCACAAAGCTTTCTGGCACGCACAGGTGGGTGAACGTGCCGATCTTGCAAGCCGTCACCTTGCGCGAGGCGGCAAAGCAGTTGTTCCAGAACAGTTCGATCAGGTCGCCTTCTTCCATGCCCGGGTAGGGAGAAATATCGACCTGCAAGTGTGTGGAGGCCAGGGCGCTGATGCCGTTTCCAATCGCCTGGGGCAATTTGGGGGCAGTGAGCATGGCCGGGGGTTGTGTGTGTGTCATAGGTACTCTCCTTGATGCAGCCAGCAGCAATCGTTCCGAACCCTCGGCGCACAGGCGCGAGGCGTTTCGAAAGGCACGATTCAGTCAATAGCCGGGATGGGATCCAATCCTCAAGGCGCTAGATAAGAGGGTTGGCCAAGGAGCGTCAATGGAGGCAAAAGGCTAAATGGCGAGTTTGAAGATATTCAGACGGGTCTGACGGGGAGGGGGATTTTAAGGGGGTTATGGCGGGGTGTTTTACGCGCTGGAACGGCAACCTCTTGTAGGAGCGAGCTTGCTCGCGAAGAACGTTAACGATAACGCGGTGAATCAGATTTACCGTGTCGCCTGGGCGTTTTTCGCGAGCAAGCTCGCTCCTACAGAGGGTGGGGGGTCAGTGGGCGAGGAATTTGCTGAGGAACTGCCGGGTGCGTTCTTCCTTGGGGTTGGCGAACAACGCCTTGGCTTCGCCTTGTTCGACGATCACGCCCTTGTCGAAAAAGATCACCCGGTTGGCCACATCCCGGGCGAAGCTCATCTCGTGGGTGACGATGACCATGGTGCGGTTTTCCTCGGCCAGGCTGCGGATGGTCGACAGCACTTCGCCTACCAGCTCTGGGTCGAGGGCGGAGGTGGGTTCGTCGAATAGAATCACCTCCGGCTCCATGGCCAGCGCCCGGGCAATCGCCACGCGCTGTTGCTGGCCGCCAGACAGCCGCCTCGGATAGGACGCTTCCTTGCCCGCCAGGCCGACCCTGGCCAGCAGTTTGCGACCCAACTCGGTCGCCGCCTCGCGTGGCATCTTCTTGACCACGATCGGGCCTTCGATAACGTTTTCCAGCGCGGTGCGGTGGGGGAACAGGTTGAAGTTCTGGAACACAAAGCCCACGTGCTGGCGCAGGCGCCGCACCAGGCCCTGTTGCTGGTTGAGCGGCTTGCTGCTGTCGATCTCGATGTCACCCACCTTGATGCGGCCGCTGGTAGGTTCTTCGAGAAAATTCAGGCAGCGCAGGAAGGTGGTCTTGCCCGAACCGCTGGGGCCGATGATGGCGACGACCTCGCCTTCCTTGACCTCAAGGTCGATGCCGTTGAGCACCACCTGACCGTTGAATTGTTTGGTCAGTTTTTCAACCACGATCATGCTTCAAGACTCCAGGTCATGCCGGTTGACCCGGTCTTCCAGACGATTTTGCAGATGCGCCAGGATGCTCGCCAGGATCCAGTAGATCAGGGCTGCGGACAGATACATGGTGAAAATCTCAAAGGTACGCGCCGACACCAGTTGAGCCTGGCGGAACAGTTCCGGCACCTGGATGGTAGCGGCCAGCGCGGTGTCCTTGACCAGTGAGATAAAGCTGTTGCCCAGGGGCGGCAAAGCCGTGCGCATGGCCTGCGGCAGGATGGCCCGGCGCAGGGTCTGTGCGCGGGTCATGCCGATGCTGGCGGCGGCTTCCCACTGCCCACGCTCGATGGACGCGATGGCGGCCCGCAGGATCTCACAGGCGTAGGCGGCCATATTCAGCGAAAAGCCGATCATGGCCGCCGGAATCGGATCCAGCTCGATGCCCACTTGCGGCAAGCCGTAGTAGATCAGGAACAGCTGCACCAGCAAGGGCGTGCCGCGAAAGAACGACACGTAGACCCGGGCAGTCCAACTCAGCAGTTTGAAGCGCGACAAACGCATCAACGCCAGGCCGAAGCCCAACAGCAAGCCGAAAAACATCCCGCCAAGGCTGAGAATCACCGTGTAGTACGCGCCCTTGAGCAGAAAGGGCGCGGAGTCCAGCGCGAGTTGGAAACCTGCTTCCATTACTGAGTGACGTCAGCGTTGAAGTACTTCTCGGACAGCTTCTTCAAGGTGCCGTCGGCGCGCAGTTTGTCGAGGGCCTTGTTCACCGCGTCGAGCAGTTCAGGCTCGCCTTTGCGCAGGGCGATACCGGCTTCCTGGCGGGAGAAGGCGTCACCGGCAGCAGCGGTGTCGGGTGCTTTCTTGGCGTATTCCAGGGCGGCCAGGCGGTCGATCAGGATCGCGTCGATACGGCCGATGCGCAGGTCCTGGAACTTGGTCGGGTCATCGTTATAGGTCTTGATGATGGCTTTAGGCTGGTTGTCCTTGAGCCATTGTTCGTAGTTGGTGCCCAGGCCCACGCCGATTTTCTTGCCGGCCAGGTCGTCGGCGGTCTTGATGGTGTCGACGTTCTTCTTCAGCACCAACGCCTGAATACCGGAGACGGTGTAAGGCTTGGAGAAGTCGTACTTTTTCTTGCGTTCTTCGGAGATGGTCACTTGATTGACCACGGCGTCCAGGCGCTTGGATTCCAGGGCGGCGAGGATGCCGTCCCATGGCGTGGCTTGCAGCTTGACCTTGACGCCCAGTTCCTTGGCCAGCGCTTCGGACAACTCCACCTCGAAGCCGCTGAGCTTGCCGCTTTCATCGACGAAGCTGAACGGTGGGTAGGTGCCTTCCAGGCCGATCTTGATCTCGCCGGCCTTCTTGATGTTGTCCAGCTGCTCGCCGGCAACCGCCTGGCCCAGCCAGCTGGCGCCAAGCGCCAGGCCCAATGTGCCAACCAGCAGCGTGCGACGTAATACAGAAATAGTCATGGAGAGCCCCTGTGTTTTTATGGTGAGCGAAGCAGGTGACGCGGTAGTCGTATCCTGCCTTAAAGCGCGGTGCGCGTCTTCGCCTGCGGCGCGATGATAAAGCCGGTTTTTAAGACTTGAAAATAATATAAATCTAATTTCATATTCATTTAAGGAATATGCCGCAGGTTTATTGTGGGAGCGAGCAATCCCGCTCCCACACATTCAGTTGAAAGCCGAGTCATAGGCAAACAACGCCGGCGCCCCACCGGTATGCAGGAAAATAATCGGCCCATCCGCAAATCGCTGGCGCCCGATGCCATCCAGCAAACCGGCCATGGCCTTGCCCGTATAGACAGGGTCCAGCAGCAGACCTTCCTGGCTGGCCAAAAGTTTGATCGCGGAGAGGGTGCCGGCGTTGGGCTCGCCATAACGGGGGCCGAAATATTCGTCCCACAAGGTCACCTTGAAGGCGTCGGGAATCTCCATACCCAGCAACTCGGCGGTGCGTTCGGCCAGGCCCTGCACTTTGGGGAACTGCGCTTCTTCGGTGCGCGACACGGTAATACCGATCACCGGCAACTGCGGCAGCACTTCGCTCAAGGCCAACGCCAGGCCGCTGTGGGTACCGGCGCTGCCGGAGGCGAGCACCACGGCGGCGAATTCAATGCCACTGTCTTCAACCTGCCCGGCCAGCTCCAACCCGGCACGCACGTAGCCCAACGCACCGAGGGCATTGGAGCCGCCGATGGGCACCAGGTACGGCTTCTTGCCATTGCTGCGCAAGCGGTCGGCGAGGGCGTTGAGTTGGTCATCGGCGTTGTCAAGGTTCTCCACCAGCTCGACTTTGGCATCGAACAGGTCCAGCAGCAGGCGGTTGCCGTTGCCAAGGTAGTTGGGGTCTTCGGTACCGGTGGGGTTTTCCAGCAGGGCGACGCAGCCCAGGCCAAGTTTGGCGGCGAGCGCGGCGGTCTGGCGTACGTGATTGGACTGTAATGCGCCAGCGGTTACCAGGGTGTCGGCGCCCTGGGCAATGGCGTCAGCCGCCAGGTATTCAAGTTTGCGCAGCTTGTTGCCACCCATGGCCAGCGGCGTGGTGTCATCGCGTTTGACGTAGATGTCCCTGCCCAGCCAGGCCGACAGCCGCTCGAGTTTTTCCAGGGCGGTGGCGCCACCCAGCAGTTCCAGACGGTTAAAGCGGTCGAGCTGTTGTTTGATCATGGTTATGCACGGTGACTAAGTGATTGAGGGACTATAGGCAGGCACTTTTCATCGGGCAACCGTCAATCGCTTATACCGGATAGTTCTTAGGCTCATACCATTGGTTCTTAAGAGCTGCCAGGCTGCATACCGTAAAGTGATGGCCATTTCGTCAGGAGTGAATACCGTGAGTGAGCGTTCCAGTCATTGGCAATTGCAGACCATCGTCAGCCAGCTGCGCGGCGCCCGCGACCAGTGGCGAACGCGTAACGGTCGCTTGAGTGGCGAGCATGGTGGTCGCGAGTTGCCGTCCCGCGAGGCGGTGGCGCAGATCCTTGAAGCCTTGTGCGGCGCATTGTTCCCGATGCGCCTGGGCCCGGTGGACCTGCGCGAAGAAAGCGAAGACTTCTACGTAGGGCACACCCTCGACGTGGCGCTCAACGCCTTGCTCGCTCAAGCGCGCCTGGAGTTGCGCTACGCCGCACGCCAGGGCGGTGAGGACGACAGCGGGGTGGATGCCCACGCCATCCGCCTGATCCAGGATTTTGCCTTGGCCTTGCCCTCCCTGCGCAGCCTGTTGGATACCGACGTACTGGCGGCCTATCACGGCGATCCGGCCGCCCGCAGTGTGGATGAAGTGCTGCTGTGCTACCCGGGCATCCTGGCGGTGATCCATCATCGCCTTGCTCACCACCTGTACCGTGCGGGTTTGCCGCTGTTGGCGCGGATCAGTGCGGAGATCGCCCATTCGGCCACCGGCATCGATATCCACCCGGGCGCGCAGATCGGCCCGAGCTTCTTTATCGACCACGGCACGGGCGTGGTGATTGGCGAGACGGCGATCATCGGCGAGCGGGTGCGCATCTACCAGGCCGTGACACTGGGCGCCAAGCGCTTCCCGGCGGATGAAGACGGGCAGTTGCAGAAAGGCCACCCGCGTCACCCTATCGTTGAGGATGATGTGGTGATTTATGCCGGGGCGACGATCCTGGGGCGGATAACCATCGGCCAGGGTTCGACCATTGGCGGGAATGTGTGGCTGACCCGCAGCGTGCCGGCGGGGGCGAATATTACCCAGGCGAATCTGCAGCATGATGATGGGGCGCAAAAATAGCGCAGGTCTTGGAAATCACGCAAAACCCTGTGGGAGGGGGCTTGCTCCCGATAGCGGAGCGTCAGTCAAAAATGAATTGGCTGAACCACCGCCATCGGGGGCAAGCCCCCTCCCACATTTGACTGCATTCCAAATTTGAACCGTATTTCAGTCAGTAATCGCTGAACGATTTGTCTCCTACACCCGTCATACCAATCCTTGAGCTAGTGTAGGAATCATCTACCGCTCAGCCCTGCGATTAGTCCCAGACCGCCTTTCCATGTTTAACTTGAATGTTCGTTCAAGTTAAACCGGTGGTTCGCTGCCCGCTCACAACAGGAGGCTTACCTTTGCTGAGTCCGTTATTTACAGCCACATCCCACACCCCAGGGGTGCATCGTTCATGAGTGCATCGTCCACCCCATCCAGCGGCATGGTGCGCATGAATGCGCCCGTTTTCTACTTTGCCGCGACTTTTATCCTGCTGTTTGGCATCACCGTCATCGCTATCCCGCAACAGGCTGGTGCCTGGCTGCTGGCGGCGCAAAACTGGGCGGCCAATACGGTCGGCTGGTACTACATGCTGGCGATGACCCTGTATCTGGTCTTCGTGGTGGTCACCGCGCTATCGGGCTACGGCAAGATAAAACTCGGTGCCGACCACGACGAGCCCGAATTCAGTTACCTGTCCTGGGCCGGCATGCTGTTCGCCGCCGGGATCAGCATCACGCTGTTCTTCTTCTGCGTCTCGGAGCCGTTGACCCACTTGGTGCAACCGCCCCAGGGCGAAGCAATGAACGCCGATGCGGCGCGCCAGGCCATGCAGGTATTGTTCCTGCACTGGGGCCTGCATGGCTGGGGCGTGTTCGCCTTTGTCGGCATGGCCCTGGCGTATTTCGCCTATCGGCATAACCTGCCGCTGGCGTTGCGTTCAGCGCTGTACCCGCTGATCGGCAAGCGCATCAACGGGCCTATCGGTTACGCGGTGGATGGCTTCGGCATCATTGCCACGGTATTCGGCCTGGGCGCCGACATGGGCTTTGGCGTGTTGCACCTCAACTCCGGCCTGGACTACCTGTTTGGCGTTGCCCATACCCAGTGGATTCAGGTGGGCCTGATCACCCTGATGATGGGCGCGGCGATCATCGTTGCCGTAGCCGGTGTCGACAAGGGTGTGCGGGTGATGTCCGACATCAACATGCTGCTGGCCTGTGCGCTGCTGCTGTTTGTGTTGTTTGCCGGGCCTACCCAGCACCTGCTCAACACCTTGATCCAGAACATCGGTGACTACCTGGGCGCATTGCCCACCAAGAGTTTCGATGTATACGCCTACGACAAGCCGAGCGACTGGCTGGGTGGCTGGACAGTGTTCTACTGGGCCTGGTGGATTGCATGGTCGCCGTTCGTGGGCTTGTTCATCGCCCGTATTTCCCGTGGCCGGACCATCCGCGAATTTGTGTTCGGCGTGCTGCTGATCCCGTTGGGCTTCACCCTGGCGTGGATGTCGATCTTCGGTAACAGCGCCATCGACCAGGTGCTCAACCATGGAATGGCCGCACTGGGCCAGTCGGCCATCGATGATCCGTCGATGAGCCTCTACCTGCTGCTGGAAACCTACCCATGGAGCAAGACCGTTATTGCGGTCACCGTGTTTATCAGCTTTGTGTTCTTTGTGACCTCGGCTGACTCCGGCACCGTTGTCCTGTCCACGCTGTCGTCCAAAGGCGGCAACGCCGATGAAGACGGGCCGAAGTGGCTGCGAGTGTTCTGGGGCGCAATGACGGCACTGGTCACCAGTGCGTTGCTGTTTGCCGGTAGCATCGATTCGCTCAAATCAGCGGTGGTGCTGACCTCGCTGCCGTTCTCGTTGATCCTGCTGCTGATGATGTGGGGGCTGCACAAGGCCTTTTACCTTGAGTCGCAAAAGCAGATTGCTCAGTTGCATTCGCTGGCGCCGGTTTCGGGCTCACGCAAAGGCACGGGTGGTTGGCGCCAGCGTTTGAGCCAGGCCGTGCATTTCCCGTCGCGGGACGAGGTGTACCGCTTCCTTGAAACCACGGTGCGTCCGGCGATTGAAGAAGTGACGGCAGTGTTCGTCGAAAAAGGCCTCAACGTCGTCACCCAGCCCGACCCGTCCAACGACAGCGTCAGCCTGGAAATCGGTCACGGCGAAGAGCATCCGTTCGTTTACCAGGTGCAGATGCGCGGCTATTTCACGCCTTCATTTGCACGCGGCGGCATGGGTTCCAAGCAGCTCAACAATCGCCGCTACTACCGGGCGGAAGTGCACTTGAGCGAGGGCAGCCAGGACTATGACCTGGTGGGCTACACCAAGGAGCAGATCATCAACGACATCCTCGACCAGTACGAGCGTCACTTGCAGTTCCTGCATCTGGTGCGCTGAGTAATATGCGGTAAACCGTTCCTCTCAAGTAGGCCTTTGCTGTAAAAGGAAGAGGCAGACTTAAGCGATTCAGCTGCTTAAAAGGCCTGGGAATATGCATATTCCCAGGCCTTATTTGGCCCAGATCAAGAGAGGATTCGATGACGTACATTGCTGCCGAAAACCGCTATGAATCTATTCCTTATCGCCGCGTAGGTCGCAGTGGGTTGGTGCTGCCGGCACTGTCCCTGGGGCTGTGGCACAACTTTGGCGACAGCACCCCGATCGACACCCAGCGCGCACTGCTGCGCACGGCGTTCGACCTGGGTATCAACCACTTCGACTTGGCCAACAACTACGGCCCGCCCTACGGCAGCGCCGAGATCAACTTCGGCCGGTTGCTGCGCGAAGACTTCAAGCACTATCGCGACGAATTGATCATCTCCAGCAAGGCCGGTTGGGACATGTGGCCCGGCCCTTACGGCCAGGGCGGTGGCTCGCGCAAATACATCCTGGCGAGCCTGGACCAGAGTCTGCAACGCCTGGGTGTCGACTATGTGGATATCTTCTACTCCCACCGTTTTGACCCCGATACCCCTCTGGAAGAAACCGCCAGCGCCCTCGCCACCGCCGTACAACAAGGCAAGGCGTTGTACATCGGCATCTCGTCCTATTCCGGGGTGAAAACCCGCGAAATCGCAGCCTTGCTCAACGAGTGGAAAGTGCCGCTGCTGATCCACCAACCGGCCTACAACCTGCTCAACCGCTGGGTGGAAAAAGACCTGCTGGACACCACCGAAGAACTCGGTGCCGGAGTTATCGCCTTCACGCCGCTGGCCCAGGGCTTGCTCACCGACAAGTACCTCAACGGCGTACCGGCCGATGCGCGGGTCAATCGCCCGGGTGGCGGCTCGCTGCAAGCCAAGCACTTGTCCGAGGCCAACATCGCCCATGTGCGCGCACTGAATGAAATCGCCCAGCGTCGTGGCCAGAGCCTGGCTCAGTTGGCCCTGGCGTGGACGTTGCGTGATCCACGGGTGACCAGTGCGCTGATCGGCGCGAGCCGGCCGGAGCAGATCATCGAGAACGTCGGGGCGTTGAAGAACTTGAGCTTCAGTGCTGAGGAGCTGGCGGAGATTGATCGGTTTGCGCAGGAAGGCGGGATCAACCTTTGGGAAAAACCATCCACCGCTGAATAACCTGGCACTGCTGGGTTAAAAGTGTGGGAGGGGGCTTGCTCCCGATAGCGGTGAGTCAGTCAGCACAGAGGTGACTGACAGGTTGCTATCGGGAGCAAGCCCCCTCCCACATTTGAACTTCGGCAGGCTCTAGAACGGTACGTCGCCCAGAATTGTCGCCCGGTGCATCACCCGCCGCTGCGGCCAGTAATCATCCACCGCGTAATGCTGTGTCACGCGGTTATCCCAGAACGCCACGTCATTTTCCTGCCAGCGCCAACGGATGGTGAATTCCGGGCGGGTGGTGTGGGCGAACAGCAGCTTGAGAATCGCCTCGCTTTCCGCCGGCTCCAGCTCATTGATCCTGGTGGTGAACCCGTCACTGACAAACAGCGACTTGCGCCCACTCACCGGATGCGTGCGCACCACCGGGTGCGACAGCGGCGGGTTTTTCCTGCGGGTTTCTTCCCAGCGCGCCAGGTCTTCGGCGCTGTTGCCGAAGCGCTCCAGCGGGAAGGATTTGGTGAAGTCGTGGGTTGCAGTCAACCCCGTGAGCAGCACCTTCATCGGCGTGGATAACGCCTCGTACGCCGCAATGCCGCTGGCCCACAGCGTATCGCCGCCAAACGCCGGCAGCAGCTTGGCGCTGAGCACCGCGCCGAGGGCCGGAGTGGGCAGGAAGGTTACATCGGTGTGCCACACGGCGTTGTCGCGCACGTCAGTGACGGCGGTGTCGAGGATCAGCACTTCAGGCTGTTCCGGAACATTGGGGTAGATCGGGTGGATGTGCAGGTCGCCGAAGTGCGCCGCGAACCGCGCCTGTTGCTGCGGGGTGATCGCTTGACCGCGCAAGAACAGCACCGAGTGGGTAAGCAGCGCCTGCTCGATGGCATCGCGATGTTCGACGCTCAGCGGTTGGGTGATATCGACGCCACTGATCTGGGCGCCCAGGGCGGTGCTTAATGGGGTAACGGTCAGGCTGCTCAATTGAGTTCTCATTTCTTAGTGTGCCTGGCCGTGCCATGGCACTAATTTACGCTGCAGGGCGCGCAGGCCCATTTCCATGGCGAAGGCGATCAGGGCGATCACCAGGATCCCCAGCACCACCACATCGGTGACCAAAAACTGCGCCGCCGACTGCACCATGAAGCCCAGGCCACTGGTGGCCGCGATCAGCTCGGCCGCGACCAGGGTCGACCAGCCCACGCCCAGGCCGATACGCACACCGGTGAGGATGTCGGGCAGCGCGCTGGGCAGGATCACATGGCGAATCAGTTGTGTGCGGGTGGCGCCCAACGATTGCGCGGCACGCAGTTTGGCCGGGTCGACGGTACGCACGCCGGTTGCGGTGGCGATGGCAATCGGGGCGAAGATTGCCAGGTAGATCAGCAGTACTTTGGACAGCTCACCGATGCCGCACCAGATCACGATCAACGGCAGGTAGGCCAGTGGTGGGATCGGCCGGTAGAACTCGATCAGCGGATCGAGAATGCCACGGGCGATACGGTTGGCACCGATGGCAATCCCCACCGGCACGGCAGTCAGCACGGCAAAGCCCAGCCCCAGGCCGATACGGCTGAGGCTCGCGCCCAGGTGCTGCCACAACGTGGAGTCCATATAGCCGGTGGTCGCCAGCAGCCAACCCTTTTGCAGCACGGCGGATGGCGGCGGCAGGAACAGGGGTTCGATCAAGCCGGTAGCGGTCACCGCCCACCAGAGGGCGAGCAAGGCGACCAGGGTCAATAGGCTGATCCAGCGCGTGCTCAGGCTGCGGCGGACCGGGATAACGGCATGCGCCACTGGCTGGGTGGCCGTGGCGGGAAGTTCGTAGCTGCTCATGCGCACACCTGCCGTTGGGAGAACACTTTGCCCAATACGTGTTCGCGGGTTTCGATAAAGCGCGGGTCGGATTTGATCGCCCGCGCCGATTCACCGGCGGCATAACGTTGGCCGAAATCCAGGTGTAGACGTTCGACGATCTGGCCAGGGTTGGGCGCCAGCAAGATCAAATCCGTGGCGAGGAACACGGCTTCTTCAATGTCATGGGTAATCAGGAATACCGGCTTGGCCGTGCGCCGCCAGACTTGCAGCAGAAGCTCCTGCATCTGTTCGCGGGTGAAGGCATCCAGGGCGCCAAAGGGTTCGTCCATCAGCAATACCCGTGGGTCTGCCGCCAAGGCACGCGCCAGGCCGACGCGTTGTTTCTGGCCACCGGAGAGTTGCCAGATGCGGCGGCTGTCGAAACCGGCCAGGTCTACCAGCGCGAGCATTTCGCGGGCGCGTACTTCGCGCTGCGCCTTGGGCACGCCGGCCAGTTCGAGGCCGAAAGCCACATTGGCCAGCACGTCCTGCCAGGGCAGCAGGGCGTCGTCCTGGAACACCACCCCGCGCTCGGCGCTGGGGCCTTTGACTGGCACACCGTCGAGGGTGATATGCCCGGCAGAAGGTTCGACGAAACCGGCAATCAGGTTCAACAGCGAAGTCTTGCCACTGCCGGACGGGCCGAGGGCGACCAGCAGTTGCTGCGGCCCAAGGTCCAGTGAAATGTCGGACAGTACCGGTTCCGGGGCGCCTGGGTACTGTGCGCTGATGCGCTCCAGTTGTAGCAAGGCCATCGCAATGAACTCCTGATCAGTGGGTGATGAACTTGGCGCTGACGTAAGGCGCGTAGTCCGGCAGCACGGCGTCGACCTTGCCTTGTTCCTTGAGGAACACCGCGGTATCGGTCACCGCCTTGGTGGTCGGTGCGCCCAGCAGGGTTATCTGGTCAGCGGCCAGCGGGTAGACGTTGCCTTGCAGCAGCAAGGGGATGTCGCTGGGCTTGGCGCCGGAGAGTTTCACCAGCTTGTCGACGTTGCCTGTGTCGGCGAGCCAGGCTTGTGGGTCTTTGCGGTAAGCGGCGTAGGCATCCAGGGTGACCTTGGCGAAGGCGGTGACGATCTCCGGGTGCTTCTCTGCGAAGTCTTTACGCACGATCCAGGCATCAAACGTCGGCGCGCCAAACTTGGCCAGTTCGCCGGAGGTGATCAGCACCTTGCCGTTTTCCTTGGCCACGCCCAGGGCTGGGTCCCAGACGTAGGTGGCGTCGATATCACCGCGCTTCCAGGCGGCGATGATGGCGGGTGGGGCGAGGTTGAGGATGGTGACTTTGGCCGGGTCGATGTTCCAGTGTTTCAGCGCGGCCAGCAGGCTGTAGTGGCCGGTGGAAACGAAGGGCACGGCGATCTTTTTGCCGACCAGGTCCTGGGGGCTGTTGATCCCCGAACCGTTGCGCGCCACCAGGGCTTCGGCGCCGCCGATCTGGGTGGCGACGAGAAAAGTTTGTACTGGGACTTTGCGGGTGACTGCGGCGGTCAGCGGGCTGGAACCGAGGTAGCCGATCTGCACGTCGCCGGAGGCGATGGCGGCGATGATGTCGGCGCCATTGTCGAATTTGCGCCAGTCGATCTTCGCCTGGGTGGCTTTTTCATAGGCGCCGTCGGCTTGGGCGACTTTGGCCGGGTCCACGGTGGTCTGGTACGCAATGGTCACATCCGCCGCCTGGGCAAACAGGCTGGCACCGGCCAGGGACAACGCGGCCAAGAGGCGCAGAGGGGTCAGCAATTTCAAGGGAAGCTCCTCAATCAGGCGGCCGAGGGTCGGCGTGTGAGGAGACTAAATGATCTAAGAACCCGAAAATAAATAACGTTTTCGAATTAGCTTATGAGGAGAAGGGTTGAAGTAAATTTTTGTACCAGTGATGACCAAATGTGGGAGGGGGCTTGCTCCCGATAGCAGGGTGTCAGTTGGCATATGTATCAACTGTTTCACCGCTATCGGGAGCAAGCCCCCTCCCACATTTGAACTGAGTACAGCTCCGGTTAGTTGCTGATGGCGAGGATGCTGGCCTGGTACGAGCCGACAAACACATCAAAATCGCCCACTTCGTTCTGCTCCAGTTCCGCCTGTTGTGCCAGCGACTTGCGTGCCAGCTCTTCGAAGCGCGCCTGCTCGTCTGCCGGCAACGGCTCGTTACGGAAGTGCGCGGCATGCACCTCGCTCTGATGCAGGGAGAACTGCGCAAAACTCTCTTTGCGCTCAGCCATTGCCGCCAACACCTGGGCCGATGGCGTCAGGGATGGGTCCCTGACCTTGGCCAACTGAGCGTCCAGCGCCTCACTGTGTTCGGTGATGCCATGGCTCTCATCGAGCAGGGCGGCCAGTGGTGCAATCTTCTCCAGCAGCTCGGCCGCCCACTCCTTCATATCCACCGCCTGGCCGTCACGCTGCAATTGCAGGCCCGGACGGCGACCTTCCTTGACCACGCTGAGGAAGTTGGAGGTGGCGTTGCCGCACTCGTTGTTGGCGAACAGTGGGCTGTCGTTCAGCGCGCAGTACAGCAGGAACGCGTCGAGGAAACGCGACTCCGGCAGGTCAATACCCATCGGCAGGAACGGGTTGATGTCCAGGCAGCGCACTTCGATGTACTGAATGCCACGGGCCATCAGTGCCTGGATCGGGCGCTCGCCGGTGTAGGTCACCCGCTTGGGACGGATATTGGAGTAGTACTCGTTTTCGATCTGCAGGATGTTGGTGTTGAGCTGCACCCACTCACCATCCTTGTGCGTACCGACTTCGACGTATGGCGCATAGGGTGTGGCCACCGCTTCGCGCAGGCTGTCGGTGTAGCTGGCCAGGTCGTTGTAGCACGGCGTCAGGCCGGCCTGGGCGTTGCTCTGGTAACCCAGGTCGCTCATGCGCAGGCTGGTGGCGTAGGGCAGGTACAGGGTGTCGGCGTCGAGCACTTCCAACTGGTGTGAGCGCCCGCGCAGGAAACCGGCGTCCAGGGCCGGCGAGGCACCGAACAGGTACATCAGCAGCCAGCTGTAGCGACGGAAATTACGGATCAGCGCGATGTAGGCCGTGGACTGGTAGTCACGGTCGGTGCCGACAAACCCTTCCGCTTCCTTGAGCAGCGGCCACAACTGTTCCGGCAGGGAAAAGTTGTAGTGGATACCCGCGATGCACTGCATGGTCTTGCCGTACCGCAGGGCCAAGCCCTTGCGGTACACGTACTTGAGCTGGCCGATATTGGAGGTGCCGTAGTAGGCAATCGGAATATCTTCCTCGGCCGGCAACGGGCACGGCATCGAGGGGCTCCAGAGGTACTCGCTACCCAGCTTGGTGTAGGCAAAGCGATGGATCTTGTCGAGGCTGCTCAGGGTATCGGCCGGGTCGGGCAGGGCCGGGGTGATGAACTCCAGCAGCGATTCCGAGTAGTCGGTGGTGATCTGTTCATTGGTCAACGCGGCGCCCAAGGCTTCGGGGTGCGGCGTTTGCGCCAGGCGACCTTCGCTGGTGACGCGCAGGCATTCGCGCTCGATGCCGTGCAAGCATTGCTCTAGCAGGGAGAGGTGTTCGCGCTTGCCGAGCAGGGCCAGGCGGCGGTTGAGAAGTTCGCTCAAGTTGGATTCCTTCACGCGTCAGTCGCCCCAATATGGGGGTGGGCAGGACGGTCTACAAGGGTGAAGTTAAAACTGGCGTTATCGCCTGGTTTTGAGTCGATTTGACCCGCTTTGAAAAAGCCTACTTCACTCCATGAATTGGGCTATAGCGCAGCAAGAAAATTCCGACGCTGTTACCGCAGCGTCGAAATTAACTCAAATCGAGGGTGGGGAGCTATAGGACAGCGAACGTGCCCTGCGCTTTTGCGACAAGTCTTTCGCCCTGGTACACGTCGGCTTCGACCACCAACGTACGCCGACCGGCATGAATCACCCGGCTGGTGCACAGCACCTCACCGTCTTCCACGGCGCGGATATAGTTGATCTTGCACTCGATGGTGGCGCTCTGCTGGTCGAAACCATGGGCGCTGGAACAGGCCAGCCCCATCGTTATGTCCACCAGGCTGAAAATCGCCCCACCATGGAGCTTGCCCGCGCGGTTGCGCAGGTGCGGCTCCAGGGTCAGGGCCACCTCGGCAACGCCCTCATCCAGGCGTTGCAGGCGGCAGCCGATCAGTTCGCTGAACGCGCTCTGGGTCAAGCCGGCCGGGATTTCCATCAGCGTTTCTTCAACTGTTTGGCGTTGGCAAACAACGATGCCATGGCATTGTTGCTCGGTGCGGCTGGGGTGGTTTCCTTGCGCGGCGCGTTGTTCTGCGATTGGCGCGGTGCCGAACCTGGGCGGGCGCCACGGGCACCGTCGATTTTCTCGCCAGGGGTATCGCTCATGCGCATCGACAGGCCCACGCGTTTGCGTGGAATGTCGACTTCCATGACCTTGACCTTGACCACGTCACCAGCTTTCACCGCTTCGCGAGGGTCCTTGATGAATTTCTCCGACAGCGCGGAGATATGCACCAAGCCATCCTGATGCACACCGATATCCACGAATGCGCCGAAGTTGGTCACGTTGGTCACCACGCCTTCGAGGATCATGCCCAGTTGCAGGTCCTTGAGGTCCTCGACGCCGTCCTGGAACTCGGCCGTCTTGAACTCGGGACGCGGGTCGCGGCCAGGTTTTTCCAGCTCTTGCAGGATGTCGGTGATGGTTGGCACGCCGAAGGTTTCGTCGGTGTACTTTTTTGGTTCAAGGCGCTTGAGGAACGCGGCGTCGCCGATCAGCGAACGGATGTCGCGGTCAGTCTCGGCCGCAATGCGCTGCACCAGCGGGTAGGCTTCCGGGTGAACGGCAGACGCGTCCAGCGGGTTATCGCCATTCATCACGCGTAGGAAGCCGGCAGCCTGTTCAAAGGTTTTTTCACCCAAACGTGCGACTTTTTTCAGCGCGGCGCGGGTTTTGAACGCGCCATTTTCGTCACGGTGGGTGACGATGTTCTGCGCCAGCGTGGAGTTGAGGCCCGAGATCCGCGCCAGCAGCGCCACGGAGGCGGTGTTCACATCCACGCCCACGGCGTTTACGCAGTCCTCCACCACCGCATCCAGGCCGCGTGCCAGTTTCAGCTGCGACACGTCGTGCTGGTACTGGCCGACGCCGATGGATTTAGGGTCGATCTTCACCAGTTCCGCCAACGGGTCTTGCAGGCGACGAGCGATAGAGACAGCACCACGAATCGACACATCGAGGTCCGGAAACTCCTTGGACGCCAGCTCCGAGGCCGAGTACACCGAAGCGCCCGCCTCGGAAACCATGACCTTGGTCATCTTCATGGCTGGGTATTTTTTGATCAGTTCGGCGGCCAGCTTGTCGGTTTCGCGACTGGCGGTGCCGTTGCCGATGGCGATCAGGTCCACCGCGTGCTTGGCGCACAGTGCGGCAAGGATCGCCAGGGTCTGGTCCCATTTGTTGTGGGGTACGTGTGGGTACACGGTGGCGTGGTCCAGCAGCTTGCCGGTAGCGTCGACCACCGCGACCTTGCAGCCGGTACGCAGGCCCGGGTCGAGGCCCAGGGTGGCACGCGGGCCGGCCGGTGCGGCCAGCAGCAGGTCGTGCAGGTTGTGGGCGAACACGTTGATCGCCTCGGTTTCGGCGCCGTCGCGCAGCTCACCCAGCAGGTCAGTTTCCAGGTGGGTGTAGAGCTTGACCTTCCAGGTCCAGCGCACGACTTCACTGAGCCACTTATCCGCAGGACGATTCTGATTCTGGATGCCGAATTGTTGACCGATCATGCCTTCGCACGGGTGCATGGTGCCCGGCAGCTCGTCGCCGACTTTCAGCGCGGAGCTGAGAATGCCTTCGTTGCGGCCGCGGAAAATCGCCAGGGCACGGTGGGAGGGCATGCTTTTGAGCGGCTCGTCGTGTTCGAAGTAGTCGCGGAACTTGGCGCCTTCTTCCTCTTTGCCGGCGATGACGCGGGCGCTGAGGATGGCTTCCTGCTTCAGGTAGGTACGCAGTTTTTCCAGCAGGCTGGCGTTCTCGGCGAAGCGCTCCATCAGGATGTACTTGGCGCCTTCAAGGGCGGCCTTGACGTCGGCAACGCCTTTTTCCGCGTCGATAAAACGGGCGGCTTCGGTTTCCGGGGTCAGCGACGGGTCGTTGAACAGACCATCGGCCAAGTCGCCCAGACCGGCTTCCAGGGCGATCTGGCCCTTTGTACGACGTTTCTGTTTGTACGGCAGGTAAAGGTCTTCGAGGCGGGTCTTGGTGTCCGCGAGCTTGATATCGCGTTCCAGTTGCGGGGTCAGCTTGCCCTGCTCCTCGATGCTGGCGAGGATGCTGATACGCCGTTCGTCGAGTTCTCGCAGGTAGCGCAGGCGCTCTTCCAGGTGCCGCAATTGGATGTCGTCGAGGCTGCCGGTCACTTCTTTTCGGTAACGGGCGATGAAAGGCACCGTAGAGCCTTCATCCAGTAGAGCGACGGCCGCTTCGACCTGCTGTGGGCGTACACCGAGTTCCTCGGCGATGCGGCTGTTGATGCTGTCCATAAAACCACCTGAAATTCTTAAAATCAGCTCGCCGGCCCGTAAAACAAGGCACGGTGAGGCTGGTTGAGCGGCCCGACTGGCGCCGCTGCCTGGGTCAAGAGGCTGCCTATTGACCCTCGAAATCGAAAAATTCACGACAAGCGGGTAAAAAAAGCCCGGCAGCAAACGGTAACGATCTGACGTTGCCCTGCACGGAGGCGCCGCATTATAACCAGCGTTCTGCCCTTGGGGGGTACTGCGCCGGAGGTTGTAGGGCGTGGGTTCGCTGGCAGTAGATGAAAAATCTGCTAACAATGCACACGGTGCGTATAACGGCAGCTACGCCATAATGCGCGCCGAGATAAGAGGAGCATCCAATGAGCAGCACCGCACAAACTGCTGAAGGCGAAAAAATTCTCATCGTTGATGACGATCCGGGGCTGAGCAGCCTGCTGGAGCGTTTTTTCAACTCCAAGGGCTACCGTGCCCGCGCGGTGCCGAACACCGAGCAGATGGATCGCCTGTTAGGGCGTGAAGTGTTCAACCTGGTCGTACTCGACCTGATGTTGCCTGGCGAAGATGGCCTCACCGCTTGCAAGCGCCTGCGCGGTGCGAACAACCAGATTCCAATCATCATGCTCACCGCCAAGGGCGATGAACTGAGCCGCATCAAAGGCCTCGAACTGGGCGCTGATGATTACCTGGCCAAGCCGTTCAACCCTGATGAGCTGATGGCGCGGGTCAAGGCCGTATTACGGCGCCAGGCCCCATCGGTACCGGGCGCACCGGGCAGCGAAGACGAAAGCGTCACCTTTGGCGACTACGAACTGTCGCTGGCCACCCGTGAACTCAAGCGTGGTGAAGAAGTGCACATGCTCACCACCGGCGAATTCGCGGTGCTCAAGGCTTTGGTGATGAACGCTCGCCAGCCGCTGACCCGTGACAAGCTGATGAACCTGGCTCGTGGTCGGGAATGGGATGCCCTGGAGCGTTCTATCGACGTGCAGATCTCCCGATTGCGCCGAATGATTGAGCCGGACCCATCCAAGCCGCGGTATATCCAAACGGTGTGGGGTGTGGGTTATGTGTTTGTGCCGGATGGCACCGCAACCAAGTGACCGATGATTTGCAGGGCGGGTATCCTGGCGTTTGACTCCATAAGGGTCGACGGGATACCCGGCGTCTGCAATTCTGCGAGCACCGCTCGTTCCTGCAAGGTGTGCAGCTTTCATCTATGAAAACCCCGCTGTGGTTCCCGCAAAGTTTCTTCTCCCGCACCCTCTGGTTGGTGCTGATCGTCGTTCTGTTTTCCAAGGCCCTCACGCTGGTTTATCTGTTGATGAACGAAGACGTGCTGGTGGACCGACAGTACAGCCACGGTGTCGCCCTGACATTACGTGCGTACTGGGCCGTGGATCCCGAGAACCGTGAAAAGGTGGCAAAGGCATCGACGCTGATTCGGGTTGACGGGGCCGGTGTGCCTGAGGGCGAGCAGCATTGGCCTTACAGTGAGATCTACCAGCGCCAGATGCAGGCCGAGTTGGGCGACGACACAGAGGTGCGGCTGCGCATGCATGTTTCACCTGCGCTGTGGGTGCGGGCGCCAAGCCTGGGAGATGCCTGGATCAAGGTTCCGCTTTATCCGCATCCGCTGCGCGGGCAGAAAATCTGGAACGTGTTGGGCTGGTTCCTGGCCATCGGCTTGCTTTCAACGGCGTCCGCCTGGATTTTCGTCCGTCAGCTCAACCAACCACTCAAGCGCCTGGTTTTTGCCGCTCGCCAATTGGGCCAGGGGCGCAGTGTGCGCCTGCCGGTGAGCGATACGCCCAGTGAGATGACCGAAGTTTACGGCGCGTTCAACCAGATGGCGGAAGACGTCGAACAGGCCGGGCGCGAGCGCGAGTTGATGCTGGCCGGGGTGTCCCATGACTTGCGCACGCCATTGACTCGATTGCGCTTGTCCTTGGAACTGATGGGTAACCATTCCGACCTCACCGATGACATGGTTCGCGACATCGAAGACATGGACGCAATCCTGGACCAGTTCCTGGCGTTCATCCGCGACGGCCGTGATGAGGTGGTTGAGGAGGTCGACCTGACAGACCTCGTGCGTGAGGTGGTTGCGCCCTATAACCAGAACGGTGATCAGGTGCGCATGCGGCTGGAGCCGATCCAGCCGTTCGCGCTGCGTCGGGTGTCTATGAAGCGCCTGCTGAACAATCTTATCGGCAACGCCTTGCACCATGCCGGTTCCGATGTGGAAGTGGCGGCGTACGTCTCCGGCGACAGTGCAGCACCTTATGTGGTGTTGAGCGTGATGGACCGTGGTGCGGGGATCGACCCGGCTGAGCTGGAGGGCATCTTCAACCCCTTCACTCGCGGCGACCGAGCCCGTGGTGGCAAGGGTACCGGGTTGGGGTTGGCGATCGTACGGCGTATCGCCTCGATGCATGGCGGCAATGTGGAACTGCGCAACCGGGAAGAAGGCGGGCTGGAAGCGCGGGTGCGGCTGCCGCTTGGTCTGATGCTGCCTAGAGATGCGGTATAGAGGCAGTGGCAAGCTTTAAGCTTCAAGCTGCAAGAGAAGAGCAAACTGCTTTTGCTCCTTCTTGCAGCTTATAGCTTGATGCTACCAACTGCTCCTCTAGCCTTTGCCCTTGGTCCTCGTCATATTCGGCCCACCATTCTTCTCCAAGTGCTGAATGATGATCCCCGCCACATCCTTGCCAGTAGTTGTCTCGATCCCTTCAAGGCCCGGCGAGGAGTTCACCTCCATCACCAGCGGCCCATGGTTGGAGCGCAGGATATCGACACCTGCAACGCTCAACCCCATCACCTTGGCAGCCCGCAACGCGGTCATGCGTTCTTCCGGGGTAATCTTGATCAAGCTGGCACTGCCGCCACGATGGAGGTTGGAGCGGAACTCTCCCGGCTTGGCCTGGCGCTTCATGGCCGCAATCACCTTGTCGCCCACCACGAAGCAGCGGATATCCGCACCGCCAGCTTCCTTGATGTATTCCTGCACCATGATGTTCTGCTTGAGGCCCATGAACGCCTCGATGACTGATTCCGCTGCCGTTGCTGTTTCACACATCACCACGCCGATGCCCTGGGTGCCTTCCAGCACCTTGATCACCAGCGGTGCGCCATTGACCATCTCGATCAGGTCGGGGATGTCATCCGGGGAATGGGCAAAGCCGGTGACCGGCAGGCCGATACCTCGGCGCGACAGCAACTGCAGCGAACGCAGCTTGTCCCGCGAGCGTGCAATGGCCACGGATTCATTCAGCGGGAACACCCCCATCATTTCAAACTGGCGCAATACTGCGCAGCCATAAAACGTCACCGAGGCGCCGATACGCGGGATCACTGCGTCAAAGCCTTCCAGGGGTTTGCCCCGGTAATGGATCTGCGGCTTGTGGCTGGCAATGTTCATGTAGGCACGCAACGTGTCGATCACCACCATTTCGTGGCCACGTTCGGTGCCGGCCTCGACCAGACGGCGGGTGGAATACAGACGCGGGTTTCGCGACAGCACAGCAATCTTCATGCAGCACCTGGGGCAGAAATAGTGGAGACCGGGAACACCGGCTTGTCTTGAACGTACTTGACGCCGGGGCTGACCACCAATTGGCCGTCAATCAGCGCCTTGGAGCCCAGCAACAGGCGATAACGCATGGCTTTGCGGCAGGCGAGGGTGAATTCCACCCGCCATACCCGATCACCCAACGCCAGGGTAGTGCTTATCACGTAGCGCACCTGCGCATGGCCGTTGGAGCTCTTGATGGTCTTCATGGTCACCAGGAGCGCTTCGCAGCGGCGGTGACGCAGTTGCACCACGCTGCCCAGGTGCGCGGTAAAGCGCACCCATTTTTCACCGTCACGCTCAAAGGGTTCGATATCGGTGGCGTGCAGGCTTGAGGTGCTGGCACCGGTGTCGATCTTCGCGCGCAGGCCCGCCACTCCCAGGTCGGGAAGTGCCACCCACTCACGCAGACCCACAACGGTCAAATGGTCAAATGTCTTCAATATGGGTAACCGGTTAATTCGCCCAGGCCTGAGGAGAAACCTCGGCCAACGCTTTGAATGCGGGCCTGGCGAACCAGTAGCCCTGCATCAGAAATATTCCGCAGTCGAACAGGAAGTCGCGCTCGCCGGCACTTTCGATGCCTTCGGCGATGACAGTAACCCCCAACTGCTCACAGATTGTGACAATCCCCTGGACGATCACCTGGCGGACACGGTCCTGGTCGACATCGCGGATCAGCGCCATGTCGAGTTTGATCAAGTCAGGTTGGAAATCGGCCAGCAGGTTCAGCCCCGAATAGCCCGCGCCGAAATCGTCGATGGCGGTCATGAAGCCGAATTCGCGGTATTCACGCAGAATATTCGTCAAATGGCGATAGTTATCTACGTGCTCGTGTTCGAGGGTCTCGAAAATCAGCCGGTCTAAGGGAAAGTTATGCGCCCGTGCCGCCTCCAAGGTGCTGCGAATACACAGCTCAGGCCGATACACGGCATTGGGCATGAAGTTAATGGATAGGCGGGTTTGCATCCCCAAGGCGGCAGCCCCGGCAATCGCCTGTGTACGGCAACGCTGGTCGAAGCGGTAACGGTTGCTTTCATTGACCTGTGCCAGCACCGACAGCGCGCCCTCGCCGTGGGTGCCCCGCACCAAGGCTTCGTGGGCAAAAACAGAGTGATCCCGAAGGTCTACGATAGGCTGGTAGGCGAAGGCGAAATCAAAGCCCAAGGGCTCGCTTTGCTGGCAGCCAACGCACCGCAGGTCGGGCGAGGTGAGTGAAATGGGAAAGTCGGTCACAGCGAATCCTCGCGAAAACGGGGTGCTACCTGGCGTATCTTAGGTGAGCCTTGGGATTTATGCGTCGAAGGGTTTCAACGGTAAAGTTGCGACATTTTTCAGAGCGAGGAATTCAAGTGGCTCAAAAGCAGGAAGAGGAAGAAAAGGTCCGGCTGGACAAGTGGTTGTGGGCGGCGCGGTTCTATAAAACCCGCGCCCTGGCCAAGGCCGCCATCGAGAGTGGCAAGGTGCACCATCGCGGCGAGCGCTGCAAGCCGGGCAAAGAGCCACGTGTGGGAGATGAGTTGCAGATCCGCGTGGGTTTTGACGAAAAAACCGTCGTGGTTCAGGCGCTTTCTGTCGTGCGCCGTGGAGCACCCGAAGCGCAGGCGCTGTACGCCGAGACCGAAGCGAGTATTGCCAAACGTGAAAGCGCGGCGGCCCTGCGCAAAGCCGGCGCTACCGGCATGACCACCGATGGCAAGCCGAGCAAGAAGCAGCGCCGCGATCTGTTCAAGTTCCGTGGCAGTGGCAACGACGATTGACTGCACAAATCTACAGTCGGCAGCAGATCAAAATGTGGGAGTGGGTAAGTCCCCTCCCACCTTTAGCTCGCGGTATTAAGCGGTTGTGCGCATGACACTCAGTCGCCCGATCACCGGCAGTTTGCCCAGCAATCCGAACACCGGCGCGGTTACCCGCAACAGGAACCCCGACACCTTCGCCGCAAATGGCGTGTAATACCCCCACCCCAGCGCCAACAGCGCCAGCAGCACCCCACCGATGTAATCGTCCTGGCCCCAGTGCGCGCCCGCTACCAGTCGCGGCATCATGAACAGCAGCGCCAGGCCCCAGATCACCAGCACCTGGCCGATGCGCTTGGCAAACACGCTCATGAACATCGCCCAGATCAACAGCACCGAAGCGTGATCGCCAGGGAAGCTCTGGCTGGAACGGTCCTTCAGCTCCCAGGTTTTCTCCAGCCCTGGGAAAAAATCGCTCATTTGAATCGCGCCGCTGATCACCATCGACGGGCTACTGTGCTGCCAGCCCATCTGCGCGGCGAGTTTGGAGAACAACATGCGGATAAACAGCAACAGCAGCAAAATGCAGAGGAAGCCAAAAAACGCCTGGCGCACCTGCACGGCCTTGAATACCCAGTCGCCGCGTATCAGCAAGGCCAGCAGAATCACGCCGACCACTGCATCAAATGGCCGCAGGCTGGCCACGGCCCACACATGCAACCAAGTCGAGTTAGTCGCCAGCGGGCCGTTGAGCAGATGAAACAGCCACTCGTCGAAAATCACACAGAGCATCTGGCCCGTGGGCCACAGCCAAAAACACAGCAGCCCGATAGCGAGTAGATTGCAAAGAGCCCATCGCCGGAGGTCCCACTTGGCTTGGAACAAACCCGGATTGTTCATAAACTGTCCCTCTTCGCTCTATTAAGCTCTCCATTTCCAGGAGAAAGTCGCACCAAGATGGTGCTAAAGCGTTCAATTTTATAAACCTTGTAATCATTTTGTCATCACTTCAGATACCCAGACCTATGACTGATCTACCGGATTCCGACTTCACCCAACGCTTTATCTTCGATGAGAGCGACGCCCGCGGCGAGATGGTCTCGTTGGAGCGCAGCTATGCCGAAGTCCTTGCCAAGCACCCCTATCCGGAGCCAGTCGCGCAACTGCTCGGCGAGCTGATGGCAGCCGCTGCGCTGCTGGTTGGCACCATGAAGTTCGACGGTTTGCTGATCTTGCAGGCTCGCTCCGAAGGGCCGGTTCCCATGCTGATGATCGAATGCTCCAGTGAGCGCGAAATCCGTGGCCTGGCCCGTTACGAAGCCGATCAGATTGCCGCGGACGCGACCCTGGCCGACCTGATGCCCAACGGCGTGCTGGCGCTTACCGTCGACCCGACCGAGGGCCAGCGCTACCAGGGTATCGTCGATCTCGATGGCGAAACCCTGTCCGAATGCTTCACCAACTACTTCGTGATGTCCCAGCAAGTGGGCACCAAGTTCTGGCTTATCGCAGGCGGCAAACGGGCCCGTGGCCTGCTGGTGCAACAACTGCCAGCCGATCGCATCAAGGATGACGATGATCGCGCTGAAAGCTGGCGCCATATCATCGCCTTGGCCGACACGTTGAAGGCCGAAGAACTACTGGGCCTGAACAACGAAACCATCCTGCACCGCCTGTACCATGAAGAGGCCGTGCGCCTGTTCGATGCACAGAGCCTGCGCTTCAATTGCAGTTGCTCGCGCGAGCGTTCGGGCAATGCGTTGGTCAGCCTCGGCCTGGAAGATGCGCAAAACCTGGTGGTGGAACACGGCGGCCATATCGAGATCGACTGCCAGTTCTGCAATGAGCGTTATCTGTTCGATGCGGCGGATGTAGCCCAATTGTTCGCCGGTGCAGGCATCGATACCCCTTCCGACACCCGCCACTAAAACGTTTAAGCACAGGTAAATCACCTGACAAACGCCGAGATAGCGCTGTTCTGACGGGAGGGCCCTACTCTTTTTGGGCTTTTCTGGCATAATCCGGCCCACTTTTTTCGCGGTAGTAGTGCGCAACTTTCTACTACAAAACGTTTGGAGCACTCGGCCATAGGCCGACGGGGAACCTCATGACGCAAGCCAATAACGCCGTATACACCGATCTGAGTGTTGACGATCTGGTCAAAGAAGCCCTGCAGCGCGGTGAAGGCGTGCTTGCCGATACTGGCGCGCTGGTCGTGGAAACCGGTCATCGTACCGGGCGTTCGCCGGTTGACCGTTTCATCGTTGAAGAGCCTTCCACCCAGGACGCCATTGCCTGGGGGCCGATCAACCGCAAGTTCCCGGCCGACAAGTTCGACGCCCTGTGGGCTCGCGTCGAGGCGTTCAACAACGCGCAAGAGCATTTCGTTTCCCATGTTCACGTAGGGGCCGCAGAAGACCACTACCTGGCCGTGAAAATGACCACCCAGACAGCCTGGCAGAACCTGTTCGGTCGTTGCCTGTTCATCAACCCGGCCCAATACAACCCGGCCGGGCGTGAAGAGTGGCAAGTGCTCAACGTGGCCAACTTCGAATGCGTGCCAGAGCGTGACGGCACCAACTCCGACGGTTGCGTGATCCTCAACTTCGCCCAGAAAAAAGTGCTGATCGCCGGCATGCGTTACGCCGGTGAAATGAAAAAAGCCATGTTCTCGGTGCAGAACTTCCTGCTGCCGGCTTCCGACGTACTGCCGATGCACTGCGCCGCCAACATTGGCGAAGCGGGCGACGTGACCCTGTTCTTCGGCCTGTCCGGCACCGGCAAGACCACCCTGTCCGCCGACGAAAGCCGCTACCTGATCGGTGACGACGAACACGGTTGGGGCGAAGGCGTGGTGTTCAACATCGAAGGCGGTTGCTATGCCAAGTGCATCGACCTGTCCGAGAAGAACGAGCCGGTGATCTGGAAAGCCATCAAGCACGGCGCCGTGCTGGAAAACGTGGTGATCGACGACGCCAAGCACGCCGACTACGCTGACGTCAGCCTGACCCAGAACAGCCGTGCCGCCTACCCGCTGGAGCACGTTGCCAAGCGTTCCGAGAAGAACCTGGGTGGCGAGCCGAACGCGGTGATCTTCCTGACCTGCGACCTGACCGGCGTACTGCCGCCCGTGTCGATCCTCAGCGAAGAACAAGCGGCCTACCACTTCCTGTCCGGCTACACCGCACTGGTGGGCTCGACCGAAATGGGTTCCGGCAGCGGCATCAAGTCGACCTTCTCTACCTGCTTCGGCGCGCCGTTCTTCCCACGCCCGGCTGGCGAATACGCAGAGCTGCTGATCAAGCGCATCCGTGGTTTCGGCTCCAAGGTCTACCTGGTCAATACCGGCTGGACTGGTGGCGGCTACGGCGTCGGCAAACGCTTCAACATCCCGACCACTCGCGGCGTGATCGCAGCGATCCAGAGCGGCGCGTTGATCGGTGCTGAAACCGAGCACCTCGACACCATCAACCTCGACGTGCCATTGGCCGTACCGGGCGTTGACACCGGCCTGTTGAACCCACGTAACACCTGGGCTGACAAGGCTGCTTACGATGAAGCAGCGAAGGCGCTGGCTGGCCTGTTCATCGAGAACTTCAAGAAGTTCGAAGTGAGCGATGCAATCAAGGCTGCGGGTCCTAAGTTGTAAGGTTTAGCTGTTGTGAAAAAGCCGCCTCTTGCAGGCGGCTTTTTTGTGCGCGCAGGGTTAGTCGGCGATGTGCAGCACCACGGCACCGAGCAGCACGAGCACTACCCCGAGCACCTGCACCGCCGACAATCGCTCCTTGAAAAACACAAACCCCAGGATCGCCGCGATACCGCCTGACAGCGTACTGATCACGGTCACGACCGAAACCGAGCCGGCCATCGCCCCCCACGAAAACGCCGAGAACCCGCCGAGGTTCATCAGACTCGCACCGGTCAACGTCGCGCAGTTCTTCAGCGGTGGAATCTTCAGGCCGTCCTTGATCTTCAGCACCATCACCACCAGCACGCACAGGCCCACCAGGTAACCCAGCCACAACATGGTGATCGGTCCCAGCGCCGGTAATGTGTAGCGGCCTTGTAGCCAGAAACTGGTGCCGTACAACAACGCGGCGAGCATGGCGTAGGCGATGGAGAGGCGCGGATTGTTGTGGGGCGTGCCGTTGTCCTTGTGGATGCTGGACAGGACCACGCCGATCACGCACAGCGCGATGCAGCCGAGTTGGACCAGGCTGATCTGCTCACCGCTGGCCCAGGACAGCAGGGTGGTCACGACACCGTAGGACGTTACCAGCGGCGCGACGATGGCAGCTTTGCCCAGGGCGAAAGCCTTGGATAGCGCGAGTGCGCCGGAAACGGTCAGCAGGGCGGCTGCGATGCCCAGAAGCCAGACGCTCAACGGCGCACCGAGGGATTTGAAGAGGAAGGCCGGGAAGATGACCATCAGCAGGGTCATGATCAAAAAGCCGAGGGCTTGGCCGAAATACACTGCGCGCTTAACGCCAACGGCGCGGGCATTGAGGCCCACCAGAAAGTCTGTGCCACCCCAGAGCAGGGCGGCCAGCAGGCCCATTGTTACGTCCATGTAAGGTCCTTGTTCTAGGTAGCGCTCGCCAGGCTAGCGCAGATCGAATGTGGGATTGCTCCCACATTTGAATCTCAGCGTTCTTGGGATCTGCTCAGGTTTTCCAACGTTTGCGTGTCCCAACGGTGCGTCTTGACCGCCAGGTAGAGCATGTCAATGGTCAGCGGGACTTTGTCGCCACGGCCCTTGGCGCGACGCTTCAAGAACACGTCGAACACTGGTGGTTGGAAGTAACGATAAGCGTCGTAGTCGCCCAGGTCGACCGCAAAATCCTGTTCCAGTGCGTCCATGAACTGCTTGGCCTCGGCGCCATCGCAACCAAGGTCGAAGTTGAGCGAGGTTTGCAGGCGAATGGTCTTGTGTTGTGGCAGACCGATTTCTTCATGCAGCAATTGCAGGAGCTGCTGCATGACAGAGTCTTCGGGGAATTGGGGGGCCAGGTTCATGGTGGGAGCACGTAGGAGTGGGTGAGGGAGCCTGTTGCGCTTCAGGCGGTAGTTGGATGAAGAGAGCCAAGCCTATCAAGAACAGTGCCAGGGGAAGGAGTTGAATGTTCAGGATGATGGCGACGTAGGGCAGCCAGAACAACAGAACCAGTCCCGTTACGATGAAGGTAACGGCGAAACGCCTTCTTAACGTGCAGTCAGTAATTGTGTAATACAGCAGCAGATGGGGAGCGAATAACAGTGTTGTATGTAGGTAAAGCTACTGACTAAGGTTCATCTGAATACACATGCATTGAGCCCCTTGAGCGCTGCGGGCCGATCTCGTCGTGCTACCCGGTGTTCGATAAAACCACGTCACAATCCGTATAAAAATCCCGCCAAAAATCTGAAATCAGCGTATGTTTCACCGCAAAATCTTGTAGGGCGATTCCGCCCACTACTTAAAGGGAGTTAAGCATGGGTTTGCTTCGTGTCGCTTCGGCGATGTCAGTGTGCGCGATGGCGTTTTCTGTCCAGGCCGAGCAGTTGCCGATTGAGGTGCTCAGTGCGGTGGTCAAGGACCAGAAAATCGCCGACGCCGAGGTGCTGCTGCAACGCAACGGCGCGCAGAACGTGGTGGGCCGTACCAACGCTCAAGGCCAGGTGACGCTGACCAGCGAGGCAGCTGACGATGCCAGCAACCTGCTGATCATCAAGAAACCCGGCTATTCCAACCTGGTGGTGAAGTGCCCGTGCAAAGGCATGACCTACGCTATCAGCCCGGTGATGGAAAACCTCGACGGCCTGCGTGTGGTGTTGACCTGGGGCAAAGCGCCGCGCGACCTCGACTCCCACATGATTTTCCCCGGCAATAACATCTTCTTCCGTAACAAAAAGGGCACCGACGCCGAGTTGGATGTGGATGACACCGACAGCTATGGCCCGGAAACCATCACCCTGCAGAAAAAGCATTACGGTGAAAGCTACGTCTACGCCGTGCATGACTACTCCAACAGCGGCTATCCAAACTCCAGCGAGTTGTCCAACAGCGAGGCCAAGGTGTTTGTGTACATGGGGCAATCCCTGGTACGCACCTACTATGTGCCGCAGAACCGTACCGGTAACCTGTGGACCGTGTTCCGCATGACCGGCAGTGGCGATTTCCAGGACATCAACACCTTCACTGGCGTGAGAGTCGGCGCTGAAGATGTGCTTAACGAGGTCAAGCCTTTGCTGGATGACAGTGTGGCCGTCACCGCAGTCACGGTCAGTTCGGCGGTACAGGCGGATGCGAAGAAGCTGAACCTGCAAGGCGAAGCTGCCTACCAGGCGGGTAACCTGGACCAGGCTATCGACTACTTCCGCCAAGCCATTGAGCTGGATAACAGCTTCGGTAAGGCTTACGGCAATCTTGGTCTGGCGTATCAGAAAGCGGGTAACACCGCGGAATCGATCTGGGCCAACCGCAAGGCTATTGCTCTGGCTACGGGTTCCAATGCCGCAACGGTACGCGCCGGTGCCTACTACAACATTGCGCGGATCTACGAAGCGGCTGGGCAGTTCCCGGATGCATTGCGTCACTATCAGATGGCCAAGCAGCAGAAGGCCAACCCGGTGTATGACACGGCGATTGAGCGTGTGCAGAATCGCTGATTCTGCGGTGGCGCAGATCTGAAAATGTGGGAGGGGGCAAGCCCCTCCCACATTTGGATCTGTGCCGTTCCTGCTGTTTGCTCGGATTATTCCCACTTCGGCCCTAGGCCATCCCACCGCCTGTGTATCATCCTGTCTCTTTTTTCCTCGCGACCTTTCTCGATTTGCTGAGATTCTCAGGCTATGTTTTTGAGCCAACTCAGCGGTCAATGGAGTGACAGCTTTTATGCACGACACCCTCCAACAGGTCTTCGGTTATCCACAGTTTCGCTTGGGCCAGGAAGAGACGGTCAGCGCCATTCTGGCCGGGCGTTCCGCCGCCGCTATTTTTCCCACTGGGTCGGGCAAGTCCCTGTGTTACCAACTGTCGGCGGTGCTGCTGCCGCACCTGACGCTGGTGGTCTCGCCTTTGCTGGCGTTGATGCAGGACCAGTTGGGTTTCCTGCAACGCCACGGCATTTCGGCAGGCAGTATCGATTCGGCCCAGAGCCGCGATGATGCCAATGATGTAATGGCGCGTGCGCGTTCGGGTGAGCTGAAAATCCTGATGATTTCCGTGGAGCGCCTGAAGAACGAGCGCTTCCGTAACTTCCTGCACAGCGTGCAGATCTCGTTGCTGGTGGTGGATGAGGCGCACTGTATTTCCGAGTGGGGCCACAACTTCCGCCCGGACTATTTGAAGCTGCCCGACTATCAGCGCCAGTTCAATATCCCGCAGGCGTTGCTGCTCACGGCCACGGCCACGCCCAAGGTGATCGCCGACATGCAGGCCAAGTTCGCGATTGCCGCCGGGGATGTGGTGACCACCGGCTTTTACCGGCCCAACCTCAACCTGCTGGTGGAGCCGGTCAGCGGCCAGGACAAGCGTCGCAGGCTGGTGGAGTGGATGAAAGAGCGGGCCAACCAGCCAAGTATCGTCTACGTCACCTTGCAGAAAACCGCCGAGCAGATTGCCGAGCATCTGAACCGTCACGGCATTCAGGCCGAGGCCTATCACGCGGGCTTGCCCCACGATAAGCGCGAGGGCATCCAGCAACGCTTTATGGGTGGGCGCTCCAATTGCATTGTCGCGACCATCGCGTTTGGCATGGGCATCGACAAGAGTGACATCCGCAATGTGGTGCACTTCGACTTGCCCAAATCCATCGAGAACTACAGCCAGGAAATCGGCCGTGCAGGGCGTGACGGCCAGCCATCGGATTGTCTGGTGTTGGCCAACCGCGACAGCCTCAACGTGCTGGAAAATTTTGTGTACGGCGACACGCCGGAGCAGGAGGGCATTTGCCGTGTCCTGGAGGAGCTGCTGGCTGCACGCAGCGAAGGGCAGTGGGAATTTCTGCTGCGGTCGCTGTCGGACCACAGCAATATCCGCGAGCTGCCGCTCAAGACGCTGTTGGTGCAGTTGGAACTCAAGGGCGTGATCGCGCCGCGCTACGCGTTCTATGCCGAGTACCGTTTCAAGTACCTGATCGAACCCGACGCCTTGCTCGCACGGTTTTCCGGTGAGCGGCAGCAGTTTGTCGCGGCGATCATCCAGGTGTGCAAACGTGCCAAAACCTGGGCAACGGTGGATTTCGACGTGCTTTATCAACAGCACAATGCCGAGCGCAGTCGGGTGGTGAAGGCGCTGGATTACTTCCAGGAGCAGGGCCTGATCGAACTGGAAAGCAAGCAGATGACTGAGGTGTACAGTTTGCTCGACACCGATTTCGATCCACAGGTGTTGAGCGCCGAGTTATACACAGGCTTCAAGCAGCACGAGGTGACGGAGGTGGCGCGGATCCACGCCATGCTCGACCTGTTCGCCACCGAATACTGCCTGGGACAGCGCCTGGCTCAATACTTTGGTGATGAAAACGCTCCCCAGCGTTGCGGGCATTGTTCGGTGTGCCACGGTCATATAGCTCATCTACCGGCTCCGCCGAGCTTGCCGCCGCTTGTGGGTAAAAATTTCATGGGGCTCTGCGGTGATTTTATCCACAGGCATCATGAGTACACCGGCTGCTTGCCGGATGCGGAGCGGCTGACGCGCTTCCTCGGGGGTATCAGCGTGCCGTTGTTTACCAAGTTGAAGGCGCGGGGTATTCCCGGGTTTGCTGCGCTGGAGGACTACCCCTACGCCGAGGTACGCGACTGGACCCACGCTCAATTAGACCTACTTTAACGAGAGTTGCCGATGCCCGATTCAACGCCTTTGCGCGCCGATTACCGTCACTTCCAGCCGATCATCACGCGCTGGCACGACAACGATATCTACGGTCATGTAAACAACGTCACCTACTACAGCTTCTTCGACACGGCGGTGAATACCTACCTGATCGAACAGGGTGGGCTGGATATTCATGATGGTGAGGTGGTGGGGTTTGTGGTGAGTTCGGCGTGTGATTACTTCGCGTCGATTTCCTTTCCCGAGCGCATTGAAATCGGCCTGCGGGTGGGCAAGCTGGGTAACAGCTCGGTGCAGTATGAGGTGGCGGTGTTCAAGGCAGGCGAAGAAGAAGCCTGTGCGGCGGGGCGCTTTGTGCATGTGTTTGTGGATCGGGCGTCGAACCAGCCAGTGCCGATTCCGGGGATGTTGCGCGAGGCATTGCAGCGTCTGGTGGCCTGACTTGGCGGCACCAAATGTGGGAGGGGCGTACTCCCACATCTGACTCTGTGGTGTTCTTCAGACTTTACCGATGGTTGCGGTAGTGATGCTTGTTCTTGCGATGCCCATAGGCATGGCCACGGCCGCGATGATCGTCACGGTCATAGCGACGGTTATCCCGGCCACGGTCACGACGGTCGTCGTCATCGCTCTTGTTACCCATGTAGTTGCCCAGTGCGCCACCTGCGCCACCGCCGGCCGCAGACCCGACCAGTGCGCCGGTGCTGCCGCCAACACTGCGGCCTACTACGTTGCCGCCAGCTGCGCCCAGTGCGCCGCCAATGGCTGCTTCGCCACGGCTGCGCTTGTCGGCGCCGACTGCGCTACCGCCCGCGCCGCCCAAGGCTGCGCCGATGGTCGAGCCGGTGTTACCGCCCAACTGCTGGCCGACAACGGAACCTAGAACCCCGCCCAATGCGCCGCCTACACCGGCTTCGGTGGTGCCACCGGCCATGGCTGCGCCACTGACCAGGCCAAGGGACAACAAGAGAATCGAGGAGAACTTCATTCAGGGAAACCTCAAGGGGATGACGGCGCGATCCTGAGGTTGTAGCGGGCGGCTGACAATCGAAATCCGACCGGTGGCATAAGTTGTATACAATTTGCTAAGTTACTGTTTTACATAGGGAACTTAAGTCGTTTTTCCGGGTCTCTTGCTACTTGAGGATGGCCGCTTTCATGCAAAAGCGGCCTTTTTTGTGCCTGCGGATCGAGTCAGGCCGAACGCGCCATGATCAGCCCGTTGTCACTGGCCGCTTCCAAACGAATCGCGACGAACTTCGACGTTGGTGTATGGCTACCCTCCCCAGTGCTTTCCAAGGGCACCAGTGGGTTCACTTCCGGGTAGTAAGCCGCGGCCTGCCCTGCGGGAATGTCAAACGCCAGCAAGGTAAAGCCCTTCACGCGGCGCTCACGGCCGTCTTCCCACAACGACACGATGTCAGCCTTCTGCCCCGGCTTGAAGCCCAGGCGGATGATGTCGGCTTCGTTGACGAACAGCACATCACGCTGGCCCTTGACCCCGCGATAACGGTCGTCCAGGCCATAGATGGTGGTGTTGTACTGATCGTGGGAGCGCATCGACTGCATGATCAGGTCCGGCACTCGGCCCGTGGCGTGGGTGCGTTCGTGGATCAGGTCTTTGGGCAGGATGTTCGGGCGGAAGTTGGCGCGTCCCGACGGCGTGTTCCAGCGGCGCGCGCCGGCTGAGTTGCCAAGATAGAAACCACCTGGGTGCTTGATGCGCTCGTTGAAATCCTTGAAGCCTGGGATGGTGTCGGCGATCAGGTCGCGGATGCGTCCGTAGTCGGCCACCAGCCATTTCCAATCTACCGGTTTGCTGCCCAGGGTGGCGGCGGCGATCCCGGCCAGGATCGCAGGCTCGGATTTCATCAGTGTCGACAGCGGTTGCAGCTGGCCGTTGGAGCCGTGGACCATGCTGAACGAGTCTTCCACCGTCACCGCCTGCGGGCCGTCGGCCTGGATGTCGATATCGGTACGGCCCAGGCATGGCAGGATCAGCGCGTCTTTACCGTGCATCAGGTGGCTGCGGTTGAGCTTGGTGCTGATCTGCACGGTCAGGTCGCAATTGCGCAGCGCTTCGAAGGTGCGCGGGCTGTCTGGCGTGGCTTGGGCGAAGTTGCCGCCCAAACCGATAAACACTTTGGAGCGGCCTTCGAGCATGGCGTGAATCGCTTCCACCACGTTGTGGCCGTTTTCGCGTGGCACCTGGAACTGGAATCGACGCTCCAGGGAGTCGAGGAACGCCACCGGTGGGCGTTCGTTGATACCCATGGTGCGGTCACCCTGCACGTTGCTATGGCCACGCACCGGGCACAGCCCTGCGCCGGGGCGGCCGATATTGCCGCGCAGCAGCATCAGGTTGGCGATTTCCTGGATGGTCGGTACCGAGTGGCGGTGCTGGGTAATCCCCATTGCCCAGCACATGATCACGTTCTTGCCTTTGGCGTACATGCGCGCCGCTTGCTCGATCTCAACCAACGTCAGGCCGGACTGCTCGACGATTTCCTCCCACGAGGTGTCGTCGATCTGGCCCAGGTATTCCAGGACGTTGGTGGTGTGTTCATTCAGGAAGACGTGATCGAACACCGCTTCCTTGCCTTCGGCCAGGGCTTGGCGCTCCCACAGCAGCAGGAACTTGGCCATACCGCGCAGAATGGCCATGTCACCGCCCAACGCCGGGCGCAGGTACGCGGTATTGGTCGGTTTGTCGCCGTTGGTGAGCATTTCCAGCGGGTGTTGTGGGTGCTGGAAGCGTTCCAGGCCACGCTCTTTCAACGGATTGATACACACCACCTGGGCGCCGCGTTTTACCGCTTCGCGCAGCGGTTCAAGCATGCGCGGGTGGTTGGTGCCGGGGTTCTGGCCCCAGACGAAAATAGCGTCGGCATGTTCGAAGTCATCAAAGGTCACGGTGCCTTTGCCCACGCCCACACTCTGCGCCAGGGCTACGCCGCTGGCTTCGTGGCACATGTTCGAGCAGTCGGGAAAATTGTTGGTGCCATAGGCGCGCACAAACAGTTGGTACAGGTAGGCGGCTTCGTTGCTGGCGCGGCCTGAGGTGTAGAACTCGGCCATGTCGGGGCTGGGCAATGCGTTGAGGTGTTTGCCGACCAGATCGAACGCCGCGTCCCAGCTGATGGGCGTGTAGCGGTCGGTTTCGGCGTCATAGCGCATCGGCTCGGTCAGGCGGCCCTGGTATTCCAGCCAATAGTCGCTTTGCTCCAGCAAGGCCGTGACACTGTGCTTGGCGAAGAATGCGGCATCGACGCGGCGCTTGGTGGCTTCCCAGTTGACCGCCTTTGCGCCGTTTTCGCAGAACTTGACCATGCCGCTTTCCGGCGAGTCGCCCCAGGCGCAGCCTGGGCAGTCGAAACCGCCGTTCTGATTGGTCTTGAGCATCATGCGCAGGTTCTTCAGCGCGTTGTCGCTGGTCAGCCAGGCGTGTGCCACGCTGATCAGTGCGCCCCAGCCGCCAGCTGGGCCTTTATAGGGCTTGTAGCGCGGGGTTGGGGTCTGGTCGGCTTGGTGGTGAAGGCTCATGGCTGGTGCTCCATCGCTGGGCTGTAGACCCGTGGCGCGCTTTTCTGCGGCAAGTGGATGAGATTGAGGTTGTGCCGACGCGCCCATTGCAAGGCCAGGCCGGTGGGCGACGACAGGCTCACCAGGGTCTGGATGCCCGCGCGCAGGACTTTCTGGATCAATTCGAGGCTGCAGCGGCTGGTGACAATGGCCAGGCCACCGTCGGTCGGAATCTTTTCGCGGATCAACGCGCCGATCAATTTATCCAGGGCGTTATGCCGGCCGATGTCCTCGCGCCCCAGCAGCAATTCGCCCTGGTGGTTCATAAATACCGCCGCATGCACTGCGCCGCTGTACTGGCCCAGGGGTTGGAACGCACTGATGCGCTGGCGCAGGCCATCGAGCCATTGCGCGGGCGGCAAGGGCGCGCCGGGCAGCACTTGCAGGTCGGGTAGTGCCTGTTCAACTGCTTCTACACCGCACAGGCCGCAACCGCTGGTGCCCGCCAATTGCCGACGCTGCTGCTTGAGGTTCCAGAACGCACGGCTGGAAATCTGCACCTGAGCGTATTGCGCTGAACCGGAACCGCTGATTTTCAGGTCATAAATGTCGCTAACGTCGGCAATAATGCCGCTGCCGAGGCTGAAGCCGACAATGAAGTCTTCCAGATCCGTCGGTGTCACCAGCATCACTGCCTGGCTGATATCGTTATAGGCAATCGCCAGCGCCACTTCTTCGGCCAGCGCGGTGCTGGCGACTTCAGTGTGCTCAAGATTGCAATATTGATAGCTCTGGCTGGCGGCGGGCGCGGTCGTTTCGAGGGCGGGCGCCGCGCAGGTAGGGCGCTTGGCGTTCATGGGGCAGTACCACCGGCGGATTGATCAGTGTTCAGACTAGGCGCGACAAAGGGTCGCGTCTAATTGCCAGTATTGATCTATTGATAGATGGCGTCGATCAAGGCTGATCCGCCGCTGCACTGAGGGCTTATTCCAAGGGCGAGTAATTTCGATACTTTTGGGTCTTTAGTCAGTCTGGAACCCAAGTCTGTAGGACTGGTCTAGTCTTGGGCATCTGGAAATTAAATCCCAAGGAGAGCGCACCATGAGTATTTTTAGCTTTATCAAAGAAGCTGGCGAAAAGATTGTCGACCTGTTGACGCCGGGTAATGCGAACGCCAGTGAGCAGTTGAAGGAGCATGTGAGCAAGGTGGGCCTGGGCAATCCAAACGTGCAGACCACGGTGGATGGCGACAAGGTCACTGTGACCGGTGAAGTGGCTACGCAGGAAGAGAAAGAGAAGATCCTTCTGGCGTTGGGCAACATTGCCGGTGTAGCAAGCGTGGATGACCAGATCACTGTATCCGGCCCTGCGGTTACCGCTGCTCGCTTCGTCGTGGTGAAAAAGGGCGACACCCTCAGCGCGATTTCCCTGGCAGTGTACGGTAACGCCAACCAGTACAACAAGATTTTCGAGGCCAACAAGCCGCTGTTGTCGCACCCTGACAAGATCTACCCAGGCCAGACACTGCGTATCCCTGAGTAATACGCGGGACAAAAATGTGGGAGGGGGCAATAAACCCCCTCCCACATGCGTTTAAAGCCCCGCAATGAGTTCTCGATAATCCCCTACTGCTGAAAACTCTGCAGTGTCCTTTGGCCCCTTTTTGCTATCAGGCTCTTTCACCGCCAACAAATGCCCCACGCCAAAATCCCGGGCACTTCGCAGGATTGGCAAGGTGTCATCGATGAACAGACTACGGGCCGGGTCGAAGTGGATGTCGGCTTGCAAGGCTTCCCAGAACTGTGGGCTTTCCTTGGGGAAACCATAGTCATGAGAGCTGATCAATCGCTCGAAATACGGCGCCAGTTCAATGCGTTCCAGCTTCAATGACAGCGAATCACGATGAGCATTGGTGATCAGGATCACACGCTTGCCGGCCTGTTTGATCGCCGCCAGGAAAGTATCGGCGTCCGGCCGCAGGGCGATCAGGTGGGCGGTTTCCAGCTTGAGCTCACGCACCGGGATCGCAAGTTCAGTGCTCCAGAAATCCAGGCAATACCATTGCAACTGTCCGGCGTTACGCTCGAACAGCGGTTGCAACTCCAACTCGGCCATGGCCCGACTCACGCCGTGAAGTTCGGCGTAGCGGTGGGGCAGGTGCTCCATCCAGAAATGATTGTCGTAATGCAGGTCGAGCAAGGTGCCGTCCATGTCCAGCAGGACGGTGTCGATAGCGTGCCAGGGCAAAGAGGGCATGGTGCGTTCTCACGTAAGTAAAGATATCCGACACAGACAATCGGGAAAGCCACGGTATAGTAACCCGATCACGCCAAGGAGCCGTTTATGCGCCAGAAACCCACCGTCCTCGCCCGCGAAATAGTCGCCAGTAGCCGTTTGTTCCGCGTGGAGGAAGTGCAATTGCGCTTTTCCAATGGCGTTGAACGGACCTACGAACGTCTTGTGGGGCGCGGTGCCGGCTACGGCGCGGTGATGATCGTGGCGATGATAGACGAGGATCATGCATTGCTGGTGGAAGAGTACTGCGGTGGCACCGACGAGTATGAGTTGTCGCTGCCCAAAGGGTTGATCGAGCCAGGCGAGGACGTATTGGCAGCGGCGGACCGCGAGCTCAAGGAGGAGGCCGGTTATGGTGCACGGCAGTTGGAGCACATCACCGAACTGTCGTTGTCGCCCGGTTATATGAGCCAGAAGATCCAGGTGGTGCTGGCCACCGACCTGTATGAAGAACGCCTGGAAGGCGATGAGCCTGAACCGATGCGCGTGGACCGGGTCAACCTGCGTGAGCTGTCGATGCTTGCACAAAACGAGCAATTCAGCGAAGGCCGCGCCTTGGCTGCGCTGTACTTGGTAAGAGACCTGTTGACCCAGCGTGGAGCGTTCAACGCATGAGCGAACTGTTTTTAGGCCACCCGTTTATCGCCCCTGTCATTGAACTGGCTCGCCAGGCCGGTGAAGCGATCCTGCCGTACTGGCGCGCCGATGTAGCTGTGACCTCCAAGGCGGATGATTCGCCGGTGACTGCTGCTGATCTGGCCGCGCACCATCTGATTCTCGCCGGCCTTACCGCACTGGACCCAAGCATTCCGGTGCTGTCCGAAGAGGATGCGGATATTGATCAGAGCGTGCGAGCCGGCTGGCAGCGTTGGTGGCTGGTGGACCCTCTGGATGGCACCAAGGAGTTCATTTCCGGCAGCGAAGAGTTCACCGTCAATATTGCCTTGATCGAACAGGGCCGTGTGGTGTTCGGCGTGGTATCGATGCCTACCACTGGCCGATGCTACTTCGGTGGCGCGGGCCTGGGGGCTTGGCGTTCGGATGTCAATGCCGCGCCCAAACAGATTCAAGTGCGCCAGAAGCCGGCCGCGGGCGAAGCTTTCACCGTGGTGGCCAGCCGTCGCCATACCAGCCCTGAGCAGGAGCGCCTGCTGGCTGGTCTGAGCGAAGGGTTGGGGGAGCTGAAACTGGCGAATATAGGCAGCTCGTTGAAGTTTTGCCTGCTGGCCGAAGGCAGTGCCGATTGCTATCCGCGCCTGGCGCCGACGTCGCAGTGGGATACCGCGGCGGCCCAGGGCGTGTTGGAGGGGGCGGGAGGCGCAGTGTTGGAGTTGAATGGCCAACCGTTCAGCTACCCGGCGCGGGCATCGTTGTTGAACCCGTTCTTTTTGGCATTGCCGGCCAAGGCGGCGTGGCGCGAACGCCTGTTGACCCTGGCCAGGACTTGAGACCACAGCAGATCAAAGTGTGGGAGCGAGCAAGCCCGCTCCCACATTTGTTTTGTGTCACGGCAGCTAGCGGTGCAGGACGTACTGGCCGGTGAAGGCTACTGCGCGCTCTTCACTGCCCTCATTCACAATCCACGCCTGCAGCGTCAACCGCGCCCGCCCATAGCGCTTGTAGGTCGCCACAAAGCGTTTCCACACCTTCTCCTCCGGCGCTGCGCAAATGGCCGTCGCATCCTGCGTCACCGGCAGCGGATAACTGATCTGCCCTTCCTGAATCACGATGTGCCCGTCTTCAATGCCTGCTTCACGCAGTTTCAGGTGCAGCCAGCCCCAGCCCGCCAGCACCGCGCCGCAGTAGAGGCTGCCGCCGAACATGGTGCTCTTGTGGTTGATATTGGCTTGCAAGGGCAGGTGCAGATGCAGTTGGCCCTGTTGCCAGTCGAGCACCTTGAGGCCCATTTCCCGGGTCAGGGGGATGTCATGGTGAAGGATGGATTCCAGGTAACGGCTATCGCGGCTCATGGCGGTCTCTTGGCAGGTGAGCGGGTTCATTCGTCGTCGGCGCTGTGGCTGGCGCTGTCGGCGAAATTCAGGCCGTGTTTGCGCAACTTGTCATGCAAGGTTTTGCGCGGCATGCCCAGGGCTTCGGCGAGGCTGCGCATGGAGCTGTGTGGGCGGGTCAGCTCGGCGGCGATCAGGCTTTTTTCGAACTGTTCGACTTGCTCGCTCAGGCCGCCGGGCGTGGAGGTCAACACGCTGGCAACGGGACTGTCTTGCGTATTATCCAGCGCCAGCTCCAGGCCCAGGGCGAAACGCTCCGCAGCGTTTTGCAGCTCTCGCACATTGCCCGGCCAGCTGTGGCGCAGCAACAGCGCGCGTTGGCCCGGTTGCAGTTCGTGCAGGGGCAGGCCGTGGCGGCTGCTGGCCTCGTCGGCGAAGTGCTGGAACAGCATCAACGCATCTTCGCCACGTTCGCGCAGGGGCGGAATGCGCAAGGGCGCGACATTGAGGCGGTAATACAAGTCAGCACGGAAACGGCCCTGGTCGGCGGCCTGGCGCAGGTCTTCCTTGGTGGCGGCGATAATGCGGATATCCAACGGGATCAGTTGATTGCCACCCAAGCGCTCCACCACACGTTCCTGCAACAGCCGCAGCAACTTAACCTGTACATCCAGGCTCATGCTTTCGATTTCATCGAGGAACAGTGTGCCGCCATTGGCGAACTCGAACTTGCCGATGCGGCGTTTCTGCGCGCCGGTAAACGCGCCGGGCTCATGGCCGAACAGCTCGCTTTCCACCACTGACTCGGCGAGCGCCCCGGCATTGATCGCTACAAATGGCCCACTGCGTCGGCTCGAGAGGTCATGCAGCGCACGGGCGACAACCTCCTTGCCAGCACCTGTTTCGCCCAGGATAAGCACATCGGCTTTGGTCGCGGCCAATGCGCCAATTTGCTCGCGCAGTCGCAACATCTGGGGTGAGTGGCCCACCAGGCGCGTGCTCAGTTGCTGGCGATCACTGAGCGCCAGGCGCAGGCTGCGGTTGTCCAGCACCAGGCGGCGCAGGGCCAGGGCGCGGCGTACGCTGTCGAGCAGTGCGTCGCTGGCGAAGGGCTTTTCGAGGAAGTCATAGGCGCCGGCACGCATGGCCTGCACCGCCAGCGGTACATCGCCATGACCGGTGATCAGCAACACTGGCAGGTCTGGGTCCTGGCCGTGCAGTTCGGCCAGCAGTTCCAGGCCGTCCATGCCGGGCATGCGGATATCGCTGACCACCACCCCCGGCCAGTCGCGGGACAGGCGTGCGGTGAGGCCGGTGGCTTCGCCCAGGGGCAGGACTTTCAGCCCGGCCAGGTCCAGGGTCTGGCACAGGGCCTGACGCAAGTGTGGATCATCGTCGATCAACACCACCTGAATCTGGTTCTCGATACTCATACACTGCGGTCCTCGGACGGTTGCAGACTCACGCCCGGCAAACCGGCACGCAATTTCAAGGTTAACAGCGCGCCGCCTTCCTTGTGGTTGGCGAACAGCAGTTCGCCGCCAAAGGCACGCATCAGGGTGTCGCAGATCGCCAGGCCCAAGCCCAGGCCCTGGGTGCGCGTCTTGGTGGTATAGAACGGCTCGCTGGCGCGGCCCAGGGCTTCCAGGCAAAAGCCCGGGCCGTTGTCGCGAATGTACAGGTTGACGCCCTGCGCAGTGGTTTCGGCACTCAGCCAGAGTTTGCGCGGCGGGCCTTTTTCGGTGAGGGCGTCGAGGGCGTTGGCCAGCAGGTTTCCCAGCACTTGGCGCAGGCGGGTTTCACCTGCTTGCACCCACAGGGTGGCCTCGGGCAGGTCGCGGATCAACTCCACTTCCATCGAGCGCCGCCGTTTGGCCAGCAACGCCAGGGCGTCGTCCAGCGCCGGTTGCAGGGCCACACTCTCTGGCGCGTGGCGGTCGCGGCGGGCGAAGGCGCGCAGGTGTGCAATGATCGAGGCCATGCGCCCGGTCAATTCGCTGATCAGCTTGAGGTTGCCACGCGCATCAGTCGTGCGCTCATGGTCGAGCAGGATTTCGGCGTTCTCCGCATAGCTGCGAATTGCTGCCAGCGGCTGATTGAGTTCATGGCTGATACTCGCCGACATGGTGCCCAGCGCCGAGAGTTTGCCCGCCTGCACCAGGTCGTCCTGGGCGCGCACCAACTCCTGCTGGGCGTGCTCGCGCTCGAGCACTTCCTGTTTCAGGCGCCGGTTAAGGCCCTCCAGATCACTGGTACGCTCCACCACGCGCATTTCCAACTCGCGACGGGCCTTGGCTTCGAAGGCGATGCGTTCCAGGTAATGTCGGCGGCGCTGCATCATCAATCCCAGCAACAGCATCAGCACTAACAGCGCCGCACCACCGACGGCCACCACCGTGCGTACCGGACGGTTGATCAGCGAGCGTGGTGCGAGGATTTCCACGTTCCAGCCGGTTTCGGCGATGGCTGTGGATTGGCGCAGCCAGGCGGTGCTGCTCAGGCTCAGCGGCTGCGGGTCGCGGGTTGGATAGGGCTGGATGGCAATGATGGCCTGGCGTTCTTCGGCGGTCAGAGGCCGGGTCGCGCGGAATCGCCATTGCGGGCGCGAGGTGAGGATTACCACGCCGTTGTGATCAGTGACCAGCAGTTGTTCCGGGGTGTTGCCCCACAGGCTTTCGGTGTGGTCGAGGTCGACCTTCACCACCAGCACGCCGATGATGGTGTCGCCATCACGCACGGCGGCAGCGAAGAAGTAACCGCGCTTGGCCGAGGTGGTGCCTAAACCGAAAAACCGGCCCAGGCGCCCGGCCATGGCTTCGCTGAAATAGGGGCGGAAAGAAAAGTTGCGCCCGACAAAGCTGTCTTGTTTGTCCCAGTTGGACGCGGCGAGGGTCTTGCCGGTGGTGTCCATCAGGTACATGACTTCCACCCCGGCCTGGGTGGCGACATCCTTGAGCAACAGGTTGGCGTTGGCCAGGTTGGTGCTGACGTGGGGCGCATCCAGCGCAGTGCGCAGGGCCGGCAGATCACCGAGGATCTGCGGCAGCACTTCGTAGCGGTGCAGGGTGCCCAGCAGGTTGGCGACGTACAGGTCGAGGGTCTGGCGATTTTGCCCGGCCAACTCGCTGCGGTAGTAGCGCTCGGCCAAGTGCTCCAGCGGCCACAGCAGCGGCGCCAGGCACAATGCCAGCAGGGCAAGGCTGCGCCAGCGGGGTCTTCGCGGAAGGGGTGGAGTCATGGGGATCGCGCCTGTGGGTACAGGCGCATTATGCCTAGTGCTGTTGCGCAAGACACTCGTGCAATGCGTCTTGCCACTGCGGCTGGCTGACGTGCCATTGCTGTTGCAGGCGAGTGCAATCCAGGCGCGAGTTCAGCGGGCGCCTGGCGGGAGTTGGGTAAGCAGTGGAAGGGATCGGCTCCAGTTCGGCGCAGGCTTTTCCCTCGGCCCGCAGCTGCGCGCCAATGGCCTCGGCAAAGCCGAACCATGAGGTTTCACCCTGGGCGGTGAGGTGGTAGACACCCCAAGCCCCGGCCTTGCCGGCTTGCCATTGCTCGATCAGCACACGGGTGCTGGTGGCGATGGTCCCGGCCCAGGTCGGCGCACCGATCTGGTCGGCGACGATACGCATCTGCGGTTTTTCCTGCAGCAGGCGTTGCATGGTCAGCAGGAAATTCTTGCCATGGCTCGAATACACCCAGCTGGTGCGCAAAATCAGGTGCTCGCCGCCTACAGCTGCAATCGCCTGCTCACCCGCCAGCTTGCTCTGGCCGTAGACACCCAAGGGGTTTGGCGTGTCGTTTTCGGTGTACGGGGCGGGTTTAGTGCCATCGAACACATAGTCGGTCGAGTAGTGAATCAGCGGGATGCTCAACGCCTTGGCTTCCTCGGCGAGGATGCCGGGGGCGATGGCGTTGATGGCGAAAGCTGCATCTGGTTCGCTCTCGGCCAGATCGACGGCGGTGTGGGCTGCCGCATTGATGATCAAACCGGGGCGATGGGCGCGCACCTGCTTGCGGATGAGTTCAGCATCGGCCAGATCAAGCTGGTCGCGGCCCAGGACGATGAGTTCGCCCAGGCCTTGGAGCCGCTGCTGCAGCTCTTGGGAAACTTGGCCGTGTTGGCCGGTAATGAGAATTTTCAGGGGCGCTGTCACGGGAACAGGTCCGCGTCTTTCAGACTTTTGCCGTTTTGATCCTTGGCGGACAAGGTCGGTGGACCCTTGAGTTGCCAATCTATATTCAGATCAGGGTCGTCCCAACGAATGCAACGTTCCGCAGAGGGTGTGTAGTAATCCGTGGTCTTGTAGAGGAACTCAGCGTAGTCGCTGAGCACCAGAAAACCGTGGGCAAAGCCCGGTGGAATCCACAGTTGGCGGTTATTTTCGGCAGACAGGCGCACGCTCGCCCATTTGCCGAACTGAGGCGAACTGCGGCGGATATCCACCGCCACGTCCAATACTTCGCCGGCAGTTACGCGCACCAGTTTCCCCTGAGCGTGTTCTACCTGGTAGTGCAGGCCTCGCAGCACGCCTTTTTGCGAGCGTGAATGGTTGTCCTGCACGAACTGCAGTTGCAGGCCGCTGGCCTGGGCAAAATCCCGTGCGTTAAAGCTCTCGTAGAAAAAACCGCGTTCATCGCCAAATACCTTCGGCTCGATGACCAATACGCCGGGCAGCTCAGTAGCGCTCACATTCATTTACGGTTCCCAGCAAGAGTGTACAAATACTGACCATAGCCGGTTTTGCCGAAGTATTTGGCCCGCTCGAGCAAATAGTCACGAGTGATCCAGCCGTTCTCGTAGGCGATCTCTTCCAGGCAAGCTACTTTCAGGCCTTGGCGATGCTCGATGGTCTGTACGTAAGTCGAGGCTTCCAAGAGGCTGTCATGGGTGCCCGTGTCGAGCCAGGCGAAACCACGGCCGAACCGCTCCACGTGCAGGTCGCCGCGCTGGAGGTAGGCATTGTTGACGTCGGTGATTTCCAACTCGCCGCGTGGCGATGGCTTGACCGCCTTGGCAATCTTGATCACGTCGTTGTCGTAGAAATACAAACCGGTCACGGCATAGCTGGATTTAGGCTTTGCCGGCTTTTCTTCGATCGACAGGGCGCGGCCTTCATTGTCGAAATCGATCACGCCGAAACGCTCCGGGTCTTTGACCCAGTAACCGAACACCGTGGCGCCCGACGGACGGTGAGCTGCGTTGCGCAGTTGTTCGCCGAAATGCTGGCCATGGAAGATGTTGTCTCCCAGGATCAGGCATACAGGGTCATCGCCGATGAACTCTTCACCAATGATGAACGCCTGGGCAAGGCCATCCGGCGAAGGCTGCTCCGCATAGCTGAAGCGCACGCCGAACTGGCTACCATCGCCCAACAGGTTGCGGTATTGCGGCAAGTCAGCGGGAGTGGAGATCACCAGGATGTCCTTGATCCCCGCCAGCATCAGCACCGAGATCGGGTAGTAGATCATCGGTTTGTCATACACCGGCAACAGCTGTTTGGACACGCCCAGGGTAATAGGGTGCAAACGGGTGCCGGAACCGCCGGCCAATACAATGCCCTTCATCATGCGATCAGATCCTTCGCGTCAGTATTGCCCAGTCGCTCACCTTGATAACTGCCGTCTTGGACCCTGCGGCACCATTCCAGGTTGTCGAGGTACCACTGCACGGTTTTACGCAGGCCGGTCTCAAAGGTTTCTTCCGGGACCCAACCCAGTTCGCGTTCGATTTTGCTGGCGTCGATGGCGTAGCGTTGGTCGTGGCCTGGACGATCCTTGACGAAGGTGATCAGGTCAGCGAATTTTTCCACGCCGGCTGGGCGTTGCGGTGCCAGCTCTTCCAACAGGCCGCAGATGCTCCGCACCACGTCGATGTTCTTCTGTTCGTTGTGGCCGCCGATGTTGTAGGTCTCGCCTACAACCCCAGTGGTCACTACTTTGAGCAGCGCACGAGCGTGATCTTCGACGAACAGCCAGTCGCGTACCTGCAAACCATCGCCATACACCGGCAGTGGCTTGCCCGCGAGGGCGTTGAGAATAACCAGTGGGATCAACTTTTCGGGGAAGTGGAACGGCCCGTAGTTGTTCGAGCAGTTGGTCAGCAGCACCGGCAAGCCATAGGTGCGCTGCCAGGCGCGGACCAGATGGTCGGATGCCGCTTTGCTCGCGGAATACGGCGAGCTGGGGGCGTAAGGCGTGGTTTCAGTGAAGAGGTCGTCCACGCCGTGCAGGTCGCCATACACCTCGTCAGTGGAGATGTGGTGGAAACGGAATGCGCTTTTCGCCGGTTCGGCCAGCTTCTGCCAATAGGCTCGCGTGGCTTCCAGCAGGCTATAGGTGCCGACAATGTTGGTCTGGATAAAATCCGACGGACCGTCAATGGAACGGTCGACATGGGACTCAGCCGCCAAGTGCATGATCGCATCGGGCTTGAAGCGTGCGAGCAAGGCGCTGACGGCGGCCTGGTCGATGATATCGGCCTGGACGAACTCATAGCGGCTGTTGGACGCGATGCTGGTCAGCGACTCAAGGTTGCCGGCGTAAGTCAGCTTGTCCAGGTTGAGCACTTCGTGCTCAGTGTGTTGAATCAGGTGGCGGATCAGGGCGGAGCCAATAAATCCGGCACCGCCGGTGATGAGAATGCGCATGTCGAGGGCCTTTTCCTTAGACGGACATTAAGCGAAAGAAGCATAGCTTGAGTTGTGAATCGGGCCGGCGCAAGCACCGCGAGCAGAAGGGGATGATTAACGCCCCTTAACAATGCCGATGTAGACGCCTGAAAAAACAAAGATCGTCACAATGTCGTTAGCCACGTTGACCCACCGTGCCAGTTTACCTGGCCCACGAGTGAGCCCCGATCAGGCGGTATACCTGCTCGAGCGGCACTGTGGACAGCGCCTGTGGCCGGTTTGTTCTGAAAATCTGCCGCGATGACCGGGCTGTGGTTCGGCTCTAGGGCTCGCATGCTGCCCTTAATAGTTGGAACACGCAAAGCTGCTGGTTGAACCTCGGCAAGTTATCGATTGTTATCGGCTATTTTGCGGTGTTTTTAGCTACAGGCCTGCATAGATGCTTTTAAAGTCGATTTTTATCCGTTATAAAGTCGCCCTTCACCCCGTTCGGAGTCTTGATCGCCATGACCACTTTGCACAGCACACCTCGCGCCGATGGCTTTCATATGCCTGCCGAATGGGCGCCCCAGACCCAAGCCTGGATGATCTGGCCCGAGCGCCCGGACAACTGGCGCCTGGGCGGTAAGCCGGCGCAGGCAGCCCATGTGGCCGTGGCCAAGGCCATCGCACGCTTTGAGCCGGTGACCGTTGCGGTTTCCGCCGGCCAGTACGAGAACGCCCGTGCCCGCCTCGATGTGCCCAATATCCGCCTGGTGGAAATGTCCAGCGACGATGCCTGGGTCCGCGATACCGGCCCGACTTTCCTGATCAACGGCAGTGGCGAAGTGCGCGGTGTGAATTGGGATTTCAATGCCTGGGGTGGTTTTGACGGCGGTCTGTATTCGCCGTGGAACCGTGATTCCCAGGTGGGCGGCAAGATCCTGGAGATCGAGCGCGCGCCGCGTTACCGCACCAAAGGCTTCGTGCTCGAAGGCGGTTCGATTCATGTCGATGGCGAAGGGACCTTGATCACCACCGAAGAATGCCTGTTGAACCGCAATCGCAACCCGCATCTTGATCGTTCAGCCATCGAGGCAGTGCTCAGTGACTGCTTGGCGGTGGATAAGATCATCTGGTTGCCGGATGGCCTGTTCAATGACGAAACCGACGGCCATGTGGATAACTTCTGCTGCTACGTACGCCCGGGTGAAGTGTTGCTGGCCTGGACCGATGACCCGCAAGACCCGAACTACGCACGCTGCCAGGCTGCCATGGACGTGCTGCAACGCAGCACCGACGCCAAGGGTCGCTCTTTCATCGTGCATAAAATGCCGATCCCGGGGCCGCTGTATGCCACTGAGGAAGAGTGCGCCGGTGTCGACCCGGTGGACGGTAGCCAGGAACGTAATCCGAGCGTGCGGTTGGCCGGTTCCTACGTCAACTTCCTGATCGTCAATGGCGGCATCATCGCGCCGAGTTTCGACGACCCGCTGGACAACCAGGCCAAGCAAATCCTGCAGAGCCTGTTCCCGCAGCACGAAGTGGTGATGGTGCCGGGCCGCGAACTGTTACTGGGTGGTGGCAATATCCATTGCCTGACCCAACAGCAGCCAGCCCCGTACAGAAATTGAGTGCTGTTGTAACAGCGCCTTGATGGCGAGCGACCACTGTGCGATTGCAGTGTTCCCGGCAAGCCCGCGGCCCAACCAGGTCGCGGGCTTTTTTATACCTGAATGCCAATGAACAGTAAGAATTGGCATAGCTCTTGTATCGCTGTCGTAACAGTGGCTCAAGGAGATGACTGCGCAGTTCTGTCACAAACCTTGAGTAAGTTAGCCGCTCATGCAGCAGGAGATAGCGCTGAAATGAATGCCGATATCAACCTGATGAACACGCGCACGTTCCACCCTGTGCGGGTCAACGGTGACGCGCTCCATGCGCTGGCGCGCTGGTTGAAGGTGAACGGCTCACGACAGATCAGGCAAACGCCTGACTGGCGCAGCGTGATGAGTGAACGCTACCCGGTGGGGTTGTTCACGGAGGATGAGGTGCGCGCACTGTGTGAACTAATGAGAAACTAGAAATTATGCAGATCTAAAAAATGTGGGAGCGGGCTTGCTCGCGAATACGGTGGGTCAGTTAGCCAATGTGCAACTGATAGACCGTATTCGCGAGCAGCCCGCCCCCACATTTGAGCTGTGCTGAATATTAGAAACTGTAAGTACCTGTGACGACCACGCTACGCGGCTCTCCCGGCTGGATCTGCGCCGCGCTGGTCGCCGAGGCATAGTAGTTTTTGTCGGCGATGTTGTTCAGCGCCGCCCTGACGTCCCATTCCTTCTGACGGAACCCGGCCAGTGCGTCCCAGCGGCCATAGCCCGCAAGCACCACGGTGTTGAGGTTGTCGGCGTAACGATCGCCGACCAGAGTCAAACCGGTTTCCGCATACCAACCCATCTCAGGCTTCCAGGTGATGAACAGGCTGGCATTGCGCTTGGCCACATCGCTGATCCGTTTGCCTTCAAAGCCATTGTTGTCCTTCTCGACCTTGGCGTCCTGCACGCCTACGCCGCCACGTACGTACCAGTTGTCGACGATCTTGCCCGTGACGGTCAGCTCCACACCGCGTGACCGTTGCTCGCCGGTGAGCAGGGTAATGGTGCGGTCCAGCGGGTCGCTGGTACGGCGGTTGTAGAGTTCCAACTCGTAGATGGCCAGGGTGGTGCTCAGGCGGTCGTCGAGCCAGTCGCTCTTCACGCCGATTTCCTTTTGCTTGGTCAGCTCTGGGCTCAGGTCGTTGACGCTGCCGGCCGCATTCGGCGTGATGCCAATCAGGCCACCGCCTGCTGGTGTGAAGGTTTTGCTCCATGAGGCATAGAACGAATGGTGCTCCAGGGGCGTCCACACCAGGCCCACCCGCGGGCTGGTGCTGTGGCTCTTCACGTCCTGTTGGGTGTTGAGCAGCTTGCTGGTGGTGTCCACCTCGAAGCGGTCGTAACGCAGCCCGCCGAGGAGTTGCCACTGGTCATTCAGGCGCAGTTGATCCTGCACGTACAGGGCGCGACTTTCGACTTCGGTGTGGTTGTTGCTCGACAGTCGCATGCTCCCGGTATGGCTCAGGCGGCGATTGGGTTGGTTGAGGTCCAGGCTCGGCACAGTCTTGCCATCCCGAGCCGAGTACAGCTTCGGATCGCGGCGCTGGCTACCCAGTTCAATACCGGTGAGCAGGCGGTGCTCCAGGCCGAACGTATCAAAACCACCTTCCAGTTCAAGGTTGTTGAACACATTGCGGGTGGTCAGGTCCTGTTGCCAGTGTTGGCGGCTGACGGTGTTGGTTTTCGGGTCGTAGCCGGTCTGGTAGGTATTGTCGAAATCGCTGTCGAGCTTGAACACGCCGAGAGTGTGGCGCAGTTGCCAGTTGGCATTGAGCTCGTAGGCGAGTTTGGAGCGCAGGGACTGGGATTTATCGTCGATGTAATCGCCGCTATCAAAATAGGTCGTGCTGCGACTCACATCAGCCGGGCGCCCGTTAACTCCAGGGATGCCACGGTCCGGCGTGCGGTTGTAGCGGCTGTATTCGTATTGCACCAGCCAGTTCAGCTCAGGGGTGAGCTGCCAGCTCATCGAAGGTGCAAACAACTGGCGGTTGCCACTCACGCCGTCGCGGAAGCTTTTGTTGTCCTGGTTGCCCATGTTCAGACGCAGGCTGATGGTGTCGGTCGGGTCGGTGCTCAGGTCGGCATACAGGCTGCGCAGATCATTGCTGCCGCCTTGGGCTTCGATGCTCGACTTCTGGCCCGGCGTGGGCAATTTGCTCACGCGGTTGACGATCCCGCCTTGGCCGCCTCGCCCATAGAGCACCGCAGCCGGCCCCTTGAGCACTTCGATGCGTTCGATGTTATGCAGGTCGCGCACGTACTGGCTGTCGTCGCGAATGCCATCCAGGTAGAAGTCATTGCTCGCATCGAAACCACGTATACGCAGGCTGTCGAAACGCGTGTCGGCGCCGCTGCTGACGTTGGGGATGCCGCTCAACGCCTGGCCCAGGTCGTTGGTGCCGTAGGAGCGCAGGCTTTCGGTTTTCACCGAATCGATCGCCTGGGGCACATAGCGTACGGAGGTCGCGGTGCGCGTAGCGGTATCGGTCTCCCTGACCCGTGGGTCGTCTTCGTCAGCTTCGGCGCGGATCGAGGTTTCGGGCAACACCGTCACCGCGCAGGCAAAACTGGTAGACAGCAAAACAGAGAACCCAAGAGAGATGGGCGTCAGGCGAGGGGCAAGCATGGGGAGTGTATCCAACTGGTTTGGCAGGAAATTTCGCGAATGGTAATGCTTTGCATTTGCGCGTGTTATCTATTCCCTAAGATGTCGCTTGTTAGATTTGTTACTTAATGTGTTTTCAAGGGTGCGAGGGGAGATTAAAGGCTTCTCATCGCAGCGCTTTAGAGCGCTGCTTAGACGAATATCGCCTAAATACAGACGATTCACGAAATTGACACTTAGTTCAATGCACGCATAGGATTGCGCCCAACGCCTGTGGCTCACCGCCATGACTCATCCAATAAAAAAAGGCCCGCGGCAGTTCAGTCGTCCGCGGGCCTTCTTTTAGCTGGAAAAGTCGACACCAGAAAAGCAACACGGAGCCTGGTGTCACAGCGCGTACTCAACCAGTAATAAGGAATATAAGAAAATGTTGAAGCAACGGATGAGTCTGATCGCTCTGGGGATTTTGAGCGCATCGACAGCAATGGCAAACGACCAGGAACAATCCAAGGGTTTCGTTGAAGACAGCCACCTGAACATCGCGGCACGTAACGCCTACATCAGCCGTGACTACAAAAACGGCAAGCAGGACAAAGCCGAATGGGGCCAAGGCTTCATCGGCAAGTTCGAGTCCGGCTTCACCCAAGGCACCGTGGGTGTGGGTGTGGATGTGATCGGGCAATACGCTATCCGCCTTGACGGCGGTAAAGGTCGCAGCGGCGCTGGCGGTATCGATTTCTTCAAGCAGGGTGACAGTGGCGAAGCCGCCAACGACCTGGCCAAAGGCGGCGCAGCCGTCAAGGCGCGTATCTCCAACACCGTGATCAAATACGGTCAGCAGATGCCAGCCGTGCCGGTCCTGCAATACGACAACTCGCGCCTGCTGTCGGAAACCTACGAGGGTACCTCGATCGTTTCCAAAGAGATCGCCGGCCTGCAACTGGACGCCGGTCACTTCACCAAGGAAGCTCGCAAGAGCGCCGAGGGCAGCGACAGCGGCCGCTTGAAGAGCATCAACTACATCGGTGGTAGCTACAAATTCACCGAAAGCCTGTCGGCTGCCCTGTACGCCTCCGACATGCAGGACGTGCTGAAGAAGCAATACGTCAACGTCAACTACGTGCTGGCCCTGCCAGAACAACAGTCGCTGACATTTGACTTCAACGGCTACAAAACCAAGCTCGACCGCAGCTTCGCCCTGGAAAACCAAGGTGATGCGGATGCGCGCGACAACAAGATCTGGAGCCTGGGCGCCACGTGGGCTGTTGGCCCGCACAGCTTCACCATCGCTCACCAGCGCAGCACCGGTGACACCGGCTACCTGTACGGCGGCTACCGCAACGCTGGCGGCATCGGCGACGGCGGCAATACCATCTTGCTGGCCAACTCCTACTGGTCTGACTTCAACGGCAAGGACGAGCGCTCCTGGCAAGCAGGTTACGGCATCGACTTCGCCACCTTCGGCGTACCGGGCCTGACCTACAACATCGCCTACGTGCGTGGTACCAACATCGACGACGGCAGCGGCCGTGGCGATGGCACCGAGCGTGAAATCTGGAACCAGTTCAAGTACGTGGTACAGAGCGGCCCAGCCAAAGACCTGAGCCTGCGTGCTCGCGCTTCGTGGTTGCGCGTTTCCAACAACGCCAGCAACTACAACGTAGGCGGTAACGAAATCCGTCTGTTCGCCGACTACCCGATCAACGTTTTCTAATTGATCGAGCGTCGCGCCTGATCCCAGGCAATAAAAAACCCCGACTGGTTCGGGGTTTTTTTATGCCTGGCGGCGAGACTGAATGTCAGGCCTTGACCGGCGCGAGCTTCTTGCAGTTTTCCTTGCGTGTCGGGTATTGCTCGCACTTGCGTAGCACGGCTTGTACCTGCTGTGCATTCTGCAGTTGCTGGTTGGCCAACAGCTTTTCGGTGATGAACAGTTCTTCCGAGCCCAGGTTGCGTTCGGCCTTGTCGATCATCGCCAGTGCCGATTGCCCGTCACCCCGCTTGAGGTGGTAGCTGATCATCAAGTCATAGGTGGAAGGGCCGGCCAGGGACCAGTCCTTGATCGCCTGCAACTCTTTCAGCGCTTCGCTGTTTTTGCCCTGGGCCAGGCGCACGGTATAGGCCGTGCGTCGAATGCTCGGCTGGTCCTTGACCGGCGACGCCAGGGCCTTGCGGATAAACCTTTCGGCGTCCGGCACTTTGTTTTTCTCCAAGGCATCGATTGCGAAGTATGCGTCTTTGTAGCCCTGCAAGGCCTTCGCCACTTGGGGCGTGTTCTTCATTTTCGACCAGCTTTGCGGGTTGACCCGGGCGCGGCGCTCCTGGCGATATTCGCGTTGCAAGTACTGGCGCAGCTCGGTATCGCGGTCCATGGCCGACATATGCGAGCGGTTGAAGTACTGCGTGGTCGCGGTGAGGCCGGTGGTCAGACCGTCCTTGACCAGCACGTCCAGCTCTTTGGTGAACTGGTTGAGATTGAACTGCTGCAGAGAATCCTGCATGGCATTCTTGCGCGCCGTGAGGAACCCCGTGAGCAACGGTTTCTGCTTGCCCTGGAAGTCGTTGAGGCGCTCCAGGCTGTGGGTAGCAGCGCGCGGGGCGTAGCCGGCGCGGATCATCAAGTCGGTGCCGAGCAGGTCGGCCTGGTCTTCCTGGCTGCGGCCCCAGGCGGTGCTCCACACCTGGTCGGAAAATGTATTGGCCAGCGCGGTGTACAGCACCGTGTTACCGATGGTCTTTTGGGTACCGGCCGGGTCTTTGCTGAACAGCTTCATCGTCCCGGAACTGCGGTCGACACCAGTATCGGCAGCCATGGTGGCCAAGGCGACCGTGGAGGCGACAGTGGTAAACATGTCTTTCTGCTGCTGGAAGGCGGCCATGCGGTCATGGTGATGCAGCAGCACATGGCTCATTTCGTGGCCAAGCATCGCGGCGATTTCGTCTTCGCTGGCAACGTTATCCAGCATGCCCAGCGGCACGAACAGGTTGCCGTAAGGGTCCGCCGAAGGTCCGAAGCCATAACTGTCGGTGATCTTCACCTGCAGCGGCGGCAACTCCCCCGGCCAGCCCTTGGACAAGCGCGTGACAATGCCTTGCAAGTAGCCTTGCAGCATCGGGATATCCACCAGGTTCTGCTGGCGCGCCTCGGCAGCCGGCACCGCTCGCCCGTCATAGCTCAGGCGCTGCTGGCTCTGGCGCTGTGGGTCGAGCTTGTAGTACTGGCGCACGTCGGTGTTGTCCACGTAGTGGCCCTGGACCCGGGATTGGGTCGAGGGTCCCACCAGGTTCAGGAATGCCTGGTCCGCACCCTTCAAGGTGGCGCAACCACTGAGCACCGAACTGGCCAATAAGCTGGCTGCCACTAGATATCCCTTCACCGTAACGCTCCTTTTATTGATTGCAACCGGCACCAAAACCAATGGTGGAATTGTTGCGGCTGTCCTTGGCCTGGCTTTTGGTCAGGCCCTGGCAGGGCAGGTCGACGACGTTCAGCGGCGGTTCGATGCGCAAGTCCATGGTGTCCAGCCAGACCTTCTGGCCTGCCAGCTCTACCTGCACCAAGTCCAGTGCCTGGTTGTACTGCAACACCGGCACGGGCTGGGTGGGCGCATCCTTTTTCGCCAACTCACGCTGTTGCTTGCCCTGCTCGTCGAGCACCGTCACCGGGTCGGCGAGAAACGCCTGGATATTGTGGGTTTGCGCCCAGGCGCCCTGGGTGAAGAGGGCGGCGAGCAAGACGATAAGGCTTCTGTTCATCCTTGGGTTCCTTGAGTCAAATGACAAGACGGCACACTCAGCGATCGCGGTCGAAGAAGGCTTCGATCCGCTCGCTGAACAACACCAACGACAGCAATACAATGCCCAGCACGTTGACCGGGGTGATGTCATTGAGGCTCAGCAGTACACTGACCGCCGCCAACATCGACATCACCAACAGCCACGACGGGCACGGCGAGGTAAAAAACCAGATTTCCTGGCGCCGCCAGCGGCTCCAGGTGCGATGGCCCGCCAGGCGTCGTGCGTGCAAAGCCTTGAGCACGGCGATCAACGCCAGCAGCGCGAGCTCCAGCAGGTCCAGCCAGTTGAACGGCAGGTGCGGAAAGTTGGCCGGTTCATGGTCGTAGTCCATACCTGTATTAATCAGGTTATCCAGGGCCATGGCGTGCAGGTAAACGCCGGGGAGCTGGCCGTGTACTGGCGACTCCACCAGGTCTCCCGTGGACGCGATATTGGCGCCCACCAGCACCAGGCGGTCGTGGAGTAACTCGGCGATCAAGGCTTGGTCGTTGGGGTCGCTGACCTCCAGGTCACTGGCCGACAACGTCAGCGTATAAGGGCATCGCGCCTGGGCCGAGTCGTCGAGCTTCCAGAACACCGCCTGAAACAACTGCGCCACCCCGTCCAGCAAAAAATGCCGCGGCGCTGCGCAGTGGCGAATATCGGCAATACGCGCCTGTTCCGCTGCAAGCTTCAGCCCCCATTGCACCGCTATGGGCTGGCGCTGCGCAGCGGTTTGCGCATCCACCGGCGGCGGCTGGCAGTCTTGCGTGGCACAAAACACCCGGTATAGCGCCAAGGCGGGGGTTTCCATCAGCCCGGCCTGTGTTTGCTTGGCCAGTGGGTACTTGTCGTCCACCCCTTCCCACACCACCAGGGCTGGGCGGCTGACCTGCATAAAAGGCGCCAGCGTATTGGCCTGGCCCGCCTGCGCACGCGTCAACCCGGTATTGGCCAACCACAGCGGGATGCCCTGGCGCTGATAACGCTCAAACACATTCGCCAGCAACTGACTGCCCCGCGCTGGGTCCCCCAACGAGTGGTCATGGCTGTACAGCAAATCCACAAACACAGCCCGCGGCTTGTACGCCAGCAAACGCTTGAACAACTTGCTCTGCTCGCCGTAGGGCATTGGCCAAGAGGTGTCGTTGCGCATCAGGTAGGCATCATCGATCAACACCACCGCCACGCGCTGCTGCGCGACGCTCGGGTAATGGCTGGCGAACATGCGATTGAGCCACTGCGCCGACGCCTTGTCGCTGGAACTGGCCAGGCCGAAAGGATCAAGAATCGCCAGCAACACGATGATGACCGCCAGCCAATAGCGGCGGTATTTGAACAGCGGAGGGTTGGACAACATCCATGTCTCGATAAAAGCGCAAGCAAGGCGGGGGTTTTAACGGAGTGGGGAGGGGGTGTCAATTGGAAAAGTGGCTAAGTGCCATATGGCTCTTGGCGCGTGGTTAGCCTTTCGCAAAAAAGCCCCGACCTATTCAGGCCAGGGCTTTCCTCTGTGGGAGCCGGGCTTGCCCGCGATGACGTCAGCCCGCGCACCACACGACTTCTTTAGTGCTCAACATTCCCTGGCGACTCCAACACCTTCACCGCATCATCAATCACCGCCTTGCTCATCTCCTGCAAATAATGCGAGGCCCAGGCATAACGGTCCGTGTCCTTCGTCATTGCTGCGTCTTCTGTGAGCAACTGGGCTGAGAGACAGCATCCGTTGTCTTGGCCACGCAGATCGTCGGTGGGTTGGACGGCCCCGCGAGGCTCCCGGATTGCGGTGTGTGGACAAAAAGAGGACGTGCGGAAACAACAAAGCCCCCACATTTCTGTGGGGGCTTCGTTTTGTATGGTGCCGGCACCAGGAGTCGAACCCGGGACCTACTGATTACAAGTCAGGCCCCTTAGTCAGTATCGGTCTAGCTTGCAGCGATTCTTTTGTACGCTAGCTATATGCGTTTCGACCTTATTTTGCAGGTAAGGACGTAGTTTTTGTACGCGAAAAAGACTGGGGTTCTGTACAGCATTCTCTACCGCTTGACTGTGGATAAAGCTGTGAGCAGCTTTCGGTTTAATCAGTTGCTCAGGAAGAGATTGGTTATCTATGGACACAAAAAAACCCGCTAATGCGGGTTTTTTTGTACTCGACACATTACTGCATCGCTGCCTCTTCACGCTCAACTTCGCGCAGAGCCTTAACGAATTCATTTTGCTCTTGGTCAGACCAGCATCTAGTCGGCAATCCCGTCGGGGCGGAGATGGACGCCACGCTGCTGACGATGGCGCGCTTGGCGTCAGCAGAGCCTGGTTGCCATGCATTGATCGGGGTCACAGTCTTAGTAGTCGTATCCATTACGAACCCTCGCACATTGAGCGCATTTTTCAGTTCATTTAACGTGGCCTGCAGCACGGTCAGATTTGTTGACCCTGTCTCAAGTTCCACGAATTTCGTCTCGCCGCCGGTAGCTGGATCGCTCTGGCCGGCAGTCGTAATCGCGGTACGTCCACACAGATTACGAGCGTAACAATCCTTTGCAAACTGGGCACCGCTTCCAGAAAAGCGCGCTTCCTCACCATGAGCCATGAAGTTACCAGAACTGAACATGACATCACATGATGGTTTTTTGACCAGGCTGATTACGATTGATTCCAAAATATTCGTGCCTGGTATCAGCCTGTGGAAACCTGGCATTTTGCCAAAATCCAAACTTTTGGCAGTGAACCATGCCTTCCACGCCGCGATCAGCTCGCCGTCACCTGCGAAAACCAGGGCATGTGCCTGACGCACTGCGAGCTTGTCGAAGCCTGTATTGTCAACAAAAGCTATGTGATCAGGGTAGCCCACGATACTGCAGGACCACCGCGAATCGCTGGTCAGTAGCTTTTTGGTCCGACAAATAACGTTTGTGGTCATCCTTGCCCTGCCATGGAGAATTCAAAGTCGCGCAATTATCAACATAACTACTATAACGTCAATTAGCTATCATCGAAGTAATAGTACAAACAAAGAATTCAAGCAAGCTTCCGACGAATGGATCGCTCATAAAGTCACATGCACGCTCCTAAGCTCATTCAGCCGAAGGGTTCACGGTTGGAACGCTGAGGTCGTACACGTCCATCATGGATTCGTCTTTGTGCCCAGACGCCTGTTGCTTGTCCGCCCGGGTGCCCACGGTATCGGTGATGCCCTTGCGCTTGAAGTCATGCATTCCGAAGCGCTGCTCCTCGGTGAGGATTCCTTTGTCGATCGCCTGGACGATCAGCCGCTGAAAGGCTGTGTCGAGCCCTGACTTCGACAAATGTCTGCCGGTGGCGGCGATGATCAGAAAGCGCTGGTCTGCACGGATTGGTACCGGTACACGCTTTCTTTCCCACGTCTCCGACCTGACGGCCTTGGCCGCATCCCAGGCAGCGCGCAGCCGAAGCGTCCAGCGTACGATATTGTCCCGACTTCCTTTTCGGCGGTTGGTCAGCACGCCTTCGGCGAGTTCGTTCTCGTCGGTGAGTGTGATCGTCTCGATACCGCGTAGGCGGCAGAGGTAGCCGATTTCCATCACATACCAAAGGTAAGGCGAGCAGGCCCCAGGCTGGCCGCTCTTGAGCTGGCCCTGCTGCTTCGCGAACCTGATCAGGTTAACCATGACCGTGTCGTCTGGCAGTCGGCGCTGCTTGCGCTCTTTGGGAGACTCGATGCCCTTTGCCGGGTTGTCCTTCACGAACCCACGGTTGCGGCCCCACTGCATCACACGGCGCAGGTAGCGCAGAGCGTGAGCGGCCTTCGATGGCTTGCCCTCCTGGGCGATCTTGTCGATGATCCGCTGAATCAGCGCCGGCGTGAACTTGAGCACCGCCAGCTCGCCCAGCGGCTTGCCGAGCTTTGTCGGGAACGCCAGCAGCACATCGCGGGAGTAGACGTAGTCGTCGTGGGTTTTCGGGCTGAGGGTTTTGTATTGGTCGCTCTTGTGGAATTCGTCACAGAGGTACTGCAGGCTGTCGCGGTCTACGCCGTTGCGTTCCTCGATCAGTCGGTGAAGCTCCGAAAGCGTCACATTGCCCGCACACAGGTTCTGCCGCTGGCGCCGGCCTGCCTCATTGAAATACAGGATGTACCAGCACCCCGCCCCCCGGTGGTCGAAATACACCGAGCGTGGCAGGGCCGCCTGGTCAATATGCCCAGGGATGTTCGGGTTGTGCTGGCGCTTCCTTCCTCGCTTCATACTATGTCCGCGTCATACTTTTCTTGATCAATTGGCTTGAGCCCGCCCGCCTGGTTTACCAGGTCGACGGTAGTCCAAGGCCCCTTCCTGCCTAGGAATATTCGTATTCCTTCCCCACGCAACGCTTTCTCCACGTCAGCACGCCGCGTATAGCCGGTGATCCGCTGCAACTCCTCAAACTCTATGACTCTAGCTGCGCTCATGTCTGCCCGCCTTCGTGTCGCGACACGTTTTCGGTGTCCGTGGATTGTGTCGCGACATCTTTTGTCGCCATCAATGCGTCTACCGCGAAATCCAGCTTCGCCTTGCCGGTGCCAAACATTTCCAGCGGGTATTGATCCCGGGTTAGTTCGACGCGCGGGCCAGGCGCTGTATCGCCGTCACCACTATCTGTGTTGGCCACGTAGAAGCTCACGTCACAAGCGTTGTCAGCGATGAACTGGTATCGGCCTGCATTGGCACGCAGCCGAGCGACTTCCGCAACCAACACTTGATAGTTGTTCTTGTCGTTCAAATCGTGACGCCAGGCCTTGTCGTAGTCCTCGCCGGCCTTATCTAGCTCGGCGTTCAGCGCGCGTATCACCTCTTCGGAATCTGTATCGTTCGGGGCGCGCGTGCAACGCCGGGCATTAACCACGCGAATGACTGAGCCCGTCGCCCGATAAAGCTTGCCCAGCTGGCACCCAGACAATTCATCCCATGGCGTCGATTCGAAGTTCGTACACGCGTGCAGTGCCATTACTGCCGCCTTGAAGTCGCTGGCGAACAGATGACCTTCGGCACTTTTGGCACGCTGTTTCCAATACTCAGCACGGTCTCGCTCCGTTTCAAACTGCTTACCCATGGTTCGCACCTCGCTGAAAGTGGTCAGCCAGCACCCGGCGAGCGTCGATGCCGCACGATGCCGACATGGCGTAGATCTGCCCGAACGTGGTTTCCCGGCGCTGCAGGGCGTTGAACAGTTCGATCAGGCGCTGTCCCTTGGTGCCGTTGATGCGACTCATAGCTGGAACCCCTTTTCATGTGGGAGCAGGCCGGTGCTCAATTGCTCGTTTTGGCACATGGAAGTTGCCAGAGAAGCCCGCGCCGCTTGGCTTTCGTCGGTGGTGCTGCTGGTGGGCGTCTGTAGGAGCGAACTGTCCGGCAGGCAGCTGATACCGGTGTTGTTCAATATCCAGCAGGTGACGCCGCGCACGCTGTCGTGCTGCACGTCGATCACCTGTTCACCGGCCGAGGCCTGGCCAGCGATCAGCAGCAGGATCATGGTGATGATGGTTTTCATGGTCGAGCCTCCCCAGCGATGATCGCCAGCTGGGCCAGCAGGTCGTCGGTGCGGCCATAGAAGCGGCCGGTGTCCTCGTTGATGAACTGGCCCAGCACCTCGGCCACGGCCGGGCTGGCGGTCAGGCCTTGCAGGTCGACCTGCGCAGTAACCGGCGAATCGCTGACAGGCTCATGCACGAAAGCATCAGCCCTGATCTGCAGTACCTTCACCGGACGGATGCCCTTGCAGGCACTGACCCAATTGCTATCGGGCACGCACCAAGGAAGCATGTGCAGGCACCAGGCCGTGGCAGCGTTCTCTTTTTGCGTGCTAGACCAGTAGTCCACCGCGCCGACGAAGGCCTGAGGCGCTGCGTTGCTGCCTGTACGGTTTCGGTAGTCCCAACCCTCGAGCTGAAGCAGGTTGCCGCGCATCACGTTCAATTCCTCGATGCTCGGGATGTGCCAGCCCCAGGTGCCACGGATGTTCATCCCAAGTACTTTGGTAGCGATGGTGCAGCCTTCCGCGCTCATGGCTAGGGTGTTGGCCATGCCATCAAAGCGATGCGTTGCACCTCGGATGCGTGGGCGCGGGCCGTCGTGGTCCCACCAGTGGGCGGAGGTTTCGAAGTCGCGGCCAGCATCGATCAGCGCGTACTCGGCACCGTCGAAATAGATCCGGCCAGCGTAGAAGCCGCCGGCGAAAGGTTGGCCGATGGCGGGAAGGGCGGCGGGGGATATTTGGCGTCGCTTCATTGCTCAACCTCCGCCCAGCCTGGGTATGCTGTCATAGCCCGCTCAATATCAGCGTCGAGATCGTCACCAACCAGCATGGTTCCTTGTTTATCGCGAGGCACCAGATCCTGGCGCGGCGTGTTGTATGCCGTATCGCGAAGCCATACGTAGCGCCGCGCATCAGCGGCCATCCTCACGCGATCGTCAATGTGCATCGGGTTGACTGACATGGGAGTGGTGACGGTGTTGGCCAGCGCGTCGAGCAGGATTTGCTGGCGGTTCTGACCATCCAGGTACTGGCGCACGGCTTGGATGAAAACACTGTTCATGCTGCGGTCGCCGGCGTTCGCTGCTGCTTCAATATCGGCGCGCAGGCCGTCGGGCAAGCGCACCACAAACTTGTCGGCGGTGCGGGAGTCGTAATTTGTGGCGCACATGCGGATCTCCAGTGCGGCCGAAGCCGCAGAAGCAATTGAAGGAATGAATTACTGGATAGGAAGGCTGCGGACAGGGCGCGTGAGCCGCTCGATGCCCTTGCCGCTGCTGCCGAGCCAGCCAGCTCCAAAGGCCATGCTGTAGGCGCCGTCGGCGGAGCGCTGCGTGCTGCTCCAGTACGCCTCTTTGGCGAAGCTGTCCGGGATGAACGTCCACGCATGGTTCAACTCGGCAATGCTCGGAAGCACGAAGTCGTGATGCCCGTCGGCGGTGTAGTTGCCAGCAGCCTCAGCAGCCGGAAACGATCCGTCGGTATCGCGCAGGATGCAGGTGTTCAGCACTCCATTGGACTTGCTGGTGACGGTGGTCTCAGTGCCATGTTCGCCCCAGGCGAAGCGGCCCACATCCTCTGCGGCAAATATCTTGTGATACAGCTGACCATCCTCATCCTGCTGGATGCCGGCATAGATCCCGCCTTGGCCAACCCAGTATTCGCCGATGGCTGGTGGGACGAGCACGTCACCGGCAGGTGTCGCAGTCGCGGCAGGCACAGCGGTACCTGGTTCCAGGAAGCTGACGCCGGGCGCTAGCTGCTCTGGCAGAAAAGTGCCGAGGCTGATGTGCAGGTTTCGAATATTGATCAGTGGTGCTTTCATGATGATCTCCTGGCCGATGGCGCAGATGTGCGCCAGCGGCGGCTGTGGATGGGCTCAGTTGGGCTTTGACTTACCGGTCATCAGCACCACCAACAGCAGGACAACCAGAACCAGGTCGCCCACCATTGAGAAGATGCGACTAGCCGAGTCGACGAAGACAACGCCACCGGCGAGCCCGTAGGCCGCCAGCGAACGTGCCCTGGCACCGAACCTGGCCAGCATGGTTACAGGTGGTCTTTCAGGTTGAGGCCCAGCAGCTTGGCGCTACGCTCCAGGGCGGTCAGTTCGGCCGGCTCGATCTCGCCATCCGCTTCGGCAACGGTCAGCATCACGTTGAGCACGGTCAGCGCTTCGGCTGGCGAGTGCGCTAGGTCACCAAGCTCTTTCTCTGCGTTCTGGCGAAGAATGCGGGCACCAGACTTGAAGTCGGTCTTGGCGCGGTCGATGGTGTTGGAGAGCTCCGCGCCGAATCCTTGCAGCGCCGGGTTGTTGCTGAGGATGGTCTCGATCTTGGAGAGCTCGCTTTCTTCCAGCTCACCATCAGCCGCGGCGACATAAATGGAGCCGTAGACCACGGCCTCCATCAGGTCACGGTTGGCCAGCTTGGCTACCGCAGCGCGGGCCTGACCAGATTTCTTACCGAACAATTTACCGAGCATGATTACTTCCTTTCAGTGGGTGCGCTTTTGCGCGGGGTTTGAATTACGTAAATCACGAGAGAGGCGGTGACGATCATCCAGACGCAGATGCCGAACACGCCGCCGATCAACTCGAAGTCGCTGGGGTTATCGAAAATCACCGGCACGGCCTCGGAGAACCAGATCAGCGTTGCGAACAGGTAGAGCAAGAACAAAAGCAAGAGCTTGAAGAGCTTCATTTCACTTTCTCCTGGCCGAACAAATCCCGGCCGCGTTGTTGGCTTTCGCAAAAATCAGTTTTGGGTTAGGCGATAAAGACGCCTTCGAGCTGGTCGCCGTCTTCTTGATGTTGTGGCTCAGGATTAGGAGCTATTACACCCGCCACCTTGATCAGGCCAAGCGAGAACGCTTTAGCTACGAGCGCTGCACGGCGAGTGACGCCAAGTTTCGTGGTCAGTGACAAGAGGCGCTTGTCCACAGTGTCTGGCGATACGCCAAGCTCTCGCGCTGCTTCTTTTGAGGTCTGACCAGACGCCACCGCCATCAAGCACTGCAGCTCGCGCGGAGCTGCCCCACGGCCCAAGAAGCCGGTGAAGCCTGCGAAGTTGATGGTTGTGGCGGTCATTCTTGTAGCTCCATGCGGGTTGCGATGGAGTGAAATCTACAATCAGTTATTTGTAATTGCAAATGTAATTTGTAATTGATGGCAAAATAAAGCCGCCCTTGAGCGGCTGACAGCGATCAGCGAGAGAACATACCCCACCAGAAAACGTGCCCGATTATGCTGATTTGTTCGTCCTGCACGTCTTGGAATGAATAGTCTTCGTCAGGATGGTCCTCACGATTGAAGCTCCTCAATCGAATGCCGTTAGGCAGCCTGTATACCTGCTTAATGCGGAGCTGGCCGTTATGGTTGAGCGCGTACATCTCGCCATCCACTATGTCGCTGATTGAGGTTTTACCAACGTTAACTCCAACGGTTGCGCCGTCTCTAAGCACCGGAAACATTGAGTTTCCGCTCACCATCACGCACTTTGCATTGTTGAACTGAACGTTGTTCTGTCGAAGGTCTTTCTTAAAAAAACGCAGGTTGGAGGCGCTGCTCTCTTCAATGGCGAACCTTCCAGAGCCGGCCGAAAGCTCCACCTCACGCAGCAAAGGGACGAAGACCTCATCCGGTTCGAGTGGGGTTTCATCATCCCAGACTGAAATATCCCCCTGCATGACGGCTTCGCCAGCGCCTGGTTCTAGCCCAAGCCTTCTCAATACTTCAGGAAAAGGGCCGCTGAGTAGGCCGCTTGCTGTCAGAAGTTGATGGGATGGGATCTGGAGGACCCTTGCTATTTCCACAAGCTTTTTCGGGCGTGGAAGCGATCTCCCCGACTCCCATGCCTGAACAGCCTGAGGCGTAACCCCAAGTCTTCTGGCCAGCTCGGACTGATTAAGGCCTTGCTTTTCGCGGGCCTCGGTAATGATCGACGCGGTCATAGATATGCTCATGTGCTCAGGATACAAGTTGACGTTGTAGCGTTCACTGCAAATAACGTTTGTAAAAATGAAATTGCAGTTGTAGCCTTTGCAGCAATGTCATAAGCCCGCAGGGACAACCAATGAGTATTGATGCAATGACTTCAGCGGCAAAAGCTGCCGGAAGCCAGACGGCTCTTGCGAAGGCCCTCGGCTGTACGCCGCAGAACGTCCAATGGATGTGCTCAACCGGAAGCGTCCCAGCTAAACACGTCCTAAAAATCGAAGCTGTCACAGGCATTTCCCGTCATCAGCTTAGGCCCGATCTGTACCCAGATGCCTCGCCGACCTTGGACGCAAATGTACGCCAGACCTCACCGCCAGGTCAGACCGCTGATGGTGCTGTGAATCCATCCAGTACTCAGCAGGCCCACCTATGAGCCCCTGCAACCCATCCCATTTTTTGCTGAGCGGCTGACTTTTCGGTCGCCCACAAAAAAGCCCAGCCTGAGCTGAGCTTCTTAGTCGCTACCTGTTCCACCAGGTGGCTTTGGCACCACTTTGTCTTTCGAAGGGACAAAACATGCAAACGAAAAATAGCACCACCCAACAAACAGTGCAACTGCCGAAACTTAAACCCTGTGAGTTTGGCGTGGAATACACCGACCTTTTTAGCGTTAAAGCGGATGCCAACCTTATCGAGGCTTTGTCCGTGGCTTCGGATCGGGCCGATGGCATCAGCCAGCTATGTGGCCGACTCGCCTATGCAATCAACGAAGGTGAGCTCGCGTACCTATCTGAGGTTCGCACCCTGGGCTTCATAGGTGATGTTGTATCTGCGCTCACCCGCTCAGCTGAGCGCGGGCTCAAGGCAGCATACGAAGCGGAGGACGCACAATGAAGCCTCCAATGTGGAACCAGCTGCTGGTCAACGTTGAACGCGAGTTTCCATCTAGCTTCGCGAAGGGGGCAAAGCTCACGCCTGCCCAGGTCGAACAGCTTCAGTGCGTAGAGAACACCAACGACGAATTCCAGATCAGCACACTGAGCGGAGTTGCCGCTATCGGTGAGCTCATCGCGCATGCAGCAAATCACGGCGAACTCTCTGATGAACTCGCCATGAGTGCCGGCTGGCTTATCAATTCGTTAGCTTATTTGTCGATGACAATGGCCGAGGCCGGCGCGGCGGCGGCTTACAAGCTGCAAAACATCCCGCACCAGGGAGCCGCCAAATGAACGAGCCAGTGCCAACCATGCAAGAGGCTTCGCAAGAGGCGGAGTTTCAGTTGTGCGCAGCAAAGGATGTTCTCGAATGGCAGCACGCACTTATCAAGGCCATGCACCTGGATCACCTGCACGACAGCGGAAAAGGGATTGGCGCCTTGTTTGAGGTGGCGAAATATTTCAACGACACCGGTTTTGGCGGAGTTTATAGCGCTATCGACCAATTCAAGGTGCTTGGCGAATCCGCACCACAAAACTCGCAATCCGAAAGCGTGGCGCGGGAAAGTGGGGGTGATCAATGAACTTGACCCCCTTCGATTTTCGAGGCACCGCGATCCGCGTCATTACCGACGAGCAGGGAGATCCGTGGTTCATCGCCAAGGACATTGCCGAGTTGCTCGAGTATGTCGATACAGACCAAGCCGTGAGATCTCACTGCAAGGCTGACAAGACCTGGCCCGTAGAAATGACGGGGCAGGTACGCAACGTGAAAGTGATTCCCGAGCGAGACGTTTACCGACTGATCATGCGCTCGAAGATGCCAGCTGCTGAGGCATTTGAGGAATGGGTGGTGGGCCAGGTGCTGCCGAGCATTCGAAAGACCGGCAGCTACCAGCGCCCTCTGTCGCCCGCCGAGCAGCTGCTGGCGAACGCTCAGGTCATGGTCGACATGGAGCGCCGCCAGGATCGCATCGATCAGGCTGTCGCCGGCATTGAAACCCGGGTGGCCAGCGTCGAGCAGGTTCGATACCTCGACAAAAGGCCCGCTGGCTTCGAGTCGATGACAACCATTCGCGAGCGCATCAGCCTGCGCCACGGGATGCCTCCTTGGGTGATCAACGCCGTGATGCGCGATATCCCTGGCGCGCCGTTGCCGTTCGCCATGGTGCGCAGCAAGCACGCTGACGACGGTGCGCAGCCATACCCGATCTGGCCTACCGCCGATATCACCCGACGCTTCGACCGTTTCGCCGCCGAGTGCACCTTCGTCACCGCCGAGCGCGCCACCCATCCCGACATTCAGCAAGGCCGCTTCAAGCTGCGCCAGAGGGCTTCCGCATGAACAAACGACACAGCAACACCGTGCAGTTACCTGCCGGCTTCAATCTGGTGCGCGAACTCGTCCGTATAGCGCAAAAGCCGGGGGCGAGCATGAGCACCAGTCTTATAACTACGCGCCGCATCTGTCGGGTATTCGGTGAGCGTTTCGACGCTATCAGGTCTGAGAGGCGGGCTTTTCGCCGCGAAGCGGGCAAGTTGCGCCATCACCTTCCCTTCACGGCAAACAAGATCTATGAGCTTCAGGAGCAATCAAGTAATCATCGCAAGGAGCAGTTTGACGATTTGCGCAAAGTGCTTTCTGGCTTTGGTCGCTCGTTGATGCTGGATACCGAGGGGCTCACGGCCGCTTTGGGGTTTGACCGTCTGTGCGACCTGCTGGAGGTCAACATCGTCGACCGCGAGAAGGCAAGGAAGGGGGGGGACACCTCGGTCTCGGATCTGGTGTTTGCCCATGCAGTCGAGGAGAGCGCCGCCCGTCGGAGGCAAGAGTGGAACGACGCACCACTGTTCAATGCTTGTCACCTAGCTTTTTCGGACTTCCTCAAGGAGTGCCCGCGCGATCTATTGCCTGACCCGTTTGCGCCTGGGGCGCCGTTCGGGCCGAAGCTGCCACCGTCGCTGGCGGTTGTCAGAGGAGGGAAACCCCAATGACCACCCCTATGGAATCAACTACCGGGATTCCGGTAGTTACCCCCACCACCGCCGAAGTGGTCGCCGGCCCCTGGCCCTGCTATTCCAACTGCCGCCATCTGCCCGAGCGTGACCGCTGGGAGGTCTATGCCATGGCGAAGGCAGCCCGCGGCGCCTTGGAGGACCGTGGAGTCGTCATGACCGAGACCTATGACGCGTTCATTGCCCGGATTACCAGGGAGCTGGACATATGAGTATGGATCTGATGGTTAAGGCCATGAAAACCAAGGTCGGAAACCCGCTGCGCAAGCTGGTTCTGGTCAAGCTGGCCGACAACGCCAGCGATCAGGGCGAGTGCTGGCCGTCGTATCAGCATATCGCCGACCAGTGCGAGATCAGCCGCACCACGGTGAAGGTTCACGTTCGAGAGCTTGAGAAAGCAGGTTTCCTTCGCCGCGAGTACCGTCGAAAGGGTGAATTGAACCAGTCGAACCTTTTCCACCTTGAACTTGGTAGTGGGGCGTCAGCTGCCCTACCTGGGGCGTCAGCTGCCCCAGGGGGTGGGGCGTCAGCCGCCCCCAGAACCAGTCACCATTCTGAACCAGTCAAGGAACCTAAAACCCTGTGTGCATCGGAAGCTGAATTGACCGAAGCCTTCGAAGTTTTCTGGAAGCTGTACCCCAATAAGAAATCGAAGAAAGACGCTCGAAAGGCTTGGGAAAAGCTCAAGCCAGGCGCGGAGCTTCGCATGACCCTGATGACCGCTCTTGGCAATCACCGCATTTCCCGCGACTGGGCTAAGGACGACGGGCAATACGTGCCGATGGCGTCTACCTGGCTGAACGGGGAGCGCTGGACTGATGAGCTGGTACCGGCATCGGCTGCAAAGGCGAACGCTTTCAACAACCTGCCCACCCACACCCCTGATATGTACCAAGGAGGCGAAGATGGCCCAGCGTTCTAATTTCCGCCGCCAGCCTGAGCAGCGCACCTTCGCCGGCGAGTGCCCGGTCCACGGCGCGGTCGATCGCTCCGAGGCTGAGCAGTTCGACGGCTCTATGGCTGTCCGACCATGCAAACAATGCCAGTTCCACGGCCTGCGCGTAGCGTTACGGGGAAGCGCCGAACATTCGCAGGCGCTGGCCAATCTGCAAGCCGAAAGCGTCAACAGCGCGCTTGTAGGCTCCGGCATCACGCCGCGGTTTGCCGATAGCACTCTCGCCACCTACCGCGCCACCACCCCAGCCATGACCCTGGCGCTGGAAACTTGCCAGGGCTACGCCGACAACTTCGGTGAGCACTTCCAGGCGGGCCGCAACCTGCTTTTGTGCGGGAACGTCGGTAACGGCAAGACGCACCTGGCCAGCGGCATCGTCCAGCACGTCATTCGTCAGCACCGGGCTGTGGCAGTGATCACCACCGCCGCCGAGATCATCCGCGTGTTCAAGCGCTCGATGGATCGCGCCGCCGGATACACCGAGGGCGACGTGATCAATGAGTTGGCGAGTTTCGACTTGTTGGTGATCGACGAGATTGGCGCCCAGGCCGGCACTCACTACGAACTGTCGGTTCTGCATGAGGTGCTGGATCGCCGTTACAACCTGGTTCGCCCGACGGTGGTGGTGTCCAACCTCAACGCCCAAGGGCTGAGCCAGTACATTGGCGAGCGAGCCCTTGACCGTCTGCGCGAGAACAAAGCGCTGCTGGTCGGTTTCACGTGGGGATCGGCAAGGGGGCGCGCATGAACGACTATCGCGAGTTGTATAGCGACGAAGCCGAACACGCACTGCTCGGCGCGCTGATGCTGGATGGCGAACTGTTCGACTCGATCACTGCCAGCGTTACCACGGCGGACTTCCACGATCCGGAAAACGCGGCACTGTTCCAGGTGATGACCGAGCTGCACGCTACCGGCGAGCCGGTAGACCCCGTCACCCTCCACAACTTCAAACCGGTACTGCCGAGTGGCGGCACAACTATCGCCTACGCTGCGGAACTGGCGAAGAACACGCCCAGCACCGCCAACTGGAAGGCATATGCCCGGACAGTGACCGAGCGGGCGGTACTTCGGCGGCTGGTTGACGCCGCTGATGCTGTGCGCGACTCCGCCAACGAGAACAGGCCGGTGGCGGAGATCATTGCCAGTGCCCAGCAAGCCATGGCCGACCTGCGCGACCTCGACACCGGCGAGCCGGAATACAAGCGCATGGATGAGGTGGTAGCCAGAAATATCGACATCATCGACTCGAAATACAACGGAAACCTCGCGACCGGACTGTCCACTGGACTGACAAAGCTGGACGAGATGATCCGAGGCCTGCGCAAGAAGACGGTAACTATCGTCGCGGGTCTTCCAGGCAGCGGTAAAACCACGCTCGGTTTGCAAATTGCCCAGCACATCGCATGTGGGGGGCTTGGCGTCGGGATGGTGTTCTCGCTGGAAATGCCCGAGGAAGAACTGGCCAACAGGGCTTTGGCGTCACTGGGGGCCGTCGACCTTCGGGTGCTGGACAGTGGGAAGCTTGAGGACGACGACTGGCCGCGCCTGACCTCTGCCGTCAGCAAGATCAACGGCAAGCCGCTGTATGTCAGTGATAAGTCTGGGCTCACCGTGGCGCGCATCCGAAGCATCTGCCGACAGGTTCAGCGAAAGCACTGCCTCGACGTGGTAGTCATTGATTACATCGGTCTGATTGGCTCCGACGGCAAGGCGTTCAACCGCACGTCCGAACTCGGGAAGATATCGACCGGCATTGTGAACATCGCGAAAGAGTTGGACGTTCCGGTGATTCTGCTGGCCCAACTCAACCGCGACTCAACAAAACGGCCCGGCAAGAAGCCGATCGCCTCCGATCTGCGAGACTCCGGACAGATCGAGGCTGACGCCCACTGCATCATTCTGGTTCACCGCGATATGGACGACGAGCAGGGCCAGAACGGCGCTACCGAACTGATCATGCCCAAGTGCAGGCACGCGCCCGTCGGTTCATGCGTAGTTCAACAGCAGGGCAGATTCGCCCGGTTCGTCGACTTTGCGGGCCGTGAGCCCACCCAGGAAGAAGTGGAGATCGGCCGACCCTTCTCCGAGCAGTACAAGGGGAGGAAGAAAGGATGAACGACCTGGTGAAAACTCTTACCGTCGTCATGACTGATTCCGAGATCAGGCGGCAGGCTGAACGGCCACATGTTCGTGCGCTTCGTGACGCTCGGCACCCGTCGCTGCATTTCCGTTATTCCACGGTAGATCGCGCCAAAGGTTCGTGGCACGTCGTGGTGGGCAAGGCCTGGGGGAAGGCAGGTAATTATCCGGACATCAATGCCAAGGCGATGCTGGCGACGTTGCCGGCCATCCTGGTACGTCGGGCCGCCGATCCTTTGGCGAAGTCCACGGCCACAAACTGGTCAACGGTGGGCGAGCTACTGTCCTGGTATCTGGAACGCATGACGCGCGACCGGGCTCTGTCCGAGAAGCGCAAGGCCAGCGCCAAGTCGGCCTTGAAGCGGCACCTGCAGCCACGTCTCGGTCAACTGCCGCTGAATGGGTTGAACAGACCGGCCATTGACCGGCTGCTGCTGATGCCGATGCAGGAGCGTTACGCGCTGTCGTTCGTGCGCTCGGTCTGGGGCGTCCTGGGTGTAGCTGTGCGGCAGGCCTATCGCCTGGACCTGTTGGCCGTTAATCCCCTGGCTGGCCTGGAGTTCACCGACTTCGTGCGGACCAAGATCAAGGCGAAGGCGGCGCGGCTTCACTCCGATGACGTGCCTGGCCTGCTGGACCTGCTGGTCGAGCAGTTCGACGATTCGCCGGCGGCATGTGTGTTGGCTGGGCTGATGCTCTGTCACGGCACGCGCTTGGGTGAGACCCGCCTGGCCCGCTGGAAGAACATTAACACCGACACGGGTAAGTGGTTCATCCCGGCGGCGGACACCAAAACCAAAGCAGCGCACACCCTGCCACTGACCGCCCAGGCCAAGGCGCTGATCGAGCGCTACCGGCTTGTGCAGCGGGAGAAGGGTTACACCGGAAAGTTCCTGTTCCCAGGAGCATCCGGTCAAGCCCTCAGCGCGACGAAGGCCAGCACCCTGTTCACGCACCTGTCCCACGGCGAATGGTCGAGCCACGACCTGCGCAAGGTGGCCCGTACCGCATGGACTGATCTGGGCGTTGACTACATGGTCGGCGAGCTGCTGCTGAACCACGCCATGAAGGATCTCGACCAGGCCTATATCCACACGTCCGCCGAGCAGCTCAAGCGGCAGGCTCTGGAGACCTGGCACGCATACCTCGATCAACGAGGTTTTGAGGCTTTGCACGGTGGGACATTAGCGAGACACGAAGGGGAGGCGCTACCCGTAGAAACCATGAATAACGAGGCTTCCAGCGTAAATCGGTATCCACTTCCGAGGAGGAGGTTTTCAGTACAAAGCGACACCCAGGCCACGCCAAACAATCAGCCAGGAGACGGCAATGAGTAACGTAACGGCGGCATTGCCGCGCAAAGTTCTGACTTCTGACGAGCGAGATTTCCTCAAGCAGGGTAATCGGCTGCTCCTTGACAAGCCCAATGGGCGGATCGCCGCCGCCGCGCTGATGGATCTGGTTGCCGACTGGGGAAATCACCGTGGCAGCCTTGGATTCCTCGACTACGCCCGCCGGTGGATCACCGAAGGGCACGCCAAGAACAAAATCGCCGACAAGATGCTCCGTGAGCTGTTTGGCCTGAACGAACCGACACCGAGGAAAGCGGCATGAATACAAGAAAACCTTCGCGTCTGCCGTTGGGCGATACCGAGTACATGCTTGAGCAATGGGGCTTCTGGCGCATGGATGGCATGGGCGTCCCGAGCTATGTTTCGCCGTCCTGGGCGATCATGCGGGACATGATCCCGTCGACGAGCAAGTCCTACGTCATCACGGACGAACTGGCCAGCGTCGTTGATGGTGCGGTCGCCAGGCTGTGCAAGCGGGCCCCGGAGATGGGTGACTTCGTTTGGCTGTACTACGCGGCCAAGTGGCCAGCCAAGCGGATCGGCAACAAGTACGATATGAGTGAGGCCAAAGCGAGGGAGATCATCAAGACTGGCGTCGGCTGGATTGACTGCTCGTTGGAGAAATTCATCGAAGCCGCGTAAAAAACTTGCACTCGCGGAATAGCCCTGTTTTCATGGCACCGTGTTCAGCTTTTCAAGCGCGACACCACAGAGAAAACCCAGCCCTAGCCGCTGGGTTTTTTTATGCCCGGAATTTGTTGCGTGAGCCATAGCTAGGGTGGGCCTTCGGGCAGGGCCTGGACGCGGTATCGCCGGTCGTCACGCGTTACGAAAGAACACCGGCAGCATGAGCAGCCCAAACCTGTGTGCTATTGGGGCCGGCTCAAGCGGGCAGCGTGGGAAGACACGCACGTTATGCAGGTTATCGCCCAGGCAGCTGGGCTAAGTCGGTAGAGGCGTCGTCTAATCCCGTGCGGACAATGGGCGGCTACGCGATGAGAGGGCAGGGTACGTGACCCGGCGATCTGCCCCACCAGAGCTGGAGAGTTGCACCAGCCACCTGCACCTATTCAAGGCTCGCCATATCGGCGGGCGTTTTTCGTTTTCGGCTCCTCCACGCCCATCGCTTCGAGCTGGGAGTGCTGCTGGGGCTGAATCTATTTACTCCCCGAAAGGGAGGACTGCCGGATGTCCATGAACATGCCTGAGAAAACTCCCGACTTCTGGGCCCAGGTCTGGCTGGTCCTCTCGAACCCACTGTGGCAGGGCGCAATCATGGCCTTCACGATCACGCTGTTGCGCGTGCTGTACGACGCCAAAGAGCCGAACTACTGGCGCACCTTGTTTGAGGCTCTGCTGTGTGGGGCCCTGAGCCTGTCAGCCAGCAGCATCATCGAGTGGATGGAGTGGCCGCCGAGCTTGTCAGTCGCCGCCGGCGGCGCCATCGGCTTCATTGGTGTGACAGCTATCCGTGACCTGATCATCAGGTTCCTGGGCAGAAAGGCGGATTCAGCATGAAGTCGATAGCAGTGGCAATCATCGTCGCCCTGGTTGGCCTGTTGCTCGTCGGCATCCAGCAAATGCGTGTCGAGGATCTGCGTGCAGAGAAGCGCATTGAATCCCAGGCCAAGGATGAGGCGGTCAAGGCCAACAACGAGAGTCAGGCCACTATCACCACGCTGCGCGCCGAAGCGTTGCGCAACGCCGCATACACCGCGGACCTGGCCAAGCGCATCAAGGCCAGCGAGAAGAAAGCCGAGAAGGCGAGGAAAGACTTTGAAGAACTCAAGCGCAACAGCAAGCCTGTTCGTGACTGGGCTGCTCAGCCTCTTCCTGACGGCCTGCGCGGCAAAGCCGGCGGTAGTAACAAAGACCCAGGCCGTAAGGATCGAAGCCCCTGAGCTGATCCCGTGCGAGCGGGTAGACCAGGATGAAGCAGACCTTCGCGTCAATGGCGATGTGTGGGAGCTGAAGGACAAGGCCATCAAGTTGCTGGATACGTGCGCTGACCAGGTGGACGCCCAGATCGTCCGCAGTCAGAGCAAGTAATCCGCGCCACGAATTCGAATGTGCCAAAACGTGGCGCGCATAAAGGACCACACCATGAGCACAGTAAGCGCCGAGTACTACCAGATCAAAGGGTTGGTCAGCGATATGCCGGCCGATGAGCGTGCCGAGGTTGCACGCGTAGAGGCGTTGGTTGTTGAACTGGCCATGTCATCGAAGCCGGCCGCGCTTGGCGTGATACTGGCTTCGATCAAGTTATCACTGGAAGGGTGATGGCTCGAATCAAGACCTTGGGCAATAGGGTCAGCACTCAAGGCAACAGGTTGGCAACTGCTGCCCCAGGCTCATGGCGTACCGGAAAGACCACGTCCAGTCAGCGTGGCTACAACTACGAGTGGCAGAAGGCTCGGCTGGTCCACCTCAATGACAACCCGCTCTGTGTGTACTGCGATCGCGAGGCAAGGGTGACAGCGGCCAACACGGTTGACCACGTCACCCCTCATCGAGGCGACATGACGCTGTTCTGGGACCGTACCAACTGGATGAGCCTGTGCGGCACCTGCCACTCCTCGAAGAAGCAGCGCGAGGAAGCGCAGGGCGCCTGAGTCGATCTGTAGCACGTCACTCGCACCTTGAGGCACGCCAACTCCCCGCGACGAGACCAGGGGGTGGTCAAAATATGGGGATCGAGTTTTCTCCAGACCACTCCCCCTCTCACGCGCAGATTTTCTCCCCCTTTTGAAAAAGGAATTCAGCAAATGGCAGGCGTCAAAGGCAAGAGCGGGGGCGCTCGCCCCAACTCTGGCGGCGCTCGGCCGGGTGCTGGCCGGAAAAAGAAGGTTGATCCTGAATCAGCAAACTCCTCGGCGGTGTCCGTGGAGTTCGAGCCGCAGCCACACGGCGGTGCGCTGAAGCGCGAGAAGGCGGTTCCAGTTCCGGCTCCTGAGATGGACATGCTGTCCCTACTGACCAAGATTGCACTTGGCCAGCTGGATGCCAGCCCAATACAGGTTCGGGCAGCTATTGCCGCCGTTCAATACACCCATGTCAAAAAGGCAGATGGCGGTAAGAAGGACGAGCAGCAGAAGGCAGCCGAGCAGGCCGCTGGGAAATTCTCCCGGCAGGCACCACCCAAATTAGTAGCAACGAACGGTAAGCAGGTTTAGCTATGGAGTGGTCGACAGCGTGCCCCGACTGGGAGCGGCGGTTGGTCGCCCGCGAATCGATTATCCCGCCGCCGATCTTCGTGGAGGAGGCCGAGCGCGCCCTGCAGATCTTCAAGGAACTACGCGTCCCTGATCTGCCAGGTAAGCCACGGATGGCGGATTGCTGTGATGAGTGGGTGTTCAATTTCGTTCGCTGTATCTTCGGGGCCTACGATGCTGAGACTGGCAAGCAGCTGATCCGAGAGTTCGGCCTACTGATCAGCAAGAAAAACACGAAGAGCACCATCGCAGCCGGCATCATGCTCACCGCACTGATCCTGTGCTGGCGAGAGGAAGAAGAGCATCTGATCCTGGCTCCAACCCGCGAGGTCGCTGACAACGCATTCAAGCCGGCGGCGGCCATGGTCAGGGCTGACGCAGAGCTGTCAGCAATGTTCCATATCCAGGATCACATCAGGACCATCACGGACCGCACCACGCGGAACTCGTTGAAGGTCGTTGCCGCTGATACCGATACCGTGTCAGGCAAGAAGTCGGGCAAAGTTTTGGTCGATGAGCTTTGGGTCTTCGGCAAGCGCTCCAATGCTGAATCCATGTTTATGGAAGCGCTCGGTGGTCAGATCTCTCGCGAAGAGGGGTGGGTCATCTTTCTGACAACCCAGAGCGATGACCCTCCCGCCGGCGTGTTCAAGGAGAAGCTGAGCTACTGGCGGAATGTGCGGGACGGCAAAATCCTCGATCGCAAAACACTGGGCATCTTGTACGAATTCCCCTTGCAGATGATTGAGGACAAGGCGTACCTCAGGTCAGAAAACTTCTACATCACCAACCCCAACATAGGCCGCTCGGTTAGCGCTGAGTGGTTGGGTGACCAGCTCAAAAAGAAACAGGGCGCCTCCGATGGCACCCTTCAACAGTTTCTGGCTAAGCATCTCAACATCGAGATAGGGCTGAACCTGCGCTCGGATCGTTGGGCTGGCGCAGAGTTCTGGGAGGTTCAGGCCGCTCCGGAGGGGCTGACGTTCGAGCAGTTGATTGACCGGTCTGAGGTCGTCGACGTTGGGATTGACGGAGGCGGCCTCGATGACTTGCTTGGTTTTGCTGTTGCTGGCCGCGACAAACTCACCCGTCAGTGGCTGCTCTGGACGCACGCCTGGGCTCACCCATCCGTGCTGGAACGGCGCAAGAGCGAAGCTCCGCGCTTTCGCGACTTCTCCGTAGAAGGTGATTTGACTCTGGTTGAGACAATCGGCGAGGACGTGCAGGAGGTCGCTGAGTTGGTCGCTCGGGTCGAAGCTGCCGGCTTACTCGACAAGGTCGGGGTCGACCCGTCAGGCATCGGCGCCATTCTCGACGCGCTCGCCGAGGCCGGGATTCCGGAAGACAAAATTATCGGCATTAGCCAAGGCTGGAAGTTGAACGGCGCAATCAAGACCACTGAGCGAAAGCTCGCCGAGGGCGGCCTGGTCCATGGCGGCCAACCAATGATGGCCTGGTGCTGTGGCAATGCGCGGGTGGTACCAGCCGGTAACGCAATTTTGATCACCAAGCAGGCGTCGGGCCTGGCGAAGATCGACCCCTTGATGGCGGCCTTTAACGCTATCTCGCTGCTCTCGCTCAACCCCCAGGCCCAGAGCGGCCTCGACAATTACCTGGCTGATGGGTTCTTCGGACTTATCGGCTCGAACTCATAGGCTGAATATGGCATCTCGTTGGTACAACCCGCTGTCATGGCGCATGTTCGGCTACACCGATCCGGCGACTGGCGACTATGTTGAGGTCGACATGGTCGCCGGCGGGAAGCGGACGAAGTCTGGCGTGAAGATCACTGCGAAGGCGGCGATCACGATTCCTATTGTGTGGGCTTGCGTGAAGATCCTGAGCGAGTCCGCCGCCGGCCTGCCGCTGAAGATATTTGAAGACACGCCGTCTGGCAGGGTGTTGGCCGATACCAAGTCACGTCAGGCCAGGGTTTTGAGAAAGCCCAACCCTTACATGACCAAACTCAACTTCCTTAAGTGTGCCGTGGTGAACATGGCGCTACGAGGGAATGCGTACAGCATCATTGAGCGTGCTGATAACGGTGATTGGATCGGTTTCATCCCTGTTAGCGCTGACAACGTCGAAGTCGACACCTCTGATGACTTGATCTACTGGGTCACAATTGGAGGTAAGCGATTCCCGGTATCCCCGGAAAACATGCTGCACTTCAAGCTGTTCAGCATGGACGGCATCAACGGACTGTCACCGGTTGAGTACCAGGCTGAGTCTATGGGCCTCGCCAAGACCGCGCAGAACTGGTCGGCGATGTTCATGCGCAAGGGCGGCTTTACTGGTGGCTATGTCATCTATGACCAGTTCCTGACAAAGGTTCAGCAGGAACAAATCATGGCGAAGTTCCCCGACGTCCGGAAGGGCGACGTCAATGACATCGGGTCGATGGGGATTTTGCAGGGAGGGCCTAAGATCGTACCCGCCGGCCTGAGCCAGAAGGACAGCCAGTTCATTGAGTCACAGCAGTTCCAGGAAGAGGCCATTGCCGGTTGCTACGGCGTACCACTGTACCTGGCCAACCGCGCAGGCAAGACCTCAATCATGGGTTCGAACCTGGAGCAGCAAACCAGCGGTTACGTGACATTCGGGCTCAAGCCCTACCTCGACGCGATCGAGGATGAAATCAACGACAAGCTCTTCCGCGATAAGCCCCAGTTTGTGGAGTTCATTGTGGAGGGGTTGCTGCGTGCGGATAGCGCGGGCCGGGCGGCCTATTACAAGGCTGCGCTTGGCGGTTCTGGTGGCTCTGGCTGGTTAAGTATCAACGCCGTCCGCGAGAAAGAAAACGAGCCCCGCCTGGCTGGCGAAGAGTACGACCGGGTCACCCGGTGGGAGATGCAGACCAATGCTAAGCAAGATTGAGGTTCCCTTTGAGGTAAAGGCCAGCGATGAGCTCGGCAACTTCGAGGGCTACGCCGCGGTGTTCAACAACATCGACCTGGGCGATGACGTGATCCTTCCCGGTGCATTCACCAAAGTGAAGACCACGCGAGCGGGCCGTTTGAAGCTGGCCCTGTTCCATGACTTGACGCGGCTTGTTGGCTCTGCCGAATTCACCCAGGACGACCACGGCCTCTACATCAAGGGCAAGGTCAACTTAGCGGTGAGTTACGCCCGTGACGCCTATGAGCTGATGAAGGAAGGCACGCTCGACAGCATGTCTATTGGCTTTAACACGATCTTGGCGGCCTACGAAGAACGCGAAGGTCGAAGCGTGCGAATCATCAAACAGGCGGAGCTCTGGGAGGCATCCCTGGTGCCGTTCGGAATGAACCCGGCTGCACAAGTAACCGACGTGAAGTCGGATATCAGAATTTTTGAGAAGGCCCTGCGCGACCGCATGGGGCTCTCCCAAAAGGAGGCGGCAGCGGTCGCCTCGCTCGGCTACTCCGCAGTTCACCGCGATGGTGAGACTGAGGCCACGGCGACCGTGGAAGAGCTGAAAAAACTCTCACACACATTTGACCAATTTTTTAAGGTGTCGCCATGACCGATCCAATCCAAGAAGTAAAAAGCTCGCTCGAAAACCAGCTGAAAGAAGGTTTCGGCGGCTTGCAGAAGAAGTACGACGCTGTTGCCGATGAGCTGCAGAAGGGCAACACCGTCACCGCCGAGATGAAGTCTCAGATCGAAAACCAAAAAGGTGAGATCGAGCGTGTCATCGAGCAGGTGCAGAAGCTCGAAGAAAAGGGCATCAAGCTGCGCAACCAGAACCCGGAAAAGAAAAGCTTCATCGACTTTGTTAAGGGTAACGATAACTACCAAGCCCTGACCAAAAAGACTCAGAGCTCGGCCGAAATTGAGATCACCAAGTCCGATATGGCCAGCATGGCCGAAGTTAAGGTCACCAGCGCCGGCCTGGTTGCCCCTCAGTACGATCCTGTCATCCAGGGCGCTCCGCGCCAGAACCTGCTGATTCGCGACTTGATCCCGACCACGCCGGTAACCGGCCAGGCGTTTACCTACTACCGTGAACTGCTGCACACCCTGGGCGCGGGCATGGTGCCAGAAGGTGGCGCCAAGCCAACCAGCAACGTGACCTTCGAGCAGGTCACCGACACCATCAAGAAGATTGCTGTATGGATGCCGGTGACCGACGAAGCGCTCGACGATGTTCCGCAGCTCTACAGCTACATTCAGGAATTGCTGCGCTTCGACCTGGAGCTGAAGCGCGAAGGTCAGTTGCTGAAGGGGGATGGCACCGGTAATAACCTGAACGGCATCATGACCCAGGCGACCGTTTTCGACCCAGCGCTGAGCAAGGCCACTGACACGGCCATCGACACCGTGCGCCGTGCGATCTACCAGGCGCGCAAGCAGTCTAAGCTGCCGGCCGATGCCGTGGTCATGTCCGATCTGGACTGGATGAACATCGAGCTGCAGAAAGACGGCGAGAACCGCTACCTGTTCGCCAACCTGCAAGGCCTTGTTACCCCGGTCCTGTGGGGCCGCCCAATCGTTGCCTCGGACAGCATGGACGAGGGTGACGGCGAAACGACCGGCGGCGAGTTCCTGACTGGCTCGTTCCAACAAGGCGCGCGGATCTACGATCGCATGGGCTTCACCATCAAGGTCGGCATGATCAATGACGACTTCATCAAGAACCAGCGCGCCATCCTGGTGGAAGAGCGTCTCGGCCTGGCCGTGCGTAAGAAGTACGCCTTCGTCAAAGGCCGCTTCAAGCACGTCGCCTAACTCAACCCAGCATCAGGGGCCTAACGGCCCCGAACAAAACTCAGGTGAATATCATGGAAATTAAAGTTCTGTGGGGCTTCGAGGGCGATCCCGAAAAGCTTAAGGTTCCAAATGGCCGAGTATCGGCCGGCACCACCCTCGACGTTGAGGACGAAGAGTTGGCGCACGCGCTGATTGGTAAAGGCCTCGCAGAAAAGGCGAAACCGGCGGCGAATAAGTCGGCCAAGCCCAACGAGACCAAGTAAATGATCGACCTGGCGCGAGTGAAGAGTCACCTCAAGGTCGATGACGATGAAGAGGATGCTCTGATCGCCGGCTACTTTGAGGCGGCCAAGTCCCACGTAGCGATGCACTGCGACAGGGAACTGGTCGAGGCGGCGCCGGTAGAACCTGATCAGATGGGAATTACCCCAGACGTTGAGCAGGCCATCCTGTTGCTGGTTGGCCATTGGTTCGCAAACCGCGAAGGCGTGGCGATGGGCACCATATCAACCACCGTACCGCTGGCTGTTGAGCGGTTGCTCATGTACAGGAAGCGTTACTGATGAGAGCCGGCCCAATGCGTCACCGCTGCATGCGCCGTGGCAACATCGACGGCAAGGATGCCCTCGGCCAGCCCTCGAAGGTTTGGGGTGACCTGGGCAAGCTATGGGCGGAGATCAACATTCCCTCCGGTCGCATGTACGAGGCTGCGTCACAGATGCAGGTCACGGTCACCGCCGAGATCAACATCCGCTACCGCAAGGACGTGGTGGCGGGCCAGCACCTGGTGCACGACGGCACGACCTACGAAATCATCGCGCCGCTGGCCACCAACCAGCGCGACATGCTGAAACTCATGTGCAAAACGGTGAAGCCAAAATGAGCAACGGATCGCTGACAGTTTTGGGGCTTGGTGAGCTGCAGGCCGATTTCGAGCGCCTGGCCAAGTCCGTGGGCAACAAGATTGCCAGGGATGCAGTTATGGCTGGTGCCAGGGTGGCCAGGGACAAGGCCCGAAGCACTGCACCAGTTCGCACGGGCAAACTGAAGAAAAACATTATTGCGGTCAGCGTGAAACAGGCTGACACGCCTGGCGGCGCTACTGCCGGTATTCGCGTAAAAAATCCAACGGGCAAAAAATCCAAGGCGCTCAAGCGTCCCGGCAAAAAAGGGCGCACCTCGAAAACGGATTACGAATCACCGTTCTATTGGAAGTTCCTGGAGCTGGGCACATCGAAGATGCAGGCCCATCCATTCATTCGACCATCTTGGGACGGCAGCCTGCCTCAGATCGAAAAGGCTGTTGCCGACAAGCTGGCCGAAGGCATCGACAACGCCATCACCCGGTAAACCCAATGATCGAGAAATCACTCATCGACAGGCTTTCGCCTCTGGTCGACGGGCGAGTGTACTTCGGCGTTGCGCCGGTGGACGCCGCCCAGCCACGCCTGGTGATTCAAACGGTAGGCACCACCACCGGTTTCACGCTCGCCGGCTGGGATGGCTCCAGCGACCTCACTGTTCAGCTCGACGCCTGGGGGGAGAGCTTCCTCGAGGCGCTCACGCTTGCTGGCCTGGCCTTTACCGCGATGACCACGGATGGCGCCGACTTCACAACTGGCAGCGCAGACCGCCTGGCGGATGTATTCGAGAATGACACCAAACTTTTCAGCGTGAGCTGGGAATACACCCTGCAACCATAGGAGGCCACATGGCCGTTCAAACTCCAACGAAAGCGAAGTTCGTCAAGACGCAGGGCATGGCTCTCAGCGTTTCCAAAGCCACCACGCTCGACCCCAAGGCGGTCGGCATTGAATGGTCCGATCTGTCCGTAACGATCAAACAACCGCAGTTCCAGGGTGGGCAGTCGGATGAGATCGAAGTAACGGTGCTTGCCAGTGAGGCGAAAGAGTTCACCGTAGGCCTGGCCGACAACGGCACCTTCAGCATGTCCGGCAACTGGAAGGCCGACGACGAAGCCCAGACCGTGCTGCGTACTGCTCGTGATGATGGTGAGCCGCGCGCCTTCAAGTCGCTGTTCAAGGACGGCTCGTCTTCGAGCTTCCTCGGTCTAGTGACCCAGTTCACCTGGGACGCCGCGCCAAACGGCACCGTCAACGGCACGTTCAACGTGCGTATCACTGGCGCTGTTTCCTTCGACCTGCCGGTGGTGCCGTAATGGCCCTGGCAAAAAACGGCGCCGTGGCTGATCTGCGCTCCATGGCACTGGACCCGATGCGCAACTTCAAGCATGAGCGCCTCACCATCGACGAGTGGGAGGGCGCCCAGGTGGTGGTCAGGGCGTTGAGCGCTGGTGACTGGGTTGAGTATCGCCGCCGCGCCGCTTTGGCGGTTGCTGAGGCGCGTCAGGATGCTGGGCTTCCGGCTCAGTCTCCATCAACTGAGGGTGTCGATGAGGCGCCGCTTGAGCCGCGGGTGGAGATTCATTCCTCGCCGCTCTATGCATTCGTCCTGGTGCGGGCGTTGCTCGATGAGAACAATGCTCGAGTGTTCCAGGACGAGGACGTGCCTTCCGTAGCTGATGCCTTCAGCCCAGTGCATGACCGGCTCGTCGGCAAGGTTTTCGAACTGAGTGGCGTAGCGGCCGGCGCTGGCGCGCAAGACCCGGTGGATGCCGCGGGAAACGACTGACGGAGGAGCCGGAGTTGGCGTTTATGCTGACTCTTGCCCTCCGGCTTGGCATGACGCTCCAGGACCTGCGCTCACGGATGAGCGCGGAGGAGCTGTTCCTCTGGATGGCCTATAACCAGGAGTCTCCGCTGAGCGATACCCGCGGCGATATTCAGGCCTCGATCATTGCCGCTTCGGTGTTCCAGGCCCAGGGTGCGAAAGTTTCTGCTGTGGATCTGATGCCTAAGTGGAAGGATGAGGCGGCTGCGGTGGTTGATAAGGCGGCGGAGGCTGAGGAGGGAGAACAGCTCTTCAAGGCGTTCTTGATGGTCAAGTCATCCGAGTGACGTAGGTTGCCCGCCGTCCGAGGCCCCATCCTCATGCTAGATTCTCTCTTTTGCAAGGAAGATGGTCATGAGGAAGTGCGCGGTTTTAGTTGCTGTCGTTATCGCAGGCTGTGGAAATTCGGAAAGGCCGGACTCAGAAGTTGTGATCGATGAGTCCGCTCTTTCAGTTTACTCCAAAGAGCATTACCCGAAGACTTATCAGCAGTGGGGCGATGATGGCGTTGAGCGAATAAAAGTCGCTGAGCGAGCGGCGCTGATAAAGTCAGCCAAACAGATGAAATGCGACAAAGTTGAATACGTGGGGCTCTCTGAGCAGATGAGTAGCCCGCCTAATAAAATAGTTGTTTTTGCCGACTGCCTGAATCGATGGCGTTTCTACATCGATCAGAATTCTGAAATTCTCAGTAGTGAGAGAACCAAATAACCCGCCAAGGCGGGTTTTTTAATGTCTGGAGAAAAGCATGGCAGGGCAAACCCTTCGCTCCCTGATCGTCAGCGTCTCAGCCGAAACGAGCGCATATCAGCGTGAGATGGCAAGGGCTGGCCGCATGGGGCAGAGCTATCTGCGAACCATCACTTCTGGGAACCGTGATGCGACTAGTTCGTGGAGATCCCAGGAGGCAGCAGTTCGAGCCCAGGGCTCTGCGATGCAGGCGCTTACATCCTCAGTGGGAGGATACGCAAAGGCCATGGCCGGCGCTCTTGCTGTGGGGAATGTCATTCACCAGGCTGACAGCTGGAATCAGGTAAATGCTCGACTGAAGCAGGCCTCCACGAGCACTGAGGATTTTTCCGTAAACCAAAAGGCGCTATTTGAGATCAGTCAGCGCACCGGTACTGCCTTTGCCGACAACGCGGGTCTATTCAGTCGTTCGTCCGCATCGATGCGCGAGTTTGGCTACTCATCGAGCGAGGCTTTGGGTGTCACCGAAGCGTTGGCCCTTGGGCTTCAGCTTTCCGGCGCTGGCGCAGCAGAAGCCTCCTCTGTTATCACGCAGTTCTCCCAAGCTTTGGGTCAGGGTGTATTGCGCGGCGAGGAGTTCAACTCAGTTAACGAAAACGGTGATCGCGTAATCCGGGCGCTTGCCACCGGCATGGGCGTTGCCCGTAAAGACCTCAAGGCAATGGCAGACCAAGGCCTACTTACCATTGACAAAGTGGTGCCGGCACTGATTAGCCAGCTTGGTACCCTTCAGGGGGAATTCAAGGATCTACCTGGCTCGGTTAGTCGAGCCACTACAACCGTCAGCAACTCATTCCAGGCTTGGGTGGGCGGGATGGACGGCGCGACCGGAAGTACCAAAATTCTTGCCCGTGCCGTTACCTTTGTTGCCGAAAACATGGACGTACTTGCGGCGTCGGCGCTTACTGTTGGTGCTGCGTATGGCAGCCTGAAAGCGGGGGATTTGATTAAGAGTCTGTGGGCCCAGGTTACTGCTATTCGGGAAGCAAACTCAGCTGAAATAGGGCGCTCTAGGGCTCAGCTTGATGCCGCCAATATGGCGGTCAGACGGGCAGCAGCCGAGACGGTGGCTGCAAATGCGCAGGTTGCGGCGACAAGGTTTACTGATGGGCATGCAGCCGCTCTCAGCCGCTTGCGGATCGCCAGGCTTGCAGATGCGCAGGCCGCCGCTGCACAAACTGCAGCTCAGTCCGCCCAATCAGCAGCGACGTCGCTGGCTGGGCGTGCTGGGGCGGCTCTTCTTGGCGTTATGGGTGGGCCTGCCGGACTTGCACTGACCGTCGGTGCCGTGGCTGCCAGCTACCTTCTGTTCAGTGATAACAGCGATAAAGCCCGCCAGGCTACCGTCGATCTCAAACGGCCCGTAGAGGAGTTGCGCAAAGAGTTTGCGGCACTCGGTAGAGAGCAGGCTCGATACAAGCTCGGCGGCGTTATCCAGCAGCAGGCCGATGCGCAAGTGGCGGCACAGAAGGCGTTGCGCGAGATTCGCGCCGCTGCCCAAGGCAATGACAAGTGGGGCGATACCTACTCGGCCAACCCATTCCAGCGCGACAGGGCGGTGACGGACTTCAATCGCCGCATTGCCGGCGGCCTGGATATCGACTCGGCTAGCCAGCAGTTGGTCGCGGCAATCGGCCCAAACGAGGAGATGACCAAGGCTATCAATGCTTCTGCATCAGCGTACGGCGAAGCGATCAAAGCCTCTGGCGATTACGGCGACGTCGCCAATATGCTCACCGCCCGCCTGAACGATGTGGCCACCGCTGCCGGCCAAGCTGGCGCCGGGCTGAAAAAGATTGCGGGGCCCGACAAGAAGACTATTGAGGGCTGGAACACCTACACAAAAACCCTCGTTGAGCGCTTGAACTCCGTCAGGGATGGGGGCGACCTGGTTGGCGAGGTGAACCGGAGGATTGAACGGGAGGGCGTTGACCCCGGTACTGCCGAGGGCTGGCGCATCCTAGCCGGCGCGATCAAGGGTTCTGAAACGGCGGCCAAGGCTTCTGAGGAGGCCCAACAAAAAGCCAAGAAAGCCTCGGAGGATATCCAGCGGCAAGCTGAGCAGCTCAACAATGCATACAAGCAAACCCTGGACAACCTTACCCAGCAGGTCGCGCTTTACGGTGAGACAACCGAGATAGGGCGTCTCCGCTACGAGCTCTCCACGGGCGAGCTGTCGAAGCTGTCGGAGAAAAACAAGGTCATGCTTCAGGGCAAGGCGATTGAGCTTGATGCGCTAAATGCCAGAAAGGCCTATGACGGCCTGATGTCTAGCCTTCAAACCAAAGAGCAAGCCCTGCTCGCAACGACGAAAGAGCGGATGCAGGTGCTTGAAACGGCCAACCGTGCCGGCAAGCTATCGTCGGACGACTATCGCGCTGGCGCTGATGCCATCTCGAAAGCCACGGTTACCGAGGCGCCGGAGTTCGGCGGCATCGACTCCTCGGTAGGTGGACCCTCCGGGGAGCTTGTAAAGATCGCCGAGGCTGAAGCAGCGCTCAAAAAGTGGCACGACAAGCAGCTGTCCATGCAGGCAGATCTGCGCGATCAGATCCTGGCCGACCAGCAAAGCACCAACGAGCAGAAGCTCGCCGCCGAGCAGCAGTACCTGGACCGAGTCGTCGAGATCAATCAGACGAACCAGGCGCGGCTTTCTGACATTCAGGGTGCCTACAAAGTAGCTGTGATCGGCACCTTCAGCGAACTGTCGGGCCAGGCCGCCGACATGGTTGGCAAGATCGCTGGAGAGCAGTCAGGCGCATACAAGGCATTGTTTGTAGCGCAAAAGGCGTTTGCGGTGGCGTCGATCATCATGAACGCCCAGATCGCTGCAGCGAAGGCTCCGGCGGAACTGACCATTCTGGGCGGTATCCCGGTGGGCGCGGCGCTGCTGGCTGCGGGTTACGCCAATGCGGGCATGGTCGCCGGCATGGCGCTGGCCGGCTTCTCTGAGGGTGGCTATACCGGCCCCGGTGGCAAGTTTGAGCCGAAGGGTGTGGTTCACGGCGGCGAGGTCGTCATCCGCAAGGAAGTGGTCGATCAGCCTGGGATGAAGGATTACCTCATCGGCCTGAACCGTAGCGGTAAGCCGGGCTATGCAACCGGCGGATTTGTCGGAAGCCCAGGCATGTCGCCGGCCTTCACCGCTCCATCTGTTGCAGCCGCCGCCGGCTCAGGATCTGCGCCGGAGATCCACTTGCACATCAATGGCGACGGATCGGGCGGGGCGGTCAACGCTCCGGAAGGCTACGAGCAAATGGGCCTGGCGCTGCTGGCCACCGCTCGTTCCGAAATGCCAAAGATCGCCCGGCAGGTGATACAGCAGGAAAAAGGCCAGAACGGCCTGCTTGATCCAAACAATCGGAGAAACAGCTGATGGCAGAGGTATTCAACTGGTCTCCACGGGTAGGCTCGTCTGGCGACGAACAGACAGACACGCTTGAGTCCAAGTTTGGCAATGGCTACAGCCAGCGACTGTCGGTCGGCATCAACAACGTGTCTGGCGCCTATGTCGTGTCGTTCACGGGCAATGAAGCCTACATCGCAGAGATCAAAAAGTTCTTCAAGCGGCACAAGGGCGCAAATCACTTCCTTTGGACACCGCCGCTTGAAACACAGGGCGCTTACATCACTACCGGTGGCTGGCAACTGCAAACCCACGGCAACAAGAAATACACCCTTAGCACCACTTTCGAGCAGGTATTCAACCCATGATTACGTTGGACGACCAGAAGCTAGAACCCGGCGCGATCATCCAGTTGATCGAGCTGGACGGTGAGGCGAGGGGCATGGGCATCTTGCGGTACCACGCGCACCAGCAGTCCACGCCGATCATCTGGAAGGGTGAGACATATCTGCCCAGGCCTTACGAAACGGGCGGCTTTGGGCGCAGCGTTGAGGGCAACAACTCCACGCCCATGCTGAAGATCAGCAACATCGACGGAACGATCACAGCGCTGTGCCGGCGCTTCCAGGGGATGAGTGGGGTAAAGCTGACGGTTCGACAGACGTACGCGAAATACCTGGATGCAGCGAACTTTTCAGAGGGCAACCCTACGGCCAGCACCATGGAGAGGCTCGACATCTCCTATATCAACCAGGTCACCAGCTTGTTGCGTGAGGAGGTGGTGTTCTCGCTGGCGCCGCCGACGGCCGTTAAAGGTCAGAGGCTTCCAGGCGGCCTAATCATGAACCGGTGCGAGTGGTGCCTGTGGGGAGAATACCGCGGGCCTGACTGCAACTACACCGGGATCAAGATGTTCGACCTCGACGGCAACCCAGTCGACGACCCGGCACTGGATCGATGTGGTGGCCGGCCAAGTGACTGCGAAATCCGCTTTGGCAAGGGCAACCCATTGTCGTTCGGCGGCGCCCCTGGCGCTGCGCTTATTGGATAGACCCCATGAACAAGACGATGCTGAAACAAATTCAGGCCCACGCTGAGGCTGAGTTCCCCAAGGAAAGTTGCGGAGTGGTGATCCGTGAGGGCGGGCGGCTGAAGTACGTTCCATGCCGCAATGATGCCAAGACGCCGAGCGAGCACTTCATCATCAACCCCGAGGATAAGTGTGACGCGGAGGACCGTGGCGAGGTGACGATGATCATTCACTCTCATCCCGACGTTCCGCCCATGCCGAGCATGACCGATCGCGTCAGCTGCGAATTGCACGAAAAACCCTGGGGGATTGTGAGCTGGCCGTCTGGCGAGTACTTCGAGTTCAAGCCTGATGGTTACCAGGCCCCGCTGGTTGGCCGCGAGTTCGGCCATGGTCTGCTGGACTGCTATGCCCTGTGCCGCGATTACTACGAGCGCGAGCATGGGATTGAATTACCGAACTATCCACGCCGGGACGGCTGGTGGAACGATGGTGAGAGCCTCTACGAGAAGTACTACGAGGAGGCCGGTTTCTATCCGGTTTCGATGCCGCGCAAGGGCGACATGATCGTCATGCAGATCAACGCCGCTGCACCGAACCACGCAGGAATCTATCTGGGTGACGGTTTGCTGACCAGCGCCCCGGAACTACACCCGGCCCCGGGCACCTTTCTGCATCACCGCTACAACAAGAAATCCACCCGAGACGTGTACGGCGGCATGTGGGCTGATTACACCGTGCTGATTCTTCGGCACCAACGAATGCCGGAGGTTGACTGATGGCAATGAAAACAACGGTTAACCCGCAACCCCTAGTGGTGCTGGTGATGCTTTATGGTGTGCTGGGCGCACGATTTGGCCGGGTACACCACCTGGCCGTGACGTCATGCGCTGAGGCGATTCATGCGTTGTGCGTGAAGATCCCCGGCTTCAGACGGTTCTTGCGCTTTTCGGAAGAGCGCGGCCTGACCTACGCAGTGTTCCGCGGGAAGAAGAACCTGAGCGATACCGAGATTGAGATGCGCCAGGACACCGTTGAGCCGATCCGCATCGCTCCAATTGTGATCGGCAGTAAGGGAGGCGGTCTGTTCGCCACCATTGCCGGCCTTGCCCTGGTGGTGATTGGCGCGATCACCCAGCAATACTACCTGGTGGCGGCTGGTGCTGGCCTGATGATCGGCGGCATCGCCATGAGCATGTCTCCGTCACCGGTTGGCGTGTTGGACAAGGAGGGCGACGGCAACAGGCCTTCCTATGCGTTCGGCGGCGCGGTCACCACCACGGCCCAGGGCCGCTGCAAACCACTTCTGTATGGCGAACGCGATATCGGCGGCGCTCTCATCTCGGCTGGCGTCTTTTCGGAAGATCAGCAGTAAGGAAAACCCATGTCCAAAATCGCAACAGCGCCTGCTGCAAAGCATAGGCGCCGGCCTGCTGCTGCCCGCGTTTTGGGCGCCAAGGGCGGCGAGCAGAAGCCATACACGCCCTACAAAGCACCCGACACCGCGCTTTCGGTCGCGACCGTAAAACTGCTTTATGCCTTGAGTGAGGGGCCAATTGTTGGCTTGGTGGATGACAGACGGTCGGTAAAACTCAACGGTACGCCGCTGGTCTCGCCTGATGGTAGCGAGAACTTTCCCGGTACCGTTTGGGATTTCCGTCCGGGCACTGTGGATCAAGAGCACATTCCAGGCTTTCCGGCCATTGAGAACGAGGCGTCCCAGGGACTGCCGGTTGAGCTGAAATCGGATAACGCCTGGACGCGCGCGATCACTGATCAGCAGTTGTCGGCTGTGCGCATCCGGTTGTCCTGGCCGCAAATTTGGCAGGTCAAGACGAACGGTGACCAGATCGGCTACCGCATCGACTACGCCATTGATCTTTCTGTAGATGGTGGAAGCTATCAAACGGTTTTGTCGGCGACCCTGGATGACAAGGGGACAACCGAATACGAGCGCACCCATCGAATCGACCTACCCGAAGGTTTCACGAGCGCACTGGTTCGCGTGCGCCGGCTCACCCCTAACCGCAATGACTCCAACTTTGCAGACCTGATGCGCATCAAGGGGCTGACGGAGGTAATCGACAAGAAGCTGCGCTATCCGAACCTGGCGCTGGGCGGCCTGCAGTTCGATGCAAAGCAGTTCCAAGACACGCCGAAGGCCAGCTTCCTGATGCGCGGCCGCATTGTGCAGGTGCCGACCAACTACAACCCGGAGACTCGAACCTATACAGGTGACTGGAACGGCACTTTTAAGCTTGCCTACACCAACAATCCTGTCTGGGTATGGCGCGACCTGTTGTTGCATCGTCGCTACGGCCTGGGCCGTCGCATCACCGCCGACATGGTGGACCATTGGACGCTGTACGAGATCGGCCGCTATTGCGATGTGATGGTTCCAGACGGAAAGGGCGGCATGCAGCCGCGCATGACCACCAACGTCTACATTCAGGATTCGGTTGAGGGCTATGCACTCCTTTCTGACCTGGCCAGCGTGTTCCGTGGCAGCAGTTGCTGGAATGGTTCTCAGGTCACCATGGTGGCGGACATTCCGGGTAATGAGGACGGCTACGTCTTCACGCGCTCGAACATCATCGGTGAATTTGAGTACGTCTCCGCAGCGCTTCCTGATCGCCATACACGGGCGAAGGTGGCTTGGGACAATCCTGAAAACGAGTTCAAGACACAGCCGGCCCCCGTTACCAACGAAGAGCTGATCGGCGAGCTCGGCCACCGGATGCTGGATATCTCGCGTTTCGGCTGTACCGTGGAGGGAGAAGCAATCCGCCACGGTATCTGGGCGCTCAAGTCTGAGCAGTATGAGGAGTGGTCGGTAAGCTTCACCACCGGCATGGAGGGCCGCAACGTCGAGCCCGGCCAGATTATCTGCGTGGCTGATGAGTTGTTCTCGGGGCGCGCAAATGGTGGGCGTATCAGCGCCGCGACCAGGCGTGTGATCACGCTCGATATCGATGCCGAGGTGCACGAAGAGGATCGGCTAATCCTCAACCTACCCAGCGGCAAGACCGAAGGGCGCATCGTGAAGTCCGTCTCTGGCCGCTTGGTCACCGTCATGGCCGACTATTCGGAGCTCCCAGAGGCTGAATGCAGTTGGTCCGTGGAGAGCGCTGACCTGGCCGTGATGCGCTTTCGTGTGCAGACCATCGAGCCGCAAGGACTGCACCAGTTCAAAATAGCTGCCACTCAGCATGAACCCCTGAAGTACCATGCGATCGACACGGGTGCACGGATTGACCCGCAGCCAACGAGCATCATCCCGCCCGGGGTAATGTCTCCGCCGGAGAACATCGGCATCGAGGCGCGCAGCGTCGTGTCGCAGGGCATTGCCGTCACCAGTATGCGTATTACGTGGGATTCGGTGCCGGGGGCTATTGCGTACAACGTGGAGTGGCGCAAGGACAGCGGTAACTGGATCCGCTTGCCGCGCACTGGGAATCTCGGCGCGGACGTTGAGGGCATTTACAGCGGCCGCTACGTTGCGCGTGTCAGTTCGGTCAACGCCATGGACGTGGCCTCTATCTGGGGTACTAGCCCTGAGGTAGTACTGACCGGCAAGACCGGCTTGCCGCCGGCGGTGTCGTTCCTGACCACCACCAGCCTGATCTATGGCATCGGTATTCAATGGGGTTTCCCACCAGGTGCTGAGGACACGCAGCGCACAGAGCTTTGGTACAGCCAGTCTCCCGTTCTGGAGACTGCCACCAAGCTCAGCGACCTCAGCTATCCACAAGCATCGCATGAGATGCACAGTCTGTTGGCTGGGGCGAGTCTGTTCTTCTGGGCGCGTTTGGTGGACCGCACTGGCAATGTCGGCCCGTTCTTTCCAGTGCCTGGCGCGGTTAATGGCCAGGCCAGTTCGGATCAAGCGGAGTACGAGAAGTATTTTGCGGACAAGATCGGCAAGGGCGCCTTGTACCAAAGCCTGCGCGAAGAGATCGAGCTGATTACAGGCGATGGGCCTGGCTCAGTAAATGAACGCCTCGAGGAAGCCAAGCAAGAGCTGGAGGATCTGATCAAGCAGGTAAGTGATGCGCTCGCCTACGACCCTGCAAAACCATATCTTAAGGGCGACATCGTCCGGCTTGACCAACGCCTATACCAAGCAAAAGGCCCGGTGCCCGTGGGGGAGGCGCCGCCCGACGCAGACTATTGGACCGATATCGGCACCATCCTGGAAACAGCGAACGCGCTGGCATCCCAGGTCCAGATCATCGAAACCAAGATCGAGGAAATAGACGGCAAGGTGTTGGCGACCGCCACATCGGTAGAAGCGCTGCGCTCGGCGGCTCGTGGTGATGACGGCAGCGGAGACCTGGCCGGAGCCTTGAAGGCGTGGACGTCCACAGCAGACTTGGCTGTTGAGCGTAAAACCCGCGCAACTGAAAGTGATGCAATGGCTCAGCAGTTGATCACGCTCGGGGCTCAGGTGGGAGACAACAAGTCAGGGCTGACGACTCTTGAGCAGGTTGTCGCCTCCAATCGGGAGACAGCAGCAACCCAGGTCACACAGCTCAAGAGCGGGCTCACGGCAGTTTCAGGCCTCGTTGACGAGCAGGGCAAGACGATTGCAGGGCAGGGCAGTGCGATTGCAGGCCAGGCCGAGGCAATCACTGGGCTCGATACCAAGGTCACCAACTTGGATGGGCGGGTCACGGCTCAGGCGTCCAGTAACGAATCGCTGCGAGCTTCTGTGCGTGGTGATGACGGTGCTGGCGAGCTGGCTGGGGCGTTGAAGGCGTATGAGTCCACCGCAAGTATCGCCCAACAAATGCGCGTTGAAGCATCTCGCGAACTGGCAACTGCTGAGCGGTTGACGACCCTGCAGGCTGGGGTTGATGACGCGAAAGGGCTTATCCAGCAGGAGGAAAAGGTTAGAGCCACCGCGATAGATGTGCAGGCGAAGCGGACTGATACCGTCCAAGCCAGCCTTGGACAGACAAACGCCTCGGTTCAGCAGGTAAGCCAAGTAGTCGTAGGGCTCGATGGCAAGGTATCAGCACAAACCACCATTAAAGCTCAAACCATAGTTGATGGAAGGAGGGTTACTACGGGGCTTGCTTTTGGCTCAGATGGTGGACAATCGGAGTTCTTGATTTTCGCCCAGCGGTTTGCCGTTGTGAACGAGATTAACGGAGAAGTAATCCCGATGTTCGTGATCGAAAATAATCAGGTGGTCTTCAATACAGCAATCATTAGCAAGGCGTTTATCCAAGAAATTATTCTTGGAATGACACTGCGTTCAGAGAAAGTGGATGCAAATGGACTGCCGCTGATAGAGCTCGATATGCGCGCTGGTACTTTTGCTTTCCGAGGTGCCAATAGCGCCGGGAACTCGATGCTGCTCAATGCTGATGGCTTGAAAATGACCTACTCGAACGGCGTCGTCGGTATCGACATGAGGCTATAGCATGGTTGGACTAGTGATAAGGGATCGCGAAACGGGTCTGGTTAAGGTCGATATGACCATGAACATTAGCCAGACCCAGGGGTCAGTGGTCACCAACTCTGCAAACGGTTCAATACCTATCCCACCGCCACCAGCAGGTAAGACTCAGTTTTCAGTCGTTGTCCCACTTCAGGATCTGCAATTGGAAAAAGGAAAGCTCCCTGCAGCGGTTATCGCCAACGGTGTTCTTTCTTGGGTCTACCGCTATAACACCAATGGCTGGGGTAATTTTTCCGCCAATTGCATTATTTACTACGGTTATTATTAATGGCTAATCTCGTAGTTAAAAAACAGGATGGCAGCCTTTTATTTGATACAGGAAAAATAACATATGGATTAGTGAAAAGCGGAAACCTTCGCGTCATCGAGACATGGTGGCGGCGGAATTTCAAAGGTGGCAACGTTGATCCTAATTGGGGCGGTAATTGGACAGGGTCGGGTGTCAGCCCTAATGTGGCTTTGTCCGACGTGATTTATGGGTTTACTGTCGTCGGGGCTACCTCTCCAATTGTATTTCTCACTGGGAGCGGTTGTTTGCAGGGAACAAAGATCTCTGGCGACTCGATGACATTTCTCTACACCAATGCAAGCATAAGCACTAAGTTCTATTGTTTTGATTTAATGAAAGATGCACTCGCTGGATCACCATATCTAAAAACACGGCAAGCCGATGGCTCAATGACATTTAATTCTCTGCAATTGGCATTGAATGTGGTTGCTGCCATCCAAGCCCCCGCGCCTACTGGAACTCAAGAAACGCTATACCCAATACCGTCAGGAAGCAGACCCTACGCAAATGCTGTTCTAACTGTAGAGCAACGCCAGACGCCACCCAGTTACCAGTCAAATATATTCACCGCCAAGGTTACGATAAACATAAAGGCCGGCGTCGAGTATGCAGCCTATCTGCCCTGGAGCCGAGGCTGTCAAATCTGGCTTTATGGTGTCAATGAGACGAAGAATACATACCGTTACGGTGGAAGCGAAGGATGTGGCGGGACTGTTGGTGGTATTCAGTTTATGTTCGGGCCGGCAGGAGGGACCCCCGAAGATTACCCAGTTGTTGTGACGGGTACTCCAATGCCACCAAGCTTTTCGCAAGTGCCGACGGATCGGCTGCCCACTGCTTTGGTCATCGAAACGGCAAGCCTGCCATTTCCGTTTAATTAAACAATCAGCTTAACGAGCCCGCCGAGTGCGGGTATTTTTTTGCCTGGAGAGACTTATGGCTTCTTGGTACACGGAAGGAACAGTCGCAGTTACTAACGGGAGCACTGTCGTAACTGGGACAGGGACAAAGTTTTCTAATGCTCGTTCTGGGGACATGTTTGCCGGCCCTGATAATGGGATTTATCAGGTGATCAACCCGTCGAGTGAAACGGCCATTTCGATCTCGCCAGCCTATCGAGGGGCGACAGCGACCGGCGCTGCGTACGGTGTTGTACCGGTCAACGGCTATCCCAAGGCGCTGGCTGATGCAGTGAACCTGATGGTTCAACAATGGGGCTCCACCCTGGCAGGGCTTGGCCCTCTGTCGAGCGCCGCTATTGCGCCAGTCGCCAACGGCGGTACCGGTGCCTCGACAATTGTGGGGGCTCGGGCTGCGCTGCAGTTGAAAACCGGTGCATTGGCTGATGTTGTTGGCGTCGTCGCCAGCGGCGCGATCCTGGAGTCGGGAACCAACGCGAATGGCAGTTACACCAAATTCGCTGATGGCACCTTGATCTGCACTAACACGATTTTGGTAACAGCCACCATCGCGCCTGGCGCATCGATCAGTCCTTCTATCACCCCGGCTCATGCCTTCGTAGGCTCCCCGCTGGTCTCGACTGCGCTGGTGTTCTACACCGCAGGGCAGGGTGCGCAGATTTACGCATCAAAACAGTTCTATGGACTGTCGGGGTCATTCATCAACACGGGGGTCTCGGCGTCTGCGTCGTTCCCAAGCTTCACCGCTTTGGGCAATAACACTGCCTATTCCTATGAGTTTCGATTTAGCGCTATCGGGAGATGGAAATCATGATTATTAAATTGTCGCCACAGCGGCGAGATGACGAACTGATCGTTTCCAAGCGCAGCGATGTGCTGACTATCAATGGTGAGCGCTTCGACTTCCGCGGAGTGCCTGAAGGTGCAGTGCTACCGAGTTCAGCTGTGGACTGTGATTTTGTTGTGGGTGACATCACGCGTATCGACGGTGAGTTGACGCTGACCCTGCTGTTGCCGTGCGGCGATGACGCCTCACCCGCAGCGAATTACCCCGCCGATATCGTCAACCCGCCAGACGGCAATGTGAGTCTTCCCCAATGAGCAATATCGATTTCAGCAAGATGGTTACCGCCGAGCAACGTCATGCAGATGAAGAGCGTGCCGCCCTTGAGTCCGTTCTGTCATCGCGTCGCGCTGCTTACCTGTCCGAGTCCGACCCGCTCAGACTGGAGGCCGACTACGACGCCTTGAGCCGTGGTCTGGAGCCTGACTACACCGCGTGGCTTGCCTCAGTGGCCGCGATCAAGGCGCGTTTCCCTTTACCGGTGAGCGCTTCCGCTTTAGACGCCTAAAGCCACCAGTACACCGCTACCCGCCTTGAGCGGGTTTTTTATTGCCTGGAGAAAAGCATGAATGCAACCGAGAAAGACCGGGACATCCTGGCGCGCACGCTGTGGGGGGAAGCTCGCGGCGAAGGACTGGCCGGACAGATCGCCGTGGCCTGGACCATCCGCAACCGCGTATTCGATGGAAAGGCCAAGTCCTGGTGGGGGGAGGGTTACGCCGGCGTTTGCCTGAAACCCTGGCAGTTCAGCTGCTGGAACCAGAACGACCCGAACCACGCGTACCTGAGTGGCGCCAAGCCGATTCCTGCAGCTCAGTTCGCCCAGGCGCAGCGTGCAGCTGACCAGGTGATGGCGGGCGTGGTGCCGGATCCAACCGGCGGCGCCACGCACTACTACGCAACCACGATGCCCAAGGCCCCGGCCTGGGCGGCGAAGGCCACGCAGACGCTGCGCCTTGGTCACCATGTCTTCTTCAAGGATGTGCCGTGATGACGCCGATGCAGAAGCTGATCGGCCTGGGGCTGGCAATCCTGCTGGCGCTGGGCATCGGCTTTGGCGGGGCATGGCAGGTTCAGGACTGGCGTCTGGGCAAGAAGCTGGCTGAGCGTATTGCGGAGCAGGGCGCCCGCCACCAGACGGAACTGGATGCAATCACTGGCGAGGCCTGGCGTCAGCAGGCGGCCGAACAGGATAAGCGCCTGGCCACCGAGCAACAGCTCGCGATCCAGGACCAACACCACACCAAGGAATTATTCGATGTCCAACGCAACCAGGCTCGCCTGCGTGACCAGCTTGCTACTGCTGATGTCCGGCTGTCAGTCCTCCTTGCCGAGGATCCAGCCAGTAGCTGCAACGTGCCTACCACCACCGGCGCCGTCGGCGTGGTTCATGCAGCCCGTCGAGCCCAACTTGACCCAGCGCATGCTCAACGAATTATCGCCATCACCGATGTCGGCGACCAAGGATTGATCGCGCTGCGTGCCTGCCAGGCGTACGTCAGGGAGGTCTTACGCTAAGCTGATCTCACACGACGGGTCAGGTGCAAGGATGTGGCAATGGATCATTACCAAATATGGATGGCAGTTCTGCTGACGTCAGTCTGGGTTTTCGCTGTGTCGATCGTCATCTACTCAATAATAGAGTGACGAGGCCCTGAATTCGCCATACCTCCAGGACCTCTATTCCCACCACCATCCCTCAATGCCAGTGAGCGTGAGCGGACGGTACCAAATGTTTTTATGAAAACCAATTACGCTGATGGCCTGCTGGAAAAGCAAAGCCCCGAAGTTCGTGGCTTCAGGGCTTCTATTTTCGCCTCCATCCCTTAATGGTTGACGAACGTGGCCGGAAGATTACCAGCGGTCTTCGAATATTTCATTACGACTATAGGAGATTGTGTTCGGTCAGCAGGGCGCCGATGGGGGGGGAGCGTTTCAGATAAACGGCACCGGCCGATTCTGTGGATAACTCAGGTGCCGTGTAAAACAATGTACGTCTATTTGTACGTTTGGCAGAAAAACAAAAGGCCTGCATCGCTGCAAGCCCTTGTTTTAAATGGTGCCGGCACCAGGAGTCGAACCCGGGACCTACTGATTACAAGTCAGTTGCTCTACCAACTGAGCTATACCGGCGTGTTAGGGCGACGATTATAGCGATTGGAAAGGTTCTGTAAACCCCTGAATTCTGACTATTTTTGCAGAAGGTAAGGTTTTTTTTCGATGGCCGCTTTTTTGCTGCATCGATGGCGCTCTGCAATCGGGCTGGATAACGTGAGAATGCGGCTGGCCAGTGACGGTATCGACGCGGTCTGCCTGTTGCTGAAGGCGCCTAAAAAGATCGCATAAAGTGCGCTTTAGATGCTTAACGCCAGATGCTTATGCACAATCGGTTGGTTGGAGCTGTCACCAAACAGCCATTTTGTGCGGCCGTTCTCAACACGTCGCAACTGCCTGTTTTGCGTGCGTTTTATTTTGTGAACAAAAAATGACCAGGCTTGCTTTTGGCCTGGAGTGCCGATAACTAAGGGCTCTGTAACGAATTCATCAACAGACTTATCCACAGGACGCGTGTAGGAAATTTTGCCCCCTAATCGCGCGCGGCCAGCACCATCAAATTGCGTGGTGTCAGCGTTGATTCACAGAAGCTGCCTATCTCAACGTTGTAGCCCTGTTCCGTCAGAAAGAGTGCTCGGTCCAGCACCAGCCACATTTCCAGTGGGCGTCGAAACAGGCCCCGCACTAATTCCAGGTTTCGCACTTCGGCCAGGCGACGCCAGCCGTGGGCTTCCAGCGCTGCCCAATCGTGTTCACCTGTGGATAAACCCTTGAGGCTCGCCAGCTCCCGGCAATAGTCGGCGTAGGGTTTATCCAGCCAACCGGCGGGTAGGGATGGCGTCGGCAGGTATTCGTCGCAGCCACGTAGTTGCCGCTGCAATCGGTCAAAGCCCAGGCGCCGGGCCATGGAGGTGTCCCGTTGCTGGCGTACGCGGTTGCCGGCGGTGACGGTTTCGCTCAGGGGTAGCCCCAGATCATCAATCGACAGTTGCAGCAGGGACGCGCGCCCGGCAGCCGACAATGCCTGATAGCGGTCGGCGCTGATGCGGTTGTAGCAGCAGGGCGCCAGCGCCAGCTGTTTGCAGCCGGCAGCGCTGGCCAATTGCAGTAGGCGCACATGCAGGTCGCCGCAGGCATGCAGGGCGACGGGTGTGTGTTCGGGGTTGATCGCCATATCCGTCATCACGTCTTGCAGGCGATGGTTGGCGACCAGGCCATGGTGGTCACTCAGGGCCTGGCCGGACGCGATCAGGGCTGGGTCGTGTTCCAGGCAGGTCAACTGTTGGCCGGGTTGCAGCAGGCGACGGCCGAGATGGCCTTTGCCGGCGCACCAGTCCAGCCAATGGACAGGCGTTTGGGCAAAATTCAGCGCAGCGCCGAATGCTTCGATCTGTTGCCACTTGCGCCCGGGCACGTCGACATTCAGGCGGTGGCGAGCAGCTTCAAGGGTGTGGGTGGGTAACTTGTCCACAGCACTGAGGCGCAGCGCTTGAGCGGCCAACTGTGGAAAAGGTGCGGGTGCAGGCAGCTCGTGGGGTTGGCTGTGACTGGCTTCGGCCTCGGCCAGCGAGCGCTGGCGTAGCCATTGGGATAACTCGGGATGCTCGGTTTCCCAGGGCAACTGCAGTTGGGTAAAGGGCCGTGGTCGCCACAGCCCTTGATGCTCGATCAGGAACTCATCCAGCGCCTTGAAGCGTGCCTCAGCGTCCCTGGCACGCATCGACGCGCAACCATTTTTCCAGCAGTTTGAAGCCGCGTACCAATACGTAGGCCATCAGCAGGTAGAACAGCCCGGCCGCAAAGAAAATCTCCACCGGCAGGTAGGTGCGGGCAATGATGGTCCGCGCCATGCCGGTCAGCTCCAGCAGGGTCACGGTACTGGCCAGGGCGCTGGCCTTGAGCATCAGGATCACTTCGTTGCTGTAGGCCGGCAAGCCGATGCGCGAGGCGCGTGGCAGGATAATGTAGAACAGGGTCTTGGGCTTGGACATGCCCAGGGCTCGCGCCGCTTCGATTTCACCTGGTGGGATGGCCTGGATTGCACCGCGCAGGATCTCGGCGATATAGGCCGCGGTGTGCAGGGTCATGGTAGCGGTGGCACACCAGAATGGGTCGCGCAGGTACGGCCACATGAAGCTTTCACGTACGGCATCGAACTGTGCCAGGCCGTAATAGACCAGGAACAACTGCACGAGCAACGGCGTGCCACGGAAGAAGAAAATGTAGCAATAGGGCAGTGCGCTCACGTACCAGCGGCGCGAAGAACGCGCGATGCCGAGTGGGATCGCCAGCAGCAGGCCAGCGATTACGGCGATTGCCACCAGCTCCAGGGTCAGGGTTGCGCCTTGGGCCAACTTCGGCAGCCACTTGATGATCACGGCCCAGTTCAGGCCGAGGTCGAAGTGTGATAGCCAGCTGTAGTCGCCGCTCATTGGGTACTCCTTGCAAAGCCGCGGGCGGCGCGTTTTTCCAGGAAGTGCATGCCGGTCATGGCCAGTACGGTCAGGCCCAGGTACATGAATGCCGCGACCATGAAGAAGGTGAACGGTTGCTTGGTGACGGTCACGCCGATCTGCGCGTGGCGCATGATTTCTTCAAGGCCGATCACCGACACCAGCGCGGTGTCTTTCATCAGGATCATGAACAGGTTGCCCAGGCCGGGCAGGGCGATGCGCCACATCTGCGGCATGATCAGCCGTGTGAAAATTCGAAACTTCGACAAGCCCAGCGCCACACCAGCTTCGCGGTGGCCTTTGGGGATGGCGAGGATCGCGCCACGGAACACTTCCGTGGCATAGGCACCAAAGCACAGGCCCAGGGCGATGACCCCGGCGGCAAAGGCACTCAGGGAAAGGTCGGGGTTGCCAAAAAACTCCCCGAGGGCACGCATCAGGTTGACCGTGCCGAAGTAAATCAGCAGCACCCACAACAGCTCGGGAATGCCGCGAACGAGGGTCGAATAAGCACCGCCCAGCCATTGCAGTGGCTTGTACGGTGAAGTCTTGGCCAAGGCGCCGGCAAGGCCGAGCACCAGCCCCAGGCACAGGGCCGTGAGCGCCAGCTTGACGGTCATCAGCGCGCCAGCGGCGAGCGCCGGGCCGAATCCGTAGAGATCGAAATTCATGGTGTTTTCATATCGCGGCAGGCATTGCTGAAAGCCGACGCGCGCCAGGGAGCGCGCCGGGCAGGCCGTTCAGGTCATTCGATGCTGAACGGGAAGTACTTGTCGTTGATTTTTTTGTAGGTGCCGTCTGCCTTGATCTCTGCCAGGGCTTTGTTCAGGCGCTCGCGCAGTGGGTCGCCCTTGCGTACGGCGATACCGATCTTGTCGCTTTCTACTACTGGGTCGCCTTTGAACTCATAGGCCGAGCCGTCTTTGCTCTTGAGCCACTCGTATTGCACGTACTTGTCGGCGAGGATGCCGTCCAGGCGACCCGAGGTCAGGTCGAGATAGGCGTTTTCCTGGGTGTCATAGAGCTTGGCTTCAGTGTCCGGCAGCTTGTCTTCCAGGTAGGTGCCGGCCAGCGTTGCACGCTGTGCACCGATCACCTTGCCTTTCAGGTAAGTGGCGTCGGTCTTGAAGTCCGCTGTGGCTTTCGGCGCGATGAATTGCAGCTTGTTGGAGTAGTACGGGTCGGTGAAGTCGACGGCCTGCTTGCGCTCATCGGTGATCGACAGCGAGGAGACCAGGAAGTCGAACTTCTTGGCGTTCAGGGCCGGAATGATGCCGTCCCAGTCGGACACATACACTTCGCACTTCTCGACTTTCATCTTGGCGCACAGGGCATCGCCGATGTCTTTGTCGAAGCCGACAACGTTGCCGCTGGCGTCTTTATTGTTGAACGGCGGGTAGGCCGCTTCGATCCCCATTTTCAGGGTTTCTGCCATGGCCGTGGCGCTGAATGCCATCGAGACGGCCGCGGCCAGAAGGAATTTTTTATAGTTCTGCATGCATGTTGCTCCGTTAGCGGTTGCTGGACATGAATTGTTTGCAGCGCGCCGAAAGCGGGTTTTCAAACACCTGCTGTGGCGATCCTTGTTCTTCGACCAGGCCCTGGTGCAAGAACACCACTTCGCTGGACACCTGACGGGCGAAGCCCATTTCGTGGGTGACCAGCAGCATGGTGCGGCCTTCTTCGGCCAGGGCACGGATCACATTAAGTACTTCCTGAACCATTTCCGGGTCAAGGGCCGACGTGGGTTCGTCGAACAGGATGACCTTGGGCTGCATCGCCAGGGTGCGCGCAATCGCGGCCCGCTGTTGTTGGCCGCCGGAGAGTTGAGCAGGGTAGGCGTGGCGCTTGTCGGCGATACCGACCTTGGCCAGCAGGGCCTCGGCTACTTCTATCGCCTCGGCCTTGCTTTGGCCGAGCACGCGGCGAGGGGCCTCGATGATGTTGTCGAGGATGCTCATGTGCGGCCACAGGTTAAAGTTTTGAAACACAAAACCGATTTCGCTGCGCAGGCGGTTGATCTGCTTGCCGTCGGCGGCCATCAGCTCGCCGTTTTTCGCGGCCTTGAGCTTGAGTTCTTCGCCGGCCACCAGGATCTGGCCCTGATGCGGGTTCTCCAGCAGGTTGATACAACGCAGGAAGGTGGACTTGCCGGAACCGGAGGAACCCAGGATCGAGATCACGTCGCCGTCGCGAGCGGTCAGCGAGATACCTTTGAGTACCTCCAGCTCACCATAGCGTTTATGCAAGTTGCGGATTTCAAGCGCGGGCGTGGCCTCGGCCATGTGCGGTCCTCATTGTGTTCGTTGCGTTCTTCGCTGTTGGGCCGCCTTCCTGGCGAGGCGCCAAGCTAGCATAGCGTTTGGATGACAGCCAACAGCGCTGCGGACGGTTAAGCGGTGGTCTGCGGCAGTGTGTCGCATCGGCGCAGCAGCGTGTCGCGCCATCAACAACCTACAGACGTTTGAACCCGAGTAATCCACAGGCTTCGCGTAAAAAAGGGCGCGATGGTGCCAGCTTTGGCCGGGTGTTGGAAGGGTTAACCGGGTAAACGGTCCTCATCAGCCCTTTTACGGGGCGTCACGTACTTTTTGTGTGTGTTTTTGGTGCGGTGATCGGTGTTGGATGTGGGTCGCCCGGTAACGCTATAGCGGAATGCCATTGTTCTCAAAGACTTGCGATGACCGTTGAATTGTCCGAAAGCCCGCGTCAATTGTGGCTCTGTAATATTTTGGCGCAAATCTTGCGTAAAAAATAAAGAACGCCCTGTTGGTTTCTTTTCACGAGAAAGGTTGCAGGCCGGGCGGAGCGTTTTCGCAATTCCTCGCAAAGGTGTGTCAATGAGTAGTACGCAAAGCTCCAATGACCTCGAACAGGGGCTCAAACCGCGTCACGTCACCATGCTGTCGATTGCCGGCGTTATCGGTGCCGGTCTGTTTGTCGGCTCCAGCCACGCAATTGCCGCTGCCGGCCCGGCTGTGCTGTTGGCCTACGCGGCCGCCGGTACGCTGGTGGTCTTGGTGATGCGGATGCTGGCCGAGATGGCCGTTGCGTCACCGGACACGGGTTCGTTCTCTACGTATGCCGACCGGGCAATCGGCCACTGGGCCGGTTTCACCATCGGTTGGTTGTACTGGTGGTTCTGGGTGCTGGTGATTCCGTTGGAAGCCAACGCTGCAGCGACCATCCTGCATGCCTGGTTCCCTGATGTGGCGATCTGGGCCTTTACCCTGATCATTACGCTGCTGCTGACTGTGACTAACTTGTTCAGCGTCAAGAACTACGGTGAGTTCGAGTTCTGGTTCGCGCTGATCAAAGTCGTGGCAATCGTGGGCTTCGTGATCCTCGGCCTGGCGGCGATTTTCGGCTTCTTGCCCAACAGTCAGGTCAGCGGTGTTTCGCACCTGTTCGACACCCAAGGCTTCATGCCGAACGGCATGGGCGCGGTATTGGCGGCGATCCTGACCACCATGTTCTCCTTCATGGGCACCGAGATCGTCACCATCGCCGCGGCGGAATCGAAGAACCCCGGCCAGCAAATCACCAAGGCCACCAACTCGGTGATCTGGCGGATTGGTTTGTTCTATCTGCTGTCGATCTTCATCGTAGTGTCGCTGGTACCTTGGAACGATCCGACCCTGGCCGCCGTAGGTTCCTACCAGACCGTGCTGGAACGCATGGGCATCCCGAACGCCAAGCTGATTGTCGACCTGGTGGTGCTGGTTGCCGTGACCAGCTGCCTCAACTCGGCGCTGTACACCGCGTCGCGCATGCTGTTCTCCCTCGGTCGTCGCGGTGACGCGCCCGCTGTCGCCAAGCGTACCAACAAGAGCGGCACGCCTCATTGGGCGGTGTTGCTCTCTACGGGTGCTGCATTCCTGGCGGTATTCGCCAACTATGTGGCCCCGGCGGCTGTGTTCGAGTTCCTGCTGGCCAGCTCCGGCGCCATCGCCTTGCTGGTGTACCTGGTAATTGCCGTGTCACAACTGCGCATGCGCCAGAAGCGTACGGCGGCGGGCGAGAAGATCGTCTTCAAGATGTGGCTGTTCCCTGGCCTGACGTACGCGGTGATGGTGTTTATCGTCGGTACGTTGACCATCATGCTGTTCCAGGAAGCGCATCGGGTCGAGATCATCGCGACAGGGATCTTGAGCTTGCTGGTGGTAGTGGCGGGGTTGTGTGTGGCGAGCCGTCGCAAGGCCCAACGAGTGGGCGCAGCGGCGCTGAGCTGATGAAATGCGGTGTTTGATACGCCGCAATCCAAATGTGGGAGGGGGCTTGCTCCCGATAGCTGTGTGTCAGTCAGTACATCGGGTACTGATACACCGCAATCGGGAGCAAGCCCCCTCCCACATTTTGTTATGTGTCAGTCTGCTGAATTTGTCAGCGCCTGGGACGCTGCTACGTAATCGGCCTGGAATTGCGGCGACTCGATCCACGCCAACGCAGCGGCCTCGTCATCGCTGTCGGTGGCCCACTGCCGGTATTCAATCAGCGCCGCCAGGATAAAGTCAGTCGCTTCCTCTTCGCCTTCCTGCTCCAGCACCAGCGCCAGCAGCGGGTGTGCGAGGAATACGGCACACAACGCCTGCTGGCTGATCTCGCCCGCGGTGCGCATCTCGACGAACAGCTCGGTCAAATCCACCGACTCAAGGTCGATGCGGCTGTCATCACCGGCAAAAGCGTCCGGCTTGGTCGCGACGGCGCGCTGGGTACGATTCTGCTTGGCCTTGGCCTTTGCGCGGTGGGCACGTTTTTGCTGCTTGTTCGGCGAGGCCATGGGCTCAACGTCCTTGGGTTCTGGATCTGGGTGACGTATTGAAGCGCAGGTTGTGGCAAATCCCAAGGGATTCTAGATGCGCCGGCCGGGTGTGCCTTGCTTCAGCTCGGCGTGTTGCAGCCACGCCAGTGCAATCGGCCACAGCCGATCTTGATATTCGCTGCGGAAAAATGCGAAATGCCCGACTGTTTCCTCAGCAATATCTTCGGGGGCGATTCTCAGGTGGGTACGCTCGCTGCTTTCGAAATACTCCAGCAACCGCTCAATGGCCGCCACTGTGCCAAACGGATCGTCGGTAATGCTGATGGCGAGTATCTGCGCCTTTACTCGGGAGAATGGCAGCTCGCCCAACGTAAGCCCGCTGGGGCGAGTCTCGTACCTGGGTGTCGGCGTGCCCCAGTCCCGCACCACGCCGGCCGGCGTATCCTCCAGCCAGCCCAGGCGCTTGCCGGGGAAATATCCGCATACCGTAGTGACCAACGGCATCACCACATGCCATTTGCCGAACATCCGCCAGCGCAGGCTCGCCGCGTAATCACGCCAGTAGGCGAACTGTGCACCTACCGTGACGATTCGCCGAATCGCCGCGCCAGACGCTGCCAGCCCTGCTGCGCAACCACCAAAGCTGTGGCCGACCACGTCAATCGGCTGCCCCGGAAACTCGCGTTGCGCCCGTTGCAATATCGCCTCGAAATCCAGGGCGCCCCAATCCGACCAGGAGGCCTTGAAGCCGCGTAACGAACCGCTGCGGGATTCGCCGATGCCGCGGTAGTCGTAGGTGATGACATCGAAGCCATGTGCGAACAGGTAGTCGGCGAAGCGGGAATAGTGGCGGCAACGTACGGAGGTGGCGGCGTTGATGATGACGACCGGGCGAGTGGGGTCAGTTCGGATATGGCGCCAGGTGAAGCCACCGAGGAGGTAATCGTCGCTGGCGGTCTCGCGGAACGCTTCTGGGGCAGGTCGAGTGGGCAGGTTCATCGGTCGCCTCAATCCTTGCGCTTTTTAGGTGTGGGTGGCTGGGGCCGCACGCTTTTATAGAAACCGAAATTAACAAATTTAGCGCGACGTGGTGCACAGCAATGACTGCAATGCTCGACCTTACCTGCACGGGTGCTTAGGCTGGCAGTCTATTGATCCGCCAGAGCCTGACCATGACCCGCGACACCCTTGAGCACAATCAGATCCCTATCTACTTCGTTGCGGTCTTCCTGGCTGTCACGTTCGGCGTGCTCGCTCCCTTATCCGCCCACGGTCTCAATCTTCTGGTCACCCCCGCCATCGCCGTGCTGATGTACGCGATGCTCCTGCAAATCCCCTTTCTCGACCTGCGCCAGGGCCTGGGTAACAAGCGTTTCATGGCGGCCTTGCTGTTGGCCAACTTCATCCTGGTGCCCTTGCTGGTGTGGGCGCTGACCCGTGGCTTGGTAGAGCGCCCGGCGTTGCTGGTTGGCGCGCTGTTGGTATTACTGACGCCCTGTATCGACTACGTGGTGGTGTTTACCCACATCGGCAAGGGCGATTCGCGCTCGATGTTGGCGGCAACTCCGCTGCTGTTGTTGCTGCAACTGGTGCTGTTGCCGGTGTACCTGGGGTTCATGCTGGGGGCGCAATCTGCGGTGGTGGTAGCTGCGGGGGCGTTTGTCGAGGCGTTCGTGTGGTTGATTGTGGTGCCGATGATCCTGGCGGTGTTGACCACCTCTCTTTCGCGGCATTCAAGCGCCATCAGCCGTTGGTGCGGCGCCTGGGGCTGGTTACCGGTGCCAGCGATGGCGCTGGTGCTGTTTGTGGTGATCGCTGCGCAAATCACCTCGGTGGTGCGGGATATCAGCCTGCTGTTGCCGGTCATTCCGATCTACGTGGCTTTTGTGGTGCTGGCGCCGTTGATGGGGATTTTGGCTGCGCGGCTGTTCGTGCTGCCGGCTTCGACGGCGCGGGCGGTCACGTTCAGCGCCTCTACGCGCAACTCGCTGGTGGTATTGCCGTTGGCGCTGGCTTTGCCGGAGGATGTGCGTGGGTTGGCCGCCACGGCGGTGATCCTGCAAACCCTGGTCGAATTGGTGGCCGAGTTGGTCTACGTTCGCCTGATCCCGGCGGTGGTGTGGCCCGCAAGTCGTTAAAAGCGTGAATGTTCAGGTTTGTTCAGGCGCTATTCAGGGATGTGTTCGGCACCATACGCCAGCGCTTCCCACCTGACAGGTCACTTGATGGATCATCGCAACCGTTTTCGCTTGGAGTCACTGGGCGTTTTTCTGATCGCTCTATTGCTGTTCACGTTGGGAATCTGGGATCAGCAGCCCCAGGGATTTGACGGGCGTTGGGCGCTGTTCCTGCAGGAAATGTGTCGCCATGGCGCGAGTCTTTTCCCCACCACCTACGGCCAGCCGTACGCGGATTACCCTGGCACGGCGACCTTCTTCAGTTTTGTATTCGCCCGCTTGTTCGATGCGCCGAACCATCTGGCCAATGTGCTGCCCACCGCACTCGCGTCGGCCGGTGTGATTGCGCTGATGTACCGCCTGCTGGTGCCATTGAGTCGCCCATGGGCGTTGCTGACGGTGCTGCTGACGCTGCTCACTGCCCAGCTGCTCGAAAAGTCGCGTTCGGTCTGCCTGGACCAGATGGTCGCGCTGCTGTGCGTCGCCAGCTTCTATCTGCTGCACAGTGGAGAGCGCCTGGGGTCGCGACTGAGGCTATGGGCAGTGTTCCCGTTGTTCGTCCTGGCCTTTGCGATTCGTGGGCCGCTGGGGTTGATTGAGGTCTGCGGGGTGGTGTGTGTGTACTGGGCGCTGGGCAGGCCGGACGAGCGGGTCCGGCAGGTGTTGATCCACGGCTTTATCGGCCTGGTCCTGCTCGCGGCGTGTTGGTGGCTGTTGATGAAGCTCGCGCGATTCAGCGGCGGCGATGCCTTTGCCGATGAGGTGTTCAAGATGCAAGTCGGCGGGCGCCTGGATGAGTCTGGCGAGCCGTTCTACTTTTATTTCCAGCTGAGTTTGTACCGCTATTTCCCGGTGGTGCCGCTGGCGTTGGCCACTCTGGTTGCGCTGCGCCATCGCTGGCCTGAGCGCTGGGCCAATGAGCAACTGCAACTGCTGGTGCGCCTCGGGGCCTGTGGCTTGATGATTCTGCTCGGCTTGTCGGTGCCGCATTTCAAGCGCGCTTATTACATCTTGCCGATGGTGCCGATGTTTGCGGCTGTCGCGGCTTATGGGCTGCTTCAGGCGCAAGGCTGGCTGGTGGGCGTGCGCCGTGGTTACGAAGGGCTTGTCGCAGCGCTACCGGCGTTGTGCGTGGTCGTGTTGTTTGTGTGTCGGCACGCCTGGCAAAAGCAGGGCTACTGGCCGGACATTTCTTTGCCGCTGATGATCGGCGTGCTAGTGGTGCTGCAGGTGGCGGCGTTGATCGCCTGGCGCCGAGCGTTGCGGTTGGTGTGGCTCAGTGTGATTGCACTGGCGGCGCAGTGGCTGTTGCTGGTGACGGTGATAGAGCCGGCCAAGGACCTGCAATTCGACACCCGGCGGTTTGTCAGCCAGGTGGAGGCGTTGCGTGAATCGCAGCCGGGGCCGCTGGTGTTTGTCGACCTGGCTCGGGACACCTGGGCGGTGCGTTACATGATGAACCTGGATCACGACGAGCTGCCGCTGTTTGTCGGGCGTCATGAGCTTGAGAAGCTGAGAGTGCTGCCTCGGCCATCCTGGGTGATTGTGTCGCGTAAGGAGACTGCGCTGTTGAAAGGGTCGCCGGTGGAGCAACTGAGCCCGAGCTTTGAGGGCCGGTTGAATGACAATCCGCTGATGGTGTTTTTGCTCAGGTGAAGCGGCCCTCGTACGGAGGGCCTGTCCAGCTGCTGATTACTTGCAGCGGTAACCCTCAGGCATTGTAACGGTGTAGTTGCGCTGCACCCGGTCCTGGAAGTTCAGGTTCTGCAGGCCCTGCTGCACCAGGAAGGCTTCGACTTTGGCGGCTTGGCAATCTTCGTTATAGGACGACGCCCGCAGCAGGTACACCGCGCGCCGGCTCACTTCGTCCCGAGCCGTGGCGGTAAAGGTGGTGAGGGTGGTGTAGCCGGTTCGCTCCGAGGTGCCTACCGGGCCATAGCTGGTGTTTGGGGTGCTGGTGCAGGTCAGTTGGTCGGTTTTTTTCTTGTTCTTCTTGCACTGTGTGGTGGTGCTGGTTGCCACTTGTCCGTATTCGGTGGCGGTGTAGCGATAGGTCACCTGTTTGCTGCCGATATCAAGGCTGATGGTCATTTTGATCGGCGCATGGTTCTTGGGCAGGGTGGTGTCGGTAAAGACATTGCGAAAACCCTGGTCCTTCATGGCGCTGACCATGTCGCGCAGGTAGTAGCGGGCATTCAGCGCGTTTTCGTCGCTGCCACCGGTGGCTGTCACCAGCACTGTTGCCTGGCGGTCAAAGTGGTAGTCGGGATCAGGCGTTGCGTTGATTGCTACGTCCATTTGCGTGGCGCATCCACTGAGCAGTGAGGTCAGCAGTAATAGCGTGCAGAGCAAGAGGCGGGTCATGGAAAAAACCTTACAACTGAGAATTTGGTAAAGGCTGAACGATTGAGCCCAGTGAAAAACAACCCTCAATCGTCCTGCTGCGACATTGTGACCGGTAGTGCTCCGGTCGCCATTAAATCGCAGGCAATAAAAAACCCCAAGGAATCATCTTCGCTTGGGGTTTTTCGGTATTAGTGGTGCCCAGAGACGGAATCGAACCGCCGACACGGGGATTTTCAATCCCCTGCTCTACCGACTGAGCTATCTGGGCAACGGGGCGCATTAAACGGGTTTTTCAGGGGGTCGTCAAGCAAGTTTTCAAAAAATATTTAATTATTACCGTCGCTTACGTGCCAACCCCGGTTTTTGATCAATTATTGAGCAGGCGGCACGTAGCCGTCGGCCTTGGCGTAATCCTCGCCAGAAAAGAACTTGTCCATTTCGCCTTGCAGATATTTACGGTCATCGGCGTTCATCATGTTCAGGCGTTTTTCGTTGATCAGCAGGGTCTGGTGTTTTTGCCAGTCTGCCCAGGCTTTGGCGGAAACGTGTTCGAAAATGTCCTGGCCCTTGGCGCCCGGGAACGGTGCGCGCTCCAAGGCAGGCAATTCTTCGTGGTACTTGCGGCAGATGATGGTGCGGGTCATGACGAAACTCCTGCGTTCAATACGTCGGCCGCGCGCTTCAGCAGTTTTTTCACCGGGGCAGCAAGGCCCAGGCGCGGCGGGGTGGCGAGGTTATACCAGAGCCAGTCGGCCTCGGCCACGTGATGGGCGGATTCCTCGACCTGGACCAGCCAGGGTTCGATGGCCAGTTGGAAGTGGCTGAAGGTGTGGACCAGCCCAGGTAGTTCCTGATGCTTGCCCAGCGCCAGCGCGTGCTGGTTGGCCAGGTGCTCGAGGTCTTCCAGGTCGTCCAGCTCCGGCAAGCTCCACAAGCCGCCCCACAAGCCCGTAGAAGGGCGACGGTAAAGGAGGATTGCGCCTTCGGCGTTGGCCAGCATTGGCATCAGCGTACGCTTCTGGGGAATGGTCTTGCGCGGCTTGGGGATCGGGTAGCGCGTCTCCAGGCCAAGCATGTGGGCTTCGCAGCCTTTTTCCAGCGGGCACAGCAGGCAACTGGGTTTGCTGCGGGTGCAAAGGGTGGCGCCCATGTCCATCATTGCCTGGGTGTAGGCGTTGACGCGGGTCTGGGGGGTGAAGCGTTCTGCCGTGGCCCACAGCTGCCTGGCCACCTTGGGTTCGCCTGGGTAGCCCTCTTGCGCGGTAAAGCGCGCCAGTACGCGTTTGACGTTGCCGTCGAGGATCGGCGCACGCAGGCCCATGCTCAGGCTGGCAATCGCGCCAGCGGTGGACAGGCCGATGCCAGGCAGCTCGGTGAGCTTTTCGACGTCGCGAGGAAACTCACCGCCGTATTCGGCCACTACGATCTTGGCGGTCTTTTGCAGGTTGCGCGCGCGGGTGTAGTAGCCCAGGCCGGTCCACAGGTGCAGTACTTCGTCTTCCGGCGCGGCGGCCAGGGCTTCGACCGTCGGCAGGGACGCCATGAACCGGTCGAAGTAATTGAGCACCGTGCTGACCTGGGTCTGTTGCAGCATGATCTCTGAAACCCACACCCGGTAAGGCGTGATGCCCTGTTGCCAGGGCAGGTCATGGCGGCCGTGACGGTCGTACCAGTCGAGTACCGCCGTTGAAAACTGCTCGTCTCTCATCGGTTGAACAGGCCTTTCAATGCGTCCTTGAGCTTTGGGTTGACCTTATCGAGCTTCTCTTCCAGCTTCTCGTTAAGGCGATTGCCGGCAGCCTTGAGGGCGACCTGACCAAGGCCGTCCTTGTCCAGGCGGCAGGCCTTGGCACCCAGCTCCAGCGGGCCACGGCAGCGCAGCGGCACTTCAATGCCCTGGAAGTTGGTACCGACCTGGCAGGCCGGGTCCGGTACGTCGCGTTTGTCGCCTTCGACGATGATGCCGAGACGGTAGTCCATACCCAACACGCGCAAGTCGAGATCCCCATTGCCATTGACCGTCAGCCCTGGGATACGCACTTTCAGGTCGGGGTTGCTGGCCACGCCGTTACGGAAGGTCAGGTTGCCGCGCAGTTCCTGGAATGGCGTGTCCTTGCCCGGTGGCGTATTGCTCAGGGTCTTGCGGTTGAGCAGGGCGATACCGGTGCAGACCTGTTGCTCGATGTTGGCGTTGAGCAACACGCCGTTATTGATCACGAAGCTTGCGGTGCCGTTAAGGCTGTCGATCAGCGCTTTCTGGCTGTTACCCCGGCCGGTGAGGTTGCTGTCCAGAGTGACCTGGCCTTTCACCGGCGGGTTTTTCCCCTGGGCCTGCAGGATCCGTTCGACCGGTACTTGCTTGATGTGGGTTTGCAGCGCCAGCAACGGGAGGTCCTGGCGCACATCGAGCGTGCCGTTGGCCTGGAAGGTGCCGTTGTAGAGGCCGCCGCTCAGGGTGTCGAGCTTGAGCTGGCCGTCGATGCCCGAGGCTTTCAGTGCCGCGTTCTGAATCGGCAACTTGCTCAGAGTCAGTTGGCCGAAGGTCAGGTCGGCGTTGACATCCAGGCTGCGCAGACGGGTCAGCGGCAGCAACTTGTCGGTGCTCCAAGCGGCTTTGGTCGGTGCGTCCGGCAATGGCGTGCTGCCCCCGGCCGCCATGGCGCCGGCTTCGCTGCTTTGCACTTCGGCCTGGCGTGCAGCGGTTGCGCCTTTGGCGGCTTCGGATTTGGCCGGCAGGTAGTTGTCGGCGTTGAAGGTATCGCCTTTGAGCTGTACGCGCAGGGACTGCTTGGCTAAATCATCCACCGCAATACGGCCGGTGAAGGTGCTTTCGTCGAGTTTCAGGTTCAAGTCTTCGAGAGCGACGCTGGTGGGCGTGCCCGTGAGACGGCTCACCAGTTCGACCTTGCTCAGGCTGCCCGGGGCCATGGCCGGCAGTGGGTGGCCGACGCTGTCGAGAAACTTGGCCAGGTCAAACTGGGCGATGGACAGCGCGCCGTTGAGTTGCGGGGTCTTGTCCAGGTCGTTGACCTTCAGTTCGCCCAAGGCGCGCAGCTGGTTGGCCGAGAGTTTCAGGTTGGTCCATTCGGCGACGTTGGCCGCCAGGTCCACCAGCAACTGGCCCTGGGTGGAGAAACTCAGGGTCTTGCCTTGCAACGGCTCGCCGGTGGCTTCGCCGCTCCAGCGCATGTCTTCGAACTGGTAGCGCTTGAGGGCGCGCTGAATGCGCAAGTTACCGTTCAGCTCGGTCTTTACGCGCATCAGCGGCTGGTTGCTGCCCAGGAACGCGGTGAGTTTCAGCGGAATGCTGGCACCTTCGTGGATGGCACCGGCACTCAGCTGGATGCTTTCGGCGCTGAATTGCTTGCCGGTCTGTTCGTCGCTGTATTCGACGCGGGCGTTGTTGATGGTCAGGCTGTCGATGTCCAGGCGGATCGGCTGCGGTGGCTTTTCCGGCTTGGTTTCAGCCACCGGCTCCACTGGCGCGGGTGCGGGTGCCTCGGCAGTCGCATCGGGTAGGTTCTTGCCGATGTCTTCCCAGTTGCCGTGGCCTTGTTTGTCGCGGTTCAGGCGCAGGTTCAGGCCTTCGACACGCACATCGCTCATCTGCACTTCGCGGCGCAGCAGCGGCAGCACACGCACCGACAGGCCGAGCATCTGCAAATCGGCGAAAGGTTGAGTCGGTGCGGTCAAGGTCGCGACGCTGGCCTCGTGCAATTCCAGGCCCAGCCAGGGGAACAGGCTCCAGCCGATATCGCCATTGAGCGTCAGCTCGATGTGGGCCTTGTCGCGGGCTATCTGGCGAATTTCTTCTTTGTAGTCGTTGGGATCGAAGAGGTGGGTCAGGGCAAAGCCGAGCGCCACAATGATCAGCAACAGCCCGAGAAGTACCAGACCCAGGATTTTGCCGAACGCTTTCATGGGCGAGTCCTTGTATGTCGATTTCAAAATTTAGCCGCAGAGTATAACGCCCGACGGCCTGCGTCAGTTCACGGATCGTTACATTGTATCCAGGGGCGCTTAAATAGGATTTTGACGTCAGAAAAATCAGAGAATCCAAAAAAGGTAGTGGCAGTTTGATTTTTCTGTCATCCACTGGTGCTAATCTCTGCACGTTCGTCCGCCTTCTGCGACTTAACGTCGCGCCTAAATGGAGCTTTACTCAACAAAACGGCCACGCTTTGCGTGCAAGGCCGAGGGAGAGAGCGCCTGACGGATGCATACTAATAACTGGGGGAAACACCAATGAGCACTAGCACTGTGGCCGGCGCCGCCGCACAGCCTGCGTTCCTGTCCAAGGAACGCATCATCGCCAAGCCGGGGTTCAACCGCTGGCTGGTTCCACCGGCCGCCCTGGCCATCCACCTGTGTATCGGCATGGCCTACGGCTTCTCCGTATTCTGGCTGCCATTGTCCAAAGCGCTGGGTATCACCACACCGGTCGCCTGCGCGCCGGACATGGGCTTCATCGCCCAAGTCTTCTCGTCCCAATGCGACTGGCCCATTTCCATGCTGGGCTGGATCTACACCCTGTTTTTCATCTTCCTGGGCTGCTCGGCAGCGATCTGGGGCGGCTGGCTGGAACATGCCGGGCCACGCAAGGCCGGTGTCGTCTCGGCGCTGTGCTGGTGTGGTGGCCTGCTGATCTCGGCGTTGGGCATTTATACCCACCAGATCTGGCTGATGTGGATCGGCTCCGGGGTCATTGGTGGTATCGGCCTGGGCCTGGGCTATATCTCGCCCGTATCGACCTTGATCAAGTGGTTCCCGGACAAGCGCGGCATGGCGACCGGCATGGCGATCATGGGCTTTGGCGGCGGCGCGATGGTGGGTGCACCCCTGGCCGCAGCGCTGATGGGCCACTTCTCTTCGCCGACCAGCGTGGGCGTATGGCAGAGCTTCGTGGTCATGGCGGCGATTTACTTCGTGTTCATGATTGGTGGTGCACTGCTGTACCGCGTTCCGCCAACTGGCTGGAAGCCTGAGGGCTGGACCGCGCCGGCGAAAAAAGCCAGCAATGCGATGATCACTCACCGTCATGTACATGTGAACGTCGCGTGGAAAACCCCGCAATTCCGCCTGGTATGGCTGGTGTTGTGCCTGAACGTATCGGCCGGTATCGGCATCCTCGGCATGGCGTCGCCACTGTTGCAGGAAGTGTTCGGCGGCAAGCTGCTGGGGGTTGATGTGCCATTTGGCCAACTGGATGCAGGTCAGCTTGCCTCCATTGCGGCCATCGCCGCTGGCTTTACCGGGCTGTTGAGTCTGTTCAACATCGGTGGCCGGTTCTTCTGGGCGTCGTTCTCCGATTACCTGGGGCGTAAAAACACCTACTTCGTGTTCTTCGCCCTGGGCTTTGCCCTGTACGCGCTGATCCCGAACCTCGGACACCTGGGTAACGTAGCGCTGTTCGTGGCCGCGTTCTGCATCATCCTGTCGATGTACGGCGGTGGTTTTGCGACCGTTCCGGCTTACCTGGCTGACCTGTTCGGTACCCAGATGGTCGGTGCTATCCACGGTCGCCTGTTGACGGCCTGGGCAGCGGCGGGCGTATTGGGCCCGGTACTGGTGAACTACCTGCGTGAATACCAGTTGAGCATCGGCGTTGAACGCGCTGCGGCCTATGACATCACCTTGTATATCCTCGCGGGTCTGCTGGTGCTGGGCTTTATCTGCAACATGCTGGTACGCCCGGTGGCCGACAAGTACTTCATGACCGACGCTGAACTGGCCGCCGAGCAGGCGCTGGGGCATGACAAAGGCGCTGATGCGACCACCGTGCTGGAGTGGAAAGCGTCCGCCGGCAGCAAGCCGTTGGCGATAGCCGCCTGGTTGGTGGTGGGTATTCCGTTGGCGTGGGGTGTGTGGGTGACCCTGCAGAAGACCGCGGTACTGTTCCACTAACACTGCAAAACCCTTGTGGGAGGGGGCTTGCTCCCGATAGCGTTAGGTCAGTCAGCCACCATGCGACTGAGCTACCGCCATCGGGAGCAAGCCCCCTCCCACATTGGATGTGCAGAGTTTTCATAAGTGGGTCCGTACTTGTATGCACATGTCTATCCCCGACACCCCATCAGTCTTATCCCCTTCGATGTTTCTGTTTGGCGCCCGCGCCCCTATAATGGCTGCCTTTTTCGCCCAATGATTTTGCGGAGCTGGTGATGGCCGAACGTAAGGCGTCTGTCGAGCGCGACACTCTGGAAACCCAGATCAAAGCCTCGATCAACCTGGATGGCACCGGAAAGGCCCGATTTGATATCGGTGTCCCTTTTCTTGAGCACATGCTGGACCAGATCGCCCGTCATGGGCTGATCGACCTGGATATCGTCGGCAAAGGCGACCTGCACATCGACGACCACCACATGGTGGAAGACGTGGGCATCACCCTCGGCCAGGCCTTTGCCAAGGCCGTCGGCGACAAAAAAGGCATCCGTCGCTACGGCCATGCCTATGTGCCGCTGGACGAAGCGCTGTCGCGAGTGGTCATCGACTTCTCCGGCCGCCCAGGCCTGCAGATGCACGTGCCCTACACCCGTGCCAACGTGGGCCGCGGCTTTGACGTCGACCTGTTCCAGGAATTCTTCCAGGGCTTCGTCAACCACGCGCTCGTCAGCCTGCACATCGACAACCTGCGCGGCACCAACACCCACCACCAGATCGAAACCGTGTTCAAGGCTTTCGGCCGCGCATTGCGCATGGCCGTGGAGGTCGATGAGCGCATGGGCGGGCAAATGCCTTCGACCAAGGGCGTTTTGTAATGCAGACGGTCGCCGTTATCGATTACGGCATGGGTAACCTGCACTCGGTGGCCAAGGCCCTCGAGCACGTAGGCGCCGGCAAGGTGCTGATCACCAGCGATGCCAATGTGATTCGTGAAGCTGACCGCGTGGTATTCCCGGGTGTTGGCGCGATTCGTGATTGCATGGCCGAGATCCGCCGCCTGGGCTTTGACAGCCTGGTGCGCGAGGTCAGCCAGGACCGCCCGTTTCTGGGTATCTGCGTGGGCATGCAAGCCTTGCTCGACAGCAGCGAAGAGAACGAGGGTGTCGACTGCATCGGCCTGTTTCCAGGCCAGGTGAAGTTCTTCGGCAAGGACCTGCATGAAGACGGCGAACATTTGAAAGTCCCGCACATGGGCTGGAACGAAGTGCGCCGCACCGTCGACCACCCGCTGTGGCACGAAATCCCGGACATGGCGCGTTTCTACTTCGTGCACAGCTACTACATCGCCGCCGGTAACCCGCGCCAGGTGGTGGGTGGCGGGCACTATGGCGTCGACTTCGCCGCAGCGCTGGCCGAAGGTTCGCGTTTTGCCGTGCAATTCCACCCGGAGAAGAGCCATACCCATGGCCTGCAATTGCTGCAAAACTTCGCCGCGTGGGATGGTCGCTGGTAAATGGCCAAGAAACCGAAGCCGCCGATCTTGAACCTCACGCCCGAGCAGGAGCGTGAGGCCACCGACAAGATCAAGCGTTTCATGGAGGACCGCTTCGAGCTCAAGCTGGGCTCGTTCGAGGTCGCCGAGATTCTTGAGTTGTTCACCACCGAAGTGGCGCCGCACTATTACAACAGGGCGATTTTCGACACGCAGACGCTCCTTAAAGAAAGGTTCGAAAGCATCGAAAGCGACTTGTGGTCGCTTGAGAAACCCTGATTTCCCAAGCATTGCTGAATTTCGAATAAGGTTTGCCAGATGCTGATTATCCCCGCTATCGATCTCAAGGACGGCGCCTGCGTACGTCTGCGCCAAGGCCGTATGGAAGACTCCACCGTGTTCTCCGATGACCCGGTGAGCATGGCCGCCAAATGGGTGGAAGGGGGCTGCCGTCGTCTGCATCTGGTGGACTTGAACGGTGCCTTCGAAGGCCAGCCGGTCAATGGCGAGGTGGTGACCGCGATCGCCAAGCGCTACCCGAACCTGCCGATCCAGATCGGCGGCGGTATCCGCTCCCTGGAAACCATCGAGCATTACGTCAAGGCCGGCGTGAGCTACGTGATCATCGGCACCAAGGCCGTGAAAGACCCCGCCTTCGTTGCCGAAGCCTGCCGGGCGTTTCCGGGCAAAGTGATCGTGGGTCTGGACGCTAAAGACGGTTTCGTCGCCACCGACGGCTGGGCTGAAATCAGCACCGTGCAAGTCATCGACCTGGCCAAGCAGTTCGAAGCCGACGGCGTGTCCGCCATCGTTTATACCGACATTGCCAAAGACGGCATGATGCAGGGCTGCAACGTGCCGTTTACTGCTGCGCTGGCGGCCGCCACCAAGATTCCGGTGATTGCTTCCGGCGGTATCCACAACCTGGGCGACATCAAGTCGCTGCTGGACGCCAAGGCGCCCGGGATCATCGGCGCCATCACCGGCCGTGCGATCTATGAAGGCACTCTGGACGTTGCCGAAGCCCAGGCTTACTGCGATGCCTACAACGGCTGAGGACTGACCATGGCGCTGGCCAAACGCATCATCCCTTGCCTGGACGTCGACAACGGTCGCGTGGTCAAGGGCGTCAAGTTCGAGAACATCCGAGATGCCGGCGACCCGGTGGAAATCGCCCGTCGCTACGATGAGCAAGGTGCCGACGAGATCACCTTTCTCGACATTACCGCCAGCGTCGACGGCCGCGACACCACGCTGCATACCGTGGAGCGCATGGCCAGCCAGGTGTTCATCCCGCTGACCGTCGGCGGCGGCGTGCGCACCGTGCAAGACATCCGCAACCTGCTCAACGCCGGTGCAGACAAGGTCTCGATCAACACTGCAGCCGTGTTCAACCCAGAGTTTGTCGGCGAAGCCGCGCAGCACTTTGGTTCACAATGCATCGTGGTCGCCATCGATGCCAAGAAAGTCTCCGGCCCGGGCGAAACCCCGCGCTGGGAGATCTTCACCCACGGCGGTCGCAAGCCAACCGGCCTGGACGCGGTGGAGTGGGCGATGAAGATGGAGGCCCTGGGCGCCGGTGAAATCCTGCTGACCAGCATGGACCAGGACGGCATGAAAAACGGCTTCGACCTGGGCGTAACCCGCGCTATCAGCGATGCCCTTGGCATTCCGGTGATCGCCTCCGGTGGTGTTGGCAACCTGCAGCACCTGGCCGACGGCGTGCTCGAAGGCCACGCCAGTGCGGTGCTGGCGGCGAGTATTTTCCACTTTGGCGAATACACTGTGCCCGAGGCCAAGGCCTACATGGCAGCACGCGGTATCGTCGTTCGCTAAACGCTGCTGGACACCATGGCAGGCTCGCGGCACTCTCTGCGCTTGCCATGGATTCCGGTAGCCTTCATGTTCAAGCACCTGCTGCTCGCCCTCGCCAGTACCTCCATGCTCATGGCCGGTACGGTCCAAGCCGAAGAACCGTCTGACGCCTCTCTGGTGTTGCTGACGGAAAACTTCCCGCCCTACAACATGGCGAAAAACGGCAAGAACTTCGCCAAGGACGAGAACATCGAAGGCATTGCCGTGGACATCGTGCGCGAAACCTTCAAGCGTGCTGGCATTTCCTACAATCTCACCCTGCGTTTCCCTTGGGAGCGAATCTACAAACTCACCCTGGAAAAGCCGGGCTACGGTGTATTTGTCATGGCACGGCTGCCAGACCGTGAAGCCTTGTTCAAATGGGTCGGCCCCATCGGCCCAGACGACTGGGTGCTGCTGGCTAAAGCTGACAGCAAGATCCAACTCAGCGACCTTGAGCACGCCCGCGCCTACAAGATCGGCGCCTACAAGGGGGATGCCATCGCCGAAACGCTTGATAAGCAGGGGCTCAACCCTATTGTCGTGTTGCGTGATCAAGACAATGCGCAAAAGCTCATGGACGGCCAGATCGACCTGTGGGCCACCGGCGACCCGGCTGGGCGTTACCTGGCGCGTCAGGTCGGTGTGACAGGGCTCAAGACCGTGTTGCGGTTCAACAGCGCGCAGCTTTACCTTGCGTTGAACAAGGATGTGCCGGACGAACTGGTGGCCAAGCTGCAGGTTGCGCTGGACCAGCTGCGCAAAGACGGCGTCGTCGACGAGATCATGGCGCGTTACCTCTAACTGGCAAGCACCACTGTGGGAGCTGCGCCATCTTGATCTAGCGGTAAATACCGTTCTTGCCGTGCCCGGCCATGGCCTGATTGCTGCGCACGCTGATCATCAGTTTGATATCGATCCAGTCGACGCCCTGGGCCTTGAGCTTGGGCAGCTCGCGCTCCAGCACCGCTAGGGTCTGTGGGTAAGGATGCCCGATCATCACTGCCGACCCTTGTTTATGCGCCAGCTTGATTGCGGTTTGCAGTTGGGTGGTAATCGCCGCCTCGGTGCGTTCGTCATCAAGGAACACATCCCGCGATACATGGGCCAGGCCGATCTTCTGCGCCTGGGCGGCAGCGACGGTTTGCGCGCTGGTACGGCTGTCCACAAAGAACTTGTGGCGCCGTTGTAGCTCGGCCATCAACCACGCCATCGCCTCTGGCTGCGCCGTCATGCGGCTGCCCATGTGGTTGTTGATGCCGGCGGTATAGGGCACAGCCTGGAACGCGGCGTCCAGGCGCTTGCCGAGTTCTTCCACAGGCAGGCCCGGGTGCCAGGCAAACGGACCGGTGGCCGGGTCCATGGGCATGTGCAGGATCACAATCTTGCCCGCCTTGTGGGCCTCGCGGGCAAATTCGGCGGCGTGGGGCGTGTCGGGCATGATAGCCGTAGTCACCGGCCCAGGTAGGGCCAGCACGCGACGATCCCGCGGCAGGTTTTGCCCCAGGTCGTCGATGATGAGGGTCAGGTAGGCTTTATGTGGCTCGCTGGCAGGCGCCGCGTGGGCGACGCCTGCCAGGCTGCACAACATAGCGATGATCAGGGCAAATCGCATGATCAACGGCTGCGGGTGATGCTCAGGCCTTTAAGCAGGCTCAGCGCCTGGGCCAGTTGGTAGTCATCGTCCTGCGGCATCGGCTTGGCCTTGGCGCCGCTGCCGGTTGGCTGGTCGGCGCCGCCGTTGCCATTGCCCAGGTGGCCTTGCAGGTCGGCCTCTTTGTAGTACTCGCCGTCAATCTCATTGGTGATCTTGGCGCGGCGTACCTCGATGTCCGGCACAATGCCCTGGGCCTGGATCGAGCGGCCGTTCGGCGTGTAGTACAGCGCCGTGGTGATCTTCAGCGCACGCTCGTTGTTCAACGGCAATACCGTTTGTACCGAGCCTTTGCCGAAGCTGGTGGTGCCCATCAGCACGCCGCGCTTGAGGTCCTGCAGGGCACCGGCGACGATTTCCGAAGCCGAGGCGCTGCCGCCGTTGATCAACACGGCCAGCGGCACGTTCTCGCTCAGGTCGTTGCCGGTGGCCGAGAAACGCAGCTCGGAGTTGGCGATACGGCCCTTGGTGTAGACGATCAGGCCCTTGGTGACGAAGTGGTCGACCACTTCGACTGCCGATTGCAACACGCCGCCGGGGTTGTTGCGCAAGTCGAGCACGATGCCGTTGAGTTTCTTGCCGTTGTCTTTGCGCAGCTTGGCCAGGGCCTTGGCCACTTCGTCGCCGGTCTTGACCTGGAACTGAGTGATGCGGATGTAGCCGTAGCCTGACTCCAGCAACTGGCTCTTCACGCTCTTGACCGTGATGGTGGCGCGGGCCAGGGTCACGTCAAACGGGTTGCCGCCGTCGCGTACCAGGGTCAGGGTGATCTTCTGGCCGAGTTTGCCACGCATCTTGTCGACGGCTTCGGTCATGGTCTGGCCGCGGGTCGGCTGGCCGTTGATCTTCACGATCAGGTCGCCAGCCTGGATGCCGGCCTTGGACGCTGGGGTGTCGTCGATGGGCGAGACCACTTTGATCTGGCCGTCCTCGGAGCCCACTTCGATGCCCAGGCCACCGAACTCGCCGCTGGTGCTTTCCTGCAACTCGGCGAAATCTTCCGGGCCCAGGTAGGCGGAATGCGGGTCGAGGTTGCTGAGCATGCCCTTGATGGCATTTTCCAGCAGGGTCTTGTCGTCTACGGGTTCGACATACGCTGCCTTGATGCGGTCCATGACCTCGGCGAAGGTGCGCAGCTCGTCCAGCGGCAACGGCGCCTTGGTGGTCGCGGCCATGGCGGCGGGTGCAGCCGCAGCGGCCTGGTCGGCAAAAGCCAGAGGCGCGCCGATCACCAGGGCGATCGTCAGGGCCAGCGAAGTGAGGCGGGACAAATGCAGCATGTCGAACGAACTCCTAATGTAGATGCGACCCTATCCTTGGGATCTGCACCATTGTGCAGGGTCGCTCGGGCGGCCCTGCTGACGAATAGCGAAGTACAGCGCCGGGGTGTCCTGGCCGCCACTGTTACCGACAGTGGAGATGGATTCACCGGCTTTTACAACATCACCTGCCGACTTGAGTAATGTCTGATTGTGGCCGTAAAGGCTCAAATAGCCATTGCCGTGGTCAAGAATCACCAGCAAACCAGCGCCGCGCAGCCAATCGGCAAACACCACGCGCCCACCGTGGACAGCATGGACCTGGCTGCCGGCAGAGGCGCTGATCATCACCCCATCCCACTTGGCGCGGGTGTCATCGCCACGGGTTTCGCCGAAGCGTGCCAGTAGTCGACCATCAACAGGCCATGGAAGTTTGCCCCGGGCTGATGCAAAAGGGCCGCCGAACGACTCGCCGCTGCTGGAAACCAGCGGGCCAGGGGCTGTGCGCGCCGGTTTACGTGGTGCTGGCGCGTCACTGGTGGCAGCCAGTTCGGCCTCACGCTGGCGCTTTTTTTCCGCTTCCTGCTGGGCGATCAGCGCTTTTTGCCGCGCTTCTTCGGCCTCGCGTGCCTGGCGGGCCAGGGTTTCTTCGATGGTCTTGAGCACTTTGGCCAGGTCGGCCTGGTCCTGCTCGCGGGCCTGGAGCTTGGCGTCGCGGGCCTTTACATCACTGTTGAGCTTGGCCAGGGCTTGCTGGCGTTCCTTGCGTACCTTGTCCAACTGATCGCGCTGGGTATCCAGGGCGCTTTTCTGATCGAGCAGCTGTGATTGCTGGTCGGCAATTTCCTGTTCGACATTGGCCAATTGGCGCAGGGTTTCGTTGAAACCCTTCAGTTGCGCCAGGCGCGCCTGGCTCAGGTAGTCGTAATAGGTGAGGGTACGGGCGAATTTTTCCGGGTTCTGCTGGTTGAGCAGCAGCTTGAGGTATTCCTGGCGGCCGCTCTGGTACGCGGCACGGGCCTGGATCGCGATCAGGCGTTGCTGTTCAACGCGTGCGCTCTGGAGTTTTTTTTTCTCAGCGTCGAGTCGCTCCAGTTCCGACTCGCTCTTCTTTAGTTCTTTTTGCAGCTCCTGGACCTGCTTCTCGAGCTTGCCCATTTCGGTTTCGGTGCCGCGCAGGTCTTTCTGCACCCCGGATTTTTCTTCCTGGAGCTTGCCGAGCAGCTTTTTCAGCTCGGTAATGTCCTGACGCGTAGCGTCCAACTGTTGTTGGGTTTGTGCGCGCTCATCGGCAACAGCCGGTTGGAGCAGGCAGACAAGAGCGAGGGTAATCAAGGCGCGAAGCATAGAGGCGGGCGACACCAGGGAAAGGGACGGCCTAGTATGCCCGCCAAGCGCCGCAAAAAAAACGCCTCAAGGCCAACTGCTTTGAGGCGTTCGTCATAAAAAGCCGTTTATGGCAATTTAATCGGGTGTTTAGTGCTTAAACCAATATCGAAGTGCCAGTCATCTCCGCCGGCTTCTCCAACCCCATCAGCATCAACATGGTCGGCGCGACATCGGCCAACACGCCGCCGTCACGCACTTTCAGATCGCGTTTGCCAACGTAGATGAACGGCACTGGCTCGGTAGTGTGGGCGGTATGCGCCTGGCCGGTGGATTCGTCGGACATTTGCTCGCAGTTACCGTGGTCGGCCGTGATCAGCGCTTCGCCGCCGACTTTTTCCAGGGCGTCGACGATACGGCCGACGCACAGGTCCAGGCATTCCACGGCTTTAACGGCTGCTTCCAGGTTGCCACTGTGGCCGACCATGTCACCGTTGGCGTAGTTGACCACGATCACGTCATAACGCTGGTGCTCAATGGCGTCGACGATTTTGTCGGTGACTTCGGGTGCGCTCATTTCCGGTTGCAGGTCGTAGGTCGCGACTTTTGGCGACGGGATCAGGATGCGTTCTTCGCCCGGGAACGGTTCTTCGCGGCCACCGGAGAAGAAGAAGGTCACGTGGGCGTATTTCTCGGTCTCAGCGATGCGCAGCTGGGTCTTGCCGTTTTTCGCCAGGTAGTCGCCCAGCACGTTTTCCAGGCTGCCCGGGGCGAACGCCGACGGGGCCGGGATGTTGGCGGCGTATTGGGTGAGCATGACGAACTCGACTTTCGGCTGGCGCGCGCGTTCGAAGTCTTTGAAACCGTCATCGACGAACACGTGGCTCAGCTCGCGGGCACGGTCGGCACGGAAGTTCATGAACACCACGGCGTCGCCGTCTTCGACCTTGACCGGCTCGCCGATGGTGGTGGCCTTGACGAACTCATCGCTTTCGCCACGGGCGTAGGCTGCTTCCAGGCCTTCCTGGGCGGTGGCGGCATTGAATTCGGCCTGGCCGTCGACGATCAGGTTGTAGGCCTGGGACACGCGGTCCCAACGGTTGTCGCGGTCCATGGCGAAGTAGCGGCCTACCAGGCTGGCGATGCGGCCTTTGCCGAGGGCGGCGAAAGTGGTGTCGAGCAGTTCGATGGACGATTGCGCGCTTTTCGGCGGGGTATCACGGCCGTCGAGGAAGGCATGCAGGTAGATCTTGTCGGCGCCGCGCTTGAAGGCCAGTTCGGCCATGGCCACCAGGTGGTCCTGATGGCTGTGTACGCCACCGTCCGACAGCAGGCCCATGAAGTGCACGGCTTTGCCGGCCGCGACTGCTTTATCCACCGCCGCGCAAATAGTCGGGTTCTCGAAGAACTCGCCGTCGCGGATCGATTTGGTCACGCGTGTGAAGTCTTGGTATACCACTCGTCCGGCGCCGAGGTTCATGTGGCCGACTTCCGAGTTGCCCATCTGGCCGTCCGGCAGGCCCACGTCCATGCCTGAACCGGAGATCAAACCGTTGGGAACGGTGGCGGCCAGGCGGTCCAGCACTGGCTTGTTGGCCGAGTACACGGCGTTGTCGTGGTGGCTTTCACTGTGTCCGAAGCCATCGAGAATTATCAGGACCAAAGGTTTAGGCGTAGTAGTCATAGATCCTCTCGCGGCGGTAATAAAGGAAGACAATTGAAAAGGGAGTGGCAGTTTAAAGCGAAGTTCCAACCACGTCACCGCTTTACGGGGGTTGGCCCCCCCTGGCGGCTGTGTATACTTACCGCCATTTTAACGCCCTGGAACCTCCTTGATGGTTGATCACCTGATTGCATTTGCCACTGCCCACTACCTGCTTGTGGGTGCCTTCGTCATCCTGCTGGCGCTGCTGATCGCTCATGAACTGAGCCGCGGTGGTCGCAGCCTGAGCACGTCGGAGCTGACCGCGCTGGTCAACAAGGATGAGGCCGTTGTCGTCGATATTCGCCCGGTCAAGGATTATGCCGCCGGCCATATCGTTGGCGCCCTGAACATTCCCCAGGACAAGCTGATCGCGCGCTTGGCCGAGCTGGAAAAATACAAGGCCAAGACCATCATCCTGGTCGACGCCCAAGGCCAGCACTCCGGTACCCACGCCCGCGAGATGCTAAAGACCGGCTTCACCGCCGCCAAGCTGTCGGGTGGTATCAGCAGCTGGCGTGGCGATAACCTGCCGCTGGTGAAGTGATATGAGCCAGGTTGTCGTTTACTCCAGCGATTATTGCCCTTTTTGCATCCGAGCCAAGCAGTTGCTCCAGAGCAAGAAGGTGGCCTTCGAAGAAATCAAGGTCGATGGCAAGCCCCAGGTGCGCGCCGAAATGGCCAAGAAGGCTGGCCGCACGTCGGTCCCGCAGATCTGGATCGGCGCCAAGCACATCGGTGGTTGCGATGACCTGTTCGCCCTTGAGCGCGCCGGTAAACTCGACGCGCTGCTGCTCGTCTGACTCCTAAACCCTTAAAGACCCCAAGATAAAGAAGGATCTGCGATGACTGACCAACAGAACACCGAAGCAGCTCAAGACCAAGGCCCACAATTCTCGCTGCAGCGCATCTACGTGCGTGACCTGTCGTTCGAAGCGCCGAAAAGCCCGGCTATCTTCCGCCAGGAGTGGACCCCAAGCGTTGCGCTGGACCTGAACACCCGTCAAAAAGCCCTGGAAGGTGACTTCCACGAAGTCGTGCTGACCCTGTCGGTCACCGTCAAGAATGGCGACGAAGTGGCCTTCATCGCAGAAGTGCAACAGGCCGGCATCTTCCTGATCCAGGGCCTGGACGAAGCGTCCATGAGCCACACCCTGGGCGCGTTCTGCCCGAACATCCTGTTCCCGTATGCCCGTGAGACCCTGGACAGCCTGGTCACCCGTGGCTCGTTCCCGGCGCTGATGCTGGCACCGGTGAACTTCGATGCCCTGTACGCTCAAGAGCTGCAGCGCATGCAACAGGAAGGCGCACCGACGGTTCAATAAGTCGACGCAATAAAAAATGTGGGAGGGGGCTTGCCCCCGATAGCGGTGGACCAGTCACATAAGTGTTGACTGACACTCCGCCATCGGGAGCAAACCCCCTCCCACATTTGTTTTGCGTGTTACTTGAAGCCGAGTTGGCGCCAGCCTTCATAGACGGCAACGGCTACGGTGTTCGACAGGTTCAGGCTGCGACAACCCTCGCGCATCGGCAGGCGCAGGCGATGGCCTTCCGGGAGCGCATCGAGTACTTCGGCCGGCAGGCCACGGCTTTCCGGGCCGAACAGGAAGGCATCGCCTTCGGCAAAGCTGGCATCATGAAACGGCCGCGAGCCCTTGGTGGTGAACGCAAACAAGCGTGGGTGCCCCAGGCTTTCCAGGCAGCTTGCGAGGTCTGAGTGGCGCTTGAGGGTGGCGTACTCGTGGTAGTCCAGCCCGGCGCGGCGCAGGCGCTTGTCGTCCATGTCGAACCCCAATGGCTCGATCAAATGCAGGTGGCAGCCACTGTTGGCGCACAGCCTGATAACGTTGCCGGTATTCGGCGGAATTTCTGGTTGAAAAAGGATGACGTGAAACATGCACGGCTCCGAAGGCAAAGATGCGCTGCATTCTACCCTCGAAGAGGATCCCAGGCCGAAGCTATTGCCGAGGGTTTTGGGTTCGTTGGCGATTGTCGGCTTGATGGTCGGCTTGATGATTGGTCGCCTGACCACCCCGGACCCGGTCGAACTGCTGGAGGTAATGCCTGCGGTCGACGGTGTGGTGGTGTGGTTCAACAGCGAGCCCAAGCTGCACGGCGAGCATATCGACGGCACCGTGGCGCTGTTGTTCGACGCGTTGGGCAAGCCGGCGAGTGGGCAGCTCAAGGTCAATGACAAGGATGTGAACTGGCGGGTACGAAAAACCGATGGGGGCTTGCTGCTGAACCTGGTGGCTGCGCGGCCGTTGCGCGGCGAGTGGGGCGGGGAAAAGGTCGAGGGCCGCTGGCGGCTGGAGGTCCATCTCCAAGAGCAATAAAAGAGGGAGTTCCCGGCCTGCCTGTACCAGGGCTCCCAAAAGCGTGAAGCCCAGGGGCTTCGTATAAAAGAGGGGATTCTCGGCCTGCCTGTACCAAGGTCCCCGAAACTGGGTAGTACCAGGGTTATTGCAGGGCGCGTGCCAGAGTCGTCGAGTTGTGCCAAATAATTTTTTCAGAAAGCGCAAAGCCCCGGGTTACGGGGCTTTGGTGTTTTCGGTGTGCAAGGTTTTCTGAGCTGTTCGGTTGTTTCAGCGTTGAAAGGCTTGCCCGATGCCGGTTCATGGTGCATCGAAGCGGTGCACAATCCTGGAGCCTTGTAGAGATCCAAATGTGGGAGGGGGCTTGCTCCCGATAGCAGTGGGTCAGTCATAACATCTGTAACTGATACACCGCCATCGGGAGCAAGCCCCCTCCCACATTAGATGTTCAGTGGATCAGGGATGTGTGATCAGCCCTCATCACCCTCTTCATCATCCCCGCCATCCACCTTCATCCCCAACTCCTTGATCTTGCGCGTCAGGGTATTGCGCCCCCAACCCAGCAACACCGCGGCATCGCGGCGGCGGCCGGCGGTGTGCTTCAAGGCGGTCTCGATCATGATCCGCTCGAACGTCGGCACGGCGCTGTCCAGCAGGTTGGACTGGCCGCGTGCCAGGGCCTGGTCGGCCCATTGGCGCAGGGCCTGTTCCCAGTTGGTCACCGGTGCCGAGTCTTGCGGCAGGCTCAGCAGCTCCGGCGGCAGGTCGCTGATATGCACTTCGCGCCCGGACGCCATCACGGTGATCCAGCGGCAAGTGTTCTCCAACTGACGCACGTTGCCGGGCCATGGCAGGTTCTTCAGGTATTCCTCGGTCTCGCTTTTCAGCAGTTTCGGCTCTACGGCCAGCTCCAGGGCTGCGCGGCTGAGGAAGTGGCGGGCGAGAGTCGGAATGTCTTCGCGACGGTCCGACATGCGCGGGATATGAATGCGGATCACGTTAAGGCGATGGAACAAGTCCTCACGGAATTTGCCCGCGTGCACCAGGGTTTCGAGGTTCTGGTGCGTCGCCGCGATGATGCGCACATCGACTTTGACCGGCGTGTGCCCGCCAACGCGATAAAACTCACCGTCCGCCAGCACCCGCAGCAAGCGGGTTTGGGTATCGGCCGGCATATCGCCGATTTCATCGAGGAACAGTGTGCCGCCGTCCGCCTGTTCAAAACGCCCGCGCCGCAGGTTGGCGGCGCCGGTAAACGCGCCTTTCTCGTGGCCGAACAGCTCGGACTCCATCAAGTCCTTCGGAATCGCCGCCATGTTCAGCGCGATGAACGGCGAGGCCGCCCGAGGGCTGTGGCGGTGCAGTGCATGAGCCACCAGCTCTTTGCCGGTGCCCGATTCGCCGTTGATCAGCACGGTGATGTTGGAGTGGCTCAAGCGCCCGATGGCGCGGAACACTTCCTGCATCGCCGGCGCTTCACCGATGATTTCCGGGGTGCGGGTCAGGGCAGGCGGGGCTTCCTGGTTTTGCTGTTCCTGGGCATGCTGGTTGGCACGCTTGACCAGCGCCACGGCTTCGTCCACGTCGAACGGCTTGGGCAGGTATTCAAAAGCGCCACCCTGGTAGGACGCGACAGCGCTGTCCAGGTCCGAGTGCGCGGTCATGATGATCACCGGCAAGCGCGGGTGCTGCTCGCGGATGCGTGCAAGCAAGTCCAGGCCACTGGCGCCGGGCATGCGGATGTCGGAGATGATCACGTCGGGCTGCTGGCGCGCCAGGCGGCTCATCACGCCGTCGGCGCTGTCGAAGCTTTGAGTGGTCATGCCTTCCTGTTGCAAGGCTTTCTCCAAGACCCAGCGGATAGAACGGTCGTCATCGACGATCCACACAGTTTCACTACGGCTCATGTCGATGGGGCTCCTTGTTCCAGAGGCAGAAAGATCGAGAAGGTGGTGTGGCCAGGATGGCTTTCACATTCGATCAAGCCCTGGTGCTGGCTGATGATGTTCTGGGTAATGGCCAGGCCCAGCCCGGTACCGTCCGGGCGGCCGCTGACCATGGGAAAGAAGATGGTTTCCTGTAGTTCCGCCGGAATGCCCGGGCCGTTGTCGATGATCTCGACCTTGGTCACCAGGCGATGGCGCACATGGCCGATGGTGAACTGGCGCAGGGCGCGGGTACGCAGGCTGATGCGGCCCAGGCGCAGCTCGTTCTGGCTGCTGATGGCCTGCATGGCGTTGCGCACGATATTGAGCACCGCCTGGATCATCTGCTCGCGGTCGATCAATACGTCGGGAATGCTTGGGTCGTAGTCACGTACCAGGGTGATGCAGCCTTGGCTTTCGGCCTCGACCAACTGGCACACGCGCTCGAGCACTTCGTGCACGTTAGTCATCGCCAGGGACGGCAGCTTGTTGGAGCCGAGCATACGGTCCACCAGGTTACGCAAGCGGTCGGCCTCTTCGATGATGACGTTGGTGTAGTCCTTGAGATGCTCCTCCGGCAACTCGCGGGCCAGCAACTGCGCGGCGCCGCGAATTCCACCCAGCGGGTTCTTGATCTCATGGGCCAGGCCACGCACCAGCATCTTGCTGGTCTCTTGCTTGGACAGTTGCGCTTCTTCCTTGGTGATGCGCAGCAAGCGGTCACGCGGATGCACTTCGAGCAACAGCAGGGTGGCGCCGTTGCTCAGGATTGGGGTCACGGCGTAGTCGACCGTCAGGGTCTGGCCGGTGAGGGCGGTCAGCATCGCCTCGCGCTTGGTGAACGGGTGTGCTTGCTCCACTGCCTGGCGCAATGAGCTCAAGGCTTCGGCCGACTCGGTGAACAACTCGCTGATGAACTGCCCATGGCTGCGCTGGCCGCTGATGGCCAGGAGCATCTCCGCCGCCGGGTTCATGTACTCAAGGCGCAAGTCGGCATTAAGCAGGATGGTCGCGGTGGTCAGGTTGTCGAGTAACAAACGGTGCAGTGCATCGCTGATGGTCATCGGGACCTCTTTTGGAGCAAGGCGCGGGCTTGAGGCACACGCTGATACAAGGAAAATGCAAAAACCAAACCAAAGCTCCGAAAAGAAGCGTTCAACCCATGAAATGGGGGGTTGAGGCGCGAAACTGTGGCGTTCTGCCGGCTTCATCGGGAAGATTCGAACCAAAATGGGCTGTGCCTGCGGGGAGGGTGCAACCTATCGCACCAATATAGTGCGGTTTTGTGAAGGTTGCTCAGGAGGCTGCCAGAGATGGCCCTGAATGCATACAGTCCAAATGTGGGAGGGGGGCTTGCTCCCGATAGCAGGGTGTCAGTCAGCATATTCATCAACTGAACCACCTCTATCGGGAGCAAGCCCCCTCCCACATTTAAATCGGATTTTCAGGTCTAGCCTTTGTAGATACACAGCTCGGCTGTGGCGCGGATCATGGCGAGTTGGCGGGTGGAGTCATTGAGCGGCTCATGGATGGCGGCGGCCAGCCACTGCGGGCACTGCGGGTCGCTGCGCTGCGGGGTGAAATCGGCCAATTGTTCAAGCAGGCGTTTTTGCAGTTGATCCAGTTGCGGGCGAATCTGCTTGATCAGGTCCGGGCGCGACTCGTCAGGTGCCTTGCCCTGGAACTGCCAGTCGGACAAGTGGGTGTATTGCACCAGTTTGTTCGCCTCGATCTGCGCTGAGAAAAACTGCTCGGCGGCGGCAGGCTCCAGCTTGTACTCCGGCGCCTGGGCGATGACGCTGGCGAGCACTTCTTGCTCGCGTTTCTTATCTTCTACGGGCTTTTTGCTGTCCCATTTGCTCAAGGCCACCTGGTCGGCAATGGTCAGGCGTTCGGCAATGCTGTTGAGCAGTGGCTCAAGGGCTGGTGGGGCGGCGCAAGCACCGGCGCTGACGAACAGCAGGGCGAACGCAAGTCGACGTTTCAATGGTGATCTCCTCGTGGGGGGCTTGCTGATGTGAGGTAGCGTAATCCCCAGGCAAAAAAAAGACCTCCCGGGGGAGGTCTTTTTCGTCACGCCACGTTAAGTAGCGCTACCGGATCAGCAGCTGTAGTACAGCTCGTATTCCAGTGGGTGTACGAAGGTGCGCACCTTGATTTCTTCTTCGCTTTTCAGCTCGATGTAGGCATCGATGAAGTCGTCGCTGAATACGCCGCCTTTGGTCAGGAACGCACGGCCCTTGTCCAGTTCTTCCAGGGCCTCTTTCAGGCTGCCGCACACTTGTGGGATCTCTTTGGCCTCTTCAGGCGGCAGGTCGTACAAGTTTTTGTCGGCGGCATCGCCTGGGTGGATCTTGTTCTGGATACCGTCCAGGCCAGCCATGACCAGGGCAGCGAAGGCCAGGTACGGGTTGGCCGCTGGATCCGGGAAGCGGGCTTCGATACGGCGAGCGCGAGGGCTGGACACGTAAGGAATACGGATCGAGGCGGAACGGTTGCGAGCCGAGTAGGCCAGCATTACCGGTGCTTCGAAACCTGGCACCAGACGCTTGTAGGAGTTGGTCGACGGGTTGGTGAAGCCGTTCAGGGCCTTACCGTGCTTGATGATACCGCCGATGAAGTACAGGGCAGTGTCGGACAGGCCGGCATAACCTTCGCCAGCGAAGGTGTTCTTGCCTTCTTTGGCGATGGACAGGTGAACGTGCATACCCGAACCGTTATCGCCATACAGCGGCTTAGGCATGAAGGTAGCGGTACGGCCGTAGGCATCAGCCACGTTGTGTACGCAGTACTTCAGGGTTTGTACTTCGTCAGCCTTGGCTACCAGGGTGTTGAACTTCACACCGATTTCGTTCTGGCCGGCAGTGGCCACTTCGTGGTGGTGAACTTCGATGACCAGGCCCATCTCTTCCATGGCGTTGCACATGGAGGTACGGATTTCGTGGTCGTGGTCGAACGGCGGAACTGGGAAGTAGCCACCCTTGACACCTGGGCGGTGGCCTTTGTTGCCGCCTTCGATGTCCTGGTCGGACATCCAGGAACCCTGTTCGGAGAAGATCTTGAACATGGAGCCGGAGATGTCGGACTTGAACTTGACCGAATCAAAGATGAAGAATTCTGGCTCCGGGCCTACGAATACGGTGTCACCGATACCGGTGGACTTCAGGTATTCCTCGGCACGCTTGGCGATCGCACGTGGGTCGCGGTCGTAGCCTTGCATGGTCGAAGGCTCGATCACGTCGCAGACGATGATCAGGGTTGGGTCTTCGGTGAACGGGTCGAGCACGGCAGTGCTGTCGTCCGGCATCAGGATCATGTCGGAGGCTTCGATGCCTTTCCAGCCAGCGATGGAGGAGCCGTCGAACATTTTGCCTTCTTCGAAGAAAGCATCATCCAGCGCGTCGCGAGCCGGCATGGTCACGTGGTGCTGAGTGCCTTTTGTGTCCGTGAAGCGCAGATCAATCCATTTAACGTCATGATCTTTGATGAGTTGAACCGACTTCGACATGGTGTCCTCCGGGTGGCTTCGGGCTGGGTAGTGGAGTAGCCCTTAGAATGTGGGTGATGCCGGCGCGGATACTCCGCCATGGCAACCTGCCTCACAAGAGAGCAAATTGCATGCCAGTGCGCCAACATGGCCGTTTTGCCTCAAAATGGCCCCTATAACGGTGCAATTCGTTGAAACGGTATAAATAGCGCACTGCAATGTAGCGTTTATTTGTGTAAATGACCCGTTTTGGTGCGTTGCGGGTGCGATGCATATTAACTGGTTAAACCTTGAGCGATTTCCGCTATAATCCGCGCCCCCCTTTTTCAGCAGGCCCGGCGCGCGCTGTTTCCATGAAATTAATCGTTAAAGTCTTCCCCGAGATCACCATCAAAAGCCGACCGGTACGGACGCGTTTCATCCGTCAATTGGCCAAGAACATCCGTGCCGTGCTCCGTGACCTGGACCCGGCTGTGGTGGTGAACGGCGTGTGGGACAATCTCGAGCTGGAAACCCGCATTACCGACGCCAAAGCCTTGAAAGACATGACCGAGCGCCTGAGTTGCATGCCAGGCATCGCCCATTTCCTGCAGGTGGATGAGTACCCGCTGGGCGACTTCGACGACATCACCGAGAAGTGCAAGCAGCACTACGGCAGCTCGCTGGAAGGCAAGATTTTTTCGGTGCGCTGCAAGCGTGCCGGCAAGCATTCGTTCAGCTCCATGGACGTCGAAAAATACGTCGGCAGCAAGCTGCGTCGCGAGTGCGGCGCCGCTGGAATTTCCCTCAAGGCGCCGCAAATTGAAGTGCGCATGGAAATTCGCGACCAACGGTTGTTTGTGATCCACAGCCAGCACAACAGCATCGGCGGCTACCCATTGGGCGCCCTGGAACAGACCCTGGTATTGATGTCCGGCGGTTTCGATTCCACGGTGGCGGCCTACCAGATCATGCGCCGCGGCCTGATGAGCCACTTCTGCTTCTTCAACCTGGGCGGGCGTGCACACGAATTGGGCGTGATGGAAGTCGCGCATTACATCTGGAAGAAGTACGGCAGCTCCCAGCGCGTGCTATTTGTAAGCGTGCCGTTCGAGGAAGTGCTGGGAGAAATTCTCGGCAAAGTCGATAACGGTCATATGGGCGTCGTATTGAAGCGTATGATGTTGCGCGCTGCGTCCCGAATCGCCGATCAGTTGCAGATTGACGCGCTGGTGACCGGTGAAGCGATTTCCCAGGTGTCCAGCCAGACGCTGCCGAACCTGTCGCTGATCGACTGCGTGACCGAGAAGCTGGTGCTGCGCCCGCTGATCGCCAGCCACAAGCAGGACATCATCGACCTGGCCGAAGAAATCGGCACGGCGGACTTTGCCAAGCACATGCCTGAATATTGCGGGGTCATTTCGGTGAACCCCAAGACCCACGCCAAGCGCAACCGCGTGGAGTACGAAGAACAACAGTTCGACATGGCGATTCTGGAGCGTGCGCTCGAGAACGCCAAAATGGTCCCGATCGATCGCGTAATCGACGAATTGGGCCAAGACGTGAAAATCGAAGAAGTCAGCGAAGCCCTGGCCGGCCAGATCGTTGTCGACATCCGTCACCCGGATGCTGCTGAAGATGAGCCGCTGGAAATCGCTGGCATCGACGTGCAAACGCTGCCGTTCTATGCATTGAACGCGCGTTTCAAGGAACTGGATAACAGCCGTCAGTACCTGCTGTATTGCGACAAAGGCGTGATGAGTCGCCTGCATGCCCACCATTTGCTCAGTGAGGGGCATGCCAATGTGCGCGTTTATCGACCGAGCTAAGAGCCCGGGGCTGTTTGCCTGTGGCCTGCGTCACCGGCCCCCCGACTCTGCCGTCAAGCTGTAACGGCAAGGCCTGACTCTACTGTTAATCGCTGCCACGACCTGTCAGCACACCGAATCCTCTGATCGAGATACACAAGTGATCGAAAATCTACGTAACATCGCCATCATTGCTCACGTTGACCATGGTAAAACCACCCTGGTAGACAAACTCCTGCGTCAATCCGGCACCCTGGAGCGCAACGAGCTCAACGACGAGCGCGTGATGGACTCCAACGACCAGGAAAAAGAGCGCGGTATTACCATCCTGGCAAAAAACACCGCTATCAACTGGAACGGCTACCACATCAACATCGTGGATACCCCGGGCCACGCCGACTTCGGCGGCGAAGTAGAACGCGTAATGTCGATGGTTGACTCCGTTCTGCTGCTGGTTGACGCTCAAGACGGCCCTATGCCGCAAACCCGTTTCGTGACCAAGAAGGCTTTCGAAGCCGGCCTGCGTCCGATCGTGTGCATCAACAAGGTTGACCGTCCAGGCGCGCGTCCGGACTGGGTTCTGGACCAGATCTTCGACCTGTTCGACAACCTGGGTGCCACCGAAGAACAGCTGGACTTCCAAGTCATCTACGCTTCGGCCCTGAACGGTATTGCCGGTCTGGAACACACCGCAATGGCGGAAGACATGACCCCGCTGTACCAGGCGATCGTTGACCACGTTCCGCCGCCGAAGGTTGACCGTGACGGCCCGTTCCAGATGCAAATCTCGGCACTGGACTACAACAGCTTCCTGGGTGTTATCGGCGTTGGCCGTATCGCTCGTGGTAGCGTCAAGCCGAACACCCCGGTTGTGGCTATCGGTGCCGACGGCAAGAAGCGTAACGGTCGTATCCTGAAGCTGATGGGTCACCACGGTCTGCACCGTATCGACGTTGAAGAAGCTTTCGCAGGCGACATCGTGTGCGTGAGCGGTATGGACTCGCTGTTCATCTCCGACACCCTGTGCCAGCCGGACACTGTCGAGGCGATGAAGCCCCTGACCGTTGACGAGCCAACCGTTTCCATGACCTTCCAGGTAAACGACTCGCCGTTCTGCGGTAAAGAAGGCAAGTTCGTGACCTCCCGTAACATCAAGGAGCGTCTGGACAAGGAGCTGCTGTACAACGTTGCTCTGCGCGTTGAAGAAGGCGATTCGGCTGACAAGTTCAAGGTCTCCGGCCGTGGTGAGCTGCACCTCTCGGTACTGATCGAAACCATGCGTCGCGAAGGCTTCGAAATGGGTGTTGGTCGTCCGGAAGTGATCATCCGTCAGGTTGACGGCGTGAAGCAGGAACCGTTCGAAAACGTCACCATCGACACCCCTGAAGAATCCCAGGGCAAGGTCATGGAAGAGATGGGCCTGCGTAAGGGCGACCTGACCAACATGGTGCCGGATGGCAAAGGCCGTGTACGTCTGGAATACAACATCCCTGCTCGTGGTCTGATCGGTTTCCGTAACCAGTTCCTGACCCTGACCAACGGTGCTGGCATCCTGACCTCGATCTTCGATCGCTACGACACCATGAAGTCCGGCGACATGTCCGGCCGTCAGAACGGTGTTCTGGTATCGGTAGAAACCGGCAAGGCGCTGACCTACTCCCTGGAAACCCTCCAGGCGCGTGGCAAGCTGTTCGTTGAACACGGTCAAGAGATCTACAACGGCCAGATCGTTGGTCTGAATAGCCGTGACAACGACATGGGCGTCAACCCAACCAAAGGCAAGAAGCTCGACAACATGCGTGCTTCGGGCAAAGACGAAACCATCGCTCTGGTCCCACCTGTTCGCTTCACCCTGGAACAGGCCCTGGAATTCATCCAGGACGACGAGCTGTGCGAAGTCACGCCTAAGTCGATCCGCCTGCGTAAGAAGATCCTGGACGAAGGCGAGCGTACCCGCGCTGCCAAGAAAGCCAAGAACTGAGTTAACTCAGGCTGAATGAAAAACGCCCCCGGTCGAAAGGCCGGGGGCGTTTTTTATGTCTGCAGGTTTTGTGGTGGCTGTACCGGCCTCATCGGGAGCAAGCCCCCTCCCACCTTTGATCTGTGAATACATTCAAAGGTGGGAGGGGGCTTGCTCCCGATGAGGCCCTTGAAAGCCCCACAAAACCCGGATCAGAACTTATCCAGGGTCTTGAAGTTGGTTTCGCGCACCACTTCCTTGGGCTTATACGCACAATAGCCCGGTCGCGGCCCGATTTTCGGATGATTGCGGCAAGTATCCGGACGCTTGTCATAAATAGTGCAGAAGCGCGTCTTACGATCCAGGTACAGGCAGTCGTTGTTGCTCATGCGCTGCAGGGTAAAAATCTCGGATTTGTTGTTGTAGCGCTCGACGATGCCTTCCTTCTGCAAGCGCTTGGCGATGTTCTTCGGTGGGTCGCCACGCTCGAACTCATCGACGATACCAATGCGGATCAGGTCCTTGATCTTCACCTCAACCGGTAGGGTGCAGCAGCTGGACACACAGCCGCCGCACATGTGGGCGGAATATTTCTGCCAGGTCTCTAGACGGTCGAGTTCCGCGGCGGCGATCAGTTGAGGCTTCATCAAGGTTCCAAGGTGGGGCTGTATCCGGGCGCGGGATCATACCGGGATTGGTGGTTTTTTGAACAATATTTTGCAGGTTTCAGCTCAAAGGTTTCGATGACGCCTGATCGGGCACGACCCCTGCATCAAATTCAGCCAATGGTGAATGAGTTGAAAAACTGCCGAACCAGCACGTCCACCGTCTGTCAGACCGACTAGGCTCTAGCAACTCCTTCAATCTCGCCCGAGGTCGCACCGATGTCTCAGGAACCGCTTGCACGAGAAGCAGAGGTAGCCGCATTCCGCGATGCTGTCTTGACCAAACTTACCTACGCGGTGGGCAAGGACCCGGATCACGCCTTCGACCACGACTGGTTCGAAGCCATTGCCCTGGCCGCTCGCGACCAGATGGTCGATCACTGGATGGACCATACGCGGCGTATTTATCGCAAAGGCCAGAAGCGCGTTTATTACCTCTCGCTGGAATTTCTCATCGGCCGCTTGCTCTACGACAGCCTGAGCAATCTCGGCGTGCTGGAAATCGCGCGCGAAGCCTTGTCTGAACTGGGTGTCGACCTGGAACGCATCCGCCTGCTGGAGCCTGATGCGGCGCTCGGCAACGGTGGCCTTGGCCGCTTGGCAGCGTGCTTCATGGAAAGCATGTCGACCCTGGGCATTGCCGGCCACGGCTATGGTATCCGCTATGAACACGGCTTGTTCCGCCAGGCCATCGTCGACGGCTGGCAGCAGGAGCAGACCGAACGCTGGCTGGATTTCGGTAACCCGTGGGAATTCGAACGCGCTGAAGTGATTTACCCGATTGGCTTTGGCGGCAGCGTCGAAACCCTGGCGGACGCCTCCGGCAAGATGATCCAGGTGTGGTCGCCCAGCGAAACCGTACGCGCAGTCGCCTATGACACACCGGTAGTCGGCTGGCGCGGCGCCAGCGTCAACACCCTGCGCCTGTGGCGTGCACGGGCCGTGGAAGACTTGCACCTGGAGCGTTTCAACGCCGGTGACCACCTGGGTGCCGTCGCCGAAGTGGCCCGCGCCGAAAGCATCTCCCGAGTGCTGTACCCGGCCGACAGCACCGAAGCGGGACAGGAACTGCGCCTGCGCCAGGAATATTTCTTCGTCTCCGCTTCGCTGCAGGATTTGCTGCGCCGCCATAAGAACATGCACGGTTCGGTGCTGAGCCTGGGCGAACACGCCGCCATTCAGCTCAACGACACCCACCCGTCCATCGCCGTGGCCGAGTTGATGCGCCAACTGGTGGACCTGCATGACATTCCGTGGGAAGCCGCGTGGGACGTCACGGTCGAAACCCTCTCGTACACCAACCACACCTTGCTGCCCGAGGCGCTGGAGACCTGGCCGGTCGGCCTGATGGAACGCATGCTGCCCCGGCACATGCAGATCATCTACCTGATCAACGCCCAACACATCGACTCGCTACGCGCCAAGGGCATCCACGATTTTGACGTACTGCGCGCCGTATCACTGATCGAAGAAGACAACGGCCGCCGCGTGCGCATGGGCAACCTGGCATTCCTCGGCTCCCATAGCGTCAACGGCGTATCGGGTTTGCACACCCAGCTGATGCGCAGCACGGTGTTCTCCGAATTGCACAAGCTCTATCCCGAGCGCATCAACAACAAAACCAACGGCATCACCTTTCGCCGCTGGTTGTACCAGGCCAACCCCAAGTTGACCGAGATGCTGGTGGAAGCCTTGGGCGCGGAGATTCTCGACCAGCCCGAGCAGCGTCTGATCGAGCTGGAACCGTTTGCCGAGAAACCGGCCTTCCGTAAAGCCTTCGCTGAACAGCGCCTGCACAGTAAGCGTGCATTGGCCGAGATCATTCATGAGCGCCTGGGCATCGCGGTCAACCCGGCGGCGATGTTCGATGTGCAGGTCAAGCGCATCCACGAATACAAACGCCAACTGCTCAACCTGCTGCACACCGTGGCGCTGTACCAGGCGATCCGTGCCGAACCCGAAACCGACTGGGTGCCACGGGTGAAGATATTCGCCGGCAAGGCCGCGGCCAGTTATCACCAGGCCAAGCTGATCATCAAGCTGACCAACGACATCGCCCGCACCGTCAACAATGACCCGACCGTACGCGGCTTGCTCAAAGTGGTGTTCCTGCCCAACTACAACGTCAGCCTGGCGGAGAGCATCATTCCAGCGGCGGATTTGTCGGAACAGATTTCCACCGCCGGCTTCGAAGCGTCGGGTACCAGCAACATGAAGTTCGGGCTCAACGGCGCGCTGACCATCGGCACCATGGACGGCGCTAACGTGGAGATGCACGAGCGTGTGGGCGCCGAGCACATGTTTATCTTCGGCCTCAGTGCCCAGCAGGTGGAAGCGCGCAAGCATGCCGGCGAATTCAACGCCGGGCCGGACATCGCCGCGTCGCATCGCTTGAACGATGTGCTGCAAGCGATTCGCGGCGGGGTGTTCTCGCCGGATGATCCGGGGCGTTACGTGGGCCTGATCGATGGGCTGATCGATTACGATCGCTTCCTGGTGTGCGCCGACTTTGATTCCTACTGGGACGCCCAGGCACGGGTCGAGGCGCATTGGCACGATTCCAAGGAGTGGTGGCGTTCGGCGGTGCTCAATACTGCGCGCATGGGCTGGTTCAGTTCGGACCGGACCATCCGCGAATACGCCACCGAGATCTGGAAAGCCCTCGACTAAACACCGCTGATGCAAAAATGTGGGAGCAGGCTCGCTCCCACGACGCCGAGCGTGCCGGCAAGTCGTGAACTCTATTGGAGTTAAATCCTCTGATTAGAGGAAATACGCCCCGACTCGCGTTAAACTGCGCGGGTTTTTAGCCCCCCCATTCTCCGGAGCCTTCCATGTCCCGCGTTACCCTGAGTCGCTATTTGATCGAGCAGACCCGCAGCAACAACACGCCTGCTGATCTGCGCTTCCTTATCGAAGTGGTGGCGCGTGCTTGCAAGGAAATCAGCCACGCCGTGTCCAAAGGCGCCCTGGGTGGCGTGTTGGGCAGCATGGGCACTGAAAACGTCCAAGGCGAAGTGCAGAAGAAGCTCGACGTAATCTCCAACGAAATCCTGCTTGAAGCCAACGAATGGGGCGGTCACCTGGCCGGCATGGCGTCCGAAGAAATGGACAATGCCTACCAGATCCCGGGCAAATACCCGAAAGGCGCGTACCTGCTGGTATTCGACCCACTGGACGGTTCGTCCAACATCGACATCAACGCACCGGTCGGCACCATCTTTTCGGTACTGCGCTGCCCGAGCGAATACCTGAGCCAGAACGAAGCCTTGAACGAAAAGGCTTTCCTGCAGCCAGGCACTGAGCAGGTTGCGGCCGGCTACGCGATCTACGGCCCACAGACCATGCTGGTGCTGACCCTGGGCGACGGCGTCAAGGGCTTCACCCTGGACCGCGAAATGGGCAGTTTTGTGCTGACGCACGAAGATATTTCGATTCCTGCTTCTACCCAGGAATTCGCGATCAACATGTCCAACCAGCGTCACTGGGAAGAGCCGGTGAAACGTTACGTCAACGAACTGATGGAAGGCGAAGAAGGCCCGTTGAAGAAGAACTTCAACATGCGCTGGGTCGCTGCGATGGTTGCCGACGTACACCGTATCCTGACCCGTGGTGGTCTGTTCATGTACCCACGTGACAGCCGCGAGCCGTCCAAGCCGGGCAAGCTGCGCCTGATGTACGAAGCCAACCCGATGTCGTTCCTGGTCGAGCAGGCGGGCGGTGCGTCCACCGACGGCCACCAGCGCATCCTCGATATCCAGCCAGAAGGCCTGCACCAGCGCGTGGCGGTGTTCCTGGGTTCGAAGGAAGAAGTTGAGCGTGTGACCGGTTACCACAAGAAGTAAGCCCCTGTGGTGAGAGAGCATTCATGACGTGATGTTTTGAATGACAAGAAGCCCCGAAACGTTTCAGCGTTTTCGGGGCTTTTTTGTTTTCGCTCGTCGGGAACCAGACACCTCTTTTCCCTTCTAAGCTTCTGGCAGATACCCCAGCTGCTTTGTCTCTCCAGGAGCTTTTCCATGTCTTTACGCCGTCTCGCCCTGCTGGCTTTTTGTGTGCTGTTAGCCGCTTGCAGCAAGGTCAATCAAGAAAACTACCAGAAACTGTCGGCTGGCATGGCCAAGGCCGAGGTGGAGTCGTTGCTGGGTAAGCCGACCGATTGTTCCGGTGCGCTGGGTATGTCCAGCTGCACGTGGGGCGATAAAAACAGCTTTATCAGCGTGCAGTACGCCGGTGACAAAGTTCTGATGTTTTCCGGGCAAGGCCTGAAGTAAACCGGGGCGCGAGCCTGCGGGAGAAGAAGAATGATGCGTTTTGTTTTGTTCCTTTGCGCCAGCCTGTTTTTGGCGGGCTGCGCCAGCCATTCTGGCGATGATCTGCAACCCAAGACTGCCAGCAACGTCAACCTCAAGCGTTACCAGGGCACCTGGTATGAGTTGGCCCGATTGCCGATGTACTTCCAGCGCAACTGTGCGCAATCCGAAGCCCGTTATACCTTGCTGCCGGATGGTGATATGTCGGTGTTCAATCGCTGCCTGACACCTGAATGGAAGTGGCAAGAGGCTAAAGGCACGGCCACGCCGCAAGTGCCCGGCAAGACCGACAAGCTGTGGGTGGAATTCAATAACTGGTTTACGTCACTGCTGCCGGGCGTCGCCAAGGGCGATTACTGGGTGCTGTATGTGAGCGATGACTACAAGACTGCCATCGTCGGCAGCCCGAGCCGCCGCTATATGTGGATCTTGTCGCGCACGCCGACGGTGAGTGCCGATACCCGTGAAGACCTGCTCAGCAGGGCGCGGCAGCAGGGGTATGACACCACGCGGTTGATCTGGCGTACGTCGGACAAGCAGATGGCGAAGACTTCGCAGTAATTAAATGTGGGAGGGGGCTTGCTCCCGATAGCGGTGTGTCAGTATCAGATGTACTGGCTGACACACTGCAATCGGGAGCAAGCCCCCTCCCACATTGGTTATATGTTGCCTGTCAGCTCAACAAATCCCTCAGGACTTGGGTGAATGCCCGGCTGCTTTCCTCTTCACCGGCGTGTCGCCCATCGCGCACCACCCACTTGCCGTTGACCAGCACATCGCGCACCTGTCGATCACCACCGGCGAACAGCCAGCGATTGAGAATCCCATCCTCATGGGTGGTCGCCAGGTACGGGTCATTACCGTCGAGCACAATCCAGTCCGCGCGCTTACCTGCTTCCAAGCGACCAATTGGTTGGCCCAGCGCTTGGGCGCCACCGTCCAGCGCGGCATCGAACAGCGTGCGGCCAACCATCGGCTGATCACTGCGATACAGGCGATTACGCCGTTGGTCGCGCAGGCGCTGGCCGTATTCCAACCAACGTAATTCCTCTACCACGCTCAATGACACATGGCTGTCGGAACCGATACCCAGGCGCCCACCCTGGGCGAGGAAATCCACCGCCGGGAAAATCCCATCGCCCAGGTTGGCCTCGGTGGTCAGGCACAAGCCGGCAATCGCGCGGCTTTTGGCCATGCGTGTCACTTCATCAGGGTCGGCATGGGTGGCGTGCACCAGGCACCAGCGCTCATCCACCTCGACATTGTCATACAGCCATTGCAGCGGGCGTTTACCGCTCCAGGCCAGACAGTCGTCGACTTCTTTCTGCTGTTCAGCGATGTGGATATGCACCGGGCAATTCTTGTCACTGGCCGCCAGAACGTCCTGGATTTGCTGGGGTGTGACGGCGCGCAGTGAGTGGAAGCACAGGCCCAGTTGCTGCGCAGGTTGTGCCGCCAGGATTGGTTGCAAGCGGGCTTGCAGGTCGAGGTAATTCTCGGTGCTGTTGATAAAGCGTCGTTGCCCTTCATTCGGCGCCTGGCCACCAAACCCGGAGTGGGTATACAGCACCGGCACCAATGTCAGGCCGATCCCGCTGCTGGCGGCCGCCAGGCTGATCTGGCGCGACAGCTCCGTACGGTCGGCATAGGGCTGGCCGCTGACATCGTGGTGCACGTAATGAAATTCGGCCACCGAGGTGTAGCCGGCCTTGAGCATTTCGATATACAGCTGGCGGGCGATGACCTGCAATTGGTCGGGGCTGATCTTGCCAACCATGCGGTACATCAAATCGCGCCAGGTCCAGAAACTGTCATTGGGGTTGCCGGCCACTTCGGCCAGGCCCGCCATGGCGCGCTGGAACGCATGGGAGTGCAGGTTCGGCATGCCCGCCAATACCGGGCCTCTCAGTCGTTCGGCGCCGTCTGCACTGGCATTGGGCTCAACGTGGGTCAGCAGGCCATCGGCGCTGACTTCAAGACGTACATCGTTGGCCCATCCATTAGGCAGCAGCGCGCGTTCGGCAAAGAAAGCGGACATGATCAAGGCACCCCGGTCGTGTGTTTATTTGTATATACATATACAGACGTTTGCCTGCTCGGTAAACTCCGGCAATCTATGCATCTTTTCTCCTTGCAAGGATTCCCTGTGCCGACTCCGCCCGCCAAGTCTTCGCTGGCTGCCCACATGGACGAAAGTCCGGCGCCCTTGTATGCCCGCGTCAAACAAATGATCAGCCAGCAGATCCTCAACGGCAACTGGCCGCCGCATTACCGCGTGCCGTCGGAAAGCGAACTGGTCAGCCAGTTGGGTTTCAGCCGCATGACCATCAATCGCGCCCTGCGTGAGCTCACCGCCGAAGGGTTGCTGGTGCGCATGCAGGGCGTCGGCACCTTCGTGGCGGAGCCCAAGAGCCAGTCAGCGCTGTTTGAAGTACACAACATTGCCGATGAGATTGCCTCCCGCGGGCATCGGCATACTTGCCAGGTCATTACCCTGGGCGAAGAGGCCGCCGGTTCCGAGCGTGCCGTCGCCTTGGAAATGCGCGAAGGCGGGCGGGTGTTCCATTCGTTGATCGTGCATTACGAAAACGACATTCCCGTGCAAATCGAAGACCGTTTCGTCAACGCCCTGGTTGCGCCCGAATACCTGCAGCAGGATTTCACCCAGCAAACCCCTTATGCCTATTTGAACCAGGTCGCGCCGCTGACTGAGGGCGAACATGTGGTTGAAGCCATCCTTGCCGACGCCGCCGAGTGCAAGCTTTTGCAAATCGAGCCGGGCGAGCCATGCCTGTTGATCCGCCGCCGCACCTGGTCGGGTCGCCAGCCGGTGACCGCCGCGCGGTTGATCCACCCCGGTTCCCGTCACAGCCTCGAAGGACGTTTCAGTAAATGAGTAAAGTGATCGTGCGGCGCGCCACCGACTACGTGCGCATGCCGTGGAAAAACGGCGGCGGCAGTACCGAAGAAATTGCCCGTGACGCGGGCGCTGGCCTGGATGGTTTTGGCTGGCGCCTGTCGATCGCCGATATCGCTGAGTCGGGTGGTTTTTCCACCTTCGCTGGCTACCAGCGCGTGATCACGGTAATCAAGGGCGCGGGCATGGTATTGACCGTGGATGGTGAGGAGCAGCGCGGCTTGTTACCGCTGCAGCCGTTCGCGTTCCAGGGCGAAAGCCAGGTGTCATGCCGTTTGATCACGGGGCCGATCCGCGATTTCAACCTGATTTATTCGCCTGAGCGTTACCAGGCGCGTCTGCAGTGGATTGATGGTGTGCAACGTTTTTTCAGCACGGCGCAGACGGTGTTGGCGTTCAGCGTGGCGGATGAAGTGAAGGTGCTGGGCGAAAAACTCGGCCATCACGATTGCCTGCAAGTGGACGGTAACACTGGCTTGCTGGATATCTCGGTCACTGGTCGTTGCTGCATTATCGAACTGACCGCACGCGATTAAAAAATGTGGGAGGGGGCTTGCTCCCGATAGCAGTGGGTCAGTCATTTATAGGTAACTGATACACCGCTATCGGGAGCAAGCCCCCTCCCACAGTTGTTTTTGTATGACCCATAGATCTGTTTCCAACCCGCGCACCAATTTGTTACCGAATGCCCCAGCGTGACGCAAAGTTTCGCTGCCGTGACAAATCCTCCTCGCCGCAAAACGTCTCCTTAAGAAATTTCATCTAGCCCTGAGGCCTTGATTTCAAAGGCTCGCACGTACTTCGCAAAAAAATCCAAACCGCCTGCGCATAAAGTTGGCCGCTCGATTGCATATGCTTGTACATACAAGTAAAGATGTGTGCGTAAGACTCTCCTTCGCACCATCCATGTTCGCGCATCATGCCGAGGAGTCCAGCAGTGACCGATTTTTCGAAAGCCAGGCCTACAAAATACCGTGACGTCGAAATCCGCGCCGCCCGCGGTAACACGCTGACTGCCAAAAGCTGGCTGACTGAAGCGCCGTTGCGCATGCTGATGAACAACCTCGACCCGCAAGTGGCCGAGAACCCGAAAGAACTGGTGGTGTACGGCGGTATTGGCCGTGCGGCGCGCAACTGGGAGTGCTACGACCAGATCGTCGAAAGCCTCACTCACCTGAACGACGACGAAACCCTGCTGGTGCAATCGGGCAAACCGGTCGGCGTGTTCAAGACCCACAGCAACGCCCCACGCGTACTGATCGCCAACTCCAACCTGGTACCGCACTGGGCCAGTTGGGAGCATTTCAACGAACTGGATGCCAAGGGCCTGGCCATGTACGGCCAGATGACCGCCGGCAGCTGGATCTACATCGGCAGCCAGGGCATTGTCCAGGGCACCTATGAAACTTTCGTCGAAGCCGGTCGCCAGCATTACAACAGCGACCTGACCGGCCGCTGGGTGCTCACTGCCGGCCTCGGCGGCATGGGCGGCGCCCAGCCGCTGGCGGCAACCCTGGCTGGCGCCTGCTCGCTGAACATCGAATGCCAGCAGGTCAGCATCGATTTCCGCCTGAACAGCCGCTATGTCGACGAGCAAGCCACCGACCTCGACGACGCGTTGGCGCGCATCGCCAAGTACACCAAGGAAGGCAAGGCTATCTCCATCGCCCTGCTGGGTAACGCAGCAGAAATCCTGCCGGAACTGGTCAAGCGTGGCGTACGCCCGGACATGGTCACCGACCAGACCAGCGCCCACGACCCACTCAACGGCTACCTGCCAGCCGGCTGGACCTGGGACGAATACCGCGCCCGCGCCAAGACCGAGCCCGCCGCCGTGATCAAGGCCGCCAAACAGTCGATGGCCGTGCACGTCAAAGCCATGCTGGAATTCCAGAAACAAGGCATCCCGACCTTCGACTACGGCAACAACATCCGCCAGATGGCCCAGGAAGAAGGCGTGGGAAACGCCTTCGACTTCCCGGGCTTCGTACCGGCCTACATCCGCCCGCTGTTCTGCCGAGGCATCGGCCCGTTCCGTTGGGCGGCGCTGTCCGGCGACCCGCAGGACATCTACAAGACCGACGCCAAAGTCAAAGAGCTGATCCCGGACGACGCCCACCTGCACAACTGGCTGGACATGGCCCGCGAGCGCATCAGCTTCCAGGGCCTGCCGGCACGTATCTGCTGGGTTGGCCTGGGCCAGCGCGCCAAGCTCGGCCTGGCCTTCAACGAAATGGTGCGCAGCGGCGAGTTGTCCGCGCCGGTCGTGATCGGCCGTGACCACCTGGACTCCGGATCGGTCGCCAGCCCGAACCGCGAAACCGAAGCCATGCAGGACGGTTCCGACGCCGTGTCCGACTGGCCGCTGCTTAACGCCTTGCTCAACACCGCCAGCGGCGCGACCTGGGTTTCGCTGCACCACGGTGGCGGCGTGGGCATGGGCTTCTCCCAACACTCCGGCATGGTGATCGTCTGCGACGGCACCGACGAAGCGGCTGAGCGCATTGCCCGCGTGCTGCATAACGACCCGGCGACCGGGGTGATGCGTCATGCCGACGCGGGTTACCAGATCGCCATCGATTGCGCCAAGGAGCAGGGCCTCAACCTTCCGATGATCAAGTAACCCATGTGGGAGGGGGCGTACCTAAGACAATCCATCAGAGGTTGAACACCATGGCTGCACATGACACCACTGCGTTGATCGAAAGGCGTTCGATCGACTACATCCCGGAAGCGGAAAGACATGGTCGTCTATTTAGCCAGTTCACCCTGTGGATGGGCGCCAACCTGCAAATCACCGCGATTGTCACCGGGGCCCTGGCCGTGGTGCTGGGCGGTGATGTGTTCTGGTCGTTGATCGGTCTGCTGGTCGGTCAACTGATCGGCGGCGGGGTCATGGCGCTGCATGCGGCGCAAGGCCCCAAGCTTGGCCTGCCGCAGATGATTTCCAGCCGGGTTCAATTCGGTGTGTATGGCGCGGCCATCCCGATCGTTCTGGTCTGCTTGATGTACCTTGGTTTCACCGCAACCGGCACCGTACTTTCGGGTCAGGCGCTGGGCCAGTTGTTTGGGGTCAGCGACAGCGTCGGCATCCTGATCTTCGCCAGTGTCATCGTGCTGGTCACCGTGTTGGGCTACCGGGTGATCCATTTCATCGGCCGTGTCGCCAGCGTCATTGGCGTGATTGCCTTTGTCTACCTGTTCAGTCGCCTGATGAGTCAGACCGATGTTGGCGCACTCCTGCAGATCCGCCACTTCAGCTGGAGCAGTTTTCTGCTGGCCGTGTCGCTCGCGGCATCCTGGCAGATCGCCTTCGGCCCTTATGTGGCGGACTATTCACGTTACCTGCCGAGCAGTACGTCGTCGGTGAAAACCTTTCTCGCTGCTGGCGCAGGTTCGGTCGTCGGTGCACAGGTGGCGATGGTCCTTGGTGTGTTTGCCGCGGCCATGTCCAACGGGCAGTTCGCCGGTCACGAAGTGGCCTACATCGTTGGCTTGAGCGGTACGGGAGCCACGGCTGCGTTGCTGTACTTCAGCATCGCGTTCGGCAAGGTCACCATCTCTACGCTGAATTCCTACGGCAGTTTCATGTGCATTGCGACCATCGTCAGCGGCTTTCGTGGTCGCCTGGAGGTCACGCGTCTGCAGCGCCTGTTGTTCGTGCTGGCCATCGTCGGTACGGCAACGTTGATCGCGTTGCTCGGCCAGCACTCGTTCCTCGGTGCGTTCAAGTCGTTCATCCTGTTCCTGCTGGCGTTCTTTACGCCCTGGAGTGCGATCAACCTGGTGGATTACTACTGCATCACCCGTGAGCGCTATGACGTGCCGGCACTGGCCGACCCGAACGGCCGCTACGGTCGCTGGAACCTGCTGGGTATCAGCGTGTATGTCTTCGGCGTGCTGGTGCAGTTGCCGTTCATCTCCACCAAGTTCTACACCGGCCCTTGGGTGGCCGCGATGGGCGACGTGGACATTTCATGGATCATCGGCCTGGTACTGCCGGCGGCCCTGTATTACGTGTGTGCGAAAAAATGGCACGGCACGGTACCCGATCACCTGATCCTGCCAACAGAGCAGGGCGCTTTACCCATAACAACCGGGCTGGCTGCACAAGCCTGATGGGACGTGGACAGGGCAGGATGCCTACTGACTGCCGTAATCCATTTCATGATTGGGAGCGTCACAACAATGACTATGAATAAGACCTTGCTCGCCACCTTGTTCTCTGCGGGCTTGCTGGCAAGTGCCGGCGCCCAGGCGGCCGGTTGGTGCGAGTCCGGTAAACCGGTGAAATTTGCCGGCCTGAATTGGGAAAGCGGCATGTTGCTCACCGACATCCTGCAAACCGTGCTGGAAAAAGGCTACGACTGCAAAACCGACAGCCTGCCGGGCAATTCCATCACCATGGAAAACGCCCTGGGCAGTAACGACATCCAAGTATTCGCCGAAGAGTGGGTAGGCCGCAGCGAAGTCTGGAACAAGGCCGAGAAGGCCGGCAAAGTCGTCGGTGTCGGTGCCCCGGTCGTCGGTGCGGTCGAAGGCTGGTACGTGCCACGTTATGTGATCGAAGGCGACGCCAAGCGCAAGCTGGAAGCCAAGGCCCCGGACCTGAAAAACATCGCCGACCTGGCCAAATACGCCTCGGTGTTCAAGGACCAGGAAGAGCCCTCCAAGGGCCGGTTCTACAACTGCCCGGCCGGCTGGACCTGCGAGCTGGACAACAGCGAAATGCTCAAGAGCTACGGCCTGGAAAGCACCTACACCAACTTCCGCCCAGGCACCGGCCCGGCGCTGGATGCGGCGGTACTGTCGAGCTACAAGCGCGGCGAGCCGATCCTGTTCTACTACTGGTCGCCGACGCCGCTGATGGGCCAGGTCGACCTGGTCAAGCTGGACGAGAAACCGGGTGTGGACAAGAGCGTCAGCATCAAGGTCGGCGTGTCCAAGACTTTCCATGAGCAAGCCCCGGAATTGGTGGCCGTGCTGGAAAAGGTCAACCTGCCCATCGACCTGCTCAACCAGAACCTCGCTCGCATGGCCAAGGAGCGAATCGAGTCGCCAAAACTGGCGAAAATTTTCCTCAAGGAACATCCTGAAGTCTGGCACGCCTGGGTGAGCGACGACGCAGCCAAGAAAATCGACGCGGCCTTGTAGGTCAAGTGTGCACGGCTACCCTCAGGGGTGGCCGGGCGGCTGGCCACAACCCACTGGATCGAGAGCACGATATGTTTCCTGAGAGTTTTACGTTTTCCATCGCCGACTGGGTCAACGGTTGGGTGGACTCGCTGGTCACCAACTACGGCGATGTGTTCCGGCACATCTCCGACACCCTGTTGTGGGCCATCGTCAACCTGGAAGGGTTGCTGCGCATGGCGCCGTGGTGGCTGATGCTGGCCATCGTCGGCGGCGTTGCCTGGCACGCCACGCGCAAGCTGGTGACCACGGCGGTGATCGTCGGTTTGCTGTTCCTGGTGGGCGCGGTTGGCCTGTGGGACAAGCTGATGCAGACCCTGGCACTGATGATGGTCGCCACGGTGATCTCCGTGCTGATCGGCATTCCGCTGGGCATTCTGTCGGCCCGCAGCAATCGCCTGCGTTCGGTACTGATGCCGCTGCTGGACATCATGCAAACCATGCCTAGCTTCGTGTACCTGATCCCGGTGCTGATGCTGTTTGGCCTGGGCAAGGTCCCGGCGATTTTCGCCACGGTGATCTACGCTGCGCCACCGCTGATTCGCCTGACGGACCTGGGCATTCGCCAGGTCGATGGCGAAGTCATGGAAGCCATCAACGCCTTTGGCGCCAACCGCTGGCAGCAACTGTTCGGCGTGCAATTGCCGCTGGCACTGCCGAGCATCATGGCCGGTATCAACCAGACCACCATGATGGCGCTGTCGATGGTGGTGATCGCCTCGATGATCGGTGCCCGTGGCTTGGGTGAAGACGTGCTTGTCGGCATCCAGACCCTCAACGTCGGCCGTGGCCTTGAAGCCGGGCTGGCGATCGTGATTCTCGCAGTGGTCATCGACCGCATTACCCAGGCCTATGGTCGTCCACGGCATGAGGCGAGCAAATGACTACTGTCAGCAAAATTGAAGTAAAAAACGTCTTCAAGATCTTCGGCGCACGCGCCAAGGATGCGCTGGCCATGGTCGGCCAAGGCAAGACCAAGGACCAGGTTCTCGCCGAGACCGGCTGCGTGGTCGGTGTGAACGACCTTTCGCTGAGCATCGGCACTGGTGAGATTTTCGTGATCATGGGCCTGTCGGGTTCCGGCAAGTCCACCCTGGTGCGCCACTTCAATCGCCTGATCGATCCCACCAGCGGCGCTATCCTGGTGGACGGCAAAGACATCCTGCAACTGGACATGGAAGCCCTGCGCCAATTCCGCCGGCACAAGATCAGCATGGTGTTCCAGAGCTTCGGCCTGTTGCCCCACAAGAGCGTGCTCGACAACGTTGCCTATGGCCTGAAAGTGCGTGGCGAAACCAAGCAGGTGTGTGCCGAGCGCGCCCTGCACTGGATCGAAACCGTGGGCCTGAAGGGCTACGAAAACAAATACCCGCACCAGCTTTCCGGCGGCATGCGCCAGCGCGTGGGCCTGGCTCGCGCCTTGGCCGCCGACACCGACATCATCCTGATGGACGAAGCCTTCAGCGCCCTCGACCCGCTGATCCGCGCCGAGATGCAAGACCAGTTGCTCGAGCTGCAAAAGACCCTCCACAAGACCATCGTGTTTATCACCCACGACCTCGACGAGGCCGTGCGCATTGGCAACCGCATTGCGATCCTCAAGGACGGCAAGCTGATCCAGGTCGGCACGCCGCGGGAGATCTTGCATTCGCCGGCGGATGAGTATGTGGATCGGTTTGTTCAGCGGCGGGCGGCGGTGGTCTGAGCCGGGGTTTGTGGTGAGTTGGCTGGCCTCTTCGCGGGCTTGCTCGCGAAGAGGCCGGTAAGGCTGCACAAGAATTGAAGAAGGTATGAAGATGCCCCAGGCAACAACAAAAATAATCATCGCCGACAGCCCGATGCGCTGGCAGGACGTGACCGCCGTGGCCCGCCATGGCGCAGTGCTCGAACTCTCGGGCCAGGCCTGGGCGCGTATCGACAATGCCCAGGCCATCGTGCAACGCATCGTTGCCAGCGGCGAGCGTGCCTATGGCGTCAACACCGGCCTGGGCGCGTTGTGCAATGTGTCGCTCAAGGGCGAGCAACTCAGCCAGCTGTCGCGCAATACACTGCTGAGCCACGCGTGTGGCGTCGGCCCGGTGCTCAGCGACGAGCAGACCCGCGCGATCATCTGCGCGGCGATCATCAACTACAGCCACGGCAAGTCCGGCCTGCATCCGCAGGTGGTGCACTCGCTGCTGGCGCTGCTCAATCACGGCATCACCCCACACGTGCCGTCCCAGGGCTCGGTAGGCTACCTGACCCACATGGCCCATATCGGCGTGGCCTTGCTCGGCGTCGGCAATGTGAGCTACCGCGGTCAGATCGTGACGGCGCTAGAAGCATTACAAGCAGAAGGCTTGCAACCCGTGGTGCTCGGTGCCAAGGACGGCCTGTGCCTGGTCAACGGCACACCGTGCATGACCGGCCTGAGCTGCCTGGCCCTGGCCGATGCTCACCATTTGCTGCAATGGGCCGACGTGATCGGCGCCATGAGTTTCGAAGCCCAGCGTGGCCAGATCGATGCTTTTGACCAAGAAATCATCGCCCTCAAACCGCACCCGGGCATGCAGCAAGTCGGCATCAACCTGCGTGCCCTGCTCGACGGCAGTGAAGTGATCGCCAGCAGCAAAGGTATTCGCACCCAGGACGCCCTGAGCATTCGCTCGATCCCGCAGATCCACGGCGCGGCGCGTGACCAAGTGGAACACGCCACGCGCCAGATCGAGACCGAACTCAACAGCGCCACGGACAACCCACTGGTGCTTGGCACGCCGGACAACTACCGCGTGGTATCCCAGGCCAACCCCCACGGCCAGTCCGTGGCGTTGGCGGCGGACATGCTGGCGATTGCCATGGCCGAAATCGGCTCGGTGGCCGAGCGCCGCCTGGACCGCCTGATCAACCCGCACGTCAGCGGCTTGCCGGCCTTCCTGGTGAGTAACCCCGGGGTCAACTCCGGGATGATGATCGTGCAGTACGTCGCGGCGTCCTTGTGCGGGCAGAACCGTCAGTTGGCGCAACCTGCGGTGCTCGACAACTTCGTCACCTCCGGCTTGCAGGAAGACCACTTGAGCATGGGCACCAACGCCGCGCTCAAGCTGCACCAGGTGCTGGCCAACATTACCCAGATTCTCGCCATCGAATACCTGCTGGCGGCCCAGGCGTTCGAGTTCCTCAAAGGCCAGCGCTTCGGCGCGGGCACCGAGAATGCCTGGCGCCTGCTGCGTGAGCAGGTTGCGCCGTATGAACAGGATCGCTGGCTGGCCCCGGACATCGCCAGTGCCGCCGCGCTGCTTGAAGACCCCACTTTGCTGCACCACGTATTACCCCAATTGCACTGACTACTTATTCAAAAAACAATTCAAAGGAGCATGAATGTGACTGCGCTAAATCTGATTCCAGGCCAACTGAGCCTTGCCCAACTGCGTGCCATCTACCAGCAGCCGGTAACCCTCAGCCTGGATGACAGCGCCTCGGCCCAGATCGAAGCCAGCGTCGCCTGTGTGGAGCAGATTCTCACCGAGAACCGCACCGCCTACGGCATCAACACTGGTTTTGGCCTGCTCGCTTCGACCCGCATCGCCAGCGAAGACCTGGAGAACCTCCAACGCTCGCTGGTGCTGTCCCATGCCGCTGGCGTGGGTGAGCCGATCAGCGATGCGCTGGTGCGGCTGGTCATGGTGCTCAAGGTCAACAGCCTGAGCCGTGGGTTTTCCGGGATTCGTCGCCAGGTGATCGACGCGCTGATCGCGCTGATCAACGCCGAGGTGTACCCGCACATTCCACTGAAAGGTTCGGTTGGTGCATCCGGTGACCTGGCGCCATTGGCGCATATGTCCCTGGTGCTGCTCGGCGAAGGCAAGGCGCGCTACAAGGGCGAATGGCTTGAAGCGACCGAAGCGCTGAAAGTCGCCGGCCTTACGCCGCTGACCCTGGCTGCCAAAGAAGGCCTGGCCCTGCTCAACGGTACTCAGGTATCCACTGCTTACGCGTTGCGCGGCCTGTTCGAAGGTGAAGACCTGTTCGCCGGCGCGCTTACCTGTGGCGGCCTCACCGTGGAAGCGGTACTGGGTTCGCGCTCGCCGTTCGATGCGCGTATTCATGCCGCTCGTGGCCAGCGTGGGCAGATCGACTCGGCTGCGGCCTATCGCGACCTGCTGGGCGAAAGCAGCCAGGTCTCGCAGTCGCACCAGAACTGCGACAAGGTGCAAGACCCGTACTCCCTGCGTTGCCAGCCACAGGTCATGGGCGCGTGCCTGACCCAGTTCCGCCAGGCTGCCGAAGTACTGGTGGTCGAAGCCAACGCGGTGTCGGATAACCCGCTGGTATTTGCCGCCGAAGGCGACGTTATTTCCGGCGGTAACTTCCACGCCGAACCGGTGGCCATGGCTGCCGACAACATGGCCCTGGCCATCGCTGAAATCGGTTCTCTGAGCGAGCGCCGCATCTCGCTGATGATGGACAAGCACATGTCGCAACTGCCGCCGTTCCTGGTGGGCAATGGCGGGGTGAACTCCGGCTTCATGATCGCCCAGGTGACGGCTGCCGCGCTCGCCAGTGAAAACAAGGCACTGGCCCATCCCCATAGCGTCGACAGCCTGCCGACCTCGGCAAACCAGGAGGACCACGTCTCCATGGCCCCGGCTGCGGGCAAGCGTCTGTGGGAAATGGCCGAGAACACCCGTGGCATCCTCGCGGTGGAATGGCTCGCAGCCTGCCAGGGCCTGGACCTGCGCGACGGCCTGAAAACCTCGCCAAAACTGGAAAAAGCCCGCGGCATTCTGCGCGACAAAGTGGCGTTCTATGACAAGGACCGCTTCTTCGCCCCGGACATCAACGCCGCCAGCGAACTGCTCGCCACCCGTTGCCTGAATGAGCTGGTGCCGGCCAAGTTGCTGCCAAGCCTCTAACACGCCGCTGCCTTCACTGTAGGAGCGAGCTTGCTCGCGAAAATCGCCAACGATTACGCGGTAAACCTGACATCCATCAGCGCTCTCAGGTTTTTCGCGAGCAAGCTCGCTCCTACAGGTGAGGTCGCGTTTTTCTCGGACAAGAATAATTAGGGAAGAGAAATGCACCAGCAAGAAAAAGGTTTGAAACGCGGGCTCAACGCCCGCCATATTCGTTTCATGGCGCTGGGTTCCGCAATCGGCACCGGGCTGTTCTATGGCTCCGCCTCCGCCATCCAGATGGCCGGCCCCGCCGTGCTGCTGGCCTACCTGATCGGCGGCGCCGCGGTGTTCATGGTGATGCGCGCCCTCGGTGAGATGGCCGTGCACAATCCGGTATCCGGCTCCTTCGGCCATTACGCCAGCACCTACCTGGGGCCCATGGCCGGGTTTATCCTCGGTTGGACCTACGCGTTTGAAATGATCATCGTCTGCCTTGCCGACGTCACCGCCTTCGGCATCTACATGGGCTTCTGGTTTCCCGAAGTCGCACGCTGGGTCTGGGTGCTGGGCATCGTGTTTCTGATCGGCGGCCTGAACCTGTGCAACGTCAAAGTGTTTGGCGAAATGGAGTTCTGGCTGTCGCTGCTCAAGGTCGGCGCCATCGTGGCGATGATCCTCGGCGGCTTCGGCATCATGCTGTTTGGCATTCACTCGGCTGGCGAAACCCAGGCCAGTGGCCTGAGCAACCTGTGGGCCCACGGCGGCTTTATGCCCAACGGCATCGGCGGGCTGATCGCCTCGTTTGCGGTGGTGATGTTCGCCTTCGGCGGTATCGAAATCATCGGCATTACTGCCGGTGAAGCCAAGGACCCGCAACGGGTGATCCCCAAGGCGATCAATGCAGTGCCACTGCGTATCCTGTTGTTCTACGTGCTGACCCTGTTCGTGTTGATGGCGATCTACCCATGGCCGCAGATCGGTAGCCAGGGCAGCCCGTTCGTGCAGATCTTCAGCAACCTGGGGATAGGCTCGGCGGCGACCATCCTCAATATCGTGGTGATCTCGGCGGCCGTGTCGGCGATCAATAGCGACATCTTCGGCGCCGGCCGCATGATGTACGGCCTGGCCCAACAAGGTCAGGCGCCCAAGGGCTTTGCCCAACTGTCCAGGCAGGGCGTGCCGTGGATGACCGTGGTGGTGATGGGCGCCGCCTTGCTCGGCGGTGTGGTGCTCAACTACCTGATCCCGGAAAACGTATTCCTGCTGATCGCCTCGATTGCCACCTTCGCCACTGTGTGGGTGTGGTTGATGATTCTGTTCACCCAGGTCGCCATGCGTCGCTCGATGACCAAGGAGCAGGTCGCCGAGCTGAAATTCCCGGTGCCGTTCTGGCCCTATGCGCCGGCAGCGGCCATTGTGTTCATGCTGTTCGTATTTGGCGTGCTCGGGTACTTCCCGGGCACCCAGGCGGCCTTGATGGTCGGTGCCGTGTGGATCGTGCTGCTGATCGTCGCCTACTTGCTGTGGGTCAAGCCCGCCGCCGGGCAAACGGCCAAGGTCCATTACGACCCGGCTTTGTCTCATCGATAACTTAGGGAGGCGTTGATGAAAACGCTTTGGCAACACTGCCACGTCGCAACCATGGCCCAGGGCAAATACTCGATCATCGAGGATGCCGCCATGGTGACTGTCGGTTCGCTCATCGAGTGGATCGGCCCACGGAGCCAGGCACCCACGGCGGATTACGCCCAGGTGCATGACCTGCAAGGCGCGTGGGTCACCCCCGGGCTGATCGACTGTCACACCCACACGGTGTTTGGCGGCAATCGCAGCGGCGAATTCGAGCAGCGCCTCGAGGGCGTCAGCTACGCCGAAATCGCGGCCAAGGGCGGCGGTATTGCCAGCACCGTGCGTGCCACCCGCGCCGCCACGGAAGATGAACTGTTTGCCAGCGCCGAAAAGCGCTTGCGCAGTTTGCTGCGTGACGGCGTGACCACGGTGGAGATCAAGTCCGGCTACGGCCTGGACCTGGCCAACGAACGCAAGATGTTGCGCGTGGCCCGGCGCCTGGGTGAAGCGCTCCCGGTCAGCGTGCGCGCCACCTGCCTGGCCGCTCACGCGTTGCCGCCGGAGTACAAGGATCGCGCCGACGACTACATCGAGCACATCTGCAATGAGATGCTCCCGGCCCTGGCTGCAGAAGGCTTGGTGGATGCGGTGGACGCGTTCTGCGAATACCTGGCGTTTTCTCCGGAGCAGGTCGAGCGCGTGTTTAAAGTCGCCCAGCAACTGGGCCTGCCGGTGAAGCTGCACGCCGAGCAACTCTCGTCGCTGCACGGCTCGAGCCTGGCGGCGCGTTACCACGCGTTGTCGGCGGACCACCTGGAGTTCATGACCGAAGACGACGCCATCGCCATGGCCGCTGCCGGCACCGTGGCGGTCTTGCTGCCGGGGGCTTTCTACTTCCTGCGTGAAACCCAGTTGCCGCCGATGGAGGCCTTGCGTAAACACGGCGTGAAGATCGCTATTGCCAGCGACCTCAACCCCGGTACCTCGCCGGCGCTTTCCGTGCGGTTAATGCTGAACATGGCGTGCACATTGTTTCGCATGACTCCGGAAGAAGCCCTGGCCGGCGCCACGCAGCATGCGGCCACCGCGTTGGGCATGGGCGACACCCATGGTTCGCTGGAGGCGGGCAAGGTCGCTGACTTTGTCGCTTGGCAGATTGATCGCCCGGCCGACTTGGCCTACTGGCTCGGTGGCGAGTTGGAAAAACGCGTCGTGCGCCACGGCGTCGATGTCACTGTTTAAGGAGCGCTTTTGTGGATAAGGTTCTGAACTTCAAACAAGGCCGTGTGCCGCTGCTGATCAGCATGCCCCATGCCGGCGTGCGCCTGACGCCTGCGGTAGAGGCCGGGTTGATCCCCGAGGCGCAAAGCTTGCCCGACACCGACTGGCATATTCCTGCGTTGTATGACTTTGCCGAAGCACTGGGCGCCAGCACCCTGGCCGCGGAGTACTCGCGGTTTGTCATCGACTTGAACCGGCCTTCCGATAACAAACCGCTCTATGCGGGCGCCACCACCGGCCTGTACCCGGAGACGCTGTTCGATGGCGTGCCGTTGTTCCGTGAGGGGCAAACGCCCTCCGAGGAAGAGCGTGCGACCTACCTGCAAAAAATCTGGGGCCCTTATCACCGCAAGCTGCAGGAGGAACTGGCGCGCCTGAAGGCCGAGTTTGGCTACGCGCTGCTGTTCGATGCGCACTCGATCCGCTCGGTGATCCCGCACCTGTTCGACGGCAAGCTGCCGGACTTCAACCTCGGCACTTTCAACGGCGCCGCTTGCGCCCCCGAATTGGCCCGCCAACTCGAGGCTATCTGCGCCATGCACCCGCAGTACACCCACGTACTGAACGGGCGCTTCAAGGGCGGCCACATCACCCGACACTACGGCGACCCTGAGCAGGATATTCATGCCGTGCAACTGGAGTTGTGCCAGAGCGCGTATATGGAAGAGTTTGAGCCGTTTCGCTATCGCCCCGACTTGGCGGAACCGACCCAGGTGGTGTTGAAGCAACTGCTGCAAGGTTTTTTATCTTGGGGGCAAACCCATTACCGATGATTCAGGGTTTGTGAAGCAGCTATCGGGGGCAAGCCCCCGATAACGGGCTGACAGTCGACTCAATGCAGTTGTATGACTATCTGATGGATTATCTGACGAGCGAACTGCTGACACAGGTCTAAGTACTCAAGGACATGCTCATTGCACAATTCGGGTTTATGATGCCTGACGGCAAAATAATAGACGTCCCCCCAGGGATGAACCCGACACCCTACGGAGCGCGCAATGCAGACTTGGTACCCGCAGATCAAACCCTACGCCCGGCATGATCTGGCAGTCGATGACATCCACACGCTGTATGTCGATGAGAGTGGCTCCCCCGAAGGCTTGCCCGTCGTATTCATCCATGGAGGCCCTGGTTCCGGTTGCGACGCGCAGAGCCGCTGCTATTTCGATCCTAACCTTTACCATATTGTGACCTTCGACCAGCGGGGCTGCGGTCGCTCCACGCCTCGCGCCAATCTGGAAAACAACACCACCTGGGACCTGGTCGCCGACCTCGAGCGTATCCGCGAACACCTGGGTATCGACAAGTGGGTGCTGTTTGGGGGTTCCTGGGGCTCGACCCTGGCCTTGGCCTACGCGCAAACCCATCCCGAGCGTGTGCATGGCCTGATCGTGCGTGGCATCTTCCTCGCCCGCCCGCAGGATATCCACTGGTTCTATCAGGAAGGCGCGAGTCGGCTGTTCCCGGATTACTGGCAGGACTACCGGGCCCCGATCCCCGTGGAAGAGCGCCACGACATGATCGCCGCTTACCACAAGCGCCTGACCGGCAACGACCAGATCGCCCAGATGCACGCGGCCAAGGCCTGGTCCGGTTGGGAAGGGCGCATGCTCGGCCTGTGCCCGAGCCCGCAGCATGTGGAGCGCTTTTCCGAGCCGCAACGTGCGCTCTCCATCGCGCGTATCGAGTGCCATTACTTCACGAACAACTCCTTCCTTGAACCCAACCAACTGATTCGCGACATGCACAAGATCGCCCATCTGCCTGGCATCATCATTCATGGGCGCTACGATATGATCTGCCCGCTGGATAACGCCTGGGAGCTGCATCAGGCCTGGCCCAACAGTGAGTTGCAGGTGATTCGCGAGGCCGGGCATGCCGCGTCCGAGCCGGGTATCACCGACGCCTTGGTGCGTGCGACTGGCGAAATGGCACGGCGCCTGCTCGATCTGCCGCCTGAAGAAGCATGAAAGGCCTGTTGCAGCGGGTGCGTGGCGCCCGGGTCGAAGTAGCGGGTGAGGTCGTGGGCGCGATTGACCAGGGTTTGCTGGTGCTGGTCGCCGTCGAGCCTTCAGATACGCCCGAGAGCGCCGACAAGCTGTTGCATAAGCTGCTTAACTATCGGGTGTTCAGTGACGATCAGGGCAAGATGAACCTGTCGCTCAAGGAGATGGGTGGCGGTTTGCTGCTGGTGTCGCAGTTCACCCTGGCGGCGGACACAAAAAGCGGGCTGCGGCCAAGTTTCTCCACAGCGGCCCCGCCGGCCCTGGGAGCGGCGCTTTTTGATCACTTGTTGTTACAAGCGCAACAATTGCATGGCAAGGTGGCGTCAGGGCGTTTTGGCGCTGATATGCAGGTGCACTTGGTCAATGATGGCCCTGTGACCTTCCTCTTACAGACATGAATGTATTAAAAACGACTTTAATGCCTAAAAACGCAGGTTTTCGCTACAAATACTTCACTGTCCCTGATGCGTTGTCTCGCGGGCTACTAGATAATCGCGCGCTACGGGGATCAGCGTTGTTTGGTCCATTTTTGACTTAGGTAGAGACTTGTCCGATAGCCGTTGGGGAATCATTTTGCCCTAAGGGAGTCGGAACAATGCTCGCCAACCTGGCATATAGATAGCTGGCCGTTGGTTTTTTGATCTGTTTTCGGCGAGGGTTGCTCGTGATTGTTAGTCCCTGTAATGCACCAAAATTGTCTGCCAAACGGTTACGAAACGCACTGGTGACGGGTTCTGCCCTGTTTTGCCTGTTCGGCGCGGGTCAACTGTGGGCATTCAGTCTGGATGATGTGTCGGCCAAGGCAAAAGAGCTGGCCGGGCAGAAATACGAAGCTCCGCGCAGCAATCTGCCGAACGAATTCCGCGAAATGAAATTCGCTGATTACCAGAAGATTCGTTTCCGCAACGAAAAAGCCGAGTGGGCCGATCAGAACACCCCGTTCAAGCTGTCCTTCTATCACCAGGGCATGCACTTCGATACGCCGGTGAAAATCAACGAAGTCACCGCCGACAGCGTGCATGAAATCAAGTACGACCCCACTCGTTTCGATTTCGGCGACGTGAAATTTGATCCTAAAGCCACCGAGCAGCTGGGTTATGCCGGCTTCCGTGTGCTTTACCCGATCAACAAGAACGACAAGCAAGACGAAATCATGACCATGCTCGGCGCCAGTTATTTCCGCGTCGTGGGCAAGGACCAGGTGTACGGCCTGTCTGCCCGTGGCATGGCCATCGATACCGCGCTGCCGTCCGGCGAAGAATTCCCGCGTTTCACCGAGTTCTGGATCGAGCGTCCAAAGCCGGGTGACAAGCACCTGGTGATCTTCGCCCTGCTGGACTCGCCGCGCGCCACCGGCGCCTATCGCCTGATCCTGCGCCCTGGCACCGACACCGTGGTCGACGTCAAGTCCCAGATGTTCCTGCGTGACAAGGTCACCAAGCTGGGCGTTGCCCCGTTGACCTCGATGTTCCTGTTCGGCGCCAACCAGCCATCCAAGGTCCTCAACTACCGTCGCGAGCTGCACGATTCCAGCGGCCTGTCGATCCATGCTGGCAATGGCGAGTGGATTTGGCGTCCGTTGAACAACCCTAAACACCTGTCGGTCAGCAACTTCAGCGTCGAGAACCCGCGTGGGTTCGGCCTGCTGCAACGTGGCCGCAACTTCAGCCACTACGAAGACCTGGATGACAACTACGACAAGCGCCCAAGCGCGTGGATCGAGCCTGAAGGCGATTGGGGCAAGGGCTCCGTCGATCTGGTAGAGATCCCGACTGCCGACGAAACCAACGACAACATCGTAGCCTTCTGGAGCCCGGCTGAACTGCCGGAAGTCGGCAAGCCACTGGACGTCTCGTACCGCCTGCACTGGACTTTGGACGACGCTGCATTCCATTCGCCCGACAGCGCCTGGGTCAAGCAGACCCTGCGTTCCACCGGTGACGTGAAGCAATCCAACCTGATCCGTCAGCCAGACGGCAGCGTGGCCTACCTGGTGGACTTCGAGGGCCCGTCCCTGAAGAAACTGCTGCCGGACGCTCCGGTGCGTAGCCAGGTGAGCGTGGGTGATAACGCTGAGCTGGTTGAAAACAGCGTGCGCTACAACGAGCACACCAACGGCTGGCGCCTGACCCTGCGTATGAAGATCAAGGACGCAGGCAAGCCGACCGAAATGCGTGCGGCACTGGTGCAGGACATCGTGCAGCCAGCGCCGGAGCCGGTTTCGAACCATGTATTGAAGGCCGATAAGGTCCTGGCCAAGCAACACGAGAAACAGGCCAAGAAAGACGCGAAAGACAAGCAAGACCAGCAGCCAGAAGCTGCCCCAGCCACACCGGAGCCGATCAAGACCGAGCAAGTCCTGACCGAAACCTGGAGCTATCAGTTGCCTGCCGATGAGTAATTCTCAAGTAACGCCCGAGACTCTGTCCGAGTACCTGGCGCATCTGCCGATGACGGCTGAGCAGCGCGCCGAATTGGCGGGCTGCAGGTCGTTCAGCGAGTTGCACGAACGCCTGTCGTCCAAGACCTTCGACGCCCCGACCGACGCTGCCCAAGCATCGGTTGGCCGTCGCTTGACCCTCAACAGCGCTGAAGAGCTGCAAGACGCGGAAATGCTGGCGCTCGACGCCAGCGGTCGCGTGTGCCTCAAGGCCACGCCGCCGATCCGCCGGACCAAAGTGGTGCCCGAGCCTTGGCGCACCAACATCCTGGTGCGCGGCTGGCGCCGGATGACCGGTCGCACCAACCCGCCCAAGCCACCGAAAGACGAGCGGGTATTGCCGGCTGCGCGCTGGCGTACCGTGGGTTCGATCCGTCGCTATATCCTGCTGGTGTTGATGCTGGGCCAGACCATCGTTGCCGGCTGGTACATGAAAGGCATCATGCCGTACCAGGGCTGGTCGCTGGTCGACTTCGACGAAATCCGTAACCAGACCCTGCTGCAAACCGCGACCCAGGTGCTGCCTTACGCCCTGCAAACCAGCATCCTGATCATGTTCGGTATTCTGTTCTGCTGGGTTTCCGCCGGTTTCTGGACCGCGTTGATGGGCTTTCTGGAACTGCTGACCGGTCACGATAAATACCGTATCTCCGGTAAAAGTGCCGGTGATGAGCCGATTCCGAAGGATGCGCGCACCGCCTTGGTGATGCCGATCTGCAACGAAGACGTGCCGCGTGTATTCGCTGGCCTGCGTGCGACGTTCGAATCGGTGGCCGCTACGGGCGATCTGGATCGCTTCGATTTCTTCGTGCTCAGCGACAGTAACGACGCCGACATCTGCATCGCCGAACAGCAAGCCTGGCTCGACGTGTGCCGCGAAGCCGGTGGCTTCGGCAAGATCTTCTATCGCCGTCGTCGTCGTCGTGTAAAACGCAAGAGCGGTAACCTCGACGACTTCTGCCGTCGCTGGGGCGGTGACTACAAGTACATGGTCGTTCTCGACGCCGACAGCGTCATGAGCGGGGAATGCCTGACCAGCCTGGTGCGCCTGATGGAAGCCACGCCGGATGCAGGGATTATCCAGACCGCGCCACGCGCGTCGGGCATGGACACCCTGTATGCGCGCATGCAGCAGTTCGCCACCCGCGTATATGGCCCGCTGTTTACCGCTGGCCTGCACTTCTGGCAGTTGGGTGAATCCCACTATTGGGGTCACAACGCAATTATCCGCATGAAGCCGTTTATCGAGCATTGCGCCCTGGCGCCGTTGCCCGGTAAAGGCGCGTTTGCTGGTGCGATCCTCTCCCACGACTTCGTTGAAGCTGCGCTGATGCGCCGTGCTGGCTGGGGCGTGTGGATTGCCTACGACCTGCCGGGCAGCTACGAAGAACTGCCGCCGAACCTGCTGGACGAACTCAAGCGTGACCGTCGCTGGTGCCACGGTAACCTGATGAACTTCCGCCTGTTCCTGGTAAAAGGTATGCATCCGGTGCACCGTGCGGTGTTCTTGACCGGCGTGATGTCCTACCTGTCGGCGCCGTTGTGGTTCTTCTTCCTAGTGTTGTCCACAGCGTTGCTGGCGGTGAACACCTTGATGGAGCCGCAGTACTTCATGGCCCCACGCCAGTTGTACCCGCTGTGGCCACAATGGCATCCGGACAAGGCGGTGGCGCTGTTCTCCACCACCATCGTGCTGTTGTTCCTGCCGAAACTGCTCAGCATCATCCTGATCTGGGCCAAGGGTGCGAAAGAGTTCGGCGGCAAGTTCAAGGTGACCTTGTCGATGCTGCTGGAGATGTTGTTCTCCATGCTGCTGGCGCCGGTGCGGATGATTTTCCACACCCGCTTCGTCCTCGCCGCGTTCCTCGGCTGGGCTGCCACCTGGAACTCTCCGCAGCGTGACGACGACTCCACCCCTTGGAGCGAAGCAGTCAAGCGACACGGGCCGCAAACCTTGCTGGGCTTCCTGTGGGCTTTGCTGGTGGTGTGGTTGAACCCAAGCTTCCTGTGGTGGCTGATCCCGATCGTCGGCTCGCTGATGCTGTCGATCCCGGTGTCGGTGATTTCCAGTCGGGTCAAGCTGGGCCTCAAGTCCCGCGACGAGAGCCTGTTCCTGATTCCTGAGGAATACAATCCGCCGCAAGCCCTGCTGTCGACCGAGAAGTACACTCACGAAAACCGCTGGCACGCCCTCAATGACGGGTTTGTGCGTTCGGTCGTCGACCCGCAGCAGAACGCCCTGGCCTGCGCCTTGGCGACCTCGCGGCACCGGGAGGCAGAGCCGATCGAGTACCTGCGCATGGAGCGTGTTCGCCACGCGTTGAAAGTCGGCCCGGCCGGCCTCAACAATAGCGAACGCCTGGCCTTGCTCAGCGATCCGGTGGCCCTGGCTCGCTTGCATGAGCAGGTCTGGAGCGAATGTCATGCCGAGTGGCTCGGTGCCTGGCGTGCATCGATCAAGTCTGATCCGCACGCGCCGTTGCTGCCGCTGCAACCGCAGTCGCCGCAGGCCCAGCCGGCCTGATTCAGACACCCCCGAGGGCTCGCCTCGGGGGCGTTTCAAGCGTTGATCCTACAGCGTTTCCCGCCCCTTCCTTTTTTCTCTAACTCCTTGTTATTTCGAAACAAAAGACCTTTGTTCGAAGCGTATTTCCGTGCCTGTTGCTGGGGTAGGATCGCCCCCCAAATTTGACTCGCCATGGGGGTATTTATGATCAAAAGGTATTGTTCGGTATTACTGGTTAGCTTTTTCCTATTGATACAGGCCGGCTTGCTGAGTGCCGGCGCGCTGGACGACGCTGTCCGCCGTGGCGTGTTGAAAGTCGGTACAACGCCCAATTACGTGCCTTTTGAAATGCTTGATAAGCAGGGGCTCATTGTGGGTTTCGAGATCGACTTGCTGCGCGCTATGAGCCGGGCGCTGGGCGTGGAGCTCGAGCTGGTTGCTGTGCCCTATACGGAGTTACTGCCGGGGCTGACGGCGAAAAAGTTTGATCTGATTGGCAGTGGCATGACGGTCACTCAGGAGCGCAATCTGAAGCTTAACTTCAGTGACTCGTTCATCGTGGTGGGCCAGACCGTGCTGTTGCACCCCAGGCTGGCGGGTACGGTTTCCAGCATCGAAGACTTGGACGAGGCCGGTTACCGGATCGCTGTCATTGAAGGCACCACCGGAGAGGCAGCAGCGCGGCGCTTCGTGGGGGCGGCGCAACTCATCAGTTTGTCTTCCCCGGAAGAAGGCGTGCGACAGGTAGTGCAGGGCGAGGCCGACGCATTCATTCATGACGCGCCCTATAACCTGATCGCAATGAGTCGACCGCAAAACAGTGCATTGCTGACACTGGAACAACCTTTCACCTTCGAACCTCTGGCCTTCGGCGTGAAAAAAGGTGATTACGACAGCCTCAATTGGATCAATCACTTCCTCAACCAGATCGCCCAGGACGGCACCTACGATAGCCTGCATGACAAGTGGTTCACAGACACCGCCTGGTTGGCAGAGATTGAGTGATCGTCATAACTACTTACACATCAATCAATTGCCGAATGGCGGCGCGGATGTGTCTACCCCTGCGCTTGGCTGCAGCGTTGTAAGTCTTTTCCGACATACGCCGATAACATTTACCCGTGAAACCTTTGTGACGGACAACGAGTGGGTTAGGATCGCTCCCCGAAATGGCGCAGCCCTTTTGCGCGCCGACCTTATAAGAATCGTTCAGGGGACTTGATGATGAAAAAGTATCTTTCGATGCTGTTGCTCGGCGTCACCGCGATGGTCGCTGCCACTGCGGCCCAGGCCGGCGCCATCGATGATGCGGTCAAGCGCGGCACGTTGAAAGTCGGCATGGACCCGACCTATATGCCGTTCGAAATGACTGACAAGCGCGGTGAAATCATCGGCTTCGAAGTCGACATCCTCAAGGCCATGGCCAAGTCCATGGGCGTCAAGCTGGAGCTGGTCTCCACGGGTTATGACGGCATCATCCCTGCCTTCCTGACCGGCAAGTTCGACATGATCGGCAGCGGCATGACCCTGACCCAGGAGCGCAACCTGCGCCTGAACTTCAGCGAACCCTTCATCGTGGTTGGCCAGACTCTGCTGATTCGCAAGGACCTGGAAGGCACCATCAAGTCCTACAAAGACCTGAACGACGAGAAGTACCGCCTGACCTCCAAGCTCGGTACCACCGGTGAAATGGTCGCCAAGAAGCTGATCTCCAAGGCCAAGTACCACGGCTACGACAACGAGCAGGAAGGTGTACTGGACGTGGTCAACGGCAAGGCCGATGCCTTTGTGTATGACGCGCCGTACAACGTGGTTGCCGAGAAGAAAGTCGGCAACGGCAAGCTGGTGTTCCTGGAAGAACCCTTCACCTTCGAGCCCTTGGCGTTCGGTTTGAAGAAAGGCGATTACGACAGCATCAACTTCATCAACAACTTCCTGCACCAGATCCGTAACGACGGTACCTACGATCGCATCCATGACAAGTGGTTCAAGAGCTCCGAGTGGCTCAAGGACATGGAATAAGGCTGGCTGAATACCGAGTCGCGCCCTTCGCGAGCAAGCCCGCTCCCACACTTGACCGAGTTCCAACATGAGAATGCGGTCAAAATGTGGGAGCGGCGGTGCGACGATTCGACTTGCTCGCGAAGGCGGCATCACAGGCGACAAAAATCCTGGAAAGTGAAATGAAACAGAAAAAAGCCCAATGGCCCTGGCACCTGCTGACCGTGGTCGTGCTGGTCGGCCTGGCTGGCGCCTTGTACTACGCCACCTCGTTGATGTCCTACGAGTGGCGCTGGAACCGTGTCCCGCAGTACTTCGCCTATCAAGCCGAAACGTCCCAGCGCGCCGCGGATATTTCCACCGTGGTCGAGTTGGTGCGCAAAGGCGATATGGCCGAAGTCACCCTGCGCAACGACGCGGGGGCCGAGCAAAAGCTCACGGTTGCCGATAACAGCCTGCAAGTGGCTCGCGGCGACGATGTGGCCGAAGGCGATGTAGTCGGCGTGACCCGCCACTGGGCGCTGGGGCCGCTGATGTGGGGCTTGTGGACCACGTTGTGGCTGTCGGTGGTGTCCGGCATCCTCGGTTTGGCGATCGGTTTGGCGACCGGGTTGTGCCGGCTCTCCAAAAACCCGACCTTGCGCGACCTGTCGACTATCTACGTTGAACTGGTGCGCGGTACGCCGCTGCTGGTGCAGATCTTCATTTTCTATTTCTTTATCGGCACGGTGCTCAACCTGTCCCGGGAGTTCGCCGGGATCGCTGCGCTGTCGTTGTTCACCGGTGCCTATGTGGCGGAAATCGTCCGCGCCGGTGTGCAGTCCATCACCCGTGGCCAGGACGAAGCGGCGCGTTCCCTGGGTTTGAGTGCCAGCCAGTCGATGCGTCATGTGGTGTTGCCGCAAGCCTTCAAGCGCGTGCTACCGCCCCTGGCCGGGCAATTTATCAGCCTGGTAAAAGACACGTCGCTGGTGTCGGTGATTGCGATTACCGAGCTGCTCAAGAGTGGCCGCGAAGTGATCACCACCTCGTTCTCGCCGTTTGAGATTCTGTTCTGCGTGGCAGGCCTGTACCTGCTGATCAACCTGCCGCTGTCGAAAATGGCCAGCCGGCTTGAGCGGAGGCTCGCCCAAAGTGATTGAAGTGCGCGATCTGGTAAAAGTCTTCGATACCCGCGGGCACGTGGTGCGCGCGGTGGATCACGTCACCACCCAAGTGGCCAAGGGCGAAGTGCTGGTGGTGATCGGCCCGTCCGGTTCCGGCAAGTCCACCTTCTTGCGCTGCCTCAATGGGCTAGAGGAGTTCGACTCGGGTTCGGTGAGCATCGACGGCCTGCAACTGGCTGACCCGAAGACCGATGTGAATGCCTATCGCCGTGAAGTCGGCATGGTGTTCCAGCATTTCAACCTGTTCCCCCATATGACCGTGCTGGAAAACTTGTGCCTGGCGCAAAAGGTCGTGCGCAAGCGCGGCAAGCGGGAGCGCGAAGCCAAGGCCCTGGCTCTGTTGGAAAAGGTCGGCATTGCACAGAAGGCCAACGAGTTTCCCTCACGGCTGTCTGGCGGCCAGCAGCAGCGGGTCGCGATTGCCCGGGCCCTGGCTATGGAACCCAAGGTGATGCTGTTTGACGAGCCCACCTCGGCCCTTGACCCGGAAATGGTCGGTGAAGTGTTGGACGTGATGAAAACCCTGGCCCTGGAAGGCATGACCATGGTCTGCGTCACCCACGAGATGGGCTTTGCCCGGGAAGTGGCGGACCGGGTGCTGTTTTTCGACCACGGCAAACTGCTGGAAGATGCCGCGCCCGCCGCCTTTTTTGCTTCCCCCCAAGACCCACGGGCACAAGCTTTCCTGCGCCAGGTGCTGTAACCGCTCAGACCTTGAACCGGCCTACCGAGCGCGCCAGGTCTGTGCCCAGGCGCGCCAGCTCAATGCTGGCCGCCGCCGTCTGCTCACTGGCGGTCGAGGTTTGTTCCGACGCATCCTTGACCTTCAGTACGCTGCGGTTGATCTCTTCGGCCACCGCGCTTTGCTCCTCGGCTGCTGCGGCAATCTGTGGGTTCATCTCTTGAATCACCGATACCGTGCGGGTGATGTTGGCAAGAGCCGCGCCTGCGCGACGCGTCAGCTCCACGCTGTTGTCGGTCAGGCTGAGGCTGTTGTCCAGGATATCGGCGGTGTGTTGCGTGCCCCGCTGCAAACCCTCGATCAACACCTCGATTTCCTCGGCTGATTGCTGGGTGCGCTGGGCCAGGGTGCGTACCTCGTCGGCCACTACGGCGAAACCGCGACCTGCCTCACCCGCGCGTGCCGCTTCGATAGCGGCGTTAAGGGCCAGCAGGTTGGTTTGCTCGGACACCGATTTGATCACCTCCAGCACGCTGCCGATCTTCTGGCTTTCCTGTTGCAAGCCTTGCATCGCCAGGCTGGAGCGGTTCATCTGCTCGGCCAGATGCTCGATATGGGTAATCGCTTCGGCCACCACCTGGTCGCCCACACCCGCTTGTTGATCGGCTTCGGTGGCGGCAATCGAGGCTTGCTCGGCATGGCGTGCGACCTCCTGGGAGGTGGCGAGCATTTCATTCATGGCGGTGGCGACTTGCTCAGTCTCCAGTTTCTGGCCATTGATCCCGGCGCGAGTTTGCTCGGTGACGGCGGACAATTGTTCGGCGGCGCTGGCGATCTGGCGGGCGCTGTCGTTGATACCGCCGATCAGGGCGCGCAGGTTGAGCGTCATCTGGCCGATGCTGCGTTGCAATTGGCCCAGTTCGTCGCGCCGCGAGGTAGTGATGTCGTGGCTCAGGTCGCCCTCGGCGATGCGGTTGGCGGTCAGCAGCGCCTGGCGCAACGGCCGCACGATCTGGCCGGCGATCAGCCAGGCGGCGAGGGCGCCGAGCAGCAGCGCTGCGCCTGTCACGTAGAACATCATCAGGCGAGCCAAGTCTGCTTCTTTGTCGCGTTGCAGAGTCTGTTCCTCACTCAGGCGGTCGCTTTGCGAGAGTAACTGGTCCAGCCACTGCTCCAGTTGATTCTGGGTGTTTTCAACGGTGACCTGCGCGTCCTTGACGCGGTTGAGTTGGGCACGATAGTCGAGCAGAGCGCTGTTCAGAGCGGTGCTGTCGACCGGTAAAGCCGTCACGCCAGACTGGGCACTGTCGAGGGCCTTGAGCGCGTCGTCCACGCCTTGGGTGTAGATTTGCAGTGTGTCTGCGGCCCATGCCGGCGCCTTGGCGCGGTCTTCGGCTTTTTCCATGGCCTGGCGCAGGTTTTCCACGCTATCCAGGGCTTTCTCATCGTTCTGGTCGGGCAAGTCACTGGAAAGTTGCCCAAGGATGTCGCTGGCCGCTACGGAGCTACTGGTGAGCTGCTTCTGCGCTTGCTCGCGTTGTTCCATCAAGTTGGGCAGCCCACCCAGTGCCGTCTTGAAGCGAGCGCTGAGGCGGCTGGACTCTTGAACTTGTTGCAAGTGGGCGGGGATTTTCAGGCGGTCGGCCAACCCGACCAGATAAGCATCGATTTTTTCCATGTGCCGGCTGAGCTTGTCAAAACTCGCGGGGGCACTCACGACGCGGTACACAATGCGGTCGGCACGTAATTCTTCGCCGGTCACCGCCAGCTGGGAAAGAGTGGTCAAGGTATGTGCGCGAAACAGTGAGGTATTCAGGGCCTGCCATCCCGTCAGGGCGACGGCCATGCACAGCACCAGTACCAGGCCGAAGCCCAGTACGAGCTTGAGGGTGACACTGGTGTTGCCTAATACGCGGGTCAGTGGTCGAAACATGATGCACCTCCATCAGCAAAAAGAGAGCGTTTCGCAATCCGGCTGACGCAGGTCAGGAGGAGTGGGAACGCTAAATCTTTTCGGCACGGGGCGCGTAAGAGTTGACCTGAAAGACGTGTAGGAAATTTCACAAGTTGCAGGGGGTGACCCAGCACGGGCCACCCCATGGTGTGAGCGTGTCAGACCCTGAAGCGGCCGACCAATGCTTGCAAATGAGTGCCCAGCCGCGCCAGTTCGGTACTCGAGGCGGCGGTCTCCTCACTGGCCGCAGCCGTTTGCTCCGAGATATCGCGCACATTCAAGACACTGCGGTTGATCTCTTCGGCCACGGCACTTTGTTGCTCGGCGGCGGTGGCGATTTGCGAGTTCATTGCCTGGATGGTCGAGACGGTACGGGTGATATTACCCAGCGCGTTACCTGCCCGGCGCGTCAGTTCAACGCTGCTTTCGGTCAGCCCACGGCTGTTGTCCATGATGGTCGCCACCTGCTGGGTGCCGCTTTGCAGGCCGATGATCAACTCTTCGATCTCTTCAGTGGACTTCTGCGTGCGCTGGGCCAGGCTGCGCACTTCATCGGCCACCACGGCAAAACCACGCCCGGCCTCACCGGCACGCGCTGCTTCAATGGCTGCGTTAAGCGCCAGCAGGTTGGTTTGCTGGGCCACGGATTTGATGACGTCGAGCACGCTGCCGATCTTGTCGCTTTCGCGCTTCAGGTCGCCCATGGCCACCGTGGAATTGCCGACTTCGGTCGCCAGGCGTTCGATCTGGGCGATGGCTTCACCGACCACCTGGTCGCCTTCACGGGCCTGCTGATCGGCGGCCACGGCGGCCTCAGAAGCTTCCTCGGCATTGCGCGCCACTTCCTGCACGGTCGCAGCCATCTCGTTCATGGCGGTGGCCACCTGGTCGGTCTCGACTTTTTGGCTGTTGACCCCGGCGCTGGTCTGCTCGGTAACGGCGGACAACTGCTCGGCCGCGCTGGCGATCTGGGTGACGCCGTCGCTGATACCGCCGATCAACTCACGCAGGCCCACGGTCATGCTTTGCATGGCGCGTTGCAGTTGGCCCAATTCGTCTTGGCGGCCGGAATCCAGGTTGTGGCTCAGGTCGCCGGAGGCCACGCGCTCGGCGACTTTGAGGGTCTGGTTCAGAGGGATGACGATTTGGCGGGTAATGGCCCAGGCGGCGACGATGCCGAAGATCAGCGCCAGCACGGTGGCGAGCAGCAACAGGTATTTGGCCTGCGCGGCATCGGTGTCACGCACGGCAGTCTGGGAGACGGTGAGTTTTTCACTGTGGCTCAGCAGGATATCGCCCTGGGCGATCATGGTTTGCAGGGCCGCAGCGCTGGCGACCTGGGCGTCGCGATACTGGCTGACCGCAGCGCGGTAGGCTTGCAGTGAGACAGCGGCTTCCTGAAGGTTGGTCTGGTATGGCGCCGGCAACTGGCCTTGCAGTTCGGAGATTTTCTTCAGGGCGTTGTCGATGGCATCCAAGGCCGGCTGTTCAGCTTCGACTTTACCGCTGTAGGTGTAGCCGCGTACCTGAAAGCGTGATTGCTGGATCAGCTTGCTCAGGTCGACCACGCTATTGAACTGGGTGACGCTGTCGCCTTGCAGCAGGGTTTTCTCAATCTCGTTGATCTTGGCGACGGCGTTGTCGGCGGTGTCGCCGAGTTTGCTGCGGGCGCCCTCACGCTTGAGGCCCGCCTGGACCATGGCGGCGAAGGCCTTTTTGTATTGGTTCAAGGCTTCCAGTTGTTGTTCGACCAGGGCTTTATCGTCAGGTTGCTCGATCAGGTCGGCGGCGGTTTTCAGGCCAGTGTCCAGTTGGCCGAGCAGACCGTTGACCGCATCCGTGCCTTGTTCGCCACGGCGCATTTCAAAGTCCAGGCGCGCCAGGCGCAGGTCTTTGGTCAGGCCGCTGAGGCTGGAGATAAAGCCCAGCTTGTCGCCGCGGCTGATCACGTCACCCAGGCCTGTCCAGCCGGTAAAGGTGATCAACAGCGTCAGGATCAACACCAGGCCAAAGCCAACGCTCAGCTTGCGGTTGACGCTCACATTCCCCAGTTTCTCGGCTAACCAACGATACATGCAGCGAACTCCTCTGGAACAAGGCTTGGATTTATTCAGAGGCTATCGGCACGGGCGCAGGATTCTGTAGCGCCACAGATCCAATGTGGGGGGGGGGCAAGCACCCTCCCACATTTAGGCTGCGGTGTTTTTGTATTTGATATCAGAACAGTCGGGCGAGCAGGGCCGTCACGGCGGTTTCGACCCGCAGGATGCGTGCGCCTAGCTGCACTGGTTGTAAACCGGCTTTGGAGAGCAGGTCTACCTCATAAGGAATCCAACCACCTTCCGGGCCAATCGCCAGCGTCACCGGTTCATCCAACCCGCGTGGGCAAGCAGGGTAATCGCCGGGATGGCCGATCAGGCCCAGGGTGCCAGCGGTCATGGCCGGCAGGCGGTCTTCGACAAACGGCTTGAAGCGTTTTTCGATAATGATCTCGGGCAGCATCGTATCCCGCGCTTGTTCCAGGCCGAGGATCAGTTGCTCGCGGACGGCTTCAGGCTCCAGGAACGGGGTTTGCCAGAAGCTTTTTTCCACCCGGTAACTGTTGACCAGCACCACCTTCGGCACGCCCATGGCCGCCACGGTTTGCAGTACCCGGCGCAGCATTTTCGGGCGGGGCAGGGCCAGCAGCAGGGTCAAGGGCAGCTTTGGCGGCGGCGGTTGGTCGAAGCTGACTTGCAGCTCCGCTTCACCGGCGTCCAGGCGCAGCAGTTGGGCGTTGCCCATCAGCCCGCCAATACGGCCCACGCGCAGGTTGTCGCCTACGGCGGCGCGGTGGACTTCCTGCATATGCACCAGGCGCCGATCACGCAGCACCACCCGGTCGGCCGCAATAAAGTCGGCGTCTTCCAGCAGCAGCAGGTTCACGGCTGGGTCGCTGGCGGCTGGTCGTCGTCGGCAGTCTGGTCGTCCGGGTGTTCGCCACGCTTGCTGATCAAGCCGCTGAACAGGATGCCCACTTCGAACAACATCCACATCGGCACGGCCAGCAAGGTCTGGGAAAAGATATCCGGCGGCGTGAGGATCATGCCGACCACGAAGCAGCCGATGATCACGTACGGGCGGATCTTCTTCAGGTACTTGACGTCGACCACGCCGATCCACACCAGCAACACCACGGCCACCGGGATTTCGAAGGCCACGCCGAAGGCAAAGAACAACGTCATCACGAAGTCGAGGTAGCTGGTGATATCGGTCATCATCTCTACGCCGGCCGGGGTGGCGGCGGCGAAGAACTTGAAGATCAGCGGGAACACCAGGAAGTAGGCGAAGGCCATGCCGGTGTAGAACAGCAGAATGCTCGACACCAGCAACGGTACGGCGATGCGCTTCTCATGCTTGTACAGGCCCGGGGCGATAAAGCCCCAGATCTGGTGCAGGATCACCGGGATCGCCAGGAACAGCGAGACCATCATGGTCAGCTTCAACGGCGTCAGGAATGGCGACGACACATCGGTGGCGATCATCGTCGCGCCGACGGGCAGGTATTGGCGCAACGGCGTGGAAACGAAGGTGTAGATCTGCTGGGTAAAGGCGAACAGCCCGGCAAAAATGATGAAGATGGCCGCTACGCAACGCAGCAGGCGGGTACGCAGCTCGGTGAGGTGCGAGACCAGCGGCATGTGCTGGTCGTTTTCCGGTTTATCAGCGCTCATGGGGCTCGCGGCGGCAATGTAGGGTCATGGGGCGCGGGCGACGCGTCGGGCGTCGGCGCGGGCTCTGTCGGGGCGGGCTCGGCAGCAGGGGCAGGCACGGGCGCGATGCTGTGCTCAACCACCGGTGGTGTAACCGGCTTGGCCGGTTCTTGCACCGGAGAAAGAATATTGCGCGCTTCTTGCTCCAACGACAGGATATGTTCGTTGTGCAATTGCCGGCGGATCTCGTCGGCGCCGATTTCCCGTTCAACTTCCTGTTTGATCGCGTTGAAACTGCGTTTCAGGCGCCCGATCCACAGGCCGGCGGTGCGTGCGGCACCGGGCAGGCGTTCCGGCCCCAGTACCAGCAGGGCCACCAGGCCGACGAGCAGCAGTTCAGAGAAGCTGATACCAAACATTAGTCAGTGCTCACGAGTCTTTGCGGGTCGGCTCTTGGACTTTTTCAGCCTGCACGTCGAAGGTGCGACGCTCGGTGATCGGCTGGGCGGCCTGCGGGTGCACAGGCTGGGCCGGTGGCACCGGATTGGCCGTCGGCTCGGTTGGCTTTTCGTCGTCGTTCATGGCCTTGCGAAAGCCCTTGATCGACTCGCCGACGTCAGTGCCGAGGTTCTTGAGTTTCTTGGTGCCGAACACCAGTACCACTACTACCAGAATGACGATCCAGTGTTTCCAGTCAAAAATGCCCATGCTGCAAATCCTCAAGTCTTAGTTATTCAGGCGGACGGGCGCGAGGCCTTCTCGGCGTGCCCGGACAAGCCGAAGCGACGGTCCAGTTCATCCAGCACGGCCTGTGGATGCTGCCCCAGTTGGGCGAGCATGACCAGGCTATGGAACCACAAGTCGGCGGTCTCATAGATTACATCGCTGCAATCACCGCTGATTTGCGCGTCCTTGGCCGCAATGATGGTCTCGACGGATTCTTCGCCGAGTTTTTCCAGAATCTTGTTCAGACCCTTGTGGTACAGGCTGGCGACGTAAGAGCTGTCGGCATCCGCGCCTTTACGGTCTTCCAGTACCTGGGCCACACGGTTCAGGGTATCGCTCATGTTCAGTGTCCTGCCGAGTAGATAGCGTGCGGGTCTTTGAGCACCGGTTCCACGACCTTCCATTCGCCGTTCTCGAACACGCGATAAAAGCAGCTGTGGCGCCCGGTATGGCAGGCGATACCACCGATCTGTTCGACCATCAGGATCACCACGTCGGCATCGCAGTCCAGGCGCATCTCATGGAGGGTCTGCACATGCCCGGACTCTTCGCCCTTGCGCCACAGTTTGCCACGCGAACGTGACCAATAGATGGCGCGCTGCTCAGTGGCGGTGAGGCTCAGGGCCTCGCGGTTCATCCAGGCCATCATCAGCACGCGCCCGGTCTTGTAGTCCTGGGCAATGGCCGGCACCAGGCCGTCACTGTCCCACTTTATCTCGTCCAGCCAGTCTTTCATGTTCGGCTCCGGCAATTTGCGACAGTGTATAACCGGATTGGCTATCGACGCACGATCAGATAAACGCCCACGGCCACCATGATCCCGGCCGGCCAGTGGCCCAGTTGGTTCAATGGCCCGCCAATCGCTAGCATCACACCGCCCACCAGGTGCGCGGCGCCGAGCAGGCGCAGGAACCAGTCGTCCTTGCGCTTTTGCCATGGCGGCGCGGGGTCTTTGGCGTGGGGCTGGGACATGCGCTCCAGCAGGTCGCGGGTCATGTTGGCCAGGTGCGGCAATTGTTCGAACTGGCTGTGCAGGTTGCCCAGCAGGGTTTTCGGGCTGACCCGCTCGCGCATCCAGCGTTCAAGGAACGGCTGCGCGGTGTTCCACAGGTCAAGGTCCGGGTACAGCTGGCGGCCCAGGCCCTCGATGTTGAGCAGGGTTTTCTGCAGCAGTACCAACTGCGGCTGCACTTCCATGTTGAAGCGCCGCGCAGTCTGGAACAGGCGCATCAGCACCTGGCCGAATGAAATATCTTTTAACGGTTTTTCAAAGATCGGCTCGCACACGGTGCGGATCGCCGCTTCGAATTCGTTGAGCTTGGTTTCCGCCGGCACCCAGCCAGAATCGATGTGCAACTGCGCCACGCGGCGATAGTCGCGCTTGAAGAAGGCAAACAGGTTGCGCGCCAGGTAATCCTGGTCTTCCGGGGTCAGGCTGCCGACGATGCCGCAGTCGATTGCGATGTACTGCGGGCTCCACGGGTTGACGGTGCTGACGAAGATGTTGCCCGGGTGCATGTCGGCGTGGAAGAAACTGTCGCGGAACACCTGGGTGAAGAAGATCTCCACACCGCGCTCGGCGAGCATCTTCATGTCAGTGCGCTGGTCGGCCAGGGTGGCGAGGTCGGTGACCTGCACGCCGTAGATGCGCTCCATCACCAGCACTTTGGGCCTGCACCAGTCCCAATACACTTGTGGCACATAGAGCAGCTGCGAGCCTTCGAAGTTGCGCCGCAGTTGGCTGGCGTTCGCCGCCTCGCGCAGCAGGTCGAGTTCGTCGTAGATGGTTTTTTCGTAGTCGGCGACCACGTCCACCGGGTGCAGCAGGCGCGCATCGGCGGAGAAGCGTTCGGCAGCGCGTGCGAGGACAAACAGCCATGCCAGATCCTGGCCGATGATCGGCTTGAGGCCCGGGCGAATCACCTTCACCACCACTTCTTCGCCGGTCTTGAGCTGTGCGGCGTGTACTTGTGCGACCGAGGCCGAGGCCAGCGGCTCGACGTCGAAGCGGCTGAACACCTCGCTGATCTTCTTGCCCAATTGTGCTTCGATCAGCGCCATCGACTGTTGCGAGTCGAATGGCGGCACGCGGTCCTGCAACAGCATCAGCTCGTCGGCGATGTCTTCGGGCAGCAGGTCGCGGCGGGTCGAGAGGATCTGCCCGAACTTGATAAAAATCGGCCCCAGGTCCTGCAACGCCAGGCGCAGGCGCGCACCACGGCTCAGCTCCAGCTGCTTGCGCGGGAACCAGCGCCACGGCAGCACATAACGTACCGCCAGCAGAAACCAGGGCAGGGGCAGGGCAAACAGCAGGTCATCGAGGCGGTAGCGGATTACGACGCGCTGGATACGAAACAAACGGCGGACGGCGAGCAGCTTCATGCGTTATCGCTTGGATCAAGGGAACGGCTCAGGCGTTCGAAGCGGGCCTCGAGGCGTTCCAGGTCGATTTTGGCCTTGTCGAGTTCACGAAAGCGCGCTTGCGCTTCCCGTTGCCCGACCAGGGTGCGCGATTCTTCGCTCAGGTATTCGGCGAGGTTCTGGTTGAGGCTGGCGAAACCTTGCTGGTACCAGCGCGTGCGGCTGCGCAGGTGCCCGCTGATCAACTGGGTGGCGACGGGGCCGATCCAGCGTGACAGTTCGTACTCCCAGTCCAGCTCCAGGTCTTGCAGCACGGCGGCCAGGTCCATCAGCACCGCGCTGTCGCCTTCCAGCTCCACCTCGGGGCTGTGGAGGATAGCGGTCTTGTTGCGGCTCAGCGCCAGGTGCAACAGGCTCGAGGCCGGCGCACGCAAGGTGCAGTCGGCTTCAGCGGCCCATTGAGTAGCGAGCAGCAGGCCTTCATCGCTGGGCAGGATAAACAGCTGCACGGCGGGGCTACGGCAGTCGACGGCAATCACCTTGCCGGTCAAGTGCGCGAGCCGCGCCAGGGCGGTGCTGTCCAGGCGCAGTACACGGTTGAGGCCATGTTCGACGCTGGCGAGAAGGCCTTGCAGCAACATCAGGGCTTGATACCGCGGTGCAGGGCGACGATGCCGGAGGTCATGTTGTGGTAAGTCACGCGGTCGAAACCGGCCTCTACCATCATCGACTTCAGGGTCTCCTGATCGGGGTGCATGCGGATCGATTCGGCCAGGTAGCGGTAGCTTTCGGCGTCATTGGTGATCAGCTTGCCCATCAGCGGCATGAAGGCGAACGAGTAGGTGTCGTAGACCTTGGACATCAGTGCGTTGGTCGGCTTGGAGAACTCCAGCACCAACAGGCGGCCACCCGGCTTGAGGACGCGCAGCATCGAGCGGATCGCGTCTTCCTTGTGGGTGACGTTGCGCAGGCCGAAGGCGATGGTCACGCAGTCGAAATGGTTGTCTGGGAACGGCAGCTTCTCAGCGTCGGCCTGGACGAACTCGATATTGCCGGCCACGCCTTTATCCAGCAGGCGATCGCGGCCAACCTTGAGCATCGAACCGTTGATATCGGCCAATACCACCTGGCCGGTCGGGCCAACCAGCTTGGAGAACTTGGCGGCCAGGTCGCCCGTGCCACCGGCGATGTCCAGCACGCGGTTGCCGGTGCGTACGCCCGACAACTCGATGGTGAAGCGCTTCCACAGGCGGTGCATGCCGCCGGAGAGCACGTCGTTCATCAGGTCGTACTTGGCCGCCACGGAGTGGAACACCTCAGCGACTTTTTCCGCTTTCTGGCTTTCCGGGACGTTCTTGAAGCCGAAGTGAGTGGTGGGTTCGGCATCGCTGCCTTTGCGCTGATCAGTCATATCGCTGTCACCAAAAGAGAATGCGGGACATGATAATCCCCAAGGTCTACTTTGTCTTGGCAAGGCTGAAGGTAAGATAGGCGCTCACCGAGACCTTTTGCCGCATGGCAGGTGTTCTGAGTCGTTATAAAGAGGAGTCATTGCAATGGCCCGTATTACCGTTGAACGTGCACATTCCCTGGGCAAGGAAGGCGCCCGGGCGAAGGCCGAGAAGTTGGCGCACAAACTCAAGGAACAATATGGCCTGGAGCCTTCATGGTCGGGCGACACCCTGAACCTCAAGCGGTCGGGGGTCAAAGGCACGGTGTTAGTGGCAGATGATTCACTGCGCATTGATGTGGAACTTGGCCTGTTGATGTCGGCCATGAGTGGCACGATCAAGTCCGAAATCGAGAAAGCCCTGGATAAAGCGCTGGCCTGACGCTGGTGTTCTTAGGGTGCCGATTCTAATTTTAAACCCTACTTTGTGCCCAAGCCCTCAACTCTTGCGGGCCGTCCTCCACCCTATTTTGCGTGAGGTGCACCATGGCCAAAGTTATTTTGAAGAAAAAAATCGACATTCAGACCATCACCCTGAGTGAGGTTAAAAGCTATGCCCGCAAGATCTGGCTGGCAGGTCTTGGTGCCTATGCCAAGGTCGGCAGCGAGGGCGGCGAGTACTTCAAGGAGCTGGTAAAGAGCGGTCAACATGTTGAAAGTAAAGGTAAAAAAGTTGTAGTTGAACAACTTGATGCTGCCAACAGTCAGATTGACCAAGTAAAGAGTAACGTCTCCAGCGTCAAAGGCCTGGTTGAAGTTCAACTGGATAAAGTTGAAAAAGCTTTTGATACTCGTGTCGGCAGTGCCTTGAATCGGATCGGCATTGCGTCTAAACATGACGTGGAGACACTCTCTGCTAAGCTCGAAGAGCTGACGGCATTGCTCGAACGTGTCGCGCGTAAACACTAAGGAGACATCGGGATGGCTGTTAAAAAGACTACTCAGAAAGAAGGCAGCTCGTGGGTCGGGAAAGTTGAAGAATATTCCCGCAAAATCTGGCTCGCTGGTTTAGGCGTGTACTCGAAGATCGACAGTGACGGCAGCAAACTCTTCGAGACATTGGTTAAAGACGGCGAGAAGGCCGAGAAGTTGACCAAGAGCACGGTTGGTAAAAAAGTAGAAGCTGCCAAGGCCAGTGCGGGTTCCGCCAAGTCGAGCATTTCTGATACGTGGGGCAAGTTGGAAGAAACTTTCGACAAACGCCTCAACAGTGCTATTTCGCGACTGGGCGTGCCGAGCAAGGCTGAGTTGAAAACGCTGCACAGCAAGGTCGATACCCTGACCAAGCAAATCGAAAAACTCACTGGCGCCAAAGTGGCTCCAGCGAAGACTGCGGCAGCAAAGCCTGCTGCAAAACCAGCAGCCAAGCCCGCGGCTAAAACTGCGGCTGCAAAACCCGCTGCTAAAACGGCTGCCAAGCCTCTGGTTAAAGCTGCCGCCAAGCCGGCTGCTAAACCAGCGGCCAAGGCTCCAGCCAAGCCTGCTGCAAAACCGGCTGCCAAGCCTGCCGCTAAAACTGCTGCCGCCAAACCAGCCACCAAGCCTGCCGCTAAGCCAGTGGCCGCTAAAGCAGCCGCGAAACCTGCGGCTAAACCGGCTGCCAAGGTCGCTGCAAAACCTGCCGCTAAACCCGCTGCGGCCAAACCAGCAGCCAAGCCAGCCGCTGCGAAACCAGCAGCCAAGCCTGTAGCAGCCAAGCCGGCGGCCAAACCTGCCGTAGCCAAAAAGCCTGCGGTTGTGAAAAAGCCAGCAGCGCCAAAGCCAGCCGCGGCCGCCAAGCCAGCAACGGCGGCAGCACCGGCTGCTTCCACAGCCAATTCGGTGTCCGCACCGTCCCACACGGCTGCTACCTCGACTGCTACGCCGGTAACGCCGACGCCATCCAGTCAGTCCTGATTGTCCGAGGACAAAAAAATGCCCGGCCTGCAGAGGTCGGGCTTTTTTTTAGGGTGGTTTTATCCACACCCCATTTTTAATCGGTGTTATCCAGGTATTTGAGTGCAAACCGCTCGGTCGCCTGCCGCGCCGTCGGCAGCAGATGCGGCGCCACCAGCATTATGATCTGGTAAACCACCACCTGCACCTCGCCCTCACGGTCGAGAATCCGCTGGTAATCCAGGGAAAACAGCAACGTCAGGGTGATCTGCTCCACCAGTTGCCCCAGCGCCTGGGTGCCACTGACCAACTGCCCCGATGCTTTCAACCGCGCAAGCAATGATGCCAGTGTTCGTTTAAGCGCCGTAAGCAGGCTTCGAATGCCCTTGGCCAGTTTCGGCAAACGCCCGGCCAGGTTCGACAGGTCCTGGAACAGAAACCGGTAGTGGGCCATGCGCTCGACAATCAGGTGCAGGAACAGCCAGTAATCCTCGGCCTCCAGTTGCGCATCGGCGGGAGGGTCGAGCAAGGGCGCCAACTCGCATTGAAAGCGCTCGAACAGCCCGAGCACCAACGGCTCCTTGCCGTGGAAGTGGTAGTAGAGGTTGCCGGGGCTGATCCCCATTTCATTGGCCACCTCCATGGTCGACACGTTCGGCTCGCCCTTGTGGTTGAACAACTGCAGGGCACATTCAAGGATACGGTCGCGCGTCTTCATCCAGTCTTCTTAATCTGATCGTTGAGCTCAACGCACTCGCACGTAAGTGCCCGGCGCTGCTTCCATCGGTGGGTAATTCTGGTTGCCCAGGGCGGTGAGGGTTTCGCGTTGTACGCCCGAGCGCTGCTGGATCCACTCCAGCCACTGCGGCCACCAACTGCCTTCGACGTGATGAGCGTCGTAGTACCAGGCGCGCGGGTCGCTGCTCAGCTTGAGGTTTTCGACGTAGTTGGCCTTGGGGTTGCCCGGCGGGTTGAGGATGCTCTGGATATGCCCGCTGTTGGACAGCACAAAGCGCCGCTCGCCGCCCAGCAGTTGGGTGGAGCGATACACCGCGTCCCACGGCGTGATGTGGTCGTTGATCCCGGCCACGCTGAAGCTGTCCACCGTGACCTTGCGCAAGTCGATAGGTGTGCCGCACACCTCCAGCCCGCCGGGGTGGCTCAGGGGGTTGTGCTTGAAGAAGTCCAGCAGGTCGCCGTGCAAGGCGGCGGGCAGGCGCGTGTTGTCGTTGTTCCAGTACAGGATGTCGAAGGCCGGCGGCTCCTTGCCCAGCAGGTAATTGTTGATCCAGTAGCTCCAGATCAGGTCGTTGGGGCGCATCCAGGCAAACACCTTGGCCATGTCGCGGCCGTCCAGCACGCCTTGCTGGTAGGAGCGGCGCTTGGCGGCCTCCAGGGTTTGCTCATCCGCGAACAAAGTAGCCGGGCTGTCGATCTGGCTGTCCAGCAGGCTTACCAGGTAACTGGCGCTGGAGATGCGCCGCAACTGGCGCTTGGCTTGCAGGTGGCCTTGCAGGGCGGCGATGGTCAGGCCACCGGCGCAGGCGCCCATCAGGTTGACCTCGCGGGCGCCGGTGATCGCCCGGCACACGTTGAGTGCTTCTTCCAGCGCCGCTACGTAGGTGGACAGGCCCCATTCACGATGGCGCACGTCCGGGTTGCGCCAACTGACCATGAACGTCTGCAGCCCGTTTTTCAGCGCGTACTGCACAAAGCTGTTAGCCGGGCTCAGGTCGAAGATGTAGTACTTGTTGATTTGCGGCGGCACCACCAGCAGCGGCTTGGCGTACTGTTTTTCGCTCATGGGCTTGTACTGGATCAGTTCCAGCAGCTCGTTGCGAAACACCACCGAGCCGGGCGTGGTCGCCACCGTCTTGCCGACTTCGAAGGCGTGCTTGCTGACCTGGCGCGGCAGCCCATTGTTGTGCAGCAGGTCTTCGAACAAGTTGCTCACGCCGCGCACTACGCTGTTACCGCCGGAGTTGAGCAGTTCTTTGATCGCCAGCGGGTTGAGCAGGGTGTTGGAGGGTGAGACTGCATCGTTGAGCAGGGAAAAAGCGAAGTGCGCGCGGGCCCGGTCATCGGCGTTCAGGCTACTGTCATCGATCCAGTGACGCGTCTGTTTCTGCCAGCTCAGATAGGCCTGCAAGCTGCGCCGGTACAGTGGGTTGAGCGTCCAGGTGGGGTCTGTGAAGCGACTGTCCCTGGGGTTGGGTTCATGCACGGTTTCACCCAGCAGCACGCGGCCCAGTTGGCCGCCCAGCGCCAGGGCATGACGGGCGGTATGCACAGGGTTGCGCAAACCATGGGCGGCCACGCTGCGCAGGGTCGACAGCAGATCCCGCCCCCTGAGACCGGTGATCGCATTTTGTGCATTGATGAACGCAGCAGGGGTGGGCGCCGGGTTCGTCACGGGTCTTTCTCGCATGAGCCAACACTCCTTCGTCAAGGCAACAACAGGCACGCCAATTCAGAACCATAGTCGGTTCCTGGCAAGTTGCGCGGTGGTGTGGTCCTTCACACCGCCGGGCGCGGATGTATCACGGCGCGCAGGCGCTCCTCCTCGAGAAACTTCATGATGATCGGCGCCACGGCTTCGGCCCGAGTGATCAGGAACAGGTGGCCATCATCGATGATGTGCAACTGCGCGTTGGGAATACGCCAGGCGAGCAGGCGCATGTTGATCAGCGGGATCAGCGGGTCATCGTCCCCGGCCAGCACCAGGGTGGGCTGGCGGATCTTGTGCAGCCAATGAATGCTGGTCCAGCCCACCCCGGCGAACAGCTGCCAGTAGTAACCCAGCTTGCCGGCCGAGCGTACTTTGCTCGCGTGTTCGGCGGCCAGGTTCGAATCGCGGCGAAACGAACCGCCATAAATCATCGGTGCAATGCGCACCACGTGGGATGGCTGGATATAGCGCCGGGGGCTGGCCATCAGCCACAGCACTTTCGGTTTGCCCGGCACCATAAAGGCCCCGGCAGCCGTCGCCGCCAGGATCAGCTTCTTGCAGCGTTCCGGGTAGTCATAGGCGAACTGCTGCGCCAGCGCCCCGCCCCAGGACACACCCACCGCGTTCACCTGGCCGTAGTCGAGGTAATCGAGCATGCGTGCGGTAAGTTTGGCCAGGCCAGGGAAGCGATAAGGTCGCTTAGGCGTCGATGAACCACCGACACCGGGCACGTCGAAGGCGATCACTTCCAGATCCGGGTCCAAGGCCTGGACGAACGGAAACACCAACTCAAGGTTGGCGCCAATGCCGTTGAAAATCAGCAACGGCGTCAAGTGAGGCTTGCCCGGGCGTACCGCCGTGCGGATGGTCTGGCCATCCAGGTCGATGGTACGGAAGATGAACGGTTGCGGCATGCTCAAGCCCTGTGAAGTGTTACAGGAGGAATACGCTCCAATCTACCGCTCATGTACATAGGTACCTGGCGCCGCTTCGGCTGCGGCATAGGTTTTATTGCCTAATGTCGCCGGTGCTTTTTTCAATTTGCCCGCCCGCTCCGCCTGCCACACTTGCCAATGCAACCACCATGAATCGGTGTGCTTGGTCGCATTTTCCTGCCACTCAAGCGGCTTGCCCGCCAGGCCTTCGCCGGTCTGGTAGCGCGCCTTGGGGTTGCCCGGTGGGTTGAGTATGCTCTGGATATGCCCGCTGCTGGACAGCACAAACTCCACCTTGCCGCCAAACAATTGCGCCGACTTGTAGCAGGACTGCCACGGCGTGATGTGATCGTTGGTGCCGGCCAGGGAGTAGATATCGGCGGTGACCTGCTTGAGGTCGATGGGCGTGCCGCACACTTCCAGGGCGTTGGCGCGTACCAATGGGTTGTTCTTGAACAGTTCGATCAGGTCGCCATGGAACGCTGCCGGCAAGCGTGTGGTGTCGTTGTTCCAGAACAGGATGTCGAACACCGGTGGCTCGTTGCCCAGCAGGTAATTATTGACCCAGTAGTTCCAGATCAGGTCGTTGGGGCGCATCCAGGCGAATACCTTGGCCATGTCGCGGCCCTCCAGCACGCCTGCCTGGTACGAATGGCGCTTGGCCGCTTCCAGCGTCTGCTCGTCCACAAACAGCGCCACCTGGGTATCCAGGGTAGTGTCCAGCACGCTTACCAGCAGGGTCAGGGCGTTGACCTTCTTCTCCCCCAGCGCCGCGTAGTGGCCCAGCAGCGCCGTGCAGGTGATGCCACCGGAGCAGGCAGCGAGCATATTCACGTCCTTGCTACCGGTAATCGCCGTGACCACATCGACCGCTTCCTTGAGCGCCTCGATATAGGTCGACAGCCCCCATTCGCGCTGGGCCTTGGTGGGGTTGCGCCAACTGATGATAAAAGTCTGTTGCCCATTGCGCAGGCAGAAGCGCGCCAGGCTCTTATCCGGGCACAGGTCGAATACATAGAATTTGTTGATTTGCGGTGGCACTACCAGCAGTGGGCGCTCGTGTACCTGCTCGGTGATGGGCTTGTACTGGATCAGCTCCAGCACATCGTTGCGAAACACCACCGCGCCTTCGCTGGTGCCCAGGGTCTTGCCGACTTCAAAGGCGCCCATGTTGACCTGGCTGGGCATGCCGCCGTTGTGCACCATGTCCTTGGCCAGGTGGGACAAGCCATCGAGCAGGCTTTTACCGCCGGTTTCAAAGAAGCGTTTGACCGCCGCCGGGTTGGCCGCGCTGTTGGTGGGGGCCATGGCTTCGGTCATCAGGTTGATCACGAAGTGGCCGCGGCTGATGTCGTGTGCCGACAGGTTGCTGTCGTCGATCCAGTCGTGAAGTTCCTTGCGCCACGCCAGGTAAGTCTGCAGATAACGTTTGTAGAGCGGGTTCTGGCTCCAGGCCGGGTCGTTGAAGCGACGGTCGTCGCCCTCGGGTACCAGTGGGGATTTGCCGAGCATCACATTCTTCAATTCGACGCCAAAATGGGCGACGTGCTTGACGCTGTGCAACGGTTGCTTGATGGCTTGGGTCAGCACCATCCTGGCCGAGGCCAATAAATCCTTTTTGCGTAACGCGATGATCGGGTTCAGCCCCAGGGTGTTTTCCGAGGCCTGGCGTTTCAAGTCATCGTTATTCTTGTTACTCATCTACGACGCTCCATTGTCCGAAAGACGAGTACCGGGTACCGCTGTGCACCCAATTTCGATACACAACACAAGCCTGGTACTGCGACTCGGGTGACCGTTGATACCACATCGTCAAATGCAGGGAACTTGCCAGTTCCATTGGTTACCCGAGTTTATTTTTTTTCGCAAGCGGGCCAATCATTGGCCACGCGACAGGGCATTCAAGCAGATGAAATTAGAAAATGCGTTCTAAACAGCAAGACGCCTGGGCTAGAGCATCAGCCGCACGACCGACTGACTCGGGTCGCGGGTTTTTCCGGCCGCTTTGAGCTCGGCGAGGTAGTCGGCCCACAGCGCCTCCTGACGTACGGCCAACTGGTAGAGGTAGTCCCAGGTGAACAGCCCGCTGTCATGGCCGTCGTCGAAGGTCAATTTCAGTGCGTACTGGCCGGCCGGTTCCAGCTTGATCAACCGCACGTTGAGTTTGCCGAATTGCAGAATGGGTTTGCCGTGGCCCTGGACCTCGGCGGAAGGTGAATGCACTCGCAGGAATTCGGCGGGTAGTTGATAGGTTTCGTCTGGCCCGTAGGTGAGGCCGAGGGTGTTGGAGGTTTTGTGCAGGTTTACAGCAGTAGGAAACTTGGCCATATGAGGTGCTCCTGAATAAACCGGCTTGAAAATGTGGGAGGGGGCTTGCTCCCGATAGCGGTGGATCAGTCAGCTTATCTGTAGCTGACCCACTGCAATCGGGGGCAAGCCCCCTCCCACATTTGAAGCAAAGCAGTTCTATGTGAGGCTTACAGGATATAACGAGACAGATCTTCGTTCTGCGCCAATTCACCCAGGTGACTGTTGACGTAGTCGGCATCGATCATGATCGCTTCGCCATTCTGCGCACCGGCCATGTCGCCGGCACTGAACGACACTTCCTCAAGCAGGCGCTCAAGCAAGGTGTGCAGGCGACGGGCACCGATGTTCTCGGTCTTCTCGTTGACCTGCCAGGCGATTTCCGCCAGGCGCTTGATACCGTCCGGCTGGAACTCGATGCCCAGGCCCTCGGTTTTCAGCAACTCACGGTACTGCTCGGTGAGCGATGCGTGAGGTTCGCTGAGGATGCGCTCGAAGTCGCCCGGGGTCAGCGCCTTGAGTTCCACGCGAATCGGCAGGCGGCCTTGCAGCTCGGGCACCAGGTCGCTTGGCTTGCTCAGGTGGAAGGCGCCGGAGGCGATAAACAGGATGTGGTCAGTCTTGACCATGCCCAGCTTGGTGTTGACGGTGCAGCCCTCGATCAGCGGCAGCAGGTCCCGCTGCACGCCTTCGCGGGACACATCGACGCCACCGGAGTTGCCGCGCTTGGCCACCTTGTCGATCTCGTCGATAAACACGATGCCATGCTGCTCGACTGCTTCCAGCGCCTTGGCCTTGAGTTCTTCCTCATTGACCAGGCGCCCGGCTTCTTCGTCGCGCACCAGCTTGAGCGCTTCCTTGACCTTGAGCTTGCGGCTTTTCTTCTTGCCCTTGCCCATGTTGGCGAACAGGTTCTGCAGCTGGCTGGTCATTTCTTCCATGCCAGGCGGGGCGGAGATATCCACGCCAGACACTTCGGCCACTTCGATCTCGATTTCCTTGTCATCCAGCTGGCCTTCACGCAGGCGCTTGCGGAACAGCTGGCGAGTGTTGGAATCCGAGGCCGGGGCGGCGTCTTCGTTGAAGCCCATGCGTGCCGGTGGCAGCAGGGCGTCGAGGATACGTTCTTCAGCGGCGTCTTCGGCGCGGTGGCTGACCTTGGTCACTTCCTGTTCGCGCAGCATCTTCAGGGCGGCGTCAGCCAGGTCACGAATGATCGACTCGACGTCGCGGCCCACATAGCCGACTTCGGTGAATTTGGTCGCTTCGACCTTGATGAACGGCGCATTGGCCAACTTGGCCAGGCGCCGGGCGATTTCGGTTTTACCCACGCCGGTCGGGCCGATCATCAGGATGTTCTTTGGCGTGACTTCAACGCGCAGTTCTTCCGGCAGTTGCATCCGGCGCCAGCGGTTGCGCAGCGCGATGGCTACGGCGCGCTTGGCATCGTCCTGGCCGATGATATGGCGATTGAGTTCATGGACGATTTCGCGGGGGGTCATGGACATAGTGTCTGGCGGCCTCAAGCGGGAATAAGCCTAGGGCTTATTCGGCGAGGTCCTGCTCCTCAATGGTCTGGTTGTGGTTGGTGAACACGCAGATATCGCCGGCGATACCCAGGGCAGTCTCGACGATTTCCCGGGCCGACAGGTCGGTTTTCTTCAGCAGCGCACTGGCCGCCGCTTGGGCGTAGCCACCGCCGGAACCCATGGCGATCAGGCCATGTTCGGGCTCAACCACGTCACCGTTGCCGGTGATGATCAAAGAAGCGTCTTTGTTCGCGACGGCGAGCATGGCTTCCAGGCGGCTGAGGGAGCGGTCGGTGCGCCATTCTTTGGCAAGTTCGACAGCGGCGCGTACCAGGTGGCCCTGGTGTTTCTCAAGCTGGCCTTCAAAGCGTTCGAAGAGGGTAAAGGCGTCGGCGGTAGCACCTGCGAAGCCGGCAAGCACTTGGCCGTGGTACAGGCGGCGCACTTTTTTCGCGTTGCCTTTCATCACGGTGTTGCCAAGGGAAACCTGGCCGTCGCCGCCCATGACAACTTTGCCGTGGCGACGTACTGAAACGATGGTGGTCAAGGGGAGAGTCTCCACGCAGCGGGGCGAAAATGCCCTGATGGAAACTGATATGGGGGTGGTGCAGATGATTTCAAGCGTAGAGGGCGACGGCGGACGAGTGGTGTTTATTGGTCTGACACCTATTCAAGAACACCGTAAAACCAAATGTGGGAGGGGGCTTGCTCCCGATTGCGGACTGTCAGCCAATGAATAGGTTGACTGATACACCGCTATCGGGGGCAAGCCCCTCCCACATTAGCCCTGCTATGCCTTCGAAATCAGCGGCTCTGGCGTTGTTGTAACAACAGGTTGCTAAACCCGGCCCCGGCCAATTGTTTCTGCGCCACGGTCAGCTGTTCACGGTTGCTGAACGGCCCTACCAGTACGCGATACCAGGTCGCTTCCTTCACAGTGCCGGACTCAACCGTCACCGCCTGGCCCAACAGGATGATCTGCGCACGCACACGATCGGCATCCGCTTGTTTCGGGAACGAGCCCGCCTGCAGGAAGAACTTGGTCACCGGCGCGGCCTTGGTGGCGGCCACTGGCGGCGCTGGCGGAGGAGTGATCCCGGCCAACGCGGCCTGGGCACGCGCCGTGTCGATTTTCGCCGCTTCCGCTGGGGTCACTGGCGTGGTCGGCACTTGTGGCGTCGGCAGGGTTTTCTCCGGCACGGCGTCAGGTGGCACGATCACTTCCGATTCCGGCAGCAAGGTATAGAAGTCGTACTTCGGCTTCACCGGTGCCGTCGGGCTCGGCGCAGTCTTGTTGGCTTCGGCCATTTTCGTGGCCTTCTGCTGCTCTTGCTTGACCCGTTTGACGTCATCGCCCTTGCCCGGGTCGAGCTTCATCAGGAACACGATAAACGCGCCGACCGTGAGGCCGATGGCCATCCACAACCACCCCGGGATAGGTTGCTTCGCCGGTGCCTGGTAGCGACTGGCGCCGCGCTTGGGTGCAGGTTTTTTCTTGGCAGCCAACTTACATACGCTCCAGAGTTTCCAGGCCCAAAAGTTCCAGGCCTTGCTTGAGGGTGCGTCCAGCCAGGGCGGCGAGGCGCAGGCGACTTTGTTTCTGGGCTTCGTCGTCGGCGGTGAGGATCGGGCAGTTCTCGTAGAAACTGGAGAACAACCCGGCCACTTCGTACAAATAGGTGCACAGGATATGCGGTGTGCCTTTCTCGCCCACGCTGTTCAGCACTTCGCCGAACTGCGCGAGCTTGGCGGCCAGTTCCTGTTCATGGGCGGCGTCCAGCACGATGTGGCCTTCGACTTCGCTGAAGTCCTTGCCCAGCTTGCGGAACACACCGGCCACGCGGGTGTAGGCGTACAGCAGGTACGGCGCGGTGTTGCCTTCGAAGTTGAGCATCAGTTCGAAGTTGAAGCTGTAGTCGCTGGTGCGGTGCTTGGACAGGTCGGCGTATTTCACCGCGCCAATGCCTACCACGCGGGCGATGTTGCGCAGGTCGGCCTCGGCCAGCTCCGGGTTCTTTTCCTTCACCAGGTTGTAGGCGCGTTCCTGGGCTTCGTTCAGCAGGTCGATCAGCTTTACGGTGCCGCCGTCGCGGGTCTTGAACGGGCGGCCATCGGCGCCGTTCATGGTGCCGAAGCCCATGTGTTCCATGTGCATCGGGTGGGTGACGAAACCGGCGCGACGGGCCACTTCGAACACTTGCTGGAAGTGCAGGGCCTGGCGCTGGTCAACAAAGTACAGCGCACGGTCGGCCTTGAGCACGCCGCTGCGGTAGCGCACGGCGGCCAGGTCGGTGGTGGCGTAGAGGTAACCGCCATCGGCCTTGACGATGATCACCGGCAGCGGCTCGCCGTCGGCGGTCTTGAATTCTTCGAGGAACACGCACTGCGCGCCGTTGCTCTCGACCAGCAGGCCCTTGGCCTTGAGGTCGTTGACCACGTTGATCAGGTCGTCGTTGTAGGCGCTTTCGCCCATCACGTCGGCCATGGTCAGTTTGACGTTGAGCAGCTCGTAGATTTCCTGGCAGTGGGACAGCGAGATGTCACGGAAGCGCGACCACAGCTCCAGGCATTCCTTGTCACCGGCCTGCAGCTTGACCACCAGGCCGCGGGCGCGGTCGGCGAATTCTTCGGATTCGTCGAAACGCTTCTTGGCGGCGCGGTAGAAGTTTTCCAGGTCCGACAGCTCGTTGCTGGTGATCGGGTTTTCCTGCAGGTAGGCCATCAGCATGCCGAACTGGGTGCCCCAGTCGCCTACGTGGTTCTGACGGATCACGGTGTCGCCGAGGAATTCCAGCACCCGTGCCACGCCGTCGCCGATGATGGTGGAGCGCAGGTGGCCAACGTGCATTTCCTTGGCCAGGTTCGGTGCCGACAGGTCAATGGCCACGCGCTGCAGCGGGCCGGCCTTGCGCACGCCGATCCTGGCGTCGGCCAGGGCCGCGTCCAGGCGCGACGCCAGGGCCTGGGTGTTCTGGAAGAAGTTGATGAAGCCAGGGCCGGCGATTTCGGCCTTGGTCACACTCTCGTCGGCCGGCAGCGCGGCAATGATTTTTTCCGCCAGGTCGCGCGGTTTCATGCCGGCCGGCTTGGACAGCATCATCGCGATATTGCTGGCGAAGTCGCCATGGGTCTTGTCGCGGGTGTTCTCCACCTGGATCGCCGGCGACAGGCCTTCAGGCAACACACCTTCGTTGACGAGTTGGGTGAGGGCTTGTTGGATCAGCTGGCGAATGGTGTCTTTCATGGTGTTCTCTTTCGACCGCAAGCGGCGGTGCGCGATGCGCAGGTGGAAAAACTGGGCATTATCCGTGGCGAGGGCGGGCTTGCCAACCGTTCCGGACCTGTGGAGCGTTTTAAGGTCTGTAGGAGCGAGCTTGCTCGCGAAAATCGTTAACGATAACGCGGGCTTTCTGGTTTAACGCGCAGCTCTGGAGTTTTTCGCGAGCAAGCTCGCTCCTACAGTGGTTTGTGGATCAGTACAGGTCTACCGGGTCCACATCCAGCGACCATCGCACTTGCCGGCCGCTCGGCATTTGCTCCAGCTCAAGCATCCAGCTACTTAATAGTCGATGCAGCGGCGCACGCGAGGTTGCCTGCAAGAGTAGCTGAGCGCGATAACGTCCGGCGCGACGTTCCATAGGCGCGGGCACCGGGCCGAGTAGCTCGATGCCACTCAAGCCCAGTTCACCGAGCAAACGTTCGGCAACGCTGCAGGCTTCATCGAGAAACCCTTCGGCCTGGCCCGGCTTGTGGGCTTCGGCGCGTAGCAACGCCAGGTGCGCGAAGGGCGGCAGGCCAGCCGCACGGCGTTCACTCAAGGCCTGCTCGGCGAAGGCAAAGTAACCTTGTTCTGTCAGTTGAATCAGCAGCGGGTGGTCGGCCAAGTGCGTCTGGATAATCACCTTGCCCGGCTCTTCGGCCCGCCCGGCCCGACCTGCCACCTGCACGATCAACTGCGCCATGCGTTCGCTGGCGCGGAAATCCCCGGAGAACAGCCCGCCGTCGGCATCCAGGATCGACACCAGGGTCACCCGTGGGAAGTGATGCCCCTTGGCGAGCATCTGCGTGCCCACCAGGATGCACGGCTGGCCTTTCTGGATGGTGGTAAACAGCTGGTTCATGGCGTCTTTGCGTGACGTGCTGTCGCGGTCTACCCGCAGCACCGGGTAATCCGGAAACAGAATGCCCAGGCGCTCTTCGGCGCGCTCGGTGCCGGCCCCCACCGGGCGCAGGTCCACCTTGCCGCACTGCGGGCAGTGGCGTGGCACCCGTTCTACGTGGCCGCAGTGGTGGCAACGCAGTTCACCGTGGCGCTGGTGCACGGTCATGCGCGCATCGCAGCGCTCGCATCCGGACATCCAACCGCAGTCATGGCACAGCAGCGTCGGGGCAAAACCACGGCGATTGAGAAACACCAGGACCTGCTGGCCGGCGGCGAGGGTCTGGCCGATCGCCTGTTGCATCGGCCCGGAAATACCGCTGTCCAGCGGGCGACTTTTCACGTCCAGGCGCAAGAAGCGCGGTTGCTTGGCGCCGCCGGCGCGTTCGTTCAGTCGTAGCAGCCCGTAACGGCCGGTGTAGGCGTTGTGCAGGCTTTCCAGGGAGGGTGTTGCCGAGCCCAGTACAATCGGAATGTCTTCCTGGCGTGCGCGCACCAGCGCCAGGTCGCGTGCGTGGTAGCGCAGGCCTTCCTGCTGTTTATAGGAGCCGTCGTGCTCCTCGTCGATGATGATCAGCCCAGGGTTTTTCATCGGCGTGAACAGCGCCGAACGGGTGCCGATAATGATGTCGGCCTCGCCGTCCCGCGCCGCCAGCCACGACTCCAGGCGCTCACGGTCATTGACCGCCGAGTGCACCAGGGCGATGCGGGCGTTGAAGCGTTGCTCGAAACGCGCCAGGGTCTGTGGGCCCAGGTTGATCTCCGGGATCAGCACCAGCGCCTGCTTGCCGGCCTGCAGGGTTTCGCGGATCAGTTGCAAATACACTTCGGTCTTGCCGCTGCCCGTGACCCCAGCCAGCAGGAAGGCGTGGAAACTGTCGAACCCGGCGCGGATCGCCTCGTATGCGGCGCGTTGCTCAGGGTTCAGCGGCAATTCCGGCTGGGCCAGCCAGTGTTCGTGGCGCGGGTCTGGGGCGTGCTTGCGGATTTCCACCTGCACCAGGCCCTTGGCCAGCAGCAGGTCGAGGCTGTCCTTGCTCAGCATCAACTTGCTTAATAGCTGATGGGCGACGCCGTGGGGGTGCTGGGCCAAGGTGGCCAGGGCTTCACGCTGGCGCGGGGCGCGGGCGATACGCGGGTCGTCGAGCCGCGCGCCGGGCACCATCGACCAGAAACGTTCCTGGCGCGCTTCGGCCAGTTCACCCTGGCGCAGTAGCACCGGCAGCGCCCAGCTCAAGGTGTCGCCCAAGCTGTGCTGGTAATACTGCGCGGTCCACAGGCACAGCTTGAACAGCTCGGGCGGCAGCGGTGGCGTGGTGTCGAGGATGGCTATGGCGGGCTTGAGCTTTTCGGCGGGCACTTCGCTGTGATCGGTAACTTCCACCAGGATGCCGATCATCTCCCGCCGCCCAAATGGCACACGCACACGCATGCCCGGCTGCAACTGCGCCCGCAGCACGCCGACCGGAGCCCGGTAATCGAACAGGCGGCGCAGGGGCGAGGGCAGGGCGAGGCGCAAAATGGCGTCGGGCACGCGAGGGGTCTCATATATAAAGGCGGGCGATGGTGCAGGGGCGGGAGCCTAGCAGACGAGGGGGGGCTTGGGTATGCCTCGCTTTTCTGATGAAAGGCGCTTTTATCTTTACAAGCAAAGAGTGTCGCCGCTTGCGCGTTTAAAAAGGTCTGGTAGAATCCGCGGCCTAATTACGTGCGGTATTCGACAATAGTGTCGAGTGGCGGCACGCTAGCCCGAGGAAGTGCCATGAAAGCCGATATCCATCCAGCGTACGAAACCATCGAAGTCACCTGCAGCTGCGGCAACAAGTTCGAAACTCGTTCGAACCTGTGCAAGCCACTGGGTACTGACGTATGCAACGAGTGCCACCCGTTCTACACCGGTAAGCAGAAAACTCTGGACACCGGCGGCCGTGTACAGCGCTTCGCAGATCGCTTTGGTGCTTTCGGCAAGAAGCCTGCTGCTACTCCAGCAGAGTAAGGTTCAAGAGCCTCATGGGCTTTTACCCGCTGTTGAAAAAGGCGTCCCTTGTGGGCGCCTTTTTTGTGCCTGGGATTTGGCTCGCGACTGCCCAGGCCGAAGTATTCTGCCCCGCGCCAGCATCTATGGTCGAAGTCTCGGTGCAGCGTGTGGTGGACGGCGACACCGTACGCCTCAAGGATGGCCGCAGCGTGCGCATGATCGGCCTCAATGCGCCGGAAACCGGCAAGAAGGGCCGCACTGACGAGCCGTTTGCCGTTGCCGCTCGCCAACGTTTACAGGCGTTGGTGCAGGCCAGTGGTGGGCGTGTCGGTCTGGTGCCTGGGCGCGAAGGCAAGGATCACTACGGTCGCACCCTGGCGCACCTCTACGGCGCCAACGGCGAGAATCTGGAAGCGCAATTGCTGGCCGAGGGCCTGGGTTTCCAGGTGGGCGTCGCGCCGAATGTGGACCTGGTCGCCTGCCAGCAGGCGGCCGAAAACAGCGCTCGCCAAGCGCGGCTCGGCCTATGGCGCCAATCGCCAGTGCAAACCGTGGCGCAACTGGAGCGCTCCGGGTTTGCGCTGGTCACTGGCCGGGTCAGCAAGATCGAGCGCAATCGCGGTGGAATCTGGATCGAATTGCAGGGTTCATTGGTATTACGCATTGCACCCGATCTGGTCAGTCGATTCGATGCGGCGCTGCTCGAGGGTCTGCAAGGCCGCATTACCGAAGCGCGTGGGTGGGTGCAGGATCGCTCCCGCCGCGGTGGCCTGAAAAAAGGCCAGTCACGCTGGCTGCTGCCATTGACCGATCCTGGCATGTTGAAATCGACGTCTTGAATAAAAAATTGTAGACATTTTTTATTTCGATTGTGAACAGTTGCAGCCCTTGTATCCCGTGGCTCTTGGCCAAAAGTCGTAGCCCAGGGCCCTTGACACCTGTGACTGCCCAGTCTTGTAGGGACTTTGCGACACGCGTATCCTCGGCGGTCCGTCGACCAACAGTAAAAGCGGAATGCCGATATGTCTGATTTGAAAACTGCCGCTCTCGAATACCATGCCCATCCTCGTCCAGGAAAGCTGAGTGTAGAGCTCACCAAAGCCACTGCCACCGCTCGCGACCTGTCGCTGGCCTACAGCCCTGGTGTTGCCGAGCCCGTACGTGAAATCGCCCGTGACCCAGAGCTGGCGTACAAGTACACCGGCAAAGGCAACCTGGTTGCAGTGATTTCCGATGGCACCGCGATCCTTGGCCTGGGTAACCTCGGCCCGTTGGCTTCCAAGCCAGTCATGGAAGGTAAGGGCGTGCTGTTCAAGCGCTTTGCCGGCATCGACGTTTTCGACATCGAAGTCGATTCCGAAAGCCCGCAGGCTTTCATCGACACGGTCAAGCGCATTTCCATCACCTTCGGTGGCATCAACCTGGAAGACATCAAGGCACCTGAGTGCTTCGAGATCGAAAAGGCCCTGATCGAACAGTGCGACATTCCGGTATTCCACGATGACCAGCACGGCACCGCGATCGTTACCGCGGCCGGCATGATCAACGCTCTGGAAATCGCTGGCAAAACCTTGGGTGAGGCGAAGATCGTCTGCCTGGGCGCTGGCGCTGCGGCTATTTCCTGCATGAAGCTGATCATCAGCATGGGCGCCAAGCTGGAAAACATCTACATGGTCGACAGCAAGGGCGTGATCCAGTCCGAGCGTACCGACCTGAACCAGTACAAGGCGATGTTTGCCCATCCGTCGTCCAAGCGCACCCTGGCTGACGCCCTCGACGGTGCCGACGTGTTCGTCGGCCTGTCTGGCCCGAACCTGCTGAGCGCCGAAGGCCTGAAGTCCATGGCGCCGAATCCGATCGTATTCGCCTGCTCCAACCCTGACCCGGAAATCTCGCCGGAACTGGCTCACGCCACCCGCAGCGATGTGATCATGGCCACCGGCCGTTCGGACTACCCGAACCAGGTCAACAACGTACTGGGCTTCCCGTTCATCTTCCGTGGTGCCCTGGACGTTCGCGCCAAGCGCATCAACGAAGAAATGAAAGTGGCCGCCGCCAACGCCCTGCGTGAACTGGCCAAGCTGCCTGTTCCTCAGGATGTATGCGACGCCTACGGTGGCGCCAAGCTGGAATTCGGTCGTGAGTACATCATTCCGAAGCCAATGGATAAGCGCCTGATCACCCTGATCTCCGATGCCGTGGCCAAGGCCGCCATCGAGACCGGTGTGGCAACCCTGCCGTATCCGAAGCACTACCCGCTGCAGAGCGTGGATGATGTGTTCAACGGCTAAGCCGTTGTAGCGCACCAACAAAAAGCCCCGGCTCGGATGAGTCGGGGCTTTTTTGTGGCTTGCGATTCACTTGAGGTCTGTGAAGACCAAAATGTGGGAGGGGGCTTGCCCCCGATTGCGGACTGTCAGTCAATGAATCTGGTGACTGATACACCGCTATCGGGGGCAAGCCCCCTCCCACATCTGGATTTATGTCGCGTCTGAGATTGGGTCAGAACAAATCGATCGGTGCGCCTTCATCCGCCGGCAGCGGGCTACCCGGTGCAACGCCATTGCCCAGCTCATTGACCGACGGCGGCGTGTCTTCACTCTTGAACAACTCGAAGTACGCGTTCGGCGTGCTCGGCGAGGCGGCACGGCCACTGACCGGGTCGATGCGCAGGCTGAGGATGCCTTCCGGTTCCGGCTGGGTGTGCAGTGGCTTGTCCTTCAACGCTGCGCCCATATAGCTTATCCAGATTGGCAGCGAGACCGTGCCACCAAACTCGCGGCGGCCCAGGCTTTCCGGCTGGTCGTAGCCGGTCCACACGGTGGTCACGTAGTCGCCGTTATAACCGGAGAACCAGGCGTCCTTGGATTCGTTGGTGGTACCGGTCTTGCCGGCGATATCGGCGCGGCCCAGGGCCAGGGCGCGGCGGCCGGTGCCCTTCTTGATGACGTCTTGCAGGATGCTGTTGAGGATATAAGTGGTACGGCCATCCACAATACGCTCGGCAACTGCAGGGGCTTGGGGTTCGGTCGTTCCGGGGGCGTTTGCCGCCGGCGCGGTGCCTGGCGCCGGCTCAATGGTGATGCCGCCGTTGGCCGGGGCCGCGAGACCGTCGGTTGCCGCCACGCCATTGACCACATCGCCGGGTACCCGTGGCGGGTTGGCGGTGAACAGGGTGTCGCCATTGCGGCTTTCGATCTTGTCGATCAGGTACGGCGTGATCTTGTAGCCGCCGTTGGCAAAGGTGCTCCAACCGGTGGCGATTTCCATTGGCGTGAGTGTTGCGGTACCCAGGGCCAGGGACAGGTTCGGCGGCAGGTCCGACTTGGCGAAGCCAAAGCGTGTCATGTAGTCGATGGTCTTGCCCACGCCCATTGCCTGTAGCAGGCGGATCGAGACCAGGTTGCGCGATTTGTATAGCGCCTCGCGGACGCGGATCGGGCCAAGGAAGGTATTGGTGTCGTTTTTCGGGCGCCAGACCTTGTCCAGGTACTCATCAACGAACACGATCGGCGCGTCGTTGACCAGGCTGGCGGCGGTGTAGCCGTTGTCCAGCGCGGCACTGTAGACGAACGGCTTGAAGCTCGAGCCTGGCTGGCGCTTGGCTTGGGTAGCGCGGTTGTAATTGCTCTGCTCGAAGGCAAAGCCGCCGACCAGCGCACGGATCGCACCGTTCTGCGGGTCCAGCGACACCAGGGCGCCCTGTGCGACTGGCACTTGGCTGAATTTAAGGCTGTCATCCTTCTGGCGTTGTACGCGGATCAAGTCACCCACCTGGGCCACGTCGGATGGCTGCTTGGGCATCGGCCCCATGCTGTTGGTGTTCAGGAATGGGCGCGCCCATTTCATGCTGTCCCACGCCACATGGGCTTCGCCGGTGCGGGTCAGTATCTGGATGCCGTCTTTCATCACCTGGGTGACGATGGCCGGCTCCAGGCCGCTGATCGAGCGCTGCTTGCCCAATTCAGTGGTCCAGGCGCTCAGGGTCTTGCCCGGCAGGCGCGATTCGGGGCCGCGATAGCCGTGACGCTGGTCATAGGTGATCAGGCCTTCGTGTACCGAGTGGTTGGCAATTTCCTGCAAGTTGCTCGGAACCGTGGTGGTCACGCGGAAGCCTTCGGTGTAGGCCTCGCTGCCATAACGGCCGACCATCTCGGCGCGGGCCATTTCGGCGATGTACGGTGCATTCACCTCCGGCGTTGGCACGTGGTAGCTGGCGTTCAGCGGTTCGGCCACGGCGCTTTCGTAAGCGGCTTGATCGATCTTGCCCAGCTTGTACATGCGCCCCAGGATCCAGTCGCGCCGTTCTTTACTGCGCGCCGGGTTGGCCAGTGGGTTGAAACGCGACGGCGCCTTGGGCAGGCCGGCAATCATGGCCATCTGCGCCAGGCTGGCGTCACGGATCGACTTGCCATAGTAGACCTGGGAAGCGGCCTCGATGCCGTAGGCGCGGTTGCCCAGGTAGATCTTGTTGACGTACAGCTCAAGGATTTCGTCCTTGGTCAGCTGGCGTTCGATCTGCAGCGCCAGCAGGATCTCAGTGGCTTTACGGGAAAAACTGCGCTCGCTGGTGAGGAAGAAGTTCTTCGCCACCTGCATGGTGATGGTGCTGCCGCCGGATTGAATGTGTCCGCTTTTTACCAACTGTGTGGCCGCACGCACCAGGCTGCTGGGGTCGACGCCGTAGTGGTTGGCGAAATTGTCGTCTTCGGCCGACAGCAATGCGCTGATGAAGTTGGGTGGAATGTCTGCGAAACGAATCGGTGTGCGGCGCATTTCGCCGAACTCCGCGATCAGTTTTTCATCGCTGCTGTAGACCCGCAAAGGAATCTGCAACTGGATACTTCTGAGTGCCTCTACGGAGGGCAAACCCGGACTAAGGTAGAGGTAGGCCCCGCTGAGTACGAGCAGCAGCCCGCAGACGATGGCGACAATGGAGTACCCGAAAAACTTCAGCAGACGAATCAAGGCTTTTGGATTTCCAGAGAAAAGAATGAGTTACGCGTCGGGGCATGCATGGCAAACGATGGATCGACCCGGGCAGCAGATAAAAAGCGGGAAAAAACGCTGGGCATTAAAGCATTTTTCGGCTTGGGGCGTCATTCGCCTGCCGTGAACAAGCCGACCGAATGCAGGGTGCCTGGCAGCAATCAGGCGATATGGCAGCCGGTATGACAGGGAAAGTTTTGGGGAGTTTTATGGGAAAGGGATTTTTCAGGCGAAAAGTCGACACCGTCCTGGGCGTCGACATCAATGACAGCAGCATCAAGCTGATTGAGCTGGGCCGTTCATCGGGCGGTTTCAGCGTCCAGGGGTACGTCACCCAGGCACTGCCACCCCAAGCCGTAGTCGATGGCACCTTGTTGGATCTCGAAGGCGTGGGGCGAGCATTGCAACAGGCATTATCCCGCCTGGGCACTTCAGCCAGGCACGCCGCCGTGGCCGTGGCAGGCCCTTCGGTGATTACGCGGTTGATCGAAATGGACGCGGGCCTCAGCGACGAAGAAATGGCCTGGAAGATCCAGATGGAAGCCGACCAGTTCATTCCTTATCCATTGGATGAGGTGGCCATCGACTTTCAGGTCCAGGGTCCATCGACCCATGGCCCGCAATGGGTCAGTGTGATGTTGGCAGCTTGCCTGCGCGAGCAGGTCGAAGCACGGGAGGCGGTTTTGGCCCTGGCGGGGCTGGTGCCGAGGGTGGTAGATGTCGAAGGGTTTGCATTGGAGCGCGCTTGCCGTCAGGATTTTGCCAGCTTCACGCCAGGTCATCGAGTCGATGGCGCACAATGGGCCGCGGATGCCCAAGGGATGGGAGTGGCTTGCGGGTTGGCCCTGAGGAGTTTCGCTGGATGACACGAATCAATCTTTTGCCTTGGCGCCAGGCGCTGGCTGAGCGCAGGCGCAAGTATTTCCTGATGCTGTTATTGGCCTTTGCCTGCCTTGCGCTCGCGGCGGTGTGGCTGGCTGATCAAGTGATCGACCAGGCGATAGACCGGCAGGTGACGCGCAATACTCGCCTGGGTGAGAACGTCGCCGCCCAGGATTCACGGATCAGGACCATCGACGACTTGCAGGAGCGAAGCCAGCAATTGGCTGAACGCATGAAGGTTGTGCAGGACCTGCACGATGCCCGCTCTTCCGGCACCCGGTTGTTCGATCAGTTGGCTCGCTCGGTGCCCGAGGGCGTCCATCTGCATGAAGTGGTGGCAAACGGCGACACGATCAGCATCCGCGGCAGTGCTGAAAGCAACCAGGATATCGCCCGGTTGATGCGTCGGCTGGAGGCGTCGCAGGGCGGCCACGCGACTCGGTTGCAGCGCGTTCGGGCAGAGGGTGAGCGCGGGGATAATGAATTCCAGCTGATGGTACGCCAGGGGGAAACCAGCGAGGCGCAACCATGAGCCTGCCCAGGCTCGATTTCTCCACGCTTTCCCACAACGCAGCTAAATGGCCCTTGCCGGGCAGGGTCCTGCTCGGTTGTGCGCTGGCCGGACTGGTGCTGTTGGTGGGAGAGGTTTTGCACCTGGGGCCGTCGCGGGAGCGGTTGCATGGGGTTGTTGTGCAGGAACAGGCACTGCAACAGCAGCTAGCAGAAAAAACCGGGTTGGCCGCCAGCCTTGAGGCGCGCACCGATCAGCTCAGGGTGATGGAGGGCAAGGTTGCGGGTCTGCTGCAATCGTTACCCGGCGAGTCCGAAGTGCCTGCCTTGCTCGAAGACATCGCCCGTCTGGCGGTTGCCAATGGCGTGTGGGTCGAGGGCATCACGGTGCTGGATGAGGCGCCTCGACAGCTCTATATCGAGCAACCTATGCAGATAGGCGCCACCGGGGCCTATCACGATCTGGCGACGTTCGTCGGCGCCTTGGGTGGGTTGCTGCGGGTTATCACGGTGCAGGATGTTGCGCTTCGCCCTGAAGGTGCCCTGATGCGTCTCGACATGCTGGCCAAGACCTATCGAAGCACCATGCCAAGCGGCAAGGCCCTCCAGGCGCTTGAGCCCGGCCCGCAACTTGGCTACGAACCATTTGGCTACGAACCGTCGTCCCTGCGCGATCCGTTCCAACCGCTCGCCTTGCAGGTAGCCCGCGTGCCCGGTCGACCGGGCCTTGCGCCCGATCTCACCCGGCCACGGGGACTGCTGGAGGGCATGGCCATCGATCAGTTCGTAATGGTCGGCACGCTGTTCCGTGGCGTGCAGGCTTTCGCCTTGCTGCGTGCGGGATCACGGGTGCATCGGCTGGCGGTGGGTGATTACCTGGGGCCGGACCATGGCCAGGTCACGGCCATTCAAGACGGGTATATCGAACTGGTCGAGCTGTTCCCCGATGAGCAGGGTGCATGGTTGGAACGCCCGCGAACCCTTGTTTTGAACGTCAACTCATAACGGAATCAAACAATGAAAAGGACTTTCTCGTCCTTCGGTGTGGCGCTATGGATAGCGTTCACGGCACCGATGGCTGCTGCTGTGCCCAATCGCCTGGACCTGATCCACCTGCCGCCGCCCGACAGTGCATCACCGGCCAGCTATGCAGGGGACAGACTGACCCTCAATTTCCAGGACATTGACCTGCGGGCGGTACTGCAGCAAATCGCCGATGTGGCCGGGCTCAACCTGGTGACCAGCGACGAGGTCCAGGGCTCGATAACCCTGAGGCTCAAGGATGTGCCCTGGGACCAGGCGCTGGACCTGGTAATGCAAACCAAGGGCCTCGACAAGCGGGTCAAGGGTGGCGTGTTGCTGGTGGCGCCCGCCGATGAACTGGCCGCTCGCGAACTGCTGGCGCTGGAGTCGCGCAAGCAGATGGCTGAGCTGGCACCGTTGCGTCGGGAGTTATTGCAGGTCAATTACGCCAAGGCGGCGGACCTGGCCAAGCTGTTTCAGTCGGTGACCGGCTTTGAGGGCGCCACGGATGAGCGCGGCTCGGTGGCAGTGGATGACCGCACCAATAACATCATCGCCTACCAGACCGGCGAGCGGCTGGAAGAGCTGCGGCGAATCGTGGCGCAATTGGATATCCCCGTACGCCAGGTAATGATCGAGGCGCGTATTGTCGAGGCCAATGTCGACTACGACAAAAGCCTGGGCGTGCGCTGGGGTGGGCGGCTCAATCGTGGCAACTGGGGCGCCGGAGGTATTTCCAAGCCCCTGGCGGACGGCGCCGAGCCACCGGAAAACCCGCCCAGTTCACCCTTTGTCGACTTGGGTTCGCTGGCCGGCACGTCAGGCCTGGGTATTGCCTACATCACTGATAACCTGCTGCTGGATCTTGAGCTGACCGCCATGGAAAAAACCGGCAATGGCGAAATCGTCTCGCAGCCCAAGGTGGTTACTTCCGACAAGGAGACCGCACGCATCCTCAAGGGCACCGAGATTCCCTATCAGGAATCCACCTCTCAGGGCGCTACCTCGGTGTCGTTCAAAGAGGCTTCGCTGTCGTTGGAGGTCACGCCGCAAATCACCCCCGATGACCATGTGATCATGGCGGTCAAGGTGACCAAGGATGAGCCCGACTATCTGAACAGGCTCAATGATGTGCCGCCGATCAAGAAAAACGAGGTCAACGCCAAGGTGCTGGTCCGGGATGGCGAGACCATCGTCATTGGTGGGGTTTTCTCCAACACCCAAAGCAAAGTGGTAGATAAAGTGCCATTTTTGGGCGATGTGCCGTATCTTGGCCGCCTTTTCCGGCGCGATGTGCTGGCGGAGAAAAAATCCGAGCTGCTGGTATTCCTGACTCCGCGTATTATGAATAACCAGGCGATTGCTGTGAGTCGTTGATTCTGTGCGAAATTTGATTCTTGTAGGACCGATGGGGGCTGGAAAAAGCACCATCGGCCGTTTGCTGGCCAAAGAGCTGCGCCTGCCATTCAAAGACTCCGATAAGGAAATTGAATTGCGCACGGGTGCCAATATCCCATGGATCTTCGATAAGGAAGGCGAGCTGGGTTTTCGCGACCGCGAGCAGGCGATGATAGCCGAGCTGTGCGGTTGCGATGGCGTGGTTTTGGCCACCGGCGGCGGTGCAGTGATGCGCGATGAGAACCGTCGGGCGCTGCATGCCGGCGGTCGGGTGGTGTATTTGCACGCGTCGGTCGAACAGCAGGTGGGTCGCACCGCCCGTGATCGCAATCGTCCGTTGCTGCGTACCGCCGACCCGGCGAAAACCTTGCGGGACCTGCTGGCGCTGCGCGATCCGCTGTATCGGGAAATTGCCGATCTGGTGGTGGAAACCGATGAGCGGCCACCGCGAATGGTGGTGCTCGATATTCTTGAGCGCCTGCAACGGTTGCCACCCCGTTAAAGCCTGGCGCGAAATGCGCTATCCTCGGCGGCACGCCATGACCTTACGAGGTGTGGCGTAGAGCTATTAGGCGGTGTCGGATCACGGCGTTGCCGGTCGTCAATACATCTTCAACGCGGGGACACATGCAGACACTTAAGGTCGATCTAGGCGAGCGCAGCTACCCGATCCACATTGGCGAAGGTCTGTTGGACCAGCCTGAGCTGCTCGCACCGCATATTGCCGGCCGGCAGGTGGCGATCATCTCCAACGAAACGGTCGCGCCGTTGTACCTTGAGCGTCTGAGCCGCAGCCTTGCGGCGTATTCGGTGATCTCGGTGGTGTTACCTGACGGCGAAGCCCACAAGAACTGGGAAACCCTGCAACTGATCTTTGATGGCCTGCTGACCGCGCGCCATGACCGTCGAACCACCGTGGTCGCCCTGGGCGGCGGTGTGATCGGCGACATGGCCGGTTTTGCCGCGGCCTGCTACCAGCGCGGCGTGGATTTTATCCAGGTGCCGACCACCCTGTTGTCCCAGGTTGATTCGTCGGTGGGCGGCAAGACCGGTATCAACCATCCGCTGGGCAAGAACATGGTCGGTGCGTTCTACCAGCCTCAAGCCGTGCTGATCGACACCGCCACCCTCAACACCTTGCCGCCGCGCGAGCTGTCGGCGGGTCTGGCCGAAGTCATCAAGTACGGGTTGATCTGCGACGAACCTTTCCTGACCTGGCTCGAAGAACACGTGGATGCCCTGCGCGCACTCGACCAGGTGGCCCTGACCGAAGCCATTTCCCGTTCCTGCGCCGCCAAGGCGCTGGTGGTAAATGCCGACGAGCGGGAGTCCGGCGTGCGCGCCACCCTGAACCTGGGCCACACTTTCGGCCATGCGATCGAAACGCACATGGGCTATGGTGTGTGGTTGCATGGGGAAGCGGTAGCGGCTGGCACGGTGATGGCATTGGAGATGTCACAACGCCTGGGATGGATCAGTGTCCAGGAGCGTGATCGTGGTATCCGCCTGTTCCAGCGCGCCGGTTTGCCGGTCATCCCGCCGACGGAGATGACCGAGGCTGATTTCCTCGAACATATGGCAATAGACAAGAAAGTGATCGACGGTCGACTGCGACTGGTGCTGTTGCGCCACATGGGCGAAGCGGTGGTGACCGACGATTATCCGAAAGAGATTTTACAGGCCACGCTGGGAGCGGATTACCGCGCCCTGGCCCAGCTCAAAGGTTAATGAGACCCGATGACTAGTTTGCATGCCGACGAGGCGTTCCTCGGCCACTACCAGTTAAGCCACGACCCATTTGCTCCGCGGGTACCGGGCTTCAAATTCTTCCCGGCCCAGCGCAAACCCGTGCTGGGGCAACTGCATCACTTGGCACGCTACAGCCAACTGTTGCTGGTGGTCACCGGCCCGTTGGGCAGCGGCAAGACGTTGCTGCGCCAGGCACTGGTTGCCAGTACCAATAAGCAATCGGTGCAAAGCGTGGTGGTGTCGGCCCGTGGCGCCGGTGACGCGGCGGGCGTGCTGCGCCAGGTTGCCCAAGCGTTGGACGTGGCTAACGCGGAGCCGAACGCGATTCTCAAGCAGGTGGTGCAACTGGGCCTGACCGGCCAGGAAGTCTACCTGCTGGTAGATGACGCCGAGCAGCTTGACGAGTCCGCCCTGGAAGCGCTGTTGGCGCTGGCGGCGGGTACGCCGGAAGGTCGCCCCCATGTGTTCCTGTTTGGTGAGTCGTCGTTGATCGCCGACCTGGAGCAGATCAGCGGCGATCAGGAGCTGTTCCACGTCATCGAGCTGCAGCCGTACGAAGAGGAAGAAACTCGCGAATACCTGGCCCAACGTCTTGAAGGCGCCGGGGCGGGCATCGAACTTTTCACCGCTGCGCAGATCTCTGATATTCACGAAAGCTCCGATGGCTGGCCTGGCAATATCAACCAGGTCGCCCGCGATGCCATGATCGAAGCCATGATTGCCAGCCGCTCTGCGGTCAAGCGTCCAAAGATGGGGTTCACTATGCCTAAGAAGCACGTATTGGCTATTTCCGCCGTTGTCGTGGTCGCTGTAGCCGCCGCCTGGTTGATCCCGGGCCGCAACAAGGCACCGACCACCGCCGGCGCGCCAACCGAACAGGCGCAGTTGCCACTGGGCAAGCCCACGCCAAACGTCGAGTTTGCCAACTCAGGCCAACCGACCAACCTGCCGATGGTCGGCCAGCCTGTGATGCGCGGCCCGCTCGCCGAGGAAGCCGGTGGCATCTCCGAAGGCGATGATGGTGTGCCGGTGGAAGGCTCCAGCGCCACGCCGCCGACCGTGACGACTACTGCGCCACCTGCCGGTGTACCCGCTGGCACGCCAGCAACCCCAGTGGCGCCCGCCACACCGGTTACCCCAGTCGCCAAGCCGACTCCGGCACCGACGGTTGCCACTGCCAAACCCGCAGCACCAGTGGCCAAGCCGACTCCAGCACCGGCCCCAGCCGCCAAGCCGGCTGAAAAACCTGCGGCCACGGTCGCCAAGGCCGGCGCCGCTGGCAGCAGCTGGTACAGCAGCCAACCTACCGGCAACTTCGTGGTGCAGATCCTCGGCACCAGCTCCGAAGCCAATGCCCAGGCGTTTGTCAAAGAGCAGGGCGGCCAGTACCGTTATTTCAAGAAAGTGCTCAACGGCAAGCCTCTCTACGTGATCACCTACGGCAGCTTCCCAAGCCGCGCCGCAGCTGATTCCGCCATCAAGGCCTTGCCAGCGAAGGTTCAGGCTGGTAAACCTTGGCCTCGCACTGTTGCCAGCGTTCAACAAGAACTGGCAGCAACTCGCTGAAGATCCGGCGGCCTTACCCAGGCCGCCCTCCCGGCACCTCAAAAATAATCGCAAGGCGTGCAGCTTCCTGGAAGCCGCGCGCTTTGTGGTGTCTGCGTCATAGTAGCTTTTGAGTCGTAGCGGTCAGAATTAAAAAAGTTTTGACTAGCACAGCATATCGCTTTAAACCTTTCATAAATGCGACATAGATTTGCGACATTTCGTCGCTAAATTTGTGAGCGTCTGTGTCGGTGTGTACAATGACCTCCCTTTTGCCCCCGCTAAGCCGGCGTACGTTCGGCGTGGAAGGTAACCGGTTGAATTGAAAAGAAATTTGCCTCGATATAAGAGGCAGCCTGGTGAGAAAGTGTCTATGAAAGCAGGTCTGTACCAACCCGATGAATTCAAGGATAACTGCGGTTTCGGCCTGATAGCCCACATGCAGGGCGAACCCAGTCATACCCTTCTGCAAACGGCCATCGAGGCCCTGACCTGCATGACCCACCGCGGTGGGATCAACGCCGACGGCAAGACCGGTGACGGTTGTGGCTTGCTGATTCAAAAGCCTGACCAGTTCCTGCGCGCTGTCGCCAAAGAGCATTTTGCGGCCGACCTGCCCAAGCAGTACGCCGTGGGCATGGTGTTCTTCAACCAAGACCCGGTAAAAGCCGAAGCCGCTCGCGAGAACATGAACCGCGAGATCGTCGCCGCCGGCCTGCAACTGGTGGGCTGGCGCAAAGTGCCAATCGACACCAGCGTACTCGGCCGCCTGGCCTTGGAGCGCTTGCCGCAGATCGAACAAGTGTTCATCGCAGGCGACGGCCTGAGCGACCAGGACATGGCGATCAAGCTGTTCACCTCCCGTCGCCGTTCGTCGGTGTCCAACGCCGCCGACACCGACCACTACATCTGCAGCTTTTCCCACAAGACCATCATTTATAAAGGCCTGATGATGCCGGCGGACCTCACCGCCTTCTATCCAGACCTGAGCGATGAGCGCCTGCAAACCGCGATCTGCGTGTTCCACCAGCGCTTTTCCACCAATACCTTGCCGAAATGGCCGCTGGCCCAGCCATTCCGCTTTCTCGCCCACAACGGCGAGATCAACACCATCACCGGCAACCGTAACTGGGCCGTGGCCCGTCGTACCAAGTTCGCCAACGATCTGATGGACCTGGAAGAACTCGGCCCGCTGGTCAACCGCGTGGGTTCCGACTCCTCCAGCATGGACAACATGCTCGAACTGATGGTCACCGGCGGCATCGACCTGTTCCGTGGCGTGCGCATGATCATTCCGCCAGCGTGGCAGAACGTCGAAACCATGGACCCGGACCTGCGGGCGTTCTACGAATACAACTCGATGCACATGGAGCCGTGGGACGGCCCGGCCGGCGTGGTTATGACCGATGGTCGCTACGCGGTGTGCCTGCTCGACCGTAACGGTCTGCGCCCGGCGCGTTGGGTCACCACCACCAACGGTTTTATCACCCTGGCGTCGGAAATCGGCGTGTGGAACTACAAGCCGGAAGACGTGATCGCCAAGGGCCGCGTCGGCCCTGGCCAGATTTTGGCCGTGGACACCGAAACCGGGCAGATCCTCGACACCGACGCCATCGACAACCGTTTGAAGTCCCGTCACCCATACAAGCAATGGCTGCGCAAGAATGCCCTGCGCATCCAGGCGACCATGGAAGACAACGACCACGGTTCGGCTTTCTACGACGTCGACCAACTCAAGCAGTACATGAAGATGTACCAGGTCACGTTCGAAGAGCGCGACCAGGTGCTGCGTCCGCTCGGCGAGCAAGGCTACGAGGCGGTCGGCTCCATGGGCGACGACACGCCGATGGCCGTGCTGTCCCAGCGCGTGCGTACGCCGTACGACTATTTCCGCCAGCAGTTCGCCCAGGTCACCAACCCGCCGATCGACCCGCTGCGTGAAGCCATCGTGATGTCTCTGGAAGTGTGCCTCGGTGCCGAGCGCAACATATTCCAGGAGTCGCCTGAGCATGCGTCCCGCGTGATCCTCAGCTCGCCGGTCATCTCTCCGGCCAAGTGGCGCTCACTGATGACCCTGGAGCGTCCAGGCTTCGACCGTCAGATCATCGACCTGAACTACGACGAGAGCCTCGGCCTTGAAGCTGCTGTGCGTAACGTCGCCGACCAGGCCGAAGAAGCCGTGCGCGCCGGTCGTACCCAGATCGTGCTGACCGACCGCCATATCGCGCCGGGCAAGCTGCCTATCCATGCTTCGCTGGCCACGGGTGCGGTGCACCACCGCCTGACTGAAAAGGGCCTGCGTTGCGACTCCAACATCCTTGTCGAGACCGCTACCGCCCGTGACCCGCATCATTTTGCGGTGCTGATCGGCTTTGGCGCTTCGGCTGTTTATCCGTTCCTCGCGTACGAAGTGCTGGGTGACCTGATCCGTACCGGTGAAGTCCTGGGCGATCTCTATGAGGTGTTCAAGAACTACCGCAAAGGCATCACCAAGGGCCTGTTGAAGATCCTGTCGAAGATGGGTATCTCCACTGTCACCTCGTACCGTGGTGCCCAGCTGTTCGAAGCCATCGGCCTGTCGGAAGAAGTCTGCGAGATGAGCTTCCGTGGTGTGCCAAGCCGCATCAAGGGCGCCCGTTTCGTCGACATCGAAGCCGAACAGAAAGCCCTGGCCGCCGAAGCCTGGAGTGCGCGCAAGCCGATCCAGCAAGGCGGCTTGCTCAAGTTCGTGCACGGTGGCGAATACCACGCCTACAACCCGGATGTGGTCAGCACCCTGCAAGCCGCCGTGCAGCAGGGCGACTACGCCAAGTTCAAGGAATACACGAGCCTGGTGGATAACCGCCCGGTGTCGATGATCCGCGACCTGTTCAAGGTCAAGACCCTGGACACGCCGATGGACATCGCCGAAGTCGAGCCGCTGGAGTCAATCCTCAAGCGCTTTGACTCCGCCGGTATTTCCCTGGGTGCCTTGTCCCCCGAGGCCCACGAAGCCCTGGCCGAAGCCATGAACCGTCTGGGTGCGCGTTCCAACTCCGGCGAAGGCGGTGAAGACCCGGCGCGCTACGGCACCATCAAGAGCTCGAAAATCAAGCAAGTGGCAACCGGCCGTTTCGGGGTCACCCCGGAATACCTGGTCAACGCAGAAGTGCTGCAGATCAAAGTTGCCCAAGGCGCCAAGCCCGGTGAAGGCGGCCAGTTGCCAGGCGGCAAGGTCAATGGCCTGATTGCCAAGCTGCGTTATGCAGTGCCGGGTGTGACCCTGATTTCGCCACCGCCGCACCACGACATCTACTCGATTGAAGACTTGTCGCAGCTGATCTTCGACCTGAAGCAGGTTAACCCGCAGGCCCTGGTCTCGGTGAAACTGGTAGCGGAAGCCGGTGTAGGCACCATCGCCGCTGGCGTGGCCAAGGCCTATGCCGACCTGATCACCATCTCCGGCTACGACGGTGGTACCGGCGCATCGCCGCTGACCTCGATCAAGTACGCCGGTGCACCGTGGGAACTCGGCCTGGCCGAAACCCACCAGACCCTGCGCGGCAACGACCTGCGCGGCAAAGTGCGGGTGCAGACCGACGGCGGCCTGAAAACCGGCCTCGATGTGATCAAGGCCGCGATCCTCGGCGCCGAGAGCTTTGGCTTCGGCACCGCGCCGATGATCGCCCTGGGCTGCAAGTACCTGCGCATCTGCCATTTGAACAACTGCGCCACTGGCGTTGCGACTCAAAACGAGAAGCTGCGTAAGGATCACTACATCGGCACCGTCGACATGGTGGTGAACTTCTTCACCTATGTCGCCGAAGAGACCCGTGAGTGGCTGGCCAAGCTGGGTGTGCGTTCGCTGGAAGAGCTGATCGGGCGTACCGATCTGCTGGATATCCTCGAAGGCCAGACCGCCAAGCAACAGCATCTGGACCTGACACCGCTGTTGGGCAGCGACCATATCCCGGCAGACAAGCCACAGTTCTGCCAGGTCGACCGCAACCCGCCGTTCGACAAAGGCCTGCTGGCCGAGAAGATGGTCGAGATGGCCGGTTCCTCGATCAACGACGCCAGCGGTGGCGAATTTACCCTGGATATCTGCAACTGCGACCGTTCCATCGGCGCACGCATCTCCGGCGAAATCGCACGCAAGCACGGCAACCAGGGCATGGCGAAAGCGCCGATCACTTTCCGCTTCAAGGGCACCGCAGGCCAAAGCTTCGGCGTATGGAACGCCGGCGGCCTGCACATGTACCTGGAAGGCGACGCCAACGACTACGTGGGCAAGGGCATGACCGGCGGCAAGCTGGTGATCGTTGCGCCTAAAGGCAGCGTCTACAAGAGCCAGGACAGTGCCATCATCGGCAACACCTGCTTGTACGGCGCCACCGGTGGCAAGCTGTTCGCCGCCGGGACCGCCGGTGAGCGTTTCGCTGTGCGTAACTCCGGTGCCCACACCGTGGTGGAAGGCACGGGCGATCACTGCTGCGAGTACATGACCGGAGGCTTTGTCGCGGTACTGGGCAAGACCGGTTACAACTTCGGTTCGGGCATGACCGGCGGTTTCGCCTACGTGCTCGACCAGGACAACACCTTCGTCGACAAGGTCAACCACGAGTTGGTCGAGATCCAGCGGATCAGCGGTGAAGCCATGGAGTCCTACCGGAACCACTTGCAGCACGTGCTGGACGAGTACGTCGAGGAAACCGGCAGCGAATGGGGTCGTAACCTCGCCGAGAACCTCGATGATTACCTGCGTCGTTTCTGGCTGGTCAAGCCCAAGGCTGCCAACCTGAAATCGTTGCTTTCCAGCATCCGTGCCAACCCGCAGTGATATGCGCCTGAACAGTTTGATGAGGTTTTAACATGGCTGAACGTCTGAATAACGACTTCCAGTTCATCGATGTCGGGCGCAAAGATCCGAAGAAGAAACTGTTGCGTCAACGCAAGAAAGAGTTCGTGGAGATCTACGAACCCTTCAAACCCCAGCACTCGGCCGACCAGGCCCACCGCTGCCTGGGGTGCGGTAACCCGTATTGCGAATGGAAGTGCCCGGTGCACAACTTCATTCCCAACTGGCTCAAGCTGGTGGCCGAGGGCAACATCCTCGCCGCCGCCGAGTTGTCGCACCAGACCAACACCCTGCCGGAAGTCTGCGGCCGGGTGTGCCCACAGGACCGTCTGTGCGAGGGTGCCTGCACCCTCAACGACGGTTTCGGCGCGGTGACCATCGGCTCGGTGGAGAAGTACATCACCGACACTGCGTTCGCCATGGGTTGGCGCCCGGACATGTCCAAGGTCAAACCGACCGGCAAGCGCGTCGCGATCATCGGCGCCGGCCCGGCTGGCCTGGGTTGTGCCGACGTATTGGTGCGGGGTGGCGTGACCCCGGTGGTGTTCGACAAGAACCCTGAAATCGGTGGCCTGCTGACCTTCGGCATTCCCGAGTTCAAGCTGGAAAAAACCGTACTGAGTCACCGTCGTGAAGTCTTCACCGGCATGGGTATCGAGTTCCGTCTCAATACCGAAATCGGCAAGGACATCACCATGGAGCAACTGCTCGCCGAATACGATGCGGTATTCATGGGCATGGGCACCTACACCTACATGAAGGGCGGCTTTGCCGGCGAGGACCTGCCGGGCGTATACGACGCGCTCGACTTCCTGATCGCCAACGTCAACCGCAACCTGGGCTTTGAAAAGTCGCCGGAAGATTTCGTCGACATGAAGGGCAAGAAGGTCGTGGTACTGGGCGGTGGCGACACGGCGATGGACTGCAACCGTACGTCAATTCGCCAGGGCGCCAAGTCGGTGACCTGTGCGTATCGTCGTGACGAAGCCAACATGCCCGGCTCGCGCAAAGAGGTGAAGAACGCCAAGGAAGAAGGCGTGAAATTCCTCTACAACCGCCAGCCGATTGCCATCGTTGGTGAAGACCGTGTCGAAGGCGTGAAGGTGGTCGAGACGCGTCTCGGCGAACCGGATGCCCGTGGCCGTCGCAGCCCCGAGCCGATCCCGGGCTCCGAAGAGATCATCCCGGCTGACGCCGTGGTCATCGCTTTCGGTTTCCGCCCAAGTCCGGCGCCGTGGTTCGAGCAGTTCGAAATCCAGACCGACAGCCAGGGCCGTGTCGTGGCCCCGGAACAAGGCCAGTACAAGCACCAGACCAGCAACCCGAAAATCTTCGCCGGTGGCGATATGGTGCGCGGGTCTGACCTGGTAGTGACGGCGATCTTCGAAGGCCGCAACGCGGCCGAAGGGATCCTGGATTACCTGCAAGTCTGACCCTCATCCCGAGTTGGAATGGGATCAAAATGTGGGAGGGGGCTTGCCCCCGATAGCGGTGGTTCAGTGACAGATACTGAGACTGACACACCGCAATCGGGGGCAAGCCCCCTCCCACATTTGTTTTGTGCTGTGTTCAAGCTACCGCGACAAATTGACCCGATAGACAAAAGGCACGGCGCATTCCGTGCCTTTTGCGTCTGGCTCTGAGAAAATGCCCGCACTTTTTTTGCGGATGCCGACATGACTGCCCTCAAGAACGACCGTTTCCTTCGTGCCCTGCTCAAGCAACCTGTAGACGTCACCCCCGTGTGGATGATGCGTCAAGCCGGTCGCTACCTGCCGGAATACCGCGCCAGTCGCGCCAATGCCGGCGACTTCATGAGCCTGTGCATGAACCCGGAGTTCGCCTGCGAAGTCACGATGCAGCCGCTGGACCGCTACCCACAACTGGACGCGGCCATCCTCTTCTCCGACATCCTCACCATCCCCGACGCCATGGGCCAAGGCCTGTACTTCGAGACCGGCGAAGGCCCGCGCTTCAAGAAAGTCGTCAGCACCCTGGCCGATATCGAAGCCCTGCCGATTCCTGATCCGCACAAAGACCTTGGCTATGTGATGGATGCGGTCAGCACCATTCGCCGCGAGCTCAATGGCCGCGTGCCGTTGATCGGCTTCTCCGGCAGCCCGTGGACCCTCGCCACCTACATGGTCGAAGGCGGCTCGTCGAAAGACTTCCGCAAGACCAAGGCCATGCTCTACGACAACCCGCAAGCCATGCACCTGCTGCTGGACAAGCTGGCGCAGTCGGTTACCTCGTACCTCAACGGCCAGATCATGGCCGGTGCGCAAGCGGTGCAGATCTTCGACACCTGGGGCGGCAACCTGTCGGCGGCGGCCTACCAGGAATTCTCCCTGGCCTACATGCGCAAGATCGTCAGCGGCCTGATCCGCGAACACGAAGGCCGCAAAGTCCCCGTCATCATGTTCACCAAGGGCGGCGGCCTGTGGCTGGAAAGCATCGCCGACGCCGGTGCCGATGCACTGGGCCTGGACTGGACCTGCGATATCGGCGAAGCCCGCCGTCGCGTTGGTAACCAGGTCGCGCTGCAAGGCAACATGGACCCGACCGTGCTCTACGCCAAGCCGGAAGCGATCCGCTCCGAAGTCGGCCGTATCCTCGCCAGCTATGGCAAGGGCACCGGGCATGTGTTCAACCTTGGCCATGGCATCACGCCGGAGGTGAACCCGGAGCATGCTGGGGCGTTCCTTCGTGCAGTGCACGAACTGTCCGCGCAGTACCACGAGTAAAACGCAAAAAATGTGGGAGGGGGCTTGCTCCCGATAGCGGTGTGTCAGTCTCAGTATCCTTAACTGAACCACCGCCATCGGGAGCAAGCCCCCTCCCACATTTTAAAAACCGGAGAGCCTCAGGCCCTCGCTCGGCCCAACGGCGGCAACTTCGCCAGCTTCAGCGCCACCAGCAACGCACCCATCAACAGCGCGACGATAAACCCGCCAATCCCGTTCCACCCGGCAAAGTGCCAGAAGAACCCGCCCGCCGTACCGGCAATGCTCGACCCCACGTAATAGCAGAACAGATACAGCGACGACGCTTGTCCCTTGGCCTTGACCGCGCGACGGCCGATCCAACTGCTGGCCACCGAATGCGCGCCGAAGAAGCCGAAAGTGAACACCAGCATGCCCGGCACTACCAGCCACAGCGGCGTGAACAGCGTCAGTAACATCCCCGATAGCATCAAGACGATAGTGCCCCACAGCACACGACGGCGGCCAAGGCGGTCGGCCAACGAGCCTATTTTCGCCGAGCTGTAGATACCCGACAGGTACACCAGCGACAGCAGGCCCACCACTGCCTGGCTCAGCTCATACGGTGAGGCCAGCAGGCGATAGCCGATGTAGTTGAACATCGTCACGAAGGCGCCCATCAGCAGGAATGCTTCAAGGAACAGCCACGGCAGGCCCGCATCCTTGAAGTGCATGACAAAGCCATCCACCAGGCTGCGCGGCTTGAGGCTGCTGGCGCGGAAGTTGCGCGATTCGGGGAGGATCTTCCAGAACACCGTGGCGGCGATCAGGGCCAGGGCGCCGATGATCAGCATTGCGGTGTGCCAGCTGACGAAGTCGATCAACACGCCGATGATCAGGCGCCCGCTCATGCCGCCAATCGCGTTACCGCCAATGTACAGGCCCATGGCCAGGCCGATGTGCTGCGGGTGGATCTCTTCGCTGAGGTAGGTCATCGCCACGGCGGCCAGGCCGCTCAGGGACAGGCCCACCAGCGCCCGCATCAGCAGAATCCCCTCCCAGGTCGGCATCAGACCGCTGGCGATGGTGGCCAGCGCCGCACAGAACAACGCGGCGACCATCACTGGCTTGCGCCCCAGCCTGTCGGATATCGGCCCGGTGATCAGCAAGCCGCAGGCGAGCATCGCGGTCGCAACCGAAAGAATCAGGCTGCTTTGCGCCGCATTGATGGAAAACTCGTGGGACAGCGCCGGCATCATCGGCTGCACGCAATACAACAGGGCAAAGGTGGCAAACCCGCCGGAGAACAGCGCCAGCACCGTGCGCATGAACATCGGCGTGCCTTTTTCGATGTACTCGTCATTAAGCTGCGCCACCACCTCATCGAGGGCTGAGGGCGGGGTGTGTTGGGCAAGTGGAGCAACAGCAGGATTCACGGGGGACCTCGGGGAGGAAAGTCTGCCAGGACTGACAATACGAAAAAGAATATAGCTGGCTAATGATTCTTTCCAATATATTGTTCGACCTGTTTGATAGGTTCTACGACCTAATGAGGTGTACATGGAATTACGTCACCTGCGGTACTTCATCGCCGTCGCTGAAGAACTGCACTTTGGCCGCGCCGCGCAGGTGCTGGGCATCTCACAACCGCCCTTGAGCCAGCAGATCCAGGCACTGGAGCAAGAGGTGGGCGCGCGGTTATTTGAGCGTACCAATCGTCGGGTCGAGCTGAGCGAGGCCGGGCGCCTGTTCCTGCAAGAGGCGCGGCTGGTGCTGGCCCAGGTCGACAAGGCGGCGGATGTGGCGCGCAGGGCGCAGTTGGGCGAACTCGGCGAACTGAAGATCGGCTTCACATCTTCCGCGCCGTTCAATTCCAGTATTCCCCAGGCGATCTTTGCGTTTCGCCAGGCTTTCCCGGCGGTGCACCTCAACCTGCAAGAGATGAGCAGCACCCAGGTGGCTGAGTCGCTGGTGGATGAGTCGATCCAGGTCGGGCTGATGCGGCCTTTGCCGTTGCCTGATTCGCTGAGCGTGATCGAGCTGATGCGCGAGCCCCTGGTTGCCGTATTGAGCGCCGGCCATCCGTTGGTGGAAGGCAGCGAGCGCGGCCTGCACCTGGCGCAGTTGGCGCAGGAGCCTTTTGTATTTTTCCCGCGCACCTACGGCAGCGGTTTATATGCCCAATTGCTCAACCTGGCCCGCGACGCCGGGTTCAGCCCGCATTTTGCCCAGGAAGCGGGGGAGGCGATGACCATCATTGGCCTGGTGGCGGCAGGGTTGGGGGTATCGGTACTGCCGGCGTCTTACCAGCGCATCCGCATCGATGGGGTGGTCTATCGCACCTTGCTGGACCCGGAGGCGATGACAGCGGTGTGGCTGGTACAGCGAAAGGGCGTGCAAACGCCGATGGCTAAGGGGTTTGTGGAGTTGTTGACGCACAGGGCATCTGAATAACGCCCTTGAGAACATGGCATATCTCATGTGGGAGGGGGCTTGCTCCCGATAGCAGTGTGTCAGTCTCAGCATCTCTAACTGAACCACCGCTATCGGGAGCAAGCCCCCTCCCACATTTGGCCTTACTGTATTCCAGCCGAGCGCAACCCCGCCAAAATATCCCGGTCCAGCATGCTCACCCAGCGGTTGTAGTTGCGATGGATCTTGCCGTCCTTGTAGCCCAGGTCGCGGCTGTCGCGGTAGGTGATGGCGTAGCTGTTGCGGCTGTAGCGGATGTCGATTGCGGCGTAGAACTGGCCGCGCACGGTGATCTCGGCCTGCACCAGTTGCGGGCTCAGGCGTTGCACCGTCCACTCGCGTTTCTGCAAGGCGGCGACGATCACCTGTTTCATTTTTTCTTCGCTGACCTGGCTCGTGGCCGGCAACTCATGTTGGGTGTTGAGCACCGGTTTGTTGGTGCAGCCGGCGGTGGTCAGCAAGGCCAGGGTGATCAGGGTAGCGCGTAGCAAGGAAGACATTCCGTTTTCTCCAATCGATTTAATGTCAGGACCAGCGGCGGAAGATCAGCGAAGTGTTGACGCCGCCAAAGGCAAAGTTGTTGTTCATCACGTAGTCGTGGTGCATCTGGCGAAAGCCCCCTTGCAGGTAATCCAGTTCGCCGCATTGCGGGTCGACAGAATCCAGGTTGAAGGTGTGCACGTATTGGTCACGGTTCATCATCTCGATGCTGAACCACGACTCCAGAGCGCCGCAGGCACCCAGGGTGTGGCCGAGGAAGCTCTTCTGCGAGCTGATCGGCATGCGGCTGCCGAACAGGCTGCTGGTGGCCAGGGTTTCGGCGATGTCGCCCTGGTCGGTGGCAGTACCATGGCCGTTCACGTAGCCGATGGCAGACGGCTCAAGGCCTGCATCTTCCAGGGCCAACTCCATGGCACGGCGCATGGTTTTCTGTTCCGGGCGGGTGGTGTGCTGGCCGTCGGCGTTGCTGCCGAAACCGACCAGCTCAGCGTGGATATGCGCACCCCTTGCCAGGGCATGTTCCAGTTCTTCGAGCACCAGCATGCCGCCGCCTTCACCGATCACCAGGCCATCGCGGCCGCAGTCGTAGGGGCGTGGGCTGGTTTGTGGGGCATCGTTTTTCAGGCTGGTGGCGTAGAGCGCATCGAACACCATGGCTTCAGTGGGGCACAGTTCTTCGGCGCCGCCAGCGAGCATCAACGGCAAGCGCCCGAACTTGATTGCCTCGTAGGCGTAACCGATACCCTGACTGCCGCTGGTGCAGGCGCTGGAGGTGGGGATCAAACGCCCGGTCAGGCCAAAGAAGATGCTGATATTCGCCGCCGTGGTGTGGGGCATCATGCGTACATAGGAGTTGGCGTTGAGCCCCTCGGCCACCGAGTTGAGCAGCATGTTGCCGAACGCCTTGATCTCATCGGTGCTGCCGGTGGACGAGCCACAGGCCACGCCCATGCGTCCGTCCTTGATCGACTCGTCGCCGAGCAGGCCGGCGTCCTGCAACGCCTGTTCCGCCGCCCACACCGCCAGGCGCGAGACGCGGCCCATGCTGCGCAGTTGCTTGCGCGTCCAGTGCGAGGGCACGACGAAGTCGTCGATGGGCCCGGCCAGGCGCGTGTTCAGTTCGGTGAAGCGATCCCACTCATCCATGCGCCGGATGCCGCTGCGGTTGGCGCGAAAGTTGGCGGCGATGGTCTCCCAGTCGCTGCCCAGGGAGGTCATGCCGGCCATGCCGGTGACGACGACGCGCTTCATCAGCACAAGCCTCCGTTCACAGCCAGCACCTGGCGCGTGATATAGCCGGCTTCGGCCGACATCAGGAAATTCACCGCGCCGGCAACTTCTTCCGGCGTACCCATGCGCTGCGCCGGGATCATTTTCATCAACTCTTCTACCGGTACGTTTTCATCCAGCATCGCCGTGTCGATCAGGCCAGGCGCCACGCAGTTGACGGTGATCTTGCGCTTGCCCAGTTCGATCGCCAACGCCTTGGCTGCGCCGATCAAGCCAGCCTTGGAGGCGCTGTAGTTGACCTGGCCACGGTTGCCGATCAACCCCGAAACCGAAGTGATACACACAATGCGCCCAGCGGCGCGTCGGCGAATCATCGGCATCATCACCGGGTGCAGCACGTTGTAGAAACCGTCGAGGTTGGTACGCATCACCACGTCCCAGTCGTCTTCCGACAAGGCTGGGAATGCGCCATCGCGGGTCAGGCCGGCATTTAGAACCACGCCGTAATAGGCGCCATATTCCTCCACATCAGCCTCCAGGATGGCCTTGCAACTGGCGCGGTCGCAAACGTCGAATTGCAGCACCCGCGCCTTGCGCCCCAGGGCCTCGATCTCGACCTGCACCGCGTCGGCTTCAGCCCGGCCACTGCGGCAATGCAGCACGATGTCATGGCCGGCCTGGGCCAGGCGCAGGGCAATGGCGCGGCCGATGCCACGGCTGGAGCCAGTGACCAGTACGGATTCAGTCATGGCGTTTCGTCCTTCGATTCATCTAAATAGTTGGCCGCCTGGGGCGGTCGAAATACGTTCAAGCGGGCGCTGGCCTGGATGCCGTCGCCGGTGAGGTGGCATTCGAACACACCCATGCCGTTGTCGTCTTCCAGGGAGCGCAGGCCGTGGATATTCAGCTCGACGCCAGCGGGAAAGTGCTCCACGTTGCATTCGAATTTACGCGTGCCCAACAGGAAACCCAGTTCCACCGCCTGGCCTCGCTGGCGCGCACGGCAACCGGCATAAGCGGCGACGCTTTGCGCCATCAATTCCAGACCGACCCAGGCCGGCAGGCTACCGTCAGGGCGGTTGAACAGGCCGCCGGGCTTGACGGTGACGCGGGTTCGGATCTGCTCTTCATCGAACGACAGCACCTGGTCGATCAGGATCATGTCGCCCGCATGGGGCAGTAGTTCGGCAAGTGGCCAATTGATCATGGGGCCTCTGCGATTATCAGGCTGACGTTGTTACCGCCGAAGGCAAACGAGTTGCTCATCAGGCACGGCTTTTTCAGGGTGTCGCCGCTGCGCGTCCACTGCAAGGCCGGCAGCGCCGGGTCGGCGTGGCCGTCCCATACATGGGGTGGCAGCAAGCCGTGGGTCAGGCTAAGCCAGCAGAACGCCGCTTCCAAGGCACCGGCGGCACCAAGGGTGTGGCCGGTCATGGACTTGGTCGACGAACAGGCGACGCCGCCTTGGAACAGGCTGGCGACCGCCAGGCTTTCCATGGCGTCGTTGTGTTGGGTGGCGGTGCCGTGCAGGTTCAGGTAGCCGATCTGCTCGGGCACCAGTTTCGCGCTGGCCAGGGCCTTGCGCATCGCCTGCAGCGCGCCTTTGCCACTGGGCTCGGGCGCGGAGATATGGTGCGCGTCACAACTGGCGCCGCTGCCCAGCAAGGCAATGGGTGCCGGCTCGCGGCTCATCAAGAACAGCACCGCCGCTTCACCGATATTGATGCCGTTGCGGTTCACCGAGAACGGATTGCAGCGCTCGCTGGATACCGCCTCCAGTGAAGTAAAACCGTTGAGTGTCAGCTTGCACAGGCTGTCGACGCCACCACAGATCACCGCATCGCACACCCCCAGGTCCAACAGGCGCTGGGCACTCATCAGCGCACGTGCGCTGGACGTGCAGGCGGTGGAAATTACATAGGCCGGGCCGCTCAATTGCAGCCAGTCGGCGAGGAAGTTAGCCGGGGCGCTGAGTTCCTGTTGCTGGTAGTCGTAGTCGCCGGGGAACTGCTTGTCGCGCAGGTAGTGGGCAATGCCACGGCTGGCTTCGTCGATGCCTGAAGTGCTGGTGCCGAGCACAATGCCGACCCGGCCAGGGCCATGGATTTGGATTGCCTGGCGGATCTCATCTTCGATCTGCAACGCCGCTTCCAGCAGCAACTGGTTATTGCGGCTGCTCTGCTCACGCAATTGCTCCGGCAGGGGCACCAGTTCGCCGTGCACGGCTGCCACTGGCACCACGCGCTCCGGCACCCAACCGCTTTCGGCGCGCATACCTGAGCAGTCGCCGGCAAACAGGTGGCGGCTGACTTCGGCCTGGCCGCGGCCAAGGGCGCAGATCACACCGAGGGCATTCAGGTAAGCGGTCATCGGCCTGCCCCCAGCGGGGTGATGCGATAACGCAATGGCTGGCCCGCCAGGTTTACGCTGAATACTTCGGAGGACTGATAGACGATCTGCCAATGGCCCGGTAGCGTGCGCGTCAGGTCCATCGCCTGGGCGTTCGGGTACAGCGCCGGCACCTCACCGGCCGAGGTCAGGGCAAACAACAGTGCGGCAAACAGCTCGCGAGCCTGGGGATTGGGCGGCAGCAAACCGTCGGCCTGCCATTGCCCATCGAGCAGTTTCTGCCGGGCCAGGGGAATGCCCAATGGGTCCATCATCGACCAGCGAATCGCGTTGCCTTCGCGCTGGATCACCAGCAGCCAGTCCTGGCTCTGGCCGTCCGCCAGTCGCTGCACATGCAGTTGCATCGGCAAGGCCAGGGCCGGGTTTTTTTCTGGCAGCGGCGCCTGGCTGGCGCAGGCGCTCAGCAGCAACAGGCAACCTATCAGCAGCAGGCGAATCATGAGGCTGCGCTCTCCAGCGGTTTACGCGCCACGCAGTTGACCAGGGTTTCCTCACGCTGGCCCACTGGCGGCGCCTTGCGCAGGCCCCAGCGTTCCAGCAGGCCGAAGTCGCTGGAGCGGCTCCACCACAGGTACGGGTACGAGACATTCTGCGAGTCGAATTCAAAGCCCTGCTCGTGGAGCATCTCCAGGTACTGTTCGGCGCTTTTCTGCACATGCATCGGGTGACGGAACAGCCAGCGAATCACCCAGGTGTCGATATAGGCTTCGGTGGATTCGGCAAACAGTAAATAACCTCCGGGTTTGAGTACCCGATAAAACTCCTTGAGCGCGCGATGTTGCTCGACCAGATGGTGGAAGGTCTGGTGGCAGAACAGGATATCGACGCTGGCGTCCGGCACATCAAGGGTGGCGCAGTCACTGCCGATCAGCTCGACGGCCAGGCCCTGGCGCGCCGCTTCTGCGCGGCTCAGTTCCAGGCTGTGGGGGTCGGCATCCAGGCCGATCAGGCGTGAGGGCGCAAACGCCTGGTGCAGCAGTTGGAAGGATTTGCCCTGGCCGCAACCGGCGTCCAGCAACACCGGCGCCACCGGCAGTGGCTCGCTGAACAGGCTGCGCAAGTCATTGATCGCCACGCGCAACACGTGATGTTGCCAGGTGTGGCTGCGCAGGAACCAGAAGCCGAACCTGGTTTCTTCGACGTAATTTTTACTCAGGTAGCTTTTTTCAACGGCAGGGCTGCTCATACCACTTCACTCGCACAAATATCCGACAACATTCGCAACCGCCGTTTCGGCTCGCTGACAAACGGGTTGCGCTCATCCCAGGCGTAACCGGCCAGGATCGAACTGATCATGCGGCGGATCTCCGGTGAGCTGCCAGGATGGAAAATCACATCCTGGAACGTGCCGGCGTACCAGCCTTCGACGTAGCAGCGGAAGGTGTCGACACCGCGCTTCAAGGGCTCGGCGAATTCGCTTTGCCAGTCGACGGTTTCGCCGTTGAGCTGACGATGCAGAACGGCGGCGGCCATGCTCGCCGAGCGCATGGCGATGGTCACGCCCGAAGAGAACACCGGGTCGAGGAATTCCGCCGCGTTGCCCAGCAGCGCAAAGCCCGGGCCGTGCAGGGTTTTGACGTTGGCCGCGTAGCCGCCGATGCTGCGCGCCGGGGTGTCCCACACGGCATTTTTGAGCACGCCGGCCAGGCTTGGGGTTTCATCGATGAAGCTGCGCAGGCAGGCGTCGAGGTCGCTGTTGCAGCCGTCGAAATGCTCCTTGGCCGCCACCACGCCCACCGAGCAACGGCCGTTACTGAACGGGATGGTCCAGAACCAGATATCGCGCTGGGTCGGGTGAGTCGTTACCAGGATCTTGGTGCGGTCAAAGCCTGGGTGTTCGATGCGGTCTTCGACGTGGGTAAACACGGCCTGGCGCAGCGGGAAGTTCGACGGCGCCTCAAGGTCCAGCAGGCGCGGCAGCACACGGCCATAACCGCTGGCATCCAGCACGAATTTGGCCTTGATGTGGTACGCGCTGCCATTCTCCCGACGCACATGCAGGTAGCGGCACTCGCCGGAGAAATCCACCCCGGCAATGGTCTGGCCATAGCGAATTTCCACGCCTTGCGACGCCGCCTGATCGGCCAGCAACTTATCGAACTCGCCGCGCTGCACTTGGAAGGTGGTGGGCTTGCCGTTGCTGAACGTGTCGCCAAAATCAAATGCACTGTAGCGCTCGCCCCAGGCGAATGCAGCGCCGGTTTTTACCTGGAAGCCTGCCGCTTGTACGGCGTCGAGCATGCCGGCTTCTTCGATAAAATCGATGCAGTGCGACAGCAGGCTTTCGCCAATCGAGAAGCGTGGGAAATGCTCGCGCTCGATGATCAATACATCATGCCCTTTGCGCTTTAGCAGCGCGGCCGCGATGGCACCGGAAGGCCCGGCACCGATCACCACCACCTGGCGACGTTCCATTTCAACTATAGGCACGAGGGCTCCTTGCCGCATGGGCGATAATCACATTCATAAGGCGTGCTTCTGTTGGCCGGCCCAGGGCGCCAGCATAAAGCTGAACGCCAGGCCCAGGCTGACCGACAAGCCGAAATTACTCACCGCCGGTGTACTGGACACCGCCAGCAGACCGAACGACAGCCAGGTCGTCAGCGCCGCCAGCAGCGTACCCAACAGGCTGACGGCAGGGCCGCCGATCTGCTCGCGCATCAAAATCGCGTAGTCAACACTGATGGCCGTCACCAGCAACAGGCCAAACAGGCTGAACAAGGTCAGCGGCTGGCCCAGCCAACCGAGGCTGGCCAGGCTGCATAGTGCGGCCAGCAGCGGCAGGGCGACGATACGCAAGGCGCCGCCAAAGCCGAAGGGCGCAATCAGCAACAGCACGATCAGCACGCAAGACATCAACTTCAACTCGGCGGCGCTGATTTGCGTGTCGGCAAACACCCGGTTCAAGTCACCCAGGCGGTCGACCAATTGCACGCCGGGCAAGTCCAGGGCCTGCACCCGCAGCAGCGCCGGGTTGTTCAAGCCTTGCAGGCTGACCATGGCCGCCACGCCGCCGTCGACCGGGCCGAGCCACAGTGTGCGCCAGGGTTCGGCCAGCGGGCCTTGCAGTGCGGCGTCGATGTCGGCGGTGGGCAACGCCTGCAACTGCGCGACTTCGGCTTGCAGGGCGCTGGCGGGTACGCCGAGGTCCAGCAGCGGCTGCCAGTGTTGCGCCAGGTTGTTCAGCGCATCCCGCAGTTGTTGCTGCTCGCTGGGGAGGTTGACCAGTTGGTTGAGCGCCAGGTAACCCTGGAGCTTGTCCATGTTCACCAACTGATCCAAGCGTTTGCCCAGGTCGCCCTGGCGCTCCAGCAGTTGCTGCTGATTGTCGGCCCGTACCAGGAAAAACTGGCTGGTGGGTTGGTAGCCGGTGATGCGCGCCACGGCCTGGGCTTCCTGCAGCAATTGCGGCGGCGCGCCGATCCACTGGCGGATATCGTTTTTGCTGTTCAACTGCCACAGGCCTGCGGCGCAGAACAACAGCACCCACACCAGCAGGACTGAACTGGGTATGTGCTTGATCAGCGCCGTACGCATCTGCCACAGACGCTCGGCGATGCGCAGCGGCCATTGCGCCGGGCGCAGTTCCACACCCTTGAGCAGCGCCGGCAACAGGCACACGGCGCACAAATAAGCACCGACCAGCCCGGCGGCGGAGAACACCGCGATCTGTGTCAGTGCCGGGAACGGTGTCCAGGCCAGCGCCAGGTAGCCGATACAGCTGGTGGCCAGGCTCAGGCTCAGCCCCGGCAGGGTCAGGCGCAACGCCGGCCAACTGCGCCACGGCTGCAGGCTCCAGCTTTTCGACAGGTAGTGCAGTGGGTAATCCACCGCCACGCCGATCAGGCTGGAGCCCAGCACCAGGGTCATCACATGCATATGCCCGAACAGCGCCACACAGGCCACCGCGCCAAACAGCATGCCCACCAGCACCGGCACAAACGCCAGCAACACGCGCCAGCGCCGGAAGGCCAGCAACAGCAACAGCAGGATACCGACGGTCGCGCCGCCGCCGACCCAGGTGATTTCCCGAGTGGCCTGCTGTTGGCCGTTGGCCGCGTAGAGCAAGCCGCTGGCGGCGAGCAATTGCGCGCCGTGCTCGCTGGCTTGCTCGCGGCTGGCCTGGAGCAGATCCGCCACGTGCAGCGGCAATTTCATGTCGAAGGCATTGCCGGTGGTGCGCGCCCGCAGCAATACCCAGCGCTTGCCGTCGGCATCGGCGATCAGCGCACCGCTGCCGATGTCCAGCTGCACCGAGCCGTGTTGCGGCTGGCTGTTCTGGATGCGCCCGGTCAGGCCCAGCCAGTCGTCCTGGCTCGGCACCAGGCTGAAGCCGGTGAACGGGTCGAACAGCGCTTGCACCCGTTGCTGGATGAAGGCATCGGGTTGCTCGATCAGTTGCTCGCGGTCCTTGGCCGAAAGCATCGACAAGCGCCCGCGCAGCAGTTGCTCACGCAGCGCCGGCAAGTCAGCTTGCAGGTTCCACTGCACCTTTTCAAACAGGCCGCTGGCCTGCCAACGTTCGCCCAATTGCTGCGCCACAGCCACGGCTTGCTGGCGGTCGGCGTGCCCCACCAGCACCAGCAATTCTCGGTTGAGCGGTTCCTGCATGCGCTGTTCGGCTTGCTGTTCCAGGGCGTTCGGTGTACTGCCCGGCACCAGCTCCATCAGGTTGGCCGACAACGGCGCGCCATGGCGCCACTGCCAGCCGGCCAGGGCCAGCACGGCCACCAGCAGGATCAGGAACAGCCGTGGCAGCAAACGCTCACTGGGCAAAGTCGTGTTGCTCCGCATCGCTCAAGGGCTGGCTTGCCGTGCTGTCCTGCATGCGCAGCACGGTGCTGTCGCCTTGGGTTTCCAGCAGTTCGATGGTTTGCACAAGCTCGCCGCCGTCGATATTGATCTGGGTGAACACTTGCTTGAGCAGCAGCGAGCGCGGGATCAGCGTGAGTTTCCACTGCTGGGCCTGGCCTTGCAGTTGCAGGTCGAAGTCACGCTGCAAGCCGCTGCTGTCACCCTGGAGTACGGCGAGGAACAGGCGATTCTGCTCGGCACCGGCGCTCTTGTTCGGCAGCGGTTGCCAGCCGTTGGCGTCACGCCGGGCGATGCCCTGGGCGCTGATGCGGTAGTCCTGTTGCAGCGGAGTTTTCAACAGCCACAGCAGGCCGTGGTCCTTGGCGAGCACGAAGGTGCCTTTGCTGACCAACGGCTGGGGCAGGGCACGCAGGTGTTTTTCCTGGGTGAAGTTGCCGTGGATCACTGAGGGTTTGGCCAGTTGGTCGCTGAGCTGTTGCAAATCAAACGCCTGCGCCAAGCCTGGGAAACTCAACAACAGGGTGAGCACAATCCCTGTGGGAGCGGGCTTGCTCGCGAAGGACTTAAGGACGCCGCGCAGTATCAGGCGAACCGCGTTATCGTTGACGATCTTCGCGAGCAAGCCCGCTCCCACAGGGGTCAGCATTTCAAAGCCCTTTCTACGGCGTCGGTGAATATCTTGGGGGAGGCCAACTGCATCTCGCGGCTGGCGATTTCCACCGCTACTTGCACGGTGCTGGCGCGGGTCAGGCGCTCGCCGCTGGCAAGGTCAGTGATCAGGTAGTTCACCTTCAAACGGTTCTCCCACTCCACCAGGCTGGCGCGCACATTAAGGGTTTGGCCAAAGGTAGCGCCACGCACATAGCGTAGCTGCATGTCGATCACCGGCCAGGCGTAGCCGGACTCGAGCATTGCCGTGTAGTTATGGCCAATCTTGTCCAGCAACGCACAGCGCGCCACTTCCAGGTACTTCACGTAATGCCCGTGCCACACCACGTTCATGGTGTCGATATCGAAAAACGGCACGAGGATTTCAGTGTCGCTGTGCAATACGCCGGGGCTACGCATGCAGCCTCCAGTGTTGCGCGGCGATGCGTTGCAGGCACAGGCGCAGTTCGCCTTCCAGGGCACGGTCTTCGATGACGGGCGGGAAGTCCTGGGCCAGTTCTGCGTGCATCGCGGCCAATGCCGGTGGCAGCGGCCGTGCATCCTCGGCCTGGGCGCGCAGCCACACACCTTGGTTGGCGGCGAGCAGGGTAGCGGCGGCCACCTGTTCGGTCAGCTCCAGCACACGGATCGCATCGCGAGCGGCAATGGTGCCCATGCTCACCTTGTCCTGGTTGTGGCACTCGGTGGAGCGCGAAAACACGCTGGCCGGCATGGTGTTTTTCAGGGCTTCGGCGGTCCAGGCACTGGTGCCGATCTGCACCGCCTTGAAGCCGTGGTTGATCATCGCGCGGTCGGCCGGGGCGCCCGACAGGTTGCTCGGCAGGCCGTGGTTGTAACGCACGTCCACCAGCAGCGCGAGCTGGCGGTCGAGCAGGTCGGCAACGTTGGCTACCAGAGTCTTGAGGCTGTCCATGGCGAAGGCGATATGTCCGCCGTAGAAGTGCCCGCCGTGCAGCACGCGTTCTTCCTCTGCGTCGATGATCGGGTTGTCATTGGCACTGTTGAGCTCGATCTCGATAAACGAACGCAGCCAGTTCAGGCTGTCAGCCAGCACACCGAGTACGTGGGGTGCACAGCGCAGCGAATAGCGATCCTGCAGGCGATGCAGCGGCGCGGTGGGTGCATCAATCGCCAGGTCGTTGCGCAGCCATGCGGCGACCTGCATCTGCCCCGGGTGTGGCTTGGCGGCGAACAGGCGCTCGTCGAAGTGCTCCGGGTTGCCTTGCAGCGCCACCACATTGAGCGCGGTGATGCGCGTGGCCAGGTGCAGCAGGTAGTCGGCGCGGGCGAAGGCCAGGCAGGCAATGCCAGTCATCACTGCAGTGCCGTTCATCAACGCCAGGGCTTCTTTGGGGCGCAGTACCAGCGGTTCCCAACCCAGTTCGCGGTGCACATCGGCCGCCTGGCGACGTTCGCCACGGAACAGCACTTCGCGCTCGCCGGACAAGGTCGCCGCCACATAGGACAACGGCGTCAGATCACCGCTGGCGCCCACCGAACCTTCCTCCGGGATCAGCGGCAGTACGTCGTGTTCGAGGAACCCATGCAGGCGCTCCAGCAGCTCCACACGCACACCAGACACGCCGTGGCACAGCGACTGCAAACGCGCCGCCAGCACCGCTCGGGTCGCCTGGGCATCCAGCAACTTGCCCAACCCGCACCCGTGAAAGGTGTACAGGTGACGCGGCAGCGCCTCGACGTGCTCCAGCGGCACCGCCACCACGCAGGAGTCGCCGTAGCCGGTGGTCACGCCGTAGATCACGCCTTCCTTGTCCAGCAGCGAGTCGAGGAACTGCGCGCCCTTGGCAATGCGCTGGCGATAGGCCACGTCATCCTGCAACTGCGTGGGCGCCTGACGGTTGGCCAGGGCCAGCACGTCTTCGATGCCCAAAGGGCGCTCGCCAAAGGTTACCGGCTCAAGATGCGTTGTCATCGGTCTTCCAGAAAGGGTAAAAGTTGAACCATTGTTGGGGCGCCTGCAGGCAGAACTGGCCCAGGCGTGCGGCGTAGCGTGCGGCCCACTCGGCAATGACTTGCTCGCGGGTACTGCGCTTCCATTCGATCAATGGCGCGAAAGGCTCGATGGTCAGGCGATAGCGGCCTTGGTGTTTCAGGCACATCAGCAGGTTCACCGGGCATTTGAGCAGGCCGGCCAACAGCCACGGGCCTTGGGGGAAGGCGGCATCGTGGCCGAGGAAATCCACGCGCACCCGGCGCCCGCCGTGCAGCGGTACGCGGTCGCCGGCAATCGCCAGCCACTCGCCGTCGTCCAGGCGTTGGCTGAGCAGCAGCATGGTGGCCGGGTCCAGCTCGCTGACCTGGATCAGGCGCAAATGGGTGGCCCCGGCTTCACCGAGCAGACGGTTGAAGCGCTCGGCGTGTTTGGTGTGCACCAGCACGTTCATGGTGACTTGCTCACCGATCTCTGCGAGGGCGCGGCACACTTCGAGGTTGCCCAGGTGCGCGCCCACCAGCATCTGCCCGCGCTCGCCACGCAGTTGCCCGCGCAATTGCGCCGGGTCGTTGATTTCGATCTGCTCCAGGCGCAGCTTGCCGTTCCACACGTCGAGCTTGTCCAGCAGCGAATCGGCGAAGGCCATGAACTGGCCGAAGACTTTCCTGTGGGTGGGCCTCAGCTCATCGCGCCCGCTCCATTCGGCCAGGCGCTGTTGGTATTGCCAGGCGCTGTGGCGCGCGGTGCGGCCGAACAAGAAGAAGTAGAAAACGATGCTGTACAGCAACGGGCTCAGCAGGCGACGACCGAGTACTTTTGCGGCGACCGCGGTGAATTTCATCAGCCAGAAGCTGCCGCGCTCCTCGCGGTCGGCCCAGTGCTTGGTGCTGTCGCTCATGCCTGCCACCGTCGCCACAGGATCATCGGCGCACGCACCAACATGCCGAAGAACAACCGTGTGTGCATCGCGCTGATGCGTACGTTGTCGCGGAACAAGCGAAAGTGCGACAGGCCGTCGGCCGGGTAGTGCACCTGGGTCGGTAGCCAGCGCATTGGTTGGTTGCGCCAGGCCAAGCGCACCAGGATGTCCGAGTCGAAATCCATGTGCGTGCCGATGTAGGCCGAGTCCATCAAGGCCAGGGTCGGCGCCAGCGGGTACACGCGAAAGCCGCACATCGAATCGCGAATCTGCAGTGACAGGGTGTTGATCCATACCCATACGTGGGTCAGGTAGCGCGCATACAAGCGGCCTTTGGGCACGCTGTCGTCGTACTCGGGGTAGCCGCAGATGATCGCGTTGGGGTGCCGGCGGGAAGTGTCGATAAAGGTTTCGACTTCGCGCAGGTCATGCTGGCCGTCGGCGTCCACTTGCAGGGCATGGGTGTAGCCCAGGCGCACCGCCTCACGGAAACCGGCCATGACCGCGCCGCCCTTGCCCTGGTTGCTGGGCAGGGTCAGCAGGGTGACGTTTTCCAGCGTCGCCAGTTGCGCTAACACCGCCGCGCAGGCCGGGCTGCTGCCGTCGTCGACCAGCAGGCAGGGCAGGCCAGTGTTGAGCAGGCTGCGGACCACGGCGGGTACGGCGGCTTCATGGTTGTACACCGGGATGAGTGCGCAAGGGTTATGCATGGGCGGCTTCCAGCTGTATGCGGCCACTGGAACAGGCCGCGACGCCGTTGCGGTAAGCGAAGTACAGCTTGCTGCGTTCCCGATCAAAGCGCAGGTGCAGTTCGATACGGTCGCCTGGGCGCACCAGTTGCTGAAACTTGAGTACTTCCATCCCGGCGAATGTGCCCGGCAAATCAAGCAGCTGCTGGCCGAGGTTGAACGCCCATTCCACCTGCACCACGCCCGGCAACACCGGGGTGACCGGGAAGTGCCCGCTGAAATAGGCCAGGTCCGGCGGGATGCTCAGTTGCACGGTCCATTCGCCATTGGTTTCGACCTGCTCCAAAACCTCCGGGGCTTTCGGCCGTGGCGCCAACAGCAAGGCTTCGACCGCGGCCTGGGGCAGCTTGCCCTGGCTGTTCAGCGGCAGTTGGCGCAGCAACCGCCAGCGCCGGGGCAGGGCCAGGGCTTCGCAATGTTGGCTCAGGTGCTGGCGCAGGGTTTGGGTGACTGTGCGCCGGCCCTGGTTGCGCAGGGCATGCAGGCCATCAGCGCTGAGCACCACCAAGGCACCGAGGGTGGCGCGGTTTTCCTGCACCACGCCCAGGCGCGTTTCAGCAACCCAGGGGTGAGCCATTAGGGCTTGCTCCAGCATCGGCAGGGAGATGCGTTTTTCTTCCAGCTTGACGATGCGGTCCAGGCGGCCCAGCAGCTCGAAACGGCCATCGGAATGGATGCGTGCGGCGTCGGCGGTTTGTTCCACATGACCCTCAGGCAGATAAGGCGAGGCGATGCGCAGGGCGCCGTCCGCATCCTGGCTCAGTTGCACGTCGGCGAACGGCTGCCAGGGTTGCGCGCCCTGGCGCCAGGCGATGCCGCCGGTCTCCGAGCTGCCGAGGATTTCCGTCGGCCATTGCTGCAAGCGGTCGTACAGGCTGCCGGCGGCTTCAACAGGCAACGCGCCACCGGAGGAAAACACCCGCGCCACTTGGCTCAGCGCTGGCCAGTCGAGGTTGTCGCCCATGCGCTTGAGCAGCGCCGGGCTGGCCACCCAGGCAAATTGTGCGTGCTCGCGGCTGGCGCGTTGCATGTCCTCGGGGAATGCCAGTTGCTTGCGCGCAAAAGGGCGGCCGGCGCACAGCGGCCACAGCACGCGGAACAGTAAACCGTAGATGTGCTGGGTGGCGACGCTGCCGATGATGCACGCGTCTTTGAGCTCCGCTCCCCAGAGCGCTTCCAGGGCCTGCACTTCGTTAGCCAGCTGGCGCAGGGTTTTGTCGATGCGCTTGGGTTCGCCGCTGGAGCCGGAAGTGCACAGGCTCAGTTGGCAGGTGTCGAGGTCGAGGGCGGCAGGGCTCAACGGCGCTTGATACAGCGCGTCCAGGTCGGTGGCTTCAACCAGCCAGGCATCTACGGCATCAGCCCAGCGTTGGCGGGTCTGGGGTTGCAGGTCGGCGGGCAACAGCACGCTCGCACCGGCACGCCAGGCGCCCAGCAGCGCGATCGCCAGCACCCCGGCGTCTTCCAGATGCACGGCCAGGCGTCGAATACCCCGCGCTTGCAGGCCCGCCGCCAGGCTCAGCGAGCGCTCCCACAACTGCGCGTGATTCATTTCAGGCTCGGCGGTTACCCAGCGATCTTGCAGCGGCTCAAGCAGCATGTGCTCAAGTTTCAACCCGTTCATACGCGGCCTCGAACCCTTTGTCGTACCAGCCATTCCACGGCAAACAACAAGCCCATCAGCCCGTAGGCGATCAGGCCGTTGTACAACGTCCACCAGCTCAACGGCGCCCACAGGGTGAGCGCGGCGGCGAGCAGGCCATTACAGAGAAAAAACACACTCCACACCACCGTCACCTGGCGGGTATACACCACCGCGTGGGGCGCAAGGTGTGGGTCGGTCATGCGCGCCAGGCGCTCGACCATCGGTGGGCCGTATTTCAGGCTCAGGCCGAACAGCGTCAGCATGAACGCGCTGACCAGGCTCGGGTACCAGCGCAGCCACTGCGGGTTATCGAACCAGGCCAGCAGCAGGCAGAACACGATTATTGTCGCCGCCATCCAACGGCTGCCGGGGCGCTGCGTAGCGGTCAGTGCACGCAGCAGCCACAAGCTGCCCAGTAGCAGGCCGAATTGCCACGGCGCAAAGTGCTCAGTGCCGTAATACACCGCGAAGGGGTACAGCAGCCCCGCCAACAACAGGCCAAGGCCGATCAGCCGGCTCATGCGGCGGGCTGGACCAGACGGTACACCGCCTCAACCACGTCGTTCACAGTGCGCACGGCCTTGAACTCTTCGGCGGCGATCTTCTTGCCGGTCTGGCGCTTGATATGGTCGATCAGGTCCACGGCGTCGATGCTGTCGATTTCCAGGTCCTGGTACAGGTTGGCGTCGGGGGTCACGCGCTCCGGGGGCAGTTCAAACAGTTCCACCAAGGCATCGCGCAGGGTGTTGAAAATATCGTCACGAGTTTGCATGGTACGGTCTCAAGCTGCCTGTCGGGCCGTGACGAACGCCGCAAGGCTGGCCACGTTAGTGAAGTGATTGCGGGTGTCCTTGGCGTCGGCATCGATCTTGATGCCGTAGGTTTTCTGGATCGCCAGGCCCAACTCCAGGGCGTCGACCGAATCCAGGCCCAGGCCTTCGCCGAACAGGGTCTGTTCGCTGCCAATGTCGTCGGCGCTGATGTCCTCCAGGCCCAGGGCCTCGATGATCAGCGTCTTTATGTCGTGCTCAAGGCGGTGTTGGTCGCTCATCTTCGGCGAGCTCCTTAATGAAATAGTGATGCAGGTAATCGTTAAGCTTGCGTGATGCCTGGGGCGCGGGGCCGACTGCGGCAAACGCTTGTGGTTCTATATCGGCACCCACGCGCAAACTGAAGTGGAATCGACGTTTGGGAATGCGATACCAGGGTTCAGCCTTGGTCAGGGTGGTGGGGCTGACCTTGATCACCACCGGGGTGATGATTGTCGCACCCCGCAGGGCAATCGCCGCGCCGCCGCGATGAAAGGCGGGTGCGGCGCCGGGCGTGGTGCGGGTGCCTTCGGGAAAGATGATCAGGGTCTGGCCGGCGCGCAGGGCGTCGGCCGCCGCATCGAGCATGTCGGCGCTGCCGTCGTTGCTGATATAGCCGGCATCGCGCACCGGGCCGCGGGTGAACGGGTTTTGAAACAGGCTCTGCTTGACCACGCAGTTGGTCTGGCGCATCAGGCCGATCAGGAACACCACATCGATCAGCGACGGGTGGTTGGCAACGATCATCTGCCCGGGGCGCCCGAGCTTCTCGGCGCCTTCCACGCTGTAGGTCAGCACGCCGCCACGCTGCATCAGCTGGATAAAGAACCAGAACAGCCGGCTGATAGTGTGGCGGGCGCGGCGCTGGTGCTGTTCGGCGCTGCCCGGCAGGCAACTGAGCAACGGGAACACCAGCAAACGCAGGCACAGCCCACCCACGCCGAACACGAAAAAGCTCGCGGCGGTGGCGAACAGGCGCCAGTAGTAGGCGTCCCGTGGCTTGTCGGTCAGGGCTTGCGTTGCCAGTTCCATACTCGGTTCTTCCAGGCATGTTGGCAGGCGCCCTGTTCGGTCAACAGGGTGCGCAGCAGGTTCAGGGCATGGGGCCACTGGGCGGTGGTGGAGGGTTGGACAGTGCCGCTGGTGAGTTCCAGTTGCCACTCGTCGCCGGGCGTCAGCAGCAGGCCGAGGGCGTAGGGGAATGGGACGTCATGGATCCAGCCGGCGTAGGCTTCGGGCGGCTGTTCTTCAGTGATCACCAGCAGCACCGCCGGGGCGCCTTCGTTGAGCAATGCCGCGGCTTCGAGCAGGCCGTGTTCCAGGCCATCGCCGGCGGCGGCAAGGGCGGTCATTTCGCTGGTTTCATTGCGCAGGATCGACCACAGGCCAATCACTGCGTTGTGCACCGACAGGCTGAACTGGGTTGGCGACAGCGGCTGGTCATTGGCCAGGTCGCTGAGAATATCCAGGGTGCGTGGGGTTTCGCCGTGCCGGGAGATAAACACCAGGGGCAAATCCTGCAAGCCCTCGGCCAGTGGCCAGCCCACACTGAAGGCCATGCGCGCCAGGCGGCTCAGGCGGCGGCGTTGCATAGCTGGCAAAAATGACACATCTGGCGACGCATCACTGGCAGGCAGCAACACCGGGGCCCGGCACCAGGCGTGCCAGTCATCGGCAGTCTCCAGGCCAGGAGCCCAGGCGCGCCATTGGGCGATGTTGAAGTTGATCACTGAGAAGTTATCCCGCCCCTGCGGGCTTCCATGTGCGGCCGGTAGCCCCGAATACCGGGACAGGGAGCGATGGCCGAATGGCGCGCATTATCCCGGTGCCGTGGGGTTCTAGCAAACTTTGGTAAAGAATTGTTCAAGTGTGATTACAAATTAGTGGGGAGGAATTACCGATTGTCCTTTACCGGGGAGCCCCTTGGATTGTCGGACCATTCCTATTCATTTGTGCGTGACTTACTACGGCACGCCGGTAATGCAGTAGTGCATGGATGAACGAGGTAGCTAACAGGCACTTTTGCCCTCTACACTCGGACATTCATTGATACACGGAGGTTTTTCCATGCGGCGCGTGGTGTTCAATCAAAAAGGCGGCGTTGGCAAGTCCAGCATCGCCTGTAACCTGGCGGCGGTCAGCGCCAGTGAAGGCTATCGAACCCTGTTGGTAGACCTCGATGCTCAAGCCAACTCGACCCAGTACCTCACCGGGCTGACCGGCGATGATATCCCCATGGGGATTGCCGAATTCTTCAAGCAAACCCTGTCCACCGGGCCATTTTCGAAGAAAAACCGCGTGGATATCTACGAAACACCGTTCGACAACCTGCACGTGATCACGGCCACCGCAGAGCTTGCAGACCTGCAGCCCAAGCTTGAGGCCAAGCACAAGATCAACAAGCTGCGAAAGCTGCTGGATGAGTTGAGCGAAGATTACGACCGGATTTACCTCGACACCCCGCCCGCCTTGAACTTCTATGCGGTTTCGGCGCTGATTGCCGCTGATCGTGTATTGATCCCCTTCGATTGCGACAGCTTCTCGCGCCAGGCGTTGTACGGCTTGCTGAGGGAAATCGAAGAACTGAAGGACGACCACAACGAAGGCCTGGAAGTGGAAGGCATTGTGGTCAACCAGTTCCAGGCCAGGGCGAGCCTGCCGCAGCAGATGTTGGATGAGTTGATTGCCGAGGGCCTGCCAGTGCTGCCGGTGTACCTGGCCAGTTCGGTGCGCATGCGCGAGTCGCACCAGGAAAGCAAGCCGCTGATCCACCTGGATCCCAGGCACAAGCTGACCCAGCAGTTTGTGGAATTGCATAACTTGCTGGAAAACGCTTGAGCCAAATGTGGGAGGGAGCAAGCCCCCTCCCACACTGTCCAGCATTGTTCTGAAGGTCGGTTACACCCCCTGACTACGCAACCAGCTCATCAACTGCGGTAACGGAAACGCCCCGCTCTGGCGCGCCACTTCGCGACCGTTCTTGAACAGAATCAAACTGGGAATAGAACGAATCCCCAGCTGTGCCGACAGCTGCTGATTAGCCTCGCTGTCCAGCTTCGCCAACCGGCACTTACCCTCAAGCTGCCCGGCAGCCTGCTCGAATACCGGCGCAAACGACTTGCACGGCCCACACCAGGCGGCCCACACATCCACCAGCAACGGCAGATCGCCCTTGATCTGGCTGGCGTAGTCGCCCTGTTTCAGCTCAAACGGTTTGTTCAGTAACACGGGCTGCTTGCAACGCCCGCATTTGGGTGCATCGCCCAGGCGTTCGCCGGGAATGCGGTTGAGGCCATTGCAATGGGGGCAAGGGATAACAAGAGGTTCGGACATCGGAGGCTCCTAGGGTCTGGCCATACGTGTATTTGGTGCCGGGACCGAGGTTTATCAAGGTTGGGGGCAAGAGACTTATTCGCTCACAGTTTCGCTCGCGCCGGGGTAAGTCGCGTGTCTAGGCTTTTTGTCGTGCGCCACCGGTCTGTTTGCGGCTATAGCAAATTGCGATAGTTCGGATTCAGGTTTAACCTTCATAGCAAGATGCGATAAGGACGTTGCATGCGAGTAATCAGTGAAAGCAGGATCTGGGAAGCAAAGGAAAAATGGCCGCGCTCAGCAACGGCTCTGGACCAGTGGTATCGCGTGATCAAACGCAACGCCCCCAAAGACTTCGCTGCAATGAAAGCCATGTTTCCTGCCACGGACAAGGTAGGTGAGTTTCATGTATTTGATATTGGCGGTAACAAGCTGAGGTTGATTGCGTCGGTGCAGTATCGAATGCAGCGCGTTTACATCAAACACCTGCTTGACCATCGCGATTATGAGAAGGACAAATGGAAGGAACAAATCAAATGAGCGCGCTTATGCGAGTAGCGGCAGAGCACTGGCAATTCGTTTCGCCTGTGCTGCGCAAGCCGCAAAACGAGGCAGACTACGACGCACTGGTGTGCGGTTTGGATGAGCTATTGAGTCTGGTGGGTGAAGACGAGGACAGCCCGCTGATGAGCCTGGTCGACATTCTCAGCGACTGGATCGAAGCTTATGATCGTGAGCATCGTCCTATGCCCGTCGCCAGTGGGGTCGATGTGCTGCGCTACATGATGCGCGAGCACAATCTCACCCAGAGCGACCTTCCGGGGGTTGGGGCGCAATCAGTCGTCTCTGAGATATTGAGCGGAAAACGCCAGCTCAACGTGCGCCAGATTCGTTGGCTGGCCGAGCGTTTCGGGGTGTCAGTGGAGACCTTTATCTAAAGGGATCAAGACGAACAACTGATCTCCAAATGCTTGCCCCAATCCGGCGGCCGCTGCGCGTATTGCTCCATGCCCGCTTGTTCCTCGAACGGTTTGGAAAGCACCTCATGCAGCCGTCGCACTTCGCTGTAGTCCCCAGCCTCGGCGGCGGCGATGGCGTTTTGGGCGAGGTAGTTGCGCAGGATGTACAACGGGTTAGCCGCATGCATCCGCTCACGGCGCTGTTCTTCACTGTAATCCCCATCCCGTGCAACCCGATCTTTATACAATTGGGCCCAGGCGTCGAACCCGGCCAGGTCGACAAAGTCATCGCGCAACCGCGTCACCGCAAGCTCTGCGGACTCATCGCCCAGGCGCCGGAACAACAGCGTGTAGTCCACGCCACTGTTCTGCATCAGCTTAAGCAAGCCCTCCACCAGCTTCTGGTCATCGTCTTCGGCAGTGGTCAGGCCCAGGCGGCGGCGCATCAGGTCCAGGTAGTGGGCCTGGTAGAACGGCAGGTACAGGCCAAGCGCTTCTTTCAAGGCGTCAACGCTGATAAACGGCGTGAGGGCCTGAGCCAGTGCACTGAGGTTCCACTGCCCGATCGGCACTTGGTTGCTGAAGGAGTAACGCCCTTCATGGTCCGAATGGTTGCAGATGAAGTGAGCATCAAAGTCGTCGAGGAAGGCAAACGGCCCGAAGTCGAAGGTGATGCCCAGGATCGACATGTTGTCGGTGTTCATTACGCCGTGGCAGAAGCCATAGGCTTGCCATTTGGCGATCATTTCGGCATTGCGCTCGACGATTTCACGGAACATCGCCAGGTACGGCTCAGGCTGCTCGCGGCACTCGGGGTAGTGCAGGTTCAATACGTGTTCGGCCAGCTCGGCCTGCTGTTCGGGCTTCTTGGTGTAGTAGAAGTATTCGAAATGCCCGAAGCGGACATGGCTGGGGGCCAGGCGCAAAACCATCGCCCCACGTTCCTGCTTCTCCCGCCAAACCGGGGTACTGGAGCCGATCACGCACAGGGCGCGGCTGCTGGGAATGCCCAGCGCGTGCAGGGCTTCCGAGGCGAGAAATTCACGAATAGAAGAGCGTAACACCGCACGCCCGTCGCCCATGCGTGAGTAAGGCGTCATGCCGGCGCCCTTGAGATGCAAATCCCAGTGCTCGCCGGCCTGGTTATACACCTCGCCCAGCAACAACCCGCGGCCATCGCCCAACTGCGGGGTGTAGCCGCCGAACTGATGCCCGGAATAGACCATCGCCCGTGGTTCTGCCTCGGCCCACAGTTTGTGGCCGCCAAACAGTTCGGCAAATACCGGTGTTTCGGCCACCGCCGGGTCGAGGTCAAGCAGGGCCATGGCGGCGTTGCTTGCCACCACCAGGCGCGGTTCGTCGAGGGGTTCGGGCAACACGTGAGTTGAGAACGCATCGCCCAGGCGTGCGAAGCGGTTGTCGAAGGTCAGTTCGTCGAGGGCTTTCACCGGCCATCTCCAGCAGAATGTCCGAGCATTCTGCTGGGGATAGGGCGTTTAGTCGAGTTTGCTCGGTGGCGGTTCCGGCGCATCCACCACTTTGCCGGCGGGTGGCTCTGGTGCGTCGGGCTTGTCGACGGGCTCGACGATGGTCTTGCGCTCATCCTCGGCCGGCACCAGTTTGTATTCCTGGCCGTGGAGGTTTTTCAGGTAGATCTCCATCTGCCTGAACGAGATGTTGATGTGCTGTTTCTTGAACTCACGGTTGATAAAGCGGTTGACCTCGTCGAGCACCGGGTTGCGGTCGCCCAGGTCGCGTACATGCATGCGCAGCTCGTGGTCTAGCGTGCTTTCGCCGAAGTTGAGGAAGTACACATGGGGTTCGGGCTCTTTCAGTACCCGTGGGTTTTCCCGTGCGGCCTTCAGTAACAATTCCTTCACCAGGTCCAGGTCGGAGCCGTAGTCCACACCGAGTTTCAGGGTCACGCGGGTGATGGTGTCGGTCAGCGACCAGTTGATCAGTTGCCCGGTAATGAAGGTCTTGTTCGGGACGATGATGTCTTTGTTGTCGAAATCGGTGATCGTGGTAGCACGAATGCGGATCTTGCTTACCGTGCCTGACAGGTTGCCGATGGTGATGGTGTCGCCGATCCGCACCGGGCGTTCGAACAGGATCATGATGCCGGAGATGAAGTTGGCGAAGATCTCCTGCATGCCGAAGCCCAGGCCCACCGACAGCGCGGCGACCAGCCATTGCAGCTTGTCCCAGCTCACCCCGAGGGTGGACAGTGTGGATACGAAGCCCACACCGGCAATGATGTAGGACAGCAAGGTGGTGGTGGCGTAGGCGCTGCCTTGGGCCAGGTCCAGCTTGGACAGCACCAGTACCTCAAGCAGGCCGGGCAGGTTGCGCGCCAGGGCGAAGGTGATGCCGATGATGATCGACGCGCCGAGCAGGTCGCCGATGCTGATGGGCACCATGCTGATATTCGCACCTGTGCCGCTGGTGTATTCGTACAGGGTGACGTTATCCAGGTACGAAAACACCGAGATCAGGTCCGACCACACCCAGTACAGCGCCGCGATAAAGCCGCCGAGCAAGGCCAGGCGGATCAGGCGCATCGACTGTTCGTTGACCTGCTCGATGTCCAGGGTCGGCTCTTCGATAACCGCTTCGCCATCACCGGCTTCCTTGGCGGCCTGGCGTTTGGCCAGGGCGCGGGAATAGGCCAGGCGCCGGGCGGCAACCCCTAGGCCACGCACAAAGGTGGCCTCAATCACCAGCCAGAACATCAGCAGGTACAGGGTGTTGATCAGTCGGTCGCTGAGTTTCAGTGCGGTGTAGTAGTAGCCAAAACACACGGCAATAAACAGCGCGACCGGCAGGGCGGTGAACAGCAGCCCGATAGCCTTGCGAAACAGCGAGGCTTTCTCGTGGGTCGGGCTGTTCAGCAGCAGGCGGCCCAGCAGCCAGGCCATCAGCGCGTAGCAGGTCAGCACCACGCCAATGCCCAGCACGTCGTCGGCCAGCGCCGCCGGCTGATGTTCGGCAATCGCTACGACTGCCACCAACGCCAGCACTACCAGGCCAAGCTTGCGCACCCAGCCTTGCAGGAATTCGACCTGAGGCTTTTCCCAGCGGAAGTGCAGTTCCGCCACGCCGCCCGGCGCGAGGATGCGGTAGGCGGTGTAGAACACCAGCCAGGCCTGGGCGATCTGCAACAAGGCTGCGCCCAGGTTGGCGTTTTGCCCACGGGCATCGATCTGTAGGGCATAGCCGCACAGCGCCAGGCCCAGGGCTACCGGCATGGCCAGCAGGACATTGATCAGGATGGCCTGGGGCGTGTGCCACTGGCTGTCGCGCTTGAAGTGGCCGATGTCCAGGTGAACCTTTTTCAGGCGCACATAGAGCGCATTACGGCGCCACAGCAGCGCGCCGATCAACAGCAGTAACGGCAGGAACAGCAGCGGGCGTTGGGTCAGGCCGTCATACAACTCGCTGACGCTGGAAGCCCAGGGCAGGGTGGTGACTTGCTTGCTCAGGTGCGCCGGCACGGTTTCCAGCCATTCGGTGTCCAGCGGCTTGTTGCTCGGGATCCAGAACATCTGCTCGTCGAGCGTTGCACGCAGGGTAGTGGCGGTGCTCAGCAGTTGTTTCTGGTTCAGTTGCAGGGTGATGGATTCGTTGAGCAGTGCGCTCAATTCGCGGCTCAGGCGCTCCAGCAGGTCGCTGCGGGTGATCGCCAGTTCCAACAGGGTGCGGCGCAGTTGCGGGGTGACCTCATCCGGCGGCTGGTCCGCTAGCAGTTTATCCACATAGGCGCTGGGAGAGCTGATCAGCTCGCGCTGCTGGTTGACCTCGAACTGGTACAGGCGAATGTTGGCAATATCGTCGGCCAGGTCTTTGTCCACGGTGAGGCGTGGCAGAGCTTGTTTCTGTTTATAGAGAATCTTGGACAGCAGCAGGCTGCCCTTGAGTACATTGATCTGCTCGTCCAGGGCCGAATCGCTTTGGGTCACGGTGTCCAGTTGCTGCTTGGTCTGCAGGTTTTTCTGGGTCAGGTCGTTAAGACGGTCGGTGCTTTTGAGCAGGTAGTCGGAGAGCTTCAGGTTCGCTGCGCTTTCCGTGGCCAGCAGGCTGCTACCGCCGGCTTTCTGTGCTTCGATGGATTGCTGGGTGACCGTTTGTTGCGACTGGGCCAGGCGTTTCTGGTTGATCAGGGTTTGCAGGTCCTGGATTTCCTGCTCCAGGCGCGCGGTTTTTTCCTGGATCAGGTCATGCTGGCTGTTGCCCAGGTCTTGCAACTGGCTGTTGCCGGCCAACTCCTGTCGGCGCAGCGGGATCAACGCATTCAGGGCCGCCAGTTCGGCGTTCAACTGGTTGCGCTGGTCGCCGCTGAGGGCCTTGCCATTGTCCTTGCCGAGCTTGAGCGTCGCGTTGATCTGCTGGATGCGCGTCTGGCTGCTGCTGATTTCGGTCTGGGCGCGTTCGGGGCGGGTCTGGGCGGCGATGGTCAGGCTGTTGGCCTCGGCCAGCTCTTTTTGCAGGTCGCCTTGCTGGGTGGTGCGTTGCACCAGCAATTGCTCGAGTTGCGGTACTGGCAGCGTGGCGTAGCGCTGGGCCACCGGAATGACCTTGGTGGCCTTGAGCCGGGTGAGCTCGCGCTGGTTGTCAGTGGTCTGGCGTGGCGCCTCTTCCAACTGGCGCTTGAGGTCCGCCAGGCGCTGCTCGTAATCCTGCTTGTTGCCCAGGTAGATCAGGGTCTGTTGCAGGATCGCCTGCAGCGCCTTCATGTCGGCGTCAGGCAACTTGCGATCGGGCAGTTTATCCAGGGTTTGCTGGATGGCGTCGGCGCTGGGCGGGTCGGCGGCGTGTACGCTGCCGACACAAAGGGTCAGGCCCAGCAGGGCAGTGGCGAGAAAAGTGCGCAGAGTTGGCATAGAGACCGGTCTTGCAAGGTGAAGAATCGGGGCGTCATCGCCCCGCAGTTTAGAGGAAGAGCCCGGGGCCCGGGCGACTTCCTTCGGGGAATCTGACGCCGACTTTGCCAATCTTGTTCCCGTCCATGACCGCGACGGTCCAGATAGTGTTGTTCCACTCTACCTGGTCGCCCACTACCGGGGCGCCGCCGACTTTCTGGGTGATGAAGCGGCTCAATGGCATGTCCGGGTCGATGCCCTCCAGCTTGAGCCCGTACAGGGCCGAAACCGCGCCCAGCTGGGCGTCGCCTTCAAGCACGAAGTCGCCGAAGAAGCGCAGGTCGAGGCCCCGTTGCGGTGCCTGGCTGAACAGTTTGCCCAGGGCCGGCAGGTTGTGTTCATGGCCGATCACGCAGAGCAAATCGTCGACTTCCAGCACCGTACTACCCGACGGATGGAGCAGTTGCTGGCCACGAAACAGCGCAGCGATACGCGTGCCTTCGGGCATTTTCAGCTCGCGCAGGGCCGCACCGATGCACCATTTTTCCGCACCCAGGCGGTAGACGAACAGCTCCCACTCGCTGGTGACGTGTACTTCCAGGGCGGCGCGGGAGATTGGCGCAGGGTCTGGCGGTACGGTGACTTTCAGCAGCTTGGCCACCCACGGCAGGCTCGTGCCCTGTACCAGCAACGACACCAGCACGATAAAGAACGCCAGGTTGAAGTACAGCTGCGCATGGGGCAGGCCGGCCATCAGCGGGAACACCGCCAGGATGATCGGCACCGCGCCGCGCAGGCCGACCCAGGCGATAAAGGCTTTTTCGCGACCGTGGAACGCTTTGAATGGCAGCAGGCCAACCATCACCGACAGCGGCCGTGCAAACAGGATCATCCACAGCGCCAGGCCCAGGGCCGGCAGGGCAATCGGCAGCAGGTCATGGGGCGTGACCAGCAGGCCCAGCACCAGAAACATGCCGATCTGCGCCAGCCAGGCCATACCGTCGAGCATATGCAGGATGCCATGGCGGCTGCGCACCGGGCGGTTGCCGATCACCAGGCCGCACAGGTACACGGCGAGGAAGCCGCTGCCGTGCAGGGCGTTGGTCAGGGCGAAGACGAACAGGCCGCCGGCGATCACCAGGATCGGGTACAGGCCGTTGGCCAGGTTGATGCGGTTGACCAGTTGCAGCATCAGCCAGCCGCCGCCCAGGCCCACCAGGCCACCGATGCCGAATTCGCGGATAAGGTGCGTCAGCAGGCTCCAGTGCAGGCCGGTCTGGCCGCTGGCGAGCATGTCGATCAGGGTGACGGTGAGGAACACCGCCATCGGGTCATTGCTGCCGGATTCGATTTCCAGGCTGGCGCTGACCCGCTCGTTGAGTCCCTTGCCGCCCAGCAGCGAGAACACCGCTGCGGCGTCCGTGGAGCCGACAATGGCGCCGATCAGCAAACCTTGAATGATGTTGAGGTCAAACAGCCAGGCCGCAGCCATGCCCGTGAGGCCGGTGGTAATCAACACCCCCACTGTAGCCAGGGACAAGGCCGGCCACAGCGCCACGCGAAAGCTCGCCACTCGTGTACGCAAGCCGCCGTCGAGCAGGATCACGGCCAGCGCAAGGTTGCCCACCAGGTAGGCGGTCGGATAATTATCGAAAATGATGCCGCCGCCATCGACACCGGCGGTCATGCCCACGGCCAGGATGATCACCAGGATCGGGATGCCCAGGCGGGACGAAAGGGAGCTCACCAGAATGCTCGCACTCACCAGCAACGCGCCGATCAAGAACAGGCTGTTGATGGTCGTCGCATTCAAAGGCAGTACTCCAAAGCAGGGAAGACGGGGCGCAAACTGACCATGCAGTCTGCGTGCCAGGGATTCTAACCTGTTGAATTGCTGCGCTGTCAAAAAGCTTTTTCTGATTTTTCCACAAGCAGCAGAGGCAACTGTGGGAGGGGGCTTGCTCCCGATAGCGGTGGGTCAGTTACTGATGAACTGACTGACAGACCGCTATCGGGAGCAAGTCGAATCGTCGCACCGCCCCTCCCACATTTTTAAACCAGTGCAGTCAGTTAGAGGCGGAAGCGCCCTACCATCCCGTTCAGATCCACCGCCAGGCGCGACAATTCGCTGCTCGCGGCGCTGGTCTGGCTGGCGCCGGTGGCCGATTGCACCGACAAATCACGGATATTCACCAGGTTGCGGTCCACTTCCCGCGCTACCTGGGCCTGTTCTTCTGCAGCGCTGGCGATCACCAGGTTGCGCTCGTTGATCTCGACAATCGCGGTGTTGATGGTATCGAGCGACATGCCCGCGCCTTTGGCGATATTCAGCGTCGATTCCGCCCGCTCGGTGCTGTTGCGCATCGAATCCACTGCGTGCTCGGTACCCGTCTGGATACTGCCGATCATGCGCTCGATCTCGCTGGTGGACTGCTGGGTGCGATGGGCCAGCGCCCGCACTTCATCGGCCACCACGGCGAAACCACGCCCGGCTTCCCCGGCCCGCGCGGCTTCGATCGCCGCGTTCAGGGCCAGCAGGTTGGTCTGGTCGGCCAGGCCGCGAATCACGTCCAGTACCTTGCCGATATCCCGCGATTCATTGGCCAGGTCGCCAATCAGGGAGGCGGTGGCTTGCACGTCGGCGCTCATGCGTTCGATGGCGCTGACGGTTTCCTGCACCAGGTCACGGCCGTCACCGGCAGAGGTGGTGGCGTTGCGCGAGGCTTCGGAGGTGCTCACCGCATTGCGGGCGACTTCTTCGACCGCGCTGGTCATCTCGTTGACCGCGGTGGCGGCTTGTTCGATTTCGTTGTTTTGCTGGGTCAGGCCACGGGCGCTTTCGTCGGTGACGGCATTCAGCTCTTCGGCGGCGGACGCTAGCTGGGTGGCGGAGCCGGCGATGCGTTGCAGGGTGTCGCGCAGTTTGGTTTGCATCTTGGCCATGGCGGCGAGCAGGCGGCCGGCTTCATCGTTGCCGTCTACGGTGATCGGGCGCGTCAGGTTGCCTTCGGCCACTTCTTCCGCAGCTTCGAGGGCGCGGGCGATGGGCAGGGTGATGCTGCGGGTCAGCAACCAGGCGAACAATAAGGTCAGTGCCGTGGCAACCACCAGCAGGCCCACCACCAGGTTAAAGGCCATGTCGTATTGGTCTTTGGCTTGCTGGTTGGTGGCGTTGGCGTCGTCGTTGTTGATATCCAGCAAACGGGTCAATACGGCGTTGACCTGCTCGGAGTTGTTCAGCAACTCGGTGTTCAGCAGGTTGCGCAGCTCGTCGATTTGATTGGCGCGCGACAGACTCTTCATGCGCTCTTCAATCTGGTGGTACTGGCCCAGCAGGCGCACGTACTCGTCGTAGGCATTGCGTTCTTGCGTACTGGTGATCAGTTTTTCGTAGATACCCTGGGCCGTGCGAATCTGCTGATTACGCAGCTCAAAGGCTTCCAGGGTATTTTGCTGTACATCCGGCTCGCGGTTGGTCAGCAAGCGGTACGACAGCACGCGCAGGCGCAGGGTCAACTGGGTGAAATCGTCGAGGGCACGAATGCTGGGCACGCTGGCCGAGGTGATGTCTTCGGTGGCTGCGCGAATCTTGCTCATCTGGTTCAGGGCGAACACACCCAGCAACAACATCAGGGCGCCAATAAACGCGAAGCCGAGGAAGGCCCTCGGGGCGATATTCATATTACGAAGAGACATGCTGGAATCCTGGGGGAGAGCGCGACCCATGCGGTCATGAGACGAGGTATACATCCGCTATCGGCCATGGGACGAAAGTCTTAAGGGGCCGTGCGTTTTTGTCGCATCTGACGAGGGGTTGGGCGGATTCAGGAACCAGATCGGGTAAATGCAGTCACTAAGTGCGGCCCGGCCCTGAGTAATCGGGCTGCGCGCCGGGGATAACCCTGGCATCCGAGGTGAATTTTCTTTATCGTCACCGCCCTTTTAAAAGCCCGAGAAATCAAAATGTTAGAAGCATCCCTCAGCCAACTGGAACAACTGGTCAGCGACCTCGTACAGCAGAATCAAGAGCTGCTGGGCAGCAACGAATCCCTCAAGGCCGAACTGGCCCGCGCCAAGGACGAAAACGACAGCCTGCAACTGAACCTGATGGAACAGGAAGAAAAGCACGGCGCCACCGCCGCACGCATCCAGGCACTGGTTGAGCGTGTGAGTGCAGGGCCTGTCAGCGCATGAGCGAGGGGATAAAGGTCGTTTCGATTCTCGGAGAGGATTACTCGATCAAGGCACCGGCCGGCGAAGATCAGACCCTGATGCATGCCGTGACCATGCTCAAGGCCTCCCTGGCGGTTACCAAGAAAAAGTACCCGACCCTGATCGGTGACAAATTATTGGTATTGGCCGCGCTGAACCTGTGCGCCGAGCAGATCGAAATGCAGCAGGCGCACCAGCAGGAACTCGACCGTTACCAAGAGCAAGTCAGCGCCACGGTCGATGTGATTTCCAAGGTGATCGGGCAGGGCGACTGAATCGCCTGGTGTCGCCGGCATGATGCGCGCCTGGATACCGAATGGTGCGCTTTATGTCGATTTCTCACTACGTTTAGCTTGGATCGTAGATGATCTCGATTGCAATCATCCCGTTAGATTGCTCACGGAAGGCTTTGTTGGCGACTCTCCTTTGTGTGCCGTCATCAGTGCGATGTATATCTCCGATCCCGATAGACAGGAAGGCCTCAGGGGTGCCCGGTTTAAGGTTGGGCGGCAGTGGTAATGCGTATGGAGCGCTACTCTCTGACTGGGAGGTTTTTTTTCTCTCAGGGGCGTCTTTCTTCTGGTCGCCTTGGAAAATTCCATACACTTGAATGTCGTAATTCATATTGTTGTGCGTGGTGTAGATCTTTTTCGTGACCTTCTGCGGGCCTGTATCGTCGTCCCATATCTCTCCCAGTCTTATATAGATATCTTCCGGCATGGTTCCAATGTAGGTGCCCACCGTACGGTTTTGCTCGCTCATGGCCTTTACTCTTGTATGCGTTTGGGAGCAGGTAACACCTGCCGTTTGCCCGAAACACCACATTGCTACGATTCAGGTAGCTTGAGTTTATGCCCCTCAGAAACGGGCGCCACCTGTCAATGTTGACAGGGGGCGAGGGCAGTTTGATCAGAACCACTCATCCCGCATCCCCAGGCACGTATCGTCGCGTGCCTCCAGAATCGCCAGTTCATGATGGCAACCCGGTACTTCCCACGTCAGGAAGTACCGGGCGGCCTGGAGCTTGCCCTTATAGAAGGCCACGTCGGTCGCGTCACCCTTGGCCAGCCCTTCTTCAGCGCGGATTGCCTGTTCCAGCCAGCGCCAGCCAATCACCGTATGCCCGAACACTTTCAAGTACAGCGCCGAGTTCGCCAGGCTGCTGTTGACCTTGCCTTGGGCGAGATCGGTCAGTAGGCCAATGGTGACGCTTTGCAGGCGATTGACCAATTGCTCCAATGGCTCTCGTAGCGCCGTGAGTGACGGGTACTGCTGCGCCCGTGCGCCTGTCTCGGCGATCAAGCGAATCAGCTGTTTCAAGCCGGCGCCACCGTTCTGCGCCAATTTGCGCCCGAGCAAGTCCAGGGACTGGATACCGTGGGTGCCTTCATGGATCGGGTTGAGGCGGTTGTCGCGGTAGTACTGCTCCACCGGGTATTCACGGGTGTAGCCGTGGCCGCCGAGGATCTGGATCGCCAGTTCGTTGGCCTTGAGGCAGAACTCCGACGGCCAGGATTTGACGATAGGCGTGAGCAGGTCCAGCAGTTCGTGGGCTTGCTTTCGCTCGGAGTCGGTTTGCAGGGTGGTGGTGTCGTCGAACAGCCGCGCCGCGTACAGGCCGAGGTCGAAGGCGCCTTCCACATAGGCTTTCTGGGTCAATAGCATGCGCTTGATGTCGGCGTGCTGGATGATCGCCACCGGTGCGGTGCTTGGGTCCTTACTGTCGGGCAGGCGGCCCTGAGGGCGTTCCCGGGCGTAGTCCAGTGAGTAGAGGTAACCGGCGTAACCGAGCATCACCGCGCCCATGCCCACGCCAATGCGTGCCTCGTTCATCATCTGGAACATGCAGCTCAAACCTTGATGGGGCTTGCCCACTAGATAGCCAACACAGTTACCGTTATCGCCGAAGTTCAGCGCCGTTGACGTGGTACCGCGCCAGCCTATCTTGTGAAACAGCCCGGCCAGCAACACATCGTTGCGAGCACCGAGGCTACCGTCATCATTGACCAGGAACTTGGGCACGATAAACAGCGAAATGCCCTTCACTCCTGCGGGAGCGTCCGGCAATTTGGCCAGCACCATGTGCACGATGTTTTCCGACAACGAGTGATCGCCACCGGAGATGAAGATCTTGTTGCCCTTGAGTCGATAACTGCCGTCAGCCGCTGGTTCGGCGCGGGTACGAATATCCGACAAAGAGGAGCCAGCATGGGGCTCGGTCAGGGCCATGGTGCCGAAGAAACGCCCGTCGATCATCGGTTGCAGGAAGCGTTGTTTCTGCTCCTCGGTGCCGAAGTTTTCGATTAGATTGGCGGCGCCCATGGTCAGGAACGGGTAGGACGTTGATGCGGCGTTGGCCGATTGAAAGTGGGCGAAACACGCCTGCGACAACAGCGTCGGCAACTGCATGCCACCGGCTTCGAAACTGCGCGCAGCGTTGAGAAAGCCTGCTTCCAGGAAGGCGTCCACGGCCGGTTTGACTTCCGGAATCAGGATCGCCTGGCCGTCTTCATAGCGCGGCTCGTTTTCATCATTTTTGCGGTTGTGGGGGGCGAAGTACTTCTCTGCGATGTTGCGCGCCGTGCTGATGGCTGCATCGAAGGTTTCGCGATTGTGTTCGGCAAACCGTTCGCGCTGGGTCAGGCCCTCGGCATCGAGGACTTCGTACAGCTCGAAAGCCAGATTGCGGGAACTGAGCAGCGACTCGGACATGGCGGCTTACCTTTGGAGGAATTGGCCTGAGTCTAGGTGCGCGAATAGAGGCTGGATAGCAAGATTGATCTGGGTGATGGAGGGGCAAAACGCAAGCAGGGAATTGAAATGCAATCAAATGTGGGAGGGGGCTTGCTCCCGATAGCGGTGGGTCAGTTACTGATGAGCTGACTGACAGAACGCTATCGGGAGCAAGCCCCCTCCCACAGGTTTTAGCCGATAGTCATCAGGCTGGCGTTACCGCCTGCCGCAGCGGTGTTAACGCTCAACGCTCGCTCGATCACCAGGCGCTCCAGGGCAATGGTCGTCTCACCCTGAGACATCCCATGCACCCCAACGATCGCCCCGCCACGTTGCGCCACTTGCTGGCACACCGCACGCAGTTGGTCGGAATCACCGTGGTGCAGGACGGCGTCGAACACCACGTCGTCTTTGGTCCAGTCAGCCACACGCTTGATCTTCGCCTGAACATCCTTCGGCAGGCGTGGGAACAACGCCTTGGTCAGCTCGGTTTCCGGCCATACCGCCGAACCGCCTACTGCCAATACCGCCGCCAGTTGAGTCAGCAGGTCGCCTTCTACTTCAGCCAGGCACAGTACGTGCTCGCGAGGCAGGATGGCATAGCTGTTGCGCTCACCGGTCGGGCCGGCCAGTTGGCGGGTGATACCGCTCTGGGACTGCGCGGCGAATTGGGTGCACAGGGCGCTCAGTTCACTGAACTTGTTGCTGTCGGCCCAGGTTTTCAGGGCGGTCAGCGGTTGGCTCATGGCATCACGCAGGCGCACATCGGGTGCAGCCAACTTGTCGCCGCGTACGAAGGATTGCTCGATCGCGTCGGTAGGACGAGTCGACAGCAGGCGGTACAGGTACAGCGGGCCACCGGCTTTCGGGCCGGTGCCCGACAGGCCTTCGCCGCCGAATGGCTGCACGCCGACCACGGCACCCACGATGTTGCGGTTGACGTAGACGTTGCCGGCATTGACGTTGTCGATCACCTTGGCGATGGTCTCGTCGATACGGGTGTGCACGCCCAGGGTCAGGCCATAGCCCGACGCGTTGATCTGGCCGATCAACTGGTCGATTTCTTTACGCTTGTAGCGCACCACGTGCAGCACCGGGCCGAAGATCTCCCGTTGCAGCTCGTCGAAGCTTTCCAGCTCGATCAGGGTTGGCGTCACGAAGGTGCCGCGCTTGATCTCTTCGCCGTCGGCAATCGCCACCTGGTACACGGTACGGCCTTTGTCACGCATGGCCTGGATGTGTTTCTCGATGCCAGCCTTGGCTTCGGCATCGATCACCGGGCCGATATCCACCGACAGACGCTCCGGATTGCCCAGGCGACATTCAGCCATGGCGCCCTTGAGCATTTCGATCACGCGGTCTGCCGAATCTTCCTGCAGGCACAAGACGCGCAAGGCCGAGCAACGTTGGCCGGCGCTGTCGAAGGCCGAGGACACCACGTCGATCACCACCTGTTCGGTGAGTGCCGACGAGTCAACGATCATTGCGTTCTGGCCACCGGTTTCGGCGATCAGTGGGATTGGGCGGCCCTGGGCGTCCAGGCGACCGGCGACATTGCGTTGCAACAGGCGCGCGACTTCGGTGGAACCGGTGAACATCACGCCTTTGACGCGATCATCACCCACCAGGCGGGCACCAACGCTTTCGCCCTGGCCCGGCAGCAGTTGCAGCACGCCTTCCGGAATGCCGGCCTCGAGCAGGATGCGCACAGCTTGGGCGGCGACCAGCGGAGTTTGTTCGGCAGGCTTGGCCAATACCGGGTTACCGGCGGCCAACGCTGCAGCGACCTGGCCGCTGAAAATGGCGAGCGGGAAGTTCCACGGGCTGATGCACACCACCGGGCCCAGTGGGCGGTGGGCGTCGTTGGTGAAATCGTTGCGTGCCTGCACCGCGTAATAACGCAGGAAGTCCACGGCTTCACGCACTTCGGCGATAGCGTTGGCGAAGGTCTTGCCGGCTTCACGGGCCAGCAGGCCCATCAGCGGCTGGATCTCGCCCTCCATCAGGTCGGCGGCACGCTCCAGGATGGCGGCGCGTTCGGCGGGCGGGGTGGCCTGCCAGATCGGCGCGGCGCTGATGGCGCACTGGATTGCGTTGTCGACGTCTTCGACGGTGGCTTCCTGTACGTGGCCGACTACGTCACGCAGGTCGGACGGGTTCAGCACCGGTTGTGCCGCTTCCTGGCTGGAGGCGCAACCGAGCATCGGCGCGGCTTTCCAGTTGTTGTGCGCGGTAGCCAGCAATGCGCAGGACAGCGACGCCAGGCGGTGTTCGTTGGCCAGGTCGATACCGGCCGAGTTGGCGCGGTCGCTGCCATACAGGTCACGCGGCAGCGGGATACGCGGGTGTGGCAGGCCGAAGCCGCCTTCCAGCGTCGCCATTTGTTCGATGCTGGCCACTGGATCGGCCACCAGCTCCTGAATCGAGATGGATTGGTCGGCGATACGGTTGACGAACGAGGTATTGGCGCCGTTTTCCAGCAGGCGGCGTACCAGGTAGGCCAGCAGTGTTTCGTGGGTGCCGACCGGTGCGTACACACGGCACGGACGGTTCAGCTTGCCTTCGGAGACCTTGCCTACCACTTGCTCGTACAACGGTTCACCCATGCCGTGCAGGCATTGGAACTCGTACTGGCCGGGGTAATAGTTCTGGCCGGCGATATGGTAGATGGCCGACAGGGTGTGGGCGTTGTGCGTGGCGAACTGCGGGTAGATGGCTTCCGGCACCGACAGCAGTTTGCGTGCACAGGCGATGTAGGAAACGTCGGTGTACACCTTGCGGGTGTAGACCGGGTAGCCTTCCAGGCCCTCGACCTGGGCGCGCTTGATCTCGCTGTCCCAGTACGCACCTTTTACCAGGCGGATCATCAGGCGATGGCGGCTGCGGCGGGCCAGGTCGATGACGTAGTCGATCACATACGGGCAACGCTTCTGGTAGGCCTGGATCACAAAGCCGATGCCGTTCCAGCCGGTCAATTGTGGCTCGAAGCACAGGCGCTCGAGCAGGTCCAGGGACAGCTCCAGGCGGTCGGCCTCTTCAGCGTCGATGTTCAGGCCGATGTCGTATTGCTTGGCCAGCAAGGTCAGCGACAGCAAGCGCGGGTACAGTTCATCCATCACGCGTTCGTACTGCGCACGGCTGTAGCGCGGATGCAAGGCGGAGAGCTTGATGGAGATGCCCGGGCCTTCATAGATCCCACGACCGTGGGAGGCTTTGCCGATTGAGTGAATGGCTTGTTCGTACGAGGCCAGGTACTTCTGCGCATCGTGTTCGGTGAGTGCGGCTTCACCGAGCATGTCGTAGGAATAGCGGAAGCCCTTGGCTTCGAATTTGCTCGCATTGGCCAAGGCTTCGGCGATGGTTTCGCCGGTGACGAACTGCTCGCCCATCAAGCGCATGGCCATGTCGACGCCCTTGCGGATCATCGGCTCGCCGCTTTTGCCGATGATGCGGCTCAGGGACGAGGTCAAGCCTGCTTCGTTATGGGTGGCGACCAGTTTGCCGGTCAGCAGCAGGCCCCAGGTGGCAGCGTTGACGAACAGCGAGGGGCTGTTGCCCAGGTGTGGCTGCCAGTTACCGGTACTGATCTTGTCGCGGATCAGCGCGTCACGGGTGCCTTTGTCCGGGATGCGCAGCAGCGCTTCGGCCAGGCACATCAGTGCCACGCCTTCCTGGGACGACAGGGAGAATTCTTGCAGCAGGCCCTGGACGATACCGGCACGGCCACCGGCGCTCTTCTGGTTGCGCAGTTTTTCGGCAATCGAGGCGGCGAGCTTGTTGGTGGCTTCGGCCATTTCAACCGGCAGGCGCGCCTGCTCGATCAGCATTGGCACCACTTCCGGCTCTGGGCGGCGGTAAGCGGCGGTGATCGAGGCGCGCAGTACCGATTGCGGCAGGATGCTCTCGGCGAACTCCAGGAAGCACTGGTGGGCGTGGTCGGCCTGGATTTCGCCAGCGTCTTCGGCGTCCTTGCTGCTCAAGCCATTGAGCTCGGACAGGGTTGCACCACCCTCGAGTTTCTCCAGGTAATTGAAAATCGCCTGCTTGATCAGCCAGTGCGGCGTGCGATCAATGGAGGTCGCGGCAGCCTTCAGGCGTTCGCGGGTCGGGTCGTCGAGTTTGACCCCAAGGGTGGTCGTTGCCATCTTTTTATCCTCATGGGTGCCACTACCGAGTGGCATCTGCTGGCGGCAAGATTAGCTTTGCCCATGCGCAGGTGCAACCGGGTGCAACCCTTTTGTTCAGGAAATTTTCGACGGTTGATCGGAAAAAAATTGGCCCTCGACGGAATCCGCGCTGCCTTGGTGCATTTGCTTCTGAGATCGGCTGTTCTTGCTCCGAAAAGGAGCAAAAACAGGGTGTTTGTCCAAAAACACACTTGGGTGCAACTTATTCGCAAGAAACTGGTTGCACCTTATTTGCTTTGTTGAATAGCATTCGCGAACCAAGGTGCAACCACCTCTACGGTTTGGTTCATCGGCTGGCGGCTTTCCTGGGGAAACGCCAGTCATAAATGCGCGGCACGCAGGCTCGTCTATCCGGTAATCCACGGGTGGCTGTCCAAATGACCGTCGCTACATAAAAACAAAGCCAGGGCGTCACTCCTATGAGCGTTAGTAATCCAACCCTGATCACGTTCGTGATCTACATCGCAGCAATGGTGCTGATCGGCTTGATGGCCTATCGCTCCACCAATAACCTTTCTGATTACATCCTCGGCGGTCGCAGCCTCGGTAGCGTGGTGACAGCTTTGTCGGCCGGTGCTTCCGATATGAGCGGCTGGTTGTTGATGGGCTTGCCGGGCGCGATCTACATGTCCGGCCTGTCGGAAAGCTGGATTGCCATCGGCCTGATCGTCGGTGCTTACCTCAACTGGTTGTTCGTGGCCGGCCGCCTGCGGGTGCAGACCGAACACAACGGCGACGCCCTGACCCTGCCGGATTACTTCTCCAGCCGCTTCGAAGATAAAAGCGGCTTGCTGCGGATCATCTCCGCCGTGGTGATCCTGGTGTTCTTCACCATCTACTGCGCCTCCGGCATCGTTGCCGGTGCCCGCCTGTTTGAAAGCACCTTCGGCATGCCCTACGAGACTGCGCTGTGGGCCGGTGCTGCGGCGACTATTGCCTACACCTTTATCGGTGGTTTCCTGGCAGTCAGCTGGACCGACACCGTACAAGCCACGCTGATGATCTTCGCGTTGATCCTGACGCCGATCATCGTGCTGCTGGCGACCGGCGGTGTGGACACCACGTTCCTGGCCATTGAAGCCAAGGACCCGACCAACTTCGACATGCTCAAAAACACCACCTTCATCGGCGTTATCTCGCTGATGGGCTGGGGCCTGGGTTACTTCGGCCAGCCGCACATCCTCGCGCGTTTCATGGCGGCGGACTCGGTGAAGTCGATCGCCAAGGCGCGTCGCATCTCCATGACCTGGATGATCCTGTGCCTGGGCGGCACCGTGGCGGTGGGCTTCTTCGGTATTGCTTACTTCTCGGCGCATCCGGAATTGGCAGGCCCGGTGACTGAAAACCCTGAGCGTGTGTTTATCGAGCTGGCCAAAATCCTGTTCAACCCATGGGTTGCCGGTGTCCTGCTGTCGGCCATCCTCGCGGCCGTCATGAGCACCCTGAGCTGCCAGCTGCTGGTGTGCTCCAGCGCCCTGACCGAAGACTTCTACAAGGCGTTCCTGCGTAAAGGCGCTTCCCAGCTTGAGCTGGTGTGGGTAGGCCGGATCATGGTGCTGGTGGTGGCCTTGATCGCCATCGCCATGGCCGCCAACCCGGAAAACCGCGTACTGGGCCTGGTCAGCTACGCCTGGGCCGGATTCGGCGCTGCGTTCGGCCCTGTGGTGCTGATCTCGGTCATCTGGAAACACATGACCCGCAACGGCGCACTGGCCGGCATCCTGGTCGGCGCGATCACCGTGATCGTGTGGAAGCACTTCTCGCTGCTGGGCCTGTACGAAATCATCCCAGGCTTCATCTTCGCCAGCCTGGCGATCTACTTCGTGAGCAAGATGGGCGCACCGACTGCAGGTATGGTCGAGCGCTTTGATGCGGCGGAGAAAGACTACAACCTCAACAAGTAATTCGATGGGCGTTTAACGCCTGTCTAGCGAGTAAAAAAGGCCCACGTCCTCAGGATGCTGGGCCTTTTTTTATGGGGATTGATTCAATCCCTTTCCGTCTGATTGAGAAAAATCAGCACCCCCAGAATCGCCATGTAGAACTTGAACGCGGCTTCCTGGCCATTCCATTGATGGGATTGCCACATCAGGAACCACTCGCCACCGACCACCATAAAGCCAAAAAACCACACCACGAAGCCGAGGGTAAGGCCTGCGATGGCGCATGTCTTCGCGTGGTTGAAGTCGGTGCCGCTGGCGTGGCGTGCACGCCACAACGACAACGCGCCCCGTGCGAGCAACAGCGCGGTCAGCAATTCACCGAGGATGATCAGCGCGTAGGCGGCGTGCCACGCCCAGGGGGCGGTGATTGCGCGGTACATGGCGGCGTTGCCGGGGAAGGTGGTGTCCATGCTCAGCACATGTTTGACGAAGGCGAAGTTGGAGCCGTAGTCGGTGATGTTATTGAACGCGACCAGGGTGGCGAAGGTTGCCAGGACCAGGGTCAGGATGATTTTTGCGTAGCGGGTCGCCATGCTGTTTCCCGTGTTATGTCGAGGAGAGAAGTTATTACGCTAGCACGGCTCGCTATGCGCCCTCGACGACGGATAGAGGAAGACTGCGGTAGGACCTTACTGATTTACCTGCGATGCGCCCAGGCCGGCAACAAGCTGGTGCAGAATCGGCCGCCCACCCTTCGCGGAGAAACACCGGATGTTCGCTCCTGCCAATCAAAGTGCATTTACCCTGGCCCTTGACGGGGTTCCCAGTGACCTCAAGGTATTCGCGTTCAGTGGCACCGAGGCGATCAGCCAGCCTTACCGGTTTGAACTTGAGCTGGTCAGCGAGCAGCCAGACCTTGACCTGGAGAGCTTGCTGCATCGCCAGGTGTACTTGGGTTTCGATGAGCAGGGCCATGGTGTTCACGGCCTGGTTTATCGGGTCGCCCAGGGTGACTCCGGGCGGCGCCTGACGCGCTACCAGATCAGCCTGGTGCCGCACTTGGCGTATCTGGCGCACAACAGCCACCAACGTATTTTCCAGCACAAGACGGCTCCGCAGATTGTTGCGCAGGTACTGGTGGGGCAGGGGATCCATGGCGATTGCTTCGAATTCCGTCTGAGCGGTCATTACCCTGAGCGCGAGTATTGTGTGCAGTTCGGTGAGACCGATCTGGCCTTCATCCAGCGCCTGTGTGCCGAGCTGGGCATTCACTATCACTTCCAGCATTCTCCCGAAGGGCACCTGTTGGTGTTTGGTGATGACCAGACAGTGTTTGCCCAGGCGGATCACCCCACGCCTTACCGGCCCGGTTCGGGAATGGTTGCCGATACCCCGGCGATCAAGCGCTTCACGCTGCAATTGGCAACCTGCACCACGGCCGTCAATTTGCGCGACTACGATTTCCGAAAACCCCACCTGGAGCTGCAAAGCACGGCCGTCGACGAGCAGTTGCCAAAGCTTGAAGAGCAGCAATACCCCGGCCGGTTTTCCGACCGAGCCCATGGCAAACACCTCGCCCAGCGTAGCTTGGAGCGGCATCGCAGCGACTATCGTGTCGCCCATGGCCAGGGTGATGAACCGACCTTGGCCAGTGGCCGGTTTCTGCAGTTGAGGGAGCACCCGCGCGAGGACTGGAATGACTTGTGGCTGGTGACACAGGTGACCCATGAAGGTAAGCAGCCCCAGGTGCTGGAGGAGGCGGTCACCGAGGTGGCGGGTGAGGAGTTTCGCCAGGGGTATCGCAATGCATTTGTCGCTACGCCATGGGATGCAGTCTTTCGCCCGCCCTTGCCTGAGCAGCCGCGCCCGACGATATCGGGTTACCAAAGCGCAGTGGTCACTGGCCCGGTTGGCAGTGAGATCCATTGCGACGAATACGGACGGATAAAGGTGCAGATGGCGTGGGATCGCATCGGCGAGCTCAACGATCATTCCAGTTGCTGGCTGCGGGTGGCCAGCGGCTGGGCCCATGACCGCTATGGTGTGGTGCTGATACCCAGGGTCGGCATGGAAGTGCTGGTGGGCTTCGTCAATGGTGATTTGGATATGCCGCTGGTGGTGGGGTGCCTGCCTAATGCCGCCACACCGATGCCCCTCGACCTGCCGGCGGACAAGACCCGCAGTATCCTGCGTAGCCAGAGCAGCCCGGGTGGTGGGGGCTACAATGAGCTGCGAATCGAAGACCGCAAGGGCGCCGAGGAAATCTACCTGCGGGCCCAGCGGGACTGGACCCAGCATGTGCTCAATGACCAACAGGTGCAGGTCGATAACCAGCGTCGTGTGCGGGTGGGCGGAGAGTCGCACCACGAGTTGCAGGGCGAAGAGCAACGCATCACCCATGGCAACCGCCTGACTGAACTCAAGCAGGATGATCATCTGGTGGTCGGCGGTTCGCAGCATATGCGTGCCGGGCAGACCATCCAGCTGGGGGCGGGGCAAAGCATCGTCATTGATGCGAGCACCAGCGTGACGATTCAGGCGGGCGGGCAGTCGATCACGCTGTCGGCGGGCGGGATTTTCAGCAGTGTGCCGATCCAGCTCGGCGGGGCGCCTGCTCCAGCGGCGGCGCCGTTGATGCCAGGGTTGAAGGAGACGTTGCTGGCGGTTATTCCCGCACCGTTAAGCGCTGTGCAAGTGGCCAGCCTGAAGCGTAGCGCGCCATTTTGCGAAGAATGTGAACGCTGCAAGAGCGGACAGTGCGATATCAGCACTCATGCACGGAGTTTCCCTTGATGCCTGCACCCTTGACTCCCCGCGCCTGGCTGGCGCAATACCCACTGCATCCTAATGAGCAAATGTACGCCGTGCTGGGCAGTGCCAGCGACGCCAAGCCGTTTGCTGCCTGGCAAGCCATGGCGGCGGGCAAGCCACCGCAACCAGTCTGGGCAGGCACGGCCTACGCCGATTGGAATGAGGTCATGCCTTACGTTGCAGTCGTCGAACCGGGCAGTGCCTTCCTCGATTGGATAGCCACTACCCAGGCATCGGATTGGGGTTGGCTGGCGGTAGCGTCCTGCCCGCTGGAAACCGTGATCGAGCACTTGCAGGGCTTGACCCAGGTGTACGTGCCCGAAGACCAGCCGGTATTTTTGCGCTTTTGGGATGGGGCGCATTTTTTGCCGATCTTGCAGCAGTTGGGTGACGAGGCGGGTAGTCTGTTACCGGTCTTCCAGCGCTATCTGATCAACGGCCGGCCGCTGTCAGTGACGCCGCGGCCGGTCACGCCAGCCAAGACCAGCCCTTGGTGGCGGGTGCCGGAGCCATTGCTGGTACACCTGGCACAGCAGTCACCGCAGGTACTGGTCGACAACCTGCTGCAATGGCTCCAGGAGCAGCGGCCCGACCTGTACACCGCGCTTACGCCAAGCACCTTGCAGCACAAGGTCGCCTACTTCGCACGCAGGCCGGATATCAGCCCGGCCGCACTGGCTGACTACCTTGCCTTGGAGTTGAGTTGAGCCCATGGCAATCGTGTGGCATCGATGCGGCCCGCCATGCGGCCCTGCACCTTTGCGCCGGTAGCAGGTAAACTTCGCCCCCTGCGCAGGAGCAACCATGAATTATCGTCACGCCTTTCACGCCGGCAACCATGCCGATGTCTTCAAACACCTGACCTTGACCCGCCTCATCGCCCTGATGTCGCGCAAGGAGCAGCCGTTCGCCTACCTCGACACGCACGCCGGCATTGGCCTGTACGACCTGCAGGGCGATCAGGCCAACCGCACCGGTGAATACCTGGAAGGCATCGCCCGCCTGTGGGGCGCAAGCGACCTGCCGCCGCTCACCGCCGACTACATGCGTGTACTGCACGAGATGAACCCGGACGGCCAGTTGCGCTACTACCCGGGCTCGCCGGAACTGGCGCGACGCCTCACACGGCCTCAGGACCGGGTGCTGCTCAACGAGAAGCACCCGGAAGATGGCGTGCTGCTCAAGGACAACATGAAAGGTGATCGCCGCGTCAAAGTGCACCTGGGCGAAGGCTGGCATGTGCCACGCGCCCTGTTGCCGGTGCCGGAAAAACGCGCGTTGATGCTGATCGACCCACCGTTTGAACAGCTCGATGAAATGCAGCGTTGCGCGGCGTCCCTCAAGGAAGCGGTCAGCCGTATGCGCCAGACGGTCGCGGCGATCTGGTACCCGGTGAAGGACCAGCGCATGTTGCGCCGCTTCTACCAGGACCTGGCCGGCACTGGTGCGCCGAAGTTGCTGCGTGTGGAGTTGCTGGTGCATCCCCTGGACACCCCCAACACCCTGACCGGCTCGGGGCTGGCGATTGCCAACCCGCCGTGGGGCCTGGAAGAGGAGTTGCGTGAGCTGCTGCCGTGGCTGTCCAAGAAGCTTGGCCAGACCCAGGGTGGGTGGCAGATGGATTGGCTTATCGCTGAATAGTCAGCTCTCAGGCCACACACAAAACTAAATGTGGGAGGGGGCTTGCTCCCGATTGCTGACTGTCAGTCAGTACTTCTGTAACTGACACACCGCAATCGGGAGCAAGCCCCCTCCCACATTTGGTTCTATGTTGCCCTTAGATCGGGCAGGTCACGCCTGTGCCGCCGATCCCGCAATACCCCTGCGGATTCTTCGCCAGGTACTGCTGGTGGTACGCCTCGGCGAAGTACACCGTCGGGGCTTCTTCGATTTCCGTGGTGATCTCACCGACACCGGCCTTGGTCAGCTCTTGCTGATAAGCCTCGGCACTGGCTTTGGCCGCCGCCAGTTGTTCAGGCGTGGTGGCGTAGATCACCGAACGGTACTGGCTGCCAATATCATTGCCCTGGCGCATGCCCTGGGTCGGGTTGTGCAGTTCCCAGAACATCTTCAACAGGTCTTCGTACTTGACCTTGGCCTGGTCATACACCACCAGCACCACTTCGCTGTGCCCGGTCAGGCCGGAGCAGACTTCTTCGTAGGTCGGGTTCGGCGTGAAGCCGCCGGCGTAGCCGACCACGGTGCTGACCACGCCATCGCGCTGCCAGAATTTGCGTTCCGCGCCCCAGAAGCAGCCCAGGCCGAAGATCGCGAAACCGACGTCATCAAGGAACGGGCCCAGCAGCGGGTTGCCGTTGACGAAGTGGGTCTCTGGCAGCGCCATTGGGGTTTCACGGCCAGGCAACGCTTGTTCTTGAGTAGGCAGCACGTTTTTGTTCACCAGAATTTCCGAGCGCAAGACCATGATCAGTCCTCTCGTCAGGTTGAGTAACAGTAAATTGTCAGACAGCCAGTGTGCCCGAGTGTTACAGCGCTGTCAGGCGATTGGCCCGCGCGGATAGCGTTTGAGCTTCTCCAGCAGCTCTGCACCGGGGATCGGCCGGTCGAACAGGTAGCCTTGGCCCACATCGCAGCGGTGCCGGCGCAGGAACGCCAACTGCTCAGCGGTCTCGATGCCTTCGGCCACCACCTTGAGCTTGAGGTTATGGGCCATGGCAATCACCGCCGAGGTAATTTCCATGTCGTCCTGGTTATCCGGGATTTCGTGGATAAAGCTGCGATCAATCTTAATGATGTCGATGGGGAATTTTTTCAAGTAGCTCAGCGACGAGTAACCGGTGCCGAAGTCGTCCATGGCCAGGGTCAGGCCAAAGCTCTTGAGCTGGTCCAGTTGCAGGCGCGTGTCTTCGGTGGCCTCCAGCAGCAGGCCTTCGGTCAGCTCCAGCTCCAGCAGGTTGGCCGGCAGTTGTTCCTCCTTGAGGATTGTAGCGATCGAGGCCACCAGGTCCGGGTCGGAAAACTGCTTGGGCGACAGGTTGATCGCCACCTGCAAATTGCCCATGCCTGCGGCGCTCAACTGCCGGCTCATGCGGCAGGCCTGGCGGGCGATCCATTTGCCGATAGGGATGATCAGCCCGGTTTCTTCGGCCACGCTGATGAACTGGTCCGGGCGAATCATGCCCTTTTCCGGGTGGTTCCAGCGCAACAGCGCTTCCATTCCCAGCAAACGACCGCTGCGCAGGCACAGCTTGGGCTGGTAGAACACGTCCAGTTCGTTCTGGGTCAGGGCGCGGCGCAAGTTGTTTTCCACGAACAGCTTGTAGCTGGCCTCGGCATTCAGGGCCTCGGTAAATACCTGCACCTGATGTTTACCGTTGGCCTTGGCCTTGTGCAGGGCCAGCCCGGCGTTGCGCATCAGGGTTTGTGGGTCGCGACCATGCAGCGGCGCGCAGGCCAGGCCCACGGAGCCGGTGACGCTGATCAACTGGTTGTCGACGAACATTGGCTTGTCGAGGGTGGCGAGCAACTGGCAGGCGACCTGCTGGCCCGTTTCCAGGTCGGCATCGTCCAGCAGCACCGCAAATTCGTTACTGGCAAAGCGCGCCAGGCTGCCGCCGGTGCTCAAGCTGTTGCGCAGGCGGCGGGCCAGGCTGATCAGCAGTTTGTCGCCGGTCTGGTGGCCGAGGCTGTCGTTGATCCGCTTGAAGTTGTCGATGTCCACCAGCAGCAGGCTGATGGGGCTGTCGCTGTCGCGGGCAAACCGCTCGTCGAGGTTGCGGATAAACGCCGGGCGGTTGCCCAGGTTGGTCAGGTTATCGGTGTAGGCCAGGCGTTCGATGCGCTGTTGCGCCAGTTTGGTCTGGGTGATGTCTTCGTAGATGCCGATGTAGTGGGTCAACTCGCGGTTGTCACCATACACCTTGGAAATCGACAACTGGCCCCAGTAGGGTTCCAGGTTCTTGCGACGGCTTTTGAACTCACCTTGCCAGCTATTGCTTTTGGCCAGGGCCGACGGCGCGTCGAACAGCAATTCACTGAGGTTTTCCAGGGCCGGCAGTTGGGCCAGGCGATGACCGTGGACCTCTTCGGCGCTGTACTGGGTAATCGCGGTGAAGCTGGGGTTGACGTACTCCACCACACCGTCGCAATTGACCAGCAAAAAGGCGTTGGCACTTTGTTCCACCGCTCGCTGGAACAGGTGCAGGGCACTGGTGGCGGTACGGCGGTTGTGGTTGTTGATGACCTGGGCGAACTGGTCCGCCAACTCGCCGGCAAATGCGATCTCATCGGACTGCCATGCACGCGAGCTACCCCGTTGTTCCAGGCACAGCACACCGACGACCTGGCCATCCACACGAATGCTGGCGTCGAGCATTGCGTGAATATCCTTGGCGCGCAGGCTTTCGGCCATTTCACGGGTACGCGGGTCACGCAGGGCATGGGTGGCATCGATGGCACGACTGGAGTGCAGGGCTTCCAGGTAATCCGGGAAGTCACTGGCGTCGATGGCGTCGGGCAGGTGGTGCTGTTGGTCGGCACGGTGGTACGCCGAGATCGGTACCAGGCGTTGGTCTTCGAGGTTCCAGATGCTGGCGCAGTCGATCTGGTAGATGTCGCATGCGCTGCGGGTGATCAGCTCAGCGGCTTCTTGCAGCGAATTAGGCATGGTGTAGCGCTGGCGGGCCAGCAGCAGGATCAACTCTTGCTGGGCGCGTACCCGTTCCAGGTGCAGCAACTGTTCCTGCTGCGCACGCTGGTTGAGTTCCAGGGCGATCTGCAGGCGGCTGTTCTGGTTTTCCAGGTCGGCGGTCGGGGCGGGCGCGGTGGTTTCACTGAACAGCCCGTCAACCACCATCAGGTAGCCGCGCAGCAGGTGGCGGTTGTGTTGTTTATAGGCCTCGCCCATTTCCAACAGGCTCAGCGGGCCGTCGCTGGTGTGCAAGGTGTAGCGCACCAGATAATGGGGGCTTTGAGTCAATTGCTGCTGGATTGCATCGTGCAACTGATACCGCACTTGCGGTTCCATCAGGCTAGCGTAGGGCGTACCGATCAAGGCACAGAGCTCTACCGCCGGCCAGCCGAATTGGCGCTCGCAATTGGGGTCAAGGTAGAGCATGGCCCAGCTTGCCTCATTAAGCCGCTCGAAACGCAGCATACCGAGGCGCGAAGGCACCGGTAATTGCGTCACTACCTCGGCCGCCATACGGGCGACATCGGGTTGGCTTTTCATGGGGAAACTCGCTTGGAAAATTGCGCACTGCGCTGGGCTCTCGCCCTCTTTACTGTCGCCTGCGGCAAGGTTGCATCATGCAGCACGCACTGACAAGAGAGGATGAAGGCTAAGTGCTATAAGGGGGTTATCGGCGGTGTGGAGGATTTCTGCAATCGGGGTGATCGGTGGTTATTGAGGCATGCTCGACGCCCCTGTGTGTGGCGAGGAGGCTCGCTCCTGCAAATTGCTGGCAAAAAAAGCCCCGCCAAGTGGCGGGGTTGAGGTACGAGCGTGGCGCTCGGAAATCGCTGCGGCAGGGGCCTTCCCGGTGAAAGGAAGGCCCTGCGGCTTACAGCAGGATGGTGCGGATGTCGTTCAGCAACTGGCTCAGGCGCTGGGTGAAGCGTGCCGCTGCGGCGCCGTTGATCACACGGTGATCGTAGGACAGCGACAGTGGCAGCATCAGCTTGGGCTGGAACGCTTTACCGTCCCACACAGGCTGGATGGTGGCCTTGGAAACGCCCAGGATCGCCACTTCCGGCGCGTTGACGATTGGCGTGAAGCCAGTGCCGCCAATGTGACCGAGGCTGGAGATGGTGAAGCAAGCGCCCTGCATGTCGTCCGGGGTGAGCTTCTTGTCGCGGGCCTTGGCAGCCAGCGCAGCCGCTTCAGCAGCGAGCTGCAACAGGCTCTTCTGGTCGACGTTCTTGATGACCGGTACCAGCAGGCCATCCGGGGTATCGACCGCAAAGCCGATGTGCACGTACTTCTTGCGAATGATCGCCTTGCCGCTTGGCGCCAGCGAGCTGTTGAAGTCCGGCAGTTCCTTGAGCAGGTGTGCACAGGCCTTGAGCAGCAGTGGCAGCACGGTCAGTTTCACGCCGGCCTTTTCGGCCACGGCTTTCTGCGCAACGCGGAAAGCTTCCAGGTCGGTGATATCGGCCTGGTCGAACTGAGTCACGTGCGGGATGTTCAGCCAACTGGCGTGCAGACCTGCCGCGCCGATTTGCATCAGGCGGGTCATCGGCACTTCTTCGGTTTCGCCGAAGCGGCTGAAATCCACGGTACGGATCGGCGGAATGCCCGAGCCACCGGTAGCGCCACCGGCAGCCGGCGCTTCCTTGGCTTTGTTCATCATGGCTTTGACGTAAACCTGTACGTCTTCTTTCAGCACACGGCCGTGAGGACCGCTGGCAGCCACTGCGCTCAGCTCAACGCCGAACTCGCGGGCCAACTGACGCACGGCTGGGCCTGCGTGAACCTTGGCACCGCTTGGCGCAGGTGCGGCAGCAGCAGGGGCCGCAGTGGCCTCGGCTTTTGCAGCGGGTGCAGGCGCGGCAGCGGCCGGAGCAGCTTCAGCCTTGGCAGCCGGAGCAGCAGCCGCTGCTGGAGCGGCGGCAGGCGCAGCGCCTTGTACTTTCAGCTTGAGGATGAAGTCACCGGTGCCGACTTCGTCTTCCAGCTTGACCGCGATGCTTTCCACCACGCCGGCAGCCGGCGATGGGATCTCCATGGAAGCCTTGTCGGACTCCAGGGTGATCAGCGACTGGTCGGCTTCGACGGTGTCGCCGACCTTGACCAGCAGCTCGATGATCTTGGCCTTGCCCGACGAACCGATGTCCGGGACATGAATGTCCTGGACAGTCGCGGCGGCCGGTGCAGCAGCCGGAGCGGCAGGCGCTTCGGCTGGCTTTTCAGCAGGCGCGGGTGCAGCCGCGGCAGCAGGAGCCTCCGCCGCAGGGGCCGCATCAGCGGCGCCTTCGATTTCCAGCTCCAGCAGTTCGTCGCCTTCTTTCAGGCGGTCGCCCAGCTTCACTTTCAGGCTCTTGACCACACCGGCCTTGGGAGCAGGGATTTCCATGCTCGCCTTGTCCGACTCAAGGGTCAGGATGCTCTGGTCGGCTTCGACGGTGTCGCCGACCTTCACAAACAGCTCGATTACTTCACCTTCACCGCTGCCGATGTCAGGTACGCGAATGAGTTCGCTCACAAAAAATCTCCTCAGCAGTCCAGTGGGTTGCGTTTTTCCGGGTTGATCCCGAACTTGACGATAGCGTCAGCCACTACCTTAGGTTCGATCTCACCACGGTCAGCCAAGGCTTCCAGGGCTGCCAACACCACGAAGTGACGGTCGACTTCGAAGAAGTGACGCAGCTTCTTGCGGCTGTCACTGCGGCCGAAACCATCGGTGCCCAGGACTTTGAATTCTTTGGACGGGACCCACTGGCGAATTTGTTCAGCAAACAGTTTCATGTAGTCGGTAGAGGCGATGACTGGACCCTTACGGCCTGCCAGGCACTCTTCGACGTAGCTCAGCGCAGGCTTCTGGCCTGGGTGCAGGCGGTTGCTGCGCTCTACGGCCAGGCCGTCGCGACGTAGTTCGTTGAAGCTGGTAACGCTCCACACGTCGGCGCCGACGTTGAACTCGTCACGCAGGATCTTCGCCGCTTCACGCACTTCACGCAGGATGGTGCCGGAGCCCATCAGTTGTACGTGGTGTGCCGCTTCCTTGGTGTCTTCTTCGAGCAGGTACATGCCCTTGATGATGCCTTCTTCCACGCCGGCCGGCATGGCAGGCTGCTGGTAGGACTCGTTCATCACGGTGATGTAGTAGAAAACGTCCTGCTGCTCTTCGGTCATCTTCTTCATGCCGTCCTGGATGATCACCGCCAGCTCATAGCCGTAGGTTGGATCAAAGGTGCGGCAGTTCGGGATGGTGGCAGCCAGGATGTGGCTGTGACCGTCTTCGTGTTGCAGGCCTTCGCCGTTCAACGTGGTACGGCCGGCGGTACCGCCGATCAGGAAGCCACGGGTACGGCTGTCGCCTGCTGCCCAAGCCAGGTCGCCGATACGCTGGAAGCCGAACATCGAGTAGAAGATGTAGAACGGCAGCATCGGCTGGTTGTGGCTGGAGTACGAAGTACCGGCAGCGATGAAGGAGCTCATGGCGCCCGCTTCGTTGATGCCTTCTTCGAGGATCTGGCCCTTCTTGTCTTCCTTGTAGAACATCACCTGGTCTTTATCGACTGGCTCGTAGAGCTGGCCGACTGAAGAGTAGATGCCCAACTGACGGAACATGCCTTCCATACCGAAGGTACGGGCTTCGTCCGGGATGATCGGGACGATGCGCGGGCCGATGTCCTTGTCCTTGACCAGTTGCGCGAGGATCCGCACGAAGGCCATGGTGGTGGAGATCTCACGGTCGCCCGAGCCGTCAAGGATTGCCTTGAGGGTGCTCAGGTCCGGCGTCGGTACGCTGAAGCTGTTGGCACGGCGCTGTGGCACGAAACCGCCCAGTGCAGTGCGACGCTCGCTCAGGTAGCGGGCTTCGGCGCTGTTTGGTTCTGGCTTGAAGAACGGCAGGTTCTCCAGCTCTTCGTCCTTGACCGGGATATCGAAGCGGTCGCGGAACAACTTCAGGCTGTCGACATCGACTTTCTTGGTGTTGTGCGCGGTGTTCTTCGCTTCGCCGGCACCGGTGCCATAACCCTTGATGGTCTTGGCCAGGATGACGGTAGGTTGTTCTTTGTGGTTGACCGCTTCGTGGTACGCCGCGTAGACCTTGTACGGGTCGTGGCCGCCACGGTTGAGTTTCCAGATCTCGTCGTCGGACAGGTCGGCAACCATCGCCTTGAGTTCAGGCGTGTTGAAGAAGTGCTCGCGAACGAACGCACCGTCCTTGGCCTTGTAGTTCTGGTACTCGCCGTCGATGACTTCGTCCATGCGACGTTGCAGGATGCCGTCGACGTCCTTGGCCAGCAGTGGGTCCCAGAAACGGCCCCAGATGACCTTGGTCACGTTCCACTGGGCGCCACGGAACACGCCTTCGAGTTCCTGGATGATCTTGCCGTTGCCGCGAACCGGGCCGTCGAGGCGCTGCAGGTTGCAGTTGATGACGAAGATCAGGTTGTCCAGCTTCTCGCGGCCGGCCAGGGAGATGGCACCCAGGGATTCCGGCTCGTCGCACTCGCCGTCGCCCAGGAAGCACCAGACTTTCTGCTTGCCTTCCGGGATGAAGCCACGGGCTTCCAGGTACTTCATGAAGCGCGCCTGGTAGATCGCCTGGATCGGGCCAAGGCCCATGGAAACGGTCGGGAACTGCCAGAAATCAGGCATCAGCCAAGGGTGCGGGTAGGACGACAGGCCCTGACCGTCGACTTCCTGGCGGAAGTTGTTCATTTGCTCTTCGCTGATGCGACCTTCCATGAACGCACGGGCGTAGACGCCTGGCGAGGTGTGGCCCTGGAAGTAGATCAGGTCGCCGCCGTGTTCGTCGGTCGGGGCCTGGAAGAAGTAGTTGAAGCCGATGTCATACAGGGTTGCGCTGGAAGCGAAGCTGGAGATGTGACCGCCCAGGTCAGAATCTTTCAAGTTCGTGCGCATTACCATCGCCATGGCGTTCCAACGTACCAGCGAGCGAATGCGGCGTTCCATGAACAGGTCGCCAGGCATGCGTGCTTCGTGGGTAACGGGGATGGTGTTGCGGTACGGCGTGGTGATGGCGTAGGGCAGTTGCGAGCCGCTGCGGGTCGCGAGTTCGCCCATACGGGTCATCAGGTAGTGAGCACGGTCTTCGCCTTCTTTGTCGAGAACCGATTCCAGGGCGTCCAGCCATTCCTGGGTTTCGACGGGATCGAGGTCTTGCATGGCTTGCTCCAGGGCGGAAAGGCTACCAGAATCGGTTGCCTGAAGTTTGCGACTGGCCTTGTGGGCAGACGACATAAATTCTTGGATGGCCGAAGGTTGCTTCGGCGTCCTGTAGTTTTACTACAAATCGTCGGCCATTTCAGCCTTTCGAATGTATATACGAGTAGTAAAACTACACAAGACTGAGCGTATGGCTCGGTCTGGCTGGTGAGCATAATCGTTATTGTTGATCTTTTGCGAACAAGAAAAGGTGAAAGTTTGATGCTGTCTGCCAAGATTAATTTAATTTCAGCTATTTATAACCTTTGTTCGACAGTCCATCACCGGGCGCGGTTCTTGCGTTCACAGCCACAGGCCAATTACGCGCCGCACAAGGATAGACCATGAGCCTTCCAACGCTGGCCGAACTGCCGGCCATTCTCTTGCCTTACGCCAGCCGGGCCGAGCAGTCATTTCGTGACGCAGTGGCCGCGCTGGGCGACGATCATGGCCTTTCTGCGTGGACGCCGCAACGGTGGGCCGACTTCGCCCGCGTGTGCGCCGCCAGTGATTTCGTCATTGAACAGAGTGTTCGTGACCCTTTGATGTTGCTCGAGCTGGTGGCCTGGGGCGAGCTGGACCGAGGCTTTGCGCCCGGCGAGCTGTGCAGCCAGATTGCCGGTGCCGTGCAACAGGCCGAAACAGAAGATGAGTTGGGCCGCGTACTGCGTCGCCAGCGTACGCGCCAGCAGGTGCGCATCATCTGGCGCGACCTGACTCGCCAGGCCGATCTGGTGCAAACCTGTCGCGACCTTTCTGATATGGCCGACGCCTGCATCGATCAGGCCTATCAATGGTTGTACCAGCGCCACTGCGCCCAGTTCGGCACACCCACCGGGCGACGCAGCGGTGAAGCCCAGCACATGGTTATCCTGGGCATGGGCAAGCTCGGTGCCGTGGAATTGAACCTGTCGTCGGATATCGACCTGATCTTCGCCTACCCCGAAGGCGGCGAAACGATAGGCGTGAAGCGCTCACTGGATAACCAGGAGTTTTTTATCCGCCTTGGTCAAAAATTGATCAAGGCTCTCGACCCGATGACCGTCGACGGCTTTGTCTTTCGCGTGGATATGCGCTTGCGTCCCTACGGCTCGGCCGGCGCTCTGGTGCTCAGCTTCAACGCGCTGGAGCAGTATTACCAAGACCAGGGCCGGGATTGGGAACGCTACGCCATGATCAAGGCGCGCGTGGTGGCCGGCGATCAAGTAGCCGGCGCGCAATTGCTGGATCTGCTGCGACCGTTTGTGTATCGCCGCTACCTCGACTTCTCGGCGATCGAAGCGCTGCGCACCATGAAGCAGTTGATCCAGCAGGAAGTACGACGCAAGGGCATGGCCGACAATATCAAGCTGGGCTCGGGCGGCATTCGTGAGGTGGAATTTATCGCCCAGGCGTTTCAATTGATCCACGGTGGCCGCGACCTCAGCCTGCAACAGCGTCCGCTGTTGAACGTGCTCGGCACCCTGGAGGGCCAGGGCTACCTGCCGGCGGCGGTGATTACCGAGCTGCGCAATGGCTACGAATTCCTGCGCTACACCGAACATGCCATCCAGGCGATTGCCGACCGCCAGACGCAAATGCTGCCAGACAGCCCCGAAGACCAGGCGCGTATCGCCTTCATGCTGGGCTTTAGTGACTGGGCCGCGTTCCACGAACGTTTGATGTACTGGCGTGGTCGCGTGGACTGGCACTTCCGCCAGGTGATTGCCGACCCGGATGAAGAAGAAGGCGAAGAAAGCGAACTGGTCGTCGGTGGCGAGTGGCTGCCGTTGTGGGAAGAGTCCCAGGATGAAGACGCCGCTTGCCGACAACTGACCGAAGGCGGTTTCACCGATGCGCCCAAGGCCCTCAAAGCCCTGGCCGGCCTGCGCGGCAGCCCGCAACTGCGCGCCATGCAGCGCCTGGGCCGGGAACGCTTGGACGCGTTTATCCCGCGCTTGCTGGCCCAGGCCGTCGAGCACGCGAATCCAGACCTGGTGCTGGAGCGCGTGTTGCCCTTGGTGGAAGCCGTCGCCCGGCGTTCGGCCTACCTGGTGTTGCTCACCGAGAACCCGGACGCCCTGCGCCGCCTGCTGACCCTGTGCGCCGCCAGCCCATGGATCGCCGAGCAGATCACCCGTTTCCCGTTGTTGCTGGATGAATTGCTCAACGAAGGCCGCCTGTTCAAGCCGCCGCTGGCGCCGGAACTGGCCGCCGAGCTGCGCGAACGCCTTACGCGCATTCCCGAAGATGACCTTGAGCAACAAATGGAAGCCCTGCGGCATTTCAAGCTGGCGCACCGCCTGCGAGTGGCCGCCTCGGAAATCGCCGGCAGCCTGCCGTTGATGAAGGTCAGCGACTACCTCACCTGGCTCGCCGAAGCGATTCTCGAACAAGTGCTGGCCCTGGCCTGGCGCCAGACCGTGGCGCGCCACGGTTCACCGCAACGACTGGACGGCACCCTGTGCGATCCTGGGTTCATCATTGTCGGTTACGGGAAAGTCGGCGGTATCGAACTGGGGCATGGTTCGGACCTGGACCTGGTATTTATCCATGACGGCGACCCGCAGGCCGAGACCGATGGCGCCAAGCCGATTGACGGCGCGCAGTTCTTCACGCGCCTGGGCCAGCGGATCATTCACTTGCTGACCACCCAGACCAACTCCGGCCAGCTGTATGAAGTGGACATGCGCCTGCGACCTTCCGGCGCATCCGGCTTGCTGGTGAGTTCCCTGGGCGCATTCGACCGCTATCAACAAAATGAAGCCTGGACCTGGGAACATCAGGCCCTGATACGCGCGCGGGTGCTGGTGGGCAGTCAGGATGTAGGCCATGCGTTCGAGCAAGTACGCGCTAACGTCCTGAGGCGTGAACGGGACCTGGCCAAGTTGCGCCAGGAGGTCAGCGAGATGCGCGCCAAGATGCGCGATAACCTGGGCACCAAGGCGACGACGGCCGGCAGGGGCGCCAATGCCTTCGAGGCCACGGCGGTGTTCGACCTCAAGCAGGACGCCGGAGGTATCGTCGATATTGAATTTATGGTGCAATACGCGGCTTTGGCGTGGTCTGCGCAACATCCATCGTTGCTGCGCTACACCGACAATATCCGCATCCTGGAGGGCCTGGAGCAGGTCGGGCTGATGCCCGCCGCCGATGCCCATTTGTTGCGCGAGGTGTACAAGGCCTACCGTTCCGCCGCGCACCGCCAGGCCTTGCAGAACGAGGCCGGCACGGTAGCCGGGGATCAATTTGCAGACGAGCGGCGTCAGGTGATGCGAATCTGGCAGTCGCTGGGTTTGAGCTGAAACACTATTAGGGCGGGGAGGCATAAGCCTCCCCGCATCGTTTGTGGAAACTACATGAATATTCTGATCGTTGGGCCCAGTTGGGTCGGTGACATGGTGATGGCACAGACACTGTTCCAGTGCCTGCGGCAGCGCTATCCAGACTGCCAGATCGACGTGCTCGCCCCTGAGTGGAGCCGGCCGATCCTCGAGCGCATGCCCGAGGTGCGCAAGGCCTTGAGCTTCCCGCTCGGCCACGGCGCCCTGGAGCTGGCCACTCGTCGGCGCATTGGCAAATCCATGGCCGGCCAGTACGACCAGGCGATCCTGTTGCCCAACTCGCTCAAGTCGGCGCTGGTGCCGTATTTTGCCGGCATCCCCAAGCGCACCGGCTGGCGCGGCGAGTTTCGCTACGTGCTGCTCAATGACGTACGCACGCTGGATAAAGCCCGTTACCCGTTGATGATCGAACGCTTCATGGCCCTGGCGTATGAGCCGGGCGCAGAGTTGCCCAAGCCGTATCCACGCCCCAGTTTGCAGATCGATCCGGTCACCCGCGATGCAGCGCTGGCCAAGTTCGGCCTGACCCTGGATCGCCCGGTGTTGGCCTTGTGCCCAGGCGCGGAGTTTGGCGAGTCCAAGCGCTGGCCCTCGGAGCACTACGCCAAAGTCGCCGAGACCAAGATCCGCGAAGGCTGGCAGGTATGGTTGTTCGGCTCCAAGAACGATCATTCGGTGGGTGAAGACATTCGCCAGCGCCTGATCCCCGGCCTGCGCGAAGAAGCGGTGAACCTCAGTGGCGACACGTCCCTGGCCGAGGCCATCGACCTGCTGTCCTGCGCCGACTCGGTGGTGTCCAACGACTCTGGCCTGATGCATGTGGCGGCGGCGCTGAACCGCCCGCTGGTGGCGGTATACGGCTCAACTTCCCCGGGTTTCACGCCGCCCTTGGCCGACAAGGTCGAAGTGGTGCGCCTGGGCCTGGATTGCAGCCCATGCTTTGACCGTACCTGCCGTTTCGGCCACTACAACTGCCTGCGTCAATTATTGCCGCAGCCGGTAACCGATGCTTTGCAGCGGTTGCAGGGCGACGTGGTCGAGGTTCACTGAGTTGCGGGTACTGGTAGTCAAGACCTCATCCCTGGGCGATGTGATCCACGCCTTGCCGGCGTTGACCGATGCAGCGCGGGCAATCCCCGGCATCCGCTTTGATTGGGTGGTAGAAGAAGGCTTCGCCGAAATCCCGACCTGGCACCCGGCCGTGGACCAAGTGATCCCGGTGGCAATCCGCCGCTGGCGCAAGAACCTCTGGCAAACCTTCAAGAGTGGCGAGTGGCGACGCTTCAAGCAGCGTGTGCAGTCGACCAAATATGATTTGGTGATCGACGCCCAGGGCCTGCTGAAAAGCGCCTGGCTGACCCGTTACGTGCGGGCGCCAGTGGCCGGGTTCGACAAACACTCGGCCCGCGAGCCGATCGCTGCGCGCTTTTATTCGCGGCGCCTGGCCGTGGCCCGTGGGCAACATGCGGTGGAGCGCTTGCGCCAACTGTTCGCCGTGGCCTTGGGCTACGACCTGCCCAAAGGCTTGGGCGACTATGGCCTGAGTGTCGAGAAGCTGCTCGGCCTGCCGCCGAAAAAACCTTTTGTGTTGCTGTTGCACGGCACCACCTGGGACACCAAGCACTGGCCCGAAGCTTACTGGCGCGAGCTGGCCGAACGTATGGGCCGCCTGGGCGTAGATGTGAAGCTGCCGTGGGGCAATGCCGCCGAAAAGGCCCGGGCCGAACGCCTGGCCCAGGACCTGCCCAACGCCGAAGTGTTGCCCAAGCTCAACCTGGCCGGTGTGGCCCGTGTATTGGCCGGCGCCCGTGCCTGCGTGGCAGTGGACACTGGCCTCGGCCACTTGGCGGCCGCGCTGGATGTGCCGACCATCTCCCTGTTCGGCCCCACCAACCCCGGCCTGACGGGTGCCTATGGCAAGGGCCAGATTCACCTGGCCAGCGATTGGTCCTGCGCGCCGTGCCTGCAGAAAAACTGTACCTATCAACCGACGGCCGACGACTTGCGTCGGTTCGACATCCTGCGTGAGTCGCCCCTGTGCTTCACACGCCTGAACCCCGAGCGTGTAGCAAGCCGGCTGAGCACGTTGTTACTGGCCGAGGAGCAGCACTGATGCAACTGGCTTTTGTTCTGTACAAGTATTTCCCCTTCGGTGGCTTGCAGCGCGACTTCATGCGCATCGCCCTGGAGTGCCAGCAGCGCGGCCACCAGATTCGTGTGTACACCCTGATCTGGGAGGGTGATATCCCGCCAGGTTTTGAGGTGCTGGTGGCGCCGGTCAAGGCGTTGGTCAACCATCGCCGCAACGAAAAACTCTATGCCTGGATCCAGGCCGACCTGGCCAAGCGCCCGGTGGACCGTGTGGTGGGGTTCAACAAGATGCCGGGGCTGGATGTGTACTTCGCCGCCGACGGTGTGTTCGAGGACAAGGCCCAAAACCTGCGCAACCCCATGTACCGCTGGTTCGGGCGCTACAGGCACTTCGCCGAATATGAGCGCGCGGTGTTCGATAAAGACGCCAAGACCCAGATCATGGTGTTGTCCGAGCATCAGCAACAGCTGTTCACCCAGTATTACGGGACCCAGGCCGAGCGCTTCCACTTGCTGCCGCCCGGCATTGCCCGTGACCGACGCGCGCCGCCCAACGCGGCTGACATTCGCGCCGAGTTTCGCGGTGAGTTCGGCCTGGCCGACGACGACCTGCTGCTGGTTCAGATCGGTTCGGGCTTCAAGACCAAGGGCGTCGACCGCAGCCTCAAGGCCGTGGCCGCATTGCCCTCGAAGCTGAAGAAACGCACCCGGCTGTTTGTAATCGGCCAGGACGACCCCAAAGTATTCCAATTGCAGAGTGCCGCCTTGGGCCTGGGTGACCAGGTGCAGTTCTTCAAGGGCCGCAGCGATATCCCGCGCTTCCTGCTGGGCGCAGACCTGCTGATTCACCCTGCGTACAACGAGGCGGCCGGCATGGTGCTGGTCGAAGCGGTGGTCGCCGGCCTCCCGGTACTGGTGAGCCAGGTGTGCGGCTACGCGTTCTACATCGACAAGGCCCAGAGCGGCCGGGTGTTGGACGAGCCGTTCGAGCAAACCCAGCTCAACCAGTACCTGGTCGATATGCTCGACGACCCACACGCGCGTGCGACCTGGAGTCGCAATGGTCTGGCCTTCGCCGAGACGGCCGACCTCTATAGCATGCCGCAGTACGCTGCGGACCTGATTCTGGCGGAGCCAAACCGATGAAGTTGATTCTTGCCGAACCCTTCAAGACCCTCTGGGCCGGGCGCGATGCGTTCGCCGAGGTCGAGAAGCTGCAAGGCCAGGTGTTCCGAGAGCTGGCCGCCCGTCGTACGTTGCGTACGATGGTCGAAGGCCAGCCTTATTTTGTGAAGATCCACCGTGGCATCGGGTGGGGCGAAATCCTCAAGAACCTGGTCACGGCCAAGTTGCCGGTGTTGGGCGCGGGCCTGGAGTGGCAGGCGATCCAGCGTTTGCAGGAGCTCGGCGTGCCGACCATGACCGCCGTGGCGTTTGGCGAAAAAGGCAGCAACCCGGCCGACCAGCATTCGTTTATCGTCACCCAGGAGCTGACCCCGATTGTCAGCCTGGAAGACTTGACCCTCGACTGGGTCAAGCAACCGCCAGTGCCCGCCATCAAGCATGCCTTGACTGTCGAGTTGGCCCGCACCGTCGGCGCGATGCACCGCGGCGGCGTCAATCATCGCGATTGCTACCTCTGCCATTTCCTGTTGCACACCGACCAGCCCATCACCGTCGACAACCTCAAGCTGTCGGTGATCGACCTGCACCGGGCCCAAGTGCGTTCGACCATCCCCATGCGTTGGCGCAACAAAGACCTGGCCGGCCTGTATTACTCTGCACTGGAGATCGGCCTGACCCAGCGCGACAAACTGCGTTTTCTCAAGGCTTACTTCCAGCAGCCGCTGCGCCAGATCCTGGCGGAGCAAACCGCGCTACTGTCTGAGTTGGAGCGCATGGCCGCGAAGCTCTATGCGCGCAAGCAACGATACGGGGATGCGCTCTGATGGCGGGTTGGAACCTGGAACCTGCCTACGCCGCCCTGGCGGATGACTTTGGAAGCCTGGACGCGGTCTTCGCCTTGCAAGGCGAACGGCTGACGCGCGACCCGCTATCAGAAGTGATCCGAGTAGAGCGCGGCGGGGTCAATTATTACGTCAAGCGCTACGTAGGTGCCGGCAAAGGCCTGCGCCGTTACCTGGGCAGGCCACGGGTGAAATCCGAATGGCAGAACCTCAAGCGCTTCGCCAAATGGGGCATTCCTACGGCTGATGTGATCGCCTGGGGCCTTGATCGCAAGGGCCTGGCCTATAACCGTGGCGCCATGATCACTCGCGAATTGCCCAAGACCGAAGATTTGTCGGTGCTGGCCGAGCGTAATGATGAGCGCCTGAAAGACCCCCTGTGGGTCGATGGCATCAGCCGTCAGCTCGCCGAATACACGCGGACCATGCACGACCACCGCTTCACCCATAACGACTTGAAGTGGCGCAACCTTCTGGTGGATGACCAGCGAACCCTGTACCTGATCGATTGCCCTAACGGTGATTTCTGGCGCGGTTTCTGGCTCAAGTACCGTATCACCAAGGATCTGGCTTGCCTGGACAAAGTCGCCAAGTATCACTTGTCGGCTACCCAGCGCCTGCGCTTCTACCTGCAATATCGCCAACGCACGCACCTGACGGCGTCGGATAAACAGCGAATTCGCCATGTGGTGAAGTTTTTCGAGGGACGCGAATGAGTGATTTCCTGGCGGCCGAAGACCGCGCTTTGCTTGAGCGCAACGGTCTCGCGACGTTCGATGCCCTGTGGGCCAAGCAACTGGACGCGGTGGACGAGCCCAATACCAGCCAGGGCGGCTGGAGCAGTGTGTATCGCCTGGAACTTGAAGGTCAGGGTTACTACCTCAAGCGCCAGAGCAACTACCTGACGCGCACCTTGCACCGGCCGTTTGGCGAACCGAGTTTTGCTCGCGAGTTTCGTAACATCAGCCTGTATCGAAAGCTGGGCATTCCCGCGTTGCAGGCGGCGTTTTTTGGTGAGCGCAAGGTTGAAGGCGAGCGCCGGGCGATGTTGCTGACCCGTGCCCTGGATGGTTGGAATGACCTGGATTCGCTGCTGGAGCAGTGGTCGCAATCGAGCGATGCCCAGCACCGCGCGATCCTGTTGGCCTGCGGCAAACTGGCGCGCCATCTGCACAGCGTGGGGCAGGTACATGGCTGCTTTTACCCCAAGCATATCTTCCTGCAGGCCACCGTTGATGGTTACGCTGCGCAGTTGATCGACCTGGAAAAAACCCGTCCGCTGTTGTTTGGCTGGCGTGACCGGGTCAAGGATCTGGAGCCGTTGCTGCGTCGTGCGCCGCAATGGTCAGACGCGCAGGTGCGCCAACTGCTAGCGGCGTATCTTGAGCAGGCTGAGGACAGTGCCTTGGTGTCCACTTGGCTCCAGCGCTTGACCGCCCGCCGCAGCCACAAGGAGAACCGCTGATGCGTCTGTCCGAGCTGAAAAATGCCGGCCGTTCCCCCAGCCTGCCGTTGACTATCGACTTGGCAGATGCTGCAGGCCCGGGGCAGTTGCAACTGCTGAGCCTGTTGCGAGTGTTGCCGGGCCAGCGCTACGTGGGCGCGGCGGTCTGGCGCGGTCGTCCGGTGTTGGCCAAATTGTTGGTCGGCAGCAAGGCGGCGCGGCATTTTCAGCGCGAGCTCAAGGGCGTGCGTTTGTTGGCCGAGCAGGGCCTGACTACGCCTTTATTGCTAGCCGATGGCTTGCAGGAAGGCGAGGGCGGCTGGCTGCTGTTTGAGTTTATCGAGGGCGCCCAGAGCCTGGGCGACGCCTGGCTCGCCGTCGAAAGCCTGCCACCGTTGGCGGATGAGCAAACCGCTGTACTCGCCGAAGCGCTGGGCGCGATTGCCCAAATGCATGCCCAAGGCCTGTGGCAAGAAGACCTGCACCTGGACAACCTGCTGCGCCAGGACGGCAAGCTGTATTTGATCGATGGCGCGGGCATTCGTGTCGAGCAGCCGGGCAAGCCGCTGTCGCGCAATCGAGTACTGGAAAACCTCGGGGTGTTTTTTGCCCAGTTACCGAAAAAACTCGAGCCATTTACTGAAGAATTGCTGGTGTACTACCTGCTCGGTAACGGCGAGCACGCCTTGCCTCTGGAAGCCCTGGAAAAGCAGGTATGCAAAGTCAGCGCCTGGCGCTTGAAGGACTTCCTGGACAAGACCGGCCGCGAATGCACGCTGTTCAGCGTGGTGCGTGGCGCCTTTGGCTTGCGTGCAATCCGTCGCGAAGAAGAAGCGGCCATGTTGCCGGTGCTGGAGCAGGCGGATGCGTTGCTCGACCAGGGCCACCTGTACAAGACCGGCGGTGCGGCCAGTGTGGCCAGGGTCGAGGTGGCCGGTCGGCCGCTGGTGATCAAGCGCTACAACATCAAGGGCTTTGCCCACTGGCTCAAGCGCTTCTGGCGCCCGAGCCGAGCCTGGCATTCCTGGCGCGAAGGCAACCGCCTGGCGTTCCTCGGCATCGCCACGCCCAAGCCGCTGGCCGCGCTGGAAAAGCGCTGTTTCTGGTTGCGCAGCCGCGCCTACCTGATCACTGAATACCTGCCGGGGCCGGACATCATCGAGCGCTTCGCGCCCTATGTTGAGCGTGGCGATGTGCCTGAAAGCGAGCTGCTGGCGCTGGACCACCTGTTTGCGCAGTTGATTGGCGAGCGCATCAGCCATGGAGATTTCAAGGGCCACAACCTGTTCTGGAGCGACGGCCGCTGGGCGATGATCGACCTGGATGCCATGTGCCAGCACCGTTCAATCGCCAGCTTTGCCCCGGCGTATGCCAAGGATCGTGCGCGGTTCATGCGTAATTGGCCGCAAGACAGTGCGCTGTATCGGGTGATCGATCAGCGGTTGCCCAAAGAGGTAGGCGCACCGCCCCTCCCACATCAGAATTGATATTCAGCCCCAGCGCCTGCATACCAGGAGCGCCCCGGCGCTGCTTCGTAGTAGCGCCCGTTGCCGTCACCCACGATCACCGATCCCACGTACTGGCGATCCAGCAAGTTATCCAGGCGCAACGTCTGGTGAAAGGTCCAGTGCTCCACCTTCTGCTCAAACCGCGCGCGCCAGTTGAAGACGCTGTAGCCCGGTGCGGCATGTTGCGTGTTGGTGTCTTCGACATAGACCTTGCTGCGGTACAGGCCCTCGATGGCAGTGCTGACCCAGTCTCGCGGCTTCCAGTTCAGTTCAGCGAACAGGGTGGTTTGCGGTACGCCGGGGAGGTAGTTGCCTTTGTCGATGGTATTGGCGCCGCTGGTGTAGTCGCTGTCGTAGGTTGCCTGCAGGCGGGTGTAGGCGAGGTTGGTGCTCCAGTGCTCGCTGAGCTGACTTTCCACGCCCAACTCGAAGCCACGGCGCAGGGTGCGGCCGGCATTTTGGTAGCTGGTGCGGCCACCGATGGATTGCTGTACGACCAACTCGTCTTCAGTGGTGATCTGAAAAACCGCTGCGTTAACCCGCGTGTCGTTCAGTTGCGCCTTCAAACCTATTTCATATTGGGTGCTTTCAGACGGCTTCAAACCGAAGTTGAAACCTTCGACGTTGCCCGGTGCGTAAGCCAGTTCGGCCTGGGTCGGCGTCTCGAAGCCTTTGCCAGCGCTGACGTAACCGTGCAGCTCTGGTGTGAATGCATACATCACGCTCATCGACGGCGTATTTTTCTGGTAAGTCTTGTTGCCGCTGGCGTCGCCATTGCTCAGGAATTGATCGTCGACGTCCATTTGCAGGGTGCTGTGGCGGATACCGGCTTGCAGGGTCCAGCGGTCGAGGGCCCAGTTGGCCTGGATATACGGGTCAAGGCTGCGAGCCGTGTCGATTTCATCACGACGGAGCTGGCCTTTCACTCCGAGGGTGGTGCCGCTGTAGTTCTGGTAGCCATGGCGGCTGTCTTCGCTCTGGTCGAAGTCCAGGCCGGTGATAATCATCAAGTCGCCGGGAGCGCTGTCGATGGGCTGCATCCAGCGCACGCTGCCGCCGTAGAATTTGCGGTCGAATTGCACCACGCCGCCGCCACGTTCGTTAGCCGGCGTGCCTTTGGGGATCGGCAGGTACTGAATCACACTGCGCCGTCCGGTATAGGCATTTACCTGCAACGTCGCATTGCCGATATACCGCTCGTAATTCATCCCCAACTGCTGATGATCGATGCTTTTACGCGTGTTATAGGTCAGCGCATTAGCACTCACCGAGCGCGGGTCGGCCTTGTATGCCGCCCAGGTCTGCCCCAGCGGGTCCTGCGTGCCGTTCTGCTCCAGGCTGCTATAGATCAACGCCAGTTTGCTGTCGTCATCGGGCTGGAAGTTGAGCTTGGCGAAGGTCTGGTCACGACGGGCGCTGCTGTGGTCGCGATAGCCGTTGGTGTCCATGCGCGAGGCGTCGAGTACAAAACCGGCGCCATTGGCCGCGCCCTCGGCAGTAAGGTGGTTCTTGTTCAGGCCGTCGCTGCCCACCAGGGTTTCGGCGCCGATGCGCAGAGGGCCTTCGCCGTCGCGGGAGAACATCTGGATCACCCCGCCGGCGTTGCTGCCATACAAAGTCGCCGCCGGGCCGCGCAGCACTTCGATGCGTTCGGCGGTGTCGAGGTTGAAGGTGGCTGCCTGGCCCTGGCCGTCCGGGGTGCTGGCAGGGATGCCGTCGGCGATCAGCTTGATGCCACGCACACCAAACGCCGAACGGGCGCCGAAGCCTCGGGAAGAAATCTGCAAGTCCTGTGCGTAGTTCTGGCGGTTCTGCACCACCAGGCCAGGCACGCGGGACAGGGCTTCGGAGGCGTTGATGCCCAGTTGGCCGTCGCTGATCTGTTCGCGGCTGATGCCGTCCACCGAATAGGGCAGGTCGAACGTCGGGCTGGCGCTGCGCGAGCCGGTGATCACGCTGGGGTCGAGGATCAGTGGCGAATCATCGCCCTGAACGGTGCTGCTCAAGGCCAGCAATCCAGGCAGCAAGAGGGAAAAGCGAGCGTGCGTTTTTTTCATGGGGCAGCCAGAGTCCTCGGCACGCGCAACAAAGGGCGCGCAAAAGATGCGCGAGTTTAAAGATTTAGTCAGGTTTTACCATTTCGGATTTTTCCCACGCAATGTAGCGGTGTTTCTCGGGTGAATAAGCGAATCTGCCGGTGATAGCGTGAAACGCCTTTTACGAGGCGTAGGCCATGACAAGAAAAATAAAAGCTGCACTGGGTATCAGTCTCGCAGCACTGCTATTAAGCGGCTGTGGAACGGTTAATAGCGTCATTCGCAAAGAGGGCGACACGGCGCGTGAGCTCAGGCTCGTCAAAACCTATTGCCAATCCATTCCCCGCGTTTACAGTGGAGTGGCCTTTGATTTCTGCACGTTGCACGCGGCCCCGGACCCCACCGGGTTTCTCATACCCTTCGTGCTCGTAGATATTGCGGTGTCCGCGGTTGCCGACACGGTGGTTTTGCCCTATACGGTTTATCGACAATCGGCCGACGGCAACATCAGCATCTATTGGCGTCCGGGCCGCTCATGAGCTGGGGGATAAAAGTACCCGGCCCTCCCATCTACAAGGCGAAAGGAGTTGTCCGTGAGTCGTGGTTTCAAAGTCCTGCTGGTTTCAACCTTGTTATTGGCTTCCGGTTGCGGAACGATCAACACCGTCTTTCGTCCGGATGCTGTGGCCAGCCAGAACCTCAAGGAGTCGCGCAGCCACTGCGAAAACGTGCCGCGTATCTACAGTGGGGTGATCTACGGTTTTTGTACCCTCAATGGCGAGCCTGCACCGGATAAAAGCCTGAAGGACCAAAGCCTGCTGGATAGCCAGGGCAATGCCTTCCCGATCATCGCGATTGAATTTGTCGCCTCTGGCGTCATGGACACCCTGGTGCTGCCCTATACGATCTACCGCCAGAACAAGGACGGCAGCATCGAGATCTTCCGCTAGTCCCTCACGGCGCTTGCCGCTAACAGCTTCCCCCTGCTTTTAAGCTATAATCCCGCCCTTTAGCTGTTTCTCGCCCAGGCGAGAGGCACACTTTTTTCAGGCGCGACCCGCCTGCATGCAGACTAAAAGAGGCTAGACCCCTGTGGCATTGACGATTCTTGGCCTGTCCGGCGCCCTTAGCCATGATCCTTCCGCAGCCCTGTATATCGACGGCAAGCTGATCGCGGCCGCCGAAGAAGAGCGCTTCGTACGCGACAAACATGCAAAGAACCGCATGCCCTACGAGTCGGCGAAGTTCTGCCTGGAGCAAGCCGGCATCAAGCCTTCCGACGTTGACGTGGTGGCGATTCCGTTCGCCCCGATCAGCTTGTTCGGCGAGGCGCGCTGGCACTACGCCAAGCGCTACTGGTACGCCCCGGACCGCGCCCTTGATGCGATCCTGATGGGCAACCGTCGCTACAAGCGCTATCGCAACAAGATCGTCTGGTGCCTGGAGCAACTGGGCTTTGATCCGAAGAAAATCAAGATCGAACCGGTTGAACACCACCTGGCCCACGCTTCCAGCGCCTACCATTGCTCCGGTTTCCAGGAAAAAACCGCGATCCTCGGCATCGACGGCAAGGGTGAGTACGCCACCACCTTCTTCGGCTACGGCGAAAACGGCAAGATCCACAAGATCAAGGAATTCTACGACCCGGATTCCCTGGGCGGCCTGTACGGCGCAATCACCGAGTTCCTCGGTTTCGAGATGCTCGACGGTGAGTTCAAGGTCATGGGCATGGCGCCGTATGGCGATGCCAGCAAATACGATTTCTCGCGCCTGGCCTCGTTTGAAAACGGCGAGTTGGTGATCAACACCGACTATGCCAACGTCATCGGCTTGCGTCGTTATAAAGAGAAGGGCAAGGGTTTCTACTTTTCGCCAAAATTGATCGAGTGGCTGGGGCCCAAGCGCGAAGGCGATATCGCCGACGAGCCGTACATCCACTACGCGGCCAGCATGCAGGCGCTGTTCGAGAAGCTGGCCCTGCAGATGATCGACCACTACCTGGGTGACATCCTCAAGGACACCGGCAAGCTGGCCTTCGCCGGTGGCTGTGCACTGAACGTCAAGCTGAACCAGAAGATCATCGCCCGTGACGACGTGAAAGAGCTGTTCGTGCAGCCCGCTTCCGGCGATGCAGGCACCGCCGTCGGTGCGGCCGCGTACGTGTCCCACGCCCGTGGTGTACCGGTGGAGAAGATGGAACACGTCTACCTCGGCCCGTCCTATAGCAACGAAGACGTGATTGCCGCCTGCGCCAAGCACGCGAGCAAGCCTGTCTGGCGCAAGATCGAAAACATGCCCAAACGCATTGCCAAGATCATGGTCGATGGCAACCCGGTGGCCTGGTTCCAGGGTCGCATGGAGTTCGGCCCGCGTGCCCTGGGTGGTCGTTCGATCATCGGTTGCCCAAGTGCTACCGGCGTGGCTGACCGCATCAACCACCAGATCAAGTTCCGCGAGCGCTGGAGGCCTTTCTGCCCGTCGATGCTCGACACCGTGGCCCCGCAGATGATCAAGGTCGATCACCCGGCGCCATTCATGACCTTCACCTTTGAAGTCTCGGAAGAGTGGAAGACCCGCGTGCCGGAAGTGGTGCATGAAGACGGCACCTCCCGCGCCCAGGTGCTCAAGCGCGAATACAACCCGCGCTACTACGACATGATGAAAGAGCTGGAAGTACTGACCGGCAACGGCGTATCGCTGAACACCTCGCTCAACCGTCGTGGCGAAGCGATGATCTGCTCGCCGACCGACGCGCTGAACATGTTCTTCGGCTCGGACCTGCAGTACCTGATCATGGAAGACATTCTGGTCGTCAAGGACGGCGTGGACCCCTATGACGCCGTGGTTTAAATGCTGAACCGCTTCCAGGGCTGGCGTGAACGTGGCTGGGCGCCTGTCGAGGCCGAGGTTTACGCCCAGGCCTGGCAGCGTTACGGCGGCAGCGTGGCGACCCATCCGCAGGTGATCGAGCGGCTGGCCGGGTTGGCGCAGATTCCGGTGCGTTACCTGGGCTGGGAGCAAGGTGGTGAGCTCAAGGGGGCGATAGCCACCTGGGGACGCGACCTGGCCCTGTCCAAGGACGTACTCAAGCGCACCGGCAAGAAAGGCCTGTTTGACCTGGGCAATGCCGAGATCATCCTGCCGATTGCCGCCGATGCGCAGGTACCGCTGCGTCATCGCGCGCGCTATCTGTCGGCGCTCAATGAAGGGCGCGTGAGCACCCTCAAGCCCCAGGCCGAGCAGTTGGCCATGGCGCGCACCCCCGAAGAACTGTCGAAGAAGTTTCGCTATAACCAGCGCCGCGAATTGCGTCTGCTGGAAGAGGCGGGTGGCGTGGTGCGGGCGGTGAGTGAGTTTTCCAGCGTGGAGCTGGCGGCAATTTATTGCGACCTGTTCCAGCGCCGTTGGGGCTTCCCGGCAGCAGGCGCGGCGCGTCTGGCCGAGGTGCTGGAGCTGCTCAAGGAGTTTCTGTTCGGCTCGGTGCTGTTTCTCAATGACGCGGCGATTGCGGTGCAGTTGGTGTATCAGGTGCAGTCCAGCGAATGGTTCAGCGCCGAGTATGTCAACGGCGGCGTCGACCCTGAAACCCGCGCCTTCAGCCCCGGCAGCGTGCTGAGTTTTCTCAATACCCAAAGCGCTTGGGAACAGGCGCGGGCGGCGAACAAGTCGTTGCGTTTCTCCTTCGGTCGTTCCGACCGCGAATACAAGGAGCGCTGGTGCAATCCGGTGCCGGTGTTCAGCGTATGAGCCGCAAACAGCAACTGCTCAAGCGCCATCGGCGCAACAAGCGCATTGCGCTGTTGATCGGCTTGCTGATGCTGGTGGTAATCGGCGTACTGGTGGCTTGGTGGTTGCCGCCGGTGCTGGCGGTGCTGCTGTGGGCGGCCCATGAAGCCTGGTTTGCCGATCACCTGTTTTACTCGCCCAAAGACAGCTACGAGTATGCATTTCCAGTCGGCAGCGAACAGCCCGGTTTGCGTCTGGAGGCGGGACAGTTGCTGTGTGACACGCCTTTGGCTGCGGACGAAACCCTGATCGTCGGTGTCGAGTTGAAAAGCTCTTGGTTGGGACGGTTCCTCGACCCCGCAGTAGACGTTTTGGGCCTGGAGATACCGGATCGGCAAGTCTTCGAACGCGGCGTGGCCGGGCGGCGTTACCTGAACCTGACCGGCGCGGCCGAAGCACTGTCGGCGGGCAGTGTCAGGCTGCGCGCACGTTTTTGCCGGATCAAGGGGCAGCCGACACTGTGGCGCTTGCGTCAACCGGATTATCGCCTGCACCGCGTGATGGTGATTGCGCCCCATGCCGACGATGCCGAACTGGCTGCGTTCAGCCTTTACAGCCAGGCCACCGAAAGCTGGGTCGTGACCCTGACTGCCGGTGAAATCGAAGCCGAGCATTATCAGCAAATGGGCCTGCCCAGGGCTGAAGCCGCACGCCTCAAGGGGCGTCTGCGTGCCTGGGACAGCATCGCCGTGCCGCGTTGGGCTGGCGTGCCCGAAACGCAGTGCGTGCAACTGGGTTACTTCTGCATGCAGTTGCAGGCGATGCACGCCGCACCAGATCAACCTAAGGCCTCCCGCGAAGCCGACCTGAGCGATACGCGGCTGTTTCGCCAGTTCAACGGTTTTGCATTGCCGGGGGACGTGGACGGCGCGCCGACCTGGCATAACCTGATCGCTGACCTTCGGGCACTGCTGCTCAAGGCGCGTCCCCAGGTGATCGTGTTGCCCACGCCGTTGTTGGACCCTCACGCGGACCACATCTGCGCGCATGCGGCGGTGCTTGAAGCGTTGCAGGGCCTGGAGTGGCAGCCCGACACATTGCTCGGCTACGCCAATCACCTGCATGATAACGACCGCTGGCCCATGGGCGATTCGGGGGCTGGCGTGGCGTTGCCGCCGCGTTTCGATGCAGCGGTCGAGATGGTGCCTTGCAGCTTCCCGCTCAGCCTGAGCCAGCAGCAGGACAAGGCCATGGCCCTGGGCATGATGCATGACCTGCAGCCGCCAGCGCCGTTCAAGCGTCGCGTGCGCAGGTGGTTGCAGCAACTGTTGGCAGGCCGTAAGCCATCGCCTTATGGCGAGAACGAATTTTTTCGCAAAGCCGTGCGCCGTCACGAGCTGCTGTGGGTCCTGAAGCAGGACTGAGAGCCTATTGAAGACAGGCCGGTATTTGCCTGTCGCCCTTTTTACCGGGCTGCGTGCCCGTAGCCAGATCGCTGCATGGAGAGTTATGAAGCCGCGTTTCAAGGTTTTGCAGTTACAGCCAGACTACAACGTCAAGACCAATGACTTCGCCGACCTGGGTGAGCAAATCGTCAAGTCCTTGCCGGCTGAGCGTTTCGAGGTGACTTCGGGGTTTCTCAGCGGGCGCCCGCTGCCTGGCCAACCCCTGAGCGTGGCTGAACACTCTCACTATTTCGAGCTGCCAGAGAAGTCCCTCAAGGGCATTCGTTTTGGCGCCATGTGGCAGATCTACAAGTATTGCCGCGAGCAGAAATTCGACGTGGTCATCTGTAACCGCTTCAAGTCGGTGAACATGATGCTGTCGCTCAATCGCTGGTTGAAAATCCCGCTGTGCATCGGCATCTCCCACGGTTTCGGCGAGTATGCCCGTGGCTATCGTCGGCGCCAGACCCAGCGTTGGGTCAGCCCGGCGTGGCGATTTGTCGGGGTGTCGGAGGCGGTGAAAGACTACCTGGTGGACCTCAATTGCGGGTTTACCCGCGAAAACACCACCTATGTCACCAACGCCATCGACATTCCCCAGGCCGAAGCCTTGCAGTTGACCCGTGAGGACGCGCGCAAGGCTCTGGGCCTGCCAATGGACGCACGGATGATCGGCGCGCTGGGTCGCCTGGTGCCGATCAAGGGCCACACTCATCTGCTGCAAGCCTTCGCCACCCTCAAGGACAAATACCCTGAGGCGCAGGTGGGCATCATCGGTTCCGGTCGCGCCGAAGCTGATCTGCGTGCGGACATCGAGCGCCTGGGCCTGACTGGCCGTGCACACTTGCTGGGCTTTCGCGAAGACGGCATGAAGTACGTGCGAGGCTTCGACATCTGGACCATGCCGTCGCTGTTCGAGGGCTTGGGCCTGGCCCTGCTGGAAGGCATGAGCGGCCATCTGCCGGTGATCGCCTCCAACGGCCCGGCGATGCTGCCATTGGTGCAGGGCGCGGGCGGTTTGTCCCATGATCCGGGCAACGTCGAGCAATTGGCTGCGGCTCTGGATACTTATCTGGCACTGAGCGATGAACAGTTGCGCGCCAAGGGTGAGGAGGTGTTCCGCTATCTGGAGGCCAATCACACCCTTGACGAGTTCAAGCACAAGTACCTGACCCTGATTGAAACCGGTTTGCGTGAAGTAGGTAGAGCATGAATCAGCAACAACCCCTGGTGTCGGTGATCATCGCCTCCTATAACCATGGCCAGTACATCGAGCAAAGCATCTTGAGCGTGCTGGGGCAGACTTACCCCAATATCGAACTGTTGGTGGTGGATGATGGCTCCAAGGATGACAGCGTTGAGCGCATCCGGCGTTTGCAGGCCGAGCACGGTTTTGATTTCCAGGTGCAGCAGAACCAGGGGCTCAGCGCCACCTTGAACGGCGCTATTGCGCGCGCCAAGGGCAGCCTGATCGCACCGTTCGGCTCGGATGACATCATGCTGCCGGACCGTATCGCTACCCAGGTAGCGTATATGGAGGGCAAGCCGAAGGTGGGGATGTGCGCCGGCAATATCGAGCTGATCGATGCTGACGGCAACCTGCATCCGGAGAAAAAACAACGTCGCGACGTGCCGTTTCGCAGTCTCGACTTCGACGACATGTTCCTGGACCGCAAACCCTTCCCGCCGGCGCCGACCATGCTGATTCGTCGGCAGGTGCTGGAGGAAGTCGGAGGGTTCGACCCGCAGATTCCCCTGGAGGACCTGCTGATCCAATTGAAGATCACAGCGGCGGGCTACACCATCGACGCCCTTGACGTGGTGATGGCCAAGTACCGGCAGCACGCCAACAACACGTACAAGAACCACCGCTACATGATCCAGAATATTCTCAAGACCTATGCCAAGTTCAGCGACCACCCGGCCTACGACGCGGTTCGCTACAACTTTTTGAACTCGATGTTCCTGAAGACCGCTGACCGTGATCGCCCACTGGCGCGGGAGATTCTCAAGCAGATCCCACTGAAGTTCTGGGGGCGCAAGACATTGCGTGGGTTGGTGCGGTTGTATCTGGCACCGCTCAAGGGCTGAAACGGCGCCTCACCCTGTAGGAGCGAGCAAGCTCGCTCCTACAGATGTTTAAAGGCTCTGGACCTGCTCGCGAATTTTCGCGGTAGCCGATGGGCTTGCCACTGAGGCGTAACCTTTGACCAGTTGTTCGAAGTGCGTTTCGAATAGCCAGTTACGGTCCTGTGGATAGCGCTGCATGTGGCGCAGGTTACGCTGGCGCAGGGCGTAGCGCAGTGAAGACGGGTAGATGCGCAGGTCGGCCACGTCGATCAGGCCGAACTCACCGTCATCCATCAACAGTACGTTGCCCAGGTGCAGCGAGCGGAAGTACACGCCGCGCTCGTGCAGCTGCGCCATGAACCGGCCAAAACGCTCGACCAGCGATTCGCGCAAGCTGCTGTCCAGGCTTTGCAACGCCTGACGCAAGGTCAGGCCGGGCAGTGGTGTATAGCTGACGGCGCTGCTGGCGTCGCTCAAGCGATACAGCCCGAGGATTTGCGGCGTGGGAATGCCCAGAGTACGCAACTGTTCGCTGTTGCTGGCAAAGCGCTCGGAGTAGGGGTTGAAGCTGCCGGAGGTGTACCAGCGGCGAGGGCGGAACAGCTTGAGGAAACTGCCGTCTTCCAGGCGCAGGACTTTCGGCCCCAGGCCGTCGGCTTCAATGACATGGGCATTGCTGCACAGTCGGTCAAAGGCTTCGTTCTTGATCGATCGCACCGGCATGCGCAGCAGGCTGCGGTGCCGCTGGGCAATGCTCAGGCCAGCAATGATTGCCAAGGGGATCCACAACAGGAACCAGTGCTCCTTGGGCCGCGACAGGATGCCGCCGCCTTCGGTGAGGCCGGCGCCGATGCCGTAGGCGAGCAGGGACGAGGCCAGGATGAACAGCGGCTGTGCGCGTTCCTTGAAACTTTTGTACAAGGCCCAACCGAGCATGAATATCCACGGGATAAAGCCGATGATGCCGACGTAGTACAGCACGCCGAGGGCGAAGCTATGCGGCTCGCGCAGTTCGGTGGTATTGGCCAGTGTCAGGTATAGCTCGGAGTCGTAGCTGTGGCCGATCCAGGGGTGTTCGGCGATACGCTGCAGCGAGAGGCCCCACACTTCGAGGCGAAACGAGGTGCCGCGCTCAGTGACCAGTTCGGGGGCGATGATCAAAAGGGCTGCCGCGCCTAGGAACATGCAACTGATCAGCACTGCTGCACGGCGATTACGGCTGACGAAACCCATCCACAGGGTGGTCAGGGTCAGTGCCAGCAGTGGTGTGCGGGAGCCGGTCGCCAGGATCGCCGCTGCCATGACCGCCAGGGCCGGCAAGCTGAACCACAGCACGCGCAGTCGATCGGTGGTCATGCACACATATAGCCAGTAGACGCAGAAAAAGCCGAAGATGTGGGAGCTGAGCAGAGGATTATCGAGGGCTCCAAGGCCACCGATCATGCGCATGCCGGGTTCAAAGCCTTTGGCGAATGCCACCAGGTTACAGAGGCACACTACCAGCGCAATCACGGCGGCACTGAAGAAGATCGGCTTGAACAACTCGTTGCGGTAATGCAGCAGCAGCCCGCAGCCACCAAAGAGCATGAAGGTGTTCAGCGGTCGCTTGAACAGGTCGGTGTCGGTGCTGTGTTCCGGGCTCCAGAGCAGGCTGATCAGGGCCCAGGCGGAGAAGGCCAGGAACGCGAGCGCCAGGGGCTCGCGCAACAGATCCTTGAGTTCCCGGGGGCGCATGCACAACAGGAACAAGGTCGGCACGCTGAACAGGATGTAGACAATCCGGTGCAGCACATTGCGATTGCCGACGAAGAACAGAGCACTCAGGAGCAGCAACAAGCCAACAGGCAAAATCCATAGGACCAGGAAGTCGAAAACGCGATTTGAGCCATAATTAAGGCGCTTGGAGTGCATACAGTAGAGCCATTCCAGAAAGAGAAAGCCGACCATCTTAAGCTAGTGGCTATGTAATGTCGCCCGTGGGATCCAACCGGGCCGCGGGCTACACCGGGTGCAAGTACAACAGAGAAGCTGTGCTAAAGTCAGCCTCCTTTTTCAAAACGCCGCGTGATATGACCGACTCCAGTCCGAGCGCAAGCCCTTCGAGCTTGAAAATATACTTCCGTCTGCTCAGTTACGTTAAGCCCTATATGGGCTTGTTCGCATTGAGTATTCTCGGATTTCTGATTTTCGCGTCGACCCAGCCGATGCTGGGTTACATCCTCAAGTACTTTGTCGACGGCCTTTCCAACCCGGAAGCCGTGCTGTTCCCGACCGTGCCGGTTTTGCGCGACCTGCAACTGCTGCAGGCCGTACCGCTGCTGATCATCCTGATCGCGGCCTGGCAGGGCTTGGGTTCGTTCCTGGGCAACTACCTGTTGGCCAAGGTCTCCCTGGGCCTGGTCCATGACCTGCGGGTACAGTTGTTCAACAACTTGCTGACGCTGCCCAACCGTTACTTCGACAATCACAACTCCGGGCACCTGATTTCCCGTATCACCTTCAACGTGACCATGGTCACGGGGGCGGCAACCGATGCGATCAAGGTAGTGATCCGCGAAGGCATGACGGTGATCTTCCTGTTTGCCTCCCTGCTGTACATGAACTGGCGCCTGACGCTGGTGATGATCGCGATCCTGCCGTTGATTGCGGTAATGGTCAGCACCGCCAGCAAGAAATTCCGCAAGCAGAGCAAGAAGATCCAGGTGGCCATGGGCGACGTGACCCACGTGGCTTCGGAAACCATCCAGGGCTACCGCGTAGTGCGCAGCTTTGGTGGCGAAGTCTACGAAGAGAAGCGTTTTCTCAAGGCCAGCCAGAGCAACACCAACAAGCAACTGCGCATGACCCGCACCGGGGCGATCTACACCCCGGCGCTGCAATTGGTGATCTACTCCGCCATGGCGGTGCTGATGTTCCTGGTCCTGTACCTGCGTGGCGACGCCTCGGCGGGTGACATGGTGGCCTACATCACCCTGGCCGGCTTGTTGCCCAAGCCGATCCGTCAGCTCTCGGAGGTCAGTTCGACCATCCAGAAAGGTGTTGCGGGCGCAGAAAGCATCTTTGAGCAGTTGGACGAAGACGTTGAGGTCGACCACGGCACCATCGAGCGCGACAAGGTCAATGGCCGCCTGGAAGTGCGCAATCTGAACTTCACCTACCCAGGCACCGAACGCCATGTGCTCAAGGACATCAGCTTCACTGCCGAGCCTGGGCAGATGATCGCCCTGGTGGGCCGTTCAGGCAGCGGCAAGTCGACCCTGGCCAGCCTGATCCCGCGTTTCTACCACCATGAAAGCGGTGAAATCCTGCTCGATGGTGTAGAGATCGAAGACTACAAGCTGCTCAACCTGCGCAAGCACATTGCCCAGGTCACCCAGCACGTGACCCTGTTCAGCGACACCGTGACCAACAACATTGCCTACGGCGACCTGGCTGGTGCGCCTCGCGCCGACGTTGAAGCGGCGGCGGCAGATGCCAATGCCAAGGACTTCATCGACCAGTTGCCCAAGGGCTTCGATACCCAGGTCGGCGAGAATGGTGTGCTGTTGTCCGGCGGCCAGCGCCAGCGCCTGGCGATTGCCCGTGCATTGCTCAAGAATGCGCCGCTGCTGATTCTCGACGAGGCCACCTCGGCCCTCGACACCGAGTCCGAGCGGCATATCCAGGCGGCCCTGGACAAGGTCATGCAAGGCCGTACGACCCTGGTGATCGCGCACCGTTTGTCGACCATCGAGAAGGCTGACCTGATTCTTGTGATGGATGACGGGCGGATTGTCGAGCGCGGTACCCACGGCGAGTTGTTGGCGCAGAACGGCTATTACGCTCGCCTGCATGCCATGGGCCTGGACGCACCGGTGCCAGCGGATATCACCTGATCTGACAGGTGCGCACCGGGCTATTGTGGGAGGGGGCTTGCCCCTGATAGCGAAGGGTCAGCTTGCAGAAATGCGGCTGACCCACCGCCATCGGGGGCAAGCCCCCTCCCACATTTGCCCTGCAATGGATTCAGCGTCGCGCCAGTCGCAAGCCATCGCAAACCCTGTGCTAATATCGCGCCCCTGTTCATTTTGTATGTGGGTTGCTCCATGAAGTTGTCCATGCCGCGATTCAATCAAGCCGCTGTCTTGGTGGTCGGCGATGTCATGCTCGACCGTTACTGGCATGGCGGTACCTCACGGATTTCCCCTGAGGCGCCGGTACCGGTAGTCAAGGTCGAGCAAATCGAAGACCGCCCAGGTGGCGCTGCCAACGTCGCCCTCAATATTGCCGCCCTCGGCGCCCCGGCCTCCCTGGTGGGTGTGACCGGCGACGACGAAGCTGCCGACAGCCTGGCCAACAGCCTGCAGGGTGCCGGCGTGCGCGCACTGTTCCAGCGCATCGCCCATCAGCCGACTATCGTCAAGCTACGGGTCATGAGCCGTCACCAGCAGTTGCTGCGTATCGATTTCGAAGAACCGTTCGCCACCGACGCCCTGGCCCTCGGCAACCAGGTCGACGCGTTGCTTGAAGGTATCAAAGTGCTGGTGTTGTCCGACTACGGCAAAGGCGCCTTGCAGAATCATCAGGTTCTGATCCAGGCCGCCAAGGCTCGCAACATTCCGGTACTGGCCGACCCCAAGGGCAAGGACTTCTCGGTGTATCGAGGCGCCAGCCTACTGACGCCGAACCTCAGCGAGTTCGAAACCATCGTTGGCGGTTGCGCCGATGAGCACGAGCTGGTGAGCAAGGGGGCCGCATTGATGACCGAACTTGACCTGGGCGCCTTGCTGGTGACCCGTGGTGAACACGGCATGACCCTGTTGCGCCCGGACCATCCGGCGATGCACCTGCCGGCGCGTGCCCGTGAAGTGTTTGACGTTACCGGTGCCGGCGACACAGTGATTTCCACCCTGGCGGCGTCTATCGCGGCCGGCGAGGAACTGCCCCACGCCGTGGCCTTGGCCAACCTGGCGGCGGGTATTGTGGTGGGCAAGCTGGGTACCGCGGCGATCAGCGCACCGGAATTGCGCCGTGCGATCCAGCGCTCCGAAGGTTCGGAGCGCGGCGTGCTGGGCCTGGAGCAATTGCTGCTGGCGATTGACGACGCCCGTGCCCATAACGAAAGCATTGTGTTTACCAACGGCTGCTTTGACATCCTGCACGCCGGTCATGTGACTTACCTGGAGCAGGCGAGTGCCCAAGGCGATCGCTTGATCGTCGCGGTCAACGATGATGCTTCGGTCAGTCGCTTGAAAGGCCCGGGCCGTCCGATCAACAGTGTCGACCGGCGCATGGCGGTGCTGGCGGGGCTGGGCGCAGTGGACTGGGTGATCAGCTTCTCTGAGGGCACTCCGGAAAACCTGCTGGCCCAGGTCAAGCCAGACGTGCTGGTCAAGGGCGGTGACTATAGTGTCGACCAGGTGGTCGGTGCGGATATCGTCAGTGCCTACGGCGGTACGGTCAAAGTGCTGGGGCTGGTTGAAAACAGTTCTACCACGGCTATCGTCGAAAAAATCCGCAACAACTAATACGCGCGACAGCCGGGGCGAGGCTGCTCGCCCCTAACTCTTTTTCGGCACGATCTTGCGCAGCATCTGCCGCGCCTTGCCGGTCAAACGCTTGAGTTTCGAGTCCTTTTCCGGCTCTGCCAGGCCCTGTTGCCTGAGCCAGTCCTTCCAGCGAATCCGCTCATCGCGCACCAGCCAGCCTTCTTGCTGGGCAAAGCTTTCCGCCAGGTACAAACCGCGTGTGCTGGCCGGGTACAGCTGGTCTTTCTTGACGGTATACAACTCGGCGAGTGGCTCTCCGTCTTTCAACGGCATCAGGTACAGGTCCGGCCGCTGGCGATCCAGGCGCGCTACCAGTTGGTCACCCTCCAGGCGTTCGTCCACATGGAACAGGCTCAAGGACTTGGCTTCCTTCGGCACTTCCAGGCGCAGGTCATAAATCAATTGCAGCGACGCCGTTGGCAGGTGCACATAGGCCCGCGGGCGCTCGATTAGTTGGGTAGTGGCGCAGCGCACCGGGCGAGCTGCGCCAGACAAAGGGCTCAGGCGAAATGGCAGGGCTTCGCGGTAATGCAGGGCGGAGGAGTAGGGGGCAGGCAGCCAAGTGTCGTTGAAGCGCCCGCCGAGCCAGCCTTCCGGGGTTTCGAGCAGGCATTCCTCGGCAATTTCCTGGATGGCGGTGTGCAGTGGCAGGTTCAGCTCATGGGCCGGTACGTAGCCTGAGATCAGCTTGAGCACCACATCGCCGCGGTCCTGGCGGCGTTGGCGCACCAGTACCCAGTAATCCTTGTTTTGCCAGTGCAGGGTCAGGCGCACCGAGACGCCGAGGTTCGCCAGCTCCAAGGCGAAGCGTTCGGCGTCTGGCACTTCTACCGGCTTGCGCCGTTGCAGGGTCTGGGCGAAGTTGAGCGGCATGCCGACGCTCTGGTAGCTCAGGCCCTCGGGCGTGGCTTCGACGTGCAACGGTAGTGTCTTGAAGTTACTCGGGTTTTTTCGAATCAGCGTGCGCGACATGTCGGCTCCTTCTTGCGACGGGGTCGGCCGCGTCGGCGGCATCAGAGTTGACGGATGACCCGGGCAGCGGTCGCCACGTTATGGGCCAGGTGCAGCGGATTAATGGTCCCGACAATAGCACTGGCGACGCCCGTTTGCGCAAACAACAACATGAAACTGGCATGAATTGGATCCATTCCTGGCTCCAGGCACACGTGGCCGCTGGCCAGGGCTTTTTTCACCAGGATGCCCTTGCCATGGGCTGCCGCATAATCGATCACGGCTTTCTCAGCCTGTTCGTTGAGGTTGTAGGTGACCATCGCGCAGTCACCCTGTTCCAACGCCTTTACGCCGCCTTCCACGGTTTTGCCGGAGAAGCCGAAACCGCGAATCTTGCCTTCTTGCTTCAGCTCCGCCAGGGTCTGGTAAACCTCGCAATCATTGAGGATATGCAAGTCGTTGCCGTCGGAATGCACCAGCACCAGATCGATAAAGTCCGTTTCAAGGCGTTTCAGGCTGCGTTCGATCGACATCCGCGTATGGGCTGCGCTGAAATCGTGATGAGATACGCCGTTAACAAACTCTTCGCCGACTTTGCTGACGATCACCCAGTCCTTGCGTTGGTCACGCAGCAGTGGGCCCAGGCGCTCTTCGCTCATGCCATAGGCCGGCGCGGTGTCGATCAGGTTGATGCCCAGCTCGCGCGCCTGGCGCAACAGCATCCGCGCCTCGTCGTCGCCAGGGATCTGAAAGCCGTTGGGGTATTTCACCCCCTGGTCGCGGCCCAGCTTGACGGTGCCCAGGCCCAGCGGTGATACCAGCAGGCCAGTGCTGCCCAGTGGGCGATGCAAGTCGTGCAGGGTTGGCAGGCTCATGGCAACAAATGCTCCCAGGCAGGTTGGCCGATAGCTGGTTTTGGCAGGTCGGGCAGTGGGGCGCTGGCGCTGGGGCGGATGCCGTCGCGCTCGAGGGCGTTGAGTACACGGTCGGCGAAGTCCGGCGCCAGGGCCAGTTTGGTCGGCCAACCCACCAACAGGCGGCCGTCTTCGGCGAGGAAGGCGTTGTCGGGACGCGTCAGCCCCGATTGCAGCGGCTCGGCGCGATCCACCCGCAGGGTAGCCCACTGGGTCTGGCTCATGTCGATCCAGGGCAGCAGTTGCGCCAGCTCTTTCTGGGCGGTGGCAATTTGTTCTTCAGGTGTGCGCGCTACGCCATCCGCCTCGGCGATATCGCCGCCCATGTACCACACCCAATTGCCGTCGGCAGCCGGGTGGGTGGTCACGGTGATGCGCGGCTTGGTACCGCCACCCAGGCAATGGGCGTACAGCGGCTTGAGGCCCGGGCCTTTGGCGATGATCATGTGCAGCGGGCGAGTTTGCATGGCCGGCTGGCTCAGGCCCAGGGCCGTGAGCAAGTCAGCGGTGCCAGCGCCGGCGCTCAATACAATGCGCTGGGCCCGAATTTCACGGCCATCGACCTTCAAGCCCACCAGCGTGTCACCGTCTCGTAGCGGTTCGATATGCTGGCCAGCGAGCAAGCCGTCACCCGCTAATTGCGCCAGGCGTTCGATCAGGCTCGGCACGTCTACCACCAATTCCGCCAGGCGATAGACCTTGCCCTTGAAGCGGCGGTCTTGCAGGGCAGGAGGAAGCTCGTCGCCCTTGACCTGATCGACGCGGCCACGCACGGCCTTGCTGGCGAAGAAGCTGGTGAGGTTGCCGGCGAGAGTGCCCGGCGACCACAGGTAATGGGCTTGGGACAGCAGGCGTACGCCGGACAGGTCCAACTCGCCGCTGCCTGTGAGGGCTTCACGCCAGCGGCGCGGCATGTCGGCAATGGCTTCGGAGGCGCCGGTGAGGGCGCCATGCAGGGCGTATTTCGCACCGCCGTGAATGATCCCCTGGGACTTCACACTTTGCCCGCCGCCCAGGGTGGCGCTTTCCACCAGCACCGTGGCAAACCCCTGGCGGCGCAGGCGCGCATTGAGCCAGAGGCCGGCAACCCCGGCGCCGACAATCAGAACGTCGGTGGAAATAACGGATGGCATCGGCGACCTCAGTGTTCAAGACAAGAGGCGCAGTATACAGGCTGTTGAGGAGCGGTCAGTGCCCGACGGTTTTCGAGAACAGCTGAATCACCACCACGCCCAGCACAATCAGGGCCATGCCCAGCATCGCCGGTACATCCAGCTTTTGCCCGTAGATGAACAGCGCTGCAACACTGACCATCACAATCCCCAGCCCTGCCCAGACCGCGTAGGCCACGCCCACCGGCACGGTGCGCACCACCAGGGTAAGCATCCAGAACGCTACGCCATAACCCACTATCATCAGCAGTAGCGGGATCGGTGTGCTCAAGCCCTTGACCGCTTTCATGGAGACGGTCGCGACCACTTCCGAGCAAATGGCAATGGCCAGGTAAATATAGGCGGCATTCATGGGGTAATCCTCGGTGTGTTAGGTGCTCGATAAGGTCGGCATTCTAGTCGTTTGCCAGATGGGGTAAAGTCATTACCTATCTGTAATGGAGATAGGTTGAGCCATGAGCGTGCAGTGGAACCTGGAACAGATGCGCCTGTTTGTCAGCGTCGCCGAGCAGCGTTCGTTTTCGGCCGTAGCCCGCGGTCAGCGCAAGGCACAATCTGCGATCAGCAATGCAATCGCCTTGCTGGAAGCGGACTTGGGCGTAAGCCTGTTTGAGCGTAGCAGCGGCCGCCAGCCGAGTTTGACCGAGGCTGGCAGCGTGTTACTGGAGGAAGCGCGTGAAGTGCTGCGCCAGTGCGAGCGGCTCAACGGCCGGGCGCTGTCGTTGACCCGCGGCGAGGAAGCCTGCCTGCGCCTGGCCCAGGATGAAGCGATGTTGTTCCAGCCGGTGCTCGATAGCCTCGAGGTGCTGGCGGTGCAATACCCGCTGCTGGAAGTGCAGCTGTCCAGCGCCGCCCAGGGCGATGTAGCGCGCAAGCTGGTGGAGCGCAAGGCAGACTTGGGGCTGTTGTTCTACCACGATCAAATCCCCGAGGCTCTGGAGCGGCGGGTGGTGGGCAGTGTGGAAATGGTCACGGTGTGCGGCGTGAATCACCCGCTGGCCAAGGAGCAGTACGTGACGTGCCAACATTTGGCCCAGTATCGGCAGTTGCTGATGTCGACCCAGACCAGCGTCTACCCCGGCAGCGAAGCGGCCAGCCCACTGGTGTGGCGCGCCGACAGCTTCTATGTATTGGCCGAATGGTTGATGAGCGGCCTGGGCTGGGCCTGGTTGCCTCGGCATATCGTGCAATACCCGACCTACCAACAACAGATGGTCGAATTGGCCAGCGAATGGACGCCGCCGGCGCTGGTGGTGGAGTTGGTATGGCGCCGCGATGAACACCTTGGGCCCGCCGCCCGTTTCCTGGCCAAACGTTTTGCCGAGTGCTTGCAGGCGATCGACTGAAAAAGCCGATAAACTCCGCCGCCATGAATAGAACTCTCTACAGCTGTCTGTTTTACCTGGCGCTGCCGTTGGTGGCCTTACGTCTGTGGTTGCGTGCGCGCAAGGCGCCGGCCTATGCAACGCGTGTTGGCGAGCGGTTTTCCTATGGCCTGCCGCAGATGCGCCCCGGCGGCATTTGGGTGCATGCCGTGTCGGTGGGCGAAAGCATTGCTGCCGCGCCGATGATTCGCGGTTTGCTGGAACGTTATCCACAGCTGCCGATCACCGTCACCTGCATGACGCCCACCGGTTCGGAGCGTATCCAGGCGCTGTTCGCCAACGAACCGCGCATCCAGCACTGCTACCTGCCGTACGATTTGCCCTGCGCCGCCAAGCGTTTTCTCGACCGTGTGCAGCCCAAGCTGGCAGTGATCATGGAAACCGAGCTGTGGCCCAACCATATCCATGCCTGCGCCCGGCGCGGCATCCCGGTGGCGCTGGCCAATGCACGGTTGTCGGCGCGTTCGGCCAAGGGTTATGCACGTTTCGCCAAGTTGACGGCGCCCATGCTCTCGCAAATGAGTCTGTTCGCTGTGCAGACTGAAACCGAGGCCGAGCGTTTTCGCAGCCTGGGCGCGCGCCCTGAAACCGTGGAGGTTACCGGCTCGATCAAGTTCGACCTGACCATCGATCCGCAACTGCCGGAGCGCGCCGCCGCCTTGCGCGAACAATGGGGCGCCAGCGAGCGGCCAGTGTGGATCGCGGCCAGTACCCACGAAGGCGAAGATGAAGTGGTGCTTGCGGCCCATCGCCAATTGCTCGCCAGCTACCCCAACGCCTTGCTGATTTTGGTGCCACGCCACCAGGAACGCTTCGGCCCGACGTTTGAGCGTTGCGTGCAGCAGGGCTTTGCCACGGTACGTCGCTCCAGTGGCGAGCCAGTTACCGCGCAAACCTCAGTGTTGCTTGGCGACACCATGGGCGAGTTGTTGTTTCTCTACGCCTTGGCCGACAGCGCTTTTGTCGGCGGCAGCCTGGTGCCGACCGGTGGGCACAATCCGCTGGAGCCGGCGGCGCTGGGTAAGCCGGTGATCATGGGGCCGCACCTGTTCAACTTTCTCGAAATCACCGCGATGATGCGCGACGCCGGGGCGTTGCGAGAGGTGGATGATGCAGACGGTTTGGCCGAAGCGGTGCGGCAGCTTTTCGAGCTGCCGCAGGATGCACACAGGATGGCGCAGGCGGGGTTGAAAGTGATGCAGGCCAACCAGGGTGCGTTAAAACGCCTTTTGGACGGTTTGGAAAGATTGATCGCTCACTGACCCAGCGCCCATCAAATGTGGGAGGGGGCTTGCTCCCGATGGCAGTGGGTCAGCCAACCTATTGGGCGACTGACACAGCGCTATCGGGAGCAAGCCCCCTCCCACATTGGTTATGCGGTGAGCTTAATAACCGGGGCGGGCCTTGAGCTGTTCGGCGGCGGCCTTGACCAGGTCCGGTGGCAGGAAGTCCTTGTCCGGGTTGTAGTCCGCCTTGAGGTAGCGCGCCAGGTCTTGCAGGTCCCCTGGGTTCAGCGTGCCCGCTGCCTGTTTCAAGCGCAGGTTGTCGAGGATGTAGTCGTAGCGGCTGTTGTTGTAGTTACGCACCGACGAGTACAGCTGGCGCTGTGAGTCCAGCACGTCGACGATGTTGCGCGTGCCCACCTGATAGCCGATTTCCGTGGCTTCCACTGCGCTCTGGTTGGAGATGATCGACTGGCGGCGTGCCTGTACCTGTTCCACATCGGTATTCACCGCACGGTGCAGGTTTCGAGTGTTTTCTACCACCTGGCGGCGCAGACCCTCACGTTGCTGTTCGGTCTGGTCCAGGCGTGAATAGGATTCGCGCACTTGCGAGCTGGTGAGGCCACCGCTGTAGATCGGGATGTTCAATCGCAGGCCGATGGTGCGTTGTGACACATCACCGCCGTACGGGATGGGCAACTGGTTGGGGTTGCTGAAACCCAGGGCGTCGTTGTCACCTTTTTCGTATTGCGCGACGGCGTCGAGCGTCGGTAAGTGCCCGGCCTTGCGTTGCCGCAGGGTTTCTTCGGCGGCGGTCACCGCATAGTTGCTGGCCAGCAGGTTGAGGTTCTGGCGACCGGCGGTTTCGACCCAGGCCTTGGCGTCGTTTGGCGCCGGCGGCAGTACCGGCAGGGTATGGACGATGCCCTGGATCGAGTTGTATTGACGGTTGGTCAGGGTAATCAGCGCTTCAAAGGCGTCGTCTACCTGGCGCTGGGCAACGATGCGGTTGGCCCGGGCCGTGTCGTAGCTGGCCTGGGATTGCAGCACGTCGGTCTTGTCCGACAGGCCCACGTCAAAGCGTTCGTTGGACTGGTCGAGCTGGCGCTTGAAGGCATTTTCTTCGGCCTTGGTCGAGGCCAGGTTGTCCTGGGCGCGCAGCACGGCGAAGTAGCTCTCGGCACTTTGCAAAATCAGGTTCTGTTCGGTGGCCGACAGTTGCAGCGAGGCTTGCTCGTTGACGGCTTCGGCGGCTTGCAGTTGGAACCAGCGATCGGCGCGAAACAGCGGCTGGCTCAGGGTGGCGCGCCATGAGTGGGCGTCCCGGTTGGCCGTGGCGGCCGGCTGGTCGATCTGGGTGCGCACGTTATTGCTGTCGGCACCGGCCGACAGGTTTGGCAGCAGCCCGGCGCGGGCCTGGGGCACCACTTCTTTTTGCGCGCCGTATTGGGCGCGGGCGGCGGCCAGGTCGGCGTTGTTGTTCGCCGCTTCCTGATAGACGCTGACCAGGTCGGTGCGGGCGGACAAGGGCGCTTCAGCTGCCCAGACCATTCCGTTGGTCGCACAAGACACGGCAAGAGCCAGTGAAAGTTTGCGCAGCATGAGGCGATCCCTAGTGTGAATATTACGGCAATAATTTAGCGCCCAAGGCTAAGGCTGGCCAATCCTGGCGTCAAGCATTGTGGCGGCAACCGAGTGTAGTGTTGCTGACCCGGCGCAACAATCCCGTAATCACGCCATTCATCACGCTGAATGCACCGCTATTGGCAATTTGCCTGCGCCATGGTCTAGACTGGCCGCGTTCTTGTCGGGGTGCCTTGTTGGAAGGCTGAGATCGGTAAATACCGGATCCCGTTGAACCTGATCAGGTTAGCGCCTGCGTAGGGAACAAGATTTCTCGTCACCCGGCGAGTCCTCTTGTGCTTCGTCCGGGATGTTGTTCGACCATCGAACAATCCTCCAGTACCGAGCACAGCACTGGTTTCAGTGCGTCCATCCGTCACAGGTTCGCTCCGACAAAAATCCACCGCCTGGATAAGTTGGAGAGCCCGTGATGAGCACTGAACTGAAAAGTACAAAACTAAAAAATACCGTGCACCTGAGTGAATCGGCCAAGGTCGACTCTGGTTCCGTGCAGCCGTTTACCCGCTCGCAGAAAATCTACGTACCAGGTACTCGCCCGGACATTCGTGTGCCGATGCGCGAAATCAGCCTGGATGTGACTCCCACCGATTTTGGCGGTGAAATCAACGCGCCCGTGGTCGTCTACGACACCTCCGGCCCGTATACCGACCCCAATGTCATCATCGACGTGCGCAAAGGTTTAGGCGATGTACGCTCGCCCTGGATCGAATCCCGGGGCGACACCGAGCGCCTGTCTGGCCTGAGCTCGCACTTCGGCCAACAGCGCCTGAGCGATGCCGAATTGACCGCCTTGCGCTTTGCCCATGTGAAGAACCCGCGTCGCGCCAAGGCCGGTGCTAACGTCACGCAGATGCACTACGCGCGCAAAGGCATCATTACCGCCGAGATGGAGTACGTCGCCATCCGCGAAAACATGAAGCTGGAGGAGGCCCGCGCCAGCGGCCTGCTGGACCAGCAGCACGCCGGCCACAGCTTCGGCGCCAGCGTGCCGAAAATCATCACCCCAGAGTTCGTGCGCGAAGAAATCGCCCGTGGCCGAGCGATCATTCCGGCCAACATCAACCACACCGAACTGGAACCGATGATCATCGGCCGTAACTTCCTGGTGAAGATCAACGGCAATATCGGCAACAGTGCGTTGGGCTCGTCCATTGAAGAAGAAGTGGCGAAACTGACCTGGGGCATTCGCTGGGGCTCGGACACCGTCATGGACCTGTCCACCGGCAAGCACATCCATGAAACCCGCGAGTGGATCATCCGCAATTCGCCAGTGCCGATCGGTACCGTGCCGATCTACCAGGCCCTGGAAAAAGTCGGCGGCGCCGCCGAAGACCTGACCTGGGAGCTGTTCCGCGACACCTTGATCGAACAGGCCGAGCAGGGCGTGGACTACTTCACCATCCACGCCGGCGTGTTGCTGCGCTACGTGCCACTGACCGCCAAACGCGTCACCGGCATCGTCTCGCGTGGCGGCTCGATCATGGCCAAGTGGTGCCTGGCGCATCACAAAGAGAACTTCACCTACACGCATTTCGACGAAATCTGCGAAATCATGAAGGCCTATGACGTCAGCTTCTCCCTCGGCGATGGCCTGCGCCCAGGCTCGATTGCCGATGCCAACGACGCCGCGCAATTTGGTGAGCTGGAAACCCTTGGCGAACTGACCAAGATCGCCTGGAAGCATGACGTGCAAACGATGATCGAAGGCCCAGGCCATGTGCCGATGCAGTTGATCAAAGAGAACATGGACAAGCAGCTGGAGTGCTGTGACGAGGCACCGTTCTACACCCTCGGCCCATTGACCACTGACATTGCACCAGGTTACGACCACATCACGTCGGGTATCGGTGCGGCGATGATCGGCTGGTTCGGTTGCGCCATGCTCTGCTACGTCACGCCCAAGGAACACTTGGGCTTGCCGAACAAGGATGACGTGAAGACCGGGATCATCACCTACAAGATCGCCGCACACGCAGCCGATCTCGCCAAAGGCCATCCGGGCGCGCAGATCCGCGATAACGCCTTGAGCAAGGCGCGCTTCGAGTTCCGCTGGGAAGACCAGTTCAACCTTGGCCTGGACCCGGACACCGCACGTTCCTACCACGATGAAACCTTGCCGAAGGATTCGGCCAAGGTCGCGCATTTCTGCTCCATGTGCGGGCCGAAGTTCTGCTCGATGAAAATCACCCAGGAAGTGCGTGAGTACGCGGCCAACCAGCGCATTGAGGCGGTGGATGTGGACGTGGCCAAGGGTTTGGCGGAACAGGCGGAGCGGTTCAAGCAGGAAGGTAGCCAGCTCTACAAGAAGGTCTGAACCGGGATCGCAGGCGCCTGCACTGGCCTCTTCGCGAGCAAGCCCGCTCCCACATTTTGATCTGTGAATACATTCAAATTGTGGGAGCGGGCTTGCTCGCGAAAGCGATCTTCCAAACAACAAGTGCCCCTCAGAGATACCACCCTTGAGCCTTCAACCCAGCACCTACTCCCCCGACATCGCAGTGCCTGCCGACGAAAGAGTATTTGGCACCCGCGACCTGTTCTCCCTGTGGTTCTCCCTCGGCATTGGCCTGATGGTCCTGCAAACCGGTGCCCTGCTCGCGCCGGGTCTGGGCTTGTCTGGCGCGTTGCTGGCGATTTTTCTCGGCACGTCGGTCGGTGTGCTGTTGCTGGCTGCGGTCGGCGTGATCGGCAGTGACACCGGTCTGTCAGCCATGGCTGCGCTCAAGCTCAGCCTCGGTGCCCGGGGCGCCAGCCTGCCGGCGCTGTTGAACCTGCTGCAATTGATCGGCTGGGGCTCTTTCGAGATCATCGTGATGCGCGACGCCGCCAGCTTGCTCGGTACGCGGGCGTTCAGCGAAGGTAGCCTGCTGGCGTCCCCCTTGCTGTGGACGCTGTTTTTCGGTGGCCTGGCGACCTTGCTGGCGGTCAGCGGGCCGCTGACGTTTGTGCGGCAAATCCTGCGCAAATGGGGCATCTGGCTGCTGCTCGCCGCTTGCCTGTGGCTGACCTGGAACCTGTTTGCCAAAGCCGACCTCGCCGCCCTCTGGGCTCAAGCCGGTGACGGCTCGATGCCGTTTGCGGTGGGGTTCGATATTGCCATTGCCATGCCGTTGTCCTGGCTGCCGCTGATTGCCGATTACTCACGTTTCGGCAAACGTGCGAAAAGCGTGTTCGGCGGCACGGCACTGGGGTTCTTTATCGGTAATTTCTGGCTGATGAGCCTGGGCGTGGCCTACACCCTGGCGTTTGCGCCGAGCGGTGAAGTCAACGCGTTGCTGTTGGCCCTGGCTGGCGCGGGCCTGGGGATTCCACTGTTACTGATCCTGTTGGATGAATCAGAAAACGCCTTTGCCGATATTCACTCGGCGGCGGTGTCCAGCGGGATGCTGTTGCGCTTGAAGGTCGAGCACCTGGCGTTGGCGATTGGCGTGATCTGCACCTTGATCGCCTGCCTGGCGCCGTTGGCGCAGTACCAGAACTTCCTGTTGCTGATCGGCTCAGTGTTTGCACCGTTATTCGGCGTGGTGCTGGTGGATCACTTCATCTTGCGTCGCCGTGCCCCGGGCGCCGTCACGCTATTGCGCTGGACGGCATTGCTGGCCTGGCTGGGCGGCATCGCCACTTATCATCTGTTGGCCAACCTGTATCCGGACGTCGGCGCGACCCTGCCGGCACTGGTGCTGGCAGGGCTGTTGCAACTGATCCTGGGCCGGGCCTTCAGCGGCGTGCGGGCACCAGTTCAGGCTTGATCACACCGCTGAGGCGCGCATAAGGGATGGTCATTTCGATCAGCCCCATGGCGTAAGGGGCGATGGTGGCGACGTTGTACTTGAGCACTACGCCGCTGCTGGTCAGGGCGACGTTCGGGGTTTTCTGGAACGGCCAGTTCTTCACGAATTCCGGGTCGCGGTCCATCTGCGAGTTGATCAGCCAGGTGTTGTGGGCGACCTTCGCGGTATTCCAAAACGCCTGTTCCTGGCCAGGCAGCAGCATATCGGCCAGGCTCAGCTCTTTATGAAGCAGGCGTGAATAATTGATGAAGCCACGCCCCGGCTCGCCGTGGGCGACGCCGGTGTCCAGGTAGCTGGACACTTCGATGATCACCAGTGCGTCATGTTGCTCACGTACCTTGGCCTGCAAGTACATGCTGTGGCGGTTCGCAGATTCACGCAAAAACTTGTCCCGATAGGCATTCAGGGTGGCCGGCACGGCAGCGCCCGGCGTAGTGCGGGTCATTTGCAGCAGGCGTTGCTCTACCAGGGTGTCGAGTTGCGGCTCGGTAGGGAAGTGCAGGGTGTCGATGTTCACCAGCGGGCAGTCAGGGCTATCGCAGCCTGGCTTGATCTGTTCCGTTTTGTCGGTGGTGGTGTCCAGCGGCTTGAGGTGGCCGGGTTGGAACAGGCTCTGGCAAGCACCCAGGGTCAAGGCAATACAGGCCACGGAGGCGATTCTTAAAAGCGACATGTGTGTCCTTCGTAAATCGGTGGAAAGCGAAAAAGAGTAGCGCTTGGACTGCCAACAAGGCAGTCAGTTCGCCACTAGACTGATGAGGGTGAGTTTGACGCCCGCCGCATGTCCCGGCAACCGGAAAGGGGCTGCATCAACGGGCAATGGCGCGTTAGGATGGCGCCAATTGCATCAGCATAACGAGGAAGAACATGACGGACATCGCGAAGTCCACGCCGAACAAGATCGAGATTGTTCAGCGCGATAATGCCTATCAGGGCTTCTACAAGTTGGACTGCGTGCAACTGCGCCACGAGAAGTTCGACGGCGGCATGAGCCGGGTGATCAACCGCGAAGTCTTCGTTCGTCATGACGCCGTGTGCGTGTTGCCCTATGACCCGCAGCGCGATGAGGTGGTGCTGATCGAACAGTTCCGCGTCGGCGCCATGGGCCGCGCCGATAACCCGTGGCTGGTGGAAATGGTCGCCGGCCTGATTGACAAGGACGAGCAACCGGAGGAGGTTGCACACCGCGAGGCCGAGGAGGAAGCTGGGCTGACATTCTCCGCGCTGTGGCCGATCACCAAGTACTTCCCATCGCCCGGCGGCAGTACCGAATTTGTCCACCTGTACCTGGGCCGTTGCGACAGCTCGGGCGCGGGTGGCGTCCATGGATTGGAAGAAGAGGCAGAAGATATCCGCGTCACCGCCTGGGCCTTCGAAGATGCCTTGCAAGCGGTCCGTGACGGCAAAATTTCCAATGCAGCCAGCATCATCGCCCTGCAATGGCTTGCGCTTAACCGCGCGGAAGTGAGGGGGTTATGGCAGTAAAGGCACGTGAACGTTATCGAGTTGATCTTGTCGGGCTGCAAGCCGCCTGCGAGGCCAACTATGCGCGGCTGATGCGCCTGCTCCCCGACATGCGCCACACCCCCGAGGCGCGGCGTATCGCCGTGACCCATGGGGACCAGATGCTCGGTGTGCTGACCCTGGAAGTCATCCTCACTTGCCCGTATACGACCACACTGCGTGTTCGCCAGGAGCACAGCCTGCCGTGGCTGCCGGTACCGCAATTGGAAGTGCAGGTGTACCACGACGCGCGTATGGCCGAAGTGGTCAGCGCCGAACATGCACGACGCTTTCGCAGCATCTATCCTTACCCGAATGTGTTCATGCACCAACCCGATGAGAAAGCACAGCTCAATGTGTTCCTCGGTGAATGGCTGAGCCACTGCCTGGCCTTGGGCCATGAGTTCGAAGTCGTGCGGTAGATGTGAACGGCGTCTGCTTCCTCTGCTTTCCTCTTTGTGTCCTGCCCTAGCATAATCGCACCACCTATCCATTCCAGTGATTGCCTTGGGAGAGCGCCTTGCCGAGCGTATCCAACGTGAAACCCGATGCCAGCGCGTTGTTGGTGCATTTGTCCGACAGCCATCTGTTTGCCGAGGCGGACACTACGCTGCTGGGCATGAATACCCGCGAGAGCCTGCAGCGGGTGATCGAGTTGGTGCGCGAGCAACAGCCGCAGGTCGATCTGGTGCTGGCCACCGGTGACCTGTCCCAGGACGGCACGCTCGAGTCCTACCAGCAGTTTCGTGACATGACCCGGCGGATTGGCGCGCCGGCGCGCTGGATCCCGGGTAATCATGACGAGCCGCAAGTCATGGCCCGGGCCGCCGTGAACAGTGATTTGCTTGAGCCGGTGGTCGACATCGGCAACTGGCGCATTACCCTGCTGGACTCCGCTGTGCCCGGCTCGGTGCCTGGTTATTTGCAGGACCAACAATTGCAGCTGCTCGCCCAGGCCCTGAGTGAAGCGCCGAGCCGCCATCATCTGGTGTGCTTCCACCATCATCCGGTGTCCATCGGTTGTGCGTGGATGGAACCTATCGGCCTGCGCAACCCCGAGGCGCTGTTCGCCGTGCTCGACCGCTTCCCCCAGGTTCGGGCGCTGCTCTGGGGGCACGTGCACCAGGAGATCGACAGCGAGCGTAACGGAGTGCGGTTGCTGGCTTCGCCGTCCACCTGTATCCAGTTCGCGCCGGACAGCGAGGATTTCCAGGTCAGCGAGCAAGCGCCAGGTTATCGCTGGCTGCGCTTGCATGCCGACGGACGGTTGGAGACCGGAGTGGAGCGGGTCGAAGGCTTCGCTTTTACCGTGGACTACGGCAGCAACGGCTACTGAATGTGGGAGGGGGCTTGCCCCCGATAGCGGTGTGTCAGCACCAATAGCTGTGACTGATCCACCGCCATCGAGGGCAAGCCCCCTCCCACATGGGTTCTGCGGTGTCTGGAAGATCGGGTGCTCACACCTGGCCTCGATCCCTGTAAACTGCGGCTCTTTGGCCCACGCACGGAGAGCCCGGCATGTCCGCTTCGATCCTGTATATCCACGGTTTCAACAGTGCACCGGCCTCCAACAAGGCGAGTCAGTTGATCACCGTGATGGGCACCCTCGGCCTGGCCGACCAGCTGCGTGTGCCGGCGCTGCATCACCACCCGCGTCAGGCTATTCCTCAATTGGAGCAGGCCATTGACCAACTGGGGCGGCCCCTGCTGGTCGGCAGCTCGCTCGGCGGCTACTATGCAACCCATCTTGCCGAACGCCATGGCCTCAAGGCGCTGCTGGTCAACCCTGCGGTCAGCCCCCATCGGATGTTCGACGGTTACCTGGGGACCCAGAAGAACCTCTACACCGATGAGACCTGGGAGTTGACCCACGACCACGTTGCGGCGCTGGCCGAGCTGGAAGTACCCGCACCCCAGGACGCAGCGCGTTATCAGGTGTGGTTGCAGACCGGGGATGAAACCTTGGATTATCGCCTCGCCCAACAGTACTACCGGGCTTGTGCCTTGCGCATCCAGGCCGGTGGCGACCATGGTTACCAAGGGTTCGCCCAGCAATTGCCGGCATTGTTGAGCTTTGCCGGCATTGGCGCAGATCAGTATCAATCCTTCGATTTTTCGTCACTGTAGAAAATCGCAGGTCACTTTTTAATCGAACGACTCACGACGAGACCCCATGGCCACTCCCAGCGCTAGCTCTTATAACGCCGACGCCATCGAAGTCCTCTCGGGCCTCGACCCGGTGCGCAAACGTCCCGGTATGTACACCGACACCAGTCGGCCGAATCACCTTGCCCAGGAAGTCATCGACAACAGCGTCGACGAAGCCTTGGCCGGGCACGCCAAGTCGGTACAAGTCATCCTACATGCCGACCACTCCCTGGAAGTGTCCGACGATGGTCGCGGCATGCCGGTGGACATTCACCCGGAAGAGGGGGTGTCGGGCGTCGAGCTGATCCTGACCAAGCTGCACGCCGGCGGCAAGTTCTCCAACAAGAACTACCAGTTCTCCGGTGGCTTGCACGGTGTGGGGATTTCCGTGGTCAACGCCCTGTCGACGCAGGTCAGGGTCAAGGTCAAGCGCGACGGCAACGAGTACCAGATGACCTTCGCCGATGGCTATAAAGCCACCGACCTGGAAGTGGTCGGCAGCGTTGGCAAGCGCAACACCGGTACCAGCGTGTACTTTGCGCCAGACCCTAAATACTTCGATTCACCGAAATTCTCCATCAGCCGCCTCAAGCACGTGCTCAAGGCCAAGGCCGTGCTGTGCCCGGGCTTGCTGGTCAGCTTTGAAGACAAAGGCACCGGCGAGAAGGTCGAGTGGCACTACGAAGACGGCCTGCGCTCCTACCTGGAAGACTCCGTCAGCGACTTCGAACGCCTGCCCAACGAGCCGTTCTGCGGCAGCCTGGCCGGTAATAAAGAAGCCGTCGACTGGGCGCTGCTGTGGTTGCCCGAAGGTGGCGACAGTGTGCAGGAAAGCTACGTCAACCTGATCCCCACCGCCCAGGGCGGCACCCACGTCAACGGTTTGCGCCAAGGCTTGCTGGATGCCATGCGCGAATTCTGCGAATACCGCAGTCTGTTACCGCGTGGCGTCAAGCTGGCGCCGGAAGACGTGTGGGAGCGCATCGCGTTCGTGCTGTCGATGAAGATGCAGGAGCCGCAATTCTCCGGCCAGACCAAGGAGCGCCTGTCGTCCCGTGAAGCGGCGGCATTTGTCTCCGGTGTGGTCAAGGATGCCTTCAGCCTGTGGCTCAACGAGCACCCGGAATTGGGCCTGGCCCTGGCGGAATTGGCGATCAACAACGCCGGCCGTCGCCTGAAGGCCAGTAAAAAGGTCGAGCGTAAGCGCATCACCCAAGGCCCGGCGCTGCCCGGCAAGCTGGCCGATTGCGCCGGGCAGGACCCGATGCGTTCCGAGCTGTTCCTGGTCGAAGGTGACTCCGCCGGCGGTTCTGCCAAGCAAGCGCGGGACAAGGAATTCCAGGCGATCCTGCCGCTGCGCGGCAAGATCCTCAATACCTGGGAAGTCGACGGCAGCGAAGTGCTCGCCAGCCAGGAAGTACACAACATCGCCGTGGCTATCGGGGTTGACCCGGGCGCTGCGGACATGAGCCAGTTGCGCTACGGCAAGATCTGCATCCTCGCCGACGCCGACTCCGACGGCCTGCACATCGCAACCCTGCTGTGCGCGTTGTTCGTGCAGCACTTCCGCCCGTTGGTGGATGCCGGTCACGTCTATGTCGCGATGCCGCCGCTGTACCGCATCGACCTGGGCAAGGAAATTTTCTACGCTCTGGACGAAGCCGAGCGCGATGGCATCCTCGACCGCCTGGTGGCCGAGAAGAAGCGCGGCAAGCCACAGGTCACGCGATTCAAGGGCCTGGGCGAAATGAACCCGCCGCAGCTGCGTGAAACCACCATGGACCCGAACACCCGGCGCCTGGTGCAGTTGACCCTGGAAGACTTCGCCGGCACGTCGGAAATGATGGACATGCTGCTGGCCAAGAAGCGTGCACCGGATCGCAAAGCCTGGCTGGAATCCAAAGGCAACCTGGCCGAGGTTCTGGGCTGATGCGCACAGGCTTCGCCCTGGCGATCCTGATGTTGAGCGGGCTGGCGGCCACCCAGGTGCTTGCCGCGCCCGTGGCAGAGCTCAAGCTGGTGTCCGAACACCCGGTGGACGGCATGCGCGGCGGTAACCTTTCGGGCCTGGCGCTGTGTGGCCAGGAGCTGTGGACGGTGTCCGATCGTGATGACGATCAGATCTACCGTCTGGATACCGGTGCGCCGACCTGGAACGCCGAGGTGCTGAAGATCGAGGTGCCGCCGGTGCCTGAATCCGGTTTGCCTTGGGGGTTGCGTTCGCGCACCAAGGCCGCCTCGTTCATTCGTGGCGGTGACCTGGATTTTGAAGGCATCACCTGTGATGCCGCGGGTAACCGCTACATTGTCAGCGAAGCTCATGCCGCGGTGTTACAGGTGCCTGCGACTGGGGCGCCCGAGTGGTTGAAAATCGCCCCGGGCATGGTGCGTGAAGCCCGCGCCAGTGGCATGTTGCTGCACTTTAATGCGTTGTTCGAGGGCCTGGCGGTGAGCCCCGAAGGCAATCAGATCTGGCTGGCCGCCGAACGTGAGCGACGCGGCCTGATCTCGATCAAGCGCGGGCAGAGCGTGTGGGATTGCGATGGCCCCTGTGTGCTGTTGAGCGAGGCCGGCCAGGAAGTGCAACCGGCGCAGTTCACCAACGCCAAGGCGGTGTCCAAGGATTTTGCCGACCTGGCGCTGTTCAACGGCAAGCTGTTTACCCTGGAGCGCAATGCGTTCCAGATTTGCCGGCGCGATACGGCCACCGCCAAGGTCGAGCTGTGTTGGTCGTTTGCCGAGGAGACCCTTACGCCGCAGCGGCGTTACCCACAGCCCTATGGCCTGGCCGAAGCCCTGTTGGTGGACGCTGACGGTGCTTGGGTCGGTATCGACAATAATTTCGGCCCCCGCGCCGATGGTGAAAAACGCCCTATGGTCTATCGTTTCGCCGCCCCCGCCGGTGGCTGGAGCGCCCAGCCATGAGCCATCCTTTTTTTGAATTGACCCGGCGCAGCGGCAGTTCCGCTACGCGTTACCCAACAATGATGAGGCCCGCATGAGTGACATCCTCGCAGACAGCTTAGATGGCGTAGAACGCCGGTCGCTGGCTGACTTCACCGAAAATGCCTACCTCAACTACTCCATGTACGTGATCATGGACCGTGCCTTGCCGCATATCGGCGACGGCCTGAAGCCTGTACAGCGGCGCATCATCTACGCCATGAGTGAGTTGGGCCTGGACGCCGACTCCAAGCACAAGAAGTCGGCGCGTACCGTCGGTGACGTGCTCGGTAAGTTCCACCCCCACGGCGATTCGGCGTGCTATGAAGCCATGGTGCTGATGGCGCAGCCGTTCAGCTACCGCTACACCCTGGTGGACGGCCAGGGTAACTGGGGTGCGCCGGACGATCCCAAGTCCTTCGCCGCCATGCGTTACACCGAGGCGCGGTTGTCGCGTTACTCGGAAGTACTGCTGAGCGAATTGGGCCAGGGCACCGCGAACTGGGGGCCGAACTTTGACGGTACCCTCGATGAGCCCCTGGTATTGCCGGCACGTTTGCCGAATATCCTGCTCAATGGCACCACCGGTATCGCGGTCGGCATGGCCACCGACGTGCCGCCGCACAACCTGCGCGAAGTCGCCACCGCCTGCGTGCGTTTGCTGGATGAGCCCAAGGCTACGGTCGAGCAGCTCTGCGAGCATATCCAGGGCCCGGATTATCCGACCGAAGCGGAAATCATCACGCCCCGCGCCGACCTGCTGAAAATGTACGAAACCGGCAAGGGTTCGGTGCGCATGCGCGCCGTGTACCACGTTGAAGATGGCGACATTATTGTCACCGCGTTGCCGCACCAGGTGTCGGGCGCCAAGGTACTGGAGCAGATCGCCGCATTGATGCAGGCCAAGCCATCGAAACTGCCCCAAGTGGCCGACCTGCGTGACGAGTCCGACCACGAGAACCCTTGCCGCATCGTGATCATCCCGACCAATAGCCGGGTGGATCATGAAGTGCTGATGCAGCATTTGTTTGCCAGCACCGACCTGGAGTCCAGCTACCGGGTCAACGTCAATATCATTGGCCTGGACGGCAAGCCGCAGTTGAAGAACCTGCGCAATCTGCTGGTGGAGTGGCTGGAGTTCCGCGTGCAGACCGTGCGCCGCCGCCTGCAATTCCGCCTCGACAAGGTCGAGCGTCGCCTGCACCTGTTGGACGGCTTGTTGATTGCCTACCTCAACCTGGATGAAGTGATTCATATCATCCGTACCGCCGAGCACCCGAAAGCCGAACTGATCGCGCGTTTCGAGCTGAGCGAAATCCAGGCTGACTACATCCTCGATACCCGCTTGCGCCAGTTGGCACGCCTGGAAGAAATGAAGCTGCGCGACGAGCAAGACGCGCTGCTCAAGGAGCAAGCCAAGCTGCAAGCACTGCTGGGCAGCGAAGCCAAGCTCAAGAAGCTGGTGCGCAGCGAGCTGATCAAAGACGCCGAAACCTACGGCGATGACCGTCGTTCGCCGATCGTCGAGCGTGCAGAGGCGAAGGCTCTGACAGAAACCGAGCTGTTGCCTAACGAGAAAATTACCGTCGTTCTGTCGGAAAAGGGTTGGGTTCGTTCCGCCAAAGGGCATGATATTGACGCCACCGGCCTTTCGTACAAAGCCGGTGATGGCTTCAAGACCGCTGCGGCCGGGCGTTCCAACCAGTTCGCAGTGTTTATCGACTCGACGGGGCGCAGTTATTCGGTGCCGGCCCATACCCTGCCGTCTGCACGGGGGCAGGGCGAGCCATTGACCGGGCGCCTCACGCCGCCACCGGGGGCGAACTTCGAGTGCGTGCTGCTGCCGGACGATGATTCGCTGTACGTCATTGCTTCCGACGCCGGTTACGGTTTCGTGGTCAAGGGTGAAGACCTGCAGGCCAAGAACAAGGCGGGCAAGGCGCTGTTGAGCCTGCCGAACAACGCTAAGGTGATCTTGCCAAGGCCAGTGGGTGATCGTGAGAGCAACTGGTTGGCTTCGGTGACCACCGAAGGGCGTTTGCTGGTGTTCAAGATCAGCGATTTACCGCAGTTGGGCAAAGGCAAGGGCAACAAGATTATCGGGATTCCAGGAGACCGGGTAGCCAGTCGCGAAGAGTATGTGACCGACATCGCCGTGATCCCGGAAGGCTCCACCCTGGTGCTCCAGGCCGGCAAGCGCACGTTGTCATTGCGCCCTGACGACCTTGAGCACTACAAGGGCGAGCGAGGCCGGCGTGGTAATAAATTGCCTCGCGGCTTCCAGCGAGTAGATGCCTTGCTGGTGGAAACGCCGGTTTAAGGCCGACTAGAGGGCTCGATCTACGATTTAACGCGTAGATCGACGCTTTCGCGCTGGAGTCATGGCGCATATTCACGGATGATATGGCCTTTCCAGCGCCGGCGTAGCCGAGCGTGTTTAGGTTATTTTTAGTATTACATTGTGGTTCGCCGTGTGGCAGCCACCTGGATGGGATGATGACTGCTCCACGCCTTCCTCTATTTTTTATGCTCGCTGGCCTTTTGGGGCTGGCGGGTTGCAGCACGCACCAACCGGTGTCGCTGTACCAGCTGGACAGCGGAAGTCCGGCTCAGCCAGCACAGACAGCTGGTATGGCAGTATTGCTGGGGCCGGTAGTCGTTGCTGATTACCTGCAACGCGAAACCCTGTTGCAACGTCAGAACGACGGCAGCCTGCAAGGTTCCACTGATGGGCGTTGGGCGGGCAGCCTGTCGTCCGATATCAACCAACTGATGCTGCGCCAAGTGGCCGGCCAGTTGGACAGCCAGCGTGTGGTCCTGGCGCCAGCGCCGAGCGGGTTTACCCCGGATGTGCAGGTATTGTTGACGATCACCCGGCTTGACTCGGGCACCTCGCAGCCGGCTATCCTCGATGCGCAGTGGCGCTTGATCGACCGTCGCGGGCAAGTGCGGGACAACCGCATCGTGCACCTGCAGGAAGAGCATACCGGCACCACCGCTTCCCAGGTCCAGGCCCAGGGCGTGCTGTTACAGCATTTGGCGCAGCAGTTGTCGGTGGCGCTCAAGCCATTGGCCAACCAGCCGCCGATTGCCGAGGCACCACGCAAGCAGGCACCGGCACAGCCCAAGCCAGCTGCACCGGAGAAGCCGAAGATGCCGATGGCGACGCCGATTCGTACGGATCTGGAAGTGTTCAGGTTCTGAACTGAATCGCGCACAAACAAAAGGCCCGCAGAATAAAGCGGGCCTTTTTTTGTTCGGGATTTGAGTCATGTTGAAGATCAACTGTGGGAGCGGGCTTGCTCGCGAAGACGGTGTGTCAGTCAACAGATTCATTGGCTGATCCACCGCCTTCGCGAGCAAGCCCACTCCCACACAAACTCACTCCACAGTGGGTTTAGCGGTGTTCTTTAATTCTTGTTGCGGGTCTCATGCATCCGCGCCAACTGCCGCTCCAGCATCGACGGATACGGCTCCATCAAGCGCTCCACACAGCTGGCCCCTTCGGGGCTGGCAATCGGGCGGATACGTGCACGTTGGCGGATCAGTGTGTCTTCACTGATCTTGCGTTCCACCAGCAGCAGGTTACGGCTGTGTTGGGACAAGGCCAAGGCATCCTGGGCGATCTCAGTGAGCAACAGGTCGATCTGGCTCATGCCAAACAGGTCATCGCCCACCGTCAAACCAAGCTGCAGTTGCAGGGTGATGCCGCTGTCGGCTACTTCGATCTGCAAGGCGTGGCCCAGGGCGCGCAGCAACTCGCCACAGCAAATAGCGTTGGTCAGGTAATCTTCGCCGCTGTCTTCACTGTGGAACAGCATCAGCGTGCTGCCATCGTTCAGGGTGTGCAATTCGCTTTGGTACAGCGAGGCGGCCTGGTCGAGGCAGTCGCGGTAGCGTTCGAGCAGTTCGGTCAGGCGCGCGCGGGGCAGGCGGCGCAGTTGCTCCTGGGCACCCAATTGCACGGCGAGGACGGCGCTGTGTTGCGGTTCGGAGTTCTTTGCGACCGGAACCGGTTTCGGTGCAGTGGCCGGGGCCACGGCGGAGGTATCGCGCAGGTCGGCGAACGGGTCTTCGTCGTCCAGCTCGTCTTCCTCGGCCTTGACCACATGGCGCGGTGCAGGCTTCAGGCCGGCCACCGGCGTGCTTTCGTCAAAACCTGGGTCGCGCAGGTTGCGCACTTCAAACTCAGGTTCGTCGCTGTAGTCGTCGGTGTCGTCGTACTCGGGTTCAGGTTCGACCTCCGGGGCTTTCGGCTCCGGGGCGAAACTGGCGTGGAGCTGGCGCGCCAGGTCGCCGATTTCGTCCTGGCGATCAGTCGCCGGGGTATGCTCGTCGATATCCCGCAGCCAGATGCGCAGTTGCATCAGGGGCGTGGAGATATGCCGCCCCAGGCGCAGGCTCAAGGCCAGGGCCAGCGCCAGCAGGATTGCACTCAGGATGCCCATGCTCTGCAGGCTGATGGTCATCGGCTGCTGGAACTGTTGCATATCGAGGCTGATACGCAACTGGCCGGCCTTCACATCCTGGAAAGTGATATTGCTCTGGTACAAACCCTCGGCTTCACCCAGCAGGCCGTTCTTCGGGCGCTGCCCGGCTTCGGCCATGATCCGGTTGTCCACGCTATAGATGGCAGCGTGGGCCACCAGCGGGTTCTTGGTCAGGTTGTTGAGCAGCACGTTGAGGCTGAGGATGTCGTTGGACACCAGCAACTCAGTCGCCGAAGTGGCGGTCTGGGTCGTCAGGCTCTCGCCCAGCGCGTCGGCTTGCTCATGCATGGCCTGTTTGAACTGCAATCCCATCACGCAGGCGTAGATCACCAAGGCCAAAGCGACCAGGATCACGTTATGGCTGGCGATGCGTAATGCGATCGGTACACGGCGGTGGCGCAGTGCCCGGAAGATCAGCAGGAAGAAGTTATCGGTTTTTACTGGCGTGGGCCGGTTCACTTGCGCTCGGCTCTTGGTCCGTGAAGTTGACGCGCAGTATAGCGACAGGCCCATGACCGGCAAAGCGCTGGCTGTGCCCGATGGTCACTGAAAGTGGGTAGAATGCGGTTTTTTTCCAGCCTGGGGGTGCGCTTTGCGCGAAATTGTCCTGATCAACATCACAGGTCTTGACCGACCGGGTCTCACCGCAGCCATTACCGGTGTCCTCGCCCAGGGTGGTGTGAACATTCTCGACATCGGCCAAGCGGTGATCCACGACACCCTGTCGTTCGGCATCCTGGTGGAAATCCCCAGCACCGAGCAGGCTTCGTCGGTACTCAAGGACATCCTGTTTACGGCGTATAAGCTCGATCAACAGGTGCGTTTCACCCCGGTGTCCGAAGCGGATTACCAGCATTGGGTGGAAGGCCAGGGCAAAAAACGCCACATCGTGACCCTGTTGACTCGCAAGGTAACGGCCGAGCAGTTGCAGCGCGTCAGCTCCATCACTGCGCAATATGGATTGAATATCGACCATATCGACCGTCTGTCGGGTCGTATGCCATTGGACACGCCCGCCGACAAAGGCAAGGGTTGCATCGAATTCTCCGTGCGCGGTGAACCGGCTGACGCGCAAGCGCTACGCGCCGATTTCCTGAGTGTGGCCCAGGAGCTGAATGTCGATATCGCCTTCCAGGAAGACTCGCTGTTCCGCCGCAACCGTCGCCTGGCGGTGTTCGACATGGACTCCACCCTGATCGAAGCCGAGGTCATCGACGAGCTGGCCAAGGCGGCCGGTGTGGGCGAGCAAGTCAGCGAGATTACCGAGCGGGCGATGGCCGGTGAGCTGGATTTCCGTGCCAGCTTCAAGGAGCGCCTGGCGCTGCTCAAGGGCCTGGACGTAAGCGTGCTGGATTCCATCGGCGCTTCGCTGCGCCTGACTGAAGGTGCCGAAACCCTGTTCGCCGAACTCAAGCGCCTGGGTTACAAGACCGCGATCCTGTCGGGCGGCTTCACCTACTTCGCCAAGCAGTTGCAGGCCAAGCTGGGTATCGACTACGTGTTCGCCAACGAGCTGGAAGTGGTAGATGGCAAGGTGACCGGCGTGGCGGTCGAGCCGATTGTCGATGCGCAGCGCAAGGCGGATCTGCTGAAGGAATTGGCCCACAAGGAAGGCTTGCGCCTGGAGCAGACCATTGCGGTCGGCGACGGCGCCAATGACTTGCCGATGCTGGCGATTGCCGGGTTGGGGGTGGCGTTCCGCGCCAAGCCGTTGGTCAAGCAATCGGCCAAGCAGGCGATTTCGACGTTGGGGCTCGATGGTGTGTTGTATCTGTTGGGCTTGCGTGACCGCGACGGTCAGCTCTGAAAATGTGGGAGGGGGCAAGCCCCCTCCCACATTTGATCTTTGCAGTTTTCAGATCAGGCTTTAGGCAGTGCGATACCCTGGCCCATCTGCACCGGCGAACCAGCTACCAGTTCTTCAGCCCACTTCACCTGATCCGGCCCAAACAGCACGATGGCGGTCGAGCCCAGCTTGAAGCGACCCAGTTCAGCACCTTTTTCCAGATGAATCGGCGCGCGCGCAGCTTCGTCGTAACGGAAGGTTTTCAGCTCGCGCTTCGGCGGCGTCACCAAGCCTGCCCAAACGGTTTCAATCGACGCCACGATCATCGCACCCACCAATACCACAGCCATCGGGCCGCGTTCGGTGTCGAACAGGCAGACAACGCGCTCGTTACGGGCGAACAGCTCTGGCACGTTTTCAGCGGTGGTCTGGTTGACCGAGAAAATCCGCCCTGGCACATACACCATCTCGCGCAAGGTACCGGCCAGCGGCATATGTACGCGGTGGTAGTCCTTCGGCGACAGGTAAATAGTCGCGAAGTCGCCGCCCATGAACGGCGCAGCCAGTGCTGCGTCGCCACCGAGCAATTCAAGCACGCTGAAACTGTGACCCTTGGCCTGGAACACACGGCCATGTTCGATCGGGCCAAGCTGGCTGACCGCGCCATCGGCCGGGCTCAGTACCGCGCCTGGAGTTGGATCCAGCGGGCGGGCGCCGTCTTTCAGGGCGCGGGTAAAGAAGGCATTGAAGTGCTCGTAGGCGCTCAGGTCTTCAACCAGGGCCTGGGACATGTCCACTTGGTAGCGCTTGGCGAACCAGGCGGTGAAAGCGTTTTTGAACCAGCGCACGCGGCACTCGGCAATGCAGCCGGCCAAGCGCGAGAGCAAGTGGTGCGGCAGCAAGTATTGGCTGAGGATAAACAACTGCTTTTTCATAACTGTCCTTAAACCTTAAATCTCAACGGGGGTGTCGGGGTGGTTGCCCCATTCGCCCCAGGAACCGGCATAACCTTTGACTCGCGGATAACCGAGCGCCTTGGCCACCAGGTAGGTGAAGCCAGAACGGTGGTGAGTCTGGCAGTGGGTAATGATTTCTTTATCGCGGGTCAGCCCGAGGCCTTCGAGGATCTGCGGCATGTCACGGCGGATACGCAGGTTGCGCGCCTTGTCCATGCCAGCGGTCCATTCGAAATTCACTGCGCCGGGGATGTGGCCACCCTTGGCTGCAAGCACTTTCTCACCGGAATATTCCAGCGGGCCGCGGGCGTCCCAGATGCCCAGGTCGGCAGCACCGAGACGGCTTTGCAGGTATTCGCGGGTGGCGGTTGGGCCGTCGTGCAGCGTGAGGCTGACCGGGCCGCCGGCGGGGGCGGGTACTTCGGTGGAGAGCGCAAGCTTTTCCTCCAGCCATGCCAGCAGGCCGCCGTCGAGGTAGTGATATTTCTGGTGGCCGATCACGTCGAGCATCCAGATAAAACGCCCGGCCCAGCCGCCACCTTCGTCGTCATAGACTACGTAGGTCGCGTCCGGGGTGTGGCCCAGTTCGCCGAACAGTTTTTCCAGGTCGGCTTTGTGTGGCAGCAAGCCGGGTGCCGGGGGCTGCCCCAGTTGGGTGCGCTTGGGATCAACGAAATGCGCGCCGGGGATATGCCCTTCGGCGTAGCGGGCGGCACTGGTGAGGTCAACCAGAATCAGGTGTTCGGCATCCAGACGACCGATCAGGTCGCTGGATTCGATCACCAGCGGCAAGCCAGAGAAGTCAGGCATGTGAGGTCTCCTGGGCACAAATGTTGGCGATAAAGGAGGGCGATTGTAGCGCAAGCATCAGGCGCTGCGGTTGGTAAAGCTGTGCAGGGCCTTTTCGATGCATTGAGCGGTTTTGCCGAACGCCTGCACGGTGGTTTCCGAGAACGGCCCGCCGCCCTGGTCCGCGACGATCAGCATCACCACGCGGCCGTTGCAGCTCAGTGAGCGCAACAGCAGGTGCTCGCCGATAAACAAGCGACGCAGGATGGGGGGCAGCAGTGCGGAGAACTGCGCATGGTTGTCGGGACCGAGCCGCACCTGTGCGGACTTTTCCAGCAGGCGTTGCAGCAATGTGCTGTTGACCACATCCAGGCTCAAGTGCGCGGCGTCCTTGGGCAGGCCGTCAGCTTGATGCACGCGCAAGGTGCTCAAGGCGCGGTCCGCCATGAACAGCAACACCCGCTGCATACCACTGGCAACCAAGGCTTCCTTGGCACAGGTAGTCATGTGCATGGCATTGGCGAAGCGGCTCGGTTCCACCAGCAACTCGGTGCAGTGCTTGCGCCATACGGCCAGGGCTTCTGCGGTGGGAGGAGGTGCCGGCAACAAGCCGCGATGGACCTTCTGCACATGCCAAGGCCAGATCAGCGACAGCGCCGGGTGCCAGAGGTCGGGCATCAAGGTGGTGCGGGCGCTTGTCACCGCTTGCTGGTGCACCTGCTGCTGCACGTCGCTCAACGGCACCTGCAGGTACAGCGCGGTGAGGTACTGCCAGCGCTCGGTATGCGGGCAGGTCCAGGACTCCTGGGCCGACATCGCCAGGCCATTGGCCAGCAGCACGGTGTTGGCCGGCTGGTTCAGCCAACGGCGCAGGTTGGGTTCGGCGTCGAGCAATTGCTGGTGGCGCAGGGCGTCGTCTTCGCGAGCAATGTGCAGCGCCTTGACCAGCAAGCGCTGCTCTGCCTGCAGCAGCTTGTAGCCCTGTGAGACCCAGATTGGCAGGTGCCAGGCGTCGGTCAGGCCCAGGCATAGGTCCACCAAGCGCACGCCGAACAACTCTTGCTCGACCTGGCGCGCTGACTGGCCTTTGTGGATTACCCGCAGCTCCCATTCCTCCAAGAGCTTGGGGAACGCGGCAGCCATCGGCCACAGTGGCGACAGAAACAGCAGGCTGCCCCAGTGGATGTCCTGCCACAACCGCGCCAGGCGACTGCCGAACAAACCGTTGGCTTGCTGGGACGCGTGCTGGCTGATCAACAGCAGCTGGCGCAACGCCACCGGGATCTCATGGGCTGGCACCGAAGGCAGGCGCGCCAGCAGTTCCTCGGCACGCTTGAGGCCAAGGCGGTTCAGCGCCACTTCGAGGTTTTCCGCCGGTTCCGCCAGGCTGCCGTGGGCTTGACTGTTGGCTTCGCGCATCACGCTCAGCACCAGGGCCGGGCTGTTTTGCATCAGCTCGGCAATGTCTCGCAATGAACTGCGGCTATCGCGGATGGCTTTGCACACGCGCTCATGGCTGGCCTGTGGCACGGGCAGCAGCACGTCGTCCAGGCACTTGATCCAAGCGGCGAGGGTGGTGGGTCTGGTCGTTGGGGCTGTCGTTTCAATTGCCATGATTGGGGCGCGATCATCACTTGCGGTCTACACGCCCGGAACGGGCCGAATTGGCTTTTCGCCTTAACGGGCTATAGTCTGGCGCAGTTTTGCCGATAAGTAGAACAAGAGTTTTCCGCAGTACCCAATATGTCCATGAACCCGACGGCGCAAGTACCCATCTCCTATGGCTAAAATTATCGGCATCATTGTCGTCATCGCAAGTGTGCTCGGCGGGTACGTCTTGTCCCACGGTAAAATCGCCGCGTTGATCCAGCCTTTCGAAGTGCTGATTATTGGCGGTGCCGCGTTTGGCGCATTCTTGCAGGCCAACCCCGGCTACATGACCATGCACGTGATCAAGAAGTCGCTGGGCATGTTCAGTTCGCGCTTCTCCCACACCTTCTATCTGGAAGTGCTGGGGCTGATCTACGAGATCCTCAACAAGAGCCGCCGCGAAGGCATGATGGCGATCGAAGGCGATATCGAAGACGCCGCGGCCAGCCCGATTTTCGCCAAGTACCCGGCTGTGCTCAAAGACGAGCGCATGACCGCGTATATCTGTGATTACCTGCGCATCATGTCCTCGGGCAACATGGCTCCCCATGAGCTGGAAGGCCTGTTCGATATGGAGTTGTTCAGCCTTAAGGAAGAACTGGAGCATCCTTCGCACGCCGTGACCGGGATCGCCGACGGTATGCCAGGCTTTGGTATTGTCGCGGCAGTACTCGGTATCGTGGTGACCATGGCCTCCCTTGGCGAGGGCGATCAAGCTGCCATTGGCATGCACGTCGGTGCGGCGTTGGTGGGTACCTTCTTCGGTATTCTCGCCGCCTACGGTTTCTTCGGCCCTCTCGCCACCTCCCTGGCCCACGATGCCAAGGAAGAGGTCAACCTCTACGAAGCGATCAAGGCGTGCCTGGTGGCGTCCGCGTCGGGCATGCCGCCGTCGCTGGCCGTGGAGTTCGGACGCAAGGTGCTGTACCCGAAACATCGCCCAAGTTTCTCCGAGCTGGAACAAGCGGTTCGCGGTCGCTAAGCCATGGAAAACAACCAGCCGATCATCATCAAGCGCGTCAAGCGCTTCGCTGCGGGGCACCATGGTGGTGCCTGGAAAATCGCCTTCGCCGACTTTGCCACGGCGATGATGGCGTTCTTCCTGGTGCTGTGGCTGATGTCCACCGCCACGCCAGAACAGAAGATCGCCATCGCCGGTTACTTCAAAGACCCGATTGGCTTTTCGGAAAGCGGCACGCCGTTTGTCATCGACCTGGGCGGCTCACCGCAGTTGGCGCCTGAGCGCACCATCAACCCGGAAGTGCAGACTGAATCGCCCCAGGAAAAAATCCCGATCGAGCGCGATACGGTTGAAACCATGGCCGAGCAGGTCGAGCAGGAACGCCTGGAACTGTTGCTGCAGGAGTTGCAGACCAAGGTTGAGGAAAACCCGCAACTGCTGAAATTCAAGGATCAGATTTCTTTCGAAATCACCCCGGAGGGGCTGCGCATCCAGATCACGGACGCTGCCAACCGGCCGATGTTCGACTCCGGCAGTGCGCGCTTGAAGCCATACTTTGAAGACATTCTTTTGGCCATGGCCGACACCATCAAGGCGGTGCCGAACAAGATCAGCGTCAGTGGCCACACCGACGCCAAGCCCTACGCTGGGCAGGGTGATTTCGGCAACTGGGAACTCTCGGCCAACCGCGCCAACGCCGCCCGCCGTGCGTTGGTGGCCGGTAGCTATCCGGACCCGCAAGTGGCGCGTGTGGTGGGCTTTGCCTCCTCGCAACTGTTTGATCCCAAAGACCCGTTCAACCCGATCAACCGCCGTATCGATATCGTGGTGCTGACCAAAAAAGCCCAGCGTGCGATTGAAGGTGACCAGCCGCCGCCACCGGTACCGACCCAGGGTGACGGTGCGCCCGGCGAAGTGCCAGCCGACCCGAACGCGCTGCCGCCGGAACAGGAGCCGCTGCCGGCCCATGAGCTGCGGCAGAAGCTGAACCTGTTTGATGACGGTGGGGTGAAGGATCCTACGGTGCCTGTGCCGGGGTCGTAAGCTCCAGATACAACAAGGCCGCGATGATCGCGGCCTTGTTGTATCTGGCTGGGCGGCTCAATAACTGCTCTCAGGCAAACTCGCAATAATCGACCGATAGCTGTTCATCCGCTGCTGCTGCACTCGGCCATCTTCCAGGGCCTTGAGCAATGCACAGCCCGGCTCGCGGTCGTGTTTGCAGTCGCGGAAGCGGCAGGTGCCGATCAGGTCGTTGAATTCGATGAAGCCCGCTTCCACGTCGCTGCGGCTGACGTGGCCGAGGCCGAATTCACGGATACCCGGGGAGTCGATCAACTCACCGCCACCGGGGAAGTGGAACAACCGCGCGGTGGTGGTGGTGTGGGTACCCTGGCCGGACAACTCCGACAACGGGCCGACACGGGTCTCGACTTCCGGCAACAGGCTGTTGACCAGCGACGACTTGCCTACGCCAGACTGGCCGACGAACACGCTGATACGCCCATCCAACTGCTGTTGAAGCTGTTCCATGCCGTTGCCGTGATGGGCCGAGACTTCCAGCACCGGGTAGCCCAAGGTGCGATAGACCGCCAGCAACGCATTGAGCGCCGGGGCGTTCTGCTCGTCGATCAGGTCGAATTTGTTCAGCAGCAACAGTGGGCGAATGCCGGCATGCTCGGCCGCGACCAGGTAGCGGTCGATCAGGTTGGCATGGGGCTCGGGCAGTGGTGCGAACACGATCACGATCATGTCGACGTTGGCGGCCACCGGCTTGAGCTGGCCGCGGCTGTCGGGGCGGCGCAGTTCGGTGCTGCGCGGCAACTGGGCAACGATCACGCCGATGCCCTGGTTGCCGGCACGCCAAACCACTTTGTCGCCAGTGACCAGTGCAGGCAGGTTGGCGCGCAGGTGGCACCGGGAGACCGAACCTGCGAGTTCGCCTTCCAGCGCCTCGACTTCGACCTGCACACCAAAGTGTGCGATCACCAGGCCGGTTTGTTCAGGGCCCAGGTCGCCGCCCTCGAGCGCTTCCACGGCGGAGGATTCACGTTTGGCGGCGCGTGCGGCGCGCTCACCTTGAATCTTTTCGATGCGCCAGTTTTGGCGACGATTGAGCTGGCGTTTGGCCATTGGTGTTCCGTGTCGATAATGCAAAGGTTAGGTAAAACGGTCGCGAGTCTAGCACGCCCCCGCCTGCTAAACTGCCCAGCTACGCCAAGGTGCCAAGAGAATCAAGCCATGCAAAACCCACAGAACCTGATTTGGATCGATCTGGAAATGACCGGTCTGAACCCTGACACCGACGTCATCATCGAGATGGCGACCATTGTCACCGACAGCAACCTCAACACCTTGGCCGAAGGTCCGGTGATCGCCATCCACCACAGCGACGCCGTGCTTGCCACCATGGACGAGTGGAACACCCGCACCCACGGCAACTCCGGCCTGACCCAGCGCGTGCGCGACAGCCGCATCAGCATGGCCGAAGCCGAAGCCGAAACCATCGCCTTCCTGGAAAAGTGGGTGCCCAAGGGCAAGTCGCCGATCTGCGGCAACAGCATCTGCCAGGACCGACGCTTCCTTTATACGCATATGAAGGCGCTGGAGAGCTACTTCCACTATCGCAACCTGGATGTGTCGACGCTCAAGGAGCTGGCTGCGCGCTGGGCGCCGGAGGTCAAGGACAGCTTCCATAAAGGCAGCACGCACCTGGCGCTGGATGATATTCGCGAGTCGATTGCCGAGTTGCAGCATTACCGTAAGCATTTCATCAAGGCTTGAATATGTGGCGCCTGGCCCGACGCCTTCGCGAGCTAGCCCGCTCCCACATTTGACCGAGTCGCCATGACGAACGCGGCACACATGTGGGAGCGGGCTAGCTCGCGAAGGGGACGACGCGGTCTTTCGCCAAGCGCCCCCTTTTGGTGCCATCAGCAAATGATTAGACTGCCGGCCTCTCTGCAAGGATCGCCATCATGCTGCTGATGCTCTACCTCGTCGCCATCACCGCCGAAGCCATGACCGGCGCCTTGTCCGCCGGCCGGCGCGGCATGGACTGGTTTGGCGTGGTGCTGATCGCCTGCGTGACGGCCTTGGGCGGTGGCTCGGTGCGCGATGTGCTGCTCGGTCACTACCCGCTGACGTGGGTCAAGCACCCGGAATACCTGGTGCTGACCTCCATCGCTGCACTGGTGACGATTTTCATCGCACCGCTGATGCGGCGCCTGCGCTCGCTGTTTTTAGCGCTGGACGCTTTGGGGTTGGTGGCGTTCACCTTGATCGGCTGCATGACCGCCCTGGAAATGGGCCACGGCATGTTGGTGGCGTCGGTCAGCGGGGTCATCACGGGTGTCTTCGGCGGCATCCTGCGGGATATCTTCTGCAACGACATCCCGCTGATCTTCCGCCGTGAGCTGTACGCCAGCGTGTCGTTCCTGGCCGCCTGGTTCTACCTGTTGTGCCTGTATCTGGAGCTGCCCAGCGAGCAGGCGATTCTGCTGACGCTGTTCAGCGGCTTCCTACTGCGCCTGTTGGCGATCCGTTTCCACTGGGAAATGCCCAAGTTCGTCTACAACGACGACGTTCATTAGCGTGTAGCGTGCTGGTTCAGCGCCCATTCCACATGCTCGCGCACCAACTCCGACGGGTAGTCCCGCCGCGCCTTCAAGGCTTCCAGCACCGGAATGCTCGACGGCGCATTGCCCAGGCCCACTGCCAGGTTGCGCAACCAACGCTCGTAACCGGCACGGCGCAAGGGTGAGCCCTCGGTGCTGCTGAGGAATTTATCCTCGTCCCACATAAACAACTCGGCCAGTTCTGCGTTATCCAGGTTATGCCGTGGCTTGAAATCGCTTTCGGCGGTGGACCGGGCGAAACGATTCCACGGGCAAACGATCTGACAGTCATCGCAGCCAAATACACGGTTGCCGATCAACGGGCGCAGGTCTTCGGGGATCGCGCTCTTGAGCTCGATGGTCAGGTAGGAAATGCAGCGCCGGGCGTCCAGCACGTAAGGGCCGACGAAGGCGTTGGTGGGGCAGATGTCCAGGCACGCGGTGCAGCGGCCACAGTGCTCGGTTGTGTGGGGTGGATCCACCGGTAACGGCAAATCCACAAACAGTTCGCTCAAAAAGAAATAACTGCCGGCCTTGCGGTTGAGTACCAGGGTGTTTTTACCGATCCAACCGAGGCCGGCTTGTTCGGCGATGGCTTTTTCCAGTACGGGAGCGCTGTCGACAAAGGCGCGAAAGCCAAACGGGCCGATCTGCGCTTGAATGCGGTCGGCCAGTTGCTGCACGCGCTTGCGGATCAGCTTGTGGTAGTCGCGGCCCAGGGCATAACGCGAGATATAGGCTTTTTCCGGCTTGGCCAGCAGTTGTGCCATTTGGGTGTCGCCGGGCAGGTAGTCCATGCGCAGCGACACCACGCGCAAAGTGCCGGGCACCAGCTCGTCGGGGTGGGAGCGTTTGCTGCCGTGGGCGCCCATGTACTCCATCTCGCCGTGGTAGCCCGCGTCGAGCCAGCGCTGCAGGTGCTGTTCATGCTCAGCCAGGTCGAGGCCGCTGATGCCGACTTGTTGAAAGCCCAGCTCGCGGCCCCAGTCTTTGATCGATTGGGCGAGGGCGGGCAGATCGGAGGTAATAGCAGGCATGAGACACGGGAAACCACAGGTTAGATGCGTATAATTCTGCCAGACATCGGAGCTTGAAGACGCATGCCTCAGACAAAACACGAAATAACCGACGTTCAGCTATTGTTGCCCGGCCATTTGCCGCAGCTGGCTGCACGTTCCCCGGACGCCCATAAGGGCCTGTTCGGGCACTTATTGGTCATCGGTGGCGACCGCGGCGTTGGCGGTGCTGCGTTGCTCAGTGCCGAGAGCGCCCTGCGCAGCGGCGCCGGCATGGTGTCCCTGGCGACTCGGCCCGAGCATGTGCCGGCTGCGCTGGCCCGGCTTCCGGAAGTGATGACGGTGGGCGTCAGCTCGGCCAACCAGTTGATGGGCTTGCTGGAAAAAATCTCGGTCATCGTGATTGGCCCGGGTTTAGGCGCTGCGGCGTGGGGGAAGAGTCTGCTGTCCGTGGCAGCCAACGCTCGGCAGGCGCAAGTCTGGGACGCCGACGCCTTGAATCAACTGGCCGTCGGCAGTGTCAGCCTTCCGGCCGACAGTGTGATCACCCCGCATCCGGGCGAAGCGGCGCGCTTGTTGGGTATTTCGACAGCCGAGGTTCAGGCGGACCGCCTTAAGGTGGCGCGCGCGTTGAGCCAGACATTCAATGCAGTGGCTATCCTCAAGGGGGCTGGCAGTTTGATTGCCAGCCCGGACGGACGGGTTGCCCGTTGTGATCAGGGTCATCCGGCCATGGCCACCGCAGGGCTCGGTGACGTCCTGGCTGGCCTGGTCGGTGCATTGTTGGCCCAGGGCATGCCTGCCTATGACGCAAGTTGCCTGGCCGTGTGGTTGCACGCTACCGCGGGAGATCGCCAAGGCAGCTTTGGCCGTGGCCTGGCTGCCAGCGACCTGATCCCTGCCATTCGTCAATTGTTGGAGGAGCAGTCGCCGTGCCTGAAGTAAGCCTTTTCCTGGCGAATGAAGATGCCATGGTTGCGTTTGGTCGTCTTATTGCCCAGGCCACGGCCGGCATGGGGCTGATCTTCCTCGAAGGTGACCTGGGCGCTGGCAAGACCACATTATCCCGAGGGATTATTCGCGGTCTGGGCCATACGGGCGCGGTCAAAAGCCCGACGTTCACGTTGGTCGAACCCTACGAGATCGGTGGCGTGCGCGCCTTCCACTTCGACCTCTATCGCCTGGTGGATCCCGAGGAACTGGAGTACATGGGCATCCGTGATTACTTCGACGAAGATGCGCTGTGCCTGATCGAATGGCCAGATAAAGGCACAGGCTTTTTGCCAAAGCCGGACCTGACCATTACCATTACGCCGCATGAGCATGGACGTCAGCTGAAGTTGTTGCCCCAGAGCGCGCGCGCTGAAGTGTGGTGCGCCGCTCTGGCATTGGAATTCAAATAAAATTGGTGGGGTTAGGTATGCGCTTTCGCGCGTTGGTTGCTGTCGTGGGGGTGTTGCTTGCGGCAATGACTGTCAATGCTCTGGCTGCTTCACAGGTAAAAAGTGTTCGCCTGTGGCGAGCGCCGGATAACACGCGACTGGTGTTCGACCTGTCTGGCCCGGTCCAGCACAGTGTCTTTACCCTGACGGCGCCTGATCGCCTGGTGATCGACATCAACGGTGCGAGCCTGGCCGCGCCGCTGAAAGTCTCTACCGCCAACACGCCCATTACCGCCATGCGCTCGGCCCAGCGTACGCCGACCGACCTGCGCGTGGTCATCGACCTGAAAAAGGCCGTGACGCCAAAGAGTTTCTCGCTGGCGCCCAACGCCCAATACGGCAACCGGCTGGTGGTCGACCTGTTCGACAACCCCGCCGACGCGGCACCACCGCCTGCGCCGACACCAAGCGTGGCGACCGTGCCTGCGGTGCCGGTCAACCCGTCGCAACCCCAGGTCAAGCTGCCACCGCCGCCCCCCGCACCGGCAGGCAAGCGCGACATTATCGTGGTGATCGACGCCGGCCACGGTGGCGAAGACCCGGGTGCATCCGGCTCCCGCGGCCAGCATGAGAAAGACGTGGTACTGGCGATCGCCCGCGAGCTGCAGCGCCAGATCAACGGCATGAAAGGCTACCGCGCCGAGCTGACCCGCACCGGTGACTACTTCATCCCGTTGCGTGGCCGTACCGAAATTGCCCGTAAGAAGGGCGCGGACCTGTTCGTGTCCATTCACGCCGACGCTGCGCCTTCGACCGCTGCATTTGGTGCTTCGGTGTTTGCCCTGTCGGATCGCGGCGCAACCTCCGAGACCGCCCGTTGGCTGGCGGACAGTGAAAACCGTTCCGACTTGATCGGCGGGGCCGGCAACGTGTCCCTCGATGACAAGGACAAAATGCTCGCTGGCGTGCTGCTCGACCTGTCGATGACCGCCTCGCTGACCTCCAGCCTGAACGTCGGCCAGAAAGTCCTGAGCAACATCGGTCGCGTCACCTCACTGCACAAACAGCGCGTGGAACAGGCTGGATTCATGGTGTTGAAGTCGCCGGATATCCCGTCGATCCTGGTGGAAACCGGGTTTATCTCCAACGCCAATGAAGCCTCGAAACTGGCCAGCTCCAGCCACCAGCAGGCGCTGGCACGCTCCATCAGTGCCGGCGTGCGCCAGTTCTTCCAGCAGAACCCGCCGCCGGGTACGTATATCGCCTGGCTGCGCGACTCAGGCAAGATCGCCCAGGGCCCCCGTGACCATCGCGTGCAGCCCGGCGACACCGTGGCCATGCTGGCCGTGCGTTTCCAGGTGTCGGCCGCTACCCTGCGCAGCGCCAATAATCTGAAGACTGATGAATTGAAAGTCGGCCAGGTATTGACCATTCCAGGCACTGAATTGGCGGCGCAGTAATGAGCGAATCCATGTTGAACAGCGGCTCGCGCATTGAACTGCTCAGCCCGCGTCTTGCCAACCAGATCGCCGCGGGTGAGGTGGTTGAGCGCCCGGCGTCGGTGATCAAGGAACTGCTGGAAAACAGCATCGACTCGGGTGCCAAGCGTATCGATGTCGACGTGGAGCAGGGCGGCGTCAAGCTGCTGCGAGTGCGTGACGACGGCAGCGGCATCTCCGCCGATGACCTGCCGCTGGCCCTGGCCCGTCACGCCACCAGCAAGATCCGTGACCTGGAAGACCTTGAGCGGGTCATGAGCCTGGGCTTTCGCGGTGAGGCTCTGGCCTCCATCAGCTCCGTGGCACGCCTGACCCTGACTTCCCGCACGCGCAGCGCCGAGCAAGCCTGGCAAGTGGAAACCGAAGGCCGCGACATGGCGCCTCGGGTCCAGCCGGCTGCGCATCCGGTGGGTACCTCGGTGGAAGTGCGCGACCTGTTCTTCAACACCCCGGCGCGGCGCAAATTCCTCAAGGCCGAGAAAACCGAATTCGACCACCTGCAAGAAGTCATCAAGCGCCTGGCCCTGGCGCGTTTCGATGTGGCATTTCACCTGCGCCACAACGGCAAGACCATCCTCAGCCTGCACGAAGCCAACGACGACGCCGCGCGCGCTCGGCGGGTGGCGGCGGTGTGCGGCAGCGGGTTCCTGGAGCAGGCGCTGCCGATCGAGATCGAACGCAATGGCTTGAGGCTGTGGGGCTGGGTCGGGTTGCCGACGTTTTCCCGTAGCCAGGCCGACTTGCAGTACTTCTTTGTGAATGGCCGGGCGGTACGCGACAAGCTGGTGGCGCACGCGGTGCGCCAGGCTTATCGCGATGTGCTGTTCAACGGGCGGCACCCGACGTTTGTGTTGTTCTTTGAGGTCGACCCATCGGTGGTCGACGTCAACGTGCACCCGACCAAGCACGAAGTGCGTTTCCGTGATGGGCGCATGGTGCATGACTTCCTGTATGGCACGCTGCACCGCGCCCTGGGGGATGTGCGTCCGGATGATCAGCTGTCAGCGCCGGTTGTCACGGCGGTGGTGCGGCCAAGCGGGCCGGAAGCCGGTGAGTTCGGCCCGCAAGGTGAAATGAGCCTGGCGGCCAACCTGTTGCAATCGTCGCAGCCGCAACCGTCCTATACGGCGCCGAACTCGGGTGCCGGTGCGGGTTATCAGTATCAATACACGCCGCGGCCGCAATCGACCGTACCGGTGGCTGAGGCCCAGGCGGCTTACCGTGAGTTTTTCGCGCCGCTGCCGGGTGCCGAACCCAGCGCTGCTCCCTCGTTGCCGGAAGGCGGCGGTGATATTCCGCCACTGGGCTATGCCCTGGCGCAGCTCAAGGGTATCTACATTCTGGCGGAAAACGCCCATGGCCTGGTGCTGGTGGACATGCATGCCGCCCACGAGCGGATCATGTACGAACGCCTGAAGATCGCCATGGCCAGTGAAGGCCTCAGCGGCCAGCCACTGCTGGTGCCCGAATCCCTGGCGGTGAGCCAGCGCGAGGCCGATTGCGCCGAAGAGCACCACAGCGTGTTCCAGAAACTGGGCTTTGAGCTACAACGCCTGGGCCCGGAAACCCTGGCAATCCGTCAGATTCCTGCGCTGCTCAAGCAGGCCGAAGCCAACCGCTTGGTGGCCGACGTGTTGGCAGACCTGATGGAATACGGCACCAGTGACCGTATCCAGGCACATATCAACGAACTGCTCGGCACCATGGCCTGCCACGGCGCCATCCGCGCCAATCGTCGCCTGGCCCTGCCGGAAATGAACGGCCTGCTGCGCGACATGGAAAACACCGAGCGCAGCGGCCAATGCAACCATGGCCGACCGACCTGGACCCAAATGGGCCTGGACGATCTGGACAAACTCTTCCTGCGCGGCCGTTGATGAGTGCCTTGCCCCCCGCGATCTTCCTGATGGGCCCCACGGCCGCCGGCAAGACCGACCTGGCCATCGAGCTGACCAAGGTGCTGCCCTGCGAGCTGATCAGTGTCGACTCTGCCCTGGTTTACCGGGACATGGACATTGGTACGGCCAAACCGTCTAAAGAGCTGTTGGCGCAGTATCCCCACACGTTGATCGACATCATCGACCCGGCCGAGAGCTATTCGGCGGCGGATTTTCGTAGCGACGCCCTGGCGGCCATGGCCGAGATCACCGCGCGAGGCAATATTCCGCTGCTGGTGGGCGGCACGATGCTCTACTACAAGGCTTTGCAGGAAGGTCTGGCCGATATGCCGCCCGCCGACGCCCACGTGCGTGCCGAACTCGAAGAAGAAGCTGCACGCCTTGGCTGGCAAGCCTTGCACGACCAGTTGGCGGCCGTGGACCCGGTGTCCGCGGCACGCATTCACCCCAATGATCCCCAGCGTCTCACCCGTGCCTTGGAAGTCTGGCGTGTAAGCGGCCAGACCATGACTGAACACAGGCTGAAACAAAGTGCGCAAAGTGCTGATGCAGGCGCATCTGGGCAGTCACAATTGCCCTATACTGTGGCGAATCTGGCCATCGCTCCGGCAAGTCGCCAGGTGCTGCATGAACGAATTGCACAAAGATTCACAATTATGTTGGAACAGGGGTTTGTGGAGGAGGTCGTAGCACTGCGTTCAAGAGGTGACCTGCATGCCGGGCTGCCTTCGATACGTGCTGTAGGCTACCGCCAAGTCTGGGATCATCTGGATGGCAAGCTGACGTCAGCCGAAATGCAGGAGCGCGGCATCATTGCCACGCGCCAATTGGCGAAGCGCCAGTTCACCTGGCTGCGCAGCTGGAGCGATTTGCACTGGTTGGACAGCCTGGACAGCGACAATCTGTCACGCGCCTTGAAATACTTGGGAACGGTCTCCATATTGAGCTGAGTCCTTGCAATTGCCGTCTATCCTTGGGGGTGTGACGGCCATAAGCTATCTATTTTCCGATTTTTATTATTGATCCTTAAAGGAGTGCGGCACATGTCAAAAGGGCATTCGCTACAAGACCCTTACTTGAATACTTTACGTAAAGAGAAAGTTGGGGTTTCCATCTACCTGGTCAACGGTATCAAGCTGCAAGGCACGATCGAGTCATTCGACCAGTTCGTTATCCTGCTGAAAAACACTGTCAGCCAGATGGTTTACAAGCACGCTATCTCGACAGTCGTTCCAGTTCGTCCAATCCGTCTGCCTAGTGCAGCAGGTGATGAACCGGGTGACGCTGAGCCAGGTAACGCTTGATAGGAGTCTCCTTTGTTCTTTGAGCGCCACGGTGGTGGTGAGCGAGTAATCCTCGTTCACTTGGATGGACAGGACCCTGAGGCGCGCGAAGATCCGCAGGAGTTTCAGGAGTTGGCAAATTCGGCCGGCGCCGAGACCGTTGCGTTTTTTAACGTGCCGCGTCATCGGCCAACCGCCAAATACCTGATTGGCAGTGGCAAGGTCGAGGAGTTGCGCGACCTGGTTCATGCCGAAGAAGCCGATCTGGTGATCTTCAATCACATTCTCACGCCCAGTCAGGAACGTAACCTCGAACGTGTTTTCGAGTGTCGCGTAATCGACCGTACCGGCCTGATCCTCGATATCTTTGCCCAACGCGCCCGTACCCATGAAGGCAAGCTCCAGGTCGAACTGGCCCAGCTTGACCACATGAGCACCCGGCTGGTTCGCGGCTGGACTCACCTTGAGCGCCAGGGTGGCGGTATCGGCATGCGCGGCCCGGGTGAAACCCAGTTGGAAACCGACCGGCGTTTGCTGCGGGTTCGCCTGCGCCAGATCAAGGGTCGCCTGGAGAAAGTACGCAGCCAGCGCGAGCAGTCGCGCCGTGGTCGTTCCCGTGCGGATATCCCTACCGTTTCCCTGGTGGGCTATACCAACGCCGGCAAATCCACGCTGTTCAATAACGTGACGAAATCGGACGTGTACGCGGCCGACCAACTGTTTGCCACCCTCGACCCGACTTTGCGCCGTCTGGATATTGACGACCTGGGGCCGATTGTCCTGGCCGATACGGTGGGTTTCATTCGTCACTTGCCCCACAAGCTGGTCGAGGCATTTCGGTCTACGCTCGAAGAGTCGAGCAATTCCGACCTGCTCTTGCACGTGATCGATGCGGCCGAACCGGATCGCATGTTGCAGATTGAGCAGGTCATGGTGGTGCTGGGCGAGATTGGCGCCCAGGACTTGCCGATCCTCGAGGTCTATAACAAACTCGATTTGCTTGAAGGCGTTGAGCCACAAATCCAGCGCGACGAAAACGGCAAGCCCCAGCGGGTCTGGTTGTCGGCGCGTGATGGCAGTGGTTTGGAGCTGCTTGAACAAGCCATTGCCGAATTGCTTGGCAGCGATTTGTTCGTCGGCACCTTGCGCTTGCCGCAGCGGTTTGCTCGACTGCGTGCACAGTTTTTCGAGTTGGGCGCGGTACAGAAAGAAGAACACGACGAAGAGGGTGTCAGCTTGCTGGCCGTTCGATTGCCGCGCTCGGAACTCAATCGGCTGGTCAGTCGAGAGGGTGTTGTTCCGACAGAGTTCATCGAACAACACACTTTGCAATAAAAGCCTCCTAAAGCGGTTGTGCCGCAGTAGCAGGCATTCTGTAGCATTGGTCGGCGCGCCGTGGGTGCGTCTTTGCTTTATCAGATGGAGAGCGCTATGGCTTGGAATGAGCCGGGTGGCAACTCGAATAATCAGGATCCTTGGGGTGGTAAACGCCGCAATAACGGCGACCGCAAGGGGCCACCGGATCTCGACGAGGCCTTCCGAAAGCTGCAGGAAAGCCTGAATGGGTTGTTCGGTGGTGGGAAAAAACGCGGTGGTGACGAAGGCGGTCGCACAAGCAAGGGCGGCGGCTACGGCTTGCTGGGCCTGGGTCTTGTCGTGCTGGCGGCCGTATGGCTGTACAGCGCCGTATACGTAGTGGACGAGCAGGAGCAAGCCGTGGTGCTGCGCTTCGGCAAGTACTACGAAACGGTCGGCCCTGGCCTGAACATCTACTTCCCGCCGATCGACAAGAAGTACATGGAGAACGTCACGCGTGAGCGTGCCTACACCAAGCAGGGCCAGATGCTGACCGAAGACGAGAACATCGTCGAAGTGCCGCTGACCGTGCAGTACAAGATCAGCAACCTGCAGGATTTCGTGCTGAACGTTGATCAGCCGGAAATCAGCCTGCAACACGCAACCGAAAGTGCCCTGCGCCATGTGGTGGGTTCCACCGCCATGGACCAGGTGCTCACCGAAGGTCGTGAATTGATGGCCAGCGAAATCAAGGAGCGTCTGCAACGCTTCCTCGATACCTATCGCACCGGTATCATCGTTACCCAGGTGAACGTACAGAGCGCAGCGGCACCGCGTGAAGTGCAGGAAGCCTTTGATGACGTGATCCGTGCCCGTGAAGACGAGCAGCGTTCGCGTAACCAGGCTGAAACCTATGCCAACGGCGTCGTGCCGGAAGCCCGTGGTCAGGCCCAGCGCATCCTTGAAGATGCCAACGGTTACCGCGACGAAGTGGTTTCCCGCGCCAAGGGTGAGGCGGATCGCTTTACCAAGCTGGTTGCCGAGTACCGCAAGGCACCGGAAGTCACGCGTGAGCGTCTGTACCTGGACACCATGCAGGAAGTCTTCAGCAACACCAGCAAGGTTCTCGTGACCGGCAGCAAAGGTGGGCAGAGCAACCTGCTGTACCTGCCGCTGGACAAGATGATCGAAGGTGGTCGTAGCGGCACCAGCGCACCGTCCACCGGTTCGAATGCCGCTGCCAATGAAGCGAGCGCCCGTGCGGCCGCTGACTTGCTGCAACAGCAAACACGTACCAGGGAGAGTCGTTGATGAGCAATAAATCGCTGACCGCCCTGATTGTGGGCGTCGTCGTGGTCATCGCTGCCTGGAACTGCTTCTACATCGTGGCTCAGACCGAGCGTGCGGTGCTGCTGCAATTCGGTCGCGTGGTCCAGGCGGATGTCCAGCCGGGCCTGCATGTGAAAGTCCCCTACGTCAACCAGGTGCGCAAGTTCGACGCCCGCCTGATGACCCTGGATGCACCGACACAGCGTTTCCTGACCCTGGAAAAGAAAGCCGTGATGGTTGACGCCTACGCCAAGTGGCGCGTCAAGGATGCCGAGCGCTTCTACACTGCTACTTCCGGCCTCAAGCAGATTGCCGACGAGCGTTTGTCGCGTCGTCTGGAATCGGGCCTGCGTGACCAGTTTGGTAAGCGCACCCTGCACGAGGTGGTATCGGGTGAGCGTGATGCGCTGATGGCTGACATCACGCGTTCGCTGAACACAATGGCGGAAAAAGAGCTGGGTATCGAAGTCGTCGATGTCCGGGTCAAGGCCATTGACCTGCCCAAGGAAGTGAACCGCAGCGTGTTCGAGCGTATGAGCACCGAGCGTGAGCGTGAGGCTCGTGAGCACCGCGCCAAGGGTAACGAGCTGGCCGAAGGTATCCGTGCGGATGCCGACCGTCAGCGCCGTGTCCTGCTGGCAGAAGCCTATCGCGAGTCTGAAGAGGCCCGTGGTGATGGTGATGCTCAAGCGGCGTCGATCTACGCCAAGGCCTACGGCCAGGACCAGGAGTTCTACGCGTTCTACCGTAGCCTGCGCGCCTACCGTGAAAGCTTCGCGAACAAAACCGACGTCATGGTGCTGGACCCAAGCAGCGACTTCTTCCGCTACCTGGAAAAGTCCAAGTAACCAGCCTGTGATTCTGTAGGGCGCACTCCGTCGGGCGGCTAAAATGCCTGGCGGGGTGATCCTTTCAGAAAACGGGTGTATGATGCGGCAGCCGGGAAATTCCCGGCTTTTTTGCGTCTGCATGTTTGATTCGGCAGGCGTGACAGGTTTTTCGAGGAAAGTGCCCGACGAGGCCGTTTGCAGGCCGTTCGTCACGTCGCTCTTGCGCGTGGTTTATGCAATGGGCGGGTATTTTCTGCTTCACTCAAGGCTCGGCCGAGGGCTGGCCGCCCGGATCATAGGGGAATGGCGTAATGGCAACGGTAGACCGCTGGCTGCTGCCAGATGGCATCGAAGAAGTACTGCCACCAGAAGCTGCGCGCATTGAAGTAGCGCGTCGCCAGGTGTTGGATCTGTTCCAGAGCTGGGGTTACGAGTTTGTCGTGACTCCCCATATCGAGTACCTGGAATCCCTGCTGACCGGCGCGGGCCAGGACCTGGATCTGCGCACCTTCAAGGTCATCGACCCGCAATCGGGCCGGCAAATGGGGTTCCGTGCCGACATCACGCCGCAAGTGGCGCGCATCGATGCGCACACCCTGCGCCGCGAAGGCCCAAGCCGCCTGTGCTATGCCGGCAGCGTGCTGCATGCCCAGCCACGCGCCTTGTCGTCCTCCCGTAGCCCGATCCAGTTGGGCGCCGAGTTGTACGGCGATGCCAGCCCGAGCAGCGATGTTGAAGTGATCAGCCTGATGCTGGCCATGCTGCAACTGGCTGATGTGCCGGATGTCCACATGGACCTGGGCCATGTCGGTATCTACCGTGGCCTGGCCCGTGCGGCCGGGTTGTCCGGTGAAGTGGAGCAACAATTGTTCGATGCCCTGCAACGCAAGGCCATCGACGAAGTGATCGCCCTCACCGAGGGTGTACCTGCAGAGCTGGCCGGCATGCTGCGTGCGCTGGTTGACCTGTGCGGTGGCCGCGAAGTGCTGGTGGCTGCGCGTGAGCGTCTGGCCAAGGCGCCGGCGCCGGTATTGGCGGCACTCGATGACGTGCTGGCGATTGCCGAGCGCTTGTCGGCGCGTTTCCCGCAGCTGCCGCTGTATTTTGATCTGGGTGAGTTGCGCGGCTACCACTACCACACCGGTGTGGTGTTCGCGGTATTTGTCCCGGGTGTTGGCCAAGCCATCGCCCAAGGTGGTCGTTACGACGATATCGGTGCCGACTTCGGTCGTGCGCGTCCGGCCACTGGTTTTTCCACCGATTTGAAAACCCTGGTGACCCTGGGGCGTGCTGAGGTCGAGCTGCCGTCTGGTGGCATCTGGATGCCCGACAGTACGGACGCAGCGCTCTGGCAGCAGGTTTGCCAGTTACGCAGTGAGGGTCAGCGTGTGGTCCAGGCTTTGCCTGGGCAGCCATTGGCCGCCGCCCGTGAAGCGGACTGCGACCGGCAATTGATTCAGCAGAACGGGCTTTGGCAAGTATCGCCACTGGCTTCTTGAGTTTTCCTGCCGGCCATCGCCGGCACCAAGTTTGCGCGAATGAGGACAAGTGTTATGGGTAAGAATGTCGTAGTCCTGGGCACCCAATGGGGTGATGAGGGCAAAGGCAAGATCGTTGATCTGCTGACCGAACATGCTGCCGCCGTAGTGCGCTACCAAGGTGGCCACAACGCTGGCCACACCCTGGTCATCGATGGCGAAAAAACCGTCTTGCACCTGATCCCGTCGGGCGTGTTGCGCGAAGGTGTGCAGTGCCTGATCGGCAACGGCGTGGTGGTTGCACCTGACGCCCTGCTGCGCGAGATCACCAAGCTGGAAGAGAAAGGCGTACCGGTGCGCGAGCGCTTGCGTATCAGCCCATCCTGCCCGCTGATCCTGTCCTTCCACGTTGCGCTGGACCAGGCCCGTGAAAAGGCCCGTGGCGAGCTGAAGATCGGTACGACCGGTCGCGGCATCGGCCCAGCCTACGAAGACAAGGTTGCACGTCGTGGCCTGCGTGTGGGCGACCTGCTCAACATGCCGCGCTTTGAAGACAAGCTGCGTGAACTGGTGGATTACCACAACTTCATGCTGGTGGGTTACTACAAAGAGCCAGCCATCGAGTTCGAAAAGACCCTGGCCGAGTGCAAGGAATACGCTGAGCTGCTCAAGCCGCTGATGCTGGACGTGACGGCCGAGCTGCACGACCTGCGTCGCGCTGGCAAAGACATCATGTTCGAAGGCGCCCAGGGTTCGTTGCTCGACATCGACCACGGTACCTACCCGTACGTGACCAGCTCTAACACCACCGCGGGCGGCGTTGCCACCGGTTCGGGTGTTGGCCCGATGTTCCTGGACTACATCCTGGGCATCACCAAGGCCTACACCACCCGTGTTGGCTCGGGTCCATTCCCGACTGAGCTGTTCGACGACGTCGGTGCACACCTGGCCAAGCAAGGTCACGAGTTCGGCGCGACCACTGGCCGTGCTCGCCGTTGTGGCTGGTTCGACGCCGTTATCCTGCGTCGCGCTATCGATGTGAACAGCATCTCGGGCATCTGCCTGACGAAGCTGGACGTACTCGACGGCCTGGAAACCATCAACATCTGCGTCGGCTACAAAGATGCGCAAGGCAACGACGTTGCTCCGACTGACGCTGACAGCTACGTAGGCCTGCAGCCTGTGTACGAAGAAGTGCCGGGCTGGACCGAGTCGACCGTGGGTGCCAAAACCCTGGAAGAACTGCCAGCCAACGCCCGCGCCTATATCAAGCGCGTGGAAGAGCTGATCGGCGCACCGATCGACATTATTTCGACGGGCCCGGACCGCAACGAGACCATCGTTCTGCGCCACCCGTTCGCTTAATAAACTGTTGATGTAAAAAGCAAAGGGCTCCTTCGGGAGCCCTTTGTCGTATCTGCGGGCCAAGCGGCACGACCCTTGCTATGTTTCTCTCTTTCGCGGTGCTATCAAAATAATGGCACCCGTGGTGGAGGGATTCCCGATGTCTGCCGTTCTCTCATTGTTACAAAGCCGTCTGTTGCGGCCGGTGTTCGTTACCCTTGGTATCGCTCTTTTGGTGCAAGTGCTGGTAGCGGTCGCTCTGACGCGGAGCACTGTCACCGCGCTAGAGGCGGATTTGGGCAATCGCCTGGGCATCGATAGCCAGAAGCTGTCTGGCGAATTGACCCAGGCTGGCAAGGAAGTCACGTCCAGCCTGGACAGCTTGTCCACCAGCACCCGCCAGCGCCTGACAGCCGGGCTTTCCACGCGCCTGCAGGAAGAGCAGAAGCAACTGCGTGCGACCCTGGAAAAAGACCTGCAGGACTCCGCCAACGACATGGCGCAGCTACTGGCCTCGGTGGCACCCCGCGCCATGTGGGACAGTGATGTGCCGACGCTGTCCGAGTTTGCACGACGCGCCCAGCGCAATCCCAACGTGCTGTTCGTGGTCTATGACGATGCGGCAGGGGAGCACCTGACCCGTTACCTGAATCGTGAAAACCCGATCAACCAGGCCCTGCTGGCAAAGGGCACAGGTGAGCGTGCCCTGGATAAAGTACTGGATGCGGCAAAGACAGATCCTTCGGTGTATTACGTCGAAGCCTCCATCAGCCCCAACGGCGTGGAAATCGGCAAGGTGCGCATGGGCGTGTCCACCGCCGCGGTCGAAGCCGATCTGCAAGCATTGGATAAGCGCTTTGCCGCGCTGATCGCCAGCGGTGATCAGCTGGTGGGCGACAGCCTCAAGGGGGCTGCGGCTGACAGTGCCAGCGCCATGGGCGCCAGGCTGCAATCGGCACAGGCCACCGCTACCCAAATGACTGCCAACACCGCCAGCGCCGTGCAAGAGGCGGCAGGCACCCTGCGTTGGCGCATCGGCATGGGCCTGGCTTTGGTGGGGCTTGGCGTGTTGCTACTGATCGCCATCGTGCTCGGTCGGCGCGTGGTCAATCGCCTGAAGCTTCTGATCGCGGCCATGGATGACCTGGCGGCAGGCGAGGGCGACCTCACCAAGCGCGTGCAGATCAACAGCAAGGACGAAATCGGTGATATGGCCTCGGCGGTCAATCGCTTTGTGGATAAGTTGCAACCCATCGTGCGCGAGGCGGGCGAAGTGGCCCAGCGGACCGGCGTGGAAATCGGCGCCATGACCTTGCGCAATGCTGGCGCCGACGCCGCGGCTGGCTTGCAGCGCGACGAGGTGGCTGAGAGTTTGCGCGCACTCTCGCAAATGGCCGACGAGGCCCAGTCCGAAAGTCACGCGATGCAGGCAGCGTTGCAGCAGGTCGTGGATATTCGCCAAGCCACGGATGAGAACTCGCGCACCTCGGCCGAAGTCGGCAGCTTGATCGAGGCGTTAGCGGGGCAGGTCCAGGCCGGTTCTTTGGTCATCGAGCGCCTCGCGCAGCAAAGCGAGCAAATCGAAGTGGTGCTGACCGTGATCCACGGCATCGCCGAGCAAACCAACCTGCTCGCCCTCAACGCGGCTATCGAAGCGGCACGAGCCGGCGAAACCGGACGCGGCTTTGCGGTGGTGGCGGACGAAGTGCGTGCGCTGGCCAGCAAGACCCAGAGCTCCACCGGCGATATCCAGGCGCATATCGTGGCGTTGCAGCAGGGCGCACGTGAGGCGGTGGAAACCATCGGCAAGGCTGGGCGCCAGGCCAATGAAGGTTTGCTGGTGTTGCGCGACAGTGTGCGCTTGCAGCAGACGGTGCAGGCTTCGGTGGAGCAAGTGCACGCGGCCATCGGCCTGGCAACGCGCGCAGCCGAGCATCAGGCTCAAGGCGCGCATGCGGTGCGCGGGCGGGTCGAAGTGATCCACGCCCAGGCAGAGCGTGCGGCGCAGGCGGTGGTAGAGACTACGGCCAGTGGCAAGGTGCTGGATGGGTTGGCGGCGCAGTTGAAGGCGAGCCTGGGGCAGTTCAGGGCTTAACGCTGTCTGTGCCGGCCTCATCGGGAGCAAGCCCCCTCCCACACTTGAATGTGTTCACAAATCAAAGTGTGGGAGGGGCTTGCTCCCGATAGCGATCTCAGCGGCTCAAGTACATGCGGGTTGTTAACAGATACACCGGCAACCCCGACACCAGTATCAACAACGCCGCATAAGGCGCCGCCGCCGCAAACTCCACATTCGAGGTATGCGCCCACACGGCCGTCGCCAAGGTATTCAGCCCCGTGGGGCTCAGCAGCAACGTCGCCGTCAATTCCTTCATCGCATCCAGAAACACCAGCGCAAACGCCGCGCCCAATGCCGGGAAAATAATCGGCAATGTCACCCGACAAAACGCACTGAGCGACGACGCGCCCAGCGTACGTGCGGCCTCTTCCAGCTGTGGCGCCGCCTTGTTCAGTGCCGTACGAATCGGCGCCTGGGCCAACGGCAAAAACAGCAGCGCATAAGCGATCAGCAATAACGCCGAGGTCTGGTACAACGCCGGCACGTAATGCAGGGCGAAGTACACCAGGGTCAGCGCGATCACCAGGCCGGGGAGGGCATGCAGCAGGTAGGGCAGGCGTTCAGCCCAGATCGCCAGCTGGCCTTTGTAGCGCACTACCAGCAGGCCCACCGGCACCGCCAGCACCAGGCACAATGCCGCGCCGCCCAGTGACAAAGCGAGCGATGAGAGCAGCGCCTCACCAATCTCAGCCAGTGGAAATGCAGCGGAAGAGCCGACCGCCAGCCAATAACCGAGCATCCCCAGCGGAATGCCGCTGCCAATGATCGCCAGTACCAGGCAATACACCTGGCCCAATGGTGCCCACTTGCCCAGCTGGACCTGTTCGGCATGTCGCGCCGCACCCTGGCCGATGCGCACATGCCGGCCTTTGCCACGCACTCGCAGCTCCAGCCACAGCAGAGTCAGGCACATCACCAGCAACACCGCCGAGAGCATCGCCGCATTGGCGTTGCTGAATTCCAGTTCGAATTGCTGGTAGATCGCCGTGGTGAACGTCTGCAGGCCGATGATCGACAGCGCGCCGAACTCCACCAGCATGTGCAGGGCAATCAGCAGCGCTCCGGCCAGCAACGACGGCCATAACAATGGCAAGGTGACGCGAAAGAACACGCCCCAGCGGTTCAGCCCCAATGTGCGGGCGGATTCCTCAAGGGATGGGTCCAGGTTGCGTAATGTCGCCGCGACCGGAAGAAACACCAGCGGGTATTTGGACAGGCTCATCACCAGGATCGCGCCGCCGAGCCCTTCGAAGTTGGCACTCAACGACACCCAGGTAAAGCTGCTGACAAACGCCGGCACGGCAAACGGCAGGCACAGGATCACGCCCCAGATGCGCCGTCCCGGCAGATTGCTGCGCTCAAGCAACCAGGCCAGGGACAGGCCGATCACGCCGCAGGTCACGGTCACGCCGACCATCAGCGCGAGGGTGTTGCGCAGCAGGCCAAAGACGTAGGGCCGCCACAACAGATGCACCGCCTCCGCCCAGCCCGCCTGCCAGGCTTTGAGCCCGACATATGCCAACGGCAGCAGGCTCAAGCCGACCAGCAGCAGCACCGGCAACACAAGCCAGACCGAAGGGCGTTTGCGCCGGGGGCTGAACGCTGCAGCGGATAGCGATGGGTTCATCAGTTCAAGCCAACGTCACGTTCCAGGTCCAGGGCTTCTTCGGCGTTGCCAAGGTCTGCAGGGGTGACTTTCGGCGGTTGCAGCTCGCTGAACGGCTTGAGGCCACGGTTGGATTCCATGCCCTTGCGCAGCGGGTATTCGGCCGACGTATTGGTGATCACGCGCTGGCCTTCTTCACTGGCCATGAAGGCGAGCAACTGTTGGGCTTCCTTGGGGTGCTTGCTGGATTTCAGTGCGGCAGCGGAAGACACGGTGATCAGGCCGCCGGCATCGCCATCAGTGAAATAGTGCAGTTGGGAGTCCAGGTCGGTTTTTTCCTTCTTCAGGGCAAACCAGTAGTAGTTATTCACCAGCACGGTGGCCACTTCGCCGTTTTCCACGGCCTTGAGGGCGACCATATTGTTGCTGTACACCTTGCCGAAGGCGCGCAGGCCAGTCAGCCATTCTTCTGCGGCTTCGCGACCGTGCAGCTTGATGATCGCCACCGCTTGTTCCTGGAACGCACCGCTGGTGGGTACGAAGCCGACCTTGCCTTGCCATTCGGGGCCGGCGAAATCCAGTACCGACTTGGGCAAGTCTTTTTCAGCAATCAGTTTTGGGTTGAAGGCCACGACGCGGGTGCGGGCGGTCACGCCCATCCAGTCGCCGTTACGGCCAACATAATCCTTGGGCAGCACATCGAGGGTGCTGGCATCGATCTTCGCCAGCAAGCCTTGCTCGCCGAGTTTGTTCAGCGGCGGCGATTCTTCGGTGTAGATCACGTCGGCAGGGGAGCGGTCACCTTCTTCGACGACCTGGCTGGCCAGCTGGTTGCTGCTGCCTTTGCGCACGTTGACGTGGATGCCGGTCTTGGCTTCGAAGGCCTTGGCGAGTTCATCGCCGACTTCCTTGTGTTGGCCGTTGTACAAGGTCAGGGCGATCTTGTCGGCGGAGTAGGCGGCGGGCGAGAGCAGGGTCAGGCCGAGCAGGGTGAGGGTCAGGCCACGCAGAAGGGATGTTTTGAGTCGGTTATCGCGGATCATCATCCGAAGTGTTCCTCGCTATATGCAACAAATCGTTGCAAGGATAAACGATAAAACTTCTCAAGTGCGGGCGGAGGGGGAAATCGCCTGGGATGTTTTCAAACCCCGGAAACGAAAAAACCCGCTTTCGCGGGTTTGATCTGAATTTGGTGCCCAGGAGAAGACTCGAACTTCCACGACCTTGCGATCACCAGCACCTGAAGCTGGCGTGTCTACCAATTTCACCACCTGGGCTTTATCAAGCAACGTTGCCGCTGTTGATGGGGCGAACTATACGGCGGGCATTTTGATCTGTAAACCCCTGATTTGAAAATATAAATCAAATTTTTTCGTTAAAAATCAAAGGCCTGAAACGCAAAAACCCGCTTTCGCGGGTTTCTGGAGACTCAAGGTTGAAATCTTGAGTTTGAAATTGGTGCCCAGGAGAAGACTCGAACTTCCACGACCTTGCGATCACCAGCACCTGAAGCTGGCGTGTCTACCAATTTCACCACCTGGGCAGCATCAACAACGTTGCCGTCGTCGATGGCGCGCACTATACGGAGCGGCATTTGCGCTGTAAACCCCTGCCATGAAAAAAGCCTGGAAAATTTCGCCAGTGGTCGTGCAAGGTGCGCGCCGGGGGTCGCAAAGGCCTTTTAAACGCTTGTTGATACCTGAAATTTCCCGTTTCAATACGCGTATGCCAAACTAACCCGCATATAGACAAGGTGAAAACTCTCTAATGGCCGATTGGCAGTCCCTCGATCCCGAGGCCGCTCGTGAAGCGGAAAAATATGAAAACCCTATTCCTAGCCGCGAACTGATCCTGGCGCACCTCGCCGATCGTGGTTCGCCTGCTAGCCGCGAGCAGTTGGTCGAAGAATTCGGTCTGACCACCGAAGACCAGCTCGAAGCCCTGCGCCGCCGTCTGCGCGCCATGGAGCGCGACGCTCAACTGATCTACACCCGCCGCGGCACTTACGCGCCGGTAGACAAGCTCGACCTGATCCTCGGCCGCATCGCCGGCCACCGTGACGGCTTCGGCTTCCTGATCCCGGACGACGGCAGCGACGACCTGTTCATGAGCCCGGCGCAAATGCGGCTGGTGTTCGATGGCGACCGTGCCCTGGCGCGCGTTTCCGGCCTCGACCGTCGCGGTCGTCGTGAAGGCGTGATCGTCGAAGTAGTGTCCCGTGCCCACGAGTCCATCGTCGGTCGTTACTTCGAAGAGGGCGGTATCGGCTTTGTTGTGCCGGATAACCCGAAGGTCCAGCAGGAAGTGCTGATTACCCCGGGCCGTAATGGCGCCGCCAAGGTCGGCCAGTTCGTCGAGGTGAAGATCACCCACTGGCCAACTGCGCGCTTCCAGCCCCAGGGCGATATCGTTGAAGTGGTCGGCAACTACATGGCGCCGGGCATGGAAATCGACGTCGCGCTGCGCACCTACGATATTCCTCACGTCTGGCCTGAGGCCGTGCTCAAAGAAGCCGCCAAGCTCAAGCCGGAAGTCGAAGAGAAAGACAAAGAAAAACGCATCGACCTGCGTCATCTGCCGTTCGTCACCATCGACGGCGAAGATGCCCGCGACTTCGACGATGCGGTCTACTGCGAAGCCAAGCCTGGCAAGCTGCGCCTGTTCTCCGGCGGCTGGAAGTTGTTCGTCGCGATTGCCGACGTATCCAGCTACGTGAAGATCGGTTCGGCCCTGGATAACGAAGCCCAGGTACGCGGCAACTCCGTGTACTTCCCTGAGCGCGTGATCCCGATGCTGCCTGAGCAGTTGTCCAACGGCCTGTGCTCCTTGAATCCGAAAGTCGACCGTTTGGCCATGGTGTGCGAGATGACTATCTCGAAAACCGGCGAAATGACCGACTACCAGTTCTATGAAGCGGTGATCCACTCCCAGGCGCGCCTGACCTACAACAAGGTCAGCACCATCCTGGAAGCGCCGAAGACCAGCGAAGCCAAGGCCCTGCGTGGTGAGTACGCTGGCGTGGTCCCGCACCTCAAGCAGCTGTATTCGCTGTACAAGGTGCTGCTGGGCGCCCGCCATACCCGTGGCGCTATTGATTTTGAAACCCAGGAAACCCGGATTGTCTTCGGTTCCGAGCGCAAGATTGCGGCTATCACGCCGACCACCCGTAACGACGCGCACAAGCTGATCGAGGAATGCATGCTGGCGGCCAACGTGGCCACTGCCGAGTTCCTGAAGAAGCATGAAATCCCTGCGTTGTATCGCGTGCATGATGGTCCGCCGCCGGAGCGCCTGGAAAAACTGCGCGCGTTCCTCGGTGAGCTTGGCCTGTCCCTGCACAAAGGCAAGGACGGCCCGACGCCGAAGGATTACCAGGCTCTGCTGGCCAGCATCAAGGACCGTCCGGATTACCACGTGATCCAGACCGTCATGCTGCGCTCCCTGAGCCAGGCGGTGTACAGCGCCGATAACCAGGGCCACTTTGGCCTGAATTACGAAGCGTATACCCACTTCACTTCGCCAATTCGTCGTTACCCGGACTTGCTCACGCACCGGGCGATCCGCAGCGTGATCCACTCCAAGCAGAACACCCCGCACGTCAAGCGCGCCGGTGCCATGACCATTCCGAAGGCGCGGATCTATCCGTACGACGAAGCGGCTTTGGAGCAGTTGGGCGAGCAGTGCTCCATGAGCGAGCGTCGCGCCGACGAAGCCACCCGCGACGTTGTGAACTGGCTCAAGTGTGAGTTCATGAAGGATCGCGTGGGCGAGTCGTTCCCTGGCGTGATCACCGCAGTGACCGGCTTTGGCCTGTTCGTCGAGTTGACCGACATCTACGTCGAGGGCCTGGTGCACGTCACTGCCTTGCCGGGTGACTACTACCACTTCGATCCTGTGCATCACCGCCTGGCGGGCGAGCGTACTGGCCGCAGTTTCCGCCTCGGCGACACGGTGGAAGTGCAGGTCATGCGCGTTGACCTTGACGAGCGCAAGATCGACTTCGGTATGCCTGACAAGCCAGCAGAGCCGACGGGTCGTAAAAAGCGTGGCAGTGAAACCGCCGCGCCGGCTGCCAAAGGCAAAGGGGCGCCAGCGAAAGCGGCCGCCGCCGAGCCTGCGCCCGCCAAGACCGGTCGCCGTTCTTCTGCCAAGGACAAGGCCCCTGAGGCCTACCGCCCAAGCGACGCCGCGGCGAAAAACGCCGAGCTGCGCAAGAGCCGTGAGTTGAAGCAACAGCTGCTCAGCGAAGCTAAAAGCGGTGGTAAAGCGGCGTCTGGGGGAAAGTCCCACGGGGCGGAAAAGCCGTCGAGCAAGCCCAGTAAACATCGTAAAGGCCCGCCGAAAGCGGGTTCGGCCCCCGCGAAAAGCGGCGGCTCGCGCAAACCTAAGGCCAAGTCATGAGTCTGGAAAAAATCTACGGCGTGCACGCCGTAGAAGCACTGCTGCGTCACCACCCTAAACGCGTCAAGCAAGTTTGGCTGGCGGAAGGTCGCAGCGAGCCGCGTGTGCAGGCGCTGGTCGAACTGGCCACCCAAAACAAGGTTGCCATCGGCCAGGCCGAGCGTCGTGAGATGGACGTTTGGGTCGAAGGTGTACACCAGGGCGTGGTTGCGGACGTCAGCCCAAGCCAGGTGTGGGGCGAAGCGATGCTCGATGAGCTGCTCGACCGTACCGAAGGTGCGCCGCTGCTGCTGGTGCTGGACGGCGTGACCGACCCGCACAACCTCGGCGCGTGCCTGCGTTCGGCAGATGCTGCTGGTGCGCTGGCGGTGATCGTGCCTAAGGACAAGTCGGCGACCCTGACCCCGGTGGTGCGTAAAGTGGCTTGCGGTGCGGCGGAAGTGATTCCGCTGGTGGCTGTGACCAACCTGGCGCGCACCCTGGAGAAACTCCAGCAGCGCGGCTTGTGGGTCGTCGGCACGGCCGGCGAGGCTGAGGTCAGCATCTATGATCAAGACCTTACCGGCCCGACCATCCTGATCATGGGCGCCGAAGGCAAAGGCATGCGTCGCCTGACCCGTGAGCATTGCGATTACCTGGTGCACTTGCCGATGGCCGGTAGCGTCAGCAGCCTGAACGTGTCGGTTGCAACGGGCGTATGCCTGTTTGAAGCCCAGCGCCAGCGCGGTGCCAAGGTCAAGGCCAAGAAGTAATTCTGAGTCTGGCATAGATGCAAAATGTGGGAGGGGGCTTGCTCCCGATAGCGGTGGGTCAGTTACAGGTGATGTGACTGACCTCCAGCAATCGGGAGCAAGCCCCCTCCCACATTTGTTTTGTGGTGTTTGGGAGATTGTTCAAATAATCACCAATCACCTTGCGCCGCTTCTCCCCCTTCTCTACAATTGCGCCCCTTGCCTTCCTGGCGGGCACGCATGTGCCTCCCTGCGGCAAGATCCATAAGTGTCATTCACTCCTTGTCTGACCGTTTTTGAGCGGCAGGCTACAACCCGTAAGGAGCATTCATGCGTCATTACGAAATCATCTTTTTGGTCCACCCGGATCAAAGCGAGCAAGTCGGCGGCATGGTTGAGCGTTACACCAAGCTGATCGAAGAAGACGGCGGCAAAATCCACCGTCTGGAAGATTGGGGCCGTCGTCAACTGGCCTACGCAATCAACAATGTTCACAAGGCTCACTACGTGATGCTGAACGTTGAGTGCACTGGCAAGGCCCTGGCCGAGCTGGAAGACAACTTCCGCTACAACGATGCAGTGATCCGTAACCTGGTCATCCGTCGTGAAGAAGCCGTTACCGGCCAATCCGAGATGCTCAAGGCTGAAGAAAACCGCAGTGAGCGCCGTGAGCGTCGCGACCGTCCTGAGCACGAAGGCGCTGAAAGCGCTGATAGTGATGACAGCGACAACAGCGACAACGCTGACGAGTAATCCACGGACCTTTTAAGGAGCCTATCAAATGGCACGTTTCTTCCGTCGTCGTAAATTCTGCCGCTTCACCGCTGAAGAAGTGAAAGAGATCGATTACAAAGATCTCAACACTCTGAAAGCCTACGTATCCGAGACCGGCAAAATCGTTCCAAGCCGTATCACCGGTACCAAAGCACGTTATCAGCGTCAGCTGGCCACCGCTATCAAGCGCGCCCGCTTCCTGGCCCTGCTGGCCTACACCGACAGCCACGGCCGCTGAGACCGGGCAGTCGACAAGTAGTAAGGGATTGAATGCATGCGCGCCTTAGCTGAGTTCATCATGCGCGGTCGCGTGCAGGCCACTCTCGTAGTGGCTGGATGTGCGGCATTGCCGTTGCTTTATTGGTTGGGTGCTGCCGCTGGTTGCCTTGTGCTGCTGCGGCGCGGTTTGAAGGACGCCCTTGGCGTTCTTGCCCTGGGATTGTTGCCGGCCTTGATCTGGTGGCTTCAATTCGGTGATCCACGAGTACTTCTGGTACTGCTGGGGTCATCGAGCCTTGCGTTGGTTCTGCGCGCAAGTGAGTCCTGGGTCCGCACGCTGCTGGTCAGCGTGGCATTGGGGTTGGTGTACTCAGTGATGCTTGGCGCGGCTTTCCGCCCGCAAATCGAGGCGCTGTCGCAGGAGATCGTCAAGATCCTCCCGCTGGCCCTCGGGGATCTCTACCAGCAGTTGTCGGTAGATGAGCGAGCGCGGTTTGCGTCACTGATTGCCCCGGTCCTGACCGGCCTGATTGCGGCTTTGTTGCAGGTCGTCAGCGTGCTGAGCCTGATTCTTGGGCGTTATTGGCAGGCGTTGTTGTACAACCCGGGTGGTTTTGGTCGCGAGTTTCGCAGTATCAGAATCCCCGCGGGGCCGGCGATGTTGCTGCTGGCGTGCATGGTTGTCGGGCCGAACTTCGGTCCACAGATGGCCTTGCTGGCGCCGATTTGCAGCGTACCGCTGGTGTTTGCCGGGCTGGCCCTGATTCATGGGCTGGCCGCGCAGAAGCGCCTGGCCAAGTTTTGGCTGGTGGGGTTGTACGTCACGCTGTTGCTGTTCATGCAACTGATCTATCCGTTACTCGTGGTTTTGGCCATTGTCGACGGCCTGATTGATTTTCGCGGTCGTCTGGCGTCGAAAGACGCCGATAACGCGAACGGTGAAGGTTAAAAGTTAGAGGATTTTCACATGCAACTGATCCTTCTGGAAAAAGTCGCCAACCTGGGCAACCTGGGCGACAAAGTGAACGTTAAGGCCGGCTACGGTCGTAACTACCTGCTGCCATACGGCAAAGCCACCGCTGCAACCGCTGCCAACCTGGCTGCGTTTGAAGAGCGTCGTGCTGAGCTGGAAAAAGCCGCAGCAGACAAAAAAGCTTCGGCCGAAACTCGCGCTGCCCAACTGGCTGAGCTGGAAGTGACTATCACTGCCACCGCTGGTGACGAAGGCAAGCTGTTCGGTTCGATCGGCACCCACGACATCGCTGATGCACTGACCGCCTCCGGCGTTGAAGTGCAGAAGAGCGAAGTTCGTCTGCCGAACGGCACCATCCGCAACGTAGGTGAATTCGACGTAGCCGTGCACCTGCACGCCGAAGTTGAAGCCACCGTACGCGTTGTCGTGGTAGCAGCTTAAGCAGCACCTAACTGACTGGCACCCCGCGTGCCAGCCAGTTAACATCGGGCACGATCCTGTTTACAGGTCGTGCCTTTTGTTTTTCTACAAACCCCAAATTCCAAGTGGCCATGAACGATATTTCAGCTCCTGAGCAATACGATCTGCAAACCGCTGCCCTGAAGGTGCCGCCGCATTCCATCGAGGCCGAACAGGCCGTGCTCGGTGGCTTGATGCTGGACAACAACGCCTGGGAACGCGTGCTGGATCAAGTCTCGGACGGTGACTTCTATCGCCATGACCACCGCCTGATCTTCCGCGCCATCGCCAAGCTGGCCGACCAGAACTCACCGATCGACGTGGTGACCCTGGCCGAGCAACTGGACAAGGAAGGCCAGACATCTCAAGTTGGCGGCCTGGGCTACCTCGGTGAACTGGCGAAAAACACGCCGTCCGTCGCCAACATCAAGGCCTACGCCCAGATCGTTCGCGAGCGCGCCACCCTGCGCCAGTTGATCGGCATCAGTACCGAAATCGCCGACAGCGCCTTCAACCCCGAAGGCCGCACCGCCGCCGAGATCCTCGATGAAGCCGAGCGCCAGATCTTCCAGATCGCCGAAGCGCGGCCCAAGACCGGTGGCCCGGTCAGTGTCAACGACCTGCTGACCAAGGCCATCGACCGCATCGACACCTTGTTCAACACTGATGCCGCGATTACCGGTATTTCCACCGGCTACACCGACCTCGACGAAAAGACCAGCGGCCTGCAACCGTCCGACCTGATCATCGTCGCTGGCCGTCCGTCCATGGGTAAGACCACCTTTGCGATGAACCTGGTGGAAAACGCTGTACTGCGCAGCGACAAGGCGGTGCTGGTGTACTCCCTCGAGATGCCAGGCGAATCGCTGATCATGCGTATGCTTTCGTCGCTGGGGCGTATCGACCAGACCAAGGTGCGTTCCGGCCAATTGGAAGACGACGACTGGCCGCGCCTGACCTCGGCAGTCAACCTGCTCAACGACCGCAAGCTGTTCATCGACGACACCGCCGGTATCAGCCCGTCCGAGATGCGCGCGCGTACCCGCCGCCTGGTGCGTGAGCACGGCGACATCGCCCTGATCATGATCGACTACCTGCAATTGATGCAGATCCCGGGCTCCAGCGGTGACAACCGTACCAACGAGATTTCCGAAATCTCCCGGTCCCTCAAAGCCCTGGCCAAGGAATTCAACTGCCCGGTAGTGGCACTGTCCCAGCTCAACCGTTCCCTGGAACAACGTCCCAACAAGCGCCCGGTGAACTCCGACTTGCGGGAATCCGGAGCGATCGAGCAGGATGCTGACGTGATCATGTTCGTATACCGCGACGAGGTGTATCACCCCGAGACCGAGCACAAAGGCATTGCCGAGATCATCATCGGCAAGCAGCGGAACGGGCCTATCGGCTTTATCCGCCTGGCATTCATCGGTAAGTACACGCGCTTCGAGAACCTGGCGCCGGGCAGTTACAACTTCGACGACGACGAATAACGCGTCTGCTCAATTCCGACCATAACCGTCGGAATTGGTCAAAATTTGTGCTATATTCCGCGCCCGCGATTTTTCATCTCAACACCGGTCACCGTCATGCAAACAGCCAAGCCGTTATTTGACTATCCCAAGTACTGGGCCGAATGTTTCGGTCCTGCGCCATTCCTGCCCATGAGCAGGGAGGAGATGGATCAGCTTGGCTGGGATTCCTGCGACATCATCATTGTCACCGGTGATGCGTATGTGGATCACCCGTCGTTCGGCATGGCCATCATCGGCCGGCTGCTGGAGTCCCAGGGCTTCCGCGTCGGGATCATTGCCCAGCCGAACTGGCAGTCCAAAGACGACTTCATGAAGCTCGGCGAGCCGAACCTGTTCTTCGGCGTCGCGGCCGGCAACATGGACTCGATGATCAACCGCTACACCGCCGACAAGAAAATCCGCTCTGACGACGCCTATACCCCTGGCGGCATGGCCGGCAAACGCCCGGACCGCGCCAGCCTGGTGTACAGCCAGCGTTGCAAGGAAGCCTACAAGAACGTACCGATCGTGCTCGGCGGCATCGAAGCTTCCCTGCGCCGCATCGCCCACTACGACTACTGGCAGGACCGGGTGCGCAACTCGATCCTGATTGACGCCACCGCCGATATCCTGCTGTACGGCAACGCCGAGCGGGCCATCGTCGAAGTGGCTCAGCGCCTGTCGTGGGGCCATAAGATCGAAGACATCACCGATGTACGCGGCACCGCGTTCATTCGCCGTGACACGCCGCAGGGCTGGTACGAAGTCGACTCCACACGCATCGACCGTCCGGGCAAGATCGACAAGATCATCAACCCGTATGTGAACACCCAGGACACCCAGGCCTGCGCCATCGAGCAGGAAAAGGGCCCGGTTGAAGATCCTTCGGAAGCCAAAGTCGTGCAGATCCTGGCCAGCCCGCGCATGACCCGCGACAAGACCGTGATCCGCCTGCCATCGGTGGAAAAAGTCCGTGGTGACGCGGTGCTCTACGCCCACGCCAACCGCGTGCTGCACCTGGAAACCAACCCAGGCAACGCGCGCGCCCTGGTGCAGAAGCATGGCGAAGTGGACGTGTGGTTCAACCCGCCGCCCATCCCGATGACCACCGAAGAAATGGACTACGTGTTCGGCATGCCTTACGCCCGCGTACCGCACCCGGTGTACGGCAAGGAGAAGATCCCGGCCTACGACATGATCCGCTTCTCGGTAAACATCATGCGTGGCTGCTTTGGCGGCTGCACCTTCTGCTCGATCACTGAGCACGAAGGCCGCATCATTCAGAACCGTTCCGAAGAGTCGATCATTCGCGAGATCGAAGAGATCCGCGACAAGGTACCGGGCTTTACCGGCGTGATCTCCGACCTCGGCGGCCCGACCGCGAACATGTACCGCATCGCCTGCAAAAGCCCGGAGATCGAATCCGCGTGCCGCAAGCCGTCGTGCGTGTTCCCCGGCATCTGCCCGAACCTGAACACCGACCACTCGTCGCTGATCCAGCTGTACCGCAGCGCCCGTGCGTTGCCGGGTGTGAAGAAGATCCTGATCGCTTCCGGCCTGCGCTACGACCTGGCCGTCGAGTCGCCTGAATATGTGAAAGAGCTGGTCACCCACCACGTCGGTGGTTACCTCAAGATCGCCCCGGAACACACCGAGGAAGGCCCGCTCAACCAGATGATGAAGCCGGGCATTGGCAGCTATGACAAGTTCAAGCGCATGTTCGAGAAGTACACCAAGGAAGCGGGCAAGGAGCAGTACTTGATCCCGTACTTCATCGCCGCCCACCCGGGCACCACCGATGAAGACATGATGAACCTGGCCCTGTGGCTCAAGGGCAATGGCTTCCGTGCCGACCAGGTGCAGGCGTTCTACCCGTCGCCAATGGCCACCGCCACCGCGATGTACCACTCGGGCAAGAACCCGCTGCGCAAGGTCACCTACAAGAGCGACGCGGTGACCATCGTCAAGAGCGAAGACCAGCGCCGTCTGCACAAGGCGTTCCTGCGTTACCACGACCCGAAAGGCTGGCCGATGCTGCGTGAAGCGCTGACCCGCATGGGCCGTGCCGACCTGATAGGGCCGGGCAAGGACCAGTTGATCCCGCTGCACCAGCCGAGCACTGATAGCTATCAGAGCGCCCGTCGCAAGAACTCGACGCCAGCAGGCAGCCACAAGGTCGCCAAGGAAGCCACGACTAAAATCCTCACCCAGCACACCGGCCTGCCGCCCCGTGGCAGCGACGGCAGCAACCCGTGGGACAAGCGCGAGCAAGCCAAGGCAGCGGCCCAGGCGCGCAACAAGCAGGCGGCCAAGGAACGCGCTGATGCGGCCAAGGGCAAGGGCGGCAAGCCTGCGCGCAAGCCAGTCGTGCCGCGTTGATCGCAGCCTGAAATGCAAAACGCCAGCCTCGTGCTGGCGTTTTGCTTTCTAGCCGGTGGGTAGGCCGTTTGTTAAGGTGGCGCCCATTAGATTGCCCGGCCCGGCCCGGCCACCGTCACTTTCAAGGAAGAACACTTATGAGCAATCCCCTGCTCAACATCGGCATGGACTCCAACCGTTCGCAGTTCATGGCGCGCCAGCGCATCGAAAGCCAGGTCAACCTGCCACGGCTGTTTGCGGCCATCGACGCTGACCCCGGCATCGTCGGCGCAGGTGTTGTGTACATCGACGCCGACTTCAATGTCGTCACCCTGCGTGAGTTCAAACCCATCTGCAGCATCAAGCCCAAGCGCATCATTTTGCGTGAGGCACAGAAGTACATTTCGCCTGCACAGTTCGTGGAGCAGGTGAAGACCGATCCTAGGGAAGGACGCCTTCAAAAAGAGGCGTTTGATATGGGCCTTTCCTGCGGCGCGGCGGTGATCGGTTGGATCGTGGTGTTCAGTGGTAGCGTCGCAGTGCCGTTTACGGCGGGCGCCAGCGCTTTCGTGGTAGGCATTGGCATTACGGCTGCAGCGGCCAGCAGCGCCCAATGCGGGTTTGGCGTAGCGCGCACCTATAACGAAATACTGGATCCTGATGCCAATGACCGCATGGACGACGCCGAATGGTACGGCGCCGTTTCACCCATCCTCGATGCGGCCTCTTTGGTGGGCATCGGCACGGGTGCCTTGACCACGGTCAGACTGCTCAAGGCCAACAAAGCAGCGGCATTGGGAAAGAGTTGGTACGAGTTGCTCAAGGGCCTGAGCCGCCAGGAGCGCAAGAAGTTGACCAAGGAATTGCTAAGCCTCAAGGACCCAAGTCTGACCCCCAAGTTGCTCAAATTGCAGCAGCGCACCGGCAAATTGACCAAGAGCTACAGTTCCACGCAGATTCGTCATGCAACCCTGACTCAACTCAAGGATGCCCTGGGAGGGCTCTTGGGTATCTGGGGCAGCTATCGAAGCGGTCACGTGGGCACTGCCGAGACGATTGCTATCGGCCTTTATGAGGACCTGACGGAATGAACGGCTTTCCCGACATGCGCAGTTTCCTTGCGCGTTATTTTCCGGTGTTCATGGGTACCATTTTCATGGCGATCTTTTCTGGCTCAGTCGCGATCTCCACGGCGGGCGTGACGTATTTGCGCGGGGTTGATCCGCAGCTCAAGTCCAGTTATTCGGGGGCGGCGATCTTGATACTGGTGGCGGTCCTGGTACTTGGTAACGTGATGATTGCGCGTGGCTATCCTTGGGCGACCCGGCTGATGGCGGGATACCTCGGCGCGTGCCTGCTGTTCGTCTTGCCGATGATTCAATACGACCTCAATCGCCTGGTGTATGGTTCGGCGGTGTTATTCCCGCTGCTGGGATTACTGCTGCTCAACAGCAATCGCCACCGCGAAATGCGCCAGCGGCTTCTGGAAATACGCCACCTGCGTCAAGCCGTGATCGCCGCGCGCAAAAAACGCTGACTGGGTAGGCTGTTTGTTAATGTGAGCCCCATTGAAGCGCTTTCGCGAGCAAGCCCGCTCCCACATTCGACCGTATTCTCATGCTGGAACTCGCTCAAGTGTGGGATCGGGCTTGCTCGCGAAAGCGCCAGTTCAGTCAACAGCCATTTCAAGGAAGATTACTCCCCATGGGCAATCCCTGGTCGGCATCGGCATGGACTCCAACCGCTCCCAGCTCAAGCATTCCACCATCGTCCAGATAGGCGATGCTTTCAGCGCGGGGCTTAGCGTTGCAGGCCTGGTGCGCTCGGTCAACAGCAACTTCCTGGTGGTGCGCGGGCACGCCTGGGCGGTGTGGGGCATGGTGGGCTTTTTCGTGATGTGCCTGTTGGTGGTGTTGCCGACGCTGCAGTATCACCCGCACTGGTTTATCTACAGTGAAAGCCTGTTCTGGCCATTACTTGGGTTGTTGCTGATCAACAGCAAAGGCTATCGCTCGATGGTGGGTAAGTTGGTTGAGGTGCGCCGGCTGCGTGAGGCAGCCTGATTGAGTCGTTTCACCACTTCGCGGGCACACATGCGCCACAAATATGTGCAAGCCTCGCACCACGGCACCCCGCTGGCGCCGTTTTGGTGCTGTACTGCACCGGGTCATACGAAAAAGCGCAATGACGGCCGCTCTGGCATAAGTCTTGCGCGCTATGTATCCATGCCCTGGCTCGCAGGAGGCCGCCGTGTCGATTCATGTCGCGTTGCACCACGTTACGCATTACCGCTACGACCGCGCTGTCGAACTCGGCCCACAGATTGTGCGTCTGCGCCCGGCGGCTCATAGCCGCACGCGGATTTTGTCTTATGCGCTGAAGGTGCTGCCCGAGCAGCATTTCATTAATTGGCAGCAAGACCCGCAGGGCAATTACCTGGCGCGCCTGGTGTTTCCGGAAAAGACCGACGAACTGCGCATCGAAGTCGACTTGGTCGCCGAGATGGCGGTGTTCAACCCGTTCGACTTTTTCCTCGAGCCGTATGCCGAAAAAATCCCGTTCAGCTACGCCGCCGATGAGCAACGCGAGCTGGCGCCGTACCTGGAAACTTTGCCGCTGACGCCAAGATTTACCGCGTACCTGGCCGGTATCGATCGAACGCCATTGCCTGCGGTGGATTTCCTGGTGGGGCTGAACCAGCGTCTGGCCGCCGATATCGGCTACCTGATCCGCATGGAACCGGGCGTGCAAACCCCGGAGTTCACCCTGGAAAACGCCTCCGGTTCCTGCCGCGATTCGGCCTGGCTGCTGGTGCAATTGCTGCGCAACCTGGGCTTGGCGGCGCGTTTTGTCTCGGGTTACCTGATCCAGCTCACCGCTGACGTCAAAGCGCTCGACGGTCCCTCGGGCACCGAAGTGGACTTCACCGACCTGCACGCCTGGTGCGAAGTGTATTTGCCCGGCGCCGGCTGGATCGGCCTCGACGCGACTTCCGGGCTGTTCGCCGGTGAAGGGCATATCCCGTTGGCCTGTAGCCCCGATCCATCTTCTGCCGCGCCGATCAGCGGGTTGGTGGAGCCGTGCGAGTGCGAATTTACCCACGAGATGTCGGTAGAGCGCATTTGGGAAGCGCCGCGGGTGACCAAGCCCTACACCGAAGAACAATGGCTGGCGATCCAGGCCCTGGGCCGGCAGATCGATGCTGACCTGCTCAAGCACGACGTGCGCCTGACCATGGGTGGCGAGCCGACCTTCGTTTCGATCGACGACCCCGACGGCGCCGAGTGGAACACCGCCGCCCTGGGGCCGGACAAGCGTCGCCTGTCCGCCGAGCTGTTCCAACGCCTGCGCCAGCACTATGCGCCCAAGGGCCTGGTGCATTTCGGCCAGGGCAAGTGGTACCCCGGCGAGCAACTGCCGCGTTGGTCGCTCAATTGCTATTGGCGTCGCGATGGGGTGCCGATCTGGCACAACAGTGCGTTGATCGCCGATGAGCAACAAGGCTATGGGGCTGACGGCGCGATGGCAGGGCGCTTCCTGGCCAGCGTCGCTGAACGCCTGAAACTGCCGGCGCGCTTTGTGTTCCCGGCGTTCGAAGACAACTTCTACTACCTGTGGCGCGAAGGCGCGTTGCCGCAAAACGTCAGCGCCCAGGACCCGCGCTTGAGTGACGAGCTGGAGCGCGAACGCCTGCGCAAAGTCTTCAGCCAGGGCCTGGATAAAGTCATCGGCCAAGTGCTGCCGCTGGCGCGCACGGCGGCCAATGATCGCTGGCAGAGTGGGCGCTGGTACCTGCGTGATAACCACTGCCGCCTGGTGCCGGGCGATTCGCCGCTGGGTTATCGGCTGCCCTTGGCTTCCCAGCCGTGGGTGACGGCGGCGGAGTATCCGTTCGTGCATCCGACCGACCCGAATCAGGATCAGCCGCAGTTGCCGACCGCCGCGCAACTGCACAGCCACGGCGAGCCGGCCCCGAGCGATGAGCGTGTGCCGAAGGTCGACGAATCCGCCGACTGGCTGACCCGCACCGCGCTGTGCGCCGAGGCACGGGAAGGGCGCCTGTACCTGTTTATGCCGCCGCTGGAGCGCGTCGAGGATTACCTGGAACTGGTAGCGGCCATCGAGGCCACAGCCCAAGAGCTGCATTGCCCGGTGTTGCTGGAAGGTTACGAGCCGCCCGCGGACACACGCTTGAGCAATTTCCGGGTGACGCCAGACCCCGGTGTGATCGAGGTCAACGTACAGCCGTCCGCCACCTGGGATGAGTTGGTGGAACGCACCGAATTCCTCTACGAAGAGGCCCGGCAAACTCGCCTGACCACCGAGAAATTCATGATCGACGGGCGCCACACCGGAACCGGCGGCGGTAACCACTTCGTGCTGGGCGGCGCGACCCCCAAGGACTCACCGTTCCTGCGCCGCCCTGACCTGCTACGCAGCCTGATCAGCTACTGGCATAACCACCCGTCGCTGTCCTACCTGTTCTCCGGCCTGTTTATCGGCCCGACCTCCCAGGCGCCACGGGTGGACGAGGCACGCAACGATGTGCTGTATGAACTGGAAATCGCCTTCGCGCAGATGCCAGCCCCTGGCGAGGAATGCCCGCCGTGGTTGGTGGATCGCCTGTTGCGCAACCTGCTGATCGACGTGACCGGCAATACCCACCGCGCCGAATTCTGTATCGACAAACTCTATTCACCCGACGGCGCCACCGGCCGCCTGGGCCTGCTGGAACTGCGCGCCTTTGAAATGCCGCCCCATGCGCGCATGAGCCTGACCCAGCAATTACTGCTGCGGGCGCTGGTCGCACGGTTCTGGCGCGAGCCTTACGCACCGCCGAAACTGGCGCGCTGGGGCACCGAGTTGCATGACCGCTTCCTGTTGCCGCACTTTATCGAGCAGGACTTTGCCGACGTGATCGTCGAGCTGAATGCTGCCGGCTACCCGCTGCGCGCCGAATGGTTTGCGGCGCATCTGGAATTCCGCTTCCCCAAGGTGGGCGACTACGCCGTCAGCGGTATCGAACTGGAACTGCGCCAGGCATTGGAGCCTTGGCATGTGCTGGGTGAAGAGGGCGCGGTGGGCGGCACGGTACGCTACGTGGATTCGTCCCTGGAGCGCCTGCAAGTGAAGTTGAGCGGCCTGCCAGCGCAGCGCTACCTGCTGACCTGCAATGGCGTCCCGGTGCCGCTGCAACCGACCGGCCGAGTCGGAGAGTTTGTCGCTGGCGTGCGTTATCGCGCCTGGCAACCGGCCAACTGCCTGCAACCGACCATCGCGGTGCACGCGCCGTTAGTGTTTGACCTGCTCGACACCTGGATGCAGCGCTCGTTGGGCGGCTGCCAATACCATGTGGCGCACCCGGGCGGGCGCAATTACGACAGCTTGCCGGTGAATGCCAATGAGGCAGAGAGTCGGCGGATGGCGCGGTTTTTCCGCTTGGGGCATAGCCCAGGCAAGCTCCCTGTGCCGACTGTAGTGGTGAGCGATGAATTGCCAATGACCTTGGATTTGCGCCGTTTCCCCAATAAAGATGATTGAGTGCGATCCAAATGTGGGAGGGGCGGTGCGACGATTCGACTTGCTCCCGATTGCGGTACATCAGTCACCTGATACTTGGCTGAACACCGCCATCGGGAGCAAGTCGAATCGTCGCACCGCCCCTCCCACAAGGGATTTGCATTGTTTGTTAGGTTAATCTGAGCCCCTTGCCCCTGCCGAGCGTTCCATGTCCGACTTGCTCGACCGTTACCCGCTGACCGCGGGCACCTATCACGAACTGCTGGATGCCAGCGGCGCAGTGCGTGCCCATTGGCAGCGTTTGCTCGATCACCTGCAACGCAGCACGCCCGCACAACTGGCCCAGCGCCAGGCGCTGCTGACGCGCCAGATCCAGGAAAACGGCGTGACTTACAACGTCTACGCCGACCCCAAGGGCGCTGATCGCCCCTGGGAACTGGACCTGCTGCCCCATGTGCTGGCTGCGGATGAGTGGCAGCAATTGTCGGCGGGTATCGCCCAGCGTGCGCGCTTGCTCAATGCGGTGCTGGCCGATCTTTATGGCCCGCAGCGCCTGATCAAGGAAGGCCTGCTGCCGGCAGAGCTGGTGTTCGGCCATAACAATTTCCTGTGGCCTTGCCAGGGCATCCAGCCGCCCGACGGCGCGTTCCTGCACTTATACGCAGTGGACCTGGCGCGCACGCCGGATGGCCGTTGGTGGGTCACCGCTGACCGCACCCAAGCCCCGTCGGGCGCTGGCTATGCCCTGGAAAACCGTACCATCGTGTCCCGCGCCTTCCCGGACTTGTACCGTGATTTGCAGGTGCAGCACCTCACCGGTTTCTTCCGCACACTTCAGGAAACCCTGGCGCGCCAGGCGCCCGGCGATGACCAGCCGCCGCTGATCGTGCTGCTCACACCGGGCCGTTTCAACGAGAGCTATTTCGAACACTTGTACCTGGCGCGCCAACTCGGTTACCCGCTGGTCGAAGGCGGCGACCTCACCGTGCGCGACAGCACGGTGTTCCTCAAGACCCTCAGCGGGCTGCGTCGGGTCCACGCGATCATGCGTCGCCTGGATGACGATTTCTGCGATCCGCTGGAGCTGCGTACCGACTCGGCGCTCGGCGTGCCCGGCCTGCTCGACGCCGTGCGCCAAGGCAATGTGCTGGTGGCCAATGCCCTGGGCAGCGGTGTGCTGGAGTCTCCCGGTTTGCTCGGCTTCTTGCCCAGGATCAACCAATTCCTGTTTGGTGAGGAGCTGATCCTGCCATCCATCGCCACCTGGTGGTGCGGTGAAGCACCGGTGCTGGCCGAGGCCCTGGAAAAGCTTCCCGAACTGCTGATCAAGCCGGCCTTTCCTTCGCAAAGTTTCGCCCCGGTGTTTGGTCGTGACCTGAATGACGAGCAACGCCAGGCCCTGGCCGAGCGTATGCGCGCACGGCCTTACGCCTATGTCGCCCAGGAGCTGGCGCAATTGTCCCAGGCGCCGGTGTGGCACACCGAAGAGGACCATCTGCAACACCGCGCCATCGGCATGCGCGTGTACGCCGTGGCCAGCGATGAAGGCTATCGCGTGCTGCCCGGCGGCCTCACCCGTGTGGCCGCCGAGGCCGATGCCGAAGTGGTCTCGATGCAGCGCGGCGGTGCGAGCAAGGACACCTGGGTGCTCGGCGAACGCGCCAGTGCCGGTGAACAATGGCGAGCCCAGCGCGCGATTGGTGCCCACGATCTGGTGCGCCGCGACCCGTACCTGCCTTCGCGGGTAGTGGAAAACCTGTTCTGGTTTGGCCGCTATTGCGAGCGCTGCGATGACAGCGCGCGCTGGCTGCGTGTCGTGCTGGCGCGCTATGTCGATGGCGATGATCCATTGGCGTTGCAGGCGGCGGTCGAGCTGGGTGAGAGCCTGCGCCTGCTGCCGGAGGAAGGTGAGTTGCCAGAGCGCCTGCTCGCAGCCTTGCTTGGTGATGACTGGCCTTCGAGCCTGCGCGCCAACCTGCAGCGCTTGCAGTGGGCGGCCTCCCAGGTACGCGGCAAGTTGTCCCGGGAAAACTGGCAGGCCCTGGTGGAGTTGCAACGCGAAGCCATGGAGCTGGAAAGCGAAACGCCGGACTTTGGCGAACTGCTGGATTTCCTCAACCGCTTGGTGATGTCTCTCGCAGCACTGTCCGGGTTTGCCCTGGACGACATGACCCGCGATGAGGGCTGGCGCTTCTTGATGATGGGCCGGCGTATCGAGCGCCTGCAATTTCTCAGTACTAGCCTGGCGGCGTTCCTGCGCGGTGTGGCGGTGTTCGATCAGGCTGGGCTGGAGTGGTTGCTGGAACTGGGCAATAGCAGCATCACCTATCGCTCGCGCTACCTGGCGGTGCCGCAGTTGATCCCGGTGCTCGACCTGTTGTTGCTCGATGAGCAGAACCCTCACGCGGTGCTGTTTCAGTTGAAACTGGTGAGCCGCACCTTGCGTCGCCTCAACGATGACTTTGGTGTACCGAGGGAAACCGGGCTGGCGCCGTTGGTGGAAAGCCTGGCGCGTTTCGACCTGGGTTGCCTGGAAAACCCGTTGTTTGGAGAGTCCAGCGTGCGTGCCGCGCTGGACGGCCTGGCCGACCTGCTGCAAGCGGTCGCCGATGAGAGTGGGCAAGTGTCGGATCGACTGGCGTTGCGCCATTTTGCCCATGTGGATGATGTCAGCCAGCAGACGGTGTCGGTGTGATGAGTGCGCGCTACCAGATTTTCCACGATACCCATTACCACTATGACAGCCCGGTGTCCCTGGCCCAGCAACTGGCGCACTTATGGCCGCGGCCGTGTGCCTGGCAGCGCTGTACCTGGCAACAGCTGGATATCAGCCCGCAGCCGTCTTCGCGTCGCGATGAGCTGGACGTGTTCGGCAACCCGATCACCCGCCTGGCGTTCGAGCGGCCCCATGATGAATTACTGGTGAACGCGGCGCTGACCGTGGAAGTGCTGGCGCGGCCTGTGCTGGACTTCCAGCAATCGCCGGCCTGGGACCACACCCGTGACAGCCTGACCTACAGCAGCCAGCCTCTGACCGCGCAGATGATCGAAGCCTGTCGTTATCGCTTCGAGTCGCCCTATGTGCATCTGAAAAAAACCTTCGTCGAGTTCTCTGAAAGCTGTTTCCCGCCTGGTGAGCCCTTGCTGTTGGGCACGCAGGCGTTGATGCAGAAGATTTTCAGCGAGTTCACCTTCGATGCCGAAGCCACCCAGGTCGCCACGCCGCTGGTGGAAGTGTTGGAGCGCCGTCGCGGGGTGTGCCAGGACTTCGCCCATCTGATGCTCGCCTGCCTGCGCTCGCGGGGGCTGGCCGCGCGCTATATCAGTGGCTACCTGCTGACCCAGCCACCGCCCGGCCAGCCACGGCTGATCGGCGCCGATGCGTCCCATGCCTGGGTCTCGGTGTTTTGCCCGGTGTCGGGCTGGGTGGATTTTGATCCGACCAACAATGTGCAGCCGGCACTGGAGCACATCACCCTGGCCTGGGGCCGGGATTTCTCTGATGTGTCGCCGTTGCGTGGGGTGATTCTGGGGGGAGGGAGCCATGACCCGGAGGTACGGGTGACGGTCATGCCGCTGGAGTAGCGGTGGGTTGTGGTGAGCAGGAAGGGCCTGCTCACCCCAACAAAATTTATTCCGCCGGGTCTTTCGGAGTTTCGGTCTCGTCAGTCGCCACTTCACCTTCGGCATCCGGGTTCAGTGCGCCTGCTTCTTCGTCTGCAGCGGCTTTCTTGCGTTGCAGCTTTTCCTCTTTCTTCTGTTCCTTGGCCAAGTCTCTCTGACGTTTGGCGAAGGAGTAATTAGGTTTGGCCATGGGCGATCCTCTAGGGTCGAAGGTGAGGGTGGGCGGCGCGCAGCTGCCTTGGGTCGTCATGGTAGCAGCTTCAAGGTGCCTTTCGCCTTCACTTACCGCAGGCGTACGCGGCCAGCAGGCCGTTGAACAGGTGGTTAAGGTGCATGGTGCGCACTCCAGTGGGGAATGAGCCGATCATAGGCAGCCTGCGGCACTTTGGCTGGTTGATTGTGTTGATCAATCTGATAGCCTAAAGTTGTATACAATCTGTTGATTCAGATCATAAGAATTCAAGCCTGCTTGAGGCACCCTTGTCGCAATACGCGTTTTCTAAACCCTGCCTTGGAGATTCACATGTTTGCCAAACTCGTTGCTGTTTCCCTGCTGACTCTGGCGAGCGGCCAGTTGCTTGCTGCAGAGTGCAAGGTCACCGTCGACTCCACCGATCAGATGTCCTTCAATACCAAAGCCATTGAAATCGACAAAAGCTGCAAGACGTTCACCGTTGAGCTGACTCACTCGGGCAACCTGCCGAAAAACGTGATGGGGCATAACTGGGTATTGACCACTGAAGCCAACATGCAACCAGTCGCTACCGACGGCATGGCTGCCGGCATCGACAAGGACTACCTCAAGCCAGGCGACGATCGCATCATTGCCCACACCAAGATCATCGGTGCTGGCGAGAAAGATTCGGTGTCCTTTGACGTCTCCAAGCTGAAGGCCGATGAGAAGTACAGCTTCTTCTGCTCGTTCCCAGGCCACATCTCGATGATGAAAGGCACTGTGACCGTCAAGTAACACCGCGTTATCGTTCATCGGGGGCAAGCCCCCTCCCACACTTTGATTTGTGAATACATTCAAATGTGGGAGGGGGCTTGCCCCCGATGGCATTCTGGCAATCAATGCAAAACTATCTGGCTGACCTCAAGGCGCAAATGGCATCACCCGCTTATGCTCAGTCTTTCGATACGTCTCGCAGATAATCCTGAACGCTTCCTCACGCACCGGCTCACCGTGCAGAAACGCATCAATCTCTGCATAGGTCACGCCATGTGACGCTTCGTCCGGCTTGCCCGGCGACAAGTCTTCCAGGTCCGCCGTCGGGATCTTCTCCACCAGCGATTCGGGCGCACCAAAGTGCCGGGCAATCGCACGCACCTGGTTCTTCACCAGCCCGCTCAATGGCGCCAGATCACAGGCACCATCACCGAACTTGGTGAAGAAACCCATCACCGCTTCCGCCGCGTGGTCGGTACCGATCACCAGCCCACCGGCCGCACCCGCGATGGTGTACTGCGCCACCATGCGCATACGCGCCTTGGTGTTGCCCAACACGAAATCACGGGACACCGCCGCCTTGCCCTCAAACGCGGCCACTTCATCAGCCAGGGCTTTGACCGCCGGGCCGATGTTGACGGTGTGGCGCTCGTCCGGCTCGATAAAGTCCACCGAGGCCTGGGCGTCGTGTTCGTCGAACTGGGTTTCGTAGGGCAGGCGCACGGCGATAAAACGGTAAGCCTCGTCGCCGGTGCTGGCGCGCAGTTCCTGCATCGAACGTTGGGCCAGCAGGCCGGCGGTCAGGGAGTCGACGCCGCCGCTGATGCCCAGCACCAGGGCCTTGAGCCCGGAATTTCGCAGGCAGTCCTGGATAAAGCTCACGCGTCGGGCGATCTCGGCTTCAAGGCTGGCCTGGTCGTTGAACGGCGCTTGGACCTTGAGCTGCTGCGCAATCTCACGCTGTACGGCTTGCATGATTCACTCCTTGCTGGAAAGGGCAGGTACTTTGAAAACGTGACGCAAATAAGCGACAAAATTCGGGTCGGTGCAATGGGTCTTGCCCGCTTCATCGGAGATCTTGGCGACGGGCTGGCCATTGCAGGCGGTCATTTTAAGCACGATGCTCATCGGTTCCACCCCCGGAATGTCGCAGGTCAGGTTGGTGCCGATACCAAAGCTCACATTGATCCGACCCCGCAGTGCGCGGAAAATCTCCAGGGCCTTTGGCAGCGTCAGGCTGTCGGAGAACACCAGGGTCTTGCTCATCGGTTCGATGCCGAGCTTGTGGTAGTGGGCAATGGCTTTTTCCGCCCACTGGATCGGGTCGCCGGAGTCGTGACGCAGGCCGTCGAACAGCTTGGCGAAGTACAAGTCGAAGTCGCCGAGGAAGGCGTCAGTGGTGATGCAGTCGGTCAGGGCGATGCCCAGCAGGCCACGGTACTCGCGTACCCAGCAATCCAGGGCGGCGATCTGGCTGTCGATCAGGCGTGGGCCGAGTTGCTGGTGGGCCATGATCCATTCGTGGGCCATGGTGCCCAACGGCTTCATATCGAACTCGCGGGCCAGGTGCACGTTGCTGGTGCCGACAAAGCGCCCGGGAAAATCATGTTTGAGCACGCTGACCACTTCTTCCTGTACGCGATAGGAAAAGCGTCGGCGCGTACCGAAGTCTGCCACTTGCAGCTCCGAGAGTTCATCGCTGCTGGCATTCGCCGTCAGCCAATCGAACTTGCGGTACAGCTGCTCGCGCGCCTGTTCGAGGATCACGGTCTGATAGCGGTAGCGGTTCCGCACTTCGCTGACGATGGCCAGCATCGGCACTTCAAACAGGATCACATGCAGCCACGGCCCACGCAGGCGGATAAACAGTTCGCCGTTCTCGATGCCGGTCTGCACGTAGCGCAGGTTGAAGCGGAACAGCCCGAGAAAGCGCAGGAAGTCTGGCTTCATAAAGCTGATGCGTTCCAGGAAACCCAGCTGGTCCGGGCTCAGGCTCAGCTCGGCGAGGCGCTCGATCTGGTAGCGGATCTCTGCCAGGTACGGGCGCAGGTCTTCGCTGTTGCGGCAACGGAACTCCCATTCAACTTCCACATTCGGGTAGTTGTGCAGCACCGCCTGCATCATGGTCAGCTTGTAGAAGTCGGTGTCGAGCAGGTTCTGCACGATGCGATCGGCAAACACACTCTCGCTCATAACGGGAATCTCCAGACGGGTCGGCGATGGGCGCCGGCCTTTACGCACAATTAAGGAAGGGAGCTAGTGGCGCATAGACCTGTGGGGTTTTGCCAGTGATTTTTTCAGTGAGGCCACCGGCCTCATCGGGAGCAAGCCCCCTCCCACATTTGAAACGCATTCCAACTGTGGGAGGGGGCTTGCTCCCGATGGCGGTAAACCAGGCACTAAATAACCTGCTCCAGCATCCATTTCACAAATTCGCGCACCTTGGGCACTTCCGCCGAATGTTCCGGATAAGCCAGATAGTAAGCATCCTGGCTCGGCATTGCATGCTGCCAGGGGATCACCAGCTTGCCCTCGGCCAATTCCTCTTCCACCAGAAAGCGCGGCAACAGCGCCACGCCACAGCCCACCTGCGCGGCCCGAATGCACATATAAAACGTGTCGAACCGTGGCCCGTGATAGCTGTGCTCGGTATGAAAGCCCTGGCTGGCAAACCAGTCATGCCAGCCCTGGGGCCGCGATGCGTTTTGCAGCAGCACCAGGTCGCTCAGTTGTGTGGGGGCGGTGAAGGGCAGGGCGGGCAGGCTGTCGGGTGAACATACAGGCACCAGCTCTTCACCGAACAGCTTCAGGCTTTCGGTGCCCGGGCGTGCGCCCTGGCCGAAATAGAACGCCAGGTCGGCCTTGCCTTGCAGCAGCTCGTCCGGCTCCTGCTCGTTGCACAGGTCCAGGTGGATCTGCGGGTGGCGCAGGCGCCAGCCTTTCAAGCGCGGCACCAGCCAGCGTGCGCCGAAAGTGTAGGGCGTGGACACGCGCAGCACTTCGGTCTCGCCGCCGTAGGAGCGCAGGTAATGGGTGGACATCTCCACCTGCGTGAGGATCTTGCGCACTTCCACCAGGTACAGATCGCCCGCCGGAGTCATCTGCAACCGGCGGCGCACCCGGCGAAACAGCAGGTGTTGCAGCAGCTCTTCCAACTGCGCCACCTGTTTGCTCACCGCGCTTTGCGTCAGGTTCAGTTCCTCGGCGGCGCGGGTGAAGCTCAGGTGGCGGGTGGCAGCTTCGAAACACTGCAGGGCGGTGATCGAGGGCAAATGTCTTTTATTCAGCACGGCATGCCTCTTTTTATTGTTTGCATGAATAAACGGAATGATATCTCGCCTAATCGTCGTTTGTTGGCAAGTCTTGGGCCAGCTACAAATGAGGCCTGGATCGCCGTGCGGGCCGCGGCGCACATTTTGTCGTTTATGGTTTGAAGGAGTGACCCATGGTTGCTGCATTGCTTGATCGTCTCGGGGTAAACCCAGCGCTGTACCAGGCGGGGAAACAACCCGTGCATTCGCCGATTGATGGCAGCCGTATCGGCAGTGTGCACTGGGAAGGCGCCGCCGAGGTGGAGCAGCAGGTCAGTCGCGCCGAGCATGCATTCGAGGCCTGGCGCAAGGTACCGGCCCCGCGGCGCGGCGAGCTGGTGCGCCAGTTTGGCGATGTACTGCGCGAATACAAGGCCGACCTGGGTGAGCTGGTGTCGTGGGAAGCCGGCAAGATCACCCAGGAGGGCTTGGGTGAAGTGCAGGAAATGATCGACATCTGCGACTTCGCCGTCGGCCTGTCGCGTCAGCTTTACGGCTTGACCATCGCCTCCGAGCGCCCAGGCCACCACATGCGTGAAACCTGGCACCCGCTGGGCGTGGTCGGTGTGATCAGCGCCTTCAACTTCCCGGTGGCCGTGTGGGCGTGGAACACCACCCTGGCCCTTGTGTGCGGGAACGCGGTGATCTGGAAGCCGTCGGAAAAGACCCCGCTCACCGCACTGGCCTGCCAGGCGTTGTTCGAGCGCGTGCTGAAAAAATTCGACGGTGCCCCCGAGTACCTCAGCCAAGTGGTCATCGGCGGTCGCGACGCCGGCGCCGCGCTGGTGGATGACCCGCGTGTCGCCCTGATCAGCGCCACCGGCAGCACCCGCATGGGCCGCGAAGTGGCGCCGAAAGTCGCCGCACGCTTCGCTCGCAGCATCCTCGAGCTGGGCGGCAACAACGCCATGATCCTTGGCCCGAGCGCCGACCTGGACATGGCCGTGCGCGCCATCCTGTTCAGCGCCGTCGGCACCGCCGGCCAACGCTGCACCACCCTGCGCCGGTTGATCGCCCATGAGTCGGTCAAGGAAGACATCGTCACTCGCCTCAAGGCCGCCTATTCCAAGGTGCGCATCGGCCACCCGCTGGAAGGCAACCTGATCGGCCCGCTGATCGACAAGCAGGGCTTTGACAACATGCAGGACGCCCTGGAGCAAGCCTTGAGCGAAGGCGGCAAGGTGTTCGGCGGCAAGCGCCAACTGCAAGACAAATTCCCTGACGCCTACTACGTATCGCCGGCGATTGTGGAAATGCCCGAGCAAAGCGATGTGGTGTGTACCGAGACCTTCGCGCCGATTCTCTACGTGGTCGGCTACACCGACTTCGCCGAAGCCTTGCGCCTGAACAACGCCGTGCCTCAGGGCCTGTCGTCGTGCATCTTCACCACCGATGTGCGTGAAGCCGAGCAATTCATGTCGGCCGTGGGCAGCGACTGCGGCATCGCCAACGTCAACATCGGCCCGAGCGGCGCGGAGATTGGTGGCGCGTTTGGTGGTGAGAAAGAGACCGGCGGTGGGCGTGAGTCGGGGTCGGATGCGTGGCGTGGGTACATGCGCCGGCAGACCAATACCGTGAACTATTCGCTCGAGCTGCCATTGGCACAAGGCATCACTTTCGACTAATCCCTCAGGTCGAAGTGAGGTCAAAATGTGGGAGGGGGCTTGCTCCCGATGGCGGCGTGTCAGTCAGCAGATGTACAACTGATCCACCGCTATCGGGAGCAAGCCCCCTCCCACATGTGATTGGGTTCACAACTTAAAAAATAGCTGTTTGTTAGGTCCTCTACGGAGTCTGGCAATGCCTTTACGCGAAACATGTTTATGGGAACACCTCACCCCCGGCCGGCCGGATCGTGCCGCGCTCAGGGGCGCGCTCAAGGTGGATGTCTGCGTGATCGGTGCCGGTATCACCGGTTTGTCGGCGGCCATTCATTTGCTGGAGCAGGGTAAAAGCGTTGCCGTGCTGGAGGCCCATCGCACCGGCCATGGCGGTTCGGGGCGCAACGTCGGGTTGGTCAATGCCGGCATGTGGATCCCACCAGATGAGATCGAAGCCGGGTTCGGCACGGCGGTTGGCAGCCAACTCAACCGCATGTTAGGCGCGGCGCCGTCTCTGGTGTTCAGCCTGATCGACAAATACAACATCGATTGCCAACTACGCCGTGAAGGCACCTTGCACATGGCTCATAACGCCCGTGGCGAGGCGGACTTGCGCAGCCGTGAAGAGCAATGGAAACGCCGTGGCGCTCCAGTTGAGTTACTGACCGGGCAAGCGTGCGAGCAAGCCACGGGGACCAGGAAAATCGCCGCCGCATTGCTGGATCGACGCGCCGGCACCTTGAATCCCATGGCCTACACCACAGGCTTGGCGAATGCCGCCGCAGCGCTGGGCGGGCAGTTGTTCGACCACTCCCCGGTCACCCAGCTTGAGCGCCAAGGTGGCGACTGGTTGGTGCAGACCGCCGAGGGTGCGGTGCAGGCCGAACAGGTGGTGATTGCCTCCAATGCCTACACCGAAGGCGAATGGACCGAGTTGCGGCGTAACTTCTTTCCTGGCTATTACTACCAGGTGGCGTCGGCACCGCTGACCGATGCAGCCGCCGGGCAGATCCTCCCTGGCGGCCAGGGCTCCTGGGATACACGTCAGGTGCTGAGCAGCATTCGCCGTGATGCCGATGGCCGCCTGTTGCTGGGCAGCCTGGGCAACGGCAACCAGAAACCGGCCTGGTTCCTCAAGGCGTGGGCCGATCGGGTGCAACAGCACTACTTCCCCTACCTCAAATCGGTGCAATGGGAATGCACCTGGACCGGCTGCATCGCGTTTACCCCCGACCACCTGATGCGCCTGTTCGAGCCTGCCCCTGGCCTGGTGGCGGTCACCGGCTATAACGGGCGTGGCGTAACCACCGGCAGCGTGGTGGGCAAGGCGTTTGCCGACTATCTGTGTCACCAGGACCCCCAGGCGCTGCCGATCCCCTTTGCCCCCATGCAACCGTTGGTCGGGGCGGGCCTGCGCAGTTGCCTGTATGAAGCCGGGTTCTCGCTGTATCACGCCGGGCAATGCATGAGGATCGTGATCTGATCAGCGAAATACCTGTCAGAAGCCTGCATTTTCTTAGCAGGCTACCCATCTGTATTGGTGCAAGTTGTAGCAATCACGCACTGTAAATGTGCAGTTCCGTTACGCACATTGTTACAGGTGTAGGAACTGTCGTTTATCCCTCCGGTTGCAGGTGCGACCCGCCAGGGTTGTACTTTTTTGATCCGCTGGTTGCACCCACACACGCTAGACGGTTGCACGTCCTGGCAAAAGGCGTCGAAACGCCTGTAATAACAATGACACCGTGTCTTTTTGAAGAATAAAAACGTAATGGCACGCGGCTTGCTCTGAGCTTTCGGTGAAAGGTTTGAATGCAAGTTGTCGTGCCAAAAATCAAAAATATCGGAGCACCACTCATGTCCCAGACGTTTTACAAGAAAGGTTTTCTGGCCCTCGCCGTTGCAGCGGCGCTGGGTGTTTCAACGTTTGTTCAAGCTGATGTGAAGATTGGTGTGGCGGGCCCGATGACGGGCGCCAACGCCGCTTTCGGTGAGCAGTACATGAAGGGTGCCCAGGCGGCAGCCGACGTTATCAACAAGGCCGGTGGCATCAACGGCGAGCAGATCAAGCTGGTCGCCGGCGATGACGCCTGCGAACCCAAGCAAGCCGTGGCCGTGGCCAACCGCCTGGCGGACCAGGACAAAGTGATCGGTGTGGTCGGGCACTTCTGCTCGTCGAACACCATCCCGGCGTCTGAGGTCTACGACGAAGCCGGCATCATCGCCATCACCCCAGGCTCAACCAACCCACAAGTGACCGAACGCGGCCTGGGCGCGATGTTCCGCATGTGCGGGCGTGACGACCAGCAAGGCATCGTCGCCGGCGACTACATCGTCGACGTGCTCAAGGGCAAGAAAGTCGCAGTCATCAACGACAAGGACACCTACGGCAAAGGCCTGGCCGACGCCACCGCTGCCCAGTTGACCAAGCGCGGCGTCAAGCCGGTGCTGGAAGAAGGCCTGACCCGCGGCGAGAAAGACTTCAGTGCCCTGGTCACCAAGATCCGCTCCCTGGGCGCCGACGTCGTGTACTTCGGCGGCTTGCATCCGGAAGCCGGCCCATTGGTGCGCCAGATCCGTGAAGCGGGCCTCAAAGACGTCAAGTTCATGTCCGATGACGGCGTAGTGACCGACGAACTGGTGGCAACCGCCGGTGGTGCGCAGTACGTGGATGGCGTCTACATGACCTTCGGCGCCGACCCACGCCTGCTGCCCGACAGCAAGGCGGTGGTGGAGCAATTCCGCAAAGCCGGCGTAGAGCCTGAAGGCTACACGTTGTACGCCTACGCCTCGATCCAGGCCCTGGCCGCTGGCTTCAACGGTGCCAAGTCCAACAAGGGCGAAGACGCTGCCAAGTGGCTCAAAGCCAACCCGGTCCAGACGGTAATGGGCAAGAAGGAGTGGGACGGTAAGGGCGACCTGAAAGTCTCCGACTATGTGGTTTACCAGTGGGACAAGGACGGTAAATACCATCAGCTGGAAAAACAGAAGTAAGGCTGAGCACCACAGTTTCCATGTGGGAGGGGGTTTGTTCCCGATAGCGCAGTGTCAGCCAACTTATGCATGACTGACCCACCGCATTCGGGAGCAAGCCCCCTCCCACAGGGGAGTGGTGTTGTTATTGAGATCTGTTTTTTCCTCCAGAAGCGCCGCACACCGACTGGTGTGCAGGTGCTCACCGCGTGAGATTGCGTTATGGATGGTATTTTCCTGCAGCAACTGGTCAACGGCCTGACCCTCGGGTCGGTCTACGGCCTGATCGCCATCGGCTACACAATGGTCTATGGCATCATCGGCATGATCAACTTCGCCCACGGCGAGGTTTATATGATTTCCGCTTACCTCGCGGCGATCAGTCTGGCACTGCTGGCTTACTTCGGCATCGAATCCTTCCCGCTGCTCATTCTCGGCACCTTGATCTTCACCGTGGTCGTCACCGGCGTTTACGGTTGGGTCATTGAGCGTGTCGCCTACAAACCACTGCGTAACTCAACCCGACTGGCACCGCTGATCAGCGCCATCGGTATTTCCCTGATCCTGCAGAACTATGCGCAGATCGCCCAGGGCGCAAAACAACAAGGCATTCCAACCCTGCTGGCTGGCGCCTGGCGCGTCGATATCGGCAGCGGTTTCGTGCAGCTCACGTACACCAAGGTGTTCATCCTGGTCGCCGCCTTCGCGGGCATGGCCTTGCTGACCTACATCATCAAATACACCAAGCTGGGCCGCATGTGCCGTGCCACCCAGCAAGACCGCAAGATGGCCTCGATCCTGGGCATCAACACCGACCGCGTGATCTCCTACGTGTTCGTCATCGGTGCTGCCATGGCTGCCCTGGCCGGCGTGCTCATTACCCTGAACTACGGCACCTTCGACTTCTATGCCGGCTTCATCATCGGCATCAAGGCATTTACCGCGGCGGTACTCGGCGGCATCGGCTCCCTGCCTGGGGCGATGCTTGGCGGGATCATCCTCGGCATCTCCGAGTCGCTGTTCTCGGGGTTGATCAACTCTGACTACAAAGACGTGTTCAGTTTCTCCCTGCTGGTGGTGATTCTGATTTTCCGTCCCCAGGGCCTGCTTGGTCGCCCACTCGTGGCGAAGGTGTAAACATGTCTGCTGCCAAATCTATCGATATCAAGAAAAGTGTGGTCGATACGGTCCTCGCCGGGCTGATTTCGCTGATCGTGTTCGGCCCCATCGTCGGCGTGGTACTCGACGGCTACAGCTTCAACCTGGAACCTGCCCGTGTGGCTACGTTGGTCGCCATTGTGATGGCCGGCCGCTTTGCCCTCAGCCTGTTCCTGCAAACCCCCAAGGGCGTGAAGATCCTGCAGGGTTTCGAAAGCAGCGGCTCCGGCGTGCACGTGCTGCCACCGGACTACAAGTCGCGGCTGCGCTGGATCATCCCCGCGTTGATCGTGATCGCCATTGTGTTCCCGATCTTCGCCAACAAGTACCTGCTCACTGTGGTCATCCTCGGGCTGATCTACGTGTTGCTGGGCCTGGGGCTGAACATCGTGGTGGGCCTGGCGGGGCTGCTCGACCTGGGCTACGTGGCGTTCTACGCCATCGGTGCCTACGGCCTGGCGTTGGGTTATCAATACCTCGGCCTGGGCTTCTGGACGGTGCTGCCGCTGGCGGCCATCGCGGCGGCGTTGGCGGGGTGCATACTCGGCTTCCCGGTGCTACGAATGCACGGTGACTACCTGGCCATCGTGACCCTGGGGTTTGGTGAAATCATTCGCCTGGTGCTCAACAACTGGCTGTCATTCACCGGTGGCCCGAACGGTATGCCGGTACCATCGCCGACTTTTCTCGGCCTGGAGTTCGGGCGTAAAGCCAAGGAAGGTGGGGTTCCGTTCCACGAGTTCTTCGGCCTCGATTACAACCCCAACATCAAATTCATGTTCATCTACATCGTGCTGTTCCTGGTGGTGCTGGCGGTGCTGTACATCAAGCACCGGCTCACGCGCATGCCGGTCGGCCGTGCCTGGGAAGCCTTGCGCGAAGATGAGATCGCCTGCCGCTCCATGGGCCTGAACCACGTACTGGTCAAGCTCTCGGCGTTCACTATCGGCGCGTCCACCGCGGGTTTGGCCGGGGTGTTTTTTGCCAGCTACCAGGGTTTCGTCAACCCGTCGTCGTTTACCTTCTTCGAGTCGGCGTTGATCCTGGCCATCGTGGTGTTGGGCGGCATGGGCTCAACGGTCGGCGTGGTGATCGCGGCGTTCGTACTGACTGTTGCGCCTGAACTGCTGCGCAGCTTCTCCGAATACCGCGTGCTGCTGTTTGGCGTGTTGATGGTGGTGATGATGATCTGGCGACCGCGTGGCTTGATTCGGATCAGCCGAACCGGTGTGACGCCACGCAAGGGGGTCGCGCCATGAGCAAGGAAATTGTCCTCAGCGTGGAACACCTGATGATGCACTTCGGTGGCATCAAGGCCTTGAGCGATGTGAGCCTCAAGGTCGAACGCAACTCGATCTTCGCCCTGATCGGCCCCAACGGCGCCGGCAAGACCACGGTGTTCAACTGCCTCACCGGCTTCTACAAAGCCAGCGGCGGCAAGATCGAACTCAACGTGCGGGGCCAGCAGACCAACGTGATCCAGCTGTTGGGAGAGCGCTTCAAGGCGGTCGACTTCGTGTCGCCGAAAAGCTTCCTCAGCCGCGTGTACTACAAGATGTTCGGCGGTACTCACCTGGTGAACCGCGCCGGCCTGGCACGGACCTTCCAGAACATTCGCCTGTTCAAGGAAATGTCGGTGCTGGAAAACCTGCTGGTGGCCCAACACATGTGGGTCAACCGCAACATGCTCGCCGGCATCCTCAACACCAAGGGTTACCGCAAGGCCGAAAGCGATGCCCTCGACCATGCTTTCTACTGGTTGGAAGTGGTCGACCTGGTGGACTGCGCCAACCGCCTGGCCGGCGAGCTCTCCTACGGCCAGCAGCGCCGCCTGGAAATCGCCCGCGCCATGTGCACCCGGCCGCAGATCATCTGCCTGGACGAACCCGCGGCGGGCCTCAACCCGCAGGAAACCGAAGCCCTCAGCGCGATGATTCGCCTGCTGCGCGACGAACACGACCTTACGGTAGTGCTGATCGAACACGACATGGGCATGGTGATGAGTATTTCCGACCACATCGTGGTGCTGGACCACGGCAACGTGATCGCCGAAGGCGGCCCCGAAGCGATCCGCAACGACCCGAAAGTCATTGCTGCCTACCTGGGCGCGGACGAAGAGGAGTTGGTATGAGCGGACCCATCCTCGAAATGAAGGACCTGGACGTGTTCTACGGCCCGATCCAGGCCCTGAAAAAAGTCTCGCTGCACATCAACGAAGGCGAAACCGTCAGCCTGATCGGCTCCAACGGCGCGGGTAAATCCACGCTGCTGATGTCGATCTTCGGCCAGCCTCGGGCCGAGTCGGGGCAGATCCTCTACAACGGCGTCGACATTACCCACAAGTCGTCTCACTACATCGCCTCCAACGGCATCGCGCAGTCGCCGGAAGGGCGGCGGGTGTTCCCCGACATGACCGTCGAGGAAAACCTGCTGATGGGCACCATTCCCATAGGCGACAAGTTCGCCAGCGAGGACATGCAGCGTATGTTCGAGCTGTTCCCACGGCTCAAGGAGCGGCGCAACCAGCGGGCCATGACCATGTCTGGCGGCGAGCAGCAAATGCTCGCCATCGCCCGTGCGCTGATGAGCCGGCCCAAGCTGTTGCTGCTGGACGAGCCGAGCCTGGGCTTGGCGCCGATTGTGGTGAAGCAGATCTTCTCCACCCTGCGCGAGCTGGCGTCCACCGGGATGACTATCTTCTTGGTGGAGCAGAATGCCAACCATGCGCTGCGCTTGTCGGATCGGGCGTACGTGATGGTCAACGGCGAGATTCGCCTGACGGGTACCGGCAAGGAGTTGCTGGTGAACGAGGAAGTGCGCAACGCCTATCTTGGCGGTCACTAACTAGTACTCAGTACCCTGTGGGAGGGGGCTTGCTCCCGATAGCGATTTGTCAGTCAGCACTTCTGAAACTGACACACCGCTATCGGGAGCAAGCCCCCTCCCACATTTGTTTTGTGTGATCCACAAGCGCGTTCTTCAAATTGTGGAAAACAAATCCAGCCACCCTCCAAAGCGCGACATATAGCCGCCGCAAATCCCTGTTTTGTCACAGTTTTGACTTGTCCCCATCCACTGTGGAACCGGCTGTGGGTAACGTGGGAGTAGCTGGCTGTAAGCCTTTAAATACGTGGCTTACAGCGTGGAGGTTGTTTTTTGACCAGCAGCTTTTTCGCGACCCTTCGAGGGGTTTGTCAACCTGTTTAAAGACACAGGTATATGACGGGAATATGTACGCTTAACCTGTGGATAAGTCTGTGACTAAACTCTGGAAAGACCCTCGTAGAGGCCGGAATGACTGGCCTGGAGCCATCGTTGTGTTTTTCCGAATTTGTCAGGGGCTACATATGGCCCTGCCCAGGTCAAGCAAAAAACTTTCTAAAACCGCCTGAAAGCCTTGTACACAGCGGCTCAGAGCAATTTGCACTTGCCCCCAAAGACTGTGGGCGCAGCTGTGGATAACCTGCGCGCATATGGCTGCAAGCCACGGTGTATAAGGCTTTGCCCAGGTTGGTTAAAAATTGATCAGTGAGGCGTGAAGGTGTGTGCATAGCGGTTGCCGCAGAGGCGGCGTAAGGGCATTCTGCTGGCAACTTTTTCCCGATGCCCGCAAGGAGACCACCATGTCCGACACGCTATTTATCACTGGCGCCACTTCAGGTTTCGGCGAAGCCTGTGCCCGTCGTTTTGCCGAAGCCGGTTGGAAACTGGTGCTCACGGGGCGTCGTGCCGAGCGCTTGAACGCCCTGGTCGAAGAGCTTTCCAAGCAGACCGAAGTGCATGGCCTGGTGGTGGACGTGCGGGACCGCAAGGGTATGGAAGAGGCCATCGCCAACCTGCCACCGTCGTTCGCCAAGCTACGTGGCCTCATCAACAATGCCGGCCTGGCCGTGGGCACTGACCCTGCGCCCAAGTGCAACCTCGACGATTGGGAAACCATGGTCGACACCAACATCAAGGGCCTGCTGACCACCACCAACCTGCTGCTGCCGCGCCTGATCGCCCATGGCCGCGGCGCCGGCATCATCAACCTGGGTTCCATCGCGGGTAACTACCCGTACCCGGGCAGCCATGTGTATGGCGGCTCCAAGGCGTTCGTGAAGCAGTTCTCGTTGAACCTGCGCTGCGACCTGCAAGGCACTGGCGTGCGTGTGACCAACATTGAGCCGGGCCTGTGTGAGAGCGAGTTCTCGCTGGTGCGCTTCGGCGGTGATCAGGCGCGTTACGACGCCACTTATGCCGGGGCCGAGCCGATCCAGCCGCAGGACATCGCTGACACGATTTTTTGGGTGATGAATACGCCGGCGCACGTCAATATCAACCGGTTGGAGCTGATGCCGGTGAGTCAGACCTGGGCCGGGTTTGCGATTGAGCGTGGGGCCAAGTAAGGCTTAACACCGCGACGCAGCCATCGAGGGCAAGCTCCCGATGGCTGCAAATCGGCCAAAAAACAGGCCATAAGGTACACTCCGCTCCTGAAACCCCACCGCAATGTGCGGTTTAAAGGTTTTGACGGGAGGAAATGTGAGTAACCGAGGTGAGCAGGCACTGCTCAAACAATCGACCATCCTGATGTTCGCTGTGGCGATCGCCGGGATTGTCACGGGTGTGATATCTGGCGCCCAATCCATTCTGTTCGACGGCTTTTTCTCGCTGATCGCCACCGCCATCAAGGTGTTGATGCTGATCACGGCCAAGCTGATCGCCAAGAAAAGCAACGAGCGTTTCCAGTTCGGCTATTGGCACCTGGAGCCGATGGTGCTGCTGATCGAAGGCAGTTTCCTGCTGTTGATCGCTATCTACGCGTTCCTCAATGGCGTGTTCGGCATTATCAATGGCGGGCGCGAGATCGAGTTGGGGTTGGTGATCATTTATGCGGCGGTGTTTACTGTCGTTGAGTTCGCCTACTTCTTCTATGTGCGCTACCGCAACCGCACGCTCAAGTCGTCGCTGATCCAATTCGACAACATCAGCTGGCTGGTGGACGCGATGCTGTCGGTGGGCCTGTTGATCAGCTTTCTGGCCGCGCTGTTGCTCAAGTCCCAGGGCTACGGCGAGTGGGCGGTGTATGTCGACCCGTTGATCCTGATCCTGCTGGCCCTGAGCATGCTGGCGCCGGCGTTCAAGATCCTGCGCCCGGCGTTGCGCGAAGTGCTGGGCATCGCCCCGGATCACTTGGACGACAAAGTGCGCGAAGTGATGGACGCAGCGCAGGCCAAGCATGGTTTCGACGACTACGTCTCCTATGTGCAGAAGCACGGGCGGGCGCGGTTTATCGAGATTCATGTGGTGTTGCCTGCGGACTACCCGGTGGATAAGGTCGCCACCCTCGACGGGCTGCGCGAAGAAATATCCACAGGGCTGGGCACGCCGGATGCGGCGCGTTGGTTGACGATCAGTTTTACTGGGGATCGCAAGTGGATCGCGTGAGGCCCTGATAGCAGGTCGCCAAGTGATACGGCGTAGTCGATGGCATGTCCCGTCGACTCACCGTGCCCTGGGCATCCAGGCATTCATGCCAACCCTTTGCATGCAGGAAGTGCTGTTGCAACGCCAGCAACTGGCGCTGCAACGCCGCTTCACTGCCCGGCCGCAAGGTCAGCGCTCGCAGGTACTCGGCCTGGGCCCAGATGCGTTGGGTGCCGTCGCGCACCGTGCCATCCAGTGCGAGCATGCCACTGACCGCACCGCTCAACTTATCCACACCCGTTTGTTCGGCATAGGCAAATGCCCGTGTCAGCGATGCATGCAGCGGTGTGCCGCGCAGTACATCTGACGATTCCAGCAAAAAGAACCATTCGAACTGGTGCCCCGGCTCAAACCAGTTATCCACAGCGCCCACGGGTTTTTCCATCATCACGCCATGCTCGCGGTCGATGAAGCGTTGCTGCATGGCCGTCGCCAATGCCAGCAAGGCCGCCTGTACGTCGGCATCTTCACGCACCGCAAGGGTGGCAAGGAAACTTTCGGCCAGGTGCATCAACGGGTTTTGCAACGGCCCGGAATCCAGAGAGGTCCAGTTACGCTCCAGCACGGCTTCATACAGGTCATCTCCCGTGGCAAAGCGCTGGGCGACGACTTCCAAGGCGGCATTGAGCACCGATTCCACCAACGGTTCACGCACCTTGGCCCAGTAATGGGCACAGGCAAAGATGATGAAGGCGTGGGTGTAGAGGTCTTTGCGTTTGTCCAGCGGTTGGCCGGTGGGGTCGACGCTGTAGAACCAGCCACCGTGCTCGGCATCGTGGAAGTGCCGTTGCAGGGAACGGAACAGCGCCGCCGCGCGTTCTTCGGCAAAGGCCGCGCCGGGCTCACCGATCAGGCTGGCGAACAGGTACAACTGCCGGGCGCAGGCCATGGCGCGATAGCGTTGCGGGGGGAGTGGCTGGTGGTCGGCGTCCAGTGCCTCGAAGGGCAGTGCCAGGTCGGCATTCCAGCCTGGGCCTTGCCAGAGGGGCACGATCAGGTCGTGGAAGTGCGTGAGCACGGTGTTCAAAGCGGGCTGAGAAGCGATGGGCATTGGCTGGCGTCGTCACGGCAGGGGTGTAGGCGCGCATGGTAGCAGATGAGGGCAGCTCTAAGTTTTCAGCTGCAAGCGGCAAGTAAAAGCCGAGCTGCCCTTACTTGTCGCTTGCAGCTTGTCACTTTTAGCTGGCGAGCAGCCAAACCCCAGTCGCCGCCGAAGCCGCCCCAGCCACCCGCACCAACGGCGCCGCAGCAACCGGCAGAAAGCGCACCACCGCATAACCGGCGGCATGCAATACCGCGGTCGCACCGACAAACCCAGCGGCATACGCCCAAGGGCTGGACATGTCTGGCAGTTCCAAACCATGGGCAACACCATGGAACAACGCAAACAACGCCGTGGCACCCACGGCCAGGAACAGTGGCGGACGCACCGCCAGCGCCACCGCCAGGCCCAGGGCCAGCACCGACGCGGCAATCCCGCTTTCCAGCGCCGGCAATTGCAGGCCTTCAAAACCGAGCATGCCGCCGATCAGCATGGTGCCGACAAAGGTGCACGGCAGGGCCCAGCGCGCGGTGCCGTTCTGCTGGGCAGCCCAGAGGCCGACCGCAACCATGGCCAGCAAGTGATCGAGACCGCCCAGCGGGTGGCTGATACCGGCCACAAGGCCATTGTCGCCGTGGCCCGGATGGGCGAACGCCAGGGCGGGGGCGAGCAGCAGCGCGGCGGCGGCGAGAAGTTTGTTGAGGCTCATGAACAGGTTCCTTATGGGTTGATCAGGCGGCGGTCAGCAGGCCCTGGCGTTCGATGAACGCGACGATGTCATCCAGGCCGACCCCGGTTTTCTGGTTGCTGAACACAAAAGGTTTGCCGTTGCGCATGCGTTGGGTGTCGCTGTTCATCAGTTCCAGCGAAGCGCCCACCAGTGGGGCCAGGTCGATCTTGTTGATCACCAGCAGGTCGGATTTGCAAATTCCGGGCCCGCCCTTGCGTGGCAGCTTGTCGCCGGCGGAGACATCGATCACATAGATGGTCAGGTCCGACAGCTCCGGGCTGAAGGTGGCCGACAGGTTGTCACCGCCGGACTCCACCAGGATCAGGTCCAGGCCAGGGAAGCGGCGGTTGAGTTGGTCAACGGCCTCCAGGTTGATCGAGGCATCTTCGCGAATCGCCGTGTGCGGGCAGCCGCCGGTCTCCACGCCGATGATGCGCTCCGGCGCCAGGGCCTGGTTGCGCACCAGGAAATCGGCATCTTCGCGGGTATAGATATCGTTGGTAACGACCGCCAGGTTGTAGCGATCGCGCAGGGCCAGGCACAGGGCCAGGGTCAGGGCGGTCTTGCCAGAGCCCACCGGGCCGCCGATTCCAACGCGCAGGGGTTGAGTGTTCATGTGTTTCTCCAAAATTAAGTGCTCCTAGGAGCGGAACAGGCGGCTGTACTGGCGCTCGTGGGCCATGCATGCCAGGGACAGGCCGAAGGCGGCGCTGCCCAAATGCTGGGGGGCGATGCGGCCGGCGTCCTGCTGGGCTTGTTGCAGCAGCGGTAGCAGTTCGCTGGTCAGGCGCTGGGCGGCTTGCTGGCCCAGTGGCAGGGTTTTCATCAATACCGCGAGTTGGTTTTCCAGCCAGCTCCAGAGCCATGCGGCGAGGGCGTCGTCGGGGCTGATGTGCCAGGCTCGAGCGGCCAGCGCCCAGCCAAGAGCCAGGTGCGGTTCGCCGCACTGTTCAAGAAATTCACGGGCGGCGCTGTCCAGTTCCGGCAAGCCATTGAGCAGTTGTTGCAGGGAATAGCCCATCTGCCGGCTCTCCTGATGCAGCTCGCGGGTCTCACGGCTGGCGCGGTGTTCTTCGCACAGCTGCGCCAGTTGCACCCAATCCTGGTCGACGGCGGCGCGGCAATGGGCGAGCAGCAGCGGCGCTTCGAAACGCGCAAGGTTGAGCAGCAACTGATCACTGATCCAGCGCCGGGCACTCGCCGCATCCTGCACGCGGCCGTTCTCCACGGCCATTTCCAGGCCTTGGGAATAGCTGTAGCCGCCAATCGGCAGTTGCGGACTGGCCAGGCGCAACAGCGCCCAGGCTGGGTTCATATACGCACGCCGAACTGATGCAGCTTGGGCGGGTAGTTGAAGTCTTCGTCACCCTGGCGCGAATGATGATGGCCACCGCCGTAGGCGCCGTGTTCCGGTTGGAACGGCGCCTCGATGGTCTGCGCATCGGCGCCCAACTGTTCAAGCATGGCCTTGAGCACATAGTCATCGAGCAGGCGCAGCCAGCCGTCGCCGACCTGCAGCGCTACATGGCGGTTGCCGAGGTGATAGGCGGCGCGGGTCAGCTCAAACGCGTTGCGGCAAGTGACGTGAAGCAGTTGTTCAGGTCGGGCACGAACACGTACGACACGTCCGTCTTCTGCTTGTAGGAATTCGCCATCGTGTAGTGGCGGCTGCCCACGCTCCAGAAATAGGCCGACGTCTTCACCGTCGGCACTGAAACAGCGCAGGCGGCTTTTGCTGCGCGCTTCAAAATTCAGCAGCAATTCTGCGGCCCAGAGGGCTTGGGGGGCGATTCGGCGGTGGATCACCAGCATCAGAGAGCTTCCAGCTGTGAGCGATGAAAGACCTAGAGCAAGGGTCTTGCCAATCACGGGATTGAGTAGGAATTCCCTGACGGGATGTACAGGAATGCTACCCAAGAGGGCATCAGATAATTCTCTATGTGTATCAATTTGGTGCGTTGCGGAATTTATAGCACTGGAGCGGGGCGTTTTTCGTTGAGGGATACTCTTGGCATGATGAAATTTCTTTCATCATTTTCTTGTTGATGCTTTTTCGGATTTGTCCTACGTGCGATCAGGATTTGGCGTTCATGAAACTACCTGAGGTTTATTTAGGCTGTGCGCCCTGTTTAATTCCACCGCGACGTTCATTATGTTTCGATCAATTTTTTGTATATGCCTTGTCAGCCTGACCTTCTTTATTTCGTCGGCATCGGCCAACTTTCAGCCCCGCGCAACCCTCGGAACTTCACTGCAAGGCATCAAGCCTGCTTCCATCGACGACGTTATCGATCGCGCCCATGAGTTGCTGGGTACACCTTACAAATGGGGTGGCACGTCAGCGGAGCAGGGCTTTGATTGCAGCAGTTTCCTGGTTTACCTGTTCAAGACCGAAGCCAACCTGCTGATTCCCCGCACGACAGCGGCCATGCACCGCTCTACGGCGGAGACTGTTAAGCGCAGCGCGTTGAAGCCCGGAGATGCAGTGTTTTTCAAAGGCAACGGGCGCGGCCAAGTCAGCCATGTCGGCTTGTATATCGGCAAAGGCCAATTCATCCATTCGCCGCGTACAGGCAAAAGTATCCGTATCGATTCATTGAGCAACAGCTACTGGAACAAGCACTACACGACCGCCAAGCGCTTCCATACGGCGGGTTGAGCGGCTTATTCGGTGCTGCCAAGGCCTTGCCAATGCTTGAGGCCGATAAAGATAAAGCGCAGTTGTTGGGTGATTTTCGCCTGGGGCGTGAGGTGGGCCGGCAGGGCATGGGCCGGTGGGTCGATGATATCGGGCAGGGTGGCGAACACGCTTTTGACGATCAGGTCGGCCATCACATGCAAGCCTTCCGCGTCCAGGTGCTGCAGTTTTGGCATCAGCGTCAGGTCGGCCGCCAGGTCGCGGGTGATGTCTTCGCGCAGGGCGCCGATGGCTTGGCGTACGGCCAGGCAACCGCCGTACTGCTCACGGGCCAGGAACAGGAATTGCGAGCGGTTGGCCGAGACCACATCGAGGAAGATGCGCACGGACGCATCAATAATGCCGCCCATTACAAACTCGTTGTGGCGCACCAGGCGAATCGTAGCGCGGAAGGTCTGGCCGACTTCGCTGACCAATACCAGCCCGAGCTGGTCCATGTCGGCAAAATGGCGATAGAAACCGGTGGGCACGATACCTGCCGTCTTCGCCACTTCGCGCAGGCTCAGGCTGCCAAACCCACGGCCACACTCCATCAGATGGCGGGCTGCGTCCATCAAGGCGAGGCGAGTCTGTTGCTTCTGTTCGGCGCGGGGCAGCATGAGCGGATGGGCTTCGTCAGCGAGTACAGCGACGCACTCTAGCAAAAGCGCTTTGCCGGCGTCGAACTTGACAGGGGCGAGGCGTGACGCGGTCTATATAAAAGCAAAAGCCCGATCGACAGATCGGGCTTTTTTCTGGGCCACCACGGGCTTAGCTCTGGGCTTGATGCAGTTCTTGCAGACGGTCGGCACCGCCTTCAGCAACGCCTTCGGTGTAAGCGCGTTTGTTGGCTTGTTCAGCACCGCCTTCTACCAGGCCTTTCTCTTGCAGGCGGTTGAAGCCATTTTCAGCTACGGCACCTTTGGCATAGTCACGGTTTTCGTCTTCTTGCGAACCGCTGCGAGCCACGGTCTGACTAATTTGTACGGCTTGGGCTTTATTCTGTGGGGTGGCCTGTTCGGCGGCTGGCAGGGCAAAAGCGCTGGAAGCCAGGACGGATAACAGGACGGTAGCGAGTAATTGGCGTTTCATGATGGTTGCTCCTTGGGAGGGCGATAAAGTGGGTACAGGGCTAATGCTACTCTTGATAAGTCGATATAAAAGTTCATAAACACAATGGTAATAATCAACAGAATTGATTGTTCCCTCCGGAGGCTCTAGAACGAGCCTCTCAAGCACGCGGTTTTGCACCGAGGTGGGTATTTTCGACACGAACCTGGGTAACAATGGTGCGCCGTTGATGATCAGAAGCTGTCTGTTCGATCAGGAAAGTGGCTTTTTGCGACTAAATCGGCCATCGGGTTAAACCCCCGGGCGGTTTGCCAGTCGTAGTTTTATAGGCTGCTCTTTAGGGGTAGCTCAGCCAGTCGTATTCAGGAGTCCTGTGCAATGACGCGCACTCGTAAAATCGTCGCTTGGAGCTGCGCCAGCTTCGTTCTGTTAATCGCCATCGTGGTACTGGTCCTGATCTTCTTCGACTGGAACCGCATCAAGCCGCCACTCAATGCCAAAGTCTCCGAAGAGCTGCACCGCCCATTCGCCATCAACGGCAACCTTGCGGTGGTGTGGCAGCGTGAACCGGATGAAGGCGGCTGGCGCGCCTGGGTGCCGTGGCCCCATGTGATCGCCGAAGACCTGACCCTGGGCAACCCCGACTGGTCGAAGCAACCGCAGATGGTCACGCTTAAAAAGGTCGAGCTGCGTATTTCACCCCTGGCCTTGCTGGTACAACGCGTGGTGATCCCGCGGATCGACCTCACTGAACCGAGTGCCCAGTTGCAGCGCCTGGCCGATGGCCGCGCCAACTGGACCTTCAAGTTCGACCCCAAAGACCCCGACGCCGAACCCTCCAACTGGGTGGTGGACATCGGCGCCATCGGTTTCGACAAGGGCCATGTGACCCTCGACGATCAAACCCTCAAAACTCAACTCGATGTGATCATCGACCCGCTGGGCAAACCGATCCCGTTCGGCGAAATCGTCGGCGACGCCGATGCCAGGAAAGCCCTGGAAAAAGGCTCGGCGCCCCAGGACTACGCGTTCGGCCTCAAGGTCAAAGGCCAATACCACGGCCAGAAACTCGCCGGCACCGGCAAGATTGGCGGCTTGCTTGCCTTGCAGGACGCGGCCAAGCCGTTCCCGCTGCAAGCCCAAGTGAAAGTCGCCGACACCAGCATCGCCCTGGCCGGCACTCTGACCGACCCGCTGAACCTCGGCGCCCTGGACCTGCGCCTGAAACTCTCGGGCAGCAGCCTGGGTAACCTGTACCCGCTGACCGGCGTCACTTTGCCGGACTCGCCGGCCTACTCCACCGATGGTCATCTGATCGCCAAGCTGCATGAAGCCAGCGGCGCCTCATTCCGCTACGAAAACTTCAACGGCAAGATCGGCAACAGTGACATCCACGGCGACTTGGCCTATGTCGCCAGTCAGCCACGGCCCAAGCTCAGCGGCGCGCTGGTGTCCAACCAACTGCTGATGACTGACCTGGCGCCGTTGATCGGTGCCGACTCCAACGCCAAGCAAAAAGCCCGGGGCGGTGAAAGCAAACAGCCAGCGACCAAAGTGCTGCCGGTTGAAGAGTTCCGCACCGAGCGCTGGCGCGAAATGGATGCCGACGTGGAGTTCACCGGCAAGCGCATCGTGCACAGTGCCGACTTGCCCTTCACCGACCTTTACACCCACCTGGTACTCAACGACGGCCAACTGAGCCTCGAACCCCTGCGCTTCGGCGTGGCCGGCGGCAAGCTCGATGCGCAGATTCGCTTGAACGGCCGCACTACGCCGATGGAAGGCCGCGCCAAACTGACGGCGCGCAACTTCAAGCTCAAGCAGTTGTTCCCGACCTTTGAACCGATGAAGACCAGCTTTGGTGAACTCAACGGCGATGCCGATATTTCCGGGCGCGGCAATTCCGTCGCAGCGCTGCTCGGCACTTCCAATGGTGACCTGAAGATGCTGATCAACGACGGCGCCATCAGCCGTGGCCTGATGGAAATCGCCGGGCTCAACGTCGGCAACTACGTGGTGGGCCGCCTGTTCGGCGACAAGGAAGTGAAGATCAACTGCGCGGCGGCGGATTTCGGCATCAAGACGGGCCTGGCGACCACGCGGTTGTTTGTGTTCGATACCGAGAACGCCATCATCTACATCGACGGCACCGCGAACATGGCCACGGAGCAGTTGGACCTGACCATCACGCCCGAGTCCAAGGGCTTTCGCTTGTTTTCGCTGCGCTCGCCGCTGTACGTCAATGGGCCGTTTATCAAACCCAATGCTGGCGTGAAGGCCATCCCGCTGGCACTGCGTGGCGCTGGCATGGTTGCCCTGGGCATTATCGCCGGCCCGGCTGCCGGCCTCCTGGCGCTGGTGGCACCGAGCGGCGATGAGCCGAATCAGTGCGCACCCTTGCTGCAACAGATGAAGGAAGGCAAGGCGCCGAAGACCGTCAAGTAACTAACTGACTGCGCCTGAAAGCAAATGTGGGAGGGGGCTGCTGCCCCCTCCCACATGGTTATTGCAGTGTTGCTGGTTACAGATCTTGCAGAATATCCGCCATATCATCGGCGTGTTCTTCTTCCTGGGCCAGGATGTCTTCAAAGATGCGACGGGTAGTCGGATCTTTATCACCGATGTACTGGATGATTTCACGGTAGCTGTCCACCGCGATACGCTCGGCCACCAGATCCTCGTAGACCATTTCTTTGAGCGTGTTGCCTGCGACGTATTGGGCGTGGGAGTTCTTCGACAGCAGGTCGGGGTTGAACTCCGGCTCGCCGCCCAGTTGCACGATGCGCTCGGCCAGTTTGTCGGCGTGCTCGGCTTCCTGGGTGGCATGTTCGAGGAACTCATCAGCGGCGACGCTGGCTTTGAGGCCGCTGGCCATGAAGTAGTGGCGCTTGTAGCGCAACACGCAGACCAGTTCTGTGGCCAGCGACTCGTTGAGCAGACGGATGATTTCTTCGCGGTCGGCGTCGTAGCCTTCTGTCACGGCACCGTTTTCGACATTCTGGCGGGCGCGGCTGCGCAGGGTCGCAATGTCAGTCAAGTGTGCTTCAGTCATTTCAATCTCCTGGGGCTAATCCGGTTTTACGCCACGCTCTGCCGGCGTGATCGCTATCAGTTGTGAGTCTTGGGCGGGACAAAAAGTTTTATTGGATTTGCCTGGGAGTGTCATCTTCGCGTCGCTGGATTGGGCTAGTCTGCCTTCATCCTCTCATGATCAAGGACGTTCGACTCATGTCGCAGTCGTTAGCCACGCGTTACCCCCTGGTGCTGGTGCCTGGCATGCTTGGCTTCGTACGCGTGGGGTTTTTCCCCTACTGGTACGGGATCATTCCAGCGCTGCGAGCCGGTGGGGCGCGGGTGTTTCCTGTCCAAGTAGCGCCGTTGGACTCCAACGAAGTACGCGGTGAGCAGTTGCTGGCGCAGATCGAGCGGGTTCTTCGGGAGTCCGGCGCTGAGAAGGTCAACCTGATCGGCCATAGCCAGGGCTCGCTCACTGCCCGTTATGCGGCGGCCAAGTGCCCGGAGTGGGTGGCGTCGGTTACCTCGGTGGCCGGGCCCAACCATGGCTCGGAACTGGCCGATCATATCCACACCCATTACCCCGCCGACAGCGTCAAAGGGCGCCTGATGAGCGCAGTGTTTCATCTGGTTGCCTGGGTAATGGGGTTGCTGGAAACCGGCTATCGCGGGCCGCGCTTCAAGGCCGACCTGCAGGCTTCGCACCATTCCCTGACCAGCGCGGGCGTGGCGCTTTTCAATCGCCAATATCCCCAGGGGTTGCCCCAGGAATGGGGCGGGCAGGGCATGGAGGAGGTTAACGGCGTGCGCTACTACTCGTGGTCCGGCACCTTGCAGCCGGGCAAGACCGATCGCGGGCGCAACCTGCTGGACGGCACCCACCGTAGCTGTCGCTTGTTCGCCCGCAGCTTTGTGCGGAAGAAGGGCCAATGCGACGGTATGGTCGGGCGTTACAGCTCACACCTGGGCACGGTGATCGGCGATGACTACGCCCTGGACCATTTCGATATCGTCAACCAATCCATGGGGCTGGTGGGCAAAGGGGCCGAGCCGATTCGTCTGTTTGTCGAGCATGCCCGGCGGCTCAAGGCGGCCGGCGTTTAGCGGGTACACCGCGTTATCGTTCTTCGCGAGCAAGCCCGCTCCCACACTAGACCGCATTCCGAAGATGGATCTCGGTCAAATGTGGGAGCGGGCTTGCTCGCGAAGGCGATATGTCAGGCAACACTGACCATACGGCCAACCGGCGTCGTCCAGCGCTCCGACAAAATCACCCCGCCCAACGTCAGCAAACCGCCCACCAAGTGATACAGCGCCAGCTCTTCCTTCAACACCACCGCCGCAATCAACGCGGTAATCAATGGCAGCAGGTTGAAAAACAGCGTGGTCCGGCTTGGCCCCAGGGTCTTCACCGAATGCATCCAGGCCAATGGCGCGAGCATCGAAGCCAACAGGCACGCATACAGCACCAGCGGAATATTTGCCCAGCCCAACCCAGCCTTGGCCGAGAACAGATACAGCGGGAACAACACCACCACCGCTACCAGCACTTGCAGATACAGCAGTACCAACGGCGGCAGGCGCAGTTGCCATTTTTTCAGCAGGGTGCTGTAGACCGCGTACGCCAGTGTGGCGATGAGCATCATGCCGTCGCCCAGGTTGACCCCATGTTGCAGCAGCGCGCCCAGGCTGCCGGCCGACACCACCACCACCACGCCGGCAAACGACAGCACCGCACCGGTCAGCGCGCCAAAGGTCAGGCGTTGGCCCAGGCTGATAATGGCGGCGGTCAGGGCCATCAGCGGCATCAGCGAGAGGATGATGCCCATGTTGGTGGCGCTGGTCAGCGTTGCCGCGTAATAAGCCAGGCTTTGATACACCGCCATGCCCAGCACGCCGAGGATAAAAATCTTGCCGAGGTTCGGGCGGATGAGCGCCCAGTTGGCGATTACCGGCTTGAGCATGAACGGGGTAAACAGCAACGCCGCCAGCAGCCAGCGGTAAAAGCCGATTTCAGCCGGAAAGATCGAACCCACGGCCAGTTTGTTGACCACGGTGTTGCCGGCCCAGATAAAGATGGCCAGCAGCGGATACGCGTATTGCATCGAAAGAAACCCAGTGTGTTGACGAGGCGGGATTATCCCCTGTCTGGATCGAAGCCTATACTGCGATCCAGACAACTGACCTCTGAATCCAGACAACATGGCCAGACATACCGTACGCCTCGCGGATTTTTCCAGCCTGCCGAGCCCTGTGTACTTCCGCTACTCCGATTTCGCCCCGGACACCGAGTGCACCCCGCACCGGCATGGCTGGGGCTCGCTGGACTATTCGGCCAGTGGCGTGATGCGCATGGAGGTGGCCGGTAATCGCTTTATGTCGCCGCCGCAGTACGCGGTATGGATCCCGCCCAATACCGAGCACAGCTCCTACAACGCCCAGGCGATTGTGTATCGCTCGGTGGGCTTGGCGCCGGCGCTCTGCGAGCATCTGCCCCAAGCGCCGTGCACCCTGGCGATCAGTGACATTCTCAAGGCTATCCTCAGCGATTTTGCCCAGCGTGACGTGAATATCCCGCAGACCGAGGCCGATATTCGCCTGGCCCAAGTGCTGGTGGACCAGCTCAGGCAGGCGCCGATTCACGATGGCTTCCTGCCCTACGCCCGCCACCCTGGGTTGCTGGGAGTACTGGAGGGCATGCAGGCTGAGCCCGGCGACAATCGCCCGTTGCTGCAATGGGCTGAGCAGGTGCATGTGAGCGAACGCACCCTGGCGCGCCAGTTTGTACGCGAACTGGGCATGAGTTTTGGCGAATGGCGCCAGCGTCTTCGTTACCTGGCGGCCATTGAAGCGCTGGACAGTGAGCGCAGCGTGCAACATGTGGCGTTTGACTTGGGCTACAGCACCGCCTCGGCGTTTATCGCCATGTTCCAGCGCCACGCCGGCTGCACGCCAGAGCAGTACCGGCGGTCGAATATACGTAGTCGCTGAAGTTGTAACAGGTTTTGACTACACTGCGAGGTAGGCCGTGCCCTTCGGCACGGTAACAGGGAGAAAACTCCATGAAGATGCTGCGTATTCCGTTGTTGATGATGGGCCTGCTGCTGTGTTCCCAGGGTTTTGCCGCCACGGCCCAGCAGAACAAAATGACCACCTGCAATGCCGAAGCGACTACCAAGACCCTTAAAGGCGACGACCGCAAGGCCTTCATGAAGACCTGCCTGTCGGCGCCTGCCGCCAACGATGCCAAGACCCTGACGCCACAGCAGCAGAAGATGAAAGACTGCAATGCGTCGGCAAAAACCAAGGCGTTGACCGGTGATGCGCGCAAGACATTCATGAGCACCTGCCTCAAAGGTTAATCACGATTTCGCAGGCGCTGCAGATCAAATGTGGGAGGGGGCTTGCTCCCGATAGCGCCGTGTCAGTCAACCGATTCATTGGCTGATCCACCGCAATCGGGAGCAAGCCCCCTCCCACACTTGATCGCATTCACAGTCGTCCCCCCTCGCTTGATGCCTGCAACGCTGGCAGACTGCCCATCCTTTTACGCCGTTTGTTTTGAGGCTGTATGCCAACGTTTTCTCAGCGTCATGTGTTGTTGCTGGCCAGCTACATCATCATTTTCGGCGGGTTGCTGCTGGTGCTGCCGCTGAAATTGCTGCCCAGCCTGCTGGCCGGCCTGTTGGTCTATGAACTGGTCAACATGCTCACCCCCCAACTTCAACGCCTGATCGAAGGTCGGCGCGCGCGCTGGTTGGCGGTGGCTTTGCTGGGCACGCTGATCGTCAGCGTGCTCACCTTGATTTTCGCCGGCGCCATCAGCTTCCTGCTCCACGAAGCGGAAAACCCCGGGGCTTCTCTCGACAAATTCATGGGTGTGGTCGACCGCGCACGCGGCCAATTACCGCCGTTTATCGACGCCTACCTGCCCGCCAGTGCCGCCGAATTCCGCGTGGCCATCGGCGATTGGCTGAGCAAGCACCTGAGCGAACTGCAACTGGTCGGCAAAGACGCTGCGCACATGTTCGTTACCCTGCTGATCGGCATGGTGCTGGGTGCGATCATCGCCCTGCAGCGCGTGCCCGACCTGACCAAACGCAAACCCCTGGCCGCTGCACTGTTCGACCGCCTGCACCTGCTGGTCCAGGCCTTTCGCAACATCGTCTTCGCCCAGATCAAAATTGCCGCGCTCAATACCGGCTTCACTGCGATCTTCCTCGCCGTGGTGCTGCCGTTGTGCGGTATCCACCTGCCGCTGACCAAAACCCTCATCGTGTTGACCTTCCTGCTCGGCCTGTTGCCGGTGATCGGCAACCTGATGTCCAACACTTTGATCACCATCGTCGCGCTGTCGTTGTCGATCTGGGTGGCGGTGGCGGCGTTGGGGTACCTGATCGTGATCCACAAGGTCGAGTACTTCCTCAACGCACGCATCGTCGGCGGGCAGATCAGTGCCAAGTCGTGGGAATTGCTGCTGGCGATGCTGGTGTTTGAAGCGGCGTTCGGTTTGCCGGGAGTGGTGGCGGGGCCGATCTACTATGCGTACCTGAAAAGTGAGCTGAAGCTCGGCGGGATGGTTTAAACACAGTTGCAAGCTTCAAGCTTCAAGTGAGAGCGAGTCCGCTTCTACTTGCAGCTTGAAGCTGAAAACTTACCGCTTAAGACCCATAACGTTTGCTGGCCTCGATCGCCAAGCCACTACCGATACTGCCAAAGATATTGCCTTCCACGTGCCGCGCATTCGGCAGCATGGCCGAGATGCTGTGGCGCAGTGCCGGAATACCGCTGGAACCACCGGTGAAGAACACCGTGTCCACCTGGGCAACATCCACCGAAGCATCGGTCAGCAATTGGGTCACGCTGTTGCGCACGCGTTCCAGCAGGCCATCAATGGCGGACTCGAACAACGTACGGCTCAAATCCACGCTCAACCCCGGCTCAACCCGATCCAGCAGCACATGGCGGTTGTCTTCGTGGGTCAGCTGGATCTTGGTTTCTTCCACTTCCATCGCCAGCCAGTGCCCGGCGCGCTGTTCGATCAACTTGAACAGCCGGTCGATGCCACCGGTGTCTTCGATGTCGTAGCGCATGCTGCCCAGCGCTAGCTGGGATTTCTGCGAGTACACCGAGTTGATGGTGTGCCAGGTGGCCAGGTTCATGTGGTGGCTGGTGGGCATGTAGGCGCCACTTTTCATGCGGCTGCCGTAGCCGAACAGCGGCATCATGCCGGCGAGGGACAGCTGTTTGTCGAAGTCGGTACCGCCGATGTGCACGCCGCCGGTGGCGAGGATGTCGCTCTGGCGGTTGTCGTTGTGACGGCGGTCCGGAGACAGGCGCACCAGGGAGAAGTCGGACGTACCACCGCCGATGTCGACGATCAGCACCAGTTCTTCTTTTTCAATGGTGGACTCGTAGTCGAACGCCGCCGCAATCGGCTCGTACTGGAACGAGATGTCTTTGAAGCCGATCTTGCGTGCCACGTCCACCAGGGTGTTCTCGGCTTCCTGGTCGGCCATCGGGTCGTCATCGACGAAGAACACCGGGCGGCCCAGCACCACTTCCTCGAATTCACGCCCTGCGGTTGCCTCGGCGCGGCTCTTGAGCTGGCCGATAAACAGCGCCAACAGGTCGGTGAACGGCATGGCCGTGCCCAGGACGCTGGTGTCGTGCTTGATCAGCTTGGAACCCAGCAGGCTCTTGAGCGAGCGCATCAGCCGGCCTTCGTAGTTTTCCAGGTACTCGTGCAGGGCCAGGCGGCCGTACACCGGGCGGCGCTCCTCGAAGTTGAAGAACACCACCGACGGCAAGGTGATCTTGTCGTCCTCCAGCGCGATAAGCGTCTCCTCGCCGGGGCGGATCCAGCCGACGGTGGAGTTGGACGTGCCGAAGTCGATACCGCAGGCACGGGCTGGGGATGGGTTTTTCATGTCTATCGGGTTCCGGTTGAAAAACGGCCGCGCAGTGTATGCCAGTCGCAGGCGCTTGCGTAGGCCAACCATCCGTTAAATCGCGCTTGAAAGTACGGGATTTGCCCCCACATCTGTTGCATACGGCTGATGCCGATAACACTTTGACGTACCCCCCAGGCCACAACCCTCAACAGGTGCAAACCAGCGCACGTTGTGCCCCGGGCAGTGCGATCTCGATAAAGGATGGTGAACCGCCGATGGATTTCAAAGATTACTACAAGATTCTGGGTGTCGAGCCGACGGCCGATGACAAGGAAATCAAGGCAGCCTATCGCAAGCTCGCGCGCAAATATCACCCCGATGTCAGCAAGGAAAAAGACGCCGAAGAGAAATTCAAGGACGCGTCCGAAGCCTATGAGGCGCTTAAAAGCGCCGATAAGCGAGCCGAGTACGACGAACTGCGCAAATACGGCCAGCATGGCCAGCCGTTCCAGGGCCCACCTGGCTGGCAGAGTCGTGGTGGGTATGGTGGCGGCGCGGGCACCGAGGACTTCTCCGACTTTTTCAGCTCGATCTTCGGTGGTCGTGGCGATGCCTTTGGTGGCGGCCAGCGCCGCTCCACGGGCCGCAAGGGCCAGGACGTGGAGATGCAACTGACGGTGCACCTTGAAGAGACACTGTCTACCGAGTCCAAGCAGATCAACTTCCAGGTGCCGCAATACGACGCTTCGGGCCGGCACGTCAGCAACACCACCAAGAGCCTGAACGTGAAGATCCCCGCCGGCGTGGCCGACGGCGAGCGCATCCGCCTCAAAGGGCAGGGCGCACCGGGCATCGGTGGCGGCGCCAATGGCGACCTGTACCTGATCATCAAGTTTGCGCCCCACCCCAAGTTCGAAGTGGATGGCGAAAACCTGATCATCAACCTGCCCCTGGCGCCGTGGGAGCTGGCGTTGGGCGCGGAAGTGGCCGTGCCGACCCTCACCGGCAAAATCAACCTCAAGGTGCCTGCCGGCAGCCAGAACGGCCAGCGCATGCGCGCCAAGGGTCATGGCTTGCTGAACAAGGCCGGGCAGCGCGGTTATCTGTTTGTGCAGCTCAAGGTGGTGATGCCTAAAAGTAGCGATGAGGAGGTCAAGGCGTTGTGGCAGGCGCTGGCTGATAAGGCGGCGTTCAACCCGCGTGAGCATTTCTGAGCCGGGTAACTGTTGCGCAATTGTTGGCCGCGCCCGGCACTCAGTATGGGTTGCACTAAAACAAAAAGTAGCGCTGCGCCATCGGCAGCACATCTGCCGGCTCACACCACAGCAACACGCCGTCGGCCTTGACCTGATAGGTCTGCGGGTCCACCTCGATATCCGGCAGGTAATCGTTATGGATCAAGTCGGTTTTCTGCACGTTGCGGCACCCCTTGACCACCGCGATCTGCTTCTTCAACCCCAGGGCCTCGGGCAAGCCGGCGTCCTGGGCAGCCTGGCTGATAAAGGTCAGGCTGGTGGCGTGCAACGAGCTGCCGAAGCTGGCGAACATCGGGCGGTAGTGCACCGGTTGTGGCGTCGGGATCGACGCGTTGGCGTCGCCCATCAGGCTTGAGGCAATTGCGCCGCCCTTGAGGATCAAGGTCGGTTTGATGCCGAAGAACGCCGGGCGCCACAGCACCAGGTCGGCCCACTTGCCCACTTCGATAGAGCCGACGATATGGCTGACACCATGGGTGATCGCCGGGTTGATGGTGTACTTGGCGATATAGCGTTTGGCGCGGAAGTTGTCATTGCCCGGGCCGTCGCCGGGCAGGGCGCCACGTTGTTTTTTCATCTTGTCGGCGGTCTGCCAGGTGCGCGTGATCACTTCACCGACGCGGCCCATGGCCTGGCTGTCGGAGCTGATCATCGAGAACGCGCCCAGGTCATGCAGGATGTCTTCAGCAGCAATGGTCTCGCGGCGAATGCGGCTTTCGGCGAAGGCCACGTCTTCGGCAATGCTTGGGTCCAGGTGATGGCAGACCATCAGCATGTCCAGGTGCTCGTCGATGGTGTTGCGGGTGAACGGCCGGGTCGGGTTGGTGGAACTGGGCAGCACGTTGGGGAAACCGCAGGCCTTGATGATGTCCGGCGCATGGCCGCCACCGGCGCCTTCGGTGTGGTAGGTGTGGATGGTGCGGCCCTTGAGGGCGGCGAGGGTGGTTTCGACGAAGCCAGACTCGTTGAGGGTGTCGCTGTGGATCGCCACCTGCACGTCGTATTGGTCGGCAACGCTCAGGCAGTTATCAATGCTTGCCGGAGTCGTGCCCCAGTCTTCATGCAGCTTCAAACCGATGGCGCCGGCCTTGACCTGTTCGATCAGCGGCTCGGGCAGACTGGCGTTGCCCTTGCCGGTGAAACCGATGTTCATCGGGAACGAGTCGCTGGCCTGCAGCATGCGCGCCAAGTGCCACGGGCCGGACGTGCAGGTGGTAGCGTTGGTGCCGGTGGCCGGGCCGGTACCGCCGCCGATCATGGTGGTGATGCCGCTGGTCAGCGCTTCTTCGATCTGCTGCGGGCAGATGAAATGCACGTGGGAGTCGATGCCGCCTGCCGTGAGGATCATGCCTTCGCCGGCGATCACTTCAGTGCTGGCGCCGATGGCCATGGTCACGCCGGGCTGGATATCCGGGTTGCCGGCTTTGCCGATCGCATGGATGCGGCCATTCTTCAAGCCAACGTCGGCCTTGACGATGCCCCAGTGGTCGATGATCAGTGCGTTGGTGATCAGGGTGTCCACCACTTCATGGGCGAGCAGTTGGCTCTGGCCCTGGCCGTCGCGGATGACCTTGCCGCCGCCGAATTTCACTTCTTCGCCATAGACAGTGAAGTCCTGTTCGACTTCGACGAACAGTTCGGTGTCGGCCAGGCGGACCTTGTCACCGACGGTGGGGCCGTACATGTCGGCGTAGGCTTGGCGGCTGATTTTCATGTGTGGTTGCCCTGATAAAGATATGTTGAATGTGAGACCGCTATCGGGAGCAAGCCCCCTCCCACCTTTGATTTGTGAATACCTTCAAATGTGGAAGGGGGCTTGCTCCCGATGAGGCCCTAAAGGTCACCCATAATTCGCCCGGCAAACCCGAATACCCGCCGCCCACCGCCCAGATCCACCAGCTCCACCTCCCGCCGCTGCCCCGGCTCAAACCGCACTGCCGTCCCCGCCGGAATATTCAGGCGCATGCCACGGCTTGCTGCACGGTCAAACTCCAGCGCGCCATTGGTCTCGAAAAAATGGTAGTGCGAGCCCACCTGAATCGGCCGGTCGCCGCTGTTGGCCACGCCGAGGGTGACGGTGCGCCGGCCGACATTCAGTTCGATGTCGCCAGGCTGGATCTGATATTCACCAGGAATCATGCAGGTTGCCCCAGAGTCTTGAAGTAGATGGCGGTCGGGCTGTAGCGCCCGTCCGGGCTTTGGCAGTAGTCGGGCAGTTCACCGATCTTGGTGTAGTGCAGCGACTGGTAGAAGGCTTCGGCACCGGAGCCGGCCTCGGTGTCCAGATAGAGCAAGCCGCGCTTGTGCTGGCGTGCCGCGAGTTCCAGGGCGTTCATCAATTGCTGGCCCAGGCCATGACGGCGGGCGCTGCTGTGCACCAGCAGCTTTTGCACTTCGGCGCGGTTGAGGCCGTTGGCTTTCTGGCACAGCGCCAATTGCACGCTGGCGATCACTTGCTCGTCACGCACCACCACCCACAGCAACAGGCTGGTGTCCTCGACACTGGCTTGCACCCCCTGCAGATAGGCGCGGGCCTGGGCTTCATCGAAGTCGGCCATGAAGCCCACCGAAGCGCCATGCTGCACCGCGTCCAGCAACAGCTCAATCAAACCCAAGCGGTAATGGGCAAAACTTTCAGCATTCACTCGACGCAATTGTGCAGCGCTCATCGATCTCACTCCTTGGGCGGCTCGACGCCCGGATTCAATGTCAGTTGCATGAAAGTCAGGTCCAGCCAGCGGCCGAACTTGATACCCACTTGGGGCATCTGCCCGGTGGTAATGAAACCCAGGCGCTCATGCAGGCGGATGGACGCCAGGTTGCCGCTTTCAATGGCGGCGACCATCACGTGTTTGTCGCAGCTGCGGGCACGCTCGATCAGCGCTTGCATCAGGCGTGGGCCAAGGCCCTTGCCGCGTTGATCGTTGCGCACGTACACCGAGTGTTCGACGCTGTAGCGAAAGCCCTCGAAGGGGCGCCAGTCGCCGAATGAGGCGTAGCCTGTGACTTCATCGTTTTCCACCGCCACCAGGATCGGGTATTGCTGCGCCTGGCGTGCGCTGAACCAGGCTTGGCGGTTGGCCAGGTCTACCGGTTGTTCGTTCCAGATCGCCGTGGTGTTGAGCACCGCGTCGTTGTAGATAGCGCGGATCGCCGGCAGGTCGTGTTCGGTTGCATCACGAATCATCGCAGTGCCTCACGCAATGGGCTGGTGGACAGTCACCAGCTTGGTGCCGTCGGGGAACGTGGCTTCCACCTGGATGTCCGGGATCATCTCCGGGATGCCTTCCATCACTTGCTCACGGCTGAGCAGCGTGGTGCCGTAGTGCATCAGGTCGGCCACGGTGCGGCCATCGCGGGCGCCTTCCATCAGGGCGGCAGAGATGTAGGCGATGGTTTCCGGGTAGTTGAGTTTCACCCCGCGTGCCAGGCGGCGTTCGGCGACGAGGCCTGCGGTGAAGATCAACAGTTTGTCTTTTTCCCGTGGGGTCAGGTCCATGGTTCAAGGTCCTTCAAAGAATGCATTCTTAAATACAACAGAGATCAAGTGTGGGAGGGAGCAAGCCCCCTCCCACATTTGATCTTCATGTGCTCCAGATTCGTGGTGAAACGGCTTCGCGGCCCAGTACGGCTGGGCGCAGCAATCGCCATAAATCAATCAACCAACCCCGCGCCAATAACGCTTCCTCAGCCAGGCAACGCGCCACCAGCAGCCCGGGCAATTGGGTCAAATCGCCGCGCACCGCGTGGGGCAGTGAGCGGCATTGTTCAAGCAATTCAGGGTCTATCTCGCCGGTCACCAGCAACGTGGCAAACACCGGTTGCCCATCCAGCCCGATAGGCGAATCCAGTAACCCATCGGCGCCCACAATGCGCTGGCGCTCATGCCAGAGCAACTGCCCGTCGCGGCGAATATCCAGGTGCGATTGAAAGTGGCCGAGATCAAAGCGCTCGCCACTGGCGGGGCGGCCGAGGGCGACCACATCCCAGTAGAACAGCCGGGCATCGCCTTGCAGGTCAATACGTGTGGTGAGTTCGGCCTGGGCAGCGCTGAACACGATGGTTTCCTGGGGCAGCCACTCCAGTGTCGCGCCGGCTTCTACCGTCAGTTCAAGTTGCGCAAAGGCCGGGCCGCTGGCGCGATACCACTTGGCTGCACCAGGGCTGGTCAATTGCGCCCAGGCCCCCGCGTCGACATGGGCACTGATGTCCAGGCGGTCACCGCCGGCAATCCCGCCGGGCGGGTGCACGATGATGTGCTGGCACACCTCGGGGCCTTCTGCATACAGATGCTTTTGCACCCGCAGCGGGCCAAGGTGGCGGCGTAGCACCGGGCGTGTGGTGTCACCGAAACGCGCGTAGCCGAGTTCCAGCTCGGCGTGCCAGCTGGGGGTGAACAGGGCAGGGGAAACGGGCAGGTTCATGTTTTAGGGCTTATTGTTAGGACGCTACAGATTAGATGGTAACCAACCCGCGCACACCCTCACTTTGCATATTTTCACCTCGGCCTTGCTGGACGATTTCACCGCGTGACATCACCAGGTACTGGTCGGCCAGCTCGGCGGCGAAGTCGTAGAACTGCTCCACCAACAGGATCGCCATATCACCACGCGCCGCGAGTTTCTTGATCACTGCGCCGATTTCCTTGATCACCGACGGCTGGATACCTTCGGTGGGCTCATCGAGAATCAACAGGCGCGGGCGGCTGGCCAGGGCGCGACCAATCGCCAGCTGCTGTTGCTGGCCGCCGGACAGATCGCCGCCGCGCCGCTGCTTCATTTGCAGCAACACCGGGAACAGTTCGTAGATGAAGGCGGGCACTTCCTTGGCCTCTGAGCCAGGGAAACGCGACAGGCCCATCAGCAGGTTTTCTTCCACCGTCAACCGGCCAAAAATCTCCCGGCCCTGGGGCACGTAGGCGATGCCCGCATGCACGCGCTGGTGCGGCTTGAAACCGGTGATGGCTTTGCCTTCCCAATTCACCACGCCTTCTTTGGCGGGCAGCAAACCCATCAGGCACTTGAGCAGCGTGGTCTTGCCCACGCCATTACGCCCGAGCAGGCAGGTGACTTCGCCGATCTTCACGTCGAACGAGAGCCCGCGCAGGATGTGGCTACCGCCGTAGTACTGGTGCAGCTTGTCGACTTGCAGCATGTTCACTTCTCCTTAGCGACCGAGGTAAACCTCGATCACTCGCTCATTTTCCTGCACCTGTTCCAGCGACCCCTCGGCCAACACACTGCCCTGGTGCAACACGGTGACGTGGTCGGCAATCGAGCCGACAAAGCCCATGTCGTGCTCCACCACCATCAACGAGTGCTTGCCCGCCAGGCGCTTGAACAATTCGGCGGTGAATTCGGTTTCGGCGTCGGTCATGCCCGCCACCGGTTCATCCAGTAGCAACAGTTGCGGGTCTTGCATCAGCAGCATGCCGATTTCCAGGAACTGCTTCTGACCGTGGGACAACAAACCGGCGGGCCGCTGCACCGAGGCCGTGAGGCGGATGGTGTCGAGCACTTCATCAATACGGTCTTTCTGCTCACCACTCAGCCGCGCGCGCAGGCTGGCCCATACGGATTTGTCGGTCTTCTGCGCCAACTCGAGGTTTTCGAACACGCTCAGGGCTTCGAACACCGTGGGTTTCTGGAACTTGCGCCCGATGCCAGCCTGGGCGATTTGCACTTCGCTCATGCTGGTCAAATCGAGGGTCTCGCCAAACCAGGCCTTGCCGTGGCTGGGCCGGGTCTTGCCGGTGATCACGTCCATCAGCGTGGTCTTGCCCGCGCCGTTGGGGCCGATGATGCAGCGCAATTCGCCGACACCGATATACAGGTTCAGGTCGTTGAGCGCCTTGAAACCATCGAAGCTGACGCTGATATCTTCCAGGGTCAGGATGGTGCCGTGGCGGGTGTTGAGCCCTTTGCCCGCGGCCTGGCCGATACCAATCGCATCGCGGCCGCTGCCCGCATCGAAAATAGGTTCAAGCATGACGTTCCTCATTTCTTCAGCAGGCCGATAACGCCCTTGGGCAGGTACAGGGTGACGATGATGAACAACGCCCCGAGGAAGAACAGCCAGTACTCCGGGAAGGCCACGGTGAACCAGCTCTTCATGCCGTTGACCACACCGGCGCCGAGCAACGGTCCGACCAGCGTGCCGCGCCCGCCCAGCGCCACCCATACCGCGGCTTCGATGGAGTTGGTCGGCGACATTTCGCTGGGGTTGATGATGCCCACCTGCGGTACATACAGCGCGCCGGCAAGGCCGCACAACACCGCGCTCAGCACCCACACGAACAGCTTGAAGCCACGTGGGTCGTAGCCGCAGAACATCAGACGGTTCTCGGCGTCCCGCAAGGCGGTCAGCACCCGGCCGAACTTGCTCTGCGCCAGGCGCCAGCCGATGTACAGGCTCGCCACCAGCAACAGCACCGTGGCCACGAACAGCACCGCCCGCGTGCCCGGTTCAGTAATGCCGAAACCAAGGATGCTGCGGAAATTGGTAAAGCCGTTATTGCCGCCGAAGCCGGTCTCGTTGCGAAAGAACAACAGCATCCCGGCAAAGGTCAGGGCCTGGGTCATGATCGAGAAATACACGCCCTTGATCCGCGAGCGGAAGGCGAAGAAACCGAACACCAGCGCCAACAGTCCGGGCGCCAAGACCACCAGGCACAAGGCCCAGAGGAAGTTGTCGGTGCCGGCCCAGTACCAGGGCAACTCGGTCCAGGACAAAAAGGTCATGAACGCTGGCAACTCATCGCCGGACGCCTGGCGCATCAGGTACATGCCCATGGCGTAGCCGCCCAGGGCGAAGAACAGGCCGTGACCGAGGGACAGCATGCCGGCGTAGCCCCAGACCAGATCAAGCGCGAGAGCGACGATGGCGTAGCAGAGGATCTTGCCCACCAGCGTCAGGGTGTAGGCCGACACATGAAAGGCGTTGTCGGGCGGCAACAGCGACAGCAGGGGCAACGCCAGCAGCACGACGAGGATCACCACGCCGACGGCAATGGTCACCTTGGGGCCGGCCTTTTGCGTGGCCGTAAGCATCAATGGCTGGTTCATCAGTCGATCACCCGTCCTTTCAGTGCGAAGAGTCCTTGCGGGCGTTTCTGGATAAACAGAATGATCAGCGCGAGGATCAGGATTTTGCCGAGCACGGCGCCGATCTGTGGCTCAAGAATCTTGTTGGCAATACCCAGGCCGAACGCGGCCATGACGCTACCGGCCAACTGGCCGACGCCGCCGAGCACCACCACCAGGAACGAGTCGATGATGTAGCTCTGGCCCAGGTCCGGGCCGACGTTGCCGATCTGGCTCAGCGCTACGCCGCCAAGGCCGGCGATGCCGGAGCCGAGGCCAAAGGCGAGCATGTCTACGCGCCCGGTAGGCACGCCGCAGCAGGCGGCCATGTTGCGGTTCTGGGTGACGGCACGCACGTTGAGGCCCAGGCGTGTCTTGTTCAGCAGCAGCCAGGTGAGCACCACCACGAACAGCGCGAAGGCAATGATCACGATGCGGTTGTACGGCAGCACCAGGTTGGGCAGCACTTGGATGCCGCCGGACAACCAGGCGGGGTTGGATACTTCGACGTTCTGCGCACCGAACACCAGGCGCACCAGTTGGATCAGCATCAGGCTGATGCCCCAGGTGGCGAGCAGGGTTTCCAGCGGCCGGCCATAGAGGTGGCGAATCACCGTGCGCTCCAGCGCCATGCCGATGGCCGCGGTGACGAAGAACGCCACCGGCAGCGCGATCAACGGGTAGAACTCGATGGCCTGGGGCACATAGCGCTGCATCATCAGTTGCACCACATAGGTGGAGTAGGCGCCGAGCATCAGCATCTCGCCGTGGGCCATGTTGATCACGCCGAGCAGGCCGAAGGTGATCGCCAAGCCCAAGGCCGCGAGCAGCAGGATCGAGCCTAACGACATGCCGCTGAAGGCCTGGCCGAGGATCTCGCCGAACATCAGTTTACGTTTGACCTGGGCCAGGCTGGTCTCGGCGGCGGTGTGCACGGCGGCGTCGGCCTCAACGCCCGGCGCCAGCAGCGCTTCAAGGCGCGTGCGCGCCAGCGGGTCGCCGGTGCTGCCGAGCAAGCGCACGGCAGCGAGGCGCACGGCCGGGTCGCTGTCCACCAGTTGCAGGTTGGCCAGGGCCAGGCTGAGGGCGGTGTGTACGTCCTCGTCGGTCTCGGCGGCTACCTGCTGGTCGAGGAATTTCAGCTGTGCAGGCACAGCGCTTTTTTGCAGGGTACGCGCTGCCGCCAGACGCACCTTGGGGTCAGCGGCGAGCAATTGCTGGCTGGCCTGGACGTTATTGATCAAGCCGCGCAGGCGATTGTTCAGGCGCACGGTCTTGGTTTCGCCGTTGAGCGTGAGCTGGCCTTGTTGCAGCGCGTCCACCAGCTCGATGCGTGCTGGGTCGGGCTGTGCGGCCCAGTCCTGGAGGAGCTTGGCTTGTTGTGTCGGGTTGGCGCTGAGGAAGTCCTCGGCGTCGCTGGCGTGTGCGGCCAAGGGCAGTAACAGCAGCAAGGCCAGGGTCAAGCGGTAGAGGGCAGCGGGCATACAAAAATGTCCTGATTATGCGGGGACAGTGTGGGAGGGGGCTTGCTCCCGATAGCTGCGTGTCAGGCAAAGCATCTGTCACAGACCCACCGCTATCGGGAGCAAGCCCCCTCCCACATTTAGACCGAGCCGGGCTTTAGTTGCTCTTCACGGCGTAATCCGGCTTTTTGTCATTGCCCGGAATGTAAGGGCTCCACGGCTGCGCGCGAATCGGCGCTTCGGTCTGCCACACCACCGAGAACTGCCCGTCCGATTGGATCTCACCGATCATCACCGGCTTGTGCAGGTGATGGTTGGTCTTGTCCATGGTCAGGGTGAAACCCGACGGCGCGGCGAAGGTCTGGCCGCCCAGGGCTTCACGTACTTTGTCGACGTCGGTGGACTTGGCTTTCTCGGCCGCCTGCGCCCACATATGGATGCCCACGTAGGTGGCCTCCATCGGATCGTTGGTCACGGCTTTGTCCGCGCCCGGCAGGTTGTGCTTCTTGGCGTAGGCTTTCCAATCGGCGACGAACTTCTGGTTCACCGGGTTCTCCACCGACTGGAAGTAGTTCCACGCCGCGAGGTTGCCCACCAGCGGCTTGGTGTCGATGCCGCGCAGTTCTTCTTCACCCACCGAGAACGCCACCACCGGTACATCGGTGGCCTTCAGGCCCTGGTTGGCCAGCTCCTTGTAGAACGGCACGTTGGAGTCGCCATTGACGGTGGAGACCACTGCGGTCTTGCCGCCGGCGGAGAATTTCTTGATGTTGGCGACGATGGTCTGGTAATCGGCGTGGCCGAACGGGGTGTAGACCTCTTCGATATCTTTGTCTGCCACGCCTTTGGAATGCAGGAACGAACGCAGGATTTTGTTGGTGGTGCGTGGGTACACGTAGTCGGTGCCGAGCAGGAAGAAGCGCTTGGCACTGCCGCCTTCTTCGCTCATCAAATATTCCACCGCCGGGATCGCCTGCTGGTTCGGCGCTGCACCGGTGTAGAACACGTTCGGCGACATCTCTTCACCTTCGTATTGCACTGGGTAGAACAGCAGGCCGTTGAGTTCTTCAAACACCGGCAATACCGATTTACGCGACACTGAGGTCCAGCAACCGAACACCACGGCGACCTTGTCCTGGGTCAGCAGCTGCCGGCCTTTTTCCGCGAACAGCGGCCAGTTCGAGGCTGGGTCCACCACCACCGGTTCGAGCATCTTGCCGTTCACACCGCCCTTGGCGTTGATTTCGTCGATGGTCATCAACGCCATGTCTTTGAGCGAGGTTTCGGAGATTGCCATGGTCCCGGACAACGAATGCAGGATGCCAACCTTGATGGTCTCGGCGGCCTGCACGGTCCAGGTCAGGCCCATGGCAACAATGGATGCCGACAAAGTTAAAGCCTTGATCAAGCTACGACGCTGCATGGTGTGATCTCCGTGAACTCAGCACTGTTATGAGGGGCAAGTTGAGGAGGTGATTGCAAGCGCTGTGCCGAGTCGGAAAAAGGCATGAAATGGTCGCTCCGCCCGCGGCTGTAAGGGGGCGGCGCACCAGGAAAAGGCAGGTCGAGGTGCCAGGTGCGTGGCTGTGCGCTACAACGGGGCGCGCTTAAGGCTTGCGCATCAGGCCGATAAAAACAGCCCGCCAATCGCTCAGCACGCGCGTACTGCTTACTCCTCGCAGTACGGCGCTGCTCTTTTGTTGCGCCAGAATGACCAAGCGCCATCCAGGCAACCGACCACAATCAGGGAGGCCCCCACCAACGGGAAAATAATCGCTAACCCCAGCATGATCACCATCGCGGTTTTCCACTTCGGCACGTCATGGCGCAGCGGCGGCACACCCAGCCCACCCTGTGGCCGACGCTTCCACCAGATCACCACGCCGCTGACCGCACTGAGCAGGATCATCAAGCAGATCAGCAGCACGATCAGTTGGTTGACCCAGCCGAACATCTTGCCCTCATGCAACATCACTCCGGTTTCGGTGGCGCGGGCGACGGCGTTGTAGTGTTCCCAGCGCACATCGGCGAGAACCTTGCCGGTGTACTGGTCCACATGCAGGGTGGCGTCGTTGCGGGGGTCGTTGGCGAACACGGCAACGGTGAACACGCCGGTGGCGGTGGTGGGGAAGGTGATGCTGTAGCCGGGCTCGACCTTGCGTGCGTGGGCCAGTTCGACCACCTGTTGCAGGCGCACGGTCGGCGCGGCAGGGCCCGCGTGCATGGCGCCATGGTTCATGTGTTCGGCATGGTCACCGGACATCGGCATCGGCGTGTTTTCCAGAGCCCAGGGCACGGTTTGCTGGCTGGCCGTATTGAGCATGCGCGCCTGCTGGTCGGACTGCGGCACATTGGTCCACATCGCTGCCGGAAAGGTGTTCCACAGCTCGGCGTATTGCTTGCCCCAGAAGCCGGTCCAGGTCATGCCGCTGAGCAGCATCACCAGCAAAAAGGCCGCGCCCCAGAAACCGGCGACGGCATGCAAGTCGCGCCAGAACAGCCGGCCACGGCTATTCAAACGCGGCCACAGCACACCCGCCGATGACTTGCCACGCGGCCACCACAGGTACAGCCCAGACACCACCAGCATCACGCCCCAGCCGGCGGCGAGTTCGATCAGGCGATCACCCAGGGTGCCGATCATCAGCTCTCCATGCAGGGCGCGGACGATGGCTTGCAGGTTGTATTTCGCGTCCTGTTCGCCGAGCACGGTGCCGCGATAGGGGTCGACGAATAGCGTGACTTCGCGCCCGTCCTTTTGCATGACGAACTGTGCGCTGCTGGTGGCGTCGACCGGGGGCAGGTATTTGCTGATCGCGGCCTGGGGGTAAGCGGCCTTGGCCCGTTGCAGTTGCTCGTCGGCGCTCAGCGCGTGCTCGGCGGCGGGCACCGTGAGCAGGTCGGCGTACATCAACGGGTCGAGCTGGGGTTTGAACAGGTAGATGATGCCGGTCAGGGCCAGCAGCACCATGAAAGGGGCGACGAAGAGCCCGGCGTAGAAGTGCCAGCGCCAGGCCAGGTTGTAGAAGGAAACTTTTTGAGTAGTCATCAGGTGCTCCGCAAGGCTTTAGTTTTTCTGGACCAGTTACACCGCCATCGGGAGCAAGCCCCCTCCCACATTGAATGTGTTCACACATCAAAATATGTGAACCCGATCAAATGTGGGAGGGGGCTTGCTCCCGATGCTTTTAGAAGCTCATATCGACTTTGGTCCAGAGGGTTCGACCGGGCTCCTTGATGGCCTGCGGGTCATTGGCCGGGTAGCCGAACCCGGCGTTACCGGCCAGGTTCAAGTGTTCGGCGTAGGCCTTGCCGAACAGGTTGTCGACGCCAGTGCTGACCTTGAAGTTTTTATTGATGCGGTACGCCGCGTTCAGCGAGAACACGCCGAAGCCACCGCTCTTGTCGTAGTCTTTGCCGACCACGTTGCCCTTGTTCGGGTCGATGCGGTGTTGCGCCGCCACCACGCGCCACAAGGCGCCGGCACTCCAATCGTCTTCGCTGTAGGTCAGGCCGAAACGTGCATCCAGCGGCGGCATCTGCGGCAGGGCCTTGCCATCGCTGCTGTTCTTGCCCCAGGCGTAGGCGAGGCTGGCATCGGCTTTCCAGTTCTGTGTCAGCTTGTAGGCCGCGCCCAATTCGCCGCCCATGATGCGTGCGTCGACATTGCGCGCCTGGGAGGTGGTGCCCATCATGCCGGGCCTGTAGTCAAACAGGATGAAGTCGCGCACCTGGCCGATGTACCCCGAAGCCCAGGCTTCCATGTCGGCCGTTTTGTATTGCGCGCCAAAGTCGAGCTGGGTGGTTTTCTCAGGCTTCACACCGTCGAAGGCGTTCACCGAGCCAACCGCGCCGGTGTTGGGGGAAAACAGTTCCCAGTAATCCGGGAAACGTTCCGCGTGGCCCAGGCCCGCATAGAGGGTGGTGGGCGTGTCTGCCAGGTCGTGCTCGTAGCGCACAAAGCCCGAGGGCAAGGTGTCGGCGCGGGTATTGTCGGCGGTCGGGTTCGGGCGGGACATCATTCCCGAGCCCGTGCGTTGGCGGAAGTCCTTGGCCGAGGCGCGGTCCAGGCGCGCACCGGTGATCAGGCGGTCATTGTCGGCGGCGTACCAGGTCAATTCGCCAAACACACCGTAGTTGTGGAAGTTGGCGTCCTTGTTGCGCGGCAGGTCCTTGTAGGTGTCGATGCCCATGCTGCTGCGCGCGCGGTGCTCGTTGGTCTGTGCATCCAGGCCGCCGATCAGTTGCACATCGGCCCAGCGCCAGGTTGCCTTGATGCGTGCGCCGAGGGTGCGGCGGTCGACATTGGAAGCCATCGGCCCGGCCATCATGCCGGTGCCCGAGGGGACGCGCAGGCTGTAGTTGTCCATCACATGGTCGGCGTAGTTGTAGTAGACCTGGGCTTCGACCTTGTCCAACACCTCGCCGATATTGGACTTCTCGAAACGCAGGCCCAGGCTTTCGCGCAGGAACTGCGAGCCGTCCATACCGCGCCCGGCGTAGCGTGCTTCGCCATCGCCACGGCCTGCGGTGAGTTCCAGCAGGGTGTCGGCGTCGGGGGTGAAGCCTACGGCGACATCGCCGTTCCATTTGTCGTAGCGCGAGGCGACCGTCTTGTTGTTGCCGTCCTTGTAGTCGTCGGCATGAGCCTGGTTACCGATCACCCGCACGTAGCCCAATGACCCACCGGCAGCGGCGTCGATGACCTTGTCGAAGCGCCCGTTGGAGCCGGCCAATACACTGGCGTTGACCCGCGTGCCCAACTCGCCGAATTGCTCGGGTTCACGGTCGAACAGGATGGTGCCGGCTGACGCACCCGGGCCCCAGAGCACGGTTTGCGGGCCTTTGATCACGGTCAGCTTGTCGTAGGTTTCCGGCGAGATGTACGAGGTGGGCGCATCCATCCGTCCCGGGCAAGCGCCGAGCATCATGCTGCCGTTGGTGAGGATATTCAGGCGTGAGCCGAACATGCCGCGCAGCACCGGGTCGCCATTGGTGCCGCCGTTGCGCACCAGGGCGAAGCCGGGGATGGTTTTGAGGTAGTCACCGCCATCGCTGGCGGGCACCGGTTGGCGTGGGTCTTTGGGGTTGGTGATGACCGTCAGCGGTGAGCTGGGGGCAATCGCGGTGATCACCGTGGGGCTCAATTCGTGATCCTCAGCCTGCGCGTGGGGCGCCAACAAGGCACCACACAGAACGGCGAGCACGGGGGTACAGCCTAAACGGGTGTCAGCAGAAAACCTGGACATGAAAAATTCCATCAATCAATCGTAAACAACACGGCCAGCAGCCTGCGGCTGTCTGTCTAAAGTCGGCCGGGGTGAAGTAAAGGTGTGGGGTGCTTACGAAGCGATGGGTGGTGCACGGCTGCGGGCGCCAGGGAAGATGCTCTGCCGGGCATGCCCCAGGCGGGTGGCGGGTGTGAGGGCATTGGCCGGCGGCGGGGTGCCGAGGCTGACGTAGGACACGCTGCCGGGCAGTGCGGGGCAACTGAAGAGCAGGCTGCAATAACCGCATTTTTCCCAGAGCACGTGGTGCTCGTCGGGAGCTTTGCTGTGTTGCGTTTGTTCACCATGGCAGCTGGGCATGTCCATGGACATACCGGCGTGGTGATCCATCGGCATCGCTTGGGAAATCAGCGGACCGATAAAAATCATCAGCATGGCGAACAGGCTGATCCAACTGCCGCGCATCAGGCGACGGTGCGGAGACAACCTGGCGCGAGGGGCGCCCATCGGTTTGGCTTACTGGGCGTGCATATGCTCGTGGCCGGCCGTCGGCGGCGCTTTCTGCACCGATACTTCTACCTCGACCTTGCCGGCTTTCTCGAAGGTCAGGGTCAGTGGGAACTGCTTGCCATCAGCCAACAGACTGCGGTCTTTAAGGCCCAGCAGCATCACGTGATAAGCCATCGGTGCGAAGGTCAGGTCACCCTTGGCGGGTACGGCCACGCTGGGCACTTGCTGCATCTTCATCAGGTCGCCCTGCATCACATGCTCATGCAGCTCGGCCTTGTCTGCCACCGGCGTCTCGACACTCAGCAGACGATCCGGGGTAGCCCCAGTGTTATGAATCACGAAGTACGCCGCGACGGTCGGCGCATTCGGCGGCAACTCCTGGGACCAGGGGTTGCTCACCAGCAAGTCGCCGGCCTTGTAGTCATCGGCATTGGCAGCACTGAACACCGGCAGCAACAACGCAGCCAGAAGCAGGGAAGATTTAAGCATGGCAGTTCTCCAGAACGGTTCTAAACGCAGTTCACTTGCGAAGAAAATCAGACCGTCGGAGAGGCGCGGGGGTTAAGGCTCGGCCATTGCTGGCGCGGGGTGGGATTTTGCAATGAAGGTGAAGGCAGGCTTTGCACCGCATCGAACCGCGTCACATACAACTGCGGCACATGCCCCGGCAGCGCCACCAACGGCGCCGAGCCCGAGCAACACCAGCAATGCTGCATGGCCGAGTGATCGTCTTGCGGTGCCGGAATATCCAGCTTACCCAGGGCAATGGCTTTCAGGCTGGCGCCATTGGAAGAACAGAAACTGCCCCACAGCAATTGCTGCACCGGGTCCTGGGATTGCTGCATCGCACTGGCCAACGGCATGGCAAACGCATTGAACAACACTGCAAGGCAGGCGATCCAGGCAATTGCAAAGCGTTGACGGGCCATGGCGGATAATCCGTAGGGTTAATCGATCAGGTGGGTATTTAGCCTGATCGGGGGGGAGAAGTAAAAAGGGGCGGTGTGGTTTGGTGTCGCAGTGCTGGGTTTGAGGATAGACGGGGAATTGAGTGGGTGCCGATCTGCAACGCAGCGCAGGTCAAGCTGTGGGGGCGAGCAAGCCCCACACATAGGATAACTGGTGTCTAGAGAATAGTGATTGCCTGTAGCACCGCTGACACTGCTGTGAACTCCCGATCCACCGCCGCCAGCACCGGCCGCTTCAACACCAACACCGGCACCCCACGCTCACGCGCCACTTCCAGCTTAGGTTCGGTGGCGGTGCTGCCACTGTTCTTGCTGATCAGCACATCAATCCCGCGCCGTTCGAATAACGCCCGCTCGTCCTCGATCAGAAACGGCCCACGCGCGCCTATCACTTCACACCGCTCATTCCCCGGATAAACGTCCAGTGCACGCAAGGTCCAGAACTGCTCGGCGGGGATCTCATCGAGATGCTGCAAGGGTTCGCGGCCCAAGGTGAACAAGGGACGCTTGAAGGGTTTGAGCGCTTCGATCAACTCGGCCCAGTCAGACACTTCCCGCCAATCATCGCTCGCCTGCGGCTGCCACGCCGGACGTCGCAATGCCCAGCACGGCACACCGCACACCTTTGCAGCCAGGGCCGCGTTGTGGCTGATCTGCGCCGCATACGGATGCGTGGCATCGAGGATCAGGCTGATGCGCTCATCACGAACAAACTGCGCCAGCCCTTCGTAACCACCGTAGCCTCCGACACGCACCTGGCAGGTGAGGTCGGTGGGCACACGACCCACACCGGCCAGACTGTAGATATGTTCCGGCCCCAAGGTTCGGGCAATCGCCAGCGCTTCGGTCACGCCACCCAGCAGCAGAATCCTCTTCATAACGGCTTGATCACTTCCAGCAACGTGATCGGCAACGCCTGGCGCCAGGTATCGAACTCGCCCAACGGTTGCGCCTGCGCCACATGGATACGCGTCAGTTCGCCGCCATGCTCGGCGCGCCAGTTCATCAAGGTCATTTCGCTTTGCAGGGTCACGGCGTTGGCGACGAGGCGGCCGCCGGGGCGCAGGTGTTGCCAGCAGGTGTCGAGTACGCCTTCACGGGTGACGCCGCCGCCGATGAAGATGGCGTCTGGGGCTTCGAGCCCGTTCAAGGCTTGCGGGGCGGTGCCGCGAATCAATTGCAGGCCGGGCACGCCGAGGGCGTCGCGGTTGTGTTCGATCAGGCTTTGGCGGCCTGGGTCGGCTTCAATCGCCAGGGCGCGACAACTCGGATGAGTACGCATCCATTCGATGCCGATGGAACCGCTGCCCGCACCCACGTCCCATAGCAATTGGCCTGGCATCGGTGCGAGGCGGGCGAGGGTCATGGCGCGCACATCGCGCTTGGTCAGTTGGCCGTCGTGCTTGAAGGCCGAGTCGGGCAGGCCGGCGAGGCGCGACAGACGTGGTGTATCGGTATCCGCCACGCAGTCGATGGCGATGAGGTTCAAATCGGCCACCGAAGCGTGTTCCCACGACTGCGCCAGCCCGTCGATACGCCGTTCGTATTCGCCGCCCAGGTGTTCAAACACGGTCAACCGGCTGGGTCCAAACCCGGACTCAACCAATAGCGAGGCAATCGAAGCCGGGCTGCTGCCGTCATTACTCAACACCAGCAAACGCACACCACTGGCAAGGTGTGCATTCAGCGCCGCCAACGGCCGGGCCACCACTGATAAGGTCACCACCTCCTGCAACGGCCAGCCCAAGCGTGCCGCTGCCAACGACACCGACGAAGGCGCAGGCAAAATCAGCAGTTCTTGCGCTGCCACCTGCCGCGCCAGGCTGGCGCCCACGCCATAAAACATCGGGTCGCCACTGGCCAGCACGCACACAGGCGTACCACGCCGGGACAACACCGGCTCCAGGGAAAACGGGCTCGGCCACACCTGGCGCTCGCCACGAATACACACCGGCAACAGGTCCAACTGGCGCTGCCCGCCTATAATCCGCGAGGCGCGCAGCAGTGCATGCCGGGCATTCCTGCCCAGGCCCTTGAAGCCGTCTTCACCAATGCCTACAACCGTCAGCCAGGGCGACATATGAATTCCTTGAACGACATCCGACGGGCAGGCTTTTCATGCCGCCGGACAAAGCAGGCATAATACCGCGCCTTTACCCGTCAACCGGTAGCCCCGTGAACCCAACGCCCGCTGTGAATACCTTGCGCCCCTCGGCTTGTCCGGGGTTGCTGCGTATTGTCCAGGCGTTGGACGGCGGCATTTGCCGGATCAAATTGGCTGGCGGTTCGATCAGCGCCGCCCAGGCCCATGCCGTGGCAGACGCGGCCCAGGCCTACGCAGGTGGGGTGATCGAGGCGACCAACCGCGCCAACCTGCAGATCCGCGGGATCGGCGCCGAGCAGGAGGCCTTGATCGCCATGCTGCTGGCCGCGGGCCTTGGCCCGAGCAACGCTGCCGGTGACGACGTACGCAACCTGATGCTCAGCCCCAGCGCCGGTATCGACCCACAGATGGGGTTCGACACCCGCCCGCTGGCCGCGCAGATTCTCGCCACCTTGCAAAACCATACGCGGTTCCACGAACTGTCGGCCAAGTTCGCGATACAGCTGGATGGCGGTGAAGCCCTGGCGATGCTTGAGCATCACCATGACCTGTGGCTGTCGGCGTTTATACGCAATGGCCAGACGCTGTTGGCATTCGGCCTGGCCGGCTGCCCGGGGCTGGATGCGCCCGTGGCAGCAGTGCCGTTGGAGCAGGGCCATGCACTGATGGTGGCGGTGCTGGAAGCCTTTCTCGACCTGGCGACGCCCGAGCAAACGCGCATGCGCCATCTGGCTGTGGATAACTTACTGAGCCGCCTCAGCCTGCCGCTGCTGCCGGTGGAGGGTTTCCAACGCCCGGCCAGCGGCGCGTTGCTGCACCTGGGAAGTTATCCACAACCGCAGAAAAATCAGTTCTACGTCGCGGCAGTCGCGCCATTGGGCCGCCTGGATCCGCTGATGCTCAAGGGTGCCGCGCAACTGGCCAGCGAGTACGGCGACGGGACATTACGCTTCACGCCCTGGCAGGGCGTACTGCTGCCCAATATTGAACGCCCTGGCACCGTGACCGAACGCTTGGCGCAATTGGGCTTTCTCTGCTCAATCGACCAACCCCTGGCCCGTATGATCGCCTGCACTGGCTCCAGTGGCTGCGGCAAAGGCCTGGCCGATACCAAGGCCGACGCGGTGCAACTGGCCGCCCTGCAACCTGGTGTTGAAGTGCACCTGTCCGGCTGCCCGCGCTCCTGCGCCGCTGCGCACACCGCACCGGCCACCTTGCTGGCGGTCAGCCCCGGCCACTACGACCTCTATTTTCGCGACGCAGCCCAACCAGGTTTCGGCCGGCTGCACGCGCGCACTCTTTCCATTGAAGCGGCGGGCGCCTTGCTGCGCGCTCGCCCACGGAGCAACACCGATGATTGATTACATCCGCGACGGTCAGGAGATCTATCGCAACTCCTTTGCCATTATTCGCGCGGAAGCCAAGTTGGAGCGCATTCCGGCTGACCTGGAAAAACTCGCGGTACGAGTGATTCATGCGTGCGGCATGGTCGAGGCCATCGATGGCCTGCAATTTTCCGACGGCGCGGGCAAGGCCGGGCGTGATGCATTGGCCGCTGGCGCACCGATTTTGTGTGATGCGCGGATGGTCTCCGAAGGTGTGACCCGTGCGCGCCTGCCGGCCAATAACCCCGTGATCTGCACCCTGCGCGATGACAGCGTGCCGGAGCTGGCGCGGGAGTTGGGCAACACTCGTTCTGCCGCCGCCCTGGAACTGTGGCGCCCGCATCTGGAAGGCAGTGTGGTGGTGATCGGCAACGCGCCGACCGCCTTGTTCTACCTGTTGGAAATGCTTGATGCTGGCGCGCCGAAACCGGCGTTGATCCTCGGTTTCCCAGTAGGGTTTGTCGGCGCCGCCGAGTCCAAGGCGATGCTGGCGGCGGATAGCCGTGGGGTGCCGTTCGTGATCATGCAAGGGCGCCTGGGCGGCAGTGCCATGGCCGCCGCCGCCGTCAACGCCTTGGCCACGGAGGTCGAATAATGCAAGCACGCGGACGTTTGATCGGCCTGGGCGTCGGCCCCGGCGACCCGGAACTGATTACCCTCAAGGCCCTGCGCCTGCTGCGTGAGTCCCCGGTGGTGGCGTACTTCGTGGCCAAGGGCAAGAAGGGCAACGCCTTCGGCATCATCGAAGATCACCTGGTGGCGCAGCAAACCCTGATGCCGCTGGTGTACCCGGTGACCACCGAAGTACTGCCGGCGCCGCTGTCCTATGAACAAGTGATCAGTGACTTCTACGACAACGCCAGCCTCGACGTAGCCGCGCACCTGGATGCGGGCCGTGATGTGGCGGTGATCTGCGAAGGTGATCCGTTCTTCTACGGCTCCTACATGTACCTGCATGACCGCCTCGCCGAGCGCTACGAGGCCCAGGTGATTCCGGGTGTGTGCTCGATGCTCGGAGGCGCTTCGGTACTCGGCGCGCCGCTGGTATATCGCAACCAGAGCTTGTCGGTGCTCTCGGGCGTATTGCCCCATGACGACCTCAAGCGCCGCCTGGCGGATGCCGACGCCGCGGTGATCATGAAGTTGGGGCGCAACTTCCCGAAGGTGCGCCAGGTGTTGGAAGAGCTGGGCCTGGCCGAGCGTGCGTTGTATGTGGAGCGTGCCACCATGGCCAACCAGAAGATCGTGCCGTTGGATCAGGTTGATCCGGCGTCTTCGCCGTATTTCTCGCTGATCATCGTGCCCGGTGAAAGGTGGCAAGGTTGATGACTCCGGCGATTGTGATTCTGGGCCAAGGCAGCCTGGAAACGGCGCGCAAGATCCAGCAGGTTTACCCCGGCGCACTGATCCACGGCCTGGCCGCACGGGTTGAAGGTGCCGACCAGAGCTACAGCGAATTCGGCGCGACGCTGCGCCAGCTCTACCAGCAAGGCACCCCGCTGATTGCCCTCTGCGCTGCCGGCATTGTGATCCGCACCCTGGCGCCGCTGCTGCTGGAAAAGGGCGAGGAACCCGCCGTGCTGGCCGTGGCTGAAGACGGCAGCGCCGTGGTGCCGCTGCTTGGTGGCCTGGGCGGTGTGAATGTGATGGCGCGGGACATCGCTGCGGCACTGGGCGTGGCCGCCGCAATCACCACCAGTGGCGAGTTGCGCTTCGGCACTTGCCTGCTCAACCCGCCGGCGGGTTATCAACTGGCAGACATTGAGTTGGGCAAGCGCTTTGTCTCGGACCTGCTGGCGGGTGAAAGCGTGCGCATCGAAGGTGCCGCGCCATGGCTGGACCAGGCCAATCTGCCACAGGATCAACAGGCGCGCCTGGCGATTCATGTGGGCAGTGCCGAGCGCACTCCTGCAGCCAATGAACTGCTGATATATCCGCAGAACGTCTACGTCACCTGCAAGCCTGGTGCGCAGTTGGCCGAACGTGTGCGTACGGCGTTACATGAAGCGGGTATCGCCGTGCAAGCCTTGGCCTGCCTGTTGGCCAGCGACCTGCAGATGGCCGATGCTTCATTGCATGAGGCCGCGTTGGCGTTGGGTGTACCGCTGCGTTTTGCTCAGGTTTCGCCCATTGCGGACGTCAGCATTACCGTGGCCGAGCAACCCTTGGACCTGTCACTGGTTGGCCGCCGCCGTGGCCGTCTCGCGGTGATCGGCCTGGGCCCAGGCGCCGCCGAGTTGATGGTGCCGGCGGTCAAGGCAGAACTGGCGCGTTGCACGGACGTACTGGGTTACGAAACCTACGTGCGCATGGCGGGGCCGTTCCGTGACGATCAAGTGCAACACTGCACCGACAACCGCGAAGAAATGCAGCGTGCTCGCCATGCCTTCGAGCTGGCCGCGCAAGGGCGTTCGGTGGTGGTGGTGTCGTCCGGCGACCCGGGCGTCTTCGCCATGGCTGCCGCGGTGATCGAGGCGTTGCACGAGTCCAGCGACCCGGCCTGGCATCAGGTCGACCTGGAAATCCTGCCGGGGGTTTCCGCCTCCCTGGCCACTGCCGCTCAGGCCGGTGCACCGCTGGGGCATGACTTCTGTGTGATGTCGCTGTCGGATAACCTCAAGCCCTGGTCGATCATCGAAAAGCGCCTGGACCTTGCCTCCCAGGCCGACCTGGCCCTGGCGTTCTATAACCCGATCTCCCGTTCGCGGCCTTGGCAACTGGGGCGCGCCCTGGAGATTGTCGCGCTGCATCGCACGCCCGAGACGCCGGTGGTGTTGGGCCGCGATATCGGTCGCCCGGGCCAGACCCTGCGTGTCACTACCTTGGGGCAACTCACGCCCGAGCAAGTGGACATGCGCACCATGGTGTTGATCGGCTCGTCCACCACCTGCACATTCCCCCGTGCCGGTGGCGGTGAGTGGGTGTATACGCCGCGCTGGTACGGCGACAAACCCGCCAGCTGAAAACGGCCCATCAGGCTGCAAGAAAGCTCCGAATGACCCAGGGATTCAACTGGCGTTGTTCGGGGCTTTTTCTTTTTTATACGCTGAAAAACGCGCGCCCCTTGGCCGTGCCTTGTCATTGCTGGGCGGTGGTTTTGTGTGGGTGCGGCCAAGGGATGTTTGTCGCATGGAAAACCCTCCCTGCACTGGACTAGGGTGGTAGCAAGCCCCATGTGGGGTGCTTGTGGAGAACTGGAAATGGAGCGACATCACAGAAGGATCAACAGTACCAAGAGGCGCAAGTTGATTGCCGCCTACAAATTGCCAGGCGCACCCGGAAAGCACGCGGCTTTACCGCTGGACTCCGACGACGATTGCAATGCGGCCGTGGTCAACAACGGTGTGATTTCATTTGCCGAAGGGTTGTCTGCGTTGAATCGGGAGTACATCCGCAAAAGTTACCTGCTGGCCAGCAGTTATGTGAGTGATGTGCTGAAGGTCCAGCGGGGCAGCGAGGCTTGGTACGACGAATTTATCAAGGTCATGATCAGCCTTGGCTGGTTTCCGGTGCGTAGCCGCTTTGAGCGGATCTCGCGTGCAGGCAAGGGCCTGACGGTGCAACTGGCGGCCCTGAATATCATCGCCGCGATGTTGGCGACGACGGCGCTGTCTGGGCCATTGCTCACCGCGCTGCCCAAGTTGGCCGCTGATGCGCTGGAGGCATTGAAGCGGCAACCGGCGTCTTTCGACCTGTTCAAACGTAACTGCACGGTGCATGAGGGCGGCGATTTCGGCCTGGCCTCCTGCGCGGAAAACGACGGTGAATTGATGATGGTGCTGGTGACCTACAGCACCCACGGCGTGGACAAACATCTGGGCTTGCCCTTCCTGGAGTGGGACAGCTCTTCGTTCGAGGCTTTCAGCGGGCAGACCTGCCTGGTGTTGAATACCTCGGTGGTCAATGAAAAAACCATCCAAATGATGCGCGAAAGCGCCGGTGACAAAGTGCAGTTGGCCATTGCCAAATACCGGATCTAAGGCACCAGATAGCCGCGCACGCCGGTAAAGATGATTTGCGCGGCCAGGGCGCAGACGAACAGCCCCATCAGCCGGCTGACAATCTGCAAGCCCTGGTCGCCGAGAATGCGTTCGATACGGTTGGACAGGTACAGCACCACGCCCACCGTGAGGCTGGCCAGGGTAATGCTGAGGATAGCGGTGAGCTTGTCATCCCAGTGTGGTTGGCTCACGCCCATCACCAGCAATGCGCCGATGGTACCGGGGCCCACGGTAAGAGGGATGGTCAGCGGCACGATGGTCACGTCCTGCTGTACGTTGTCGGTCTGCACCGCCGACTTGCCTTGGGCCATGCCCAGGGCGGAGATAAACAACACACTGCCGGCGCCGATGCGGAACGCGTCCACGGTAATGCCGAACACGCTGAAAATCACCCGGCCGAACAGGTAGAGCAACACGCTCGATACCAGGGTCGCCAGGGCGACTTTCCAGGCCAGGCGCCGGCGCTCTTTGCTGGAATAACCACGGGTCAGGCTGATAAAGCAGGACAGCACAAAGAACGGGCTGTAGAGCACCAGCATCTTCAGGTAAACGCTGAACAACACATGGAGCATGGGCGCGGCTCGCGGGCGGGAAAGTGTGGAGAGTCTATCAGGCGACGCGAATCAAATGTGTGTGTGGGCTTGTATTCCAAGTCAGGAAGGCGCGTGCTCCGGGCGTTGTTGGCGCTGCGCCACCCAATAGTCCACCAGCTCACGCAACTGCGACAACTCCACCGGCTTGGCCATATGCCCGTCCATGCCGGCCTGGCGTGCGCGTTCTTTATGTTCCGAGAGAATGTGCGCCGTGAGCGCTACCACCGGCGTACGCACGCGTTGGTGACTGACTTCCCACGCCCGCAGCTGCTGGGTGGCGGAGAAACCATCGAGGATCGGCATCTCACAGTCCATCAATACCAGGTCATAGCGCTGGGCTTTCATCGCTTCCAACGCTTCTTCGCCATTGCTGGCGGTGTCCGGGTTGAGATTGAGTTTGCCGAGCATGCCGCGAATCACTTTGGTGGAGATGCTGTTGTCTTCGGCTACCAGGATTCGGAAATCGCTGGGCACGCTCACGGCTGCCGGTGCGCTGGGTGCCGGGCGTGCAATGGCGGCGCCTTTGTTGCGCTGCGCCAGTTCATCGGCCAGGGTGGTCTTGAGGGTATAGCCAGCCACCGGTTTGGCGAGGATGCGCTTGATCCCGCAGTTGCGCGCAATGATCTTGCTTGGCGCGTTGCTGATACCGGTGAGCATGATCAGCAGGATGTCGTGGTTAAGGCTCGGGTCTTCCTTGATCTTGGCGGCCAGTTGCATGCCAGTCATGCCGGGCATGTTCTGGTCGAGCAGTACCACGTCGAAGTAATCACGCAGGTGCGCCTTGGTGCGCAACAGCGCCAGCGCTTCCTTGCCGGAAGGCACGGCGCTGACGTTCAGGCCCCAGGCCGTGCATTGCTGTACCAGCACTTTGCGGCAGGTGTCGTTGTCGTCGACCACCAGCACGCGAGCATCCTTGAGCGGGCCGTCGAGGTCGGACGTAGGATGTTCCAGGCGTTCCGGGTCCAGCGGCAGGGTCAGCCACAGGGTGCTGCCCTGGTGGCTGCCACTCTTGATGCCGAATTCGCCGTTCATCAACAGGATCAACTGGCGGGCGATGACCAGGCCCAGGTGGCCGCTCAAGCGCGTCGCCGACAGGAAATTCTTGCTGTGCAGTTCGCTGTGCAGCAGGGCGTCGCGCTCGGCGGCTTCCATGGGCAGGCCGCTGTCTTGCACGGCAATGCGCAGGCGCGGCTTGCTGCTGCGCTCGTCGAGTGCGACGACGATCAGCACTTCGCCCTCATCGGTTTTATGCAGGGCATTTTCCAACAGGCTCAGCAGCGCCTGGCGCAGGCGCGTCGGATCGCCACTGATCACCCGCGGCACCTGAGGCTGGATAAAACTGATCAGTTCGACATTCTGCTGCTCGGCCTTGGCGCGGAAGATGCTCAGGCAGTCGTCGATCAACGCGTTGAGGTCGAACTGCACATCATCCAGTTCGATCTGGCCGGATTCGAGCTTGGAGATGTCGAGGATTTCGTTGATCAGGGTGAGCAACTCGTTACCGGCGCTGTGGATGGTCTGCACATAGTCTCGTTGCTTCACCGACAGCGGCGTGCCCAGCAGCAATTCGGTCATGCCCAGTACGCCGTTCATGGGCGTGCGAATTTCGTGGCTGATCTTCGCCAGGAACTCGGCCTTGGCGGCGATTTCGGCATTGCTGGCCGCCAGGTCGCGGCTCAGGCTGAAGCGGGTTTCGACAATCGCGCGCTGGCGCTCGCCGAGAGCCAGGCTCATCAGCAGGCCGCTGAGGCAGATAAAACCCAGCAAGGTGACGATCAAGCCTTGCGGCGCCACCAGTGTCAGGCCGAGCAGGGCGGGGAGGATGATCAGGGTGCCGATGTTGAACACCACCATCGCCGCCACGAACAAGCGCGCCGGGCGGTAGCCTTTTTGCCAGTGGTAGGCCGACACAAACAACATGCTCAGGCCGGCCAGCGCCACCAGCGCATAGGTGATGATATTCAGCGGCAGGGTATTGACGAACAACAGCAGCAGGCCGCACAGCACGATCAGCAGGATGTCGGCCATCAACACTTTGTTCAGCGGGTGCGGGCCCAGTGGCATGAAGAAGCGATAGGCATACATCAGCCCGCAGGGGGCGGTCAGTAGCAGGGCGAGGTACGCGCCTGGCGTCTGGATCGCGTGCCAGTTCGGCAGCCACGGCCCCACCAGGTTAAGCAATAACGCCAGGCTGAGCATCAACAGAAATTCGCAGGCGGCCAGCCACAGGCTGCTGCGTGAGCGGTGGTAGGCGAAGCGCGTAAGGTTGTGCAGGATCAGCATCAGCAGCACGCCAAACAGCAGGCCGTAGATCAGCGTCTGGTTCTGGTTGGCGGCGGCCAGTACCGCGGGTTCCAGGGTGATGTAGGGGCGCAGCTCGTGTTCCGAGACCAGGCGCAGATACACCTCAAGGGGCCGTTGGCTCTGGGGCATCGGCAGCATGAAGTCGCTGCTGGGCAGCGGGCGTTCAGCCTGGGGTTGGCGTGTACCGGTGGTTTGCTGCTCGACCAGGGTGTCACCGTCCAGTACATACAGGCTCAGGCTGGACAGGTCCGGGGCGAATACCCGCAGCACTTGTTCGTGCTTGCCGGGCTGCAATCTGAAGCGCACCCACAACGCACCGTCCGGCTGCGCGGCAGTGATCCGGTCCAGTTCGATGGGGCTGAATTGATTGGTGTAGCGGGCGGAACGGATGTCGCTCAGTTGCAGGTCGGCCTGTTCATCAAGCAATACTGCCCAACCAATGCCTTGCGCGGCGGCCTGGGCCGGGAGCAAGCAGAGCAGGGTCAGTAGACTGACAGTAAAACCTATGGCGATCCTGAGCCAGCGCACGGCGAAATCCCTTCGTAGGTTGATGCACGGGTTAACTATGCGCGGGGCGATATGTGTACGGCAAGGGCCAAAGGCCCTTACCTAACCGAACGGATAGCTACTTGGAGTGTAGCCGCTCAGCTGTTCTCACCACGTTCACGGGCAATGGCGCGATAGCCGATGTCAGTGCGGTAGAAGCAACCTTTCCAGTCGATTTTCGCAGCCAGCGTGTACGCCTGCTGTTGCGCGGCATCGACACTGGCACCCATTGCGGTGGCGCACAACACGCGGCCACCTGCGGTTACAACTTTGCCATCCTTGAGTGCGGTGCCTGCATGGAACACCTTGCCTTCCAGCGCGGCGGCCGCGTCCAGGCCTTCGATCACATCGCCCTTGGCGTAGTCGGCAGGGTAACCACCGGCCGCCAGTACAATGCCGACGCTCGGACGTGGGTCCCACTGCGCTTCGACCTTGTCCAGCGCCTGGGCCAGGGCAGCTTCCACCAGCAGGACCAGGCTCGACTGCAGGCGCAGCATCACCGGTTGGGTTTCCGGATCGCCAAAGCGGCAGTTGAACTCGATGACTTTCGGGTTGCCGGCTTTGTCGATCATCAGGCCGGCGTAGAGGAAGCCGGTGTAGACGTTGCCTTCGTCGGCCATGCCCCGCACCGTTGGCCAGATCACCAGGTCCATGACGCGCTGGTGCACCTCGCTGGTCACTACCGGTGCCGGCGAGTAGGCACCCATGCCGCCGGTGTTCGGGCCGCTGTCGCCGTTGCCGACACGCTTGTGGTCCTGGCTGGTGGCCATGGGCAGCACGTTCTTGCCGTCGACCATCACGATAAAGCTGGCTTCTTCGCCGTCGAGGAATTCCTCGATGACCACACGGGAACCGGCGTCACCAAAGGCGTTGCCGGCGAGCATGTCGCGCACGGCGTCTTCGGCTTCCTGCAGGGTCATGGCGACGATCACGCCTTTACCGGCAGCCAGGCCATCGGCCTTGATTACGATCGGTGCACCTTTTTCACGCAGGTAAGCCAGGGCTGGCTCGATCTCGGTGAAGTTCTGGTAGTCGGCGGTCGGGATCTTGTGGCGCGCCAGAAAGTCCTTGGTGAAGGCTTTCGAGCCTTCCAACTGGGCGGCGCCAGCGGTTGGGCCGAAGCAATCCAGGCCACGGCTGCGGAACAGGTCAACGACGCCGGCCACCAATGGCACTTCCGGACCGACGATGGTCAGGGAGACGTTCTGCTCGGCAAAATCTGCCAACTGTTCCAGGGCCAATACGTCGATGGCGACGTTTTCGCACTTGGCTTCAATGGCAGTACCGGCGTTGCCGGGTGCTACGAAAACTTTCTGGACGCGTGGGTCCTGGGCAACTTTCCAGGCCAGGGCATGTTCACGGCCACCGCTGCCAATGATCAAAACATTCATTTCAAAAACCTCGGATGAAGCAAATTCTGTGAGGCGCCGCAAGTGCGCTTTATGTGGGAGGGGGCTTGCTCCCGATTGCGGTATTTCAGCAGGTTGATTATTTGACTGATACACCGCTATCGGGAGCAAGCCCCCTCCCACATTTCGATCGAGTTGGATCAGTGGCGGAAGTGGCGCATGCCGGTAAACACCATCGCAATGCCCGCTTCATCAGCGGCGGCGATGACTTCAGCATCACGCATCGAGCCACCCGGCTGGATCACGGCGGTCACGCCCGCTTTCGCGGCATTGTCCAAACCATCACGGAACGGGAAGAACGCATCGGAAGCCATCACCGAACCCACTACCTGCAAACCGGCGTGCTCAGCCTTGATCGCGGCGATACGCGCCGAGTTCACGCGGCTCATCTGGCCCGCGCCGACGCCGATGGTCTGGCGGTTCTTGGCGTAGACGATGGCGTTGGACTTGACGTACTTGGCCACTTTCCAGGCGAAGATCAGGTCGTTGATCTCTTGCTCGGTCGGGGCGCGCTGGGTCACCACTTTCAGGTCCTGGCTGCCGATCATGCCGATGTCGCGGCTCTGTACCAGCAGGCCGCCATTGACGCGCTTGTAGTCCCAGGCAGCGGCACGCTCAGCCGACCATTCGCCGCAGGCCAGCAGGCGCACGTTGGCCTTGGCAGCGACGATGGCGCGGGCTTCTTCACTGACGCTTGGGGCAATGATCACTTCGACGAACTGACGCTCGACGATGGCCTTGGCGGTCTCGGCATCCAGTTCGCGGTTGAAGGCGATGATGCCGCCGAACGCCGATTCGGTGTCGGTGGCGTAGGCCAGTTCGTAGGCCTGGCGGATACCGCCTTCTGCATCCGGGCTGACGGCCACACCGCACGGGTTGGCGTGCTTGACGATTACGCAGGCTGGTTTGACGAAGCTCTTCACGCATTCCAGCGCGGCATCGGTGTCGGCCACGTTGTTGTAGGAAAGTTCTTTGCCTTGCAGCTGGGTAGCGGTGGCGATGCCCACTTCGGCAGGCTTGGCTTCCACGTAGAACGCCGCGCTCTGGTGCGGGTTCTCGCCGTAGCGCATTTCCTGGGCCTTGATGAACTGGCTGTTGAAGGTGCGCGGGAACTGGCTGCGGCCTTCAGTGCTCAGGGTGTCGGCTGCCTGGTTCACGGTGCCCATGTAGTTGGCGATCATGCCGTCGTAGGCCGCGGTGTGTTCGAACGCCTTGAGCATCAGGTCAAAGCGCTGGGCGTAAGTCAGGCCACCGGCTTTCAGGCTTTCCAGCACCTGGTCGTAGTCGCTGGCGTTAACCACGATGGCCACGTCTTTATGGTTCTTGGCGGCCGAGCGGACCATGGTCGGACCGCCGATATCGATATTTTCGATGGCGGTCGGCAGGTCGCAGCCTGGCTTGTTGATGGTGGCTTCGAAGGGGTAGAGGTTAACGGCCACCAGGTCGATCGGCTTGATACCGTGCTCGTTCATGATGGCGTCGTCGATACCGCGACGGCCGAGGATACCGCCGTGGATTTTCGGGTGCAGGGTCTTGACGCGACCGTCCATCATTTCTGCGAAACCGGTGTAGTCCGCCACTTCTACTGCGGCCACGCCGTTGTCCTGCAGCAGTTTGAAGGTCCCGCCCGTGGAGAGGATTTCCACGCCCAGGGCTTCCAGCTCCCGAGCGAATTCGAGGATCCCGGTCTTGTCGGAAACACTGATCAAGGCACGGCGGATCGGCAGGCGGGTAGTCTGGTCGGTCATTTCAATTTCCATCAAAAGCAAAGGAGTCAGCAAAAAAGGCGACCGTTTTTACGCGGGCGCCTTTCTGGTTTGATTGAATGCTTACAGCAAATCGTACTGCTTGAGCTTTTTACGCAAGGTGCCACGGTTGAGGCCCAGCAGCTCACTGGCTTTGGTCTGGTTGCCCTTGACGTAGTTCATCACGCTTTCGAGCAAGGGCGCCTCGACTTCGGAGAGCACCAGGTTGTACACGTCCGTGACGGAAGCACCCTCAAGGTGGGCGAAATAATTGTGCAGCGCCTTCTCGACACTCCCGCGAAGGGTCTGGCCTTCTTCACTGGGCGTGTTGAGGTGCTGTTTCAAATTGACGTTGTCGCTCACGGGTGTTGTTCCACTCACTAAAGTCTCGGTCATCATCGTCATGCGGCCACCCCTTCTCCATCCCCTGTTTCCAGGCTCTTGTCACGTTCGGCGAAGAACTCACGAACGGTGGCGACCTGTGCCTGCGTTTCATCCAAACGATTGAACTGAGCGCGGAATTCCTTGGCGCCCGGCAAGGTGGCGAGATACCAGCCGACATGCTTGCGAGCAATGCGTACACCCATCACGTCCCCATAGAAGGCGTGCAGGGCGGCCAGATGCTCTAGCAGAATACGTTCCACCTCGACCAACGCCGGTGCCGGCAAGACTTCGCCGGTACGCAGGAAGTGCTCGATCTCACGAAAAATCCACGGTCGCCCCTGGGCGGCCCGGCCAATCAACAAGCCATCGGCACCGGTTGCGTGCAGCACGCGCCGGGCTTTCTCGGCTGAGTCGATGTCGCCATTGGCAAACACCGGCATCGACACGGCCTGCTTGATCGCGGCAATGGTGTCGTACTCGGCTTCACCGGTATAAAGGTCGGCGCGGGTACGGCCATGTACCGCCAGCGCTGTAATCCCGGCCTGTTCAGCGATCTTCGCCACCGTCAGGCCATTCTTGTTGTCCCGGTCCCAGCCGGTACGAATCTTCAGGGTCACCGGCACATCCACTGCGCCAACGACGGCCTGCAGGATCTCGGCAACCAACTGCTCATCTTTCAACAAGGCGGAACCGGCAGCCTTGTTGCAGACCTTCTTGGCCGGGCAGCCCATGTTGATATCAATGATCTGTGCACCCAACTCCACATTGGCCCGGGCTGCATCCGCCAGCATCTGTGCATCACCACCGGCGATCTGTACCGAGCGTGGCTCGGGATCACCTTCGTGGATCATGCGCATCCGCGACTTGCGGGTGTTCCACAAACTCATGTCGCTGGTAACCATTTCAGAGACTACTAGACCCGCGCCCAAACGCTTGCACAACTGACGAAAGGGCTGGTCGGTGACGCCCGCCATCGGGGCGAGGATCAAGCCGTTCTGCAATGTGTATGGGCCGATGCGTACCGCCGACATAGGACTTCCCTGTTGTGGGGCCGGATCATTAGAGTTCGAAAAAGGGTTGGCATGATACCCGCTCTCGATGACTGGTTAAAGGCTGAATTGGATAAAATCTGAACAGTTGCTTTTTTATCGCCATCGGTTTGGTCGACGGCGGCAAAGTCAATAATCCACCGTCAAACCTCGGTATGTGCGTTGCTTCACTCTGGCGAATGGAAGCTTAGGCTGTAGTTCACGGCCTTGTTGCCTGGATCAAGGATGTCCAGGGAGATGTGGATCGGCGTCTGCGAGGGCATTTCGCTGACGCCGGCCAACTCGCCACTGAGATACTCGGCAGGTTTGAAGCGACGACTGGCAATCAGGCTGCCATTCAAATCCGCAAAGCGCAGCTCCAGCAGTGGGAAGGGCTGGGAGAAGGTCGCGCGGTTATAGAGGATCGCATCCACCACCAGCGCGCCGGCGAATTCGGGGTGGCTGCGCACCACCAGGTTGCTGCTCTTGATATGGGCGACATCGACCCGCGATGGCACGGTACAACCCAGTTTCGGGCACAGCTCCTGGAACCATGGGCGGTAGGCGTCCTGGCGGGCCAGGTCATCGAATTGGTAAGCGATGTACTGGCCTGCCAGGCCGGCAGCCGCGAGTACGATGAGCGTGATCCAGATCAAGCGGCGGCCCCAGCCTGACGGACGTTTCTGCGCATACAGGTGCAGAGGGTCGTCTTCCAGGTCGTGGAGCAGGTCGTCGTGCACTCCGGCTTCCGCGCGCGGGCGCTTGCGGCGTGACTGCAGGGGCTCTTCGGGTTCGGGCATATCCCGCGCGTCGGTGACAGGTGTCAGCGGCGGGTCGAGGTCGTCATCGCCAGGGGCAGAACGCAGCGGCGGTTCGTCATCGAGTTCGTCGGTGTGGGCCGACATGGACGGTTCGGTGCGCTGTTTGGACGCAGGTGTCTTGGCCGGCTCGGGCAGGTCCTCAGGGGGCTGCGCGCGCTCCTCTGGTGGGGCACTGAACAGGCTGGCAGCCCACTTTTCTTCCTCGGCCTTGGCCGTATCGCGGCTTGCGCTGAGGGAGTCTTCCTTTTGCCGGCGATCAGCACCCGGGTGGCGACGTTCCGCGCCTGGCGGCTGGGTGTGCTGAATCTCACGACGTTCCAGCTTGGCCAGTTCTTTGTCCAGGTCCAGGTTATCCAGGTCCAGCTCTTCGGCTGTCCATTGCTTCTGGCTGATTGCCCGCGGTGGTTGTGCAGTTGCTTCGCCAGCCGGTTTGACGGCTGGCTCGACAGTAGCCGGCCGCTCAGGTTGCGGCGCAGGCGTGTGGTTGCGTTGCTCCAACAACTGGCGAGCGGCGTTGAACACTTGCAGGCACGAGCCGCAGCGCACCACGCCACGGGCCACGTTCAACTGGGCGTGGTTGACGCGAAAGCGAGCTTGGCAATGCGGACACTGGGTGACGAAACTGTCGGTCATGCGGCCATCCGATTCAGGCAAGCGCTCATTCTAGCGCCGACGACCACTGATGCGTACCCAGCCATCACGGTTGGCGATCGGGTCCAGTTCGAAGTCCTGGGCGTAGGCTGCGGCGACGTCTTCACCTTGTTCGGCGAGAATGCCCGACAGCGCCAGGCGCCCCCCCGGCTTGACCAGGCTCGACAGCTGCGGCGCCAAGGCAACCAGCGGCCCGGCGAGGATATTGGCAACGAGTACATCGGCCTTCACCTGGGGCAATTGCTCCGGCAGGTACAGCGGGAATTTGCCTTCAGGGATGTGGTTGCGCCCGGCGTTGTCGCGGGAGGCTTCCAGAGCTTGCACGTCGATATCGGTGCCCACGGCCTCCTTGGCGCCCAGCAGCAGAGCGGCAATCGCCAGGATCCCCGAGCCGCAGCCGAAGTCCAGCACGTTGCAGTCGGTCAGGTCCTGGCCGTCCAGCCATTCCAGGCACAGGGCGGTGGTGGGGTGGGTACCGGTGCCGAACGCCAGGCCCGGGTCCAGCAGCAGGTTGACCGCGTCTGGTTCCGGTGCGGCGTGCCAGCTCGGCACGATCCACAGGCGCTGGCCGAAACGCATGGGCTGGAAGTTATCCATCCAGCTGCGTTCCCAGTCCTGGTCTTCGATGACTTCGCTGTGATGCTCGGGCAGCGGGCTGCCGGTGAGCAATTGCATATGGGCCAGCACGGCAGCGGCATCGGTGCCGTCTTCGAACAGGGCCAGCAAGTGGGTGTGGGACCACAGCGGCGTGGTATTGAGTTCCGGTTCGAAGATGGGCTGGTCTTCGGCGTCCATGAAGGTCACCGACACGGCGCCTACTTCAAGGAAAGCGTCTTCGTAGGTTTCGGCTTGTTCTGGGCTGATGGCGAGACGGACTTGCAGCCAAGGCATGGCGGGCACCTTTGAAAAAAATGAATGTGCAGCGGGTAGGCCGCGAAAGCGCGCAAGTTTACGCGAGCGAACCGCAGAAGACGACTGTACTGACTGAACACGGATCAAATGTGGGAGGGGGCTTGCTCCCGATAGCAGTGTGTCAGCCTCATCATCTGTAACTGATCCACCGCTATCGGGAGCAAGCCCCCTCCCACATTTGCACTGTGTACATCTTCAAAATAGAGGGCCCACAAACAACAAAGCCGCCCGAAGGCGGCTTTGTTGGGTGGAGCACTTACTGGTTGGCCAGCTTGTGTTCCAGGTAGTGAATGTTCACACCACCTTCGCAGAAGCCTTCATCACGAACCAGGTCCCGATGCAGTGGGATGTTGGTCTTGATGCCGTCTACCACGATTTCATCCAGGGCGTTGCGCATACGGGCCATGGCCTCGTCGCGAGTAGCGCCCCAGGTGATCAGCTTGCCGATCAGCGAGTCGTAGTTGGACGGAACCTTGTAGCCGCTGTACAGGTGCGAATCGACGCGAACGCCGTTGCCGCCTGGCGCATGGAAATGCTTGACCAGACCTGGACTCGGAATAAAGGTTTTCGGGTCTTCGGCGTTGATCCGGCACTCCAGGGAGTGACCGTGCATCTTCACGTCGTCCTGGGTGAAGGACAGCACGTTACCGGCGGCGATGCTGAGCATCTCCTTGACGATGTCGATACCGGTGACCATCTCCGAAACCGGGTGCTCTACCTGCACACGAGTGTTCATCTCGATGAAGTAGAAACGACCGTTCTCGTAGAGGAACTCAAAGGTACCGGCGCCACGGTAGTTGATGTCGATGCACGCCTTGACGCAGCGAGCCAGCACTTCCTGGCGAGCTTTTTCGTCGAGGCCCGGTGCCGGTGCTTCTTCCAGTACCTTCTGGTGACGACGTTGCAGCGAGCAGTCGCGGTCGCCCAGGTGGATGGCGTGGCCCTGGCCGTCGGACAGCACCTGGACTTCCACGTGACGTGGGTTGGTCAGGTACTTCTCCAGGTAGACCATCGGGTTGCCGAACCAGGCGCCCGCTTCGGAGCGAGTCTGCTTGGCGGCTTCGATCAGGTCTTCTTCCTTGTGCACCACGCGCATGCCGCGACCACCACCGCCACCGGCGGCCTTGATGATCACCGGGTAACCGACTTCGCGACCAATGCGCAGGGCGGTTTCCTCGTCTTCAGGCAGTGGGCCGTCGGAACCTGGAACGGTTGGCACGCCGGCTGCGATCATGGCGTCCTTGGCTGAAACCTTGTCGCCCATCAGGCGAATGGTTTCGGCTTTCGGGCCGATGAAGGCGAACCCGGATTTTTCCACCTGTTCGGCGAAATCGGCGTTTTCCGCGAGGAAGCCGTAGCCCGGGTGGATGCCATCAGCGCCGGTCACTTCTGCCGCAGCGATGATGTTCGAGACTTTCAGGTAGGAGTTCGTGGCCAGTGGCGGGCCAATGCAGATGCTTTCGTCCGCCAGTTTCACGTGCATCAATTCGGTATCGGCCGTCGAGTAAACAGCGACGGTCTTGATGCCCTCTTCCTTACAGGCGCGCAGGATACGCAGCGCGATCTCGCCGCGGTTGGCGATCAGGACTTTTTGCAGTTTCTTCGCAGGTTTCAACATCGAAGGCGCTCCGCGGTTCAAACGATGGTGAACAGCGGCTGGTCGTACTCAACCGGCTGACCGTTTTCTACCAGGATGGATTCGATGACGCCGGCTTTTTCGGCCGTGATGTGGTTCATCATCTTCATCGCTTCAACGATGCAGATGGTGTCGCCCACTTTCACGGTCTTGCCCACTTCAACGAAGGCTGGCGAGGTCGGTGCCGGGGTGCGGTAGAAGGTACCGACCATTGGCGACTTGACCACGAAGCCGTTCAGCACAGGGGCGGCTGGAGCGGCAGGCGCTGCGGCTGCTGGTGCTGCGGCAGGGGCGGCAGCGGCTGGAGCCGGTGCTTGCATCTGTGGTGCGTAGAACTGTTGGGCCGGGGTCTTGCTGTGACGGCTGATCCGTACGGATTCTTCGCCTTCCTTGATTTCCAGCTCGTCGATACCGGATTCTTCCAGCAGTTCGATCAGTTTCTTAACTTTACGGATATCCATGAATCATCAACTCCCAAGGGTCGGTCAGGGGCGCTTGGCCTGTTCTTCAAGCTGTTCCAGGGCGGCCTCCAGGGCCAGTCGGTAACCGCTGGCGCCAAGGCCGCAGATCACTCCTACCGCTACGTCGGAGAAGTAAGAGTGATGGCGGAAAGGTTCGCGTTTGTACACGTTGGACAAATGCACTTCGATGAATGGGATGCTCACCGCCAGCAACGCGTCACGTAATGCAACGCTTGTATGCGTAAAAGCGGCGGGATTGATCAGGATAAAGTCCACGCCTTCAACACGGGCGGCATGGATGCGATCAATCAATTCGTACTCGGCATTGCTTTGCAGGTAGAGCAAATGGTGGCCGGCTTCACGTGCCCGTTTTTCCAGGTCGAGGTTGATCTGGTCGAGGGTCACTGCCCCATAGACGCCCGGTTCGCGGGTGCCGAGCAGGTTCAGGTTGGGTCCGTGAAGAACCAGTAAGGTCGCCATCGGCTGTTCCTTGTTATTGGTGTGGGTGCGGCAGAACCCGGCGACTATGCCGCAAAGCCTTTGTGACTGTCCAGTTCTATGCAGTAGGCAGCACGATTAGCGAGGATTGCGCGAAATTTGTGACTGTGGCCCAGGATCCAGTCATGCCTGACACGGTCTTGAATCCACTGAAGATCAAATGTGGGAGGGGACTTGCTCCCGATTACAGTGTGTCAGTCTCAATATCTGTAGCTGATCCACCGCTATCGGGAGCAAGCCCCCTCCCACATTTGATCTCCATAGGGCGGGAGAGCGGGTGAGACGCGGAAGGCTTGTACGGCAGTGTTGAGCTGCCCACCCAGCACCAACAGATGCTCGCCCTGACTACGCCCCTGGCCAATGCGCAACAAATTATCCTCACCCAGCTGATGAATTCTTTCGCTGTTATCACGTATCTCACTCACAGCCCCACTCTGCTGCGCGGTCACATCGGCAATGCGTACCGCCGTCTCGGAAATCGTCTGGATCGCCCCGACGATTTCATCCAGCGCGCCATCCGCGGCCTGGGCTTGCTGGGCAGTGGCTTCGGCGTGTTCGACCTGGGCGCGCATGCCTTGGACCGACTGGTGCGCGGCGGTTTGCAGGCCGGCGATCAGGCCCTGGATTTCGGCGGTGGCGCCGGCAGTGCGTTGGGCCAGGGAGCGAACCTCGTCGGCAACCACGGCAAAACCACGCCCGGCCTCACCGGCGCGGGCAGCTTCAATGGCGGCGTTGAGGGCCAGCAGGTTGGTCTGGTCAGCAATCGAGCGAATCACTGTGAGTACGCCGCCGATGGTGGCGGATTCCTCCGCGAGTTTCTCGATCATCTGCGCATTTTGCTGCACTTCGCCTACCAGGGCGTGCAACCCTGTCAGGCTCAGGCCGATCACCCGCTGGCCCTGCTCGACGGCAAAGCCTGCACTGCGACTGGCACCGGCGGCCTGGCTGGCATCACCGGCTACTTGCTGGATGGTGGCTTCCAGTTCGCCCAGGGAGTCACGGATCTGCGCGGTGTCGCCGGCCTGGCGCTGGGCACCGTCGTGCAAGCCGCTGCTCAGGTCGGCGAGGGCGCGGCTGCTGCCGGCAACTTCTTCGGCATTGCCGCGAATGGTGCCCACCAGGTCCACCAGGTAGGCGCGCAGACGGTTCAGGGACGCTTCAATGGCGTGCAGCTCACGGTTGGTCTTGCCTAAGGTAATCGGCTGACTGAAGTCGCCGTCGGCCCAGGTGGACAAGGCCGGTGCGAGGTTGGTCAGCACCCGCGCCAGGCGGCGTTGCAGGGTGTCGATCAGTAGCGCGATCAGCAGGATCAGGCCGATCATCATGCCCTGCATCACGCGCACTTCGCCCTGGATAGTGGCGTGTTGCGCGCGTACCACTGGCTCAAGGCCGGCAATGGCTTGCTGCACACTGGCGATTTTCAGCTGGGTGCTGGCGGCAAGGTCGGCGCGTTGCTGGATCTGCTCGCGAGTGCGCTGAAGTTCGGCGGGATAGCGGGTCAACAGGCTATTGAGCTCGCGCTTGAGGTCGACGCCAGTGTCTTGGGCTTCGGTTTTTTCGGTGTTTTCCAGGCCCATCAGCGCGGAGAAATCGTCGGTGTTGGATTCAGCGCTGGCCTTGACCCCAAGCAACGGCAATTGCGCCAGCAGGTCAGCCTGGGTGCGGATGTTGGCGATCTCGCGCTCGACCTCATCGGCCAACTCGGCGCGGCCGCTGCCCATCAGCTTATCGCGGGCCAGGGACAGTTTGCCCAGGTGTTGCGAGGCGGCGAGCAGCGGCGGCAGGTAGCGCGCGGCGTCCGTGGAATTGACAGCGCCGGCGTATTGGCTCAGTTGCTCGAGGTTCGCCCCCAGTTCGCGTTCGGCTTGCAGCAACAGCGCTTGCGGGTCGCCGGCCAGTTTGCCGGCGGCCAGCAGGGCCGTCTTACTGAAGGTCTCCAGGTCCGCCAGGCTGGGGCGCAGGTTTTGCGCCAGCTCGGCCGGCAGTTCGTCGAGCTGCTTCAACAGGCTCTCCAGGCTCTGGCTGGCGCTGCTCAGGCGCAGGGCGTCGCCGCTGGCCAGGTAGTCGTCGATATTACGGGCCGCCTGGTTTTGAAAGATCTGGGACAGGCCCAGGTAACGCTCCATCAACAAGTACGGACGCTCCAGCGCCCGTTGCGACCACCATAGCGTCGCCCCGAGGGCAAGGCACACGGCCACCAGCAGGAGGGTATTGAGATTGGTCAGCAGCTTCAGGCGCATGCGGGGATTCAACCGACGACAAAAGATAAGTGCCTGAAGTTATTGCGTTTGCGTTACAGAGTTATGACCGAATCGGTGGATTCTGGTGAAAAGATGGCACTTTGCTTTGACGTGCGAGCGGCCTGTACGCGGTTACGTCCTGCATCCTTGGCGCGGTATAGCGCTTCGTCGGCCTGGGCGGCCATCATCAGGCTGTCGGAGCCGTCGCACAGCTCCACCAGGCCGGCGCTGAAGGTGCACCACAAATCCTGGGGCTGGGCGGGGTAGTGGATTTCTGCAAAGCGCCCGCGAATTTCGTCCAGCACCTTGCAGGCCGATTCCAGGTCGGTGTCGGGCATGACGATGGCGAACTCTTCGCCGCCGTAGCGGCCGATGTAGTCGGTCTTGCGCAAACGCTGCTTGAGAAACAGCGCCAGGCTCTTGATCACCCGGTCGCCCATGGGGTGGCCGTGGCTGTCGTTGACGCGCTTGAAGTGGTCGATATCCAGCATGGCAAAGCTCAATGGCTTGTTCTCGCGGCGGGCGCGGAAGCTGCAGTCTTCGAGCAATTGCAGGATATGCGTGTGGTTGTACAGCCCGGTCAGGCTGTCGCGCACCATCCGCGCCTTCAGGTTGCGTGCCCGCGCTGCGCGGTTGCGCACGGTGGTGATCAGATGGCGCGGCTTGATCGGCTTGGTGAGGAAGTCGTCGCCACCTTCGCTCATTGCGTCCAACTGCTTATCCAAGTCGTCCTCGGCCGACAGGTAGATGATCGGCACGCTGACATAACGGTCGTTATGGCGAATTACCTTGGCCAGCTCGGTGCCGGTACAGGCAGGCATATACATGTCGAGGATGATCAGGTCAGGCTGGAAATCCGCCAGCTCGGCCATGGCCTGGATCGGTTCGATCAAGGTGCGCGTGACAATGCCGGCGCTGTTGAGCAGGCGTTCGGTGTGCAGCGCCTGGGCCCGCGAGTCGTCAATGATCAGTACTTTATATGGCTCGTACTGGGCGACGCAGGTCAGCACTTCGATCTTTTCCAGCAGGCTGGAGGCTTCCAGGGTGCCGGTGAGGAATTCCTCGCCGCCAGCGCGCACGGCGGCCAGGCGCGTTGGCGTATCGGTTTCGTGCAGGCTGAAAAATAACAGCGGCAGCTTTTGTTCCAGGCCCTCCTGGGCTTGCGCGGCGAGCTTGAGGCCCAGACCGGTGCCGCAGAAGTCCACGTCCATCACAATCGCCGACGGCAGGCGCTCTGCCATGGAAGCGTGAAAGGCGGCGACGCTGTCCAGGGACTGGGCGCTCATGCCAAAGAATTCCAGCTGCTTGGCCAGCCGTTCGGCGCGGTCATGGTCGGCCAGCATCACGTAGATCGGCTTGCGCATTGGCGGCAGGAAGGTTTGCTCAAGCTGATCGCCCTGGCGCAAGCCGGTGCGGGACAGGCGTTGCATCAAGCGGTTGAGTTCCGTGATCAGTTGGCTGCTCAGGCGACCACGGTTTTCGTCCACGGCCTGCAAGGATTCACCGATATGCCGGGCCAGTTGACTGTGTTCCGGCTGTTCGAATCGCTCGGCAAAGCGCAGCAGGCGCAGATTGGCTTCGCTGAGTTCGGAAAAATCGGCGTTCGACCATTCGCTGCGTTGCAGGCGCTGCCAGATCTCAAGAATTTGACGTGCCTGATGAATTACCCGCTGGGCAAAATGCTGCTTGAGACGCTCGCGGCTGGGGTCTTCTGGCTCGGTCATATCCTGACTACTGTGAGGGTGCATGCTGAGGTCGACTGATGGCTCTATGCTAGCACCTCTTTTCTATTGCATGAGTGTCATACGTCAATTAAGTCCGTGTGCCCGGCATTCAGTTGCTGACCTGTTGGTCGTGCAGCGTAAAAAGCGTGCATCCTTTATAGTCGAACCGCTCTTGTGTGCCAGTTTCACGCAAAAGCCCCGCACCGATGGGCACGATGGGTTAGGGTTGTGGTCGGAGTGTCTGAACGCACCCGGACAATTGACGTGCATGAACTCAAGTGATTGAAAGGATATCGCCATGCTGGACTGGAAAAACCGTGCAGGCAGTGCCAAAGGCCCCGCCCCTGAGCCCAAGTCGGCCAACCGCAGCTATTTTCGCAACCTGCTGATGAGCCGAGCCTTGCTCAGCGTGATCTGCCTGTACCTGCTGGTCACCGGTGGTCTGGGTTGGTACTGGAGCCAGGAGCCGGCGCTGTTCCCGGTCCAGCAAAACGCCCAGCTTGCCGCCGAGAAGGACGGCAAGCAGATGGTGGTGGGCTATACCACCGTCGAAACCCTCAAGAGCGTGGTCGGCACCTTGCTGAACAAGCCTGGCGGCTACATCTCCAACGACCGTTTCCCGCCTGGCCTGTGGATGGACAACATGCCGAGCTGGGAATATGGCGTGCTGGTGCAGGTACGTGACCTGACCCGCGCCCTGCGTAAAGATTTCGCCCGCTCCCAGTCGCAGTCGGCTGAAGATGCTGATTTGGCCAAGGCCGAGCCGCGTTTCAACTTCGATAACAAGAGCTGGGTGCTGCCCTCCAGCGAGTCGGAATACCAGGAAGGCATCAATTCCCTGAGCCGCTACGAGGCGCGCCTGTCCGACCCGAACCAGCGCGGCGCGCTGTTTTATGCGCGTGCCGATAACCTGAACAACTGGCTGGGCGATGTCGCTACCCGTTTGGGCTCGTTGTCCCAGCGTCTGTCGGCCAGCGTGGGCCGGGTCAAGCTCAATACCGCACTGAAAACCGAGGCGCTGGCGCCGGGCGAAGTGCCGCAGGTCGATGAAGAAGTGGTGGAAACCCCATGGATGCAGATCGACAACGTGTTCTACGAGGCCCGTGGCCAGGCGTGGGCCCTGTCCCACCTGCTGCGCGCCATCGAAGTCGACTTTGCCGATGTGCTGGCCAAGAAAAATGCCACCGTCAGCGTGCGCCAGATCATTCGTGAGCTGGAAGCCTCGCAGGAACCGGTCTGGAGCCCTATGATTCTTAACGGCAGTGGCTTTGGTGTACTGGCGAACCATTCGCTGGTAATGGCCAATTACATTTCCCGGGCAAACGCTGCAGTGATCGACTTGCGTCAGCTCCTCAACCAGGGTTGATGATGGACGCTTCCTCCAGGGAGGTCGCACACCGTGCGGCCTCCGACGCCGAACTGATCTGCTGGGTCGACGAGCAGGACAACCTGCTCGGCCACCTGGTCAGGTCCGATCTTCGCCAGCGCGGTCTGATCGGCCGTTGCACCTTTATCTTCCTGTTCAATTCCAAGGGCGAGCTGTGCGTGCATCGACGCACCCTGAGCAAGGCGCTGTATCCCGGGTTTTGGGACACGGCGGCGGGCGGGATGGTCGCGGCCGGTGAATCCTATGCGCAATCGGCAGCCCGCGAGCTGGAAGAAGAGCTGGGTGTCAGCGGTGTGCCATTGACCGAGCATGACCATTTCTATTTCGAAGAAGGCGACAGCCGGCTTTGGTGCAAATCTTACTCCGCCGTGTGGGACAGTTCCCTGCGCCTGCAGCCCGAAGAGGTGATGGAAGCGCGCTTTTTACCGATCAGAACCGTGCTGCGCGAAGCCAAGCAAAAGCCTTACTGCCCGGACGCCCAAGAGGGCCTGCGGCGCTATCTGGCCTCACGTCGCTAAAGTTGCATAAATTGGCGCCATTTGGCTCTTAGCAACTTTGCTTTTTGCCGTTACACTGCGCGCCTTTTCACCCGAACCACCTTGGCGGTTCGGTAGCGCTGCCCCTGCCTGAGTGGGGCTTCGCGGTCGGTCTAGCCCCATGGCGCAGGCCGATCAGTCTTCATCCTCCCAAGAGGATTGCCGGTGGCCAAAAAAGCCGCATCCTTCGCCGCCCTTGGTGGCCTGGTATTTTCCACCGACGCAGGTCGACACTGCCCGGACTGTCGTCAGCCCGTGGATTCGTGCACCTGCAGACAGACCCTGATCCCTGAAGGCGACGGCATTGCCCGCGTGCGCCGCGAGAGCAAGGGCCGTGGCGGCAAGACGGTGACCACCATCACCGGCGTGCCCCTGGCCGAAGAGGCGCTCAAGGAACTGGCCACCACGCTGAAAAAGCGCTGTGGCACCGGTGGCGCGTTGAAAGACGGGGTCATCGAGATCCAGGGCGATCACGTCCAATTGCTGTTGGCCGAGCTGATCAAGCTCGGGTACAAGGCCAAGAAGTCCGGCGGCTGAAAGCCTCTTCCCAACCTGTGGCTAAACTCTGTCCTGCGAGTGGGGTCTACCTCCCTTGCAGGCAAATCGTCATTTTCATTCTTTAGACTGCGCCAGCCCTGAACCGGGGCGGTGTCTTCGACTTCATTTATAGGGGACTTCGATGTCCGTACGACGCACACGCAAAGACGATGGCAGCCAATGGACAGTTGCGGACAGCCGCAGTGTTTACGGGATTCGCCATTGGGGGGCCGGTTATTTCGCGATCAATGAAGCCGGTCGCGTAGAAGTCCGTCCGAACGGCCCGAACAGCACACCTGTCGACCTCTACGAGCAAGTCGATGAACTGCGCAAGAGCGGCCTGTCGCTGCCGCTGCTGGTGCGCTTTCCCGACATTCTGCAAGACCGCGTGCGCCAGTTGACCGGTGCTTTCGATTCGAACATCGAGCGCCTGGAATACCAGAGCAAGTACACCGCGCTGTACCCGATCAAGGTGAACCAGCAGGAAGCGGTGATCGAGAACATCATCGCCACCCAGAATGTCTCCATTGGCCTGGAAGCCGGCTCCAAGCCTGAGCTGCTGGCAGTGCTGGCCCTGGCGCCGAAGGGCGGCACCATCGTCTGCAACGGGTACAAAGACCGCGAGTTCATTCGCCTGGCGCTGATGGGTCAGAAGCTCGGCCACAATGTGTTCATCGTGATCGAGAAAGAATCCGAAGTTGAGCTGGTGATCGAAGAGGCGGCGAGCCTCAAGGTCAAGCCACAGGTCGGCCTGCGTGTGCGTTTGTCGTCCCTGGCATCGAGCAAGTGGGCGGACACCGGTGGCGAGAAGTCCAAGTTCGGTCTGTCGGCGGCGCAGTTGCTGTCGGTTGTCGAGCGCTTCCGCGCGGCAGGCCTGGACCAGGGCATCCGCCTGTTGCACTTCCACATGGGGTCGCAGATCGCCAACCTGGCCGACTACCAGCACGGGTTCAAGGAAGCCATTCGTTACTACGGCGAACTGCGCAACCTCGGTCTGCCGGTGGACCATATCGACGTCGGCGGTGGCCTGGGCGTGGACTACGACGGTACCCACTCGCGTAACGCCAGCTCGATCAACTACGACATGGACGACTACGCCGGCGTGGTGGTGGGCATGCTCAAGGAATTCTGCGATGCGCAGAGCCTGCCGCACCCGAACATCTTCTCCGAAAGCGGCCGTTCCCTGACCGCCCACCACGCCATGCTGGTGGTGCAGGTGACTGACGTCGAGAAGCACAACGACGAAATCCCGCTCATCGAGAACAAGGAAAGCCTGCCGGAAACCGTGCAGTGGCTGGTGGACCTGCTGGGCCCGACCGACATCGAGATGGTCACCGAAACCTACTGGCGTGCCACCCACTACATGAGCGACGTGGCCACCCAGTACGCCGACGGCAAACTGACCCTGGCGGAAAAAGCCCTGGCCGAACAGTGCTACTTCGCCGTGTGCCGCCGCCTGCACAACTCGTTGAAAGCCCGCCAGCGCTCGCACCGCCAGGTGCTGGACGAACTCAACGACAAGCTGGCCGACAAGTACATCTGCAACTTCTCGGTATTCCAGAGCCTGCCGGATACCTGGGCCATCGGCCAGGTATTGCCGATCCTGCCGCTGCACCGTCTGGACGAAGAGCCACTGCGCCGCGCCGTGCTGCAAGACCTGACCTGCGACTCCGACGGCAAGATCAAGCAATACGTCGACGAGCAGAGCATCGAGACCAGCCTGCCGGTTCATGGCTTGAACGAAGGTGAGGATTACCTGCTGGGCATCTTCCTGGTGGGTGCCTACCAGGAAATCCTGGGTGACATGCACAACCTGTTCGGTGACACCGACTCGGTGAACATCTACCAGCGCGAAGACGGTTCGGTGTACAGCGCCGGGATCGAGACCCACGACACCATCGAAGACATGCTGCGCTATGTGCACTTGTCGCCGGAGGAGTTGATGACTCACTACCGTGACAAGTGTGCCAGCGCGAAGATCTCCGCGTCTGAGCGCACCCAGTTCCTGGATGCGTTGCGCCTTGGCTTGACTCGTTCTTCCTACCTGTCCTCGTAATATCAGCTGACAGCGATTCAATGTGGGAGCGAGTAAGCCCGCTCCCACATCTGGATCTCATCCCCCCAGCCAAAGCCCCTGCCGATTCAGCCGCCAGGCAATCGCCCACAGCGTCAGGCTGCGCACCGCCATAAACAGCAGGAAGGTGATCCACAGCCCGTGGTTACCCAGCCCTTGCAGCGCCCAGGCAACCGGCAGCACTATTATCACTGTCAGCAACATCCCATTGCGCATTTCCCGCGCCCGTGTCGCGCCGATAAACAGGCCATCGAGCAAATAACTCCACACAGCAATCAACGGCAATACCGCCAGGTAAGGCAGGTAGATATCGGCCGTTTCGCGCACGCTGGGAATATCGGTTTGCATGGCGATAAACAGGTGGCCGCCCAAGGTGAACAAGAGGGCGAAACCGATGCTGGCGATCAGTGACCAACCGCAGGCAACCACCAACGAGCGGCGCAGCGCCTGGCGGTCATGGGCGCCGATGGCGTGGCCGCATAGGGCCTCGACTGCATGGGCCAGACCGTCCAGAGCATGCGCCGTCAGCAACAGCCCATTGAGCAGCAAGGCATTGGCTGCAACCGTGGCATCGCCCAGGCGTGCGCCTTGCACCGTGATCATGAAAAACACCGACTGCAAGGCCAGGCTGCGGATAAAGATGTCGCGGTTGACCGCCAGTAACGGGCGCCAGCTTTGCCATAGTTTCAGCGCGGCCCAGGCAATATGCCCGGGGTAGGCGCGCAGGGCTTTTTGCGTGAGCGCCAGGCCGAGCAGGGCGCCGGTCCACTCAGCGATCACCGAGGCGCGTGCAGATCCGACCACGCCCCAGTCCAGTCCGAGGACGAACCACAAGTTAAGCGCAATGTTCACAAGGTTGGTGGTCAGCAAAATCGCCAACGGCGCCCGGGCATTCTGCGTGCCAAGGAACCAGCCAACCAATGCATAGCTGGCGAGTGCGGCGGGCAGACCAAACAGGCGGGTGTGGAAGAAGTCGCGGGTCAGTTGATTGAGCTCGGGGGACGGCTGCATCCACTCCAGGGCCAGATGGCTCAGCGGAATGCCCACGGTGCCCAATAGCATCGCCAGGCCCAGCGCCAGCAGTAAGCCCTGCAACAGAATTTGCCGCAGCGCCGCACCATCGTTGCGCCCGGCGGCCTGGGCGGCGAACCCGGTGGAGCCCATGCGCAGGAAGCCCATGGCCCACGCCAGGAAGGTATACAGGCTGGCGCCGACGGCCACGGCGCCCAGTTGATGGGCGTGGGGCAGGTGGCCGATGACCATGCTGTCGACCAGGGCCACCAGCGGCACGGAGATATTCGACAGGATCATCGGCGCTGCCAAGGCCCAGACGCGGCGGTGGGTGGGGCGGTGGCGCCAGTCGGCGAGCAGGGCGGTCATGAGGGCTCCTTGGTGGAGCGGCATTGTACCCAGAACCAATGTGGGAGGGGGCTTGCCCCCGATAGCGGTAGGTCAGTCAAAATATCAGTGACTGACACACCGCCATCGGGGGCAAGCCCCCTCCCACATTTTGTGTCTGCATTGTTTGTGGGATTTGGTTTGGCCTGGATGGCGGCCAGAACCAAACTGCCCTCCGTCGGTCAATGTGACCAGCGCCACAGCGGCTTGGCCGGCGCTGATATATAGTTCACCCCTCGGTTCCCTCTGACTACGAGTGCCCCATGTTTAACAAAGGACTGTTCCTCGCTTGCGCGCTGGCCCTGCTGAGCGCCTGTGATTCTTCCGATAAACCGGCTGCACCGACGGCTTCCGCCGCGGCAAGCGTAGCGCCCAAACCCGCCAAGGCGGCGGTGGACGTGGCGGCGTTGAAGCAGCGTTATGCCGGGCGTGAGTTAAGCGTGGTGGACGTGTCCGAGGTGCAGTTGGATGGGGCCAGCACCTTGTCGGTGAGTTTTTCCATTCCCTTGGACCCGGATCAGAAGTTCGCCGACAAGCTGCACCTGGTGGACAGCAAGTCCGGCAAGGTGGATGGCGCCTGGGAGCTTTCCGATAACCTGATGGAACTGCGCCTGCGCCACCTCGAACCGCAGCGCAAGCTGGTGCTGACGGTCGACGCTGGGGTGAAGGCGGTCAATGACAACACACTCGCCGCCGAATACACCGCTCGCCTGGAAACCCGCGACCTGCAAGCCACCGTCGGCTTCGCCAGCCGTGGCACGTTGCTGCCGACACGCCTGGCCGAGGGCCTGCCGGTGATCGCGCTGAATGTCGACAAGATCGACGTGGAATTCTTCCGTATCAAACCTGAATCCCTGCCGTCGTTCCTGGCCCAGTGGGGGCGCAATACCAGTCTGCAAAGCTATGAGTCCCGTGAACTGCTGCCGATGGCGGATCTGGTCTACGGCGGGCGTTTCGACCTGAACCCGGCGCGCAACACCCGCGAAACCCTGCTGCTGCCGATTGCCGGCCTCAAGCAATTGCAGCAGCCGGGTGTGTACCTGGCGGTGATGCGTGCTTCGGGCACCTACAACTATTCGCAACCGGCCACGCTGTTTACCTTGAGTGATATCGGCCTGTCGGTGCATCGCTATGCCAATCGCCTGGACGTGTTTACCCAGGCGTTGGAAGGCGGCAAGGCGCTTAACGGCGTAGAGCTTGAAATCCTCGATGCCGAAGGCCGCGTGCTCGGCCAGGGCAAGACCGAAGACGGTGGGCACGCCGAGTTGCCGCTGCCGAAAAAGGCCCAGGTATTGCTGGCCAAGCAGGGTGAACAAACCAGCCTGTTGCGCTTGGACAGCGCCGCGCTGGATCTGGCTGAGTTCGATATCGGCGGGCAGCCGTCCCACCCGTTGCAGTTCTTTGTGTTCGGCCCGCGGGACCTGTATCGCCCCGGTGAAACGGTGTTGCTCAACGCGCTGTTGCGCGACAAGGATGGCAACGCGGTCAAGCCGCAGCCGGTGAGCGTTGAAGTGCGCCGCCCGGATGAGCAAGTGAGCCGCAAGTTCGTGTGGGAGGCCGATGCCTCCGGCCTGTATCAATACCCGCTGCAACTGGCCGGCGAAGCGCCGACCGGGCGCTGGCAGTTGGTGTTCGACCTCGGCGATGGCAAGCCAAAGCTGTATGAGTTCCTCGTCGAAGACTTCCTGCCCGAGCGTCTGGCGCTGGAACTCAAGGGCAGCGACACGGCACTGAGCCCGGCGGATAACCCGGTCATCCAGGTCAACGGGCGTTATCTGTATGGCGCGCCGGCATCCGGTAATCGGGTCAGCGGCCAGGTCTACGTGCGCCCGCTGCGTGAAGCAGTCAAATCCCTGCCGGGCTACCAGTTTGGTTCCGTCACCGAAGAAGAGCTGAGCCAGGATTTCGAGCTGGACGAAAGCGTGCTCGACGCCAATGGCGAGCAAGCGCTGACCCTGGAAAGCAAGTGGGCCGAGGCCAAATCGCCGTTGCAATTGATTGTGCAAGCCAGCCTGCAAGAGTCTGGCGGGCGGCCGATCACTCGGCGCCTGGTGCAGCCGATCTGGCCGGCCGAGCAACTGCCGGGCCTGCGCGGGTTGTTTGACGGCAAGGAAACCAACGGCGATGGCCCGGTGGAATTCGAAGTGCTGGTGGCCAACCAGGACGGGCAGAAACTGGCCGCGCAAAACCTCAAGGTACGCCTGGTGCGCGAGCGCCGTGACTACTACTGGAACTACTCGGAGAATGACGGCTGGAGCTATCACTTCAATGAGAAATTCCTCAACCTCGACGAGCAGACCCTGAACATCAAGGCCGGCGACACCGCCAAGGTCAGCTTCCAGGTGGAGTGGGGTCCTTACCGCGTCGAGGTTGAAGACCCGCAGACCGGGCTCATCAGCAGTGTGCGTTTCTGGGCCGGCTACCAGGCCCAGGACAACACCGAAGGCGGCGCCGTGCGCCCCGACCAGGTCAAGTTGGCGCTGGATAAACCCGCCTATGGCGATGGCGATACCGCCAACGTCACCGTCACCCCACCGGCTGCCGGTAAAGGCTACCTGCTGGTGGAGTCCGCCGAAGGCCCGCTGTGGTGGCAGGAAATCGACGTGCCGGCCGAAGGCAAAAGCTTTGCGGTGAAGCTCGACCCTAAATGGTCGCGCCATGATCTGTATGTGAGCGCCCTGGTGATCCGCCCCGGCGAGCGCAAAGCCAATATCACGCCAAAACGCGCCGTAGGCCTGCTGCACCTGCCGCTGGATCGCACCCAGCGCAAACTTGGCCTAACCCTCACCGCGCCGGAAAAAATGCGCCCCAAACAACCGCTGACGGTGAAGATCGCCGCCAAGAACGCCGATGGCAGCGTGCCGAAACAGGTGCATGTACTGCTGGCGGCGGTGGACGTGGGCATCCTCAATATCACCGAATACCCCACGCCCGATCCGTATGCCAGCCTGTTTGGTCGCAAAGCCTATGGCGTCGACCAGTTCGACATCTACGGCCAGTTGATCGAAGCCGGCCAGGGGCGCCTGGCCAGCCTGGCATTTGGTGGCGACGCGGCGTTGGCCAAGGGCGGCAAGCGCCCGGACACCAGCGTGACCATCGTCGCCCTGCAAAGCGCGCCGGTGGCCTTGAACGAGAATGGCGAGGGCGAAGTCAGCGTCAATATCCCCGACTTCAATGGCGAGCTGCGCCTGATGGCCCAGGCCTGGAGCGATGATCGCTACGGCATGGCCGAAGGCAAGACCGTGATCGCCGCGCCGTTGATTGCCGAATTGTCGGCACCGCGCTTCCTGGCGGGAGGCGACCAGACCACCTTGGCCCTGGACCTCTCCAACCTGTCGGGCAAGGCGCAGAAGCTCGATGTGCAACTGACGACTGAAGGGCAGGTGGAACTGGTCAACAGTGGTACGCAATCGGTTGAACTCAAGCAAGGCCAGCGCACCACCTTGCGCATCCCAGTGAAAGCTTGGGGTGGATTGGGCCAGGGTAAGGTCAAGGTCACCGTTAACGGATTGGACCTGCCGGGTGAAAACCTGCCGCCGTTCAGCCGCGAATGGACCTTGGGCGTGCGCCCGGCGTACCCGGCACTGCTCAAGCAGTACCGCGCAGTGCTCAAGGACCAGCCATGGAGCTTGCCATCGGGCGCGCTGGATCAGTTCTATGCCTCGGGGCGCCAGGCGCTGTTGAGCCTGTCGAGTCGGCCACCGTTGAACCTTGGCGCGCAGATCAGTGCGCTCAAGGCGTACCCCTATGGTTGCCTGGAACAAACCGCCAGTGGCCTTTATCCGTCGCTGTATGCCGATGACGCGCTGCTCAAGCGCCTGAGCATCAAGGGCGAGCCGGATGCCGAGCGCAAGCGCAAGATCGAGTTGGGCATCGAACGCCTTCTGGGCATGCAGCGCTACAACGGCAGCTTTGGTTTATGGGGCGCCGACGGCGAGGAAGAATATTGGTTGACCGCGTATGTCACCGACTTCCTGCTGCGCGCTCGCGACCAGGGCTTTGCCGTACCGCCTGAAGCCTTGAAGAAGGCCAGCGAGCGCCTGCTGCGGTATGTGCAGGAGCGCAACCTGATCGAAGTCGACTACAGCGACAACGCCGAGCACACGCGCTTTGCCGTGCAGGCTTACGCCGGCATGGTGTTGGCACGCAGTCAGCAGGCACCGTTGGGGGCGTTGCGTAGCCTGTTCGAGCGGCGCAGTGATGCGCGCTCCGGGTTGCCGCTGGTGCAGTTGGCCATCGCCCTGCAGAAAATGGGCGATCAACCGCGTGCGGATCAGGCGTTGTTGGCCGGGTTGGCGGCGCAGCGCGATAGCAAGGCGTGGTTGGCCGACTACGGCAGCCCGTTGCGTGACCAGGCGATGATCCTGGCATTGCTGGAAGAAAATGACTTGGCCAAGGGCCAGCGTGAAGAGCGTTTGTTCACCCTGTCGGACCAGTTGGCTGCCAGCCCGTACCTGTCGACCCAGGAGCGTAATTCGCTGTTCCTGGCCGGGCGTCTTGGGTTTGCCAAGCCAGAAGCGAGCTGGCAGGTGTCGCTCACCGGCAGCGGCGGGTTGCATGAGTTGAATAATCAGCAATCGACGCTGGAGTTGGAAGGCAAACTGCTGTCCAGCGACCTGGCCTTGAGCAATCAGGGTGACGCACCGGTGTACCAGCAGTTGACGATCTCGGGTTATCCACAAATGCCGCCAGCGGCCGGTGGTGAAAACCTGAGTATCCGCCGCGAATACCTGGGCATGGACGGCCAGGCGTTGAATCTGCGTAACCTCAACAGCGGTGACCTGGTGCTGGTGCACTTGGCCGTCAGCGCCAAGCAGCGCGTGCCGGATGCCCTGGTGGTAGACCTGCTGCCCGCCGGCCTGGAACTGGAAAACCAGAACCTGGCACAAAGCGCGGCCAGCCTGGAAAACGCCAGCAGCCAAGTCAAGCAATGGCGCGAGTCAATGCAGAACGCATCGCTCAAGCATCAGGAGTTCAGGGATGATCGCTATGTGGCGGCGATGAATCTGGACGGCTACGGCACCACGCACTTGCTGTACTTGGCGCGGGCGGTGACGCCGGGGACCTATCGCGTGCCGCCGCCGCAGGTGGAGTCGATGTATCGGCCCAATTGGCAGGCGGTGGGTGAGACGCCGGTGGATATGGTGATCAAGGGCCGCTGACAGCTCAATTTGGAATGGGGTTGAATGTGGGAGGGCTCAAGCCCTCCCACAGCAGATCAGTGCACAACCCAGCTGAGCAACCACAGGCCCAGCATCAGCCAGATGATCCCCACGATGATCGAGGCCCGCATAAAGGCGCGTACTGCCGAGTAAAGGAAGAGCAGGCCGACGATCAGGGTGATGATGCTGATGATCGAGGTGTCCATGCCTAGCGCTCGAGACATCCCATCGACAAAGTTGCCGCCGGCGTTGGATAGCATATTGAACAGCCCACTGAAGAACTCGATGATGTAGTGGATGATCAAGCCGAGTGTGTTACCCAGCCATCCAAAAAAGTCTGCTTGCATAGGTGTGTCTCGATGAATAAGTGGACGAAATTGCCAGCACTGAGCCTTTTGTCGCGATGGGGCGTGGCTAGTTCCCTGAAGCATAGAGGTTTAGCCGTTTGAATTTGCGTTTTGTTGCCCGCTGGACCCTGGCGAGCTTGCTGTTGGTGATGACCTTGTTGTGGCTGGCGGATCGGATCTGGCCATTGCCCCTGCCCCAGGACGACCTGGCCCGGGTGGTGCTGGCCGAGGATGGCACGCCGCTGTGGCGATTTGCCGATGCCAATGGAGTGTGGCGCTACCCAGTGCACACCAGCGAGGTGTCGCCGTATTACCTCGACGCGCTGCTCACTTACGAAGACCGGTGGTTTTACCAGCATCCTGGGGTAAACCCGCTGGCGCTGGTGCGGGCGGCGTGGCAAAACCTGAGCGGCGCACGGGTGGTATCCGGCGGCAGCACCTTGTCGATGCAAGTGGCGCGCTTGCTCGACCCGCATTCACGCACCCTGCATGGCAAGTTGCGCCAGCTGTGGCGTACCGCGCAGTTGGAATGGCACCTGTCCAAGGACGAAATCCTCAACCTGTACCTGAACCGTGCACCTTTCGGCGGCACGTTGCAGGGCGTGGCAGCGGCGAGTTGGGCGTATCTGGGCAAGTCACCGTCACAACTGACGCACGCTGAAGCCGCCTTGCTCGCGGTATTGCCCCAGGCGCCCAGTCGTTTGCGTCCGGACCGTCACCCGCAGCGCGCCCAAGAGGCCCGCGACAAAGTGCTGCGCCGGCTTGCCGAGTTCAAGGTATGGCCGCAGTCGGCGGTCGATGAAGCCTTGGAAGAACCGCTGCTGCTCGCCCCGCGCCTGGAGCCGAGCCTGGCGCCATTGCTGGCGCGCCGCCTCAACCGCCCCGACAGCCCGCCGCTGATCCGCACCACCCTGGATGCCACCTTGCAACGCCGTCTCGAAGACCTGCTGCTGGGCTGGCGGGCACGCCTGCCGGAACACACCTCGGCGGCGATCCTGGTGGTCGAGGAAGAAAGCATGGCGGTGCGCGCCTACCTGGGCTCGGTGGATATCAACGACACCAAGCGCTTTGGCCATGTGGACATGATCAGCGCGCTGCGTTCGCCCGGCTCCACGTTGAAGCCCTTTCTGTATGGCATGGCCCTGGACGATGGCCTGATTCACTCCGAATCGCTGTTGCAGGACGTGCCGCGGCGTTATGGCGATTATCGCCCGGGCAACTTTTCCATGGGCTTCACCGGGGCGGTGCCAGCGAGCACGGCGTTGTCCAGTTCGTTGAACCTGCCGGCGGTGCAATTGCTGGAAGCCTACGGGCCCAAGCGCTTCGCCGCACAGATGCGCATCGGCGGTATGCCGTTGGCGTTGCCGGCGCTGGCTGAACCGAACCTGGCGCTGATCCTCGGCGGCGCAGGCAGTCGCCTGGAAGACCTGGTGAGCGGCTACAGCGCCTTGGCCCGCGACGGCAAGAGCGCCTCCCTGCGACTACAGCCGGAGGATGCGCTCAGGGAGCGGCCACTGCTGTCACCCGGGGCCGCCTGGATTGTGCGGCGCATCCTCAGCGGCCAGGCGCGGCCCGACCGCGACCCGCGTGCCGAACTGGTGCAACGCCCGGTACTGGCGTGGAAAACCGGCACCAGCTATGGCTTTCGCGATGCCTGGGCGATTGGCGTAGGGCCGCGGTATTTGATCGGGGTGTGGATCGGCCGGCCGGATGGTACGCCGGTGCCGGGGCAATTTGGCCTGGCATCGGCGGCGCCGTTGATGTTGCAGGTGCATGACGTATTGACCAACCGCGACAGCCAGCGCGGCATCAGCGCGCCGGTCAAACCGGTGCCGGCAAATATCGGCGTGGCGGCGATCTGTTGGCCGCTGGGCCAGCCCATGAGTCGCAGCGACCCCAATTGCCGGCGCCAGCGATTTGCCTGGACTCTGGACAACACCACGCCACCGACCTTGCAGGCATTGGACCAGCCATTGAGCGTGGGCTTGATGGAAAGCATCTGGGTCAACGCCAAGGGCCTGAGGGTCGACGCCCATTGCCCTGGTGCCCAGGCCAAAAATATTGCCCTGTGGCCGGCGCCGCTGGAACCCTGGTTGCCACGGATCGAACGCCGCGAAGCGCGCATCCCGGCGCCTGACCCCGATTGCCCGCCACCGGCGTTGGCCGCGTCGTCGCCGTTGTCCATCGTGGGCGTACGCGAAGGCGATCAACTGCGCCTGCCCGCCGCCAGTCAACAGGCCCTGCGCCTGAAAATCTCCGCCCTGGGCGGCAGCGGCCGACGCTGGTGGTTCCTCAATGGTGCGCCGTTGGGGGATAGCGCCAACCAGGACAGCATCAATGCCAGTTTCGAGCGGCTGGGCCGTTACCAGCTAAGCGTCTTGGATGAGGCCGGTCAAACTGCCAGGATTGAGTTCAGCGTTGTTGACTAGGCCCCCGATGGCGTCCTTGAAAACACCACTGCTATTCACTTGCCTTCAATCCCCATCCCCCTGAAGCTATACCCATTCAGGAGCCCCCTAATGAACCTCGAACACCTCACCGAACGCCTGCACCGCATCCGCGATACCAACGACTGGAAGCAGTTCCACAGCCCGAAAAACCTGGCCATGGCCGCCAGCGTGGAAATGGCCGAACTGGTGGAAATCTTCCAGTGGCTTACCGAAGACCAATCCCGCCAGCTTCCCGCCGATAAACTCGCCCATGCGGGCCAGGAAGTCGGCGATATCGTGTTGTACCTGCTGTTGCTGTGCAGTGAACTGGGGCTGGATATGAACGAAGTGGTACGCGAAAAGCTGGCCGACAGCGAACGGCGGTTTGCCCATGAGTGACCGTCATTTCGACCAGTTGGCCACGCGCTTTGCCGAAAAAATCTACGGTGGCGCCAAGGGTGCGATTCGCCTGGCGGTGCTCCAGGCCGACCTGGCCGAAGCCTTGCCGCAGCGCCCGTTGCGCGTGCTGGATATCGGTGCGGGCCTGGGGCATATGTCGCTGTGGCTGGCCGAGCGCGGCCACCAGGTGACCCTGGCCGAACCCGCTGAGCCGATGCTCGAAGGTGCGCGCCAACGCTTCGCCGACGCCGGCCAGACCGCGACGTTCATTCATGCACCTTGGCAAGACTTGCTTGGCCAACTCACCGAGCCTTACGATCTGGTGCTGTGCCACGCGGTGCTGGAATGGCTGGCCGAACCCCATGCCATCCTGCCGGTGCTGCACCAGTTGACCCTGCCCGGTGGCTGGCTATCGCTGGCGTTCTACAACCGTGATGCGTTGATTTACCGCAACCTGCTCAAAGGCCACTTCCGCAAAATGCGCAAGAACGACATGGCCGGCGAAAAGCAGAGCCTCACGCCGCAACAACCCCTCGACCCACGGGAGTTGGCGGCGCAACTCGAAGGGTTGTGGCAGGTCGAAAGCCAAAGTGGCGTGCGGGTGTTCCACGACTATATGCCGGTGGAATTCCAGGCTCGCGCCGATTTGCAGGATTTGTTGGAGATGGAGCTCGCTCACCGTCGTCACCCAAGCTTTGCCGGACTTGGGCGTTATTTGCACTGGGTCTGCCGTCCGGTTTAAGCGGCCCAGCCTGCGGAGGTCGAAATGCGTCGTCTCTGTTTAATCCTGTTATCCCTCGGTCTGGGGGCGTGCTCCAGCCCCAACCCTTACGTCGCTGCTTCGGCGCCGATGCCGCCGGCTCCTGCCCAGGCGGCCACTACTTTTGATGCCAGCGCCTACCCGGCGCCTGTGCGCGATTATGGCGCCTACCGCAGTTGGGGCTGGCTCAACGGTCAACTGCCGGCGGGTATGGCCTGGGCCGATTCGGCGCAGGTCGCCGAGGCGGTCAGCGGCGCCCTCGACCAGCGCGGCCTGCGCCCCTTGCATGACAACCGCGCACCCGACCTGCTGGTGAGCGCCGACGTACGCCTGGAAAAGCGCCTGCGTCAGGTCCAGGACGACTATGGCTACGGCTACGGCGGCTATAACCGCTACGGCAACGGCTATGGCATGTACAACAGCGTGCCTGTGGTGCGCACCTATGAAGTGACGGTGGCAGTGGCGCGTATCAGCCTGTTCGACGCCCGCACTCGCCAGCCGGTGTGGAGCACCAGCGCGGAAACCACCAGCCAGGGCAGCTTGAGCGAGCGCGCCGATAGCTTGCGCAAGGCGATGCAGAAGGCAATGGCTGCCTATCCGCCTAGTTAGCAGCTATTCTCATTTCAGGCTCACGTCGTCTTTTGGAGAAGCACCATGTTTCGTCGTATCGCTGCACTTGCTGTCGTTGTGTTGCTGGGCGGTTGCCAGAGCAACCAGGTCAACCACGATTTCGACGCCAGCCGAGACTTCGGCGCCTACCGCAACTGGGCCTGGAAAGACCCGGCGTTGCAGTACCGCCCGGATGATCCGCGGATCAAGAGCGACCTTACCGAGCAACGCATCCGCCAGGCCGTGGGCGAACAACTTGACCAACGCGGCCTGCGCCCGGCAGCGGCAGGCACCAAGGCCGACCTGAATGTGCAGGCTTACCTGATCGTCGAAGACCGCCAGCAACAAGTCACCACCAACTACGGCGGCGCCTGGGGCGGCCCCTGGAATGGCTACTGGGGCGCGCCGATGTACAACGAAACGCGCAACATCACCTACAAAGTGGCGACCATCCAGATCGACCTGCTCGACGGCAAGGACGGCAAACTGGTGTGGCGCGGCAGTGACGAGCAAATGATGGCCAGCACGCCTAATCCAGAAGATCGCAGCAAGGCTATTCGCAGCACGGTGACCAAGATCCTTTCCAACTATCCACCGCACTGATTAACCCCGGCTAACCTCCGCCAGTCGCCAATATGGCGAGTTGCCAGCAAGCTGCAAAAGCCTTGTCTACACTCCAGTGCAACACCGGAGAGTTAGCGCAGGAGTGCTTCGATGTCTCCCCGATTCGGTTCCAGGCAGCGTGGTGCAATTGGCTTGATGGCGGCGGGCACCTTGGCGCTCGCCTTGGTGTTTACGTTGCTGGCGGTCGACAGCGGGCGCTTGTACCTGGAAAAACGCAGGCTGCAGTCCATCGCCGATACATCGGCGCTGGAAGCGGCCGGCCTCGGTGGCCAGTGCGGCAGCAATACCACTGCCAATGCCTATGCCACGCAAAACGCCGCGCGCAACGGTTTTGTGGTGGGCAATGGCCGCACCTTGACCGTGACGTGCGGCACCCTGGCGACCAACGCCGCTAACACCCGCGTATTTACCGCTGATGCCACCAAGAGCGACGCGATCCGCGTGGTGGCCTCCCACACCGTGGTAACCAGCATCGCCAACGGCCTGTGGAATCTATTCAGCGGCGCGCCGATCACCCCGCAAATCAACCTGAGCGCCACTGCCGTAGCGGCCACACCGCCGCCGGTGGCGCAGCTGTCGATCCGCAGCAGCCTGGCCAGCGTCGACTCGAGCAAATCCCCGTTGCTAAACCTGGTCATCGGCAATTTGCTGGGTGGCAACCTGTCGCTCACTGCTGCAGGGTGGAACGGCCTTCTGCAGACCAACGTCAACCTGCTCAGTTACCTGGACCAGTTGGCGATCAACCTGAACGTAAAGGCTGGCGACTATGATGCCTTACTCAGTACGGCGGTTTCCGCCACCCAACTGATCGACGCTGCGGTCAAGGTCTTGCAGAAAAACGGCGCGGCGGTCACCGCGGTCATCAATGACGTGATTTCGATAGAAGCGATTGCGCCGAACACCAAGCTGTTGACGGTAGGCGACCTGATCGACATCGCCACCGGCACCCCGACGGCGGCGCTGAATACCAATGTGCAATTGTTTCAGTTGCTCGAAGCGGTGGCGCAATTGTCCAGTAGCAAGAATGCGGTGAGTGCGGCGGCGCAGATCGCTATTCCGCTAGTGGGCAATGTGTCGATCCAGACCAAAGTCATCGAGCCGCCGCAGTTGTCGGCCATCGGCAATCCTGCGTTGGCGAAGAAGGGCTTGTTGAATAACCCGCCGACCGATCAGATTTTTGTGCGTACTGCGCAAGTGCGCACATTGGTGACGGTGCAGGCACCGATCATCAAGGCCGTGTCTGGTGTGGCCTCGATCTTGACAGGGTTGGGCACACCGGTGTCGCAGGTGGTCAAGGGTTTGTTGAACCTCAACTTGCCGGCGGTGGTGGGCGGCGTGCTGTGCCTGGTGGCGTGCAATGTGGCCGACGTGGATGTCACGCAGACGCTGTCTATCTACATCGAAGCTGGCAGCGCGCAAAGCAATGTCATTGATTTCAATTGTGCTTCACCGGCTTCCAAGTCCTTGACCGTGACGACCACCACGTCCCTCGCCACCCTGGCGGTCGGTACGGTCGATCCGGTGGCGGCGTTTTCCTCTTCCGCTGCGGTCAATGTGCAGCCGGTGAGGCTGATCGATTTTGGTCAGCGCTACTGCGTCGTGCTGACGCTGCTGTGCAGCCCTACGCGTACGCCCAATGTCGGGGGCGGCTTGCTGTTGAAGGCCAACTCCACCATTGGTGCGCAGACCAACAACATCCTGTTTGCGCCGGTAGCTGAGATGAATGCGCCGCCGACCTACAAGAGTGCGCCGGGCACCGCCAACATCGTTGGCAGCCTGGCGGCCACCTTGAACGGCTTGCAGGTGACTTACGTGCCGCCCAGCGGTAGCGTTTCCAATGGTGCGCTGGCGGGAGTGGCCGGCTTGCTGGCGACGATCACTACGGCGGTGGTTGGGCTGATCCAGAACGTGCTGTCGCCGATCCTTGACCCTATCGTCAACACGTTGCTCAGTGCCTTGGGTATTAATCTGGGCAATGCTGAAGTCGGTGCCAACCTTACCTGCCATATGGGCCGGGCTTACCTGGTGATTTAGGCTTGCACGATGGGCAACTCAACGCAAAATTTCGCGCCTGCCTCGCCATTGCTGACGCTCAGGCGTCCGCCCATGTTTTCCACAATCCCATAGCTCACCGAGAGCCCTAGCCCGGTGCCCACGCCGATGGGTTTGGTGGTGAAGAACGGCTCGAAAATCCGCTCCAGCAAGCGCGGGTCAATCCCGCCTGCGTTGTCTTCGACCCAGATTCTTACGTGGCGGCTGTCGTGCTCGCTGTGCAGCGCAATCCAGGGGCGCAGCGCGGGGTTCTTTTCGCGCTGGCTGAGCAGCGCGTCGCGGGCATTGACCATCAGGTTGATCAGCACCTGTTCCAACTGGTCGACGTGGCCTTTGACCTGCACCGAAAAGTCCGCCGGGCTGATGCGCACTTCCACGCCCTTGCCGCGCAGGCCTTCGCTGAGCAGAGACAGGGTGCCTTCCAGCGCCTGCGCCGGGTCGAAGGGTTGCTGTTCGATTTCCGAGCGGCGGCCGAATACGCGCATGTGGTCGACCACTCGTGCTGCACGTTGCACCTGGGCGTCGATGCGCTGGAGTTTTTCCGTGAGGTAGTCGATTTGTACCTCGCCCCTTTCCAGGCGTTTGAGCACGTTGACGACGGCCATGTGCATCACGTTCAGCGGCTGGTTGATCTCGTGGGCCAGGCCGGTGGCCATTTCGCCGAGGGTGGCCATTTTTGCGCTTTGGGTCAGTTGCTGTTGGGAGCGGCGCACTTCGGTGTTGTCGCGGCCCACGGCTTGCACTTCCACCAAGGTGCCGTGTTGATCAAACACGCCACGGTCCGACCATACCCACCAGGCATGTTCACGCCCAGGCAATTGCAGGCTGATTTCGGCGGTGCTGACCGGAAATTCCGGGGTCAGTTGCGCAATGCGCTGCACAAAGGTGGCGCGTTGTTCATCTGACAGCCATTGGCCTAGGTCGATGCCCGGCAGGTGTTCGGGCAGGCATTCCAGGTAATTGGCCAGCGGCGTGTTGCCGAAGGTCAGGATCAGGTCGGGGCGGTAGCGGCAGATCATTGCCGGCGAATCTTCTACCAGGATGCGGTAGCGTTCCTCACTCTGGCGTACCTGTTCGGCGGCCAGGGTTGCCTCGGTCACGTCCAGCCACAAGCCCACGGCTTCTACCGGCAGGCCGAGGTCGTCACGCAACAGTTTGGCTTCGTCGAGCAGCCAGTGGTAATGGCCTTGTTTGTCGCGTAGCCGGTAGCGGCTGCGTACGTTGCCTTCGCGCAGCAAGTGGCGGCTGCGTTCGAAGTAGAGCTCGCGGTCGTCGGGGTGGATCAGTGCGGCCAGGGTGTCGTGGTTGCAGTCGGCCAAAGTCCAACCCAGCAGCGGCGTCAGGCTGTCGCTGAAAAACGCCGGGTGCAGCGCGCCGTTGACGTAGCGTTGCACATAGATCACTGCCGGTGAGCTGGCGATCAGGTTGTCCAGGCGTGCATGGGCGGCGGCGGCTTGCAGTTGCTGGTTCTTGATGTCGCTGATGTCGAGCATGAAGCCGATCCAGCGACGATCATTGCCGACCCCCAGCACCTGGCCCTGAATGCGGTACCAGAGGGGCGCCTGCTCGGCCCCTGTGCGTTGCAGGCGCACGCTGGTCAGCAACGGCTTGCCCAAGGCTTGCAGGTCTTGCAGACGGCTGTTGAGGGCCTGGCGATCGGCGGGGTGGATCAGTTCCAGCCAAGTGCCGAGGGCCTGGCGGGTGGGGCCTTGCTCCAGGCTCAGGTTGCGCAGCAATTGTGGCGCCAACTGGATCTCCTGGGTGGCGGGCAACAGTTCCCACCAGCCGGTGCCGAGCAGGCCTTGCAGGGCTTCGACCCGTTCCAGTTGCTGGTGGTGACGCTGTTCACGCAGGCGGCTGAGCAGCGGCGCGGCGAGTGCCGCACACAGGTTGAGCCAGTCGCGCTCACCGGTGTGTTGCGCCTGGCCGCTGTAGAAGCCACACAGCAGCCAGGCCGCGAGGCCCTGGCTGTCGCGGTACGGCACCAGGAAACCGTCGGCATTGCCGAACACGCTGTGCAGGCGCGGGTTGTCGCTGCGGCCTTGGGCAATGTCCAGGCTCAGGGGCGTGTTGCCGTTGATGCTGTCCAGGCTGGTGCCCAGGTGCTGCCCGGTTTGCCACAGGGCCGGGGCATCATGGGCGGCGTATTGGCTGTAGATGCGCCAGCCTTGGTCCTCTTCGTCGAGCAGCGCCATCGCGACGCACGGTATGTGCCAGCGCTGGGCCACGCTGCGCAGGTGTTCGCTGAACACCTGGGGCAGGCGACTGAGGCTGCATACACGCAGTTGTTCGCTTATCAGGCCGGTAATTTGATGATTCTGTTCGCGCTGTTGCGCCAGCGCCCGGTCGGCCAACAGGTCAGTGATATCCAGCAGGTGCAGGGCCCAGCCGTCGTCCTCTGGCTCCATCCAGCCGCGAGTATGCAGGACCTGGCCGGCGGCGCCCTGGAAGTCGAGGTCCAGGCCGTGGCGTTGCCACTGCGCCGGCGCGCCTTCGACACTCAACGCGCTGTTGGCGCACAGCAGGGTGTGCAGCGGCGTGTTGACCGGGTGCTGGGCAAGCAGGGGTCTTAAGGTGCCCATGATGCTCAACACATGGCCAAGGTGGTCCAGTTGCAGGTGCAGGCCCAGCGCGGGCATGGCTGGCGCGTCCAGGGCCAACACGCTGTTGCGCCCGCGCAGGCGTGCGAACAATTTATCCCCCGCCGTCAAAACTGCAGGCTCGAGGTGGCGGTGAGGTTGGTGGGTAGGTTCGGTACGGTGCCAACCCCAGGCAATACCAGAGCCGGCAATACCGCTTTGATATTGGCGGAAGGGTAAGTGATCTTCACCGTCAGCAAGTTATTGTTGGTGTAGGTGGCGGTGATATAGCCGGGCAAAAACTTCAACGAGCCGGGGATCCAGTTCAACTGGGCCTGCGCTGCGTCTTTGGCGCGCTGTACGACCAAGGCCGAATAGCCTGGAGTGGTTGGGTCCAGTGACACACTGCGGCGCACGCCTTCTGCCGCGGCCTGGTGAAACGACTGCATTAACAGCAGCGGCAAGCTGTAGCTGAGCATGCCGTAGAACACCGCAAAAAAAACCACGAAGACCAAGGCAAATTCGATTGCCGCAGCACCTTTTTGCTTTCTCGGGAGGCCTGATTTCATGACTGCGTCTACCCTGAGGCGAGTACCTGATATCAGCATAGAATCATTGAGCAAAAAGGGATGGTTTTTCGTGATCCAGAATGTAGTGATCGTGCTGTGGTTGGGTGTGTGTGCGGTGCAGGATATTCGCCAGCGCCAGATTGCCAATGGGCTGACCCTGGGCGTCGGTTTGCTGGCGTTGATCTATCTGCTTTGGGTGGGTTCGACGTGGCTCGGCGCGCCTCGCAGCGACGGCGGCCTGGCCTTGGTATTGGCGCTGGTGCTGACCCTTCCGGGTTATGCGTTGGGCCGCTTTGGCGCAGGGGATGTAAAGCTGCTGGCAGCCCTGGGGCTGGCCTCCAATACCGAGTATTTGCTGGGGTCGCTGATCGGCGCTGGGATCGCTATGTTGGCCTGGACACTTATACATCAAGGGCTTGGCTCGGGCCGTGCTGAGCGGGCAGAGAAGGCGTCAACAAAACAGCCTTTTGCGCCCTTTGTTTTGACAGGGTTTGCCGGCTGCTGGGCTTGGATCCATTAGTCGTGCGAGTTGATTAATGCTATGTACATAGTCAGAAAGTGCGTCTACGTTTATTGAGTAGTTGTATAGGATTTTTCGTCAAAAAAGGATAGGTCATCTTTGGCTTGCCAGGCATGGAGTAGCGCGTGAACAAGCTTATCTCTGCAGTAAAAGTGCTCGTGGTCGACGATCAACCTTTGATCGTGGAGGAGCTCTGTGAGTTTCTCGAAAGCAGCGGGTATCGCTGTGTCCCGTGTGAGTCCAGCCAGCAAGCTATCCAGCGCTTCGGCGAAGACCCGCTCATTGGCCTGGTGCTGTGTGACCTGCATATGCCGGACATGGATGGCATCGAGTTGGTGCAGGCGCTGCAACGGGTCGCCGGCAAACATCGTGCGTTCGAGGCGATCATGCTCACCGGGCGTGCCGACAAGCAGGATGTGATCAAGGCCCTACGCGCGGGGATCGCCGATTATTACCAGAAGCCGATCAACCTTGATGAACTGCTTGAAGGCCTCAAGCGCCAGGAAGCGGCATTGGAGGAGCGGCAAAAAGACCTGCAACTGGGTACGCTTAACCAGAAGTTGCAGTATCTGTCCGAATCCATCAATGACTTGTATATGGACCTGGACAAGGTGCGCCGCAACCCGGCGCCCAAGGTCAGTGACGGCGAACCACTGGCCGATGAAGCCGGGTCGGTGGAGATCCCGGCGATCTTCAATCAGTTGTCACCCCGCCAGCTGGATGTGGCACGCCTGGTGGGCAAGGGCCAGACCAACTACCAGATTGCCTGTGAGCTGGGGATCACCGAGAACACGGTCAAGCTCTACGTGTCCCAAGTGTTGCGACTGACCCATATGCACAACCGCACGCAGCTGGCGCTGGCGTTGTCACCGAGCAATTCGGCGATGCGCCAGCGTGTGACGGCGCACTGATAACCCGCTGCAGCAGCGAGCTTGTTCGCTGCTGCAGCGGGTTTTAAATATCTGGTTATTTGCTCCCGCCCTGCGCAGACCCGCCGACCTTCTGATCAAAGAACTCCGGGATGGGGTGCTTGTTGCTGTCCAACCAGCGCTTCAGCGCCTGCTCGCGTTCTGCCGGCGTGGTCTTCTGCGGGTTGGCCGAGGCCGCGCGCCCGCTCAGTTGCAGCGCCATCCAGTTTTCCGTTTCCGTCTGCTGCGGGGACGACGGTCCGGATTCGATGGCCGATGCCACGAGGGGCATTGCCAGCCATGCGAGGCCGGCGAGGTAATGGAATTTCATCATCGACTCCCTATTTCACAGGCGCCGGCAGCGTTTCGCTGACCGTCGCTACCTGGTCTTTGGCAGAACGCACCGGTGCCGTGCGTGAACCCTTGAGTTGTTGCGCCCGGGCCTGGGCTTCGGTGACCTGCTCGGGGCTCAGCCCGAGTTGACCGACCACTTTTGCGGCCTGGCTCCAGTTGTCCTGATAGATCAGCAAGCTCACTAGGTTCACCGCCGCCAATTGATCGCTCTGCTTGAGCTCGATGGCGGTCATGAATTCAAAGCGGGCGTCTTCCAGGCGCAGTTGATCGAGGTACACCACGCCCAAGTCATTGCGGATTTTTTCGTCGGTAGGCGCCAGCCGTGCCGCACGTTGCAGGTGCGCCATGGCCTGGCCGTTGTCGCCCTTGGCCGAGGCCAGTTGCCCCAGGCCGTGCTCGCCATCGGCGGCCAGGCAGGTGCCCAGCAGGCTGCGGTACAAAGGTTCAGCCTCAGTGCGGCCCAGCAAGCGATAGGCGCAGGCTTTGCGTTGGCGAACCTGGGGCAGGGCGTCGGGCAGGTTCTGCAGGTTGGCCAGGCTGGCGTGCAGCTTGCCTTCGTTGGCCATGTCATCGGCCAGGTTCAAGGACAGCTCCTGGTCCGAACTGGGCTTGGGGCAACTGCCGGGCTCCAGCAGCCCGGCCCATGGAACCTGGCCATTGCTGGCACAGCCGCCCAGCATCAGCAGGCTCAAGGCGACAATCAGTGGTTTCATAGCAGGCTCCTCAAAAGTTATTCAGGGCTCGGGCGATGGCGATAAAGGCCGGGCCCCCAAGCACGATCAGCAAGGCGGGAAACAGGAACACCATCATCACCACGGACATCTTCGCCGACATCTTCGAGATGTATTCCTGCAGGCGGGTCAGGCGGCGGTCATCGAGCAATTGCTTGAGTGCCAGCAGTGACTTCATGGCGCCGCCGCCTTGATGGATCAATTGCTGGAGAATGATGCAGGTGTCGGTGAACTCATCCACGGCCAGCAGGCGCGCGGTTTTGCCCAACTCTTCCGACAGCTCCAGGCCCGAGTCGACCCGCGCCAGGATCAGGCGCAGTTCGTGGGTCAGGTCCGGGAGCAGGCGCTGGGCCTCGGTGCTCAACACCCGCAGCGATTGCTCAACCGCCATGCCCGATTCGAACAGGATGCGCAGCAGTGGAATGAACGTGGAGATTTCCCGTGCGATGCGCTCTTGGCGATATTTCGCGCTGAGGGCCAGCACGCGCTTGGGCAACAGGTAGCCGATACCCAGGGCAATCGCCGGGGCGATCCACGGCGAGCCGGCATGGGGAAACAGCAGCTCCTGGCCGAGCACGGTCAAGCCCAGCAACACGATGGGCACGCCGACCTGGCAGGCGGCGAACATGGAGCGTTGGTTGGCCTTGCGCCAGCCGACGCGGTTGAGCAGGGTCTGGGTTTCGTTGTCCAGGCTGACCGAGCGTTGCGCCATCGAGCTGGCGCCCAGTTGGCGCATCAGGCTGCCGAGTTTGTCCTCGCGGGTCAGTTGGCCTTGCAGGCGTTGGTTGACCATGCGCTGGCGGCGTCGTTGCTCCAGCAGGTTGCCGGCGATCAAGACGACGGCGGCGAGTAGCAGCAGGAGGCTGATCAGGAGGGCCATCTCAAATACTCCGCAACATGCGCCACATGACGAAAGTGCCCGATATGTCGAGCGCCACCGCGGCCAGCAACAAGTAGCGCCCGGTTCCATCATTCCACATGCTCATCAGGTAGCCCGGGTTGACCATCAGGAAGTAGCCGACCATGACGATGGGCAAGCCCGCCAGCACGTACGCGGTCATGCGCGTCTCACCAGTCATGGCCTTGAGTTGGCGCGCGCCCTGTTCACGCTCGCGGATCATCTTGATCAGGTTTTCCAGCAACTCGCTGGCGTTGCCGCCGTAGCGGTGGTTGACCTTCAAGCCCAGGGCAAACAGGCGAAATTCATCGCGCTCGTAGAACTCGGCAAAGTCGCTGGCGGACTCCGGCAGGCTCACGCCCATTTGCACGTTGCGCTGGATGCGGCTCATGGCCTGCTTGAGGGGCGGCTCGGTGCTGTCGATTGCGCCCAGCACGGCATCGGCCAGGGTGCGTCCGGATTTGAGGCTGCGCACGCTGTGGTCAAGCAATTGCGGCAATTGTTCGATCATGCGCTGCACCCGCCGCTGATAACGCCAGGCGATGTACAGGCGCAGCAGCAACGGCGGCAATACCAGCATGGCGAGCAAGCCTAGCCAGTCGGCCAGCAGGTAGCCCAGCAACAAGCCTGTGGCCCAGCAGCTCAACCACAACCCAAGGCGGTCGGTGGGTTTGCCCAGGCCGGCGCGCTGGAACATCCGCTCCATTGCGATCCAAGTACCGTTCGGTTCCTGTGGCAAGGGTTGGCCGTCGGCGAGGCGTTCCAGCACGCGGGCCGTGCCGGCCTGGCGCAGGCCGCGTTGGAACAGCCAGATGGACAGGCTGATGAGCAGGACACAGATGAGCAGCAAGATAAGTCCGGTCATGGTGCCTCGCTACAGTGGCAATGCCGATTCGCGCCGCAGTTTGTCGCCGGCCGGGTGCAGCGCTTCGCGCACGAAACCAACGCCGGTACGGCGGTCGAAGCGGAACAGGGTATTGGTGACATACACGTCATCGCGCACCCCGACCACTTCCACCACCTCGCTGACACAGCGGCGCCCATCGGGCAGGCGCGTCAGCTGGATCACCACATCCAGCGCCGCACAGATCATTTGGCGCAGGGTTTTTTCCGCCACCACGCGGCCGGTCAGGCCCACCAGGGTTTCCAGGCGCAGCAGCGCGTCCTGGGCATTGTTGGCGTGCACGGTGCTCATGGAGCCGTCATGGCCGGTGTTCATGGCGGTCATCACGTCGAGCACTTCGACGCCGCGAATCTCGCCGAGGATGATGCGGTCCGGGCGCATTCGCAGGGCGTTGCGGATCAGGTCGCTGGCCTTCACCTCGCCATGCCCTTCGGCATTGGGCGGGCGGGTTTCCAGGCGTACGACGTGGGGGTGGCCCAGTTGCAGTTCGGCCACATCCTCAATGGTGACAAGACGTTCATGGGGGTTGATCAATTGACTGAGGATATTCAGCAGCGTGGTCTTGCCGGTACCGGTACCACCACTGATGAGGATATTGCAGCGCTTGCCCACCGCCTCCTGGAAAAACTCGAAGATGCTCTGGTCGATGGTCTGCATCGCCACCAGGTCGCTGCTCTTGAGCATGTCCTTGCGAAATTTACGGATCGACAGGCAGGGGCCGTCCAGGGCAATCGGCGGGATGATCGCATTGACCCGGCTGCCATCCGGCAGGCGCGCATCGACCATCGGCGACGACTCATCCAGGCGCCGCCCGAGGGGCGCGAGGATACGCTGCATCACTCGCTCCACATGGTGGGCATCGATAAAGCGCAGGTCGCTCTGGTACAGCACACCGTCACGTTCGATAAACACTCGGTGCGGGCCATTGACCAGGATCTCGGTGACCGACACATCGCGCAGCAGTACTTCCAGCGGGCCGAACCCGGTCAGCTCGTCGACGATTTCTTCGGCCAGGCGCTCCATCTCATAACGCGAGATCGCCAGGTGCATGCGCGTGATGTACTCGGCCACTTTGTCGATGACAAATTGCGCCAGGGATTGGCGCGAGCCTTCCAGCAGGTTCTGCCCCGTCTCTTCGATGGCGTCGATGATGTATCGATGCAATACCAGTTTCAGGCCGTCGTGGTCATTGTGCCCGGCGGCTCCCCGAGCCGGCGCGCCGAAGAGTTTCTCGCCGTTCATCGACCGCTCCCCAGCAGGCGTTCGAACCAGCGTGTCGAGGGTTTTGCCAACCCCTCTGAACGTTTCGCCAGGCGCTCACCCAGTTGGCGCAGGGCCTGGGTCAAGGCTTCGCGCGGGGCCAGGGTGAACAGGCTTTGCCCTTGGTTCTTGGCGTTCAGGCGCACTTCGGGGCTCAGGGGCAACACGGCGATGCACTCCAGGCCGAAGCTTTTTTCCAGGGCTTCGGTGTCGGGGGCGCAGCCTTTGATGTAGCGGTCGACGAGCAGCTTGGCGTGGTCGAGCTTCATGCCTTTTTCGCGCCACAGGTTCAGTACCGCGAGGTTGCGCCGGCAGTCGAGCACGCCTTGGTCGGTGCACCACAGCAGCTTGTCGCAGTGGCTGACAAAGGTGCGCAAGGCTTCGCTGTCGGCTTGGCCGGTGAGGTTCACGACGATGTGTTGGAAGTGCTGGCGCAAGGCGCTGAGCAACATGTACAGCTCGGCGGCGCTGGTCACTTCCAAGGGCTCGTCGCTGGCGGCATAGGAAAGGATGCGCAAGCCCTCTTCGGTGCTGGTGAATGCGCTATTGATCAGCGTGGTGTCGAGACGGCGCAGGTGGCGCAGGGCGTCACCGAAGTTGAAGGTACTCTCCAGGCCCAGCAGCGCCAGGCTGTCACCCCTCGGCAGGCCGAGGTCGAGCAGCAGTGTCTGTTGACCACTTTTTTGCACAACCGTCGCCAGGTGGCTGGCGAGCAGGGCGCCATCGGTATTGCCTTGGACGCCGTACAGCACCGTCAGGCCGCCCAGGTGCGCATTCGGTGCGCTGGCCGGCAAGCGCTTGCTCAGGCGTCGCACCAGCCCGGCCACTTCGCTGGAGCGCGAGCCATAGGCGACAAAGTCCCGGGCGCCGGCGCGCATAGCGTTCAGTACCAACTGGTTGTCCATGCCGTCACCCAGGGCGACCACCGCCAGCATCGGCTTGGCTTCCAGGGCCCCTTCGATCAAGGCGCTCTGGGCCACCAGGTGCTCGCGGTCCAGGCCCACGAACACCAGGTTGGCAAAGGTCACGTCCACCAGTGCCAGCAATTCATCCAGGCTGCCGCCGCCCACGCTGATCACTTGGCCAAGTGGTGCGAGCGCACCCTGCAGCCATTCCAGATCGGTGCTGTTGCGGGTGATTGCCAGGAAAGTCTGGCTCAGGCTATCGCTCATTGGGAAAGTCCATTGCGACGGTCGAAGTTGCCGTTTTCCAGGAAGAACAGGCGGAACCAGTTCGGGTCGTAGTTGCGCAGCTTTTCACCGGGCAACGACGGCAGCTGCGCGTTGGCGGCCAGTGGCCGGACCAGATGCGGCGTGACGATCATCAGCAGCTCTTTTTCTTCGCTGCGGATATTGGAGTCGCGGAAAAAAGCACCAATGATCGGGATATCTCCAAGGCCCGGCAGCTTGGCGATGGTGGAACGGTTGGTGCTGCTGATCAGGCCGCTGATCACGAAACTTTCACCATCGGCCAACGACACGCTGGTGTCGGTACGCCGTACGGTCAGCGCCGGTACCTGGATGCCCTCGATCTGGATCGAGTTGTTGTAATCCAGCTCGCTGACTTCCGGGGCGACTTTCAAGGCGATACGGTTGTGGTCGATCACCGTGGGCGTCAGGGTCAGGCGAATGCCGAACTCCTTGTACTCGATGGAGATGGTATCGCTGCCGGCACTGGGCACCGGGATCGGCACTTCACCGCCGGCCAGGAAGGTCGCGCTCTGGCCGCTCATGGCCACCAGGCTCGGGCGCGCCAGGGTATACGCAAAGCCACTGCTTTCCAGGGCGTTGATCAGCGCCTTTACCCGGCCACCGCCAAAGCCGATGTTGAAGCTGTCAGCACTCACCGGCAGTTTAAAGATGCCCTCCGCAGGGGACAGCAGGTCGGGGCTACCGAGGAAAAAGTTTTTACCCATGCCGAGGATCTTGGTGCTGGCTTCCTTGAGCTTGGTGCGGCTGACTTCGACGAAGCGGATATCGGTCTGCACCTGGCTGGGCAGTGTCGGGTCTTCGGACGGTGAAAGCGATTGGCTGGTCAGCGCCGAGGTGGCCTTGCCCTTGACGAACACCATGCTCTGGCGCGGCGTGGTCGAGCAGCCGGTCCACACCATTAGGCTGGTGGCGCCGCTGCCGACGCCCGTCAACAGAAAGTTGCGGTCGCCGTTGACCCGCACATCGGCGATTTTCGGGTCACCGATGGCCAGGCGCGTAATCGCCACTGGCGATTGCAGCTCGGTTTGCAAGCCTTCGCCCACCTCGACCACAGCGGGCAGTTGGCCCAAGGCGTTGCAGTTACCCGGTGCTGCCATTGCCATGCCCACGGGCAGGCACGGCAGCATCAAGGCCAAGGCCAATTGAGCGTAGCGTTGGCTCATTCAAGGCATCCTTGTTCAATCAGGGGGTTTGTTGTGCTGCTGCGCCGCGAATCACTTCGACGCCCCGACGCTGGCCGGTGTCGGCTACCACGGGGGCGATTTTTTTCGGCGGGCCGGTGAGGGCCAGTTGGGTGAATTGGTAGAGGTCGCGGTTGGCGCTTTGCACCTTGTCCGGCATATCGCTTTCGCCGGCCCAGTAGCGGCTGAGCAGCTGTTCGTCGGCACTGCGCACGGCCAGGCGCAGCATGCCGGCCTGGGAGGCGAGCATCAGCCGGCTCAGCAACGGTTCGGGCACCGCCAGCACGACGCTGCGCGCGGCGGTGCGACGTTGGGCGGCCTGGGCGCGTTCTTCGGCGGTGGCCGGTGGTGGCACCGCCGGTTGGCCGTCGTTGGCCAAACCGAGTTGATCGCCGACGCTGAGCAGGCGAATCGCCGGGATGACCACCTGCGCCGACTGCTCGGCATTCGCATTGTCCTGGCGCAGGAACAGCAAGATATCGACGTAATCCCCAGGGCTCAGTTGGCCGCCGGCACCGATGACTTCGTCGACGGCGACAGCCAGGGCGCGTTCATTCGCACGGATCATGCGTGCCAGGGGCCCACCGGGGGTGAAGCTTTCATCATTGAGCCACGTCCCTGCACCCAGGGCGCGCAAGGGCGTGCGGCCGATGGCCTGGTCCAGGCTGGTCAGGCTGCCGACCGGGACGGTACGCAGTTTTTCCACGGCCACATCGGCAGCGGTGAGGGGGACAAATGGCGGCACTGCGTGTACCAGCACCACCACTGGCTGGCGGGTCTGGTCTTCCACGACGGCAACAGTTTTTTCAACGGAAATGACAGGTTCTGGCGCGGGAGCTGCATTGGGTGCCGGCGGACGACTCAGCACCAGGCCCCAATACCCTGCAATCAAAGCTCCAACAAGCAGCAAGCCAGCCAGGACCATGCTGATGCGACTGTTCATGACGGCTCTCCCTATCCTGTTGCACTGCTTTTTCCCGTTAATCCAAACGAGTTAATTTCGCAACTTGGCTGTGATGAACAACTAACGATTTTGCTATTTGACGGTAGCTCAGTTAGGACAAAATGCCATTACCGCGAAAAAAATTTATCTGTAGGCCAAAAACTACCCCGTAAAACCGGACTTAGGGTAGCTGCGCCCTGACTAATACTTTGTGATTAATGCGTTCTTACAGTTGTGAGTGTCCATTTTGTTGACAATGCTCTAATGGCACACAGCAATCATCGTGCGGGCCAGCTGTAACGGCGCTTTGCGGCGCATGAGGGAGAAGTCGTATGATCCTTGACCTGTTCTTGAAATTTTACATCCACGCGCAGTTGTTCCTGCGTCGCAGAGACGGGGCGTCAGCCATTGAGTATGTGATTATCGTGGCGATAGTTGCGTTGGTAATCATTGGGTTCGGCACCGGGCTTGGCGATAAGATCAAAGGCGTCTTTCAAAAGGTCTCCGATGCGCTGCCGGCAGCGACTTAACCGTTAGTACAGTAGGTTGTCGTTTTGCTGATCTTCTTTATCAGGTATTGCCCATGAGCCACCCTTCGTCACCCCGCCAACAAATCCTATTGGTGGACGACGAAGAGGACGCGTTGGTCGAGTTAGCCGAATCCCTCGAAAACGAGGGATTCGTCTGTTTTACCTCCACCTCCGTCACTTTTGCCCTGCAAGAATTGACACTTCACCCGGATATCGCCCTGGTCATTACTGACCTGCGTATGCCCGAGGAAAGTGGGATCTCCTTGATCAAGCGCCTGCGCGAACACACTTCACGCCAGCACTTGCCGGTGATTGTGATGTCGGGGCATGCGGAAATGGATGATGTCAGCGATATGCTGCGCTTGCAGGTGTTGGATCTGTTTCGTAAGCCGATCTATCTGGTGCGGTTGATCGATACTCTCAATAGTCTGTTTCCACTTTCTGGGGGCCGACGGTAGTTGGTGTGCGCCAGGATGTTGGATCAGACCGAGTACATATCCGTTATTTAGGTAACGGCCACTATTGGTTCCGCTCTTACAGCGGGTCACTTTTGGGGCTCTTTTCCAAAAGTGACCCGCTGTAAGAGCGGAACCCTAAGTGGCCGTTACCGCAGCAACGGATATGTACTCAATCAAAAAAACCAAAAATGCATCCATCTCGTCAAAGCTGATAACTGAAACTCAACGTATACCTCGGCCGCCGGTTGTAGCTGTCCAGGGCGATGTCCGACATCGGCTTGGCCGCCTCCAGGGCAATGTTGTAGTACTTGTTGTCGCCAAAGCGCAGGCCCACGGCCGCCGATGACATGTCGTTAGCCTTGACCGGCAGTTCGTTGAACCACGTCTTGGCACGGTCGAGTACCACGTAAGGCTGCAGGACCTTCACCCACTCACCGGCGCGGTTGAAGCTGTAGTTGACCTCATAGGCCACGCCCCAGCCCTTATCGCCCGAGCCTTGGTCATCAGGGTAGCCACGACCGAAATTTTGCCCGCCGAAGGTAGCACGCTCGCTGTCTGGCAGGGTGTCATTACTCCAGTAGAACGCGCCTGAGAGCACGCCTTGCCAGTTATCGAAGAACTTGTTGCTCTGCACGCCGGACAGGCGCAGGCGGAAGAAGTCGAGGTCGGGTTTCGCCACGTCCAGATCACTGCGGGCTTTAGCGCCCAACCCGTCGATACCTTGGTACAGGCCGCCGCTGAGAATGCGCAATTGCCGGGCGTCAGCCTTGCGCCAATCGCCCTCGAACGCCAGGGCGCGCAGGTTGGATTCGATGTCGAAGCGCAACGGGTAGCCCACCAGTTTGTAGCGCGTGGTCTGGTCGACGGCGTAGAGGCGCGTGCCGAGGGTCAACGACTCGGTGGGCGATGCGATCAGCGGATGGCTCAGGCCAATGGAGTAGCGATCGACGGACTGGTGCGGTTTGAGTTCGAAGCCGCCGTCGAGTTGCACATTGGCGTTGGGGTCGGCGCGGTAACGTTCGGCGGCCAGTGTGAGCTGGCTGCCCTCGGCATTGATGAACTGGTTGTAGTCCACGCGGTAGTAATGCTCTTTATCCTCACCCGGCGGGAACAGGCCGCTGACGGTGAGCTGTTCGCCCAGAAAGGTTTGGGAATTGCTGGTGGCGCTGAGCAACGCCTGGGTGCCGCCACGGTTTTTTTCCACCAGGCTCATGCTCGTGGTGAAGGGCTTGCGGCTGGCCTGGATCTGCATGTGCGTGGCGCCATCGGTGGTGCCCGGCGGCGGCACTTGCGCCTGTACCGTCAGGCCGGGGATGCGGCTCATCAGGGTGGTGTAGCGCTCGAAGGTCTTGCGCGTCAGGGGGCGCTCAGCGAGGAGTTTATTCGCCAGTTTGTCGACGTAGGCCGACACCGAACCGATGTCGCCAGTTTGTTGATAGTCCTTGATGTAACCCTCCACCAGGACCACGCGGACCAGGCCGTTTTCGAAGTTCTGTTGCGGCAGGAATGCGTAGGACAGCAGGTAGCCGTCCTGCTGGTAACGGCGGGTGATGCTGCGGGTGGCTTCGATCAGTTGCGCGAGGTTGGTCTCACGACCAATCAAAGGCTCGTAGGCCTTGGCCGTCTCGGTGAGCGGGTAGATCGTCCCACCCTCGATCTGCAGCTTGCGGATGGTGACCTTGGTGTCCATCAGCAGGGGCTGGCCGGCCGTCGGCGGCGCTTCAGGTACCTGGGTTTGCGGCGTGGCCGGTCGATAGGCGTCGGCAGGCAGGTTGGGGACCGGCAAGGTGCGAATAGTGTCGTTGCTGTTCAAAAAGCTGGGAAGGGGCTCGGCCTGTACATAGGCACCGAGGGTAAGCAATAACAACGGCGTCAACACGCGCATAGGACACTCCATGGTCAACTGCAGCAGCGTTTCGGGCCCGCCGGGTTCTGGGACACGGTTCGGGAGGGCGGCGGCTCATCACACAAGGCGTCGCCCATAAAAAAGACGAGAGACTTATTTAGGGTCTCTCGTCTCAACCAAGCGTAGGCGCTGTAGGTGAGGCCGTCTAATCGGCCAGGTGCAATTCTATTTTTTGCCGGTCAGGCCGTTCAACAGACCGCCCAGTCCACCGGTTGTAGTGCCTCCTGTAGTGGCGCCTCCTGCTGTGCTTGCACTGCCACTGGCCGTGGCGCTGGCGCCGATGTTCAGGCCGCCGAGCAGGCCACCGCTGGTGCCACCGGTGCCACCGGTAACCAAGCCACCCACCGAGCCTACGGTGTTGCCGACCGCTGTTACGGTAGTGCCGAGCGTATTGGTGACCGGGTTGGCATTGGCCGCAGTCAGGTTAGTGCCCAAGCTGCTGACCGCGCCGCCGACTTGCGTCACCAGGCCGTTGACCGGAGCGCCAACGCCAGTGGTGGTACCAATGTTTTGCGTCAGAGCGGTGACGCCGGAGGTGACGGGGTTCAGGGCTGCGCCGACATTGGTTGCCACTGCTGCGACCGGTGCCGTGGCGCCAGTGTTAGCCACACCGGTGCCACCCAGGACAGTACCTACGGAAGCGATGGTATTGCCTAGCGCGCCGCCGGTTACACCCGCTGCACTGACGGTGCCGTTGGTATTGCCCACATTCAGGCCGGTACCCACGTTAGACACCAGGCCACCCACCAGCTCCGGTATGCCGGGAGCTGAGGTGCCGCCCGCTGGAGCGACATAACCGCCCGACTTATCGAGTGTGCCGCCGACGCCAGTCAGCACGGTACCCACAATGCCAGTGACCGGGTTGCCTGTGCCGCCAGTACTGGCGACTTGAGTGCCCAGGCCGGTGACGGTCGAGCCGACTTTATCCAGCAGGCCATTGACCGGGTTGCCCAGGCCGGTTGCCTTGCCGAGGTTGCCGGTGGTGTTTTCCACCAGCGACACGACCGGCACCACGACTTTGCCGCCAACAGTGTTGGTCAACGAGCCCAGCGGGCCCGTAGTGCTGGCAGTGCTGAGGGTATCGCCGAGCATCGTCACCGTGGTGCCGACTTTATCGACTACGCCACCCACCGCGCCGCCGACACCGCCGGTCAAGCCGCCGACTACGGGGACACCGCCGAGGGTGGTTGACAGCGATTTGCCTGTGGTCGACAGGCCGTCGCCCAGGTCGGCCACGCCGTTGCCGACACCGGCGACGGTTTTGCCCAGGGAATTGCTGTTGGTACCCAGAGAGCCCAGGCCTGAAGTTACACCGCTGCCGATGCTGTTAACGGCGGTGCCTGCCGAGGTCACCAGGCCGCCAGCGGTTACGCCGACGATGGGCACACCATTCAAGGTCGAGCCGAGATTACCGACGGCTGTGCCTACATTGCCCACGGTAGTGCCGAGGGTACCGGCGATCTGGCCAGTGACCAGCGGGGTAGTTGTCGAACCCGTACCGCCGCCAGTGCCACCGCCTGTGCCGCCGCCAGTACCGCCGCCAGTGCCGCCACCAGTGCCGCCACCTGTACCACCGCCAGTGCCGCCGCCGGTTCCACCACCTGTGCCGCCGCCAGTGCCGCCACCGGTTCCGCCGCCCGTGCCACCGTCGCCGCCGCCAGTGCCGCCACCGGTTCCGCCGCCCGTGCCACCGTCGCCGCCGCCAGTGCCGCCACCGGTTCCACCGCCCGTGCCGCCATCGCCACCGCCAGTGCCGCCACCGGTTCCACCGCCCGTGCCGCCATCGCCACCGCCAGTACCGCCACCGGTTCCACCGCCCGTGCCGCCATCGCCACCGCCAGTACCACCACCGGCACCCGCGTCCGGGGTGGACGCCGCCACGCTACTGTGATGCCCGCCGCCACCGCTGCTGCAGCCACCGAGGCTCATCGCCATGATCAGGGCCAGCGCGGTACTTGCTTTCCAAAACACTACTTGAGTTTTCATGATTGAGTTCCTTGCACCTGGTACAACCTTGGTTGTTTCAAACCTTCGCTATTTCTAGGGATAGCGATAGGTTTGTCCGTGTGGTTATCACAGACCCGGTCACTCTTTCGCGCAACGCTCAACTTGGTATTAACGATTTATATACACAAGATCTCAGTCGTCTTAGTAACTAATGCGAAGGGTGTAGTAGACGAGCGTAATTAAATAGGTGGCTGATATAAATCAAAGGCTTGTATAAACAAACGGGCCTCATAAGGCCCGCTATAACTTAGGGTATATATATACAATTAATCAGTGTGCTTCAGGCAATCGGGCGCCACTTGCCAAGCATATGTTGAATGTCGCCCGTGCCGTTGAGTTCTAACTCGCCACTGGAGCCGGCCGCGCTGCTCATCAATACCACTTCACCGGGCAAGCGCACGGGCTTCTTGAACTCCACCTCGATTTCAATATTGGCCACCGGAAGATGTTCTCCCAACGCCGCGAGCGTACGCGCTTTGTTCCATAGCCCATGGGCAATGGCCTGGGGGAAGCCGAACAACTTGGCCGTCGGTGCACTGAGGTGGATAGGGTTGTAATCGCCGGACACGCGGGCATAGCGGCGGCCGATATCGGCAGGTGCTTTCCAACGCGTCAGCTCGATGGTCGGGCCTGGCACCTGCAAGGTGTTATCCACTGCCTCGCCATCAAGCTTCACGCCCCGACACAGCATTTGGCTTTCGGCTTCCCACAGCAACCCAAGGGCATCCTCGACGACGGTCACAATCTCAAAGGTTGCGCCCTTGGCGTGAGGCCTGAGGTCGTGTGCGTAGACGCCGACGCTCAGATCGCCCACGCCGCCCAACGGCCGATGAATGCGGATGCGATTGCTCAGGTGAATCAGCCCCAGCAGCGGAAACGGAAATGCCTTGTCAGTCAGCAGTTGCATCTGCAGGCCGAACGCCAGGATGTGCGGATACGTTGCCGGCAGCATCGGGCTGTCGGCAAACCCACAGACCTTGCGGTACGCCGCGATGGCCCTGGGATTGACGCTGACCCGGCAGCGCAAACCGTGTTCGGGCAATGTGCTGCCAGTGATCTTGCGCTTGAGCGCCGCCCGCCAATACAGCGGCAGTAGAGACGGTGTGCTGTCTAAGGTTTGCCATTGCATGCTCACGCTCCCAGAAGACTTTGCCCACACACCCGCAGCGCTTGGCCGCTGACCGCACCGGAACCCGGCTGACCTAGCCAGGCCACGGCTTCGGCCACGTCCTGGGGCAAGCCACCCTGGCCCAGGGAACTCATGCGGCGCCCGGCTTCACGCAGGGCGAATGGAATATGCGCGGTCATCTGGGTTTCGATAAAGCCCGGCGCCACGGCATTGATACTGATCCCACGCGCCTTCAACAGGGGCGCCCAGGCCTGGGCCAGGCCGATCAACCCGGCCTTGCTCGCGGCATAGTTGGTTTGCCCGCGGTTACCGGCGATGCCACTGATGGAAGCCAGCAGCACCACCCGCGCGTTGTCATGCAAGCTGCCGCTGTCGAGCAGGGCCTTGGTCAGTACCTGCGGCGCATTGAGGTTGACCGCCAGCACCGCGTCCCAGTATTCCGGGGTCATGTTGGCCAGGGTTTTGTCACGGGTAATGCCGGCGTTGTGCACCAGGATGTCGAGCCCGTCGGGCAAGTGCTCGACGAGTTGGCTGGCGGCGTCTTCTGCGCAGATATCCAGCACCACCGTGCGCGCATTCAGGCGCGCGGCCAGGGCCTCCAGATCGGCCTTGGCCTGGGGCACATCGAGCAGGATCACCTCGGCACCGTCGCGCGCCAGGGTTTCGGCGATGGATGCACCAATGCCACGGGCGGCGCCGGTGACCAGGGCCTTGCGCCCAGCCAGAGGGCGCGTCCAGTCCTCGACGGGAGTGTCACAGGCTGTCAGGCGAATCACCTGGCCCGAGATGTAAGCGCTTTTCGGCGACAGGAAAAACCGCAGCGCGCCTTCCAATTGGTCCTCGGCGCCTTCGCCCACATACAGCAACTGCAACACACCGCCGCTGCGCAGTTCCTTGGCCAGGGAGCGGCTGAAACCTTCGAGGGCACGCTGGGCACTGGCGGCAAAGGGATCGCTGAGGCTTTCCGGCTCACGGCCGAGGATCACCAGGTGTGCACTGTGGTCGAGGTTTTTCAGCAGCGGCTGGAAGAACTCACGCAGTTGCTTGAGCTGATCGGTGTGCTGCAAGTCGCTGGCGTCGAACACTACCGCCTTGAGCTTGGGGCCGTGGCCGGGAATCCATGCAGGCGCCGTCGAGGCTTCGGTGCCGTAGCTGTAGACAGCGTCGGTCAGTCGATTGGCAAATGCCAGCACCTTGGTCGTCAGCGTGCCGCCGCCGAGCAGCAGTGCGCCGTCGACCGGGCGCAGGCGTCCGGCTTGCCAGCGTTCCAGGCGCACCGGTGACGGCAGGCCAATGGCGGCGACCAGGCGATGGCCGAGGCTTGAGTTGGCGAAGTCGATATAACGGTCAGACATGGAACGCTCTCCGAAGGCTGGGGTTCAAAGGGTTGACCACCCTGGGGTGGCAGTCGTTCGATTGAGCCTAGGCTAGGCTTGATGATTCCACCCACCTCCACAAGGGAGCTTTCCATGACTCAATTGCGCCGTGTAGCGATCATTGGCGGTAACCGCATTCCTTTCGCCCGTTCCAATGGCCCTTATGCCACGGCGAGTAACCAGGCGATGTTGACCGCCGCACTGGAGGGCTTGATCGAGCGCTACAACCTGCACGGCCTGCGCATCGGCGAGGTGGCCGCCGGCGCGGTGCTCAAGCACTCCCGTGATTTCAATCTGACCCGCGAATGCGTGCTCGGCTCGCGCCTGTCACCGCAAACGCCTGCGTACGACATCCAGCAAGCCTGCGGCACCGGGCTGGAGGCGGCGTTGCTGGTGGCTAACAAAATCGCCCTGGGCCAGATCGAATGCGGGATTGCTGGCGGGGTGGATACCACCTCGGATGCGCCGATTGGGGTAAATGAAGGGCTGCGCAAGATCTTGCTGCAAGCCAATCGCAGTAAAACCATGGCGGATAAATTAAAAGTCTTGTTACAACTTCGTCCCCAGCACCTCAAGCCGGAACTGCCGCGCAATGGCGAGCCGCGCACAGGCTTGTCCATGGGCCAGCACTGCGAGTTGATGGCGCAGACCTGGCAGATTCCCCGCGCCGAGCAGGATCAGTTGGCTCTGGAAAGCCATCAGAAGATGGCTGCGTCCTACGCCGAAGGCTGGCACAACGATTTGCTCACGCCATTTCTCGGCCTCACTCGCGAGAATAATCTGCGTCCCGACCTGACCCTGGAAAAACTCGCCAGCCTCAAGCCGGCCTTCGAGCGCAGCGAAAAGGGCACGCTCACCGCCGGCAACTCCACGCCGCTCACCGATGGTGCCTCTCTGGTGCTGCTGGGCAGTGAAGCCTGGGCCAAGGAACGTGGCCTGCCGATCCTGGCGTACCTGCGTGATGGCGAGGCGGCGGCGGTGGACTTCGTCAACGGCGCCGAGGGCCTGTTGATGGCGCCGGTGTATGCGGTGCCGCGCTTGCTGGCCCGCAACGGCCTGACCTTGCAGGACTTTGATTACTACGAGATCCACGAAGCCTTCGCTGCCCAGGTGTTGTGCACGCTCAAGGCTTGGGAAGATGCGGACTATTGCAAGACCCGCCTGGGCCTGGACGCTGCGCTGGGGTCTATCGATCGCAGCCGGCTCAACGTCAAGGGTAGCTCCCTGGCGGCGGGCCATCCATTTGCTGCCACCGGTGGGCGCATCGTCGCAAACCTCGCCAAATTGTTGGATGCGGCGGGCAAGGGGCGTGGGCTGATTTCGATCTGTGCCGCGGGCGGGCAAGGGGTGACGGCGATTATCGAGCGCTGATTGCCGAAAAAATTGGCCCATTGCATGCATTCTTGAGTGGTCAGAGGTCGGTAGCCTCTCCCACCGGCGAGCCGATTGCCGTATAACGAGTGCCACACGCGTGTTTGGTAATACAGGACCCACAATAAAAGCTGATGAAGACTCCTAAACGCATTGAACCCCTGATCGAAGACGGTCTGGTCGACGAAGTGCTGCGCCCACTCATGAGTGGTAAAGAAGCAGCTGTTTATGTGGTGCGCTGCGGCAACGAATTGCGTTGCGCCAAGGTTTACAAGGAGGCGAACAAACGAAGTTTTCGTCAGGCGGCCGAATACCAGGAAGGCCGTAAGGTCCGTAACAGCCGCCAGGCCCGGGCGATGGCCAAGGGCTCCAAGTTCGGCAAGAAAGAAACCGAAGACGCTTGGCAGAATGCTGAAGTCGCGGCGTTGTTCCGTCTGGCCGGTGCGGGCGTTCGCGTGCCCAAGCCGTACGACTTCCTCGAAGGCGTGCTGTTGATGGAGTTGGTGGCCGACGAGTATGGCGACGCGGCGCCGCGATTGAACGACGTGACATTGGAACCGGACCAGGCGCGTGAATACCACGCCTTCCTGATCTCACAGATCGTACTGATGCTGTGCACCGGCCTGGTGCACGGAGACCTGTCCGAGTTCAACGTACTGCTCACGCCAACGGGCCCGGTGATCATCGACCTGCCCCAGGCGGTGGATGCGGCGGGCAACAACCACGCGTTCAGCATGCTGGAGCGGGACGTGGGCAACATGGCTTCCTACTTCGGGCGCTTTGCCCCGGAATTGAAGAAGACCAAGTACGCCAAGGAAATGTGGGCCTTGTACGAAGCCGGCACCTTGCACCCGGCCAGTGTGTTGACCGGTGAGTTCGACGAACCGGAAGAACTCGCGGACGTGGGCGGTGTGATCCGCGAAATCGAAGCGGCGCGGCTGGATGAAGAGCGTCGCCAGGCGATTCGCGCGGCCGATGATGCGCCACCGAGCAAAGTACCGGACGAGCCACCGCCGCCGCCTTGGATGCAGTGATCTCAGGATAGATGAGGTTCAAAATGTGGGAGGGGGCTTGCTCCCGATGGCGGTGTGTCAGCGACAGATGTGTTTACTGACACTCCCTCATCGGGAGCAAGCCCCCTCCCACATTTGGATTGTGTGTATCCAGCCAGAGCATCAGGCGCAGCAGTTCCCCGCCGCCAACTCCTTGAGAATCGGGCAATCGGGCCGATGATCGCCCTGGCAGTGCTCCATCAGGTCCTGCAACGTATCGCGCAGTTGCCCCAACTCGCGAATCTTATGATTCAGTTCGTCGATGTGCTGGCGCGCCAAGGCTTTTACGTCGGCGCTGGCCCGCTGCCGGTCCTCCCACAGGGTCAGCAGCTTGCCGACCTCTTCCAGTGAAAACCCCAGGTCCCGTGAGCGTTTGATAAACGTCAGGGTGTGCAGGTCGTCGTGACCATACAGGCGATAGCCGCTGTCGGTGCGATGGGCCGTTTTCAGCAGGCCGATGGATTCGTAGTAGCGAATCATCTTTGCGCTCAGCCCGCTGGTGCGGGCCGCTTGGCCGATGTTCATGGGCGTTGATCCTCCAAGTCCTTTGGTTTCCAGGTTTTCAACAATAGTGCATTGCTCACCACGCTGACGCTGGACAAGGCCATGGCGGCGCCGGCCAGCACCGGGTTGAGCAGGCCGAAGGCGGCCAGGGGAATGCCGATCAAGTTATACACAAAGGCCCAGAACAAGTTCTGGCGAATTTTTGCGTAGGTCTTGCGGCTGATCTCCAGGGCGGCCGGCACCAGGCGCGGGTCGCCACGCATCAGGGTGATACCGGCGGCATGCATGGCCACGTCGGTGCCGCCGCCCATGGCGATGCCGATATCGGCGGCCGCCAGGGCCGGGGCGTCGTTGATGCCGTCGCCGACCATGGCGACCACGCCGGTTTTTTTCAGCTCGGCAACGGCAGCAGCTTTGTAGGCGGGCAGTACTTCGGCATGCACATCGTCGATACCCAATGCCTCTGCGACGACCCGGGCACTGCCGTGGTTGTCGCCAGTAATCAGGTGGCTGCTGATGTGTTGCGCCTTGAGTTGCTGCACGGCCTCCAGCGCACCGGGCTTGAGGGTGTCGCCAAAGGCAAACAGGCCGAGCACGCGAGGCTGCGCGCCTTGCTCGATCAGCCATGACAACGTGCGGCCTTCGGCTTCCCAATCCTTGGCGCGCTGCCTCAGTTCACCCATGCTCAAGCCGGTTTCTTCCAGCAAGCGTCGATTGCCCAGCGCCAATGGCCGGCCATCGAGCGTACCGGCAATGCCACGCCCGGTCAGTGATTGGCTGGCGCTTACATCGGCCACGTCCAAGCCTTTCTCCAGGCAAGCATCCAGCACGGCCTTGGCCAGTGGGTGTTCACTGCCGCGTTGCAAGGCGCCGGCCTGTTGCAACAAGAGCGCTTCGTTCCCATCCACCGCCGCCAAGTGCGCAATTTTCGGCGCGCCGGAGGTGAGGGTGCCGGTCTTGTCGAATACCACAGCGCTCACGGCATGGGCGCGCTCCAGGGCTTCGGCATCCTTGATCAGAATGCCGTGGCGTGCGGCGACGCCGGTGCCGGCCATGATTGCGGTTGGTGTGGCCAGGCCCAGGGCGCAAGGGCAAGCGATCACCAGCACCGCCACCGCATTGATGATCGCTGTTTCCAGCGACGCGCCATACAACCACCAGCCCACAACGGTGATCAGCGCCAATACCAACACGGCAGGCACGAATACCTGGCTGACTTTATCCACCAGTTTCTGGATCGGCGCCTTGGCGGCCTGGGCGTCTTCGACCAGGCGGATGATGCGGGCCAGCACGCTCTCTGCACCCAGGGCCAGGGTACGCACCAGCAAGCGGCCCTCACCGTTGATGGCGCCACCGGTGACGGCATCACCCGGTTGTTTGGGCACCGGTAGGCTTTCGCCGCTGATCAGTGCTTCATCGGCATGGCTTTGACCTTCCACCACTTCACCGTCCACCGGGAAGCGTTCGCCGGGTTTGACCAGCACCAGGTCACCGTGCTTCAACGCACTGATCGCGACGTCTTCTTCGCGGCCGTCCTGCACGCGGATCGCCCGTTCCGGACGCAAGGCTTCAAGGGCGCGGATGGCGCTGGCGGTCTGGCGTTTGGCACGGCTTTCCAGGTATTTGCCCAGCAGCACCAGGGCGATGACTACCGCTGAGGCTTCGAAGTACAGGTGCGGTGTCACGCCTGGGGAGGCGGTGAGCCATTCATAGAGGCTCAGGCCGTAGCCGGCGCTGGTGCCGATCGCCACCAGCAGGTCCATATTGCCGGCGCCGGCGCGCACGGCTTTCCACGCGGCGACATAGAAGCGCGCACCCAGGATGAATTGCACTGGCGTGGCCAGGGCGAACTGTATCCAGGCGGGGAGCATCCAGTGCAGGCCGAAGGGTTCCACCAGCATTGGCAGCACCAGCGGCAACGCCAAAACAATCCCCGCGACCAGCGCCCAGCGCTCGCGGCGCAAGCGTCGGGCCTGGTCGGCTTCGGTGGCGGTTTCGCTCTGGGGCAGGGTGGCGGTGTAGCCGGCTTTGTCGACCGCTGCGATCAACACGCTGGCGTCCATCTGGCCGAGTACTTCGATATGGGCGCGTTCGTTGGCCAGGTTGACGCTGACACGCTGCACCCCCGGCACCTTGCCCAGCGCGCGCTCGACGCGGCCGGCGCAGCTGGCGCAGGTCATGCCGCCGATGGGCAGGTCAAACGTGGTGGATCCATTCATGGGGCAGTCCTCCAGGAGAAGTTGCCCCTAGGATCAACCTTAACCTGTGGGGAAGGTCAAGCGTCTTCAGTATTCCAATGCCGCAGGCTTGAGGTACATACCATCCGGACCCTGGGCGATACGCAATTTGCGTACATCGCCGGCCTTCAAGGTGATGTTCTGCGCCGGTGGCGCCAGCAAACCAGGCAGGCAACCTTGGGACTGACCCGGCAACAGCTTGAGCCGCAGCGACACATTGCCCGCAGGCAGATTGAACGAGGTGGCCTGTTCCTGGAACAGGCGCCCGGCCAGTTGGTCCTGGATATACAGGCCGATCTCGCAGTTGGTTGGCACTTCCAGGCGTTCGCGGGAAATGATCAGCACCGCATAATCTTCAGCGGCGAGGGCCTGGGGCGCAGCAGCAGATAAGCTCATCAGGCCGGCAAGGGCAAAAAACGACCAGCGCATGGCGAATGCTCCGTGGTTCACAGCGAGGAAAGTTGAAGCTTGGCCGACGCAGCCATCGAATACCAGCCCGGCCGATTTTTTTGAAACTTGACCTTACCATCGTGGCAAGCTCGAGACTGGGTACAACCTCATCAAAGGAGTCATGTCATGCAAATATTCAGTGTTGAAGGAATGACCTGCGGCCATTGCGTTCGTGCGGTGACCCAGGCGGTGCAAAGCAAAGATTCGGGGGCGAGTGTGAAGGTGGACTTGGCGGCGAAAGAAGTGGGCGTGGAGAGCCGCCTTTCCTCGCAGGAAGTGATCGACCTGATCACCGAGGAAGGCTACATCGCCAAGCTGGCGTAAGTTTTCCGATAGTTAGCGACCTAACGTAATGTTCACGGCACCCAAGCGCGGCTAGACTGTCGAGCTGCCGACTCACTTGGGTGTCTGATGAACCTTCGCATAATCCTGATTCTGGGCGCCTTGAGCGCCTTCGCGCCGTTGGCGATCGATTTTTACCTGCCAGGCTTTCCGGCCATGGCCACGGCCTTTGCCACCGATGAAAAACATATCCAGTTGACTCTGGCGGTGTATTTCGCTGGCCTGGCCATTGGCCAATTGATCTACGGCCCGTTGGCCGACCGTTTTGGCCGGCGTGTGCCGCTGCTCAGCGGCGTCACCCTGTTTACCCTCGCGTCCTTCGCCTGCGCCTATGCGCCGTCCCTGGAATGGTTGATCGGTGCGCGCTTCGTGCAGGCCCTCGGCGGTTGCGCGGGCATGGTGATTTCCCGGGCGGTAGTCAGTGACAAATGCGATGCGGTGGGCTCGGCCAAGGTGTATTCGCAACTGATGCTGGTGACCGGCCTGGCGCCGATTCTCGCGCCATTGGCGGGTGGGTTGATGGTCGGAGTGTGGGGCTGGCAATCGATCTTCCTGGCGTTGTCGTTGTTCAGCGTGTTGGCGGCCATTGCCGTGGCGGTTGGATTGCCGGAAACCTTTCCGGCCCACCAGCCACGCCAGCCATTGTCTGGCTCGTTACGTCGCTATGGTTCGCTATTGTCGGACCGGGTGTACCTCGGTTATGCCTTGACCGGCGGGATTTCGATTGCCGGGATGTTTGCCTACATCGCCGGTTCTCCTTTCGTATTCATCAAACTCTATGGCGTGCCTGCCGAGCATTACGGCTGGCTGTTCGGCTCCAACGCCGCCGGCTTTATCCTGGTGGCACAGCTGAATGCGCGATTGCTCGCCAAACGCGGCCCGGCGTTTTTGCTGTCGCGTACGGTGTGGGTGTATGTGGCGGCAGCCTTGAGCCTTCTGGGGATCGCAGCGTTGCGCACCGAGGCCCTGTGGCCGTTGCTGGTGCCGCTGTTTATCTGTATCGCCAGCCTGGGCTGCATTTTGCCCAATACCTCGGCGTGTGCCATGAGCGGGCAGGGTGCGCGGGCCGGCAGTGCGTCGGCGTTGCTCGGGTGCATCCAGTTCGGCGTGGCGGCAGGTGCGGCGTCGTTGGTTGGCGTGTTGCACGACGGCACAGCGATGCCAATGGCCATGGTCATCAGCTTGTGCGGTGTGCTGGCAGTGACGATTGCGATGTCGACCCAGCGCCTGCAACGGGCAAGGGCCGCGCAGGCGCAGGTCTGAAATACGGGTCAGCCAGCGGCGCAGCGTTGCTGGCTGAGGGGAAAGCGGTGGGGCGCCTGGATCCGGGCTTGCAGCGTATCGGCGAAGGCGCGGGCCTCGGCTTCACTGCGGAAGGTGATGGCTTCGCCGTCGAGGCGAACTTGCCATTGGTTGCCTGGGGATTTTGCTAACGCTTTTATCAGGATCTTCATTGCTGACTTCCTCACGTAAAAGAATCGTGGCAAAGGCGGCCAATATAAACCCCAATCCCCTCACAAATATGACAAGGATCAACTCTCGGACTAATGGTGTCGTCCATTACTCACAGGAATAACAGACGACGCTGACAGACGTTTTTCAGAATCCTTCCAGCACGATCTTGCCCTTGGCCTTGCCGCTTTCCAGAAGCGCGTGGGCACGGCGCAGGTTTTGCGCATTGATCACACCAAAGTGCTCGCCCACCGTGGTTTTCAGGGTGCCGGCGTCGATCAGCTCGGCCACGCGGTTGAGCAGGTTGTGTTGCTCGATCATGTCCGGCGTCTCGAACATCGACCGGGTGTACATGAACTCCCAGTGCAGCGACAGGCTCTTGCGCTTGAGCTTGCTCACATCCAGCGCCTTGGGGTCGTCGATCAGCGCCAGCTTGCCTTGGGGTTGCAGGGCTTCCACCAGTTGATCCAGGTGATGCTCGGTCTGGGTCAGGCTGGCGACGTGGGTCACGTGCGGCTGGCCGGCCTGTTTCAGCGCTTCGCTCAACGGCTGGCTGTGGTCGATCACCAGGTGTGCGCCCAGGGCCTTGGCCCAATCCTGGGTTTCGGGGCGCGACGCGGTGCCGATTACTTTCAGCGCGGTAAGTTGGTTGGCCAGTTGAGTCAGGATCGACCCCACGCCACCGGCGGCGCCGACGATCAGCAGGCTCTGGCCTTGATCTTCCTTGCCTTCTTGCACCTGCAAACGCTCGAACAACAACTCCCACGCGGTAATGGCGGTCAACGGAAGTGCGGCGGCTTCGGCGAACCCCAGGCTCTTGGGCATATGGCCGACGATGCGCTCATCCACTGTGTGCAGTTCGCTGTTACCGCCTGGGCGTACCAGGGAGCCGGCGTAGAACACCTTGTCACCGGCCTTGAACAGCGTCACTTCGCTGCCGACTGCCTTGACCACCCCGGCTACGTCCCAGCCCAGCACCTTGGCAGCGCCATTTTCCGGGGCGACGTTCTGGCGCACTTTGGTGTCCACCGGGTTGACCGAGATGGCTTTGACTTCCACCAACAGGTCACGCGGGCCGGCCACGGGCGCCGGCAGTTCGATGTCTTGCAGGGATTCTGGATCGTTGATCGGCAGTGAGGCGTAGTAGGCAATGGCTTTCATGATGGCTCCGATAAATGGGCGGTGTGATACGGGTGATAACGGGATGGGCAGATGATTGGCTATTTCCTACGCAGATAAAAGCGGCTAAAACAGCAGTCTGTTTCAACCAGATTTTGATAATGGGCGGGATTACATGCTGCGTTTTGATGATTTGCAGTTGTTTGTGCGAGCCGCAGACCTGGGCAGTCTGTCGGCGGCTGCGCGGGTCATGGACCTGTCGCCCGCAGTGGCCAGCGCCGCGCTCAAGCGTATCGAACAGCAACTGGGCACGCGCTTGCTGGCGCGTTCCACCCGCAGCCTGCGCCTGACCGCCGAAGGCGAGGGGTTCCTGGAATATGCGCGTGCGTCATTGAGTGCGCTGGACGAAGGGCGGCGCCTCTTGGCCAGCGGCCAGGACCATGTCAGTGGCGTGCTGCAATTGTCGGCACCGTCGGATTTCGGTCGCAACCAGTTGGTGCCGTGGTTGGATGAGTTCCAGCAGCAACACCCGCAATTGAACGTGCGCCTGTTACTGGGCGATCGCATTGCCGACCTGTTCCGCCAGCCAGTGGACATCGCCTTGCGCTATGGCGAGCCCGAAGACTCCAGCCTGATTGCGCTGCCCATCGCCCCGGACAATATTCGTGTGCTGTGTGCCGCGCCCAGTTACCTCGCCCGGCATGGCGAGCCGCGCCATCTGGAACAACTGGCCCAGCACAATTGCCTGCTGTACATGCTTGGCAGCCGCGTGCATGACCACTGGGGTTTTTACGACGGCAAGCGTCACGTCAGCCTGACGGTCAGCGGTGACCGCTTCAGTGATGATGCCGATGTTGTGCGCCGCTGGGCGGTGGCAGGGATGGGCATTGCCTACAAGTCCTGGCTGGATGTAAGCACCGACGTGCTGGCCGGGCGCTTGCGTCTGATTCTGCCGGAGCTGCAGGGCGAGCGCACGCCACTCAACCTGCTATGTGCCCACCGCGCGCAATTGAGCAAACCCATCAATTTGCTGCGGGACATGCTCGTGTCCCGTTGTGCGACATTGACCGCGCAACGACCGGGGCGAATGGCCAAAGGGCAATAGCCTGCGCCACGGTCGGAAGTTTCCCTCATATCCTGTCCTGATCTGCGCCGTCAGACGCCGCGGAACCGGCGGCCTGCGCACCTATACTTCGGCGTCAACCGCAGCAGAACAATGGTTTAACAGGGAGTGAATACATGGAAGCAGCACCTTGCATCAGTCAGATCGCCAGCTTGCTCGCCGAGCCCAAACGCACGGCCATGCTCTGGGCCTTGATGGACGGTTCGGCGAAGTCTTCAGATGAGCTGGCGACGCTGGCCGGTTTGTCGCCGGCGTCGGCCAATGCGCATTTGGCGCGGCTGACCGGCAGCGGCCTGCTGCGGATCGAGGCCCGCCGGGGCAAGCGGCTGTTTCGCGTGGCAGCTGCGGATGTCAGTGCCGCGATTGATGCGCTGGCCAGCACCACCATGGCCAGTGCGGCGCGTAGCACACCGGATGCTTCGCCACCGGCGTTGCTGGCACCGCCGCTGCTGCGTCGCGCCCGCTGGTGCCACGGCCACCTCGGCGGCGAGGTGGCGGCAGGGCTGTATCAACGGATGCTCGCGGCCGGATGGATCGAGCGCCATGAGCAGCGTACCGAGGTTACGGTCAAGGGCACGCAGCGTTTGGCGGACCTGGGCATTTTTACCCAGGCACTGGCATCGCCGTTGGTCTGCGACTGTTTCGACTGGAGCCAGCAGCAACCACACTTGGGCGGTGCGTTGGGGGCAGGGTTGATGCAGCTGTTTCTGCAGGCGAACTGGATCAGTGTGATCAATGAGTCACGGGCGTTATTGGTCAACGATGCAGGGGTTGAGGAAATCAACCGGCTGGCGGCACGATAAGAACGCGTCGTTCAGAGTTGCAGTCAGGTCGCATCCAGCAATAGCCAGGGCAAACGATGCCGCACACTCGCCAGGGGGATTTTTCACACTGGGGGTGCGGCATGGGTAGGCAGGGCTATAGCGCGGCAGAACGGCTGGAACGGTTGCCCATCAGCGGTTACCACCGAGTCGTTTTCATCATCATCGCCTTGGCGTTTTTCTTCGACTCCATGGACCTGGCGATGATGACCTTCCTGTTAGGTTCGATCAAAACCGAGTTTGGCTTGAGTACGGCCCAGGCCGGGCTGCTGGCCAGTTCGAGTTTTTTCGGCATGGTGGTCGGCGCTTCGCTCTCCGGGATGCTCGCTGATCGCTTCGGGCGCAAGCCGGTGTTCCAGTGGAGCATCGTGTTGTGGGGCGTCGCCAGCTATCTGTGTTCCACGGCGCAGACGGTGGAGACGCTGACGTTGTTTCGTATCCTGCTGGGCATTGGCATGGGCATGGAATTTCCCATTGCTCAGTCGATGCTGTCGGAGCTGATTCCCGCCAAACGGCGCGGGCGCTATATCGCGTTGATGGATGGTTTTTGGCCGTTGGGCTTTGTGGCCGCGGGCGTGCTGTCTTACTTCCTGTTGCCGGTGATTGGCTGGCGCGACATCTTCCTGGTGTTGGCGGTGCCGGCGGTGTTTGTGTTGGCCATCCGGTTCTTTATCCCGGAGTCGCCGCGTTGGTTGGAGCAGGCCGGAAAGCATGACGCGGCGGACAAGGTTTTGCTGGGTATTGAACAGAAGGTGCGCGATTCACTGGGCCGCGCTGATTTGCCTGAGCCGATTGCGCTGCCACGCGTCGATACGGTGCCGGGGACTTTCTTCTCCGCGTTTCAGCAGCTTTGGTCGGCGCAGTACCGCCAGCGCACGATGATGATCTGGAGTGTGTGGTTCTTTGCTTTGCTCGGGTTCTACGGACTGACGTCCTGGCTGAGTGCGTTGTTGCAGCAATCGGGTTTTGCCGTGACCCAGTCGGTGTATTACACGGTGATCATTTCCCTTGGCGGGATTCCGGGCTTCCTGATGGCGGCGTGGCTGGTCGAACGCTGGGGGCGTAAGCCGGTGTGCGTCGTGACGTTGTTGGGCGGTGGGGTAATGGCATTTTTGTATGGGCAGAGCGCGGTGTTTGGCGGCAACGTAGGCCTGCTGATTACTTCCGGGCTGTTGATGCAGTTCTTTCTGTTTGGCATGTGGGCGGTGCTGTACACCTACACGCCGGAGTTGTATCCCACCTCGGCGCGGGCGACGGGCTCCGGGTTTGCGTCGGCGATAGGCCGGGTCGGCTCGTTGCTGGGGCCATTGGTGACCGGGCTGGTGTTCCCGATAACCGGGCAGGGCGGGGTATTTGCCTTGGGCGCGCTGTGTTTTGCGGTGGCGGCGCTGGTGGTCTGGGTGTTTGGGATGGAAACCAAGGGCAAGACCCTGGAAGAGCTCACCGAAATCTAAAGGTCAATACAAAACCAATGTGGGGCGAGCAAGCCCGCCCCACATTTAGACTGCATTCAGTCAGTGATTGCCGGTTATGGTTTTACGAGCCGCGCATCCAGGCTGTTCTGCGCCAGGCGTTTGGCCTGGTCCTGGGTCATGCCCAGGGAGGTGTACAGCGCGTGGAAGTTCTCGGTGACATAGCCGCCGAAGTACGCCGGGTCATCCGAGTTCACAGTCACCTTCACGCCACGCTCTAGCATGTCGAGGATGTTGTGCTGGGCCATGTCGTCGAACACGCAGAGCTTGGTGTTGGACAGCGGGCACACGGTCAACGGGATCTGCTCGTCGATGATGCGCTGCATCAAACGCTCGTCTTCGATGGCGCGCACGCCATGGTCGATGCGCTGGATTTTCAGCAGGTCGAGGGCTTCCCAGATGTACTCGGGTGGGCCTTCTTCACCGGCGTGAGCCACGGTCAGGAAGCCCTCGTGACGGGCACGGTCGAACACGCGCTGGAACTTGCTCGGCGGGTGGCCCATTTCCGAGCTGTCCAGGCCCACGGCCACGAACGCGTCACGGAATGGCAAGGCCTGGTCGAGGGTTTTCTCGGCTTCGGCTTCGCTCAGGTGGCGCAGGAAGCTCAGGATCAGGCCGCTGGTGATGCCCAGTTGCTGCTCGCCATCTTTAAGCGCAGCGGCGATGCCGTTGAGCACCACTTCGAACGGCACGCCACGGTCGGTGTGGGTTTGCGGGTCGAAGAACGGTTCGGTGTGGATCACGTTCTGTGCTTTGCAGCGCAGCAGGTAGGCCCAGGTCAGGTCGTAGAAATCCTGGGACGTGCGCAGTACATCCGCGCCTTTGTAATACAGGTCGAGAAACTCTTGCAGGTTGTTGAAGGCGTAGGCCTTGCGCAGGGTTTCGACGTCGTTCCACGGCAGCGCAATCTTGTTGCGCTCGGCCAGGACGAACAGCAACTCAGGCTCCAGCGAACCCTCCAGATGCAGGTGCAATTCAGCCTTGGGCAGGGCGTTGAGCCAATCGTACATTTTCTAAATTCTCATCAGGTGCAATGGCGGCATTCTACAGGCCATGGCCGAAATAATCGGCAAAACCTGACCAGCAGGAGAGTATTTGTGTCACTCACGCAAGGGTGACGTGAACTAAGGTGTAACGAAACGTTAGCGGCTTGGCGCAGTCTGTACCCCATCAATGACTGATTCGCTGTACGAAAAGGCCCCGAATGCTCACATCCCTCAAGCAAGAAAAATTCATGCTGCTGGCGCTGATCGCCGCGATTGCCGCCTACCCCTTGGAGCACTGGATGCTTCACAGCGGGCAACTGGTGGCGCTGCTGGCCGGCGTTGCGCTGATCGCGTTTATCGTAATGGCCTCGATGCGCGTGGCCCATCACGCCGAGCAGTTGGCGGAAAAGGTTGGTGACCCCTACGGCACCATGATCCTGACCCTCGCCGCGGTGTTGGTGGAAGTGGTGATTCTGGCGATCATGATGAGTAACGAGCCCTCGCCCACACTGGTGCGCGACACCATTTACTCGGCGGTGATGCTCGATATCAACGGCATCCTCGGCCTGGCCGCGTTGATGGGCGGCATCAAGCATGGCGAGCAGTCCTACAACGATGACTCGGCACGCACCTACAGCGTGATGATCCTCACCGCCATGGGCGTGTCGATGGTGGTGCCGGAATTTATCCCCGAAGCGGATTGGAAAATTTACTCGGCCTTCACCATTGGCGCGATGGTGGTGCTGTACACCCTGTTCCTGCGCATGCAGGTAGGGCCGCACAGTTATTTCTTCAGCTACAGCTACCCGGAAAAACGCCGCAAGAAAACCCCGGAAGATGAGCAGGCGCCGCCGGTCAACCTGGCGTTTTCCATCGGCACCTTGGTGTTTGGGGTGATCGTGATTGGTGCACTGGCCGAGGTGATGTCCAAGACCCTCGACCTGGGCCTGGAAGGCACGGGCGCTCCGCCGGTGATCACGGCGATTGTGGTGGCGGCTATCTCCGCTGCGCCGGAAATCCTGACGGCACTGCGCGCCGCGTTGGCCAACCGCATGCAGTCGGTGGTGAACATCGCGTTGGGTGCCTCGTTGTCGACGGTGATTCTGACGGTGCCGGTGATGGAGGCTATGGCGCTTTATACGGGCCAGCCGTTCCAGATGGCGATGACGCCGGTGCAAACCGTGATGGTGTTTATCACGCTGATTGTCAGCGCAATCAACCTCAACGATGGTGAGACCAATGCCATCGAAGGGATGACCCATTTTGTGCTGTTTGCGACCTTTATCATGTTGTCGCTGTTGGGGTTATAACCAGATTTTAAGAACGCCATAGAGCCAAATGTGGGAGGGGGCTTGCTCCCGATGGCAGTGGTTCAGTCATATATAGGTTGGCTGACCCACCGCTATCGGGAGCAAGCCCCCTCCCACACTTTGATCCTCGTTTGGCTCAGCTTCCGGCGATTAACTGCCGCGCCGCCTGGGTGTGATCGGCGATCAAACCTTTCAGGTCCAGGCCTTCCACTTGGCCGTCGATGACTCGCCACTGGCCGCCGATCATCACCCGGTCCGCTCGATCCGCACCGCACAAGAGCAGCGCTGAAATCGGATCGTGGCTGCCGGAGAAGCGCAGCTCATCAAGCTTGAACAACGCCAAGTCAGCCTGTTTGCCCACGGCCAATTCACCGATATCCGTGCGGCCCAGCAACTGCGCCGACCCCTTGGTCGCCCAGCCGAGCACGCCTTCGGGGGTGATCTTTTCTGCGCCATACCGCAGGCGTTGGATATACAGGGCCTGGCGCGCTTCAAGGATCATGTTCGACGCGTCGTTGGAAGCGGAACCGTCCACGCCCAGGCCAATGGGGGCACCGGCGGCGAGCAGGTCCAGGGTCGGGCAGATACCGGAGGCCAGACGCATATTCGAGCTTGGGCAGTGGCAGATGCCAGTACCGGCAGCGCCCAGGCGCGCGATTTCATCCGGGTTGAAGTGAATGCCATGGGCCAGCCAGGTGCGTGGGCCGAGCCAGCCGACGCTGTCGAGGTAGTCCACGGTACGCAGGCCGAAACGTTGCAGGCAGAAGTCCTCCTCGTCGAGGGTTTCCGCCAGGTGGGTGTGCAGGCGCACATCCAGGCTGTTGGCCAGCTCGGCGCTGGCTTGCATGATTTCGGGCGTGACCGAGAACGGTGAGCACGGCGCCAGGGCTATCTGGATTTGCGCACCGTCGCCCCGCTGGTGGTACTCGCGGATCAGGCGCTGGCTGTCTTCGAGGATCACCTGGCCTTGTTGCACGGTCTGCTGCGGCGGCAAGCCGCCATCGGCTTCGCCCAGGCTCATGGAGCCGCGGGTGAGCATGGCGCGCATGCCCAGTTCGCGCACGCTTTCTACCTGCACATCAATGGCGTTTTCCAAGCCATCGGGGAACAGGTAGTGGTGATCGGCCGCCGTGGTGCAGCCCGAGAGCAGCAGTTCCGCCAGGGCGACCTTGCTGGCCAGGGCGAGTTTTTCCGGGGTGAGCCGTGCCCAAACCGGGTACAGGGTTTTCAGCCAGGGGAACAGCGGCTGGTTGACCACCGGCCCCCAGGCGCGGGTCAGGGTCTGGTAGAAATGGTGGTGGGTGTTGATCAGCCCGGGCAGGACCACATGCTCGCGGGCATCGAACACCTGCGCACAGGGCTGTGCCGGCTCTTGGCCCTGGGCCAGCACTTCGGTGATCACACCGTCTTGCAGCACCAGGCCACCACGGGCATCGAGGCCATTGGCAGTGAAGATCGCGAGGGGGTTTTTTAACCAGATACGGGTCGCAGGCATTGGCCGGCTCCTCTGAATGATGGGTTCAGGTTTGCCAGCTCAGTGTTGCCCTGTCTGCTGATCCAGGGTCGCCGGGGAGGGCGAGGTGGGCAGTTTACGCGTGGATCGTTATCGACGGCAATCAGTCGATAACAACCCTTTGCTGCTTACCAGGCGATGGTGTCGCCCTTGTAGTCCACGAAGTGATGGCCGCCTTTGCCAGTGTATGCATTCACCTGATCCACCAGGCCGCGCACGCTGGTGTCGACGTCGATATGCGCGTTTTCGCCGCCCATGTCGGTCTTCACCCAGCCCGGATGCAGCGACAGAACCGTCAGCTTATGATCGCCCAGTTGGGTGATAAAGCTGTTGGTCATCGAATTGAGTGCAGCCTTGCTGGCCTTGTACAGCGCCAGGTCCGAGCCGTCGGGAATGGTCACGCTGCCCAGTACCGAACTCATGAAAGCCAGCACGCCCGTGTCTTTACGGATCTGCCCGACAAAGCGCTGAGCCAGGTTGATCGGCGCCACAGCGTTGGTGAAGAACAGCTGGCCGACTTCCGCCAGGGTGGCGTGGCCTGGCTCCTGGTTCGCCGGGCCCTTGACGCCGGCGTTGACGAACAGCAGGTCGAAGGTGCGGTCTTTTAGGCGTTGGGCCAGGGCGATTACGGCTTGCTGATCGTCCATGTCCAACTTCTCGATCTGTACCGGCCCTACGGCTTTCAGGGCATCGGCCTTGTTCGGATCACGCACGGTGGCGGTCACGTCCCAGCCGTCCTGGAGCAGTTGCTTGACCAGGCCAAGGCCCAGCCCGCGTGAGGCGCCGATGATCAGTGCGGTTTTTGGCGTAGACATGAAGGCTTCCTTTGAAATCGCGGTTCAGGGAGTTCAGCGCATAACAGTAGCAGTTTCAGCGTTGTAGCAGGATGCGCCCACGGCTCAGGTCGGCGAGCTGGGTTTGCAGGGTGTCGATGTGCGCTTCTCCCAGTGCAAGCTGCAGTTCCACGCCGTTGGCGGTGAAGGTTTCGTCCATCACCAGGCCGCCGAGTTCAGCGACACGCAGCTTTACCAGGTTCAGCTCGGAGAACCCACAGGCGCAACTCAGGGGCACACGGCTGATCAGTTCGATGCGCTCGGCATTTTGCAGGCATTTATTGGCGCCGCCGCCATAGGCGCGAGCCAGTCCACCGGTACCCAGTTGGATCCCGCCGTACCAGCGGATCACCAGCACCGCGACCTGATCAAAACCCTGCGCCTCGATGGCCGCGAGGATCGGGCGCCCGGCGGTGCCACCGGGTTCGCCGTCGTCGTTGCTGCGGTATTGATCGCCGAGCTTCCAGGCCCAGCAGTTATGCGTGGCATTCAGGTCGCTGTGCTGCTCGAAAAACGCCTGGGCGTCCTGCGGGCTGGTGATGGGCGCCGCTAAGGTGATGAAGCGGCTTTTGCGTATTTCTTCACGAAATTCGCAAAGGCCTGTAAGCGTAAAAGACATAACTCGCTTCGTTTATACGGCTGGCTTGATGCCGCAGCCTTTGAGAATGATATGGATCAGGTTGGTGCCGGCGTCTTCCATGTCCTGCTTGGTCAGCTTGGTGCGACCGGTGACGCGGCAGATCTGGGTGGCGAAGTCGGCGTAATGCTGGGTGCTGCCCCACAGCAGGAAGATCAAATGCACGGGGTCGATGGGGTCCATTTTGCCGGCGTCGATCCACGCCTGGAACACCGCTGCGCGGCCACTGAACCAGGCGCGATAGTCCTGGCTGAAATATTCGGTGAGGCATTCACCGCCGCTGATGATTTCCATGGCGAAGATCCGCGAGGCTTGTGGTTGGCGTCGCGAGAATTCCATCTTGGTGCGGATATAGCGCGTGAGTGCGACGGCCGGGTCATCCTCGGCGGTCAGCGCGTTGAAGGTGCTGTCCCACAGTTCGAGAATATTGCTCAGCACCGCGATGTACAGGCCCAGTTTGTTGGTGAAGTAGTAGTGCAGGTTGGCCTTGGGCAGCCCGGCACTGGCAGCAATGGTGTTCATGCTGGTGCCTTTGTAGCCATGGCGCGCGAATTCATCTTCAGCAGCCTGGAGAATCGCTTGTTCGTTCTTTTGCCGAATGCGGCTGGCGGGTTTACCGGCGTGGTTGCTGTGGGCAGGAACTTCGAGGCTCATGGAGGTTTCCGTGCTGATCGATAGAGACGACGTGTGCACAGATAACCCACCCTCAAGCCTCAGACAAGTCCTGATGCAATAAAACCGTTAAAGCGGTTCCAGGCTGTCGCTTTGCGCTGTGTGCTTTGCGGCAGCCGTGCTCGCCTTGGCCTCCGGCAGTAACAGGCATAACACGATGGCGGTGAGGCCGCCGCTGGTGATGGCAGAGTCGAACAGGTTCTGCACCAGTGTTGGCATCAGGTGCAGCAGGTTGGGCTGGGCGGCGATACCCAGGCCGACGCCGAACGAGGTAGCGATGATCAACATGCTGCGTCGGTCCAGCGGTGCCTGGGCGAGAATGCGCACGCCGGCGGCGGCCACACTGCCGAACATCACCAGGGTCGCGCCGCCCAGCACCGGTTTGGGAATTTGCTGGAGCACGGCGCCGATCAGCGGAAACAGGCCGAGGCAGAACAGCAATACGCCGATATATAAGCCGACGTAACGGCTGGCCACGCCGGTAAGTTGGATCACCCCATTGTTCTGGGCGAAGGTGGTATTGGGGAAGGCGCTGAAGGTAGCGGCGATCATGCAGCTCACGCCATCGCCCAGCACGCCGCCCTTGAGCCGGCTTATATAGGAAGGGCCGCTGATGGGTTGGCGGGCGATCATGCAATTGGCCGTGAGGTCACCAACAGTTTCAATGCTGCTGATCAGATAAATCAGCGCTATCGGCAAGAAGGCGCTCCAGTCGAAGTTGAAACCGAAGCGGAACGGCGTAGGCAGGCTGATCAGGGGCAGGTCGGGCAGGGCTTGGGGCACGAGTTTGCCGCTGAACCACGCCGCCAGGCTCCCCAGGGCCAGGCCTATGATGATCGCCGAGAGACGTACCCATGGGGTATTGGAGCGGTTGAGCAAAATGATCGTCAGTACCACGAACAGGCCGAGCGCCAGGTTGGCGGGGGCGCCGAAGTCCGGTGCGTTAAAACCGCCGCCAAGGTCGGTAATGCCCACCTTGATCAGGCTGATGCCGATCAGCGTAATCACAATCCCGGTCACCAGCGGTGTGATGACTCGACGCAGTTGGCCAATAAAGCGGCTCAACACGATCTGTACCGCCGCGCCGAAGAAGCACACGCCGAAGATCATCGCCAAAATATCCTCCGGGCTACCGCCGCGTTGCTTGACCAAAAAACCTGCCGACAACACCGCGCCGAGAAACGCAAAGCTGGTGCCTTGCAGGCAGATCATCCCGGCGCCGATACCAAAGGGCCTGCGTGCCTGGATGAATGTGCCCACGCCGGAAACCATCAGCGCCATGCTGATCAGGTAGGGCAAGTGGGCGGTGAGGCTCAGGGTTGAGCCGATGATCAGCGGCGGGGTGATGATGCCGACGAACGCCGCCAGTACATGTTGCAGGGCTGCCAATAGAGCGGGCAGTGGTTTCGGCCGGTCGTCGAGGCCGTAGATCAGGTCGCTGGAGCTGGAGGATTCTGGGGGCATGGCGGTTAACTCGAGGCGGACGGTTCAAGGTCTCTGTGCCTTGCAAAAAGCTGTCCAGTTGCTCAGCTTTTTGTGTGGGGCCCGAGTTAGCGGGTTGCGGCCAGGCTTTCCAGGAAGCTTTCCAGCACCAAATGGGGGCGGCGACCCTTGCGCGTGACCGATGCCAGGCTCAAATCGTAAAAACGTGTAGCCGGTTTCAGCGCGCGCAGTCGGCCTTGTTGCACCCACAGGCTAGCGTAGTGGTCAGGCAAGTAGCCGATGTAGCGGCCGGTGAGGATGAGGAACGCCATGCCTTCACGGTCGGACGCGCTGGCGGTGCAATTGAGCGCCTGGTAATGGGCCTGGATCTGTGCAGGCAAGCGGAAGGTGGGGGCGATGGCGTCCTGGCTGTCGATGCGTTCGTCGTCGAGTTGCTTGTTGTCGGCATAAAACAGCGGGTGGCCGACCGCGCAATAGAGCAGTGAGCGTTCGCTGTACAGTGGTTGGTATTCCAGGCCCGACAGCGCGCTGGCCTGGGGCACCACGCCGACGTGCAGGCGGCCGTCGAGTACACCTTGCTCCACTTCATTGGGGGCGATCATGCGGATCTGGATTTGCACGTCGGGGCCACGCTCTTTCAACTGCGCCAATGCGTGGGTGATGCGCATATGGGGCAGGGTGACGAGGTTGTCAGTGAGGCCGATGATCAACTCGCCGCGCAAGTGCTGATGCAGGCCATTGACCTCGGTGCGAAAGCTTTCCAGGGCACTCAATAGCTGCAAAGCAGACTGGTAGACCTCGCGACCTTCTTCCGTCAGCGAAAACCCGGCGCGGCCGCGTTGGCAGAGCCTTAGCCCGAGCCGCTGCTCAAGGTCGCTCATCTGTTGGCTGATGGCCGAGCGGCCGATGCCGAGTACGGCTTCCGCCGCCGAGAAGCCGCCGCACTCCACTACGCTGCGAAAGATGCGCAGCAAGCGAATATCGAAGTCACTGACTTGCGCCAGAGGGTCGGGACGACGGTTGCTCATAGTTTAGTGAAGTCCTGACTGAAGATTAGAAGAGTTGGATTTCACCGACTTTATCCCCATGGCAATTTAGCTGCAACAACGCTTTTTCAATCCCGACGCTGCCTTTTGCCTTGCGAGGTTTTGCTGATGAACATGCCCGAAAACGCCCCATCGTCCCTTGCCAGCCAACTGAAGCTGGATGCGCACTGGATGCCCTACACTGCCAACCGTAACTTCCAGCGTGACCCGCGCCTGATCGTGGCCGCTGAAGGCAGTTGGTTGACCGATGACAAGGGGCGCAAGGTTTATGATTCTTTGTCGGGCCTGTGGACCTGCGGTGCCGGGCATACGCGCAAGGAAATCCAGGAAGCTGTCGCCAAGCAAATGGGCATCTTGGACTACTCCCCGGCCTTCCAATACGGTCATCCGTTGTCCTTCCAATTGGCGGAAAAGATTACCGACTTGACCCCGGGTAACCTGAATCACGTGTTCTTCACTGACTCCGGGTCCGAGTGCGCCGATACGGCCGTGAAGATGGTGCGTGCTTACTGGCGTCTGAAAGGCCAGGCCACTAAGACCAAGATGATCGGCCGCGCCCGCGGTTACCACGGTGTGAACATCGGCGGCACCAGCCTGGGCGGGGTTAATGGCAATCGTAAAATTTTTGGCCAGGCGATGACGGACGTTGACCATTTGCCTCACACCTTGCTGGCGAGCAATGCCTTCTCCCGAGGCATGCCGGAGCAGGGCGGTATTGCCTTGGCCGATGAATTGCTCAAGCTGGTCGAGCTGCATGACGCTTCCAATATCGCGGCAGTGTTTGTCGAGCCAATGGCCGGTTCTGGCGGCGTACTGGTGCCTCCACAGGGTTACCTCAAGCGCCTGCGTGAGATCTGCGACCAGCACAACATCCTGCTGATATTTGACGAAGTGATCACCGGCTTTGGTCGCACGGGCTCAATGTTTGGTGCTGACAGCTTTGGTGTGACGCCAGACCTGATGTGCATCGCCAAGCAAGTCACCAACGGCGCGATCCCGATGGGCGCGGTGATTGCCAGCAGCGAGATCTATCAGACCTTCATGAACCAGGCGACGCCGGAGTACGCCGTGGAATTCCCCCACGGTTACACCTACTCAGCGCACCCGGTGGCTTGCGCGGCTGGCCTGGCGGCACTGGACCTGTTGCAGAAGGAAAACCTTGTGCAGAGCGTAGCCGAAGTCGCGCCGCACTTTGAGAATGCTCTGCATGGTTTGAAGGGCAGCAAGAGTGTGGTCGACATTCGAAACTACGGCCTGGCCGGAGCGATCCAGATCGCACCGCGTGACGGCGATGCCATCGTGCGCCCATTCGAGGCTGGCATGGCCTTGTGGAAGGCTGGGTTCTACGTGCGTTTTGGCGGTGACACCCTGCAGTTCGGGCCAACGTTCAACAGCAAGCCGCAGGACTTGGATCGTCTGTTTGACGCGGTCGGCGAAGTGCTGAACAAGATCGACTGATTTCTCCTTCTATATAGAACAACTTTTCAGGAGCCCTGCATGAGCGTTATCCAGCATTTGATCAACGGCCAGTTGGTCAGCGACAGCGGCCGTACCGCCGATGTGTACAACCCGTCCACCGGCCAGGTGATTCACCAGGTGCCACTGGCGAGTCGCGAAACCATTCAAAGCGCGATCGACTCGGCCAAGGCGGCGTTCCCGGCCTGGCGTAATACGCCGCCGGCCAAGCGTGCCCAGGTGATGTTCCGTTTCAAGCAACTGCTGGAGCAGAACGAAGCACGTATCTCGCAGTTGATCAGCGAAGAGCACGGCAAGACCCTGGAAGACGCCGCGGGTGAACTCAAGCGCGGCATCGAGAACGTGGAATACGCGTGCTCGGCGCCGGAGATTCTCAAGGGTGAATACAGCCGTAACGTGGGGCCGAACATTGATGCATGGTCGGACTTCCAGCCGCTGGGTGTGGTAGCGGGTATCACCCCATTCAACTTCCCGGCGATGGTGCCGCTGTGGATGTACCCGCTGGCGATTGTGTGCGGTAACTGCTTCATCCTTAAACCGTCGGAGCGTGATCCGAGTTCGACGCTGTTGATCGCGCAACTGTTGCAGGAGGCCGGGCTGCCTAAAGGCGTGCTGAGTGTGGTGCACGGCGATAAGGGCGCGGTGGATGCATTGATCCAAGCGCCGGAAGTAAAAGCCTTGAGCTTTGTAGGCTCGACGCCGATTGCCGAGTACATCTATTCCGAAGCGACCAAGCGCGGCAAACGCGTACAAGCGTTGGGTGGAGCGAAGAACCACGCCGTGCTGATGCCGGATGCGGATCTGGACAACGCCGTGAGTGCCTTGATGGGCGCCGCTTATGGTTCCTGCGGCGAGCGTTGCATGGCGATCTCGGTGGCGGTGTGCGTGGGTGATCAAGTGGCGGATGCGTTGATCGCCAAGTTGGTTCCGCAGGTCAAGGCGTTGAAGATTGGTGCGGGCACTTCTTGTGGCCTGGATATGGGGCCGTTGGTGACTGGCCAAGCACGGGATAAGGTCAGTGGCTATATAGAGGACGGTGTGGCTGCGGGCGCGGAACTGGTGGTTGATGGTCGCGGCTTGAGCATTGCCGGGCATGAGGAGGGGTTCTTCCTCGGTGGCAGTCTGTTTGACCGCGTGACGCCTGAGATGCGTATCTATAAAGAAGAGATCTTCGGGCCGGTGCTGTGTGTGGTGCGGGTCGACAGCCTGGAAGCTGCGATGCAGTTGATCAATGATCACGAATACGGCAATGGCACGTGCATCTTCACTCGTGATGGTGAGGCGGCGCGGCTGTTCTGCGACGAGATTGAAGTGGGCATGGTAGGGGTTAACGTACCGCTGCCGGTTCCGGTTGCCTATCACAGCTTTGGTGGCTGGAAGCGTTCGCTGTTTGGCGACTTGCACGCCTATGGGCCGGATGGGGTACGTTTCTATACCCGTCGCAAGGCGATCACTCAGCGTTGGCCGCAGCGGGCCAGCCATGAGGCGTCGCAGTTCGCCTTCCCTAGCTTGTAAGGCTTAGTTAGAGGAACGCCGGCCCCTTGGGGCCGGCGTTCGCATTTCAGGGGATTTTTTGACCGATATGACAGAAATGTGAAAAAGAAGGTTGACGGCAGATTCTGGAGGCCTATAATTCGCCCCACTTCCGGCGCAGTCGAAACGGAAAACTCCTTGGTAAACAATGAGTTATGAGGTTTTCGGCAGCAGGTTGCTTCAGTTCATCGAAGCCGAAAGGAAGTTGAAAAAGAGGTGTTGACAGCAGCGTGTAACGCTGTAGAATTCGCCTCCCGCTGATGAG
>NZ_VOIW01000003.1 GCF_009659625.1 Pseudomonas haemolytica | reverse complement strand
AACACCTCTTTTTCAACTTCCTTTCGGCTTCGATGAACTGAAGCAACCTGCTGCCGAAAACCTCATAACTCATTGTTTACCAAAGAGTTTTCCGTTTCGACTGCGCCGGAAGTGGGGCGAATTATAGACAGATATAATTCGCCGTCAACACCTAATTTCAGACTTATTCGGATTTGAGCGTAATACGCGCAAATGCCTTCTTCCCTGCCTGGCAAACATGGGTAGCGCCCAGCTCGTATATAAAGGTGCGATCAACCACCTCACCATCTATACGCACACCGCCCGAACTCAAGAGATCACGAGCGACCGCCGAGTTCTTCACTAGGCCCGCCTTATTAAGAACAGCCGCAATCGGCATCGATTCAGCAGCCGCCAACTCAATCTCCGGCAGATCGTCAGGCAGCTCACCATCCTTCATACGATTACCCGCAGCTCGGTGAGCACTGGCCGCAGCCTCCTCACCATGGAAGCGCGCTACGATCTCTTCTGCCAGCTTGATCTTCACATCGCGAGGATTGGCGCCCGCCTCCACATCCGCACGCAGCGCGTTAATTTCGTCCATCGAGCGGAAGCTCAACAGCTCGAAGTAACGCCACATCAGCGCATCCGGAATGGAAACCAGCTTGCCGTACATCACACCCGGCGCCTCCTGGATGCCGACGTAGTTGCCCAATGACTTGGACATCTTCTTGACACCGTCCAACCCCTCCAGCAATGGCATGGTCAGAATGCACTGAGCTTCCTGGCCATATGCACGCTGCAGCTCACGCCCCATCAACAGGTTGAATTTCTGATCGGTGCCACCCAACTCAACATCCGCCCGCAACGCCACCGAGTCATACCCCTGAACCAGAGGGTAAAGAAACTCATGGATCGCAATCGGCTGATTGGTGGAGTAGCGCTTGTCGAAGTCATCGCGCTCAAGCATGCGCGCCACGGTGTACTGGGAAGTCAGGCGAATGAAATCTGCCGGCCCCATCTTGTCCATCCAGGTGGAGTTGAACGCCACCTCGGTCTTTGCCGGATCAAGAATCTTGAACACCTGGGTCTTATAGGTCTCGGCATTATCGAGAACCTGCTCGCGAGTCAGCGGCGGGCGCGTAGTGCTCTTGCCGCTCGGATCACCGATCATCCCGGTGAAGTCACCTATAAGGAAGATGACTTGGTGGCCCAGATCCTGGAACTGGCGCAGCTTATTAATAAGCACGGTATGACCCAGGTGCAGATCCGGCGCAGTCGGATCAAAGCCAGCCTTGATACGCAGGGGCTGGCCACGCTTGAGCTTCTCGATCAGCTCAGCCTCGACCAACAGTTCTTCCGCACCACGTTTTATCAGCGCTAGCTGCTCTTCAACCGACTTCATAACAGACCCGCAAGGCTCAGATTCAAAAGGGAACCAACCATACAAGATCAGGGACTAATTACAAGTTTTGCCCTGCGCACGGACACCGTTCAGCAAGCCCAGCATTCGCGAGCTTGCGCCACAGATGATTTGGTTATATTTTATACAGTTATTTCATCTTCATCATGTCATTCATCTTTTCCATTTCATCTTCAAAGTCAAAATTACCTATGACCACTGAACCGTCTAAAGCGCCGCCGCTTTACCCGAAGACCCACCTGCTTGCCGCAAGTGGTATCGCCGCCCTTCTCAGCCTGGCACTCCTGGTATTCCCTTCCAGTGACGTAGAAGCCAAACGAACATCCCTGAGCCTTGACCTGGAAAGCCCAGTTGAACAACTGACACAAGATCAAGACGCTTCCGACGCTCAACAAGCCACAAATACTCCGACCGAGTCACCTTTCGCACAGATCGAAAGCACTCCTGAGGACACCCAACAAGCCGCCCAGGAACAACCTGTGGTAGCCGCGGCCAAGAGCCCCCAGCATCGCGAAGTCATCGTAAGCAGGGGCGACACACTATCAACCCTGTTCGAAAAGGTCGGACTACCTGCCGCCGCCGTTAATGAAGTGCTGGCCAGCGATAAGCAAGCCAAGCAGTTCACCCAGCTCAAACACGGTCAAAAGCTTGAGTTCGAACTGACGCCCGACGGCCAGTTGAACAACCTGCACACCCGTCTCAGCGACCTGGAAAGCATTAGCCTTAGCAAAGGCGCCAAAGGTTTTGCCTTCAACCGCATCACCACCAAGCCAGTTATGCGCTCCGCCTACGTACACGGCGTGATCAACAGCTCCCTGTCACAATCGGCTGCCCGGGCCGGCCTGTCACACAGCATGACCATGGACATGGCCAGCGTGTTTGGCTACGACATCGACTTCGCACAGGACATCCGCCAGGGTGACGAATTCGACGTAATCTATGAGCAGAAAGTGGCGAATGGCAAAGTGGTGGGCACTGGCAACATTCTCTCTGCACGCTTCACCAACCGCGGCAAAACCTATACCGCCGTGCGCTACACGAATAAACAAGGCAATAGCAGCTATTACACAGCTGATGGCAACAGCATGCGCAAGGCCTTCATCCGCACGCCAGTGGACTTCGCCCGTATTAGCTCGCGTTTCTCCATGGGTCGCAAGCACCCAATTCTGAACAAAATCCGCGCACACAAGGGCGTCGACTATGCCGCTCCGCGTGGTACGCCAATCAAGGCGGCTGGCGACGGTAAGGTACTGTTGGCCGGACGTCGCGGCGGTTACGGCAATACAGTGATCATCCAGCACGGCAACACCTACCGTACGCTGTATGGCCACATGCAAGGGTTCGCCAAGGGCGTCAAGACTGGTGGCAACGTGAAACAGGGCCAAGTGATCGGATACATCGGCACTACCGGCTTGTCCACCGGGCCGCACTTGCACTATGAGTTCCAGGTCAACGGCGTACACGTTGACCCATTGGGGCAGAAGTTGCCAATGGCCGACCCGATCGCCAAGGCCGAACGCGCGCGCTTCATGCAACAGAGCCAGCCGCTGATGGCGCGGATGGATCAAGAGCGCTCCACCTTGCTGGCTTCGGCGAAGCGTTAAGGTATGCCGCTCTATATAGGCGTGATGTCCGGGACCAGCCTCGACGGCCTGGATATCGCCCTCATTGAACAAGACACGGCGATCAATCTGATTGCCACCCTCTACATCCCCATGCCCGACACCTTGCGCACTGAGCTACTGAGCCTGTGCGCCAGCGGCCCGGACGAAATCGCCCGATCCGCAATTGCCCAGCAACAATGGGTAACGCTCGCCGCTCAAGGCATCCTCGGCTTGCTGGCTCAAAACAACCTCAAACCTCAGGACATTCGCGCGATTGGCAGCCATGGTCAGACGATTCGCCATGAACCCGCCCGAGGCTTTACCGTACAGATCGGCAACCCTGCCCTGCTCACCGAACTGACCGGCATCACCGTAGTCAGCGACTTCCGCAGCCGTGACGTCGCCGCCGGCGGCCAGGGTGCCCCCTTGGTTCCTGCGTTTCATGAAGCCTTGTTCGGCGAACACGCCGGCAACCGCGCGGTGTTGAATGTCGGCGGGTTCAGCAACCTCAGTCTGATCGAGACGAACAAGCCTGTAGCCGGTTTCGACTGCGGCCCGGGGAACGTCCTCCTGGACGCCTGGATTTACCTGCAGCGCGGCGAACACTTTGATCACGGCGGGCAATGGGCTGCCAGCGGCAAGGTCCAACCTCAGCTACTCAACGCATTGCTCAGCGACCCATTCTTCTTGACCAAAGGCCCAAAAAGCACGGGGCGCGAAGTGTTCAACCTGGCCTGGCTGCAACAGCACCTTGGTCGCTTGCCCGCCTTTGAACCCCAGGACGTACAAGCCACCCTGCTGGAACTGACAGCCCTCACCATCGTCGAGTCCCTGCAAAGCGCACAACCGAGCACCGAGACCTTGCTGATCTGCGGCGGCGGCGCCCATAACGCGACGCTGATGAATCGACTGACAGCACTGCTACCTTCAACCCAAGTCAGCAGTACAACCACATACGGCGTAGACCCTGACTGGGTCGAAGCCATGGCATTCGCCTGGCTGGCCCATTGCTGCCTGGAAGGCATCGCCGCCAATCGCCCCAGCGTAACCGGCGCTCGCGGACTTCGGGTACTCGGCGCGATTTACCCCGCCTGAAACCCCAGACAGCAAAACGCCGCTTGGCTTATTAAAGCCAAGCGGCGTTCTTTTGTTGCAAACGAGGCAACCGATCAAATCGAGAACGAAGACCCGCAACCACAGGTGGTGGTGGCATTAGGGTTCTTGATCACGAAGCGCGAACCTTCCAGACCCTCCTGGTAATCCACCTCGGCGCCTGCCAAGTACTGGAAGCTCATCGGGTCCACGACCAGGCTGACGCCCTCGCGTTCGACGATAGTGTCGTCATCGGCCACATCTTCATCGAAGGTAAAACCGTACTGAAACCCTGAACAACCGCCGCCTGTAACAAATACGCGCAGCTTCAAACGATCATTACCCTCTTCATCGACCAGGCTCTTCACCTTGTGCGCAGCACCGTGGGTGAATTGCAAAGCCGTGGGGGTGAAGGATTCAACGCTCATGCTGATAATCTCCCGGCGTAGCGCCGCCATATGCGTAATGGCCGGCATTATCCGCTTCTCCTAGAAAAGCGGTCAACTATTGTTACGGTATATCAATCTGCGCAGCTGCCATAAAAAACGCAAAAGGCCCGATCAACGGGCCTTTTGCTTAACGACCAAGCAGCGCTAAGGCAGCATGCCTGCGTGGGACAGGCCCAGCTTCTCATCCAGGCCGAACAGGATGTTCATGTTCTGCACCGCCTGGCCAGACGCGCCCTTGACCAGGTTGTCGATCACCGACAGCACCACGACCAGATCGCCATTCTGCGGACGATGCACTGCAATACGGCACACATTGGCGCCACGCACACTGCGGGTCTCCGGATGGCTGTCCGCGGGCATTACATCGACGAACGGCTCATTGGCATAACGCTTTTCAAACAGCGTCTGCAGGTCTACCGAGCGGTCAGTGACGGTCGCATACAGCGTGGAGTGAATCCCACGGATCATCGGCGTCAGGTGCGGCACGAAGGTCAGGCCCACGTCCTTGCCGGCAGCGCGACGCAACCCTTGGCGGATTTCTGGCAAGTGACGATGCCCTTTTACCGCATAGGCCTTCATGCTTTCCGACGTTTCGGAGTACAGCGAACCGACTGCCGCACCGCGCCCGGCTCCGCTGACGCCCGACTTGCAGTCGGCAATCAGGCGCGAAGTATCCGCCAAGCCAGCTTCCAACAGTGGCAAGAAACCCAGTTGCGTCGCGGTCGGATAGCAGCCCGGCACCGCAATCAGGCGTGCTTGCTTGATCTGCTCTCGATTGACTTCCGGCAGGCCGTAAACCGCTTCTTCCAGCAACTGCGGCGCACCATGGGGTTGGCCGTACCACTTGGCCCACTCATCGGCATCCTGCAGGCGGAAGTCCGCCGACAAGTCGATGACCTTTGTACCGGCCGCCAACAACTCGCCGGCCAACGCATGGGCAACACCGTGCGGCGTGGCAAAGAACACCACGTCGCAGGCGCCCAGGGTCTTGATATCCGGCACGCTGAACGCCAAGCCGTCATAGTGGCCTCGCAGGTTCGGGTACATATCGGCCACGGCCAGCCCAGCCTCGGATCGGGAAGTGATGACCACCACCTCAGCTTGCGGATGCTGAGCCAACAGACGCAGCAATTCGACACCGGTGTAACCCGTGCCGCCGACGATACCGACCTTGACCATAAACCTGCCCTCAACGAACCCACTGGAAAGCCGTCGATAATAGGGGCCGTATCGTCCTGCGACAACCGTCAACGTGACGTACGGGCGCATGAGCCACTACTATCTTGGCTACCGTGAACCTGGGAATAACTAAAATGCTCTATCTATGGGTCAAAGCCTTCCATATCGTCAGCATCGTCTGCTGGTTTGCCGGGCTGTTCTACCTGCCACGCCTGTTCGTCTACCACGCCCAAAGCGAAGATACGGTCAGCAAAGAACGCTTCAGCATCATGGAGCGCAAGTTGTACCGGGGCATCATGGGCCCGGCGATGGTTGCCACACTGGTCTTCGGCATCTGGATGCTGGCGCTCAACCCCAGTATTTTCCAGTCGGGCGCGTGGATCCACGCCAAGCTGACCCTGGTCGTAATACTTATCGGCTACCACCATATGTGCGGCGCGCAGGTGAAACGCTTCGCCCGTGGCGAAAACACCCGCAGCCATGTCTTTTATCGCTGGTTCAATGAAGTGCCGGTTCTGATATTGCTGGCTATCGTAATTTTGGTCGTGGTCAAACCGTTTTAACTTCAATTACTCGGGGAACCTCCAATGTCGCTGCCCGCTTTGCTGGAACAACGTCTGCGCCTGCCCGTCGTGGCTGCGCCGATGTTTCTGATCTCCAACCCGAAACTGGTCCTGGCCTGCTGTCGCAATGGGGTGGTCGGGAGTTTCCCGGCGCTCAACCAACGTGAAAGCAGTGGTTTCAAGGCTTGGCTGGAAGAAATCGAAGCGGGCCTGGCGCAGTTGGACAACCCTGCTCCCTATGCCGTGAACCTGATCGTGCACAACAGCAACCCGCGGCTTGAAGCGGACCTGGCGATCTGCGTCGAGCACAAGGTTCCGATCGTCATCACCAGCCTCGGTGCGGTGAAGGAAGTGGTCGATGCCGTCCACAGCTACGGCGGCCTGGTGTTTCATGACGTCACTACCCGACGCCATGCCGAGAAAGCCGCTGAAGCGGGCGTTGATGGCCTGATTGCCGTAGCCGCTGGTGCCGGTGGTCATGCAGGCACTTGGAGCCCCTTCGCGCTGATTGCCGAGATTCGCCAGTTCTTCGACAAAACCCTGCTGCTGGCCGGCTGCCTTAATCATGGACATGAGATTCTCGCGGCCCAATTGCTTGGTGCCGACCTGGCGTATTTCGGCACGCGCTTTATCGGCACCACCGAAAGCCACGCGCCAGATGCCTACAAAGAGATGCTGCTCACATCGCGAGCTGCCGACATCGTGCACACTCCTGCGGTCTCCGGCGTACCTGCAAGCTTCATGCGCCAGAGCCTGGAAAATGCCGGTTTTGACCTCGCCGCGCTTCAAGGCAAGGGTGAAGTCAACTTCGGTTCCAAGCTCAAACCATTGAGCGATGAGGCCAAAGCGTGGAAAACTGTATGGTCGGCCGGCCAAGGCGTCGGTGAGATTGATGATCTACCCGACGTCGATGAACTCGTCGCCCGCCTGGATGCCGAATACCGCAAAGCACGCGAGCGTGCCGCGCAACTGCGCTGGCCACGCTGACCCACTGCAAGGCCTGCCGATTGGACGGGCCTGCATACTCTCCCTGATTAAGTGACAAGGATGCCCGCATGAGCGACAGCCGTTTCAAGATTGTGTTTGACGGAGCCTTGCTCCCGGGTGTCGAAAGCACCACCGCCAAGCTGAACCTGGCAGAACTATTCAAGAGCGAGGTCGAAGCGGTAGAAAAACTCTTCACTGGCCGCTCAGTGGCGCTCAAACGCGACCTCTCCCGCTCTGATGCTGAAACCTACCTCACGGCATTGCACAACGCCGGGGTCGATGCACGCATCGAAGCTGAACAACCCGTGGCGTTCAGCCTTGCCGAAGCCCACGAGACAGATTCCTCTGGCTCCGACTTCTCCAGGCCCGCCGCTTCACCTTATGCACCGCCACGCGCCGCGGTTGGCGATGACTTGCCGGAGTTCGCCACTCTCAATGTATTCACCACTCAAGGGCGCATCGGCCGCCTGCGCTACCTGGCCTGGACGCTGGCACTGACCGTCGCGATGCTGGTGGCCGCAGGCATCATCAGTACAGTGGGCTTCGCAGTAGCGACTGCCTCGCCAACGATAGCCGTCATTCTCGGTTCGCTGTTGGGCTTCGCGCTGTTTGTTGCGCTGGTCGTCGTGAGCGTACAAATCGGCGTGCAGCGCCTGCACGACCTGGGATGGTCGGGCTGGTTGTACTTGCTCAACCTGGTTCCGCTAGTGAATAGCGTTTTCCCTATCCTGTTGCTGGTATTGCCAGGCAACTCCGGCGCCAACCAATACGGCGCGCCACCACCGCGCAACTCCACGGCGGTGAAAATCCTGGCCTCGTTGTGGCTGGCATTTATTCCATTGATGCTCATCATCGTCGTAACCCTGGGCATGAACGGCTACCTGGACCAACTTGAAGCCAATATGGACAGCCGCTACGAAAGCAGCTCCATCACCTCCGATGAAGACGCCGATCAAAGCGTCATCGTTGATGAAGCCGCAGCGCAAAGTGCTGAGGACGCGGCCGAACCTGTAGACTCTCCAGAACAGTGAAGAAACGCCCGCCGCCTGTGACGCCTCTGTCACAGGCCAGCGGCGTTGCGATGGAGAAAGGCATGACCCGTTACGCTCTGATCACCGGCGCCTCCAGCGGCATTGGCCTGGCTTTGGCCGAAGCCCTGGCTCGGCGTGGCCGCAGCTTGATTCTGGTGGCCCGTCAGCGTGATCAGTTGGAAAGCATTGCATTGGAATTGACTCAACGCTTTGGCGTCGAGGTGCTGTTTCGAGCCTGTGACTTGGGCGAGCCATTGCGCTTATCCGGTTTTTTGCTGGAGCTCGAAGAGGGTGAGCGGCAGATTGATCTGCTAGTCAACTGTGCTGGCATCGGCACCAGCGGGCCGTTCCTGGCCCAGGACTGGATGACCGAGCAGGACCTGATCGAAGTCAACATCCTGGCCTTGACCCGCATGTGCCATGCCCTTGGCAATGCCATGGCGCTGCACGGTGGCGGGCAGATACTCAACGTTGCCTCGGTTGCCGCCTTTCAGCCTGGGCCGTGGATGAGCAGCTACTACGCCAGCAAAGCCTATGTACTGCACTTCTCCGAGGGCTTGCGCGAAGAATTGAAGACGTGTGGCATCAAGGTCTCGGTACTTTGCCCCGGCCCCACGCGCACGGCCTTCTTCGGCACCGCACAGATGGATACGGCGAAACTCGACCGCAGCCAACAACTGATGAGCCCGGAAGAAGTCGCGCTCTACACCGTGCGTGCGCTGGAGAAGAACAAAGCCATCATCATTCCCGGGCGCCGCAACCGCTGGCTGGCTCTCAGCCCGCGCCTCAGCCCGCGCTGGCTGACCCGCAAGATTGCCGGCGCCATCAACAAGGCCTATTGCCCGCGTTGATCGCCTGGGTACACTCACCCTGCACTTTCATAATGGAGAAACAGCTGTGGATACTCTGTTCACCAAGATCATCAACAGAGAAATACCCGCGAAGATCATCTACGAAGATGATCAAGTCCTCGCCTTCCACGATATCGCCCCGCAGGCGCCGGTACATTTTCTGGTTATCCCGAAAAAACCTATTCGCACCCTCAATGACCTGACCGAGGAAGACAAAGCCCTGGCCGGCCATATTTTGTTCACTGCCCAGCGACTGGCCGTGGAACAAGGCTGCGAGAAAGGTTTCCGCGTGGTGATGAACTGCAACGAAGACGGCGGCCAGACCGTTTATCACATCCACATGCACGTGCTCGGTCAGCGCCAGATGAACTGGCCGCCAGGCTGAGGGGCCAGGGTCAAATTGACTCAGCGCAAACGCTACGCCCTCTCTTGCGGTAAACTGGCCGCCGAGATTCTTCCCGGAGGTCAGCATGACTACCCAACGTCACTACTCGCCGATTGATCGTCTGTTGCTGCAAGCCGACATGGCCATGCGCACGCTGTTGCCATTCAGCGGTCAACCGTACCGCCCATCGCCCGCCATCGTGCAGCCCGATGCGCAGATGAGCGAAACGGACACCCGCCACGTCGCCGGCCTGATGCGCATCAACCACACCGGTGAAGTCTGCGCGCAGGCGCTGTACCAGGGCCAGGCACTGACCGCCAAGTTGCCGCAGGTACGTGCAGCGATGGAGCATGCGGCCGAGGAAGAGATCGACCACCTGGCCTGGTGCGAACAACGTATCCGCCAGTTGGGCAGCCACCCAAGCGTGCTGAACCCACTGTTTTATGGTTTGTCGTTTGGTATCGGCGCTGCCGCCGGGTTGATCAGCGACAAAGTCAGCCTAGGATTTGTCGCCGCGACGGAACATCAGGTCTGCAAGCACCTGGATGAACATCTTGAGCAACTGCCGGCCGAAGACGAAAAGTCCCGGGCCATTCTGGAACAGATGCGTATCGATGAAGAACACCATGCAGAAAGCGCTCTAGATGCGGGCGGCTTCCGCTTTCCGGCACCGGTGAGATTCGGCATGAGCCTTTTGGCCAAGGTTATGACCAAGAGTACTTATAGAATCTGAAATCGCATCAAATCCAAACCGAAAGAAAGGGCGCTCGAAGCGCCCTTTCTTTTGCCTGCGATTTCCGCAATCAACCCAACTCGATGATTTCGTAATCGTGAGTGATGGCTACACCCGCAGCACCCAGCATGATCGAGGCCGAGCAGTATTTTTCAGCAGACAGCTCAATGGCACGCTTGACCTGGGCCTCCTTCAGCGCCCGGCCCTTGACCACGAAATGCATGTGGATCTTGGTAAATACCTTGGGATCTTCAGTGGCGCGTTCAGCTTCCAAGAAGGCTTCGCAGCTTTCCACGGCCTGGCGCGACTTCTTCAAGATGCTAACCACATCGAAATTGCTGCAGCCGCCAACACCCAGCAGCAACATTTCCATCGGGCGTACACCCAGGTTACGGCCACCGGCTTCCGGCGGGCCGTCCATGACCACTACATGGCCACTGCCCGACTCACCGAGGAACATGGCTTCGCCCGCCCATTGGATGCGTGCCTTCATCGCCCAGACTCCACTGCTAAAAAAGGGTCGCCAGCTTAGCACAGGGCCTTGAAACAGCAGCGCCCTGCACAAAATCGTTGAATGACTGTGTTTGCCAGGTAAATTGGCTAATCGAGGCAGAATGTGTCTGGTAAGCTGGCGCCAAATCAATGGCGCATTGCCATGCTTTGTACAGCGTGCATCAATATCGATGCCGCTGGATAAAAACAACGCCAACTACACCGCGCAGTCTTTTCGGGATACAACCATGGTTGCTCTTACTCCCACACCCAAGATCAAGAACCTCGACAAGCTGTTGATGCATTGCCAGCGTCGCCGCCATCCGGCCAAGCACAACATCATCTGCGCCGGCGAGCGCTCAGAAACCCTGTTTTTCATCATCAAGGGCTCGGTCACAATCCTGATCGAGGATGAAGACGGCCGCGAGATGATCATTGCCTACCTGAACACCGGAGATTTCTTCGGGGAGTTAGGGCTCTTTGAACAAGCAGGCAAAGAGCAAGAGCGCAGCGCCTGGGTGCGAGCCAAAGTTGAGTGCGAAGTGGCCGAGATCAGTTATACGAAGTTTCGCGAACTGGCCCAGCATGATCCGGATATCTTGTATGCCCTGAGCGGTCAGATCGCCCAGCGCCTGCGCGACACCACGCGCAAGGTCGGCGACCTAGCGTTCTTCGATGTCACCGGGCGCGTAGCGCGTTGCCTGCTGGAGTTGTGCAAGCAACCCGACGCCATGACCCATCCCGATGGCATGCAGATCAAGGTCACGCGCCAGGAGATCGGGCGCATTGTCGGTTGTTCACGGGAGATGGTCGGCCGCGTACTCAAGGACTTGGAAGAGCGCAACCTGGTGCACGTCAAAGGCAAGACGATGGTCGTGTTCGGCACCCGCTAAACCGGCAGAAAGCTGGCCAGCATCTGGCGGTACAACGTATCGAGCCGGCTGATGGCATCCGGCGCAGGAAAAGCTTCGTGCAGCGCAATATGGCTCTCGGCGCGAACCCGCTGCTCAAGGCCACAGGCTTGATTGAAGCGGTTGACCGCGCCAATCAACTCCTCACGATCGTTATCCAGCAACAAAGCGCCGTGGATCAAGCCCACCGGGCGCCCACCACTTTGTCGCCAACGCTGGGCGGTGCCAACCATCTTGCGGCCATTGAGATTGACGTTGTAGCGACCGTCGCAAAAAGCCCCGTCGATTTCGCCGACGGAGGCATCACCACCCAATTCGATCAGAAAATCACAGATCGGCTGGCACAAGCGCTGGTAACCGGTTTCGATACGGCCCTGGTCACCTTCGCTACGCGGCGGTGCATACACTAAGGCGATATTGACCGTGGCAGCGGACTGCGGCACGGGTTCGCCGCCGGTTTCCCGCAGCAACACCGGCCAACCGGCCTCGGCCGATACACGGCTGGCAACATCAAATGCCGGTAATCGACTCAACCGGCGCGGCATGACCAACGCTTGATCGCTGGGCTGCCAGAACAGCAGCCCGAATTCCTGCTCACCCGCACAAACGGCTGCCAAGAGGTCTTGCTCGGCAGTAAGGCCTGCTTCAACAGTCATCATCATGGGCTGAGTCATCGAACACCTGCCTCCCTGGAAATACAAAAGCCAATGTGGGAGCGGGCTTGCTCGCGAACGGGGCTTGTCAGTCGCCAAATAAATTGACTGACCCACCGTTTTCGCGAGCAAGCCCGCTCCCACATTTTTAACCGCATTTCAGTCAGTCTAATGTCGAACCACTCACCGCCACGCCACGCTCCGGGAAGAACAGGCGTTGCAGTTCCGCTCCCGGGTTCTCGGCGCGCATAAACGTCTCGCCCACCAAGAACGAGTACACGCCGCTGATTTCCATCAACTCCACGTCGGCGCGATTGACGATGCCACTCTCGGTAATCACCAAGCGATCACGGGGAATACGCGGCAACAGGTCGAGGGTGTTTTCAAGGCTGACTTCGAAAGTATGCAGGTTACGGTTGTTGACCCCCACCAGCGGTGTGTCGAGGGTTTTCAAGGCGCGCTCCAGCTCGTCGCCGTCATGCACCTCGACCAACACATCGAGACCGACGCTTTTGGCTACCGCCGCCAGCTCGGCCATCTTCACGTCATCCAATGCAGAGACAATCAGCAACACACAATCGGCACCCAAAACGCGAGCTTCAACGATCTGATAGGGATCGATCATGAAGTCCTTGCGGATCACCGGCAATTTACATGCCTCGCGGGCCTGCATCAGGTACAGGTCGTCCCCTTGGAAGAAGTCGATATCGGTCAATACCGACAGACACGTCGCGCCGCCCTTCTCATAGCTGACGGCGATTTCAGCCGGTACAAAGTGTTCACGGATGACGCCTTTGCTCGGCGAGGCCTTCTTGATTTCGGCGATCACGGCGGGCTGCTTGAGCTTGGCCTGGGCGATCAAGGCATTGGCAAAACCACGCGGCGCATCGACGCTTTTTGCTGCATCCTCCAACTCGCGGAGGCTGACGTATGCACGACGTTGCGCCACTTCTTCGGCCTTGCGGGCCAGGATCTTTTCCAGAACGGTCGGCACACTCATCCTTCATTCTCCATCTTGAATACGGCAGTGAATGCTCCCAGCTCTTCGAGCTTCTCACGAGCCAGACCGGTGTGCAGCGCATCGTGAGCCAAGGCGACACCTTCCTTAAGACTATAGGCGTGGTCGGCTGCGTAAAGTGCCGCGCCAGCATTCAGAACAATCATTTCCGCAGCCTTCTGACCGTTTTCGGTCTTACGGCGCCCCAGGGCATCACGAATCAGCTCCAATGAAGCCGCCGGGCTTTCCACCGCCAGGCCGTGCAAGCTCTGGCTCTTCATGCCCAGGTCTTCGGGCTCGACCCAATACTCAGTGACTTCGCCGTTCTTCAGCTCCGCCACGAAGGTCGGCGCCGCCAGGCTGAATTCGTCCAGGCCATCTTTGGAATGCACTACCAGCACATGCTTGCTGCCCAGGCGTTGCAAGACTTCGGCCAGTGGCCGGCACAACGCCTGGCTGAACACACCTACCACCTGGTGCTTCACACCGGCCGGATTCGTAAGCGGGCCGAGCATGTTGAACAGGGTACGCAGACCAAGGTCCTTGCGTGGGCCGGCAGCGTGCTTCATCGCGCCGTGATGGGATTGGGCAAACATGAAGCCGATGCCGACGCTGTCAATGCAGCGCGCTACCTGCACCGGCGTGAGGTTCAGATAGATGCCGGCCGCTTCCAGCAAGTCGGCACTGCCGCTCTTGCCGGACACCGCACGGTTACCGTGCTTGGCAACGGTGCAGCCAGCGGCAGCCACCACAAAGGATGAGGCTGTCGACACGTTGAAAATATTGGCGCCATCGCCGCCGGTGCCGACCACGTCGACCACACCGTCGAGGGTCTTGAGTTCGACCTTGTCCGCCAGCTCACGCATCACCGACACCGCGCCGACGATTTCGTCGATGCTTTCGCTCTTCATGCGCATGGCCATCATAAAGGCGCCGATCTGCGCGTCGGTGCATTGACCGGTCATGATCTCGCGCATCACATCGCTCATTTCGGCGGTGCTCAGGTCCAGATGGCCGACGATACGGCTCAGGGCAGTCTTGATATCCATGAAAAGTCCTTAGCGCGTGCCGCCGCTCTGCTTGAGAAAGTTAGCGAACAGCTCGTAGCCCTGCTCGGTCAGGATTGATTCAGGGTGAAACTGCACCCCTTCGATGTTCAGTGTCTTGTGACGCAGGCCCATGATCTCGTCGACCGAGCCGTCCTCCAGCTGGGTCCAGGCGGTCAGCTCAAGGCATTCAGGCAAGGTGTCGCGCTTGACCACCAGCGAGTGGTAACGGGTCACCGTCACCGGCAGGTTGAGGCCATGGAACACACCCAGGTCTTTATGAAACACCGGGCTGGTCTTGCCATGCATCACCTGGCGCGCACGCACCACGTCCCCGCCAAAAGCCTGGCCGATGGACTGGTGCCCCAGGCACACTCCCAGGATCGGTAGCTTGCCGGCGAAATACTTGATGGCTTCGAGGGAAATACCTGCCTCGGTCGGCGTGCAAGGGCCAGGCGAAACTACGATGCGCTCCGGGTTCAGGGCGGCGATTTCGGCGACAGTCAGTTCATCGTTACGCACCACCTTGACCTCGGCACCCAGCTCGCCCAGGTACTGCACAACGTTGTAGGTAAAGGAGTCGTAGTTATCAATCATCAGCAACATGTGGGTTCAAACCTCTTGAATTCACTGATTTCAAATGCCTGCCTTCCAAGAGAATGACCCGCTGCCAGACGCACGTTCCGGTTGCCAGGGTTAGTCGGCAAGGGGCGCAAAACAACGGGTGAAGAAGGCAAATCGGTACAGGTCCGGCCAGGCCGGCAGAGAAAAATGTCAGGCGCGCCAACGCCAACGGGCGTGTGCCTTGACTACTCGCATCAAGAGTTTGCTGATGATCAACACGGGGAGGGTCTCGTTCATACGTTCAGGCACAGTAACGTAGCCTCGCCAACGGTGCAATATGGAGCAGCAAATACGGGGAGGTGCGTAGGCAGATTCCGCATATCCCTACAGAAAATGCCAGATTTTTTGCTAGTGTTTGACTTCCGACACAAAAACAACCAAATGGAATCTCGTATGTTCAGACCAGCGTCATTCGCCCCCCTTGCCGGCTGTCTTTTGTCACTGGCCTGCGCCCAGGCGTTTGCAGCCCCGTCACCTTATTCGACGATGGTGGTTTTCGGTGACAGCCTGGCCGATGCGGGCCAGTTCCCCGATGGCTCGAATGGCTCCACGCTACGGTTTACCAACCGTACAGGCCCGACGTTCCAGGGTGAGTACGGCCTGGTTTCGTCGACCCTGCTGGGCGCTAAACTGGGGGTAGCTGCCAACGACTTGAACGCCTCGACCTCACCGGTTCGCGCCGCACAAGGCTTGCCAGACGGTAACAACTGGGCGGTCGGGGGCTACCGTACCGACAATATCCTCGACTCGATTACCTCAGTCTCCGATGCCGCGATCCCACCCGGCAACCCGGGAGGGGGTACAGTTTTGCGCAGTCGCCAAGGCTATCTGCCAGCCAACGGCGGGCGGGCCGACCCCAATGCACTGTATTTTCTCTCCGGCGGCGGCAATGACTTTCTTCAAGGGCGTGTACTCAGCCCCGAACAAGCGGTCGCCGCCGGCGGGCGCCTGGCTGACAGCGCCCAGGCCCTGCAACAAGCCGGTGCGCGTTACATCATGGTGTGGATGTTGCCTGACCTCGGGCTGACGCCGGCGATCAATGGCACACCACAACAGGCAGCAACCTCGGCCCTGAGCAATATATTCAATCAGTCATTGGTTCAGCGCCTGTCGTACGTCGACGCCCAGGTTATCCCGTTGAATATCCCGTTGCTGCTGAAGGAAGCCTTCGCTGATCCTGCGCGCTTCGGCCTTGCCACAGGCCAGAACCTGACCGGTACTTGCTTCAGCGGCAACAGCTGCACCGCCAACCCAACCTATGGCATCGGCGGCACCCACCCGGACCCGACGAAGCTGATCTACAACGACTCGGTCCACCCCACGGTGGCGGGGCAACAGTTGATCGCCGACTACGCCTATTCGCTGCTTGCGGCGCCCTGGGAGCTGACCTTGCTGCCGGAAATGGCCCAAGGCACATTGCGCGCCCACCAAGACGAGCTGCGCAATCAATGGCAAGCAGACAACGGCAACTGGCAAGCCATCGGCCAATGGCGTGCAATCGTAGCCGGTGGCGGTCAGCATCTGGATTTCGATGACCAGAGCAGTTCGGCCAGTGGCGACGGCAGTGGCTACAACCTGAATATCGGCGGCAGCTACCGGCTCGATGAAAATTGGCGCGTAGGTGTTGCCGCTGGCCTGTATCGGCAGACACTCGAAGCCGGGGCCAACGACTCGGACTACAAGCTCAACAGCTACATGGGTACGGCATTCGCGCAATATCAGCAAAATCACTGGTGGGCCGATGCCGCATTGACCGGCGGCAAGCTGGACTTCGACAATCTCAAGCGCAAGTTCGCCCTGGGCGTCAGCGAAGCGTCCGAAAAAGGCGACACCGATGGCTGGCTCTGGGCCTTGAGCGGTCGGGTGGGTTATGACCTTGCTGCGCCGGGCAGCGACTGGCACCTGTCACCGTTCATCAGCGCCGATTACGCACGCGTCAAAGTGAATGGCTATTCGGAGAAAAACAGTCGCTCCACCGCACTCACCTTTGATGATCAACAACGCGACTCCAAGCGCCTGGGTGTCGGCCTGCAGGGCAGCTACCGCATCACACCAATGACCCAGGTGTTTGGCGAAGTAGCCCACGAGCATGAGTTTGAGAATGACACCCAGAAGGTGAACATTTCACTCAACAGTGTTCAGGGGATCAACTTCAAGCTGGACGGGTATACACCTCGCAGCAACTCCGACCGTTTGAGCCTGGGAGTCAGCCACAAACTGACGCAAGAGCTGGCGCTGCGCGCGGCATACAACGTGAGGAAGGATGACAATTTGACCCAGCAAGGGGTCAGTGTCGGGGTGAGTCTGGATTTTTGACACGGACTCAAACCAACACAAAACTGATGTGGGAGGGAGCTTGCTCCCGATAGCGGAGTGTCAGTTGACTTGCCCATCAACTGAAAGAAAGCCATCGGGGGCAAGCCCCTCCCACATTTTCATCTGTATCTGGCTCTAGTCTTGCGAGGTTTGCTCTGCCAGCGCCACGGCACGAAACATCGCCCGGCGCTTGTTCAAGGTTTCTTCCCATTCAAGGGCCGGCACCGAGTCAGCCACAATCCCGCCACCGGCCTGCACATGCAGTTCGCCGTCCTTGATCACCGCGGTGCGGATCGCAATCGCAGTGTCCATATTGCCGTTCCAGGCGAAATACCCTACAGCACCGCCATAGACACCCCGCTTGACCGGCTCCAGTTCGTCGATGATTTCCATCGCTCGGATCTTAGGGGCGCCCGACAAGGTGCCCGCCGGCAAAATCGCCCGCAACGCATCCATCGCCGTCAGCCCTGCCTTCAATTCGCCGGTAACGTTGGACACGATATGCATCACGTTGGAATAGCGCTCGATGACCATTTTCTCGGTAAGTTTCACCGAACCGATTTCCGAGACACGCCCGGTATCGTTGCGCCCCAGGTCGATCAGCATCAGGTGCTCGGCGATTTCCTTGTCGTCGCTGAGCAGGTCCTCTTCCAGCGCCACATCCGCTTCTTCGGTCGCACCACGCGGGCGAGTGCCGGCAATCGGGCGCACGGTGATCAAGTTGTCTTCGACACGCACCAGCACTTCCGGCGAACTGCCCACGACGTGGAAGTCGCCAAAGTTGAAGAAGTACATATACGGCGTCGGGTTGAAGCAACGCAGCGCACGGTACAGGTCAATCGGCGCAGCCTTGAAGTCGATGGACATCCGTTGCGACGGCACCACTTGCATGCAGTCACCGGCAAGGATGTATTCCTTGATGGTATCGACCGCGCGCTCGTAGTCATCCTGGGTAAAGCTGGAACGGAACACCGGGTCGGCCGCGGGTGGGCGGCTGAGGTCCAGGCCGCGACGCGGGGTAATCGGCTGGCGCAGTTTTTCCAGCAACGCTTCAAGGCTGGCCTGGCCTTGCTCGAAGGCATCCCCTTGGGCGGGGTCGGCGAGGACAATCGCATGCATCTTGCCGGCAAGGTTGTCGAACACCACCACGGCGTCGGAGACCATCAGCAAAATGTCCGGCACACCCAATGGGTCCGGGTTCGGGCACTTGCCAAGACGCTTTTCCACATACCGCACGCAGTCGTAGCCGAAATACCCCACCAGGCCACCGTTGAAGCGCGGCAGGCCAGGGATGGTCGGAACGTTGTAGCGCGCCTTGAAGGTTTCGACGAAGGCCAGCGGGTCTTCTACGTCGTGGCTTTCGATCTCGACGCCATCATGGGTGATGCTCACATGATGGTCGTGCACCCGCAGCACCGTTCGGCACGGCAGGCCGATAATCGAGTAACGGCCCCACTTCTCGCCGCCCTGTACCGACTCGAGCAGGTACGAGTTGGGCTCATCGGCCAGTTTCAGGTAGATCGACAGCGGTGTATCGAAGTCGGCCAGGGTTTCGCAGGCCAGGGGAATACGGTTATAGCCGGCAGCGGCCAAACGCAGGAATTCTTCACGGATCATGGGGTGCCTCGTGGCTTGAGGGTCAAACGGTCAGGTAGGCAAACGTGCCGCAGCGCGGCAAGGATCAGTCAGGCGCGCCAACGCCAGCGGGCCAGGGCCTTGATGACTTTCATCCAGAGTTTGCGAGTGACCACCACGATGGAGTTTCCAGAAGGGGACGGATCAATGTCAGGCAACGTTATCTCAGCGCCCGCTCCCAGGCAACCGGGGATTAGCAGTCGCAGGTCGTCAATTACAAGTGCCGGCGATTCTTCTGCAATCGGCCGCCCATGGTTGTAGCCGTAGCTCAACGCCACGCACTTCACCCCGGCCGCTTTGGCCGCCAGCACATCACTGCGCGAATCACCCACAAACAACGATTGGGATGCAGGGATATTGGCCATTTTCATCACGAAGAACAGTGCCGCCGGGTCAGGCTTTTTCTGCGGCAAGGTATCGCCACCGATGATCCAGCGGAAATAACGGCCGATCTTCATCTGGTCCAACAGCGGCGCGACGAAGCGCTCCGGCTTGTTGGTGATCAAGGCCATTTCCACACCCTGCTTGCTCAGCCATTTGAGGGTGTCACGTACGCCGGGGTACACCACGGTGAGCTCGTGGCCATTTTCATAGGCCACATTGAACAACTCCAGGGCGTGTTCGGCCTCGACGTCATCCACGCCTTCGGCGTCAATATGATTGGCCAGGGCTCGACGCACCAGCATCTGCACGCCGTTCCCCACCCATTCGCGCACCGACTCGATTCCCGCCGGCTTGCGCCCAAGCTTGAGCAGCATCTCATCCACCGCCGCCGCCAGGTCGGGCACCGAATCGATCAAGGTACCGTCCAGGTCGAACATCACCAGCCGTGGCAGCTTGCCAGGGAACAGCTGCTCAAAACCGCTCATGGACGCGCCAGCGCCAGTTCGGCACGCATCTTGTCGATGACTTCCTGGTAGTCCGGGGCATTGAAGATCGCCGAGCCGGCCACAAAGGTGTCAGCGCCAGCAGCAGCGATCTCACGGATATTGTTGACGTTGACCCCGCCGTCGATTTCCAGGCGGATATCGCGGCCGGACGCATCGATCAGTGCGCGGGCTTCGCGCAGCTTGTTCAGCGTGCCAGGGATAAACTTCTGCCCGCCGAAGCCCGGGTTGACGCTCATCAGCAAGACCATGTCGACCTTGTCCATCACGTACTCAAGCACGCTCAGCGGGGTGGCCGGGTTGAACACCAGGCCCGCCTTGCAGCCGCCTTCGCGGATCAGTTGCAGTGTGCGGTCGACGTGCAGGGTGGCTTCCGGATGGAAGGTGATGTAAGTCGCACCGGCCTCGATGAAGTCACCGACGATACGGTCCACCGGGCTGACCATCAGGTGCGCATCGATCGGCGCGGTAATGCCATATTTGCGCAACGCCGCACACACCATCGGGCCGATGGTCAGGTTGGGTACGTAGTGGTTGTCCATGACATCGAAGTGCACGAAGTCGGCGCCGGCGGCCAACACCTTGTCCACTTCCTCACCCAGGCGGGCGAAGTCGGCGGAGAGAATCGATGGAGCAATGACGAAGGGCTGCATGACGCACCTTTTTTGAGCTAAATCACGATGGCGCGCATTGTATACCTCATGCTTTGCTGCGCGCACCGTGACCTACCTCAATGGTCAGTAAGCCGCCCGGTAGATTTTCTCGATATCGACTGCGCTGAGCTGACGCGGATTATTGCGCATCAGGCGTTCGATACCTGCCGCCTCCGTGGCCATGGACGCAATGGCATCCTCAGGCACCCCGAAGCTGCGCAGCCCCGCCGGTATTTCCACTGCGGCACACAGTCGCGTCATCGCCTCGACGGCTTGGTCGGCGGCATCATTGACACTCAGCCCCGTGATATTCACTCCCATGGCCTGAGCAATATCTTGCATTCGTTCAACGCACGCCAATTTGTTCCAATGCATTACATAGGGCAATAACAGCGCGTTGCTCACACCATGGGCGATATTGAAGCGCCCACCCAGCGGGTACGCCAGCGCATGCACGGCGCCGACCCCGGCATTTCCGAATGCCATGCCCGCCATGAGGCTGGCGGTGGCCATGTCGTCACGGGCCTGCAAGTTGGCGGGGTTGGAATAAGCCTTGGGCAATGCGTTGGCAATCAGCTTGATCGCACCGATGGCCAGGGCGTCGGTGATCGGCGAGGCATTCAGCGACAGGTAGGATTCGATGGCATGCACCAAGGCGTCCACACCACTGGCTGCGGTGACACTGCGCGGGCAGGTCAGGGTCATTTGCGGGCTGATCAGCGCGACATCCGGCAGCAGATAGTCGCTGACGATGCCTTTTTTCAGCTGTGCGGCCTTGTCGGAGAGGATCGCCACATTGGTCACCTCCGAGCCGGTGCCGGCCGTGGTCGGGATGGCGATCAGCGGCGGGCCCTTGCGCGGCACCTGGTCTACACCGAATAAGTCCGCCAGCGCGCCGTGGTAGCCGGCATAGGCCGCCACGCTCTTGGCGATATCGATGGCGCTGCCGCCGCCCACACCAATCAGGCCGTCGTGCCCGCCTTCGCGGTACACACGCATGCAGTCTTCGACAATGGCGATTTCCGGGTCGGGCAGCACACGATCGAAGATTTCGTAGACGCGCTCACCCAGATGCTCCAGAGCCAGCGCCACCGTGCCGGACTTGACCAGCGCGGCGTCGGTGACGATCAGCGGGTTATCCACATCCAGACGCGTGAGCTCAGACGCCAGTTGTTCGATGGCGCCCGCGCCGGTCAGGAGTTTATGGGCGATCTTGAATGAGGAAGTACTCATGTGCGCGGCCTCTTATTAATGTTGGGCTGGCACAAGAATAGCTGCCCATGGCGTGTTGTCTGCCATTCATTGGTTGAATAGTCAGAGAGCCCAGACGCCGCCCCACTCTTAAAGGCAAAGTACAAACAGCCGATAACCGGCAGTTAGCGAAAACCACGCGTCACAGCACTGACAAATACTGACCAACCCATTAGGCTGCTGGAATCACTTCTGGCCGGGAATTAACGATGCTCTTTCTCCACCGTTCGGCACTGCCAGCATTGTGCCTGTCGCTACTATTTACCAGCGCCATGACTGTTCAGGCCGCCGATGCGCCGGCGCCCGCCACCGAAAAGCCGGCTGAACGCCAACCCCTGCCCGAGCGTAGCCAGGCAGAAACCAGCGGTCTCGAACGGCAGATTCCGCCACAGGAACAACAACAGCTGCAAGCTGGCAGCGATTCGTTCCTGGCGCTATGGAAACCCGCCAACAGCGCTGAAGCTGAAGGCGTGGTGATCATCGTACCGGGAGCTGGGGAGAACGCTGACTGGCCGCAGGCAATCGCCCCCTTGCGGCGCAAATTGCCCGACGCCGCCTGGGGCACCCTCAGCCTGTCATTGCCGGACGTGAATATGGACACCCTGCCGCCACGCGTCATCGAACCGCCCAAGGCGGCCGTCGATACCAGCAGCAAGGACGGCAGCACGGTGGCCAAGCCCGTCGAACAGGCCGCCAGCGCCGAGGCCGAAGGTACTGACCCGGCGGTGGTGCCGGGCGCCGATGAACAGGACAAGACCGACGCCAAGCGCATCTTCGATCGTATCGACGCAGCAGTCGCCTTTGCCCAGACCCAGAGCGCGCGCAGCGTGGTATTGCTCGGCCATGGCACCGGCGCCTGGTGGGCCGCACGGTACTTGAGCGAGAAACAACCCGCCCAGGTGCAGAAGTTGGTCATGGTGGCCGGGAAGACGCCCGCGGCTCGACACCCGGACCTGCAGCAACTGGCGCCGAGCTTGAAGGTGCCTACGGCGGATGTGTTCTATCAAGACGGTGCCCAGGAGCGCAAAGACGCTCAGGAACGTATCCAGGCGGCCAAGCGTTCGAAGAATGCAGGCTATAAGCAGGTTTCGCTCACGGCGTTGCCCGGCAATAGCGCAGCGGAGCAGGAACAGTTGTATCGGCGGGTCCGTGGATGGTTGAGCCCGCAGCCCGGTGCCGACTGATCACAAATTTGAACGCAATGTAGAACCAATGTGGGAGGGGGCTTGCTCCCGAAGGCGGTGCATCAGCTGACACATGTGCTGACTGGCACCCAGCTATCGGGAGCAAGCCCCCTCCCACATTGGATTGGGTTTTCAGGCCAATAGCCTCAGCGAAAATCCCGCCGCTCGCGAATCAACGCATAGGCGCTATGCAGCTCACGGGTGCGCTCGGTCGCCTCTCGCACTTGCGCGGGGCTGGCACCGCTGCCGGCGATCTTGTCCGGGTGGTGACGGCTGAGCAGGCGACGATAGGCGCGTTTGATCACCGAGGGTTCAGTGGTTGCCGTCACCCCCAGAATCCGCAGCGCCTCCTGATAGCCCCCGCTACGACTCACCACCGGCTTACGCTGCGGCGCGTAATCGGCCGCCAACGCCTGAAGTTGTTGCGGCGTCCACCCCAGCCACTTGCCCCACAGGTCAATCAGGTCGCGCTCGGCATCATCCGCCCGGCCGTCCGCCCAGGCCATGCGCCAACAAGCGCGCAATACGCCTTCCGCCGCATGAGGCTGCGCCTTGAGCACACGCAGGTAACTGCGCACTCGATCGGTGCCGGACTTACCTCGGTTGAATGCCGTGATGGCGCGGCGCTGAGCCGGCTCGGACATGTCCAATGAACGCATTTCCTGACGAGCCTGCTGGATATGCCCATCCACAATCCGGCCATTACTCTTGGCCAGTCGCCCCAGCAGCACAAACAACAGTTCGTCGTTGCGCAATACCGGGCGCCCGCCCAAGCGTTCGCGCAACTGCGCCCAACTGTGCAATTGCAGGCGGCGATCCAGCGCCTGCCCCAGCAATGCACCCAACAAGGCCCCCGGTATGCTGGCAATGGCAAAGCCAGCCCCGGCGCCGATCAGCGTCCCTGGCCACAACATCCTACTGCCCCGTTGTCAGCAAAGTTTCGACCTGCGCCAGTCGCTCCAGCGTCCCGACATCCACCCAGCGTCCCGTCATATGCTCCCCCGTTACCCGTCCTTTGGCCATGGCCGCCCGCAACAGCGGGGCCAGCTTGAAGGCACCGGCGCTGCAACCCGCGAACAATTGAGGGTCAAGCACTGAAATGCCACTGAAGGTCAGGTTATCGGCACCGGGCGCGGCATCATGAAGCAAACCCTGGTCCAGGTAAAAATCCCCTCCCGAGGGGTGATGTGCCGGGTTGTCGACCATCACCAGATGGGCCAGGCCCTGGAGCGGCCGTTTCAATTGGCAGAAGTCGTAATCGGTCCAGATATCACCATTGATCACCAGAAAGGGCTCGTCTCCCAGCAACGGCAATGCCTGGTAGATTCCGCCGCCGGTTTCCAGCGGCTCACCTTCGGCTGAATACTGGATGCGCAGGCCAAACTGCGAACCGTCGCCCAGGTAGCTTTCAATCTGCTGGCCAAGCCAGGCGTGGTTGATCACGATCTCGGTGAAGCCGGCTTTCGCCAGCGCTTCGAGGTGATATTCGATAAGCCGTTTACCGCCCGCTTGCACCAGCGGTTTGGGCGTATGCAACGTGAGCGGACGCATGCGCTCACCTTTGCCCGCGGCCAGGATCATCGCCTTCATACGCTGGCCTCGGCGGGTTGGTGCAGGCTGGCGAGTAGTTCGCCCAGTTCGCTCAGTTCAGGTCGGTCGGCGATCACCGCATCTATATAAGCAAAGAAGCGCGGCACGTCGGCCAGGTAGCGTGGCTTGCCGTCGCGGTGGCAAATGCGCGAAAAAATGCCGATGACCTTGAGGTGACGCTGCACGCCCATCAGGTCGCTGGCGCGCAGGAAGTCTTCAAAATCGTCCTGCACCGCAATTCCCAACTGCCCCGCGCGCTGCCAGTAGCCGTGCTGCCAGTCTCGCACGCGGGCCTGGGGCCAACTGAGGAAGGCGTCCTTGAACAGGCAAGTGATGTCGTAGGTCACTGGGCCGTAGACCGCATCCTGGAAATCCAGTACGCCAGGGTTTGGCTCGCTGATCATCAGGTTGCGCGGCATATAGTCGCGATGCACCAGCACCTTGGGTTGCGCCAGGGCACTATCGATCAACTGCTCGCTGACACGCTGCCAGAGAGCCTGTTGCTCAGCGTCAAAGTCGATCCCCAAGTGACGGCGTACGTACCATTCCGGGAACAATTCCAGCTCGCGACGCAACAAGGCCACGTCGTAGCTGGGCAGCGGTGCGTCCATCGGCAATTGCTGGAACGCGAGCAAAGCGTCGATGGCATCGGCAAATAATTGATCGGCGTTTTCACCGTCAATCACGTCCAGATAGGTTTTTCTGCCCAGGTCATTGAGCAAAAGAAAACCTCGGGGCAAGTCTTCTGCATAAATTTTTGGCACATTTATTCCCGATTTCGCGAGCAAATCCGCGATATCGACGAAAGGTTTGCAGTTTTCCTGGGGGGGTGGCGCGTCCATTACGACGAACGTATGCGCACCGCCCTCCCAGCGGAAGTAACGCCTGAAACTCGCGTCGCTGCTGGCCGCGGTCAATGTGGCCGGGGGTACGGGGCCCCAGTCCTGAGCGTTGAAAAGAATTGGCAACTGCTCATCCAGCCAGACTTCCAGCTGTTGTAAACGTAGATCTTGCTCGGGCATTACAAGGGTCTCCGACGGCGCTAGCCGTCAAGCGGGGCATGCTTTATTATCACGCATCTTTTTCAGACCATCGAGAGGCGTGCGGCCCAAACCGCGGGCAGATGGCACGCAGGAAGCCCGGACTAATAAGATGGCATTGAAATCCCCCGCGTTTCGTAGAAAATTTCCGTTGCTGGTAACCGGCAGTCTGCTGGCCTTGCAACCTTTCGCCACCTCATTCGTGGTCGCCGCGGAACAGTATGACTGCTCAGTCTCTGCTTCGGGTGCCTGGGATTGCGCGCCGAAAACCGCCGCCGCCCCATTGCCACCGCGCCCGGTGCATGACGGCTCTGCCGTCAGCTCGGCCAACAGCACGCCGCAAGGCAAGGCTGAAGGCAGCGTCGACGCCGAGCCGAAGACCATGCTGGTCACCGAAGCCAAGGGCCGTGGCCTGCGTTCGCGCAGCGCCGACTACAGCCACCTGGACTGGGTGCCTCGTGAGAAACTGACTGCAGCGCAGTTGGCTGAAACCGGCCCTTACTGCAGCGGCGCCTACATCGAGCCGGTTCGTCCTGGCATGAATGACAAGACGAACAAGAGCGATGCGCCGACCTTCATCGGTGCCAAGGCCTCTCGTTACGAGCAGGAACAGCAGGTCGCAACCCTGGCCGGTGACGTGGTCATGCGCCAGGGCAGCATGCAGCTGGAAGCGGACGAAGCCAGCCTGTACCAGGCCGAGAACCGTGGCGAGCTGAACGGCAAGGTGCGTCTGCGCGACAACGGCGCCCTGATCGTGGGTGACCATGCCCAGGTCCAGCTCGACACCGGCGCCGCCCAGATCGACAACGCCGAATACGTGATGCACAAGTCACGCATCCGCGGTAACGCGCTGTACGCCAAGCGTGCAGAGAACGCGATCATCCGTCTCAAGGACGGTACGTACACCACCTGCGAGCCAGACAGCAATGCCTGGCAGCTCAAGGGCAACAACATCACGTTGAACCCGGCCACCGGTTTCGGTACGGCTACCAACGCGACGTTGCGGGTCAAGAATATCCCGATCCTGTACACCCCTTACATCTACTTCCCGATCGACGACCGTCGTCAATCGGGCTTCCTGCCGCCAAGCTTCAGTACCGGCAGCGAGACGGGCTTCACCCTGGTGACGCCGTACTACTTCAACCTGGCACCGAACTACGACGCCACGTTGTACCCGCAGTACATGACCAAGCGTGGCTTGTTGATGGAAGGCGAATTCCGCTACCTGACCAAGTCCAGCGAAGGGCAGTTTGGTGGGGCGTATCTGAATGATGATAGCGACGAGCGCAAGAAACAGACCGATTACGAAAAAACTCGCTACATGCTCAATTGGCAGCATAGGGGTGGTCTGGATTCGCGCCTGTCGACACTGGTTGACTACACCAAGATCAGTGATCCGTTCTACTTCCAAGATTTGAAGGCCTATCAGGAAGGCGTTCAGAGCCAGGACTTCCTGAACCAGCAAGGTGCTTTGACCTATCGCGGGGACTCCTATCAGGCTCGCCTGAATGTCCAGTCGATGCAGTTGGCCACGATTTCACAAATCACGCCGTATGATCGACTCCCGCAAATCACCTTTAATGGCTTGCTGCCGTACCATCCGGGTGGGGTCAATCTGTCCTATGAGACAGAAGCCGTAAGATTCGACCGCCACCTCAGAAGCGGCAATGTGGTTAACGAAGATGGCGGGCCATTCAACAATGGGATTATTGGTGAACGACGCCTGGATAACTACGTCAACGGCCTGACCCGTGCAAACGGTACGCGCTTGAATGTAGCGCCGGCCATCGAGTACCCGATGACCTCGAGCTACGGCTTTATTACGCCAAGGCTCAAATACGTCTACACCAAGTATGACCTCGACCTGGACAGTAAAGGTAAGCAGGACATCGCCGACGGGCAATTGGCCGCCACGGTGCCTGGTGCAGCTCCTTACGCGGGCGGTGTGTTCAAAAGCTCGCAAGATCGTGCAGTACCCATTGCCAGCATCGACAGCGGTCTCTTCTTTGATCGCAATACCAACTGGTTCGGCAAAGACTATCGCCAGACCCTCGAGCCGCGCGCGTTCTACCTTTATGTTCCCAATAAAGACCAGAGCGATATCCCGGTTTTCGACTCGGGTGAATACTCGTTCAGCTACGCGTCGCTGTTCCGTGACAACCGCTTCGTCGGTAATGATCGGATCGGTGATGAGAACAAGCTGTCCCTGGGCGTAACCAGCCGCTGGATCGAAGAAAACGGTTTCGAACGCCAACGTGTGAGCGTCGGTCAGGCCTTGTACTTCAAGGATCGTGAAGTTCAACTGCCAGGCGTTTTGGCCGCCGACCGTGCAGACGCCCAGAGTGATGTATCGCCGATCGCCCTGGAATATGAGTTCCGCTTCAACCGTGACTGGCGTGCGACGGCCGACTATAACTGGGACACTGAAAACCACACCCCACGTTCGGGCAGCGCAATGTTCCACTACCAGCCGGAAGATAACCCGAACAAGGTGGTCAACCTCGGCTACCGCTATCGGAACGATCAGATCGTCTACAACCAGTTGACCGGCAAGTGGCAGTTCGGTGGTGACTTCGGCAAAGAAGGCGATCCTGGCTTCGTGAAGGATTACTACAAAATCCAGCAACACGACTTCTCGATGATGTGGCCGATCGTTCCGCAGTGGAACCTGATCACCCGCTGGCAGTATGACTATGCCCGCAACCGTACCCTGGAAGCCTTCGGTGGTTTCGAGTACGACAACTGCTGCTGGAAACTGCGCGTCATCAACCGCTACTGGGTTTCCAACGACGAATACAGCCAGATCGCCCCGCAGAACGAAAAGGGTGACCACGGGCTCTTCCTCCAGATCGTCCTTAAAGGACTCGGCGGCCTGACCGGCGCCAAGGTAGAGAGCTTCCTCGACAAAGGCATTGAAGGTTATCGTGAACGTGAAGACAAAGCTTTCTGATCGCTTGCGCCCGCTAGTACTGGGCGCGCTGTTCCTGGGCACCGTATCGGCACACGCCGCGGTCCAACAGCTGGATAAAGTAGCGGCCATCGTCGACAACGACGTGATCATGCAAAGCCAGCTGGACCAACGGGTCAAGGAAGTTCAGCAAACCATCGCCAAGCGTGGCGGTGGCGTGCCACCTACCAGCGTCCTGGAACCGCAGGTGCTGGAGCGCCTGATCGTCGAAAACCTGCAACTGCAGATCGGCGAACGCTCCGGCATCCGTATTTCGGACGAAGAACTGAACCAGGCCGTTGGTACCATCGCTCAACGCAACAACATGAGCATTGATCAGTTCCGCGCCGCCCTGGCTCACGATGGTTTGTCCTATGAGGACGCTCGTGACCAGATCAAGCGCGAGATGATCATCAGCCGTGTGCGTCAGCGCCGTGTGGCCGAGCGGGTCCAGGTATCCGAGCAGGAAGTGAAGAACTTCCTGGCTTCGGACCTTGGCAAGATGCAGCTCTCCGAAGAACTGCACCTGGCCAATATCCTGATCCCAACGCCAGACAGCGCCAGCGCCGAGCAACTGAATGCCGCAGCCGCCAAGACTCAAGCGGTTTACGACCGCCTGAAGGCCGGGGCTGACTTTGCCCAGACCGCGATTGCCGTCTCCGGCAGCGATAACGCGCTGGACGGTGGTGACATGGGCTGGCGTAAAGCCGCACAACTGCCACCGCCGTTCGACCGTGAGTTGAGCGCCATGAACGTGGGTGAGATTACCCAACCGGCACGTACGCCAGGCGGTTTCATCATCCTCAAGCTGCTGGGCAAGCGCGGCGGCGAGACCTCGCTGAAAGACGAAGTACACGTTCGTCACATCCTGGTCAAACCAAGCGAAATCCGCACCGAGGCACAAACCAAGGAACTGGCCCAGAAGATCTACGACCGCATCGAAAGCGGCGAAGACTTCGCTACCCTGGCCAAAAGCTTCTCGGAAGACCCAGGTTCTGCCCTCAACGGCGGCGACTTGAACTGGATCGACCCGAAAGCCCTGGTGCCGGAGTTCCAGCAGGTCATGGCCGATACTCCGCAAGGCGTTTTGTCCAAACCGTTCAAGACTCAATACGGCTGGCATGTGCTTGAAGTCCTTGGCCGTCGTGCCACTGACAACACCACCCAGGCCCGCGAGCAGCAAGCCCTGACTGTACTGCGTAACCGCAAATACGACGAAGAGCTGCAAACCTGGTTGCGTCAGATCCGTGACGAAGCTTATGTAGAGAACAAGCTGCCAGGCGCCGAGCAAACAGGCACCGACCAGGCCGCCCAGTGAAACCCCAGCGTTTCGCCGTGACACCCGGCGAGCCGGCCGGCATTGGTCCAGACCTGTGCCTGCTGCTCGCCTCGCAACCCCAGCCACACCCCCTGATCGCCATTACCAGCCGCGACCTGCTCCTTGAGCGGGCCGCGCAACTGGGTGTGGCCGTCAACCTGCTGGACGTGGCACCAAGCAACTGGCCCGACCTGCCGGCACCCGCAGGCAGCCTATACGTATGGGATACCCCACTGCACGCCAAGGTCGTTGCCGGGCAACTGGACAAGGCCAATGCGGCGTTTGTGCTGCAAACCCTGACCCGTGCAGGCCAAGGCTGTATCGACGGCGACTTCGCCGGCATGATCACCGCCCCTGTGCACAAAGGTGTGATCAACGAATCCGGCATCGCCTTTTCCGGCCATACCGAATTCCTCGCTGAACTGACCCACACCGCTCAAGTCGTGATGATGCTCGCCACCCGTGGCCTGCGCGTGGCCCTGGTGACCACGCACTTGCCGCTGCGTGAAGTCGCCGATGCCATTACCGCCGAGCGCGTGGAGCGTGTCACGCGCATCCTGCATGCCGACCTGCAACAGAAGTTCGGCATTGCCCAACCGCGTATCCTGGTCTGCGGGCTCAACCCCCACGCCGGTGAAGGTGGCCACCTGGGCCATGAAGAAATCGACATCATTGAACCGACATTAGAGCGCCTGCGCCAAGAAGGCATGGACCTGCGTGGCCCATTGCCTGCAGACACTCTGTTTACCCCCAAATATCTGGAGCACTGCGACGCAGTGCTGGCGATGTACCATGACCAAGGGCTGCCCGTGCTGAAATACAAAGGCTTCGGCGCTGCAGTCAACGTGACACTGGGCCTGCCGATCATCCGCACCTCCGTCGACCATGGCACAGCCCTGGACTTGGCAGGCAGCGGCAAGATCGATACCGGCAGCCTGCACGTGGCCCTGGAAACCGCCTATCAGATGGCCGAGACCCGTATATGACTGAGCAATACCAACACCGGGCGCGCAAGCGCTTCGGGCAAAACTTCCTGCACGACGCTGGCGTAATCGACCGTATCCTGCGTTCCATCCATGCCAAGCCCGAAGACCGCCTGCTGGAAATCGGCCCGGGCCAGGGCGCGCTGACCCAGGGCCTGCTGGCCAGTGGTGGGCAACTGGATGTGGTGGAACTGGACAAGGACCTGATCCCGATCCTCAACCAGCAGTTCGCCGGCAAGCCCAACTTCAACCTGCACCAGGGCGACGCGCTGAAGTTCGACTTCAACAGCCTCAACGCCGCGCCCAACAGCCTGCGGGTGGTGGGTAACCTGCCGTACAACATTTCCACGCCGCTGATTTTTCACCTGCTGAACAACGCCGGGATCATCCGCGACATGCACTTCATGCTGCAAAAAGAAGTGGTGGAACGCCTCGCTGCCGGCCCTGGCGGCGGCGATTGGGGTCGTTTGTCGATCATGGTCCAGTACCACTGCCGCGTGGAGCACCTGTTCAACGTTGGGCCTGGCGCGTTCAACCCGCCGCCTAAAGTCGATTCAGCCATCGTGCGCCTGGTACCTCACGCCGTGCTGCCGCACCCAGCCAAGGACCATAAATTGCTGGAGCGTGTGGTACGCGAAGCGTTCAACCAACGTCGCAAGACCCTGCGCAACACACTCAAGGCCCTGCTGAGCACCGCTGAAATCGAAGCCGCCGGCGTCGATGGCAGCCTGCGCCCCGAGCAGTTGGACCTGGCCGCATTTGTACGCCTGGCCGATCAACTGGCCATTCAGCCGGCACCCGCCGCGGACTGAAGCCTGCGGTGTATGGCCAGACAGCATGTCTGGCCTAGTGCCCTCCTCATGGCCTAGACTGACCCGCATCTGCTGTCCTCCGCTTTTAAGGCCTCTTGCATGTCCGATCCTCGCTATAAGATCGACGTCAGCGTCGTCACCCGCTTCCTGGCGGAACAATCGCAACCTGAACAGAACCGCTTCGCCTTTGCCTACACCGTCACGGTGAAAAACAACGGGCTGGTACCGGCCAAGCTGCTGTCGCGCCACTGGGTTATCACCGACGGTGACGGCCAGGTCGAGGAAGTGCGTGGTGCTGGCGTTGTTGGTCAGCAACCCTTGATCGACAGCGGCGCCAGCCACACCTACAGCAGCGGCACGGTGATGACCTCCAAGGTCGGCACCATGCAAGGCTCGTATCAGATGAAGGCCACCGACGGCAAACTGTTCGACGCCGTCATCGCGCCCTTTCGCCTCGCTGTGCCCGGAGCCCTGCACTGATGGCGACGTATGCGGTCGGCGACCTGCAAGGCTGCCTGGAGCCTCTCAAGCGCCTGCTGGAGCGTGTAGCCTTCGACCCGGCAAATGATCGCCTGTGGCTGGTGGGCGACCTGGTCAACCGCGGCCCGCAGTCCCTGGAAACCCTGCGCTACCTCTATAGCCTGCGAGACTCCCTGGTGTGTGTGCTCGGTAACCATGACCTGCACCTGCTCGCGGCCGGCAGTAACATCGAACGCCTGAAAAAAGGCGACACCCTGCGGGAAATTCTCGAAGCACCGGATCGCGCTGAATTGCTCGACTGGCTGCGCCGACAAAAGCTCATGCATTACGACGAACGCCGCAACATGGCCTTGGTGCATGCAGGCATCCCGCCACAGTGGACGCTGAAAAAAGCCCTTAAATGCGCCGCAGAAGTTGAAAGTGCGCTGGCCGACGACAACCTGTACACCGCCTACCTCGACGGCATGTACGGTAACGAACCAGTGAAGTGGGACAACGACCTCACCGGCGTGCCCCGCCTGCGCGTGATCACCAACTACTTCACCCGCATGCGTTTCTGCACCGCCGAAGGCAAGCTGGACCTCAAAAGCAAGGAAGGCGTCGACACGGCGCTACCGGGTTATAAGCCCTGGTTCGCCCACAAGGAACGCAAGACCCGTGATACCAGGATCATCTTCGGTCACTGGGCCGCCCTGGAAGGCCGGTGCGACGAGCCCGGTGTGTTCGCCCTCGACACCGGTTGCGTGTGGGGCGGCGCCATGACCCTGATGAACATCGACACTGGCGAGCGCCTTGACTGCCAGTGTGAACCACCCCTTTCCATTACCCAGCCGGCCGCCGCCAAGTCATAGGAGCCCGCCATGAGCGAATTCAAGCGTATCCCCCCAGAACAAGCCCAGGCCCTGCGTGAGCAAGGTGCCGTAGTGGTTGATATCCGCGATCAACCCACTTACGCCGCCGCCCATATCACCGGCGCCCAGCACCTGGACAACGTCAACATCGCCGACTTCATCCGCGCCGCCGACCTTGATGCACCCCTGATCGTTGCCTGCTACCACGGCAATTCCAGTCAGAGCGCGGCCGCCTATCTGGTCAGCCAGGGCTTCTCCGACGTCTACAGCCTGGACGGCGGCTTTGAGCTGTGGCGTACGACCTATCCTGCAGAAATTTCCTCCGGCAATTCGCAATAATTTTTTTCACACCCCGCTACCCCGCGTGATGCTTGGGCTCGCGCCGTTTCTGACGAACGGCGCAGGCAAACTAATTGCGTATCGTGCCTTGACCTCCCGGATTCCGAACTATCCTTAAGCGCAGGCCATCCGAATCAGGGGAGAGCCGGTACACCGGCGTACGGGTCATCGGTAGCGTTTCAGGGTGTTCTGGGGGGAAAACAGCCATTGGCGTCCGTCAATGACTGCCAGCATCGACTGATTGATCCGGCGTCGGCTCCACGTATCGAGCGAGGTGACGACGTCATGAGTATTTTCAGCCACTTCCAACAACGCTTCGCGTCCACGCAGCAGGAAGAACTCACACTTCAAGAGTATCTCGAGCTGTGCAAGCAGGACCGCAGCACCTACGCATCTGCCGCCGAGCGCCTGCTATTGGCGATCGGCGAGCCGGAGCTGGTGGAAACCGCCAACAATTCGCGCCTGTCGCGAATATTCTCCAACAAGGTGATCCGCCGCTACCCGGCCTTTGAAGACTTCCATGGCATGGAAGAATGCATCGACCAGATCGTCTCCTACTTCCGCCATGCCGCCCAAGGCCTGGAAGAGAAGAAACAGATCCTCTACCTGCTCGGCCCCGTCGGCGGCGGCAAGTCGTCCCTGGCCGAGAAACTCAAGCAACTGATCGAGAAGGTGCCCTTCTACGCGATCAAGGGCTCACCTGTCTTCGAGTCGCCCCTGGGCCTGTTCAACGCCACGGAAGATGGCGCGATCCTCGAAGAAGACTTCGGCATCCCACGGCGCTACCTCAACACCATCATGTCGCCCTGGGCCACCAAGCGCCTGGCCGAATTCGGCGGTGATATCAGCCAATTCCGGGTGGTGAAACTCTACCCGTCGATCCTCAACCAGATCGGCGTCGCCAAGACCGAACCGGGCGATGAAAACAACCAGGACATCTCGGCGCTGGTGGGCAAGGTCGATATCCGTAAACTGGAAGAATTCCCGCAGAACGACGCCGACGCCTACAGCTACTCGGGCGCACTGTGCCGGGCCAACCAGGGCCTGATGGAATTCGTGGAGATGTTCAAGGCGCCGATCAAGGTACTGCACCCACTGCTCACCGCCACCCAGGAAGGCAACTACAACAGTACCGAAGGCCTGGGCGCGATTCCGTTCACCGGGATCCTGCTGGCCCACTCCAACGAATCGGAATGGCACACCTTCCGCAACAACAAGAACAACGAAGCCTTCATCGACCGGATCTATATCGTCAAGGTGCCGTACTGCCTGCGGGTCAGCGATGAAATCAAGATCTACGACAAGCTGCTGTTCAACAGCTCCCTGGCCAAGGCCCATTGCGCGCCAGACACCCTGAAGATGCTCGCCCAGTTCACCGTGCTGTCGCGCCTCAAGGAACCGGAGAACTCGAATATCTATTCGAAGATGCGCGTATACGACGGCGAAAACCTCAAAGACACCGATCCCAAGGCCAAGTCGATCCAGGAATACCGCGACACCGCCGGCGTGGACGAGGGCATGAACGGCCTGTCGACGCGTTTTGCATTCAAGATCCTGTCGAAAGTCTTCAACTTCGACCCCCACGAGATTGCCGCCAACCCGGTACACCTGCTCTATGTACTGGAACAGCAGATCGAGCAGGAGCAATTCCAGGCCGAAACCCGTGAACGCTACCTGCGCTTCCTCAAGGAGTACCTGGCACCGCGCTACATCGAGTTTATCGGCAAGGAAATCCAGACCGCATACCTGGAGTCCTACAGCGAGTACGGCCAGAACATCTTCGACCGCTACGTGCTGTACGCCGACTTCTGGATTCAGGACCAGGAATACCGAGATCCGGAAACCGGCGAAATCCTCAACCGCGTGGCCCTCAACGAAGAACTGGAAAAGATCGAGAAACCGGCTGGTATCAGCAATCCGAAGGATTTCCGCAACGAAATCGTCAACTTCGTACTGCGCGCCCGGGCCAACAACAACGGCAAGAACCCCACCTGGCTCAGCTACGAGAAGCTGCGGGTGGTCATCGAGAAGAAAATGTTCTCCAACACCGAGGACCTGCTGCCGGTCATCAGCTTCAACGCCAAGGCCAGCAAGGAGGATCAGCAAAAACACAACGACTTCGTCACACGAATGGTCGAGCGCGGCTACACCGACAAACAGGTACGGCTGCTCTCCGAGTGGTACCTGCGGGTGCGTAAATCGCAGTAAGGCAGCGACAAGCGTGCGCTGCCAGGCATCTCGCCTGGCAGTTGACCGCTTGTCTCTAAGCTTCCAGCTCGCGGCTTGAAGCTTGTAACGTGAAGCTGCCCGGAGGGCTCCCTATGAGCTATGTGATCGACCGACGCCTCAATGGCAAGAACAAAAGCACGGTAAACCGCCAGCGTTTCCTGCGGCGTTACCGTGACCACATCAAAAAGGCCGTCGAAGAGGCCGTCAGCCGCCGCTCCATCACCGACATGGAGCATGGCGAACAAATCAGTATCCCGGGCCGGGACATTGACGAACCGGTGCTGCATCACGGCCGCGGCGGCAAACAGACCGTCGTGCACCCCGGCAACAAGGAGTTCACCACCGGCGAACACATCCAGCGCCCACAAGGTGGCGGTGGCGGTAAAGGCCCGGGTAAGGCCGGCAACTCCGGTGAAGGCATGGATGAATTCGTGTTCCAGATCACCCAGGAAGAATTCCTGGAGTTCATGTTCGAAGACCTGGAACTGCCCAACCTGGTCAAGCGCAACCTGACCGGTACCGATACGTTCAAGACCGTTCGCGCCGGCATCAGCAACGAGGGCAACCCTTCGCGCATCAACATCATCCGCACCTTGCGCTCAGCCCATGCACGGCGCATCGCCCTCTCTGGCAGCAGCCGCGCCAAACTAAAGCAGGCAAAAGAAGAGTTGGCACGCTTGAAGCGTGAGGAACCGGATAACTTCGGCGATATCCAGGAAACAGAAGCAGAAATAGAGAAACTCAGCGCGCGCATTCACCGTGTGCCGTTCCTCGATACCTTTGACCTGAAATACAACCTGCTCGTCAAACAACCCAACCCCAGTTCCAAGGCCGTCATGTTCTGCTTGATGGACGTATCCGGCTCCATGACGCAGGCCACCAAGGACATCGCCAAGCGCTTTTTCATCCTGCTGTACCTGTTCCTGAAACGGAACTACGACAAAATCGACGTCGTCTTCATCCGCCACCACACCAGCGCTCGGGAAGTGGACGAAGAAGAGTTCTTCTACTCGCGGGAAACCGGCGGCACCATCGTTTCCAGCGCATTGAAGCTGATGCAGGAGATCATGGCCGAGCGCTACCCCGCCAACGACTGGAATATCTACGCCGCCCAAGCTTCCGACGGCGATAACTGGAACGACGACTCGCCGATCTGCCGCGACATCTTGATTAACCAGATCATGCCCTTCGTGCAGTACTACACCTACGTCGAAATTACCCCTCGTGAGCATCAGGCCCTGTGGTTCGAATACGAACGCATCGGAGAAGCCTTTGCCGATACGTTCGCCCAGCAGCAACTGGTCTCGGCCGGCGATATCTACCCGGTCTTCCGTGAACTCTTCCAGCGCAGGTTAGTGACATGACCGCCAAAAAAGAGAACAAGCGTCAACCCATTTCCACCGGTTCCGAGTGGACCTTTGAACTGATCCAGGCCTATGACCGGGAAATCAGCCGTATCGCGGCAGGTTATGCCCTGGACACTTACCCCAATCAGATTGAAGTGATCACCGCCGAACAAATGATGGATGCCTATGCCTCAGTGGGCATGCCACTGGGCTACCACCATTGGTCCTATGGCAAACACTTTCTCAGCACCGAGAAGTCCTACACTCGAGGCCAGATGGGCCTGGCCTACGAGATCGTGATCAACTCCGACCCGTGCATCGCCTACCTGATGGAAGAAAACACCATCTGCATGCAGGCGCTGGTGGTGGCCCATGCCTGCTATGGGCATAACAGTTTCTTCAAGGGTAACTACCTGTTTCGCACCTGGACCGACGCCAGTTCCATCATCGACTACCTGGTGTTCGCCAAGCAGTACATCATGCAATGTGAAGAGCGCCACGGCATCGATGCAGTGGAAGACCTGCTGGACTCCTGCCATGCCCTGATGAATTACGGGGTCGACCGCTACAAGCGCCCCTATCCGATTTCGGCTGAGGAAGAGCGCCTGCGCCAGAAGGAGCGCGAGGAGCACCTGCAGAAACAGATCAACGACCTGTGGCGCACCATTCCAAAGCGCGCCGGCAAAAACAACGACAAGGACAATGCACGCTTCCCCGCCGAACCCCAGGAAAACATCCTGTATTTCCTGGAAAAACACGCACCACTGCTGGAGCCTTGGCAACGGGAAATCGTGCGCATCGTGCGCAAGATCGCCCAATACTTTTACCCTCAGCGCCAGACCCAGGTGATGAACGAAGGCTGGGCAACATTCTGGCATTACACCCTGATGAACGATCTGTACGACGAAGGCCTGGTCACTGACGGCTTCATGATGGAGTTCCTTACCTCGCACACCAGCGTGGTATTCCAGCCCGGCTTCGACAGCCCCTATTACAACGGCATCAACCCCTATGCCCTGGGCTTTGCGATGTACCGCGATATCCGCCGTATGTGCGAGCACCCCACGGAGGAGGATCGCCGCTGGTTCCCGGAAATCGCTGGCAGCGACTGGTTATCGACCATCAAGTTCGCCATGAGCAGCTTCAAGGATGAGAGTTTTATCCTGCAGTACCTGTCGCCCCAGGTAATTCGCGACCTCAAGCTGTTCAGCATCCTGGATGACGACCTGAAAGACGACCTGGTGGTCCCGGCCATTCACGACGAACCTGGCTACCGGATCATTCGCGAAACCCTGGCCGCCCAGTACAACCTGGGCAATCGCGAGCCTAACGTGCAGATCTACAGCATCGATGTGCGCGGTGACCGCTCGCTGACCCTGCGTCACCAGCAACACGACCGCAAACCCTTGGGCGAATCCACCGAGGAAGTGCTCAAGCACCTGCACCGGCTGTGGGGTTTCGACATCCACCTGGAAACCCTGCAGGGCGATCAGGTGATGAAAACCCACCATGTGCCACCGCGCACTGATCATAACGATAGCGACTACGGCCGCCTGGACCTGGCCGTCGTTCATCTCTGAAACAGCAAAGCCTCCATTGGCGCAGTACAGGCGTTATCCTGTGGCGCTAATGGAGGCTTTTTCATGAAAATCTACAAAGTCGGCGGCGCCGTGCGTGATCGCCTTCTGGGCATCAAGGTCACCGATATCGACCGCGTCGTCGTCGGCGCAACCACTGAAGAGATGCTCGCCAAAGGTTATAAGCCGGTAGGGGCTGATTTCCCGGTATTTCTCGACCCGAAAAATGGTGATGAATACGCCCTCGCCCGCACCGAACGCAAGAGCGGCCGGGGCTACGGCGGCTTTGTGTTTCACGCGAGCCCCGACGTCACCCTGGGAGAAGACCTGATCCGTCGCGACCTGACCATCAATGCCATGGCAGAAGACGACGATGGTAACCTGACCGATCCTTACCACGGCCAACGCGATCTTCAAGCGCGTATCTTGCGTCACGTTTCCCCCGCGTTCGCCGAGGATCCCCTCCGTGTACTGCGTGTTGCCCGCTTTGCCGCACGTTATGCGCACCTGGGTTTCACGGTTGCACCTGAAACACTGGAATTGATGCGCCAACTCAGTGAGTCCGGCGAACTGGAGGCCCTCACCCCCGAACGCAGCTGGAAAGAAATCTCACGAGCGCTGATGGAAGATCAGCCCCAGGTATTTATCCAAGTGCTGCGCGACTGCGATGCACTGAAAACCCTGATGCCGGAGGTAGATGCACTGTTCGGCGTGCCGCAACCCGCGGCCCATCACCCGGAAATCGATACCGGTGTGCACACCTTGAGCGTGCTGGAACAAGCTGCCTTGCACAACCAACCGCTGACCGTGCGCTGGGCCTGCTTGCTGCACGATCTGGGCAAAGGCCTGACACCTGTGGATAAGTTGCCGCAGCACATTGCCCATGAACACCGAGGTTTAAAGCTGATCAAGGCGGTGAATGAGCGCTTCAAGGTCCCGAAGGATTGTCAGGAACTGGCAATGTTGGTGGGCCAGTATCACACCCATGGTCACCGTGCACTCGAGCTCAAAGCCTCGACATTGCTGGAGTTACTGCAGAGTTTTGATGTGTATCGCCGGCCGCAGCGTTTCGAAGAGTTTGTAGCGGCCTGCGAAATGGACGCCCGCGGCCGCAAGGGTTTTGAGCTGCGCAGTTATCCACAGGCGGATTATTTGCGCGGCGCGGCAACGGTGGCCCGCACGGTCGCAGTGGCGCCACTGCTGGAGAAAGGTTTCAAAGGCCCGGAGCTGGGCGAAGCGCTCAAGCGCGAACGGCTCAAAGCGTTGAAAGCCTACAAGGAACACACCTCAACGTAGGAGATGGCCTTTGTGGCGAGGGAGCAAGCTCCCTCGCCACAACAAGCTCGTGCCTATAGAAGGACATCGGGCGTGAGCTGTTGACCCTGCCATTCGAAGCGGACAGGCTCCAGTACCTGATCGATCTGCGCATCACGCCACAACTCGGCCATTGTCTTGCCCGCCTCGGGGTGCACACGATCCGGTGCCATCAACGACAGCGGCCACAACACAAACGCGTTTTTCAGGATCTCTGCACGCGGCAACACCAGACCATCAAAGTCACCGACCCAATCGCCGTACAGCAGCACATCGATATCCAGCGGCAACCCTTTGCGGTCCGGCGCGTAGCGGCCGTTATCGGCTTCAATGGATTTGAGTCGGCGATCCAGCTCCATCAACGGCAGGTCAGTGTAGGCCGATACCACCAGGTTGAAAAACGGCCCGCTCTTGATCCCCACCGGCTGGCTTTCGAACACGGCCGAACAGCGCATATCCTTCAAGAAACTCGCTAGTGCATCCAGACCGCCGCATAGACGGCGCTCGCGCTCGATATTGCTGCCAAGCCCAAGGTAAATCTGAGTCAACGACATCCGCGCTCGATCTCCACACCCACGCCCCTGGCAGCCGGCACCGCGCCTGGCTTGGTCAACTTGAGGTGCAGCCAGGGAATCTGGAATTCACTCATCAGCACTTCGGCCAAGCGCTCGGCAAAGGTTTCCACCAATTGATACTGGGACTGCTCGGCAAAAGCCTGGATACGTGCAGACACGCTGGCGTAATCCAGCGCCAGGGTCAGGTCATCACCGGCAGCGGCTGGACGATTATCCCAGGCAAAACTCAAGTCCAGGCGCAGACATTGCCGGATTCCGCGCTCCCAGTCGTAGGCCCCGATCACGGTGTCGACTTCCAGGCCTTCGATAAACACTCTGTCCAAGTACTCTTCTCCGCAGCACGACAAGGGCGCGATGCCCCGTTAGAATCAGGGCGTCCTCGCCCGGAATAGTTAGCATGTTTTGGTCACTGGCGATTCTCGCCTACCTGCTCGGCTCGCTGTCCTTCGCCATTTTGCTCAGCCGCCTGACGGGAAATCCCGATCCGCGAATGAGTGGCTCAGGCAATGCCGGCGCCACCAATATGTTGCGCCTGGCCGGCAAGAAACTCGCCGTCCTGACCCTGCTGGGCGACGTATGCAAGGGCCTGCTGCCCGTGCTGATCGCCAGCCTCGTCGGCCTTAACTTGCAACAGCAGGCCTGGGTTGGCGTATGCGCCGTCCTGGGCCATCTGTTTCCGTTGTACTTCCGCTTTCGCGGGGGCAAGGGTGTTGCCACGGCGGCCGGGATGCTGCTGGGAATCTACCCACCGGCGGCTTTACTGGCCCTGCTCGCCTGGCTGCTGACGTTCTACCTGACTCGCACCAGCTCACTGGCCGCGCTGATTGCCACTCCACTGACCCTACCGCTGCTGGCCTGGCAGGCACCGCAAGCGTTGGTGCCAATGAGCGTGCTCACCCTGCTGATCGTCTGGCGCCACCGCGGCAATCTACGCGACCTGTTTGCCGGGCGCGAACGGCATTTTTAAATACCCCAGATGAACCAGGCTCACGTTGAGCCCTACAACGGCGGCAGTTGCTCCATCGGCCAGCGCGCCTGCACGCTGATCGCCAGGCTTTCGTGTTGCCCGGCCTGCAAGCGCTGGCAACCTGCATAGGCGATCATCGCGCCGTTGTCGGTGCAGAACTCCGGGCGGGCGTAGAACACATTGCCATTCATGTCGCCGAGCATTTTTTCCAGCGAACTGCGCAAGGCCTTGTTGGCGCTGACGCCGCCTGCGATTACCAGACGCTTCATGCCCGCCTGTTTCAGGGCGCGCTTGCACTTGATGGTCAAAGTCTCTACCACGGCCTGCTGGAATGCCAGTGCGATGTCGCAACGGGCTTGCTGACCGTCGTCCCCGGCGCTGACGCTTTGCTGCCAGGTGTTCAACGCGGAGGTTTTCAACCCGCTGAAACTGAACATCAGGCCAGGACGATCACACATCGGGCGAGGGAAAATGTAGCGACCGGCCACGCCTTTCTCAGCAAGTCGGGCGATTTCCGGACCACCAGGATAGTTAAGCCCCATCATCTTCGCGGTTTTGTCGAATGCTTCGCCGGCGGCGTCGTCGAGGGACTCGCCTAATAACGTGTATTTGCCGATGCCATCGACCTGGACCAGCTGCGTATGGCCACCCGAAACCAACAAAGCGACGAACGGGAACTCGGGTGGTGTTTTTTCCAGCATGGGGGCCAGTAAATGGCCTTCCATATGGTGCACACCAAGGGCAGGAATACCCCAGGCGAAAGCCAGCGCCTGGGCGCAAGAGGCCCCAACCAGCAGGGCTCCGACCAATCCCGGGCCTGCGGTGTAAGCGATGGCATCGATCTCGGTCGGTACACAGCCGGCCTCATCCAGCACCTGGCGAATCAACGGCAGCATGCGCTTGACGTGATCGCGGCTGGCAAGCTCCGGCACCACGCCACCATAAGCGCGGTGCAGGTCGATCTGACTGAACAGTGCATCGGCCAAAAGCCCGCGTTCACTGTCGTAGAGTGCGACACCGGTTTCGTCGCAGGAGGTTTCAAGTCCCAGTACTAGCATGGGTTTGCGCCTTGTAGAGGCTGAATTCGAAGGCGCGCATAATAGTCCCCGCTCCCCCTCCCGACTAGCGGTTTTCGATCAGAGGCTTTGCATTCCGGGCAATGAGGGGTTAACATCCGCAACCCTTAAAAACCGACGACCTCAGCCGCGAATTTTTTGCGACGAGAACGTTGATTCCCGGTAATGAAAGAAGGTAGCTCTGGATGCCAGCCGTCAAAGTAAAAGAGAACGAACCCTTCGACGTAGCTCTGCGTCGTTTCAAGCGCTCCTGCGAAAAAGCCGGTGTTCTGGCTGAAGTTCGTAGCCGCGAATTTTATGAGAAGCCAACTTCTGAGCGTAAGCGTAAAGCAGCAGCCGCTGTTAAGCGTCACGCCAAGAAAGTTCAGCGCGAACAGCGCCGCGCCGTTCGTCTGTACTAATACACAGACGCTCGTAGCAAGCTTCTGCCAAGCCCGGCCCTCAGCCGGGCTGTTGGCATTTGCGGATATCGCTTGATGCTTCACCGTCGACGCCGCACATGCGACCGAGACACCGCTTCACACGTCAGGGCTGGCTCTTTTGCCAGCGGTGCACGTCTCTTCTGACGAGCCTAACAAGGCTACTGACGAGCACACCTATTCTTCAAGCAGACGATCAACTGTATCGGCTGTGCCCATCGATGCGCTTCCGAGGCCTCCATTGGCCAACACCGGACGCCCGGGCAACATGTCCATGCCGACGACTGATCAGAAACTACCGTCAGTGAACGTTCGGCAGATACACTTCCTGACACCCCATGCAAACGATGATGATCGGGCACTAGTGCGTGCGCTTGAACACTTCACGGGCCCTCATTTACACGCAGTGATGACGAGAACGCCATGGCCGGGCTGATTCCCCAGAGCTTTATTGACGACCTTCTGAACCGCACCGACATCGTCGATGTTGTCAGCTCACGCGTACAACTGAAAAAAGCCGGCAAAAACTACACCGCCTGCTGCCCGTTCCATAAAGAAAAAACCCCATCCTTCAGCGTCAGCCCCGACAAACAGTTCTACTACTGCTTCGGTTGCGGCGCCGGCGGTAACGCCCTCGGCTTCCTGATGGACCACGACAACCTGGATTTCCCCCAGGCCGTCGAGGACCTGGCAAAAGCTGCGGGCATGGAAATTCCTCGCGAAGAAAGCGGCCGCCCACACAAACCCAGGCAACCCACCGATTCGCCGCTGTATCCGCTGCTGACCGCCGCTGCCGATTTTTACCGCCAGTCACTCAAGAGCCATCCGCAGCGCAAGGCCGCTGTCGATTACCTCAAGGGCCGCGGCCTGACCGGCGAAATCGCCCGCGACTTCGGCCTCGGATTCGCCCCGCCCGGCTGGGACAATCTGTACAAGCACCTGAGCAGCGATACCCTCCAGCAAAAAGCCATGATCGATGCCGGCCTGCTGGTGGAGAACGCCGAAACCGGCAAGCGCTATGACCGCTTCCGCGACCGCGTAATGTTCCCGATCCGCGACAGCCGTGGTCGCATCATCGCCTTTGGCGGCCGCGTACTCGGGGACGACAAGCCCAAGTACCTGAATTCCCCGGAAACACCGGTGTTCCACAAGGGCCAAGAACTCTACGGCCTGTTCGAAGCACGCAAGAACAACCGCAACCTCGATGAGATTATCGTGGTTGAAGGCTATATGGACGTCATCGCCCTGGCCCAGCAAGGCCTGCGTAATGCAGTCGCCACACTCGGCACCGCCACCAGCGAAGAACACTTGAAACGCCTGTTTCGCGTCGTGCCCAGCGTGCTGTTTTGCTTCGACGGCGACCAGGCTGGCCGCAACGCTGCCTGGCGCGCGCTCGAGGCCACGCTCTCGAGCCTGCAGGACGGGCGCCGCGCACGCTTCCTGTTCCTGCCCGAAGGCGAAGACCCGGACACGCTGGTCCGCTCGGAAGGCACCGACGCGTTTCGTGCGCGCATCAATCAACATGCGCAACCGCTGGCAGATTATTTTTTCCAGCAACTGACCGAAGAAGCCGACCCGCGCTCGCTCGAAGGCAAGGCCCATATGGCCACCCTCGCAGCGCCGCTGATCGACAAGGTCCCGGGTGCCAACTTGCGCACCCTGATGCGCCAGCGCTTGCTGGAGATCACCGGCTTGAGCGGCGAAGCTGTGAGCCAGCTGGTGCACAGCGCACCGCAGGATGCACCACCAGCCTACGACCCCGGCATGGATTACGACGCCATGCCGGACTATGCCGACTTCCACCAACCCCAGGAGGCCTTTGCGCCCCAGCAGGAGTGGACACCGAAGAAATCCGGTGCTGGCGGCAAGAAATGGGATAAGAAGCCCTGGAGCAAGAACGGCAAGCGCGGTGATCGCGATGAAGCCTATGCCCCGCGCACGCCCGTGGCAGTAGAAGCGCCGACACTGATTGCGTTGCGCACCTTGATTCACCACCCGCAACTGGCCGGCAAAGTTGAAAGCGCTGACCATTTTGCCAATGAGAGCAATACCTATGCACAGGTGCTGATTGCCCTGATCGAGGCGGTGCAGAAAAATCCTAAGCTAAACTCAATTCAGCTCATGGCTCGTTGGCATGGCACGGAACAGGGGCGGTTATTGAAAGCCCTTGCGGAAAAGGAGTGGCTAATTGACGGCGATAACCTTGAACAACAGTTTTTAGACACCATTAATAGGTTATCCGCGGGTCAGCACACACAGACCCTCGATGAACTTATCAAGAGAGCAAGGCAGCCGGGATTATCGGCTGAAGAGCAAATTCAGATAGCAAAACAGATGCGTGACCTCTTAAAACAGAATGTTTCCGCATCAAACCCGACCTCAGCTGGCGTGTGAGGTCATAGCTCGGGTATAATCCTCGGCTTGTTTTTTGCCCGCCAAGACCTTCAGTGGATAGGGTGTTATGTCCGGAAAAGCGCAACAGCAGTCTCGTATCAAAGAGTTGATCACCCTTGGTCGTGAGCAGAAGTATCTGACTTACGCAGAGGTCAACGATCACCTGCCTGAGGATATTTCAGATCCAGAGCAGGTGGAAGACATCATCCGCATGATTAATGACATGGGGATCCCCGTACACGAGAGTGCTCCGGATGCGGATGCCCTTATGTTGGCCGACGCCGATACCGACGAGGCAGCCGCTGAAGAAGCCGCTGCAGCGTTGGCCGCGGTGGAGACCGACATCGGTCGCACGACTGACCCTGTGCGCATGTATATGCGTGAAATGGGTACCGTCGAGTTGCTGACACGCGAAGGCGAAATTGAAATCGCCAAGCGTATTGAAGAGGGTATCCGTGAAGTGATGGGCGCAATCGCGCACTTCCCTGGCACGGTTGACCACATTCTCTCCGAGTACACCCGCGTCACCACCGAAGGTGGCCGCCTGTCCGACGTCCTGAGCGGTTATATCGACCCGGACGACGGCATTGCGCCGCCCGCTGCCGAAATACCGCCGCCAGTCGATGCGAAGGCCGCGAAAGCGGATGACGACACCGACGACGACGAGGCTGAAGCCAGCACCGACGACGAAGATGAAGTCGAAAGCGGCCCGGACCCAATTGTTGCGGCCCAGCGTTTCGGTGCGGTTTCCGATCAAATGGAAATCACCCGCAAGGCCTTGAAGAAGCACGGTCGTGGCAACAAGCTGGCAATTGCCGAGCTGGTGGCCCTGGCTGAGCTGTTCATGCCAATCAAGCTGGTGCCGAAGCAATTCGAAGGCCTGGTTGAGCGCGTTCGCAGTGCCCTTGAGCGTCTGCGTGCTCAAGAGCGTGCAATCATGCAGCTCTGTGTGCGTGATGCGCGTATGCCGCGTACTGACTTCCTGCGCCAGTTCCCGGGCAATGAAGTTGACGAAAGCTGGACCGACGCACTGGCCAAGGGCAAGGCGAAGTACGCCGAAGCCATTGGTCGCCTGCAGCCGGACATTGTCCGTTGCCAGCAGAAGCTGACTGCATTGCAGACCGAAACCGGTCTGACGATTGCCGAGATCAAGGACATCAACCGTCGCATGTCGATCGGTGAGGCCAAGGCCCGCCGCGCGAAGAAAGAGATGGTTGAAGCGAACTTGCGTCTGGTGATCTCCATTGCCAAGAAGTACACCAACCGTGGCCTGCAGTTCCTCGACCTGATCCAGGAAGGCAACATCGGCTTGATGAAGGCTGTGGACAAGTTCGAATACCGTCGCGGCTACAAGTTCTCGACTTATGCCACCTGGTGGATCCGTCAGGCGATCACTCGCTCGATTGCCGACCAGGCCCGCACCATCCGTATCCCGGTGCACATGATCGAGACCATCAACAAGCTCAACCGCATTTCCCGGCAGATGTTGCAGGAAATGGGTCGCGAACCGACCCCGGAAGAGCTGGGCGAACGCATGGAAATGCCTGAGGATAAAATCCGCAAGGTATTGAAGATCGCTAAAGAGCCGATCTCCATGGAAACGCCGATTGGTGATGACGAAGACTCCCATCTGGGTGACTTCATCGAAGACTCGACTATGCAGTCGCCCATCGATGTCGCCACTGTTGAGAGCCTCAAGGAAGCGACTCGCGACGTACTGTCCGGCCTCACTGCCCGTGAAGCCAAGGTACTGCGCATGCGTTTTGGCATCGACATGAATACCGACCACACCCTTGAGGAAGTCGGTAAGCAGTTTGACGTGACCCGCGAGCGGATCCGTCAGATCGAAGCCAAGGCGCTGCGCAAGTTGCGCCACCCGACGCGAAGCGAGCATCTGCGCTCCTTCCTCGACGAGTGATACCAGAACCCCCGGCCCAGGCCGGGGGTTTTGTTTTGCATAGATAAAACTCCTCGCAACGCCCCCTCTCCCGAAATGCCCGTCTACACTCGAAACATTCCCCGTGCCATAACGAGACCGTTATGCCCAGATTGCCGACCGTGATACTACTGTCGCTGCTGACCTGGACCGCAACGGCTGGCGCGTTGACTCTTACGGATGATGAGCGTAGCTGGTTGGCGGACCATCAGGAGCTGCGCCTGGGTGTGGACGCGTCTTGGCCACCCTTCGAATACCGCGATGAAAATGGCCGTTATCAGGGCCTGGCTGCCGACTATGTACGCCTGATCCAGGACCGCCTTGGCGTCACGATCAAGCTGATCGAGCCGGCCAACTGGACCGCTGTGCTTGAACAAGCCCGGAGCAATCAGCTCGACCTGCTACCCGGCATCATGTCCACCCCGGAGCGCCAAGGCTTCCTGGCCTTCACACGCCCTTATCTTGATTTTCCCATCGTCATCCTTGCCCATGAAGGCGGCGCGAAACCACGCAACCTCAAGGATTTGTACGGCCTGAAAGTTGCCGTGGTGGAAAACTACGCACCCCATGAATTGCTGCGCACCCACCATCCGGACCTGAATCTGGTGGCGATGCCCAACGTCAGCTCGACCCTGCAAGCCCTGGCTACCGATGAAGTCGATGCGGTAGTCGGCGACCTGGCCTCCAGCGTCTGGAGCCTGCGCCAACTCAAACTCGATGGTTTGTACGTCAGCGGTGAAACGCCCTACCGCTATCAACTGGCGATGGGCGTGCCACGGGATGAAAAAATACTGGTGGGCATCCTGGACAAAGTCCTCGCCGACCTCAGTTCAACCGAAACCGATGCGATCCAGCAACATTGGGTCGGCAGCTTCACCGATCACCGCACGCTCTGGGCTGACTTGCTGATGTACGGCCTGCCAGCGGTGTTATTGCTCAGTACCGTGCTGGCCGTGGTGATTCGGATCAATCGCCGGCTCAGCTCGGAAATTTCCCGCCGGGTCGCACTCGAGCAAGAACTGCGGAGCAGCGAGTACCACTATCGCGGTTTGGTGGAGAGTTTGTCTGCTATTGCCTGGGAAGCAAGCATCAGCGATTTCACCTACAGCTATGTATCGCCCCATGCCGAAGACCTGCTCGGCTATCCCCGCGCCCATTGGCTGATTCCCGGCTTCTGGCGCAATATCATTCACCCCGCCGACCTGACCCGCGCCGAAGCGTATTCCTACCAAGAAACCCGCGCCAACCGCGATCATAGCCTCGACTACCGCGTTATCACGGCTGATGGCCGCTGCCTGTGGGTGCGCGACATAGTCAGCCTGATCGAACACGGCCATGAGCCGGTGCTGCGCGGCCTGATGATCGACATCAGCGAAGCCAAGCGCACTGAAGAAGCCCTGCAACTGTCCGAGCAGAAGTTTGCCTCAGTGTTCCAGCAATGCCCGGACATCCTGGTGATTGCCCGGCTGTCCGATGGCTGCCTGCTGGAGGTCAACAAGGCATTCGAAGACCAGATTGGCCTGAGTGCCGACGACGTCGTGGGCAAAACCGCCACCGAGCTGAATATATGGGGCATTCAAGGCGTTGGCCCGGACTTGCTGCAACGGGTACAGACCACCAGTATTCGCAATCTGGAAATGCCCTTTCTGCGCAGCAATGGTCAGGCGTTTACTGGGCTGATCTCGGCTGAGCCGTTCCAACTCGATACCACCGAAGCCCTGGTGGTTGTGGTACGGGATATCACCCAACTCAAAGAAACCCAACAACGATTGCAAACCTCCGAAGAAAAGTTTGCCAAGGCATTCCATGCCTCCCCCGACGGCTTGCTGCTGAGCCGCCAAAGTGATGGCCTGCTGGTTGAGGTGAACGAAGGCTTCAGCCACCTGACCGGCTTCACCAGCGCAACGTCCCTTGACCAATCAACCCTGGACCTGGGCATCTGGGTCGACCTCAACGAACGCAAGCACATGTTGGAGTTGATGCGACGCGACGGCTTTGTCCGCGACTTCATCTGCCATATCCGCCGCGCAGACGGCCAGATTCGACTCTGCGAAGTGTCCAGCCGCCCGCTGCCCATCGGTGACGAAGATTGCATGCTGACCATCGCCCGGGACATTACCGAGCGCCAGTTGATGCAGGAAAAACTGCAGCAAGCCGCTACCGTATTCGAGAGCACCGCTGAAGGCGTGTTGATCACTGACACGCGACAGAACATCAGCGCCGTCAATCGCGCCTTTAGTGAGATTACCGGCTACAGCGAGACCGAAGCCCTCGGCCATACCCCACGCCTGCTCGCCTCCGGCCTGCATGACAGCGCTTTCTATGCGGCAATGTGGCACCAATTGACGACCCACGGCCACTGGCAAGGTGAGATTTCCAACCGGCGCAAGAACGGCGAGGTGTATCCGAGTTGGTTGACCATCAGCGCCGTGCGTAACCGCGACCAGTTGATCACGCACTTCGTTGCCGTGTTTGCCGATATCTCCAGCCTCAAGCTGGCCCAGGCACGCCTGGACTACCAGGCCCACCACGACCCGTTGACCGGCCTGCCCAACCGCACCCTGTTTGAGAATCGGCTGCAGGCCGCCCTCAACGGCCAGCAGGAAAGCGGCAAACAGGGTGCGGTATTGTTTCTCGACCTGGACCGCTTCAAACACATCAACGACAGCCTCGGCCACCCGGTCGGCGACCTGTTACTCAAAGACATCGCCGTACGCCTCAAGGAGCAACTGCGGGACGTGGATACCGTCGCTCGCCTCGGCGGCGATGAGTTCATCATCCTGCTCCCCGGCTTGCAGCAGGCCAGCGATGCCCAGCACCTGGCGAATAAGCTGCTTGACTGTTTTACGCCGCCATTCCAGGCCGGCGAGCACGAGTTCTTTATCAGCGCCAGTATCGGCACCAGCCTGTATCCACAGGACGGCACTGACGTCGCCACTTTGGTAAAAAACGCCGACGCTGCGATGTATCGCTCCAAAGCCAAGGGCCGCAACCGTGTCGAAAGCTATACCCGTGACCTGACGGCGCAGGCCAATGAGCGCGTGGCACTGGAGCACGAACTACGTCGCGCCATTGAACGTGAAGAATTGAGCCTGTATTACCAACCCAAGCGCAATTTGGTGACTCAGGAGCTAATCGGCGCCGAAGCCTTGATCCGCTGGCACCACCCGACCTTGGGCGATGTCCCGCCCGAACACTTCATTGCCCTGGCCGAAGAGAACGGCATGATCCTGCAGATTGGCGACTGGGTACTGGAGCAGGCCTGCCGGCAACTGCACGCCTGGCAAGGAGCTTTCGACGCTTTCGGACCACTGTCGGTCAACCTCGCAGGCGCACAATTGCGTCACCCCAACCTGCTGTCACGCATCGAACAGCTGCTGCGCGACTACCGTCTCGAACCCGGTTGCCTACAGCTGGAGATCACCGAAAACTTCATCATGAGCCAGGCCGAAGAAGCGCTGGAAGTGCTGCACCAACTCAAGCGGCTGGGTGTACAACTGGCGATTGATGATTTCGGCACCGGCTATTCGTCCCTCAGCTACCTCAAGCGCCTGCCCCTGGACTTCCTCAAGATCGACCAATCCTTCGTCCGCGGCCTGCCCGACGATCCGCACGATGTCGCCATCGTGCGCGCCATCATCGCCCTCGGCCACAGCATGCAATTCACCATCATCGCCGAAGGCGTAGAGAACGCCGCACAGCAGGCCTTCCTCGCCGCCGAAGGCTGTGAACAGATGCAAGGCTACATCGTCAGCCTGCCGCTGCCGCCTGCGCTTTTTGCCGCGAACTTCCTTCGTACGAGGCTGGAGGATTTTTCGGATGGCACAGTGAAGAAACCATCGTTATAATCCGCGGCCTACTGAGGGCCTATAGCTCAGTTGGTTAGAGCAGGGGACTCATAATCCCTTGGTCGTAGGTTCGAGTCCTACTGGGCCCACCATACTCAAAGCCGCGCACTGCGCGGCTTTCGTGTATCTGGCATTTGACTCAAGCAGACAACTCACGCAGCGCCGCCGTTGCCAAAAAACCTGATCGCGAGGCGTAGCGATGATCTTTTTGCACGCGCTCGTCAATCCGGTGCAAAAGCTGCTCCGGTAAAGAAGCATTGAACCGTACCGACCTACCCAAGTAAGGCGTGAGATCAAAATCAACGATCGCCCAGACACCACCGGCGTAGTCCGGATTTTCGAGATGAGCATCAACCTCTTGCGCCTGGGGAAGTTTTTCCTCGTCGGCAACCAGTCCCTCAAGGTGCAGCGCCAGCGCCTCCCGGACATTATCTAACGCTTCGGAAAACGAAGAACCCGCCGAGAAGCAACCGGGCACATCAGGGACCGTTACGCTGTAGTCCGAATCAGCATCTTTATGTACTACCACTGGAAATTTCATCAGTCCTCCTCTGAACAAGCCCGCAGGGCTCATTCAAACCATCAGTCAGGCTCATCACTTAAGCCCTGCTGATTTAAAAATACTGTGCAAAGTGCCTTTGGCAATCTCTGACTTGGGATGAGGAACGGTCACTCGTCCTCGCTTTGTAGGGTGTTTGAACTGGTGATGACTTCCCTTTGTCGCCACCTCATACCATCCATCCACAACCAGCAGATCAATCACCTCTCTACTTCTCATCGCCCCACCTTGCAGTGTGTATATTACACACCACCAATCGGTAGCGCGCTTTTTTGCACACACAAAACTCACCAATGAAAAGACCGCCCAATCTCTGAACGGGCCCCTGAAAAAATATGATGACAACGAGGTAAACCATCTCGCCAGCAAACTTCTGTCAGTTTTTATGCATTGGAGCGTTTACGTTCCGTGGCGGGCCATGCTGAACACCCTCCGCGTATGCCATCTCGCCAACACAAGCCTGTAACATATCTCCCGATTGCACCCTGCACTGGAGCCCCCCTTGCCCGCCCTAGACGAAATCGACCGCCAACTGATCGCCGCCCTTCAGCTCAACGCTCGCGAAAGCGTGGCCATGCTCGCCAGGCAGTTGGGTATTGCGCGCACTACGGTGACGTCGCGCCTGGCGCGCCTGGAGAAAACCCAGGTGATCACCGGTTATGGCGTGCGGCTTGGCCAACGCGTTGCGGATGGGGGGTTGCAGGCTTATGTGGGGATTACCGTACAACCGCGTTCGGGCAAAGAGGTGCTGCGCAGGCTGAGTGCCATGGCTCAGGTGCAACAGTTGTGTGCGGTGAGTGGAGAATTCGATTACGTGGCTTGGCTGCGCACCGATTCGCCGGAGCAGTTGGACCAATTGCTCGACCAGATCGGCAGTGTCGACGGTGTGGAGAAAACCACCACCTCGATCATCCTCAGCAACAAACTGGATCGCGGCCAACCAGTTTGATCACCAACTTCGTCATATTGACCAAAACCAGTTCAATCCGACGACACATTGCGTCTTATTAACGAGCGTAACGCTCCCTAAACTGGCTGCCATCTTTTCCTATACTCAACGGGCCATATCCCGCCGAGCCGTCAGTAAGGTCAGCCATGAGCATTCCGTCCAGCACCATCAGCAAGACCAATCGCCACCCAGCAGACGGTAAGAAACCCATCACCATCTTCGGTCCGGATTTCCCGTTTGCCTTTGATGACTGGATCGAACACCCCGCCGGGCTGGGCAGTATTCCCGCCGCCAACCATGGCGCCGAAGTGGCAATCGTGGGGGCTGGTATCGCAGGCCTGGTTGCGGCCTACGAGTTGATGAAGCTGGGCCTCAAACCGGTGGTGTATGAAGCCTCGAAGATGGGTGGCCGTTTGCGCTCACAGGCCTTTGAAGGTGCCGAAGGTATCATCGCCGAGCTGGGCGGCATGCGGTTCCCGGTGTCGTCCACCGCGTTCTACCATTACGTGGACAAGCTGGGCCTGGAAACGAAACCCTTCCCCAACCCGCTGACCCCGGCGTCCGGCAGTACCGTCATCGATCTGGAAGGCCAGACCCACTACGCACAGAAACTCTCCGACCTGCCTGCACTGTTCCAGGAAGTGGCCGATGCCTGGGCCGATGCCCTGGAAGCCGGCTCGCAGTTCGGTGATATCCAGCAGGCGATCCGCGATCGCGATGTGCCCCGCCTCAAGGAACTGTGGAACAAGCTGGTGCCGCTGTGGGATGACCGTACCTTCTACGACTTCGTCGCCACCTCCAAGGCCTTTGCCAAGCTGTCATTCCATCATCGCGAGGTGTTTGGCCAGGTCGGCTTCGGCACTGGCGGCTGGGACTCGGATTTCCCCAATTCCATGCTGGAAATCTTCCGCGTGGTGATGACCAACTGCGATGACCATCAACACCTGATCGTCGGCGGCGTGGCACAAGTGCCCATGGGCATCTGGCGCCACGTGCCGGAGCGTTGCGCCCACTGGCCAGCGGGCACCAGCCTCAGCTCACTGCATAGAGGCGCACCTCGGGCAGGCGTCAAGCGCATTGCCCACGCCGCCGATGGCCGTTTCGCCGTTACCGACAACTACGGCGACACCCGTGAATACGCCGCAGTGCTGACCACTTGCCAAAGCTGGCTGCTGACCACCCAGATCGAATGCGACGAAACCCTGTTCTCGCAAAAAATGTGGATGGCCCTGGACCGCACGCGCTACATGCAGTCATCGAAGACCTTCGTGATGGTTGACCGCCCGTTCTGGAAAGACAAAGACCCGGAAACCGGCCGCGACCTGATGAGCATGACCCTCACCGACCGCCTGACCCGCGGCACCTATCTGTTCGATAACGGTGACGACAAGCCGGGCGTGATCTGCCTGTCCTACTCGTGGATGAGCGATGCACTGAAAATGCTGCCCCAGCCTATCGATAAACGAGTCAAGCTGGCACTCGACGCGCTGAATAAGATCTACCCGAAGGTTGATATCAAGGCGCGCATCATCGGCGACCCGATCACCGTATCCTGGGAAGCCGACCCGCATTTCCTCGGGGCCTTCAAAGGCGCATTGCCCGGCCACTATCGTTACAATCAGCGCATGTATGCGCACTTCATGCAGAAGGACATGCCCGCCGAACAACGTGGGATTTTTATCGCCGGCGATGATGTTTCCTGGACCCCAGCCTGGGTGGAAGGCGCGGTGCAAACCTCGCTTAATGCGGTATGGGGCATCATGACCCACTTCGGTGGCAGCACCCACCCAGAGAACCCGGGCCCGGGCGATGTGTTCGATGAAATCGGGCCAATCGCCCTCGCCGAGTAAGGAGTTGAGCATGCGTATTGCCCTGTACCAATGCCCGCCGCTGCCGCTGGATGTGGCCGCTAACCTGAAGCGCCTGCACCAACTGGCCCATGAGGCGTGCGGCGCCGATGTGCTGGTGCTGCCGGAGATGTTCCTCAGCGGCTATAACATTGGCGCCGAAGCCGTTGGCGCGCTGGCCGAGGCTCAGGATGGGCCGTCGGCACAGGCGATTGCCGAACTGGCGCAAAGTGCCGGGCTGGCGATTCTGTACGGTTACCCGGAACGGGCCGAGGATGGCCAGATCTACAACGCCGTACAGTTGATCGACGCCCAGGGCCAGCGCTTGTGCAACTACCGCAAGACCCACCTGTTTGGCGATCTCGATCACTCGATGTTCAGCGCCGGGCCGGATGATTTCCCCGTGGTGGAGTTGAACGGATGGAAGCTGGGCTTGCTGATTTGCTACGACTTGGAGTTCCCGGAAAACACCCGGCGCCTGGCCCTGGCCGGTGCCGAACTGATCCTGGTGCCTACCGCCAATATGGTGCCGTTCGACTTCGTTGCCGACGTCACCGTGCGTGCGCGCGCATTCGAGAACCAATGTTTCGTGGCCTATGCCAACTACTGCGGGCATGAAGGCGATATTCACTATTGCGGGCAAAGCAGCATTGCCGCGCCGGATGGCCAGCGGCTCGCCCAGGCCGGCCTGGATGAAGCATTGATCGTCGGCACGCTGGAGCGTCAATCGATCCTCGACGCCCGCGCCGCCAATCACTACCTGCAAGACCGTCGCCCCGAACTTTACGGCGCACTGCACAAGCCCTGACCCGGTGGGTTTGCTAGCATAGGCGCTTCCCATGCCTCGGAAGTGCCCATGCCTGCGCCGGTTCACCCTCACCCCGTTCACCTGACCCTGGCCAATGGGCTGCGGGTTTCGCTGCGCCATGCGCCGCGCTTGAAACGTAGCGCCGCGGTTTTACAGGTGGCTGCCGGCAGCCATGACGTGCCATTGGCCTGGCCGGGGCTGGCGCATTTTCTTGAGCATTTATTGTTTCTCGGTACCGAGCGTTTTCCGACAGACAAGGGGCTGATGGCTTACGTGCAGCGTCACGGTGGGCAGGTCAATGCCAGCACCCGCGAACGCACCACCGACTTCTTCGTTGAACTGCCAGTGTCGGCCTTTGCAGATGGGCTGGCGCAGTTGGCGGATATGCTGACCCATCCACGGCTGACGCTCGACGATCAACGGCGTGAACGCGAAGTGCTGGACGCGGAATGTGTGGCCTGGTCCCAGGATGCCAAGGCGCAACAGCAAGTGGCGTTGCTGCAAGGGTTGGCGGCGGATCATCCGCTGCGGGGTTTTCATGCCGGCAACCGCGACAGCCTGCCGGTTGAAAGTGACGCCTTTCAGCAAGCCTTGCGCGAGTTCCACGGGCATTTCTATCAAAGCGGGCAGATGACCTTGAGCCTCGCCGGCCCACAGCCGTTGGCAGAACTGCAAGCCTTGGCCCAGCAGTTCAGTGACGAATTGAACTCAGGGCCACTGCATCCGCAAGCCGCCCCACCCGCCTTGATGCACGGCCCAGCACACAGCTATCAACACGTTGCCAATCATCATCTGCATCAGGTCATCACCTGTGACGCCCCACGTGAAGCGCTGGCGTTCCTCTGCACCTGGCTTAACGCCTCTGCGCCAGGCGGGTTGCTCGCTGAACTGAAAGCACGGCAACTGGCCACCGCGCTGCACGCATCCGTGCTGTATCACTTCGCTGATCAGGCGGTATTGGATATCGACTTTACCCTCGATAGCGAACGCGAACGGGCCACGCAAATCGAAGCGCTGCTGTACGACTGGCTGAGTTTTTTCGCACGCAGCGATTGGACAGCGTTACGCGAAGAGTTCGCCTTGCTCAATGCTCGTCAACAGCAGGTCCAAGGCGCCCTGGCATTGGCTCGCAACGACGCCGAAGACCTGTCGGAACAGGGCGTCGCAGCCCTCAAGGCGATGCTCGATGCACTGAGCCTGCCCGCCGCTGAGCACAGCTGGCAGCTCCCGCCGAACAACCCCTTGCTGCGTCCGCCGGCCAAAGAGGAACGCGCCGGCCTGATACGCGGCCAAACCAGCGCCCACCGTGGCTTGCGTACCTTTGCCCAGGATCGCTTACGGGGTCGACGGGAGCTGTCTGCACTGACATTTAGCCAAGCGTTGGCGGACGACACCGACGAAGGCGCGTTGTACCTGCACTGGCGGTTTGACGCTGCCGCCCCCTCCGGGCTCGAACACGCGCTGCAGCCGTTGCGCGAACATGCGCGCCAGGCGGGCATCGAGTTGTCTTGCGAAACCATCGCCAATGACTGGCTGGTAAAAATGCACGGCCTTCACGCACCGATGCCGGCCGTGCTCGAAGCGCTGACGCGTTGTCTGAGCGGTGACGATGAACAACTATCGCCACCCGCACCGGTGCCGATGATCGCCATTCGGGAATTGCTCAAGGCGTTGCCCGTTTGCTGTGACGGTGTTCACCCTGGGCCCCGAGAAACCCATGCATCGTGGGCCACTGCGCAGTGGCAAGGGCTGGGTTCAGGTTTGCCCGCCGCGTGTGAGGCGGCGATCAAACTCGCAGCCGCCCGATTGCCAGGGCAACCGGCAAACATCCCGTACACGCCTCGACTTCTCAACGGCCAGCATCTCTGGCACGAGGTCAACACCGAGTCCAGCGACGCTGCATTGCTGCTTTTTTGTCCTGCTCCGAGTCAATCCCTGGCCGATGAAGCCACGTGGCGATTGCTCGGGCATGTGCTCCAGGGGCCGTTCTATCAGCGCCTGCGAGTCGAGCTGCAAATCGGCTACGCCGTGTTCAGCGGTATCCGACAAATCAACGGGCAAACCGGCCTGTTGTTTGGCGTGCAATCGCCCAGCATGTCCCTGGACGGGATCTCTGAGCAGCTGCAAGCCTTCCTGGGGCAACTACCGTCCTTGATCGAGCGCAGCCCAGACTTGGGCAACCAGGCCCTGGCGCAGCAATTCGCGGCCGAGACACTACCCATCAGCCAAGCCGCCGACTTGCTTTGGCAAGCGCAACTGGCGGGTCATTCGTCGGGTTATCTGGATCAACTTCAACAGCTGATTCAAAGCCGTACACGCGAGGATTTGCAGCACGCCGCTGAACAACTCAATAACGCTACAGGCGGCTGGCGCTGCGTGGCGAACGGGCCGTGCAGCAACCATGACTGGTATGCGGCGCAATGATCATTGCCAACCCTGCAACAGGCTTTTTCCGTCGAGACAGCGCTAACTTGGAAAGAATTGCGTAATATTCCGCAGCAATATCTGAACATCTCCAATGGGAGGTGGACTATATGTATTACTTGGTAGTGAACGTCCCATCCCTTGATAGGAGTAAGAATATGACTTGGTCCAAACCTGCTTACACTGATCTGCGTATCGGTTTCGAAGTCACCATGTACTTCGCCAGCCGTTGATTGGCTGAGTAATACAACGCCTCGGTTCGCCCGGGGCGTTTTTGTTTTGAGCTTTGCCTGATGGAGCGATCATGTTTGTCCAGATTCTAGGTTCCGCCGCCGGCGGTGGTTTCCCGCAGTGGAACTGCAACTGCGTGAACTGTGCAGGTTTTCGTGATGGCAGCCTGCGGGCCCAGGCGCGTACCCAGTCGTCCATCGCGATCTCCGACGATGGCGTGAACTGGGTGCTGTGCAATGCGTCACCGGATATCCGCGCACAACTCCAGGGCTTTGCGCCCATGCAACCAGGCCGCGCCCTGCGCGATACAGGCATCAGCGCGATCATCCTGATGGACAGCCAGATCGACCACACCACCGGCCTGTTGAGCCTGCGCGAAGGCTGCCCGCACCAGGTGTGGTGCACCGACATGGTCCATGAAGACCTGAGCACCGGTTTCCCGTTGTTCACCATGCTGACCCACTGGAACGGTGGCCTGGCCTGGAACCGCATTGAGCTAGATGCCAGTTTTACCATCCCGGCCTGCCCCAACCTGCGTTTCACCCCGCTGCCGTTGCGCAGCGCCGCGCCGCCCTATTCGCCGCACCGCTTCGACCCACACCCAGGCGACAATATCGGCCTGATCGTCGAAGACCTGCGCACTGGCGGCAAACTCTTCTACGCCCCGGGCCTGGGCAAGGTTGACGCGCCGTTGCTGGAAATCATGGCTGGCAGCGATTGCCTGCTAGTGGACGGTACGATGTGGGACGACGACGAAATGCAGCGCCGTGGCGTCGGCACTCGCACCGGTCGCGAAATGGGCCACCTGGCGCAGAACGGCCCTGGCGGCATGCTTGAAGTGCTGGAGCAGTTACCGAAGCAGCGCAAGGTGCTTATCCACATCAACAACACCAACCCGATCCTCGATGAAGACTCCCCCGAGCGGGCCGAGCTGGTGCGGCGCAATGTGGAAGTGGCTTACGACGGCATGAGTATTGAATTGTAGGAGCGATTGAAATGACTGACACACCGCTGACTACCGCTGAGTTCGAAGCAGCCCTGCGGGCCAAGGGCGCCTACTACCACATCCATCACCCCTACCATGTGGCGATGTACGAAGGCCGTGCCACCCGTGAGCAGATCCAGGGCTGGGTCGCCAATCGCTTCTACTATCAGGTGAACATTCCCTTGAAAGACGCCGCGATCCTGGCCAACTGCCCGGACCGTGAAATTCGCCGTGAGTGGATCCAGCGCCTGCTTGACCACGACGGCGCCCCCGGTGAAGACGGCGGTATCGAAGCCTGGCTGCGCCTGGGCCAGGCTGTCGGCCTCGACCCGGATCAACTTCGCTCCCAGGAACTGGTGCTGCCCGGCGTGCGTTTCGCAGTGGACGCCTACGTCAACTTCGCCCGCCGCGCCAGTTGGCAGGAAGCCGCCAGCAGCTCCCTGACTGAGCTGTTCGCGCCGCAGATCCACCAGTCACGCCTCGACAGCTGGCCGCAGCATTACCCGTGGATCGACCCGGCCGGCTACGAGTACTTCCGCACCCGCCTGGGCCAGGCGCGGCGCGATGTAGAGCACGGCTTGGCGATAACGCTGCAGCACTACACCACCCGTGAAGGCCAGGAGCGCATGCTGGAGATTCTGCAGTTCAAACTGGACATCCTGTGGAGCATGCTCGATGCCATGAGCATGGCCTACGAACTGAAACGCCCGCCGTATCACAGCGTGACCGAACAGCGGGTCTGGCATAAAGGGATCACCCTATGAGCTTTGATCGCAGCAGAACACCGACCTGGCGCCAAGGCTATCGCTACCAGTACGAACCCGCACAGAAAGGCCATGTGTTGCTCTACCCCGAGGGCATGATCAAACTCAACGACAGCGCCGCATTGATCGGTGGCTTGATCGACGGTAAGCGCGACGTGGCAGCAATCATTGCCGAGCTGGATAAGCAGTTTCCCGGTGTGCCTGAACTCGGTGAAGACATCGAGCAATTCATGGAGGTCGCCCGTGCTGAGCACTGGATCACCCTTGCCTGAAAAACCGGCCATCGGCCTGCCGCTATGGCTACTGGCCGAGCTGACCTATCGCTGCCCGTTGCAATGCCCGTATTGCTCCAACCCGCTGGATTTCGCTGAACAGGGCAAGGAGCTGAGCACCGAACAGTGGATCAAGGTGTTTCGCGAAGCCCGCGAGATGGGCGCCGCGCAGCTGGGTTTTTCCGGCGGCGAACCGCTGGTGCGACAGGACTTGGCCGAGCTGATCGCAGAAGCGCGCAAGCTGGGCTTCTACACCAACCTGATCACCTCCGGCATTGGCCTGACCGAGCAGAAAATCAGCGACTTCAAGAAGGCTGGCCTGGACCACATCCAGATCAGCTTCCAGGCCAGCGACGAACAGGTGAACAACCTGCTGGCCGGCTCGAAAAAAGCCTTCGCGCAAAAACTGGAAATGGCCCGTGCGGTAAAAGCACATGGCTACCCGATGGTGCTGAACTTTGTCACCCATCGGCACAATATCGACAAGATCGACCGCATTATCGAACTGTGCATTGCGTTGGAAGCGGATTTTGTCGAGCTCGCCACCTGCCAGTTCTACGGCTGGGCGCAGCTCAATCGTGTGGGTTTGTTGCCGACCCGGGAACAACTGGTGCGTGCCGAACGCATCACCAACGAATACCGCGCCAAGCTGGAGGCCGAAGGCCACCCGTGCAAGCTGATCTTCGTCACTCCGGACTATTACGAGGAACGCCCGAAAGCCTGCATGAATGGCTGGGGCAGCATCTTTCTGACGGTGACACCGGACGGCACCGCCCTGCCCTGTCACGGTGCTCGACAGATGCCGGTGCAATTTCCCAATGTGCGTGACCACAGCATGCAGCACATCTGGTACGACTCGTTTGGCTTCAATCGCTTTCGTGGCTACGACTGGATGCCCGAGCCATGTCGCTCATGCGATGAAAAGGAAAAGGACTTCGGCGGCTGCCGTTGTCAGGCGTTCATGCTCACCGGTGATGCCAGCAATGCCGACCCGGTGTGCAGCAAGTCCGAACAGCACGGCATCATTCTTCAGGCACGGGAAGAAGCCGAACACGCCACCCAGACCATCGAGCAACTGGCCTTTCGCAATGAGCGCAACTCACGGCTCATTGCAAAAGGCTGAGCGCCTTAACGCTTGGCGATGATGTACACCGCGTGAATGATGCCGGGGAAGTAACCGCACAGGGTCAGCAGGATATTCAGCCAGAATGCACCGCCGAAACCTACTTGCAGGAACACACCCAGTGGCGGCAGCAGAATGGCGATGATGATACGAATGATGTCCATGGGTCAGCTCCATAAAAATCGGCTCGTGTGAGCCGTGTAGCTAATCGACCTTGGACGTTCGTGAGGGTTCAGTGGGATCTGGCACTGCGCCATCCTTTACTGAACCGGAAAAAAAACGCCCCCAGCCAAAAAAATCAGGCTGAGGGCGCCGCGTATGCCGCGAGACGGTTCTGGAATAAGGGGTTAAACCGCAATGCCCCGGCGGCATTGCAGTTGGGCGGTGCGCACCCGTGAAAAAGCGCGGGCCAGGCGCAGGAGCATTTCGTCGATATTGCTTTTGCTTACCGTGAGAGCCGGCGTGAAGCGCAGGCAGTCGGATTGCGGCGCGTTGAGGATCAGCCCCTCATGCAAGGCGGCTTTTACCACTGCATCCGCAGAATCATCCGACAACGTCAGCCCCCACATCAGGCCATTTCCGCGCAATTGGCCATGGTCGTAGCGATACGCCAGACGGGCGAGGCCTTCGCCCAAGTAGCAGCCCGACTCGCGTACATGCTCAAGAAAGCCTTGCTCCAGCACCGTATCGGTTACGGCCAACCCGGCCGAGGCCATCAGCGCATTGCCAAGGTGGGTACCGTCCAACTCGCCGGCATCAAAGCAACAGGCTTTGCCCCGAGCCAGCAGCGCCGCCAACGGCACACCGCCGCCCAAGCCTTTGCCCAGGGTGATGATGTCGGCGCGTACGCCGTACTGTTGCTCGGCGAGCAAGGTGCCGCAGCGACCGATGCCGGTTTGCACTTCGTCGAGGATCAGCAGGATCCCCAGTTCGCGACATAGCCGCTCGACGCCCTTGAGATAGTGCTCGGTCGCCGGGATAACGCCAGCAGCGCTCTGGATCGGCTCCAGCATGATAGCTACCGTCTGGGCATCCACAGCGGCATGCAGGGCAGGAAGATCATTGAAAGGGACGTGACTGAAACCCGGCAGTTGCGGTTCGAAGCGGTTACCCAGCGCCCCGGCCGAAGCTGCCAGCGCGGCGAAGCTTCGACCATGGCAACTGTTGCTCGCGCTGATAATGCGATAGGCACCGCCGCGATGCAGTTGCCCCCATTTGCGCGCCAGCTTGATCGCCGCCTCGCAGGCCTGTGCGCCACTGTTGAGCAGGTAAGCCTGGTCGCTGCCAGTCTGCCGGCAAAGACGCTCGACGAGATTGAGCTGTGCGCGGCTATGCAGGCCGTTGCCGGGGTTGATCAGCACTTGGGTTTGTTCAGCCAGGGCCTTGATCAACACCTGTGGGCTGTGGCCGAGGCTGTTGGCGGCATTGCCCTGGCTGAAATCCAGATACGCACGCTCTTCGCTGTCCCAGAGCCAGGAGCCCTGGCCACGTACGAACACTTGAGGTGGGCGGGCCACCGCGGGCATCAGGGACTCGGCGCAGTGATTGTTGCGTGTTGAATCCAGGATAAGGTCATCCAGGCTCGGAGCGGGGCGGCGCATATTGAACAGGTTCACAAGTTACCCCCGATGGCAACCGGACCTTGGTCGGTGCACCCCGGCCAATCCACCTGGGAATTTTTTGTATTGCCTATGTAAACGCTATCAACACAAAGGTTATTCATTGTCCGATCCGGCCCTGTAAGCCCTGCGAATAGGCGCTAGACTAGGCGTCTCGGGGGCCAACGGCCATTTCGATTTTCCAGCTTTTTCGATAAGCAAACCTTATGGATTTCAAGCAACTGCGTTATTTCGTCGCGGTGTATGAGGAAGGCCACGTAGGTCGTGCAGCGGAGCGCCTGTCGATCTCCCAGCCAGCCTTGTCGCAACAAATCCGCCAACTGGAACAGAACCTCGACGTGAGCCTGTTCGAACGCAGCAGCAAGCGCCTGCTACCGACGTTGGCGGCACATACCTTATACAACCATGCGTTGCCGCTCATCGATGGCATGCAGCAGGCTGTCGAGGCGCTGCGCAACTTCAAGGGCCAGGCTATGCGGACCTTGGCCATCGGCGTGCTGCAAACCGTACACACCAGCCTGGTGCCGCAGATGCTTGAGCGCGTGCGCAAGGCCCAGCCCCACCTGGTGGTGCAGATCTACGAGTTGACGGGGCACGAAATTGAGCGCCGACTGCTCAACGGCTCCCTCGACATTGGCATCAGCTACCTGCCGCCACGTCAGCCAGGCCTGCACGGTGTGTTGTTGTATGAAGATGAGTTGAAGCTGGTGATTCCCGAAGACCATCCGCTGCGCGAATTCAAGAAAGTCTCGCTGAAACAGGCAGCCGAGTTGCCGATGTTGCTGCTAGGGGAAGAGTTTCAAGTCAGGCAGATCTGGCAGGGCCAGTTGGCCAACCTGGGACGACGCCCGCAAGTACAGGCAGAGCTCAATACCATGGTGGGCATCCTCGACAGCCTGCCCCACACCCGGTTGGCGACGGTGCTGCCAGGGCGCTCCCAGGACGAACACAACAGCAAGGCACTGCTGTGGAAACCCTTGAGTGAACCCAGGGTGTCGCTGAAAGTGGGGCTGGTGTGCCGCGATGTGCAGCGCCAGCAGGCGACGGTAGCGTTGCTGCGTACCTTGCTGGAGGACGTGATGAATGCCCCGCAGGCGAGCGCCTGACTTTTTCGCGGGCAAAAGAAAACCCCGCCGAAGCGGGGCTTTGCAGACTGTTTCCCTGACATCCATTTCACTCCGCCATCCTGGCAGAATCCTACGTGTCCGTGTTGTTGCTTTGCGCTTCCTGCGCGACGTCCATGTGAAGTAGATTAGCCGTGGATCCAATGTGGCGATAGAGGACGAATAGCAGCACGTGATGTAAGAGAATGCTTACACGCCCTCCCCGCCCTTAGAACAGGGCTTCATCCATCAGGAACAGCGATTCGCTACCGGCTTTTACCGACGCACTCAACGAGTGGATACGCGGTAACAGACGGGCAAAGTAGAAACGTGCGGTGCCCAGTTTGCTGGCGTAGAACGCCTCCTCGGCCTCTTTGCCCAACGCGGCCTTGGCCATGCGCGCCCACATGTAGGCATAGGCCATGTAGCCGAACGCATGCAGGTATTCCACCGACGCTGCGCCGATTTCATTCGGGTTGCTCTTGGCGCGGTCCAGCACCCAGGCCGTCAATTCATCCAGGTTATCCACCGCCACGCTGAGCGGCTTGGTGAACTCGGCCAACTCAGGGCCCGACTCAGCGATGAACTGGCGGATCTCATCGGCGAACAGGGTGTAGAACGCACCGCCGCTGCCGACGATCTTGCGTCCCATCAAGTCCAGGGCCTGAATGCCATTGGTGCCTTCGTAGATCTGGGTAATGCGCACGTCACGCACCAACTGCTCCTGGCCCCACTCGCGGATGTAACCATGGCCGCCAAACACTTGCTGGCCGAGCACGGTGGTTTCCAGGCCCAGATCCGTAAGGAAAGCCTTGGCGACAGGCGTCAGCAACGCGACCAGCTTATCGGCGCGCTCCCGAGCAGCCGCATCGTCACTGAACTTGGCGATGTCCAACTGCGTCGCCACGTAGGTGGAGAACGCCCGGCCACCCTCGTTCGCCGCCTTCATGGTCAGCAGCATGCGGCGTACATCGGGATGCACGATGATCGGGTCGGCCACTTTGTCCTTGGCCTGTGCACCCAGCGGGGAGCGGCTCTGCAGACGGTCACGGGCATATTCAATCGCGTTCTGATAGGAGCGCTCGCCGGACGCCAAGCCCTGGATACCCACCCCCAGGCGTTCATAGTTCATCATCGTGAACATCGCCGCCAGGCCCCGGTTGGGCTCACCTACCAGATAACCCACGGCTTCGTCGAAGTTCATCACACAGGTCGCGGACGCCTGGATGCCCATCTTGTGTTCAATAGAGCCGCAGGTTACCGGGTTACGCGCGCCCAGGCTGCCATCGGCATTGACCAGGAACTTGGGCACCAGGAACAGCGAAATGCCCTTGGGCCCGGCCGGTGCATCCGGCAGTTTGGCCAGCACCAGGTGAATGATGTTTTCGGTCAGGTCATGTTCGCCACCGGTGATGAAGATCTTGGTGCCGCTGACTTTGTAGGAACCGTCCGCCTGAGGCTCGGCTTTGGTGCGGATCATCCCCAGGTCAGTGCCCGCGTGGGCTTCGGTCAGGCACATGGAGCCTGCCCAGGTGCCGGCGTACATATTCGGCAGGTAGGTGGCCTTGAGCTCTTCACTGGCGTGGGTGTTGATCGATACACAGGCACCGGAGGTCAGCATCGGGTATAGGCCGAATGCCAGGCTCGAGGAGTTGATCATTTCCTCGACCTGCGCCGACACCGCCTTGGGCATGCCCATGCCGCCGTAGGTCGGGTCGCCGCCCACTCCAACCCAACCGCCTTCGGCGTAGGTGCTGTAGGCCTGGGGGAAACCGTCAGGGGTGCTGACTGCGCCGTCCGTCCAGTGGCAGCCTTGCTCATCGCCACCGCGGCTGAGTGGGGCGATGGATTTGGCGGTGACCTTGCCGGCTTCTTCGAGGATCGCCTCAACGGTTTCGGCGTCAACGGCGTCTGCCAATGCCGGCAATTGGGACCAAGTCTTGGCGACCTCAAAAACTTCGTTGAGGACGAAGCGCATATCACGCAACGGCGCTTTGTAATCAGCCATGGCAAACCTCGTGAGAACGTGAAAAGTAATTCGACAGGATCGGTTTTACAGGCTCCGAGTGTAACCGAACAACTTTTAAGACACATAGAGTCCAGTTGTGACCCGTAAGTATTTACAAGTCATGCCAGCCTTTTTCTTTGGATTATCAAGCTTGCAGCCGTAAGGGACAAACGTCGGCAGGCAGTCGCATCAGGCATTCACTATAGCGTTGCTGAATACACCGCCATTACTCAACCGGCAGCGCTTTCCATGCGTACCGCGCCACGACGGGTTTGCCCGGCCGCGACCACACAGTTGCGCCCGGCACCCTTGGCGGCATACAGCGCCTGGTCAGCGGACTTGAGCACCTCTTCGGGGCTACGCTGCTCGGCCTGGCGCTCGGCCACGCCAATGCTGACCGTCACCGACACACTGGAAGCGCCACTACCCGCACGCCGCTGCCGACCCTGATGATCATCATGGGGGCGGTCCGGATTACGCAACTTGATATCGTAGCTGGCAATGATCTCGCGGATCTCCTCGAGGTGCGGCATGCATTCGTCCAGGGTCTTGCCGGCAAACACCACGGCGAACTCTTCGCCGCCGTAACGATAGGCACGCCCGCCGCCATTGACCTTGGACAGCTTGCTCGCCACCAGCCGCAATACCTGATCACCCACGTCGTGGCCATGGGTGTCGTTGAAACGCTTGAAATGATCAACGTCACTCATCGCCAGCACATAGTTGCGCCCCAAACGCTGCATGCGCTCGTTGAGGGCTCGCCGCCCCGGCAAGCCAGTCAATTCGTCGCGGAACGCCATTTGATAGGCTTCATGAGCCACACCGGCAGCGATCATCAACATGACCTGGCTGCACATAATGTTAAGGGTGAATGGCAGAATGAAGGTTTGCGGCAGCATCCAGAACAAGCCCAACAACCCTACCAGTTGCGCGGCGTGCAGCGGGCGCGGCTGATACCAGTACTGTGCGGCCAGGGTAAGGAAACCAATCAGGAACATCGGGTAAGAGAGTTGGATCAGGCTCATCCAGGCGCCATGCAACAGTGGCCAGCGGATCTCCGCCAGCCAGTTTAGGAGCGCCTGGGGATAACTTTGCTCCAGGGCCAACGCCACGCTGCCCACCGCCAGTAACACCGCGCCGCGTGCGACGAAGTCACGGAACAGGTGGGTTTTCTCCTGCCACACCGCGTAGATGCTGAACAGCAGTGGCAACAGCAGGCAACACAGATGAAAGACCACCGCGGCGTCTTCGCGCACACGGCCATTGTCACGGTAGAAATCGGTCTGGGTATCCAGCAGGAAATAGGCGACGTACACCGTGATCATCAAGAACAGTTCACGCTGGCGCCGATACACCGCGCAATACGCACCGCCGAGCAGCAACACCAAGGTCGGCAGCACGTTGAACAGCGAGGTGAAGAAGACGTTGAGGTCCTTGACGTACGCAGCCGAGAGCCCAGCCAGCAACAGCAGCAGCGAAGGTAGGAAATGACTGAAACGTACAGCGGACACGCGTGACAAGGGTAAAACTCCGACCCGTAAAAAATAATGGCACTGTGCCTCTATTCGATCAGTTAAGCACAACCGACCGACACGTATCACATTGCCATCACTTTAACGGCAGGCGCTCCTAATCCCTGAGTGCTGTGCTGTGGTTTTTTAACCGGCCATAAAAAACCGCCGCCTCCCTAGGGAGACGGCGGTTTTCAAAGGACCCGGTAAGGCTTAGTAAGCCAGGCCGAAGTCTTCTTCTTTCATGTCCATCAGGTTGTTGGCACCCGACAGCATGGTCGCCACATGGGTACGAGTACGCGGCAGGATGCGCTGGAAGTAGAAGCGTGCGGTCTGCAACTTGGCGGTGTAGAACGCCTCTTCGGTGGTACCGGCAGCCAGCTTTTCAGCCGCCAGGCGCGCCATGTCGGCCCAGAAGTAAGCCAGGCACGCGTAGCCGGAGTACATCAGGTAATCCACCGAGGCGGCACCGACTTCTTCACGGTCTTTCATCGCGGCCATGCCGACCTTCATGGTCAACTCGCCCCACTCTTTGTTCAGTGCCGCCAGCGGTGCAACGAACTCTTTGACGGCTTCGTTACCTTCGTTGGCCTGGCAGAACTTGTGCACGATCTTGGTGAAGCCCTTGAGCGCTTCGCCTTGGGTCATCAGTACTTTACGGCCGAGCAAGTCCAGCGCCTGGATGCCGGTAGTACCTTCGTACAACATCGAAATGCGGCTGTCGCGAACGTTCTGCTCCATGCCCCACTCGGCGATGAAACCGTGGCCACCGTAGATCTGCACGCCGTGGTTGGCCGATTCAAAACCGACTTCGGTCATGAACGCCTTGGCGATCGGGGTCATGAACGCCAGCAGGCCATCAGCCTGTTTCTTGGCTTCGTCGTCAGTGCCGTACTTGACGATGTCCACTTGCTTGGCGGTGAAGTACACCATCGCACGGTTACCTTCGGCGAAGGCTTTCATGGTCAGCAACATGCGGCGCACGTCAGGGTGCACGATGATCGGGTCAGCGGCCTTGTCCGGTGCTTTCGGGCCAGTCAGCGAGCGCATCTGCAGGCGATCACGGGCGTATTTCAAGCCACCCTGGAAGCCGATCTCGGCGTGGGACAGGCCTTGCAGCGCGGTACCCAGGCGAGCGGTGTTCATAAAGGTGAACATGCAGTTCAGGCCTTTGTTCGCCGGGCCGATCAGGAAACCGGTGGCCGCGTCGAAGTTCATCACGCAGGTGGCGTTGCCGTGGATACCCATCTTGTGTTCCAGGGAACCACAGGTCACTGCGTTGCGCTCGCCCACCGAACCATCGGCGTTAGGCAGGAATTTGGGCACGATAAACAGCGAGATGCCTTTGGTGCCAGCCGGTGCGTCCGGCAGGCGGGCCAACACGATGTGGACGATGTTATCGGCCATGTCGTGCTCACCGGCCGAGATGAAGATCTTGGTGCCGGAGACTTTGTAGGAACCGTCAGCCTGAGGCTCGGCCTTGGTGCGCAGCATGCCCAGGTCGGTGCCGCAGTGCGGCTCGGTCAGGCACATGGTGCCGGTCCACTCGCCCGACACCAGTTTGGTCAGGTAGGCGTTTTGCTGCTCTGGGGTGCCGTGCTCGGAGATAGTGTTCATCGCACCATGGGACAGGCCCGGGTACATGCCCCACGACCAGTTGGCGGCACCCACCATTTCGCTCACCGCCAGGCCCAGGGATTCCGGCAGGCCTTGGCCGCCGTGCTCCACATCGTGGGCCAGGCTCGGCCAGCCGCCTTCGACGAATTGTTTGTAGGCTTCTTTGAAGCCGGTAGGGGTCTTAACGCCTGACTCACTCCAGGTACACCCTTCGATGTCGCCCACGCGGTTCAACGGTGCCAGTACTTGCTCACAGAACTTGGCACCTTCTTCGAGAATGGCGTCAACCATGTCCGGGGTAGCGTCCTGGCAAGCCGGCAGGCTCTGATAGTGCGCTTCATAACCGAGCAGTTCGTCACGAACGAAGCGAATATCACGCAAGGGGGCCTTGTAGTCAGGCATAGCGATAAACCTCTGCTGATGTAGCTGGGATGAACAACCGCGTGGATTTGTTATGGCGGTCAAACAGGTGTTTGAAACATACGTTTACGACCCAGGGTTGTCAAGCGTCGGCCGGATGCCGTTTGTCTTGATGCGGGTCAATCTCAGGCACGCCAATGCTTGCGGCAAGACGCCGCATGATTCGAAGAGGTTCAGCAGAATGACGCAGGACAAATGTGGGAGCGGGCTTGCTCGCGAAAGCGGTGCGTCAGTCAGCTGCAATGCTGGCTGAAGATTCGCCTTCGCGAGCAAGCCCGCTCCCACAGAAGAGCAGGCATGAATTTAGAGAGGGATTAAGCGTAGGTATCGATCAAGGTGCCGAGCATTTCATCCGAAGCCTTGGCGACTTTCGCCCCCAGCTCGACTTGAAACTTGCCCTGGGCCATTTCCACCATATTGCTCGCCGAGTTGGACGGCTGGGCGCGGTCGTTGGCTTGCAGACGATCACTTTGTGCACCCGATGGCTGGGTCGTCGCGGCGCTGGCAATCTTGCCGGCCGCCTGGTCGACACGGTTCTGCCCGGTCTGAATGCTGCTCAGGCCCGAATAAAACGCGCTGCTTCCAGAGATTTCCATGGCGTAAGCCTGCCTTTAGAGAATCGTGAAACTGGATTGAAGCAGACATCCTGGCAAAAGGCCCGTCAAAAACACTAATGGCATATTGCCTTAGTGATAGCCAAAATCAGTCAAGCAGGTCCAGTTCCAGGTACTCGGCCACCGCGGCGGCCCCGGCATGCTTGAGTTTCGGCACCCGCCCCAGGCAAGGCGCCGGCAAGCGCTCAGCCAGGGTGGCGAGGTTTTCTTCCAGACGAGAGGTCTTGGGGTCGATAATGTTCGCCACCCAGCCCGCCAGCGGCAAGCCGTCCCGGGCGATGGCTTCAGCGGTGAGCAGTGCGTGGCTGATACACCCCAGGCGCACGCCCACCACCAGGATCACCGGCAGCTTGAGCGCTATGGCCAGGTCCGACAGGTTGGCCTGGTCAGCCAAGGGCACGCGCCAACCACCCGCGCCTTCGATCAAGGTGAAATCCGCTCCACGTGCCAGGATGTGCTGCATCGGTTTGAGCAACGATTGCACCGTCAGCGCGACACCCGCCTCGCGCGCGGCCAGATGCGGCGCGATCGCCGGCTCGAATGCCACCGGGTTGACCTCGGTATAACTCAGCGGTACTGAACATTCGGCCAGCAGCGCCAACGCATCGGCATTGCGCAGTCCTTGGGCAGTCAGCTGGCAGCCCGACGCCACCGGTTTTCCTGCCGCCGTGCTTTTACCCGCCAGCCTGGCCGCATGCAACAGGCCAGCGGCGATGGTGGTCTTGCCCACATCGGTGTCGGTGCCGGTGATGAAGTAAGCGGCGCTCATAAAGGTTTCTCCAATACGGCGTACACCACTTGATAGGTGGCGGGCAGGCCCTGAGCCTGACGGAACTGCTCGTAAGCGTCTACCAGTGCAACAATCCGCGCGCGCCCCGTCAACCCTCCCGGGCGGCCCGGGTTGAGGTTATGGGCGCCCAACGCCTTGAGTTCGTGGGTCAGGCTGCGCACGTCCGGGTAATGCAGCACATGGGGCTGTCGCTCCAGGCTTGCCACTCGTAAACCACTGGCCGCACACAGCTGTTGATAAGCGTCGAAAGTGCGGAAGCGGTTGACGTGAACCAGGCCATCCACGGCCCGCCAGCTTTCGCGCAGCTCACCCAGGGTACCGACGCACAGGCTCGCGAAGGCCAACACACCGCCTGGTTGCAGCACACGAGAAGCCTCGCTGAGCACGGCATCAAAATGTGCACACCACTGCACCGCCAGGCTGGAAAAGATCAGTCCGCAACTGCTCGTCTGCAACGGCAGGCGCTCGGCGTCACCGGCGACAAAGTACGCGGCGCCACCCAATGGCCGCGCATGGTTGAGCATGCCCTCGGCGATATCCAGCGCCACACCTTGGCTGGCAGGCAAACGCTCGCCCAATACGCGGCTGAAATAACCCGTGCCGCAGCCCATATCCAGCCAGCGTTGGGGCGAAACGTCGGATGGCAAACGGCTGAGCAATTCATGCCCCACCGCCCGCTGCAACTCGGCCACGCTGTCGTAGCTGGCCGCCGCACGGGAAAACGAGGCCGCGACCTGGCGCTTGTCCGGCAAGCCCCCTGGCAAGGGAGGATGGGATAAATCAGTCATCAACACACTCATGCAAAAAAGCCTGGATGGCCCCCGCTACACCGTGGGGGTCTTCCAGAAGAAACGCGTGACCGGCCTGTTCAATCAGGCCGACTTCTACATCAGGGAGCAATGCCAGCAGGTCGCTGGCGGCTTCGGCAGGCACCAGCCCATCCAGGCCGGCAAACAGATGCAACTGCGGCCCGCGAAATGCCTGTAAGGCCGCCCGCGTATCCAGTTGGGCCAGCAGCTCCAGGCCGGGCATCAATACGCTGGGGGCGGTATTCGGCGCACCGCTGACCAGCAACCGCGACAGCCCGCGAGGGTCTTCGGCGCCCTTGGCACACAACAGGCCGAAGCGCTTGAGGGTGACTTGGGAGTCGGCGTGGCAGCCCGCCAGGAATGCGTCGAAGGTCTCGGCAGGCATCGCGTGGGGCCAACCGTCATGGGCGACGAAGCACGGGTTGCTCGCCAGGGTCAGCAAACCACAGCAACGTTCGCCACGGCGCGCTGCCAGCTCTGAAGCGAGCATGCCGCCCAGGGACCAACCACCGAGCCAGACGTTGTCCGGCAGCGTCGCATCGAGTTCGTCGAGCCACTCATTCAAATCACTGGAGTCCAGCGCTGGCAGAGGCTCGACCTGTACCCGCAGGTGTTCGTCCAGGCCGTGCAATGCCGCGGCCAACGGCTCCAGCGGTGACACACCAAGGCCCCAGCCGGGCAGCAATATCAGTCGATTACGCATGGTCGGGCTCCGAGGTGCCTAACAAGCGGAAACATTCTTCGAGTCCGTTTAACAATAGCTGCACCTGCGCCTCGCTGTGGGCCGCGGTCAATGTCACCCGTAAACGGGCACTGCCGGCGGGCACGGTAGGCGGGCGGATCGCGGTCACCATCAGGCCACGCTCACGCAACATGTGCGACAGGCGCAACGCCCGGGCGCTGTCGCCAATCAGGATCGGCTGGATCGGCGTAAAGCTGTCCATCAATGCCAGGCCCATCTGCTCGGCGCCCTGGCGGAACTGGCGGATCAACCCGTTGAGATGATCACGCCGCCAATGTTCGCTGCGCAGCAGCTCCAGGCTTTTGAGGGTGGCGCAGGCCAGTGCCGGTGGTTGGCTGGTGGTGTAGATATACGGGCGGGCAAATTGGATCAGGCTTTCGATCAACGCCTCACTGCCCGCCACAAACGCCCCGGCGGTACCGAAGGCTTTGCCCAAGGTGCCAACCAGCACCGGCACCTCCTCCTGGCTCAAGCCGAAATGCTCGACAATGCCACCGCCATGGGCGCCCAGCGGGCCGAAGCCATGGGCGTCATCCACCATCAGCCAGGCACCTCTGGCCTTGGCTTCACGGGCCAGCGCGGGCAGGTCGGCCAGATTGCCGTCCATGCTGAACACACCATCGGTGACCACCAGCGTATTGCCGGTGGCCTTCTCCAGGCGCTTGGCCAGACTGACAGCGTCGTTATGCAGGTAGCGGTTGAAACGCGCCCCGGACAATAAACCGGCATCCAGTAATGAAGCGTGATTGAGACGGTCTTCCAGCACCGTATCGCCCTGCCCCACCAATGCTGTTACCGCACCGAGGTTGGCCATATAGCCGGTGGTGAACAGCAGTGCCCGCGGGCGCCCCGTGAGGTCGGCGAGAGCTTCTTCCAACTCATGGTGCGGCGTGGCGTGCCCCACTACCAAATGCGAAGCACCACCGCCCACGCCCCAGCGGGATGCACCAGCGCGCCAGGCCTCGACCACCTGCGGGTGGTTGGCCAGGCCCAGGTAATCGTTATTGCAGAACGCCAACAGCGGTTGGCCATCCACCACCACTTCCGGGCCCTGCGGGCTCTCCAACAAGGGGCGTTGACGATAAAGGTGTTCGGCACGGCGGGCAGCGAGGCGTGCGGAGAGATCAAAAGACATGCTGGCCTCGATTTGGCGGGTTCAACTGGATCAAATAATGTGGGAGGGGGCTTGCTCCCGATAGCGGTGGTTCAGTTACAGATACTGAGACTGACACACCGCTATCGGGAGCAAGCCCCCTCCCACATTGGGATCCCATTTCAATCAGACGACAGCGTTGTAGAACTGCTCGCTGCTCTTCTGCTCCACCAACGCCTGCTCAATCGCCGCCTGGTGCACTTCATCAGCGTGCTCTTCACGGGCTTCCGGCAGGATGCCCAGGCGTGCAAACAATTGCATGTCCTTGTCAGCCTGGGGGTTGGCGGTGGTCAGCAATTTGTCGCCGTAGAAGATCGAGTTGGCGCCGGCAAAAAACGCCAGGGCCTGCATCTGCTCGTTCATGGCTTCGCGGCCGGCGGACAGCCGCACGTGGGATTGCGGCATCAGGATGCGCGCCACCGCCAGCATGCGGATGAAATCGAAGGGGTCGATGTCGTCGGCGTTTTCCAACGGTGTACCGGCAACCTTCACCAGCATGTTGATCGGCACCGACTCGGGATGCTCCGGCAGGTTGGCCAGTTGGATCAGCAGGTTGGCACGGTCGTCGAGGGACTCGCCCATGCCGAGGATACCGCCCGAGCAGATTTTCATCCCCGAATCACGCACATAGGCCAGGGTTTGCAGGCGCTCGCTGTAGGTGCGGGTGGTGATGATCGAGCCGTAGAACTCCGGCGACGTATCGAGGTTGTGGTTGTAGTAGTCCAGGCCCGCCTGGGCCAGGGCTTCGGTCTGGTCCTGATCGAGGCGCCCGAGGGTCATGCAGGTTTCCAGGCCCATGGCCTTCACCCCTTTGACCATCTCCAGCACGTAGGGCATGTCTTTGGCCGACGGGTGTTTCCACGCTGCGCCCATGCAGAAACGCGTCGAACCGATGGCCTTGGCGCGGGCGGCCTCTTCGAGGACCTTTTGCACTTCCATCAGCTTTTCTTTTTCCAGGCCGGTGTTGTAGTGGCCCGACTGCGGACAATATTTGCAATCTTCCGGGCAGGCGCCGGTCTTGATCGACAGCAGGGTCGACACCTGCACGCGGTTGGCGTCGAAATGCGCGCGGTGCACGGTCTGCGCCTGGAACAACAGGTCATTGAACGGCTGCACGAACAGGGCTTTGACTTCGGCTAAAGACCAATCGTGACGCAGGGTGGCAGAGGTGCTGGCGCTCATGGGCGATTCCTTGATTATGCTTTGGCAAGCGCTGCGGGAAGGGCAATACCCACAGGCACGACACGGATGCTCGGCATATTTAAGGAAGATTCATGCACTGTCAACCTGAGTACAAGCACCAAGTTTACATCTGGTCAAAAAGTATACAAACCTGCCTGATCTGCGATGAATGCACTGAAGCGGCTGAAAATGTGTGCAACGTCTGCGAAACAGAACTGCCATGGCTGATGGAGCAGTGTGAACGCTGTGCCCTGCCCTTGCCGATGGACGGCTTGCTCTGCGGCCAATGCCAAAAACATCCACCCGCCTTTAACCAGGTCGTCGCCCCTTGGACCTACAGTTTTCCCATCGACACCCTGATCAGCCGCTTCAAACATCAGGCGCGTTGGCCGCTGGGGCACATGCTCGCGCGCCTGCTCACGCAACATCTGCAACACCGCTTCGATAACGCCGAACTCAGCCGCCCCGACTGCCTGCTGCCGGTGCCCATGGCACGCAAACGCCTGCGCGAACGCGGCTTTAACCAAGCACTGATGGTGGCGCGTTGGCTCAGTGCTGCCCTCGATATTCCCCACAATGAACACCTGCTGTTGCGACCTCATGAAACCGTCGCGCAGCAAGACCTTGATGCCAGGACGCGCAAACGCAACCTGCTAAACGCCTTCGCCCTGGCCCCCGGCACTCAGGTAGCAGGCCAACATCTGGCGCTGGTAGATGACGTACTCACCACCGGCGCCACGGCCCACGCCCTGGCGCGGCTTTTGGTGGCCGCCGGTGCACGCCAGGTCGACGTTTATTGCCTGGCCCGCACGCCCAAACCCGGCACCTGACTTGACTCCCTTGCGCCAGGGCGGCAACGTCCGTTCATCTCATCCAAGCGTATGCCCATGTCTCTGCCCAGCCCTCTCAACCAACACATCATCCGTCGCCCCCAGCGAATTGCCTTGCTGGGGCACATCGCCGAGCAGGGTTCCATTACCCGTGCGGCCAAAAGCGCCGGGTTGAGTTACAAGGCCGCCTGGGACGCCATCGACGAACTGAACAACCTGGCGCAAAAACCGTTGGTTGAACGCAGCGTCGGTGGCAAGGGCGGTGGCGGCGCCAGGCTGACGCAAGAAGGTCAACGGGTGCTGCGCCTCTATCAGCGCCTGCAAGTGTTGCAGGCCCAGGTACTGGGTTCGGACGAAGCGGCGAGCGACTTCAACCTGCTGGGGCGCCTGATGCTGCGCACCAGTGCCCGCAACCAATTGCACGGCCAGGTCAGCGCTATCGACAGCCAGGGTCGCAACGACATGATTCGCTTGCAGTTGGCCGGTGGCCTGCATCTTGATGCACAGATCACCCACGACAGTACCCAACGACTGGAACTGCAGGCCGGCGTGGAAGTGGTCGCCCTGATCAAGGCCGGATGGCTCGAACTACTGGCGATCGGCCAGCCTGAAACACCTGGACACAATTGTATGAGCGGTGTGATCGAGACGATTCTCGGCGCCGAAGATGGCCCCAGTGAGGTGCGTATCTCTCTGCCCAACGGCCAGGTGTTATGCGCGCTGGCCCAGCCCGCCGCACTCCAGGCACTCAACGCTGGCGAAGGCCAGCCGGTCCGTGTGCAATTTGCCCCCAGCAATGTGTTGCTGGGCACGCCGGTGTAGCGGGCGAACGTCTTCAAGCTGCAACAATCTGGTCACAAGCGCTGCTTAAGGTGTCTGCAAAAACCGCAGGGAGCCTGAGATGAGCCTATTAGAAGAAAACCACGCCACCGATCTTGAACAGATGGTCGGCCTCACCCGCCGTCGCTTTATCGGCGCAGGCGCCCTGTGCGGTGCGGCGATGTTTCTGGGTGGCAACCTGCTGAGCCGCAGTGCCCTGGCCGTGAATGCCGCTTCTGCCAGCCCGCTGCTGGGGTTCACCAGCATCGCCGCCGCCACCAGCGACACCATCACCTTGCCGCCTGGCTACAGCGCGTCGGTGCTGATCAGTTGGGGCCAGCCGCTGCACAAGAACGCGCCGGCTTTCGATCCGTCCGGCAATGGCACCGCCAAGGCCCAGGAACAGCAGTTCGGCGACAACAACGACGGCATGAGCCTGTTTCCCTTCCCGGGCGACAACAACCGCGCACTGATGGCGATCAACAACGAATACACCAACTACCGCTACCTTTTCCCCCACGGTGGCGCGCCGCAATCGGCCGAAGATGTGCGCAAGGCCCTGGCCAGTGAAGGCGTGTCGGTGATCGAAGTGCGGCGCAAGGGCGACACCTGGCAGTTCGTACAGGACTCGCGCTACAACCGGCGCATCCACGGCAACTCACCGATCCGCCTGAGCGGCCCCGCCGCCGGCCATGACTGGCTGAAAACCCGCGCCGACAAAACCGGCAAGAAAGCCCTCGGGACATTCCAGAATTGCGCCAACGGCAAGACCCCATGGGGCACTTACCTGACCTGCGAAGAAAACTTCACCGACTGCTTCGGCAGCAGCAACCCCCAGCAAGCCTTCGACGCCGGGCAGAAGCGCTATGGCGTGGTGGGCGCCAGTAAAGACATCAACTGGCATCAGCATGACCCACGCTTCGACATGGCCAAGAACCCCAACGAACTCAATCGCCATGGCTGGGTGGTGGAAATCGATCCATTCGACCCGCAATCCACTCCGGTCAAGCGCACGGCATTGGGCCGTTTCAAGCACGAGAACGCCGCTCTCGCCGAGACCCGCGACGGCCGCGCCGTGGTGTACATGGGCGACGATGAACGCGGTGAGTTCATCTACAAGTTCGTCAGCCGCGACCCGATCAACCACCACAATGCCAAGGCCAATAAACACCTGCTGGACCACGGCACTTTGTACGTGGCGATCTTCGACGCGGGCGACGGCAACGCCGACCACCCCAAGGGCAAAGGCCAATGGGTAGAGTTGACCCACGGTAAAAACGGTATCGACGCCAGCAGCGGTTTCGCCAACCAGGCCGAGGTGCTCATTCACGCCCGCCTGGCTGCCAGCGTAGTGAAAGCCACGCGCATGGACCGCCCGGAATGGATCGTGGTCAGCCCCACTGACGGCCAGGTCTATTGCACCCTGACCAACAACGCCAAACGTGGCGAGGAAGGTCAGCCCGTGGGCGGGCCCAACCCACGGGAGAAAAACATCTACGGCCAGATCCTGCGTTGGAAAGCCGACGCCGATAACCACGGCGCCACGGACTTCAGCTGGGACCTGTTCGTGGTGGCCGGCAACCCACGCGTGCACGGCGGTACACCCAAGGGCGGCTCATCCAATATCAACCCACAGAACATGTTCAACAGCCCCGATGGCCTGGGTTTCGACAAGGCCGGGCGCTTGTGGATCCTCACCGATGGCGACTACAGCAACGCAGGCGAATTTGCCGGCATGGGTAACAACCAGATGCTGTGTGCCGACCCGAGCACTGGGGAAATCCGCCGCTTCATGGTCGGGCCAGTAGCCTGTGAGGTGACGGGGATCAGCTTTGCGCCGGACCAGAAGACCTTGTTTGTGGGGATTCAGCATCCGGGTGAAACCGGTGGTTCGACCTGGCCGGAGCATCTGCCGAATGGCAAGCCGCGTTCGTCGGTGATGGCGATTCGGCGGGATGATGGTGGGATCGTCGGCGCCTGATAGGGCCTCATCGGGAGCAAGCCCCCTCCCACACTTGATCGGGTTCACACGGTCAAAATGTGGGAGGGGCTTGCTCCCGATGGCAATGGCACAGCCGCCCCCTATCTCAAGCCCGGTGCGTTACCATACCCGGCCCGACGCGGCGCCCTGCTGCGCGCAGGAGTTCGCATGGCCCACCCGTTTGAAACACTCACCCCTGACCTGGTTCTCGACGCTGTCGAAAGCATCGGTTTTCTCAGCGATGCTCGCGTTCTGGCGCTCAACAGCTACGAAAACCGCGTGTACCAGGTGGGCATCGAAGACGCCGAACCGCTGATCGCCAAGTTCTACCGCCCCCAGCGCTGGACCAACGAGGCGATCCTCGAAGAGCACCGCTTCACCTTCGAACTGGCCGAATGCGAAGTCCCAGTAGTAGCGCCGCTGATTCACAATGGCGAAAGCCTGTTCGAACACGCGGGTTTCCGCTTCACCCTGTTTCCGCGCCGTGGCGGCCGGGCGCCGGAGCCGGGTAATCTCGACCAGCTCTACCGGCTCGGGCAGTTGCTGGGTCGTTTGCACGCGGTGGGTTCCACCCGCCCGTTTGAACACCGCGAAGCCCTGGGCGTGAAGAACTTCGGTCACGATTCCCTCAACACCCTGCTTGAAGGCAACTTCATTCCCAAGAGCCTGTTGCCGGCCTACGAGTCCGTGGCCCGTGACCTGCTCAAGCGCGTGGAAGAGGTGTACAAGGCCACGCCGCACAAGAACATCCGCATGCACGGCGATTGCCACCCCGGCAACATGATGTGCCGCGACGAGATGTTCCATATCGTCGACCTCGATGACTGCCGCATGGGCCCGGCAGTGCAAGACCTGTGGATGATGCTCGCCGGCGACCGCCAGGAATGCCTGGGCCAGCTGTCGGAACTGATGGACGGCTATCAGGAATTCCACGACTTCGACCCACGCGAACTGGCCCTGATCGAACCCCTGCGTGCCCTGCGCCTGATGCACTACAGCGCCTGGCTGGCGCGGCGTTGGGATGACCCGGCGTTCCCCCACAGCTTCCCGTGGTTCGGCAGCGAGCGGTATTGGGGCGATCAGGTACTGGCGTTGCGTGAGCAGTTGTCGGCGCTCAACGAAGAACCGCTCAAACTCTTCTAATGTAGGAGGGACTTGCTCCCGATAGCGGTGTGTCAGGTGCCATATTTATAAACTGACAGTCCGTCATCGGGAGCAAGCCCCCTCCCACATAAAGCAAAAAGCAAAGCAGGTCCCATACGCTGACAAATATCCTTACAATTGCGCTTTGTAAGCTGCCTAAGCAAGGATTCTGCAATGCAAGCCGCCAACCCTCGCAAGGGGTACATCCTGGGCCTGAGTGCCTACGTCATCTGGGGTCTGTTCCCGCTCTACTTCAAAGCCATCGCCAGCGTACCCGCCGCAGAGATTATCGTGCACCGCGTGCTGTGGTCGGCGCTGTTCGGCGGTTTGCTACTGATGGTGTGGAAACACCCGGGCTGGTTCCGTGAATTGCGCGACAACCCCAAACGCCTGGCGATCCTCGCACTCAGCGGTTCGCTGATCGCAGCTAACTGGCTGACCTACGTGTGGTCGGTGAACAGCGGGCGCATGCTCGAGGCCAGCCTGGGTTACTACATCAACCCGCTGGTGAATGTGCTGCTGGGCATGCTGATTCTCGGTGAACGCCTGCGGCGCCTGCAGTGGATAGCGGTGGGTTTGGCAGCGGTGGGCGTGGCGCAACAGGTCTGGCAGGTCGGCAGCTTGCCGTGGGTGTCGCTGGTGTTGGCGTTGACCTTCGGCTTCTACGGTTTGATCCGCAAGCAGGCGCCGGTCAAGGCATTGCCCGGGCTGGTGGTGGAGACTTGGATGCTGGTGCCGATTGCCGTCGCCTGGTTGCTGTTCAATCCGTCGGCCCACAGTGCCCAACTGGAATTCTGGAGCACCTCTGAAGCCTGGTGGCTGGTGGCAGCGGGCCCAGTGACCCTGATCCCACTGGTGTGCTTCAACGCCGCCGCCCGGCATTTGCCCTACACCGCACTGGGCTTTTTGCAGTACGTGGCGCCGACCCTGGTGCTGCTGGAAGCGGTATTGCTGTTCGGCGAACACCTGGCACCCAGCACGCTCATTGCGTTCGCCTTTATCTGGGCCGGCCTGGTGGTATACAGCCTGGACGCCTGGCTGAGCATACGCAAACGCTGATCAAATAACGTACAAACCTCTGCAAGCCACAGCTTTCGTGGCTTGCAGCGTTCCACCCCAAGGTTATCCACACCCTGATCCCCGCCATGTGTGCACAAGTCCTTGAAACTGTTCGTTTTTTGCTCAGCTGACGGAGAAGCCCGGCCAGCGTGGCCTGGCGCCGGGTCTCTACAGGTTATCCACAGGCCCATGCAAGATTTCCATGCATAACCTTGTGGATCGTTACTCTTCCTGACGCAACTCCACCATCAAGTCATCGGCCAGGGTCTCAAGCGCCGCCTGCAAGGTTTCCAACGACATACTCGCCGGCACCTGCAGCAACGCTTCGGCGTTAAACAATGGATCACCACTCATGGGCGCCGGCCGTACATCGGTGCTCAGGCGCTCCAGGTTGACGCCCTGCTGGCTCAACAGCGCGGTGATCTCGCGCACGATGCCCGAGCGGTCATTGCCCACCAAGGTCATCAGGATCGGTTTGGATGCCGATGCCTGCCCGCTGCTGCCCTCGCCCACCAGCACACGAATGCCATGTGTGGATAAGTCCTCCAGCGCGCCAACCAACGCCTGGCGCTGCTCTGTCGGCACGCTGACCCGCAGGATCCCGGCAAACTGCCCGGCCATGTGGGCCATGCGGCTTTCCAGCCAGTTACCGCCGTGGGCGGCAATGTTCTGCGCAATGCGTTCAACCAGGCCGGGTTTGTCGGCGGCGATAATTGTGAGTACAAGATGGTCCATGGCAAAGCCCTCTGGAATTCAATCTACAAGGTGGACCCGGGCGCACTCGAAAACAAATCGTGTACCATTTTTATATTTATCTGGAACAATCTAATGGTTTTTTGAGAACATCCGGTTCTCCGCTGTGACCGTACGACCAAAGTGGGTCGCTAAACGACGTATTTAGTCTAATTTTCACAACCGCAAGTCATCATGTAGTATGCCCAACCGTGCACTACATAATGAAAATCTGAAAAAGCGCATAAGCTCCGCAGAGTGAGGCAAGCAATGACTGAACACGTTCAAGTCGGTGGCCTGCAGGTCGCCAAAGTCCTGTTCGACTTCGTGAACAACGAAGCCATTCCCGGTACCGGCATCACTGCCGACCAGTTCTGGGCCGGTGCCGACAAGGTCATCCACGACCTGGCACCGAAGAACAAAGCCCTACTCGCCAAACGCGACGATTTCCAGGCGCGGATCGATACCTGGCACCAGACACACGCAGGCAAAGCCCACGACCCGGTGGCCTACAAAGCCTTCCTGCAAGACATCGGATACCTGCTGCCAGAAGCCGCAGACTTCCAGGCCTCGACCCAAAACGTCGACGACGAAATTGCCCGCATGGCCGGCCCCCAGTTGGTAGTGCCGGTGATGAATGCCCGCTTCGCCCTCAACGCTTCGAATGCACGCTGGGGCTCGCTGTATGACGCGTTGTATGGCACCGACGCCATCAGCGAAGCTGGCGGCGCCGAGAAGGGCAAGGGCTACAACAAGGTACGTGGTGACAAAGTCATCGCCTTCGCCCGTGGGTTCCTCGACGAAGCTGCGCCGCTCAGCGCCGGCAGCCACGTTGATTCCACTGGCTACAAAATCGTCGATGGCAAGTTGATCGTCAGCCTTAAAGGCGGCAGCAACAGCGGCCTGCGTGACGATGCCCAGTTGATCGGTTTCCAGGGCCCCGCGGCCGAGCCGATTGCGATTCTGCTCAAGCACAACGGCCTGCACTTCGAAATCCAGATCGACGCCAGCACTCCGGTCGGCCAGACCGATGCGGCCGGCGTCAAAGACGTGCTGATGGAAGCCGCGCTGACCACCATCATGGACTGCGAAGACTCCGTCGCCGCCGTGGATGCCGATGACAAAGTGGTGATCTACCGCAACTGGCTCGGCCTGATGAAGGGCGACCTGGCCGAAGAAGTGGCCAAGGGCGGCAAGACGTTCACTCGCACCATGAACCCTGATCGCGTCTACACCGGCGTGGACGGCCAGGATGTGACGCTGCACGGCCGTTCGCTGCTGTTCGTGCGTAACGTTGGCCACCTGATGACTATCGACGCGATCCTCGATAAAGACGGCAACGAAGTGCCGGAAGGCATCCTCGACGGCCTGCTCACCAGCCTGGCGGCGATCCACAGCCTCAATGGCAACAACACGCGCAAAAATAGCCGTACCGGTTCGGTGTACATCGTCAAGCCGAAGATGCACGGCCCGGAAGAAGCCGCGTTCACCAACGAGCTGTTCGGTCGCATCGAAGAGGTGCTGAACCTGCCGCGCAACACGCTGAAAGTCGGGATCATGGACGAGGAGCGCCGCACCACAGTCAACCTCAAGGCCTGTATCAAAGCGGCCAGCGAGCGCGTGGTGTTCATCAACACCGGTTTCCTTGACCGCACCGGCGACGAAATCCACACCTCCATGGAAGCCGGCGCGATGGTGCGCAAAGCGGCCATGAAAGCGGAAAAATGGATCGGCGCGTATGAGAACTGGAACGTCGATATCGGCTTGAGCACCGGCCTGCAAGGTCGTGCGCAAATCGGTAAAGGCATGTGGGCCATGCCCGACCTGATGGCTTTGATGCTTGAACAGAAAATCGCCCACCCACTGGCCGGTGCCAACACCGCTTGGGTACCGTCGCCTACCGCGGCGGCGCTGCATGCACTGCACTATCACAAGGTTGATGTGTTCGCCCGCCAGGCCGAACTGGCCAAGCGCGAGCGCGCCTCGGTGGACGATATCCTCACCATTCCCCTGGCCAGCAACCCCGATTGGTCCGAGGAAGAGATCCGCAACGAACTGGACAACAATGCCCAAGGCATCCTGGGTTATGTGGTCCGTTGGATCGACCAGGGCGTCGGCTGCTCGAAAGTGCCGGACATCAACGATGTCGGCCTGATGGAAGACCGCGCCACCCTGCGAATTTCCAGCCAGCACATCGCCAACTGGTTGCGCCACGGCATCGTCAACGAAGCTCAGGTGATGGAAAGCCTCAAGCGCATGGCGCCGGTGGTGGACCGTCAGAACGCAGATGACGCGTTGTACCGCCCATTGGCGCCGGATTTCGACAGCAACATCGCGTTCCAGGCCGCGGTGGAGTTGGTGATTGAGGGGACCAAGCAGCCTAATGGGTATACCGAACCGGTGTTGCACCGTCGGCGTCGGGAGTTCAAGGCTAAAAACGGCCTGTAACTGAAAAAGCCCTGATCGAGAGATCAGGGCTTTTTTGTTGGTTTGAGGGTGACTGAACTGGCGCTATCAGGGGCAAGCCCCCCTCCCACATTTTGAACTGCGAACACTTTTAGAATGTGGGAGGGGGCTTGCTCCCGATAAGGCGATCACAGCCTCACAAAAATCAGGAAGCCATCCCCAACTCGCGCTTGACCAACTTCGCCAACTTCACGCTATCAATCGGCTTGAGCAAAAAATCCACCACACTCAAGTGCATCGCATCGATCACATCCGGCGCTTCCGCGTCGCCCGACATGATGATGATCGGCAACGCCGCACGGGTTGACTCACGCACCTGGCGGATCAACTCCAGGCCATTACTCGGCGCCATGCGCAGGTCGGTGATCAACAAACCGATGGAGCTGCTTGATTTCAACAAATCCCATGCCGCCTCGCCACTGTCGGCGGTCATGCAGCGAATACCGTCCAGCCCCAGGATCTCCGCCAGCAGTTCACGCGCATCCTTGTCGTCGTCCACGATCAATACACGTTGGGGCGGTAAATCAGGCTCGAGCATCACGGCGCTCAGCGCCTCGCGCTCGGCGTCACTCAAAATATCGTGGTCGGGCATACGTTTCTCAGCAGTTCTAATCAATCTCCCAGCACACTCGTCAGACATCTGCGGAAGGGCGAACAATGTGCACTTCGTCGGAAAGTTTGCCTAGTGGGCGTTCTACGGGGTTTGGACGATAGTCATGTAAGGTTTTTCCCTAGTTTTGCGCGGTTTTCATCCACCTAGACTTACGTCCAATGGGCACCCGCCGTGCAGGAGTCGACCATGCAGCACGATAACGACAAAAAAACTGCGGTCACTGTTATGAGTAAAGCTGATGCATTCGCACAAGCAGGGAAAACTGCTGTGTTGCAGAACATTCACGGCACCCTGCAATTCCTGCAACGCTTCCCGCCGTTCAACCAGATGGAACAGGCGCACCTCGCGTTTCTGGTGGAACAGTGCCAACTGCGCTTCTACGGCCCCGGCGACAGCATCCTCAAACCGTCTGGTGGTCCGGTTGAGCACTTTTATATCGTCAAGCAGGGCCGCGTCGTCGGTGAACGGCCAGACTCGGCGGACACCACCTTCGAAATCACCACTGGCGAGTGCTTCCCCCTCGCCGCGTTGCTGGGTGAACGCGCTACCCGCACCGAACACAAAGCGGCCGAAGACACCTTTTGCCTGCAACTGAACAAACCCGCTTTTATCAAGCTGTTCGCCCTTTCCAGCCCGTTTCGTGATTTCGCCTTGCGCGGGGTCAGCAGCCTGCTCGATCAGGTCAACCAGCAGGTGCAGCAAAAAGCCGTGGAAACCCTCGGCACTCAATACTCGCTGAACACCCGCCTGGGCGAATTGGCCATGCGCCACCCGGTCACTTGCAGCCCATACACGCCGTTGCGTGAAGCGGTGACGTTGATGCACGAGCAGCAGGTCGGCAGCATTGTGATTGTCGACCAGCACAAGGCGCCCCTGGGCATCTTCACCCTGCGTGATTTGCGCCAGGTGGTGGCTGATGGCACCAGCGATTTCAGCCAGGGCATTGAAGCCCATATGACTCAGGCGCCGTTTTTCTTGAGCCCGGACCACAGCGCTTTCGACGCGGCCATCGCCATGACCGAGCGGCATATTGCCCATGTGTGCCTGGTCAAAGACCAGCGTCTGTGTGGCGTGGTGTCCGAGCGTGACCTGTTCTCCTTGCAACGTGTAGACCTGGTGCACCTGGCCCGCACCATCCGTAACGCGCCCCGGGTGGAAAACCTGGTGGCGATTCGCGGTGAAATCGGCCAGTTGGTGGAGCGCATGCTCGCCCATGGCGCGTCGTCCACCCAGATCACCCACATCATTACGCTGCTCAACGACCACACCGTGTGCCGGGTGATCGAGTTGACCCTCGCTGAAAAAGGCGACCCCGGCGTGCCATTCAGTTGGTTGTGTTTCGGCAGCGAAGGTCGCCGCGAACAAACGCTGTACACCGACCAGGACAACGGCATCCTGTTCGAGGCCAAGGACGCCGTCGAAGCTGCCGAGATTCGTGGCCGCTTGCTGCCTCTGGCGCAGCACATCAACCAGAGCCTGGCGCTGTGCGGCTTCAGCCTGTGCAAGGGCAATATCATGGCCGGCAACCCCGAGCTGTGCTTGTCCCGAGTGGAATGGGCGCGGCGCTTCGGTGCGTTTATCCGTGAAGCAACGCCGGAGAACCTGCTGGGCTCGAGCATTTACTTTGATTTGCGTGTGGTGTGGGGCGACGAGCAGGGTTGCGAGCAATTGCGCCAGGGCATTCTCGACCAAGTCGCGGATAACCGCTTGTTCCAACGTATGTTGGCCGAAAACGCGTTACGCCAGCGCCCACCGGTAGGGCGTTTCCGCGAGTTCGTGCTGACCCGCAAAGGCGGCGAAAAAGCTACCCTCGACCTCAAGGTGCAGGGCCTGACCCCGTTCGTAGACGGTGCGCGCCTGCTGGCCCTGGCCAATGGCATCCACGCCAATAACACCCTGGAGCGCCTGCGCCAGCTGGTGGACAAGCAAGTGATCGAGCCGCTGGATGGCGCCGCCTATGAAGAGGCCTACCACTTTATCCAGCAGACGCGCATGCAGCAGCACCAGTTGCAGACCCGCGAGAACCAGCCCTATTCCAACCGCGTCGACCCCGATAGCCTCAACCATCTTGACCGGCGCATCCTGCGTGAATCCCTGCGCCAGGCCCAGCGCCTGCAAAGCAGCCTGACCTTGCGGTATCAACTGTGAGTTTGTTCGGCTGGTTGCATAAGAAAAAACCTGGACTGAGCGCGGTGCAGCAACAGCGCCTGGCGCAATTGCCCAAGCCTCGCGTATTGGGCGACGACTCATTGCGCAGCCAGCGCTGGGTGGTGGTGGACCTGGAAACCAGCGGCCTGAACCTTAACCGTGACCAGGTGCTGTCCATCGGCGCCGTGGTCATCGAGGACGGTGCGGTGGATTTCTCCCAACTGTTTGAACGCACCCTGCAACGCTCCGACACCAAGCTCAGCCCCAGCGTGCTGATCCACGGGCTGGGCCCCAGTGCCATCGCTGCCGGCAGCGATCCGGCCGAGGCGTTGCTGGATTTCATGGCGTTTGTGGGCGACAGCCCGTTGCTGGCCTTCCATGCGCCCTTCGATCAACACATGCTAGGCCGGGCGCTCAAGGACAGCCTGGGTTATCGCCTGGCCCATCCCTTTCTGGACGTGGCCGACCTGGCGCCGCTGTTGTGCCCCGACACCACGCTACGCGAGGCCGGGCTGGACGACTGGCTCAACCATTTCAAGCTCCAGGCCGGCGAACGCCATCACGCCAGCGCCGATGCTCTGGCTACGGCGGAGCTGATGCTGATCCTGTTCAGCCGTGCCAGGCTGCAGCAGATCGACACGCCCCGCGCGCTGCAGGAGCGTTTGGCCCAGTGGAAACGGCGTCAACAAGCGCCATCGTTTTAACGTCATCTCCCGACAGACGCCAATTGCGCCCACCCTACGCCTCTGACACAATCGCGAATAATTCTCGTTAGTTTAAACCCCTCGTTTATTCGGTGATGCCTTGTCGTCGGTCCAGACCCCACACAGTGAGCTTGTTGGCGCGTTGTATCGCGACCATCGCGGCTGGCTGCTGGCCTGGCTGCGGCGCAATGTGGCCTGCCCGAGCCGCGCCGAAGACCTGAGCCAGGACACCTTCATGCGCCTGCTGGGCCGTGATGAGCTGCGCGAACCCCGTGAACCCCGGGCGTTCCTGGTGGCCATCGCCAAGGGCCTGCTGTTCGACTACTTCCGGCGCGCCGCCCTTGAACAAGCGTATCTCACCGAATTAATGCTGATCCCCGAAAGCGAACACCCTTCGCCGGAAGAACAGCAACTGATCCTGGAAGACTTGAAAGCCATCGACCGCCTGCTCGGCACGCTGTCGAGCAAGGCCCGCGCCGCTTTCCTATATAACCGCCTCGACGGCCTGGGCCACGCAGAAATCGCCCAACGCCTCGGCGTGTCGGTGCCCCGTGTGCGCCAGTACCTGGCCCAGGGCATTCGCCAGTGCTACATCGCGCTGTATGGCGAGCCTTCGTGACGGCCATCGGTTCCAGACCGGTGTCGGCGCGGGTGCTGGATGCCGCGATTGCCTGGCAACTGTCCCTCGACTCGGGTGACGGCAGCGCGGTGGAACAGGAAGAGTTCGCCAAATGGCTGGCCAGCGATGAGGAACATGCCCGCGCCTGGCGCCAGTTGGGCATGCTCGACCAGCGTTTCAGCGCAGCCTCGGGCCCGGCAAGGGCGGCCTTGCTGCAATCGCGCCAAGGCATTCGCCAGCGCGTGCGCAAATTGGGCCGTGGCCTGGCGAGTATCGTACTGGTATGCGGCCTGGCGCTGTTTGCCGGCGAGCGCTACGTGCCGATCCACTATTGGCTGGCCGACCAACGCACGGCTACCGGCGAGCAACGCACGCTGAAACTGGCCGACGGTACGTTGATCAACCTCAACACCCATAGCGCGATTGATGTGCGCTTCGATGAAAAACGCCGGTTGATCGTGTTGCAGGAAGGCGAAATCCTCGTCGAAACCGGCCATGACGATGCACGCCCTTTCTATGTGCAAACCCGCGACGGCAGCCTGCGGGCGCTGGGCACGCGTTTTATCGTCAAACGCGAAGACGACGCGACGCGCCTGAGCGTGCTGCAATCGGCCGTGGCCGCTCAGCCTGAGGCACTGCACCAGGAACAGATTTTCAAGGCAGGCCAGCAGGTGCTGATGCGCAGCGATGGCCTGGGGCCGACACTGGCTGTCACCCCGGCCTCCGATGCCTGGACCCGCGGCATGTTGGTGGTCGACAACGCTCGCCTGGGCGATGTGATCAATGAACTGAGTCGCTACCGCACCGGGTACCTGGGCGTGGATAAAAACGTGGCCGACCTGCGCATCACCGGCAGCTTCCCGCTGCACGACACCACCCTGGCGTTGAACGCGCTATTGCCGACCTTGCCCGTGCAGATCGAGCAGCACACGCCGTGGTGGGTGACCGTTACCGGCAAGCCTTAAGGTTTGAGGTGGCTGGGCGATTGCTTTCGCGAGCAAGCCCGCTCCCACATTTGACGGTGTTTTGCCTGACTGAACGCGGTCAAGTGTGGGAGCGGGCTTGCTCGCGAAGAGGCCCTCAAGACCCCCCTGGAAAAAATAGTTTCACCTGCCCCTATCACTTTCCGATTCTCACTCGGCACCTAGGCAATTGAGAAATATTTCCATTCAGGAGCCGCCCCTATGTCCCGCACGCTAGACACCTTGTTGCGCCCCAGCCTGTTAGCCCTGGCCATCGCCCTCAGCGCCCCGCTGGCGAGCACTTCGCTGATCGCTGCTGAACAAGCCTCCAGCGTGCGCGCCTATAACCTGCCGGCCGCGCCATTGGCCGCCACCCTGAATCAGATCGCCAGCCAGGCCGGCCTGGCGCTGACCCTCAACCCGACACTCGCCGCCGGCAAGACCTCAACCCCGGTCAAGGGCCAGTTCGATGCGCAGGGCGCGTTGCGTGAGGCGTTGCGCGGGACAGGGTTGCAGTTGGAGCAGAGCACGGCGGGGACTTTTACGTTGGTGGCGATTCCAGACGGTGTAGTTGCGTTACCGGAAACCAGCATCATTGCCCAGGGCAATTATGAAAGCGCTTGGGGGCCGGTGGACGGCTACCTGGCAAAGCGCACCGCTGCCGGCACCAAAACCGACACCGCGCTGGTCGAGGCGCCACGTTCAATCTCGGTGGCCACCCGCGAGCAGATGCAGGACCGTAACGTCCAGAACCTCGACGACGCAGTCAAATACATGCCCGGTATCGTGTCCGCCAGCTACGGCAGCGACACCCGCTACGACTGGATGCGCGTGCGCGGTTTCGAACCCACCCAATTCCTCGATGGCCTACCGCTGCCCCGCGGCGTGTACGCCAACCCGAAAGCCGAAACCTGGAACCTGGATCGTCTAGCCCTGCTGCGCGGCCCGGCCTCGTCGGTCTATGGCCAAACTCCACCGGGTGGCCTGTTGGACATGGTCAGCCGGCGCCCAAGTGCCGAATCGAGCAACGCCATCCAACTGCAATACGGCAGTGACAACTACCGCCAGATCAACTTCGCCAGCACCGGCAAGATCGATGATGAAGGCGAGTTTCTCTACAGTGTCAGCGGTGTAGTGCGCGATGCCGGTACACAGGTCGATCACATCGACAACAAGCGCTACAACATCGCGCCGAGCCTGACCTGGAACATCGATACCGATACCAAGTTGACCTTGCTCTCGCAGTTCACCCGTGACGATACCGGAGCTACCAGCCAGTTCCTGCCGATCCAGGGCACCAAGATCAAATCGCCGCTGGGAGAAGTCTCGCACCACAAGAACCTGGGCGATCCGGATTACGACTTCTACGACCGCACTTACTACGCACTGGGCTATGCCTTTGAGCATCGTTTCAATGACACTTGGCAGTTCCGTCAGAACCTGCGGTACACCAAATCGGAACTGGCCTTCCAACAACTGACCGTTGGCTCCTATGCCTTCTCCCCGGCTGACGCCAACGGCAATATCAGCCGCTCCTCGACCAATGTGGACGAGGATATTGGTCAATTCGCGGTGGATAACAACTTCCAGGCAGACTTCGCCACCGGCGACATCACCCATACCGTGCTGCTCGGCCTGGATCATCAGCGCACCGACACCTCGTATCTGGCGATTTTCGGCGACGGCGGCACCACCAACATCTTCAATCCGGTCTACGGCCAACCGATCGTGCGCCCGGCGCGCTCCACGGCGTTCTACGATTACAACCAGAAAACCGTACAGACCGGCCTCTACGTGCAAGATCAGATGGCGCTGGACCAATGGCGCCTGACCCTGGGCGGTCGGGAAGATTGGGTGCACCAGGGCACCACCTACTTCAACAAGAACGACGCAACCAACACCGACCGCAGCAAAAATTTCAGTGGCAACGCGGCGTTGAGCTATGTGTTTGACTCGGGCTTTGTGCCCTACCTCTCATACGCCGAGTCGTTCCAGCCTGCGAGCAACGCCAGCGTAGACCCCGTGAAGTCGTTTAAACCAACAGAAGGCAAGCAGTGGGAGTTGGGGATCAAATACCAACCACCCGGTTCCAACACCCTACTCAGTGCAGCCGTCTACGACCTGACCCAGAAGAACGTGCAAGTCACCAGCTTCCAGTCCGGCGGCGTATCGGTCACCGACCAGTCCGGCGAAGTGAAGGTCAAGGGCCTGGAGCTGGAAGCCGTATCCGACGTAACCGAAAACCTCAAGGTAATTGCGGCGTACACCCTGGCCAAATCCGAAGTGCAAAAAGGCGAGTTCAAAGGCAACCGCCTGCAACTGATGCCAAACCAGCAAGCCTCCCTGTGGACCGACTACACCTGGCACACCGGCGTGCTCGACGGTTTCGGCATTGGTTTTGGCGCCCGCTACACTGGCAATACCTATGGCGACCAGGCCAATACCTGGGCCGGCAAAGCCAACGCCTACACCGTCTTCGACGGCGCCGTGCACTACGACCTCGGCCGCCTGGATAACAGCCTCAAAGGGGCGTCGGTGAAAGTGAACGCGACCAACCTATTCAACAAGGACTACATTTCCACCTGTGATGGTTCCTACTGCTACTTCGGCGACCAGCGCAGCGTAGTCGCCAGCGCCACCTACCAGTGGTAATCGGTTGAGTTAACAACCAGGCCGCCCCAGAGGGCGGCTTCGGTGTGTCTGAAGGCTAGAAAATGAAAAGCAAAACCATCCGCCGCTGGTCCTTCATCCATACCTGGACCAGCCTGATCTGCACCGTATTCCTGCTGCTGCTCGCCCTCACCGGCCTGCCGCTGGTGTTCCACCATGAGATCGACCATCTGCTGGGCAACGAGCCCGAGCTTGCGCAGATGCCCGCCGATACGCCGCAGCTCAACCTTGAGCAGCTTGTGGCTAAAGCGCAGGCCCATCGCCCTGGCGACGCCATGCAATACCTGGCCTGGGACGAAGACGACAAGAACGGTGTGATCGCAATCATGGCGGCCACGGCCGGCACCGAGCCAAACTCGTCCCATACCTTCATGCTCGATGCCCGCACGGGTGAAGCGGTGGAGACACCGGCGGCGAATGGCGGCTTGACCCTGTTCCTGCTGCGCCTGCATGTGGATATGTTCGCCGGGCTGCCGGGCAAGTTGTTGCTGGCGTTCATGGGCATTCTGTTTGTGCTGGCGATTATTTCCGGCACGGTGTTGTACCTGCCGTTCATGCGCCGCTTGAAGTTCGCCACCGTGCGCCAGGACAAGTCCACTCGCCTGCGCTGGCTCGACCTGCACAACCTGATTGGCGTGGTGACCCTGACCTGGGCGCTGGTGGTGGGCGTGACCGGCGTGATCAGCGCCAGCGCTGACCTGATCATCGCCGCCTGGCGCCAGGACAGCCTCAGCGCGATGATCGAACCGTATAAAAACGCCCCGCCGCTGAGCCATCGCGCGCCTGCCACCGAGCTGCTGAGCATTGCCGCCAAGGCCGCGCCGGGCATGGAGCCAGACTTTATCGCCTTCCCCGGCACGCGGTTTTCCAGTGAGCATCACTACGCCGTGTTCATGAAAGGCAGCACGCACCTGACCTCCCATCTGCTGACGCCGGTGCTGATCGACGCCAGCACCCTGGCCGTTACCGCCACCGCCGAACGGCCGTGGTACATGGACGCCATGGGCATGTCCCAACCGCTGCACTTCGGTGATTACGGCGGCATGCCGATGAAGATCCTGTGGGCGGTGCTGGATGTGCTGACCATCGTCGTGCTGGTGAGCGGAATTTACTTGTGGATCGTGCGGCGCAAGGCGGCCAAGGTATGAAGCCACGGCAGTCGAACTTCTGGAAGGTCTTTGGCATTCCGCTGGGGATTGGCCTGCTCAGTGCCGCCGGCTTGTTTGCGGCGTTGCTGGGGGATGGGGTGTGGGATTCGTTGAGTTGGGTGGGGTTGGGCATACCTGCTGTCATTGGTGTTTGGGCGTTGGTCCAGCGGCGCAGCTGAGGGCCTCAGAATCACCGAAAATCCCCTCGCCAGCCACTGCGCAAGCCTCTACGCTAACCACAGTCCATTTCGAGGAATGCCCATGTCCGTACCCAGCATGACCTTGTTCCACAACCCCGCATCGCCGTTCGTGCGCAAAGTCCGCGTGCTGCTGATCGAGACCGGCCAGCAAGACCGCGTGGCCCTGCACGCCTGCATGCCGACGCCGGTCAACCCGGACGCCCAGGTGCTGCAAGGTAACCCCGTGGGCAAGATCCCTGCCCTGCGCCTGGCCGACGGTTCGGTACTGCACGACAGCCGGGTGATCCTCGACTACTTCGACCACCAGCACGTCGGCAACCCGCTGATCCCCCGCGATGGCTCGGCCCGCTGGCGGCGCCTGACCCTGGCCTCGCTGGCCGACGGCATCATGGATGCCGCCGTGCTGGTGCGTTACGAAACCGCCATGCGCCCGACGGAAAAACACTGGGACCAATGGCTGGATGAACAGCGCAACAAGATCCGCCGTGCCCTCGCCGAGCTGGAACAGGGCGCCATTGCCGAACTGGCCAGCCACTTCGACATCGCCGCCATCAGCGTCGCCTGTGCCCTGGGTTACCTGGACTTCCGCCACCCGGACCTGCAATGGCGCGCAGATAATCCCAAGCTCGCCGCCTGGTACGCCGAGGTCAGCCAACGGCCTTCGATGCGGCAGACCCAACCGTCCATCTAAAACTCACCGCCGCCGAATGTGGGAGGGGGCTTGCTCCCGATAGCGGTGGTTCAGAAATAGATGTGCCCAATGACACGCCGCAATCGGGAGCAAGCCCCCTCCCACATTCGGCTGCGGTGTGATTGAGGAAGTTGACCATCCTCACCTTCATTTGCTGATCTTCGCGCAACCCAATCATTGCACTTCCTCCACCTTACGCTTGCCCACCCCATACCAATCCAGTTTGCGCGTCAGCACCATCACCGTGCCCAGCAGGCCGAACAGCAACAACGAGCCCATCAGCAGCGCGTAATCCTCGGCACTCAGCAACCCGTACAACAGGCCATACAACGCCGCCAACCCCGCCGAGAACCCCAGCCCATGAGCGACGCTGCGCAGCACATGGCACACGTAGAACCCGATCAACGCCACACAGGCACTGGCCGATATCAGGTACGCCAGGGCAAAGCCCACATGTTCGGACAACGACAACAGCAGCAGGTAGAAGAACGCCAGCGCAACACCCACCAACGCGTACTGGATGGGGTGCACCGCCAGGCTCTTGAGCACCTCGAACAGGAAGAAGCCGGCAAAGGTCAGGGCGATAAACAACAGCGCATATTTGATCGCACGGTCGCTCTTGAGGTACTGGTCCACCGGGTCGATGAAATTCACGCCAAAGCTGCGGTTGGTGAAGTCCTCACAGCCTTGCCGGTCCAGGCAGCTTTGCAGGGCTTGTTCGAGGTTGGTGGAGAAGAATGAGGTCTGCCAGTTGGCGGTAAACCCTTTGTCGGTGACTTCCCGTTGAGCCGGCAGGAAGTTGCCGATAAAACTCGGGTGCGGCCAGTTGGAGGCCAGTGACACTTGGCTGGTCTTGCCCACCGGCACCACTTGCAGTTGTTCGGTGCCTTGCAGGCGCAGGTCGAAGGCGAACTCCAGCACAGCGGGTTTCTCGCCGTCCTGCTGCGGTAACGCTACATGCACCCCCTCGCCCAGCCAGTCCACTTGAGAGCCTGGGGAGAACTCCAGGCGCTGGTCGCCCAGTTCCAGTTTCAACGCGTTTTCGATGCCGCGAATATCGCTGATGCCCACCGCCAGAAACGCCGGTTCAAAGCGATAATCCGCGAAGTTTTCCGTGATCCCTAACTGCGCAGGCAACTCGAAACGCCCGCTGATACGGTTGTCGGCGTGGAAAAATCGCGCCTGGTAGATGCCCCGCGAGCGCAGTTCGGTTTGCACCTTGCCGTCGAGCTCAAAACGCTCCGGCAGGAAATACAGACGACCGCGCTCTTCACGGGTTTCTTCGTAGCGTTTGTTGAGTTTTTCATTGAGTTTCCACTCGCGCACAGTCTTTCGGTACGGCACCACCATCACTGGCCCGGTAAGGCGCTGGGCGTAGCTGGAACTGCGGGCGATGTCCATCAATACGCCGTCGCGCAGTTGCTGGCGGTCGCTGATGATGCCGTTGATCATCAGCAACGGAATCAGCAACAACAGAATCAGCAGCGCAATCGCGCCAAGTTTGAAAAGCAGGCTGCGGTTCATGGGTCTCTCCCTGTTTTGATGGGGAGAGTCTGGGGAATACGTATGGGAGATTTATGTGGGCAATGTGGAGACTGTGTGGAGATGCAGCACCGCTTGCACCCCGCCTGGCACATTGCCAATCTGCAGCGCGCCGCCGTGCAGCTTCATCACTTCTTCGACAAAGTTAAGCCCCAGGCCGGTGCTTTTGCGCCCGCTGGCTGGGCGTGGCAGCGAGTAGAAACGCTCGCTCAGGCGCGGTAAGGCGTAATCGGGAATCGGTGCGGCCTGGTTGAACAGGCTGACCTGCACATCGTTATGCCGCACCTGCGCACTGAACCGCAGCGCACCGCCGGGCGGGGTGAAATCCAGGGCGTTGTCCAGCAGGTTGCCCAGGGCCTGGCGCAGCAGGAAGGGTTCGCCAAACACCCGCACGTCGGCAGTAATCGCCTGCTCAACTTGCAAAGCGGCGCCTTCGATCCGCGCACACTGGGCCTTGAGAACATCCTCGACCAAGGCGGCCAGCGGGATGCTCGACTGCTCTTCCAGCCCTTGGCGTTGCTCCACCTGCGCCAGGTTCAGCAGACGCTCGATCAACTGCTGCAGGCGTGCGCTTTCACTGTCGATATTGCCGATAAAACGCTGCTGCTGTTCACGGCTCATCTCGCCCTGCAACAGCTCCGCCGCGCCGCGAATCGCTGCCAACGGGCTTTTCAGTTCATGGGTCAGGGTGTGCACGTAATGCTCGACGTAGGCCTTGCCCTCCAGTTGCGTGCGCATGTGCTCCACAGCGGTGGACAACTGCTTCAACTCGCCGCCACGGTAATGGGGCAACTCGGCGCGGCGCCCTTCGCTGACCGCCTCGGCGTACGCCGTCAACCGGCGCAGCGCAACGCTCAACCACCACGACAACACCGCGCCCAGCAGCAAGCCGAGCACCACCAGCCCTGCGCCGTACCACAGCAGGCGGCGCTCGGTGCGGTCGACATAGGGTTGCAGTGAACTGTTGGGCTTGGCCACGGTGACCACGCCGATGATCTGGCCGTTATCGCGAATCGGTGCGCCCACGTGCATCACCGACGAAGCGGGATCGTCCAGTTCGCTACGGGTTGACCGTGCACCGTACTCGCCACGCAGGGTCAGGTACACGTCGTTCCATTTCGAATAGTCCTGGCCCACCGCTTCGCCCGTGGAATCGAGCAGCACCGTGCCCTTGGCATCGGTGACGTAGATACGGTGGTTGACCTGGTTTTTCGGCAGGCCCCAGATCGTCGCGCCCGGTTGGCGGCTGCCGTAGGCCTTGAGCAACTCTGGCCAATGGCTCTGGCCGAGGGTGCCGTTCTTCACGTCCGCGCGCAGGATTTCAGCCAGCAGGTTGGCAGTGTCCACCAGGGTTTCTTCGGTGGACTGGCGCACGCCGGGACGGATTTCCTTCATGACGGTGTTGAGCACGAAGTAGCCGGTCAGACCGATAAACAGCGCATACACCAGGAAAATCCGCAGCCCCAGGCGCATCAGCTGGTGCTCGGACTGTAGCTGTAGCCCAGGCCGCGATGGGTCTGGATCGGTTCGGCATCGGCTGCCACGCTACGCAGTTTGCTGCGCAGGCTTTTGATGTGGCTGTCGATGTTGCGCTCGTAGCCGGCATCGGCAGGCACGCCGACCGCGTCCAGCAGTTGCTCACGGCTGAAGACCCGCTCGGGTTGGTCCAACAGGCTTTGCAGCAGGCGGAACTCATGGCGCGTGAGGCTCAAGGGCTGCCCGCGATAGTTGATCTGCATGCGCTCAAGATCCACCTGGAACAGCGTTGGCGCCACACCCGGGCCGACACGCTTGAGAATCGCCCGGACCCGCGCCGCCACTTCCCGAGGGCTGAAGGGCTTGACCACATAATCATCGGCGCCGATCTCCAGCCCCACCACGCGGTCAATCTCGGCATCGCGGGCACTGAGGAACATCACTGGCACTTCGCTGAACCGGCGCAATTGCTTGCAGGTTTCAAAGCCGGTGATGTCCGGCAGGCCGATGTCGAGGATGATCAGGTCGGCAGGGGTTTGGCGTTGATGCTCCAACGCCGCCTGGCCGAGGGTCAGCCACGTGGTGGTGAAGCCCTCGCCTTGCAGGGCAAAGATCAGCGTGTCGGCAATCGCCGCTTCGTCTTCGACAATCAGGATGTGCGGCATGGGCTCTATCAGCAGTCCGGTTTGTCGGCAGTGTAGCGACGTGCCGGGTTTACCGCTGCGCCAAATTCACGCAGGGCCTTGGCGCCGATCAACAGCGGGTAGTTGAAGCTGCTGCGGTCGGTGAGGTTGACCTCGACGGTGCGCTTGACGTTGCCCAGGCACATTTCCAGGTCGACCACCGGACGCTTGGCCACAGACGGCTCGTCCTTGTCATCGTCCTCATCAGCGCGGCTCTTGATCTTGCTGATGCGCGACACCTGGTGCTCGTAGACCTTGTTGCCGGCGTCCTTGCCGCCGAGGCGGAAGCGCACCCACTCATCGCCGTCGCGGGTGAAGGTCTCGATGTCCCGAGCCGACAGCGAGGCAGTCAGCGCGCCAGTGTCCATCTTGGCCTTGAAGGTTTCGCCGATCTCCGGCAACTGGATGTATTCGTAGCGACCGTAGAGGGTCGGCTCGGCGGCCATCACAGGCACAGCAGCCATAATGGGAACAGCTAGGGCGAACACAGCAAGGAGCAATTTCACGGCATGATTTCCTCGAAAGAAGTGGGCGGATTCTAGACCGCAAACACAGCACTTAGTTGGATGACCGAGCATACAAGGCACATTGTGAAACATTCGTCCGCCGATTTGCGATTTGGCCTCTAGACTCACCTTGCTTATCATGACCCGCCCACAAGATCCCAAGAGTTATTTATGCGCCGCCTGCTCACCGGCTGTTTTGTCACACTGCTGCTACTGCTCAACACCCTGGTGCTGTTCGGACCGCTGATGGTGTTTGCCCTGCTCAAGCTGGTGGCCCCGGGTCGCCTTCGCGATTACGCGTCCTGGGCGGTGATGTGGATCGCCGAGACCTGGGCCGAGATCGACAAGCTGATCTTCTCGCTGTGTATCCCCACCCAATGGGACATCCGTGGCGGCGGCGACCTGCGCGGTGACACCTCCTACCTCGTGATCAGCAACCACCAATCCTGGGTCGATATCCCGGCGCTGATCCAGGCGTTGAACCGGCGCACGCCGTTCTTCAAATTCTTCCTGAAAAAAGAGCTGATCTGGGTGCCCTTCCTCGGCCTGGCGTGGTGGGCGCTGGATTACCCGTTCATGAAGCGCTACACCAAGGCATTCCTGGCCAAGCACCCGGAACTGGCCGGCCAGGACCTGAAGATCACCAAGCAGGCGTGTGAGCTGTTCAAGCGCCAGCCGGTGACCGTGGTCAATTACCTGGAAGGCACGCGGTTCAGCGCGGCCAAACACAAACAGCAGGCCTCGCCGTTCAAGCACCTGCTCAAGCCCAAGGCCGGGGGCGTGGCGTTTGTACTGGCGGCGATGGGTGAACAGCTGGACGCGGTACTCGACGTGACGGTGGTCTATCCATCTCAAAAGCAGCAGCAAAAGATTCCGGGGTTCTGGGACTTGATCAGCGGCGCGGTGCCAAAAGTGATCATTGATATCCGCACCCGCGAGTTGGACCCAGCGTTGTGGCAGGGCGATTACGAGAATGATCCGGCGTTTCGCCAGACCGTCCAGAACTGGGTGAATCAGCTCTGGATGGAGAAGGACCAGAGGCTTGACGCGCTGGTGGAGTGAAGCCACCTGCGCTTTTCCACGGTCGGTGGTACGGGGGTCACGCAGGCTTTTTTAACGCGCCCGCAAGGCCAGCAAGCAACTTTTCAGTCTCCAGACCGGCCTGGTTCGCTTCGCTGAATGCGCCCTTCAGCGACTCGAACAACGCTCCGAGATTTGAATTTGAGTCTGCGAACAGGCGAAAACTCTGGGCCAAATCGCCTGCGACTTTATCGTACGTTTGTGGGTCAGGCTGTTTTTGCTCGCCTGGTAGGGATCGCGTGCCGTTAGAAGCGCCTCCCTCCCCTCCCAAGGCAGTTCGCAGATGGTCAAGCTGCCCCTTGGAATCAAATCGGTCTGCTGCACCTGGGGCGATGAAATCCGCCAAGCCAGCGAGTATTGGGCTAAGGGCATGTTCAGGATTCCTTGCCTTTGCGGCACCGTCGATGCCCTCCTGCACAGCAAAACGAAGATCAGTCTGGGACTCTTGGATACTCCTGGGCGAACGTGATCTATTCCGGTTGTATTCGGAAGTCTCATAGTTGATTCCCAGTGATTCGAGGTATGCGCGAACGTCATCGTCCTCATGCCTCGGTACTTCAGGCACATTTATAAAATTCTTGACATCCTGCAAACTTATTTCTTTCATAGCGCCACCGTTTAAGTCAAAAAAAACCTCTCAAGTCCGCCAATGGCGGAACCTTGAAAGGTAACAATGTGTGGCGTATGTCTTCCTACAGTTCCCTGCGGCTCAAAAGATTTATTTGCGTATGATCCTTCACCTTCAACATCAATAAAAATGACTGCCGCGTGTGCGAAGTGCACACTACCTAACTGCCAGTGCCCCATGCTTGGGCCAGCTTGCCCAATACCGACTCACTGGCGCCTTGGCCGCCCAAGTATTTGAGGATCACCGGGGCAAACTGACTCACCATCCCGCCATCCATGCCCAAGGCGCTGAACGCCGTGTTCAGGTCATTGGTGTTCTTCACGTTACCCAGTAAACCATCAAGACCGCTGGTCTTGCTGCCACCGCTCTGGCCGAGCATGCCGCTCAAGGCGCCGAGACTGCCCAATGCGTTGTTACCCGACAGCTTGTCCAGGCCCGGCACACTGTTGCCCAGTTGCGAATAGTCGTTACCGCTCAGTTTGTTCTTGGCCAGGCCCAACATGGCGCCAGTACCGCCGACAGCCTGTTCTGGGGTGATGTTGAGTTGCGAGGTCAGTGCGCTGAGCAGGCCGGCTGTCTCGGACGACGGTGCAGCGGCTGCGGCCTTGTTGTTACCGCCTTGCATGCCCGAGATGGCATTGGCCGCATCGCCAAGGTTGAAGCCTGCGGCGAACACCGGGCCAGCCGCCAGGGTCATCAGGCAAGAAAGGGCAAAACCGCGTGAAATCTTCATCAAGACAACCTCTGAATGTAGGAACAAAAGCAGGCGTTGGACTGGGTATCTCGTCGGTTGTTCCAAGGCGTCACCGGAACCCATTCGGGATAAGTGGGTCCATGCACTGACTACAAAATTTGTCAGGAAGAGACTTATGACTGCGATCCAACCCCAAGTGATTGAGCAAAAGCCTCCGTTCTGGAGCCGCCCGCGCCTGTTCGTTGGCGCCTGTGCAGTGGTGATTGCCGGCATTGGCGGCGCCCTCTACACCCAGGACAGCGTCAAGGCCGCCGCCACGCTGGTGACCACTACCCAGCAGCCAGCGGCACAGATCATGGCCCACAAGGACTACCTGGAAGTGCAGCCGATTGCGGCCACTGCTACTGCACCCGACCAAAGCCTGGAGTTGTGGGCCATTCCGGAAGGCGGTTCGCCGGTCTCTCTTGGCCTGTTGCCGGAAGACGGCAAGGGCATCATCGGCTTGAACCCACGTCAGCAGGAATCCATCAGCAAGCCGGTAGAGTTGATGGTGAGTGCGGAAACCAAGGGAGGCTCATTGAGCAAGCAGCCAACCGGCCCGACGATCTATCAAGGTGCATTGGCCGCTCGCTGAAACCTGCACCACCCAAGATCCCCTGTGGGAGCGGGCTTGCTCGCGAATGCCGAGTGTCAGTCAGCCTAAATAGCTGCCTTCATGGTGGCTGTGCGCGGGAGACCTTCGGGTCTGCCGGTTCCATTCCCGGTTCGCCAACCTGCGTACAGCTGCCATCCAATTCGTTTGGCGACGAATAAAGTGTGTAGCCCACTTCTATTTGAATGGGTTTAAAACATGAATCGATACATGCCGCTCACCGGCCACGACAGCACCACTCCTTCCCTGCTCATCGACACCCAAGTGCCTCTCGAAGTTCTCCACGACGCCGCCGTCTACCGCATCCGCGCGGTGACCCAAGTCATGGAAAACCTGGCGTTTCGCGAGGGACTGCAAACCGACAACATCGTCCTCCAGGACTTTGCCTTGCTCTGTGCAATTCCGTTGCGGGATGGGTGCGATTTGCTGGATGTGATCAGCAGGCGGTTACAGCCGTAGGCATGAGTCTGGACTTAAGTAGTCCCTTTCTTAAACGTTAAAAACGCCCCTGCACGCGTCTTACCTCGCCTGTAGCACCTTCTTATAGTCGAGCGCCTCAGCTACTTAGGAGGTGTACGCGATGCAGGGACCCTATGCATTTATCAACGATCAACAGCAGCCTTATCCGGCACTCAAGCAAAGCCTTTCTCTCAATCCTCATACGCAAACCAAATTCGACACCCTTAACCAGCATATCCGCAACACCGTGGTGTTGCCTGGGCAGTTGGTGATCATCCCTGACCCACGCACAGCATCTTGCACCACTGAAGAGGCCTGGCTGATGCGTTCAGCGCAGAGCGTCAAACATGACCTGATGGCGCACTCTGCTGCCGATCAATTCCTGATCAAAAACTATGATCAGTTGCAGGCCATCATGTCCAACGCCTCTATCGGAATTGGTAGCGCCAGCAGCGCTTGGAGCAAGCACTTGGCGCAAATCGAGACAACCCTCAAGGAAATCGATGATTTGCATAAGAAGTACTTGAGCAGGGGCACCACAACTGCGAGAGATGAATTTTTGGTCAAACGTCGTGCGCTGTTTGCAAAGCTCGACGGGCAGATATCCGGGGTGGCTCGGTTTGGAACAGGTTTGAAAAACGAGGGGGCGATTAAAAAAATGCTGGGGATTTCCAGTAAACGTTACTGGCAGCATGGGGAGATTCGTGGGTATGAAGAAACCGTTAAACGTGTGGCCAAGGCTTCACAGATGTTGAAGCAGGGGACCTACATTGGTATCGCGCTGGATGTCGGGGCAACAGCGCTGGAAATCACAGAGGCATGCTCGACAGGACGTGAGCAAGAATGTACCCAGGCAAAATATGTCGAAGGAGGGAAATTAGTGCTTGGCGTAAGCGGCGCATCAGCAGGTGGGATAATTGGGGCCCATGTCGGTACTGGCGTCTGTATGCTCGTTTTTGGCATACCGACAGCGGGCGCCGGAGCATTGGCCTGCGCAATCGTCGGCGGCGCCGCAGGTGGGCTCGCAGTCGGAAAGCTAGGAAGCGCAATGGGAGAAGGCGCGGGTAAACTCCTCTATAAGACTGTGAGGGATTAAATGGCCTTGGAATATATCGGCATGTGCGCGGGCGCCATCATGTTACTAAGCTTTCCGCTCATCGCTTATGTCATGTTTAAAAAACTTGATGCCGCAGAACGCTATCTGCAATTCAGCACTTACATAGTCGGGAACAGGCATACTTTTCGCAATACCCCGTTTGATGGGAGGCCGCAACGCGTATTAGCCATGGCGACTGTCATTCTTATCCCGAGAATATTTCAATGGCGGCGCTTGGCACTTGTCGAAGACGTTGAAAAAATCCCACGAACGCTCAAATATTGGATGGTTATACCATCACTCCTCCTTTTAACTTCCGTTACAACCATGATGATCAGTTCGTATTTTTTGTACTTCTACTAACCACCTAATACAAGGGCGCACAGAGGCACCCTCATACTGACCCTCAACCTTACGCCGCACTGAACAACTTATGCGGATCAATCACAAACTTCTTCGGCACGCCCGCATCGAACTCGCCATACCCACGGGGCGCATCATCCAGGCTGATGACTTGCACGCCGACGATTTCAGCAATGTTGATCCGGTCCCACATAATCGCCTGCATCAACTGGCGGTTGTACTTCATCACCGGTGTCTGCCCGGTGTGGAAGCTGTGGGATTTGGCCCAACCCAAACCGAAACGAATGCTCAGGCTGCCCATTTTTGCGGCGGCATCCACCGCGCCGGGGTCTTCGGTCACGTACAGGCCAGGAATACCGATCTTGCCTGCCACCCGCACCACGCCCATCAACGAGTTGAGCACGGTGGCCGGAGCCTCCGCCTTGGCGCCTTCATGGCCATGACCACGAGCTTCGAAGCCTACGGCATCGACGGCGCAGTCCACTTCCGGCTCGCCCAGCAGTGCGGCGATCTGTTCGTGCAGCGGGGTGTCCTTGGACAGGTCGGCGATTTCAAAACCCTGGGCCTTGGCATGGGCCAGGCGGATCGGGTTGACGTCGCCAATGATCACAACTGCCGCGCCCAGCAGGCGAGCCGACGCGGCTGCCGCCAGGCCGACAGGGCCGGCGCCGGCGATGTACACGGTGCTGCCTGGGCCAACGCCAGCCGTGACCGCGCCATGGTAACCGGTGGGCAGGATGTCGGAGAGGCAGGTCAGGTCACGGATTTTTTCCATGGCCTTGTCGCGGTCCGGCAGCTTGAGCAGGTTGAAGTCGGCATACGGCACCAGCACGTATTCGGCCTGGCCGCCGGTCCAGTCGCCCATGTCCACATAGCCGTAGGCACCACCGGCACGGGCCGGGTTGACGGTCAGGCATACGCCGGTGTGTTGCTCTTTGCACGAGCGGCAGCGGCCGCAGGCCACGTTGAAGGGTACTGACACCAAGTCGCCGAGCTTCAGGTTCTCAACGTCACTGCCCTTCTCGATCACTTCGCCAGTGATTTCATGCCCGAGCACCAGGCCGGTCTGGGCAGTGGTACGGCCGCGCACCATGTGTTGGTCGGAGCCGCAGATGTTGGTGGAAACCACGCGCAGGATGACGCCGTGCTCAATCTTCCTGCCACGGGGGTCCTGCATTTTGGGATAGTCGATTTTCTGTACTTCGACCTTACCGTTGCCGAGATACACGACACCACGATTACCAGACATGCTTTCACCTCGCTGTTGTTTTTATGGAACTGCATTGCCCATTGGGTGGGCAGCGCGTTAAGTGCTCGGGTACAGATGCTGTTTTTGCGTTGTTTGCAAGGGCCTCATCGGGAGCAAGTCGAATCGTCGCACCGCCCCTCCCACATTTTGATTTGTGAATACCTTCAAATGTGGGAGGGGGCTTGCTCCCGATGGCGTCAGTCAGAGCACCACTGTTCTATTGGCGTTCAGAAAAACCCGCCGCTCGATGTGATACCCCACCGCCCGGGCCAACGTCAGCCCCTCAATATCCCGCCCCTTGGCAATCAAATCTTCCGGATAGTGGCTGTGATCCACCACTTCCACGCCCTGGGCGATAATCGGGCCTTCGTCCAAATCGTTGTTGATGTAATGCGCCGTGGCGCCCACCAGTTTCACGCCCTTGTTGTACGCCTGGTGATACGGCTTGGCGCCCTTGAACCCCGGCAGCAACGAGTGATGGATATTGATGGCCTTGCCGTCCAGCTTGCGGCACAGCTCGGGCGACAACACCTGCATGTAGCGCGCAAGGATCACCAGTTCGGCGCCGGTGTCTTCCACCACCTGCCATACCTGACGCTCCTGGGACGGCTTGTCGTTGGGGTCCAGCGGGAAATGGTAGTAGGGAATCTGGTGCCAGTCGGCCAAAGGCTTGAGGTCGGGATGGTTAGAGACCACCGCGACCACCTCCATCGACAATTGGCCGATGCGCTGGCGATACAACAGGTCATTCAGGCAGTGATCGGCCTTGGAGACCATGATCACCACTTTTGGCCGGTAGTTCGGCGCCGTCAGCTCGAAGATCATCCCGAAGGCTTCACCACGCGTCGCCAGGCCAGCACGAAAAGCCTGCTCGTCGAAACCGTCGGGCTGGCGGAACTCCACGCGAATGAAAAACCGGCCCGAAAGGCGGTCATCGAACGAGTGGTGTTCAGTGACATAGCAACCTTGCTCGAACAGGTAGCGGGTGACCGCGTCCACCGTGCCGAGCACGCTGGGGCAATCGGCGGTCAAAATCCATGTATCAGGTGCGCGGCTCATGGGTCACTCCTCAGGCTTGGACACTCAGGCCGAATTCGGCCGAGGCATCCTGCAACCACAACCACCAGTAATCCGAGAAGCTGCGACGGATCACCAGCTCCCAGGTATCTTCAGCCGTGTGGCGAATCACCAGCTGCGATTTGGCGAACACCGTGCCCACCGCCTTGCCCACTGGGAAGTTATTGGGGTGCACGTCATAGCTGGTGGACTTCATCAGCACGTCACGCACGTTCGGGCCGCTGAGCTCAAGGAGCTGCTGGCCGCCGCTGACGTTGACGATCTGGATATGCAGATCACCCAGCGCGGCACGCAGGTTTTGCTCGGCGGCGAACTCTTCACCGCTTGGAACAATAAGCAGCCATTCATCCGGGCCGAGCCATTGCAGGCTGGTTTCGCCTTTGACGATGACTTGCAAGGCGCCGGGCAATTCGATATCCAGCGCTTTGTGCACGCCGGCAGCGAAAGCCGCATCATGACCATCACCACGGATGGTCAGGTGGCCGAGGAGTTTCTTTTCACACACGGTCACGCCGGCGTTCTTGCGGCCCTTGCCGACCAGGCTGGCGAGGTCGGCATGGTGCAGCGACGACTCGGCCTTGGCGCCGGTGGTGGGGCGTTGTTGGTAAACATTGGCTGCTGGCATAAAGCACCTTTCCTGAATTCTGTTGTGAGGCTGATGGCCTCATCGGGAGCAAGTCGAATCGTCGCACCGCCCCTCCCACATTTTGATTTGTGAATACCTTCAAATGTGGGAGGGGGCTTGCTCCCGATGGCCGCGCCGCGGTCTATCAGATGTTCTGCCGATCACCTTTCGGGTCATAGACGGTGGTGGGGCGTTGTTGGTAAACATTGGCTGCTGGCATAAAGCACCTTTCCTGAATTCTGTTGTGAGGCTGATGGCCTCATCGGGAGCAAGTCGAATCGTCGCACCGCCCCTCCCACATTTTGATTTGTGAATACCTTCAAATGTGGGAGGGGGCTTGCTCCCGATGGCCGCGCCGCGGTCTATCAGATGTTCTGCCGATCACCTTTCGGGTCATAGAACACCGAAGACACAATCTCTGCTTCGATCACGCTGCCATCCGCCTGCGGTGAAAACACCCGCTCGCCAATACGCTTCAAGCCGCCCTTCACCACCGCCATCGCGAACGAATAGCCGAGGGAGTTGTGCGCATAGCTTGACGTGACATGACCGACCATCTTCATCGGAATCGCCTGCTTCGGATCGAACACCAACTGCGCGCCTTCCGGCAGCCACACGGCTGGATCGATCGGCTTCAAACCCACCAGTTGCTTGCGCTCTTCACGCACGCAGTCTTCGCGATTCATGCCACGCCAGCCGATCCACGAGAACGGTTTGGTCCGGCCTACACACCAGCCCATGTTCAGGTCGTCCGGGGTCATCGAGCCATCGGTGTCTTGCCCAACGATGATGAAGCCTTTCTCGGCGCGCAGTACGTGCATGGTCTCGGTGCCGTACGGGGTCAGGTTGTATTTCTTGCCAGCCTCGACGATCTGTTCCAGCACGCCCATGGCGTAGTCGGCCTGCACGTTGACTTCGTACGACAGCTCACCGGTAAACGAGATACGGAACACCCGCGCCGGTACGCCGCCGACCAGGCCTTCTTTCCAGGTCATGAACGGGAAGCCGTCCTTGTCCAGGTCGATATCAGTCACTTCTGCCAGCAGCTTGCGGCTGTTGGGGCCGGACAGAGTCATGGTCGCCCAGTGGTCGGTGACCGAGGTGAAGTACACCTTGAGGTCTGGCCATTCTGTCTGTTGGTAGATTTCCAGCCACTGCAACACGCGGGCGGCGCCGCCAGTGGTGGTAGTCATCAGGAAATGGTTGTCGGCGAGACAGGCGGTGACACCGTCATCGAAGACCATGCCGTCTTCCTTGCACATCAGGCCGTAGCGCGCCTTGCCCACGTCGAGCTTGGTCCAGGCGTTGCTGTAGATGCGGTTGAGGAATTCACGGGCGTCAGGGCCCTGGATGTCGATCTTGCCCAGGGTCGACGCATCAAGCAGGCCGACGCTGTCGCGCACCGCCAGGCACTCACGCTTCACCGCCGCGTGCAGGTCTTCACCGTTGCGCGGGAAATACCACGGGCGTTTCCACTGCCCAACGTCTTCAAACTCGGCACCGTTTTTCACATGCCAGGCTTGCAGCGCGGTGTAGCGCACTGGCTCGAAGATATGCCCACAGTGGCGGCCCGCGACGGCGCCGAAGGTCACCGGCGTGTAGTTGGGGCGGAACATGGTGGTGCCCATCTGCGGGATGGTTACGTTCAACGAACGGGCGGCAATCGCCAGGCCGTTGACGTTGCCGAGCTTGCCCTGGTCGGTACCGAACCCCAGCGCGGTGTAGCGTTTGACGTGCTCCACCGACTCGAAACCTTCGCGGGTGGCGAGTTCGATGGCGGCGGCGGTGACGTCGTTTTGCAGGTCGACAAATTGCTTCGGCGCCCGTGCAGTGGCTTTTTCATGCGGTACTTGGAACAGCGCCAGGGTCGGTTCCTCCAGACGGCTCAAGGCCTTGGGCAGGGTACCTTCCACCGGGGCAAACCCGGCTTCGCTGGCCGCGCGCACGCCGCCTTCAAAACCATCGGCGAGGGAATCACCAAGGCCGTAGACGCCGTTGATACCACCGACGCACACGCGTTTCTGTGGTGCTTCGCCGGGTACAAAACCGAGAATATCCTCGCGCCAGGTCGGCTTGCCGCCCAGGTGCGAAGCCAAGTGGACCACCGGGCTGTAGCCACCGGAGCTGGCGACCAGGTCGCAGTCCAGCCATTCACCGGGGCTGGTGACTTTGTGTGCCTTGACGTCAATGGCCGCTACGCGAGCGCCGCTCACATGCTTACTGCCACGGGCTTCGATCACGGCACTGCCGGTGAGGATACGAATGCCCTTGGCCCGGGCTTCTTCAACCAAAGCGCCGCGTGGGTTGTGGCGCGCATCGGCCACCGCCACTACGGTAAGGCCAGCATCGAACCAGTCCAGCGCCACGCGGTAGGCGTGATCGTTGTTGGTCGACAGCACCAGCTTTTTACCCGGCGCCACGCCGTAGCGGCGTACGTAAGTCGACACAGCACCGGCGAGCATATTGCCCGGCACGTCATTGTTGCCATACACCAGCGGACGCTCGCACGCACCGGTCGCCAGTACGACGCGCTTGGCGCGTACCCGGTGAATACGCTGGCGCACCACGCCAATCGGCGCACGGTCACCGAGGTGATCGGTGAGGCGTTCGTGAATGGTCAGGAAGTTATGGTCGTGGTAACCGTTGACAGTGGCGCGGGGCAGCAGCACCACGTCCGGCAGGGCCTTGAGTTCAGCGATCACGCTGGCAACCCACTCGGTGGCCGGCTTGCCGTCGAGGCTTTCGCGGGAGTCGAGCAAGGAGCCGCCGAACTCTTCCTGCTCATCGGCGATGATCACCCGCGCACCGCTGCGGGCCGCGGCCAAAGCTGCGGCGAGGCCGGCGGGACCGGCGCCCACCACCAGCACATCGCAGTGACGGTTGAAGTTGTCGTAGGTGTCCGGGTCGTTCTCGGTCGGCGAGCGCCCCAGACCTGCGGCCTTGCGGATGTACTTCTCGTAGGTCATCCAGAACGACTGCGGATACATGAAGGTTTTGTAGTAGAAACCCGGCGGCATCAGTTTGCCGCCGACCTTGCCGAGAATGCCCATCATGTCGTTGTTGACGCTCGGCCAGCCGTTCGTGCTGGTGGCGACCAGGCCCTGATACAGCGCCTGTTGCGTAGCGCGCACGTTCGGGATTTGCGTAGCTTCAGTGGCACCGATCTGCAACACCGCGTTGGGCTCTTCGGCGCCAGCGGCGAAGATCCCGCGAGGCCGCGAGTACTTGAAGCTGCGGCCAATGATGTCGACGCCATTGGCCAGCAACGCAGCAGCCAGGGTGTCACCTTCAAAGCCTTTGTAGCTCTGGCTGTTGAACGTAAACGTCAGGACTTTATTGCGGTCGATGCGGCCACCGTTGGACAGGCGATTGATCTGGCTCATACCTTCTCTCCAGAAGCCTTGGCGGTGAATTGCGGCTTCTCGCCGATCTTGTAGGTTTCAAGAATTTCGTAGGTCAGGGTGTCGCGGGTGGCGTTGAAATATTGGCGGCAACCGGCGGCATGGATCCACAGTTCGTGGTGCAGGCCACGGGGGTTGTCGCGGAAGAACATGTAGTCGCCCCACTCTTCATCGGTGCAGGCATTCGGGTCCAGCGGGCGCGGGATGTGCGCTTGGCCGGACGCGTGGAATTCCTCTTCGGAGCGCAGCTCAAAGCAGTGAGGGCAGAAGATATGCAACATAGGGAATTTCTCCTCTTTATACGCCGAGAGCTAGTGGGCGACGGCCGCAGCGCCGTGTTCGTCGATCAGCGCACCGTTGTGAAAACGGTCGATGGAGAAAGGCGCGGCCAATGGGTGCATTTCACCCTTGGCCAGGCTGGCGGCAAACACGTTGCCTGAGCCCGGGGTGGCCTTGAAGCCACCGGTGCCCCAACCGCAGTTGAAGAACATGTTCGGTACCGGCGTCTTGGAAATGATCGGGCAGGCGTCCGGCGTGGTGTCGACGATGCCGCCCCACTGGCGGTTCATGCGCACGCGGGACAGCACCGGGAACATCTCGACGATGGCCTGGATGGTGTGTTCGATCACCGGGTAGGAGCCGCGCTGGCCGTAGCCGTTGTAACCGTCGATACCGGCACCGATCACCAGGTCGCCCTTGTCGGACTGGCTGATATAGCCGTGCACGGCGTTGGACATGATCACGCTGTCGATAATCGGCTTGATCGGCTCCGACACCAACGCTTGCAACGGGTGGGATTCGATCGGCAGGCGGAAACCCGCGAGCGAGGCCATGTGCCCGGAGTTACCGGCGGTGACCACACCGACGCGCTTGGCGCCGATAAAGCCCTTGTTGGTTTCCACACCGATGCACACGCCGTTTTCCTTACGGAAACCGATGACTTCGGTCTGCTGGATCAAGTCCACACCCAAGGCATCAGCGGCACGGGCGAAGCCCCAGGCCACGGCATCGTGACGTGCCACGCCGCCGCGCCGTTGCACGGTGGCGCCGAGCACGGGGTAGCGGGTGTTTTTCGAGCAGTCCAGGTACGGAATCTCGTCGGCCACCTGCTTGGCATTCAGCAGTTCACCGTCCACGCCGTTGAGGCGGTTGGCGCTGACGCGACGCTCGGAATCACGGATGTCCTGCAGGGTGTGGCACAGGTTGTAGACGCCGCGCTGGGAGAACATCACGTTGTAGTTCAAGTCCTGGGACAAACCTTCCCAGAGTTTCATCGCGTGTTCGTACAAATGCGCCGACTCGTCCCACAGGTAGTTGGAGCGCACGATGGTGGTGTTGCGTGCGGTGTTACCGCCGCCCAGCCAGCCTTTCTCGACCACTGCCACGTTGGTGATGCCGTGCTCCTTGGCCAGGTAGTAAGCGGTCGCCAGACCATGCCCGCCGCCGCCGACGATGACCACGTCGTAGACCTTTTTAGGGGTCGGCGTGCGCCACATCTTCTGCCAGTTTTCGTGATGGCTGAGTGAGTGCTTGAAGAGGCCGAAGCCCGAGTAGCGTTGCATAGTCATTACTCCAAAACCGCGCTCAGCGATAAACCGGGAAATCAGCGCACAGGGCAGACACGTGCTTGGCCACGTTGGCCTCGACATCGGCGTCGCCAAGGTTGTCGAGGATGTCGCAGATCCAGCCCGCCAGTTCGATGCATTGCGGCACTTTAAAACCACGGGTGGTCACCGCTGGAGTGCCGATGCGCAGGCCCGAAGTCACGAACGGCGATTGCGGGTCGTTCGGTACAGCATTCTTGTTGACGGTGATGTGAGCGCGACCGAGGGCGGCGTCCGCCTCTTTGCCGGTCAGGCCCTGGCGGATCAGACTAACGAGGAACAGGTGGTTGTCAGTGCCGCCAGACACCACGTCATACCCGCGCTTGATGAACACGCTGGCCATGGCCTGGGCGTTGTCGATCACTTGTTGCTGGTAGGCCTTGAAGCCTGGCTCCTGGGCTTCCTTGAAGCACACCGCCTTGCCGGCGATGACGTGCATCAGCGGGCCACCCTGGGCGCCGGGGAATACCGCGGCGTTGAGTTTCTTTTCAATTTCTTCGTTGGCTCGGGCCAAAATCAGGCCGCCACGCGGACCGCGCAGGGTCTTGTGGGTAGTGGTGGTGACCACATCGGCGTACGGCAGCGGGTTCGGATACAGGCCGGCGGCGACCAAGCCGGCGACGTGGGCCATGTCGACGAACAGCAGCGCACCGACCTTGTCGGCAATCTGGCGAAAGCGTGGGAAATCCAGGGTTTTGGAGTAGGCAGAGAAACCGGCTACCACCATCTTCGGCTTGTGCTCCACGGCCAGGCGCTCGACTTCGTCGTAGTCGATCAGGCCAGTGTCGGTGTTGATACCGTATTGCACCGCGTTGTACAGCTTGCCCGAGGACGACACTTTAGCGCCGTGGGTCAGGTGGCCGCCGTGGGCCAGGCTCATGCCGAGGATGGTGTCACCGGCGTTCAGCAGCGCCAGGTACACCGCACTGTTGGCCGATGAGCCCGAGTGCGGCTGCACGTTGGCGTAATCGGCGCCGAACAATTGCTTGGCGCGTTCGATGGCCAGGGCTTCGACCTTGTCCACATGTTCGCAGCCACCGTAGTAGCGCTTGCCTGGGTAGCCTTCGGCGTATTTGTTGGTCAGGCCACTACCCTGGGCTTGCATCACGCGCTTGCTGGTGTAGTTCTCCGACGCGATCAGCTCGATATGGTCTTCCTGACGCTGCTCCTCGGCATTCATCGCCGCCAGCAGCGCGTCGTCATATCCCTGGATCTGGTCTTGTTTGCTGAACATCGCGTCTCTCCCAGCCTTTCGTATTGTTGAGGCCCGTGCAGGGCCCTTTGATGCGATGGTAGGGCTGGTGCAGATATACCAAATGCCTACGGACGCCACGCAAAGGTGCGTTTACGACATCGGATGAACGACGCAGAACAAATGTGGGAGCGGGCTTGCTCGCGAAGGCGGCGGGTCAGTCAATACAGGTGCTGGCCGGCCCACCGCTATCGCGAGCAAGCCCGCTCCCACAGGGGTTAGGCGATGATCTTGCGCACGAGTAGCAACAACAGGAAATGCAGCGGATAAAGGCCATACGCCCAGCGGCGCATGGCCGGCGGCGCCATGTGTCTGGCCTGTCGCAATAAGACCAAGCCCCCCAATGGCGCGATCAGGCACGCGGCCAATCCCAATAGCGCCACCAGCGTGCCGCTATTGAGCAGTATCTGCCATTGGTTGGCCGCCACGCAGACCAGGCCAGGCAACAGGCTGAAATACCAAGGCCGACGAAACACCATGAGCATCGCCAGCGGCAGCAACACCCCAAAAAAACCGAACATCAGCTGCGTGGAAAATACCGCGCCTAATGTTAGGGCGATCAGCGCCAATCCTCGATCAACAAGCGTCTTCTGCTGCCATCCTCTGGCAACCAGCAGGCCCAATGCCAGCGTCGGCAGCACGTTCAATGTATCGGCATCGTCGATAAACATTCGGTACGGCACTTCGCTGATCGCACTGAACAGCAGCAGCCACCCCAGATACCGCCATTGACCGCTCACCTGCGTGCCTCGAACCCGGTGCAGGTTCGCCGCAATCGCCAGGCAAAACCACGGGAAAGCCAGGCGCCCTGGCACGTACAGGCCATCCAGGTTTAACCCGACGTAGCGCAAGTGGTCCAGCACCATGCAGAGCAGCGCCAGCCACTTGAGCAAGTCCAAAGCGCCATCGCGGACGCCTCCTACAGGAGCCGTTACAGTACCGTGCATAATTCCCCAGTGACTTTGCATTTACAGTGCGTGCGCCCCCCTAACAATCTTGGTTAAAGTGCGCACCAACATCGACCATAGGAATGGGCCATGACCGACAAGAGCCAACAATTCGCCAGCGACAACTATTCCGGCATTTGCCCGGAAGCCTGGGCCGCCATGGAACAAGCCAACCAGGGCCATCAACGCGCCTACGGCGATGATGAATGGACCCACCGCGCCGCCGACGGTTTCCGCAATCTGTTCGAGACCGACTGCGAGGTGTTCTTCGCCTTCAATGGTACGGCGGCCAACTCCCTGGCGCTGTCTTCGCTGTGCCAGAGCTACCATAGCGTGATTTGCTCGGAAACCGCCCACGTCGAAACCGACGAATGCGGCGCACCGGAGTTTTTCTCCAACGGTTCCAAGCTGCTCGTCGCTCGCACTGAAAACGGCAAGCTGACCCCGGAATCGATCCGCGAGATCGCCCTCAAACGCCAGGACATCCACTACCCCAAGCCACGCGTCGTGACCCTGACCCAGGCCACCGAAGTCGGCAGCGTGTACACCCCGGAAGAAATCCGCGCCATCAGCGCCACGTGCAAGGAACTGGGCCTGAACCTGCACATGGACGGCGCGCGCTTCTCCAACGCCTGCGCGTTCCTCGGCTGCTCACCCGCCGACCTGACCTGGAAAGCCGGCGTGGACGTGCTGTGCTTTGGCGGCACCAAGAACGGCATGGCGGTGGGTGAAGCCATCCTGTTCTTCAATCACAAGCTGGCCGAAGACTTCGACTACCGCTGCAAACAGGCTGGCCAGTTGGCGTCGAAAATGCGCTTCCTCTCCGCCCCGTGGGTGGGCCTGCTGGAAAACGACGCCTGGCTCAAGCATGCACGCCACGCCAATCACTGCGCGCAGTTGTTGAGCAGCCTGGTAGCAGATATTCCCGGCGTGGAATTGATGTTCCCGGTACAGGCCAACGGCGTGTTCCTGCAACTCTCGGAGCCGGCCATTGCGGCGCTGACGGCCAAGGGCTGGCGCTTCTACACCTTCATCGGCAAAGGCGGTGCGCGCTTCATGTGTGCGTGGGATACCGAGGAAGAGCGCGTAAGAGAATTAGCGGCGGATATTCGGACAGTGATGGGGGCCTGAAACTAACGAATACTGGCGGAGTGCCGAGACTGTTTTTTGATATTTCTGACAGCAGCGCGCTGGGATTCCAGCGACTAGCCTCTGGTTACCCGCAAGGAAAAGGCCGCTGCAGAGGCCACCTTGCGGGGACAACTGCCTGCCGAGCAATCGGCCGGAAACGGAAATCCAGCAGAGAGCTAAACCATGGAATATCAGAGCAACAGCAACACCCTTCAGGGCGATGGCACTATCAGCACCACGGTGATTGATTGGGATGAGTTCAGGAAATACGCCAAAGTCGGGGATACCATCCGCGAACCCTCGAGGACGCTGAGGATCTACGACAAGGTGTATGAATTGACAGCATCAGGCCAGCATTTCGTCGTGCATATCTACGCCCAGTAACCACCAAGTGAATGATCGTTCCCACGCTCTGTATCACTACGTGCACAGCCTGAGCGAGCGGGACGCGGAGCGTCCCAAAAGGCATTCCCACGCAGAGCATGGGAACGATCAACAACCTTAAAATTCGATGCGCACATCGCCCTTGGGCACACTGCAGCACGACAGGATGTAGCCTTCGGCTTCGTCTTCCTCGGTAATCCCGCCGTTGTGCTCCATCTCGACCTCGCCGCCCAGTTTCATCACCTTGCATGTGCCACAGATGCCCATGCCGCAGGCTTTGGGGATCAGCAGGCCAAGCTTGGCGGCCGCCGCGTGCACCGTTTCCCCCGGTGCCACGCGAATGCTCTTGCCTGAAGCGATAAATTCCACCTGGTGCAGGTCCGCCAGGTCGACCTCCGGCGCATCCGCCGCCTGCTCGGCTTGTTCCACCGCATCGGCACGCGCTTCCGGCGGCGTCGCGCCGAAGGACTCTTCGTGATAGCGCGTCATGTCAAAACCGGCGACTTCCAGCAGACGCTTCACCGCGCTCATGTACGGCGTAGGCCCGCAGCAGAACACTTCGCGCTCCAGAAAGTCCGGCACCATCAGTTCCAGCATCTTGTGGTTCAGGTAACCGCGATAACCGGCCCAGGGCTCGCCCAACCCGTGTTTTTCGCAAATCAGGTGCAGGCTAAAGTTGTCGATCCGCGACGCCATGTGCTCCAGCTCGCGGTGGTAGATGATGTCCTTGGGCGAGCGGGCGCTGTGGATAAACGTCATATCGACGTTGGCGTTGGTGTCATAGAACCAGCGCGCCATAGACATCACCGGGGTGATGCCGACGCCACCACTGAGGTACAGCACTTTCGGGCTTGGGAAATCGATGGCATTGAACAACCCGACCGGGCCGTGCACCGCCAGCTCCTGACCCTCATGCAACGTGTCGTGCAGCCAGTTGGAGACTCGCCCGCCCGGTACGCGCTTGATGGTCACCGAAAAGCTGTAGGGCACCGACGGTGAACTGGAGATGGTGTACGAACGCATGATCGGCTGGCCTTCGATTTCCAGCTCCAGGGTGACGAATTGCCCGGGCTTGAAAAAGAACAGGATCGGCTGGTCGGCCATGAAGCAGAAGGTGCGCACGTCCCAGGTTTCCTGGATGACTTTGACGCAACGGACGATGTGTCGACCATTGGCCCAGGTCTGGGTGGTTACCGGATTCAGGAAACTATTGGACATGTTGTTCTCCACCGCCGACGTCGGCCTTATGGTGGCGATTCTGCGTAACGCCGGAACCACCCATTTACCTATCTGCGACATTCACATACTTATCGCGACCAGCCCCCATACCACGGGGGTTGCGCGTCGGGATCAGAGTGGGCCGTGTCGCTAATGGACAAGGTTCGGCGCATCGGCAGGCCCACACTCGCTCCCAACAACGACGCTTTCTTTACGCCTTGCACAGCACCAACCGTAGCCACTATTCGCCGGCCACACAGAATGGCCATGAGGACACACACGATGGACGTCACCGCAACCTTAAGCTTGGGCGATCCGCTGGAACCCGCACGCAAGGCCACCGCGCACATGCTGCAAGAGCGCGAGCGCACTTTTTCGCTGCCGCAGCCGTTTTACTCTGACGAGCGGCTGTTTGATATCGATATGCAGGAGATCTTCCAGAAAGAGTGGTTGATCGCCGGTATGACCTGCGAGATCCCCACCAAGGGCAACTACCTGACCCTGCAAGTGGGCAAGAACCCGATCATCGTGATCCGTGGCGCCGACGGCGTGGTGCATGCGTTCCACAACGTGTGCCGCCATCGCGGTTCACGCTTGTGCACCAGCGACAAGGGTAAGGTCGCCAAGCTGGTGTGCCATTACCACCAGTGGACCTACGAGCTGGACGGTCGCCTGCTGTTCGCCGGCACCGAGATGGGCGCCGATTTCGACATGAAGCAATACGGCCTCAAGCCGGTGAACGTAAAGACCGCCGGCGGCTACATTTTCATTAGCCTGGCCGAGAACCCGCCGGCCATCGATGACTTCCTGTCGACACTCAGCCACTACATGGAACCCTACGACATGGAAAACACCAAGGTGGCGATCCAGACCACCTTGTTCGAAAAAGCCAACTGGAAACTGGTGCTGGAAAACAACCGCGAGTGCTACCACTGCAATGCGTCGCACCCGGAGCTGCTGAAAACCCTGCTGGAGTGGGACGACGTCACCGACCCACGCGCCGACCAGGCCTTCAAGGACCACGTGGCTGCTTCGGCCGCCGCCTGGGACGCCGAGAAGATCCCCTACGCCCACGCCAGCTTCGGCCTGCGTAACCGCATCGTGCGCATGCCGCTGCTCAAGGGCACCGTGTCGATGACCCTGGACGGCAAGCAGGGCTGCGCCAAGCTCATGGGCCGTATCAAGAACCCGGACCTGGGTTCGATGCGCATCCTGCACCTGCCCCACTCCTGGAACCATTGCATGGGCGATCACATCATTGTGTTCACCGTATGGCCGATCAGTGCCCAGGAAACCATGGTCACCACCAAGTGGATCGTGCACAAGGACGCCGTGGAAGGCGTGGACTATGACGTAGACCGCATGCGCCAGGTGTGGGATGCAACCAACGACCAGGACCGCCGCCTGGCCGAAGAGAACCAGCGCGGGATCAACTCCACCGCCTACCAGCCAGGGCCATACTCCAAGACCTATGAGTTTGGTGTGGTGAATTTTGTCGACTGGTACAGCGAGCGCATGTTGAAAAACCTGGGTGCGGCGCCAGCGCCCTACCTCAAAGGTGTAGCCGCACACGAATAAAAAAATGTGGGAGCGGGCTTGCTCGCGAAAGCGGTGGATCAGTCGATGAATCTGTTGACTGACACTCAGCCTTCGCGAGCAAGCCCGCTCCCACACTTAAATCTCGGTACTGCTTAATATTTGATCAGATCTCTCGCACACCGCTGGCAGTCTACCCTCCAGCCGATGCCCAACAACTTATCCACAAAGCCACCCACAGCAATTGTGGGCAAGTACGCCGTGCAGCCAAATTAAATCAAGAAAATCCGTGACTTATTCGAACGACCGGATTTTATTCTCAGCTGATCATTTATTGATCAAACCTTTGGACACCTTTATTAACGTGGCTTCCAGCGGTAAGCGAACACCTTATCCACAGATGCACCAACAGACTTTGGGGGCAACTCTGCCGATGCTGTGGAAAACCACGCCAAACCTTCATAAATCGGGCGATCCAGCATTTTAAAGCGGCAAAGAGCGCTAATTGATCAAAACTTGACCAACCTTCTGGAAGCCCCGTTGTATATGGCCTGTAGCTGATAGCGAACATCTTATCCACAGAAGCGCCAACAGACTTTGGGGGCAACTTAATCCAGGCCACGAGGGAAAACCCAAGGAAAAACCGTAGCTTAGCCTGGTTGTTTTTTGTACAGAGGGCTGTAGGGCTTGATAAACAGGGGCTGTGGACAACCGCGAACAGGTTATCCACAGACGGGTCAACAGGGATTGTGGGTAAACAATCAGCGCACGACGCCTTCCTCTATGAGCAGCTTAAGGATGGCCTCGGCGCCGGCTTCGGCACTCAACCCCTTGAGCACCTGCCCACCGCCACCACTGGCCTTGGCCGTTGCAGCCTTCATACGGTCGGCGCCGCTCTTGGCCTTGATCACTTTGAGGCGCTTGGGTCGGGGCTTGGCCGGTTGCAGCAGCGCACCTGTGAATAAGTCGTCTTGTTCAATCTCGACTTCATGAGCCGCCAACTCACCCCGCTGCGCCGGGCCGTAGGCACTTTGGCGTGGCTTGGGCGCGGCGTTATCCACCGTGGCGAGAAACGGCAGGCGCACCTTCAAGCGCCGCCGCTGGCCACGGGGCAACGCCTGCAGCACATGGGCCACGCCGCCCTCGATGGACTCCACCTGGGCCAGCCCCACAATCAGCGGCCAGCCCAATTGCTCGGCCAACAGGAACGGCAACATGCCCGAGCCTTCTCCGGTTTCCGCCTGACTGCCGGTGAGCACCACCTGGGCGCCGGCGTCGCGCAGATACTCATTCAGTACCGGCAAGGCATCGGAGCCTGGCGGTTGCTCCAGTACCTGCAACTGCGGCAGGCCCATGCCCAGGTAGCTGCGCAGGGTCGGTTCGGCGATGTTGCCAGCATGAAGCACCTGCAACTTATCCCCAGCCAGTTGCAGGCCGAGTTCGACGGCGCGCGCGTCCTGCTCGGCGCGCCGTGGGCGCCCCGAGGTAGGGTGGGCGCCGATGGACACCAGGCTGATTACATTGATCGTCATGGCCATATCCTTAAGCTGCATCGCGCTTGGCGCCGTTGCGGTAGGTCTCGACCGCCGTGATCAAGGCTTGCAGTATCGCGGCGCTTTCGCCGATCACTGACAGGTCGGCACGCTTGATCATGTCGCAGCCCGGGTCGAGATTGATCGCCACCACCTTGTCGCAGGCACCGATGCCTTGCAGGTGCTGGATCGCCCCGGAGATGCCCACGGCCACGTACACCCGCGCCGTGACCCAGGTGCCGCTGGCACCGACCTGGCGGTCCCGGGCCATGAAACCGTCGTCCACTGCCACCCGTGAGGCGCCTTCGGTAGCGCCCAAGGCCGCAGCGGTCTGGTGAAACAGCGCCCAATCCGTCACGCCGTTGCCGCCGGAGAAAATGAATTCGGCCTCGGCCATGGGAATCGCCGCCGGGTCCACTGCCACCGCACCGAGATCCTCGATACGCGGCAAACTGCGGGCCAGGGCTGTGGATATCTGCACAGGCAACACTTCATGGCGCGTCTCGCTGACCGGCTCGGCGCATTCGACGGCCGCCAGAACCAGGCGCGGCAGCGGTCGGGCCAAGTCTTCCTGGCCAGCACCCGCACGCCCGATGCACTCATTGCCCTTGATTTGCCATACCCGCGTAGCCGGGCGTTCCTTCAGGCTGGCGGCAAAGCGTCGGCCCAGCTCGCCACCACCGCTGCGGCTGTCCGGCAGCAGCCAGTGGCGCGGGCTGAACTGGTTATCCACAGCCCGCAAACCCTGTACCCGCTGCTCCGGTGAATAACCGTCGAACTCATGGCCTTCCAGCACCAACAAGCGATCAACGCCCGCTGTGGCAAACGCCGTTTCCTTGTGCTCGCCAAACACCACCGCCAGCACCGCGCCGTCGCTGCCGGCCAGTTGCCGCGCCAGGCCAAGCAGGTCACGGTCGTGGTTGCTCAAGCGGCCACCGACCATGTCCGGCACCACGTTGATGTAGAACGCGGGCGCCGGCACCTGATGCAGCGGCAGTTGCACCTCTACTGCCGCCGTACGCTTGGCCGCACCGCCCTGCTGGGCACCACTGCGATCAATACGCTTGATGCCGTTGGGGCCGATAAAACCGACACCATGCACGTTCTTGCGGATGATCCCGTTAGGGCCCATCCAACTGTGTTGTACCGGCTGCATGGCCGCATGCAGCGGGTGCAGGCGATTACGGGCGATCCATTCGGCCCGTGGGTCGCGGCGGATAATGTCGCTCATCAGTGCACCTCCGCAGGTTCACGTTTAGGCGCTTTAGCCGGCGTGGGGTCTTCCAGCAAAGCATCGGCCACCAACTCGGCGATGTCCTTGATCAAAGGCCGAGGTTCGACCACACCCTCAAGCATCGCCGTACATTGCGGGCAACCCACGGCCACCAGCTCGGCACCGGTTTCGCGGATGTCGTCCATGCGCATATCGGGAATACGTTGCTTGCCGGGGATGTCGGTAATCGGCGCGCCGCCACCGCCACCGCAGCAACGCGAGCGGAAACCGGAACGTTGCATCTCCTTGACCTCGATCCCCAGCGCCCGTAGTACTTGGCGTGGCGCCTCGTATTCGCCGTTGTAGCGGCCCAGATAACAAGGGTCGTGATAGGTCACGCTGTTGCCTTTGTGTTGGCCCAGGTTCAACGCGCCGTCGCCGATCAGCTCGGCCATGAAGGTGCTGTGGTGCTGCACCAGGTAATTGCCGTTGAAGGCGCCATACTCGTTTTTCAGCACATGGAAACTGTGAGGGTCGCAGGTGACGATGCGCTTGAAACTGTACTTGGCCAGGGTCTGGATATTGCGCGTGGCCAGCAGTTGGAAGGTCGCTTCATCGCCCAAGCGCCGCGCAACGTCACCGCTGTCGCGCTCCTCCAGGCCGAGTACCGCGAAATCGACCTTGGCCGCTTTCAGCACTTTGACGAACGCGCGAAGGGTGCGTTGGTTGCGCATGTCAAAGGCGCCGTCACCGACCCAGAACAGCACTTCGCAACTGCCCTTGTCGCTGAGCAGCGGCAGGTTCAGATCCGCCGCCCAGTTCAGCCGGCCACCCGGTGCAAAGCCGCCCGGGTTGTCGGTGGCGATCAGGTTTTCCAGGACTTCAGCGCCCTTGTTCGGCGTGGCGCCTTTCTCCAGGGTAAGGTGGCGGCGCATGTCGACGATGGCGTCCACGTGCTCGATCATCATCGGGCACTCTTCCACGCAGGCGCGGCAAGTGGTGCACGACCACAGGGTCTCGGCGTCCACCAGGCCGTTGACGATGGGCTGGTGCGGGTTGCCGCTATGTTCGCCGATCGGTTTGCCGCCGCCGTTAATAGATGGATACGGGCTGCCGGCGAACTTGGCATCCGTGCCGCCGGCCAGGCCGACCACCATATCCTGAATGAGTTTTTTCGGGTTCAGCGGCTGGCCGGCAGCGAACGCCGGGCACGCCGCTTCGCACTTGCCGCATTGCACGCAGGCGTCGAAGCCGAGCAGTTGGTTCCAGGTGAAATCCTTGGGTTTTTCCACACCCAGCGGTGCCGTTTTGTCGCTCAGGTCCAGAGGTTTCAAACCGGTGGAACGGCCACCTCCAAAGCGCTCGGCGCGGCGGTGCCAGGCCAGGTGCAGGGCGCCGGCAAAGGCGTGCTTCATCGGCCCGCCCCAGGTCATGCCGAAAAACATCTCGGACACGCCCCACAACACGCCCGCGCTCAGCAGCGCAGCGAGCAGCCAGCCGCCGAGATCCGCCGGCAGAATCCCGGCCACCGGCAAGGTCACCAGAAAGAAGCTCACCGAGAACGCCATCAGGCTTTTCGGCAGGCGCATCCACGGGCCTTTCGACAGGCGCGCCGGCGGGTTACGACGGCGCAGATAGACGAACGTGGCACCGACAAACATCAGCACCGAGGCCAACAACAAGGCATAGCCGAGGATACGGTTCTGCAGGCCGAAACCATGCACCAGAATCGCCAGCAACGCCGACAGCACAAAGCCCAGGGCGGTAGCGACGTGGGTGTTGGCAATGTATTTGTCGCGGGCGACTACGTGGTGCAGGTCGACCATGTAGCGCTTGGGCATGGCTAAAAGGCCGCCCAGCAGGTCGACCTTGGACGCGCGACCACGGCGCCACATCATGACGCGCCGCAGCGCGCCGAGGACGGCAAGGCCCAGGGCGGCAAACAAGAGAATAGGCAGCAAGGTGTTCAACATGGTGAAGCTCCCACAGACCGCACAGGTCTACTGTGAAACTGGCCTGAATGTGGGAGGGGGCTTGCTCCCTCCCACATTTGACCGAGTTCACCTCATCAAAAGTCTTTGCAAAGGCGCAGGGCGTCATAGATCGCAGCATGGGTATTACGCTGCGCCACACAGTCGCCAATGCGGAACAGCAAATACCCGTCACCCGCCTCGCTCAGGCACGGCTGCGGCTTGATCGCAAACAGCGCCTCTACGTCAATCTGGCCCTTGTTGCGCGAGCCTTCCTTGAGCCCGTAGTAGATGGCCTCGTCCGGACGCACGCCGTTCTCCACCACCACCTGGTCGACCACCCGCTCTTCTTTGGCGCCGGTGTATTCGTTCTCCAGCACCGCTACCAGCTTGTCGCCCTCGCGGTAGACCTTTTCCAGCATCATGTCGCCGGTCATGATCACTTCCTTGGGGTACATGCTGCGGTAGTAGGTCGGGAACGACGTACCGCCAATCGCCACGCCCGGCTTGATGTCGTCGGTGACGATCTCCACCTGGCTGCCTTTGTCGGCCAGGAAGTCCGCCACCGACATGCCGGTGAACTCGCAGATGGTGTCGTACACCAGCACGTTCTTGCCCGGCGCGACTTTGCCGTCGAGCACATCCCAACTGCTCACTACCAAGCCTTCGGCGGCGCCCCAATGTTCGTTCTGCTCGATAAACGGATGCCCGCCGACCGCCAGCACCACCACGTCCGGACGCAGATCCAGGATGGTCTCGGCATCGGCGGCCACGCCCAGGCGCAGGTCGACTTTCAAGCGCGCCAGCTCCAGCTGGAACCAGCGGGTGATACCGGCGATCTGGTCCCGTTGCGGGGCTTTGGAGGCGGTGGTGATCTGCCCGCCGATAAATTCTTTCTTCTCGAACAGGGTCACGTCGTGGCCACGTTCGGCAGCCACGCGTGCGGCTTCCATCCCGGCCGGGCCGGCACCGACCACAACCACCTTGCGCTTGGGCCCGGTGGACTTTTCGATGATGTGCGGCACGCCCATGTATTCACGCGAGGTCGCGGCGTTCTGGATGCACAGCACATCCAGGCCCTGGTACTGGCGGTCGATGCAATAGTTGGCGCCGACGCACTGCTTGATCTGATCGATCTGGCCCATCTTGATCTTGGCGATCAAGTGCGGGTCGGCAATATGCGCACGGGTCATGCCGACCATGTCCACATAGCCGCCTTCGAGAATGCGCGTGGCCTGGTTCGGGTCCTTGATGTTCTGCGCATGCAGCACCGGGACCTTGACCACTTCCTTGATACCGGCCGCCAGGTGCAGGAATGGCTCCGGCGGGTAACTCATATTGGGGATCACGTTGGCCAGGGTGTTGTGGGTGTCGCAACCCGAGCCCACCACACCGATGAAATCGAGCATGCCGGTGTCGTCGTAATACTTGGCGATCTGCTTCATGTCCTCGTGGGACAGGCCGTCCGGATGGAACTCATCCCCGCACAGGCGCATACCCACGCAGAAGTCATCACCGACCTCGGTGCGCACGGCTTTGAGCACTTCCAGGCCGAACTTCATGCGGCCTTCGAAGGTGCCGCCCCATTCGTCAGTACGCTTGTTGACCCTCGGGCTCCAGAACTGGTCGATCATGTGCTGGTGCACCGCGGACAGTTCCACACCGTCCAGGCCACCGGCTTTGGCCCGACGCGCAGCCTGGGCGTAATTGCCGATCACGCGCCAGATTTCTTCCGGCTCGATGGTCTTGCAGGTGGCGCGGTGCACGGGCTCACGTACGCCGGACGGCGACATCAGCGTCGGCCAGTTGAAGCCGTCCCAGCGCGAGCGCCGACCCATGTGGGTAATCTGGATCATGATCTTGGCGCCATGCTTGTGCATGGCGTCGGCCAGGTTCTGGAAGTGCGGGATGATGCGATCGGTGGACAGGTTCACTGAGCTCCACCACTCCTGGGGGCTGTCGATGGCCACCACCGAGGAGCCGCCGCAGATCGCCAGGCCGATGCCGCCCTTGGCTTTCTCTTCGTAGTACTTCACATAGCGGTCGGTGGTCATGCCGCCGTCGGTGGCATACACCTCGGCGTGGGCGGTACTGAGCACGCGGTTGCGGATGGTCAGTTTGCCGATCTGGATCGGCGCGAACATTGCTTCGAAAGCCATGACTGGGTTCCTCGACTTACAACGGCTTGACGGTGAACAGGCCGTCGTCGTGGCCTTCTTCGGAGCCGCCGTAGACTTGCTCGGCGACGGTGCGAATCTGGCTGCCGCGCGCTTGCAGAATCTGGTCCATGGCGCCGGCAAACCAGCCGGTGAACATGTAGTCGACCTTGCGCCCGACCTTGCCGTACACATAGACGAAGGCCGAGTGTTCCAACTTGACGCTGGCGGTGCCTTTGTCGAGGTCGATGTCCTGGATCTTGAACAGCCCCCAGCCGCGTTGCGACAGGCGTTTCATGTAGTGCTCGAATACCGCGACACCTTCCAGGCCGTGGCATTCAGCTTCCTTTTCACACCAGTGCCAGGCGGATTTGTAGCCCGCCTTGTAGAGGATTTCGGCATAGGCGTCGGCACCCAGTACTTCTTCGATGCCCATGTGGTTATTGACGAAGAAATGCCGCGGCACGTACAGCATTGGCAGGGCGTCGGACGTCCAGACACCGGTTTCGCTGTCGACTTCGATAGGCAATTGCGGGGCGATCTTGGCCATGGAAACTTAACTCCAGAAAAATTCGTTGTGGTGTTGCCCGAGGGTACTTGGCTTATTCGCCCCAAACGTCCTTCAAGACGTTGACCCAGTTCTCGCCCATGATCTTGCGCACCACGCGCTCGCTGTGGCCGCGCTTGAGCAATGTCTCGGTGAGGTTGGGGAACTCGCCCACGGTGCGAATGCCCAGGGGGTTGATGATCTTGCCGAAGCTGGTCAGGCGGCGGGCGTAGCCCTTGTCATGGGTGAGCATTTCGAAGAAATCCTGGCCATGCCCCTGGGTGAAGTCGGTGCCGATGCCGATGGCGTCTTCGCCGACGATGTTCATGGTGTATTCGATGGCTTCGGCGTAGTCGTCGATGGTCGAGTCGATGCCCTTGGCCAGGAACGGCGCGAACATGGTCACGCCGACAAAACCGCCGTGGTCGGCGATGAACTTGAGTTCTTCATCGGACTTGTTGCGCGGGTGCTCTTTAAGGCCCGAGGGCAGGCAGTGGGAGTAGCACACCGGTTTTTTCGATTCGAGGATCACCTCTTCGGAGGTTTTGGAGCCGACATGAGACAGGTCGCACATGATGCCCACGCGGTTCATCTCACCGACAATCTCGCGACCGAAACCCGACAGGCCGCCATCGCGTTCATAGCAACCGGTGCCCACCAGATTCTGGGTGTTGTAGCACATCTGCACCACACCCACGCCGAGCTGCTTGAAGATCTCCACATAGCCGAGTTGGTCTTCAAAGGCATGGGCATTCTGGAAGCCGAAGATGATGCCGGTCTTGCCTTGCTCTTTGGCTTTGCGGATATCCGCGGTGGTTTTCACCGGGATTACCAGGTCGCTGTTCTCACGGATCAGGGTCTGGCTGGCCACAATATTGTTAATGGTGGCCTGGAACCCTTCCCACACCGACACGGTGCAGTTGGCAGCAGTGAGGCCGCCTTTGCGCATGTCTTCGAACAGGTCGCGATTCCACTTGGCAATGATCAGCCCGTCGATAACGATGCTGTCGGCGTGCAGTTCGGCTGGGCTCATCAGGCGTCCCCTTATTGGCGATTCATGCGCCGAATCGTGTGCCGGCGCTTTGGGGCCAGCATATGCCCAGGGACCGACGGAGCCGGGTGCAAAAACGACAGGGGAATTGCCGAAAGCGTCAATCCGCGACAAAGGCTGCCAAGACAGGTCTGACGGGCGGCTGTTCTTTGTCTTACGCTTGAGCCAGAATTCCGCATCACCTGATATGAGACGGCGCAATGAAATCGATTTTCCTGGCTTTGGCACTCATCGCAACCACCGCCCACGCGGCCGAAGACACCGACAGCACGCCGTGCGATGGCATCGAAAACGACAAACAGACCCTGGCTTGCGCCACCTACAACAAAACCACCGCCGAGCAACTGCTCAAGGATAACTATCAGGGGTTGCTGGAGCGCATGGGTTCGACCTATGGCAGCGACAAGACCAAGCTGGCCGACATTACCGCTCGTCTGAAGGACGCCCAGCAGAAGTGGGAAAAACTGCGTGACGCTGATTGCGCAGTGGACACCTTCCCGGCGGTGAACGGCAGCAAGGACTATGCGATTGCGCAGAACGATTGCCTGGCGCGGATGAGTGATGAGCGGTCGGAGTTTTTGGAGTCGATCGGGCAGGAGTGATCCATTTACAACCTATATCTATCGCCTGGAGCCAGATAATGGTTTTGCTTCGGGTTCGACTTCTTTTCCATCTCAAGGATGAGGACTAAACAATGCAATGGTTCCCCACACCCCCAACGGACAACCTTTACAAGTTTTTCGCCATATCCGGTTTACTTATGCTGGGAGGCGCACTGGCTATCATCGTCGCACTTGCGTATCTGGATTACCGAACAGAAAAGGAAACCGACGAGGCGCTGTATAATTTTTCGAGCACACAAAACCAAAGTAAATACAGTGCTCGCATCACAGCGCTCCAAAGCGGTCTCGCTCACAAAGACTTGATACCAAACCTTTCAATAGAGTTGAACAACAATCTTGAATTTCTGAAAAAAGTCGTAGACATCCAGTCAATGATGGGGGGCACCCAGAAGCCACGAGAGCCTGACTTGCTCGACATTACCTTTAGCTTTGTGAGCGCTCGAGAATGGTTTTCTCTCGTACTCCTCGTGCTGTACGCCGGTATTGCTTCAACCTCATCATTCCTGGGCTTACGTTACTGGTACAAAAGAATACAAGTTCCCAGCGAGCGTTTGAATCAGCTTGAGGAAGACATCAAGAAAGCCAGTTTATTAAAGCTGCAACTTGAAATCGCTCAATTGCAGCCCATGAGTGAAACAGTAAAGAAACTATTTGAACTTGGCGGCCTCATGCGTCCGCCCAAGTAACTCAACTCATCGAACATTGGCTGACGGAAAATCACATGCAAATCTGCGGCATCGAAATCAAAGGCAGCGAAGCCATCTTCGCCCTCGCTGCCCTGGACAACCAGGCGCTGACTCACATTGCCCTGGCCACCAAGAAAATCGCCCTCGATGACGACGATGAGGCCGCCAACGTCAAAGCCTTCGCCGCCCAGGTAAAGGCGTTCGTGCAGGACAACGCCATTGAACGTATCGCCATCAAGAAGCGCAGCAAGAAAGGTGAATTCGCCGGTGGCCCGACGACGTTCAAGATTGAAGGGGTGTTTCAACTACTGGAGGGGGTTGAAGTGGCGCTACTGTCGCCGCAGACCATCAATGCGCAGAACAAGAAGCACAACTTTGAACTGCCGGCGACGCTGAACAAGTATCAGCATGAGGCCTACAAGGCGGCGTGCTCGGCCCTGGTAAAGAAATAAGCCACACCTGCTCTCTGTAGGAGCCGGCCTTTTAGCGCGGTGTACGGCTCTTGTGTTGCAGCCAGTCGCCGAAGGTTTTGTCCTCCAGGGCATAGCCGCCTCGGCTCGACTTCCACACCAGTTCCTTGTCGCGCAGGGCATCGATGCAGGCCTGGATGGTCTGGGTACCCGGCACCACGTCGCTGCCCATCTCTTCCAGCGCCTTGCTGACAGCCGTGAGGGTGCTGTCGGTGAATGGCGCGAAGGGTTCATTGTTTTGAGAACGCTCCACCATCACCTCCAGCACGGCGCGCTGCGGGATGGTCAGGGCGTTCCAGGCGCTTTCGAATTCGGTCCACACCCCGGCGCGCAGCAGTTCTGCGCGACTGTGCAACAGTTGGCCCAGGTTGCTTGCCTCGCCCAGCTCCAATGCCACTTCACCGATGATCGTGCGCAACATCTCGGGACGCCGACCTACCAGCTCGAACGCCTCATCAATATCAGCCGCGTTGAATTGGTTGTTCTTGGCCAGGTGCGCGTTGAGGTGCACGGTGTAGGCCTGGGTGAACTCTTTGCCCAGCAGCGGAAATGGCGTGATGCTGGAACCGAAGAATGGCTGGCTTTTACCCAATACCAAATGGGCGAGTTTGTCGCGATTCGAGCCGGTAAACACCAGGCGCAAACCGCTGCCCTCCTCGTCACGGCCTTGGTTGAGCTGATCCCGGGCAGCCTTCAACGCGAACATCGCATTGATACCTGACTCGGTGGTTAATGCGTGCTGTGCTTCGTCAATCACCAGCACAACGGGTTTTTCTGCAGCCCTGTGGAGCAACTCCAACGCTTGGGTCAGCGTCGCACCGACAGGCAATTGTGGCTTGGTAAAGTCCCAGGAGAGCGTACGCAGAAAGCTTAGTTTCTCGATGCCAATGTTCTTGGCCAGTTTGCGAATGCCCTTTTCAAACGGCACCAACGCCCCCGCAATGGCACTCGCGATCAGCTCGGCGGGGTCTTTTTCCTTGTCGGCCCACAGGTCGACATACACCGCCAGCCAGCCCCGGAGCTGACATTCCGGTATCAGGTCTTCGCGCAGAAAAGTGCTTTTGCCCGTGCGACGGGGCGCCGCGAGAAACAGGCCGGAGGTGAAATCCTGAATACCGGCCCCCACCAGGCCATCGGCAATACTGCTTGCCAGGGTGGGGCGGCGAAACACAAAGCCGCTGTGCTTGGACATGGTTTTATACTCAATTATGGAAAGGACTATAAATTATAGTAGAGAGTATAATTGACTATAATTGTCCGTCAAACCACCTCCCGTCGCCGATCCTCCCTCGGGCACTTGGCAAACCTCGCCCGATAACTCCTAGTGAAGTACGACGGCGACTCAAACCCACACGCAATGCTCACCTCCAGCACACTCATGTCGCTCTGGTGCAGCAGTTTCCGGGCTTTCTCCAGGCGCAGGCCGAGGTAGAAGTTGCTCGGTGTGTCGTTCAAATGCAGGCGAAACAGCCGCTCCAGTTGGCGCCGCGTTACCTTGATCGCATCGGCCAATGCCAAGGTGCTCAGCGGCGGTTCGGTGTGTTGCTCCATTTCGCCGATCACTTGCACCAGTTTCTTGTTGTTGATGCCATAGCGCGTGGCGATCTGCATGCGCTGGTGGTCTTTGCGTGGGCGGATGCGGCCGAGTACGAATTGCTCCGAGACCTGAATCGCCAGCCCGGGGCCGTGGGCCTGGGCGATCAGGTCAAGCATCAGGTCGATGGAAGCGGTGCCGCCGGCACAGGTGATGCGGCGGCGGTCGATTTCGAAGAGTTCCTGGGTCACGCTCAGGTGTGGATAGGATTCCTTGAAGGCGTCGATGGCTTCCCAGTGCAGGGTCAAGCGGTGGCCGTCGAGCAGGCCAGCTTCAGCCAGCACGCAGGCACCGGTGTCGATGGCGCCGAGGATTACGCCATCATGGTCGAGACGACGCAGCCAGTGTTCCAGCACAGGAGTGACGAACTGCAACGGTTCGAAGCCGGCCACCACCAACAACGTCGCACCTTTTTTCAGCGGCTCCAGCGCGGCGTCGGCGTTGACCGACATGCCGTTGCTCGCCAGCACTGCACCGCCATCGGCGCTCAATATGTGCCAACGATACAACTCGCCACGAAAGCGGTTAGCCACCCGCATCGGCTCCAATGCGGAGATAAAGCCGATGGCCGAAAAACCTGGCATCAGCAAGAAGTAGAAATCCTGGGACATGGTGGCGCTCTCGTAGGACGGGCAGCGTGGTCACTGTGATACGCCAGTTCAACCGGCCATTCAAGGGCACAGGTCGCTGCAGTGCAAGAGTGGGTCGCCGCCGTGCGCTTTGTCGGCCCTCAAGCTGCGTAACTTGATCTCACGGCGCACAAAGACGTCGGACACCACAATAACGACCTGCCGAGGTATCCACCATGAACCGACTGATCAGCCGCTGCGTGCTTGCACTCAGCGCCAGTGCCATCTTGAGTAACACCGTAATGGCAGCGGACGCCGCTTCTTGCCAGAACGTGCGCATGGGCGTGGTGAACTGGACCGACGTCATCGCCACCAGCGCCATGACTCAAGTGCTGCTCGACGGCCTCGGCTACAAGACCAAACAAACCAGCGCGTCCCAGCAAATCATCTTTGCCGGCATACGTGATCAACGCCTGGACTTGTTTCTTGGCTACTGGAACCCGCTGATGACCCAGACCATCACGCCGTTCGTGGACGCCAAGCAAGTCAAAGTCCTCGACAAACCCAGCCTGGAAGATGCCCGCGCCACCCTGGCAGTACCCACCTACCTGGCGGACAAGGGCCTGAAAACCTTCGCCGACATCGCCAAGTTCGAGAAAGAACTGGGCGGCAAGATCTACGGCATCGAGCCGGGCTCAGGTGCCAATACCCAGATCAAGGCAATGATCGCCAAGAACCAGTTCGGCCTGGGCAAGTTCCAGCTGGTGGAGTCCAGCGAAGCCGGGATGCTCGCCGCCGTGGACCGCGCCGTGCGCCGTAAGGAGGCTGTAGTGTTCTTCGGCTGGGCACCACACCCGATGAACGTCAACGTGGCGATGACTTACCTCACCGGTAGCGATGGCGCCCTGGGCCCGAACGAAGGCATGGCCACCGTGTGGACCGTGACCGCGCCGACCTACGCCGAGCAGTGCCCCAACGTACACAAACTGCTGACCAACCTGACCTTCACCGCCGCCGACGAGAGCCGGATGATGCAGCCGTTGCTGGATCACAAGGACGCCATCGAGTCCGCCAGGCAGTGGCTCAAGGATCACCCCCAAGACCAGGCGCGCTGGCTGGAAGGCGTGACCACCTTCGACGGCAAACCGGCAGCGACCAACCTGCAATTAACCAGTCAGTAAACCCATTTCAATCACCGTTTCGCGGTCACTCGACCGCGAACGGCATCGCCACGCCCTTGAAATCACGCCTGTAAGGAACCGCCTCATGAACCATGACGTCATCATCACCTGCGCACTCACCGGTGCTGGCGACACGACCGCCAGAAGCCCGCACGTGCCGGTCACCCCCAGACAAATCGCCGCCGCCGCCGTAGAAGCCGCCAAGGCCGGCGCCACCGTGGTGCACTGCCATGTACGCGACCCGCACACCGGTAAGTTCAGCCGTGACGTGGCGCTGTACCGCGAAGTGATGGAGCGCATCCGTGAGGCCGACATCGACATCATCGTCAACCTCACCGCCGGCATGGGCGGCGACCTGGAGATCGGCGGCGGCGAAAACCCCATGGAGTTCGGCCCCAACACCGATCTGGTCGGCCCGCTGACCCGCCTGGCTCATGTGGAAGAACTGCTGCCGGAAATCTGCACCCTGGACTGCGGCACGCTGAACTTCGGTGACGGCGACACCATTTACGTGTCGACCCCGGCACAACTGCGTGCCGGCGCCAAGCGTATTCAAGAGCTGGGGGTAAAGGCCGAGCTGGAAATTTTCGACACCGGTCACCTGTGGTTTGCCAAGCAGATGATCAAGGAAGGGCTGCTCGATAACCCGCTGTTCCAACTGTGCCTGGGTATTCCATGGGGCGCTCCGGCCGACACCACCACCATGAAAGCCATGGTCGACAACCTGCCCGCTGGCGCGGTGTGGGCCGGCTTCGGGATCGGCCGCATGCAAATGCCGATGGCCGCGCAAGCGGTGCTGCTGGGCGGCAACGTACGGGTTGGCCTGGAAGACAATCTGTGGCTGGACAAAGGCGTGCTCGCCACCAACGGCCAACTGGTGGAACGCGCCGGTGAAATCCTCAGCCGCCTGGGGGCTCGGGTCATGACCCCGGCCGAGGGGCGCGTGAAGATGGGCCTGACCAAGCGCGGCTAAAAAAAATGTGGGAGGGGGCTTGCCCCCTCCCACATGGGTTTTTCACATTATTCAGGAATGTCGACATGCGCTTTATCACTGAAATCAAAACCTTCGCCGCTCTGGGCAGCGGTGTTATCGGCAGCGGCTGGGTGTCCCGCGCCCTCGCCCACGGCCTGGATGTAGTGGCCTGGGACCCAGCGCCCGGTGCCGAAGCGGCGCTGCGCAAACGCGTCGCCAATGCCTGGGGCGCCCTGGAAAAACAGGGCCTCGCACCCGGCGCATCACAAGACCGCCTGCGCTTTGTCAGCACCATCGAAGACTGTGTGAAGGATGCCGACTTCATCCAGGAAAGCGCCCCGGAACGCCTGGAGCTGAAACTGCAATTGCACAGCACGATTAGCGCGGCGGCCAAGCCGAATGCGTTGATCGGTTCGAGCACATCCGGGCTGTTGCCGAGTGAGTTCTACGAGGGCTCCACCCACCCGGAACGCTGCGTGGTCGGCCACCCGTTCAACCCGGTTTACCTCTTGCCACTGGTGGAAGTGGTCGGCGGCAGGAACACAGCGCCGGAAGCGATCCAGGCGGCCATCAAGGTGTATGAATCCCTCGGCATGCGCCCACTGCATGTGCGCAAGGAAGTGCCTGGGTTTATCGCTGATCGCTTGCTCGAAGCGCTCTGGCGCGAGGCGCTGCACCTGGTCAATGACGGCGTGGCGACCACCGGCGAAATCGATGACGCCATTCGCTTTGGCGCCGGCTTGCGCTGGTCGTTCATGGGCACCTTCCTCACCTACACCCTGGCGGGCGGCGATGCCGGTATGCGGCACTTCATGGCGCAGTTCGGGCCGGCGTTGCAGTTGCCGTGGACGTATCTACCAGCGCCTGAACTGACCGACAAATTGATTGACGATGTGGTCGATGGCACCCGCGAGCAGTTGGGTAAACACAGCATTTCGGCACTGGAGCGCTATCGTGATGATTGCCTGCTGGCGGTGCTGGAGGCGGTAAAAACCACCAAGGCCAAGCACGGCATGACCTTCGCCGAATAACAGGAACCCGATAATGCCTGCATTGACCACCTACACCACCCAAGTCCTTCCAGACTGGGTGGACTACAACGGCCACCTGCGCGACGCGTTCTACCTGCTGATCTTCAGCTACGCCACCGATGCGCTGATGGACACCCTCGGCCTGGACAGCGAGAACCGTGAAGCCAGCGGTCATTCGCTGTTCACCCTGGAACTGCACCTGAACTACCTGCATGAAGTGAAACGCGGCGCCGACGTTGAGGTGCAGACCCAACTGATCGCCCACGACGCCAAGCGCCTGCACCTCTACCACAGCCTGCATTTAGTGGGCGATGAGAAAGCACTGGCCGGCAACGAACAGATGCTGCTGCACGTTGACCTGGCTGGGCCGCACTCAGCGCCTTTTACCGAGGCCACGCTTGCAAGGCTCGCGACCATAAGCAGTGCGCAAGCCGACCTGCCGCGCCCCGCCCTGCTCGGCCGAGTGATTGGATTACCAGGCAAAAAATAGTCGGCAAAAAAAGCCCCGATCCAGCCGTGACTGAATCGGGGCAGAGTGCCTTGTGTGAGCTGTGCATCCCGAGGGTGACCAAACCTTCAAGCTGCGTGCCTGGGAGTGAGTGTGCCTATTCCTTCTATCGCTGATTGCCCCGAAAACGACCTGTTCATAGCCATCCGAGCCATCCGTTGATTCTGCCCTTGCCGACAGGCCGAGGGCCTACCAGAATCCAGGTCAGTCCCCGCTCCCTACACCAGGATGAATGTCATGATGCACGCGGATTTGATTGACAAGGATGACCTGCTGGGCCAACTGCGCTCGCTGGGTTTTGAAGTGTCCAGCGGTGCCACCGCCGAGCAGGCGTGTGAGTGTGCAGTGCGCGGCTTGAGTGAAGCGCGGGCCAAGGCGCTCAAGGGCATGGTGGAGCAGATGTACACCGGCAAGGCGACGATTCTGCCGGCTGTGCGCCAGGCTATTGATAAGCAGTTGTTGCCGGCTTTGGTGCAGTTCAAGCAGAACTCTGGTGCCTGATAGATCGCTATCGGGAGCAAGTCCCCTCCCACATTTGAAGGTGTTCACAATTCAAAATGTGGGAGGGGGCTTGCTCCCGATGCAGTCAACTCGGTCTAAAGCCGTACGCTCGCGAAAGTCGACTCATTGCGCGCCTGGCTCAACGCCGACATCGGCCCTGACAACGGTGACAACACCAATGCCTGCGGAATCGGCAGCATCGCCACCTGCTGGGTGGTATTGGAACCTACGCGCTCATCGCGCGGCGGTATGCCGAAGTATTCGCGGTAGCACTTGGAGAAGTGCGGCGTAGACACAAACCCGCACACCGACGCCACTTCGATGATCGACATGGGTGTTTGCTTGAGCAGTTGCCGGGCACGGATCAGGCGCAGCTTGAGGTAGTAGCGCGATGGCGAGCAGTGCAGGTATTTCTGGAACAGCCGCTCCAACTGCCGGCGCGATACGGCGACGTACACCGCCAGCTCATCCAGGTCGATCGGCTCTTCCAGGTTGGCCTCCATCAGCGCGACGATTTCCTGCAGCTTCGGCTGGTTGGTGCCGAGCATGTGCTTGAGCGGTACGCGCTGGTGATCCTGTTCGTTGCGGATGCGTTCGTACACGAACATCTCGGAGATCGCTGCCGACAATTCACGACCGTGGTCACGGCTGATCAGGTGCAGCATCATGTCCAGCGGCGCGGTGCCGCCGGAGCTGGTGAAGCGGTTGCGGTCGAGGGTGAACAGGCGCGTGCTCATGGACACGCGCGGGAACGCTTCCTGCATCGACGCCAGGCATTCCCAGTGCACGCTGCAATCAAAACCGTCGAGTAAACCCGCGCAGGCCAAGGCCCAACTGCCGGTACATACCGCGCCCAGGCGCCGGGACTGGCGCGCCTGGCCTTGCAGCCACGACACATGTTCACGGGTGACCGTGCGTTGGATACCCACACCGCCGCACACGATAACGGTGTCCAGGGCCGGGGCTTTGTGCATGGAAGCATCGGGAGTGATTTGCAGACCGTCGCTGGCCCATACCTGGTTGCCGTCGACACTCAGGGTGGTCCAGCGATACAGCTCGCGGCCGGACAACTGGTTGGCCATGCGCAGCGGTTCCACTGCCGAAGCCAGGGAAATCAGCGTGAAATTGTCCAGCAGCAGAAAGCCGATGGATTGAGGCGCACGGTTCTGGGGTTGGGCCCCGGAGTTGAACGACGTCATCGCGGTATCTCCTCACACAAAGCGGGTGATGGCCTCAGGCGAGGCTCTTGTTATTGCGCTCGCCCTGGAAAGGAGAGGCTTTGAATTGATAGAGCAAATGCCATGCCTAAAATTGAATGGCCATTCAATAACTCCTGAAAACGACCTGTTGATGCGTCTATATAAGCCCGTGCGGGAAGTGCGGGATATGGCCGAAAAAAGCGTAGGAACCGTCCTGCTCAAGCAGCGTGAGCAAATCGGTAGCACTTGTGGGAAGGCGCTTTGCGGGCGTGGGAAAAGTCTGTCACCCAACGCACGATGGGCGAGTATTGGAGGAGAAATCGTTTGGGAGCTGCTTATCTGTTTGCGACGCGCTAAAAGGTGGCGCATTGGGATCCAGGTGCTCACTTTATGAGCAGTATTGTTTGAACTGCCGCTATCGGGAGCAAGCCCCCTCCCACATTTGAAGGTATTCACAATTCAAAATGTGGGAGGGGGCTTGCTCCCGATACAGGCGACTCGGTCTCAGCACTCCACCGCACTCACCGCCAACCCACCCCGCGACGTCTCTTTGTACTTGTCATGCATATCCGCCCCGGTGTCACGCATGGTACGGATCACTCGGTCCAGGGAGATAAAGTGCTGGCCGTCGCCACGCAGGGCCATTTGCGCCGCGTTGATCGCCTTCACCGCCGCAATCGCATTGCGCTCGATGCACGGCACCTGCACCAGCCCGCCGACCGGGTCGCAGGTCAGGCCGAGGTTGTGTTCCAGGCCAATTTCGGCGGCGTTGCACACCTGCTCCGGCGTGGCGCCGAGAATCTCCGCCAAGCCGGCCGCGGCCATGGCGCAGGCTGAACCGACTTCGCCCTGGCAGCCGACTTCGGCACCGGAGATCGAGGCGTTCTTTTTGCACAGAATCCCCACCGCCGCCGCACCAAGCAGGTAGTCGACCACGTTGGTTTCGGTGACTTCCTCACTGAACTTCATGAAGTAGTGCAGTACCGCCGGGATGATCCCCGCTGCGCCGTTGGTGGGCGCCGTCACCATGCGCCCACCGGCGGCGTTTTCTTCGTTGACCGCCAGGGCGAACAGGTTGACCCACTCCATGGCGCTCAAGGTCGAACCGATTACATTGGGCTTGCCCAGCTCCTGCAAGCTGCGGTGCAACCTGGCGGCGCGGCGGCGCACATTGAGGCCACCGGGCAGGATGCCTTCGTGCTTTAAGCCCTGCTCCACACAGTCCTGCATGGCACGCCAGAGCTTCATCAAACCACTGCGGATTTCATCTTCGGTGCGCCAGGTTTTTTCATTCGCCAGCATCAGCTCGGCGACGCGCAGGTTGTGGGTGTTGCACAACTGCAACAGCTGCGCCGCACTGGAGAAATCGTAAGGCAGTTCGGTGCGGTCCATATCGGCCACACCGCTTCGGGCCTGGGCCTCATCCACTACAAAGCCGCCGCCAACCGAATAGTAGGTGTCACGGTGCAGTTCGCCGTCATCGCCCCACACCACCAGGGTCATGGCATTGGGGTGGAACGGCAGGTTTTCGTCGAGCAGGCGCATGTCCCGCGCCCATACGAAAGGCACCGGCAGGCGGCCGTCGAGCAACAAGGTGTCGGTTTCACGCAGGGTGTGAATGCGCACGCCGATTTGCGACGGGTCGATTGCGTCCGGCCACTCGCCCATCAGGCCCATGATGGTCGCGGTGTCGCTGCCATGGCCGATGCCGGTGGCCGACAGCGAGCCGTAGAGCTGAACTTCGACACGCCGCACCTGTTCCAACACGTCACGTTCACGCAACGCCTGGACGAACAACGCCGCGGCGCGCATGGGGCCGACGGTGTGAGAACTCGAAGGCCCGATGCCGATCTTGAACAGGTCGAAAACACTGATAGCCATTGCCTTGAAACTCCTCATTGAGCACAGGCCAGGCATCAACAAGCTGCTACGCTCAGATCGCCCAGATGGCGGCATCATCAGGCTTTTGTTGTCGCTCACGGCGTCTCACACCGACGTACTCATGCTCACCAGCGTCGCCCCTGAGCGAGCAGGCGTTTTGGCCGTTTTTTGCGGTGCAGATCGATTAAAACTGCAGTTTTGTCGTGGAAAAAATCTGTAAGCGACGTCACCGACACTGGATACGACCATCCCTGTACTGGATACGACGCCCCCTGTAGGCGTCAGATTTTCACTGGTACATGATCAGTCTCGACTCGTTTGCAAGGCACCGTGCCAGAGCTTCACCGCACGCTCCAACCGCAACACTTATAAAGCGCGGCGAACGCCGCCAGAAAAAGACACAGGAGTCTACCCCGATGAAAGGTTCACCCTCGTTGTTGTTGGCCGCCATGCTGAGTCTGCCAGTTGTGGCACACGCTGCAGAACCGGAACAGTGCAAGACCGTCAACTTCTCCGATGTCGGCTGGACCGACATCACCGTCACCACCGCGACCACCAGCGAAATCCTCAAGGGCCTGGGCTACAAGCCGCGCACCACGATGATTTCGGTACCTGTGACTTACAAGTCCCTGGCCGACGGCAAGAACATGGACATCTTCCTCGGCAACTGGATGCCGACCATGGAAAACGACATCAAGCAGTACCGTGATGCCGGCACCGTGGAAACCGTGCGCGCCAACCTGGAGAACGCCAAGTACACCCTGGCCGTACCCGAGGCGCTGTATGACAAGGGCCTGAAAGACTTCGCCGATATCGCCAAATTCAAGGATGAGCTGGGCGGCAAGATCTACGGTATCGAGCCGGGTAACGACGGCAACCGCACCATCCAGACCGTGATCGACAAGAACCAGTTCGGCTTGAAAGACGCTGGCTTCAAGGTGGTGGAATCCAGCGAAGCCGGGATGCTTTCCCAGGTTGAACGCGCCACCAAGCGCGGCCAGGCCATCGTGTTCCTCGGCTGGGAACCGCACCCGATGAACACCCGCTTCAAGATGAAGTACCTGACCGGCGGTGACGACTCGTTCGGCCCCAACTACGGCCAGGCCACCATCTATACCAACACCCGCAAAGGCTATACCCAGGAATGCAGCAACGTCGGCCAGTTGCTGAAAAACCTGGTGTTCACCCTGAACATGGAAAGCACCCTGATGGGTAACGTCCTGGACGACAAGATGAAGCCCGACGCCGCCGCCAAGGCCTGGCTGCAGAAGAACCCGCAAGTGCTCGACACCTGGCTCGCCGGTGTCACCACCGTTGATGGCAAACCAGGGCTCGATGCCGTTAAAGCTTACCTCGCCAAATAGCACCCGCTGACCCCGGGCCGGTGCGCTGGCCCGGGATGTTTTCCCTTCGCATGTGGACATTCACTACCATGCTGACTGAACAGAAAATCCCACTAGGCCAGTACATCGCTGCCTTCGTCGACTGGTTGACCCAACACGGTGCCAACTATTTCGACGCAATCGCATCGACCCTGGAAACGATGATCCACGGCGTGACGTTTGCGCTGACCTGGTTCAATCCGCTGGCATTGATCGGTCTGATTGCGCTGCTGGCTCACTTCATTCAACGCAAGTGGGGCCTGACGGTATTTGTCATTGCCTCCTTTCTGCTGATCCTCAACCTGGGGTACTGGCAGGAAACCATGGAGACCCTCGCACAGGTGCTGTTTGCCACCCTGGTCTGCGTGGTCATCGGTGTGCCGCTGGGCATTGTTGCCGCGCACAAACCGCTGTTCTACACCATGATGCGGCCGGTGCTCGATCTGATGCAGACCGTACCGACCTTCGTCTACCTCATCCCTACCCTGACCCTCTTCGGGCTGGGTGTGGTGCCTGGGCTGATTTCCACGGTGGTGTTCGCGATTGCCGCGCCTATCCGCCTGACCTACCTGGGTATCCGCGATGTGCCGCAAGAGTTGATGGACGCCGGCAAGGCCTTTGGCTGCTCGCGCCGTCAGTTGCTATCGCGCATTGAACTGCCCCACGCCATGCCGAGCATCGCCGCCGGCATTACCCAATGCATCATGCTGTCGTTGTCGATGGTGGTGATCGCCGCGCTGGTGGGTGCCGATGGCCTTGGCAAACCGGTGGTCAACGCACTCAACACGGCCGATATCGCCCTGGGCTTTGAAGCGGGCCTGGCCATCGTGTTGCTCGCCATCATGCTCGACCGTATCTGCAAACAACCCGACGCTAAAGTAGGGGGTGATGCATGAGCATTATCCGATTCGACAAAGTCGACGTGATCTTCTCCAAAGACCCACGTGAAGCGCTCAAGCTGCTGGACCAGGGCATGAGCCGTAACGAGATCCTGAAAAAGACCGGGCAGATTGTCGGTGTTGAAAACGCCAGCCTGGATATCGAGAAAGGCGAGATCTGCGTGCTGATGGGCCTGTCGGGCTCCGGCAAGTCGAGCCTGCTGCGCTGCATCAACGGTCTCAACACTGTCAGCCGTGGCCAGCTGTTTGTGGAGCATGAAGGTCGCCAGATCGACATCGCCTCCTGCACGCCTGCAGAGCTGAAAATGATGCGCACCAAACGCATCGCCATGGTGTTCCAGAAATTCGCCTTGATGCCCTGGCTGACCGTGCGCGAAAACATCAGCTTCGGCCTGGAAATGCAGGGCCGCCCGGAGAAAGAACGGCGCACCCTGGTGGATGAAAAGCTCGAACTGGTGGGCCTGAGCCAATGGCGCAACAAGAAGCCCGACGAGCTGTCCGGTGGTATGCAGCAGCGTGTCGGCCTGGCCCGTGCGCTGGCGATGGACGCCGATATCCTGCTGATGGACGAACCCTTCTCGGCCCTCGACCCGCTGATTCGCCAGGGTTTGCAAGATGAGCTGCTGGAGCTGCAACGCAAGCTGAGCAAGACCATCGTGTTTGTCAGCCACGACCTGGACGAGGCACTCAAGCTGGGCAGCCGTATCGCAATCATGAAAGACGGCAAGATCATCCAGTACAGCGTGCCGGAAGAGATCGTGCTGAACCCGGCAGACGACTATGTGCGCACCTTCGTCGCCCACACCAACCCGTTGAACGTACTGTGCGGGCGCAGCCTGATGCGCACCCTGGATAACTGCACGCGGGTGAATGGCTCGGTGTGTCTTGATCCGGGCGGCGACTCATGGCTGGACCTGGCCGAAGGCAACACCATCCAGGGCGCACGCCAGAATGGCGTGGTGATGAATTTGCAGAACTGGGCGCCAGGGCAAGCGGTGGAAGGGTTGGGCCGCGTGCCGACGCTGGTGGACTCGAACATCGGCATGCGCGATGCGTTGCAGATTCGCTACCAGACAGGGAATAAGCTGGTGTTGCATGACAACAACAAGGTGGTGGGGATCTTGGGTGACAGTGAGCTCTACCATGCCCTGCTAGGCAAGAACCTGGGCTGACAGACACTGCAAAACCAACTGCAGGAACTGGGTCAATGTGGGAGGGGGCTTGCTCCCGATAGCGGTGTATCAGTAACAGATGTACTGACTGACACACCGCTATCGGGAGCAAGCCCCCTCTCACATTTGATCTCTATTTCAACAGAGAGCAGGTGGTGTCAGTGAGGACACCACCAGGTTTCAACTATCAGCTATAGACACGGCCAAGGAGCTGCCGATGGCTTTCAAACTGATCGAGCACATCCCGGGTGATCTGTTCCTGGGTAAAGCCCATCAGGTCATACTCCTGCGGCCCATTGTGCAGGTACACCTCGGCACGGTAGTAACGGGTGCGTTCTTCTTCAGGCAAGTCAGCCGGCGCCGCCGAGTAACCGTCCAGGCTCACCTCGTAGACAAACGGATTGCCCTGCTCCATCTCGATACGCACGCCGATGCAGCGCTTGGATTTGCCCAGCAGGGTCTGCACTTCCAAGCCCTGCTCACGCAACGCCACCGCAGCTTCTTCCAGCGCCGGCGTTACGTGCTTGTCCATAAAGCGCTGCACGGTGGCCTGGCTCGGTTGCAGATCCAGGGCGGTCAAGCGCTCGCTGAAACCACGGCGGCCACGCTCGGCCAACTGTGCCTGCTCCTGTTCGATTGCCACATCCTGACGCATGGCCTTGTGCAAACCGAACATAAACAAGATCAGCACCACCGAGAACGGCAGGCCTGCCAGCACCACCATGGTTTGCATGGCTTCGAAGTTACCGGCAAACAGCAGGCCGATGGTCACCAGGGTGATCACGACCGACCAGAAGATCCGCAACCAGTGCGGCGCATCTTCGTCGACGTTGCCGCCTTTGCAGGAAAGGTTGGCCATCATCACCGCGCCGGAATCCGCCGGGGTCAGGAACAGCACAAAGCCCACGAAGATCGACACGCCGATGACGACTTTCGACGCCGGGTAATGCTCAAGCAATTGATAGATGGCCATGGACGGTTGTTCCAGCGCCGTCTTGCCCAACTCCACGGCGCCGTGGTTCAACACCAGGTCCAGCGCCGAGTTACCGAAGATCGACAGCCACGCCAGGGTAAAGCCCAGCGGGATCAGCAGCACGCCGGCCACCAGTTCACGCACGGTACGACCACGGGAAATACGTGCGATGAACATGCCCACGAATGGCGCCCAGGAAATCCACCAGGCCCAATAGAACAGGGTCCACAGGCCCATCCAGCGTTCGGTCTTGTCGGCATCGCCTTCGTACACATAGAGGTCGAAGGTTTTCAGGATGATGCCGTTGAGGTAATCACCGGTGTTCTGCACCAGGCCGTTGAGCAGGTGCAGGGTGGGGCCGAACAGCAGCACGAAGATCAGCAAGCCACTGAACAATACGATGTTGAGGTTGGACAGACGGCGAATGCCGTTTTCCACACCCGATACGGCAGCGATGGTCGCCACGGTGCTCATCACGATGATCACGATCAGCAGGTTGGTGTTGCTGTGTTCCATGCCGAACAGGTTCTCCAGCCCGGACGACACCTGCATCGAGCCGATCCCCAGGTTGGTCACCAGCCCCAGCAGGGTCACGAACATACCGAAACCGTCTACTGCGTGGCCGGCCGCGCCCTTCACCCAACGCTCACCCACCAGTGGGTACAGCGCCGAACGCAAGGCCAGCGGCTGGTTGTGACGGTAGGCGAAGTACGCCACGGCCAGGCCGACCAGCGCGTAGATCGCCCAGCCGTGCAGGCCCCAGTGCAGGAAAGTCAGTTGCAGCGCCTGGCGGGCCGCACCATTGCTGGCGGCAGCGCCTTCGGGCGGGTTGAAGTAGTGGTCCAACGGCTCGGACGCACCGAAATACAACAGCGAAATACCGATGCCCGACGAGAACAACATGCCGGCCCAGGCGCCGTAGCTGAAGTCCGGGGTGTCGTCTTTACTACCCAGTTTCAATTTTCCGTAGGACGAAAACGCCAGGCCGACCACAAACACCAGGTAAGCGGCGATCACCACCATGTAGTACCAGCCGAAGCTTTTGGAAAGCCAGGCCTGTGCTACGCCGAGCATGCGCCCGGCCTCCTGCGGGGCGATGATCAGGATGGCGGTCAACAACAGAATCAGCGCGGTGGAGGTGTAGAACACCCAACCGTTGACCCGGACCTTTTCCGGCGGGGTCTTTATAAGAGAGGCAGAACTCATGGCGCAGATGCTCCAGGCAGTGCGAGAGAGAAACACAAGGCAGCGGTTATCCCGGGACATCGATTTTTCGGCAGTCGACGGACGGGTGTTATAAAGACTCCCCGAAAATTCCTGAGCCCCACCAACGTGGCGGGCAGGCCTTGATCTGGCCTGTTTCAAGGGTTTTTACAGGTGTCAGCGGTTGCGGCCAGCAGGTAGGAAACTTCTGTAGGCAGCGACCATTTGTCGCAGATCTTATTCTTTGTTGATTGAACGTTCAATCAAAACAAAATAGACTGGCCCTCAAGCCGACGGACGTTCGTCGCCCATCGGCAGGCCTAAGGAGAGGTGCTACATGCCCAAGGTCGGTATGCAACCCATACGCCGCCAGCAGTTGATCGAAGCCACGCTAACGGCGATCGATCAGGTCGGGATGGGAGATGCCAGCATTGCGCTGATTGCGCGTCTGGCAGGCGTCTCGAACGGCATCATCAGTCACTACTTTCAGGACAAGAACGGTCTGATCGCAGCGACGATGCGCTACCTGATGAATGTGCTGATCGAGAACGTCCAGGAACGCAGGCGTGCCTTGAAGGATGACAGCCCACGGGCGCACCTTCAGGTGATCATCGAAGGCAACTTCGACGCGAGCCAGGTCAACGGCCCGGCAATGAAAACCTGGCTGGCCTTCTGGGCCACCAGCATGCATCACCCGTCATTGCACAGGTTGCAGCGGATCAACGATCACCGCCTGTATTCCAACCTGTGCTGCCAGTTCCGCCGTGCGATGCCGTTGCCTGAGGCTCGCAGCGCAGCCCGCGGCCTGGCGGCTTTGATCGACGGTTTGTGGTTGCGCGGCGCCCTGTCGGGAGACGCTTTCGACACGGAGCAGGCGCAACGGATCGCTTACGAATACATGGATTTCCAATTGGCCAAGCAGGTGAGTTAGAGCACTTATAAACGCTCAACCCCTGAACGTCTGCCGCTCAGTGTTGCCACAACCCCATGGCCCACTGTTCGGCGGGTAACGCCAACCACTTATGCACTTGCGAGGACTTTATGGCCCGTTTCGACCTGCAAAAACTCTACATTGACGGCGGCTACAGCGACGCTGGCAGCGATGCCACCTTCGAAGCCATCAACCCGGCTAACGGTGAAGTTCTCGCCCAAGTGCAACGCGCCACGAAAGAAGACGTCGAGCGTGCCGTGGTCAGCGCTGAAAAAGGCCAGAAAATCTGGGCCGCCATGACCGCCATGGAGCGTTCGCGCATCCTGCGTCGCGCCGTTGACATCCTGCGCGAGCGCAACGATGAACTGGCCGCCCTGGAAACCCTGGACACCGGCAAAGCCTTCTCCGAAACCCAATACGTCGACATCGTCACCGGCGCTGACGTGCTGGAATACTACGCCGGCCTGGTGCCCGCCATCGAAGGTGAGCAGATCCCACTGCGCGACACCTCGTTCGTCTACACCCGCCGTGAGCCGCTGGGCGTGGTCGCCGGTATCGGCGCGTGGAACTACCCGATCCAGATCGCCCTGTGGAAATCCGCACCGGCCCTGGCCGCGGGTAACGCGATGATCTTCAAGCCAAGCGAAGTCACCTCGCTGACCACCCTGAAACTGGCCGAGATCTACACCGAAGCTGGCGTTCCGGCAGGCGTGTTCAACGTCTTGACCGGCAGCGGCCGTGAAGTCGGCACCTGGTTGACCGAGCACCCGCGCATCGAGAAAGTCTCGTTCACTGGCGGTACCGACACCGGCAAGAAAGTCATGGCCAGCGCTTCCAGCTCTTCGCTCAAGGAAGTGACCATGGAACTGGGCGGCAAGTCGCCGCTGATCGTGTTCGAAGACGCCGACCTGGATCGCGCCGCCGACATCGCGATGATGGCCAACTTCTACAGCTCCGGCCAGGTCTGCACCAACGGCACCCGTGTGTTCGTGCCTAAGCACCTGCAAGCTGCGTTTGAAGCCAAGATCGTTGAGCGCGTTGCGCGCATCCGTGTCGGCGACCCGCAGGACGAAAACACCAACTTCGGCCCGCTGGTCAGCTTCGCCCACATGGAAAGCGTGCTCGGCTACATCGCCAAAGGTAAGGAAGAAGGCGCACGCGTACTGTGCGGCGGCGACCGTCTGACCGATGGCGACTTCGCCAAAGGCGCGTTTGTTGCCCCGACCGTGTTCACTGACTGCACCGATGAGATGACCATCGTGCGTGAAGAAATCTTTGGCCCGGTGATGAGCATCCTCACCTACGAAACCGAAGAAGAAGTGATCCGCCGCGCCAACGACACCGACTTCGGCCTGGCCGCTGGTCTGGTGACCAAGGACCTGAACCGCGCTCACCGCGTGATTCATCAGTTGGAAGCGGGTATCTGCTGGATCAACGCCTGGGGCGAGTCCGACGCCAAGATGCCGGTCGGCGGCTACAAGCAATCCGGTGTGGGCCGTGAGAACGGCATCAGCTCGCTGAACAACTTCACCCGCATCAAATCGGTACAGGTTGAGCTGGGCGACTACGCCTCGGTGTTCTAAATCCCGAGCTTTGTGTTGCCTTTGAGGCCGCCATCGGGGGCAAGCCCCCTCCCACATTTGAAGGTATTCACAATTCAAATTGTGGGAGGGGGCTTGCTCCCGATGTGGCCCGACCTGACCACACTTCATAGAGGGTGCATTCAATGTCCCAAGAATACGATTACATCATTGTGGGTGCCGGCTCCGCCGGTAACACCCTGGCGACCCGTCTGACCGAAGACGAAGGCGTCACCGTTTTGCTGCTGGAAGCCGGCGGCCCTGACTACCGTCTCGATTTCCGTACCCAGATGCCTGCCGCACTGGCGTTCCCGCTGCAAGGCCGTCGCTACAACTGGGCCTACGAAACCGATCCAGAGCCACACATGGACGGCCGCCGCATGGAATGTGGTCGCGGCAAGGGCCTGGGTGGTTCTTCGCTGATCAACGGCATGTGCTACATCCGTGGCAACGCCATGGACTACGACAACTGGTCGAAGCTGCCGGGCCTGGAAAACTGGACCTACCTCGACTGCCTGCCGTATTTCCGTAAAGCCGAAACCCGCGACATCGGCCCTAACGACTACCACGGTGGCGACGGCCCGGTCAGCGTGACCACGCCGAAAGCGGGCAACAACCCGCTGTTCCACGCCATGGTCGAAGCTGGTGTACAAGCCGGTTACCCGCGTACCGAAGACTTGAACGGTTACCAGCAAGAAGGCTTCGGCCCGATGGACCGTACCGTCACGCCAAACGGCCGTCGCGCCAGCACCGCTCGCGGTTACCTGGACACGGCTAAAAAGCGTTCGACCCTGACCATCGTCACCCACGCCCTCACCGACAAAGTGCTGTTCGAAGGCAAGCGTGCGGTTGGCGTGCGTTACCTGATCGGCGCCGCCGAAGAGCGCGTTGAAGCCCGTGCACGCAAAGAAGTATTGGTGTGCAGCGGCGCAATCGCTTCGCCGCAACTGCTGCAACGCTCCGGCGTCGGCCCGGCCAAACTGCTGGAAAGCCTCGACATCCCGGTGGTCCACGACCTGCCAGGCGTCGGCGAAAACCTGCAGGACCACCTTGAGCTGTACCTGCAATACGCCTGCACCCAACCGGTGTCGCTGTACCCGTCGCTGCTTTGGTACAACCAGCCGGCCATCGGTGCCGAGTGGTTGTTCAACGGCACTGGCATCGGCGCCAGCAACCAGTTCGAAGCCGGCGGCTTTATCCGCTCGCGTCCGGAATTCGAATGGCCGAACATCCAGTATCACTTCCTGCCGGTAGCGATTAACTACAACGGCAGCAACGGTGTGAAAGAGCACGGTTTCCAGGCACACATGGGCTCCATGCGTTCGCCAAGCCGTGGCCGCGTGCAACTGAAGTCGAAGAACCCACGGGACTACCCGAGCATTCTCTTCAACTACATGGCCACCGAGCAGGACTGGCAGGAATTCCGCGACGGCATCCGCCTGACCCGTGAAATCATGCAGCAGCCGGCACTGGACCAATACCGTGGCCGCGAAATCAGCCCGGGTATTGAAGTGCAAACCGATGAGCAGTTGGACAAGTTCATCCGTGAGCACGCCGAAACCGCGTTCCACCCGTCCTGCTCGTGCAAGATGGGCACCGACGAGATGGCCGTAGTGGATGGCGAAGGCCGCGTGCATGGCATGCAGGGCCTGCGAGTGGTCGATGCGTCGATCATGCCGATCATCACCACCGGCAACCTGAACGCGCCGACGATCATGATCGCCGAGAAAATCGCCGACAAGATCCGTGGCCGCCAGCCGCTGCCGCGCAGCACCGCCGACTACTACGTGGCAGGCGAGGCGCCGGTACGTGGCAAGCCGTTGCGTGAAGTAGGTCCTACTGCGCAGTAACTGATACACCGCGGCGCCTTCATCGGGAGCAAGCCCCCTCCCACCTTTGACTGTGTAAATCCAATCAAATGTGGGAGGGGGCTTGCTCCCGAAGAGGCCCTGAAAGACACTACAAAACCTCCCCTCTACACTTTCCTTGATCAGCTCCCAGCCCAGGCCTACTCTGTTTGCCTGCCCGCGCCGAGCCGCCCACAAGGAAGGCCCCATGTTCGAACACCACGCCACACTCAAAAAGCACTTCAGTGCCCTGCGCACCCGCGCTGAATTCTTCTCGCTGCGCTACGTACGCGAATCCGGCCAGTACCTGTCGGTACGCAAGAACGTCGCCGAGCCGCCACACCTGGGTCACGATGAAGGCGCCATGCTCACCGTGCGTCTCAATGGCGTGGAAGCCTATGCCGCGACCAACGATATGTCCCTGGCCGGCCTGCAAGCCGCCCTCGAGCGTGCCGAACAGCAAGCCCGGTTGATCCAGCCCCACGCCCTGCTCGACCTGCACCAGCAGCCGGTTTCCAGTGACGTTGCCGACTACCTGTCCCCCGACCTCGACCAGCCTTTCCCGTCCCTGAGCGATTGCTACCAATTGCTCGGCGATGAGTCTGCCGCCGTGCCCAAGGATGAACGCCTGGTAACCTGGGAAGTCAGCCTGGGCACCACCCGGGTTGAACAGATCTACCTCAACAGTGCTGGCGCGCAGTTGCGCCAGGCCCAGCGTTTCATCTTCCCCGGCCTGAGCGTCACTGCCTTCGACGGCAACGATAGCCAGACCCGCACCCTGGGCGGCACCAACTTCGGCCAGCAAGGCAGTGCCGGTGTGATCCAGCGCTTCGGCCTGGTGGGCGCCGCCAGCAAGGTGGCCGACGAAGCCCTGCAATTGCTGCTCGCACCGAATACGCCCCACGGCCAACGTGACCTGCTGTTGATGCCTGACCAGATGATCCTGCAGATCCACGAATCCATCGGCCACCCGCTGGAGCTGGACCGCATCCTCGGTGATGAGCGCAACTATGCCGGCACCAGTTTTGTGAAGGCCAGCGACTTCGGCCACCTGCAATACGGTTCACCGTTGCTCAACGTGACCTTCGACCCAGACATCCCTGAGCAACTGGCCAGCTACCGTCATGACGACGACGGCACCCGCGCCAGCAAGCAATTCCTGATCCGCGATGGCCTGCTGCTCAAGCCCTTGGGCGGTGCGTTGTCGCAATTTCGCGCCGACTTGCCTGGCGTTGCCAACAGCCGCGCCTGCGGCTGGAACCGCCCGCCCATCGACCGCATGGCCAACCTGAATATCGAGGCCGGCGATAAAAGCCTCGCGCAACTGGTGGGTGGCATTGAAAACGGCATCCTGATGTCGACTAACCGCTCGTGGTCCATCGACGATGCGCGCAACAAGTTCCAGTTCGGCTGCGAATGGGGCCAGTTGATTGAAAACGGCGAGCTCAAGGGTGTGGTGAAGAACCCCAATTACCGGGCGATTTCCGCGCAGTTCTGGCGCAACCTCAGCGCCGTCGGCGATGCCAGCACCTTCAAGGTATTGGGCACGCCGAACTGCGGCAAAGGCGAGCCCAACCAGGTGATACGTGTCGGCCATGCGTCGCCGGCCTGTGTGTTCAGCAACGTTGACGTATTTGGGGGCGATGCCTGATGAATCATTTCAAGGCACTGGTGGACTGGCTCAAGCAGGCCGTCACCGACAAGGAACACTTTCACCTCGGCTATGCGGATGAATCGTCCGAATTCGTGCGTTTCAACCACGCGCAGGTGCGCCAGGCCGGCCAGGTACAACAGGCCAGCCTGAACCTCAAGCTGATCAACGATGGTCGCCACGCAGACCTGGGCATCACCCTGTCCGGCGAGCCGGACGTGGATCGCCAACGCCTGGCCGATGGCCTGCAACAGCTGCGCGAAACCTTGCCGCTGCTGCCGCGTGACCCGTACCTGTTGCTGAACCACAACGCCTGGCAAAGCCATAACGAACAGGTTCGACCGCTGCCGGAACTCGCCCAGGTACTGGAAGACATCCGCCAGGCTGCCGAAGGCGTGGACCTGGTCGGTTTCTACGCCGCCGGCCCTATCAGCCGTGGTTTCGCCAGTTCATCAGGGGCGTTCGGCTGGCACCAGGCCAATAGCTTCAACTTCGACTTCAGCCTGTTCCACGCCAATGGTGAAGCGGTGAAGGCCAGCTACGCCGGGCACACCTGGAATAGCGCCGAATTCGTCGCACGCTTCCAACAGGCCCGTGAGCAACTGGCGTTTCTCGGCCGCCCGCTGCACAACCTGGCGCCCGGCCAGTACCGCGCCTACCTTGCGCCAGCAGCACTGGAAGAAATCATCAGCATCATCACGTGGGGCGGTTTTTCGGCCCAGGCCATTGCCAGCAAGGGCAGCTCGCTGCAACGCCTGTACGCCGGTGAACAGTCGTTGAGCCCATTGGTGACCGTTAACGAACAGATCAGTGGCTCCCTCAGCCAGGCGTTTTCCACCGAAGGCTACCCGCGTGGAGACGTAACCCTGATCAAGGCAGGCAAGGCCGAGGGCCAGTTGATCAACTCTCGCAGCGCCGCCGAATATGGCTTGAGCACCAACGGCGCCAGCAGCGACGAGTCACCCAGCGCCTTGCAAGTGGCGGCAGGCAGCCTGGCCCAGGCCGATATCCTCAAGCAGTTGGGCACAGGGCTGTACATCAGCAACCTGTGGTACCTGAACTACTCCGACCTGCCGGCGGCACGCCTGACCGGCATGACGCGCTTTGCCACTTTCTGGGTGGAAAACGGCGAGATCAAGGCACCGGTCAGCACCATGCGCTTTGATGACAGTGTCTATCAATTGCTCGGTTCGCAGCTCGAAGCCCTGACCGCTGATCGGGAGTTGCTGCTGTCGGCCAGCACTTACAGCCAGCGCAATACTGCCTCCAACCTGCTGCCAGGTGCCTTGGTCAAGCGCCTGACCTTGACCTTGTAAACCCCGCTGACCCCAGCCCTCTGTAGGCGCGAACTCGCGCGTTCCTACAGGGGGTATTGGCCCTTCTGAGTCAGCCTTTTCGCCGTTTCCTACCGCTATTTCTTAACTCACGGTCTTGAGCGTGCGCTTGGTTGTCGCCTGCAAAAAACCTCGTTATAACGGTTAGTGGCATCCCGCCACCCCACCCACGTGCCCGCACGTGATGCATGACCTTGCCCGGGAAACGGCAAGCTGGAGCGTTGACATGAACCATGGAAGTTTTGTCATTGAAAGGCTGTTCAAGCACTACAACGTTCACGTAGAGCAGCTCGGTAACAACCCAGAAAGAAAAACCGTGCTGATGGTCAATGGCGCCCTGTCCACCACGCGTTCCTTTGCCCGCACCAGTAAATGCCTGGCCGAGCATTTCAATGTGTTGCTGTTCGACTTGCCGTTCTCCGGCTACTCGCGCGAGCACAACACCGACCTCGACCTGGTCACCAAGGACGACGAGGTGCAAATCCTGCGCGCCCTGGTAGAGCGCTTCGAAGTCAACCATTTGGTATCCGCCTCGTGGGGCGGCATCTCCACACTGCTGACCCTGGCGCACAACCCCCCCTCCATCGAAAGCTCGGTGGTGATGGCCCTGGCACCCAACCTCAACCAGGCCATGCTCGAATACGTAGAGCGCGTGCGCGTGCTGATCGACGCCGATGACAAGTCCGCGGTCGGCCACCTGCTCAACGAGACGGTCGGCAAATACCTGTCTCCCCGCCTCAAGCGCAACAACCACCGGCACCTGTCGAACATGGCCACCACCGAGTATCGCCAGGCGCGCTTTCATATCCACCAAGTGCTGGCCTTGGGTGATGGCAACTATTTGCCGGCGCTCAAGCAGATTGAAACACCGGTGCACTTCCTCAACGGCGCTCTGGATGAATACACCCCGGCGGCCGAGGCCCGGCTGTTCAAGCAGTATGTGGGCCGCAGTAGCTTTGCCGTCGCCGAACACACCGGCCATCTGTTGGACCTGGAGTCCCGGGAAGCGGCGTTGGCGGTGCACCGTGCGCTGTTGGACTTCCTGGTGGGGGAGCATGCAACGTTGTCGGATTTAGACGAACCGCCAGTGGGAAAAGGAGCGACGGATGGCGCATAATCGCCGACACATAGCCTGCTAATAAAAGGGTTCCCATGCCTGATCGCGCCCCTCTCGATGCCAAGACCGCCCGCTGGCTACCCTGGGTGGTAGCGATTGCCTTCTTCATGCAGTCGCTGGATGGGACGATTCTCAACACCGCACTGCCGGCCATGGCCCGGGACCTCGCAGAAAACCCGCTACGTATGCAGGGCGTGGTGATCGCCTACATGCTCACCGTCGCCTTGCTGATTCCCGCGTCGGGCTGGATCGCTGACCGCTTTGGTACCAAGAAGATCTTCTTTGGCGCGATCATGCTGTTCAGCATCGGCTCTCTACTGTGTGCACTATCGAGCAGCCTGACCATGCTGGTGGGTGCTCGGGTGATCCAGGGCTTGGGCGGTGCGCTGATGCTGCCGGTCGGGCGGCTGGTGGTGCTGCGGGCTTATCCGCGTTCCGAGCTGGTGCGCATCATGGGTTTCATCACCATCCCCGGCCTGCTCGGCCCCTTGCTCGGCCCGACCATGGGCGGCTGGATGGTGCAATACCTGACCTGGCACTGGATCTTCCTGATCAACCTGCCGGTGGGCATGATCGGTTGCTACGCCGTGTGGAAGTTCATCCCCGACCTGCGTGGCAGTGAGCGCACACGCTTCGACGGCCTGGGTTTCCTGCTGTTCGGCGCGGCGATGGTGCTGATCACCATCGCCATGGAAGGCCTGGGCGAACTGCACCTGCCGCACCTGCGGGTGATGTTGCTGCTGTTCGGCGGGCTGGCGTGCCTGGCAGCGTACTGGCTGCGCGCCGGGCATATCGATAACCCGCTGTTCTCCCCGGTGCTGTTCAAGACCCGCACCTTTGCCGTGGGCATCCTGGGCAATCTGTTCGCACGGCTGGGCAGCGGCGCGTTGCCGTTCCTGGTACCGCTGCTGTTACAGGTGGCGCTGGGCTACTCACCGGCGGAAGCCGGGATGAGCATGCTGCCGCTGGCTGCGGCAGCGATGTTTGCCAAGTCCGTGGCCAGGCCGCTGATCGAGCGCCTCGGCTACCGCATCGTGCTGACCGGCAACACGTTGGCCCTGGGCATCATGCTGGCGAGCATGGGCCTGGTCAGCGAACACACGCCCTACCCGCTGCTGCTGGGCATGCTCGCGGTGCTGGGAGCGATCAACTCCCTGCAGTTCACCGCGATGAACACCGTGACCCTGATCGACCTCGACGACGCCCAGGCCAGTAGTGGCAACAGCTTGTTGTCGGTAGTAGCGCAGTTGTCCCTGAGCCTCGGCGTGGCCTGTGCCGGCGCACTGCTCGGCGGCTTTACCGCCGAAACCGGCAATGACGGCGTGGAAAGTGTACTTGGCGCCTTCCAGCTGACCTTCCTCACCGTAGGCATCATGGCGATGCTGGCGGCGGCGATCTTCCTGCAACTGTCGCCAAAAGACGGCAAACGCGTGGTCAGCCGCGAGCACGACATCGAGCACTAACGGGCTTCTCGTCGAGAACTTGCGGGGAAACCCAAGGGGGCCTGTTACACTGCGCGACATTTTGTTTTGCAGAGCCAGTCCCGTGACTACCATCGCCACCGCTTTTAATACTTTGCCCCTGTCCGCCGCCATGCTGGCTAACCTCGACTCGCTGGGTTATGTCGAGATGACGCAGATCCAGGCGCAAAGCTTGCCGGTGATCCTCAAAGGGCTGGACCTGATTGCCCAGGCCAAGACCGGTAGCGGCAAGACCGCCGCGTTCGGTATCGGCCTGTTGAACCCGATCAACCCGCGTTACTTCGGTTGCCAGGCGCTGGTGATGTGCCCGACCCGTGAGCTGGCCGACCAGGTCGCCAAGGAAATCCGCCGCCTGGCCCGGGCCGAAGACAACATCAAGGTGTTGACCCTGTGCGGCGGCGTGTCCCTGGGCCCACAGATCGCTTCCCTGGAGCACGGCGCCCACGTCATCGTCGGCACCCCGGGCCGCATCCAGCAGCACCTGCGCAAAGGCTCGCTGGTACTGGACGGCTTGAACACCCTGATCCTCGACGAAGCCGACCGCATGCTCGACATGGGCTTCTACGACGCCATCGAAGACATCATCAGCAAGACCCCGCCCCGCCGCCAGACCCTGCTGTTCTCGGCCACCTACCCGGTCAGCATCAAGCAACTGGCGTCCAAGTTCATGCGGGCGCCGCAACAGGTGAAAGCCGAAGCGTTTCACTCCGACGACCAGATCGAACAGCGCTTCTACGAGATCTCCCCGGAAGAGCGCATGGACGCCGTGACCAAGGTACTGGCGCACTTCCGCCCGGCCTCCTGCGTTGCGTTCTGCTTCACCAAGCAGCAGGTGCAGGAAACCGTCGACCACCTGACCTCCAAAGGCATTTCCGCCGTCGGCCTGCACGGCGACCTGGAACAGCGCGACCGTGACCAGGTACTGGCGATGTTCGCCAACCGCAGCACTTCGGTGCTGGTAGCCACTGACGTCGCCGCCCGTGGCCTGGACATCGACTCGCTGGACATGGTGATCAACGTCGAACTGGCCCGCGACTCGGAAATCCACATTCACCGTGTAGGCCGTACCGGTCGTGCCGGCGAGACCGGTATCGCCATCAGCCTGGTGGCGCCGTCCGAAGCGCACCGCGCCCAGGCCATCGAGCAGTTGCAGAAATCACCACTGAACTGGGACCAACTGGACAACCTCAAGCCGCAAAGCGGTGGTCCGCTGCTGCCGCAGATGAGCACCCTGTGCATCGCAGCCGGGCGTAAAGACAAGGTTCGCCCAGGCGACATCCTTGGCGCGTTGACCGGTGAAGCCGGCATCCCGGGCGCCCAGGTCGGCAAGATCGCGATTTTCGACTTCCAGGCATTCGTGGCCGTGGAACGCGGGATCGCCAAGCAGGCGTTGCAGCGCTTGAATGACGGCAAGATCAAGGGCCGGTCGTTGCGTGTTCGGATCCTGTAAAAAATCTCTCCTGCCGAGTGGAGATTAAAATGTGGGAGGGGGCTTGCCCCCGATAGCAGTGTGTCAGTCAGTACATCTGTAACTGACAGATTGCTATCGGGGGCAAGCCCCCTCCCACATTTGACTGTATTTCAAATTAGAACTTGTATGAGGACATTGCTGTGCGCTCGACCGAAGTTGTGATCATTGGCGCCGGCGCCGCAGGCTTGATGTGCGCACTGACCGCCGCCGGGCGTGGGCGCAAGGTGATGTTGATCGACCACGCCAACAAGGCCGGCAAGAAGATCCTGATGTCCGGCGGTGGCCGCTGCAACTTCACCAATATGTACACCGAGCCGGCCAACTTCCTCTCGCACAACTCACACTTTTGCAAGTCGGCCCTGGCGCGCTACACCCAGTGGGACTTTATCGCGCTGGTGGCCAAGCACGGTGTGCCCTACCACGAGAAAAAACTCGGCCAGTTGTTCTGCGATAACAAGTCCAGCGACATCCTTGGCATGCTGCTCGATGAGTGCATCCAGACCGGCGTGAGCCTGCACCTGGACACTTCGATTGAGGAAATTGCCAGGATCGACAGCGGCTATCAGTTGCAAACCACCTTGGGCGAGCTGCGCTGCGAATCCTTGGTGATCGCCACCGGCGGCCTGTCGATCCCGACCCTGGGCGCCACCGGTTTCGGATATCAAGTGGCCAGGCAATTCGGCCACGAACTGCTGCCGACCCGCGCCGGGCTGGTGCCGTTCACCATCACCGACCAGCTCAAGGAATTGTGCGGCGAGTTATCCGGTACGTCGGTGGATTGCCTGGTCAGCTGCAACGACCAGAGCTTTCGCGAGAACATCCTGTTTACCCATCGCGGCCTGAGCGGGCCGGCGATTTTGCAGATTTCTTCCTATTGGGAATCCGGCGACACGGTGGAAATCAACCTGCTGCCCGATCACGATGCCCATGCCTGGCTGCAACAGCAACAGGTCGAGCATCCCAACAGCGAGTTGAAAACCCTGCTGGGCGAAATTTTCACCAAGAAGATGGCCAACCTGTTGGCGCAGATCTGGTTTGTGTCCAAGCCGATGAAGCAGTACACCCACGCTGAAATCGCCGACATTGCGCAAAAGCTCGGTAGCTGGCAATTGGTGCCGGCGGGCACCGAGGGCTATCGCACCGCCGAGGTGACATTGGGTGGGGTGGATACGCGGGAAGTGTCGTCCAAGACCATGGAATCGCTGAAAAGCCCTGGTTTGTACTTTATTGGGGAAGTGCTGGATGTAACGGGCCACCTGGGCGGGTTCAACTTCCAGTGGGCCTGGGCTTCCGGTTACGCCGCAGCTCAGTTTGTTTGACACGACGCAGTAAAAAATGTGGGAGGGGGCTTGCTCCCGATAGCGGTGTATCAGTCACAGATGTTCTGGCTGACACACTGCAATCGGGAGCAAGCCCCCTCCCACATTTTGATTTGCGGTGTGCCTGAAGAAAATTTGCAGTTGTATGTGATCACCACCCTTGCCGTGGCGTCCTTGATAGCTCAATTTAGCGGCACTGTCCCGGAAGACTCCAGACTTCATGTCATCGACCTCGTTCAAGCAGTCCATGCGGCGCCTGTGGGCGCTGGATAAATTCAGCTACAGCGTACGGGTGTTCATCGCCCTCACCGGCAGCATGGCGCTGTGTTGGTACCAGGATGAAATGACGCTGCTGATCCCGCTGTTCCTGGGGATCATCGCCAGCGCCCTGGCCGAGACCGATGACAGTTGGCAAGGCCGCCTCAATGCCCTGGCGGTAACGCTGGTGTGCTTCAGCATCGCTGCGCTGTCAGTGGAGCTGCTGTTTCCTTACCCGTGGATCTTTGCCATCGCGCTGGCCCTGGCTAGTTTCTGCCTGACCATGCTCGGCGCCTTGGGCGAACGCTATGGCGCGATTGCCTCAGCCACCTTGATTCTGTCGGTCTACACCATGATCGGCGTAGACCAGCGCGGCGGTGCCGTCACGGACTTCTGGCACGAGCCGCTGCTGCTGGTGGCCGGTGCCGCCTGGTACGGCGTGCTGTCGGTGCTGTGGCAGGCGCTGTTTTCCAACCAGCCGGTGCAGCAGAGCCTGGCACGGTTATTCCGTGAACTGGGGCGCTACCTCAAGCTCAAGTCGTCGCTGTTCGAGCCGATCCGCCAGCTGGATGTGGAAGCGCGACGCCTGGAATTGGCGCAGCAAAATGGCCGGGTGGTCGCTGCACTGAATGCGGCCAAGGAAATCATCCTGCATCGCGTCGGCAACGGGCGGCCAGGCTCGAAGGTCAGCCGCTACCTGAAACTCTACTTTCTGGCCCAGGACATCCACGAGCGCGCCAGTTCCTCCCACTACCCCTACAACGCGCTCACCGACGCCTTTTTCCACAGCGATGTGCTGTTCCGCTGCCAGCGCCTGCTGCGCCAGCAAGGCAAGGCGTGCCAGACCCTGGCCGAATCGATCCAACTGCGCCAACCGTTCATCTATGACGACAGCTTCGCCCAAGCCCTGGGCGATTTGAACGCCTCCCTGGAACACCTGCGCATCCAGAGCAACCCCGCCTGGCGTGGCCTGCTGCGTTCGTTGCGTGCCTTGGCGGCCAACCTGTCCACCCTCGACCGCCTGCTGGGTGACGCCAGCAACCCCGATGCCCTGGCCGACGCGACCGACAGCAACCTGCTCGACCGCGCCCCGCGCAACCTCAAGGAAATGTGGACGCGCCTGCGTACCCAGTTGACGCCGACCTCGCTGCTGTTTCGCCACGCCCTGCGCCTGTCCCTGGCGTTGACCATCGGCTATGGCACCCTGCATGCGATCCACGCCTCCCAAGGCTACTGGATCATCCTCACCACCCTGTTTGTCTGCCAGCCCAGCTACGGTGCGACCCGGCGCAAGCTCGGCCAGCGGATCATCGGCACCGCCATCGGCCTCACCGTGGCCTGGGCGCTGTTCGACCTGTTCCCCAACCCCGTGGTGCAGTCGATGTTCGCCATCGCCGCGGGCCTGGTGTTTTTTATCAACCGCACCACGCGCTACACCCTGGCCACCGCGGCGATTACCCTGATGGTGCTGTTCTGCTTCAACCAGGTGGGCGATGGCTACGGGCTGTTCCTGCCAAGGCTGTTCGACACCTTGCTCGGCAGCCTGATCGCGGGCCTGGCGGTATTCCTGTTCCTGCCGGACTGGCAAGGCCGGCGCTTGAACAAAGTGCTGGCCAACACCCTGACCTGCAACAGCATCTACCTGCGCCAGATCATGCAGCAATACGCCGCCGGCAAGAGCGACGACCTGGCCTACCGCCTGGCCCGCCGCAACGCCCACAACGCCGATGCCGCGCTGTCCACCACCCTGGCGAACATGCTGATGGAACCGGGGCACTTCCGTAAGGAGGCCGACGTGGGCTTCCGCTTTCTGGTGCTGTCACACACCTTGCTCAGCTATTTGTCGGGGCTGGGGGCGCATCGAGAAACGCTGCTGCCGACCGATGTGCGCGAGCATTTGATCGACGGTGCCGGCCACACCCTGGCGATGAGCATCGATGAAATCGCCAGCGGGCTGGCGAATAAACAGCCGATTGCGATTCAGAGTGATGCCGAGGAGGCATTGGCGGCAGAGCTGGAGCAAATGCCGGATGAGATTGATGAGGGGCAACGGTTGGTGCAGACGCAATTGGCGTTGATCTGTCGGCAGTTGGGGCCGTTGCGCACACTGGCGGCGCATCTGATCAAAGATACCAGCGCGGCATAGACCGCTATCGGGAGCAAGCCCCCTCCCACATTCGACCGCATTCCAAAAGACATACGCGGAGCAAATGTGGGAGGGGGCTTGCTCCCGATGAGGCCCGCAAGCACGCTACATCCCATGCGCCTTGATCAACCGCGCATAACTGCCATCAGCCTTCATCCTGGCAATCTCCCGATCAAAACTGGCGACGATCTGCGCATGCTCGGGATTCTTCAAACTGACGAGGATATGCAGGCTGTTCTCGCTCAGCGGCTTGCCCACAAACGCCACGGCATTGCGTACCCGTGGTGACTCCCGTGCCAGGTAATAACGCGCCACGTATTCATCCTCCAGTGTCAACCGCACGCGCTGCGCCGCCAGCATGCGCACGGCCATGGCGAAGTTATGCACCGGCACTTTTTGTAACTGGGTGTCTTGATCAAACGCCGCCGAATAAGCGTAACCGCGCACCACAGCGATGGCCTCGTCGTGCAGTTCCTCCAGGCTGTGATAGTCGATCGAGTCGTCGCTACGCTTGAGAAAGCGCACACGGTTGAGCAAGTACTCGCCGGAAAACTGCCCCAGCTGCGTGCGGGCGTCGTCATACCAAGCGTTGATCAGCACGTCGTAACGCCCATCACCCACACCCTTCAACGCACGAGCCCAGGGCACCTGCTCAAAATCACTGGCGTACCCCGCACGCGCCAGCGCCGTAGTGACGAGGTCCGTGGCCAAGCCACCATTGATCAAGGTGGCATCGGTAAACGGTGGCCAGCCATCCGCCACCAGGCGCAGGCGTTGTGCCATCGCCGGTTGAGCCAGCAGCAGCACTGCGATCAAAGCAACGGCACGAGTCAATCGCGGCATGCTTAAAGTCCTTGGCGGGCAGGCGGTGGCCTGATAACAGTAGCTCATCAATGAGCGTGCATTGCAGATTACACAAAGAAGCCAACGCCGCACGCACTGAATGATGGCAAATTGACGCCATTCACAAAATTGCCGATTTTAGACAGTGGCGCCTGCCGCGCTTACTATCCGTGACACGTCTTTATAAGAGCACACATCATGACGGTTGATTGGGTCTGCAAACATCACGACGACTTGGGCAAGGAACAGCTATACGCCATCCTGCGCCTGCGCAGCGAGGTCTTCGTCGTCGAGCAAAAATGCGTTTACCAGGACATTGACAGCCAGGACCTGGCGGGTGACACCCACCACCTGATGGCCTGGCAAAATGACGAGCTGGTGGCATACCTGCGGTTAATGGACCCGGAATCCCAGGGCGGCGACGTGGTGATCGGCCGCGTCATCGTAGCAAAGGTGGCACGGGGCACCGGGCTTGGGCATCAAATGATGGAAGAGACACTCAAGCGTATAGAGGATATCTGGCCAGAAACGCCAATTTATCTGTCGGCGCAAGCGCACTTGCAGGGCTATTACGGGCGGTATGGGTTTGTGGTGGCGGGTGAGGAATACCTGGAGGACGACATTCCACATATTGGTATGCGGCGAGTTTGAGGGCCTCATCGGGGGCAAGCCCCCGATGGCGCTGGTCCAGCCACCGCCCGTTTCAGGGGTAACCCAACACCTGCTTGATCGACGCAAGATTGACCTCGATCCACCCCCGATCAATCGCGCCCCACTCGCGAATCCGATAATGCCCGGCATGGTTGCGGGCACCCTCTTCCTGTTCAAACTCGCAAACGATATCCAAGTCAGCCAACGCCGCAATCGTGTCCTGGGCCGTGCGTCGAGGCATGCCGGTAGCCTCGGTCAGCGCCGGAACGCTGCTGGCTACCTGGCTGTCGATCAAGTACGCCACGTACAGGCGGCGGTAGAAGCTGCTTTTGGTCTTGCTCACATCCATGGTCAGTCGCCTTGGGGTTAGGGCTTGCCTTGCAAATCGCGCCAGGTGAGGTACACGCGCAGATCGAATTCCACCTGATGATAGCCCGGCATCATGTATTCACAGAGTTTATAGAACGCTTTGTTGTGGTCCGACTCTTTGAAGTGCGCCAGCTCGTGCACCACGATCATGCGCAGAAACTCCGGCGCAGCCTCCTTGAACAGTGAAGCGATGCGAATCTCTTTTTTGGATTTGAGATTGCCGCCCTGCACTCGGGAAATCGTGGTGTGCAACCCCAGGGCGCGATGAGTCAGGTCCAGCCGATTATCGAACAGCACCTTATCGATAGACGGTGCGTTGCGCAGATGCTCCTGCTTCAAGGCCAGGGCGTAGGCGTACAGGGCCTTGTCGCTCTGCACGGCGTGACGCTCGGGGTAACGCTCTTCCAGGTAGGCACCCAACTTATCCTTGGCGATCAGTTGGCGCACTTGCTCCTGGAGCGCAGCGGGGTAGGCCTGGAGGTATTTCAACGCGGTCATGGGGTCTGCAACGCAATTGGGACGGGCGCCAGTGTAGCGAATTCAACGCGCGCGAGGGTACGACCAACCGGCAACGTCATCGGCCATCAGTGGCAGCGCCGCCCACGAGCCCTGGATACAGGTGCAGCCATTAGCCTTGAGCCACTCGGTTTGTTCAACGGTCTCCACACCTTCGGCGATCACCAGCACATCAAAATGCCCGCACAGTTGGATGATGCTGTGGGCCATCGCCGCATCCCGCGCCGATCCAGGCAGGCGGGCTACCAGTCGTGGGTCAAGCTTAAGGGTGTCGAATTCCAAGTCGCGCAAATGGGCCAGGGAACAGTGGCCCGTGCCAAAGTCATCCAGGGCAATTCGCACCCCAATCCGGCGCAGTAACTGCAGTTGTTTGGTGGACTCCTCAAGATTACTCATCAGGCAGTCCTCGCCGATTTCCACCTCCAACTGCCGCCCCCGCAGCCCATGTCGCTCCAGTACCTGCTGCAGTTGGTTGGCCAGGTTGGGCATATTGAACTGGCTGCTGCTCAGGCTCACGCTCAGCACCAGCTCAGGGTCGAAGGTGGCTTGCCAGGCCTGGCGCTGGGCGGCAACTTGCTGGTAGATCCAGGCGCTCAACTGGCTGATCAAGCGCGCCTCTTCCAGCAGCGGCAAGAACAAACCCGGCGGCACATCGCCGACGCTCGGATGCTGCCAGCGCAACAGCGCCTCGACGCCACGCAAACGCCCATCCTCCAGAGACACCTGGGGCTGGTACACCAGAGTGAAATCCTTGTTCTGAATGGCGTTGCGCACGCTGTCTTCAAGCATCAGCCGCGAGCGGGCGCGGCCGTTCATTTCCTGATCGTAATAACGATATTGCTGACGGCCGGCGCGCTTGGCTTCGTACATGGCGATGTCCGCCGCCCGCAGCAGGCCGTTCAGGTCCGAGCCGCAATCCGGGAACGTCGCGATACCGATACTGACGCCGAGCATCACCTCCAAGCCGTCGACCTGCTGGCACACAGACACCCGCTCGATCAGCTTTTCCGCAATCTTCGCTGCCTGCTCGGGGAATTCCAGCTCCAGCAGCGCGGTGAACTCGTCTCCGCCCATGCGCCCGAGAATGTCGTAGGAACGCAGACACGCCTGCATCTGTTCAGACACCCAACGCAGCACGCGGTCGCCAGCGTCGTGGCCCAGCGTATCGTTGACCCGCTTGAAGCCATCCAGGTCCAGGTACAGCAACACCAGTGCCTGCTCGTTGCGCTCGCTGCGCAGCAAGGTGTTTTCCACCGCCTGATGAAAGCCACGCCGGTTCAGCAAGCCGGTCAATGGGTCGGTCACGGCCTGGAATTCCAATTGCTGATGCAGATGACGCACTTCAGACATGTCCAGCACCGTCACCACCATGGCCTTCTGCTCGGCGGGCAAGGGCGCGCAGGACAACGCCACCGGCACCTGCTGGCCACGGCCAGTGCGCAAAATGGCGTCGTGCTGGCGCCACGTCTCGCCCTTGCGATACGCCTCGTACATCGGGAACCCCAACCAAGTGGGCACATGGGGTTTTTGCAGGAAACTCAGGAAACTCTCGCCCTGCAACTCGGCCATCGTGGCATTCAGCAGCCGCGAGATCGCCGGGTTGGCGTACTCAATCACACTGGCTTCGCCCACCACCAGAATGCCCTCGGCGGCGTTATCCAGCACCGAGGCATTGAAGGCGCGAGCCAACTCCAGGTCATGGCTCAGGCGCTGCAAGGCACGGCGATTGCGTTGATGCTCCAGCAGCGCCTGCACCTTGGGCTTGAGGATATGCGGGTCAAAGGGCTTGAACAGGTAATCAATAGCGCCGCTGGCATAGCCTTCCAATACGGCAGCTGCCGATTGGGCGTTGGCACTCAGGAAAATTATCGGCGTCATGCGCGTACGCTGATTGCCGCGCATCAGGCGAGCGACTTCAAAACCGTCCATGCCGGGCATCATCACATCCAGCAGTACCAGGTCGACGTCATGCTCCAGTAGCAGTTCCAGCGCTTCCAGGCCCGAAGCTGCGGTCATCACCTGCCAGTCATCACGCTGCAACAGAGCGCGCATGCTGATCAGGTTTTCCGGGTAGTCATCGACCACCAGAAGAACCGAATTGCCATCACCGTAATGTGGAGCGCATTCCATGCTACGTCTCTTCCTTAAGGAGCAACTCCGGTCATTTCTGACAGAAAACCCGGACAAACTTTGAGGCCTCACTCTAGCCTTGGATCCTAAAAAGCAGAAGTGACGTAGATGCCCTCATTGCGCCAAAGCCGGGGAAGCCGACTAACGGTCAGAGCCTGTAGCCCGCGGTTCATGGGCAACATGGCTTTTTGGCATTCCTTTGACGCCAAGAAATTGCCAGCAATTGTTTAACAATCCCAAGGTCACCGCCTATAAAGAACCTGTAAGGCCCTTGGGCCAACGCCTTCACCCTCTGTAAAAGGCCAACACCATGATCGACCTTTCCACCTGGAACCTGAGCATTCCGGTCGGCTCCCCGCCTACGACCATCGATACACCGAAGCTGCTGAGCGGCTTCAACGATCAATACTTCCAGGCCGAAGGCAGCGATGTGCAGTTCTGGACCCCCGTCACCGGCACCCGCACCGAAAACGCCATCTACCCGCGCAGCGAACTGCGCGAAACCTACGCCGACGGGCGTCTGCGCAACTGGACCTACCCCGAAGCCGACAACTTCCTGCGCGCCACGCTGGCAGTTAACCAAGTGCCCTCCTCCGGCAAGATCGTGATCGGCCAGATCCACGCCTACGACAGCCAGAAACCGCTGATCAAACTGGAGTACCAGTTCAAGGAAAAAACCCAGACCGGCAACATCGTCGCCAAGGTGCGCATGCGCCCGGATGAAGCCGAAAGCCGGGTGATCATCGTCGCCTCCAATGTGCCGCTGGAGAAGAGCTTCACCTATGTAATCAACCTCAACAAAGCCGGGCTGCTCAGCGTGTATGCCGCCGACAGCGAGTGGAATGAACGCATTGGCGCGGCCTGGGGCGACAAGCCGTTGTACTTCAAGGCGGGGGTGTATGTGCAGGACAACAGCGGGAACAGCAAGGAAGGCGCACGGGTAACGTTTGCGAAGCTGGATATTGATCACGAATAAACGTTTTAACAGGCACAAAAAACCCGCATCTCTGCGGGTTTTTTATTAACGACTGAGGCTTAGTTTACCTTAGCGTTCAACTCACCTTTCAAATACCGCTGGTACATCGCTTCCAACGAGATCGGCTTGATCTTCGACGCATTACCAGCAGTGCCGAAAGCTTCGTAGCGCGCAATACACACATCACGCATCGCAGTCACGGTAGCGCCGAAGAATTTACGTGGGTCAAATTCGCTTGGGTTAGTGGCCATCAGGCGACGCATCGCACCCGTGGACGCCAGGCGCAGGTCGGTGTCGATGTTGACCTTACGCACGCCGTACTTGATGCCTTCGACGATTTCTTCAACCGGTACGCCGTAGGTTTCTTTGATGTCGCCGCCGTACTGGTTGATGATCGCCAACCACTCTTGCGGTACCGAGGAAGAACCGTGCATCACCAGGTGGGTGTTAGGGATGCGCTTGTGGATTTCCTTGATGCGGTCGATGGCCAGCACGTCGCCAGTAGGCGGCTTGGTGAACTTGTAGGCGCCGTGGCTGGTGCCGATGGCGATGGCCAGGGCGTCGACCTGGGTCTTCTTGACGAAGTCGGCGGCTTCTTCCGGGTCGGTCAGCATCTGGCTGTGATCCAGCACGCCTTCGGCGCCGATGCCGTCTTCTTCGCCGGCCATGCCGGTTTCCAGCGAACCCAGGCAGCCCAGCTCGCCTTCAACCGAAACGCCGCAGGCGTGAGCCATGGCCACGGTTTGTTGGGTAACGCGTACGTTGTACTCGTAGTCGGTTGGGGTCTTGCCGTCTTCGCCGAGGGAGCCGTCCATCATTACCGAGCTGAAGCCCAGTTGGATGGAGCGCTGGCACACGTCAGGGCTGGTGCCGTGGTCCTGGTGCATGCACACCGGGATGTGCGGGAACTCTTCGATGGCGGCGAGGATCAGGTGGCGCAGGAATGGGGCGCCGGCGTATTTGCGCGCACCGGCCGAAGCCTGGACGATCACGGGGGAGTCGGTCTTGTCAGCGGCTTCCATGATGGCGCGCATCTGCTCAAGGTTGTTGACGTTAAAGGCTGGGACGCCGTAGCCGAACTCGGCTGCGTGGTCCAGCATTTGACGCATGCTGATAAGTGCCATTGTGTTGTCTCTCCCGGTCGAGGGTCGTTAATCGTGCAAGCCTGCCGTAGCGGCGACTGCTATTCAAGTTATTGCAGATCAAGGGGTTAAGCTTGAGCTGCTGAATCGTTATTGCTGTCGGGTTCAGTTGGCTTTGCAGCCGCGCCCAATCAAATCATCGGTGGCAACCCAGTACACCAGGCCTTCCTCACCTTTGGTGTGAAACGCCAACTGGCCGTCGCTGTACAGCACGCCCGAGGCGGCAATTTCTTGCTTGAGACGGTAAACCTGGTCCGAACCGCCGAGGCGTACATCCACCTGCGAACGGTCCTGGTTAGCAAAGCGCCAGTTGACCTCGGCCTTGCTGTCGCAGGTCCAGGTGGTCCACTTGTCGGCCGGCTCGGCCTTGTTGAACATGTTCATGCTGCTGCAGCCGGCCAGCAAGACCAGGGCTGCCAGGGCGAAAACGCCTTTCATTGCCAATCCTCGCAGGGCGACCTGGGGTCGCCGTGGCTGTCGGTTAGTGGATCAGACCCATCATGGGCAACCCTGTTCCTGACCGTTGGGCGCGGAGTCGTATTTCTCCAGCCGTTCGTTGCCGATGCGCTTGTTGATCACCGGCATCGTCTCGGCTTGCCAGTCAGCCTGGTAACAGCTCTTTCTCAGCGGTGCCGTGGCGTTATCCGCGTCGGGCGCCGCGCTGGGTGTGCTGCCGCAGCCCGCCAACAGGCCCGCTGCGATCACCAGTGCCAACGACTTGATCATGGGAACGCTCCTTTTCCTGATCACGCGAGCCTTAACCTTTGGCTCGGGTTTCCAGCACTTCCACGGCCGGCAGGACCTTGCCCTCGACGAATTCGAGGAAGGCGCCGCCACCGGTGGAAATGTAGGAGATCTGATCAGCAACGCCATATTTATCAATGGCCGCCAAGGTATCGCCACCGCCAGCGATGGAGAAGGCCGAGCTTTCAGCGATCGCTTTAGCCAGCACTTTGGTCCCGTTGCCGAATTGGTCGAACTCGAACACGCCTACCGGGCCATTCCACAGAATAGTCTGGGATGCCTTGAGCAGCTCGGCGAAGTTGGCTGCGGTTTGCGGGCCGATGTCCAGAATCATGTCGTCATCAGCCACGTCAGCGATGAGCTTGACGGTGGCTGCGGCGCTTTCTGCAAACTCTTTGGCAACGACCACGTCTACCGGCAGCGGTACGCTGACCTTGGCGGCGATAGCGCGGGCGGTGTCGAGCAGGTCCGGCTCATACAGGGACTTGCCCACCGGGTGACCGGCTGCTGCCAGGAAGGTATTGGCGATGCCGCCGCCGACGATCAACTGGTTGCAGATCTGGCTCAGGCTGTTGAGCACGTCCAGCTTGGTGGAGACTTTGGAACCGGCAACAATGGCAGCCATCGGTTGCGCCGGAGCGCCCAGGGCCTTGCCCAACGCATCCAGCTCGGCAGCCAGCAGCGGGCCCGCCGCCGCAACCTTGGCGAACTTGGCCACGCCGTGGGTCGAACCTTCGGCGCGGTGGGCAGTGCCGAAAGCGTCCATCACGAACACGTCGCACAGCGCTGCATATTGCTGGGCCAGTTCGTCGCTGTTCTTTTTCTCGCCCTTGTTGAAGCGCACGTTTTCGAACAGCACGATGTCGCCAGGCTTAACGTCAACACCGCCCAGGTAGTCCGCCACCAACGGCACGTCACGGCCCAGGGCCTTGCTCAGGTAATCGGCTACCGGCTTGAGGCTGTTTTCGGCAGAGAACTCACCTTCAGTCGGGCGACCCAGGTGGGAGCAGACCATCACGGCCGCGCCTTTTTCCAGGGCCAGCTTGATGGTCGGCAGCGAGGCCAGGATTCGCGCATCGCTGGTGACAACACCGTCCTTGACTGGGACGTTGAGGTCTTCGCGAATCAGTACGCGCTTACCTTGCAGATCGAGGTCGGTCATCTTCAACACGGTCATGGGTCGCAGTTCCTGAATTACTGTTGATGAGGTTGTTTAGAGGCGATGTGCAGATAATGTTCCGCGACATCCAGCATTCGGTTGGCAAAGCCCCATTCGTTGTCGAACCAGGCCAGGATGTTCACCAGCCTCGGGCCGGAAACGCGGGTCTGGCTGGCATCGACAATCGCCGAATGCGGGTCATGGTTGAAATCACAACTGGCGTGGGGCAACTCGGTGTAGGCCAGCAAGCCTTTGAGCGGGCCGCTGGTCGCGGCGTCACGCAGTATCCGGTTGACCTCCGTCGCATCAGTGTCGCTGACGGTTTGCATGGTGATATCCAGGCAAGACACGTTCACCGTCGGCACCCGTACGGCTTTGGCCTGGATTCGCCCGGCAAGTTCCGGCAACAGACGCTCGATGCCGCGAGCTAAGCCTGTGGACACCGGAATCACCGACTGGAACGCCGAACGCGTCCGGCGCAGGTCTTCGTGGTGATAGGCGTCGATCACCGGTTGGTCGTTCATCGCCGAGTGAATCGTGGTGATCGACACATAATCCAGGCCGATCGCCTGATCCAGCAGGCGCAACAACGGCACGCTGCAGTTGGTGGTACACGAAGCGTTGGACACCAGCAGCTCATCACCGGTCAGGCAATCCTGGTTGATGCCGTAGACGATGGTGGCGTCGACATCCGCCTCGCTGGCCATCGGCTGTGAAAACAGCACACGCGGTGCACCGGCGTCGAGAAAACGCTGGCCATCGGCACGGGTGTGATAAGCACCGGAGCATTCCAACACCAGGTCGACGCCCAGCGCCGCCCAGTCGATGCCCTCGGGGGTGGCACTGCGCAAGACTTTCACGCAGTCGCCATTGATATGCAGACAATCGCCGTCTACCCGCACTTCGCCGGGGAAGCGGCCGTGGGTGGAGTCAAAGCGTGTCAGGTATTCGATGCTGGCCATGTCGGCCAGATCGTTGATCGCGACAATTTCAAACCCGGCCGCCGCCCCTCGCTCGAACAGAGCACGCAAGACGCAACGACCAATGCGGCCGTAGCCGTTGAGTGCAACTTTGTAGGGACGCGGTTGAGGCATGGGGTTCTCGATTACCTTGGGTAATGGGGTGAATGTGCCACCGCCTTCGCGAGCAAGCCCGCTCCCACAGTTGAAATGCATTCCAAATGTGGGAGCGGGCTTGCTCGCGAAGGCGTCAGTACAGCCACCCCAATCTACAGCCTTAGTCTTCCAGCAGCTCTTCAGCCTGACCCAGGATATTTTCCAGGGTGAAACCGAACTCTTCGAACAACGCCGGTGCCGGCGCCGACTCACCGTAGGTGGTCATGCCAATCACGCGGCCTTCCAGGCCCACGTACTTGTACCAGTAGTCGGCGTGAGCCGCTTCGATGGCGATACGCGCACTGACCTGCAAGGGCAATACCGATTGCTTGTAGCCGGCGTCCTGGGCTTCGAACACGCTGGTGCATGGCATGGACACAACGCGCACGTTACGGCCTTGGGCGGTCAGCTTGTCGTAGGCCTGAACGGTCAGGCCCACTTCGGAACCGGTGGAGATCAGGATCAGCTCCGGCTCGCCGATGCAGTCCTTGAGCACATAACCACCACGGCTGATGTCGGCGATCTGCGCGTCGGTACGCACTTGGTGCTGCAGGTTCTGACGCGAGAAGATCAGCGCCGAAGGGCCGTCCTTACGCTCGATGGCGTGCTTCCAGGCCACGGCGGATTCGACCGCGTCGGCTGGGCGCCAGCAATCCAGGTTCGGCGTGGTGCGCAGGCTGGTCAGTTGCTCGACCGGCTGGTGCGTCGGGCCGTCTTCGCCCAGGCCAATGGAGTCGTGGGTGTAGACATGGATCACACGCTTCTTCATCAGCGCAGCCATGCGTACGGCGTTACGTGCGTATTCCATGAACATCAGGAAGGTCGCGCCGTAAGGCACCAGGCCGCCGTGCAGGGACACGCCGTTCATGATGGCGCTCATGCCGAACTCACGTACGCCGTAGTACATGTAGTTGCCGCTGGCGTCTTCGGCCGAGACACCTTTGCAACCTTTCCACAGGGTCAGGTTGGAACCGGCCAGGTCAGCCGAACCGCCGAGGAACTCAGGCAGCAGCGGGCCAAAGGCGTTCAGGGTGTTCTGGCTGGCTTTACGGCTGGCGATGGTCTCGCCCTTGGCCGCGACTTCGGCGATGTAGGCCGAGGCTTTTTCCGAGAAGTCGGCAGGCAGGTCACCGGCCAGGCGTCGTACCAGCTCGTTGGCAAGCTCCGGAAATTCGGCAGAGTAGGCAGCAAAACGCTGGTCCCATTCGGCTTCGGTGGCCAGGCCTTTTTCCTTGGCATCCCATTCGGCATAGATGTCGGCCGGGATTTCGAACGGGCCGTGGTTCCACTTCAGCGCTTCGCGGGTCAGGGCGATTTCCGCGTCACCCAGTGGGGCGCCGTGGCAGTCTTCTTTACCTTGCTTGTTCGGCGAGCCGAAACCGATGGTGGTTTTGCAGCAGATCAGGGTCGGCTGCGCGCTCTTGCGAGCGGTGTCGATGGCGGTCTTGATTTCTTCCGGATCGTGGCCGTCAACGTTGCGGATCACCTGCCAGTTGTAGGCTTCGAAACGCTTCGGGGTGTCATCGGTGAACCAGCCTTCGACTTCGCCGTCGATGGAGATGCCGTTGTCATCGTAGAAGGCAATCAGCTTGCCCAGGCCCAGAGTGCCGGCCAGGGAAGCGACTTCGTGGGAAATGCCTTCCATCATGCAGCCGTCACCCAGGAATACATAGGTGTGGTGGTCGACGATGTCGTGGCCAGGGCGGTTGAACTGCGCGCCCAGGACTTTTTCCGCCAGCGCGAAGCCAACGGCGTTGGCCAGGCCTTGGCCCAGGGGACCGGTGGTGGTCTCGACGCCTGGGGTGTAGCCGAATTCCGGGTGGCCCGGGGTGCGGCTGTGCAACTGGCGGAAGCTCTTGAGGTCATCGATGGTGACGTCGTAGCCGGTCAGGTGCAGCAGCGAGTAGATCAGCATCGAGCCGTGGCCGTTGGACAGCACGAAGCGGTCACGGTCGGCGAACGACGGGTTGCTCGGGTTGTGTTTCAGGTAGTCACGCCAAAGTACCTCGGCGATATCCGCCATGCCCATCGGGGCACCGGGATGGCCGCTGTTGGCTTTTTGCACGGCATCCATGCTGAGGGCACGAATGGCGTTGGCACGCTCACGACGGCTGGGCATCGCTGATCTCCTGGAGTTTGAGATAGAAGAAACGGAAAAAAGGACCGGCATTTTCCCTCAGCCACCGCCTGCGGGCAATGACAGATAGTCACTTGAGGGTGTTTTTCCTGTGCTTTGGGCGGCAATCGCTTGCAGAAACCTTTAACCGGTTCGTCTAAAGGTTATAGCGGCTGCTTATAACCGCCAATTATCGATCAATATCAAAACTTTTTGATATTGCCCTTGCAGGGATTTACACCCGTCACTAGACTGCTGGCCTTATGAACCTACCCGTGCCCTCCCTGCGTCCTGACAACGGCGATGAATTGGCAGCCTTATGCAAGGCCGCCGGTGACCCGTTGCGCTTGAACGTATTACGCGCACTGGCAAACGATTCCTTCGGGGTACTGGAACTGGCGCAGATCTTTGCCATTGGCCAGTCCGGCATGAGCCACCATTTGAAGGTACTGGCCCAGGCCGACCTGGTGGCAACGCGCCGCGAAGGCAACGCGATTTTTTACCGCCGCGCCCTGCCGCATACCGAGCTGCTGGGCGGCAAATTGCACGCTGCCCTGCTCGAAGAAGTGGACAACCTGGGCCTGCCGAGCGATGTGCAGTCGCGTATCGGCCAGGTGCACGGGCAACGCGCCGCCGCCAGCCAGGACTTTTTCTCCCGGGTTGCCGACAAGTTTCGCGCCCAGCAGGACCTGATCGCCGGGTTGGCCCAGTACCGCGAAAGCGTACTGGCGCTGTTGGACAAGCTGAGCTTCAGTAAGGAGGCCACGGCCTTGGAAGTCGGCCCTGGCGACGGCGGTTTCCTGCCGGAACTGGCGCGCCGCTTTGAACAGGTCACGGCGCTGGACAACAGCCCGGCAATGCTCGAGCTGGCGCGCCAGCTCTGTGAGCGCGAAGCCCTGGGCAATGTGCGGCTGCAGTTGGCCGACGCCCTGAGTGACACCAGCCTGCGGGCCGATTGCGTGGTGCTGAACATGGTCTTGCACCATTTCGCCGCCCCGGCCGACGCCCTCAAGCAAATGGCCGGGTTACTGCACCCCGGCGGTAGCCTGCTGGTTACGGATTTATGCAGCCACAACCAGAATTGGGCCAAGGAGGCCTGCGGTGATCTCTGGCTGGGTTTTGAACAGGACGATCTGGCCCGTTGGGCCACCGCTGCGGGACTCGTTCCCGGGGAAAGCCTCTATGTAGGTTTACGTAATGGTTTCCAGATTCAGGTCCGCCATTTTCAGCGACCGGCTGGCGACACTCACCATCGGTAAATATCAGGAAAACATCGAGATGAGCGAATACTCCCTTTTCACCTCCGAGTCCGTGTCTGAAGGGCATCCGGACAAAATCGCCGACCAGATCTCTGACGCGGTGCTGGACGCTATCATCGCTGAAGACAAGTTCGCCCGCGTGGCGTGCGAGACGCTGGTGAAAACGGGCGTGGCGATCATCGCCGGCGAAGTCACCACCACGGCCTGGGTCGACCTCGAGCAGATCGTTCGTGACGTGATCACCGATATTGGCTACAACAGCTCCGACGTCGGCTTCGACGGCGCGACCTGCGGCGTGATGAACATCATCGGCAAGCAATCGCCCGACATCAACCAGGGCGTCGACCGTGCCAAGCCTGAAGACCAGGGCGCCGGTGACCAGGGCCTGATGTTCGGCTACGCCAGCAACGAAACCGACGTGCTGATGCCGGCGCCGATCACCTTCTCGCACCAGCTTGTGCAACGGCAGGCCGAAGCGCGCAAGTCTGGCGTGTTGCCATGGCTGCGCCCGGACGCCAAGTCCCAGGTCACCTGCCGCTACGAAGGCGGCAAGGTAGTGGGTATCGACGCCGTTGTATTGTCGACCCAGCACAACCCGGACGTGTCCTACGCCGACCTGCGCGAAGGCGTGATGGAACTGATCGTCAAGCACGTGTTGCCTGCCGAGTTGCTGACCAAGGACACACAGTTCCACATCAACCCGACCGGCCAGTTCATCATCGGCGGCCCGGTGGGCGACTGCGGCCTGACCGGTCGCAAGATCATCGTCGACAGCTACGGCGGCATGGCCCGTCACGGCGGTGGCGCGTTCTCCGGCAAGGATCCATCCAAGGTTGACCGTTCCGCGGCTTACGCAGGTCGTTATGTGGCCAAGAACATCGTGGCTGCCGGCCTGGCCGAGCGTTGCGAAATCCAGGTTTCCTACGCCATTGGTGTAGCCCAGCCTACGTCGATCTCGCTGAATACCTTCGGCACCGGCAAGATCAGCGATGACAAGATCGTCAAGCTGGTGCGTGAGATCTTCGACCTGCGCCCTTACGCGATCACCACCATGCTCGACTTGCTGCACCCGATGTACCAGGAAACCGCAGCCTACGGCCACTTCGGTCGTACCCCTGCGCAGAAGACTGTTGGCGATGACACCTTCAGCACCTTCACCTGGGAAAAAACCGACCGCGCCAACGACCTGCGCACCGCCGCCGGCCTGTAATCGTTCGCGGTACATAAAGCCCCGCCGGGCCTGCCCGGCGGGGCTTTTTAGTGTCTGGAAAGCCAATCTCAGATTTTTTGGATCCAAAGCTTGCAGGCCAAATGATGGCCCACTAGAATCCGCGCCCTCTCGGGCCCTTCACCTTATTTGGATATTGCACTGCGCCCGCCCGGGACGGATAAACGCGCAGGCAATCTAACATTGAGGTTTTCATGCGCATTTCCACGCTCGCCCCTGCCGCCCTTCTGCTCAGCCTGTTCACCCTGCCGGCCCATGCCGCCGACCTGAACGCACTGAGCGGCGCCCTGAGTGCCCAACTCGGTGGGGGCAATGCCGGCGACTGCCAGCAGCAAGCCAAAGACCTGCAAACCAAGATCGATGCGGCCAACGCCAAGAACGACATCTTGAAAGTGCGGGCGTATGAATCCGCGCTGGAACAGGTAAACAAAGCTTGCAACAAAATCGCTGAAAAACAGGCCAAGGTCGACGCCAAGCAGCAAAAGCAGCAGGCCAAGGCTGAAAACAACGACGCAGTGAAAGCCTTGGGTGGTCTGTTCAAGTAAACAGAAACACTCGGTAAAAAGCCCCGCTCAGACGGGGCTTTTTTGTGGCCGTGTGAATCACTTAGGCTGGGCGCCCCTTTCGAGCAAGGATGCTCAGCATGCATGTGTTAATGGCTTTTTTTATCAGCGTTCTACCGAGCTTGGCGTGGGCCGAAGCGTGCCCCGATGACGTTCACGCGCAACTCGACACCCTGGCCAGGCAAGTCAGCCAGTGGGACGACGGTTACCACCGTCAGGGCCAGTCCCCTGTCAGCGACGAACTCTATGACCAGGCCCGCAAGCGCCTCGCGCATTGGCGCGAATGCGCTCGCCAGCCCACGCCGAAAGCTGACAACCCGCTGGCCAGTTCGCGCGGCACATTACCTCACCCGGTCGCGCACACGGGCCTGGAAAAGCTATTGGACGCATCGGCAGTCAGTGACTGGCTCAGCACCCGTCAAGACGTATGGGTCCAGCCCAAGGTCGACGGCGTCGCGGTGACCCTGGTGTATCGTCAGGGTCGCTTGCAGCAGCTCATCAGCCGAGGCGATGGTTTGCTGGGGCACGACTGGTCAGCCTCAGCTGCGAAGATCCCCGGCATCGTCCAACAACTGCCAGATGTAGTTGATGTGGTGCTGCAAGGCGAACTCTATTGGCGTCTGGACCACCATGTGCAATCAATGAAGGGTGGGCTCAATGCGCGCAGCAAAGTGGCCGGGCTGATGAACCGTCACCAGTTGAGCGACGCCGAGGCGGCAGGGATCGGTTTATTCGTCTGGGCCTGGCCAGACGGCCCCACGGACTTCAACGAACGCCTGTCCACCCTGGCCCACTGGGGGTTTACCGACAGCCAACGTTACAGTCATCCCATTGTGGACATCAGCGAAGCCGCGCATTGGCGCATGCATTGGTACAACGCACCACTGCCCTTTGCCAGCGACGGCGTGGTGCTGCACCAGGCTGCGCGGGCGCCGGGCAAGCGCTGGCAAGCCAGTGCGCCTTACTGGATGGTTGCCTGGAAGTACCCAACTATCAAAGCCCTGGCACTGGTGCGCAAGGTGCAGTTCAGGGTGGGTCGCACCGGGCGCATCACCCCTATTCTCGAACTGGAACCCGTTCGGCTGGATGATCGGCAGATCAGCCGGGTCAGCGCCAGCTCCCTGAAACGCTGGCAGATCCTGGATATCCGCCCTGGCGACCACGTGTCAATCAGTCTGGCAGGCCAGGTGATTCCTCGGCTGGACGAGGTGATCCTGCGCAACGAAACACGCATGGAGGTGCCGATACCCGACCCCCAGGATTTTCACGCCCTGAGCTGTTGGCAACTGGATCCCGGCTGCGAAGATCAATTGCTCGCCCGCTTGACCTGGCTGAGCGGCAGACAAGGCCTGGCCTTGCCGCATATAGGCCGTGAGACTTGGAACATATTGATCCAGGCCGGTCTAATCGCAGGCTTTCTCGATTGGTTAACCCTGGATGCGACGCAGCTTGCTACCATTGAGGGCTTCGGTGATCGCACCCGTGCGCGGGTGCTCGACAGTATTCAAAGCGCTCGGCAACGCCCTTTTTCACAATGGCTCAAGGCCCTGGGCGTACCGCCGGTGGCGCGCAACAACCTGGAAGGCGACTGGCAGACGCTGGTCGCCAAAGACACCCAAGCCTGGCAGGCCTCAGACGGCATCGGCCCGGGGCGCGCGGCGCAACTCAGCGCTTTTTTTCGCGACCCGCAGGTACAGGCCTTGGCTGAAACATTACGCGGAGCCGGGGTAGATGGGTTTTGAACCCCGCCCGGCCACCTGATTGCGACCTTGGAGCTTTATATGAAATTTCTCGCCCCCTTTGCCCTGCTGACCCTCGCAACCTTCATGGCCACGCCGCTGCTGGCCGCCGAAGACGTGCAACCGCTCAGCGGCTGCGCCGCCAAGCGCCAGGCCATCAGCACCCAAATTGAACAGGCCAAGGCCCACGGTAACAGCCAACAACAAGCCGGTCTGGAAAAAGCCCTGGCTGAAGTCACCGCCCACTGCACCGATGCTTCCCTGCGCAAAGAGCGCGAGAACAAGGTGCTGGACGCCAAGCACGAAGTCAGCCGCCGTCAGGCCGACCTCGACAAGGCGATGAAAAAAGGCGACCCGGACAAGATCAACAAGCGTAAGGACAAGCTGGCAGAATCACGCAAAGAGTTGCAGGACGCGGTGGAAGAACTCGACCAGTAAAACTGATCAGTGGTCGCGAAACTGTTTATGGCAGGCGCTGCAGGCATCTTCGACTTTTTGCACCGCCGGGCCCAGGTTGCTGGCCTTGTAGGGCTGCACTTGGCTGGCGATCACCAACTCACCGGTGGCCGCCTCAAGGTCGCGGGCCAGTTGCTGGAACTGCGCCTGTTTTTGCCACACGTCGTCCTTGGCACTGGTGTGGTCTTCTTCGCGCACGCTCGGGAAGTGTTTCCACGGCTCATGGGACAAGGCATCCAGCTTGACCGCACCCTCAGCAAACTTGGCGCCATCGAACGGGATACGCCCACGCAACATGCCGCCCAGGTCTTCGCCGGTCTTGAGCATCTGCTTGAAGATCGCCTTGCGCTGACCCAGGGGAGAATTGGGGTCAACCCCGCCACAGGCGGACAAGGCCAGGCAGGCCAGCAGTACAACGGTGAGTTTTTTTAACATCATGATGGCTTCAAGGTCACGGGAAACGGCGGCCAGTATCCTCGCACCGCCCACAAAGACCAATAGCCCTATTAATAATAAGGGTTGTCCGAATGCAATGAAGCACGGGCAACCGCTTCAGGAATTGCTTAGATGAATGTCACCTTGAAACCCTGGAGCCGCCGCCTGGCGTTGGCTCTGCCGATGTTCGCACTGCTGGCCGGCTGCGATGCAGGTAAAGACACCGGCAAGGAAGTCGCCAAGGAAGAAGCCAAACCTCACGCTGTAGCCACCTATGTAAGCGCTCCGTGGGAAGCCTTGCCGGTTGTCTCCGACAGCGATTTACTGGCCGGGTTTGAATCCTGGCGCAGCGCCTGCCAGCGCCTCAAGGCCGACCCGGTCTGGGGCACGACCTGCGCCGCAGCGGCCAGCGTACCCGGCGATGCCGTGGCGGTGCGTGGCTTCCTCAAGGAGCACCTGGATGTATTCGGCCTGCGTTCGGCTGACAACACGCCACACGGATTGATCACCGGCTACTACGAGCCGGTCTACCCCGGCAGCCTGACCGAAACTGCCAGCGCCCACGTGCCGGTATACGGCGTGCCGGATGACCTGATCATCGTCAACCTTGAAAGCATCTACCCCGAACTCAAGGGCAAGCGCCTGCGCGGACGCCTGGAAGGCCGTGTGCTCAAGCCCTATGACGACGCCAGCACCCTCAACAGCCAAGGCTCCACCGCCAAACCGATTGCCTGGCTGACCGATCCGATGGACCTGCAATTCCTGCAGATTCAGGGCTCGGGGCGTATTCAACTCGCCGGCGGGCGCCAGCTGCGTGTCGGTTATGGCGACCAGAACGGCCACCCCTACCGCCCTATCGGCCGTTGGCTGGTAGAGCAAGGCGAGCTGAAAAAAGAAGATGTGACCATGGGCGCCATCAGCGCCTGGGCCAAGGCACACCCGCAGCGCATTCCAGAACTGTTGGCGAGCAACCCCAGCTACGTCTTCTTCAGCGCCCGCCCCGACAGTAACGAAGGCCCACGCGGCTCGCTGAACGTGCCACTGACCGCCGGCTACAGCGTGGCAGTGGATCGCAAGGTGATCCCCCTGGGTAGCCTGCTGTGGCTGTCGACCACTAAACCCGACGGCTCACCGATCACAAGACCCGTCGCGGCCCAGGACACCGGGGGCGCAATCACTGGCGAAGTGCGCGCAGACTTGTTCTGGGGCACGGGTGACGCCGCGGGCGAGATGGCAGGGAATATGAAGCAACAAGGGCAGATCTGGATGTTGTGGCCCAAGGGTGCTGCGTTGCCTCAGGTGCCGGATGCACCAGCAGGTACCTGACAGGCGCTAAAAATCAAATGTGGGAGCAAGCCCCCTCCCACATAGGGTTTGCGTCAGCCCCTAGATCGAGACGAAGAAAAAGCTCGCAATCAACGCCATCCCCACAAACCACACCAACGACCGCAACATCGCCCAGTCCGCCAGGTAGCAGATGATGTACAGCAGGCGGCTAGTGATAAACAGCACCGCCAGTACATTAATGGTCACCAGCGACGCCGTGCCGGCCAGGTGCGCGATGATCACAGCGGCGGCAAACGCCGGGGTCACTTCAAAGCTGTTGAGTTGCGCACTGTGGGCGCGTTTGGCGAAGCCTTCGAGGGAATCGAGGAAGGCACGCGGGTCGTGGTTCTGCCGCGGCCCGAACTTGCCGCCACTGAACTTGGCCACACCTGTGCACAGGTACGGCAGAAAGATTGCGATCAACACACACCAGAAAGCCACTGTCATCACTCATTCCTTTTTTGGATTTATCAGACGGTTAGAGTTTCATCACGAACATGCCGATCAACACCAACCCACAGGCTATGAGCCGTGGGCGGCCGAAAGGTTCTTTCAGGTAACGCATACCGAACAACACCACCAGGATCACGCTGACTTCCCGCAGCGCGGCGGCCTCGGCAATCGAGCCCAACTGCATGGCCCAAAGCACCAAAGCGTAGCTCAACAACACGCATAACCCCACGCTCAGCCCCAACTGCCACTGAGTGCGCCAGAACAGGCTGAACGCCGCGCGTTTGCGCACCAGCGCCAGCAACGGAAACGGCCAGGCGCTGATCAGCGTCAGCCACACCAGGTAATCCAACGGGTGCGACCAGCGCCGTAGCGCCTGCCCATCCAGAAAGGTGTAGCAACCAATACACAGGCCGATCAGCAACACCACCGGTAGCATCGACCAGGGCAACCGGTCACCACCACCGCCCTGCCACAACAGGCACAACATGCCGACCGGGATCAGCAGGATCCCCAGAACCTGCTGGGTACTCAGCACTTCGCCGGCAAACACCAGGGTCAGCACGAGCACCACCAACGGCGACAAACCGCGCATCAACGGATACACCAGGCCCAGGTCACCGACTCGATAGGCCTGGATCAACAAATAGCGATAGAGCAATTCAAACAACGCCGAGGCAATGATCCACGGCCAGATTTCCAGCGGCGGCAAGGACACAAACCCCACCGCAAACACCACGAACAACAACGCCACGCTGTCCATGCAGGCAATGACTAAAAGGCGCTCGCCACTGAACTTGATCAAGGTGTTCCACGTCGCATGCAACAACGCCGCTACCAGCACCAGTGCTGTCGCTACCACTAGAACCTCCTCAATTGATTCTTCATGTAACTGCACCTGTTTATACTAAACGCTGCCTCCGCGCACCCGTGCGCCTACATTCCCCTGCTCCAAGGACCCCGGATGCTTGAACTTGTCGCCGCCTTCATTTGCCTCACCACCCTGCTCACCTATGTGAACTTCCGCTTTATCGGCCTGCCGCCGACCATCGGCGTGATGGTCACCGCGCTAATCTTCTCGCTGATCCTGCAAGGCCTGAGCGTGCTCGGCTACCCGGGCCTGGAGGAACGCGTCCAGCAACTGATCGGCCAGATCGACTTTGGCGATTTGCTGATGAACTGGATGCTCTCGTTCTTGCTGTTCGCCGGTGCTTTGCATGTCAACTTGAACGATTTGCGCAGCTATCGCTGGCCCATCGGCCTGCTGGCAACCTTTGGTGTGTTGATTGCCACCGTGGTGATCGGCAGCCTGGCGTACTACATCTTCGCCCTGTTTGGCTGGCACGTCAGCTTCCTCTACTGCCTGCTGTTCGGCGCACTGATTTCCCCCACCGACCCGATCGCAGTGCTCGGCGTGCTGCGTACCGCCAACGCGTCGAAACCGTTGAAAACCACCATCGTCGGCGAGTCGCTGTTCAACGACGGTACTGCCGTGGTGGTGTTTACCGTGCTGCTGGGCATCGCGCAGTTGGGTGAGACACCCACCGTGGGCGCCACCGCCATGCTGTTTGCCCACGAAGCCATTGGCGGCGTGGTCTTTGGCGGGCTGATCGGCTACCTCGTGTACCTGATGATCAAAAGCATCGAACAGCACCAGATCGAAGTCATGCTGACCCTCGCCCTGGTGATCGGTGGCTCGGCCATGGCTTCGGAACTGCACGTTTCCGCGCCGATTGCGATGGTGGTCGCAGGGCTGATCATCGGCAACCTGGGACGCAAGCTGGCGATGAACGACATGACGCGTCGCTACCTGGATGGCTTCTGGGAACTGCTCGATGACATGCTCAACGCCTTGCTGTTTGCGCTGATCGGCATGGAGCTGTTGCTATTGCCGTTCAACTGGCTGCACGTGTTCGCGGCCAGTTTGCTGGCGGTGGCGATCCTGCTCTCGCGCCTGCTGACCGTGGCCCCGGCGATCCTGCTGCTGCGGCGCTGGCGCACGGTGCCACGCGGTACGATCCGCATACTCACCTGGGGCGGTTTGCGTGGTGGCGTCTCGGTGGCGCTGGCCTTGGCCCTGCCACTCGGCCCGGAGCGTGACTTGTTGCTGAGCATCACCTACATCGTGGTGCTGTCTTCGATCCTGTTGCAGGGCTTGAGCATCGGCAAGCTGGTCAAGCACGTGACCCGGGATGAGCCTCAGGCCACGCCTGAACTTCACTGATCCTTATTGAGCTGTTGCGGATGCCTTGGGTCCGCAGCCGCTTTGCCCGGCAGGCTGGTCTCGCTGCGAATTTGCGCATGGCTGATCAGCGCGAAGATGAAGCTGCCGCCGATGATGTTGCCGGCCAGGGTCGGTCCGGCGAAGACCAGCCAGAAGTCCTTCCACGGCAACTCGCCGGCAAACACCAAGTACGACACTTCCGCCGAGCCAACCACGATATGGGTAAAATCCCCTAGCGCCATCAGGTAGGTGATCAGGATGATGATCCACAACTTGGCGCTTTCCATCGACGGGATCATCCACACCATAGTCGCGATCATCCAACCGGAAACAATGCCCTTGGCAAACATTTGCCCGGGGTCGTTTTCCATGATTTTGCGGCCGATCTCAAGGAAAGCCATGTCGGTCTTGGTATCGAAAATCGGCAGGTGCAACATCACGTAAGCCACTAGCAAGGTACCGCACAGGTTACCCACCAGCACCACTGTCCATAGCCGTAGCAGTCGCCCGGCATTGCCCAGCGTAGGCTTGCTCATGACCGGCAGCACGGCCGTCAGAGTGTTTTCAGTGAACAGTTGCTGGCGCGCCAGGATCACTGCGAGAAACCCCGCGCAATAGCCAAAGCTGGCAATCACTTTGAATGCCTCAGCGTCCGGCAGGCGTGAATTGAGCAACCCCATGGCCATCAGCGACAGGCCCATGGTGAGCCCGGCGGCCAGTGCCGACCACCACAAGGCGGCGACACTGCGCTCCAGCTCCTGGTCGCCTTGGGTGCGGATGATTTCGTGCAACACAGCCGCGCGCGGCGGCTGGTTCTTGTCAACGTCCTGCTGCTCTTCCTGCGACAGGTTGGGGGTCTTGCCGTCTGCTTGAGTGGCCATGATGTACCAGAGTCCAAGGGGTGCCTGTAGCTACGACACGCCGCGGCGGTAGCTGTTCAGCGGCCTCGGCAACTAAACCGGAATACGCCAGGCCTTGGCCTGTTCCACGGTGGTGGAGCTGAACGGTGTTTTCCAGGGCTTATTGCGCGCTTGATAATATTTGATGATGCCGTCGAGCACGCTGTTGAAGTCAGCCGGGGTCGTTGCCTCGCCCAGGTCACGCACCGCGCGCTGTAACAGCTCAACGTTGGCTGCCGGCTGGCCAGGCCGGTATAGCGATGGGTAAATGACCTCCCGCGTAAAGTTTTCAGCCTTGACCTTGATATCCCGTCTTTGCATTTCAGCAATGGCACTGTCCAACACTTTGGACATGCCTGATGCATTGCCCGATGCCAGCTTGGCGCCCACCTGCAAAAGCTGCTGGAAATTACGATGGCCCGGCGCATTCAGGCGCTTGCCAAGCCAGTCGATATCCTCTGGCCTGCGCGCCAGGGCATCCAGGTTGCGTAGCGCCGAGGCTAACTTGGGCGTGATTACCAGGGACGTGCTGGACTGATTAGCTTCGGCAATTGCACTGTCCAGCGCCTGTAATGCCTGTTGCGCCTCCTTGCGAAACCGCAACGCGTCTGCGCTGGCCGGGTCCTTCTGCAGCTCATCCTGTACACTGGCCAGCATTTGATCATCCATCGCCATCACGGCATCGTCCACCGAAGCGAACTCGTGGCGCTCACGCACCACCTCGCGCTTTGCCAGGTGCCCGAGTACCGCTTGATGGGCCTTGACCTGCAAGTACTGTTTCTGGTCCGGGGTCATGGTGAAGTTGACTGTACCGTTGAGCAGGCCGCGAAAATCACCTTTTTCCGAGTTCAGCGGCAACGTGACTGTCTGCGCCACAAAATCGTTGAGCCGGTCATTTTGGTAAGCCTCAGCAGCGGTATGCGGCGTGCCAGTGAAAGTGTCCGCCAGATAACTGAAAACACCCCCGCTTTGGGGCGGTGCTGACGTATCTTCGGACTCGAATTTGACGATCAGCGATTCGTCCTTGCCCAGTGGGCTCTCTGGAAAAGAACGCTCGATGACACCAGGGGCCGGCGTATTGAGGAGCAGTCCACCATCCTGAAAAGCCGTGACCTGCGCGACCGTCTGGAACCCATGGCCTTGTTCGGTCGGGCTTTTGAACAGGCCCGGCAACGCGCCCGAAATACGTGCAGCACGGGCGATGTCCATATCCGGTGTCAGGCTGGCATTGAACACCACCAACTGCGGGCGGCCATCGAACATGCCCGTGCCGGTGATGTTCAGTTGCTTGATCGCCGGGATATGGCGGCTCAATACCTCCAGGTCGCGAAAGGTGGGCCCTGCTCCGGCGCTGAGTTTGCTGGCGATTTGCGTGACTTCGGGTGGTCGGTTGGCCGCAGGCATCGCAGCGATATGGGCAAGAATCGATTGACGCGATTCGTTGCGAATCAAGTCTTCAAGGGGCTGCGCCTCGGTTTGCAGGCGCGGCAACAGGGTCAGCAGCAGTTGAGAAATATTACCGGCCGGGCCAGGCAGTTTTCCGGCGAGCTTGCCAAGCGTGGAACTGGCATCCTGCAACCAGGCCATCACCGGGTCTTTGCTGTTGAGCAAGCTGGGCAGGTCAAGGTTGTTCGACAGTTTCGTGAATGACTGGGCGTCCATGCCACTGGCAAGCAGCGTTGCGGAAATCGCACCGGCAGAGGAGCCGGAGACCACCTTGATGCCTTTGAGTTTGTCGGCGCCTTCAAGCGCCTGCACCATGCCCGGGAAAGCAATGCCTTTGGCGCCACCGCCACTGAGCACCAAGTGTGCCGGCGGGGGCGGTGACAACACCACCTCCACACGCCCATCGCCGTGACGATAAATACTCAGGTTGCGCTCGCCCACGCCTTTGACCAAAGGCGTCTTCACGTCCTGGTCGGTGGTTTGAGGCAGTGGGGGTTGATGGTGTACAGCCGAACTGGATACTTTCATACACGGGGCTCTCTCTACAGGATGTAGTCCTGAGTGTTGAGAGAGCCTCGGAATGATCCATGCGGAATGATTTGGTAAAGCAAATCACGCGGCGCAAGTGTTACTCGGGAAGGCCGTCGTCCTTGAACTGGTCCTTCACGTACTTGATTTCGGTACGCCCGTGGGGCGCCGGCAAACCGTCTTCGCCGAGGTTGACGAAGACCATTTTTTCCACGGTCAGGATGCTTTTGCGGGTAATTTTGTTGCGCACTTCACAGGTCAGGGAAATGGAGGTGCGGCCGAACTCGGTGGCGGTGATGCCCAGCTCGATGATGTCGCCCTGGCGCGAGGCGCTGACAAAATTGATTTCGGAGATGTACTTGGTCACTACGCGTTGGTTGCCCAACTGGACGATGGCGTAGATGGCTGCTTCTTCGTCGATCCAGCGCAGCAGGCTGCCACCGAACAGGGTGCCGTTGGGGTTGAGGTCTTCAGGTTTTACCCATTTGCGGGTGTGGAAGTTCATGGTCACTCCAAAGCGTCTTGCGAAATGATGGGAAACATCATGGCAGAGCCCGGGCCCAAGCTCTATGAGCGATTGCCTATCAACCCCATGAGCGATCTTCATGCCGCTGACGGAAAGGCTTGGGAAGTACGGCGTACACGGCTATAATCGCCCCCGCTTCAAAACGGTCATCTTCGATTGATACCGTTCTCCCGCCACCTGTCCGAGGGGCGCTGCAGCAGGTTCAACCTGTCAGGCTCGGATGGGGCGTTGTCCGGCCCGGTTGCCCTGGCCTGATACTAAACGCACAACGGCGCCCATTCGCACACTACGAATGGAGGCTCTTCATGAGCGCTGTAATTACGCCTGCAGATTTCAACGACTACAAAGTCGCCGACATGTCCCTCGCTGCCTGGGGCCGTCGCGAAACCTTTATCGCCGAATCCGAAATGCCTGCCCTGATGGGCCTGCGTCGCAAGTACGCCGCTGAGCAGCCGCTCAAGGGCGCGAAGATCCTCGGCTGCATCCACATGACCATCCAGACTGCCGTACTGATCGAAACCCTGGTTGCCCTGGGTGCCGAAGTGCGCTGGTCGTCCTGCAACATCTTCTCGACTCAAGACCAGGCCGCCGCCGCTATCGCTGCTGCCGGTATCCCGGTATTCGCCTGGAAAGGCGAGACCGAGCAAGAGTACGAGTGGTGCCTGGAGCAAACCATCCTCAAGGATGGCGCGCCATGGGATGCCAACATGATCCTCGACGACGGCGGCGACCTGACCGAGCTGCTGCACAAGAAGTACCCGCAGATCCTCGACCGCGTCCACGGCGTGACCGAAGAAACCACCACCGGCGTACACCGCTTGCTGGACATGCTGGCCAAGGGCGAGCTGAAAATCCCGGCCATCAACGTCAACGACTCGGTGACCAAGAGCAAGAACGACAACAAGTACGGCTGCCGTCACAGCCTCAACGACGCGATCAAGCGCGGCACCGACCACCTGCTGTCGGGCAAGCAAGCCCTGGTGATCGGCTACGGTGACGTGGGCAAGGGTTCGTCCCAGTCCCTGCGTCAGGAAGGCATGATCGTCAAGGTTTCCGAAGTTGACCCGATCTGCGCCATGCAAGCCTGCATGGACGGTTTCGAAGTGGTTTCGCCGTTCATCGACGGCGTCAACGACGGCACCGCCGCCAGCATCGACAAGGCCCTGCTGGGCAAGATCGACCTGATCGTCACCACCACCGGTAACGTGAACGTCTGCGACGCCAACATGCTCGCAGCCCTGAAAAAGCGTGCTGTGGTGTGCAACATCGGTCACTTCGACAACGAAATCGACACCGCTTTCATGCGCAAAAACTGGGCATGGGAAGAAGTGAAGCCGCAGGTACACAAGGTTCACCGTACCGGCGCTGGTGATTTCGACCCGCAGAACGATGACTACCTGATCCTGCTGGCCGAAGGCCGCCTGGTTAACCTGGGTAACGCCACTGGCCACCCAAGCCGCATCATGGATGGCTCGTTCGCCAACCAGGTACTGGCCCAGATCTTCCTGTTCGGCCAGAAATACGCCGACCTGTCGCCGGCCCAGAAAGCCGAGCGCCTGACCGTGGAAGTACTGCCGAAGAAACTCGACGAAGAAGTGGCCCTGGAAATGGTCCGCGGCTTTGGCGGCGTAGTGACTCAACTGACCAAGACCCAGGCCGATTACATCGGCGTGACGGTTGAAGGTCCGTTCAAGCCGCACGCTTACCGCTACTGATTTGCCTGCTGCCCGCTCTCTATTGTGGGGGCGGGCTTGTGTGGGAGCGGGCTTGCTCGCGAATGCGCTGTATCAGCCCATACATTCGGCGACTGACACACCGCATTCGCGAGCAAGCCCGCTCACACATTAAATCGGTGCATGACTTCCGGTATCTGAGTTTCATAGGGTTATTACCATGTCCCAAGACCGTCGCTACAGCTTCGAGTTCTTCCCGACCAAGACCGATGCTGGGCATGAAAAACTGATGGCGACTGCCAAGCAGCTTGCCAGCTACAACCCCGACTTCTTCTCCTGCACCTACGGCGCCGGCGGTTCGACCCGCGACCGCACGATCAACACCGTGTTGCAGCTGGAAAGCCAAGTCAAAGTTCCCGCCGCTCCGCACTTGTCATGCGTGGGCGACAGCAAGGACGACCTGCGCGGCCTGCTGACCCATTACCAGCAAGCCGGCATCAAGCGCATCGTTGCCCTGCGCGGCGACCTGCCATCCGGCATGGGCATGGCCAGCGGTGAGCTGCGCTACGCCAACGACCTGGTGAGCTTCATCCGCGAAGAAAGCGGCGATCACTTCCATATCGAAGTGGCCGCTTACCCGGAGATGCACCCACAGGCGCGCAATTTCGAAGACGATTTGCAGAACTTCGTGCGCAAGGCCAATGCTGGCGCCAACAGCGCAATCACCCAGTACTTCTTCAACGCCGACAGCTACTTCTACTTCGTTGAGCGTGTACGGGCGATGGGTGTGAACATCCCGATCGTGCCGGGCATCATGCCGATCACCAACTACAGCAAGCTGGCGCGGTTCTCCGACGCCTGCGGTGCGGAGATCCCACGCTGGGTGCGCAAGCAGCTGGAAGCCTATGGCGACGACGTCAAGAGCATCCAGGCGTTCGGCGAGCAGGTCATCACCGAAATGTGTGAGCAATTATTGCAAGGTGGTGCGCCAGGGCTGCATTTCTATACCCTGAACCAGGCTGAACCCAGCCTTGCTGTCTGGAACAACCTCAAGCTGCCACGCTAAGGCTTGACCGGTTGTACCAAGGCCCTCGTCCAGACGAGGGCCTTTGTCGTTTTACGTGACCCACGGAACCCCGCAGTCCATGAATACAGTGCCCCCGACTTCCCGCCCGCAACTGGTCTACCTGGTCTTCGGTGCCGAGACCTACCACCAGGAAGCAGTCTTCAGCATCGCCAGCGCACTGGCGTTCCTGCAGGACACCCCGGACGCGAACGTGGACATCCAGGTATTCAGCGACAACCCCGAGCCTTATCGCCTGCTGCCAGTACGCGTGCGTCCCCTCGACGACGCCACCCGTAAACGCTGGAGCGAGCCCCACGGCTATCACTTCCGCACCAAACACGTGGTGCTGCGCCAAGTATTGGAAGAGTCCCCGGTGGCGTTGCTGATCGACACCGACACCTTCTTCCACCATTCGCCCATGGCCCTGTTCGAACGCGTACAGCCCGGCACCCTGCTGTGCAACGCCTTCTACACCAAGTACGGCGACAACCACGAAAGCATCCTCTACACCGCCCTGCACCAGCGCCTGCTGGACATGGGCGTGGCCGACGATGACATGATGACCCTCAACTCCGGAGTCATGGGCCTGACCCAACAGGATGCGCACATCCTCGACCGCTCCATTGAATTGATGGATGAACTGTTCCCCCACGCCCAGGGCGCCTACACCCTGGAAGAGTTCTGCCTGTCCATCGCCGCCTACCGCACCGTCAACGTGCGCGAGTGCCCAGACCTGATCCATCATTACTGGAGCCGCAAGCAGCTGTTCCGGGCCAAGGTCAAGGCGTGGATCGCCAAGCACGCCAGCGCCCCGACCAGCGCGCAAGCCCTGGCCGATACTCGCCAGGTCTCCTCGCACCTGCCGCGCCCGCCGCGCTTGCAGCGCCTGATGTACAAGCTGATTACCCTGCTGCTGCCCAAGCACCAGCAACAGTTCATCCGTGAGATCCTCTACGGCTGCTACGAACACGAGAACGAATTCGACCAGGCCTGCGGCCCGGTTTGGTGGGACAAGGCCCGACAAAACCAGGAAGAACGCCAGAAGCGCCCGATCGATGCCCACCAGTTGGAACACTGGTTCGCCAACCCCGTGGTGCGCCTGATTCTAGGCGAGCGCCGTGCCGCGATCCACGAACACCTACTGGACGCTCCGGTGAAATAAGGCCGCCCGCCAATGCGCGTGCCAGAGCTTCTCTTTCTTCCGGGAGCGTCGTAACCTCAGGTATGCCTGTCCTTTTCAAGCTGTTGACCGCTGCACTTTTTGCTTGCCTGAGCCTGGCCGCTTATGGCGAGAAATTGCGCATTGTCACCGAGCCCTGGGCCCCCTACGTTTATGAGGACAACGGCAGCATGGCCGGGCTGGATTATGAAACCACTGTGATCGTCTTCCAGCGCCTGGGCGTGGAGGTGCAATGGCAGTTCCTGCCCTGGAAGCGCTGCCTGGCGATGCTCGAACAGGGCCATGCCGACGGCGCGCTGGATATCTTCCACAGCCAGGACCGTGACGCTCTGCTGCTCTATCCCAGCGAGCCCTTGTCAGCAGTCGAATTCGTGCTGTTCTACGCCAACGAACGCCCTCACCCCGCCGAAACGCTGGATGACCTGCGTGGCCTGACCGTCGGTATTTCCCCCGGCTACCTCTATGGCGATGCATTCAGTGAGTCCAGCGCATTCCAGCGTGAACCCGCCCCCAGCCATGAAGCCAATTTCGGCAAGCTCATGCTCGGGCGTATCGATATGGTGGTGACTGACCGGCGAGTAGGGCAGCACGTGATCAAGGCGCTGGGCCTGGAGGGCAAGGTCAGCCAGGCATCGGTGGTAGTCAGCCACCAGCAGCAATTCCTCGCGGTACGGCGTGGCGCAGGCATGGACCTGCTGGTACAACGCTTTGCCGCCGAGCTCAAGCGCTTCAAGCAAGAGCCGGCCTATGCCTCCTTGAGCGCCAAATATGCTGGAATACACCCGCAAACAGCGACGATGCCAGCCCGCAGGCACGCCGTTGAGCAGCAGGAAAGCAGCGCACCGTGATTGCTCTGTTATACTCCGGCCTTTCCGCCAGGCTTACGCCCGGCCGCTGAGGTCTTGAAAAAGGCACCCAACCCAGCTACTGCGCAGCTTTGCAGCCCGCGCGAGCTGGTGGAGTGCCCGCCAGACGCAGCAGGACCGGACGGGATTGCGCTCCCCTAAGCGCCATTCACGCCCGGCAAGATTATCCCTTTGGGCCAAGCCCTAACTAAAACAGGATTACTCATGTCCTTTGCTTCCCTCGGTCTCTCCGAGGCTTTAGTCCGCGCCATCGAGGCAGCGGGCTATACCGAGCCTACTCCGGTGCAACAGCGGGCCATTCCCGCCGTGTTGCAAGGTCGCGACCTCATGGTTGCGGCTCAGACAGGTACCGGTAAAACCGGCGGTTTCGCCCTCCCGATCCTGGAGCGGTTGTTTCCCAACGGTCACCCGGACAAATCCCAGCGTCACGGCCCACGCCAACCGCGTGTACTGGTCCTGACCCCTACCCGCGAACTCGCCGCCCAGGTGCACGACAGCTTCAAGTTGTATGCCCGCGACTTGAAGTTCGTCAGCGCCTGCATTTTCGGCGGCGTCGGCATGAACCCACAGGTTCAAGCCATGTCCCGTGGCGTTGATGTGCTGGTGGCTTGCCCCGGTCGTTTGCTTGACCTGTGCGGCCAAGGCAGCGTCGATTTGTCCCACGTGGAAATCCTCGTGCTGGACGAAGCCGACCGCATGCTCGACATGGGCTTTGTCCATGACGTGAAAAAGGTCCTCGCTCGCCTCCCGGCCAAACGTCAAAACCTGCTGTTCTCGGCAACGTTCTCCCAGGACATCACCGCCCTGGCCGGCAAGCTGCTGCACAACCCGGAACGCATCGAAGTCACGCCGCCGAACACCACGGTCGAGCGTATCGAGCAACGCGTGTTCCGCCTGGCCGCCAGCCACAAGCGTGCACTGCTGGCGCACCTGATCACCGCCGGCGCGTGGGAACAGGTACTGGTGTTCACCCGTACCAAGCACGGCGCCAACCGCCTGGCCGAGTACCTGGACAAACACGGCCTCACCGCCGTCGCCATCCACGGCAACAAGAGCCAGAACGCGCGTACCAAGGCCCTGGCCGACTTCAAGGCCGGTTCCGTGCGCATCCTGGTAGCCACCGATATCGCCGCCCGCGGCCTGGACATCGACCAACTGCCACACGTGGTCAACTTCGAGCTGCCAAACGTCGATGAAGACTACGTGCACCGTATCGGCCGTACTGGCCGTGCCGGGCGTTCGGGCGAGGCCATTTCCCTTGTCGCGCCGGACGAAGAAAAACTGCTGAAAAGCATCGAGCGCATGACCAAGCAGAAAATCGCCGACGGCGACCTGATGGGCTTCGATGCCAGCGCCGTGGAGGCCGAGAAGCCTGAAGCGCGCGAGCGTCCGGATGTGCGTAACCCACGCAACCCACGCGGTCCGAAGGGCGATGGCCCGAACGGCGGCGGTGGCGGCGGTGGCGGCGGTGGTCGTCGCGACAAGGGCAAGGACAAAGGCGGCAAGGAAAAAGCGCCGACCAACGGCCGTGGCGAACGCCCAGCCCGTGAGCAGAAGCCTCGTGAAGGCACCCCGGCCCGCGAACAGCGCCAGCCGAGCCAGCCACCACGCGCCGCAGCCGCCGACCGTGCCCCGGACGAATTCCTCGACGACGATGTGGATAACTTCGGTAACCGCGTCGACTACGTGCCCCAGGCCAAGCCTGCCCAGGGCCGTGGCCGTCGTCAAGGTGCCCCGGCACAAGGCGCCAGTGCAGGTGCAGGTGCTCCGCGTGGCGGCCAGCCTCAGGGCGGTCGTCAGAACGGTCCACGCAACAGCAGCGGCGGCACCACCGGTACCCCGCCTGCCAAGCGCAGCGGCCCGCGTAATGGTGCACCGCGTGATGGCCAGGCGCGTCGCGAAGATTCGCGCAGCAACAACCGCCGCCCGGCCCGTGACGACCAGCCACGCCTGTCCGAGCCAGCGGTGCAAAACCCGCGTGGCGGCCCGGCGCCGAAGATCATCCACAAGGAGTCGAAAGCTGATCGCTTCCCGACACCCGAGCAGTTGGACCAACTGCCAGGCCGTCCTCGTGGTGAAAAACCAGCGCTGCTGACCCGCAACCGCTGAGTTTCAACGCGCCATAAAAAATGCCCCGCATCGAAAGATGCGGGGCATTTTTGTATGCGCGGCGAAAATTACTTCGCTTTCACACCTTCAAAGGTGATGTACAGCTGAACCACGTCGGACTGTGGACCTACGTCCATGCCCTTCGGAACGAACTCTTTACGGCTGATCGAGGTGGTGCCTTCAAAGCCGGCACGGTAGCCGCCCCATGGGTCCTTGCCTTCGCCCAGGAACGTAGCCTTGACCACGATAGGCTTGGTTACGCCATGGAAGGTCAGGTCGCCAGTTACATCAGCAGTCTGCTTGCCATCAGCGTTCTTGCCGGTTGGCTTGACGCTGGTGGAGACGAACTTCGCGTCAGGGAATTTGCCCGACTCCAGGAAGTCTGCGCCGTTGACGTGCTTGTCGCGCTCGGCGTGGTTGGAGAACACGCTGGCAGTGCGAACATTCACTTCTACCTTAGCGTCTTCTGGCTTGGCGGCGTCGAAGCTGAACTTGCCGTCCAGGTCCTTGAAGGTACCGGTGATGTAGCTGTAGCCCAAGTGGCTGATCTTGAAATCGACGAAGGCATGCTGGCCTTCCTTGTCGATCACGTAGTCAGCAGCCATCGCCGAACCTGCGGACAGCAGGGCAGAACCGATTGCCAGCGCAGCGAGTGTTTTTTTCAACATGCTTTCTATTCCTTATGAGTCGAGGTTGAACATCAGGCTTTGCGCCCCAGCATTCGTGTCAGGGTCGCATCACGATCGATAAAGTGGTGTTTCAACGCAGCCACGCCATGCAAGCCGGCGAAGACCACCAACACCCAGGCCAGGTACAGGTGCACCCAACCGGCGGTATCTGCCTGGTCCGGTAGACCGGAAACAACGGCAGGAATTTCAAACAGACCAAACACCGGGATACCGACACCGTCTGCGGTGGAAATCAGGTAACCAGCAATCATCACGGCAAACAGCCCCACATACAGGAACGCGTGCCCAAATGCCGCACCGATCCGCGTCATCCGGCTGTAGCTGGCCAGCGGTGGTGGCGGTGGGCTGACCAGGCGCCAGACGATACGCACCAGCATGATGGCGAACAGCGTGATGCCAATGCTCTTGTGCAGGTCGGGTGCATCTTTGCGCCAGGCGCTGTAGTAGTCGAGACCGACCATCCACAGGCCCAGAGCGAACAGACCAAACACCACCAAGGCTACGCCCCAGTGCAAAACCATGCTGACCCAGCCATAGCGGGCGGGCGAATTGCGTAGCTGCATGTACTTAATCCCGTAAGAACTGTGCCCAAGACTAGCGTTTTACCTATCGAATTAAAGCGGAAAATTTCGCTTTGAAATATCGAGAAATACGATGAAGAGGCTAGGGATCATAAATTAACAAGGGATTAAGACTATTCCCAAAAAACGTGACAGACCGTCCTGCATTTACTGCCAATTCTCTGACAATGGCTTGTGACACGCGCCACCATTGCATAGGCTTGCGCGATTGTTTCACCTGCGCCCGCCGCAGGACCGCTTCGAGGAGATAACCGATGGGCTTGAACAACCAGTGGATGCAACGCGACCTCGCGGTGCTGTGGCATCCCTGCACCCAGATGAAAGACCACCAGCAACTACCGCTGATTCCGATCAAACGCGGTGAAGGCGTGTGGCTGGAAGACTTCGAAGGCAAGCGCTACCTCGACGCCGTCAGTTCCTGGTGGGTCAATGTGTTCGGCCACGCCAACCCGCGTATCAACCAGCGCATCAAGGATCAGGTCGATCAGTTGGAACATGTGATCCTCGCCGGTTTCAGCCACCAGCCGGTGATCGAGCTGTCCGAGCGCCTGGTGCAGATGACGCCTGAGGGCCTGACCCGCTGCTTCTACGCCGATAACGGTTCATCCTGCATCGAAGTCGCGCTGAAGATGAGCTTCCACTACTGGCTCAACCGTGGCCTGCCAAACAAGAAGCGCTTCGTCACCCTGACCAACAGCTACCACGGTGAAACCATCGCCGCGATGTCGGTGGGCGACGTGCCGCTGTTTACCGAAACCTACAAGGCGCTGCTGCTCGACACCATCAAGGTGCCCAGCCCGGATTGCTACCTGCGCCCGGAAGGCATGAGTTGGGAAGAGCACTCGCGCAACATGTTCCTGGCCATGGAACAGACCCTGGCCGACAACCACGCCACCGTGGCCGCCGTGATTGTCGAGCCGCTGATCCAGGGCGCCGGCGGCATGCGCATGTACCACCCGGTGTACCTCAAGCTGCTGCGCGAAGCCTGCGACCGCTACGGCGTGCACCTGATCCACGATGAAATCGCCGTGGGCTTCGGTCGCACCGGCAGCATGTTCGCCTGTGAACAGGCCGGCATCCGTCCGGACTTCTTGTGCCTGTCCAAGGCCCTCACCGGCGGCTACCTGCCGCTGGCGGCGGTGGTTACCACCGAAGACGTCTACAGCGCCTTCTACGATGACTACCCAACCCTGCGCGCCTTCCTGCATTCCCACAGCTACACCGGCAATCCGCTGGCGTGCGCCGCGGCCCTGGCGACCCTGGATATTTTCGAAGAAGACAACGTCATCGAAAACAACAAGGCCCTGGCCCAGCGCATGGCGACTGCCACCGCGCACTTGGTCGATCACCCCCATGTAGCGGAAGTCCGCCAGACCGGCATGGTGCTGGCCATCGAGATGGTGCAGGACAAAGCCACCAAGGCTGCCTACCCGTGGCAGGAACGCCGTGGCCTGAAGGTCTTCGAACATGCCCTGGAACGCGGCGCACTGTTGCGGCCATTGGGCAGCGTGGTGTATTTCCTGCCGCCCTATGTGATCACGCCGCAGCAGATCGACTTCCTCGCCGAGGTCGCCAGCGAAGGCATCGATATCGCCACCAACAGCAAAGTCAGTGTCGCGGTGCCCAAGGACTTCCACCCAGGCTTCCGTGACCCAGGCTGATCTTCCCCATGATCGTACCCACGCTCCGCGTCCGCCTTGCACACCTCAGAGAACAGAAATGAGACTGTCCCGCTTTTTCACCGACACCCCGCTCAGCCTTGGTGATCACGAACTGCCCGAAGCCCAGGCACACTACATCAGCCGTGTGTTGCGCATGGGCGAGGGCGATGCCGTGCAATTGTTCGACGGCTCTGGCCAAGAGTTTCGGGGCACGTTGCTGGAAGTCGGTAAAAAACGCGTCAGCGTGCAGCTAACCGAAAGCTTCGCCGGCCAGGCCGAATCACCCCTGCACACCCACCTCGGCCAGGGCCTGTCCCGGGGCGAGCGCATGGATTGGGCGATCCAGAAAGCCACCGAACTGGGTGTCAACGCGATCACGCCGATCTTCAGCGAGCGCTGCGAAGTGCGCCTCAAGGACGAACGCGCCGACAAGCGCCTGCTGCACTGGCGCCAGGTGGCGATCAGCGCCTGCGAGCAATGTGGACGTTCGACGGTGCCGGTCATTCATGCACCGCTGCTGCTGGCGGATTGGTTGAAACAGGTCGACGCCGACCTGAAGCTGGTGCTGCACCCAGTGGCCGAGCCGATGGTCAGCCACGCCAAGCCATCAAGCCTGGCGTTTCTGATCGGGCCGGAAGGTGGCTTGACGGATGGGGAAGTTGAAACCGCCCAGGGCGCTGGCTTCCATGCCGCGCGGTTGGGGCCACGGGTATTGCGCACCGAAACCGCACCCGTGGTAGCGCTGGCCGTCGCCCAGCAACTCTGGGGCGACTTCTAAATGTGGGAGGTGATCACTCAACCGGATCACTCACCGGCTGGGCGATGATCGCCTTCAACTCGCTGGTCATCGGGAATTCCAGGTTCAACCCATTCGGCGCAATCGGCTGCTCGAACCAGCGCTGGTAAATCCCGTTGATCTGCCCCGAGCGGTATAGATCGCCCAAGGTCTGGTTCACCACCGCGAGAAACTGCGGGTCGTCCTTACGTACCATGCAACTGTAGATCTCCCGCGATTGCTCCTTGCCCACTACCACCCAACGGTGCGGGTCCCGGGCCTTGGCGCGCTCGCCGTAGAGCAATGCATCGTCCATATAGAACGCTACGGCGCGGCCGGTCTCGAGCATCTTGAACGCTTCGCCATGATCCCTGGCGCTGATCACGAACATGTTGCTCTGATGCTCGGCGTTGTAGCGTTTGAGAAAGCGCTCGTTGGTGGTGCCGGCGGTGGTTACCACGTTCTTGCCCTTGAGATCGGAAAAGCCATTGACGCCGCTGTCTTGGGCCGTCAATAGCTGCCCTTTCACATAGATGAACCCATAGGAAAAGGCCACCTGCTTCTGCCGTTCGGCGGTCACCCCGGTGGAGCCACACTCCAGGTCCACGGTGCCATTCTGCACCAATGGAATGCGGGTCTGGGACGTCACTAGACGATACTTGACGCGCAGGTTTGTCAGGCCGGTGTGTTCCCGGATACGCTCGACGATCCTGTGCGTGAGGTCCACCGAATACCCCATCGGCTTGCCGCTTTGATCGCCTATATACGAGAAAGGTACTGACGCATCACGATAACCAACGGAAATTTGCTGGTTAGTCGTGATTTTTTTCAAGGTTGCGCTGAATTCGCTCGCTGATGCCAAGTGCCCTACCAACACCAACGAAACCGTAGCGCAAGCCTTGCAAAGGCTACGGCTCACGACTGTTTTTTGCATAGGGCAATATCGCTCGCTATAGCTGTAGTTGGAGCCAGTACTTGCCCTATCCAGACAGCTGGGTTCATCTTCTTACACTCCAATAATCAAAGGTCAGGCTGCCCTGGGAAGAAACACATGGGCGTCGATCGAAGTCGACCGTTCTGCAATCATTTCAGCCAACAACTGGCCGCTGGCACACGCGAGCGTAAAGCCAAGAGCGCCATGCCCGAGGTTGAGCCACAGATTGCGATAGGAACTGGCGCCAATCAGTGGCAGGCCTGTGGGCGTCGCTGGCCGCATTCCTGCCCATTCAACCGCAGCGTCATAATTCCCGGCCATCGGAAACGTCTGGCGAGCCAGGCGTTTTATCACCGCCAGGCGCTTAGGTTCCGGTGCGCTGTTGAAACCCACCATGTCGACCATGGCTGCGACACGTAACTCTTCGCCGATGCGGGCATAAACAGTTCGGCGATCGTAATCGGTCACATTGATCTTCGGCGCACTGTGCTGCTCGCCGATGGGCACGCTAAGGCTGTAGCCCTTGAGGGGGTAAAGCGGTAAATGCATACCTGGCAAACCCAGGCTGGGACTGTTGTGGCCTGCCGCCAGGATCAGGTTCTCTACAGGTATGACTTCGTCCTCAAGCTCCACGGCCACAGCCGCACCAAACGCTTCATGGATACGTCGCACTTTGCGACCGTAGACGATGCGGCAGCGTCCCGACGCCTCCAAATGCCCACCAAGCTGCTGGCAGAATGCATGGCAATCGGCAACTTCTTCAGTGGGGTTGTAAATGCCGCCAACAAAAGTCCCTTCCATCAGGGACGGTTCAAGCTTGCGGCAGTCTTCAGCCGATAGCACCTGTTGCTGGAGGGGATCAGTCAATTTGCGCCGACCCTGTGCGAAGCTGTCGGCAGAGCGGAAGGTCAGCAGTTTTCCATTGCGCTTCCAGTTGAACCCCTCCAGATGGTCCTCTACCCGCCAACGGTTCAAGACGTCCTGGCTCATCGCTGCCAGGCGAAGCAAATGTGCGGAGTTTGTACGGTTGACCGAGGAACGGCAGGCCCCTATGAAAGAGGCGAGCCAGCGCCATTGCGAAAGGTCCAGCCGGGGCCTGAGTTTCAGGGGCGACTCCGAGCGCAGCAGAAAACCAAGCGCCTGGAGTGGCACGCCGGCATCGGCAAGGGGCGTGACGTAGCGATAGGACAGTTGGCCGCCGTTCGCAAAACTGGTGGCATTACCCAACTTTTTTTGCGCTTCGACCAAGGTGACTTCCATGCCTGCACGCACACATGCATAAGCGCTCGCCAAGCCTATGACGCCGCCGCCGATGATACATACTCGCTTTGCCATTCCGAAAAACCTCACATGGATTGAAACGAAATCCAGAGTAGGTTCAAGTGACAAAAGTTGAACAATGAATAAAGGTAAGCCACCTATAAGTTAAGGTTATGAAATCCATGCGCTTGCGACATATCGAAATTTTCCAGGCCATCCGTCAGACAGGCTCCGTGAGTGCCGCCGCACAGTTGCTGCACGTCTCGCAACCGGCGGTGAGCAAGGTGTTGCAGCACGCTGAACTGCAGTTGGGCTTTCCGTTGTTTCTCAGGGTGCGCGGCAAACTACAACCCACCCCGGAAGCCCTGGCACTGGAAAGTGAAGTCCAGAAAGTCACCACGAGCCTGCAAGGGGTGCTGCGCCTGGCCAAGAGTTTGCGCCATGCGCCGAAGCAAAGCGTGCGCATTGGCGCTATCCCCGCGCTGGCGCAGTCACTGCTGCCGCCATCCATACTCGAATGGAAGCGCAGCTACCCGGACATGGTCTGTGAGCTGTCCAGCGACCATAGCCGCGAGCTCGTACAGCAGTTATTGATGCGTGAGATCGACCTGGCGCTTACCCTGAATTTCTCCGGCCACCCTGGGCTCACCTCCCAGGTACTGGCGAACGGGGCGCTGGTGGCTTTGGCCGCCAAGGCGTACTGGCCTGAGGCTGAATCAAATAGGCCATTACCTTTGGCCGAACTGGCCAATACATCGCTGATTGGTCTTTCCAGCGCTGATCCATTGGCGGCCAAGCTCGACAGCTATCTGGAAAATCTCGACCCACCGCCGCAAATAAGCATTTCCGTACAAACCTATTCCCTTGCGCGGGCCATGGTTGAGTCCGGTGCGGGGATAACCGTGATCGCCCCCTTTACGGCCCTCGGTGCCTCCACGGCGACAATGTGCATCCGCACGCTGGTCCCGCAGCTACCGATTACCCTGTACGCCCTGACCCGCGCCAACGAACCGCCTCCGCATATGTTAGCCGACCTGCTGCAGATCTTCGGCAACCGGGCGCGCGAGTTGCTTGATCGATTGTAGACAGGGCTGGCTTGCCAGCTACCACAGGTCAAAGCACGTAATGCATGATCGCCACGAAATGCAGCAGGCTGCCGCCGATCACAAACAAATGCCAGATGCCATGGGAATGGCACAGGCGATCTTCCAGGGCAAAAAAGATGATGCCGACGGTGTACAGCACCCCGCCCGACGCCAGCCAGATAAACCCTGCCGTACCCAGCGCCGCCATCAGCGGCTTGACCGCCACCAGTACGATCCAGCCCATCACCGCGTAGATCACGATGGATAGAATCCGCGCCTCCGAGCGCGGCTTGATCTCTTGCAGGATGCCAATCACCGCCAGCCCCCACACAATCCCGAACAACGTCCAGCCCCACGGCCCGCGTAGGGTCACCAGGCAGAACGGCGTGTAGCTGCCGGCGATCAACAGGTAGATGGAAAAGTGATCAACCTTCTGCATGATCTCTTTTCGCCGCCCTTGCACGCTGTGGTACACCGTCGATGCGCTGTACAGCACCATCAGGGTAAAGCCATAGATCGCCACGCTGACGATCTTCCAGGGGCTGCCGTCCAGGCTTGCCACCACCAACATCCATACGGCGCCAATACACGCCGCGACTGCACCGAGCAAATGGCTCCAGGCGTTGAAACGTTCCCCGTGGTACATCTGTCACCGACCTCCTGCAACCCTTAAGAACAGGCGGACAAGCGTCCCGCCTTGCGCATAAGAGTGCAAGTGGCGTGTGACGTTCCGGCGACGACAGCAGCGTTTACGGGCACAATCGAGTGCAATCGAACAAGAGCCCACGGCCATGCTGATCGACGAAGAATTCACCCTCAAGAAGCTGGAAATCTTCCTGGCGTTCATGCGTACCGGCAACCTGGCCCGCGCCGCCGCCGAACTGCAAACCAGTAACGTCAGCGTGCACCGCGCCATCCACTCCCTGGAAAGCGCCCTGCGTTGCCCGCTGTTCAAACACGAAGGCCGCAACCTCACACCCCTGGAAAGCGCCTACGTGCTCGAAGAGCGCGCGCAGAAACTGGTGGCCGATGTGGTCGACAGCGTGCGCCTGACCCGCGAAGCCGCCGGGTTCTGCGCCGAACGCTTCAAGCTCGGCTCGCTGTATTCGCTGACGGTCAAGACCGTGCCGCAGTTGATCATGGGCCTGAAAATCCGGCGCAGCGAACTGAATATCGACCTGATCCTGGGCTCCAACTTCGACCTGCTTTACAAGCTCAAGAACATGGAAGTCGACGCGATCCTGATCTCCCTCGAAGAACACGCCAACGACCCCGACTGTGAGCAGATCGCGCTGTTCAGCGATGACATCTTCCTCGCCACCCCGGCCGACTCACCTCTGGACCGCAACCAGGAAATCGACTTGGCCGAGGTACGCGACGCCACCTTCATCACCCTCACCCAGGGCTTTGCCACGCATCAGGATGGCAACCGAGTGTTCAAGCAGGCGGGGTTCGAGCCGAAGGTGGCGATGCAGGTCAATGACATCTTTACCTTGCTGAGCATGGTCAGTTCAGGCGTGGGTTATGCGCTGCTGCCGGGGCGGATTGCGGCGGTGTATGAGAACCGCGTGAAGCTGATACCGTTGCAACCCAGGTACCGGTTGCAGCAGCATATCGGCGTGGTGTTCTTGAAAGCCAAGGAGCGCGACCCGAACTTGCTGGCGTTGTTGGCCGAGTGTCGGATGTATGCCAATCGCCAGGTTTGAGATCGCTATCGGGGGGCTTGCCCCCGATTACGTCAGTCCAGACACTGAAAATCCTCAGGTCAGCCCACCAACCCCCTCATCACCAAAAACAACAACGATGGCCCCAGCAAACACCCCAGCGCCGTATAGAACGCCGCTGTCAAACACCCATACGGCACCAGCTTCGGATCAGTCGCCGCCAAGCCGCCCGCCACACCGCTGGAGGTGCCCATCAAGCCACCGAAGATCACCGCACTGCGCGGGTTGTTCAGCCCGATCAGCGGCGCCACGAACGGCGTCATCACCATTACCAGAATCGCCTTGATCAACCCCGCAGCAATGGACAGCGCCATCACCTCGGAACTGGCCCCAATCGCAGCGCCGGTCACCGGGCCAACGATATAGGTCACGGCCCCGGCGCCGATAGTGGTAAGGCTAACCGCATCGGTATAACCGAACGCCATCGCCACCCCAACCCCGGCAATAAACGACGAACCCACGCCAACAAACAGCGCCAGCACGCCAGCGTATCCGGCGCGCTTGAGCTCATCGACACTCACCCCAAACGCCGTGGCGACAATGGCGAAGTCGCGCAGCATCGCGCCGCCCAACAGGCCGATGCCTGACAACAGCGGAATATCCACCACACCCTTCGAGCCACCGGTAAAGGCCCCGCCTACATACGACAGCAGCAAGCCCAGCAGAATGGCGATAGCCGAGCCGTGCAGGCGGCCTTTGGTAAAGGTGTCGGAAATCCAATACGAGACCCACATGGTCAGGCCGATCACGGCAAAACCACTGATCAAGCCGTAGCCGGTGATCACTTTCATAATCGATTCGTACATGGCGATCACCTGGCTTCTTTGGTGGGAACAGCCGCCACAGGTTCGCGGTTACCGATACGCACCAGCACCGGTACCAGGGCAAATCCCAGTACCACTGCAACGGTCCCGGCCAGAATCGCCATGGGCCCGCCACTGATGGCGCCATACACGTTTTGCTGGGCAGCCATCGCCACCACAATCGGGATATACACTGCGGCCCAGAAACTCACACCCTGCTCCGACTTGCCGGTAAACAAGCCGCGCTTACCGAGGTAACTGCCCAGGCCGATCAACAGCAACATGGCGATACCCACCACGCCGACGTTGGCCGGGATACCCATCCATTTGCCCAGCAACTCACCGACAAACAGGCCAGCCAATGTGCACAGCGCCAGAAACGCCACACCGTAAATAATCATGGTTGTTATCCTCAAAGTGCTCGTTCGAAATTGTTGTTTTTGTGCTTCGAAAGCCTTGGGTGCTGCTTTATCGGTGGCGGCGCTCCTCCTCTTGCAGCAGGGCCTGCAAGGTATCCAGGCGTGCGCCTTCGCAGGCGATCACCGTGCCTTGTTCAAACACGCGGCGTGACAGGCTGGTGAGTACGGCGCCCGGGGGCAGTTCGATCTGCAGGCGCACACCGCGCTCGTAGGCACTTTGCACAGTGCCGCGCCAATCGACGACGCGGCACATGTTGAAGGCCAGGTCGTCGCGCAGTTGCTCGGGGTTATGGATGGGCCGCGCGCGGGTGCTGCTCAGGTAGGTGATACGCGGCGCCTTGAGCGGGACGAAAGCTTGGGCCAGGGCCTGGGCGGGTTGCTCCAGCAGCACGCAGTGGGACGGCACACTGACGGCCAGGCGCTTGGCGATGCCGTTGCCTTTGATGCGCTCGGCGACACGCTGCATCGCCTCGTTGCTGCCCGCGATGACGGTCTGGTTGTCGGCGTTGATATTGGCCAGATAAACCGGCGTTTGTGGGCTATGAATGTCGGCCAGCAAGGTTTCGACGGTGGATAACGGCGGGCCGATGATCGCGGTCATGCCGTAGCCGTGTGGGTAAGCGCTTTGCATCAGTTCGCCGCGCAGGCTGACGAGTTTGATTGCCTCGTCGAACGCCAATGCCCCCGCGATCACCGCCGCCGGGTAGGCGCCGATGGACAAGCCCGCCACGTAATCAGGCGTGTGGTGCAACTGGCGCGCATGGGCGACGCCAACGATCAGCAGGCACAGTTGCACAGCGCGGGTCGACTCAAGGGCCTGCGCCGTATCGAGTTGGCGAACGTCCTCGCCCAGCGCATCACTGGCTTGCTCCAACACATCAGCCGGCAATGCCTGGAGCATGCCTGGTCGTTGCGCGCCCTGCCCCGGAAAGACCAGAAGGCTACTCATACCACCGCCTGCCAAGGATCAAGCACAAGGTGCGCGCCGCCGGCGGCTTTCAACAGAACACGCCGTGATCCGCCAGCCCACTCACGCAAGGCGACGGCGCCAAAGGGAGTTTGCAGTTGCAGGTCCACGGCGCACGGAGCGCTGTCCACTATCGCCAGCAGACCCTCGGCATCGCCGCGTTCAAGCCGCTGAGGTGTGCGCAGGATCAAATCCAGGTCACTCTGCTCGTGCAGCGCTTGAATGCCGCTGGCCAACTCGAAACCCGCGCTGCCGGTGACGCCCCATGCCTTGTGTGCCAACACCGGCCGCAGTAGATCGAGCGCGCGCAACGCCGGTAGATTCCGAGGCGAGGTCACGCCGCACAGTGCCTCCGGTATGACTCGCCGTTGCACAGCGGCAATGGGCATCACCGCCGCAAAACGCTGCTCACGCAAACGTCCGCGTACACCCACTGCCACCTGGCCCCGCTCAGCGATGGCACGCCGCACCACCACCGGATGACCGGCACTGAGCGCATCCAGCACCCAGGCCGGAGCGTCAGCGGGCAGATGCGCCGAGGTCATGCCCCAGAGCAGGTCATGGGCGTTCACCATTGTTCCCGCAGCAGCTGGCGTACGTGGCTGGAGGCAGCGCGATGGGTCGCGCCGAGGCGGCCTTTTAAATCAGGCCCCGCGACATCGTTTATAGCCTGCATCAGGCAGTCGTTGACACGCACCACATCGTCCGGCGTCGGCTGTTCAATCTGGCTCACCGACAAGGTCTCCCAGAGCAAACCGAGGCTGGCATAGCTGTCGATGTCATAGGCCATTGGCGGCACGCTGGCGGCCAGGGATTCCAGCTCCTCGACGCTGCGCAACGTCACCCGTGCAGCCGAGGCCTTGCCCATGGCGTGCACCATCACGCCAGGGTCGCGCAGGGCGATCAGGCGATTGGCCTGGTAGCCGTGGGCGAGGAATGCGCCAGACATGGCCTTGCCCACCAGCAGCGCGATCACCGGATGGCCGGCCAGACGTGCGCGAGCGTAGCTGTCGGCGGCGGCGGCCAGGGCCTGGTGGATGCCCAGAGCCTCTTCACGACGGCCATAGGCTTGGCTGGGCACGTCGACGATGGCGATCAGCGGGCGTTTGTCACCCCTCGCGATGGCTTCATCAACAGCCTTGGCAAGCCCCCAACCTTCCAGCAAGCCAACTTCTCCATTGCGCGCACGCGGGAAGCGGTTATTGGGGTCGGTGACCACGGCGATAAAACGCACCGCCTGTTCACCCAAGACGCCGTCTGCGACTTTCAACGAGTCCGGCAACCCCTCCACGGGGGTCGCACCGGCGCTCAATGCGTTAAACCACTGCAACCCTCTCATGGGCGTTCTCCCTGATACAGAGCGCGAACCGTGGCCGGCTCGATTTGCGCGGTGGTGTCCAGTTCGGCCAGGCGCGCCAGGTAGAAATCAGCACGACGGCTGCGTTGTTGGTCGGGCGCTCCTTGCTGCAACAGCGTGCTGACGGTGTGCTGGATCTGCGCTACATCGTCCGCCACGTAACGGTCGGCCAAGCCGCTGTTGAAGCGTTGCTCACCGCCCGTAAGGCTCCAGATGAAAGGTCGGTCGCGAGAGTCGTATTCTTGCAGCCCGGCTTCCTGTTCAATCACCTGCGGGCCATTCAAGCCCACGCGAGCTTCGCGGGTGACGACCAGGTAACTGCAGAGCCCGGCTGCGATGGACATGCCTCCAAAACAGCCGACACTGCCTGCCACCACGCCGATCACCGGCTGGTACTGGCGCAGGTCGACAATCGCCGCATGAATATCGGCAATCGCGGCCAGGCCCAGGTTGGCTTCCTGCAAGCGCACGCCACCGGTTTCCAGCAGCAGCACGGCGCGGGTGGGGGTGCCGTTGCGGTTGTCTTCGGCGGCCAGTTCCAGGGCGCCCGCGATCTTCGCGCCGCCGACTTCACCGAGGCTGCCGCCCTGGAAATTACCTTCGATCGCGGCAACCACCACCGGCAACCCGGCGATACTGCCCTTGGCGATCACCACACCGTCATCGGCCTGGGGCACCACGCCTTGACGGCTGAGCCACGGCGACATGACGCGCTGGAATGGGTCGATCAGTTCACGGTAGGTACCGGCATCCAACAACGCCTTGGCGCGCTGCCGTGCACCGAGTTCGACAAAGCTGTGTTTGGCAAGCAAGTCAGTCATGGCCGATCTCCTCGAAGCCTTGCTCCAGGCGCAAACGCACCACACCGGGCGTGGCACCGAAATCGTGGATATCGATCTTCAACGCAGGCGGCGTCTGCTCTTGGAAGATGCGTTCAAACAGGTGCTGCCAGCGTTGCTCGGCGCCATTGACGGAGGTCTGCACCTGGATGGTCAGCGTGCCGGCCGTGCCGGGTTCCAGCAGTACTTCCAGATCGCCTGAGCCGACGCAACCCACCAGCGCACGACCTTTGCCGGGCTGCCCGGCGGGGAATTCAAAGGATAAGGTTTCCATCACAGCGCTCCGTCGAGGCGGTCGATAAACAGGCAGGCGGCCAACAGGTCGGCGGCTCCGCCGGGGGAGGCATTCAGGGCCAGCAGTTGGTTGTCCAGTTCGTGCAGTTGGCGACGACCGGCGAGGGTGGCGCTGCCACCGGCGTCGAGCACGGCTTGGGCGCCCTGTTGCATGGTGGTCAAGCCTTCGGTGCCGGCGCGGTAGAGCACGCAGGTGTCGGCTAGCTCGGTCATGATCGCGAGCAAGGCATCCAGGCGTGCGTTCTGCTCGCCGGCGTTTCGCTGGCGGCTTTTGTGCAGTTGCGGCAAGCCGCGTTGCATCACGGCGGGGAAGCCCAACTGCGCTTCTTCACGGGCACCACGTGCGCCGTAGCGTTGGGCCACCTGAGCGCCGTGACTCATGGGTTGCGGAGCGAAGCGGTCATTGAGCAGGGCCAGTTTGGCTGCATTCAGCGGTATCGCGCGAGGTTCCAGGGCGGCCGCTGCGGTCAGCAAACCGAGGGCCCAGATCGCGCCGCGATGAGTATTTACGCCGTTGGTGGTGATGAGCATCGCTTGCTCCCCTTCGCGGCCAATACGCCCCAGGGCTTCGCGCAAGGGCAAGCCGATTTCGCCGATTTCGAGCGCGGCCTCAGCCATTTCCTTGAACATCGGCCACAACGACAGCGCCGACGCGTGCATCAACCCCAGGTGCAAATCGCTATGGGCGCCGTTGCCGCGCCGATCCACCAAGGCGGGCTTGGGCGACAAATCCGCTTCGTCTATCAGCGCATCCACGGCCATATCCGCCAGGCGATCGGCGAGGCTCAATTCATGCAGTTTGAAAGCACGCATTTACCAGCTCCTGAATTTGGCAGGCGGGTTGTACAAGCCACCGGACCACTCCACCAGGTCGGCCACGCTCTTGGCGGCCAACAGCTCGCGGGTGGCGTCGGTGCGGCGGATGCCCAAATCTTCAGGCAAGGCAATCAAGCCTTCGCGGCGCATGCGTGCGGTGTCCTTGGGGTTATGGCGCAGGCCGATGGCGGTCACCCCGGCGACGGCGGCGATCATCGCCTGGCGCTCTTCCAGGGAACGCGCCTTGTACAGGTAGGCGATGCCTTCTTCGGTGAGCAAGTGGGTGACGTCGTCGCCGTAGATCATGATCGGCGCCAGGGGCATGCCGCTTTTGCGTGCGACGTCCACCGCGTCGAGGGTCTCGACAAAGGTCGGTTTGCCGCCTTCCTGGAAGGTCTCGACCATTTGCACTACGAGTTTTTTGCCGCGTTCAAGCAAGGCTTCTGGCGCATCGCCGTGGCGCATATCCAGCCAGGCAGGCGTGCCATGGCGGCGACCGCGTGGGTCGTGGCCCATGTTCGGTGCACCACCAAAACCGGCAAGGCGGCCACGGGTCACAGTGCTGGAATGCCCGTCACCATCGACTTGCAGGGTGGCGCCGATAAACAGGTCCACCGCGTACTGGCCGGCCAGTTGGCAGAACATCCGGTTGGAGCGCATCGAACCGTCGCGGCCAGTGAAGAACACATCCGGGCGTGCGGCGATGTAGTTCTCCATGCCCAGTTCGGTGCCGAAGCAATGCACGCTTTCCACCCAACCGCTTTCGATGGCCGGGATCAGCGTGGGGTGCGGATTGAGCGTCCAGTTGCGGCAGATCTTGCCCTTGAGCCCGAGGGATTCGCCATAGGTGGGCAGGATCAACTCGATGGCAGCGGTGTTGAAACCAATGCCGTGGTTGAGCGACTGCACATTGTGTTTTTCGTAGATGCCGCGGATCGCCATCATCGCCATCAGCACATGCACCGGCTTGATATGGCGCGGGTCGCGGGTGAACAGCGGTTCGATATAGAACGGCTTGTCGGCCACCACTACAAAATCCACCCAGCTCGCCGGGATGTCGACGCGGGGCAAGTCGGTGACGTCATCCACCAACTGGTTGACCTGCACGATGACGATGCCATCGCTGAACGCAGCGGGCTCGATCAGCGCCGGAGTGTCTTCGGTGCTGGCGCCGGTGTAGATATTGCCGGCGCGGTCGGCCATGAAGCCGGCCGAGAGCACCACGTTGGGGATCAGGTCCACCACCAGGCGCGCATAGAGTTCGATGTAAGTGTGGATCGCGCCGATTTCCAGCAGGCCGTCTTCAAGCAACTGGCTGATGCGCAGGGATTGAGTGCCGGCGAAGGAGAAATCCAGCTTGCGGGCGATGCCTTTTTCAAACAGGTCCAGGTGCTCAGCACGCCCGACACTGGGCATGATCATGTGCAAATCGTGGAGCTTGGCCGGGTCGGCCTTGGCCAGGGAGCGCGAGAGGAAGTCGGCCTGCTTCTGGTTGTTGCCCTCCAGCACCACACGGTCGCCGGGGAGGATCAGCGCTTCCAGGGCCTCGACGATCTTGTCACTGGGCAACACCGCCCCGTCTGCATATTTTTTGACCAGCCCGAGCCGCCGCTGCTTCTCGTCGCGCCGCCGCGTCCAGCGCGAGTCGGGGGTGATGGTTGTTGTCATGGTCGCTCCACGGGGTTTGCTGTCGTGGGGCTGTACCTTAGGAGTGAATTCGGGGGCCATCAATCAAGCTCAGCGACAGACCGTTACGCCTGGAGTAACGAAGATCAAAATGTGGGAGGGGGCTTGCTCCCGATAGCGGTGGGTCAGCCAGTAAATTTGTGGCTGATACACCGCTATCGGGAGCAAGCCCCCTCCCACACTCGCTCAGTGTTGTTTGTTGGATATCGGTCCCAAACAAGGACCGATCAGTCCCTATTTGGGACCGTTTGAAAATTCCGGCGAAGGGCTTATTTGCTCCAGCGCCCTATCGACCAACAACTGCCCCAACTCTGCCATTTGCTGAATTCCAAGCATGATGGCGCGCTGGGAAGTGTCCAGGTCAAAGGCCAGGTTGCAGGTGAGTGCGTTGAGGGAGGATAGGGTTTCGCTGGCGTTGACCAGCAGGGTTTCGGTGTTCTGGTGGGGGGTTACGGTGAAGAGGTTGGAAGATGACTTCGACATGATGCTCGGTTCCTAAAATGGATCAGTAAGGAACGCCTTTAGATCTAGGCGTTTTGTGCGCCTAAACAAATTTCTCGGACTTGCACGTCCGTGTCACCGTTTTTTGCGATGACGACGCGAAGACTAGCCGCCACGACTACCCACAACAAGTTCATGCGTAGCCCCACAGTTTGCAGGAAAAATCCGAGGACTCGCCCTTCATAACACCATCATCACCTTGACCTTCCCAAGGCCCTCCAGCGCATAACTGTGGTACTCATACACTTCTCCCTGAATAACCAGATGCAGGGCACCACCCTCATTATTTACTTGGACATCTGGCTCTTTTGTTTTGAGAAAAGGGTGTGCAGACACTAATGCGCTGAGTACTTCCTGATCACTTCCTAAATCCTCATGGACGTAATACCTGTAGGAAAACCCCACAGTCGCGCCACCTTGTCCATCTCGCGCACCATAGATCGACGTGCCGTTGCCCAAGGAATGCCTCAACACCACTTCATCCAGGTCCGGTGTTCCAGGCGACAGAATCCAACTGCCACCGATATAGATCAGGCAGCTCACAAGCAGGCAATTACGCAGAACAGGTATGAGGCGCTTAGTGGCCTTGCGAGATGGCATATTCAATACCTCTTCTTATCCAATATTGGTCTCGTGGGTCATCACCAAAAGGCTCACCGCGCCACCATGATCCAAAATCCGGGCGGGTAGTTTTGGCGACGGTTTGAGCCACACCGGCGGCTCGTAGCAACACATTTTCGGGAATGCCCAGCACCGTGCCCGTGGCACCGTAATTGAAGTTACCAAAGCTTCGTACTGACGCCCCTGCTTCTTGTAGTTCCAAGGGCCGGCCGCACGGACCTGAGAGTAAAACCAAGAATAGGCGAATGCCGAGCCGGGCTTGAGATGAATGCGTTTGGATTGGGATATCGCCATGTTTTCAAGAATTGAAACACCGGGCGGCATTAATGGTACGGCCATTTGCGAGTCCTTGCTGGCAGTGAGGAGCGCAGAAACTAGCCACTCCACTGCGGCCTGAAAACCCGCCTATTCCAAATTCAGAACTCGCCTACAGCAACTCCATCCTATTCCGACATATCGCCCAGTAATGGTTATCGATGCAAAGTGCCTGTGACTTATGGCAGGCCGAGCATCGGGAGCAGCCAGTGATTGAGCGGTTTGCGCGGGTTGATTGAGACCTGGAGATGAGCGCTGCTCAGCGTGGGAGCTGGCTTGCCTGCGATAGCGGTGGCTCAGCTGTAGATAGGTCGACTGACAGTCCGCCATCGCAGGCAAGCCAGCTCCCACATTTGCTCAGTGGAGCCTGTTAGATAGCGGTCCCAAACAGGGAACGATCAGTCCCTGTTTGGGACCGCTATCTAACAGGCTGGCGACGGACTGACTTGCTCCAGCGCTCTATCGACCAGCAACTGCCCCAACTCGGCCATTTGCTGAATCCCGAGCATGATGGCGCGCTGGGAAGTGTCCAGGTCAAAGGCCAGGTTGCAGGTGAGCGCGTTCAGGGAAGACAGGGTTTCGCTGGCGTTGACCAGCAGGGTTTCGGTGTTTTAGTGGGGGTTTACGGTGAAGAGAGGTGGATTGGGGGTAGGTTTGACCATGATTTACAGCTCCGATATGTGATGGAAGCTGCCCTCTTCCGCTTGCACGCGAATGAAGGTGGCAGCCGTGCGCAGGTGTGCAAGACCGGGCATATCGGACCCCGGCAGACCCCAAAGGATCTCCCACGCACAGCCGCCATAACGAGTACAGCAGGCATAAAAAATGCCCGTTGAATGGCTATGGGCGTTTGTGCGCCGACATGTAACCGGACTTGCACGTCCGTGTCACCGTTTTTTGCGATGACGGGACGAAGACTAGGCGCGCTGGCTGCACGCGACAAGCTCATGCGCGGCCCAAAATCTTGCAGGAAAAATCCGAAGCCTCTTGGGTCGAGGGGCGTACAGGAAATTTCATACGGCGTTTTGGGGTTGTTGCTCGGAACGGGCCCTTCTAGCCTTCGCGGTTGAATGCCCATCGCCGGAGGACGTACCAGCATGCCGATGTATAACCCACCTCATCCAGGTGAAATACTCCTTGAAGACGTTATCCCAGCACTAGGCATCACCCTTGCCCGAATGGCCCAGCACCTGCGAATACCCAGCGAGACTTTTTCAAGGATCTTGCATGGCCACGCCCCGGTCAGCCCGGATCTTGCCGTTCGGTTGGAGCGGGCGGGCGTGAGTAAAGCCCAGTTATGGTTGTCGATGCAAAGTGCCTACGATTTGTGGCAGGCCGAGCATCGGGAGCAACCGGTGATTGAGCGGTTTGCGCGGATTGATTGAGGTCTGGAGATGAACACAATTCAGTGTGGGAGCGGGCTTGCTCGCGAAAGCGGTATGTCAGCCATATATCAGTGACTGACCCACCGCTTTCGCGAGCAAGCCCGCTCCCACATTTGGATCTTCATAGGGATTTGAATAGGTGGGCAATCAAGCCAAGCCGGATTCAACTAAGAGCGCTTCGATGCCCATCAAATCCGGCACCTTCGCCACTTGTTCCCCCACCTGCACCGCCGCCAGCTCCAGCGGGCACAGCGGCACATCCACATAGCTCAATTCGCTATCAAGCTTGTACGAGCGCGGAATGCCTTGGATAACCAGCGCAATAAACTTCAACGTCGGCCTTCCACCCAAGGCATTCAACACTACGATCCGCGAACGTTCGCCGGTCACGCTGGCTTCACCGCACACGGCTTCAAAGCTGATCAAGGGGATCTGCCGATCGCGCCAGGTCACCTGGCGCAGGTACCACGGCGGTGCATCGCTGGCCGGTTCGCCGCGCTGGAAGTCGATCAGTTCGGCGATGGCGACGTTGGGCAGCACCAGGTGGCGGTCGGCCAGGGGCAGTAGCAGGCCGGTGAGTTGGCTGGTGCGGTGGTCAAGCATGGGACTTGCTCCAGTAGGCGATGCTTTCCAGCAGTACCGACTCTTGATACGGCTTGCCGAGGTAGTCGTTGACGCCAATGGCCATGGCGCGGTCGCGGTGTTTCTGGCCGGTGCGTGAGGTGATCATAATGATCGGCAAGCGCATCAGGCGTGGGTCGTTGCGTATCTGAATGGCCACTTCGAAGCCGTCCATGCGCGGCATTTCGATGTCGAGCAGCATCAGGTCCGGGGTGTGTTCTTCCAGGATGGCGAGGGCGTCGATGCCGTCCTTGGCGGTGAGCACGTTCATGCCGTTGCGCTCCAGCAGGCGGCTGGTGACTTTGCGTACGGTGACCGAGTCGTCCACCACCAGCACCAGCAGTGGGCGTTTTTTCAGTGGATCGTTGAGGATCAGCGGCGCATCCACCGCCTGGGCCGGCAAGGCCGGTTGCCGGGTGCGGATATGCGCCAGCAGGTCGATGATCAGCACCACATGGCCGTCGCCCAGGATGGTCGCGCCGGTCACGCCCTGCACCCCGGAGAACTGCGGCCCCAGGCCCTTGACCACAATCTCGCGGGTACCGGCCATGGCATCCACGTGCACCGCCACGCGGCGTTCATTGCAGTGCACCAGCAGCACTGGCACGGGCTGGTACTGGCCCAGCAGTTTCGGGCGGCTGGCGGTGTGCAGCAGGTCGCCCAGGTAGAACAACTCGTAGCGCTGGCCGGCGTATTCATAATGCGGCGGGTCTTGCTGATAGTGCCCCGCCAGTTCGTGGGGTAATACGCGCACCAAGCCTTCGATGGTGTTGAGCGGGATCGCGTATTGGTCGTCCGCGCATTGCACCATCAGCGCACGATTGACCGATACGGTAAACGGCAGGCGAATGCGAAAGTGCACACCCACGCCCGGGGTCGAATCGATCACCATCGAGCCACCGAGCTGGCGCACTTCTTCATGCACCACGTCCATGCCCACGCCACGCCCGGAAATCTGGGTGATCTTTTCTGCGGTGGAGAAGCCTGGCTGCAGGATGAACTGCAACACGTCACGGTCGCTGATCTCTTGATTGGGGGCGAGCAGGCCGCGCTTGATCGCCTTGCGCCGCACCGCTTCAAGGGGCACACCGGCGCCGTCGTCGCGCATGTCGAAAACGATATCGCCGCCTTCGTGGGTCAGGTCCAGAGTGATGCGGCCCCTCTCCGGCTTGCCTGCCTGCAACCGCACTTCGCGAGACTCCAGGCCGTGGTCGACGGCGTTGCGCAGCATATGCTCCAGGGGCGGCGCCATGCGTTCCAGCACGTTGCGGTCCATCTCGCCTTCGGCGTTGCCGACGATGAACTCCACATCCTTGCCCAACTCCTGCGCCACTTGCCGCACGATGCGCTTGAGGCGTGGCAGCACGCGCTCGAAAGGCACCATGCGCGTGCGCATCAGGCCCTCCTGCAACTCGGTGTTGATGCGCGCCTGTTGCTGCAAAAGGTCATGGGCATCCTGGTTGCGGCGCTCAAGGGTGTCCTTGAGGTCGAGCAGGTCGGAGGCCGATTCAGATAGCGCACGGGCCAACTGTTGCAGTTGCGAATGGCGGTCCATTTCCAGCGGGTCGAACTCTTCGTAGCCCAGGCGCTCGGCGTCGGCCTGCTGGCGGCTGAGGAGGCGGCCCTGGGTTTCGCTGTCGAGCCGGCGCAGTTGGTCGCGCATACGCTCGATGGTGGTTTGCACCTCATTCAATGCGATGCGTGCATCGTTGACCTGCTGCTCGATACGGCCACGGAAGATCGAGGTTTCGCCGGCCAGGTTGACCAGGTCGTCGAGCAAGTCGGCAGAGATTTTCACCATGTCGGCGGCGGGGTCGATCACTGCTTCGGCCTTACCCGCCGGCAACGCCACCGGCATGACCGGCTCATCACTGGGGTGCACCAGGCTCTTGATGCGTTCGATCAGTTTGTCCACCGAGCCAACGGGCAATCCATCCGCTACGGCGTCGATCATCTGCGCCAAACGGTCATGGCAACCTTGCAGCAACGCAAACAGCTCCTGGGTCGGCGCGAGCAAACCAGCAGACAGCCCCTCGTAAAGAAATTCCAGCTCATGGGCCAAATCGCCAATTGGCCCGATCTCGACCATGCGCGCCCCACCCTTGAGGGTGTGCAGGTCACGCAGCAGGGTTTCCACTTCCTGGCGATTGCCCGGCTCGGCTTGCCAACGCAGCAGCGCGCTGCCTGAGCTGTCGAGGATATCGGCGGCTTCTTCGAGAAAGATATCCAGCAATTCAGGGTCGGCACCCGAGGCCGGATCCACAGCAACCGGAGCTGCGGGTGTGTTGCTCTGGCGCAGCTCACGCAGCTTGGCGACCAGATCGGCAGCACCGCTCAAGGGTTGCTGGTGTTGCAGCTCTTCGAGTTGCAAGGCCAATCGTTCATGGCTGGCCATCAGTACCTGGGACAGCTCGGTGGAATAGCTATAGCGGCGGTCCACCAGGCCTTCATACAGGCATTCCAGCTCATGGGCCAAGTCGCCCACCGGGTCGATTTCGGCCATGCGCGCACCGCCCTTGAGGGTGTGCAGGTCCCGTTGCAACGAAGACAACGGCGCCGCGCTGTCGGGCTCCAACAGCCAGCGCTTGAGGGACTGCCCGGCGCTGTCGAGGATATCCACGGCTTCCTCAAGGAAGATCTCGACAATCTCGTCTTCCATTGCCGTTTGCTGATCCAACTGCGCAGTGGCGGCGCCCAACTCAGAGATACTCTGGGCGCGACTGCCGTCGCTTTTGATCAGGCCGGTAGCGGATGGGTCCAGTGCGTCATCCAACAACTCGCGCAGGGCCTGCACGCGTGCCGGCGCGGGGCTGATTTCCTGGCCGGCGGCCAGCTGGTCGAGCATATTGATCAGCGCTTCATGGGCCTGTTCGGCCTCATGGAAAAACCGTTCGCTGACCGCCAGGCTGCTTTCTTCCACCGCGCCATACAAGTCGAGCAAGGCCTCGCACAGCGCATCGATGGGGTGCAGGTCGGCGATGTGTGCACCCTCGCCCAAGGTGGTCAGTTCATCCAGCAACGCCGTGAGTTCCTGACGCTCGCCAGGGTGTTGCTGCCAACGGCGCAGCAGGCTTTCAGCGTCGAGCAGGATGTCCATGCCCTGGGCCAGGAAATTGGTGATCAGGTGTGGATCACGCTTGATGCGCAGGCCGGTACTGGGAGCGTCGAGCAGTGCTGCAAGCTGCTTATCCAGCAGGCTTTGGGTACGGCTGATCAGGTCGGCTGCGTCTTTGATCGGCACCAGTGGATCGCTGCCCAGGTCACGCAACCCGCGCTGGAACAGCCCTTGGGCTTCGAGCAGCAACTCCACTTCGTCCAGGTCCAGCGGCAGGCGGTGGGCCTTGTATTCACGGGTCAGGTGATCAAGCGGGCGGGCCAGTTCGGCAATGGGCAACACGCCGGCCATATACGCACTGCCCTTGAGCGTGTGCAGGGCGCGTTGCAGTTCATCCGTGACCTGCAGCGGCACATGCTCGGCGGCCAATTGCAGGAAGTGGTCGAGGCTGTCCAGGTGGCTCTGGGCTTCGTTACGGAAAATCTCCAGCAACATCGGGTCATGGGGTTCGGCAACCGACGCGTGTGTACCGCTGGCCAAGGCATGGGCACGGGCGGCCAGGGCGTCGACGTCATCGCGCTGGCGTTGGTCGTCGATGGCAAAATCGGCGATCAATTCTGGCAGCAGGGCAACGGCCTCATCGAGCACATGTTGCACCTCAGGGCCAAGGGTCACGCTGCGTTCCAGCACGCGGTTGAGCAGGTTTTCCACGGCCCAGGCCAGCTCGGCCACCACCAGCGCGCGCACCATGCGACCACTGCCCTTGAGGGTGTGGAAGGCGCGGCGCATTTCGCCCTGGGCGATTTTGTCCGCACTGTTGGGCAGGTAGCGATGCAGTACGCCGAGGACTTCATCGGTTTCCTCGAGGAAGACTTCGCGCAGCTCATCGTCAATCGGCGCTTCATCGGCTGGCGGCGGCAAGAGGCTGCCCGGACGCTGCAAGGCCGGAGGGTTGAGACGTGAGGTGGGGCTGGCCAGTGCATCGAATTGGGACTGGCTCGGTGCGGTCTCGGTGGACAGCGCGCCATCGGGCACAGCCAGGGCCTGGCGCCAGGGTTTTTCCGCCGGCAGGTAGCCCAGTGCGCTCAAGCTCTGGGTGGCCAGCTCCAGCACTTTTTCTCCTGGCGCGTCAGGATCTTGGAGCATGCGTTCGAGGTAGTACTCCAGGCTGCTGATCACATCGGCGAAATGCGCCAACTGCGCCTCGGAGGGCGCTGCGTCATTGACCATCAATTGCTCATCGACATAGTCGGTGCAACCACGCATCAGGCTCGCCGCCCGCGGCAAGGGAATCATCGCCAGGGCGCCGCGCACTTGGCTCAACAGCTCCGGCAGCGACTCCAGGCGCTGGCGGTCCCAGTGGGCCTCGATGCAGTCGATCACCAGTTCTTTGGCCTGCTTCAAGCACTGGCAGGACTCACGAATCACCAGTTGATGAATCTGCGTCAGGTCGGTGGTCGGCAGGCGACTCTCTTCGCGACTTTGCGGCTCGACGGTGCCGATCATCCCGGCCAACGTCGCTTCGACATAGAGCAACGCACCGGCCACATCCATCAACACCGCGTCACTGGGTTCGCGCTGCCCCTGGACCAGGCTCAGCACCACGGCGAGTTGGTCGATGATCACTTTGCGCGGTTGGCCGAAACCCAGTACGGCAAGGGTATCGGCGATTTGCCGCAGCGGCGCCAGCAATGCATCGAGGTCGTTGGTGTGTTGACGGTCACTGCGTACGAACAGATCGAGGCGCTCCTTGACCCGCACCAGCTCCTCACACAAGGCACCGAGCACCGAGCCCATGGCATTACGATCCGGCCCCGCCAACCGCGCACGCTCGGCATCGACCACGGCGCTGTCGGGCAAGGCTTCATCCAGGCCGTAGCGTTCTTTCAGGCTTTGCATGCGCGGCGTCGGTCGGGTGACTTTAGCAACGTAGAACAACAGGCTCTTGAGCAACTCATCCGGCGCTGGCTGGTTGATACCACCGATGCCCTGGACCAGCAGGCGCTTGAGCTGCTTGTCACTGGCCTTGAGCAGGCTGCGCAGCGCCGGGCTGTTGGCAATCACGCCGGTGAGCATGCCTTCGACCAAGGCCGAGGTGACCTGCCACAGCGGCAACAAAGGCGCACCCTGGCACAGCGCTTCGAGGCGTGCGAACACCCGCGCCATGTCTTCCAGGTTGCTCGGGCCGTGGTCCTCACGCAGCAATCCGGCGAGGGCTTGTTGCAGCAACTGGTGCCATTGATGCAACTGCTCATGCAAACCAGGCGTTGCCCGTTGGGCGAGGGCTTCGTCAGGCAGCGGTGCAATCGACAGCAGTTGCGGGCTGAACAGGCTGGTTTCCGACAGCAGGCTTTCACCCCGGGCGCTACGCAGGTCGTTGAGCAGCGGCAGCACCACCAGCGGCAAGTCGCGGCGGGCGCTGTGCACGCGGTCGAGGTACAGCGGCAATTGGCCAAGGGCCTGTTGCAGCAGGCGGATGCTCTCATCGCGCTGGCTGACACGACCGGCCTGGAGGGCCAGGGCCAGCTCTTCGATCTCCTCGGCCAGCAGCGCCGCGCCGTAGAACTCGACCATTTGCAGCGCGCCATGCACCTGGTGGATACCCGCCAGGCACTCGTCGAGGGCATCGCCGGTTTCAACGTATGCGTCCAGCGCCGAACGAGCCTGTTTCAGGGTTTCGGCAATGTCGTCCTTGACCCATTCGAGGGCCACGTAGTCGTGCCGATCAACCATAACTGCTCCGCTTAGAATTCATGGGTTGCGTGTGTTGCTCAGATCTCAAATCAAGAGGAGATCCAATGTGGGAGGGGGCTTGCTCCCTCCCACATTTTGATCGCATTTCAATCGTCCACCTGCTTGGCTGGAGGCAGGGTGAAACCCGACACCGACCTGCGCAACTGACTGGCCATCTTCGCCAGGTTACCAATGCTTTCGGCTGTTGCAGTGGAGCCCGACGACGTCTGCGTGGTGATCTGCTGGATGACATTCATGGTCAGGGAGATCTGCCCCGCCGACGACGTCTGTTGCTGCGCCGCGTTGGAGATACTCTGGATCAGCGCCGCCAGGGTTTTCGACACACCTTCGATCTCTTCCAGCGCCACGCCCGCGTCCTGAGCCAGGCGTGCGCCACGCACTACTTCGGTGGTGGTCTGCTCCATGGAAATCACCGCTTCATTGGTGTCGGCCTGGATCGCCCGTACCAGGGTTTCGATCTGCCGGGTGGCCGCCGACGAGCGCTCGGCCAGCCGTTGCACTTCATCGGCCACCACTGCAAAACCGCGCCCGGCATCTCCGGCCATGCTCGCCTGGATCGCCGCGTTAAGGGCGAGGATGTTGGTCTGGTCGGCAATGTCGTCGATCAGGCTGACGATGTCGCCAATCTCCTGGGACGACTCGCCCAGGCGCTTGATGCGCTTGGCAGTGTCCTGGATCTGCTCGCGAATGTTGTCCATGCCGTGGATGGTGTTGTGCACCACTTCGTTGCCCTTGTTGGCGATCTCCACCGAGCGCTCCGCCACCGCCGAGGACTCTGCAGCGTTGGCCGAAACCTGGTCGATAGATTGGGCCATCTGGTTGATCGCCGTGGACGCTTCGGCGATCTGCTGGGCTTGATGCTCCGACGCCTGGGCCAGGTGCATGGCGGTGGCCTGGGTGTCCTGCACCGCACCAGCGACTTGCCCGGCGGTGAGGTTGATGGTGGCGACCAGATCGCGCAGCTGGTCCACGGAATAGTTAATGGAGTCTGCGATGGTGCCGGTGAAATCTTCGGTGACCGAGGCCGTGACAGTGAGGTCGCCATCGGCCAGGTCTTCGATTTCATCCAGCAGGCGCATGATTGCGTTCTGGTTGCGCTCGTTCTTCTCGGCAGTTTCATACAGTTGGCGGTTGGTCTCACGCACCATGACCAGACCGATCAGGATGATCGAGGCCAGCGCCAGCAGGCCCAGCACATACCCGCCGATGGTATCGAAGCTGCGCCCGCTGGCGAGGTTTTCAAAACCGGTGGCCAGGTGCGAGGCTTCATCGAGCAGGGTTTGTGACAGATTGAAAATATGGCTCGCCGAGGCCCGCACCTGGAACAACTGCGGCGAGGTCTCGAGGATTTCATCCACGGAGCCGGAGACAAACTCGAACAGCTCGGCAATTTCCGCCAACCGCGCCCGCGCGTCATGGTCTTCGACCTGGGTGATGCGCAGCCCCGGGTTGCCGTTGAGCATGCCGTTGAGCACCACACCAAAACGGTTAGCGTCGCGACCAAAAGCATCGGCGGCCTGCACCGCGGTTTCATCCCCGGCAAGCACGGTGTTGACCGCCCCCAGGATACGTTCGGCCAGCAGCGACTGCCGCTGGGCCAAAGCTACCTGGCTGGCCGGGGCGCCACGTTGCAGCAGGATGTCGACGACCTTTTCCGATTCCAGCTGCAATTGCGGCACGGTTTCGGCCAGGGTCGCGGCCACTTGGTGCAGGGACAATACGGTCTGCTCGCTGGCGAGGATCGCGTCGGTGTTTTTCAGCAGCGCTTCCCAGTCGGTCTGCACCGCACGCATTTCGGCGCGCACCGCGCTGGGTGCGGCGGGCAGGCCGGTTTGCGGGTCGCCTTTTTTCAGGTAGCCCCAGCGCTGGGCAAAGTCGTTGCGCGCATCGCCCAGCAGCTTGAACGCGGCGGCTTTGCCGGCGGCGGCTTCGGTAGCGTTCTTGGCGATGCGCTGGGACAGCACGCGCAACTCACCGGCGTGGCCGATGTACTGTTTATCGTAGGTGGACTGGGTGTTGAGGTAAGCAAAGTTGGCGAACAGCAGCATGATGAACACGATCAAGGCGATAAACAGCACGATGATCTGCGAACGGCTGCGCGAGGCGGCCTGGGGTTTGGGCGTGGTAACGGTACTCATGCGGCGACATCCATGAAGCCAGGGGCCTGGGCCAGGGCGAAGGGGCTGAAGACTTGCCATTGCTGGTCGCCGTCGAACTGGCCCTGGATAAACGGCGCGCCGGAGGCGGTGCTCGCCATCCATGCGTCCAATGCGAAATGCTGCATGCCCACTACCTCGTCCACCAGCAGCCCGACAAACAGGTCGTTGAACTCCACCACCAATACGCGCCGTTGCTTGCGCGCCTTGGACAGCCCAAGGCCGAGGAAGCCACCCAGGTCCATGACTGGCAGCAAGCGCCCGCGCAGGTTGGCCACGCCCTTGACCCAGGGCTTGACCCCGGGCATCAGGGTGCAACGCGGCTCATGCAAGACTTCGGCGACTTCTCCCATGGGCGCCACGTACCCGTTTGGCCCCACACGGAAAGCAATGCCGCTCCAGCGTTGCAGGCGGGTTTCCTGGGACGGCAGATCGGCGGCCAGCAGGCGGCAGCGGCGGTCGATGTCCAGCAGCAGCTCGAAGGCGGTTTGCGACTCGGTCATGATCGCGAGCCTTTAGCCGGCCAGTACCTTGTTCAGGGTGGCAATCAGGGTCTCTTCGTCCACCGGTTTGGTCAGGTAGTCCTTGGCGCCCTGGCGAGTACCCCACACCTTGTCGGTTTCCTGATCTTTAGTGGTGATGATGATCACTGGGATGTGCTCGGTTTCCTTGTCTTTGGTCAGTTGGCGCGTGGCCTGGAACCCATTGAGGCCGGGCATCACAATGTCCATCAATACCGCGTCAGGTTTTTCCTGGCGGGCAAGCGCCACACCATCGCCGCCGTTGGCGGCCTTGAGAACTTCGTGACCATGCTTTTCCAGCATGCCGGTGAGTTTGTACATTTCAGTCGGCGAATCGTCGACGATCAGAACACGTGCCATGGTTTTCCCCACTACATTGGTCGGCGCCGGCCCTTGTGGGGTGGCGTCAGTGTGCTTGTTCTACTGCAGCGAAGGCAGGCACATAGGCCTTGATCGCACCCAGCAGTTCTTCCTTGCTGAAAGGCTTGGTCAAAAACTGATCGACACCCACGATACGTCCCTTGGCCTTGTCGAACAGGCCGTCCTTGGAGGACAGCATGATCACCGGGATCGACTTGAACGCCGGGTTGTTCTTCACCAGGGCGCAGGTCTGGTAGCCATCCAGGCGCGGCATCATGACGTCGACAAAGATAATGTGCGGGTGATGATCCACAATCCGCGCCAGGGCATCGAAACCGTCGATAGCCGTGATGACCTCGCACCCCATGTTCTTCAACAGAGTCTCGGCGGTGCGGCGGATCGTTTTCGAATCGTCGATCACCATCACCCTCAAGGCGTTGGAATGCTGTTCCATATCTGCTCTACCATCGCCACAGCGAATCGGTTTTCGGTGTGTACAGCCTGATGTTGCACAGGATGAACGCCGCAAGCCTTGGAATTCAAGGGCTGCTGCGTTGTGGCAGTCTTTTTAGCACAGTCTCCGGGCGCAATCTATCGAGGCACCCGCCCGGTGGTTTTTCCTTGACCCACAACAGCCGCAGCGCCACTCTGACGCCACTTTTATGCGCCCTAATTTGCTAGAGGAAATCCCCCATGAGCGTTCGCGTCGGCATTGTCATGGACCCTATCGCCAGCATTTCCTATAAAAAGGACAGTTCGCTGGCCATGCTCCTGGCCGCCCAGGCCCGCGGCTGGACTTTGTTCTATATGGAGCAGCGCGATCTTTACCAGGGTGACGGCGAGGCCCGCGCACGCATGCGCCCGCTGCAGGTGTTCGCCAACCCTGAGAAGTGGTTCGAGCTTTCGGACGAAATCGACAGCCCCCTGAGCGACCTCGACGTGATCCTGATGCGCAAGGACCCGCCGTTCGACATGGAATTTGTGTATTCCACCTATCTGCTGGAGCAGGCTGAACGCGCCGGCGTGCTGATCGTCAACAAGCCGCAGAGCCTGCGTGACTGCAATGAAAAGCTGTTCGCCACCCTGTTCCCGCAGTGCACGCCGCCGACCGTGGTCAGCCGCCGCGCCGATGTGCTGCGTGAGTTCGCCGCCAAGCATGGTGATGTGATCCTCAAGCCGCTGGACGGCATGGGCGGCACCTCGATCTTCCGTCACCGCGCCGGCGACCCGAACCTCTCGGTGATCCTCGAGACCCTGACCGCCCTGGGCACTCAGCAGATCATGGGGCAGGCCTACCTGCCGGCGATCAAGGACGGCGACAAGCGCATCCTGATGATCGACGGCGAGCCGGTGGATTACTGCCTGGCGCGCATCCCGGCAGCGGGCGAGACCCGTGGCAACCTGGCCGCCGGTGGTCGTGGTGAAGCACGGCCTTTGTCGGACAAGGATCGCTGGATCGCAGCTCAAGTCGGCCCGACCCTGCGGGAAAAAGGTCTGCTGTTTGTCGGATTAGACGTAATTGGTGAGCATCTCACTGAAATCAACGTCACCAGCCCGACCTGTATTCGCGAGATCGACAACGCATTTGGCACGAACATCGGCGAAATGCTGATGGCAGCCATTGAACGCAAGCTACAAGCCAAGTGACATAGAACAGCCGGACACTCACCAACATTGCGTTATCATGCGCCACCTGTGAAAAGCGCGATGTTGGTTTTCTTGTCATGACACTCCCGTCCGAACTGCCCCCCGAACTCTCCCACAGCGGCGTGCGCCCGGCTGATCGGCTCGGATTTACCCTGTTTCTCGCCGCGCTGGTTCACCTTGCATTGCTTCTTGGTGTGGGTTTCACCCTGGTGGAGCCCAAGCAGATCACCAAGACCCTGGAAATCACTCTCGCCACGTTCAAGAGCGAAAAGAAGCCCGAAAAGGCCGACTTTCTCGCCCAGGACAACCAGCAAGGCAGCGGCACCCTCGACAAGAAAGCGGTGCCCAAGACCACCGAAGTCGCGCCCTTCCACGACAACAAGGTCAATAAGGTCACTCCGCCGCCGGCGCCCAAGCCCGAGGTCAAGCAGGCTGCACCCAAGGCCGCCGTGACCACCGTTGCACCCAAGCCGCAAAAAGCCCCGACCCAACGCGAAAAAGCCAAGACCGAACCCAAGCCCGAGCCGGTGAAACCCGCACCTACCTTCGACAGTTCGACGCTGTCCGATGAAATTTCCAGCCTGGAAGCCGAACTGGCCCATGAACAACAGCTTTACGCCAAGCGCCCACGTATCTACCGCCTGAACGCCGCCTCGACCATGCGCGACAAAGGTGCCTGGTATAAGGACGAGTGGCGCAAGAAGGTCGAGCGCATCGGCAACCTCAACTACCCGGACGAAGCCCGGCGCCAGCAGATTTATGGCAACTTGCGCTTGCTGGTTTCGATCAACCGTGATGGTTCGCTGTATGAAGTGCAGGTGCTGGAGTCCTCCGGCCAACCGTTGCTGGACCAGGCCGCCCAGCGCATCGTGCGCCTGGCCGCGCCCTTTGCGCCGTTCAGCGGCGACTTGAACGACGTGGACCGCCTGGAAATCATCCGTACCTGGAAGTTTGCCAAGGGCGACCGGCTGTCCAGCAACTGACGCTGTGGCGAGTGCGCCTCGACCGACTGCCATTGAGGCTTAACTCCAGCTTGTCAGTTCGCCCCTCCAACGCCACACTAGCGGACATGAAAAATGTCAGCCCGACCTACCTCAAGCACCAATTCCTGATCGCCATGCCCCATATGGCCGACCCGAACTTTGCGCAGACCTTGACCTACATCGTCGAGCACACGGCCAATGGTGCCATGGGGTTGGTGGTCAACCGCCCGCAGGAGCTGAACCTGGCCGATATCCTCGAGCAATTGCGCCCGGAAATAGACCCACCGGCTCGTTGCCAGGGTGTGCCGATCTACATTGGCGGGCCGGTGCAGACTGATCGCGGCTTTGTGCTGCACCCCACCGGGCCGAAGTTCCAGGCCACGGTAGACCTTGAAGGCGTGTCACTGTCCACCTCCCAGGACGTGCTGTTCGCCATCGCCGACGGCGTTGGCCCTGAGCAAAGCGTGATCACCCTCGGTTACGCAGGTTGGGAAGCCGGGCAACTGGAGGCTGAACTGGCCAGTAATGCCTGGCTGACCTGCCCGTTCGATGCCGATATCCTGTTCAATACCGCCAGCGAACTGCGTCTGGAAGCGGCCGCGGCCAAGCTGCGCGTCAACCTCAGCCTGTTGACCAGCCAGGCGGGGCACGCCTGATGGCTTTGCGTCTGATCCTCGGTTTCGACTACGGCACCAAACAGATCGGCGTGGCGGTCGGCCAGGTCATCACCGGCCAGGCCCGCGAACTGTGCACCCTCAAGGCCCAGAACGGCGTGCCGGACTGGAACCAGGTCGAAGCCCTCATCAAAGAGTGGAAGCCCGATGCGGTGGTGGTCGGCCTGCCCCTGAATATGGACGGCACGCCCAGCGACATGTGCCTGCGCGCCGAAAAGTTCGCCCGCCGCCTCAATGGCCGTTACAACCTGCCGTTCTATACCCACGACGAGCGCCTCACCACCTTTGAAGCCAAAGGTGAGCGTCGCGACCGTGGCGGGCAGAAAGGCAGCTACCGCGACAACCCCGTGGACGCCATCGCCGCCGCCTTGCTGTTGCAGGGTTGGCTGGATGAAAACGCCGCTTTATTTGAATCCTGACTGACGCGGCTTGCCGCGTCTTTTTACGTTTGAGCCCGGACCTTGCCGCTACCCCACCGAGCAAGGCCTAGAAGGAGCATCCATGAGCCTGCCCAATCCCGCCGAACTGATCAGCCAGATGGCGATTCGCCTCAAGGCGCACCTGGAACACCGCGCCATCAGCGAGCCGCGTTTTATCGGCATCCGCACCGGCGGTGTGTGGGTGGCCCAGGCCTTGTTGGAAGAGATGGGCAGCGATTCGCCCCTGGGTACGCTGGACGTGTCCTTCTACCGCGACGACTTCAGCCAGAACGGCCTGCACCCGCAAGTGCGCCCGTCGGCCCTGCCGTTCGAGATCGAAGGTCAGCACCTGGTGTTGATCGACGACGTGCTGATGAGCGGCCGCACGATCCGCGCCGCCCTGAACGAGCTGTTCGACTACGGCCGCCCGGCCAGCGTGACCCTGGTGTGCCTGCTGGATCTGGACGCCGGCGAATTGCCGATCAGCCCGGACGTGGTCGGCGCTACCCTGTCGCTTTGTGCCCAGCAGCGGGTAAAATTGTCCGGTCCCACGCCGCTCGAACTCGAACTGCAAGACCTTGCCCTTTAAACCGCCTTGTACAGAGTCCCCGCGATGACGCCTCTAGATGCCAAGCGCCCGCTGCAGCTCAATGCTCAGGGCCAGTTGCAACACTTCTTGTCCCTCGACGGTTTGCCCCGCGAACTGCTCACCGAAATCCTCGACACCGCCGACTCGTTCCTCGAAGTCGGTGGCCGGGCGGTGAAGAAGGTCCCGCTGTTGCGCGGCAAAACCATTTGCAATGTGTTCTTCGAGAACTCCACCCGTACCCGCACCACCTTTGAACTGGCGGCCCAACGGCTGTCGGCCGACGTGATCACGCTGAACGTGTCCACCTCGTCGGCGAGCAAGGGCGAGACCCTGCTCGACACCCTGCGCAACCTGGAAGCCATGGCGGCCGACATGTTCGTGGTACGCCACGGCGACTCCGGCGCCGCGCACTTCATTGCCGAGCACGTGTGCCCGAACGTAGCGATCATCAACGGCGGCGACGGCCGTCACGCCCACCCGACCCAGGGCATGCTCGATATGCTCACCATCCGTCGGCACAAGGGCAGCTTTGAAAACCTCTCGGTGGCCATCGTCGGCGACATCCTGCACTCGCGGGTGGCACGCTCGAACATGCTGGCCCTGAAGGCCCTGGGTTGCCCGGATATTCGCGTGATTGCACCGAAGACCCTGCTGCCCATCGGTATCGAACAGTACGGCGTGAAGGTCTATACCGACATGACCGAAGGCCTCAAGGATGTGGACGTGGTGATCATGCTGCGCCTGCAACGCGAGCGCATGGCCGGTGGCCTGTTGCCGAGCGAAGGCGAGTTCTACCGCCTGTTCGGCCTGACCACCGCCCGCCTGGCCGGGGCCAAACCGGATGCCATCGTGATGCACCCGGGGCCGATCAACCGCGGCGTGGAAATTGAGTCGGCGGTGGCCGACGGCCCGCAGTCGGTGATCTTGAACCAAGTGACCTACGGCATCGCCGTGCGCATGGCCGTGCTGTCCATGGCCATGAGCGGGCAAACCGCGCAACGTCAATTCGAGCAGGAGCAGGCCCAGTGAAGCTCAGCATTCTCGGCGCCCGAGTCATCGATCCAGCCAGTGGCCTGGACCAAGTTACCGATCTACATCTGGACGCCGGCAAAATTATCGCCATTGGCGCCGCGCCTGCAGGCTTCAGCGCCGTCGAGAGCATCGACGCCAAGGGCCTGGTGGCCGCACCTGGGCTGGTGGACCTGAACGTCGCCCTGCGCGAACCGGGCTACAGCCGCAAAGGCAACATCAACAGCGAAACCCAAGCCGCTGCGGCCGGTGGCGTGACCAGCCTGTGCTGCCCGCCGAATACCAAACCGGTGCTGGACACGTCGGCTGTGACCGAACTGATCCTCGACCGCGCCCGCGAAGCCGGCAATTGCAAGGTATTCCCTATCGGCGCCCTGAGCAAAGGCCTGGATGGTGAACAACTCGCCGAGCTGATCGCCCTGCGCGACGCAGGTTGCGTGGCCTTCGGCAATGGTCTGGAGAGTTTCCGCAGCACGCGCACCCTGTGCCGCGCCCTGGAATACGCGGCCACCTTCGACTTGACGGTGATCTTCCACTCCCAGGACCGCGACCTGGCCGAAGGCGGCCTGGCCCATGAAGGCGCGGTGGCCAGCTTCCTCGGCCTGCCGGGCATTCCGGAAACCGCCGAAACCGTGGCCCTGGCCCGTGACCTGCTGCTGGTGGAGCAAAGCGGTGTGCGCGCGCACTTCAGCCAACTGACCAGCGCCCGTGGCGTGGCCCTGATCGCCCAGGCCCAGGCCCGTGGCTTGCCGGTGACGGCCGACGTGGCGCTGTACCAACTGATCCTGACGGATGAAGCCTTGATCGACTTCTCCAGTCTGTATCACGTGCAGCCGCCCCTGCGCACCAAGGCCGACCGCGACGGTTTGCGGGCGGCGGTGAAGTCGGGTGTGGTGTCGGCGATTTCCAGCCATCACCAGCCTCACGAGCGAGACGCCAAGCTGGCGCCGTTTGGTGCGACCGAGCCGGGTATCAGCAGTGTGCAGCTGTTGCTGCCATTGGCGATGACGTTGGTGGAGGACGGCTTGCTCGACCTGCCGACGCTATTGGCGCGCCTGAGCGCCGGCCCGGCCGAGGCCTTGCGCCTGCCAGCGGGCAAGCTGGCGGTAGGTTCGCCGGCGGACCTGGTGCTGTTCGACCTGGGAAGCTCGACGGTTGCCGGGGAGCACTGGTTGTCCAAGGGCGAAAACTGCCCGTTCATCGGCCACAGCCTGCCGGCGACGGTGCGGTACACCTTGATGGATGGGCGGATCAGCTACCAGGCTTAAGACAGATCTGAAGTGGGCATAGTAAATGTGGGAGGGGGCTTGCTCCCGATAGCGGTGGATCAGTCAGCTTATCTGTAGCTGACCCACTGCAATCGGGAGCAAGCCCCCTCCCACATTTGGTTCTCTATATGGCCGAAAGATCAGCGCCCGGCATTGCGCTCGGCGTTACGAATCGAAATCTGCGTATTCAGCGTCCAGAAGTCATACAGCACCCCAAGCAGGAACAAACCACCGGTCAGCAGGTAGATCAGGCCGGTGATCCATTTGCCCTGGTACATACGGTGCACACCGAACATACCCAGGAATGCCAACAGAATCCACGCGACGTTGTATTCGATGGGCCCGGCGGTAAACCGCAAGTCGGCCTCACGGTCCATGGCCGGGATCAGGAACAAGTCGATCAGCCAACCAATGCCCAGCAAGCCGAAGGTGAAAAACCAGATCGTGCCGGTCACGGGTTTGCCGTAATAAAAGCGATGCGCCCCGGTGAAACCGAAAATCCACAGCAGGTAACCGATCACCTTGCTATGGGTATCTTGCTGCTGGCCAACCTGTTGATAGGTGTTCATGGAGTACCTCTTTTGCTTCGATAGATAAATTTTTTCATTTTCTTTGTGACTTTTTTACAGGCGCCCGACGTACGGCAAATGGTATCTTTCTGCCCTCAAAGCCTTATGCCACCTGACTTGTGTAGGACAATTGCGGCAATTCGTCGCGTTTTTCCTAAGTTTGACCCCAAGGTTCAGTCGACAAACGGCCTCAGAACGACACAAAAAGCTGTTATAAAGTTGCGCGCAAACCCATAAGAGCCACGCCTAATGCGACCATTTTTCAAGACATGGCTGACCATCTGCCTATTAATGCCACTGGCCGCCCACGCCACCAATCGTGAGCAACGACTTCCGAACGTTAATGGTTTCACCCCTAAAGTACACAGCACAACCAGCACAGCCAAATCGGTAAAGCTGACCGTCAACCGCCCGACTCAACTGAGCAAGGCCCACGGTCAAGCGACTGCAGGCCTGATGGCAGTCAATACCAAGCAAAGCAGCAACGTCCTCAGCCGCGCCGTCAACGTGCTGGGTACTCCTTATCGTTGGGGCGGCAGCAGCCCAAGTAAAGGGTTCGACTGCAGTGGCTTGGTGAAATATGCCTTTAACGATGTAAAAGCGGTGGATTTGCCACGCACCTCCAACGCCATGGCTAGCGGCCACGGCTTGAAGGTTGACCGCAAAGACCTGAAACCGGGCGACCTGTTGTTCTTCAAGCTTAAGAGCCGCCAGGTCAACCACGTTGCCATCTACCTGGGCAACGACCGCTTTATCCACGCACCACGTCGTGGCAAGTCGGTGAGCATCGACACGCTGAAAAAGCCGTTCTGGGACAAGAACTACGTGATTGCCAAGCGGGTGTTGCCGAAAGAGCAGAACAGCAACCTGCGGATCGTGCAACGCTGATCTAAAGCTGGAATGCAGTAAACAATGTGGGAGCGGGCTTGCTCGCGAATACGGTGTGTCAGCCGACGAATATGCTGGCTGATCTACCGCATTCGCGAGCAAGCCCGCTCCCACATTTGATTTTTATTGCCTGAAAGACCTCATATGTCTGCAGGCACCCTCGCCTTCTCCCGTGCCTCTTCCCGGCTGACCAACCCCGCGCCGACCAACGCCTTCAAGCTCATATCCAACGTCTTCATCCCCAATGCCCCCCCGGTCTGGATCGCAGAGACTATCTGCGCCACCTTGTCTTCGCGGACAAGATTGCGAATCGCCGGTGTGCCCAGCATGATTTCATGGGCAGCCACGCGACCGCCGCCGACCTTCTTCACCAGTACCTGGGACACCACCGCCTGCAACGACTCCGACAGCATCGAGCGGACCATGGCCTTTTCTCCTGCTGGAAAGACGTCCACCAGCCTGTCTACGGTCTTTGCAGCCGACGAGGTGTGCAGGGTGCCAAACACCAGGTGACCGGTTTCAGCGGCCGTCAGCGCCAGGCGGATGGTTTCCAGGTCGCGCAATTCACCCACCAGGATCACATCCGGGTCTTCCCGCAGGGCCGAGCGCAGGGCCACCGAGAAACTGTGGGTGTCACGGTGCACCTGGCGCTGGGTGACCAGGGCTATTTTCGGCCTGTGGATAAATTCGATGGGGTCTTCCAGCGTGAGGATATGCTGGCGTCGATGCCGATTGAGGTGGTCGATCATCGCCGCCAAAGTCGTGGATTTTCCCGAACCGGTAGGCCCGGTAACCAATACAAGGCCCCGCGGGAGCTGGGCGATACCCTGGAACACCTCGCCCAACCCAAGCTCTTCCAGGCTCTGGACCTCAGTCGGGATAGTACGAAACACGGCACCCACGCCGCGATCCTGGCGGAACACGTTCACCCGAAAGCGTGCCACCCCTGGCAACTCGAAGGCAAAATCCGTTTCAAGAGATGTTTCGAAATCCTTTTGTTGGTGTTTATTCAGCAAAGGGCACACCAGGTCGACCATTTGCGACGCGTTCAGCACCGGCCAATCCATGGGCCAGACTTCGCCATCAATGCGCAGCATCGGTGCCAGGCCGGCCGACAGGTGCAGGTCGGAGGCGCCTCGGCTTACGCTGACCGCCAGCAATTGCGTGATATCCATAGGGCTTTCCATTTCCAGTAGAATGCCGCGGACTCCATATCCACGGGCGCAACTTGAATGTCGACGATAGCAGACAACATTGGCCTGGTAAGCCAGCGCATCCGCGCCGCAGCCGACGCCGTGCAACGTGACGCAAGCAGCATCCACCTGCTGGCTGTGAGCAAGACCAAACCCTCGCAGGCGGTGCGCGAAGCCTTTGCCGCCGGCATGCACGACTTTGGCGAGAACTACCTGCAGGAAGCCTTGGGCAAACAGAGTGAGTTAACGGACCTGCCCTTGAGTTGGCACTTCATCGGCCCCATTCAATCGAACAAGACTCGCGCCATCGCCGAGAACTTCGCTTGGGTGCATTCCGTGGACCGCCTGAAAATTGCACAACGCCTGTCCGAACAACGCCCGACCGACCTGCCGCCGCTCAATATCTGCATTCAGGTCAATGTCAGTGGCGAAGCCAGCAAGTCCGGCTGTACGCCTGCCGACCTGCCGGCCCTGGCGAATGCAATCAGCGCCCTGCCGCGCTTGAAACTGCGTGGCCTGATGGCGATCCCCGAGCCGACTGAAGATCGGGCCGCACAGGATGCAGCGTTCGCCAGGGTGCGCGACCTGCAAGCCAGCCTGAACCTGCCGCTGGACACACTTTCCATGGGCATGAGCCATGACCTTGAGTCGGCCATTGCCCAAGGCGCCACCTGGGTGCGGATCGGTACCGCCCTGTTTGGCGCCCGCGACTACGGCCAGCCATGAAATGGCTGACTTCCCTCTGAATAAGGACCTGTCATGAGCAACACGCGTATTGCCTTTATCGGCGCCGGCAACATGGCGGCCAGCCTGATCGGTGGCCTGCGGGCCAAGGGCCTGGACGCCGAGCAGATCCGCGCCAGCGACCCCGGCGCCGAGACACGCGAGCGCGTCAGCGCCGAACACGGCATCAAAACCTTCGCCGATAACGCCGAGGCCATCCACGGCGTCGATGTGATCGTGCTGGCGGTCAAGCCCCAGGCCATGAAAGCCGTGTGCGAGACCCTGCGCCCGAACTTGCAACCCCATCAACTGGTGGTGTCGATTGCCGCCGGTATCACCTGCGCCAGTATGAACGCCTGGCTCGGTGCCCAGCCAATCGTACGCTGCATGCCTAACACCCCGGCGCTGCTGCGCCAAGGCGTCAGCGGCTTGTACGCCACCCACGAAGTCACGGCGCAACAACGCGACCAGGCCCAGGAATTGCTGTCTGCCGTGGGCATCGCCGTGTGGTTGGAGCAGGAACAGCAGTTGGACGCGGTCACCGCCGTCTCCGGCAGCGGCCCGGCCTACTTCTTCCTGTTGATCGAAGCCATGACCGCCGCAGGCGTCAAGCTGGGCCTGCCCCATGACGTCGCCGAGCAGTTGGCTGAACAAACGGCCCTGGGCGCCGCGAAAATGGCCGTCGGCAGCGATGTGGATGCCGCCGAGCTGCGCCGTCGTGTGACGTCCCCGGGCGGCACCACGCAAGCGGCCATCGAATCGTTCCAGGCCGGGGGCTTTGAGGCCCTGGTGGAAAAAGCACTGGGTGCCGCGGCACATCGTTCGGCCGAGATGGCTGAGCAACTGGGCAAATAGTCGTCCCTTACCAAGGTAATCAAACATGCTCGGAATCAATGACGCTGCCATTTTCATCATTCAGACCTTGGGCAGCTTGTACCTGCTGATCGTACTGATGCGCTTTATCCTGCAACTGGTGCGGGCGAACTTCTACAACCCGTTGTGCCAGTTCGTGGTCAAGGCCACCCAACCGCTGCTCAAGCCATTGCGCCGGGTGATCCCAAGCCTGTTCGGCCTGGACATGTCCTCGCTGGTGCTGGCATTGCTGCTGCAGATCCTGCTGTTCGTGGTGATCCTGATGCTCAACGGCTACCAGGCTTTCACCCTGCTGCTGTTGCCTTGGGGCCTGATCGGTATTTTCTCGCTGTTCCTGAAGATCATTTTCTGGTCGATGATCATCAGCGTGATTCTCTCGTGGGTCGCACCCGGCAGCCGCAGCCCGGGCGCTGAACTGGTGGCGCAGATTACCGAACCGGTGCTGGCGCCATTCCGTCGGCTGATCCCGAACCTGGGTGGCCTGGATATCTCGCCGATCTTTGCGTTTATCGTGATTCAGTTGCTGCAAAGCTGGGTGATTCCGCGCCTGGCTTTCTACGCGTTCATGCCAAAAGAGCTGTTCGGCCTGATCTGAAATATGCTGTAAAAATGTGAGAGGGGGCTTGCTCCCGATAGCAGAGTGTCAGTCGACATAAGAGTGACTGATCCACCGCTATCGGGAGCAAGCCCCCTCCCACATTTTGTATCTGCGTACTGGTACAGACCATTGCTTGCCGCTAGGGGCCCCGCTCTTTAGACTTACGCCTCATTTAAACGAGAGCAGGGTCGATGCCAGCTGCCTTCCCCCCCGATTCTGTTGGACTGGTCGTGCCTCAAGTGGCGCACTTCAGCGAACCGCTGGCCCTGGCCTGCGGCCGTTCGTTGCCTGCCTACGACCTGATCTACGAAACCTACGGCCAACTGAACGCCACGGCGAGCAACGCCGTGCTGATCTGCCACGCCCTGTCCGGCCACCATCACGCCGCCGGTTTCCACAGCGTGGACGAGCGCAAGCCCGGCTGGTGGGACAGCTGCATCGGCCCCGGCAAACCCATCGACACCAACAAATTCTTCGTGGTCAGCCTGAACAACCTCGGCGGCTGCAATGGTTCCACCGGGCCCAGCAGCCTCAACCCGGAAACCGGCAAACCGTTCGGCGCGGACTTTCCGGTGTTGACCGTGGAAGACTGGGTGCATAGCCAGGCACGCCTGGCCGACCTGCTGGGCATCCGCCAGTGGGCCGCGGTGATTGGTGGCAGCCTGGGAGGCATGCAGGCGCTGCAATGGACCATCAGCTACCCGGACCGCGTGCGCCATTGCCTGGCTATCGCCTCGGCGCCCAAGTTGTCGGCGCAGAACATCGCCTTCAACGAAGTGGCGCGCCAGGCCATCCTCACCGACCCCGAGTTCCACGGCGGTTCGTTCCAGGAAGCCGGCGTGATCCCCAAGCGTGGCCTGATGCTGGCGCGGATGGTCGGGCATATCACCTACCTGTCCGATGATTCCATGGGCGAAAAATTCGGCCGTGGCCTCAAGAGCGAAAAGCTCAACTACGACTTCCACAGCGTCGAGTTCCAGGTGGAAAGCTACCTGCGTTATCAGGGCGAGGAGTTTTCAGGGCGTTTCGACGCCAACACCTACCTGCTGATGACCAAGGCCCTGGACTACTTTGACCCGGCCGCAAACTTCGATGACGACCTGGCGAAAACCTTCGAAGGCGCCACGGCCAAGTTCTGCGTGATGTCGTTCACCACCGACTGGCGCTTCTCGCCGGCCCGCTCCCGTGAGCTGGTGGATGCGCTGATGGCCGCCAAGAAAGACGTCTGCTACCTGGAGATCGACGCACCGCAAGGCCATGACGCCTTCCTGATTCCGATCCCACGTTATCTGCAGGCTTTCAGCAACTATATGAATCGAATCGTATTGTGAGAACGCCATGAGAGCCGACCTGGAAATCATCCAAGACTGGATCCCCGCCGGCAGCCGCGTGCTCGACCTGGGCTGCGGCGATGGCGAACTGCTGAGCTGGCTGCGCGACAACAAGCAAGTCACCGGCTATGGCCTGGAAAACGACCCTGACAACATCGCCCAGTGCGTGGCCAAGGGCATCAACGTGATCGAGCAGGACCTGGACAAGGGCCTGGGCAACTTTGCCAGCAACAGCTTCGACATCGTGGTGATGACCCAGGCCCTGCAAGCGGTGCACTACCCGGACCGCATCCTCGACGAAATGCTGCGCGTCGGCCGCCAATGCATCATTACCTTCCCCAACTTCGGCCACTGGCGCTGCCGCTGGTACCTGGCCACCAAGGGCCGCATGCCGGTCTCGGATTTCCTCCCGTACACCTGGTACAACACGCCCAACATCCACTTCTGCACCTTCGAAGACTTCGAGGCATTGTGTGGTGAGCGTGAAGCCAAGGTGATCAACCGTCTTGCCGTCGATCAACAGCATCGCCACGGCTGGGCGAGTAAGCTGTGGCCCAATCTGTTGGGCGAAATCGGTATTTACCGGGTCAGCAGCCCTGGCCTGACCGACCACAAAGTTGCCGTCTAACCATCTTCAAGAGGGACGTTCATGAGTCGTTTGGCTGTTTTTCTATTGACCGCATGCCTGGGCGCGAGCGCCATGGCCGCAGACGCTATCGACGCTAATCGCAAGAAAGATTTCGGCGATATCACCGTTCACTACAACACCTTCACTTCCAGCTTCCTGCAACCGGAAACCGCCCAGGAAGTCGGCGTGGTGCGCAGCAAGGAGAAGGGTTTGATCAATGTCACCGTGATCAAGGGCGTGACCCCAGTGGCCGCACAAGTGACCGGCACCATCAAGGATTTGGGCGGCAAGAGCGAGATCCTCACCTTCAAGCAAATTAACGAAAAAGGTGGAATCAACTATCTCGCGCCCTACGCCGTGACCCAGCGCGAATACAAGACGTTTACCATCAACGTTGAAACCGGTGGCAAAGCCCATAGCTTCCAATTCAACCAAGAACTGTTCCCGGCCGAATGATGAACCTTACCCAACTCGTACTGGCCAGCCATAACGCCGGCAAACTCAAAGAACTGCAGGCGATGCTCGGTGAATCCGTGCAACTGCGTTCGATTGGCGAGTTCAGCCAGGTGGAGCCGGAAGAGACCGGCCTGTCGTTCGTCGAAAACGCCATCCTCAAGGCACGCAATGCCGCCCGTATTTCCGGCCTGCCGGCGCTGGCGGATGACTCGGGCCTGGCGGTCGATTTCCTTGGCGGCGCACCTGGCATTTATTCGGCACGCTACGCCGACGGCAAGGGCGATGCGGCCAACAACGCCAAACTGCTCGACGCCCTCAAGGACGTGCCGGACGCGATGCGTGGCGCACAGTTCGTCTGCGTACTGGCCCTGGTACGACACGCTGATGACCCGTTGCCGATTCTTTGCGAAGGCTTGTGGCAGGGGCGCATTCTGCACGCGGCCAGCGGTGAGCATGGGTTTGGCTACGACCCGTTGTTCTGGGTGCCGGAGCGCAACGTCTCCAGCGCCGAACTGAGCCCGGCCGACAAGAACCAGATCAGCCACCGCGCCCGCGCCATGGCTTTGCTGCGCCAGCGCCTGGGCTTGAAATGACCCAGAACACCTCTGCGCAGCCACTGATCCACGGTGGCGCGCAAACACCCCGGGCGGCCCTGCCCCACCTGCCGCCCTTGGCGCTGTACATCCATATCCCGTGGTGTGTGCGCAAATGCCCGTATTGCGACTTCAACTCCCACACCGCCAGCAAGGTGCTGCCGGAGGAAGAGTACGTAGACGCGCTGCTGGCGGATCTGGATCAAGACCTGCACGCCGTTTACGGCCGGGAACTGAGCTCGATTTTCTTCGGTGGCGGCACGCCCAGCCTGTTCAGCGCCGCCGCCCTGGGCCGTTTGCTCAAGGGCGTAGAAGCTCGTATTGCGTTCGCCGCTGATATCGAGATCACCCTGGAAGCCAACCCCGGGACCTTCGAGCAAGAGAAGTTCGTGGCGTACCGCAAACTGGGGATCAATCGCCTGTCCATCGGCATCCAGAGCTTCCAGCAAGAGAAGCTTGAAGCCCTGGGCCGTATCCACAATGGCGATGAAGCCGTGCGCGCTGCCGGCATGGCGCGCCAGGCCGGGTTCGATAACTTCAACCTGGACTTGATGCACGGTTTGCCCAACCAGTCACTGGACGATGCCCTGGGCGACCTGCGCCAGGCCATCGCGCTCAAGCCGACGCATCTGTCCTGGTACCAACTGACCCTGGAACCCAACACCGTATTCTGGAACCAGCCGCCCGCGCTGCCGGAAGACGACACGTTGTGGGATATCCAGGAAGCCGGCCAGGCGCTGCTCGCCGAACACGGTTACGCGCAATACGAAGTGTCGGCCTACGCCCAGCCCGGCCGCCCGGCGCGGCACAACCTGAATTACTGGAGCTTTGGCGACTTTATCGGTATCGGCGCCGGCGCCCATGGCAAGCTCAGCCACCCGGACGGGCGCATCGTACGCACCTGGAAAACCCGTGCGCCCAAAGACTACCTCAACCCGGCCAAAAGCTTTCAGGCTGGGGCGAAAGAACTGACCAACGAAGAGCTGCCATTCGAGTTCCTGATGAACGCCCTGCGCCTGACCGAAGGCGTCGACGCCAAGCTCTACGCCGAACGCACCGGCCTAGACCTGGCCAGCCTCGACGAAGGCCGCCACGAGGCAGAACAAAGTGGCTTGATGCAGGTCGAACCGTCACGCCTGGCGGCAACCGAGCGCGGGCAACTCTTTCTCAATGACCTGTTGCAGAAGTTTTTGAGCTGATAGCTCTTAAGGAAATCGAATGGATCTGGTACTCGACCTGCTCGCCACCGTATCCCGCTGGAGCCGTAGCAACCTGTCGGAAATCTCCCTGGCCCTCGTGGGCTGTTTGCTGGTGCTGTTTGGCGCCGATATCAAGGGCTGGGTCGAAGCGCGCCTGGGCAGCATCGCTGGCGCCTTGCGCGTACCGTTGATGGCCCTGCTGTGCATGATCGGCAGCGGTGCGGCGTTGATCTATGCCACGCCGTGGATTGTGCGGGGGTTGAGCCAGTTCAATAACTACAGCCTGGCGCCGGTGTTGTTGGTGGTGCTGGTGTTGATTGGGGTAGTGGCAGACCGCCGCTAACCTCAAACCCAACACAGATACAAATGTGGGAGGGGGCTTGCTCCCGATAGCGGTGGATCAGTCAGCTAATCTGTAGCTGACCCACTGCTATCGGGAGCAAGCCCCCTCCCACATTTGGTTGCATTTCAAGTCAGGGGACGAGTTATGCCAGCTTCTCGAACTTCAAATCCCACACCCCATGCCCCAACCGCTCACCACGACGTTCGAACTTGGTGATCGGCCGCTCGGCCGGGCGTGGCACGCATTTGCCGTCTTCGGCCAGGTTGCGGTAGCCAGGGGCGACGCTCATCACTTCCAGCATGTATTCCGCGTACGGTTCCCAGTCGGTGGCCATGTGCAGGACGCCGCCTACCTTGAGCTTGCTGCGCACCAGCTCCGCGAAGGAAGCCTGGACGATACGGCGCTTGTGGTGACGGGCTTTGTGCCACGGGTCGGGGAAGAACAGCATCAGGCGGTCTAGGCTGTTGTCGGCGATGCAGCGGTTGAGCACTTCAATCGCGTCGCAGTCGTAGACCCGCAGGTTGGTCAGGCCCTGGGTCAGCACGCCGTTAAGCAGCGCGCCGACACCTGGACGGTGCACTTCCACACCGATGAAGTCCTGCTCCGGAGCGGCCGCCGCCATCTCCAGCAGGGAATGGCCCATGCCGAAACCGATTTCCAGGGAACGCGGGGCCGAACGGCCGAACACCTGGTCGTAGTCCACCGGCGCGTCAGCCAACGGCAACACGAACAGCGGTGTACCTTGTTCCAAGCCCTTTTGCTGGCCTTCGGTCATGCGGCCGGCACGCATCACAAAACTCTTGATGCGACGGTGCTTGGACTCGTCGCCCTCTTCCACGGTGTTCGGCGTTTCGTTTGATTCAGTCATCAATGGCTCTTACTTGATCAGACCATCCAGCGGCGAAGAGGCGCTGGCGTAGAGTTTTTTCGGCATGCGCCCGGCGAGGTAGGCCAGGCGGCCTGCAACGATGGCGTGTTTCATGGCTTCGGCCATCATGATCGGCTGCTGGGCATGGGCGATGGCCGAGTTCATCAGTACCGCGTCGCAGCCCAGTTCCATGGCGATAGTGGCATCGGAGGCAGTGCCCACACCTGCATCCACCAGCACGGGGATCTTGGCTTCTTCGAGGATGATCTGCAGATTGTACGGATTGCAGATACCCAGGCCGGAACCGATCAGGCCCGCCAGCGGCATCACGGCGATGCAGCCGATTTCTGCCAGTTGGCGCGCAATGATCGGGTCATCGCTGGTGTAAACCATCACGTCGAAACCTTCCTTGACCAGGGTTTCAGCGGCCTTGAGGGTTTCGATCACGTTGGGGAACAGGGTTTTCTGGTCAGCCAGCACTTCCAGCTTCACCAGGTTGTGGCCGTCGAGCAGCTCACGGGCAAGGCGGCAGGTGCGTACGGCTTCGATGGCATCGTAGCAACCGGCGGTGTTCGGCAAGAAGGTGTAGCGATCCGGCGACAGCACTTGGAGCAGGTTCGGCTCGCCTTCGATCTGGCCGAGGTTGGTGCGGCGCACGGCGAAGGTGACGATCTCGGCGCCCGAGGCTTCGATGGCCAGGCGGGTTTCTTCCATGTCGCGGTACTTGCCGGTGCCGACCAGCAAACGGGACTGGTAGGTACGACCGGCCAGGACGAAAGGCGTGTCGTTACGAACGATGCTCATGGGAAATCCTCGAAATGGGGTGAGGTTCTGCAGAATTCAGGAAACTGCGTGATCAGCCGCCGCCGATGGCGTGGACCACTTCGACCTGGTCACCTTCGGTGAGCGCAGTCTCGGCGTGCTGGCTACGCGGGACGATATCCAGGTTGAGCTCCACTGCGACGCGACGCCCGGTCAAGTCCAGACGGGTCAGCAGGGCCGCGACGGTTTCGCCGTCGGGCAGTTCAAAGGATTCGCCGTTCAACTGAATGCGCATGCCACGGGCCGCCATCGTTTTTAGGGGCCCGCATTCTAGCGCGATTGGGACCTGAGGTCAGCTGCAAGCGTCAAGCGGTCAAAGCTGCAAGCGCCACGCCGTCAGGCCCAGAAAGAACCAGCCCAGCAGGAATGCCAGCCCACCGAACGGCGTAATGATGCCGAGCTTGCTGATACCGGTCATCGTCAGCACATACAGGCTGCCGGAGAACAGCAGGATACCGACCGCAAACGAGATACCCGCCCAAGTCACCAGCCGCCCCGGAATATGCGCCGCCAGCAACGCCACGCCGAACAGTGCCAGGGCGTGCACCAACTGGTAGGTCACCCCGGTATGAAAGATCGCCAGGTACTCGGCGCTCAGGCGGTTTTTCAGGCCGTGGGCGGCAAACGCACCGAGGGCGACGCCGGTAAAGCCGAAAAAGGCAGCCAGCATCAGAAAGCTACGCAGCATGGGGAACTCCAGTCAGACTCATCGGGCAGGGTCTGTATAATGGCCCGCTCAACGGGTTCGGCCAAGCCATCTCTATGCTGCGTGTCCTCTTCAAACGCTTTCTCAACGTCGTGAAATGGTTTGCCATCGGCAGTGTGTTGCTGGTGTTGCTGTTTCGTGTCGTGCCGCCGCCGTTCACTGCGCTGATGGTGGAACGCAAGGTCGAATCCTGGGTCGACGGCGAACCTATTGACCTGCAGCGCAGCTGGGTGCCGTGGGATGAGATCTCCGACGACCTGAAAGTAGCGGTGATGGCCGGTGAAGACCAGCGCTTCCCGCAGCATTGGGGCTTTGATTTTGGCGCGATCCAGGCGGCGATCCTGCACAACGAGCGCGGCGGTTCGATTCGCGGCGCCAGCACCTTGAGCCAGCAGGTGTCGAAAAACCTGTTCCTGTGGACCGGCCGCAGTTATTTGCGCAAGGGCCTGGAGGCGTGGTTTACCGGGTTGATCGAAGTGTTGTGGCCCAAGGAGCGGATTCTTGAGGTGTATCTCAACAGTGTTGAATGGGATGAAGGCGTGTTTGGCGCGGAGGCGGCGGCGCGGCACCACTTTGGCGTGAGTGCCAAGGGGCTTTCGCGGCAACAGGCCAGTTACCTTGCGGCGGTGTTGCCTAATCCAAGGGTGTGGAGTGCCAGCCATCCGACGGCGTATGTGGCGCGCAGAGCGGCCTGGATTCGCCAGCAGATGAGTCAATTAGGTGGCAGTGGCTACCTGGCGGAGTTGAACAACTCACGCAAAGCCCCCTGGTCCGACTGACACAATACAAAACAAATGTGGGAGGGGGCTTGCTCCCGATAGCGGTGGATCAGTCACTCATATGTCGACTGACACTCTGCTATCGGGAGCAAGCCCCCTCCCACATTTTTGACCCAGCTTTGCCAGCTGGATCAAGCGGCGATCGACAGCTTCAGCTTGTTCATCGCGCTTTTCTCAAGCTGACGAATTCGCTCGGCCGACACGTTGTACTTCTGCGCCAGGTCGTGCAGCGTGGCTTTTTCTTCCGCCAGCCAGCGCTGGTAGAGGATGTCACGGCTGCGGTCGTCCAGCACTTCAAGCGCTTCATGCAGGTTGTGGTTGGAGTTGTCGCTCCAGTCGGCGTCTTCCAGTTGACGCGCCGGGTCGTACCGGTGGTCTTCCAGGTAGTTGGCCGGCGATTGGAAGGCGCTGTCGTCATCCGCTTCCGCGGCTGGGTCGAAGGCCATGTCATGGCCGGTCAGGCGGCTTTCCATCTCGCGCACTTCACGAGGCTCCACGCCGAGGCTTTCGGCCACGCGGTGGACTTCCTCGTTGTTCAGCCACGCCAGGCGTTTCTTCTGGCTGCGCAGGTTGAAGAACAGCTTGCGCTGGGCCTTGGTGGTCGCGACTTTCACAATGCGCCAGTTGCGCAGGATGAACTCGTGGATTTCCGCCTTGATCCAGTGCACAGCAAACGATACCAGGCGCACACCCATCTCAGGGTTGAAGCGCTTTACAGCCTTCATCAGGCCAACGTTGCCTTCCTGGATCAGGTCAGCCTGGGCCAGGCCGTAGCCGCTATAGCTACGGGCGATATGTACGACAAAACGCAGGTGGGCGAGCACCATCTGCCGAGCCGCCCCCAAATCCTGCTCATAGTAGAGACTCTCGGCCAGTTCACGCTCCTGCTCGGGCGTCAGCAATGGAATGCTGTTGACCGTGTGCACATAGGCTTCCAGGTTCGCACCCGGGACCAAGGCATAAGCAGGTTGCAAAGAAGTGGTCATACGAAAAAACCTCCGACTCACATAACTCGTGCAGTTCAGCACTGCGAAAATTGACCGGGAACCGTAGGACAAGTTCCCTAAACCACTGATACGGTCAATACAAACGAAACCACATTACCCTGGCATTAACTACTTCGGTGCCAGCTCACGTAAATGCCGTGCCACCGCAATCCAGGCACCGATATACCCCAACAAGACCGCGCCAAGCAAGAGACTCAGACCATCGGCAACCGGCACTCCCGCCAAGGCGAAATCACTGCCGTAGAGCCCGGCAAGCCCGACAACCGCGTCGTTCAGCCAGTCCAAGCCAAATGCCAGCACGCCCCAGGACAATATCCCGGCACCCAAGCCATAAAGCGCGCCCATGTATAGAAAAGGACGACGCACATAGCTGTCCGTGCCGCCGACCAGTTTAATCACTTCTATCTCGGTGCGACGGTTTTCAATATGAAGACGAATGGTATTACCTATCACCAAAAGTAATGCAGACACCAACAACACCGTCAGGCCGAACACAAAGCGGTCGCCCAGCTTGAGGATCGCGGCCAGGCGCTCTACCCAGACTAGATCAAGTTGTGCCTGTTGCACCTTCGGCATCTCTGCGAGTTTTTGTCGCAGGGCCTCCAGCGCCGGCTTATCGACTTCGTTTGGCGTCACCAGCACCACGCCCGGCAGCGGGTTTTGTGGCAGCTCCTTGAGCGCCTCGCCCAGGCCGGACTGCTGCTGGAATTCCTCAAGGGCCTGGTCGCGGCTGATGTACTCGGCCTCGGCAACGCCCGGGATGTTCTTGATGTCGTCACGCAGCGCTTCGCCTTCCTTGCTACTGGTGTCCAGGTTCAGGTACAGCGAAATCTGCGCCGCACGCTGCCAGGAACCGCCCAGGCGCTCCACATTATTAAGCAGCAGCGACAAGCCCATCGGCAGGCTCAAGGCCACTGCCATCACCAGGCAGGTGAAAAAGCTGCCGATCGGCTGCTTGCCCAGGCGGCGCAGGCTGTCTACCAAGCTGGCGCGGTGGCTTTCGATCCAGGCATGCAGCAAGGTGCCGAAGTCGGGACCGTCGTCTTCGTCGCGTTTTTTCTTCGGCGGTTGCGGATCGGCCGGCTTCGGCGCCACGCGCTCGGAAACTTTAGGGCTGCGAGTGGCACTCATACGCCGGCCTCCCCATCGCCAATCAGGCGACCGCGTTGCAACGTCAGCATGCGATGGCGCATGCGGGCAATCAGGGCCAGGTCGTGACTGGCGATCAGTACGCTGGTGCCCAGGCGGTTGATGTCTTCGAATACCCCCATGATCTCGGCCGCCAGGCGCGGGTCGAGGTTACCGGTGGGTTCGTCCGCCAGCAGCAAGGCCGGGCGGTGGACGATGGCGCGGGCGATACCGACGCGTTGTTGCTGGCCGGTGGACAAGTCGCCTGGGTAGAGGTCGGTCTTGTCCGACAACGCCACGCGCTCCAAGGCCGAATCCACACGCTTGACGATCTCGGCCTTGGACAGCCCGAGGATCTGCAACGGCAAAGCCACGTTATTGAACACTGTACGGTCGAACAGCAATTGGTGGTTCTGGAACACCACGCCGATCTGGCGGCGCAGGAACGGAATTTGTGCATTGCTGATGGTGGCCAGGTCCTGGCCCGCCAGCAGCAACTTGCCGGTAGTCGGGCGTTCCATGGCCAGCAGCAGGCGCAACAGGGTGCTTTTGCCAGCGCCGGAATGGCCGGTGACAAACAAAAACTCACCGCGACGCACTCGAAAGCTCAGCTCATGCAAGCCCACATGCCCATTGGCATAGCGTTTACCGACCTGTTCGAATCGAATCATGAACGCTCCCGCTCGGCAAAGAGTGCCTGTACAAAGGGTTCGGCCTCAAAGGTGCGCAGGTCGTCGATGCCTTCACCGACACCGATATAACGAATCGGCAACCCGAACTGTTTAGCCAAGGCGAAAATCACACCGCCCTTGGCCGTGCCGTCGAGCTTAGTCAATGCCAGGCCGGTCAGTTGCACCGTCTGGTTAAATTGCTTGGCCTGGCTGATGGCGTTCTGGCCAGTGCCGGCGTCGAGCACCAGCAAGACTTCGTGCGGCGCGTCGGCGTCGAGCTTGCTGATGACACGGCGGACTTTCTTCAGCTCTTCCATCAGATTGTCTTTGGTGTGCAGGCGACCGGCGGTATCGGCGATCAACACGTCGATATTACGGGCCTTGGCGGCTTGCACGGCATCGAAGATCACCGAAGCGGAATCGGCGCCAGTGTGCTGGGCAATCACCGGGATCTTGTTGCGCTCGCCCCACACCTGCAACTGCTCGACGGCTGCGGCACGGAAGGTGTCACCCGCGGCAAGCATGACTTTCTTGCCCTCGCCCTGCAGCTTCTTCGCCAGCTTGCCGATAGTGGTGGTCTTGCCGGCGCCGTTGACGCCGACTACAAGGATCACGAACGGCTTGTTCGGCGTGATCACCAGCGGCGCTTCCACCGGCTTAAGCATCGCAGCCAGTTCGGCCTGCAAGGATTTGTACAGGGCATCAGCGTCGGTCAGCTGTTTACGCGCGACCTTCTGGGTCAGGCTCTGGATGATCACGGCAGTGGCTTCGACACCCACGTCAGCGGTGAGCAGACGGGTTTCGATGTCTTCCAGAAGTTCGTCATCAATGACCTTCTTGCCCAGGAACAGGCTGGCCATGCCTTCGCCGATACTGGCGCTGGTCTTGCTCAGGCCCTGCTTGAGACGGGCGAAGAAGCCGGTTTTGCTGGTTTCGGCAGGGACGGCCGCAACTTGCGGCTCGATCACCTCGGGCGCGGCGGCAACCACCGGAGCAGCGACTTCAACGACAGTTGGCGCCTGCACCGCAACGTCCACGGGTTCAACCACCGCCGGAATCGGCGGCACTACATGCTCAGCCTGGACATCTTCAACCAGTGCCACAGGCTCTTCGGCCACCGGCAGCTCCAGCCACGGTTTGTGCTCGGGCTCAGGCTCGGGTTCTGCCTCGACCACCGGCTGCAAGACCGGCTCAGCCATTGGCAACACCACTGGCGCCGGGGTTTCGGCAACCGGCTCGGCTTCTACTGGAGGCTCAGGTAAAGGCTCAGGAATAGGCTCAGGTTGAACCTGCGGCTGTTCGACGACGGTTTCCTGCGGCTTTTTGCGCAGCCATCCGAACAGGCCTTTTTTCTCGCCAGCCGCAGCTGGGCTCTTCTTGTCGTCGTTGGAACCAAACATGGAGGACGGCTATCTCAAAGTAGCGATGCGCCAGGGCGCTTCGGTAAATAAATTCGATGCAGAACAGACTGCTTTAACGCCCGCTTGTTCATGCGCAACATTTTGTAAGGCGTAAATAAAGGCCTTGGCAAATCGTTTCAATATAGGACTGAAGCGATAAAATCGGCGAAAAGTGGAAGATCGTCGGGGAAACCCACCATCTATTCCAACTTTCCTACGACTGGACCCAGGATAAGATGACGACCACAGTGGCCGTCCCTAAATCGGATCAGTATCCTAGCACCTCCTCGCCCGCCGACGCTAAGACCAAGCGGGCAGCCCAACAGGTTTAAAAACGAATGAATGCTCTAGCCCGCCGCGCCGCAGGCCTGCTGCTCAGCACAGTTTGTCTGCCCCTCTCAGCTTTGGCTGCCGACCCACAACCCACCCATGAATTCATTCTGGATAACGGCCTTAAAGTGGTCGTGCGCGAAGATCATCGCGCGCCCGTGGTGGTTTCCCAGGTCTGGTACAAGGTTGGCTCAAGCTACGAAACCCCGGGCCAGACCGGTTTGTCCCACGCCCTGGAACACATGATGTTCAAGGGCAGTGCCAAGGTTGGCCCCGGCGAGGCCTCGCTGATCCTGCGGGACCTGGGCGCCGAAGAAAACGCGTTCACCAGCGATGACTACACCGCTTATTACCAGGTGCTGGCCCGAGACCGCCTGGGCGTCGCCTTTGAACTGGAAGCCGACCGCATGGCCAGCCTGCGCCTGCCGGCCGACGAGTTCAGCCGCGAAATCGAGGTTATCAAGGAAGAACGCCGCCTGCGCACCGACGACAACCCGATGTCCAAGGCCTACGAGCGCTTCAAGGCCATGGCCTTCCCCGCCAGCGGCTACCACACCCCGACGATCGGCTGGATGGCCGACCTGGAGCGCATGAAGGTTGAGGAACTGCGCCACTGGTACCAGTCCTGGTATGTGCCCAACAACGCCACTCTGGTGGTGGTCGGCGACGTGACCCCGGACGAGGTGAAAAACCTGGCCCAGCGCTACTTCGGCCCGATCCCCAAGCGTGACGTTCCGCCAGCGAAGATCCCACTGGAGTTGGCCGAACCTGGCGAGCGCCTGTTGACCCTGCACGTACAGACCCAGTTGCCGAGCGTGTTCCTCGGTTTCAACGTACCGGGCCTGGCCACCGCCGAAGACAAGCGCTCGGTGCAAGCCCTGCGCCTGATCTCGGCCTTGCTGGACGGCGGCTACAGCGCACGTATCTCCGAACAACTGGAGCGTGGTGAGGAACTGGTGTCCGCCGCCTCCACCAATTACGACGCCTATACCCGTGGCGATACGCTGTTCATGCTATCGGCCACGCCCAACCAGCAGAAGAAAAAGACCGTCGCCCAAGCCGAAGCCGGCCTGTGGCGCTTGCTGGATGAGTTAAAAGCCAAGCCGCCGACTGCCGAAGAACTGGAGCGGATCCGTGCCCAGGTCATCGCCGGCCTGGTGTACCAGCGCGACTCGATCACCAGCCAAGCCACGGCCATCGGCTCCCTGGAAACCGTCGGCCTGTCCTGGAAGCTGATGGACAGCGAGTTGGCCGACCTGCAAAGCGTCACGCCGGAAGATATCCAGAAAGCTGCGCGCACCTATTTCACCCGCGAACGTCTGAGCGTCGCCCATGTTTTGCCTGAGGAGACCGCTCATGAGTGATCGTAAAAACAGCCGCCTGATCCTGCCCGGCCTGATCGCCGTCACCCTGATCGCGGCCAGTGCCGTGTACTTCCTGCGCCCGAGCGAGTCGGTCGCCAGCCAGGCCCTGGACAAGGCTCAAACGACCAACACCCTGCAATCCCTGGCGGAACTGGACGGCAAGGCACCGACCAACCGCAAGCTCGACGTACAAACCTGGACCACCGCCGAGGGCGCCAAGGTGCTGTTCGTCGAAGCCCATGAACTGCCGATGTTCGATATGCGCATCCTGTTTGCTGCCGGCAGCAGCCAGGACGGCGACACGCCGGGCCTGGCGCTGATGACCAACGCCATGCTCAACGAAGGCGTGCCGGGCAAGAATGTCAGCCAGATCGCCAGCGGTTTTGAAGGTTTGGGTGCCGACTTCGGCAATGGTGCCTACCGTGACATGGCGCTGGTCTCCCTGCGCAGCCTGAGCGACAGCGATAAACGCACCGCCGCCCTGGCATTGTTTGACCAAGTGATCGGCCAGCCGACGTTCCCGGCTGATTCGCTGGCACGGATCAAGAACCAGATCCTGGCCGGTTTCGAGTACCAGAAGCAGAACCCCGCCAAACTGGCGAGCATCGAACTGTTCAAGCGCCTGTACGGCGACCACCCTTACGCTCACCCGAGCGAAGGCACCCCCGAGAGCGTGCCGAAGATTACCCTGGCGCAGTTGCAGGCGTTCCACGCCAAAGCCTATGCGGCAGGTAATGCGGTGATCGCCGTGGTGGGCGACCTGACCCGCGCCGAAGCCGAGGCCATGACGGCCAAGGTCTCTGCCTCGCTGCCCAAAGGCCCGGCCATGGCGAAGATCGCCCAGCCGACCGAGCCAAAAGCCGGCCTGAGCCGTATCGAGTTCCCATCCAAGCAAACTCACCTGCTGTTCGCACAACTGGGTATCGACCGCGCCGACCCGGACTACGCAGCCTTGTCCCTGGGCAACCAGATCCTCGGCGGCGGTGGCTTCGGCACCCGCTTGATGAGTGAAGTGCGTGAAAAGCGCGGCCTGACCTACGGCGTGTACTCCGGTTTCTCGCCAATGCAGGTGCGTGGCCCGTTCATGATCAACCTGCAGACTCGCGCCGAAATGAGCGGCGGCACGCTGCGCCTGGTTGAAGATGTGCTGGCTGACTACCTCAAGACCGGACCGACGCAAAAAGAACTGGATGACGCCAAGCGTGAGCTGGCCGGTAGCTTCCCGCTGTCCACCGCGAGCAATGCCGATATCGTCGGGCAGTTGGGCGCCATGGGTTTCTACAACCTGCCGCTGAACTATCTGGAAGATTTCATGAAACAATCCCAGGCCCTGACCGTAGAGCAGGTCAAGGCTGCCATGAACAAACACTTGAGCGCCGACAAGATGGTCATCGTGACCGCCGGCCCGACGATTGCGCAAAAGCCACTACCGCCCCCCACTGATAAACCTGCCGAGCAGCCGCTCGGGGTTCCGGAGCATTAATGGCCAGTTCATCTCGCCCGAAAAAACCTGTCCACAACGTGCATAACGGTGTGGGCCAACTGCGCATCATTGGCGGTGAATGGGGCAGCCGCAAGCTGAGCTTCCCCGACGTCGTGGGCCTGCGCCCCACACCCGATCGCGTGCGGGAAACCCTGTTCAACTGGCTCGCGCCGTACATCGGCGGGGCCAAGGTGCTGGATCCGTTCGCCGGCAGTGGCGCGTTGTTCCTGGAGGCGCTGTCCCGTGGCGCGGCCCAGGGCCAGGCGCTGGACGCCAGCAATGTGGCGGTGTCCAGCCTCAAGGAGCATCTGGGCACGCTGCGTTGCACCACCGGCCAGGTGCAGACGGCCGACGCGCTGCGCTACCTGGAAACCCAGACGGCGACTGAATATGACGTGGTGTTCCTCGACCCGCCGTTCAACCAGAACCTGCTGCCGACCGTGTGCGCATTGCTGGAAGAGCGCCAGTGGTTGGCGCCGGATGCCTGGATCTACACTGAAAGCGAGACCGCACCGTCCACGCTCGGCTTGCCGGGCATCTGGCGCCTGCACCGGGAGCAGAAGTCCGGGCGGGTGTATTACGCGTTATGGCACCGCTTGGTCGAAAGCGCCGCTTAACCTGTGGCCAGTGAGCTTGCCACGGCATGCTCACTGGCTACCGAGAGTTTCATGACCCCCTCTTCCGACTTGTTCAAACCCGCCTTCGGCCTCGGTAACCCCCACCTGCAAACACTGTGGGGGCCGCTGTTGCGCCCAACGACCCATATCGAACGCCAACGCGAACGCCTGTGGCTGGAAGACGGCGACTTCCTCGACCTCGACTGGCATGGCCCCCATGACCTGCAAGCACCGCTGGTACTGGTGCTGCACGGGCTGACCGGCTCGTCCAATTCGCCCTACGTGGCCGGCCTGCAAAAAGCCCTCGCCGCCCAGGGCTGGGCCAGTGCTGCATTGAACTGGCGCGGCTGCTCGGGCGAGCCAAACCTTCTGGCCCGCAGTTATCACTCCGGCGCCAGCGAAGACCTGGCCGCGGCGATTGCTCACTTGCGCGCCAAACGGCCACTGGCACCGCTGTATGCCGTGGGGTATTCACTGGGTGGGAATGTGTTGCTCAAGCATTTGGGGGAAACCGGCGCGGCGTCGCAGCTGCAAGGCGCGGCGGCGGTGTCGGTGCCGTTTCGCCTGGACCAGTGCGCCGACCGCATCGGCCTGGGGTTTTCGCGGGTTTATCAGAAACATTTCATGCGCGAGATGCTGGCGTATATCCGCGTCAAGCAGCGCCAGTTCCTGCTCGATGGCCGTGACGATGGGCTCAAAACCCTGGAAGCCCTTGGCTCGCTGGAGAAGATGCGCACGTTCTGGGACTTCGACGGGCGAGTGACTGCGCCGCTGCATGGCTTCCTCAATGCCGAAGACTATTATCGCCGTGCGTCGAGCCGTTATTACCTTGGCGACATTCGCACGCCGACGCTGATCATCCAGGCGGCCGATGACCCGTTTGTGTTTGCCCACAGCTTGCCGGAGGCCAGTGAACTCTCGGAATGCACCGAGTTTGAGCTGCTGGCAAAGGGTGGGCATGTGGGGTTTGTGGAGGGTTCGCTGAAGCGTCCCGGCTATTACTTGGAACGCCGCATCCCACAATGGCTACTGGCACAACATGGATAAAAATGTGGGAGGGGGCTTGCTCCCGATAGCGGTGGAACAGTCAGCTTATCCTTAGCTGACCCACTGCAATCGGGAGCAAGCCCCCTCCCACATTTTGATTGGGTTTACAGGGCCGATCGCTCAGTCACCTGTTGCCACTTCCCGCTTGGGATCCGTAATCCACTCACTCCACGACCCCGCATACAGCTTGCCCAACGGATACCCCGCCAACGCCAGCGCAAACAGGTTATGGCACGCCGTCACCCCTGAACCGCAATACGCCACCAATTCTTCAGCCGGGCGCCCCTGCAACTGCGCGGCAAAACGTTGCTTGAGCTGCTCGGCCGGCAGGAAGCGCCCATCACTGCCCAGGTTCTCAGTGAACGCCGCGCACTGCGCACCGGGAATGTGCCCGGCGATCGGGTCGATGGGCTCTACTTCGCCACGAAAACGCGCCTGTGCGCGGGCGTCGATCAGGGTCAGGCCAGGTCGGCCCAGGCGTTTGTGCAGGTGTTCAGCATCCAGCAGCAACCGATTATCCGGCGTACCGGCAAAGGTGCCCGGCTCAGTCACCGGCGCATCCAGGCTCAAAGGGAAGCCGGCGGCATGCCAGGCCTTGAGGCCACCGTCGAGGATAAACACACCCTCACGCTTGCCCAGCCAAGCCAGTAGCCACCAGGCCCGAGCGGCATAGGCGCCGGGGCCATCGTCATACAGCACCACATCGGTGTCGGCGCTGATGCCCCAGGCCCGCAGCTGCTTGGCGAACGTGTCCGCCACAGGTAAAGGATGACGACCGGTCACGCCCTTGGTCACCGGGCCGCTCAGATGCCGCTCCAGATCGGCATATTGCGCGCCTTCGATATGCCCTTCGGCGTAACTGCACAACCCGTAGTCCGGGTCTTCCAGGGCAAAGCGGCAATCGAGGATCACCAGCCCGGCAGTCTGCTGGCGTGCAGCCAATTGTGGGGGGCTGATCAGTTGGGCAAGCGGCATGACGGTCTCCTGCAGACAGATTCGGGAAAGGTCCTACTTCACTTCTTCCAGTGCCTGATTCAACGGCACGTAAAATTCTTTGAACAAGGCATCCACCGCCTCTCTGGCCTGGGGCGTGACAAACCCAGCCTCCAGCACCAGCACCTGGTACACCCCGCGCTTGATCGCCTCGGCGCTCAGATGGGTGGATTTTTCATTGGTGGTACACAGGAACCGCACCCACGAGGTCAGGATGATCCAGGCATTCAGGGTCAGGGCCTCGGTTTGCACCGGGTCCATATTGAGAATGCCGGCATCGACAAACCCTTGATAGATAGCACCGCCCTGGATCAGGCAACGCTGGGAAAACCGCCGGTAACCGGTAGCCAGTTCCGGGTCGCTCTCCAGCAAGTGTTCGAGATCGCGGTGCAGGAAGCGGTAACGCCACATGCCTGCCAATACGGCCTGCAGATAGAAACGCTTGTCTTCGACGGTAACGGCACGGCCCTGGGGCGGGCGCAGGAAGCTGTCCACCAAGGCTTCGTATTCACGAAACAGCACGGCGATGATCGCCTGCTTGTTGGGGAAGTGGTAGTACAGGTTGCCCGGGGAAATTTCCATGTGGGCGGCGATATGGTTGGTGCTGACACTGCGCTCGCCCTGCTGGTTAAAAAGCTCCAGGCTGGTTTGCACAATGCGCTCGCTGGTCTTTACTCGTGGTGCCATAGGGGATCAGCTTCTATACACGGGATGGGGCATCTTACGGCCTATCCCGGCCAGGTTAAATCTGGATGTTGCTGCAATGTTATTTGACAATTTAGAGCAATGACTCTAAAAATCCAGGCAGACCTATAACAATCGGGAACTGCGCCATGTCTGCCAACGTTGCCTACCTGCAAGATTCCCAGGCGCTGGATCAGCTCCAGAACCTGTTCGAAGCCCAGCGTCGCGCCTACGCCGCCAACCCGATGCCGCCCGCCGCGCAACGCCAGCAATGGCTCAAGGCCCTGCGGGATGTGCTCAGCGACGAACGCCAGGCACTGATCACTGCGATCAGCCAGGACTTCAGCCATCGCAGCGCAGACGAAACCCTGTTCGCCGAACTGATGCCCAGCCTGCATGGCATTCACTATGCCAGCAAACACCTCAAGGGCTGGATGAAACCGTCCCGCCGCGCCGTAGGTATTGCCTTCCAGCCCGCCTCGGCCAAGGTCATTTACCAACCCCTGGGCGTGGTCGGCGTCATCGTGCCGTGGAACTACCCGCTGTACCTGGCCATCGGCCCGTTGGTGGGAGCTTTGGCCGCCGGTAACCGGGTGATGCTCAAGCTCAGCGAATCCACGCCGGCCACCGGTGAACTGCTCAAGGCGCTGCTGGCCCGGATCTTCCCCGAGGACCTGGTATGCGTAGTGCTGGGCGAAGCCGAAGTAGGCATGGCGTTTTCCAAGTTGCGCTTCGATCACCTGCTGTTCACCGGCGCTACCAGCATCGGCAAGCACGTGATGCGTGCGGCGGCTGAACACCTCACGCCGGTGACCCTGGAGCTGGGCGGCAAGTCGCCGGCCATTGTCTCGGCCGATGTGCCCCTCAAGGACGCCGCCGAGCGTATCGCCTTCGGCAAAGCCTTGAACGCCGGGCAAACCTGCGTGGCGCCAGACTATGTGCTGGTGCCGGAAGATCGCGTGGAGGGTTTTGTCGAGGCCTATTCCAAGGCTGTCCGTGGGTTTTATCCGACCCTGGCCGACAACCCGGACTACACCGCCATCATCAACGAGCGCCAACTGGCCCGGCTCAATGCCTATGCCAAGGACGCCACCGACAAGGGCGCCACGCTGATTGCGCTTTACGAGCAAGGCCAGGCGCGGCGTATGGCCCACAGCCTGCTGCTGAATGTCAGCGACGACATGACCGTGATGCAGGACGAAATCTTCGGCCCGCTCTTACCCATCGTGCCTTATCGCGGCCTTGACCAAGCCTTCGCCTACATCAACCAGCGCCCACGCCCACTGGCCTTGTATTACTTCGGCTACAACAAGGGTGAACAGGAGCGCGTACTCCACGAAACCCATTCCGGTGGCGTGTGCCTGAACGACACCTTGCTGCACGTCGCCCAGGACGACATGCCGTTCGGTGGCATCGGCCCGTCGGGCATGGGCCATTACCACGGCCACGAAGGCTTCCTGACGTTCAGCAAGGCCAAGGGTGTACTGGTCAAACAGCGCCTGAACGCGGCGAAGTTGATCTACCCGCCCTATGGCAAGTCGATTCAGAAGCTGATCCAGAAGCTGTTTATCCGCTGATAACGCCACCTTCGGGACTCTAAAAACAATGAACCCCTGCCTGACTGATACACCCGCGCTGTCGCGGCGCGGTGTCTTGAAAATCGGCCTGTGTGCCAGCGCCTTCCTCGCCACCGCCGGGCTCGGCGCCAGCCTCAGCGGCTGCTCCAGCAGTACACCGGCCAGCGGTTTTGCCATGTTGCGCGCCAGTGACTTGCCGTTCTTGCGTGCGGTGATCCCGGTGCTGCTGGAAGGTGCGGCCAGCGCCGAGGCAGTGGCCGCCGGCATTGACGACACCCTGAAAAAACTCGACTACAGCCTGCAACACCTGTCGCCGGAGATGTTCAAGCTCACCCAGCAGTTGTTCGACGTGCTTGGCATGGGCATCACCCGCGGCCCGCTGACCGGTATCTGGGGCAGTTGGGAAAACGCCAGCAGCGAGCAAATCCGCAACTTCCTGCATCGCTGGGAAAACAGTTACTTGAACCTCCTGCGCATGGGCCAGGGCTCGCTGCTCAAGCTGGTGATCATGGCCTGGTACTTCCGACCTGCGTCCTGGGCCCATTGCGGCTATCCCGGCCCGCCGAAGATCTGATTCGCATCCCTCACAATAAAAACCAGAGACGACCCTGATGCCTGTACCCGACCTGTTCCGCGACGGCCTGGCCCGAGGCTGGAAAACCCATAATGGCGCCGCCCTCGACAACGACCTGACCCTGGAAGCCGATGTGGCCATCATCGGCAGCGGTGCCGGAGGCGGCACCACCGCTGAAATCCTCAGCGCAGCCGGCTACAAGGTGCTGCTGATCGAAGAAGGCCCGCTCAAGACCAGCAGTGACTTCAAACTGCTGGAGGACGAAGCCTATGCCAGCCTTTACCAGGAAGGCATCGGGCGCATGAGCAAGGACGGCGCCATCACCATCCTGCAAGGCCGGGCAGTGGGCGGCACCACCTTGATCAACTGGACGTCCAGCTTTCGCACACCCGACGAGACCCTCGCCCACTGGGCCAGCGAATATGCGGTGAAGGGCCACAGCAGTGCCGAGATGGCGCCCTGGTTTGAACAAATGGAGCAGCGCCTGGGCATCGCGCCTTGGGCGCTCCCGCCGAATGCCAACAACGATGTGATCCGCAAAGGCTGTGAAAAGCTCGGCTACAGCTGGCATGTGATTCCGCGCAATGTGCGCGGTTGCTTCAACCTGGGTTATTGCGGCATGGGTTGCCCGGTCAACGCCAAGCAATCGATGCTGGTGACGACCATCCCCTCCACCCTGGAAAAAGGCGGCGAGCTGCTGTACCTGGCCCGCGCCGAGCAGCTCAAATACAGCGGCGACACCATCAGCAGCCTCGAATGCGTGGCCATGGACGAGCGCTGCGTGGCGCCGACCGGACGCAAGATCACCGTGAAGGCCAAGCACTACGTGCTATCGGGCGGCGGTATCAACAGCCCGGCCCTGCTGATGCGCTCGGACGCACCCGACCCACATTCGCGGCTGGGCAAACGGACCTTCTTGCATCTGGTCAACTTCTCCGCCGGCCTGTTCGACGAGGTGATCAACCCGTTCTACGGGGCGCCGCAGTCGATCTATTCCGACCATTTCCAGTGGCAGGACGGCACCACCGGCAAAATGTCCTACAAGCTCGAAGCACCGCCCTTACACCCCGGATTGGCCAGCACCTTGTTCGGCGGCTATGGCACGCAGAACGCCCTGGACATGAATCGACTGCCTCACACCCACGCCATGCTCGCCCTGCTGCGCGACGGTTTTCACCCCGACAGCCCGGGCGGCACGGTGGAGTTACGCGGTGACGGCACGCCGGTGCTCGACTATCAGGTCTCACCCTACGCCTGGGATGGCCTGCGCCGAGCCTTCCACAGCATGGCCGAGATTCAGTTCGCGGCGGGGGCAAAATCGGTCAAGCCCCTGCATCACGACGCGCAGTTCGTGAACAGTCTGGCCGAAGCGCGCAGCTTGATTGATGGCCTGAGCCTGGAATTGCACCGCACAACCCTGGGCAGCGCCCACGTGATGGGCGGTTGCGCCATGGGCGAAGACCCGAAAAACGCTGTGGCCGACAGCCTCGGTCGCCATCATCAGTTACGCAACCTGTCGATCCACGATGGCTCACTGTTCCCAACCAGCATTGGCGCCAACCCGCAATTGTCGGTGTACGGATTGACCGCGCAACTGGCGACAGCATTGGCCGAACGTCTGAAAACAGCGTAAAAAAAGCCATTATTCGCGGTGTCTATAGTGCTTTCTTCTGCATAAGTTGACTTGGCCGACCGGGATGGCTGCGATACCATCCGGTTCCCCAACGGACTCCGCCAGGACGACGCGATGAACCGAGTGTTGTACCCAGGTACCTTCGACCCGATTACCAAAGGCCATGGCGATCTGGTCGAACGCGCCTCTCGCCTGTTCGACCATGTCATCATCGCGGTCGCGGCCAGCCCCAAGAAAAACCCGCTGTTTCCCCTGGAACAGCGCGTGGAGCTGGCGCGTGAGGTCACCAAGCACCTGCCTAATGTGGAAGTAGTGGGCTTTTCGACACTGCTGGCGCATTTCGCCAAGGAGCAGAACGCCAATGTGTTCCTGCGTGGCTTGCGCGCGGTGTCGGACTTCGAATACGAATTCCAATTAGCCAACATGAACCGCCAACTGGCGCCAGACGTGGAAAGCCTGTTCCTTACACCGTCTGAACGTTATTCGTTTATTTCCTCGACGTTGGTCCGTGAAATCGCCGCTTTGGGCGGAGATATCACCAAGTTCGTCCATCCTGCCGTGGCGGATGCGTTGACGTTGCGCTTCAAGAAGTAAGACCGCTCAATCGGCGCCTGCTCGCACTGCGGGCGCCAATGCGGCACAATTGCGCGCATTAGTTTTCAGATGCCTTGGCAGAGCGCCCTGGCAGGAGTTTCCATGTCCCTGATCATCACCGACGATTGCATCAACTGCGACGTCTGCGAACCCGAGTGCCCGAACGCCGCAATCTCCCAAGGCGAAGAGATCTACGTGATCGACCCCAACCTGTGCACTCAGTGCGTCGGCCACTACGACGAACCGCAGTGCCAGCAGGTTTGCCCGGTGGATTGCATTCCGCTGGATGAGGCACACCCTGAGACTGAAGAGCAGTTGATGGAGAAGTACCGCAAGATTACCGGTAAGGCTTAAGCTTCTTTTAGTGCCTGTTAGGGCCTCTTCGCGAGCAAGCCCGCTCCCACATTAACCGAGTTTCTTCAGGTTAAATGCAGTCAAATGTGGGAGCGGGCTTGCTCGCGAAGGCTGCATCAGCCCTCACACAGCACTCAACTCTGACACTTAGGGCAAAACACACTCGCCCGCTGCCCCAGCACCACATTGCGCAATTCGGTCCCACAGACCTTGCACGCCTCGCCGCCCCGGCCATAGACGTACAGTTCCTGCTGAAAATACCCCGGCTGCCCATCGCCGCCGATAAAGTCGCGCAACGTGGTACCGCCCCGCTCAATGGCGGCTGCCAGCACCCGCTTGATCTCAATCGCCAACTTCAAATAACGCCCGCGTGAAATGCCACCGGCGGCGCGACGCGGATCAATACCCGCCGCAAATAATGCTTCCGTCGCATAGATATTGCCCACGCCCACCACCACCGCGTTGTCCATGATGAACGGCTTCACCGCCATCGACTTGCCACGCGACAGCTGGAACAAACGCTCACCATCAAACAGATCGGTCAACGGCTCCGGCCCCAGGCGCAGCAGCAGCTCGTGATTATGCGGGTCCTGGCTCCAGAGCATCGCCCCAAAGCGCCGAGGGTCGGTGTAACGCAGGGCCAGGCCCGACTCCAGTTCGATATCCACATGCTCATGCTTGGCCGCCGGCAGGCCGACCTCCACCAGGCGCAGGTTGCCCGACATGCCCAGGTGGCTGATCAAGGTGCCCACTTCGGCATTGATCAACAGGTACTTGGCCCGCCGTTCCACCAGCACGATGCGCTGCCCCGACAGGCGCACATCCAGGTCTTCCGGGATCGGCCAGCGCAGGCGCCGCTCACGCACCACCACGCGGCTGACGCGTTGGCCCTCCAGGTGCGGGGCAATCCCGCGCCGGGTGGTTTCGACTTCTGGTAATTCGGGCATGTGTACCTCTTGAATAATGGGTCAGTGCGCGCCCAATTCGCGGATCGACAACTTCAGGCTCTCGAAGTCGTAGTCCGACAGGCCCACGTAATCCAACACCAGGTGGCCGATGGCATTCCACTCATGGTCCACCGGCTGGTTGCCCAGTACGCGGTAGGACGAACAGATATGCTCGGCCATCTTCAAAATTGCCAGCAGGTTCTTGAGCTGCGGGTTGCGCGACGACTCATCGCTGAAAATCGCCAGGGCGTTGTGGTGGTTGGCGATAGCGTCGGTCACATGCTCCGGCAGGCGCCAGGACTTGGCCGTGTAGTAACCGACCACCGCATGGTTGGTGTTGAACGCGTTGTTCTCGGTATCGACCACGCGGCAATCCGGGCCGGCGTTGGCGTAAGCCTGTTCCAGCACCGCCATGTAGTTGGGAAAACGCTTGAGCATCAGCGGCACGCCACAATCGTGGAACAGGCCCAATGCATACGCCTCATCGACTGCCTGGGAACCGGTGCGCTTGGCCAGGGAGAGGCAGGTCATGGCTACATCCTGGGCAGTGTCCCAGAACCGGTTGAGGGTCACGATGGTGTCATCGCTCATCTCGCCCTTGATCGACAGGGCGTTGATCAGGTTGATGATCGAACGGCTGCCCAACAGGTTCACCGCTCGCTGGATAGAAGCAATCTTGTTGCTGAGACCGTAATACGACGAATTGACGATCTTCAGCAGCGCACCGGACAGGCCCGGGTCCTGGGCGATCAACCTGGCGATCACTTCCAGGTCTGGGTCTGGCATGTACTGCTCCATCTGCAAATCCACCATGATTTGCGGTTGGGGCGGCACGCTGATGCCTTGCAGGACCTGCTGGATCTGCTCGGCGGAAAGCTCTTGGGACATAAATACACACTCTGGGCTAGGCGCGAATTCTAACCCTTATGAAGACCCGGCCGACACCCAAATGCCCGATTGAAACCGGACTAAATGTGGGAGGGGGCTTGCTCCCGATAGCGGGAGATCAGTCAGCTCATCTTTCACTGACATACCGCTATCGGAAGCAAGTCGAATCGTCGCACGCCCCTCCACATGTCCGGCGGCGCCGCCAACTAATGCACAACACGGTATACTCCCGCTCTTTTTTCCGGAGCGACGTCATGTCCCTGCCAAGCCTGCGTCTCAAAGCCAACGCCGATCGTCGTTTGCGCAACGGCCACCTGTGGGTCTACAGCAACGAAATCGACGTGGCCGCCACACCTCTTCACGGCTTCCAGGCAGGCGACCAGGCTATCCTGGAAGCGGCCGGCGGCAAGACTTTGGGCATCGTGGCCATGAGCCCGAACAACCTGATCTGCGCCCGCCTGCTGTCGCGCGACATCAAGTTGCCTCTGGACAAGTCGCTGCTGGTGCACCGCCTGAACGTGGCGTTGTCCCTGCGTGATCGCCTGTTCGACAAGCCGTTCTACCGCCTGGTCTACGGTGATTCCGACCTGCTGCCGGGCCTGGTAGTCGATCGTTTCGGCGACATCCTGGTGGTGCAGATCGCTTCGGCGACCATGGAAGCTCATAAAGAAGACGTGATCGCCGCCCTGACCCAAGTACTCAAGCCCACCGGCATCCTGTTCAAGAACGACTCCGCCGCGCGCGATGCCGAAGGCCTCAACCGCTACGTCGAAACCGTGTTCGGCCTGGTGCCGGAGTGGGTCGCCCTGGAAGAGAACGGCGTGAAATTCGAAGCCCCGGTGATCCAGGGCCAGAAAACCGGTTGGTTCTACGACCACCGCATGAACCGCGCACGCCTGGCCCCGTATGCCAAGGGCAAGCGCGTACTGGACCTGTACAGCTACATCGGCGGCTGGGGCGTGCAAGCAGCCGCCTTTGGCGCCAGTGAAGTGTTCTGCGTCGATGCGTCGGCCTTTGCCCTCGACGGCGTGGAGCGCAACGCTGCGCTGAACGGTTTTGCCGAGAAAATGACCTGCATCGAAGGCGACGTGTTCGAAGCCCTAAAGGAACTGAAAGCCAGCGAAGAGCGCTTCGACGTGATCGTCGCCGACCCACCGGCCTTCATCAAACGCAAGAAAGACATGAAAAACGGCGAAGGCGCCTACCGCCGCCTCAACGAGCAAGCCATGCGCCTGCTCAGCAAGGACGGCATCCTGGTCAGCGCGTCGTGCTCCATGCACCTGCCAGAAGATGATCTGCAAAACATCCTGCTGACCAGCGCCCGCCACCTGGACCGCAATATCCAGATGCTCGAGCGCGGCGGCCAGGGCCCGGATCATCCGGTGCACCCGGCGATTGCCGAGACGCGGTATATCAAGAGCATTACTTGCCGGTTGCTGCCCAATAGCTAAGGTCAAACGCGGATAAAAATGTGTGAGGGGCAAGCCCCCTCACACATTTGTTTTTTGTGGTTTTGATTGAATTCCATTTTTCGCAGACTAGTATCGGTTTCTGGTTTTACTCCGGAAAACAAAAACAATGTCTGGGTCCACCCTCTCCCGCTTCATCCTCATCACCTGCATTTCACTGATCAGCTTTTTCCCGATCAATATCCTGCTCCCTTCGTTCCCCGCCCTGTCCACCCAGTTCGACACGCCCACCGCAGACATCGCGCTGTCCATCAGCCTGTTCACCCTGGTGTTTTCGATCTCGCAACTGGTCGCCGGCCCGCTGTCGGATAAATGGGGGCGCAAGGAAGTGCTGCTCGGCTGCATCACGCTGTCGATCCTTGGCGCAATAGGCTGCGCGCTGGCGTCGGACTACCTGACCTTTCTGCTGTTTCGCACGGTACAGGCCATGGGCTGCGGGTTCTTCGTGTTGGGCCATGCACTGGTGGAAGACCTGTTCGAGGAACAGGACCGCGCCCGCGTGCGCCTCTATTACATGACCTTGAGCGGCTCGTTTGTCGCGCTGTCACCGCTGATCGGCTCCTGGCTGCAAACCACGTTCGACTGGCAAGGCAGCTTCTACGGCTTTGCACTGATGGCAGCGGGCATGCTGATTCATGCGTTCTGCATCCTGCCTTCCAAGTCCTCCAGCCCGCACCGTGCGCCGGTGTCCATCCTCGGCACGCTCAAGGCTGTCGCCCGCAACCGCGACTTCCTGCGCTACTGGTGGATCGCCGCGCTGGTGTTCGCCTGCTATTTCGCCTTGATCAGCGTGACACCGCTGATCTTCATGGATTCATTGAAGTTGTCCGAGTACCAGTACGCCTTGGTGCTGATGGTATACGGCGCGGCCTATTTGCTCGGCGGCGTGGTAGCGTCGTATCTACAAAAACGTATCTCGCTGCCCCGACAGATCAATATCGGCCTCGGCTTGCTCAGTGTTTCCGGCGTGCTGTTGGCGCTGATCATCCACTGTGAGGCCATCACCACCCTCACCTTGCTCATTCCCATGCTGATCAGCGCCCTGGCTGTCACGCTGGTGAGGCCTGCCGCCATTTCCGCCGCAATGTTGCTGTTTTCGAGCAGCGCCGGCACTGCCGCCTCGGCCGGCAACAGCATCATGTTCCTCACTGCCGCCGTCAGCAGCGCGGCGCTGGCCCAGACAGGCGATCACCTGCTCATGACCATCGCCCTCAGTTTCATCGGGCTGAGCCTGTGGGGGTTGCTGACCAACAGCAGGATCGGGCGCCGCTAAGGCTGGCGAATCACCGGCGTCAGCAGCATATCGCTGGACTGCAACTGCCTGTATCGCGGCTTTACCAACGAGATGTTGCCTTCGCGAATGTCGCGGATCAGTGTCTCGGTGTCGACGTGACCGTCGGGCAGTTGTGTCCAGAGCAGAGGGCCGCGATCGTCCCACTCACCTTTCTCATCCAAGACATAAATGCGCGGTGACTTGTACTCGTATCGAAAACCGGCGCCAGGCACCACCAGTACCTCGCTTTGGCCGTCCTCGTCGAGGTCGACCGCCCACAGCACACAGCCGGAATCGCAAGGTGAGTCCGCGATCTCGCTGATAGCAACAAACTGCTCGCTGCCTTTGGGTTTGGGGCCGATCCATTCCAACTCGGGCTTGGGCGCTCGCGCCCGCTCCTTGGCCAACTGTTCCTCATAACTCAGCGACGTATCTTCCATTCTCTCGCGCAGGGCCCGGCGAGACTCCGGGTCAAGAATGCGCTCCTGGTCCAAGTCCATCTGCAACTGGGCATACGCCTCCTCGCCGGCCTTCCCCAAGCCGAAGCGCAGGTAATGGGCATCAAACGCGTGCGCGTTGGTGCGCCCATCAAGCAAGCGTTGCACCTGGTCGTCAACGCTGAGCCGTATCGGGTTGAGTACCGGCGTATTGATCAACACCAACAACACACAAAACAGCAACGCCAGTGCCGGGTTGGTAATGCGCAGGTTGCTGAGCCAAGCCGGCGAACGCAAGACCACCGCCCACACCGCTGCCAGACCATACAAGCTGCACAGGAGTGCCAGCGCCAGTGCAATGAAACGTTGCGGCGACAAAGCATATTGCTCGACGCGCAGCCAGCTGGAGTAAAACGCCAGCGCTGCGAGAATCGGCAGGCACAACAGGCTGAACTCGACAAAGCGCATCAGCCACTTGGGATATGGCCGAGGTTGCCCGCCCTCTTGAAAGACGCCATTGAGCAAAAACAGCTGGGCTCCGGCCAACACCAGCAAAATCGGCGTGGAGTAGCCCGTTGCCCAAATACGGTCGAGCCCGGTGAATGGCAAGGTCAGGGTAAACAGCACACTGATCAGTGCAATCAACGGCAACAACAATCCACAGGCACCAAACAGCATGCCGCGCATCTGGCCGATGACTTTCTCACTGCGCCCTCCCATGTACATGCCCAGCGCGAACACCAGCGGCACGCTGAAACACATAAATGTTTGGCTCCAGAAGTGGAGCTCAAAAAATTCGATGCCCAGCATCAGGAACAGTCGGCTCCACAGCTTGAGCAACAATAGGAAAATACCGACGAGGATCAGGGCATACAGCACCCTGAACACACTGTTCCAGGCTTGCTGAAACAGGTCTTCATACCGCCAGCGCTGCCCCTTCGCGACGGGCCAGGCAACCAGAAAGCTGGCGCAGATGTAGCTCAGCAGCACCAGGCTGATGCACCAGGCGTCCACCTCCCGTCGGCTAATCAGCAAGTGCTCGGCTCTGTAAAAGACCCACATCGTCATGCCGCTCACCAGCAAAGTGAACGCCAACGTAGGCAGCAAAGCGCGCCATTGCCGGGCTTTTTCCCCCAGCAACTGCAACAGAGTCCCACCCACCAAGGCCACGGCCAAGGCGCCGGTAAGCAGCACTTGGCTAGACGTGAAGAGCCGGTCGGCGTAATAGAACACGATGCCCTGAAGCAGGCCGATCAGCAGGTAAAACCCAAGAAAGCGATTGAGACCAGGCATTCCAATTCCTTTGGAGTGGGGGGAAGGCAAAGGGCCGCAAGTCTAAACAAAGCCTGTGCCCTTGGGTAATACGCCTGCACATCCCCGTTCCCTCCCGCCGTCAGCGGTGTAGAATCGATGCTATTCATCGCCAGTCATCCCCCGGCGGGTTTATGAGCTCGAGGCCCAAGCACGCGGCGATCCCGCGACGCGAGTGGCAACTTCCGGACACACGGCCATTTTCTGAGTGTTCCAGACGTCAATAGAAGCTCACTCCCCTTTGATACCTGATTAGCCGCCCGGAGTGCTCCATGCCAGATTACCGCTCGAAAACATCCACCCACGGCCGCAACATGGCCGGCGCCCGCGCACTGTGGCGTGCCACGGGGATGAAAGATGACGACTTCAAGAAGCCGATCATCGCGATTGCCAACTCCTTCACCCAATTCGTACCCGGCCACGTCCACCTCAAGGACCTGGGCCAACTGGTCGCCCGCGAGATCGAACGCGCCGGCGGTGTAGCGAAAGAATTCAACACCATCGCCGTGGATGACGGCATCGCCATGGGCCATGACGGCATGCTGTATTCCCTGCCGAGCCGCGAGATCATCGCCGACTCCGTGGAATACATGGTCAATGCCCACTGCGCTGACGCCATCGTGTGCATCTCCAACTGCGACAAGATCACCCCTGGCATGTTGATGGCTGCCTTGCGCCTGAACATCCCGGTGATCTTCGTCTCCGGCGGGCCAATGGAAGCCGGCAAGACCAAACTCGCCTCCCACGGCCTCGACCTGGTCGACGCCATGGTCATCGCCGCCGATTCCAGCGCTTCTGACGAGAAGGTCGCGGAATACGAGCGCAGCGCCTGCCCGACCTGCGGGTCGTGCTCCGGCATGTTCACCGCCAACTCGATGAACTGCCTGGTGGAAGCCCTGGGCCTGGCCTTGCCGGGTAACGGTTCCACCCTCGCTACCCACAGCGACCGCGAGCAACTGTTCCTGCAGGCCGGCCGTACCATCGTCGAACTGTGCAAGCGTTACTACACCGAGAACGACGAGTCGGTACTGCCGCGCAATATCGCCAACTTCAAGGCGTTCGAGAACGCCATGACCCTGGACATCGCCATGGGCGGTTCCACCAACACCATCCTGCACTTGCTGGCCGCGGCCCAGGAAGCCGAGATCGATTTCGACCTGCGCGACATCGACCGTCTGTCCCGTCACGTGCCACAGCTGTGCAAGGTCGCGCCGAACATCCAGAAGTACCACATGGAAGACGTGCACCGTGCCGGCGGGATCTTCTCGATCCTCGGCTCCCTGGCCCGTGGCGGCTTGCTGCACACCGACCTGCCGACCGTGCACAGCAAGTCCATCGCCGAAGGCATCGCCAAGTGGGACATCACCCAGACTGACGACGAAGCCGTGCACACCTTCTTCAAGGCCGGCCCGGCGGGCATCCCGACCCAGACCGCATTCAGCCAGTCGACCCGTTGGGATACGCTGGATGACGACCGTGAAAACGGCTGCATCCGCAGTGTCGAGCACGCCTACTCCCAGGAAGGCGGCCTGGCCGTGCTGTACGGCAACATCGCCCTCGATGGCTGCGTGGTGAAAACCGCCGGTGTGGATGAATCCATCCACGTCTTCGAAGGCCGCGCCAAGATCTACGAAAGCCAGGACAGCTCGGTACGCGGCATTCTCGCTGACGAGGTCAAGGAAGGCGACATCGTGATCATCCGCTACGAAGGCCCGAAAGGCGGCCCGGGTATGCAGGAGATGCTCTACCCCACGTCCTACCTGAAATCCAAGGGCCTGGGCAAAGCTTGCGCGCTGCTGACCGACGGCCGTTTCTCCGGGGGCACCTCGGGCCTGTCCATCGGCCACGCTTCGCCGGAAGCCGCTGCCGGGGGCGCGATTGGTCTGGTGCAGGATGGCGACAAAGTGCTGATCGACATTCCGAACCGCTCGATCAACCTGTTGATCAGCGACGAAGAACTGGCTGCACGCCGGGTCAAGCAGGACAAGAAGGGCTGGAAGCCGGTGGAGAAGCGTCCACGCAAAGTCACCACCGCGTTGAAGGCCTATGCCCTACTGGCCACCAGTGCCGACAAAGGTGCTGTGCGTAACAAAGCAATGCTCGACGGCCTGTAAGACTCGCGCATAAAAATGCCCCGCCAAGTGCGGGGCATTTTTTTGCCTGAAACACCTCCCCCACATTGGGTATATGGCGTTCCTTAAAACTGTGGGGTGTAGGTCATGCTGAACATCACATTGCGCGGATCGCCATAGTAGTTACTGCCCCACGTCGCGTTATACGCAGGGATGTAGTATTTCTTGTCGAACATATTGTTCAAGTTGGCTGCCACGGTGAATTCCTGGTTGATCTTATAGGCCACCCGCGAATCCCACAGTGCATTGCCGGGTACGCTGAAGTTGCGGTCGTAGGCTTCGGTGCTGCTTTGCGCGGTCACACCGGCGCCGATGCTGACTTTCTGCCAGTCGCCCGGCAACTGGTAATCACCCCAGACCTTGAGCAGGTGCTTGGGGGTCCAGGTGCTGAAGACCTTGCCTTCGTAAGTGTCGTCCTTGAGGAATTTGGTGGTGTTGTAGGTGTAGCTGGAGACCAGTTGCAAACCTGGTAGCACTTCGCCGCTCAAAGTGGCTTCGAAACCTTGGCTGCGAACCTTGCCCGAGGCGAGCGAGCAGTACCAGCCGCCGCAGACTTTGCCGCCTTGCAGGTCTTGAGCCGCACGGTTTTCCTGGTCATAACGGAAGATGGCGAACGAGGTATTCAGACGACCGTCCGCCAGTTCACCCTTCAGGCCCAGTTCGTAGTTCTGGCCTTCGATGGGCTTGAGTACGGTCAACGCCGTGGTCAGGTTGGTTTGCGGTTCGAACGCGTCAGCGTAACTGGCGTAGGCCGACCACTGGTCATTGAGGGCGTAGACCAGCCCGGCGTACGGGGTAACGTGACCATTGCTCTGCGTGGTGCTGCGGGTTGGGTCGCCATAGACACCCCGGGAACCGCTCTCGTCGGTGTAGCCATAGTCATACCAACTGGTACGTGCACCGAGAATCAAGGTCAGCGGATCCACAACCTTGACGCGCCAGGTGCCATAAACCCCTTTCTGGCGAATGTCATACCAGCTTTTCGTAGCATTGCCCGCCTGGAACAGCTGGTTTTTGTCACGCTGTGGACGGTTGTGATCGATGTTGAAAATATCCGCGCCGGCCGTCGCTGCTCGCGCCCACTGGTCGTTGGTGGTGAGTTTGGAATAGTTGGCGCCCAGCACCATCTCCTGTTGCAAGCCCAAACCTTCAAACTTGCCGTTCACATACACATCAACGCCGCGGCTCTTGGTATTGAAGTCGGTGACCCAATCCACATAACGCACATTGCCGGCGGTGCCGGGGTTGGGAATCTCATCCCAGGTCGCCTGGTAGGTCGCGTCGTTGTGTTCATCCATGGCTACGAGGGCGGCCTTTACCTTCCAGTCATCGTTGAAGCGGTGCTCGATATCGGCAAACACCTGGGTCTGGTTATTGACGTTGCGGTTCCAGCTGGCGCCGACAAACGTCGAGCGCGGCAGGCCGATATCGCTGCCATTGGCGTAACGGGGCAGTGACATGAAGTTGGGGCGCGAGTGGCCTTTCTGGTTGCTGACGCCCACGCCGACGGTGGTGTCTGGCGTGAAGTCGTAGTCCACGGCCGCATACACCGTCTGATTCCAGCCACCGGCATAGTCAACGAACGAGTCTGTCGTGTCGTAATCCGCCACAAACCGGCCGCGCAGGGTGCCTTCGGCATTGAGCGGGCCACCGGCATCGACCTGGGTGCCGTAGTGGTCCCAGGAGCCGGCTTTTGCGGTGATCGTCACGGTCGGCGCCTGCTGGCCGCGCTTGCGCACCAGGTTCATGGTGCCGCCGGGGCTGTTCGCGCCTTGCAGCAAGGCGGCCGGGCCGCGCAGGGTTTCTACGCGGTCATAGATCGCCATGTTTTCAGTGAGGTAGCTGCCCAATGCATAGGTGTTACGCGGGATGCCCACGCCATCGTATTGCAGGGTGCCGACCTCAAAGCCACGGGAGAAGATGAACATACCGGGGCCAGGGGATTTGGTCGCTGTCAGGCCAGGGGTGCGCTTGACCACTTCGGAGAGCTTGGTGGTGTTCTGGTCATCCATCTGCTTGCGTGTCATGACGCTGACCGATTGCGGGATGTCCTTGAGCTTCTGTTCGCCTTTGCCAAGGGTCACGGCGCCCGTGGTGTAGGAGCCGCTGCCCTCGGTGGTGGCGCCCAGGCGTTCGGCGCTGATGGTGGTGGCGCCGACTTCGATGGCCGAACCGCTGGCCACGCGCTTTTCCAGGGTGACCGTATCGGCATTGATAAACGCCGCGCTCAACCCCGTGCCGCCAAGCAGTTGCCCGAGCGCTTCGCGCTGACCGAGACTGCCTTTTACACCCGGCGATATCACCTGTTGGGTCAACTCACCCGACACCAGCACCTGAACCCGAGTCACCGCCGAAAACGCCGCCAACGCACCGTCCAGGCTTTGCCCCGGAATATCAAAACGGTACGTCTGGGCTTGCGTAGTCTCGGCGGCCTGCAAATACAGAGGTGCCGTGCCACAGGCCATGGAAATGGCCAGTGCCAGCAAGGGCCGTGCGGCGAATCGGTGTGCCATGGATGGTGCTCCCCGGTGCAAAAAGTCTGTGATCGGCGCCGCACTACTTGAGAGTGCTTACTATTTACGCCTCAGTGATCAAGGACGACCGCCTGCCGGGAAACCCTGAAAGTTTTTTCAAAAAGTTGTGATTACGACGCCTTGCCTTCGCGCAACACCAGTAAATACGGGGTGTAGTGCTCAGCGCGCAGGTTGAGGGTGTATTCCAATGCCTTGATCACCGCGTCGGGTTTGTCGATTTCAAACACCCCCGACACCACTCGATTGCGCAGCGCATCCCCAAGCACCAGGGTCTTGCCCGGCCAGTAGCGGTTCAACTCACTGACCACGTCCGACAGCGGTTGCTGACGAAACACCAGTTGCCGCTGGCGCCAGGCAAACCCGCTGGCCGGGTCGAAGCCATGCACCTCGGCCAGGCGTTGACCCTGATACTCCACCGCCCGACCCGGCTCCAGGTACACCGGCGCGTCGCTGCCAGCACTGACTTGTACCTTGCCTTGCGCGACCTGCACGCGGGTCTGGGCATCGCGCCGCGCCACGCTGAACTGTGTGCCGACCACCTTTACCCAGCCATCGCCGGACTGCACTACAAACGGTCGCGACGGGTCCTTGGTCACGTCGAAGAACCCTTCGCCCCGCAACAAACGCACCTGGCGCTCGCCCGCACTCATGCGCACCTGCACTGCACTGTCGGTATTGAGTTGCAGGTGGGAGCCGTCGGCCAGTTCAATGCTGCGTGATTCGCCGGTGCTGGTTGCGTAGTCCGCGCGCAGGCGGTCGAGCCAGGGCGTGTTTTGCACGATGAGGCCCACCGCCAGCAACACCGCGGCGGCGCAGGCCCAACGCGGCCAGCGCCGTGCAGGTTTGCGCCAGGCGGCCTGTTCGGCGCAACGGATCACCCGCGCGGGTTCACGCAGGCCACCGAGCATCGCCTGCACTTCCTGCCAGGCCGCGTCCTGGGCATTACCCTGCCCCAGCCAGGCGGCGAAAGCGTCCATCTCGGCGGCCGTTACATCCTCGGCCTGCAGGCGGAAATACCAGCCGGACGCTTCGTCAAACAGCGCCTCGGCAGCGGGTGTGGCAGTCATGACCGACGTCCTTGTTCATCGCAGGCAAGCCGCGTCTTGATATACGCCCGGCACTCAATCAAGGCGCGACGCAATTGGTATTCCACACTGCGCGGGCTGATCGACAGGCGCTCGCCGATCTCGCGATAGGAAAGTTCGTCGACATGATAGAGCAGGAAGATCTGTCGAGTCGCTTCAGGCAAGGCCAGGATAGCGTCCTGCATCAACTGTTCCTGTTGATAGGCGGCTAATTGCTCGTCGGCACCAGGATTACTGCATGGCAGCTCTTCGCTGGGTTCACCGGCGTCCAAGCGTTCACGGCGAATGGTCTGGCGTTGGTGATCACGCACCAGGTTGCTGGCGATGGTGAAGAGGAAGGCAGGCAGGTTATCGATTTTCTCGCCGCAATCCATGCGTGCCAGGCGCAGGAAAGACTCTTGGGTCAGGTCGGCGGCCACTTGGGCACTGCCGGTGCGGCGGGTGACGAAGGCTTCGAGGGCTTTCTTCTGCTCCGCGAACAGGCGCGCGATCTGCGAATTCCAGGAGAGCACGGCACTACCTTGAGAAGAACGTGGGGTTCAGGAGGTGTGCACGCTAGCAGAGGATGAGATTGGTTCGCAATTGATATCTATTTTTGCACAGATACTGCTGTGTTCTCGAGGCCGCCTTCGCGAGCAAGCCCGCTCCCACATTTTGACCGCATTCTCATGTTGAAACTCGGTCGAATGTGGGAGCGGGCTTGCTCGCGAAGGCAGGCGACTCGGTCCTACTGAATCTCGTCAGGCTTGACGATCACCCAGTTCTTGTCCGCCGTCACCGGCAACCCTTCCTTGGCCTGCGCCGCAGCGTGCTTGGCGATCATGCCGTTGAGCTGGGTCATGTATTTGTCTTTGCGGTTGATCCACAGGTGAATGCCGCCCTTGGCCACGTCCACATCGTGGAACAGCATGTAACCGTCGCTGGTCGGTGTATCACCGCCGACGATCACCGGCTTTTTCCATTCGTCGATGTAGGTGAGGATCGCCGCATGCTTGCCGGCCATCCAGGTCGCCGGGGTCCACAGGTACGGGGTCAGTTCCAGGCCAAGGTTGGCCTTCTCGTCATATTTGCCGGCAGCGATCTGCTTGCGAGCGGTGGTGAGCTCGCCGGTCTTGCGGTCCTTGAGCAGGGTGGTCACACCGATGACGTTTTCGGGTTTGACGTTGTAGCCGTACTTCGGATCAGCGGCGACCATGCGCACAAGCTCTTCGGAAGCGGCGGTCATCACATAGACCTCGATGCCGTTCTCCATCAGCTTGTTGTACAGCTCGGCCTGGCCGGTGAAGACTTTCGGCGGCTGCACCTCGGACTGCTTCACCGCATCGCCGTCGAAATAACTGACCGGCACCGGCTTGCCGGACGCCATCAGCTCATCCACCTGGACCTTGAGTTCCTTGAGGGTGAAGCCGGAAAACACCTGGGCTACCCACGGGTAGCAGACCATGTCGTCGACTTCGCAAAGGCGATAGTAGTAACTGAACAGGCTTTCCTTATGCTCGGCGGTGTCTTTGAACGGCATCAGCTTGAGCGAAGGGTCGAGGCTGTCGCGGGTGATCAGGCCCTTGTTTTCCATGTACGGCAGCAGGGACTCTTCGAGGTCGTAGCGGTAGCTGGTGTTGTCCATGTCGAACACCGCGTAGTTACCTTTGTTAGCGTTGGCGGCGATCATTTCGTTCAATTGTTTAGCGGCAGGCGCCGGCCAGTGTTTCAACTCGGTGGCGGCAAACGCCTGGCTGGCGAGCCCGAGGCAGAAGGCGGCGGATATCAGTAGTTTCGGCGCAAGCTTCATAGGCGTTGTCTCCCTGAGTGAAAGACATCGACGCTAACAAATCCGTATGACAGTTATCGCCCGGGCGCGACCGCGGGCGTCTTGATTGCGCCAAGGGCATACACCTGAGCGTCAAATGCTTATTCCAAAAACGACAGTCACCATTCCATATCGGTATTAAATCAATATATTTCAAGCTGTTAGGCTTCCCGGTTCGCAATCGCAGGCTCACGCGATTGGCTGCCTTCTCAACGGAGCTTCAATGAATCTGCCCCTGATTCTCAATTTATTGGTGTTCGTGGCCCTCTTGCTGGGCCTGGCACAAACCCGTCGTACTAACTGGAGCCTGGCCAAGAAGGTCCTGTTTGCCCTGGTTCTCGGCGTCCTGTTCGGTGCGGCATTGCACACGATCTACGGCGACGGCAACCCGGTGCTCAAAGCCTCCATCGGCTGGTTTGACCTGGTCGGCAACGGCTATGTGCAACTGCTGCAAATGATCGTGATCCCACTGGTGTTCGCCTCGATCCTCAGTGCCGTGGCGCGCCTGCATAACGCGTCGTCCCTGGGCAAGATCAGCTTCCTGACCATCGGCACGTTGCTGTTCACCACCGCCATCGCGGCGTTGATCGGCATCGGCCTGACCAATCTGTTCGGCCTCACCGCCGAAGGCTTGGTGGCCGGCACCCAGGAAATGGCGCGCTTGCAAGTGATCCAGAGTGATTACGCCGGCAAGGTCGCCGACCTGAATATCCCGCAGTTGCTGTTGTCGTTCGTGCCGGCCAACCCGTTCGCCGACCTGGCCCGCGCCAAGCCGACGTCGATCATCAGCGTGGTGATTTTCGCCGCCTTCCTCGGGGTGGCCGCATTGCAACTGCTCAAGGATGACGTGGAAAAAGGCCAGAAGGTCATCAACGCCATCGACACTCTGCAAGCCTGGGTGATGCGCCTGGTGCGCCTGGTGATGAAGCTGACCCCATACGGCGTATTGGCGCTGATGACCAAGGTGGTCGCCGGTTCCAACCTGCAAGACATCATCAAGCTGGGCAGTTTCGTGGTGGTGTCGTACCTGGCCCTGGGCTTGATGTTCGTGGTGCACGGTCTGCTGCTGTCCCTGGCCGGGATCAACCCGCTGCGCTTCTTCCGCAAGGTCTGGCCGGTATTGACCTTTGCCTTCACCAGTCGCTCCAGCGCAGCGAGCATCCCACTGAGCATCGAAGCGCAGACCCGTCGCCTGGGTATCCCGCAATCCATCGCCGGTTTCGCCGCCTCGTTTGGCGCGACTATCGGCCAGAACGGTTGCGCCGGTCTTTATCCGGCGATGTTGGCGGTGATGGTCGCGCCGACCGTGGGCATCAACCCGCTGGACCCGTTGTGGATCGCAACCCTGGTGGCGATTGTGACCTTGAGTTCGGCGGGCGTTGCCGGCGTGGGCGGCGGTGCGACCTTCGCCGCGCTGATCGTACTGCCGGCCATGGGCTTGCCGGTGTCACTGGTGGCGCTGCTGATTTCCGTGGAGCCGTTGATCGACATGGGCCGTACGGCGTTGAACGTGAATGGTTCGATGACGGCGGGGGCGATTACCAGCCAGATCATGGGGCAGACGGATAAAAAGCTGTTGAATACCGACGAGCATGCCGAACTAGCGCAGGCCTGATAGACCGCTATCGGGGGCAAGCCCCCTCCCACATTTGGAATGCATTCCAATGTGGGAGGGGGCTTGCCCCCGATGCTTTTTAGGCTTTTTCCCAGACTTCGAAGCTATAAGCCGGCTTATCACCTTCGGCGGGGTTCGTCAGATTCGACACCAGCTTCCACTGGTTCGTATCAAACTCTGGAAACCACGCATCCCCTTCCGGGCTCAACGCCACCCGCGTCAGATACAGGCGATCCGCCTGCTCCAGCCCCTGCGCATACAACTGCGCGCCGCCGATCAGCATCAGCTCGTCCACGCCTTGAGCCTTGGCCCATTCCTCGGCGCGCTGTACCGCCGCTTCCAGTGATGGAAAAACCTCGGCACCTTCAAGCGCCAGATCGGTCTGACGGCTAACCACTAGGTTCAACCGCCCCGGCAGCGGTCGGCCCAGGGAATCCCAGGTCTTGCGCCCCATGATGATCGGCTTGCCGAGCGTGGTGGCTTTGAAATATTTGAAATCCCCCGGCAAATGCCAGGGCATGCTGTTGTCGACGCCGATCACACGGTTTTCACCGAGAGCTGCGATCAGGCTTAAAGGGAGAGTTTTTTTCATGGCGACGAGAATACCAGAGCTGCGAGCCAGCGGTTATGCTCCAACCTCACTGAAACAACAGGATAGCGCGTGACTGCACTGAACCCCCTGCACACCCTCTGGCTGACGGAAACCGTGCGCCTGCGTGAAGAGCACGCCGGCCCCCTGGAAGACCTGGAAGCCAACCGCCTGGCCCGCACGGCCGGGGGCGACCTGCAGACGCGGATACAACAGCGTGCCTTGCACCTGGCCGAGCGCGATGGCCTGACCGCCGCTCTCACGCGCTGGCTGCAAGGCGCACGCCTGGCGCTGGTGTTGCTGGCGGTGGTGGCCGTGATCAGCGGCGCCGGCTTGGCGTTTGCGGCGCTGGGCAACGGTTTGACCCCAGTGAATGTGTTCTGGGCTCTGGGCAGCCTGCTCGGTTTGAACCTGATCTTGTTGGTCAGTTGGGCCCTGGGCCTGCTGTTTGCTGGCGAACACAGCGCCAGCCTTGGGCGACTGTGGTTGTGGCTCAGCGAGAAACTGGCGCGTGATGCCAAGGCCGCGCAGTTGGCCCCGGCGTTGCTGCTGTTGCTGCAACGGCAAAAACTCAATCGTTGGGCAGTGGGTGTGCTGGTCAACAGCCTGTGGATGTTGGCATTGCTCAGCGCCATGGTGATCCTGCTGACGCTACTCGCTACCCATCGCTACGGCTTTGTGTGGGAAACCACCATCCTCGGCGCCGACACCTTTGTCGCCGTGACCCAAGCCCTCGGCACCCTCCCCGCGTTGCTGGGCTTCAATGTGCCGAGCGTCGACATGATCCGCGCCAGCGGCGATTCCGCGCTGAATATCGAGAGCGCCCGCCAGGCCTGGGCTGCCTGGTTGGTAGGCGTGTTGCTGGTCTACGGCCTGCTGCCCCGGCTGATCCTCGCCCTGTTGTGCCTGTGGCGCTGGAAAATCGGGCGTGCCGCATTGCGCCTGGACCTCAACCTGCCCGGCTACAGCCAGTTGCGCGAGCGCCTGATGCCCAGCAGCGAACGCCTTGGGGTCAACGATGCCGCGCCCGATCAGCTGCACCACGTCAGCGGCGGCGTCAGCGATCTGCAAAGCGACGGCGCCTTGCTGGTCGCCATCGAACTCGACGATCAACACCCTTGGCCGCCCAAGCTGCCCGCCAGCGTAAAAAACGCCGGTATCCTCGACAGCCGCGAATCGCGCAACAAACTGCTGGAACAACTCAGCCGTTTCCCACCCGCGCGCCTGGTCATCGCCTGCGACCCGCGCCGCTCGCCCGACCGTGGCAGCCTGGCGCTGATCGCCGAGCTGGCACGCAGCGCCACCGCCACCCGCGTATGGCTGCTGCAAGCACCCTCGGGCCAGGCCCTGGACGCCGAGCGCCTGGGTGATTGGCACACCGCACTGCAACAGCTAGATCTAGCGTTTGCCGACTGCGCGCCGCTGAACTGGCTGGAGACCGGTCATGACTAAACCACTGAAACTCGCCGTGGTCGGCCACACCAACGTGGGCAAGACTTCACTGCTGCGCACTCTCACCCGTGATGTGGGCTTCGGTGAAGTCTCCCATCGCCCCAGCACTACGCGGCATGTCGAAGGCGCACGCTTGTCGGTGGATGGCGAAGCCCTGCTGGAACTGTACGACACGCCCGGCCTGGAAGACGCCATCGCCCTGCTCGATTACCTCGAACGCCTGGACCGCCCAGGCGAACGCCTGGATGGCCCGGCCCGCCTGGCGCGCTTCCTTGACGGCAGCGAAGCCCGCCAGCGTTTCGAACAGGAAGCCAAGGTGTTGCGCCAACTGCTCGCCTCGGACGCCGGCCTGTATGTGATCGACGCCCGCGAGCCAGTGCTGGCCAAATACCGCGATGAGCTGCAAGTGCTGGCCAGCTGCGGCAAGCCGTTGTTGCCGGTGCTCAACTTCGTCAGCAGCAGCGACCACCGCGAACCGGACTGGCGCGAAGTCCTGGCCCGCCTTGGCCTGCATGCGCTGGTGCGGTTCGACAGCGTAGCGCCACCGGAAGATGGCGAGCGCCGCCTGTATGAAAGCCTGGCCCTGCTGCTGGAAACCTCACGGCCGCAATTGGAGCGGCTGATCCTTGATCAGGAAGCCCAGCGCCAGGCCCGCCAGCAAAGTGCGGCACGGTTGATCGCCGAGTTGCTGATCGACTGCGCCGCCTGCCGTCGCAGCGTGGTTACCGAAGATGAACAGCAAGCCATCGGCGATCTGCGCAAAGCCGTGCGCCAGCGCGAACAGAAATGCGTCGAAGCCCTGCTCAAACTGTTCGGCTTCCGCCCACAGGATGCCGCCGCCAGTGACCTGCCGTTGCTCGACGGTCGCTGGGGCGATGACTTGTTCAACCCGCAAACCCTAAAGCAGCTCGGCGTGCGCGTCGGCGGTGGAATCGCCGCCGGCGCCGCTGCCGGTGCTGGCGTGGATCTATTGGTCGGCGGCCTGACCCTTGGCGCCGCGGCCCTGGCCGGTGCTATCGCCGGTGGCGCCCTGCAAACCGCACGCAGCTACGGCAGCCGCCTGCTCGGCAAGATCAAGGGCCAGCGCGAGCTGACCGTCGACGACAGCGTGCTGCGCCTGCTTGCCCTGCGCCAACGCCAGTTGCTCAAGGCCCTGAACCTGCGCGGCCATGCGGCGATGCACAGCATCAAGGTCGATACGCCTCAGGACAAAACCTGGCGTGAAGGCAAGTTGCCCGACGCGCTGAACAGGGCCCGCGCCTATCCGCAATGGTCGTCCCTCAACCCCCACGCCAAGCTGAGCCAGGCCGAGCGCCAGGAACAGGTCGAAGCCCTGGCCCAGCGTCTCGACGAAGCCTAAGCCGCCAGCAGCTGCCGTGCCTTGGCCTTGAGTACGTCAAGGTCGAGCACCGGCACTTGTGTTTCTTTGGCTTGTTCGTCCCAGTCGCGCATGCGCAAACTTACGGCACATAGCGGATCCTGCTCGAAGGCCCGGGCTTCTTCGACGCTCATGGCACCGCCCTGATAGCCCAAAGTGCGCCGGCTGGCCTCGCTCAAGCGGGCGTAATAGTCCGGCTGGCTGAAGGTCAGGTAGCGCTTGGCCTGTACGTGATATTCCACCAGCTTGGCCAGGCGCTCGCTGAAGCCTGCGCGACGCAAATAGTCGGCGCCCAGCCGCTCATGGCTGACCACGCCGTAACCGCCCATGTCCGCGGCGCCTTGGCCGCAGAGATGGCCGATGTCGTGGAAGAACGCCGCCAACACCACCTCATCATCAAAGCCTTCGGCCATTGCCAACTGCGCGGCCTGGGACATGTGCTCGATCTGCGACACCGGCTCCCCGATGTAGTCGGCCATGCCATGTTGTTCGTACAAGCCAAACACCTGGGCAATCGCCTGTTCCGGGTTCATCACGCCTCTCCCCACAAGGTGCTGATATTTCGTTCCGCCATCGCCGGCCCCACGCTCATGCCTACGCCGGTGTGCATCAACGCGGCGCTGACACCGGGTGCTGCCTGCACAAATGAAAACGGCCCCGGCCCGCGAGCACCGTAGACGCCTTGCCAGCGTTCGACCACCTGGATCTTGCACCCCAGGGTTTGTTCGGCCAACTCGATCATCCAGTCATCGACCTGCTCGGCGTTGAAGGGCGACGGATCGCTGTCGTAATGGTGGGAGTCACCGATGATCAGTTCGCCATGGGGCGTAGGACTGATCAGCAGATGGATACCGTGCTCATGCAGGTAGGGTGTTTCGCGCAGGATCTGCGCCTGCACGGCGGCCGCTTCTGGTAGATCGGCAAAAGCGCCGTAGTGCACGCAACTCAGGCCAGTGAGCAGGGCGTGTTGCAGGTTCAGGTTGAGCGTCGGTCGGGCACGCAGCATTTGCAGGCGGCAGGTCTGCGGGTTGAGCTGGGCGATGGGTTCGGCTAACAGAGTCTGATAGTCATGGCCGGAGCAGACGATGATCTGCTCGCCGCGAAAGCTGCCAGCCGTGCTGTGCAACTGGCCAGGCTCAACGTCGCGCACCAGGGTGGAAAAGTGAAACTCCACCTTCAACTCGTGGCTCAGGTACTGGATCAGCGCCGGTATCGCCTCGCGGGAATACAGTTGCTGATCGTCCTTGCCGTGCAGCGCTGCGCGGTGGTGGCGGAACTGGCCGGCATACAGGTCCTTCATCGCGGCGCCTTGCAGCAGCTCGACGTTGTAGCCGTGTTCGCGGGCACGCCCGGCGCAGAAGCCTTCGAGCAGATGTTCCTCAGCTTCCGTGCGGGCAAACAGGTAAGAGCCATTGCGCTTGAGCGCAAGGCCCGCCGCTTGCGCCCATTGGCCCCAGATCTCGCGGCTCTGGCGGGCCAGGTCCAACATCGGCCCCAGCGGCTGGCCGGTGACCAGGGCTTGGCCGAAGTTGCGCACCGAGGCGCCCAATGGTGTGGCGCTGCGCTCGAACACCTTGACCTTGAGGCCGCGCTTGGCCGCGGCATAAGCGTGGGACAGGCCGAGGATGCCGGCGCCGATGATCAACAGGTCGCTGTGGTGTGTCATTAAATGATGTCCTGAATTCGAAGCCGCCTTCGCGAGCAAGCCCGCTCCCCCATTTGAAATGTGTTCACACATCAAAATGTGGGAGGGGGCTTGCCCCCGATGAGGCCATCAAGCCAAACCGAGAAATTACTGACCCGCCACCTTCTCCGACTTACCGTCATAACGCTTGCGCCATTCAGTCAGGATGCTGTCGCGGTTTTTCGAGGCCCAGGCGAAGTCGTTCTTGATTAGGCGCTGCTCGTAGTCGGCCGGCAATTCGGTCTGCGGCTTGGCGATACCCGGCTGGGCGAGGACGGCGAAGTTGTCTTTGTACAGGTCCATCGCCGCAGCGCTGGCGGAGAAGTCAGCGAGCTTTTTAGCCGCGTCGGCATGGGCAGTGCCCTTGATCACCGCCGTCGCTTCGATATCCCAGCCCAGGCCTTCCTTGGGCAAGATGATGTCCAGCGGCGCACCCTGGCGTTTGAGCTGTACGGCCGGGTATTCAAACGAAATACCAATCGGGAATTCACCCGAAGCTGCCAGCTTGCACGGCTTGGAGCCGGAGTGAACGTACTGGCCGATGTTCTGGTGCAGGTCGTCCATGTATTGCCAGCCTTGCTTCTCGCCGAAGGTCTGCAACCAGGCGCTGACATCCAGGAAGCCGGTGCCGGACGACGCCGGGTTAGGCATCACGATCTTGCCCTTGTACTCAGGCTTGGTCAGGTCCTGCCAGCTCACTGGCTTGGTCAGGCCCTGCTTTTCGGCTTCGATGATGTTGAAGCAGATGGTCGCGGCCCACACGTCCATGCCGACCCAGGCCGGCGGGTTGGCGGCGTCGCGATAGTTTTTGCCGATTTTGTCCAGGTCTTTGGGTGCGTAGTTGTCCAGCATGCCTTGCTGGTCGAGGATCGCCAGGCTGGAGGCAGCCAGGCCCCACACCACGTCAGCCTGCGGGCGGTCTTTCTCGGCCAGAAGCTTAGCGGTGATGATGCCGGTGGAATCGCGTACCCACTTGATCTCGACGTCGGGGTTGGCCTGCTCGAAGGCTTTTTTGTAGGTCTTCAATTGCTCGGCTTCGAGGGCCGTGTACACGGTCAACTCGGTCTTGGCGAAGGCATTCAGGCTGAATGCAGTGAGTACCGCAGCGACCAGCGCCAGGGGCTTGAACATGGAGCACCTCCTTCAGGATGTTTATTGGCCGGGCGCGGTCTGGCGCCAGGCTTGGGAGCGACGCAGCGCGCCACGTGAAGCCCACGCCAGCAACAGCGAGACGCCGGCCGAAGTGAACAGGATCAAGGTCGACATGGCCGCGGCGCCGCCCACATTGCCGGCGTCGTCCATGTTCAACACGGCGACGGCGGCGAGGATGGTGTCGGGGCTGTAGAGGAAGATCGCGGCTGACACGGTGGTCATCGCCGACACAAACAGATAGCGCAGGATATCCAGCAGCGCCGGCAGGCAGATCGGCACCGTAACGCGCAGGTAGTGGCGGTACAGCGGCGCCTTGAGCGACAACGCGGCGGCTTCGAACTCGGCGTCCAGCTGGCGCAGGGCGGTGGTGGCGGTCATCTGTGCGGTGGTCAGGTAGTGCGCAATGGTGCACACCACCAGCAACGCCATGCTCCCGTAGAACACATGCAACGGGTTGCCGTTGAGATTGAAAAAGAACACGTAGCCCAGGCCCAGCACCAGACCCGGCACCGCCATCGGCACGAAGCTGAGCATACGCAACGCCAGGTTCAGGCCTTTCTGGCCCTTGGTCTTTTCCATCAGGTAGGCGCCGGTGAAGATCAGCACGCTGCCGATCAACGCCGTGCACAGCGCCATGGTCAGGCTGTTGCGATAGGCCAGCCAGCCGCCGCCGGCGGTGTCTTCAAACTGGTAGTGGTTGAGCGACAGCGACAGGTTGTACGGCCAGAATTTCACCAGCGAGGAGTACACCGCCATGCCGAACACCAGCAGCAACACCGCACAGACCAGCAGCACGATGGCCAGGTAGCAGCCATCGCGCAGCCGCGACGGTACCGGCTGGAACACTTGGGCGCGACCGCTCATGGCGTCACCCTGCCGACGGCGCAACCAGGCATCCACACCGAAGCTGAACAGCGCCGGCAGCAGCAACACCATGCCGATCAACGCACCGCGCCCGAACTGTTGCTGGCCGACCACCGCCTTGTAGGCTTCCAGCGCCAGCACCTGGTAATCGCCGCCCACCACCACCGGCACACCAAAGTCGGTGATGGTCAGGGTGAACACCAGGCAGAACGCGGCGAACACCGCCTGGCGCGTGGCCGGCCAGGTAATGCTGCGAAACGCCCGGGCCGGGCTGGCGCCCATGCTCGAAGCGGCGTCGAACAAGCGTGCATCCGCCAGGGACAACGCCGACAGCAGGATCATCAACGCATGGGGAAAGGTGTAGATCACTTCGCCGAGCACAATGCCCCAGAAGCCGTAGATATTGTCCGAGAGCAAGCCGCGCAGCATGCCCTGGTTGCCGAACAGGTAGACCAGCGCAATGCCCGGCAGCATCGACGGCGCCATCAACGGCAGCAACGACAGGCCACGCCAGACAGCTTTGCCGGGAATCAGCGTGCGTTGCAGCGCGTAGGCAAACAGATAGGCCAGCGGTACGACGATGGCCGCCACGCTGAGGGAAACTTTCAGGCTATTGCCCAGCAACCAGTGAAAGTTGGCGCTGGTGACCAATTCTCGCGCAGCCACCAGGCCACCACCCTGCCCGGCTTCGCTGCTGAAGCCGCGCCAGAAGATCGCCAGCAGCGGCAGCAAGACCGCCACCACCAACAGGCCCAGCCAGAGCCATTTGCCGCCGACTACGAAGATACGGTCGCCCCATTCGGCGCGGGACACCTGACGCGCTACCGGCAGTGTCATGACAGCGGCCATCTCAGGCAAACACCTGCAGGCTGCGCGGCGGTAACGCTACCCAGATATCCTGGGCGCCCAGGCGCGGCATGGCTTCGGGAGCCAGCTCGGCCAGTAACGGATGACCCGGCAATTGCTCCAGTTCAAAGCTCATGCGGCAGCGGTTACCGAGAAAGGTGATCTCGCGAACCTTGGCCGGGAACAGGTTTTCTTCATGCACCGGCGGGTTGACGCTGATGGCTTCCGGGCGGCAGAACAGGCGGCCGGACTTGGCCACGCCCGCATCGTCGGCCAGGCGCATATTCATCCCGCCGACCTGGGCATGGCTGGCACTGTTGCGGCTGAACGGCAGCCAATTGCCCTGGCCGACAAACTCCGCCACGAACGGCGTGGCCGGGCGGTCGTAGATTTCCTGGGGCGTGGCGTACTGCTCGACCTTGCCGTTGTTCATCACGGCAATACGGTCGGCCATCAACATGGCTTCGTCCTGGTTGTGGGTCACCATCAAGGTGGTGATACCCAGGCGCCGTTGCAGCTGGCGCAGCTCGGTGCACAAATGCTCACGCACCCGGGCATCGAGGGCCGACATCGGTTCATCCAGCAGCAACAACGAAGGCGCTGGCGCCAGTGCACGGGCCAGGGCGACCCGTTGTTGTTGGCCGCCGGAGAGTTGGCCGGGGTATTTCTTTTCGCTGCCGACCAGGCCGACCAGTTCAAGCATCTGCCCAACACGCTTGCGTACTTCATCGCGGCCGCTGCCGGTGAGGCCATAGCCGATATTCGCTTCCACGGTGAGATTGGGGAACAGCGCGTAGGACTGGAACAGGATGCCGTAGTCCCGCGCCTGGGGTGGCAGCAGGGAAACATCACGCTCGCCCAGGTAAAGCTCACCGCTGTCCTGGCGTTCCAGCCCGGCGATGCAGCGCAGCAGCGTGGTCTTGCCGCAGCCGGAGGGGCCGAGCAGACACACCAGTTCGCCGGCGGCGACGTCCAGGGACACGTTATCCAGCGCGGTGAAGGCGCCAAAGCGTTTCTGGACCCCGCGCACCTTCATGGGCGCGCCGGGTTGGGTCAGGACTGTGTTCATGCAAGGCACCTCATCTAACTGATGAAGGCCATGCTAGGCAGGCAATGCGTAGGTGTTGTGGCAGAAAGGCAAAATGGGGTGATAGTGGTATTGGTAGATTTGTGTAGGACTCATGGAGATGAGTCGCCAGGCCTATCGCTATCGGGAGCAAGCCCCCTCCCACAGTTGGCCGGGTTCCAACATGAGAATGCGGTCAAAATGTGGGAGGGGGCTTGCTCCCGATTGGCCCTCAAGCCAGCCACAGAACTTAGATTGGTGACATTTCCTGCGCCAACCCTAAAAACGCCGCCGGCAACCGCGCACCTTTTCGCTCCTTGAGGCAATACAGATACTCCGGAATCTGCGGCGCATTTTCGATAGTCAGCACCCGCAACTGCGGGTCATGGGGCACTTCCTGGCGGGCGATGATGCTGATGCCGATATTGCGCAGCACCGCCTCACGAATCGACTCACGGCTACCGATCTCCAGCAACGGCCCATAACCCACGCCGGCGCCCCGCAACATCTCTTCAGTCAGCCTTCGGGTAGTGGAGCCCGCCTCGCGCATCAGCAGCGTATGCCCGGCCAGCGCGCTCAACGGCACATGATCGAGCTTGGCCAACGGGTGATTGCGATGCACCGCCAGCACCAACGGGTCGGTACCCAGCACGCGGCGGATCAGGCGGGGGTCTTCCAGTAATTGCGAAGAGGCGGCGACATCGACGCGGTAATCATCCAGCGCCTCGAGCACCTGCTGGGAGTTGCCGATTTCCACCGAGACTTCCACTTGTGGCAAGCGCTCACGAAAGGCTTTGACCAGATCGAGGATGTAATACGGCGCCGTCGCGGCAATCCGCAGCGCCCCCTGGACCTGGCCGTTGTTGCGCAGGAAAAACTCGATATCCGCTTCCTGCTGCAACAGCGCCTTGACCATCGGCAGCAGCCGCGCACCTTCATCGCTGACGGTGAGGCGGCGACCGCCCCGATAGAACAACTCAACGCCGTACTGGCTTTCCAGGTTACGGATCTGGGTAGTCACGGTGGGCTGGCTGAGGCCGAGTTTTTTCGCCGCCTGGGTAATGCTGCCCAGGCGGGCGACCATGAAAAACGCCTTTAACTCAGCACTCAGCACACCACCCTCTCATCCTCTATTTGCGCAACAGGCGCAGGCCATTGAACACCACCAGCAGGCTCACGCCCATGTCGGCAAAGACCGCCATCCACATCGTGGCCATGCCCATGAACGTGACCGCCAGGAAGATCGCCTTGATCACCAGCGCCAGGGCGATGTTCTGCTTGAGGATACTCGACGTTTGCCGCGACAGCCGAATGAAAGCCGGAATCTTGCGCAAATCATCGTCCATCAGCGCTACGTCGGCGGTCTCGATAGCCGTGTCAGTACCCGCCGCCGCCATGGCAAAGCCGATCTCGGCCCGCGCCAGGGCTGGAGCATCGTTGATGCCATCGCCGACCATGCCCACCCGATGGCCTTGGCCGTAGAGGGTTTCGATGGCTTGCAGTTTGTCGGTGGGCAACAAGTCGCCCTGGGCCTGGTCGATGCCGACCTGGCTGGCAATCGCCTGGGCGGTGTGGGTGTTGTCGCCGGTGAGCATCAGGGTCTTGATGCCCAGGTCATGCAGTTGCTGAATGGCTTCGCGGCTGCTGTCCTTGACGGTGTCGGCCACGGCAAACAGCGCCAGCGGGCCGGAAGTGTCCAGTAGCAGCACCACGGATTTGCCTTGTTTTTCCAGGGCGAAGAGTTTTTCTTCCAGGGCTGGCGAGCACAGGCCGAGGTCTTCCACCAAGCGGTGGTTACCCAGGTGATAGGTCTGGCCGTTGATATCACCACGCACACCGCGCCCGGCCAGGGCTTCGAAGTTATCCACAGCGTGAATCGGCAGGTTTTTATCCACAGCCGCGCTGGCGATCGCCAGAGATACCGGGTGGTCCGAACGACCGGCCAGACTGGCGGCCAACGCCGGGGCGCTGTCTTCGATATTGGGGAACAGTGGCAGGTAATCGGTTTGCACCGGCTTGCCGTGGGTGATGGTGCCGGTCTTGTCGAGGGCCAGGTAGTCGAGTTTGTAACCACCCTCCAGGTACACGCCGCCCTTGATCAGGATGCCTTTACGCGCCGCCGCCGCCAGACCGCTGACGATGGTCACCGGCGTAGAGATCACCAAGGCGCAGGGGCAAGCCACTACCAGCAGCACGAGGGCACGATAGATCCAGTCGAACCAAACACCCGCCATGAACAGCGGCGGAATCACGGCCACGCCCAAGGCAAACAGGAAGACTGCCGGGGTATAGACCTTCGAGAAACTGTCAACAAACCGCTGGGTCGGCGCCCGTGCCCCTTGAGCCTGCTCCACGGCGTGGATGATCCGCGCCAGGGTCGAATTGTTGGCCGCCGCAGTGACCTTGTACTCCAGGGAACCCGCCTGGTTGATAGTGCCGGCGAAGACTTTATCGCCGACGGTCTTTTCAATCGGCAGGCTTTCCCCGGTGATGGGCGCCTGATCGATGGTGGATTGACCAGAAGTCACTTCACCGTCCAGGCCGATGCGCTCGCCGGGCTTTACCCGAACGATCGCGCCAAGATCAATGCTTTTGACCTCTTGTTCCATCCAGGATCCGTCGGCCTGTTTCACCGTGGCCTGTTCCGGGGTCATCTGCATCAAGCCGCTGATCGCATTGCGCGCCCGGTCCAGGGACTTGGCTTCGATCAACTCGGCCACGGTGAACAGGAACATCACCATCGCCGCTTCCGGCCACTGGCCGATCAGGATGGCACCGGTCACCGCGATGCTCATCAGCGCATTGATGTTCAGGTTGAAGTTTTTCAGGGCAATCCAGCCCTTTTTGTAGGTGGTGAGACCGCCGCTGAGGATCGACACCAGCGCCACCAGCGCGATCACCCAGGTCGGTGCCACGCCGGTGAAGTGCAGCACTTCGGCACCCAAGGCGCCCACGCCCGAAAGTGCCAACGGCCACCAATGCTTCTTCGCGGGCGGTGCGGCGGCGGGGCTGCCTTCCTCGATAGGGTCGGCCTGCATGCCGATGGACTTGATCGCCTCGATGATCGGCGCCGTGCTCGGCAGGTCGTGGGTGACGCCGAGGACGCGGTTGATCAGGTTGAATTCCAGTTGCTGCACGCCGGCGAGCTTGCCCAGTTTGTTCTGGATCAGCGTCTGCTCGGTGGGGCAGTCCATGGCTTCAATGCGGAAGGTGCTCAGGCGCGAGCCGGCGGTGGGCGCCTCGCTCAGGGTCACTATCGCAGGCCCGGCAGCGCCGGCGCAGCAGGAGCCCGCGTGGGCGTGGCTATCCACAGGAGTGAGTTTTGCCGGGGCATGATCATGCTTGTGATCGTGATCATGGTCGTGCTTATGGCCGTGGTCATGAGCATGGTCGTGATCATGATCGTGCTTGTGCGGGGTGTGAATGGAGTGGCTCATCAGGTCGCGTCCGTAAAGGTGCCTGTTGCCAAGTAAAGACCCTGTAGCCACTATAGGGTCAAGCACCCATTTGGAGATTGCTGCGATGAAGATCGGCGAACTGGCCAAACTCACCGACTGCCCGGTGGAAACCATCCGTTATTACGAGAAGGAATGCCTGCTGCCGCCACCTGCGCGCACCGACGGCAACTACCGGGTGTACACCCAGGCCCACACCGAACGGCTGACCTTCATCCGCAATTGCCGCAGCCTGGACATGACCCTCGAGGAAATCCGCAGCCTGCTGGGGCTGCGCGATAGCCCCCAGGACCAGTGCGAAAGCGTGAATGCGTTGATCGACGAACATATCCACCATGTGAAAGCGCGGATCGATGGGTTGTTGGCCTTGCAGGAGCAGTTGCTGGACCTGCGTCAACGCTGCGGCGGTGGGGAGCAGTGCGGGATCTTGCAGCAGTTGGAAGTCAGCGGTGGGATTGCGGCCAGTGAGGCTGAGCCTTCACATGTGGGCAGAAGCCACGGCCATTGAACTCAAGTGAACACTGAACCAATGTGGGAGGGGGCTTGCTCCCACATTGGATAGCGTCAGATTTTAGATAGCGACATCGGCCTTGATACTTGGGTCGGCCTCATAGCCTACGATCTCGAAGTCTTCGAACTTGTAGTCGTAGATCGACGCAGGCTTGCGCTTGATCACCAGTTCCGGCAGTTTTTTCGGCGTGCGCGCCAGCTGGGTCTGGATCTGTTCCATGTGGTTGCTGTAGGCGTGGGTATCGCCCGTGGTGACGATGATCTCGTGGGGGATCAGGTCACATTGCTGGGCCAGCATATGGGTCAGCAACGCCAGCGCGGCGGTGTTGTACGGCAGGCCCAGGAACACGTCGGAGCTGCGGATATACAGCTGCATCGACAGATGACCGTCATGCACGAACGCCTGGTACAACAGGTGGCACGGCGGCAGGGCTTGCTTGCCGTTGCGCGCGTTTTCCTGTGGGCTCTTGGTTTCGTCCGGCAAGTATTCGACGTTCCAGCCGTGGAACAGGATGCGACGGCTGTTGGGGTTGGTCTTGAGCGTGTGCACCATGTAGTCGATCTGGTTGATCGTGCCGCCGTCCTTGGTGGGCCAGGCTGTCCACTGCTCGCCGTACACCGGGCCGAGGTCACCGTCTTCGGTGGCCCATTCGTCCCAGATTTTCACACCGTTTTCATTGAGCCACTTGATGTTGGTGTTACCACTCAACATCCAGATCAGCTCGTTGGCGATGCTTTTGAAGTGCAGCTTCTTGGTGGTCAGCAGCGGGAAGCCGTCGGCCAGGTTATGCCGATACTGACGGGCGAACACGGCCTTGGTGCCGGTGCCGGTGCGGTCGCCCTTGGTCAGGCCATTGGTCACGACGTCGTGCAGCAGTTCGAGATATTGCTTCATGTAGTTACCCGTATCGTTGAAGCTGCGGCCCTTCAAACCCGGGCCGCGGCATTCGAATTTAAAGCGCGGCGTTCTTCAGCGGTTGCGGGCGATTGTACGCCCACCACAGCATGCCCAGGCCCGCCAGGATCATCGGCAGGCTGAGGACTTGACCCATGGTCAGCCAGCCCCACGCCAGGTAGCCCAACTGCGCATCCGGCACCCGTACAAACTCGACGATAAAGCGGAAAATCCCGTAGAACAGCGCGAACATGCCCGACACGGCCATGGTTGGGCGTGGCTTGCGCGAGAAGATGTAGAGGATAAGGAACAGTGCCACGCCTTCCAACGCGAACTGATACAGCTGCGACGGGTGGCGCGGCAATTGCGCCGGGTCGCTGAACGGCGGGAACACCATGGCCCATGGCACGTCGGTCGGCTTGCCCCACAACTCGGCGTTGATGAAGTTACCGATACGCCCGGCACCCAGGCCGATCGGCACGAACGGTGCGACGAAGTCCATCAGCTGGAAGAACGACTTGCCATTGCGGCGGCCAAACCACCACGCGGCGATCATCACGCCGACAAACCCGCCATGGAAGGCCATGCCGCCTTTCCACACTTCGAAGATCAACGTCGGGTTGGCGATATAGGCCGACAAATCGTAGAACAGCACATACCCCAGGCGCCCACCGACGATCACCCCCATCGACATCCAGAACACCATGTCGGAGAGCTTCTCCTTGGTCCAGGTCGGGTCGAAACGGTTCAGGCGCCGGGAAGCCAGCAGCCAGGCACCGCCGATGCCGATCAGGTACATCAACCCGTACCAATGGATTTTCAGCGGACCGATGGCCAGGGCCACCGGGTCGATCTGCGGGTAAGGCAGCATTGCGACTCCTCGTTAAAACATTTAGTCATGACGCACCGGACCATGCCGATGTGCGATTAAGCCTGCGTTACAGCGCCGATATCAAATTAAGAAGTTCACATACACACCAAACAGCCCGGCATGTTAACGGATGGAAGGCGCACGGCCCAACTTCGTTGCGATGGAACGCCTGCCGTTCTGTGGGTAGAGTTGAGAAAAACACACAAGGGGTCTCCCGATGTGCCTGATTGTTTTCGCCTGGCGACCGGGCCATGCCCAGCCGCTGATCGTCGCGGCCAACCGCGATGAGTTCTACGCCCGCCCCAGCCTGCCGCTGGCCCAGTGGGCGGATGCGCCCCAGGTCTACGCCGGCCGCGATCAGGAAGCCGGCGGAACCTGGCTGGGGGTCAGTGCCGAGGGGCGTTTCGCCGCCCTCACCAATATTCGCGACCCGCACCAGCCACCGGCACGCAAGTCACGTGGCGAACTGGTGGCGCGCTTTCTCAGTGTTTCGCTACCCATTGACGATTATTTAGCCGACGTTAATGGACGATCGATTGAATATGCCGGGTTTAACCTGCTGCTAGGCACGCAGGATGAGCTATGGCACTACAACGCCAATGACACCGAGCCGACACTGCTGGCAGCGGGAGTCTATGGGCTGTCCAATGCCGGGCTGGATACGCCGTGGCCGAAGTTGCTCAAAGCCAAAGCTGCGTTCAGCGAGTTATTGGAAGACCCACAGCCGGAAGCCTTGCTGGGGGTTTTGAGCGATCCGAAAACGGCGCCGTTTGCCGAGCTGCCGGACACCGGCGTGGGCTTGGCGACCGAAAGCCTGCTGTCGAGCGTGTTCATTTCCAGCCCCAGCTATGGGACACGGGCGAGTACGGCGCTGATTGTGAATGCCGATGGCACGCGGCGGATGGTGGAGCGCAGCTTTGGGCCTTATGGCGGCCAGTTGGGCGAAGTCGAACTCAATTTTTAACCCCACCATAAAACCAATGTGGGAGGGGGCTTGCTCCCACATTTTGATCGGCGCCAGGCGCTAGAGGGTTTTGGCAGAAGCCGGGTTGATCATCCGGGTCAACCCCAGGTTCTTCAGGGCCAGTTGCAGCGAGCTGTGGATAACTTGCGGGTTGTCGATGGTCATCAGCTCGGCCAGCAAATCCTTGGCCATGCTCAATTCAACCTGGCGCAGCATCCATTTCACCTTCGGCAAGTTAGTGGCGTTCATCGACAGGCTGTCAAAACCCATCGCCATCAACAGCACCGCCGCCGCCGGGTCGCCGGCCATTTCACCGCAGATGCTCACCGGCTTGCCTTCGGCATGGGCGTCGCGCACCACGTGTTGCAGGGCTTGCAGCACCGCCGGGTGCAGGTAGTCGTAGAGGTCGGCCACCCGTGGGTTGTTGCGGTCCACGGCCAGCAGGTACTGGGTCAGGTCGTTGGAGCCCACCGACAGGAAGTCCACTTGACGCGCCAGTTCCTTGGCCTGGTACACCGCAGCCGGGATTTCGATCATCACGCCAATCGGCGGCATCGGCACGTCGGCGCCCTCGTCGCGGACTTCGCCCCAGGCGCGGTGGATCAGGTGCAGGGCTTCTTCAAGCTCATGGGTGCCGGAGATCATCGGCAGCAGGATACGCAGGTTGTTCAAACCCTCGCTGGCCTTGAGCATGGCGCGGGTCTGGACAAGGAAAATTTCAGGATGGTCGAGGGTAACGCGAATGCCACGCCAGCCAAGGAAGGGGTTGTCTTCCTTGATCGGGAAATACGACAGTGACTTGTCGCCGCCAATATCCAGGCTGCGCATCGTCACCGGTAACGGGTGGAAGGCCTGCAATTGCTCGCGATAAATCGCCAGCTGCTCCTTCTCACTCGGAAAACGCTGGTTGATCATGAACGGCACTTCGGTGCGATACAGCCCCACCCCTTCAGCGCCACGTTGCTGCGCACGCGCTACATCCGCCAGCAGGCCAGTGTTGACCAGCAACGGAACACGGTGGCCGTCGAGCGTTATGCAGGGCAGCTCGCGCAACGAATCGAGGCCCTGTGCCAGTTGCTTCTCTTCTTCCACCACTTCGGCATATTGCTTGCGCAGCACGTCGCTGGGGTTGGTGAAAACCTCGCCGCGATGCCCATCGACGATCATGTCGATGCCATCGACCTTCGAGTACGGCAGGTCCACCAGGCCCATCACCGTCGGGATACCCATGGCCCGGGCCAGGATCGCGACGTGGGAGTTACCCGAGCCCAATACCGAGACCAGGCCCACCAGCTTGCCCTCAGGCACTTCGCCGAGCTGGGTGGCCGTCAATTCTTCACTGACCAGGATGGTGTTAGCGGGGAAGACCATGTTGGTGCTGCGGTCTTCCTGCAGGTACGCCAGCAGACGGCGACCGAGGTCGCGCACATCCGAGGCGCGCTCACGAAGGTAGGCGTCATCCATCATTTCGAAGCGGTTGACGTGATCGGTGACCACCTGGCGCAACGCGCCCTGGGCCCACTGGCCGGTCTTGATCACGGTCTTGACTTCGTTGCCCAGGGACGCGTCGTCGAGCATCATCTGGTACACGTCGAACAGCGCCCGTTCTTCGGGGCGCAACTGGGTGGCCAGCTTGGTCGACAGGTTGCGCATGTCGGCGCGCACGCCTTCAAGGGCGGTCTTGAACAGTTTGATTTCAGCGTCGATGTCGTCGACGGACTTGTCCGGCACCACGTCCAGATCAGCCGGGGGCAGCATGACCACCGCGGTACCGACCGCCGCGCCCGGAGAACCCGGCACGCCGACGAACTTGGCTTCCTGGATGCCCTTGCCCTGGCGCCCCAGGCCGCGAATCGAGCCCGTCGCTTCGGCGTGGGCGATAACCCCGGCAAGCTGCGCGCTCATGGTCACGAGGAAGGCTTCTTCACCTTCGTCGAACTGGCGGCGTTCTTTTTGCTGGATGACCAACACGCCGACAACGCGGCGGTGGTGAATGATCGGCGCGCCAAGGAACGAGGCGTAGCGCTCTTCACCGGTTTCAGCAAAGTAGCGATAACGCGGGTGGTCGGCCGCATGTTCGAGGTTCAGGGGTTCTTCACGCGCCCCCACCAGGCCCACCAGACCTTCATTGGGCGCCATGCTGACCTTGCCGATGGAGCGCTTGTTCAAGCCCTCCGTGGCCATCAGCACAAAACGGTTGGTCTCGGGGTCCAGCAGGTAAACCGAGCAGACCTGGCTGCCCATGGCTTCCTTGACGCGCAACACAATAATCCCCAACGCCGCCTTGAGATCCTTGGCGGAGTTAACTTCCTGGACGATCTTGCGCAGCGTATTGAGCATGGCTCGGGGTCGAACTCCGTCGTCAGTCGCGCGCTAAAAGGCGCGGGGCAAGCTCTTTGAGAGCGCGACGATAAACCTCGCGCTTGAATGTCACCACCTGGCCCAACGGGTACCAATAGCTGACCCAGCGCCAGCCATCGAACTCCGGTTTACCGGTCAAATCCATCCGCACCCGCTGCTCATTGGAGATCAGGCGCAAAAGAAACCATTTCTGCTTCTGGCCGATGCACAGCGGTTGGCTGTGGGTACGCACCAAACGTTGCGGCAAACGATAGCGCAACCAGCCACGGGTACAGGCCAGAATTTGCACATCTTCACGCTCAAGGCCGACTTCTTCGTTCAACTCACGGTACAAGGCGTCTTCAGGGGTTTCGTCGGGGTTGATTCCACCTTGAGGAAACTGCCAAGCATCTTGGTTGATTCGGCGAGCCCATAGCACCTGTCCGGCATCATTCGTAAGAATAATCCCGACATTAGGACGGAAACCATCGGGGTCGATCACGGCAACAACCTCGCAAACGCATGTCACCGCATTGTTCCACAAAGGTTGTTCCAGCGGCAACGAGGCTTCTTACCTTATGTGCACTCTTGTGAAAAGACCGTATTCTGGACGCCTTTTTACAGACTTTTCAGCGAGTAACTGCAATGCGCCTGGCTTTATTCGACTTGGACAACACGCTCCTGGGCGGTGACAGCGATCACGCCTGGGGCGATTACCTGTGTGAACGCGGGATTCTCGACCCGGTAGCCTACAAGGCCCGCAACGACGAGTTCTACCAGGATTACCTGGCCGGTAAGCTCGACAACGCCGCCTACTTGAACTTCAGCCTGGAAATCCTCGGCCGCACCGAGATGGCCCAGTTGGACGAATGGCACCGAGACTTCATGCGCGACTGCATCGAACCGCTGATGCTGCCGCAAGCAGTGGAACTGCTGGCCAGGCACCGCGCCGCCGGCGACACGCTGGTGATCATCACCGCGACCAACCGCTTCGTCACCGCGCCGATTGCCGCACGGTTGGGCGTGGAGACCCTGATCGCCACCGAATGCGAAATGCTGGACGGCCGCTATACCGGGCGCAGCACCGATGTGCCGTGCTTTCGCGAAGGCAAGGTGACGCGCTTGAACCGTTGGCTGGAAGAGACTGGGTACAGCCTGGAAGACAGCTACTTCTATAGCGATTCGATGAATGATTTGCCGTTGCTGGAGCAGGTGGCGCATCCGGTGGCGGTGGATCCGGATCCGAATTTGCGGGCTGAGGCCCAGAAGCGCGGATGGCCGGTGATTACGCTGCGTAGCTGATGGCCCTATCGGGAGCAAGCCCCCTCCCACACTAGACCGCACTCCAAGGGATGTACGCGGGCAAATGTGGGAGGGGGCTTGCTCCCGATGCAGGCAACTCGGTCTCAAGCCTTATACCGGCTTGGCACCCATGAGCCCGGCAATCGCCACAAACCCCACCAGACTGACCACCGCCAACACCAAGGTGAAATTCAGGCTACCGCCCTCGCCCTTACGCAGGCGATTAAGCCGCGCCACCAGCCAGAACCACGCCAGCGCCGCCACGGTGTAGAGGATGCTGGAACCCAGGATCCAGGTTTGCCCCAATGGCCAGCCGAGCAGGTGCACCAGCCACCAACCGGTGAACGGCATGCTGACCAGGCAAACGCCCATCAGCAGCCAGACAAATGCCCACGGGCGTTGCACCGTAACCGCCGGGCCGGCGCTGCGCTTACGCCAGGCCAGTACGGCCAGGCCGAAGCCGCTGAGCAGCAGCAACACGGTGGCGGTGATGTGGATAACCTTGAGGGTGGTCAGCGTTTCCATGGTTTCGATTCCTTAAAAGGCCGCTCAGTCAGCGTAGTCGCTCAACCGAGGAACAACTGGTAAGCCGGGTTTTCGCTTTCATCCCAGTATGGATAGCCGATTTGCGCCAGGGCCGCCGGTACCAGGTGGCGCTCATCCGCCGGCACTTGCAGGCCTGCCACTACGCGCCCGTCGGCCGCGCCGTGGTTGCGATAGTGGAACATCGAAATGTTCCAGCGCCCGCCCAGCTTGTGGAGGAAGTTGAACAACGCCCCCGGACGCTCCGGGAATTCGAAGCGAAATACCAGCTCGTCGCTGACTTTGGCCGCATGCCCGCCGACCATATGGCGAATGTGCAACTTGGCCAGTTCGTTCTCGGTCAGGTCCAGCACCGGGAAACCCTGGCGGGTCAGGCTGGCGATCAAGGCACTGCGTGGGTCGTTTTCCGGGTGGGTCTGCACGCCAACGAAGATGTGCGCCTCACTGCCAGAGTGGTAGCGGTAATTGAATTCGGTGATCTGGCGCTTGCCCACAGCTTCGCAGAACGCCTTGAAGCTGCCTGGCTGCTCGGGAATGGTCACGGCGATAATCGCTTCGCGGCCTTCACCCAGCTCGGCACGCTCGGCCACATGGCGCAGGCGGTCGAAGTTGACGTTGGCCCCGGAGTCGATGGCGACAAAGGTCTGGCCGCTGACGCCATGGGTCTCGACGTACTTCTTGATCCCGGCCACGCCCAACGCGCCTGCCGGCTCAGTGATAGAGCGGGTGTCGTCGTAGATGTCCTTGATCGCCGCGCAGATTTCGTCGGTGCTGACGGTGATCACCTCATCCACATAGTCCTTGCAGATGTCGAAGGTGTGCTGGCCGATCTGCGCCACCGCCACGCCATCGGCGAAGATCCCGACGGTCGGCAATACCACACGCTCGCCCGCGGCCATGGCGGCTTGCAGGCAGTTGGAGTCGTCTGGCTCGACGCCGATGATCTTGATCTCCGGGCGCAGGTACTTCACATACGCGGCGATGCCGGCGATCAGGCCGCCGCCGCCCACCGGTACGAAAATCGCGTCCAGCGGCCCAGGGTGCTGGCGCAGGATTTCCATCGCCACGGTGCCCTGCCCGGCAATGGTGTGCGGATCATCGTAGGGGTGAATGTAGACGTAGCCTTTTTCGTCGACCAGCTTGAGCGAGTAGGCCAGCGCTTCCGGGAAGGTATCACCGTGCAACACCACCTTGCCGCCACGGGAGCGCACGCCTTCGATCTTGATCTCCGGGGTAGTCTTAGGCATCACGATAGTGGCCTTGACCCCCAACACCTTGGCCGCCAGCGCCAGGCCCTGGGCATGGTTGCCCGCCGAAGCCGTCACCACGCCACGCGCACGCTCTTCAGCGGTCAACTGGGTCAGCTTGTTGTAGGCGCCACGAATCTTGAACGAGAACACCGGCTGCAAGTCTTCGCGCTTGAGCCAAATCTTGTTACCCAGCCGCTCGGAGAGCTGGCGGGCAGTCTGCAAGGGGGTTTCCACGGCAACGTCGTAAACGCGCGAGGTGAGGATTTTTTTGACGTAGTGTTCAAGCATCGGCAGGCATCTACTTCACGGGTTGGGCAGGGCCAAGGAGTCTAACCCAGCGTTTGGCCGGGCGACCACACGAATCCCGAGGTTTTGTTGGGTTATACTCGCCGCCCTCGATAACTCCCCGCCCGTTCCGGAGCCCGCATGACCCAGGATCAACTCAAACAGGCAGTGGCCCAGGCCGCTGTCGATTTAATCCTTCCTAAACTCGACGACAAGAGCATCGTCGGCGTCGGCACCGGTTCCACCGCCAACTGCTTTATCGACGCACTGGCCCAGCATAAGGGCGCGTTCGACGGCGCAGTGGCCAGCTCCGAAGCCACCGCCGCCCGCCTTAAAGGCCATGGCATTCCAGTGTACGAGCTCAACACCGTGAGCGACCTGGAGTTCTACGTCGATGGCGCCGATGAAAGCGACGAACACCTGAACCTGATCAAAGGCGGCGGCGCGGCCCTGACCCGCGAGAAGATCGTCGCAGCCGTGGCCAAGACCTTCATCTGCATCGCCGATGCCAGCAAGCTGGTGCCGGTACTCGGTGCATTCCCGCTGCCGGTGGAAGTCATCCCCATGGCCCGCAGCCACGTGGCCCGCGAGCTGGTGAAACTGGGCGGCGACCCGGTGTACCGCGAAGGTGTGTTGACCGACAACGGCAACATCATCATTGACGTGTTCAATATGCAGATCACCAACCCGGTGGAGCTGGAGACGCAGATCAACGCCATTGTGGGCGTGGTCACCAACGGCCTGTTCGCTGCGCGCCCGGCGGATGTGTTGCTGCTGGGTACCTCCGAAGGTGTGAAAACTCTCAAGGCTTAAGAACACCACCACACCAATGTGGGAGGGGCGGTGCGACGATTCGACTTGCTCCCGATAGCAGTGTGTCAGTCAGAATATCTGGTACTGATACACCCAATCGGGAGCAAGCCCCCTCCCACATTTGCAGCACTCCTCTCCAAAACCGTGCGCTCGATCACGGCACGCCCCGCCCTACTTGGTATCCAATCCGTTACAAATTACAGCCACGCGACCCACGCGTTTAACAATGCGCCAATTTGCAGCCGCCCACGGAATGAGGCGCGCATTGTGCAAAGGGTCTGGGCCTGAACATCTCCCTCACCTCAAGGAAGAACCTTGTGATCAAGCCCCTCGCCTTCGCCATCAGCGTTGCCGGTGCCCTGCTGTCCACGCAAGCCCACGCCTACGATTACGGCCAGCACGCCAACACCACCCTGGAAAAACTGATCAACGACTACCCCGGTCGTTATCGCGGCACGGCTAATTTCGCCGGTGCTGCGGATTGGATGCAAAGCCAGATGGGCACGGCCTATACCATCAGCCGCCAGGACTTCACCTGGAACAGCGGCAGCCGTGCTTCGCAAAACGTCGTGGCCTACGCCGCCGGCACCCAGCCGCAGTACGTGGTGATTGGCGCGCATTTCGACACCTACTTTGGCCGCCCGGCCCTGCAAGGCCTGGACGACAATGGCTCCGGCGCCAGCGTGTTGACCGAGGTGGCGAAGAACCTCGGCGGCCTGCCATTGGAAAATGGCCTGCAAATAGTCGGCTTCGGCGCGGAAGAAGAAGGCTTGCGCGGCTCCCGGGCCTTTGTCGACTCACTCAGTGCCAGCCAGCGCGCCAATATGCTCGCGATGATCAACCTCGACAGCTTGATCACCGGCGACATGATGTATGCCCACGCCGGCCAGAACAGCACCGACAACCCGGGCTTGGCTTCCTTGCGCGAGCACACGTTCCAGATCGCCAAGGAATTGAACATCCCACTGTTCACCAACCCTGGCCTGGACGCGAAATACCCCAAGGGCACGGGCTGTTGCAGCGATGGCGAGGCCTTTGAACCGCTCAACATCCCAATCCTTTATATAGAAGCCACCAATTGGGAACTGGGCGACCTGGACGGCTACACCCAGACCGACAACCCGAAGATCCCCGGCGGCTCCACCTGGCACGACCCTAAAGAAGACAACAAAGCCGTGCTCACCGATGCCTTCGGCCAGGCGCGCATCGACCAGCGCCTGCGTGACTACTCGCGCCTGCTCAGCCGCCTGGTACTGGAACTGACCAACGCCGACCTGATGGCCTCAACGGCGTCCGGCGGTGCCGTTGCACGCAACATGCAAGACAACCTGCAACGCCAGCATCAGGCCATGGTGCGCCTGCATGATCGCCGCTGGCTGACCCTGCAGGCCGCCAGCCGTGAAGTCGGCAGCTTTGATGGCGAGCTCGGCGTGGATGGCGAATACAACCCGGACAGTGGCTTCGACAGCGCTCCCAACCCCGAAGCCCGGCGCCTGGGCCTGCATGCCCTCGGCGACTATCAACTGACCTCGAGCCTGAATATCGGCGCCAGCCTGAGCTACCTCAATGGGCGCGACAAACTCGAGCATCGCGGCAAACTGGACAGCGACACTTGGCAGGCAGCCGCCTATGCGTTGCTCAACGATGGCGGGCCAAGCTGGTTGGCCGGTGACCTGAGCGTCGGCCACACGCGCTTCGACTCCAAGCGCAACCTGGTCATCCAGGCCAATGGCGGGCCGATCCTGCTCAATCAACAATTGACCGGCGAGGCCGATGCCCTGGCATTGGGCGCACGGGTCCTGGGCGGCTATGACTTTGACTTCGGCGCCCTCAAGAGCGGGCCTTTCGCCGGCCTGGACTACAGCCACTACCGCATCGACAAGTTCCACGAAAAACAGAACCTGCGCACGGCCCTGGAGTATGAAGAACAGTCTTTCGATTCCCTGGAAGCCAGCCTCGGCTGGCGCGTGCGTGGCGCGGTCGCCCTGCCCTATGGCCTGAGCCTGATGCCGTATGGCGACATCGCCTGGGTCAAGGAATTGGCCGACGGCCGCCTGGACGACCTGCAACTGACCGCACGCGCTGATGGCCAGGCGCGCACCGCTCGGCTCGGCTCACCGGACAAGAGCTTTGGCCGCGCGCAAGTCGGCAGCCAATTGGCGATCACCCCACAGCTGGGGGTGTATGCCGAGGTCAATGGCCGCCTGGGGCATGCCGAAGGCAGCCAGACCGGCTATTCACTGGGCGTGCAATGGATGTTCTGATCAGGGCTTCTTGAACACGTAGAACAGGTTCGGCTCGCTGACCATATACAAGGTACCGTCGTCGTCCATAGCGATTCCTTCGGCCTGGGGCACGCGCTTGCTCAGGCCATGGCGCCCCTTAAGCAACGACAAACTGCTTAAGGGGCGACCGTCGATATCCAGCTCCAATACCAGGAACGACTCATCCGACAGCGCCAGCAGATGGCCGCTGCGTTCGTCGTATTGCAGGCTCGACAGGTCGCGTACAAACAATCCGGCATCGCGCTTGGGGTTGTTGATCACGTGTACCGAGTAGGTTTTTTCCGGTTTGAAATGCGGGAAGCCGTGGACCTCGTAGATCAGCATCGGGTCGCGCTCCTTGGCCACGAACAGGCGCTTGCCTACTGAGTCGTAGGCCAACCCTTCGAAACCCTTGTTGCCACCGATGTGCACGCCCAAGGTCATTTGCTCTGCATCGGCGGCGTCGAGGAATTGGGTGTCATCGTCCACATGCACCTTGATCAGCCGCTGTTGTCGCTCATCGCTGATGACGTAGATGTTGTCGCTGATAAATTCCACCGCTTCGGCATCGCCGAAGCCCACCAAAGGAATGCGCCGCAGGATCTTGCCCTCCAGCGACAGCTCGACCAGCTCGGCATTTTTATTGGTGACGGTAAACAGGCTTTTGCGCACCGGGTCGAAGGTGAGGGCCGAGACATCGTCGTCTAGCCCGTCAATCACCTGGCCTTCCAAAGTGACGCGGTACTCCGCCAGGCCAATAGAGCGCTCATCGGCGGGCAAGCGCCATGCTTGCCAGTTGAACCAGGCGCGCTCGAACAGACGGAACTGCTGGGCAACAATCCCGGTAGCAACCAGGGCAAGCAACAGCAGGATGAAAAAAGCAGGTTTGGGGCGGGCAAGTCGACGCATCGTGGCGGGCTCAGAGAAAAAACTGGCGAATAGATATCAAGGTCGCCTGAATTTAAACTTAAACGCACCGAACTGTCTGGCGAATGCCGTTTATAAAGAAAAGTCTGACGTAATTCGTCGGTTACTTCTGCTTTTCAAAACGATAGAACAGGTTTGGCTCACTGACCATGTACAGGTTGCCGCTTTCGTCCATGGTGACCCCTTCGGCGCGAGGGATAGTGTCTTTCAGGCCGTTGAAGCCGCCAAGCAAAGTCATGAAGCTGACTTGCTCGCCCTTCTCGTCCAGTTCCAGCAACAGGTGGGAGTCGGCTGACAGCACCAGCAAGTGCCCGGTTCGTGGGTCGACGGCCAACGCCGACAGGTTGCGCATGTCGAGTTCGGTGCTGACCAGTTTTTGCTTGTCGCCAACCAGGTTCTGGCTGCCATCGCTTTTCCAGGTAAACAGCGCCGGCGGCCGCTCTTCACCCAGCACCAGTTGCTGGTTGCGCTTGTCCCAGGCAATGGCTTCAAAGGCTTTGTTCTGGTCCGCAGACGGGCCAAGGTCATAACTCGGGAAGTCGGCCTTGTGCAACGCCGTGGTACCGGCGTCGACATTGACGATGGTCAGGCTGTGCTGGCGCTCATCGACCACCGCCATCAGGCCGTTTTCCATCACGGTCAGCCCTTCCGGGTTGTTCCAGCCGTTAAGCGGCATCTTGCGCAGCACGTCACCTTGCAAGCTCAGCTCAACGAGAAACGGGTTTTTGCCCATGACGGAAAACAGGGTTTTGGTCTGGGGATTGTAGGACAGGTCCGAGGCCTCGTCCTTCTCCATACCGGGCAGCAACTTGGCGTCGATGACCGCGTGGTAGTCCGGGAGCCACACACTCTCCTGGCGTTCAGCCGGGCTCTCGAAACTCTCCAGCAACCACAGCACACCACGATCGTCCCAGTGCATGGCCCAGGAAACCCCATACAGAATCGCCCCGGCCAAAAATACCCAGGAATACCAGCGCATGGACAAGCGAGAGCGAAGCGAGGTTTTCGAAGTGGGTAGAGGCACGGCCATTGAGCGCTTTTCCGGAAAGTCAGCTGTATGGGATAGCACAGGATTCAACGGCCTGCGCGCAAGAGGCTGGGATTATCCGGATGGTGTGTGAAAAAAATGCAAAAGCACCGGACTTTGCAGATGCACAGAATCAAATGTGGGAGGGGGCTTGCTCCCGATTGCGGTCTGTCTGCCAGCTTATTTGTAGCTGACCTACCGCTATCGGGAGCAAGCCCCCTCCCACATTTGGAAATCAGCGCACGGTGCTTTCGAAACGGTTCACACCCGCCAGCTCCAACACCAGCTCATCCCCCACATTCAACGGGCCTACGCCCGCCGGAGTGCCGGTAAGAATCACGTCACCTGCCTGCAGGGAGAAGCACCCGGCCATGTGCTGGATCATCGGAACGATCGGGTTGAGCATCTGCGCGCTGTTGCCGTCCTGGCGTACTTCGCCGTTGATGCTCAAACGAATGCCGATATCGGTCACGTCCGCGAAGGTACTGCTAACCACAAAGGGCGCAATCACCGCCGCGCCATCGAAGCACTTGGCGATTTCCCACGGCAAGCCCTTGGACTTCAGCTCGGCCTGCTTGTCACGCAGGGTCAGGTCGAGGGCCGGGGCGAAGCCGGAGATAGCGTCCAGCACTTCTTCACGGCTTGGCTTGGTCGACAACGGCTTGCCGATCAATACGGCGATTTCCGCTTCGTAATGCACCGAACCACGCTCGGTCGGGATAGTAAAACCACCTTCCAGCGGCACCACGCAACTGCCCGGCTTGATGAACAGCAAGGGTTCGGTGGGCACCGGGTTATCCAGCTCCTTGGCGTGCTCGGCGTAGTTACGCCCGATACACACCACTTTACCCACAGGGAAGTGGATATTGGTGCCGTCGACATACTTGTGCTGGTAGCTCATGGAACGACTCCTTCAGGTGCGGTTAAACAGCGAAGATCTTGCCAGGGTTCATGATTCCGTTCGGGTCGAACACGGCTTTCACGGCCTTCATGTACTCGATTTCAACCGGCGAACGGCTGTAAGTCAGGTAATCGCGCTTGGTCATGCCCACGCCGTGTTCGGCGGAGATCGAGCCGTTGTACTTCTCAACGGTTTCGAACACCCACTTGTTCACCGTGGCGCACTTGGCGAAGAACTCATCCTTGCTGAGGTTTTCCGGTTTGAGGATGTTCAGGTGCAGGTTGCCGTCGCCGATATGGCCGAACCAGACGATTTCGAAATCCGGGTAGTGTTCGCCGACGATCGCATCGATTTCTTTCAGGAACGCCGGCACTTTGGAGACCGTGACCGAGATGTCGTTCTTGTACGGCGTCCAGTGGGAAATGGTCTCGGAGATGTACTCGCGCAGTTTCCACAGGTTGTGCAGTTGGGTTTCGCTCTGGCTCATCACGCCATCGAGCACCCAGCCCTGCTCGACGCAATGTTCAAAGGTTTCCAGGGCGTGGTTGGCTACCTCTTCGGTGGTGGCTTCGAATTCCAGCAGGGCGTAGAACGGGCATTCGGTCTCAAACGGCGCCGGCACATCGCCACGGCCGAGGACTTTGGCCAGGGCCTTGTCGGAGAAGAACTCGAAGGCCGTCAGGTCCAGCTTGCTCTGGAACGCATGCAGCACCGGCATGATCGAGTCGAAGTCGGTGGTGCCGAGCACCATTGCCGTGAGATTTTTCGGCGCACGGTCCAGGCGCATGGTGGCTTCGACCACAAAACCCAGGGTGCCTTCAGCGCCGATAAACAGCTGGCGCATGTCATAGCCGGTGGCGTTCTTGATCAGGTCGCGGTTCAGTTCCAGCACATCGCCCTTGCCGGTAACCACCTTCATGCCGGCTACCCAGTTGCGGGTCATGCCGTAGCGAATGACTTTGATCCCGCCGGCATTGGTGCCGATATTGCCGCCAATCTGACTGGAACCAGACGAAGCGAAGTCCACCGGGTAGTACAGGCCGTTTTCTTCAGCGACGTTCTGCAATTGCTTGGTGACCACGCCCGGCTGGCACACCGCTGTGCGGTCGGTGAGGTTCACGTCGAGGATCTGGTTCATATAGTCGAACGAGACGACCACTTCGCCATTGGCCGCCACCGCCGCTGCCGACAGGCCGGTACGACCGCCGGACGGCACCAGTGCGACCTTGTGGGCATTGGCCCAACGTACGATGGCCTGTACCTGTTCAGTGGTCTTGGGGAACACGATGGCGGTGGGCGCGGGTGCGAAGTGCTTGGTCCAATCCTTGCCGTAAGCCTCCAGGGAGTCTGCATCGGTCAGCACTTTGCCGGGCTCAACCAGGGTCTTCAGCTCATCAATCAGGGCAGGATGGGTCATCGACAGAACTCTCGAACAATTCATGGTCATCCTGAGAACGCTTCACGTCGCAGGAATAGGTGTTTAGCGGGGTGCGTATGCTAGCATACCGCCCCCGCAGGACAGACCCAAAGGGCGTTTCTGCGGTGACGGCTTTCCTGCCGTCCGGGTCAGCTTGCGCTGCTCGACTCCCTGCCAATTTTCTCCGGGATACAGGTTTACGCAGATGAGCAAGACTTCTCTCGATAAGAGCAAGATCAAGTTCCTTCTTCTGGAAGGCGTCCACCCATCGGCTGTCGACGTTCTGAAAGCCGCCGGGTACACCAGCATTGAGTACATCACCAGTTCTCTGCCGGAAGCCCAGCTCAAGGAAAAGATCGCCGACGCGCACTTTATCGGCATTCGCTCCCGCACTCAGCTGACCGAAGAGATCTTCGACCACGCCAAGAAACTCGTGGCCGTCGGCTGTTTCTGCATCGGCACCAACCAGGTCGACCTCAACGCAGCGCGCGAGCGCGGCATCGCGGTGTTCAACGCACCGTATTCCAACACCCGTTCCGTTGCGGAACTGGTCTTGGCCGAGGCCATCCTGCTGTTGCGCGGTATCCCTGAGAAAAACGCTTCCTGCCACCGTGGCGGCTGGATCAAAAGCGCGGCCAACTCCTTCGAAATCCGTGGCAAGAAGCTGGGTATCGTCGGTTACGGTTCGATCGGCACCCAATTGTCGGTCCTGGCCGAGGGCCTGGGCATGCAGGTGTTCTTCTACGACACCCTGACCAAACTGCCATTGGGCAACGCCACCCAGGTGTCGAGCCTGACCGAGCTGTTGGGTATGTCCGACATCGTCACCCTGCACGTTCCAGAAACCGCTGAAACCCAGTGGATGATCGGCGAGAAGGAAATCCGTGCGATCAAGAAAGGCGGCATCCTGATCAACGCGGCACGCGGCACCGTGGTCGAGTTGGACGCCCTGGCCGAGGCGATCAAGGACAAGCACCTGATCGGCGCCGCCATCGACGTGTTCCCGGTGGAGCCGCGCTCCAACGACGACATCTTCGAAAGCCCGCTGCGTGGCCTGGACAACGTGATCCTGACCCCGCACATTGGCGGCTCCACCGCTGAAGCCCAAGCCAACATCGGCCTGGAAGTCTCGGAAAAGCTGGTCAAGTACAGTGACAACGGTACTTCGGTATCGTCGGTCAACTTCCCGGAAGTGGCCCTGCCGGCTCACCCAGGCAAGCACCGCCTGCTGCACATCCACCAGAACATTCCGGGCGTGATGATGGAGATCAACAAGGTCTTCGCGGAAAACGGCATCAACATCTCCGGTCAGTTCCTGCAGACCAACGAGAAGGTCGGCTACGTGGTAATCGACGTCGACGCCGAGTACTCGGACCTGGCGCAAGAGAAGCTGCAGCACATCAACGGCACTATCCGTAGCCGCGTGTTGTTCTAACGCTTTAAACGCCGCACAAAAAATGGGAGACCCGCAGGGGTCTCCCATTTTTTTGTCTGAACAAATCTTACTTGACGGTAATCGTGATGACTTTGGAGGCTACAGTCGGTTCGAACTGGCGATGCACGTTGTCGCCAGCCACCAGTTGCAAGGTGTGCTTGCCCGGCGTCAGGGTCAGCTCGGTTTCGGTCTGCGCCTTGCCGAAGTGAATCGAGGTGGCGGTGGCCGGAATCGCCTCGTCGGCCTTGAGCGACTCTACTTGCTGGTCTACCAGCAGGTGATGGTGGCCGGCGCCTGGCACTTGTTTGTCGATCGGCTCAAGGTCCAGGCCCTTGATGCCAAATTTGACGGTAAAGGTTGTGTCGACAGTAGCGCCGTCTTTAGGCGAGACAATGAACACTTCAGCACCTGCGGGAGCGGGTGTGCGCGGCAGATCGGCAGCGGTCGCCAACATCGAAGCACCCAGCAACAAGCTGGCCAGGGTGGCACGGGACAAAAGGGCTTTCATTCGCTTCTCCAGTTTTTCTGTGAAATTTGTAGGGTTATGACAACTTCGCGACAAATCGCGGTCCAAGGCACTCAACACCATAGCAAAGCGATGCTCAACAGCGCCTCGCTCACACGAATTCTTTAGGAGTGACCATGCGCTTTTCGCCTGGCCTTGTACTGTTGCTGTCCCTCCTGAGCCCCTTGGCTCATGCCGAACTGATCGATGACGTCAATGATCGCGGCGAACTGCGCATTGCCCTGGAAGCCAACACGCCTCCCTTCAACTTCAAGGACGGCGAGAAACTCACCGGTTTTGAAGTGGAGTTGGGCGAGCAACTGGCCAAGGAGATGGACGTACGCCCCTCATTTATCACCACTGACGACAGCGACCTGTTGCCAGGCGTGGAAACCGGCAAGTACGACGTGGCTATCAACCATATCGCTATGACTGCCGAGCTGCGGGATCGGTTCGATTTCAGCGAGCCTTATCGCGTGAAGCCGGACTTGGCGATTCCATTCCAGAAAGGCAATCCAGCGTTCAAGAGCAGCCTGGACAAGGCGCTGGAGCGGGTGAAGGCGGATGGTCGCTTGAAGGCACTGGCGCAGAAGTGGTTTGAGGGTGACACACCGGTAGTCAAGGCACCCTAGATCACCTGTGGGAGCGGGCTTGCTCGCGAATACGGTGTGTCAGTTAGCAAATTAGTTGACTGACACTCCGCTTTCGCGAGCAAGCCCGCTCCCACATTTTGTTCTAGGTATGGCTTGAGAGATGGGCCAGCGCCAACGCCGCCTCAGGCAATTGCAGCTCACTGAACACCTGCACCCCATGGCGCTTGAGCAGTGCTGCCGTGACACCTTCGCCGCTCACCTTCACGCCGCTGAAGGTGCCGTCATAAGTCAGCACATTGCCACAGGACGGGCTGTTGGCCTTGAGGATGGCGATGCGGATTGCGTGGCGCTGCACCAATGCCAGCGCCTGGCGCGCGCCATCGAGGAATGCGGCGCTGAAGTCTTCGCCTTCGGCGGTGAGCACCTGGGCGCGGCCTTCCCACACATCGATACCTTGGCCGCCAGGGATTTCAGCCGAGGGCCTGGGCGTCGGCAAACCACCCGCCACCTCCGGGCACACCGCAACCACCCGGCCTTCGGCCTGCCACGCCGCCAGTTGATCGAACGGGCCGCTGGCCCCGCCGTCATAACGCACCTTGTGCCCGAGCAGGCAGCGGCTGACCAGAATCTTTTCCATGGTTAAAACGGCTCGTTACCCCGCCGGCGAAACCAGCCGGTCAACGACAGGCGCTCTCGCGTGGCAGGCAGGACTTCGTGGGGCACCTCGCCCGACAGGAACACCACCAGGCAACCACCGGTGGGCACCACATCGTATTCGACGCCGCCCTTGAGGTACATGCGCAACTGGCCGCCATGCTCGGGCAGCCAGGCGTCGTTCAAGTAGATCACCGCCGAGACCATCCGCCGGTCATCGTCGCGAAAACGGTCCACATGCTTGAGGTAAAACGCGCCGGGCGGGTACATCGCGAAGTGGCTTTCGAAATCTTCCAGGCCGAGGAACAGACTGCGGTTCATCGCCAGGCGCAGGCTGTCCATGATCGCCATGTAAGTGTCGCAGACAGCCGCGTCACCCGCCTCCAACCACTGGATATGGTCACCGCGAATGCCCTCGCGGATCTCCTGGGCCGGCCCGCGCCCCACCGCCGCGGGTGCCAGTTCACCCTCTGCCGCACGTTTATGGCACTCAGCAGCGAGTTCCAGGGTCAGAGCCTGGGGCAGGAAGCCATTCTGCTGCGACCAGCCTTTTTCGGCCAGGTCGTCAACGATGCGTTGCAGCAGCGGGTGATCGAGGGGTATTTGCATGGCGCGCATAGTATCCATACGCCTATGAATCCGACAGAGCCGCTGAGCGTCTGAATACACTTTAGTCAGGTGGCTGATAGGACTTCTCGACAAATCCTACGCCCGACACGGACAATAGTGGCCGACTGACAGGAGTCCATATGCGTCGTTTGTTTTTTTCCGTGTTGATGTTCTGCGTTTTGCCCGCTTGGGCAGACGGCCATGACCAGCTGTACAAGGTCGCCGGCTGGGCCGAGCAACGTGCGCATTTCAATGACGCCCTCAGTGCCGCGCAGCAACGCTACCGCAACAGCCTGCCGCCGGTGGTGTACCAGGCGCTGGTGGACAACAGCAATAAACGCTTTGCCGCCCAGGCCATGGACCAACGTGCCGAGGCGCAACTGCGCAAGCACCTGACAGACCCGAAACCGGCCCTGGCGTTTTTCCAATCGCCCCTGGGCCGCAAGATTGTCGCCGCCGAGTTGCTGGCCACGCGCCGCGACCAATTGGCAAAAAACGCCCAGGGCCTGCCGAAAATCCAGGCCGAAGCCACCCGCAGCCTGATCATCGGCCACCTGGCCCAGGCCCTGCCCGCTCGTGAAGCCGGCGCGGAGGTCAGCCTGGCGATTGCCGGCGTGGCGGCCGACAGCTTGAGCCAGATGATCCCCGGCCTGCTCGGCGGCGGCCAGGCCCAGGGCATGTTGAATGGCCAGCGCGAGCGGCTGATGCAGCAGATCGATAAGGATCTGAACAACACGCTGCTGTACGTCTATCGGGAGTTGTCCGACCCGGAGCTGGAAGAGTTCGCGACGTTTGCCGAGTCGCCGGAGGGAAAGGCGTATTACCAGGCGGCCCTTGCGGCCATTCGCGCCGGACTTGCAGTAGGCCAAAGCACTTCCAGCCTGACGCAGTAAAAAATGTGGGAGCGGGCTTGCTCGCGAATGCAGTGTGTCAGTCAGCAAATCAGGTGACTGGTACTGCGCATTCGCGAGCAAGCCCGCTCCCACATTTAGCCTGTGTTACTTCAGTTGATCCGTGAGAAAACTGAAGTACTCATGACGAATCTCTGGAATCTCATTGGCCAAGTGATGCCTGCCCCGCGGCAGCATCAGCACCTCTGGCCGGTCGAACTTGCCCCGTAACACCTGCAAGTTGTGTCGCCAATCCACTGTCATATCTTCCTCACCCTGCACGATCACCGGCCGCCGGGGGCTGCGCGGTGCGGCTTCGATGCGCTTGATCCAGCGCGCCAGGGCCCCCACCCAGGCGGTCGGCAGTTGACGAGGCTGGAGCGGGTCGGCTTCAAGGAACGGTTTGAACGCGGGGTCGTTGGAGTTATCGCTGAAGCGCCGGGCGATGCCTTTGACGAACGGGCGCAGCAGGTAGTAGCTGACCTGCGACCAACCCCAGGCACGCGGCCGCACCAGGGGAGACAGCAGGAAGGTCTGGCCCTGCGCCGGGCTGTCGGCGCCGTGGTTGAGCAGGTGATCCACCACAATGGCGCCGCCGGTGCTTTGCCCGAACAGGTGCCAGGGTTGTGGCAATTGCAGCGCCTTGGCCTCGGCGAACAACGCCTGCACCACGTCCTGATACACCGCAAACTCATCAATGCTGGCGCGCGCGCCGCTGGACAAACCATGCCCCGGCAGGTCGCAGGCGATCACCACGAAGCCCTGGTCCAGCGCCCAGTCCACCACATGGCGGTACAGCCCCATGTGGTCGTAGAAGCCGTGGAACATAAACATCGTCGCCACAGGCACAGGCGGCCACCACACCTGGGCCACCACTTCAAAGCCATCCACCTCCAAGCGCCCCAGGCGGCTCACGGCCGGCACCTTGCGGGCGGCCAGGTCAAGCCCATAGAAACGTTGATAGACCCTCGCCTCGGCGCAAAGCGGTTGCGCATCCACCAAGGGTCGCAAGCTTTCGCGCAGATGATCAGGGTCAAAGGTAACGGGCATAAAGGCTTCCAGACTTGCGGTGAAGATGAATATCGAGCTGCGATATTCATCTGTCAGGACAAGCATGGCAAGCTACGCGACCTGCGAGGATACCTCTGAATGCGACCGCCCTACCGAAACGCCTTGTTCGCCAGCCTGATCCTGGTTATCTGCGCCGGCGTGCTGTGGGCCGCGTATGACTGGTTCCAGGGCCGCTACCTGCGCGCCTTCAGCGAACACACGGCAGTGTTCTCCGGCGATGCGTTGCAACTGCCCGCCGCCCTCAGCGGCCCTGGCCCGATTCGCCTGGTGCATTTCTGGGACCCGGCCTGCCCGTGCAATGTCGGTAACCAGCAACACCTGGGCGAGTTGATCGAGCAGTACGCGCCCCAAGGCGTGGAGTTCTATGCCCTGCAAAAACCGGGCAGCCACGGCCAGTTGCCGGATAACCTGCGCCACATGAAAAACCTCGACGCCCTGCCCGGCGCCGACCAGATACCCGCCAGCCCAGCCGTGGGCATCTGGGATCGCACGGGCAAGCTGGCGTATTTCGGCCCCTACAGCGAAGGGCTGACATGCAACGCCAGCAACAGTTTTATCGAGCCAATTCTCAAGGCACTTGGAACCGGACGCGAACTGAATGCCACTCACACCCTCGCGGTAGGCTGCTATTGTTCGTGGCCTAAGGATCTGTAGCCCGTTCACTTTTGCTAAGGAATGTTCATGAAGCGCGTCTTGCAGGTTTTCGCGGTTCTGATTGTGCTCGGCGCCCTGGGCGCCGGCTGGTATGTCTACAGCAAGCAACCCATGCGCCAGGGCACGGTGACCCTGGCCCACCTGCAGGGCTCGGTCACGGTGCGCTACGACGACCGTGGCGTGCCGCATATCCGCGCCGAAAACGAGGCCGACCTGTATCGCGCGCTGGGCTATGTACATGCCCAGGACCGGCTGTTCCAGATGGAGATCATGCGGCGCCTGGCCCGTGGCGAGCTGGCCGAAGTGCTGGGGCCGAAGATGCTCGAGACCGACAAGCTGTTTCGCAGCCTGCGTATTCGCGAACGCGCCTCAAGCTACGCCGAGCACATGGCCCCTGACTCAGCCGCCTCAAAAGCCCTGCAAGCCTATCTGGACGGGATCAACCAATATCAGGCCAACCACCCCAGCCCCATGGAGTTTGACGTGCTGGGCATCCCCAAGCGCGCCTTTACCGCCGAGGACAGCATCAGCGTCGCCGGGTTCATGGCCTACAGCTTTGCCGCGGCGTTTCGTACCGAGCCGGTGCTGACCTACGTGCGCGACCGGTTGGGCAGTGACTATCTGAAAGTCTTCGATCTCGATTGGCAACCCAAGGGCGCGCTTAACCTGGCGGCCAGCGATTGGCAGGCACTCGGCGCCATCGCCGCCCTGAGCGAACAAGCCCTGGCCGACAACGGCCTGCCGCAGTTCGAAGGCAGCAATGCCTGGGCCGTCAGCGGTAGTCATACCCAAAGCGGCAAGCCGTTGCTGGCGGGTGACCCGCATATCCGCTTCTCGGTGCCATCGGTGTGGTACGAGGCGCAGCTGTCGGCGCCCGGTTTTGAGTTGTACGGCTATCACAACGCGCTGGTGCCGGTGGCGTTCCTGGGGCACAACCTGGACTTCGGCTGGAGCCTGACCATGTTCCAGAACGACGACCTCGACCTGGTTGCCGAGAAGGTCAACCCGGACAACCCCAACCAGGTGTGGTATCACGGCCAATGGGTCGACATGACTCGCAGCGAGCAACAGATCCAGGTCAAGGGCCAGACGCCGGTAACCTTCACCCTGCGCCGATCACCCCATGGCCCGATCATCAATGACGTGCTCGGCGAGAACGCCGGCAGTACGCCGATTGCCATGTGGTGGGCGTTTCTGGACACCGAGAACCCGATCCTCGAAGGCTTCTACCAGCTCAACCGTGCCGATACCCTGGCCAAGGCGCGTGCCGCGGCCGCCAAGGTCTCGGCGCCGGGCCTGAACATCATGTGGGCCAATGCCAAGGGCGATATCGGCTGGTGGGCGGCGGCGCAGTTGCCAATCCGCCCCGCCGGCGTCAACCCGGCGTTCATCCTCGATGGCAGTACCGCCCAGGCCGACAAACTGGGTTTCTACCCGTTCAGTGCCAACCCCCAGGAAGAAAACCCGGCACGCGGCTATGTGGTGTCCGCCAATGCCCAGCCGGCCTCGCCTACCGGCATGGAAATTCCCGGTTATTACAACCTGGCTGACCGTGGCCAGCAGTTGAACGCGCAGTTGAGCGACAAGAGCGTGAAGTGGGATGTGACCAACAGCCAGGCCCTGCAACTGGGCACCACCACCGCCTATGGCCCACGCCTGCTGGCGCCGCTATTGCCGGTGCTGCGCGAGGTGGTCAAGGACCCGGCGCAATTGAAGCTGGTGGAGCAACTGGCCAACTGGAAAGGCGACTACCCGCTGGATTCCACCAGCGCCACGCTGTTCAACCAGTTTCTGTTCAGCCTCGCCGACGCGACCTTCCACCCGAAACTGGGCGACGCACTGTTCAAGACCCTGCTCGGTACCCGTGTGATCGACGCTGCGCTACCGCGCCTGGCCGCTTCGGCGGATTCGCCCTGGTGGAACGGCAAGCGCGCCGATATCGTCAAGCTCGCCTGGGACAACAGCCTCACGCACCTCAAGACCACCTTCGGCGATGATCCGGCGCAGTGGCAATGGGGCATGGCGCACACCCTGACCCACGGCCACCCGCTGGGCACGCAAAAGCCGTTGGATAAGATCTTCAACGTCGGCCCGTTCCCGGCACCCGGCAGCCACGAAGTGCCGAACAACCAGACCGCCCCGATCGGCCCGGCACCCTGGGCGGTGACCTACGGGCCGTCAACGCGGCGCTTGATCGATTTCGCCGACCCGACCCATGCCCTGACCATCAACCCCGTGGGGCAAAGCGGCGTGCCGTTTGACACCCACTATGGCGATCAGGCGCAAACCTATATCGAAGGCGGCTACGAGCAGGCGCATTTCAGTGACGAGGAAGTCACGGCCAATACGCGCGGCACCCTCAAGCTGCTGCCTGCCAGATAGACATGATGGCTACACCGGCGCCGCAAAGTTAAGCCTGAACTGTTGCGGCGTGACGCCCAGCCGTCGGTTGAACACGCTGCGCATGTGCTGAGCATCGCGGAACCCGCATTGATAGGCCACGGTCTTGAGCGGCGCATGGCCGCTTTCGAGCATCACCCGCGCCGCATCCACCCGCGCCCGCTCGACGAATTCCGCCGGCGTAATCCGCGCTTCACGGGCGAACACCCGGGAGAAGTTGCGCGCACTCATATTGGCTGCCTTGGCCAGGTCGGCAATGGTCAAGTCCCCCGTCAGGTTCGCCAGCACGTACAACTGCACCAGCGCCACCGCCGAGGTGGTTTCGGCATGGGGCGTAAGGAACGGGCTGAACTGCGATTGCCCGCCCGAGCGCTGGGTGAACACCACCAGGCGCTTGGCCACGCTCAACGCGACTTCCGGACCGTGATCCTGGGCCAACAGGTACAGCGACAGGTCGATACCTGCCGTGACCCCGGCCGAGGTGTAGAGGTTGCCGTCCTGCATGTAGAGACGGTCGGCTTCGACCTTGGCCGTAGGACACCGGCGCGCCAGGTCTGCGGCATCGCCCCAATGGGTGGTGACCGTTTTCCCATCCAGCAGGCCGGCGCGGGCGAGCATGAAGGCGCCGTTGCAGATCGAACCGAAGCGTTTTGCCTTGGCGGCGGCAGCGCGCAGCCAGTCATCAAACTGGGGGCCGAAGTCTTCGAAAGGCAGTTGCGGGCCACCGGCGACCAGTAGCAGGTCGTAGGGTTGCAGGGCTTCGCTGTAGTGTTTGTGAGCCTGCAAGGACAGGCCGTTGGAGGCAGCCATAGCGCCGTGACCGAAGCCGATGACTTCCAGGTGATAGTGGTCTTCAGGCGCCAGGAAGCGGTTGGCCTCGCAGAACACATCCATCGGCCCGGTCACATCCAGTGACTGGACGCCGGGGAAGATCAGGATCGCGACGGTTTTGCTCATGAAGACACACCTTTTTATAACTGGAAAAACGCAAATCCCCTGTGGGAGGGTGCAGCCTTGGCGCGATGTGCCGGCACATTGGCCGAGAACGCTCCCTCGCCGCGATAGCTGCGTCGCGCCCGCGCGACCAGACTGGATGCTTTCCAGAGGAGAACCACCATGAGCACCACCATCGCCGGCATCCAGATCCCCGACAGCGCCTTGGCCAAGGCCACCACCGAATACATCCGCGACGTCGAATCAGACCTGCTCTACCACCACTCACGCCGGGTATTCCTGTTCGGTGCCCTGAGCGGTGAGCGCAAGCAACTGACCTACAACCCGGAATTGCTGTACGTGGGCGCAATGTTCCATGACCTCGGCCTGGTGGAGGGCCATCGCAGTGACAACGAGCGTTTCGAAGTGGACGGGGCCAACGCCGCCGCTGCGTTCCTCAAACCTTATGGGCTGAGCGATGACGATATCGAACAAGTGTGGCTATCCATCGCCCTGCACACCACGCCTGGCGTGCCGCGGCACCTGCGCCCCACCGTAGCACTGGTGACTGCCGGTGTGGAAATGGACGTGCTGGGCATGGACTACGCCGCATTCAGCAGCGTACAGCGCGAAGCGGTGGTGCATGCGCATCCACGCGGTGAAGGGTTCAAGGAGTGCATCATCTGCGCGTTCGCCGACGGCTTGCGTCATCGCCCGCAGACCACGTTTGGCAACGTGAAGACTGATGTGCTGGTGGATCAGGAGCCGGGGTTCAAGCCGATGAATTTTGTCGAGGTGATTCGTAAGTCGCCGTGGGCTGCGTAATCAGCCTGAAATGCAATCAAATGTGGGAGCGGGCTTGCTCGCGAATGCGGTGGATCAGTCTAGACATCTGGTGACTGACACTCCGCATTCGCGAGCAAGCCCGCTCCAACATTTTGATCCGATTTCTTCAGGCAAACCTGATTAAACCGGCGCAGGCGCCCGGCGCTTGTCCGGCTGTTGCCAGCCGTCCGCCGCAGCTTCTTCAATCGCTTGCTGGATGGCTTTCTTGCGGTGTTCTTCGGCACGGCGGCTGAAGAACCACACCAGGAAGGTCACCAGCGACACCGCCAACAGAATCAGGCTGGCCACGGCATTGATCTCGGGCTTGACCCCCAGACGCACCGCCGAGAACACTTCCATCGGCAAGGTGGTCGAGCCCGGGCCCGACACGAAGCTGGCCAGTACCAGGTCATCCAGAGACAGCGCGAAGGACATCATGCCGCCCGCCGCCAGCGATGGCGCAATCATCGGGATGGTAATCAGGAAAAACACCTTCCACGGCCGTGCGCCCAAATCCATCGCAGCTTCTTCGATCGACAGGTCGAGTTCACGCAAGCGCGCCGACACGACCACCGCCACATAGGCGGCGCAGAAGGTGGTGTGAGCGATCCAGATGGTGACGATGCCACGCTCCTGAGGCCAGCCGATCATCTGCGCCATGGCTACGAACAGCAGCAACAGCGACAGACCCGTGATCACTTCCGGCATCACCAACGGCGCCGTCACCAGGCCGCCGAACAACGTGCGGCCCTTGAACTGGCTGATACGCGTCAGCACGAATGCCGCCAGGGTGCCCAACGCCACCGCAGCCACCGCCGTGTAGCAGGCGATTTCCAGGGAGCGCGCCACGGAGCCCATCAGCTGGGTGTTATCCAGAAGGCCCACGTACCACTTGATCGACCAACCGCCCCACACCGTCACCAGCTTGGATTCGTTGAACGAGTAGATCACCAGGATCAGCATCGGCAGGTAGATGAACAGCAACCCCGCCACCAGCATGAAACTCGAGAAACTGAAGCGCTTCATATCTTGCCCTCCATCTCTTTGGCTTGGCTGCGGTTGAACAGGATGATCGGCACGATCAGGATCGCCAGCATCACCACCGCCAGGGCAGACGCCACCGGCCAGTCACGGTTGTTGAAGAACTCTTGCCACAATACTTTACCGATCATCAGGGTTTCCGGGCCGCCGAGCAGTTCAGGGATCACGAACTCGCCCACCACCGGGATGAACACCAGCATGCAACCGGCAATGATGCCGTTCTTGGACAGCGGTACGGTGATTTTCCAGAAGCTGTTGAAGGTGCTCGACCCCAGGTCGGAGGCAGCTTCCAGCAGGCTTTGATCGTGCTTCACCAGGTTGGCGTACAGCGGCAGGATCATGAACGGCAGGTAAGAATAGACCACACCGATATACACCGCGATGTTGGTGTTGAGGATCTGCAGCGGCTCGTTGATCAAGCCGATGGACATCAGGAAGCCGTTGAGCAGGCCGTTGTTGCTGAGGATGCCCATCCACGCATACACGCGGATCAGGATCGCGGTCCAGGTCGGCATCATGATCAGCAGCACCAGCACGGTCTGCATCTCTTTGCGCGCACTGGCGATGGCATAGGCCATTGGGTAGCCGATCAGCAGGCACAGCAGCGTGCTGAAAAACGCCATTTTCAGCGAGCCCAGGTACGCGGCGATGTACAACTCGTCGCCCGCCAGCAAGCTGTAGTTGGCCAGGTTCAGCACCACTTGCAGCTTTTGCTCAACGTAGGTGTAGATCTCGGTATAGGGCGGGATCGCCACATCGGCTTCGGCAAAGCTGATTTTCAATACGATGAAAAACGGCAGTGCGAAAAACAGAAACAGCCACAGGAAGGGAATCCCGATGACCACCTGCTTGCCATTGGGGACGATGCGATCCAAGCGCCGCTTGAATTTCTTCATATTCATGAGCGAAGCACCACGCCGCTGTCGTCTTCCCACCACACGTACACCTGGTCACCCCAGGTTGGGCGCTGGCCGCGGCGTTCGGCGTTGGCGACGAAGGACTGCACCAGCTTGCCGCTCGGCAGCTCCACGTAGAACACCGAGTGGCCGCCCAGGTAGGCGATGTCGTGCACCTTGCCGCTGGACCAGTTGTGCTCGCAGGTCGGCATTTCGGTGGTGACCAGCAGTTTTTCCGGGCGAATGGCGTAGGTCACCGATTTGTCTTCCACCGAGGTGGCGATGCCGTAGCCCACATAGATATCGCGGTCCAGGTCAGCGCACTTGAGCACTGCGTGGCCTTCGGCGTCGTCTACCACCTGGGTGTCGAAGATGTTGACGTTGCCGATGAACTCGCACACCAGGCGGCTGGTAGGGGTTTCGTAGATATCGATCGGGCTGCCGATCTGGGCGATCCAGCCCAGGTGCATGATCGCAATGCGCTCGGCCATGGTCATGGCCTCTTCCTGGTCGTGGGTCACCATCACGCAGGTCACGCCGACGCGCTCGATGATTTCCACCAGCTCGAGCTGCATCTGCGAGCGCAGTTTCTTGTCCAGCGCGCCCATCGGCTCATCGAGCAGCAGCAGTTTCGGGCGCTTGGCCAGGGAGCGCGCCAACGCCACACGCTGGCGCTGGCCACCGGACAACTGGTGCGGCTTGCGCTTGGCGTACTGGCTCATCTGCACCAGCTTGAGCATCTCGGCCACGCGGGCGTCGACTTCGGCCTTGGGGATCTTGTCCTGTTGCAGGCCGAACGCGATGTTCTGCGCCACGGTCATGTGCGGGAACAAGGCGTAGGACTGGAACATCATGTTGATCGGCCGCTCGTAGGGCGGCATGTCGGTAATGTCCACCCCATCGAGGTAGATGCGACCTTCGGTTGGGCGCTCGAAACCCGCAAGCATGCGCAGCAAGGTGGATTTGCCCGAACCCGAACCGCCGAGCAAGGCGAAGATTTCGCCTTTCTTGATTTCCAGGGACACATCGTCCACGGCAATCGTCTCGTCGAACTTCTTCGTGACCCGGTCGATTTTGACCAGCACCTTTTTCGGTGTCTGGTCGCCCTCGAGGGCTTTCTTATAGGCGCCGGAGGCAACTGCCATTTACGAAACTCCCAAAAAAAGAGTGCAGCTCACCCAATACGGGCCAGCCTTGGATAGTTTGAGCCTTACTTGCCCGTCTTGACCTTGGTCCAGCTACGGGTCATTAAACGCTGCACTTTCGGGGGTAACTCGAAGTTGACGAATGTCCGCTCGAGAACCGCCTGCGGTGGGTAAACCGCTGCGTCAGTGCGTATCGATTGTTCCATCAGCTTGTCCGCCCCTGGGTTAGGGTTGGCATAACCGACCTGATCACTGACCTGAGCGATCACCTCAGGTTGCAGCAAATAGTTGATGAAGGCGTGGGCCTCTTTGACGTTGCTGGCATCCTTGGGGATCGCCAACACGTCAAACCACAGGTTGCCGCCTTCTTTCGGAATCGCGTAGGCGATGTTTACGCCTTTACCGGCCTCAGCCGCACGGGCCTTGGCCTGGAACACATCGCCGGAGAAGCCGGCCGCCACGCAGATATTGCCGTTGGCCAAGTCGGAGATGTATTTGGAAGAGTGGAAGTAGGTCACGTAGGGGCGCACTTTCAGCAGTTTTTCCTCGGCCTTCTTGTAGTCAGCCGGGTTGGTGCTGTTAGGGTCCAGTCCCATGTAGTTGAGCACCGCTGGCAGCATTTCATCCGCGGAGTCCATGAAGGAAACGCCGCAAGTGGCAAGCTTCTTCATGTTTTCCGGCTCGAACAACACCGCCCAGGAGTCGATATGGTCGACGCCCAGTACTTCCTTCACTTTATCGACGTTGTAGCCGATGCCATTAGTGCCCCACAGGTACGGCACCGCGTACTGGTTGCCCGGGTCGTTCTTTTCCAGGCGCTTGAGCAGTACCGGGTCGAGGTTGGCATAGTTCGTCAGCAATGACTTGTCGAGCTTCTGGAACGCCCCGGCCTTGATCTGCTTGCCGAGGAAATGGTTGGACGGCACCACCACGTCGTAGCCGGTACGCCCGGCGAGCAATTTGCCTTCCAGGGTTTCGTTGGAATCAAACACGTCATACACGGGCTTGATGCCACTGGCCTTTTCGAAGTTGACCAGGGTGTCGGGGCCGATGTAGTCCGACCAGTTATAAATATGCACCGTCGGTGCGGCCTGCACGCTGGCAGCCAGCGTGATACCTGCACCCACCAGCATGGCTTTGCGAAATAAAGAAATTGGCAAGTGGAGGTCCTCTTAAATAGTTGGGCCTTAAAGTTGTTGCCCGACAACAAAACCGGCGCGCAACTTACCCTCGATAAACCGATCCGGCAAAACTTTCTGTCATTTAATTTGTAGGAGGGGGCAAGCCCTCCCACAGGTTCAAGGATTATTTACCCGACTTGATCTTGGTCCAACTGCGTGTCATTTCACGCTGGGTCGCAGCCGGCATGTCAGCGATGGCGTAAAGCTTGGCCTGCACGTCCGCTGATGGGTAGATGCCCGGGTCGCTGGTGATGTCTTTATCAACCAGTGGGGTGGCTTTCTCGTTGCCGTTCGGGAAACGCACACTGTTGGTGATCGCGGCCATGACTTCCGGCTTGAGCAGGTAGTTCATGAACGCGTAGGCGGCCTCGACGTTTTCGGCATCCTTAGGGATGGCGACCATGTCGAAGAAGCTGCCAGCGCCTTCTTTCGGAATGTCGTAGGCGATCTTGACCTTGCCACCGGCTTCAGCCGCGCGGGTTTTGGCCTGTTCAATATCACCCGAGTAACCTACAGCCACGCAGATGTTGCCGTTAGCCAGGTCAGAAATGTACTTGGACGAGTGGAAGTAGCCGATCGAAGGTCGGATTTTCATGAACAGGTCTTCGGCCTGTTTCAGATCAGCCTTCTTCTGGGTGTCGGTCGGCAGGCCCAGGTAGTGCAGCGCCACTGGCAACATTTCGGTCGGCGAGTCGAGGAAGCTCACACCGCAGCTTTTCAGCTTGGCGATGTTTTCCGGCTTCATCAGCACATCCCATGAATCGATCTTGTCCACGCCCAGTGCGGCCTTGACCTTCTCCGGGTTGTAGCCGATGCCCATCGAGCCCCACATGTACGGGAAGGCGTGCTTGTTGTCCGGGTCGCTGACCGCCACGGCTTTGAGCAGGGATTTGTTCAGGTTGGCGTAATTGGGCAGCTTGGACTTGTCCAGCTCCTGGTAGACACCGGCCTTGATCTGCTTGGCAAGGAAGCTGTTCGACGGCACGACGATGTCGTAACCGGACTTGCCTGCCAGCAACTTGGCTTCCAGGGTCTCGTTGCTGTCAAAAACGTCGTACACCACTTTAATGCCCGACTCTTTTTCAAAGTTGGCGATGGTGTCCGGTGCAATGTAGTCGGACCAGTTGTAGACGTGCAGCACTTTATTGTCTGCCTGGGCCGCGCCCGCCATTGCGCCCATCAGGGACAAGGCGAGGAGGGTCTTGCCAGCGTTCTTCAAACCTAATGCCTTCATTTGGTGATGCTCCAATTTTTTCTTTTTTGGGCCACAAGCTTTGTATGTTCTACGGCCCAACCGAAGGGCAACAAAACAGGGCGACAGTCTGGCAAGTTCTAGTGCCGGCTTTCAACCAAAGCACTCTATTTATCGGTGTCTCATTTACTTGCTCAGACGCAGCGCCCGAAGCCGCTGCGCACTGAGCCTAGCACTTAGCCCTGCAATGCCGCCAAAGTCATGTCCAGGCACTGGCGAGCCTTGCTGACCAACTCGTCAATCTCAGCCTTACTGATCACCAGTGGCGGCGAAATGATCATGGTGTCGCCCACGGCGCGCATGATCAGGCCATTCTCGAAGCAGAAGGTTCGGCAAATCATGCCTACGCCTTTGCCTTCATAACGCTTGCGCGTGGCCTTGTCCTGGACCAGCTCGATCGCACCGAGCATGCCCACGCCGCGCACTTCGCCCACCAGCGGGTGATCGCCCAGTTCCCTCAGGCGTTTCTGCAAATACGGTGCCGTTTCATCGTGAACGCGGTTAACGATTTTTTCATCGCGCAGGATGCGGATGTTTTCCAGGGCCACAGCCGCGGCTACCGGGTGACCGGAGTAGGTAAAGCCATGGTTGAAATCGCCCCCTTCATTCAGCACGTCGACCACTTCGTCACGTACGATCAGGCCACCCATGGGGATGTAGCCCGAGGTCAGGCCCTTGGCGATGGTCATCATGTGCGGCTTGAGGTCGTAGAAATCACTACCGAACCACTCACCGGTACGGCCAAAGCCGCAGATCACTTCGTCGGCAACAAACAGGATGTCGTACTTGGCGAGGATTTCCTTGATGCGCGGCCAGTAGGTGGCGGGCGGTACGATCACGCCACCGGCACCCTGGATCGGTTCGGCAATAAAGGCACCGACGTTGTCCACGCCCAGTTCGAGGATCTTCTCTTCCAACTGGTTGGCCGCCCACACGCCGAATTCCTCGGGGCTCATGTCGCCGCCTTCGCCAAACCAGTACGGCTGGGCGATGTGGGTGATGCCCGGAATCGGCAAGTCGCCCTGCTCGTGCATATAGGTCATGCCACCCAGGCTGGCGCCGGCCACGGTAGAACCGTGGTAGCCATTCTTGCGGGCAATGATGGTTTTCTTGTTCGGCTGGCCCTTGATCGCCCAGTAGTGGCGCACCATACGCAGCATGGTGTCGTTGCCTTCGGAGCCGGAACCGGTGAAGAACACATGGTTCATGCCGGCCGGTGCGATATCGGAAATCGCCTTGGCCAATTCCAGCACCGGCGGGTGCGCGGTCTGGAAGAACAGGTTGTAGTACGGCAGTTCTTTCATCTGCTTGGCGGCGGCGTCTGCCAGTTCATCGCGACCGTAACCGATCGCCACGCACCACAGGCCGGCCATGCCGTCGAGGATCTTGTTGCCTTCGCTGTCCCACAGGTAAACGCCGTGGGCTTTGGTGATGATCCGAGGGCCTTTCTCTTTCAATTGCTTGAAGTCGCTGAACGGCGCCAGGTGGTGATCATTGCTCAAGGCTTGCCATTCACGGGTTTGCGGGTTGTTGCTGGACATACCAATCTCCTAGACTTTTCAGGTGAGGGCGCGCCTTTCCTACGACGCGCCCGGCGCATCAGACGGCGAAGAGCAGGAATTCCCGCTCCCACGAACTGATCACGCGCTTGAAGTTTTCATGCTCGGCCCGCTTGACCGCGACGTAGCCTGTGATGAATTTTTGCCCCAGGTATTTCTCGATGGTCTTGCTGTTTTCCATGCGCTCCAGGGCGTCCTCGATGGTCAACGGCAGGCGCAGGTTGCGGCGCTCGTAGCCGCGGCCCACCACCGGCGCGCTCGGGGTATGGCCCTCGACCATGCCGATGTAGCCACACAGCAGGCTGGCGGCAATTGCCAGGTACGGGTTGGCATCGGCGCCCGGCAGGCGGTTTTCCACGCGGCGGTTCTGCGGGCCGGCATCCGGTACGCGCAGGCCGACGGTGCGGTTTTCTTCGCCCCACTCCACGTTTACCGGCGCCGAGGTGTCGGGCAGGAAGCGGCGGAAGGAGTTCACGTTAGGCGCAAACAGCGGCAGCAATTCGGGGATGAATTTCTGCAGGCCGCCAATGTGGTTGAGGAACAACTGGCTCATGGTCCCGTCTTCATTGGAGAAGACGTTTTTGCCGGTGGCGATGTCGATGATGCTCTGGTGCAGGTGCATCGCGCTGCCGGGCTCGCCGGTCATCGGCTTGGCCATGAAGGTGGCGGCCACGTTGTGCTTGAGCGCGGCTTCACGCATGGTGCGCTTGAACACCAGGATCTGGTCGGCCAGGGACAAGGCATCGCCATGACGGAAGTTGATTTCCATCTGCGCCGTGCCGTCCTCGTGGATCAGGGTGTCGAGGTCCAGTTCCTGCAGTTCGCACCAGTCGTAGACGTCTTCGAACAATGGGTCGAATTCGTTGGCCGCTTCTATAGAGAAGGATTGGCGACCGGTTTCCGGGCGGCCGGAACGGCCAATCGGCGGTTGCAATGGGAAGTCCGGGTCTTCGCAGCGCTTGGTCAGGTAGAACTCCATCTCCGGCGCCACGATGGGCTGCCAGCCTCTGTCGGCGTAGAGCTTGAGGACTTTCTTGAGCACGTTGCGCGGCGACAGCTCGATCGGGTTGCCTTGCTTGTCGTAGGTGTCGTGGATTACCTGAGCGGTCGGTTCGATGGCCCACGGCACCAGGAATACCGCGTTCTGGTCGGGGCGGCAGATCATGTCGATGTCGGCCGGGTCGAGCAATTCGTAATAGATGTCGTCTTCGACATAGTCGCCGGTCACGGTCTGCAATAGAACGCTCTCGGGCAGGCGCATGCCTTTTTCGGCGATGAACTTGTTGGTCGGCGAGATCTTGCCACGGGTGATACCGGTGAGGTCGCCAATCATGCATTCGACTTCTGTGATCTTGTGGTCTTTCAACCAATCGGTGAGCTGGTCGAGGTTGTTACTCATAAATGCCTCTGGGCTGGGTTTCCTGGCATCCATTAAAAGGCCAGGCGTTGGTTGACGCAGCATCCGCGTCGTTTTTCATTCAGGGTAGGAGCTTACCTGCCATTTGCCCAAGGGTTGTATTCCTCACGCCAAACTTGTGCAGAATCATGAGCAGCCCCGCAGGCGCCAGCCATTGAGAGGCAATTTGGAGGGCAGTGATTGTGCAAAGAAGAGGTCGGCCTGGGCGTCAAGAATATTGGCCGGGGCGCAGGCGTTCACGCAGGACGCAAGAACGGATGAAAAAGCCCGTCTGAAGCAGGCCAAGACGCCAAGTGGCGGCAGGAGAAACATGAAGCACCCCGGTATTATTGCTGTTATGGGTTTGAATCGAGCTTAGCCTTGTTCATTTTTTTACACAACACCCCCGTAAAAAATCCTACACGGCCCGCTCAAGACTGCGAGTCCCATGCACAGCAAACTCAGAAAACCGCCCCAAAACACCGCAAAAAAGCCTTCGCGGCGCTTTTTTAGGGCAAAAAAGCCCTCGCTTGACTTCGGCATGCCGTTCGGGTTGACTGAAACCAGAAAAGATCAATGATTGATATTTTTAACAACAAAGGTGTTGCATCATGTCGGTACCCCCGCGTGCCGTTCAGCTTAACGAAGCGAACGCGTTCCTTAAGGATCATCCTGAGGTTCTGTACGTAGACCTTCTAATTGCGGATATGAATGGTGTGGTGCGCGGTAAGCGCATCGAACGCACCAGCCTCCACAAGGTTTACGAGAAGGGCATTAACCTGCCTGCCTCTTTATTTGCCCTGGATATCAACGGCTCGACGGTGGAAAGCACCGGCCTGGGCCTGGACATCGGTGATGCTGACCGAATCTGTTATCCAATCCCCGACACCCTGTGCAATGAACCCTGGCAAAAGCGCCCTACCGCGCAACTGCTGATGACCATGCACGAACTTGAAGGTGAACCTTTCTTCGCCGATCCGCGCGAAGTGCTCCGCCAAGTTGTAAGCAAATTTGACGACCTCGGCCTGACCATCTGCGCTGCCTTCGAGCTTGAGTTCTACCTGATCGATCAGGAGAACGTGAACGGCCGCCCGCAACCGCCCCGCTCGCCGATCTCCGGCAAACGCCCGCACTCGACACAGGTCTACCTGATCGACGACCTCGACGAATACGTCGACTGCCTCCAGGACATCCTGGAAGGTGCCAAGGAGCAAGGCATTCCGGCCGACGCCATCGTCAAGGAAAGCGCCCCGGCGCAGTTCGAAGTGAACCTGCACCACGTCGCCGACCCGATCAAGGCCTGCGATTACGCGGTACTGCTCAAGCGCCTGATCAAGAACATCGCCTACGACCATGAGATGGACACCACCTTCATGGCCAAGCCTTACCCAGGCCAGGCAGGCAACGGTTTGCACGTACACATTTCGATCCTGGACAAAGACGGCAAGAACATCTTTGCCAGCGAGGATCCCGAGCAGAACGCCGCATTGCGTCACGCGATCGGCGGTGTGCTCGAGACCCTACCCGCTCAAATGGCGTTCCTGTGCCCTAACGTGAACTCCTACCGTCGTTTCGGCGCACAGTTCTACGTGCCGAACTCGCCGTGCTGGGGCCTGGATAACCGCACTGTAGCGATTCGCGTACCCACCGGCTCATCCGATGCGGTACGTATCGAACACCGTGTGGCCGGTGCCGATGCCAACCCTTACCTGCTGATGGCCTCGGTCCTGGCAGGTGTGCACCACGGCCTGACCAACAAGATCGAGCCAGGCGCGCCGGTGGAAGGCAACAGCTACGAGCAGAACGAGCAAAGCCTGCCGAACAACCTGCGCGATGCCCTGCGTGAGTTGGACGACAGCGAGGTGATGGCCAAGTACATCGATCCTAAATACATCGATATCTTCGTCGCCTGTAAGGAAAGTGAGCTGGAAGAGTTCGAACACTCCATCTCCGACCTTGAGTACAACTGGTACCTGCATACCGTGTAAGCGGTTGCAGCTGCTGAAGGAACGCCGCTGGCTTTGGTCAGTGGCGTTTTTTTATGGGTTGCTTTTGGGGGACCGAGTTGGCCTCATCGGGAGCAAGCCCCCTCCCACATTTTGAATGTATTCACAGATCCAAATGTGGGAGGGGGCTTGCTCCCGATGGCGGCCTGGCAGACAACACACCTCCCTGCTCATACAATGCCCGCTGCCTTGTAGGAGACTTCCATGCCCACCCGCCCCGCCGCCCCTCGCAAACCTCGCGCCCGCAGCCAGGCTCGGATCGACGCGATCCTCGACGCCGCCCGCACCTTGCTGGCCGCCGAAGGCGTGGCCAGTTTGTCGATCTACAGCGTGGCCGAGCGGGCGCAGATTCCGCCGTCGTCGGTGTATCACTTCTTCGCCAGTGTGCCGGCGTTGCTGGAGGCGTTGACCGCTGACGTTCACGCAGCCTTCCGCGCCGCCATCCAGGCGCCCATCGAGCACGAGTCACTCAAGCATTGGCGCGACCTGTCCTGCATCGTCGAACAGCGCATGCTCAGCGTTTACGATCAGGACGCCGCTGCACGCCAGTTGATCCTGGCCCAGCACGGGCTGACCGAAGTCACCCAGGCGGATCGTCAGCATGATCTGGAGCTGGGGGACTTGATGCTGGAAGTGTTCAACCGCCACTTCGAAGTGCCGAGCTTGCCCAAGGATGTGGATGTATTTGCCCTGGCACTGGAGCTGAGCGACCGCGTGTATGCGCGTTCAGTGCATCAACATGGGCTGATTACCCCGCGTATGGCGGAGGAAGGGATGCGGGTGTTTGATGCCTATGTGGGGCTTTATTTGCCTGCCTACCTGCCCAAGCGATAAGTCTTGTGGTGACTGGGCAGGCCTCTTCGCGAGCAAGCCCGCTCCCACATTTTGATTTGTGAACACATTCTAAATGTGGGAGCGGGCTTGCTCGCGAAGGCGGCCTCAAGAACGACGTACCTCACAACTTTGCAATCGACACCTCAGTAGATTTCACAAAGGCGATCACCTCACTGCCAATCACCAACTCCAGCTCCTTGACCGAGCGAGTGGTGATCACCGAAGTGACAATGCCCGACGCCGTCTGTACATCGATTTCAGACAGCACGTCACCGACCACGATTTCCTTGATGGTGCCTTTGAACTGGTTACGCACGTTGATGGCTTTGATAGTCATGGTGTTGTTCCTTCTAAGGACAAGTGAGTTATTGCGCCCAACGCAATTGCGTCGGCAACGGTGAAACAGGTTCGGGTTCCGGCGGTGAGCCGGGCAGCGACAGCACACGGTTGAGTACTTCGGCTTCCAGCGCAGCCAGGCGATGTGAGCCACGGGCGCGCGGACGTGGCAGGTCGATGTTCAGGTCGAGGCCGATGGCGCCGTCCTCAATCAGAATCACCCGATCGGCAATCGCCACCGCTTCGCTGACGTCATGGGTCACCAGCAACACGGTGAAGCCATGCTTGCGCCAGAGGTTTTCGATCAGTTGCTGCATCTCGATGCGGGTCAGGGCATCCAGAGCCCCCAGCGGCTCGTCGAGCAACAACAGGCGCGGCTGGTGGATCAACGCACGGGCCAGCGCCACGCGCTGCTTCTGGCCACCGGACAATGCCGCCGGCCATTCATTGGCGCGCTCAGCCAGGCCGACCGCTTCCAGGGCTTCCAGCGCGCGAGGGCGCCAATTGCCCGTGAGACCGAGGCCAACATTGTCGATGATCTTTTTCCAGGGCAGCAAACGCGCTTCCTGAAACATCAATCGCGTGTCTTCAATTGCCTCGTGCAGCGGCGCGGAGCCGGCCAGCAGCTCGCCGCCGCTGGCTTTGTCCAGACCGGCCAGCAGGCGCAGCAAGGTACTTTTACCGCAACCACTGCGACCGACCACAGCCACGAACTGCCCCGCCGGAATGTGCAGGTCGATTTCCTTGAGCACTTCCCGCGCACCAAAGGCCTTGCGCAACTTGCGCACCGCCAGTGGGATGCCCTTCAACAGGCGTGGAGGTTGTTGAGCGGTCATGCCGCACCTCCTTTATTCACTTGATAGGCCGGGTGCCAGCGCAGCCACACACGCTCCAGCCCACGGGCGGCCAGGTCGGCCAGTTTGCCGAGGATGGCGTACATGACGATGGCCAATACCACCACGTCGGTTTGCAGAAACTCACGGGCATTCATCGCCAGGTAGCCGATGCCGGAGCTGGCCGAGATGGTTTCCGCCACGATCAGCGTCAGCCACATAAAGCCCAGGGCGAACCTCACGCCCACCAGGATCGACGGCAGCGCGCCCGGCAGGATCACTTGCCAGAACAGGTTGAACCCGGACAAGCCGTAGCTGCGCGACATTTCCACCAGCGCCGGGTCGACATTGCGGATGCCGTGGTAGGTGTTCAGGTAAATCGGGAACAACGTGCCCAAGGCCACCAGAAAAATCTTTGCGGTCTCGTCAATGCCGAACCACAGGATCACCAGCGGAATCAGCGCCAGATGCGGCACGTTGCGGATCATCTGCACCGAGCTGTCCAGCAGACGCTCGCCCCACTTCGACAAGCCGGTGATAAAGCCCAGGGCCAAACCGATGCTGCCACCGATCACAAAACCCAGGCCGGCACGCCAGCCGCTGATGGCCAGGTGCGTCCAGATTTCGCCGCTGACCACCAAGTTGACCCCGGCTGCAATCACCGCACTCGGCGCCGGCAGAATACGCGTCGACAACCAACCCGCCGACACCGACAACTGCCACACCGCCAGTAACAAGATCGGCAGCACCCATGGCGCCACGCGATGGCTGAATTTTTCAACGTCCATAACGGCGCCTCAACTCTGTGACGCAGCTTTGGGAAGGATGTCGTTGGCGACCATCTCGCCAAACGGGCTGACGTAACCGGCGCTTTTCGGCAGCTCGGGACGCTCGATATCCAGGTGCGGGAACAGCAGCTCAGCGACCCGATACGACTCTTCCAGGTGCGGATAACCGGAGAAGATAAAGGTGTCGATACCCAGGTCCGCGTATTCCTTGACCCGCGCCGCAACCGTTGGCCCATCGCCGACCAGCGCAGTCCCTGCACCGCCGCGCACCAGGCCGACGCCGGCCCACAGGTTAGGGCTGACTTCCAGGTTGTCACGGCTACCGCCGTGCAAGGCTGCCATGCGCTGCTGGCCGACCGAATCGAAGCGCGCCAGGGACGCCTGGGCACGCGCGATGGTGTCGTCGTCCAGATGGGAGATCAATTTGTCGGCGGCTTTCCATGCCTCTTCGTTGGTCTCGCGCACGATCACATGCAGGCGAATGCCAAAGCGCAGGGTACGCCCGAGTTTCTCGGCCTTGGCGCGAACCTGTGCAATTTTTTCCGCGACCGCAGCCGGCGGCTCGCCCCAGGTCAGGACCATTTCCACCTGTTCGGCTGCCAGATCCTGGGCGGCTTCGGAGGAACCACCGAAGTACAGCGGCGGGCGCGGTTGCTGGATCGGTGGGTAGAGCAACTTGGCGCCTTTGACGCTGATGTGCTGGCCGTCGTAATCCACGGTTTCGCCTTCCAGCACGCGGCGCCAGATGCGGGTGAATTCCACGGAGGCCTGGTAGCGCTCTTCATGACTGAGAAACAGGCCGTCGCCGGCCAGCTCTTCGGGGTCACCGCCGGTCACCAGGTTGAACAACGCACGGCCACCGGACAGGCGGTCCAGGGTTGCGGCCTGGCGTGCGGCCACCGTCGGGGAAATGATCCCGGGGCGCAGCGCGACAAGGAATTTCAGACGCTGGGTCACTGGAATCAGCGAGGCGGCCACCAGCCACGAGTCTTCGCAGGAGCGGCCGGTAGGGATCAACACCCCACCAAAACCCAGCCGGTCAGCGGCCTGGGCCACTTGTTGCAGGTAACCGTGATCGACGGCGCGAGCGCCTTCGGCGGTGCCAAGGTAATGGCCGTCGCCGTGGGTAGGCAGGAACCAGAAAATATTGAGGCTCATGGAGTTGTCTCCTGAAGAAGTCGGGTTACGGCGCTTTGGCAACAGCGGCGGGTGGCGTCCAGATCACGTCCTTGATGCTCAAGGGCTTGGGGATCAATTTGAGTTGGTAGAAGCTGTCGGCGATTTTCTGCTGGGCTGCGACCACCTCTGGCGTCAGGAATAGCGCGCCGAAGCCTTGGCGCTTCATGGAGGTGAGGGTGACATCAGCGGGCAGCCCCAGCAGCGGCGCGACCTGTGCGGTGACTTGTTCAGGATTGGCCTTGGCCCATTCGCCCGCGGCGCGCACTTCGTCCACCAATGCTTCGATCACTTGCGGATGCTTTTCGGCGTAGGGCTTGGTGGCCAGGTAGAACTGATGGTTGTCGGCAATGCCGGTACCGTCACGCAGGGTGCGGGCTTGCAGTTGTTTCTCGGCGGCGGCCTGGTACGGGTCCCAGATCACCCAAGCGTCCACGCTGCCGCGCTCGAACGCGGCACGGGCATCGGCGGGCGGCAGAAACACCGTCGTCACGTCGGTGTATTTGAGGCCGGCATCTTCCAGGGCACGCACCAGCAGGTAGTGCACGTTGGAGCCTTTGTTGAGCACCACCTTCTTGCCTTTGAGCTCAGCCACCGATTTGATCGGCGAGTCTTTGGGCACCAGGATCGCTTCACTGGTAGGCGCGGGCGGTTCGTAGGCGACATAGAGCAGGTCGGCGCCGGCAGCCTGGGCGAAGACCGGTGGGGTTTCACCGGTGACGCCGAAGTCGATAGAGCCGACGTTCAAGCCCTCGAGCAACTGGGGGCCGCCGGGGAACTCGGTCCACTGCACCTGCACGCCTTGGGCGGCCAGGCGTTTTTCCAGGGTGCCCTTGGCTTTGAGCAGCACCAGGGTGCCGTATTTCTGATAACCGATCCGCAGGGTCTCGGCGGCTTGGGCTTGAACAATGGCGCCGAAGGACACAGCCGCAGCAAACAGTGCGACCAGACCACGACGCAAGATGACAGTGCGCATGGCGCTCTCCACATTTGCGATTAGGGTTTTGGCTGCACCTGCTTGGCCGTTGGCGGCTGAGTAAGGTGAGTGTTTCTCGATATCCGGGTAAGGCTCAGATGCTCCAGCGAGCACTCAACAAACGTTCATTCAACACATCAGGGTCCAGCGGTTTCGGGCGCCGAGCCATGGCGCTGTAGAGCTGCTCCAGAGCCTCGTGCAAACGCTGTTCGAGCACCGGCACCAGTTGCGCCTGGGCGCTGCCTTCGCCATACGCGATCTGGCTGTCTTCGGCAAAAATGCCGTGAAGCAATTCCTGGGCTTTGAGGGCTGACAACACCGGCTTCAAGGCGTAGTCCACTGCCAGCATGTGGGCGATGCTGCCGCCGGTTGCTATTGGCAGTACCACCTTATGCGCCAGGGCGCGTTCGGGCAGCAGGTCCAACACGGTTTTCAACGCGCCGGAAAACGACGCCTTGTACACCGGCGTGGCAATCACCAGGCCGTCGGCATTGGCAACTTGCTGCAGCAGGTCGATGACCTTGGGGCTGTCGAACCGGGCGTGCAGTAAATCTTCTGCCGGGAAGTCCCGTATTTGGTAACTCACCACTTCCACGCCCTGCTGTTGCAGCCATTGACGGGTTTTATCCAGCAACACCCCGGAGCGCGAACGCTGGCTGGGACTGCCTCCAAGTGTTACGACCAGCATGTAGGGAATTCCTTGGGCAAGTGTCGGCGGTTCGCTGTGTGGCGATGGCGCCAAGATGGAACAGACCTTAACAGCAGATTTATATATCTATAAATCTTATTTATTCATTTGTTTATTCCATAAACACATAAGCGGTTTATCAATCGCCAGGCGAAAAAAAAGGCCGTGGAAACGGCCTGAAAACCCCTGCATTGTGAGCGTTGAAAATGCGCTTAAACACGTGGGAGGGGGCTTGCTCCCGATGACGGAGTGCCAGTCAATGCATTCGGTGACTGATCCACCGCTATCGGGAGCAAGCCCCCTCCCACACTGGTCCTGTATCACATTTGACCTGTGTTAACGATTGGGTTGTGGAGTGAGGCGCAAGTAAGGCTTCACGGCGCGGTAACCCTTCGGAAAGCGTTTCTTGATCTCTTCCTCATCCTTAAGCGACGGCACGATCACTACTTCATCCCCATCCTGCCAGTTGGCCGGGGTGGCAACCTTGTGGTTGTCGGTCAGTTGCAGCGAGTCGATTACCCGCAGGATTTCATGAAAGTTGCGCCCGGTGCTGGCCGGGTAGGTGATGGTCAGGCGGATCTTCTTGTTCGGGTCGATCACGAACAAGGAGCGCACGGTAAGGGTGTCACTGGCGTTCGGGTGGATCAGGTCGTAGAGGTCCGAGACCTTGCGGTCGGCGTCGGCCAGGATCGGGAAGTTGACGATTGTGTTCTGGGTTTCGTTGATGTCTTCGATCCACTTGTGGTGCGAGTCCACCGGGTCTACCGACAGGGCGATGGCCTTGACGCCACGCTGTGCGAATTCGTCCTTGAGCTTGGCGGTAAAACCCAACTCGGTGGTGCACACCGGCGTGAAGTCCGCCGGGTGGGAAAACAACACACCCCAGCTATCTCCCAGCCATTCATGGAAACGAATCTTGCCGGCGCTGGAATCCTGTTCGAAGTCGGGGGCGATGTCGCCCAGTCTTAGGCTCATGGTGTGGCTCCTGGTGAGTGCTTATGGAGCCCACTGTGCATGGATCTTGAATTATTTAAAAAGAATAAATATCGATTTATCTAGACGATAAAGGAATATTAAAAATGTGTTCATTGGACGCGTCAACGGGCGAGGAGCACCATTGCTTCCAAGGTTCGAGAAGGCCTTGAGACGCTGTAAAAAGAGGGTTCAGGAAGGGCTTGCGGGGGTTGAGCCCGACTTGAAAAGCAAGACACCTTGCCCGGCATCGCGCCGGGCAAGGTTTTACGGTCTTACAACAGCGGGATCGAGTAGCTGACGATTACACGGTTTTCGTCCTGGTTACGCGCGCTGGCGATATCGCTGCGCCACATAGCATTTTTCCACGCCACGCCGACGTTTTTCAGCGGACCTTCCGGTACGACGTAGGCAACAGTGATGTCACGTTCCCACTCGGACTGACCGGTGAACTCGGCACGGTTGCTGGCAACGGTGTCGATATGATCGCCCTTGAGGTACACGACGCCAGCGGTCAGGCCAGGTACGCCAACCTTGGCGAAATCGTAGGAGTAGCGAGCTTGCCAGGTGCGCTCGCCGGCACGGGCGAACTTCTGGATCTGCATGTCGGTGGTGATGTAAGCCGACGAGCCGTCACCCTGGTTCAACCAAGGGAAGTCGCTGCTGCCGTTGCTGACCTGGTAACCGCCACCGAAGGTGTGACCGGCAACGGAGTACAGGAACAGGCCGCTGTACAGGTTGTTATCCACCTTGCCACGGCCGGAGTTGACGCCGCCGTAGTTACCGGACGAGAAGTAGGCAGACTGGTTGCCATTGTTACCGTCGTCGGAGCTGTTGAAGTAGCGCAGGTCAGACTTCAGCACGCCAGGACCGATGGCCCAGTTGTGGGTCAGGCCCAGGAAGTGCTGCTTGTAAAAATCTTCCAGGTTGCCGTAGTAGTACTGGGCGGTCAGATCCTTGGTGATCTTGTAGTCGCCACCGGCGTAGTAGAACTTGTTGCTCGAACGCCAGTTCACACCGCGGCTGTTGGCGCCGGAGATGGACAGGCTTTCGTTGTTGCTGGAGTTACGACCCTTGGCTTTTTCGATCTGGCCGGCAACCAGGGTCAGGTCCTTGATGTCGCTGGAAGTGATCTGGCCGCCCTGGAAGGTCTGCGGCAGCATACGACCATCGTTGGTGACGATGACCGGCAGCTTAGGCTGCAAGGTACCCAGCTTCAGTTCGGTCTGGGAGATCTTGGCTTTGGCGGTCAGGCCCAGGCTCGAATAGTTATCAACGGCTTCGCCATTGGACTTGCTCGGGAAGATGGTGCCACCGTAGGAGCTGGCAGTCGCGCCATTGGTGCCGCCGCCGGAATCCAGGCGAACACCCAACAGGCCGATAGCGTCGAGACCGAAGCCAACGGTGCCTTGGGTGTAACCGGAGATGAAGCGCAGATCGAAGCCTTGGCCCCATTCTTCGTTCTTGCTCGGGTTGGCGGTACCTTCACGGTTATCCGTGTTGATGTAGAAGTTACGCAGGCCCAGTGTGGCCTTGCTGTCTTCGATGAAACCAGCAGCGCCTGCTTGCTGGGCAACCGCGCCCAGGGCTACAGCCAATGCCAAGGTGGACTTATTCATGTACCGCTCCTCTCATTTCTAATTTTTGTATTTCTTTGGTCCCGGGTCTGACGCCCTGGATCCACAGATGCGCGATTAGCGCCAGATAGTGACTACCAAGTCAATCGTAACCTTGTGTGTCTACTACCTTCGTCTAATCGCAGTTGATTTGGTCCCTGCAGGGTAATGAGTTTTTCATACACCCAAAAAGAATTATTTCATTCTTTTTCATACGATCCAGGAATAAGACTTTCCATGCAGCGGGCTGCTCAGCATAGACGCACGCTCCATAAGCTAATTCCTAAAGGGTATTTACCAGTGCTTTTTTAGATCGTTTAGTGTGCCCGCAAGGTTACATACGTCACTCACGATCAAAAAGGCGACGCCATCATGGCCAAACGCACATCCTCCCGTCAATTTGTTACAGTTTTTGTATCGCTAATACTTTCTTTTGGTGTCAATGCGGCCGATCTAACCGTCGGCTATCAAACCGGCATCGACCCCAGCAAAGTCCCCCAGGCCGACGGTCTGTACGAAAAAACCATTGGCGAGAAAATTGCCTGGCGCCGGTTCAACAGCGGGCCAGAGGTGGTCACGGCGATTGCTTCGGGTGATGTACAAATCGGCAACCTCGGCTCCAGCCCGCTCGCAGCGGCGGCTTCGCGCAATCTACCGATCGTGGCGTTTATCGTATCGGCACAGATCAACGCTTCTGAAGCCTTGGTGGTGCGTAACGGCAGTGGCATCGACAAGCCCGAAGACCTGATCGGCAAAACCATCGCCACGCCATTCGTCTCAACCTCCCATTACAGCCTGCTCGGCGCGCTCAAGCATTGGGGGCTGAACACCCAGCAGGTCAAGGTGGTTAACCTGCAACCGGCCGAGATCGCCGCCGCCTGGAAACGCGGCGATATCGACGGTGCCTTCGTGTGGTCACCGGCTTTGGGCGAAATCCGCAAGACCGGCAAAACCCTGACAGATGCGGCGCAGGTGGGCCAGTGGGGTGCACCGACGTTTGAAGTGTGGGTAGCGCGCAAGGATTTCGCGGAAAAACATCCTGACGTAGTGGCCAAGTTTGCCAAGGTCACCCTGGACGCCTTCGCTGACTATGCCGCCCATAAAGACAGCTGGACGGTGGATTCGGAGCCGGTGCAGAAAATCGCTAAATTGACAGGCTCCAACGCCGACGATATTCCAGAGTTATTGGCCGGTACGACGTTTCCGGATGCACAAGCGCAGCAAACCGAGGCGCTGCTTAAGGGCGGCACGGCGAAGGCGATTGGGGAGACCGCGAAGTTCTTGAAGGAGCAGGGCAAGGTGGAGGCGGTGTTGCCGGACTATTCGGCGTATGTGACCGACAAGTTCGTCACAGAATAAACGCGGTCCAATGTGGGAGGGGGCTTGCTCCCTCCCACATTTGGATATGTATTGTTTGCTGGGTCGGGTTTACAACGCTTTCTCGAAAATTTTCGAATTACGCTGATAGTTGTACAGCGAGGCCCGTGCCGACGGCAGGCGATCCACGCTGCTCGGCACAAACCCACGCTCCCGGAACCAGTGCGCGGTGCGGGTGGTGAGCACGAACAACGTCTTCAACCCTTGAGCCCGCGCCCGAGTCTCAATGCGTTCCAGCAGTTCATCACCGCGCCCGCCGTGGCGGTACTCCGGGTTCACTGCCAGGCACGCCAACTCACCCGCATCCGAATCCGCGATCTGATACAGCGCCGCGCAAGCGATGATCATGCCCTCGCGTTCGACCACGCTGAACTGTTCGATCTCACGTTCCAGCACTTCCCGCGAACGGCGTACCAGAATGCCTTGCTCTTCCAGCGGGCTGATCAGGTCGAGCAAACCGCCGACGTCTTCAATCGCCGCTTCGCGCACCAATTCGAATTGTTCCTGGGCCACCAGCGTACCGCCGCCGTCCCGGGTGAACAGTTCGGTGAGCAAGGCGCCGTCTTCGGCGTAGCTGACGATATGGCTGCGCCCTACTCCACCCCGGCAGGCTTGCGCGGCGGCATCGAGCAGCTCGGCTTGATAGTTGCTGCCCAGGCGTTGCAGGTGCGCAGGCACTTGCTGCGGGCGCAACTCTCGCACCAGGCGACCGTTTTCATCGATCAGGCCCAGGTCGGCACCAAACAACAGCAACTTGTCGGCGCCCAGGTCAATGGCAGCGCGGGTGGCGACGTCTTCACAGGCCAGGTTGAAGATTTCACCGGTGGGCGAATAACCCAACGGCGACAGCAGCACGATGGAGCGTTCGTCCAACAGGCGGTTGATGCCCTTGCGATCGACGCGGCGCACTTCGCCGGTGTGGTGGTAGTCCACGCCTTCAAGCACACCAATCGGCCGCGCGGTCACCAGGTTGCCGCTGGCCACCCGCAGGCGCGAGCCTTGCATCGGTGACGAGGCCATGTCCATGGACAGGCGCGCTTCAATGGCGATACGCAGGTGGCCCACCGCGTCGATCACACACTCCAGCGTCGCGGCATCGGTGATGCGCAAGCCTTCGTGGTAAGCCGGGGTCAGGCCGCGTGCCTGCAGGCGGGTTTCAATCTGTGGGCGCGAACCATGTACCAGCACCAGCCGCACACCCAGGCTATGGAGCAGCACCAGGTCGTGGACGATATTGCCGAAGTTCGGGTGTTCCACACCGTCGCCGGGCAGCATGACCACAAAGGTGCAGTCGCGGTGGGCGTTGATGTAGGGCGAAGCGTGACGAAGCCAATTGACGTATTCGGGCATGGAACCTGGGCCTGTAATAAAAAGCAGCCGAAAAAGGATGAGTCGAAAAAACGCACAGCGGGCTGATGGTTATCGTCGGAACAGGCTTGGCGACACGCTCGCTCTCCTTATGTACGAATGGGCAGGGGTTAATTTATGCAGGTTTCAGGCAGTAGTGTTCGATCAGTTCCCGCAATAGACGCACTGTAGGCGTCAAGCGTGACATTTCGAGGTACTCGCCCGGCTGATGGGCGCAGGCAATATCGCCGGGGCCAAGCACCAGGGTTTCACAACCAAGGCGCTGAAGATAAGGCGCTTCGGTGCCGAACGCTACTGCTTCGGCACGATGACCGGTCAATCGCTGCGCCACGCGCACCAACTCAGCGTCTTCGGGCTGCTCGAAAGGCGGAACTTCGGGGAACAATGGCGCGTAATCGATCTTGACCTTGTGGCGCTCGGCCAGGGGTTCGAGCTTCTGCCTAATAGCCGCACGCAGCACCTCGGGATCCATGCCCGGCAAAGGTCGCAGATCGAACTCCAGTGAACACTGGCCGCAGATGCGGTTAGGGTTGTCGCCGCCGTGGATGCAGCCGAAGTTCATGGTCGGCTGCGGCACGCTGAATTGTGGGTTGCGGTACTCGCGCTGCCAGGCCAGACGCAGGCCGCGCAGTTCGCCGATGGCATCGTGCATGGCTTCAAGGGCGCTGTGGCCCAGGCTGGGGTCCGACGAGTGACCGCTGCGGCCGAGGATATCGATGCGCTCCATCATCACGCCTTTGTGCAGTCGAATCGGCTTGAGGCCCGTCGGCTCGCCGATCACCGCCGCCCGGCCCAGCGGGCGCCCGGCCTCGGCCAGCGCACGGGCACCGGACATCGAGCTTTCCTCGTCACAGGTGGCGAGGACCAGCAGCGGTTGCTTGAACGGCTGGTCCAGCAGCGGCGACACAGCTTCGATGATCAGGGCGAAAAAGCCCTTCATGTCGCAACTGCCCAGTCCTACCCAGCGGCCGTCGACTTCCGTCAGTTTGAGCGGATCGGTCTTCCACAACGCCGCGTCGTAAGGAACGGTATCGCTATGGCCCGCCAGCACCAAACCACCGGGGCCGCTGCCGAAGCTGGCCAACAGGTTGAACTTGCCAGGGCTGACTTGCTGGATATCGATAGCAAAGCCCAGGTCACCCAGCCAAGCGGCGAGCAGATCGATCACCGGGCGGTTGGTCTGGTCGAGAGACGCTTGGGTACAACTCACCGACGGTGCGGCGATCAAGGCGGCGAACTGCTCTTTCATGGACGGTAACGGCATGCGCGGTCTCCCAACTTCCCGGATGAACCTCACTATAGAGGCATCTGCACGACACAATAAACCGTTGCGGCACGTTGCCGGGCTCAGTCCTGTACACTGCACGACCTTGGCAGCCACACTTTTCCCCGGCTGCGCTCCCGATCCTGGATTTTCCGGCCATGCAGAAAGAAACCGAAATCAAGCTCCGCGTCAGCCGCGAAACACTCGCCGCGCTGCGTGAGCACCCGCTACTGAAAAAACGCAACAAAAGTGGCTGGGAACGCCGTGAGTTGATGAACCAGTACTTCGACACCCCCGAGCGTGACCTGGCCCAGGCCAAAGTTGCCCTGCGCCTGCGCAAGGACGGTGACGACATTATCCAGACCCTCAAGACCCGTGGCCAAAGCGTCGCCGGCTTGTCGGAACGCAACGAGTACAACTGGGAACTGCCCAAAGCCAAGCTCGACGTGAAGAAACTAGACGGCGAATGCTGGCCTGAGCAACTGGCCGAGCTGGACAAGAAAACCCTCAAGCCGATCTTCACCACCGATTTCGTCCGCGAGCACGCCGAAATCGCCTGGGGCCGCGGCAAAGCCAAGGTGGTGATCGAAGCCGCCCTGGACCTGGGCCATGTAGTGGTCGGCAAGCAGAAGGAAGAAATCTGCGAGCTGGAACTGGAACTGCGCGAAGGCGAACCGGCTGCCCTGCTGGAACTGGCCGCCGAGCTGGCCGCGACCCTGGCGCTGATGCCCTGTGATATCAGCAAGGCCGAGCGTGGCTACCGCCTGTACGACGCCAGCAGCTACTCCCTGAGCCTGCCCGCCCCGCAGATCCACGCAGAAATGCCATTGGACGATGCCTTCGCTGCGATCATGTGGCACCTGCTGGGCAGCAGCCAGCGCCTGGCCGAGCAATACCGTTTCAACGGCCACTGGCGCCTGCTGCAGGACTGGGTCGAAAACCTCGGCGAGCTGCGTGCCCTGATCGGCAGCCTCGGCCAGGCCGCACCGCGTCAATCCACCAGCGAGCTGCGCAGCGCGCTGGATGCACTGCTGGAAGACTGGCGCCCGCTGGTCCAGGCCGGTGACGACGATGAAGACATTCGCAAAGCCGCGCCGGAGCAGTTCGTCGAAGAGCTGCAAGACGTGCGTTGGGGCCTGTTCTCACTGAACACCTCGCGCTGGCTGCTGGCCCGTACCTGGACCGCCGAGCGCAACGTGCGCGGCAACCGCCAGGGCGCTGCGCAAATCACCAACTGGCTGCCGCGCCTGCTGGCCGACGACGCCGTAGCCCTGCAACTGTCGCGCTACCAGCAACAGCCGGAAGACCTGGCCGAGCAACTGCCGCGCATCGAACGCATCCAGGCCTGGCTGCACCATGCGCGTCACGTGGTGGATATTCCCGAGCTGGACCGCTTGTACGGCGAGCTGAACAAGCTGGCGCACCTGGCTAACCAGCCGATTACCGATGAGTCGCTGGATGCGCGTATGCATCAGGCGATTGCGGTGTATCAGAATCGGGCCTGGAAGACGCTTCTGCGCCTGTAATATCGCCATCGGGAGCAAGCTCCCTCCCACAGGGGAATGCGTTCCAATGTGGGAGGGGCGGTGCGACGATTCGACTTGCCCCCGATGAGGCCCTCCCTGTCAGCGCAATACTGGCAGGCTGGTGGTGGACTTGATCTCGGACAACGCCACAATCGAGTTGACCTCCTGGATCCCCGGCACCATCGACAACTTCTCGAAGAAAAACCGCTCATATGCCTCGATATCCGAGGTGACGATGCGCAACAGAAAATCCACCGCCCCCATCAGCACATAACACTCCAACACTTCCGGGAACCCGCGAATCGCTTCGGTGAACTCGGTGAAGTTGGAGCGACCATGGGCGTTGAGTTTGACCTCGGCGAAAATCTGCGTGTTGAGCCCGATTTTCTTGCGGTCCAGCAGGGTGACCTGGCCACGGATCACGCCCTCTTCCTTGAGCCGCTGAATGCGCCGCCAACACGGTGACTGTGATAGGCCAACCTGCTCGGCGATCTGTGCGCTGGAGAGCGAGGCATCCTCTTGCAGCAGGGCCAGGATGCGGCGGTCGTAGGCGTCCAACTCACTGTGCATAGAAATACCTGCTGATAGGTTTATTCTGAATTGATTGATTCGAATAATCGCAAAATCAGCTCATCATAGATAAGAAATCTCCCGAGCCGAATGTAAAAATTTCTCCAGTCAAATCTGGAGAGTCAGCATGCATGTCGTTGAAACCGCCCACCCTGTCACCCGCGCCGATGCGTGGGCCGTCACCAGCGCCCACTGCCAGGCGCACTATCGCATCGTCGCCGAAGCTGAGCCGGACGTGCTGTGCCGGGTGCTGAACTATTTCGCGCTGCAATCGCTGACACCTGCCCAGGTCAGTGCGAGCCGGGACGCCGACCTGATGAACATCGATATCGTGATGCATGGCCTGAGCTGGCACCGCGCCCAAGTGATCGGTGAAAAGATTCGAAACCTGATCAGCGTATGCGACCTGGAGCTTTGGCCAGCTGATTCCGAGCGGCTTCAAGCGCTGGCGGCAACCGCGGGGTAACAGCCTGTAAAACACACGGGGAGGAGGATTTTCAGAGGCTGGCTAGCCTGGGATTACACCTCCCAGCTTCCCAGGAAACCCTGCATGTCCGTCGCCTCCCACGATCACCCCTTGGAACTGCATCAGTTGTTGCCGGCGTTAATCGAGCAAGGGTTGATCACGGCGCAGGCGGCGCAGAAAATTTCGGCAGCACCCTGCAACCAACATCCCTTGGAGTGCATCGCGGCCGAAGGCCCTTGCCTTGAGACCTTGACCCAATGGCTGGCCCGGCATGCCGGCCAGACTTACTTGCGCATCGACCCGTTGAAAATCGATGTGGCGGCAGTGGTGCCGTTGATGTCTCATGCCTTCGCCCAGCGCCACGGCATCCTTGCAGTGGCGGTAGATGCGCAGAGCGTCACGGTCGCCAGCGCCCAGCCCCATGTCAGCGCCTGGGAAGCCGGGCTCTCCCAAGTGCTCAAGCGCTCGATCAGGCGCGTGGTTGCCAACCCCCGGGATATCCAGCGCTGCATCAACGAGTTTTACCGGCTGGCCAAGTCAGTCCGTAGCGCCGATCAAAAGATGGCGACACCCGGCAACGTCGAGCTGCTCAGCCTCGGCGCCAGCGACAAGGAACCGGATGCCAATGACGCGCATATCGTCAACATCGTCGACTGGCTGTTGCAATACGCCTTTGCCCAACGGGCCAGCGACATACACATTGAACCCAGCGGCGACCAGGGCCGGGTGCGCTTTCGCATCGATGGGCTGTTGCAGGACGTGTATCAATTCCCGCCTCAGGTCACCACGGCAGTGGTCAGCCGTTTGAAAAGCCTCGGGCGAATGAATGTGGCCGAGAAACGCAAACCCCAGGACGGCCGAGTCAAGACCAGGAACCCGACAGGCGTCGAGGTGGAGCTGCGCCTTTCGACCCTGCCGACGGCGTTTGGCGAAAAGCTGGTGATGCGGATTTTTGACCCACAGGTGCTGCTCAAGGATTTTGACCAGTTGGGGTTGTCGAGCGCTGACCAGCAACGCTGGCACGCCATGACCCGGCAAGCCAATGGCATCATCCTGGTCACAGGCCCGACCGGCTCGGGCAAGACCAGCACCCTCTACACCACCCTCAAGCAACTGGCGACCCGTGAGGTCAACCTGTGTACGGTGGAAGATCCGATTGAAATGGTCGAGCCGGCTTTTAATCAGATGCAGGTCCAACACAACATTGATCTCACATTTGCCAGCGGCATCCGCGCCCTGCTGCGCCAGGACCCGGACATCATCATGATCGGCGAAATCCGTGACCAGGAAACCGCAGAGATGGCGATCCAGGCCGCGTTGACCGGGCACCTGGTGCTATCGACCCTGCATACCAACGATGCGCCCAGCGCTATCAGCCGACTGCAGGAGTTGGGCATTGCTCATTATTTGATCAAGGCTACGCTCTTAGGGGTCATGGCCCAGCGCCTGGTGCGAGTCCTGTGCACCCACTGCAAGCGCCCGGCGGAGGTGGAAAGCGTTGGCGGCTACGAAGCCGTCGGCTGTGTGGAATGTCGTGACAGCGGTTATCAGGGCCGGGCCGGGCTCTACGAAATAATGGTATTGGACCCAGCGCTCAAGGCGCTGGTCACCCCCGACGCAGACGTACAGGCGCTGCGCCGTGGGGCGCTGGCACAAGGCATGAACAGCCTGCGTATGGCCGGCATCGATAAAGTGAAGGCTGGCCTGACCACGATGACGGAGGTATTACGGGTCACCCCTGGGGATTCAGAAACAAATCCCTTGTTTATTGGGCCGTGAAACCGTCTTTATTCGTGACCAGACCGTTACAATCGGCCCAATGTCGTTCACTGACACCTCCAGATAGGGAATCGTTATGCAGATCGGAACCGTACTGCTTCTTTTCGTGGGCTTGGCCATTGCCATCCTGTTCATGGGTTTCAAGGTGGTGCCCCAAGGCTACCAGTGGACTGTTGAACGTTTCGGCCGCTACACCAACACCCTCAAGCCCGGCCTGAACATCATCATCCCGGTCATGGACCGCATTGGTCGCAAGATCAACGTGATGGAAAGCGTACTGGATATCCCGCCCCAGGAAGTCATTACCGCCGACAACGCTACCGTGCAGATCGATGCCGTGTGCTTCTTCCAGGTGGTCAACACCGCCCAGGCCGCCTACGAGGTCAACAACCTCGAACATGCCATTCGCAACCTGCTGCAAACCAATATCCGTACGGTACTCGGCTCGATGGAACTGGACGCCATGCTGAGCCAGCGAGACGGCATCAACGAAAAGCTGCTGCGCACCGTGGATGAAGCCACTGCGCCGTGGGGCATCAAGATCACCCGTATCGAGATCAAGGACATCAGCCCGCCCGCCGACCTGATGGCCGCCATGTCTGGCCAGATGAAAGCCGAGCGGATCAAGCGTGCACAGATCCTCGAAGCCGAGGGCCTGCGGGCGTCGGCGATCCTGACGGCCGAAGGCAAGAAGCAGGCGCAGATCCTCGAAGCCGAAGGTAGCCGCCAGGCTGCGTTCCTGGAATCCGAAGCGCGTGAGCGTCAGGCCGAAGCCGAAGCCCGGGCGACACAAGTAGTGTCCGAAGCCATCGCGTCGGGCAACGTGCAGGCGGTCAATTACTTCGTCGCGCAAAAATACATCGATGCCCTGGGCAAGCTGGCGTCGGCCAACAACAGCAAAGTCATCCTGATGCCGCTGGAAGCCAGCCAGGTGATTGGCGCCGTGGGCGGTATCGGCGAGATCGTCAAGGCGACTTTCGGCAACCAGAAAGGCTGAGGCCATCACCATGTGGGATTTCCTGCTGCATTTGTCGTTCTGGGATTGGTTGGCGCTGGGCACCGTGCTGTTGATACTCGAGGTGTTCGGTGCCGGCGGCTACCTGCTGTGGATGGGCATCGCCGCTGCTGCCGTGGGCGTAATCAAGTTCTTGGTGCCGCCGCTCGGGCTGGAATGGCAACTGCTGCTGTTTGCCGTGTTGTCGATACTGACCGCCGTGTACTGGTGGAAACGCCAACGCAGCAGCGGCAAAACCAGCGATCAACCGGGCTTGAACGAGCGTGGTACAGAGCTGGTCGGGCGCACCTTCGTGGTGCATCAGGCGATTGTGGAAGGCCGGGGCAAGGTCAAAGTCGGCGATGGGGTATGGATGGTCACCGGTGCCGACACACCCGCAGGCGCTCAAGTGCGCGTGATTGGCCTGGAGGGAGTGATTTTAAAAGTTGAAACTGTTTAGTCAGTCATGGAACTCGACTGACTTAACTACAATCAAAACGTACAGATAACCCACCGGAGTCACCCATCATGCGTCTCAAATATGCTGTCGCCACCCTCGCTGTGCTTTCCCTTCCTGTCGGTTCAGCCATGGCCGACAGTTTCTGGCGCAATGTCATCTCGTCGGGCGCCACCACCGGCTCGACGTACCTGACGTTCAAGGACCACAAGCTGGTCGTTGCCGCCCAGGATGACGCTGGCAGCTTCGTTGCCAGCGACGGCGGCATTCGCGGCCCATACCTGGAAGCCGCCATGCAGAAAGTCCGCGCCGACAACCCTGGCCTCAAGGCCACGGACATGGAACTGGCTAACGCCATCCTCGCGAAGAATGCCGTCGCCGAGTAACCAAGCCCGATAAAAAATGCCGCTTTTTCAAGCGGCATTTTTTTGCCTGCAACCTGACGAATCGTTCACGCGCGACAGGCTATATTCAGTCGAGCCATGCAACCATGCGCTACTGATACCTCTATTACTCATCACCTACCGAAACGGATGCCTTCTTCGTCATGAGCCAACTGCCCTTCCTGCCGTTTTCCAAACCTACCATCGATGAAGCCACTATCTCGGCAGTCGGCGATGTCCTGCGTTCCGGCTGGATCACCAGCGGGCCCAAGGTGCAGGCATTCGAAGCGCAGTTGTCGGAATACTTTGGCGGGCGCCCAGTGCGCACCTTCAACTCGGGCACCTGCACCATGGAGATTGCCCTGCGCATTGCCGGTATCGGGCCAGGGGATGAAGTCATCACTACACCGATTTCCTGGGTTGCGACGGCCAACGTCATTCTCGAGGTGGGCGCCACCCCTGTATTTGCCGATATCGATCCAGTCACGCGTAACATCGACCTGACCCAGGTAGAAGCAGCAATCACCCCGCGTACCAAGGCGATCATCCCGGTCTACCTGGCCGGTTTACCCCTGGATATGCCGATGCTTTACGCGCTGGCCAACAAGTACAACCTGCGTATCGTGGAAGATGCTGCCCAGGCACTGGGGTCCAGTTGGGATGGAGAGCGGATTGGCGCCACCGGCGACTTCGTGTCATTCAGTTTCCAGGCGAACAAGAACATCACTTCGTCCGAAGGTGGCTGCCTGGTGTTGAATAACGCCGAGGAAGCCCGCCTGGCAGAGAAATATCGCCTGCAGGGCGTGACCCGCACCGGTTTCGACGGCCTGGATGTGGATGTATTGGGCGGCAAGTTCAACATGACCGACATTGCCGCAGCCATCGGGCTGGGGCAGTTTGCGCATATCGAGAAGATCACCGCCCACCGCCAGAACCTGGCACGACACTACTTCAAGTGCTTCGGCAGCGATTTCGAAGAACAGTATGGTGCGCAACTGCCGCCGGCAGACTTCGAAAACAGCAACTGGCACCTGTTCCAACTGGTGCTGCCGGAGCGCCAGGATGGCCTGCCGGCCCGAGCGACGTTCATGGAGCAGATGCAGGCCCACGGCGTCGGCATTGGCTATCACTATCCGCCGATCCACCTGCTGAGCCTGTATCGGGCGCAGGGTTTCAAGGAAGGTATGTTCCCGGTGGCGGAGCGTGTTGGGCGTTTGATCGTGTCGTTGCCGATGTTTACGGCGATGACAGAGGCGGATGTGGAGCGGGCTGTCGCGGCGGTTAAAGCGGTATTGAAAGCAGGCTGATCACACACTGTGGGAGGGGGCTTGCTCCCGATTGCGGTGTGTCAGCTACAAGTGAGTTGACTGGCACACCGCAATCGGGAGCAAGCCCCCTCCCACATGGGGTTTGCGTTTATTCGCCGATGGCGGCTTTGTAGCCGGCAGCGTCCAAGAGTTTTTCCAAATCCGCATCGGCATTCGAAGGTTTGACCTTGAAAATCCACGATTCATAAGGCGTGTTGTTCAGCGCTTCAGGTTCGGAACCCAGCGCCTGGTTGACTTCGACCACGTCACCCGCCACTGGTGAATAGATATCCGAGGCCGCTTTCACCGACTCAACCACACCCGCGACATCGCCCGCGACAAACACTTTGCCGATTTCCGGCAGTTCCACAAACACCACATCGCCCAGAGCTTCCTGTGCATGGTCGGAAATGCCCACCACGATAAGATCACCCTCCTTTTTCGCCCACTCATGACTTTCGGCAAAACGCAGGTCTGCAGGGATATTGCTCATAGTCTGTGTCCTCAAGAAGAAATGTCAGCGGCCATTGGCCTGCCGGAAATAGTTAGATCAAGGTTTTGCCATGGCGCACGAAGGTCGGCTTGACCACTCGAACCGGGTACCACTTACCGCGGATTTCCACTTCGGCCCGGTCGGCAGTCGCCGTCGGCACACGCGCCAGGGCAATGGATTTGCTTAGCGTAGGCGAGAAACTACCACTGGTGATCTCTCCTTCGCCAACATTGGCGATACGAACCACTTGGTGAGCACGTAAAACCCCGCGCTCTTCCAGTACCAGCCCCACCAGTTTGAATTGCACGCCGGCAGTTTTTTCCGCTTCCAGCGCAGTGCGACCGATGAAATTGCGCCCGACAGGCTCCCAGGCAATGCTCCAGGCCATATTGGCCGCCAGGGGCGAAACATTCTGGTGGATATCCTGGCCATACAGGTTCATGCCGGCCTCCAGGCGCAAGGTATCGCGAGCGCCGAGACCAATGGGGGAAATGCCGGCACCCACCAGATCGTTGAAGAAGCCTGGCGCCTGATCGGCAGGCAGGACAATTTCCAGGCCATCTTCACCGGTATAGCCGGTGCGGGCGATAAACCAGTCGCCGTCGGCCTGGCCCTCGAAGGGCTTGAGTTGCTGGATCAGGGTGCCACGGGACTGGGTCACCAGTTCGGCGATTTTCTGCCGGGCATGGGGGCCCTGGATGGCGAGCATGGCCAGCTCGGATCGCTCATGCAGTTGCACCTGATAGTCGCCCAGTTGCGCCTGCATCCAGGCCATGTCCTGGTCGCGGGTGGCGGCGTTGACCACCAGCCGGTAGCCGCTCTCTGTGCGGTAGACGATCATGTCGTCCACCACCCCACCCTGCTCGTTGAGCATGGCGCTGTACAACGCACGGCCGCAGCCGTGCAATCGATCGACATCATTGGCCAGCAAGCGCTGGAGCCATTCCTTGGCCTGAGGGCCGGTGACATCGATTACGGTCATATGAGATACATCGAAGACCCCACAGTCGCGTCGCACCTGGTGGTGCTCTTCAACTTGCGAGCCGTAATGCAAAGGCATATCCCAACCGCCAAAATCGACCATTTTCGCGCCGAGGGCGAGATGCAGGTCATACAGAGGCGTACGCTGTCCCATGGGTTTCTCCTTCCGGGCTTGGCGAAGGTGCGCAGGGCTGCCACATGCGCTGAACACCCTGGATTACAAGGCCCGCAGCCACATACAGCAGGTCGATCCGAAAGACGGAGCGCACCGAATGCCGCGCATTGTAGCCTCAAGCCGTAGGACTGGCACCTAGCCGATTTGTCGGGCAGAGCGCCGAATCAGCCCGATGACCGGCAACAACCCGACCAGCACCAGGGTCAGCGCCGGCAAAGAAGCCCGCGCCCATTCGCCTTCACTGGTCATTTCAAAGATCCGCACCGCCAGGGTGTCCCAGCCGAACGGGCGCATCAGCAGGGTCGCAGGCATTTCCTTGAGCACATCGACGAACACCAGCAGCGCCGCGCTCAAGGTGCCCGGCAACAATAACGGCAGATACACTTTGCAAAACAGTCGCGGGCCACTCACTCCAAGGCTGCGTGCAGCTTCGGGCAATGACGGGCGAATGCGTGCCAGGCTGTTTTCCAAAGGCCCGTAGGCCACTGCCAGGAACCGCACCAAATACGCCAGCACCAGCGCTGACAGGCTGCCCAGCAGCAAGGGCTTGCCCGCACCGCCCAGCCAGCCGGACAGTGGCACCACCAGCTCGCGATCCAAGTAGCTGAACGCCAGCATGATCGACACCGCCAGCACCGAACCGGGCAAGGCATAGCCGACATTGGCCAGGCTGATGCCGGAGCGAATCGCCCGAGTCGGCGCCAAGCGGTTGGCAAAGGCCAGTATCAGCGCCACGCTGACAGTAATCAGCGCTGCAATACCGCCCAGGTAGAGGGTGTGGATGATCAGGCCCGTGTAGCGCTCATCCAGGTCGAAGCGACCGCGCTGCCAGAACCAGGCCACCAGTTGCAGCATCGGGATCACAAACGCGCAAGCGAATACCAGGCCGCACCAAGCGCTGGCCGCCACCGCCTTGAGCCCACGAAGGTGGTACAACGCCTTGCCTCGCGGTCGCTCATTGCTCGGCCGGCTGGCCCCGCGGGCGCGCCGTTCGCCATACAGCACCAGCATCACCACCAGCAGCAACAGGCTGGCCAGTTGAGCGGCACTGGAAAGACTGAAAAAGCCGTACCAGGTCTTGTAGATAGCGGTGGTGAAGGTGTCGAAATTGAATACCGAGACGGCGCCGAAATCCGCCAGGGTCTCCATCAAGGCCAAGGCCACGCCGGCACCAATCGCGGGGCGCGCCATCGGCAAGGCCACGCGCCAGAATGCTTGCCAGGGCGACTGCCCCAGCACCCGCGCCGCTTCCATCAAGCCCTTGCCCTGGGCCAGAAACGCCGTGCGCGCCAACAGGTAGACGTAGGGATAGAACACCAGCACCAACACGATGACTACGCCGCTTGTGGAGCGCACCCGCGGCAAACGCAGCCCTGTACCGAACCATTCGCGCAGCAAGGTTTGCACTGGACCTGCGAAGTCCAGCAGGCCGACGAACACGAAGGCGAGCACGTAGGCCGGAATCGCAAAGGGCAGCATCAAGGCCCAATCAAGCCAGCGTCGCCCGGGGAATTCGCAGAGGCTGGTCAGCCAGGCCAGGCTGACGCCCAACAGTGTCACGCCAAGACCGACACCGAGTACCAGGGTCAGGGTGTTGCCGAGCAAACGGGGCATCTGGGTGTCCCACAGGTGGGACCAGATCTGTTGATCGATGCTTTGCCAGGACAGCAACAGCACGCTCAGCGGCAGCAGCACCAGGGCGGCGACGGTGAAGACCGGCAGGTACCAACGGCGTTGGGCGGGGTGGGCCAAGAGCAAACTCTCTGTGAACGGGTTATCTAAAGGTAAGACACAAAACAGTGTGGGAGGGGGCTTGCTCCCGATGGCGGAGTGCCAGTCAATGATGATTAGACTGATACCCCGCTATCGGGAGCAAGCCCCCTCCCACATTTAGATCTGTGGCAATTTACACATTCAGTTCCAGCCAGCGCGATCCATCAGGCGGATGGCTTCAGCCTGGCGCTTGCCCGCCACTTCCACCGGCAAGGTATCGGCTACGAACTTGCCCCAGCTCGCCACTTCCGCCGATGGCGGTACCGCCGGGTTGGCCGGGAACTCCTGGTTCACGTCGGCAAAGATCTTCTGCGCCTCAGGCGTAGTCATCCACTCCACCAGTGCCTTGGCCGCTTCCGGGTGCGGCGCGTGCTTGGTCAGGCCGATACCTGACAGGTTCACATGCACGCCACGGTCGCCCTGGTTCGGCCAGAACAGTTTCACTGCCAGGTCGGGCTTCTGCTTGTGCAGGCGGCCGTAGTAGTAGGTATTGACGATACCCACGTCGCACTGCCCGGCGTTGATAGCCTCCAGCACGGCAATGTCGTCGGAGAACACGTCGGTGGACAGGTTGTTGACCCAACCCTTGACGATCTCTTCGGTCTTGGCTGCGCCATGGGTTTCGATCAACGTGGCGGTCAGCGACTGGTTGTAGACCTTTTTCGCCGTGCGAAGGCACAGGCGTCCTTCCCACTGCTTGTCGGCCAAGGCTTCGTAGGTGGTCAGCTCGCCCGGTTTTACCCGGTCAGTGGAATAGGCGATCGTCCGCGCACGCAGGCTCAAACCGGTCCAGGCGTGGGCCGATGAGCGATATTGCAGCGGAATATTCTTGTCGATGACGGCAGAGGTGAAGGGTTGCAGGATGCCCATCTGTTCGGCCTGCCACAGGTTGCCGGCGTCAACGGTAAGCAGCAGGTCGGCGGTGGCGTTCTCGCCCTCGGCCTTGATGCGCTGCATCAGCGGCGCTTCCTTGTCGGTAATGAACTTGACCTGCACGCCGGTCTTCTTGGTGTAGGCGTCGAATACCGGCTTGATCAGTTCGTCGATACGCGAGGAGTAGACCACCACTTCGTCGGCCGCCTGCACGGTGGTGCTGCCGATCAAGGTGAGTGCCAGGGCAGTCAGGAGGCGCTTGGGTGCCAACATGGGTGCGGTCTCTCATTTGAAAATTGAGAGCAAATGATAAGGACTCACATTTGGTAACGCTCGGCGGAGGCGTTACCAGATGTTGCATAGCCAGAATATGCGCGAAGGCCAATGGCCTCATCGGGGGCAAGCCCCCTCCCACAGGGATTGCATTTCAGTTCAAGGTTTAGCGAGCTCTGGGAGGTCACCCGTCAAACCCAATGCCTGGCGTACAAACACCGCCTTGGCCTCGGGCATCTGGTCGACGATTTTCAAACCGGCATTACGCAGCCAGCGCAGTGGCAGTTGATCAGCCTGGAACAGGCGTTCAAAGCCTTCCATTGCCGCCATCAACGCCAGGTTGTGCGGCATGCGCCGCCGTTCGTAACGGCTCAGCACCTTCACATCCGCCAGGCGCTCGCCGCGCTCGGTCGCTGCCAGCAATACTTCAGCCAGCACCGCTGCATCGAGGAAGCCCAGGTTCACGCCCTGACCCGCCAGGGGATGAATCACGTGGGCCGCGTCGCCGATCAGCGCCAGCCCTTCAGCCACATAACGTTTGGCATGGCGCTGACGCAAAGGTACGCAGACGCGTGGGTCTGCGCTGACCACAGTGCCCAAGCGCCCTTCAAAGGCCCGCTCCAGTTCCCGGCAGAAGCGTTCATCATCCAGGGCCATCAGGCGTTCGGACTCAGCCGGCGTGGTCGACCAGACGATCGAACACCAATCCTCCTGCCCATCGCGCACCAGCGGCAGGAACGCCAACGGGCCGGTATCGGTAAAGCGTTGCCACGCCGTGCGCTGGTGCGGCTGGCTGCTGCGCACGCTGGTCACGATGGCGTTATGCAGATAATCCCACTCGCGGGTCGCGGTGCCCGTCAGGCGGCGCACCGCGGAGTTGGCGCCATCGGCGGCTACCACCAGCGGCGCACGCAGCTTGCGGCCATCGGCCAGGGTCAGCAGCCAGTCATCGCCGGAGCGGCGCATCTGCTCCAGGCGCGCATTGGCCAGCAGGCCGAGGTCGCAGTCGTGCAGGCGATCCAGCAAGGCATCCTGTACCACACGGTTTTCGACGATATGCCCGAGCACTTCGGCATGCACGCTGGCCGCCGAGAAGTGGATCTGCCCGGTGCCGCTGCCGTCCCATACTTGCATCTCGCCGTAGGGGCTGGCGCGACGCTCGACGATGCCGCCCCACACGCCCAGGCGTTCAAGAATGCGCTGGCTGGCCGCTGACAAAGCGCTCACCCGCGGTTCAAACGCTGCATTCGGGTCAAACGGCTTGACGCTCAACGGGCTGCCATCGAGCAGTAGCACCTGCAAGCCACTGCCCTGTAACGCCAGCGCCAGGGCGCTTCCGACCATTCCGGCCCCGACAATCAGCACATCTGCGCGCATGTCCATGCTTTAAGCCTTGTCTCGTGTGCGGCACAGGCCGCAAATAAAGTAGTGGGCCGGTTCAAACATCAGAGCGCGTGCCCAGGCCCATGGCCTGGCGGGCGAACCAGCGTTTGGCCGGTGGCAAAAGGTCCAGGCCGAGCAAGCCCAGGTTGCGGCCCAGCGCCATTAACGGCTGGCCGCTGCCAAACAGGCGCGTGACCTGGTCGGAGAAACCTACGGTGAGTTGCTGGTCCAGGCGCTGGCGATCGCGATAGCCTTGCAAGGTCGCCAGGTCGCCCGGCACTGCAGGGCCAGCCAGCAAGGCTTCGGCCAAGGCATTGGCATCGCGCAGGGACAGGTTGAAACCCTGCCCGGCAATCGGGTGAAGGCTGTGGGCGGCATTGCCGAGGACCGCCAGGTGGGAGCGCACTTGCTCTTCAGCTTCCACCAGAGTCAACGGATACAGGTGACGGGCGCCCACTTGCTTGAGGGTACCCAGGCGATAACCGAACACACCCTGCAGTTCGCTCAGGAAGCTGCGCTCGTCAAGGTTGGCCAAGCGCTGGGCGTCCATGCCGATGCGGGTCCAGACCAGCGCACAACGGTTGTCCGGCAGCGGCAACAAGGCCATCGGCCCTTCATCGGTAAAGCGCTCGAACGCTTCGCCATTGTGGGCTTCGCTTGGGGTGATGTTGGCGATCAGCGCGCTCTGGTTGTAGGGCCGGGTTTTCACGCCAATGCCCAGTTGCTCACGCAAACCGGAGCGGCCGCCATCGGCCAGTACTGCAAGGTCGCACTCCAGCACGGTTTCATCGTTGAGGGTCAGGCGATAGCCATCGGGCAGCGGCTCCATGCGCGTGACTTCCGCAGGGCAGCGCCAGCTCACCACATCCTTGTCCAAGCCTTGCCACAGGCATTGGCCGAGCCAGGCGTTTTCCACCACATAGCCCAGGGCCGGAACGCCCTCTTCCATGGCAGACAAACGTGCAGTGGAGAAACGCCCGCGGTCCGACACATGGATCTGCTTGATCGGCTCGGCACGCGGGGAGATGGCCTGCCACAGGCCCAGGCGCTGGTAGATCTGCCGTGCGCCAAACGACAGCGCGGAAGAACGCGCATCGTAGCTCGGCTGGTAGCTGTCACCCGGTGCAAAGGGTTCGATCAGTACGATTTTCCAGCCCCGCGCCTTGGCCCCGGCCTGCAACGCCAATGCCAGGCTGGCGCCCACCAGGCCGCCGCCGATAATCGCCAGGTTGACCCGGCTCATCGGGCAGCCGCCATCAGTGCTTCGATCTCGGCGACAGTCTTGGGCACGCCGCCGGTCAGGATTTCACAGCCTTGCTTGGTCACTATCACGTCATCCTCGATGCGTACGCCAATGCCACGCCATTTCTTTGCCACGTTCTGGTTGTCAGGTGAAATATAGATGCCCGGTTCCACGGTCAAGGCCATGCCGACTTCCAGCACTCGCCATTCACCGCCCACCTTGTACTCGCCCACATCATGCACATCCATGCCCAGCCAGTGGCCGGCACGGTGCATGTAGAAGGCGCGGTAGGCTTCGCTGGCGATCAACTCGTCAACATCACCTTGCAACAATCCCAACTTCACCAGCCCGGCGGTGATGACCTGCACGGTCGCCTCGTGGGCCTGGTTCCAATGTTTGTTCGGCGCAATCTGCTTGAAGGCGGCTTCCTGGGAGGCCAGCACAATCTCGTAGATCGCCTTTTGTTCAGGCGAAAATTTGCCGTTGACCGGCCAGGTGCGGGTGATGTCGCTGGCGTAGCAGTCGATCTCACAACCGGCGTCGATCAGCACCAGGTCGCCGTCCTTGAGCAGCGCGTCATTCTGCTGGTAATGCAGGATGCAGCTGTTGCGCCCGGCGGCGACGATGGAACCATAGGCCGGCATTTTCGCGCCGCCCTTGCGGAACTCGTAATCCAGCTCGGCTTCCAGGCTGAACTCATGCAGGCCGGCGCGGCTGGCCTGCATCGCCCGCACGTGGGCCGCGCAGGAAATCCGCGCCGCCTCGCGCATCACCCTCACTTCTGCAGCCGATTTATACAGGCGCATGTCGTGGAGCAGATGATCCAGGGCAACGAATTCGTTCGGCGGCTGGGCGCCCAGGTGCGCCTTGGAACGGATCACGTTGATCCACTCCATCACATGCCGGTCGAACTCGGCGTTGCTGCCCATGGCCGAATACACGCGATCGCGGCCTTCAATCAGGCCAGGCAGGATGTCGTCGATATCGGTGATGGGGAACGCGTCGTCAGCGCCAAAGTCGCGGATCGCGCCTTCGGTGCCGGCGCGCAGACCGTCCCACAACTCGCGCTCGGCATTGTGTTCGCGGCAGAACAGCACGTACTCGCCGTGCTGGCGGCCGGGCATCAGCACGATGACCGCTTCGGGCTCGGGGAAACCGCTCAGGTACTGGAAGTCGCTGTCCTGGCGATACACATGCTCGACATCACGGTTGCGGATCGCCACGGCGGCGGCCGGCAGGATCGCGATGCTGTTGGGTTCCATCTGCGCCATGAGCGCCTTGCGGCGTCGGGTGTATTCCGCTTTGGGGATATGAATCATGGGCAGATGGGGTTCCTTTCTTAATGCAGCGAAGGCTTGGGTGCAGCAGGTTCAGCAGACTTTTTGGTCTCGGTGAACAGCAGCAACGGCGCGACGCGCAGGTATTCCATGACTTCCATGTAGTCGCCCTCGCCGTCTTCGGATTCTTCCAGGGCATCTTGCACCTGGGAGATGGCTGCCAGGTCCTGCAGCACTTCCTTGGCGTCGGTGCTCAGCTCCAGGCCGCCGGCGTTCACGCCGAAACCGTGGAGGAAACCCTGACACCACTGGCCCAGGGCGGCAGCGCGTTCGGTGAGCGGCGCGTCATCGGTCGGCAGCAGCAGGACCACGGTGACGTCATCACCGGTCAGCTCGCCCTTGACCATTTCTTGCAGGCCGATCAGCGCGTTACGCACGTTCTCGGTGGGTTCGGTTTCCAGCAGCTCGGCCACATCGGCCAGCCAGTTGTCGGCATCAAAGCCCACACCGGTGCAACTGCGGCCCAACAGCACGCCGTGCAGTTCGGCAGGCGAGCATGGGTGGCCGCTGGTGCTCAGCAGTTTGGAAAAAGCGTCGTACGGGGAATTCTGAATGGGCATGGTGAGCTAGGCGCCAGACGGCGCAATGTCTAGAATGGAGCGCTGTATCCTAGCACCGGCAGACGCACCAAGACTATCGAGGGCGTCAGATCGTTTATCCTGCAGTTGCCATTCATCAGACAAATCCAGTGGAACCCAATGGAAGACACCGACCTGCAAGCGCTGATGGCCAGACTCGAACTGCTAATTGATCGGGTCGAGCAACTTAAGAGTCAAAACGGACTCCTATTAGCTCAGGAAAAGACCTGGCGCGAGGAACGCGCTCACCTCATTGAAAAAAACGAAATCGCCCGGCGTAAGGTCGAATCGATGATTTCGCGCCTGAAGGCCCTGGAGCAAGACTCATGAGTTCAAGCAATAGCGTAACTGTGCAGATCCTCGACAAAGAATATTCGATCATCTGCCCCCAGGAAGAACGCAGCAACCTGGTGAGCGCTGCCCGCTACCTGGACGGCAAGATGCGTGAAATCCGCAGCAGCGGCAAAGTCATCGGCGCCGACCGCATCGCCGTGATGGCCGCGTTGAATATCACCCACGATCTGCTGCATAAGCAGGAACGCCCTGACGTGCAGGCCAGCGGCTCGACGCGCGAGCAAGTGCGTGACCTGCTCGAACGCGTGGATCTGGTGCTTTCCACCGATTCAGACACACCCAAGGGCTGATTGCCGAGTCTGTTTAAGGTATACTCGCCCCACTCCCTGGCGTGTTTGCCAGTCGGCGATGTCCCTGAGCCGATTCGCACTACCCTGGAAGTTGCACGTTGGGCTGGTGTGCATGTCCGCTAGACGGAAAGCCTTAAAGCCTACTGCTTCTTCCACCTTGAACTTTCGGGTTCAAGGGCTAAGTCGACAGCGGCTCTGTCGGGGAGCCTGAATTCCCAAACTCAATGCCAGTCCCAGGACTGGCATTGTTTTATGAGCCGAAAAACCATGACCGAACCTGCGCCGCTTTCCCGTCCGCAACTTCGACGCATGTTGCGCAAGGCCCGCCGCGCCCTCACACCGAGCGAACAGCGCCAGGCCGCCCTTGGTGTGTATCGGCAACTGGCACAGCACCCGCTGTTTCGCCGGGCCAAACATATCTCCTTGTATCTGCCGACGGACGGTGAACTCGATCCGCGCCTGCTGCTGCGTGCGGCCCAGCGCCGGGGCAAGGCCACTTATCTGCCGGTACTGAGCGCCTGGCCGCGCACCAAGATGGTGTTCCAGCGCGTGCGGCCTGGGGATAAGTTGTTGCCCAACCGCTTTCGCATTCTGGAGCCACGGGTGAATGCCCAGCGCCAACGACAAGTGTGGGCGCTGGACTTGGTACTGTTGCCGTTGGTGGGGTTCGATGATGCGGGCGGGCGGCTGGGCATGGGCGGCGGGTTTTACGACCGCAGCCTGGCCTATCTGGCCCGTCGCCGTAGCTGGCGCAAGCCGACGCTGCTGGGGCTGGCCCATGAGTGTCAGAAAGTCGAGCGCCTGGCGCAGGCAAGCTGGGATGTGCCATTGGCGGGGACGGTGACCGATAAGCAGTGGTATGTCGCACAAACGCCGCTGGAAACAGCGGCGCCTTAGTTAAGCTTTGAGTTAACGCTTGAACGGTTGTGGCTGCTGCTGAGCCAGTTCAACCGGTGCATCGGTCTTGTTCGACCACAGGCTTTGGGCATAACCGGTGGTCACGACGCCCAGACCAAACAAAATAACCAAAATCCATAGTAAATCCGGTTTACGTTGCATCGATTGCCCCCCTTCAGGCACCTCGTACACGATGACAACAACGTTCCAAGGTAGTCCGTTGCAGCTGCGTCAAGCTTAAAGGCCGGCATTCTGCGGCAACGTGAACCAACACGCAAACCTTGACGCCAACCGACTGTCGGTTTGTCATGGAATTGCCCGACAACTTGCCCAATGCCTTTTTCAGGAGCCCCAAAATGGCCTACTGGCTGATGAAATCCGAGCCCGACGAACTCTCCATCAACGGCCTGGAAACGCTCGGCGAAGCCCGCTGGGATGGGGTGCGCAACTATCAGGCGCGCAACTTTCTGCGCGCCATGGCGGTGGGCGATGAGTTTTTCTTCTACCACTCCAGTTGCCCGGAGCCGGGCATCGCCGGCATCGGCAAAATCATTGAGGCTGCCTACCCGGACCCCACCGCACTGGAACCGGACAGCCATTACTTCGACGCCAAGGCCAGCGCGGAGAAAAACCCCTGGAGTGCGATCACCGTGGCCCACGTCAAAACCTTCCCCAAGGTGTTGAGCCTGGGCTATCTGAAACAGCAAACCGCTCTTGCCGAAATGCCGCTGGTGCAAAAAGGCAGCCGGCTTTCGGTCATGGCGGTCACACCTGAACAGTGGGCCGCCATCATTCATCTGCTTTAAATGACCGATATCAACACCACCACGGGGTAAACCCGTCACACTGGGACGCTAACGCCGCAGGATGCAGCCATGTCTACGAACCACCACACCTCCCGTCTTTTCGCTATTGCCCTGATCGCCCTGTTGCTGGGGGCCGGGGCCTTTGGTTACTGGCGCTCGACCCAGGACCGCCTGCCCGAAGGCTTGAGCATGGGCAACGGGCGCCTGGAATCCACCGAAGTGCAGATCGCCGCCAAGATCCCCGGCCGCCTGGCCGAAGTGCGCGTGGATGAAGGCGACAAAGTGCTCAAGGGCCAACTGCTGGCGCGCATGGACACCCGCACCCTGGAAGCCCAGCGCGCCCAGGCCGAAGCCGAGGTGTTACGCGCCAAGGAAAACTTCGCCTCCGCCGAAGCCAACGTGCAGTTGCGCCAAAGCGAGCAACTGCTGGCCAGCCAGGAACTCAAGCGTACCCAGGAGCTGTACCGGCGCGGCTTCGCCAGCAGCCAGTTGATCGACCAGCAGCAGGCACGCCAGAACACCGGCAACGCCGCGGTGATCGCCGCACAAGCCCAGGTCAACGCGGTGAAGGCCGCGATCGGTGCGGCCCAGGCCCAAGTGGCCCAACTCACCAGCGAAATTGATGACAGCAGCCTGCGTGCGCCCATCGACGGCATCATCCAATTGCGCCTGGCCGAGCCCGGTGAAGTGCTCGGCGCAGGGGGTCGCGTGTTGCTGCTGATTGATCCCAATGACCAATACATGAACCTCTACCTGCCCGCCTCCGTCACCGGTCGCCTGACTGTCGGCAGTGAAGCGCGCATCCTGCTCGACGCCCTGCCCCAGCAAGCGTTGCCGGCCAAAATCAGTTTTGTCGCGGACAAATCCCAGTTCACCCCCAAGGAAGTGGAAACCCGCGACGAACGCCAGAAGCTGGTGTTCCGCGTCAAATTGCGCCTGACCCAACCCAGCGCGGTGCCACAAGCCAAACCGGGCATGCCCGGCGCGGGCTACGTTCGCACAGCTGATATCGACTGGCCGGCCAACCTGCAATGAGCGGCCTGGCGCTGCACGCCACGGGGATCAACCATCGCTACGGCAAGCAACAGGCGCTGGTCGACATTGCCTTCAGCCTGCCAGCCGGCACCCGCTGCGGGTTGATCGGCCCGGATGGCGCGGGCAAGTCGAGCCTGTTGGGGTTGATCGCCGGGGTTAAAAAACTGCAAGAAGGCCAGTTGCAGGTGCTCGGCGGCTCCATCGAAGACCGCCGTCACCGCAACAGCCTGTACCCGCGCATCGCCTTTATGCCCCAGGGCCTGGGTGGCAACCTGTACCCCGAGCTGTCCATCAGCGAGAACATCCGTTTCTTCGCCACCTTGTTCGGCCTGTCGAAAGCCGATTGCGACCAGCGCATGCACAACCTGCTGCTCGCCACGGACCTCGCACGCTTTGCCGAGCGCCCGGCGGGCAAGCTGTCCGGTGGCATGAAGCAGAAGCTCGGCCTGTGCTGCGCGCTGATCCATGACCCAGACCTGTTGATCCTCGACGAGCCCACCACCGGCGTCGACCCGCTGTCACGCCGGCGTTTCTGGGAGCTGGTAGACAGCGTACGCGGCGAGCGCCCGCAACTGACGCTGCTGGTAGCCACTGCCTATATGGAAGAGGCCGAGCAGTTCGAACATTGCCTGATGCTTGACCGTGGCAGGTTGATCGCCGACGGGTTGAGCCGCGAACTGGCGACGATCACGCCCAGCGGCAAGCTGGATGAAGCCTTCACCCACTTCCAGGGCGACAGCGCCCACGACAACCAGCCACTGGTGATTCCACCGCGCACAAACGGCAACACCGATATCGCCATCCAGGCCCACGACCTGACCCTGCGTTTTGGCGACTTCACGGCGGTGAACAACGTCAGCTTTGCCATTGGCCGCGGCGAGATCTTCGGCTTCCTCGGCTCCAACGGCTGCGGCAAGACCACCACCATGAAAGTCCTGACCGGGCTGATGCCGGCCACCGAAGGCAGTGCAATCCTGCTGGGCAAGCCGGTGGACGCCAAGGACCTGGCGACCCGCAAGCGCGTGGGCTTCATGTCGCAAAGTTTCTCGCTGTATGGCGAGCTGAGCGTGCGCCAGAACCTGGTGCTGCATGCGCAACTGTTCGACTTGCCAAAGGTCGACAGTGGCCCGCGCATTGATGAACTGATAAAGCGCTTCGACCTCGGTGAAGTGGCCGAGCAGCCCTCCGGCGAGCTGCCCCTTGGCCTGCGCCAGCGTTTGTCCCTGGCCGTCGCGGTGCTGCATCGCCCGGAAGTGCTGATCCTCGATGAGCCCACCTCGGGCGTCGACCCGGCGGCACGGGATGATTTCTGGCGGCTGCTGGTCGAGCTCTCGCGGGAACAGGGCGTGACCATCTTCTTGTCCACCCACTTTATGAACGAAGCCCAGCGCTGCGACCGTATCTCCTTGATGCATGCGGGCAAGGTACTGGCCTGCGACACGCCCGAGGCGCTGCAACGGCAGTTCCACGGCGATACCTTGGAGGCGGCTTTCGTCACCTGCCTGGAGCAGGCCCAGGGTGAACCCGAACCCGCCGCACCCCGTGCAACCGCCAACGAAACCCACGCGCCGCCCGTGAGCAAACGTGGCTTCAGCCTGGCCCGGCTGTTGGCCGTGGCCAGCCGCGAAGGCAAGGAACTGCTGCGCGATAAAGTGCGCATGGCCTTCGCCCTGCTCGGGGCAATGTTCATGATGGTGATCTTCGGCTACGGTATTTCCCTGGACGTGGAAAACCTCGCCTTCGCCGTCTACGACCAGGACCAGACCCCGCAAAGCCGCGCCTACCTGGAGGCGTTCCGCAGTTCGCGTTATTTCGCCGAGCAAGCGCCCATCCGCGACGCCAACGAACTGCACAAGCGCCTGCAACGCTCGGAAATCAAACTGGCCCTGGAGATCCCGCCGGGCTTCGGCCGTGACCTCTACGCCGGCCGCCAGCCCAGCGTCGCGGCCTGGCTCGACGGCGGCATGCCGTTTCGTGCGGAAACCAGCCGCAACTATGTGGAGGCGGTGCACCAGGGCAACCTTGCGCAGCTCGCCGAACTGAGCAGCCAGCCCCTGAACAACCGGGCCGCCGCCAAGCTTGAAACGCGCTTTCGCTACAACCAGGACGTGGTCAGCGTGAATGCCATCGGCCCGGGCGTGATGGCGCTGATCCTGGCGTTCATTCCGGCCATGCTCACCGCGCTCGGCATCGTGCGGGAAAAAGAGCTGGGGTCGATCACCAACTTCTACGCCACGCCGCTGACGCGTCTGGAGTTCCTGCTGGGCAAACAAGCGCCCTACCTGGCCGTCAGCCTGGTCAACCTGGCGCTGCTGGTGGCGATGAACCGCTGGTTGTTCGGTGTACCCTTCAAAGGCAGCGGCTTGACCCTGGCTTTCGGTGGCCTGTTGTACGTGCTGGCCACCACGAGCATGGGCCTGTTGATCTCGGCGTTCACCCGCACCCAGATCGCGGCGATCCTCGGCACCATGATCATCACCAGCCTGCCAACCATCCAATTTTCCGGGCTGATCGTGCCGCGTTCGTCCCTGGAGGGTGCGGCGGCGCTGATGGGCATGCTGTTTCCGGCCGGGCACTTTCTGGATATTGCGGTGGGCACTTTCACCAAAGCCCTGGACCTTCGCCAGTTGTGGCCGCAGTGCCTGGCCTTGTTCGGGTTTTTCGTCGGGTTCACCGGGCTCAGCCTGGTGATGCTCAAGAAGCAGGAGGCCTGATGCACAAGCTCGCCCATATCCTGCGGCTGGGGATCAAGGAACTCACCAGCCTGCGCCACGACAGCGTGTTGCTGCTATTTCTGTTCTACGCCTTCACCGTGGCGATCTATATGCCCGCCGCGGGCTCGGTGATTGGCGTGCACAACGCCAGCGTGGCCTTTGTCGATGAAGATCACAGCGCGCTCTCGCGGCAGATGGCCGAGGCCCTGCAACCACCAGAATTCCAGGCGCCGGCGCCATTGGCCTACGACCAGTTGGACAAGGTCATGGACAGCGGCCAGTACACCTTCGTCATCAATGTACCGGTGAATTTCCAGGCCGACCTGTTGGCCGGGCGCCAGCCGGGCGTGCAGGTGAACGTCGACGCCACGGCGATGAGCCAGGCATTTATGGGCGCGGGTTACATCGGCCGGATTTTTCAGCGGGAGCTGCTGACCTACAGCGGCCAGGCCGACGTAGCCAGCAAAGCCCCGGCCCTGCTGACCACTCGGGCGCTGTTCAATACCAACCTGGAAGGTGGCTGGTTTCTGGCAGTGATCCAGATCGTCAACAACATCACCATCCTCGCCATCGTGCTGACTGGCACCGCCCTGCTGCGCGAACGCGAACACGGCACCCTCGACCACCTGCTGGTGCTGCCCCTGACCGCGCTGGAAATCATGCTGGCGAAAATCTGGAGCAATATGCTGGTGGTGGTGTTGTGTACGTGGCTGTCCCTGGAGTTGGTGGTCAAAGGCTTGCTCGGCGTGCCGTTGGCCGGGTCGCTGAGCCTGTTCCTGCTGGTGACGGCGCTGTATCTGTTTGCGAGTACCGCACTGGGCATCTTCCTCGCCACCCTCGCCCGCTCGACGCCGCAGTTCGGCCTGCTGGCGATCCCGGTGATCATCCCGATGCTATTGCTCTCGGGTGGCAGTACGCCGCTGGACAGCATGCCCGAGTGGTTGCAGTGGGTGATGCAGGGCTCGCCGTCGACGCACTTTGTGAGTTTGAGCGCGGCGATTCTATTCAGGGATGCGGGGCTGAGCGTGGTGTGGCCGGACTTGCTGGCGTTGGCGGGGATTGGCTTGGTGTTTTTTGCGGTGGCGTTGGCGAGATTCAGGAAGACGTTGTTGTCTTGACGCTTGAATTGTTAGCGCCAAAAACACCAAAACGAGCTTCCTTATAGCTATATAACCTAAACAACTGTTATTTATGACAGTAGTAAATTCCGCTCTAAAGAACTCTACTGACGATATAAAAATTTGCTCTGGAAAACTCAAAGCCATAGCAACTTTTGCATGTCCATGCACTTAACGGAGCTTCATCATGGCGAACACACCAGAATCCAAAGAAATCTACATCGAACTCCCTGCCGAAACTGTAAGCGCTCCAACCACCAAGGCGACGACCAAGATAATAGATGGCGCGTACGCACCATGGGGATTCCATGGCTATATAGAGTTCGAGTATTCTCTTACTGGTTCGGGCTCGTCGATAATTTTAGTTAGAACCCTAAGCTACTACCTCAAAACGTCTTATAAACCGCAAGATTCGAAATTTAGTATCACAGCACCTAACTTATCTCCCCTATCTGTAAACCCAACAATTATCAACCAATGGGAGAAATGGGACTCAAGTCTTCAAACAACTTCGCGATCTTATTTTTTTGATTTCATATTCCAGGCTATGCCGGGTGGCCCGAGTGCAACTGTCCGAAAAACTGTAAATCTACCCATTATTTAAATAATACCGACCTGCCTGCGGCCGACAAACCAGCCGCAGGCGTGGTAACTCTGCACTTATTGAATAATCAAGTTATTGAACAACAAATCCTCAACCACCGGCTTGCCAGTCTCATCGTTCATTACTTGCTGGGTTTGCTTCAGGGCTTCCTGGCGCAGTTTTTCCTTGCCTTCAACACTGCTCATGGCCTCATTGGTCTGCTGGGTAAACAGCGCCACCAGTTGGTTGCGAATCAACGGGTCGTTGGCTTTGACCGCAGCAGCCGCTTCAGGGCCGGTCACGCGCAGGGCGATGTCGGCCTTGTATACCTTGAGCTTCGCCGTGCCATCCAGGCCGTAGTTGCCCACAAACGGTGGCGTCAGGCTGATATAGCTGACCTTCGGCGCCTCGCCTTCCTTGGCCTCTTCGGCCTGGGCTGCCATCGGCAACGTCAGGGCCAGCATCAACAGGATCCACGCTTTCACAGTTCATTCCTCGAATTCGGTTGCCCGGTAGCATAACGCTAGCAAGGCTGAGCACAAGCTTATGGCGGCTTATCAGGCCCGGGCATGCTCGTTGACCCGCGGGCGTACCCTCCTACACTTATCGGCCATGACGCCAAAAGGAATAGTCCGATGAAAGCTGTGCTGTGCAAAGCCTTCGGCCCCGCCGAAACCCTGGTGCTGGAAGAGATCACCAGCCCTGCGATCAAGAAGAACGAGATCCTGCTGGACGTGCACGCCGCCGGGGTGAATTTTCCGGATACCCTGATCATCGAGGGCAAGTACCAGTTCAAGCCGCCTTTTCCGTTCTCACCCGGTGGCGAAGCGGCGGGCGTGGTCAGTGAAGTGGGTGAGAACGTCAGCCACTTGAAAGTCGGTGACCGGGTGATGGCGTTGACCGGCTGGGGCAGCTTTGCCGAGCAGGTCGCGGTGCCCGGCTATAACGTGCTGCCGATCCCGCCAAGCATGGACTTCAACACCGCCGCCGCCTTCAGCATGACTTACGGCACCTCGATGCACGCGCTTAAACAGCGGGCCAACCTGCAACCCGGCGAAACCCTGCTGGTGCTCGGCGCTTCCGGTGGCGTAGGCCTGGCCGCCGTGGAAATCGGCAAGGCCATGGGCGCCCGGGTGATCGCCGCCGCCAGCAGCGCCGACAAACTCGCGGTGGCCAAGGCGGCCGGCGCCGATGAGTTGATCAACTACAGCGAAGCCAGCCTCAAGGACGAGATCAAGCGCCTGACCGACGGCAACGGCGCCGATGTGATCTACGACCCGGTGGGCGGCGATTTGTTTGACCAGGCCGTCCGCGCCATCGCCTGGAACGGCCGGCTGCTGGTGGTGGGGTTTGCCAGCGGGCGCATTCCTGAACTGCCAGTGAACCTGGCATTGCTCAAGGGCGCGGCGGTGGTCGGGGTGTTCTGGGGCTCGTTTGCCCAGCGCCAGCCGCAGGATAATGCGGCGAATTTTCAGCAATTGTTCAGTTGGTACGGTGAAGGCAAGCTCAAGCCGCTGGTGTCGCAGGTGTATCCGCTGGAACAAGCCGCCCAGGCGATCAACGATCTTGGGCAGCGCAAGGCGGTGGGCAAGGTCGTCGTCCAAACCCGCTAGTTGATCTGAAATGCGGTTAGTGTGGGAGCAAGCCCGCTCCCACATTTGGTTCACCGGCAAATCAAAATTGATCACGACCCACACTTATCTATAAGCGACATGTTCGTAAAAGAACATGCAATTGCTCCCATTTCCTGTGTTTGCAGATAAGAGGCGATGCTATTTTCGGTAACGAAACTGTAACATTCGCATCCGCAGTCAAAACAAGAAATTTGGAGCTCTTGAATGTTTGCTTTCTTTCGCCCTGCCGCACACCAGGCGCCCCTGCCTGAAGAAAAAATAGACAGTACCTACCGACGGCTGCGCTGGCAGATCTTCGCCGGTATTTTCTTCGGTTACGCCGGCTACTACCTGCTGCGCAAAAACTTCTCCCTGGCCATGCCCTACCTGATCGACGAGGGTTACACCCGCGGTGAACTGGGCCTGGCGATGTCGGCGATTGCGATTGCCTACGGCTTGTCCAAGTTCCTCATGGGCCTGGTGTCCGACCGCTCCAACCCACGCTACTTCCTGCCCTTCGGCTTGCTGGTTTCCGCCGGGGTGATGTTCATTTTCGGTTTCGCACCTTGGGCAACGTCCAGCGTGACCATGATGTTCATTTTGCTGTTCATCAACGGCTGGGCCCAGGGCATGGGTTGGCCGCCGAGTGGGCGGACCATGGTGCACTGGTGGTCGCAGAAAGAGCGCGGCGGTGTGGTGTCGGTGTGGAACGTAGCGCACAACGTCGGCGGCGGCCTGATCGGCCCGCTGTTCCTGCTGGGCATGGCCTGGTTCAACGACTGGCACGCCGCGTTCTATGTGCCGGCCACGGTGGCCCTGGCGGTGGCGGCGTTTGCCTTCATCACCATGCGCGACACCCCGCAGTCGGTGGGCCTGCCGCCGATCGAGCAGTACAAGAACGACTACCCGGAAGGCTACGACGCCAGCCACGAAGACGAATTCAGCGCCAAGGAAATCTTCGTCAAGTACGTGCTGCGTAACAAAATGCTGTGGTACATCGCCTTTGCCAACGTGTTCGTCTACCTGTTGCGCTATGGCGTTCTGGACTGGGCGCCGACCTACTTGAAGGAAGCCAAGCACTTCACGGTCGACAAGTCGTCCTGGGCGTATTTCTTCTACGAGTGGGCAGGTATCCCGGGCACGCTGCTGTGTGGCTGGATGTCGGACAAGATCTTCCGTGGCAACCGTGGCCTGACCGGTATCGTGTTCATGGCCCTGGTCACCGTGGCGACCCTGGTTTACTGGCTCAACCCGCCGGGCAACCCGATGATCGACATGATCGCGCTGGTCTCCATCGGCTTTCTGATCTACGGCCCGGTGATGCTGATCGGCCTGCAGGCGCTGGAACTGGCACCAAAGAAAGCCGCCGGCACCGCTGCGGGCTTCACCGGTTTGTTCGGCTACCTGGGTGGTTCGGTGGCAGCCAGTGCGGCCATGGGCTACACGGTTGACCATTTCGGCTGGGACGGTGGTTTCGTGTTGCTGATTGGTGCCTGTGTACTGGCGATCGCGTTCCTGATCCCCACGCTGTGGCACACCAACAGCGTCAGCTCGGCGCGTTAACCGCCTGGGCAATCCTTGGCACAACGCTTGAGCCGCGCCTCCAGGTTTTTATCTGGCATGGCGTGGCTACGCAGGGCGTTCACGGTCTGCTCGACATAATCGCGAGTGGTGCCGTAACGCCCGCAAGCGCTTTGCAGCACATGATTAAGCACGATATCTGGCAAGTTGCCAGCATAGCTGGGCAAGTGCCGCTCCAATACAAACCCCAACGCCTGCACGCTACTGCCATCTTCCAATCGGCAGCTGAGCCAGTGTGGCCGGTAAGAGGGGTAAGGCATCTCGCGCTGCCACAGGGCGTACAGCGAGGCCTCCAACTGGTCTTCCGGCAAGCGGTAGGCAAACCCGCTGCAGGAACCACCGCGATCCAGCCCGAACACCAACCCCGGTAATTCCGGCGTGCCCCGATGCTCGTGGGACCACAAATACAGGCCGCGGTGATAACCGTGGACCCGTGCACGCACCCGTTCGGTCGACGAACACTCAGGACGCCAGATCAGCGAACCATAGGCAAACAGCCACACCGGCCCACCCTTATGCCGGGCCATGGTGGCCTGCATCGAGCTCATCAATTGTTCGTGAGTGAGTTGCGGCCCAAGATCGAGCCGCGGAGGGTAAGCCAACTGCAAAAGATCGGTTTCAATGGCGGTCATGGCGAAAAGCGGTGCGCCTCCTGTGTGTTACCAGTTTTGACATCCTTCCCCACCTCTCGGCCTGCTACCCAGAGCCTAGACAGGCAAGCTGGAAAGGAAGGGGATTCCTACCGTGTTCAGCCTGTTAGAGCTGACTCACCTCGGTGGGTTCCTGCTGCTGACGGCCTGACAGCACCGTTCACTTCACAGGCGAACCGGGCGTATCCCGCCCTTAACACATTGATCGCGCCGACCACATCGGCGTTTTCTTTGAAACCACACTCGACACATAGGAACTGAGCCTGCGTCTGCCGGTTGTCCTTGCAGACATGAGCACAGCATGGGCAGGTCTGGCTTGTGTAGTGCGGCGGGACCGCAACGAGGTATCCACCCTTCCACGCCAACTTGTAGTCCAGTTGCCGCCGAAACTCGAACCAACCTTGGTCGAGGATAGATTTGTTCAGGCCGGACTTGGCCCGAACATTCTTGCCGGCCTGCTCGCTGTCGCCTGCCGATGACTTGGACATATTCCTAACCTGCAAGTCCTCGACACACACCATCGCGTGGTTTTTGCTGATGCTGGATGTGGTTTTGTGCAGGTAGTCGCGGCGAGCGTTACCGATATGGCTGTGAATACGCTGGACGCGGGCTCTTGCCCTCTTCCAGTTGTTGCTGAATTTAACCTTATGGCTCATCACCTGCTGCGCTTTTCGCAGGCGGCTTTCATGCTGCCTGAAGCTGTTGAGCGGTTTGAAGAACGTACCGTCTGAGAGCGTGGCGAATCGGGTGATGCCCAAGTCGATACCCACGGCATCGCCTTGTGGGAATGACTGTTCTACCTCGCGCTCCGTCTGGATACTCGCGTACCATTTGCCGCAAGACTGGCTAATGGTGATGTTCTTTGCCTTGCCCAGAATATCGCGGCTGTTGCGGTAGCGTATCCAGCCCAGCTTGGGCAGGAAAATACGATTGTTGGTTTCGTCGATCTTCATCCCTTGTGGGTAACGAAAACTGTCAGATTTCCATTTCTTTTTAAAGCGCGGAAACTCAGCTCGTTTGGCAAAAAAATTAGCGTAGCTGCGTTCCAAATCTTTGAGTGTCTGCTGAAGCGCCTGAGATGGCGTCTCAGACAGCCAATTGGTTTCTGGATGATCTTTCCATTCAACCAATTGCTTGCATACACCGGCATAGCCGAGTTTCTTCTCGCCCTGTTCGTAGCGCTTTTTCTGCAACGCCAGTGCCTTGTTGAAAACGAACCGACACGAACCCGCAAAACGGCGCATTTGCCGCTCCTGGCCGCCATCTGGCATCAGTTCGAACTTAAAGGCTTGGAGTCGTTTCATCGCTCGAATATAGGTTGGACCATGATTAATGACAATGATGTTAGGCGTGAAAACGCTCCCCTTGGCATCAAAAATCAGAACTTCAGAGCTCTGAGTTCGTACGAACGATCCGGCTGGCGGGCGGTGGCGGTCAGTGATTGGTTACTGTCGATGAAGTCGGTAGTCCGTTGATATATAGCTTAAAGATATCTATTGAAGAGAATAAATACCTTAAAAGAATAAGCAAAAGCATAAGGGCGACCACCCTTTCGTCAGGATCCGAGCAGGTAATCCCGGTACTTTCAGCCGCGGTTCAGCCTGTGCGCGCACCAAACCGTCAAAATAGCGTGCACATCACGACCCACTTAGCCGTTAATCACATCGCCTATCGAGGTCGCTTCATGAAAAAATTCCGCTTGCCTGGTCTGTTTTTCCTGGCCCAGGCCACCACCGCACTGGCTGCCGAAACCCCACCTGCCAATGATGACAAAGGCTTCTGGTACGCCCAGACCAGCGTCTACACCCGGCACTTCGCACCCGACCCGGAGCACAACAACAAGCAAGACTTGATCGGCCTGGAACGCAATGAGGCGTCGGGCCTGGTGTATGGCGGTGTGACCTTTCGCAACTCGTTCCGCCAGCGCTCGTACTACGCCTATGTGGGCAAGCGCTATGACATGGCGGACTACCCGGTGTACGCGAAGTTGACCGGCGGGCTGCTTCAGGGCTATCGCGGCGAGTACCGCGACAAGATCCCGTTGAACCGATTCGGCGTGGCGCCGGTGATCATTCCGTCGGTGGGCACGCATTACGGGCCGGTGGCGGCGGAGTTGGTGTTGCTGGGGTTCAATGCGGCGATGGTGACGACCGGGTTACGATTCTGAGCGTGCACAGTCCAAGGTGGGAGCGGCATTTAATAGTGTTTTTTTGCTCTGCTCAGGGCCGTGGGGCGTAGGCAAACACATCGGCGCGCATGCGGTGTGCATCCATGCCGGCGTTGACCAGGGCGTCCAGGGTGCCGTAGATCATTGCCGGTGAACCGCTGGCGTAGACATGCACGGTATTGAGATCGGCAATGTCTTCGCACACCGCCTCATGCAGCAAACCGCAACGCCCTTCCCAACCACACAAGTCGCTGACCACTTTGTGCAGGTACAGGTTGGGTAATTGCAGCCATTGATCCCAGTGATCGATCGCGTAGAAGTCTTCTGGCAGGCGCACGCCCCAGTACAGGTGTACCGGGTGCTTGAAGCCCGAAGCGCGGCAATGCTCGATCAAGCTGTGCATTTGCGCCATGCCGGTGCCGGCGGCCATCAGCACCAGCGGCCCATCGGGCAATTCAGCCAAGTGCGTGTCGCCAAACGGCAATTCGACGCGGGCCATCTGGTTGCGCTGCAATTGCTCGATCAGGCTGCGTGCGCTGTCTTCCCGCGCCAGTACATGCAACTCCAATTCACGCCCGGCGTGGGGTGCCGAGGCCAGGGAAAACGCCGATTTCTCGCCATTCTCCCGCTCGATCATGAGGTATTGCCCGGCGTGGTAACGCAGCGCCTTGCCGGCCGGGGCGCGCAGGCGCACACGCCACACATCGCCACCGACTTCCACACATTCGATCAATTGACACGACAGTTTGCGCAACGGTAGTTCTCCCGGCGCCAGTACCCCATCCCACAACACAATGCAGTCCTCCAACGGCTCGGCGATGCAGGTGTAGAACTCACCATGATCACGCACCTCACCGGTTTGCCTTACCCGGCCCTCCACCAGCAACGCCGCACAGACATGGCACACGCCATTGCGACAGGCTTGGGGGCACTCATAGCCCAGGCGGCGTGCGCCGTCGAGGATTCGCTCGCCAGGGAGCAGCTCCAGCACAGCACCGGAAGGTTGCAGGGTTACACGCATCAATCTATTCCCAATTCTTTCCAGATCGCATCGACACGCGCCGTTACGGCTTCATCCTTGACGATCACCCTGCCCCACTCGCGGGTAGTCTCACCCGGCCACTTGTGGGTGGCATCCAGGCCCATTTTCGAGCCCAGGCCCGACACCGGCGACGCAAAGTCGAGGTAGTCGATTGGCGTGTTATCGATCATCACCGTATCGCGCTTGGGGTCCATGCGCGTGGTGATGGCCCAGATCACGTCGTTCCAATCCCGGGCATTGATGTCGTCGTCGGTGACGATAACGAACTTGGTGTACATGAACTGTCGCAAAAACGACCACACACCCAGCATGACCCGCTTGGCATGCCCTGGGTACGACTTCTTCATGGTCACGATGGCCATGCGGTACGAGCAACCTTCGGGCGGCAGGTAGAAGTCGGTGATTTCCGGGAACTGCTTTTGCAGGATCGGCACGAACACTTCGTTGAGCGCCACGCCCAGGATGGCCGGCTCATCCGGTGGACGGCCAGTGTAGGTACTGTGGTAGATCGGCTTGACCCGATGGGTGATGCGCTCGACGGTGAACACCGGGAAGCTGTCGACTTCGTTGTAGTAGCCGGTGTGGTCGCCGTAAGGGCCTTCGTCGGCCATCTCGCCTGGATGAATCACGCCTTCGAGAATGATTTCAGCGGTGGCCGGTACTTGCAGATCGTTGCCGCGGCATTTGACCAGTTCGGTGCGGTTACCGCGCAGCAGGCCGGCGAAGGCGTATTCGGACAGGCTGTCGGGCACGGGGGTGACGGCGCCGAGAATAGTCGCCGGGTCTGCACCCAGGGCCACGGAAACCGGGAACGGCTTGCCGGGATGCTTCTCGCACCACTCACGGAAGTCGAGGGCGCCGCCACGGTGGCTCAGCCAGCGCATGATCACCTTGTTGCGGCCAATCACTTGCTGGCGGTAGATGCCGAGGTTCTGGCGGTCTTTGTTCGGGCCCTTGGTGACGGTCAGGCCCCAAGTGATCAGCGGGCCAACGTCGCCGGGCCAGCAGGTCTGTACCGGGAGCATGGCCAGGTCGACATCATCGCCTTCGATGATCACTTCCTGGCACACCGCGTCCTTGACCACCTTGGGGGCCATGGCAATGATCTTGCGGAAGATCGGCAGCTTCGACCAGGCGTCCTTCAAGCCCTTGGGCGGCTCGGGTTCCTTGAGAAAAGCCAGCAGCTTGCCGATTTCGCGCAGCTCGCTGACCGACTCGGCGCCCATGCCAAAGGCCACGCGCTCAGGGGTGCCAAACAGGTTGCCCAGCACCGGAATATCAAAGCCGGTCGGGTTCTCGAACAGCAGCGCCGGGCCCTTGTTGCGCAAGGTGCGGTCACAAATCTCAGTCATCTCCAGTACCGGAGAAATCGGCATCTGGATACGTTTCAACTCTCCGCGCTGCTCAAGTTGCTGCACGAAATCCCGAAGATCCTTGAATTTCATTAACCATGCCACCCGTAAAATAGGCGTACATCCTACCTGCTCTGAGGCTGACTGACAGCTTAATTGGCCGTCAACCCTCGCGATTGCAGCGAACTGAACAACGGCTCCAGGAACGCCTCGATGTGTCGCGCCCCCACGTCTGACAAGTGGTTATCATCGGTATAAAGAGCGCGACCATTCAGTTCCACGCGGCACAAGCCATCAGCGCCACACAGTTGAGGCGCAGGATCCAGCACCATCACGCCACTGTCAGCAACCGTCAGTTCGTCAAACAATTGCGTGATAAACGCCTGGCGCTTCACATGCTCGGACACGGGGAGCCCTTCACCGTCCACCGGCCGGTTCATCATTGCCAGGCGGCTGAGACGGTAAGGCACGATGATTTCCTGCAATGGCACTTCCTTGACCAACCAGACCCGATGCCCCGCAGCACGCAAGCTTTGGATGCGTTCGCGCAGGCCTTGGGCAAAGCGTTGTTCGGCGATGGCACGCACGTACTTGCCGGTGCCGGGATCCTTGAGCGCATGCTCCTTGTCACCCGACATTTGCCCATACACATACAGGCTCCAACGGGCCGCCAAGACCACGTCGCTGAACGTCTGCTCGGCCATGGCTTTCTCGACGCGATGGTTGAAATGCGCACACCGGGCAATATTTTCCAGGCCATCCAGCGGAATACAGCCGGCAAAACTGGCTTCGACCAAGCTGATATTGTGGCGGTCGGCGCCATCTTTGAGCGCCGGAATCAGCGCAGTGGCATGACTGTCGCCCCATATCAGCGCTGAGACGGACTGGCTTTTCGGGCCGAAATGGCAGAACAGTCGCTCATCCGGCGTGTCTTTGTCGGCCATGCACGCCATCAATTCCGGGCTCCACTTCTTCGCCTGGGCGAAACGCAACGCCTGTTCGGACAAGCGCGAAGGCACGCCATCGGATTCGCGTATCGCCAGGCCAGTAAAGCCAAGCCCCAATATACCGACCACGGCTGCAGCCAGAATCGCCTTGCGCCCGGCCAGCAAGCGTTTTTCCCGGAACGGCGTTTCCACAAAGCGCCAGGACAGGTAGCCCAGAACCAGCGAAAGCAGCATCAGCCCGGCCAGTTCCAGTGCGCTCAAGCCATCCACCGCAGCATAGTTGGCGTACACGAACACCGGCCAATGCCACAGGTACCAGGAATAGGAAATCAGTCCGATACCCACCATTACCCGCGTACTCAACAGGCGCCCAACCCAGGTGTGTTGTTGCCCGTTGGCCCAGATCAACCCGACGACACCGAGTACTGGCAGTAGCGCAGTCGCACCGGGAAAGGGGGTCGTCGCGTCGTAACCTACTACTGCGATCAGGATCAACGCCATGGAGGCCAGGCTGACTCCTTGTGCCAGGGCGGGCGAAGCGCGCCACTCACGCTTGGGCAAAACGGCCAGCATCGCACCGGCCAACAATTCCCAAGCCCGCAGGTGCAACAGGAAGAAGGCTTTTTGCGGCTCGTGCTGCACCGCCCAGACACTCATGCCGAAAGAGCCCAGCAACACCGCGAACAGCGCCAGGCGCCAGTGCTTCAAGCGGCTTGAAAGCAACGTCAGCAGCAGGGGGAAGAATATATAGAACTGCTCTTCCACCGCCAGTGACCACGTATGCAGCAAGGGCTTGATGTCAGAAGACACATCGAAGTAGCCGTGCTGGCGTGAGAACAACAGGTTGGAGGTAAAAGTCACCTGATAGTGCGCCGAGCGCCCCAGTTCCTCATAGTCCTTGGGCGCCAACAGAAACCAGCCCACAGCCAGCGTCGCCGCGATCATCACAAACAGTGCGGGCAAGATACGCCGAGCCCGGCGAGCCCAGAAGTCGATGAAACTGAAGCGTCCAGCCTGACGCTCACGCCAGATAATTGACGTAATCAAGAAGCCGGAGATGACGAAAAACACATCAACGCCAACAAAACCGCCAGTAATGCCAGGAACGCCAAAATGAAATAATACGACTGCGAGGACAGCAATGGCACGCAGGCCATCAATGTCTCTGCGGTAAGCAAGAGTGGTCATAAGAATGTGGTCAGTCTGTGACGAAAAGGATGAGCGTAGTCACGCGTCAATTTTTGTTACTAATCGGATACTTATGCCACAAATACGTACGAATCTCGACGCAAAAAAAATGGCGCCCCTTGCGGGGCGCCATTTTTTTGGACCTGAAACGCCGTATTACTTGCGTTTCATCGACAGGAAGAACTCGTCGTTGGTCTTGGTAGTTTTCAGCTTGTCGATCAGGAACTCGATGGCAGCCACTTCGTCCATCGGGTGCAGCAGCTTGCGCAGAATCCACATGCGCTGCAGTTCGTCGTCTGCGGTCAGCAACTCTTCGCGGCGAGTGCCGGAACGGTTGATGTTGATCGCAGGGAACACGCGTTTTTCAGCGATGCGACGGTCCAGGGGCAGTTCCATATTGCCGGTACCCTTGAACTCTTCGTAGATCACTTCGTCCATCTTCGAACCGGTTTCAACCAGCGCAGTGGCGATAATGGTCAGCGAGCCGCCTTCTTCGATGTTCCGAGCCGCACCGAAGAAACGCTTCGGTTTCTCCAGGGCGTGAGCATCGACACCACCGGTCAGCACCTTGCCGGAGCTTGGGATCACGGTGTTATAGGCACGCGCCAGACGCGTGATGGAGTCGAGCAGGATCACCACATCCTTCTTGTGTTCGACCAGGCGCTTGGCCTTCTCGATCACCATTTCGGCAACCTGCACGTGGCGGGTTGGCGGCTCATCGAACGTCGAGGCAACCACTTCGCCGCGCACGGTGCGCTGCATTTCGGTTACTTCTTCCGGACGCTCATCGATCAACAGCACGATCAGATGAACTTCAGGGTTGTTACGCGCGATGTTCGCTGCAATGTTCTGCAGCATGATCGTTTTACCGGCTTTCGGCGGTGCGACGATCAGGCCACGCTGGCCCTTGCCGATCGGGGCGCACAGATCGATCACACGACCGGTCAGGTCTTCGGTGGAACCGTTACCTGCTTCCATCTTCATGCGCACAGTCGGGAACAGCGGCGTCAGGTTCTCGAAGAGAATCTTGTTTTTCGCGTTCTCGGGACGATCGAAGTTGATCGTGTCGACCTTGAGCAGGGCGAAATAACGCTCGCCTTCCTTCGGGGGACGGATCTTGCCAACGATGGTATCGCCGGTGCGCAAGTTGAAGCGACGGATCTGGCTCGGCGAGACGTAGATATCGTCCGGGCCGGCAAGATAGGAAGCGTCTGCAGAGCGGAGGAAGCCGAAGCCGTCCTGGAGAATCTCCAGCACGCCATCACCGGAGATTTCCTCGCCGCTTTTCGCGTGCTTCTTGAGCAGGGAGAAAATCACGTCCTGCTTGCGCGAACGGGCCATATTTTCTATGCCCATTTCTTCGGCCAATTGGAGCAGGTCGGTAATCGGCTTTTGCTTGAGTTCAGTCAGATTCATATAGGAATGACGTAATCATTTATGGAGGGGGGAAATTAAGCTTTTGGCTTAATGAGGCCGCGCCGCAGAGAAGGCGACAGGATCGCGTACTAATCGAAAAGGAATGCGTCGGCGACGGCTTGCAGGGGGCAGTGGAGAAACCAGTGCGGGGCCGAATGTACCACCTGAATTTCTGAGCGTCTAGCCCTGCTTAACGAAAAAGCCCCGCTATTTGCGGGGCTTTTTCGATGACGCTTAGATGTTCGCGTCGAGGAAAGCTTGCAGCTGGGACTTCGACAGCGCGCCTACCTTAGTGGCTTCGACGTTGCCGTTCTTGAACAGCATCAGCGTAGGAATACCGCGCACGCCATGCTTGGCCGGAGTTTCCTGGTTGTCGTCGATGTTCAGTTTGGCAATGGTCAACTTGCCTTCGTAGGTGGTTGCAATGTCGTCCAGGACCGGAGCGATCATTTTGCAAGGGCCGCACCATTCAGCCCAGTAGTCAACCAGCACCGGGCCTTGAGCCTTGAGTACTTCGGCCTCAAAGGTCGCGTCGGTGACGTGCTTGATAAGATCGTTGCTCATGGATGTCTCCGGAATGTAAGCAAAAAAAACGTGGCCCATCATAGCCGCCCTTACCCCGTTCAGGAAGCCGCGTCTGATTGAGTCTTGCTATGGCGTCGCATGAGTTTGGGTATACAACTCAGGGCGTCACGAACGCTATGCCCGTGCGTAACGCCGCATTGCGTACGTGTTCCTGCATGCTTTTCTGTGCCGCCGTGCGGGTACGCCGGGCCAGGGCGCGCAGGATTTTGCGATGCTCCTGCCAGGTTTCCATCGCCCGCTCCGGCCGGATGAACGGTAGTTTCTGGCTTTCCAGAAATACTTCGGCGCGGGCACTGAGGATGCTCACCATTGCCTGGTTGCCGCTGGCCAGCAGAATGCGTTGGTGAAATTCGAAGTCCAGCCGGGCGGCCGCTCCGAAGTCCCCCGCCTTGAGCACTGTGCGCATGGCTTCGACATTGTCTTCCAGACAGTCCAGCTCATCGATGGTCAATGTCACCGCTGCCAACCCCGCCGCGAAGCCCTCCAATGCGTACCGCAGTTGGAAGATCTCCAGCGCAGAGACCTGCGCCGCGAAGGGCCAGGCGAACCCCGGCGCCTCTTGCACTTGCTGCACGAACACACCCTTACCCGGCTGCACGCTGACCACGCCCAAGGCACTCAGGGACGACAACGCCTCGCGAAGCGACGCCCGACTGACTCCCAATTGCACCGCCAGGTCGCGCTGGGACGGCAATGCATCACCCGCCGCGAAGCCTTGCTCCTTGATCAGTTTGCGGATGGCCTGGAGAGCCGTTTCCGGTACGGCTTGGGCGATGGAATTCATAAAAAGCTCAGGGTTCCCGGTCGATGTGCGGCTAGTTGTAAAGCTATTCACAACTGGCTGCAAGCCACGCCCCAAAGGGGCTCGTGCAGTTTTATCGGCGCTCGAAAAGAGTGCAGAAAACGTGACCACTGTTCAGACCAGTAAGACCACCACGGCGCCGCAAACTCCGGCCTCACAGGCGATTCGATCGGTAATGGCATGGGCTGTGCACTGAGCAAATCCAGAAAATCCCCTCAGCCTTTTCGGAGAGTCGCCATGACCAAGCGCTACAGCGCCCTGCTCACTGCCCTGTTTGCCAGCCTGATGCTGGGCCACGCGCCCGCCCAGGCTAACGGTCTGGACGATATTGTCGCGCGCGGCACCCTCAAGGTCGCCGTGCCCCAGGACTTCCCGCCGTTCGGCTCGGTCGGCCCCGACATGCAGCCCCGCGGCCTGGACATCGATACCGCGAAGCTGCTGGCCGAGCAACTCAAGGTCAAGCTGGAGCTGACCCCGGTCAACAGCACCAACCGCATTCCATTCCTCACCACCGGCAAGGTCGACCTGGTGATTTCCAGCCTGGGCAAGAACGCCGAGCGCGAAAAGGTCATCGACTTCTCCAAAGCCTACGCGCCGTTTTACCTGGCCGTGTTCGGTCCGCCTGATGCCGCCATCGCCAGCACCGACGACCTGAAGGGCAAGACCATCAGTGTGACCCGTGGCGCCATCGAGGATATCGAGCTGACTGCGGTGGCGCCCAAGGAAGCCACGATCAAGCGCTTTGAAGACAACAACTCAACCATCGCCGCCTACCTGGCCGGCCAGGTCGACCTGATCGCCAGCGGCAACGTAGTCATGGTCGCAATCAGCGAACGCAACCCCAAACGCGTACCGGCGCTGAAGGTAAAGCTCAAGGATTCGCCCGTGTACGTGGGCGTGAACAAGAACGAGCCGGCGTTGCTGGAGAAGGTCAACCAGATCCTCGTCACCGCCAAGGCTGACGGTAGCCTGGAAAAGAACGCAATGCAGTGGCTCAAAGAACCGCTGCCTGCTGATCTCTGAAGCGGAGCTGATTGATGGCCTATCAATTCGACTTTGTGCCAGTGCTGGCCAATACCGACCTGCTGTTGCGCGGCGCGCTGTTCACCCTTGAGCTGACGGCCATCGGCGCCATCCTCGGGGTTGCGCTGGGCACCCTCGGCGCCGTGGTACGAGCGTGGAAGATCCAGCCGTTTGCGCGGATCTTTGGTGTGTATGTCGAGTTGATCCGCAACACGCCGTTCCTGGTGCAGTTGTTCTTCATCTTCTTTGGCCTGCCGTCCCTGGGGCTGAAGATCACCGAGTGGCAAGCCGCCGTGCTGGCGATGGTGATAAATCTGGGGGCTTATTCAACCGAGATCCTCCGCGCCGGTGTACAGGCTATCCCGCGCGGGCAACTAGAGGCGGCTGCAGCGCTGGCGATGACGCGCTTCGAAGCGTTCCGCCATGTGGTTCTGCTACCGGCGCTGGGCAAGGTGTGGCCGGCCCTGAGCAGCCAGATCATCATCGTGATGCTCGGTTCGGCGGTGTGTTCGCAGATTGCCACCGAAGAGCTGAGCTTTGCCGCTAACTTTATCCAGTCGCGTAATTTCCGTGCGTTTGAAACCTATGCGCTGACCACCCTGGTGTACCTGTGCATGGCGCTGATGATTCGCCAGTTGCTCAACTGGATCGGCCGACGGTTTGTGATGAGGAACAGCCGATGAGTGATTTTTCATTCTGGGATATCGTGCGCAACCTGTTCACCGGCCTGCAATGGACGCTGCTGCTGTCCTTGGTGGCGTTTGTGGGCGGCGGCCTGATCGGCTTGTTGGTGATGACGATGCGCATCAGCCGCAAAGCTTTCCCGCGTGCTGTTGCCCGCACCTATATCGAACTGTTCCAGGGCACACCGTTGCTGATGCAGCTGTTTCTGGTGTTTTTCGGCGTTGCCCTGCTCGGCGTGGATATATCGCCCTGGCTGGCAGCGGCGATTGCCTTGACCCTGTTTACCAGCGCTTACCTGGCTGAAATCTGGCGCGGCTGCGTAGATTCCATTGCCAACGGGCAATGGGAAGCCTCGGCCAGCCTGGCCCTTAACCCGCTTGAGCAACTGCGTTATGTGATCCTGCCCCAGGCGCTGCGCATTGCGGTCGCGCCAACGGTGGGTTTCTCGGTGCAGGTGGTCAAAGGCACCGCCGTGACCTCGATCATCGGCTTCACCGAACTGACCAAGACCGGCGGCATGCTCGCCAACGCCACCTTCGAGCCATTCATGGTCTACGGCCTAGTGGCCCTTGGTTATTTCCTGCTCTGCTACCCCTTGTCCCTCAGTGCGCGCTACCTGGAAAGGAGACTGCATGCCTCTGCTTAGAATTTCTGCCCTGCATAAGTATTACGGCGATCACCACGTCCTCAAGGGCATCGACCTGACGGTGGATGAAGGCCAGGTGGTGGCGATCATCGGCCGCAGCGGCTCGGGCAAGTCCACCCTGCTGCGCACCCTCAATGGCCTGGAGTCGATCAACGATGGCGTGATTGAAGTCGATGGCGAATACCTCGACGCCGCCCGCGCCGACCTGCGCAGCCTGCGGCAAAAAGTCGGCATGGTGTTCCAGCAGTTCAACCTGTTCCCACACCTGACCGTCGGTGAAAACGTGATGTTGGCGCCCCAAGTGGTGCAGAAAGTGCCCAAGGCCAAGGCGGCACAACTGGCAAGGCAGATGCTCGAACGGGTCGGGCTGGGTGAGAAGTTCGACGCCTTCCCCGATCGTTTATCCGGTGGCCAGCAGCAACGGGTGGCGATTGCTCGGGCGTTGGCCATGTCACCCAAGGTGCTGTTGTGCGATGAGATTACGTCGGCCCTGGACCCGGAGTTGGTCAATGAAGTGCTCAGTGTGGTGCGCCAACTGGCCCAGGACGGCATGACCCTGATCATGGTGACCCACGAAATGCGCTTTGCCAGGGAAGTCGGCGACAAACTGGTGTTCATGCATCAGGGTAAAGTGCATGAAACCGGCGACCCCAAGGTATTGTTTGCCAACCCGAGAACACCTGAGCTCGCCAATTTCATTGGTTCGGTGGAGCCGCCCGCCTGATCTTTCAGGCGCAGGGAACCCTCTCAACACTTCCCCGCCCCTCCAGCGAGGTTTCGTTGCCTACGGCCAGCCCGCTCGCTGGCAGATAAGTGTCGATACTGACCAAGGCAGTCAAGCGACGCCCCGATACTGGAGCGCCGCCGGCTTGCGTGCAAAGCACCACGCCTGGCAACAGGCGACCCTTTGCGGACTCATCAGGCCGGTACAGTGAACGTAACTCCACGTCCCGTCCGTCCACTTGGGCCTGCTGAAGATTCAGGATGAAGTGCCCGTCGCGCCCAAACCGAAACCCCCTGGTTCCCGCAGGTACCCCCGTGAAGCGTATCGCCATCGGTGTCTCATCGGCGCAGTCCACGGTCAGCCTGAGCGTGCGATGACCCAAGGAAAACTGTGGGTGCCCGGACTGCTCACCCAATAATTCAGCACGACGAATAACCCCGTAGTCGACTGTGGGTTGGCTCAACGACACTCGACACTGGCTGGCATAAGCAGCACTGGGCATAAGCCCGACAAGCAGCAGGTAAAGCAAAAGCCCGAGACCCAAGCGCCCGGATACAAAAGGACTGCCCGACTCACTGTGCACGGCAGACCGCCGAGGCTGTTTCATAAAGTTTGTCTTCATCGGTTTCTGGCTCAGGGTTCAATTGAAACGAGCAGGCGGGTCCATCCCCACTGGAAATGCTCAAGACCTGCGGCTCATCCAGGTTGTTCAGAAACACCATGCCTTCGCCCACTACGCTGGTCAGGAAGACATTGTTCTTGGCGAAAACCGCAGCACCTTGTGGTAAGGGCTGCCCTTGCTCGTCACGCACTTCAAGCAGCAGACGGCGCACCTTTATCACTTCAAATTCAACCGTATTGAAAGAGCCGCGCCCGACTGCAAGGGTCTTGGTACCGTTTTTCAAATCAATTCGCCTTGGCAGCGACTGGGTCTGCACTTCCACGCTGCTGCTCTGGTAGGGCGGCAGGCTGGCGATCACCGCTTGCCCGCCGGAATCCGTCCAAACCGGCCCCTGTGGGGTCGAAACCTTTGCAGACCGGACATCACCCACCGAAACAATGCCGAAGGTATCCTGGACGGCATAGGGCGAGAACGTCAGACCCTGCTCATGCGCCACCACCCCGCCCTGCAATTGGCTCGCATACCCTGTGCCCAACGAGTCGCGCCGCATACCCAACGAGAACTGTGTATAACGCGGAGTTACATTCACCCGCCCGTGAACAGACTGTTCCCGACTGGCTTGCTCACGTGCCATACCCACCTCATAGTTCACGGCATCGTTGACCCGCTCACTGAATGTGGTACCCAGCTCAACCCTGTCGTCCCGGCGACTGGCATAGGACCTGACACTGCGGCTCTCTCCGAACGCAACAGTGACCTCCAGCCGAACGGAAAGATCTTTACCGGGCTCTCGCCTGCGTTGCTCGCGCTCGTCTCGTCGAGCGCTACGTGCCCTGGAACCACCCACTCGGGAATCGGCAATCAACGCCACACGCGTACCGCTGAAATCACGGTTCCACGCGGCAAACAAATGTTCGGCTGACTGCCCGTCAAACTGCGAGCCGTGAGAGTAATTAAGGGAAAAACCTCCCAGTTGCGGGTTCGCCCAACTCACCCCAAAGGTATATTGGCTTTTGAATCGGGAGTTCAGGTCATCACGCCCCATCGACCGCCCAGCCTCAAGCAAGTCGCGATAACCCCTCGTACGGGTGGTAGCACTCGCACTCAGTTCGATATTGGCAGTCAGTGGGCTTCCCAAGGAAATCGCGCGCTGCGCCCCGCTGACATTCCCTATATTGTCGCGAGACAGGTTCTGGTTAACCGCGATCGATAGCCGCTGGAAAAAAATGCTACTCAGTGTTCCTCCCGCCGCGTGATAAGCATCAGTGCTCATCAAGCCGAACCCCAACGACGAATCACGCCCTAACCCCCAGGTTCCGCTTCCCATCGCGACTACCGGTGGCTCACCATCTTCCAGCTTGGCTCCCCGTACCTTCCCGAGTGAAAAGTGATAGCCGGGCTCTACCTGAAACGCGCCACGAAAAGACGCGGCTGGAACTGTGAACCTATGACTGCCGCCGCGCGTACCGACAACACTCACTTCAAGATCACTGGTGCCATTGAGCAAAACCAAGCCGGTGAACCTGAAAGGCCCTGCGGGCACCAGCGTCGTATGAATCAATACCCCGGCCTGGCGTACTTCGACCCGCGACGAGTCTTGTGCCAGACCTTCTACCACCACCGAGCTGCCAGCCCCTGCGGCGCGTGATCGACCGTCGGGAGAAAGTTGGAAACCAGAGAGCTGCAGGCCGCCGAATATCGGGTTATTAGTGGAGATCTGGCCGACCTGAAAGGTACTTTTCAGCGCTTCAAAGTCGCGCTGGGCATAGGCATTCACGTGCTCGCTGCGACTCTTGCCATTGTCGGACACATAGAACTGCCGACTGCGGATTACCCAGTTTCCCAGGTTGAACCCGGCCTCGGTATAGGCGGACACAGAGCGGGCAGAGTCATTGCGCGTACGCTCCCCGAACCCCTGCACGTCGTAATTGAACACGGCCGCCGTGCCACCCTGGGAAAAATTCCCGCCATCCCAATCTTGCTCGCGTACCGACTGAGTGGGTACAACCAGCGAGACCTCATCACTGCCGGGGCGCAGCTTGAGGATAGTCGCGGGATACTCACCCAAAAAATCATGGCACGCCTGACTGGGCGTGATGCCCTGGCGAACAATGCCAGCAGGGATCCGCAAACCAGCCTTTTCCAGCAGTTGCGGGGTGAAACATAGCTGCCCATCGTAATCGAATCGCGCTTCCACAAGACCCAACGGGTTACCGTTGACCCGCAGCCCCACCACATGGACGCCCTCACGAAAACGCGCGGTACTTCTAAAAAAATCGGCAACCTTGGGGTCAATCCCGTGCGCGGACAATACCGCAAGGTCAAAGCCTTCTCCGAGGGGCTGGGAGTAGGCAGGTACACTGCAAAGTGTCGCAAGCCCGATGACAACCTTTGATCCGTACACTCGGGAAATCGATACCCACCTGGGTATCATGGGAGGGTGCCAGCTCCCCATATTGGTAGCCTTGCTCATAGGCTGGTCAACTCTCGTCGACAACGACCGGTGCCTTGTAGACCGGTGCCGAGTAGCCATAGACCGTCGCTGGCTGAATCTCGATGGCGTTGACCCCTTCGAGCACCCCATCGACCGTGGTGGAGAGGGCTTCACCTGGCAGGATGTATGTGCGCGGCAGCACACCTAACTGCCTCAACGGGAGTAGTTGCACCTCCAGCCCCATGCGTATCACATAGGCGCTGTTGTTATGCACCGTAAGGCGATTGCCCTGCAGTCTCCACTCAAGCAATGTCCAGGGCTCTTGATGCTTGGGTAAACCACGCGGATGCAGGATCAATGGCAGGTCCTGGCGAATGGTTATACCAATGCTCGAACGACCATCAGCGCGCGCTTGAGGGATTCCTTCAAACGTAATGCGTTTCAAACGCTGAGTCTCGAGCGGCTCCTTCAAGGTACTGATCAGGCGCACCAACTGCACTTCACCCGGCTCGACCCGCGCAATAGGGGGAGTCACGATTAGCAGCGGCGCTGGGTCCTCTGGAAGGTTGTGAATGACCGAGTGAAGTAAAGCTGCGCCGGCGTCGGTATTCCTGACGTTTATCGTCGCCTCGCCGTCTGCCTCATAAAGAATGACAACCGATGTTTCCGGCTCCATACCAGCAGCCATCACATTGCCCAGTAGTAAATAAGAAAGACTTACCCCACCGAGCACGGCAACAATCGCACTTAAAAGACAACGCATCGAGTTGCACCTACCCATAAATAAACATAAATAAACGTATAAAGCTCAGGCAGGCCCGAACAGCCCGCACGCCTTTACCTCACCAAGAGGCTGCGATGCGGGCTTTTTTACTGTTTTAGATTCGAGTGACGATTAACGTGGCCAACCCGTTCAAAGGGACATCGTTGCTCAGGTTCAACTCACTGCCACGATTGATGACAGCCTTGACTGCAAGCGTGGCTGTAATTGAGCTCACGAACGCGGGTGTCGCGGCCGTAGTACGGCTCCAGGAATGCTGATAAGGATGCTTGTCGATCCGACCGTTGCCGTTATATAGCCAAGCGCCAGACCCACTTGCCCTTCTAATCGGATACAAGGCGGTGCCTTGGCTGCTCAGGGTTGAGAACCTGACGGAATAGCCACCCGTACGTTTGCCTGCAACCAGGCCCAGGCCAAAGTTCTGGCTTTCGACAAACCCTGTGCCGAGAATGCCGGTCACCGTGCTGCTCGGCTGCAAATCAGTGACAGACAGCGCCATCTGCGCAGCCGTTGAGCCGCAGTTTACCGTGAGCGGCAGCGTTTTCTCCGGCAATGGGTAATAAGCGTTCGGCGGTATGCTCGACGCGCTGATTGGGCCGTAGTTGACCTCACCACCGGTTGCACCAAGGTGCACTGTGCACGCTGCTGGCTTAATGGTGCCGATGACCCTCAGGTTGGCCGAGTTTCCCGTATCGGCATTTACGCCAAGGGATGCCGCCGAGCAAACAAGCCCCATTGTCAAACCCGCTATCTTCTTCATATTTGACTCGCCAATAAAAGTTATTGGGCGCTCTTTACTCTCGCCATGGCAATTCCATCGCCCACCGGCTCATCGTCCTGAACATACCTGACCATAAATAAATAACACCACGGCAGAATTGCCGAGTGACAGTCTGTACCTTTCAGACTTAACAAAAATATAAGACAACACCTGCGTTACTGTCGGAACGATAAATAATAACCGCACCCTTAGTTTCCATTACGGGTAGTCCTAAACTAAATAACCAATAAAACATCGATCTTCACGGCGTAGGTTTTATCTTGATTCATGCTCGAAACAATCAACGTTAAAACCACCTACAGTTCTCTACATGCGCTCGACGAAAATATAAGAAGCCACCCTATAGCTCCCCTACAAATTCCTATAGACAGCTTCAGAGAAAATCCTGAAGCACAACGCGTTGGCTCCAGCGGTCGATCGTGGCACGATGGTGAGGTTATCGACCGAGACTCCCAAACCATGCCGCAATCCCAAGCCAAGAATCTGTCCTTGATCGCCGCCATCGACCTGGGCTCCAACAGCTTTCACATGGTCGTGGCCAAGGCCCAGAACGGCGAGATCCGCATCCTTGAGCGGCTCGGCGAGAAAGTGCAACTGGCTGCCGGGATCGACGACGAGCGCAAGCTCAATGAAGAATCCATGCAGCGCGGGCTCGATTGCCTCAAGCGCTTTGCGCAACTGATCAACGGCATGCCCCCTGGTGCTGTACGTATCGTCGGCACCAACGCACTACGTGAAGCCCGAAACCGCAACGAGTTCATCCATCGCGCCGAGGAAATCCTCGGGCATCCGGTTGAAGTCATCTCGGGCCGTGAAGAGGCCCGCCTGATCTACCTCGGTGTGTCCCACACCCTGGCCGATACGCCTGGCAAGCGCCTGGTGGCGGACATCGGCGGCGGCAGTACCGAGTTCATCATCGGCCAGCGCTTTGAACCACTGCTGCGTGAAAGTCTGCAGATGGGGTGCGTGAGTTTCACCCAACGTTATTTCAAGGACGGCAAGATCACGCCAGCGCGCTATGCCCAGGCCTACACGGCAGCGCGGCTGGAGATCATGAGCATCGAACACGCCCTGCACCGCCTGACCTGGGATGAGGCCATCGGCTCATCCGGCACCATCCGCGCCATCGGCCTGGCCTTGAAGGCTGGCGGCCATGGCACTGGCGAGGTGAACGCTGAAGGCCTGGCGTGGCTCAAGCGCAAGCTGTTCAAGCTGGGGGATGCGGAAAAAATCGACTTCGAAGGCATCAAGCCCGATCGTCGCGCCATCTTCCCTGCAGGCCTGGCGATACTCGAAGCCATCTTCGACGCACTCGAACTGCAACGCATGGACCACTGTGACGGCGCCCTGCGTGAAGGTGTGCTCTACGACCTGCTGGGCCGTCACCACCACGAAGACGTGCGTGAGCGAACCCTCAGCTCGCTGATGGAGCGTTACCACGTCGACCTGGAACAAGCAGCCCGTGTGGAGCGCAAAGCCTTGCACGCCTTCGACCAGGTGGCCGCGGACTGGGACCTGGAAGACGGCGTCTGGCGTGAGTTGCTGGGTTGGGCAGCCAAGGTGCATGAAGTGGGCCTGGACATCGCCCACTACCATTACCACAAGCATGGCGCGTACCTGATCGAGCACTCGGACCTGGCCGGTTTCTCCCGGGAAGACCAGCAGATGCTCGCGTTGCTGGTACGCGGCCATCGTCGCAATATCCCCAAGGACAAGTTTGCCGAGTTCGGCAAAGACGGCATCAAGCTGATTCGCCTGTGTGCGTTGTTGCGCTTTGCGATCCTGTTCCACCACATCCGTGGTACCCAGGAAATGCCTCAGGTAAAACTGCACGCCGATGGCGACAGCCTGGACGTGGTATTCCCGAAAGGCTGGCTGGATGAAAACCAGTTGACCCAGGCGGACTTCGCCCAGGAAGCGGAATGGCTGACGCGGGTGGGGTTTAGCCTGAATCTGCGCTGAGGCGATCTAACCAACACCAAAATACAAATGTGGGAGCGGGCTTGCTCGCGAATGCGGTGGATCAGTCAATGCATCTGGTGACTGATACTCCGCATTCGCGAGCAAGCCCGCTCCCACAGGGTTGCGCGCGAGCCTGGTTTAATTCACCGTCAGAATCGGGCTACCCAACTTCTCCAGCAACGTTGCCTGTGCACTGCGCGGGTTCTGGTTACCGGTCGGCGTGTTACGCACGTAGCGGCCGTCCGATTGCAGGCTCCAGCTGTGGGTGTTGTCGGTGAGGTAGCTTTCCAGCTCCTTCTTGACCCGCATGATCAGCTTCTTGCCTTCCACCGGGAAGCAGGTCTCCACACGCTTGTCGAGGTTTCGCTCCATCCAGTCGGCGCTGGAGAGGAACATCTGCTCTTCGCCACCGTTGAGGAAGTAGAACACTCGGGTGTGCTCAAGGAAGCGGCCGATGATCGAGCGCACGTGGATGTTGTGCGACACCCCGACAATGCCCGGGCGCAGGCAGCACATGCCACGCACCACCAGGTCGATGCGCACGCCGGACTGGCTGGCCTTGTACAGCGCGCGGATGATCTTCGGATCGGTCAACGAGTTGAACTTGGCGATGATGTGCGCCGGCTTGCCGTCTAGAGCGAACTGAGTCTCGCGGGCAATCATGTCGAGCATGCCCTTCTTGAGGGTGAACGGCGCATGCAGCAGCTTCTTCATACGCAACGTCTTGCCCATGCCGATCAACTGGCTGAACAACTTGCCGACGTCTTCGCACAATGCGTCGTCGGACGTCAGCAGGCTGTAGTCGGTGTAGAGCTTGGCGTTGCCGGCGTGGTAGTTGCCCGTACCCAAGTGGGCGTAGCGCACGATCTCCCCGGCCTCGCGGCGCAGGATCAGCATCATCTTGGCGTGGGTCTTGAACCCGACCACGCCGTAGATCACCACCGCACCGGCCGCTTGCAGGCGGCTGGCCAGTTGCAGGTTGGACTCTTCGTCAAAACGCGCGCGCAGCTCGATCACTGCGGTCACTTCCTTACCATTACGCGCAGCATCCACCAGCGCATCGACGATTTCCGAGTTGGCGCCACTGCGGTACAGAGTCTGGCGCACGGCCAGTACGTGCGGGTCCTTGGCGGCCTGGCGCAGCAGGTCGACCACTGGGGTGAACGACTCGAACGGGTGCAGCAGCAGAATGTCCTGCTTGCTCACCACGCTGAAGATGTTCTCGCTGTTTTGCAGCAGTTTCGGAATCTGCGGGGTGAACGGCTTGTATTGCAGCTCCGGGTGGCTGTCCAGGCCGGTGATGCTGAAGAGGCGCGTCAGGTTCACCGGGCCATTGACCTGGTACAGCTCGGACTCGGCCAGGTTGAACTGCTTGAGCAAGTAGTCCGACAGATGTTTCGGGCAGGTATCCGCCACTTCCAGGCGTACAGCGTCGCCATACCGCCGCGAGAACAGCTCGCCACGCAGGGCGCGGGCCAAGTCTTCGACGTCTTCGGAGTCCAGCGCCAGGTCGGCGTTACGGGTCAGACGGAACTGGTAGCAGCCCTTGACCTTCATGCCCTGGAACAGGTCATCCGCGTGGGCGTGGATCATCGACGACAGGAATACATAATTGTCGCCAGCGCCCCCAACCTCTTCCGGTACCTTGATGACCCGTGGCAGCAGGCGCGGTGCCGGGATGATCGCCAGGCCCGAGTCGCGACCAAAGGCGTCGATACCTTCGAGCTCAACGATAAAGTTGAGGCTCTTGTTCACCAGCAAGGGGAACGGGTGCGTCGGGTCGAGGCCGATGGGAGTGATGATCGGGGAAATCTCGTCACGGAAGTAACGGCGCACCCAAGTCTTGATCTTGGTGGTCCAGTGTCGACGACGAATGAAGCGAACCTGATGTTTTTCCAGTTCCGGCAGCAGAATGTCGTTGAGGATCGCGTACTGGCGATCCACATGGCCGTGCACCAACTCACTGATGCGAGCCAGGGCCTGGTGCGGTTGCAGGCCGTCGGCACCGGCTTGTTCACGGGCGAAGGTGATCTGCTTCTTGAGGCCGGCGACACGGATCTCGAAGAACTCATCCAGGTTGCTGGAGAAGATCAGCAGGAACTTCAGGCGCTCCAGCAACGGGTAGGACTCATCCAGCGCCTGCTCCAGCACGCGGATGTTGAATTGCAGTTGTGACAACTCGCGGTGGATGTACAGGCTGCTGTCATCCAGGTTGGTGACCACGACCACCGGCGCCGGCGCAGGTGCTTCGGCAACCACCGCAGGCGGGGCAGGCTCCAGTTCCGGCGGGGTCTCGGCGACTTGTTCAACCACCGGGTGAGCGTCTTTTACGGCAACTTCTGAGAGTCCTTCGGTATTCATCGAGTGTTCCTGTGAGGGCTATTGTTGCTCTCTAAGCAATTGGGCAGCGCGGGCGGCGAAGTAGGTCAGGATGCCATCAGCGCCGGCACGTTTAAAGGCAGTCAGGGATTCGAGGATCACCCCTTCACTCAACCAACCATTCTGGATCGCCGCCATGTGCATGGCGTATTCACCGCTGACCTGATAGACAAAGGTCGGCACTTTGAATTCCTCTTTGACCCGGTAAAGGATGTCCAAATAGGGCATCCCAGGCTTGACCATCACCATGTCGGCGCCTTCGGCCAGGTCGGCCGCCACTTCGTGCAGGGCTTCGTGGCTGTTGGCAGGGTCCATCTGGTACGAGGCTTTGTTGGCCTTGCCCAGGTTCAATGCCGAGCCCACCGCATCGCGGAATGGGCCGTAATAGGCGCTGGCGTACTTGGCCGAGTAGGCCATGATCCGCACATTGACATGACCGGCCAGCTCAAGGGCTTCGCGAATCGCCTGGATGCGACCGTCCATCATGTCCGACGGGGCAACCACCTGGGCGCCCGCCGCAGCGTGGGACAACGCCTGCTTGACCAGAGCATCAACGGTGATGTCGTTCTGAACATAGCCGTCCTCGTCAAGAATGCCATCCTGGCCGTGGGTGGTGAACGGATCCAGTGCCACGTCGGTGATCACTCCCAGCTCCGGGAAACGCTCGCGCAGGGCACGGGTGGCGCGCTGGGCGATCCCTTGGGGGTTCCAGGCTTCGGCGGCATCGAGGGACTTGAGTTCCAACGGAGTCACCGGGAACAACGCCAGTGCCGGGATCCCCAGCTCTACCCAATTCGCCGCCTCGATCAGCAACTGATCAATGGTCAAGCGCTCCACACCCGGCATCGACGCCACCGCTTCGCGACGGTTTTCACCGTCGAGCACGAATACCGGCAGGATCAGATCATTCGTCGTCAGTACATTTTCACGTACCAGACGACGAGAAAAATCATCACGGCGATTGCGACGCAGGCGGGTGGCGGGGAACAGGCGATTGGCAGGGGTAAAGCTCACGACAGACTCCTGAGCCCGGGTTTACGGGCGAGCGTTGCAGTTATAAGCGGCCATTATGACGAAGGAATGACAGTTGTGCTTATCGACGCGACCTGTAGTCGCATTCGTCATTTACGTAGGAATTGTTCACTTCGTGACACATCTCGATACTTTCATGAATCTTCGTGAAGGCGTAGGCTGCGCGTTCATTTCGCCAGCACCCTAGACCATGCTTCAACAATTTCTGCATGACTTCGGCTACTTTGCCCTCTTCCTCGGCACGTTCTTCGAAGGCGAGACCATCCTCGTGCTCGCAGGCTTCCTGGCGTTTCGTGGCTATATGGATATCAACGTGGTGGTGGTCGTTGCCTTTTTTGGCAGCTACGCCGGCGACCAGCTCTGGTACTACATGGGGCGCAAGCACGGCCGCAAGCTGCTGGCGCGCAAGCCGCGCTGGCAATTGATGGGCGACAAGGCACTGGAGCATATCCGCAAGCATCCGGATATCTGGGTACTGAGCTTCCGGTTCGTCTACGGCTTGCGCACGGTGATGCCCGTGGCGATCGGCCTGTCCGGCTACCCGCCGATGCGTTACCTGATCCTCAACGGTATCGGTGCGGCGATCTGGGCCGCTGCGTTGGGGGCTGCGGCCTACCACTTCGGCGCGGTACTGGAAGGCATGCTCGGCAGCGTCAAGAAATACGAATTGTGGGTGCTGGGCGCGTTGCTGGTGCTGGGCTTGGGCCTGTGGTTGCGACGCCGCTTCAAGAATGCCCGTATCGCCCGCGAGGCGTGTGCCGAGGCCAAGGCTCGACTTGCCGCCGAACCAGCCCCGGTCGAACCACCTAAGACACCAATCGAGTAAGCCGGCTTCTGCAACAGTAGAGGCCGATCACGCTGAGCAGGCTGTAGCTCGCCAGGGCCAGCCAGCCCAGGTTGCTGGCGGGCCACAGCCCGACCAACGGCGCCAGCCATACCAGCGGCACGTTCAGCGCCAGGCGCGCCAGCTCCGCCTTCAACCCCCACGGGCGATTCTCCAGCGCCACCCCCAAGGTAAACAGGCCCAGCGCCATCGCTCCCCAGCCGACGACCAGCGCCGCCATGGGCAGCCTCTCGCCGAAATTCATCAAGTAGCTACCCAACCCTACGTACGCCGCAAATTGCAAAGCGATGTACAGCTGTTGCCGCGTATCCAACGGTACCTCGAATTTGCGGAACTGGCTCAGGTCCGGCTTGGCCATCGGGTACTTGGCTTTGACGTCCGCCGGGCGCCAGCCGGTGCGCATGAACCAGATGCGCAACTTGTCCCATCTGCTTTCAGTGCGCCTGGCGTCACTCCATAACTGCGCATAAAACTGCAGGTTGGCCCACAGCGGGTTCCAACTGGCCAGGGGCGTGGTCACACCGAAGATCACCGGCTCGTTGTCGTCTTCCTCTTGGAAAGTACCGAACAGCCGGTCCCAAATAATGAACACCCCGCCGTAGTTGCGATCCATGTAGAGAGCGTTCTGTGCATGGTGGGCCCGATGATTGGAAGGCGTGACGAAGAACCACTCGAACCAGCCAAGCTTGGGCACGTGGCGGGTATGTACCCAGAATTGATACAGCAGGTTGAGCGACGCCACGCTGATAAACACCACCAGCGGCACGCCGACCACGGCCAGGGGCAGGTAGAAGATCCAGCTCAGCAGGAAACCGGTGCTGGTCTGGCGCAAGGCGGTGGTGAGGTTGTACTCCTCGCTCTGGTGGTGCACAGAGTGTGCGGCCCAGAGAATATTGCGCTCATGCCCCATACGATGCAGCCAGTAGTAGCAGAAGTCATAGAACACGAAGGCGAACACCCAGGTCCAGGCACTCTGGGCCGACAACTGGATCAGTGCCAAGTGCTTGAGGGCGAATGCGTAGGTCAGCAAGCCCACACCCTTGGTCAGCAACCCGGTAGTGGTGGACAGCACGCCGGTGCTGAGACTGTTGATGGCATCTGCCACCCGATAGTTGCGTGCGCCGCGCCAACGGTCGGCCAGCAGTTCAACCACGATCAGGGCGATGAAAAACGGTACCGCGTAAGGCACGAAGTCCATGGGCTAGTCCGGTCTATTTTTGTTACATCAAGATTAGGTGCAGCGACGTGAGATCCCATTGGCAACAGGTTACAAATTAGTAGACATTTAACGCCATGAATCAGGAGAAATGCCCATGAGCAAAAAAATTGCAGTGATCCTTTCCGGCTGTGGCGTATACGACGGCGCAGAAATCCATGAAAGCGTGATCACCCTGTTGCGCCTGGACCAGCGCGGCGCTCAAGTCGAATGCTTTGCACCGAATATCCCGCAATTGCATGTGATCAACCACCTCACGGGCGAGGAAATGCCTGAATCGCGCAACGTACTGGTGGAGTCGGCGCGTATCGCCCGCGGTGCAGTGAAGGACATCAGCGAGGCCAACGCAGCCGACTTCGATGCGCTGATCGTGCCCGGCGGGTTTGGGGCGGCGAAGAACCTGTCGAACTTCGCTGTGGAAGGCGCCGGTTGCAGCGTCAACCCGCAAGTCCTTGAACTGGCCGAAGCATTTGCCGAAGCCGGCAAGCCGATAGGGCTGATCTGCATCTCACCGGCCCTGGCCGCGAAGATCTACGGCCCTGGCGTGACCTGCACCATCGGCAATGATGCCGACACAGCGGCAGCCTTGGACAAGATGGGCGCCACCCACCACGAATGCGCGGTGGACGATATCGTCGAGGACAAGGCGCGCAAACTGGTAAGTACGCCGGCGTATATGCTCGGCAAAAACATCAGTGAGGTCGCTTCAGGCATCAACAAGCTGGTGGATCGGGTGCTTGAACTGACTCACGAAAATGACTGACACCCTCTTTCTGTAGGAGCGAGCTAGCTCGCTCCTACAGAGGCTTCATCAAGCGGGTCAGCAGGCGATCCAACGAGTTGGCAAACGCCTGCTTGTCCTTTTCCCCATGGGGCGGTGGCCCGCCGCCCATCTGGCCTTGCTCACGCAGATCGGTGAACAGGTTACGCACCGCCAAGCGCTCGCTCATGTTCGCCGGGCTGAACTCCTTACCCCTTGGGTCAAGGGCCGTGACGCCCTTCTTCACCAGCCGGTCGGCCAGCGGCACGTCGCTGCAAATCACCAGTTCGCCGGGCACGGCGTGCTCAACCAGGTAATCATCGGCCGCATCCGGGCCGCTGGGCACCACGATCAGTTTCACACAGGAAAAGCTCGGCTTGATCTGGCTCTGCCCGGCCACCAGCACCACCTCGAACTGACGCTTGAGGGCGAACTTCACCACTTGGTCCTTGGCCGCCCGAGGGCAGGCATCAGCGTCTATCCACACCCGCATGTTATGCCGCCACCCGGCGCTTTTCAGCCAGCCGGCTACGACCGTACAGCACCACAATTGCCAGGATCGCCACAGCTTGCGCACCCAACGAGTACGCATCGGCGTGGATACCCAGCCAGTCGAAGTCAAAGAATGCCACCGGCCGTGTACCGAAGATGCCCGCTTCCTGCAATGCCTTGACACCGTGCCCGGCAAACACCACCGACAGCGCACACAGCAACGCGGCGTTGATGCCGAAGAACAGCGCCAGCGGCAGCTTCGCCGAACCGCGCAGGATCACCCAGGCCAAACCCACCAGCAACACCAGCGCCGTGGCGCCACCCGCCAATACCGCGTTATGCCCGGCTGGGCCGGCTTGCAGCCATAGGGTTTCGTAGAACAGGATCACTTCGAACAGTTCGCGGTACACCGAGAAGAACGCCAGCACCGCAAAACCGAAACGCCCACCGCCGCCCACCAGGCTGCTCTTGATGTAGTCCTGCCAGGCGGCCGCGTGGCGCCGGTCGTGCATCCAGACACCGAGCCACAACACCATCACGCTGGCGAACAACGCTGTGCAGCCTTCAAGCAATTCGCGCTGGGCGCCGCTGACGTCAATCACATATGCCGCCAGGGCCCAGGTGGCCAAGCCGGCCAACAGCGCCAAGCCCCAGCCGATATTGACGCTGCGCACCGCCGATTGCTGGCCGGTGTTACGCAGGAAGGCGAGGATCGCCGCCAGCACCAGAATCGCTTCCAGACCTTCGCGCAGCAGGATCAGCAAACCGGAGATGTAGCTCAACGACCAGCTCAGGCCATCGCCGCCCAGCAAGCCGGCAGATTCGGTGAGTTTGCCCTTGGCTACGTCCAGGCGCTGCTGCACCTGCTCGATAGGCAAGCCGTCCTGCAACGATTGCCGGTAGGCCATCAGGGCTTTCTCGGTGTCTTTGCGCACATTGGCGTCGACGTTATCCAGGGAGCTTTCCACCAGCTCGAAACCTTCCAGGTAAGCGGCGACCGACAGGTCGTAGGCCTGCTCGTGGTCGCCGTTGCGGAAGGCGGCAAGGCTCTTGTCCAGGGTGGCGGCGGTGTAGTCGAGCAACTGCGCGGGGCCCCGCTGGACCTGCGGCGGCTGTGCACGCTGGGCGCGGAAAGTCGCGGCAGCAGCCGGGCCGTCGGCGGCGAGCACTTCATTGGGGGTTTGGCGTGCCAGGTCGGCGAGATTGAACGCCCGTTCGCTTTTGGCGGCAGCCGGGTCGGCGGTGAAACCGGCGATGTAGGTTGCCAAGTCCCAGCGCTGGCGGTCGTCCAGTTGATCGGCGAATGACGGCATATCCGTGCCTTCGACACCCAGCCCAAGGGTGTTGTAGATCGCATACAGGCTTAAGCGGTCCAGGCGTGCAGCATCGCGCAGGTTAGCGGGTGGCGGTGTGAGGCCCACTCCCGCAGGGCCATCACCGGCGCCGGCATTACCGTGACAGACCGAACAGTGCTGGGCGTAGAGCGGCGCGCCGCGGGTAGGGTCTGGCGTGATGGCAGGCGCCTGGCTGACTTCATACGCCACGGCCAGCTTGGCGCCCAACTGACGGGCCTGGCGGGCTACGCTCGCGCCGTCCTGGTGGGCACTGACCGCTGCCAGCAATTCATCAACACCCGTTACCAGCTCGGCGCGCTCGGGCTTATCCGGCAAATCAGCCACCAAGCCTTGCAACACCCCGAGAAACTCCACTTGCTCACGGTATTCCGAGTCGTCCACCACCTTGCCCGCCTCTACCGTCGGTGGGTAGTCGGCGCCAATATAGTCCAGCAAATGCAGGGCTTGTGGCGCGCCCTCGGCGGTCGCGGCCAACAGATTGAAGCTGCACGACATCAACGCCGGCAACACCAGCCAGGCGAGAAAGCGGAAAGGGGCGGTCATGAATGAATCTCAAGTGGAAATACGAAGTAACACTATTGTTGAGCTTTAGCGGGTTCGACTCAAGGTGTTATTTCATATCACCACAAAACCAATGTGGGAGGGGGCTTGCTCCCGATAAAGTGTGTCAGCCAAAAATTTCTAAGCTGATACACCGCCATCGGGAGCAAGCCCCCTCCCACATTTTGATTTGGTTTCTTCAGTTATGCCGTAGCGCGGTGCAGGCTGGCGAGGAAGCCCGCCGCACCTACGAACAAACCTGCAAAGGTTCGGTTCACGCGTTTCTGCTGTTTAGGCGTACGCAACAGGCGCAAGACTTTCGACGCCAACCCTGTGTACCCCGCCATCACGATCATATCGACGCTGATCATGGTCGCACCGAGGATCAGGTACTGAATCAACAGCGGGGCCTGCGGGTTCACGAACTGCGGCAGCACCGCCAGCATGAACACCAAGGCCTTGGGGTTGCTGGCGTTGACCAGGAAGCCCCGGAACATCATCGCCATTGGCTTGCCGATCGGACGCACGGCGGCGTCATCGGTCATGTCCATGGGCAAGGCACGCCATTGCTTGATGGCCAGGTACACCAGGTAGGCCACGCCAAACCATTTGATTGCATAGAACGCGGTAGACGATGCCGCCAGAATCGCGCCCAAGCCACCGGCCACCACGGCGATCTGCATCGCCAGGCCCAGTTGCAGGCCGATGGCGTTCCAATAGCCGCGCACAAAACCATATTGCAGGCCGCTGGACATCGAGGCGATGGCACCAGCGCCAGGGGAAAGGGAAATGATCCAACTGGCCAGGAAAAAGGCCAGCCAAGTATCGAGAGCCATTGCGCACCTCAGAAGGGAGTTAGCGGTTATGCCTTAAGCTAACTCCACCGACCAAAGGCTGGCTATAGATTTTTACAAGATGTAAACGCTAGCGGTCGCCCGGGAACACGTGGGTTCCTGGCCAACGCCGCACCGAACGCTGGAAGAACATACTGTTAGGCACCTGCACCATCGCGCTACTGGTGCCGGCTTCCTCGACTTCAATCAACGTGGTGTAGAGCAGGTTGATCGCCACGACCCGGCCCTTCACGCCGGGTTTGTCGACGGTGTCCACCAGTTCGACGATATCGCCAAGGCGAAACGGCCCGACGGTGAAGATCAGGATCGCGCACAACAGGTTGGACAGCACCGACCACATGGCAAAGAACGCCACTGCCGCCACCGCGACAAACCCTGACAGTGCCGTCCACAACACCGTGGCGGACACCCCCAGGCGACCCAGCACAAAGATCAGCGCACTGCCCATGATCAGCCAGCGCAAGCCGCCGCGCAGGGGCATCAGCAATTGCGGCGGGAACGGGTAGCGCTCACCCAGGCGAGTCAGGCCTTTGGCGACGAATCGCTGGGCCAGGTAGCCGGCCAGCAGGATCAGCAGGATTTGCACGCCAATCCATACGGGCTCGACCCATTGCGCCGGTACGGGCAGTTGCAACGCTTCCATCAGGACAGCGCCTCCAGCTCCGCTTGCAGGGTTTCAAGCACTTCGAGGGCCTCCATCCAGGTTTCCTCCAACTGCCCTTCGCGCACCTTCAGCTTGGCCTGTTCGGCCAGCAGGTCACGCAGCTCATCCTTGCGCGCCGCCTCGTACACCGCGCTGTCACCCAGGCTGGTTTCGATCTTGGCCAGGCGCTCGTGCACCTTGCCCAGCTCGGCTTCCAGCTTGTCGGCTTCTCGCTTGTGTGGCGCCAATTGTTGGCGCAACGCGGCGGCTGCCTGGCGCTGGGCTTTCTTGTCGGTCTTGTCCGGGTTGACCGGGGTGTTGCTGGCCGGCGCATTGCGCAGACGGTAATCCGTCAGCCAGCGCGCGTAGTCATCCAGGTCGCCATCGAACTCTTCGACTTTGCCGTCGGCTACCAGCAGGAAGTTATCAGTGGTGCTCTTGAGCAAGTGGCGATCGTGAGACACCACCAATACCGCACCGCTGAATTCCTGCAGGGCCATGGTCAGCGCCAGGCGCATTTCCAGGTCCAGGTGGTTGGTCGGTTCGTCGAGCAGCAGCAGGTTCGGCCGGTCCCAGGCGATCAGGGCCAGGGCCAGTCGGGCTTTTTCACCGCCGGAAAAATTCAGCACTGGCTCGTCGATGCGCGCACCACGGAAATCGAAACCGCCGAGGAAGTCGCGCAAGGTCTGCTCACGTTCGGTCGGCGCCAGGCGTTGCAGGTGCAACAACGGGCTGGCCTTGGAATCGAGCGAGTCCAATTGGTGTTGGGCGAAGTAACCCACCACCGTGTTCTCGCCACGGGTCAGGCGACCCGACAGAGGTTCAAGTTCGCCCGAGAGGTTCTTGATCAGGGTCGACTTGCCTGCGCCGTTCGGGCCGAGCAAACCGATGCGCGCCCCCGGCGTCAGCTGCAGCTTGACCTTCTCCAGGATGGTTTTGTCGCCGTAGCCCAGGCGGGCATCCGAGAGGTCCAGCAACGGGCTGGAGATTTTCACCGACTCGCGGAATACAAAGTCGAACGGCGAATCGACGTGGGCCGCCGACAGCTCTTCCATGCGCTCCAGAGCCTTGATCCGGCTCTGGGCCTGGCGGGCCTTGGTGGCCTGGGCCTTGAACCGGGCGATGTAGCTTTCCATGTGCGCACGTTGCGCCTGTTGCTTCTCGTAGGCCTGTTGCTGCTGGGCCAGGCGCTCGGCGCGGGCGCGTTCGAACGCGGTATAGCCACCACGGTAGAGGGTGATTTTCTTCTGTTCAACGTGGGCGATGTTATCGACCACGGCGTCGAGGAAATCCCGATCGTGGGAAATCAACAGCAAGGTACCCTGGTAATTCTTGAGGAAGTCTTCCAGCCACAGGATCGCGTCGAGGTCCAAGTGGTTGGTCGGTTCGTCGAGCAGCAGCAAATCCGAGGGGCACATCAATGCCTGCGCCAGGTTCAGGCGCATGCGCCAGCCACCGGAGAAGTCGGCGACCGGGCGGTCCATTTGTTCGTTGGTAAAACCAAGGCCGGCGAGCATCTTGCGGGCGCGGGCGTCGGCGGTGTAGCCGTCGGCACTGTCCAGCTCGGCGTGCAGGCGGGCCTGGGCGGCACCGTCCTGGGTTTTTTCGGCTTCGGCGAGATCGTGTTGCACCTGGCGCAGGCGCAGGTCGCCATCGAGCACGTAATCGATCGCGATGCGGTCCAGGGTGTCGATCTCTTGGCGCATATGGGCGATGCGCCAGTCGGCCGGCAGCAGGCAGTCCCCGGAATCCGGGGTCAGCTCACCCAGCAACAAGGCGAACAACGTGGATTTGCCGGCGCCGTTGGCACCGATCAGGCCGGCTTTGTGACCGGCGTGCAGGGTCAGCTCGGCGTCTTCAAGAAGACGTTGCGGGCCACGCTGTAATGTTAGGCTTTGAAGTCGGATCATAATGGCGGCGGAGTCTACCAGCTTCGTTGGCCGCTGGCTTGGGTGTGAATATGTGCGCTGACCTGTGGAGCTTTGCCCTCTCGACTTACGCCCGCCCGGGTGTAGAGGCCGCTTGCCTGCGCTTGCAGGAACAAGGGGAGGATGTGTGCCTGCTGCTGTGTGGTGCGTGGCTGGAGCGACGAGGTGTGGCGCATACGCCCGAACGTGTGCAGGCATTGCAACAGATTGCCCACCCGTGGCAGGTACAGGTTGTCGAACCGTTGCGACTGGTGCGCGTGCAATGGCGAGGCATGGCACAGCAGGATGCGCAATTGGCATCGCTACGGGAAAGGGTCAAAACCCTGGAGCTGGAGGCCGAGCGGACACTGCTGGCGCGCTTGGAAGCACGGGCGCAGGCATGGCCGATCAATGAGGTCGTGGGTCAAAACGAATGGCTTGAAGGCCTGGCGACCGAAGCCGCCAACCTGGACCGCGACGCGCTGCAGCAGCTGCGCGTCGTGGTCACCAACACTTAGGAAGCGCTGGTTGGGGTGGTGCTTGGCGCTACCGGTGCAGGGGTGCTGTTGGCCGGTGCGGATGGAGCGGTGGATGCTGCCGGGGTGGTAGCAGGTGCTGCTGGAGTGGCGGGTTTGGCGGCTGGTTTCGCAGCAGCAGGTTTGGCAGCTGGCTTCACGGCTGGTTTCGCAGCAGCAGGCTTGGCAGCTGGCTTCACGGCTGGCTTCGCGGCAGCAGTTTTAGCGGCTGGCTTGGCGGCTGGTTTCGCAGCAGCAGGCTTGGCAGCTGGCTTCACGGCTGGCTTCGCAGCAGCAGTTTTAGCGGCTGGCTTGGCGGCCGGTTTTGCAGCAGCGGTTTTAGCAGCTGGCTTGGCGGCTGGTTTCGCAGCAGCGGTTTTAGCGGCTGGCTTGGCGGCTGGTTTCGCGGCAGCAGTTCTAGCAGCTGGCTTGGCGGCTGGTTTCGCGGCAGCAGTTCTAGCAGCTGGCTTGGCGGCTGGTTTCGCGGCAGCAGTTCTAGCAGCTGGCTTGGCGGCTGGTTTCGCGGCAGCAGTTTTAGCAGCTGGCTTGGCGGCTGGTTTCGCGGCAGCAGTTTTAGCAGCTGGCTTGGCGGCTGGTTTCGCAGCAGCAGTTTTAGCAGCTGGCTTGGCGGCTGGTTTCGCAACAGCGGTTTTAGCCGTTGGCTTGGCTGCAACTTTTGCAGGAGTGCGAGCACCCAGCGCTTTAGCTACGGCTTCCTTCACACGACCAACACCCTGCGCCAGCTTCAGGCTTTCTTGCGCGTCTTTTTTGAGTTGGGAAATGTAGCTGCGGGTTTCAGCTTGACGATCCTTGAGGGCATCCAGCAGGTCCTCAAGTTCTTTGACAGCGCCCTTGGCTTTGGCTTGCGCCTTGGACTTGCCGGCAGTAGCGGCGTCTTGCAGTTTGGTGCGGGATTTATGCAGTTTCTCTTGCGCTTTACCGCGTTGTTTTTCCAGTTTGGCGAGCAGTTTTTCTGCATCGGCCAAGGCTTGGGAACACGCGCTTTCCAGATGTTCGAGCAGGCTGCCCGAAAGTTGTTGGAGTAAGTGCAACGGGGTATTTACAGGCTTCTGTTTGGCCGACATGGTTTACCTCCTGGCTGACGTGGGTGCGGTTCATACTAGCCCTCTGCTCTTACCGCCGCTAGGGCATGTTGACAGTATCGTTCGCCTTGCGTTGCACCGTACGGAAATTCTTATCGATATAACGAAAAACCGCGGCACTTTTCATCCACTCACACTGCCATAATCCGTCGCACTTTCGCCGGGAGAATGCCTATGTCGCGTTACCTTTTTCTAGTGCTTGGCTTGGCGATCTGCGTGGCCGATGCGAGCGAGCAAGCGTCGTCAAAAACCACCGTCGCGGACTCGCACGATCTCGCTTATAGCCTGGGCGCAAGCCTTGGCGAACGGTTGCGCCAGGAAGTCCCCGACCTACAGATCCAGGCTCTGGTCGATGGCCTCAAGCAAGCCTACCAAGGCAAGCCGCTGGCACTGGATAACGCACGCATCGAACAAATCCTCGCCCAGCATGAAGCGCAGAACGCCGCTGACGCCCAAGTGCCTCAAAGCGAAAAAGCCCTCGCCGCCGAACAGCAATTTCTGACCCAGGAAAAAGCCGCCAGGGGTGTTCGCGAGTTGTCAGATGGAATCCTGCTCACCGAGTTGGCACCGGGCACTGGCACCAAGCCGTTGGCCAGCGATGAGGTACAGGTGAAATACGTGGGGCGACTGCCCGATGGGACCGTCTTCGACAAAAGTACGCAGCCACAGTGGTTCCGCCTGGACAGCGTGATCAGCGGCTGGAGCAGTGCATTGCAACAGATGTCGGTGGGTGCGAAATGGCGCCTGGTGATTCCTTCGGCCCAGGCCTATGGCGCGGACGGCGCGGGTGAGTTGATCCCGCCTTATACGCCGCTGGTGTTCGAGATCGAACTGCTCGGCACTCGCCACTGACCCATAAAAAACGGTGCGACATGCGCACCGTTTTTGTCTGGCTACCAAGGTTCAGGCTTGAGTAACTCCCTCTTCCTTATGGGCGTTGTGCAGCACTTCAATCAAACAGTCTTCCAGTTCGAACCGCTCGTGCAACAGCGCTCCCAACTCTTTGAATTTTTCTGCAACACAGTTTCCTGCATCACACAGGTCAGTGAACGCCAGCAGCTTTTCAGTAATCACATCAATGCGCGGGTAAAGGGTCTCGGCCAGCTCCAGACCTCGCTGATCATCGAAAGCTTCCGCCTCCTTGGTCAGTTGCTCGTAGACACCGAAATGGCCGGCAGACACGTAGTCCACCAACACCTCACAGAACTCCTGCAACGGCTCGCGATTCTCAGCCAATGCTTCGGGCTTGGCACCGAGAGCATCAAAGGCCCGAACCAGTTCGTGACGTGCCTTCAACCAGCTATCGATCAGCTTGTGCACCCCACCCCAGCGTTCCTGAGCATTCTGACAACTTTCCAGCATGATGATCTCTCTTCCCTATAGGGGCGCTGCCGCTCTGTACCTGCGCAACACTTCGAGGATAAAGCAGCAGCCGGACAAGGCCGCGTCTGACAAATGGTTTGGATAACGCGTGCGGGCCAGATTATGCCCGCATGACTGTGGCTTCAAGGTACGCAGGAGAGAATGTTCATACAAGTGTTTAATCCACTCCTACAGCCTGAGTCCTGTTTTCACGGCCTTGCGAGGCGCAAAGGCCTACTGAGCAACAACCGTGAAAATTGCATGGCGCCCAGGATCAACATAGCCACGAAGAACAACAAGCTCCACTCCGGAAGGCTCAGTTCAAATAGCGTCCACTTGATTTCGACGCAATCGACAGTGCCGTTGAACACAGATTGCGCTGCCTGCCAGAACGACAGGTTTTCAATCATGTATTGCAGGCTGGGCCAGCATTCTGAGACCTGGCCTGACGGCATATTCTGCAACAACACTTGGCGCCCAGCGGTAATGGCGCCGAGCAGCGCACAAGTCATGCTCGCCAGACCATACAAGCAAAGGCCGGAACGCCCGGGATTATGAAAGGCGGCAATCAGGTTGATCAGCGCAAAGGCGGCGAGGAACAGGCGTTGCACCTGGCATAGAAAGCAAGGCTGTAGCAGCGCGCCGTATTCCAGATAAAAGGACGCGCCCAACGTCAGCGCACCAGCCATGAACGCCAGGAAAAACAAGGAGCGTAAAGGGGCCAAAGACATTGTTTATCCGCACTGCAAGAGATAGGTCGCTACGGTAGAGGAAAGGCCCGACCTCTTTCAATACGCCTTGGAGCAGACAATTCCTCGAAAACATACGGACATCCCGCCAGGCTCCGGAGGAAATCCAATTACATCAAGTAGGAATTAGTAACAAGGCCACTTAAGCCAAGCATTTACAGGGGCTGAAGGATAGGGTGTCAGAACGGTCCGAGCCAATCCATTCACCCTTTCCTACTTCAGACTCGCGCGGGCACTGGCAACGGCGAGGACAGCAGACGATTGTCGAGCAACCCCAGGCCTTCCTGAAACAGCTGGTTGCTGCGTTCAGTGTCGCCCAACTGGGCCAGCAGACGAGCCAATTCGGCACAGGCTTCAGGATTGCGCTGTACTTGCAGGCTGCTTTCCAGATAGTCCCGCGCCTTGCCCCACAGACTGTTTTGCAGGCACAGGCGGCCCAGCGTCAACAGCAAACTGGCATCACCTGGATGGTCCTTGGTCCAGCCTTCGGCAAATTTCAATTGGCGCGCCGGATCACTGCCCCGCAGCAGGCCGTAAAGCCGAATAAGGTGGCTGTCGTAACCGCGCTTGAGCGCACCACGCAATACTTCCTCGGCCTTGACTTCAGCGCCCAGGCGCCGCAATTGGTCGGCATAAGCCAGCACCAATTGCGGCTGCTGGCGCTGGGCAGAAGTCAATTGCTCCCAGGCCCGTTCCAGAGACTGCAAACCGGCTTCACCCTGCTCTTCGCGCTGGGCGGCCAGGTTCAGGTTTTCACCCCAGGCGCGACGCTCCAGCTCGGCCAGCTCGCTGGCGGGCAAGACTTTGTCCTTGCGCAACTCAGGCAGCAGGCGAATCACGGACGACCAATCGCCCCGCTGCTGATGCAGGCGCTGCAGTTGTCGCAGCACCTGCGCATTATGAGGGTGACGCTCGTGCATCGCTTGAAGAGTGACCAAGGCGCCCTCAGTATCGCCGCGATCCATCTGCAATTGCGCATGGCTCAGAGCAACAGCCAATTCGGCCTGCGGCTGGCGCTCCAGGGCGCGCTCCAGCAAGCCGTCGGACTCTTCGTAACGGCCCTGCTCATTAGCCGCACGAGCAGCACCGATGTAATACAGCAGTGGCTGGCGCTCCGCTTCTGCGGCGCGATGCAAGTGTCGCTCAGCGCTCGCCCAGCGGCCCTCGGCGAGGTCCATCTGGCCTTGCTCGATGGCAATTTGCACGCGGCGGCTGCGGTTGCGTCGCGACCACGGATTGACCACGCCACCGGAAGTGGTCACCAGCATCAATAACGCGCGAATCAGGTAGATTCCCAGGCCGATGGCAAACACCGCTACCAACGTGGCCCACAGGCTTGATTCGTAATGCAGTAAATGAGGGTAGGTAATCAGCACGTAGCCGGTATGTTTCGAAATGCCCACGCCCAATGCCAGGGCGACCGCTATCGCCAGTACCAGGATCACATAGAAACGCTTCATCAGCTCTACTCCTGGGTCGCCGGTTTGCCAGCCGAGGCCTTGGCTTCGTCGGCAGACAGATGACGACGTTCAAGGTATGCCTGCACAGCGGCCAGGCTCGCAGCCAGATCAGGCGTCACCACCGACACGGCCTTGGGCTCGAGCTCAGCGATACGCGCCAGCATTGCCTTGCTCTGCGGGTTGTCCTGGTTGAAGTTGCTCTGCAACACGCTGCGCGCTTCCCCCAGCGAGCGGCTGTACACCGCCGACTCGCCGTTAAGCGCGGCCCACTGCGCCTGCTCCAGCGCCAGGCTCAGGGCCAGCCGTACTTGGTTCAAGCCCTGGCCCGCCAACAATGGGCGGATGTTGTCATCCGGGTTGAAGTCGATGCGGAAATAACGGGAGATCTGTTCCCACCACTGGCTCAACCGGTTCTCCGTGTCGCCGGTAGGCCGCCCTTGGGAAGCAGGCTCGGTGAGTTGATACTCGGGCGCAATCGCCGCCAGTTGCACGACCTGGTCACGCAAGGCCGCCAGTTGCAGGTACAGGCCAGTACGATCCGGTTGTTCGGTGCTGCGTAGCGCGGCCAGGCTCTTGGCCAGTTGCTCGCGCGCCGCGAATGCACCAGGGTCGCTCTGCTCGCGAAGAATCTCGTCGGCACCCTGCACCAGCGACTGGGCGCTGTTGATATCTTGCAAGGCGGACAAACGCAAGCTGGCCAGACGGATCAGATGCTCGGCCTCGGCCAGGCGCCAGTCCTTGCGGCTGGCACCCAGCACCGTTTCCAGACGTTGGTTCAAACGCTGCTGGTCACCCTGAAGCTGGGCGACCAGGCGGCGGCGCTCCTCCAACTCGTCCGCTCCTGGCAACTGTGCCAGGCGGGCCGCCAACTGTTGCTGGCTTTGCTTGAGGCTCTGGGACTGGTCATCCAGGGTCTGCACCTGGCCCAACTGCTGCTGGCTGCTGGCTTGCAGGGCGCGGACCTGCCAGATCCCCCAGCCGCCAGCGGCAACGCCCGCAGCACCCAGCAGCAAGGCGACGATTGCCAGGCCATTGCCACGGCGTGGTGCACTGACCGGTGTCTCGACCGGCGCAACAAGCGCGGGCTGAGCTTCATCTTTAGGCAAGGCTGTTTCGCTCACGTATCCGTCCTTTGCGTATCAGAGAGTGGGAACGGGATGGCTCCCTAACGCCACTAACAAAGCCGCGGCACTCGCGCCACGACAATCCACAACTTTTTCTGCGCCAGCAGCCCGCGCCATCTCGTACACGCGAGGGCTGGGCACGAACAACGGCAGCTGTGCCACCTGTGGCCAATCGAGGCCGGCCAAGGCTTGCAGGTGTAAAAAACCCTGCCCACTGCTGACCACCAGGCCGTTCAAGCGTTCCAACTGGATGCGCTGCACCAGTGCGCCCTTCTCGTAGGCAGGAAGAAAACGCCGATACAATTCCAGGTAGTCGACACTAGCACCTTGCTCGCGCAAACGCTCTGCCAACAACTCCCGCCCGCCCTCGCCGCGCAGGATCAGCACCCGGGCGCCCGGCTGTGCAATAGCCTCTCGCAATGCGGGCAATTGAAGCAAGGCTTCGCTGTCATCGCCAGTGGCAGGGTAGTGAACATCGAGGCCATGACCGGCCAGAATCTGTGCCGTCGCCGCGCCAACGCTGAACCAGGGCATTGGCGCCACGGCATCCCCCAACCGTTGCAAGGCCAGGCGCGCGGCCGGCTTGCTCACCACGATGACCGCGCAATAACGCTGCAACGCGCCGAACAACGCTTGTTGGTCGGGCGTGATCGGCAACGCTTCGGTCTGCAGCAAAGGCAAGCTGCTGCTGTAAATACCGGCCTCGGACAACAAGGCTCCCAGGGCCATCGACTCCTCGGCAGGCCGCGTCAGCAGCACGCGCCAGTTGGTCACTGCGGGCCGGCCTCGCCATAGACTTTTTGCAGAATGGCACCGGCACCTTTTTCCAGCAGCTCCTCGGCGACCTGAATACCCAAGGCCGCGGCATCACGCTGCGGCCCACGCACTTCGGCAGTCAGCAGGGTACCGCCGTCCGGGTCACCCACCAGGCCACGCAGCCACAGGTTTTCACCTTCGAGTACGGCATAGCAGGCGATTGGTACTTGGCAGCCACCGTTGAGGTGTTTGTTCAACGCACGTTCGGCGGTGACACGCACTTCGGTATCCGCATGATCAAGGGGCTTGAGCAGTGCATGGATTGCGCTGTCGGCAGTGCGACATTCGATGCCGACTGCGCCCTGCCCGCCGGCGGGCAAGCTGTCTTCGACGCTGATGGCCGACGTGATGCGGTCTTCGAAGCCCAGACGGATCAGGCCGGCGGCGGCGAGGATGATCGCGTCATATTCGCCGGCGTCCAACTTGGCCAGGCGGGTGTTGACGTTGCCGCGCAGGAAGCGGATCTGCAAATCGGGGCGCCGGGTCAACAACTGGGCCTGTCGACGCAGGCTGGAAGTGCCGACGATACTGCCCAGCGGCAATTCATCCAGGGACGCGTAGGTGTTAGAAACAAAGGCATCGCGCGGGTCTTCGCGTTCACAGATGCAAAAAAGGCCCAGGCCTTCTGGGAAGTCCATGGGCACATCTTTCATCGAATGCACGGCGATATCGGCTTCGTTTTCCAGCAGCGCGGTTTCCAGTTCTTTGACGAACAGGCCCTTGCCGCCGATTTTCGACAGCGGTGAGTCAAGCAGTTTGTCACCGCGACTAACCATGGGCACAAGGGAGACCTTGAGGCCCGGATGGGCTTGCTCAAGACGTGCTTTGACGTATTCGGCCTGCCACAAGGCCAGGGCACTTTTACGGGTGGCGATGCGGATTTCGCGAGAGGACATGGATCAATCCGTACTGAATAGATACGGGCGATAATAACAGCTCAGGCAAATACGCTTTGATTTGAATCAGCAAGTGCGGGGCCTCCCTGGCCACAACGCACCGGGATAAGGAATGCAGACCGCGCCGCAGCCCTTGGGCTAAAGCTGCTGCATCATTTTTCGCACGCCGGCGACGTGGCGTCGGCTGACAATCAAGGCATCGCCGTTGAGCCCTTTCAGGAATAGCTGAAAGTGGCCCAGGGGCGTGCGCTGCAAGCGCTCGATACGTTCTCGGGCGACCAGCGCGTTGCGATGGATGCGCACAAAGCGATCACCAAACTCGTCCTCGAGGGCCTTGAGCGGCTCATCGAGCAGCACCTCACCCGACTCATGACGCAGGGTCACGTACTTGTGATCGGCAATAAAATAGACGACCTGGTCAAGTGGGATCAGCTCGATGCCCTTTCGGGTGCGCGCACTGATATGACTGCGTGGCCCGTTACCACTTTGGGCCGCCGGCTGGGTCAGAGCAGCGAGTTGGACACGGTTGGGGCGCTCGGCTTTTTTCAAGGCCTTGAGCAAGGCTTCGACAGTGGCTGGCTTGACGAGAAAACTGGCACCGCTGTCTTCCAGCGTCTGTGCAGAAAACTCATCCTGGGCCGCACATAACACCACAGCCGGGGGCGACTCGCGCTCGCTCAGGCGGGCGGCAACTTGCAAGCCATCGAGGCCCGGCATACGGATATCGAGCAGCACCACGTCCGGCTTGAGGCTATCGATCAGCGTCAACGCCTCCTCCCCGCTGGTGGCACTCGGTTCAAGGACTGTATAACCCTCGAGTTCACTGACTAGACGGCTCAGTCGCTCGCGGGCTTGGGGTTCGTCATCAACGATCAGGACATTCATATTGCGCTGGATTCCTGCGTGAGTCTCGCACAAGGATAGCGTAGACAGGTGCGGTGACTTGCGTCACAGCGATCCACGCTAAGACTAGCGCGAGCGGCAAAAAGTGCCCTGAGAGTGGCACCCAAATTTACCCGGACCTGTTCAATAGCGCCCAACACCTGCTGCCTTCGGGCATCGTCGTAGGGTTCACTGATACACAATCCGAATACCCCCCTGTTTAATGGATAGTCTGGTTATGACCGCATCACCCGACTTTGGTGCATTTACACACTATCAGTCCAACTGTAGACGCTCACCGAGACGACATTGCTCAATCGTCAAATATCGTTTCAATAAGTACCTGCCTCCAGTCTCGTCCCGGATGCGGTCGGCGGCAAGGCACTTAGCCACCCTCTGCACAAATAAAATTGCCGACCACCCGCAGCACCGCCTCCACGGGCAACCCTGTTATTATCGCCGGCACACCTCCATGCCTCTTTCAAGCAGATCACGAGCGAATCCATGAGCACCGACAAGACCAACCAGTCCTGGGGCGGCCGCTTCAGTGAACCCGTCGACGCTTTCGTCGCGCGCTTCACCGCCTCCGTCACTTTCGACCAGCGCCTCTACCGCCACGACATCATGGGCTCTATCGCCCACGCCACGATGCTGGCCAAGGTCGGCGTGCTGACCGACGCCGAGCGTGACAGCATCATCGACGGCCTGACCACCATCCGCGGTGAGATCGAGGCCGGTACATTCGACTGGCGCGTCGACCTGGAAGACGTGCACATGAATATCGAGGCACGCCTCACCGACCGCATCGGCGTTACCGGTAAGAAACTGCACACTGGCCGTAGCCGGAACGACCAGGTAGCCACCGATATCCGCCTGTGGCTGCGCGATGAGATAGACCTGATTCTGGCCGAAATCACCCGCCTGCAAAAAGGTTTGCTGGAGCAGGCCGAACGTGAATCGGACACCATCATGCCCGGCTTCACCCATCTGCAGACCGCACAGCCGGTGACTTTCGGCCACCACCTGTTGGCCTGGTTCGAGATGCTCAGCCGTGACTACGAGCGGCTGGTGGATTGCCGCAAGCGCGCCAACCGCATGCCGTTGGGCAGCGCCGCGCTGGCCGGTACCACCTACCCGATCGACCGCGAGTACACCGCGCAACTGCTGGGTTTTGACGCCGTGGGTGGCAACTCCCTGGACGGTGTGTCGGACCGTGACTTCGCCATCGAATTCTGCGCCGCCGCCAGCATTGCGATGATGCACCTGTCGCGCTTCTCGGAAGAGCTGGTGCTATGGACCAGCGCGCAATTCCAGTTCATCGACCTGCCAGACCGCTTCTGCACCGGCAGCTCGATCATGCCGCAAAAGAAAAACCCCGACGTACCCGAGTTGGTGCGTGGCAAGAGCGGCCGCGTATTTGGCGCGCTGATGGGCCTGTTGACCCTGATGAAAGGCCAACCATTGGCCTACAACAAGGACAACCAGGAAGACAAGGAACCGCTGTTCGACGCCGCCGACACCCTGCGCGACTCGCTGCGTGCCTTTGCCGACATGATCCCGGCGATCAAGCCCAAGCACGCGATCATGCGTGAAGCGGCCCTGCGCGGGTTTTCCACCGCGACTGACCTGGCAGACTACCTAGTGCGACGTGGCCTGCCGTTCCGTGATTGCCACGAAATTGTCGGCCACGCAGTGAAATACGGCGTAGACACCGGCAAGGACCTGGCGGAAATGAGCCTGGAAGAGCTGCGCCAGTTCAGCGACCAGATCGAGCAGGATGTGTTTGCCGTGCTGACCCTGGAAGGCTCGGTGAATGCCCGCAACCATGTGGGCGGCACTGCGCCGGCGCAGGTGAAGGCAGCCGTGGTGCGCGGCCAGGCACTGCTCGCCAGCCGCTAAGAGCTTCGCGAGCAAGCCCGCTCCCACATTCGACTGCATTCCACAGCTGGAACTCGGTCAAATGTGGGAGCGGGTTTGCTCGCGAAGGCGTCACCACAGGCGCCAACCCTCTATTTCCTCGCCGCAATCATCGCCATGAATGCCGGCATTGCCGCCTCCCGATCCGCCGCGACCTTCTGGGCATTGGGCAACCCATGCAAGCGCTCCAGCAACGCCTTCGCCGCCGGAAACTCGGCCAGCAAATCCAGGCCGAACAGCTTCTCGCCCACGGCACAGGCGAGGTTCACGCTGTACATGAAATACAGATCCGCAAGGGTGAAGCTCTCCCCCGCCACAAAAGGCGCGAACTTGCCGTGCCGGCCTAAACTTCCCACCCCAAGCAGCAACTCGGCCTTGGTTTTCTCCTTGATCGCCTCCGGTACCGGCATGCCAAAAAAGGCCTCGGCGAAACACGCACGGGCGGGCAATTCGATGTACAGCTCGATTTCGCGACACAGCGCCAGCACCTGAGCACGCTGAAACGGCTCAGCCGGGAGCAGCGCTGGGCCTTCCTGAGTTTGCTCGATGTACTCCAGAATCACGCTGGTTTCATTGATAAAACCTTGCTTGACGCCCAGCACCGGTACTTTGCCCCTGGGGCTGACGGCCAGGGCTTCGGGGGTTTGCCCGGCATAAAAAGGCACCTCTTCGAAAGGCAGTCCTTTTTCCATCAGCGCCAGCTTGACCATGTTGTAGTAGTTGCTGACCGAAAATCCGTAGAGCTTGAGCATTGCAAATGCCTCCAGGCCGGGTGTGGGGTTGGCTGCAAGAGTTATAGATCCTCAAGGCCGGCCTGACCAGAAGCATCGCCCGCCTGAATGGGGGTAGACTGGCGCCCTTTCCTTGAGGAGCCTGCCATGAGCGAGCCGACCGATATTGATAACGACGAAGAAGAGTTCACCGAGAGCACGCTGACCCAGGCTATCGAAAACCAGATCGAAAGCGACAACCCGCCTGCCGCCAAAGCCACCTTCAACAAGCTGACACTGGTAGGTTACGAGCGCGAAGACATTTTGAACCTCATGGCCCATGTACTGGCCGTTGAGATCGACAAGATGCTCGAAGAAGACCGCCCTTTCGATACCGAATGGTATGAAACGGCGCTGCGGGCGCTACCTGAATTACCGCCTGAAAACGACTGAAACCCGCCTTTGCGTGGCCGGGAAGCGCGCTTCCTCGCCACAAATCTGCGCCATATCAATACCCACGACTTTCTCACTGGACAGCCCGCCAAAGTGCGTTCACCTTATGGCCTGCTAGCCTCTAATAAATTTTAGAAAGTCTGGAGTCCTTATGTCGTTTACCCCTGAGTTGGTTGCCGAACTGGAAATCCTTGTACTCTTCCCCCTGGACAGCACCAAGGAGGGTCTGAAAGTCCACCAGACCGCCGCTCCTCCTGCCATCGCCGCTGCCAAGCGCCTTCATGCCAAAGGACTTATTGATCAAGCAGATGGGGGCTACCTGACCAGCCTTGGCCGGGACGCTGCTGAACAAGCCCAGACCCTGCTGACCATCTTGACCACCGCCAACACCAAAGAAGCCGCCTGACACCTGATACCGCCCATGGAATCCGCCCCCTGCGGATTCCGAGGGCGTTGCTGCTCCGCGCACAAAATTCTGACGTCAAAAACCATTTCCCTCTAAAACTCCTGCGCTACTGTCTGTAAACTCCTACACGGCCGCCCACGTCGGGCCCTGCGAGCCACCGAGTTCGACATGACCCGCACCCATGAAATCCGCCCCGACCTGGACGAAGGCATCGACCGTAAGGTGCTGACCCAGTTGCGTGCGCGCTTCATGGCCCTCAATCAAGGTCGCATGGCCCGAGCCGTCGAGGGGCTGACCCCGCGCCAGCAAAGCGTGCTGACCTTGTTGCCGCTGTTTTTCCACGTCAATCACCCGCTGTTGCCAGGCTATGTCTCCAGCAGCACGCCGGCCGGGCTGTCGAATTTCGAACCTGACGCCCAGGCCCTGGCGGAAGCCCAGCGCCTGACCCGCTCGTTCTCTTATAAACCGCGCCATGGCAACCCGCCTTGTCCGATCCACGGCCTGTTCCTGATGGGCAGCCTCGGTACACTGGCCCAGGCCGATCAAAGCGATATGGACGTGTGGGTGTGCCACGCACCCGACCTGAATGACAACGAACTGGCCGAGCTGCGCAAGAAGTGCCAACTGCTGGAAGCCTGGGCCCTGGGCATGGGCGCCGAGGCGCATTTCTTCCTGATCGAGCCGACGCGCTTTGTGCTGGGTGACCGTGATACACAACTGAGCTCCGACGATTGCGGCACCACTCAGCACTACCTGTTGCTGGACGAGTTCTACCGCACTGCGATCTGGTTGGCCGGGCGCACGCCCATTTGGTGGCTGGTGCCGGTCTATGAAGAACACCGCTACGCCGAATTTACCCACACCCTGATTTCCAAGCGCTTTATCCGCGCCGATGAATCCCTCGATCTCGGTCACCTGGCCCATATCCCCCCAGGCGAATTTATTGGCGCCGGGCTGTGGCAACTGTTCAAGGGCATCGAGTCTCCGTACAAATCGGTGCTAAAGCTGCTGTTGACCGAAGTCTATGCCAGCGAACATCCGAACGTGCACTGCCTGAGCCTGCGCTTCAAACGGGCAGTATTCGCCAACCACGTGGATCTGGATGAGCTGGACCCTTACATCGTGGTCTACCGCCGTATCGAGGAATACCTCAAGGTCCGCAACGAGCCGGAGCGCCTGGAACTGGTACGGCGCAGCCTGTACCTGAAGGTCAACCGTAAGCTCAGCGCCGGTCAGCGCACCGCCAGTTGGCAACGGCTGTTAATGGAGCGCCTGGCCCATGAATGGGGTTGGGACCAACGCCAACTGGCCCTGCTGGACAGCCGCAGCCAGTGGAAAGTGCGCCAGGTCGCTTCCGAACGCCGCGCCCTGGTCAATGAGTTGAACCACAGCTATCGCTTCCTTACCCAATTCGCCCGTAGCGAACAGAGCGCCAGCCTGATCAACAAGCGCGACCTCAATGTGCTGGGCCGGCGCTTGTACGCAGCGTTCGAGCGTAAGGCCGGCAAGGTCGAGTTCATCAACCCCGGCATCGCCCCGGATCTGGCCGAAGACACCTTGACCCTGGTGCAGTCGCCCATCCGCAAGGAACCGGGCCAGCACCACTGGGGCTTGTATAACGGCAACCTTACCGCCCTGGAATCGGAGCACTTCGCGCCGATCAAACGCAGCCGCGACCTGCTGGAAATGCTCACCTGGTGCCACCGCAATGGTGTGATCGACAGCAGCACGCGTCTGGCGCTGCACCCCGGCGCCAGCGACATGACGGAGTTCGAGCTGTTCAATCTGCTGGGCAGCCTGCAACAGACCATCGCCCTGCCCTTGGCCAGCGTCGATGAAGCTCGCCTGTTGCGTCCGGCGGTGCCGGAAGAAGTGTTGTTGCTGATCAACGTTGGCGTGGACCCGCTCAAGCATCACCGCGACCTGAATATTTTAATGACCACCGAACGCACCGACTCACTGAGCTATGCCGGTGTACGCGACAACTTGGTACTGACCCTTGACCAGGTCACCCTAAATAGCTGGAACGAAGTGATGGTCAGCCGCTACGACGGCCCCCATGCCCTGCTCGACTGCCTGCGCGACTACCTCAATCAGTTGCCGCCAGACCATTTGCCACGCCTGCGAGTGCGCTGCTTCTGTCACAACCGTGCGCAGTTCATTGCCCAGCGTGTGGAGGAAGTATTCGATACCGCGCAGAACCTGCTGCTCAGCCAAGGCAATCATCGCTACCTGCTCCAGGTGCAGCAGCACTATCACGTCATGGAGCTGAGACCGGGCCAAGCCACTCATGTGTCACTGCCAACCCAGGACGCGCTGATTGCCTACCTCAGCGAAGAACTCGCCAGTTACAGCCCGTGGCACCTGGACGCCATGGCCCTGGAAGACCACGACCTGGCGCTGCTGCTGCCCATGGGCCAGGCCGACTGCGTGCAGGTGTTCTACCGGGCCAATGAACGTTTCGCCGAGCTGTACGTGCTCGACGAATTCAACGCCCTCTGGCAACAACGCTTGCCGTTTCATGATGAACAAAGCCTGCTGGCCCCGCTGCAGCGCTTCCTGCAATCGGTGCTCTATCGCCGGGAAGCGCTATCGTCCCTGGACGCCCAGCAGCCGCTGGGTGAAGTGCAGACCTTGTACTACCAACTGTTGCCATCGGGCAGCACCCGCGCGCGCGGCGTCGAACCAAGGCCGGCCCCGCAGAACCCGACCAACAAGCCGTTTTATGACGTGCAGGCGATTATCGGCAAGGCGGCTCCGGGCCAAGTGGGGATCACCCTGTACTGCAATCAGCGGGAGTTTTCCGAGCTGGAATTTGGCGACCAACTGTTTGCCGTGGTCGCACGAGAGATCGTCGGGCAACGCCGGGAAACCGAGCGTTACCGTTGCTATATCACTGACCTGGATTTGTCAGGCCTGCTCGGTGATGTGCAAAGCCCAAGCAATCTGTACCTGCGCTACAAGGCCGAGCTGGAGATGGCGCTCAATGAAGCGCTGAGCCAGATTTAGAGAGAGAAGGGACCGCCATCTTTGGGCTGGCCTTCAACGCTGAGCAACTCCAGCTTGAGGGTCTTGCCGCCGGGCGCTGGCCAGTCGATGTGCTGGCCCACTTGCAGGCCCAGCAAAGCACTGCCCACCGGCGCCAGGATCGAGATCTTGCCTTCGTCGGCATTCGCGCCCTTGGGGTAGACCAGGGTCAGGTGATAGTCCTTGCCACTGCCTTGTTCACGGCAATGCACGCTGGAGTTCATGGTCACGACAGTTGCAGGCACTTCATCGTGGCCAACCACTTCTTCGGCGCGGTCGAGTTCGTGTTGAAGGGCTTCGACGCCCGGCGAGTCTTCGCCCACACGGTCGATCAGTTGCTCAAGACGCTGCACGTCGAGACGGGTAAGAATGATGGAAGGTGCGGTCATGATTCAGGCAGACTCCTTTTTTCTGCACGAAAAAGCAAAACCCCGCCAGGAAAAGGCGGGGTTCTCACGGACCTCGATGAGTTGAGGTGTACCCGGACACTACCACAGCGACACAAATAAACAAGATGGCGTCAGGCGTGTGCCTTGCGCTGCTCTGCCTGGGCACAGATCACCCGGCGCCGCGCATCGTCGGCGGAGCGCCATTCACGGATGTCTTCCACATGACGGAAGCAGCCCAGGCAGACTTTCTGCTCGTCCAGGCGACACAAACTGATACAAGGTGACGGCACCGCCGGGCTGACATTGCTGAACAGCGGCTTGGGCGGGCGTACGGGTGCTGGCTCGGTCACGATCAGATCTCGTCGAAGTCCAGGTCAGCGCCGGACTGTTCCTTCGTGAGACGAGCAAGCATTTCGCTCAGCAACTCCTCAGTGGTGTCGTGCGCCCAACGGTTTTCCTCTTCATCGTAATCGAAGTGAAAACCGCCGGTGCGCGCTGCGAGCCACAGTTGGCGCAACGGTTCCTGGCGACTGAAGATCAACTGAGTGCCGTTCTCGAACTTAACGGTCAGCACACCGGCCGAGTTCTCCAGATCCACATCCAGGCCGCTGTCGTCGAAAATATCTTCCAGCGCCTGCTGGGTCGAATCCACCAGGTCGTGAAAACGGGCTTCGGTCAAACTCATTGTGGCAACCTCAAAAATGTCTGGTTTTGCTCAAGCGCCGCACGATACGGACGAGCTTCGCCGATTGCAAAGGATACCGATTTCATTACAGATGGCAGTACGAAATATCCTCAAACAGCGTAGCCCGCTTCCCGACCATCTCGCCAAACCCCCGCCGGACGGGAATCCCGGCGCATAGGCAAGCTGGCAGGTGGTCGGTATACTCGGGCGCAATTAATGCATATTCAAGGATTTCGCCATGAAGCGCCTGATCTCTTCCCTTGCTGCGCTCGTCGCGGTCGCTTGCCTCGTTAGTGCCTGTGGCCAAAAAGGCCCGTTGTACCTGCCGGATGACAGCAAAGATCCGAATGAACAGGCGCAATCGTCGCAAAAGCCGTCAAAAGCGCATAAGCACGACACCTACTAAGGGAAACTTATGGACGCTTTTAACTACCGGGACGGCGAGCTGTTCGCGGAAGGCGTGGCGTTGTCCGCGATTGCCCAACGCTTTGGCACTCCGACCTATGTGTACTCCCGTGCGCATATCGAAGCCCAATACCGCTCGTTCACTGACGCTCTGGAGGGCGTGCCGCACCTTGTGTGCTATGCGGTCAAGGCCAACTCCAACCTGGGTGTACTGAATGTCCTGGCGCGTATGGGCGCCGGTTTCGACATCGTGTCCCGTGGCGAGCTGGAACGTGTACTGGCCGCTGGCGGCCAGGCTGACAAGATCGTGTTCTCCGGCGTCGGCAAGAGCCGCGAAGACATGCGCCGCGCCCTGGAAGTCGGCGTGCACTGCTTCAACGTCGAGTCCACCGACGAGCTGGAGCGCCTGCAAGTCGTGGCGGCCGAGATGGGCGTTCGTGCGCCGATCTCCCTGCGCGTCAACCCGGATGTCGATGCTGGCACCCACCCGTACATTTCCACCGGTCTCAAAGAGAACAAGTTCGGCATCGCCATCGCCGACGCCGAAGACGTGTACATCCGCGCCGCCCAACTGCCGAACCTGGAAGTGCTGGGTGTCGACTGCCATATCGGCTCGCAACTGACCACCCTGCCACCGTTCCTGGATGCCCTCGACCGCCTGCTGGCGCTGATCGACCGCCTGGGCGAGTGCGGTATCTACCTGCACCACATCGACCTGGGCGGCGGTGTGGGCGTGCGTTATCGCGACGAGGAGCCACCTGCCATCGCCGACTATATCCAGGCCGTACGTGAACGTATCGAAGGTCGCGACCTGACGCTGATGTTCGAGCCGGGCCGCTATATCGTCGCCAACGCTGGCGTGCTGCTGACCCAGGTCGAGTACCTGAAGCACACCGAACACAAGGATTTCGCCATCGTCGATGCGGCGATGAACGACCTGATCCGCCCGGCGCTGTACCAGGCCTGGATGAATGTCACCGCCGTGACGCCTCGCAACAGCGAAGCCCGCGCCTATGACATCGTCGGCCCGATCTGCGAGACCGGCGACTTCCTGGCCAAGGAGCGTCAGTTGGCCCTGGAAGAAGGTGATCTGCTGGCCGTGCATTCGGCGGGTGCCTACGGGTTTGTCATGAGTTCCAACTACAACACCCGCGGGCGTACCGCCGAGGTGCTGGTGGACGGTGATCAAGCATTTGAAGTGCGTCGCCGCGAGACGGTAGCCGAGTTGTATGCTGGCGAAAGCCTGCTGCCGGAGTAAGCCATGCTGCTGCGTTTTACCAAGATGCACGGGCTGGGCAATGATTTCATGGTTCTCGACCTGGTCAGCCAGCACGCGCACATCCTGCCCAAGCACGCCAAACAGTGGGGCGATCGTCACACCGGTATCGGTTTCGACCAGTTGCTGCTGGTCGAGGCGCCGAGCAACCCGGAAGTGGATTTCCGCTACCGGATCTTCAACTCCGACGGTTCCGAAGTGGAACAGTGCGGCAACGGTGCGCGCTGCTTTGCGCGCTTTGTGCTCGACAAGCGCCTGACCGCCAAGCGCCAGATTCGCGTCGAGACCAAAGGCGGCGTGATCGAACTGGATATCCGCAGTGACGGCCAGATCAGCGTCAACATGGGCGCGCCACGCCTGGTGCCGGCGGATATTCCGTTCCAGGCCACCGAGCAGGCTCTCAGTTACCCGCTGGATGTGGATGGCAACACCGTGGATATCGCGGCTGTGTCCATGGGCAACCCCCATGCGGTGCTGCGGGTCAACGACATCAATAACGCCCCGGTGCACGAACTGGGGCCGAAGATCGAGCATCACCCGCGCTTTCCGGCACGGGTCAATGTGGGCTTCCTGCAGGTGATCGACCGTACCCGCGCGCAATTGCGCGTATGGGAACGCGGCGCCGGCGAAACCCAGGCTTGCGGTACCGGCGCTTGCGCCGCTGCCGTTGCCGCGATCAGCCAGGGGTGGATGGATTCGCCGCTGTTGATCGACCTGCCCGGCGGACGCTTGTCCATCGAATGGGCAGGCCTTGGCCACCCGGTGATGATGACCGGGCCGGCCTCGCGCGTATACGAAGGACAGGTCCGTCTATGAGTGAGCCAAGCTAATGACCGATAAGCCTCAAGTACCCGCACAAGCGACCCCGAGTGAAAGCCTGGAGGCCGCTGCTGTCGCGGCGTACCTTGAGGCTAATCCGGACTTCTTCGTCGAGCACGAAGAACTGCTGCCGGCCCTGCGCATTCCCCATCAGCGCGGCGATACCGTGTCGTTGGTGGAGCGGCAGATGAAGATCCTGCGCGAGCGCAATATTGAAATGCGTCACCGCCTCTCCCATCTGATGGACGTGGCCCGCGACAACGACCGCCTGTTCGACAAGACCCGCCGCCTGATCCTCACCCTGATGGATGCCGCCAACCTGGAGGAAACGGTGATCGCCGTGGAAGACAGCCTGCGCGAGGATTTCCAGGTGCCCTTCGTCAGCCTGATCCTGTTCAGCGAGAACCCGATGCCAGTGGGTCGCTGGGTCAGCGGGGGCGAAGCGCAGACGGCCATCGGCGGCCTGCTTTGCGAAGGCAAGACCGTCAGCGGCACCTTGCGCGAGCATGAGCTGGACTTCCTGTTCGGCGTCGAACAGCGCAAGCAGATCGGCTCTACGGCGGTCATTGCCCTCAGCCATCAAGGCTTGCACGGCGTACTGGCCATCGCCAGCCGCGACCCGGCGCACTACAAGAGCTCGGTGGGCACCTTGTTCCTGACCTACATCGCCGAAGTGCTGGGCCGCGTCCTGCCGCGCCACACCAGCACCCTACGCGCGGTGCGCTGACCATGGAACGGCAACTGGACGCTTACTGCGCTCACCTGCGCAACGAGCGCCAGGTGTCGCCCCACACCCTTGAAGCCTACCGACGGGACTTGAACAAGGTCCTGGCCTTTTGCGAAAAACAGCACGTCAGCAGTTGGCAGGCCCTGGACATACAGGCCCTGCGCAGCCTGATCGCACGGCTGCACCAGCAAGGCCAGTCCTCGCGCAGCCTGTCTCGCCTGCTGTCGGCGGTGCGCGGCCTCTACCACTATCTCAACCGCGAAGGCGTATGCGATCACGACCCGGCCAACGGCCTGTCCCCGCCCAAAGGCGAACGGCGCCTGCCCAAGACACTGGACACTGACCGCGCCCTGCAACTGCTCGACGGTGCTGTAGAGGATGACTTCCTGGCCCACCGCGACCAAGCCATCCTCGAACTGTTTTATTCCTCGGGCTTGCGCCTGTCGGAGCTGACTGGCCTGAACCTTGATCAGTTGGACCTCGCCGATGGCCTGGTGCAGGTCCTCGGCAAAGGCAGCAAGACCCGCGTGCTGCCGGTGGGCAGAAAAGCCCGGGAAGCCTTGCAACTGTGGCTGCCGCTGCGCCTTTTGACCAACCCGGCGGACGATGCGGTGTTTGTCAGCCAGCAGGGCCGGCGCCTGGGGCCACGGGCAATCCAGCTGCGGGTCAAGGCTGCCGGCGAGCGGGAGCTGGGACAGAATCTGCACCCGCATATGCTGCGCCATTCCTTCGCCAGCCATCTGCTGGAATCGTCACAGGACCTGCGCGCCGTGCAGGAACTGCTCGGCCACGCCGATATCAAGACCACGCAGATCTACACCCACCTCGATTTTCAGCACCTGGCAACGGTGTACGACAGCGCCCATCCACGGGCCAAACGCATCAAGGGCGGCGACTCATGAGTATCAAGCTGATCACCTTCGACCTGGACGATACCCTCTGGGACAACGTACCCGTCATCATCAGCGCCGAAGCGTCGATGCGAGAATGGCTGGCGACCCACGCCTCCAAAGTAGGCGACCTGCCCCTGGAGCATTTCGCCCGTCTACGCCAGCAGGTGCTGGAACGCCATCCCGAGTTGAAAAACCGCATCAGCCTCCTGCGCCACCGGGTGCTGATGCATGCGTTTGAAGAGGCGGGTTATCCACAGCCGCAAGCCACGGAAATGGCAGATGTGTGCTTTGAAGCGTTCATCCATGCCCGCCACCAGCTCACCGTCTTCCCTGAAGCTGAGCCGATGCTTCAAGCCTTGCGCCAGCACTTTTTGCTGGGGGTGATTACCAATGGCAATGCCGATGTGCAGCGCGTTGGCCTGGCCGACTATTTCCACTTTGCCCTGCGCGCTGAAGATATCGGTATCGCCAAGCCGGATGCGCGGTTGTTTCAAGAGGCGTTGCAGCGTGGCGGCGTGGACGCCAGTGCAGCGGTGCATATTGGCGATCATCCTGGAGATGATATTGCCGGGGCACAGCAGGCGGGGTTGCGGGCAGTGTGGTTTAACCCGGCGGGCAAGGTGTGGGAAGGGGATAAATTCCCCGATGCGCAGATTCGCAGCCTGACGCAGCTACCGGAATTGCTCCGCAACTGGCAGTAGCACCAGGGATCAAAATGTGGGAGGGGGCTTGCTCCCGATAGCGGTGTGTCAGTCGCCAATGTACCGGGTGAACGACTGCAATCGGGAACAAGCCCCCTCCCACAGTTGGATCACCACAAGGCTCGAACAAATCATCGGGCATGAAAAAGCCCGCAGCGACGGCGGGCTTTTTCAGCAAGCGGGAGGCAGACCTCAGATAGGTCGGCTGCCGTACTTGTTATCCGGCTTCTTCGGTGGATCCGCCACCACGTTAGCCTCGACTTCCTGCACTTTGCCGCCTTTGGCGAGGAATTCCTCCATCGCTCGGGCCAGGGCATCGCGCTCTTTGTTCTTGGCTTCAACGCTCGGCAGTTCATCTACCGAAACGGCAGCCTTGGCTTTGCCTTTGGCAGCAGGAACAGGCGCATCATCGCCACCATCGTCATCCGCAACATCTTCCGCTGCCGCTTCAAGACCTTCTTCGGTGTCGTCTTCGTCACCTACTTCGAGTTCGTCGTTTTCCAGATCATCGTCGCTCATGTTCTACCTCATGACTTGCGAAAAGCAGATTAGTTATAGCCCAGCTTCGCCCTCTGTCGAGGGTGCTGGAAAAAAATCAACATCCACTGGATAACCAGTGGCTTATGCCTCTTCACCGTGCAAGGTGGCGAGGACTTTACGAGCACCGCCATGATCACGGTGCTCGCCCAGATAAACACCTTGCCAGGTCCCTATTGCCAAGCGGCCGGCCTTGACCGGCAAACTCAGCTGGCAGCCCAGCAGGCTGGCCTTGAAGTGCGCCGGCAGATCATCCGGACCTTCGTCGTTGTGTTCAAACCCTGCACGCCCTTGCGGCACCAGCGAGTTGAAAAAACGCTCGAAGTCACGGCGAACCGCCGGGTCGGCATTCTCGTTGACAGTCAACGAGGCCGAGGTGTGCTGCAGCCACAGATGCAACAGGCCCACACGGCACGCCTTTAATTCAGGCAAGCCGGCAAGCAACTCGTCCGTTACCAGGTGAAAGCCCCGGGGCTTGGCCCGCAGGGTAATCAGGGTCTGTTGCCACATACAGTTCTCCGCCCGTCGGCGCGCATTCTAGCGCGCTCTGGGAAAAAACAAAGTGCCGAATACGCCTTCCTAGCTGTAAGACATTTGCACCCTTGAAAATGCCGTGTGGATCCCATCACAAAGTCGACAAAAAACCCATACACCTTTAGCCAAAGACAAACTCCAGGCAAAAAAATGCCCGGCAAGCCGGGCATGTTTTTTTCGCGTACTTACAAGTTGTAGCCGCGCTCGTTGTGTTGCGCCAGATCGAGGCCAACCGCCTCTTCCTCTTCAGTGACGCGCAAGCCCATAACCATGTCCAGCACCTTGAGGATGACAAAGGTCACGATCGCCGTGTAGATCACGGTGAAGCCGACGCCTTTGCACTGGATCCAGACTTGGGCAGCGATGTCGGTCACGGTGCCGAAGCCACCCAGTGCCGGGGCTGCGAACACACCGGTGAGGATCGCACCGACGATACCGCCGATACCGTGCACGCCGAAAGCGTCCAGGGAGTCATCGTAGCCCAGCTTGCGCTTGAGGGTGGTGGCGCAGAAGAAGCACACCACACCGGCGACCAGGCCAATCACCAGGGCGCCCATCGGGCCCACGGTACCTGCGGCAGGCGTCACGGCAACCAGGCCGGCCACCACACCCGAGGCAATGCCCAGTGCGCTTGGCTTGCCGTGGGTGATCCACTCGGCAAACATCCAGCCCAGTGCCGCAGCTGCGGTGGCAATTTGAGTGACCAGCATCGCCATGCCTGCAGTGCCGTTGGCCGCTGCTGCGGAACCAGCGTTGAAGCCGAACCAGCCGATCCACAGCATGGCCGCGCCCACCAGGGTGTAACCCAGGTTGTGCGGTGCCATTGGAGTGGTTGGAAAGCCTTTACGCTTGCCGAGCACGATGCACGCCACCAGGCCAGCCACGCCCGCGTTGATATGCACGACAGTGCCGCCGGCGAAGTCCAGCACGCCCCAGTCCCACATCAGTCCACCGTTGCCGCTCCAGACCATGTGCGCGATCGGCGCATAAACCAGGGTGAACCAGATAGCCATGAAGATCAGCATGGCGGAGAACTTCATACGCTCGGCGAAAGCACCGACAATCAGCGCTGGAGTGATGATGGCGAACGTCATCTGGAAGGTGATGAACACAGCTTCCGGAAACAGCGCCGCAGGCCCGGTGATGCTGGCCGGGGTGACACCCGCCAGGAACGCCTTGCCCATGCCGCCGACGAAGGAGTTGAAGTTGACCACACCCTGTTCCATACCGGTGGTATCGAACGCGATGCTGTAGCCGTAGACGACCCACAGGATACTGATCAGGCCAGTGATGGCGAAGCACTGCATCATCACCGACAGAATATTCTTGGAGCGGACCATGCCGCCATAGAAAAGCGCCAGGCCTGGGATGGTCATGAACAGCACCAGTGCGGTGGCGGTCAGCATCCAGGCGGTGTCGCCGGAGTTGAGGACTGGAGCAGCCACTTCATCTGCCGCCATGGCCAGGCTTGGCATTACGATGGACAGCAGGGCTCCGAGCCCTGCGAATTTACGCAGAGTCATATTGTTTTCTCCTGGGGCGTTGGGGTTTGGCGGCTTAGATTGCGTCGGTATCGGTTTCGCCGGTACGGATTCGAATAGCCTGTTCCAGATTGACCACGAAGATCTTGCCGTCACCGATCTTGCCGGTGTTGGCCGCCTTGGTTATCGCCTCGATAACCCGGTCAAGATCCTTGTCGTCAATGGCGACATCAATCTTCACCTTCGGCAGGAAATCGACCACGTATTCCGCGCCGCGATACAGCTCGGTATGACCCTTCTGCCGACCGAAGCCCTTGACCTCAGTGACGGTAATGCCCTGCACGCCGATCTCGGACAGTGACTCGCGTACATCGTCCAACTTGAACGGCTTGATGATGGCAGTGACTAGCTTCATGAAAATCTCTCTCCCGAATTGGTGGACTTGCCCCAGGAAAACAAACCCGTCTCAAGTCTAAGCGCAGTGCCTGGCTTTGTAACGCATCGTCGCCTCGGCATTTGCCGTTGCGACGCCAGCGAACCACTGGTGACGAAACCTGTATCCCTGATCCGTCAGCGCACTGCATTCGTCACAGCGACTGCATCAGTGCATGGGTCATGATCGTCTAAGCAGAAACCTTGCCAGCTCCGTAAAAATCACTGAAATCAATCCTTTGCCCACTCGTGCCCACCCACAGGGCGTTTGCGCGGCCTCAATGCGCATCAAAACAGTGCGCGACCGCCCGTCACTATGCGCGAAAAGCGTGCGCCTGCGACCGTGAAAGGACTATAGACGCTGCGTGGTACACTGCCCGCCAACAGTTTTCCGGAATATTTCCCATGCTCGCGCCCAAAGACCTCCTCGACGCCCTGAGCGGCCACGCCTCTCGCCTGTTCAGCGGCGACACCCCGCTGCCCCGCAATGAAATCGAAAGCCAGTTCAAGGCATTGCTGCAAAGTGGCTTCAGCAAGCTCGACCTGGTGAGCCGGGAAGAGTTTGATAGCCAAATGGTGGTGCTGGCCCGCACGCGTGCGCGGCTGGAGAGCCTGGAGGCGAAGGTGGCGGAGTTGGAAGCCAAGTTGACGCCACCCGCCGCTGAATAAACGCGGTCAGTGTGGGGGCTGGCTTGCCTGCGATAGCATCGCCTCAGTCTTTCTGATACACCGAGGCGTCTGCATCGCAGGCAAGCCAGCTCCCACATAAAGCGCTGCGAACGACTCCGGATACGTTCTGTAAAACCTCCCCGCCTCGCTCTTCCCCACCTCGTCTACCCTTGAAAAACCCGCAGGAAGCGGCCTCACTTTCAAGGAACGAGCATGTCCCTCGCCATCGTCCACAGCCGCGCCCAGGTCGGCGTCGAAGCCCCTGCCGTCACCGTCGAGGTGCATATGGCCAATGGTTTGCCATCGTTGACGCTGGTGGGCCTGCCGGAAACGGCAGTGAAGGAAAGCAAGGACCGCGTGCGCAGCGCCATCCTGAACTCAGCGCTGCAATACCCAGCTCGCCGCATCACCCTTAACCTTGCGCCTGCCGACTTGCCCAAAGACGGCGGGCGTTTTGATTTGGCGATTGCCCTGGGGATCCTCGCAGCAAGCGTGCAGGTGCCGGCGTTGATGCTCGATGACGTGGAATGTTTGGGAGAGTTGGCCCTGTCCGGCGAGGTACGGGCGGTGAAAGGTGTGTTGCCGGCAGCGCTGGCAGCCCGCAAGGCCGGGCGCACTGTGATAGTGCCACGCGAAAATGCCGAGGAAGCCTGCCTGGCGTCGGGGTTGAAAGTGATTGCGGTGGATCATTTGCTGCAGGTAGTGGCCCACCTGAACGGGCATGTGCCGATTGAACCGTACAAGTCCGATGGCTTGCTGTATTTAAACAAACCTTACCCGGACCTGAGTGAAGTGCAGGGCCAATTGGCAGCCAAGCGCGCTCTACTGATCGCGGCGGCAGGCGCACATAACCTGTTGTTCAGCGGGCCACCGGGCACCGGCAAGACCTTGCTTGCCAGTCGGCTACCGGGCTTGCTGCCACCGCTGAGCGAGCAGGAAGCACTGGAAGTCGCCGCGATCCAATCGGTGGTCAGCCTGGCTCCGCTGAGCCATTGGCCTAATCGCCCGTTTCGTCAGCCACACCATTCGGCATCCGGGCCGGCGCTGGTGGGCGGCGGCTCAAAACCGCAACCGGGTGAAATCACCCTGGCCCACCACGGAGTGCTGTTCCTGGATGAACTGCCGGAGTTTGATCGCAAGGTACTGGAAGTGCTGCGCGAACCATTGGAGTCGGGGCATATCGTGATCTCCCGCGCCCGCGACCGGGTGAGTTTCCCGGCGCGCTTTCAACTGGTCGCGGCGATGAACCCCTGCCCTTGTGGCTATATGGGTGAACCCAGTGGGCGTTGCCGGTGCACGCCGGAGCAGATCCAGCGCTATCGCAACAAGCTGTCCGGGCCGTTGCTGGACCGGATCGACCTGCACCTGACGGTGGCGCGGGAGACCACTGCACTGAACCCCTCCCAACAGGCCGGCGAAACCACCGCGCAAGCGTCCGCCCAGGTCGCGCAAGCCCGTGAGCGCCAGCAACAGCGCCAAGGGTGTGCCAATGCGTTTCTCGATCTGCCGCGGCTGCGTGAACACTGCCATTTGGCGAAAGCCGATGAAAGCTGGCTGGAAGGCGCGTGTGAACGGCTGACGCTATCCCTGCGCGCAGCCCATCGGTTGCTCAAGGTCGCGCGTACCCTGGCGGACCTTGAGCAAGTGGAAGACATCGCTCGCCATCATTTGGCGGAGGCCCTGCAGTACCGACCGGCAGCAGTTGGCTAGCAGCGCTCAGGAGAAATCCAACAGCAGCCTCGCCACTTCCATCACCTCATCCAACACTGCTTTGGCCGACTCGGCGGAAGGATTGAGCATCAGGTCATCGGCGTAGCCCATCGCCAGGGCGAAGATCTGCCGTGCAGCGCGCTGGGGCGACTCGCAGCGAAACACACCGGCAGCAACGCCCCGTTCGATCACCTCGGCAAGCATGCCTTGCCATTGGGCGTTGATCACCAGGTAAGCCTGGGCCATTTGCGCGTCGTGCATAGCCTCGTCCCAGGCGTCCAGCCAGAGAGCCCAGCCTGCATCGGCGGTGCTCGGCAGGCAGTCGCTCAAGAACCCCACGAGAGCCTCCTGCGGTGGCGCATCGGCCAAGGGCTCGCGCACTTCATCCAATTGCTCATTGGCAAAGCGCACAAAGGCTTCGCGGCGCAGTTCATTCCAGTCGCTGAAGTAGTGATAGACATGGCTGCGCGACAGCCCTGCATGTTCGGCCAAGTCACGGGTGGAAACATCGGCAAACCCCTTGCTGCGAAACAGCTCCAGGGCGGCTGCGATGATCTGGTCTTTACGGTCGATACGCGACATGGGCAATTCCTTCGAGCGCGGGTAGATAAGCGGCGCTTGCTTTTTGAGCGATCGCTCAAGGATACTTGAGCAGTCGCTCAATAATAGCGTCTATCACTCCCTTGGTGCACCCATGACATCCGTCACCCCACAAATTCTGATCGAAGAAAGCAAGAAAATCGGCCAACAGTCCGCCAGCCAGACGCTCAAGGCCATCGCCAAAGCCTATCCCGGCAAGCTGTTCTGCACGCTGTCGCTGGTGGCGCTGGAAAATGCATTGTTGCTGGCTTACCCGCTGTTTGCCGGGTTCGCGGTGGATTCGATTATCCGCGGCGATGCCACTAGCGCGTTGTTCTACGCCGCCGTGGTCATGGCGTTCTGGGTGGTCGGGGCTGCGCGGCGGGCGCTGGACACGCGCACGTTCACGCGCATCTACGCTGACCTCGCGGTACCGGTCATTCTCAACCAGCGCCAACAGAACCACAGCACCTCGAAATCGGCGGCACGGGTGGTGCTTGCACGGGAGTTCGTCGACTTCTTTGAAAAGCACGTGCCGATTATCGCCACAGCGTTGGTGTCGATCGTGGGCGCGGCAGTGATGTTGATCGTGATTGAACCGTGGGTGGGCATGGCATGCCTGGCCGCGCTGCTGCTGTGCATCACCTTGTTGCCACGCTTTGCCCAGCGCAATCAGGAACTGCACGAGCGCCTGAATAACCGCCTGGAGAAAGAAATCGGCCTGGTCGAAAAGGTCGGCGCGCCGACCCTGCGACGCCACTACCAGGTACTGTCTCGCCTACGCATCTGGCTTTCAGACCGCGAGGCCGCGGCGTACCTGTTTCTCGGCACGCTGGCAGCTTTGCTGTTCGTGGTCGCGATCAGCCAGTTGGCCTTGTCCCCAGCGGTCAAGGCCGGCCACATCTACGCGGTCATGACCTACCTGTGGACCTTCGTCACCAGCATGGACGAAGCGCCAGGGATGGTCGACCAACTGGCGCGGCTCAAGGACATTGGCAAGCGCGTAGACCCGGGGCTCGGCGACCACTAAGCCTCAACGAAAGCGGTCCACCTCATGGCGCAAGCCAGCCGCCAAGGTCTCCAGTTCCTTGGCGGTAACCGCCAGGTTCGACACCACTTCGCGCTGCTCACTGTTGGCCAGCGCAATGCTCTGCAAGTTGCTGCTGAGCAAGGTCGCGGTGCTGCTCTGCTCTTGGGTGGCGGTGGTGATCGCAGCAAACTGCTGGCCGGCCGAGCGGCTTTGCTCGTCGATACGCGCAAGGGCCGAGGCCACGTCGGCGTTGCGCGACAGGCCTTCCTGCATCAGTACGTTGCCGTGTTCCATAGTGCTGATGGCGTTGCCGGTTTCTTGCTGGATGCTCTGGATCATCGCGGAAATTTCATCGGTGGCCTGGCGGGTGCGCGAGGCCAGGTTGCGCACTTCGTCGGCGACCACGGCGAAGCCACGGCCTTGCTCACCAGCACGGGCGGCTTCGATGGCAGCGTTGAGCGCCAGCAGGTTGGTCTGTTCGGCGATGGAAGTAATCACACCGACGATCCCGCCGATTTCCTGGGATCGCTGGCCCAGGGTGTTGATCACCGCAGCGGTACTGTTCAGGGCGGTAGCGATATGTTCCAGGGACGCTGACGCCTCTTGCATCGAGGTACGGCCGATACGGGTCTGCTGGGCATTCTCTTGCGCCAGGCGCTCGGTATTGCCCATGTTGTCGGCGATGTTCAACGAGGTGGCGCTGAACTCTTCCACCGCGCCGGCCATGCTGGTGATCTCGCCGGACTGCTGCTCCATGCCTTCATACGCACCTCCGGACAAACCCGACAACGCCTGGGCGCGGCTGTTGACCTGTTCGGCAGCACTGCGGATATGCGAAACCATGGTCGACAACGCTTCACCCATCTGGTTGAAGCTGCGCGCCAGTTGGCCGATCTCGTCATGGCTGGACACATTAAGGCGCGCACTCAAGTCGCCCGCGCCCAGGGCTTGGGCCTGGCGTACCAGGTCGCTCAAGGGCGCCAGCTTGCTGCGCAACAGCCACACCGTGGCACCCACTGCCAGCAACATCGCCAGCACACTGCCGATCACCAGGCGGATGCCGACTTCCCACGTCACTGCGCGAATTTCAGCCTTGGGCATGCTCGCCACAACCGCCCAGGGGCCGCCTTCGAACGGCACCGAGACGCTGTAGAAATCTTCGTGCTTGTCGCTCCAGAAACGGCCTGCTCCCGGTTTCTTCGCCAGGTCGAGCATCACCGCAATGGCCTCATCCGGCGCCTGCACCCCAGCCGGCGCCACCAGCCAGTGCTTCTGTTCATCCAGCAGCGCGAGGGAGCCAGTCTGGCCGATGCGGAAGCGCTTGAGGTTTTCAAACTGGGCGTTCTGGGCGTCGGTGTAATCGAAACCGATGAACAGCACGGCGATAACCTTGCCACTGCTGTCACGCACCGGGCTGTATTGGGTCATGTAGGAACGGTCGAACAACACCGCACGGCCAATGTAGGTCTGGCCACTGGCAACACGCTGGTAGGCCGCGCCCTGACGGTCAAGCACGGTGCCAATGGCGCGGTTACCGTCCTGCTTGGTCAGTGAAGTGCTGACGCGGATAAAGTCGTCGCCGCTGCGCACGAACACCGTGGCCACGCCACCGGACATCTGCTTGAACTCATCCACCTCTTCGAAGTTGTTGTTCAGTACCTCGTTGCCCAGGTAAAGGCTCGGGGTCTGCACGCCGGCCACGGCCACCGGCTGGTCCGCACGCACACTCAAGCCAGCACCGAAGCGCTTTTCAAACAGCCCGCTCAAACGCTGGGTACTTTCGCGCAAGGTGCTGTGGAAGGTATTGAGTTGATCGGCGAGCAAACGCGCCTCGCTGGCCAGGTGCTCCTCGCGGGTGTCGAGGTTGGCGGAGTCGAGGGAACGCAGGGCGAAGACGGTACTGCCGCTGATAACGACAGCCAGAATCACGGCGAGTGCGAGACCTAACTGGGAGGCAATCCGGGCACGAGGTTGAGGCATGACAGCTCCTGGCCGAGGCCAGGATCATCCTGATCTCTTAGCGCTGCTCGGCAAATTATCGAGTGGGAAGCGTTGGTGCACGATGGTTCCAACACACCTTCTTCGGCGGCGCTTGGCAATACTTGAGCGAATCACAGGGGTATCCCGCAAACGATTGCACCAGCGGCCTGGCCCCACTCAATCGAGGCGTTCGACCCGGGGCAAATCCATCGCTTTGACTTCACCTTGAAGAAACTCCGCCAACCGCCGCAAACGCTCGCCGCCTGGGCGGGTTTTCGGCCACACCAGGTAGTAGCTCTCCCCACTGGCCACTGCCGTTGGCCACGGCAGGCTCAGTCGTCCTTGCGCCACATCTTCAGCCACCATCAGCAAATCACCCATTGAGACGCCATAGCCTCGCGCCGCCGCGATCATGCCCAGCTCCAGGGTGTCGAACACCTGCCCGCCCTTGAGGGACACCTGGGACGAGAGCCCCATGCGCTCCAGCCAGTTGCGCCAGTCGCGGCGGTCTGGCGTGGGGTGCAGCAACTCGGCGCTCGCCAGGCGTGCGGCATCCCAGGGGCCATCGTCCAGCAGGTTCGGCGCGCCCACGGGAATCAGCAATTCGGGGAACAGGTAGCTGGCCTCCCAGTCCGCCGGAAAATGCCCATAGCTCAACAACACCGCACAGTCGAAGGGCTCCTGGTTGAAGTCCACCTCGTCCACACTCATCCACGCACTGGTCAACTGCACCTCATTGCCTGGCTGCAACGCGCGGAAGCGACTCAGCCGCGCCAACAGCCAGCGCATGGTCAGTGTCGACGGCGCTTTCATGCGCAAGATGTCATCTTCAGCGTTCAGGGTATGACAGGCGCGCTCCAGCGCCGCAAACCCCTCGCGCACCCCGGGCAACAATAGGCGTGCGGCTTCTGTGAGTTGCAGATTGCGGCCGCTGCGCTGGAACAGTCGGCAGGCGAAATGCTCTTCAAGGGTACGGATATGTCGGCTCACCGCACTCTGAGTAATGGACAGTTCCTCCGCCGCGCGGGTGAAGGAGTTATGCCGGGACGCGGCTTCAAATGCACGCAGGGCATACAACGGAGGAAGACGGCGAGACATTGAAAAGCTCCGACGGCGCGATATCGGCACCCTACCAGAATCACTCAGGCATGAGTTTTAATCATGCGAACGATCGCTTTTATCCTTTTGTGCAATGGGCTTAAAGCGTCGAGAATCAACCCTCCCCCAACCCCCTGAATTTTCGAGTGTGATGATCATGCAACATCCGGCGCGTATCGAACTCTGGGCCATTCTGCGGCTGTCGGGGCCGTTGATTGCCTCACAGTTGGCGCACATGCTGATGGTGCTGACCGACACCCTGATGATGGCGCGCCTGAGCCCCGAAGCCCTCGCCGGTGGTGGTCTGGGCGCAGCGAGCTATTCGTTCGTGGCGATTTTCTGCATCGGCGTGATTGCCGCCGTGGGCACCCTGGTCGCCATTCGCCATGGCGCGGGGGATATCGGCGGCGCCACCCGCCTGACCCAGGCCGGGCTCTGGCTGGCGTGGTTGATGGCCCTGGCGGCGGCGTTGCTGCTATGGAACCTGAAGCCGGTGCTGCTGATGTTCGGCCAGACCGAAACCAACGTAACCGCAGCAGGGCAATTCCTGACGATGCTGCCGTTCGCCCTGCCCGGCTACCTGAGTTTCATGGCACTGCGCGGGTTCACCAGCGCCATCGGCAAGGCCACCCCGGTGATGGTCATCAGCCTGTGCGGTACGGTGGTCAACTACCTGCTCAACCACGCGCTGATCGAAGGCATGTTCGGCCTGCCGAAACTGGGCCTGATGGGCATTGGCCTGGTGACCGCCATCGTTGCCAATGGCATGGCGCTGGCACTGATGTGGTACATCCGCAGCAACCGCGCCTACGCCGCCTACCCACTGAGTACCGGCCTGCTGCGCCTCAATACTCAATATCTGCGCGAGCTGTGGCGCCTGGGCCTGCCGATTGGCGGCACCTATGCGGTGGAGGTCGGGTTGTTTGCCTTTGCCGCGCTGTGCATGGGCACCATGGGCAGTACGCAGTTGGCGGCGCATCAGATCGCCCTGCAAATCGTCTCGGTGGCGTTCATGGTGCCGGCGGGGATGTCCTACGCAGTGACCATGCGCATCGGCCAGCATTACGGCGCCGGGCAGTTGCTGCAGGCGCGCGTGGCCGGGCGGGTCGGCATAGGCTTTGGCGCCATGGTGATGTTGGGATTTGCCGTGGTGCTGTGGCTGTTTTCCGACCCATTGATCGGGTTGTTCCTTGATCATGATGACCCGGCGTTCCACGACGTCATCGTCCTGGCCGTCAGCCTGCTGGCCGTCGCTGCCTGGTTTGAACTGTTCGACGGCGTGCAGACCATCGCCATGGGCTGCATCCGTGGTTTGAAGGACGCCAAGACCACCTTCCTGGTGGGGTTGGGCTGTTACTGGCTGATTGGCGCACCTTCGGCCTGGCTGATGGCGTTCACTTTAGGCTGGGGGCCAACCGGTGTGTGGTGGGGCCTGGCGTTGGGCCTGGCGTGTGCGGCGGTGAGCCTGACGTGGGCGTTTGAGGCCAAGATGAAGCGGATGATTCGGCAGGAGCCGGATGTTCGCCCAGGATTCCAGGCTGCACTGCCTGACTAGCGAATGCGCACAGTCAATGTGGAAGCCAGCTCCCGCATTTAATCGGGTTTACAAGGCTCAACCCAGCAGTGCCTGTTGGCTCTTGCCAAACATCAGGTATTCCACCAACTCCGGCAACGGCAACGGCTTGCTGATCAAGTAACCCTGGGCCTGGTCGCAACCAAACAAGCGCAACAGCGCAAGCTGCTCGGGTGTTTCCACGCCTTCGGCCACCACTTCCAGGTTGAGATTGTGGGCCAGGTTGATCATCGCATGCACCAACTTGCGGTTTTCTTCGCGCTCTTCCATGCCGCCGACAAAGCTCTTGTCGATCTTCAACAAGGCAATCGGAAGGCTGTTGAGGTGCACGAACGAAGAAAAGCCGGTGCCGAAATCATCCAGGGAGAACCGCACGCCAAGTCGGCCAAGGGCGTCCATGGTCTGCTTGACCAGGTCGCTGCGGCGCATCACGGCGGTTTCGGTCAGCTCGAACTCCAGCCATTGCGCTTCCACACCGCGCTCGGCAATCAGGCGGCTGAGTGTGGAAAGCAATTGGCTGTCCTGGAATTGGCGAAACGACAGGTTGACCGCCATGTGCAGCGGCGGCAGGCCGCGCTCGCGCAGGTCTTGCATGTCGCGCAGGGCCCGGGAAATCACCCAGTAACCCAATGGCACGATCAAGCCGCTCTGTTCGGCCAGGGGCACGAATTCGCTGGGCGGCAACAAACCGCGCTCGCCGTGGCGCCAGCGCACCAGGGCTTCGAGGCCGACAATATGCCCGTCGTCCAGGTCCAGGCGCGGCTGGTAATGCAGTTCCAATTCATCACGGCGCAAGGCCCGGCGCAGTTCACTTTCCAAGTCGGCCAGGCTGCGGGCGTTGCGGTTGATGCGCTCGTTGAAGATGTGAAAGGTGCAGCCCTGGGTGCTTTTGGCCTGCTGCATGGCGATATGGGCGTGCCACATCAACGGGTCGGCGCCGGCTCGGGCGCGAGCATGCGCCACGCCCAGGCTGCAGCCGATCAACAGGCTTTCGCCATCCACCCAGTAGGGCTCGGCCATCACTTCGGTGATGCGCTCAGCCATCCACTCGGCGCGCTGCGGCGCCCGGCGGGTATCGATCAGCAGGGCGAATTCATCGCTACCCAGGCGCGCCAGTTGGTCCCCGGCTTCGAGCTGGCTCTTGAGCCGCGACACTACTTGCAGGATCAAGCGGTCTCCGGCCTGATGGCCAAGGGCATCGTTGGCGTGACGAAAATTGTCCAGGTCCAAATGGCCGAGGGCCAGGCCGCGGCCTTCGTTTTCTGCCAGCCGCGCCGCCAGCAAGGTCTGGAAACCCTGGCGGTTGGCAATACCGGTGAGCGGGTCCTGCTCGGCCAGGCGCTGCAAGGTGCTCTCCAGCACGCCGCGCTCGCGCACGTGACGCAGGCAGCGGCGCAGTGTGTCGGCGTCCAATACATCCAGGATCAACCAGTCGCTGACACCCAGCGGCGAAACCAGCGGCTCCTGCTCCAGCAGCAATACACACGGCAAGCTGCAACGGCCGGGGCCGGGTTGCAGGCTGGGCGTGGTCAATAGCACGGCACCTTGGTCGTCATCGAACAGACGACTCACCGAGTCCCAGTTGGGCGCACTGATCAGCACAGCCCCTTCGCCCATCGGCGCCAGGCACTCGCGCAACAACGCTGCCCACGCCGGCGTATCGGCCAGCAGCAGCAAACGCAAGGGTTCGACAGGCGTAGACAAGCTAACTCCCTAGACTCTGCAAAATTTCGTTGGCGGTGGCATTATGACGTGCGGCCTGACAATGACAAAGGCATGACAAAGGCATGACAAATGATAGGTATTATCAAATACGCAGACTGTGAATAATAGTCTCGATTATTCCCCCACATCCTGCGGCAAAGTAGCAAAACCGGCAAATTTAGATCGAGTGGTACGTCACACCGTCGTTCTATGGAAGCAGAATCTTTCCAGCCTGTTAAAATGCCCGCCCTTTTGAACAACGACTCCTCACATTCCGTATGTCCCGACTCAATCCCCGGCAGCAAGAAGCCGTGAACTACGTCGGCGGCCCTCTATTGGTGCTCGCCGGCGCTGGCTCCGGCAAGACCAGCGTGATCACCCGCAAGATCGCGCACCTGATCCAGAACTGCGGCATCCGCGCCCAGTACATCGTCGCCATGACCTTTACCAACAAGGCGGCGCGGGAAATGAAAGAGCGGGTCGGCACCCTGCTCAAGGGTGGCGAAGGCCGCGGCCTCACCGTGTGTACCTTCCACAACCTGGGGCTGAACATCATCCGCAAGGAGCATGTGCGGCTGGGCTACAAGCCGGGCTTCTCGATCTTCGACGAGACCGACGTGAAAGCCCTGATGACCGACATCATGCAGAAGGAATACGCGGGCGACGACGGCGTCGACGAGATCAAGAACATGATCGGCGCCTGGAAAAACGACCTGGTCCTGCCCGCCGAGGCCCTGGAAGCCGCCCGCAACCCCAAGGAACAGACCGCTGCCATCGTCTATACCCACTACCAGCGCACGCTCAAGGCGTTCAACGCGGTGGACTTCGACGACCTGATCCTGCTGCCGGTCAAGCTGTTCCAGGAACACAAGGACATCCTGGAGAAGTGGCAGAACAAGGTGCGCTACCTGCTGGTGGACGAGTACCAGGACACCAATGCCAGCCAATACCTGTTGGTGAAGTTGCTGATCGGCACGCGCAACCAGTTCACCGTGGTAGGCGACGACGACCAGTCGATCTACGCCTGGCGCGGCGCCCGCCCGGAAAACCTGATGCTGCTCAAGGACGACTACCCGTCCCTGAAGGTGGTGATGCTGGAGCAGAACTACCGCTCCACCAGCCGCATCCTGCGTTGCGCCAACGTGCTGATCTCCAACAACCCCCACGAGTTCGAGAAACAACTGTGGAGTGAGATGGGCCACGGCGATGAGATCCGCGTGATCCGCTGCCGCAACGAAGACGCCGAAGCTGAGCGCGTGGCTGTGGAAATCCTCAGCCTGCACCTGCGCACCGACCGGCCCTACAGCGACTTCGCGATCCTCTATCGCGGCAACTACCAGGCCAAGTTGATCGAGCTGAAATTGCAGCACCACCAGGTGCCGTATCGCCTGTCGGGCGGCAACAGCTTTTTCGGACGCCAGGAAGTGAAAGACCTGATGGCCTACTTCCGGTTGATCGTAAACCCGGACGACGACAACGCCTTCCTGCGCGTGATCAACGTGCCGCGCCGCGAGATCGGCTCCACGACCCTGGAAAAACTCGGCAACTATGCCACCGAACGCAAGATTTCCATGTATGCCGCCACCGACGAAATCGGCCTGAGCGAGCATCTGGATACGCGCTTCACCGATCGCCTGTCGCGCTTCAAGCGCTTCATGGACAAAGTGCGCGAGCAGTGCGCCGGTGAAGACCCGATCAGCGCCCTGCGCAGCATGGTCATGGACATCGACTATGAGAACTGGCTGCGCACCAACAGCTCCAGCGACAAAGCCGCGGACTACCGCATGGGCAACGTCTGGTTCCTGATCGAAGCGCTGAAGAACACCCTGGAAAAAGACGAAGACGGCGAAATGACCGTCGAGGACGCCATCGGCAAGCTGGTGCTGCGCGACATGCTCGAGCGCCAGCAGGAAGAGGAAGACGGTGCCGAGGGTGTGCAGATGATGACCTTGCATGCCTCCAAGGGCCTGGAATTCCCTTACGTGTTCATCATGGGCATGGAAGAAGAAATCCTCCCGCACCGCTCCAGCATCGAAGCCGACACCATCGAGGAAGAACGGCGCCTGGCCTACGTGGGCATTACCCGTGCGCGTCAGACACTGGCCTTCACCTTCGCCGCCAAGCGCAAGCAATACGGCGAAATCATCGATTGTGCCCCCAGCCGGTTCCTTGACGAGCTGCCACCGGACGACCTGGCCTGGGAAGGCAATGACGACACCCCCACCGAGGTGAAGGCCGTTCGCGGCAACACCGCCTTGGCGGATATACGCGCGATGCTAAAGCGCTAGAATCGACTACTTTTTAATCTACTTTCGGCGCCTGTTGCGCCATCAGAGGAAGCTTTCCGTGGAAGCACTGCACAAGAAAATTCGCGAAGAAGGCATCGTGCTTTCCGATCAGGTTCTCAAGGTCGATGCCTTTCTGAACCACCAGATCGACCCGGCGCTGATGAAACTGATCGGCGACGAATTCGCTGCGCTGTTCAAGGACTCGGGGATCACCAAGATCGTCACCATCGAAGCCTCGGGCATCGCCCCGGCGATCATGACCGGGCTGAACCTGGGCGTGCCGGTGATCTTTGCTCGCAAGCAGCAGTCGTTGACCCTGACAGAAAACCTGCTGTCGGCAACCGTGTACTCCTTCACAAAGAAAACCGAAAGCACCGTGGCCATCTCCCCGCGCCACCTGACCAGCAGCGACCGCGTGCTGGTTATCGATGACTTTTTGGCCAACGGCAAGGCGTCCCAGGCGCTGATCTCGATCATCAAGCAGGCCGGCGCAACCGTGGCCGGCTTGGGCATTGTGATCGAGAAGTCGTTCCAGGGTGGGCGTGCGGAGCTGGATGCGCAGGGTTATCGGGTTGAGTCGCTGGCGCGGGTGAAGTCGTTGGCGGGTGGTGTCGTGACCTTCATCGAGTAAACACAATTCAAAATGTGGGAGGGGGCTTGCCCCCGATTGCGGTGTATCAGTCACAAAATATATTGACTGACCCACTGCTATCGGGGGCAAGCCCCCTCCCACATTTGCCTTATGGTGTTTATTAGTGCGCGGTGGCCTGTAGGCCCGCAAGTAGCAGGCGCTGGTACAAGTCTTCCTTGACCCCCTCCGGGCGATCCAGCTGCATCCGCTTAAGGTGCTCGGGAAACGCCTCCGGCTCCGGTGCATCCAGCGCCGCCTTGCCCAGCTCCAGAATCTCCGTCAGCTTGAATTTGCTCTTGAGCCAGTTCAGCGCCCGCAACAAATCCCGCTCCTCATCCGTGAAATCACTGCCCAGCGGGTATTCCGGAAACAACTGGCGATGACGCGCCTGAATCCCCTTGAGACGCTCCGGCGTATTGTCGGCAAAGCGTGGGGCCAGCTGGAAATCCTTGGGCAGCTTGCCAGCCTTTTGCGCCTGCTCGATCAATTCCTCCTGGAACCGTGAGTCGGTGATATTCAGCAACGCTTCGATCACCTTGGCATCCGTCTGACCACGCAAATCGGCAATGCCGTATTCGGTAATGACAATGTCCCGCAGATGCCGGGGAATGGTGCAGTGGCCGTACTCCCAGACGATATTGGAGCTGACCTCCCCCCCTGCCTCGCGCCAGCTGCGCAGGATCAGGACTGAGCGCGCACCTTCCAGCGCATGCCCCTGGGCCACAAAATTGTATTGCCCGCCCACACCGCTGAGCACACGGCCATCTTCCAACTGGTCGGCCACGCCAGCGCCGAGCAACGTCACCATGATCGCGCTGTTGATAAACCGCGCATCCAGGCGCTGTAAACGCTTGAGCTCTTCCTGGCCGAACAGCTCGTTGATATAGCTGATGCCGGTCATGTTGAATTCGAGGCGCTTGGCGTGGGTCATTTCCTGTAAGCGCTGGTAAAAACTTCGCGGCCCTAGAAAGAAGCCGCCATGGATCGACACGCCATCGGGTTGCGCCGCATCGTCCAGGGTGCCTGCGTTGGCCTGCGCCTGGGTCGCCACATCCGGGTAGACCTTGCGCCGCACAATCCCGGCATCCGCCAGCACCAACAGGCCGTTGACGAACATCTCGCTGCAACCGTAAAGACCACGGGCGAAAGGTTCGACACCGCCCTCACGGCTGATCAATGGCGCCCACTGATACACATCCAAGTCCGTCAGCAACAGCCGGTAGGCTTCGTTATCGGCCTGGCGCGCCAGCAAAGCCGCGGTCAGCGCATCGCCCATGGAGCCGATGCCGATCTGCAAGGTGCCGCCGTCACGCACCAGGGTGCTGGCGTGCAAACCGATAAAGTGATCCTGGAAACCCACCGGCATGTTCGGCGTGGAGAACAGCGTGGTGCTGTCCTTTTCGTCGATGAGGTAATCGAATGCGTCCATGCCCAATTCGGCGTCGCCGGGCATGTAGGGCAAATCGCTATGGACCTGGCCGACAATGAGGATGGTTTCCCCGGCTTCGCGGCGCTTGGCGATCATCGGTAGCAGGTCGAGGGTGATATCCGGGTTGCAGCTCAGGCTCAGGCGGTCGGGATGCTCGGCGCTGCTGGCAACCAGTTGCGCCACCAGGTTCAACCCGGCGGCGTTGATGTCACGGGCGGCATGGCTGTAGTTGCTGCTGACGTAATCCTGCTGCGCTTGAGCGCTGTGGAGCAGGCTACCGGGCTGCATGAAAAACTGCTGCACCTGGATATTCTTCGGCAGGCTGTCCTTGTGCAGGTCGGCGAGGAAATCCAGCTCTGGGTAGTCGCCAAACACCCGCTCGATGAAGGGTTCAAGGAAGCGTTTCTGCAAGCCATCGCCCATGGTTGGGCGGCCCAGGGCCAGCGCGGTGTAGATCGTCAACGCCCGCTCCGGCAACTTGGCAATGCGCCGGTATAGCGCATTGGCAAACAGATTGGGCTTACCCAGGCCAAGCGGCATACCCATGTGGATATGCGCCGGCAACCGCGCCAGTACGTCGTCAACTGCTTGCTCGATTGAACACAACTGCACCATCCGACTGCTCCCGAACATTCCATGAATTGGAGTTGGACCGAGCTTGCCGGGTCTTTGCTGCAATGACCAGCCTCGAAACATAAATCGTGGGCACAAAAAAGCCGCTCGTAAGCGGCATTTTTGACGAAGTTCGCTGATTACAAGCCGGACATCTTCTTGATAGCGGCCTTCAGGTCGTCATCCGAGCAATCGGCACAGGTGCCCTTCGGCGGCATGGCATTGATACCCGTGATCGCTTTCGCCAGGATGCCATCGAGGCCACCTTGATGATCGGCGCGCTCTTTCCACGCGGCGGTGTCGCCAATCTTAGGCGCACCCAACAACCCAGTGCCGTGGCAAGCATTGCAATGCTTGGCAATGACTTCGTCTGGCGTCTTCGCGCCTCCGCCACCAGCAGCCACAGCCACTTCCATGCCCTTGCATTCCTGGCCCTGGACGCACACCTGGCCCACAGGCTCCAGGCGCTTGGCAATGTCATCGTTGGTCGCAGCTTGAGCGCTGACAGCCCATAGGGCCAGTACGGTTGCTGGTGCAGCCAGCATTTTCATAATTAGGTTCACGCGTTCACCCTCAATGGTGGCTATTCACGCCTGCGGCCACGGTTTCGCAGGCGGCGAAAGTATAACGGTTAGCCCGTCCGGCCGAAACAACCCTATTAAATAAAGGGAGATTCGGCTGCACGGATACAGCTACGGGAGCCTCTGCAACGCTGGCAGGGCGCCTCTGTTCTTAAAAGTTCGCAGGTGTGGCTGCGCTGATTAGTCGCGCCGGCACGTCGAACGGGTTGCGAAAACGATGAGGCTTGGTGCTTTCAAAGTAGTAGCTATCGCCAGCTTCGAGCACAAAAGTTTCGAGACCGACCACCAATTCCAGGCGACCTTCCACCAGGATCCCGGTTTCTTCGCCTTCATGAGTGAGCATCTCTTCGCCCGTATCGGCACCCGGTGGGTAGATTTCGTTGAGAAAAGCGATGGCCCGGCTCGGGTGCGCTCGACCCACCAGTTTCATGGTGACGGCACCGTCAGAGATGTCGATCAGCTCATTGGCTTTATAGACGATCTGCGTCGGTATTTCCTGGAGGATCTCCTCGGAAAAGAACTCGACCATGGACATGGGGATACCGCCCAGCACCTTGCGCAAGGAGCTGATCGAGGGGCTGACGCTGTTTTTCTCGATCATCGAAATGGTGCTGTTGGTGACGCCCGCACGCTTGGCGAGCTCACGCTGGGAAAGACCTTTGAGTTTACGGATGGATTGCAGTCGTTCGCCGACGTCCAATGCAGGAGCCTCCTAGGATTCAGGCTTTGTTGTAATTGAGCGTTATCATGGCGACAGCGTTCAGTATTTACAACACTTGGGCCTAAATCCCGGCCTGCTCGGTTCGTTGCCGACGGCTAAGCGCCGCAATAGAGCCGCGGCACTCTGCGCAGATTGCAGAAGATCTGGTAGGGAATGGTCTCAGCGGCCACGGCAACGTCGCTGGCAAGGATATTCTTGCCCCACAGCTCCACCGTGGAGCCGAGGCCCGCCTGAGGCACGTCGGTGAGGTCGACACAGAGCATGTCCATCGACACACGCCCCAGCAACTGGCTGCGCTGGCCTGCCACCAGTACCGGCGTGCCGGTGGGCGCGTGGCGCGGGTAGCCGTCGGCATAGCCCATTGCAACCACGCCGATGCGCATCGGCTTGGACGTGACGAACTTGGCGCCATAGCCCACGGGTTCGCCGGCCGGCAGTTCGCGCACGCAGATGACTTTCGATTCCAGGGTCATCACCGGCTGCAAACGTGCGGCCAAGGCCTGTTCTTCACCAAATGGCGTGGCACCGTACAGCATGATGCCCGGACGCACCCAGTCGCTGGACATCGCAGGCCAACCCAGCACTGACGGCGAGTTGCGCAGGCTGACCTCGGCGGCCAGGCCCTTTCGCGCCGCCTCGAATACCGCGACTTGCTCATCACTGCGCACGCAATCGAGTTCATCGGCGCGGGCGAAGTGGCTCATCAACACGATCTTGGCCACTTTGCCGCTGGCCAGCAGGCGCTGATACGCCTCGTGGTAATCCTTGGGATGCAGGCCGACGCGGTGCATGCCCGAGTCCAACTTGAGCCATACCGTCAAAGGCTTGCTCAGGCGGGCCTGTTCGATGGCGTCCAACTGCCACAGCGAATGCACCACGCACCACAAATCATGCTCGATGATCAGCGGCAGCTCGTCGGCTTCGAAAAAGCCTTCCAGCAGCAGCACCGGCGCACTAATGCCAGCAGCACGCAGCTCCAGCGCTTCCTCGATGCACGCTACGGCAAACCCGTCGGCCTCGGCCTCCAGCGCCTGGGCCACACGCACGGCACCATGGCCGTAGGCATCCGCCTTGACCACGGCGAGAGCCTTGGCCCCCGTGACTTCACGGGCCAATTGGTAGTTATGACGCAGGGCTTGGAGGTCGATCAGGGCACGGGCTGGACGCATGGCGGCAGGCTTCTAGGCAGCAAGGTAAAGAAAAAACCGGTGCCGACCAACAGCGTCGGCGCCGGGAGAGGGATCGTTATTAAGGCAGTGCTGCCACGACTGAAAGCTCGACCAGGATTTCTGGTTCGCACAGTTTGGCTTCAACCGTAGCACGGGCCGGGGCGACGCCCTTGGGCAACCACTTGTCCCATACCGCGTTCATGCCGGCAAAGTCGGCGTCGATGTCCTTCAGGTAGATGGTCACCGACAGCAACTTGGTCTTGTCGGTACCCGCCAGGTCGAGCAAACGCTCGATATTGGCCAGGGTTTCACGGGTCTGCTGTTCAATCCCGGCACTCATGTCGTCGCCGACTTGCCCTGCCAGATACACGGTACCGCTGTGGACAACGATCTGGCTCATGCGCTCATTGGTGAGCTGGCGCTGGATTGACATGTTTTGCGGACTCCTGGTGGTTGCCATAACGGGAAATATCGAGGCCTGCGGCGCTGATCTGCGGGGTTTTCTTCGCCATCAGGTCGGCCAGCAAGCGACCGGAACCACAGGCCATGGTCCAACCGAGCGTGCCGTGGCCGGTATTCAGGAACAGGTTCTTGAATGGCGTGGCACCGACAATCGGCGTGCCGTCGGGTGTGGTCGGACGCAGGCCGGTCCAGAAACTGGCTTGGGTCAAATCACCGCCCTGAGGATAAAGGTCGTTGACGATCATCTCCAGGGTTTCGCGTCGACGTGGGTTCAGCGACAGGTCAAAACCGGCTATTTCAGCCATGCCACCCACGCGAATGCGGTTGTCGAAACGGGTGATCGCGACCTTGTAGGTCTCGTCGAGAATGGTCGAAGTCGGCGCCATGGCCGGGTTGGTGATCGGCACAGTCAGCGAGTAACCCTTGAGCGGGTACACCGGTGCCTTGATCCCCAGTGGCTTGAGCAACTTCGGCGAGTAGCTGCCGAGGGCCAGCACGTAGCGGTCGGCGGTTTCCAGCTTGCCGTCGATCAACACACCATTGATGCGATCGCCCGCGTAATCGAGGCGCTGAATGTCTTGTTCAAAACGGAATTCCACACCCAGCTGCGTGCACATCTCGGCCAGGCGCGTGGTGAACATCTGGCAGTCGCCAGTCTGGTCATTGGGCAGACGCAGGGCACCGGCGAGGATATCGGTGACGCTGGCCAGGGCCGGCTCAACGCGGGCAATGCCGGCGCGGTCGAGCAGTTCGAACGGCACACCGGACTCCTTCAGCACGGCGATGTCCTTGGCGGCACCGTCGAGCTGAGCCTGGGTGCGGAACAGCTGGGTCGTACCGAGGCTGCGGCCTTCGTAGGCAATACCGGTCTCGGCGCGCAACTCGTCGAGGCAGTCGCGGCTGTACTCGGACAGGCGCACCATGCGCTCCTTGTTCACCGCATAGCGGCTGGCCGTGCAGTTGCGCAGCATCTGGGCCATCCACAGGTATTGATCAATATCGGCAGTGGCCTTGATCGCCAGCGGCGCGTGGCGTTGCAGCAGCCACTTGATGGCTTTGAGTGGCACGCCCGGCGCGGCCCATGGCGAAGCGTAGCCAGGGGACACCTGGCCGGCGTTGGCGAAACTGGTTTCCATGGCAGCGGCGGGCTGACGGTCGACCACAACGACATCGAAGCCGGCCCGAGCCAAATAGTAGGCACTGGTCACCCCAATGACGCCGCTACCCAAGACCAGAACGCGCATTTTTATATCCTCATCACGGGCTTCGCCGCTGACGTGTGTTATTCGAGCAATGATGGGCGCAGTATAAAAAGCAATCACCAGTGCATTTCACTATATAAATGCCTATATTTGGCGACAATTCTCGGCAAAAACCCTTTTCACAGAGGCGTATCCCCTATGCGTACCAACACCCAGACCAAGCGGGAGCTGGACAAGATCGACCGCAATATCCTGCGCATCCTGCAAACCGATGGGCGTATTTCGTTCACGGAGTTGGGGGAAAAGGTCGGGCTGTCCACCACACCCTGTACCGAGCGCGTGCGACGCCTGGAGCGCGAGGGAATCATCATGGGCTACAACGCCCGGCTCAACCCTCAGCATTTGAAGGGAAGTTTGCTGGTATTTGTCGAGATCAGCCTCGATTACAAGTCTGGCGATACCTTTGAAGAGTTTCGTCGCGCCGTGCTCAAGCTGCCCCATGTGCTGGAGTGCCACCTGGTGTCAGGGGACTTCGACTACCTGGTGAAGGCGCGGATTTCCGAAATGGCCTCGTACCGCAAATTGCTTGGCGATATTTTGCTCAAGCTGCCCCATGTGCGCGAGTCCAAGAGCTACATCGTGATGGAGGAGGTGAAGGAGAGCCTGAATCTGCCGATCCCGGATTAACTGGCACAAACACGGTCAGACCAGTACCTGCCGGGTGCTCGCCATGTACTCATGGATCTGCTTTTCCACCCGAGGATGAATGAGCTCCACCGGTCGCCGGCCATTGGGGCACGGCAAGGTCTTGGTGGTGCCGAACAGGCGACAGATCAGCGGCCGCTCGTCATACACCGTGCAACCATTGGGCCCCAGGTGTACGCAGTTCAGCTCATCCATCGCCGCCTCCTGCTCGGCGGCGGTCTTGCGGGGCAGGCGCGACATTTCCTCGGGCGAAGTAGTCACCGGCCCACAGCAGTCGTGGCAACCGGGGACGCACTCGAACGAAGGAATCTGTCGACGCAGCGCACTGATTTTCTGACTGTTGCAACTCATCGAAACACGTACCGAACGGTGAATAGGCGTGGATTCTGACGCAAAACGCCCCGCGCAGACAGCGTCGTCCGACCGCTGTATCCTGCGTCAAATTTTCCAAACAGGGATGCCCACGATGACCACCAGCGCCCGGCACACCGCTTCCTACTACGCCGCCAGCAGCGTGCCGCAACCGGATTACCCGTCGTTGACCGGCGATGTGAGTGCCGATGTGTGCGTGATTGGCGGCGGTTTTTCCGGGCTCAACACCGCGTTGGAACTGGCCGAGCGCGGCTTCAGCGTGGTGTTGCTGGAGGCGCACAAGATCGGCTGGGGCGCCAGCGGGCGTAATGGCGGCCAGTTGATTCGCGGCGTAGGTCACGGGCTGGATCAGTTCGCCAATGTGATCGGCAGCGACGGTGTACGCCAGATGAAGCTGATGGGTCTGGAAGCCGTGGAGATCGTGCGGGAACGCGTGGAGCGTTTTCAAATTCCCTGCGACCTGACCTGGGGTTACTGCGACCTGGCCAACAAACCCCGCGACCTGCAAGGCTTGGCGGAAGACGCCGAAGAACTGCACGGCCTGGGCTACCGCCATGAGGTGCGCCTGCTGCAAGCCAGCGAGATGGGCAGCGTGATCGGTTCAGACCGCTATGTAGGCGGCATGATCGACATGGGTTCAGGCCACCTGCACCCGCTGAACCTGGCGCTGGGTGAGGCCGGCGTCGCACAGCAATTAGGCGTGAAGCTGTACGAACAATCGCAAGTGACCCGCATCGACTACGGCCCCGAGGTCAAGGCGCACACCGCTCAAGGCACCGTGCGCGCCAAGACCCTGGTGCTGGCCTGCAACGCCTACCTGAACGGGCTCAACCCGCAACTGAGCGGCAAGGTGCTGCCCGCCGGCAGCTACATCATCGCCACCGAGCCCTTGAGCGAGGCGCAAGCCGCCAACCTGTTGCCGCAAAACATGGCCGTGTGTGACCAGCGCGTGACGGTGGACTACTTCCGCCTATCCGCTGACCGCCGCCTGTTGTTCGGCGGCGCCTGTCACTATTCCGGTCGTGACCCAAAGGACATTGGCGCCTACATGCGGCCGAAGATGTTGCAGGTGTTCCCACAATTGGCCGATGTGAAGATCGACTACCAATGGGGCGGCATGATCGGCATCGGCGCCAACCGGTTGCCGCAGATTGGCCGCCTGGCGGATCAACCCAACGTATATTACGCCCAGGCCTACGCCGGCCACGGCCTCAACGCCACCCACCTGGCGGGCAAGCTATTGGCCGAAGCCATCAGCGGCGAGCAGCAGGGGCGCTTCGACCTGTTCGCCCAAGTGCCGCATATCACCTTCCCCGGCGGCAAACACCTGCGCTCACCGCTGCTGGCCCTCGGGATGCTCTGGCACCGCCTCAAGGAACTGGTCTGATCAGTCGCGCCAAAAGGGTTTCAACCCTTCATGACGCGCCTGTTCAGCTGTAAGCCCTACGTCGCGCAATTGTTCACAGGTCAGGTCCAGCAGGGCCTTGCGTGTATGACGACGATGCCAGAACAACCCCCAGCGGCTATTGGTCGGCGCAGTCATTGCTCGCTCCTGCCCCGCTTCCAGTTCCTGACTGTGTAACGCCAGCCGCACATCGCTCATACCGTTCATTTTACTGCCCCTCATTGGCGTGTTGCCTCGAGTGACCAGAATGCGCCTGCGGCCAAAACCATTACAGATTCAACCTACCTTTATTAAATCCATACAGATACTGCCTATGCACGGCTGAATCCTGTATTTTCCCCCTATCTGTACTGGTCTCCAGGAGCGACCGTCATGACCCTCTACGTCAACCTCGCCGAATTGCTTGGCACCCGTATTGAACAGGGTTTCTACCGCCCCGGTGATCGACTGCCCTCGGTGCGGGCCTTGAGTGTTGAACATGGGGTCAGCCTGAGCACCGTGCAACAAGCCTATCGGTTGCTCGAAGACAATGGCCTGGCGACGCCCAAACCCAAGTCTGGTTACTTTGTGCCAGTCGGCCGCGAGCTGCCGGCGCTGCCCGAGGTGGGTCGCCCAGCGCAGCGCCCCGTGGAAATCTCTCAGTGGGACCAGGTGCTTGAGCTGATTCGTGCGGTGCCGCGCAAGGACGTCATACAGATGGGCCGTGGCATGCCAGATGTATTGTCGCCCACCCTCAAGCCGCTGTTACGCAGCCTGGCGCGGGTGAGCCGGCGCCAGGATCTACCGGGGCTGTATTACGACAATATCCTCGGCTGTATGGAACTGCGCGAGCAGATCGCGCGCCTGTCATTGGACTCCGGCTGCCAACTGAGCGCCGAAGACATCGTGATCACCACCGGTTGCCACGAGGCGCTGTCCGCCAGCATCCACGCGATTTGCGAGCCCGGGGATATTGTCGCGGTGGATTCGCCCAGCTTCCACGGCGCCATGCAGACCCTCAAGGGCCTGGGCATGAAAGCCCTGGAAATCCCCACCGACCCGCTCACCGGTATCAGCCTCGACGCACTGGAACTGGCGCTGGAACAGTGGCCGATCAAAATCATCCAGCTCACTCCAAACTGCAACAACCCGCTGGGCTACATCATGCCGGAGGCGCGTAAACGCGCACTGCTGACCCTGGCCCAACGCTTTGACGTGGCGATTATCGAAGACGATGTATATGGCGAACTGGCCTACAGCTACCCCCGCCCGCGTACGATCAAATCCTTCGACGAAGATGGCCGCGTGCTGCTGTGCAGCTCGTTCTCGAAAACCCTGGCACCGGGCCTGCGCATTGGCTGGGTCGCACCGGGGCGATACCTGGACCGGGTGCTGCACATGAAATACATCAGCACCGGCTCTACGGCCACCCAGCCGCAGATCGCGATTGCCGAATTTCTCAAAGGCGGCCATTTCGAGCCGCACTTGCGCAGGATGCGTACGCAATACCAGCGTAATCGCGACTTGATGCTCGATTGGGTCAGCCGTTACTTCCCGGCTGGCACGCGCGCCAGTCGACCCCAGGGCAGCTTCATGCTGTGGATAGAACTGCCGGAGGGCTTCGACACCTTGAAGCTCAATCGTGTACTGGTGGAACAAGGCGTACAGGTAGCAGTAGGAAGTATCTTTTCTGCCTCTGGCAAGTACCGCAATTGCTTGCGCATGAACTACGCTGCCAAGCCAACGCCACAGATTGAAGAGGCCGTGCGCAAGGTCGGCGCCGCCGCGAGCAAAATGCTGGCCGAAACGGCGGACTGACCTTTCCCGCTCAATTGCCGTCATATGCCGACAACCGCCCTGACCTGGAAGCAGTTTCCTTGATGATTCGACGGCTTTTACCGTTTCTCCTATTGGGCGCCTTGGCCCTGGGCGGCTGCGCTACGGTCGTTACGCCGCGCATCCCCAGCGATGCCCTGCCGGCGAAGGACTCGTCGTTCGGCCGCTCGATCCAGGCCCAGGCGGCGCCGTACCAGGGGCGCTCGGGCTTCCGCCTGCTGCCTAACAGCAGCGAAGCCTTCATGGCGCGTGCCGAGTTGATTCGCAACGCCCAGACCAGCCTCGACCTGCAGTACTACATCGTGCACGACGGCATCAGCACGCGCATGCTCGTGGATGAACTGCTCAAGGCCGCCGACCGCGGCGTGCGCGTGCGTATCCTGCTGGACGACACCACCAGCGATGGCCTCGACCAGATCATCGCCACCCTCGCCGCCCACCCCAAGATCGAAATACGCCTGTTCAACCCCCTGCACCTGGGGCGCAGCACGGGCGTTACGCGGGCCATGGGACGGGTGTTCAACCTGTCGCTGCAACACCGGCGTATGCATAACAAACTGTGGCTGGCGGATAACAGCGCAGCCATCGTTGGAGGACGCAACCTCGGGGATGAGTACTTCGACGCCGAACCCAACCTGAACTTCACCGATATCGACATGCTCAGCGTCGGGCCGGTCGCCGAGCAATTGGGCCATAGCTTCGACCAATACTGGAACAGCGCCCTGAGCAAACCGATCGATGACTTCGTCTCGAACAAGCCCTCTAGAATCGACCTCGCCGTCGCTCGCGCACGCCTGGAAGCCTCGCTGGCCGAATCGCGCCAGCAGAACCATGCCTTGTATAACCGCCTGCGCACTTACCAGACCCGGCCCCGCATGGACATCTGGCGCCGCGAGTTGATCTGGGCCTGGAACCAGGCGCTATGGGATGCACCGAGCAAGGTGCTGGCCAAGGCTGACCCCGACCCGCAATTGTTGCTCACCACCCAACTGGCGCCAGAGCTGAAAGCGGTGAGCCATGAGCTGATCATGATTTCAGCGTACTTCGTACCGGGGCAGCCCGGGCTGGTTTATCTCACGGGGCGCGCCGATGCGGGCGTATCGGTGAGCCTGTTGACCAATTCCCTCGAGGCCACCGATGTGCCGGCCGTACACGGCGGCTACGCGCCATATCGCAAGGCGTTGCTGGAGCATGGGGTGAAACTCTACGAACTGCGCCGACAGCCGGGCGACCCTAGCGCAGGCAGCGGGCAGCACCTGTTCCGTCGAGGCGGCTTCCACGGCTCGGACTCCAGCCTGCACAGCAAGGCGATGATCTTTGATCGCGAGAAGTCGTTTATCGGCTCGTTCAATTTTGACCCGCGTTCAGTGCTGTGGAACACCGAAGTCGGCGTGCTGGTGGACAGCCCTGAACTGGCAGAGCACGTACGTAACCTGGCACTGGAAGGCATGTCGCCGGCATTGAGCTATGAGGCGAAGCTGCAGGATGGCCAGGTGGTGTGGGTGACCGAAGACAATGGGCAATTGCACACCCTGACCCGTGAGCCCGGCAGTTGGTGGCGACGGTTCAATGCCTGGTTCGCCACTTCAGTTGGCTTGGAACGCATGCTCTAAAAACGGCGTAGATCCGATGTGGGAGCATTTCAGGTCAGGCAGGCTGCGCTGCGCCAAACGCACCTTGGCGCAACAACAACACCACCAACCCCAACGCACCCGCGGCCATCAGCAATGGCAGTGCATGCCCACTGATCCACTGGCTGCCCGCACCGGCCACCAACGGCCCGATCAGACAACCAATGCCCCACAACTGCGCCACATGAGCATTGGCACGCACCAACGCATCGTCGCGGTAGCGCTCGCCGATCAAAATCAGCGACAAGGTGAACAACCCACCGGCACTGGCACCGAACAGCACCCACACCGGCCAGATCAGCAGCGTGTGCATCAACACTGGAACCGCCAGGCTGGACGCCAGCAACAGCAGCGCACAGCCCAGGAACAGCGTGCGTCGCGGCAGATAGTCGGCCAAGGCGCCGATCGGCAATTGCAGCAATGCATCGCCCACCACCACCGTGCTGACCATCGCCAAGGCGATCTCGGCAGTGAAGCCCTGTTGCAGGCAATACACCGGCAACAGCGTCAGAATCATCGCTTCGAACGCAGCGAATAAAGCCACCGCCCAGGCAATCGCAGGCAGGCTCAGGCAGAACCGCCACAGCTCGCTGAAGGTGACGCTGAACGAATCAGCGGTCGGGGCCCCGGAACGCCCCAGCAACAGCAGCGGTGCCACCAACAAAAGGCCCACGCCCACCCAGATACCGTAATCATGGTCTGTGCCAATCAAGCCCAGTAACAATGGCCCCGACAACTGGCTCAAGGCATAGGTGCAGCCATACAACGCCACCAGGCGGCCACGCCATTGCTCTACCACCAATTGGTTGATCCAGCTTTCGCCGAGGATAAATACGATGGTCAGGATCACCCCGATCATCAGCCGCAGCACCAGCCACACCGGGTAGCTGGGCAGGATCGCCAGCAAGCCGATGGACACCGCCCCGGCCCACAGGCACAGGCGCATCAGGTTGGCGGTGCCAAGCCAGGACGCCATTCGGCTGGAGACCTTGGCCCCCAGCAACACACCGAACGCTGGCATCGCCGCCATCACGCCAATGGCGAAACTGCCATAGCCCCAGCTCTCAAGACGCAGGGATACCAACGGCATGCTGACACCCAAGGCCAGGCCAACGCTGAGTACCGAGGCCAGGACGGCGAAATAAGTCGCCCAACGCATTGCCACGCTCCTGTGGATAATTAAGTGTGCACACAAAACAGTGTGGGAGGGGGCTTGCTCCCGATAGCTTGGTATCAGCCACCGCATGTGGTGACTGGTCTACCGCTATCGGGAGCAAGCCCGCTCCCACATTTGGCCTGCGGTGATACTTAGAGCTTGATCCAGGTCGCCTTCAGCTCGGTGTACTTGTCGAACGCATGCAGCGACTTGTCGCGGCCATTACCCGACTGCTTGAAACCGCCAAACGGCGCAGTCATGTCGCCGCCGTCGTACTGGTTAACCCACACGCTGCCGGCACGCAGGGCCTTGGCGGTCAGGTGCGCCTTGGAGATATCCGCCGTCCACACCGCCGCGGCCAGGCCGTATTGGGTGTCGTTGGCGATGGCAACGGCTTCTTCGGCGCTGTCGAAAGTAATCACCGACAGGACCGGGCCAAAGATTTCTTCCTGGGCGATCTTCATGGCATTGGTCACACCGTCGAAAATCGTCGGCTCGACGTAGGTGCCGCCAGTTTCTTCCAAGGTGCGCTTGCCGCCTGCGACCAGCTTGGCGCCGTCGGCGTGGCCGGCCTCGATGTACGAGAGCACGGTGTTCATCTGCTGCGTATCCACCAGTGCACCTACGGTAGTAGCAGGGTCCAGCGGGTTGCCCGGCTTCCACCCCTTGAGGGCCTCGATTACCAGCGGCAGGAAGGTGTCCTTGATCGAACGCTCTACCAGCAGGCGCGAACCCGCGGTGCAGACTTCGCCCTGGTTGAAGGCAATGGCGCCAGCGGCAGATTCGGCGGCCGCTTGCAGGTCTGGCGCATCGGCAAACACGATGTTCGGGCTCTTGCCGCCCGCCTCCAGCCAGACGCGCTTCATGTTCGATTCGCCGGAACGGATCAACAGTTGCTTGGCGATCTTGGTAGAACCGGTGAATACCAGGGTGTCGACGTCCATATGCACCGCCAGAGCGTTGCCTACGGTGTGGCCATAACCAGGCAATACGTTGAACACGCCTTTTGGAATGCCGGCCTCAACCGCCAGCGCGGCGATACGGATGGCGGTCAGCGGGGATTTTTCGGACGGCTTGAGGATCACCGAGTTACCGGTGGACAGCGCCGGGCCGAGCTTCCAGCAGGCCATCATCAACGGGAAGTTCCACGGCACGATGGCGCCGACTACGCCGACCGGCTCGCGGGTCACCAGGCCCAACTGATCGTGCGGAGTAGCAGCGACTTCGTCGTAGATCTTGTCGATGGCCTCGCCACTCCAGCTCAGGGCATTCGCCGCGCCGGGAACGTCGATGTTCAGGGAATCGCTGATGGGCTTGCCCATGTCCAGGGTTTCGAGCAGCGCCAGCTCTTCGGCATTGGCCTTGAGCAGTGCGGCGAAACGGATCATCACGGATTTGCGCTTGGCCGGCGCCAGGCGCGACCAGACACCAGAGTTGAAGGTGGCGCGGGCGTTTTCCACGGCGCGCTGGGCGTCGCTGGCGTCACAGCTGGCGACGGTAGCCAGCAAGCGACCATCCACCGGGCTGATGCATTCGAAGGTGTCACCGGAAACGGCGGCGGTGTATTCGCCATTGATATAGGCACGGCCTTCGATCTTCAGATCCTTGGCGCGTTGTTCCCAGTCGGCACGGGTCAGGGTGGTCATGCGAGTGTCCTCCTCTTATTGAATACAAGGGCCCGGGGGGGTATCCCGGCGCCTTCACGAATTCTTGCCCGGCCAGCCTGCTGTTCGGCCCAAGGCAGCTGCCACCCTAAACCAGCGGCTGGGGGTGTTTCAATATATTTGACATAACGGCGGTAAACGCCCTTGCGATGTTCATTTTAATAAACATAGACTTTGGCCTCTCCAACCGCAGGCCAGACGGGACACGCACATGAGCATCCAGGATATCGTCGATTTCAGCCAAGCCAACACGGCCCCCGAGCGCTACCGCCCTGCCGCCGAAAAAGTCCTCAAGGGCGATCCCGAACAAACGATCTACAACCACTACAACAGCCCATGTGGCCAGATGAGTGCCGGGGTGTGGGAAGGCGAGGTCGGGCAGTGGAAGGTCAACTACACCGAGCATGAGTACTGTGAGATTGTGCAGGGCGTTTCCGTACTGCGTGACGTCGAGGGCAACGCCAAGACCTTGCGTGCCGGCGACCGCTTCGTGATCCCGGCCGGCTTCAGCGGTACCTGGGAAGTACTGGAGCCCTGCCGCAAGATCTATGTGGTGTTTGAACAGAAAGCCTGATCAGCAAACTCCAGGCAAAAAAAAGCCCGCATCGTGAGATACGGGCTTTTTTTCACAAGGAAGAAAATCAATTACTTGATTTTGCCTTCTTTGTAGATCACGTGCTTGCGAACGCGCGGGTCGAACATTTTCTTTTCGAGCTTGTCCGGGGTAGTACGCTTGTTCTTGTCGGTAGTGTAGAAGTGACCAGTACCGGCGCTAGAGATCATTCGAATCAATTCACGCATGATAGAGCTCCTTAGATCTTGCCAGCGGCGCGGATTTCGGCCAGCACGACAGTGATGCCGCGCTTGTCGATGATACGCATGCCTTTGGCAGATACACGCAGGCGAACAAAACGTTTCTCTTCTTCAACCCAGAAGCGGTGATGCTGCAGGTTCGGCAGGAAACGACGACGGGTTTTGTTATTTGCGTGGGAAATGTTATTCCCAGTCACCGGACCCTTACCGGTAACTTGACAGACTCTCGACATGCCTCAGCCCTCTAAAACCACATGCCCAACCCGGCATGGGTTGGCCGCTTAATCTCTCAGTCATTTGGCGCCAGGCGCCGCGTTTCTTTAGGGTCTTACCGGCTACACCTACAAGCGAAGGAACCGGGCCCCTAGAAAAGAGCGCTGCTTTATACCAGAAAGACCCCAGTGCAACAACAGCCCGTGTGTTTTTACCACCGTAAATCTTGGCGACAGACGCCCGAACCGTTGCCAGGAGGGGCCGCTGCAATAGCCGACCGCTCGTCGCACAGAATGATTTACAGCGTCCGCAGGCACGGGGAAGTGCACGGCGAAACGCGCTGAGGCGCCATCAAAACAGCATTTGCGCCAAAAGCACAGGCAAAAATGGGCTAGTCATTTATCAACCAGACCTCTACGGTAGGCTTTTTCCAGACTGCACTCGCAGATGGGCCTTCGATCTGCACAGGAAACCGAATATGCGCCTCGCTGCCCTACCGCTATTGCTTGCCCCTCTCTTTATCGCACCGATGGCCGTTGCGGCCACCAACTTGAGTGTCTGCACCGAGGCCAGCCCCGAAGGGTTCGATGTGGTGCAGTACAACTCGCTGACCACCACCAACGCCTCATCGGACGTGCTGATGAACCGCCTGGTGGACTTTGACGCGGCCAGCGGCAAGTTGGTACCGAGCCTGGCAGACAGCTGGGAAGTTTCACCCGATGGCCTGACCTACACCTTCAAGTTGCACCCGGGCGTGAAATTCCACCGTACCGACTATTTCAACCCAAGCCGAACGCTGACCGCCGAAGACGTGCGATTCAGCTTCGAGCGCATGCTTGACCCGGCCAATCCGTGGCACAAGATCGCCCAAAGCGGCTTCCCACACGCCCAATCCCTGCAACTGCCAGCACTGGTCAAGAAGATCGACGCCCTTGACCCGTTGACGGTGCGGTTCACCCTCGACCACGCCGACTCCACCTTCCTCCCGGCGCTGAGCATGGGCTTTGCCTCGATCTACCCGGCTGAATATGCCGACAAACTGCTCAAGGCCGGCACCCCCGAAAAGCTCAACAGCCAGCCAATCGGCACCGGCCCGTTCGTTTTCGTGCGTTTCCAGAAAGATGCCGTGGTGCGCTACAAGGCCAACCCGGATTACTTCGCCGGCAAACCGGCGGTGGATAACTTGATCTTCGCTATCACCCCGGACGCCAACGTACGCCTGCAGAAACTCCATCGCGATGAATGCCAGATCGCCCTGTCACCCAAGCCTCTGGATGTAGGCGAGGCCGAAAAAGACCCAGCATTGAAGGTAGAAAAAACTGCCGCCTTCATGACCGCATTCGTCGCTATCAACAGCCAGCACCCACCGCTGGACAAGCCCGAGGTGCGCCAGGCGATCAACCTGGCTTTCGACAAGGGCAGTTACCTCAAGGCCGTGTTCGAAGGCACCGCCGACGCAGCCAATGGTGTTTACCCACCGAACACCTGGAGCTATGCCAATAATTTGCCAGGTTATCCACAGGACCTCGCTAAAGCCAAGGCGCTGCTGGACCGTGCGGGGCTCAAGGACGGCTTCAAGACCACGATATGGACTCGCCCTACCGGCAGCCTGCTGAACCCCAACCCGAACCTCGGCGCCCAGTTGTTGCAGGCCGACCTGGCCAAGGTCGGCATCCAGGCCGACATTCGCGTGATCGAATGGGGCGAGTTGATTCGCCGCGCCAAGGCCGGCGAGCACGACTTGCTGTTCATGGGCTGGGCCGGCGACAACGGCGACCCGGATAACTTCCTGACCCCGCAGTTCTCTTGTGCTGCGGTGAAGTCCGGTACCAACTTCGCCCGCTATTGCGACCCTACGCTGGACAGACTGATCAGCGCCGGCAAGACCACCAGCGAGCAAGGGGTGCGCAGCAAGCTGTACCAACAGGCCCAGGCGCAGATCCAGCAGCAGGCGCTGTGGTTGCCACTGGCGCATCCGACGGCGTTTGCCTTGACCCGCAAGAATATCGAGGGCTACCGAGTGAGCCCGTTTGGGCGCCAGGATTATTCGAAAGTCAGCGTCAAACCCTAAGCTGCAAGCTGCAAGCTGCAAGCTGCAAGCCCGCTTGAGGCTTGCAGTTTGAAACTTGCGGCTGCCGTTTTTCTACATCCACCCGTATTCCGCCATCGACAACGGGTCACCATCCCCCACGATAATGTGATCCAGCACCCGCACGTCCACCACCTCCAACGCCTTTTGCAGCAACTTGGTCAATTTTCGATCAGCGGCACTGGGTTCCACACTCCCGGACGGATGGTTGTGACACAGGATCAACGCCGCCGCGTTGTACGCCAAGGCACGCTTCACCACTTGTCGCGGATAGACAATTGCAGTGTCGATGGTGCCCTGGAACATTGCCTCGAACCCCAGCACCCGATGTTTTGAATCAAGGAACAGGCAGCCAAAGATCTCATGGGGTTCATGGCGCAGCAGCGCCTTGAGGTACTCGCGCACGGCCAGCGGGCTCTCCAGCACCGAATCATCGCGCAAGCGCTCGGCCATGTGGCGCCGGGACATTTCCAGCACCGCCTGCAATTGGGCAAACTTCGCCGGCCCCAACCCCAGGTGCTGGCTGAACAGCGCCTGACTGGCCTCCAACAATGGGCGCAGGCCACCAAATTGCGCCAAAAGATGGCGCGCCAGATCGACCGCACTTCGACCAGCAACTCCAGTGCGCAGAAAGATCGCCAACAACTCGGCATCGGACAGGCTCGCCGCGCCGCCTTCCAACAGTTTCTCCCGTGGGCGCTCCGCCACGGGCCAATCACGAATACTCATCCCACCTCCGCATGTACCTGCTCCACTGTTGCCCGGCGGGCGCTGTGTTATCGTAGGCCCTCTTTTTTGCGTGCGATTTCACCTGGGGAGGGGTCATCGCAGGCGTCACTGAACTGGCATCACTGAACTGGAAAGGCAAACCAATGCAGCGTCTGTATCGGAAACGCATCGTTCTCGGCGTCGGCGGCGGCATTGCCGCCTACAAGAGCGCAGAGTTGGTTCGCAGGCTCCTGGACCAGGGCGCCGAAGTGCGCGTGGTCATGACCCGTGGCGGCAGCGAGTTCATCACTCCGCTGACCATGCAGGCCCTGTCCGGCCACCCGGTTCACCTGGACCTCCTGGACCCGGCGGCGGAAGCCGCCATGGGCCATATCGAGCTGGCCAAGTGGGCCGACCTCGTACTGATCGCCCCGGCCACTGCCGACCTGATCGCCCGCCTGGCCCAAGGCATCGCCGATGACCTGCTGACCACCCTCGTACTGGCCACCGACGCCACCGTCGCCATCGCCCCGGCCATGAACCAGGCAATGTGGCGCGACCCCGCCACCCAAGCCAATACCCAACTCCTGCAAAGCCGCGGCCTCAAGGTGTTCGGCCCGGCGTCCGGCAGCCAGGCCTGCGGCGACGTCGGCATGGGCCGCATGCTCGAAGCCACCGACCTGGCGCAATGCGCCGCCGAGTGCTTCCAGCACCTGGCCCTGACCGGCAAGCACGTGCTGATCACCGCCGGCCCAACCCAGGAAAACATCGATCCGGTGCGCTACATCACCAACCATAGCTCAGGAAAAATGGGCTTTGCGTTGGCAGAAGCTGCGGTCGAGGCAGGCGCACGGGTCACCCTGATCACCGGCCCGGTGCATTTACCGACCCCTGATCGTGTCACGCGAATCGACGTAGTCAGCGCCCGGGACATGCTTGCAGCCTGTGAAGCGGCCATTCCCTGCGACCTGTTCATCGCCTCCGCCGCGGTTGCAGATTACCGCCCGGAAGTCGTGGCCCCGCAGAAGCTCAAGAAAGACCCTACAAGCGGTGACGGCCTGCTCCTGCAAATGGTGCGCAACCCGGACATCCTGGCCACCATCGCCACCCGTCCGGATCGCCCGTTCAGTGTCGGCTTCGCCGCCGAGACCGAGCACCTGCTGGACTACGCCGCACGCAAACTGAAAGACAAAAATCTCGACCTGATCGTTGCCAATGATGTCGCCAATCCAAGCATCGGCTTCAACAGTGAGGAAAATGCGTGCAGCGTGATCGACCGCGAGCTGCACGCCACCCTTTTCGCCCAGACCAGCAAGGGCAAGATTGCCCGCCAACTGATCTCTTTTATCGCCCAACGGCTGAACCAGGTTTAATTTCCATGCACGCTTTGCAAGCCAAGATCCTCGACCCCCGCATCGGCAACGAATTCCCCCTGCCGGCCTACGCCACTCCAGGCTCCGCCGGTCTGGACCTGCGCGCCATGCTCAAGCAAGACACCGTCCTTGAGCCGGGCCAGACAATCCTGATCCCCACCGGCCTGTCGATCTATGTCGGCGACCCAGGCCTGGCGGCGTTGATCCTGCCGCGCTCCGGCCTGGGCCACAAACACGGCATCGTGCTGGGCAACCTGGTGGGCCTGATCGACTCCGACTACCAGGGCGAGTTGATGGTGTCGTGCTGGAACCGTGGCCAGACCGCGTTCAACATCGCAGTCGGCGAGCGCATCGCCCAACTGGTACTGGTGCCCGTGGTACAGGCGCACTTCGAACTCGTAGAAGAGTTCGACGAAACCCAGCGCGGCGCAGGCGGTTTCGGGCATTCCGGCAGCCACTGACTAAGCTGAATCAGGCCGGACGCGCTCGTCCGGCCCGATGCCACCGCCTGGCGTTTCAGGATGAAGAATGCGCGGATCTCACAAGCGAAATTTTATAAGCTAAATCAATGTATTACGCGAGCATACGGGTGAATATCAGACCCCGATGGCACTTTTACACCACGAACTCTCTGCCGAAAACGCCGTCATACCCTTCAGTTTGAGCCTGCCGGCCAGCCACATTCAGGCCAGCCCTGCCCCTTTCAGATGGAGTTCCCCCCGCGATGAGTACCGCAGCCCGCGTAGCCCCGACCTTCCCCGACAGCATCTTTCGCGCCTATGACATTCGTGGCGTGGTACCCAAGACCCTGACCGCCGAAACTGCCTACTGGATCGGCCGCGCCATCGGCTCCCAGAGCCTGGCCCAGGGCGAGCCCAACGTCTCGGTAGGCCGTGACGGCCGCTTGTCCGGCCCCGAGCTGGTCGAACAACTGATCCAGGGCCTGGCCGACAGCGGTTGCCACGTCAGCGACGTCGGCCTGGTGCCGACACCCGCGCTTTACTACGCCGCCAACGTACTGGCCGGCAAATCCGGGGTGATGCTCACCGGCAGCCACAACCCGTCGGACTACAACGGCTTCAAGATTGTCATTGCCGGCGATACCCTGGCCAATGAGCAGATCCAGGCCCTGCATACCCGCCTGAAGACCAACGACCTGACCAGCGGCACCGGCAGCATCACCAAAGTCGACATCCTGCAGCGCTACTCCGATGAAATCACCCGTGACGTCAAGCTCGCACGCCGCATGAAAGTCGTGGTGGACTGCGGCAACGGTGCGGCCGGCGTGATCGCCCCGCAGTTGCTCGAAGCGCTGAATTGCGAAGTGATCCCGTTGTTCTGCGACGTCGACGGCAATTTCCCTAACCATCACCCGGATCCAGGCAAGCCAGAAAACCTGGTTGACCTGATCGCCAAGGTCAAGGAAGTGGGCGCCGACGTGGGCCTGGCCTTCGATGGCGATGGCGACCGCGTGGGCGTGGTGACCGAAACCGGCGAGATCGTATTCCCTGACCGCCTGCTGATGCTGTTTGCCCGTGATGTGGTGGCGCGAAATGCCAACGCCGAGATCATCTTCGATGTGAAGTGCACCCGCCGCCTCACGCCGCTGATCAAGGAATATGGCGGCCGTCCGCTAATGTGGAAGACCGGTCACTCGTTGATCAAAAAGAAAATGAAGGAAACCGGCGCGCTGTTGGCCGGTGAAATGAGCGGCCACGTATTCTTCAAGGAGCGCTGGTTCGGGTTTGACGACGGTATTTACAGCGCCGCTCGTCTGCTGGAGATCCTCAGCAAGGAAAAATCTACGGCAGAAGAGCTGTTTCAGACCTTCCCCAATGATATTTCTACGCCAGAGATCAATATCCATGTGACCGAGGAGAGCAAATTCAGCATCATTGACGCACTGCATGATGCGCAATGGGGTGAAGGCGCCAACCTGACCACCATTGATGGTGTGCGAGTCGATTACGCCAAAGGCTGGGGCCTGGTACGCGCGTCCAACACCACGCCGGTGCTGGTCCTGCGTTTCGAGGCGGATACCGAGGCTGAGCTGCAGCGCATCAAGGACGTGTTCCACGCCCAGTTGAAACGTGTTGCCCCTGATCTCCAATTACCGTTCTGATTTTTTGCCCGGAGCCCTGAATGACCCTCGAACGCGAAGCCGCTGCCAATACCGCCAAGGTCCTGTCCGAAGCGTTGCCTTATATTCGACGCTACGTCGGCAAGACGCTGGTGATCAAGTACGGCGGCAATGCCATGGAAAGCGACGAGCTGAAAACCGGCTTTGCCCGTGACATCGTGCTGATGAAAGCCGTGGGGATCAACCCGGTGGTGGTACACGGTGGCGGCCCGCAAATCGGCGATCTGCTCAAGCGTTTGTCGATCGAGAGTCACTTCATCGATGGCATGCGTGTCACTGACGCGCAGACCATGGACGTGGTGGAGATGGTCCTCGGCGGCCAGGTCAACAAAGACATCGTCAACCTGATCAACCGCCACGGCGGCAGCGCCATCGGCCTGACCGGCAAGGATGCGGAACTGATCCGCGCGAAGAAACTTACCGTTACCCGCAAGACCCCCGAGATGACCCAGCCGGAAATCATCGATATCGGGCAGGTGGGCGAAGTGATCGGTATCAACACCGATCTGCTGAACCTGCTGGTCAAGGGCGATTTCATTCCGGTGATCGCGCCGATCGGCGTGGGTGCCAATGGCGAGTCCTATAACATCAACGCCGATCTGGTGGCTGGCAAAGTGGCCGAGGCGCTGAAGGCCGAGAAGCTGATGCTGCTGACCAACATCGCGGGCTTGATGGATAAGGAAGGCAAGGTATTAACCGGCCTGACCACCCAGCAAGTGGACGATCTGATCGCCGATGGCACCATCTATGGCGGCATGCTGCCGAAGATCCGCTGCGCGCTGGAAGCCGTGCAAGGCGGCGTCGGCAGCTCGCTGATCCTCGATGGCCGGGTTCCGAATGCAATCCTGCTGGAAATCTTCACCGATACGGGTGTGGGCACGCTGATTAGTAACCGCAAGCGTCCTTAAAACGATGAAGCAAAAAGCCCCGCTCAACCTGGTTGAGCGGGGCTTTTTATGATTCGGCGATTACTGAACGCCGAACTGCTCGCGATATGCCTTGACTGCCGGCAAGTGCTGCTTGAGCTGCGGATCATCTTCCAGGAACTGCAACACCTGGTTCAACGACACGATGCTCACCACCGGAATACCGAAATCACGCTCCACTTCCTGGATCGCCGACAACTCACCGTTGCCACGCTCCTGGCGGTTCAAGGCGATCAGCACGCCAGCGGCCTTGGCGCCTTCCTGGGAAGCGATGATCTGCATCACCTCACGAATGGCGGTGCCAGCGGTGATCACGTCATCGATGATCAGCACATCGCCAGTCAACGGAGCCCCGACCAGGCTACCGCCTTCACCGTGGGCCTTGGCTTCCTTGCGGTTGAAGCACCACGGCAGATCCTGCCCGTGATGCTCTGCCAACGCGACCGCTGTAGCCGCAGCCAGGGGAATACCCTTGTAGGCTGGGCCAAAGAGTACGTCGAAGGAAATACCGCTTTCAACGATGGCTGCCGCGTAGAAACGACCCAGCTGAGCCAGGGCCGAACCCGAGTTGAACAGGCCCGCATTGAAGAAGTACGGGCTGGTGCGCCCGGACTTGAGAGTGAACTCGCCGAAGCGTAAAACGCCGCGATCGATGGCAAAACGAATGAAATCGCGTTGATACGCCTGCATGAAAAAAGCCTCAGATACCACGGATTTAGCTAATTAGGTGGACGGCGTGTATCATACACGCACGCGATTTTTGGGGCCATTTATGCGGATCATCAGTGTGAACGTTAATGGTATTCAGGCTGCAGTCGAGCGTGGTTTGCTCAGTTGGCTGCAAGCACAGAATGCCGACGTCATCTGCCTGCAGGACACCCGCGCCTCCGCCTTTGAACTGGACGACCCAGCCTTCCAACTGGATGGCTACTTCCTTTATGCCTGCGATGCCGAAGTGCCCACCCAAGGTGGCGTGGCTTTGTACTCGCGGTTGCAACCCAAGGCGGTCATCAGCGGCCTCGGCTTCGAGACAGCCGACCGCTACGGGCGCTACCTGCAAGCCGATTTCGACAAGGTCAGCATCGCGACCTTGCTGCTCCCTTCGGGGCAGAACGGCGATGAAGACTTGAACCAGAAATTCAAGCTAATGGACGATTTCGCCCGTTACCTGGATAAACAGCGACGCAAACGTCGCGAGTACATTTACTGTGGCTCGCTGTACGTGGCGCAACAGAAGCTGGATATCAAGAACTGGCGCGACAGCCAACAATCCCCGGGCTTCCTGGCGCCGGAACGGGCCTGGATGGACGAGATTGTCGGCAACATGGGCTATGTCGATGCCCTGCGCGAAGTCAGCCGTGAAGGCGACCAGTACAGCTGGTGGCCGGATAACGAACAGGCCGAGATGCTCAACCTGGGTTGGCGCTTCGACTACCAGTTACTGACGCCGGGCCTGCGCCGGTTCGTGCGCAGTGCACGCCTGCCGCGCCAGCCGCGTTTCTCGCAGCATGCGCCACTGATCGTGGACTACGACTGGACATTGACCATCTGAGGTCTTTCTCCAGATACAAAAAAACCGACAGCGATGTCGGTTTTTTTGTGGCCGCCCGGTTACTTGACCAGGCGCCAAGTCCACGGATAACGATAGGCAATGCCTTTGTTGGCCTTGATCCCGGCGATAATCGTCAGTATCAGCGCCCCAATCACCAGCACGGTCATCAGCAAAAAGCCGATCACCACGAAGCCCAGCACCAGGCACACCAGCCAGGCGATTGCCACGGTGATCTGGAAATTCAGGGCTTCCTTGCCCTGATCATCAATGAGCGGGTCTACATCCTTCTTGAACTGCCACAGGATCAGCGGCCCCAACAAACTACCGAAAGGAAATACCAACCCCGCAAACGCCGCGAAGTGACACAGCATTGCCAACTGGTGTACTTCCTTGGACGGTGCCGGTACCGGCAACTGGCTGTCACTCATGGCGCTTCTCCTTGTTACCGGCTTAGTCAGCCAGTGCGGCGTTCTGCAGTTCGAAGATTTCTCTCATGCCTTTCTGGGCCAAGGCCAGCATCGCGTTCAGCTCAGCGGGCTGGAATGGCGCGCCTTCAGCCGTGCCCTGTACTTCGATGAAACCACCGGTGCTGGTCATGACTACGTTCAGGTCGGTCTCTGCGGCCGAGTCCTCCAGGTAGTCCAGGTCCAGCACAGGCTCGCCCTGGTACATGCCGACCGATACAGCGGCGATCATCTGCTTGAGCGGGTCGCCGCCTTTGAGGCCGCCGCGTTTCTTGATGACTTTCAGCGCGTCAACCAGGGCCACCATGGCACCGGTGATGGACGCGGTACGCGTACCGCCGTCGGCCTGGATCACGTCGCAGTCGACGTACAGGGTCACGTCGCCCAGCTTGGACATGTCCAGGGCGGCACGCAGGGAACGGCCAATCAGGCGCTGGATTTCCAGGGTACGCCCGCCTTGCTTGCCACGGCTGGCTTCACGCTGGTTACGCTCGCCAGTGGCGCGCGGCAGCATGCCGTATTCAGCGGTCAACCAGCCCTGGCCCTGCCCCTTGAGGAAGCGCGGCACGCCATTTTCGACGCTGACGGTGCAGATCACCTTGGTATCGCCAAACTCGACCAGTACGGATCCCTCGGCGTGTTTGGTGTAGTTGCGGGTGATGCGGATCGAGCGGAGCTGATCGGCAGCGCGACCACTTGGACGTTTCATAGGGGATACCTGTACTGAGGACGAAAAACTGCCGAGCATTATAGAGCCGCAAGCCGATTCGGGGCACTTCTAAAAATTCGGTTACGAATGCGCGACTCGTCGCGCTTTGTGAGCGCCAGGGTTTGGGGCCTTGCGCCCCACTGCGCTACACTCCTGCGCCTTCGCAGCCTGTCGGCTTCAATTTACTCATCAGCCCGTATTTGCGGGACTGCATCGCGAGGTACCTCCATGGTGCACAGCATGACCGCCTTCGCCCGTGTCGAAAAAGCCGGGGCCCAAGGCACCCTCAGCTGGGAATTGCGCTCGGTCAACAGCCGTTACCTGGAGCCGCATCTGCGCCTGCCGGAGTCGTTCCGCGATCTCGAAGGCGCCGTGCGTGAAGCGCTGCGCCAAGGCATTTCCCGTGGCAAGCTGGAATGCACCCTGCGCTTTACCGAAGAAACCACCGGCAAGCCGCTGCAGGTCGACCGCGACCGCGCCGCGCAACTGGTCGCCGCCGCAGAAACCATCGCCGGCCTGATCCAGCAACCGGCCGCACTGAACCCTCTGGAAGTGCTGGCCTGGCCTGGCGTGCTGGTGGCCGATGCGACCGACCCGCAAGCTCTGAACGCCGAAGCCCTCGCCCTGTTCAACCAGGGTTTGAAGGAGCTCAAGGCCGGCCGCGAGCGCGAAGGCGCCGAACTGGCGCGCCTGATCAACGAGCGCTTGACCTCGATCGAAGAAGACGTAGTCACCCTGCGCGAACTGGTGCCGCAGATGCTCGCCACCCAACGCCAGAAGGTCCTCGACCGCTTCGCCGACATGAAGGCCGACCTCGACCCGACGCGCCTGGAGCAGGAAATGGTCTTGCTCGCACAGAAGAGCGACGTGGCCGAAGAGCTCGACCGCCTTAGCACCCACATCCTTGAAGTACGTCGCGTGCTCAAGTCTGGCGGTGCCGCCGGTCGGCGCCTGGACTTCCTGATGCAGGAACTCAACCGCGAAGCCAATACACTGGGCTCCAAGGCGTTCGATCCGCGCAGCACCACGGCGGCGGTCAACCTCAAAGTGTTGATCGAGCAGATGCGCGAACAAGTACAGAATATTGAGTAAGGCAACCTCCATGACCCACAGCACCGGCACCCTTTACATCATTTCCGCCCCTTCGGGCGCGGGCAAGAGCAGCCTGGTCAAGGCCTTGACCGACGCTGACGAGCAGATCCGCATCTCGGTGTCCCACACCACTCGCGCCATGCGCCCGGGTGAAGTGAACGGCGTGCACTATCACTTCGTCGAGCGCACCGAGTTCGTCAAGATGATCGAGCATGGTGACTTCCTCGAGCGCGCCGAAGTCTTCGGCAACCTCTACGGCACCTCCCAAAGTCACCTGCAACAGACCCTGGACGAAGGTCACGACCTGATTCTGGAAATCGACTGGCAGGGCGCCGAACAAGTGCGCCAGCTGATGCCCAAGGCACGCTCGATCTTCATTCTGCCGCCATCGCTGGAAGCGTTGCACCAGCGCCTGACCAACCGCGGCCAGGACAGCGACGAGATCATCGAAGGTCGCATGCGTGAAGCCGTCAGCGAAATGAGCCACTATGTCGACTACGACTACCTGATCATCAATGACGATTTTGCCCAAGCCCTGGACGATTTGAAGGCGATTTTCCGCAGCAACCAGCTCCAGCAAAAGCGTCAACAGCAGCGTTTCGGCAAATTACTGGCCGAACTGCTCGGCTGACTGGCTCTTTCCAAAACGGCTGCAAGGGCCTTACATTGGCACTTGTAGCGGTTTTGCGAGAGCCTGCGAAAAATCAGCGCTTCCCTAAACGCTGGTGATTTTTTAAACTGCTCAGTCCGCTCGCCCAACCGGGCAGCGCGCATCTTGCATTCGCTCCGAGGAATACCATGGCCCGCGTAACCGTTGAAGACTGCCTAGAACACGTGGATAACCGCTTTGAGCTGGTCATGCTCTCTACCAAGCGTGCCCGTCAACTGGCCACTGGCGGCAAAGAGCCCCTGGTCCAGTGGGAAAACGACAAGCCTACCGTTGTAGCCCTGCGTGAAATCGCTGAAGGCCTGATGAGCTACGAGTTCATCGCCAACGCCGAAATCGTTGAAGACGAACCGCTGTTTGCAGCGTTCGAGGACGAGTCCAACGAGGCCGTCTAAGCCTATGCCTGGTCGACGTAGCACGGCGCGGGGTCACAATCTTCGGCAGGAGTTCATACTTTGCCGAGCATAGACGCCCTCGCCGATCGCTTATCGACCTACCTCGGCCCAGACCAGGTCAACCTGGTCCGCCGAGCGTATTTCTACGCCGAACAAGCCCACGACGGCCAACGCCGCCGTAGCGGCGAGGCGTATGTCACCCATCCTCTTGCGGTGGCCAATATCCTGGCCGACATGCACATGGACCATCAGAGCCTGATGGCCGCGATGCTGCATGACGTGATCGAAGACACCGGCATTGCCAAGGAAGCGCTCAGTGCGCAATTTGGCGAAACCGTGGCCGAACTGGTCGACGGGGTCAGCAAACTGACCCAGATGAACTTCGAGACCAAGGCCGAAGCCCAGGCGGAAAACTTCCAGAAAATGGCCATGGCCATGGCCCGCGACATCCGCGTGATCCTGGTCAAGCTGGCCGACCGGCTGCACAACATGCGCACGCTGGAAGTGCTCTCCGGCGAAAAGCGCCGGCGCATCGCCAAGGAAACCCTGGAAATCTACGCGCCCATCGCCAACCGGCTGGGCATGCACGCCATTCGTATCGAATTCGAAGACCTCGGCTTCAAGGCCATGCACCCGATGCGTTCGGCGCGCATCTACCAGGCGGTCAAGCGCGCCCGGGGCAACCGCAAGGAAATCGTCAACAAGATTGAAGAGTCCCTGAGCCATTGCCTGGCGATCGATGAGATCGAGGGTGAGGTCAGCGGCCGGCAGAAACACATCTACGGCATCTACAAGAAGATGCGCGGCAAGCGCCGGGCCTTCAACGAGATCATGGACGTTTACGCGTTCCGGATCATCGTCGACAAGGTCGACACCTGCTACCGCGTGCTGGGCGCTGTGCATAATTTGTATAAACCCCTGCCCGGCCGCTTCAAGGATTACATCGCGATTCCCAAGGCCAACGGCTACCAGTCGCTGCATACCACGCTGTTCGGTATGCATGGCGTGCCGATCGAGATCCAGATCCGCACCCGCGAAATGGAAGAAATGGCCAACAACGGCATCGCCGCCCATTGGCTGTACAAATCCAGCGGCGACGAGCAGCCCAAAGGCACCCATGCCCGCGCCCGCCAGTGGGTCAAGGGCGTGCTGGAAATGCAGCAACGTGCCGGCAACTCCCTGGAATTTATCGAAAGCGTGAAGATCGATCTGTTCCCGGACGAGGTCTACGTGTTCACGCCCAAAGGCCGCATCATGGAGCTACCCAAAGGCTCCACCGCGGTCGATTTTGCCTACGCGGTGCACACCGACGTGGGCAACAGCTGCATCGCCTGTCGGATCAATCGTCGTCTCGCACCGCTGTCCGAACCGCTGCAAAGCGGCTCCACGGTCGAGATCGTCAGTGCTCCAGGCGCGCGTCCGAACCCGGCATGGCTCAATTTCGTGGTCACCGGCAAGGCACGCACGCATATTCGCCACGCCCTGAAACTGCAGCGTCGCTCCGAGTCGATCAGCTTGGGCGAACGCCTGCTGAACAAGGTGCTCAACGGCTTCGACAGCGCCCTGGACAAGATTGCGCAGGAGCGCGTGCAAGCGATGCTCCACGAGTACCGCCAGGAAACCATCGAAGACCTGCTGGAAGATATCGGCCTGGGCAACCGCATGGCCTACGTGGTCGCCCGCCGCCTACTGGGCGAAGGCGAACAACTGCCAAGCCCGGAAGGCCCGCTGGCAATTCGCGGCACCGAGGGCCTGGTGCTCAGCTACGCCAAATGCTGCACGCCGATCCCGGGCGACCCGATTGTCGGCCACTTGTCTGCGGGCAAAGGCATGGTGGTGCACCTGGACAACTGCCGCAACATCACCGAAATCCGCCACAACCCGGAAAAATGCATCCAGCTCTCGTGGGCCAAGGATGTCACCGGCGAGTTCAACGTCGAACTGCGGGTGGAGCTGGAACACCAGCGCGGCCTGATCGCCCTGCTGGCCAGCAGCGTCAACGCGGCCGACGGCAATATCGAGAAAATCAGCATGGACGAACGCGATGGTCGTATCAGCGTGGTCCAACTGGTGGTCAGCGTGCACGACCGCGTACACCTGGCTCGCGTGATCAAGAAGCTGCGCGCCTTGACTGGGGTCATCCGTATCACCCGTATGCGTGCATAGCTCTTCAGATAACTCATCACCCATTACAAGGAGTCACTCATGACCAAGACAGTTATCACCAGCGATAAAGCCCCAGCCGCTATCGGCACTTACTCCCAAGCGATCAAGGCGGGCAACACCGTCTACATGTCCGGCCAGATCCCACTGGACCCACAGACCATGGAATTGGTTGAAGGCTTCGAAGCGCAAACCGTACAGGTCTTCGAAAACCTCAAGTCCGTGGCTGAAGCTGCTGGTGGTTCGTTCAAGGACATCGTCAAGCTGAACATCTTCCTCACCGACCTGAGCCACTTCGCCAAGGTCAACGAGATCATGGGCAAGTACTTCGAACAACCCTACCCAGCCCGCGCCGCCATCGGCGTTGCCGCCCTGCCAAAGGGCGCACAGGTTGAGATGGACGCCATTCTGGTCATCGAGTAAAACACCCGGCGCAGCTCCAACAGGCTGCGCCGACTTCGTTTCAGAAGGATTTCGTAATGCGCAAAGCGCTTGTAGCCTCTTCGTTGCTCGCCCTGTTGCTGGGCGGCTGTGCCAGCAACCCCGCCGACCTGGATGTGAGCGGCACCTGGATCAACCAGGCCGCCATCGACGCGGCAGCCAAGGGCGGCCCTTTGCGTGAAGCCCTGCAATCCTATGGCCCCAACCTTGAGTGGGAGGTCAACACCAAGGCTGCGCAGGCACGCTACTACAACGGTTTTGAAGTGGCCGAAGGCAAGCTGACCGGTGAAAAATCCGGCGCCTGGAGCGTCGACTTCTATGGCAGCGCCGCGACCGAACTCAAGCGCAAAGGCAAACAACTGCTGCAAGTGGCCAACGACAATGAGCCGGAGCAACTGTTTGCCCGCGCCAAAGAACCCGCACCCGAAGGCGCGCCAATAGGTGCCAATTTCGAACGGGCGCTGTACGCGGCCTACATGGGCGGCGACTGGAAGATCACCGACGGCACCGGCAACGGCGCCACCGTGCAGTTCCAGGCCGATGGCAAGGTCGCGGGCCTGCCTGGCGCCGACCGCTACTCACTGTGCCTGGCAGGCGATTGCGCCTCCATGAGCGGTGGCTACGACAGCATCTGGCTGCAACTGAACGGCCAGGGCAACCCTTGGATCTTCGCGCGTAAGGGCGGGCAACTGGAGATCTTTCAGGCAATCAATACCGCGCAGGCTGATGAAGTGCCTCAGTTCACGCCGGGACCGCGCCATTGGCTGCTTGAAAAGTAATAACAGCATCACCTGAATCTAAATGTGGGAGCAAGCCCCCTCCCACATTTTTGACCGCGTTTCAGCCTTTCAGGATCGCGGCGTAGCCTTCCCGGTAAGTCGGATACTTCGGCGCCCAACCAAGGGACTTAGCCCTGGCATTACTGCATTGCTTGCTGCCCGCACGCCGCACACTGGCGTCATCGGCCCATTCGGTCACACCCAGGTACTCGCGCAACCAGGCGACCACCTCGGCCAGTGGCGCAGGCGCATCGTCGACACCGATATAGACCTTGTCCAATGCACCGCCCTGCTCTACATGCCGCAGTAAAAAGGCCAGCAGTCCGGCCGCGTCATCCGCGTGAATCCGGTTGCCATATAAAGGCGGGTCAATCGCTACGCGATAGCCTTGGCGCACCTGGGTCAGCAGCCATTCACGCCCTGGCCCGTAAATCCCGGTCAGCCGCACGACAGTGGCGGGGATACCGCTATTGAGCGCCACTTGCTCGGCTTCCAGCATCACCTGCCCGGAATAACCCTTCGCTTGCGTCTCTGACGTTTCGTCGACCCACTCGCCGTTCTGCTGCCCATACACGCTGCTGCTGGATACAAACAGCAAATGCTTGGGCGCCTGGCCGTAGTCCTCCAGCCACTCCAACACATGCTGCAGCCCTTGCACGTAAGCGGCGCGATAACCGGCTTCGTCGTGGTCAGTGGCAGCGGCGCAATACACCAGGTAATCCACCCCGCCGATGGGCCAGGTGTCAGGGCAGTCCTTTTTGAACAGGTCACCGGCGATGCCAATCACGCCGTCGGGGAGGCGCGAAATATCGCGACGCAGGCCGTGAACCTCCCATCCCGAGGCCAGCAATTGGCTAGCCAGCCGACTACCCACATCGCCGCAACCGGCAATCACAACAGAAGGCACAGACATCACAAAACTCCATTCTTAAAGGCGCAGATTAGCTGCCAGAGATGACCAGCGGCCAGAAAAAGGACAAATAAAGTTACTGTATTACTTCTGTTAACAAGAATTACTTGCAATAATAACCGCCCATTTGTCCTCGACCCCACGGGTCTCGAAGGACGATCACTCATTTTTTCTCTCAGGTCCGGCCAGCATGACACGTAATACAAACCCCGCTTCGCCAACCAAGCCTCACAGCCCATCCCGCGCCTGGCGTGCGATTGCTGCGATGCTGTTCAGCGTACTGCTGGCACCGACCGCCGCATTCGCTGATGCCACCGCCCCCGCCACTCCGGCGACTGCCGAGCAGAACGCTGCGACCCCAGCTGCGCCTGCCGTCGCACCCGTCGCCACCGACCCGGCCCAGGCCGCAGGCGACGCCGCACCTGCCGACGAAACCGGCGTAGTGCTGGAAGAAGACAACACGCTGGGCATGGCCCACGACCTGTCGCCATGGGGCATGTACCAGAACGCCGACGTGGTGGTGAAAGCCGTGATGATCGGCCTGGCCATCGCCTCGATCATCACCTGGACCATCTGGATCGCCAAAGGCTTCGAGCTGTTGGGCGCCAAGCGTCGCCTGCGGGCTGAAATCGTCCACCTGAAAAAAGCCACCACCCTCAAGGAAGCGAGCGAAACCGCCACCAAGAAGGGCACCCTGGCCAACACCCTGGTACACGACGCGCTCGAAGAAATGCGCCTGTCGGCCAACACCCGCGAAAAAGAAGGCATCAAGGAGCGCGTGGCTTTCCGCCTCGAGCGCCTGGTTGCTGCCTGCGGCCGTAACATGAGCAGTGGCACCGGCGTGCTCGCCACCATCGGCTCCACCGCACCCTTCGTCGGCCTGTTCGGCACCGTATGGGGCATCATGAACAGCTTCATCGGCATCGCCAAAACCCAGACCACCAACCTCGCCGTCGTTGCCCCCGGCATCGCCGAAGCCCTGCTGGCTACCGCCCTGGGCCTGGTTGCCGCGATTCCTGCGGTGGTGATCTACAACGTCTTCGCCCGCTCCATTGCCGGCTACAAGGCCCAGGTTTCGGATGCATCGGCAGAAGTGCTGTTGCTGGTCAGCCGTGACCTCGATCACCTGCCTACCGAGCGCAGCTCGCAACCGCACATGGTGAAAGTGGGGTAATCGGCCATGGGCCTGCATTTGAATCAAGGCGACGACGAACTCGTCGAGAACCACGAAATCAACGTCACGCCGTTTATCGACGTGATGCTGGTGCTGTTGATCATCTTCATGGTGGCGGCACCGTTGGCCACCGTGGACATCAAGGTGGACCTGCCGGCATCCAGCGCCAAGCCTGCGCCGCGGCCGGAGAAGCCGATCTTCCTCAGCGTCAAGGCAGACCAACGCCTGTTCCTGGGCGAAGAAGAAGTCAAGACTGAAAGCCTGGGCCCGGTGCTCGACGCCAAGACCCAAGGTAAGAAAGACACGACGATCTTCTTCCAGGCCGACAAAGGCGTGGACTACGGCGACCTGATGAGCGTGATGGATGCCCTGCGGGCAGCCGGCTACCTCAAGGTGGGCCTGGTCGGACTTGAGACGGCAGCCAAGAAATGATCACGACGCGCCACAAACTGACGCGTTATGGCACCAGCCTCGCCGTCGTGCTGGGCGTGCATGCCGTCGCGATCATCATCGCGCTCCAGTGGTCCGCGCCGCAGGTGATCCAGCTGCCACCCGCCGCCATGGTCATCGACCTGGCGCCGATGCCAGCACCGCCGCCTCCGGCACCGCCCAAGGTGATTACGCCGCCGCAGCCGCCTGCACCGGTGGAAGAGCTGCCTCTGCCGAAACTGGCCGAGGCGCCCAAGCCAACGATCCAGGTGCCCAAGCCGGTCAAGCCCAAGCCTAAGCCGCAACCGCCCAAGCCGGTGGAGAAGAAGCCCGAACCGCCCAAGGAGAAACCTTCCGAGGAGCCACCGAGCGAAACCCCACCGACCAACGCACCGGCGGAAAAATCGGCCCAGCCTGCGCCCGGCCCATCGGCACAACAGGTCGCGGCCCAGGCATCCTGGCAAAGCACCCTGCTGGCGCACCTGCAGAAGTACAAGAAGTACCCGCCTGGCGCCCAACGCAGCGGCAAGGAAGGCATGAACCGCTTGCGCTTTGTGGTCGATGCCGAAGGTAATGTGCTGTCCTACGAGTTGGAGGGCCGCTCCGGCAACGCCGACCTGGACCGTGCGACCCTGGAGATGATCCGCAAGGCTCAGCCACTGCCCAAGCCTCCGGCCGACCTGCTGAAAAACGGTAGCGTCGAACTCGTCGCACCATTCGTCTACAACATCGACAAGCGGCGCCGCTAGATCCATCAATGTGGGAGGGACTTGCTCCCTCCCACATTCGCTTTCATCGCATCAGCAAAATTCCCGGTATTCCCCGCTCAATCCCCTGCAAAGTTCTGATAACGTGCGTCTATCGATTGCAGCCGGTATGCTTGGCCCGCAACCTCATGGACGCCCGCTATGACTCTTACAGAATTACGCTACATCGTGACCCTCGCCCAAGAACAGCACTTCGGCCACGCGGCCGAGCGTTGCCATGTCAGCCAGCCGACGCTGTCGGTGGGTGTGAAAAAGCTTGAAGACGAACTCGGTGTGCTGATTTTCGAGCGCAGCAAGAGCGCCGTGCGCCTCACCCCAGTGGGCGAAGGCATCGTTGCCCAGGCCCAGAAGGTTCTGGAGCAAGCGCAAAGCATTCGCGAGCTGGCCCAGGCCGGCAAGAACCAGCTGACAGCACCGCTCAAAGTCGGCGCGATCTACACCGTCGGCCCGTACCTGTTCCCGCACTTGATTCCGCAACTGCACCGCGTCGCGCCGCAGATGCCGCTGTATATCGAAGAAAACTTCACCCACGTGCTGCGCGACAAACTGCGCAACGGCGAGCTGGACGCGATCATCATCGCCCTGCCCTTCAACGAAGCCGACGTGCTGACCCTGCCGCTCTACGACGAGCCGTTCTACGTGCTGATGCCGGCCTCCCACCCGTGGACCAAGAAGGACACCATCGACGCCGGCCTGCTCAATGACAAGAGCCTGCTGCTGCTCGGCGAGGGCCACTGCTTCCGCGACCAGGTACTGGAAGCCTGCCCGACCCTGACCAAGGGCAACGACGGTGCCAAGCACACCACGGTGGAATCCAGCTCCCTGGAAACCATTCGCCATATGGTCGCTTCCGGCCTGGGTATTTCGATCCTGCCGCTGTCGGCAGTGGACAGTCATCACTACGCCCAAGGCGTGATCGAAGTGCGCCCACTCACACCACCGGTGCCGTTCCGTACCGTGGCGATCGCCTGGCGCGCCAGCTTCCCACGCCCCAAAGCGATTGAGATCCTTGCCGACTCGATCCGCCTGTGTTCGGTGGCCAAGCCGCCCGCTGCGAGCTAAGCAACTGTATGACAGAGCTACTATGACTGAACTGTCGCAGGTGTCGGTGACGGCACTCAAGGGTGTCGGTGAAGCCATGGCCGAAAAGCTGGCCAAGGTCGGCCTGGAAAACCTCCAGGACGTGCTGTTCCACCTGCCCCTGCGCTATCAGGACCGCACCCGCGTGGTGCCCATCGGCCACTTGCGTCCTGGGCAGGACGCCGTGATCGAAGGCACCGTCAGCGGCGCTGACGTGGTGATGGGCAAGCGCCGCAGCCTGGTGGTGCGCCTGCAGGATGGCACCGGCGGCTTGAGCCTGCGCTTCTACCATTTCAGCAACGCGCAGAAAGAAGGCCTCAAGCGTGGCACCCGCGTGCGCTGCTACGGCGAGGCGCGCCCTGGCGCATCGGGCCTGGAAATCTACCACCCGGAATACCGCGCCATTACTGGCGACGAACCACCACCGGTAGACACCACCCTCACACCGATCTACCCGCTGACCGAGGGCCTGACCCAGCAGCGCCTGCGCCAGTTGTGCATGCAGACCCTGACCATGCTCGGCCCGCAAAGCCTGCCCGATTGGCTGCCCCTGGAACTGGCTCGCGACTATCAACTGGCGCCCCTGGCCGATGCGATTCGCTACCTGCATCACCCGCCCGCCGATGCCGACGTGGACGAGCTCGCCCTCGGCCATCACTGGGCCCAGCATCGCCTGGCCTTCGAAGAACTGCTGACTCACCAACTGTCGCAGCAACGCCTGCGTGAAAGCATGCGCTCCCTGCGCGCCCCGGCCATGCCCAAGGCCACGCGGCTGCCTGCGCAATACCTGGCCAACCTCGGCTTCGCGCCGACGGGCGCCCAGCAACGGGTGGGCAATGAAATCGCCTACGACCTTAGCCAGCAAGAGCCGATGCTACGGCTGATCCAGGGCGACGTGGGTGCGGGCAAGACCGTGGTCGCCGCCCTCGCCGCCTTGCAAGCACTGGAGGCTGGTTACCAAGTGGCGCTGATGGCCCCTACGGAAATCCTCGCCGAACAACATTTCATCACCTTCAAGCGCTGGCTCGAGCCGCTGGGCCTGGAAGTGGCGTGGCTGGCGGGCAAACTCAAGGGCAAAACCCGTGCGAGCGCCCTGGAGCAGATCGCCGCAGGCGCACCGATGGTGGTGGGCACCCATGCGCTGTTCCAGGACGAAGTGCAGTTCAAGAACCTCGCCCTGGTGATCATCGACGAACAGCACCGCTTCGGCGTACAACAGCGCCTGGCCCTGCGCCAGAAAGGCGTGGGCGGGCGCATGAATCCGCACCAGCTGATCATGACCGCCACGCCCATCCCACGCACCCTGGCCATGAGCGCCTACGCCGACCTCGACACCTCGATCCTCGACGAACTGCCGCCCGGGCGTACGCCGGTCAACACCGTGCTGGTCACCGACACCCGGCGCGTCGAAGTGATCGAGCGCGTGCGCGGCGCCTGTGCCGAAGGCCGTCAGGCGTACTGGGTGTGCACCTTGATCGAAGAGTCCGAAGAGCTGACCTGCCAGGCGGCCGAAACCACGTATGAAGACCTCACCAGTGCTCTGGGCGAGCTCAAGGTCGGGCTGATCCATGGCCGCATGAAACCGGTGGAGAAAGCCGCGGTGATGGCCGAGTTCAAGGCCGGCAACCTGCAATTGCTGGTGGCTACCACGGTGATCGAAGTCGGCGTAGACGTGCCCAACGCCAGCCTGATGATCATCGAAAACCCCGAGCGCCTGGGCCTGGCGCAACTGCACCAACTGCGTGGCCGGGTCGGCCGGGGCAGTGCCGCCAGCCACTGCGTGCTGCTGTATCACCCGCCGTTGTCGCAGATCGGTCGCCAGCGCCTGGGCATCATGCGCGAAACCAACGACGGTTTTGTCATCGCCGAAAAAGACCTTGAGCTGCGCGGCCCAGGCGAAATGCTCGGCACGCGCCAGACCGGGCTGTTGCAATTCAAGGTCGCCGACTTGATGCGTGACGCCGACCTGTTGCCTGCGGTACGCGATGCAGCCCAGGCCCTGCTCGAACGCTGGCCCGATCACGTCAGCCCCTTGCTCGACCGCTGGCTGCGGCACGGGCAGCAATACGGCCAAGTGTGACGCCTGACGCACTTATCCGACCAACACCTGTATCAAGCTGGTTATACTCCAATGAATGTAAGAAATTGGATCAGGCCATGTCAGAAGTCGCCCTCGCCACAGCCCCACTGACCGCCCCGCCGGTCATTCGGGCGCTGCTCGCCAAGCTCGCCATCCCCTACACGGAAGTCACCGAACAACCTGGCCTGAACCCTGCGCGAAAGGTCCAGGCGGTGTTGCTTGAGGATGCGGTTGGCGCACTCATGGTGCTGTTCCCCCAAAGCCAGTTGCTCGACCTCAACCGCCTCGCCGAACTCACGGGTCGCCGCCTCACGGCCGTAGCCCCTGAGCGCATCGAACGCATGCTCGGCAAGCATGACCTGAGCCTGCTGCCGGGCCTGCCGCCACTCACCAGTTCGCCGTGCCTGTATGAAGGCAGCCTGCTCAATGAGCCGAGCCTGCTGGTGCATTCGGGCGAAGCCGGGCTGTTGCTGGAAATGTCCAGCGACGCCTTCAAGAGCATGCTCACCAAGGCCAGCGCCGCGCAGTTCGGCGAACCGCTGAGCAATATCCGCCCGAACCTCGACCGCCCCAATGATGACCGCGAGGAAATCACCCAGGCGATGCAGGCGTTCACCGCTCGCCGTATCCAGCAACGCCTGGAAGCGACCATCGAGATTCCGCCGCTGGCCGACACGGCGCAGAAGATCATCAAGCTACGCGTCGACCCCAACGCCACCATCGATGACATCACCGGCGTGGTGGAAACCGACCCCGCCCTCGCCGCTCAGGTGGTGAGCTGGGCCGCGTCGCCCTACTACGCCTCGCCGGGCAAGATCCGCTCAGTGGAAGACGCAATCGTGCGTGTACTGGGCTTTGATCTAGTGATCAATCTCGCGCTGGGCCTGGCATTGGGCAAAACCCTGAGCCTGCCCAAGGACCGCCCGCATCAGTCCACGCCGTACTGGCACCAGTCGATCTACACCGCTGCCGTGATCGAAGGCCTGACCCGCGCCATGCCCCGCGCCCAGCGTCCGGAAGCCGGACTGACCTATTTGGCCGGCCTGCTGCACAACTTCGGTTACCTGCTGCTGGCCCACGTATTCCCGCCGCACTTCTCGCTGATCTGCCGGCACCTGGAGGTCAACCCACACCTGTGCCACAGCTACGTCGAACAGCACTTGCTGGGTATCAGCCGCGAGCAGATCGGTGCCTGGCTGATGCGCTACTGGGACATGCCGGACGAACTGTCCACTGCCCTGCGTTTTCAGCACGACCCGACCTATGACGGGCAATATGCGGAGTACCCGAACCTGGTGTGCCTGGCGGTACGCTTGCTGCGCAGCCGCGGGATCGGTTCCGGACCGGATGAGGCGATTCCCGACGTACTCCTTGAGCGGCTGGGGTTGAGCCGTGACAAGGCTGAGGAAGTCGTCGGCAAAGTGCTGGACGCCGAGGTCTTGTTGCGCGAGCTGGCGTCCCAGTTCAGCCAAGGGTAAATCGGCCGCCTGTCACACCGCATTCGCGAGCAAGCCCGCTCCCACATTAGTCCGAGTTCCAACTTTGGAATATGGTCGAATGTGGGAGCGGGCTTGCTCGCGAAGAACTCACCGCGGTCTACCTGAAAAACCCTACTTCTTTTTCTTCGGCTTCAAATACTTGGTCAACCCCTGGAACCAGATCACCAGCGCCGGGTTGCCCTTGATCTGGATCGACTTGTCCTGGATGCCCGTCATGAACGCCAGTTGCTTGTTCTTCGCCTGCATCGTGGCGAAGCCGTAGGCGGCATCCTTGAAGGCAATCGCAAAGGCAGGCTCAGGATGGACACCTGAACGGCTGGTAATGCGCTGGTCTTTGACAATGAAGTGACGGGCGACTTTGCCGTCGAGGGTCTGCAGCTGGAACGCCAGGTCTTTGTCACCCAGTTGCTGCTGGAAGGCGGGGTTGGTGCGGCTGGCTTTGCCCATCATCAGGCCAAGCACCCACAGGAGAAGACGAAATTTCATGCACACGGCCTCGGTGTATTTATTGGAGTGGCCGCAGCAGTGTAACGATTTGCAAACAGAACGCCACCGATCTCGCGCTTTAGACGCAGATCGGCGGGCGTTTAACGCTTATAGCAACAAGTGCTTAGACGTTAGGGCAAGGCACTGGCGCCCAGTCGACCAGGTTGGGGTTGGTGCAATTGAGCTTGAGCTGCGAATCACCAGCGTTGGCCACTTGCTTGCTTTCAGCCTGCTTGGCCTGGGCCGTCTGGAAGGTCTTCTCGGTGGTGACCGCTTCTTTCGGCACGGTTGGCAGCACCGGCTTTTTCGGTGGCTTGGTGCCCGCGCCTTTCTTCTTGGCCGCAGGCACAACAGGAGCCACATCGGCCTGGGCCACGGTGACCACGTCGGCACGCTGCACGCCGACTTGTTGCAGGTCTTTTTCGTAGGCCTGGGTGTAGTTGTTCAGGTCTTCGCTGGCTTTACCGTTGACCGCAACGATCAAGTCATTGGACTCCTTCAGGCCCGAAACGATTTCCGCCAGGCGCTTGCGGCCTTCGGTGTCGTTGACGGTCTTGGCCTTGCGATCAGCCACCAGCTTGGTGAACGCGCTCTGGTAGCACTGTTGCGACGCCTTGGCGTAGGCAGTGCTGCGGTCGATGTCGGAGGCGCTTTTGTTCACGTCAGCGGCATAGGAGGCGATGCGCTGGTTGTCATCGGCGATCTGCTTCTGACGCTCGGTGTAGTAACCCGTCGCGCCGCCGGCCAGGGCGCCACCCGCCGCACCGATGGCGGCATTACGGCCACGGTTTTCCTTGTCGCCGGTCAGGGCGCCCAGCAACGCGCCGCCGGCCGCACCGATAGCGGCACCGGTCACCACCGACTTGGTCATGTTCGAATCGGTGGCACGCAGGTGCTGTACCGGCTCGTAGCAGTTGGGGTAGTACTCGACCTTGGTGCTCGACGCGACCTTGGACGCAGGCGACGTGGCGCAGCCAGTCAACACGGTGCTGAAACCGGCTGCGATCAGCAGCAGGTGACGCTTGGAAACCGCCTTACGGGAAAAAAGCATAGGTGTGATCTCTGTTAAGTTTGACTTGCCCAGCACGGCCCACCGCCGCCTGAGTCCCTTCCAAGCTCGCTAGACAGCCAACGATCAAGACCGCTGACCGCTCGCTGCGAGCAATTCCTTCAAGATCGTTGCCGGGTCGGCCCGCTGTTGCTTGCGGTAGTTGCCGACATGACGAACGAACAGTGTCGCGCGCGTCACCAGGCTCTTGCCGAGCACTGGCTTGCGATCCAACTCTTCCTTGATCCGTTGAAACTGCGCCTGGATCACCGCATCGGTGTAGCGCGTGCCAGTGGCCAGGTTGTCGATATAGATCGCCACCGCGCCATCAAGGGCGCTGCGCCCATTGGTAATGGCGGTGGCGAACAACTGCGCGCTGGCTTCGTCCTTGCTGTCCACGGCCTGCTGGCGACTCTTCTGCAGGTTGGCCAGGCGGATGTTGTAGTTGCTGATGGTCTCGGCCACCAACGCCGCCGACTGGATCAGGTTGCCCGCCGCTTCTTCGCGCTGCTGGGCGATCAGCGAAACGTTGCGTTTGAGCTCTTCGTTGACCAGGCCCAGCTCGGCTTGCAGCTTGGGGTCGACGCTGGCGGCGATGATGCTGTCCAGGCGCTTGGTCGGGTCCTGGGCGTCGTCGATGGCGTCGGTCAGTGAGGCCAGGCGGCCTTCCTTCTGCCACTGGGCGAACAACTCCTTGTAGCGCGAGCGCGGCGCCGACAACGCGCCAATCGCCACGCGAAAGCCAGTGGTTTCGTTGCTTTGCTCGGTGCCATCGGCGGCAAACAGCGGGTATTCGCGGCGCATGCCGGTGAACAGCGTGCCCTCGCCTTCCAGGTAGTTGCCGCCCTTGACCACAAAGCCGCCGTAGGTGCCCTGGCGCCGGCCGGCGTGGACCAGTTGGAAGGATTCCTGGACCATTTCCGCCGCGTTGCCGATCACGTCGAACAGGCCGATGGGGTTGGGCAACTTGGTGCCGATAGGCATCAGCCGCGCCGCCTGGCCGGTGCCGCCGGCCACCTGGTTGAACACCGCGTAATCGGCCAGCGGGCCATCGCTTTCACTGCCCTCGGTGCGGCGCGGGTACAGACGGCCTTCCAGGTCCTGGCGACTCACCGCCTGGCCACCGCGTGCGGCGTACTCCCACTCCACTTCGGTGGGTAGGCGCACGAAGCCCAGGCCACCGTCTTCGGCCGACGAGCCGCGCCCGCTCACCGGCAGCAACTCGCGGTGGTATTTCATCAGCCAGGCGCTGTACACCGCCGAAAAACGCTCGGCTTCAAAGCGTGACAGTTTCACTTTAGGCAAACGCCCGGCCATGCCGGAAGGCGCGTCGCAGGCCGGTGCCGGTTCACCGCTGGCCAGGGACTGCGCCTGGGCCATCACCTGAGCGTATTGGCGGGCAGTCACTTCGTACTTGCCGATGAAGTACAGCATGGGCTTGAGCGGAGTCTTGGCGTCGGTCTTCGGCATCAGCGGCGCGATGACTTTATTCCAGTCTTTGGGCAAGTCCTTGAGGGTGAACTGGCCGTTGATGAAATCGCGACGGTAACCGGAAATAAACGATTGCTGGTAACCGGCTTCGCCTTCGGCAAAGGGGTAGCCAAGGCTGATTTCGCGGTCATCCAACGTGCCTTGGGCCAGCACATAGGCGTAGCGGAACACCATGTTGCCGTCGCAGGGCAGCGGCAGGCTGACGTCGTCCGGCAACGGCTTGGGGTTGTCGAGTTTGTCGTGCCTCTCTAATAAAGAGTCGTCGTCGGACCAGGCCAGCGAGGCCAGGCTCAGCGCCACACAGGCGCCCAATAACTTATACATCTCTGATTCCTTCAGAAGCCTGGATTCGCGCCACCCGCCAACCGCCACCGGCCGCCGCCACAATGCTGACGCCGAGCACAGCCACCAGGGCCAGGCCGTAGTGACGCGCCAACAGGTGGCTGGCGTATTCACCCGGCACCTGCATGAATAACTTATTCACAGCTGCCTCGGCCAGGCCATACAGCCCACCACTGAGCACGGCGGCAAAGCCCGCGCTGTACAGCGCCTGCAGCAGCACAAACAGCAACAGCGCGCCGGTGGAAAACCCCAGCAGGCGCAACACCGACAATTCCCGGCGCTTGCGCGCCACCGCCGCCAGGGTTGCGGCGAAGATCGCCGCAAACGCCCCTGCCAGGGCCAACCCGGCGATGATCCAGAACACAATCGACAGGTTGCGGCTCAACGACTGCACCTGGGCGATGGTGTTCGCCTGGGTCGACACCAGCAGATTCTGCCCGGCGAAAAACACCCGCAGCGGCTCTACATCGGTGAGGTTGCGCGCATACAAGCGAAACGCCGGGTACACCCGCTGTTCGCTGCTACCGACCTCACCCCCCGCCCAGCCCAACACCGGTACTGCGCGGCCATCGCGGTAATCTTCCGCGGCTTCCAACAGGCCAAGGTCGGCAAACAAGCCGTCACGGGCGAAGGCTGCCAACGGCAACACCGCCAGCACCTGCAACCGCGTGCGCTGGGCTTCGACCTGCCCGGCCACTTGCCGTGCAAAGCGGGTTTCCAGCCAGTCACCGGGCCTTGCCGCAAGCTTCTCGGCGGCGGTATGGCTCAGCACGATCTGGTCCAGGCCCCGTGGCATCGGCAAACCTGCCAACAACGGATCACCCGCTGCGGTCGGCAGCATTTCCACGGTCAACGCGCCCACCTGGGCCGTCGCGGCAATCTGGCGTGTACGCGGCAAGGCAAACGCCACATCGCTGCGCTGACCCAGTTGCTCGATAAACGCCGCGCTGAATCGACCACCGCCCAACGGGATAATTTCACGGGTGGAGGGGTCGGTCTCCAAGCGTTCGGTCAAACTGCTAACCAGTCCAAACTTCAGGCCAAATAACACCAGCAACGGCGCGATAGCCGATACCAGCGCCAGCACCGAACAGGCCGACAACCATCCGTCGTTGCGGTAATCCTGCCAGGCGAGCGATGTAACCAGGCCGATGCGCATCAGCACACCTCCCCGAGGGTCGCGGTGACGCCGCCGTCAGGGTCGCGCCGGCAACTGATGCGCCGTACCTGCAAGCCACTGGCGCGGGCCAGAGGTTCGTCATGGGTGGCGATCACACAGGCCGCACGGTGTTCGCGGGCCTGAGTCAGCAGCGCCTGCATCACCCGCTCGGCGTTGAGCGGGTCGAGGGATGCGGTCGGCTCATCCGCCAGTACCAGTTGCGGTGCATGGGCCAAGGCGCGGGCACAGCTCACACGCTGGCGCTGGCCCACCGACAACGCGGCCGGGCGCTTGGCCAACTGATCGCTGATCTGCAACTGCTCGGCCAGGCGCGCCACGCGGCCGTCGTCCTGCAAACCCAGCAGTTGCCGGGACAGGGCGATATTGCCGCGCACATCAAGGAACCCCAGCAAGCCACCGGTTTGCGGCACATAGCCCAGGTGCCGGCTGCGCAGCGCGGCCAGGGCGGACTGCCGGTCGGCACGCCACAGCGCGCCGATGTCCTGCTGGTTGAAGTCAAACTGCTCGACTTGATCGGGCGCCAATACCAGGGCCAGCACATCCAGCAAGGTGCTTTTGCCGCAACCGCTGGGGCCGACAATCGCCAGTTGCTCACCTGCGCCCAGCTGCAACGCCGGAATCACCAGGCTATAGCGCTGGCTACCGACGCCCCGGCTCTTGTGCACCGCGTTCAGGCTCAGCATTACGGCAACGTCGACAGTGGCACGCGATACAACGCATCGCCCGGTTCGGCATCGCCGAAACGGACCCAGTTGGCCACGTCGTTATGGAAGGTTTCATACAGGCGGATTTTCGAATCCAGCTCGTCGATAAAGTCCTCCTGCTCGGCCACGCTCAACGACAGCCACAAATCCTGGGTCATGTTCAGCGACTTGCTGCGGTACGGCAGGCCCTCCAGGTATTCGCCGAGCAAGCCGCCGTCGGCCAGGTTGCCGCCCTTGCGCAGGGCTTGCGGGTCACGGCTCATATAGGCCGAGGCGCTGGCGATTTCCTGGAAGAAATCCTTGGGTGAGCTTTGGGTCTTGCGCGCCGCATCCACGATCAACTTCAGCGACTGCTGCAAGTCGTTGAGTTGCAGCTTGGTCAGCATCACGCACACCTGAAACGCCGGCAGCGCCGGGTTGGTGAGGTCGCGGTCGGCGGTCCAGGCGCTGACCAATTGCGGTGCCTGGCTGGCGGTTTTGCGCCCGAGGAAGTCCATGTGCATCGCATAGCCGACCGCTGCGGATTTGTCCGCCAGGCTGGGCGCCGAACTGAGCAGCGGCACCGGTTGCGGCGTGTTACTGCGCACCTGATGCACCAGGTTGGCGAACACCGTGCCGATCTCATCGACGCGCTCGCCCAGCTTGCGTACATCACCACCCGGCACCGGCGTGTACAGGTCGCCGATCTGCGGGTTGGCGTCGGCGGTGAGGATGCGGTATTGGCTCTCGGCACCGGCATGGGTTTTCTTGCCGGCGTCGGTGCGCAGGTGCAGTGCGTAGATCTTGATCTGCTTGCCCAGCGCGGCCTGGCGCACTTCGGCTTCGTTCATCTGGGTGGCGGCAAACGGGTCGTTCTTGCGCAGCGCGCCCGCGTCGGTGACCAGCAAGATGATGCGGCCACCGTAGCCAGACCAATCCATGCCATCCACCGCCTGCATCACCCCGGCAAATGCGTCTTCGTTGAAAGAGTGGCTGGACACCGTGGAGGCTTTGACCTGGCGCGCCATATCGAGAAAGCGTTGCGGGTCACGACCTTGGTCGAGGCTGATCAGGGTCTTGGCGACGTACTCCAGGCCCGGGGTTTTCTTGATGCTGCTGCGAAAACCCACCAGGCCGAAGCTGACGCTGTCCAGCTCGCCGCGTTCGGCAATTCGGGTTTGCAGTTCGTGGACCACATCGCGCACTTGGTCGATATAGGGCTGCATCGACACAGTGGTGTCGACCACTAGCACCACGGCAGTGCGGAAAGCGTCGGCGTTGGCGCTGATCACCGGCGTGGCTGGTTTGGCCACCGCGCTGCTGCCCGGGTCGATGGAGGCGATGTTGAGCAACTGCACCGGTTGGCCGTTTTCGTCGAAGCTCTCTTTGGAATCGAAGATTGGCAGCAGGTAGAACTGGTTCTGCGGCACTGCGCTGGCAGTCGGCTCCAGGGCCAGCACTTGCTGGTTGTCATCACGGTTGTTCTGCGCCTTGGCCAACACGCTTTTCGCGGCGGCGGGATCGGCCAGCAGCTTTTCCACTTCGGCCGATTGGCGCAGGAACATCACCGGCGCCCGACCCGAGCGCTCGGTGAACTTGAGCACCAGGCTTTGTTTCCAGTCGCTGACCTGAGAAGCCGGCAGCCAACCGTCGCTGCGACCATCGGTGGCAGCGCCAACGCGCACCCACGAGCTGCCATCGACATCCTTGCGCTGGTACACGTAGAGCACGGAAAACGCCGGCAGCGCTTTGCCAGGCGCAGTGCCCGCGTCCGTTGAAAGCTTGGCGCCGGGCTTACTGAGTACGCGCTGGAACAGGGTCTTCTTGCCCGCCATCAGCAAGGGTCGCTGGCCGCCGTCCACTTCAGCGACGCCCACAGGTGGCGTCACCTTCGGCACTACGGCAGCCGGTGGCTGGGCCGGTGCATCGCTGACGCTCAACCACCAGTAACTGGCGCCACCAATGGCCAAGGCCACCGCGACCGCCACAGCGGCCAATGCCAACACCGGCCCACGGCGCTGCTCGGACGGGGCATTGTGCTGCGTCGGCGTGACTACCGGCTGTCGCACTACCGGCTGCGGCTGCGGTTTATCGGTCGGGATGTCGATGGTGACAGGCGTCATGCCCGCCAGGTCAAAGCTCAGCGGAATAGGCAGCGGTCGTACCAGCGTGGCGTCCGATTCATCCTTCGGCAACTGGTCCAACGCCACCAGCAACGCCGCCGCATCCGGGAAGCGTTCCGCCGGGTCCTTGGCCAGCAACTTGCGCAGCACGCCCTGATAACGCCCGTGGTGCACCGGCAGTTCCGGCAACGGCTCGGTCAGGTGCGCCAACGCAGTGGAGAGCGCATCAGTGCCGCTATAGGGCAGCTTGCCGACAAGGATTTCGTACAGCACCACACCTAGCGCGTAGAGGTCTGCGCGCCCGTCGATCTCCTGGCCCCGCGCCTGCTCCGGGCTCATGTAGCTCGGCGTGCCCACGGCAAACCCGGCCTGGGTGAATTGGGTGCGGTCGTCCAGCGACTTGGCGATACCAAAGTCCGAGAGCACCGCCGTGCCATCGGCGCGGAACAGAATGTTTGCCGGCTTGACGTCGCGGTGCACCAACCCTTGGGCATGGGCATAGCCCAGAGCCGAGGCAATCTGGCGGATCAGCGCCACGCCCTGCTCCGGCGTCAGGCCGGCGGCAATACGTTCCTTGAGCGTGCCATTGGGCAGGTATTCCATGGCCATGTAATACAGCTCACCGACGTTGCCGATGTCATGGATGGTCACCGTGTGCGGGTGCGACAAGCGCGCCAGGGTCTTGCCCTCGCGCAGGAAGCGTTCGCAGAATGTCGGGTCGGCCGCCAGCGCCGCCGCCATCACTTTCAATGCCACCTTGCGCTCCAGCGAGCGCTGGGTCGCCAGGTACACGCTGGCCATGGCGCCTTCGCCAATCTCGCCTTCGATGTCATAACCCGGGATGACAATGTTCATGACGAGACCTTCACGACGAGGGTGGTGATATTGTCCGGTGCACCGCGATTGAGCCCCAGGTGCACGAGGCTGCGCACGATTTCATCCGGCGCGTCATGGCTGAGCACTTCACGGATTTCATGGTCTTCGACGGTCTTGTTCAGGCCATCGCTGCACAACAGGTAGCTGTCGCCGGGTGCGATCAATAGATCCACCGACGCAACTTCCAGCTGGGCTTCCACGCCAACAGCGCGGGTAACGATATTGGCGCGCGGGTGTGTGCGGGCATCCGCTTCACTGAGCAGGCCGCTGTCTTGCAGGTCTTGCACGTAGCTATGGTCGCGGGAAATGCTGTCCAATACACCGTCGCGCAGGCGATACAAGCGACTGTCACCGGCCCACAGGCACACACCGCGCAAGCCGCGAGCGGCGAACACCACCACGGTGCTGCCCATCATGGTCACGCCACGGTGGGCGGTTTCTTCGCGTACGGCCGCGTTGACGCGCAGCAGGTCGTTACGCAGCGCCGCCGAGTATTCGTCGAGGGAGCGGCCCAGCGGCACGTTGCGCAGGCTGTCGACGATCAAGCTGCTGACATAGTCCCCCGCCGCGTGCCCGCCCATGCCATCGGCCACCACCCACAGGCGGTTTTCCGGCAGGTCCAGGCAGGCGTCTTCATTGACCTGGCGAACCATGCCCACATGGCTTTTGCTCGCGGATTTGTACGTCGCCCCCATCTACACCACACCTTCTTGTCCGAGCAAAAACTGCGCAAAATCGTCGGCGGCAGGCAAACCCTGACACCGTAATAAACCAGGGGAAATACGCTGCGAACCCCGGCCCCACCACAAACTCGCGCCCTCGCAAGCCTGTTCGGCCAGTGCGGTCATACGCTGATGGGGCACGGTGGCGGATACGCGTTGCAGGCCGGCGAAACGGCTGTCCACCGCACGCGGCACAGTCGCTGGCAAACCCAGGTTGTCGAGGCCTGCGTTGAAGCTTTCGAAGGTGGCGCCGGTATCCAGGGTGCTGAGCAATAGCTCTTCGGCCTGCTCGAACCAAGTGTCCGGCCCGCCCACCAAGGAGGCGGGATTGGTGTCGTGATCCAGCAAGCTGACCACCGCCAACGGAAAATACCGACCGACCCGGTCAATGCTCGGCATCACCACACCCGCCGCCGCGTCTGGCCCGCATACGCCCGGCGCCAGTACAAAGCGCCACAACGGGCTGACCAGGTACACGTTGAGCCAGTCACCGCCCAGGCTGTTCTGGCTGGCGAGCAAACCCGCCGCCAGCCAGCTGTCCCACGGGCCGATAAAGCTCTGGGGCAAGGCGCGGCTGACAAAGTCGCCGCGGCTGGCCAACTTGCCGTAGAAGCCCAGGGTCGTCATAGCCGCTCCGGCAGGCTGAAGCCGCTGAGCACACGGCTCTTGAACGGGTTGAAGGCACTGTTGGCGCGCAACTCGTAGGCGATGCTGGCGCCGTCGACCCGCAGGCGCAGGTTGAAGCGGTCCGGCGAGTTGCCGGCGGTGAGGTCCGATTGCTCCAGCAGGCGGAACCAGGCCCACGGGCCATCCAAAGTGATACCGGAGCGACCACTGGCCGACGGCGGCATGATGGAAATACGCACCACGCCAATGCTGCCGGGGTTCGGCCATTGCATCGCTACCGGGCGGCTCGGGCCGTGGTCGTAGCTCAATTGCTGGCCGTCGAGGTCGAGCAGGAACTGAGTGATGGTCGGGTCCATCGACACCGGCTTGAGCTCGAAACGCACAATGGGCTGGGTGCCACCGGATCTAAAGAACGCATCCCGAATCGTCGCTGCACGCTGGAAGGTTTGCAGCACGCCCGGGGCAATCCCAAGCTTCTGCGCCGCGCCCGGCTGCCAGCGCCAAGTCTGTGCCGACGTGTCTACATAGGGCTGCAGGTATTTGCGGAAGTAGTTGTCCATCACCCCGCCCACACCGAAGAACTGGCCAAAGTCATCCAGGGTCGCGTCCCGCGCACTGCCCGGCGACATCGGGTAACGACCGGCCAACGACTGGCGATACACGTTGACCACTTCACTGACCCAGGCCGCATTCAGTTGGTTACGCACCCCACCCATCATGCTGTTGGTGGTGGAGTTGACCACCGACTTGACCATGCCTTGCACCAGCGGCGGCTGGCGCTCGGCATTCAGGCTAACCCGCGTGGCCGCAGCCGACGCCTGGTTCTTGGCCTCACCTAGCAGCGCATCGCCGCTGGCGCCGACCATGGCACTGACCTGCACATACAGCGCATTCATGTCCGACAGCAGGCCGTCGATGGCCGCCGGTTCGCCTTCGTTTTTACTGACGATGCTGTTGAGTTCGGCAAAGTGCGCGGTCACTGGATCATCCGCCGCCACCGGGGCATTCGCCGTCGGTTGCTCCTCGCCGAGCAAGCTTCCCAGGCGCTCCTTGAGCTTGTCGACGCCGCCTTCCACCGGCACACCTTTGGCGGCCAATTGGCGCTCTTCGGCTTGCAGATCGGTTTCCTTGGCGACCGCCACCAGCAACTTCTTCAAGGGCGAGGTCGGGCCGGAGATCACCCGCAGTACATCAGCGGCCTGGGCCACACTGGTAATCGGCACGAAGTCGATATCGGCGAGCAGCGCATCCCACTGGCGCTGATAATCCTGGAAATACAGACGGCGCACATCCGCAGCCAGGCTCACCACATTCTGCTGATCGGCCTGTTCGTGGCCCAGCACCCATTGTTCTTCAGCCAGCGTGCCGGTCTGGTTCAGGCTGCTCAGCAGGAACGCCTGGCGATAGCCCTTGGCGGTGAAGAAACCACTTAATGGCTCGCCCAATGGCTTGCCGCTTTTGCGGCTGAACACCAGCGCGGCGTCACGGCCAGCGGCTTCGTTGAGGCGAAAGTCCGGGACGCCCTCGGGCAGCTTCTGGCGTTTGACCCGGTCATACACGCGCTGGGCCACCGGCAGTTGCTGCAACTGACGACGCAAGTCATCGATCAGGCGTGGGTCCAGGCGGGCGCTCGGCGGGTGCCGCTCGAACAGCGCCTGCAAGTGCCCGGCCAGTGCCTGGCGTTGGTCGGCCGGCAGGTCACGGGGCAGGTTGCGGTCCCAGTCCAAGGCGATCCAGGCCTTGATAAAGTCCGGGTCGTAATGCTCGCTGTCGGCGAGCATCAGGTAAGCCTTGAGACCCTCGTAGAGGAAGTCGGAGTTACCGCCGCCGTGCAGTTGTTCTTCGATGCGCGTCACCAGGCGTGGCGCGAAGACGGCGATCAACAGCTTGCGGTAGACGCTGGCAGACTCGGCTTCGAGCATATCGCCTTGATACAGCCCCAACCCTTCGGACCAACTGGGTGAATCCCCCGCGAGGTTCTTCACCGCGTTGAGCAACGGCAGCACGGCGAGCACTTCGCGCTGGGCCGGGCTCAGGTTCTGCACGGTCTGGCCCAGGGGCGCGACCTTCTGGTCGACCTGGGCGATATAGGCCTGGTTGGCGCGATAACTCACCCACCACAAGCTGCTGACCACCACCACCAACGCGACGGTGGCAGCCAGTACGCCACGGGCGATCCACTTGCGGCGCCGTTCGACTTTCGGGTTCACCCCCACCAAGCCACGCTCGGCAAAGGCCACGGCGGTGAAGAGTTTCTCGATGAAGTAACTGCGCCCGGTGCCGCTCTGGCGCGCCAGGTGCTGGCGGTCCAGGTTCATGCTCTGGGCCATGGCGCCGATCAGGCGGTCAATCGGGCTGCCTTCCTGGGTACCGCTGGTGAAATACACGCCGCGCAACAACACGCGTTCTTCAAAGGCATTGGGTTTGAATACGCCTTCGAGGAAGCTTTGCAGGCAGTCCTTCAATGCGCCGAACTGCTGTGGGAAGCCGTAGATGAGGTCGCGCCGCGCCGGGTCGCGTTCCTGTTGCAGGCGCTCCACCAAGCGCTCGTTGAGGCGCTGTTCCAGCCCGGCGAATTCGCTTTGCAGATGCGCCAGCGGGCTTTCGCTGTGCTTGCCGTCGTCCAGGGCGAAGGTCATGCCCCACACCTGGGCGCGTTCTTCCTTGCTCAGGTTGTCGAAGAACTCCATGAAGCCCGGCACCAGGTCGAGCTTGGTGAGCATCAGGTAGATAGGGAAACGCACGCCCAGTTGGGTGTACAGCTCCTGGATCCGCAGGCGAATCGCGGCGGCATGGGCCGCGCGTTCGGCGTCTGTGCCGAGCAGCAAATCCGAGAGGCTGATGGCGATAAACGCGCCATCGATGGGGCGACGCGAACGCTGCTTTTTCAGCAGGTCGAGAAAGCCCAGCCACGCAGCTTTATCCACCGTGGAGTTGCTGTCCTGGGTGGTGTAGCGGCCAGCGGTGTCGAGCAACACCGCTTGATCGGTAAACCACCAGTCGCAATTGCGCGTACCACCGACACCTCGCACCGCACCGGCGCCCAACTGCGCCGCCAGCGGGAAATGCAGCCCGGAATTGACCAATGCCGTGGTCTTGCCCGAACCCGGTGGGCCGATGATCACGTACCACGGCAGTTCGTAGAGGTTGCGCCGCTCATCGCCGCCCAGCTTGGCTTTTTTCAGCAGCGTCAGGGCTTCGTCCATGCGCTGGCGCAGGGTCGACAACTCTTCGGCGGTGGCAACACTGTTGGGATCGGCCGGGGTTTCGGCCGCCAGGCTGCGCATCACTTCGGCGGCCTGGCGGCGGGCCTGGATGATGCGGAACACGCGGTAAGCGAGCCACAGCGCAAACATCAGGACGATCAGTGCCCAGCGTCGCCCTTCGGGTACCAGTACATCGAGCAACGGCCCGACAAACCAGATGATCAGACTCAGGGCAATCAAGCCCAGCACGGGGATCACCCAGCGAATCATGAAACTGAAAAACGCCTTCACTCGACGCCCTCCGCCAATACGGTGATTTCAACCCGACGATTGCGGGCACGGCCTTCGGCAGTACTGTTGGTCGCCAACGGCTCGGTATCGCTGCGGCCTTCGGCGCTGAAACGATCGCCTTGGCCAGTCTTGGCCGCGAGCATCTCCAGCACCGACTTGGCACGGGCTTCGGACAGCGCCCAGTTCGACGGGAAGCGCAGTGTGGCAATCGGGCGGTTGTCGCTGTGCCCGGTCACGCGCACCTGGCCCTTGACCTTGCGAATGGCATCGGCGATGCGCAGCATCAGCGGCTGGTAGTCATCGACGATGCTGGAGCTGGCCGAAGCAAACAGTTCGTCGCCACGAATGGTCACCACCGAGCGGTCAACCTTGTCTTCCACGGCCACGCGACCGGCCTTGATGTCTTCGGCCAGGAAGCCGGCCAGACGCGGCCGCTCAATCACTTTCGGTTGCGCCACCGGACGGTCGATCGCCTGCACCGGGATCTCGCCCAGGGCATGGATATTCTTGAACACCGGCTCGGCGTCCGAGGCCAGCTTCATGCGTAGGCCGAACAGCAACGCCAGCAGCAGCGCCAGGCCAATCGCCACGGCGATCCACGGCGGCATGAATTGCGCCAAGCGATCACGGGCCACAGTCACGCCACGCCAGTGCGGCGACAGCTCACGCTCGTGGTCACCACGGGCACTGCGAATGGCCGCGGCGGTACGCTCGCGCAAGGCTTCCAACTGGCTACGCCCGTCAGTCATCACGCGGTAGCGGCCTTCAAAACCCAGGCACATGCACAGGTACAGCAGCTCCAGCAGATACAGGCGCTCCCGTGGGCTTTGCAGGCAGTGGTCGAGCAACTGGAAGACCTTTTCACCGCCCCAGGCTTCGTTGTGCACGGTGATCAGCAGGCTTTGTTTACCCCAGTCACTGGTGCTGCCCCAAGGCGTGCTCAACACCGCTTCATCCAGGGCGGTGCACAGCGCGTAACGGGCCAGCAGCACTTCGTTGCGCGCCACACCGGCCGCTTCGGCGCGTTCTTCGAACTGGCGCAGATAGGCCAACAACTGCGCACGCAGGCTGGCCGGTGCCGGGTGGGCGATGGTGTTGCGCAGCCGCGTCAGCAACGCCAGTAAAGGGCCGGCGGCGCTTTCCAGCGGGTTCAGGCCGTGGCTTTTGCCGGTGAGGATCGGCGCAGCCGGCATCGACAGCGGCGTCGGCTCTGCGCGTGCAGGTTCCGGCGCTCGGCCACCCGGGCGCGGCATGAACTGGGTGCGGTCATCGTCATTGGGATGCATCGCGGATTATCCTCGGATCGCCCAGAAGGCCAGGTTCAAGCCCGGGAACTGCCCGGCGATGTGGAAGGCAAAACCGCCGGAGTTGCTCAACTGCTGCCAGTGCTCGCTGCCCCGATCAAGCTCGTAATAGGTGCTGCCCGCGTGGTACGGCAGTTGGCGCGGCGCCACCGGCAACGGCAGCAGGCCAATGCCCGGCAGTTGCAGGTTGACCATGTCGCGGATGTGCTCCACTGAGCCGACCTTGCTCTGCTGGCCGAAGCGCGCACGCAGGGTTTCGCCGGGCACATCGGCCCGCACCACGAGGATGAAACTGGCGCTGTCGAGTAGGGTTTTGTCGGCCAGCATGGCCACGTGGATGCCGTAGGCTTTCTCCACAATCGGGATCGGCGTGGCCTTGCTGTCGATCAGCATCGACAACGCTTCACGCAGGGCAGCCATCACGGGAATGAAGCTCAGGGCCAGGTCGTCATGTTGGTATTGCGGGTATTCCTGGGGGCGCCGGCCTGAAGTCGAAAAGGTGGAAAATTCACCGGCCAGGCTCACCAGCTCACTGAAGAAGCGCTCCGGGTGCAGTGGGCTCAACTGGCTGAAATGCTGGATCAGCGGCTGGGCGCGATTGACCAGTTGCAACAGCATGAAGTCGGCAATCTCCGAAGCGCCGCCAGCGCCCGAAGCCACCACGCGACCGGCCAGGGCTTCGCCACGCTGGTGCAACAAGCCGAGCAATTCACTGCGAAAGGCCGTCAATGGTTTGCTCGCGGCCACGTCCAGCACCGGCGGGATATACGTGTCATCGAGGACCAGCGCACGGTCGGCGCGTTTTTCCTTGATGCGTACCAGGCCGATAGCGGCGTAGTCGCTGATGCCGTCCTGCGCTGTCAGCAGGCGCAGCGCTCGCGAACCCACGGCCACTGGCGCACGGTTTTCGAATGGCGCGTTGTCGTCGCGCACTTCGCGCACCTGGCTCACATAACGCGCCGCCTCCAGGGCTTCGCCCTCGTCGACCGTGTCACGGGCGCCGGCGCGCTTGAGCGGCAGGGCCAGGTACACCAGGCCGTCGCGCAGGCTGTCGTCGATATTCAACGGGCTCGGCGCCAGGTCATCCTGGGGGATATTGAACGGTGTGCCGTCAGGCAACAGGCCCCGGGCCGACACAATCGCCAGCTTGCCCTGGGCCAGCAGGCCCTGGTCGATCAGCAACTCGGAAAAGCCCCAGGCGCCGGCCGACAACGGACGGCTGCGGGCATCGATCAGGTTTTCCAGGTAACGGTCATGCTGCTGGAAGTGCTGCGTTCCGATGAACATGCCTTCCGACCAGACCACGCGATTGTTCCAGGACATGGGGGCTCCGATTGCTTGTTATTGGGCTGGGCTGGATGGGGCAACCACGACGTCGGCGCGCACGGCACGCACATCGAGGCTGATCTGGTGTTCGCTGGCTTGACGCGGCGGCACGTTGATGACGGTGCGCCATTGCGCACGGTCCAACTCGCGATAGCCCACCAGCAAGCCGATCTGGCGCGTGGCCGGGTTGAGGTCGCGCTGGATGCTCAGTTGCTGGCCGGGTTGGATCATCACTTCATCCTGGTCCAGCAGGTCGAGGCCGAGGGTGGATTGCGCCCGGTCAGCCAGGGCAAAGTAATCGGAGCGCGCAAAGGTGGCGGCGTTTTTCAGCTCGAAAATACGCACCCGTACCGGCGCAGCCTGGCCATTGGCGCCGGGGTTAAGCCCGGCAATCGCGTGAAAGTGCAACTCGACGACAGCGGTGTTGGTGCTGGCCTCGGCTTCAGCCGCCGCTTGGGGTTTGACCGCGTCGTTGGCACACGCTGTCAGCAGCAGCGCGGTAGCGGCTGCGAGTAAAAACCTGGGAATCATCCTGCGTCCTCAATGACGTACTTAGCTATCCGTTTTATCCATTAGTGCAACGCGTTTTTAGCGTCGCTGTCGTGCGCTGTGTTCCTCGTAGGCCCGGCTGAATTCGCGGCCGAACAGGTCCTGGAAATCCTCCTGGGCCTCGCGGGAAATATTGCTGTAAAGCTCGGTGAACTGCTGCCAGTACTGGGCCTGGCGCGAGCCGTTGAAAATACTTGAGAGACCACCGGGCTTGCCCATGCGCTCTTCCAACTGCGCCGGTTCAAAGCGCATGAGCAAGTGCTTGATCGCCGCTTCCACGCCGGCCATGACCGCCAACTGGTGGGCGCGCAGGTCATCGAAACTGTCACGCACAGCGATGTCCGGCGCCATAAACGCCTGGTTGCCGTGGCGAAGCAACAGCAGTAACGCTTCGTCGGCATTCGGGGCAAATTTCAACGGATTGTTTTCGGCGGGTCGGATCATCGTCTGCTGCATGCGGAACTCGCCCTTGAGGCTGGCCCGGGCACGTAATACGTCGATCAGGCCCTCGACCATCAATCGGTAGCTGCGGCCAATGCTTTCCATCTGGGCGCAGGCGTCTGCCTTGTCCAGGCGTAGCTGATCGAGGCCGGCGCCACGCAGGAAGGCTTGCAAGAGATCGGGTTGTGGCTCGGCGTCGGCCACGGGGAGCGCAACAGGCTCGACCACTGGTGGTGACGGGATAATCGGTGCGGGCGGAGGAACAGCAGTGGCGACCGGCGCGGGTGCCTCGCCAAAGGGGTCCCAGTCTTCGGGAATAACCGAACCTTGCACCTGCGGTTTTTCAGGCGCGGGTACAGGTACAGCAACCGGGGCCGGCGGGCGGAAATCGTGTTGTTCGCTCGGCACATGGTCCGCCACGGTAGGCGGCGGCACGGCGGTGGGGCTGAGGAAGTCGAACAGGTCCGGCAGAGTCTCCATCGACGAGGCCCCATGGAACTGCGGCGCGATCATCGGCGTTGGCGCGGGCGTGCTCGCCACGGCGCCCATCAGCGCTTCAAAACTGTTCGGCGAATCACCGGCAAACGGCTGGCTGTCGACGGCCTGCACGTTGAAGTCGATACGTGCCTGGATTTCATAATCGCCGATGCGGATCAACTCGCCATCTTGCAACGGCTCGCTGTTACCCCTGCGCAAACGGATACCGGCATTAACCAGCTCCACCCCGTTTGTACTGTTATCGGTTAAGTAATAACGGCCATCTTTGTATTGAATAACGCAATGTTGGGAGGAGACGAGACGCTCAGGGTCAGGCAATACCCAGTCATTGTCCGAACTGCGGCCAATAGCCATCACGCCCTGATCCATGGACTTTTCGGGGCATTGCCCAGGGGTAATCTTGTGATAACTAGTGATAGTCAAACACAGCGACATCTTGCCTCCTTGCTGATACATCGCGCGCGGTGGATCCAAAGGCAACGCGTCCCTGGATATCCCCGCAAGGTCGTGCGAACGACCATCAAAATCTGTTTTTACCAGCATGATCGCTGATCTTAACTGGCTTCCATGACAAAAATCCTTTGTTGGGACGCTGTTCGACCCATCAGTCGCGCAGGTTGTTAAACACCACACATCTGTCACAGAGGGCGAATAGCTTACCTTGACAATGCATAACTACTACACCAAAAATGCACAACTTCTTGAACATCATTGATGGCACAGTAGTGGCACTCTGCCTATATGCTCAAGAAAACATGCAAAGTTGTTCGCGCAACTAATGCATGCATTGCCCGCCCTCCAGCGGGCTGATAAGGAGATCAAATACAGTGGATGTGCCGTTGCTGCTCACCGCCGTTTCCGCGACTTCGCCCTGTGGCGAAGACATGGAATATGACGCGCAATTTCTGCAATTGGAACGTGACGCCAAGGGCCAACCCGAGCGCAGCATGGGCGATTCGATCCTGCCCGCTGAACCGCCGGAATGGCGCAGCATCCAGCAGCAAAGCCTAGACTTGTTGCAGCGCAGCAAAGACCTGCGCATCACCCATTTTCTACTGCAAAGCTCCCTCGCCCTCCAGGGTGTGGCCGGGCTGGCCGAAGCCCTTACGTTGATCAACGCCCTGCTGCGCGAATACTGGGCCGACCTGCATCCGCGCCTGGATGCCGACGACGATAACGACCCCACCGTACGCATCAACGCTCTCACCGGCTTGACCTGCGACACGAACATTCGTCTGCTGCGCGAAAGCATTCTCACGCGCTCGCGCACCTTCGGCCCCGTGAGCCTGCGCGCTGCGCTCAACGCCAGCGGCTTGCAGAGTTTCGCCGATGAGCAACTGGGCAACCAGCAACTCAATGCCGCGTTCCTCGACAGCGACCCCGAACACCTGCAAGCCACCCGCGACGCCCTGATTGCGGCGCGTACAGCCTGCGAAGCCATCGAACAACAGGTCAATGACCAGGTCGGTTCCGCCCAGGGCGTGGACCTCAGCGCCTTGAAGCAGCCGCTCAAGCAGGCCCTGCAAATACTCAATCAAGCGGTGCCAGGCACCGACAGCAGCAGCGATCCCGAGGCCGTCAGTGAAGACGATGCCCCCTCGGTCGACTACGCCGCTGCGCCCGCAGTCCCTCGCCCGACCGGCGACATCGCCACGCGCGATGATGTGCTGCGCAGCCTCGACAAAATCCTTGCGTACTACACCCGGCACGAGCCTTCGAGCCCGCTGCCGGTGTTGTTGAACCGAGCGAAGAATCTGGTGCACGCCGACTTCGCGGCCATCGTGCGCAATCTGATTCCCGACGGCATGTCCCAATTTGAAAACCTGCGCGGCCCGGACAGCGAGTAAGCCGCCGGACCGTGCAGTAACAACACCGTCGCTCAAGCGACCAGGAGCAGCAACGTGGCGAAGCAAAGTTCTCAGAAATTCATCGCGCGCAACCGCGCGCCTCGAGTGCAGATCGAGTACGACGTCGAGCTCTACGGCGCCGAGAAAAAGGTCCAGCTGCCCTTCGTGATGGGCGTGATGGCCGACCTCGCCGGCAAGCCCGCCGAGCCTCTGGCACCCGTGGCCGACCGCAAGTTCCTTGAAGTGGACGTCGACAACTTCGACTCGCGCCTCAAGGCCATGCAGCCGCGCGTGGCGTTCCACGTACCCAATGAGCTGACAGGCGAAGGCAACCTGAGCCTGGACATCACCTTCGAAAGCATGGACGACTTCAGCCCGGCCGCCGTGGCGCGCAAAGTCGACTCCTTGAACAAGCTGCTCGAAGCACGCACTCAGTTGGCCAACCTGCTGACCTACATGGACGGCAAGACCGGCGCTGAAGAAATCATCATGAAGGCAATCAAGGACCCGGCACTGCTTCAGGCACTTGCCAGCGCGCCTAAGCCTGCAGGGGACCAGTAATCATGACTGACAATACCGTGCGCGAAGGCGCCCAGAACCTGGGCGCCACCGAAGAAACCAGCGAGTTCGCGAACCTGCTGCTGCAAGAATTCAAGCCCAAGACCGAGCGTGCCCGCGAAGCGGTGGAAACCGCAGTGCGCACCCTGGCTGAACAAGCCCTGGCGCAAACCGACCTGGTGTCCAACGACGCGATCAAGTCGATCGAATCGATCATCGCCGCCATCGACGCCAAGCTCACCGCCCAGGTCAACCAGATCATCCACCACCAGGATTTCCAGCAGCTGGAAAGCGCCTGGCGTGGCCTGCACTACCTGGTCAACAACACCGAGAGCGATGAGCAACTGAAGATTCGCGTGCTCAACATTTCCAAGCCGGAGCTGCACAAGACCCTGAAGAAATTCAAGGGCACCGCGTGGGACCAGAGCCCGATCTTCAAGAAGATGTACGAAGAAGAATACGGCCAGTTCGGCGGCGAACCCTACGGCTGCCTGGTGGGCGATTACTACTTCGACCAGTCACCACCCGACGTAGAACTATTGGGCGAGCTCTCGAAAGTCTGCGCCGCCATGCACTCGCCCTTCATCGCTGCGGCCTCGCCGACCGTGATGGGCATGGGCTCCTGGCAGGAACTGTCGAACCCGCGCGACCTGACCAAGATCTTCACCACCCCGGAGTACGCCGGCTGGCGCTCGCTGCGTGAGTCGGAAGACTCGCGCTATATCGGCCTGACCATGCCGCGCTTCCTGGCGCGCCTGCCGTATGGCGCCAAGACCGATCCGGTGGAAGCCTTCGCCTTCGAAGAAAACACCGACGGCGCCGACAGCTCCAAGTACACCTGGGCCAACGCCGCGTACGCAATGGCGGTGAACATCAACCGTTCGTTCAAGCACTACGGCTGGTGCTCGCGCATCCGTGGCATCGAGTCCGGCGGCGAAGTGGAAAACCTGCCGGCCCATACCTTCCCTACCGATGACGGTGGTGTGGACATGAAGTGCCCGACCGAAATCGCCATCAGCGACCGCCGTGAAGCGGAATTGGCGAAGAACGGTTTCATGCCGCTGCTGCACAAGAAAAACACCGACTTCGCCGCGTTCATCGGCGCGCAGTCGTTGCAGAAACCGGCCGAATACGACGACCCGGACGCCACCGCCAACGCCAACCTGGCCGCGCGCCTGCCGTACCTGTTCGCCACCTGCCGTTTCGCCCATTACTTGAAGTGCATCGTGCGCGACAAGATCGGTTCCTTCAAAGAGAAGGACGAGATGCAGCGCTGGTTGCAGGACTGGATCCTCAACTACGTCGACGGCGACCCTGCGCACTCCACTGAAACCACCAAGGCCCAGCACCCGTTGGCGGCTGCCGAAGTGATCGTCGAGGAAGTCGAAGGCAACCCGGGGTATTACAACTCCAAGTTCTACCTGCGCCCGCACTACCAGCTTGAAGGGCTGACGGTGTCGTTGCGCCTGGTATCGAAGCTGCCTTCTGCCAAGAGCGCGTAAAAAATCGGGACTGGCTCGCTCCCTGTAGGAGCGAGCTTGCTCGCGAAAAACTTGAAGGCGCTGCGTTCATCCAGGATGCCCGCGTCACCGTTGACGACCTTCGCGAGCAAGCTCGCTCCTACAGGGGTCGGCGGCGTTAACAAATACAGTGGCTCAGACCACACAGGGAGAAAACATGGCTGTTGATATTTTCATCAAGATCGGCGACATCAAGGGCGAGTCCATGGACAAGGCCCACAAGGACGAAATCGACGTGTTGAACTGGAGCTGGGGCATGGCCCAGTCCGGCAACATGCACGTCGGCGGTGGCGGCGGTGCGGGCAAGGTGAATATCCAGGACCTGTCGCTGACCAAGTACGTCGACAAGGCTTCGCCCAACCTGATGATGCACTGCGCCAGCGGCAAGCACATCGACAAGGTCAAGCTGACCGTGCGCAAGGCCGGTGGTGAAAGCCAGGTCGAGTACATGGTGATCAACCTGGAAGAAGTGCTGGTCACGTCCCTGAGCACTGGCGGCTCGGGCACCGATGATCGCCTGACCGAAAACGTCACCCTGAACTTTGCCCAAGTGATGGTCGACTACCAGCCGCAGAAAGCCGACGGCACCAAAGACGGCGGCCCAATCAAGTTCGGCTGGAATATCCGTTCCAACACCAAGCGTTGATACGAAGACCCCTGGCGCCACGCGCCGGGGTTTTTTGGTGCTTGCTCGAGTTTCGACCTTCTCCTTTTCGGTATCTGAGTCATGGCCAAACCCACCCTGCAATGCATACTGTCCGTGAGCATGCTGTTGAGCCTGAATGCCTGTGCGGAGCAAGCTGAACAAATCGACGCCACCCAATCAAACCCCGAGGTGGTGGTTGGAGGTCAACGACTGACCTTGGAAAATCATGCACAACGCTGTGCATTGCGTAAGCCCGACCAGAGCCTGTTTACTCTGGATATGCCTTGGCCTTGCCATTTGAGCATCGACCGCAAGGGCCAGCCAAGGGTCGAGAACTTTAACAATGCACAGATCATCATTGTGCAGCACTTTGCACCAGAACCTGCACCGAGCCAGGAGTGTCGCTCTCAGTATCAAGCCATCAGACATATTGAGGGTCGCTTGGAGGCGTCTATGGTTGCCCACGGCGGTCGTTGTTTGCTTGGCGCTATGGACCAGAAAAATTTCGTGGCACTCTTTACGTGGTAACCGAAATCGCCACCCGCGACCGTCTGCAACCGTCCCTGCTGGACCGGTTGACCGACGACGACCCGACCAACCCCAAGGAAAGCGCCGACAAACGCGTGCTGTCCCTGACCCAATTGAAAGCCTCGGTGCTACGTGACCTGGCGTGGCTGCTCAACACCACGTCGTTGCTGGATGCCGATGCCACGCTGCACACCCCGGCCGGCACCTCGGTGGTCAATTACGGCCTACCCGCGCTGGCAGGCAACAGCGTTTCAAGTGTCGATATAAAAGCGCTTGAAGCCTTGATCTACCAGGCCATCGCCACCTTCGAACCGCGCATCCTGCGTCACACCCTGCGGGTCAAAGCCCGCGTCGGCCATGGTGAGATGAATCACAACGCCCTGAGTTTCGAGATCGAAGGCGACCTGTGGGCGCAGCCGGTGCCATTGCGCCTGTTGCTGCAGACCGACCTCGACCTGGAATCCGGCCATGTGCGTGTGGTCAACGCCGACCAGCGGAGGCGCCCATGAACCCGCGCCTGCTGGAGCTGTACAACCAGGAACTGCACCATGTGCGCGAAAGCGCCGCCGAGTTCGCCAAGGAATACCCGAAGATCGCCAGTCGGCTGACCCTGTCCGGTATGGACTGCGCCGACCCGTACGTCGAACGCTTGCTTGAGGGCTTTGCCTACCTCACCGCCCGCGTACAGCTCAAACTCGACGCCGAGTACCCGACCTTCACCCACAACCTGCTGGAAATCGCCTACCCGCACTACCTGGCACCGACGCCGTCGATGACCGTGGTGCAATTGCAGACCGACCCTGACGAGGGCTCCCTGGCCGGCGGTTTCCCGCTGCCTCGCGACACGGTCTTGCGTGCTGCCCTGGGCCGCGAAACCCAGACCTGCTGCGAGTATCGCACCGCGCACCCGGTGACGTTGTGGCCGTTGCAGGTCAGTAATGCCGAGTACTTCGGCAACCCCGCCGCCGTGCTCGGGCGTCTGGCCGCCAGTGAGCCGAAAGCCAAGGCCGGTCTGCGCCTGACCCTGCGTACCGGCGCCGAATTGAAATTCAACAGCCTCGACCTGGATACCCTGCCGCTGTACTTGAGCGGCGCCGATGAGCAACCGTTCCGCCTCTACGAACAACTGCTGGGCAACGCCTGCGCGGTGTTTGCGCGCAAACCCGGTGGCGATTGGATCGAGCGCCTGCCCCAGGACGCGTTGCGCTCGCGGGGTTTCGACGATGCCGACGCAGCCATGCCGGTGGTGGCGCGGGCGTTCCAGGGCTATCGCTTGTTGCAGGAATACTTCGCCCTGCCCCATCGTTTCCTGTTCGTCGAGTTCGCCGAGTTGGGCCGGGCGGTCAAGCGCTGCGACGGCCAGGAGCTGGAGCTGATCGTGCTGTTCGACCGTCATGAACCGAGCCTGGAGGGCAGCGTCGGCGCGGCGCAGTTCCTGCCGTTCTGCACGCCGGCGATCAACCTGTTCCCCAAGCGCGTGGACCGCATTCACTTGTCAGACCGCGTCAACGAACACCATGTGATCGCCGACCGCACGCGCCCGATGGATTTCGAGATTCACTCATTGAGCGGTATCACCGGCCACGGCACCGGGCCGGAGCAGCCGTTTTTGCCGTTCTATGCAGTGCGTGATCCTTCGCGCTATGGTCGCGACCAGGCTTACTACACCCTGCGCCGTGAACCACGGGTATTGTCCAGCGACCAGCGGCGCAACGGCCCACGCTCCACCTATGTGGGCAGCGAAACCTTCGTCAGCCTGGTGGACAGCCGCCAGGCGCCCTACGGCCACGACTTGCGCCAGTTGGGCGTCACGGCATTGTGCACCAACCGCGACTTGCCGCTGTTCATGAGCGTGGGCAACGGCAAGACCGATTTCACCCTGGCCGACAGCGCCCCGGTATTGTCCGTGCGCTGCGTCGCCGGTCCGAGCCGCCCGCGTGCCAGCCACGCTCATGACGCCAAGGCCTGGCGCCTGATCAGCCAGTTGTCGCTTAACTACCTATCCTTGAGCGAACAGGGCCAGGGTGCCGGCGCCCTGCGTGAACTGCTGCGCCTGTACGGCGACAGCAACGACGCCGCCCTGCAATTACAGATCGAGGGCCTGCGTGAAGTCAGCAGCAAGGCCGTGACTCGGCGCTTGCCGATGCCCGGCCCGATTGTGTTTGGCCGTGGTTTGGAAATCACGCTGGAGTTCGATGAAAACGCGTTTCGCGGTACCGGTGTGTTCCTGCTCGGTGCGGTGCTGGAGCGCTTCCTGGCACGCTACGTGTCGATCAACAGTTTTACCGAGACGGTGATCCGTACCACCGAACGCGGCGAGATCATGCGATGGAAAGCCAAGCCCGGACGACGTCCGACCCTGTGAGTACCCTGGATGCGATGCATCAGGAGCCCTGGGAATATGACTTTTTCCAGGCGCTGCGGCGTATCGAGTGCGAATCGCCGCAGTTGCCGCGCCTGGGCCATTCCCTGCGTCTGGCGGATGACCCGTTGCGCCTCGGGCAACAGGCCGACTGCACCTTCGCCCCGGCCACCTTGGCTGCGGTCGATCCCGGTGGCGACGGCAAGCCGGCACGGCTCGAACAATTCTTCTTCGGCCTGGGCGGCCCCAATGGCCCGCTGCCGTTGCATATCACCGAATACGTACGCGAGCGTCAGCGCAACAACGCCGACAGCACCAGCAAGCAATTCCTGGACGTGTTCCACCACCGCTTGCTGAGCCTGTTCTACCGGGCCTGGGCCGAGGCGCGGCCGACGGTCAGCCACGACCGCCCGGACGATGACTACTGGTCGGCACGCCTCGCCGCCTTGAGTGGTCGCGGCATGCCAAGCCTGCAGAATCAGGGGCTCATCCCGGATACCGCAAAGCTGCATTACAGCGGCCATCTGTCGGCGCAAACCCGCTATCCGGATGGCTTGAAGGCGATCCTCGGCGAGTATTTCGGCCTGCCGGTAGCCATCGAGGAGTATGTCGGCCAATGGCTGGAACTGCCCGAGCGCAGCCGCGTGGGTATCAGCGCCAACCAGCTGGGCGTGGACTTTTGCCTGGGCAGCCATGTGTGGGACCGCCAGCATAAATTCCGTATCTGCCTGGGGCCGCTCACGCTGGACGACTACATGAGCATGTTGCCCGGCCAACAGCCTTTCAACGAGCTGGTGGCATGGGTGGCCGAGTACCTGGGCCATGAATTGGACTGGGACCTGAACCTGGTTTTGCAACAACCCGAAGTACCGGCGCTGCAACTCAATGGCCAGTTCCGCCTGGGCTTCAACACCTGGCTCGGCCAACCTCGGCATGACGCCAACGACCTAATCCTGGCCCGGCATTACGCCGACCACGCCACCACCACCTCAAGGAATCCAGAGCATGGGTGAAATCAGTCGCGCCGCACTGTTCGGCAAACTCAACAGCGTGGCCTACAAGGCCATCGAAGCCGCCACCGTGTTCTGCAAGTTGCGGGGCAACCCCTACGTAGAACTGGCCCACTGGTTTCACCAGTTGCTGCAATTGCAGGACTCGGACCTGCACCGCATCATCCGCCAGTTCAACGTCGAGCCGGCGCGCCTGGCCCGTGACCTCACAGAAGCCCTGGACCGCCTGCCGCGTGGCTCCACCTCAATCACCGACCTGTCCTCCCATGTGGAGGAAGCGGTAGAGCGCGGCTGGGTCTACGGCAGCCTGATGTTCGGCGAAAGCCAGGTGCGTACCGGCTACCTGGTGCTGGGCATTCTCAAGACGCCAAGCCTGCGCCACGCGCTGCTGGGGTTGTCTGCCGAGTTCGACAAGATCAAGGCCGAAGCCTTGAGTGAGCGCTTTGACGAATACGTCGGTGACTCGCCGGAAAACGCACTGACGGCCAGCGACGGATTCAATGCCGGCGCCGTGCCGGGCGAAGCCAGCGGTGCGATGGCGCCGAGCGCGATGGGCAAGCAGGAGGCCCTCAAGCGCTTCACCGTCGACCTGACCGAACAGGCGCGCAGCGGCAAGCTCGACCCTATCGTCGGCCGTGACGAAGAGATCCGCCAACTGGTGGATATCCTGATGCGTCGGCGCCAGAACAACCCGATCCTCACCGGTGAAGCCGGGGTGGGCAAGACTGCCGTGGTCGAGGGTTTCGCCCTGCGCATCGTCGCCGGTGACGTGCCGCCGGCCTTGAAAGATGTGGAACTGCGCAGCCTCGACGTGGGCCTGCTGCAAGCCGGCGCGAGCATGAAAGGTGAGTTCGAACAGCGCCTGCGCCAGGTCATCGAAGACGTGCAGGCCTCGCCCAAGCCGATCATCCTGTTTATCGACGAAGCCCATACCCTGGTGGGTGCCGGTGGTGCTGCCGGCACGGGTGACGCGGCCAACCTGCTCAAGCCTGCTCTTGCCCGTGGCACCTTGCGTACCGTGGCCGCCACCACTTGGGCCGAGTACAAGAAGCACATCGAGAAAGACCCGGCCCTGACCCGTCGCTTCCAGGTGGTACAGGTTGCCGAACCCTCGGAAGACAAGGCGCTGCTGATGATGCGCGGCGTGGCCTCGACCATGGAAAAACACCATCAGGTGCAGATCCTCGATGAAGCCTTGGAAGCCTCGGTGAAGCTGTCCCACCGCTACATCCCGGCACGCCAGTTGCCGGACAAATCCGTAAGCCTGCTCGACACCGCCTGCGCCCGCGTCGCCATCAGCCTGCACGCGGTGCCGGCCGAAGTGGACGACAGCCGCCGTCGCATCGAGGCCCTGGAAACCGAGCTGCAAATCATCGCCCGCGAACATGCCATCGGCATTTCGATTGGTGCACGCCAAACCAATAGCGAAGCGCTTTTGAGCGCTGAGCGTGAGCGTCTTGCAACGCTGGAAAGCCGCTGGGCCGAAGAGAAAACGCTGGTGGACGAACTGCTCGCCACACGTGCGACCTTGCGTGAACAAGCCGGCGTGGTAGACAGCTCCACCGATAACAACGAGAGCAACGAGCTGCGCGCCCAACTGGTCGACCTGCAACAGCGCCTCACCGCCCTGCAAGGCGAAACCCCGCTGATCCTGCCGACCGTGGATTACCAGGCCGTGGCCTCGGTAGTCGCCGATTGGACTGGCATCCCGGTGGGCCGCATGGCGCGCAACGAACTGGAGACCGTGCTCAACCTCGACCAGCACCTGAAGAAACGCATCATCGGTCAGGACCACGCCCTGCAGATGATCGCCAAGCGTATCCAGACTTCCCGCGCCGGCCTCGACAACCCGAGCAAGCCGATTGGCGTGTTCATGCTCGCCGGCACCTCGGGTGTGGGCAAGACCGAAACCGCCCTGGCCCTGGCCGAAGCCATGTATGGCGGCGAGCAGAACGTGATCACCATCAACATGAGCGAATTCCAGGAAGCCCATACCGTGTCGACCCTCAAGGGTGCGCCACCGGGCTATATCGGCTACGGCGAAGGCGGCGTACTGACCGAAGCCGTGCGGCGCAAACCCTACAGTGTGGTGTTGTTGGACGAGGTGGAAAAAGCCCACCCGGACGTGCATGAGATCTTCTTCCAAGTGTTCGACAAGGGCGTGATGGAGGACGGCGAAGGTCGCGTGATCGACTTCAAGAACACCTTGATCCTGCTGACCACCAACGCGGGTACCGAGCTGATTTCCCAGGTGTGCAAAGACCCGGCAAACATCCCCGAGCCGGAAGAAATCGCCAAGGCCCTGCGCCAGCCGCTGCTGGAGATTTTCCCGCCAGCGTTACTGGGGCGCCTGGTGACGATTCCTTACTACCCGCTCAGCGACGACATGCTCAAGGCGATCACGCGCCTGCAATTGAACCGCATCAAGAAGCGCGTGGAGAGCACCCACAAAGTGGCCTTCGACTACGACGACGCGGTGGTCGACCTGATCGTCTCGCGCTGCACCGAGACCGAAAGCGGCGGACGCATGATCGACACCATCCTCACCAACAGCCTGCTGCCGGACATGAGCCGTGAATTCCTCACGCGCATGCTCGAAGGCAAGGCGCTGGCGGGCGTGCGGATCAGCAGTCGGGATAACGAATTGCACTACGACTTCAGCGATTAACCTGAAGGAACACAGCTCAAATGTGGGAGGGGGCTTGCTCCCGATAGCGGTGCACCAGCCACCCAATATGTCAATTGACACACTGCTATCGGGAGCAAGCCCCCTCCCACATTTGGACTCGGTTTCTTCAGTTATTACGACACTTACGGGTTAACCGATGCTATTCAACCAAGCCTCACGCCTGGCCAAGATCACCAGCCCCCTCGGGCCGGATGTGCTGTTGCTCAATGAAATGGGCGGCGGTGAAGAGTTAGGAAGGCTGTTCAACTATGAGCTGCAACTGACGTCCCTGGACGCCAACATCGATCTCAACCAGTTGCTCGGCAAGCCGATGAGCGTGGGCCTGCAACTGGCGGACGGCAGCGAGCGGCACTTCCACGGCATCGTCGCCCGTTGCAGCCAGAACATCGACCAAGGGCAGTTCGCCAGTTACCAGGTGACGTTGCGCCCGTGGCTGTGGTTGCTCAGCCGCACGTCCGACTGCCGGATTTTCCAGAACCTGAGCATCCCGCAGATCATCAAGCAGGTGTTCCGCGACCTGGGGTTTTCCGACTTCGAAGACGCCCTGAGCCGGCCGTATCGCGAGTGGGAATACTGCGTGCAGTACCGCGAGACGAGTTTTGATTTCGTCAGCCGCCTGATGGAACAGGAAGGCATCTACTACTTCTTCCGCCATGAACAGGACCGCCATGTGCTGGTGCTGGCCGACGCCTATGGCGCCCACACCACGGTGCCAGGCTACGCGTCGATCCCCTACTACCCCAAGGACGAGCAACAGCGCGAACGCGACCATATGCACAACTGGCACCTGGCGCAGGAGGTGCAGCCGGGTTCGCTGGAGCTCAACGACTACGACTTCCAGCGCCCCAGCGCCAGCATCGACGTACGCTCGGCCATGCCGCGCCCGCACACCGCCGGCGACTACCCGCTGTACGACTACCCTGGCACCTACGTGCAAAGCGCCGACGGCGAACACTACGCGCGCACGCGCATCGAAGCGCTGCAAACCCTGCATGAGCAGATCGAGTTTGCCGGCAATGCGCGGGGCCTGGGCTCAGGCCATCTGTTCAGCCTCACCGGCTTCAGCCGCCAGGACCAGAACCGCGAATACCTGATCGTCGGCTGCCGCTACTACATCGTTCAGGAAAGCCTGGAAAGCGGCGGTGGCTCCGGTTCGGCGCAGTTCGAAAGCAGCCTGACCTGCATCGACGCCCAACAGAGTTTCCGCCCGCTGGCCAACACCCACCGGCCCATCGTCAAAGGCCCGCAGACTGCCTTGGTGGTCGGCCCCAAAGGCGAGGAAATCTGGACCGACCAATACGGCCGCGTGAAGGTGCATTTCTATTGGGACCGTCACGACCAATCCAATGAGAACAGCTCGTGCTGGATTCGCGTGTCGCAGTCCTGGGCCGGCAAGAACTGGGGCTCGATGCAGATCCCACGGATCGGCCAGGAAGTGATCGTCAGCTTCCTCGAAGGCGACCCCGACCGTCCGATCATCACCGGCCGCGTGTACAACGCCGAGCAGACCGTGCCCTACGATTTGCCGGAAAACGCGACCCAGAGCGGCATGAAAAGCCGTTCGAGCAAGGGCGGTACGCCGGCCAACTTCAATGAAATCCGCATGGAGGACAAGAAGGGGCTGGAGCAGCTGTATATCCATGCCGAACGCAATCAGGACATCGTGGTGGAGGTGGATGAAAGCCACTCGGTGGGGCATGACCGCAACAAGAGCATTGGGCATAACGAGACGGTGACCATCGGTAATAACCGGCTGCGGGTGGTGCGCAACAACGACACCGTGATCGTCGGTGGCGCCAAGTCGGACAGCGCCGCCACGCACTACACCATCGAAGCCGGCGAGAGCATTCGCCTGGTGTGCGGCGACAGTGTGATCGAGCTCAAGGCAGGCGGGGACATTAACCTGACCTGTGGCTCGTTCAACCTGTTTTCCACCGGCAGCAGCAAGATCCAGACGAAGGGCAAACTGGATATCAACCTGGGCAGTGACAAGGGCACCTCCCCCGGCGCCCAAGGTGTGCAAGGCACGATCAAGTCCGCCGTCGAATCAAAATTTCCCGGTACGCCCGGCGCTGGTCAATAACGAGATTTCTTCACCATGAATTACCTGATTAACGAAGCCCAGTTCACCCTGCCCGACGCTGAGGTACAAGACACCTCGATCAATATCCTCAAGTTCGCCAAGCTGGGTACCACGCTGGTCGTGAGCCGCAGCCCGTTGGCGGATGGCGAAAGCCTGCAAAGCAATTTCGAAGGCCAACTGAAAAAACTCGAGCAGCAGGTAAAAGATCTTCGCTATTCCCCGGCGCAAGCCGTCAAGGTCGGGCCGGCGCAAGACATCGACGCCTTTGAAGTGCAGAACCGCTTCAACAAGGGCACCGACAACATCTACCAGTATCAATTGGCAATGCAGATACCCGGCACCCGCCGCTTGATTGCCCTGAGCTACGTCAAGACCCAGCCCCTGGGCCCTGCCGAGGCGGCTCACTGGGCAACACTCAAAAACACGCTCAACTTTTCTGCTACGCCCTGAGTCGAGCCTGAACAATGAGTGAAGACCTCTGGGCGGCCCGCGAAGGCGACGCACTGCTGCACACCTCGGTGATGGCCGATATTCTCGGCGGTGTACTGGAAGTGGCTGCCTATGCGGCGCTCACTACCGTGGGCTGCCTGGCCGTTGCCGGGGCGGTTTTCCTTGCGACCGGTGCAACCATCGCCACAGGCGGCGTTGCGCTGGTGTTGGTCGTGGGGGCGGTCGTCGGGATCACCGCAGGGCTCACAGGGGCTGATCTGAAGATATCCAGTTGGTGCGAGTCCGCCGCCAACTGGGTGTTCCCGCCGGTGATCGATGCCTTCATCACCAGCGGTTCGGACAACGTCTTCATCAATGGCAAAAAGGCCGCCCGCGCCGCTGGCAAGATGACGGCTGTACCCGTCGCGCCCAGCGAGCCGCCGGCACCCAGCTTCCTGGACATGGCAGGCGAGTTCTTCTCGCAGATGTGGCGCCCGACCGTCGCCTCGCCGGCCCCCGGCACCGAGCCTTGCCCGCTGGATACCGTGGCATGCACCAAGCACCCACCGATGCCGCTGCAGTTCATTGCCGAGGGTTCCAGCTCGGTGTTTATCAATGGGCAGCCTGCAGCGCGCAGCGGTGATCGCAGTACCTGTGACGCGAAGGCAGTTGCCTCCATCCGCTGAGAACAACTATAGCTACGACCATGGCAACAACCTGATCGGACGCCGTCGTACCGAGCGCCAGCACGACCATCAAGAGCACCTGGGGTACGACAGTACCGAACGTATCCTTGTCAGCCACCAAGGGGGACGGAGCGAAACCTATGCATATGATGCTGCAGCCAACCTACTCGACAGCCCGCTACAAAGTGGCCTGGTAAGACATAACCGGCTGCTCACTTATCAAGATAAGCGTTATCGATACGATGCGTTGGGCCGAATGATCGAAAAGCGCAGCACTGCACGTGGTTTGCAGCGCTTTGTCTACGATGCCGAAAGCCGCCTGGTTGAAGTGCATAATGAAAACCGCAGCGTCATCAGGATGACCTACGACCCGTTAGGCCGCCGTATCGAAAAAACCGAACATGACAGCGCTGGTTATTCGCGGGCCGTGACACGCTTCACTTGGGATGGCCTGCGTCTGCTGCAGGAGCATAGACATAACCAAACGAGCCTTTACGTCTACGAGGGCGAAGACGACGGCTATCAACCTTTAGCCCGCGTCGACGGCACCGGAAAACTGCAAAAAATTCGCTACTACCACAACGATCTTAATGGGCTGCCAGAACAACTGACCGAGGCCGACGGGCGCAACATCTGGCAGGCGACCTATCGAGTATGGGGCAACATGCTGGAGGAGGTGCGCGAGCCATATTACATTGAGGAGCAGAACCTGCGGTTTCAGGGACAGTATCTGGACCGGGAGACAGGACTGCATTTCAATACATTCCGATTTTATGATCCGGATGTAGGGCGGTTTACAACACCGGATCCGATTGGGCTGGCGGGCGGATTTAATCTGTATGTCTACGCACCGAACCCCTTCACATGGATAGACCCACTCGGGCTGGCTTGTGGCCCGGCAACCCGACAAAACTCAAAAGGAAGATGGATCGATGCCAGGGGTAGATTTGCCAATAAACCCAATGTCGCCAAGTTGCCGTCGTTTAAAGGAAAGTCCGTGCGCCAAGTGGAGAAAATCCTACGCAAAAACGGCTACACCCGAACGAACCCTGCGAATACCAAAAATCAGCGCTGGGTACACCCTGATGGTTCGGAAGTCCAAATCCATGCCTACGGGAATGGCAACCCGACACCATTCAAAGGCTCGAACAACGCTCACAGCCACAAATCGGTAGGAAGACATGGAAACTCCGGCACTACAGAATTAGCTAACGACGGAAAAACAACCGTCAGTACCCACTCTGCGGAAGCGCACATCGGAATGAAGAACCCGTCCGACTACCCTACGGTATCGGGTCGACCTCACGGCAGTTAGAAGGCAATGATGATGTCAGCAGAATTCATACTGTCCTTTGAGGACAATAATTGGTACACGACCCACCTCGGCGAGATAACGCAGCACATCACCCGCCTTGAGACTTTTTCTGAGTTTGTTGAAGACCGAGAGTTTCGGTTGGCAGGCATTGAGCCCAGAAGCCCAAGTGATTGGAGCTACGACGTGCGTCTGTTTTTAGAACAAGAACGTATCTTCCTAGAAATCAGCGCCCATCCGAAAAGCATCGAGCATGATCTTTCTGTACTTTTTGAATGGATCAGGTCCTGTACTCGTATTTCTATAAACGATGAAGACGGTGAGCCATCAAACTGGTAGGCCCTCGGCCAGAACTACGAGTCGAGCCTGAACAATGAGTGAAGACCTCTGGGCGGCCCGCGAAGGCGACGCGCTGCTACACACCTCGGTGATGGCCGATATTCTCGGCGGTGTACTGGAAGTGGCCGCCTATGCGGCGCTCACTACCGTGGGCTGCCTGGCCGTTGCCGGGGCGGTTTTCCTTGCGACCGGTGCAACCATCGCCACAGGCGGCGTTGCGCTGGTGTTGGTCGTGGGGGCGGTCGTCGGGATCACCGCAGGGCTCACAGGGGCTGATCTGAAGATATCCAGTTGGTGCGAGTCCGCCGCCAACTGGGTGTTCCCGCCGGTGATCGATGCCTTCATCACCAGCGGTTCGGACAACGTCTTCATCAATGGCAAAAAGGCGGCCCGCGCCGCTGGCAAGATGACGGCTGTACCCGTCGCGCCCAGCGAGCCGCCGGCTCCCAGCTTCCTGGACATGGCAGGCGAGTTCTTCTCGCAGATGTGGCGCCCGACCGTCGCCTCGCCGGCCCCCGGCACCGAGCCTTGCCCGCTGGATACCGTGGCATGCACCAAGCACCCACCGATGCCGCTGCAATTCATTGCCGAGGGTTCCAGCTCGGTGTTTATCAATGGGCAGCCTGCGGCGCGCAGCGGTGATCGCAGTACCTGTGATGCGAAGATTGGTACGGCCGAAGGGCTGATTTCGCCGGATGTTCGCATCGGCGGCGGGACCATCGTGGTGCAGGAGATTCGCAGCGGGAAGACGCCCGGGGTGGGTCTGGCGATTGCCGTGGTGATGGCGTTGCGGGGCAACCTGAAATGTTTCTGGACCAAGCTGCCGTGCATGATCGGCAGTGCGTTGGTGGGAGGGGCGATCTCTTATGGGACTGCCAAGGTTACCTCGGCACTCAAGAGCGCCATGAATGGTTCGCCCAATCCGGTGCACAGCGCGACGGGGGCCAAGGTCCTGGGCGAAGAGGAGGAGCTGGACTTCATCCTGCCCGGGCTGCTCAACATCGTATGGCAGCGCTTTTACAGCAGCCTCGATGCTCGCCAGCATGGGCTTTTTGGTGCGGGATGGAGTGTCGGCTATGAAGTGGCGGTAGAGACTGATGCCGATGAAAACCTGACTTATATCGATGAGCAAGGGCGCCGTCTGGAGATAGGTTACATCCCCTTGTCCGGCGGAGCATTCGATCCGGGCGAAGGCCTTGCGGTCAGGCGCAGTGGCGACGGCGCGGTATTGATCGAGAGTATCGACGGCCTGTATCGGCTCTTCGAAACCGACCCGCTGAACAGCTCGCGGATGCGTTTGCAACTGTTGGGTGATCGTAACGAAGGGCGGATTTTCCTTGACTATGACAGTCAGGGGCGACTGTATCGCCTGCGCGACACCCATGACTTGATGCATGTTGAACTGAACTACTCGGCTGAACACCCAAGGCGCGTGAGCCACATCGAACGGCGTTACCTGCGCCAGGACCATTTCGATGCGCGTAGCGACGTGCTCGTCAGTTATCGCTATGACAGCAATGGCGATCTTGCCGAGGTCTTGGACGCACAAGGCACAATCCTTCGACGCTTTGCCTACGACAGCGGCAGGCGCATGGCCGAGCACCAATTGCCGAGTGGTTTGCGCTGCTTTTACCAATGGGCTGAAGTACCTGGGCCAGACGGCCCGGAATGGCGCGTCAGTCGGCACTGGACCGACGCGGGCGATGAATACAGCTTCGATTACGATCTGGACGCCGGCATTACCCGGGTGACCGATGGCTTGATGCGGGTCAGCACGCGGCATTGGAACCCGCAGTTCCAGATCACTCGCTACGTCGATAACCTGGGCCATGCATGGCAATTCGATTGGAACGAAAACCGTCAATTGGTGGGCGCAATCGACCCGAAAAACGGCCAGTGGCACTTCAACTATGACGAGCCAGGAAACCTGAGTGCCGTGATCGACCCACTGGGCAGGGCTCGCGGCACGCAGTGGCTGGAGCACTGGGCATTGCCTCAGGTGGAAACCGATCCTGCGGGCAACAGTTGGCACTATCGCTACGACCAGCGTGGCAACTGCATCGAGGAAGTCGACCCACTGGGCAACCGTACCCGTTACGTCTATGACGGTTTCGGTCAGCCGGTGCAAATCATCGATGCCACAGAAAAAACCAGAACGCTGCATTGGAACGAATGGAGCCAGCTGGTCGAAGAAGTGGATTGCTCAGGTTATCCGACACGTTATCAGTACGACGCGTTTGGCAATCTGGTGGTGCAGACCAATGCCGAAGGCGAATCGGTGCGCTACCGGTACGGCCCTCAGGGGCTGCTCTTGGAGTGCCAGCTACCAGATGGTCGCGTGGAACAGTTTCAACGTAGCACCAGCGGTTATCTGACGGCCTATATCGACCCTGCTGGTAGCACCACGCGCTATGCCTATGACGTACGCGGCCTGGTCAAACAACGCTGGGATGCACATAACCGCACGGTCTTGTTCGATCACGATGCCTACGGGCGACTGCGCAAGTTGACCAACGAGAACGGTGAAAGCTATCGCTTCGAATGGGACGCAGCCGACCGCATGGTGCAGCAGCAGGATCTGGATCAAAGCCGGCGCTGTTACACCTATGATCCGCTGGATGATGTGGTAGCCGTGGACCATCTGCCGGGAACGGAAGGCGAACCGGTAGCCCCGTTGTCACACCAGTTCCAGCGAGACCCAGTTGGACGCCTGGTCAGCAAAGTCACCGAGGACGGCACCACCGTCTACGAGCACGATATGAACGACCAGCTGGTCGGTGTCACGCTCACGGCGCGTGATGGTAGTGAGCAATCACTCGGTTTCAGCTATGACGCCCTCGGCCAACTCCTTGAGGAACAAAGCTCGGCAGGAACTGTGCAGCATCGGTACGACGAACTGGGGAACCTGATTCAAACCGGTTTGCCCGACGGTCGATGGCTGAACCGCCTGTACTACGGCAGCGGCCATCTGCATCAGTTGAATCTCGATGGAAAGGTCATCAGCGACTTCGAACGCGACCGCTTGCATCGTGAAGTACAACGTACTCAGGGCCAACTCAAGACGAGTACTGCCTATGATCGAAGTGGGAGGGTCCGCGCGCGTCAGCGCCGCAGCATCGACCAGCCGTGGCAGTTGCCGCCCTTGGTCGAGACCGATTACAGCTACGACCCCAGCGACAATCTGATCGGCCGTCGTCGAACTGACCGTCAAGAGCACCTGGGCTACGACAGTACGGGCCGTATTCTTGCGAGCCATCAGGTGGGGCACAGCGAATCCTACGCTTATGATGCTGCAGCCAATTTGCTCGACAACCCAGTCCAAGGGGGCTTGGTGCGGCATAACCGGCTGCTCACGTATCAGGACAAACGTTACAAGTACGACGCCCTTGGGCGAATGATTGAAAAGCGCAGTGCCGTTCGTGGTTTGCAGCGTTTTGTTTACGACGCCGAAAGTCGGCTTGTGGAAGTGCGCAATGAAAACGGCAGCGTGGTCAGGATGACCTATGACCCACTGGGGCGACGCATCGCAAAAACCGAGCATGCCGCCGATGGTCACCCACTCGGCGTGACGCGATTCACCTGGGATGGCTTACGCCTGTTGCAGGAACATAAACATAGCCAGACTAGCCTCTACATTTACCAAGACTATGGCTACGAACCCCTTGCCCGCGTTGACGGGACTGGGCCATTGCAGAAAATCCGCTACTACCATAACGACCTCAACGGCTTGCCGGAGCAGCTCACCGAGGCTGATGGTCATGATGTTTGGCATGCGACTTATCAGGTGTGGGGTAATACGCAAGAGGAAGTGCGCGAAGCGTATTTTCTTGAAGAGCAGAACCTGCGTTTTCAGGGGCAGTATCTGGACCGGGAGACGGGGCTGCATTTCAATACGTTGAGGTTCTATGATCCAGATGTAGGGCGGTTCACGACGCCGGATCCGATCAGCTTGGCGGGGGGCCTCAACGCTTACGCTTATGCGTCCAACCCACAAGGCTATATAGACCCGCTGGGTTTAAAATGCTCCAGTTTTGCTAAGAATCCTAAGCAAGCCCACGCCCAGATTAAAAGCAAATGGGGACATACGATGTCAAAACAGGAGATGAAAGAGCTGCAGAATACTATCAATAGGATCAAGCTAAGGCAGCCTCGTTATTCTAACGACGGCACACCTTTCAGTAACTCACATACCATTGGTAATCCCAACAGCCAACGATTAAATACAGGAAGTGGGCCCTACCAAGAGTGGACGGTAAAAACACCGACCGTTGGAAACAATGGTGCTAGGCGCATTGTAGTGGATAAGAAAACCGGACAAGCCTATTACTCCCACGATCACTACGACTCATTCATGGAAATCGATCTTGGAGGCTGGAAGTAATGAACATTAAAACAACCGTTGAGCTGGATTTTTCCACAATAAAAGAAGTCGATGAGCTTTATCAGACGCTTGCAGAAAAGTTCGGATTCCCTACCGGCTACGGCAAAAACGTCGATGCAATCATTGATTGTCTTTTTGGTTTACGCTACCCCGAAGAAGGCATGACAAAGTTAAGCATTGATACGAATGAAAAAATAATAATCCAGACAAAAAACATTAGCGGCGCCCAGCAGAACCTGAGAGATACGCTGATATTTATTGTTGAATTCGTAAACTACAAATGCGCATTCAAAGAAACGCCCGCGTCTATCCTGTTACTGCTTGGGCGCTAAAGCCTCATTCAAAAATGGGCATACACCGAATCAGCGCACCTATTAAAAAGCATCAAAGATGCACGCATTAGCTAAAGGTTCAAAAGAGTGAAAACAAGCTGTCGCGGATAACAGAATGGCGATGGCAAATGGAGAAAAATTTCAGGTAAAAGTTAAATCAAGCTCAGACGCGAAGGTTTTTTGAAAGAGTCACAAGGCAACATGAGCCGTTATATAGCTCATACTCAAAGTGCTCGTGCCGACGGCGTTGCAAAATACCCGAAAGGCTACGAACAACATATGGCCCCAGAGGGCGGCTTTGGGGACACGCCTCATATCAAGTGGTACAACAATGGAGGGGACGGTCATATTTTTATGACGCCCCAAACCAACATGAAAAATAGTTACACCTTTAATAAACTCAATAAAATTGAATTGAGCCCGGATAAAAACAAGGAACACATACACTCACTTATGCTAAAAGCTACATTATCGGGAGAGATAATCGAAACCTTCGATTCACTTGCAGATCTGAGAGCTCATCTGAGCTCAGATCTCTACTACATTGCACACAACCTCGTTGTACGCAAAGGAAAAAATTATATTTAAAGGGGAGCTCTATAAAGCAACACTAAATGACCTTCTCGACTTTCTTGGCGAATCTATAAAATATAAAGACTGAAGAGAACTATTAATCTCTCCCGTTAAAGCGTATCCCAATAGCAAAGTTTTTTACTGTACAAAAGACGCGCTTTATATGTACGCAGCAGAGTAAAATGGAACAACGTTATGTAGATTTATGGTCCTCAGAAATATAAAATAAATCTGCCACCTTTACCTTCGCTCGGAACTCAGGAAGGAAGCGCTAGACCCCACCTCCGCCCTAAATAAGATTTTTTGGAAAAGGGGACGAATTTATTTAATCCGATAAGTTACGAAGCAACGCCGCATATGGGAACAAATTCACTGGATGCTTTTCAAGAACGAAAAGGAAGGGCAAGGGGGGGGGGCAGATTTATCTAACTAAAATAGATCTACCCCTTGCTTAAAGGCTTACTTTTATCCTGCCTTTTGATTCTGAATAATTTTCAGCAATTCTACCTTTTTATCGATATAAGCCTGGCGCTTTTCAATATTATCCATCCGAGATTGCTCAGTTGGTGCTTCTGATGATTCAGGAGCAACATACGGTTTGTAGACAATTCCGAAACGCTCAGCGAGTTCTGGCATTTGCTTTTCTATTTCATTCAGCGTCTTCTCAAGATTGGTCAAGCGCCCTTCTGTATCGGTAGGCGCATCATCGCTCGGCTTCACCGCCTTCGCGTCGGCCCCTAAACCGAGAAAAATAAACAGGTTGGACGTTGCCTCATTTTTTATTTCAGCGCCTTTAAGCCGAGCATCCATTTTTTGCGCTTCCGTCGCGTTAGGATCCACGGTTCCTATCGTGCCATCTGCGTTCACTACTGGCGCTCCAGGCATTTCAGAGTGTGCTGTAAGTTTGCTCTGGAAGTAACTGGACGCGAATTGATTTCCCACAGTGAAGGGGCTGGCGACCATGTTGTTTGCCCCGGCGTTTATAAAAGCATTACGTATAGTAGCGCCTACTGATGGAGGTGGTGCTGGTAAGCTCTGTGGCTGGCTGACAATACTTTGCGCGGCATTCACGCTACTGCTCGGACTGTTCGGCGCAGCCGTTGGCTTAGGTGCAGGTGCGCTAGGCGACTTAGTCTTGCTAGACGCCTTAGACGTGCTAGACGCCTTAGAAGTGCTAGACGTCGTGGACCCGCGAGATGTCTTTGACCCGCCAGACGTCCTGGACCCGCCAGACGTCCTGGACCCACCCGACGTCCTAGATGAGCCAAAAAAGTTAAATTTGCCGCCGCCACTCCCCCCTCTGGCTTTTAGTTGCTCGGGCTCTCCCGGGCCCAGCCTATCAACAACAGCATCATCTGCTCGCTTGTTTTTTGCATTGATCTCCTCAGGCGTTGCTGCAGGGTATTTGAATACCTTCTCGTTAACCAAACTGGCTTCAGGTGCAACGCTCGAACTGTCTGCCGCTGCTCCAGCATCCCCTGGAGCCGATGAAGCAACTGCTTGCGTCTTTTTTTCCTGGGGTAACGGGTTGGAATAGGGAGTAATAGGCTGATCAACTTTCATATATACACCTCTAAAAATGAGTTTAGAGAGCGTTCCCTGCTGTCTCGCGCTATAGGTGACAATTGCTTAGATATGGTTCCAAATCGAATGAACAATTTACATAACCCAACCTACTTTCGACTTGATACAGCCCCTACAGTGACTGTTCACAACAATGCAATAGGCAACTACTTTTATTCCGCGAGCAATCTTTTTCGCACCCAACAAAAATGGGCACCCGACCTAGTCGGCATGCCCACTCTTTTACCGCCCGCCTCCCTTCGAGACGGCCTCGCTTAATTACGGGTTTACGCTGTCTTTGAGCGACTTGCCCGGCTTGAATGCTACGGTGTTGCTGGCCTTGATTTTCACCGGCTCACCGGTTTGCGGGTTCTTGCCGGTACGGGCGCCGCGGTGGCGTTGCAGGAAGGTGCCGAAGCCCACCAGGGTGACGCTGTCCTTGCGATGCAGGGCGCCGGTGATTTCTTCGAGAACGGCGTTGAGGACGCGGTTAGCCTGTTCTTTGGTGAGGTCTGCTTTTTCAGCGATGGCGGCTGCGAGATCTGGTTTACGCATATAAAGCCTCTTTGACGGTTTTTTGTTGTTATGTCCGTGCTGCTCTCTGGTGGAGCAGCGCCCAAGGCGCCGCAGGCTCTACTCTGCGGCAGACGGGAGTGAGGATGGCACGCCCTCAGACGCCGCGCCAGTCTCGCGGCGACCTTTCTCGAGGTAAGAACATGCTGATTCCGACAGAACGACCGGTATTTACGCCAGCAAAGGTGGAAGTTCTTTGTTCAAGGCCAGTTTTTCCATGACAGCGCTGCCGGTCAGCGCGTAGCCCAGCAGGTGGCCGCTGGCGTCACGGCACAGGGCCTTGATGTCGGCGCCCTGCCCTTCGACGCTCCATACGCCTTCAGTGCCCCGTGGGGCAGGTGATACCACCAGCGGGCAGATCGGGGTTTTCACCGTGATCGGCATCGGCCCATAGCTCACCGCCGTAGCATTGCCGGCCAGGGTTTGGGCGAGGGCGCGGGCGCAGCTCATCAGCGGCATCACGTACAGCAGGTTCAGGCCATCGACTTCGGCGCAGTCGCCCAAGGCGTAGATATTGGCGTGGGAGGTCTTGAGGTGGCGATCCACCATGATCCCGCGATTGATTTGCAGGCCGGCCGCCGCGGCCAGGTCTACGCGAGGGCGCAGGCCGATGGCGGAGACCACCAGGTCGCAGTGGATCACTTCACCGTCCGACAGGTGGGCTTCCAGGCCGTCAGCCGTGCGTTGCAGGCGATTGAGCACCGGGCCCAAGTGGAAACGCGCGCCGATGCCTTCCAGCCCGGCTTGCACCGCGGCGGCCGCCGCCGGGTGCAACAGGGTCGGCATGACTTGTTCGCACGGCGCGACCAGGTCGATTTCATAGCCGCCGAGGATCAGGTCGTTGGCGAATTCGCAGCCGATCAGGCCAGCGCCGAGCAGCAGCACGCGTCGCTTGCCGGCGGCGGCGGCACGAAAGCGTGCGTAGTCTTCCAAGTCATTGATCGGGAAAATCAGTTCGGCCGCATCGCCTTCGACGGGTACGCGCACCGTTTCTGCGCCCCAGGCCAAAACCAGGTCGCGGTAGGCCACCGCTTCCTCGCCGATCCACAGGCGCTTGTGGCCCGGGTCGATGCCGCTGATGCGCGTGTGGGTGCGCACCTCGGCCTTGAGTTGCTCGGCCATGGCGCCGGGTTCAGCCATGCTCAGGCCATCGGCTTCCTTGTTCTTGCCAAAGCCGGTGGAGAGCATGGGCTTGGAGTAGGAGCGCCCGTCATCCGCGGTGATCAGTAGCAATGGGGTCTCGCTGTCGAGCTTGCGAAACTCCCGGGCCACGTTGTAACCGGCCAATCCTGTGCCGATGATCACGACAGGTGCGTTCATTCCTTTCTCCTTGTAGTACGTGTCTTAAACTAAGAATTAACCGATTTCGATCATTTCGAAATCCATTTTGCCTACACCGCAGTCCGGGCATAGCCAGTCTTCCGGGACGTCTTGCCACAGGGTGCCCGGCGCGATTCCGTCATCCGGCCAACCGTCTTTTTCGTCATAGATCAGGCCGCAGACTACACATTGCCACTTCTTCATTACTTGCTTCCTCAGGGTCCAGGCGTCTTGGCCGGCGGTCGATCGATCCAGCGTTGCCGCACGGCTCAGGGCGTTTTGTACTGATCGGGGCCGGCAGATGCAAGCACGATCGACGCAAACGGCCGGTTTGGCGCGGCAAAAGATCAGGGGGCCATGGTAAGCTCGCCGCCTCTTTTGCTGCCAATACTGACTCATCGTGCCGCATTCAATCGCCCTTCCCGATGCTTGCCAATGGCTGACCCAGAGCCTTCTGATCCCTGCGCCCACACCCTTGACCGTCAATTGGCTGTTTGACGAAGGTTCGCTGACGCGACGGCTGACGTGGCTGTCCAACGACGGTTTCAGCGTGACGCCGCTGTTCGAAGGCTGGCAGCCGCTGCGCGACGATGAATGCGCCGCCTTGGAGCTGGCCCCCGCCAGTATCGGCTGGGTGCGCGAAGTGTATTTGCGCGGGCATGGCCAGCCGTGGGTGTTCGCCCGCAGCGTGGCGGCCCGTAGTGCCTTGCAGGGCGACGGGCTGCACATGGACGAACTCGGCAGCCGTTCGTTGGGCGAGTTGCTGTTCTGCGACCGCGCCTTTACCCGCCAGGTTATCGAGGTGTGTCACTACCCTCGCCCATGGCTGCCGACAGCCGACCAAACCGATAATTTGTGGGCGCGCCGCTCACGCTTCGACCGCGGGTCGCTGAGCGTACTGGTAGCGGAAGTCTTCCTGCCGAGTTTCTGGCACGCGCTGCATGACCATCCGGAGAACTGCTGATGTACCAACGTCTGCTCAAGTCCTTGAACCGCGTGAACCCCAGGGCCTGGGATTTCATTCAGTTGACGCGCATGGACAAGCCCATCGGCATCTACCTGCTGCTGTGGCCGACGCTGTGGGCACTGTGGATCGCCGGCAAGGGTTCGCCGTCCCTGCTTAATATTGTGATTTTCGTACTCGGCGTGGTGCTGACCCGGGCCGGTGGATGTGTGATCAATGATTGGGCCGACCGCAAGGTGGATGGCCATGTGAAGCGCACCGAGCAACGCCCACTGGTGAGCGGCAAGATCAGCTCGAAAGAAGCATTTGTGTTTTTTGCCGTGCTGATGGGCATCAGTTTCCTGCTGGTGCTGCTGACCAACGCCACCACTATCTTGCTGTCCCTGGGCGGCCTGGCGCTGGCGGCCAGCTACCCGTTCATGAAGCGCTATACCTATTACCCGCAGGTGGTATTGGGAGCGGCGTTTTCCTGGGGCATGCCGATGGCGTTTACCGCTGAGACCGGCCATTTACCTGCCACGGCGTGGCTGCTGTATATCGCCAATCTGTTATGGACCGTGGGCTACGACACTTATTACGCGATGACGGACCGTGATGACGACTTGAAGATCGGGGTGAAGTCCACCGCCATTCTATTTGGCGATGCAGATCGCGTGATCATCCTCACGCTGCAAGGGCTGTCACTGGTGTGCCTGTTGCTGGCGGGTGCGCGGTTTGAGCTGGGCGGTTGGTTCCAACTGGGGCTGCTGGCGGCGGCGGGCTGCTTTGCCTGGGAATTCTGGTATACCCGGGACAGGGACCGCCTGAAGTGCTTCAAGGCGTTTTTGCACAACCATTGGGCCGGGTTGGCGATTTTTGTCGGAATTGTGGTGGATTACGCGGTTCGCTGAAGGCCGTTTTTTGTGGTGATTGACCTGGCGCCTTCGGGAGCAAGCCCCCTCCCACACTTGAATGTATTCACACATCAAAATGTGGGAGGGGGCTTGCTCCCGATGATTTTCAGCAGCGCCGCACAGTCACGGCTTGATCACATGCCAGGCGCCACCCTTGCCATCCCCGGTCTTGTCACCGGTCTTCTTGTCGTCCTTGTAGGTGTAGACCGGATTGCCTTTGTAAGCCCATTGGCTGGTCTGGTCGTCACGGGTGATGACCTTCCAGTCGCCCGTCGCAATGTCGGTGGACTCGGCCTTCAACGGCGGCCAATTGGTCGCACATTGTTCCTTGCACACTGACTCGCCATCGGCATCCTTATCAAAGGTGTAGAGCGTCATGCCCTTGTGGTCCACCAAAATCCCGCCTTTGGTCATCGCCGGCTCTGCCGCAAACGCCAGGGTCGGCAGCGTCAACGCCGCCGTAACCAGCAGGGCTTTCCAGGAAAAAGTACTTTGAGTCATCGGAACCTTCCTTTTGTGGTTGTCAGGATTCGGACCCAAAGGGTAGTCCAGAGTGCCGCGAATTGCCCAAGCGACTAAATTACTGTCACACGACTGCAATAATTCCGTTATCTAATGCGGCGCAAGACAGTTAAATGACAAGAGGATTGAGCATGGTTGGCAGGAGCATTCTGATCGTTGACGACGAAGCGCCCATTCGCGAGATGATCGCCGTTGCGTTGGAAATGGCCGGCTATGACTGCCTGGAGGCGGAGAACTCCCAGCAGGCCCACGCCATTATCGTCGACCGCAAGCCGGACCTGATCCTGCTCGACTGGATGCTGCCCGGCACCTCGGGCATCGAGCTGGCCCGCCGCCTCAAGCGTGACGAGCTGACCGGGGATATCCCGATCATCATGCTCACCGCCAAGGGCGAAGAGGACAACAAGATCCAGGGCCTGGAGGTCGGCGCCGATGACTACATCACCAAGCCGTTTTCCCCACGGGAACTGGTCGCACGTCTGAAAGCCGTTTTGCGCCGTGCCGGCCCGACCGATGGCGAGGCGCCTATCGAGGTCGGCGGCCTGCTGCTGGACCCGATCAGCCACCGTGTGACCATCGACGGCAAGCCCGCCGAGATGGGCCCGACCGAATACCGCCTGCTGCAATTTTTCATGACCCACCAGGAACGCGCCTACACCCGTGGCCAACTGCTGGACCAGGTGTGGGGCGGCAATGTTTATGTGGAAGAGCGTACCGTCGACGTGCATATCCGCCGCCTGCGCAAAGCCTTGGGCGATGCGTACGAGAATCTGGTACAAACCGTGCGCGGCACCGGCTATCGGTTTTCCACCAAAGGCTGAGCCAGTCCCATTCCTCCCTTAACAGCTGACAAGGACGCATGTTTAAGTGAACCAGAACTGGCATGGCACCCTGATCCGCCACATGCTCCTGCTGATCACCGGCTGCCTGCTGGTAGGCCTGGTCAGCGGCTATTACGGCTGGAGCCTGGCCGTCGGCATTGCCCTGTACCTGGGCTGGACCCTCAAGCAATTGCTGCGCCTGCATGACTGGCTGCGCCAGCACAAACCCGACGAAGCACCGCCCGATGGCTACGGCCTGTGGGGCGAGGTGTTCGACAGCATCTACCACCTGCAGCGCCGCGACCAACGCGTACGCGGGCGCCTGCAAGCGGTGATCGACCGGGTGCAGGAATCCACCGCCGCGCTTAAAGACGCAGTGATCATGCTCGACAGCGACGGCAACCTCGAGTGGTGGAACCGCGCCGCCGAGACCCTGCTGGGCCTCAAGACCCCCCAGGACAGCGGCCAACCGGTGACCAACCTGGTGCGCCATCCGCGCTTCAAGGAATACTTCGAGCAGGAAAACTACGAAGAAGCCCTGGAAATCCCCTCGCCCACCAATGACCGCGTGCGCATCCAGCTGTACCTGACGCGCTACGGCAACAACGAGCACTTGATGCTGGTGCGCGACGTGACCCGCATCCATCAGTTGGAACAGATGCGCAAAGACTTCGTCGCCAACGTCTCCCACGAGCTGCGCACGCCGTTGACGGTGATCTGCGGCTACCTGGAGACGCTGCTGGACAACGTCGACGAGATCAACCCGCGCTGGAGCCGTGCCCTGCAGCAGATGCAACAGCAAGGCTCACGCATGCAGACCCTGCTCAACGACCTGCTGTTGCTGGCCAAGCTTGAGGCCACCGATTACCCCTCGGACAACCACCCGGTGGCGGTGCAAAGCCTGCTGCAGACCATCAAGAACGACGCCCAGGCCCTCTCAGGTGAGCGCGGCCAGCAGATCACCCTGGAAGCCGACACACAGGTGTTGCTCAAGGGCAGCGAGGGCGAGTTGCGCAGTGCGTTTTCCAACCTGGTGTTCAACGCGGTGAAGTACACCCAGGACAAGGGCAATATCCGTATCCGCTGGTGGGCCGACGAGCACGGCGCGCACTTGAGCGTGCAGGACTCTGGCATCGGCATCGACACCAAGCACTTGCCGCGCCTGACCGAACGCTTCTACCGCGTCGACTCCAGCCGCAACTCCAACACCGGCGGCACCGGGCTCGGCCTGGCCATCGTCAAGCATGTGCTGTTGCGCCATCGGGCACGCCTGGAAATCAGCAGCGTGCTAGGGCATGGCAGTACGTTTACCTGCCATTTCCCGACGACGCAGGTAACTCGTTCGCGGGTGATCGGCACAGATGAATAACTTGAAAACGACGCTGAGCTAAGGGTGGGAGCGGGCTTGCTCGCGAAGGCTGTGGGCCAGCTATGAATGTGTTGACTGACCCACCGAATTCGCGAGCAAGCCCGCTCCCACATTGGACTTGCAGCGTTTCCAAGAACGTATTCCTTGCCCCGCCCGGCAGCAGGCACTAGGCAAGCGCCCCATCAGCCGCTACATTGCCCGACTTGCGCCTGCCTTTCAGGCCCACCTGTCACCCCTTTTTGAACACACGGAACCCGCAAAACCCCATCATGGACCCTTCCCCTGGCATCACCGTCGCCACACTCTTCGCCGATTTCGGCATGATTCTTTTTGCACTGATCCTGGTACTGCTCAACGGTTTCTTCGTTGCGGCGGAATTCGCCATGGTCAAACTGCGCGCCACTCGGGTCGAGGCCATCGCCCACAAGAACGGCTGGCGCGGGCAGATCCTGCGCACCGTGCACAGCCAGCTCGACGCTTACCTGTCGGCCTGCCAGCTGGGTATCACCCTGGCGTCCCTGGGCCTGGGCTGGGTCGGTGAGCCGGCCTTTGCGCACATCCTCGAACCCATGCTGGGCGCCATCGGCGTGCAGTCACCGGAAGTGATCAAGGGCGTGTCGTTCTTTGCCGCCTTCTTCGTGATTTCCTACCTGCACATCGTGGTCGGTGAGCTGGCGCCCAAGTCCTGGGCGATTCGCAAGCCTGAACTGCTGTCGCTGTGGACGGCGGTGCCGCTGTATCTGTTCTACTGGGCGATGTACCCGGCCATCTACCTGCTCAACGCCAGTGCCAACGCTATCCTGCGCATCGCTGGCCAGGGCGAGCCTGGCCCGCACCATGAGCACCATTACAGCCGCGAAGAACTCAAGCTGATCCTGCACTCCAGCCGTGGCCAGGACCCAAGCGACCAAGGCATGCGCGTACTGGCGTCGGCGGTGGAAATGGGCGAGCTGGAAGTGGTCGACTGGGCCAACTCCCGGGAAGACCTGGTGACTCTGGACTTCAATGCCCCACTCAAGGAAATCCTCGCACTGTTCCGTCGCCACAAATTCAGCCGTTACCCGGTGTATGACGCGGTACGCAATGAGTTTGTCGGCCTGCTGCACATCAAGGATTTGCTGCTGGAACTGGCCGCCCTGGACCATATCCCCGAATCGTTCAACCTGGCTGAACTGACCCGCCCGCTGGAGCGCGTTTCGCGGCATATGCCGTTGTCGCAGTTGCTGGAGCAGTTCCGCAAAGGCGGCGCACACTTCGCTCTGGTGGAGGAAGCCGACGGCAAGATCATCGGCTACCTGACCATGGAAGACGTGCTGGAAGTGCTGGTGGGCGATATCCAGGACGAACATCGCAAGGCCGAACGCGGCATCCTCGCCTACCAGCCCGGCAAATTGCTGGTGCGTGGCGACACGCCGTTGTTCAAGGTCGAACGCCTGTTGGGCGTCGACCTGGACCACATCGAAGCCGAAACCCTGGCCGGCCTGATCTACGACACCCTCAAGCGCGTGCCGGAAGAGGAAGAAGTGCTGGAGGTTGAAGGCCTGCGGATCATCATCAAGAAGATGAAAGGGCCGAAGATCGTGTTGGCCAAGGTCTTGCTGCTGGACTGACCCTCACTTGCCCAATGCAAAATTGGGCAATGTCCCGACCGGCAGGTTGAACTCGTAAGGGATCGACACCAGCCCCGCCTCGGTGGCGCGCTGCACCACGAAGTGCAGGTGTGGCCCGCTGCTGTTGCCGGTATTGCCCGACAGCGCCAGCGGGCTTCCCACCGCTACCCGCTGCCCTGCCCGGACGCTGACCGAACCTTGCTTGAGGTGCAGGTACACACCCTGGGTGCCGTCATCGTGCTGTACCCGCACAAAATTCCCCGACGGATCAGGGCCACGTCCCAGTTGGTCATTGCCGATCTTCACTACCACCCCGGCCCGCGCGGCAATGACTGGCGTACCTTCAGGCATGGCGATATCCATGGCGTAGCGGCTCTTGGCATCGGTATGGCTGAAACTGCCGTTGGGGCCTTGGGTCAGGCGGAACGGGCCGCCTCGCCAAGGGAAAGGGTAGCGATAGGCTTGCTTCGTAGTGGGCACATCCAGCACCGGCCGCCTCACCCGCTCGACCCTGCGCTCCTGGATCACAAACGCCTGGGCGCCCGGGGTTTGCCGATCGCTGAAAAACACCACGCCATTGGCATCGGTGGATTTGTAGAGGGTCATGGCCTGGGTCGAGATGGCGACCGAGACCAGCACGCAGGACAGCAATAGGCGAAGGAGCATGGTGCGAACCTGCCGGGGTGACTGAACGGCAGGCTAGCAGCAGATCATGACAGCCCTATGCAGGCAGGGCGTTAAAACAGATATCCACATTCATCTGGGCGGCAGCCGAAAGATTGACCAATGCATCAAGAGAACACTTATCGATCTTGCCGTTGAGCACATCGTTCAGGCGAGGCTGACTGATACCCAGCCTTTGCGCCGCATCCTTCTGGGAAAGCTCCCAACCGCGAATGGTGTTGCACAACTCCAACAGCAACTTTGAGCGAAGGCGCATATTGGCGGCTTGCGCAGGCGTGTCCTCCAGAGCATCCCACACACAGTTGAAACGCTCGGTATGTAACTTTTGATTTGTCATGGGCTTAACCTAACTCCTGGAATCTGGCGCGAGCCAGTTCGATATCCCGCCCTTCGGTTTTCTGTGTGGTCTTGCGCAACGCGTGCAGCACGTAGACAGCTTCCGGCCGATTGACCACATAGAACACTCGAAACGCTCCCGATTCCTCAGTGATCCGGATCTCCTTGACGCCCCTCCCGATTGTTTTCATCGGCTTGCAATCAAAGGGCTGTTCACCCCGTTGCAAGAGATCCAACTGAAAACCGGCTGCCCTTCGGGCGTCGAGAGGAAAATCCTTGAGATCCTTGAGCGAGCTTCCTAGAAACACCACATCCTTGTGCCTTGGCATTGGCTTCTCCTTTCCTGGAAAGAAAAAGCGTAATCGACGATTCAGCCGAAAGCAGTGCAGGTTTGTTTCAAGGCATAGCAACGACTCGAGACCACTGAAGCCTTATCGAGAGACTATATCGAAACAGATATAAATCAAGCCATCTGACGGGAATCAGATGCTCGGTCAATTTCCGCTATTCAGGCGATCAAGCACCCGGCACAAAATGCTTCTGCGCCGTACCGCGCGCAATCAGCCGCGAGATGTAGTCCAGCTTCTGTGCATCCTGGTCGATAAAGCGGAAGGTCAGTTGCAGCCAGTCGCTGTCGGGCTTGGGCTCGTAGGCGACGATGGCGTGCAGGTAGCCGTTGAGGCGCGCGACTTCGGCATTCTCGCCCTGCTCCAGGTCGAGCACGGCGCTTTCCAGTACTTGGGGCAGGACTTCGCCGCGCCGCACCACCAGCAGCGCTTCCTTGATGCTCAGGGCCTTGATGACGCATTGCTGGGTGCCACTGGAGAGGCGCAACTGGCCCTGGCCGCGACCGCCCGCAGGCGTGGCAGCAGGTGCCGCTACAGGTGGACTATTGAGCAGGCCCTTGCTTGGCGCGGCCGCCACGGGGGCCGGCTTGACCGCTTCGGGCTTGCCGCCGGTCAGGGCGCTCAGGGAGTCGTTACCAAAGGCCGAGTTCATCTTGGTCGGCGCGCTGGCGATCAGTGCATCGAGACGACCGATCTTGTGCAGGGCCTGCTTGACCTTGTTCAGCAACTGCTCGTTGGTAAACGGCTTGCTGACGTAGCCGGAAACACCGGCCTGAATCGCCTGCACCACGTTTTCCTTGTCGCCACGGCTGGTCACCATCACGAACGGCATAGCCTTCAGGTGGGCTTGCTCGCGGCACCAGGTCAACAGTTCGAGGCCAGACATCTCCGGCATTTCCCAGTCACACAGCACCAGGTCGAAGGTTTCGCGCATCAGGATGGATTGCGCCTTTTTGCCGTTCACCGCGTCTTCGATCTTGATCCCGGGGAAGTAATTGCGCAGGCACTTCTTCACCAGGTCGCGAATAAACGAGGCGTCATCCACCACCAATACACTGACTTTACTCATCGACCCTTCATCCTATAAAAACTCGGCATGCAAAACGCCTGACTGATGGCATTTTGCCAAAACCCGCTAGTCACAGTAGGACTTATGGCGCCTGCTGTGTAAAAAATTCAGATGCCGCAAACGAAAACGCCCGGCCAGAGGCCGGGCGTTAATTTCTCGGGCAACCTTACTTATCGTCAGATTCGCCCGGAACATTAGGGATTAGATCAGCAGTGCCTTCAACTTCGGCCTTCATGCGCTTGAGGCCCATGTGCCGAACATCGGTGCCGCGCACCAGGTAAATCACCAATTCCGAGATATTGCGCGCGTGATCGCCGATACGCTCCAGGGAGCGCAGCACCCAGATGATGTTCAGCACCCGCGAGATAGAGCGCGGGTCTTCCATCATGTAGGTAGCCAACTCGCGCAGCGCGGTCTTGTACTCGCGGTCGATGGTCTTGTCGTACTGGGCCACCGACAACGCCAGATCGGCGTCAAAGCGGGCGAAGGCGTCGAGGGCGTCACGCACCATGTTGCGCACCTGGTCGCCGATATGGCGCACTTCCACGTAGCCGCGGGGCGCTTCGCCTTCTTCGCACAGCTGGATGGCGCGGCGGGCGATCTTGGTGGCTTCGTCGCCGATACGCTCCAGGTCGATCACCGACTTGGAGATGCTGATGATCAAACGCAGGTCGGAGGCCGCCGGCTGGCGACGGGCAAGAATGCGCAGGCATTCTTCGTCGATATTGCGTTCCATCTGGTTGATCTGGTCATCGATCTCGCGCACCTGCTGGGCCAGGCCCGAGTCGGCCTCGATCAGCGCGGTGACCGCATCGTTGACTTGCTTCTCCACCAGCCCGCCCATCGCCAGGAGGTGGCTGCGCACTTCCTCAAGCTCGGCGTTGAACTGCGCGGAGATGTGGTGGGTTAAGCCTTCCTTCGAAATCATAGTTTTGCTCCGCAAAAGCTGTAAGCCGCAAGCTACAAGCTGCAAGCTGATGTGTGTCGTGATCAAAATGCTTTTACTTGCCGCTTGAAACTTGCGGCTTGCAGCTGGGGCTAGCCGTAGCGCCCCGTAATGTAGTCTTCGGTCTGCTTCTTCGCCGGATTGGTGAACAGGGTGTCGGTATCGCCGAACTCCACCAGCTTGCCCATGTACATGAACGCGGTGTAGTCGGAAACCCGCGCCGCCTGTTGCATGTTGTGGGTCACGATAACGATGGTGAACTTGGACTTGAGCTCGTAGATCAGCTCTTCGACTTTCAACGTCGAGATCGGGTCGAGGGCCGAGCAAGGTTCGTCGAGCAGCAGCACTTCCGGTTCCACGGCGATGGTGCGGGCGATCACCAGACGCTGCTGCTGGCCGCCGGACAAACCGAGTGCCGATTCGTGCAGGCGGTCCTTGACCTCGTCCCACAGTGCCGCGCCCTTGAGGGCCCATTCAACCGCTTCGTCGAGGATGCGCTTCTTGTTGATACCCTGGATGCGCAGGCCGTAGACCACGTTTTCGTAGATAGTCTTGGGGAACGGGTTGGGCTTCTGGAACACCATGCCTACGCGGCGACGCAACTCGGCCACGTCTTCGCCCTTGCGATAGATGTTGGTGCCGTAGAGGTTGATCGCGCCTTCTACACGGCAACCGTCGACCAGGTCGTTCATGCGGTTGAAGGTGCGCAGCAATGTCGACTTGCCGCAGCCGGACGGGCCGATAAAGGCCGTCACGCGCTGCTTGGGGATGTTCATGCTGACGTCGAACAGCGCCTGCTTGTCGCCGTAGTACAGGCTCAGGCCCGGAACTTCGATGGCCACGGTTTCCTGGGCCAGGCTCAGGCTCTGTTTGTCGCGACCCAGGGCAGACATGTTGATGCCGTGGGAATGGTTTTCGTGTTGCATGGGATGCTCCCTGTGCTACCGATTCGTTGTGTGGGAGGGGGCTTGCTCCCGATGGCGGTGTGTCAGCTTGCACACTTGTTTCTGATACACCGCTATCGGGGGCAAGCCCCCTCCCACATTTGATCTGCGTTGAATTAGCTGTCGAGCGCTTTGTATTTTTCGCGCAGGTGGTTACGGATCCACACCGCCGACAGGTTGAGCGTGGCGATCACCAGTACCAGCAGCAAGGCGGTGGCGTACACCAGCGGCCGTGCGGCTTCGACGTTGGGGCTCTGGAAGCCGACGTCATAGATATGGAAGCCCAGGTGCATGATCTTCTGGTCCAGGTGCAAGTAGGGGTAATTGCCGTCCAGCGGCAGCGACGGCGCCAGTTTCACCACACCGACCAGCATCAGGGGCGCCACTTCACCGGCGGCGCGGGCCACGGCGAGGATCATGCCGGTCATCATCGCCGGGCTGGCCATCGGCAACACGATCTTCCACAGCGTTTCCGCCTTGGTCGCGCCCAGTGCCAGGGAGCCTTCACGCACGGTACGAGGAATCCGCGCAAGGCCTTCTTCGGTGGCCACGATCACCACCGGCACCGCCAGCAGTGCCAGGGTCAGCGAGGCCCACAGCAGGCCCGGGGTGCCGAAGGTCGGCGCCGGCAGGGCTTCGGCGAAGAACAGGCGGTCAACCGAACCACCCAGTACATACACAAAGAAGCCCAGGCCGAACACGCCGTAGACGATGGCCGGTACGCCGGCCAGGTTGTTCACGGCGATGCGGATCACCCGGGTCAGGGTGTTCTGCTTGGCGTATTCACGCAGGTACACCGCCGCCAGTACGCCGAACGGGGTCACGATCATCGCCATGATCAAGGTCATCATCACGGTGCCGAAGATGGCCGGGAAGATCCCGCCTTCAGTGTTGGCTTCCCGTGGGTCATCGCTGAGGAATTCCCAGACCTTGCTGAAGTAGAAGCCGATTTTGGTCATGGTGCCCATGGCGTTCGGCTGGTAGGCGTGCACCACCTTACCGATGCCGATTTCCACTTCCTTGCCGTTACCGTCGCGGGCAGTCAAGGCGTCACGGTTGAACTGGGCGTGCAGGTCGGCCAGGCGTGCTTCGATGTCCTGGTAGCGGGCGTTCAGCTCGGCGCGGTCGGCATCCATATCGGCCTGGGCGGCGGCGTCGAGCTTGCCTTCCAGTTCCAGTTTGCGACCGTGCAGGCGGATACGTTCGAGGCCGGCGTTGATCGCGCCGATATCGGATTTCTCCAGGGTCTTGAGCTGGGCCGCCAGCTTGTTCACGCGGTCCACGCGGGCTTGCAGCTCCGGCCACGCGGCTTCGCCTTCGGCGATGACCTTGCCGTCCTGTTTGACGTTGACCAGGGTGCCGTAGAAGTTGCCCCACTCACGACGCTCGATGGCCATCAGGTTGGTCGGCTTGGTCTGGTCCTTCAACCACTCGCCGACGATCCAGGTGAAGTCGTTGCCGTTCAGGTCGCGGTTACCGACCTTGATCAGCTCGCGGGTCATGAACTCCGGGCCTTGGTCCGGCACCGGCAGGCCCGCGCTTTTCAGGCGCTCACGCGGCACTTCTTCTTTCTGTACCACTTCGCCGATGACGATATGGTTGGCCTGGCCCGGCACGTTGTAGTTGGCCTGGATCAGGTCGGCCGGCCAGAAGTGGCCCAAGCCACGCACCGCAATCACAGCCAGCAAACCAATGGTCATGATGACCGCGATGGACACTGCGCCACCGCTGATCCAGACGCCCGGAGCGCCGCTCTTGAACCATCCATTCAGGGAGTTCTGTTTCACAGACTTCTACCTTTCTTAAAGCGACGAGTATTTCTTGCGCAGACGCTGACGAATCAGCTCCGCGAGGGTGTTCATGATGAAAGTGAACAGCAGCAGCACCAGCGCCGAGAGGAACAGCACGCGGTAGTGGCTGCCGCCGACTTCCGACTCGGGCATTTCCACCGCGACGTTGGCCGCCAGGGTGCGCAGGCCCTCGAACAGGTTCATCTCCATCACCGGGGTGTTACCCGTGGCCATCAGCACGATCATGGTTTCACCCACGGCGCGGCCCATGCCGATCATCAGCGCCGAGAAGATGCCCGGGCTGGCGGTCAGGATGACCACGCGGGTCATGGTCTGCCATGGCGTGGCGCCCAGGGCCAGGGAGCCCAGGGTCAGGCCGCGCGGCACGCTGAACACAGCGTCTTCAGCGATGGAATAGATGTTCGGGATCACCGCAAAGCCCATGGCCAAACCTACGACCAGGGCGTTGCGCTGGTCGTAGGTGATCCCCAGGTCGTGGGAGATCCACATGCGCATGTCGCCGCCGAAGAACCAGGTTTCCAGGTACGGGCTCATGTACAGCGAGAGCCAGCCCACGAACAGGATCACCGGAATCAGGATCGCACTTTCCCAGCCGTCCGGCACTCGCAGGCGAATCGACTCAGGCAAGCGGCTGAAGACAAAACCGGCGACCAGAATGCCAATCGGCAACAGCATCAGCAGGCTGAAAATCCCCGGCAGATGCCCTTCCACATACGGCGCCAGGAACAGGCCGGCGAAGAAGCCGAGGATCACCGTCGGCATGGCCTCCATCAGCTCGATCACCGGCTTGACCTTGCGGCGCAGGCTCGGAGCCATGAAGTACGCGGTGTAGATCGCGGCGGCAACCGCCAGTGGCGCCGCCAGTAGCATGGCGTAGAACGCGGCCTTCAAGGTACCGAAGGTCAGCGGGGCCAGGCTCATCTTGGGTTCGAAGTCGGTGTTGGCGGCAGTGGACTGCCAGACGTATTTGGGTTCGTCGTAGTTCTCGTACCAGACCTTGCTCCACAGCGCGCTCCACGAGACTTCCGGGTGCGGGTTGTCGAGCAGCAACGGTTGCAGCTTGCCACCCGCCTCGACGATCACACGGTTGGCCCGTGGCGACATGCCGAACAAACCCTGGCCGTCGACCACCGGGTCCACCAGCAGGGTGCGGTGGGCGGTGCTGTGGAATACGCCGAACTGGCCGGAGGCATCAAGGGCGGTGAAGCCTTTGCGGCGCTCCTCAGCAGTGATTTCGACGATGGGTGCAGTGCCCATCTGGAAGGTGCGGATCTGCTTCAGGCGTTGCTCGCCATCCGGGTCTCGCGCCATGAACCACTGGGCCAGGCCGCCCTTGGAGTTGCCGACGATCAGCGAGATACCGCCCACCAACTGGGTGCTGGCGGTGACTTCAGCCGCGCCGTCTTCCAGGAGTTTGTAACGACCGTTGAGGCTGTTGTCGCGCAGGCTGAACACATCGGCCAGGGCGCGACCGTTGATCACGTACAGCCATTGCTGGCGCGGGTCGACGAAGATGGCTTTCACCGGTTCAGTCATCTGCGGCAGCTCGATGCGCTTCTGCTCGCTGGTGACTTCACCGGTCATCATGTTTTCTTCGCGGCTCAACGACAGCACGTTCAGGTACGAACCTGCCGAACCGGCCACCACCAGGGTGGAATCAGTGGCGTTAAGCGCGACATGCTCCAGTGGGCGACCGGCCTCATCCAACACGATCGGCGTTTCGCCGTAAGGGTATTCAATCGCTGGGGTGATGGTCTTCTTGCCGTCCGGGTACGACACTTTATAGGTGTGGCGGAACACCAGGGACTGGCCATTGGACAAACCAAGGATCACCAGCGGGCTGCCCGGCTGGTCTTCACCAATAGAAGCAACGCTGGCACCGGCCGGAAGCGGCAGGTCGACACGCTTGAGCTCAGCACCGGTGTCCACTTCAAAGAACAGCGCCTGGCCCTTGTCGGAAACCCGCATGGCAACTTGGTTCTGTTCTTCGAGGGAGATCATCAACGGCTTGCCGGCGTCCTGCATCCAGGCGGGCGTCAGCGCGTCGTCCTTGGTCAACGAGGCGCCCTGGAACAGAGGCGCGACTACGTAGCCGAGGAAGAAGAAGATCAGGGTGATGGCGCCGAGGACGGCGAGGCCGCCGACCAGCACGTACCAACGGGTCAGGCGATCCTTGAGCGCGCGAATGCGGCGCTTGCGTTGCAGCTCAGGCGTATTGAAATCAATGCGCTTGGGAGGGGAAGTTGTCGTCATGGTGGAATTGGCCAGATCATTCATGCGCACACCCTAGCGATCCTGTATGACAGAAAGATGACAGTGCAGTGACGCAACAAATCCGCCGCGAAGCAAAGCTGGCAGCGGACTAGAAAATTCGGATGCGGAGCCGGTATACCGGCCCCGCAGAGGCAATCAGTTGCCTTCTTTCAGACCCAGGTCAGCCAGGGCCTTGGCGGCTACTTTGGCTGGCAGTGGGATGTAGCCGTCTTTCACCACAACTTCCTGGCCCTGTTTGGACAGCACCAGTTTCACGAACTCGGCTTCCAGCGGGGCCAGCGGCTTGTTCGGGGCTTTGTTGACATAAACGTAGAGGAAGCGCGACAGCGGGTATTTGCCGTTCAGGGCGTTTTCTTCGCTGTCTTCGATGAAGTCAGTGCTGCCTTTCTTGGCCAGGGCCACGGTCTTCACGCTGGCGGTTTTGTAGCCGATGCCCGAGTAACCAATGCCGTTCAGCGAGGAGCTGATCGACTGCACGACCGAAGCCGAGCCAGGTTGTTCGTTCACGTTAGGCTTGTAGTCGCCTTTGCACAGGGCTTCTTCCTTGAAGTAACCGTAGGTGCCGGATACCGAGTTACGACCGAACAGTTGCACTGGCTTGTTGGCCAGGTCGCCGGTCACACCCAGGTCGCCCCAGGTTTTCACGTCAGCTTTGGCACCGCACAGACGCGTCGAGGAGAAGATCGCGTCGACTTGTTCCATGGTCAGGTGCTGGATCGGGTTGTCCTTGTGCACGAACACAGCCAGGGCATCCACGGCGACCGGGATAGCGGTTGGCTTGTAGCCGTACTTCTGCTCGAAGGCCGCCAGTTCGGTGTCCTTCATCTTGCGGCTCATCGGGCCCAGGTTGGAGGTGCCTTCGGTCAGCGCAGGTGGCGCGGTGGCGGAGCCGGCAGCTTGAATCTGGATGTTGACGTTCGGGTATTCCTTTTTGTAACCCTCAGCCCACAGGGTCATCAGGTTAGCCAGGGTATCGGAACCGACGCTGGACAAGTTGCCCGACACACCAGTGGTCTTAACGTAAGCCGGGATTGCCGGATCAACACCAGCGGCCACCGCGTTGGCGGTCGCAACGCCAGCAGCGACAAAAGTCATTGCCGCCATCAAACGTTTCAGTTTCATGCCTTGCTCCTAGCAGATAGGGATAGTTGGATCGGGGCCAAGTATCAGGAGGCCGTGTGAACACTCTATGTCTGGAATGTGACAGTTAGATGAAAGGCCACTATCAGGAAGCGAAGGCTTATGCGCAGCGAAACAATGAACACCTTGATTGTGGCGAGGGCGCTTGCTCCCTCGCCACAGTGGATCAGGCTGGTTTTAGCGTCCGCGCTTCCACAGATACCCACCCACCACAATCCCCATCAAGCACAGGGCAGCAACGTAGTAAGCCGGGCCCATCGGGCTTTCCTTCATCAGCAGCGACACCGCCAACGGCGTCAGCCCACCGAACACGGCGTAAGCCACGTTGTAGGAGAACGACAAGCCACTGAAACGGACCACGGGTGGGAACGCCTTGACCATTACATACGGCACCACGCCGATGGTGCCCACGAACAGACCGGTCAATGCGTACAACGGGAACAGCCAGTCCGGGTGGGCCATGAGGCTGTGATACAGCGTCCAGGAGGTTGCCAGCAGCAGCGCGCAACCGGTGACCAATACGCGACCGGCACCAAAACGGTCGGCCAGGGCACCCGAGGCGATGCAGCCCAGGCTCAGGGTCACGATGGCCAGGCTGTTGGCCTGCAGCGCAACTGTGGGGCTGAAGTGATAGACGGTTTGCAGCACGGTCGGGGTCATGAGGATAACAACCACGACGCCGGCCGACAGCAGCCAGGTCAGCAGCATCGACAGCACAATGGCGCCGCGGTGGTCGCGCAGCACTGCGCGCAACGGCAGTTCGGCAGCCAACGTCTTGCGTTGCTGCATCTCCGCGAAAATCGGCGTTTCGTGCAGCCAGCGGCGCAGGTACACCGACAGCAGGCCAAATACGCCGCCGAGCAGGAACGGGATGCGCCAGGCGTAATCGGAGACCTGCTCCGGGGTATAGGCTGTATTGATGGCGGTAGCTACCAGCGAGCCCAGCAAAATACCGGCGGTGAGGCCGCTGGTCAGGGTGCCGCAGGCGTAGCCGATGTGGCGCGGTGGCACGTGTTCGGAGACGAACACCCAGGCGCCCGGTACTTCGCCGCCGATTGCCGCGCCCTGGATGATGCGCATCAGCAGCAGCAACAGCGGCGCCCACAAGCCGATCTGCGCGTAGGTGGGCAGCAGGCCCATGATCAGGGTCGGCACGGCCATCATGAAGATGCTCAGGGTGAACATCTTCTTGCGCCCCAGCAGGTCACCGAAGTGCGCCATGATGATGCCGCCCAAAGGGCGCGCCAGGTAGCCGGCGGCGAAGATGCCGAAGGTCTGCATCATGCGCAGCCATTCGGGCATGTCGACGGGAAAGAACAGTTTTCCGACCACGGTGGCGAAAAACACAAAGATGATGAAGTCGTAGAACTCCAGCGCCCCGCCCAAAGCAGACAGCGACAGGGTTTTGTAGTCGTTGCGGGTCAGCGGGCGCGAGGGTTGCGCACTGCTTGCGGGCACGGAGGACATGGCAAGGTTTCTCTTATAGTAATCAGGACAGCAAGCCCGGGACTTGCGGCAGGTTTGGCAAGATAGCAAATCGCTTCAAAAAGCACAGCGTCGAGCATTTAACCGTTCAGTTGGAGGCAATATCACCGGCGCAGGGCAGCGCTCAACTCGGCCAGAAGCACAGTTGCCGTAAAAAGCCCCGATACAGCGCCTATTTACCGACAAAATGAATCTCGGGAGGTCGTCGCGACGCCAGCGTCTCGATATACTCGGCCGGTGCAGGCGCAAGAACCCGCAGTCTTGACGGGCTGCTGTGCCAAAACGTCGTTGGGTGCCACCCAGCCGATTTGGCAGAGTTTCCCTTCAGTACGCCTTACGAAAAACGCATCGCGCGGTGTATGTTGGTGCTGAAACGTTTTTCCAGAAGACGGCTATCCACTTGAAATACCCATGAGCGTCACGGGTCAGAGGCACCCTCGGCATGATCGAACTCGAACAAGAAGATCCTATCCCGCAAGGCGATCTCGCCCTGCAAATCACTGCACTGCCCCGTGAAACCAACGGTTTTGGCGATATCTTCGGCGGTTGGCTGGTCGCGCAGATGGACCTGGCCGGCACGGCAATGGCCAGCAAGGTCGCCGGTGGGCGGGTGGCAACCGTGGCCATTGATCGCATGGCGTTCCTGGTACCGGTGGCAGTGGGCGCGCAGCTTTCCTTCTATACCCAGGCCCTGGAAATCGGCCGCAGCTCGATTCAGATGATGGTCGAAGTGTGGAGCGATGACCCGCTGTCCAGCGAATGGCGCAAGGTCACCGAAGCGGTATTTGTGTTCGTCGCCATCGATGGCAGCGGCCGCACGCGTTCGGTACCGTCACGGGCGCGTTAAACCTCGCCGGGTTTTAACGGTCAATTGCCCCATTGCCTGCCATTGAGAGTGCTTTGTTATGCCTACGCCCCACGTTGAAACGGTGAAAGTCGACGAGCTGGACTGCTGGCGCATCCGCCACAACGGCGCCGAGCTGATGGTGGCCCGGCAGGGTGCGCATATCTTCAGTTACCAGCGCCAGGGCGAGCAGCCGCTGATCTGGCCGAACCCTGAAGCGCTGTTCAAGCAGGGCAAAGGCATTCGTACCGGCGTACCGGTGTGCTGGCCGTGGTTTGGTGTGTTCGACCGCAACCCCGATAGCGTCAAGGCGATGCGTCAAAGCGACCAACCTGCCGGAGCGCACGGCTTTGCGCGCACGGCACTCTGGGAATTGGCCGGCGCCGAGCTTGAAGGCGAGGCGTTGCGCGTTGACCTAGAGCTGCCAGTACCTGCGAGCGGCTTCCCCGGCTGGCCACATCAGGTCGACCTGAAACTGAGCCTGCTGCTGGATGACCAACTGCATATCTGCCTCACCAGCCACAACCGTGGCACCGACACCGTGACCCTCAGCCAGGCGCTGCACACCTACTTCGCCGTGAGCGATGTGCGCAACGTGCAGGTCGAGGGCCTGGATGGCTTGGCGTATATCGATACCGCCGATGGCTGGACCGAAAAGCAGCAATCCGGCCTGCTGCACTTCACCGCCGAGACGGATCGCATCTACCTGGATACGCCGGCGCAGTTGAGCATTGTGGATAAAGACTGGCAACGCCGCGTCCAACTCACCAGCCAGGGTTCGAACTCGACGGTGATCTGGAACCCCTGGACCGAGCGAGCCCAGGCTTTCGACGATATGGCCGATGATGGCTGGCAGGGTATGTTGTGCATCGAGACGGCGAATGTGCTGGATGATGTGGTGGCTTTGGCGCCCAGTGAAAGCCGCACTTTGGGTGTGAGTATCACCAGTACCACTTTGTAAACCCAATCAAAATGTGGGAGGGGGCTTGCTCCCGATAGCAGAGGGTCAGTCAGCACATTTGTGACTGATAGACCGCTATCGGGAGCAAGCCCCCTCCCACATTGGTTATGTGTGGTTTCAGAGATCGGATTCCTTTACGACCCGCACTTTCCCCGCCTCCAGCGCATAGGCTGCGTCGGCCAACTCATTGTTGACCTTCTCCACCTTCAACGTTCCCGTCACCCACAGTGGCGTGTAGATATCATCCAGCTTCAGGCCCTTGGGATAGCGCACCAGCACCAGTTGGTTAGGCGGCGGTGGCGGCACGTGGATGCAGGCGCCCGGGTAAGGCACCAGGAAGAACAGCGTGCTGCGGCCCTTGGCATCGGTTTCCAGCGGCACCGGATAGCCGCCAATGCGGATGTTCTTGCCGTTCATGGCGGCCACGGTCTTGGTGGAATACATCACCGCGGGCAGGCCTTTGCTTTGTTTCAAGCCGCCTTTGTCGGTGAACGTGCCTTGGGCTTCGGGGGAGTTGTGGTCGATCTCGGGCATGGCCTCGAGGGCCTTCTGGTCCGAAAGCGGCATCAGGTCGAGCCAATCGGTTTCCGGCAGTTCGCCAGCATGAGCCAGGCAAGAGCCCAGTAGAAGAAGAGTCAACAGAAGACGGCGCATGGAGAGGCTCGGCAAATACGATTGCCGAGCATTCTAGCCCTCTGCGCCTGCGCAGCGCAGAGGACTTTGTCGGCTGATTACTTCTTTTTGATCAGGCCGTAGATCACCAGCAACACGATGGCACCTACCAGTGCGCCGATGAAGCCCGCACCCTGGCCTGCCTGGTAGATCCCCAGTGCCTGGCCGCCATAGGTCGCGGCCAGGGAGCCGGCGATACCCAGCAGGATGGTCATGATCCAGCCCATGCTGTCGTCGCCAGGCTTGAGGAAACGCGCCAGCAGGCCAACGATCAAGCCGATAAAGATGGTTCCAATGATACCCATGGCATTTCCCTCTGATTGAATGTGAGTCATGACAAAGCCTAGTCAGGCTTTGTCATCCTGCAATCAGAGAGACGACGGTGACCAATGGTTCCCGCCGACTCCCGGCTTATTACTCGGCGATCAGCGCTTCGACCTTGAGGATCTGCGCCTGCAGCGTTGCGCGATCCTTGCAGCGCAGGTTGGCGTGACCGACCTTGCGCCCGGCCTTGAAGGCCTTGCCATAGTGATGCAGGTGGCAGTCATCGATGGCGATCACCCGCTCAACCGGCGGTACCACGCCGATGAAGTTGAGCATGGCGCTCTCGCCGACCTTGGCCGTGGAGCCCAACGGCAAGCCCGCCACCGCCCGCAGGTGGTTTTCGAACTGGCTGCACTCGGCGCCTTCGGTGGTCCAGTGCCCGGAGTTATGCACACGCGGGGCGATTTCATTGGCCTTGAGGCCGCCGTCGACTTCAAAGAACTCGAACGCCATCACGCCCACGTAATCCAGCTGCTTGAGCACGCGGCTGGAGTAGTCTTCGGCCAGGCCCTGCAGCGGGTGGTCGGTGCTGGCCACGGACAGCTTGAGGATGCCGCTGTCGTGGGTGTTGTGCACCAACGGGTAGAAGCGGGTTTCACCATCACGGGCACGCACGGCGATCAGCGAGACTTCACCGGTGAACGGCACGAAACCTTCCAGCAGGCAGGCGACGCTGCCCAGTTCGGCGAAGGTGCCGACCACATCGGCGGCGGTGCGCAGAACTTTCTGGCCCTTGCCGTCGTAACCCAGGGTGCGGGTTTTCAACACGGCTGGCAGGCCGATGCTGGCGACAGCGGCGTCCAGGTCTGCCTGGGACTGGATGTCGGCAAAGGCCGGTGTCGGAATGCCCAGGTCCTTGAACATGCTCTTCTCGAACCAGCGATCACGGGCGATGCGCAAGGCTTCGGCGCTCGGGTACACCGGCACGAATTGCGACAGGAAGGCCACGGTTTCGGCCGGGACGCTTTCGAACTCGAAGGTCACCAGGTCGACTTCGTCGGCCAGCTGGCGCAAGTGATCCGGGTCGCTGTAGTCAGCGCGCAGGTGTTCACCCAGGGCGGCGGCGCAGGCGTCTGGCGCCGGGTCCAGGAAAGCGAAGTTCATCCCCAGCGGAGTGCCCGCCAGGGCCAGCATGCGACCGAGTTGGCCGCCACCGATTACACCGATTTTCATCGTCAACAACCTCAGGCGATGCGTGGGTCTGGATTGTCCAGCACGCTGTCTGTCTGCTCAGCACGGAATTTTTTCAGCACCGCATGGAACTGCGGGTGCTTGGCGCCCAGGATGCTGGCGGACAGCAATGCGGCGTTGATCGCGCCGGCCTTGCCGATCGCCAGAGTCGCCACCGGAATGCCGGCCGGCATCTGCACGATGGACAACAGCGAATCCACGCCCGAGAGCATCGCCGACTGCACCGGCACGCCAAGGACCGGCAGGTGAGTCTTGGCCGCACACATGCCTGGCAGGTGCGCCGCGCCACCGGCACCAGCGATGATCACCTCGATGCCACGGGATTCTGCTTCATCGGCATACTGGAACAGCAAATCCGGGGTGCGGTGGGCAGAGACCACCTTCACTTCATAGGGAATGCCGAGTTTTTCCAGCATATCGGCGGTGTGGCTAAGGGTGGACCAATCGGACTTGGAGCCCATGATCACGCCAACCAATGCACTCATCGTCGTGCCTCTTCTCTCTGGGCGCCCGCAGGCGCGTCAAAAAACAACAAGCCACGCGGGAAATCCGGCGTGGCTTGTTGTACGAATTAAGGCCGGTTGGACCGGCCGAAGGCCGCGCAGTATACCGTAATAATCCAGATAAACAGCCCCTGGAATGACCATCTGTCTAACCGTCCAAACCGGCGGTTTTATTGACTTTCAGGTCAGCGAAAACACCACTAAATGCTGTGGCAAGCCAGCTTCCACACTTAACCGCGTTCGACCGACGGACTCTGCGCCGTCCCACCTTCCAACTTGCGCCACAACAACCGCACATTCGCTTTGCGCACCAACGCACAGCGATACAGGCGAATCTCCAGCGGCACATGCCATTGCGGCCCGCCGCATACCACCAGTTCGCCTCGGGCCAGTTCCGCACGCACGCTCAACTGCGGCACCCAGGCAATCCCCAGGCCTTCAAGGGCCATGCTCTTGAGGCTGTCGGCCATGGCGGTTTCGTAAATAGTGGTGAAACGCAGGGCCCGCTGGCGCAGCAGCAAATTCACCGAGCGCCCGAGGAACGCCCCGGCACTGTAGGCGAGCAACGGCACACTGCCCTCGCCTTCCAGGTCGAACAGCGGCTTGCCGTCGGCATCGGCGGCGCACACCGGGAGCATCTCGGTGTTGCCCAGGTGCAGGGACGGGAAGATCTCGGCGTCCATCTGCATCGCGGCGTCCGGGTCGTAGAACGCCAGCATCAGGTCGCAGCCGCCTTCGCGCAGGGCGTGCACGGCGTCGCCGACGTTGGTGGCGACCAAGCGCGTGGCGATGTTCAGTCCCTCGTTGCGCAGCTGTGCGATCCAGCGCGGAAAGAACCCCAGTGCCAGGGAGTGGGCAGCCGCCACTTGCATGACTTCGCCCTGCCCGCCTTCCAGGTGATGCAAATGGCGCAGCACTTCACCGAGCTGTTCGACCACCGTGCGCGCGGTCACCAGGAACAACTGCCCCGCAGCCGTCAGCTCCACGGGCGTGCGTGAGCGATTGACCAGGGTCAGGCCCAACGCCGCTTCAAGGCTGCGGATACGGCGGCTGAACGCCGGCTGGGTGACAAAGCGCCGTTCCGCTGCCTGGGAAAAGCTGCGGGTGGCCGCCAGGGCGCTGAAGTCTTCCAGCCATTTGCTCTCAAGGTTCATCACATCCTCCCACGGGTATGCACCATTTTGGCACACACGCCCGTCATCATAGCTGGGTCACATCCACATTATGCCGTTTGTGCATAGGCCAGTGTTTAACAGCATTGGCCCAAAAAGTTCTACAGGCCTAGCATTCGCAGCGTTCCGGCCAGTTCCGGGTCCATATCGAGATGATTTCCGTCATGTCCTCCGCTGCATCATTCCGCACAGAAAAAGACCTGCTTGGCGTACTCGACGTACCTGCCCAAGCGTATTACGGCATCCAGACCCTGCGAGCCGTGAATAACTTCCGTCTCTCCGGCGTTCCGATTTCGCATTACCCGAAATTGGTGGTCGGCCTGGCAATGGTCAAGCAAGCCGCAGCTGACGCCAACCGTGAGTTGGGCCAGCTCAGCGAAGCCAAGCACGCTGCCATCAGCGAAGCCTGTGCCCGCCTGATCCGCGGCGATTTCCACGAAGAGTTCGTGGTGGACATGATTCAAGGCGGCGCCGGCACTTCAACCAACATGAATGCCAACGAAGTCATCGCCAACATCGCGTTGGAGGCCATGGGCCACAACAAGGGCGAGTACCAGTACCTGCACCCCAACAACGACGTGAACATGGCGCAGTCGACCAACGACGCCTACCCGACCGCGATCCGTCTGGGTCTGCTGTTGGGCCACGACGCGCTGCTGGCCAGCCTCGACAGCCTGATCCAGGCGTTCGCCGCCAAAGGTGCCGAGTTCAGCCATGTGCTGAAAATGGGCCGCACCCAATTGCAAGACGCCGTGCCGATGACCCTCGGCCAGGAATTCCGCGCCTTCGCCACCACCTTGGGTGAAGACCTGGCCCGCCTGAAAACCCTGGCGCCGGAGCTGCTCACCGAAGTCAACCTGGGCGGCACCGCCATCGGTACCGGCATCAACGCCGACCCGCGCTACCAAGCCCTGGCCGTACAACGCCTGGCGACCATCAGCGGCCAGCCGCTGGTACCGGCGGCCGACCTGATCGAAGCCACCTCCGACATGGGCGCGTTCGTGCTGTTCTCCGGCATGCTCAAGCGTACCGCGGTGAAGCTGTCGAAGATCTGCAACGACCTGCGCCTGCTGTCCAGCGGCCCACGTACCGGCATCAACGAGATCAACCTGCCAGCGCGTCAGCCAGGCAGCTCGATCATGCCCGGCAAGGTCAACCCGGTGATCCCGGAAGCGGTCAACCAAGTGGCGTTCCAAGTGATCGGCAACGACTTGGCCCTGACCATGGCCGCCGAAGGCGGCCAACTGCAACTGAACGTGATGGAGCCGCTGATCGCCTTCAAGATCTTCGACTCGATCCGCTTGCTGCAACGTGCCATGGACATGCTGCGCGAACACTGCATCGTCGGCATCACCGCCAACGAAGCACGCTGCCGCGAACTGGTGGAACACTCCATCGGCCTGGTCACCGCGCTGAACCCCTACATCGGCTATGAAAACGCCACCCGCATTGCGCGTATCGCCCTTGAAAGCGGCCGTGGCGTGCTGGAACTGGTGCGTGAAGAAGGCTTGCTCGACGACGCCATGCTCGACGACATCCTGCGCCCCGAAAACATGATTGCCCCACGCTTGGTCCCGCTGAAGGCCTAAGCGTTTGTTGCACCGCTCACCAGGTTGAGGGACTAGACACCTCTCACCTTTTGAGGGCTTGAAGATTTCGATCTTCAGGCCCTTTTTTTTGCCTGCTCGCCCCTGCAAATATCTATATAGAAACGCACAACTGCGTTTCACATATAAAACAAATAAGCCCCTTCGTAACTTCCCGCGTTACCTGAAAAAGCACCCATTTCTCGCAACTTCCCACTGCACGCCCGGGCAGTGTGCAGTTTCGTGCCATATAAGAACCAATGTTTCATATACAAAACATCGTATTTTCAATCACTTGAACCCAACTTACTAATACAAAAGGATATTTACTAAAACCTTGTAGGAAATAACCCACTGGCATTGTTCATGCACTAAACGGCGTATCACCTATAAAACAGACCAGAGTACCTACCTGATGGCTGTGAAAGAGATGTACGCCGTGACGCCCCAATGGAATAACCCCGCTCTCAAGGGAGAGCTGGAGCCGACTGAAATTGAATTTCGCAATGTCGGTAAATGTTTCCCGGCCAAGGGTAAAGCGGACGCGCCCTTCGCCATTCGCGAGGTGAACTTCAAGATTCGCCGGGGTGAAGTGGTGTCGATCATCGGCCCTTCCGGTTGTGGCAAGAGCACCATTCTGAATATGGGCTCGGGCCTGTATCGCCCCAGTGAAGGTGAAGTGTTCGTCGGTGGCGAGCCGGTCACCGGGCCGGTGCCGCAAGTCGCGTTCATGTTGCAAAAGGACCTGCTGATGCCTTGGCGCAGCATCCGCCGCAACGTCGAACTGGGCCTGGAGATCCAGGGCGTGGCCGCCGCTACTCGGCAGAAGGTGGCCCTGGACCTGCTCGACCGCTGCCACCTCAATGGCTATGCCGATCACTACCCGTTCCAGCTCTCCGGTGGCATGCGCCAACGCGCCGCCCTGGCCCGCACCCTGGCCATCGACCCGCAGGTGCTGTTCCTCGACGAGCCGTTCTCGGCCCTCGATGCCCAGACCAAGATGATCCTGCAACAGGACATGGCGCGGATGCTGTTCGACGAAAAGAAGACCGCGCTGTTCATCACCCACGACCTGATCGAAGGCATCGCCATGTCCGACCGCTTGCTGGTCATGAGCGCCCGCCCCGGCACGATCATCGAAGAAATCAGCATCGACCTGCCATTTCGCGACAACCCCCTGGAGCGCCGCAAGCTGCCGGAAATCGGCCCGCTGGTAGGCCGCCTGATGGAGTTGCTCCAGGTCGGCGCCGACACCGAACTGCACTGATCACCGCCCTTGCGGCCCCCAACCGATTCAGGAGTCCCCATGCTCAAGTCTCTGTTTCAACGTCTCTGCGCCCTCAGCCTGAGCCTCGGTGTGGCCTGTGCCGCCCAGGCACAGCCGACCAAGGTCACCTACCTGCTGCCAGCGCCGCCCAACTCGCCGGCGTTTGCACCGTGGATCATCGCCAAGGAAAAAGGCTACTACGCCGCCCAGGACCTGGACCTGACCTTTATCGCCGCCAAAGGTGGCGTGGACGTCGCCAAGCAGATCGGCGCCGGCAATGCCCTGATCGGTGGTGCCATCGGCGACACCCCGATTGTGGTGCGGGCCAACGGCATTCCAGTACGCGCCGTGGCGGTGCTCGGAGACGGCGGGGTGACCATGATCGCCACCAACGCCAAGGACAACATCAATAGCGTCAGCGACCTCAAGGGCAAGACCATGACGGTGATGTCGTACTCCGACACCACCTACTACGCCCTGCTCGCCTCGCTGCGCAAAGCCGGGCTGGGCAAGAACGACGTGAACATCCAGGCCGCCGGCCCCGCTGGGGTCTGGCAGTTGTTCTCCGCCAACAAGGCCCAGGCCATGGCGGGTGTGCCGGACTGGGTGATCAATGCCGAGGAAGCCGGGTTGCAGATCAAGCTGATCCCCCAGGACCAGATCTTCGAAAGCATGGCCCAGGCGATCCTCGCCTCGGACGACGCCATCAAGCAGCAGCCACAGATTGTGCGTGGCGTGGTCCAGGGCACCCTGCAAGGCATGCGCGACATCATCCAGGACCCTCGCGCCGCCGCCGTGACCTTCGCCAAGGCAGTACCGGCCTATGTCGGCAAGGAAGACTCGCTGGAGAAGATCTTCAAGCTCTACGTCGAACACGTCTACGCCAAGCAGGCCGTGCTCGGGCACATCGACCCGGAGCATCTGGACAAGGTGCGCCAGTTCTACGTCAGCGAAGGCATCGTCACTCAAGCGACCCCACTTGAGGAGCTCTTCACCAACCAATTCGTCGACAGCCCGGTCGCCGCACAGTGAACCGCCGGGACATTGAGGTACGCACACGATGAAAAGCAATAACTCCGTACTCGGTAGCGTCGCGCTGATGATCCTGTTCCTGGTCCTCTGGCAATGGGGCCCCGGCCTGCTCGGCATGCCCGAGTTCGTCATGCCCAAACTCAGCCGCGTGGCCCAGGAAAGCCTGGTGATGTGGCAGACCGGCGGCCTGCTGCAACACACCCTGATCACTGCGCTGGAGATCGTCGTCGGCTTCGCCCTCGGCGCCCTGCTCGGCGTAATGATCGGCGTATCACTGGGCCTGTCGCCGGCAGCCGAAGCCATGCTGTCGCCGTACATTCTGGCCTTGCAGATCGCCCCCAAAGTCGCCTTCGCGCCGCTGTTCGTAATGTGGCTGGGCTACACCATCTACCCGAAGATTCTGATCGCGATCCTGATCGTGTTTTTCCCGGTGATGATCAACGTGCTCTCGGCGATCCGCACCGTCGACCCGGACATGATCAACCTGGTACGCACCATGAACGCCAGCCGCTGGCAGATCTTCCGGCTGGTGGAGTTCCCGTCGGCCATGGCCGCGCTGTTTTCCGGACTGCGCATCGCTTCGACCCTGGCGGTGATCGGCGTCACCGTCGGCGAGCTGGTGGGCGGTAACCAGGGCCTCGGCTTCTTGCTGGTGGACGCCGAGGGCCAGGGCAATACGGCTGGGGTGTTCGTCGCCATTGTCGCGCTGACCGTGATTGGGGTGATCGCCTACGGCGCGGTGGTGTGGGCGGAAAAACGCGTCCTGCACTACATGCCCAAAGCCATGTTGAGCACCCAATGATGAGCCGCCATGATCGTTTGCTTACAGGCCGCCGCGTGCTGGTCACCGGTGGCGCCCGTGGCCTGGGCTATGCCTTTGCCCAGGCCATCGGCGAGGCCGGTGCGCGGGTGGTGATTGCCGATGTGCTGCACGAGCGTGTGCAGCAGGCCGCCTGTGAATTGCGCGCGCTGGGCCTGGAGGTGCAGGCCGTGACTGTGGACCTGGCACAACCCGAATCCATCCAGGCGTGTATCGAATCAACCCTGAGTTTGCTGGGCGGCCTCGACGGCCTGGTGAACAACGCCTCGATCACCAACTCCGGCGGCAAGGGCTGCGAAGCACTGAGCATCGACACCTGGGACCAGGTGATGCAAGTGAACGTACGCGGCACCTGGCTGATGACCACCGCCTGCCTGCCGGCCCTGCGCGCCAGCGGCCAAGGCGCCATCGTCAACCTGGCCTCGGACACCCCGTTGTGGGGCGCGCCGAACCTGTTGGCCTACGTGGCCAGCAAGGGCGCAATCATCGCCATGACCCGCAGCCTGGCCCGGGAGCTGGGCTGCGACAACATCACCGTCAACGCCATCGCCCCCGGCCTGGTGCTGGTGGAAGCCACCGCCTACGTACCCGAGGCACGCCACCGTTTGTACAACGACCAACGGGCCCTGCAACGCCCGCAATTACCCGAAGACGTCAGCGGCGCCGTGCTGTTTGCGCTGTCCGACCTTGCCCGCTTCATCACTGGACAAACCCTGCCGGTCAACGGCGGGTTCGTCATGCCTTGATCTGGAGACTGTCATGACTGATCTATCTGCCGAAAACGACACCCCGAAAAGCTGGGACCGCCCTGCCGGCGCCAGTCTGGAAAGCTGGATGAGCACGCGCATCGCCCGCTACGAGACGCGCAAGTACGACTGGGATGCGCTGAAGTTCCAGGCCGACTACGACCCCAAGTTCCGCCGCGCGCAAATGCGCTATATCGGCACCGGCGGCACCGGCATCAGCACCGACATGAACACCATCCCGTCCGAGCACTTCACCTTTTCCACCATGGTGATCCCGGCCGGCCACGAAGGCCCGCCGCACCTGCACATTGACGTCGAAGAAGTGTTCTTCGTACTGCGCGGCAAACTCAAGGTCGTGCTCGAGAAGGACGGCGAGCGTTTCGAGACCATCCTCACCGACCGCGACGTGATTTCCGTGCCACCCGGCGTGTACCGCGAAGAGATCAACATCGGCGACGAAGACGCGCTGATGTGCGTGATGCTCGGCGCGAAAAAGCCGATCACCCCGACCTATCCGCCAGAGCACCCTCTGGCCTCGATCAAGCGCGGGTAAGCCCATGTTGCCAGGACTCACTCAAGCCGCGCCGACGGCTCATCTGCAAGCCCAACTGCAGCGCGATTTCCCCCAGCAACGGGTCGCCTCGGCGGGTGGCCAGCAGGCCCTGCGCGAATGCGGCACGGGGCCTGCGGTGGTGTTGCTGCACGGCATCGGTTCCGGCGCGGCGTCCTGGCTGCAGGTGGCACAGCATCTGGCGGCCCAGGCTCGGGTCATTGCCTGGGACGCGCCCGGCTATGGCGACTCCAGCCCCCTGGAATCGCAAGTACCTAAAGCCGAGCAATACGCCGCCCGCCTGGCGCAGATGCTCGATGCGCTGGATGTTGAAGAGTGCGTGCTGGTGGGGCATTCCCTGGGCGCACTGACCGCCCTGGCATTCGCTCGCAGCGCGCAGGCCAGACGGGTGAGCCGCCTGGTGCTGATCAGCCCCGCTCGCGGCTATGGCGCGCCAGAGCGTAGCCCGCAGCGCCAGCAGGTACGCCAGCAACGCCTGGCCAACCTGCAACGCCTGGGCATCGCCGGGCTGGCCGAGCAACGCAGCGCCCACATGCTCTCGCCCCGCGCCCAGCCCGAAGTATTGGCCTGGGTGCAATGGAACATGGCGCGCCTGAACCCGGTGGGTTATCGCCAGGCCATCGAACTGCTGTGCGGCGATGACCTGCTTCGCCACGGCCAACCTGCGATGCCCTGCGAAGTGCATTGCGGTGAAGCCGACGGCATCACCACGCCCGACACCTGCCTGGGCGTGGCCAAGGCCCTGGGTGCCAGCTTCAACCTGATCGCCGACGCAGGCCATGCCAGCCCCATCGAACAACCGCTGGTGGTTGCCGGTCGCCTGGCCTACGCCCTCAAACAATCCCTGACAGGTAAAACCTTATGAACGACTCAGATCTGCTGAAGGATGCCCAGGACAAATACATCGTGCCGGGCCTGGAGCGCGGCTTGCTGCTGCTCTGCGAGTTCAGCCGGCGCAACCGCACCCTGACCGCGCCGGAGTTGGCGCGGCGCCTGGCGCTGCCGCGCTCGACGATCTTCCGCCTGCTGACCACCCTGGAAACCATGGGCTTCGTGACGCGCAGCGGTAACGAATACCGCCTGGGCATGTCGGTGCTGCGCCTGGGCTTCGAGTACTTGGCGTCGCTGGAGCTGACCGAACTCGGCCAGCCGCTGCTGGCGCGGTTGTGCGACCGGGTTAACTACCCGAGCAACCTGGTGGTGCGCGACGGACGCTCCATCGTTTACGTAGCCAAAGTCTCGCCACCTTCGGTGTTCTCCAACGCGGTCAACGTCGGCACCCGTTTGCCGGCCCATGCCACGGTATTGGGGCGCATCCTCCTCGAAGATCTGTCACTGGCCGAACTGCGCGAACTGTACCCCGAGGAGCACCTGGAACAGCACTCCCATTGCACGCCAAAAACCGTGATGGAGCTGTTCGACCTGGTCCAGGCCGATCGCCAGCGCGGCTTTGTCAGCGGCGAAGGCTTCTTTGAGTCGGCGATTTCCACGGTGGCCGCGCCCGTGCGCGACCAGAGCGGCGGCATCGTTGCAGCCCTCGGCGTGACCATCCCCACCACGCAGATCGCTCACGTGAATTTTGAAGAGCTGTTGACCCAAGTGCGGCGCAGTGCCGACGAACTGTCGCGCCTGCTCAACTACAACGGCGGCGCCCACAGCGGGCAACCTCGCGTCACTGCCTTGATGAGAGATTGAGATGAGCCTTTATCAATTGCAGGGCCGCACCGTGATTGTCACCGGTGGCTCCTCGGGTATCGGCCTGGCGTGCGTCGAATTGCTATTGGAGGCCGGTGCCGCCGTGGCCTTCTGTGGGCGCGACGCCGATCGCCTGGACCGTGCCGAAGCCAGCCTGCGCCAACGCTTCCCGCAGGCCCGATTGCTGGCTCAGGTTTGCGATGTGCTCGACGGCGAATCAGTCAACGCCTTTGCCAGCATCAGCCGGGCCACGCTTGGCGACGCCAGCGTGTTGATCAACAACGCCGGGCAAGGCCGGGTCTCGACCTTTGCCGACACCACCGACAGCGCCTGGACCGAAGAGCTGAACCTGAAGTTTTTTTCGGTGATCAACCCGGTCCGCGCCTTCAAGCCGCAACTGCAAAGCCAGGTCGACGCCGCCATTGTCTGCGTCAACTCGCTGCTGGCCAGCCAGCCGGAGCCGCACATGGTCGCGACCTCCGCCGCCCGCGCCGGGATCAAGAACCTGGTGCGCTCGATGGCCACTGAGTTCGCCCCGCAGGGCATCCGTGTCAACGGCATCCTGATTGGCCTGGTGGAATCCGGGCAATGGCGCAGGCGCTTCGAAGCGCGTGAAGAGCGCGACCTCGACTGGGCGCAATGGACCGCCCGCCTGGCCCAACAAAAACATATTCCCCTGGGGCGCCTGGGCCTGCCGATTGAAGCGGCCCGCGCGATCCTGTTTCTGGCCTCGCCTCTGTCGGCTTACACCACAGGCAGCCATATCGATGTATCCGGAGGCCTGTCCCGCCATGCGTAATGAAAACACTGTCACCGTGGGCGCTGCCATCACCGCCTTTCTCGAACAATGCGACGTCAAGGCCGCGTTTGGCGTGATCTCGATCCACAATATGCCGATCCTCGATGCCTTCGCCGTGCGCGGCAATATCCGCTTTGTCATGGCCCGGGGTGAAGCCGGCGCCGCCAACATGGCCGATGCCTATGCCCGCACCACCGGCGGCCTGGGCGTGTGCCTGACCTCCACCGGCACCGCCGCCGGGAATGCCGCTGGCGCCATGGTTGAAGCACAGACCGCAGGCACCCCGCTGCTGCATATCACCGGGCAAATCGAGACGCCGTACCTGGACCAGGAGCTGGCGTATATCCACGAAGCCCGCGACCAGTTGAACATGCTCAAGGCCGTGTCCAAGGCCGCCTTCCGCGTGCGCAGCGTCGAGACCGCCATCAGCACCCTGAAGCTTGCGGTGCAGACCGCGCTGACCGCGCCGACCGGCCCGGTCAGCGTCGAGATCCCGATCGACATCCAGTCGACCTTTATCCCGATGCCCACCGACCTGTCGCCACTGCCGATTCCGGTCGCCGTGCCGGCGCCGGAAGCGCTCGACCTGGTAGCCGAGCGCCTGGCCAGTGCCAAGCGCCCGATGCTCTGGCTCGGTGGCGGTGCGCGGCATGCCGGGGCGCAGGTCAAACGCCTGCTGGCGATGGGCGTTGGCGTGATCACCTCGACCCAGGGGCGCGGCGTGGTCAATGAAGACGACGAGCGTTGCCTGGGAGCGTTTTCGCAGAACAAGCGCGTCGAGCAGTTCCTGCAAACCTGTGATGCATTGCTGATCGCAGGTTCGCGCCTGCGCAGTAACGAGACATTCAAGTACGCGCTCAAGCTGCCGCAGAACACCTTGCGCATCGACGCCAACCCGGCCATCGAAGGCCGCAGCTATGCCAGCGAGCTGTTTATCTGCGGCGATGCGGCCCTGGCCCTGGACGGCTTGGCTGATCGCCTGGAGGGCCGCCTGCACACCGACCCGCAGTTCCTCGTCGAGCTGAAGGCCGTGCGTGAGCAATCGCGCAGCCAACTGGTGGCGGACCTGGGCCCCTATTCGGCGATGGTCGAGCAATTGCAGGCCAGCACCGGGCGCAACTTCTCCTGGGTGCGCGATGTGACCCTGTCCAACAGCATCTGGGGCAACCGGCTGCTCAACCTGTACCACCCGCGTGCCGGGGTTCACGCCCTCGGTGGCGGTATTGGCCAGGGCCTGGCGATGGGCATCGGTGCCGCAGTGGCGGCGGCTGAAACCGCGCCCGAACGCAAAGTGTTTGCCCTGGCGGGCGATGGCGGTTTCATCCTCAACCTCGGCGAACTGGCGACCCTGGTGCAGGAGCGCGCCAACCTGGTGATCCTGCTGATGAACGACCAGCGCTACGGGGTGATCCGCAATATCCAGGACGCGGTCTACGGCAGCCGGCATTGCTACGTCGATCTGCACACCCCGGACTACACCAAGCTCGCCGAATCCATGGGCCTGCGCCACGGCCTGGTCACCGACCTCAAGGACTTCGGCAAAGTGGTCGACAGTGCGCTGAGCCAGCCCGGCCCGTTCCTGCTGGAAGTGGACATGCTCAGCGTGGGCAACTTCGCCACTCAGTTCGCCGGCCCGCCCAACAGCGAAACCAAAACCCAGAAGGCCACCGCCTGAGGATCGCCGCATGTTGCATATCACCATGATCGGCTGCGGCGCCATTGGCGTCGGCGTGCTGGAGTTGCTGGAGAGCGATCCGCAGTTGTGCGTGGACTACGTCATCGCTTCCGAGGGCTCCGAGGCCTTGGTGCGCCAGCGCCTGGCCAGTTTCAAACAACCACCGCAAGTGCTCACGGCATTACCGGCTGATACACGCCCGGACCTGCTGGTGGAGTGCGCCGGTCACCGGGCCATCGAGGAACATGTGCTGCCGGCCCTGGAGCGCGGTATTGCCTGCCTGATTGTCTCGGTGGGCGCCTTGTCTGAGGTGGGCCTGGTGGAACGCCTGGAGGCCGCCGCCGCACGCGGCAAGACCCGCATTGAGCTGCTGCCCGGTGCAATTGGCGGCATTGATGCGTTGTCAGCGGCCAAGGTCGGCGGGCTGGACTCGGTCAACTACACCGGGCGCAAGCCGGCCCGTGCCTGGAAGAACACCCCCGGCGAGCAGGCTTGCGACCTGGACAGCATCAGCGAAGCCACGGTGATCTTCCAGGGCAGTGCCCGCGAAGCCGCGCGGCTGTACCCCAAAAACGCCAACGTCGCCGCGACCCTGTCCCTGGCCGGGCTGGGCCTGGATCGCACCCACGTCACGCTGATCGCCGACCCCCACAGCGACGAAAACGTCCACCACTTCGAAGCCCGTGGCGCCTTTGGCCGTTTCGAGTTGAGCCTGCGCGGCAAGCCGCTTTTGGCCAACCCCAAGACCTCGGCGCTGACGGTGTACAGCGTGGTTCGTGCGCTGGGCAACCACGCCCATGCCATCTCAATTTAGGAGCCCGTCGATGACCCTCGAACAGACTTTACCGATCTGCATCGCCGGCCACTGGCGCCTGGGCCGTGGCGAGCGCTACGCCAGCCGCTACCCGGCCACCGGCGAAGCCGTTGCCTGGCTCAATGCCGCCGATTTACAGGATGTGGAAGACGCCATCCAGGGCGCGCACCAGGCCTTCCTGCACAGCGGCTGGGCCCAGCGTAAACCCCACGAACGGGCCGGCGTGCTGTACCGCATCGCCGAGTTGATCCGCCTGCACAGCGAAGAGCTTGCGCAGTTGCAGCGCCAGGACAACGGCAAGCCGATCAATGAAACCCGCGCCTTGGTGGCCAGTGCTGCCGGCACCTTCCAGTTCTTCGCCGCCGCCTGCGAAACCCTGGAAGAAACCATCACCCCGTCGCGCGGTGATTTCGTCAGCATGAGCGTGTATGAGCCGATGGGTGTGGTTGCCGCAATCACCCCGTGGAACTCGCCGATTGCCAGCGAGGCGCAAAAGGTCGCGCCAGCGCTGGCGGCGGGCAATGCGGTGGTGATCAAGCCGGCGGAAATCACCCCGCTGCTGGCGCTGCGCCTGGCACGTTTGTGCGAGGAAGCCGGCCTGCCCAAGGGCCTGATCAGCGTGCTGCCAGGCAAGGGCACACTGCTGGGTGATGCGCTGACCCGCCACCCGCTGGTCAAGCGCGTGTCGTTTACCGGCGGTACCCGCACCGGCAAGCACATCGCCCATATCGCCGCCGACAAGATGATGCCGGTATCCCTGGAGCTGGGCGGCAAGTCGCCGACTATCGTCCTTGATGACGCCGACCTCGACCACGCAGTAGCGGGCGTGCTGTACGGCATTTTCAGCTCCTCGGGCGAGGCGTGTATTGCCGGCTCGCGACTGTTTGTCGCGCGCGCCTTGTACGAACCCTTCATGCAACGCCTGGTGGCCGCCGCCGCCAACCTGCGCATGGGCGACCCGGCTGACGAAAACACGCAGATGGGCCCGCTGATCAGCGCCGACCATCGTGAATCGGTGGAGCGTTATGTCGCCCTCGGCCTGGCCGAAGGCGGGCGCCTGCGTCTTGGCGGGCAGCGTCCCAGCGGTGGCGTGTATGACCAGGGTTACTTCTACCCGCCGACCATCCTTGAGGGCCTGCACAACCAACAGCAGGTGTGCCAGGAAGAAATCTTCGGCCCGGTGCTGGTGGCCATGCCCTTCGACGATGAAGAGCAACTGCTGGAACAGGCTAACGACAGCCTCTACGCCCTCGCAGCGGGGATCTGGACCCGCGACTATAAGCGCGCCTGGGCCCTGGGCCGGCGCTTGCAGGCCGGCACGGTGTGGATCAACACCTACAAGCAGTTCTCGATTTCCACGCCATTTGGCGGTTGGCGCGACAGTGGCCTGGGCCGCGAAAAAGGGCGCCTGGGGATCCTGCAATACATGGAACAGAAGAGCCTTTACTGGGGCATGAACCAACAGCCACTGGCCTGGGCCGGTGTGCCACACGAGGTAGCGTGATGAGCGTTTTAGGTATTGATGAAGTCACCTATGGCGTCGAAGACCTCGACACCTGCGTGCGTTTTTTCAGCGACTGGGGCCTGACCCTCGTCAGCACCCAACCCGATGAGGTGGTTTTCGAGACCCTCAACGGCTGCCGCGTGGTACTGGCCGACCTGAACAAACCGGGCCTGCCGCCCGCCATCGAAGCCGGTTCCACCGTGCGCGAAGTGGTGTGGGGCGTGGCCGACGCTGCCGACCTGGCGCTATACGCCGAACGTATCGCCAACGACCCGGGGTTTGTCGAGGGCAACGGACGCATCGGCTGCACCGACCCCAACGGCCTGGCGATCCGCCTGCAGGTGACGCGCAAGCGCGAGCTGGAGATCGAGTGCAGCGGCCACAACACCTGGCAGACCAAGGGCCGGATCAACAAGGCCGCACCGATCTACGAGCGCGCCACACCGATCGAGGTCGGCCACGTGGTGTTTTTCGTCAAGGACGTGAACGCCTGCGAAGCCTTCTACCACGAGCGCTTCGGCTTCCAGGCCTCGGACCGCTACCCGGATCGTGGCGCCTTTTTGCGCACCGCCGAGGAAGGCGGCCACCACGACCTGTTCATGCTGCAACTGCCGGCGCCACGGGCCGGCCTGAACCATGTGGCCTTTACCGTTCGCGATGTGCACGAGGTATTTGGCGGCGGCATGCACGTGTCCCGCAGCGGCTGGCCGACCGAGATCGGCCCCGGGCGCCACCCGGTGTCTTCGGCGTTTTTCTGGTACTTCAAAAACCCGGCCGGCGCACTGGTGGAGTACTACGCCGACGAAGACCAACTGACCGGCGAATGGCAGCCACGCACCTTTGAACCGGGCCCCACGGTGTTCGCCGAATGGGCGATTGCCGGCGGTATCGACGGTAATACCCGGCGCCAGCAACACGTGGAGGCGCCGCAAGGCAAGTTCCTCACCGACAAACCCAAATCCTGAGCAGGAGTCGCCCATGCCTTCCCTGAATATTGCTATCGCCGGTGCCGGTATCGGCGGCCTGACCGCCGCCATCGCCCTGCATCGCGCCGGTCACCAGGTCACTGTGTTCGAACAGTCCAAGGCCTTTTTGCGGGTCGGTGCCGATATCAACCTCACCCCCAACGCGGTACGTGCGCTGGATGGCCTGGGCATTGGCGCCGCCGTGCGCATCCCTGCCGCCCGGCCGACCCATCGCATCAGCCGGATGTGGGACAGCGGCGAAGAGACTTCGCGCCTGGAAATGTCCGACGCCGCCGAGCAGAAATACGGCGCCCCGCAACTGACTATCCACCGCGCCGACCTGCTGGCAGCGCTGGCTGAGGTGTTCCCGCTGGAGCAGGTGCAGTTCGCCAAGCGCGCCGAACGGGTTGAGCAACATGACGACGGCATTTGCCTGCACTTCAAGGATGGCAGCCAGCACCGCTGCGATGTGCTGATCGGCGCCGACGGCATCCACTCGGTGGTGCGCAACGCGCTGTTTGGCGAAGAGCACCCGCGCTTTACCGGGGTGGTAGCGTACCGCGCCGTAGTGCCGGCCGAGTGCGTGGCCCATGTGCCGAATATCCAGGCCTTTACCAAGTGGTGGGGCCCCAACCCGCAGAGCCAGATCGTCACGTTCCCGCTCAACCAGGGCAAGGACATCTTTATCTTCGCCACCACCGCCCAGGACAGCTGGCACGAAGAGTCGTGGACCAGCGCAGGCGATGCTGACGAGCTGCGCAGCCACTATCAGGCGTTCCACCCCGACGCCCGTGCCCTGCTGGATGCGTGCAGCGATGTGCTCAAGACCGCGTTGTATGAGCGCGACCCGCTGCCGTTCTGGTCCAAGGGCGCGATCACCCTGCTGGGCGATGCCTGCCACCCGATGATGCCGTTCATGGCCCAGGGCGCCGGCCAGGCCATCGAGGATGCCGTGGTGCTCGCCCGTTATCTGCAAGACCTCGACAGTCAAGCCCAGGTCGCTGACGCCTTGCAGGCTTACCAGCAGGCGCGCCTGGAACGCACCAGCCAGATCCAGATCGGCTCGCGCGGCAACCAGTGGCTCAAGGACGGCGGCAACGCCGACTGGGTCTATGGCTACGACGCCTGGACCGTCCCCACACAAAGCGCGGCCTGAACATGAGCGACACCTTGCTGGTGACTGTGCTGCTCAAGCACGACCAATCGAAGAACCTGGAAGACATTCAGCGGCATATGAAGCAGCAGGACTGGTGGGAACGCTTTCCGCCCCAGGGCGTGGAGCTGGTGAGCTGGACCGTGGCCATGGGTCTGGGCCAGATCGTCACGCTGCGCCTGCCACCAAGCCTGCTGCCCGCCCTCAACGTCGAGCTTGAACGCTCGGCGTGGGGCGTATTCAGCACCGAGGTTTTCCCGACATACGACTTTATCCCGGTGCGCGAAACGATCCGCGAACGGGTACGCAACGGAGGTCAATGAGATGAGCACTACCGAACGATTCCTCGAACCCCATCAGGCGCGCAAACGGCCCAATACCCAATTTGAAGAGCTGCTGGGTGACTCCATCGAACGCGCCTTCGGCAACGGCGTGACCGAGCTGCCGGCGCTGCTCGCCCACCTCAACCTGGCCGGCCCGCCCTGCCCGCTGACCAGCGGCGAGTGGACGGCAGATGCCTATCAAACCCTGATGGCCCGGCTGGGCGAATGACCCGGCAGAAGGAATAAAACAATGACTACGCAACTGACCGTCGACCCTGTTGAAAACCATCTGGCCAATGGCCTCAAAGACCTCTGGTTCCCGGTATTACCCTCGGACCTGCTGGGGGAAAAGCCGGTGTCGGTGCGCCGCCTTGGCTACAAGATTGCCCTGTGGCGAGACAACGATGGCCGCGTCCATGCCCTGGAAGACCATTGCCCTCATCGCGGCGCGCCGCTGTCCCAGGGCCCGGTGCTGGGTGATCGTTTGCAGTGCCCGTATCACGGCATCGAAGTGCGCTGTGACGGCACCGTGACCAAGGTGCCGGGCAGCCCCGGCTGCAAACTCGAGGGCAGCCGCCCGACCCGCATGTTCCATACGCGCGAAGCGGCGGGTGCGATCTTTTTGTTCAACGCCACCGACCCGCACTTGCAGACACCGCCGGAACTGGTGTTGCCCGAGCAGCTTACTTCCCCTGAGTGGAGCAGCTTTGTCTGCTACACCGAGTGGAAAGGTGACTACCGCTACGTGATCGACAACGTCATGGACCCGATGCATGGCACCTACCTGCACAAGATGTCGCACTCGATGAGCGAAGGCGAAGCCACCGCCAAGTTCGTCACCCGCGACACCGACAACGGGTTCTTCTTCGAGAAGGAAGGCCAGCGCGGGGTGAACTTCGACTGGACCGAGTTCATGGACAACGGCTGCCACTGGCTGCGCCTGGAAATCCCCTACCCGAAAACCGGCGGCCCGGGCGGCAACTTCACCATTATTGGCAGCTATACGCCGAGCAGCCGCGCGCTGTCAGCCGTGTTCCACTGGCGTTGCCGACCGCTGACCGGCTGGCAGCGCGACACCTGGCGCTTCCTCTACAAGAACCGCCTGGAAGCCCGCCACTGGGCAGTGCTGGAACAGGATCGGGTGCTGTTGGAGTTCATGGAGCCGGACGCCAACCAGCGCGAAAACCTCTACCAGCACGATCTGGGTGTGGTGCGCATGCGCCGTTACCTGAAGAACGCGGCCAAGGCCCAGCTTGAACTGATCGCAGCGAAGCAGCTGCCATGAACCCGGTCGTGGTGGCGCCCGCCGGGGCCAGTTGGTCGAATGCGCTGCTGATCGGTCGCGAGGTGGTGATGTCGGGGATGACTGCGCACCCCGCCAGCCGCGAGGCGACCCTGGACTGCTACGCCCAGACCCTGGTGGTGCTGGGCAAGATCCAGGCCCTGGTGGAGGCTGCCGGTGGGCATATCGGCACTATCTACCGGCTGACGGTGTACCTCACCGATATTGCCGACAAGGACCAGGTGGGCCGCGCCCGTCGGGATTTTTTCGGCGGGCAGGCAGTGTTTCCCACGTCGACCCTGGTGGCCGTCAGCGCGCTGGTGTTTCCTGAACTACGGGTCGAGATCGAGGCCAGTGCCCGGCTCGATGTCGACCTGCGTACCGTCACAGAGGTGAATGATGTCTAAGCCCTCCCTGCTCACCGCCCGCGTGCACACTCTGCGCTATGAAGCCGAAGGCATCATCAGCGTCGAGTTTCGGCCGTTGGGCGATACCGTGTTCCCGCCGTTCGAGGCCGGCTCGCACATCGACCTGCACCTGGCCAACGGCCTGGTGCGCAGTTACTCGCTGCTCAACTCTCCCAGCGACCAGGGGCGCTATACCGTCGGCATCCTGCGTGACCGCAACAGCCGGGGTGGCTCGGAATATGTGCACAGCCAACTGCGGGTCGGCATGCCGCTGTCGATCTCGGCGCCACGCAACAACTTCGCGCTGGACCTGAGCGCCAGCCACAGTGTGCTGGTGGCTGGTGGCATCGGCATTACGCCGATCTACTGCATGTTCCGCCAGCTGCTGGCCCAGGGGAAATCCGCCGAGCTGATCTACTGCGCGCGCTCGCGCCAGGAAGCGGCGTTGGTGGAGGCGTTGAACGGGCTCGATGCGCGGGTGGTGTACCACTTCAATGACGAAAAAGGCGTGCCGCCCGACCTCGCCGCCTACCTCGCCGGCCAACCGGCAGATACGCACTTCTACTGCTGCGGGCCGACGCCGATGCTGGATGCCTTTGAGAGCACCTGTGAGCGCCTGGGTTACCCCCATGCGCATATCGAGCGCTTTACCGCCGCCGAACTGGCGCCCAGCGAAGATGCCCGGAACAGCTACAGCGTGGAACTGAAAAAATCCGGCAAGACGCTGACGGTGGAACCCGGTTTGAGCTTGCTGGATGTGCTACTCGAAGCCGGTTGCGACATTGACCACAGCTGCCGCGAAGGGGTATGCGGCTCCTGTGAAACGCGGGTGGTGGAAGGTGAGATCGACCACCGCGATGGGGTGCTGACCAAGGCCGAGCGTGCGGCGAACAAGTCGATGATGGTGTGTGTTTCCGGCTGCAAGAGCCAACGGTTGGTGCTCGACCTCTAACCCCCCACCCCCTGTAGGAGCGAGCTTGCTCGCGAAGAACGTTAACGATAACGCGGTTTATCCTGAATAACCGCGTTGCCCTTAAGCTCTTCGCGAGCAAGCTCGCTCCTACAGTTCGTCCATAAAACATCGGCGTGCCCACTTCGCTGGCAACGTGCAATAAAGACGCACCTATCACGGGCAATGTTGTTACCCACTTTCCTGCCTGTTTCATGGGTTATACAAGTTGATTTGTCTCTTATATAAACAATTGTTTTTAAACGTCTTTTATGTAAATAAAAACAAGTACGCTGCCTGGCACACTTCCTGCTCTACTCCTATGCGCCCACTGATCAAACAGCGTTTCACCGATAAAACAATAATAACCAACACTTAAACCCGGTAAGACCCGCTCCCTCCTTAGTTGCCTTTAAAGGCAAGTGGACGAGTGTTGCCGATCACCCGGTATAGCCGAGTATTACAAGGTGAGGTCGATATGAAGCGTCATGTCTTATGTGCAGGGTTGATGTTTGCCAGTTTCACCAGTTTCGCCGCCGAACCGATACCTTCCGAGCCAGTGCGGGCCAACGCCGCCAACAAACCCTTCCCGCATATTTCCTGGCGCAGTGAAGCCGGTGACAGCAGCCTGGATATTGGCGGCGCGTTGCGCACCAATTATCGCGACGAGCATTGGGGCACCACCGAGAACAATGGTCGCTTCCTCTTCGACACGTTCCGCCTGGATGTACAGGCCACCTACAAGAGCCTCTATAGCGATATCGGCTACTGGTTCCAGGACGATGGCAAACGCTCCATCGACCGTGGGTTCGTCGGTTATCGGCTCAATGCAAACTCGAACCTGCAGCTGGGGGCGCCGTTCAAGCCGTTTGGCCTGGAGCCATACCCGCAATTTGGCTGGAGTTACCACCTACCGTTTTTCATGGGCTATGCAGTGAGCGCCGGCACCGGCCTCAAGTACAGCTACAAGGACCAGGATTGGGATGTGCAGTTGGGCTTCTTCCCGCGCATGTTGCCCAGTGATATTCGCTACTCGCCTGAAGTGGGGCGCTATGCCGACCTGAAGGACAATGCGATTGCCTTCACACAGTCGCGCCAAGACAACGAAAAACGCAACCAGCTCAACGCCCGCGTGGCGCGAACGTTCAACAACGATGGCTGGAAGACCGAGATCGGCGCGTCGCTGGCCACCGCCCAGTTGTACAACGCCACCACCAAGGATGATGGCGACTACTGGGCCGCGGGTGTGCACGCCGTCATCAGCAAGGGCCTGTGGACGGTCACCACCCAGGCCATCCGCTACGAATACGATCCCGAAAACCCTGCCGGCGTCAGCAAGGATTCGGTGCTGATGGGCGGCAATGGCCTGACCCCGGCGTACCTGATCGCCTCTAAGGCCAGCCTGGCCTCGGTCAACCTCGGTTATGACGTCTACACGCCAACGCTGGGGCAGTTGAAGAAGGTCAAGCTGTACACCGACTACAGTCGGATGATGAAAGACAAGAGCGCCTGGGATGACTCGCAGATGTTCACCGTGGGCGCACAGTTCCTGGCGATGCCGGTGATGGCTTGGGTCGACCTGACCTGGGCCAGGAACGCCAACCCCTACGGCGGCGCAGAGAATGGCAGCGGCTTTACCAACACCAGTTCGGTGGGCAGCAATGAGTGGTATTACCGCACTAACGTCAACATCGGGTATTACTTCTAAGCCTGACGCACACAGGGGCTCTGGATCGGCGCGACCCCGCTGACGCATGAATCGATCCAGCCCCTTGACCCGCTTACCGTTCCTCGCCCCGTTGCGTTGTTTGCAGACGTCTGGCGCTCACCTAGGTATAGTGCCGCCCCTCTTCGCGTCTGCGGCCGTCGGTAACGAGGCCCGGATACAACGCGAAAGCGCATGAATAACAACACCCGCAAAAGGATGGGGATCGAAGCGTCGTGCACTGCCTGGTGCTGAGCGATGCGTCGGACCGTCCTGCGTTTGCCATCAGAAAAATCAGCGAGGAACACTCCATGCTCGAAGTCATCAACGACTTCCTCTCAGGGAAAGTACTGATCGTGCTCATAGTCGGGCTCGGCGGTTATTTCACGATCCGCTCGCGTTTCGTTCAATTGCGTCACTTTTTCCATATGTTCTCGGTGTTTAAAGACAGCCTGAAGAGCAGCGCCGGCCAACTCAGCTCGTTCCAGGCGCTGATGCTCAGCCTGGCCGGCCGCGTCGGTGCCGGTAACATCGCAGGCGTCGGTATTGCCGTGACCCTGGGTGGCCCGGGCGCCGTGTTCTGGATGTGGGTCACCGCACTGGTGGGCATGTCGTCGAGCTTTATCGAGTGCTCCCTTGGCCAGTTGTACAAGCGCACGGACGCTGAAGGTACCTACCGTGGCGGCCCGGCGTATTACATCCAGCATGGCCTGCACAAACGCTGGCTGGGCATGGTCATGGCGTTCCTGCTGCTGGTGACCTTCGGTTTTGCCTTCAACGGCCTGCAAGCCCACGCTGTGACCCACTCGCTGAACAACGCTTTCGGCCTGGATACCACCTACACCGGCCTGGCGCTGGCGGTGTTGCTGGGCCTGGTGTTCATCGGCGGGATCAAGCGTATCGCCTCGATTGCCGACCTGCTGGTGCCGGTCAAGACCCTGGTTTACATCGCGGTGACCCTGTACGTGATCGTGCTGCAATTCGACCACGTACCCGCCATGCTCGCGACCATCGTCAAGAGCGCCTTCGGCCTCGACCAAGCCTTCGGTGGCCTGGTGGGCAGCGCAATCATCATGGGCGTGAAGCGCGGCGTGTTCGCCAACGAAGCCGGCCTGGGCAGTGCGCCTAACGTGGCAGCAGTCGCTTCGGTAGAACACCCGATCGCCCAAGGCGTGGTGCAAGCGTTCAGCGTGTTCCTCGACACGTTCATCATCTGCACCTGCACCGCGTTGCTGATCCTGCTTTCCGGTTTCTACACCCCAGGCTTTGAAGGCGACGGCATTGCCCTGACCCAGAACTCCCTGGCGGCGGTAGTGGGTGACTGGGGCCGGATGTTTATCTCGGTGGCCCTGGCGTTGTTCGTGTTCACCTCGATCATGTACAACTACTACTTGGGCGAGAGCAACCTGCGCTTTCTGGTCGGCAACAATCGCAAGGTGCTGATGGGCTACCGCGCGTTGGTACTGGTGCTGATTTTCTGGGGTTCGATCGAGAACCTGAGCACCGTGTTCGCCTTCGCCGACATCACCATGACCATGCTGGCGTTCGTCAACCTGTTCGCCCTGGCGTTCCTGTTCAAGATCGCCATGCGCATCCTGAACGACTACGACAACCAGCGCGCGGCAGGCATCAAGACCCCGGTGTTCGACTCCAGCCAGTTCCCTGACCTGGACCTGGACCGCAAGGCCTGGCCGGCCAACCCGGTGAAGCCTGAGCCAACCGCTCAAGCATCCGCTGAACCGAGCGCTCAAACGCAACGCTGAGAACGCCCCCTAGGTAGATGACACGCCGCCCGGCCTTGGGCATGCTCTGGGCCCGGCGGCGTTTTTCGTTCAGGAGATTTTTCATGCAACCAGCTAACAACGTCATGGTGCTCTACACCGGCGGCACCATCGGTATGCAAGCCAGCGCCAACGGCCTGGCCCCCGCGTCGGGTTTTGAAGCACGCATGCGTGAGCAGCTTGCCAAGCAGCCAGTGCCCGCCTGGCGCTTTCGCGAAATGTCGCCGCTGATCGATAGCGCCAACATGACCCCGGCCTACTGGCAGCGCCTGCGCGTCGCCGTGGTTGAAGCGGTGGACGAGGGTTGCGATGCCGTACTGATCCTGCACGGCACCGACACCCTGGCCTACAGCGCGGCGGCCATGAGTTTTCAACTGCTGGGCTTGCCGGTACCGGTCGTGTTCACCGGTTCCATGTTGCCTGCCGGTGTGCCGGACAGCGATGCCTGGGAAAACGTCAGCGGTGCGTTGGAGGCATTGGGCGAAGGTCTCGCACCGGGTGTGCACCTGTACTTCCACGGCGCGCTGATGGCTCCGACCCGTTGCGCGAAGGTCCGCAGTTTCGGGCGCCATCCATTTGCAGCCTTGCAACGCAATGGCGGCGTAGCCCAGGCCGATAACCTTCCCGCCGCGATGGATTACCGTCACGACAAGGCTCTGGCCAATGTCGGCGTGCTGCCGCTGGTGCCGGGCATCGCCGCCGGGCAATTGGATGCGTTGATCGACAGCGGTATCCAGGCGCTGGTGCTGGAGTGCTTCGGCAGTGGCACCGGGCCGAGCGATAACCCAGCGTTCCTCGCCAGCCTCAAGCGCGCACAGGACCAAGGCGTGGTGGTGGTAGCGATCACTCAATGCCATGAGGGCGGCGTGGAACTGGACGTGTACGAAGCTGGCAGCCGTTTGCGCGGCGTGGGCGTGCTATCCGGTGGTGGCATGACCCGTGAAGCGGCGTTCGGCAAACTCAATGCCTTGATCGGCGCCGGGCTGGACACGGCCGAAATTCGCCGCCTGGTAGAGCTCGACCTGTGCGGCGAACTGAGCTGACCGGCATACAAATTGCTCCACTTCCAGCCACCCCCTGGCTGGAAGTTCCCATGTTGCACTCCCACCTCACCACCCTCAATGCCGTGTCCCTGGTGCTCAACACCTTCAAAGCCGAAGGTCTGTCCGCCGACGCACTGCTGGCCGGCAGCGGTATCTACGCAGCCGACTTGAGCCGTGCCGACACCCGCATCACCACCAATCAGGAAATGCGCGTGTGTGCCAACGCGGTCGCCCTGCGCCCGGATGTGGGCCTGGAGCTCGGCCGCCAGATGCATGTCTCGGCTTACGGCATGCTCGGTTACGCCCTACTCACCAGTGCCACCTTCGGTGACGCTTTACGCCTCGCGCTGCGTTATCCGGCGCTGCTGGGAACACTTTTCGAGCTCAGCCTTGAAGAGAACGACGAGCGAATCTGGTTCACCGCCAGCGACTACCGAGAAAATCCCACACTGGAAACGTTCAACGTTGAATTGTGCTTGACGTCACTCAAGGTGATTTGCGACGACCTACTCGGCCAGCCCCTACCGCTACTCGCTGCACGCTTTGAACACGATGCCCCGGACTACCGCACGCGTTACGCAGAACACTTTCCCTGCCCGATGCAGTTTCAAGCCACGGCCAACGCCTTTGCCTTCGAGAAGCATTGGCTCAAGCAGCCACTACCCTTGGCTGATGCCATTACCCACCAGGCCATGGCTGAACGCTGCCGCAAACAGAACCTGGAGTTCACCGGGCGCCAGGCCTGGCTGGGCAGGATTCGCCAGCTACTCACCGCCCAACTCAACGCCGCACCTGGCCTGGAAGGCTTGGCCGAGCAAATGAACTGTTCAGCGCGTACCCTGCGCCGACATCTGCACGACTTGGGCAGCAGCTATCAAGAACTGCTGGACGAGTTGCGCTTCGAGCGCGCCAAGCAACTGTTGGCTGAAGGCCAGTGGCCGATCTACCAGATTGCAGAGGCGCTGGGGTTCAGCGAGACCGCCAGTTTCAGGCATGCATTTGTGCGTTGGAGCGGACTGGCACCGAGCCAATTTCGCGCATGACGCCCCATCGAGGGGCGAATTTCGGACAAACAATTTGGCCTTATTTATCCCCTTTTGGCCGCTCCTGCCGTTCTCTTAAAATCGGCCCGCCGCAAGACTGGACCCACTGATACAGCCTGCGGAGAACAACAATATGCTGACGATCTACTCGGACGATCACCACCTGCACCACGGCCGCTGCGAATTGATGGACGGGCAACTGATGCCCTGCTTCGAAATGCCCTCGCGCGCCGACCATGTACTGCAACGCGTCAAGGCGCGTGACCTGGGCCCGGTGCAGGCCCCGCAGGACTTTGGCCTGGCACCGCTGCAACGCATTCATAGCCGCGACTACCTCGACTTCTTCAAAGGTGCGTGGGAGCGCTGGACCGAATTCGGCCAGGACGGCGACCTGCTGCCCTACACCTGGCCAGCGCGCACCCTGCGCCGGGTGATACCCACCAGCCTGCACGGCCAGTTGGGTTACTACAGCTTTGACGGCGGTGCACCGATTACGGCCGGCACATGGCAAGCCGCCTACAGTGCGGCGCAGGTCGCACTCACCGCACAACACGCCATCGCGCAAGGTGCCAACGCAGCGTTTGCCTTGTGTCGCCCGCCGGGGCATCACGCCGCCCGCGATTTGATGGGCGGTTATTGCTACCTCAATAACGCGGCGATTGCCGCCCAGGCGTTTCTCGACCAGGGCCATGAAAAGGTCGCGATCCTTGATGTGGACTATCACCACGGCAATGGCACCCAGTCGATTTTCTATGACCGCCGTGATGTGCTGTTCACCTCGATCCACGGGCATCCGGAGGCGGAGTTTCCGTTTTTCCTGGGCTATGCCGACGAGCTGGGTGAAGGCGCGGGTGAAGGCTTCAATTTCAACTATCCCCTGCCGGCAGGTTCCGGCTGGGAGAGTTGGAGCGCAGCGCTCGAAGAGGCCTGTCAAGAGATCGAGCGCTACGGCGCCGATGTCATCGTGGTGTCCCTGGGCGTGGACACCTTCAAGGACGACCCTATCTCACAGTTCAAACTCGACAGCCCGGATTATCTGGCGATGGGGGCGCGCATCGCGCGGTTGGGCAAGCCGACGCTGTTCGTGATGGAAGGCGGCTACGCCGTGGAAGAAATCGGCATCAATGCCGTCAACGTTCTCGAAGGTTTCGAGGGGGCCACCCAATGAACATGCTCAAGTCACTCGCCCTCTGTGCAGCCGTTCTCGGCGGCGCAGCCCACGCCGAAGAAAAACCCCTCAAGGTCTACAACTGGTTCGACTACATCACGCCCAAGGCACTTGAAGACTTCAAGGCGCAGAACCCGAAGATCAAACTGGTGTATGACATCTTCGACACCAACGAAGCCCTTGAAGCCAAACTGCTCACCGGCAACTCAGGTTATGACGTGGTGGTGCCGTCCAACGTGTTCCTGGCCAAGCAGATCGAAGCCTTGGTGTTTCAGCCCCTGGACCGCAGCCAACTGCCAAACTGGCAACACCTCGACTCTAAGCTGATGAAACTGATCGAAGCCAATGACCCGGGCAATAAATTTGCCGTGCCCTACATGTACGGCACCATCCTCATCGGCTTCAACCCGGCCAAGGTCAAGGCAGCGCTGGGGGATAATGCGCCAGTGGACAGCTGGGACCTGATCTTCAAGGAAGAGAACATCAGCAAGCTCAAGCAGTGCGGCGTGGCGCTGCTGGACTCGCCCTCGGAGATCCTGCCCCTGGCATTGCAGCACCTGGGCCTGGACCCCAACAGCAGCAACCCCAAGGACTACGTCAAGGCCGAAGCGCTGTTGATGAAAATCCGCCCCTACATCACCTACTTCCACTCCTCCAAGTACATGGCCGATATCGCCAACGGAGATATCTGCGTGGCCGTGGGTTATTCCGGCAGTTTCTCTCAAGCTGCCAACCGCGCCAAAGAAGCCAAAAACGGCGTAACCGTGGACATGCGCCTGCCCAAGGAAGGCGCACCGATCTGGTTCGACATGCTCGCCATACCCAAGGGCGCGCAAAACCCGCAGGACGCCTACACCTTTATCAACTACCTGCTGCAACCCCAGGTGATTGCGCCGATCAGTGACTTTGTTGGCTACCCCAACCCGAACAAGGACGCTACCGAGCAGGTCGACCCGGCGATCCGCAATAACCCCAACCTGTACCCTACCGATGCGGCGATGGCCACGCTCTACACGCTCAAACCCCTGGGCCGTGATGCCGAACGCGCCAGGACGCGGGCCTGGACCAAGATCAAGTCCGGTACCTGACCCTTAGCGGGGCGGGCTTGCTTGCCCTTATTTATCTACCGTTCTCGCCGTATCTGGAATCGTTACCTTGCGCCTCCCAAGGCCCGTCGCTGCCGCGCGGGCCAACGCTCGCCAAGGAACTGCAGATGCCTAACAGCACGCCCGTCACGGATACGCCTCAAAACGATCGACCGCCCAATGTCTATGAACTGCTGACCCAAATGACCGCCGGCCCCACCAGCCGGGAAGTGGCCAGTGCCACGTTGCGCAGCGCCCTGCGCGAGCAGTACCCCACGGTGGACATCAACCCGGACCTGGCCATGGTCTGTACACCGCGCTGGCAAATCGTTGACGATAAAATCGTTTCGCTGGATGGTTTTTTCGAACCGCTCACTTCCGTCCTCGCACGCCAGGCCATATCACCCGACCCTGTCATCTATATCGACGGCGAGCATTACCTTTCACTCCAACCCAGTGCCAGCAATGACGTGCACCTGCCGGTGAAGATCGATGCCGTGGGGCGCTTGATCAATGAGCTGTCGCCGCTGCTGTTCACTGCGTTTCAGGAACAGCAACTGGATTACTGGAACCAATCGAACGGCAGCAGCGGCCCGCGCTGGCAAGTGTTCGCCAACTCACTGGGCAAGGTATGGAACGTGAGCACGGTGGAAGGCTGGGATGCCGATGACTGTGCCATGGCCCGCATGCTGTTTCACTCCCCCCAACAGGAAAACCGCAGCCTCAAGAACCCGTACAAAAGCCGGGCCTATCTGATTGATGTCGATATTCTGCGCAATGGCCAGACCCACCATGCCGGCGTACTGGACAAGGCGGTATTGATCGGCGAGCACGGAAAAACAACCCGAATCCTCACCCACTCGCTGGTCAGCGGCTACGAGAAATTTGACTCATTGCAAGCGCTTGGCGAAAACCTGGCGACCCAAGTGACCGGCGCGCAACAGGATATAGCGCTGCAATGGCGCCTGTCTGAACCGACCGGCAACTTTTTCGACAGCCTGGCCTGTGCCCTGATCGCCATGCAAATCGACACCCTCGGCCAGTTAGGTGCGGCCCAAGACCGCGAGCCACACAGCCAACCCAGCGCCCCCATAAGCCTCACCCGCGCAGTACCCAGCATAGAAGAGCTGAGCGCTCACTCCATGTCGAGCATTCGCCAGATTCAACAGCGCATACCCGACTGGCTGGCCAACGCCAGCGACACCGATGCCGCTGCCTATGGCCGCTACCTCATCAACCTGGCGCAGGTGCATACGCACAACCAAGGCCGTTCATTCCTGGACGGTATTGCACCGATACGCGACTACGCCCGTACACAGCTACAGAACCGACTCAGAGGCCGTATACGCGGCACCAGGATCAAACCTGACAAAGTCGAGGTGGTCATCCGCAGCCCTGTCATCTGGGGGACGTTCACGGTACCCGGACAGGTCGACATCACGCGACGCAACCTGGTCGACCTCGCCCTGGAAAATCTCACCGGCCTGCCCACCGGAGACACCAGCGTGGAATACAACGGCGCTCCGGCGCCCGATTGGCTGCCCTATAGCTACCTCGAGGAGGTGATCACAGAGCTGGATATCGGCGAGCACTACCCGGCGCTGATCAAGCGTACGCTGCTCGCAGACTCGACTCAGTCTGCGGCTCGGCAGTTGCTCTACACCGACCACTTGCAGGTGCAGCTACCGCTGCTGGCCTTGCAATGGAAGATCCAGGCGCGCAACGACATCAATGAGCTCGGCTACCGCTACGTCGCCGCCGTGTTGAAAACCGACGCGCACCAACGCCAGGTGGACGGGCAGGAAATCGTCATCCGTCAATTGGCCTTCATCCCCACGCTGCGCCCCGGCAACAGCAAGGATGCGGTCACCAACATGTTCCTGATCGAGCCAAAAACCGCCGATACGGGCCCTTGTCTGCTGTACCGCCCGTCGCTTGAACCGGTGCTGCGCCAGTTCCCCTCCCGGCAAAACCTGCTCTATGCGATCAAACATGAGCGGCAACTACGTGAATCGGTGCTGGCGTGGTTGCCCGAAGAAGTACGCTTCAACTATGCGCAATACGTGTTCCCCGATACCTGGCCCTCGCCATGGACCCTTGCCCGAGCCTTGGTCGAACCCGCCACCGTTGTGTATATGAGCGGCCCTCTGACCCTCAGTGACGAAGTGCTGGGCAATGACATGCTGGGGACGTTGTTCAAGGCCAATGCCAATGCCATGGTCGAACTTGCGACTCGCCAGTCCGTATCCAACGTGCAAAAACGCTGGGCGACCTATCGCCAGGCCGGCTGGCAGATTTTCAATGCAGTCCTGCCGTTCCTTGGCCCAACGGTGGGTGTCGCCGCGTGGATGTGGCAAATCATGAGCGACCTGGAAGAGGTCGAAAAAGCCCTCAATGCCCCAGACGAGCCAACACCCTGGACCTCGCTGGTGGACCTTTGGCTGAACCTGAGCATGGCCTTGGTGCTGCATGCGGCCACGCGTCATTCGACCACGCAGCAGACGAGCGAACCGTTAAGCCTCAAGGCACCCGAGGAGCCGGTATTGATCGACGTCCCAGAGAAGCCGGCATTGCCGGTGCCCAAGATCACCTCGGTGCAAATGCCAGACCTGCCCAGCGCCGACCTGTTCACGTTGCACCCTGGCGCCCTGCACAGCAGCGGCGCACTGAGCCGCACCTCATCAAGCCTGGGCATGCGGTTGGACAGTTTCAAAGTAGAACGGCCCGCGGCATTGGGTGAGCAGAACAAACAGCCCGGTACCCATCACTATCTGTACCCCGCCGACAGCAAATGGTACGCCCCGGTCGGTGAGCGCTGGTTCGAAGTGCAGGTGGACGCCAACGACAATGTGGTCATTATCGATTCGCTCAGCCCAACACGCTCCGGCCCGCTCTTGATCAATAACATGGCCGGAAAATGGTTCGTCGATACCCGCCTGCGCCTGCGCGGTGGAGGGTTTCGCAATCGCCGCAAAGCAGCTCAGGGCCAGAAGCCTTCGCGTATTGAAGAGCTGCGCAAAAGCCTCGCTGAATTCAATTCCACTGAACTGGGTCGGCAAAGCGACCTTTCCGCTGCCCTTGCCACCATTGATTCGCAGCCGGGGCCGTCCACCGAGTCACGTCGCCAATCCTTTATCAGTGATGTGAATGCACGCTTGCTGGAGTACGACGTGCCGATTCGCCAACTCAGGTCCCTGGGCATCATCGACACGGTGCCCGATTACCAGAGCTACATGATCAGCTACCTGGGAAACCAACTGGCGTTGACCCGAGCGGCGATCGATGAACAGCTGCCCACCTACCGTAGCGCCTTGACGGCCTCCCTGGACGTGCTGGAAACGTCGGAGCCCGTAGAGCCCGCGCTGCAGACACAAGTCGCCCAAAGCCTTGCAACCCAGAGCCTGGAAATGATCATGCGCCTGGAGTACGTGACCGGCCGTTTCAAAGAGCTGGAAAACCTCGGCGCAGAGGGTGCCAAAGTCATCCAGTCGACAGTGCGCGCCTTACCCAATATGACGCTGTCCGACCTCAAGAACCTGATGGTCAGCGTGTCACGCTACCTGTGCATCAATGCTGGCGACAGCGAAGTATTGACCAATGTCCGCGCACAGTTAGGCGACATCGTCGATGCCGCCGAGCTGAATGTGCAGAGCCTCACCGACCTCATGAGTCAGCCTCAGGACAGCACCCTGGATGAACGCATCGACGTGCTCAACAGCCTGGCTGAGCAACTCTCGGTCGTTGACCAGCGCCTGCTGGACCTGCACGCCGATTACACTGAGCAACTCCAACGCGAGCCCTTGGAAAACCTGCGCCAACGCATTGACGAGTTTCATCAACAGGCCCTGCGTGAACTGGTGCAGTCGTTGCGCAAACGCAAAGCCTTGGAGCCCAAGCCCAGCCCATCGAAACCACCCGAGCAACCTCAACGCAAAATCATCAAGACTCGCTTCAAAGGCACCGTGGTCGGAGAGCCACGGGAAAACGACGCCACGTTGGTGGACGTCAAGGCCCCTCTGACCGGCAAGGTCATCGCCACCTTCCACGAAAAAAATCCTGGGGTTTGGGTCGAGCACAAAGCAACCACCGCTCCCCCGGCAGGCTCAAGGCCAGCCGACCTGGGAGTAAGCCTCAACGCCGGGCAACAGTTGCTGGATGAAGAAAGAGCCTTTACCCAACGCATGTTGGCCCGCTCGCGCAATCCGGAGCGCATACCGGTAGAAATCGAAGAAATGTTCCACCAACAAGCGGCACGCCTGGAGGAGGCCGTGACCACGGTGGAGGCGGCCCTGACCCAACTCAATCTCACCGAAAGCGACCGCCCTTCAGCCGCCACGCTCAACCGCAATCTCAATGAGAGCGCCAAGCGCCTATATGAGCTGGGCACCCAAACGCGGATCGATATGATCAAACAACAACCGCCCACGGCGGCGCGACTGCAATGGTTGCACGATCAAGGGCTGGTGAAGATTGCCAAGGTAACTAATCGTCAACGCCTCAAAGGCCCCAGCAACTACTTGGACGAATATGAAATCCGCGACAGCCAAAACAATACCGTGCTGTGGTATGCGCACTTTCACTACTCGTCATCCAAGGCAGCCCTCGAAGACTTTATCGACGGCGCGGGGCACCTCAAAACCCGCCAGCAGCGAAAACTCGGCGGCAAGGTACAGCGCATCGGCACCAGCGACAAAGACCTGATCGACATTCACCGCAGTGAAATCAGCCCGCGGCTGGCCAAATCACTGTTTTTCGAAGGCTGACCTCAACCCTGCCATGCCGCCCGCAGCCGTGCCAGCGCGTCGCTGATCGCCGCCTCCGGCACGGCGGCGAAGCCCAGCACCAGGCCGGCGCGTTGGTCGGCGGGCGTCGCAGAGCTGGGTAGCCAATAACTGCTCAAGCCGTTCACTTCTACGCCGCCAGCGACGGCTTGGGCCAGCAATTGCTGCTCGCGCGCCAGGCTGTCCACACGCACCGTCAAGTGCAGCCCCGCCGCAACGCTGGGCAGTTCGCCGACACCTGGCAACCCACTGGGCCAACCGGCCAGCAAGGCATTGCGGCGACTCAGCGCGGCACGCCGCATGCGCCGGATATGCCGCTGGAAATGCCCGGCCGCCATAAACTCCGCCATCACTGACTGGGTACTGACCTCGGAATGGCGCATATCCACGGCGCGGCGCCGGGTAAAGGCGCCCACCAAGCCTGGGGGCAGTACCAGATAGCCCAGGCGCAAGGCCGGGAACGCCACCTTGCCGAAGGTGCCGACATACAGCACGCGTGCGCTGCGGTCCAAGGCCGCCAACGGCGCCAGAGGCGCGCCGCTGTAGCGATATTCACCGTCGTAGTCGTCCTCGATAATCCAACCGTTCTTGCGCTCGGCCCATGCCAGTAGTTCCAGGCGGCGCGCCAGGCTCATCACCACACCCAAAGGGTACTGGTGCGAGGGTGTGACATACGCCACGCGGCAATCACCCAACGTATTGAGCACCTGGCAGTCGATGCCCTCGCTGTCCACCGGCACGCCATGCAGTCGCCCACCGGCCAGGGCGAACGCATGGCCTGCCGCACGATAGCCAGGGTTTTCTACTGCAACGCCGTCCCCCGGCTCCACCAGCAACTGTGCACAAAGGCTAATTGCCTGCTGTGCGCCACTGGTGATCACTATTTGTTCAGCGCTGCATTGCATGCCCCGGGAGCTGCGCAGGTAAGCCGCAATCAACCCGCGCAGGCGGCCGTCACCCGCCGGGTCGCCATAACACAGCTGCTCAAGGTCCGGCTTGCGCCAGAACGCCCCGTTCAGCTTGGCCCACACCTCGAACGGAAACAGATCGAATGCCGGCACACCCACGCGAAATGCCCGCGGTGGCCCTGCTGGCGGGCTAGGGAGAAAGTTGTTTTTAATCCGCGCCAAACCCGCAATGTGGATAACTTCAGGGTCCAGGTCTTCCGATGAATTCACCCGTTTTGTGGATAAGGCTGGGGATAAGCCTGTTAATAAGCCTGTGGATACTTTTGTGGATAGTTTTTCAGAGGTAGGCAATTGAGCTACGTAAGTGCCATCACCGACACGGCTTTCGATGAAGCCCTCCGCATACAATTGGTCGTAGGCCCGTACCACGCTGTTGCGCGAAATCGACAACGCCGCGGCCAGATCGCGCGTGGCGGGCAACCGTGTGCCACTGACCAGCCGCCCGTCCAGTACGCGCTGGCGCAAAGCTTCATACAGCTGCCGAGTCAGGCCCTGGCGGCGATCCAGCTCGATCCCGGCAGGGTTGAATGACAACGGCGGCGAAACAGGCGGCATATTGGACCTATGAAATTGGCGCTAGATGGCTCTTACAACGAACCATTAGCCTGCCTAGGATGCAGGCATTCGCCAAGGAAAACTTTCATGTACACACCCCGCGCCTTTGCCCTCGATGATTTGCCCGAAATCCAGCAATTGATCCAGCACACCCGCCTGGCGCAACTCGTGACCTTTGGTGAGCAAGGCCTGCAAGCCAGTCACCTGCCGCTGTTGCTCAACCCCGATGAAGGCGCCCATGGCACCCTCTACGGGCACTTGGCCAAGGCCAACCCGCAGTGGCGTGATCTGCAAAATGGCAGCCAGGCCCTGGTGATCTTTGCCGGTGCCGACGCCTACGTCAGCCCGGCGTTTTATCCGGCCAAGGCCGAACACGGCAAAGTGGTACCCACCTGGAACTACATCGCCGTGCATGCCTACGGCGAGCCCGAAGTGTTTACCGACGCCGAACGCTTGCTGGCCGTGGTCACGGCGTTGACCGACCGCCATGAAGGCCAGCGCACCCAGCCGTGGAAAGTCAGCGACGCCCCGGCCGACTACATTGACGGCATGCTCAAGGCTATCGTCGGCTTTGCCCTGCCGATCGAGCGACTGGTCGGCAAGCGCAAACTCAGCCAGAACCGCAGCGAGGCCGACATTAACGGCGTGCGCGAAGGCCTGGCCGCCAGCGTGGATGTGCGCGACCAGACCCTCGCCCGCTTTATTCCCCAAGGAGTTTCAGAATGAGCCCGATCGACATCCGCCCGGTCACCGCCGCCGACCAGGCCGCCTGGCTGCCGCTGTGGCAGGCGTATTTGACGTTCTACAACACCGAACTGCCGGACGCCGTCAGCCAGAGCACCTGGCAGCGCTTGATCGATACCAGCGAGCCAACCCACTCGGCCCTGGCCTGGAAGGACGGCAAGGCGGTGGGCATGGTCAACTTCATCTACCACCGCTCCAACTGGAGCATCGAGAACGCGTGCTACCTGCAGGATTTGCTGGTAGACCCGAATCAACGCGGCACCGGTGTGGGCCGCAAACTGATCGAATTCGTCTACGCCACCGCCAAGGCTGACGGTTGCTGCAAGGTTCACTGGCTAACCCACGAAACCAATGCCACCGCGATCCAACTCTACGAACGCATCGCCGAACGCCCTGGCTTCATCCAATTTCGCAAAGGTCTTTAAGGAGCGCAGCATGCCCACTTCCCTCGCCAACTGGAAAGGCGTCCCTGCGCCCACGGTGCAACGGCTTGAAGGGCGGTTTATCCGCCTGGAAAAACTTGACCCTGCGCGCCACGGCGATGACCTGTTCAACGCCCTGCAAGGCCCTGGTGCCGATCCCAAGCTGTGGGACTATTTGCCCTATGGCCCCTTCCCTGAACGCAGCACGTTTGATGCCTGGCTGAACAATCACGCGGCCCATAACGACCCGTATTTTTTCAGCGTGATCGACCGCGCGACCGGCCAGGTCCAAGGCATTCTCAGCCTGATGTCGATCGTCCCCGAACAAGGCCGCATCGAAATCGGCCACGTCACCTTCGGCGCACCAATGCAGCGCTCGCCCAAAAGCACTGAGGCGGTGTACCTGCTGGCCAAGCATGCGTTCGAGCAGGGCTACCGCCGCCTGGAATGGAAATGCAACAACGCCAACGCCCGCTCCAAGTACGCGGCCGAGCGCTTGGGCTTCAGCTTTGAAGGGGTGTTCCGCCAGCATACGGTGGTCAAGGGCAAGAACCGGGATACCGCGTGGTATTCGATCATCGATTCGGAATGGCCGAAGGTGGGCGCGGGCTTTGAAGAATGGTTGTCGGAAGGGAATCAGAGCGGTGATGGGCAGGTGAAAACGTTGGCCGAGTGCCGGGCCTGATGATTGTTGTGGTGAGTGGCTTGCCCTCTCACCACAAGTCCAGGCATGTCTTAGCTTCTGCGGACCCTCACCACGCCCATCTTCAAACCAAACGGCCTGAATACCGCATTCAACGACTTCAGCGTCTGATTCCCTTCGCCATGCTCAATATGCACCAACGTACGCACGGAGATTTTGCACATCTTGGCGAATTGACTCTGATGCAGGCCGGTGACTTCGGTGCGCAGGCGGCGTACCGCTGCGGCGATTTCCAGCGTGCCATCCGCCAAGGCATCCTGGATGCTTTCTATCAGCCGGGTTCGTTCCTCAACGGTCAGGCTCATTTCAGTCCCCACTCTTTCAGGCGCTGCGGCAAATTTTTCAAGGCAATGCCCGGATGATTCATCGTCACAGCCGGCAGGCCGCTGGCATTGAGGATTTCTGGCAAGGCTGAAAACTGTTGCGCCGCTACCCTCAGGTCTTCGAACAACTTCCGGCTGTCGACAAGGTCGCCCAACACATCACACACACCCTTCCAGTTCACGTCGCCCGCCCGCTCAAGCGCCCTGGGCCATTTGGTCGTGCGCGTGATGCCCTCGTCGTCCATCACCATCGGCGCCAAATCGTAAATAGGGGCAAGGCGCAAGGCGTTCGCTTCACGAATGATCGAGGTATTGCGACCATGGTTGTCCGAGTTACCGAGGATTTTGTTCAGCAGATCGCGTTTGAGGTACTCAGCAACCAAGGCCGGTACTTCACTGGACTGGCCCGCCTCCCGCCACAACCCGACCAGCAGCTCCACAACCTCGCGATGCGCCATGGCACTGCCAGGTTCAGTGACACCCGCCAATGAGTAAATCGACTCCACGGCATAGCGCTCGACCCCATGCTCAGTGACACCTCGATCAAAGCGTTGCATCCACAAACTGGGCTTGCCTGCTTCCTCCAGTGACAATCCTGACGAAGGCACGGTATCAATTCCCAAGGTCTGCAAAGCTTTGTAATAGTGGTATTCGCTACGAAGAATATCCTGATCCATCTGCGTGCCTTTGTTGCGCGCAAACTTCACGAACCAATGCTGCTTGACCTGTTCGTCATCCAGAACTGCATCCGGGAACAACAAACCGCCGTGGTTTTCCGTCAGCAGCAGCTTCGGCGCCTCGCCGCCCGCGCCTGTGGCTCCTCCGATAGCCGCGCCTTGTTCATAGGCATATTCGAGAAAACGGTTATCCCGCTGGATGACTTCATCACGCTCAAATCCTATGGCAGGCTGATTGTCCAAGGCCTCAATCGATTCTTTGATCCGCATATGGCCGATGGGAGCGGGCGTGCTGCGCATCAGCAGAAAAAGCTCTGCGCTGATGTCATCTGGTTTTTCCCGGCCAATACGCGCCATCAGAAAACGTTTAGCGGCACCCGCCGGTGCGATGTCATGCACGAAGGCGGGCGCATGCTGGGACCTACCGCCTTCCCATTGCAGGGGGAATCCGGTGCTCACGGACGTAGCGAAGGGAGTCGCCAACTCATCGAGGTGGCTCACCAGGTAGCGCTGGTCATAACCAAAGCTGCACCGGCTTTTGAACCCCTGTTGCGGCGTATCAAAAGTCAGGAGCATGGCGTCCTGCCACTTTCCCTTGGTATAGATTTGTAGAGTCAGGCTGACCATGGCGTTTACCTGCAATTTAATGCATTCACAAATTAAAAAATCGCTCTCTGATTGCAATATAGTGCAGATAGGTTCTGTGTGCACGCGCGAAAAATGCACTTTAATGCAGATTAAAAACGAAATTTGAAGAATTTACGCATTAAATTGCAAATCAAGCTCCCCGTCATCTCCTCGACACGTTCCACGCCAGGCTTTCCTGGCCGGCGGCACGGCCTTCAACGTGGAGGGCAGCGCCCTGGATCGCGACAGCCTGCTGCCGGAAGCGGGCCTGGAGGTGGGCCAGTCAGCCCGGCATCGCCTGGGCCTGGGCTACACCGGTGAACTGGGCAGCAACAGCCGCAATCATGCACTGACCGGCCAATGGCAGATGAGTTTTTTAATCGCGCCGTACTAGAGACAACTCCCGCAAACCAGGAGTCGATAACCTGACAGTTATCGCCACGCCAGCTCGCTAAATTCCCGGCCTCATACATCAGAGGTTGGGAATTCATGTCTTTTGCACGCCAAAGAATCGCAGTTGCCATCAGCCTTGCGGTTGTCGCCAGTTTTCAACCTGCGCAAGCGCGAGGCGATATCGAATACAAGCCCAGTTTGAATCAATTCTATGACGCGGCCATCCCCACAGACGGGGGCCCGCTCCTCCCACCGCCCTACCCGGCACACATCACCCAACAGGCCACCTCGCACAACGGCCTGCAGGTTGCCAAAGTCCTGGAGCCGGCATTGATGGACCTTGTGAGCTCCGGCTTTTGGGACGCGGAAGAACTCAAAGACCTGCAAAAAGACTTTGAGGAACTGAGCAAACAGCCCGGTGGTATCGGCGCAGTCCTTGAACAATTGGCCGGTAGCCAAAACGCCAACCTGGCTGGCGCGACACAGAACACCACGCAGCACCTGAGCAACCAATTGCTCTCCACCTTGCGCACGCTGCCTGCTAATGACGACGGCCACTTCTGGGTACAGGGCCTGGGCAACGGCGGCAACCTTAACTCACAGCGCGGTAGCGCCGGGCTGAAACATGGTACCCAAGGCTTGCTCTTGGGCGCTGACTGGGCACTCGACCACGCCTGGCGCATCGGTGTCATGGGTGCAAAAACCTCCAGCCGCTTCGACGCCCCACGTTTTGCCGCCGACCTCGACAGCTGGCACCTGGGTGGCTACGCGGTGCGCCAGGACGGCCCATTCGCCTTGCGCCTCGGGGCGGTCTACAGCAACCATGCCGGGCAAAACAAACGCAATGTCGCCGCCCTGAATTACAAGGAGCAGCTCAAAGGCAACTACAACGCCAACAGCCAAACCCTGTTCTCCGAGCTGGGCTATCAACTGGGCAGCGCCGATTTCAGTGTCGAGCCTTTCGCCGGCATCGGCTACCAACGTTATCAACGCGAAGGCTTCAAAGAGCGTGGTGGCCTGACTGCGTTGAACGTTGGCTCACAGACCCAGCAAAACCTGAACAGTACCCTCGGCCTGCGCCTGGCAACGGTGTATCGGTTTGATAACAATTTGAGCCTCACGCCCCACCTCAGCACGAGCTGGAAACACCGCTATGGCGACGTTGACAGCCAGGTGCGCCAAACCTCGCGCCATGCGCCGGACCTGATTGACGGCTTCACCATCACGGGCACTGCCCTGGATCGCAATAGCCTCGACCTGCAAGCGGGCCTGGACCTCGCCTTATCGGCAGACCACAGCATCGGCCTGACCTATACCAGCCAAGCCGGTACCGATAGCAGCAACCAAGGCCTGATGGGGCAGTGGAAAATGATCTTCTAAGCCTGCCAATCGCTCAACGGCAGGCAAAAAAAAGGAGGGCACCTGCCCCCCCGAGGATTAAACGTTAGTCTCGAAGGCTGTGATCAGCCTTCGATTTCAATCAGGATTTCGCCAGGGTTGACCCGGTCGCCCTTGGCCACATGAACAGCGGTCACCTTGCCGGCAATCGCTGCCTGTACCTCGGTTTCCATCTTCATGGCTTCGGTAATCAGCACGGCCTGGCCAGCCTTGACCACGTCGCCTTCCTTGACCAGCACGTCGACGATGTTGCCCGGCATCGCGGTGCTGACATGGCCCGGCTCAGTGGCGTGCTTGCGCTTGCTGCCGCCGCTGCTGACAAACTCGTTGAGCGGCTCGAACACCACTTCTTCCGGCATGCCGTCGATGGACAGGTAGAAGTGACGCTTGCCTTCGGCCTTCACGCCGACACCGGTGATGTCCACGCGGTAGCTTTCGCCGTGCACGTCGATGACGAATTCGGTCGGCACACCTTCGCCACCCGCACGGGCCACGCCACCGGCTTCAGGGATCGGCAGCAGCACTTCCGGCGCCAGGGTGCCGGCGTCGCGCTCTTCGAGGAATTTGCGCCCGATGTCCGGGAACATGGCGTAGGTCAGCACGTCTTCTTCGGACTTCGCCAACGCGCCGATTTCGCCGCGCAGCTTGGTCATTTCCGGCTTGAGCAAATCAGCCGGGCGCACGTCGATCACTTCTTCGCTGCCAATGGCCTGGCGACGCAGTTTCTCGTTCACCGTGCCCGGCGCCTTGCCGTAGCCGCCTTGCAGGTAGAGCTTCACTTCGTTGGTGATGGTTTTGTAGCGCTCGCCGGCCAGCACGTTGAAGAACGCCTGGGTGCCGACGATCTGCGAGGTCGGCGTGACCAGCGGCGGGAAGCCGAGGTCTTCACGTACACGTGGGATCTCGGCCAGCACTTCGCCCATGCGGTTAAGGGCGCCCTGCTCTTTCAACTGGTTGGCCAGGTTGGAAATCATCCCGCCGGGTACTTGGTTGACTTGCACGCGGGTGTCCACGGCGGTGAATTCGCTTTCGAACTGGTGGTACTTCTTGCGCACGGCGTAGAAGTACAGGCCGATTTCCTGCAGCAGCTCCAGGCTCAGGCCGGTGTCGAACTCGCTGCCTTTAAGGGCGGCGACCATCGACTCGGTACCCGGGTGGCTGGTACCCCAGGCGAAGCTGGAGATAGCGGTGTCGATATGGTCGGCACCGTTTTCGATGGCCTTGAGTTGGCACATCGCGGCTAAACCCGCGGTGTCGTGGGAGTGGATAAAGATCGGCAGGTTCTGCTCGGCTTTCAGCGCCTTGACCAGTTCGCCTGTGGCGTACGGCGTCAGCAGGCCGGCCATGTCCTTGATCGCGATCGAGTCGCAGCCCATGGACTCCAACTGCTTGGCCTGAGCCACAAAGGCCTCGACGGTGTGCACCGGGCTGGTGGTGTAGGCGATGGTGCCCTGGGCATGTTTGCCGGCAGCTTTGACCGCTTCGATGGCCACGCGCAGGTTACGCACGTCGTTCATGGCGTCGAAGATGCGGAACACGTCGATACCATTCACCGCAGCCTTGGCGACAAAAGCTTTAACCACGTCATCGCTGTAGTGGCGGTAGCCCAACAGGTTCTGACCACGCAGCAGCATTTGCAGGCGGGTGTTGGGCAACGCGGCGCGCAGTTTGCGCAGGCGCTCCCACGGGTCTTCCTTGAGGAAGCGTACGCAGGCGTCGAAGGTCGCGCCGCCCCAGACTTCCAGCGACCAGTAGCCGACTTTGTCGAGTTTGTCGCAGATCGGCAGCATGTCGTCGGTACGCATGCGGGTGGCCAGCAACGATTGGTGGGCGTCGCGCAGGATGGTGTCGGTTACGAAGATCTTTTTAGTCATTGGAATGTTCCTCACAGGCCTGCGTGGGCGGCGATGGCGGCGGCGATGGCCAGGGCCAGCTCTTCGGGTTTGCGCTTGATCGAGTAGTTGGTCAGCTCAGGGTGGCTTTCCACAAAGCTTGTATTGAACTGGCCGCTACGGAATTCCGGGTTGCGCAGGATTTCCTGGTAGTAGGCGGCGGTGGTCTTCACGCCTTGCAGGCGCATGTCATCCAGGGCACGCAGGCCGCGGTCCATGGCTTCTTCCCAGGTCAACGCCCATACCACCAGTTTCAGGCACATGGAGTCGTAGAACGGCGGGATGGTGTAGCCGGTGTAGATCGCCGTGTCGGTGCGCACGCCGGGGCCGCCGGGTGCGTAGTAACGGGTGATCTTGCCGAAACTGGGCAGGAAGTTGTTCTTCGGGTCTTCGGCGTTGATACGGAACTGCAACGCGAAACCACGGTGCTGAATGTCTTCCTGCTTGACCGACAGCGGCAGGCCCGAAGCGATGCGGATCTGCTCACGGACGATATCGATGCCAGTGATTTCTTCGGTGATGGTGTGTTCCACCTGCACCCGGGTGTTCATCTCCATGAAGTACACCTCGCCCTCGGCGAGCAGGAACTCCACGGTGCCGGCGTTCTCGTAACCCACGGCCTTGGCCGCACGCACCGACAGGTCGCCGATGTAGGCACGCTGTTCGGGGGTCAGCTGGGGGCTAGGAGCAATCTCGATAAGCTTCTGGTTGCGGCGCTGGATCGAGCAATCGCGCTCGAACAGGTGCACCACGTTGCCAAAGCTGTCACCGAGGATCTGCGCCTCGATGTGCTTGGGATTGACGATGCATTTTTCCAGGAACACTTCCGCCGAACCGAAGGCCTTGGTGGCTTCGGAGATGACACGGGGGAAGGCTTGTTCGAGTTCTTCGCGACTGTTGCAACGACGGATGCCGCGACCGCCACCACCGGAGGTGGCCTTGAGCATCACCGGGTAACCAATGCGGTCGCCTTCGGTGAGGGCTTCATGGATGTCGGCAACGTTGCCCTCGGTGCCCGGCGTCACCGGCACACCGGCCTTGATCATGCTGCGGCGCGCTTCGGTCTTGTCGCCCATGCGGCGAATCACTTCAGCGGATGGGCCAATGAACTTGATCCCACGTTCGGCGCAGATGTCTGCCAGTTCGGCGTTTTCCGACAGGAAGCCATAGCCGGGATGCAACGCATCACAACCGGTTTCCACTGCCAGGTTCACCAGCTTGCGCGGGTTGAGGTAGCCGGCCAGCGGCTCAGCACCAATGCTGTGGGCTTCGTCAGCACGTTTGACGTGCAACGCGTGGCGGTCGGCGTCCGAGTAAACCGCGACCGAGCGAATGCCCATCTCGGCGCAGGCACGCACGATTCGTACGGCAATTTCACCACGGTTGGCGATCAGGATCTTTTTTATCACTTGGAAATTCCCTTGAGCCGATTGCTGCGTCTTCGACCCGCTGAAGCCGGGTCGGCGCGTGACCAAATGTTTCATGACAGTCGCGAGACACACACTATGCGCACCGGAGAATTAACAAAAATCAATAATTATTGGGTTGTGTATAAGCAAAGACTTATAGTTGGCCGCATAGCCTGGGATGAGAGGATGTAGAACATGCGTAAGTCATTGATGAGACTGACTTTACGTCAATTGCAGATCTTCCATGAGGTCTGCGATTTGCGCTCCTACAGCCGTGCAGCCGAAGAAATGTCTCTCACACAACCAGCGGTCAGCCTGCAAATCCGCCAGTTGGAAGAACTGATCGGCCAGCCGCTGTTCGATTATGTCGGCAAAAAGCTCTACATGACCGAGGCCGCCGAGGCCCTGCAACGGGCCAGCCGCGATATTTTCGGGCGCTTGGAAAACCTCGACATGCAGCTCTCGGACATGCAGGGCTCGCTGCAGGGCCAACTGAAACTGGCGGTGGAATCCAGCGCCAAGTACTTCGTGCCGCACCTGTTTGCCGCCTTCAAGCGCCAGCACCCGGAGGTGCAATTGCATTTGACCGTGGTCAACCGCGCCCAAGTCATTCGCCGGCTTTCGGACAACCGCGATGACCTGGTGATCATGTCCATGGTGCCCCAGGACATGGGCCTGGAATTCCTGCCGTTTCTTAATAATCCGATTGTCGCCGTGGCTCCCCTCGACCACCCTTTGAGCCTGCAAGGGCCGCTGCGCCTGCAAGACCTGGAGCCTTACACGCTGCTGCTGCGCGAACCGGGGTCCGGGACGCGGCTGGCCTGCGAGGAATACTTCAAGGAAAAACGCGTGCACTTCACCCAGACAGTAGAAGTGGCCTCGGCCGAGGCGCAGCGTGAATGTGTGAGCGCAGGGTTGGGCGTGGCTTTGCTGACGCGCCACGCGGTCAACCTGGAACTGGCCACCGGCGGGCTCAAGGAGCTGCCGGTGGAAGAACTGCCGCTGTACCGCAGTTGGTGCCTGGTGCAGGCCAAGGCTAAACGCCTGTCACCAGTGGCCCATGCATTCCTGGGCTTTATCCGCAGCGAACGTGTGCAAATCAGCGCGTTGGCTGAGCGCTTCGCTGGGCAGCCACGGGTGCCTGCCAATGGAGCTCCGGGTAGTCACTGATGCTCTGGAGCAGTTGGCGCTCCTGGCAACGGTCTTCGATGGCGCGACGGAACGCCATGCGGCGCTGGTCTTCCTGCTGACGACGGGTCTTGACGGTGCTGTTGCTGTCTTCGGAGTGCCGGGTCATTTGGAGTCTCCCAATGCGAGTACGGGGAGTACAGGATGGGCGCGGGGGATGACCGGGCGATGACAGCCTGATGAAGATTCTGGAAACACAATAGATTCCAATGTGGGAGGGGGCTTGCTCCCGATAGCGGAGTTTCAGTCACAAACTCATTGACTGACCTACTGCTATCGGGAGCAAGTCGAATCGTCGCACCGCCCCTCCCACATTGGGTGCTGTGTACAGTTTTTTAGTCGTCGAGGGCTTTGACGGATTTGGGCGACAACCGCAGGCTGCGCAAACTGCGCTTCACGCTCTTGAGGTGGTTGACCAGGCTCGGCCCACGGGCCATGGCCACACCCATCGCCAGCACATCGATCACCACCAGGTGGGCAATACGCGAGGTCAGCGGCGTATAGATTTCGGTGTCTTCATGCACGTCGATCGCCAGGTTTACTGTGGACAGTTCCGCCAACGGCGTCTGGCTCGGGCACAGGGTGATCAGCGAGGCGCCGCTCTCACGCACCAGGTTGGCGGTGATCAGCAAGTCTTTGGAGCGGCCGGACTGGGATATACAAATCGCCACGTCAGTGGGTTTCAAGGTCACCGCCGACATCGCCTGCATGTGCGGGTCGCTGTAGGCCGCGGCCGTCAGCAGCAGGCGGAAGAATTTGTGTTGGGCATCGGCAGCCACCGCACCTGAGGCACCAAAGCCATAGAACTCGACGCGCTGGGCCTGGGACATGGCCGTCACAGCCTTTTGCAGCTCCACCGGGTCGAGCTTCTCGCGCACTTCCATCAAGGTGTGCAAGGTGGTGTCGAAGATTTTCAGGCTGTAGTCGGCGACAGAGTCGTCTTCATGGATCGCAAACTGACCAAAGCTGGCACCGGCCGCCAGGCTTTGCGCCAGCTTGAGTTTCAAATCCTGGAACCCGGAGCAGCCAATGGCGCGACAGAAGCGCACGATGGTGGGCTCGCTGATGCCCACGCTGTGGGCCAGGTCGGCCATGGAACTGTGCATCACAGCCGCAGGGTCAAGCAGCACATGATCGGCAACCTTGAGTTCCGATTTGCGTAACAGGTGGCGCGACTGGGCGATATGTTGCAACAGGTTCAAAGGGCAGGACTCTTGTTATTGGCAGGCGCCAGGGATGTAGCAAGCTTGTAGTTATACTACAGGAATTGTCGTTTTGCCCGTTCGATGCATCACTAAATCGCCCTGCTCCCCTCTGGTTTCAGCGGGCAGGCGCTATGTAGCCATAAAGGCGGCCTACGCTGCGTTAAGAAAAATCTGCATTTTTCCGTAACAAATCTGCCAGCCCTTTGGCCGGCATCGGCTGGCTGATCAGATAACCCTGCACTTCGTCGCATTGCTCACCGCGCAGGAAATCCAGCTGCTGCTGATCTTCCACGCCTTCAGCCACGACCTTGAGCGCCAACCCATGGGCCATGGCGATGATTGCACGGGTGATAGCCGCGTCCTCACGCCCCTGGCCCAGGCCACGGATAAAGGTCTGGTCGATCTTCACGTAGTCCACCGGAATGCGCTTGAGGTAGCTGAGGGACGAATAACCGGTGCCAAAATCGTCGATGGCCAGTTTCACCCCTAAATCGCGCAACTGTTGAAAGGTGGCGATGATGTGCTCAACGCTGTCGAGCAATTGGCTTTCAGTCAGTTCCAGCTCAAGGTATTGCGGATCCAGGCCGGTTTCTTCCAGCACCTGGCGTACCAGGCTGACCAGCTTGCCCTGGCGCAACTGATGCACCGACAGGTTGACCGATACCCGAATCGGCGCCAGCCCCTGGCGCTGCCACTCGCAGGCCTGCCAGCAGGCCTGGCGCAACACGAACTCGCCCAACGGCACGATCAAGCCGGTTTCTTCGGCCAGGCCGATAAAGTCCCCCGGTGGCACCATGCCCCAGTGCGGATGCTCCCAGCGGATCAACGCCTCGGCGGCATTCAGCTTGCCGGTAGCCAGGCATAGTTTGGGCTGGTAGAACACGCTGAGATGGCGTTCCTCGATGGCTTTGCGCAGGTGGTTTTCCAGTTGCAAACGTTCGAGGGTGCTGGCTTGCAGGCTGTCGGTGTAGAACTGGAAGTTATTTCCGCCCAAATGTTTGGCATGCTGCATGGCCATATTCGATTGGCTGACCAACGCGGAAATTTCCCGCGCATTGTCCGGCAGCAGGCTGACGCCCATGGAAGCGCTGACCACCAACTCATGCCCTTCCACCGTCACCGGCACGCGCAGTTTTGCCAGCAGCCGCGTCGCCACGCGCGCCAGGCTCGACAAGTTGCCATAGGCATCAAAGAGCACGGCAAACTCATCGCCGGACAGGCGCGCGATGGTGTCGGCTTCGGGCAGCGCATTGATCAAACGCCGGGCCATTTTCTGCAATAGTTGGTCGGCCACTTCATGACCCAAGCTGTCATTGAGCAACTTGAAACGATCCAGGTTGATATGCAGCAGTGCCAGGCTGCGGCCACCCTGGCGAACGCGCTGGTGCGCCTCGCGTAGCCGTTCGCGAAACAACGAGCGGTTGGCCAGGCCGGTCAGCTCGTCGTAGTGGGTGAGGTAGCGCATACGCTCCTCGGATTCGCGCCGCGCCGACAGATCGGCGAAAAAGCCCACGATATGGCTGACGTTTCCCCGAACATCGCGCACTACGTTCAATTGCAGCCACTGCGGGTAGAGCTCGCCGTTCTTGCGCGTTTCCACCAACTCGCCCTGCCAGGTGCCGTGGCTGAGCAGCGCCTGGCGGATCACCGGGAAGTGGCGTCGCGCATCGCGGCTGCTGGGCAGTTCCACCACATTGCGACCGAGCATGTCGTCGATGTCAAAACCGGTGACACGGCTGAATGCCTGGTTCACCGCGATCAGCACGTACTCGGGATCAAGGATCACGATGCCTTCGCTGGCCGCCTCGAACACCGTCGAGGCGAGCCGTAGCTGTTCTTCCAGGGCTTTACTGGCGCTGATATCGCGGCGCGTGCCGAGCATGCGGGTCACACGGCCATTGGGCGCACGCTCTACCGCACGCCCGCGGTCCTGGATCCACACCCAATGCCCATCGCCATGGCGCACGCGGTACTCCACTTGGTAGTCCTCGCTGCGGCCTTTGAGATGCTCCACCAGCGCGCGCTTGAGCAACGGCAGGTCGTCGGGGTGCAGGCGCGGCTTGAGGTGGCTGAGCATCGCCGTGACGTACTCGGGCTCCAGGCCGAACAGCTCCTTGAGTTGGGTGTGGTGGACTTCGTCGGTTTGCAGGTTCCAATCCCACAAGCCCAGCTCGCTGGCTTGCAGGGCCATGGCGAGCCGCGCTTCGCTTTTATTCAGAGCGAGGCTGGCGGCATCCAGTTCGTGGCTGCGTAGCGCCACGCGGTCTTGCAGGTCGACCTGGGATTCGCGCAGGTCCTGCTCTACCTGGCGGCGCTGCTCCACTTCGCGTACCAACTCCAGGTTCAACTGCTCACTGCGCTGCTGCGCCTGCTGCAAATGCTCGATCAGCGCCTGATTCTGGAAGCGGCGCGACAGCCCGCGCTGGATCAGGCGGTTGACTTGCCATGCCACCAGGCTCAGTGACGCCAGCAGGATCAGGCCGAGCACGCCCCAGCCCTGCTGCTGAGGTGTGCCATTCCAGAACAGGTAGACGATGGCCGGCAACAGGCACGGCAAGGCAAAGGACAAGAAGGCCCAAAGGTTAACGGCGTAGGCCACGCTGGCCGACAATGAAGCGGCGCCAATCAGGCCAAACACCCAGGCCTGATGCATAAAGCTGTCAGCGGGCACCAGGACGATGGCCGCAAAGGAAAGGGTCAGGCCACTGGCCGCCGAGCCGAGCATAAACATTCGCCGCCACACCGGTTGGGCCTGACGGCTGGGCATCGCCGAATCAAAGGCCGCCACCTGAATCACGCGCATCGCCACCAAGGCCAGCAGCCAGAGCAACCAGATGCTGTCGAGCAGGTATTGCTGCGGGTTCCACAGTAACCAGGCGCAGACCAGGCCGTTGACCAGCATCAGCAGCGTCGGCAGCAACGAGCCCTGGTACAGCAGGCGCGTGCGCTCGACCGCCATTTCGGTTGCATAGTGTTTACGGATGACCTGCGCCGGCGCCGCCGAGGGGCCAAACAGGTCGGTGCTAAGGGTCATAGGCGGTGTTCTTATAATGGTGAGCCCGAAACGTCGACGGAGCATACACAAGCAGGCGCCTGGGCCAAACTGCTCCAGGTCATAAAAAACTCGCAGAAACTGGCCGCAAACCTTTGGCCCAGACAGCTTGAGCAAGACGCGGCGCGGGCTGCAGTCCATGACCAACCGGTCATCCCTCCCGACAGAATGTTCGCCCGGTCGGTAGCGTGCCGGATGTTTTCCGTCGACCACCTGGCATTGGGATTTGCCCGAGCTCCCTTAGGCCCATAGAATGCGTCGATGCGCGATGATCTCTCTCTTTTGCTGAACTCCCTCAACGATGCCCAACGTCAGGCCGTAGCGGCCCCCGTTGGCCGTCAGTTGGTCCTGGCCGGTGCTGGCTCCGGTAAAACCCGAGTGCTGGTGCACCGTATCGCCTGGTTGATCCAGGTCGAAAACGCGTCCCCGCATTCGATCCTGTCGGTGACCTTTACCAACAAGGCCGCTGCCGAGATGCGCCACCGCATCGAGCAGTTGATGGGCATTAGCCCGGCCGGCATGTGGGTGGGTACCTTCCACGGCCTGGCGCACCGCCTGCTGCGGGCGCATTGGCAGGAAGCGGGGCTGAGCCAGACTTTCCAGATTCTCGACAGCGACGACCAGCAACGCCTGGTCAAGCGCGTGATCCGCGAACTGGGCCTCGATGAACAACGTTGGCCGGCGCGCCAGGCCCAATGGTTTATCAACGGCCAGAAAGATGAGGGCCTGCGCCCGCAACATATCCAGGCCAGCGGCGACCTGTTCCTGGCCACCATGCGCAGCATTTATGAAGCCTACGAGGCAGCCTGCGTGCGCGCCGGCGTCATCGACTTCTCCGAGCTGCTGCTGCGCGCTCTCGACCTGTGGCGTGACAACCCAGGTTTGCTGGCCCATTACCAGAAACGCTTCCGCCACATCCTGGTGGATGAGTTCCAGGACACCAACGCCGTGCAGTACGCCTGGTTGCGCCTGCTGGCCAAGGGCGGCGACAGCCTGATGGTGGTGGGCGATGACGACCAGTCGATCTACGGCTGGCGCGGCGCGAAAATCGAGAACATCTACCAGTATTCCGAAGACTTCCCGGACGCGGTGACCATCCGCCTGGAGCAGAACTACCGCTCCACCGCCGGGATCCTCAAGGCTGCCAACGCCTTGATCGCCAACAACACCGGGCGCCTGGGCAAAGAGCTGTGGACCGACGGCGGCGAAGGCGAGGCGATCAACCTGTACGCGGCGTTCAACGAGCACGATGAAGCACGCTACGTGGTGGAAACCATCGAAAGCGCACTGAAGACCGGCCTGGCCCGCAGCGATATCGCGATCCTGTACCGTTCCAACGCCCAATCGCGGGTGCTGGAAGAAGCCCTGTTGCGCGAGCGTATTCCGTACCGTATCTACGGCGGCCAGCGCTTCTTCGAACGTGCCGAAATCAAGAACGCCATGGCCTACCTGCGCTTGCTGGAAGGCCGCGGCAACGATGCGGCGCTGGAGCGGGTGATCAATATCCCGGCCCGCGGCATCGGTGAGAAAACCGTAGAAGCGATCCGCGATCATGCGCGCCATGCCGATGTGTCGATGTGGGAAGCCATGCGCTTGCTGATCGCCAACAAAGGCCTGACCGGCCGCGCTGCCGGGGCGTTGGGCGTGTTTGTCGAGCTGATCGAGAACCTGGCCGCCAAGTGCGCAGAAATGCCTCTGCACCTGATGACCCAGACCGTGATCGCGCAGTCCGGGCTGATCGCCTATCACGAGGCGGAAAAAGGCGAGAAAGGCCAGGCCCGGGTAGAAAACCTTGAGGAGCTGGTCAGCGCCGCCCGCGCCTTCGAAAACACCGAGGAAGACGAAGAGCTGACGCCGCTCGCCGCCTTCCTTGGCCATGCGTCGCTGGAAGCAGGCGATACCCAGGCCGATGAGCATGAAGACAGCATCCAGCTGATGACCTTGCACAGCGCCAAGGGCCTGGAATTTCCGTATGTGTTCCTGGTGGGCATGGAGGAAGGTCTGTTCCCCCACAAGATGAGCCTGGAAGAACCCGGCCGCCTTGAGGAAGAACGCCGCCTGGCCTATGTGGGCATTACCCGGGCGATGCAGAACCTGGTGATGACCTACGCCGAAACCCGACGCCTGTACGGCAGCGAGACCTACAACAAGGTATCGCGCTTCGTACGTGAAGTGCCGAAGGGGTTGATCCAGGAAGTGCGCCTGTCCAACAGCGTCAGCCGTCCGTTCGGCGGTGGCCAGCAGCAGAACTCCAGCAACATGTTTGCCGGTTCCGAAATTCCGGAAACCCCATTCAGCCTCGGCCAGCAGGTCAAGCATGCGATCTTCGGCGAAGGCGTGATCCTCAACTTCGAAGGCGCCGGCGCCCAGGCCCGGGTGCAGGTGAACTTCGCCGAAGGCAGCAAGTGGCTGATGATGGGTTACGCGAAGCTCGAAGCGGTCTGAAACATTTGCCTACATGAAGGTTTTGGCCTGCCCTTGTTTTTAACAAGCGCGGGCCAATATCTGTCGTACGTCCTACAGACCCTTCGGATTCGGTCTTACGCAAAAGCCCGAAACATTATGCCGCTAGCCACTGTCACGACACCTGTGCAACATGGCGCGCGTGCAATCCACAAATGGGAATTCCCTTTATGAAACGTTTTCTTAGCATCGCCATGGCGCTGTGCATCGGCTTGACGATGAGCATCGACGCCAACGCCAAACGCTTCGGTGGCGGCAAAAGCTCGGGCGCGGCACCGACTCACCAGACCAGCCAGATGGCTCCAGCCGCGGGTGCCGGCGGTGCTGCCGCCACTGCGGGCGCAGCCGGTGCCGCTGGCGCTGCTGCCAAGGCCGGCGGTGCTTCGCGCTGGCTGGGCCCTCTGGCCGGTATTGCCGCCGGTGGCCTGCTCGCTTCCATGTTCATGGGCGGCGGCTTCGAGGGTATGCAGATCTTCGACATCCTGATCCTGGCCGTCATCGCCTTCGTGATCTTCCGCTTTATCGCCGCCCGTCGCCGCAAGCAGCAGGAGCACCTGGCTCCAGCCGGCGCGCCGATGCAGCGTGAAGTGTTCGAGCAGAAGCCAGCCATGGGTTCGATCTTCGGTGGCTCGGCAGCCCCTGCCGCCGCCCGTCCGGTGATCAATGCACCGGCCTGGTTCAACGAAGAACGTTTCGTCGAAGCGGCCCGCAGCCACTTCCAGTCCCTGCAACAGCACTGGGACGCCAACGAAATGGACAAGATCTCCGAGTTCGTGACCCCGCAACTGCTGGAGTTCCTCAAGCGCGAACGTGCCGAAATCGGTGAAGCATTCCAGTCGACCTACATCGACGACCTGCGCGTACAACTGGACGGTGTGGATGATCGCGCCGACAAGACCATCGCCACCCTGACATTCAGCGGCGTGTCGAAGACCTCGCGTTTCGACCAGGGTGAAGTGTTCAGCGAAAGCTGGAACATGGAACGCCCACAGGGTGACAATCAGCCATGGCTGGTCGCCGGTATCCGCCAGAACGGCTGAAACCAGCACGTTTGAGCAAGCGATAACAAAAACCCCGGACTTGTCCGGGGTTTTCTATTTCACGGTTGCACTTATAGCGAGCTACTGTATAAAACGCCCCTATAAACCGCGCCATCTAGCAAGAGGATCCCGGCCGTGGAAGAAATCATCGAACAATTGCGTGAAGCCAACGAACCGGTACCGGTTCCTTTGGAGCTGCCTGACGAAGACCAACTGGTGGAAATCGAAGAACAACTGTTCATCGATATCCCGTTTGTCTTCCGTGAGTTCCTGCTCACCGTCAGCGACGTGGTGTATGGCAGCCTGGAACCGGTGACCGTCACCGACCCACAATCCCACACCTACCTGCCGGACGTTGCCGCCAACGCCTGGGATGCTGGCGTCGACCGCAGCATGATCCCGATCTGCCAGGACGGCGACGACTACTACTGCGTCGAAGAAGACGGCACCGTGGTGCTGTGGTCCGGCGAGGAAGAGCTCGTCACCGAAGAAACCTGGGAATCGGTATGGCACTGGGCGCGGGACGTCTGGCTGGAAAGCTGAGCGCCACACCCAGCCTTTAGTGGTCCGGCGTATCCTTGTGGTTATCTAACGTTTCCAACAGGGCAACCTGCATCCGCGTATGCACACGGATAAACCAGCGCCAGAGCACCGCCGCTACCGCCGCCGTGACCACGGCAATCAACACCAGCAACTTGTTGGTCGGCAGAATGCTGGCCGACAAGGCTGCCAATAGCAGGAAGATCACCAGCAGCGACAAAATGGGGATCAGTTCCGCAATCACCCTTCGCACACGCTGGGTATGCCGCCCGGCCATCTCCGGCTTCACGCTCATCTCCGCCAGCAACATCGACAGCGCCTTGAGCTTGCGATACGCCGCAATCAGGAACGGTAGCGACAACAGCAGTGCCCCACCCCAGATCAATGCCTTCTGCCAGCTTTGGTCACTGACCCAGCCTTCCAGATACCCACCGATGCGCGCGGCGAAAAAGCTGCCGGCAAAGAAGATCGCGATCACCAACGCCAGGTTTACCCCTACCTGCAGGATGATTTTGCGGATCATCGAGGCCAGCATCGCGCCCTCGCCCTGAGGCTGAATGCTGCGCAGCCATTCGCCATACATGCCGAATACACGGCTCATGCGCTTGGGCATTACCGCCGCGATCTTCAATGACAACGGGTCGGCACCGCGAATCAGGTAGGGGGTGAGCAAGGTCGTAATCGCCGAAACCGCTACTGCTACCGGATAGAGGAAATCACTGGTCACCTGCAGGGTCATCCCCAGCGCCGCAATGATGAAAGAAAACTCACCAATCTGTGACAGCCCCATGCCGACCCGCAGCGAAGTGCGCCCATCATTGCCGGCGATAAATGCGCCCAGGCCGCAGGAAAGCATCTTGCCCAGCACCACGGCGACGGTGATCACCGCAATCGGCCAGGCGTATTGCAGCAGGATATTCGGGTCGATCATCAAGCCAATCGCGACAAAGAAGATCGCACTGAACATGTCGCGAACCGGCTCGATCAGGCGCTCGATCTTAATCAATTGCCGGGATTCAGCCATGATCGCGCCAATCAAGAACGCCCCGAGCACCATGCTGTATTCCAGCTTCACCACCAGCAGGCAGAAACCGAAACACAAGCCCAACACGGTGATCAGCAGCATCTCGTTGCTTTCAAACCTGGCCACATAAGCCAGCAGGCGCGGCACCAGCAAAATGCCGATCACCAGCGCGACGATCATGAACAGAGAAAGCTTGCCGACCGTGGAGAACACCTCGCCGGAGCTGACTGTGCCACTGACGGCGATGCTCGACAGCAAGGCAATGATGCCGATACCCAGGATGTCCTCGACGATCAGCACACCGAAAATCAGCTGGGCGAAACGCTGGTCTTTCATCTTCAGGTCATTGAGGGCCTTGACGATGATGGTGGTCGAGGAAATCGCCAGGATCGCGCCGAGAAACAGCGAGTCCATGGTGCTCCAGTCGAACCAGCGGCCGATCTCGTAGCCAATCCAGATCATCAGCACGATCTCAAGGAACGCCGCGATAAACGCCGTGGCCCCCACCTTGAACAGCTTGCGCAGGCTGAACTCCAGGCCCAGGCAGAACATCAGGAAGATTACCCCAAGCTCAGCCAGGGTCTTGATCGTGTCTTCATCGTGGATCAGGCCAAACGGCGGGGTGTGGGGGCCGATAATGAAGCCGGCGACGATATAGCCCAGCACCACCGGCTGCTTGAGGCGGTGAAACAGGATGGTGACCACCCCTGCCACCAGCATGATCACGGCCAAGTCCTGGATGAAGCTGATGGCGTGCATGGCGAGGGGCTCCTTGAGGGTATCGGCGCTTTTCCCACTTCCGGCCGCGCTTTTGTACGGCCTCAAAGAGCGGAAGGAAAAGTCTGCCTTGAACGTAAGAAAAGCCCTGAGATGGGCTTTTGAAGGTTAACACCGCGACTTCTGCTGAAAAGCCGGTGCAATATATGGAAACAGATCGATGCATGCGTGACGGCAAGCCGCCCACTGGCGTCCCGTTAGGGATGGCGCTGCAAAGACTCCAGCACCCGCAGAGGTGCCCGCCCCCCCAAACCAATGCCTACAACCCGTGAGTGTGCTATGGAACCCGGAAACGCCCAGCTGTCGATGACGGTACTGATGACCCCTGACATGGCCAACTTCTCAGGCAATGTCCACGGCGGCACGCTACTCAAGTACCTCGACGAAGTGGCCTACGCCTGCGCCAGCCGTTATGCGGGTCGTTATGTGGTCACGTTGTCGGTGGACCAGGTGATTTTTCGCGAGCCGATCCATGTCGGTGAGCTGGTGACTTTCCTGGCGTCGGTCAACTACACCGGCAATACGTCGATGGAAGTGGGCATCAAGGTGGTGACCGAAAACATCCGTGAGCGCTCGGTGCGCCATACCAACAGCTGCTTCTTCACCATGGTGGCTGTAGACGACCAACGCAAACCCGCCGCCGTGCCGCCCCTGCAGCCGCAGAACAGCGAAGACAAACGCCGCTTTGTGCAGGCCCAGCAACGCCGGCAGATTCGCCAGGAGCTGGAAAAGCGCTACCGGGAAATCAAAGACGAAGCGCCTTAGTTCAAAATCTGCAAACCCAATCCAAATGTGGGAGCAAGTCGAATCGTCGCACCGTCCCTCCCACACTGGTTTTGCATACTTACAGACTGATCGGCGTGGCTTCGAACCGCACACGCGGATGGGCGATGCGATCCTGAGCCCGAACCAACTCCAGTTCATAACTGGCGCAAGCCTGGGTTTCCAGCAGCACTTCATGCACCGCTGCGGCGGTGAACTCAAAGGCTGCCACCAGGCTGTCGCCCAGCAGCACCCGCGCCAGGAACAGGCCTGAAGTCAAATCGCCCACACCCACCGGCTGACGCGGGAATGCCAGCAGTGGCCGACGCAGATGCCAGCTGCCGCCTTCGGTCACCAGCAGCATCTCAAAACCCTCCGGCAGCTTGCCTGGATAATCCAGGTGCTTGACCAGTACCGCCTTCGGCCCACGCGCCAGCAGCGCCCTAGCCATGCCCAGGCAATCGAACAGCGATTGCGGCTTGCGCCCGGCAAAACTGTCCAGCTCCAGTTGGTTGGGGCAGAGGAAATCCGCCATGGCCGCAGCCTCATCCAACAGGAAATCGCTGACCTCCTGCGGCACGATGCAGCCCTTTTCCGGGTGGCCCATCACCGGGTCGCACAGGTACAGCGCCTTGGGGTTGAGCGCCTTGATACGTGCCACACCGCTAAGAATAGCGCGGCCCTGGTCTGCACTGCCAAGGTACCCGGACAGCACCGCATCACAGTTGCCCAGCTCACCAATCGCGGCAATGCCTTCCACCAGCGCCGGAATTTGCTGCGGCGCCAACACTTCGCCCGCCCACTGTCCATACTGTGTGTGGTTGGAGAATTGCACCGTGTTGAGCGGCCAGACATTCACCCCGACCCGCTGCATGGGGAACACGGCGGCGCTGTTTCCGGCGTGGCCAAAGACCACATGAGACTGGATCGCAAGCAGATGAGGTGTGCGTTTCATGCGGGAGGTTTCCGTAAAGCCGTTGAAATTCTGGCCGCGCAGTATGCGACTAAACGCAACCTGTACGACAGACCGGCGACACAGTTAAGCTGCTCTCACTTTGTTGGAGTTCATGGAATGCTGACCCTGGGAAACATCTTCGTATTGATGCTGCTGGCGACCGGCGCCGCCTGGGTTTGGCACAACCACGGCCTGCGTGAACGGGCTCTGGAGCGGGTCAAGCAGCATTGCGCCAAGCTCGATATCGAGCTGCTCGACGGTGCGGTGGCGCTAAAACGCATCGGTTTCGTGAAGGATGCCAATGGCCGGCGGCGCCTGGCACGTATCTACAATTTCGAGTTCACCGTGACCGGGGAAACCCGTCATTCCGGGGTCATCACCCAGTTCGGTGCCCACAGTGCGCAGATCGAACTGGCGCCCTACCCGTTCGAGGCCAAGGAGCCGTTGCCCAGCGCCGAGGTGATCGAATTGAGCCAATGGCGCCAGGACCATGCCACCAAGAAACGTCAGTAACGGCAGGCTGCCAGGTCAGCCTGCAATGCGGCCACGTCCTGTGGTTCGCTGAAGATCAATTCAATCCGCGAATCCCGCCGCCATTCACTGGCTTGCCAGGCCAATAGGCTGTTATCCACAGCGTTGGCCGAGACCCAGCCCTGGAGGCTGTGGATAACCAGTTTGGCACGGCGCCAGTCGAGGCTTGATAGCCAGTGATGCAGGCGGCTGACATCGAATTGCTGGCTCGGATGCCAACGCCAACCAACACTCCAGCCACCCTCCTGGTTCTGGCTCAAAAAGATCGGCAACGCAGGCTCACTCCAAATGGCCGGCATTTGCGCCAGCCCTTGAGGGAGCTCGACGTTATCCACTGCCTCTTGCGCCTGCGCATTCAAGCCTGGCAACCGTTCAAGCGGCAATTGCGCCCGGCGTGTCCAATAGAGCGCGCAATGGGGTAATTGCCCCTCAATCGCCTGACGTTGCGCAGCATCCAGCGCCTCATCCTTGTTCAATACCAGTAGGCCGGCGCTGGCCAACGCCTCTTGCTGTGCCTGCGGCAACGGCTTGCCCGCCGCCAGCGCCTGGGCATCCAGCACCAGCACACAGGGCTGCACTGCCAACACGTTTTGCCAGGGCGCCTCCCGCAGTTGTTTGAGCAACTGCGCCGGATGGCCCAAGCCTGACGGTTCGATAAACAACCGATCCGGCTTGGCCTTACGCAGCAAGCGACCCAGCCCTACCTGGAAAGGTGCACCATTCACACAACACAGGCAGCCTCCCGCCACTTCTCCCAGAGCGATACCGTCATCGTCTTGAGTCAGCAAGGCGGCGTCCAGGCCGATCTGGCCGAACTCGTTGATCAGTACCGCCCAGCGCTCGTTGGCCGGGCGCTGGGCAAGCAGGTGCTGGATCAGGCTGGTCTTGCCGGCGCCCAAGGGCCCGGCAATCACGTGAGTGGGAATGTTCTGCAGCATGAGAGGCATCATTCAGACAGTGTAGAGAGCTTGATCCTACCCGGTTATGCCAGCCAATCCAGCGTCAGGATCAACCGCCGTTCATTGGCCTGGAGCGCTGGCGAGCGGTGGATCAGGCCGTGCCCTTCGTTACCGTGCCATTTCGTACCCTTGAGCAATGCCACTTCGCCGCAATGGATCTGCTCGATACGCTCGGTAGGCTCGGCGTCCTCTTGGCCCAGGTTGCGGCGGTCCATGACGCCTTCGCGCAACCATTGGCTGCCAATACCGGCGTAGGTGGTGATCAACCGAACCGGTACATGATCGACGTGAAAACGCGGGCACATGGCCTTGTCCAGCAGCCGCAGACGCACACCAATACGCTTGGCGCCGAGCAGGCAGGCAAACGCGCTGACCAACCACGACACATCGGCGATAAAACCGGCGTAGCCCTCAAGATCGCGACAACTGGACGCCAACCCCTGCAAGTTCGGTACGGCGTCTTCGCTGTCGAGCTCAATCACCAAGGATTCAGCCAACGGCTCATTGAGTGCAACCTGCAAGGCACCGAATTCGGCGATATGCAGGGGCAGTTGGCGCTGCCAGACCGCCAGGTTGACGCCATCGTTGAGGATATCGGACAGCGCCAGCGGGGTTTCCCCACGGGCCTGGCGGATCATGGGGCGCAGGGGAATAACCGGGGCCAACATCAGGCTACCTGCTCATACCAAGGGCCAAAAGGATCGAGCAGCAAACGCCAACCTTCGACGCCCAGCGCCATTTCTTCATCGTTGAGCAAGCACGCATCCAGCTCGGCACGCATCTGGTTGAAGTCGATGTTTTGCCCGATAAACACCAGTTCCTGGCGGCAGTCACCAGTGCTCAATTGCCAGTTACCCATGATCGCCGCCACGCTTTCTTCGTCCTGAGGCCACTGGCTTTTCGGCACAAAGCGCCACCAGCGCCCGGCAAACCCATGGCGCATCAAGCCGCCGGCCTGGGACCAACTGCCAGCGTCCTGATGTTTGCTGGCCAACCAGAAGAAGCCCTTGGAACGCAGCAGCTTGCCGTTCACCCACGGGCGGTCGATAAAGTCGAAAAACCGCTGTGGGTGGAAGGGCCGGCGCGCACGGTAAGCAGTGGACGCGATGCCGTACTCTTCGGTTTCCGGCACATGTTCACCGCGCAACTCCTGTAACCAGCCCGGGGCCTGGGCGGCACGTTCGAAGTCGAAGCGGCCGGTGTTGAGGATCTTGTGCAGCGGCACTTCGCCCATGACCATCGGGATGATTTCCGCCTGGGCGTTGAGGCGCTCGAGAATAGCCATCAACTCTTCGCGCTCACGGCGACTGATCAGATCGATCTTGCTGATCAGGATGACGTCAGCGAATTCGATCTGCTCGATCAACAGGTCTGTGATGGAGCGCTCGTCCTCTTCACCAAGGGTTTCGCCGCGTGAAGCCAGGCTTTCGGCGGCCTGGTAGTCGAGCAGGAAGTTCATGCCGTCGACCACGGTGACCATGGTATCCAACCGTGCGATGTCGGCCAGGCTTTGCTCGTTTTCATCGCGGAAAGTGAAGGTTTCGGCCACCGGCAAAGGCTCGGAAATACCGGTGGATTCGATCAGCAGATAATCGAACCGACCTTCCTTGGCGAGCTTTGCGACTTCTTCCAGCAAGTCTTCACGCAAGGTGCAGCAGATACAGCCGTTGCTCATCTCTACCAGTTTTTCTTCCGAGCGATTGAGCGTGACGTCGCGCTGCACCTCGCTGCCGTCGATGTTGATTTCGCTCATGTCGTTGACGATCACCGCCACCCGCAGGTTTTCGCGGTTGCGCAGGACGTAGTTGAGCAGCGTGCTTTTACCGGCGCCGAGAAAGCCGGACAACACGGTCACGGGGAGACGATTGGGCATCAGGTATTCCTCATCAGGGTTGGCCGGTCAAACTGCCCGTTTATGGCGTTCGCGCAGCTCTTCACGTTCTTTGGCTTCGATACACAGGGTCGCGGTGGGGCGCAGCAGCAAGCGTTGCAGGCCGATGGGTTCACCGGTTTCACGGCACCAGCCGTATTCACCGCGGGCCAACAGTTCCAGGGCGTCATCGATCTTGTCCAACAGCTTCTTTTCCCGCTCCAGCAGGCGCAGTTGCCATTGGCGTTGCTCTTCGGCACTGCCGATATCCGCCAGGTCGCTGTTGGTTTCCTGCTCGCGCAGTATCAGGAACTCGGCTTCAATGCGTGCTTGGAGTTCGTAGCGCTGAGTCAGCAGCAGCTCACGGAAGAAACCTTGCTGGACGTCATTCATGTAATCGGCGGGCGGCTGGGCCAGGAGGTCTTGTTCAGTCATGGGAAGCGGTTCACGGGTCAGGCTGTTGTTTAATGTTATAGTATAACAATACAAATAAGCCAATCTCTCTTACTCGTCGCAACGAAGGGCGTAATGCTTGATCACGTTAAACATTCCGAGAAACTCGATGAGATACCTCTTGTGCGCCCTGCTATTGGTAGCCGCAGGGCCGGCCTGTGCCCAAGCGCCCAGCCTTTTGGCTAACTGCACGCGCAGCGCCAACGTGCTGGCTTGCGTGGACCCGTTGGGGAATGCCTACAGCGTGGCGACCGTGGGCAGCACGACGTATCTGCGCGGTTTTGAAGTGATCGGCAAACGCTACTGGGCGCAGACCAACAGCCGCTATGGGCAACTGACGTTCTTTACCGGCTTGGCATCCGATGGTGAGGCGTGGGTCGGTTACACGCGGCGCGTGGGCTGGACCACCATCAACCGGTTTTCCAGCTCAGGTGGCGCCAGCGTCAAATTCACCTGCAGCCGACTGACCGGCTGCTAGGCCTGGGCTTTCTTCTGTTCCTGCACCCAGGCCATGTAGCTGTTCATCGGAGGGTTCTTCTGGAAATAATTTTTCAGACCTTCGAAAAGGCCGTCCGCCACCGCTTGTTGATGACGTGCCGTCACTAGCCGCTGGGCGTCTCGAGCGTTGGAGATAAACCCGGTTTCCACCAGGATCGAAGGCACGTCCGGTGACTTGAGTACCGCGAACCCTGCCTGCTCGACGCGCTTCTGATGCAAGCTGGTGATGCTTTGCAGGCTGCCCAATACCGAGCTGCCCAGTTGCAGGCTGGAGGCGATGGTAGCGTTCATCGACATGTCGAGAATCACCCCGGCCAGCATCGGGTCTTTGTCCTTCAGATTGAGCAAGGTGGTGGCGCCCAGCAGGTCTGCGCCGTTTTCGCGCTGGGCCATGAAACGCGCCGTGGCGGAGGTGGCGCCGCCTTCAGACAACGCATACACCGAAGCGCCCGATGCGGTAAGCCGTGGCGCGGCGTCGGCATGCACCGAAATGAACATATCGGCCTTGTGCTGGCGAGCGATGTCCACGCGCTTGCGCAAAGGCACGAAGAAATCGTCATTGCGCACCAGTTTTACGTCAAAGCCCTTTTCGCGTTTCAAGCGTTTAGCCAGCAACTGGGCGATCGACAGCACCACATCTTTTTCGCGCTGGCCCTTGGAACCGACGGCGCCTGGGTCCTTGCCGCCATGGCCGGGATCGACCACCACAATGATGTCGCGTTTTGGGTGCCCCTTGCCCACCGGCGCCACTAACGGCAAGGGCTCAGCAGCGATTTGACGGGGTGCGCGAGTAACACTGGTCAGGTCCAATACCAAGCGGTGACCTTGTCCATCCTGGGGCGGCAGCACGAAGCTGTTGAGCTGCATCGGCGCGACCAAGTCCAACACGATGCGCGTATCGCTCTTACCAAAATGCCCGGAACGGATCGAGGTAATCCCACTGTTCTTCAGCGCCAGCTGGGAGAAGTCGCCACTGAGGCCGGCACCACTCAAGTCGATGATCAAGCGATCCGGTGCAGTCAGGGAAAAAGTCTTGTACTGCACCGGGCCACTGAGATCGAACACTAAACGCAGCTTGTCGTCCGAGCGCCACACGCGTGCATTGCGAATCTGCGTGGCGTAGGCCCCTAAAGGCAAAGTGAACAGGGGGCTGACCAGCAGCAGGTTGAGGAGCTGACGTCGGTGCATGGCATATACCGCAGATAAAGGAGCGTCCCTACTCGACATGACTGAATAAAGGCTGGATCAGAAATTTCATCGTAACGGTAATTGTTATACTATAACATGACTAATTATTTCCAACGATGGACCTGTCTATGAATGCGCTGACTCTGCCGGATATCGCCGCGCAGGCTTCACGCCAAGCCTTGCCACTCGACTGGGTGGGCATGTGCGGCATCGCCTTGCCTATCCTGATTGACGGTCAGCGCCTGACCGCCACCGCCGATGCAGGCGTGAGCCTGGACGACGGCACGGCCCGTGGCATTCATATGTCACGCCTTTACCTGGCCTTGGAGATGCTCGACCAGCAGCCGCTTACACCTGCACTTCTGCGTAATGTACTGCTTCGATTTCTCGACAGTCATGAAGGTTTATCTAAGAACGCCTACCTGCGCATCTACACCGATGTGCTGCTTAAACGCCCGGCACTGGTCAGCCCATTAGCTGGCTGGAAAGGCTACCCGGTGAGCATCGAGGCACGTCTGGAAAACCAGATGTTCCACGTGGAACTAAAAATTGACGTTACTTATTCCTCAACGTGCCCATGCTCCGCCGCCCTCGCCAGGCAGTTGATTCAGCAGCAGTTTCTCGATGATTTCGCCAATATACCGTTGCAGCACGAAGACGTGTTGACCTGGCTCGGCAGCGCCAATGGCATTCTCGCCACGCCTCACAGCCAGCGCAGCAGTGCGCAGCTATCCATCCAACTGGACGAGCAACAGCCCGACCTACCGCTGACTGAGCTGATCGACAACGCCGAAGCCGCCCTCGGCACCGCCGTGCAAACCGCGGTGAAACGTGCGGACGAACAAGCCTTCGCCCTGGCCAATGGGCAGAACTTGATGTTCTGCGAAGACGCCGCTCGCCGCCTGCACCTCGCCTTGAAACGCTCGGATGCCGTCAAAGCCTTCCACCTCAAAGTGATCCACGCCGAAAGCCTGCACGCGCACGATGCCGTGGCTGAGAGCCGCTGGACGAGAGACCCCGCATGATCACCTGTAATGCTCTGCGCTGGGGAGCTCCCGGGCAACCACTGACGCCGGCGCTGGACTTGACGCTGGAAAAAGGCAGCCTCACCGGCATAATCGGCGCCAACGGCACCGGCAAGAGCAGCTTGCTCAAAGTCATTGCCGGCCTGCAAAAGCCGCTGGCGGGTAAAGTCACCGTGGGTGTTCCTCGTCGCGGCGGCCTGTCGTTCCTGCCCCAGCAGCAATACCTGGATCGCCAGTTCCCCATCAGCCTGCAGGAGCTAGTCGCCGCTGGCTTCTGGGGTACCCAGCACACTGCGCAACAACGCAGCCAACGCCTGCAAGCGGTATTGGAAGACTGGTGCCTCAGTAGTCTTGAACATCGACCGTTGATGGCATTGTCCGGTGGCGAACTGCAACGCGCCCTGCTCGCCCGCATGAGCCTGGCCGACGCGCCCATCCTGTTGCTCGACGAACCCCACGCGGCCCTCGACGAAGACGGCCAGGCGCTGTGCTGGAAACACATCCACGCCTGGCATGACCAAGGCCGCACGCTGGTGGTCGTCTGCCATGACTTGGCGTCTGTGCGCCATCACACCCAGCAAGTAGTACAGATCAAAAACACCGGCTGCGTATTCGGCCCCAGCCAAGAGCTGATCCGCCCGCAACCGCATATGCAGGTGGCGTGATGCACCTCACCGCCCAGCTGTGGATGCCGTTTCATGACTTCGTATTTATGCGCCGCGCGCTTATCGGCGGGTTGGTGCTCGCCTGCAGCACCGCACCGCTGGGGGTGTTTCTGATCCTGCGGCGCATGAGCCTGATCGGCGACGCGGTCGCCCACGGCATCCTACCGGGCGCAGCGCTGGGCTTCTGGTTTGCCGGGCTGAGCCTGCCCGCGCTGACCATCGGCGGCCTGGGCGCCGGTCTGGGCATGGCCGGCCTGGCCGCGTGGATAACCCGCCGCACCGGTCTGCGCGAAGACGCCAGCCTCGCCGCCATCTACCCCATCTCCCTCGCTGCCGGTGTGCTGATCCTGGGCCTGGCCGGCAAGCGCCTGGACCTGCTGCACCTGCTGTTCGGTTCAGCCCTGGCCGTGGATCAAACCACCCTCACCGGCATGCTCTGGGTCTCGGGTTTCAGCTTGATCGCCATGGCGTTGATCTACAAACCGCTGCTGCTCGACACCCTTGATCCGCTGTTCCTGCAAACCGTCAGCCGCCTCGGGCCGCTGGCCCATGGCGTGTTCCTGACGCTGGTGGTGCTGAACCTGGTGATCGGCTTCCAGGCCATCGGCGCGTTAATGGTGGTGGGCTTGATGATGCTGCCGGCTATCGCTTCACGCTTCTGGAGCCGGCGCCTGCCGGTGCTGATCGCGGTATCGGCGGTGCTGGGATGCCTGTCGGTGTGGCTGGGGTTGTTGTTGTCGTTCTACTACTCACTGCCCAGCGGCCCGGCGATCGTGCTGGTGGCGGGTGCTGGGTATGTGTTGTCCGTGGTGTTCGGTCCGGTGCACGGCTTGTTGCGCCGCCCGCCTTTGCTTACATCCCAATGAGGTGTTTCCCGATGCGCGCTCTACTCGTGCTGTTCAGTCTGCTGTTGCCGCTTTCGATGGCTCACGCCGCAGACAAGCTTCAGGTGGTCACCAGCTTCAGTATTCTCGATGACATCACCCACCAGATCGGTGGCGATCACATCCAGATCAGCAACATGGTCGGCCCGGACGCCGACGCCCATACCTACGAACCCACACCGGATGACGCCAAGGCGCTGCTCAAGGCCAAGGTCATCATCAAGAACGGCCTCGGTTTCGAGCCGTGGCTGGATCGCCTGGTCACCAGCACCGAAACAAAGGCGACGGTGGTCACCGCCAGCAAAGGCGTGATTTCCCACACCATGGATGAGGATGGCGAAACCATTCCCGACCCACACGCCTGGCACAACCTGGCCAACGCCGAAATCTATGTGAGCAACATCACCAAGGCGCTGGTCGCCGCTGACCCGGCCAACACCACCGCCTACCTGCGTAACAGCCAGGCCTACCTGAAGCAAATCCACAGCCTGCTGGCCGAAGCCAAGGCCAAGTTCGGCGCGCTGCCACCGGGTAACCGTCGCATCGTCACCTCCCATGACGCTTTCGGCTACCTGGGCCAGGCCTATGGCATCCAGTTCCTCGCACCCCAAGGCTTGTCCACCGAACGTGACCCCTCAGCGGCCGAAGTCGCCGCGCTGATCACCCAGATTCGCAAGGACAAGGTCAAAGCCGTGTTCATGGAAAACATCAAGGACTCGCGTCTGCTCAAGCAGATCGCTGACGAAAGCGGCGCACAGGTCGGCGGCACGCTGTACTCCGACGCCCTCGCCGCAGCAGGGCCGGCCAGCACCTTTATCGGCCTCTTCGAATACAACCTCAACACCCTCTGCGCAGCCTTGAGCAAGCCATGATCCGTAAAAACCCTTCCGGCGATCTGCCGGTGATCGCCGAATCGGCCTACGTCGACAAGACCGCAATCATCTGCGGCAAAGTCATCATCGGCGAGAACGTGTTCGTCGGCCCCTACGCCGTGATCCGCGCTGACGAAGTCGATGCCAGCGGCGCCATGGACCCGATTACCATCGGCGCCAACTCCAACATCCAGGACGGCGTGGTCATCCACTCCAAGTCCGGCGCGGCGGTGACCATCGGCGAATTCACCTCCATCGCCCACCGTTCCATCGTCCACGGCCCCTGCACGGTCGGTGACCGCGTGTTTATCGGCTTCAACAGCGTGCTGTTCAACTGCGCCGTGGGCGATGGTTGCGTGGTGCGCCACAACTCGGTGGTCGACGGCCGCGACCTGCCCGCCGCCTTCTACGTGCCCTCCACTACCCGCATCGGGCCCAACACTGACTTGTCGCAATTCCCGCCGGTGAGTGTCAGCGCCTCGGAGTTTTCCGAAGACGTGGCGCGCACGAACGTTGACCTGGTACGCGGCTACAAAGCCCTGCAAAACGAGTTCTGACTCCTGCATTTCCTGCGTTAAGCGCGGGGTTTAACAGTACCGCAATCGTTGCCCAGCCACTGGGCGTGGCTGTCCAGGCTGCCCTTCTGCTGGATGCCGGTGGCATTGAAGGTACCGTTGACGGTGGTGGTAAATTCTTTCTGGCTCTGGAACGTCGCTACGCCTGTGCCTTGGGCTTTCGGGCAGCTGAAACGAAATTTCCACTGGTTGCCGCTCTTGTCGGTCACTTCCTGTTTGCAGCCCGATTGAGGGTCAGTCAGGGGAATCGAATCAGAGGCAACCTGGGCCGGGGTCAAGCATACCTGCACACCCTTGCCAGCCATGTTGATGCCTTGCTTTTCGAGCATGGCGCGTTGTTCAGGGGTCATCTGTTGCTTGAGCTGACCGAGGATCAGCGACAAGTCCGGCAGGTCCTGATTATCGACCTTCATATTGCTGGTGGTCAATTCCCACAAGCCTGGCGCTAGCATCTGCGCCTGCGCCGCCACCGGCAGCGACAACCCAACAACCATGGCCAAACCAAGCAGACGAGCATTCATCGGGTAACTCCTGGGTAATTGTCGGCGTTAGACGTCGCAAAGCCGCGAGTGTTGCACGGCAAATAAAATAGCGACATTCACTGCCGTTCATGGTCTGTTACGCACTGGACTGCCTGGAGTTAAGTCGTTCATGGATTTCTTTGGCCCGCACCTGCTCGCCTACTTCATTGCCACGTTGCACGTTCTCGGGTCCCTCGCCGCGATCCACGCAGTACTGACCGTCCGCACCGCCCAAGGCTCGATCGCCTGGGCCTTGTCGCTGATGTTCATGCCTTACCTGACGCTGATCCCTTACCTGATCTTCGGCCGCAGCACCTTCGACGCGTACATCCAGGCCCGCCGCCAGGCCAACCAGGAAATGCACACGGCGATCACCGAACTGAACTGGCGCCCGTGGGTAGAGGAAGCGCTCGCTGCGCGCAACTCCAGCGCCTATGCCTCCCTGCGAGCCATGCCCAAGCTCGGCCGCATGCCGTGCCTGGCCAATAACGAAGTGCGCTTGCTCATCAATGGCGACGCCACTTTCGGCGCGATTTTCGAGGCCATTCGCAACGCCAAGACTGCCGTGCTGTTCCAATTCTTCATCATTCATGACGATGAGCTGGGCCGCCAGTTGCAGACCCTATTGAAGGAAAAGGCCGCCCAAGGCGTGGCCATTTATGTGCTGTACGACCGCATCGGCAGTCACGCCCTGCCCCATCGCTACGTACAATCGCTGCGCGACGCCGGGGTGCAGGTCAAGGCGTTCGCCACTCGCGGCGGCTGGCTCAATCGTTTCCAGGTCAACTTCCGTAACCACCGCAAGATCGTGGTGGTGGACGGTATCACCGGGTTTGTCGGCGGGCATAACGTCGGCGATGAGTACTTGGGCAAGAAGCCGCCGTTGGCGCCATGGCGCGATACCCATGTGCAGGTCACCGGCCCGGTTGTGGCGTGCCTGCAGGAATCGTTTGCCGAGGATTGGTTCTGGGCCGCGCGGGAACTGCCGCCGCTGATTCTGCCAGACGCCTACCCGGAGGACGGCGTGCTCTGCCAACTGCTCGCCAGCGGCCCGGCCGACCCGTATGAAACCTGCTCGCTGTTTTTCGTCGAGGCCATCCACGCAGCGACCGAACGGGTATGGATCACCAGCCCGTACTTCGTTCCCGACGAAGCCGTATTTGCCGCCCTGCGCCTGGCGGTGTTGCGTGGCGTGGACGTGCGCCTGTTGCTGCCATCAAGGCCCGACCACCGTATCGTCTATGCCGCCTCCAGCCTGTACGCCATCGAAGCGGTGCGCGCAGGCGTGCGGGTGTTCCGCTACAAGCCAGGGTTTCTGCATCAGAAGGTGGTGTTGGTGGACAGCGAAATCAGCGCCATCGGCAGTGCCAATATGGACAACCGTTCGTTCCGGCTGAATTTCGAAGTGATGTTGCTGACGGTAGATGCCGCCTTCGCCAGCGAGGTGGAGCACATGTTATTGGACGATTTCGCCCTGGCCCATGAAGTCAGCCAGGAAGAAAGCCGCGAGACGCGACGCCTGCAACAACTGGGGATGCGGGTGGCGCGCTTGATCTCACCAATTCTCTGACAGACAGAATAGGGAAAAAGTGGGAGGGGGCTTGCTCCCGATCGCGGTGGGTCAGCCAACTGATTAGTTACTGATACACCGCGATCGGGAGCAAGCCCCCTCCCACATTTAGCCCTTGATCATTTTTGTAAACGTGTTTCAGCGGTAAAGATCTTCCCGCGTCCACGGCAGTTCATGGCCACCATCGGCGTGAGGTTTCACCGCCAGGATCTGGTGCAAATTGATCCAGCCCCGGGCAAACGCATAAGCACAACCCGCCAGGTACAACCGCCAGATGCGCAATGCCTGCTCCGGCACCATTTTCGCCGCCGCTTCCAGGTTGTCTTCCAGGCGCTCGCTCCAGTGGTCCAGAGTGCGTGCGTAGTGCAAACGCAAACTTTCGACATCGACCACCTCCAGCCCGACTTCACTGATCTCAGCGGTCATCATCGCCAGGTGCGGCAGTTCGCCGTTGGGGAACACGTAGCGCTCGATAAACTCCCCGGCGCCACGGCCTACCGGGCGACCGTCGGTGTGCTTGGCGGTAATGCCATGGTTCATTACCAGGCCGCCTTCACGCACGGCGCCGAACAGGGTCTGGCAGTATTGCGCCAGGTTGGCGTGGCCCACATGTTCAAACATGCCCACGCTCACCACTTTGTCGAAACGGCCGTCCTGGGGCAGGTCGCGGTAGTCGAGCAATTGCAGGTCAACCTGATCTTCCAGGCCTTCGGCTTTCACCCGCTCCCGGGCCAGCGCCAGTTGCTCCTTGCTCAAGGTGATACCAAACACCTTGACCCCGAATTCCCGCGCCGCAAACCGCGCTAGTCCGCCCCAACCGCACCCCACATCGAGCAGGTACTCACCCGGCTGCAACCGCAGCTTGCGGCACAAGTGGCGGAATTTGTCCTGTTGGGCCTGGTCGATGGACTCGCTGCCGGTTTCGAAATAACCACAGGAGTAAGCCATGTCCTGGTCCAGCCATAGCTGGTAGAACTCGTTGGACAGGTCGTAATGATAGGAAATGGCCGCCGCGTCGGTGGCCTTGTCATGGATCGAGCGTACCGGACGACTGCCCTCATCGTCAGCGACCAAGGCGTGACTCAACTCGTCACATACCCGGATGACCTCGGAGATGGAGCCTTCCAGCTCCAGCTTGCCCTCGACGAAGGCTTGGCCCAGTGAATCGAGCGTTGGATGGGTCAGCCTGGACACGACCGTGGGGTCCTTGACCACGATGGTCACACTGGGCTCGGGGCCCAAGTTGAATTCATGGCCGTCCCAGAGTCGAAGACGCAGCGGTAGCTGAAGATTCTGTAAGGCCGGTGGAAGTTGCGCGAGCATATATAGTCCCCCCTTGTTTCAGACGTCTGCTGAGAGGGTAGACCATGCTAAACAAAGTAGGAAGCTATCTATCGATAGCACCTTTCTATGGGGCTCGGCGCTCGAGCAAACCATCCTGGATCCACTGTTTCAGCCACGTGGCTGCCTGCAGTGGTGCACCCTCTGCATAAGTGACCGCCAGCTCAGTGCACAGTTCTGAAAAACTCCAACCGGTGGTCACCATCCCCGCCAGTGCACAGGCTTCACCGGGCTCCAGGCTACGGTAGCGGCACACATTTTCAGAGCGCCACACCAGGCAGATTTGAGCCAGCTCCAGCGCCTGGCTGCCGGGGAACTCCGATTCATCCTTGCTGGCGCGCCAGATCGCCACCGTGTTGAAGCGGCAAAGCAACTGCTGCACTGAAGACGCCAGGGTTACCTGCAACGCTGGCCAGTCCTCAGGCGCCAGTTGCGCCATGTCATCGAGGGTCAGCGGCGCACCTTGTGGTGCATCAAACGCCAAGGTGAACGCCCACTCCAGGCGCGCCAATTCCGCCAGCGGCGCACTCTGTTCAGCGACCAAATGCTCAAGGATAAACATCGCAAAGCGCTCGCCCAACCAGCGCAGGCTGTAATGGGCCGAAGGATAACGACGGACATAGGCGTCGGTCAGCGAGGTAAATTCTTCATCCCCCAGCCAATACCAAATGGCACTGAAGTCATGGCGCAATACTTCCTGCAATCGCGACAGGTAGGCGTTGTGGTAAATCGCCAGGCCCGTGTCTACATCCAGTGCCGGGCCACCCAACAAGGTGGCGGCAAAGCCACTGTTGGCCACGGATGTTTCGGACAACAGATGCTGCTCAAAAGCCAATTGCCAGTCGATCAAGCGCATAGCGATCTCCGGGCCAATGCGTTTGCGCCCAGTTCACGGGCCTTGCTCAATTCGGTGAGCAGCTCCTCGAACGGCGGGAAATGGTCATCGCGTTCCAATAACGTCGACACCGGCCCTAGATGCTCCAGGGTCTGCTGATACAGTGCCCATACCGGGTCGCACACCGGATGGTCATGGGTGTCGACCACGTAGTCGCCGTAGTCCATATGCCCCGCCAAGTGCAGCTGGCGAATGCTCTCGGGCGGCAGGTTGCGAATAAACGTCCAGGCATCAAACCCATGATTACGCGAGCTGACGTAGACGTTGTTAACGTCCAACAGCAACTGGCAACCGCTCAGGTGGGCCAAGGCGTTGAGGAACTCCCACTCGGTGAATTCATCGGCCTTGGAGCGCACATAGCTGGAGACGTTTTCCAGCACCAGCGGGCGCTGCAATACATCCTGCACCTGACGCACACGACCGGCCACATGGTAGAGGCTTTCTTCGGTGTAAGGCAGAGGCAGCAGGTCATGCAACTGGTGCGCGCTGCCACGGCTCCAGCACAGGTGGTCGGAAATCCACGCCGGCTGAATGCGCTCTGCGAGCTGTTTGATTTGCTTAAGGTAATCGGTATCAAGGGCATGGGGCCCGCCGATGGATAGGGACACCCCGTGCATCACCAGGGGATAACGCTCGGCTATCGCATCCAGGTAGTACAAGGCTTTGCCGCCCTGCACCAGATAATTCTCGGAGACAACTTCGAACCAATCCACCGCAGGGGATTGCTCCAGGATCTGCTCATAGTATTCGTTGCGTAAACCCAGGCCATAACCCAGGGAGGGGAAGGAATTGGTCATCATGAACTCCGGCAAAAGTGCCCGCAGCGGCGCAGGGAAACCGCTGCGGTTGCACTCGGTTGTCGCTTACTCGCCGACTTTGCCGCCAGCCTCGTCGCAAGCAGCCTTGGTCATGGCCTTGAAGCCGTGGCCTTTGCAGACAGCCTGACCTTTGCAGGCGTTTTCGGCGGTCTTGCAATCGTTCATGCCTTTGCAGGAGGTGACACCGTAGCAATGAACCGTAGGTGCGTCGGCAGCCTGTACCTGGGTGGCGACACCGGCAAACATGGAAGCAGCAGCGATAGCCAGGGCAGCACCGGAAACGGCTTGTTTGATGTTCATTGTGTAGTCCTCATAAATCGGTAGTGGAGTCGGTCTGAACGGATTGCGCAGTCTCGACACACCACTAGAGTGAGGCCCCCCATCGGCGTTACAGCCGTGTGCACATATTTCTGAAATTATTCCTCGAGCTTCAACAGCGGCTCCTGGAAGCGCAACAAACGCCCGGCGTTACCCAGTACCAGCAAGGTACTGAGGTTATGCAGCACCGCCGCAATCATGGCGCCCGCCGCACCCAGCCAGCCAAATGCCGCGAACACTACGATGGCCAGCGTCCAGCCCAAACCGATGATCACGTTCACCTGCAACGTCTGCCGGCACTGGCGACTCAAGCGCACGCAAGTGCCCAAGCGGCGCAAATCGCTGCCGATCAACACTACATCCGCCGACGCCAGGGCGATGTCCGCACCGCCCGCGCCCATCGCCACGCCGACCACACCGGCCTTGAGTGCCAGGGAGTCGTTGATGCCATCGCCCACCACCATCGGCCGGAAGCCACTGCTGATTTCCCCCAGCACGCGATTGAGCTTGTCTTCCGGCAGGGCTTGGGCTTCGACATCACTGATGCCCACGTCCAGCGCCAGGCTATCGGCCACGCTTTGGCGGTCGCCGGTCAGCAGCAGTTGGCGGCCCAGGCCCAACTCACGCAGTTCCTGCAGGGCCTGGCGCGCCTCCGGCTTGACACTGTCGGCCAGCAACAGCCAGGCCAGGAACTCCCCGTTCAACGCCAGCCCGGCTATCGGACCGTCATGGGTGGGAACGCGGGTAGTGACGATGCCTAACTGTTCGAACAACTCCGGCCGCCCCAGTGCCGCCTCGCCCTGCTCGGTCTGTGCCACCACGCCCAGGCCCTGGCGCTCGCGAATGTCGGTAAGCACCAGCATCTGCTCCTGGGTCGCCAACCCCGCCAACGCTCGGCTGACCGGGTGACTGCTCGCCGAACCGAGACTGGCCGCCAAGCTCAGCAATACCTGGCGATCCGGCGCGGTGGTGTCGATGGACTGCAGGCGCAGGGTGCCGAAGGTCAGGGTCCCGGTCTTGTCGACCACCAGCGACGTCAGGTCGGCCAACTCTTCGAGAAACGCCGAGCTGCGGATCAGGATCCCATGGCGCGCCGCCACGGCGATCCCGGCAATCGCCGTGGCCGGCGCCGACAACACCAGCGCGCAAGGACACGCCGCCACCAGCACGGCGAGCATCGCCTGGGCATCATTGGTGACAAACCAGGTCACCGCCGCCAGCAACAGCACCAGCACCATATAACTGCCGGCATAACGCTCCAGCAGCCGGGTGATCGGCGGCTTGGAGCGTTCGGCGTTCTGCATCAGCGCGATGACTTTGCCCAAGGTCGACTCGTTGCCGGTACGCGTCACCTCAAGGCGCAACAGGCCATCGAGGTTGATCGCACCACCGAACACCTGCACGCCAGCGCTGGCTTCCAACGGTACCGACTCACCCGTGATCGGCGCCGTGTCCAGGCTCGCCTGGCCGGACAGCACCACGCCATCGGCCGGCACGCGATCACCGGCGCGCACTTCGACGATATCGCCGGTGTTCAGCGTGCCGTTATCCACTTCGGTGACGGTGCCGTCCGCCTGCACCAGGCGCGCGTGACTGCGGGTAAGTTTGCCCAGGGCATGGATCGCTTCCTGGGAGCCGATCACGCTGCGCTCTTCCAGCACATGGCCGAAGATCATGATGATCGGCAGCAGCGCGGCGGTGAGCAGATCGCCGGTGGCCCAGGCGCCGAGCATGGCCAGGGCGATCAATTGGTCGGTGATGCCGTGCAGGCTGGGGAAGCGCAGGCTGTACCAGGCCGAACGCATCACCGGCACCGCCACCAACAGCGACGCCACGCCAAGCAACAACTGGCTCACACCGCTCTGGTCCGGCGCCAGCCAGCGCCACACCAGGCCCAGTACCAGCAGCCCCAAGGCGAGCATGGCCAGGGTCAATTGGCGGGCAGCGCTGCGCTGTTCCGCGGTGGTCAGCATAGGTGCGCTCATTGTTCGGCTCCCTGGATGATCAAGCGGGAGTCGTCTTTGGGATCGACCGTGGTCACGGAGCCGGCCTGGCCGAGAATTTTCGGCATGCGCTCGCGGTACAGGCGCAACAGCAAGCCAGGGTCTTTTACGTGGGCCAGGCTGGCGACGGTGGCGGTTTGCGCCTGGGCATTGGCCAGGCGCTCACTGGCCTGGGCGTGGGCGACTTGCACCTGGCGGTCAGCGTCCTGGTTCGCGGTCTGGGTGAGCTTTTCTGCTTCGGTGCGGGCGTTGGCTACCGCTTTGTCGGCTTGCTGGCTGGCGGTCAGCACCGCATTGAAGGCATTCACCGCCGGCCCCGGCAGGCTCGATTGCACATCGACGCGGGTGACTTCGATGCCCAGGCCCAAACCGCTGGCGGCCAATTCGGCCAAACGCTTATTGATGCCTTGCACCAGATCGCCGCGCAGCCGTTCACGGCGTTCGGCGGCGCCATTGTCGCTGCCGATCAGTTCCGGGCGCGCCACCAGAATAGTGTCCAGATCCCGCGCCGCAGTGAGGGCCACGGCGCTGCGCGTCACCAGCCGATCCAGGGCGGGCAGCACATGGTCGCCCTGCAACACGAAGGCGTAGGGCTCGGTCACCTTGTAAAACACCCGCACATCCAACTGCACCACGCCGGCATCGCCGGTCAACAGATAGCCGGAACCGGCCAGGGCATCGCTCAATGGCGTGGCGAAACTGGCCACGCGATCAGCCTGCAGCGCCGCATCGGAACGCAACAGGTTTTCCACCCGGCGCTCGATCACCCGGTCCGCCGCCGGCAGCAGCACAACTTGCTCGAAGGGCTGCGGCCAGGCCAGCAACAGCCCGGCGTTCTGAATGCGATCAAGGGCGCCGAAATGCAGGACCACGGCGCGATTCTGCGGGTCGATCTGGCGCACATTGGAAAAGGCCCAGGCCAATGCCGCCAACACAGTGACCGCGTACAGCGCCAGGAAGGTCAGGCGCCCAGCCTGGATCCATGGGCTGTCCGGGCTGTCACGCTCGCTCATGGCTGGATGTCCTTCGGCCCGTCCACCAGGGCGCGGAACGGCGCGGCGTCAGTGCGCAGGATGATCTTGGTGCCCGGCGTGACCACTGTGCCCAAGGTGTCCAGCGAACGCAGCAGGTTGTACAGCTGCGGATTACCGGCGTAGGCGCGGCCATAAATCTGCGCGGCTTCAAGACGCGACTGCGCTTCGATCTCGGCGGCTTTCACCGTGGCATCGGCCTGCACAATGCGCGCATCGCGCTCGGCGGCAGAACGGATTTGCGCCGCTTCGCGCTTGCCCACGGCTGTGCGCTCGGTGGCGATGGTTTCACGCTCGGCGCGCATGCGGTCAACCGTAGCGGTGAGGGTCACCGACGGCAACGTCAGACGCTCGATGCCGACCTGCGCCACGCGCACGCCATAGGTGGTGAGCAATTGTTGATCAATCTGCTGGCGCAACTGCGCTTCGAAATCGGCGATGCGCACTTGGCCGGCATCGGTGTTGATCAAGCTGGACAGGTCAAAGCTGGCTGCGGTGGTTTCCAGCGCCGAACCGACAAAGGTACGAATCTGCCGCGCCGCTTCATCCGGCTGGTTCTGCACCGCTCGCATGAAGCGCTGCACATTGTCGGCATCGCCCTGCACCTGCCACGCCACATAGGCCTGCACAATAATCCGCAGGCCATCGCGGGTGCCCACATCCTGCAAGCCGCTGGACGTGGTGCGCAGGCGCAGGTCCACCGGGATCGCCGCTTCGAACGGCGCCGGCCAGCGCCAGCCAAGGCCCGGCTCCAGCAGCACCCGTGCAGGGTTGCCGAAGCGGGTAATCACCGTGGCCTCGCCGGAACGCACCTGCACCAGGCTCGCCGCTGCCACGGCAAACAGCACCAGCAACACCGCCCAGGCCATGCGGCGCCAAGGGAACGGCCCGGCCGCCTGCTCATCGCCGTGATGGTGATGGTGGTGGCCGTGATGGTGGTGATGACCGTGATCGTGAGAATGAGCGCTCAACAGACAGACTCCTTATTGAACGGCTTTACGCGGCGCCATTGGATCGGCGGGCAAAGTAAAAGAACGCAGATCGATCGTCGGCGCACTGTCGGCGCCCAAACGATGATCCAGAATAAGCAGCTTGGCGTGGGCAAGGCCCTGGCTCAGTTGGCCCAAATACTGTTCCAGCACGAAGGCTTGGCCCGCAGCGGCGTAGGCTTTTTGTTCGGCGGCAAAGCGCAGGTTCGCCGCTTGCGCGCCGGCATTCACTTCGCGAGCGCTGGCCTGGGCCTGATCCCGAGCAGTGCTGGCTTGCAACAGCGCCTGGTTGGTCTGCTCGCTGGCTGCGCCGCGTTCACGGGCAATCAGGGCCTGGGCGCCGATCTGCGCGGCTTGCACGCCGTGGTAAGCGTTGGCGGCGCCGGCCGGAGGGTGGATTGCTTCGACTACCGTGGCGAGGATTTCCACGCCGCTGTGGAGTGCTTGCAGGTCGGCTTGCACGCTGCGGCCAATCTCGTCGGCGAGGCTGGTGCGTTGTTCGCCGAGCAATTGGTCGAGGGTGCGCGAGGCAAAGTCATGCACCAGGATGCGGCTAGCGGTGCTGCGAATCAGGGTCGGGATATCAGCGCTGTTATAGGTGGCGGCGAGCGCGGCCTGGTCGGTAAGGCCGATTCGGTAGACAAAGCGCACGTCCATATTGACGATCTGGAAGCCCTGTTTATCACCACTGCTGCTGGCAATGACCTGGGATTTGTCGTTCACATGGCTGGCGTCCCACAGGCGGTTGGCGATCAACGGCGCCGGGCCTTCGGCGGCGGCCAACTCCGGAGTGGCGGCTTCGCTGACGCTGGTCGCCAGTTCATGCACCACGCCGTTCTCCACGCTCAGTACGCGGCCCAACGGCCACGGCAAACCCGCATGCAGGCCAGGGCCGAACACTTCGACCGGTTTGCCAAAACGCTCATAAATCCCACGGCCTTGCAGGGGCACTTCATGCACGCCGGTCAGCGCCCAGCCGACCGCCAGCACTACCAGCAACACCGGCATAAACGCCCGGCGCATGTAGGTAAAGGCCCAGATCTGGCGCAGGTCGATACCGAAACGGTTGTGCAGCTCATGCTGCAGCGCCAGCAAGGGTTGTGGCGGCCAACGCAGCAGGCCGGCGATAAAACTCTGCGCCATCAAGCGCGGTTCGAGGCGCGGCTGGCGCGGGCTGAACAGCGACAGCACGCCCCGCAGCAGGAACTCCAGCGCCACCAGCGCCGGCAACAGGCCGATGAGTGTCGCCAGGCGCAGTGGCCAAACCGACTCGGCATTGGCAAACAGCAGGCAGATTGCACTGATCACCAGGCAGATAATCGCCACCCGGCTCAACTGCGCCAGTTGTGAAGCTTCCGGCCATTGGGCGACGGTTTCCTGGGCCAGGCGGCGCTCGAACACCAGCAAGCCAAACGCCAGGGCCAACGCCAGCGCTGCGCCGATGCTGGCTGATTGGCCAATGGCCGCAGCCGGCAAGGCCAGGTTCCAGAACTCGATGATGCTGACCAGCGCCAGCAGCGACCAGCCGCCCAACCACAACACCGGGGCGCCAACCTGCGCCAACAGGCCGTTGCCGAAACGATTGATCAAGCCCTTGTGCCAGGCAGTGGGATCACTGGGTGGTTCGATCAGCTCAGCGCTTGGCGCCTCCAGCGCCTGGGCACGCCAGTCGGCCACCCACCAGGCCGACTGCAAGCCGGCGACCAGCACCAACAAGGCCGAAGCACAGTTGATCAACACTACCGGCCAGATCGACAGCGGCGCAAACAACGCCACGAACATCGCCAGTACCCAACCGCAAATGGCCAGGGTCGTCAGGCTGATACCGGCTTGGCGCAATCGACGGGCATGGAACAACCCTTGCTGAAAACGCGGAAGGCCCTCTACCGAGGCGCCATCAGCTTCTAGATCCACTTGCATCCACTCAACGCCCGCTTGCACACAATTCGTTACGATATAACACGAAGCGTGAAATTTTTGTTCGCTTTTGAACCCGCTATCGGGGGCAAGCCCCCTCCCACATTTTTTCTCTGTGTTCTCTGGAATGTGACTAACCCCCTATAAACACGAGCCATCACTAGTGTCGGCAACAATAAGTCGGCACACTCCAGAACAGTTTTTCGCGGGTTCACGGACAAGGAAGCGCCACCCCCATGATTTCCATCTACCAACTCAAGCCGCGTTTTCAAAACCTGCTGCGCCCCCTCGTGCAGCGCCTCTATGACAACGGCACCACCGCCAACCAGATCACCGTGCTGGCCGGGGTAATTTCCCTGCTGGTGGGCGTGTTGATCGCAGGCTTTGCCCAGCACCTCTGGCTGTTTGTACTGATCCCGCTGTGGATGATTGTGCGCATGGCCCTCAACGCCATCGACGGCATGCTCGCCCGGGAATTCGGCCAGCATTCACGCCTCGGCGCCTACCTCAATGAACTCTGCGACGTGATCGCCGACAGCGCGTTGATCCTGCCCTTTGCACTGATCCCCGGCGTGAGCCTGGCGCCAGTGTTGCTGGTGACGCTGCTCGCGATATTCAGCGAGTACGCCGGGGTGCTGGGGCCAATGGTGGGCGCATCGCGTCGCTACGACGGGCCGATGGGCAAGAGTGATCGAGCGTTTGTACTCGGTGTACTGGCCACCGGCGTGGCGCTGGGCTGGCTCGGCGCCGGTTGGGTCGAGGCGGTGATGTGGCTGGTTGCCGCGCTGCTCGCCTACACCTTGGTCAACCGGGTGCGTCAGGGCCTCAAAGAACAACCTCAAACTCCCCCTTCTGCATAAGGATTTTGCGATGCGCGAACAGCAAGAGCACACCTTCAGTACCCATGATGGCGTCGAGCTTTTCTACCGGCACTGGCCGGCCACGGCAGGCGCCGGGCCGCGCAAGGCGATTCTGCTGTTCCATCGCGGCCATGAGCACTCAGGGCGTATTGCCCACCTGGTAGATGAACTGGGCCTACCGGAGTTTGATTTCTTTGCCTGGGACGCCCGTGGCCACGGCCAATCCCCCGGCGAGCGTGGCGACAGCCCCAGCTTCGCCACCAGCGCCCGCGATGTGCAGACCTTCTGCGACCACATCGGCGCCACCTACGGCATCGAAGAGGAACACCTCGCCGTCATCGCCCAAAGCGTCGGCGCGGTGATCGCGGCCACCTGGGTCCACGATTACGCACCAAAGATTCGCGCGCTGGTGCTCGCCTCGCCGGCCTTCAAGGTCAAGCTGTACGTGCCCTTCGCCCGCCCTGGGCTGGCCTTGATGCGCAGGTTTCGTGGCAACTTTTTCGTCAACAGCTACGTCAAGGCCAAGTTCCTCAGCCATGACCCAGAGCGCGTGGCGTCCTACGACAGCGACCCGCTGATCACCAAGGCCATCTCGGTGAATGTGCTGCTGGGCCTGTACGAGGCGGCCGACCGGGTTGTGGCCGATGCCCAGGCGATCCAGGTGCCGACGCAACTGTTGATCTCCGGTTCCGACTTTGTGGTGCACCGCAAACCCCAGCAGCAGTTTTTCGACTGCCTCGGCAGCCTGAAAAAAGAGCTGCATATCCTCCCCGGTTTCTTCCACGACACCCTCGGCGAACGCGATCGCGCCGTGGCCGTGAGCAGCGCCAAGCGCTTTATCCTGCAGAACTTCGCCCACCCGCTGGACCGAGCGTCCCTGCTGGACGCCGACAAACTCGGCGCCACCTGCGCCGAATCCGAATCCCTGGCCGCGCCGCTGCCGCGCAACTCTCTGCGCGACCTGTACTGGCGCATGACGCGCGCCAGCATGGGCCTGGGCAAGAACCTGTCGGACGGGGTAAAGCTGGGCTTTGACACCGGCTTCGACTCCGGCAGCACCCTGGACTACGTGTACCGCAACACGCCCACCGGCAAGGGCGCGCTGGGGAGAATGATCGACACCAATTACCTCAACTCCATCGGCTGGCGCGGCATTCGCCAGCGCAAGCTCAACGTCGAGGAGTTGCTGCGCCTGGCCATGGCCAAGCTGCGTGACGATCACCGCGAAGTCCGTATCGTCGACATCGCCGCCGGCCACGGCCGCTACATCCTTGAAGCCTTGCAAGGCGTTTCACCGTTGCCGGAGTCGATCCTGCTGCGCGACTACAGCGACATCAACGTGCGCGACGGTGGCGCGCTGATTCGCGAGAAGGGCTTGGGGGACATCGCCCAGTTCGTCAAAGGCGATGCGTTCGACCGCTCCGACCTGGCCGCCCTGGACCCCAAGCCGACCTTGGCCGTGGTGTCCGGGTTATATGAGTTGTTTGCCGATAACGCCATGGTCGGCGGTTCACTGGCGGGCCTGGCCGAAGCGGTGGAGCCTGGCGGTTACCTGGTGTACACCGGCCAGCCATGGCACCCACAGCTGGAGCTGATTGCCCGCGCGCTCACCAGCCACCGCCAGGGCCAGGCCTGGGTGATGCGGCGGCGCAGCCAGGCGGAAATGGACCAGTTGGTCGAGGCCGCGGGCTTTCGCAAGATCACCCAGCGCGTGGATGAGTGGGGCATCTTCACGGTGTCCCTGGCACAGAAGATCTGAACATGCGCGAACCCGGTTTATTGAAACCCGCGGTCCTTTGGTTGCTGCTGTTGGCGCCGCTGTTTTTCAGCACCTACGGCTTCGCCACCTGGGTTACCAGCCAGCGCAGCGACGTCGGCACACTGGTGTTCGGCTGGGAAACCCATATGCCGTTCTGGGCCTGGACCATCGTGCCCTATTGGTCCATCGACCTGCTCTACGGCTTCTCCCTGCTGCTGCCCAATACGCGTCATGAGTTGAAACAACATGCCCTGCGCCTGCTGAGTGCCCAGTTGATTGCTGTCAGCTGCTTCCTGATCTGGCCGCTGCGATTTACCTTCGAGCGCCCTGAACTGGACGGCGTATTCGGCTGGCTATTCGCAGTGCTGGCCGGTTTTGACAAGCCGTTCAACCAGGCGCCGTCGCTGCATATCGCGCTGCTGGTGATCCTGTGGGTCATGTATCAGCGGCACACCCAAGGATTCTGGCGTTGGGTGGTGCATGGCTGGTTCGCGTTGATCGGCATTTCGGTGCTGACCACTTATCAACATCACTTTATCGACTTACCCACAGGCGCCCTCGCGGGGTGGTTATGCGTGTGGTTATGGCCGGTGGAACATCCGAGCCCGTTGTTGAATGCGCGACTGACGCGGGATACCCAACGTTGGCGGCTGGGTATGCGCTATGGGCTGGGCGCGTTGATACTGGTGATACTTGCCTTCATGCTCGGCGGCGCGTGGCTATGGCTACTGTGGCCTGCGGTTTCCCTGGGGTTGATCAAGGCCAATTACTGCGTGCTCGGCGCTCCGGGCTTTCAAAAACGCGCAGATGGCCGTCTTACGCCCGCCGCACGCTGGCTGTATGCCCCGTATCTAGCTGGCGCGTGGGTCAACTCGCGCCTATGGACACGCAAACATCCACAGCCCGACCAGATTGTGGATAACGTCTGGCTTGGGCGCATTCCTACGGCGCACGAGCAGAATTCATTCAAAGCCATTGTCGATCTGTGCGCCGAACTGCCGATTAATCCACAGGGCCGTGCCTATACCTGCGTACCAGTGCTTGACCTGATCGCACCGACACCCGACGAATGCCTGAAAGCCGCACACGCTATCGAGCAACTGCGCCAGCATGGCCCCTTGCTGGTGTGCTGTGCCCTCGGTTACTCCCGCAGCGCCACCGCCGTCGCCGCCTGGTTGTTGAACACAGGGCGTGCCGCTACGGTTGATCAAGCGCTGTCTATTATTCGTACAGCAAGGGCCACTGTGGTTCTTCACCCCGCCCACCGTAAAGCTTTGGAGGGTTTGCCCCATGCCCGCTGATATGGAACTCCAGGTGGTTGCCAGCCTGCTGCGCCGTGGCCGCTCACTGGATCAGTTATCCACAGGCCTGACGTTGCTCGGCGTACTGTTCGGCCTTGCCCAGTTGTTGTTGGCCAGTATTTCAACGATCTGCCTGTTGCTGGCCCTGTGGATGATTGTGTTGGGCCTGTTGCAAAAATACTGGGCGTTGCGCGTAGCCTTCGACGCTGACCTATTCGCCCTGCTGGCCCGCGATACCACACGCACGCCAGATCTCGACGAGGCGTTGCAAACCCTTGACCTGCAATCACCCAAGCGGGCTGGCCGGCCCTGGACCGAGCGCCGTCGCGGCGCCCTCAAACTGTTGCGCAAACAAGCCTGGTTGCTGGGCGCGCAAGCCCTGCTGACCCTGGGCGTCATCCTCGCCAGCCCCTGGCTACCTTTCGCCGGATAAGGAATCCCCATGTTCGAACCCGTGGTCGCCACGCTGATTACCTCCATGGCCCGCACCGTCACCGGCGCCCGCAGCCTGTGGCTGGGGTGCGCGCCGGTGCCGGTACAACGCATCTATTTCGCCAACCACAGCAGCCACGGCGACTTCGTGCTGGTATGGGCGTCGCTGCCGCAGAACCTGCGCAAATTCACACGCCCGGTGGCCGGCAGCGATTACTGGAACAAGAGCGCCCTGCGCCGCTACATCATCAACCGCGTATTCAATGGCGTGCTGATCGACCGCGAACGCAAGGACCCGATGGATAACCCTTTGCAGCCCATGCTTGCGGCCCTGGAAGGCGGCGACTCACTGATCCTCTTTCCGGAAGGCACACGCAATCTGGAAGATGGCTTGCTGCCTTTTAAAAGCGGCCTGTACCACTTGGCAAAAAGTTACCCACAGGCCGAACTGGTCCCGGTGTGGATAGCCAATCTCAACCGGGTCATGCCCAAAGGCCGCGTACTGCCACTGCCGTTGTTATGCACGACCAGCTTCGGTGCCCCCCTGCAATTGGAAGACGGCGAAGACAAGGCCGCATTCCTTGCCCGCACCCGCGACGCCCTCCTCGCCCTTGCCCCGGAGCATTCCTGAAATGGATAGCCAAACCCTGATGTTATTCGGCGGCATCGGCGCAATCCTGGTCATCGCCTCGCTGATCGGCCTGATCCTCAAACTGCGCACCCGTGGCAACCCCAACGCGGTGATCGACAACCTCAACGCCCGTATCAACGCCTGGTGGGTGATGGTGGTAGTGATCGGCGTAGCCTTCTGGCTCGGCACCGGCGCAGTAATCCTGTTGTTCTACGCCGTATCGTTCTACGCCCTGCGCGAATTCCTTACCCTCACCCCGACCCGGCGCAGCGACTACCCGGCCCTGGTGGCTGCGTTCTACCTGGCCCTGCCGTTGCAATATGTGCTGATTTACGCCGACTGGTATGGGCTGTTCTCGATCTTCATTCCTGTGTACGTGTTCCTGCTGCTGCCGATCCTCGCCTCATTCGGCGGCGACAGCACCCACTTCCTGGAACGCGCATCGAAAGTGCAATGGGGGCTGATGATCGCAGTGTTCTGCGTATCCTTCGTCCCTGCTCTGCTGACGTTGGACATCCCCGGCTACGAAGGCCGTAACCTGCTGCTGATCGCCTACCTGGTGATCGTCGTGCAACTCTCGGACGTGCTGCAGTACGTATGCGGCAAGCTGTTCGGCAAACACAAGATCGCGCCCAACCTGTCACCGTCGAAAACCGTGGAAGGGTTTGTGGGCGGGATTCTGCTGTCATCCCTGATCGGTGCGGCGCTGTGGTGGACCACACCGTTCAACCCCTGGCAGTCGTTCTTGATTGCGCTGTTGATCAACCTGCTTGGCTTTGCCGGCGGGATTGTGATGTCGGCGATCAAACGTGACCGCGGCGTGAAGGACTGGGGGCACATGATCGAAGGGCACGGTGGGATGTTGGATCGGCTGGATTCGGTGTGCTTTGCGGCACCGATTTTCTTTCATCTTGTGCGGTATTGGTGGACCTGAGTCGCCCCTTTCTCAAACCCAATGCAGATCAAAATGTGGGAGGGGTAGCCCCGGTACAAGCCGGGGACATGGTTTACAGGCGTAATCCAACCACCTCGATAGATCCAAAACGTAAAAAGGGGCTGTTGAAAACAGCCCCTTTTTCGATACGCCAGTAAGCCTTACTCCACAGTCACCGACTTCGCCAGGTTACGTGGCTGGTCAACGTCGGTGCCCTTGAGCACGGCGACGTAGTACGACAGCAACTGCAGCGGGATGGTGTAGAGGATCGGTGACAGGGTGTCGTGGATGTGCGGCATGTTGATGACGTGAGTGCCTTCGCCATTGGTCATACCCGCCTTCTCATCTGCGAAGACGATCAGTTGGCCACCACGGGCGCGTACTTCCTGCAGGTTGGACTTGAGCTTCTCCAGCAGTTCGTTGTTTGGCGCGACGGTGACCACCGGCATATCGTCATCCACCAGGGCCAATGGGCCGTGCTTCAGCTCGCCGGCCGGGTAGGCTTCGGCGTGGATGTACGAGATTTCCTTGAGTTTCAGCGAGCCTTCCATTGCTACCGGGTATTGCGCGCCACGGCCAAGGAACAAAGTGTGGTTCTTGTCGGCGAACAGCTCGGCGATTTTTTCCACGGTGCTGTCCATGGCCAAGGCTTCGCCCAGGCGGGCCGGCAGGCGGCGCAGTTCTTCCACCAGGGTGGCTTCGACACCTTCGGCGAGGGTGCCGCGCACTTGGCCCAGGGACAGGGTCAGCAGCAACAGGCCTACCAGTTGGGTGGTGAAGGCTTTGGTGGAGGCCACGCCGATTTCGCGACCAGCCTGGGTCAACAGAGTCAGGTCGGATTCACGCACCAGGGAGCTGATGCTGACGTTGCAGATCGCCAGGCTGCCGAGGAAGCCCAGCTCTTTGGCGTTGCGCAGAGCGGCCAGGGTGTCGGCGGTTTCGCCGGACTGGGAGATAGTCACGAACAGAGTGTCGGGCTGCACCACCACTTTGCGGTAGCGGAATTCACTGGCGACTTCGACCTGGCATGGAATACCGGCCAGTTCTTCCAACCAGTAACGAGCGACCATACCGGCGTGGTAGCTGGTACCACAGGCCACGATCTGCACATTGCGCACTTTGGCGAACAATTCGGCGGCTTGCGGGCCGAAGGCGTTGACCAGTACCTGGTTCTGGCTCAGGCGACCTTCCAGGGTGCGTTGCACCACGGACGGCTGCTCGTGGATTTCCTTGAGCATGAAGTGGCGGAACTCGCCTTTGTCAGCGGCTTCGGCGCCATCGCGGTATTGCACAGCTTCACGCTCGACCGACTGCCCGTTAACGTCCCAGATCTGCACGCTTTCACGGCGGATGTCGGCAATATCGCCTTCTTCCAGGTACATGAAGCGGTCAGTTACCTGGCGCAGCGCCAGTTGGTCGGAGGCAAGGAAGTTCTCACCCAGGCCCAGGCCGATCACCAGCGGGCTACCGCTACGGGCGGCCACTACGCGGTCAGGCTGGCTGGCGCTGATCACTGCCAGGCCGTAAGCGCCATGCAGTTCCTTGACCGTGGCCTTGAGGGCCGTGGTCAGGTCGCTGTGGTCCTTGAGCTTGTGGTTGAGCAGGTGGGCGATGACTTCGGTGTCGGTGTCCGAGGTAAATACGTAGCCCAGGCCCTTGAGTTGTTCACGCAGGACTTCATGGTTTTCGATGATGCCGTTGTGCACCACGGCCAGGTCACCCGAGAAGTGCGGGTGGGCGTTACGCTCGCACGGCGCACCGTGGGTGGCCCAACGCGTGTGGGCAATGCCCAGGCGACCCACCAGCGGCTCGCCAGCCAGGGCCTGGTCCAACTCGCTGACCTTGCCCGGGCGGCGCATGCGCTCCAGCTTGCCGGCATTGGTGAAAACCGCCACACCGGCGCTGTCATAGCCGCGGTATTCAAGGCGCTTGAGGCCCTCGATCAGGATGGCAGTAACGTTACGTTCGGCGACTGCGCCAACAATTCCACACATGATGTTTCTCCTAGATGACGGCCGCGCATATCAGCGTAATGCCGCGGGCTTGGATCTGGTCGCGGGCCTCAAGCGGCAGGCGATCATCGGTAATAAGGGTATGGACGCTGCTCCAGGGCAGTTCCAGGTTGGGAATCTTGCGGCCGATCTTGTCGGACTCGACCATCACCACCACTTCACGGGCAACCTCGGCCATGACGCGGCTCAGGCCCAGCAATTCGTTGAAGGTGGTGGTACCGCGCTGCAAATCGATGCCGTCGGCGCCGATGAACAACTGATCAAAATCGTAGGAGCGCAGCACTTGCTCGGCGACCTGGCCCTGGAACGAGTCCGAATGCGGGTCCCAGGTGCCGCCAGTCATCAACAGCACTGGTTCGTGCTCCAGTTCGCTCAAGGCGCGGGCCACGTTCAGGGAGTTGGTCATCACCACCAGGCCGGGCTGATGGCCCAGTTCGGGGATCATGGCGGCGGTGGTGCTGCCGCTGTCGATAATGATGCGCGCGTGTTCACGCAACCGCACCACGGCCGCACGGGCGATGGCGCGCTTGTAGGCCGAGATGGGTTGGGCTGAATCGCCTACCAACTCTTGGGGCATGGTGATCGCACCACCGTAGCGACGCAGGAGCAGGCCGTTACTTTCGAGGGCGGCCAGATCCTTGCGGATGGTCACTTCCGAAGTTTCGAAACGCTTGGCCAACTCGTCCACACTGACTTCGCCCTGTTCATTGAGCAAGGTCAGGATATTGTGGCGCCGTTGAGGTGTATTTCGTTTCGACATGGTGATGATAAGTTTCGTTTCGAAAGATAACGAAGGCAATCAAAACCTATTGATGGAAGATCGTCAAGTGACATTTTTGGAAATAGCGCACACAAATATGGGAGGGGGCTTGCTCCCGATGGCGGTGTGTCAGCCAATGCATATGTGACTGAACCACCGCTATCGGGAGCAAGCCCCCTCCCACATTGGAATTTTGTTGCTGGTGAGATTTTGGATAACTCAGGTTTTCTTGATTTTGACCGGGCGCTTCCAACCGTCGATGTTGCGTTGACGGGCGCGGGCTACGGCCAGCTGGGACTTATCCACATCCTGGTTGATGGTAGAACCTGCTGCTGTGTTTGAACCATCACCGATGGAAACCGGTGCAATCAGCGAGTTGTTGGAGCCGATAAAGACGTCCTCACCAATCGTCGTCTGGTATTTGTTGGCACCGTCGTAGTTACAGGTAATTGCACCCGCGCCAATGTTGCTGCGAGCACCGATCACCGCATCACCGAGGTAAGCCAAGTGGCCTGCCTTGGCATCGTCGCCCATACGCGCATTTTTCAGCTCGACGAAATTACCAACATGCGCTCTGGCGCCCATTACAGTACCGGGACGCAAGCGTGCGAATGGGCCGGCGTCACTGCCCTCGCCCATCACGGCGCCATCGATATGGCTGTTGGCCTTGATCACCACGCCTTTGCGCAAGGTACTGTCCTTGATCACGCAGTTAGGGCCAATGACCACGTCGTCTTCAATGATCACGCGACCTTCAAGGATCACGTTGATATCGATCAGCACGTCGCGCCCTACAGTCACTTCGCCACGCACATCAAAACGCGCCGGGTCTCGCAGGGTCACACCCTGGGCCATCAGACGCAGACCTTCGCGCAGTTGGTAGTGACGCTCCAGTTCGGCAAGCTGCTTGCGGTCGTTGGCGCCCTGCACTTCCATTGGGTCGTGGGGCTGTTCGGTGGCGACCAGCAGGCCATCGCTAACAGCCATTTCGATCACATCGGTGAGGTAGTACTCACCTTGGGCATTGTTGTTGGACAGGCGGCTCATCCAGTCGCCAAGCTTATCGGCAGGCACGGCGAGAATGCCGGTGTTGCCTTCAGTAATGGCGCGCTGGGCTTCGCTGGCATCCTTGTGCTCGACGATCGCGGCGACCTTGCCGTCGGCATTACGCACGATACGGCCATATCCGGTGGGGTCGTCCAATTCAACGGTGAGCAGGCCCATCTGGCCGGGCACTACGTGCTTGAGCAGGCGCTGCAGGGTTTCCACTTCAATCAGCGGTACATCGCCATAGAGGATCAGCACCGTGTCGGCGGTGATGAAGGGCACGGCTTGCGCGGTGGCATGGCCGGTGCCCAGTTGCTTGTCTTGCAATACGAAATTCAAATCGTCCGCAGCCAAACGCTCACGTACTACGTCAGCACCGTGGCCGATTACCACGTGAATACGTTGCGGATCCAACTGCCGGGCGCTGTGGATAACATGGCCCAGCATGGAGTTTCCCGCGACCGGGTGCAGCACCTTGGGCAGAGCGGAACGCATGCGGGTGCCCTGGCCTGCGGCGAGAATGACGATTTCAAGAGACATGAATGGCTACCAATCCTGGGCGGTCCGGGTTCAGACCAGAGAAGTGTTTTGCAAAAAAAGAAAAAGGGTAGCCGAGGCTACCCTTTTTAATCAATCACACAGAAAGCATCACGGAGGGGCCGCTTACTTCTTGCGGATCTGCTGGAGCGTGCGCAGCTGAGCTGCAGCCTCGGCCAGACGTACTGCAGCAGCGCTGTAGTCGAAGTCTGCACCTTTTTCGTTCAGGGCCTTCTCGGCAGCCTTGACGGCTTCCTGAGCGGAGGCTTCATCCAGGTCGCCAGCACGTTGCACGGTGTCGGCAAGTACCTTGACCATGTTCGGCTGAACCTCGAGGAAACCACCGGAGATGTAGAACACCTCCTTTTCCCCGCCTTGCTTGGTCAGAGTGATCGGACCTGGTTTCAAGCTGGTAATCAGCGGAGCGTGACCCATGGCGATACCAAGATCACCCAAGTCACCGTGCGCTGTTACAAACTCGACCAGACCGGAGAAAATTTCCCCTTCCGCGCTGACGATATCGCAATGGACTGTCATAGCCATCTGATTGCCTCAACCTGATGAGCGCCCGTTGCCGGGCGCCTGGATTACAGTTTCTTGGCTTTCTCGATCGCTTCTTCGATGCCGCCGACCATGTAGAACGCTTGTTCTGGCAGGTGGTCGTAGTCACCGTTGAGGATGCCTTTGAAGCCAGCAATGGTGTCTTTCAGGGAAACGTATTTACCCGAGGCACCGGTGAAGACTTCAGCCACGAAGAACGGCTGCGACAAGAAACGCTGGATCTTACGAGCACGGTTTACCAACTGCTTGTCGGCTTCCGACAGCTCGTCCATACCCAGGATCGCAATGATGTCCTTCAGTTCTTTGTAGCGCTGCAGCACGTACTGAACGCCGCGAGCGGTGTCGTAGTGCTCCTGGCCGATCACGTTCGGGTCCAGTTGGCGCGAAGTCGAGTCGAGTGGATCGACCGCTGGGTAGATACCCAGGGAAGCGATGTCACGGGACAGAACGACGGTGGCGTCCAAGTGGGCGAAGGTGGTAGCTGGCGACGGGTCGGTCAAGTCATCCGCAGGTACGTATACCGCTTGGATCGAAGTGATCGAACCTTCCTTGGTCGAAGTGATACGTTCTTGCAGAACGCCCATCTCTTCGGCCAGGGTCGGCTGGTAACCTACTGCAGAAGGCATACGGCCCAGCAGTGCGGATACTTCAGTACCGGCCAAGGTGTAACGGTAGATGTTGTCGACGAACAGCAGAACGTCGTTACCTTCGTCACGGAACTTCTCGGCCATGGTCAGGCCAGTCAGTGCTACGCGCAGACGGTTTCCCGGCGGCTCGTTCATCTGACCGTAAACCAGTGCCACTTTGTCCAGAACGTTGGAGTCCTTCATCTCGTGGTAGAAGTCGTTACCCTCACGAGTACGCTCACCCACACCGGCGAACACGGAATAACCGCTGTGCTCGATGGCGATGTTACGGATCAGTTCCATCATGTTTACGGTCTTGCCTACACCGGCACCACCGAACAGACCGACTTTACCGCCCTTGGCGAACGGGCAAACCAGGTCGATAACCTTGATGCCGGTTTCCAGCAGGTCGTTGCCGCCAGCTTGCTCAGCGAACGATGGTGCTGGACGGTGAATGCCCCAGCGCTCTTCGGTGGCAATCGGGCCAGCTTCGTCGATCGGGTTGCCCAGTACGTCCATGATCCGGCCCAGGGTCGCTTTACCGACCGGTACGGAGATGGCAGCGCCAGTGTCGACAACGTCCAGACCGCGCTTCAAGCCTTCGGTGGAACCCATCGCAATGGTACGAACTACGCCGTCGCCCAGCTGCTGCTGAACTTCCAGGGTAGTTTCCGCGCCTTGTACTTTCAGCGCGTTGTAGATGCTCGGTACGCTGTCGCGTGGAAATTCCACGTCGATAACGGCGCCGATGATTTGAACGATACGTCCGCTACTCATAGCTGGATCCTCTGAATATTTGAACCGTTAAACCGCGGCAGCGCCGCCGACGATTTCCGAGATCTCTTGGGTGATCGCAGCCTGACGCGCCTTGTTGTAGATCAGCTGCAAATCGCTGATCAGATCACCGGCGTTATCGGTAGCGTTTTTCATCGCGATCATCCGCGCCGCTTGTTCAGCTGCGTTGTTCTCGACCACCGCCTGGTACACCTGCGACTCCACGTAGCGCACCATCAAGCCGTCAAGCAGCTCTTTGGCGTCTGGTTCGTAGAGGTAGTCCCAGTGGTGCTTGAGTTCCTGATCCGGGGTCGCCACCAGTGGAATCAATTGCTCCACGGTTGGCTGCTGGGTCATGGTGTTGATGAACTTGTTGGATACCACGGACAGGCGGTCAATCCGGCCTTCCAGGTACGCATCCAGCATCACCTTCACACTGCCGATCAAATCATTGATCGACGGCTCTTCACCCAGGTGGCTGATAGCTGCAACGACGTTACCGCCGAAGTTGCGGAAAAAGGCCGCACCCTTGCTACCAACAACACACAGATCGATCTCGACGCCGTTTTCGCGGTTTACCGCCATGTCCTTGACCAGGGCCTTGAACAGGTTGGTATTCAAACCACCGCACAAACCACGGTCACTGCTCACTACCACATAACCTGCACGCTTGACGGCGCGCTCGATCATGAACGGGTGGCGGTATTCCGGGTTGGCGTTGGCCAGATGCCCAATTACCTGGCGGATACGCTCCGCATAAGGACGGCTAGCAGCCATGCGCATTTGTGCCTTGCGCATTTTGCTGACCGCCACTTTTTCCATGGCGCTGGTAATTTTTTGCGTGCTTTTGATGCTCGCAATCTTACTGCGAATCTCTTTTGCGCCTGCCATGTAACACCTATCAGGTTAGCAAGCGGGAGCCTTGCGGCTCCCGCTGCGGCTTACCAGGTTTGGGTGGCCTTGAACTTCTCGATACCGGCTTTCATGCCAGCGTCGATATCGTCATTGAAGTCACCCTTCACGTTGATCTTCGCCATCAATTCGGCGTGATCGCGGTTGAAGTAAGCAATCAGCGCTTGTTCAAAGCTGCCGACCTTGGCGATTTCAACGTCGGTCAGGAACCCACGCTCAGCGGCATACAGCGACAACGCCATGTCAGCGATCGACATTGGGGCGTATTGCTTCTGCTTCATCAGCTCGGTAACGCGCTGACCATGCTCAAGTTGCTTACGGGTCGCTTCGTCCAGGTCAGAAGCGAACTGGGCGAATGCCGCCAGTTCACGGTACTGAGCCAGAGCGGTACGGATACCACCGGAGAGCTTCTTGATGATCTTGGTCTGAGCGGCACCACCCACACGGGATACCGAAACACCGGCGTTCACTGCAGGACGGATCCCGGAGTTGAACATGGCCGATTCCAGGAAGATCTGACCGTCAGTGATGGAAATCACGTTGGTCGGAACGAACGCGGAAACGTCGCCAGCCTGGGTTTCGATGATCGGCAGTGCGGTCAGGGAACCGGTTTTGCCGGTCACTGCGCCGTTGGTGAACTTCTCTACGTACTCTTCCGAAACGCGGGATGCGCGCTCCAGCAGACGGGAGTGGAGATAGAACACGTCGCCTGGGTAAGCTTCACGGCCTGGTGGACGGCGCAGCAGCAGGGAAATCTGGCGGTAAGCCACTGCTTGCTTGGACAGATCGTCATAAACGATCAGCGCGTCTTCACCGCGGTCGCGGAAGAATTCACCCATGGTGCAACCGGAGTACGGTGCCAGGAACTGCAGCGCAGGAGATTCCGAAGCACTGGCAGCCACGATGATCGTGTTGGCCAGGGCGCCGTTTTCTTCCAGCTTGCGAACCACGTTGGCGATGGTCGATTGCTTCTGACCAATGGCTACGTAGACGCAGAAAATGCCGCTGTCTTTCTGGTTGATGATCGCGTCGATCGCCAGGGCGGTTTTACCGATCTGACGGTCACCGATGATCAGCTCACGCTGGCCACGGCCGACTGGGATCATGGCATCAACAGCCTTGTAGCCAGTCTGTACAGGCTGGTCTACCGACTTACGCCAGATCACGCCTGGAGCAACTTTCTCGACCGCGTCGGTCTCGGTGTTGCCCAGTGGACCTTTGCCGTCAACAGGGTTACCCAGTGCGTCGACTACGCGACCCAGCAGTTCCTTACCAACTGGAACCTCCAGGATGCGGCCGGTGCACTTGGCGCTCATGCCTTCAGCCAGACTGGTGTACGCGCCCAATACAACGGCACCTACGGAGTCTTGCTCCAGGTTGAGGGCCATACCGTAGACGCCGCCCGGAAACTCGATCATCTCGCCGTACATAACGTCGGCCAGACCGTGAATCCGCACGATGCCGTCAGATACGCTGACGACAGTGCCTTCGTTACGGGCTTGGGAGGTCACATCGAGCTTGTCGATGCGGCCCTTGATAATTTCACTTATTTCGGAAGGATTGAGTTGCTGCATTGCTCTGCTGCCCCTTCAAACTCAAGATTTCAATGCTTCGGCAAGTTTCGCGATTTTGCCGCGAATCGAGCCATCGATAACCAGGTCGCCGGCACGGATAACGACACCACCAATCAGGGATGCGTCCTCCGAAGCTTGCAGGCGCACTTCCCGATTGAGTCGTGCACTGAGAACCTTGGCGAGTTTGTCTTGCTGTTCTTGGTTCAATGCAAAAGCACTGGTCACTTCAACGTCTACCGATTTCTCTGCTTCGGCCTTGTACAGGTCGAACAGAGCGGCGATCTCCGGCAATAGCGGGAGACGGTCGTTTTCGGCAATGACGTGGATGAAGTTCTGCACTTTCACATCAAACTTGTCGCCGCACACTTCAATAAAAGTGGCGGCCTTGTCTGCGCTCGTCAGGCGCGGGGCCTTGAGCACGCGCTGCATGGTGTCGTCTTGCGACACTGCTGCAGCCAGGCCGAGCATGGCTGACCAAGAGGCCAGCTGCTGGTGGGCCTGGGCGTGCTCGAAGGCTGCCTTAGCGTAAGGTCGGGCCAACGTGGTCAGTTCTGCCATGATCGCCCTCGCTTAAATTTCAGCAGCCAGTTTGTCAACCAGCTCCGCGTGCGCGTTTTGATCGATTGTGGCACCGAGGATCTTCTCAGCACCGCCGACCGCCAGAGCACCCAGTTGGGCACGCAGCGCGTCTTTGACGCCGTTCAGTTCCTGTTCGATCTCGGCATGAGCCGAAGCCTTCACACGGTCAGCTTCGACGCGGGCTTTTTCAACAGCCTCTTCGACGATCTGGTTACCGCGTTTCTTGGCTTGCTCAATGATTTCAGCTGCCTGTGCTTTAGCTTCGCGCAGTTGCTGACCCACTTTCTCGTGGGCCAACTCCAGGTCGCGAGCTGCACGGCTGGCAGCGTCCAAACCATCCGCGATCTTCTTCTGACGTTCGTGCAAAGCCGCGATGACCGGAGGCCACACGAACTTCATGCAAAACACTACAAAAATGAAGAACGCAACGGATTGGCCAATCAGGGTTGCATTAATGTTCACGCCAACACCTCGCTCATTCGTTGTCCATCACCCCAATCACTCGAAAATTCGAGTGATTAGCCAGCGAGTTGACCAACGAAGGGGTTCGCGAAGGTGAAGAACAGTGCGATACCAACGCCGATCATGGTCACGGCGTCGAGCAGGCCGGCGACGATGAACATTTTAACTTGCAGCATTGGGACCATTTCTGGCTGACGCGCTGCGCCTTCCAGGAATTTGCCGCCCAGCAGGCCGAAACCAATGGCAGTACCCAGGGCGCCCAGGCCGATCAACAGTGCAACAGCGATAGCGGTTAGACCAACTACAGTTTCCATCTTTCCTCCCGACTTTTACGTCGTATGGTTTAGGTTTTTTAGATTTTAAAGCGGTAAAACAAATCGTTTCATAGCCCTGGTGGGCCACCTTCCCGTTTGACCGGGAAGGACATCAGACTAGTCGAGACTGGCCTTAATGGTTCTCTTCGTGCGCCATCGACAGGTAGACGATGGTCAGCATCATGAAGATGAAGGCCTGCAGGGTAATGATCAGGATGTGGAACACAGCCCACGCCCACTGCAGAACTACGCCCAGGCCGCTAAGCCAGAGCAGGCCGCTGCCGAACATCACAGCGATCAGAATGAACACCAGCTCGCCGGCATACATGTTGCCGAACAGTCGCAAGGCCAGGGAAATCGGCTTGGCGATCAGGGTGACGAACTCCAGCAGGAAGTTCACCGGGATCAGCAGGGCTTGAACGAAGATGTTCTTGCTGCCGAACGGGTGCAGGGTCAGTTCGCCGATGAAGCCGCCGATGCCCTTGACCTTGATGCTGTAGAAAATGATCAACGCGAACACCGACAGGGCCATGCCCAGGGTGGCGTTAGGGTCAGTGGTCGATACGGCACGGAATGGAATGTGCGGATCGCCAGAGATCGCCATGGCCAACTGAGGAATCCAGTCCACCGGAATCAAGTCGATGGCGTTCATCAGGAACACCCAGACGAAGATGGTCAGTGCCAGCGGTGCAATCACCGGGCTACGGCCATGGAAGCTGTCTTTCACGCTGCCATCGACGAATTCGACCAATACTTCAACGAAGTTCTGCAAAGCACCTGGCTGACCGGAAGTCGCCTTCTTTGCCGCCATGCGGAAAATCAGGACGAAGATCAGGCCCAATGCGACCGACCAACCCAGAGTATCCAGGTGGAAAGCCCAGAAACCCATTTCTTTGGCTTCTGCTGCGGTGTGGGCAAAGCCCCAGCCGCCATTAGGAAGCTGACCGAAGGTCAGGTTCTGCAAGTGGTGCTGGATATAGCCCGAAGCGGTTGTTTCTGCCATGGTTGCCTCAAACGCCCTAAGGTTTCGAAAGTCTTGTTTTCATTAGCAGGGGAGCGAACCAGCTGACCAGTTGGGTCAACACGAAGACGCCGAATACAGCTAGCGGCGCCAATGGCTTCACACCTGCAAAGGTCAGTGCAAACAGCACTGCCGTCAAAATCAGTTTCCCCGCCTCGCCGGCATAAAAAGACCGGACGATAGCCTGGGCTGCTCGGGCGCCGGAAAACCGAAAGGCCCTGTGAGCAAAATACATATTGGGCAGCAAGGCTATCAGGCCTCCGCAGAGTCCTGAATATCCGGCTACGACTCCATGCCAATACCAAAGCGCCAATGCGGCGATCAGCAGAATGACAAATTGAGCCAATAAAACCGGGAAAACAGCCAAGCGATGGAACGGCAACGTGTTTGGCGTGCGGGTTTCCATCACTCTTGCTCCTCAATGGTCGGCTGCCGGAAATCAATAACTTGGCATAATTTGTGCCGACAAAATGCGCGCAGAGTATAGGGGCGGTTCTGCCCCTATTCAACTGTCGGGTAGTGATTTCCGATCACACGCTACATGAGTAAATGTTTCAGCGGATGTGGGCAAGGACGCCCTGAAGCTCATCGAGAGAGTTATATCCGATGACCAATTGCCCTTTGCCCTTCTTGCCGTGGCGAATTTGCACCGCAGAGCCCAGGCGCTCGGCCAGGCGCTGCTCAAGTCGTGCGATATCCGGATCAGGTTTGGCCGTTTCGACCGGTGCAGGTTTGCCGCTGAGCCACTGGCGAACCAGCGCCTCGGTCTGACGCACAGTAAGACCTCGTGCGACAACGTGTCGCGCCCCTTCAACCTGTTGATTTTCCGGCAAACCGAGCAAAGCACGGGCGTGGCCCATTTCCAGGTCGCCGTGGGACAGCATGGTCTTGATGACTTCGGGCAGCGCGATCAGGCGCAGCAAGTTGGACACGGTGACGCGGGATTTACCCACCGCCTCGGCCACTTGTTGCTGGGTCAGCTGAAATTCCTGCTGCAAACGCTGCAACGCGATCGCTTCTTCGATCGGGTTGAGGTCCTCACGCTGGATGTTCTCGATCAGCGCCATAGCGATGGCAGTTTCATCCGGCACATCACGCACCATCGCCGGGATGGTTTCCTTGCCAGCCTGTTGGCTGGCGCGCCAGCGACGCTCACCGGCGATGATCTCAAAGCGGCCACCGCCAATCGGGCGCACCACGATGGGCTGCATCACACCCTGGGCCTTGATCGAGTTGGCCAGTTCTTCCAGCGCCTGGGGATCCATATCCCGGCGTGGCTGGTATTTGCCGCGCTGGATCAAGTCCAGGGGCAAGTGCTGCAGCTCGCGCTCGTCGGCCTGCACCGCTTGTTCTTCAAGCGATGTGACGGTCGGACCACTCAGCAGTGCATCCAGTCCACGTCCGAGACCTCGTTTCTTGACGGCCATGGGGATTCCTTAAGTTGGCTGGGCTGCAGCGGTGCGTGAATTGCGGCGTTGACGGCGAACCATCTCGCCGGCCAATGCCAGGTAGGCAATGGCACCACGCGAAGATTTGTCGTACGCCAACGCCGGCATGCCATAGCTTGGCGCTTCGGCCAGGCGGATGTTGCGGGGAATCACGGTGTCGTACAACTGGTCGCCAAAGTGTTCCTTGAGCTGCGCCGACACGTCGTTCATCAGGCTCAGGCGCGGGTCATACATGGTCCGCAGCAAGCCTTCGACTTTGAGGTTCGGGTTGAGCAACTCGGCGATACGCTTGATGTTATCCACAAGGTCGCTCAAGCCTTCAAGGGCGAAGTACTCGCACTGCATGGGAATAATCACCCCATCGGCAGCAACCAGCGCGTTAAGCGTGAGCATCGACAGCGACGGTGGGCAGTCGATCAAAATGTAGTCGTAATTCTCACGAATAGGTGCCAGGGCGCTGCGCAGACGGCTTTCTTTCATCTGCATTTCCAGCAGCACCACTTCCGCCGCGGTCAAATCGCGGTTGGCCGGCAGCAGTTGGTAACCGCCGTGCTCGGAATAGTGCATGGCCTGGGCCAGGTCACATTCACCAATCAGCAAATCGTAGACCGAGTTTTCCAAGCCGTGTTTATCCACACCGCTACCCATGGTGGCGTTGCCCTGTGGATCGAGATCGATCAACAGCACCCGACGCTTGGTGGCGACCAGGGATGCTGCGAGGTTGATACAGGTGGTGGTTTTACCCACGCCACCTTTCTGGTTCGCTATCGCGAATACCTTAGCCATTCTTGCTTGTGTTCCCAATCATGCCGTGCGGCGCAGTATCAGCAGATGGCGTTGGCCTTGGCAACCGGGTACGGCCAAGGCGTGTTCGCTATCGAGGTGGAAGTCTGCCGGCAATGCTAACAGCTCGTCGCTTGGATGGACGCCCTTCATTGCCAGCCAGCGGGTGTCACGGTCGCCTAGATGGCGGGTCCAGTTGCTGAAGTTCTCCATGCTGCTGAACGCCCGGGACACAATGCCGTTGAAAGGCTGCTCAGGCGTGAAGGCTTCGACGCGACTGTGGATAACTTGCAGGTTGTCCAGCTTGAGTTCAAGTTTGACCTGGGTCAGGAAGCGGGTCTTCTTGCCGTTGCTGTCCAGGCACGTCACTTGAGACTCGGGAAACAGGATCGCCAGTGGGATGCCAGGCATCCCGCCGCCACTGCCTACGTCGAGCCAGCGACCGTTTTCGATAAACGGCATCACGCTGAGGCTGTCGAGCAAATGCCGCGACACCATCTCGTCCGGATCACGCACGGCGGTAAGGTTGTAAGCCTTGTTCCATTTGATCAACAGGGCCAGATAGCCCAGCAGTAGCTCATGCTGGGCTTCGGTCAGGGCCACGCCCAGTTGGCGCGCTCCTGTGGATAACTCTTCGGCGTGTTGCGAGGTGACCAACGAACTCAAGCGCTTTGCTCCAACTGACGGCCCGCGCCGCGTTTTTTCAAATGAATCATCAACAGCGAAATGGCTGCCGGGGTAACGCCGGGGATACGTGAAGCTTGGCCGAGCGTTTCCGGCCGAGTTATCCCCAGCTTGCTTTGAATCTCTTTCGACAATCCGGAAATCCCGGTGTAGTCGATATCCACAGGCAGCTTGGTGTTTTCACTGGCGCGCAGACGGGCGATTTCGTCCTGCTGACGGTCAATATAACCGGCATATTTGGTCTTGATTTCGACCTGCTCGGCGACCTGTGGATCTTCTGCGCCGCCGCCGGTTACCGAGACCAGGCCAGCGTAGTCGATTTCCGGACGAGACAGCAGGTTCAGCAGGTTGTACTCGTGAGTCAGCGGCGTGCCGAATTTTTCGGCAATCGCGTCGCCCTGCTCGGTGCCAGGGCGAACCCAGGTACTTTTCAGCCGTTGCTCTTCCAGATCGATGCTTTCGCGTTTTTTGCAGAAGGCTTCCCAACGCGCATCGTCGACCAGGCCCAGTTCGCGACCTTTTTCGGTCAGACGCAGGTCGGCGTTGTCTTCGCGCAGGATCAGGCGATATTCGGCCCGGGACGTGAACATCCGGTACGGTTCCTGGGTCCCCAGGGTAATCAGGTCATCAACCAAAACGCCGATGTACGCTTCATCGCGACGCGGGCACCAGCTGTCTTTCCCTTGTGCACGCAATGCGGCATTGGTCCCGGCCAGCAAACCCTGGGCGCCGGCTTCTTCGTAACCGGTGGTGCCATTGATTTGGCCAGCAAAGAACAAGCCGCCGATCACTTTGGTTTCCAGGCTGTATTTCAAGTCTCGTGGATCGAAGTAGTCGTACTCGATGGCGTAGCCGGGCCGCACGATGTGGGCATTTTCCATACCGCGAATGGACTGCACGATCTGGATTTGCACGTCGAACGGCAAGGAAGTGGAGATCCCGTTCGGGTACAGCTCGTGCGTGGTCAAGCCTTCGGGCTCGATGAAGACCTGGTGGCTTTCCTTGTCGGCAAAGCGGTGGATCTTGTCTTCGATCGACGGGCAATAACGCGGGCCAATGCCTTCGATCACACCGGAATACATCGGCGAACGATCAAGGTTCGCAGCAATGATTTCGTGGGTACGGGCGTTGGTGTGGGTAATCCAGCAGCTGACCTGTTTCGGGTGCTGCTCCTTGGAACCCATGAAAGACATGACTGGAATCGGCGTATCGCCGGCTTGCTCGGTCATGACCGAAAAATCCACAGAACGCCCGTCAATACGTGGCGGGGTCCCGGTTTTCAGGCGACCAACGCGTAGAGGCAATTCACGCAGGCGTTTTGCCAGGGCAATCGACGGTGGATCACCGGCGCGGCCACCGGAATAGTTCTGCATGCCGATGTGGATAAGTCCGCCGAGGAAGGTACCGGTGGTCAACACCACGGATTCTGCGAAGAAACGCAGGCCCATTTGCGTGACAACACCGCGGACCTGGTCCTGTTCGACGATGAGGTCATCAGCGGCTTGCTGGAATATCCAAAGGTTCGGCTGGTTCTCCAGGGTTTCGCGCACTGCAGCCTTGTACAGAATTCGGTCTGCTTGTGCTCGAGTTGCGCGTACGGCCGGGCCTTTGCGGCTGTTCAACACACGGAACTGAATACCACCTTTGTCGGTGGCCATTGCCATTACGCCGCCAAGGGCGTCGATTTCCTTGACCAGATGGCTTTTGCCAATCCCGCCAATAGCGGGGTTGCAACTCATGGCACCGAGGGTTTCCACGTTGTGCGTGAGCAACAGGGTTTTTACGCCCATGCGCGCTGACGCCAGTGCTGCCTCGGTACCGGCATGACCGCCGCCGATGACGATCACTTCAAAACGGGAAGGGAAATCCACCACGCACCTCGTGCCTGCTTATGTAGGTAATCAGGAATTGTTTGTTGAAAGAGTTTTAGAGCTTTGGCGGCAAGTATAGGGACTTAGCCCTTCCTAAAGAACCCTTTGCACAAAATTTAACCAGCTGTGGATGAATCACGGACAATAGAAATTAAAAGAGAGAAATTTATTAAATCTTTGTTTTTATGTTTATTTATACTGAGCCACCTTTCTGTGGATAGATTCCTGTAGGCCTTTATTTACGCTGTGTACAGAGATTCAAAAGTCTGTGGTCATGTGCCAATGAGGCCCTTGGATAAGTGCTTTAAGCCTGTGGATTAAACAGGTGGTTATCCACAGAGGGGTTTTTGCGCAGGTTTCAGGCCCTGTTATCAACTGGGCACAGGCGCGGTTATTCACAGGGCTTAATCCACAGAAATGGTTGAAAAGGTGTGTATTTCGCTCACGCCGAGGCTAACCAAATCCTCTAATTCGTGGGTAAGCGCACAAAAGTAGAGATCTATTGTCGGATACAGCAGGTCGGTTAATAATAGCGATTATCATTAACTTGACTTGTCATTCCTATGTCCCCTCCTTCACACACCGTCGCCGTCCAGCACATCTATGAGCAACACCATTCCTGGTTGCACGGGTGGCTCAAAGGCAAGTTGCATAACGCCTGCGATGCGGCCGATGTGGCGCACGATACGTTCGTGCGGATCTTGGGCGGGCGGCATGCGGCGCAAATCGTTGAACCACGAGACTATTTGGCGACCATCGCCAGGGGCCTGGTGATTGACCGCTATCGTCGGCACTCGATCGAACAGGCCTACAGACAAACGCTGGCTGAACGGGCTGAAGCCACCACCATCAGCGAAGAAGACAAGGCCATCATCATTGAGACCCTGGTGGCTGTGGATAAAGCCCTGTCTTCACTCGGCGAACGTGCGCGGCGGATCTTCATGTTGTCGCAGATCGAGGGGCTGACTTATCAACAGATCGCGGATCGGTTGCAGGTATCGCTGACCACTGTGAAGAAGCACATGATCCGTGCCTTGACGGAATGTTCGCTGATCATGGCCAGCCGGTAATGGCGATTCCCGATCGCCAGACCTTCGAGGCCGCCGCCAGTTGGTATGTGCAGTTTCAAGCCCAACTGCCTACGCCCGTAGAACGCCTGGCCTGGCAACAATGGCTGAACGCCGATCCGTCACATCAGGCTGCGTGGAACCAGATGGAACAATTGCAACGCAGCCTTGGCGCGCTGCCCCAGGATTTAACCCGCCGCGCCTTATCAACCACGCAGCAACGTCGCCAGGTGCTGAAGTGGATGCTGGTGCTGGGCGGTACCGGGTACTTGGGCTGGAATGTTCAGCAGCACACGTCCCTGGGCAATGTCTGGGCTGACTACCGGACTTGCGTGGGTGAACACCGACGTATCGAGTTGGCTGATGGCACGCAACTTGATCTCAACACCGGCACGGCGATTGATGTGGTATTCGACGCAAGCCAGCGTTTGATCCATCTGCGCGAAGGTGAAGTACTTATCCGCACCGGCAAATTAGGTGTGCAAACGCCCTTTTATGTCGAAACACGTCAAGGCCGCATCCAGGCATTGGGTACTCGATTCACCGTGCGCCAGCTGTCGAGTTCCACGCGTGTCGGAGTTCTGGAGGACCGGGTGAGCGTGTCGCCCGCTGACCAGCCCAACCACGTCCGCTTGCTCGAAGCAGGTGAAAGCGCTGACTTTGATCGCCAAAATGTGAGCGATAAAAGTGCATATAGTGGATCCCAGGCTGCCTGGGTCGATGGCCAGTTGATCGTATTGGATGCTCGACTCGGGAACGTGATCGACGAGCTTGCGCGGTATCGTCCGGGCGTCCTGCAATGCGATCTGGCGTCGGCACGTTTGCGGGTTTCCGGTACGTTCCGCCTGGACTCTACCGATGCAGTGCTGGCCAATCTGCAAGCGACCCTGCCGATTGGGGTGAAGTATTTCACCCGCTATTGGGTGTCGGTGAAGCACATCGGCTGATCGGGAAAAATATCCCACACAGGGGTTATCTTTTTCTTACCTGGCGCGGCCCTACAGGTAATCACGACGCAACCTTCAGGGCTTACCCACCTATGCGCCTCCCTACCAAGTTCCGCCAGCGACTTTCCTCCCACGGTTTGACCGGCAGCCTGCTGCTCAGTAGCGCGGCCTTGGCCGGTGTTTTGCTGTCAACCGGCGCCATGGCCGCCAGCACGGTGCAACACTACGCCATCGCAGCCGGCCCGCTGGACAATGCCTTGAGCCAATTCGCCGCTAGGGCGAATGTGATTCTGTCTTTTTCACCCCAGCAAACCACGCGCCTGAACACGCCAGGGCTGCAAGGTGATTATTCGGTGGACCAAGGTTTTGCGCTGCTGCTGCAAGATTCGGGGCTGCAGGCGGTAGCCCAGATGCCCGGTAGCTATGTCCTGCAGGCCGCGCCCGCTGGCCAACTTACGCTTGCGACCACCACGGTAAGCACTTATCAACAGGAGGGTTTCAACCAGGAGATCGCCGGTGACGTGGGCTACAAGGCGCAAAACAGCCGCATCGGCACCAAGACCAGTACACCTTTGTCGGAAACGCCGCGCTCGGTATCGGTCGTTACGGGTCAGCGTATCAAAGACCAGAAATCCCAGACCCTGACTGAGGTGCTGGGCTATGTGCCAGGTATTTTTGCGCCACCTTTTGCAGCTGGCGATGGTTTGGCGGGGGATCTGTTTTTTATCCGCGGTTTCAACGCAACGGACTACGGCTACGGCCTACTGAGAGACGGCCTACGCCTACAAGGTAATCGGTATGACACCTCCAGTGAGCCTTACGGCCTGGAGCGGGTCGAGGTTTTCCGTGGCCCGTCTTCTCTGCTCTACGGTGAAAACGCCCCAGGCGGCCTGGTGAACCTAGTCAGCAAACACCCTACTGCCACGCCGCAAGGTGAGGTGCAGCTGGGTTACGGCTCAAATAACCGACGCCAGGTGGGTGTGGATATCTCTGGCCCGCTCAATGACAGCGGCAACATCCTTGGGCGGGTAGTGATGCTCGGCCGCAAGTCCGATACACAGACCGATCACGTCCCGGACGACCGCCTCTACATCGCACCTTCGCTGACGCTGAATTTCGACGACTACAACACGCTGACGCTGTTGGCCAACTACCAGAAGGACCACACCAACCTCGAACTCGGCCTACCGGCGGCTGGCACGTTGCTCACAAATCCAAATGGCAAGCTTTCCAAACACACCATGCTCGGTAACCCGGATTGGAACACCTTTGAACGTGAATCCTGGAGCACCGGCTACGAGTTCAGCCACAGCTTCAACGACGATTGGCAGTTCCGTCGGAATTCGCGCTATATGCAGTCGCGCATCAACCGCCATGAAACATGGCCTGGCACGCTGAATAACCGCGGCTTTGGTACTCAACTGAACATGACCGCCTACGACCGCTACAACAAGTCGATGGTTTACTCCCTGGATAACCAGCTGGAGGGTAAGTTCCAGCTGGGCGACCTGGAAACTACGCTGCTGTTCGGCGCCAGTTATGACCGCACTTCATTTAACCAGGATTGGGACGCAGGCTCTGCCGGCACCATCAATGCATATAACCCCGTGTACCTGCGAGATCCGTTGACCCCTGTGGCTGTGCAAAACACCTTGCTCGAACAGCAGATGAAAGGGGTTTATGCACAGGTCCAGAGCAAGTATGACCACTGGTTATTCCTGCTCGGCGGCCGTCAGGACTGGGTCGACAGTGATTTTCGCGACAAGGTGAACAAGGCCAGCAACACCGGCTCCGAAGACCGCAAGTTCACCTACCAGGGCGGGGTGATGTACCAGTTCGACAACGGCCTAACGCCGTATGTCAGCTACTCCACCGCGTTCGTCCCGGTGCAGCAGATCTCCAACGCCGGCTCACCGTTGAAGCCGATCACCAGCAGCCAATATGAAGTGGGCGTGAAATACGAGCCGATCGGCTGGGACACCGCGATGACGCTATCGGTGTATGACTTGCGCAAGCAGGACGACACTTACCTCGATGCCACCACCAACAGCTATCGCCAAGTCGGCGAAAGCCGGGCCAAGGGGGTGGAAGTTGAGGTGAACAGCAACCTCACGCCCAACCTGAACGTGACAGCGGCCTACACCTACACGGACGCGCGGATTACCAAGGATTCGGCTACCTCGCTGGTTGAAGGGCATCAGATGACGGGTGTTCCACGTAATCAGGCGTCGGTGTGGGGCAAGTACCGTTTCCTCGATGGTCAACTCAAAGGTCTGTCCCTGGGCGGCGGTGTGCGTTACTTCGACAGTACCTCTTCCTACACGGCCCCCAGCCTATACGGGAAATTGGATGCGGGCAGCGTCACGCTGGTGGACGCAGCGGTTGGCTATCAGATCGACAAACACTGGTCGGTCGATCTAAACGCCAAGAACCTGTTCGACAAGGAATATGTATCTGGTTGCAACGATGCGGGGCGTTGCTACTGGGGTGACAGCCGTACCTTGCTCGGTACGGTGTCCTACAACTGGTGAGGCACTGTGGATAACTCGCTTATTTACCAATGCAAAAGCTGGAGAAGATCCGCCCCAGCAAATCATCGGAGCTAAATGCGCCGGTAATTTCCCCCAACAGCTGCTGCGCCTGACGTAAATCCTCAGCCAGCAGCTCCCCTGCCCCTGCCAGTGTCAATTGAGCCCTACCGTGTTCCAAGGCTGCGCTCGCGTGGCGCAACGCCTCCAGGTGCCTGCGGCGCGCACTGAAGCTGCTTTCCGACGTCTGCTCATAGCCCATGCAAGCTTTGAGGTGCTCACGCAGCAATTCCAGGCCCTCTCCCGCCGATCTGGCGCTCAGACTGATGGTGACGTGGCCATCCGTGCTGGTTTCCATCGCAATCGCTTCACCCGTCAAATCGGCTTTGTTGCGAATCAGCGTGACCTTGCCCGGGTCTGGCCGTTGCTCAAGAAACTCAGGCCATAGGGCAAAAGGATCCACAGCCTCAGGCGCCGTGGCATCTACGACCAGCAGCACCCGATCGGCTTCGCCGATGGCTTTGAGTGCGCGCTCTACGCCAATTTTTTCGACCTGGTCATCGGTATCACGCAAACCCGCAGTGTCGACCACGTGCAGCGGCATGCCGTCGATGTGGATATGTTCGCGCAGGATATCCCGGGTCGTGCCGGCAATCTCGGTGACAATGGCTGCTTCACGCCCCGCCAGTGCATTGAGCAGGCTGGATTTGCCCGCGTTTGGCCGGCCCGCGATCACCACTGTCATGCCGTCCCGCAGCAAGGCACCCTGCCCGGCTTCGCGCAGGACTGTGGATAACTCGTCGCGAACCTTATCCAGCATCGCCAATACGTGACCGTCGGCGAGAAAGTCGATTTCTTCCTCCGGAAAATCAATCGCCGCTTCAACGTAGATGCGCAAGCTGATCAGTTGCTCGGTCAAGTTATGCACACGTAGGGAAAAAGCGCCCTGCAGCGAGCGCAATGCATTCCGTGCGGCTTGTGCGGAACTGGCTTCGATCAAGTCAGCAATGGCTTCAGCCTGGGCCAGGTCAAGCTTGTCGTTCAAAAATGCGCGTTCGCTGAATTCGCCAGGGCGGGCCAGGCGGCAGCCCAGTTGCAGGCAGCGGTGCAACAACATATCCAATACGACCGGGCCGCCGTGACCTTGTAATTCAAGGACATCTTCGCCGGTGAAGGAATTAGGCCCCGGGAAATAAATCGCCAGACCCTCGTCCAAAACGCTTTCGTCAGCATCCAGGAACGGACCGTAATGCGCATAGCGCGGCTTCAATTCGCGACCGCTGATGGCCTTGGCTGCAATGCCGGCAAGCGGTCCGGAAATACGAACGATACCCACACCACCTCGACCCTGAGCGGTGGCCACAGCAGCGATGGTTTCACGAGGAGCACTCATCAGCAGGTTCCAGAACAAAAGTGACGGAAAGCAAAACGCCCCACTAGGGGGCGTCTTGAGTGGTTATCCACAGAGTAAATTACGCCTCGGCTTTTTTGGTAGCCGCTTCTATTTTACGTGTGATGTACCACTGTTGAGAGATCGACAACACGTTGTTGACCACCCAGTACAGTACCAAGCCAGCAGGGAACCACAGGAAGAAGAAGGTGAAGATGATTGGCATCATTTTCATTACCTTGGCCTGCATCGGATCCGGCGGTGTTGGGTTCAGACGCTGCTGGATAAACATGGTCGCGCCCATGATGATCGGCAGGATAAAGAACGGGTCTTTGATCGACAGGTCAGTTATCCACAGCATGAACGGCGCCTGGCGCATTTCCACGCTTTCCAGGAGTACCCAGTACAGCGACAGGAACACCGGCATCTGCACCAGAATCGGCAAGCATCCACCCAGCGGGTTGATCTTCTCTTTCTTGTACAGCTCCATCATGGCCTGCGACATTTTCTGCCGATCGTCACCATGTTGTTCTTTCAGCGCGGCCAGTTTAGGTGCCACGGCACGCATACGGGCCATCGACTTGTAGCTGGCTGCCGACAGTGGGAAGAAAATCCCTTTGATCAGCATGGTCAGGAAGATAATCGACCAGCCCCAGTTACCGACGATGCTGTGGATATGTTGCAGCAACCAGAAGATTGGCTGGGCAATGAACCACAGAATGCCGTAGTCCACAGTCAGCTCCAGACCTGGGGACAACTCTTTCAGTACGGCCTGGCTTTTCGGGCCGGCGTACAGAGTGGCGCTGGTTTCAGCCTTGGCACCTGGAGCGACGCTCAACGCCGGGCCGGTAAAACCAATGATGTAGTTGCCTTGGCTGTCTTTACGGGTCTGAACCAGGTTGGCTTCACCCTTGTTCGGGATCCAAGCGGTCACGAAGTAGTGTTGCAACCAGGCAACCCAGCCACCTTGAACGGTTTCTTTCAGCGAACCCTTGTCGATATCTTTCATCGACACTTTTTTGTACGGCTCACCACTTGTCCACAGGGCGGCGCCCAGGTAAGTCGCGGTGCCGGTGGCGGTGCTGGAAGAAGGATCGGAGCTGCCATCACGCTTGAGCTGGGCAAACAGGTTGCCACTCCAGGGTTTGTCGCTTTCGTTGTCGATCAGATAAGTGACCTTCAAGTCGTACAAACCACGGGTAAAGCTGAAACGCTTGATGTAGTTGATGCCGTCGAGGCTGAATTTCAGGTCGACGTTCAACTGGTTCTGGCCGTCAGCCAGTTGATAAGTCTTCTGTTCGGTCGAATAAACCGGACGACCGGTAGCACGAGCATCCGGACCATTGGTGCCGGTCAGGCCACTTTGCGCCAGATAAACACGCTCGCCACCGTTATCGAACAGTTGGAACGGAACATCCGGATGGTCTTGGCGACGTGGATACAGCGGCAGTTTCAACTGCGCGATATCACCACCTTGCGGGTCGATAGCCAAGTCGAGCACATCCGTTTTCACGTGGATGAGGTCTTTATTGGTGACCACTGGCGTTTCTACAGGGGCGCTGGTTTCGCCATTCGCGCTGGGAACATCGGCATTCGCGGACGCATTATTACCCAGCGGGGCGTCCGGGATAGCCGGCGCGGCCTGATTGGTAGCAACATTCTGAGTCGGCAGGGCAGCCTGGCCGTAGTCCTGGTTCCACTTAAGAACCATGACGTAGGACACGATTGCCAGGGCGACGATCAGGATCGTGCGTTTAATATCCATGATTACTCGGCCATCGAAGAAGAACGGGAGGTAGGGATAGGTGGAACCGGGTCATAACCACCGGGATTCCACGGATGACAGCGACCTAAACGACGAAAGGTCAGCCAGCCACCGCGCAGAAGACCATGATTTTCTATGGCCTCTAACGCGTAGCAGGAACAACTGGGGTAGAAACGACAGTGGTTTGCCATCAGGGGACTAATGGCATAGCGATAAAACTGGATCGGAACGATTGCCAGTTTACGCATCAAGGCTGTCTACCCCTACAGTTTCGGTGCTGACTGCTGGTGCTGGCTTGTGGGTACGCGCCAAACGTTTCCAGAGCTTGCCGAAATGCTGAATCAATTCGGGGTTTTCTACATCACCCAAGCCTTTGCGCGCGACGATAACAATATCCCAACCAACCAGAGTGTCCTGGTGGAGGCGAAACGATTCGCGCATCAGACGCTTGAGGCGATTGCGCTCAACGGAGAGCTTTACGCTCTTCTTGCCGATCACCAACCCGAGACGGGGGTGATCAAGATCGTTGTTACGCGCAAGGAGCAGGAGATTTTTCCCCGGAACCTTGCCGGTGGGGGAGTCAAAGACTGCCTTGAAATGCCGGGGAGTTAGCAGACGCTTTTCCCGACTGAAGTCCTGACTCACCACCAGTACCGGATTATCAAACTGCCAGACGCGCACGACCTTTGGCGCGGCGACGCGACAGGACAGCACGGCCGTTCTTGGTAGCCATGCGAGCACGGAAGCCGTGAGTACGGGCGCGTTTGATGGTGCTTGGTTGGAAAGTACGTTTCATGGCGTTGTTACCTGGTTCGTCCACAACGGGCCGGAATGGCCCCCGTTTTAAGAGACCGGCGATTCTAGAGAAAGCAAGCCTCTAGGTCAATTTCCAACCAGCTTTTCCTTTAATTAGATCTCCAGGCGGTTATCTGGTCCTACGAGGCATCCAGCTTTCATCAGCGACCCCATAGATATAAAAATAAAGAAGGAAGTTATTTAAAGCTTTTCTGTAAAGCTTATAAAAGCTAGGGGCGCGATCATCTGTGGATAACTACCTCTATCCCTTGTTCTACGTGATGTACAAAGAATGACAACACGGGGGAGAAGCGGTGCTCTGCCTGTGCTGCGCTATCGGATAAGCTGTGTGTGGAATGGGTTGTTATCCACAGGCCAGTTACCCACAGACTTTCGACCCCACTTGTACAACGAGCTTAAGGGCGCTTATCCACAGACCTTATGCACAGACCACTGGTCGCCTTTTTCGCGGTTAAGGCATTGATTTTGGCTGCCCTGTGAGCAACCTACATGTGGATAAGTGGGCGGCTGGCCGCTACAATGGCGGCTGTTTTTGCCTCACCGGCTTTCAACTTAGGGGATATCCGTGTCAGTGGAACTTTGGCAGCAGTGCGTGGAGCTTTTGCGCGATGAGCTGCCTGCCCAGCAATTCAACACCTGGATCCGTCCGCTACAGGTCGAAGCCGAAGGCGACGAGTTGCGTGTCTACGCACCCAATCGTTTTGTTCTCGACTGGGTCAACGAGAAGTACCTGAGCCGCGTTCTCGAATTGCTCGACGAACACGGTAATGGCCTCGCGCCCGTGCTCTCCTTATTAATAGGCAGCAAACGTAGCTCGGCACCGCGTGCTGCGCCGAATGCGCCTTTGGCAGCTGCAGCATCGCAAGCCCAGGCCGCATCGGCACCGGTTGCCGCTTCCGCCGCTCCTACCGCGATGCAGTCCAAATCCTCTGCGCAAAAAAATGCGCCAGCGAATGAAGAGCCGTCCCGTGACAGCTTCGACCCGATGGCGGGCGCCAGCTCCCAGCAAGCACCGATCCGCGCTGAACAGCGCACCGTGCAGGTTGAGGGTGCGCTCAAGCACACCAGCTACCTGAACCGCACCTTTACCTTTGAAAACTTCGTCGAAGGTAAGTCAAACCAGCTGGCTCGAGCGGCTGCCTGGCAAGTTGCCGATAATCCCAAGCATGGTTACAACCCACTCTTCCTTTATGGTGGCGTTGGCTTGGGTAAGACGCACTTGATGCACGCTGTGGGTAACCATCTATTAAAGAAGAATCCGAATGCCAAGGTTGTGTACCTGCACTCGGAGCGCTTCGTGGCTGACATGGTCAAGGCCCTGCAGCTCAATGCAATCAACGAATTCAAGCGTTTCTACCGCTCCGTTGACGCTTTGCTGATCGATGACATTCAATTCTTCGCTCGCAAGGAACGTTCCCAGGAGGAGTTCTTCCACACCTTTAACGCCCTGCTCGAAGGCGGCCAGCAGGTCATCTTGACCAGTGACCGTTACCCGAAGGAAATCGAGGGCCTGGAAGAACGCTTGAAATCGCGCTTTGGCTGGGGCTTGACCGTGGCGGTAGAACCGCCGGAACTGGAAACCCGCGTCGCGATCCTGATGAAAAAGGCCGACCAGGCGAAAGTCGACCTGCCCCATGACGCGGCGTTCTTCATCGCCCAACGCATTCGCTCCAACGTGCGCGAGCTGGAAGGCGCACTCAAGCGGGTCATCGCTCACTCGCACTTCATGGGCCGCGATATCACCATCGAGCTGATTCGCGAATCCCTCAAAGACTTGTTGGCTCTGCAGGACAAACTGGTAAGTGTGGATAACATCCAGCGCACCGTGGCCGAGTACTACAAGATCAAGATTTCCGACCTGCTGTCCAAGCGCCGTTCGCGCTCGGTCGCGCGTCCCCGTCAGGTGGCCATGGCCCTCTCCAAGGAGTTGACCAACCACAGCTTGCCGGAAATCGGTGATGTGTTTGGCGGGCGCGACCACACCACGGTCTTGCACGCATGCCGCAAGATCAACGAACTTAAGGAATCCGACGCGGATATTCGCGAGGACTACAAGAACCTGCTGCGTACACTGACAACTTGATGACACCAGCGCAGCTTATTAAGGCAAGGGACTAGACCATGCATTTCACCATTCAACGCGAAGCCCTGTTGAAACCCCTGCAACTGGTCGCAGGCGTCGTCGAGCGCCGACAGACCTTGCCGGTGCTCTCTAACGTATTGCTGGTAGTCGAAGGCCAGCAATTGTCTCTGACGGGTACCGACCTGGAAGTCGAACTGGTTGGTCGCGTCCAACTCGAAGAGCCCGCCGAACCAGGCGAGATCACTGTGCCAGCGCGCAAGCTGATGGACATCTGCAAGAGCCTTCCGAACGACGCGCTGATCGACATCAAGGTTGATGAGGCGAAGTTGGTGGTTAAGGCCGGTCGCAGCCGGTTCACGTTGTCCACTTTACCGGCCAATGATTTCCCTACCGTGGAAGAAGGGCCGGGTTCGCTGACCTGCAGCCTGGAGCAAAGCAAACTGCGTCGCTTGATCGAGCGTACCAGCTTCGCCATGGCCCAGCAGGACGTACGCTACTACCTCAACGGCATGCTACTGGAAGTGTCGGAAGGCATCATCCGTGCCGTGGCCACTGACGGCCACCGCCTGGCGATGTGCTCGATGCGTGCCGATATTGGTCAGCCGGATCGTCATCAGGTGATTGTGCCGCGCAAAGGTATCCTCGAGCTGGCACGTCTGCTCACCGAACCGGATGGCAACGTCAGTATTGTTCTAGGTCAGCACCACATCCGCGCAACCACGGGTGAGTTCACCTTCACTTCCAAACTGGTTGACGGCAAGTTCCCGGATTACGAGCGCGTGTTGCCTAAAGGTGGCGATAAGCTGGTGATTGGTGATCGTCAGGCGCTGCGTGAAGCGTTCAGCCGTACTGCGATTCTGTCGAACGAAAAGTACCGTGGCATTCGCCTGCAACTGGCCAACGGCCAACTGAAAATCCAGGCCAACAACCCGGAACAGGAAGAGGCGGAAGAAGAAGTGGGCGTCGACTACAACGGCGGTTCGCTAGAGATCGGCTTCAACGTGAGCTACTTGTTGGACGTGCTGGGTGTCATGACGACCGAACAGGTTCGCCTGATCCTGTCGGATTCCAACAGCAGCGCCCTGGTGCAAGAATCTGACAACGACGACTCGGCGTATGTTGTCATGCCGATGCGCCTGTAATCATGCTCAGCAGAAGCTAGATGTCCCTCAGTCGCGTCTCGGTCACCGCGGTGCGCAATCTGCACCCGGTGACCTTCTCCCCTTCCCCCCGCATCAATATCCTCCATGGCGCCAACGGCAGTGGCAAAACCAGCGTGCTGGAAGCCATCCACTTGCTGGGGCTTGCCCGTTCTTTCCGCAGTGCCCGCCTGTTACCAGTGATTCAATACGAGCAATTGGCCTGCACCGTGTTTGGCCAAGTTGAACTGGCGGAGGGCGGTCATAGCAGCCTGGGCATATCCCGTGATCGCGGCGGTGAGTTTCAAATCCGAATTGACGGGCAAAACGCTCGTAGTGCAGCGCAACTGGCTGAAATTTTGCCGTTGCAGTTGATCAACCCCGACAGTTTCCGATTGTTGGAAGGCGCACCTAAAATTCGCCGGCAATTCCTTGATTGGGGCGTGTTCCACGTGGAACCACGCTTCATGGCCACTTGGCAGCGCCTGCAGAAGGCCCTGCGGCAGCGGAACTCATGGCTGCGGCGTGGTACACTTGACGCCGCTTCGCAAGCAGCCTGGGACCGGGAACTGTGCCTGGCCAGCGACGAAATAGATGAATACCGCCGTGCCTATATCAAAGCCTTGAAACCAGTCTTTGAGCAGACCTTGAGCGAATTGTTGGATCTCGAGGGACTGACGCTGAGTTACTACCGGGGTTGGGACAAAGAACGTGAGCTGAGTGCAGTGCTTGCGACGTCTCTGCAGCGGGATCAGCAAATCGGACACACCCAGGCCGGACCCCAACGCGCTGACTTGCGCCTTAGATTAGGCGCACATAATGCTGCGGATATCTTGTCCCGTGGCCAGCAGAAGTTGGTGGTGTGTGCGCTGCGTATCGCACAAGGGCATCTGGTTAGCCAGGCCCGACGCGGTCAGTGTATTTATCTGGTGGATGACTTGCCGTCGGAGCTCGACGAGCAGCACCGCCGTTCGCTATGCCGCTTGTTGGAAGACTTACGCTGCCAGGTGTTTATCACCTGTGTAGACCACGAATTATTGAGGGAAGGCTGGCAGACGGAAACGCCAGTCGCTTTGTTCCACGTGGAACAAGGCCGTATCACCCAGACCCACGACCATCGGGAGTGAAGGCATGAGCGAAGAAAACACGTACGACTCGACCAGCATTAAAGTGCTGAAAGGTTTGGATGCCGTACGCAAACGTCCCGGTATGTACATTGGCGACACCGATGATGGTAGCGGTCTGCACCACATGGTGTTTGAGGTGGTCGATAACTCCATCGACGAAGCTCTGGCCGGTCACTGCGACGACATCAGCATTATCATCCACCCGGATGAGTCCATTACCGTGCGTGACAACGGTCGTGGCATTCCGGTAGACGTACACAAAGAAGAAGGCGTTTCGGCGGCAGAGGTCATCATGACCGTGCTCCACGCCGGCGGTAAGTTCGACGACAACTCCTATAAAGTATCCGGTGGTTTGCACGGTGTGGGTGTGTCGGTAGTGAACGCACTGTCCGAAGAGTTGATTCTTACCGTTCGCCGCAGCGGCAAGATCTGGGAGCAGACCTACGTCCATGGTGTGCCACAGGAGCCGATGAAAATTGTTGGCGACAGTGAAACCACCGGTACCCAGATCCACTTCAAGCCCTCGGCTGAAACCTTCAAGAACATCCACTTCAGCTGGGACATTCTGGCCAAGCGGATTCGCGAACTGTCCTTCCTCAACTCCGGTGTCGGCATCGTCCTCAAGGATGAGCGCAGCGGCAAGGAAGAACTGTTCAAGTACGAAGGCGGCCTGCGTGCGTTCGTTGAATACCTGAACACCAACAAGACTGCGGTCAACCAGGTGTTCCACTTCAACATCCAGCGTGAAGACGGCATCGGCGTGGAAATCGCCCTGCAGTGGAACGACAGCTTCAACGAGAACCTGTTGTGCTTCACCAACAACATTCCACAGCGCGATGGCGGTACTCACCTGGTGGGTTTCCGTTCTGCGCTGACGCGTAACCTGAACACCTACATCGAGGCGGAAGGCCTGGCGAAGAAGCATAAAGTCGCCACCACGGGTGATGATGCTCGTGAAGGTCTGACTGCGATTATCTCGGTCAAGGTTCCGGATCCGAAGTTCAGCTCCCAGACCAAAGACAAGCTGGTGTCTTCCGAAGTGAAGACTGCGGTTGAGCAGGAAATGGGCAAGTACTTCTCCGACTTCCTGTTGGAAAACCCGAACGAAGCCAAGCTGGTCGTCGGCAAGATGATCGATGCTGCCCGCGCCCGTGAAGCCGCGCGTAAAGCCCGTGAGATGACCCGCCGTAAAGGCGCGCTGGATATTGCTGGCCTGCCGGGCAAACTGGCTGACTGCCAGGAGAAGGACCCTGCCCTCTCCGAACTGTACCTGGTGGAAGGTGACTCTGCTGGCGGTTCCGCCAAGCAGGGTCGCAATCGTCGCACCCAGGCCATCCTGCCGTTGAAGGGTAAGATCCTTAACGTCGAGAAGGCTCGCTTCGACAAGATGATTTCCTCCCAGGAAGTCGGCACCTTGATCACGGCATTGGGCTGCGGTATTGGCCGTGACGAGTACAACATCGACAAGCTGCGCTACCACAACATCATCATCATGACCGATGCTGACGTCGACGGTTCGCACATCCGTACCCTGCTGCTGACCTTCTTCTTCCGTCAGTTGCCTGAGCTGATCGAGCGTGGCTACATTTACATCGCCCAGCCGCCGTTGTACAAAGTGAAAAAAGGCAAGCAAGAGCAATACATCAAAGACGACGACGCCATGGAAGAGTACATGACGCAGTCGGCCCTGGAAGATGCGAGCCTGCACTTGAACGACGAAGCCCCGGGTATCTCCGGTGAGGCGCTGGAGCGCCTGGTTAACGACTTCCGTATGGTGATGAAAACGCTCAAGCGTTTGTCACGCCTGTACCCTCAGGAGCTGACCGAGCACTTCATCTACTTGCCATCGGTGAGCCTGGAGCAGTTGGGTGACCACGCACACATGCAGGATTGGCTGGCCCAATACGAAGTGCGTCTGCGTACCGTCGAGAAGTCCGGCCTGGTATACAAAGCCAGCCTGCGTGAAGACCGTGAACGTAACGTATGGCTGCCAGAGGTCGAACTGATCTCACACGGCCTGTCGAACTATGTCACCTTCAACCGCGACTTCTTCGGCAGCAACGACTACAAGACTGTAGTCACCCTCGGCGCGCAACTGAGCACCCTGCTGGACGACGGTGCATACATTCAGCGTGGCGAGCGTAAGAAAGCAGTCAAGGAGTTCAAGGAAGCTTTGGACTGGTTGATGGCCGAAAGCACCAAGCGCCATACCATCCAGCGATACAAAGGTCTGGGCGAGATGAACCCGGATCAGTTGTGGGAAACCACCATGGACCCGGCTCAGCGTCGCATGCTGCGCGTGACCATCGAAGACGCCATTGGCGCAGACCAGATCTTCAACACCCTGATGGGTGATGCGGTCGAGCCTCGTCGTGACTTCATCGAGAGCAATGCCTTGGCCGTGTCTAACCTGGACTTCTGAACAGGCTCACTGCTAAAACAAAAAGGCCAACGCTAGCGTTGGCCTTTTTTATTGGCTGCTGGTTGAGCCTTTTAAAATGCTCCACGTGGAACATCAACGGTTTTAACTCTCTGTGGCAGTCGCCACGCTCTCTAACCGATACCCGTACCCATAGATCGTCAACAGTTGCCAACCGCGGTCCGCCGTCAGCCCAAGTTTGTTGCGCAGACGGTAGATGTGCGTATCCAAAGGTCGTGACGAAACCATTTCCTCGTGGCTCCAGAACCGCTCATACAGATACTCGCGAGACAGCGGTCGGGCCAAGTTGGCGAACAGGCAACTGGCCAGACGGTATTCCCGTTCCGTCAGGTTGATGGGTTTGCCTGCGCGGGTGACGGTCAGTTCAGCGTCGTCGAAGGTCAGATCATTGAAGCTCTGCACTTCCTGGGTAGCCGACTTCTGCAGGCCGTGGCGACGCAAAACAGCGCTGACTCGGGCTTTGAGTTCGTTGGGTCGAAAGGGCTTGCTGACGTAATCATCCGCCCCGCTGTTCAACGCTGTGACGATATCGCTCTCGGCATCGCGACTGGTGAGCATGATCACGGCAGGGGGCGATTCCATGTGCTCGCGGGTCCAGCGCAATAATGCAATGCCCGAGATATCCGGCAGTTGCCAGTCAAGTATCAGTAGGTCAAAGGTTTCCCGACGCAACTGGCGCAGCAGGTCTTCACCGCGTTCGAAGAAATGCAGGGACCATGGCTGCTCCGCAGGGCTGGGAATTTGTCGCAGTGTCTGTTCCACCCGTCGCAATTCGGCGGGTTCGTCATCCAGTATTGCGACTCGCATGGGTGGGTCCTTCCTACAAAAAATACGACAGCTTCAATGGGAGGCACATGCTGCGCAAAGGCCGGTCTCTGAATCTGAATAATTATGGACGGATTCTAAGATCCCTGGTTCTCTCGATACGCTGATATCAACTTCAAGAGCCTTTCTTCCTCAGGGAAAGATACCGACTCCCGTCTATAAGGAAAAGGTTCGCTGCCAATAGCCTCGCCGGTACGTGATGCCCATACTCTTATGTGCGGTATGGATTATTACGCTGTCCTGCACAAAGTCCTCCAATGAGACCGAAATAAGCTTCACTGGTTTCAGAACATCGCATGCGCTTCATCGTAACCATCTGGAGAGGGAACTAGTCCTGTGAAACTATGGAGCAAGGCCGAGAAACGCCAACCTACCCAGGCACAGCTTCTGTTTCATGGTTTGGTGCGCGAATGGCTGCTGATCGGCTTGGTATTGCTGCCCTTTACTGTTTACTTATCCTTGAGCTCAGGACTGGCCCTCAATAACCCGCTCTACGATAGCTTGCGCCGGCTGACACCTTTGCCGGTAGATCCACGAATTTTGCTGGTGACCATTGATGCCCCCAGCCTGGAATTACTCGGCCCATGGCCCTGGCCGCGTAGCGTGCATGCCGACCTGATTGAACGCCTGAGCAGCGCCCAGCCGGCGGGCATTTTGTTTGATGTAATCTTCAGTGAGCCCGGCAGTGATGCCGATGACCAGCGATTGGCCGATGCCGTATGCAAGGCCGGCAATGTATTGCTGCCTGTCATCGGTGACAGCAGTGTGAGCCCTAGCCCCCCAGAAGAGCCGTTGTCACCACTGCTCAAGTGCGCCAAAGGCGTCGGGCATATCAACGTCGAAGCAGATAAAGACGGTGTCGTACGCAGCATGTATCTGCGTGAAGGTCCTCCCGGCAGGACGCTCCCGCAATTGGCATGGCTGGCATTCACATTGAATGGGCAGGCGCGGATCATGCCTGGGCTGACGCAAGCGCCCAGCAGCGAACGGTGGCACCAGGAACATGAGATTCGTGTACCTTTCACCTCCACGGCTGACCACTTTCCCAGCGTGTCCTACGTCAGCCTACTACACGGTGAGGTGCCTCCCGAGTTGCTGCGTGGCCGGCTGATTCTAATAGGCGCTACCGCCTATGGAATGGCTGATCGTTTCGTTACACCACTCTCCTCCACCGTTGGCACGACAGCGGGTGTGGAGATCCAGGCGGATGTGCTCAACGGCTTACTGCAGGATCGCAGCATTGTCGACCTGCCCGGTTGGCTGGCAGCGCTGTTGGCAACGTCATTGGTAACGTTGCTGCTGGGCCTTCTGTTATATCGCCCACGCTACGCCCTGTGGATGACATTGGCGGGCATGGTCACGGCGTTGGTGGGGTCATGGGCGCTGTTGCGCCTGGGCCACTGGTGGTCGCCCGCGGCGTGCATGATTGGTCTGCTGCTCAGCTATCTGATCTGGAACTGGCGACGCTTGAGCGTGATCCTTGCCTACTTCGGCTGGGAGCTGGCCCGCCTGGATAACGAGCCCAAGGTGCTGCCTGAGCGTCGTCGTGCACCCGCCAGTAAAGGTGACGTACTGCAAGGGCGGATCTTTGCCCTTGAGCAAGCAGTGAGCCGCACGCGGGATACACGGCGCTTTATGGCCGATGGATTGGAGTGCCTGCCCGTCGCGACGCTGATTACCGACCCCCAGGGCAGTATTCTGTTGGCCAACCGCGTGGCCCGTGAAGTATTCGGCAATGATCTGGTCAGCGAAAACCTCGTCGAACAACTCGCCGATTTGGGTTATCCCCCGCTGCATAACGGCGTACGCCCTGCCCTGTCGGCACTGGAGCTGGTCGAGTTCCGCGACATCCACCAACGCAGTTTGCGCATGGAGCTTGCACCTTTGCTTCCGGCCGAAGGTGATTTTGCCCTCGGCTGGCTGTTGAGCCTGACTGACCTGAGCAAGGAGCGCGAAGCCCAGCAGCACCGTGAGACCATGTTGCGTTTCCTTTCCCACGACCTGCGTGCACCGCACTCGGCGATCCTTGCTTTGCTGGATGTGCATAACAGTGAGTCGCCAGTCTTTGCTCAAATCGAACAGCAGGTTCGACGGGCCTTAAGCCTTACCGAATCTTTTGTGCAGTTGGCCAAGGCCGAGGCAGACGGCTACCAGTTCCAACCGACCCTGTTCGCCATGTTGGTGATGGACGCCTTTGATCAAGTGGCAGTGATTGCGCAACTCAAGGGCATCCACCTGGTCCACGATCTGGATGAGGCCGACGAGGCCATGGTTTACGCCGATCAGTCATTGCTCACCCGGGCATTGTTCAATGTGCTGGAAAACGCGATCAAATACTCTTCTTCCGGTACCACCGTCAGGCTGAGGCATGCCAGCGCGCAAGGTTGGTTGGAATGCCGTATCAGCGACCAGGGGCCGGGCATTGCAGCCAAGGATTTGCCGGAGTTGTTCAGCCAATACCGGCGCTTCGATTCCGCCCAGGGCAGTGACGGTCTTGGGCTTGGGCTGACTATGGTTAAAGCCGTGGTTGAACGGCATGGCGGGCGCATCGTTTGTGAAAGTGAGCTGGGCAAGGGCTCGACATTCATCTTGCTAGTGCCGCAGTTGGACGAATGAAAAACGCACTTTTCTGCTGTGCATAAAAAACCGGTCACAAGGACCGGTTTTTTAATGAAGAAAAAACTTATGCACGTTTTTCGAGATTTTATGAGCTCTAGAAATATGTAAGTAAATCAGCTTCTTATGAAGCAAAAAAGCCGATTCGCCAACAAAGCGTACACAGGTTATCCACAGATACTCAAACCGCTGGCGTCTCCACCACAACAGGTTCTGGAGGCAAGGAGCCCATGGCCCGCTGCTGCGCTTCATTCCACGCTGCGGCGCGGTCATTCAGCGCGGCAATGGCACGCGGCCCTTCGCCTTCTGCGTACATAGGTTCGCCGATAACTACGGTGATGGTGCCTGGGCGTTTGGCCCAGCCGGTCTTGGGCCAGAACTTGCCCGCATTATGCGCAATTGGCAGCACCGGCAAGTTGGCGTTGACCGCCAGCGCGGTACCGCCCCGTGAGAACTTGCCCACCGTGCCGTAGGGCACCCGCGTGCCTTCCGGGAAGATCAGTACCCACACGCCATCCTTGAGCAGCTCGTCACCCTTCTTGGCGACATGCTTGAGCGCCGCCTTGGGGTTGTCGCGGTCGATGGCGATCGGCCGGAGCATGGCCATGGCCCAGCCGAAAAATGGCACATACAACAGCTCCCGCTTGAGCACCTGGCTCAGCGGCGAGAAGTAGGCCGAAAGGAAGAACGTCTCCCAGGTGCTCTGGTGGTTCGAGAGAATCACACAGGGCTGTTCCGGGACGTTTTCAGCGCCCTTGATCTCGAAGCGGATGTTCAGGAATACCTTGCTCAGCCACAACGCGCAGCGGCACCAATAAACGTTGATGAAGCGATAGCGCGCCTTGAAGGGTAGGAACGGTGCAATAAAAAAGCTCAGGGTGCACCAGAGAAACGAACTGGTGCCCAGCAGCAGGTAAAAGAAAAAGGTTCTGATGGCCTGCAAGATCGACATGGCGGCATTTACCGTTGCGGGACACGGCCCGCCTGTTAAAAGCGCACTCCCGAACAATCCTTGGTCAGGAAGTCGAGGGCGGCTAGTTGTTGATAAGTTCTGCGGCAACGGCCGCCAGATCGTCAAAAATCAAGGTGCCTACCGGCAGGTTTTTCGCCTGGGTCTTTTCGCCTTTTCCGGTCTTAACCAAAACTGGCTGAGAGTCGACGGCCTTGGCCGCCTCCAGGTCACCGAGGCTGTCCCCGACGAACCATATCCCAGCCAACGGCACCTTGTAATGTTCTGCAATGATTTTCAACATGCCAGGCTTGGGCTTACGGCAATCGCAGCCCTCATCCGGCCCGTGGGGGCAGTAGACCACTAGCCCCACCTCGCCTCCCTGCTCGGCCACTAACGTGCGCATACGCGCGTGCATGGCGTCCAGGGTAGCGATGTCGTAATAGCCACGGGCGATGCCGGACTGGTTGGTAGCGATGGCCACCGTCCAGCCGGCTTTGCTCAACTGCGCGATGGCCTCGATCGAGCCGGGCAGCGGGATCCATTCATCCACCGACTTGATGTAAGCGTCGGAGTCGTAATTGATCACCCCGTCCCGATCGAGAATCAGCAGCTTCAACATGATCAGCCCAGTACGGAAATGTCAGCGATATTGATGAACAGGCCACGCAGGCGCGCGAGCATGGCGTAGCGGTTTTTCCGCACGCCGGCATCGTCGGCATTGATCATCACCGCCTCAAAGAACGCGTCCACCGGTTCGCGCAACGACGCCAGGCGCGCCAACGCTTCAGCGTAGTTACGCTCGGCGATCAGCGGCTTGACGGCGTTTTCAGCCTTGGCGATGGCGGAGTTCAGCGAGAACTCCTTGGCATCGGCAAACAGGCTCGGGTCAACTTCGGCATTGCCGAGGTTGTCGGCCTTGCTCAGCAGGTTCGACACGCGCTTGTTCACGGCGGCCAGCGCATCGGCTTCCGGCAGCTTGCGGAACGCTTGTACGGCTTGTACACGCTGGTCGAAGTCCAGCGCCGAACCCGGTTGCAGGGCACGCACCGACAGGTAGACGGAAACGTCCACGCCTTCGTCTTCGTAACGCGCACGCAGGCGGTCGAACACGAACTCCAGCACTTGCTCGGCCAGGCCGGCTTGCTTGACCTTGGCACCGAACTGGCCGACGGCGAACACCACGGCCTGGGTCAGGTCGAGGTCCAGCTTCTTGTCGATCAGGATCCGCAGCACGCCCAAGGCCGCACGGCGCAGGGCATACGGGTCTTTGCTACCGGTTGGCAGCATGCCGATACCGAAGATGCCCACGAGGGTATCCAGCTTGTCGGCGATGGCCACGGCCGCACCGGTCAGGGTGGTCGGCAGTTCTGCACCGGCACCGCGCGGCATGTACTGCTCGTTCAGGGCCAGGGCGACTTCTTCCGGCTCGCCATCGTTGAGGGCGTAGTAGTAACCGGCAACGCCTTGCATCTCAGGGAACTCGCCGACCATCTCGGTAGCCAGGTCGCACTTGGACAGCAAGCCGGCACGTGCGGCCCAGGCTGGGTCGCCGCCAATACGCGGGGCAATGTAGGCCGCCAGTTTGGAAACCCGCGCGGCCTTGTCGTAGACACTGCCGAGTTTTTCCTGGAACACCACGTTTTGCAGGCGCAGGTTGAAGTCTTCGAGCTTCTGCTTCTTGTCTTGCTTGAAGAAGAACTCGGCGTCAGTCAGGCGCGGGCGAACGACTTTTTCGTTACCGGCGATGATCTGCTGTGGGTCCTTGCTTTCGATGTTGGCCACGGTGATAAAACGCGGCAGCAACTTACCGTCCGCGTCCAGCAGGCAGAAATACTTCTGGTTGTCCTGCATGGTAGTGATCAGCGCTTCTTGCGGCACATCGAGGAAACGCTCTTCGAACGAGCACACCAGCGGCACTGGCCATTCCACCAGGGCGGTCACTTCGTCCAACAGGCTTGGCGGCACGATGGCAGTGCCTTCCTGCAGACGCGCCAGCTCTTCGGTACGTTTGCTGATCAGCTCACGACGCTCATTGGCATCGGCCAGCACGTAAGCGGCGCGCAGGTCGTTGAGGTAGTTGGCCGGCGAGGTGATGCGTACGCTTTCCGGATGATGGAAGCGGTGACCACGGGAGTCACGACCGGCCTTCTGGGCGAGAATAGTGCAATCGATGACCTGGTCACCGAGCAGCATCACCAGCCATTGGGTCGGGCGCACGAACTCTTCCTTGCGCGCACCCCAGCGCATGCGCTTAGGGATAGGCAAGTCGTTCAGGGAGTCTTCAACGATGGTCGGCAGCAGGCTGGCGGTCGGCTTGCCAGTGATGACCTGGCTGAAACGCAGTTTCGGGCCGCTCTGGTCGATCTCGCTCAGCTCGACGCCGCATTTCTTGGCAAAGCCAAGGGCGGCTTGGGTCGGGTTGCCTTCGGCATCGAAAGCCGCCTGGCGCGGTGGGCCGTCCAGGTTGATGCTGCGGTCCGGCTGCTGGGTTTCCAGGGCGGTCAGCAGTACAGCCAGGCGACGCGGCGCGGCGTAGACTTTCTTCGCTTCAAACTTCAGGCCGGCGCCCTGCAGGCCTTTTTCGATACCGGCCAGGAACGCATCGGCCAGGGTATTGAGTGCCTTGGGTGGCAGCTCTTCGGTGCCCAGTTCAACCAGGAAATCTTGAGCACTCATTGTGCAGCCTCCAGCTTAGCCAACACTTCATCACGCAAATCCGGGGTTGCCATCGGGAAGCCCAGCTTGGCGCGAGCCAGCAGGTAGGCTTGGGCGACGGAACGCGCCAGGGTGCGTACACGCAGGATGTATTGCTGGCGCGCCGTCACCGAGATAGCACGGCGGGCGTCCAGCAGGTTGAAGGTATGGGACGCCTTCAACACCATTTCATAGCTTGGCAACGGCAGCGGCTGGTCGAGTTCGATCAGGCGCTTGGCTTCGCTTTCGTAGAAGTCGAACAGTTCGAACAGCTTCTCGACGTTGGCGTGTTCGAAGTTGTAGGTGGACTGCTCCACTTCGTTCTGGTGGAACACGTCGCCGTAGGTGACTTTGCCGAACGGGCCGTCAGCCCACACCAGATCGTAGACCGAGTCCACGCCCTGCAGGTACATGGCCAGGCGTTCGAGGCCGTAGGTGATCTCGCCGGTCACCGGGTAGCACTCGATGCCACCGGCTTGCTGGAAGTAGGTGAACTGCGTCACTTCCATGCCATTGAGCCAGACTTCCCAGCCCAGGCCCCAGGCGCCCAGGGTTGGTGACTCCCAGTTGTCTTCGACGAAACGGATGTCGTGCACCAGTGGGTCCAGGCCAACATGTTTCAGCGAGCCCAGGTACAGTTCCTGGAAGTTGTCCGGGTTGGGCTTCAGTACCACCTGGAACTGGTAGTAGTGCTGCAGACGGTTCGGGTTTTCGCCGTAGCGGCCGTCAGTCGGGCGACGACTGGGCTGCACATAAGCGGCGTTCCAGGTTTCCGGGCCGATGGCCCGCAGGAATGTAGCGGTGTGGAAAGTGCCGGCGCCTACTTCCATATCGTAGGGCTGAAGTACCACACAACCTTGCTCGGCCCAGTATTGCTGGAGGGCGAGGATCAAGTCTTGGAAGGTACGCACGGCTGGCGTAGGCTGGCTCACGAAATTCACCTGTTACTTGGGCTGCGATTTAAAGAGCGGGAGTATACCCGATTCGGCCCTGCCACCACCCCCTGGAGCCTTATGCCACGCTGCTTTTGGTGTTCTGAAGATCCGCTGTACATGGCTTATCACGATCAGGAGTGGGGAACGCCGCTGCGCGATGCGCAGGGTTTGTTCGAGTTGCTTTTGCTCGAAGGGTTCCAGGCTGGCCTGTCCTGGATCACCGTTTTACGCAAACGCGAGCATTATCGGAAGGTATTGTTCGGCTTTGATGCGCAGCGTCTGGCGCAGTTGAGCGATGACGAAATCGAGGTGCTGATGCTGGACCCGGGCATCGTGCGCAATCGCTTGAAGCTCAACGCTACCCGGCGCAACGCCGCCGCCTGGCTGGCGTTGGAAGATCCGGTGGGGCTGCTCTGGTCGTTCGTCGGCGGCATGCCCAAGGTCAATCACTTCAAGGATCGCAGTGAAGTCCCGGCGATTACCCCCGAGGCCGAAGCCATGAGCAAAGCCTTGAAAAAAGCCGGCTTCACTTTTGTCGGGCCGACCATCTGCTACGCCTTCATGCAGGCCTCGGGCATGGTCATGGACCACACCCAGGACTGCGACCGTTACGCGGACTTGGCCAACGCCGGTTAGAATGCCGGCTTCGCGCACCACACACGATCAGGAGTGACCTGTGGAAAAGTTTAAAGGCGCCTTGCTGGTAGGCGCTCTCCGGTTATTTGCCCTGCTGCCCTGGCGCGCCGTACAAGCCGTCGGCACGGGCATCGGCTGGATCATGTGGAAAACCCCCAACCGCTCCCGCGACACGGTGCGGATCAATCTGTCCAAATGCTTCCCGGACATGGACCCAGCCGAGCGCGAACGCCTGGTGGGCCGCAGCCTGATGGACATCGGCAAGTCCCTGACCGAAAGCGCCTGCGCGTGGATCTGGCCGGCCCAGCGTTCCATCGACCTGGTACGCGAAGTCGAGGGCCTGGAAGTGCTGCACGAAGCCCTGGCCTCCGGCAAAGGCGTGGTGGGTATCACCAGCCACCTGGGCAACTGGGAAGTGTTGAACCACTTCTATTGCAGCCAGTGCAAACCGATCATTTTCTATCGCCCGCCCAAGCTCAAGGCGGTGGACGAATTGCTGCGTAAACAGCGCGTGCAACTGGGCAACCGCGTGGCGGCGTCGACCAAGGAAGGCATCCTCAGCGTGATCAAGGAAGTGCGCAAAGGCGGCCAGGTGGGCATTCCTGCCGACCCGGAGCCGGCCGAATCCGCCGGTATCTTCGTACCGTTTTTCGCCACCCAGGCACTCACCAGCAAATTCGTGCCGAACATGCTCGCGGGCCACAAGGCGGTCGGCGTATTCCTGCACGCCCTGCGTCTGCCGGATGGCTCGGGCTACAAGGTGATCCTGGAAGCGGCGCCGGAAGACATGTACAGCACCGACACTGCCACGTCCTGCGCGGCGATGAGCAAGGTGGTGGAGCGTTATGTAGGCGCCTACCCGAGCCAGTACATGTGGAGCATGAAGCGCTTCAAGAAGCGCCCACCGGGTGAGGCGCGGTGGTACTGATGTATCGCTGACTCAAGGTTGGCACAAAACAAATGTGGGAGAGGGCTTGCTCCCGATAGCAGTGTGTCAGCCAATATATATTTGACTGGACTACCGCTATCGGGAGCAAGCCCCCTCCCACATTTGAATCCGGCATTAAGCCTGGCGGTCGAGCTTTTTCAGGAATACCGTCATCTCTTTTTCGGCCTGCTTATCTCCGTGGGCCTGGGCCGCTGCAATCCCCTGCTCCCATGCCTGCCGTGCTGCGTTTTTATCGTCCAGCGCAGCGTGCGCCTTGCCCAACAACTTCCACGCCGCCGAATACTTCGGATCAAACTCGACGCACTTTTGCAGATGCTCCGCCGCCTTGGCGTGGTCCTTCAGGTCCAGATAACCCTTGCCCAAGCCAAAGCGCAGCAGCGAATTATCCACACCCTTGGCGAGCATTTTTTCCAGGGATTCGAGCATGCCGATGTACTCCGTCGTATCAGAAAAAGCTCAATCCCACGTGGAACAGTTTCTCCACATCGCGGATATGTTTTTTATCCACAAGGAACAAAATCACATGGTCACCCGTGGCGATCACTGTGTCGTCATGGGCAATGATCACTTCTTCATCGCGAATGATTGCGCCAATGGTGGTGCCCGGCGGCAGGCCGATATCGCGGATGGCCCTGCCAATCACCTTGCTCGACTTCGAGTCACCGTGGGCAATCGCCTCGATGGCTTCCGCCGCGCCCCGGCGCAGGGAGTGCACGCTGACGATATCGCCACGGCGCACGTGAGCGAGCAAGGTGCCGATAGTCGCCAGCTGCGGGCTGATGGCGATGTCGATGTCGCCGCCCTGGATCAGGTCGACATAGGCCGGGTTGTTGATGATCGTCATCACCTTCTTAGCCCCTAGCCGTTTGGCCAGCAGCGACGACATGATGTTGGCTTCGTCATCGTTGGTCAGGGCCAGGAAGATATCGGCGTCGGCGATGTTCTCTTCCATCAGCAGGTCACGGTCCGAGGCGCTGCCTTGCAGTACGACGGTGCTGTCGAGGGTGTCGGACAAGTGCCGGCAACGCGCAGGGCTCATCTCGATGATCTTCACTTGGTAGCGACTTTCGATGGCCTCGGCCAAACGCTCGCCAATCTGCCCGCCGCCCGCGATCACAATGCGTTTGTAGCTCTCGTCGAGCCTGCGCATTTCGCTCATGACTGCACGAATATTCGCTTTGGCGGCGATGAAAAACACCTCGTCGTCGGCCTCGATCACCGTATCGCCCTGGGGCAGGATCGGCCGGTCACGACGGAAAATGGCGGCTACGCGGGTTTCCACATTCGGCATGTGTTCGCGCAGCTGGCGCAGTTGCTGGCCCACCAGCGGCCCGCCGTAGTAAGCCTTTACCGCCACCAACTGCGCCTTGCCTTCAGCGAAGTCGATCACCTGCAAGGCGCCTGGAATCTCGATCAGGCGCTTGATGTAGTGGGTCACCACCTGTTCCGGGCTGATCAGCACGTCCACGGGGATGGCGTCGTTATCGAACAGGCCGGCACGGGTCAGGTAGGCCGCTTCGCGCACCCGGGCGATCTTGGTCGGGGTGTGGAACAAGGTGTGGGCCACCTGGCAGGCGACCATGTTGGTCTCGTCGCTGTTGGTTACTGCGACCAGCATGTCGGCATCGTCGGCACCCGCCTGGCGCAGCACCGTCGGAAACGACGCGCGGCCTTGCACCGTACGGATATCCAGGCGGTCGCCCAGGTTGCGCAGGCGCTCGGCATCGGTGTCGACCACGGTGATGTCGTTGGCTTCGCCGGCCAGATGTTCGGCCAGCGTGCCACCGACCTGCCCTGCCCCAAGGATGATGATTTTCATCCGGTCACTCCCTTAAAACCATTCAGCCGCGTGCGGCGGCGATCTTGATCAGTTTGGCGTAGTAGAAGCCATCGTGCCCGCCTTCCTGCGCAAGCAGTTGGCGACCATGGGGCTGCTTGAGGCCGGCCGTGGTAGCGAGGTCCAGCTCACGCGCGCCGCTGGTGCGGGCGAGGAAGGCTGCGACAACCTCGGTGTTCTCGGTGGGCAAGGTGGAGCAGGTGGCGTAAAGCAGGATGCCGCCGACTTCCAGGGTCGGCCACAGCGCATCGAGCAGTTCGCCTTGCAGCACGGCCAGGGCGGCGATGTCGTCGGGCTGGCGGGTCAGCTTGATGTCCGGGTGCCGACGGATTACGCCGGTGGCCGAGCAGGGGGCGTCCAGCAGGATGCGCTGGAATGGCTTGCCGTCCCACCAAGTGGCGGTGTCGCGACCATCGGCGGCGATCAGTTCGGCGCTCAAGCCCAGTCGTGCGAGGTTTTCCCGTACGCGCACCAGCCGTTTAGCTTCAAGATCCACCGCCACCACGCCGGCCAGGTCTTTTTCGACCTCCAGGATGTGACACGTCTTACCGCCGGGCGCACAACAGGCGTCGAGTACACGCTGGCCGGGCGCCAGGTCGAGCAAGTCGGCAGCCAATTGCGCGGCCTCGTCCTGCACGCTGATCCAGCCCTCGGCGAAACCTGGCAGGCCACGCACATCGGTGGCAGCTTCGAGCACGATGCCGTCTGTGCTGTACACGCACGGCGTCGCGTTGATGCCCGCGTCGGCCAGTAACTGCAGATACGCATCACGGCTGTGGTGACGACGGTTGACCCGCAGGATCATCGGCGGGTGTGCGTTATTGGCCGTGCAGATCGCTTCCCATTGCTCGGGCCAGAAGGCTTTCAGGGACTTTTGCAGCCAGCGTGGGTGGGCGGTACGCACTACCGGATCATGTTCCAGCTCGGCCAGCAGCGCTTCACTCTCGCGCTGGGCACGGCGTAGCACGGCATTGAGCAAGGCCTTGGCCCAGGGCTTTTTCAGTTTGTCGGCGCAACCGACGGTTTCACCGATGGCAGCGTGGGCCGGCACGCGGGTGTAGAGCAACTGATAGAGGCCCACCAGCAACAGGGCCTCGACGTCAGCGTCCGCCGCCTTGAACGGCTTTTGCAGCAGCTTGGCCGCCAGCGCAGACAAACGCGGCTGCCAACGGGCGGTGCCAAAGGCCAGGTCCTGGGTGAAGCCGCGGTCGCGGTCTTCGACTTTATCCAGCTGTGTCGGCAATGAGCTGTTCAGCGAAGCCTTGCCGTTGAGGACGGCGGCGAGAGCCTTGGCGGCGGCCAGACGTGGGTTCATTGAGCGGCCACCCCAAGGATCGTGCCCAGGGCAAATTTCTCACGACGGCTGTTGAACAAATCGCTGAAGCTCAATGCTTTGCCGCCGGGCAATTGCAGACGAGTCAGGCACAGCGCCTGTTCACCACAAGCCACCAGCAGGCCGTCTTTACTGGCGCCGATGATTTCGCCGGGGGCGCCTTTGCCGTCGGCCAGGGTCGCGGCAAGTACCTTCAAAGCTTCGCCGTTGAGGCTGCTGTGGCAGATCGGCCACGGGTTGAATGCACGCACCAGGCGTTCCAGCTCGACGGCGGGGCGGCTCCAGTCGATGCGCGCTTCGTCTTTGTTCAGCTTATGAGCGTAGGTGGCCAGGCTGTCGTCCTGGACTTCGTCTTCCAGGGTGCCGGTCGCGAGGCCGGCGATCGCCTGGATCACTGCGGGCGGGCCCAGTTCAGCCAGGCGGTCGTGCAGGCTGCCACCGGTATCTTCGGCAGTGATAGGCGTAGTGGCCTTGAGCAGCATCGGGCCGGTGTCCAGGCCCGCTTCCATACGCATCACGGTCACGCCGCTCTCCTTGTCGCCCGCTTCCACAGCACGCTGGATCGGCGCCGCGCCGCGCCAGCGTGGCAACAGCGAAGCATGGCTGTTGATGCAACCCAGGCGCGGGATATCCAGCACCGCCTGGGGCAGGATCAAGCCGTAGGCCACCACTACCAGCAGGTCTGGTTTCAGCGCGGCCATTTCGGCCTGGGCCTCGGCATTACGCAGGGTCGGCGGTTGCATCACGGGAATATTGTGCTCTAGCGCCAGTTGCTTGACCGGGCTCGGCATCAGTTTTTGCCCGCGACCGGCCGGGCGATCCGGCTGGGTATACACCGCGACGATGTCATAAGGGCTGGCAAGCAGCGCCTTGAGGTGTTCAGCGGCGAATTCAGGGGTGCCGGCAAAAACAATGCGCAGTGGCTCGGTCATGGGCGTTCTCGGTTAAAAGCAGTCACAAAAGAAAAAGGCTTGCCGCAGCAAGCCTTTGGAAGAGGGGCATCAAGCTTGCTGGCGATGCTTTTTTTCCAGCTTCTTCTTGATCCGGTCACGCTTGAGCGTGGACAGGTAGTCGACAAACAGTTTGCCGTTGAGGTGGTCGCATTCGTGTTGGATGCACACCGCCAGCAGGCCTTCGGCAACCAGTTCGAACGGTTTGCCATCACGGTCCAGGGCCTTGATCTTCACGCGCAGCGGGCGTTCGACGTTCTCGTAGAACTCCGGCACCGACAGGCAGCCTTCCTGGTATTCGCCCATCTCGTCGGTCAGCGGTTCGAACTCGGGGTTGATATACACCCGTGGTTCGCTGCGATCTTCCGACAGGTCCATGACCACGACGCGCAGATGCACGTTGACCTGGGTGGCGGCGAGGCCGATGCCCGGGGCTTCATACATTGTTTCAAACATGTCATCGACCAACTGACGAACCTTGTCGTCCACTACGGCCACCGGCTTGGCGATCGTGCGCAGGCGCGAGTCGGGAAATTCGAGGATGTTCAAAATAGCCATAAGCGTAATTGCTGCACATGTGAGGTAGAGACAAATCGGCGGTGGGATGGACCCACACGGCCGGTGTGAAACGCTCAAAAGCCGCGAAGGCCATGACATTTCACGCGAACGCACATAATAAAGGAGATTCACCCCATGAGGAAATCGCTACTCGTCTTGCTGCTGTGGGCCCCGTTCGCCACGGCGCTGATTCCTAAGCCCAGTGAACGCCTGGATCAGGCGGCGAAACAGGCCATCCAGCACTTTTTACTGCACAACCGTGTTGTTGACTCGCCCCAGGATTTGGACAACGCGCCTTACATTGTCGCAGCACAGGGCGGTCGCGTACTGGGCACCAACGGCGACCGCATACATGCCCGCGGTAACCTGGACGCGATCCAGCGCAGCTACGGCATCTTTCGTCGGGGCAAGGTCTACATCGACCCCGACACCCAGGAACTACTGGGCATCAATGCCGATGACATCGGCACCGCACGCTTTTTACTCGCAGACAATCTCACCACGTTGGCGGTGCAGAGGGTTACCCAGGAAATCCGCCCTGGTGACCGGTTGCTTCGCGCCGAACCGCCTGTCGCGCTGGGCAACCTGGATGCAGCCAAATCAGCATCCTTCATCGAAGGGCACATCATCGACATCCCCAAGGGCATCACTCAGATAGGCGTGCTGGATGCCGTGACCCTGAACAAGGGCCGTCGCAATGGCCTGGTAGAAGGCCAGTTGCTGACGGTCATCAAGGCCGGCGCCACCGTGCGAGACACCGTCACCGGTATGCCAACACAACTTCCCGATGAGCGGGCCGGCACCCTGCTGGTGTTTCGTACTTATGAAAAGCTCAGTTATGCCTTGGTGCTGAGTGCTTCACGCTCATTGGCGGTGCAGGATCGTTTTGAGACTGCTCAACAAGCGCAATAAATAGCCTGCTAAATAAGTTACCAACAGAGTTATCCACAGCTTGTTACGGTCAAGGATGATCAAATGAATCCGATAAACAGTAGTGAAATTTCCCCAGCAGAGCTGGAAGCACGGCTACGCTTGCACAGGCTGCCGGAACTAGGCCCCAAGCGTTTTCATGTGTTGATCGAAGCCTTCGGCTGCGCCTCCAAGGCCATCAGTGCCCCCGCCAGCGCCTGGCGTTCCCTCGGCTTGCCCGCCATCAGTGCCGATGTACGGCGTAGCCCGCAAATCCGTGACGGTGCCAGTGAGGCATTGGCCTGGTTGGCCCAGCCGGCCCAGCATTTGCTGATGTGGGACCAGCCTGAGTATCCCGCACTGCTTGCACAGATCGATGATGCTCCGCCGCTGCTATTCGTCGCGGGTGACCCAGGCATCCTGGAAAAACCTCAGCTGGCCATGGTCGGTAGTCGGCGTGCGTCGCGCCCCGGCATGGACACTGCCGCTGCCTTTTCCCGCAGCCTGGCAAGCGCCGGTTTTGTCATCACCAGCGGTCTCGCATTGGGCATTGACGGGGCGGCACATCAGGCGGCATTGGATGTGGGCGGTCATACAATCGGTGTGCTCGGCACTGGCCTGGAAAATTTTTATCCACAGCGTAATCGCAAGCTCGCGGCGGCGATGATTGCCCAAGGTAGCGCCGTGGTTTCCGAGTTTCCGCTGGATGCCGCGCCCCAGGCTGCCAATTTTCCACGGCGTAATCGGATTATCAGCGGGCTTTCATTAGGCGTTCTGGTGGTGGAAGCCAGTATGGCCAGCGGTTCGCTGATCACTGCACGGCTGGCCGCGGAGCAAGGGCGTGAGGTGTATGCGATCCCGGGGTCCATCCACCATCCCGGGGCGAAGGGCTGTCATCAATTGATCCGTGATGGCGCGGTGCTGGTGGAAACTATTGAGCACATCCTTGAAGGCCTGCGCGGTTGGCAAGCGTTGTCGCGTCCGGTACCGATGCCGGTCACCCATCCACTGGTCGCGCTGCTGCATGCGGCACCACATAGCAGCGAAGCCCTGGCAATTGCCAGCGGTCGACCGTTGTCCCACGTGCTCGCAACCCTTACAGAACTGGAGCTGGAAGGTCAGGTGATCTGCGAAAGCGGCCGCTGGGTTGCACGCAGCCAGCTTTTGTAGCGGCCAGTTTATTGGAGCTAGGTTTTGTAACGAAGATCGGTAAACTGCCCAGAGCTTTAGTCCGGAGAGTAAACAATGGTCAACAGGTGGCGTGTGCTTGAAGCCGCACGGGAAATTCGCGCAGGCGCGGTGATTGCTTATCCGACCGAAGCGGTCTGGGGCCTTGGCTGCGACCCGTGGAATGAAGAAGCGGTGGATCGGCTGCTGGCGATCAAGAACCGGTCGGTGGACAAGGGCCTGATCCTGGTGGCGGACAATATTCGTCAGTTCGACTTTCTGTTTGAAGACTTCCCGGACACCTGGATCGAACGCATGGCCAGTACCTGGCCTGGGCCTAACACCTGGTTGGTACCCCACCAGGACTTGCTGCCGGAATGGGTCACGGGTGTGCATGACACGGTGGCGTTGCGGGTCACCGATCACCCGCTGGTGAGGGATTTGTGCGCGCAGGTCGGGCCGTTGATTTCCACTTCGGCTAACCCTCAGGGGCGCCCGGCGGCACGCACGCGGATTCGCGTTGAGCAGTATTTTCGCGGTCAGCTGGACTTGGTGCTGGGTGGCGCGCTGGGTGGGCGCAAGAACCCGAGCCTGATTCGTGACCTGGCGACGGGAAATGTGGTGCGGCCTTCCTGACACCGCTGCGTGTCCTTCGCGAGCAAGCCCGCCCCCACATTTTGATCTGTGAATACATCCAAATGTGGGAGCGGGCTTGCTCGCGAAGAGGCCCTTCAAGCCTCCACCTGTCTCAAGGCTTATGGCAACAGAATGGTCGACCCCGTCGTCCTGCGCTCCGACAACTCCGTCTGCGCCTGCGCCGCATCCGCCAGCGAAAACCGTTGGTTGATATCAATGCGCACCTTGCCGCTCTTGATCATCGAAAACAGATCATCCGCCATCGCCTGCAAGGCCTGCGGGTTGCTGGCGTAGGTCGCGAGTGTCGGCCGGGTCACATACAGCGAACCCTTGGCTGACAGAATCCCCAAATTCACCCCATCCACCGCGCCCGACGCATTACCGAAACTCACCACCAGCCCGCGCGGTGCCACGCTGTCCAAAGACGTCAGCCAGGTATCCTTGCCGACGCCGTCGTACACTACCGGCACTTTTTTGCCGTCGGTCAATTCCAGTACGCGTTGGGCGACGTTTTCCTTGCTGTAATCGATGGTTTCCCAGGCACCGAGGGATTTGGCCAGGGCGGCCTTTTCCGGGGAGCTGACTGTGCCGATCAACTTCACGCCCAGGGCCTTGGCCCATTGGCAGGCCAGGGAACCCACGCCACCGGCAGCGGCGTGGAACAAGATGGTCTCGCCACCTTTCAATTCGTAGGTCTGGCGAAGTAAGTACTGCACAGTCAGGCCCTTGAGCATGGCACCGGCAGCCTGTTCAAAGCTGATGTCATCCGGCAGGTGCACCAGGTTGGCGGCGGGCAGTACATGCAACTCGCTGTAGGCACCCAGCGGGCCGCTGCCGTAAGCCACGCGGTCGCCGACCTTGAACTGGGTGACTTCACTGCCCACGGCGTCAACCACCCCGGCGCCTTCCGCGCCCAGGCCCGATGGCAAGGCTGGCGGCGCGTAGAGGCCACTGCGGAAATAGGTGTCGATGAAGTTCAGGCCTATGGCCTCGTTACGCACGCGAACCTGCTGTGGGCCAGGCTCCGCTGGCGTGTAGTCCAAATACTCAAGCACTTCGGGGCCACCATGGGCACTGAACTGGATACGTTTGGCCATCTGCACTTCTCCTGAGGTTGCATTCGCGTAGCCCCCTATCCCACTCCTAAGCTTGATCCTCGTCAACTGCGGCGCAACGGATTGCAGTGGTATCCTGTGCGCCCATTTGCCGCCGACGCCCAATGGCCTCGCGTAGCTTTGCCCGATTCAAGGTGATGCCATGACTACCCGCACCGAGGCTGTTAAAGCCTACCTGCTTGATCTGCAAGACCGCATTTGCAGCGCCCTGGAAACCTTCGAGACGGACACTCGCTTTATCGAAGACGCCTGGACCCGGCCTGCCGGCGGCGGCGGTCGCACCCGTGTGATCGAAAACGGTTCGGTGATCGAGAAAGGTGGCGTCAACTTTTCCCACGTGTTCGGTAGCGGCCTGCCGCCGTCCGCCAGTGCCCATCGCCCTGAGCTGGCCGGTCGCGGCTTTGAAGCCCTGGGTGTGTCGTTGGTGATCCATCCGCACAACCCGCATATACCGACTTCCCACGCCAACGTACGCTTTTTCATCGCTGAAAAAGACGGCGAAGAACCAGTGTGGTGGTTTGGTGGCGGCTTTGACCTCACGCCGTACTACGGCAACGAAGAAGATTGCGTCCACTGGCACCGCGTGGCCGAGCAGGCCTGTGCGCCGTTTGGCCCGGACGTTTACGCGCGCTACAAGGCCTGGTGCGATAGCTACTTCCACATCAAGCATCGCAATGAACCCCGTGGCATCGGCGGCCTGTTCTTCGATGACTTGAACGAGTGGGGCTTCGACACCTGCTTTGCCTTTATCCGCGCCATCGGCGACGCCTATATCGACGCCTACCTGCCGATTGTGCAGCGTCGCAAGGCCATGGCGTATACCGAGCAACAGCGCGAGTTCCAGGAATTCCGCCGGGGCCGCTACGTCGAGTTCAACCTGGTCTATGACCGTGGCACCCTGTTCGGCCTGCAGTCGGGCGGGCGCACCGAGTCGATCCTGATGTCGCTGCCACCCCAGGTACGTTGGAGCTACGACTGGAAGGCCGAGGCCGGCAGCGAAGAAGCGCGTCTTACTGACTATTTCCTGCAAGACCGCGACTGGCTCGGCATTGTCGCGCCCAAGGCGGCGGTGTGATGGACCATTATGTCGTCTTCGGCAACCCCATAGGCCACAGCAAATCGCCGTTGATCCACCGTATGTTTGCCGAGCAGACCGGCGAACAACTGGACTACAACACGTTGCTCGCGCCGTTGGAGGGTTTCACCAACTGCGCCCGTGAGTTTTTTCAACAGGGCCGTGGCGCCAACGTCACCGTACCGTTCAAGGAAGAAGCCTACCGCCTGGCTAATGCCTTGACCGAACGGGCCAAACGCGCCGGGGCGGTGAACACCCTGAGCAAACAGGCTGACGGCACGTTGTTGGGTGACAACACCGACGGCGCCGGCCTGGTGCGCGACCTGACGGTGAATGCCGGGTTGACCCTGCACGGCAAGCGCATCCTGTTGCTGGGTGCCGGTGGCGCGGTGCGCGGTGCACTGGAGCCGTTGCTGGCGCAGCAACCCTCTTCGTTGATCATCGCCAACCGCACGGTGGAAAAGGCCGAGTTGCTTGCTGAGCTGTTCAACGACCTGGGCCCGGTGTCTGCCAGTGGTTTCGACTGGCTGCGTGAGCCGGTGGACGTGATCATCAACGCCACTTCAGCCAGCCTGTCGGGCGATGTACCGCCGATTGCCGGCAGCCTGATCGAACCGGGCAAGACGTTCTGCTACGACATGATGTATGCCAAGGAACCCACTGCGTTCTGCCGCTGGGCTGCGCAACACGGTGCTGCGGTGGCAATGGATGGCCTGGGCATGCTGGTGGAGCAGGCGGCGGAAGCCTTCTTCCTGTGGCGCGGTGTGCGCCCGGATTCGGCGCCGGTGTTGGCTGAACTGCGCCGCCAGTTGGCCTAGCCTCCCACTTCAATGTGTGGGAGCTGCTCCCACAGTTTTGATCATATTCAGTCTTCGAAATGGATGGGGCAGTTGTCGGCCCCTTCCAGTTTTCTTAACTCCTCGACTACCTGCGGCCTGGCTCGACGCAACGTCAGGCTGCGCCCCAGCCCCGCCAACCGCCGCGCCTCCTGGTGCAGCATCTCCACTCCGGAGTAGTCGATAAAATTGATCTGCTGCGCCTCGATCACCACCCGCTCGCCCTGCAAGCTTTGCAAGCGCACCTGCAGGTAATGGCTGGCGCCAAAAAAGATCGAGCCGCCTACCCGCAACACGTCTTCTTCACCGTCGCGCCATTGCTGAATCCGCGGCTGCGAGGTGCGCTTGAGGTAGAAAAACAGCGATGCCAGAACCCCGGCATAAATCGCCGTTTGCAGTTCCAGCAGTAAGGTGGCGACACACGTCAGGCTCATCACCACGAATTCGGCGCGGCTGACCCGGAACAACGCTCGAATGCCACGGTGGTCCACCAGGCCCCAGCAAATCAGCAGGATGCTCGCTGCCATGCTCGGGATCGGAATATGCGCGATCAATGTCGCTCCAAACAACGCGAATAAAGCCACCCACAAGGCGGAAAACACCCCCGCCAACGGTGAACAGGCACCCGCCTCGTAACTGAGGCCCGAGCGTGTGAAGGATCCGGCTGACAGGTAGCCGGAGAAAAATCCACCGACGATGTTGGATAAACCCTGGGCGCGTACTTCCTGGTTGGCGTCGAGCAACTGTTGCGAGCGGGCTGACAGCGAGCGTGCAATCGACAGGCTGGTCACCAAGCCCAACATGCCCACCGCCACGGCGCTGGGCAGCAGGCGCAGGACCATGTCCAGGTCCATCGGCAACGGGCTGAACGGCGGCACTGTGCCAATAAACGAACTGACCAGCGCCACATGCCCGAACATTGCCGGCCATAGCCAGGTCGCCAGGCTGGCCAGGACCAGAGTGATCAACAGGGTCGGCCAGCGAGGTACCAGGTACTTGAGCAGCATGCCTGCCAGCAACGTACCGAGCCCAAGCGCCAAGGACGCATGGTCCCACTCGCCACCCTGGTCGATCAGCGTCAGCAGGCTATTGATAGCCGTCGCCTGGCTCGGTAAATCCAGCCCCAGCAGGTTAGGCAGCTGCCCCAAGGCGATCACCACGGCGGCGCCCAGGGTGAAACCCAACACCACCGAATGCGATACAAAATTCACCAACGCGCCGAAGCGCAGCAGGCCGAGCAACCACTGGAACACCCCGGCGAGGAAGGTCAGCAACAGGATGAGGGTGATGTAGTCCTGGGAGCCTGGCACGGCCAAAGGGCTGATGCTGGCGTAAAGCACGATGGAAATCGCTGCCGTAGGACCGCAGATCAGGTGCCAGGAAGAGCCCCACAGGCAAGCGATCAATACCGGGATGATTGCGGCGTAGAGCCCGTACTCTGGTGGGAGGCCGGCGATCAGTGCGTAGGCAATCGACTGCGGCAGGGCGAGCACGGCGCCGCTGAGGCCGACGATTGCATCCCGGCCTACGCTGGCGCGGGTTTGGCGCGGGAGCCAGCTGAGGAAGGGGAAAAGTGTATGGCGGTTGGGCCGGCGCATGAGTCGCTCGAAATACTGTAGGAGCGAGCTTGCTCGCGAAGAGGGTTAACGATAACGCGGGCTGTCTGAAAAAACGCGGCGTTTTCGAGTTCCTCGCTGGCAAGCCAGCTCCTACAAGGGGGAGTGTGATCTTTACAGTTTGGCTTTTACCGCCGGCAACGCATCCTGGCCATCCACGGTTTTCACGCCATCAAGCCACTTATCCAATACCCCCGGATTAGCCTTGATCCACGCTTTCGCCGCCTCGGCATTGCTGACCTTGTTGTTGGCCACTTGCGCCATGATGCTGTTCTCCATCTCCTGGGTGAAACTCAGGTTGGTCAGCAGTTTTCCGACATTTGGACAGGCTTGTGCGTAACCCTTGCGGGTCAGGGTATACACGCTCCCGGTGTCACCAAAATACTTCTCCCCGCCCTTGAGGTAATGCATTTTCAACTGCACGTTCATCGGGTGTGGTGTCCAGCCGAGGAAGGTAACGAAACGTTGTTTCTTCACCGCTCGCGAAACTTCGGCAAGCATCGCCTGTTCGCTGGACTCGATGAGCTTCCATTGGCCCAGGTCGAAGTCATTCTTCTTGATGATCTCCTGCAACGATATATTCGCCGGCGCGCCGGAGCCGATGCCGTAGATCTTCTTGTCGAACTTGTCGGCAAACTTGTTCAGGTCGGCAAAGTCATGCACCCCGGCATCCCACACATAATCTGGTACCGCGAGGGTGAACTCGGTGCCCTCGAGGTTCTTCGCCAACTGCACCACATCGCCGTTGGCCACGAACTTGTCATAGAAACCCTGTTGCGCCGGCATCCAGTTGCCGAGGAACACATCCACCTGGCCATCCTTGAGGCCGCCAAAGGTGATCGGCACTGCCAGGGTATCGACCTTGGGCTTGTAGCCCATGCCTGTCAGCAAAAAGCCGGTAATGGCGTTGGTGGCGGCAATGTCGCTCCAGCCTGGGTCGGCCATTTTTACCGTTTCACAGGTGGCGTCCGCGTAAACATTGGCGCTGGTCAACGCCAGCATGCCCAGCACAACCGTCAACTTTTGCATGGCCTTCCCTCTTTGTTTTATTGGTTTTGGCAGGGTTGTGGATAACGTGCCTTGCGCTCCAGGTCGTCGAGGTCGATATGGTTGCGCATGTACTGCTGACTGGCGTCCACCCGTGGCTGGTGATCCCAGCTCTTCAGCTTGCCTTGGGTCAGTGCCTCAAACACCAGGCGGCGACGGCGTTGGCTGGCGAGTACCTGCTGGTGGATCGCCGGGATGTCCCATTTGGCCCGCGCTTCACGCAAAAACGCCTCGAACAGCGATCGGTGTTCCGCTGACTGGCTGAGGTTCTCCCGCTCGTGCGGATCGTTGTGCACATCGAACAGTAGACAAGGGTCGTCTTCGCTGTAGATGAATTTGTAGGCGCCCCGACGAATCATCATCAGCGGGCTGACGGTGCCTTCGGCCATGTACTCGCCGAACACTTCGTCGTGCCCACCCTGCCCTTGCAAGTGCGGGACCAGAGAGCGGCCGTCCAGCGGCAGGCGCGGGTCCAGCTCACCGCCGGCCAGTTCCACCAGGGTCGGCAACAGGTCGGCGGTGGACACGGCTTTGGACACGCGCCCCGGCGCGAACTGCCCCGGCGCACTGATCAACAGCGGTACGCGTGCGGCCATTTCAAACCAGTGCATTTTGTACCAGAGGCCTCGCTCGCCGAGCATGTCACCGTGGTCGCCGGAGAAGATGATGAGGGTGTCGTCGGCCAGGCCGGTGTCTTCCAGGGTCTGCAGCAGCTTGCCGACATTGCTGTCGATGTAGCTGCACGCACCAAAGTAGGCGCGCCGTGCGTCGCGGATCTTATCCACAGGCAGCGGTTTGTCCCACAGGTCATAAACCTTGAGCAGCCGCTGGGAGTGCGGGTCGAGGTCGGACTGGGCCGGCGTCGCTGGCACTGGGATGTCGTTGTCGTCGTACAGGTCCCAGAACGGCTTGGGAATGGTGTAGGGGTCGTGGGGATGGGTCATCGACACGGTGAGGCAGAATGGCTGGTTGCCGTCTTCGCGGATATGGTCGAACAGGTATTGCTGGGCCTTGAACACCACCTCTTCGTCGAAATCCAGCTGGTTGGTGCGCACGCACGGGCCGGCTTGCAGCACCGAGGACATGTTGTGGTACCAGGTGGGGCGTACGTCCGGTTCATCCCAGTTCACCGCCCAACCATAGTCGGCGGGGTAGATGTCGCTGGTCAGGCGTTCTTCGTAGCCGTGCAGTTGGTCGGGGCCGCAGAAGTGCATCTTGCCCGACAGCGCGGTGCGGTAACCAAGGCGACGCAGGTAGTGGGCATAGGTCGGTACATCGGCGGGGAAATCGGCGGCGTTGTCGTAGGCGCCGATCTTGCTCGGCAACTGGCCGCTGACCAGGGTGAAGCGCGACGGCGCGCACAACGGGCTGTTGCAATAGGCGGCGTCAAACACCACGCCTTGCGCGGCGAGGCGGCTGAGGTTAGGCAACTTGATCGGGGACGGACCGTAGAACGGCAGCATCGGCGCGGCCATTTGATCGGCCATGATGAAAAGAATGTTCTTGCGCTTCATGGGCTCTCGGCATTCCATAGGCAGTGTTTATGCGAATGAGCATGCGGCCCATGGAAAATGGGGTAAAGCCCACGGCAAGCAATGTCTAGGATAAGTACAGCTTATGTATGAAGCGCTTGGCGACCTCTCTCTCGACCTGCTGCGTGCCTTTGAGGCGGCGGCGCGCCACCGCAGTTTTACCGCTGCCGCGACGGAGCTGGGCACCACCCAACCGGCTGTCAGCCAGCAGATCAAGCGTCTTGAAGAACAACTGGCAATCCGCCTGTTTGACAGAATCTATCGCGGTACCGAGCTGACTGACGCCGGTGCCCTGCTGTTCGAGCACGTGCAAAACGGCTTGCAGAGCATCAACCAAGGCCTCAGTGCTATCTCCCAGCAAGACCAGCATGAAGTGCTGCAAGTGGCCACCGACTTCGCCTTTGCCGCGTATTGGCTGATGCCGCGCCTGCATCGCTTCCACCAGGCCAACCCGCAGGTGGATGTGAGCTTGGTCACCAGCGAGCGCAACCACGCCACCCTGCGCAGCGATATTGATGTGGCGGTGCTGTTCGGCGATGGTCGTTTCAGGCAGGGCGACAGCCTGTGGTTGTTCAATGAGGAAGTGTTCCCGGTGTGCAGCCCGCTATGGCTCAAGAGCCAGGCCGCGCCCTTGACCGTGCAGACCTTGCAAGACTGCCCGCTGCTGCACCTGCGCCAGGAAAACAACAGCCAGTGGTTCGACTGGAGCGGGGTGTTTCGCGAACTGGGTATCACGGCGGCACCCACCCCGGGCCAATTGCGTTTCGATAATTACACCCTGCTGATCCAGGCCGCGATTGCCGGCCAGGGTGTTGCCATCGGCTGGCGTCATCTGGTGGATAACCTGCTGGAACAACACTGGCTGTGCCGACCGATCAGCGACACGGTGATCTCACGCTTCGGCTATTACGTGGTGCAGCCCCAGCGCAAACGTCGGGGGCCGTTGGTCGAGCGTTTTGTCGAGTGGCTGGTGGCGGAACAGGCCAGCAGTGCGCAGTCGTTGACCGGGCTGGCCCTGCCATCGATTGCGGTCTAGGATCGGGGAATATTGGTTCCGGAGTCCCCCATGCAACGTATCAAGGGCTATCACGCCCATGTCTACTTTGACGCCAACACCATCGACCAGGCGCGCACGCTCTGTGAAGATGCGGTCAAGCTGTTCCCGTTACACATGGGCCGTGTGCATGAGCGGCCCGTAGGTCCGCACCCGGATTGGAGTTGCCAGCTGGCATTCGACCCGGAATACATCGGCGTGGTACTGCCGTGGCTGGCGCTGCATCGTAATGGCCTGGTGGTGTTCCTGCACCCCGAAACCGGCGATGACCTGAAGGATCACACCGATTACGCGATCTGGATGGGCGCGATGCGCGAGCTTGACCTGTCGATTTTTTAACCTTGCTTATCAGTTAAAGCCCTGCCGTTCCCGTTGCAACAATAGGGAGGGCTGTAGGATTCATCTCGTTTTATCTCAATATATGGGATTGCTATTTATATATTGAGATATCGCCGAGCGTAGGTTTATATTCGCCCATCTGCTTTTTTCAGCACCCACTTATTTCAGGTGAAGCGATGCAAGCGCAATTGATCGCGCTCGATTGGGGGACCAGCTCCCTTCGTGCTTACAAACTCGGCCCCGCCGGCGCTGTATTGGAACAGCGCTCGTTGGCCTGCGGCATCATGCATTTACCCATCGAACCCCGGGACATCGCCGGCATTTACTGTACGAACGGCTTCGAGTTGGCGTTCGATACCGCTTGCGGCGATTGGCTCGACGCACAGCCCGGGTTGCCGGTTATCGCTTGCGGTATGGTCGGCAGCGCCCAGGGCTGGAGTGAGGCGGCTTACCGCAACACACCTGTGGATGTCGCCAGCCTCGGCCAGGCGTTGCACTGTGTACGCAGCCTGCGTGGGGTGGATGTGCATATCGTGCCCGGAGTGATCGAGCAGGTCGGCCTGCCCAATGTGATGCGCGGCGAAGAGACCCAGGTGGTCGGCGTGCTGCAAGGCCTTGGGACCCAAGTGTTGATTGGGTTGCCCGGCAGCCATTCCAAGTGGGTTGAGGTGATCGAAGGTCGCATTACTCATTTCGACACCTTCATGACCGGTGAACTGTTCGCGGTATTGAGCAAGCACAGCATCCTAGGCCGTACCCAGCAGCCGTGCGACCAGTTCCAGGCCGAGGCTTTCGACCGCGGCGTGCAGGTGGCACTTTCGAAAGACGGCCAGCGTGGCGTGCTGTCGACCCTGTTCAGTGCCCGTACCCTGGGCCTGACCGCCGAACTCTCGCCCGACCAGCAACCTGACTATCTGTCTGGCCTGCTGATCGGCCACGAACTTGCTGGCTTGCCAGACCACGCCAGGCACAAGCCGATCATCCTGGTGGGTGCTGCTCCACTCTGCGCCCGCTATCAACGTGCCCTCGCCTTGTGCGGCTTCGCCCACGTGAGTCTGGCGCAGGAAGCCACCGAGCGCGGCCTGTGGCAACTGGCCGTGGCGGCTGGGCTCACTCAACCTGTAACGGAGGCCTGACATGCTCAAGCAAGCACTCGCGCAAAACGGTTTGATCGCAATCCTGCGCGGCATACGCCCGGACGAAGCCCAGGCCGTCGGCCAGGTGCTGTACGACGCGGGTTTTCGCGTGATCGAAGTCCCGCTCAATTCGCCAGACCCGTACACCAGCATCCGCACCCTGCGCGACAGCCTGCCCGCCGATTGCCTGATTGGCGCCGGCACGGTGTTAACGGCGGAACAGGTCGATCAGGTAAAGACCGCAGGTGGCCAGGTGATCGTCATGCCCCATAGCGATGCCAAGGTACTGCGTGCTGCCAAGGCTGCGGGCCTGTACTTGTCGCCTGGTGTGGCGACGCCCACCGAAGCCTTCGCCGCACTGGCCGAAGGCGCCGACGTATTGAAGCTGTTCCCGGCCGAGCAAATGGGCCCTTCGGTGATCAAGGCATGGCTGGCGGTATTGCCGGCGGGCACCTTGTTGCTGCCGGTGGGCGGAATTACTGCGGACAACATGCAGGTGTTCATTGACGCCGGCGCCAAGGGGTTCGGGTTGGGTTCCGGTTTGTTCAAACCGGGAATGACAGTGGATCAGGTCGCGAGCCGAGCCCAGGCTTATGTAGCCGCCTGGAAAGCCCTGAGCTGAGAACAAGTTCCGCGCCCACAGGCGCTGCATCTATAAGAGAGACAAGAGATGAAAATCACCAAACTGACGACTTTTATCGTCCCGCCGCGCTGGTGCTTCCTCAAGGTCGAAACCGACCAGGGTGTGACTGGCTGGGGTGAGCCCGTGGTTGAGGGCCGCGCTCATACCGTTGCCGCCGCTGTCGAAGAACTGTCCGACTACCTGATCGGCAAAGACCCACGCAATATCGAAGATATCTGGACCGTGCTTTACCGCGGTGGTTTCTACCGTGGCGGTGCCGTGCACATGAGCGCCCTCGCCGGCATCGACCAGGCGCTGTGGGACATCAAGGGCAAGGCCTTGGGCGTCTCGGTCAGCGATCTGCTGGGTGGTCAGGTGCGTGACAAGATCCGTGTGTACTCGTGGATCGGCGGCGACCGCCCCGCCGACACTGCCCGTGCCGCCAAAGATGCCGTGGCCCGTGGCTTCACTGCGGTGAAGATGAACGGCACCGAAGAATTGCAGTTCATCGACAGCTTCGAAAAAGTCGACCTGGCCTTGGCCAACGTCGCCGCCGTGCGCGATGCGGTTGGCCCTAACGTGGGTATCGGCGTCGACTTCCACGGCCGCGTGCACAAGCCCATGGCCAAGGTGCTGATGAAAGAGCTCGACCCGTACAAACTGATGTTCATTGAAGAGCCGGTGCTCAGTGAAAACTACGAGGCGCTGAAAGAACTGGCCCCGTTGACCAGTACGCCGATTGCCCTGGGCGAGCGCCTGTTCTCGCGTTGGGATTTCAAGCGGGTGCTCAGCGAAGGCTATGTGGACATCATCCAGCCGGACGCCTCCCACGCGGGCGGTATTACCGAAACCCGCAAGATCGCCAACATGGCCGAAGCCTACGACGTGGCTCTGGCCCTGCACTGCCCGCTCGGCCCGATCGCCCTGGCGGCGTGCCTGCAACTGGATGCGGTTTGCTACAACGCGTTTATCCAGGAACAGAGCCTGGGTATTCACTACAACGAGAGTAATGACCTGCTCGACTACGTGCGTGACCCGGGCGTATTCGACTATGACCAGGGCTTTGTGAGGATCCCCAATGGCCCGGGCCTGGGCATTGAGATCAACGAGGAATATGTGGTTGAGCGTGCGGCCATCGGTCATCGCTGGCGCAATCCGATCTGGCGCCATGCCGATGGCAGCTTTGCCGAGTGGTGATTCCTGCTTGAAGAAACGCGGTTGAAAATGTGGGAGGGGGCTTGTCCCCTCCCACATTTGATCCGGTTCCCTCAGTAAGCCCAATCCTCAATAAACACAAGAAGAGGCAACCCCATGCACGCTGAACCCCTCCCTGGGCAGGCTTCTTTAGTGACGCCCAGTAGAAAGCGCTACTTCATCATGGTGCTGCTGTTCATTACGGTGGTGATCAACTACCTCGACCGCAGCAACCTGTCGATTGCTGCCCCGGCGCTGACCAGCGACTTGGGTATTGACCCGATGCAGGTCGGGCTGATTTTCTCGGCGTTCGGCTGGACCTACGCCGCCATGCAAATCCCCGGCGGCTGGCTGGTAGACCGCGTGCCGCCGCGCATTCTTTATACGGTCGCCCTGCTGTTGTGGTCGATTGCCACCGTCATGCTGGGGTTCGCCGCGAGCTTCATCGCGCTGTTTGTGCTGCGCATGGCGGTGGGCGCGCTGGAAGCGCCGGCCTACCCGATCAACAGCCGTGTGGTCACCACCTGGTTTCCCGAGCGCGAGCGCGCGACCGCGATTGGCGTCTACACCTCCGGGCAATTCGTTGGCCTGGCGTTCCTCACGCCGGTACTGGCCTGGCTTCAGCACCATTACGGCTGGCACATGGTATTTGTCGTTACCGGTGGCGTCGGCATCCTGTGGGCGGCGATCTGGTACGCGGTGTATCGCGAGCCGAAGGATTTCAAAGGGGTCAATGCCGCTGAAATCCAGTTGATCCGTGACGGCGGCGGCCTGGTGGACATGCAGGCGCAAACGTCCAAGGCACCCTTCAGTTGGGTCGACCTCGGCATCGTGCTGAGCAAGCGCAAACTCTGGGGCATTTACCTGGGCCAGTTCTGCCTGAACTCCACGCTGTGGTTCTTCCTGACTTGGTTTCCGACCTACCTGGTGAAATATCGCGGCATGGACTTCATCCAGTCAGGCTTGCTGGCATCGTTGCCGTTCCTGGCAGCGTTTGTGGGCGTTCTATGTTCGGGGGTGTTTTCCGATTGGCTGATTCGCCGTGGTGCCTCGGTGGGCTTTGCGCGCAAGTTGCCGATCATCAGCGGGCTGCTGATTTCCACGGCAATCATCGGTGCCAACTATGTGGACTCGACGGCGTGGGTCATCGCGTTTCTGGCGGTGGCGTTTTTCGGCAATGGCCTGGCATCGATTACCTGGTCGCTGGTGTCGACCTTGGCGCCTGCCCGGTTGCTGGGGCTGACCGGGGGCGTGTTCAACTTCATCGGTAACCTGTCCGCGATCGCGACGCCGATCGTGATTGGCTTTCTGGCCAGTGGTTCGTCGTTTGCGCCAGCGATTACCTACATCGCGGTACTGGCGTTGCTGGGAGCACTTTCCTACATATTGCTTGTAGGTAAAGTCGAGCGGATCGAGCTGTAAAAAAGGGCGGCCTTGGGGCCGCCCTTTTTTCGCGATTACCGCACCGACATTTCGTTATGGAAAATGTTGTGCGGGTCCCAGCGCTGTTTGGTACGCCGCAGGCGCCTTTCGATGTTCTGGTCGGGAAAGAAGATCTTGTACCACTGGGGGTTTTCGCCATTGGCTGGGTTGCCTCCCACGTAGGTCATGTCGAGGTCGGGGTAGTTGATGTAGCAACCTTCGAACTCGTCGTTGACCGGTACTCCTTGATCATTGGCAAACGCGTTGAAGTACAGCCCTCGGATCCAGTCGGCATGAGCTTGGTCCGAGGCAGCGCTGTCGTCACGCCAGTAACATTGTGGTTGCCACTTGAGGTATGACGAGCGCTGTACGGCCGACGACTCCTTGCGTACCAGCCCGCTGGCGGCATTGATCTGGCCGCCGAAGGACTGAATCTGGATAAGGCTTTGTGTCAGGCGGTTATCGGGGTCTGGCCAGGTCAGTGCTTTCCAGATGGCGTCCAGCACTTGAGGGATAAACTCGCCCTTCTGGTAGGCCGATTTATAGCGCCCACGCTGGTTGTCCCCCGATCCATTCAATGTTTGCTGGCACACCAGCCAATCCAGGCGTTGGGCCGCTGCTTGGGCAGATGACACTGAGTTGATGGCGCGCCCGCCGGTGGTACTACGGGGCAGATGGATGACGTGAAACGGCACCAGCGACTCAGTGGCGGGTAGGCCGATGGCCGTGAGCATCTTGTCGACAAAGTCATTGAAGGGCGCCCGGTCTTTGAGCTCCCCGTCCTTGTCTACATAGTGAATTCCCAGGGTCACATTGCCCGTGTGCTGATGGCGCATCTCCAGCTTGGTCGCCAGGCCCCAGGTGTCCGGGTTGCCTTGATTGCTGGCGAACCATGACTGATAGGCCACCAGCAGGTTGTCGAGTGCAGGCTTGGTCAGTACGGACCAGTCCCATTCCAACACCAGCCACAGCACCTCTTTCGGTGCCGGTGGCAGGTCTTTGAAGTAATAGCTGGTGATGATGCCGAACTGTCCGCCGCCCGCACCGCAGCACGCAGCGAACAGGTCCAGTTCGTCCTGGCTGGCGCTGTCCCTGGACACGTGGCGCGGTTCGAGGCCTTTGCCGTGGCTGTCGGGCACCAGGATATCCACACCACTCAGCCAGTCACACACCAATCCATATTTGCGCGACAGCAGCCCATAGCCACCCCCACAAATGTGCCCGCCCAGGCCCACCGAATAACACGAGCCACCGGGCAGGGTTTTGTTGGCCAATTTGTACAACGTGACATAGGCATCCCAGTTTTGGGCCCCGGCTTCCAGGCGAAAGCTATAGCGTTCAGTTGCGCTGGGCTCCAGCTCGGAACCGAGTTGCCCGTTGGCGCTGTAGACCACTCGGTTCAGCGCACTGATATCCAGAATCGACAGCATCTCATGGGGGTTGTCGGGCATCTTGTTGGCGACAAAACCCTCGTAGCAATGGCCACCGCTACGTACGGTGATGCGCCCATTGGGTTGCGCCAACGCCTGTGCGGCGGCGTCAATGATGTCTTGGGGGCTACGGCAGAGGTAGATCAGGTTGGCGCCATTGGGTGAGGACTGGCCCTGCACGTTGCCTAGCGGCCAGCGCAGGTTGAAGCCTTTTTGCAACGTTGAATGACGGCGATCTGAAGGGGGGACGAGATCAAATGCCATGATGTACTCCTTAAAGAGCCAAGGATGACTTCTGATGCGGCTAACTTAACGACCGAGGGGCAAGGACTGCCGGGCTTGCGAGGGAGGTTAGACGGCAAAGGGCACGAAGTTCGTTAAAGGGAGGGGCGAAATGCCCGCCCCTTTGAGCCTAGCGTATAAATCGAAAGTGTTCAGAGGGTGCGATCTGACCAGGGGATTACTTACGAGCGTTACGCACACCTTCGGACAGCGCCGCGCACAGGCTCAACACCCCATCAATGGCTTGCTGGTCATTCTTGGCGTTGGCGATGTGATCGATCAGCGCCGACCCCACCACCACACCATCGGCCAGGCGTGCAATCGCCGCGGCCTGGTCCGGGGTGCGGATGCCAAAGCCGATACTGATCGGCAGGTCGGTATGACGACGCAGGCGGGTGACGGCTTCTTCGACATGTTCGAGGGTGGCGGCACCCGCACCGGTCACACCGGCGACCGACACGTAATACACAAAGCCGGAGCTGCCATTGAGCACGGTGGGTAGGCGTACGTCATCGGTGGTTGGCGTGGTCAGACGGATAAAGTCGATGCCTGCAGCCTGGGCCGGGTCGCACAGCTCACCGTTGTGCTCAGGCGGCATGTCGACCACGATCAGGCCGTCGACGCCGGCTTCCTTGGCATCGGCGATGAACTTCGGTACGCCATATTTGTGGATCGGATTGAAGTAGCCCATCAACACCAGCGGGGTGTCGTTATTGTCTTTGCGGAACTCGCGAACCATTTGCAGGGTTTTGAGCAGGTTCTGCTTGGCTTCCAGCGCGCGGATATTGGCCAATTGAATGGCCGGGCCGTCAGCCATCGGGTCGGTGAAGGGCATGCCCAGTTCGATCACGTCGGCGCCAGCCGCTGGCAAGCCTTTGAGGATGGCCAGCGAGGTGTCATAACCCGGGTCGCCGGCGGTGACGAAGGTCACCAGGGCGGCGCGGTTTTGTTCTTTGAGTTGGTCAAAGCGGGTTTGCAGGCGGCTCATCAGTGTTTCTCCTGCTTAGCGGTTTCCATGTGGTGCATCACGGTCTGCATGTCTTTGTCGCCACGGCCAGAAAGGTTAACCACCATCAGGTGATCTTTGGGCAAAGTCGGTGCGCGCTTGAACACTTCAGCCAGGGCGTGGGCGCTTTCCAGTGCAGGAATAATCCCTTCCAGGCGGCAGCATTTGTGGAAGGCGTCGAGGGCTTCGTCGTCGGTCACCGAGGTGTACTGGACACGGCCGATATCATGCAACCAGGCGTGTTCCGGGCCGATGCCAGGGTAGTCGAGGCCGGCGGAAATCGAGTGGGCGTCGATGATCTGGCCGTCGTCGTCCTGCAGCAGGAAGGTGCGGTTGCCGTGCAGCACACCCGGTACGCCGCCGTTGAGGCTGGCGGCGTGTTTACCGGTTTCGATGCCGTGGCCTGCCGCTTCCACGCCGATGATCTCGACGCTGGTGTCATCCAGGAACGGGTGGAACAGGCCCATGGCGTTGGAGCCACCGCCGATACACGCCACCAGGCTGTCCGGCAGGCGGCCTTCCTGGGCTTGCAGCTGGGTGCGGGTTTCCTTGCCGATCACGGCCTGGAAGTCGCGCACCATTGCCGGGTACGGGTGTGGGCCGGCCACGGTGCCGATCAGGTAGAAGGTGCTGTCGACGTTGGTCACCCAGTCACGCAGCGCTTCGTTCATCGCGTCTTTCAGGGTGCCGGTGCCAGCAACCACCGGGATCACTTCGGCGCCCAGCAACTTCATGCGGAACACGTTGGCCTGCTGGCGCTCGATGTCGGTGGTGCCCATGTAGATCACGCATTGCAGGCCAAAGCGCGCCGCCACGGTGGCAGTGGCCACGCCGTGCATGCCGGCGCCGGTCTCGGCGATGATGCGTTTCTTGCCCATGCGCCGCGCCAGCAGGATCTGGCCGATGCAGTTGTTGATCTTGTGCGCGCCGGTGTGGTTCAGCTCTTCGCGCTTGAGGTAGATCTTGGCGCCGCCGCAGAACTCGGTCAGGCGTTCGGCGAAGTACAGCGGGCTTGGGCGTCCGACGTAATCGCGTTGGAAGTAGGCCAATTCTTCATTGAACGCCGGATCCACCTTGGCGGCTTCGTATTCACGGGCCAGGTCGAGGATCAACGGCATCAGGGTTTCGGCGACGTAGCGGCCACCGAACGCACCAAACAGGCCGTTGGCGTCAGGGCCGTTGCGAAGGTCGGTCTGGGACTGAGTCATGGGACGCTCCAGGAAGGAATGTGTGTGAGAGGCAATGACGGCCACTCTACCCCTCACGCTTTAGCCTGAAAACCGATAAGATCGCCGTAACCTGTCAGGAAAACTCACACATGAGCCGCGACCTCCCGCCCCTCAATGCCTTGCGCGCATTCGAAGCCACTGCCCGCCTCAACAGCGTCAGCCAGGCTGCGGAGCAACTGCACGTGACCCACGGCGCGGTGAGTCGCCAGTTGAAAGTGCTTGAAGAACACTTGGGTGTGAGCCTGTTCGTCAAGGAGGGGCGTGGCCTTAAACTCACAGATGCGGGCGTGCGGCTGCGGGATACCAGCGCGGAGGCGTTCGAGCGTTTGCGGGACGTGTGCGCTGAGCTCACCCAGAGCAGCGCCGATGCACCTTTCGTGCTGGGGTGTTCGGGCAGTTTGCTGGCGCGTTGGTTTATTCCGCGCCTGGGGCGCTTGAATGCAGATTTGCCCGACTTGCGCCTGCACCTGTCGGCAGGCGAAGGCGATCTGGATCCTCGTCGCCCTGGGTTGGATGCCTTGTTGGTATTTACCGAGCCGCCGTGGCCGGCGGATATGCAGGTGTATGAACTGACCAGCGAGCGTATCGGCCCGGTGCTGAGCCCACGCTTTTCTGGTTATGAACAACTGCGTGAGGCACCGGCGTCGGCGTTGATGGGTGAAGCGTTGCTGCACACCACGTCTCGGCCGCAAGCCTGGCCCAGTTGGGCGCGGCAACATGGCATCGAGCCGGGCGCGTTGAAACTCGGCCAGGGGTTTGAGCACTTGTATTATTTGCTGGAGGCGGCCGTTGCAGGGTTGGGGGTGGCGATCGCGCCAGAACCGCTGGTGGCAGAGGACCTGCGTGCGGGTCGCCTGGTGGCGCCGTGGGGTTTCAGTGAAACCCCGGCGCATCTGGCGTTGTGGCTACCCAAGCGCGCCGCAGATGGGCGCGCTGGGCAGTTGGCGCAATGGCTCAAGGCTGAGCTGTTGCGCCAACCGCTATAACCGGTCAATCAGTCACCGCGTTTGCACAGCAGGTAAGCCGCCAGCAGGCCCAGCGCGCCAACGGCGACGCCTGCGGTAGTCCAAGGGTGCTCTTGTGCGTAGTCCCGGGTGGCAGCACCGGTTTCGCGGATTTTGACTTTGCTTTCTTCGTAAGCGTCGCTGATCAGGTGACGAGAGTGCTTGAGGGCGTTCTCGGCATTGCTTTTCAGGGCCTTCAGCGTTTTGCGCGACTCATCGGACGCGTCATCCTTGAGGCTCTCAAGGGATTTGAGCAGGCTCGAAATCTCGGCTTCCATGCTTTCCAGCGACGCTTTGCGTAAAGAAGTGTTGGCCATTTGGACATCTCCTGAAGTGATTGAGTGGCGTGTGTAGATACCGACTGCGGCGGTTTCAGAAAGTGCAGTAATTCTGAACTTTCGCCTCCCAACGGTCGCCAGAAGCAGTAAGAACATTCACTGCTAGTCTTGATTAACGACCCCCTAGGAGAAACGCCATGAGTGATCATCACACCTACAAGAAAGTCGAACTGGTGGGCTCTTCCACCACCAGCATCGAAGACGCGATCAACAATGCCCTGGCTGAAGCCAACAAAAGCATCAAGCATCTGGAGTGGTTCGAGGTAACCGAAACCCGCGGGCACATCAAGGACGGCAAGGCCGCGCACTTCCAGGTCACGCTTAAAGTGGGATTCCGAATTGCCAGTAGTTGATCGGGTGGATTGAACTTTGCCCGCTGGCCGATTGCCATAACCTGCGCTACAAACAACGGGTGCCGATGCGATGAGCGTCGGCACGCTCTATTTGATCAGCGCAAGGAAAGTAACGGATGAAGAAGTTTCTGTTGGCGGTGGGTTTGTTGAGCATTGCAGGTACGGCTATGGCAGCCAAGGACTGTGAGGAGCTGAAAGGCGAGATCGCAGCGAAGATCGAGGCCAATGGCGCCTCGGGTTATTCCCTGCAAGTGGTGGAAAAAGGATCTACGCCGAGCGATCACAAAGTGGTCGGCACGTGCGATGGTGGCACCAAGGAAATTGCCTACAAGCGCGGTTAATCCCGTGCTGCAGACATAAAAACGACGCACAGGTGCGTCGTTTTTTTCGCCTGGCATTCAGCCTTTCATCACCTGCGCCAGCAGATCGTAGGAATGAATCCGATCGGCGTGCTCGTATAGGTCGCAGGTGAAGATCAGTTCATCGGCGCCGGTCTGCTCGATCAACACCTCCAGCTTGGCGCGGATCTTCGCCGGGCTGCCCACCATGGCTAAACCAAGGAAGCTACCGACCGCGTCTTTTTCATGGGGTAGCCACAGGCCGTCCATGGTTTTTACCGGTGGGCGTTGCACCAGGCTCTGGCCGCGCATCAGTGCGAGGATGCGTTGGTACACCGAGGTGGCCAGGTAATCGGCCTGTTCATCGGTGTCCGCTGCCACCAGTGGAATGCCGAGCATCACGTAGGGTTTGTCCAACACGGCCGAAGGCTTGAAGTGATTGCGGTACACGCGAATCGCCTCATGCATCAAGCGCGGTGCGAAATGGGAGGCGAAGGCATAGGGCAAACCACGCTCGCCGGCCAATTGTGCACTGAACAGGCTTGAGCCCAGCAGCCACACTGGCACATTGGTGCCGGTGCCCGGTACAGCGATAACCCGTTGGTCGGGCGTACGTGGGCCCAGGTACGCCATCAGCTCGGCCACGTCTTCGGGAAAGTCATCGGCACTGCCGGAGCGTTCACGGCGCAGGGCGCGGGCGGTCATCTGGTCGGAACCGGGGGCGCGGCCCAAGCCCAGGTCGATGCGCCCGGGGTAGAGGCTTTCCAGCGTACCGAATTGCTCAGCGATCACCAGCGGTGCGTGGTTAGGCAGCATCACCCCGCCGGAACCCACGCGGATGGTCGAGGTACCACCGGCCAGGTAGCCGAGCAGTACCGAGGTGGCCGAACTGGCGATGCCGTCCATATTGTGGTGCTCAGCCACCCAGAAGCGGTGGTAGCCGAACTTTTCCACGTGTTGGGCCAGGTCCAGGGAATTGCGCAGCGATTGTGCCGGACTGCCATTGGCGCGCACGGGCACCAGGTCGAGGGTCGAAAACTTTACGTCGGACAGCGATTTCATAAGCCTGCTTCTCCATTGGGGGCGCACAGGCTTTTATAGACGAACCAAAACCTGCCGCTGCATGTGCATGCTCTATGCAATGAGGGCATATACCCGAGATTCAATAGTAAGTGCGAAATTTCCTACTTAATCACTAGGTTTCTCTTACGAGTGAACTTTGCCGGTGCGTCTATCCTCAGAACCTTACTGAAACAAAACCACCGTTCGAGGAGAAAGCTATGAGTATCGTTAAAAAGGCATCCGCGCATTGGGAAGGTGATCTGAAGACTGGTCTGGGTTCCATTTCGACGGAAACCGGCGTACTGCGCGAAGCGCCCTACGGCTTCAAGGCCCGTTTCGAGGGCGGTAAAGGCACCAATCCTGAAGAACTGATCGGCGCGGCTCACGCCGGGTGTTTCTCCATGGCGTTTTCCATGATTCTCGGCGATGCCGGGCTCAAGGCAGACAGCATCGACACCCAGGCCGAAGTGACCCTGGATCAAGTCGATGGCGGCTTTGCGATTACTGCGGTGCACCTGATCCTGAAAGCCAAGATCCCAGGCGCGAGCCAGGCGCAGTTCGATGAACTGAGCAAAAAGGCCAAGGAGGGGTGCCCGGTTTCCAAGGTATTGAATGCGACCATCACTTTGGATGGCACGCTGGTTAATTAATACTGCACTTCCTGTGTGGGAGGGGGGCTTGCCCTCTTCTCATTTAGTTCTGCGTTAAATCAGAACTCGTGTTTCCCCTATGTGGTCCTATAGCCTATGCAGCCTTAGGTGCACACTCGTGCGCATGCATTCAGGGAGCTACACACATGAAACGTTTTGCCTTGGCGATCATCTGCGGTGTATTGGCCACTTCGGCCGTGGCCGCTCCAAAAGATTGTGAAGAGCTCAGGAAGGAAATTGAAGTGAAGATCCAGGCCAAGGCGATTCCGTCCTACACCCTGGAAATTATCACTGCCGAAGAAGCCAAGAACCATGATGAAGCCATGATTGTCGGTTCTTGCGAAAACGGTACCAAGCGCATCATCTACCAGAAAAACAACGACTGACTCAGATGCAGTTCACGCTGCGCTCCTCGGCCAGCAACTGCCGTGTTGAGTCGTACAGGCGGATGTTGGGCGTGAACGCCAGCGAGCGGCCTTCGAGCACATAGCGCTGGCCTGCCTGGAAATGGTCGTACTGCAGGGTCATGAAGCAGGTTCGATACATCATCTGGCTGAGGCCGCCCAGGCCGCCCCCGGCGGGCACTTCAAAGTCAAAGCGCACCATCAGTTCGTGAGGGCCGGGGGGCATTTGGAAATAGCGCCCGTCGTCGAGGTTTTTCCCATCCAGGCGCTGAGCCATGACCAACTTGGAACCCGGTGTCGGCGTGGTGAAGTCGACCCAGGCCTGCTGCGGGTCAACGGGTGGGATCGGGGTCGAGGCGCAAGCGCTGAGCAACAGGGCGGCGATTGGCAACAGAAACTGACGCATGGCAGGTACTCAACGCGAGGAGAGCTTTGAGTATAAACATGCCGCGCCGTGGAAAAATCCCCTTCAAGCGCGATAGTCTGGCGAACAAATCACCCGGGAGCAGTTGGGGCATGATCAGGCGTTTTCTTCCAGGGTTGATGGTTGTGCTACTCAGCGGCTGCTCCAGCGTCAGTTATTACAGCCAGTTGGCCAGCGGTCAGTGGCAGCTGTTGCGGGCGCGGGAGCCGGTTGCCGAGGTCATCGCCGACCCCTCTCGGCCTCAATTACTGCGCGAGCACCTCGCTCAATCGCAAAAAGCTCGTACCTTTGCCAGCGAGCACCTGCATTTGCCTGACAATCAAAGTTACCGGCTATACGCCGATATCGGCCGGCCCTACGTGGTCTGGAATGTCTTTGCCACGCAGGAATTTTCTCTGTCTCCGGAAAACCACTGCTTTCCCATCGCCGGTTGCGTCGCCTACCGCGGCTACTACAACCAAGGCGCGGCGCGCGGCGAGGCGGCGCTGCTGCGACAACAAGGCCTGGACGTGTCGATTGGTGGCGTCGAGGCCTATTCAACCTTGGGCTGGTTCAACGACCCGATCATGAGTTCGATGATGAGCTGGGGCGATGAGCGCCTCGCTACGCTGATCTTTCATGAGCTGGCGCATCAGCGCTTTTATGTGAAGGACGACACCGAGTTCAACGAGTCTTATGCCAATTTCGTCGAGCAGGAAGGCACCCGCCAATGGCGTGCGGCACGCGGCTTGCCACCTGTCAGTGATGCGGCGTTGAAGCAACGTGATCAATTTATCCGGCTGATTCTCGATACCCGCAAACGCCTGGATGCGTTGTACGCGCAGCCGTTGGCAGTGGACGTGATGCGGCGTGCCAAGGCGGCGCGGTTCGAGCACTTGCGTAATGAATACCGGCAGATGCGTGATAGCCAATGGGGCGGCGACAAGCGTTATGACGCCTGGATCAACCAACCGATGAACAATGCGCGGTTATTGCCATTCGGGCTGTATGACCAATGGGTGCCGGCGTTTGCGGCGTTGTTTGCACAGGAAGGTGGGAATTGGGTGAGGTTTTATGCGGCTGTGGAGAGGTTGGGCGGGTTGCCGGTGGTGCAGCGCAAGGCGGCGTTGAGGCAGTTGGAAGGGGTTGGCCGTTAGGGCCTCATCGGGGGCAAGCCCCCCCACATTTTGAGCGGTGTACACAGGCCAACTGTGGGAGGGGCTTGCCCCCGATAGCGGTTTCAAGAACGCTGCAAAAATGCCTGGTGCATCTGTGCCAACGTCTCGAAATGCCAGGTCGGCGCCTCGGCATTCAACTCTTCAAAACTGCCAAACCCATACCCTACCGCTGCCGAATCCAACCCGTTACTGCGTGCGCCGATCAGGTCATGCTTGCGATCACCGATCATCAAAGTGGTGGCCGGGTCCAGCCCTTCCTCACGCATCAAGTGGGCGATCAACTCGACCTTGTTGGTGCGCGTGCCGTCCAGCTCGCTGCCGTAGATCACCTTGAAGTGCTTGGCAAAGTCGAAATGCCGAGCAATCTCACGGGCAAATTCCCACGGTTTGGAGGTAGCCACGTACAACTGGCGCCCTTGGCTGTTCAATTCTTCCAACAATGGCATGACGCCGTCGAATACACGGTTTTCATACAGCCCGGTGACCTTGAAACGCTTGCGATAGAAATTCACTGCTTCCCACGCCTTGGCCTCGTCGAAGCCGTAGAACTGCATGAACGCCTGCAGCAAGGGTGGGCCGATGAAGTGTTCGAGTTTGGTCAGGTCGGGCTCGTCGATGCCCAGTTTGCCAAGGGCATACTGGATCGAACGGGTAATGCCCTCACGCGGGTCGGTGAGCGTGCCGTCCAGGTCGAACAGGACGGTTGGGTAGTTCAGAATCATTGATCGAATCCTTCAGCCAGGTGCAGGTCTTTGAGCTTCACGTAGTTCGCGGCGCTGTAGGTGAAAAAGGCACGCTCTTTGTCTGTCAGTGCGCGGACCTGTTTAACCGGGCTGCCCACGTACAAAAAACCACTGTCGAGTTTCTTGCCTGGCGGCACCAGGCTGCCGGCGCCGATAATTACGTCGTCCTCCACCACGGCACCATCCATCACAATGCTGCCCATGCCGATCAGGATGCGGTTACCCACGGTGCAGCCATGCAGCATAACTTTGTGGGCGATGGTCACGTCGTCGCCGATCAGCAGCGGGAAACCCTCGGGATTGAACGGCCCCGCATGGGTAATGTGCAGCACGCAGCCGTCCTGCACGCTGGTGCGCGCACCAATGCGGATGCGGTGCATGTCGCCGCGGATCACGGTCAGCGGCCAAACCGAGCTGTCGGTGCCGATTTCGACATCGCCGATCACCACCGCCGAAATGTCCACAAAAGCCCCGGCGCCCAGGGTTGGCGTATGGTTCTGATAGGTGCGAAGCGTCACGATAGCCTCTCTCTCTTCTGCTGATAGCTGCGGTGGGTGTTGATTGTAATTAAGATGGCCCCATCTTTGTTCTTACATGTTTCTTCAGCCAAGGTGCCAACCGTGAGCGCGAACAACCCTCTTTTGCAGTCCTACGACCTGCCGCCGTTCTCGGCGATCCGTGCCGAGCACGTCCAGCCGGCCATCGAACAGATCCTCGCCGACAACCGTGTGGCTATCGCAGACATCCTGCAAAGCCAGGGTAAAAATCCGACATGGGCCGGTCTGGTCCTCGCCATGGATGAGCTGAATGATCGCCTCGGGGCTGCCTGGAGCCCTGTCAGCCACCTCAATGCCGTGTGCAACAGCGCCGAGCTGCGCGAAGCCTACGAGGCTTGCCTGCCAGCATTGAGTGCCTACTCAACCGAGATGGGCCAGAACCGTGAACTGTTCCAGGCCTTTGAAGCCCTGGCCAACAGCCCCGAAGCTGGCGGTTTCGATGTGGCGCAAAAAACCATTCTGGAACACGCCCTGCGCGACTTCCGTCTGTCGGGCATCGATCTGCCGCCGGAGCAGCAAAAGCGCTATGCCGAAGTGCAGAGCAAGCTTTCCGAGCTGGGCAGCAAGTTCTCCAACCAGTTGCTGGACGCCACCCAGGCGTGGACCAAGCATGTCACCGATGAAGTCACCCTCGCCGGCCTGACCGACTCGGCCAAAGCGCAAATGGCCGCCGCGGCCCAGGCCAAAGACCTTGATGGCTGGCTGATTACCCTGGAGTTTCCTAGCTACTACGCGGTAATGACCTACGCCCAGGACCGTTCCCTGCGTGAAGAGGTTTACGCCGCCTATTGCACCCGTGCGTCGGACCAAGGCCCGAACGCCGGCCAGAACGATAACGGCCCGGTGATGGAACAGATCCTCGACCTGCGTCAGGAACTGGCCCGGTTGTTGGGTTACGCATCGTTCTCCGAGCTGAGCCTGGCGACCAAAATGGCCGAGTCCAGCGACCAGGTGCTCAGCTTCCTGCGTGACCTGGCCAAGCGCAGCAAGCCGTTTGCCGCCCAGGATCTGCAACAGCTCAAGGCCTACGCCGCCGAACAAGGCTGCGCCGACCTGCAGAGCTGGGACAGTGGTTTCTACGGCGAAAAACTGCGCGAACAGCGCTACAGCGTGTCCCAGGAAGCCCTGCGTGCCTACTTTCCCATCGACAAGGTGCTGGGCGGTCTGTTTGCCATTGTGCAGCGCCTGTATGGCATCGAGATCGCCGAACAGAAAGGCTTCGACACCTGGCACCCGGATGTTCGCCTGTTTGAAATCAAGGAAAACGGCGAGCACGTCGGGCGCTTCTTCTTCGACCTGTACGCCCGCGCCAACAAGCGCGGCGGTGCCTGGATGGACGGTGCCCGTGACCGCCGCCGCACCGTCGATGGCGTGCTGCAAAGCCCTGTCGCCAACCTGGTGTGCAATTTCACTCCGGCCGACAGCGGCAAGCCTGCGCTGCTGACCCACGATGAAGTCACCACTCTGTTCCACGAATTCGGCCACGGCCTGCATCACCTGCTGACCCGCGTTGAACATGCCGGCGTATCCGGTATCAACGGCGTGGCATGGGATGCGGTGGAACTGCCTAGTCAGTTCATGGAGAACTGGTGCTGGGAGCCCGAAGGCCTGGCGCTGATCTCCGGCCACTATGAAACCGGCGAGCCATTGCCTCAGGACCTGCTGGAAAAAATGCTCGCGGCGAAAAACTTCCAGTCCGGCCTGATGATGGTGCGTCAACTGGAGTTCTCGCTGTTCGACTTTGAGCTGCACGCCACCCATGGCGATGGTCGCAGCGTGGCGCAGGTGCTCGAGGGCGTGCGCGATGAAGTTTCGGTCATGCGCCCGCCGGCCTACAACCGCTTCCCCAACAGCTTTGCGCACATTTTCGCCGGTGGTTATGCGGCGGGTTACTACAGCTACAAGTGGGCTGAAGTGCTGTCGGCTGACGCGTTCTCCAAGTTCGAAGAAGACGGCGTGCTCAATGCCCAGACGGGCCGAGCGTTCCGTGAAGCGATCCTGGCCCGTGGGGGCTCCCAGGCGCCGATGGTGCTGTTCGTCGACTTCCGCGGACGGGCGCCGTCGATTGACGCACTCTTGCGCCACAGCGGCCTGAGTGAGGACGCGGCAGCATGAGCGAAGGGTCTGTGATTACCAAAAAGCAATTTATCGCCGGGGCGGTCTGCCCGGCGTGCAGCGAGCCGGACAAGTTGAAGATGTGGACCGAAGACAACGTGCCGCACCGCGAATGTGTGGCCTGCGGCTATACCGATACGCTCAATGATCAGGGGCTTTCGGTGCCCAAGGAATTGGGCACGCGGGTTAATACATCGGCATTGAAAGCGCCGGCGGATCCAAAGGTGCAGGCGGTGCAGTTCTTTCCTAATCCGAAGCTCAAAAAAGACTAAAACCTGACTCACTGTAGGGGCGAACTCGCTCCTACAGTTTTTTCTCTTCCTTGCCCGTCGTGGTCACCCAGTCCTTCATTGAGCACAACGCGAATGCACTGGTGCTGCAATCGCCATTGGCCAAAGCGGCGCGTATTTTGTCGATATCCGCCTTCATCATGTAGCGGACCCCATCCTTGAAGCCGTTACTGCTGCCGAAACCGCCCAGCGTCATCTCGTTCAGTGCGTCTTCCTTGCTCCATCCCTGAATCACCACCCGATACATCGCGGCCATCAGCCCGGTGCGGTCGGCGCCATGCTTGCAGTGCATCAGCACTGGCCCGTCGGCTTCTGCTGCCTGGATCGCCCTAAGCGCCGCCAGCACGTCGGAGTCGTCGACATGGTTGGTGCGATAACTCAACTGCACCTGTTTGATATCAGATGACTTGAGCCACGCCGAATCAGATTCCGGCAGAAAGTTGATTACCGTACCGATCTTGAGCTTTTCCAATACCGGCAGCGCACCCCTGTCCGGTAACGCGCTGCGATAAAGCGTGGGCGTCATTTGATGCAGGTTGTATTGGTCACCTACCGGTTGGGCCCATTCCGGCGAGCGGATCGAGCCAGCGTCATCGGCTTGGGCTTGAAGTGTGTTGAACAGGGTCATGACCGCCAGGCCGAGAATGGGCAGTAATCGTGTGTTGAACATGAACTCTGTGACCGCATAAGGAAGTGGCTGATGGGGCGCAGATTCACTTACGCAGGGTCAATGCCGCGTGAGGTCTTCGTCAAAGAATCGTGATTCACCCAATCTGATCCGGTGTTTTTTGTCACTGGATCGAGTCTTCTCAATTCTTAGCCTGCTATCATTTGTAACTATTGTTTGCCAGTGTGTTCTATGTTTTTGGATCCCATTGCTTGGTAAACCTTCACGTTGCTCCCAGAAGCGGCGGATAAACCCGTGACCACATGATGAGGTGTACCCATGTCTGATCAAGATCAAGACAACCCCCGGCGTGACTTTCTACGCAAATCCTTGACCTTGATCCCGGTGGTCACGGTTGCCAGTACCGGCCTTGGCGGTTCGATGCTGATGGCCACGCCGGAGCCAGCCCAGGCGGCGCCGGCCAAACCTGCGGGGAGTGAAAAAGCGTACGAGCCCAGCTACTTCACAGCCGAGGAATGGGCGTTTATCAACGCTGCTGTCGAGCGCTTGATTCCCGCTGATGCCCAGGGCCCAGGCGCCTTGGAGGCTGGCGCGCCGGAATACATCGACCGTCAGATGAACACACCGTATGCCAGCGGCGCCCTATGGTTTATGCAAGGCCCGTTCAATGCCGATGCGCCGCCAGAGATGGGCTGGCAGAGCAAATTAGTGCCCAAGGAGATCTATCGCTTGGGTATTGCCGCTACGGATGCGTGGTCGAAGGCGTTCAACGGTAAGGTTTTTGCCGCGCAAGACAGCGCTACCCGAGACGATATGCTGCGGCGCCTTGAGGCTGGCGGCAGCGAAGTGACGGCGCATTTCGACGCTGTACCGCCAAAGATGTTCTTTAACCTCCTGCTGCAAAATACCAAGGAAGGCTTCTTCTGCGACCCGATCCACGGCGGCAATAAAGGCATGGTCGGCTGGACCATGATCGGCTTCCCCGGCGCCCGCGCCGACTTTATGGATTGGGTGGAACGCAACGAGCAATACCCCTTCCCGGCTGTTTCCATTCGCGGCGAGAGGGCATAAACGTGGCGACCATCATGAAGAAAGTGGATGCGGTGATTGTGGGCTTCGGCTGGACCGGCGCGATCATGGCCAAGGAGCTGACGGAAGCGGGCCTCAACGTGGTAGCGCTGGAGCGCGGCCCGATGCAGGACACTTATCCGGACGGCAACTATCCCCAGGTCATCGACGAATTGACCTACAGCGTTCGTAAGAAGCTGTTCCAAGACATCTCCAAAGAGACGGTGACCATTCGCCATAGCGTGAATGATGTTGCCCTGCCCAACCGTCAGTTGGGTGCATTTCTGCCGGGTAATGGCGTAGGGGGCGCGGGCCTGCACTGGTCGGGCGTACACTTTCGCGTCGACCCCATCGAACTGCGCATGCGCAGCCATTACGAAGAACGCTACGGCAAGAACTTCATTCCCAAGGACATGACCATCCAGGATTTCGGCGTCAGCTATGAAGAGCTCGAGCCGTTTTTCGACTATGCGGAAAAAGTCTTCGGCACCTCCGGCCAGGCCTGGACCGTCAAAGGCCAGTTGGTAGGCGAAGGCCGCGGTGGCAACCCGTATGCGCCGGATCGCTCCAACCCTTTCCCGTTGGAGGCGCAGAAAAATACTGTCTCCGCACAGCTGTTTCAGAAAGCAGCGACTGAAGTGGGTTACAAGCCTTACAACCTGCCGTCGGCCAACACTTCCGGGCCGTACACCAACCCGTACGGGGCGCAGATGGGCCCGTGCAACTTCTGCGGTTTCTGCAGTGGTTACGTGTGCTACATGTATTCCAAGGCATCACCGAACGTGAACATCCTGCCGGCCTTGCGCCAGGTGCCGAACTTCGAGCTGCGGCCTAACTCCCACGTGCTCAAGGTCAACCTGGACAGCACCCAGAAAAAAGCCACCGGCGTGACCTATATCGACGCCCAGGGCCGCGAATGCGAGCAGCCGGCAGACCTGGTGATCCTTGGCGCATTCCAGTTTCACAACGTGCGCCTGATGCTGCTGTCGGGCATCGGCAAGCCCTACGACCCGATTACCAATGAGGGCGTGGTGGGCAGGAACTTTGCCTACCAGAACATGGGCACCATCAAGGCGTTCTTCGACAAGGACACCCACACCAACAATTTTATCGGTGCGGGCGGCAATGGCGTGGCCATCGACGACTTCAATGCCGACAACTTCGACCATGGCCCTCACGGGTTCGTGGGTGGTTCGCCGATGTGGGTCAACCAGGCGGGCAGCCGGCCGATCGCCGGTACCTCCAACCCACCGGGCACACCGGCCTGGGGCAGCGCCTGGAAGCGTGCCACCGCGGATTACTACACCCATCAGGTGTCGATGGATGCCCACGGTGCCCATCAGTCTTACCGCAGTAACTACCTGGATCTGGATCCGGTTTACCGCGATGCCTACGGCCTGCCGCTGCTGCGCATGACCTTCGACTGGCAAGAAAACGACATCAAGATGAACCGCTTCATGATCGAGAAAATGGGCAAGGTCGCCCAAGCCATGAACCCCAAGGCCATCGCCGTACTGGGCAAGAAGGTCGGTGATCACTTCAACACCGCCTCGTACCAGACCACTCACCTCAACGGTGGCGCGATCATGGGTACCGACCCGAAAACCAGCGCGTTGAACCGCTACCTGCAGTGCTGGGATGTACACAACGTGTTTGTCCCGGGTGCGTCCGCCTTCCCACAAGGTTTGGGCTACAACCCTACAGGCCTGGTGGCAGCGTTGACCTATTGGTCGGCTCGGGCTATCCGCGAGCAATACCTGAAAAACCCCGGCCCACTGGTTCAGGCATAAGGAGCGATGACCATGAAAGCATTCGTTATCGCCTCCCTGGCGCTCTTCAGCAGCTGCTCGGTAAGCGCCGCCGAAACCGACTTGATCAAACAAGGTGAATACCTGGCACGTGCTGGTGACTGCGTGGCCTGCCACACCGCCAAGGGTGGCAAACCCTTCGCCGGCGGCCTGCCGATGGAAACGCCCATCGGTGTGATCTATTCCACCAACATCACCCCGGACAAGACCGGCCTGGGCGACTACAGCTTCGAGGATTTCGACAAGGCCGTGCGTCATGGCGTCGCCAAGAACGGTAGTACGCTTTACCCGGCGATGCCCTACCCGTCTTACGCGCGTGTCAGCGACAGCGATATGCAGGCGTTGTATGCGTATTTCATGAAGGGCGTTGAGCCGGTCGCCCAGGAGAACAAGGACAGCGAAATACCCTGGCCGTTGAGCATGCGTTGGCCTTTGGCGGCTTGGCGCTGGATGTTCGCACCCGCTGTCGAGGAACATCAGGCGCAAGCCGCTGCTGATCCGGTGATCGATCGTGGCGCTTATCTGGTTGAAGGTCTGGGCCACTGCGGCGCCTGCCATACGCCTCGCGCCCTGACCATGCAGGAAAAAGCCCTGAGTGCCACAGACGGCAACGCTTTTCTGTCCGGCAGTGCACCGCTGGAAGGCTGGATCGCGAAAAGCCTGCGCGGTGACCACAAGGACGGCCTCGGCAGTTGGAGCGAAGAGCAACTGGTGCAGTTTCTCAAGACCGGTCGCAGTGACCGCAGCGCGGTATTCGGCGGTATGAGCGACGTGGTTGTCCACAGTATGCAGTACATGTCGCAAGACGACCTGACCGCTATCGCTCGTTACCTCAAGAGCCTGCCGGCGGTCGACCCCAAGGACCAGCCGCACCAGTACGACAAGCAGGTAGCCGAGGCGCTCTGGAAAGGTGATGACAGCAAGCCGGGCGCATCGGTGTATATCGACAACTGTGCGGCCTGCCACCGCACCGATGGCCATGGCTATACGCGGGTGTTCCCGGCGCTGGCGGGCAACCCGGTATTGCAGACGGCGGATGCCACGTCGTTGATCAACATTGTGTTGAACGGCGGCACCTTGCCGGCGACGCATGCGGCGCCGTCGACCTTCACCATGCCGGCGTTCGCGTGGCGCCTGTCGGACCAGGAAGTGGCGGATGTGGTCAGTTTCATCCGTGGCAGTTGGGGCAACAAAGGTGCACCGGTTAATGCCAGTGATGTGGCGAACTTGCGCAAAAGTGATATGCGCACCACCTCGGGGGATGACCTGGGGCAGGTGACGCAAAAACACTGATCCTTCGCTGACCGCCAAACGGCACTGGTCAGAACCCCTGCGCCTCGATACTGTATATAAAAACAGTATCGAGGCGTTTTCATGTCTACTCCGCTGCCGCCCCGTGGTCGGGGCACCGCCACCAACCTGCACAATCGGTTCGCACCTACGGTCAGCGTGGCGGAGGACGACGGCTGGTATCAGGAGGTGCCCCAGACTCAAGGCACCGAAGTACGTATCGAAACGGCCAAGACCATCATCACCCGCAACAACTCGCCGGACTTGCCCTTTGATCGCTCGATCAACCCTTATCGCGGCTGCGAGCATGGGTGTATCTATTGTTATGCGCGGCCCAGCCATGCCTATTGGGACATGTCCCCGGGGCTGGACTTCGAAACCAGGTTGATCGCCAAGAGCAACGCGGCCGATGTGCTGGAGCAGCAGTTGTCGAAGCCTGGCTATGTGTGCGCGCCGATCAACCTGGGCTCCAATACCGACCCTTACCAGCCTATCGAGCGCGAATACAGGATCACTCGGCAAACCCTGGAAGTGCTGCTGCGCTACCGGCACCCAGTGACTATCATCACCAAGGGGTCGCTGATCCTGCGCGATCTTGACCTGCTGACCGAGTTGGCCCGCCAGCGCCTGGTGGCGGTGATGATCAGCCTCACCAGCCTGGACGACGAGCTCAAGCGCATCCTGGAGCCGCGCACGGCAGCACCCAAGGCGCGGCTGCGGGCGATTCGGGTGATGCATGACGCGGGTATCCCGGTGGGCGTGCTGTGCTCGCCGATGATTCCGATGATCAACGACAGCGAACTGGAGAGCCTGCTCGCCGAGGCTCACGCGGCCGGTGCACAAAGCGCAGCGTATATGATGCTGCGCCTGCCGTTGGAGGTGGCGCCGTTGTTCGAGGAGTGGTTGGCGGCCCATTACCCGCAGCGTGCGGCCCATGTCATGAGCCTGGTGCGCCAGGTACGCGGTGGTGAGGTCTATGACAGCCGTTTCGGTGTGCGCATGCGGGGTGAGGGGCCTTTTGCTGATCTGCTGGCGCAACGCTTCAGCAAGGCGATCAAGCGATTGGGGCTGAACCGTCGTGAAGGGTTCAACCTGGATTGCACGGCGTTCTGTCCTCCGGGCAGGCAGATGGCATTGCTGTAAACTGAAGAGGAACACCGCGAAGCACTTGTAGGAATAGTCGCGTTTTGACATCACCGAAACCCGCGATCTAGAGCGGTTCATTCAGTTTGAGTTAAGTTTCGGCGGTTACCTTGTTCCACGAGTGACTGATAAGTCGGCGCCGTGGTTTGTCGGGGTTTTTCCAACTATCCCACTCTCCCGGCGTCGAACAGACTTGAACACTCCCCTGCATTAATCAAGAGGATGAATCATGAGTGACAAGGATAAACAGCCGTTGGCTGCGTCGGCTTCAGCCCCTGTGGCGGAGTCCGCCGATGCAGCGTTGAAGCATATTGTTGACGGCTTTTTGCATTTCCATCACGACGTCTTCCCCCAGCAGGAAGAACTCTTCAAGAAACTCGCCACGGCCCAGAGCCCGCGGGCGATGTTCATTACCTGTGCCGATTCGCGCATCGTGCCTGAGCTGATTACCCAAAGCTCCCCCGGCGACCTGTTTGTGACCCGTAACGTCGGTAACGTGGTGCCTCCCTATGGCCAGATGAACGGTGGTGTCTCCACGGCCATCGAGTACGCAGTGCTCGCCCTTGGCGTACAGCACATTATCGTGTGTGGGCACTCCGACTGCGGCGCCATGCGTGCAGTACTCAACCCTGACAGCCTGGAAAAAATGCCGACGGTCAAGGCATGGCTGCGTCACGCCGAGGTCGCCAAGACCATGGTCCATGACAACTGCGACTGCGCCAATGAAGGCGAGAGCATGAAGGTACTGACCGAAGAAAACGTCATCGCCCAGTTGCAGCATCTGCGCACCCACCCCTCCGTAGCTTCGCGCATGGCCAATGGTCATCTGTTTATCCATGGCTGGATCTACAACATCGAGACCAGTGAAATTCGGGCTTACGATGCGGAAAAGTCGGCATTCAGACCGTTGAACGGCACTGAGCCCATCCCATCCGCGACGCCTAGAGCGCGCTTCTAAAACACTTCCCTGCCGGGTAAAGCGGTGGCTGCCATGGATGCAGCCGGGCTTTGCCGTGCCCGGCGAATGCCTCGGGAGAGCCATCATGCGTGCTGCTCAATTGAAAGCTGTACTGCCACGGGAGCTGCTCGCCTCCGTGGTTGTGTTTCTGGTCGCCCTGCCCCTGTGCATGGGGATTGCGATCGCGTCCGGCATGCCGCCGGCCAAGGGGCTGATCACCGGGATCATCGGTGGCTTGGTGGTGGGCTGGTTGGCGGGGTCGCCGCTGCAAGTCAGTGGTCCGGCGGCGGGTTTGGCGGTGTTGGTGTTCGAGTTGGTGCGCCAGCATGGCATGTTGATGCTAGGACCGATCCTGTTGCTGGCGGGCTTCCTGCAACTTGTGGCCGGGCGTCTGCGCCTGGGCTGCTGGTTTCGTGTCACGGCGCCGGCTGTTGTCTACGGCATGCTGGCGGGGATTGGCGTGTTGATTGTGCTATCGCAGATCCATGTGATGCTCGACGGGGCGCCCAAGCCGTCTGGGCTGGATAACCTGGCAGGCTTCCCGGCTGCGGTGGCTGAAGCGATTCCTACCCTCGGTGGAGGGCTCGGTTGGCAGGCGGGTCTGCTCGGTCTGTCGACCATGTTGGTGATGTACGTGTGGGATAAATTCCGTCCACAACAGTTGCGGTTTGTTCCAGGTGCCTTGCTTGGCGTGGGCCTGGCGACCGTCACCAGCCTGGTGCTGGCCTTGGAGGTCAAGCGCGTGGAGGTCCCGGAAAACCTCGCGGACGCTATCGACTGGCTGCGTCCCAGTGATCTGCTGAACCTGGCTGATCCACAACTGTTGATCGCGGCATTCGCCGTAGCCTTTATCGCCAGTGCTGAAACCCTGTTGTCTGCCGCCGCGGTGGACCGTATGCACAGCGGCCAGCGTTCTGACTTCGATAAGGAGTTGTCTGCCCAAGGTGTCGGCAACATGCTCTGTGGCCTGGTTGGCGCTTTGCCGATGACTGGCGTGATCGTACGCAGCTCGGCCAACGTGCAGGCAGGTGCTACCACGCGGCTGTCGGCGATGTTCCATGGCCTGTGGCTGCTGGGCTTCGTGCTCTTGCTGTCGAGCGTGCTGCAAAGCATTCCGGTCGCTAGCCTGGCGGGTGTGCTGGTGTACACCGGGATCAAGCTGGTGGACGTCAAGGCGTTCAAGGCGCTGGGGCGCTATGGGCGGATGCCGATGTTTACCTATGCGGCCACGGCGCTGGCAATCATCTTTACCGACCTGCTGACTGGTGTGCTGGTGGGCTTCGGGCTGACGTTGCTCAAACTGGCATTCAAGGCTTCGCGACTGAAAGTCAGCCTGATCGACCTGCCCCAGGACGGTGAGATGGAGTTGCGCTTGACGGGGGCGGCGACCTTTCTGAAAGTGCCGGCGCTGACTCAGGTACTGTCGACGGTGCCTGCGGGAACCACGTTGCATGTGCCGCTGAGCAACTTGAGTTACATCGACCATTCATGCCTGGAGTTGCTGGAGGAGTGGGGCCGGGCCAATGCGGCCAAGGGCTCGACACTGGTGATCGAGGCTCGCGGGTTGAAGCGCCGATTGGAAGGCCGGGTGCGCACGACGGTGGGGATCGGGTCAGCGCCGTCTACTCCCTGACGAACCCGATCAAAAATGTGGGAGGGGGCAAGCCCCCTCCCACATTTGATCTTGGTAAGCCGGACGATTTACGCCATCTGATCCAACGTCAACTCAACCCCAAGTTGGCGCGACAGGCATGGCCAGCGCTTCCACGCCGCTTCTGTTTGCGGGCTTTTGAGCTGTTCGCGGTACGCCTCGACCGACTCCAGCGCAAAGCTGTCTTCGTTGAGCATTTCATCCACCGCGTGGTGTACGGCTTCATCCAATTGGTTGGCGAATTTTTCGCCGATCAATCGATGAGCAATGACGTTGGCAACGGTGGTATCCGCCGGAATCAACGGTTGGCCGAAGTGCTTGATATACAGATCGTTGACCTCCTCCACTAAACGATGGGCCAGGTAGGCCTCGTCCAGCAGGCCGTCGAGCCCTTCATGACCCGCCAGGATCGCGGGCGGCTGCAGGAAAAAATGTTCGGCGATCTTAAGCACGGGTTTGATCTGGCTTTCGATACCGGCTTCGCGGGCCACGTCGTTGGCGGCTTCCAGCAACTCCGGGACGAGTTCGATGTAGGCAGTGACAAAACGGGTCATGACTTGGGTGCTATCACCGTCAGCCAGGGAAATGGCCGAATGCAGGTGCGGCAATTGTTTTTCCAGCTGGGTGGCAAGCTGGCCAGTGCTGGCTTCGTGTTGATGGGCACGGGAAATCTGCTCGCGCAATGCGGCGGTGTTCATGAAGGCTCCAGTGAAGCAGGCGTAGGAAAAGGGAGAGGAAAAGGTAGCTCGTTTATACGAGCACCTAAGACGCATTTGTCATAATTATTTCATGGTTATGCATGTGTGTTATATCGAAATGCCATCGTTCGTCGGATAAACGTTTGCGCCCCCGGTTTTATTGGGGCCGCCGGTCTGTTTTCGCTCATTTCCCCCTACACATTGCGGGGTTGCCCTGGCTGTCTATACTCGTTTTTGTACGCAATTAGCTGATGACGCCCAACTGCATGACGCAGGCAAGGCTTGGCGGTTGTAAGCAGTATGGAAGCCGCTCCCTTCGCCGCAGGTGCAAACCGGCGGGATAACAAGAAACATAAAGGGGAACCCGCAATGACGCGACATCCACACGTTTGGATGGGCCTACTTTTGTGGTCGGTATTCGGCCAGGCGCACGCCGCCTGGACAACGAATATGGCGCCAGGGGCTACTGAAGTCAGTCACGCTGTGTTTGACCTGCACATGACCATTTTCTGGATTTGTGTGGTGATCGGCATTGTCGTGTTTGGCGCGATGTTCTGGTCGATGATCCTGCACCGCCGGTCTACGGGCCAGGTAGCAGCCAAGTTCCACGAAAGCACTACCGTGGAAATCCTCTGGACTGTGGTGCCCCTGCTGATCCTGGTGGCCATGGCCATCCCGGCGACCAAGACCCTGATCAACATCTACGACAGCAGTGAGTCGGATATCGATATCCAAGTCACCGGCTACCAGTGGAAGTGGCATTACAAATACCTGGGCCAGGATGTGGAGTTCTTCAGCAACCTGGCCACGCCCGCCGAGCAGATCCATAACCAGGCCACCAAGGGCGAACATTACCTGTTGGAAGTCGACCAGCCGTTGGTGTTGCCAGTGGGCGCCAAGGTGCGCTTTCTGGTGACCGCCGCCGACGTGATCCACTCCTGGTGGGTGCCGGCCTTTGCGGTCAAGCGCGACGCCATCCCCGGCTTCGTCAACGAGGCTTGGACACGCGTCGAGAAACCCGGCATCTACCGTGGCCAGTGCGCTGAACTGTGCGGCAAGGACCACGGCTTCATGCCCATCGTGGTCGAGGTCAAGTCCAAGGCCGACTACGACACCTGGATTGGCGAGCGCAAGGAGGAAGCATCCAAGCTCAAGGAGCTGACCTCCAAAGAGTGGACGCTGGACGAGTTGGTGGCCCGTGGTGACAAGGTCTACCACACCACCTGCGTCGCCTGTCACCAGGCCGAAGGTCAAGGCTTGCCGCCGATGTTCCCGGCGCTCAAGGGTTCTAAAATCGCCACCGGGCCTGCAGCCGATCACCTGAGTCTGGTCTATCACGGCAAGCCCGGCACCGCGATGGCTGCGTTCGGCAAGCAGCTTTCGGAAGTGGATATCGCCGCCGTGGTCACCTACGAGCGTAACGCCTGGGGTAATAACAAAGGCGACATGGTTACGCCCAAAGACGTGCTGGCTCTGAAACAGGCGGAAAGCAAATGACTACCTTCATTGCGAATGCCCTGAATCGCCCCGCTTACTCGCTTGCAGGAGAACGGCCATGAGCACTGTGATCGACCATGGTCATGCCGACCACGCCCACGGCCCCGCCAAAGGCTTGATGCGCTGGGTGCTGACCACCAACCACAAAGACATCGGTACGATGTACCTGTGGTTCGCCTTCACCATGTTCCTGCTCGGCGGCTCGTTCGCCATGGTGATCCGCGCCGAGCTGTTCCAGCCGGGCCTGCAGATCGTGCAGCCGGCGTTTTTCAACCAGATGACCACCATGCATGGCCTGATCATGGTGTTCGGCGCGGTGATGCCGGCGTTCGTCGGCCTGGCCAACTGGATGATCCCGCTGATGATCGGCGCGCCGGACATGGCCCTGCCACGCATGAACAACTTCAGCTTCTGGTTGCTGCCTGCGGCATTCCTGCTGCTGGTCTCCACCTTGTTCACGCCCGGTGGCGGGCCGAACTTCGGCTGGACCTTCTATGCCCCCCTTTCCACCACCTATGCGCCGGAAAGCGTGACGTTCTTCATCTTTGCCATCCACCTGATGGGCATCAGTTCGATCATGGGCGCGATCAACGTGGTCGCCACCATCCTCAATCTGCGCGCGCCGGGCATGACCCTGATGAAAATGCCGCTGTTCGTGTGGACCTGGCTGATCACTGCATTCCTGCTGATCGCAGTGATGCCGGTGCTGGCGGGTTGCGTAACGATGATGCTGATGGATATCCACTTCGGTACCAGTTTCTTCAGTGCGGCCGGTGGCGGGGATCCGGTGCTGTTCCAGCATGTGTTCTGGTTCTTCGGCCACCCCGAGGTGTACATCATGATCCTGCCGGCCTTCGGTGCCGTCAGCTCGATTATCCCGACCTTCTCGCGCAAGCCGCTGTTCGGGTACACCTCGATGGTCTACGCCACGGCGAGCATCGCGTTCCTGTCGTTCATCGTGTGGGCGCACCACATGTTCGTGGTGGGTATCCCGCTGGTGGGTGAGTTGTTCTTCATGTACGCCACCCTGCTGATCGCTGTGCCCACGGGGGTGAAGGTGTTCAACTGGGTCAGCACCATGTGGCAAGGCTCACTGACGTTCGAAACGCCGATGCTGTTTGCGGTGGCCTTCGTGATCCTGTTCACCATCGGCGGTTTCTCTGGACTGATGCTGGCGATTGCGCCGGCGGACTTCCAGTACCACGACACCTACTTCGTGGTGGCGCACTTCCATTACGTACTGGTGCCCGGCGCGATCTTCGGGATCTTCGCCTCGGCCTACTACTGGCTGCCGAAATGGACCGGCCACATGTACGACGAAACCCTGGGCAAGCTGCACTTCTGGCTGTCCTTTGTGGGCATGAACATGGCGTTCTTCCCAATGCACTTTGTGGGGCTGGCCGGTATGCCACGCCGGGTGCCGGACTACAACCTGCAGTTCGCTGACTTCAACATGGTCTCGTCCATCGGCGCATTCATGTTTGGTGCCACGCAAATCTTTTTCCTGTTCATTGTCATCAAGTGCATTCGCGGTGGCCCACCGGCACCGGCCAAGCCGTGGGATGGCGCTGAGGGCCTGGAATGGAGCGTGCCTTCGCCGGCGCCGTATCACACCTTCACTACGCCGCCGGAGGTCAAGTGAATACCCGGTTCGCTATACCTACACATACCCCCTGTGGGAGCGGGCTTGCTCGCGAAAGCGGTGTATCAGTCGCCGCAGGTGGCGCCTGGCTTACCGCATTCGCGAGCAAGCCCGCTCCCACATTGACCGAGTTCGGCTCGGGTGATCGTCATGGCTGACTCCGTACCCATCAAACGCCTTGTCACCCGCCTGTTGATCCTGGTGCTGGCAATGTTCGCCTTCGGCTTTGCCCTGGTGCCGATCTACGACGTGATGTGCAAGGCATTCGGCATCAATGGCAAAACCGCCGGGCAGTACGAGGGTGAACAAGTCGTCGACCCCTCGCGCCAGGTGCGGGTGCAGTTTCTGTCCACCAATGCCATCGACATGGTCTGGGAGTTTCATTCAAAGGCCGATGAGATCGTGGTCAATCCTGGCGCGGTCAACGAGATGTTGTTCGTGGCCTACAACCCCACCGATAAGCCGATGACCGCCCAGGCGATCCCGAGTATCTCCCCGGCCGAAGCGGCGATGTACTTCCACAAGACCGAATGCTTTTGCTTCACCCAGCAGGTGCTGCAGCCAGGCGAGCGTATCGAGATGCCGGTGCGTTTTATCGTCGACCGCGCCATGCCCAAGGATGTGAGGCATTTGACCCTGGCGTACACGTTGTTCGATATCACTGCGCGTCAACCGCCGGTGGCTGCGAACGGCGGCGGCTAGCTACTGTTTGCCCCCTCAATCAGGAGAGCGAATACATGTCGACTCATGATACGTACTACGTACCAGCGCAAAGCAAATGGCCGATAATTGCCACGATCGGCATGCTGGTCACCGTGTATGGCCTGGCCGTGTGGTTCAACGACTTGAAGGCAGCACGCCCGGAATCCCACGGGCCGTGGATCTTTTTCGTGGGCGGATTGTTGCTGGCCTACATGCTCTTCGGCTGGTTTGGCGCGGTGATCAAGGAGAGCCGCGCCGGGCTGTACAGCGCACAGATGGACCGCTCGTTCCGCTGGGGCATGACCTGGTTCATCTTTTCGGAGGTGATGTTCTTTATCGCGTTCTTCGGTGCGCTGTTTTATGTGCGGCACATGTCGGCGCCGTGGTTGGCAGGTGAAGGCTCCAAGGGCGTTGCGCATATGCTGTGGCCAAACTTCGAGTTCGCCTGGCCGTTGCTCAATAACCCTGACCCCAAGCTCTATCCTGCGCCTGAAGGCACCATCAGCCCGTGGGGGCTGCCGTTGGTCAACACCATCCTGCTGGTCAGTTCCAGCGTGACCATCACCATCGCCCACCATGCCCTGCGCAAAGGCCATCGCGGTGCGCTGAAAATCTGGCTGGCGATCACGGTGTTGTTGGGCCTGGCGTTTCTCGGGTTCCAGGCCGAGGAGTACATCCACGCCTATAAAGAATTGGGCCTGACCCTGGGCTCAGGCGTTTACGGCGCGACCTTCTTCATGCTCACCGGCTTTCACGGCGCCCACGTCACTATCGGCACCATCATTCTGTTTGTGATGCTGATGCGCATCCTGCGTGGGCATTTCAATGCCGAGCACCAGTTCGGTTTCGAGGCGGCCAGTTGGTATTGGCACTTTGTGGATGTGGTGTGGATCGGGCTGTTTTTCTTCGTCTATGTGCTGTGAGGCGGCTTACCACGGCGCATGAGAGACCAGTTGGCCGCTGAAGAAACCCCAGGCGATCAAGCCTACGGTGATCACGGCCAGTACCACACGCACGGTCAAGGCAGTGACGAGGCGGTTGGAGTTGCCCTCGTCCTTGACCAAAAAGAACAAGCCACTGAACAGGCTCATGACAGTCGCGATCAGCATCAGGGCAATGGCTGCTTTGAGCATGGTCTGGCTCCAGGGCTACAGGGGGAGGGGCGATGAAATCCAGTATAGCCAGTGCCATGCAGCGCTTTCGTCCGGGTATCGCGCCGACGCTGGTGGTGCTGGTGTTGCTGCCATTGATGGTGTGCCTGGGGTTCTGGCAACTGTCCCGTGGGCATGAAAAACAGCTGCTGGTGGACCGTTATGCCGAGCGCCGCGCCGCAGAACCGGTGAGCAGTGCGCAGCTCAATGACATGGCCGACCCAGCCTTTCGCCGCGTTCATCTTCGTGGTCAATTCGATGCCGAGCACAGCGTATTGCTGGATAACCGTATGCGTGACGGCAAGGCCGGTGTCGAGCTGCTGCAGCCCTTCCATGATCAGGCCAGCGGCCTGTGGCTATTGCTCAACCGCGGCTGGCTGCCGTGGCCGGACCGGCGCACGCCGCCGACCTTTTCCACTCCTGAACACGTACTGAATCTCGATGCCTGGGTGTACGTCGCCCCTGGCGAGACCTTCCAACTGCATGCCGACCCTGCAAGTGCGCAATGGCCACGTCTGCTTACCGCATTGCACCCCGCCGCGCTGTGGAGCGAGCTGGGGCGTAGCGGTTTTGCCTACGAGCTGCGTGCCGAAGCAGGCCCCGGTACGTACGAAGCCACCTGGCCAATAGTCGCTATGGGCCCGGAAAAACACCTGGCCTACGCGGTGCAGTGGTTCGCCATGGCACTGGCACTGCTGGTGCTTTACCTCTACCTCGGATGGCACAATAAAAAGGAGAAGCCCCATGGGAGCGGCCATGAATCCACCCAGCACGTCTGAGACGCCCGACCGGCGCAAAGGCCGCTGGCAGTTGATTTTGATCCTGATGATGGTGATCGGCCCGATGGTGCTGGCGACCTTCATGTACAAATTGCAGTTCTGGGTGCCGGAGAGCCGCAGCTACCACGGCGAACTGATCGGCAACGGCCAGACCCGTGCCGATATCGGCGTGCAGGCCGATCAAGACCGCTGGCAGCTACTGGTCACCGCGCCCACGGCGTGCGCCAACGACTGCCAACAACTGGTTTACCTGGCACGTCAGCTGCAAATCAGCCTTGGCCGCGACGCGTCCCGCGCCAGCCATGCCCTGGCCGCTGCGCAACCGCTGAGCACCGAATACGAGGCCAAGCTCAAGGCCGAATACCCACAACTGCAGCGCTATTCGCTGGATCTATCGACCTTTACCAGGAACGCTGCCGCGCCCGGTGAGGCGCAACTGTGGATCGTCGACCCCCACGGCAACCTGGTACTGCGCTACGACGCCAGGGTCAAGGGCAAGGACTTGCTCAACGACCTGCGCCTGCTGCTGAAACTGTCGAATATCGGATAAGGGCATCGTCATGGCCAAACCTGGATTTCGCCTCGCGCTGTTTGCCACGTTGCTGGCGCTGATTGTCGTGCTGCTCGGCGCCTACACACGCCTGACCCACGCCGGCCTGGGTTGCCCGGACTGGCCGGGCTGCTATGGCTTTATCAGTGTCCCCAACAGCGAAGCCCAACTGGCCCATGCCGAACTGCATTTTCCCGATACGCCGGTGGAGGCTGATAAAGGCTGGGCCGAGATGACCCACCGCTACTTCGCCGGCAGCCTGGGGCTATTGATCGCGCTGCTGGCGGCGCGCTCGTGGCGCCATCGGCGTGATCCGGGCCAGCCGGTGAAATTGCCGTTGTTTGTGTTGGCGGTGGTGTTCGCCCAGGCGGCCTTTGGCATGTGGACGGTGACCTTGAAACTGTGGCCGCAGGTGGTGACCGGGCATTTGCTGGGCGGCTTCGCCACCTTGAGCCTGTTGTTCCTGTTGACCCTGCGACTGTCCGGCGTGCTGCCGGCGCTGATCGTGCCCAAGCGCCTGCAATATTGGGCAACGGCCGGGCTGGTGCTGGTAATCGGGCAGATTGCGCTGGGCGGTTGGGTCAGCTCCAACTACGCCGCCGTGGCCTGTGTCGACCTGCCGACCTGTCACGGCCAGTGGTGGCCGGCGGCGGATTTTGCCAATGGCTTTCACCTGACCCAACACATCGGCCCCAATTACCTGGGCGGCCAGCTCGACAGCGAGGCGCGCACGGCGATCCACCTGACTCATCGCATCGGCGCAGTGCTGGTCACCCTGGTATTGCTGGGCCTGGCCTGGCAACTGCGCGCCGTGGGCATGACGCGGCTGGCGGGCTTGCTGCTGATCGTCCTGGCCGCGCAAATCAGCCTGGGGGTGAGCAATGTGGCGTTGGGCCTGCCGCTGCCAGTGGCGGTGGGCCATAACGCGGGCGGCGCGGCCTTGTTGCTGAGCCTGGTACTGGTCAATTACCACGCCCGCACCAGTCTGGTACGGGTTCGCAACCAGCTACCCTTCGGCTGGCGTTTCATCCCGCGCAAACAGGTGTCGGGCCTGATTACCCTTAAAGGAGAGATGCCATGGCGACCTTGATCGGCGCACGTCACGATCAGGCGATCTGGCGTGACTATCTGGAGCTGACCAAGCCGAAAGTGGTGGTGCTGATGCTGATCACCTCGCTGGTGGGCATGTTCCTCGCCACCCGCGCCGGGGTGCCGTGGACGGTGCTGGTGTTCGGCAACCTGGGCATTGCCCTGTGCGCGGGTGGCGCGGCGGCGGTGAACCATGTGGTCGACCGGCGGATTGATGCGGTGATGGCCCGCACCCATAAACGGCCGATGGCTGAGGGGCGTGTAGCACCGATTGCGGCGTTAGCGTTTGCATTGTTTCTGGCTGTTGCAGGGTTGGCCCTGCTACTGGCGTTCACCAACCCGCTGGCGGCCTGGCTGACGTTGGCTTCGCTGCTCGGTTATGCGGTGATCTACACCGGCTTTCTCAAGCGTGCGACGCCACAGAATATCGTCATCGGCGGCCTCGCTGGCGCCGCGCCGCCCCTGCTGGGTTGGGTCGCCGTCACCGGGCATGTGAGTGCTGAGCCGCTGCTGCTGGTGCTGATCATCTTCGCCTGGACCCCGCCGCACTTCTGGGCCCTGGCCATCCACCGCAAAGAGGAATACGCCAAGGCGGACATCCCGATGCTGCCGGTCACCCATGGCGAGCACTACACCAAGGTGCATATCCTGCTGTATACCTTCGCCCTGTTGGCGGTGAGCCTGATGCCCTACGTCATCCATATGAGCGGCCTGCTCTACCTGGCCTGTGCCCTGGTATTGGGCGCGCGCTTTCTGCAATGGGCCTGGGTGCTGTACCGTGGCAGCCAGCCGCACGCGGCGATCAACACGTTCAAGTACTCTATCTGGTACCTGTTCCTGTTGTTTATCGCCCTGCTCGTAGACCACTACTTACTGTTGAACCTATGACTCGAACTCAAAAAACCGTCTTCATCCTCGTGGCCCTGGTGGCGTTGATCATGGGCCTGACCGTCAACAAAGTGCTCTCGGGCAAAGGCCAGGGCGACCCCACTGCGCTGATCGACGCGGGCATCATCCTGCTGCCGCAAAGCCGCCAGCTGCCGCCGGTGAGCATGACCAACCAGGACGGCCAGCCGGTGCTGGTCAATGAGTTGAAAGGCAAGTGGAGCCTGCTGTTTTTTGGCTATACCTTTTGCCCGGACATTTGCCCGACCACCCTCGCCCAGCTGCGCCAGATCAAGAGCGAGCTGCCCAAAGAGGTTGTGGATAAGTTGCAGGTGATCCTGGTCAGCGTCGACCCTCACCGCGATACCCCGACGCAGCTCAAGCAATACCTGGGCTACTTCGATCCGCAGTTCGAAGGCCTGACCGGCGCGAATGTGGAGGATGTGCAGAAGGTCTCGAATGCGGTGAGCATTCCCTTCATTCCGGCGGATACCAGCAAGCCGAACTACACCGTCGACCACAGCGGCAACCTGGCGCTGATCGGGCCGGATGGTACGCAGCGCGGGTTTATCCGGGCGCCGTTGAATAACCAGAAGCTGGTGGCGCAGTTGCCGGGGTTGGTACAGCGTAAATAAAAGCAACACAAAACAAATGTGGGAGGGGGCTTGCTCCCGATAGCGGTGGATCAGTCAGCTCATGCATCGACTGATACTCTGCTATCGGGAGCAAGCCCCCTCCCACATTTTTGATCTTCAGTGTTTTGGAGATCTAGGCGGATCAGAACGCCGGCTTGATCGCGCCTTTGTACTTCTCTTCGATGAATTTCTTCACTTCCGGCGTGTGCAGGGCTGCAACCAGCTTCTTCACCGCGTCCGAATCCTTGTTGTCTTCGCGGGTCACCAGGATGTTTACGTAAGGCGAGTCGCTGCCTTCGATCACCAGGGCGTCCTTGGACGGGTCCAGCTTGGCTTCAAGGGCGTAGTTGGTGTTGATCAGCGCCAGGTCGACCTGGGTCAGCACGCGCGGCAGGGTGGCGGCTTCCAGTTCGCGGAATTTCAGGTTTTTCGGGTTTTCGGTGATGTCCTTGATGGTCGACAGGATGTTGGTCGGGTCCTTCAGGGTGATCAGGCCATTCTTGGCCAGTAGCAACAGCGCACGGCCGCCGTTGGTGGCGTCGTTCGGGATCACCACGTTGGCGCCGTCAGGCAGGTCGGCCAGTGTCTTGTGCTTGCTGGAGTAAGCGCCCAGTGGCTCCAGATGCACGCTGCCAACGCTCACCAGGTGAGTGCCCTTGGCTTTGTTGAATTCATCCAGGTACGGCTGGTGCTGGAAGAAGTTGGCGTCCAGGCGCTTTTCAGCGACTTGCACGTTGGGCTGCACGTAGTCGGTGAAGACTTTGACCTGCAAGTCCACGCCTTCTTTGGCAAGGGCAGGCTTCACGAATTCGAGGATTTCCGCGTGAGGCACCGGCGAGGCAGCGACCTTGATAGTCTCGGCATGGGCGGAAAACGCGGCAACGGCAGCGAAGGCAACCAGTAGTTTTTTCATCCAGCAAGCTCCTTGTTCGGGCATCTGCCGGCTGTGGGCCGGCAATGGCCGTTATTTTCGAGAAAAGTGCACCACCAGCCTGTCGCCGACGGTTTGCAGAATTTGCACCAGAATCAACAACATCACCACCGTGACTACCATTACATCGGTCTGGAAGCGCTGGTAGCCAAAGCGGATCGCCAGGTCACCCAGGCCACCTGCACCTACAACGCCGGCCATGGCCGTGTAGGAAACCAGTGTAATCGCCGTCACTGTAATCGCCGCGAAAATGCCAGGGCGGGCCTCGGGCAACAACGCGTTGGTGATGATCTGACGGGTGCTGGCCCCCATTGATTGGGTGGCTTCGATGATGCCGCGGTCCACTTCACGCAGGGCGGTTTCCACCAGGCGCGCAAAGAATGGCGTGGCGCCTACCACCAGAGGTGGGATCGCACCGGCCACACCCAACGACGTGCCAGTGATCAGCACGGTGAACGGGATCATCACGATCAACAGAATGATGAACGGCAGCGAACGCAGGATATTCACAATCAGCGACAGCAGCGCATACAGGCCTTTCTGTTCGAACAGTTGGCGCGGGCTGGTCAAAAACAGCAGCACACCCAGGGGCAGGCCAAGCAGCACGGTGAAGAACAGCGAGCCGAACAGCATGGTCATGGTGTCGCCGGTGGCGAGCCAGATTTCAGACCAGTCGATATTGGCGAAGAAACTCATCAGGACTTCCATTAGCGCAGGACCTCCATGTGGACGTCGGCGGCGGTGAAGCGTGCAAACGCGGCTTCCATGTCACCACCGGTGACGGCAAGGGTCAGTTGCCCGTAAGGGATGTCTTTGATGCGGTCGATACGACCGGCCAGGATGCTGTAGTCCACACCCGTTTCCCGGGCGACGGTACCCAGCAATGGCGCGTAGGTCGCTTCGCCCTGGAACGTGAGGCGCACGATGCGACCCGGTACATGGGCGAAGTCGTCATGCTGCTCGCCTTCGTCAACCTGTTCGGCTTCTTGCACGAAGCGTTTGGTGGTCGGGTGCTTGGGGTGCAGGAACACGTCGGCCACCGAGCCTTGCTCGACGATCACGCCGGCATCCATCACGGCGACCTGGTCGCACACGCGGCGAATCACGTCCATTTCATGAGTGATCAGCACGATGGTCAGGTTCAGCTCGCGGTTGATCTCGGCCAGCAGTTGCAGGACCGACGCGGTGGTTTGCGGGTCGAGGGCGCTGGTGGCCTCGTCGCACAGCAGGATCTTTGGCTTGGTCGCCAGGGCACGGGCGATGCCGACGCGCTGCTTCTGGCCCCCGGACAACTGCGCCGGGTACTTCTTGGCGTGGTCCGACAGGCCGACACGGTCGAGCAATTCGGCGACGCGTTGGTCGATGGCCTTGCGCGACAGGTCGCCGGCCAGGGTCAGCGGCAGCGCCACGTTGTCGGCGACGGTCTTGGATGCCAGCAGGTTGAAGTGCTGGAAGATCATGCCGACCTGCTGGCGGAAACGGCGCAGGCCGTTGGCGTCCAGGGCGGTGACTTCTTCACCATCCACCGTGATCTGGCCACCGCTGGGCTCTTCCAGGCGGTTGATCAGGCGCAGCAGGGTGCTTTTACCCGCACCCGAGTGGCCAATCAGGCCAAACACCTGGCCGTTCTCGACGCGCAGGCTGGTGGGGTGCAGTGCGGGGATATCCTTACCGGCGACGCGGTAGGTTTTATGGACGTTTTGAAACTCGATCACGTAGCGAACCTTGTGGGGCGCATTGAAAAGGGATCAGCGGTTAGCCGGGCGCGCATTTTAGCCTGTCCGTATAGCGTTTCTTAGCATTTATTTCGTATTCATCCAGTCATTTGGCAATAACGCGATCAAAGGTCATAAAAAAGGAACGGTGCAAAACCCTGTCAGTCACTACTGAAGCAACTCGATTTCTCAGGTGCCGTGCCTGGGGTTTTGCTCAAACGAGCCGGGGACCGCTCTGGCCACTTTGAATAAGGAGTTTTGACTGATGAGTACCAAGAAGCCAGCCACCCCGTCCAAGAGTGAACTCGCGGGTACCGATACCCTGGACCGTGGCAACACCAACGCCAAGCTGCAAGCTCTGGAAGAGTTCCGCTCCGATGCGACCGGCCAGGCCCTGCGCACCAACCAAGGCGTAAAGATTTCCGATAACCAGAACACCCTGAAAGTCGGCGCCCGCGGCCCGTCGCTGCTGGAAGACTTCATCATGCGTGAAAAAATCACGCACTTTGACCATGAGCGTATCCCGGAGCGCATCGTGCATGCTCGCGGTACCGGCGCCCATGGTTACTTCCAGACCTATGCAAACCATTCGGCGCTGAGCAAGGCCGGTTTCCTGCGCAACCCGGAGCATAAAACCCCGGTGTTCGTACGTTTTTCCACCGTACAGGGCCCGCGTGGCTCCGGCGATACCGTGCGCGACGTACGTGGCTTTGCCGTGAAGTTCTTCACCGACGAAGGCAACTTCGATCTGGTGGGCAACAACATGCCGGTGTTTTTCATTCAGGATGCGATCAAGTTTCCCGACTTTGTCCACGCGGTGAAGCCTGAGCCTCACAACGAAATTCCTACCGGTGGCTCGGCCCACGATACGTTCTGGGATTTTGTCTCGCTGCAACCGGAGTCGGCGCACATGGTGATCTGGGCCATGTCCGACCGTGCCATTCCAAAAAGCCTGCGTGCCATGCAGGGCTTTGGTATTCACACCTTCCGCTTGATCAATACCGAAGGTAAGTCGAGCTTTGTGAAATTCCACTGGCATCCAAAAGTCGGCACCTGCTCCCTGGTGTGGGACGAAGCGCAAAAGCTGGCGGGCAAAGATACCGACTACCACCGTCGCGACCTGTGGGAAGCGATTGAAAGTGGCGACTACCCTGAGTGGGAACTGGGTGTGCAAATTGTGGCGGAAGAAGACGAGCACAAGTTCGATTTCGACTTGCTCGACCCGACCAAGATTATTCCCGAGGAGCTGGTGCCGATCACGCCACTGGGCAAAATGGTGCTGAACCGTAACCCGGACAACTTCTTCGCTGAAGTCGAGCAGGTTGCGTTCTGCCCAGGTCATATCGTGCCGGGCATCGACTTCACTAACGACCCTCTGCTGCAAGGCCGTCTGTTTTCCTACACAGATACCCAGATCAGCCGACTGGGCGGGCCAAACTTTCATGAGTTGCCGATCAACCGGCCTGTGGTGCCTTTCCATAACAGCCAGCGCGACGCCCAGCATCGCACCGTGATCGACAAGGGGCGTGCTGCGTATGAGCCGAACTCGATCGATGGGGGTTGGCCGAAAGAAACCCCACCTGCGGCACAGGATGGCGGGTTCGAAACCTATTACGAGCGAGTTGATGCCAACAAGGTGCGCGAGCGCAGCGAGTCGTTTGGCGATCACTTCTCCCAGGCTACGCTGTTTTACAACAGCATGAGCCACCACGAGAAAGAGCACATTATCGCCGCCTACAGCTTTGAGTTGGGCAAGGTGGAGCGTGAGTTTATCCGCGCCCGCCAGGTCAATGAGATTCTGGCCAATATCGACCTGGACCTGGCTAAGCGCGTTGCGCAGAACCTGGGCCTACCGGCGCCAAGCAAAGGTACGGTGCCGCCCGTGGAAACGTCGCTTAAAGAATCACCGGCGTTGAGCCAAGTGAATTTGCTGTCGGGCGATATCAAGACACGCAAAGTGGCGATTCTGGCGGCCAATGGTGTGGACGGCGCCGCGATTGCCGCGTTGCAGAAGGCGCTGGAGGCTGAAGGTGCGCACGCCAAGTTGCTGGGGCCGACGTCGGCGCCGGTGACGACCGCCGATGGCAAAAGCCTGAAGGTGGATGCGTCAATGGAAGGCATGCCGTCTATTGCCTTTGACGCGGTGTTTATCCCGGGCGGCAAAGAGTCGGTCAAAGCACTGAGCGGTGATGGTGTGGCGTTGCATTACGTGCTGGAAGCGTACAAGCACCTGAAGGCGATTGCGGTGGCCAGTGACGCGAAGCCTCTGCTGGACCTGCTGAAACTGGAGGCAGATGCGGGGTTGATCGTGGGCGCGGATGCCAAGGCGTTCAAGGCGTTCTTTGCCGCGATTGCCCAGCATCGGGTTTGGGATCGTGAGCCGAAGGCCAAGGCGATTCCGGCTTAATTTTCTGGCTGTTTGTTAGACCGTCATCGGGGGCAAGCCCCTCCCACATTTGAATTGTGAATACATTCAAGCGTGGGAGGGGCTTGCCCCCGATGTTTTTATTCCGCCTTGCGCGGAATCAGCACAACCTGCGCCGGAATATGTTTCAGAATTTGCCGGTGAATCTTCAGGTCATACCCCGAATCAATCCGCTTCACCCGTTTGGTCAGCAACGTCGCCAACCACGGGTAATCCTGGGTGCGCGGCGCCTGGATGCTCACATCGCACTGGTAATTCACCACGTCGGTAGCGATCGCATCCAACTGATGGCGCAGTTCTTCGATATTGGTCAGGTTCAGCGCCACGGTAGTGCTGGGTGCGGCCGGATCGATGACCTTGGCGGCGGGCTTGGCTTCGGCGGCCTTCAAGGCGGCCTCGGCTTTATCCAGCTCGGCTTTGCGCGCATGGCTGATGGCGCTGTTGACGCCGCCGGTGAGTGCGGGCGCCTTGGGCATCAGTGCACGGGCGCGGCTCAGGGCCGTGGCGGCGGCGTTGACGTCACCTTTTTGCAGCACGATCTGGCTGCGCTGCAGGTAGGCTTCAGCCAATTGGCGCTGGTAGGGCTCCAGCGTTGGGTCGTCGGGTGATTGCGCCTGCAACGCCGCGAGCTGGTCTTCGGCGGTTGCCAACTCGCTGCTGGCGAGGTTTTGCTCCAGCTGCGCGATGGCTGCAGCGCGTGCGTCCGGAACCTCGGGGGCCGCGGGCGGTGTGCTTTGACAGGCGCCCAGCAGCAGCGAAAATGCGGCAAGGAGCAGATAACGGGAGGTGAACGGCTTCATTCCTGCGACTCTCTATTTGCGCAAAAAGCGAGCAAGTCTACACCCCTCGACGGGGCAGGACAAAACTCAGCAGAAACAGGGCGGCCGCCGTAACCACAATCGACGGCCCGGCCGGTGTGTCCTTGAACCAGGACAGCGCCAGGCCCCCACACACTGCCAGCATCCCCAGGAAACTGGCGCCGATTGCCATCTGCTCCGGAGAGCGAGCGTGACGCTGGGCGGCGGCGGCGGGAATGATCAGCAGCGACGTGATCAACAATACGCCGACAATCTTCATCGCGACAGCAATCACCACCGCGATCAACAACATCAGGGTCATGCGCAGGGCTGGCACGGGCAAGCCTTCCACCGTGGCCAGCTCTTCATGCACGGTGATCGCCAACAGCGGGCGCCACAGGGCTACCAGCAAGACCAGCACCGCCGCGCTGCCTCCGAGGATCCAGGCCAGGTCAGTCGGGCTGATTGCCAGTAAGTCCCCGAACAGGTAAGCCATCAGGTCAATGCGCACTTCATGCATGAAGCTCAGCACCACCAGGCCCAGGGACAAGGTACTCGGCGCGAGGATGCCCAACAGCGTATCGGAAGCCAGCGGCTGGCGCTGTTGCAGGGTCACCAGCAGTACCGCCAGCAACAGGCAGCCCACAGTCACGGCGATGGTCGGGCTGACATCCAGCAGAAAGCCCATGGCCACGCCCAGCAACGCGGCATGGGACAAGGTGTCGCCGAAATAGGCCATGCGTCGCCAGACCACGAACGAACCCAATGGGCCCGCCACTAGTGCCAGAGCCAAGCCTGCCAGCAGGGCGTAGAGCAGAAAATCAGCCATGCTTGCAGCTATCTCCATGAACGTGAGGCGTATCGACAACGGCACCATGCAGGTCATGGGCGTGGTCGTGATGGTGGTGGTATATCGCCAGGCTCTGGGCGTTCTTGCCGAACAGTTCGACGAAGGCCGGATCGCTACTGACCTGTTCCGGATGGCCGGAGCAGCACACGTGGCGGTTGAGACAGACGACTTGGTCAGTGGTGCTCATCACCAGGTGCAGGTCGTGGGAGACCATCAGCACGCCGCAGCCATGGCGGTCGCGCAGGCGGGTGATCAGGCTGTACAGCTCGGCCTGGCCGGCGACGTCGACGCCTTGTACGGGCTCATCGAGCACCAGTAACTCTGGCTCGCGCAACAAGGCGCGGGCCAGCAGTACGCGCTGCATTTCGCCGCCGGAGATGCTTTGTACCGGGCTGTCGATCACCTGCTCGGCGCCGACTTCCCTGAGCGCGCCCTGTGCACGGGCGCGGTCGACACCAGGCACCAGGCGCAGAAAGCGCAATACGGAGAGCGGCAAGGTCGGGTCCACATGCAGCTTTTGCGGCATATAGCCCACACGCAGCTTGGGCTTGCGCCACACACTGCCGCTGTCGGGCTTGAGCAGGCCGAGTACGGCGCGCACCAGAGTGGTCTTGCCGGCGCCATTGGGGCCGATCAAGGTGACGATTTGCCCCGGTTGCACGCTCAGTGCAATGTTTTCCAGCACGTTTTGCCCGGCGAACGTGACCCCGACCTGTTCCAGGCGGATTAAGGCGTTGCTCATCAAGCCCCCTGGCAGCCCGCACACAGGCCGACCACTTCGACCGTTTGCCCCTCGACCTTGAAGCCGACGTCGGCAGAACTGTTGATAATGGCGTCACTGATGTTTTTTTGTTCCAGCTCGATGGCGGCGTGGCACTCGCGGCAGATCAGGAACTGGCCCTGATGCGTGTGCTGCGGGTGGTTGCAGCCGACAAAGGCATTGAGCGAGGCAATCCGGTGTACCAGGCCGTTTTCCAGCAGGAAATCCAGCGCGCGGTACACGGTAGGCGGTGCAGCGCGGCGGCCATCCTGCTCGCTGAGTACGCCAAGAATGTCGTACGCGCCCAGCGGCTTGTGACTCTGCCACACCAGCTCCAGCACCCGGCGACGCAAGGCGGTCAGGCGCAAGCCTTTCTGTGCGCACAGGGTGTCGGCCTCCGACAATGCGGTGTGTACGCAGTGAGAGTGGTCGTGGGGACGGCTGGCAAGCGGTGTTTTAGGCATGAGCGGCGACAGATATTTGATAGAGACGTTATTATGTTACCCGTTCCTACGCCATCGAGTGGTCATCGTGTCCCGACTTTTTCCCGTTTTTGTCGTATTTGTCACCAGTTTGTTCGTTGCGGGTGCCGCTCAAGCCGAGGTCAAGGTGCTGACGAGCATCAAACCGTTGCAGTTGATTGCCGCTGCTGTGCAGGACGGAGTGGCCATTCCAGAGGTGTTGCTACCGCCGGGCGCATCGCCGCATAACTTCGCCTTGCGCCCATCCGACGTACGGCGTGTGCAGTCGGTGGACCTGTTGTATTGGATCGGGCCGGATATGGAGAGCTTCCTACCGCGCGTTCTGAAAGGTCGCACAGCGGCAACGGTGGCCGTGCAGGATCTTCCTGGTATGAAACTTCGCCGTTTCGCCGAAGATAGCCATTCTCATGCCGACGATGCCGACGAACATGATCACGATCACCGTCCGGGCAGCCTCGATGCGCACCTGTGGCTGTCGACGGTCAATGCCCGAGTAATTGCGGCGCGCATGGCCTCTGACCTCAGCACCGCCGACCCGGCCAACGCCGAGCGCTATCAAAGCAACGTAAAGGCCTTCGATGAGCGCCTCGATGCATTGGATGCGCGGCTCAAAGCGCGCCTGGCAAGTGTCGGTGACAAGCCATACTTCGTATTTCACGAAGCCTTCGACTATTTCGAAGACGCCTACGGGCTCAAGCATACCGGTGTGTTCAGCGTTGCCGCCGAAGTACAGCCAGGTGCCCAGCACGTCGCGGCAATGCGCACGCGTTTGCAGGAAGTGGGCAAGACCTGCGTGTTCAGTGAGCCGCCGTTGCGTCCGCGATTGGCCGAGACGCTGGTGGCCGGGTTACCGGTGAAGTTGGCAGAGCTGGATGCGTTGGGTGGCTATACCCCGGCTACCGCCCAGGGTTATGAGCAGGTGCTGGAGAAGTTGGGCAATGACTTGGCTGGGTGCCTGGAGTCGCTCTAACTATCTGCGCATAACCAATGTGGGAGCGGCTTGCCCGCGATGGCGGCGTGTCAGTCGACACCGCTATCGCAGGCAAGCCCGCTCCCACATTTTTATGGCCGAGTAGGCCTTTTAGAGTGCGAACGGCAGGTGGACAGTGACCTGCTGACGCTGTGCAAGGCGATGTTCGAACTCAGCTGGATCGTGAATCAACACATCCTGCCCGGCAAACGACTCGGCCGCGATCAGTCGTGACAGCCAGAACCGCACGCACGCCACGCGTAGCATGGTCGGCCATAGCTCGGCTTCCTTGGCGGTAAACGGCCGCAGCCCTGCGTAGGCGCCCAGCAGCGCCCGGGCGCGTTGTCCGTCAATCACGCCCGACGCATCCGAACACCAGTCATTCAAGGCGATCGCCACGTCGTAGAGCATTGGTCCCGAGCAGGCATTGTAGAAGTCGATCAAACCCGTCAGGTGCGTGCCTTCAAACATCGCGTTGTCGCGAAACAGGTCGGCGTGCACGTTAGCCCGTGGCAGGGCGAGGATGTCGGCCTTGTGGGCTTCGATCTCGGCCAACGCATCATGCAGCAGGCGCTGCTGGGCGTCGTTGAGGTGCGAAATAAGCTGAGCGCCTTCACTGAGCATCCAATCCAGCCCGCGGTCGGTCTTGCGCTCAAGTACCTTTTCGCCTTGGGTAGCCAGGTGCAAGTGGCCGAGCAGGTCGCCGACCTGGACGCAATGTTGGGCGTTGGCGTCCTTGATGTGCTTGCCCGCCAGGCGCGGTTGCAGCAATGCCGGTTTGCCCTTGAGTTCGCGCAAAGCAATGCCGTCAGCCGTACGCAGGGCGTAAGGCACCGGCAGGTCGGCGTCGTGGAGTACATCGAGCAGTTCGATGAAGAACGGCATTTCTGCCACGGGGCCACGTTCAACCAGGGTCAGGACGAACTCGCCCTGCTCCAGGCTGATGAAGAAGTTGGTGTTTTCGCTGCCAGCGGCAATCCCCTGGAAATCAAGCAGGCGGCCGAGCCCGTAGGGTGCGAGGAAAGTTTCCAGCTCGGGCCGAGCCAGGGGGGTGAACACAGACATGGTTAAAACTGCCGTTACGGGCGCTGCCGTGGGCAGCGCCGGTTAAAATTAAGAAATCATTTCCATTCGAAGATCTTCCATGACGGGATCAGCATATCCGGCTGGTCAGAGCGGATGAAGTTCGCATCGGTTCCGTCCGCACGTACCAGGAAATACGCGGGAGCCCCCTTCGGGGTGACCTTGATTGCATACAGGAAACCGTTTTGGCGGTATTCCTGGATAGTCTTGTCGCCTTCCGTGCGAATGGTAACTTCCGGATCACCCCCAGGGGCACTGTCTGCCGCCATGGCAGCCATCGGAGCGAGTGCAATCAAGCCGGTCAACAGCAGGCGATTGAATGTACGCATGATAACCTTGTCCCTTTGTTTTCATTGGTCCGGCTATTCTAGCGCCTGACCCGCCGAAAAGGTTGATCCTGCTCATGAGCCAATCGCCCCTCGTCCTGGTGGACGGTTCTTCTTATCTGTACCGCGCCTTCCACGCGCTGCCACCGCTGACCACCTCCAAAGGCCTGCCGACCGGTGCGGTCAAGGGCGTGTTGAACATGCTCAAAAGCCTGCGCAAGCAGTATCCGGACAGCCCGTTCGCGGTGGTGTTCGACGCCAAGGGTGGGACCTTTCGCGATGAGATGTATGCCGAATACAAGGCCAACCGCCCGAGCATGCCCGATGACATGCGCCTGCAGATCGAGCCGCTGCACCAGAGCGTGATGGCCCTGGGCTTTCCGTTGCTGTGCGTCGAGGGCGTCGAGGCCGATGACGTGATCGGCACCCTGGCCCGCAGCAGCGCCGCGGCCAGCCGCCCGGTGGTGATTTCGACCGGTGACAAGGACATGGCGCAGTTGGTGGACGGGCACATTACCTTGGTCAACACCATGACCGGTAGCGCGATGGACATCGAGGGCGTAAAGGAGAAATTCGGCGTCGCTCCGGAGCAGATCATCGACTATCTGGCGTTGATGGGGGATTCATCCGATAACATCCCAGGCGTTCCGGGCATTGGTCCGAAGACCGCCTCCGGTTTGCTGGTGGGGGTCAATGGCGGCCTCAAAGAGCTTTATGAGCAGTTGGATATTGTGCCGACCCTGCCTATCCGTGGGGCCAAGACCCTGCCAGCCAAGCTGCAAGAGCATAAGGAGATGGCATTCCTGTCCTATCAGTTGGCGACGATCAAGGTCGATGTGCCGCTGGACGTGGGCCTGGATGACCTGCACCTGATCGAGCCGGATCGCGAGAAGCTGCTGGAGCTGTACACGCTGCTTGAGTTCAAGAGCTGGTACGAAGAGATCCAGCGCGATGCCAAGCGGGTCGAGCTCAAGGCTTCTACCGAGGCTGCGCCTGCCGTCGAAGCCATCGTCGAGGTAGCGGCGGCGGTGCCTGTAGAGGCGACTTACACCACCATCCTCGACCAGGCGACATTCGATAGCTGGTTGAAAAAGCTCAATGGGGCGCCGCTGTTTGCCTTCGATACCGAAACCACTGGCATCGACGCCCAGCAGGCGCAGTTGGTGGGCGTTTCTTTTGCCGTGCAGCCCCATGAAGCGGCCTATATTCCGTTGACTCATTCGTACATCGGGGCTCCGCAGCAGTTGGACCGTGACACTGTGCTGCTGGCCCTGAAACCGTTGTTGGAAGACCCAGCCAAGCTCAAGGTCGGCCAGCACGCCAAGTTCGACATGAACATCCTGGCCAACTGCGCCATCGGTGGTGACCCGACGCAGGGCATTACCATGCGTGGTATTGCCTTCGACACCATGCTTGAATCCTACGTGCTGAACTCCACTGCCACCCGCCATGACATGGACAGCCTGGCGAAAAAGTACCTGGACTACGACACCGTCAGCTTCCAGGACATTGCCGGCAAAGGCGCCAAGCAGCTGACGTTCGATCAGATCCCGCTCGAGCAGGCCGGCCCTTACGCGGCTGAAGATGCCGACGTGACACTGCGCCTGCACCAGGCATTGCACGCACAACTGGCGGCGATCCCGAGCCTGGCCAGTGTGCTGACGGATATCGAGATTCCGTTGGTACCGGTGCTGGCGCGTATCGAGCGCCAGGGTGCGTTGGTGGATAAGGATCTGCTGGGCATCCAGAGCATCGAGCTGGGTAACAAGATGGTTGAACTGGAGCGCCAGGCGTTCGAGATCGCCGGCGAAGAATTCAACCTGGGTTCACCCAAGCAGCTTGGGGCTATTCTCTACGAAAAGCTGGGCTTGCCGGTGTTGAAGAAGACCGGCAAGGGCCAGGCGTCCACCGCCGAGGAAGTGCTGGCCAAGCTGGCCGAAGATGACTTCCTGTTGCCCAAGGTGCTGATGCAGTACCGCAGCATGAGCAAGCTCAAGAGCACATACACCGACCGTCTGCCCGAACAGATCAACCCGCGTACCGGGCGCATTCACACGTCTTATCATCAGGCCGTGGCGGCGACCGGGCGCCTGTCTTCCAGCGATCCGAACTTGCAGAACATCCCGGTGCGCACTGCCGAAGGGCGGCGGATTCGCCAGGCATTTGTCGCGCCCAAGGGCTACAAACTGCTGGCGGCGGACTATTCGCAGATCGAGTTGCGGATCATGGCGCACTTGTCCAAGGACGAGGGCCTGATGAATGCCTTCCGCAACAATCTGGATGTGCATACGGCCACGGCGGCCGAGGTCTTCAAGGTTGAGTTGGCTGAGGTCACGTCCAACCAGCGCCGAAGCGCCAAGGCGATCAACTTTGGCCTGATTTACGGCATGGGTGCCCAGAAGCTCGGCAAGGACATCGGCGTCGATACCAAGACTGCCAAGGCTTATATCGACGTGTACTTCGCGCGCTATCCAGGCGTTCGCGAATACATGGAGCGCACCCGCGCCCAGGCGGCGGACCAAGGCTATGTGGAGACTTTCTTCGGGCGGCGCCTGTATTTGCCGGATATCAATTCCAACAAACCTCAGGAGCGCGCGGCGGCCGAGCGCACCGCGATCAACGCACCCATGCAGGGCACGGCAGCGGACATCATCAAGAAAGCCATGGTGTTGGTGGATAACTGGCTGACCGAGTCAAGCCTGGATGCCAAGGTGATCCTGCAGGTGCACGATGAGCTGGTACTCGAGGTGCGTGAGGATCTGGTTGTCGAGGTCAGCGAGAAGATCCGCGAACATATGAGCGCCGCAGCACAGCTGGATGTTCCGTTGGTGGTAGACGTGGGCGTGGGCGACAACTGGGACGAAGCACACTGATTCTGCGACTGCACCACCGCCTGCGGTGGTGCAGCGCTTTAGATCGGAAATCACCGTCAGTTATTTCCAATAGTTTTTCGGGCTTGCTGGAACTTAACCCGTGAACTGCGACTCAGAGTTACTGAATGGGTGGTGAAGCCCTTCAATGCTCCTATGTTGTGTTAAGTGTTGGCAGATATCTGGACCCCGCCCTAGCGGTCCGGAACTTGGACCCCGAACTTCCCTCCCCATACGAAGTCCGGGGTTTTTTTTCGCCCGCAGAAAAGTTACTCGGTGATTTCCGCGCCCTTGTCTGCCAATTCCATCCAGCCGGCCAGCACGGTGTAAGCATCTTCCAGGCCCAGGCGCTTTGGCGCCGAGAACAATTGGATGGTGATTGCGTCGCCCCAGCCTTTACGGATTTCGGACTGTACTTTGAGCAAGGTGTTCTTGGCGGCGCCGTAGGTGAGCTTGTCGGCCTTGGTCAGCAGGATATGCATCGGCATGCCGCTGGCGACAGCCCAGTCGAGCATCAGCAGGTCGAAGTCGGTCATTGGATGACGGATGTCCATCATCAGGATCAACCCCTTCAAACTCTCGCGGCCACCCAGGTAAGCCTCAAGGTGACGCTGCCAGTGCAGCTTCAGCGGGATGGGTACTTTTGCATAACCGTAGCCCGGCAGGTCGACCAGACGCCGATCATCGTCTAGCTTGAAGAAATTGAGCAGTTGCGTGCGGCCCGGAGTTTTCGAGGTGCGCGCCAGGCTGGCGTGGGTCAGGGTGTTCAGTGCGCTGGATTTACCGGCGTTGGAGCGGCCGGCAAAGGCGACTTCAAAGCCCTCGTCATCGGGGCATTGGTCCACTTTGGCGGCGCTGAGCATGAAGGTGGACTGTTGGCACAGGCCGAGGATGGGGTTCTTGAGTTGCATGAGATTTCCGATGTGGGCGGTGCCGAAAAAGGGTGCGGCAAGCGGTGTCGTTTCCGTTTCAGTAGCGCCAGTATATAATGCCGCAGATTTTGTGTGTGCTTTGTCCCAGCGAAGGATGAAGTTCACGGGAGCGAAAGACCTTTATTGCGCATTAGAACGCAAAACGCTCTCAAACCCTGAAAAGGTCGATGTATGGCCGATGGTTGCTCGCTTTCGGTGTCCTGGTCCCGCTTTCCGGCGCTCAGGCTACACAGGATACGGAGGCGCTGTACAACCGAGTTTGCGTGGTTGCGCTGGCGCTGACACGTGACCCAGGGTTTCAAGGCAATGCCGCCGCGTGGTTTGTGCATGGACTGCAGTACTGAGGATTACCAGGCCGTCATTGAGTTGACGGTGAGTAAACCCGGTAGATAACTCTTAAACCCTTAGCCGTAGTTGGATTAGCTGATGAACAAACTGATCGTGAGTCTGCTGTTGACCTTGGGCATCACAGGCGCTGCCGTCGCTGCAGAGGGCCCCGTCAAAGGTGATGCCACTGCCGGTCAAGCGAAGGCCGCCGTGTGTGGTGCCTGCCACGGGCCGGATGGTAACAGCCCGGCGCCGAACTTCCCCAAACTGGCCGGCCAGGGTGAACGTTACCTGAGCAAGCAGATGCACGACATCAAGGATGGCAAGCGCACGGTGCTAGAAATGACCGGTTTGCTGACCAACCTCAACGATCAGGACCTGGCGGACCTCGCAGCGTATTTTGCCAGTCAGAAGGGCAGCGTGGGAGCTGCTGATCCTAAATTGGTTGCCCGCGGAGAGAAGTTGTTCCGTGGTGGCGATCTGGAAAAAGGCCTGCCTGCCTGCACCGGTTGCCATTCGCCAAATGGCGCTGGCATAGCCGCCGCCGGCTTCCCGCATCTGAGTGGTCAGCACGCTACCTATATCGCCAAACAGTTGACCGATTTCCGTAAGGAAGAGGCGGGGCGAGCTAACGATGGCGATGCGGCGATCATGCGCACCATCGCTCGCAAGCTGAGCGACGAAGACATCGCAGCCGTCTCCAGTTACATCCAGGGCCTGCACTAAAGCTCCCCGACGTTAACACTCGATTAATCCCGCGATGCAAGCATAAAAAGGGTGGCCCAGGCCGCCCTTTTTTGTGGCCGCTGCCGTTACACTAACGAACTCATGCCCGCGTAGACCTGTCACAACAAAGGTCGCGTGAGGCGACTTTATTTGTCCAGGAGTAAAGCATGCGTAATCTGATCCTCAGCGCCGCTCTCGTCACTGCCAGCCTTTTCGGCATGACCGCACAAGCTGCCGATGTGCCGCTTGAAGCCGGTAAAACCTACGTTGAATTGGCTAATCCTGTACCTGTGTCGGTGCCAGGAAAGATCGAAGTGGTGGAGCTGTTCTGGTATGGCTGCCCGCATTGCTACGCTTTTGAGCCGACCATCAACCCATGGGCCGAGAAGCTGCCCAAGGACGTTAACTTCCGCCGCATTCCTGCCATGTTCGGTGGCCCGTGGGATGCTCACGGCCAACTGTTCCTGACCCTGGAAGCCATGGGTGTGGAGCACAACGTCCACAACGCCGTTTTCGAAGCGATCCAGAAACAAGGCAAGCGCCTGACCAAGCCGGACGAGATGGCTGACTTCGTGGCGACCCAAGGTGTCGACAAAGACAAGTTCCTGGCCACCTTCAACTCCTTCGCCATCCAGGGCCAGATCAAGCAGGCCAAAGAACTGGCGCAGAAGTACGGCGTGCAAGGCGTTCCGACCCTGATCGTCAATGGCAAGTACCGCTTTGACCTGGGCACCACCGGTGGTCCGGAAGCGACCCTCAATGTTGCCGACCAGTTGATCGCCAAAGAGCGGGCAGCCAAGTAAGGGGCCCGCCATGCGCCGTTGGGGTACCGAACGCGTCGTTGGCCTGCATGAGCCGCGGGTCAACGAACACCACCTGGAGGCCACGGGCCTGCCGGCAGACAGCCGTCTGCGCCTGCTCAGCTTCAATATTCAGGTGGGCAACAGTACCGAGAAATACCGGCACTACCTCACCCGTGGCTGGCAGCACCTCCTACCGCACAAGGGGCGTACCGGTAACCTGCAAAAAATCGGCGACCTGCTCAGCGACTTCGACCTTGTCGCCTTGCAGGAAGCCGACGGCGGCAGCATGCGTTCCGGCTACATCAATCAGGTGGAACATCTTGCCCAGCTTGGCGCGTTCCCCTACTGGTACCAGCAACTCAACCGCAACCTGGGGCGCCTGGCACAGCACAGTAATGGTGTGCTCAGCCGCCTTAAGCCAACTGTCATCGAGGATCATCCACTGCCCGGGCCTAAAGGGCGCGGCGCGATCCTCGTGCGTTTCGGTGAGGGCCCGGAAGCCTTGGTGGTGGTGATGATGCACCTGGCACTCGGCGGGCGTACGCGTAACCTGCAGCTTGCCTACGTGCGTGATCTGATTGGCAACTATAAGCACCAGGTACTGATGGGTGACATGAACACCCATGCCAATGACCTGTTGCAGAATTCCCCGCTGCGCGACCTTGGGTTATTGGCGCCGCAAGTCGAAGCCACGTTTCCCAGCTGGCGCCCACAGCGCTGTCTTGACCATATCCTGCTCAGCCCGAGCCTCACACTGGAAAGTGTGCAGGTGCTGGCGCAGCCCATTTCCGATCACCTGCCGGTCGCGGTAGAGATTCGTCTGCCGGGTTCGCTTACGGCTGATGCATTACCCGCGTTGAGCCCAGGCCCTCGCGGACCCCTTGCATGAGCGACGACGCCCAGCGCTGGAAAGAGAAATACCTCAAGAGCATCGAGCAACAAGACAAGCTCGAACGCCGCTGGGCAGCCCGACTCGACTTGCTGCGCCGTGGGCTGGTACGCAGCACGCTGGCCGCTGAAGGGACCGACCGCGCCGTTGATCAATGCATGAAGGAAATGCGTGACGTCGTACGTACCGACGACATGGACGCCGCCCTCGCAGCTTTGCTGCCACGCCTGGAAAAGGCCGTGCTCGATTCCGAGCAGCGCCGTGAAACCCGGGTCGACCAGATCAGCACCGCGCTCACCGCCTTGGTTGCCCAGTTGCAAAAGCTTCCATTGCCACGCGAGGTGGCCCGCCCGCTGAAAACCTTCGCCAAGCAGCTTGATGGCCGCGTCGGGCAAGCGCGGGAGATACCGCTGCTGCTCAGTGAGCTGAGCAGCCTGCAGGGGCAGGCGCTGAATAACCTGGAGCCTGAGAGCGAAACCGTGCGTCCGGGGCCGGGTCTGTTGCAGCGTCTGTTTGGAAGCAAAGATGCCTCGGGTGAAGACCCGGTGGCCGACGCAGCGCCATTGCCTGCAGCGCCATTGGCGCCGCTGAAGCCCGCTGCGCCACAATCCGCGCCCGAGCCGCAAGAGCCTGCCCAATCGGAAGAGTTGACACAAGCCTTGCGTGCCTTCGCGCCGGCGCCGCAAGCACCCGTAGCCTTGCAGTCCGAGCCGGTTGCACCGGCTAAAGTGGAAGAGGTTTGCAGCGATACATTTGTGTTCGAGGCCCCCGCGCCGGCTCCAGAGCAGCCAGTGGTTGCGTCTGCGCAAGTATCCGAGCCCGAAGTGCAGGAGCCTCCGCTGGCAGAGCCGGCTCACGAAAGTGCACTCGCCGCCTTTATCGAAGCACCGCAAACCCAAGTCGACATCCCGGATGAAACCACCATTGGCAGCCTGTCTCTGCCGCCCGTGTTGGAAAGCCCCGAGCCCGACGAACTGCAACCAGACGGGATATACGCCCTACCCGATTCGCCCGAGCCGTCCTACAGCTCGGTGGCCAAGCATATCGAAGACACTTTACTTGGCTTGCTGGAAGACCTGTCCCTGCCCGAGCGCCATCGGCCCCAGGCCGAGGCCATGCGTGAGCGTCTCGCCCATGGATTGAACTGGTACGAACTGCTGCCGATCCTCGATGATCTGGCGGTGTTGATGCTGGCGATCACCGACAGCGGCCAGCATGAGTTCGAGGCTTATCTCAAGCAGCTCAACGAGCGCCTCGAGGCGTTCCAGGGCCATCTGCAGGTCGCCAGCGAGGACCACGCCGATAGCAGCCTGGCTGCACGGGAACTGGATACGCAGATACGTGAACAGGTCGATGGTCTGCAAAGCAGCGTGCAGGAAGCCGCCGACCTGGGCAGCCTCAAGCAGGTGCTCGAAAGCCACCTCGAAGGCTTGCTCGGCACCATGAACGAACACCAGCAGCAACGCGACCAGCGCGAGCAGGAAGTGGCCGCACGCCTCAAAGGCCTGGCGGAGCGGGTGGCCAACATGGAGCAGGAAGCCCAGGGTTACCGCGAGCACTTGGAGGTACAGCGCCAGAAGGCCTTGCTCGACCCGCTCACCGGCCTGCCCAACCGTGCGGCCTGGAGCGAACGCCTCGATCATGAGGTCAACGCCTGGCATCAGCACGGCAACAGTCTGGCGCTGGCCATGCTCGACCTGGATCACTTCAAGCGCATCAACGATGGCTACGGTCACCTGGCGGGTGACAAGGTGTTGAAGATCATCGCCAATGTGTTGAGCAAGCGCCTGAGGCCTACCGACTTCATCGCGCGTTTCGGCGGTGAGGAGTTCGTGCTGCTGATGCCCGACTCAACCTTGGCGGATGCCTTGGCCGTGGGTGAAGTGCTGCGTGGGGCCATCGAAGCGTGCCCGTTCCACTTCAAGGGCGAGCCGGTGACGATCACGGTGTCCATGGGCGTGGCGCAGTTTCAACTCGGCGAGCGTAGTGACCTGGCACTCAAGCGTGCTGATGAGGCCCTCTATCGGGCGAAGGCGGCGGGACGTAATCAAGTGCAGGCGGCGTAAAAAATGTTCCATTTTTGTAATGGGGCCGCCTGGCGATGAACGTTACGTTACACTATTGCATTATCGTCCTTCAGTGTAATGCTTCCCGCCATGAAATTTTTATATACCGCTTTTGTGTTTCTCCTGCTTACCGCTTGCGCCAGCGGCCCGCGCCTGGATACCAGCCACCCTTCGGTGAACCACGACAACCGTGTGCAGTTCGTTGTCGTGCATTACACCTCAACCAACCTCGAACGCTCCCTGGCGTTGTTGACCCATGGCCAAGTCAGCAGCCACTACCTGATTGGCGACGATGCCTCAGGCACCATCTACAAGCTGGTGGATGAAAGCCAACGCGCCTGGCACGCCGGGGAAAGCGAATGGATGGGCCGCACCTGGCTCAACTCCAGCTCCATCGGCATTGAGATCGTCAACCCAGGGTTCAGCGATACGCCGACGGGGCGGGTGTGGTACCCGTATTCAGAAGCGCAGGTGAAATCACTGATAGTGCTGCTCAAGGACATCAGCAAGCGCAATGGCATCGATGCCAAGAACATCATCGGTCATAGCGACATCGCCCCACTGCGAAAGCTCGACCCCGGCCCGTTGTTCCCTTGGAAGCGCTTGGCCGCAGAAGGTTTAGGCGTTTGGCCGGATGCCCAGGCGGTAGCACGATTCCAGGTGCAGTACGCTGCGCAGCTGCCAAGCATCACCTGGTTCCAGGAAGAACTGGCTCGCCTGGGCTACCAGACGCCGCAGACCGGTGAGTTGGATGTGGCCACGCGACACGTAATCGCCGCGTTCCAGATGCGCTTCCGCCCATCGTTGTTTGACGGCACCCCGGATGCTGAAAGTGCTGCGATCCTGCGGACCTTGAACCAACGCTGAGTGTGTAAATGTAGGAGCGAGCAGGCTCGCTCCTACAGGGGCAATGCCATATAGAACTGCGTCCCCTGCCCAGGCCGTGAATACACGCCCATGCGGCCGCCGTGCAATTGCACGATCTCCTTGCACAGTGCCAGCCCCAGGCCCGCACCGCCCTTCTTGCGACCCACCTGCACAAAGGGTTCGAAAATTCGCCCTTGCTGACCATAGGCAATGCCTTCGCCGTTATCCTCGACGCTGATAATCACTCGCTCGCCATGACGACGAGCCTGCAGGCGAATCTGCCCACCTTCGGCGGTGTGGCGCAGGGCATTGCCGAGCAGGTTGTCGAGCACACGCTCCAGTTGCACCTGGTCGGCATAAAGCCGTGGCAATTCAGGCTGGGCTTCTACCAGTAATTCAATGTGTTGCGCGTTCGCCAGCTCGGTGAACCGCGCACGAGCGTGTTCCAGCAAGTCGGTGACGTCGCACGCTGCCAAGGTAAGTTTTTGCAAGCCGTTCTGGTAGCGCGAGAAATTGAGCAGGTCGTTGATCAATTGCATCAAGCGCTGCATCTCTTCATTGACCGTATCCAGCAAGTCCGCTTCCCGGGAATCTGCCGGGAACTTGGCTCGTTCGCGAAACAGGCCGAAGGCCATGTGCATGCCAGTCACTGGCGTACGCAGTTCATGGGAGGCGCGCAACACGAACTCGCTACGCACCCGCTCGAAGGCGCGTTGTTCGGTGACGTCATGCAACACCATAACCGCGCCAAGGATATGCCCCTGTGTGTGGCTGACAGGGGTCAGGCTGTAGGTGAGCAGGCGCAGTTCGCCCTCGACTTCCACCTCCAGGTCATCCGGTGCCCGCTCCAGGTTGCCGCCGCGCAGCACCAGTTGCAGTTGTTCATCCATTTCCGCACGACCCAGAGCTTCGCCCAGGCCTTGGCCGAGGCGATCCTCGTCCCAGCCCAGTTGGCGCTGCGCAACAGGGTTAAGGTGCTCCAGGCAGCCTTGGCGATCAATCATCAACAGGCCGTCATCGATGCTGTCGAGCACCGCTTGCAGGCGCTGTTGGCCTGCCAGCAATTCATCGACATTGGTGGCCTGATGTTGGCGCAACGCTTCGGCCATGATGCCGAAACGGCGAGTCAACTGATTCATCTCCGCTGCTGAAGAGATAGGCAGCGTGACTTCGAAATCGCCTTGCCCGATCTTATCGGCGGCCTTGGCCAGCGCTTCGATTGGCCCGCCGAAACGCCGGGCGATGCCATGGGCCGTGATGAAGCCGATGATCAGCACCGCCAACCCTACCAGCCCGAGGAGGCCGGCAATCAACAGCGCGCGCTCACGAGACTTATGCTCGCTGGTGCTGATGTTTTCCAGGGCCTGCTTGTGATCGGCGATCAGGCCGTTGCGCAGCACATTGAAGGTTTCGGTGAGCTTGTCCTTGCTGCCTGCGAGCGGTGTTGCCTTTTGAGATTGTTCAAATGCCTCAAGCAGGTTCTGGTAATCGGAGCGTGCCTGGCTGAAACCATGGCTTTTACCGTCGAGCTGCTCGTGGGCGATGCCTTGGTCCAGCAGCTCGAAATAGTGCTGCGTGGAGGCTCGCAAGGCATCGGGGTCGGGTCGATTCTCCAGCATCATGATCAACTGGTCGCCCAGGCTTTGACGCAACTTCAGGCCCAGGTCCAGGGTGATGAAATTGCTGCGGATCAACGATTCCTGGGTCTTTGCCATTTGCATGACGCTGACCAAGCCCAGGATCAACCCCAGCAAGGCAACGGTGATCAGCGCTGAAATACTCAGGAACAACCGAGTGCGCAGTTTCATCGCGAGCTTCATAAGGTGCTCATAGGTTGTACTGTTTGCGTTTGCGGTACAGGGTCGACGCGTCGATGCCGAGGGTGCGGGCTGCCTGGTCCAAGGTGTCACTGGTAGCCAGTACGGCGCCGATATGGGCTTTCTCCAGCTCGTCCAGGCTCAGTGCTGCGCCGATACGGGGTGCATTGTTGGCCGGTTGCTCGGCCATCCCCAGGTGGCTGATCTCCACCTTCTCCTGCGGGCAAATGATACTGGCGCGCTCAACTACGTTACGTAGCTCGCGGATATTGCCAGGCCAGCGATAGTTGAGCATTGCTTCTCGGGCATCAGCACTGAAGCCGCGAGCAGGTCGGGCGTATTCCTTGACGAAACGTGCCAGGAAGCGGTCGGCCAGGGTCAGTATGTCTTCACTGCGTTCGCGCAGCGGCGGCAGGTGCAAGGTGATGACGTTGAGACGGTACAGCAAGTCTTCACGGAAGCGGCCATCGCGCACCATGTCTTCCAGGTTCAGGTTGGTGGCCGCGAGAATACGCACATCTGCGCGGCGGGTGACTGGGTCGCCCACCCGCTCATATTCCTTGTCCTGGATGAACCGCAGCAGTTTTGGCTGCAAGGTGAGGGGAAAGTCGCCGATTTCGTCAAGAAACAACGTACCGCCGTCCGCCTGGTTAACTCGGCCCAGCGTGCTTTCACTGGCGCCGGTGAACGCGCCGCGGCTGTGGCCGAACAGTTCGCTCTCCATCAGTTCGGCGGTCAGCGACGGGCAGTTGATGGTCACACAGGACTTTTTCGAACGTTTGCTCCAGCCGTGGATGGCCCGGGCTAGCTCACCTTTACCCGTGCCGGACTCGCCGAGGATCAAGATGTTGGCATCGGTCCCGGCTACCTGCCGGGCAGTTTCCAATACAACCATCATCGACGGGCTGTGGGAGTCGAGCCCATCCTTGGGCTTGCGTACTTCACCTTCCAAGGCTTCCAGACGCGCCGACAGCTGGCGCACTTCCAATTGCTTGGCCGTGGCCAGGCGCAATTGGTCCGGACTGCAGGGTTTGACCAGATAGTCGGCGGCACCGGCCTGGATCGCGTCCACGGCTGTGTCCACGGCGGAATGGGCGGTGACAATCACCACGCGCATCCAGGGCGCCTGGACACGCATCTGGGCCAATACATCCAGGCCGTTGTCCTCGCCCAGGCGCAAGTCGAGGAAGCACAAGTCGAACACCTGGCGCTGCATCAGGGCATCGGCCTGGGCGGCGCTGTTGGCGGTGGCTACGGTGTAGCCCTCATCTTCCAGGCAATAACGGAAGGTGCGGAGGATCGCGGATTCGTCATCCACTAAAAGAATGCGGCCTTGTAGCTCCTTGGCTGAATCCATCTGTCCCGCGCTCCTTAACAATAAATGTGATGGTGTTTAGTCCCGGAATAATCGGGCAAGTTGCATGGTTTATTCTGATTCATAAAAGGCATCGTCGTGCAGGTATCTGCATACCCTCCTACATCACGCCAGCTGATGGCGTTTTCATGTTCTCTTGCTACTTCGTCAACCCAGTGTGAGCTTTCGATCCCTTGATCCGACCACTGACCATCGTGCATTTCGCACGGGTGCCACAGGGGCATCGTGCAGGATGCTAGGTGGCATATCCATTGCCATCATATAACCACTTGATTTTATTGAGTTTTATTTTGAAATAAAGCTGGCACGCACTCTGCAATATCTCTCCCAAGAGTGTCATGAACGAATAATCAGAATGCGGGAGAAAAGCAGCATGACTCGCCAAAGCCTCAGCCAACTATGTGTATCGCCGCTGCGTGTGCAGCAGGGACTGTTTGCCAGCCTGGCCTTGATGGTCACGTTGATTGCCGGTCAGCAGATGCATCATTGGCAGCAGAGTCCGCAGCCAGCCCCGCAATTTGAGCGTCCGGTCATGACCCAGACCCATTTCCGTTCCATTGGCAGCGTCAGCGCCGATGTGACTGCCCCGCAATTGAGCCTGGTTGACCAGGATTCCACCCTGGACGAACTGCCGGTTCAAGAGCGCTGGGTGTTCTAGGCACGAAAAGGTCGCTCGTGTCGAGCGACTGCATGGCACTACCGCTGTTACCCCTATAAAAGCGTAAGGAGAATCACCATGTTGAGTTGGGCAATCACATTTCTGATCATCGCCATTGTGGCTGCAGTCCTGGGCTTCGGTGGTATCGCGGGTACCGCTACGGGTATCGCCAAGATTCTCTTTGTGGTCTTCCTGGTGATGTTTATTGCTTCGTTCTTCTTTGGTCGTAAAGGCCGAGGCTGAATATGACCACTTTGCCTTTTAAAGCTATTGCTGCCGCCCTGCTCTTGGGCGGCAGCGGCCTGGCGATGGCCGCCAACGACGGCCAATCCCGAGCCAACGAATTGCTCAGCGCGGATCCGCAGTACCGTGAAACCTGGCAAGGCGTGGTCAAGAAAGAAGAGCGCCTGCCGGACTGGGTGATCAACCTGTCGGGTACGGCCGAGCAAATGAATGCCGTCGAAGAGGATGGTGACAAGTATCTGGTGGGGCCACTTTGCGAAACTGCAGATACGTGCCTGAACAAGCGCCTGATCGTTGCCTTCAGCTTCGACAAGGAAGATGCCTATGCCATGTTGGTTGAAGTCCCAGCTGGATTGCCAGCAGACAAGTCCCCGACGCGGCACGCCGATTACCGTTTTCTCGGTAAGCCGGATGAAGGCATGCAAAAGCTGCTGATGGAGCAGCTCAAGAACGACCCGAATTGGTACTAGGTTCCGTTTGACGGAGCCGGCGTCCATAGAAAGAAGCCGCCTCGCTTCTTTCTGTTTGCATCGCTCGCCAAGGGCGGTGCATGACCAGGGGGCCGGGTTGCTCTGATCGATTTAGATCGGCGTGACCTACGGGTACAGGGAGTACCTGCGAAAGGGCCGGGTCAGGCGAAAAGCTGCGACGCAAGTTCACAAGTTCTCAAGCTTGCTGAACTTGCGGCGGGCTTATGACTCTCATTCCCCGCTTCTGATGCTGTCCATAGCCGAAATTTTGCTTTTTGCCTCTCGCCAACCATTACTGGGTATGTCGACGCGACCATCTATCGAGAAATTTTAGTCCGCGCCATAGGACATTTCTGACGCTAGGTAATGGATTTATCAAGCATTTCTGCCAATCACCTGACGTCGTCCAGCATCTCTGAGCGAGCCTGATTTGGCAGCTTCACGGCATATTCACCCGCCTGAATGGCGTATTCGAACTGACCATTCGGACAATTATTTTCAAAAAAAGCCATGCCGATTCGGCATAGGGTAGGCGTTTACGGCATTAGACGTCGCTCCCTTGCATGGGAATAGTTGCGCCTTTTTTCGCCTGCCAGTAAGCCATTTCGGCCACGCTGCGGTGACCTTCCATGGAGGCAGATGCACACACTTTTTCGCTTTCGAGCGTTCCAGCTGGCGCATTTGCCTTAAGTCCACTTGAAGTAAGGGTAATGACATGAAGAAGGCAAAGCTAAGCCTCGCCTGGCAGATCCTCATCGGTTTGGTACTGGGGATCGCAATCGGTGCAGTGCTCAACCATTTCAGTGCTGAAAAGGCCTGGTGGATCAGCAATGTGTTGCAGCCGGCAGGCGATATCTTTATCCGCCTGATCAAGATGATCGTGATCCCGATTGTGATTTCCTCGCTGATCGTCGGCATTGCCGGGGTAGGTGATGCGAAAAAACTCGGTCGCATCGGTGTCAAAACCATTCTTTACTTCGAAGTGGTCACCACCATCGCCATTGTGGTCGGCCTATTGCTGGCCAACCTGTTCCACCCGGGCGCTGGCATCGACATGAGTACCCTGGGTACCGTCGATATCTCCAAGTACCAGGCGACTGCCGCCGAGGTGCAGCATGAACATGCCTTCATCGAGACCATCCTCAACCTGATCCCATCGAACATCTTCGCGGCGGTTGCCCGTGGCGAGATGCTGCCGATCATCTTCTTCTCCGTGTTGTTCGGCCTGGGCTTGTCGAGCCTCAAGCCAGAGCTGCGCGAGCCCTTGGTGACGATGTTCCAGGGCGTGTCCGAAAGCATGTTCAAAGTTACCCACATGATCATGAAGTACGCCCCTATCGGCGTGTTTGCCCTGATCGCGGTAACCGTCGCCAACTTCGGTTTTGCCTCCCTGCTGCCGCTGGCCAAGCTGGTTATCCTGGTTTACGTCGCGATCCTGTTCTTCGCCTTTGCGGTTCTGGGCTTGATCGCCCGCCTGTTCGGCTTCTCGATCCTGAAAGTGATGCGCATCTTCAAGGATGAGCTGGTGCTGGCTTACTCCACTGCCAGTTCCGAAACCGTGCTGCCACGTGTGATCGAGAAGATGGAAGCCTACGGCGCGCCGAAGGCGATCTGCAGCTTCGTGGTGCCGACCGGTTACTCATTCAACCTCGACGGTTCGACCCTGTACCAGAGCATCGCCGCGATCTTTATCGCCCAGCTGTATGGCATCGATCTGTCGATCGGCCAGCAACTGATGCTGGTACTGACCCTGATGGTTACCTCCAAAGGCATCGCAGGCGTGCCAGGTGTGTCCTTCGTGGTACTGCTGGCCACCTTGGGCAGCGTAGGCATCCCGCTGGAAGGCTTGGCATTTATCGCCGGTGTGGACCGTGTGATGGACATGGCACGTACCGCGCTGAACGTGATCGGCAACGCCTTGGCCGTGCTGGTTATCTCCCGTTGGGAAGGTATGTACGACGACGCGAAGGGCGAACGCTACTGGAACTCCCTGCCGCACTGGCGCAGCAAGGAAGCCCTGCCGGCCGGCGAGACTACTCGCGGCTGATGCCACGATTGCGCTGACGCAAACCCCGGATAATTCCGGGGTTTGTCGTTTCTGCCAGCCCCGTTATCATTCGCCCCATCTTTCGGGGGATTTAACTGATGCTCAATGGCCTGTGGCTTGGCTTCTTTGTCGTGGCAATGGTGTCAGCACTGGCGCAATGGCTGGTGGGCGGTAACGCCGGGATTTTCGCAGCGATGGTGGAAAGCATTTTCGCCATGGCCAAATTGTCGGTGGAAGTGATGGTGCTGCTGTTCGGTACCCTGACCTTATGGCTGGGCTTTTTGCGTATTGCCGAAAAAGCCGGCATCGTCGATTGGCTGGCCAAGGCCCTTGGCCCGCTGTTTCGCCGCCTGATGCCGGAAGTGCCCGCCGGCCACCCCGCCATCGGCTTGATCACCCTCAACTTCGCCGCCAACGGCCTGGGCCTGGACAACGCCGCCACGCCCATTGGCCTGAAAGCCATGAAAGCGCTGCAGGAACTCAACCCCATCCCCAATACGGCGAGCAACGCGCAGATTCTGTTCCTGGTGCTCAATGCGTCCTCGCTGACGCTGTTGCCGGTGACCATCTTCATGTACCGCGCCCAGCAAGGCGCTGCCGACCCGACCCTGGTGTTCCTGCCGATCCTGCTGGCTACCAGCGCTTCGACCCTGGTGGGCCTGCTGTCGGTGGCAGTGATGCAGCGCCTGCGGCTGTGGGACCCGGTGGTGCTGGCCTATCTGATCCCTGGCGCGTTGGTGCTGGGTGGCTTCATGGCGCTGCTGGCGACACTCTCGGCCACGGCGCTGGCCGGTTTGTCGTCGATACTGGGTAACCTCACGCTGTTTGGCTTGATCATGTTGTTCTTGGTGATCGGTGCCTTGCGCAAGGTCAAGGTGTATGAGGCCTTTGTCGAAGGCGCCAAGGAAGGCTTCGACGTTGCCAAGAACCTGTTGCCCTATCTGGTCGCGATGCTGTGTGCCGTTGGCGTGTTGCGCGCCTCGGGTGCCTTGGACTTCGGTCTGGAAGGAATTCGCCATGTGGTGGCCTGGACCGGTATGGACACGCGTTTTGTCGACGCGCTGCCGACTGCGATGGTCAAGCCGTTCTCAGGGAGTGCGGCGCGGGCGATGCTGATCGAGACCATGCAGACCCAGGGGGTGGACAGCTTCCCGGCGTTGGTGGCGGCTACGATTCAGGGCAGTACCGAGACCACGTTCTATGTGTTGGCGGTGTACTTCGGTTCGGTAGGTATCCAGCGCGCGCGGCATGCCGTTGGCTGTGCATTGCTGGCGGAGTTTGCCGGTGTCGTTGCGGCTATTTCGGTGTGCTACTGGTTTTTTGGTTGAGGCTTTGATTGCTATCGGGAGCAAGCCCCCTCTCACATTTTGATTTGTGAACACAGTCAAATGTGGGAGGGGGCTTGCTCCCGATGAGGCCATCAGTGTTTAGAGGCAGTGTTGCCCTGCGCCACCACCCAATCCACCACCTGCTTATTCAACTGATCCCCTGCCTGCCCAAATCCTTCCACCACCGCCGGCACTTTGGTGTCGCTCACCGGCTGCCTGACCTCAAACCGCCGGCTGGCAATAATCCGCTGATCACTCCCGCGCACCAGCCGTGCGTCGAGGCGAATCACTACTTCCACCGCGGTGCCACGATACTCACTCTGAAACGCCTGCAACTGCCCGCCCAGCTCATAGTCGGCTTGCAGATTGGTCTCATCGGTACTCAGCAGCGTCACCCGACCATCGCGCTGGAAGCCGTCTATAAACCGATTGCGTAGCAGCACTGGGGTTGGATCGCTCCAGCGTGAGCTTGCATAGCTGCTGATCAAATTACCGTGCGGCACCACGGCAATGCGTGGGCTGTCGAGAAACTCGCTGGTCTGGGGTTTGCTCACCCGCAATGACCAACTTACCGGTGCGCCTTGAGTGATGGGCTGGGCAGATACCAGGCGGTACACGTCCGATGGGTCCGGCTTGGGCAGGATTGAACACGCACTGACCAGTGCCAGAGCCACAGGGGCGATCATTTGGTAAGCACGCTTCATGGCGTGAACTCCTTGTTCTTGTCGCTGCCCAGCAGGTAACCGCTGGGGTTGGCTTCCAGGCGGCGGGAGATGGCGCGCAGCGAGCCGAGGGTTTCACGCAGCTCGCGCACCGCTGGCGCCAGTTCGTTGAGGCCCTGCATGCCGCTGTTCACCGAATCCTGATTGTTGGTCAGCAAGGTGTTGATCGTGGCGGTGCTTTGTTCCAGGGATTTCATCGCCTGCTCGGCGCTGCCGAAGGCTTGCTTGCCTTGCTCATTGAGCAAGCCATTGGCGCTGCGCATCAGCACGGTGGTTTGCTCGAGCGCGGCGCCGGCCTGTTTGCTCACCTGCATCAGTTGCTGCATCACCACCTTGATATCGCCACGTTGCTCGGCGATGGCGCCAGTGGTTTGCTGCAAGTTGTCCAAGGTGTTGCTCAGGCGTTCGACGTTTTCCCGGGAGAACATGTGGTTGGCGTTGTGCAGCAGCAGGTTGATGCTGGTCATCAGGTCGTTGCTGTTATTGAGCAGTCGTGCGATGGGCGATGGCGACGCGATGATTTCCGGCAGGTTACCGTTCTTGCCCTTGAGCTCCGGGCTCTGTGGGGTGCCGCCACTGAGCTGGATGATCGAGGTGCCGGTGATGCCGGTCAGCGCCAGCTTGGCTTGGGTGTCCTCCTTGATCGGCGTCTGCCCGGCCAGGCGGATGCGTGCGAGGACGCGACGTGGGTCGCTGGGGTCCAGGCGCAGGCTGGTGACGTCACCCACCTTGATCCCGCTGTACTGCACCGAGCTGCCCTGGGACAGGCCGCTGACCGCCTCGTTGAACACCACCTCGTAATCCCGGAAGGCGCTGTCGACGCTGGACTTGGCCAGCCATAGGCCGAACAGCATTGCGCCGACCACCACGATTACGCTGAACAGTCCGATCATCACATGATGGGCTCGGGTTTCCATGTCATACCTCGTTGAGCGATTGAGCGGCATCCAATGCCGCGCGGCCCCGGGGGCCGTGGAAATATTCATGAATCCAGGGGTCGTCCGTTTCCGAGACGACATCGATGGCGTCGGCCACCAGTACTTTCTTTTGCGCCAGCACCGCCACGCGGTCGGTGATGGTGTACAGCGTGTCGAGGTCATGGGTGACCAGGAACACACTCAAACCCAACGCATCGCGCAGGGTCAGGATCAATTGGTCGAACTGCGCCGCGCCAATCGGGTCGAGGCCGGCGGTGGGTTCGTCGAGGAATAGGATATCCGGGTCCAATGCCAGCGCACGGGCCAATGCCGCACGCTTGACCATGCCGCCGGACAATGAGGCCGGGTATTTGTCGGCCGCCGACAGCGGCAGCCCTGCCAGGGCCAGCTTGACCGCCGCCAAGTGCTCGGCGTCGGCGCGGCTGAGGCCCGCGTGTTCAATCAATGGCAGGGCGACATTCTCGGTGACGGTCAGCGAGGAAAACAGCGCGCCCTTCTGGAACAGCACGCCAAAGCGCCGCTCCACCAGCGAGCGTTCATGCTCAGGCAGGCTCGGCAGGTTCTTGCCAAATACCCGCACTTCACCTTCGCTTGGGCGACGCAGGCCGACGATGCTGCGCAGCAGCACGGACTTACCGCTGCCGGAGCCGCCGACCACTGCCAGGATTTCGCCCTTGTACAAATCCAGGTCGAGGTTCTCGTGCACGCTCTGGCTGCCAAAGCGGTTGCACAGGCCGCGTACTTCAATCACCGCCTCAGTGGGCGTACGGTGTAGACGACTCACCAGCCCATCTCCATGAAAAACATCGCGGCGACCGCATCCAGTACGATCACCACAAAAATCGATTGCACCACGCTGGAGGTGGTATGCGCGCCCACTGACTCGGCGCTGCCGCTGACCTTGAAGCCTTCCAGGCAGCCAATGGCCGCGATCAGGAAAGCGAAGATCGGCGCTTTCACCATGCCCACCAGAAAATGCTGCACGCCAATGTCCGATTGCAGCAGCGAGAGGAACATCGCCGGTGAAATATCCAGCGCCACGGCGCACACCACGCCACCCCCGACAATCCCCGAGAGCATCGCCAGGAAGGTCAGCATTGGCAGCGCCACCAGCAGCGCCAGAACCCGCGGCAATACCAACAGCTCCATGGGGTCCAGGCCCAGGGTACGGATGGCGTCGATTTCTTCATTGGCTTTCATTGAACCGATTTGTGCGGTGAACGCACTGGCGGTTCGGCCGGCGATCAGGATCGCGGTGAGCAATACACCGAACTCTCGCAGGAAGGAGAACGCCACCAGGTCCACGGTAAAAATCGTCGCGCCGAAACTCTTGAGTACCGTAGCGCCGAGAAACGCCACTACCGCGCCGACCAGGAAGGTCAGCAAGGCGACGATAGGCGCTGCGTCGAGGCCAGTCTGTTCGATATGCGCGACCATGGGCGTCAGGCGCCAGCGCTTGGGGCGCAGTACGCCACGGGCGAAGGTTTCGAGGATCAGGCCGATAAAGCCCAACAGCTTCATGGCGTCTTGCCAAACGGTGTCCACGGCGCGGCCGATGCGTGCCATCACCTGAATGCCGACGGCCTCTTCTGGCTCTTTGATCGGCACGCAGAAATCATTCAGGGAGCGGTAGACGGTCTTGAGCAGTGCGCGGTCGGCGGCTGGCAGGCTGCAATCGGTCTGCTCGGCGGAGTGCTCGATGCGCTCGGGGCCCAGCAGTTCCACCAGCAGCGAGGCACCGGCGGTATCCAGAGCGCCAAGGCCGTTGAGGTCAATACGGGCGCCAGCGTCGTATTGGCCGTCGAGTGTGCCCGACAGCTTCTTCAGATTGGCGTAGTGGGCAAGCGTCCAGTCGCCGGTAATCCGCAGCAACGGTGGGGTGCTGGACGTATCAAGATGGGCCGCGCCGGCCGTCGTGCGAGTGGTCATAAGCTCCGAGCTTGTTTGGCTATCCACAGTTCCTACGTAATAGCACGAACGGGCCTACTTTGGGTTGTCCGCTTGTGCTGCGTCTATCACCTTGAAGCGCAATACGCCGATGACTTGCCCGTCTTCGGTAAGTACCTGCACTTGCCAGCGCCCCACGGCGTCACCCGGGAAGTTCTGCTTGTGGGTCCAGGCGCGGTAGCCCTCCTTGCGCCCACCATGGATATCCAGGGCAATGCGGTCGACTTCCTGGCCGTTGAATTTCCACACATGGTAGATCCGCTCATCCAACCCACGCGGGGCGTTGATCGCGGTGTAGGCGTACAGCCCACCGCTGCGCAACTGGTCGGCGGTGACTTCCTTGAGGTCATCGCCCGGTGTGCGGTCTTGTAGCTGGGTGCTGATCGCCACTTCGGTCATCCACAGGGTGGCGGGTGGTACCCAACTGCGCAGGAACCAGCCGGCGCAGCCGATGGCGACGGTGACTCCCAGTAGCATTGCCCAGCCTTTGAGGCTGCGCAGCGGCAGGCTGACGGCCAGGCTTGGGATCGACAGAACCATGGCAACGCCGAGCGCCAGTTTGTAGCTCTGGGCAGTGGTCAGGTGCAGGATGATCGGCAGCGCGGTGAGCAACGCGGCAAACAAAGTCAGGGTGTGCAGGGCCAGGAACAGCGAGCGCTTGGGTGCCAGCCACTTGTAGTACAGCGGGTCGATGATCGACACCAGCGCCGCCGCGCCGAGCAGGCCGGTGAACAGCGATTGGCCGCTGTTCCAGGCCGTGGTAACGAAAAAGAATGGCAAGACGAAAAACAGACTTTCCTGGTGGATCATCTGGGTGGCGTAGCGCAGCAGCGGTTCAGGGATTTCGCGCTTGAAGACCTTGGTGAACAGCTGGGTGAAGCTGTTCTCCAGCATCAGCCACAGCCAACTCACGAGCATGATCACCGCGATCCAACTGGCCATGCCCTGCTGGCGGTCCACGAGGATGAAGCTGCCCACACCCGAGATGAAACCGCCGAGTGCTATCACCCCTGGGTAGCGCTTCATCAGTTCGAGGATGCGCTGGATTAAGTGGGTCAGGTTAGGCATTCGGCGGTTCGCAGTCTTTGTAGGAAAAAATCCCAGACAGAATAACGTCTTAGCCCTGGGTCCGGTGCCTCATTCCACGATCCGTTGGCGATAACGCCGAACGGCGATCAACACTATGGCGATCAGGCCAAGCACGCCCGCGCCGATCCAGGTCAGCGCGTCATAGCTAAGCAGCGGCTTTTCGATGCGCCAGTAACCCGAGTGTTTAAACACCTCACGCAGGGCCTGGTTGGTTTGCGCCAAGCTCACGGCTTTGATGCGTTTGACCGGGTCACTGAAATGACCATCGGCGTAGTCGCCTGAGGCACTCCAATAATAGTCCGCCAACGCACTGTTGCCCTGAACGGCCCAGGCTTGACGGGCAATGGCGGCTTGTTGCAGGCGGGCGAATACCGTTGGGTCCAGCCCGTCCTTGAGCAGTTTTGCCTTGAGGTCTTGCAGAACCTGTTCGGCCTCAGGGACATTTTCCCGTTCGAGGTCGGCATTCAGGCTCAGGAAACCGACGCCGCCGAGCACTTCGCGTTCAGTCCACGGGCCGTAGGACAAACCGTGCTTGAGGCGTAGTTGCCGGTACAGCGCCCAGTCGAGGTAATCCTTTAGCAGGTCGTAGGTTTCATCATGCTGGTCGTCCAGCACCGGCTCGGGGAACAGCCAGTGCAGCTTGGCGCCGTCGCCGACCCAGCCGCGGATCAGGTCGCGGTGGCTGGCGGCGGTGTGCTGGATCTCCGGGAGCGGCCGATGTTCGCTGGGTTCCACAGGGTCGAGTTGGCCGAAGGTGCGTTCCAGATAGGCGGGCAGCAATTTGTCGAGGTCGCCAACGATGATCAAGGTCATGTTGTTCGGTGCGTACCAGTGCTTGCGCACCCCTTCCAGCTGATCGCGGGTCAGGTGATTGGCCTCGGCGCGTTCGGTGCATTTGAGGCCCAGTTCGACAGCCAATTGGTTGCTGGCGTTGTGGCCGAGGTCCTGGCGGTCCAGCAGGCGTTGCAAATGGGAGTAATGGCCGCCGTCTTCACGCTCGACCACCTGCTTGGCGGCGTTGATATGGGCGTCGGTCAGTTGCGTACGGGTGAGGATAGCCAGCAGCAGGTCCAGCACCTTGCGCTGGTTTTGCGCGGGGGCCTCGATCACGAAGGTGGTGTCGGCGTTGCTGGTATAGGCGTTCCACTCGCCGCCCAGGGCTTGCATGCGGTCTTCCAGGTCACCTTCCCCTCCGCCGTCGATGCCGCTGAACAGCAGGTGTTCAAGCAGGTGCGGCAGCTCTTTGTCTTCACAACCGAAATCATCCAGGCCCACGCCCACCACCAGGCGAATGGCTACGTGCCCGCGTTCGGTGCCCGGCTTGAGCAGCAGTTGCAGGCCGTTGGGCAAGGTGTAGCCCTCGACTTGCAGGCGGTCAAAGGCGAATGTGTGTGCCGAGCCTAGGAGCAGGCAGGCGAGTAACAGGCGACGCATAACAAGCTTCCTGGCGAATGAGGTCCATTGTTAACTGACTTCACTCGCCGTCGTACGTTCAGGGCGAATGGGTGATGTCGGCAATATCTTCGGCGGAGAGTGCGCCGGTGTCGGACGTTTCCAACACTACATAAGCACTGCTGCAAAACAACGAGTTCAAGCGTTTCATGTCGGCAATCAGCTCCAAGTGCAATGAGCTGGTTTCCAGGCTCTGCACAATCTTGCGTTGCAGGCGGCTGACATGGGCGTGGGCCAGGCGACGTTCCTGGGCGCGAAAGCGGCGTTTTTCACGCAGCAATTGGCGGGCGCTTTCCGCATCACCGCTGAGAAACACCGACAGACCCAGGCGCAGGTTGGCGATCAACTGGCTGTGCAGGCCGCTGAGCTCTTCCAGGCCCACTTCGGAGAACTGCCGGCGCTGCGAGGTTTTCTGCTGCTGGACCTTGCGCAGCATGCGTTCGATCAGGTCGCCCGCCAGTTTCAGGTTGATCGACAGCTCGATGATTTCTGCCCAGCGGCGGCTGTCTTGTTCACTCAGGTCTTCACGGGGCATTTGCGCCAGGTAGAGCTTGATCGCGCTGTAGAGCGCCTCGACGTCATCGCTGAGGCTGCGCATTTGCTGGGTGATCGCGGTTTGATTGCCGCGCAGGACCTCTTGCATCGAAGTGAGCATATTGTCGATCAGGTCGCCCAGGCGCAGGGTTTCCCGCGCGGCGTTGGCCAGGGCCAGGCTCGGCGTGGTGAGCGCGGCCAGGTCAAGATGGCGCGGTTTGGCCTTGCCATTGGTTTCTTCGCGCTCGGGCAGCAGCCAGGCGCATAGCCGCGCCATAGGGCCAATGGTCGGCAGCAGAATCAAGCAACGCGTGACGTTGTAGAGCAGGTGGAAGGTGATGACCATGCCTTGGGCGCTGTAGTCCAGGCCGTCCATCCAGAGTACGAGTGGGTCAAGCACTGGAATGATCAGCAGCAGGCCGATCAATTTGTACAGCAGGCTGCCCAGGGCCACCTGGCGCCCGGCGGTGTTCTGCATGCTGGTGCTGAGGAACGCGAGTACACCGCTGCCGATGTTGGCGCCGATCACCAGGCCGATTGCCACATGCAAACCGATCACGCCAGCGCCGGCCAGGGTTGCCGTGAGCAACACCGCTGCAAGGCTGGAGTAGGAAATCATCGCGAACAGCGCGCCGACCAAGGCGTCCAGCAAGATATCGCCGGTCAGCGAGGCGAAGATGACTTTGACGCCTTGGGCATGGGTAATGGGGCCGGCGGCTTCGACGATCAATTGCAGCGCGAGGATGATCAGCCCTAGGCCGATACCGACCCGGCCCAACTGCCCTGCCCGTGTCTGTTTGCGCGAGAGGAAGAAAATCACCCCGAGAAAGATCAGCAGCGGCGATAGCCAGGACAGGTCGAAGGTCAGTACGCGCGCCATCAACGCGGTACCGACGTCGGCGCCGAGCATGGTGGCCAAGGCAGGCGTGAGGCTCATCAGCCCTTGGCCGACAAAGGACGTCACCAGCATCGCGGTAGCGTTGCTGCTTTGCACCATGGCTGTCACCAGAATCCCGGCGACAAAGGCCAGCCAGCGCTTGGACATGTTCTGCCCGATGACTTGGCGCAAGTTGGAGCCGTAGACCCGCAGGATGCCGGTACGGACAATGTGCGTGCCCCAGATAAGCAGGGTCACGGCGGAAAGCAGATTGAGCAAGGTCAGCATGCTCGGCCCCCCGTTTGGGTGTGCTCCAACAGGAGCAAATGAGAATTGCCGCGTGCCGTTCTACGTCTTGTACTTAAGCTGTAGTTGGCGAATGGGCTCTGCGCCAGCATCGCATAGCTAAAGTGGGGATTGAAACAAAACTGTCATGAAATCAGTTTTTTGCAGATGAAAAAATGGGGCGCGAGCGCCCCATTTCAGCAGCGGGCCATGATTATTGACCCGGAATGTCCTTGCGCAGTTTCACAGGGTCCTGCTGTTTTTTCTTTTTCGCGATGGCGGTGCGCATCTTGATATTCACCGCTTCCACCGCCAGCGAGAACGCCATGGCGAAGTAGACGTAGCCTTTTGGCACGTGCACGCCGAAGGATTCGGCGATCAGCACGGTACCTACTACCAGCAGGAACGACAGCGCCAGCATTTTCAGCGACGGGTGCTTGTCGATGAATTCGCTGATGGTGCCGGCAGCCAGCATCATCACCAGTACCGCAACGATGATCGCTGCGACCATCACCGGCACGTGGGAAACCATGCCGACGGCGGTGATTACCGAGTCCAGGGAGAACACGATGTCGATGATGGCGATCTGGATGATGGTGTAGATGAACTTGCCACCTTTGCCGCCCGGCTCTTCGTGGGTTTCGTCTTCACCTTCCAGGGCGTGGTACATCTCCTGGGAGCTTTTCCACAGCAGGAACAAGCCGCCGAAGAACAGGATCAGGTCTCGGCCGGAAATACCCTGGTCAAACACCACGAACAGGTCGGCGGTCAGTTGCATGACCCAGGTGATCGACAGCAGCAACAGGATTCGCGTGACCATGGCCAGGGCCAGGCCGAAGATCCGGGTGCGCGCCTGCATATGCTTGGGCATGCGGCTGACCAGGATCGAAATCATGATGATGTTATCGATGCCCAGGACGATCTCGAGGGCCGTCAGGGTGAAGAAGGCAATCCAGATTTCCGGATTGGTCAGCCATTCCATGTGTATTCCTTTGAGCAAATGTTAAACCGCGCCAGCTGCAGCGCCGCGCGGTGAGTGAGTCGGTAGGATTATAGAGTGCTGAACAGCGGAAAAATCCCCATCAGCAGTGCGGCGAACATTATGCACAGGCACACCAGCACTGCCCACTTGAGGGTGAAGCGTTGATGATCGCCGAATTCGATACCGGCCAGTGCCACCAGCAGGTAAGTCGAGGGTACCAGCGGGCTGAGCAAGTGTACCGGTTGGCCAACAATGGATGCGCGGGCCATTTCCACGGCGGTGATGCCGTAATGGCTAGCGGCTTCGGCCAACACTGGCAGCACGCCATAGTAGAACGCATCGTTGGACATGAAGAAGGTGAACGGCATGCTCACCAACGCGGTGATCACCGCCAGGTACGGGCCCATGGCCTCGGGGATGACCGCCAGCAAGCTCTTGGACATGGCGTCGACCATGCCGGTACCCGACAGGATGCCCGTGAAAATACCCGCAGCGAAGATCAGCCCCACTACCGCCAGTACGCTGCCGGCGTGGGCCGCGACGCGGTCTTTCTGCATTTGCAGGCAGGGATAGTTGACGATCATCGCGATACTGAACGCCACCATGAACAGCACGGGCAGTGGCAGCAGGCCGGCGATCAGTGTGCACATCAGCGCCAGGGTCAGAGCACCGTTGAACCAGATCAACTTCGGACGGCGGGCGTCAGGGTACTGCGACACGCTGATTTCGCTGTGGTCGATCTCGTCGCCTTGCAGGTGCAACTCGCCCAGGCGCGCACGCTCGCGCTTGCCGTACATGTAGGCAATCACCAGGATCGCTACGACACCGGCGGCCATGGCTGGGATCATCGGTACGAAGATGTCGGAAGGGTCCACATGCAACGCACTGGCGGCGCGGGCCGTCGGGCCACCCCAGGGGGTCATGTTCATCACGCCACCGGCGAGAATGATCAGGCCGGCCATGATGCGCGGGCTCATACCGATACGCTGGTACAGCGGCAACATGGCGGCGACGCAGATCATGTAGGTGGTGGCGCCGTCACCGTCGAGGGACACCACCAGGGCCAGCACGGCGGTGCCGACCGAGACTTTCAGCGGGTCGCCCTTGACCATCTTGAGGATCTTGCGCACGGCCGGGTCGAACAGGCCGGAGTCGATCATCAGGGCAAAGTAGAGGATGGCAAACATCAGCATCACGCCGGTCGGCGCGAGCTTGGTGATGCCTTCGAGCATCATCGGGCCGATCTTCGGCGCGAAGCCGCCGAACAGCGCGAACAGGATCGGCACGATGATCAAGGCGATCAGCGCGGACAGGCGCTTGGTCATGATCAGGAACATGAACGTGATGACCATGGCAAAGCCAAGGAAAGTCAGCATAGGAATACTCCAGGCGTAGCGCGGCTAGGGAATGGCGAACCGAGTGAGGGTCAGCGCAGAACGAAAGGCACGAGGCGTACGGGTGGAGTCGGGGCGAACAGGCGGGTACGAGCGGACATCGGGAATCACCATTGTTGTTGTTAACAGCCGGTCTATTGCCGGCAGTGGGGGCGATCCTAGACGGGGAAGCTTTCAGCCAGCTTTCGCCGCAGAAACTGGGGATATACGGTCTTAAGGCTGATGCAGATAAAAATGTGGGAGGGGGCTTGCTCCCGATCGCGGTGTATCAGTCACTGAAGATAATGACTGCACCGACGCTATCGGGAGTAAGCCCCCTCCACAATTTGATTGTGTACCGCTAGGTATTTAGGGTAGTTCGAGGCCACCGGCTGCTTTATGCAACGTACGCAGATGCTCACCCAGCTGTTTGAGGTTGGCTTCACAGGCGGCAATCTCGGCGGCGCGGGATGGATCGAGCAGCGCCCTCACCTCTTTATCCAGCTCGCCGGTCAATGATTGCAGTTGCTTCTGGCGCTCGGCGCTCTCCGATTCCAGGCGCTTGGCTTCCGAAGGCTGCGGCAGGCCGTAGCCACCACTGTCGAGCAACTCGGCCGGGCGACTGAGAAAGCCGCTATTGGCGAGGATCTGTTGCAGTGTGTTGTTGGCTTTCTCCATGCCGCCGTTTTTCAGCTCGCGGGCGTTGAGATAGCGTTGTTTGACTTCGTCCTGGGCAAGCATCAGTTGCTTGCGATAGCTGGCCTGCTCCAGCAGCAACAACGCAGCACTGGTACGCAGGTCGGCCTGGCTGAACCACTGGCGGCGCGCCTGAGCATCGAGGGATAACCAGTCTTCGACCTGGGTCTGCTTGATCGGCAGGCGCTTGCGCAATACATCGAACATGGCCTGGTAACGCTCGCGGAACGAGTCGAAGTGATACCCCAGGCGCAGCGCCTCGCGCTTGTCATTCAATACGCTGGTATCGGCCAGGCCGCGTGCGCTGAGGACTTCGAGCAAACCGTTAGGCGTGATGTTGTCCAGGCCGGTCAATTGCGGGTTGGCGCTGCCACTGCGCAACAGTTTCAGGCTCTCGACCGCGCAGTTGTTGGAGATAAAGAAGTAGTTTCCGTCATAGCTCCAGTGCATTTCAGCGGCGTGTTCGACGGTGTCGTTGATTTCCTGGCGGTTGAGTTTCAGCGGCACCGACGCCAGGCCGCGCAATTCGGTCTTGGTGTATTCGTCGATGACTTGCGCCAGCGGCAGTACAAACAGCCGCGACGGGTACTTACCCACCAGGCCATCCCAGCTCGACAGCTGTACGTCACCGACAAAGGCTCGGTAGGACAACACCAAGTGCCGGTCCAGGTCCAGACGACAATCCGGGCCGCGCGGGCGACCTGGTGCGCAAATCACCAGGCGCAACATGCTATGGCCCCAGCGGCTCACCAGGTTTTGGTTGGCTTCGGCGAGCAGGTAGTCAATTTCATACACACGTTCCGGGTCGATCTGGCCCAGGGGCGTCTTGGCGAAGTCGTTGCCGGCGTTCAGGAATGGGTAAGTCTTGGCACAAGTATCTTGCTCCGGCGGGGCCCAGCCAAAGTGTTCCTCGTAGTAGCGGAATAACGCGGGGCGGCGGCAGGCATAGCTGGGGTCGAGGAGGAAGTACTCCATATTGACCGCCACGAACTCCAGCGGGCTGGTGGTTTCATAGATATCCGGGCTGCGGACCACCTGATTGTTGTGCTGTTCGCGTTCACCGCGACGGCCGACGTATTGTGGCCAGCCGGCAAGGTCCAGCAGGCGTGGGTCATCGCTCAGCGTGAAGCGACGATCGTTCTGGCCGCGGCATTGGTCGGGCAGGCCGATCAAGCCCGTGATGTTGTTCTGGCGGCTGCAACGCTGGATCAGCGTGCGCTCGTCTTTGGGCCAAAGGCGTGCACGGTCATAGATGTGGGTCAGTTCATGCAGCACGGTGGCGAGCATTTCCCTGCGCACAGTGCCATGGGGGCGATTGGTTTTTTGGGTGGCGGCGCTGCCATCGGTCAGGCTGGCTAGCAGGTTTTGGTTGAGGTCCAACTCCGAAACCAATGACGCCTGGCCGTAGGCGTTCTCGGGCATTTTATCGGTCCAGCCAACATCAATACGCCGGTCCAATTGCTCGACAAAGCGCGGCGGCAAGGCGTGTAGTGCTTCATCGAGCAATGCCTGGCTGGCCTGCTGTTCGGCCGGGCTCAGGCCATCGGCTTTGAGCCGCAGTTGCAGGCTGGCCTGGGCTGCACTTGCACACAGCAGCACGGCCCCGGCCAGGAGCCAGGCGTTGATTCGCCTCACAGAGCGAGAATAGCTTCGGCGAGGGTCTGATCACTGGCATCACGGGCTTCGGGTACGCGGGTGCGCAGGGTGTCAAAAGCTGCTTCAAGTTGCGCCCCGCGAATTTCGCCATTGGTGGCGACGAAACTGGCGGCATCATCGTGTGCTTCACGCACGATTTTGGAGTCGCGGATGGAGGTGGTGGTGTCCGAGGTGAAATCAATAGTGCGCGCCGAAGCTCGCACGACGATGTTGCTGGTGGCCTTCAAGGTTTGCGCCTGGGCGACATCAGCCAAAAACAGCAGGCCGAGGGCGGCGACGATCAACGGGCTACGCATTGGGGGTGACTCCAAATACAAAGATGATTATTGGACGAGAATTGCCTGCGCCAGTTCAAGGTCGCTTGCATGAAGTTTTGGCTGGGTGCGGCGCAGATAATCCAGTGCAGACTCCAGTCGTGCGCCCCGCCATTGGCCGTCAGTGGCGATGAAAGCGGCAGCATCATCCTGGGCGGCCAATATCAACTTGTCGTCGAACGGTGCAGAGGTCACCTTGCTGGTGGCGTACACGCTGACAACGGTGCTCTGGGTGGACACATCAAGGGCCGAAGCCAAAGGTGACCAGCAAGCGGAAAACAGTACAGGGACGATCAACAGGCGGTATGAAAAAACCATGGGACTCGACAACTGAAAGCGAGCGCCAAGGCTAGCGCAATGGCCCGGCGAGAGCCAGCGCCGAGGCATCCGGGAGCGGCATGCGCTCCCTTCTGGTTGCCGCCGATCAGATCGCCAGGATGGCCTGTGCCAGCTGTGCATCGGTTGCGGTGTTCAGTTGCGGTGCTTGTTGGCGGATCTGGGCCAGGGCGCTTTCCAGCTTCACGCCACGGATGGCGCCTTCGCTGGCGACAAAGCTGGCGGCGTCGTCACGGGCGGCCTGTACGACCTTGTTGTCGCGCAGGGAGGATGTAGCATCGGAACTGGCATCGGAGGTGGCTTTCAGCGCGCCGACGATCGAGTCGGTGGTCATGATCAAGCTGCTCGCATTGGCATTGGCAGCCAGAGTCAACACAGCGGCAGTGCACAGCAGGCGAAGACGGGACATGGGGTAACTCCTGTAGACGAATAAGAAGGTGGCGCGAAACGGCCACTGCGAAACGGACTGGGACTGTTGAGCATCAGACGCACGCTCTACAAGGTTCGCCACGTGGTGGATGGATATTAGTCTTGCGCCCGTCCATTCGGAAGCTTGCAATTCATCTGTACCTATCTTTTTCTATAATTTTAAAACTGTACCTGCTTGTAGAAATCCTCGAAGATTCAAGGCGATATCGCAGAAACAACAAAGCCCGTCTCCGGTTACCCGGGGCGGGCTTTGCCTTGACAAATCTGGGTGCTGGCGGTGGACCCGGCGGGTCAGGGCCAGCGGGCGCCCATTAGCGCCAGAACGGCTTGCTCAGCTCTTCGTAGCGTTGAGCTTCGCTGATACCGGCGTCAGCCAGCAGACGCGAATCCAGGCGGGCCAACTGATGGCGGCTGGAGATGCGGCGCTGCCACAACATCAGGTTGGCGAGAACGCGCAAAGGCAAGGAAGCCCGGGTGTTTACAGCTTTTTCTTCGAGGAACAGTTCGGAACTGAGTGTACGTTCCATGATGACATCCTTCCGCTTGTGGCGGGATTAGGTAGTGGTTTAACTGATGCCAATGATCCTCCTCCCGCGCAAGACTCTCTAGATACAGTTCACCTGTATTGTGAGAGGCCAGTTAACTGTTTAATCAGGCTGTACGGTACGTAAATGGGGCAACTGTACCTGTGCGCACCTAAAAGGTGCGTATTTGGTGTTTTTGAGGTTTTATGTGGGATATTTCGGTAGGAAATGACCAGTACAGCAGTACAGTTTTTTACAGGCGTGACGGTTAGATCTCCGAGCTGATGAAACTGTATTTGCATCAGCTCGGATCTGTATTCATCAAGCCTTGAGCATATGCCCGGTTTCTTCGAGGTTGATGTGCCAGCTCAGTGCCTCGCGCAGAATGTGCGGGGTGTGCCCACCGATGGCGCAGGCGGTTTCGAAGTAGGTGTTGAGCGCATCGCGATAGGCCGGATGTACACAGTTGTCGATGATCACCCGCGCACGTTCCCGCGGTGCCAGCCCGCGCAAATCGGCCAGGCCCACTTCGGTGACGAGAATGTCCACGTCATGCTCGGTGTGGTCCACATGGCTGACCATCGGTACCACGCTGGAAATCGCGCCGCTCTTGGCAATCGATTTGGTGACAAAGATCGCCAGGTGCGCGTTGCGTGCAAAATCGCCAGAACCGCCAATACCGTTCATCATCCGCGTGCCACACACGTGGGTGGAGTTGACGTTGCCGTAGATATCGAACTCCAGCGCGGTGTTGATCCCGATGATGCCCAGGCGACGCACCACTTCAGGGTGGTTGGAGATTTCCTGTGGGCGCAATACAAGTTTGTCCTTGTAATGCTCCAGGTTGCCGAACACGTCGGCATTGCGCCGCTCCGACAAGGTGATTGAGCTGCCGGAGGCGAAGCTCAGCTTGCCAGCGTCGATCAGGTCGAACGTCGAGTCCTGCAGGACTTCCGAATACATGGTCAGGTCTTCGAACGGCGAGTCGATCAAGCCGCACATCACCGCGTTGGCAATGTTGCCGATCCCGGCTTGCAGCGGGCCGAGCTTGTTGGTCATGCGCCCGGCGTCCACTTCTTGCTTGAGGAAGTTGATCAGGTGGTTGGCGATGCCTTGTGTGTCACTGTCAGGTGGCGTCACCGTGGAGGCGGAGTCGGCCTGGTTGGTGATCACGATGGCGACGATTTTCTCCGGCGGGATCGGAATCGCAGTGCTGCCAATGCGGTCGTCGACTTTCACCAGCGGGATCGGCGTGCGAGTCGGCCGGTAGGTCGGGATGTAAATGTCGTGCAGCCCCTCCAGGTTCGGGTTGTGCGCCAGGTTGATCTCGACGATCACCTGTTTGGCAAAAATCGCGAAACTGGCCGAGTTGCCGACCGAGGTGGTGGGCACGATATGGCCCTGCTCAGTGATTGCGACGGCTTCAATCACCGCAATGTCGGGCAATTTGAGCTGGTTGTTGCGCAGCTGCTCGACGGTTTCCGACAGGTGCTGATCGATAAACATCACCTCGCCGGCATTGATAGCCTTGCGCAGGGTGCTGTCGACCTGGAATGGCATGCGTCGCGATAGTACGCCGGCTTCGGTCAGTTGCTTGTCCAGGTCATTGCCCAGGCTGGCGCCGGTCATCAGGGTGATTTTCAATGGCGAAGTCTTGGCGCGTTCGGCCAGGGCGTGGGGGACGGCCTTGGCTTCACCGGCTCGGGTGAAGCCGCTCATGCCGACGGTCATGCCGTCCTCGATCAGTGCAGCGGCGTCTGCCGCGCTCATGACCTTGTTCAACAACGAAGGCAAGCGGATACGATCACGGTACATGAATTGTTATCTCAGGCTACGGAAGCAAGGTGGGCAGTGTAGTGATTTCAAAAAATTTCGGCCCGCTACCATGGTCGAATGCAAGGTAGCGATTTAGAGCCTTTGGTCGGGTTTTATCCCGTAATAAAAAACCCCAGCCTACGGGAGGCCAGGGTTTCGGGTATTGCGCTGGCGCAGTGTTATTCGACGGCCTTGACCATGTCTTCGATGACCTTTTTGGCATCGCCGAAGACCATCATGGTCTTGTCCAGATAGAACAACTCGTTGTCCAGGCCCGCATAGCCGCTGGCCATAGAGCGCTTGTTGACGATGATGGTCTTGGCCTTGAACGCTTCCAGGATCGGCATGCCGGCGATCGGCGAGTTCGGGTCGTTCTTGGCGGCCGGGTTGACCACGTCATTGGCGCCCAATACCAGCACCACGTCGGCCTGGCCGAACTCGGAGTTGATGTCTTCCATCTCGAACACCTGGTCATAAGGCACTTCCGCCTCAGCCAGCAGCACGTTCATATGCCCAGGCATGCGCCCCGCCACTGGGTGGATCGCGTACTTCACGGTCACGCCACGGTGGGTCAGCTTCTCGGTCAGTTCTTTAAGCGCATGTTGCGCACGTGCCACTGCCAAGCCATAGCCCGGCACGATGATCACGGTATCGGCGTTGGTCAGCAGGAAGGTGGCATCGTCGGCCGAGCCGGACTTCACCGGGCGTGCTTCTTTAGAGCCCGCCGGGCCGGCTGCATCCGCCGTGTTGCCGAAACCGCCGAGCAGCACATTAAAGAAGGAGCGGTTCATCGCTTTGCACATGATGTACGACAGGATCGCGCCACTGGAGCCCACCAGGGAGCCAGCGATGATCAGCATCGAGTTGTTCAGCGAGAAGCCGATACCCGCCGCTGCCCAGCCGGAGTAGCTGTTGAGCATCGACACGACTACCGGCATGTCAGCGCCGCCAATCGGGATGATGATCAACACGCCCAGCACGAAGGCCAAGGCCAGCATCAGTGCGAACGCAGTGAGGTTGCCGGTGAGCATGAATGCCAGGCCCAGGCCCAGTGTTGCCAGGCCAAGCACCAGGTTCAGTTTGTGCTGCCCGCCAAACTGTACCGGTGCGCCTTGGAACAGGCGGAACTTGTACTTGCCCGACAGCTTGCCGAACGCGATCACCGAACCGGAAAAGGTGATCGCACCGATAGCGGCACCGAGGAACAGCTCCAGGCGGTTACCGGCCGGGATCGCGTCGCCCAGGTGTTTGACGATGCCCAGCGATTGCGGCTCGACCACGGCGGCGATGGCGATAAACACTGCGGCCAGGCCGATCATGCTGTGCATGAACGCCACCAGCTCGGGCATTTTGGTCATTTCTACGCGCTTGGCCATGATCGAACCGGCAGTGCCGCCGATCAGCAGGCCAACGATCACGTAGCCGATACCGGCGGTGGCCAGCTCAGCCCCAAGCTTATAGATGAGGCCCACGGTGGTCAGCACCGCCAGCGCCATGCCGAGCATGCCGAACAGGTTGCCGCGTCGCGAGGTAGTTGGGTGCGACAGGCCTTTAAGGGCCTGGATAAAGCAAATCGACGCGATCAAGTAGAGCGTCGTGACCAGATTCATGCTCATGACGATGGCGCCTCTTCTTTTGCTTTCGGGGCTTTCTTCTTGAACATCTCAAGCATTCTGCGAGTCACCAGGAAGCCGCCGAATACATTCACTGCGGCCAGGGCCACGGCCAGTGTGCCCATGGTCTTGCCCAGCGGGGTGACGGTCAGCGCAGCAGCCAGCATGGCGCCGACGATGACAATCGCGGAAATGGCATTGGTCACTGCCATCAACGGCGTGTGCAGCGCGGGTGTTACGTTCCAGACCACGTGGTAACCGACATAAATTGCCAGCACAAAGATGATCAGGTTGTAGATACCGGGGGAGATAAGCTCTTCCATCGTCTGAATCCCTGCTTAGGCGTTTTTGCGGATGACTTGGCCGTCGCGGCACATCAGGCACGCGGCGACGATGTCGTCTTCGAGGTTGATTTCAAACTGCCCTTCCTTGGTGAAGACCAGCTTCAGGAAGTCCAGCAGGTTGCGCGCATACAAGGCCGAGGCATCGGCGGCGACAGCGCCCGCCAGGTTGGTCGGGCCGCAAATGATCACGCCGTTTTCCACCACCACCTGGTCGGCGACGGTCAGCGGGCAGTTGCCGCCTTGGGCCGCGGCGAGGTCGATGACCACTGAGCCTGGCTTCATCTGCGCCACTGTATCGGCGCTGAGCAGGGTGGGAGCCTTACGCCCCGGGATCAACGCTGTGGTGATAACGATGTCGGCCTGCTTGGCGCGCTCGTGTACGGCCAGGGCTTGGCGCTGCATCCAACTGGTCGGCATTGGGCGTGCGTAACCGCCGACGCCGACGGCGCATTCACGCTCTTCATCGGTTTCGTACGGGACGTCGACAAATTTCGCACCGAGGGATTCGATCTGCTCTTTCACCGCCGGACGTACGTCGGATGCTTCGATCACCGCACCCAGGCGTTTCGCTGTGGCGATAGCCTGCAGGCCCGCAACGCCGGCGCCGAGAATCAGTACGCGCGCAGCTTTTACGGTGCCGGCGGCAGTCATCAGCATCGGCATGAAGCGCGGGTAGTGATGGGCGGCCAGCAACACTGCCTTGTAACCGGCGATGTTCGCTTGCGAAGACAGCACGTCAAGGCTCTGGGCCCGTGAGGTGCGCGGTGCGGCTTCAAGGGCGAAGGCGGTGATGCCGCGCTCCGCGAGCTTGGTGATGGTTTCGTTGCTGAACGGATTGAGCATGCCCACCAATACGGTGCCGCTTTTGATCAGCGCCAGTTCGCTGTCGCTGGGGGCAACCACCTTGAGAATCAGCTCTGCGCCAAACGCATCGCTGGCGCTGCCAATGGTTGCGCCTGCCGTTTCATAGGCACTGTCGAGGATGCTGGCGTTGATGCCTGCGCCGCTTTGTACAGTGACCTTATGGCCCTGGCCGATCAGCTTCTTGATGGTTTCTGGGGTGGCAGCCACCCGCGTTTCACCGGTCTGGGTTTCGAGAGGAACACCAATGTGCACGTCAAATCTCCTGCATGATCTTTTTGCTTTTGATCTTTTTGTAAAAAGGCCAGTACACCGCGAGTGGCGTAACTGGGGCGGCCGATCAGCACGATCCCGCTGAAATGACAGCGGGGCGCGGCATTTTGCAGGCGAACTTTACGGCCTTCAAGGGATTATGACGGGTGACGAAAAATTAACTACAAGTCACCCTGTGACTGATTGTCGCAACACCCTGAAATAACCTCTTTAAATACAAGTCTTTAAAGGGCTGTAGGCGATTACTGGGTCTTTTTCCATCGTCTGTGTGAATAGTCGTATATTGCATGGTAAGAGTCGCTACAAGCCATGCAAATCATGGCTTTGAGCCTTATTTTTGCGTGACGAGTACAGTCTGTTTAAATGCGACATATACGTATATCTGTAGGATAAAAAATAAGTTGACTACAGAGTCAGCAAGAAGTCGATCTCCTTTAAATACTGGGGCTGTAGCGTTGTGATTGGTCGACTAGCCAATCCCTGAACGCGTGTAACGAGGCTGATTCGACCTTTTTGTCGGGAATCATCAGGTAATAAGCCTTTTCACTTCTCAGCGCTTCGGTGCTGGCGATGACTAGTTGTCGTTCCTTCAACTCTCGCTGGATGAGGAAGGGAGGGATCAGTGCAATGCCCATGTCATGCATGGCTGCTTGGGACAACATCGAGAATAGCTCGTATCGAGGGCCTGTCATGTCGCGAGGGATGTTCAGTTGTTGGGCGTTGAACCACTGGCGCCAGGCATAAGGGCGCGTTGTCTGTTGCAGCAGTGGCAGCTCGGCGATCTCTTGGGGGGAGAAATGCGTCCGGCCATTGAGTAAACGCGGACTGCACACTGGGACAGGGTTTTCGCCCATCAGCCTGTGGGACTCTGTACCGGACCAGTCGGCATCGCCGAAGTAGATTGCCGCGTCGAATTCGGTGTCGGCAAACAGGAAGGGGCGTGTGCGGTTGGTGAGGTTTACCGTCACTTCCGGGTGCTGGTGCTGAAAATCCTTGAGGCGCGGGATCAGCCACTGTGTGCCGAAGGTAGGCACCACTGCCAGTTCGATGACGTTGGCGCCCTGCTGGCCCATGACTGACAAGGTGTCGCGCTCCACGGCATCCAGTTGTGTTGCAACTCTGCGGCTATAAGAAAGCCCTGCCTCCGTCAGCTTGACCCCGCGGCGAGAGCGGCGAAACAGTTCGACACTCAAAAACTCCTCAAGGCTGGCGATCTGTCGGCAGATGGCGCCCTGTGTGATGGAAAGCTCCTGCGCCGCCTTGGTAAAGCTCTCGTGACGGGCCGCTGCTTCAAAGCTGATAAGTGCGGTGGTACTGGGGATTTTTCTACGCATGTACATTGTCCTCACAGATAAGGCGCTTTTTTTGGCCTTATTGAGTGTTACGAAGTGAGAAATTAGCACAAGCCTATGCAGAAACCTCGTTTGCCCTCTGCGCTGACCCGGCCTAGTCTGCATCCACGACTTCTGATTTTTCCGCGAGGACTTATTCATGGCTGGTAAGGCAAGCTTCAACTGGATCGATCCACTGCTGCTGGATCAGCAGCTCACCGAAGAAGAGCGCATGGTGCGTGACAGTGCCGAGCAATTTGCTCAGGACAAGCTGGCCCCGCGTGTGCTCGAAGCCTTCCGTCATGAAAAGACTGACCCTGCGATCTTCCGTGAGATGGGTGAAACCGGTTTGCTGGGCGCAATGATTCCCGAGCAGTACGGTGGCAGTGGCTTGAACTACGTCAGCTACGGGCTGATTGCGCGTGAAGTGGAGCGTGTTGACTCCGGCTATCGCTCGATGATGAGTGTGCAGTCGTCACTGGTCATGGTGCCGATCAATGAGTTTGGCACTGAGGCGCAGAAACAGAAATACCTGCCGAAGCTGGCTTCTGGCGAATGGATCGGCTGTTTCGGCCTGACTGAGCCAAACCATGGCTCCGACCCGGGCGCGATGATCACCCGGGCGCGCAAAGTGGATGGCGGCTATAGCCTGACCGGCGCGAAGATGTGGATCACCAACAGTCCGATCGCGGATGTGTTTGTGGTGTGGGGCAAAGACGATGCGGGCGATATCCGTGGTTTCGTTCTTGAAAAAGGTTGGAAAGGGCTAAGTGCTCCGGCCATTCACGGCAAGGTCGGCCTGCGCGCCTCCATCACCGGTGAAATCGTCATGGATAACGTATTTGTACCGGAAGAGAATATTTTCCCGGATGTACGTGGCTTGAAAGGCCCTTTTACCTGCCTTAATTCGGCGCGGTACGGCATTTCCTGGGGCGCGCTTGGGGCCGCGGAGTTCTGCTGGCATACCGCACGCCAATACACGCTGGATCGTCAACAGTTTGGTCGTCCGTTGGCTGCCACCCAGTTGATCCAGAAAAAGCTGGCCGACATGCAGACTGAGATTACCCTCGCCCTGCAAGGCTGCCTGCGCTTGGGGCGGATGAAGGATGAGGGTACGGCTGCGGTTGAGATTACCTCGATCATGAAGCGTAACTCGTGTGGCAAGTCCTTGGACATCGCGCGTATGGCCCGGGACATGCTGGGTGGCAATGGTATCTCCGACGAGTTCGGGGTGGCGCGCCATCTGGTCAACCTGGAGGTGGTCAATACCTATGAAGGGACTCATGACGTGCATGCCTTGATTCTGGGGCGTGCGCAAACCGGTCTTCAGGCGTTCTATTAATAGGAGCATGGGTATGGGCGCGCTTTCGCATCTGCGGGTACTGGATTTGTCGCGAGTACTGGCGGGCCCCTGGTCCGGGCAGATCCTTGCAGACCTTGGGGCCGAGGTGATCAAGGTCGAAAGGCCGGGCACCGGTGATGATACGCGTGCCTGGGGGCCGCCCTTCCTCAAGGGTGCCGATGGCGAGAACACCAGTGAGGCGGCGTATTACCTTTCGGCTAACCGCAATAAAGAGTCGGTGACCATCGACTTCACGCGACCGGAAGGGCAAAAGCTGGTGCGCGACTTGGCTGCCAAGTCGGACATTCTGATCGAGAACTTCAAGGTGGGTGGTCTTGCTGCGTATGGGCTGGACTATGAATCGCTCAAGGAGGTCAATCCAGAGCTGATTTACTGCTCGATCACCGGATTTGGTCAGACAGGGCCTTATGCGGCGCGCGCTGGCTACGACTTCATGATCCAAGGGTTGGGTGGGCTCATGAGCCTGACGGGGAGGCCTGAGGGGGATGACGGTGAGGGACCGGTGAAAGTTGGCGTAGCGTTGACTGACATTCTGACGGGGCTTTATTCGACCGTGGCGATCCTGGCTGCGCTAGCTCATCGCGATCACGATGGCGGTGGGCAGCATATCGATATGGCGCTGCTGGATGTGCAGGTGGCTTGCCTGGCTAATCAGGCGATGAATTACCTGACAACAGGGGTGTCGCCTAAGCGTCTTGGCAATGCTCATCCCAATATTGTGCCGTACCAGGACTTTCCTACGGCCGATGGGGATTTCATCCTCACGGTTGGTAATGACGGTCAGTTCCGCAAGTTCGCTGAAGTCGCTGGGCAGCCGCAATGGGTGGATGACCCGCGCTTTTCAACTAACAGGGCGCGAGTGGCCAATCGTGCCGTGCTGATTCCATTGATCCGCCAAGCTACGGTCTTCAAGACGACTGCTGAGTGGGTGTCACAGTTGGAGCGAGTGGGGGTGCCGTGTGGGCCGATCAATGATCTGGCGCAGGTGTTCGCCGATCCTCAGGTGAGGGCGCGCGGCCTGGCGATGGAACTACCTCATGCGTTGGCGGGAATGGTGCCTCAGGTCGCCAGCCCTATACGGTTATCCAAGACACCTGTGGAGTACCGTAGTGCGCCTCCTCTATTGGGGGAGCATACGCTTCAGGTGTTGCAGGGAGTTCTAGGGTTGGGGGCAGCTAATGTGGCTGCATTGAAGGCGGCCGGTGTCATCTGAGTTAACCCTTCTATATAGGAGCGCGCAGGGCGATCTTTTAGAGAGTGCTCGCTTTTTAATCAATCCTAACTTATTGATAGAAAAGTAGAATTAATAGTTGACGGCAGATTCTGGAGGCCTATAATTCGCCCCACTTCCGGCGCAGTCGAAACGGAAAACTCTTTGGTAAACAATGAGTTATGAGGTTTTCGGCAGCAGGTTGCTTCAGTTCATCGAAGCCGAAAGGAAGTTGAAAAAGAGGTGTTGACAGCAGCGTGTAACGCTGTAGAATTCGCCTCCCGCTGATGAGAGATCAGAAGCGCAAGTGGTTGAAGTTGTTGAAGAAATCTTCGAAAGCTTCTGAAAATAATCACTTGACAGCAAATGAGGCTGCTGTAGAATGCGCGCCT
>NZ_VOIW01000002.1 GCF_009659625.1 Pseudomonas haemolytica | reverse complement strand
TTCGAAGCCATGACAGGCGCATCATCGACGTGCTCCTGTCGGACCAATACGGTCTGCTGAGACTTGCTGCGCACCGCCGGCATCGGGTTTGAAACCACCTGATCCCCAGCCTTCAACGGCGCAACCGGTACCGTCCTGATCGGCGTTGCCTGGCTGCTGAGCAATATGGGCTTGGCAGCTTCGGCGTGCTCATCCAAGCGGGCCTTATTGAATTGCGTGGCGAGCCGCTCCAACCATTCGCGGGCGCGGCGAGACTTGATGCCAGCCAGCACTTGCGTACTCATGCGCAGCACAACGCCCATACCGCCTGTCGCCAGCGCCAACAATAGATTGATCAGTACCTCGGCACTGATTTCCCCCAACAGCTCGTTCATATACGGCGGGGGCAACAAACGCATCCAACTGACCAGTGTCGCCAGGTAGATGAACAGCAAGGGTTCATCGCTGAGCACGAGTAGGCCCTTGGCAAGGGTCTCTGTGCTTAACGCCAGTAGCTTTTCAAGCTCGTCCTGGGAAAGGTAATGCAGTAGCTTTTCAGCATTGGCCAGCGGATCTGCAAGCCACTGAAACAATTGTTTGATGTTGTCCCACAGTGAATAAAGCGCTTCGCCAAATCCTCGGGCGTAGGCGTGGTGCAACGAAAGGTAGCGCTTGAGAAAGTTCGCCTCGGAATAGCCCTTCCATAGCGGTTCGAATGTGTCGTGCCATTCGTTGCGCAGCCAGTCTTCCAGCGGTGCGATAACCGACTGATAAGAGACATACAGGGCCTTGAAATGCGCCGTGGAAACGTTGGGGTAAAAACTGACTCGGTACTGCTGGTTGCGATCACACTCGGTGATTTCCAGAATGCCGCTGGGGCCGATGGTTTTATGGATCGGCTTGCCCAGCGCGCCACCGTTTAGATCTATGCGTTGCACCATCACTGGCGTATTGCCAATAGGCACGAACCGAACACTCTGGAACATGTGCACCAGCGTCAGAGTGCCGTTGGCCTGACATGTAGCGACAGTACTGCTGGGCAGGATAGAGCGGTTGATCGGTGCTACCAGCGCCACTTCATTTCCGACCTTGAACACCTGCTCGACATCCAGTGCCGAAAAGCTGAGGAAACTCTCTGCCCAGGTGTCGTAGGCGTTGAGGCATTGGCGGAAATCGGTGAGTACGGATTCGACGTCACGCGTCTTAGAATCCATCGCGGCCAGAACCAGAAAGCCGATAGCCTGGTTGGTCGCTCCGATCATGGGAGCCCCCCGTCAACCGAGGCTCTAACGAAAAATACCATCTGCAATCCCTCGCACTGTTTAATCAGGCGAGGGACTTTGCAGCGGTTTTCAGGGCTGAGGAGTAGAGCTTATCCGGCGGTTATGTGGGATTTTTCACCAGGCTCAGGTTGCCCAGCAGGTTTTTCCACAGCACGCCGGTGTTGAAGCTGGCAGCAGGGGAGATGGCTTCGCTGAAATCGTTGTTGTGTTTCACTCGCATGGTGCCGAGGGCGAAGCCGAGCATGTCGTCGCTCAGTTGCCAGGTGCCGCCGTTGACGTGGGTGACCAGGATTTCGATCTGTGCGCCGATGGCATAAGTATCTACACAACTCTGGGTATTGCGCTGAACCTGTGGCGTACCGAGAGTTGTGTAGATACTCATGGCTTTCGCAGGCAAGCCATAATGCCAGTCAGTTAAGCGCAGATCCCCTGTGGGAGCGGGCTTGCTCGCGAAAGCGGAGGGTCAGTCAACCTCAATGTTTGCTGGGCCGACGCCTTCGCGAGCAAGCCCGCACCCACATTTGATCTTCGCTGCTTTGAGCATTTCGTTCGCTTAACTGACCGGCATTAAGGCAAGCCAGGTCCCACATTAAAATGAGGGCTACCCTGGATAATGGCGCCAAAATTCCGGGTTTGTGGCAAACTTCGCGGTTATAAATGCCGGGATCGTCGTCAAAGCGGCGCGATGGAATAAAGCGTTGCCAGTTTGATGGCCGCTGGACGGGATCAAACGACTTACAGTTTGGTACGACGGTACCAATATCTTCTGCCTGACAGATTTAGAGGAACGACCGTGCATAACGTCGTCATCAGCGGCACTGGCCTGTATACCCCGGCCAACAGCATCTCCAACGAAGAGCTGGTGCAGTCTTTCAATGCCTATGTGCAACAGTTCAACGCAGACAATGCCGCCGCCATCGAGCGTGGCGAGGTGCAGGCGCTGACCGAGTCGAGCGCGGCATTCATCGAGAAAGCGTCCGGTATCAAGAGCCGTTTCGTGATGGACAAGGACGGCATCCTTGACCCGCAGCGCATGGCTCCACGATTGCCTGAGCGCAGCAACGACGAGTGGTCGGTGCTTTGCCAGATGGCTGTCGGCGCTGCGGAACAAGCCCTGCAACGCGCCGGCAAGACCGCCGCCGATATCGATGGCGTGATCGTTGCCTGCTCCAACCTGCAGCGTGCCTACCCGGCGATCGCCATTGAAGTCCAGGAGGCTTTGGGTATCCAGGGCTTCGGTTTCGACATGAACGTGGCGTGCTCCTCCGCCACTTTCGGCATCCAGAACGCGGCCAACAGCATTCAGTTGGGCCAGGCCCGGGCGATCCTGATGGTCAACCCGGAAGTCTGCACCGGCCACCTGAACTTCCGTGACCGTGACAGCCACTTCATCTTCGGTGACGCTGCCACCGCAGTGGTCCTGGAGCGCGCCGACCTGGCGACATCCGAGCATCAGTTCGACGTGGTAAGCACCAAGCTGCTGACCCAGTTCTCGAATAACATCCGCAACAACTTCGGCTTCCTCAACCGCACCGCGGAAGAGGGCGTCGGAGCCCCTGACAAGCTGTTCGTACAGGAAGGCCGCAAGGTATTTCGCGATGTCTGCCCAATGGTGGCCGAGTTGATCGGTGCGCACCTGGCCGAAAACCAGCTCAGTGTCACGGATGTGAAGCGCTTCTGGCTGCACCAGGCCAACCTGAGCATGAACCATCTGATCGTGAAGAAATTACTGGGGCGCGAGGCGTCGGTGGAAGAAGCGCCGGTGATCCTCGATACTTACGCCAATACCAGCTCGGCCGGTTCAGTGATTGCGTTTCACACCTACCAGGATGACCTGCCCAAGGGCGCTGTTGCCGTACTCAGCTCTTTTGGCGCCGGATATTCGATTGGCAGTGTGATCCTGCGCAAGCGCTGATTGCGCGGCCCGACGCGGTCAAATGTGGGAGCTGCCTGTATCGCAGGCAAGTCAGCTGCCACATTGACCGTATCTCCAAGGCAAGATTGAGGTAAACGATGGCAGCAGCGGACGACGCGCACCTGCTTGAACGCCTGCTCAAGGGAGAGCAGCGGGCCTACAAGGAATTAGTCACCACTTATCAAAGCGCAATGCGGGCGGTAGCATATGCCATCGTCGGCCAGCGTCACGCCGACGAGGTGGTGCAAGATGCCTGGCTCTCGGTGGTGCGCAACCTCGCCAAGTTCGAAGGGCGATCCAGCCTGAAGACGTGGCTGTTGACCATCACGGCCAACTCCGCCAAAAGCCGTTACAAACAAAATCGCCGGGAAGTACTGCTCGATGATTTGCCTTCGCCCCACGGCACCATTGGTGATGACCGCTTCAGCCCGGATGATGGCCATTGGGCAGTTGCCCCGTATGCCTGGCACCAGGACACCCCGGAAGCGCTGTTGACCGAAGATGAACTGCGCAAATGCCTGGAGCACACGATTCTGAGTTTGTCCCAATTGCAAAGCAGTGTGCTGGTGTTGCGTGAGCGCCAGGGCCTGGAGCTGGAAGAAATCTGTAATCTTCTGACCCTTTCGCTCTCCAACGTGCGTGTGCTGTTGCATCGGGCACGGCTTAAAGTCTTCGCCACGGTGGAGCATTTTGAGGAAACGGGAGAATGTTGACCTGTAGAGAGCAAGTAGCACGCTCCAGTGACTATCTTGATGGTCAATTGACCTTTCGTGAACGTCTGATGGTGCGTCATCACTTGATGTTCTGCCCGAACTGCCGGCGCTTTATCCGTCAGATGCGCCTGATGCAGGCGACGCTGAAGATCCTGCCGCAGGAGCCGGTGGAGGGGGCTGATGCGCTGGCTGAACGGCTGGCGGCCGAACGGCGCAAAGAGCAATAAAACAGCTCCAAGTTGTAAGCGACAAGTGGCGCGCTTCTACTTGAAGCTCGTCACTTGCCGCTCAAAGCTGTTTTTCTTAGAACTTGGCTTCAGCATCCAACTGCAGGGTGTTGGTGTTGGCATCACGCTGAGTGCGGCTGGCGAAGTCAGCCTTGGTCAGGAAGTAGGTGGCGCCGAGGGCGAAGTTCTTGTCGATGTCGTAGCTGACTTTCATTTTGTGGCCGCGTGAACCGGTGGTGCCGTTGGCGAAGTCCGAATCGGTGAAGGCACCTACGACCGCATTACGTTGCACGTCGCGGTAGTTGTAGTCCAGGTTGAAACCGAACACTTTGGACTTGGCGCCCAGCAACCAGGCGGTGTCCTGATCGGTCACGGCATCGTTGTTTTTCACGTATTGGCCGTAGAACGACAGGGGCACTGCCAGGCCGCCGACATCTGCCTGTGCAAAGCCTTCATACAGGCGGAATTCGTTGTTGGCCGAGTTACCGTTGACCGCCAGTGCGCAAGGCGTGGTGGTGGTCGTGCAACGGCTGTCCTTGTCGTTCTGGTAGGCGTAGACGCTGCCGCCCAGGGTCATTTTCAGGTTGTCGGTGACCGAGAAACGCGTCCCCAACTGGCCGGACGTCAGGCGCAGGTCGTGGCGAAATTGCACGCCGTCGCCGTCGACGTTGTCCTTGAGGTTGTAGTTTCCGAGGCTACCGAACAGTTCGGCGCTGCTGCCCAGTGGGTATTTGTAGGTGACTGCCAGGCCTTCAGGGTTGATGTCGCTATCCCAGATCACGTCGCCCATGCTTACCCACGGCTGGAGCATCTTGCCGCCGATGATGTGCAGGTTCTTGATCTGGTCCGGGTGGTAGTCGATGTAGCCGAGGTCCAGCCAGATCGATTTTTTATCGAAGTAACCGTCCTGATCCTGGTTGGTAGAGCGCGCATCGTCGCCACCACCAGTGGCGATACGAATACCGGTGTCTACCTGCGGGTTGATTTCGGTGTACGCACCCAGGCGGGCACGGATACGTTGACGGTCCTTATCGCGCCCACCGTTGTTAGGCTCGCCATCGATCTTGATGGTTTCCTGACGGAAGCGCACATCCCCCTTGAACTGGGTCTTCGCAGCCCAAGCCAGCTTCTGGTCGAACACGCTCAGGTCGTTGGTTTTTTTCGCGGTGGCCGCGATCTGCTCGTTGGTCTCTTGTTGAGCTTGCCGTGCGATCTGCTTTTCTTTCTGGTCATTGGCCAGTTCCGCTTGCAGTTCGGTGTACTGCGCTGCGGTGATCTGGCCGTTGGCCTTGAGCATGTCGAGCAATTTAGCGTCGACTGCAGCGCTGGCCGGTAGGCTCAGGGCCAGCAACAGGCCGCCACACAGGACCGCCGCAGTTTTAGTGGAAGCAAGACGCATATCAATCTCCGAAAGTGAGGAGGGATGGCAAACCATCCAGGACACAACCGACCGATAACGGACGGAAAAATAGCCGCCTGCTAGAAGCCGGCGCTCTAAAAACAGGCGTCAGTATCGCGATCGTTTATGACGGAGTAGTGGCTAAGTGATTTCATCTAGATGACAAACGGGTTGAGGGCGGAACTAATTATTTTCACGTCTGTCGGCGTGTTTTCGTGGTGTGCGCCGGGGTCTGATAAGCGATACTCGCCAGGCTTTCACGTCAAGAATCAGTGAGGATGCCGATGCCGTTGCAACGCCTGGACAGCCTGTCCGCAATCGCCCCAGAGCTCTGGGACGCCCTGGTGCCGCAGGCTCAGCCCTTTGTGCGGCATGGGTTCTTGAGCGCGCTGGAAGACAGCGCCAGTCTGGGCCGGCATTCGGGCTGGCAGCCGGAGCATTTGCTGCACTGGGAAGGGGAGCGGTTGGTGGCGGCATTGCCCAGTTATCGCAAATGGCACTCCTACGGCGAGTACGTGTTCGACCATGGCTGGGCCGATGCCTGCCAGCGCGCCGGTATCGACTACTACCCCAAGCTGCTGACGGCCGTACCGTTCAGCCCCGTCAGCGGCCCACGTCTTTTGGCCGCCAATGCCGAGGACGGCTTCGAACTGTTGAACAGCCTGCCGGGCTATCTGGAAATCGAAGGGCTCTCCAGCGCTCATATCAATTTCACCGACGCCTTGGCCGATGATGCTCTGGCCCGGCAACCGGGCTGGATGCAACGCCTGGGCTGCCAGTTTCATTGGCAGAATCGTGGCTACCGTGATTTCCAGGATTTCCTCGACGCCCTGAGTTCACGCAAGCGTAAACAGATGCGCAAAGAGCGCGAACAAGTGGCAGGGCAGGGTATCGAGTTCGAGTGGCTGAAAGGCCATGAGCTCAGCGAAGCCCAGTGGGATTTTGTCTATGCCTGCTATGCCAACACCTACGCGGTACGCCGCCAATCGCCCTACCTGACCCGGGCGTTTTTCAGCCTGTTGGCCGAACGCATGCCCGAGGCGATCTGCGTGGTATTGGCCAAACAAGGCCCGCGCCCGGTGGCCATGGCCTTTAGTCTGATCGGTGGCGACAGCTTCTACGGCCGTTACTGGGGCTGCCTGGCAGAATTCGACCGGCTGCATTTCGAAACCTGCTTCTACCAGGGTATGGACTATGCCATCGCCCACGGCCTGCAACGCTTCGACGCCGGCGCCCAGGGTGAGCACAAATTGATTCGCGGATTTGAACCGGTGATTACCCGCTCCTGGCACTACCTGCGCCATCCTGGGTTGAAGAGTGCCGTGGAGGATTTTCTTGAGCGGGAGCGGGTGGGGATTCTGGCGTATGCCGAAGAGGCGAGGGCAACCCTGCCTTATCGGCAGGGCTGACTCGTTTGCCTTTAAGCCTGCTCCTCCTTGCCCAACCAACGGTAGGTCACGCCGCCGATCACCGCGCCGAGGATCGGCGCGAGCCAGAACAACCATAATTGCTGGAGCGCCCAGCCGCCGACAATCAACGCAGGCCCCGTGCTGCGGGCCGGGTTGACCGAGGTGTTGGTGACCGGGATCGAGATCAGGTGGATCAGCGTCAGCGCCAGGCCAATGGCGATAGGTGCCAGGCCCGCCGGAGCGCGGCGGTCGGTGGCGCCAAGAATGATCAGCACGAACATCGCTGTCATCACCAGCTCACAGACAAACCCTGCCACCATCGAATAACCACCCGGTGAATGCTCGCCATAACCATTGCTTGCCAGCCCGGTGGCCAGTTCGAATCCAGGCTTGCCGCTGGCGATAAAGTACAGCAGCGCCGCGGCGACAGTGCCGCCGATCACCTGGGAGACGATGTAGGCCGGCAACTCCTTGGCCGGAAATCGTCCGCCCACTACCAGCCCCACCGAAACCGCCGGGTTAAGGTGGCAGCCGCTGATGTGTCCGATGGCAAATGCCATGGTCAGCACCGTGAGCCCGAACGCCAGGGCCACACCGAGCAAACCGATTCCGACGTTGGGGAACGCTGCGGCCAACACCGCACTCCCGCAGCCGCCCAACACCAGCCAAAACGTACCCAGTCCTTCCGTTACGGAACGCTTGAACAGTGACATGAACACATCCTTAGTAGATTTCTCTATCTGATTAACGGGTCTGTGAAGCATCCCTGCGGCCTTAAATCAGGGCCCTCCAGGGGCCTGATTGCAGTACAGCAGGATTGTGTCTCAAGACCAGCGGGATAGAGAAAGCTGTCAGAATTGTTCGGAATTGCCGGTGCACCTATCCAATGAAATCAATCTATTCCCACGAATCCGCCGGTCTGATGCTGCCACAACCGCGCATAAAGCCCGCCATGTGCCAGCAGCTCGGCATGGCTGCCGGTCTCGGCGATCTGGCCTTTCTCCAGCACCACCAACCTGTCCATTCGCGCAATGGTCGACAACCGGTGCGCAATCGCAATCACCGTCTTGCCCTGCATCAGGGTTTCCAGGCTCTCCTGGATCGCCGCTTCCACTTCCGAGTCCAGCGCTGAGGTGGCTTCGTCCATGATCAGGATCGGCGCGTCCTTGAGCAGTACGCGTGCGATGGCGATACGTTGCCGCTGACCGCCAGACAGTTTCACCCCGCGTTCACCCACATGGGCATCCAGCCCGGTGCGGCCTTCGGAGTCCGACAGCAGCGGGATGAACTCATCGGCGCGGGCCTTGTGCACGGCGGCCCAGAGCTCTTCGTCTGTTGCGTCGGGTTTGCCATACAGCAAGTTGTCGCGGATCGAACGGTGCAGCAGCGAGGTGTCCTGGGTGATCATGCCGATCTGTTCGCGCAGGCTTTCCTGGGCCACTTCGGCGATGTTCTGGCCGTCGATCAGGATGCGCCCGCCTTGCAGGTCGTACAGGCGCAGCAGCAGGTTGACGAGGGTCGATTTGCCTGCGCCGGACGGGCCGATCAGGCCGATCTTTTCCCCGGCCTTGATCTCCAGGTTGAGGCCGCCAATGATCCCGCTCTTCTTGCCGTAGTGGAAGTCCACCTGCTCGAATCGCACTTGACCCTGGGGCACGTCCAGGCGTGGGGCGTTGTCGCGATCGATCACGGCCAGTGGCTGGGCGATGGTTTTCAGGCCGTCCTGCACGATGCCGATGTTTTCGAAGATGCCATTGACCACCCACATGATCCAGCCGGACATGTTGACGATGCGGATCACCAGCCCGGTGGCCAAGGCAATTGCACCGACGGAAATCAGCGATTGGGTCCACAGCCAGAGGGCCAGGCCGGTGGTGGTCACAATCAGCAGGCCGTTCAAAATACAGATTACGGTGTCCATGCTGGTGAGCACGCGAGCGGCCAGTTGGGTTTTTTCGGTCTGCTCGATGATCGCTTGCTTGGCGTATTCCTGCTCATTCTGCGTATGGGCGAACAGCTTCAAGGTGGTGATATTGGTATAGCCGTCGACAATTCGGCCCATTAACTTGGAGCGCGCTTCCGAGGAAATCACCGAGCGTTGCTTCACGCGCGGTACGAAGTAACGAAGAGCCAGGCTGTAGCAAACGATCCAGGTGATCAACGGGATCATCAGCCGCCAGTCGGCCTCGGCAAACAGCACCAGGGCGCTGATGGCGTAGATCGACACGTGCCAGATGGCTTCGGCTGTCGCCACGGCCGAGTCACGCAAGGAGTTGCCGGTTTGCATGATCCGCTGGGCGATGCGCCCGGCGAAATCGTTCTGGAAGAAGTTCAGGCTCTGCTTGAGCACGTAGCTGTGGTTCTGCCAGCGGATCAGGCTGGTCATGCCGGGGTTGATGGTCTGGTGCACCAGCAAGTCATGCAGCCCGTTGAAGATCGGGCGCAACAGCAGGGCGACCACGGCCATCCAGATCAACTCGGTGCTGTGGATCTGGAAGAAATTCGCCGGTGGCGTGCCCTGGGCCAGGTCGATGATGCGACTCAGGTAGCTGAACAGCGCGACTTCGATGAGCGCACCGACCAGCCCGACCACCAGCAGTGCGGCGAAGCACGGCCATACTTGGCGAAGGTAATAGAGATAGAAGGGCAGGACTTTTTCGGGAGGGGCCGCGCTGGGAGCGTCGCGGAAAATATCGATCAGTTGTTCAAAGCGACGATAGAGCATTAGGTTTGACGCCCGCCGGGCGGGCTCTCCTTTCAAATGCGCACGGTGCCGTGCGGGCACCGCGCGAAGCTACCTGCAGACCTCAGTCGATGCGCTTGGCCGACTTGATCAGAACAGGATCGATTGGCACGTTCTGCATGCCTTGCTTGGTGGTGGTCTGGGAGTTGACGATGATGTCGACCACGTCCATGCCCTTGACCACTTTGGCGAATACGGCATAACCGGCATCGCGACCGGGGTCGAGGAAGGCATTGTCGGCGACGTTGATGAAGAATTGGCTGGTGGCCGAGTTCGGGTCATTGGTGCGGGCCATGGACAAGGTGCCACGCACGTTGTGCAGGCCGTTGCTCGCTTCGTTCTTGATCGGTGCTTCGGTGGGTTTTTGCGACATTTGCGCAGTGAACCCGCCGCCCTGGACCATGAAACCCGGGATCACACGGTGGAAAATCGTGTTGGTGTAGAAGCCCTTGTCGACATAAGCGAGGAAGTTTTTGCTACTGATCGGCGCCTTGACCGGGTCCAGTTCGATCTCGATGTCGCCATTGGTGGTGGAGATCAGCACGTGGGGCGCCTTGGCAGGCTCGGCCGCCATCAGGTTGGCAGCGAACAGAACAGAACCGGCAAAGAAGGCGAGTTTTTTCAGCATGGGTCAGTGATCCTGGGTAGTGGTTTCGACTGTCTTTAGAAAATCGAGCAAGGTCGCATTAAAGACTTCGGGTTGATCCAAGGGCGTGGCATGGCGGGAATCTTCGATCACCACCAGTCGCGCATCGGGCAGCAGTTTTACATAGATTTCTTTCTGCGCCACGGGGGTGTAGTCGTGGTCGGCGCTGATGACCAGGGTTGGACAGGTAATCCTCGAAAGTTGTTCCTGCACGCCCCAGCCCACAATCGCGTCGAAGCTGGCGAGATAAGCACGTTTGTCGTTTTTTGCCCAGCGTTCGGCCATCTTGTGGCGCAGGTCGGCTTGCTGTGGTTTGGGGAACAGTCGCTCGCTCAGGGCCTTGCCGATGGTGCTCAGGCTGAGTACGCGGGCCAGGGTCCAGCGCTTGGCCCACTGCCAATAGTCATCGGCACTGCGCACCTTGACCTCGGGCGCGCTGTTGACGATGCACAGGCTTTTAACCCGGGTGGGTTCCTCCACCGCCAGCTGGAAAGCGATCATGCCACCCATGGATAACCCCACCACGTGGGCGGCTGGCAGGCCCAGGTGTTCGATCAGGGCGAGCAGGTCGAAGGTGAACCCCTGGATACTGTAGCGCTCGCGGGGTTTATCGGAGCGGCCATGACCGCGCACGTCGACCACGATCAGGCGGTAGTGCCGGGCCAGTACCGGCACTTGCATCTCCCAATCCTGGCAGCTTGAGCCCAGGCCATGGATCAGTATCAGCGGGTTGCCGTGGCCGTATTCCTCGTAATGCAGGCTGCAGCCTTCATGGTCGAACCAGGCCATGGGTGAACTCCGTTTCAGGCTTGTTGGGGAGCGGCAAAAGGCGCGTCCAAGGGAGCGGTGTCAAAGGTACGCAGCAATTCCACGAGGATCTGCGTCGCCGGCCCCAGGGGTTTGTCCTTGTTCGCATACAGGTAGAACGTCGGGTTGCGGCTGCCACCTTTTTCCAGGGGTAGCTGTTTGAGCAAGCCCTCCTTGAGTTCGCGTTCGATCAGGTGGCGAGGCAGCCAGGCAAAACCCAGGCCGCTGCTGACGAAGGTAGCGGCGGTGGCCAGGCTGCCGACGGTCCAGCGCTGCTCCGCGCCGAGCCAGCCGACGTCCCGCGGTTGCTGGCGGCCGGAGTCGCGGATCACCACCTGCATCTGGCTTTCCAGATCCTGGAAACTCAGCTCACGGTTCAGGCGATGCAGTGAGTGATCGGGGTGGGCCACGGCGATGAATTCCACATCGCTCATTTCCGTGCCCAGGTAGCCCGGGATGATGAAACTGCTGATAGCCAGGTCGGCCAGGCCATCGAGCAGCAACTCTTCGACGCCGGACAGCACTTCTTCGCGCAAGCGGACCCGGCAGCCACGGCTCTGCGGCATAAATGCGGTGAGGGCGCGTACCAGGCGCGCATTCGGGTAGGCCGCGTCCACCACCAAACGTACTTCAGCTTCCCAGCCTTGTTCCATGTGGTGGGCAAGGTCTTCCAGTTGACTGGCGTTCTTCACCAGTTGCCGGGAGCGGCGCAGCAGTACTTCACCGGCTTCGGTCAGCACCGCCTTGCGCCCGTCGATGCGCAGCAGCGGGACGCCAAGCTGGTCTTGCATGCGGGCCACGGTGTAGCTCACCGAAGATTGCGAACGGTGCAGCGCTTCTGCTGCCTGGGCAAAGCCTCCATGGTCGACCACGGCTTGCAGCGTGCGCCATTGATCGAGGGTAACGCGGGGCGCTTTCAAGATGAGCTCCTCTTGTCCTAAGCTGGCGATCCTTATTGGAGACTGCCGAATGAGAAAATTCTGTTGTGTGTTGCTGGCGCTGCTGCCGATTAGCGCGTTTGCCTATCCCATCGACGTGACTAAAAAGATCGACGGTGTAAGCGTGGACTACACAGCATCCGATGTGGACGCCGACATCAGTTCGATCCAATTGAGTAATTACGGCGCTAACGACGCGGTGTGTTCGGTAACCTTCACCAACGGCCCGGAATCACCGCGCCGTCGCACTGTGACCGTGCCCGCCGGCAAAAGCACCAACGCCACGGCCAAGTTCAACCGGGCGATCATCAAGATGCGTATTGCCTTGGTCTGCGCCCCAAAATAAAGCAGCAGCGGAGCATGTCCACAGGAATACTCCGCTTAAGAACAAATTTCTAGATGGGTTATAGCAGTTTTTTGCGCTTTTTTATCGAATAGGCCCTGGATAACCTTCGCTCCATCGACTTACAGCAATTACCGATGGAGCCTACGAAGCCATGTCCAATGTCCTGATCATCGAAAGCAGTGCGCGCCAGCAGGATTCGATTTCCCGCCAGCTCACCCAACAGTTCATCAGCCACTGGCAAGCAGCCCATCCGGCGGACCGCATCACCCTGCGTGACGTGGCGCTCAACCCAGTGCCTCACCTGGACGCCAACCTGCTGGGCGGCTGGATGAAGCCGGCCGATCAGCGTAACGACGATGAACAGGTTTCCCTGGACCGCTCCAATGAATTGACTGACGAGCTGCTGGCTGCGGACGTATTGGTTATGGCCGCGCCGATGTACAACTTTGCCATCCCCAGCACCCTTAAAGCCTGGCTGGATCACGTGTTGCGGGCCGGTGTGACTTTCAAGTACACCGCCACCGGGCCACAGGGTCTGTTGACCGGCAAGCGTGCCATCGTACTCACCGCTCGCGGTGGCATTCATACCGGCGCGAGCTCGGATCATCAGGAACCGTACCTGCGCCAGGTCATGGCATTTATCGGGATTCACGACGTCACCTTCATTCACGCCGAAGGGGTGAACCTGGGTGGTGACTTCCAGGAGAAGGGCATCAATCACGCAAAAGCACAGCTGGCGCAAGTCGCCTGAAGCTTTAATCGCCAGATAATCCCGCGCTGTTTATATGGCGCCACGCAAACCCTTCAAGTACGCGTATCGAACCTCCCTTTGCACTTGTAGCTCCTGAGTGCTCCTGCCCGACTGCCGCTTCAGCGAGGTCGGGTTTTTTTTGCGCCGAGTTTCTTCAAGTCCCGAAAAGCTTTAATGTCGCGCCCATTCGAAATGAGGCGCACATGGGCTATCTACTGGTTGTCACCCTGATTCAGGCATTTTCCTTCAGCTTGATCGGCGAATACCTCGCCGGTCATGTCGACAGCTACTTTGCGGTCCTGGTGCGGGTGCTGCTGGCAGGGCTGGTGTTTATCCCACTGACACGCTGGCGCTCGGTGGAACCTGCGTTTATGCGCGGCATGTTGATTATCGGTGCGCTGCAGTTCGGCGTGACCTACGTGTGCTTGTACCTGAGCTTTCGTGTGCTCACGGTGCCTGAGGTGTTGCTGTTCACCATCCTCACACCGCTGCATGTGACCCTCATTGAGGACGCGCTCAACCGGCGTTTCAACCCCTGGGCGCTGGTGGCAGCCTTGGTGGCGGTGGCGGGCGCGGCGATTATCCGTTTTGACCAGATCACCCCGCACTTCCTCATGGGCTTCCTGCTGCTGCAACTGGCCAACTTCACCTATGCCGCCGGGCAGGTGATGTACAAGCATCTGGTGGCGCGTTATCCGAGTGATCTGCCGCACTACCGCCGCTTCGGCTATTTCTACCTGGGGGCGCTACTGGTGGTGCTGCCGGCGTTCCTGCTGTTCGGCAAGTCCGACTTCCTGCCGGAGGCGCCGCTGCAATGGGGTGTGTTGGTGTTTCTCGGCCTGGTCAGCACGGCGCTGGGCCTGTACTGGTGGAACAAGGGGGCCTGCCTGGTCAATGGCGGCACCCTGGCGGTGATGAACAACCTGCATGTGCCGGTTGGGCTGCTGCTGAACCTGCTGATCTGGAACCAGCATGAACCGCTGGGCCGTCTGGCCCTGGGCGGCTTGGTGATTGTGGGGGCGGTGTGGATCACCCGGCTTGATAGCGCTCGGCGACAGTCGATTGCTTGATCTGCGCCGCATCCACCTGGTCACCCACTTCCATCACTACGCCGGGCTGTTTTCGGGCTCAGGCAAATGGCTGACGCCCGCCAGCGCCGGTAGCATCCCGGCGCGCAAATCGTTGCCGCTGGGCTGCTGATACAGACTCAAGCCAAACTCCGGCAACACCGCCAGCAGATAATCAAAGATATCCCCCTGGATCCGCTCGTAATCCGCCCACGCCGTGGTGCGGGTGAAGCAGTAGATCTCCAGCGGCACGCCCTGGGCGGTGGTTTGCATCTGGCGCACCATGCAGGTCATGTTCGGCTGGATATCCGGGTGGCTTTGCAGGTAAGCCAACGCGTAGGCGCGGAAGGTACCGAGGTTGGTCATGCGCCGGCGGTTGGCCGAGAGTTGCGCGCTGTGGCCCTGGGCCTCGTTCCAGGCCTTGAGTTCGGCCTGCTTGCGGCCGATGTAGCCGGTGAGCAGGTGCACCTGGGTCATGCGCACTTCTTCGTCATCGCGCAGGAAGCGCACGCCGCTGGCGTCGATATACAGGCTGCGCTTGATGCGCCGCCCACCGGAAGCCTGCATGCCGCGCCAGTTCTTGAACGACTCGGACATCAGGCGCCAGGTGGGGATGGAGACAATGGTCTTGTCGAAGTTCTGCACCTTGACCGTATGCAGGGTGATATCCACCACATCGCCGTCAGCGCCGACCTGGGGCATTTCGATCCAGTCGCCGACCCGCAGCATGTCGTTGCTGGTCAATTGCACACTGGCGACGAACGACAGCAGCGTGTCCTTGTACACCAACAGGATCACCGCCGACATGGCACCCAGGCCCGACAGCAGCAACAGCGGCGAACGGTCGATCAGCGTGGCGACGATGATGATCGCGGCAAATACGAACAGCACCATCTTCGCCAACTGCACATAGCCTTTGATCGAGCGAGTGCGCGCGTGTTCGGTGCGGGCATAGATATCCAGCAGGGCATTGAGCAGGGCGCTCACGGCCAGCGTCATGAACAGGATGGTGAACGCCAGTGCCAGATTGCCAATAAACAGAATGGCGGTCTTGCTCAAGCCCGGCACCAGGTACAGGCCGAACTGGATCACCAGGGACGGCGTCATTTGCGCCAGGCGATGAAAGACCTTGTTGTGCAGCAGGTCGTTGAGCCAGTGCAGGGCCGGTTGGCGGCCAAGCAGTTTGATGGCGTGAATGATGAGGTAACGCGCTACCCGTCCAAGCAACAGGGCCACCACCAGCAACACCAGCAAGCCGAGGCCGGCATGCAGCAGCGGGTGTTCATCGAGAGTGCCCCAGAGGTCCTGGACGTTGAGCCAGAGCTGTTTGATATCCATGAATGAAAGCGATTCTTCTGTAAGACGAGACGAGGCGATTAGAGCATTTAAGTGCAACAAAGTTGACGTTGCAGACAAACGCGCTGACAAAAAAGCAGCTGATTAGCACCGTTCGCGTAAAGAAACTCGGTTTGGACGCCCGAAACCGGTACCCTATGCAGCTGATATTTTGTATTTCTTCGAGGTAGCACCCGTGTTTTCCCAATTCGCCCTGCACGAACGCCTGCTCAAAGCCGTGGCCGAGCTGAAATTTGTCGAGCCTACGCCTGTGCAAGCAGCGGCCATCCCGCTCGCGCTCCAAGGGCGTGACCTACGGGTGACGGCTCAAACCGGCAGCGGCAAGACCGCTGCTTTTGTCCTGCCGATTCTGCACCGCCTGATCGGCCCGGCCAAAGTCCGTGTGAGCATCAAGACCCTGATCCTGCTGCCGACCCGCGAGCTGGCCCAGCAGACCTTGAAGGAAGTAGAGCGCTTCTCGCAGTTCACCTTCATCAAGTCCGGCCTGATCACCGGCGGCGAAGACTTCAAGGTCCAGGCCGCCATGCTGCGCAAGGTGCCGGACATCCTGATCGGCACCCCAGGGCGCATGATCGAGCAACTCAACGCTGGCAACCTCGACCTCAAGGAAGTCGAAGTGCTGGTGCTCGACGAAGCTGACCGCATGCTCGACATGGGCTTTGCCGATGACGTGCAGCGCCTGGTGGCTGAGTGCGTCAATCGCCAGCAGACCATGCTGTTCTCCGCCACCACGGGCGGTTCGACCCTGCGCGACATGGTCGCCAAGGTCCTGAACAACCCTGAGCACTTGCAGGTCAACAACGTCAGCGACCTCAACGCGACCACGCGCCAGCAGATCGTCACCGCCGACCACAACGTGCACAAAGAGCAGATCCTCAACTGGCTGTTGGCCAATGAGACCTATCAGAAGGCCATCGTGTTCACCAACACCCGGGCTGCGGCTGACCGCATCTACGGTCGCCTGGTGGCGCAGGATTACAAGGCGTTCGTGCTGCACGGCGAGAAAGACCAGAAGGACCGCAAGCTGGCCATCGACCGCCTGAAGGCTGGCGGCGTGAAGATCCTGGTGGCCACCGACGTCGCCGCCCGCGGCCTGGACGTGGACGGCCTGGACATGGTCATCAACTTCGACATGCCACGCAGCGGCGACGAATACGTACACCGTATCGGCCGTACCGGGCGTGCCGGCAACGATGGCCTGGCCATCTCGCTGATCTGCCACGGCGACTGGAACCTGATGTCGAGCATCGAGCGCTACCTCAAGCAGTCGTTCGAGCGCCGCACCATCAAGGAAGTCAAAGGCACCTACACCGGGCCGAAGAAGGTCAAGGCGTCGGGCAAGGCCGTTGGCGTGAAGAAGAAAAAGACCGACGCCAAGGGCGACAAGAAGAAAGCCGGCGCCAAGTCGCCGACCAAGCGCAAGATCGCCAACCGCCCGAAGACCGACAACCTGTCGCTCGTCAGCAAGGACGGCATGGCACCGCTCAAGCGCCGCAAGCCAGAAGCACCCGCTGCCGAATAAGCACAGGGGCATAAAAAAACCGGACGATGTCCGGTTTTTTTTCGCCATCAGTTTGCTGTCTTGGCGGCCGCTTCCTTCAACTCCTTGAGCCGGGCCTCGATCAACTGGCACTTGTCAGGAAACTTGGCGCTTTCGGTATCCAGGTCCATTTTCTGCAACTCGTCATTCATCTCCTTGGCTTTCGTCGGGTTCTGCTTAGTGAGTTCGCTTACTTGTTTGGCCAACTCTTCGCGCTTGGCCGTGGCCTCCTCGGGCGTACAAGCCCAAGCGGGCAGCGCGGTTAGCAGTGTGGCGGCGACGGCCAGGTTTATCAGGGTTTTCATGAACGGACCTCCTTGGCGGTATATGCAGTTGAGGCGATGAATGTCTGGAAAGTTCAGAGAAATGACGCCCGTCCATTCGTTTGAACGGCAGGTGCCAGGACGTGTCACTACCTTTGACGGGCTAATTTTTCATCGGCCTGCAGGAGGAATCAGGATGACGACTTACAACTGGGATCTGATCGAACGTTTGCTGCATGAAGTGCAGAACGGCGAGGGCAGCTTTGCCCCGCGTAAATACGCTGAGCAGGAAGCGGCCGAGAAGGCGACGGCTGGCGAGGACACCGGGAACCTGGATGCGCTGAAAAAGACTGCTGCGGACTACGAGGCGCTGTTGTTCAAGCGCGGGTTCATTGAGTCGCGCCCCGAAGAGGAGGGCGGCAACGGTGAGAACTTCATCTTGACCCCGCGGGGTGCAAGCCTGCTGGCGTTGATCGACAGCTCGATTCCTGGCTATGAGCACCCCCGGCACGTAATGGACCAGCAGAACGACGCGCTGGATGAAGCCACTTTTGAGCGGGTCGCTTCTGAGGCTGCGATTGCCGGTGGCGCTATATAATCCCTGAATCCAATGTGGGCGGGAGCGATGCTCCCATTCCTATTGAGTTGCGCCGGCCTTGAGGCATTTGAGCGCTTTGAAATCGCTTCGTACGCCGTCGATTTTTTGCTTCAGCTTCTGACGCTGTTGCACCGTGCTCTCAGCCATCAGGTCCACGATCAGGCTGCGCGCTGCCGCTTCGGTCTGGGCATAGGCAGCACGGTATTCAGGCGTCCATAGGCTCTCCCTGTCCACCAGCAAACGTTGCATCTTCTGCGGGAAGTCGGCGTCGTGGCGGTGTTCGACGGCCTCGATAAACTGCGCCTGCCAATGGGCGCGGTTGCCGATCCACGCCTGGTTCTGTTCACCCAGGGCGATGGACCAGGCCGTTACGCGGTTTTGCTGGCTGGCATTTAGCGGGCCCATCCAGGCATCCAGGCGTTTACTCATGCGCTGGGCGCGCTCCTTGATTTGTTGCGCCAGCGGCGGCTTGAGGTATTCGTCTTGGCGTTTGCGCAGGTCCTTGACCAAGGCATCGTTCATGTCCTTGACCTGTTGATCATCCAGGCCTTGGAGCAATTGCACGGCTGACGGGGTGATTTCCCGCGCAATCTCGGCAATGGCTTGTTTGGCCTCGACAGTTCGGGCTTGCAATGCGGCGTCGGTGACCTGGTTGCTGTCGACCATTTGCTGCAGGCGGTCCAGCCAGTCCAGGTAACCTGGCAATTGCGTGGTGCAATGCCAGGCCAGGTGTTCCTTGAGCGTGTCGTTGAACCAGCTCTTCTGTCCGGCGTTCATATCCAGGTAGTCGTTGAGGGTCCAGGGGATGATCACGTCGAGATTACGGTAGGCAAGGCCCACGCGATTGCAGCCGGCGAGCACCAGGCTCAGGGTCAGCAATACCATCAGGAGTTTAAGCCGACGCAACATGGGCGAGTCCTTGCACGGATGGGGTTAATGCATGTGAACCTGCGCCGGGTGCGACAGTTCAGCCCATCAATAAAACGACCGGACAGCCTTCAAGGTCAACAGGCCGTCACATTGCGAATTGTGTCCGGAGTAGGCCGAGCAGTCACCGCCGCTGAGGCTGGAGTCGCTGTAGATCAGGTCCAGGTCAATACCCTTCCAGGCCCTGGAAAATTGCACCGACCAGTCGCTGAAACTGCTGATGGCACCGCTCTCTACCGAGACCGGTGTACCCAATTGATGGGTGGTGTATTTCATGCTGACGCCGATGCCGAAAGGCTGGGTACCGCCGAGGTCGGCAAACAGGGTGCTGTCCTGGCGGTCGGGGTCGTTGCTGAAGGACACCCCGAAGCGGTTGCCCAGCAAGTTCAGGCCGCCGTAGAACTCCTGGCTGTCGAAGGGGCTGAGCTTGGGGTAACTGTAGTGGATCAGGCCTACTTCGTAGCCCAAGGTCTGGTCGAAAGGGCGCTTGAACCCCATGTAGGAGTCGACTTCGAGGTTGTTGGCCGAAGAGAGGCCCATGTTGGGTGAATACTGGCCGACATACAGGCCGCTATCGTGGGTAAGGTCCAGGCCACCGTGAAATGATCCGCTGCCAGGGGAGGTAGGCTTTACCAGGCCCTGGGCCATGCTGCGGCTGGGGGTGGTGCCCAATTTCAGGTCGAAGTCACCCAATTCACGCTGGAAGATTTGCGCTTCGGCCAAAGGGCTGGCGACCAGGATACTGACCAGGAAAATGCAGCGTTTAAGCATGCTTCACTCCATGAAAAGCGAGGAGCAGTAACGGATGGATTCGGGCAGATGCCCGTGCTAGACGTGTGCAAGGATACCGGCGAATGCCAGGCGCTGAGGCCCGTTCGTCGATTAGCTTGATATTGAATGGCGTGCGAGGGGGGTTGAACTCTAGTCCTAGCGCCTTGAAGGCAAGACGCTTAGGGACCAGATGGTGTGCTGGGTATTACTTCTTACCCAGGCTGATCTGCTTGGACGGGCCGAAAGTCTGGCCGCTCACGCCTTTGGCAATCTGCTGGATTTCGCCGCCCTGCTTGAGGAATGCAGCAATCTGGCTGTTGATCGATTCGCTGGTTTCAACGGCGGGAGCTGGCTTTGCTTTGCTGTTGGATGCTTTTACGCGCATGGCGGCCACTAACCTGTAGAAAATTAACTTGGCCAGGCATCGTACAGGAAATACTTGACAATTGCTTGGCAAATATCCCTGAGGAGTAATTGCCAAACCGTGAAACAACCGAAGTTAATCGATGAAATAAAGCGCTAACTTGCTGTTTTAGCTCGAAACCATTGGACGCGTGGGGGCTGGCGGCATGGCAAAATTCAACCGCTTGATCAGACGAGTGGGGTGATGCCAGTGGAACGCCATGCCAGCCCGCGATTTTTCAGGCGTGCGCGCGTACGGGGCGCAACTCGGGTAGAATGCCGCCCACGTAATGAGGGTATTGGAAATGGCTTTAGTCGGGCGCTACAACAGCTTGCAAGTGGTCAAGCACACTAACTTTGGTTTGTACCTCGATGGTGCGCAAGATGGGGAAATCCTCTTGCCTAATCGGTATATCCCTAAAGATATTCCCAGCGAAGATGAAGACTGGCTTAACGTTTTCATTTATCTGGACAGCGATGACAAACTTATCGCCACCACCGAAAAACCCAAAGTTCAAGTCGGTGAATTTGCCAGTTTGAAAGTTGTGGAAGTCAACAGTATCGGTGTGTTCCTCGATTGGGGGCTGCCAAAGGATCTGCTGTTGCCGTATTCAGAAGAAAAACGCCAGCTGACGGCGGGTGAATATTGCGTGGTGCACGTCTACCTCGACAAACACACCAAGCGCATCACTGCCACTGCACGTCTTGACCGCTACCTGGATAAGACGCCAGCCAACTACCAGGTGGGCCAGGAAGTCGACCTGCTGGTGGCCGAAGCTACGGACATGGGCTTCAAAGCGATCATCAACAACAAGCACTGGGGCCTGATCCACAAGAACGAAGTGTTCAAGTTCCTGCGCCCGGGCAAGGAAGAGAAAGGCTTCATTAAAGAGATCCGCGCCGATGGCAACATCAGCCTGAGCCTGCAACCGGTTGGCCAGGAAGCGGCCTCCAGCCTGAACTCGAAGATCCTCGCCAAGTTGCGCGACAACAACGGCACCCTGCCGGTCAGCGATAAAAGCGACCCGGCGTTGATCAGCAACTTATTCGGCGTGAGCAAGGGCAACTTCAAGAAGGCCATTGGTGCGCTCTATAAACAAGGTCAGATCGTGATTCATGCGGATCGCATTGAACTAAGCTGAGCACGACTTGCTCTTCTGTAGGAGCGAGCTTGCTCGCGAAAATATTCCAGGCGCAGTGTGGCGTCGGATGTACGTTTTTCGCGAGCAAGCTCGCTCCTACAAAGGCTTGTGTCATGTCCAAGAGAACGCTGTTCGCCTACCTCGGTACCTTGCTCGCCTTCCTCGTGCTTGACGGCCTATGGCTCGGTGTCCTGATGGGCCCTACCTACAAATCCCTGCTCGGCCCGCTGATGCTTGATCAGCCGCGCCTGTTGCCTGCGGTATTGTTCTATCTCCTGTATGTGCTCGGTTGTGTAGTGTTGGTGGTCTTGCCCAGTGCAAGTTGGCAACGCGCTGCGCGTTCAGGCGCCTTGCTTGGCCTGGTGGCCTACGGCACTTATGACTTGAGCAACTGGGCCACGCTTCAAGGCTGGTCGGCCGGGTTGGCGGTGATGGACATGGCGTGGGGCACCTGCTTAACCGCCGTTTGCTGCGCTGTCGGCTACGTGTGTGCACATCGGATGCACCGGTAGTGGGCGGTTGATCAGTACTGAGCCCGCCAATAACAAACCGGCACCGGCAACCACCAGCGCCGGCTGCAGGCCACCACTGAGGTGGCTGCTCACCGACGCCAGCAACGGCCCGCTCAGTTGGCCGATGGCAAAGCTGGCAGTCAGCAACCCAGTGCTGCGTTGATAGCCGTGGGGCGCGACCTCCCGCAAGCGCGCCATCACCAGTTGCATGCACGCCAGGAAGGGCGCGCCGCACAGCAATACACCGAGCGCCAGGCCCCAACTATTGCCGAGCAGGCAAGCGAACACCCCCGCCGCTTGCAGCCATAAGGTCGCCATCAGCCAGCGGCGGGTGGTGTGCGGTTTTTTGCGGCGCAGGCTAGTCACCACTACACCCAGTGCGGCCGCCAGGCCAAAGCAAGGCCAGAACAGATCGGCTTGCCAGGCGCCTTTGAACTGCGCGTTGGCCATCTGCGAGAGAAAGGTCGCCGGGATGATGTAGCCCAGGCCGTACAAGAAGTAAATCCAGCACAGGTGCACGATGCTGCCGTTGTTGCCCGCGCTCGTCGCCTGTGTGACTGCGATGGTCGGCTTCGGTAAAAACGGTAGGATCGCCAGCAGCATAAGCAGCGCAACCAGGCCGTAGACTAGCCACAGCGTGGCAGAACTTTGCCCCATCAGGTTCGAGCCCAGCGCTAGCACACCCGTCAGTAAAATCCCCAGCCCAGGTCCGGCAAATATCAACGCGCCCAGGCGGGGCCTGCCGGCGGCAATCGCCAGTGGCTGGCTCAAACTGGTGATCATCACCAACACCCAGGCGCTGGCCACGCCGGTGCCGAAGCGCAACACCAAGTGTGGCCAGAACCCATCGGCCCAGTACGACGCCAGTGTCAGCAATACGCAGAGCCACAGCCCGCCGTAGAGGCGCCCGCGTACATGGTGGTGGCTGCGGGCGAAGATCGAGTCCACTGCGCCAACGAAGTAGCCCAGGTAATTGGCAGCTGCGATCAACCCGGCACCGGTCAGGTCGATCTGGCCTTCGCTGAGCAAATGCGGCATTTGCGGGGTGAGGGCGAAGCGGCCAATGCCCATGGCCATCATCAGGGCGATAAAGCTGGCGAGTAAGCGAATCAGCGGTGACATGCTCAGGTTTCCTACAAGAAAGCGAATGACTTGTAGGCTAGGGCGGATTGATTTTCTGTTAAATTGAATAATAGTGAGTAACTTGTTCAGTTTTGGAGAAGGGTATGGAGTTCAGTCAATTCCGGATTTTCCAAGCCGTGGCAGAGGAGGGCTCCATCACCCGTGCGGCCGAGCGCCTGCACCGCGTGCCATCGAACCTGTCAACCCGGCTAAAACAGATGGAGGAGCAACTCGGCGTTGAACTGTTCGTACGCGAACGCCAGCGCTTGCAACTTTCTCCTGCGGGCAAAGTGCTGCTGGACTACAGCACCCGACTGCTGGCGTTGCACGACGAAGCCCATGGCGCCGTTCAAGGTGGGCAACCGGCCGGCGATTTTGTATTGGGCAGCATGTACAGCACCGCCGCGATTCATTTGCCCAAGTTATTGGCGCGCTATCACAAGGCTTACCCGATGGTGAACTTGCAGGTGCAATCGGCGCCCAGCGGGGAATTACTGGAAGGTTTGATCACGGGCCGGCTGGATGCGGCCTTGGTGGACGGCCCGTTGACGATCGCTGCCCTGGATGGCGTACCGCTGTGCGAGGAGCGCCTGGTATTGATTTGCGAGGCCGATCACCCGCCGGTACGCGGTCCCCAGGATGTGGCTGGCCGTTCGGTGTTCACTTTCCGACGCAGCTGCGCCTACCGCACGCGCTTGGAAACCTGGTTTTCCCACGAGCGCGTGGCCATGGGGCGCGCTATCGAGATCGAATCCTACCAAGGCATGCTCGCTTGCGTGATCGCCGGTTCAGGGGTGGCATTGATGTCCGAATCGATGCTCGACAGCCTTCCGGGAAAGGACAGCGTGTCCGTTCATCCGCTGACCGGGCCTTTTGCCACTGCTACCACTTGGCTGATGTGGCGAAAAGGTATGCTCGGCGCTAACCTCAATGCATGGATCGACCTGCAGCAAGAGGGCAGAGCAGCGCATTTGCCAGACACCCGCGCGACGGCGTGAACGTTCCGTCAGGATTCGGATCAATCCAGTAATAGTTCGTTGTGGTTTCGTTCAAGCATTGCGTAGGACTTAGGGCTACTATCACTGTAGGAAACGGCGACAGAACTCACGCCGACCAGCATTACCCTCAAAGGGGGCAACCATGAAAGAGAAAATCCAGAACTGGCTCCACGATCTTGGCGTTGCGCTGGGCTTGATCGAGCCACCGCTGCAACCGGTGCCGATCCGTACGGATGATGAGCAGCGTCGGCCACGCCGCCGCTAAGCACTCGCTCTCACAATTGTCGTGTGCAGGGCCAAAAAAACGGGCGCGACCTCCGACGTCGCGCCCGCTGAAGTAACTCGCTAGATCCTTTTATAGCTCAAACTGTCCGAGCCGCCACCGTCTGAGGTCGGCGCGAGAGCAAGCTCACCAACACAAAACTCACCAGCGCTACTGCCAGGCTGTAGTAAATCGGCGTGTTAGCGTCCAGCCCATCCTTGAACATAAACACCAGTGCGGTCACGAAGCCCAGGCTCATGGAGGTGATTGCTCCCGAAGTCGTCGCCCGTTTCCAGAAGATCGCGCCGATCAATGGCACCAACATACCGCCGACCAACAGGTTATACGCCAGGGTCAGGGCGCTGAGCACGTCGTTCACCACCAGGGCGATACCCAGTACGGCAATGCCAGTCAACAGGGTGAACAGGCGGTTGATGCGCAGGCTTGATTGCTTGCCGCCGCGCAGCCGAGGCAGCAGGTCTTCGGTCAATACGGTGGAGGCGGCGAGCAGTCCGGCGCTGGCGGTGGACATCATGGCGGCCAGCGCGGCGGCGATCACCAGGCCACGGATGCCGTCCGGCAACGAGGCCTTGACGATGGCGGCGAAGGCATTGTTGACGTTATCCAGGTCCGGGATCAGTACGTGTGCCGCCATGCCGATCAGCGCACAGGCCAGGCCGTAGAGGATGCAGTAGAAACCGGCGAAGGTGCCGGCGTACTGGGCGACCTTTTCGTCACGGGCAGTGAACACACGCTGCCAGATATCCTGGCCGATCAGGATGCCGAAGAAGTAGATCATGAAGTAAGTGATGATCGTGTCCCAGCCGATAGCGGTGAAGCTGAAGTTCGACGCGGGTAGCTTGGCCACCAGTTCATCCCAGCCACCGACGCGGTACAGGCAGATAGGTAGCAGGATAAACATCAGGCCGACAGTCTTGATCACGAACTGCACGATATCGGTGAGGGTCAGCGACCACATGCCACCGATGGTCGAATACACCACCACCACGCCACCGCCCACCAGCACCGACATCCAGAAGGGCAGGTCGAACAGCACTTGCAGCACGGTGCCGATAGCCAGGATCGAGGTCACGCCGATCATCAATGCGTAGGCGAGCATGATCACCGCACTGGCCTGGCGGGCCATGGGGTTGTAGCGTTTTTCCAGGACCTGGGTGACGGTAAAGATTTTCAGCTTCAACAGCGGCTTGGCCAGGAACAGGTTGAGCGCAATGATCCCCGCACCCAGCGCGGCACACAGCCAGAAACCTGAAATACCGTGCACATACCCAAGGCGCACGGTGCCGACGGTGGAAGCCCCACCCAATACCGTAGCGGCCATGGTGCCCATGTACAGCGACGGGCCGAGGTTACGGCCGGCCACCAGGTAGTCTTCGTGGGTCTTGGCGCGGCGCATGCCGAAGTAGCCGAGCACGAGCATGCCGGCGGCGTAGAGGAGTACGACGAATAAATCCAAAGCCATGACGGTTCTCCGATTATCTTTTTTATGGGTGATCAGGCGGCAGCCGGCTCCGTAAACACGCGAGCAAAAGTCAGGTATATCGAGGGATGGGGGGCTTTGTGACCCCCGTAGTTGTTAGGGTGGAAGGACTTTGTTGTTATTTCATACCCTGTGCGCGCTTATCAGCGATGCGTCACACCAGGCAGTACGCAGAGCATCTCGTACAGCAGGTTGGCGCCCAGCAACGAGGTGTTGCCGGTGGTGTCATAAGGCGGCGAAACTTCTACCAGGTCGCAACCAATCAGGTCGAGGCCCTGACAGCCGCGGATGATTTCGATGGCCTGGATGGTGGTCAGCCCGCCGATTTCCGGGGTGCCGGTGCCGGGCGCCCAGGCGGGGTCGATGCCGTCGATGTCGAAGCTCAGGTACACCGGGCCACCGCCGACTTTCTCGCGCACTTCAGCCATCAGCGGCGCGAGGGAGTGGTGCCAGCATTCTTCGGCCTGTACGACGCGAAACCCCTGTTTGCGGCTCCAGTTGAAGTCTTCGGCGGTGTAGCCCTGGGCGCGCAGGCCGATCTGCACCACGCGGTCGCAATCGAGCAAGCCTTCTTCCACGGCGCGGCGGAAGGTGGTGCCGTGGGCGATTTTCTCGCCGAACATATGGTCGTTGACGTCGGCATGGGCATCGATGTGCACCAGCCCGACCTTGCCGTGTTTCTTGTGGATCGCCCGCAGGATCGGCAGGGTGATGGTGTGGTCGCCGCCCAGGGTCAGGGGGATCACGTCATGCTCGAGGATTTCATCGTAGGCTTCTTCAATGATGCGCACGGCGTCGAGCAGGTTGAAGGTGTTGATCGCCACATCGCCGATATCGGCCACCGACAGCGAATCGAACGGTGCCGCGCCGGTGGCCATGTTGTACGGGCGAATCATCACTGACTCGGCACGGATCTCCCGTGGGCCGAAACGCGTACCGGCGCGCAACGAGGTGCCGATATCCAGGGGCACGCCGATAAAGGCCGCATCCAGGCCCTTGGCGGTTTGCAGGTGGGGAAGACGCATCATGGTGGCGATGCCGGCGAAGCGCGGCATTTCGTTGCCGCCCAGTGGTTGGTGGAAAATCTTGTCCACGGATTGCCTCATCGTTGTTTTGTTTATTAGGGGCCGATTCTGCGAAAAGCCTGGCGTAGGAAGAATCGGCAGGGGCAAATACTTAGTTCAGATTTTTCTGAACTAAAGCTTGAGGTAAACTCGCCCCCACAGGTTTTTTGTGTGCCTCTGGAGACCCCATGGCCAACGCCTTGCCCGACCTGAAACTCCTGCGCATCTTCGTCAGCGTCGTGCGCCACCAGGGGTTCGCCAACGCCCAGCACGAACTCAATCTGTCGACGTCGGCGATCAGCACTTACATGAGCCAGCTCGAATCAGCCCTGGGCCTGGTGCTGTGCCATCGCGGGCGCGGCGGCTTCAGCCTGACCAGCAAGGGCGAACTGTTTTATCAGGAAACTCTGCGCCTGTTGGGCGAACTGGAAGGCTTCGAGCAGTACGCTGCTGCATTGAAAGGCGAGCTGCGCGGTACTCTCAAGCTCGGCGTGCTCGACTCCACCGTCAGCGACAAGGCCTTGCCCTTCGCCGAAGTCATCGGCGCCTACAGCCTGGAGCACCCGGCGGTACACCTGCATCTGTCGGTGATGAGTCCCTACGAACTGCAGCTGGGCGTGCAGGACAACCGTCTGGACCTGGCCATCGGCGCCTTTTCCAATCGTATGAGCGGGCTGATCTATATGCCGCTGTACCGCGAGCAGCACTGGCTGTATTGCAGCAATCGGCACTCGTTGTTCAACGAGCGGCGCATCCCCGAGCAGGTCATCACTCAGCAACGCATGGTCGGGCGCGGCTACTGGAGTCAGGCCGAGCTGGCGCGCCACGGTTTCAAGCACAGCGCCGCGACGGTGGAAAGTATGGAGGCGCAACTGATCCTGGTGCTGTCCGGCGCCTACATCGGCTACCTGCCCGAACACTATGCACAAGCCTGGGCCGACAAGGGCGACCTGCGCGTCTTGCTGCCGGCCACTTTTGGCTACCAGGCACCGTTTTCAATGATCATGCGCCGTGGCCGCAGCCGCGAACCGCTGATCCAGACCTTCCGTGACTTGCTCAAGACCCAGCTCAATCAGGCCTGAAAATCATGTCCAGACCCCAATGCCCGCGCTGCCTCAGGCCGACCACTCACTGTCTCTGTGCGCTGATCCCCAGCCTCGACAGCCGCACCCGCGTATTGCTGTTGCAGCACCCGAGCGAGGTCAGCCATGCGCTCAATACCGCACGGTTGGCGGCGTTGGGCCTGAATAATGCGCAGTTGGTAGTGGGGGAGGTGTTTGATGATCTGGCGACGTTATTGAACCCGCCTGGGTACCAGGCGCGGCTGCTGTTTCCTGCCGATGACGCCCAGCCTTTGCAAGTCTATGCGCCCGGTGATCTGCCGCTGTTGCTGGTGGTGCCCGATGGTACCTGGCGCAAGGCACGCAAACTGCTGCACCTCAATCCTCTGCTGGCGGCGTTGCCCCGGGTGGCATTGGCTGACGGCGGCATCTCCCGGTATCGCTTGCGCAAGGCACCGGGGCCTGGAGCCTTGTCGACAGTCGAAGCGATCGTGCAAGCGCTGCAGGTAATGGAAGCGCCAGCATCGTTCGAGCTGCTGCTCAAACCCTTTGAGGCACTGATCGAAGGGCAGATTGCTGCGATGGGTGAAGAGGTTTTCCAGAGAAATCATGGCGACGGGCGGCAGGAATAACAGGTTTATCGAGGCGTCTGCACAGCCAACACTTGATTGGCTTATTTCTATAAGCAATAAGCACCACACTTTGCGTGATATGGCCCGTCGGCCTTTCCCGGTATGATGTTCGCCCCCGCAGTCTGGATTGCGAATACGCCATGACCTTGCAGTACCCAACAATCGCCGATTGCGTCGGCAACACGCCCCTGGTCCGCTTGCAACGCATGGCGGGTGAAACCAGCAACACCCTGTTGCTCAAGCTCGAAGGGAACAACCCGGCCGGCTCCGTCAAGGACCGCCCGGCGTTGTCGATGATCGCCCGCGCCGAGCTGCGCGGGCAAATCAAGCCCGGCGACACCCTGATTGAAGCCACCTCGGGTAACACCGGGATCGCCCTGGCCATGGCCGCGGCGATCAAGGGCTACAAGATGGTGCTGATCATGCCCGACAACGGCAGTGCCGAGCGCAAGGCGGCGATGACCGCTTATGGCGCCCAGCTTATTCTGGTGAGCCAGGAAGAAGGCATGGAAGGTGCCCGTGACCTCGCCGAACGCATGGCCGCCGAAGGCCGTGGCGTGGTGTTGGACCAGTTCGCCAACGGTGACAACCCCGAGGCGCACTACACCAGCACCGGCCCGGAAATCTGGCGCCAGACCCAGGGCACCATCACCCATTTCGTCAGCTCCATGGGCACCACCGGTACCATCATGGGCAACTCGCGCTACCTCAAGGAGCAGAACCCGGCGATCCAGATCGTCGGCCTGCAACCGATGGAAGGCGCGGCCATCCCGGGCATCCGCCGCTGGCCTGAAGAGTACTTGCCGAAGATCTACAACGCCACGCGGGTAGACCGCATCATCGACATGGCCCAGCGCGAAGCCGAAGACACCACGCGCCGCCTGGCCCGTGAAGAAGGCATCTTCTGTGGCGTGTCCTCTGGTGGCGCCGTGGCCGGTATGTTGCGCTTGTCCAAGGAAGTGGAAAACGCGGTGATCGTCGCGATCATCTGTGACCGAGGCGACCGCTACCTGTCGACCGGCATTTTCGACGAACCCAACTGATGGCCAAGCACGAGAGGGGCCTGCGCTTCCAACCGACGGGCGGCAGCCGGGCCCCGCAGATTCCAGTCGGCAAGAAACAGCGCCTGACTATCGAGCGCCTGGCCAATGATGGCCGTGGCATTGTGTTCTTTGAAGGCCGTACCTGGTTCGTGAATGGTGCGCTGGCCGGCGAAGAAGTCGAAGCACGGGTATTGGGCACCCATGGCAAAGTAGTGGAAGCCCGCACCGAGCGGGTGTTCAAGGCCAGCGAACTGCGTCGCCCCGCACCCTGCGCCCACGTTGGCCGCTGTGGCGGCTGCAGCGTGCAGCACCTGCCCCATGATCAACAACTTGCCCTGAAACAGCGCATGCTCGCCGAGCAACTGTCCCGGGTGGCGGGTGTCGAACCGCAAGAGTGGGCGCCGCCTTTGAGCGGGCCGGAGTTCGGTTATCGGCGCCGTGCCCGCGTGGCCGTGCGCTGGGATGCCAAGGCGAAAAAACTCGAAGTGGGTTTCCGTGCCGTGGCCAGCCAGGACATCGTCGCCATCGATGAGTGCCCGGTGCTGGTACAGGCCTTGCAACCGATCATGCAGCGCTTGCCGAATATGCTGCGGCGCTTGAGCAAACCGCAGGCGCTGGGGCATGTGGAGCTGTTCAGCGGTTCGTCCATCGCCGTGTTGCTGCGGCATATGGCGCCGTTGTCGGAAGCCGACCTGCTGATCCTGAAAGAATTCTGCACCTTCCATGGCGCTCAATTGTGGCTGCATGGCGAGGGCCAGCCGGAGCCTGTCGAGCCCGACCAGGCCCTGGGCTTTCGCTTGGACGCCTGGGATCTTGAGCTGGCTTACCGACCGGGAGATTTTGTGCAGGTCAACGCCGGGGTCAACCAGGCGATGGTCGCCCAAGCCCTGGAGTGGCTGGCGCCGCAGGCCGACGAACGGGTGCTGGATCTGTTTTGCGGCCTGGGCAACTTTGCCTTGCCACTGGCTCGCCAAGTGCGCGAAGTGGTGGCGGTGGAAGGTGTGCAGGCCATGGTTGAGCGTGCGGCACTCAATGCCCAGAGCAACAATGTGCATAACGCGCAGTTTTTTCAGGCGGATTTGTCCCAGCCTTTGACAGACGCAGAGTGGGCCAAACAGGGCTTTTCTGCGGTACTCTTGGACCCACCCCGCGATGGTGCCCTGGAGGTTGTGCGCAAGCTCGCCACCCTGGGCGCCAAGCGCCTGGTGTATGTGTCCTGCAACCCGGCCACGCTGGCGCGGGACACGGTTGAGTTGGTCAAGCAAGGCTACCGGCTAAAGCGTGCCGGGATCCTCGACATGTTTCCGCAGACCGCGCATGTCGAGGCCATGGCATTATTTGAAGCGGGCTAGGATGCCCGTTTAATCCGACCGGCCTGTCGTCTCCAGAGCGAGTGATCTGCCAGGGAGACCGCAGTGTGAGCTTTAGTGATAAAGCAGACCGGCGATGATTTTTGACGCATCTAAAGTGCGTCGTAGGGAAGGTAAGCAAGATGGTACAGGTGAGAGCACACCAGCCGATCAACACCGACGGCAGTATCAATCTCGAGGCATGGCTGGATCATGCCGTCAGTGTCGACCCGGCACTGGACCGTGAAGCCTTGAAAGCAGCCTGCGAGTTCGCTCGTGAGTCTGAACAGCAAGACAATGCAGCCAAGAACCTGTGGGCCGAAGGCACTTCAAGCTTTCGCACCGGGTTGGAAATCGCCGAGATCCTCGCCGATCTCAAGCTGGACCAGGATTCGCTGATCGCAGCCGTGCTCTATCGCGGCGTGCGTGAAGGGCATATTGCCTTGCCACTGGTCAGTCAGCGTTTCGGCGCCGTGGTGGCCAAGCTGATCGACGGCGTGCTGCGCATGGCGGCCATCAGCGCCAGCCTCAGCCCGCGCCAGTCGATGGTGCTGGGCACCCAGGGCCAGGTGGAAAACCTGCGCAAGATGCTGGTGGCGATGGTCGATGACGTACGCGTCGCGCTGATCAAGCTGGCTGAACGTACCTGCGCGATCCGCGCAGTGAAGACCGCCGACGACGAGAAGCGCAACCGCGTCGCCCGCGAAGTCTTCGATATCTACGCGCCGCTGGCCCACCGCCTGGGTATCGGCCATATCAAGTGGGAGCTGGAGGACCTGTCCTTCCGCTACCTCGAACCCGACCAATACAAGCAAATTGCCACGCTGCTGCACGAACGGCGCCTGGACCGCGAGCGCTTTATCAGCGACGTGATGGGCCAGCTGCGTTCCGAGTTGCAGGCCACAGGCGTCGAGGCCGACATCAGCGGCCGGGCCAAGCATATCTATTCCATCTGGCGCAAAATGCAGCGCAAGGGTCTGGCCTTCAGCCAGATCTACGACGTGCGTGCGGTGCGCGTACTGGTGCCGGAAATGCGCGATTGCTACACCGCGCTGGGTATCGTCCACACCCTGTGGCGCCACATCCCCAAGGAATTCGACGACTACATCGCCAACCCCAAGGAAAACGGCTACCGCTCGCTGCACACTGCGGTGATCGGCCCCGAGGGCAAGGTGCTGGAAGTACAGATCCGCACCCACGCCATGCACGAAGAGGCCGAGCTGGGCGTGTGTGCGCACTGGCGCTACAAGGGCACTGACGTCAAGGCCGGGTCCAATCAGTACGAAGAGAAAATTTCCTGGCTGCGTCAAGTGCTGGAATGGCACGAGGAACTCGGCGACATCGGCGGGTTGGCCGAGCAACTGCGTGTCGACATCGAGCCGGACCGGGTCTATATCTTCACCCCCGACGGCCACGCCATCGACTTACCCAAGGGCGCCACGCCGCTGGATTTCGCCTACCGCGTGCACACCGAAATCGGGCATAACTGCCGGGGCGCCAAGATCAACGGGCGCATCGTGCCGCTCAACTACAGCCTGCAAACCGGCGAACAGGTCGAGATCATCACCAGCAAGCACGGCACGCCGAGCCGCGACTGGTTGAACCCGAACCTGGGCTACATCACCACCTCGCGGGCGCGGGCGAAGATCGTCCACTGGTTCAAACTGCAGGCACGCGACCAGAACGTCGCCGCCGGCAAAACCCTGCTTGAACGCGAATTGGCGCGCCTGGGCCTGCCCCAGGTGGACTTCGACAAGCTGGCTGAAAAAGCCAACATGAAGATCGCCGAAGATATGTTCGCCGCCCTCGGTGCCGGCGACCTGCGCCTGGCGCAACTGGTCAACCTGGCCCAGCAACTGGTCGAGCCGGAGCGCGGCAACGAGCAGCTGGAACTGATCCCGCGCAAGGCCAACGGCTACAAGCCTGGCAAGCGGGGCGATATCCAGATCCAGGGCGTGGGCAACCTGATGACGCAAATGGCAGGCTGCTGCCAACCGCTGCCGGGCGACGCCATCGTCGGCTATATCACCCAGGGGCGTGGCGTGAGCATTCACCGCCAGGATTGCGCCTCGGTGCTGCAACTGGGCGGGCGCGAGCCGGAGCGGATCATCCAGGTCAGCTGGGGCCCGGTGCCGGTGCTGACCTACCCGGTGGACATCATCATTCGTGCCTACGACCGTTCCGGTTTGCTGCGTGATGTCTCGCAAGTGCTGCTCAACGAGCGGATCAACGTGCTGGCGGTCAACACCCGGTCGAACAAGGAGGACAACACCGCGTTGATGTCCCTGACCATCGAGATTCCGGGCTTGGATGCGTTGGGGCGGTTGCTGGGGCGGATTTCGCAGTTGCCGAACATCATCGAGACGCGGCGTAATCGCACACCATGATGTATTCACTTGAAGACTTGCTGCACCTGATGAACCGCCTGCGGGACCCGCAATACGGGTGCCCGTGGGACATCAAGCAAACCTACGCCACCATCGTCCCGCACACGCTGGAAGAAGCCTACGAAGTCGCCGACGCCATCGAGCGCGGCGACTTTGATCATCTGCAGGGAGAGCTGGGCGACCTGCTGTTCCAGGTGGTGTATTACAGCCAGTTGGCGCGGGAAGAAGGGCGCTTCGAATTTGCCGGGGTGATCGACAGCATCACGCGCAAGCTGATCCGGCGCCATCCCCATGTGTTTCCCACCGGCGACCTGTATGCGCCGCTGGATATCCCGCAATTGAGCGAAGAGCAGGTCAAGGAACGCTGGGAGCAGATCAAGGCCGAGGAGCGTGCAGAAAAATCCGACGCGCCGGAGCAGCTTTCCCTGCTGGATGATGTACCCGCTGCCTTGCCGTCCTTGTCCCGTGCCGCCAAATTGCAAAAGCGCGCCAGCCAGGTCGGTTTCGACTGGCCGGCCGCCTTGCCGGTAGTAGACAACGTGCGCGAAGAGTTGGACGAAGTGCTCGAAGCCATGGCCGATAATGATCCGCAGGCCATTGCCGATGAAGTCGGTGACCTGCTGTTTGCCGCAGTCAACCTGGCGCGTCACCTCAAGGTCGACCCGGAAGCCGCGTTGCGTGGCGCCAATGCCAAGTTCGAGCGACGTTTCCGATTTATCGAACAGGCATTGCGCGATACCCACCAACCCATAGAAGATTGCACCCTCGAAGAGTTGGACGCCCTGTGGGGCGAAGCCAAACGTCAGGAAAAGAATGTGTCCAGCTGCGGTTGAGCAGTTGCCTAAGTGAGTAAGCACCATGAGCCTTTCCCTTCGCGACCAGTTGCTCAAAGCAGGTCTGGTCAACCAAAAGCAGGCCAAGCAGGTCGGCAAAGAGAAACAGAAGCAGCAGCGCCTGGTCCACAAGGGTCAAGCTGAAGTCGATGACACCCAGGCACGCCTGGCCGCCGAGGCCCATGCCGAGAAGGTCAAGCGTGACCAGGAGCTGAATCGTCAGCAACAGGAAAAGGCCGAGGCCAAGGCCCGTACGGCCCAGGTCAAGCAACTGATCGAGACCTCGCGCTTGCCCAAGCTGACGACCGAGGACTACTACAACTTCGTGGATGACAAGAAGGTCAAGCGCCTGTCGGTCAACACACTGATGCGCAACAAGCTGAGCAACGGCTCCCTGGCCATCGTGCACCACGGTGGCGGCTACGAGGTAATCCCTCGAGAAGCAGCGCTGAAGATCCAGGAGCGGGCGCCGGAACGTATCGTGCAGCTCAACATCCTCACCGAAAGCCAGGTACCGGATGAGGATGATCCTTACGCCGCGTACCAGATCCCGGATGATCTGATGTGGTAAGGCTGTAGAAACAACAAACCCCGCTTAAAAGGCGGGGTTTTTGTTTGTAGACGGCCCGGCTGCGTGGGCCGGGCGTCAACATGATTTCAGAGCTTCAGGAGCTTTTTGCCTGGCGTTGCAGTTCGAGAGTTTCGAGCTCGTTTTTATAATTGTGGGCGTCGTTCTCGTTGTGAAACATGCCGACCAATACGTCTTGCTGATGGACATCCCAGATGTGAATCCCGTGGCCTACTGCTTCATGGGACATATGTTCATCGTCGCGTTCAGTTACTTTTACAGTCATCTGCTTGCTCCAATCTCTGGTTGATCTGCGGCAAGTCGTCGCAGGCCTCTTTTATATTATTTGTTAGCTTGCTAAGTAAACGGGTTTTACGCGCAACAATTCATTGCAGCAAACGCAACAATCCCGCAGGCCGCGTAAACCGTGACATTGCGCCGCAGGGCCATGAGTTTTATGACAAAAGTTTCATGTTCGACGCTTCACATAAAAATCCCCAGGCAAAAAAAAGCCCCGCATTCAGCGAGGCTTTCCCAGCACATCAGCGCAATCAGCTGCCCTTGACGGCCTGACCATCAACAGTGCCATCCTGCAGCATGATGTTGTATTCCTTGCCATCAGTCTCAACCTGACGCAGGGCCACCAGAATGCCGCCTTGGTCCTTGGCAAACCACATCTGGGTAATGCGCTTGCTCTGCGATGGGTCACGCACGCGCTCGACCTTGATCGCGTCGATTGAGCCTACCTTGGTCTGGACCTTTTCCGAGCCGATAACGCGGAAGTCGTAGGTATCGGTATCAGTGCCTTCGACCACACGATAGCTCATGCTTTTCTTGCCAGCGGCCACATCGCGCTGCAAGGCGAGCTGGTAGGTGGACTTGTCGAGCATGGCGCTTTCAAGCGTGACATTGACCGGGTCTTTATTTTCAAAGCCGGTCACTTTCTTGGCGCTCTGGTCGAAGTCCAGATTGATTTTCTTCGCCTTGCCCAGCCCGCCGCGCTCGAAGCTGTAGCTCTTGGGTTGCAGGGTGTCCTTGTCGAACAGGATCACGCTGGTTTCGGTCAGGCTGGCAATCATCATCGAGGCCTTGAAGTTCAAGGTCCAGGTGCCGTCGCCATTCTTGACCAGGCTGCGTTCAGCCGAACCACTCATGGGCAGCTGCTTCCAGTCGGCGGTGTAGCTGACGGAGAAAGGGTGAAGGTCTGCCGCTTGTACGGCAGGCAAAGCGAACAGCGCAAAAGCGAAGAGCAGGGCGCGACGCATAAAATCTCCTAGGTTCGAATCAAGTGGCCGCTGGCCGCGAGTAACTGACCGTCCAATAATGCACCTTGGTCACCGAGAATCAACCGCCCCTCGGCAAACCAGCGAACAGCCAGCGGGTAAATCCTGTGTTCCTGGGTATGAACCCGTTGCGCAAGTGTCTGCGCCGAGTCGCCTGACTCTACCGGAACCACTGCCTGTACGACCAGAGGCCCGCCATCGAGTTCCTCCGTGACAAAGTGCACGCTGCAGCCATGCTCGCTGTCACCGGCGTCGAGGGCGCGCTGATGGGTATGCATACCTTTGTACTTGGGCAGCAGGGAAGGGTGGATATTGAGCAAGCGCCCCTCGTAGTGCCTTACGAAATCTGCGCTGAGGATGCGCATGAAGCCGGCAAGCACCACGAGTTTGGGCGCGAAGGCGTCAATCAGTTCGATCAAGGCGCTGTCGAAGGCCTCGCGACCCTCGAACGCCTTGTGATCCAGAGAGCGGGTGTCGATACCCGCGTCCCTGGCGCGTTGCAGGCCGTAGGCGTCGCTGCGGTTGGAAATCACCGCAGCGATGCGCACTGGGCTGTCGCCAGTGCGCGTGCTATCGATCAGGGCCTGCAAGTTACTGCCGGTGCCGGAAAGCAGCACCACGACATCACAGGTTGCAGGCATCAGTGTGCCTTAAGGTTCTTCAGTTCAACCTGGGCCGCGCCTTCCGGGGCGGTTGCGATCTGGCCGATGACCCATGGCTGTTCGCCGGCTTCACGCAATACGTTCAGCGCGGTTTCCACGTGCTCTTGTGCCACGCAGATGACCATGCCCACGCCGCAGTTCAGCACGCGGTGCATCTCGGTTTCGTTGACGTTGCCTTTTTCCTGCAGCCAATCGAAGACCGCCGGGCGCTGCCAGCTGGCCACGTCGACAATCGCCTGGGCGCCTTTTGGCAGGACGCGCGGGATGTTGTCCAGCAGGCCACCGCCGGTGATGTGGGCCATGGCCTTGACTGCGCCAGTGTCCTTGATCAGCTTGAGCAATGGCTTGACGTAGATACGGGTCGGGGCCATCAGCAGGTCGGTCAGTGGCTTGCCGTCGAGCTGGATGTTCTCGATGTCGGCGCCGGACACTTCGATGATCTTGCGGATCAGCGAGTAGCCATTGGAGTGCGGGCCGGACGATGGCAGGGCGAGCAGGGCGTCGCCGGCAGCCACTTTGGAGCCGTCGATGATCTCGGCTTTTTCGACAACACCAACGCAGAAGCCCGCCAGGTCGTAGTCTTCGCCTTCGTACATGCCTGGCATTTCAGCGGTTTCGCCGCCGACCAGGGAGCAACCCGACAGTTCGCAGCCAGCGCCGATGCCGGTCACGACTTGGGTCGCGGTCTCGACATTGAGCTTGCCGGTGGCGTAATAGTCGAGGAAGAACAACGGCTCGGCGCCGCACACCACCAGGTCGTTGACGCACATCGCAACCAGGTCGATGCCGATGCTGTCGTGCTTGTTCAGGTTCAGGGCCAGGCGCAGCTTGGTACCCACGCCGTCGGTGCCGGACACCAGTACAGGCTGCTTGTAGCCGGCCGGGATTTCGCAGAGGGCGCCAAAACCGCCCAGGCCGCCCATGACTTCGGGGCGCGCAGTGCGCTTGGCGACGCTCTTGATGCGTTCGACCAATGCTTCACCGGCGTCGATGTCTACACCGGCGTCCTTGTAGCTCAGGGAGGGTTGCTTGCTCATGATCCAGGCCTTTAGGGGGGATTTCTGGGTAACGACCGGGCGGGCGCAGGCTTTTGGAAAAGGCCCTGCCGTTGACGGTCTGCGAAGGCGCGCGATTTTATCAGGCTTGAGGGGCAGCGGCCATCCTCGGGCCGACGGGCAGGGCCATATAGGTAGAAAACCGCTTAAAAAATGCTGATCGGCTCTGCTTGGGTGGCTGTTAAGGTATAGCCTTGAACCGGCTATCGTTATGACAGTACAAAAACTTACCGAGGCCCTGTGAATGTTTTGCTGGCTGCTGTGGTCACAGCCCTGCCAAGCCGAGTTCACGCGGGCTGTTCCAGCCGCTAAATTTGTCGTTCGGGAATCTTAAATGCGTCTGTGTAAATTCTTCTTTGTAGGCTGCTTGTCGTTGGTCAGCCTGGCGAGTCATGCCGAAACCCTCAATGGACTCTATCAAGTGCTCGAACCGGTCAGCAGCCAGTCGCCCCAGGAACGCGACCAGGCTACCCAGCGTGCCGTGCAGACCCTGGTGATCCGCCTGACCGGCGACGCCAAGGCCGCCGATGGCCCGGGCTTTGCGGCGATCCGCAAGGACCCGCAGCAAATCATCAGCCAGTACGGCTACGACGCCGGCCCACCGGAAAGCCTGCAAGTAGACTTCGACCCGGTCAGCACCGACCGTGCCTTGCGTGAGGCGGGCTTGTCTATCTGGGGCAGTAATCGGCCGTCGATCCTCGGTTGGTGGCTGAACGATTCTACCGAAGGCAGCAGCCTGGTCGGCGACGGCCAGGCCGTTGCCCAAGCGCTGCGCCGGGCCGCGCAACACCGTGGCTTACCGCTGCGCTTGCCGCTGGGCGACCTGGATGAGCAGGTCGTTGCCACGGCGCCGAATCTCGAAAGTGCCGACGCTACGCCCTTGCGTGCAGCCTCCGAGCGCTACGGCGCCGATGCTTTGCTCGCCGTGCATGCGCGTCAGGAAGGTAATCAGTGGCAGGCCAACTGGCGCCTATGGCTGGGTGACAAGGCCGAGCAGGGCGCCGCCCAAGGGGCTGACACTGCCGCGCTGGCCGACGCTGTAATGCTGGCGGTCAGCCAAAAGCTGGCGCCGCGCTTTGCGGTCAAGCCGGGGGTGAGCAGCGAGCAATTGCTTGAGGTGCAGGGCATGAACCTGGAGCGCTACGCCGCACTGGGCCGTTTGCTGGAACCCTTTGGTGGTCAGCCGCAGTTAGTGGATGGCAATCGCATTGTGTATCGCGTCCATGGCAGTGCCGATCAACTGCGTACCCAATTGAGCCTGGCCAAGCTGCAGGAGATCCCTGCTGGCGAAGTCCCGGCCCAGCAACCCGTGGTGGATGGCACGCAACCGGCAGTTGCACCTGAGCCCCAGGCGCAATTACGTTTTCGTTGGTAAATAGTGTTTCTTCTTCTATATAGAAGAAGGGCGTAGATAACAGATGGAGTGGTGTATGGCGGATACGCGTCGTTGGGTGTGGCTTGGCGGGATTGTCCTGCTGTGCGGTTTTGTGTTCTTGCTGCATTCGATCCTGACGCCGTTCCTGGTGGCGTTGCTGCTCGCCTATCTGTTCGATCCCGTGGTGGATCGCCTGGAAAAAGCCGGCATGTCACGCACCTGGGGCGTGGTCACGGTGTTTGCGCTGTTCACCCTGATCATCACGGCGCTGGTGTTGATACTGGTGCCGATGTTGGCCAAGCAGCTGTTTCGCCTCTATGAACTGGCGCCGCAGATGCTCGACTGGTTGCAGCACACGGCAATGCCGTGGGCACAGTCCAAGTTTGGGCTGGCGGATGGTTTCTGGAAGTTCGACAAGGTCAAGGCGGCCATCAGCGAACATATGGACAAGACCACCGACATCGTCAGTGTGGTGCTCAGCCAGGCGACCGCTTCAAGCCTGGCGCTGATCGGTTGGTTGACCAACCTGGTGCTGATCCCGGTGGTAGCGTTCTACCTGCTGCGGGACTGGGACATCATGATGGCCAAGATCCGCAGCCTGCTGCCCCGTGACCGTGAAGAACGCATCGTTTCCCTGGCTGGTGAGTGCCATGAGGTACTGGGTGCATTTGTCCGCGGCCAATTGCTGGTAATGCTGGCCCTGGGGGTTATCTATGCCGCTGGCCTGATGGCGATCGGCCTGGAGCTGGGGCTGTTGATCGGCCTGATCGCGGGCCTTGCGGCCATCGTGCCGTATATGGGTTTTGTGATTGGCATCGGTGCGGCGCTGGTTGCCGGGTTGTTCCAGTTTGGTGGCGACCTCTACCCGATGCTGGGGATTGTCGCGGTGTTCATGGTCGGCCAGGCCCTCGAAGGCATGGTGCTGACACCGCTGCTGGTGGGTGACCGGATTGGCCTGCACCCGGTGGCGGTCATCTTTGCGATCCTGGCGGGTGGCGAGTTGTTCGGCTTTACCGGCATCCTGCTGGCGCTGCCAGTGGCGGCGGTGATCATGGTGCTGGTGCGTCATGTTCACGACTTGTACAAGGATTCCGACGTATACACGGGCGTTGATGAGCCCGATCTGTAATCGCGATGTCACAAACCCGGCCAAGGCCGGGTTTGTTGTTTCTGGCGCCGGGTGCGTCAAACATTCCGCGTAAATCTGCCGAGTTAACGCAAACCTTTGATTTTGCTTGTGGTCTGCTGCATTGTGCGCCCGGCGTCACGGGTATAAACTTTGCAAACTTTACATAGAGGCCACTAACGGTTCGATGGGAGCCGTTCAGTCAGCATGAAACCGATTCAGCTGCCCCTAGGTGTGCGTCTGCGTGACGACGCTACCTTTATCAACTACTACCCAGGCGCCAATGCCGCTGCACTCGGCTATGTCGAGCGGCTCTGCGAAGCCGACGCCGGGTGGACTGAAAGCCTGATCTATCTGTGGGGCAAGCATGGCGTGGGGCGTACCCACCTGCTGCAGGCCGCGTGCCTGCGTTTCGAACAGATGGGCGAGCCGGCGGTGTACCTGCCGTTGGCCGAGTTGATGGACCGCGGTATCGGGATCTTCGACAACCTTGAGCAATATGAGCTGGTGTGCCTCGACGACTTGCAGGCAGTAGCGGGCAAGGCGGAGTGGGAAGAGGCGCTGTTTCACCTGTTCAACCGCCTGCGCGACAGCGGCCGCCGCCTGTTGATCGCGGCTTCTACGTCGCCTCGTGAGCTGCCGGTGAAGCTGGCCGACCTCAAATCGCGCCTGACCCTGGCACTGATCTTCCAGATGCGCCCATTGTCCGACGAGGACAAGTTGCGTGCCCTGCAACTGCGCGCATCCCGTCGCGGCCTGCACCTGACCGACGAAGTCGGGCACTTCATCCTGACCCGTGGCACCCGCAGCATGAGCGCGTTGTTCGATTTGCTCGAACAGCTCGACCAGGCTTCGTTGCAGGCCCAAAGGAAATTGACGATCCCTTTCCTGAAAGAAACCTTGGGTTGGTAAGGTATTGATTTCCCATGGTTCGGCACTTTTCAGGCGTCAGAAAACCTGCGTTTGAGCCCGGCGGGCCACGCAGTTGCAGGGATAAATTGAATTACGGCTTAGATGTCATAGTCGAAACCAGAAGTCACATAGATCGCGATTGAATTTGCAAATCGATGTGATAGAGGGCATAGTCTCGGCTTCTTTACACATCAGCCACGGTCGTGCCCATGCTAAATCGCTTCGCACCCCTCGTGCCTCTCGCACTCGTTACCCTGTTGTTTGGTTGCGCCTCCCACCCTCAACAGGTGGTTGAGCAGCAGAAACCACAACAACAGACTCAACAGAAATTCGTCGCCGCGCAGTCTTCCACTGTCTATGAAGAAGAGCTGGCAACCGAGAAGGAACTGGCCGATTTCTCCGGCAGCAAGCCTTATCAACTGCCTCTGCTGGCCGACAGCATCCTTGAACGCGGTAAGTCCCTGATCGGTACACGTTACCGTTTTGGCGGCACCTCTGAAGCCGGTTTCGACTGCAGTGGTTTCATCGGCTACCTGTTCCGTGAAGAAGCCGGCATGAATCTGCCTCGCTCGACTCGCGAAATGATCAACGTGGATGCACCGTTGGTCGCACGGAACAACCTCAAGCCGGGTGATCTGCTTTTCTTTAGTACCAGTGGCCGCGGTCGTGTCAGCCATGCCGGTATCTACCTGGGCGATAACCAGTTTATCCACTCCAGCAGCCGCCGCAGTGGTGGTGTTCGGGTAGATAACCTGGGTGACAGCTACTGGAGCAAAACCTTCATCGAAGCCAAGCGCGCACTCGCCATGGCCCCGACTGCGGTTACCGCTAGTAAGTAAAGTTAAAGTGATACTTGAAGTTTGACGTGTAAGCGCTAGAATTCCTGGACATTGTTGTCATCCGTTCGCGCGAGCTTTGCTTGCGCGTTCTGGTTTTCAACGTTCGGCAGCGAAAGCCGCATCCAGACCAGGATTGTTCTGCACATGTCGACCTCGGCCCGCCTGATTCTTATTGTTTGCGCCGCGCTGCTCAGCGCCTGCGCTAGTCGCCCGCCGCCGCCCGCTCCTGTAGCGGCCAAGCCTAAGCCGGTGTTCAACTACGCCACCCAGAATTTCTCGCCTGCTGCCGAAGACGTGCTCTTCCGTGCGCTGGGCCTGGTCGGCACGCCTTATCGCTGGGGCGGCAATACACCGGACTCGGGTTTTGATTGCAGCGGCCTGATCGGCTTTGTGTTTCGCGATGCCGCCGGCATCTCCCTGCCGCGCACCACCCGTGAGCTGATCGTGATGCGTGCCCAGGACGTCAGTGAGCAGAACCTGCAAACCGGCGACCTGCTGTTCTTCGCCACGGGCGGTGGTTCACGGGTCAGCCATGCGGGGATCTATGTCGGGGAAGGGCGCTTTGTGCATGCGCCGCAAACCGGCGGTACGGTGAAGCTCGATACGCTATCCAAAGCGTATTGGCAGAACGCTTACCTGAGTGCCAAGCGGGTGTTGCCGGGGAATCTGGCACGCAATCCTTGAAAGCAGCGGTAAGCTTCAAGCTCTAAGCTGCAAGAGGGCGCAACGCCTGCTTGCAGCTTGCAGCTTGCAACTCTGCTATTTAGCAGCCGACACCCGCCACACCTTATTCCCCACATCATCCGCCACCAACAAATCTCCCTGCTGGTCGATCACCACGCCTACCGGCCGACCCATGGCTTTCTCGTCGCTGTTGAGAAACCCGGTCAGCACATCCACCGGTTGTCCTTTCGGCTGACCGCCTTCAAACGGCACGAAAATCACCTTGTAACCACTGTGCGGCTTGCGATTCCACGAACCATGCTGGCCAATAAATGCGCCGTTGCTGAACTGCGCGGGCAGTTTGTTGCCCTCGGCGAAGGTCAATCCCAAAGAGGCTGTGTGAGGGCCTACCGCATAGTCTGGCGCGATGGCCTTGGCGACCAGGTCCAGATTTTGCGGGGTGACGCGCACATCTACATGCTGGCCGTAATAGCTGAAAGGCCAGCCATAAAACCCGCCATCCTTGACCGAGGTGATGTAGTCGGGCACCAGATCGCTACCGATCTCATCGCGCTCGTTAACCGCGGTCCACAGTTTGCCGCTCTGTGGCTCCCAGGCCATGCCATTGGGGTTGCGCAGGCCAGAGGCAAAAATGCGGTGCTGGCCGGTAGCGCGGTCGACTTCCCAAATCGCGGCGCGGCCCTGTTCTGCCTCCAAGCCGTTTTCGCCAACGTTGCTGTTGGAGCCGACGCTTACATACAGCTTGCTGCCAGCCTTGCTGGCGACCACGTTTTTGGTCCAGTGGTGGTTCAAAGGGCCACCCGGCAAATCCACGACAGTGGTGCCTTGGGCTTTGATCGCGGTTTCACCTGGCTGGTAGGGAAAGCGCAGTAACTTATCCGAATCCGCCACATACAGGTCGTTGCCCACCAGCGTCATGCCAAAGGGCGAATTGAGATTCTCCAGAAACACCGTGCGGGTTTCCGCCACGCCGTCGTGATCGGCGTCGCGCAATAACGTAATGCGGTTCGGGCTCGGCACGCCTGCGCCGGCACGCCCCATGACTTTTTCCATCACCCAGCCACGCACGCCCTTGGAATCATCCGGCTTGGGCGGTGCATTGGTCTCGGCCACCAGCACGTCACCGTTGGGCAACACGTAGAGCCAGCGCGGGTGATCCAGGCCCTCGGCGAACGCGGCAACCTGGGTGCCAGCGGCGGCCGTTGGCTTGGCGCCTTCAGGCCAGCCAATGGCCGGGGCGATATTGACGGTGGGGATCAGGGTCTTGTTCGGCTCCGGCAGTTTGGGCGAGGGCCCGGTGCCGTCGGAGACCTGCAGGGTAGAGCTTTCACCGCAGGCCGCGAGGCTGCCTGCGAGCATGATCAGTAAGGCGAGTCGGGTTTTATGCATGGTTTTCTCCTTAATACCTGTAAGGGTAGAGAAGCACGGCGTGCGGATGGTTCAAGTACAGAGCCAGCTTTAATTGACGCTCCACCCCCAACCCACTAACCTTCGCGGCTTGTTCCAGGTGCTCTGTGGCGTACGCGTCGACAGAGTGAAACAGGGAAGCCGGTGAGTGAGCGCACTTGTACACAGTGCTGCCGCGATTCCGGCGCTGCCCCCGCAACGGTAAATGAGTCAAGACGGTGCTGTTTGCCACTGTATCGCCCGCGATATGGGAAGGCGCGCCCTCGGCTGCTTCGATAAGACGCGCCACTCATGAGTCCGGAGACCGGCCTTGAACATTCAACAGCATCACGGTGGGCGATGCTTGGCTGTCTGTTTTTTCTTTTTCCTGCCCGCCGTTTTTGTCCAGCCCCAACGGAGAGCTGCCATGACTGATTCCCCCGACCGCGACGAACGCCACCTGGCGCGCATGCTGCGCAAAAAAGCCGTGATCGACGAACGCATCGCCAATTCCCCCAACGAGTGCGGCCTGCTGCTGGTGCTGACCGGTAACGGCAAAGGCAAGAGCAGCTCGGCATTCGGCATGTTGGCCCGGGCTATGGGCCATGGCATGCAGTGCGGTGTGGTGCAGTTCATCAAGGGGCGTAACAGCACTGGCGAAGAGTTGTTCTTTCGCCGTTTCCCCGAGCAGGTGCGCTTCCATGTGATGGGCGAAGGCTTTACTTGGGAAACCCAGGACCGCCAACGCGACATCGCCGCCGCCGAAGCCGCTTGGGCGGTGTCCCGCGAGCTGTTGCAAGACCCGACCATCGGCCTGGTGGTGCTGGACGAACTGAACATCGCCCTCAAGCACGGCTATCTGGACCTGGACCAAGTGCTCAGCGACCTGCAAGCCCGCCCGCCGATGCAGCATGTGGTGGTCACCGGCCGCGGCGCCAAGCCTGAGTTGATCGAAATGGGCGACACCGTCACCGAAATGGGCATGCTCAAGCACGCCTTCCAGGCCGGTATCAAGGCACAGAAGGGCGTCGAACTTTGAATCAGCCCCGTCATTGCCCAGCCGTATTGATCGCCGCTCCGGCGTCCGGCCAGGGCAAAACCACCGTCACCGCTGCGCTGGCCCGTTTGCACCGCAACCTGGGACGCAAGGTGCGCGTGTTCAAATGCGGGCCGGACTTCCTCGACCCGATGATTCACGAGCGCGCCAGCGGTGCGCCGGTGTATCAATTGGACATGTGGATGGTGGGCGAGCAGGAAAGTCGCCGCCTGCTCTGGGAAGCGGCGGGGGAGGCCGACCTGATCCTGATCGAAGGCGTGATGGGCTTGTTCGACGGCACACCTTCCAGCGCCGACTTGGCGCGGCACTTCGGTGTACCGGTGCTGGGTGTGATCGACGGCACCGCCATGGCCCAGACCTTTGGCGCCCTGGCCCTGGGCCTGGCGCGCTATCAACCCGACCTGCCGTTCGCCGGCGTACTGGCCAACCGCGTCGGCACCCTGCGCCATGCCCAGTTGCTCGAAGGCAGCCTCACCGAGGGCTTGCGCTGGTACGGCGCGCTGTCTCGCGAGACCGGCATCGAACTGCCCAGTCGCCACTTGGGCCTGGTGCAAGCCAGCGAGCTGAATGACCTCGATGTACGCCTGGACGCCGCTGCCCAGGCATTGGGCAGCAGTTGCGAAGTCGCCCTGCCGCCGCCGGTGACCTTTGCTGCGCCCACAGTTATTGAGGCCAGACCGCTGCTCGCAGGCGTGCGTATCGCCGTGGCCCGTGACGAAGCCTTTGCCTTTACTTACGGCGCCAGCCTCGATCTGTTGCGGGCGATGGGCGCCGAACTGAGCTTTTTCTCACCGATCCATGATCGCCAACTGCCTGAAGCTGACAGTCTCTATTTGCCCGGTGGCTACCCGGAGTTGCACCACCAGGCGCTGTCGGCAAACACAGCGATGCTGGATGCGATCCGTGCTCATCACGCCGCTGGCAAGCCGTTGCTCGCCGAATGTGGCGGCATGCTCTATCTGCTCGATTCGCTGACGGATGTGGACGGCAATCGCGCCGAATTGGTTGGCCTGCTCCAGGGCGATGCGGTGATGCAAAAGAAACTCGCGGCCCTGGCCCTGCAAAGCGTCGAACTGCCGGAAGGCGTACTGCGCGGCCACACTTATCACCATTCCCTGACCAGCACCGAATGGGCACCGATTGCCCGTGGCCTGAGCCCCAACGGCGGGCGCGGTGCCGAAGCGGTGTATCGGCAGGGGCGGATGACCGCTTCCTACGTGCACTTTTATTTCCCGTCCAACCCTACGGCGGTGGCGGCGCTGTTTGCGCCAGCTCCCACATCGACAGGGTTCACGCAGCAAAATGTGGGAGGGGGCTTGCCCCCGATGAGGCCATGACTGACAACGCCTTCCCCGAGGCCGACCGCCAGGCCGTCTACCGCGCCATCGCCGAGCGCCGCGACATGCGCCACTTCAGCGGTGGCAGCGTTGCCCCCGAACTGCTGCAGCGCCTGCTCCAGGCCGCGCACCAGGCGCCAAGCGTCGGCCTGATGCAGCCCTGGCGTTTTATCCGCATCAGCGACCGCCCCTTGCGTGGGCAGATTCAACAGCTGGTGGAAGAAGAGCGCGTGCGCACCGCCGAGGCCTTGGGCGAACGCTCCGATGAGTTCATGAAGCTCAAGGTCGAAGGCATCAACGACTGTGCCGAGGTCTTGGTGGCGGCTTTGATGGACGATCGCGAGCGCCACATCTTCGGGCGCCGCACCTTGCCGGAAATGGACATGGCGTCGTTATCCTGTGCAATCCAGAACCTGTGGCTGGCGGCGCGTGTGGAAGGCTTGGGCATGGGTTGGGTCTCGCTGTTCGAACCCCAGGCCCTGGCCGAGCTGCTGGGCTTGCCACCCGGTGCCAAACCCCTGGCCGTGTTGTGCCTAGGGCCGGTGGCGGAGTTCTATCCGGCACCGATGTTGCAGCTCGAAGGCTGGACCGAGCCGCGACCGTTGAGTGACATGCTGTATGAAAACAAGTGGGGAGTGAGTCAATGAGTGTGGCCTTGCTGTGTGTCGCTGCGGTGGCGCTCGATGCGCTGCTGGGTGAACCCAGGCGCTGGCATCCGCTGGTGGCGTTCGGCAATTTCGCCGGGCGCATCGAGCAGCGTTTCAATACCGGTGGGCGTGGCTGGCGCAGCCATGGCGTGACCGCGTGGTTTATCGCGGTGGTGCCGCTGACCCTGTTGGCCACGGCGTTGTCGTGGGCGCCTGTTATTGGCTGGCTGCTGGAAATCCTGGCGTTGTACTGCGCCCTTGGCATGCGCAGCCTGGGCGAGCATGTGACCCCGGTGGCTCAGGCCTTGCGCAGTGACGACTTGGATGAAGCACGCAAGCGCGTGAGCTACCTGGTGAGTCGCCAGACCAGCGAACTGGACCGCACCGAAGTCGCTCGTGCTGCCACCGAGTCTGTGCTGGAGAACGGCAGCGATGCGGTGTTCGCCGCGCTGTTCTGGTTTGTGGTGGCCGGTGTGCCAGGCGTTGTGCTCTATCGCCTGAGCAACACCCTCGACGCCATGTGGGGCTATCGCAACGAACGCTTCGAGCGCTTTGGCTGGGCGGCCGCCAAGATCGACGATGTCCTGAACTACATTCCTGCGCGTTTGGTGGCATTGACCTACGCGTTATTGGGTAAAACCCGCCTTGCCTTCAAATGCTGGCGCACCCAGGGCCCGACCTGGGACAGCCCCAATGCTGGCCCTGTGATGGCCTCCGGTGCCGGTGCGTTGGGCGTCGAGCTCGGCGGCGCGGCGATTTATCACGGCGAGGTGCATCAGCGCCCGCAGTTGGGCGAAGGCCCATCGGCCGATGCCGACGCCATCGACCGTGGCTGGCAACTGGTGCAGCGCGGAGTATGGTTGTGGTTGCTGGTCCTGTGCGTAGGGGCGCAAATCTATGCTTGAGCATGGTGGTCGGCTGCGTAAAGCCGCGATTGAGTACGCAATTGCCGAGGCAGATTGGCTTGATCTGTCCAGTGGCCTGGCGCCCTGGCCGTGGCCTATCCCTGAGATTCCGTTGCGTGCCTGGGCACGTCTGCCGGAGAGCGACGACGGCTTGGAGCAGGCTGCCAGCGAATATTACGGTACCGCCCAGTTGTTGCCAGTGCCGGGCTCCCAGGCCGCGATCCAACTGCTGCCGCGCCTGCGCCGCACCGGCAAGGTCGGCGTGCTCTCGCCCTGTTATGCCGAGCACGCCGAAGCCTGGCGTCGTGCTGGCTACGTGGTACGCGAGGTGCAGGAGCAGGAGGTCGACTTCTTTCTCGACAGCCTCGACGTGCTGGTGGTGGTCAACCCCAACAATCCCACCGGCCTGAGTCTGCCCCCGCAGCGCCTGCTGGACTGGCATGCGCGGCTGGCCCAGCGCGGTGGCTGGCTGGTGGTGGATGAGGCGTTCATGGACGTCACCCCAGACTTGAGCCTGGCAAGCCATACCCATGAAGTCGGCTTGATCGTACTGCGTTCATTCGGCAAGTTCTTTGGGCTGGCCGGTGTGCGCCTGGGTTTTGTGTTGGCCGAGCGCAAGTTGCTCAAGTTACTGGCCGAACAGGTCGGACCATGGGCGGTCAGCGGGCCAACGCGGGTGCTGGGCCAGGTGTGCCTGCGCGATACCGCCGGGCACGCCCGTCAGCGCAGTCGGTGCATCGAAGCCGGCCAGCGCTTGTTCGAGTTGCTTGAGCGCCGGGGCTTTCAACCCCACGGCGGTTGCGCGCTATTCCAGTGGTTGATTACACCTCACGCCGAACGGCTGCACGAGTTCATGGCCCAGCGCGGCATTCTGCTGCGTTTGTTTGTGCATGACAGCAGCGTGCGTCTGGGCCTGCCCGACACCGAAGCCGATTGGCTGCGGCTTGATGAGGCCCTGGCCGCCTACAAGGAGGCCACATGAGTACGCTGATGGTGCAGGGCACCACCTCCGACGCCGGCAAGAGCACCCTGGTGACCGCGCTGTGTCGCTGGTTGGTGCGTCAGGGCGTGGCGGTGGTGCCGTTCAAGCCACAGAACATGGCGCTCAACAGTGCCGTGACCGCCGAGGGCGGCGAGATCGGCCGCGCCCAGGCGGTACAGGCCCAGGCTGCCAACCTGGCACCCCACACTGATATGAACCCGGTGTTGCTCAAGCCCAACAGCGACACCGGCTCCCAAGTGATCATCCATGGCCGCGCCGTCACCAACATGAACGCCGTGGCCTACCACGACTACAAAGCCATTGCGATGCAAGCCGTGCTGGCTTCCCACACGCGGTTGAGCGAAGCCTACGCGGTGGTGATGGTCGAAGGCGCGGGTTCCCCGGCCGAGATCAACCTGCGTGCCAATGACATTGCCAACATGGGCTTTGCCGAAGCGGTGGATTGCCCGGTGCTGTTGATCGCCGATATCAATCGCGGTGGAGTGTTTGCCCATCTGGTCGGCACGCTGGAGCTGCTGTCGTCCACTGAGCAGGCGCGAGTCAAGGGTTTCATCATCAACCGTTTTCGCGGTGACATCGCGTTGTTGCAGCCTGGGCTGGATTGGCTAGAGGCGCGCACTGGCAAGCCGGTAGTGGGGGTGTTGCCCTATGTGATGGACCTGCATCTGGAGGCAGAAGACGGTATTGACCAGCGCCAGATCGACAAGGCCGCCCAAGTGCTCAAGGTGGTGGTGCCGGTGTTGCCGCGTATCAGTAACCATACCGATTTCGACCCGCTGCGCCTGCATCCCCAGGTGGATTTGCAGTTTGTCGGGCCGGGGCAGGCGATTCCAGCGGCTGACTTGATCATCCTGCCGGGCTCGAAAAGCGTACGCAGCGATTTGGCGTTCTTGCGTGCCAATGGCTGGGATGTGGCCGTGTCGCGGCATTTGCGTTATGGCGGCAAGGTGCTGGGGATTTGTGGTGGTTTGCAGATGTTGGGTGAGCAGGTGCATGACCCGCTTGGGCTGGAAGGTGTGGCCGGGTCCAGTGCTGGCCTCGGGCTGCTGGCATTCGCTACGACGCTGGAGGAGGAGAAGCAACTGCGCAATGTGCGCGGGCGCTTGGTGCTCGAGGATGCTGAGGTGAGTGGGTATGAGATTCATGCGGGCGTGACGTCGGGTGATGCCTTATCGAGCGCTGCCGTGCTGCTTGATGATGGGCGCAGCGATGGGGCGCTGAGTGCTGATGGGCAGATTCTGGGTACGTACTTGCATGGTTTGTTCGAGACGCCTGAGGCGTGCAGTGCCTTGTTGCGTTGGGCGGGGTTGCAGGATGTGCAGGCGGTGGATTATCACGGGTTGCGCGAGCGTGATATCGAGCGGCTCGCGGACTTGGTAGAGCAGCACTTGGACACCGGTTTGTTGCGCGAGCTATGTGGCGTCTGACGGTGTGCATGCGATCAAAGTGTGGGAGGGGGCTTGCCCCCGATGGCGGCCCGTCGGCCTACGGATTCAAGCCTGCGTTCGGCCAGCGTGGTTTAACGGGGCGCCTGAGATCAAAAGCAAGATCAAGAGCGGCTCGCTGCGCATCGTGGTTACGTAAAGCGCCGCGTTCATTCTGGTTTCCCGCTTTATCTTCAACTTTTACAGGGCTTATTTCATGCTCCAACTGATCTTGGGCGGAGCACGCTCGGGCAAAAGTCGCCTGGCCGAAAAGCTCGCCAGCGACAGCGGTTTGACCGTCACTTATATCGCCACCAGCCAACCCTTGGACGGCGAGATGAACGCGCGCGTTGCCTTGCATCGTCAGCGGCGTCCTGACTCGTGGGGCTTGGTTGAAGAGCCCGTTGAACTGGCGCGTGTGCTGCGGGAAAACGCGGCGGCCGACCGTTGCCTGCTGGTGGATTGCCTGACCCTGTGGCTCACCAATCTGTTGATGCTCGATGACACGCAGCGCCTGGCCGTTGAGCGTGATCTATTGCTGCACACCCTGGCGTCGCTGCCGGGTGAAATCATTTTTGTCAGCAACGAGACCGGTCTGGGTGTCGTGCCGCTGGGCGAATTGACTCGCCGTTATGTGGATGAAGCCGGTTGGCTGCATCAAGCCTTGGCCGAGCAGTGTCAGCGTGTTGTGCTGACGGTCGCCGGTCTGCCCCTGACTTTGAAAGGTACTGCGTTATGACGGATTCCTGGTGGCTCAACCCCTGCAAGGCCATCAATGCCGCTGCCCACGAACAGGCGCTGGTGCGCCAGCAGCAGCTGACCAAGCCCGCCGGTTCCCTCGGCCAGTTGGAAGCGCTGGCGGTGCAGTTGGCGGGTTTGCAGGGCCAGGTCAAACCGTCGGTGGATCGGCTGTGGATCGCGATTTTCGCGGGCGATCACGGCGTGGTCGCCGAAGGTGTGTCGGCGTTTCCCCAGGAGGTGACCGGGCAGATGCTGCATAACTTTGTCACCGGTGGTGCGGCGATCAGCGTATTGGCGCGGCAACTGGATGCGCAGTTGGAAGTGGTCGACCTCGGCACGGTGACGCCATCGCTGGATTTGCCCGGTGTTCGCCACCTGAATATCGGTGCAGGCACGGCCAATTTCGTCGAGGGCCCGGCGATGACCCAGGCCCAGGGGCAGTTGGCCCTGCAAGCCGGACGAGACAGCGCGCACCACGCCCTGGAAAGCGGCGCGCAGTTGTTTATCGGCGGCGAGATGGGCATTGGCAACACCACCGCAGCCAGTGCGTTGGCCTGTGCATTGCTGGATTGCCAGGTGAGTGACCTGACAGGCCCCGGCACGGGTTTGAATGCCGTGGGCGTCAGCCACAAGGTAGCGGTGATTGAGCGCGCATTGGCGCTGCATGCCGGCCAGCGCGGTGATGCGTTGCAAACGCTGTTCAACCTTGGCGGCTTTGAAATTGCCGCACTGGTCGGTGCCTACCTGGCCTGCGCTCAGGCAGGCGTCGTGGTGTTGGTAGACGGCTTCATCTGTAGCGTTGCCGCGCTGGTGGCGGTGCGCTTGAACCCGGCGTGCCGCGAATGGCTAGTGTTCGGCCATCGGGGTGCCGAGCCGGGCCATCGCCATGTGCTGCACAGTCTCGATGCCCAGCCTTTGCTGGAACTGAATTTGCGCCTGGGTGAGGGCAGCGGTGCGGCGCTGGCGGTGCCGTTGTTGCGCCTGGCGTGTGCGCTGCACGGGCAAATGGCGACGTTCGCCGAAGCGGCCGTGGCGGACCGCCCCGCATGACCTTGCACCTGGACCTGTTGCGCCACGGCGAAACCGAGCTGGGTGGCGGCCTGCGTGGCAGCCTTGACGATGCATTGACGGCCAATGGCTGGGCGCAGATGCGCGCCGCAGTGGTGGGGCAGGGGCCGTGGGATCGGTTGATCAGCTCGCCGCTGCAACGCTGCGCCTTGTTTGCCCAGGCGTTGGGGGCACGGCTCGACCTGCCGGTGAGCCTGGAGCCCGCGCTGCAAGAGCTTCACTTCGGCGCCTGGGAAGGCCAGAGCGCAGCCGCGTTGATGGAGACCGATGCCGAAGGGCTGGGGCTGTTCTGGGCTGATCCCTACGGTTTCACACCGCCGCAAGGCGAGCCTGTCATCCAGTTTTCCGAACGGGTGCTCGGTGCTGTCTCGCGGCTGCATCAGGCTTATGCTGGCCAGCGCGTGCTGTTGATCAGTCATGGCGGTGTCATGCGCCTGCTGTTGGCCCGGGCGCGCGGTTTGCCACGTGAGCAACTGCTGAATGTCGACGTCGGCCACGGCGCATTGTTCAGCCTGCAGGTGGGTGCTGACAGCGTATTGAAGGAAGGAACCTGAGGATGCTGCCGTTCTGGATCGCCCTGCAATTTCTCAGCAGCCTGCCGATTCGCTTGCCGGGCATGCCGCAGCCTCAGGAGCTGGGTCGTTCATTGCTGTTTTACCCGCTGGTGGGGCTGCTGTTCGGCGTGATGCTATGGGGCCTGAACCTGATGTTGATGGGCGCGCCCTTGTTGCTGCATGCCGCGCTGCTGCTGGCGGCATGGGTGCTGCTCAGCGGCGGCCTGCACCTGGATGGCCTGGCGGACAGCGCCGACGCCTGGCTGGGTGGCTTTGGTGATCGTGAACGCACCCTCAGCATCATGAAAGACCCACGCAGCGGGCCGATTGCGGTGGTCACCCTGGGCCTGGTGTTGTTGCTCAAGTTCAGCGCGTTGGTGGCCTTGATCGAACAGCATAATGGCGCCGCCTTGATCCTGGCGCCGCTGATCGGGCGGGCTTCGATGTTGGCGCTGTTTCTCACCACGCGCTATGTGCGTGCAGGAGGATTAGGCCAAGCATTGTCGGATCATTTTCCGCGGATTGTCGGCCAACAGGTGCTGATCCTCAGTGGTTTGGCGTGCATCCTGATCGGCGGTTTCAACGGCGGCATCGCGGTATTGCTGGCGGCGCTGTGTTTCGTGGGGCTGCGCCAGTTGATGGTCAAGCGCCTTGGCGGCACCACGGGCGATACCGCAGGCGCGCTGTTGGAGCTGCTTGAGGTGGCTGTACTGGTCGGGCTGGCGCTGTAACGTTTTCTTGCATTTCCTTAACTCCGGGTATATACACGCTCTATGCTTGCCTCCCAATGTTTATGCACCAACCTGCGACGTGCCGCCCGTGGCGTCAGCAGGCATTACGACGGCGCTCTCGACGGCTTCGGGATCAACGTTGCCCAGTATTCTTTGCTGTGTAACTTGCAGCGCCTCGACCAACCGAGCATCTCCAGCCTGGCCGAAGCCATGGGCCTGGATCGAAGCACCTTGGGGCGTAATCTGCGAGTGTTGGAAGGCGAGGGCCTGGTGCAGTTGGTCGAAGGTGACGATCTGCGCAACCGCCTGGTGTTGTTGACCGAAACGGGCCAGGAACGACTGGCCGCCGCCTTGCCGGCTTGGGAAGCGGCGCAGCAGAAATTGATTGATAAGCTGGGCGCCGAAAAGCGCGAAACGTTGTTGGCCTTGCTGGATGAACTCGCCTGAAGCGCGGTTTGTTCGACTACAAGCGGGTATATACCCGCGAGCGGAGAATAAGAAATGACCTCGATGTGGCGCACCAGTGGTTGGATCCTTGTGGGGAGTGCGCTGATCCTGGCGTTGTCCTTGGGCGTACGGCACGGCTTCGGCCTGTTCCTGGCGCCGATGAGCAGCGAATTCGGCTGGGGTCGTGAGACCTTTGCCTTCGCGATTGCCTTGCAGAACCTGATCTGGGGCCTGGCGCAGCCGTTTACCGGGGCCTTGGCCGACCGTTTCGGCGCGACCAAAGCGGTGTTTGTCGGTGGGGTGTTGTACGCCGTGGGCCTGGTGTTGATGGGCATGTCCGACTCGGCGTGGTCGCTGTCCCTGAGCGCAGGCTTGCTGATTGGTATTGGCCTCTCCGGTACTTCGTTCTCAGTGATTCTCGGCGTGGTTGGCCGCGCCGTCGCCCCGGAAAAACGCAGCATGGCCATGGGCATCGCCAGCGCCGCAGGTTCTTTTGGCCAATTCGCCATGGTGCCCGGCACCCTCGGCTTGATTGGCTGGCTGGGCTGGTCTGCGGCCCTGCTGGCGTTGGGCTTGATGGTGGCGCTGATCCTGCCGCTGGTCGCGATGCTCAAGGACCGGCCGCTGCCGGTCACGGTCGGCCAGCAAACCCTGCGCGAAGCACTCAAGGAAGCCTGTTCTCACTCCGGGTTCTGGCTGCTGTCCTTCGGCTTTTTTGTGTGCGGTTTCCAAGTGGTGTTTATCGGCGTGCACTTGCCGGCGTACCTGGTCGACCAGCATCTGCCGGCCACGGTGGGTACCACGGTGCTGGCCCTGATCGGCCTGTTCAATGTGTTCGGCACCTACACGGCCGGTTGGCTGGGCGGGCGCATGTCCAAGCCGCGCCTGCTTACCGGCTTGTACCTGTTGCGGGCCGTGGTGATCGTGTTGTTCCTGTGGGCGCCGGTCACTGAAGTCACGGCGTATCTGTTTGGCATGGCGATGGGGTTCCTGTGGTTGTCCACCGTACCGCTGACCAACGGCACCGTCGCGACCTTGTTTGGTGTGCGCAACCTCTCGATGCTGGGTGGGATTGTGTTCCTGTTCCACCAACTCGGCTCATTCCTCGGCGGTTGGCTGGGCGGGGTGGTCTATGATCGAACCGGCAACTACGATTTGATCTGGCAGGTGGCGATTCTGCTCAGCCTGCTCGCCGCGGCCCTGAACTGGCCGGTGCGTGAGCGGCCGGTAGCACGTGTGCAGGCGCAGATGGAGGCGGCATGAGTTTAGCGGTGCGTGTGATGGCCATGGCGGCGGGGCTGCTCTTGTTGCTGTTGGTCTGGTGGGGTTGGCAACAGGGCGGCCTGGCGGTGATGCAGCTGGGCATGGCGATCTGTTAAGTTCAATGCCTGAACTGACTCAAGGAGTTTCGACATGCTGATGCGTTGGCTCGCTGTACCCGTACTGATGGCTGTTGGTGGCCTGGCCATGGCAGCCGACTGTCCGCCTTTGTTGGAGGGCCAACTGCCCAAGCTGCGGGCCAAGGAATCCATTGACCTGTGCCAGCGCTTCGCCGGCAAGCCCCTGGTGATCGTCAATACCGCGAGCTTTTGCGGGTTCGCACCGCAATTCAAAGGTCTCGAAGCCTTGTACCAGCGTTACAAGGGTCAAGGCCTTGAAGTGATTGGTGTGCCGTCCGATGACTTCAAGCAGGAAGCCAAGACCGGGGAGGAGACTGCCAAGGTCTGCTACGTGAATTACGGCGTGACCTTCACCATGACCGAGCCGCAGAAGGTCAGGGGACCGGATGCGGTGCACCTGTTCAAGCTGCTGGCGCAGCAGAGCAGTGCGCCGAAGTGGAATTTCTATAAATACGTGGTGGACCGCCAAGGCAAGGTGATTGCCAACTTTTCCAGTGTGACCAAGCCGGACAGCCCTGACTTGATCAAGGCTGTAGAAGAGGCGTTGGCGTCCAAACCCTGAGCAGCAACCACTGAAAAGCCCCGCCTCCTTTGCAGGAGAGCGGGGCTTTTTTATACCGCTGTGAATCAGAAGCGGTAGGTCATGCCCAGGCCGAAACCGTTGGCACTGTTTTCATACTTGGCGTTATAGCTGGCCAATTGGTTGGAGCGTGCAACCTTGACGTCTTCTTCCTTCAGGTAGGAGTAAGCCAGGTCGACGGTCATGTTAGGCATGACCTCGTAGCCCAGGCCCAGGCTGAAGATAGTACGGTCGCCGGTAGGGATGCGTGGCGAACGATCCGTATTGTTGGTAGGCGACTGGTCGAAGGTCAGGCCGGTACGCAACACCACTTGCTTGGTGAGCTGGTACGAAGTACCCACGGCGTAGGCCCAGGTATCGTGCCAGTTCTGGTCTTCCTTGATGGTGCCGATCAGGGCCGGGGCGAGCGCGCCGCCGGTAGCACCGCCGACCACGCCTTCGTTCTTGACGGTGATGTCTTTCAGGCGGCTCCAGCGCGTCCAGGTTGCACCCGCGTAGAGCTTCCAGGCATCAGTCAGGTCTTGGGTGACAGAAAGGTCGTAGGACTCAGGTGTATCGATCTTCAGCGACGCATCGTAGCGGTTGCTGCGCAAGGCGCCAGCGGTTGCCGCCGGACCGCTGACTTCGGTGTGGCCGTCCAGCTTGTAGCTGACCTTGGAGTGATAGGTCAGGCCGACGCGGGTGGTATCGGTGGCTTGTACCAGCACGCCGATATTGAAACCCAGCGCGGTGTCATCACCCTTGATCTTGATATTGGTGGTCGGTGCGGCAGGGTTCAGCGTCAGGTCCGATTCCAGGGTGCCGGCAATACGGTTGAAGGTAGGGCCAAAGCCGACGGAAACGCGGTCGTTGAAGGCGTAGCTGACCGTCGGTTGGAAGGTGATGACTTTTACTTCGCTTTTGCTGCCAAAGGGAGCGCCCTGGAAGCCGCTTTCGTAGTCAGTCACCAGGCCGAACGGTGCATAGACGCCGAAGCCGACAGCCCACTGATCGTTGAGTTTATTGGTGTAAAAACCGAAAGGGACGGCAGTGAAAGGCACCATGTCGCCTTTGTTGCTGCCGCGGGAGCGGCCGCTGACGTCGCTGATATCGGTGGAGGCATCAATGGCTGCAACACCGCCGGTGATCTGCTGACCTTCCAGGCGTGCCATACCGGCAGGGTTGCCGAACACAGTGCTGGCATCATCGGCAGAAGAAGAGCGACCTGCGAAACCGGTACCCATCCCGCTGACGCTCTGTTCGTTCAGGGCGAAGCCGCTGGCGAACAGTTGGGAGGATGCCATGGCAACGGCGAGGCTAAGTGTGGTCTTGAGCATTACTTTTTTCATTATTAGAACTCCGTGGTGATCACCGCTGCGGAAAGTATCAATAAATTTCACATCGCGCTATAGGCTGTAATGTGTGAGATAGAGCGGTTTTGTAGGACAATCAGACCAAAATCGGTGTTTTTTGGCGAATCTTGCAAATTGCCTGATCAGCAAGCCACCTGTTTTATTGGGTTGACACAGGTTTGCCAGGCGCGGGTGAAATCTCGCAACCGGCCCTGAGGGTGAAAAATTTCTTTCCAGATACGCGCCATGGCCAGTACATCGCCGGGCGCCGGTAGGGCCGGACGCTGTTGTTCCACCAGCAACCAGGCGATCGCCGTGGCGTATCTCAGGTTGACGGTCAACTCCAAGTGCGGTGCGCTGAGGAAGGCGTGTTGGCTGGCCAGCCCGCGTACCAGGCTCGCCCGCTCGGGGTCCAGGGCCAGGTAGTCATCCCACAGGGCGCGGTGGCGCGGTTCGGTGATGCTGTAGAGGCCATGGCCACGCCGATCATGCAGGGCCGACCCCAGTTCTGACTGGCTGGCGGCAATGCCCAGCAGCAGGGATTCGGCTGTCGGGTTATGGCGGCCTAGGTATATCAACGTCGGCCTGATCACATAACGACACAATTCGCTGGCGGCAATACCCATACAAGCCTCAACCGATGAAGGAGGTGGACGAGACCTGAGAGGGGGAGCTTGGCAGCGGTGGATCGGATCTCAGGCCCGTCGCAAGCGGAATAGCCCGCTTGAGTTGAAGTGTAGTGTCATATTCATGGTGTAAAGGACTGTTTTTAAAACATCTTCTCCATCCAGTTATAACGTTTATATCTATTCGTACTTAGCGCAGGGGCTGAAATACCAAATTACAGGCAATAAAAAACCCTGTTTTTTAGACAGGGTTTTTGTGTTTCAGCGACTCGGGTCGATCAGGCAGTCAGTGCCTGACGGGTACGCTCGATCACGGCCTGCAGCGGTTCTGCGCTGGAGTATTGATCGGGGTACAGGCGTTCGCTGTGACGCGCGATGCCGTGTTCGTTGACCAGGGTGAAGCTGAAGCAGCCTTTGCGAGCGGCCATGATCAGGCAGTTCATTGGGGCAAAAGCATTAGTGAGGGTGCGAATGGCATCCTGAGTGTGGATTTGAGCGTTCATATTATTGGTGTTCCTACAAATGACACGGATAAGAACCGTGCAACGTTAAAACGTTCCAGTGACGCTGATCACCATTGATCAAGCGAAGAACCTGACTGGAACAAAGCAGCCAGTTTGAAGCGCTGATAAGTTAGGCGCGCTTGGGCTGGCAGGTAGGTACTTAGGAGGGCAGGCAACACAACAGGGGCAAAGGTTCTGGGCCCAGGGTGAAGATCCTGATCAATTTGCAGGTTGGTTCGGTCAGAGTATTGAAACTTCGCGGCACCCTTTGCTTGTTCAAAGGCAGTGTCGTCGCAAGAAATACCTGGAAACCATCGAGGTGGTCGATCCCATGTGGTTCAAGGGAGTTGGTCGACCAGAATTGACTTTCAGCTTGGTACTAACGCCGCGGATAGTAACGGATTGAAACAGGGAAAGGAAGTGCACTGGCAAAAAAACTTCAATCAGCCGCCTAGCCACCCACGATAGACCAGCACTGTCATGGATGCTGCCAGGGCACAACCCAACCCATAGGCGGCGAGCGTCAGGCGCAGGGACTGGCCGGTCTCGATCACTTTCATGACATCGCGCAGGTCATTGATTCTGCCTTCACTCAGTTCGGTACACAGGCTCACGGCGGTGAAGGCCGCTGAAAGCAGGATCGCGCTGGCGAACAGCGCGCCGTCCGGGGAAGGTAGCAGGGCATTGATTCCCAATGATGTCGCGCAGATGGCCAGTAGCAGCACGGCGAATAACAGAATTCCTTTCATCGGCTTTACAGGGGGTCATTGTCGGTGCGGCAGTGTGGCGAGCCTGGACAGATTTGAAAAGCCCCGGGCTTTGTTGCGGCAGTAACATGTTTAACGCGCGTTGAATCAAAAAACGCCGGCGATATAACCATTCAATGGGGACTTGTGCACATGCGTTGCGGCGTGTGTAACCTCACTGTCACTCGCCTGGAAGTGTGCCCATTTGCCTGTAATCAAAATTCAAGTCAATGAAAAATCTCACTTTTTTTTATTGGTGAAAAAATCGTCAGTTTGACTGCGGCCCCCATTCCATGGGCCTTTGCGCCACTTAAAGGGGGGTTGTCCACTGAGTTATCCACAGCTTCTGTGGATTGTCCCGAGCGCTTGCTCTAGAACGGGCGTGCAGGGTTTTTTCAGCTTTACCTGTACGAAAAAAAGAGTAGAGTGGCGCGCCTTCCGTTCTGTCCCGCAGTGCTTTATGAAGTTTCGCTCAGTATCACCTTCTGTTACCGACACTCCCCAAACTGTTACCGCACCCAAGCGTTTTTCCTTGAAGGTCGCTTTGTGGTTGCTCGACAGCCCGCGCCTTGGGCAAAGCAGCAACATCAAGCATTTCGCTGGACGTTTGCTCAAACAGCCTGCCCGGGAAGGGGTAGTGGCTGCACAGAGCCGTCTTGGCCAACTGATGTGCCGTGAATGCGGGAATGCCCGTGACCGTCGCATCGGTCACGATCTGTTGCGCTCAGCCGCACGCGCCGGTGACCGCCGCGCCCAACGCGAACTGGGCCAGGTCGAAGACTGAGCTGTCCTCCAGACCTGTGCTTGGTTACCCTTGATTTTTTTCGGTGATGGCAGAAATGGCTATGGTTGTTGACTGGACCAGTATCGCCTTGGGGCTTGTTGGCGCAGCGGTGCCTTTATTGGCGCTGTGCTGGCAGGTTCAGCGGCGCAGGAGCGCACGCACCACCGGCTGGGAACTGCTGGAAGAGCGCCTGGCGACAGCGCAACTGGCCCAGGAAGGGCTCGCCGCGCAGTTGGACGCCAGCCGTGATGAGATCAGCGACCTGAGCCACGCCAATGCCGCCAAGCAGGCTGACCTGGCCGCTCTGCGCCGCGAAGTCGAGCTATTGCAGATCGATCGCGATAACGCCCGCGATGCCGCCCACGCCTGGAACCTCGACCGCAGCGCCAAGGAAACCGAACTACGCCGTCTCGACGCCTTGGCCGCGGCCCTGAGCGCGGAACTGCGCGAGCAACAAGAGAGCCACCAGCAACGCCTCACTGACCTGCAAGGCTCGCGGGACGAGCTGCGTGCGCAGTTCGCTGAGCTTGCCGGCAAGATCTTCGACGAGCGTGAACAGCGCTTTGCCGAGTCCAGCCAGGAACGCCTGGGCCAGTTGCTTGACCCGCTCAAGGAGCGCATTCAGTCGTTCGAGAAGCGTGTCGAAGAAAGCTATCAGAACGAAGCCCGCGAGCGTTTTTCCCTGGCCAAAGAGCTGGAGCGCCTACAGCAATTGAACCTGCGCCTGTCGGACGAAGCCACCAATTTGACCCGCGCGCTCAAGGGCCAGAAAACCCAGGGCAACTGGGGTGAGTTGATCCTTGAGCGGGTGCTGGAGCACGCGGGCTTGGAGAAAGGCCGTGAGTACCAGACCCAAGTCAGTCTCAAAGGCCCGGATGGCGAGCGTTTCCAGCCTGACGTGCTGATCATGTTGCCGGGCGACAAGCAGGTGGTGGTCGACTCCAAGGTCAGCCTGACTGCCTATCAACAGTACGTCGCGGCGGAGGATGAGGTGATTGGCCAGGCCGCTTTAAAGCAGCATGTCCTGTCCCTGCGCAATCACGTCAAAGGCTTGGCCGGCAAGGACTACAAGCGTCTGGAAGGTTTGCACAGCCTGGATTTCGTCCTGCTGTTCGTGCCGATCGAGGCGGCTTTTTCCGCTGCTTTGCAGGCCGAACCCAACCTGTTCCAGGAAGCCTTCGACCGTCATATCGTGATTGTCAGCCCCACCACCTTGCTCGCCACTTTGCGGGTGATCGACAGCTTGTGGAAGCAGGAACGCCAGAGTCAGAACGCCCGGGAAATCGCCGAGCGCGCCGGGTGGCTGTACGACAAGTTCGTGTTGTTTATCCAGGACCTGGACGAAGTGGGCAATCGGTTGCAGCAGTTGGATAAGGCTTACAGCGCGGCGCGCAACAAGCTGACGGATGGGCGCGGGAATCTGGTCAGCCGTACTGAGCAATTAAGGCTACTCGGCGCCCGTGCCAGTAAAAGTCTGCCGGCGGATCTACTCGAGCGGGCGATGACGGATTCGGATGGCGTGGCACATCTCCCCGAATAGACCCAGGGCCAAATGTGGGAGGGGGCTTGCCCCTCCCACATTTTGACCGAGTACAAGCCGTTTACAGAGGCAGGTGTCTGCTCAACAATGCCCGCAACGCCGCCGGCTTCACCGGTTTGGCCAAGTAATCCAGCCCCGCCCCATGCACTTCAGCCACCATCTCTGGGCGGCCATCGGCGCTGATCACCACGCCGGGAATCGGCTCGGCCAATTGCGCACGCAACCAGCCCATCAACTCGGTGCCGGTTTCGCCATGGTCCAAGTGATAATCCACCAGCGCCAGTTGCGGGCGCATGCCGTCGGCCAGCAGCGCCGCGCATTGGGCCTGATTGGCAGCGGTCCAGACTTCGCAACCCCAGCGCGTCAGCAGGCTGCGCATGCCGATCAGAATGCTTTCTTCGTTATCCACACACAGCACCCGTGCGCCGCTCATAGGCAGGCCGTTTTCCGCCGGTGCCTTGGGCTGCGGGCTGGCCTGGTTACGCGCCAGTGGCACACACACGCTGAAGACGCTGCCCTTGCCCGGCCATGAGCGCACGCTCAGGCGGTGGCCCAGCACGCGGCACAGGCCATCGGCAATCGCCAGGCCCAGGCCCAGGCCCTTTTCGGCACGGGTCTGGTGGCTGTCCAGGCGCTTGAATTCTTCGAAAATCACCTTCTGTTTATCCTGCGGAATACCCGGGCCGCGATCCCAGACTTCCAGGCACAGTTCGCCCTTGCGTCGACGTACGCCAAGCAGCACTGGGCCGTCGGCATAGCGGAAGGCATTGGTCAGAAAGTTCTGCAAAATCCGCCGTAGCAGCTTGATGTCGCTGTCCACCCGCAAGCGACTGCCGTGCCAACGGAACCGCAAGCCTTGCTCGTGGGCCAGCGCCTTGAATTCAGCGCCCAAGGTGTCGAACAGCTCATTGAGTACAAAGGGCTGGCGTTGTGGATTGATCTTGCCGTTTTCCAGGCGTGAAATATCCAACAAGTCGCTGATCAAGTCTTCGGCCGAGCGCAACGAGCTGTCCAGGTGCTGTACCAACTGCCGTGCCTCGCTGGACAGGCCATCGTGCTGGTGGGAGAGGGCGGCGGAGAACAGCCGCGCAGCGTTCAGCGGTTGCATCAGGTCATGGCTCACCGCCGCCAGGAATCGTGTCTTCGACTGGCTGGCGGATTCGGCCACGCCTTTGGCGTCGGTAAGCGCCACATTGAGCTGCGACAGTTCATGGGTACGCTCGGTCACTCGCTGCTCCAGGCCCTCGTTAGCCTCGGTCAGTGCTTGTTCGGCTTCGCGGAACGCAGTGATGTCGGTGAAACTCATGACAAAACCGCCACCGGGCATCGGGTTGCCGATCAACTCGATCACCCGACCATTGGGAAACAGACGTTCGGAGGTGTGCGCGCGACCCTGGCGCATCCAGTGCAGGCGGCGGGCCACATGCACTTCTGCTTCGCCAGGCCCGCACAGGCCACGCTCGGCGTTGTAGCGAATGATGTCGGCAATCGGCCGCCCAACGCTGATCAAGCCGTCTGGGTAGTTGAACAGCTCCAGGTAGCGTCGGTTCCAGGCCACCAGCTTGAGGGACTGGTCTACCACGCTGATGCCTTGGGTGATGTTCTCGATGGCGCCTTGCAGTAGGGCGCGATTGAACTGCAGCACCTCGGAGGCTTCGTCGGCGATGCGTACTACGTCCTCCAACTGCATTTCCCGCCCTTCGATCGCGGCTTTCACCACTGCACGTGTCGAAGAGGCTCCAAGTACACCGGCCAGTAAGCGTTCGGTATGGGCGATCCACTCGTTGTCGGCATTCTGGTTGGGGTTGAAGCCTTTGCCCTGGCGATAGGCGAAGCGAATAAAGCTCTGCTGGGCGCGTTCTTCACCGACGAAACGTGCAGCCAGGCTCAGCAGGTCACTGATCTGCACCGATAACATGGAGCGGGCATTGGCGCGCTGGCTGGTTTCCTGGCCGATAAAACGGCCCGCCTGCCAGTGCTCGGAAACCCGTGTGCGCGACAGCATTGAAACCCATACGAAGAGGGTGAAGTTACCCGCCAGGGAGAACACGGTGCCCAAGGTCAGCGAAGTCACTGAAAGCCCGAACGGATGGGAATGCATCCAGGTCAGGCCGGGGAAAAGACTGAGCGACCAGCCGAGGCTTTTCGCCGTCACCGGTAGGACCAAGGTGTAGAACCACAGGAACGTACCGGCGGCCAAGCCGGCGAATACACCTCGCCGGTTGGCCTGCTTCCAGTAGAGCGCGCCGAGCATCGCCGGGGCCAGTTGCGTCACGGCGGCAAAGGCGATCTGGCCGATGGTGGCCAGGCTGGCGGTCGAGCCCAGCAGGCGGTAGCTCACATACGCCAGCAGCAGGATGATCACAATGCTCACCCGGCGCACCGAGAGCATCCAGTGGCGGAACACTTCGAACGGTCGCTCGGCACTGGAGCGTCGCAGCAACCAGGGCAGCAGCATGTCGTTGGAGACCATGGTAGACAAGGCGATGCTGGCCACAATCACCATGCCGGTGGCGGCCGAGGCGCCGCCAATGAACGCCAGCACGGCGAGGGCCGGATGGGCCTGGGCCATCGGCAGGCTGATCACATAGGAGTCCGGCAGCACCGAGCCAGGCAACAACATCTTGCCGCCCAGCGCGATGGGCACCACAAACAGCGCGGCGAGGATCAGGTAGGCCGGGAACACCCACTTGGCCAGGCGCAGATCCTGAGGGTCAATGTTCTCAACCACCGTCACATGAAATTGTCGTGGCAGGCAAATGATCGCCATCATGGCGACGCCGGTCTGCACCACCATCGACGGCCAATTGATGGTCTCTTTCCAGTATTCCTCCAAGCGTGGTGCAAGCATTGCCTGGCCGAACAGATCGCCGAAACCGTCGTACAAGCCGTAGGTGACAAACACACCGACGGCGAGAAAAGCGAACAGCTTGACCAGGGACTCAAACGCGATCGCCAGCACCATGCCCCGGTGGTGTTCGGTGGCATCCAGGTTGCGGGTACCGAACACGATGGTAAACAGCGCCAATACCAGCGACACGATCAAGGCGGTGTCCTGGGATCGAGTGCCGGTGGTGTCGGGGCCGGCGCCGATCAACAGGTTTACGCCCAGTACGATGCCCTTGAGTTGCAGCGCGATGTAGGGCAACACGCCGACCAGGCAGATCAGCGCCACCACCACCGCCAGGGATTGGGACTTGCCATAGCGAGCGGCGATAAAGTCGGCAATGGAGGTGATGTTTTCCTGCTTGCTGATCAGGATCATCTTCTGCAGCACCCAGGGCGCCAACACCAGCAACAGCACCGGTCCCAGGTAAATCGGTAAAAATGCCCACAATTGCTCGGCGGCTTGGCCTACAGCGCCGAAGAAAGTCCAACTGGTGCAGTACACGGCCAGCGACAAGCTATAGACCCATGCACGCACCCGCGGCGGCAACGGCGCATGGCGGCGGTCACCGTAGAAGGCAATGGCAAACATAATGGCCATATAGGCCAGGGCAACGGCGGCGATCAGCCCGCTGGACAGCGTCATGGTAACTCCGAACATAGGAACACCCAGGCATTCCAGGCCCGGGTGGACAGTCTCGCATGATGCCTGGTGTTAGTCAGTGTCGACCAAGGTCGTGTGGGATCTAATGTCGCAGGCGGCGTCTAGCGAGGTGGCAGGGTTTTCTGGCGCAGGATGTAGATCGTCACCAGCACCGCACTGGTCAGCATAAAAGCGCGTGCCCATGGCAGTGGTACCAGGTAGCAGGAGATCGTGATGCTCAGCCACATCAAGGCGATGGCGTAGACCTTGCCTTTGAGCGGGATGCCATTGCCGTCCAGGTAGTCTCGGATCCACGGGCCAAGGCGCGGGTGTTCCACCAGCCAGTGGTAGAAACGCGGGGAGCTTCGAGCGAAGCAAGCGGCGGCGAGTAGCAGGAAGGGCGTGGTCGGCAACACCGGTAGGAAAATGCCGATCACTCCCAGCGCTACACTGAGCCAGCCGATGGCCAGCAGCACGTAGCGCAGGAGCAGCGAGCGGTTGCCCATGGGTGCCACGGGCAATCGACTCAGTGGTGACGTGGCTTGAGGATCGCCGGTTTTTCATCAGGCGCGTTGCACAGCAGGTACAGCGCGGTGAGGGCTTCCGGGATCTGCACGATCATGTCGTCCATCAGGTTGGCGTCGGCGGCGATGTCGGCGAACTCAGGCTGGTCGTCGAACAAGCCCGAACCGACCATGATCGGCAGCAGCATTTCGCTGACTTCTTCCTCGGCGGTTTCGAACCAGGCGGCTTCGCGCAGGAACACGCCTTCCATGAAGCCGATGCACCAACCGCGCAGGTCGGAGTCGTCCGGCTCTTCGCCCAGGTCCAGGTCGCATGGCAGCTCGAACTCCTCATCGGAGGCCAGTTGGCGACCGATGTGGGCCTTGAGGGCCAGCAGGGTGGCTTCGATTTCTTCACGCTGGGCGGCGTCGGCGTAGTGAGGCTCTTCGGCGAACAAGGCGTCGATCCACTCACGGTCCGGCACGACTTCGGAACAGATCGACAGGGCGGTCAGGTAGCCGTGGGCGGCCACGTAGTCCAGCGCCTCGTCATGCAGCTCATCGGCGTCGAGGAAGGCTTGCAGGCGGGTTAGTTGCTCAGCGAAGGACATTGAAGGGCTACCTTGGGAATAAACGATGCTGAATTCTAGGCTTTCTTGAGCGCCCAGGCCAGCCGCAGTGCACATTTGCCCGGTTTTAGAATGGGGCGTCTATTCGTCAGTCGCGTCCTTTGGTGGATGACGCTCGGGTATACTGCCGCGTTTTGTGATGCCCCTGCAGGCCCAGCGCCAATCCGGGAAAACTTCGCTTACGGATTATTTTCCGTGACAGCGCATCTTTTCGGCCAGCCTGTACAGAGGGATTTCGGCACCATTTTGGAGTTTTACATGCTCGAGCAGGCTCAACGCGTCCTCAAGGACATCTTCGGCTACGACAGTTTTCGTGGCCGCCAGGGTGCGATCATTGAGCGCGTGGCCAATGGCGGCGATGCCTTGGTGCTGATGCCTACGGGTGGCGGCAAATCGTTGTGCTTCCAGGTGCCGGCGCTGTTGCGCAATGGCCTGGCCGTGGTGGTGTCGCCGCTGATTGCATTGATGGACGATCAGGTCGCGACCTTGGAAGAACTTGGTGTGGCCGCAGCATCATTGAACTCCACCCTCAGCGCCGAGCAGCAGCGCGACCTGGCCGCCCGTATCAAGCGTGGCGAGGTGAAGATGCTGTACCTGGCGCCAGAGCGCCTCGTGCAGCCGCGCATGCTGGCCTTCCTGCAGAGCCTGGAAATTGCTCTGTTCGCCATCGACGAAGCCCACTGTGTATCGCAATGGGGTCACGATTTCCGCCGCGAATATTTGCAGCTTGGCCAATTGGCGGAACTGTTCCCCGACGTGCCACGCATCGCGCTGACCGCCACTGCCGACAAACGTACTCGTGAAGAGATCGTTGAACGCCTGCATTTGCAGAACGCCGAGCGCTTCCTCTCAAGCTTTGACCGGCCGAATATTTTCTATCGCATTGTGCCCAAGGAGCAGCCACGCAAGCAGTTGCTGGCGTTCCTGTCCGAGCGGCGCAGTGATGCGGGCATTGTGTATTGCCTGTCGCGCAAAAAAGTTGATGAAGTCGCCGCGTTCCTTTGCGAACAGGGCTATCCGGCGTTGCCTTATCACGCCGGCCTGCCGAACGATCTGCGTGCTTATCACCAAAAGCGCTTCCTCAACGAGGAGGGCCTGATCATGGTGGCGACTATTGCCTTTGGCATGGGCATCGACAAATCCAACGTGCGTTTCGTGGCGCACATGGATCTGCCCAAATCCCTTGAGGCCTATTACCAGGAAACCGGGCGTGCCGGTCGTGATGGCCTGCCGGCGGATGCCTGGATGGTCTACGGCTTGCAAGACGTGGTGATGCTCAAGCAGATGCTGCAAAACTCCGAAGGTGACGAGCGCCACAAGCGCCTGGAGCAGCACAAGCTCGACGCGATGCTCTCACTGTGCGAAGAGACGCGCTGCCGGCGCCAGACGCTGCTGGCGTATTTTGACGAAGACATGCCCGAACCCTGCGGCCACTGCGATAACTGCATTGACGGTGTGCAGACCTGGGACGCCACCGAGCCGGCTCGCCAGGCGTTGTCGACGATCTACCGCACCGGCCAGCGTTATGGCGTGGGTCACTTGGTGGATGTGTTGCTGGGCAAGGACAACGAAAAAATCCGCAGCTTTGGCCACGAGAAACTCTCGGTCTACGGTGTCGGCAAGGCACGGGCTGAGGGCGAATGGCGTTCGCTGTTCCGTCAGATGGTTGCCCGTGGCCTCGTCGACATCGATATTGAGGGCTACGGCGGGCTGCGCCTGAGTAGCAGTTGCCGGCCGTTGCTCAAGGGTGAAGTGAGCCTGAAACTGCGCCGTGACCTCAAGCCACAGACCACCGCCAAGAGCAGCAGCACCAGCCAGGCCAGCCAACTGGTGCGGGGCGAGGAGCGCGAACAGTGGGAAGCCCTGCGCACCCTGCGGCGCAAACTGGCGCAGGAGCACAGCGTGCCGCCCTACGTCATTTTCCCCGACTCCACTTTGCTGGAGATGCTCCGCGAGCAACCCACCACCATGGCCGAGATGGCCAGGGTCAGCGGTGTGGGGGCGCGCAAGCTGGAGCGTTACGGCCAGGCGTTCCTCGAAGTGCTTGGCGGCCAGGCCGAAGCACCGAAGGAAATCGCCGATATTCGCCACGAACTGATCAGCCTGGCTCGCGCCGGCATGACCCCGATCCAGATCGCCGGCCAGCTGCAATGCTCGGAAAAAAATGTGTATACCTTGCTTGCCGAAGCCATCGGCAAGCAGCAACTGTCGCTGGAGCAGGCCCTTGATTTACCTGAGGATTTGCTCGGCGAAATCCAGGATGCCTTTCTCGATGGAGAAGGCGAATTGCCACCTGTCACGGAGATCGCTCCATTGTTCACCGGGCGTGTTCCTGAAGGCGTTTTGTACTGCGTGCGTGCCGCTTTACAGTCGGAATTCGAAATTTAGTGTGCCAATTACGACAATGTAACGAATCAGTACATACCGGGCCTTGCCTACTGGCATGGCGCATGCTTAGCTGACTAATAATTAGCCACACTTTATTTTCAGTCTTAAACATGAGTTTTTTATGCCGTTAACCGATCAACACCGTTTTGGCATGCAGTTGGCGCAAATGTCCCGAGGTTGGCGCGCCGAGCTGGACCGCCGCTTGGCGGGGCTGGGCTTGTCCCAGGCGCGCTGGCTGGTGCTGTTGCATTTGGCCCGTTTTGTCGAAGCACCTACCCAGCGTGAATTGGCACAAAGTGTCGGCGTGGAAGGGCCAACCCTGGCGCGTCTGCTCGACAGCCTGGAAGGCCAGGGCCTGGTGCAACGCCAGGCCGTGGTAGAAGACCGCCGCGCCAAACGTATCCTGCTGTGTGACACCGCCCGGCCTCTGATCGACCAGATCGAAACCATCGCTACGGCGTTGCGCCATGAGTTGTTCGTGGGGGTGGATGAGGAGGAGCTGCGGGTGTGCATGCGTGTGCATGAACACATCTTGGCGAATCTGGAAAAGTCCTGATCCCCAATTTGCGGAGGATCAAAATGTGGGAGGGGGCATACCCTGTCCCACATTTGATTTGTGCAGAGATCTAAAAGGTCTGGCCCAGGTTCAGGTACACCGCCTTCTGATTATCATCATTGAACCCATAGCTGAAATTCAGCGGCCCCAGTGGCGTATCAAACCCGAGGAAAATACTCGCCGCATTGATATAGCCGCTATCGAACTCATTGTCGTTGTTCCACGCCCGGCCCCGTTCCAGTGACGCACCTAGGTACAACGGGAAATCCAGCGGCAGGTAAGAGCGCGGGGTCAGTCGCCGGAAGTACACCGCGCGCATCAGGCTGACGTTCTGCCCTGAAATAGCATCCTGGCGAAAGCCTGACAATTGCCGCGCCCCACCCAGCAGGAAGCTGGAAATCACCACATCCGAATTATCCAGGGTGCGTCCGTAACGACCGCCCAGTATCAGTGTGTCCGGGCCGTGGCTCATGGCCTTGTCCAGCTTGAACTCCCATTGACGGTAGCGCTGGTCCGAGCCAAGCCCCGGTTCGAATTCACGGTAGGCCAGGCCGATGTCCTCGCCGCTGTGGGGGAAGTACACGTTGTCCAAGGAATCGAAGGAGTATTTGAGTTCATAGAAGCCTTCGCTGAAACTCACGCTCGGCAGGTCGCGCTCGCCGATACGCACGTCGGCCTTGCCCCAGGCTTCACCAACGCCGAAGCGGATCTCGCCGCTGTTGCCGATCTGTCGGCCCACGTTCAAGCCGAAACCATAGCGTTCCAGGCGGTATTCGGAGATGGGGTCGTTGTCAAGGATCAGTTCAACGTTCTGCGCCTCAGCTCTGATATAGGGCGCGACAAAGTAACGCGAGCCGGTGTCCATCGGTTGGTAGAACTCGCTGTACAGCTCTTGCCGATCACCGATCTGCACCCGTGTCAGCCATTCTGCGCCGAGGCGGTTGATACCGTTCACGCGATAGCTGGCGCCGAGGTTGAAGGCGCTGTCACCGCGCATATCGTCCGACAGGTTCAAGCCCAGACGCAGGTAATCGGTGCCGCTGCGCTTGCCGCGCGCACTGATCACCAGGGTGTTTTCCTTGCCCTTTTTGACCACGCGGTATTGCACCTGCTCGAAGTAGTCCAGTCCGTACAGCGTGCCCATGTCCGATTGCAGGCGGCCCAGGTTCAGCGGTTCTCCCAGCCCCTGGCGGATGTAATAGCGGATCACGTCGTCGCTGACTTTGGAGTCATTCTCCACCCTGATCGCGGTGATCACCGGGGTGCGCTCGCCCGGCGTGCGTGCGGCCACCAATTCGGGGTCGATGGGCTCGGCAGGCCGCAGGTGCGCCAGGCGTACATCAAGGGCGCGGGTAGCGCGATAGCCCGCATCGATCATGTCCTTGGCGCGGCCGAAGTCCGTCACGCCATAGGCGGCCAGAGGCGGCTGGATCAGTACGTCCTTGGGGTTCAGGGCCTTGAGTTGTTCCTCGGAATTGCGCCGGGTCATCAAAGTGATGGACTGGTTAAGCACGTCCACCACGGTCGCCAGTTGCTTGCGCGAACGCAGCGGGGTGCCGATGTCGACCACGATAGCGATGTCGACGCCCATTTCTCGCGCTACATCGAGCGGGATATTGTCGGTCATGCCGCCGTCCACCAGCAGGCGACCATCGATTTCCACCGGGGCGAACACCGCGGGGATCGACATGCTCGCGCGTATCACCTGGGGCAAGTGGCCCTTGCTGAACACAACCTTTTCGCCAGTGGTAATGTCGGTGGCCACGGCGCGGAACGGGATCGGCAGCTTGTCGAAGTTACGGGTGTTGCTGCTATGGGCAAACATGCTTTCCAGCAACAGGGCCAGGTTCTGGCCCTGGATCACGCCCAGCGGCAGGCCGAGGCTGCCGTCGTCGCGGAAACTGAGTTTCTGCTTGACCAGGAAATCCCGGTCATCCTGTTTGCGTCGAAACGGCACGTCTTCGCGTGGTGGTGCGTCCGAGAGGGCCTGCTGCCAGTCGATACCCAGCGCCAGCTTCTCCAACTCGTCGATCTTGTAGCCCGACGCGTACAGCCCGCCAATCACCGCGCCCATGCTGGTACCGGCAATCGCATCAATATGGATGCCCTGTTCCTCAAGCGCCTTGAGTACGCCGATATGTGCCAGGCCGCGGGCGGCACCACCAGACAGCACCAAGCCGATCTTGGGGCGTGGCGTTTCTACGGCGTCGGCGAGAAGGGGGATCAGGCACAGGAACAGGCAGGACAACAGGCGGCGCATCATCGATCTCAAGGCTGGGCGATAAAGGCCGCTATTATAGCCACTCGATCCGCCGAGCCCGTTACGCCAGGAGCCGCTAAATTATGTCCGCAAGCAAACCCGAGATTGTTATCACCTATTGCACCCAGTGTCAGTGGCTGCTGCGCGCCGCGTGGCTGGCCCAGGAGTTGCTCAGTACATTTGCCGATGACCTGGGGCGCGTGGCGCTGGAACCGGCCACCGGCGGCGCCTTTCGCATCACCTGTAATGGCGTGCAGATTTGGGAGCGCAAGGTGGATGGCGGCTTCCCGGAAGCCAAAGTACTCAAGCAACGGGTGCGCGACCAGATCGACCCGCAGCGTGACCTGGGGCATAACGATCGTACATCTTGAGGTCAGACCGGCGTGGGCTGTTTGGCCTGGCTGGCGCTGCCCATCAGGCCGGAGAGCACGATGGCGACGATGATCAAGGCGCCGCCCAGCAGCATGCGCAAGGTCGGGGTTTCGGCAAACAGCAGCCAAGCCACGGTGATGCCGTAGACCGGTTCCATGGCAAATACCACTGAGGCGGTGCGCGCCTTGATCACCGCGAGGCTGGCGACAAACAGGCTATGGGCCAGACCCGTACAGAACACACCCAGCAGCCCGATCCACAGCCAGTCAATCCCACGCACATCTGCCAGCCCCGGCGCGGCCACGGGCAGCAGGCAGGCCGCGACCACGATGTTCTGGCACAGCGCCGCCTGTACCGCTGGAATGCGTCCGGCACTGGCGCGATTGTTCAGCGACAACAAGGAGAACAACAGCCCCGAGGCGATGCCCCACAGCAGGCCGCTTGTGGCCTCGCTGGCGAGGTTGAAGTCTGGGGTGACCAGCACCAGGCCAACGGTGACCAGAGCCACCAGCAGCACTTCATTGGCGCGAATGCGCTCGCGGAAGATCAGCCCTTCGAGGATCACAGTAAAGGCCGGGAAGGCGGTGAACCCCAGGGTCGCCACGGCCACACCGGCGACCTTGACGGCAATGAAGAACGTCACCCAATGCGCTGCCAGCAAGACACCGCTGACCAGCAGGCGGCGCCAGTCGCGCAGCTCCAGCTTTTTCCACGGCGCATTGCTGGCAAAGCGGGCAAATACCGCCAGGGCAAGCACGGCAAACGCGGCGCGCCCAAACACGATGATGGCAGGGGAGGCGGCGGCCAGCTTGCCGAATACGCCGGTGAGGCCAAACATCAATGCGCCGATATGCAGGGCGCCAAGGGCTGAGCGGGGAGTCATTGTGATCCTTGAACCAACGGGAGTGACAGCCTCGCAGTCTAGAGGGTTGGTTCACGGGCGTCTGTCGCCGGCCTCGCGTTTTTTAGCGCGGGGCTCTTGTCAGTTCGCCCGACGCAGGGCATTGGGCGAGGCGCCAAACTCGCGCAGCATGGCGGCACTGAATGCGCTTTGTGAGGCGTAGCCGACACGTTCGGCAATCTCCCCAATGGCCAGCGGTGTTCCGCGCAAAAGCCCCAGCGCCATGTGCAAGCGACGACTGCGTAGATAATCCATCGGTGTTTGCCCGCATTCCGCCATGAAGCGTGCATGCAGGCGCGCCACGGAAAGCCCGGCAATCCGCGCAAGGTCAGCCACCTGCAACGGGTGCGCAGCATGGCGCTCGATATGCGCATTGAATGCCGCATAAGGCAGGCGTCGGCCTGGCAGCGGTTGGGCCTGGGGATAATTGAGGCTGGCCAGCAACAGCACCGCCCCTTGCTGGACGATCAGCGGGTCGTCCACTGGGCTGTGCGCCAGCCACTGCACCAGTTGGCTTTGCCGCGGATCCAGCACCAGGCGTGCCGGTTGGTCGAGCAAGCGGCGGCTGGCATCGGCATGCTCGCCCAAGGATTGCAGCACCCAATGCTCGGTCGGCACATCCAGCACCAGGCAGCGGCTGCCATCGCGGCTGCCGCAGGCGTGGTGGGTTGAGAAGGGCAGTACCATTACGCTGCTCTCGCGCACCTGGCTGCCACGGCCATCGACTTCCAGGTCCAGGTGCCCGGACAGGCCGAACACCAACTGCGCATGGTCATGGCTGTGGGCGATGGGCGCTTCGAGGTAGTGGCGTAGCGTGAGGGTCGGGCTCATCGCGGTCTCCAGGGCTGCAGGCCGCCAGTCTACAACGCTTCGCGGGCAACGGGCGCTGTCATCAGACTGACGCACAGCTGTCATGGGCTATTAATCGCCAAGGCGCAAGCTCGCGAAAACAGCGTCGAGGGATGCCCATGACCCGTGCCGAGTTCACCAAGCCCAGCCGCAAGCAAAGAGTGCGTACCCTGTGGATTTCCGATGTGCACCTGGGCACCCGGGATTGCCAGGCCGAGCACTTGTCACAGTTTCTCAAGGGCTACCATGCCGATAAGGTCTACCTGGTGGGCGACATTATCGACGGCTGGAAAATGCGCGGCGGCATGTATTGGCCACAGGCCCACACCAACGTGATCCGTCGCCTGCTGACCATGGCCAAACGCGGCACCGAAGTCATTTATGTCACCGGCAACCATGATGAGTTTTTAAGGCGCTATTCCAAGCTGATCCTGGGCAATATCCAGTTGGTCGACGAGGCGGTGCATGTGACCGCCGATGGTCGGCATTTGTTGGTGATCCATGGCGACCAGTTCGATGTGATTACCCGCTATCACCGTTGGCTGGCATTCCTCGGCGACTCGGCCTACGAATTCACCCTCACGCTTAACCGCTGGCTCAATCATTGGCGTGCGCGCTATGGCTACGGCTACTGGTCACTGTCGGCGTACCTGAAGCACAAGGTGAAAACCGCCGTGAGCTTTATCAGCGATTTCGAAGAAGCGATCGCCCACGAAGTCACCAAGCGTGAACTGCATGGGGTGGTCTGCGGGCATATTCACCATGCCGAGATTCGCAAGGTGGGCGAGGTGGATTACCTCAATTGCGGGGATTGGGTGGAATCGTGCACGGCGCTGATCGAGCACTGGGATGGGAAGATCGAGCTGTATCGGTTGGCGGATGCGCAGGCCAGGGAGGCGCAGCTCAAGGCCGAGATGGTCGCGGGCTAGCAGTCTGGCTGGATCCAAATGTGGGAGCGGGCTTGCTCGCGAATGCAGAGTGTCAGCCACCTAATACATTGACTGATACACCGCATTCGCGAGCAAGCCCGCTCCCACATTTAGTGCCGGCTTCGTCAGTTAGTCGTGGGATACATCGGCAATAGCCTCGGCAAGTAATGCGAGCCGCGTCGCATCAACCCCGGCCACGTTAGCCCGCCCCGAATTGACCATATACACACTGTGCTTCTCGCGCAGTTGCTTGACCTGCTCGGCACTCAAACCGGTATAGGAAAACATCCCACGCTGCGCGCCGATATGTGCAAACTTCTCGGCCAAGCCATGGGGTGCCAAGGCTTCCACCAACCCGGAACGCAAGTGTGCGATCCGTGAACGCATGGCCTCGACTTCGCCGCTCCACAGCGCTTTCAGTTCGGTATCACCGAGAATGGTCGCCACCACGGCGGCCCCATGATCCGGCGGCGTCGACCAAAGGTTGCGAGCGATATTCGCCAATTGGCTGCGCACATCGGTGAGCTTTTCGGCATCCGCGGTACACACGATCAACGCGCCAACCCGGTCGCGATACAAACCGAAGTTCTTCGAGCAGGAACTGGTGACCAGCACCTCCGGCAACTCGGCTGCAAACAATCGCACCGCCCAGGCGTCCTGCTCCAGGCCATCGCCAAAGCCTTGGTAGGCAAAGTCGATCAACGGCAGCAACTGGCGCTCTCGCACGACCTGCAATACCTGGCGCCAGTCATCCTGGGACAGGTCGAAGCCGGTCGGGTTATGGCAGCAGGCATGCAGCAGCACCACGTCACCCTTGGGGACGGTGGACAGGGTTGCCAGCATCGCCGCTACATCCAGGCGATTGTCGCTGCCCACGTAAGGGTAGTGACTGACCTTCAGCCCTGCCTTGGCGAAGATGGTTTCGTGGATAGGCCAGGTTGGATTGCTCAGCCACACGCCACGGCCGGGCAGGCTCTGGGCGATAAAGTCGGCGCTCAGGCGCAGGGCGCCGGTGCCACCTGGGGTTTGCGTGGCGCCGGCACGACGGTCGCGAAGCAAGGCCGAGTCGGCACCGAGCACCAGTTGGCTGATCAACGTGCCGAAGGCTGCGTCGCCATGGCCGCCGATGTAAGTCTTGGTCACCTGGGTATCGACCAGGCGCTGTTCCGCCAGCTTCACCGAGTGGGGGATCGGCGTCAGGCCCTGGTCATCTTTATAGACGCCCACGCCCAGGTCGAACTTGTTCGGGTTGGTGTCCTGGGCATACAGGTCCATCAGCCCGAGGATCGGGTCGCCGGGCACGCGGCCAATGGCATCGAAATGCATTACTTGCGGCCCTCGGCGGTCTTGGCCACTTCGTCGGTGCGTGCGGCCATGATGAAGTCATTACGGTGCAGGCCCTTGATGGAGTGGCTCCACCAGGTCACGGTGACTTTGCCCCACTCGGTGAGCAGGCCAGGGTGATGGCCTTCGGCTTCGGAGATTTCACCCATGGCGTTGGTGAAGGCCAGGGCGAACTTGAAGTTCTTGAACAGGAAAACCTTTTCCAATTGCATTACGCCGTCGCGCACTTCGATGTTCCAGTCAGGGATCTGCTTGATCAGCACCGGCAGTTCTTCATCGCTGACTTGCGGGGCATCGGCGCGGCAGGCTTCGCAGTGGGCTTGGTTCAAGGTGGTCATGGAAGGTGTCCTGAATTCGAATGTTTGAAGGTCAGTGGCGTTACCCTAAAGCAACGCGGGGCCAGGGAACAGACTCACCTGGCCTTAAAACGTAAGGTTCATGCAGCCTTGGGCTTCGGAGGGAAGAGCGGTGCGTGCAGCCCCAGTTCCATACCGCGCTCGACCATGCCCATGATGTCTTCCTGCGCCACGTCGAACAGGCGCTTGAGCTCGGGCAATACGAAGTAAAGCGGTTGCAGGATGTCGATGCGATACGGGGTGCGCATCGCTTCCAGCGGGTCGAAGGCTTGGTGTTTTGGCTCATCCGACAGGCAATACACGCTTTCTTTGGGCGACGACAGGATGCCGCCACCGTAGATGCGCCGCCCTTCGGGCGTGTCTACCAGGCCGAACTCGATGGTCATCCAGTACAGGCGCGCCAGGTACACCCGTTGCTCCTTGGTGGCCGCGAGGCCGAGCTTGCCATAGGTGTGGGTGAATTCGGCGAACCACGGGTTGGTCAGCAGTGGGCAGTGACCAAAAATCTCATGGAAAATATCCGGTTCTTGCAGGTAATCCAGTTCTTCACGGGTACGAATAAACGTCGCCACCGGAAACTGCTTGCTGGCGAGCAATTCAAAAAAAGTCTGGAAGGGGATCAGGGCCGGTACGCGGGCCACTTGCCAGCCGGTGGTTTCGGCCAGCACCTTGTTGATTTCGCCCAACTGGGGGATGCGATCCAGGGGCAGGCCGAGCTTGTCGATGCCGTCCAGGTATTCCTGGCAGGCGCGGCCCTCAATCACTTTGAGTTGACGAGTGATAAGGGTATTCCACACCGCGTGTTCTTCCGGCGGGTAGTGGATAAAACCTTGCGCATCGGGCTCGCGGGCCACGTAGTGCGTCTGCTTCATACGGCTCTCCTGCTAGGCATTCGTTCTTGTTATGTCCTGCGATGCCACTATTCATAACCCGATGTGCGCAGGATTCCATCCACCTGCAACTCAGGTATGTAGGAAAAATTACCGATAATCGTAAAGTATTCGTTACGGATGCATGACTAATCCCGACTGTGGGCTGGGAAAAGCCTACAACCTGTCACATAATCTTGACGACTATCTGCGCCCAACGGCAAAAAAGACGCGGCGCCTCTACTTTTCGAGCCTCTTCATGCGTATCAAAGTGCACTGCCAGAACCGCATCGGCATCCTGCGGGACATCCTCAACCTGTTGGTGGAGTACGGCGTCAACGTCGCCAAGGGTGAGGTCGGCGGCGAGCATGGCAATGCCATCTACCTGTTCTGCCCAAACCTGGTGAACATGCAGTTCCAGGCGCTGCGCCCGCAGTTCGAGGCGATTGCCGGAGTGTTCGGCGTCAAGCGGGTCGGGCTGATGCCCAGCGAGCGGCGGCATATGGAGCTCAATGCGCTGCTCGGCGCCCTGGAGTTTCCGGTGCTGTCCATCGACATGGGCGGCTCTATCGTGGCCGCCAACCGCGCGGCGGCGCAGTTGCTCGGCGTGCGGGTGGATGAGGTGCCGGGAATCCCGCTGTCGCGCTACGCCGAGGATTTCGACTTGCCGGAACTGGTACGCGCCAGCAAGTCGCGGATCAATGGCCTGAGGGTCAAGGTCAAGGGTGACGTATTTCTGGCGGACATCGCGCCGTTGCAATCCTCTGAACACGATGACAGTGAAGCCATGGCTGGAGCCGTGCTCACCCTGCACCGTGCCGACCGCGTCGGCGAGCGTATCTATAACGTGCGCAAGCAAGAGCTGCGCGGTTTCGACAGTATTTTCCAAAGCTCCAAAGTCATGGCCGCCGTGGTCCGTGAAGCGCGGCGCATGGCACCGCTGGATGCGCCTCTATTAATAGAAGGCGAAACCGGCACCGGCAAAGAGTTGCTGGCCCGTGCCTGCCACTTGGCCAGCCCACGCGGGCAATCACCGCTGATGGCGCTCAACTGCGCAGGCCTGCCTGAGTCGATGGCCGAGACTGAACTGTTCGGCTACGGCCCTGGGGCTTTTGAAGGCGCACGTGCAGAAGGCAAGCTCGGGCTGTTGGAGTTGACCGCGGGCGGCACGTTGTTTCTCGATGGCGTGGGGGAAATGAGCGCACGCTTGCAGGTCAAACTGCTGCGCTTTCTGCAGGACGGCTGCTTTCGCCGGGTTGGTAGTGATGAAGAGGTATACCTGGATGTGCGGGTGATCTGTGCGACACAGGTGGACTTGTCTGAGCTGTGCGCCCGCGGCGAATTCCGCCAGGACCTCTATCACCGCCTGAATGTGCTGTCGTTGCATATCCCGCCGTTGCGCGAATGCCTGGATGGGTTGGCGCCGTTGGTTGAACATTTCCTCGATCAAGCCAGCCGGCAGATAGGTTGCCCGCTGCCCAAGCTGGCACCGGCCGCGATGGATCGCCTCAGCCACTACCACTGGCCGGGCAACGTGCGGCAGTTGGAAAACGTGTTGTTCCAGGCGGTGTCGTTGTGTGAAGGCGGGACGGTCAAGGTTGAACATATTCGTCTGCCGGATTACGGCGTGCGCCAGCCCCTCGGTGATTTTTCGCTGGAGGGCGGGTTAGAGGAGATTGTTGGACGGTTCGAGAAGGCCGTGCTGGAAGCCTTGTATGCCGAGCACCCGAGCAGTCGTCAGTTGGGCAAGCGCCTGCGGGTTTCGCACACGACCATCGCCAACAAGTTGCGCGACCACGAAATCCTCAAGACCGATAAATAATTCGCTGACACTACGCGGTCAAAAAATGTGGGAGGGGCCTTGCTCCCACATTTGATCTTCGTCGTTTTCCAGGTCGGTGATTGCCGCCGGCGGCAGTAGTCCGCCGTTTTTTCGACTCGCTCTCACTCCTGAAATCTTCGCACCTCGCCGCAACCCCCCGTAGCGCCTGGGCTTTACCCTCTTTTCAAAAGTTGGTTCGCAAATTGCTTAAGCCTCATCAGTACAGCGGTGGGCGGCAAGCGTCCGTCAGAAAGAGGAAAGAGCGTGGACAAGTACCTTTATGTGGCAATGACCGGCGCCAGCCAGAATGCACTGGCGCAGAAGGCCCATGCCAACAACCTGGCGAACATTTCCACCAACGGTTTCCAACGTGACCTGGAGCAGGCGCGTTCGATGCCGGTGTTCGGTGACAGCTTTCCGGCGCGGGCGTTTGCCATGACCGAACGGCCGGCGACTGACTTTTCCCCCGGTGCCATGATCGAAACCGGCCGTGACCTGGATGTGGCGGTCAGCGGCGACGGCTGGATGGCCGTGCAGACCCCCGATGGCGGCGAAGCCTACGTGCGCAGCGCCAGCATGAATGTAGACGCGCTGGGTGTGCTGCGCGCCGGCAACGGCATGCCGATCATGGGCAACGGTGGGCCGATTGCCGTGCCGCCGCAGCAGAAAATCGAAGTGGGTTCGGACGGCACCATCAGCATCCGCGCCATGGGCGAGGGCCCGCGTGTGATGGCGGAAGTCGACCGTATCAAAATGGTCCAGCCCGACCTCAAGAACATGACCAAGGGCCTGGACGGCACCATCCACACCAAGGATGGCCAGCCGGCCCAGGCCGACGCAAACGTCACCCTGACCTCGGGTTTCCTGCAGGCGAGCAACGTCAATGCCGTGGAAGAAATGACTGCGGTACTGGCGCTGGCCAAGCAGTTCGAGCTGCACATCAAGATGATGAACAGCGCTAAAGAAGACGACCAGGCCATGACTCGCGTCATGCAGATGAGCTGATCCAAGCCCATTAACTAATTTGCAACGTAGCGCCCATCAAGCGGCGCACGAAGGAGAACAGCATGCTTCCGGCTCTATGGGTTGCCAAGACAGGCCTGTCCGCCCAGGACACCAACCTGACCACCATTTCCAACAACCTGGCGAACGTCTCGACCACGGGCTTCAAACGTGATCGCGCCGAGTTCCAGGACTTGCTCTACCAGATCAAGAAGCAGCCAGGCGCCCAGTCGACCCAGGACAGCGAATTGCCATCGGGCCTGCAACTGGGTACCGGTGTGCAGATCGTTGGCACGCAGAAGAACTTCAGTGCCGGTAACCTGCAGCAGACCGGCCAGCCGCTGGACATGGCCATCAACGGCCGCGGTTTCTTCCAGATCCTGCAACCGGACGGCACCACGTCCTATACCCGTGACGGTACTTTCCACCTGGACTCCAATGGCCAGATCGTGACCGCCAATGGTTTCGCCCTGGAGCCCGCGGTGGTTGTTCCGCCTGATGCCAAGACCTTCACCGTCGGCAACGACGGCACCGTGTCCATCACCGTGGCCGGCAACCCGGCGTCGCAAGTGATCGGTAACCTGCAAACCGCCGACTTCATCAACCCGGCCGGCCTGCAGGCCATGGGCAACAACCTGTTCCTGGAAACCGCCTCCAGCGGCGCGCCGCAAATCGGCACCCCGGGCCTGAACGGTTTCGGCACCACCCTGCAAAGCACCCTGGAAACCTCCAACGTCAGCACCGTTGAGGAGATGGTCAACATGATCACCACCCAGCGCGCCTACGAGATGAACTCCAAGGTGATTTCCACCGCCGACCAGATGCTTTCGTTCGTAACGCAGAATCTGTAATCAAGTCTGAGGCGCTCTTGAAGGCGCCTGCAACACCATGAGGTAAGGGTCATGAATCGCTATGTTTCTGTTTTGGCACTGAGTGGGATCGCCGTGCTCGCGGGCTGTGTCGCCCCGACGCCGAAGCCCAATGACCCGTACTACGCGCCGGTATTGCCACGCACGCCGTTGCCGGCGGCGGCCAACAATGGCTCGATCTACCAGGCCGGTTTCGAACAGAACCTGTACAGCGACCGCAAGGCGTTCCGGGTCGGTGACATCATCACCATCACCCTCAACGAGAAGACCCAGGCCAGCAAGAACGCCAACTCGCAGATCGGCAAGAACAGCAAGACCAGCATCGGCCTGACCTCGTTGTTCGGCGGTGGCCTCAATACCAACAACCCTCTGGGTGGCGGGGATCTGAGCCTGGACGCCGGCTACAGCGGCGACCGTGCCACCAACGGCAAGAGTGCGGCGGGGCAGGGCAACAGCCTGACCGGTTCGATCACCGTGACCGTGGCCGACGTGTTGCCCAACGGCATCATCGCCATTCGCGGTGAAAAGTGGATGACCCTCAACACCGGCGACGAGCTGGTGCGCATTGCCGGCATGGTCCGTGCCGATGATATTTCCACCGACAACACCGTGCCTTCGACACGCATTGCCGACGCACGCATCACCTATTCAGGTACGGGTTCGTTTGCCGATGCCAGTCAGCCGGGCTGGTTCGACCGTTTCTTCCTTAGCCCGCTGTTCCCTTTCTAGGTGGCCACTTTGAACTTCAAACAGCTGATGGCGACGGCACTCTTGCTGGCCTTAAGCGCTGTGGCCCAGGCCGAACGCCTGAAGGACATCGCCAGTATTTCCGGCGTGCGCTCCAACCAGTTGATCGGCTATGGCCTGGTGGTGGGGCTCAATGGCACGGGTGACCAGACCACCCAGACGCCGTTCACCCTGCAGACCTTCAATAACATGCTCTCGCAGTTCGGCATCAAGGTGCCGCCAGGCTCGGGTAACGTCCAGTTGAAGAACGTCGCCGCCGTGTCGATCAGCGCCGATTTGCCGCCGTTCGCCAAGCCGGGCCAGGTGGTGGATATCACCGTTTCATCCATGGGTAACTCCAAAAGCCTGCGCGGTGGCACCTTGCTGATGACGCCGCTCAAAGGTATCGACGGCAACGTCTATGCCATCGCCCAGGGCAACCTGGTGGTGGGCGGTTTTGACGCTGAAGGCCGCGACGGTTCGAAGATCACCGTCAACGTGCCATCGGCCGGGCGCATCCCTGGTGGTGCCTCGGTTGAACGCACCGTGCCGAGCGGCTTCAACCAGGGCAACAGCCTGACCCTGAACCTCAACCGCTCCGACTTCACCACCGCCAAGCGCGTAGTCGACAAGATCAACGACATGCTTGGCCCAGGCGTGGCCCAGGCCATCGACGGCGGCTCGATCCGCGTCACCGCACCGTTGGACCCAAGCCAGCGCGTGGACTACCTGTCGATCCTGGAAAACCTTGAGGTCGACCCGGGCCAGGCGGTGGCAAAAGTCATCATCAACTCGCGTACCGGCACCATCGTGATCGGCCAGAACGTCAAGGTCTCGCCGGCAGCGGTGACCCACGGCAGCCTGACGGTGACCATCACCGAAGACCCGATTGTCAGCCAGCCAGGCCCGCTGTCCAACGGCCAGACCGCCGTGGTCCCGCGCTCGCGGGTCAATGCCCAGCAAGAAGCCAAGCCGATGTTCAAGTTCGGCCCCGGCACCACCCTGGACGAGATTGTCCGCGCGGTGAACCAGGTGGGCGCAGCGCCCGGCGACTTGATGGCGATCCTCGAAGCTTTGAAACAGGCCGGCGCTTTGCAAGCCGACCTGATCGTGATCTGAGGCCATGGCCATGGATATGCGCAAGAGCGGCATCAGCAGCACGGCGGACTCGGGGTCTTACTCCGACTTGAACCGGCTTAACCAGCTCAAGGTCGGCGCCGACAAAAACAGCGACGCCAATATGCGCAAGGTGGCGCAGGAGTTCGAGTCGCTGTTCTTGAACGAGATGCTCAAGTCCATGCGCTCGGCCACCGACGCTCTGGGCAAGGACAACCCGCTGAACACGCCGGCGGCCAAGCAATACCAGGAAATGTACGACCAGCAACTGGCGGTCTCGATGTCCCGCGAAGGCGGCGGTATCGGCCTGGCCGACGTGCTGATGCGCCAGATGCAGAAGAACAAGCCGGTGGAGGCCCAGGCCGCCACCTTGCAAGGCCCGGCGGCGGACGTGCCGTTGAAGAAGGTCGATGTGCCGACCGAAATTGCTGCGGGTACCCAGGCCGAAGGTCCGTTGGGCCGCTCCAACGGCCAGCGCCCATTGTGGGCTTACCGCGTGGCGGTCCCTGAAGGCGCCAGCGCGCACACCAACGACATGGAACTGATGAACCAGCGCCGTATCGCCTTGCCGAGCAAGCTGACTGACCGCTTGCTCGCCGGCATCGTGCCGAGTAACCAGGTGGTCGCTGAAGCCAAAAGCGCCCCCCTGCGCAACAGCGCCGCTGACGATAACGTGATCAACAGCACCGCCCGCAGCTTTGCCGTACCGAGCGGGCGCATGCAGGTCTATGGCCGCGCCATTGCCCAACCACCGCTGGCACCGGCGAAGAAAGCCTTCAGCTCCCAGGATGAATTCGTCGCCACCATGCTGCCGATGGCCAAGGCGGCCGCCGCGCGTATCGGTATCGACCCCAAGTACCTGGTGGCCCAGGCCGCGCTGGAAACCGGCTGGGGCAAATCGGTGATGCGCGCCGAGGATGGCAGCAGCAGTCACAACCTGTTCGGCATCAAGGCCGGCCAGAGTTGGCAGGGCGGCCAGGCCCGGGCGATCACCAGCGAGTTTCGCGACGGCGCGATGGTCAAGGAAACGGCGCAGTTCCGTTCCTACAGCTCCTACCAGGACAGCTTCCACGACCTCGTGACATTGCTGCAAAGCCATGATCGCTATAAAGAAGTTGTGAAATCAGCCGACAACCCGGAACAGTTTGTACGCGAGTTGCAAAAAGCCGGTTATGCAACCGACCCGGATTACGCCAGCAAGATTTCGCAGATTGCAAAAAACATGAACAGTTACCAGAACTACGCTGCCGCTGGCGCAACCACACATTTATAAGGTCTGAACCATGAGTTTGCTCAGTATCGGGATGTCAGGGCTCAACGCCGCTCAAGGATCGCTGTCGGTCTTGAGTAATAACATCGCCAACGTTAATACCCCAGGGTACTCACGTCAGCAGACCACGCAAAATGCCAGCGCGTCGAATCCCTTCGGCGGTGTGTTCATCGGCACCGGCACCACCCTGGCCGATGTACGCCGGGTGTACAACGAATACCTCGACACTGCCTACCAGAACAGCACGGCATTGAATAACGATGCCAAGGCGTACCTGGACCAGGTGAGCGCGGTCGACAAGGTGCTGTCAGACAAGACCACCGGTTTGTCCTCGGTGCTCAGTTCGTTCTTCGCCACCCTGCAGACCGCGGCGTCCAACCCCAGTGACCTGTCGGCCCGCCAACTGCTGGTGACCAACGCCCAGACCCTGAGCAGCCGTTTCAACTCGATTTCGACACAGTTGACCCAGCAGAAAGAAACCATCAACAACCAACTGAGCAGCATGAGTGAGCAGGTCAATCAATTGACCGCCTCGATTGCCTCGCTCAACAAGCAGATCTCCCAGGTGCAGGGCGCGTCGGGTAATGCGCCGGCCAACCTGCTGGACTCGCGTAACGAGGCCGTGCGCTCGCTCAATGAACTGATCGGGGTGACAGCCACCGAGAAAAACGGCCAGTTCAGCGTGACCACCGGCAGCGGCCAGTCCCTGGTAGAGGGCGGGATTTCCAACACGATTTCCGCGGTGCCGAGCAAAACCGATAACAGCCAGTACACCATCCAGTTGAACATGAACGGCACCACCATGGACCTGGGCGGCGTGATCAGTGGCGGCAGCATCGGTGGCCTGTTGCGTTATCGCAGTGATGCCTTGATGCCGGCCATCAACGACCTGGGGCGCATCGCCATCGCCACGGCGGACACCATCAATAGTCAACTGGGCCAAGGCCTGGACCTCAATGGTGACTTCGGCGTTTCGTTGTTCAAAGACATCAACAGTGCCGCCGCCATTGCGTCGCGCAGCCAGGGCGCATCGGGCAACAGCGCCGGGGCAGGCAACCTGAATGTGACGATCAAGGACAGCAGCAAGTTGTCCACGTTCGACTACACCGTGACCTTCAACGACAAGACCGACCCCAACAAGGTCACCGTGTTGCGCTCGGACGGCAAGGCCATGGGCACCTTTGATATGTCCGCCACGCCGCCGCCGACGATGGATGGCTTTACCCTGGCACTGGATGGCAAGGGCACGATGGCCTATGGCGACAGCTTCAAGGTCAGCCCGACCGCCACCGGAGCCAGCGGGATTGGCGTGGCACTCACCGATGCAAACAAGCTGGCCTTTGCCGGCGCGTTGGCGGGTACCAGCAGCAAGACCAACAGCGGCACGGGCACGTTTACCCAACCGTCCTTGACGGTACCGCTGGATATTAACGGTGGCGCCGACACCGCCCAGTTGCGCGCCGGCATTGAAAACTCGATGCCGGTGAAAATGGTCTTTGGCAAACCGGCCGCCGACGGCACGCAGTCCTATACGATCAGCGACGCCAAGGGCAACCCGATCAGCACCGGCTCGATTATTCCGGGGCAGGGCAACAAAATCACCGTGGACGTGCCGATGCGCGACGCCAGCGGTGCAGCGATCCCCGGCAAGAGCTTCAAGTTCGACACCACCGTCAATGGTTCTCCAGCTGACGGCGACAGCACCACCTTCGCCTTCAACAGCGGCGGCAAGTCCGACGGCCGCAACGCCCAGGAACTGCTGAACCTGCAAACCAAGGCGACCGTCGGCATGGGCGACGGTAACGGCGGCACCAGCCTGGTGGGGGCCAATAGCAAACTGGTCTCGCAAGTGGGGGCCAAGGCCAGCCAGGCCGGGGTCGACACCGCCGCCACCGGCGCCTTGCTGAGCGCCAACAAGGAAGCGCGTAACTCGGTATCCGGGGTCAACCTGGATGATGAAGCGGGCGACATGATCAAGTTCCAGCAGTACTACACCGCGTCGTCGCAGATCATCAAGGCTGCGCAGGAAACCTTCACCACACTGATGAATGCTCTTTAAAGGAGGCTGGGACGATGCGTATTTCTACACAGCAGTATTTCGAGACCAGCTCTGCCAAGTACCAGAGCAACTATTCCAGCGTAGTGAAAGCCCAGGACCAGGCGACCACCGGCATACGCGTGCAAACCGCCGCGGATGATCCGGTAGCGGCGGCGCGGTTGTTGATGCTGCAACAGCAGAAAGACATGCTGGGGCAGTTCAATGGCAATATCGACACCCTGAAAAACTCGCTGACCACCCAGGACGGCGTGCTGGCCAATATCAATATCGCGATTCAGCGGGCCAGTGAGCTGGCGCTGAAGGCGGGTAACGTCGGCATCAGTGACGCTGACCGTAAGTCGACTGCCGCGGAGATCGGCGCCATTGAAGACCAGGTCCTGGGCCTGCTCAATACCAAGGACGCCAGCGGTAATTACATGTTCTCCGGGAGCAAGACCGACACGCCTCCCTACTCCCGTAACAACGATGGCACCTACAGCTACCAGGGTGACGACACGCCGTTGAGCCTGAAGGTGGCAGAGAACCTGTCGGTAGCCATGGGCAATACCGCAAAAAGCATGCTTGAAAGCTCGGCAAATACTGGTCGTACGCAAACGGCGCCGATCCTCGTGCCGCCCGCGGTCGATGATGGAAAGGTCACGCTATCTGCCGGTCTGATTGGGGCCAACACCAGCTATAACAGCAGTTTTTCGGACGGCCAGCCGTATAAGCTGACGTTCACCAGCAGCACTCAATATGTTGTTACGGACAATGCTGGCAAAGACATTACCTCGGAGATTCCGGGCAATGGCACTTTCGACGCCACCAAGGAAGGCGCATCGACTGTCAGTCTGCGCGGGGTCAAGTTCGACATTGGCTTGAACCTGGGTAAAGACGCACTGGGCAAAGACATATTGCCTGGCGCGCCATCGGACGCCATTGTCAAGGATCGGGAATTCAGCCTGTCGGTCAAGCCAGACACCTTCAGCGTGTCGCGCACCCCGAGTAATCCGTCCACTGCACAGCTCAGTGGCGGCACGGTGAGCGACCCGGCGGCATACGCCAGCACGTTTCCCAACTCCGGTGTCATCGTCAAGTTTGGTGCGGCCGGCGCCTACGACCTGTATGCGCAGCCTTACACGGCAGACAGCAAATCCATCGGCAGCGGCACCCTGGCAGCCGGCGCAACCACGATCACGGCGGCAGGTGTGACGTTTGATGTCACCACTGCACCGGCGCCGGCAGCCGGCGACCAGTTCTCGATCGGTGCTACCAGCAATAAGAACGAGAACGTCCTCGACACCCTGAGCCATTTGCGCAAAATCCTGGAAACGCCGTCGGACGGTAACCCCGCAGCGCAGAAGGAGCTCAAGGATGTGGTGGCCAAGTCCATTGGCAATTTGACCAATGCCTACGGCCAGATCGACCAGGCGCGTGGTTCCCTGGGGGCGCGCCTCAATAGTCTCGACATTCAGTCCAAGGAAAACGTCAGCCTGGACCTGGCCAATACCACGACCATGAATGCCTTGGGTAATGTTGACTTCGCCGAAGCCGCCATCAACCTGAGCTTGCAGCAAACCATGCTGCAAGCGTCGCAACTGGCCTTTGTGAAAATCTCGCAGTTGAGCCTGTTCAACAAGATGTAAACCGCGTTTCGTCAAGCGGCCCACTCTGGAAACAGGGCGGGCCGTTGTCGTTTATGGGGTTAAATTGTTGAAAGGTTTTGCACAAAGCGCGCAAAATTGAGTGACCTGTGAGTCATAAAGCGCATCTTCACTGTATCGTGTGAAAAGGATAAGTCGCCCACAGGTCTTTATCAGGCGGCTTTCAGCGAAATTTTTATGGGGTTATCCCCTTTATTGTCAGCACCCCCCGGCTTAGCCCGCGGGGTGTTCTCCAGCTATTTAGTATTGGGAAGCCACAATGATTGGCATAAAAAGCATCGCCAGTTACGTGCCGGCAGACGGGATCGATAACTACGCCCAGGGCGCCAAATTCGCCAAGGATGAAGAGTTCATCATCGGCAAGATCGGTTCGGCGTTTCTGCCACGCAAGGAAGCGGCACAGGAGACCTCCGACCTGTGTGTCGAAGCGGTCAACGCTTTGTTTGCCAACAACCCGGAGTTGAAGCGCGAGTCCATCGATGCGCTGATTGTCGTCACCCAGAACGGTGATGAAGAAGGCTTGCCTCACACTGCAGCCATCGTCCAGGACAAACTGGGCCTGCCCACCCACGTTGCAGCCTTCGATATCTCCCTGGGCTGCTCCGGCTACGTCTATGGCATCTACGCGATGAAGGGCTTCATGGAAGCCGCCGGCCTGAAAAACGGCCTGCTGATCACCGCTGACCCGTATTCGAAGATCGTTGATCCGGAAGACCGCAACACCACCATGCTGTTTGGCGATGCCGCCACCGCCACCTGGATGGGCGAAGACGCGCCGTGGTTGCTGGGCAAGTCCAAGTTCGGCACCGACGGTTCCGGCGCGCCGCACCTGAAGGTCAGCGACGGCGTGTTCTTCATGAACGGCCGCCAGGTCTTCAACTTCGCCTTGCTCAAAGTGCCTGCGCACTTGCACGAGCTGCTCGCCGAGTCGGACCTCAAAGCCGATGACATCGATGCGTTCTGCATTCACCAGGGCAGCGCGGCCATCGTCGATGCCGTGGCGCGCCGTTTCGAAGATGCGCCGGTAGACAAGTTCATCAAGGACATGGTCGAGACCGGCAACACCGTGTCGTCGAGCATTCCGTTGCTGCTGGAAAAGCACGTGATGGACGCTACCTGGAAGCGCGTGGCAATCAGCGGTTTTGGCGTGGGCCTGTCGTGGGGCTCGGCGATTCTTTATCGCCCGTGATGTTTTAGCCGCTGCATAAAAAAACGCCGATGATCGAACGATCATCGGCGTTTTTTTATTGGCGCCAGAAAAGCCAATGAAACCGGGGTTTTGTGCCTGTGTAAGCCTTTGAAATGCAAGGGGTGGCACGGGGCTACTAAAAAAAATCAAAAAAATCCTCAAGCAACCGGCTACCACGACGATAACTATTACGTAGGTTCTCTAGGCCACACCCGGCGGTCGCCAGGGCCGGAAGCCGCAGTATCCAACCAACGAGGATTTCGTCATGGCATTATCAGTAAACACCAACATCACCTCCCTGGGTGTCCAGAAGAACCTGAACAAAGCTTCCGACGCTCTGAGCCAGTCGATGAACCGTCTGTCCTCCGGCCTGAAAATCAACAGCGCCAAAGACGACGCTGCCGGCATGCAGATCGCCAACCGTCTGAACAACCAGGTCAAAGGCCTGAACGTTGCCATCGCCAACGCCAACAACGGTGTCTCGATCGCCCAGACCGCTGAAGGCGCGATGCAAGAATCCACCAACACCTTGCAGCGTCTGCGTGAACTCGCCCTGCAAGCGTCCAACGGTGATAAAAGCGACGCTGACCGTGTGTCCCTGCAGCAAGAATTCACCGCTAAAGTGGGCGAGCTGAACCGTATCGCCAGCACCACCACCTTCGGTGGTCGTAACCTGCTGGACGGCTCTTTCAGCAACGTAGCCTTCCAGATCGGCGCCAACGCCAACGAGACTATCTCGTTCGGTATGACCGATATCAGCTCGACTGCGCTGAAGGGTAACTACAAAGAAGCCAGCGTTAACAGCACTGCATTGACCGGTCTGGCCGCTACTACTACTGGCTCGGTACTCACTGATAAAGCCACTACCACGGGCTCCGCTGCTGTCGGCGCAACTGTGGATACTGACACCATAAAAATTAATGGTACAACAATCAGCTTCGGTAACGTCGCTGCTACTGATTTGGGCGTTGCCGCAGTTGCGGCTATCAACAAAGAGACAGCTACCACCGGTGTAACTGCCAGTGCGGATGCTGCTGGCGTCCTGACGCTGACTTCTAACAAAGCTATCAACCTTGGAGCTGGTGATGTTGCCGCTGCGGTCGTTGGTCCACCTGCCGTAGCCGCCAAAACTGATGGCTTGGCCAATCTCAAACTCACTGCTAATGCTAACATTGCCACCACCAGCAATTTGACCGCTGACGGTTCGATCACTGTGAACGGTGCTGCAGTAACTTGGGCCAAAAATGACACCATGGCGAGCGTTCTCACCAAGCTCACCGTTGCTGCTGGCGGTGCTGCTAATGGTGCTTCCGCTACCTTCTCCGATGGTCGTCTCAAGCTGACCTCGGGTAACGGTGCAGACATTAAGCTGGCTAACACTAATAGCGGTTCACTGTCGCAACTGGGCCTGTCTGCCGGTACCACCCAAGCCAAATTGACCGAAGATACCTCTATTTCCGTCAACGGCGTAGAAGTCAAGTTCAAGAAAGGCGACACCTCTGACGCAGTTGTAGCTTCGATCAACAGCGCCAGCACCGGTGTACAGGCCAGCAAAAACGCTGACGGTACTCTTAACCTGTTCGCAGACAAAGACATCACCATCAAAGACGGCAGCGCTGGTACTGGTCTGAAAGCCTTGGGCCTGACAACTGTTGCTAGTGCCGGCACCAAAACCGCCGTCACTATGGAAACCAGCGTTTCCGACCTGAACATCCTGACTGCCGCTGCTTCGCAGCAGGCTACCCAGGCTCTGGACGATGCCATGCAGCAGATCGACAGCCAGCGTTCGCAGCTGGGTGCCGTACAAAACCGCTTCGCCAGCACCGTGGCCAACCTGCAGAGCATTTCGCAGAACTCCTCCGCTGCCAAAGGCCGCGTAGAAGATGCTGACTTTGCTTCTGAGGCGGCCGAGCTGACCAAGCAACAAACCCTGCAACAGGCCTCCACTGCGATCCTGTCCCAGGCCAACCAGCTGCCATCCGCTGTACTGAAGCTGCTTCAGTAATATCGGCTAGCGGTTAAATAACGGGAGGGTGCGTTTAACGACGTGCCCTTCCGTTTTTTCAGTTTGGAGGTGATGACATGGACATGAGCATCAAGCTGAACCCGTCTTACCCCCCAGGCACGGCCCAGGCCAGCGTTGGCGCAGTGGTGACCCAGGCCACGCCTGCGGCCAGCAGTGAGCCGGTCAAGTCTGAGGAGCCCCAGCGCGCGGCGCTGGAAAAGGCCGTCACCGATATGCGTGAATTTGTGCAGGCTTCACAGCGCAACCTGGATTTTTCCATCGATGACTCCACCGGCAAAGTGGTCGTCAAGGTGATCGCCACCGACAGTGGTGAAGTGATTCGACAGATACCATCGGAGGCAGCGCTGAAGTTGGCGCAGAATCTGAGCGATGCCAGCAGCCTGTTGTTTGATAGCAAGGCTTGAGTTGGCACGAAACATGTTTCTGATTGCGGACAGTGCGCACAAGCGCCAAAAAAACGGCCGCTGCAGGACAAGGAGAATAGCAAATGGCTAGTTCAACGATTTCCGGCCCAGGTTCGGGCTACGACACGCAAGCTATCGTCAAGGCGTTGGTGGGGGCCGAGCAAGCGCCCAAACAACAGCAGATCACCAACGAGCAAAAAACGGCCACCGTCCAATTGTCGGCAGTTGGTTCGATCAAGACGGCGCTGGAAGCCTACCAGGCGGCGATCACCAAGTTGAATAACCCCTCCGCGTTCAACGGGCTGGCGGCGACTTCCTCGGAAGAGAAAAACGCCAAAGTCACGTTGGGTGATGGTGCATCCAGCGGCAAATACCTGTTGAAGATCGCTAACCTGGCGACCGCTTCGAAAGTCACCACGGCGGTGAATGTTGATGGCGCATCGGGCAAGGCCAACAGCACGGACGAAGACCAGACGCTGACCATCAATCAGTCGGGCAAAAGCTACGACGTGGTGATCCCAGGTGGCGCAACCTTGCAACAGGTGCGCGAGTCGATCAACACCCAGCTTTCCTCACAGGGTATCAGTGCCAACGTATTGAGCGACTCCACTGGCGCGCGTCTGGTATTGACCTCGACGAATATGGGCGAAGGCACCGACATCACCCTCAGCGGCGATTCGCAACTGGCTACCGGGTATGACAAGGGCAAGGCGCCGACCAATGCCAAGTACTCCATCGATGGCATTGAAATGTCCTCCACTAGCAATAAGATCACTTCGGCGATCAGTGGTGTGACTCTGGACCTGTTGGATACCGTTGACATCACCAAGCCGACCACGATTACCGTGGCCAGCAACACTGACACGTTGAAAACCTCGGTACAGTCCTTCGTCAGTGCGTACAACACGCTGATGACCGCCATCAATACCCAGACCAAAGTTACTGCAACCGGTGACGCGTCGACCACCACCGCAGGTGCCTTGACCGGTGATGCATCGATGCGCCAACTGGTGAACAGCCTGCGCTCCGAACTGGTCAACGGCTCAGGCGCGGGTTCCATGACCAGTCTGGCACAGATGGGCATCACCACCGATCAGAAGACCGGTCTGCTGAGCCTGGACGACAAGACGTGGGACAAGGCTGTGGTCAAGGGCGCAGGCGATATTGCCAAGCTGTTCACCGGCGACACTGGCTTGATCACGCGCATGAACAAGGCGACCAAGAGCTACGTGGGTACCACGGGCACCCTCGCGACCCGAGCCACCGACCTCAACAACAAGCTGACCGACTTGACCAAAGAGACGGCCGATCTGACGCGGCGCATGGATGCATTGCAAAAATCCCTGACGGCCAAGTACACGGCGATGGACACCATGATCGCGCAGATCAACTCCAGTAGCTCCAGCATCATGACCACCCTCAACTCGCTGAACAATCCGAAGTCGAACTGATGGACGGAGCGCTCACAGGCCCTGCGTCAGGGCCTTGGCGCAGGGTTCTGGATTAAAGTTTTTATCGCCACAGTCGACAAACTGGTTAAGCAAACCTATTCGATTGTCGCCAGTAACGAGGTAGCAACATGAACCCGATGAGAGCCCTCCGCCAGTACCAGAAGGTCAGTTCCCATGCTCAGGTCTCCGAAGCCAGCCCGCACCGCTTGGTGCAGATGCTGATGGAGGGTGGCCTTGATCGCATGGCGCAGGCCAAGGGCGCCTTAGCCCGTGGGGATATTGCCCAGAAAGGGCTAATGCTGGGCAAGGCGATTGAAATCATTTCCGGCCTGCGCGACGGCCTGGAGCCGGAAAAGGCCGAGGACCCGGCGGCAGTGCAACGGTTGGACGCCTTGTATGAATACATGAGCAATCGTTTGGTCGAGGCCAACCAGGTGAACGATGTCGAAATGATCGACGAAGTCGCCCGCCTGCTGATCACCGTCAAGACCGGCTGGGATGCCATCGCTCCACAATAAGGCCGATTGCCTCGAGGTACACATCATGAGCCACGCACTGCAACGCATCGACGAAACCCGCGAAGCCCTTCTCGGCGCGCTGGCGGATCGCAATTGGGAAGCTGTCGGCGAGTTGGACCTGGGTTGCCGCGCGGTGATTGATGAGGTGCTCAGCGAAGCGCCGGTGGATGAGGGCGCATTGCGCGAGAAGCTGGAGAGCCTGTTGGTGGTTTATCAACAATTGCTGGAGGTGACGACCGGCGAACGCCAGGCGATTTTCGAAGAGATGTCGCAGATCAACCAAGCTAAAAATGCGTCAAAGGTTTACCATCTGTTCGGCTGAATGGGCTCAGTTGGTCCGAACGGTGCGTCATATATTTGACTGTGCCAGCATTTTTGACTTAACTAGTGCTGTTTTCAGATTTCAGACGTCTAGTAAGTAAGAAATCTTACAGACGTCTTGATTGCTCTCATTCCGGGGCAGGAAGTTTTACTAGGGAAGTTGCTATTGCATGTGGCGTGAAACCAAAATTCTGCTGATCGATGACGATAGCGTCCGCCGCCGTGATTTGGCGGTGATTTTAAATTTTCTCGGTGAAGAAAATTTGCCCTGCGGCAGCCACGATTGGCAGCAGGCGGTCAGCTCGTTGGCGTCGAGCCGTGAAGTCATTTGTGTGTTGATCGGGACGGTAAACGCTCCTGGTGCAGTTCTGGGCCTGTTAAAGACACTGTCGACCTGGGATGAGTTCCTTCCGGTGTTGCTGATGGGCGATATTTCTTCTGTGGACCTGCCAGAAGACCAGCGCCGCCGCGTGCTTTCCAATTTGGAAATGCCGCCCAGCTACAGCAAATTGCTCGACTCCCTGCACCGCGCCCAGGTCTATCGCGAGATGTACGACCAGGCCCGCGAGCGCGGCCGTCACCGTGAACCCAACCTGTTTCGCAGCCTCGTCGGCACCAGCCGGGCGATCCAGCACGTGCGCCAGATGATGCAGCAAGTGGCCGACACCGACGCCAGCGTGTTGATCCTCGGCGAATCGGGCACCGGCAAGGAAGTGGTCGCACGTAACCTGCATTACCACTCCAAGCGTCGCGACGGGCCATTCGTGCCGGTCAACTGCGGGGCGATCCCGGCAGAGTTGCTCGAAAGCGAATTGTTCGGCCACGAGAAGGGCGCCTTTACCGGGGCGATCACCAGCCGGGCCGGGCGTTTCGAGCTGGCCAATGGCGGCACCCTGTTCCTTGACGAAATCGGCGATATGCCGCTGCCGATGCAGGTCAAGCTGCTGCGCGTGCTGCAGGAGCGCACCTTCGAGCGCGTGGGCAGCAACAAGACCCAGAGCGTCGACGTGCGCATCATTGCCGCGACCCACAAGAACCTCGAAAGCATGATCGAGGTCGGCAGCTTCCGCGAAGACCTGTACTACCGCCTCAACGTATTCCCCATCGAGATGGCCCCGCTGCGTGAGCGCGTGGAAGACATCCCGTTGCTGATGAATGAACTGATCTCGCGCATGGAGCACGAGAAACGCGGTTCGATTCGCTTCAACTCCGCTGCGATCATGTCGCTGTGCCGCCACGGCTGGCCGGGCAACGTCCGCGAGCTGGCCAACCTGGTGGAGCGTATGGCGATCATGCACCCGTACGGTGTGATCGGCGTGGTCGAGTTGCCGAAGAAATTCCGCTACGTCGACGATGAAGACGAGCAACTGGACAGCCTGCGCAGTGACATGGAAGAGCGCGTGGCCATCAACGGCCATACTCCAGACTTCGGCGCCACCGCCATGTTGCCGCCCGAAGGCCTGGACCTGAAAGACTACCTCGGCAACCTGGAACAAGGGCTGATCCAACAAGCCCTGGACGACGCCCATGGCATCGTCGCCCGCGCCGCCGAGCGCCTGCGTATCCGCCGAACCACCCTGGTGGAGAAGATGCGCAAGTACGGTATGAGCCGCAAAGAAGGTGATGAACAGGCGGAGGATTGACGCCTGTTTTTCAAGCCGCTGATTAATCAGCGGTTTTTTTTCGGCACGGGTATTGCTACAGCCCTCGCAACGTTCCGTTTAACTGACGGTCAGCCAAGCGAGAGAGCATGATGCCCCACGCCGCCCAACTAGCTTCGGCCCCTGCCCTCCAGGGGCTGGTGTCGCCTGTAGAACCGCCGACCCGCCAGGGCCTGGAACAAGCGTTCTCACAGTTCAACCAGATGTCGAGCCAACTGACCGATTCCTACAGCCTGCTGGAAGCCCGGGTGTCCGAGCTTAAAGGCGAGCTGGCGGTGGTCAGCGCCCAGCGCATGCAAGAGCTGGCCGAGAAAGAGCGCTTGGCCAACCGTCTGCAAAACCTGCTGGACCTGTTGCCCGGTGGCGTGATCGTCATCGACGACCAGGGCCGCGTGCGCGAAGCCAACCCGGCCGCCTGCGACCTGCTCGGCCTGCCATTGGAGGGCGAGTTGTGGCGCGAAGTCATCATCCGCTGCTTTGCGCCGCGTGAAGACGACGGCCACGAAGTCTCCCTCAAGGACGGGCGTCGCCTGTCCATCGCCACCCGTTCCCTGGACGCTGAGCCGGGCCAACTGGTGCTGCTCAACGACCTGACAGAAACCCGTCACCTGCAAGACCAGTTGGCTCGCCATGAGCGCTTGTCATCGCTGGGGCGGATGGTCGCATCCTTGGCGCATCAGATCCGCACGCCGTTGTCGGCAGCGTTGATCTACGCCAGTCATTTGACTGATGAGCAATTGCCCGCCGCCACCCACCAACGCTTTGCCGGGCGCCTCAAGGAGCGCCTGCATGAATTGGAGCACCAGGTGCGCGACATGCTGGTGTTTGCCCGCGGCGAATTGCCGCTGACTGACCGCATCACGCCGGCGGGGTTGATGCAGTCCCTGCAAGCGGCGGCGGCCACCCATGTCCAGGACGCCCACCTGCGTTGGCAGTGTGACAGTCACCACGGCGAGTTGCTGTGCAACCGCGACACCCTGGTCGGTGCGCTGCTCAACCTGATCGAAAATGCCACCCAGGCCAGCGGCCCGGGCGCACGCTTGAAGGTGCACCTCTATACCCGTGAGCAAACCTTGCGCTTGTGCATCAGCGACAGCGGCAGCGGCATCGACCCGCAGGTGCTGCAGCGCCTGGGCGAACCGTTTTTTACCACCAAGACCAACGGTACTGGCCTGGGCCTGACCGTGGTCAAGGCAGTGGCACGGGCCCATCAGGGAGAATTGCAGCTGCGTTCCCGCTTGGGGCGTGGCACGTGTGCATTGATGACCTTGCCGCTGTTTTCCAGCGCGGCAAGCGCGGAGTAAAGGGATTATGACTATCAAGGTTTTATTGGTGGAAGACGATCGCGCCCTGCGTGAAGCATTGGCAGACACGCTGCTGTTGGCGGGCCATGACTATCGGGCGGTCGGCTCTGCCGAGGAGGCCTTGGAGGCAGTCGAGCAGGAAGCCTTCAGCCTGGTGGTCAGCGACGTCAACATGCCCGGCATGGACGGCCACCAGTTGCTCGGCCTGCTGCGCGCACGCCAGCCGCAACTGCCGGTGTTGCTGATGACCGCCCATGGCGCGGTGGAACGGGCGGTGGACGCCATGCGCCAGGGTGCGGCGGATTACCTGGTCAAGCCGTTCGAGCCCAAGGCGCTGATCGAACTCGTCGCCCGGCATGCCCTGGGCGTGATTTCGGCGGCCGAGGGCGATGGCCCGATTGCTTTCGAGCCCGCCAGCGCGCAATTGCTCGAACTGGCGGCGCGGGTGGCTCGCAGTGATTCGACTGTGCTGATTTCCGGCGAGTCCGGCACCGGTAAAGAAGTGCTGGCGCGCTATATCCACCAGCAATCCAGCCGTGCCAAGCAGCCGTTTATCGCGATCAACTGCGCGGCGATCCCCGACAACATGCTCGAAGCCACCTTGTTCGGCCACGAAAAGGGCTCGTTCACCGGCGCCATCGCGGCTCAGGCCGGCAAGTTCGAACAGGCCGACGGTGGCACCATCCTGCTCGACGAAATCTCGGAAATGCCCTTGGGCCTGCAAGCCAAGTTGCTGCGGGTGTTGCAGGAGCGTGAGGTCGAGCGGGTGGGCGCCCGCAAGCCGATCCAGCTGGATATCCGCGTGGTTGCCACCACCAACCGCGACCTGGCCGGCGAAGTGGCGGCGGGGCGCTTCCGCGAAGATCTGTTCTACCGGCTCTCGGTGTTCCCCCTGGCCTGGCGCCCGTTGCGCGAGCGCCCGGCAGATATCCTTCCATTGGCCGAGCGCCTGCTGAACAACCACGTCAAAAAAATGAAGCATGCCCAGGCGCGGCTGTCGGCCGAGGCCCAGGCCTGCCTGGTCAGCTACCCATGGCCCGGTAACGTGCGCGAACTGGACAATGCGATCCAGCGTGCGCTGATTTTGCAGCAGGGTGGTTTGATCCAGCCGCAAGACTTCTGCCTGGCCATGGGCAATGGGGTTGCACCGTTGCCAAGCCTGGCGCCGGCCCCGCTGGTCGCCGAGGCTGAGTCAGCCGGCGCCTTGGGGGATGACCTGCGTCGCCGCGAATTCCAGATGATCATCGACACCCTGCGCGCCGAACGCGGCCGCCGCAAAGAAGCGGCCGAGCGCCTGGGCATCAGCCCGCGCACCTTGCGCTACAAGCTGGCGCAGATGCGCGACGCCGGTATGGATGTGGAAGCGTATCTTTTCGCCACCTAACCGGTAACAAGGTCGACAAGCTTTGTCGCCTTTTCTTACGAGTTGCTACAGAGCTGGCACCCTTGTTGCTACCACCCCTAGTAACCGCTGCGTAGTGTCAAAAAATTGCGGGTCGTCGGAGAGAGAAGGTCATGAGCCAGGGTATTGAGTTCAATCGGTTGATGTTGGATATGCGCTCCATGCAAATGGATGCCATGGCTCAACCGAAATCCGTCGCGTCAGCGCCGGAATTGGGCCAAAGCAGTTTTGCCGACATGCTCGGCCAGGCAATCAATAAAGTCAGTGATACCCAGCAGGCTTCCAGCCAGTTGGCGACTGCATTCGAGATCGGTAAAAGCGGCGTGGACCTCACCGATGTGATGGTCGCCTCGCAAAAGGCCAGTGTGTCCTTCCAGGCCTTGACCCAAGTGCGTAACAAGCTGGTTCAGGCTTATCAAGACATCATGCAGATGCCGGTTTAAGGACGAGATTTAAGTCATGGCAGAAGCAGTCTCCGACAACCTACCCGCCAAGGCCGACGGCAAGCCGCCGTTGTTTGGCCTGTCTTTCCTGGAAAACCTCTCGGAAATGACCATGCTGCGTCAGGTGGGCCTGATGGTCGGCCTGGCTGCCAGCGTGGCGATTGGTTTTGCCGTGGTGTTGTGGTCGCAACAACCCGATTACCGGCCGCTGTACGGCAGCCTGGCGGGCATGGATTCCAAGCAGATCATGGAAACCCTCGCCGCCGCCGACATCGCCTACACCGTGGAGCCCAACTCCGGGGCCCTGCTGGTCAAGGCCGATGATGTGGCCCGTGCGCGGATGAAATTGGCCGCTGCTGGCGTGACGCCGTCCGACAGCAATATCGGCTTTGAAATCCTCGACAAGGACCAGGGCCTGGGTACCAGCCAGTTCATGGAAGCCACCCGCTACCGTCGTGGCCTGGAAGGCGAACTGGCGCGCACCATCTCCAGCCTGAATAACGTCAAGGGTGCCCGTGTGCACCTGGCGATTCCGAAAAGCTCGGTGTTCGTGCGTGACGAACGCAAGCCTAGCGCCTCGGTACTGGTTGAACTGTTTTCCGGCCGTTCCCTGGAGCCTGGCCAGGTGCTGGCGATCGTCAACCTGGTGGCCACCAGCGTTCCCGAATTGAGCAAGTCGCAAATCACCGTGGTCGACCAGAAGGGCAACCTGCTCTCTGACATGGCGGAAAACTCCGCGCTGACCCAGGCCGGCAAGCAGTTCGATTACAGCCGGCGCATGGAAAGCATGCTTACCCAACGCGTGCACAACATCCTGCAACCGGTATTGGGCAATGACCGCTACAAGGCCGAAGTGTCCGCCGACGTGGACTTCAGCGCCGTCGAGTCGACCTCCGAGCAATTCAACCCTGACCAGCCGGCCCTGCGCAGCGAGCAGTCCACCAGCGAACAACGTACTGCCAGCAATGGCCCGCAAGGTGTGCCGGGGGCTCTGAGCAACCAGCCACCGGCGCCAGCCTCGGCACCGCAGACCACCGGTGGCGCCGCCGCGACTGCCAGCGCGATCCAGCCTGGCCAGCCGCTGCTTGACGCCAACGGCCAGCAGATCATGGACCCGGCCACCGGCCAGCCAATGCTCGCACCGTACCCAGCGGACAAGCGTAACCAGTCCACCAAGAACTTCGAGCTCGACCGTTCCATCAGCCACACCAAACAGCAGCAGGGCAAGATCAATCGCCTGTCGGTGTCGGTAGTGGTCGATGACCAGGTCAAGGTCAATGCCGCTGACGGCGCCGTGACCCGCGCACCGTGGACCGCTGACGAATTGGCGCGCTTCACCCGCCTGGTGCAGGACGCCGTCGGTTTTGATGCCAGCCGTGGTGACAGCGTCAGCGTGATCAATATGCCGTTCTCCGCCGAACGCGGTGAAGTGATTGCCGACCCGGCGTTCTACACCCAGCCGTGGTTCTGGGACATCGTCAAGCAAGTACTGGGGGTGTTGTTCATCCTGGTGCTGGTATTTGGCGTGCTGCGCCCGGTGCTCAACAACATCACCGGTGGCGGCAAGAAACAGCTGGCCTTGGCCGGTGGCGACGTCGAGCTGGGTGGCATGGGCGGCCTGGATGGCGAACTGGCCAACGACCGCGTCAGCCTCGGCGGCCCGCAAAGCATCCTGTTGCCAAGCCCGAGCGAAGGCTATGACGCTCAGTTGAACGCAATCAAGAGTCTGGTGGCAGAAGACCCGGGCCGTGTGGCCCAGGTCGTGAAAGAGTGGATTAACGCAGATGAATGATCGAGCCGCTGTGGCCAAGCTTTCCCGGGTCGACAAAGCTGCAGTCCTGCTGCTGTCCCTGGGTGAAACCGACGCCGCCCAAGTGCTGCGCCATATGGGCCCTAAAGAGGTTCAGCGTGTGGGCGTGGCCATGGCGCAGATGCGCAATGTGCACCGCGAGCAAGTCGAGCAGGTGATGAGTGAGTTCGTCGAGATCGTCGGCGACCAGACCAGCCTGGGCGTTGGCTCCGACAGCTATATCCGCAAGATGCTCACCTCGGCACTGGGCGAAGACAAGGCCAACGGCCTGATCGACCGCATCCTGCTGGGCGGCAACACCAGTGGCCTGGACAGCCTCAAATGGATGGAACCGCGTGCGGTGGCCGACGTGATCCGCTACGAACACCCGCAGATCCAGGCGATTGTCGTGGCTTACCTGGACCCGGACCAGGCTGGCGAAGTACTCGGCCACTTCGACCATAAAGTGCGCCTGGACATCATCCTGCGCGTGTCGTCGCTGAACACCGTGCAGCCGGCGGCGCTGAAAGAGCTGAACACGATTCTCGAGAAGCAGTTTTCCGGCAACTCGAATGCCTCGCGCACCACCCTGGGTGGTATCAAGCGTGCGGCCGACATCATGAACTTCCTCGACAGCTCGGTCGAAGGCCAGTTGATGGACTCGATCCGCGAGATCGACGACACCCTGTCCGGCCAGATCGAAGACCTGATGTTCGTGTTCAACAACCTCGCCGATGTCGACGACCGTGGCATCCAGGCGCTGCTGCGCGAAGTCTCCTCCGACGTGCTGGTGCTGGCCCTCAAGGGTTCGGACGAAAACGTCAAGGAGAAGATCTTCAAGAACATGTCCAAGCGGGCGTCCGAGCTGTTGCGCGACGACCTGGAAGCCAAAGGCCCGGTACGCGTCAGCGACGTGGAAACCGCCCAGAAGGAAATCCTCACCATTGCCCGCCGTATGGCCGAAGCCGGAGAAATCGTTCTCGGCGGGAAGGGCGGCGAAGAAATGATCTAAGGCGCCTCCCATGTCGAACAAAGATGAGACGCCCAGCGATCTGATTCGCGCGCGGGATGTGGGCGGGTTCGACATCTGGTCGTTGCCCAGCTTCGATCCCCATGTGCCCGAACCTGAGCCTGCGCCGATCCAGGAAGCGCCTGCAGAAATGGAGGAAGTGCCGCTGGATGAAGTCCAGCCGCTGACCCTCGACGAGTTGGAAGCCATCCGCCAGGAAGCCTACAACGAAGGCTTTGCGGCAGGCGAAAAAGACGGCTTTCGCAGTACCACCCTCAAGGTTCGCCAGGAAGCCGAAGAGGCGCTCGCCACCAAGCTGACAAGTCTGGAGCGCCTGATGGGCAGCCTGTTCGACCCCATCGCTGAGCAGGACTCGCAGCTGGAAAAATCCATGGTCGGCCTGGTGCAGCACATCGCCCGCCAAGTTATCCAGCGTGAGTTGGTGCTGGACTCCAGCCAAATCGAAAGCGTGATGCGCGAGGCCCTCAAGCTGCTGCCCCTGGGCGTCGGCAATGTGCGGCTGTACATCAACCCGCAAGATTTCGAGCAAGTCAAAGCCCTGCGCGAACGCCATGAAGAAACCTGGCGCATCGTCGAAGACGCCGCGTTACTGCCCGGTGGTTGCCGTGTCGAGACTGAACACAGCCGTATCGATGCCACGGTGGAAACCCGTATCAGCCAGATCATGGCCAAATTGTTTGATCAACTGCATGAGCAAGCCCTGCATCCGGCAGAGCCTGACGTGAGCGTTGACCTGGGCGCCCCCGATGCGCCTTGATCGCACCAGCTTCGCCAAGCGCCTGGGCAGCTACGCCGAGGCGACCGAGTTGCCTGGCCAGCCGATCCTCGAAGGGCGCCTGCTGCGCATGGTCGGCCTGACCCTCGAAGCCGAGGGCCTGCGCGCCGCCATGGGCAGCCGCTGCATGGTGATCAACGACGACAGCTACCACCCGGTGCAGGTTGAAGCCGAAGTGATGGGCTTTTCCGGCAGCAAGATCTTCCTCATGCCGGTGGGCAGCCTCGCCGGCATCGCTCCAGGTGCTCGCGTAGTGCCCTTGGCCGATACCGGTCGCCTGCCAATGGGCATGAGCATGCTGGGCCGCGTGCTCGACGGCGCTGGTCGCGCGTTGGATGGCAAGGGTGGCATGAAAGCCGAAGATTGGGTGCCGATGGATGGGCCCACCATCAACCCACTCAAGCGCAACCCCATCAGCGTGCCGCTGGACGTGGGTATTCGCAGCATCAACGGTTTATTGACGGTCGGTCGCGGCCAGCGCCTGGGCCTGTTCGCCGGTACCGGCGTGGGTAAGTCGGTGTTGCTGGGCATGATGACGCGCTTTACCGAGGCCGACATCATTGTGGTGGGGCTGATCGGTGAGCGTGGTCGTGAGGTCAAGGAATTCATCGAGCACAGCCTTGGTGAAGAAGGGCTCAAGCGCTCGGTGGTGGTGGCTTCGCCTGCGGACGATGCACCACTGATGCGCCTGCGCGCTGCCATGTACTGCACACGCATTGCCGAATATTTTCGCGACAAGGGCAAGAACGTCCTGTTGCTGATGGACTCGCTCACGCGTTTCGCCCAGGCCCAGCGGGAAATTGCCCTGGCCATCGGCGAGCCACCGGCTACCAAAGGTTACCCACCCTCGGTGTTCGCCAAGCTGCCCAAGCTGGTGGAGCGCGCCGGTAATGCCGAGGCCGGCGGCGGCTCGATCACTGCGTTCTACACGGTATTGTCCGAAGGCGATGACCAGCAGGACCCGATTGCCGACTCGGCGCGGGGCGTACTCGACGGGCACATCGTGCTGTCACGGCGTCTGGCGGAGGAGGGGCATTACCCCGCCATCGACATCGAGGCGTCGATCAGCCGGGTCATGCCAGCGGTGGTCACGCCGGAGCACATGGCGCGTGCGCAGCATTTCAAGCAACTCTGGTCGCGCTATCAACAGAGCCGCGACCTGATCAGCGTCGGTGCCTATGTGGCGGGCGGTGATCGCGAGACCGACCTGGCGATTGCCTTGCAACCGCAACTGGTCAGCTACCTGCGCCAGGGCCTCAACGACAAGATCAGCATGGCCGAAAGTGAATCGCACCTGGGCTCGATCTTCGCCCCGGCGCCAGGCGGCTAAGCCATGGCCAACAGCCGCGCCGCCCGCCTGGCCCCGGTGGTGGACATGGCCGAAAAGGCCGAGAAAGCCGCGGTGCAACGCCTGGGTTATTTCCAGGGCCAGGTGCGCCTGGCCCAAAGCAAGCTGGGCGACTTGGAGCGCTTTCGCGGCGAGTACCAGCAGCAGTGGATCGAGCGCGGCAGTAAAGGTGTGTCCGGCCAATGGTTGATGGGTTACCAGGGCTTTCTTACTCAGTTGGAAACCGCCGTAGGCCAACAACGCCAGAGCCTGGCCTGGCATGAGAGCAATCTCGACAAGGCCCGTGAGGCCTGGCAACAGGCGTTTGCCCGGGTCGAGGGGCTGCGCAAGCTGGTGCAGCGCTATATCGACGAGGCACGGGCCCTCGAAGACAAGCGCGAGCAAAAGCTGCTCGATGAACTGTCCCAGCGCCTGCCCCGCCAAGAACAATTCTAACTAACGACGCAGGGCAAATGTGGGAGGGGGCTTGCTCCCGATGGCGGTGTGTCAGTCAAAAAATCCATTGCTGACACACTGCCATCGGGAGCAAGCCCCCTCCCACATTTGAGCTGCTGTGTTGCCCATATCCCGTTCAACTGCTAAACCTTGTTGCACAGTGCCAATGACAAGGAAGCAGTCACATGTCAGTCGAGTCAGAAGTATCCCTGGATGGGAAGAAGTTGACGATCGCAATCAGGGGCCGGTTCGATTTCGGCAGCCACCAAAGCTTTCGGGATTCCTACGAGCGTTTCTATAAGGTGCCCGAGACCTATATCGTCGATCTCAAGGAGGCCACTTATATGGACAGTTCGGCCCTCGGCATGCTCCTGCTGCTACGTGATCATGCCGGCGGTGATGAGGCCGAGGTCCGCGTGATCAACAGTAACTCCGACGTGCGCAAGATCCTCGCGATCTCCAATTTCGACAAGCTGTTCGACATCTGTTGAGCGCCTTGGCCCCGGTTCTTGAGGCGCTGTGCATCCTGATCGCCGAAGACAGCGCGGCCGACCGGCTGTTGTTGTCCACTATCATCCGTCGCCAGGGCCACCAGGTGTTGACTGCCAGTAATGGTGCCGAGGCGGTTGAAGTCTTCACCCGTGAACGGCCGCAACTGGTGCTGATGGACGCGCTGATGCCGGTGATGGATGGCTTTGAAGCCGCCCGGCAGATCAAGCAACTGGCGGGTGAGGCGTTGGTGCCGATCATCTTCCTCACTTCGTTGCGCGAGAGCGAAGCCCTGGCCCAATGCCTGGATGCCGGCGGCGATGACTTCCTGCCCAAGCCCTACAACCCACTGATCCTGGCAGCCAAGATCAACGCCATGGACCGCCTGCGCCGCCTGCAGGCCACGGTGCTGCAACAGCGTGACCTGATCGCCAGGCACCACGAACACCTGATGCATGAGCAGCGGGTGGCCAAGGCGGTATTCGACAAGGTTGCTCACTCCGGTTGTATCAACGCCGCACCGAATATCCGCTACCTGCAATCGCCCTACGCGCTGTTCAACGGTGACTTGCTGCTGGCCGCCTATACGCCGTCCGGCGACATGCATGTGCTGCTCGGCGATTTCACCGGCCATGGCCTGCCAGCGGCCATCGGCGCCATGCCCTTGGCCGAAGTGTTCTACGGCATGACCGCCAAGGGCTATGGTCTGACACAGACCCTGCGGGAAATGAACGCCAAGCTCAAACGTATCCTGCCGGTGGACATGTTCTGCTGTGCCACCTTGCTGTGCCTGAGCCCCCAGCGCCGGGCGGTGGAGGTGTGGAACGGCGGCATGCCCGAAGGCTACCTGCATGAAGTCGCCACGGGCAGGCGCACGCCGTTGATGTCGCGGCACTTGCCCTTGGGCGTGCTATCGGCAGAGGCATTTGATGACAGCACTGAGGTCTGGCCGATGGCCTTGGGCGACCGGGTGTTCCTGCTCTCCGATGGCGTGCTGGATACCGCTGACGCCAATGATCAACTGTTCGGCGCCGAGCGTTTGCAGCAGGTGTTCGCCGCCAACCGTGAGCCGGACCGCCTGTTCGAGGATATCGAGCACGCCCTGGCGGCCTTTCGTGGCCAGGCACGCGATGACGTCAGCATGGTCGAGATCACCTTGCTGTCCGGCCTGGCGCTGCGTGTGGCCGAGCCAATGTATGCCGACAGCGGCCAGTCATGCCCGCTGGATTGGTCGGTGAGTTTCGAGTTCCGCGCCCAGACCCTCCAGCGTTACAACCCACTGCCGTACTTGCTGCAACTGCTGTTGGAGGTCCATGGCCTTCGAGAGCAGAGCGGGGCTCTCTACAGTGTGATGGCCGAGTTGTATTCCAATGCCCTGGAACACGGCGTGTTGGGCCTGGATTCACGGCTCAAGCGCGATGCGCAGGGGTTTGCGCAGTACTATCGCCAGCGCAATGAGCGGCTGGCGCAATTGAACAGCGGTTATGTGCGCATACATGTACAGGTGGCGCCGACCGACAGCGGCGGCAAGATGACCCTGCGTATCGAAGACAGCGGGCCGGGTTTCGACGTAGAACAGGAGCTGGCACGGCCTTTGGACGTCGACCGTCTGTCTGGCCGGGGCTTGAGCCTGGTGCGTCAATTGAGCAGCGCTGTACGCTGGTCTGATGGCGGGCGCAGTGTCTGCGTAGAGTTTTGCTGGGCGGCTCTGGCATAATCCGCCGATTCTTGATCAAGGAGCGAGCAAGTGGCTGAGATTCATTTGGACCCCGAGGTATTGTCGGGTTTGCAGGACGTCATGGAGAGCGAGTATCCCAAGCTGCTCGATACCTTTCTGGACGATTCGCAGAAGCGCGTCGAGGCGTTGCGCAAGGCAGGCGATGATGCCAAGGCGTTGGGGCGGATTGCGCACAGTTTCAAGGGCAGCAGTGGCAACCTTGGGGCGGTGCGGTTGGCGAAGTTGTGTCAGCGGTTGGAGGCTGAGTCCGTTGGGCCGGCGTCGAACCTGGGGGCGTTGGTTGATCAGATTGATCATGAGTTTGCATTGGTGAAGCCGCTGTATGAGTCGGAGCGCCAGCGCTTCAGTATCTGAATCATCGCCGTAAACCTGGCCCGACTCTTGCTCTATCTCCATTTACTGCATCCCCGACCCCCATGCAGTGGAGAACCTTACCTATGCCAGTCGCCCCTAATTCGCTCCTTCAGGCTGCCCCCGCGGCCAAGCCTCAAGCGTCTGCCGCCACCCCTGCGGTAGCGGTGGCGGCCCCGCGGGACAAGGGCCCTGGCTTTGCTCAAGTGTTTGCCAACCAAGGCAGCAAGCCGACGCTTACGGCCGACGACGGCGCAAACAAAGTCACACGGGACAAGCCTTCTGACGCCAACGCCAAGCCGGTTGCCGGTCACGACAAGCCTGCCGCCAGCAAGCCAGCGGTTGCCGATAGCGGCAATCCTTTGCCTGCCAAGCCACCGGCCAAGGCCGACGACGGCGCTGACAGTGATGGTGACAAAACCACTGACCCGTCCCAGGCGCAGCAACCCGCAGTTGATCCTGTGGTCGACCCGGCGGTGATCGCTGCCGTTACGCCCGTACCCGTAGCTGTGCAAGCCTCGGCACCCGCCGCGGCTGCCGAGGACGCGGCCCTGCCCGTCGCTGTGACCGATGAAGCCAAGCCGACGGCCTTCGACCCGGAGGCCGACCCCCTGGACTCGATGCCGGCCGTGCGCCTGGCGATGGAGCAGGGCGGTCACGTGTCGGCCAGCAGCCAGGCGCCGCAGAAAACCGCGTCCGCGCCTCAGGATCAACCGACCGCCGCGCAGAGCTTTGCCGCCGGCCTGGCCACGATGGTCGACCAGCAAGCCACCAAGGACAGCACCGACCAAGGTGGCGACAAGGCCTTTGGTGGGCTGATTGATGACGGCCTCAAGGACCTCAAGAACGCCAGCAGCGACACCCGCGTGGATGACTTCGCCAACCGTCTGGCCGCGCTGACCCAGGCCGCCACGCCGAAAACCGCGAATGCCTTGCCTCCCGTGGCCAATGCACCGCTGGCCATGCATCAGAGCGGCTGGACCGAAGAAGTGGTCAACCGCGTGATGTACCTGTCCAGCGCCAACCTCAAGTCGGCGGAGATCCAATTGCAGCCGGCTGAGCTCGGGCGCCTGGACATCAAGGTCAACATGACGGCGGACCAGCAGGCCCAGGTCAGTTTCATGAGCGGCCATGCGATCGTGCGTGAAGCCCTGGAAAGCCAGTCTGGCCGCTTGCGCGAGATGTTTGCCCAGCAGGGTATGGGGCAGGTGGATGTGAATGTGTCCGACCAGTCTCGTGGCCAGGAGCAGCAGCAACAGCAAGGCCAAGCGCGGGGCGTGAGCAGTGGCGGTCGGCGTGGTGATAGCGCTGACACTGGCAGTCACGTTGACGTGGCTGAAGTGGCAGCGCCAGTGACCTCAACCGTGATCGGCTCCAGCGCCGTCGACTACTACGCCTGACCTGAGTCAAATAGAGATCCAAATGTGGGAGGGGGCTTGCTCCCGATAGCGGTGCATCAGCTAAGGATGTCTTGACTGACACACTGCAATCGGGAGCAAGCCCCCTCCCACATTTGATGTGTGTTGCCAGGCTGCCAGACAACTCTGGCATAACACTTGCTCTTGCCTTCCCGTAGATCTATGAATCCCCGAATAGTGACGGATTATTGGCATGGCGAAGAGCGACGACGCAGCAACCCCCCCCGCAGGCAAAGGCAAGCTCAAGCTGATCCTGTTGATTGTGCTGGGCCTGCTCCTGGCCATCGGTGCCTCGATTGGCGGCACCTGGTACATCATGCACAGCAGTGCAAGCAAGCCGGCACCCGCCGCCGAAACCGCCACTAACGTCAAGCAACCGGCTATCTTCGAGCAGATGCTTCCGGCCTTTGTTGCCAATTACAACGTGAACGGTCGTCAGCGCTACTTGCAGGTGAGCATTACCTTGCTGGCGCGCAACCAGGCGGACCTGGATGCCCTCAAAGTGCATATGCCGGTGATCCGTAACAACCTGGTAATGCTGTTCTCCGGCCAGAGCTTCGACAACCTGGCCACCCCGGTCGGCCAGGAAATGCTGCGTCAGAAGGTCACTGCCAGCGTGCAGGAAGTGGCCCAGAAAGAACTCGGCAAAGTCGTGGTCGAGCAGGCGCTCTTCACTAACTTCGTATTGCAGTAGGATCACGACATGGCCGTGCAAGACCTGCTGTCCCAGGATGAAATCGACGCGCTGTTGCATGGTGTGGACGATGGTCTGGTACAGACCGAAATGGCTGCCGAGCCCGGCAGTGTCAAAAGTTATGACCTGACCAGCCAGGATCGCATCGTCCGTGGACGCATGCCGACCCTGGAAATGATCAACGAACGCTTTGCCCGCTATACCCGTATCAGCATGTTCAACATGCTGCGCCGTTCGGCCGACGTGGCCGTGGGCGGCGTGCAGGTGATGAAATTCGGTGAATACGTGCACTCGCTGTACGTGCCCACCAGTCTCAACCTGGTCAAGATCAAGCCGTTGCGTGGCACCGCGCTGTTCATCCTCGACGCCAAGCTGGTGTTCAAGCTGGTGGACAACTTCTTTGGTGGCGACGGCCGTCACGCCAAGATCGAAGGGCGTGAGTTCACCCCTACCGAATTGCGTGTAGTGCGCATGGTGCTGGAACAGGCCTTCATCGACCTGAAGGAAGCCTGGCAAGCGATCATGGAAGTCAACTTCGAGTACATCAACTCGGAAGTGAACCCGGCCATGGCCAACATCGTCGGCCCCAGCGAGGCCATCGTGGTGTCGACGTTCCACATCGAACTCGATGGCGGTGGCGGCGACCTGCACGTGACCATGCCGTACTCGATGATCGAACCGGTGCGCGAAATGCTCGACGCCGGCTTCCAGTCCGATCTCGACGACCAGGACGAGCGCTGGGTCAAGGCCCTGCGCGAAGACCTGCTGGACGTCGACGTGCCGCTGAGCGCCACCGTCGCCCGTCGGCAATTGCGCCTGCGGGATATTTTGCACATGGCGCCTGGGGACATCATCCCCGTCGAATTGCCGGAAGAACTGATCATGCGCGCCAACGGCGTGCCGTCGTTCAAGGTCAAGCTCGGTTCCCACAAGGGCAACCTGGCTTTGCAAGTGGTTGAGCCGATCAACCGTCGCTGATCCCTATTTATGATTGTTTGCTTCGCCGAGGACATGTAATGGCTACCGAACACGAAAACACTTCCGCCGAAGACCAGGCCCTGGCTGACGAGTGGGCTGCGGCCCTGGAAGAGACCGGCGATGTTGGGCAGGACGATATCGACGCGCTGCTGGCCGCCGATGCTGCCACCGCACCGGCCGGCAACCGCCTGCCGATGGAAGAATTCGGCAGCGTGCCGAAGAACAACGAGCCGGTGACCCTCGATGGCCCGAACCTGGATGTGATCCTCGATATCCCGGTGTCGATCTCCATGGAAGTGGGCAGCACCGAAATCAACATCCGCAACCTGCTGCAACTCAACCAGGGTTCGGTGATCGAGCTGGACCGCCTGGCCGGTGAGCCATTGGACGTGCTGGTCAACGGCACCCTGATCGCCCATGGCGAGGTGGTGGTGGTCAACGAGAAGTTCGGCATCCGCCTGACGGACGTGATCAGCCCGAGCGAACGCATCAAGAAGTTGCGCTGAGATGAAGTACTCGATGGCGGGACTGTTGCTGGCGCTGCCATTGAGCGCCCTGGCGGCTGAGCCGGTGGCGCAAGCGGCGGCTGCGGCGCCCGTAGTCAGCAGCGGTGTTGGCGGGCAATTGACCCAGCTTGTGCTGGGATTGTTGCTGGTGGTCGGCTTGATCTTCGTGCTCGCCTGGCTGATGCGCCGCGTGCAGAGCATCGGCCCAGGCAATGCGCAGGTTATCGAACTGGTCGGCTCGCGTGCCCTCGGCCCGCGCGATCGGCTGGTACTGGTGCAAGTCGGCGAGGAGCAGATCCTGCTCGGCATTACCCCCGGCCGCATCACCCCGCTGCACGTACTCAAGACCCCGGTGGACGCGGCCAAGACTGAGGCCGCTACGCCAGAATTCGCCCAGCGCCTGATGGAGTTGCTGGGCAAGGATCAGAAGGATAAGAAGTAATGCGCGTTTTATTGACGCTCATGCTGTTGCTGGCCGCGCCGTTGGCGATGGCTGCAGACCCGTTGTCGATCCCGGCGATCACCCTGGGTACCAACGCGGCCGGCGCCCAGGAATATTCGGTCAGCCTGCAGATCCTGCTGATCATGACGGCGCTGAGCTTTATCCCGGCGTTTGTCATGCTGATGACCAGTTTCACGCGGATCATCATCGTCTTCTCGATCCTGCGCCAGGCCCTGGGCCTGCAGCAGACGCCGTCGAACCAGATCCTCACCGGCATGGCCCTGTTCCTGACGCTGTTCATCATGGCGCCAGTGTTCGACAAGGTGAACCAGCAAGCCCTGCAACCGTATCTGGCAGAAAAACTCAACGCCCAGGACGCCATCGACAAGGCCCAGGGCCCGATCAAGGACTTCATGCTGTCGCAAACCCGCTCCAGCGACCTTGAACTGTTCATGCGCCTGTCCAAGCGTACCGACATCGCCACCCCCGACCAGGCGCCGCTGACTATCCTGGTGCCGGCATTCGTCACCTCTGAATTGAAGACCGCGTTCCAGATCGGTTTCATGATCTTTATCCCGTTCCTGATCATCGACCTGGTGGTGGCGAGCGTGCTGATGGCCATGGGCATGATGATGCTGTCGCCGCTGATTATTTCGTTGCCGTTCAAGATCATGCTGTTTGTGCTGGTGGACGGCTGGGCGCTGATTATCGGCACCCTGGCCGGCAGTTTCGGAGGGGTATAGCGCTATGACCCCAGAAGTCGCCGTCGACCTGTTCCGTGAAGCGCTGTGGCTGACCACCATGATGGTTGCCGTGCTGGTGGTGCCGAGCCTGTTGGTGGGCCTGTTGGTGGCGATGTTCCAGGCCGCGACCCAGATCAACGAACAAACTCTGAGCTTCCTGCCACGCCTGCTGGTGATGCTGGTCACCCTGATTGTCGCCGGCCCGTGGCTGGTGCAAACCTTCATGGAATACATCCTGCAGCTGTACGGCAGTATTCCGCAGTTGATCGGCTGAGCCCATGCAGTCCGTGCTGGCCTTGACCGACACCCAGATCAGCACCTGGGTGGCCGCTTTCATCTTGCCGCTGTTTCGCGTCACGGCGGTGCTGATGACCATGCCGGTGTTCGGTACCACCTTGGTGCCACGGCGCATCCGCCTGTATTTCGCCGTCGCCATTACCGTGGTGATCGTGCCCGGTTTACCGCCGATGCCGCCGGTGAATGCGTTGGACCTGAGTGCGCTCTTGCTGATTGCCGAGCAGATACTCATCGGTGCGGTGTTGGGCTTCTCCCTCACGCTGTTCTTCCAGGCGTTTGTGATTGCCGGGCAAATCGTCTCGATCCAGATGGGCATGGGCTTTGCCTCGATGGTCGACCCTACCAACGGCGTGTCGGTGGCGGTGATCGGTCAATTCCTGACCATGCTGGTGACCTTGCTGTTCCTGGCCATGAACGGCCACCTGGTAGCGTTCGAGGTGCTTACCGAAAGCTTCACCACCTTGCCGGTGGGTTCGGGGCTGGTGGTGAACCATTTCTGGGAGCTGGTGGGGCGCCTCAGCTGGGTGCTGGGCGCGGCGTTGCTGCTGGTGTTGCCGGCGATCACCGCGCTGCTGGTGGTCAACATTGCGTTTGGCGTGATGACCCGGGCGGCGCCGCAACTGAACATTTTCTCGATTGGTTTCCCCTTGACCCTGGTGTTGGGCATGGGGATTTTCTGGATCGGCATGGCCGACATTCTCAATCAGTATCAACCGCTGGCCACCGACGCCTTGCAGTTTTTACGTGACCTGGCACGGGCGCGCTGAGCCATGGCCGAAAGCGAGAGTGGTCAGGACAAAACAGAAGACCCCACGGAGAAACGTAAAAAGGACTCCAGGGAAAAGGGCGAGATTGCGCGCTCCAAAGAACTGAATACCTTCGCCACCATGATGGCCGGCGCCGGTGCCCTGCTGATCTACGGCGGTGGCTTGGCGCTGGACCTGATGGAGCTGATGAAACTCAACTTCAGCTTGCCCCGTGAAGTGCTGCTCAGCCCCGGCGCCATGGGCCAGTACCTGCTGCATTCGGGCAAGATCGCGATTCTGGCGGTACAGCCGGTGTTGATCACCTTGTTGCTGGCCGCGCTGATCGGCCCGGTCGCCCTCGGCGGCTGGTTGTTCGCGGCGGGCAGCATGGCGCCAAAGTTCAGCCGCATGAACCCAGGGGCCGGGCTCAAGCGCATGTTTTCCGCCAAGGCGCTGGTGGAATTGCTCAAGGCCCTGGCGAAATTCATCCTGATTCTGTTCGTGGCCCTGGCTGTGCTGTCGTCCGACATCGATGATTTGCAACGTATCGCCCATGAACCGCTGGAGTCAGCGATCATCCACAGCGTGCAAGTGGTGGGGTGGAGTGCACTGTGGATGGCCCTCGGGTTGATCCTCATCGCAGCGGTGGACGCACCGATCCAGCTGTGGGAAAGCCACAAGAAACTGCTGATGACCAAGCAGGAAGTACGCGACGAACACAAGGATCAGGAAGGCCGCCCCGAGGTCAAGCAGCGCATTCGCCAGCTGCAGCGGGAAATGTCCCAACGCAAGATGATGGCTGCCGTGCCCGATGCCGACGTGGTCATCACCAACCCGACCCACTACGCCGTGGCCCTCAAGTACGACCCCGAGAAAGGTGGCGCACCGATGCTGCTGGCCAAGGGCAGCGACTTTACCGCCCTGAAAATCCGTGAAATCGCCGTCGCCAACGACATCCTGCTGCTGGAATCGCCGGCGCTGGCGCGGTCGATCTTCTATTCCACGGACCTTGACCAGGAAATCCCTGCCGGCCTGTACCTGGCGGTGGCCCAGGTATTGGCCTATGTGTATCAGATCCGCCAATACCGCGCCGGCAAGGGCAAGCGCCCAGATCCGCTTAAAGACCTGCCCATCCCGCCGGATTTGCGCCGCGACACTTAATCCCCGTCTGACCTGTCAACTTTGACAGTAGCCATTACGCCGCCTTCACTGTTTGATACAGCGATGAGGCGCGCAGCCATGCGCGGCTCGGGAGGCGGTGATGGATAGGGGTTCGGTCAGGTGGTTCGATGCGGTCAAGGGCATTGGCTTTATTGCCCGGGACCTTGATGGCAATGAGGTTGCTGTTGAACCCAAAGGCGCTAAGTGCGGTGAAGCCCCGCCAGCCGTTCCCAGGCTTCGAAAAACCCGCAAGCGAAAAAAAACACCGGATGCATGATTCACTGGCCTTAGCACCTATCGACCACTTGCGTCTACCTGTCAACTTTGACAGTAGCCACAGTGCGCTTTCCGTTGTTTATTACCCTTCGCGCATGTAGTAAACGAGCTGCGGGGAGAGCGGTATTGAAGGTAGCTACAGGTACTGTCAAATCCTTTGAGTTGATCCGCGGCGAGTGGTTGATTGCGTTGGACGACGGGGAAGAAAACGTCTTCATCGATTGGAGCGATTGGCATTGGGCTGCACTGTCGATTGGTGAGCAGATAATGTTTCAGATGATCCATAAACCCCAGGGCGTTTACGCGCTTCCCATTAGTGCGTGTAACGACACAGAGGCGGATCCAAAGGTGTAAGGGAGAGCGGAAATGGCAACCGGTACTGTGAAGTGGTTTAACGCGGAGAAGGGGTTTGGTTTTATTACCCCGGATGATGGGAGTACGGATGTTTTTGCCCATTACTCGGCAATTCAGTCGCATGGGTTCAAAAGCCTGGAAGAAAACCAAAAAGTAGAATATGACCTAGCCCAAGGACCAAAAGGCCCTCAGGCCGATAATATACGGCCTATTTAAAGGCTCAAATGTGGGAGGGGGCTTGCCCCCGATAGCACTGGCTCAGTCAATGAATCTACTGCCTGACACAGAGCCATCGGGAGCAAGCCCCCTCCCACATTTGACCTGGTTTGTACTTCTATCAGATCAGTCAATTGCCAGGCCGTCACGGGGACGCGCCGGACTGCCATTTGTCAGAAGGCACGGCCTACCTGTCAATGTTGACAGTAGTTCGCCCACTACTTGCGCGCGTAGGCTTGGACAGGGACTTGTGGCCACGCCAGGGGGGCGGTCACGTAGGAGTGTCAAGGAGAGTCTTCATGGAAAAAGGTACCGTTCGTGTGTTCAACAAAGAGAATCAATTTGCGGAAATCCAGCCGGATGAAGGCGAGGGTAGGGTGACTGCGTATGAGGAGGCACTTAGCACCGCGAAGCTGACTGATCTACAAGAGGGGGACAGGGTGATTTACGAGGTACGCAGCGATGGCCACGTTAGCCACATCAGGCTCGTTAGGTCTTAACCCTCAATAGAAATACCCACCGGTATTCACTTCAAGTAAAAGTTGGAAGGCTTCTTGCAACCCCGCCTCCACGACGCTTCCCAGCGTCAAAACTTTGCTTCAAGGACACGAGGAATACCGGTGGTAGATCGCTCTCAAATGCTCAACACGGCCCGTGGCACCCTGACTGACCTGTCGCGGGGCAATCTGGGTGTGCCGTTGTTGTTGCTGGTGATGCTGGCAATGATGATGTTGCCGATGCCACCGTTTCTGCTCGACGTGTTCTTCACCTTCAACATTGCCCTGTCCGTCGTGGTACTGCTGGTGTGCGTGTACGCCCTGCGGCCGCTGGATTTCGCGGTGTTCCCCACCATCCTGTTGATTGCGACCCTGCTGCGCCTGGCGCTGAACGTGGCGTCGACGCGGGTGGTGATGCTCCACGGCCAGGACGGCCACGCCGCTGCCGGTAAAGTGATCCAGGCCTTCGGTGAGGTGGTGATCGGCGGTAACTATGTGGTCGGTATCGTGGTGTTCGCGATCCTGATGATCATCAACTTCGTGGTGGTGACCAAGGGCGCCGGGCGGATTTCCGAGGTGAGCGCGCGCTTTACCCTCGATGCGATGCCCGGCAAGCAGATGGCCATCGACGCCGACCTCAACGCCGGCCTGATCGACCAGAACCAAGCCAAGTCCCGCCGCCTGGAAGTGGCCCAGGAAGCCGAGTTCTATGGCTCGATGGACGGTGCCAGTAAGTTCGTGCGCGGTGACGCCATCGCCGGCCTGTTGATTCTGTTCATCAACCTGATTGGCGGTATGGCGGTCGGCATCTTCCAGCACGGCATGACCTTCGGCGATGCGGGCCGGGTGTACGCCTTGCTGACCATCGGTGACGGTTTAGTGGCGCAATTGCCATCACTGTTGTTATCCACAGCGGCGGCCATCATGGTCACCCGTGCTTCGGGCTCCGAAGACATGGGCAAGCAGATCAGCCGCCAGATGTTTGCCTCGCCCAAGGCCTTGGCCGTGGCGGCGGGCATCATGGCGATCATGGGCATCGTCCCGGGCATGCCCCACGTTTCATTCTTGACCATGGCAGCCCTGGCCGGCGGCGGCGCCTACCTGTTCTGGAAAAAGCAGAACGCCGTCAAGGTTCAAGCCTTGCAAGAGGTTGCGCGCCAGCAGGACCTGCTGCCATCCCCGGCCCGCGCCCAGGAAACCAAGGAGTTGGGCTGGGACGACGTGACTCCGATCGACATGATCGGCCTGGAAGTCGGCTACCGCCTGATCCCGCTGGTGGACCGCAACCAGGGTGGGCAACTGCTGGCACGGATCAAGGGCGTGCGCAAGAAGCTGTCCCAGGACCTGGGCTTCCTGATGCCCACCGTGCATATCCGCGACAACCTCGACCTGGCCCCCAGCGCCTATCGCCTGACCCTGATGGGCGTGATCCTGGCCGAAGCCGAGATCTACCCGGACCGCGAACTGGCGATCAACCCTGGCCAGGTGTTCGGCACGCTCAACGGCATTACCGCCAAAGATCCGGCTTTTGGCCTGGAAGCGGTGTGGATCGAAGTCAGCCAGCGCAGCCAGGCACAGTCCCTCGGGTATACCGTGGTCGACGCCAGCACCGTGGTCGCCACGCACCTCAACCAGATTCTCTACAAGCACTCTCATGAGCTGATCGGCCACGAGGAAGTCCAGCAATTGATGGGGTTGCTGGCCAAGTCGTCGCCGAAACTGGCCGAAGAGTTGGTGCCGGGCGTGCTGACACTGTCGCAGTTGCTCAAGGTGTTGCAAGCGCTGCTGGCCGAACAGGTGCCGGTACGCGATATTCGCAGCATTGCCGAGGCCATCGCCAACAATGCCGCCAAGAGTCAAGATACTGCCGCGCTGGTGGCAGCGGTGCGCGTCGGATTGTCCCGTGCAATCGTGCAAAGCATTGTAGGTATTGAGTCCGAGCTGCCTGTGATCACCTTGGAACCAAGGTTGGAACAAATATTGCTCAATAGTATTCAGAAGGCCGGTCAGGGCCAGGAAGAGGGTGTCCTGCTGGAGCCAAGCATGGCTGAGAAGCTGCAGCGTTCGTTGATCGACGCCGCACAGCGCCAGGAAATGCAAGGCAACCCGGTGATTCTGCTGGTGGCCGGTCCGGTTCGTGCGATGTTGTCGCGGTTTGGACGCCTGGCCGTACCGAATTTGCACGTATTGGCTTACCAGGAAATTCCTGACAATAAGCAAGTGACTATCGTCGCGACAGTTGGGCCCAATGGCTGAGGTAGTGGGTTATGCAAGTTAAGCGTTTTTTCGCCGCCGATATGCGTCAGGCCATGAAACTGGTCCGTGATGAGCTGGGCGCCGACGCCGCGATTATCGGTAACCGTCGGATTGCCGGCGGTGTCGAGCTGACGGCTGCGCTGGATTACACGCCCCAGGCCTTGGCCCCGCGTGTGCCGAACATGGAACTCGAAGACGAGCTGCGCAAGACCGCCTCGCGTATTGTGTCGGCCCAGGCTGAACTGAGCATGCGTGGCGACAGCGATGCCAGCACCAATCGCCAATTGTTCGCCGGCTTGCCATTGACCGCCGCCGAGCCGCTGGTAGAGCCAACCTTCATCGAACCCCCGCGCCCAGCCGCGCCTGCCCCGGCCGCTGCCGTCGACCAGCGTGTGTTTGACTCGATGCGCTTTGAACTCAACGGCCTGCGTGAGTTGCTCGAAGTGCAACTGGGCTCCCTGGCGTGGACGCAACTGCAAGGCAGCAAGCCGCAACAAGCCAACCTGTGGCGCCGCTTGCAACGCATCGGCCTGTCTGGCCCGCTGTCCCGCGACTTGCTGGCCTTGACCGCGGAAGTCGAAGAACCGCGCCAGGCCTGGCGCATGTTGCTGGCGCACTTGGCCCGCATGATCGCCACCCCGGAAATCGAACCGCTTGAAGAGGGCGGCGTGATCGCCATGGTCGGCCCCGCCGGCATGGGCAAGACCACCACCCTGGCCAAGCTGGCCGCCCGTTATGTGCTCAAGTACGGCGCGCAGAATATCGCCCTGGTGAGCATGGACAGCTACCGCATCGGCGCCCAGGAGCAGCTCAAGACCCTGGGCCGTATTCTCAATGTGCCGGTGACTCACGTCGACCCGGGCCAGTCCCTGGCCAACGCCCTGGACCCGCTGCTGCGCAAGCGCGTAGTGCTGATCGATACCGCTGGCCTGCAAGCCAGTGACCCGGCCCTGCGCATGCAGCTCGAAAGCCTGGCCGGGCGTGGCATCAAGTCGAAGAATTACCTGGTGCTTGCAACCACCAGTCAGAAACAGGTGCTTACCGCTGCTTATCACAGTTACAAGCGTTGCGGGCTGGCCGGCTGCATCCTCACCAAGCTCGATGAAACCGCGAGCCTGGGTGAAGTGTTGAGTTTGGCCATCAGCCATGAATTACCGGTCGCCTACCTGACCGACGGGCCGCGGATCCCGGATGATCTGCATCTACCGCGCCGTCATCAGTTGGTCAGCCGTGCCGTGAGTGTGCAAATGCAAGAAGAGCCTAGCGAGGAAGCGATGGCCGATATGTTCGCCGACCTTTACCACCACCCGGCTAAACGGGTCGGTTGAGGCAGGATGAACACCGTGAAATGTACCTACATCGATGGTCTGCAAGCGATTCACGCGGCCAAGCCATGTAGCCTGCGTCTAAGCAAGACAAGGTAAAGAAATAAAATGGGCAGCATGCATCCCGTACAGGTGATCGCGGTGACCGGCGGCAAAGGTGGCGTCGGAAAAACTAACGTGTCAGTGAATTTGTCCCTGGCCCTGGCAGAGCTTGGCCGTCGCGTCATGCTGCTGGATGCTGACCTGGGCTTGGCGAACGTGGACGTTCTGCTGGGACTGACACCCAAACATACCCTTGCCGATGTGATCGAGGGCCGCTGTGAGCTGCGCGATGTGCTGCTCCAGGGCCCCGGTGGCATCCGTATCGTGCCGGCGGCCTCGGGCACCCAGAGCATGGTGCACCTGAGCCCTGCGCAACATGCCGGGCTGATCCAGGCGTTCAGTGATATCGGCGACAACCTCGACGTGCTGGTGATCGACACCGCTGCCGGGATCGGCGAGTCAGTGGTCAGCTTCGTGCGCGCCGCCCAGGAAGTGCTGCTGGTGGTGTGCGACGAACCCACTTCGATCACTGACGCCTACGCGCTGATCAAACTGCTTAACCGTGACTACGGCATGAACCGCTTCCGCGTGCTGGCCAACATGGCCCAAAGCCCGCAGGAAGGGCGAAACCTGTTCGCCAAGTTGACCAAGGTCACGGATCGCTTCCTCGATGTTGCTTTACAATACGTCGGCGCAGTTCCCTATGACGAGTGTGTGCGCAAGGCCGTGCAAAAGCAGCGTGCGGTCTATGAAGCGTTCCCTCGTTCGAAGTGCGCACTGGCGTTCAAGGCCATTGCCCAGAAGGTCGATACCTGGCCGTTGCCCGCCAACCCTCGGGGGCATCTGGAGTTTTTCGTCGAGCGTTTGGTGCATCAGACGAGCGCAGGACCGGTGCTATGACAGCCAGCGGCTACAACCTTTACAAGAGATCGGCACGTGACAGCCAAGGTGAATTGATCGAGCGCTATGCGCCCCTGGTCAAGCGCATTGCCTATCACCTGTTGGCGCGCCTGCCGGCGAGTGTGCAGGTCGAAGACTTGATCCAGGCCGGCATGATCGGCCTGCTCGAAGTGTCGACCAAATACGACGCGAGCAAGGGTGCGAGTTTCGAGACGTATGCGGGTATCCGCATCCGTGGCGCGATGCTCGATGAAGTGCGTAAAGGGGATTGGGCGCCGCGTTCGGTACACCGCAATACGCGCATGGTCAGTGATGCAATTCGTGCAATTGAAGCAAAAACCGGTCGTGACGCTAAAGATCATGAAGTTGCGGCCGAACTCCAATTGAGTCTCGACGATTACTACGGGATTTTGAACGATACCTTGGGCAGCCGCCTGTTCAGTTTCGACGACCTGTTGCAGGACGGCGAACACGAAGGGCTGCACGAGGACGGCGCAAGTGCACATCTGGAGCCGTCCCGCGACCTGGAAGACGAACGTTTCCAGAGCGCGTTGGCGGACGCGATTGCCAATTTGCCGGAGCGTGAGCGCCTGGTGCTGGCGCTGTACTACGACGAAGAGCTGAACCTCAAGGAAATCGGTGAGGTCCTGGGGGTCAGCGAATCGCGTGTCAGCCAGTTGCATAGCCAGTGCGCAGCTCGCTTGCGGGGGCGATTGGGAGAGTGGCGCGCGCGCTGACAGGCAGTGTGGGGACACTGCAGACGCTACCGCGACGCCGCAAGGCTTCGCGGGTGCGCACCGTGGTGCCCTGGGCAGTCCTTTTTGTGTAACGCCTGTTGATTGAAATGGCGCGTCCAGGTGCTGGGCGCGTTTAAGACTGCTTGGAGGTCGAATTGGACAAGAACATGAAAATCCTCATCGTTGATGACTTCTCAACGATGCGGCGGATCATTAAGAACCTGTTGCGTGACCTTGGGTTCACTAACACGGTCGAGGCGGATGACGGCATTACGGCGATTCCGATCCTCAACAGCGGGAGCATCGACTTTCTGGTAACCGACTGGAACATGCCGGGTATGACCGGTATCGATCTGCTGCGCCACGTGCGCGCCGATGAAAAACTGCGCAGCCTGCCTGTGCTGATGGTGACCGCCGAAGCCAAGCGTGAACAGATCATCGAAGCCGCCCAAGCCGGGGTCAACGGTTACGTGGTCAAGCCATTCACGGCGCTGGCCTTGAAAGAGAAGATCGAAAAAATCTTCGAACGCATCGGTCATTGATGCAGCCACGGGGGAGCTATGGAGCATAACGAAACGTCACAGGGCGACTTTGAGTCGACCTTGAAAAAACATGCTCACCAGTTGGTCGACAGCCTGGAAAAAGGCCAGTTCGGCGATGCGGTGCAGTTGATCCATGAGCTTAACCAGACCCGTGACCGCGGCCTGTACCAGGAAGTGGGCAAGCTCACACGCGAGCTGCACAGTGCGATCGTCAATTTCCAGATTGACCCGCGCATGCCCCAGGCCGAAGAAATATCGCAAATCACCGACGCCACTGAACGCCTGTCCTATGTGGTCAGGCTGACCGAGGCGGCGGCCAACCGCACCATGGACCTGGTGGAAAACGCCACGCCCCTGGTCAACGGCATGGCCACCGAAGCCCAGGCCCTGAGCGTTGACTGGGGCCGCTTCATGCGCCGCGAAGTAGGCGCTGAAGAGTTTCGTGAGTTGGCGCGCCGGGTCGAAGGTTTCCTGTCGCGCAGCGAACAGGAAAACCGCACGGTTGCCAGCAACCTCAACGACATTCTGCTGGCCCAGGATTACCAGGACCTCACCGGTCAGGTGATCAAGCGCGTGACCCAGTTGGTCACCGAAGTGGAAAGCAACTTGCTCAAACTGGTGCTGATGGCCGGCCAGGTCGACCGTTTTGCCGGCATCGAACATGACCGCGAAGCGATCCTCTCGGAAAAAGATCCACAAAAACATCTCGCCAAGGGTGAAGGTCCGCAGATTCATGCCGATAAACGTGAAGACGTTATGTCAGGTCAGGATGACGTAGATGACCTGTTATCCAGTTTAGGCTTCTAAGGAGCACACCCATGAGCTTCGGCGCCGATGAAGAAATCCTCCAGGATTTCCTTGTAGAGGCCGGCGAAATTCTAGAGCAACTGTCCGAACAACTGGTCGAGCTGGAAAGCCGACCGGATGATGCGAACCTGCTCAATGCAATTTTTCGCGGTTTTCACACTGTAAAAGGGGGCGCCGGCTTCCTCCAGCTCCATGAGCTGGTGGAGTGCTGTCACATCGCCGAGAACGTGTTCGACATCCTGCGCAAGGGTGAGCGGCACGTCGACTCGGAACTGATGGACGTGATTCTCGAAGCACTGGATGCGGTCAACGGCATGTTCAGCGAAGTGCGCGAGCGTGCACCGATCACTGCTGCCACCCCGGAACTGCTGGCCGCCCTGGCGCGCCTGGCCGAACCGGCTGCTGCTGCGCCGGTGGTGCAAGCCGCGCCTGAGCCGGTGGTGGAAGCCGAGCAGGACGTGACCGACAGCGAGTTCGAGCAGTTGCTCGATTCGCTCAATGCGGTCAAGGCCGAAGCTGAAGCACCGGCTGCGCCTGCTGCCACGCCGACCAGCGAAGACATTACCGACGCAGAATTCGAATCCCTGCTCGACCAGTTGCATGGCAAAGGCCAGTTCGCGGCTGACGCCGTGGCACCTGCGGCAACGCCAGAAACTCCGGCTGCCAACGCCAGCACTGACATTACCGACGACGAATTCGAGGCGCTGCTCGACCAACTGCATGGCAAGGGCACGTTTGTGGCCGAAGCCCTGCCGGAGGTCGCCGCCACTGCCACCGCCGCTCCAGCGGCCAGTGCAGCACCTGCTGGCGACGGGTTGATCTCCGATCACGAGTTCGAAGCCTTGTTGGACGAGTTGCACGGCAAAGGCAAGTTCACCGAAGTGGCCCCGGCGGCTGCGGTCGCCACCGCCGCGCCGGTTGCCGCCAAAGCTGCTGCGCCGGCCGCCAAGCCAGCCCCTGCTGTGGCCCCGGCCCCTGCGCGTGCAGCGGCACCCGCGGCTGCAGAAAAGCCGGCCAGCGAAGCCGAAACCACCGTGCGCGTTGATACCGCACGCCTGGACGACATCATGAACATGGTCGGCGAACTGGTGCTGGTGCGTAACCGCCTGGTGCGCCTGGGCCTGAACAGCGGCGACGAAGCCATGCAAAAGGCCGTGTCGAACCTCGACGTGGTCACCGCTGACTTGCAGACCGCCGTGATGAAAACGCGGATGCAGCCGATCAAGAAAGTCTTCGGCCGCTTCCCGCGTCTGGTTCGCGACCTGGCACGCCAGCTCAAGAAAGAAATCAACCTGGAACTGGTGGGCGAAGAAACCGACCTCGACAAGAACCTGGTCGAGGCCCTGGCCGACCCGCTGGTCCACTTGGTGCGCAACGCCGTCGACCACGGCGTGGAAACCCCGGAAGAACGCGAGGCCGCAGGCAAGTCCCGCAACGGCAAGGTGATCCTGGCGGCGGAGCAGGAAGGCGACCATATCCTGCTGTCGATCACCGATGACGGCAAAGGCATGGACCCGAATATCCTGCGAGGCATCGCAGTCAAGCGTGGCGTGATGGACAAGGACGCCGCCGACCGCCTGACCGACACCGAGTGCTACAACCTGATCTTCGCCCCGGGCTTCTCGACCAAGACCGAGATCTCCGACGTATCCGGCCGTGGCGTGGGCATGGACGTGGTGAAGACCAAGATCAGCCAGCTCAACGGCTCGATCAATATCTACTCGACCAAGGGCCAGGGCTCCAAGATCGTCATCAAGGTGCCGTTGACCCTGGCGATCATGCCGACCCTGATGGTGATGCTGGGCAACCAGGCGTTCGCTTTCCCGCTCGTCAACGTCAACGAAATCTTCCACCTCGACCTGTCGCGCACCAACGTGGTGGACGGCCAGGAAGTGGTGATCGTGCGCGACAAAGCGTTGCCGCTGTTTTACCTCAAGCGCTGGCTGGTGGCTTCGGCCAAGCATGAAGAGCAGCGCGAAGGCCATGTGGTGATTCTGTCCGTGGGCACCCAGCGCATCGGCTTTGTGGTCGACCAACTGGTGGGCCAGGAAGAAGTGGTGATCAAGCCTTTGGGCAAGATGCTGCAGGGCACCCCGGGCATGTCGGGCGCGACCATTACCGGTGACGGTCGCATCGCGCTGATTCTCGATGTTCCAAGCATGCTCAAGCGTTACGCCGCACGGCGTATTTGATTCTGGTGGGGCAGGGCGGTAGTGCCCGCCCCGCCTAACGGAGTGTTTATGGCAGTCAAGGTCCTGGTGGTGGACGATTCGGGTTTCTTCCGCCGCCGCGTCTCGGAAATTCTTTCCGCCGATCCAACGATCCAGGTGGTCGGCACGGCCACGAACGGCAAAGAGGCGATCGATCAAGCAATTGCCTTGAAACCGGACGTAATCACCATGGACTACGAGATGCCGATGATGGATGGCATCACCGCCGTCCGTCATATCATGCAACGCTGCCCTACACCGGTATTGATGTTTTCCTCGCTGACTCATGAAGGCGCTCGGGTGACCCTCGACGCACTGGATGCCGGCGCGGTGGATTTCCTGCCGAAGAATTTCGAAGACATCTCGCGCAACCCCGAGAAGGTCAAGCAGATGCTGTGCGAGAAGGTGCACAGCATTTCCCGCAGTAACCGCCGCAGCTTGTTCAGCGCACCTGCGCCGGCACCCGTATCGACGCCCGCAGCGCCTGCGCCGACCTCATCGTTTGCGCGCCCGGCGCCTGCTGCGCCCGTGGCTCGGCCTGCAGTGGCGCCGGTACGCGCCGCCGCCCCGAGTGCTCATTCGCCAGCGCCCAAGCGCAAGGCTTACAAGCTGGTCGCCATCGGCACCTCCACTGGCGGCCCGGTGGCCTTGCAGCGGGTGTTGACCCAACTGCCGGCCAACTTCCCGGCGCCGATTGTGTTGATCCAACACATGCCGGCGGCATTCACCAAGGCGTTCGCCGAGCGCCTGGACAAGCTGTGCCGCATCACCGTCAAGGAAGCCGAGGATGGTGACATCCTGCGCCCTGGCCTGGCACTGCTGGCCCCGGGTGGCAAGCAGATGATGGTGGACGGCCGTGGCGCGATCAAAATCCTGCCGGGCGATGAACGCCTGAACTACAAGCCGTGCGTGGATATCACCTTCGGTTCGGCGGCCAAGTCCTACGGCGACAAAGTTCTGGCGGTGGTGCTCACCGGCATGGGCGCCGATGGTCGTGAAGGCGCACGCCTGCTCAAGCAGGGTGGCAGCGCCATCTGGGCCCAGGACGAGGCCAGCTGTGTGATCTATGGCATGCCCATGGCCATCGTCAAGGCTGACCTGGCTGACGCGGTCTACAGCCTGGATGACATCGGCAAGCATCTGGTGGAGGCTTGCCTCTGATGGATGTCTTGAGCCTGATCGGCATCACCATGGCGTTTGTCGCGATCATTGGCGGCAACTACCTTGAAGGCGGCCACCTCGGCGCCTTGGCCAACGGTCCGGCGGCGCTGATTGTGATCGGTGGCACCGTGGGCGCTGCGCTGTTGCAGTCGCCGCTGAGCTCGTTCAAGCGTGCCATGCAGATTCTGGTGTGGATCATTTTCCCGCCACGGGTCGACCTGCCAGGCGGCATCGACCGTGTGGTCAACTGGAGCCTCACCGCGCGCAAGGAGGGCCTGCTGGGCCTGGAAGGCGTGGCCGATGCCGAGCCCGACAGCTACGCACGCAAGGGCCTGCAATTGCTGGTGGACGGCGCCGAGCCGGAAGCGATCCGCAGCATCCTCGAAGTGGATTTCTACACCCAGGAAAGCCGCGACATCAACGCCGCCAAAGTCTTTGAAAGCATGGGCGGCTACGCGCCGACCATCGGCATCATCGGCGCGGTGATGGGCCTGATCCATGTGATGGGCAACCTGGCCGACCCTTCGCAGCTGGGCAGCGGCATTGCCGTGGCGTTCGTCGCGACTATCTACGGCGTGGCCAGTGCCAACCTGGTGTTGCTGCCGGTGGCCAGCAAGCTCAAGTCGATCGCCATGCGCCAGTCGCGTTATCGCGAGATGTTGCTCGAAGGCATCCTGTCGATTGCCGAGGGCGAGAACCCGCGCTCCATCGAATTGAAGCTTCAGGGCTTCATGGACTGATGGGAAGGAGCTGCCTGTGAGCCGTCGCCGTCGCGAGCCCGAGGAGCACGTCAACCACGAACGCTGGCTGGTGTCCTACGCGGACTTCATCACCTTGTTGTTTGCGTTTTTCGTGGTGATGTATTCCATCTCGTCGATCAACGAAGGCAAGTACAAGATCATCTCCCAGGCGCTGGTGGGCGTGTTCAACGATACCGAGCGTGCCCTCAAGCCGATTCCCATCGGTGAGGAACGACCCAAGACCGTGACCCCGGCCAAGCCGCTGGTCAACGACAGTGATGAAATCGCCGCCGGTGTTGGTGGCACCAGCGATCCGCTGAAAAGCATCGCCGACGACATCAGCGCCGCATTTGGCGACCTGATCAGTTCCAACCAGATGACCGTGCGCGGCAATGAGCTGTGGGTGGAGATCGAGCTGAACTCGAGCCTGTTGTTCGCCAGCGCCGATGCGTTACCGAGCGACCAGGCGTTCACCATCATCGACAAGGTGGCTTTGATCCTCAAACCGTTCGAAAACCCGATCCACGTTGAGGGCTTTACCGACAATTTCCCCATCAGCACCGCGCAGTACCCGACCAATTGGGAGCTGTCGTCCGCCCGTGCCTCGAGCATCGTGCGCATGTTGGCGATGCAGGGCGTGAACCCCCAGCGCCTGGCGTCGGTAGGCTATGGTGAATTCCAGCCGGTGGCCAATAACGCCACGGTGGAAGGTCGTGCACGCAACCGCCGGGTGGTGCTGGTGGTGTCGCGCAACCTGGATGTGCGCCGCAGCCTGACCGGTACCGGCACCGCCAATGCCACTCCGGATGCGGCGTTGAAGCGCGCTGGCACACAAACTGCACCGCCCGTTGTCAAGCCGCCGGCCAGATCGAGTAACGTCAATTCTCCGTCACCGGCTCAATAACTTTATGCAATGTCTCGGTCGCGCCTGTGCCCACCGGGAGGAACCAACCGAATGAGAGTCTGGGCAGTTGCCAATCAAAAGGGTGGAGTCGGCAAGACCACCACTTCCATCGCCTTAGCCGGCTTGCTGGCCGAGGCGGGCAAGCGTGTGGTCGTGGTCGACCTGGACCCCCACGGTTCCATGACCAGCTATTTCGGCTATGACCCGGATGCGCTGGAACACAGTTGCTATGACCTGTTCCTGCACAAGGGCAGCGTGCCATCGGATTTGCCCGGGCAACTGCTGTTGCCCACCAGCAACGACAGCATTTCCTTGCTGCCTTCGAGTACCGCCCTGGCTACCCTTGAGCGCCAGTCGCCGGGGCAGAGCGGCCTGGGCCTGGTAATCGCCAAGACCCTGGCGCAGCTGTGGCAGGAATTCGACTACGCGATCATCGACAGCCCGCCGTTGCTGGGTGTGCTGATGGTCAACGCCTTGGCCGCCAGCCAGCAGTTGGTGATCCCGGTGCAGACCGAGCACCTGGCGGTCAAGGGCCTGGAGCGCATGGTCAGCACCCTGGCGATGATCAACCGCTCGCGCAAGCAGGCGCTGCCGTTCAGCATCGTGCCGACCTTGTTCGACCGCCGTACCCAGGCGTCCCTCAGCACTCTGCGCGTACTGCGCGATGCCTACCCGGAGACTATCTGGAACGGCTACATCCCGGTGGACACGCGCCTGCGTGACGCCAGCCGTGCGGGGCTCACGCCGTCGCAGTTCGACGGCAAGAGCCGCGGCGTGCTGGCGTACCGTGCGTTGCTCAAGCACTTGCTGTCGCAGCAGCTTGTGGCGCAGGTGGCGTGATGAATCGTCCTGTTGAGCTCAAGACCCGGCCGCAACTGGCGCTGCAATCCTACCTGGATGCCTTGCTCCAGGATGCGACTGCCGAGGAGCTGCCGGAACCGATTCTGGTACTTGAACCTGCTATAGAAGAAAGCACGCTGGATGAGTTTCAGCAGGCCGTGATGGAAGAACAGGCGCGTGATGCGCAGGTTGTTGCGTCTCCAATCGTGGTGCCTATCGCCCCTGTGGAGGTGACGCCGGCGGTTGTCGAGCCGGTAGTTGAAGTGCACCTTGCGCCGAGCATTACACCACCGCCGATCACCGGCGATGGTCGCCCGTCGTGGGCTGCGGAGCCGTTCGAATGCCTGCTGTTCGACGTCGCCGGGTTGACCCTGGCGGTGCCGCTGGTGTGCCTGGGCTCGATCTATTCGCTGGAAGGCCAGGAACTGACACCGCTGTTCGGTCAACCGGAGTGGTTCCTCGGCATCCTGCCCAGCCAGGCCGGCAACCTCAAGGTGCTCGATACGGCGCGCTGGGTGATGCCCGACCGCTACCGCGACGACTTCCGCCAGGGCCTGCAGTATGTGATCTCGGTGCAGGGCTACGAGTGGGGGTTGGCCGTGCATCAAGTCAGCCGCTCGTTGCGCCTGGACCCGAATGAAATCAAATGGCGCAGCCACCGGGGCCAGCGCCCCTGGTTGGCGGGCACTGTGATCGAACACATGTGTGCATTGCTGGATGTCGCTGAGCTGGCCGAGTTGATCGCCAGCGGCGCGGTCAAGGAAATGCCACAGAGCAAACGCAGTTGATTGAACAATAAGGGCCGTGCGCGAGTGCGATCAGAGAAGTACATACGCCGTGAGCAACGGCACTTGAAGGGGTCAGAGCAATGAACAAGTCAGCGTCCGCACAGGGTTTGGATGATCCGATCCTGCAATGGGTAACCTTCAAACTGGACAATGAGTCCTATGGCATCAACGTGATGCGCGTGCAGGAAGTGCTGCGCTACACCGAGATCGCCCCGGTACCGGGTGCGCCTAGCTACGTGCTGGGCATCATCAACCTGCGCGGCAACGTGGTGACGGTCATAGACACCCGCCAGCGCTTCGGCCTGGTGCCGACCGAAGTCAACGACAACACCCGTATCGTCATCATCGAGGCCGACAAGCAAGTGGTCGGGATCATGGTCGATAGCGTGGCCGAAGTGGTTTACCTGCGCCAATCGGAAGTGGAAACCGCGCCGAACGTGGGTAACGAAGAGTCGGCCAAGTTCATCCAGGGCGTGTGCAACAAGAACGGCGAACTGCTGATTCTGGTTGAGCTGGACAAGATGATGAGCGAAGAAGAATGGTCGGAACTGGAGAGCATCTGATTGTTCCTTGATGCGGCGGTGATTGTCCTGGCCCTGTTGTGGGCCGGGACCTTGGCGTTTGTGCTGCGCTATGTGCGCCAGCAGCGGGAGTTGGCCTTGCAACAGGCCGAACGCGATGCAGTGCGTGACCGGCGCATTCTGGAACTGGTCAAGCGGGTCGACCACTTCCAGCAAAGTGCGGTACGGGTTGGGGACGAAGTGCATGAACTGCGCGCAATTCTTGCGCCGTTGCCGGATAAGTTGGTGCAGTTGGAACAGCGTGATCCTTCGAACCTGTCGTTTGCCCAGGCGGCCAAGTTGGTGGGGATGGGCGCGACCGTGGATGAGCTGACGCAGTCGTGTGGGTTGACCCAGGCTGAGGCGCAGTTGATGAGTAAGTTGCACAAAAGCTGATTGGGGCTGGGGGTAATGTGGGCGGGGGCTTGACAGTCGATAAGGTCCTCGCCCCACCACTCGGTGCCTCGCCTAGGCTCGGTGTGCCCGAACGAAGGCTTGAATCCGTGGCTAACCCGGCGTCCTGCCGGGTTACCCACGGATTCAAGCCTGCGTTCGGCCAGCGTGGTTTAACGGGGCGCCTGAGATCAAAACCGACTCGCTTCGCATCGTAGATACGCTGGCGGTGCTTCTGCTTTTCTGTGGGAGCCGGTCAGTTAAGCGAACGAAATGCTCAAGGCAGCGAAGATCAAATGTGGGAGCGGGCTTGCTCGCGAAGGCGTCGGCCCAGCAAACATTGATGTTGACTGACCCACCGCATTCGCGAGCAAGCCCGCTCCCACAGGGGGACGCGCACGCCTCGACGATCAGGTCGGCTATAAGGCCGCCTCGCTGTGTTTTTGATTTTGATCTTAGGCGCCCCGCGCCATGGATGGCGCGTGGCGTCGGCCCCCCAAATCAATGTCGGATTACGGGCACACCGAGCCTAGGCGAGGTGCCGAGTGGTGGGGCGAGAGCCCTTTGGTTACTTTGGGGCTCTTTTCCAAAGTGACCCGCTGTAAGAGCGGAACCAATAGTAGCCGTTACCTAAGCAACGGATATTTACGCGGTACACCACCCACCCACCCAATTTATTTCCCTCCCCATAGACTTTTTCCCCCTCTCCAAAGGTCAACATCCTTCAAGCACCTTTGACCCAGGAGATCTCCCCCAATGACCACCCCCAAGGCACTGTTAATCCTCCACGGCAAGCAAGCCCTCAACGAGGACGTGCGCGCCGCCGTGCTGGCCAGGCGCAAGGTAGGTTGGGAACTGGCCGTGCGGGTGACCTGGGAGGGCGGCGATGCCCAGCGTCTGGTCAACGAGGCACTGGAGGGCGGGTATACCCATATCATCGCCGGCGGCGGCGACGGCACCCTGCGCGATGTGGCCGAGGCCATGGCGTTGGCCAAGACCGATGCCAGCCTGGTGCTGATGCCCCTGGGCACCGCCAATGACTTCGCCAAGGCCGCCGGTGTGCCGTTGGAACCGGCCGGTGCCCTGGCCTTGCTGGACGTTCAGCCCAGGGCGATCGACCTCGGCCAGGTCGGCGGGCAAATCTTCCTGAACATGGCCACCGGTGGTTTCGGCAGCCAGGTCACGGCCAACACCTCCGAAGACTTGAAGAAAGTCCTCGGCGGTGCCGCTTACCTGTTCACCGGTTTATCGCGCTTCAGTGAATTGAAGGCTGCCTATGGGGAGCTGGAAGGCCCGGATTTCCATTGGAAAGGCGAGTTGCTCGCGCTGGGTATCGGCAACGGTCGCCAGGCCGGCGGCGGGCATGTCTTGTGTCCCGGCGCCTTGGCCGATGACGGGCTGCTGGATGTGAGCATCCTGCCCGCGCCTCAGGAAGTGGTCGGCACCCTGCGTGAATTGATGAATAACGGTTGGGGCCTGGACACCATGTTCGTGCGTGCACGCCTGCCGTGGGTCAATATCAAGGTGGCCCAAGGGTTGTACATCAACCTCGATGGTGAGCCACTGGAAGGCGATGACCTGCATTTCGAAGCGTTGCCCAAGGCCCTGCGCGTGCACTTGCCGCTGGGCTCGCCGTTAGTCGTCCAGGCTGATGATCTGCTCGCGCACGGCGAATAACACCAGGCCCGCCACGTCGAAGATCTGCAAGCGCTTCATGATCTGCGAGCGATGGGCTTCCACGGTCTTGATGCTCAGGCCCAGGCCGTGGGCGATTTCACGGGTGGACTTGCCGCGTACGATCAGGCGCAGGATTTCCAATTGCCGCGCCGTGAGGTTGTGACTGTGGGCGGCAGGTGCGCTGGAGCCCTGGTGGTGGATCAGCGCCTGATTGATCACGGTGTGGGCGATGGCGGGGCTCAGGTAGCGCTCGTTGTTACGCAGGGCCAGCAGGGCGTGTTCCAGTTCGTTGGCGGTGGTGTCCTTGAGCAGGTAGCCGTGGGCGCCAGCCTCCAGCGCACGCATGATCAGCTCGGGGTCGGTGTGCATCGACAGGATCAGCACCTTGCACTTGGGGTAGGCGCGCTTGAGTTGCTGCAAGGCGTCCAGGCCGCCGGTGTGCTTCATCGACAGGTCGAGCAGCACGATGTCCGGCAGCAGGGCGCTGAATTGCTCCAGCAGTTGCGCGCCATCGCTGGCTTCGCCGATCACGCTGTAACCGGGTATATCCAGGATCAGCGCGCGTACGCCGGCGCGAATCAGTGCGTGGTCATCGACCAGGAGTAAACTGCAGGTCACTCGAGAACCTTAGGGGCGCTGGCCCGTTCGAGGGCGCGGGGCGCCCAGGGGAAAAGTGCGTCGATACGTGTGCCTTTGCCTGGTCGGCTGCTGACGGACAGCGTGCCCCCCAACTGATCAATCCGTTCGGTCATGCCGGCCATGCCCCGTTGACCTTCCCTGCCGGGGTCGCTGGCAGGCGAAAAGCCCAGGCCGTCATCGCAGATCATCAGCGACAGGCCTTCCGGCAGGCGTTGCAGACGCACCCGCAAATTGTGCGCCTGGGCATGGCGCAGCATATTGGTCACCGCTTCCTGGGTGATGCGAAAGGCCGCCACGGCCATTTCTTCGGGGATGCCGGTGAGCCGTTGCTGGCACTCCAGGCTCCAGCACACCTGGGTGTTTTCCAGGGTTTTGAGCAGGTGCGCGCGCAGGCTGGCTTCCAGGCCCAGGCTCGCCAGTTGACGAGGGTTGAGGATCGCCGAAACGTCACGCACTTTCGCCAGGGTTTCAGTGAGTGTATTGCACAGCACCGAGCAATGGTTTTGCAGCTCTTGAGGCAGGCGGCGCTGCAACCATTCGCTCTGCAATTTGGCGGCGGTCAGCAGTTGGCCGATATCGTCGTGCAGCTCGCGGCTGAGGCGATGGCGTTCGTTTTCCTGGACTTGCAGCAGGCGGTCGGCCAGTTCCTGGGGCTGGAACTTGATGGATTTACGCGAATTCCACTGTCGCAGGCCCACCACCAACAACGTTGCCAGGTTGAGCAGCAGGATCAATAACGTCAGCGGCGCGCCCTGCAGGTAAGCCCACAGGCTGGCCAGCAGTGAGCACAGGCACAGGGCAGGGATGAGGTGACGCGCATGACTCCGGGACACGGACCTGGCGATAAGTGACTTGAAGTTGGCGTACATAGCGGATGGAGCCAATGAGGGTTCACTGCGGGAAGACCGGCAACGGCGATTGACTGGGCTTTGTTGGGCGTGCGGTGCCGAATCGTTGTTACCCATGAGGAAGTTGAGTCACTTGGAGCGGGGCATAGTACCACCACTATTACCGTTGGTCGCCAGCACTTTCCCCATCCATGTATTAACCACGCATATGCCCTGGCGGCAGTCCCAGAGTTCAAAGATAGTCAGTTGTATTAGTTGGAGTACTTTGTACAGTTATTGAGTAGCTGGCTAATTGATATTTCTTCCGCCGGTAATCGAGTTGCATCGTTTGAGCAAGGGCGGTCGTTTTTAGATAACCCATGTATTAAATACGACCTTTGCACGTTTCACGGCCCATGGCGCAAACGATGCTGCGGGTTACGTTCGTAGTCTTTCTGAGGGATCTGCGATGTGACGGTCGCAATCAGCGACGTTTGTTCACTCTCATCCAGGCCCAGCTTGCCGGTACGGATGTCGATCAATTCCAGTTGCCAGGCCAGCAACGTCAGGCAGTCGTGCAGGGCATCCAGGGCCTGGTCATGCAGTTGCACGGGGCTCACGGCATTGGCGATCAGGTATTGGATATGCCGGGAGAACTCGCTGATGGCTTGCAGGGCCAAGCCATCAGCCTTTTCAGCCAGCTTGGCCAGGCTGGCTTTCATGCAGTCGATGGCATCGCTGTCGTTGCGAATCAAATGCAGGTGGCTCAGGCATTCTTCAGACTTGGCCAGCAGCATTTCCGCTTCCAGCAGAAACTCGGGGAGTGCTGTTTGCCATTCGTTTGCGCTATTCATCATGCAATTCTCCACAACTTAAGGTCGGGTGATTGGATGTCGCACTGGGTGAATGGCTTAAAACTAGCGCTGAAATATGACTGGAATCTGTAGGTTGCTTCCGAGATTTCAGTAGGAATTTTATTTGAATACACACGCAAGCTCTGGATAGCTCTGGTTATCCACGGCGATTGCACAACTTCAGTTGCCGACATGTAAGTGCCTGAAAGACCCGTGGGTCGTGGGCTTGGGATGGCAAACAAAAGCCTGACTCCATTCATGCAATGAGAATGGCGTCACATTAATGGCTATTAGATATCGCGAATATCAGGTTGGGCCTGATTGTGCGTAGGGGAATCCCTTACACGGCGGAACCTCGCGTCGATTTGAATGTCGCGCAAGGCTCGGTATTGCCATATGAAGAGGCGCTTGCAGTAAAGCATGATGTCAGTGTGGCATCAATGCATTTACGTGGCATTTTAAGCGGGTCAAGGTCTGGCGCTCGCCGCCGATAACCCACTGGTAGGAGCGACGCTCAAGTCCGTTGCACACCCTCTCAGCACACCAGGAGCTTTCAATGGCCGGCATTCTCGACACGGTAGATCAACGCACGCAATTGGTGGGGGAGAATCGCCTGGAGATTCTCATGTTCCGCCTGGCCGGGCGGCAGTTGTTCGCGATCAACGTGTTCAAAGTGCAGGAAGTGCTGCAACTGCCCAAGCTGACCCTGATGCCCCAGCGCCACCCCTTCGTTTGCGGGGTGGTCAACCTGCGTGGCCAAACCCTGCCGGTGATCGACCTGTCCCAGGCCATCGGCATGCGCCCTTTGGTGCCGGGGCCCAACAGCACCATTATCGTCACCGAGTACAACCGTTCGGTGCAGGCGTTCCTGGTGGGCGGCGTCGACCGCATCGTCAACATGAACTGGGAAGCGATCCTGCCACCGCCGGCCAGCGCCGGTCGCCAGCATTACCTCACCGCCATCAGCAAGGTCGATGACCAGTTGGTGGAAATCATCGACGTGGAGAAGGTCCTCGCCGAGATCGTGCCCTACAACGCCAAGGTCTCCCGGGAGAAACTCGAAGACCCGGTGCTCGAGCGTGCCCGTGGTCGCGAAGTGCTGCTGGTGGACGACTCCAATGTGGCGCTCTCGCAATTGCGTGACACCCTGGGCCAGTTGGGCGTGAAGATGCACATCGCCAGCGACGGTCTCAAGGCGCTGAACATGCTCAAGGCCTGGGCCGACAGCGGCCAGGTGATGACCGACAAACTGCTGATGATCTTCACCGACGCCGAAATGCCCGAAATGGACGGCTACCGTCTCACCACTGAAATCCGCAACGATCCGCGCCTGCGCGGGCTCTACGTGGTGCTGCACACCTCGCTATCGGGCAGCTTCAACGAATCGATGGTGAAGAAGGTCGGCTGCGACAATTTCCTCTCCAAATTCCAGCCGGACAAGCTGGTGGATGTGGTGCGCCAGCGACTGATGTTGGACGAAGTGTCCGCCTGACTTTAGGATGACACTTTGTTTCCCAGGAATGCAGGCCCATGCTTCGTCTCAGCGCGTTGTACCGTTACCCCTTGAAATCCGGCAAGGGCGAACCCTTGCAGCAGATTGGCCTGGATAGACTCGGGGTGGATGGGGATCGACGCTGGATGCTGGTGGACGAAGCCAGCGGCAGGTTCCTGACGCAACGGGCCGTGGCGAAGATGAGCCAACTGTCGGCGCTGTGGAACAGCACCGGCGGCCTGACCCTCAGCTCGCCCGGCCATACCGCGCTTGACGTGGCCTTGCCCGGCGACGATGGGTTGCGCGGCGTGACCATCTGGCGCGATACCCTGCGCGTGCCGGATGCCGGCGATGCGGCGGCAGCCTGGGTCAGTGCGTTCATTGGCAAACCCACGCGCCTGGTCCATATGCCCCTTGAGCGCGCACGCTTCACCGAGTCCGGTTATGGCCAGGATGACGATCAGGTGGGGTTTGCCGACGGTTACCCCTTGCTGCTGATCGGCCAGGCTTCCCTTGACGACTTGTGCGCGCGTATCGGCCGGCCGATGCAGATGCTGCGCTTTCGTCCCAACCTGGTGATCGAAGGCGCCGAGGCCTTTGCCGAGGATGGCTGGAAACGCTTGCGCATCGGCGATGTGGAGTTTCGGGTGGTCAAGCCGTGCTCGCGTTGCATCCTCACCACCATTGACCCACAGACCGGCGAGCGCAGCCCCGACCGCGAGCCCTTCGCGACGCTTGAGGCCTACCGCAAGACCGAGAAGGGCGCGATGTTCGGCCAGAACCTGGTCAACGACGGCATCGGGCGCCTGGAAATCGGCATGCCGGTGACGGTGCTGGAATAAAAAATGCCCGTCTCGCTGGAGACGGGCATTTTTATGTGCCGGTGACGCTTAACCGCGGTATTCACACAGGTAAGCGGTGTCCACGGCGACCTTCAACTGGAACTTGCTGTTGGCCGGTACGTGGAACTGGCTGCCGGCGGCGAAGGTTTCCCACTCGTTGGCATCAGGCAGTTTGACGGTCAGGGCGCCGGACACCACGTGCATGATTTCACGCTGGGCGGTGCCGAATTCGTATTCACCCGGAGCCATCACGCCGATGGTCGCCGGACCCTCTGCGGTGCCGAAAGCGATCGACTTGACGGTGCCGTCGAAGTACTCGTTGACTTTGAACATGGGTGAATCCTCGGAAAAGGGTCTGGAAAGGCCGGCCAGTATGCCCAAGCCCACGGGAGCTGCCTAGACCGGCAAAATCAACGGTAACAGGCGTGCGGTGTTGCGTGCATCTTCCAACGCGCGATGCTGCTGACCATGGAACTGCATCCCGGCCAACTGCAGGGCGCCATTGAGCCCCAGCGGCTTGTCCAGGCGCCGGGCCTTGGCAAAGCGCTGCTTGAGGTTCACATGGGGCGTCTGCCCAAGCGCACTGGCCAGGCCATGGCGTTGCCATTCGAGTTCAAGCTGCACGCGATCGTAATCACCCCAACTGGCCCAACCTTCCAGGCGTGCCTGATGCTGGCCCAGCCAGCGCTCGAACAGTGGCCATACCTCGGTGATTGGCGCGGCTGCGTCGATGTTGGCCTGGGTGATATGCGTCAGTTTGCGGCAAAAGGGCGTCAGCAATGGCCGCCGCAGTGGCCGCACAAAGCGCTGGAAGTGATCCAGTTCGCGGCCCTGGCGGTTGACCAGGCTGGCGCCGATCTCGATGACTTCCATCTCCGTCACGGGCCAGCCGCCGTCATCCGTTGTGGCTTCAAGGTCAATAATCAGCCAATGAGGCATGGTGCAGGTTCCCGTACTCGTCCTTCCTGATGGGGATAGAGCGTAGCCGGGCCCTGTAGTTCCGCCTAGGCCGTTATTCGATCTCCAGCAAAACCTGACGATTGCGCACCTGATCGCCTGTTACCACCTGCACGCCCTTGATGATGCCGTCGATGCCCGCCTTCAACGGGTGCTCCATTTTCATCGCTTCGAGCACCAGCAAGAGTTGGCCTTTGCTGACGCGTTCACCGACGCTGACCCGTATGTCGACGATGGCGCCGTCCATTGGCGCCTTGACCGTGCCGCTGCTGGCGTCGGCCTGGCGACTGGCGACTTGTTGGGAGCGGTTGATGACCTTCAAGCCGGGCAACCACAGTTGAGTGTCGTCGAGGTGGTAGGCGATGCGCCGGCGAATCCCATTGAGCTCCAGGGTGGCCCAGCGCCCGTCGGTGGTGAGTGGCAGAGCGTCGCTCGTCACGGCGTGGATTTGGCCATTGACCTCCAGGCGATAGGTGCACGCAACAGTGGCGTTGTTGCGCCATCCTGCCAGACCTTGGGGATGCTGGTCGGCGCTGTGTGTATAAAACAGTGCTGCTGCCAGGGTGACCTGTTCTTGCGACGGCACTTGGGGCGGTATGTCGCCGAAGTGTTCTGCGATAAATGCGGTGCTGAAATCGCCGGCGATAAAACCCGGATGTTTGAGCAAATCAGCCAATAGCCTCTGATTGGTGGTGACGCCGAGTAACACCGTGTCTTCCACCGCCCGCAGCAACTTACGTCGGGCCTCTTCACGGTTGGCGCCATGGACGATGATCTTGCCCAGCATCGGGTCATAGAATGGGCTGATTTTTTCGCCTTCGCGTAAACCATGGTCGATACGCACGCCGGGGGCGGGATCCCAGCGCAGCACGTCACCGGTTTGCGGCAGGAAGCCCTGGGCCGGGTCTTCGGCGTACAGGCGTACTTCCATGGCGTGACCGCTGAGGACCACATCGGCTTGCTCAAACGGCAAGGGTTGGCCCGTGGCGATGTGTAGTTGCCAGGCCACCAGGTCGAGCCCGGTGATCAGTTCGGTCACCGGGTGTTCGACTTGCAGGCGCGTGTTCATTTCCAGGAAATAGAACCGGCCGTTGCGGTCGAGCAGAAATTCCACGGTGCCGGCGCCGACGTAATTCACCGCACGCCCGGCCTTCAGCGCAGCTTCGCCCATGGCCTGGCGCAGTTCGGGCGTCATCACGGGGCAGGGGGCTTCTTCGATGACTTTCTGATGGCGGCGCTGAATGGAACAGTCGCGCTCGCCGAGGTAGATAAGGTTGCCTTGGCTATCTCCGAACAGTTGGACCTCAACGTGGCGCGGGTCGATCAGGGCCTGTTCGAGGATCAACTCGTCGTTGCCGAAGGCGTGCATGGCTTCCGAACGTGCGGTGCGCAGTTGCTCCAGCAGTTGCTCGCGTTGATGCACCAGGCGCATGCCACGCCCACCGCCACCGGCGCTGGCCTTGATCATCAGCGGGAAGCCGATACGCTCGGCCTCTAGTTGCAGGGTGGCATCGTCCTGGGCGCTGCCTTGGTAACCGGCGATGCAGGGGACGCCGGCATCGAGCATGGCGAGTTTGGACAGGCGCTTGCTGCCCATCAGTTCGATAGCTTCGACGCTGGGGCCGATGAAGGTGATATTGGCGTTCTGGCAGGCACGGGCGAAGTCGGGGTTTTCGGAGAGGAAGCCGTAGCCAGGGTGGATCGCGTCGGCGCCGGTGCGGTGGGCGGCGTCGAGGATGGCGGCTATGTTCAGGTATGACTGGTGTACGGGAGCGGGGCCGATGTTCACGGCTTCGTCGGCCATCTGCACGTGCAGGGCGTGGGTGTCGGCGTCGCTGTACACGGCGACGGTGCGGTAGCCCAATGCCTGGGCGGTGCGTTGGAGACGGCAGGCGATTTCGCCGCGGTTGGCGATCAGAATCTTGGTGAGTGCGGGCATTGGGTTATCCCTTTGATGATGGAGGGTCTGTTCTGGCCTCATCGGGAGCAAGCCCCCTCCCACATTGGAATGCATTTCAAATGTGGGAGGGGGCTTGCCCCCGATAGCGTCATTCGCACCACCGAGGCATGCGCTTCTGCACAAATGCCTGCGTGCCCTCAATCCCTTCCTCACTTGTCACCGCCTCGGCAAACCACTGTGCCCCGCGGTCCAGCACGGCACCAAGCGGCTCATTCACACTGGCCAGCAACAGGGATTTAGTCCGTGCATTCGCCCCCGGCGCACATTGCAACACCTGCCCCAACACCTCATCCAGGCGCTGCGCCAATGCCTGCGGGTCATGCTCCACAAAATGCACCACCCCCAGCCGCTCTGCTTCAACCCCATCAAACCGCGCCGCCGTCAGCGCCAGTCGCCGTGCCTGGGTCAGCCCAATACGCTTGACCACAAACGGCGCAATCTGCGCCGGCAACAACCCCAGGCGGGTCTCCGGCAAGCCGAACTGCGCTTTGTGATCAGCGATTGCAATATCACTCACGCACGCCAACCCAAACCCGCCGCCTAGCACCGCGCCTTGCAGCAGCACAATCACTACCTGCGGCAACGCCTCGACCTCTTGCAGCAGCGTGCCAAACGCGCGATTCAACGCTTGCATCTGATTCCCCGCGCCGATCAGGTCCTTCACATCGGCCCCCGCGCAGAAATGCCCGCCAGCGCCGCTGATCACCACGGCGCGCACCTGGCTGTCCAACTGTGCCAGCACCTCACGCAGTTCCTTGACCATCTCCAAGCTCATCGCATTTCGGCATTCAGGCCGGTTGAGGGTGATGTGCAGCACACCGTTATGGGCTTCGAGCAGCAAGGTGTTCATGGCTTTTTACCGGGCAGGGTGCCCATCAGTTTGCAGATGATGCCCAGCATGATTTCGTCGGCACCGCCGCCAATCGATACCAGGCGTACGTCGCGATAGGCGCGGGCCACCGGGTTGTCCCACATGAAGCCCATGCCGCCCCAATATTGCAGGCAACTGTCGCTGACTTCACGGCCCAGGCGTCCGGCCTTGAGTTTGGCCATGGAGGCCAGGCGAGTCACGTCCTGGCCCTTGATGTATTGCTCGGTGGCCTGGTAGACCAAGGCGCGCAGGCACTCGATTTCGGTCGCCAGTTCGGCCAGGCGGAAGTGGATCACCTGGTTGTCGATCAAGGCTTTGCCGAAGGTCTGGCGCTCCTTGCAGTACTCGATGGTGCTGTCGATGCAGTACTCCAGGCCCTTGATCATATTGGCTGCGCCGAACAGGCGCTCTTCCTGGAACTGCAGCATCTGCATCATGAAGCCTGCGCCTTCGTGGCCGATGCGGTTGCGCTGCGGTACGCGCACGCTGTCGAAGAACACCTGGGCGGTCTCGGAGCTGTGCATGCCGAGCTTTTCCAGAGGTGGGCTGACGCTGATGCCCGGGGTGTTCATCGACACCATGATCAAGGATTTGTTGATATGCGGCTTGTCGTCCGAGGTGTTGGCCAGCAGGCAGATAAAGTCGGCGCTGGGCGAGTTGGTGATCCACATTTTGCTGCCGTTGATCACGTAGTCGTCGCCGTCCTTGCGTGCATGGGTCTTGAGCCCGGCCACATCGGAGCCGGCGCCGGTTTCCGAGACGCCAATGCAGCCGACCTGCTCGCCGCTGATGGCCGGGCGCAGGAACTCGTCGCGCAGTTCATCGGAACCGAAGCGCGCCAGGGCTGGGGTGCACATGTCGGTCTGCACGCCGATGGACATGGGGATGCCGCCACAGCGGATGCTGCCGAATTCTTCGGCGGCGACGATGGAGTAGCTGTAGTCCAGGCCCATGCCGCCGAATTGTTCCGGCTTGGAAATGCCCAGCAGGCCGAGGTCGCCGGCCTTGCGGAAGATCTCGTGGATGGGAAAGCGCCCGGCTTTTTCCCATTCATCCACATGGGGGTTGATCTCGCGGTCGACGAAGGCGCGCACGGTGCGGCGCAGTTCCTGGTGTTCCTGGGTAAAGATCATTGTTCTTGTTCTCCTGTTAGAAACGCGCCACGCCAAAGCTGTTCGGTTGCAGTTGCCGCAGTTCGGCTTCGTGACAGATATCCAGCACAAACCCAAGCAAAGTGCGGGTATCCCGTGGATCGATCAGCCCGTCGTCCCACAGGTTGGCGCTGCCGTAGAGCGCAGTGGACTGGCTGTCGAGCTTTTGCGCAGTCACCTGTTCGAGCATGTCCAGCACCTTGGGGTCGGGCACCAGACCGTCCTTCAACTGTTTGGCCTCGGTGACGATACGCAGCACTTTGCCGGCTTGCGCGCCGCCCATCACCGCCGTGCGGCTGTTGGGCCAGGCGAAGATAAAGCGTGGGTCCAGGCCGCGTCCGCACATCGCATAATTGCCGGCGCCGTAGGAGCCGCCGACCACGATGGTGAGTTTAGGCACGCGGGCGTTGGCCACCGCCTGAATCATCTTTGCGCCGTGCTTGATCACCCCTTGTTGTTCGGACTCGGTGCCGACCATGAAACCGGTGGTGTTGTGCAGGAACAGCAGCGGCGTGCGGCTCTGGTCACACAGCTGGATAAACTGCGCGGCCTTGCTTGCGCCCTTCGGCGTGATCGGGCCGTTGTTGCCGATCACGCCGACGGCGCGCCCTTGGATATGCAGGTGGCCGCAGACGGTGTGGGCGTCGAACTCGCCCTTGAATTCCAGGAAGTGCGAGCCGTCTGCCAGGCGCGCCAGGATCTCGCGGACGTCGTAGGGTTTTTTCGGGTCATCGGGGATCAGTCCCAGCAACTGGTCGATGGGGTACAACGGCTCTTTATAGGTGCTTTTCGCGGGCTTCGGCAGCCGGTCATTCCACGGCAGCAGGCTGACAACTTCACGCACGATACGCACGCCATCGGCATCGTTTTCCGCCAGGTATTCGGCTGTACCGGCGGTTTGCGCGTGCATCTGGGCGCCACCCAGTTCTTCATCGCTGGCGACTTCGCCCGTCGCGGCCTTGAGCAGCGGGGGCCCGGCGAGGAACAGCTTGGCCTTGCCGCGCACCACCACCACGTAATCCGACAGCCCCGGCTGATAGGCACCGCCGGCCGTGGCCGAGCCGTGCACCACGGTGATCTGTGGCAGGCCCATGGCTGACATACGCGCCTGGTTGGCGAAGCTGCGTGCGCCTTCGACGAAAATCTCGGCGGCATAGTTGAGGTTGGCGCCGCCGCTTTCGGCGAGGGTCACCACCGGCAGTTTGTTCTCCATGGCGATCTGTTGCAGGCGCAGGGACTTTTTCAGGCCGGAGGGCGAAATGGTACCGCCCTTGATCGCGCTGTTGTTGGCCACCACCAGCATGCGCACGCCACTGACATAGCCGATGCCGGCGATCAGCCCGCCACCGGCGGCGCTGCCGTCTTTGTCGTCGTGAAGCTTATAGCCGGCCAGGCTGGCCAGCTCGAGGAATGGCGCGCCGGGGTCGAGCAGCAAATTGAGGCGCTCGCGAGGCAGCAGTTGGCTGCGCTTGTCGAACTTGGGCTTGGCTTCCTGGGCCTTGGAAAGCAGGGTGTGTTCCAGTTGGCGCAACTGGGCGATGGCGGCCAGCATGGCGTCGCGGTTTTGCGCGAACTGCGGGCTGTGGGCGTCGATCAGGCTTTCAATCATCGGCATGGGGTTATTGCTCCGCCTTTAGCACATCCGGCAGGTAGGCACGGTGGAAACCGTTGAAGGGTTCACTCGGCGCCTGTGCCGTGTGCAGCGGCCACGCGCGGCTGCCCAGGCTGGCGGCGCCGTCAATGCGCAGGGTGCTGCCGCTGACAAAGGCTGCGGCCGGGCTGAGTAGAAACACGATGGCGGCGCTGACTTCCGACTCGGTGCCGATACGCTTGAGCGGTACATGCTCGCGCAGGGTAGGGATCACCGCCTTGAACGCGCCGTCATAAGTGTCCATGCCGCTGGAGGCAATCCAGCCGGGCGCCACGGCGTTGACGCGCACCCCGGCATAGCCCCATTCAAACGCGGCGGTCTTGGTGAAGTTGTCCATGCCCGAACGCGCCGCGCCGGAGTGGCCCATGCCGGGCATGCCGCCCCACATGTCGGCGAGCATATTGACGATGGCGCCGCCGTGTTTGCTCATCGACTGGTTGAACACTTCCCTCGCCATCAGGAAGCCGCCCACCAGATTGGTGCGCAGTACGGTTTCAAAGCCCTTTTGATTGATCGCGGCCAGTGGCGACGGATATTGGCCGCCCGCATTATTCACCAGGCCGTGGATCGGGCCGTGGTCCTGCAGGATCTGGGTGACCAGCGCTTTCACCGCCTCTTCATCGCGGATATCACAGGCGTGCCAATGGGCGTCGCCGCCGTCTTCGGCAATTTCTGCCGCGACCTTCTGCAGCTTTTCCGGCTTGCGCCCCACCAGGATGACGCGGGCGCCCAGGGCCGCCAGTTCATGGGCGGTGCAGCGGCCAATGCCACTGCCGCCACCGGTGACAATCACGGTTTGCCCCTGGAACAGGTCGGCTTTGAAGATTGAGTCGAAGGCCACGGCGACGGTCCTTTTTAGATGAGAGAGTCTGCGATGTGTTGCGGCACGGCGATGGGGATTTCCAGCAGTTGCTGGGCGAAGGCTTTGCCTTGGGGGTCGATGCGCAGGCTGGCGATGCCGCCGCCGCCCAAGGCATTTTCCAGCAGGAAATTCAGGCTGTGGCTGCCGGGCAAGTACCAGCGTTCGACACGACCATGGATCGGGTCGAGCAGGTGGCCCATCCAGTCGACGATCACCTCCGGGGTCAACGCTTCGGCAATCCACGGCAGGTAGTCGGGGTGGCGGGCGATCACGCCGATATTGCTGTGGTTGCCCTTGTCACCAGAGCGCGCCACGGCGAGTTTCACCAGCGGCACGCTGGCGTCGGCGCGGCCCTGGGGTTTGGCCGGTTCCGTGGGGGCGGCGGGTGTGAGCATGGGCGTCGAGGCAGGCAGCTCGACGGCGTGGCGTTGGCCCAGGTAGTCGATGACCACTTCGCAGGACGATTTGTCGATCAGGAACGAAAACAGCCGGATCAGCGGGTACACCGTGGGCCGCCCACCGACGATGCCGGTCAACCCCGGAGCCATGCCCGTGGCCGCCTGGGCGATCTCGCGGGCAAACAGCACCAGCGCCTGCTTGCTCGGGTGCCTTACGGCCAGCTTGACCACCACCTCACGGCAGTCCTCGCGCCGGGCATGGGCGCCGTAGGTGGCTTCACTGCCGAGCAGCTCGATGTTGACTTCGCTGTAGGGTGCCCAGCCACGCTGGCTGAACAGTTCTGCGGTCTTGTTGATGATCGCCTGGCTGACTCGCTCGGCCTTGGCCACCGCGTCGATCCCGGCGAGCAGGCAACTGGCGGTACAACGAAAGCCATCGGGGTAGGTGGCGCTGACCTTGTACTGATCGGTGGGTGGTAGGCCTTTGGCGCCATGCAGGCGCACCGAGTGTTTGCCCTGTTGCTGCACTTTGACCCGGCTGAAATCGCAGATCACATCGGGCAATAGATAGGCGCGCGGATCACCGATTTCATACAGCAGCTGTTCGGCCACGCTCAGTTCGCTGATCAGCCCGCCGCTGCCCTCGACCTTGTTCACGGTGAACTGGCCGTCGGCGCTGACTTCGACAATCGGGAAGCCGATGTGCTCATAGTCCGGCACGTCGCGCCAATCGGTGAAATTGCCGCCGGTGCACTGGGCGCCGCATTCGATGATATGCCCGGCCAACGCGGCCTGGGCCAGGTGATCGTAATCCTGCCAAGACCAGTTGAATTCATGCACCAGTGCCGCGCTCACCACTGCGCTGTCGACCACCCGGCCGGTGATGACGATATCAGCGCCCAGTCCCAGGGCCTGGGCAATGCCCGGCGCGCCAAAGTAGGCGTTGGCGGACACACACATGGGGGGCAGCGGGGCAGCGGTGAACATCTCGCTGACAGTGGGCAGGTGTTTGAGTTGGGGGTGCAGGTCATCGCCAAGCAATACCGCGATTTTCAGCGGCACCTGGGCTTTGTCGCAGGCTGCTTGCAGGGCGGCGGCGCACGCCTGGGGATTGATGCCACCGGCATTGCTGATCACGCGGATGCCTTGGCGCTGGATATCCGCCAGCAACGGTGTGAGGACGTCGACAAAATCCATGGCGTAACCGGCCTGGGGATCTTTCATGCGCGCACCGGCAAGGATCGACATCGTGACTTCGGCCAGGTAGTCGAACACCAGGTAATCCAAGGCGCCACCGTGCACCAACTGGGCGGCGGCGGTGCAGGTGTCGCCCCAGAAGGCGCTGGCGCAGCCGATACGAACCGTCTTGCTCATGAGAAATCCTTGCTCCAATGGCTGGCGTCGAGACTACCAAGCAAGCGCTTGGTTTGTAAACTCTCTGAACAAGTTTCACCCAAGCGCTTGCTTGGGTGGCGGCCACGGCCTAAATTGCCGCCCAAGACGTCAGTAGAAGTGAAGGAGAGCAGCATGGATGAGCACAAAGCCCTGGGGGTGATGCGCGCCATGGTCGACGGTGGCCAGTTGACCGATCCCGAGAGTGCGCGGGGCAAATTGCTGCAAACCGCGGCTCACCTGTTTCGCAATAAGGGCTTTGAGCGCACTACCGTACGTGATCTGGCCAGCGCGGTGGGCATCCAGTCCGGCAGCATCTTTCACCACTTCAAGAGCAAGGATGAGATCTTGCGGGCGGTGATGGAGGAAACCATTCACTACAACACCGCGATGATGCGTGCCTCGCTGGAGGAGGCAAGCAACGTGCGCGAGCGTGTGCTGGCGCTGATTCGCTGCGAGTTGCAGTCGATCATGGGCGGCAGTGGCGAGGCGATGGCGGTGCTGGTCTACGAGTGGCGTTCGCTGTCGGCCGAAGGTCAGGCCCAGGTGCTGGCATTGCGCGATGTGTATGAGCAGCTCTGGCTGCAGGTGCTAGGCGAGGCCAAGGCCGCTGGCTACATCAGGGGCGATGTGTTTATCACCCGGCGCTTCCTGACAGGCGCGTTGTCCTGGACCACCACCTGGTTCCGCGCGCAGGGCAGCCTGACCCTTGAAGAACTGGCCGAAGAAGCCTTGTTGATGGTGCTGAAGTCGGACTGAAGCGCAGGCCATTAATTTGATGGCAAACGTTGTCTCTCCAGGCAAAAACGCCTAGCTTATCGCCCTCAGAGTATTCAACGGTGTGTGTCTCGATGTTTTCGCCATGGCGGCTGGCTGCAGGACTTACTTTATGGGCACTGGGCACCGCAGCGTGGACGCAGGCCGGTGCTGCGCAGTTGGTGAGAGTCGGCGCGGCGCACTTTCCGCCCTACACCATACGCCCTGAGCAAGGGGCCGACACCGGCTTGCTGCCGCAATTGGTCGAGGCCCTGAACGCTGCGCAAACCGACTATCAGTTTGTATTGGTGCCTACCTCCATCCCACGGCGTTTTCGCGATTTCGAGCAAGGCCGGGTCGACATGGCGATCTTCGAAAACCCGTCCTGGGGTTGGAAGAACATTGCCCATACCAGTGTCGACATGGGCCTGGAAGATGCAGAAATCTTCGTCGCCCAACGTCAGTCCGGCCGCGACCAGCGCTATTTCGCCGACCTCACCGGTAAACGCCTGGCGGTATTCAGCGGCTATCACTACGCCTTCGCCAACTTCAACTCCGACCCCAAGCACATGGCCGAGCACTTCAACGCCACGTTGACCTATTCCCATGACAGCAACTTGCTGATGGTCGCCCGTGGGCGCGCCGATATCGCCCTGGTCACCCGTTCGTACTTGAGTGACTTCATGGTGCGCAACGCGGACATGGCTGGGCAGTTCCTGGTGTCGGAGCGCATTGACCAGGTTTATCACCATTACGCGTTGCTGCGGCCGAAGGCACCGATCACGGGGGAGGCGTTTTCTGTATTGCTCAAGGGCCTTCGGGATAATGGTGAGATGCTGAAGATCTTCGAGCCGTATCGCATTGATGTAACACCACTGCCCTGAGTTCTCTGGGGGGGCAAAATGTGGGAGTCCCCACCCTACTTCAAACCCTGCGCGCAAACGTATCGCTATGGCTACCCGATACCTTGCGGCAATGCACCAGCGCATCACGAATCATGAAGTTCACCAGGGTCGGCGAAACCCCCAGTTCCTTGGCGATATCCTTTTGCGGCACCCCATGCAGGCGGTACATCTCGAAGGCATAGCGGGTGCGCTGGGGCAGCTCCGTCAGGGCGTCGGCGATGTTTTCCAGAGTGTTGAAATTGATGTGGGAGGTTTCCGGTGACGCGCCGTGAATAACCACATTCAAGCCTTCCTCTTCGGGCCCGGAGTATTTGAGCTCCAGAGCCTGCTTGCGGTAGTGATCGATCGCCAGGTTGCGCACGATCTGGAACAGATAACTCAGTTGGGCCTTGAACGAAGAGGTGATCGTCGGTGCCGACTGCAACCGGAAGTACGCATCCTGCACCACATCTTCGGCGCGGGAGCGGCACCCGGTAATACGTGCCGCGATCTTCACCAAAATCAGTCGATTGTCGACGAACGCCTGGAGAAGGGGTGAGTCGCACCTGCCTGTGGATACTTGTTCCGTCATGGAAATCACCTTACTGCTAATAGGTTAGGGGAGGGCGTCCCTGCTGAGGCCTCCTACACATCGGGCAACAAATTATGCTGAATGATAATGATTGTCAAATGAGAAGACGAACTAATCTTATGCCTTTGTGGAAGGTGTGAACCACGCCTCGCTCGTCCCCGGCGACTAATTATTTGCCGCTGCCGTCCGTTCTTCTGGGTGACAGGCCTGTTAGTGCAACGGCCAAGGATCAGCACCCGCAGGAGGACCAGATGGGTTTTTATCGTGCATTCGGCATGTTGCAGTTTGGAGTCCTCACCTCATGAGTGCGCCAACCCGGCTGCGCCTGTTTTGCCTGCCCCACTCAGGCGCCAGTGCCTCGGTCTACGCCCGCTGGCGTCGCGCCCTGCCGGATTGGCTGCACGTATGCCCGTTGGAGTTGCCGGGGCGTGGCATGCGCATGGACGAGCCGTTGCAACGCGATATCAAGGCCCTGGCCGCGCAGCTCGCAGAAGAAATCAGCCCTGACCTCGACGGCCCCTATGCCTTGTTTGGCCACAGCCTTGGCGGGTTGCTGGCGTTTGAATTGGCCCACGCTTTAAGCGCACGCAATGTGCCTGCGCCTCTGGCCCTGTTCGCCTCCGGCACTGCTGGCCCGGCGCGCCGTGATGTCAGTGAATACGCCATCGAAAAGACCGATGCCCAACTGATAGCCCGCTTGCGGGAGTTGAAGGGCACCGCCGAAGAAGCCTTGGCCAGCCCCGAGTTGATGCAGTTGATGTTGCCGATCCTGCGCGCCGACTTCCTGCTGTGCGGCAGCTTCAGCTATGGCGAGCGCGAGCCTCTGGGCCTGCCGATCCATGTGTTCGGCGGCAAGCAGGACAGCGTGCGCGCCGACCAGTTGCTCGACTGGCAACTTGACACCGCCAGCGGCTTTTCCCTGGACATGTTTGACGGCCACCACTTCTTCCTCGTGCAACACGAAAGCGCCGTGCTGCGTTGCGTGCGCCGCTATGCCGACGAACACCTGGCCCGCTGGCGCAGCGACGCAGCGCGGCAACGGGTTGCCGTCTGATCGCTCCCCGCTGTTGATTTTCAAGTACGCCGAATTTCCCGTAAGCCGATTTCAGGCAGGAACCCCATGATGGACGCCTTCGAACTCCCCCGCACTTTGGTCCAGTCCCTTCAACGCCGTGCCGCGCAGACACCGGACCAGGTAGCTCTGCGCTTCCTGGCCGAGTCGGCCGAGCAGAGCGTGGTGCTCAGCTACCGTGACCTGGACCAACGCGCCCGCACGATCGCCGCCGCCTTGCAAGCCAGCGCCGGCCCGGGCGAGCGTGCGGTGCTGCTGTTTCCCAGCGGCCCGGACTACGTCGCGGCGTTCTTTGGTTGCCTGTACGCCGGGGTGATCGCCGTGCCGGCTTACCCGCCGGAGTCCACGCGCCGCCATCACCAGGAGCGCTTGCTGTCGATCATTGCCGACGCCGAGCCGCGCCTGCTGTTGACGATTGCCAGCCTCAGCGAAGGCCTGGCGCAGATCGAAAACGCGCCGCCGGTATTGAGCGTGGACACGCTGGATGCGCAGCAGGCCGACCACTGGTTCGAGCCCGCGCTGCAAGCCGACGACATCGCCTTCCTGCAATACACCTCAGGCTCCACCGCCTTGCCCAAGGGCGTGCAGGTCAGCCACGGTAACCTGGTGGCCAACGAAGTGCTGATCCGCCGTGGCTTCGGTATCGACCTCAACCCCGATGACGTGATCGTCAGCTGGTTGCCGCTGTACCACGACATGGGCCTGATCGGTGGCCTGCTGCAACCGATTTTCAGTGGCGTGCCCTGCGTGTTGATGTCGCCGGCCTACTTCCTCGGCCGCCCACTGCGTTGGCTGGAAGCAATCAGTGAATACGGCGGCACCATCAGCGGCGGCCCGGATTTCGCCTACCGGTTGTGCAGCGAGCGGGTCAGTGAGCCGGCATTGGGGCGCCTGGATTTGAGCCGTTGGCGCGTGGCCTATTCAGGCTCCGAGCCGATTCGCCTCGACACCCTGGAACGCTTCGCGGAAAAATTCGCCCCCTGCGGCTTCACCCCGAATAATTTCTTCGCCTCCTATGGTTTGGCCGAAGCAACCCTGTTTGTCGCCGGCGGCACCCGTGGCCAGGGCATTCCCGCGATGCGCATGGACGAACAGGCGCTGGCCGCCAACCGCGCCGAACCGGGGCAGGGCAGTGCGATCATGAGTTGCGGCACCAGCCAGCCGGACCATGCTGTGCTGATCGCCGATCCTCATACGCTCACGAAGCTTGCCGACAACTGCGTCGGTGAGCTCTGGGCCACGGGCCCGAGCATCGCCCACGGTTACTGGCGCAACCCCGAAGCCAGCGCCAAGACCTTCGTCCAGCACGCCGGCCGCACCTGGTTGCGTACCGGTGACCTGGGTTTCATCCGCGACGGCGAGGTGTATATCACCGGGCGCCTGAAGGACCTGCTGATCGTGCGCGGCCACAACCTCTACCCCCAGGACATCGAACAGACCATCGAGCGCGAAGTGGAAGTGGTACGCAAAGGTCGTGTCGCTGCCTTTGCGGTGAATGACCAAGGCCTGGAAGGCATCGGCATCGCCGCGGAAATCAGCCGCAGCGTGCAGAAAATTCTGCCGCCCGAAGCGCTGATCAAGGCGATCCGCCAAGCCGTGGCCGAGGCTTATCAAGAAGCCCCGAATGTAGTGGTGCTGCTCAACCCTGGCGCTTTGCCGAAGACCTCCAGCGGCAAGGTGCAACGTGCGGCCTGCGCGATTCGCTATGCCGATGGCAGCCTCGACAGCTACGCGCAATTCCCCGGTGTGCAAACGCCGGCGAGCGAGGTGGCGCTGGCGTCCGACCTGCACAACCAGATCGCGGCGATCTGGTGTGAACAACTGCAACTGACCAGCGTGGCCGCCGACGATCACTTCTTCCTGCTCGGCGGCAACTCCATCACCGCCACCCAAGTGGTCGCCCGCCTGCGCGAAACCCTGGGCCTGGAACTCAACCTGCGCCTGCTGTTCGAAGCGCCGACGCTGTCGGCATTCGCCGCGAGCGTGGCGCAACTGCAACAGGACGGCGGCGTTGCCCAGGGCGCGATCCATGCACTGTCGCGCCACGAAGACCTGCCTCAATCCCTGGCACAGAACCGCCTGTGGATCACCTGGCAGCTGGACCCTCACAGCAGCGCCTACACTATTCCGGGCGCGCTGCACCTGCGCGGCGAGCTGGATGAAGACGCGCTGCGCGCAAGCTTCCAGCAACTGATCCAGCGCCACGAAGCCTTGCGCACGCGTTTCTACGAACGCGATGGGCAGGCCTTCCAGCGTGTCGAGCCACGGGTGGATTTCACGCTGCAAGTCATCGACCTCGGCGACCTGCCGCACGCTGAGCGCGAGGCCCGTGCGCAACAGATCCGCGAAGACGAAGCACGCACCCAGTTCGACCTTGAAACAGGCCCGCTGCTGTGGGTCACCCTGGTGCGCCTGGACGATGAAGAGCACCAGCTGCTGGTGACGCTGCATCACATCATCGCTGACGGCTGGTCGCTGAATATCCTGATTGACGAGTTCTCGCGCCTGTACGCCGCTGCCGTGCAAGGCCAGAGCCTGGAACTGCCACCGCTGGCCCTGCACTATGCCGACTACGGCAGCTGGCAGCGCCAATGGCTGGCCGAAGGCGAAGGCCAGCACCAACTGGCGTACTGGAAGGCCCAGTTGGGTGAAGAACATCCGGCCCTGAACCTGGCCACCGATCACCCGCGTTCTGCTCTGCATCGGCACAGCGCCTCGCGCCACAGCCTGCGCCTGGATGCGCGCCTCAGCGCCGCCGTTCGCCAGACGGCCCAGGCCCATGAGTCGACCCCGTTCATGCTGCTGTTGGCAGCGTTCCAGGCTTTGCTCTATCGCTACAGCGGCCAGCGCGATATCCGCATCGGCGTGCCCAATGCCAACCGCCCGCGCCAGGAAACCCAGGGCCTGATCGGTTTCTTTATCAACACCCTGGTGCTGCGTGCCGAGCTGGATGGGCGCCTGCCGTTCAACCAACTGTTGGCGACCACCCGCGAGACCGCAATGGCCGCCCAGGCCCATCAGGACTTGCCCTTCGAACAACTGCTGGAGGCCTTCCCCCAGGCCCGCGAACAGGGCCTGTTCCAGGTGATGTTCAACCACCAGCAACGTGACCTCAGCGCCTTGCGCCGCCTGCCGGGCCTGCTCGCCGATGAACTGCCATGGCACAGCCGCGAAGCCAAGTTCGACCTGCAACTGCACAGCGAAGAAGACCGTAACGGGCGCTTGAGCCTGTCGTTCGACTACGCCGACGAGTTGTTCGAACCCGTGACCATTCAGCGCCTGGCCGAGCATTTCATCCACCTGCTGCAAGCGGTGTGCACGCAACCCCAGCAAGCCCTTGGCGACTTGCCGTTGATGCCGGCTGACGAACAGCAACCCTGGAGCGAAGCGCCCTGTGCACCGGCCCGGCAATGGCTGCCCGACCTGCTCAACCAGCAGACTTCGGACGCCACCGCGCTGGTCTGGCAGGACGCCAGCCTGACCTTCGCCCAACTGCATACCCAGGCCAACCGCCTGGCCCATTACTTGCGCGACAAAGGCGTCGGCCCGGACGTGTGCGTGGCCATCGCCGCCGAGCGTTCGCCGCAACTGCTGATCGGCCTGCTGGCGATCATCAAGGCCGGTGGCGCCTACGTGCCGCTGGACCCGGATTACCCCACCGAGCGCCTGGCCTACATGCTCAACGACAGCGGCGTACACCTGCTGCTGACCCAGACGGCGTTGCTGGAGCAGTTGCCCACCGCCGAAGGCGTGTGCGTGATTGCCATGGACAGCCTGCACCTCGACAGCTGGCCAACCCAGGCACCGGGCCTGCACCTGCACGGCGAAAACCTTGCCTACGTGATCTACACCTCCGGCTCCACTGGCCAGCCCAAGGGCGTGGGCAACACCCATGGGGCGCTGGCCGAGCGTTTGCAGTGGATGCAGGCCACGTACCAGCTGAATGAAACCGATGTGCTGATGCAAAAGGCACCGATCAGTTTCGACGTGTCGGTGTGGGAATGCTTCTGGCCGCTGATCACCGGTTGCCGCCTGGTGCTGGCGGGGCCTGGTGAGCATCGCGACCCGCACCGCATCGCGCAGTTGGTGCAGGAACACGGCGTGACCACGCTGCACTTCGTGCCGCCGTTGTTGCAGTTGTTTATCGACGAGCCGTTGGTGGCTGAATGCACCAGCCTGCGTCGCCTGTTCTCCGGTGGCGAAGCCTTGCCCGCCGAGTTGCGTAACCGCGTACTTGCGCAACTGCCGGCGGTGCAGTTGCACAACCGTTATGGCCCAACCGAGACCGCGATCAACGTCACACATTGGCATTGCACCGCCGCGGATGGCGAGCGCTCGCCGATTGGCCGGCCGTTGGGCAATGTGATCTGCCGCGTGCTCGACGAGCAGCTCAACCCGCTGCCGGCCGGTGTGCCGGGTGAGTTGTGCATCGGCGGTATCGGCCTGGCCCGAGGTTACCTTGGCCGTGCCGGGCTGACCGCTGAACGCTTTGTCGCGGACCCCATGGGCGCGGCCGGCGCACGTCTGTACCGCACCGGGGACCGTGCGCGCTGGAATGACGATGGTGTGCTCGAATACCTCGGGCGTCTGGACCAGCAGGTCAAACTGCGCGGTTTCCGTGTGGAGCCGGAAGAAATCGAAGCGCGCCTGCTGGCCCTCGACGGCATCGCCCAAGCCGTGGTGCTGGTGCGCGATGAGCAGTTGATCGGTTACTACACCGGCCCCACCGAACTGGACGAACAGCAACTCAAGACCGCCCTGGCCGCCGAGTTGCCGGAATACATGGTGCCTGCGCTGCTGATGCGCCTGGACGCCATGCCCCTGAGCCCCAGCGGCAAGCTCGACCGCCGTGCCTTGCCGGAGCCGGTGTGGCAAACCCGCGAGCACGTCGAACCGCACACGCCTTTGCAACTGCAAATCGCCGCGATCTGGCGCGAAGTACTCGGCCTGCCACGCATCGGCCTGCGCGACGACTTCTTCGCGTTGGGCGGGCACTCGTTGCTGGCCACGCAAATCATCTCGCGCACCCGCCAGGCGTGTGATGTCGAGCTGCCATTGCGCACCCTGTTCGACGCCAGCGAGTTGGGCGCCTTTGTCGAGCAGGTCGGGTTGATCCAGGCCGCGGGCCAACGTAACCAACAGACTGCAATCACCAAGGTCGACCGCAGCGCGCCGGTGCCGTTGTCCTATTCCCAGCAGCGCATGTGGTTCCTCTGGCAGATGGAACCCGACAGCCCGGCCTACAACGTTGGCGGCATGGCGCGCCTGCGCGGGGTGCTGGATGTGGGGCGTTTCGAGGCGGCGTTGCAGGCGTTGATCATGCGCCATGAAACCCTGCGCACCACCTTCCCGAGCGTCGACGGTGTGGCGTGCCAGAAGGTCGCTCCGCAGACCGGTGTGCGCATGGACTGGCAGGACTTTTCAGCGCTCAACCAAACCGAGCGCCAGCAGCGTTTGCAGCAACTGGCGGATCAAGAAGCACACACGCCATTCAACCTGGAAACCGGGCCGCTGTTGCGGGCCTGCCTGGTCAAGGCCGGCGAGCAGGAACACTACCTGGTGCTGACCCTGCACCATATCGTCACCGAAGGCTGGGCCATGGACATCTTTGCCCGTGAACTCAGCGCCTTGTACGAAGCCTTTATCGACGATCGCGACTCGCCGCTGGCGCCGTTGCCGGTGCAGTACCTCGACTACAGCGTGTGGCAGCGCCAGTGGCTGGAGTCCGGCGAGCGCCAACGCCAGCTGGATTACTGGACCGCGCAATTGGGCACTGAACACCCGCTGCTGGAACTGCCCGGCGACCGCCCGCGGCCACCGGTACAAAGCCACCAGGGCGAGCTGTACCGCTTCGACCTGAGTGATGAGTTGGCCGCGCGCGTACGCGCCTTCAATGCCGAGCGCGGCCTGACCCTGTTCATGACCATGACCGCGACCCTGGCCGTGTTGCTCTACCGCTACAGCGGCCAGACCGACCTGCGCATCGGCGCCCCCGTGGCCAACCGGATTCGCCCGGAAAGCGAAGGGCTGATCGGCGCATTCCTCAATACCCAGGTGCTGCGTTGCCAGCTCAATGGGCAAATGAATGTCGTCGAACTGTTCGAGCAGGTGCGTCACACCGTGATCGAGGGCCAGTCGCACCAGGACCTGCCGTTCGACCATCTGGTCGAAGCCCTGCAACCACCCCGCAGCGCCGCGTACAACCCGCTGTTCCAGGTGATGTGCAACGTGCAGCGCTGGGAATTCCAGCAGAGCCGTGAACTGGCAGGCATGACCGTCGAGTACCTGGCCAACGATGCGCGGGCCACCAAGTTCGACCTCAACCTGGAAGTCACCGACCTCGACCATCGCCTGGGTTGCTGCATGACCTACAGCACCGACCTATTCGATGAGCCGCGCATTGCGCGCATGGCCGAGCATTGGCGCAACCTGCTGGAAGCCTTGATCACCAACCCGCAGCAGCGCCTCAGTGAGCTGCCGCTACTGACCGCAGATGAACAGCGTGCATTGCACGACAGCCTGGGGGTTGAGAAGGGCGAGCACCGCCTCGACCAGTGCATCCATCAACTGTTCAGCCAGCAGGCCAGCCAGCGTGCCGATGCTCCGGCGCTGACCTTTGCCGGTGTGACCCTGAGTTACGCTGAACTGGATGCCCGCGCCAACCGCCTGGCCTGGATGCTGCGCGAGCGCGGCGTCGGCCCGCAGGTACGTGTCGGCCTGGCGCTGCCGCGCTCGCTGGAAATGGTCATTGGCCTGCTGGCGATCCTCAAGGCTGGTGGCGCCTACGTGCCGCTGGACCCGGAATACCCACTGGACCGCCTGCACTACATGATCGAGGACAGCGACATCGGCCTGCTGCTCAGTGATGCGGCGATGTTCGAAGCCCTCGGCGAACTGCCGGCGACGGTGGCGTGCTGGTGCCTGGAAGATGATCTGCCGGTGTTGACGAATTACCCCGCCGACGCGCTGCCGTTTGTCAGCCTGCCACAACACCAGGCGTACCTGATCTACACCTCGGGCTCCACCGGCAAACCCAAAGGCGTGGTGGTGTCCCACGGTGAAATCGCCATGCATTGCCAGGCGGTGATCGAGCGGTTTGGCATGCGTGCGGATGACTGCGAACTGCACTTTTATTCGATCAACTTCGACGCCGCCACCGAGCGTTTGCTGGTGCCGCTGCTCAGTGGTGCGCAGGTGGTATTGCGCGCCCAGGGCCAGTGGGATGCTGAAGAAATCTGTGGGCTGATTCGTACCCACCGCATCAATATTCTCGGCTTCACTCCCAGCTACGGCAGCCAGTTGGCGCAGTGGCTGGCGACCCAGCAGCAGACGTTGCCGGTGCGCATGTGCATCACCGGTGGCGAAGCGCTGACCGGCGAACACCTGCAGCGCATTCGTGCGGCGTTCACGCCCGAGGTGTTTTTCAACGCCTACGGCCCGACTGAAACGGTGGTCATGCCGTTGGCCAGTCTCGCTCCGCAGCAGTTGGAGGAGGGCGCTGGCAGCGTGCCGATTGGCAGCATCATTGGTGAGCGCGTGGCTTACATTCTCGACGCCGACCTGGCGCTGGTGCCCCAAGGCGCCAGCGGCGAGTTGTATATCGGTGGCGCCGGGCTGGCCCAGGGTTATCACCGCCGTCCGGGGATGACGGCGGAGCGCTTTGTCGCGGACCCGTTTGCCGCCAATGGCGGGCGCCTCTACCGCACTGGCGACCTGGTGCGCCAACGCGCCGATGGCCTGGTGGAATACCTGGGTCGCATTGACCATCAGGTGAAGATTCGTGGTTTCCGCATCGAACTGGGCGAGATCGAAACGCGCCTGCTGGAACATGCCGCCGTGCGCGAAGCGGTGGTGCTGGCGCTGGATGCGCCGAGTGGCAAACAGCTGGTGGCGTACCTGGTCAGCGATGCCGAACACGCTGGATTGCGCGAAGCGCTGAAGGCGCACCTCAAGGCGCAACTGCCAGACTACATGGTGCCCGCGCATTTGATCGTGCTCGACAGCATGCCGCTGACCGCCAACGGCAAGCTCGACCGCCGGGCTCTGCCGCAACCCGACCCGGAGGCCAACCGCCAACACTACGTGGCGCCACGCACCGAGCTTGAAAGTACGCTGGCGGCAATCTGGTGCGCGGTGTTGAACGTGCAGCAAGTCGGCCTCGACGATAACTTCTTTGAACTGGGCGGCGACTCGATCCTGTCGATCCAGGTGGTCAGCCGCGCACGCCAGGCCGGGATTCATTTCAGCCCCCGCGACCTGTTCCAGCACCAGACCGTGCAAACCCTGGCCGCCGTCGCCACCCGCTCGGAGCAGGTCACGGCCGAGCAAGGGCTGCTGACCGGCCGCTCGGGCCTCACGCCGATCCAGCACTGGTTCTTTGACACCGATATTCCGACGCGTCAGCACTGGAACCAGGCGTTGGTGCTCAAGCCACTGCAACTGCTCGAACCCCATCGCCTGGAGCAAGCGCTGCTGGCGGTGTTGGAACACCACGATGCGTTGCGCCTGAGCTTTACCCAGCGCGACGCGCAATGGCACGCCGAACACTTGGCCGTACCGGAAGGCGGCGTGCTGATGCAGGCCCAGGTGCGTGATATGCAGCAGTGCACCGCACTGTTCACCGACACCCAGCGCAGCCTCGATCTGGAACACGGGCCGCTGTTGCGTGCTTTGCTGGTGGACGGCCCGCAAGGCCAGCAGCGCTTGTTGATCGCGATCCATCACTTGGTGGTGGACGGCGTGTCATGGCGCGTGTTGCTGGAAGACCTGCAAAACGTCTATCGCCAACTCAGTGAAGGCCAGTCCGTCAGCCTGCCGGCCAAGACCAGCGCGCTACGGGATTGGGCTGCGCGTTTGCAGGCGTATGCCCATAGCGAATCCCTGCGCGAAGAATTGAGCGTGTGGCAAGCACAGTTGGCCGGCCCGACCGTGGCATTGCCGGTGCAGCGCCCACAAGGCGCACTGCGCAATCGCGATGCCGACACAGTCAGCGTGCGCCTGGATGCCGAGCATACCCGTCAGTTGCTGCAACAGGCGCCGAGCACCTATCGCACCCAGGTCAACGACCTGCTGCTGACCGCCCTGGCCCGCGTACTATGCCGCTGGAGCGGGCATGCCTCGGCGCTGATCCAGCTGGAAGGCCATGGCCGCGAAACCTTGTTCGATGATATCGACCTGACCCGCAGCGTTGGCTGGTTCACCAGTGCCTATCCGTTGCGCCTGACACCGCAGGCCGGGCAGGGCGACTCGATCAAGGCGATCAAGGAGCAACTGCGTGCCTTGCCGCACAAAGGCTTGGGCTATGGCGTGCTGCGTTATCTGGCCGATGACCTTTGCAAACAGAGCATGGCCGCACTGCCGAGCGCGCAGCTCACCTTCAACTACCTTGGGCAGTTCGACCAGAGTTTTGGCACCGACGCACTGTTCCATCCGCTGGAGGAGTCCGCCGGCCTCGCCCATGATCCGGACGCACCGTTGCCCAATGAGCTGAGCGTCGATGGCCAGGTGTACGGCGGTGAGCTGGTGCTGCGCTGGACCTTCAGCCGTGAGCGGCATGATCAACAGACCATTCGCGATCTGGCCGAGGCTTACCTGGCCGAGTTGCACAGCCTGATCGCCCATTGTCTCCAGGACGACGCCGGCGGCCTTACGCCGTCCGACTTCCCCCTGGCGCACCTGAGCCAGGCGCAACTGGACGCCTTGCCGGTACCGCCCAGCGCCATCGAGGACGTCTACCCGCTGACCCCGATGCAGGAGGGCCTGCTGCTGCACACCCTGCTGGAACCGGGCACCGGCCTGTATTACATGCAGGACCGCTACCGCATCAACAGCGCCCTGGACCCCGAACGTTTCGCCCAGGCCTGGCAAGCGGTGATCGCCCGGCATGAAGCCTTGCGCGCCTCGTTCTGCTGGAACGTTGGCGAAGACATGCTGCAAGTGATCCACAAACCCGGCAGCACGCCGATTGAGTACCTGGACTGGAGCGCCGTTCCCGAGGCCGAGCAGGAGCCGCGTCTGCAAGCGTTGCTCAAGGCCGAACGCGAAGCCGGCTTCGACCTGCTCAACCAGGCGCCATTCCACCTGCGCCTGATCCGTGTGGGCGAGGCACGCTACTGGTTCATGATGAGCAACCACCACATCCTCATCGATGCCTGGTGCCGTTCGCTGCTGATGAATGATTTCTTCGATATCTACATGGCCCTGGGCGAGGGCCGCGAGGCGCAACTGGCCCCGCCGCCGCGCTACCGCGACTACATTGCCTGGTTGCAACGCCAGAACCTCAATGAGGCGCGCCAGTGGTGGCAGCACAACCTGCAAGGTTTCGAGCGCACCACACCGATCCCGAGCGACCGCCCATTCTTGCGCGAACACGCCGGTGGCAGCGGCGGTATGGTGGTGGGCGACTGTTACACTCGCCTCGATGCCCGTGACGGTGCGCAACTGCGCGAACTGGCCCAGGCGCACCAGCTCACCGTCAATACCTTTGCCCAGGCGGCCTGGGCCTTGGTGCTGCGCCGTTTGAGCGGCGAGCGAGACGTACTGTTCGGCGTCACCGTGGCCGGGCGCCCGGTGGAAATGCCCGAGATGCAGCGCACCGTCGGCCTGTTTATCAACAGCATCGCGCTGCGGGTGAAGCTGCCCGAGGATGGCCAGCGTTGCAGCGTGCGCCAGTGGTTGAGCGGCTTGCTTGACAGCAATATGCAACTGCGCGAGTACGAATACCTGCCGCTGGTGACCATCCAGGAGCACAGCGAATTGCCCAAGGGCCAGCCGCTGTTCGACAGCCTGTTTGTGTTCGAGAACGCGCCGGTAGAAGTCTCGGTGCTGGACCGTGCGCAAAGCCTGAACGCCACCTCGGATTCGGGCCGCACCCACACCAACTTCCCGCTCACCGCCGTGTGCTATCCAGGCGATGACCTTGGCTTGCACCTGTCCTACGACCAGCGCTACTTCGATGAAAGCACCGTGCAAGGCATGCTTGGCGAGTTCAAGCGCTTGCTGTTGGCGCTGGTGCAGGGCTTCCATGGCGACATGGCCGAGCTGCCGCTGATTGGTGAGCAGGAGCATGAATTCCTGGTGGAAGGCTGCAACCAGAGCGAGCACCGCTATCCGCTGGAACGCAGCTACGTTCAGTTGTTCGAAGAACAGGTGGCGCAGCATCCGCAGCGTATTGCCGCCAGTTGCCTCGACCAGCAATGGAGCTACGACGAGCTGAACCGCCGCAGTAACGGCCTGGGCCATGCGCTGATTGCGGCGGGTGTCGGCCTGGATCAACCGGTGGCGCTGCTGGCTGAACGTAACCTCGACCTGCTGGGCATGATCATCGGCAGCTTCAAGGCCGGTGCCGGCTACCTGCCGCTGGACCCGGGGCTGCCGAGCCAGCGCCTGAGCCGCATCATCGACCTGAGCCGCACGCCGTTGCTGGTGTGTACCGAGGCGTGCCGCGAGCAGGCCATCGAATTGCTCGAAGGCGTTGAGTGCCAGTTGCTGGTGTGGGAGGAAGTGCCCGCTCGTGGTGAGAACCCAGGTGTCTACAGCGGCCCGGACAACCTCGCCTACGTGATCTACACCTCAGGTTCTACCGGCCTGCCCAAGGGCGTGATGGTCGAACAGCGTGGGATGCTCAATAACCAGTTGAGCAAGGTGCCGTACCTGCAACTGAGCGAGACGGATGTGATCGCCCAGACCGCTTCGCAAAGTTTCGATATTTCCGTCTGGCAGTTCCTCGCCGCGCCGCTGTTTGGGGCGCGTGTGGATATTGTGCCGAACACTATTGCCCATGATCCGCAAGGCTTGCTGGAGCACGTTCAAGCACAAGGCATCAGCGTGCTGGAGAGTGTGCCGTCGCTGATCCAGGGCATGTTGGCCCAGGACCGCATCAGCCTCGACGGCCTGCGCTGGATGTTGCCTACGGGTGAAGCGATGCCACCGGAGTTGGCACACCAATGGCTGCTGCGCTATCCGCAGATTGGCCTGGTCAATGCCTACGGCCCGGCGGAATGTTCGGATGATGTGGCGTTCTTCCGCGTCGACCTGGCCTCGACCCGTGGCACTTATCTGCCGATTGGTACGCCAACCGACAACAACCGTTTGTACCTGCTTGATGGTGCCTTGGAGTTGGTACCCCAGGGCGCGGTCGGTGAGCTGTGCGTCGCTGGCATTGGTGTCGGTCGTGGCTACGTCAGCGATCCGCTGCGCACCGCCCCGGTGTTTGTGCCGAACCCATTCGGCGCACCAGGCGAGCGTCTCTACCGCACCGGCGACCTGGCGCGGCGACGCAGTGACGGCGTGTTGGAATACGTCGGGCGTATCGACCATCAGGTGAAAATTCGCGGCTATCGCATCGAACTGGGTGAAATCGAAGCGCGCCTGCACGAACAACCGGAGGTACGCGACGCGGCGGTTGGCGTGCAGGAAGGCGTCAACGGCAAGCATCTAGTGGGTTACCTGGTGGCCGCCGACGCAACGCTCAACCCGAGCGAGCGCCTGGACCGCATCAAGCAACGCCTGCGTGCCGAACTGCCGGAATACATGGTGCCGCTGCACTGGCTATGGCTCGAGCGCCTGCCGCTCAACGCCAACGGCAAACTCGACCGCAAGGCCCTGCCAGCCTTGGAGATCGGCCAACTGCACAGCCAGGACTACCTGGCGCCGCGCAATGAACTGGAAACCACCTTGGCCGGAATTTGGGCCGAGGTACTGAAAGTCGACAGGGTAGGTGTGCAGGACAACTTCTTCGAACTGGGCGGGCACTCGTTGCTGGCTACGCAGATCGCCTCGCGGGTGCAAAAGACGTTGCAGCGCGACGTGCCGCTGCGGGCGATGTTCGAGTGCAGCACGGTGGCGGAGTTGGCCGAGTATATCGATGGGTTGGCGGCCAATGAGATCAGCGCCGAGAAGGTGGATCGGTTGAGTGATTTGATGGCGGAGTTGGAGGGGCTTTAAGGCGCAATGGCGCTGCCCGTTGGTCGGGTAGCGCCGTTTTTCTAGCGAGAACTGTCAATTTTGACAGTAGGAAAAGCTGCTTTTTTACGCTGTGATGGGTGATGTCGGTTAGGCGAACGCCTGGGGTTCGACATTCCCTGTTTGTTGAAAAGGAGCTTTTACCATGCCCAAGTCATTGCCGGATGCCCTTGATCTACCCATACCCAAGCTGGTTGAGGCCGACGAAGATGGAGAGGTCAAAGACCCCAGGGTACTGCTGAACGGAGGCACCGTCAGGGTCTGCTACGACGACATGCAGCCAACAGACCGTATCACCCTGAACTGGCCCCGGACGGGAAGCTCTTATCCACCGATCGAGCCTCAGGATGGCGGTGGCGACGGTTGCATCAACTTTTATATCCCAGCCCAATACTAGCACTGCGGCTGGACAACTTTGCCAGGTTTACCTACACCGTCACACGAGACTGTGAGGAGGATCAAACCTCATTGGAAGGTGAGGTAAGAATCAGCCTGCCCTACCTGCCTCAGGTGCAAGTACTCAAAACTATCAACGACGAGCTGGATCTTTCTTTGTTTTGCTGTAAAGACCCGGTTATTTGCATTCCGGCTTGGGATTTTGCCAGCACGATCCAAACGATCAACTGCTATATAAGCGGGATTCGTCCTGATGGTACCGAATTCGGTTTCTACCGATACCAGCATGAGCCGGTTACCGAGGAGGACGTACGCGATGGATGGAAACGAGTCTTGCCTCAGTCCGTGCTCCGGCAGTTCAAGCATGACAGTGAGCTGTATATTTTTTGCAGTGTTCGCTTCAGTGCGGTTACACCTTACAGGGGCTTCCCAGGGAAGACCTATACGTTGCTGACCGAGCCCCATCTGGAGTTGGATGCGCCTAACGTTGTTCAATCGGTGGAATGTAGCCCTGGGGAGTTCCTGCTCAACCCGCTCAATGCCACGGAAGGCGCCACGCTTCGGGTGGCTTACGATCATCCGTGCCCCAAGGACTATGTGTGCGCTCACTGGACGGGCACCGCTGGGCCGGGCAACCCTTACCTGGCCTGCCAAGAGGTGGGGGCTGATGGCGTTGTCGACTTTGCGGTACCGGCTTCGGCGATCAGCGCCAATTTTAAGGAAACGGTTTCGGTGTACTACACCGTTTTACGCAATGGAGAGACGTGGACATCACGGCTCCGTGACATCCATATTCTGAACATCAGTGATTTGCCCAAGCCTGAGGTAACCGAGGCCACCGGCACGACGCTGGATCTCAATACCTTCCCCGGTGACGCTCAGATAACGGTCATCCCCTGGTGGTTTATCGATAAGGTTCACCCGCGCTGGCTATGGGTCACGGGCACCTTGGAAGACGGCACGTCGTACAGTTTTGAGGTGCTACGAGGCGAGTCTGGCCCGCTGACGGGGGTCACTGAAATCCTGCCACGACGCGAGCTGCAAAAGCTGGCGGATTGCAGCTGTGTGCAGGTGCATTTTGCGGTCAATTTCAATGGTCAGCTGGATAAGGCCAGCGCTGAGGAATTTCCAGCGTTGGAGTTGAAGTTGGTGCAGGAAGATCTGGTCCTCAAGGCGCCCACCGTACGGGAGGCAGTGGGTAGCGAGTTGACGATTTGGAACGGTCGGGACGGAGTGACTGTTCGCGTGGAGTACGAGCGCATCAGCGCGCAGCATGAGATTAGCCTGTGCTGGAAAGACCCGGACGGTGCTCGCTTGCCGTTGGCGCCAAAACCGGGCAACAGCAGTACGGGCTATGTCGATTTCGATATCCCCCGCGAGGCCGTCATTCGAGGCGCCGGCAAGAGGGTAGTGATCCATTACACCGTCACCAGTGCATGCAAAAACGCGACCTCCGATGATCTTGAGTTGAATATCAGCGTTCCGGTGCGCCTGCCGACGCCGGTGGTGCCGGAGGCCACGCGCGGCATTCTGGATCTGCGGACGGTCCTTGGCGACGCGCATATCACGGTCAATGATGAAAAATTCGATAAGGCATGGTGGTTCATCCTGGCGGGGCAGATGGGGTGGCTGGAGTGCCGGGGCATCAAAGAAGATGGCTCCCCCTACACTATCAAGGTGATGGTCAACGAGCCGATTACCGAGAACGATGTGGCCGATGGATTATCGCGAGTACTCAGACGCCAAGAGCTGGACAAACTGCGCAATGGAACGGCCTTGGACGTTGTATTCAAGGGCACTACTGAGATCGGCGGTAATGTGGGGAGCGCGATTGAGTTTCCTCTCTTGCATCTGGCGTTCCGTAAACTGTTCAGGGATGAAACGGACTTCAATCCCCAAGGTCCGGACAACGGTTGGAATCACTGGAAAAAAGGCGCGGGAGCCACGGATAGCAGGGACCTAGTCGTTAAACCGGGGGCCGGACCAGGCGGTCAGGCCGGTTACTACTTGTTTGATTGGGGATACACCAATACGAGAGACCCCATTACTCAGCGTGAGAAGTTGTTCAAGGAGTATTTCGAGTTGGAAGAGGGAAATCGCTACACATTCAGTGCATGGGTGCGTGATAACAGCGGCGCTCGCCCAGCACCTCGTCTTGTACTGGTGGCTGATGGCGTTGAAATCACCCCGATTACGACTCTTGGCAGGAATTGGGATGTGCTCGAGGGGGTGTTTACTGCAACGTCGGCAGCGACAAGACTCAGTATTGATAACCTCCAGATGGGGATGAATGGTAATGACTTTGACGTCACATCGATTGTCGTAACGGAAGTCTGATTAACCTCAGGTAATACCCTCAAAGCAAAAGGCCTCCCGTTTCTGGAGGCCTTTTGCTTTGGCATGACCCTTTATCGGGTACCCAGTATCTTGATCAACTTCTCCGGCGAAGGCGCCCCCTGCTGCTGCTGCAACCCACCCTTGTCATCCAGATAGAAAATCGCCGGCGTCGCCGACAACTCCAGCTCATCCATCAACTTCATATTGGCATCGAGCTTGGCCTCGACATCGGCCGGGATCTTCTCCAGAGCCTTGAGCTTGCTGCCCTTGCCGGCGGCTTCGTGTTCCTGCAGGGCTTTTTGCGGGTCTTTGGCGGCGAGCAGGGCGGCGGATTTGCCTGGGCTGTCTTCGCGGATGATGCCGACCATGATGTGGCGCAACTGCACCTTGCCGGCCTTGACCCATGGGCGCGCCTGTTCCCAGAACATGTTGCAGTACGGGCAGTTGGGGTCGCTGAACAGGTAAACGGTGCGCGGTGCGTTTTTATCGCCGTCCTGGATCCAGCTGCTTTTTTCCATCTTGGCCCAGACTTCCTTGGCCATCGGCGCGTACACCAGCTTTTCCAGGGGCGCGGTGCTCAGGTCATTGCCCTGGGCGTCGTACAGGTTGCCGGCGATCACGTGCTTGCCGTCGGCGGTCAGGTACAGCGCCATGCCTCGGTTCTGGTACTGCGCGGCGTAGCCGGTGAGGCCGCTGGGGGCGTCGAATGTGCCGATGATCTTGGCGCCCTTGGCTTCGATCTGCTTGATCGGCGCCGGCCAGTCTTCGGCGTGTGCCAGGGTGGCAGCGAGCGTCAAAGGCAGCAGGGTCAGCAAGTGGCGGAGGCGAGGCATGTCGGTTTCCTTGTTGTGGCGTTGTCGAAGGGTTCCATGGCGCGGGCCAGGCTGGCGTCGGATAGTTCGCCCAGGTGGCTGTTGATCAGGCGCCCATCGGCTTGGTAGAACAGCGTGGTCGGCAGCGCCATGGAACCCACGGCCTGGCCGAGGCGGCCGCTGGCGTCGAACAGCACGTTATCGAGATTCAGGCCCTGGGTGGCCAGGTAGGTGCTGACGCTTTGCATGCTTTCGGCCTGGTTGACGAACAGGAAGGTCACGTCGGGGCGCAGGCGCTGGGCGCTTTCCAGCACCGGCATTTCGCGACGGCACGGCGGGCACCATGTAGCCCACAGGTTGATCACCAGCGGCCCGCCCTGGTAGTCCGCCAGTTGCACCACTTCGCCATTGGCATTGCGCAAGGTGATGTCCGGCAGGCGGGTGCCTTTTTCGTAAACGCTGAGGGACAGGTTGGCCATGCCCCAGAACACCAGGCCGGTGATCACCCCGGCGCAGAGCGGCTTGCGCAGGGGCGGGCGACGCCAGCCGTACGCCAGCGCGCCGAGCACCAGCGCGATAATCCCGGGCCACGCAAGAAAGCCACCGTCGCGCAAGTCGACCATCTCGACCCAGTCGTTGCTGTAATAACTCCAGTACATCAACACAAAGCTGACACGGGCGGCGAGCATGCCCAGCAGGAACAGGCTGAACAGCACCGACTCAGGGTTCTCACCGCCGCGCTTGGCTACGCGCCAGCCCACCAGGGTGGCGAGAATCAGCGCGCTGATCAGCAGCAGATGATTCAGGGCAATGGCGAAGGTGCCGATGGTGAAGGTCAGCATCAGAGCGCGTTCCGTGTCTGGGTCCAGCGTTGCAGGAAGGCAGCCGCATCCACTTCGCCGGTGATGCGTTGGGCGCGGCGTTCGTCACCGTCCGGGCCGATCCACACGAAACTCGGCGGCCCCGGTACTTTGTAACGGCCCAGCAGCTCGCGGCTGGCGGCGTTGTCGGCGGTGACGTCCAGGCGCAGCAGGCGCACGTCTTTGAGCGCATCCATCACTTCGGGTTTGCCGAAGACCTGTTTCTCCATGATCTTGCACGACACGCACCAGTCGGCGTAGTAGTCCAGCAGCACCCATTGGCCCTGCGCCTTGGCGCTGTCGAGTTGGCTTTGCAGCGCGGCCGGGTCATTGATGGTCATGAACGCATCATGGGCGCTCGGTGCACTGGCGATCCGCGAGCCGCTGTAGACCTTCAACGGTTGCCACAGCTCATCGCTGCCACCCGCTGCACCCACCACCAGCACCGCGCCCCACAGGCCCAATACCAGGGAGCCGGCGCCGAAGACCTTGGCCGCCAGGCCGAACTCACGGGCCAGCGTCCAGCCGCAGTAGGCCATCACCAGCGCCAGGGCGCCCCACAAGCCGATCCACAGGCTGTCGTCGACCACGGGGCGAATCATCAGCACGGCGGTACCCAGGAACAGGAAGCCGAAGATGCCCTTGAGCACATTCATCCAGGTGCCCGGCTTGGGCAGGAAGCGGTTGCCCACAGTGACCAGCAACAACAGCGGAATACCGATACCGATACCCATGGCGAACAGGATCAGGCCACCGTGCAACGCATTGCCGCTCTGGGCGATATACAGCAGGGCGCCGGCCAGGGGCGCAGTCATGCACGGGCCCACCAGCAGACCGGACAGCGCGCCGAGTACCCCGGCACCCACCAGGCTGCCGCCGCTTTGCTGACGGCTGACGTTATCGAGACGGTCACGCAGGAAGGCGGGCAGTTGCAGTTCAAAGACGCCGAACATCGGCAGGGCGAGCACCACAAACAAGGCGGCAAAACTACCCAGGATCCATGGGGTTTGCAGCAGTGCGGCGAGGTTGGCGCCGAGCAATGCGGCCACCACACCCAGGGCCGCATACACCAGCGCCATGCACACCACGTAGCTGCCGGCCAGGGCAAAGCCACGACGCGGGCTGGCGCCACTGCCGACTACCAGGCCGGCGAGAATCGGCAGCATCGGCAACGAGCAGGGTGCAAACGCTAATAGCAGGCCCAGGCCAAAGAATACCAGCAGGCTCCAACCCAGGCTGCGCTGTTGCAGGCCGCTGGCCAGGCTTTGGTCCTGGGCCTGCGCGGTAGCGGCTACAGCCGGGTTGCCGCCCAGGTCTACGGTAATCGACTGTGGCGGATAGCACAGGCCCGCATCGGCACAGCCCTGCCAGCCCAGCTTGACCTGGCCAGTGGCGCCGGCGGGGATCTTCACCTCCAGGCCCTGGCGGTACACTTGCTGCTCGCCGAAGAACTCATCGCTATGGGCTTCACCCTGAGGCAGCACCGGCTGTTCGGCGAGACCGTCGAACTTCATGCGTTGCTGGTACAGGTAGTAACCGTCGGCAATCTGCCAATACAGTTGTGTCTCGCCACTTTCAAGACGTTCAGAGGTAAAGGTGAAGGCTTTGCCCACCGGGAGAAAGTCGGGTTTGGTTTCGAAGGGACTGCCCGGCGCTGCCTGGGCGAATCCTGCGAACAACACCAGCAGAAAGGTCAATAGATGCCGCATGGTCAAGCCTTAGTTCGATGCAAGTGAGGCACACAATGTGTGGCGTTGATTAACCGATGATTAACCGGGGCTATTCTAAAGTGTAGGGATTGTCCGAGCTTGCTTCTTTTCACGGCATAATCGGCGCTTAATCCGCTGCACTTTTAATCCTCCCATCTTTCATGAAGGGTTCACCATGCACGTACTGGTTTGTGAAGACGACGAACTGATCGCCAGCGGCATCGTGGCCGGCCTCACTGCCCAGGGCTTCACGGTGGAGCGCGTGGCCACAGCCTCGGCAGCGCGGGCGATGCTCAAGGCAGCGGCCTTCGACATCATGGTGCTCGACCTCGGCCTGCCTGACGAAGACGGCCTCAAGCTGCTGCAACAACAGCGCAGCCAGGGCTTGGAGATCCCGGTGTTGATCCTCACTGCGCGGGACTCGGTGACCAACCGTGTCGATGGCCTGCAAGCCGGCGCCGATGACTACCTGCTCAAGCCCTTCGACCTGCGTGAACTCGCGGCTCGCCTGCAAACCCTGTTGCGCCGGGTGGCAGGGCGTAGCGTCAACCTGATCGAACATGGCCGCCTGGCCTACGACCCCAGCAGCCGCGAGACTTTCCTGGGTGGCCAACCGGTGGACCTGTCCCGTCGCGAACAGGCGCTGTTGCAGGCGTTGCTGCATAACAAGGGCCGCGTGCTGTCCAGCGAACAGCTCAAGGACAGCGTATACGGCTTCAATGACGAGCTCGAAAGCAATGCGCTCAACGTGCATATCCACCACCTGCGGCGCAAATTGGGCAACGGTATCGTCGAAACCGTCCGGGGCCTGGGCTATCGCCTGGGCCCGGCGGATGCTGGAGAGAACACCCAGTGATGAGCTTGCGCCTGCGCCTGACGTTCAAGCTGGGCGCCGCCTTTGTGCTTATCTGGGTGCTGGCGGCAGCCTGGATGCTCAACGATTTGCGCAACCAGATGATGTTTTCCCTCGACCAGCGCCTGGTGGCCTCGGCGCGCATGGTGGCGGGGCTGACCGAGCAGATGCCGGGTTTGGCCAGTGTCAGCGCCGGTACGCATTTGCGCGCTGAACAACTGAATGTGCCGGGTGGCATGGCTTGCCAGGTCAGCTCTCTGCGCGGTGAGATCCTGGCGCGCAGCCACACCACGCCCGAGGAGGGGCTGGAGTCGCGCAAGAGTGGGTTTCGTGACCAGGTCATCGATGGTGTGGGCTGGCGCAGTTTCACGTTGTCCCGTGGTGACTTGCTGATTACCACCGCCGACCGCCAGGTGGAGCGCGAAGCTCTCAACCTGTCGATACTGCTGGCTGCCTCGGTGCCGGTCGGCGTGGCCTTGCTGGGGTGCCTGTGCCTGCTGTGGTTGGGTATCGGCCAGAGCCTGGTGCCGCTCAATCGCATGCGTGACGCCTTGATGCGCCGCAGTGCCGATTCCCTTGAGCCCCTACAGATTCACCCGTTGCCCAGCGAGCTCAAGCCGCTGCTCGACACCCAGAACCAATTGCTGCAACGCATTGCCAAGACCATCGAGCGCGAACGCCGCCTTACCGGAGACGCCGCTCATGAGCTACGCAGCCCATTGACGGCCATCAAGACTCACCTGCAGGTGGCACGCATGACCGAGGGCGCGGCCCGCGACCAGTCCCTGGCCCACGCGGAGGAAGGCGCTGACCGTCTGCATCGCACCTTGGAGCAACTGTTGCTGCTGGCGCGGGTGGAGGGCAGCCTGTCGTTTGACGATGGCGTGCAGTCCAGTGCCGAGGAAGTGGCACGGCTGGCGATCCAGGACGCCAACGCCGGTGACAATCGTCGGATCGACCTGATCTTGACGAACGATCTTTCCAACCGCCCGGTGGAAATGCCCGTGGGCCTGGCCGTCGCCGCCTTGCGCAACCTGCTGGACAATGCCTTGCGCCATACCCCGGCCGATACCCGGGTGGAACTGAGCGTGTCCAGCAACGCTCAACACGTGGTTTTCCGCGTGCGTGACCATGGCAAGCAGATCTCCAGCGAAGACCTGCAATACCTCACCCAGCGTTTCTGGCGCAATGGCAACAGCGAAGGCTGTGGCCTGGGCCTGGCCATCGTCCAGGCGATTGTGCAGCGCTGCTCCTGCTCGTTGACATTCGACAGCCAGCCGGACGGCTTGCGGGTTGACCTGGGTATGCCGTTGCGTCGCTGAACCTTCTTTTCACGTGCCAAATAATTACCGCCCGCCTGAAATTCAACCCTTCAGGATGGCGGTAATTTTTTGCGCTTGAACGGGCCGAATGAGTCGGCCTGAATTGAAAAGGACGGTTCTTATGTTGGTTATCGATACCAGTTTCCCTGCCAAGGATTTCAACGACCGCGACGGCGAATCCGTGCGGCAGATCATCCTGCACTACACGGCGGCGCCCTTTGCTTCATCCCTGGGCACCCTGACTCAAGATGGCGTCAGCGCCCACTACCTGCTGCCCGACCCCGATGAACCCAGCTACCGCGCTGCAGGTTATGAAGAGTTACGCGTGTTTCGCCTGGTGGACGAGGGCAAGCGCGCCTGGCATGCGGGGGTGAGCTACTGGGGCGGGAGGGGCAATCTTAACGGCCGATCGATTGGCATTGAGATCGTTAACCTGGCGCGGGATGACGCGGGTGCATTTACCTTTCCTCAGTACCCTGAAGAGCAGATTGACGTGTTGGTTGCGTTGGTTCGCGACATTCTCGGGCGTTACCCGCAGATTGGGCCGACCGACATTCTCGGGCATTCAGACGTGGCCTATTGGCGCAAGAGCGATCCCGGGCCTCGGTTGCCCTGGCATTTTCTGCATGAAGCCGGAGTAGGCGCCTGGTTTGATGAGCCGACCCGGGCGATGTACCAGCGTCGCTTTTGTGTCGGCTTGCCGCCAGAGGTCGAGGTGGAGCGGGCGTTTCAGCGTTATGGGTATAAGCCGGCGCAGAATCGGCAGGCATTTGAGCGGCGAACCCGGGCGTTTCAGATGCACTTTCGGCCGAGGGATTATTGTGGATTCCTGGATGCGCAGACCTGCGCGATTTTGTATGCACTGAACGAAAAATACCGTGGGCTTTGAGCGCCGATCGCGGTTCGAATGTGGGAGTCCCCACCCCATCGTCGATGTGACGCTGTGGCGCAGCAAACTGTTTAGTAAGAGGGGTTGCCTGCCATAGTGGTGGGTCGGCGTGGGAATCTACTCAGTTTTGGCGTGGTCCTGAACCTGTGGGAGGGGGCTTGCCCCCGATGGCGGCCTGACAGCCGACCAGGATGTTGGGGGTTTTGACCGAGTACATATCCGTTATTTAGGTAACGGCCACTTAGGGTTCCGCTCTTACAGCGGCTCACTTTTGGAAGGACCCAAAAGTAAGCAAAAGGTCCTCGCCCCACCACTCGGCACCTCGCTAATGCTCGGTGTGCCCGAACGCAGGCTTGAATCCGTGGGCCGCCGCAATGGGCCATCCATGGCCCAGTGCGGCTAACCCGGCGTCCTGCCGGGTTACCCACGGATTCAAGCCTGCGTTCGGCCAGCGTGGTTTGACGGGGCGCCTAAGATCAAGATCAAAAGCCAGATCAAGAGCGACTCGCTTCGCATCGTAGATACGCTGGCGGCGTTTCTGCTTTTCTGTGGGAGCGGGTCAGTTAAGCGAACGAAATGCTCAAGGCAGCGAAGATCAAATGTGGGAGCGGCGGTGCGACGATTCGACTTGCCCGCGAAGACGCCGGCCCAGCAAACAGTGAGGTTGACTGACCCACCGCTTTCGCGAGCAAGCCCGCTCCCACAGGGGTACGCGCACGCAGCATCGATCAGGTCGGCTACAAGGCCGCCTCGCTTTTGCTTTTGATTTTGATCTTAGGCGCCCCGTTAAACCACGCTGGCCGGAATTCGACATGGATTTGGGGGGTAAACCGGCAGGGATGCCGGTTTAGCCGCCCCGCGCCATGGATGGCGCGTGGCGGCGGCCCCCCAAATCCATGTCGGATTACGGGCACACCGAGCCTAAGCGAGGTGCCGAGTGGTGGGGCGAGGACGTTTTGCTTACTTTTGCGCTTCTCAAAAGTGAGCCGCTGTAAGAGCGGAACCTATAGTGGCCGTTACCTAAATAACGGATATGTACCCGGTCCAAAAACCCAACCACCCGTTCATATCGTCGACGTTGCGCTGTCGCGCAGCAAGCTGGGCCGCCTCCCACATTTGGATCTTTATTCATCAATTAACAACCGTCGTCCCCTAAATCCTCTTCAAGCTGATGCGTCTCCAGAACAGGAAATCCGTGCGCATGCCCTTGGGCCAGACGCCAACGGATCGGCAGTTTGGTCACCATCACCAGCGTATTGAGGGATCGAGAGATGTCAGTCGCTACCAGCCTTATCGAAGACGCCCTGGCGCCTGCGGAAACGCTCTACCAGTTCGACGAAACCCCGCTGCTGGCCCGCCAGCGCCAGCAGGAATCCAACGCCCGCAGCTACCCGCGACGCATCCCCCTGGCGCTCAAGCGTGCCAAGGGCATCTATGTGGAAGACGTCGAGGGACGGCGTTTCATCGACTGCCTGGCCGGCGCCGGGACCCTGGCGCTGGGGCATAACCACCCAGTGGTGATCCAGGCGATACAGCAAGTGCTGAGCGATGAACTGCCCCTGCACACCCTCGACCTGACTACGCCGGTCAAGGATCAGTTCGTGCAGGACCTGTTCGGTGTGCTGCCCTCTGAATTGGCGCGAGAAGCGAAGATCCAGTTCTGCGGCCCCACCGGCACCGATGCGGTGGAAGCCGCATTGAAACTGGTGCGCACCGCCACCGGGCGCAGCACCGTGCTGTCGTTCCAGGGCGGTTATCACGGCATGAGCCAGGGTGCGTTGAGTCTGATGGGCAGCCTGGGGCCGAAGAAACCCTTGGGCGCGTTGCTCAGCAATGGCGTGCAATTCCTGCCATTCCCGTATGACTACCGTTGCCCGTTCGGCCTGGGCGGCGCGGAGGGTGTGCGGGTCAACCTGCATTACCTGGAAAACCTGCTCAACGATCCGGAAGCCGGGGTGTTGTTGCCAGCGGCGGTGATTGTCGAAGTGGTTCAGGGCGAGGGCGGCGTGATTCCGGCGGACCTCGACTGGCTGCGTGGCCTGAGACGTATCACCGAGCAGGCGGGTGTAGCGCTGATCGTCGATGAAATCCAGAGTGGCTTCGGGCGCACCGGCAAGATGTTCGCGTTCGAACACGCCGGCATCATTCCGGATGTGGTGGTGATGTCCAAGGCCATTGGCGGCAGCCTGCCGTTGGCGGTGGTGGTGTATCGCGACTGGCTCGACACCTGGCTGCCGGGCGCCCATGCCGGGACGTTCCGGGGCAACCAGATGGCGATGGCGGCGGGCTCGGCGGTGATGCGCTACCTCAAGGATCACGACCTGGCTGGCCATGCGGCGGCCATGGGGGAGCGCCTGGGTGAACACCTGCGCATCCTGCAGCGCGACTTCCCGCACCTGGGGGATATTCGTGGCCGTGGGCTGATGCTGGGGGTGGAATTGGTCGACCCGACAGGCACGCCTGATAGCCAGGGCCACCCACCGGTACATCGCCAGTTGGCGCCGCTGGTGCAGCGTGAATGCCTCAAGCGCGGCCTGATCCTGGAGTTGGGCGGGCGCCATGGCAGCGTGGTGCGCTTCCTGCCACCGCTGGTGATCACTGCTGCCGAGGTTGACCAGGTGGCCGAGATCTTCGGGCGTGCCCTGGCGGCAGCGGTCGCCAGCGTCTAATTTTCCAGGCCCTTGGTACGTTTCTACAGATATCAGTGCTGCGCGTGGTGCGCAGCCAGCCTTTGAGCGATGGAGAACAGCAATGACCTCAGTATTTGACCGCGACGACATCCTGTTTCAGGTAGTGGTCAACCACGAAGAGCAGTATTCGATCTGGCCCGACTACAAGGCTGTGCCTGAAGGCTGGCGTACGGTGGGCAAGAGCGGCATGAAGAAAGAGTGTCTGGCCTACATCGAGGAAGTGTGGACTGATATGCGCCCGTTGAGCCTGCGCCAGAAGATGGATGGTGCCGTGCTGGCCAACTGATTCACCTCGGTTCAAATGTGGGAGGGGGCTTGCCCCCGATGGCGGTACATCAGGTGAATATGTTCAACCTGGCACACCGCTATCGGGAGCAAGCCCCCTCCCACATTAAGAAGCACTACTGCGGTGTGTTGGCGTAGAGATAATCCGTCGCCAACGACGCCAGCGTCCTCACGCCCACCACCAACGCCGACTCATCCACAAAGAACCCCGGGTTGTGATTTGGCGCGGCCTTGCTCATGTCCTGATCCCTCGGGGTCACCCCCAGGAACACAAACAGCCCCGGCGCTTCTTTGGCATAAAACGAGAAGTCTTCGGCGCCTCCCACCAACGGGCCTTGCACCACATCATCCTGGGCCGCCCAACGCAGGCTTGGCAGCATTTTTTCGGTCAGCGCCGGGTTGTTGATGGTGGGGTCGTACTTCTCGATGATCGTTACTTCGGCCTTGGCGCCGCCGCTCTCGGCAATTTTTTCTACGGTCTGGCGCACGTCCGCATGCAGCTTCTGGCGAATGCCGTAGTCGTAGGAGCGAATGGTGCCGCTCATGTCCACCGACTCGGGGATGATGTTGTAGCGGGTGCCACCGTTAATGGTGCCGATGCTCACCACAGAGGGAAATGAGGATATATCGGTACGGCGGCTGACCACGGTTTGCAGGCCGACAATGGTCTGTGCGCCAACGGTGATCGGGTCGATGCCATCCCACGGGCGACCGGCGTGGGTCTGTTTGCCGAGGATCTTGATGCGCAGGTCATCGGAGCTGGCCAGGGTCGGCCCCGGGCGGTAGGCGATTTGCCCGGCGGGTACACCGGCCCACAGATGCAGGCCGAACACCGCGTCGGGTTTCGGCGCTTTCATTACGCCTTCCTGCACCATCATCTTCGCGCCCCAGGTGTTCTTGCCATCGGGGATGAAGTCGCTCGGGCCTTCTTCAGCCGGTTGGAAATAGAACACCACGGTGCCGGGCAGGCGCTCGCGCATACCGGTAAGAATCTTCGCAGTGCTCAGCAGGATTGCGGTGTGGGCGTCGTGGCCGCAGGCGTGCATCACGTCAACTTCCTTGCCCAGGTAGGTGCCTTTGGCTTTGGAGGCGAAAGGCAGGTCAGCGACTTCCTTGACCGGCAGCGCATCCATATCGGCGCGCAGGGCCACGGTCGGGCCGGGCAGGGCGCCTTTCAAGGTGGCGACGACGCCGGTGCGGGCCACGCCCGTTTTCACCTCAAGGCCAAGGTCGCGCAGCTGTTTGGCGACCAGCTCGGCGGTGCGGGTTTCGGTGTTGCCCAACTCCGGATGAGCGTGGATATCGCGGCGGGTTTCCAGTAAGGCCGGTTCGAGGATTTTTGCCTGGGTGGCAATCTCCTCCCGGGCACTGTCCTGGCCGCTGCTGGCGGCAATCACCGCACTACTCGCCACCCCGCAGAGCAAGCCGAATACCCACTGGTGTGTCAGACCGTTCAAACGCATACAAACCTCTCTCTATTTATTGTTGTTGGTCTTTCTCCTGCACGCTGCCGGCGGTGACCACCTGCACACTCAAGCGCGGCGTCGCCAGGTCGAGCCCGGCTTCATCCAGATGGCGCTTGAGCGACAGGTTGAACGCCCGCGACACTTCCCACTGCTTGATCGGTGCGGTCTTGAAGCGTGCGCGCAGGATCGCGCTGCCGGACTCGAAACTCTCCACACCCTGGATCTCCAGCGGAGACCAGATATTGCGGCGTTGCAGTGGGTCGTTGCGCATGGCATGGCCGACATCGCGCATCAGCTTGATCGCGTCGTCGATCTCCATGTTGTACGGGATCGCCACCCGGAAGATCGCATAGCCGAACTCCCGGGAGTAGTTCTTGATGCTCTTGATTTCGCTGAACGGGATGGTGTGCACGATGCCGTCGATATCGCGCAGGCGCACGGTACGGATGGTCAGGCCCTCCACTGTACCGAGGTGGCCGCCGACATCCACGTAGTCGTCGATGGCCAGGGAGTCTTCGATGATGATGAACAAACCGGTGATCAAGTCCGCCACCAGCGACTGCGCACCAAAACCGATGGCCAGACCGATCACACCGGCACCGGCCAGCAGTGGCGTGACGTTCATGCCCATGTTCGCCAGGGCGACGATGGCGGCGATGATAAAGATGGTCACGAACAGCACGTTGCGGATCAACGGCATCATGGTCTGCGCACGCGCATTGGCCAGGCCTTTGCGCGAGCGGGTCAGGGCATGGTGGATTGCGGTGTCGCTGAGGATCCAGATCAGCCAGGCAAACAGCAGCGTGCCGGCCAGGCCGAACAGCTTGACGCTGATTTCATGGCCGTCGCCTTCGGTAAAGCGAATCAGCGACAGGCCCCACACGCGCAGGCCCAGTTCGATAAACACCAGCCACACCACCAGGTGGGCCAGGGTGTAGACAAAGCTTTTCAGGCGCTCGGAATACAGCGCGTGGCGCTTGTGCCCGCGTTGTGGCTTGAGGGCGTGGCGGCGCACCAGACCATTGATCACCATGCACAACACCAGCAACACCGTGCACAGCAGCGACTGGCGCAGGGCGGTGCTGCTGTCGCCGGCCGACAGGAAGGTGGCGAACAGCGAGATACCGACCAGCAACAGGGCTGGCAGGTACCAGAAGGTGCCGATAATTGACAGGGTGTCGGTGAGCGCACGCCGGGTCAGGCGACGCGACAGCGGCTGGTTACGGATCAAGTGCGCAATCGGTCGGCGGAAACGCAGGATGAACACGCCGGTGGACAACGCGGCCATTACATTGGCTACGGTCGCGGCGGTGTGGGCCAGGTGCTGGCCGAGCGCCTCGACCAGTCGCGGGTCGCTCAAGGCTTCACCGAAGGCCGCAAAACTGCCGATCCACCACAACGGGCGGAACGCCTGGTGGCGCAGGATATACAGGGCGCGGTGGCGGTGCGGGCCATCGAGCACGGAGAAGGCGATCACGCAGATGGCCGAGAAACAGGTGCCGACTACCAAGGCGTAGGCCAGCACCATCGCCAGGGACTTGCCCAGGGATGAAGGCAGCGCGTAGCTGAGGTAAACCGTGATCACCAAAGCAATCAGCCAAGGCCCCAGCTTGCGTAGGGCGAAGCGCAGCATGTCCCAGGTGCGTGGGTGTTGCGGCAGCTCCTCGGGTAGGCCGAAGCGCTCGCGTACCCGATGGCTGAGCCAGATCAGCGCGGCGGCCAGCAGGCTCCACACCGCTAAAATCAAGGCAAACCCGAAGATGATCGGCAGCCACTCGCTGGCTGGCAGCATCAGGGCACCCAGTTCTTCCTTGGCCAGGTCCACTTCATTGGACCAGCGCCCCAGCGGGCTGTCGGCGCCGGAGAACTGCTGTTCAAAGCCCGACAGTGTGCTGCCGATCAACCCAAGCACACCTTGTTCGGCGGCGGGTTGGGCCTTTTGCGTGGCGGCGCGCAGTTTCTTCAGGTCGCTCAGCAACTGGGTTCGCTGCTGGTCGTTCTCGAGGGTCTTGATCACCTCGTCCAGCGACTGGCCCAGGGGCACTTCGGCCTGGGGTTGGGTCTTGCTGGAGCTGCCCAGCATCCCGGGCAAGCCCACGGCTTGGGCGGACGTCAGCGGCAGCAGCGTGAGCAGGGTGATCAGCAGGTAGCAGGGCAGGGCAAACAGACGGGAGAACACGAGGCGGTCAACCTTGAAAACGACGAGTTGACCGAGTGTACGAGGCCGCTATGCCCAATGCGAGCGCATTTGTCATTGCGCCAGTTTGGCGAGGATCTTGTACACCACGGTGCCCAGGATCAACAGCATGCCGACCCACATGCCGAACACGCCGAGGGGCTTGTCGCGAAAGTTGAAACCGACCGCGAGCATGATCATGCCGATCACAATGGGGATGAGCATGGTGTGGAACGAGGACATTGAGATCATCGTGGAGGCGGCCTTGTCGGAGTGGGAATTTTGACAAGTCTAGGCCGGATTATCAGAAGTGCAGGTGATATAGGTCAGTCTGGCAGTACACCCAACCAAATGTGGGAGGGGGCTTGCTCCCGATGGCGGAGTGTCAGCCACTGCTTCGGGTGACTGACCCGCCGCCATCGGGAGCAAGCCCCCTCCCACATTTCGATCACATTTTGCCCATCAAATCAGGGCAAGTCGCGACTGGCGTAGAACGCACCCAACACCTTCACCAGATGCGCCAGGTCATGGCTGCCGCACAACTCTCGAATGGAGTGCATGGCAAAGGTCGGCAAGCCGATATCCACGGTGCGCACGCCCAGGTGGCTGGCGGTGATGGGGCCGATGGTCGAGCCGCAGCCCATGTCACTGCGCACCACGAAGCTCTGCACCGGCACCTCCAGGGCCATGCACAGGTGGCGGAAGAACCCGGCGGTTTCGCTGTTGGTGGCGTAGCGCTGGTTGCTGTTGACCTTGATCACCGGGCCGGCGTTGAGTTTCGGGCCGTGGTTGGCATCGTGTTTCTCGGCGTAGTTAGGGTGCACGCCGTGGGCGTTGTCTGCCGATACCAACAGGGATTTCTGAATGGTACGTACGAACTCATCACCTTCGGGTAACAGGCGGCGCAGGGTCTGTTCCAGCATCGGGCCATCGGCACCGCAGGCCGAGCAGGATCCGACTTCTTCGTGGTCGTTGCACACCAGTACGCAGGTTTCGTCGGTCTCGCTGGTGAGCAAGGCTTGCAGCCCGGCGTAGCACGACAGCAGGTTGTCCAGGCGTGCGCCGGCGATGAAGTCGCCATTGAGGCCGATGACCGCAGCGCTTTGGGTGTCGTAGAAGCTCAGCTCGTAGTCGAGCACCACGTCAGCGTTCAACCCATGCTCACGGGCCAACTGCTCGGTGAGCACGGCGCGGAAGTCCACGCGTTCGTCACCGGCAAACTGCGCGAGGATCGGTGGCAGCTCGGTCTGGGCATTGATCGCCCAGCCCTGGTTCGCTTCACGGTTGAGGTGAATGGCCAGGTTGGGAATGATCGCGATCGGCAGCTTGAAGTCGATCAATTGGCTTTCGACCTTGCCGTCGCGGCGGAAGGTCACGCGGCCGGCCAGGGACAGGTCGCGGTCGAACCACGGGGCCAGCAGCGCGCCGCCGTAGACTTCCACACCCAACTGCCAGAAACCCTGGCGTTGCAGCTCAGGCTGGGGCTTGACCCGCAGGCATGGGCTGTCGGTGTGGGCGCCGACCAGGCGGATGCCGCCTTGCAGCGGCGAGTGACGGCCGAGCTTGAAGGCGATGATCGAGGAATCGTTGCGGGTCACGTAGTAGCGACCGTTGGCCTCGGTGGTCCAGGTGTCGCGCTCGTCGAGGCGCTGGTAACCGGCCGCTTCCAGGCGCTGGGCGAGGGCGGCAGTGGCATGAAAAGGAGTAGGGGAGGCCTTGAGGAAGTCGATCAGGCCTTGATTCAACGCTTCGCGCATAAGTAGCTCCAGACAGCAATGCGCGGAGTTTACCGTATTGGTTTGACTCGGTGTCTAGAACTGACACAGAACTGAATGTGGGAGGGGGCTTGCTCGCGATGCGGTGGGTCAGTCAACAGATTCAGTGACTGACACTCCGCCATCGGGAGCAAGCCCCCTCCCACAGTTTTGATTGTATTGCCAATTCTAGAACGGGGCAGGGCACTCGAAGCGCAAACGCTCGCCGCTTTGCGGATGAGTGAAACTCAGCATGCTCGCATGCAGGCACAGGCGGGGCCAGGCGGCCAGGGCCTGTTCATGGGCATACAAACCATCACCGAGCAACGGATGCCCGATAGACAACATGTGCACACGTAACTGATGCGAACGCCCGGTGATCGGTGTCAGCTCTACCCGGCACCAGTCGCCGCAACGCTCCAGCACTTTCCAGAAGGTCAGCGCGTGCTTGCCGAACTCGTGGTCCACCACATGGCGTGGCTTGGTCGGCGGGTCGTAGCGCAGGGGCAGGTCGATGCTGCCGCTGTCCAGTTCCGGCTGACCCCAGGCCAAGGCGGTGTAGGCTTTTTCGGTTTCGCGGTCATGAAACTGGCGGGACAGTTCGCGGTGGGTATCGGCGTCCCGGGCCAGCAGGATGATCCCCGAGGTTTCCCAGTCCAGGCGATGGACGATGCGGGCCTCGGGGTAACCGTTTTCCTGCAGGCGGGTAATCAGGCAGTCCTTGTTGTCGTCGGCGCGACCCGGCACCGAGAGCAGCAGGGTTGGCTTGTTCACCACCAGGACAGCGTCGTCCTGATGCAGGATATGGATATTGGACAGCGGCATTAAACAGCCTCGTAACAAACGCCAACGGCGGCTCGCCCACCCGGTTCCCGAAAAGGGATCAAGGTGACCGAGCCGCCGTGGCGACCGCCCTTTCGATCAACGATCGGGCAGGGTGATATTGAGTTCCAGAATCGAGCAACTGCCGTCATTTTCCAGGGCGACATGCACGTCATCGTTGCCGATATTGACGTACTTGCGGATCACCTCGACCAGTTCCTTCTGCAAGGCTGGCAGGTAGTCCGGCGTGCTGCGTTGGCCGCGTTCGTGCGCCACGATGATCTGTAGACGCTCTTTCGCTACCGACGCGGTACTTGGCTTTTTGTTGGCGCGAAAGAAGTCGAGAAATTTCATTGTTTAGTTGCCTCCAAAGATACGCTCGAAGAATCCCTTCTTCTTAACATCGAGGAAGCGGTGTTCCACGGTCTTGCCCAGCAAGCGATCCACTGCATCGCTGTACGCCTGGCCGGCGTCGCTCTGGTCGTCAAGAATCACCGGCACACCCTGGTTGGATGCCTTCAGTACGGCCTGGGATTCCGGAATCACGCCCAGCAGGGTCACTGCGAGGATTTCCTTCACGTCTTCAACGCCGAGCATTTCGCCATTGCTGACGCGCTCAGGGTTGTAGCGGGTGAGCAGCAGGTGCTCCTTGATCGGGTCCTGGCCTTCTTCGGCGCGCTTGGACTTGCTGGCCAGCAGGCCGAGCATGCGGTCCGAGTCACGTACCGAGGAAACTTCCGGGTTGGTTACCACGATGGCTTCATCGGCGAAGTACATCGCCAGGTGAGCGCCGGTTTCGATACCCGCCGGGGAATCGCACACTACGTATTCGAAGGTTTCTTTCAGCTCAGCGAGGACTTTGCCCACGCCTTCTTTGGTCAGCGCGTCTTTGTCACGGGTCTGGCTGGCGGCCAGCACGTACAGGTTCTCAAGGCGCTTGTCCTTGATCAGGGCCTGTTGCAGGTTGGCTTCGCCGTTCACCACGTTGACGAAGTCGTACACCACGCGGCGCTCGCAGCCCATGATCAGGTCGAGGTTACGCAAACCGACGTCGAAGTCGACGATGACTGTCTTGTGGCCGCGCAGAGCGAGGCCGGTACCGATAGCGGCGCTGGTGGTGGTCTTACCCACACCACCCTTGCCGGATGTAACCACGAGAATCTTGGCCAAGGTGTTTCACCCCTAAGGAAAAAGGACTTTTCAGTCCCTGAAAAACATCTCTTGGAACTCGCTGCAGGCGGACAGCCCTTGTAGGAAAAAGATGGTGTTTCCGTAGGGAGACACTAACTTCCAAATATTCCTACACAAGTCTTGCCGGTTTCGCTTTGCTATCAGAGTCTAGAGATGCTTGGAAAATGCGGCAGTATCCGTTAAAGACGGATGATGTTCAACACATCGCCCGACAGGTTGACCTGCACCGAAGCCCCCCACAGCGGATCACGGCGCAAATCTTCTGAAACCTTGTACTGGCCTGCGATGGACACTAGCTCAGCGGTCAACTGCTGGCAAAAAATACGGGCCTTGGTATCGCCCTTGATGCCGGCGAGGGCACGTCCGCGCATCGGGCCGTATACATGGATATTGCCATCGGCAAGAAGTTCCGCCCCCGGGCTGACCGAGGAGATCACCACAAGGTCGCCACCCTGGGCGTAAATCTGCTGCCCGCCGCGTACCGGCGAGGTGATGATCTTTGTAGGCTTGATCGCAGGCTCGGGTGGTTTTTCCGGTTTTTTCTTCTCTTCACCGACCAATGGTTCCAGCGGACGCTCACGGGCGCCGGACGGTGGCAGTACTGGCAGTTCAATGGCGATGGCGGCGGCGATGTCTTCGATGCGGCTGGCGCGAATCGCCAGGGTACGCAAGCCATGGGAGCGACACACACGCATCAGCCCGGGCAAATCAATCGCACCTTGGCCGGCCGGCAGTTTGTCTAGGGCGAGTACCAGCGGGGCATTGTTGAAAAAGTTCGGCGCCAGGGCGACCTTGGCGGCCAACTGGCGGTCCAGGGCATCGAGGTCGTTGCGGGCCAGTTCCAGCACGGTAATGGCGAGCATGCTGCCTTTCAGCTGGAACACGGGATCTTGGTCTAGCGGTTCGGTTTGGCTCATGGTCGGCGAAAGCGGCTTGTCACGAAAAGTGTCGAGACTTATAACGAGAACACTCACCCGCCGCAAGCCGAGTCGAACCGTTGTAGAATGCGCGGCCCTTGTCTTTACCGGAATCTGTAATGGATCGCCCGCGTTTTCGAGCTGTATTTTTTCATCCGCGTTTTTGGCTGCTATGGCTGGGGCTCGGCCTGTTGTGGCTGGTCACCCAGTTGCCGTACCGGGCGCTGTTGACCATTGGTCGCCTGCTGGGCGCGGGCATGTACCGCGTGGCGGGTGATCGCCGCCGTATCGCGGCCCGCAACCTTGAGCTGTGCTTCCCGGAAAAATCCGCCAAGGAACGTAAACGCCTGCTCAAGGAAAATTTCGCCTCCACCGGCATCGCCTTCTTTGAAATGGCCATGAGCTGGTGGTGGCCCAAGCCACGCCTGGCACGCCTGGCCCATGTCGAAGGGCTCGAACACCTCAAGCAGGCGCAGTTGGAAGGCAAGGGCGTGATCCTCATGGCCTTGCACTTCACCACCCTGGAAATCGGCGCGGCCCTGCTCGGGCAGAAACACACCATCGATGGCATGTACCGCGAACACGGCAACCCGCTGTTCGACTTTATCCAGCGCCGTGGCCGCGAACGCCATAACCTCGATTCCCTGGCCGTGGAGCGTGACGACGTGCGCGGCATGCTCAAGCTGCTGCGTGCCGGCCGGGCCATCTGGTACGCACCGGACCAGGATTACGGCGCCAAGCAAAGCATCTTCGTGCCGCTGTTCGGCATCCAGGCCGCCACCGTCACCGCCACCAGCAAGTTCGCCCGCCTGGGCAAGGCGCTCGTAGTGCCGTTCACCCAGGAGCGCCTGGCCGATGGCAGTGGTTACCGCTTGGTGATCCATCCGCCGTTGACCGACTTCCCAGGGGAAACCGACGAAATCGACTGCCTGCGCATCAACCAATGGGTCGAAGCCTCGGTGCGCGACTGCCCCGAGCAATACCTGTGGACCCACCGCCGCTTCAAGAGCCGGCCTGCGGGTGAACCCAAGTTGTACGAAAAACGCCGTCGATAAGAGCTGATTTACCCCACATGGAGTGACGCAATGCGCCCAGTTGAACCGGTCACAGGCTTGATTCTTTCCGGCGGCGGGGCGCGAGCGGCGTATCAGGTGGGGGTGCTGGCGGCGATTGCCGAGTTGCTGCCGCCTGGGGCGCCGAATCCTTTCCCGGTGATCGTCGGCACGTCCGCTGGTGCGATCAATGCGGTGAGTCTGGCCAGTGGGGCCACCGATTTCTGCGCGGCTATCCAACGGCTGACGGCATTCTGGCAGGGCTTTCGCAGCCATCAGGTGCTGCGCAGCGACTGGCCGGGGGTGATCCGCCAGGCGAGCCGCTTCCTGACCCACAGCCTGTTGGGCTTCGGCGCCCAGGTGCCGGTGGCGCTGCTCAACAGTTCGCCGCTACGCGACCTGCTGCAAGCGCGCTTGAACCTGGACGGCATCGACGAGGCCATCCGCCGCAAGCATCTGCAGGCGGTGGCGGTAACGGCCTTTGGTTACGAGTCCGGGCAAGCCGTGACCTTTTATCAAGGCGGCGGCACCATCGATGCCTGGCTGCGCCATCGGCGGATCGGCGTGCCGACCCAATTGACGGTGGACCACCTGCTGGCGAGTTCGGCGATCCCGCTGCTGTTCGCCCCGGTCAAGCTCGATCAGGAGTATTTCGGCGATGGCGCGGTGCGGCAGTCGGCGCCCATCAGCCCGGCCTTGCACCTTGGGGCCAGCCGCGTGTTGGTGGTCGGCGTGAGTGGCAACCCACGGGGCAATGAGCCTTCGATGCAACGCACCTACACCGGCCAGGAACCGACCCTGGCGCAAATCGGCGGGCACATGCTCAACAGCACATTCATCGACAGCCTGGAAAGCGATATCGAACTGCTGGAGCGCTTGAACCAGTTCAGTCGTGTCGTGCCTGCTGATGCAGCGGTACAGGGCCTGGCGCCGGTGGAAGTGCTGGTGATTGCACCCAGCCAACCCATCGATGAAATCGCTGCACGGCATCGTCAGGAATTGCCCGCGGCGTTGCGCTTGTTCTTGCGTGGCCCGGGGGCGACGAAGACGAGCGGGGCGGGGGTGTTGAGTTACTTGTTGTTCGAGGCTGGGTATTGCAGTGAGTTGATTGAACTGGGCCGCAAGGATGCGTTGGCCAAGCGTGAGGAAATAACCCGGTTTCTGGGCCTGACACTGAGCTAAATGTGGGAGGGGGCAAGCCCCCTCCCACATTTGAACTGCTGTGTTCAATCAGAAGTGGTACTTGACCAGGAAGCTCGCCGTGTCCTGAGTCGTCTTGAAAGCGCCGCTGTCTTCAATCCCGTACTTGTTCTTCCAGTAGTCGTATTCAAAACCTACATACAACTGCTTGTCGCCCCAATGCAGCGCTTTACCCAGGTCGTATTTGACCTGCGGGTTGAAGTGCAAGTTGGCGTGATAAGTGCCACGGGCGTTCTTGTCGTTATCCACCACCCAATCCATGAAGCCGTCGATCAGCACGTCGGAGTTGCCCACGGGAATGGTGTACGACCAAACCGGGGTGATCTGCCAGACACCGTCACCCGGGCGATTGCCTTCGGTCTGGCGCTGGTAGAAGTTCAGCTGGAAGTAATCGAAGCCGGGGATGTTCAAGTCGAAGGCCGGGCCGACCAGGTACGATTCGTTATCGCCTTCGCCGAACTCGTAGGTGAACGCCAGCAGCACATCCTTGATCGGGCCGAATGACAGGTCTTTATCGAAGATCTTGCCGAATGACAAACGCGGGCTGAACTCGCCGTAATAAGTATTCGGACCCACGTTGCCGTCTTCCTTGCCGTTGTAAAAGATACGGTCGAGGAAGAAGAAGTTGTCGCCGTACTTCCATGCGTCGGCATGTTCGAAGGTGACGGTTTGCTGGATCTGTGGGTTGACGGTAAAGCTCTTGCCCCACAGGTAAGTCAGGCTGTTGTTCTGCCACTGCAACAAGTCACCGGCCACGGCCTGGCCACCGGCCAGCAGGGATCCCGCCAGCATCAGGCCTTTGAACATAGGTTTCATTCGGTTGCTCCCGAGTTAAAGTTTTATGGTTTTTCTTCTACGCAGGCGCTCTGGTATGGCGCCTTTTGGTTCGCTGCAAAAATCGTCTGTTCGGTCAGCTTTAATGCTTTTAGCAAGAGCTGCGCCAAGGTGTTTGAAAAACCAAAAAATCCCCGTCGGCTGCAAGGGATGCAGTCGAATTCAGAGGACTTTTGCGCACTTTGGCAGCCAACATCAGGCCGGGATAAGTTGGCCTTGAAGTCAGCTTTTACATTCGCTGTTTTTTTTTGAGTCGATTCGAGCGGGCGCGGAGAATACTGGCTCCCAGGCCTGGGCTCAAGTGCGCTGTAACAGAGCGCGTGGGGCAAGAATGGGGCGCGGTGTGTGGCCGGCCCCGGGTGAATGGCGTGCATACGGTGTTACCTGTTCGTTATTATTTTTGTTGTCGGTGTAACAGGTGAATCAATGCGTATGGGCGACTTCGGGGCGTTCAGCGCCGCCGAGGATGTTGAACAGTATGTTCAGCGACAACGCGCTGAGGGTGGCCATGGCGATGCCGCTGTGGGTAATCGGGCTCATCCACAGCGGTAATTGCGCGAAGAACTCCGGGCGCACCACGGGAATCAGCCCCATGCCGATGCTCACCGCCACCAGCAACTGGTTGCGACGGTCGGCGATGTCGGCTTCCTGCAGGATCTTGATGCCGGTCGCCGCGACCATGCCGAACATGGCAATTGCCGCGCCGCCGAGTACCGCTGGCGGAATCGACGCCACCAGGTAAGCGGCCTTGGGTAACAGGCTGAGCACAATCAAAAATGCACCCGCCATGATCGTGACCGAGCGGCAGCGCACGCCGGTCATCTGCACCAGGCCGATATTCTGCGCGAAGGATGAGTGGGTAAAAGTGTTGAAGAAGCCGGCGAAAAACGATGCACCGGCATCACACAGCAAGCCGCGACGCAGCATCTTCGGCGTGACGTCCTGCCCGGTGATCTTGCCCAGGGCGAGGAACATGCCGGTGGACTCGACAAAGATGATCACCACCACCAGGCACATCGACAGGATCGGTGCCAGCTCGAACGTGGGCATGCCAAAGTGCATCGGCGTCACCACCTGCACCCACGGCGCCAGGGCCAGGCCGCTGAGGTCGACCATGCCGAGCAGGCCGCACAAGCCGTAGCCCAGCGCCATGCCGATCAGCACCGAGATGTTCACCCAGAAGCCGCGCATGAAACGGTTGATCAACAGGATGGTGGCCAGTACCAGGGCGGCAATCGCCAGGTACACCGGCGAGCCGAATGTGGCGGCGGCGCTGCCGCCCCCGGCCCAGTTCACGGCCACGGGAAACAGTGAGAGGCCGATGGCGGTAATCACGGTACCGGTCACCAACGGCGGGAAAAAGCGTACGACCTTGGACATGAACGGCGCGATAAGGATGCCGAAGAACCCGGCGGCGATGGTCGCGCCGAAGATGCCCTGCAAACCGATACCGGGCATGCCGGCCATGGCGACCATGCTACCGACGGCGGCGAAACTGGCGCCCATCATCACCGGCATGCGGATACCCACCGGGCCGATGCCGAACGACTGCACCATGGTGGCGATACCGGCCACCAGCAAGTCGGCGTTGATCAGGAAAGCGATTTCTTCACGGCTTAGCCCTGCGGCCTGGCCGATGATCAGGGGTACGGCGACGGCGCCGCCGTACATCAGCAAGACGTGTTGCAGGCCTACCAGAATCAGTTGCAAGAGGGGTAGCCGCACCATGGCGGGCGCGGCGGGAATCTGCGGTTCGACTAACTCGGTCATGCAACACCTCGGATCTTTTTTATTTTTGTGTTGTGTGGAACGCAATCTTCAAAACACAGCAGAACCCCTGTGGGAGGGAGCAAGCCCCCTCCCACATTGGAACTGTGTGAATCTGTCAGTTGGTGCGAGCTCCTTGATTGATCCACGAGCCAATCAAATCCCGCTCCTGCTGGGTCATCTGGGTAATGTTGCCCAACGGCATGATCTGGCTCGCCACGGCCTGCGCTTGAATGCGCGCCGCCTGCTGCTGGATCTGCGCCGGGGTGTCGAACATCACCCCAGCCGGTGCGGTGCTGAACAGCGGGCTGGTGGGCTTGGCCGAGTGGCATACAGTGCAACGTTGCTCGATCACGCCGTGCACCTTGTCAAAATCAATCGATGCTTGAGCGGGCGCCGCCGCCGGGGCAGGTTCTGCAGTTGCCGGTGCCGCCGGTTTCAAGCCACCGCCCAGGGCTGTTTCAGGCAAGGGTTGGTACTCGATGGCCGCCGGTGCCTTGGCAACTTCCGGTGCGTTCGACATGGGTTTTGGCCCGGTTACATACGCCAGGCAAATCATCGCCAATGCACCTACCGGTAGGGTCCACGCATACTTCTGGCTGTTGTGCCGGGTGTTGAAGTAGTGCCTTACCAACACCGCCGCCACCGCGATCCCGGCCAGGATCAGCCAGTTGTACTGGCTGCCGTAGGTGCTCGGGAAGTGGTTGCTGATCATGATGAACAGCACCGGCAAGGTGAAGTAGTTGTTGTGCCGCGAACGCAGCAGGCCCTTGGCTGGCAGCGCCGGGTCCGGGGTGCGGTTCTCGGCGATGGCCGCCACCAACGCACGTTGGGCGGGCATGATGATGCGGAACACGTTGCCCACCATGATCGTACCGATCACCGCACCTACGTGCAGGTAGGCACCGCGGCCGCTGAACACCTTGCTGAAGCCGTAGGCCGCGGCAATCAACAGCACGAACAGGATCAAGCCGAGCAGGGCAGGGCGCTTGCCCAGGGCCGAGTCGCAGAGGAAGGAGTAGATGAACCAGCCGGCGAGCAGTGAGCCGATGCCCAGCAACACGCCTTCGGTGCCACTGAGGCTGCTGCCCGGGGCGAGCAGGTACAGCGTCGGGTTCCAGTAGAACACCACGCACAGCAGCGCGACGCCCGACATCCAGGTGAAGTAGGCTTCCCATTTGAACCAGTGCAGGTTGTCCGGCATGGTCGGCGGGGCCAGTTTGTATTTTTCCAGGTGGTAGATACCGCCACCGTGGATCGCCCACAAGTCGCCGGCCAGGCCGCTCTTGGGGTTGACGCGATTAAGGTTGTTTTCCAGCCAGACAAAGTAGAACGAAGCGCCGATCCAGGCGACGCCAGTGATCATGTGAACCCAGCGCACGCTCAGGTTCAGCCATTCCAACAGATGTGCTTCCACAGTCTTTACCTCTCGCCTGTCACCCTTGTTGTCGGGTGATCCGGCCTTCTCTTATTGGTGGGGGGCGAGGATCAACCGCTCATCCTCTTTGAAAAAATGCTCATCGCAGTTATTGCCTGTGCCACTGCGATCAACCACCAGGAAGTCATCCCGCTTTTCGATCGTCAGCACCGGGTGGTGCCAGACGCCGCGATGGTAATTGATGCCCTGCCTGCCGTTGGTGACGAAGGCGCGGACCAAGCCTGATACAGGTGCATCGCCAAGTGGCGCGACCACGATCAGAAAGGGGTTGCCGAGCAGCGGAATGAAAGCCTGGCTGCCCAGCGGGTGTCTTTCCAGCATGCACACGGTCAGCGGCATGTCCTGCGCGTCGGCGCGGAAGATGCTGATGATGGCGTTGTCCTCTGGCTTGGCGGTTTCCACCGTTGCCAGTTTGTGGAAGCGCATGGTCGACCCGTTGTTGATCATGAAGTGATCGCTGCCATCGGTTTCGATAACGTCTCCGAAGGGGGCGAAGGCTTCTTTGGTCAGGGGTTCGATCATCAGTGTGCGCATGGCTGTCTTCTTAATCTTGAATTGTTATTGGATCAGTGTAGGAGCGAGCTTGCTCGCGAAAAACTCAAGGACACCGCGTATATCCAGGATGGGCGCGTTATCGTTGACGATCTTCGCGAGCAAGCTCGCTCCTACAGTCTCAGCATTACTTCGAAACCTTGCCCAAGACTCGCAGGCGACTTACACCACCATCCGGGAACACATTCAGGCGGATATGGGTAATCGGCCCCAGCGTCTTGATCTGCTCGGCAAACGTGTGTTCAGCGTGCATTTCCAGTTTCTGCGCCGGCAGCAGTTCACGCCAGAACAGCGATTGGGTTTCGATCTGGCTGTCGGTGCCGCCCTTCACGAATGCGCCCTGGATCGAGCAGGTGTCCGGGTAGTTGCCCTTGAAGTGCAGGGTGTCGACGATGATCTTCTCGATCTCGCCCGGGTGGCCCAGAGCGACGATTACCCAGTCGTTACCTGGCGTGCGACGACGCGCGGTTTCCCAGCCGTCGCCCATGTTGATGCCACGGCCTGGGTTGAGGATGTTGCTCATACGCCCGAAGTGTTCGTCGGAGCAGGCCAGGGCACGACCGCCGTTAAGAGCGGCAGCCAGGTCGACCTGTTCGTTGTCGCCCACCGAGGACCAGTCGCGGAACGGCACGCCGTACACACGCAGACGCGCCACGCCGCCATCCGGGTAGATGTTGAAGCGCAGGTGGCTGAAGGCCTGGTCGTTGTTGATCTCGTGGTAGTGATGGCTGTTACCTTGCAGCTCCACGGCCGACAGCACTTCCACCCACTGCGTGTTGGCATCCGGCTCGCCCGAGGCCAGGAAGCAGGCTTCCAGGGAGGCCGACGGCGGGAAGTTGCCGGTGAAGAATGAAGTGTCGATGTCCACACCCTTGATCGAGCCGGGCACGCCCAGGCGGATCACTGCGCTGTCGTAGCCTTCGAAGCGCTTGCGGCGTGACTCCCAGCCGTCCATCCACTTGCCGTTATCATCGAAAACGCCCTCCTTCCACACGGCCGGGGTCGGCTGGAACAGGCGGTTGGCGTCGGCGAACCAGTCATCGGTCACAGAGATGATCTTGGTGCCCAGGCGGGCGTCGGCCAGGTTGACGAACTTCTCGAAAGGTACGGCGTAAGCTTTCATTCTTCTTGTCTGCCTTAGATAGAGTGGCTGGGGATGGTCGTTTAGAGGGTCAATAAACGGAACAACGCGATCTTGTTGATCTCGTCCAGCGCGCACTTGAATTCGGTGTCTGCCGAATTGTGGATGCGCGTTTCGAACGCGGCGAGAATCTGATGCCGGTTGCTGCCTTTTACCGCCATGATGAAGGGAAACTTGAACTTGGCCTTGTAGGCATCGTTCAGCTCGGTGAAGCGAGAAAACTCTTCGGCCGTGCATTGGTGGATACCGGCGCCAGCCTGTTCATTGGTACTGGCTTCGGTCAACTGGCCCTGGACGGCCGCACGGCCTGCCAGGTCCGGGTGAGCGTTGATCAAGGCCAACTGACTGGCATGATCGGCGCTCAACAGGATATCGCTCATGCGCTGGTGCAGGGTTTCGATCTGGTCGATCGAAGCATCCTGGCCCAGCTCGAAGGCCTTTTCGGCCACCCATGGCGAATGTTCGTAGATGTCGGCAAAGGCCTGGACGAATGCGTCGCGGCTCAAGGTCGAGGGTTTCAAGGTATGGAACGCAGTCATTTCGCCGCTCCCGTGTAGGGGTGGGTTTGCTGCCAATGGCGGGCAATGTCGACGCGGCGGGTGAACCACACCTGTTCGTGGCCCTTGGCGTATTCAATAAAACGCTTCAAGGCTGCCAGGCGCGCCGGGCGGCCGATCAGGCGGCAATGCAGGCCGATGGACAGCATCTTCGGTGCCTCGGCGCCTTCGGCGTAGAGCACGTCGAACGCGTCTTTGAGGTACTCGAAAAAGTCATCGCCCTTGTTGAAGCCCTGCACCTGGGTGAAGCGCATGTCGTTGGTGTCCAGGGTGTAGGGGATCACCAGGTGCGGCTTGCCGGTGGGGGTGTTGGGTTCCCAGTAGGGCAGGTCGTCGTCGTAGGTGTCGCAGTCGTACAGGAAGCCGCCTTCCTCCATCACCAGCCGCCGTGTGTTGGGGCCGGTGCGCCCGGTGTACCAGCCCAGTGGGCGTTCGCCGGTCAGCTCGGTAAGGATGCGGATGGCTTCGAGCATGTGCTCGCGTTCCTGGGCCTCGTCCATGTACTGGTAGTCGATCCAGCGGTAGCCGTGGCTGCAGATCTCATGGCCGGCGGCGACCATCGCACGGATCACGTCCGGATGGCGCTGGGCGGCCATGGCCACGGCGAAGATGGTCAGCGGGATATCGAACTCTTTGAATAGCTTGAGGATGCGCCACACGCCGGCGCGGCTGCCGTATTCGTACAGCGATTCCATGCTCATGTTGCGCTCGCCTTGCAGCGGCTGGGCCGAGACCATTTCCGAGAGGAAGGCTTCGGACTCTTTGTCGCCATGCAGGATATTGCGCTCGCCACCTTCTTCGTAATTGAGTACGAAAGACAGCGCAATGCGTGCCTTGCCCGGCCAGTGGGGGTGAGGAGGGTTACTGCCGTAACCGATCAGGTCGCGTGGGTAGTCAGCGCTCACTGCAGTCTTCCTTCTTGTTCGTGGTAGCAAGTATGTGTGGCGGCCGGGCAGTGAAAAGACTGGTTGGCGTCACAGCGATGAGTGATTGTATACAACTTATCGAGCACTTTGTAAGCCTACATTTCCGCATTTTTTCCGCAGACATCGGTTCACAGGCTGAAGCAAGAAACTTGCCTGAGTGGTCAGTTAATGGACAAAAGGTCGTTTAAAAGCAAGGATTACCCGAGGATTGACCTGTCGAGCAATGCGGCTGGGCGTCTCCAAAGGTTTGTAGTTTTTATTGTGTACAATTTTATTAAAAAGTGTCTTAATCGGTCATCGCCGGCTTTTTCGATGCCCTGAAAAAGCGCAGGTTTCTCTTCTACTGACTTAGGGAGGCGCGTTGACGCCATGGGACGTTTGACTACACACGTTTTGGACGCCGCACATGGCTGCCCTGGCAGCGCGATCAAGGTTGAGCTGTACCGCGTCGAAGGTGCACAGCTGGAGCTGGTTGCCAGCGCTGTGACCAATAGCGACGGCCGTTGCGACGCGCCCTTGCTGCAAGGTGACGACTACCGCAGCGGCGTGTACCAGTTGCAATTCAGCGCTGGCGACTACTACCGCGCCCGTGGCGTGCAACTGCCGACACCTGCGTTTCTCGACGTGGTGGTACTGCGCTTCGGCATCAGCGCCGAACAGGATCACTACCATGTGCCGCTGCTGATTTCGCCTTACAGCTACTCCACCTATCGCGGTAGCTGAGTCGTCACCTCGCTTCTCACCCCAAATGCTCTTCGTTGGTTTCGCCCGCGCACACTGCGGGCTTTTTTTTGCAGGTGTGCGCTCACTATCTAGCGCCTTTTGAACATCTGCCATGCCTAGGCTGGGTCCTTTCTCACAGGGAAGCACCATGACCTCGCCACCCCCTTCCAGCCCATTGTCCGACATCGCCGATTTTGAATTGGCTGCCTACGCGCAGTCACAAGCAGTGCGCGAGCAGCTGAGGCGACGGATTAACGTACAGACTCATCCCAGCCGTCTGATCAACCAGATCGGCCTTGCCGACTGGCGATGCAGCGAGTCGACAAAGGCGCTTACACGCCTTATAGGGCGCTCGCCTAGCGTGTTGAAGGTGATCCGCGCCGAGCTGCGCAAAGCGTTTGAGGTTGATCCGGACAGCCTGCTTTTCACCGAACTCGCCCCGTCAGGTATGCCTGAGAAGATCGACAGCTTGACCGATCGAGCGTTGCTGCTGCTGGTTCGGCCCTCTGTGCCGATCAATGTCAATCAATTCACCCGCCTGAACGTCAAAGGCGATCCGAGCCGTCGGTTGCCGTATACACCGTTGCAGATATTGCAGCGAGTGATCGCGTTGAGGCTTTTTGACCGGCTGGCGCGTGCGCACACCGAATATTGGGACGCCCTGGTGCAGGGTTCCTGGCGCACACGCCGGGAACGTTGGGTTGAGTTGCATACGGAATTGTTCGCTGACCGGGCCTTTCTGGCCCGGCAACTGGACGAGCTATCGACTGCAGGAGTAGCCATGGTTCAGGCGGTGATCGATGCGCCTGGCGCTGAGGCTCGTCAGCGCGCAGGCGGGGCCTGGGCTTGCGTGCGGGTGGGCCTGTTGATGTGGCCCGGTACGCCTGCGGTGGCGATCCCGGGCGCATTGCATGTGTATCGTGAGGGTGACCCCAGCGGTGCACCCCATGTCATTTACTTGCCGGGGGTTGCCCGCAACTTCTACGAGTACCCATCCTTCATCGCGCTTCAGTGTGGCCTGTTGGAACTGAACAGGACGCTGTTTCACGACCTCTGGCAGTGCTTGCCGTTAAATCGGCGCAATGCGTTGTGCCGGCCCGCAGACCTGTCCCCGGCGTCCAGTGTGGTTCGTGGCATGGAGATCATGGGCGATGCGCTGGCGTTGGGTGCCGAAGCATTACTGAGCGAGCAATGGGGAAACGAACTGGCGTGTGCTGTGATGATCAATTACGCCCACGTGTATTCTGAAGAACGGCCTCGGCCTGCGCCGCTGACCGCTGTGCCTTTTCTCAAGCATGTGGAGGGTGCCAGGAAGCAACTGGTCGGCAGCGCTCGGCTCGGTGCCCTTCGTGACCGATTACTCAAATGGGACCAGCAACGACGACGCGAAGAAATAATTTTTGCCAGCACTGCGTCCGGCCTGGCCCTGCGCACCACCGAGCAGCAGATCAAACGTTACGAAAAAGGTCTGCTTGCGCTGCTCAATCCCGATGACCTGAGCGAAGAGACTGCGGCGTATCAGGCGTTTATGTCGCTGGTAAGCCAACTCAAGGTGCATGCCCAAACGTTGAATACGTTGCTGCAGGATGCGCAGCAACGGCTGCTCGATCTGGCTTTTTGGACTGAGCGCCCCGGTGGCGCGGGGACGCTCAGGCGTGGTTCCCTGTTCATGAATGCCCAAACCGAGGCCCTGCGCTGTGAGGTTCAGTTGCAACACCGGCTCAAGCGGCTAAGCACGGCCCATCGAGATCTGGTGATTGAGGTGGTGGAGCAACCTTTGCCAGCTAAACGCCCAGGCAGTGAAACCCAGGTGCTGTGGATCGCGGTGGGCAGCGAGCCAGATGCCTTCTATTCACTCCATAACGTGTGGGTGGTGACGACAGCGGCGGCAGTAAGGGTTCCGTCCCGGCAGCGTCCGGTAGTCCTGTACGCTTTTGGGATCGAGGGTGGGGTGCAGGCTTTTTCCGGATTGGATGCTTTGACCCGAAGTGTCAAGGCGAGCCTGAGCAGCCAGGACGACTCCGTGCTGTGGGGTTGTATCGAGCGCGATAAACGTAACGACTTACGCGCACACGCGATGCGTGAGACCTTGGCAGTGCGTTACGTACCCATCGAGCGCAAGCCTGCGCTGGTCTCTCTTCAGAAAATGCTTGGATCCTACGATCGCTTACACAAAAGCACCGAGGACATCACGCGTATTTTCAGTGAAGTGAGAGGGGCTGAGCTGAGCCGCGCGCTGCTGATGGTGGAGCTGCAAGAGCAACTGAAGGTTCCTGCCAGTAGCGCCCTGAGTCAGGCCCAGGCGAATATTGAATTGCTGCGCAAGGCCGCCTCTGACGCGAAAAAACTGCCGGCATGGTTGGCGAATGCCGCGCGTGCGCAACGTAAACACTTCAGGCGCTTGCAGCGTCTTTACCTGAGCGCCGCCTTTGCCTATAGCGCTCGGCTTGAACAGCATCTGCCGGACTTATATACGTTCGCCCGCCGCGCCTTGATCGCCCGTTTGAACCAGGACGATATCTCGCCTCTGTTGGACATCGACCAGCCCTTTATTGATATGCCCGATGATGTTCAAGGCAGCATCTGTGCGGGCACAAGCGCCTGCCCCGTGGGCGATCGCAACATAATATTGACCCCAAGCACGACGCGTACCACTTTTAGCCTGTTGCAACTGGTGCTGCACAACCTGGATCCACTGGCGCCCTGGACGCGGTGGCGCTTGAGTCGCGCCCGCTTTCTGCAACCCGAATGCACGCAACTACTGAATGCCGATTACCTGATCGGCATGGTGTCCTCGCTGGATATCGGTGGCCAGTACGACGCATTGATCACCCAAACGTTTTACCCGCCGGTGGGCGCCGACGATACGCTCAGTGAAGGGCGCATCTGCGCTTTATTGAATCGCTCGCTGCACGCGGGCGTTGCGTACCACCTGTTCTCGGCAACACAAGGGGGGCTCACGGCGACGGCACAAAGCGTAGTCAAAACTGCGCTGGCGGCCCGTACGCCGCAAGACCTACTGAAAAACCAGCATGAGTTACAACTGTACGTGATTCATCTGGTGGGGCACACGATGCAGCATGATCGCTATATCGCCGGGATAGTGCTCGTGCACGACAAGCGCTCGGGGCTGTGCGTTGTCTATTGGCCCCAGGCCACGCAAGCATTGATCCTCACCGAGTACAGCAGCCTGCAACAGGCCCATGATGAATTGAACCGTATAGGCGCCTTGCCTGATAACGCCAAGGCGCTGGCGCGGCAGGTCGCACCGGGCTGGGCATTTGAGGCCATCACCCACCATCCCGATCGCGACGACAGGGCCGCCCAGGGATTCGAACTGCTGGATCTATCACCTTATGCTTGCTTGGTGAAGGGCGTTTGGCGGGGGAGCGAATTTATTCGCTCATTCAGCATCAAGTATCTGGAGCCGACGGCGATTGCTGATGAGATCGAAAAGCAAACCCTTGAGCAGATTGCCAGTGATCCGCAGGACTGGTTGGCGCTTGTCGCCACGTCCCACAGCAACGCCCAGGCCTTGCTGTACCGCGCCAGCGTGCTTGAGCTGCAACGCCGGACACAGGCTGCCAGCCATTCAGCAAAGGCGCTCGAGGCCTATCGGATCCGTCGTCTTGACGAGCAGAGCGATGCCACCATACGAAGGTCGGTTGCTTTTTTCAGTCCGCTGTACGGGTTGGTTAATGAGTTTTATGAGTTGCTGCTTGCGGCGCGGCGTTATCACCGCTTTGGCGATCCCAATGATGCAGTCGATGTGACCTTTATGAGCATCTTTCTGGCTGTTGATCTCTTATCGAACTTTGTACCCGGGCCCAAGAAAAAGGCAGGTATTGCGACTCCCGCCCCAAGGCCTGCACTGCGGCAGACCTTGGGGCGGATACACCGCTTGCGTATGTCCAAGAGCGGGCCTTCCCGCCTGGCACCGTCCCCCGTGCCTCACCTCAAAGCCCTGGAGCCTTTCAAAATCAAGGGTGTGCCTGAGGGGGCGGTAGCGTTGAAAGGGCCGGGCGAAAAAGGTGTCTATGTTAAGAATGGCGAGCCATTTGTGGCGGATGATACCCACCATTACCCGCTCCACCGGCGCGGCAACGATCCGTCGTTTCGCCTGAAGAACAAGCAGGCGTTGGGGCAAGATGAGCTGATCTTGACTATCCACGAGCCTGGGGAATGGTTGCTCGGCGCAGATGCGCCTCAACCGGAGGCGGGAGCGGTAGCACTTAACCCGTTGCGTGCGCCTGACCTGTCGTCCGATTGGAAGCCATCCAGTGTCGCGCGCGATGCTGTGCAAAATGCGATTCTCCAGTCTGGCCCGGCAACTACCCATTGGCACACTTGGCAAATCTCACCCCAGCAGGTGGGGGCGATATCCCATTCTCCGTCTGCCGGGGTGTTTCATATCGCGCAGGATGCCCGGGGGTACCCTCACAATGTCCTTCGGGCCGCGGCCCCGAATTCCAGCCTGATGGATCCTGCGAGCAGTTATTTCAGGCTGCTTCCCGAGGGCGATCAGGCTCCAACGAGTAGCATTGTGTTTATTCACAGGAATGAACCGCTGGTTTCGTTGGCCGAAGTTGACATTGTGCGTTGGACGAGCGATGCACCTGTTGAGCAACCCCTTCCGGTGTCACGTACTCAAGCGGGCACATGGCTCGTCCATGCCCCTCTGTTCGACAGGCCTTTGACGGACTCTGTGGGGACGGCCTTCCCCACCATGACGCGCTATAGCCGAGAGTTCACTGTCGCAAGGGTCATCGAGTTATCAGGTCCAAAGCGCCCGGCAACGGCCAGCCATTTGCTCAATGCTCGTGCGACGCTCGACGATTGGATACCCCCACTTCCTGCGAGGCCTGGCCAGACGGATGATTTGCTCCGAATGTTGCGTCCCCATGAAATGGACCGAGACTTCATACACATCGGTTTCGATGGTAAGGCGCCTGGCTTCACGCGTGTTGACTTCACCGTCAGTCCAGAACCCAGGCTCCAGCGCGGCGGCAAAGTGGTTGTGGCAGACAGGGAGGTTGCGCAAAGAGCCGCAGTCAAGGCAGTACTGACGTCGCAGGGCTTCGAGCTCCGGGAGCTCCAGGTACAACGTTACGGGAAAAAAACCACTCACGAATTGATCGCTACACACCCCAATTCTCCAACCCAACTGTATTACGTGGCCTACCAGTGGGTTGAGAAGGGGAGCATCAAGATCGGTGTCAGGCTTGATGACCGCTGGTTTCACGCAAACCCATCATTACCCGCCGAGGTTAAAAGTGCACTGCAGGAAAAGCGCCTGGTTCGGATCATGGCGGGCATTCAGTGGCCTACCTTTGGAAAGGTGCCTCCAAGCGTTTACTTCATCAAAATGATGCCTAGCGTGTAATTAACGACGCTGCGCCGGCGCTGCCGAACAATGCGGCGCTGACCCGGTTGAACCAGCTTTGACCCTTGCCGCTGCGCAAATACCGCGCGGCGCCATGGGCACCCAGGCCGTAGGCCAGCTTGCACAGCAGGTCGAGCACCGTCCAGGTAGCGATCATGATCAACAACTGTGGCAGAAACGGCTGCTGGCTATTGAGAAACTGCGGCAGGAAGGCCGCGAAAAACAGGATGTCCTTGGGGTTGCTGGCACCCAGCACAAAGGCCCGGCCAAACAGCGTGCGGAAGCGGGGCGTCGCCGCGGCCGCAGGCACTACCGCGCCCTGGCTCGGTTGGCGCGATTGCTGCCAGCTCTGCCAGGCGAGGTAGAACAAGTAGGCCGCACCGACGATTTTCAAGGCGCTGAACAGCTGTTCCGAGGCCAGCAACAAGGCCCCCAGACCCAGGGCCGAAGCACTCAACAGGCAGATCGACGCGAACACTCCGCCCAGAAACGCCGGGTACGAGCGGCGCAGGCCGTAATTGAGGCTGTTGCTGATCATCAGCAGTGACAGTGGGCCTGGAATCAGGATCACGATCAATGCAGCCCCACTGAACAGCAGCCAGGTATCCAGGTTCATCATTTGCTCCCTTTACAAAAATATGAATTTCGCGATGAAAATCGCGCACAACACCCACAGGCTGACGGAAATCTCCCGGTACTTGCCGGTGCCGGCCTTGAGCGCCACATAAGTGATGAAGCCCAGGGCGATACCGTCAGCGACCGAGAACGTCAGTGGCATCATGATCGCGGTGACAATCGCCGGAATGCTGTCGGTGGCTTCGTCCCAATTGATATGGGCCATGCTCGCCATCATCAGCATTGCCACGTAGATCAGCGCACCGGCGGTGGCATAGGCTGGGATCATCCCGGCCAGAGGCGCGAAAAACATTGCCGCCACGAAAAGGATTCCCACGGTCACGGCGGTCAACCCGGTGCGTCCACCCGCGGCCACCCCCGCGGCACTTTCCACATAGCTGGTCACCGGAGGCACGCCGACCATGGCGCCAAACACGCTGGACGCACTGTCGGCCTTCAAGGCGCGTGACAAGTTATCGATCTTGCCATCGGCATTCACCAGCCCGGCACGTTGTGCCACGCCCATCAGTGTACCGGCGGTATCAAACATGTGTACAAAAAGAAAAGCAAATACCACGCTAATCATGCTGACATTGAATACACCCTTGACATCCATGGCCATCCAGGTCGGTGCCAGGCTCGGCGGAGTGGAGAGGATGCCGTTGTAATGCACCAGGCCCAGGCCCCAGCCGGCGAGGGTCACGGCGATGATGCTGATCAGGATTGCGCCGAATACCCGGTGGTAGCTGAGGATCGCAATCAACAGGAAGCACACCGCCGCCAGCAGCGGTGCCGGTTCGTGCAGGGAGCCGAGCTTGATCAAGGTGGCCGGGCTGTCGACGATGATGCCCGCGGTTTTCAGGCCGATCACCCCGAGGAACAAGCCGACACCGGCGCCCATCGCGTGGCGCAGGCTTACGGGGATGCTATTGAGCAGCCACTCGCGCACCCGCGACAGCGTCAGGCCCATGAACAGCACCCCGGAAATGAACACCGCGCCCAGCGCGGTTTCCCAGGTGTAGCCCATGGTACCGACCACGGTATAAGTGAAAAACGCGTTCAGCCCCATGCCCGGCGCGAGGCCCACCGGCCAGTTGGCGTACAGGCCCATCAACAGGCAGCCCAGCGCAGCGGCAATACAGGTGGCGACAAACGCCGCGCCGTGATCGATGCCTGCGTCAGCCATGATGTTGGGGTTGACGAAGATGATGTAGGCCATGGTGATAAACGTGGTGAGGCCGGCGATCAGCTCGGTCTTCACTGTGGTGCCATGCAAGCGCAGTTTGAACAGGCGTTCCAGCCAACCGCCTTGTGGCGTGGCGAGGTCCAGCGTAGGGGCTTCGGTTTTTCGGCTATCCACAGCAAATACTCCTCAAGCGTTTTATTGTTATGTCCAGCGCCGTTCGCATGGGTAGGTAGCGGCGCTTTGAGGTATTGGCGGGTTTTGTTGACCAATAGGTCAGGAACTCGCACGAAGCGAATTATGCTTTTGTATACAAATAAAGCAAATAATGTTTTCGATCGGTTCGGCAAAAGAGGATGAAAGGCCAATTTCAGAAGTACGAGGGGATTTATTCTGCCTGCCTCCTTGAAACAATCCCCCGACACCCGCACCTTATCGGCGCAAGTATTCGGTCAGAGCGCACCAGCGGCATAAGGGGAGCCCCATGTACAAGGTTTATGGCGATTACAAGTCGGGCAACTGCTACAAGGTCAAATTGATGCTCAACCTACTGGGCATTCCGTATCAATGGATCGATGTCGACATCCTCAACGGCGACACCGAGACCGCCGAATTCCTGGCCAAGAACCCCAACGGCAAGATTCCGGTACTGGAACTGGAAGATGGCACCTGCCTGTGGGAATCCAATGCGATTCTCAATTTTCTCGCCGATGGCAGCGAGTTCTTGCCGACAGAACCACGCCTGCGCACCCAGGTATTGCAGTGGCAGTTTTTCGAGCAGTACAGCCATGAGCCGTATATTGCGGTGGCGCGGTTTATCCAGTTTTACCTGAACATGCCGCAAGATCGCCTCGAGGAATACAAGACCACCCACAAGGGCGGTTACAAGGCCTTGAAGGTCATGGAGCGCCAACTGCAAGCCACGCCATACCTGGTGGGGGACACCTATTCGATTGCCGATATTGCGCTGTATGCCTACACCCATGTGGCCCATGAAGGAGGCTTTGACCTGGCGCCCTATCCGGCGGTGAAGGCGTGGTTGGCACGCGTCGCCAGTCATCCAAAACATGTGGCGATGCTGGACTGAACACCCATTCAAATAGGGGAGGGGCTTGCCCTCTCCCACAGTGAATATGCGCAGGTCTGTCAGATGGCAGCGAAACGCTTGTCCAGGTAATCGATGATCACCTTGGAGTCATACATCCAGGTGGTCTGGCCGTTCTCTTCGATGCGCAGGCACGGCACCTTGATCTTGCCACCTTGCTCCAGCAGGGTCTGGCGGTCTTGTTCGTTGTTCTTCGCGTCCTTCAAGGCCACCGGCACGTTCAAGCGGTGCAGGGTGCGACGGGTCTTCACGCAGAACGGGCAGGCGTGGAACTGATACAGGGTCAGGTCCTTGGCCGCAGCGTTTACCTGGGCCTGTTGTTCGGCGGGGCGCTGTTTTTTGCGTGGACGGGTCAGAAAGTCGCCCGCGATGATGACGTGGCCGAGGCCGACTCGAAGTGCTTTGACGAACATGGCTGAAAACCTCTTGCCCATGAAGAAGGGGCCGCAGCTTACCTGAATTCTACGCACGAAAAAAAACCGGCGATGAACGCCGGTTTTTTTATGCCGCCTGTTTACTTGATCAGGCTGAGAAACTCGCTGCGGGTAGCGGCGTTTTCGCGGAACTCACCCAGCATCACCGAGGTGATCATCGACGAGTTCTGTTTCTCCACACCGCGCATCATCATGCACATGTGCTTGGCCTCGATCACCACGGCCACGCCCAGGGCGCCAGTGACTTCCAATACGGCGTCGGCGATCTGGCGGCTGAGGTTTTCCTGGATCTGCAGGCGGCGCGCATACATGTCGACAATCCGCGCGACTTTCGACAGGCCCAACACTTTGCCGCTCGGGATATACGCGACATGGGCCTTGCCGATAAACGGCAGCAGGTGGTGCTCGCACAACGAATACAACTCGATGTCCTTGACCAGCACCATTTCACTGTTGTCGGAGCTGAACAAGGCACCATTGGTGACTTCTTCGAGCGTCTGTGCATAACCGCGGCAGAGGTACTGCATCGCCTTGGCGGCACGCTTTGGCGTGTCGAGCAGGCCCTCGCGGGAGACGTCCTCGCCGAGTTGGCCAAGGATCGCGGTGTAATTCTGTTCCAGGGACATGAAACTACCTGTGGGATTTTCGCAAAGCGCAAGGTTACGGTGGCGGGCACATCGCTGCAAGCCTGACGATGGCACTTGTTACTCGTCGCGCCCCTCCATCATGGTGCGCTTGAGCATCACATACACCGCGCCGGCGCCGCCGTGGCGGGCCTGGCATGAGGTAAAACCGAGCACCTGGGCATGCTGGCGCAGCCAGGTGTTGACGTGGCTCTTGATCATCGGCCGCTTGCCATCCAACCGCACAGCCTTGCCGTGGGTGACGCGCACGCAGCGGATTTCGAACTGGGTGGCTTCGGCGAGGAAGGCCCACAGGGTTTCCCGGGCTTTCTCCACATTCATGCCGTGCAGGTCCAGGCTACCTTCGAAGGGGACCTGGCCGAGCTTGAGCTTGCGCATCTGGCTTTCCTGCACGCCGTCGCGGGCCCACATCAGCTCATCTTCGGGGCCGACGTCGATCACGAACTGATCCGACAGGCCATCCACGTTGGTGATATCGGTGCGCACGGTCGCGGCCTGGCGCAGTTTGGCGATCTGCGCCCGGTCAGTCTTGGGTTTGCCGGTGTCAGCGCGGTCGTGCTTGATCGGCTTGACGCCGCGCAACTCGTTTTTGAACAGGGAAAAATCGTCGTCTTGCATGTCAGCCTCCGCGAAGGGCGGGCAGTTTACCTAAATCGCGGCGGCCAGGGCGCAGGAAACGCTATCCAAGCGCCATCAGTCGTGCTTTTTCATCAGGTGCGAAGCGATATTCAACGACAACGGCTGGCGCATCCGCCGACGGCTGCGACGCCATAACCACACGCCCAGCCACACCACCAGCAGGCCGATCACCAACAGGATCGCCGAGCCGCCCGGGCTGGCGTTCAGCTCGCCCAGTGCCGGTGAATGCCCAAACAGGCCAGCGCCACCAGCGCCCGCCAACAATAAACCTACGATCGCCAGCAACGCGGCTATGCCGGCCACCAGGCGCAGACGCCAGTTGCTCGGGCCCTTGGGGCGCAAGCGACGAGCATCAAAACCATCGGATATCTTCATTCCGACCTTTCCTCCAGGGTATCGGCCCTTCGACCGGAAGATACACAGGTTGTTCCTGTACCTGAGGTAAATGCGCCAAATGAAAGGGCTCAGCGGATGAGCGGAGCAATGAACACGCCGCTCATCAGAGGAATGATCAAATCAGATCTTTGGCCAACGCGAGGGTGGCGAAGTTGTCAGCCATGATGGCCATTTCGGTTTGCTGCACATGCTCGGCACTCAGGATGCCGCCCTTGTAGGGCAGGTCGCGGGTGGCGCAGGCATCTTCCACCAGGGTGCAGCGAAAGCCCAGGTTCTTGGCCGCGCGTACGGTGGTGCTGACACTGGAGTGGCTCATGAAGCCGCAGACGATCAGGTCCAGGGAGCCAAGGTCTTGCAGGTGTTTTTCCAGGCCGGTGCCGTGGAAGGCGCTGGGCAGCAGTTTGCCGATGATGGTTTCATCACCCAGAGGCTCCAGGCCCGGGATGAATTCGCCGCGCTCGCCCTGGGGGTCAAACAGGCCGCCGACGGTGCCCAGGTGACGCACATGCACAATCGGGCGCCCGGCGTTACGCGCTGCAGTCACTAGCTGCTTGATGTTATCGACAGCGGCGTCCATGCCCGAGAGGGCGAGCGGGCCGCTGAGGTATTCCTTCTGGGCGTCGATGATCACGAGGGTCGCATGATTGAGGTTGGCTGCTGCGTAACCGCGACCGCTGAGTTGAAACATCGTCTTTGGAACGGACATTCTGGGGGCTCCTGTGAGTGGGGCTTTTGCGACATTGTCCACTGGCTGAGCGCTTCTGTGAATCGCTACTATCGTAAGGTACGCCGTTGCTGGCGTGCAGCCATGTCAAGAGGTGGGCTTGTTTAACACAATGCTGGCAAATTGGATGAAATCCGACGTACGGCGCAAGGGCTTTCGTACATCGTCGGTACAGGTGAAGGCTGTTAGAATCGCCAGTCGTTTTTTCCAGGAGCTTGCCCCGTGATCACTTCTCGCCTGCGCACTTTGCGCGACCACATCCGTTGGGCTGTCAGCCGTTTCCATGGGGAAGACCTGTTTTTTGGCCATGGCACCGACAATGCCTGGGACGAAGCTCGGCAATTGGTGCTCGGTGCGTTGCACCTGCCGTGGGAAATTGCCGACAGCTACCTGGATTGCAACCTGGAAGAAGAGGAAATCTCCCATGTGCAGCGCTTGCTGCATCGCCGTATCCATGAGCGTGTACCGACCGCCTACCTGTTGAAAGAGGCGTGGTTCTGCGGCATGTCGTTTATTGTCGATGAGCGTGTGTTGATCCCGCGTTCACCCATTGGTGAGTTGATTGAAAACCGCTTCGAACCCTGGCTGGCCCAACCACCGGCTCGCATCCTTGACCTGTGCACCGGCTCCGGTTGCATCGGCATCGCTTGCGCCTATGAGTTCCAGGACGCTGAAGTGGTGCTGGGTGACCTGTCCTTTGAAGCCCTGGAAGTGGCGAATCAGAATATCGAGCGCCATGGCGTCGACGAGCGGGTTTATACCGTGCAGGGCGACGGCTTCGATGGTTTGCCGGGCCAGCGTTTTGACCTGATCGTGTCGAACCCGCCGTATGTAGATGCCGAAGATTTCGCCGACATGCCGGACGAATACCAGCACGAGCCCGAACTGGGCCTGGCTTGCGGTGACGACGGCTTGAACCTGGTACGCCGGATGCTGGCCGAAGCGGCCGATCACCTGACTGAGAAGGGCTTGCTGATTGTCGAAGTGGGCAACAGCCAGGTGCATGTCGAGGCGTTGTACCCGGAAGTGGACTTTGCCTGGCTGGACTTCCAGCGCGGCGGGCATGGGGTGTTCATGCTTACGGCTGAACAGTGCCGCCAACACCAGGCCGTCTTCGCTGCCCGGGTTTAACCAAGGTTTAACTGAAGAAACTGGGCCAATGTGGGAGGGGGCTTGCTCCCGATAGCGGTGTATCAGTTAGCAATGCATCTACTGATACTCCCTCATCGGGAGCAAGCCCCCTCCCACAATTTGACTGCATTCCAGTCTGCTACCGGTGTGTCGCAATCCAGATCAACAACCCCGCCTGAAACACCGTAAACGCCACCAAACAGGTAATCGTAAAGCGCAGCCCACTGTCTTCACGCTTGAACTTGATGACTTTTTCCTCTTCCTTGCGCAGCTTCACTTCCTGTTCCGCCAGGTTCTGCTCGGCCTGTTGCAGCATCTGCGCGGCTTCGAGGATTTCCACGAACTGCACCTTCTCGGTATTCCAGCTGTCCAGCACGTCGCTGACCTTGCCCGGCTGCACATTGCCTTTGAGATGCTGCACATCGGCGTAGGCCACATCAAAACCCTGGATACGCAGGAAGTGATCGCGGCGCAGGCGCGTGGCTTCGTTGAGGGCGTCCTTGTTGGCCAGGTCCACGCCATCGACGCGGTAGTGTGACCATTTCTTCTTCGCCCAAGCGGCGGCCTGTGCGACCAGAAAGCGGCCAAGACCACGGTTGACCGGCTCTATTTCCAGGCTGTTGCCCGGGCCGAAGTGCACGCGGTGTTTATCGTGATCCACCCAGATATCCAGGTGGTTCTGCTCGCGGCGTACCCGCTGGCCCGGTAACTGGATGACCATGCGCAACAGGCTGTGGTGTTTGTCATGACGCTCGGCATAGCCGAACTGCACAAAGCGTAACGGCCGCGCGCCGGTGGCCCGGTCAGTGGCGAGGGGGGCAAGGCGCAGCATCTTGAAATGTTCGGCGTGTACGTCCGCCCACGGCAGGGCCGCAGCCTCGGCGGCCTCGGGTTCAGCCGGGGTGTCGGCGGGAGATTCGGGTGTTGCTTCGGTGGTTGTCATGCGGCGCGATCCTGTCCAAGCCCTGCAAGCCGACAGTCTTTTTACTGTCGACCCAGGGCTTATCGGCCGTTTTTCCCAAGACTGGAGGCCAATAGTCGCTTAACGGGGCTGAAGTCCGTCGATAAACGCGACGATGCGCTGCCCCAGTTCGGCGGCGAGGGGCAGTTTCGGGTCGTTGTAGGACGCCAGTTGCTGCTTCACGTCGTTGGGCACGATGCGCATCACGTGGTTCATGCCTTCGATCACGGTCAAATGCGCGTCGGGCTTGGCCTTTTTCAGTTGCTGGGCATCTGCTACGCCGACCTGGATATCGTTGGTGCCCTGGATGATCAACGCCGGCATGGTCAGCTTGGCGAAGGCAGCCGAGGGGTCGGCGCGAAACAGGCTGATCAGGTAAGGCTGCACACTTGGGCGGAAAATGCCCTCCAGCGGGCGGGGCACGTCGGCATCTACCTGGCCGGCCTTGAGGTGGTCGAGGATTTGATTGCTGCGCAGCAACAGGGCAGGGGGCAAGTGATCGGCCAATTGCTGGCGAATCACCTGGTCCACCGGGCGCGCGCTACCGGACAAGGAAATCACCCCGGCCGGCGCCAGTTGCGGTGCGGCGAGAGCGGCCACCAAAGCGCCTTCGCTATGGCCCAGCACAATCAACGGGCCCATGCGCTGGTCGGCCTTGAGCAACTTGCCCCAGGCCACCGCGTCGGACACATAAGCGTCAAGGGTGAGGTTACGTTCATCCGGCGTGGCGGCCAGGCTTGCAGCGACCCCGCGCTTGTCGTAACGCACACTGGCAATGTTATGCCGGGCCAGCACCCAGGCCAGGCGCTTGAGGCTGTCATTGCGAGCGCCGTCAGCGCTGTTGCCATTGCGGTCGGTCGGCCCGGAACCGGCGATGATCAGCACCACGGGCACCGGTTTGTCGGACTGCGGTAACAGCAATGAGCCAAATAATTCGCCGCTGCCGGTGTCCAGGCTGATAGGGCGTTGCAGTACGACAGGGGAGGCGGCCTGGGCCACGGCGGTAAACAGGGTGAGGGTGAACAGTAAAGCTCGCAGCATCATAGCGCCATCATCAGTGAGGTGCCGGTTGGACCAACGTCTACCGGTAAGGTTTCGAGGATGAACTAGTCGGTTAGCCTGCGTATACTGGCCGCCTTAAGTTATTACGGTTGACTTGATTCAACTGATTTCACGGAGCGCCCTGCATGTCCGGCAATACCTTCGGCAAGCTGTTCACTGTCACCACCGCGGGCGAAAGCCATGGCCCGGCGTTGGTCGCCATTGTCGACGGCTGCCCGCCAGGCCTCGAACTGTCCCAGGAAGACCTGCAGCGCGACCTCGACCGCCGCAAGCCCGGCACCAGCCGCCACACTACCCAGCGTCAGGAGCCGGACGAAGTCGAAATCCTCTCCGGGGTATTCGAAGGTCGCACCACCGGCTGCGCCATCGGCCTGCTGATTCGCAACACCGACCAGAAGTCCAAGGACTACTCGGCAATCAAGGACCTGTTCCGCCCGTCCCATGCCGACTATACCTACCACCACAAATACGGCGAGCGCGACTACCGCGGCGGTGGCCGCAGTTCGGCGCGCGAAACCGCCATGCGCGTGGCTGCCGGTGCCATTGCCAAGAAATACCTGGCCACCCAGGGCATCGTCATCCGTGGCTACATGAGCCAGTTGGGCCCCATCGAAATCCCCTTCAAGAGCTGGGACAGTGTCGACGATAACGCCTTCTTCAGCCCCGACCCGGACAAGGTGCCGGAACTGGAGGCCTACATGGACCAGTTGCGCCGCGACCAGGACTCCGTTGGCGCCAAGATCACCGTGGTGGCCGAAGGTGTGAAACCGGGCCTGGGCGAGCCAATCTTCGACCGCCTCGACGCCGAACTGGCTCACGCGCTGATGAGCATCAACGCGGTGAAGGGCGTGGAAATCGGCGCCGGTTTCGCCTGTGTTGCCCAACGTGGTACCGAACACCGCGATGAACTGACCCCGGAAGGTTTCCTCAGTAACAACGCGGGCGGCATCCTCGGCGGTATTTCCTCCGGCCAGCCGATCGTGGCGCACCTGGCGCTCAAGGCGACGTCGAGCATTACCACGCCGGGCCGTTCGATCGATGTGCACGGCAACCCGGTGGATGTGATCACCAAGGGCCGCCACGACCCCTGCGTTGGCATCCGTGCCACGCCGATTGCCGAGGCTATGATGGCCATCGTGCTGATGGATCACCTGCTGCGCAACCGTGGGCAAAATGCCGATGTGCGCGTGACGACGCCGGTACTGGGCCAGCTGTGACGGTCCGTGGCGGCGAGCGCGCTTGTTGTGGCGAGCGAGCTTGCTCGCGCTGGGCTGCCAAGCAGCCCCCAGTAAAATGAACCCACCGCTCCCGTACTGGCGCCTCTCCAGCTTCTACCTGTTCTACTTCGCCCTGCTGGGGGCGACTGCACCGTTCCTGGCGCTGTACTTCGATCACCTGGGCTTCTCCAGCGCGCGTATCGGTGAACTGGTGTCCATCTCTATGCTGATGCGTTGCGTAGCGCCGAATCTATGGGGCTGGATCGGCGACGCCACTGGCCGGCGCCTGGCCATCGTGCGGTTTGGCGCGGTGTGCAGCACCCTGGCCAGCTTTTGCCTGATTTTCGTCCCCAAGACTTACGCCTGGGTTGCGCTGGTCATAGCCTTGCACGCGTTCTTCTGGCACGCAGTGCTGCCGCAGTTTGAAGTCATCACCCTGGCCCACTTGCACAAACAAACCTCGCGCTACAGCCAGATCCGTCTGTGGGGCTCCATCGGTTTTATCCTCACCGTGGTGATTATTGGGCGCCTGTACGACTGGCTGAGCCTGGATAGCTATCCGGTGGTGGTCGTGGTGATCATGGTTGGCATAATCAGTGCCAGCCTGTGGGTGCCAAATGCTCAGCCCTCCAGCGAGGGTAATCGCTTGGCCGGCGACGGTTTCCTCAAGCAATTGCTCAGTCCCGGCGTACTGGCGTTTTACGCCTGCGTGGCGCTGATGCAAATGAGTCACGGCCCGTATTACACCTTTCTCACCCTGCACCTGGAACACCTGGGCTACAGCCGTGGTGTGATCGGCATGTTGTGGGCGCTGGGCGTAGTGGCAGAGGTCCTGATGTTCCTGGCCATGAGCCGCATTTTCGAGCGTTTTTCGGTGCGCCGAGTGCTGTTGGCCAGCTTCCTGCTGGCAGCACTGCGCTGGTTGCTGCTGGGCTCCTTTGCCGAATTTTTCTGGGTGCTGATAGTGGCGCAATTGCTGCACGCCGCTACGTTCGGCAGCTTTCATGCGGCGGCGATCGCCTTTGTGCAGTGCAATTTCAGTGACCGTGAGCAAGGCCGGGGCCAGGCGTTGTACTCGGCGTTGGTCGGCACCGGTGGTGTAATCGGCGCCCTGTATTCCGGTTATAGCTGGAACCTGTTGGGGCCAACCCTGACCTTCAGCGTCGCGAGCATCGCCGCCCTGGCCGCCGCCATTATCATCGGCCTTCGATTGCACGAACCGAACCAAGGAGCCATGCAATGAGTTATGTAGCTGTCTACCCTATCGACCACCCGGACACCCCGAACAAGGTGTTGACCCATCTCGACGACATTCAGTCGACCCTGGCCGAGCACGGCGTGCGGTTTGAGCGCTGGCAGCCCAGCCCTATCGAGAGGGGCGCCAGCGAGGCTGAACTGATCGACGCTTACCAGGCTCAGATCGACGCCCTCGGCTACGCCGCCGTGGAGGTGATCAGCGTGACTCACGATCATCCACAGAAAGATGAGTTACGTACCCAGTTTCTCCAGGAGCGTACTTATAGTGAAGATGAAGTGTGCTTCTTTATCGCCGGCCAGGGGCTATACACACTGCATATTGGCAACTATGTGTACGGCGTACGCTGTGAGAAAAATGACCTGCTGATAATTCCGGCTGGCCTGCCGCACGGGTTCGACATAGGGGAGAGCCCGCACTTGGTGGCACTGCGCCTGTTCAACACCACCCAAGGCAAGGTACCTGAGTTCACCGGCGATAATAGTTGCGCTCGCTTCCCAGGGCTGGACGACTAAGCATAAATATCTGAATTTTCAACCCTGGCAAGTTGGAAGTTGCTGTGGGAAGAAACTCAATTTCTCGTAGGGTAAAGCTGTTTATTCTGTGGTTAACGCTTTCATTCCACGCGTTATGTAACTCTCCGTTTGCACCCGTGTTTATGTCACCTGTCAATAGGAGGAATCCGAAAGGTGGCATTGCGTCAGCAGATATAAAAGGAGAGAGCAATGAGTGGCCCAGAGCAGACGTATTCCCCGTTGGTGATTGTGCCGACGGCTATCAGAAAGCGCCTGAGCTTGTCTGGCAAGCCCCTGACTCCATCGGAGCTGGAGATCCTGCGGTGGGCCTCCGAGGGCAAGACCGTCTGGGAAATCAGCCAGATTCGCGCCTCTTCAGAAGCTACGGTGAAATTCCATCTGCGTAACATCTACGGCAAGCTGGATGTCACCAATCGTGTACAGGCGATGAATGAAGCAGCCCGCCGAGGTTTATGCTGAAGGCAAAAAAAGGGCCGCGACGCCAATGGCGTCGCGGCCCTTTTACTATCTGTCGCTTAAGCCGAATGGTAAGTCGGCAGCGCAAAGCGGTTCTGGCTTTGCAGCATCGAAATTTGCGGCAACTCGCTGGCTTGTTCGGCCAAGTCACGGCGAATGGCGCTGATGACCCAGGTCAGTTGGTCGGCTGTGTGCAGTTGCTGGTACGAAATCGAGCGCTTGACCTGTTTGCCTTCGCTATTGCGCAGAGTCAACAGGATGCCGCCGTCGGGACGTGGCTGAGTGGTGACGTCGTAGTTGGAAAATACTGAAGCGAATTTGTCTTGGATCAGGCTCATGTCTATCAGCTCCGTTGGCTTAAGTTGGCAAGCATGGAGTGATAGGTGCAGTGATTGTGCCAGTATTGCCAGTATTAAAAAATCCTTATAAATCAGCTACTTATAAAATTTTTGAATTTTCATTTTCGTGCAATTTGCATGAATGGCCATCGTGCATCCTGCATTTTGCGTTGTCTGGCCGAGGTTTTTTTACGGGCAGTGGTAATACTATGAAGATACTGACCGTCTTTTTCGCGGGAAAATTCCATTCCGTGACCGGACTACCAATGGGATACAAAACTTTTCAAATCCCGCATGTACAGCCCGGGAAGGGCTGACGTATTTTCCGGTAAGTCATTCGGCGAATTCCCTCATGGGCGCCGAGTTTCCGGCCCCGACCAAGAATAAGAAAAAGGACGTTCCGCCATGAGTCACCAGCAAACCGACCTAATCACCTGGCGCATGATGCTGCGCAAGGTGCCCGCTATCGTTAGGGCGCTCCCAAGGGTTGTTCGCGGCATGCGCGCAGCCAATGTCACCGACCCAACGCAGCCCTGCGGCTTGGCCTGGCATTTCGAGCAAGCGGCCTTGCGTAACCCGCACGGTGCCGCGCTGCTGTACGGCGACAGCGTGATCAGCTATCGCGACGCCAACCAGCGTGCCAATCGCATCGCCCATTTCTTGCATGCCCAAGGCATTCGCAAGGGCGACGTGGTGGCGCTGTTTATCGAAAACCGTCCCGAACTGCTCTTGAACGTGCTGGCCGTGGCCAAGCTGGGCGGTATCTGTGCCATGCTCAATACCTCGCAGACCCAGGCCCCGCTGGTGCACAGCCTGACGCTGGTCAACCCGGTAGCCATTGTGGTGGGGGCGGAGTTGCTGAGTGCCTACGCAGCAGTGCGTGAACACGTGCAGATCCGTGCCGAGCGGACCTGGTTCGTGGCTGATCAACCCGGTACTGAGGCTCCCCAGGGCTATATCGACCTGATGGCCGCGAGTGCCGAAAGCCCGGTCGACAATCTCGCGAGCTCTGCGCAGATTTTCTTCAACGACCCCTGCTTCTATATCTACACGTCCGGCACCACCGGCTTGCCCAAGGCCGGCATCATGAAGCACGGGCGCTGGACCAAGACCGCCGTGAGCTTCGGCAGCATCGCCCTGGACATGGGGCCGCAGGACGTCCTCTATTGCACCTTGCCGCTGTACCACGCCACCGGCCTGTGTGTGTGCTGGGGCTCGGCCATTATCGGTGCTTCCGGCTTCGCCATTCGGCGCAAATTCAGCGCCAGCCAGTTCTGGGACGATGCGCGCAAGTTCAACGCGACCACCCTTGGCTATGTCGGTGAGTTGTGCCGCTACCTGCTTGATCAGCCGCCCAGCGCACAGGATCGCGATAATCGCGTGACCAAGATGGTCGGTAACGGCTTGCGTCCCGGGGTGTGGGCACAATTCAAGCAGCGCTATGGCGTCGAGCATATCTGCGAGCTGTATGCCGCCAGCGACGGCAATATCGGCTTTACCAACGTGCTGAATTTCGACAACACCATCGGCTTTTGCCTGCAGCACTGGGCGCTGGTGGATTACGCCCACGACACGGGTGAGCCGCTGCGCGCCAGCAATGGGTTCATGCTCAAGGTGCCCACCGGCGGGCAGGGCCTGTTGTTGGCGCGCATCGATGAAAAGTCGCCTTTCGACGGCTATACCGACCCGGAAAAGAATCGCAAGGTAGTGCTGACGGACGTGTTCAAAAAGGGTGACCGCTACTTCAATACGGGCGACCTGGTGCGCAGTATCGGTTTTGGTCATGCGCAATTTGTCGATCGCCTGGGCGATACCTATCGTTGGAAGGGCGAAAACGTCTCGACCACCGAAGTGGAAAACGTCCTGCTGCAACACCCGCAGATTGCCGAAGTGGTGGCATATGGCGTCGAGATTGAAAACACTAACGGCCGCGCAGGCATGGTCGCCATCACTCCCAGCGAATCCCTGGCCGCCCTGGATATGCGCGAGTTGCTGCAATTCGCTCATGGCCAGTTGCCGCATTATGCGGTGCCGCTGTTCCTGCGGATCAAGGTGAAGATGGAAACCACCGGCACCTTCAAATACCAGAAAGTGAAACTCAAAGAGGAGGCATTCGACCCGGACAAGGCCGGCAATGATCCGGTCTACGCCTGGTTGCCGGGTTCGGACAGCTACGTGCCGGTCACCGGGCAATTGTTGGCGCAGATCCAGGGCGGGCAGTTCCGTTATTGATTCTGGCTATGGCGGCTTTTGACAAAAAAGCCATGACACTGGGGAACTCCATCGCGACACTGGGCGCCTTATCCAGTTACATAAGCCGCATCAGGAAGGAGCCCCCATGTCAGATCAGCCTAAACAAATGACCAAAGATGAAGCTGCCGAATTCGCCGAGCAGGTCTTCGACGTGGCCCGCAAAGGCGACGCCGCCATGCTCGCTGCACTCTTGGCCAAGGGCTTGCCGGCCAACTTTCGTAATCACAATGGCGACACCTTGTTGATGCTCGCGGCCTACCATGGCCACGCCGAGGCGGTAAAGGTGCTGCTGGAATTCAAGGCCGACCCCTTGATCGCCAACGACAAGAACCAGTTGCCGATTGCCGGGGCGGCGTTCAAAGGCAACCTGCCGGTGGTCAAGGCGCTGATCGAAGGGGGGACGCCGGTTGAGGCCGCGTCGTCGGACGGGCGTACGGCGCTGATGATGGCCGCGATGTTTAACCGCGTTGAAATGGTTGAGTACCTGCTAGGCCAAGGTGCCAACCCCAAAGCCACTGACGCTCAGGGCGCAACCGCGCTGGCGGCGGCGCAGACCATGGGGGCGGTGGATACGGCGGCGCAGTTGCAGAAACTGGTGTAGGCTACGCGCCCTTTAAAACCCGCCCGCCACAGGACCACCTCATGAAAACCGCCCTCGTCGAACTCCTCAGCAAAATCAGCGCCGGCGTCATGAGCGACGACGAGGTCGCGCGTATCGCCGACGAAGCGGCCCAGGCCTATGCGGACCCGCTGGCGTTTCTGGCGGCCAATCCGGATATCAACTATGACGACACCTTCCCTATCTCACTGGGAGAGTGGGTGGTGGTCGGTAGCCTGCCGGACACGGTATTGTTCCAGGCCGATACCTATGTCGACCTGTTTGCCCAGATCGTCGCGTCGTTCGGCCCGGATGTGGCGTTCAACCTCAAGCCCAAGCAACTGGCCAAGGCCGAAGACCTGACCGCGCTGAACCGCATCCAGATCCAGATGAGCGCCTTGAGCCCGGAAGACGGCGGCTATGTGTTGATGAACTTCAGCCAGTTGTTGGACGACGAGATCCAGGCGGTGTTGGTGTTTGGCAACGACCTGCCACGAGTGCTGGAACTGTGCGCCGAAGTGGGTATCAAGGCCGAGCCGTCGCTGGAAGCGTTGAAGATCGCTGTGCACGTCTGAAATAAAACGGAACCCCCGCCAAGGCTGGCTATCCTACAAGTGCATGCCCTCACTTAGGAGCGACACCATGGGTTCCACTTTTAATGGCCTGATTGGCCTGATCATCCTCGCGCTGGATATCTGGGCGATCATCAACGTGTTCAAAAGCGGCGCGAGCACGGGCGCCAAAGTGCTATGGATCCTGCTGATCCTGCTGTTGCCAGTACTGGGCCTGATCATCTGGGCGATTGCCGGGCCACGCGGTAACGTGCGGATCTAAGCACCTCACTTTCTTTGGAGTGAGCACAGTTAGTGTGGGAGCGGGCTTGCTCGCGAAAGCGGTGTATCAGTATCAGATGTTTTGACTGACACACCGCATTCGCGAGCAAGCCCGCTCCCACATTGCTTTTCACTGCATCAATTAGTTTTATGTGTCGAAAGTATTCGGTGCACAGAATTTTCACATCTTATCCAAGACAATTCGCCGGCTTTATCTCCCTGCCAAGGCTCTGACTCCAATGCTTTTAAAGGCAGGATCGTGGCGCACGTTCAGTAATTAATAGCCTTGCCGGGCTTGATCGGGCACCATTTGTGCCACCGCGTTAACCGCCTACCCCAGCCAGCCTGGGCGAGGGACGGACGCCACTGCATTATTTCGCAACTTAAACTTCCAATGGGTCCTAAAACGACATGGCAAACCCGGACGCCCTGAATCAGCAGCGAGCTTCAAATCGCCTGCTGCAACCGACCGTCAAATCCCATCTGGCTTACACGCTGCTTTGCGCATTGGTCATGATGGTGATGTTCTCCCTGCTACGCCTGGCGTTGCTGGTCTACAACCGCGAGATGATCCTGGATACGCCCGCCTCGACGTTCCTGGAAGCGTTCGCCAACGGCCTGCGCCTGGACATTCGCCTGGTGATGTACCTGCTGATCCCGCTGCTGCTGGCGTTGTTCAGTGTGCGGGCCATGGCGGCACGTGGCTTCTTCCGTGTGTGGCTGACCGTCGCGTCGAGCATCGCCTTGTTCCTGGGCTTGATGGAGATGGACTTCTACCGTGAGTTCCACCAGCGCCTCAACGGCCTGGTCTTCCAGTATGTGAAGGAAGACCCGAAAACCGTGATGAGCATGCTCTGGTACGGTTTCCCGGTCGTGCGCTACCTGCTGGCCTGGGCCGTGGGTACGCTGATCCTGAGCATGGCCTTCAAAGGGGCAGACCGGGCAACGCGCCCACGCGGCCCGTTCAGTGGCGGCACTATCAGTACGCGCCAGGTGGCACCGTGGTACAGCCGCATCGCCGTGTTCGTGGTCTGCCTGCTGGTCGCTGTGGTCGCCATCCGTGGCACCCTGCGCCAGGGGCCGCCGTTGCGTTGGGGTGATGTGTACACCACCGATTCCAACTTCGCCAACCAGTTGGGCCTCAATGGCACCCTGTCGCTGATCGCCGCGGCCAAGGCGCGGTTCGGTGAAGACCGTGCCAACATCTGGAAAGCCACCCTGGAGCAGCCGCTGGCCACCCAGACCGTGCGCGACATGCTGGTGTTGCCGCAAGAGAAGCTGGTGGATACCGACACTGCTGCCGTGCGCCGTGACTTCACGCCACCGGCCGAGAAAACCCTGCCGATCAAGAACGTCGTGGTGATCCTGATGGAAAGCTTCGCCGGTCATTCGGTGGGCGCATTGGGTCGTCCGGGCAATATCACGCCGTACTTCGACAAGCTGACCAAGGAAGGCTTGCTGTTCGACCGCTTCTTCTCCAACGGCACCCACACCCACCAGGGTATGTTCGCCACCATGGCTTGCTTCCCGAACCTGCCGGGTTTCGAATACCTGATGCAGACGCCGGAAGGCAGCCACAAACTGTCGGGCTTGCCGCAGTTGCTCAGCGCCCGTGATTTCGACGATGTGTATGTCTACAACGGCGATTTCGCCTGGGACAACCAGTCGGGCTTCTTCAGCAACCAGGGCATGACCAACTTCATCGGCCGCAATGACTTCGTCGACCCGGTATTCTCCGACCCGACGTGGGGCGTATCCGACCAGGACATGTTCAACCGTGGCCTGGAAGAATTAAAGGCCCGTGAAGGCGGCAAGCCGTTCTACGCGCTGCTGCAAACCCTGTCCAACCACACGCCGTACGCTTTGCCGACGCCATTGCCGGTTGAGAAAGTCACCGACCGTGGCAGCCTCAATGAGCATTTGACGGCGATGCGCTACTCCGACTGGGCCTTGGGCCAGTTCTTTGAAAAGGCCCGTAAAGAGCCGTACTTCAAGGAAACCCTGTTTGTGGTCGTAGGCGACCACGGCTTCGGTAACGAGCAGCAGATCACCGAGATGGACCTGGGCCGCTTCAACGTGCCGATGCTGTTGATTGCACCGGGCATGCAGGAGAAGTTCGGCGAGCGTGACCACACCGTGGGCACTCAGATCGACATCGTGCCGACCATCATGGGCCGCCTTGGCGGCGACACCCTGCACCAGTGCTGGGGCCGTGACCTGCTGAACCTGCCGGAAGGCGACAAGGGCTTCGGCGTGATCAAGCCGTCAGGCAGCGACCAGACCGTGGCCTTGCTTACCGGTGACCGCGTGCTGGTATTGCCAAAAGAAATGCCACCCAAGTTGTGGGAATACACCTTGGGCGCCGAGCCGACTGGCAAGGTGATCCCGGAATCGCCGGACGAGGCTGCACTCAAGCAAAAACTCGAGTCGTTCTTGCAAACCGCTACCAAGAGCCTGCTGGATAACACCGCAGGTGTCGTGGATGGTAAGCCGGACTGATTGACCGGCAATAAAAAAGAGGCCTTCTAGAAGGCCTCTTTTTTTTGCGGCATTCGCCCGGGCCGCAGTGCGCAGGACGCGGTTTTGGCGGCTCAGCACCACGTGTTCTCAGGGTGCAGAATGGTGGTAGATGTTGATCTGGAGAAGTTCTTCGATCGGGTTGACCACAATACTTTGATCGATCGTTTGGGCAATCGGATTGCGGATCGGTCGGTTATCCGGCTGATTCGGGCGTATCTGGATGCAGGAACGCTGATCAATGGCGAGGTCGAGAAAAGCCGCTGCGGGGCGCCACAAGGCGGCCCACTGTTGCCGTTGCTGACGAATGTGCTGCTGGACGAAGTGGACCGGGAGCTTGAGCGCCGAGGCCATTGTTTTGTGCGCTATGCCGACGATGCGAATGCGTATGTTCGTAGCCTCAGTCCGGCGATGAGTCAGTTTCTGGAGTCGGGCAAACACCCTTTTGGCTATCGCTGCGTTGGCGAAATGCAGGCCCTGTGGGAAATGGTGTTCACCCGGCCGCCCAAGGTTCCAGCTTTTCTGGCGAGGGCGCTGGCGAACAAGGGGGCACAGCGCTATGAGAAAATTGGAAAAATACTAGGGGACTTCAAGGATGCCGGACTGTACCCGCTTCAACCGCGATTGGCGGACGTTCAAGCCAAGACATTGGTGGTGTGGGGGAGCAATGATCGGGTCTTTGATGTTTCGTGCTTGTACGAGGTCCGCCGGCTTTTGCCACAGGCCAGTATTTGCATTATCGAGGATGCGGGGCATGTACCCTACCTAGAGTATGCCGAGCAAACCCTGCAGGCTATCCAGCGGTTTCTTGCAGGGGCTCAGGCGTTGCCTGACCCTGTATGAGAGCGCCTGTAAACCTTAGGTAATTGAGGTTGACCCCTATTGAACCTATGAGTAGTATCCAACGGGTATTCAGGAATCACTCCTGCAATGCCCTCAAGACACAGGAAGTCTTAAATGTATTACCGACTATCAGTGCTGAAGAGCTCCCTCGGATCATCCTCCGAGTCCAACACTGCCCATCTTTCGGTTTTCAAAAGCAATATCTGGCGTCGCTAATCCAGCAACCGCCGGTGTCTTGCTGCCTGTTTCAGTCAAACACCCCCTTATTGGTAATTCATTAATAGCCGAGCGCTGTTGTTCGATTTTTCGTGGCTGTTCCCACGAGAATCGTAATACGCGAATGGTGCGCTGAAGTTTTGTCTCTTTTTGAGTAAGTACTTTTGCGGGCCCTAGTGGGCGCGTGGCTGATGAATCCTTCACATCAATAATTAGCCGGCTGAACTACCAGACAGCATGAGGCGTCGCCCTGCGCGCTCGATTCTCTGCTGTGTGAGCCTGTTATCAATAAAAAGGAGTTATATCATGCGTGGGATAACCACACCCGTGAGCGTTCAACTACATACTGAACGTTTGAAATGCGACCCGCTTGTAGTCTATGAAGCGGCGACAAAAGTACTCGGTGCCGATAAAACCTTCATTCTCGAATCGCTGTCCGGCCCCAGCCGGGATCGCAAGGCGACAATAATCGGAATAGAACCCCTGTTGGCGGTAAAGATTTATGAGGGGTATGCAACACTCGAAGCTAATGAGCAACTGCTCAGTTATTTAAGAAGTGCATTGTCGGCACAGGAAATAGTTCTGGATGACCAAGGGCGTATAAGTATTCGTTCGAACGATGCGGTATGGAATTTGCTGCGTGCGTTACAAACGCCATTTGAAGTTCCGCGTCAGACTAACCCCAGCCTCGCTTTTTTTGGCTATCTCTCTTATGACTGTGTTCGGTTTGTCGAGGATATTCCCGACCTCACCGAGCGAACCAATGATTATCCGATCATTGCCTTGACCGTGTTTCAGACGCTGGTGTACTTCCACGCCAATGGAACAGTGGACGTCATGGTTAACAACAGTCCACTCTGGAAATCCTGTAGCACCGATGACTACGTTGCGCTGCTGGCGGACGCTAAGGGTATCCCGGCTGTTGACTCGCCGATTATTTATCCATCGGCCACGGTCGCGCGCGATACGGTGCAAAAGGAGCAGTTCCTTAGTTGGGTCGACAAGGCGCTGGAGCACATTCGCCAAGGTGATATTTATCAGATCCAGTTGGGTCATGAGGTGCAGGTGGATACGCCGGTCAAACCCTTTGACGTGTATCGGGCGCTGCGCAGGAACAATCCGTCTCCCTACATGTATTTGGCCAACCTGGGTGGCGTTGACCTGATTGGCGCAAGCCCCGAGCTATTTGTTCGCATCAAGGACGATCTGATCGAGATGAGGCCCATCGCCGGTACCGTGGGCAAAACCCCTGGCATACCGTCCAGCGAGCTGATCCTAAGCATGACGCGCTCTGAAAAAGAGCGGGCTGAACATTTGATGCTGGTGGATTTGTGCAGGAACGACATTGGTCGTGTCTGCCAGCCAGGTTCACTTGAAGTCGATGAGTTAATGTTGGTCGAGGAGTACTCCCACCTTTATCACATGGTCTCCAACGTGCGTGGCTTATTGCGAAAAGGCTTCGACGCCTTTGACGTGATCAAGGCTTCTTTCCCCGCGGGAACCATGACCGGTGCCCCAAAAATACGTGCGATGCAGATTATCGAAAGCATGGAAAACAATCGTCGTGGGATATATGCCGGAGCAGTCGGCTTGATCGGATTCGACGGCAGCATCAACACAGCTTTATGCATTCGCTCGGCGGTTCATAAAGACGGTACTTATTACCTGCGTGCGTCGGCGGGCGTGGTGGCCGACTCGGTTCCGGATAAAGAGTGGACCGAAACCTTCTACAAAATGAGCTCTGTCTATCGTGCGGTTACTGGAAAGGAGATGCTGCAATGAAAGTTTTTCTGATTGATGCCTACGACAGTTTTGTATTCATTATCAGCCAGTATCTTGAACAGCTTGGACTGGAAACCCATGTGGAGCGCAATGATGTTCCAAATTTGATCGAACGAATCGAAGCGTATGCGCCAGACTTTTGTGTCTTGGGCCCAGGGCCTGGGCATCCACAGGATGCGGGGTACATTGAAGTAATCCAACATTTTAAAGGGGGACTGCCGATATTGGGCGTCTGTTTGGGGCATCAAGCCATCGGTCTGGCGTTTGGCGGGGCGGTCATTCGAGCCTCCCATGTCATGCATGGCAAGATCAGCATCATCGATAACGATGGGCGAGGTGTCTACACCCATACCGGGGGGCGTTCGATCAAGGCGACTCGCTACCACTCGCTGATTATTGATAACCAGGGGCTGCCCGGTGAACTGGCAGTGACGTCCACCTCGACGGATGATGGATACATCATGGGTGTACGGCACGCTGACTACCCCATAGAGGGTGTCCAGTTCCATCCCGAAAGTATTTTGACGGAGGACGGCATTGGAATATTCAAGAGTTTTATAGAACAACACTGTCGCCAAGCAGGATTGTAAGCGGCGCACAGCGGGTCGCTTGTTCAGTGGCCCGTTTTTAATTGAGCTGTATCAAAAAAGCTTCTATGAGTGGCAGGGACTCATCTTGGATGACTTATTTTGGATAAGCAAGAAGATGTAATCCTGAGGATCAATTTCAAAGAGGTATTGGATGACTTTTCCGTGCTGGCCAGCGACTTGCACCGGCGAGATTGGGAAAGCCATCTGCGCAAGGTGCTGCGTCGTATTGGCTATCAAAGCTATTTGCTGAGCTTGGGCCCTTCGACCACCAGTGACCTTTTTAACAGGATCATGACGACCTATTCTTCCGGCTGGGTCAGGCGGTACAAGGATGGGAATTTCATTCAGGTGGACCCGATAATCAGGCATTGCCACCATCACTTCGCGCCCCTTTTCTGGGGATTGGCGCGCAGACAGGCGCGAGGCCGTTCCAATCAGCTCTGGATTGGTGCGACTCTCATAACCTCAATCTCTCGAGCCGCCCGGTTCGGACCCGCATGCCGGGTGGTGTGGCAGGGGCACGGTCTTATGAAGACCGCCCCCTATTCCGATGCATTTCAAACGCTCGGCGTTTATATCCGGCCGAGCAACAACAGCACCAGCAGGACCACCAGCACGACACCCAGAATACCCGACGGGCCATAACCCCAGTTACGTGAGTGCGGGAATACAGGCAGGCCGCCAACCAGCAGGAGGATCAGGATAATGATCAGAATGAGGCTCATGGTTTTTTCCTTATAGATCTTGTGCCAAGACCGGTTATTAAATAACGCGCCCATTTAATTAAATACAGACGCCTTAACAACTCCGACCGTCTCACTCGATAGAAAATTCAGTGTTTTCTTAAAGCATTTTGTTCAGTGGGTTATTTCTTTTAACTCGTGCGCAAATCCATCTTAACAGTTGAAGTTTATTGAACTTAGTCTATAGGCAGGCATCCGACCGAGCCCAAGGTTTGCCTGGGGCATTCATCAATCTGATGGTGCGTGGGTGCAGGAAAAACCTTCGCTACACTGCCGGTCACTTCTTTGGTGAACCACAAGGCTACTTCCTATGCAAAACCGCATGATGATCACTGGTGCCGGGTCCGGCCTGGGTCGTGAAATCGCTCTGCGCTGGGCCCGGGAGGGTTGGCAGTTGGCTTTGTCCGATGTGAGCGAGGCCGGTCTGCAGGAAACCCTCAAGCGGGTACGCGAGGCGGGTGGTGACGGGTTCACCCAGCGCTGTGACGTGCGTGACTACAGTCAGCTCACGGCCTTTGCCCAGGCCTGTGAGGTGAAGCTGGGCGGCATCGATGTGATCGTCAACAATGCTGGCGTGGCCTCGGGGGGCTTCTTCGCCGAACTGTCCCTGGAGGATTGGGACTGGCAGATCGCAATCAACCTGATGGGCGTGGTCAAGGGCTGCAAGGCATTCCTGCCGCTGCTGGAAAAGAGCAAGGGCCGCATCATCAACATCGCCTCCATGGCCGCGCTGATGCAAGGCCCCGCCATGAGCAACTACAACGTGGCCAAGGCCGGCGTGGTGGCGTTGTCGGAAAGCCTGCTGGTGGAGCTCAAGCAGCAGGAAGTGGGCGTGCATGTGGTGTGCCCGTCGTTTTTCCAGACCAATCTGCTCGATTCCTTCCGTGGGCCAACCCCGGCCATGAAGGCGCAGGTAGGCAAATTGCTCGAGAGTTCGCCCATCTCGGCGGCCGATATCGCCGAGTACATTTACCAGCGCGTGGCTGAAGGCGAATTCATGATCCTGCCCCATGAACAGGGGCGCATGGCTTGGGCGTTGAAGCAGAAAAACCCGCAATTGCTGTATGACGAAATGACGCTGATGGCCGACAAGATGCGCGCCAAAGCACAAGCCGTTAAAGGCTGATTCGGGGTAGGTCTGTCAGGTAAATTACCAGTCTGTGTAGGTTGTGACTGATTTACCAGCAAGGCATTGCCGGTGCTTCTTCAAGCGCGCATGGTCAAGGTCCTGTCACTCGAAAAGGACAACCGCCATGCTGGTCTTGAGCCGCGCCATAGGCGAAGTCATCTCCATTGGCGATGACATCGCCGTGCATATCCTTGAAGTAAACGGTGCCCATGTGAAATTCGGCATCCAGGCACCGGTGGACGTCAATGTTCATCGCGCCGAGGTGTACCAGAAGATTCTCGAACGCCAGGGCTCGCCCACCCATCCAGTGCCGTTACCCAATCCTTAGGCGGGAAGGTCAGTCGAACAGATGCTTGGGCACATCGTGCTTGAGCATCAACTGGCATTGCTCGCTTTCAGGGTCGAACACGATCAGTGCCTGGCCCTTGGTCAGCGCCTGGCGCACGCGCAGCACGCGGGTTTCCAGGGGCGTGTTGTCGCCATTGTCGGTGCCGTCACGGGTGACGAAGTCTTCGATGAGGCGGGTCAGGGTGTCGACTTCAAGTGCATCGTAGGGAATCAGCATACAAGCCTCAGGGGTCAGGTCCCGGCGATGCTACTGTGCCGGGACCTTTGTTTCCAGTACCAGGTGCAGGCCGCGTCAGGACTTCTGGCCGACCAGGCTGTCCACCGACGGCACGCGGGTGTCACTCTCCATTTGCGTCTCATGCTCGATCTGATGACTGAACCTATCCAGGGAACCCTGGGCCGGTTGCGCATCGCTGGCGAACACCGGTGGGCTCAGAATGTAGGCGCCCAATAAGCGGCTCAGGGCGGCCAGGCTGTCGATATGGGTACGCTCGTAGCCATGGGTGGCATCGCAACCGAAAGCCAGCAGGGCCGTACGAATGTCATGGCCGGCGGTGACCGCTGAGTGCGCATCGCTGAAGTAATAGCGGAACAGGTCGCGGCGCACCGGCAGGTCGTTGTCCGATGCCAGGCGCAGCAAATGCCGCGACAGGTGATAGTCATACGGCCCGCCGGAATCCTGCATCGCCACGCTCACCGCATGTTCGCTGGAGTGCTGGCCCGGGGCAACCGGGGCGATATCGATGCCGACAAATTCACTGACATCCCAGGGCAGGGCGGCCGCAGCACCACTGCCGGTTTCCTCGGTGATGGTGAACAGCGGGTGGCAGTCAATCAGCAGCGGCTCGCCACTGTCGATGATCGCCTTGAGTGCCGCAAGTAGCGCAGCGACACCCGCCTTGTCATCCAGGTGACGGGCGCTGATATGCCCGCTCTCGGTGAACTCCGGCAGTGGGTCGAAGGCCACATAGTCGCCGATGCTGATCCCCAGGGAATCGCAGTCCGCACGGGTGGCACAGTAGGCGTCCAGGCGCAGTTCCACATGGTCCCAGCTCACCGGCATTTCATCCACGGCGGTATTGAACGCATGCCCGGAGGCCATCAACGGCAACACGCTGCCGCGAATCACGCCGTTATCGGTGAACAGGCTGACACGGCTGCCTTCGGCAAAGCGGCTCGACCAGCAGCCTACTGGGGCGAGGGTCAGGCGGCCGTTGTCCTTGATGGCGCGCACGGCGGCGCCAATGGTGTCCAGGTGCGCGGAAACGGCACGGTCAGGGCTGTTTTTCTGGCCCTTGAGGGTGGCGCGAATAGTGCCGCGCCGGGTCATTTCAAACGGGATGCCGAGTTCTTCAAGGCGCTCGGCGACATAGCGCACGATGGTGTCGGTAAACCCGGTGGGGCTGGGGATGGCGAGCATTTCCAGCAGCACTTTTTGCAGGTAGGCGAGATCCGGTTCGGGGATGGTTCGGGTCATGGAAACTCCTGATGAGTTGAGGGCATCGATGGTTTCGATGAGGGACAGGCGATACATCGCTCAAGTTGCCGGTTGACTATGGGGAAACAACAAATCCACAAACCTCTCCGCCGTCGGTTGCGGTTCATGGTTGGCCAGCCCGGCCCGTTCATTGGCTTCGATAAACACGTACTCCGGTTGGTCGGCCGCCGGCACCATCAGGTCCAGGCCGACCATGGGAATGTCCAGGGCGCGGGCAGCGCGTACGGCAGCGTCCACCAGCGTGGGATGCAGGATCGCGGTGACATCCTCCAGGCATCCACCGGTGTGCAGGTTGGCAGTGCGTCGCACCGCCAGTTGCACGCCACGGGGCAGGATGCTGCTGTAGTCGAAACCTGCGGCTTTCAGGGTGCGTTCGGTTTCCGCATCCAGCGGGATTTTGCTCTCGCCAGCGGTAGCGGCCTGGCGACGTCGGCTCTGAGCTTCGATCAAGGCTCGGATGGAATGCTGGCCGTCGCCGATGACCTCGGCGGGGCGCCGGATCGCCGCGGCGACCACTTCAAAACCAATCACCAGGATGCGCAGGTCCAGGCCCTCATGGAAGCTTTCCAGCAACACGCGGCTGTCGAACTGGCGCGCTGCTTCGATGGCTTGCTGCACTTCCTCGATCGTTTGCAGGTCCACTGCAACACCCTGGCCTTGCTCGCCATCCAGCGGCTTGACCACGATGCGCTGGTGGTCGTCGAGAAACTCCAGGTTGTCATCGGCACTGCCCGCCAATTGTTGCGAGGGCAGTTGCAGGCCAGCGGCCTTGAGCACCTTGTGGGTCAGGCTCTTGTCCTGGCACAGGGTCATGCTGATGGCGCTGGTCAAGTCGCTCAGGGATTCACGGCAACGCACGCGACGCCCGCCATGGCTGAGGGTGAACAGGCCCGCCCCAGCATCGTCCACCTGCACATCAATGCCACGCCGATGGGCTTCTTCGACGATGATGCGCGCATAGGGGTTGAACTCCGCCTGCGGCCCGGGGCCCAGGAACAACGGCTGGTTGATGCCGTTCTTGCGCTTGATGGCAAAGGTGGTCAACGCACGGAAACCCAGCTTGGCGTAAAGGCTCTTGGCCTGGCGGTTATCGTGTAGCACCGACAGGTCCAGATAGCTCAAGCCGCGGCTCATGAAGTGCTCCACCAAGTGGCGCACCAGCACTTCACCGACGCCGGGGCGCGTGCATTGTGGGTCGACCGCCAGGCACCACAGGCTGCAACCGTTTTCCGGATCCTGGAAGGCTTTCTGGTGATTGAGGCCCATCACACTGCCGATCACCGCGCCGGTGTCTTCGTCCTCGGCCAGCCAGTACACCGGGCCGCCTTGATGGCGCGGGGTCAGGCGCTCGGCGTCGACGGGCAACATACCGCGGCCCTGATACAGTTGGTTGACGGCCTGCCAGTCCGCCTCGGTCTGCACCCGGCGAATACGAAAGCCGCGAAACACGCGGGTAGCGGGGCGGTAGTCGGTGAACCACAGGCGCAGGGTGTCGGACGGATCCAGGAACAACTGTTGTGGATCAATCCCGAGAATCTGCTGAGGCGCGGCTACATATAGCGCTATGTCGCGCTCGCCGGGCTGCTCATTGAGCAGTTCCTGGGCAAGGCTGGCCGGGTCGGGAAAGGTGTGGCCGATCAGTAACCGGCCCCAGCCGCAATGCACCGCAATCGGTTCGGCGGCCAGTGGGCTGCCATCTTCGGCCAGGCGCGCTTGCAGGCGCTCGTAGGTCGGTGCCTGGCCCTTGAGCAAGCGTTGGCTGTAAGCCGCGGCATTCGGTTTCATGAATCAGATTCCTTGTTCGCTGAGCCACAGGTTCAGCGCTGCCAGTTGCCACAGCTTGGAGCCGCGCAGCGGGGTCAGTTGGCCCTGCGGGTCGGTTAGCAAGCGGTCGAGCATGGCCGGGTTGAACAGACCACGGTCCTGGCTAGGGTCCAGCAGCAGGTCACGCACCCAGTTCAAGGTGTCGCCCTGTAAATGCTTGAGGCCAGGCACCGGGAAGTAACCTTTCTTGCGGTCGATGACTTCGCTGGGGATCACCCGGCGTGCGGCTTCCTTGAGCACCTGTTTGCCGCCGTCGGGCAGCTTGAACTTGCCCGGCACACGGGCCGACAGTTCCACCAGGCGGTAGTCGAGAAACGGCGTACGCGCTTCCAGGCCCCAGGCCATGGTCATGTTGTCGACCCGCTTGACCGGGTCATCCACCAGCATCACCGTGCTGTCGAGGCGCAGGGCCTTGTCCACGGCGGCATCTGCCCCCGGCATGGCGAAGTGTTCGCGTACGAAGTCGCCGGCGGCGTCGTTGGCGGTCAGCCATTTCGGTGCGACGGTGGCGGCGTAGTCGTCGTAGCTGCGGTCAAAAAATGCCTCGCGATACGCGGCATACGGATCGCTGGCGCCATCCACCTGCGGGTACCAGTGGTAACCGGCGAACAATTCGTCGGCGCCCTGACCGCTTTGCACCACCTTGCAATGCTTGGCGACTTCCCGTGACAGCAGGTAGAAGGCAATGCAATCGTGGCTGACCATCGGCTCGCTCATGGCGCGGAACGCCGCTGGCAGTTGCTCGATGATCTCGCTCTCGGCGATACGCAGTTGGTGATGGCGAGTGCCGTAGTGCTTGGCGATCAGGTCCGAGTACTGGAACTCGTCGCCGCGCTCGCCGCCGGCATCTTCAAAGCCGATAGAGAAGGTCGACAGATCCTGCACACCGACTTCACGCAGCAGGCCGACGAGCATGCTCGAGTCAACACCGCCGGAAAGCAGCACGCCTACATCCACCGCGGCACGCTGGCGGATGGCTACGGCTTCGCGGGTGCTGTCGAGCACACGGTCGGTCCAGTCTTCCAGGCTGAGGTTTTGCTCATCTGCATGGGGGCCATAGGGCAGGGTCCACCAGGTTTTCTGCTCGGTCTTGCCGCTGGCATCGATACGCATCCAGGTAGCAGGCGGCAGCTTTTCGATACCCGCCAGCAAGGTGCGTGGCGCGGGTACAACGGCGTGGAAGTTCAAATAATGGTTAAGCGCCACCGGATCGAGGATCGGGTTGATATCGCCACCCTTGAGCAGCGCCGGCAACGCCGAGGCAAAGCGCAGGCGCTGGCCGGTGCGCGACAGGTACAACGGTTTTACCCCGAGACGATCACGGGCAATGAACAGGCGCTGGGCGTCACGCTCCCAGATGGCGAACGCGAACATGCCATTGAGCTTGGGCAGCAGCGCTTCACCCCAGGCGTGATACCCCTTGAGCAGCACTTCGGTGTCACCGCCGGAATAGAAGGCGTAGCCCAGGGCTTCCAGCTCTTCACGTAATTCGGGGAAGTTGTAGATCGCGCCATTGAACGCCAGGGACAGCCCCAGTTGGGCGTCAACCATCGGTTGGGCGGAGCCGTCCGACAGGTCCATGATTTTCAGGCGGCGATGGCCCAGGGCAATCGGCCCTTGGGCGTGGAAGCCCCATGCGTCGGGGCCTCGGGGGGCGAGGTGATGGGTGATACGTTCTACGGCTGCCAGGTCGGCAGGTTGATGATCAAAGCGTAACTCGCCAGCTAATCCACACATAAGTTCCTTACCGGTTTTTCCGTTGGGGAGGGGTCAATACTCACTACGCCAAACGGCGCGTACCCAGAAACTGACCCAGTGCTATGCGTGGAGTTTTAGACCGATAAGTTATAAGGCAGATAGCCTGCTTGCCTTCAACCTCGCTCTTTTCGGACTGCGGCCTGGCCTCGAACCAAGGCGCGCAGGGCAAACCGGTTGGGGTGGCAAGCCTCGGCTACGCTGGCCGGTACCGGCAGTGGCTCATCATTCAGCCAGGCCGCCAACAGCTCACCGCACAGGGGCGCAGTGACCAGGCCGCGGGAGCCATGGCCACTGTTGAGATACAACCCGGGCAGCCACGGGCACAGCGTATCCGGCACTTGCCGGGCGTCTTTGCCGAGTACGGCATAAGCCTGCTGGAACGCCCCATGCTCGGCCAGTGGCCCGACGATTGGCAGGTAATCGGGGCTGGTGCAACGAAACGCAGCACGGCCTTCCAACTGTTCGGCTGCCAGGCGGTCGGCGCCCAAGCGCTGCAGCAGGTCTGTGGAGATCTCGCGCAGCATCTCCAGGTTGCCAGTGTGTTCGACGAGCGTGGGCGTGAGGTCTTGGTTGTTGAAGTCAAAACTGGCGCCCAGGGTATGTTCGCCAAGCCGTGCGGGTGCGACGTAGCCTTCGGCGCAGACCACGGTAGCGAGGGCCTCACTGGCCGGGGTTTGCGCCAGCCGGGTGATCTGCCCGCGAATGCGCTTGAGTGGCATGTCTGCGCTGAAGGAGAAACGCTTGATCTCGGCCGCCCCGGCGAGCACCACTACGCTGGCGCTGGCCAACACACGATCGCCTGCGCGAGCGTGCCACTGGTCGTCGAGCCGGTCCAATTCAAGCGCCTCATGGTGGGTGAGCACTTCAATCAGAGGATGTGTCGCCTGCCATTGGCACAGTGACGGTGGATGCACCCAGCCGCCCTCCGGGAAAAACAGGCCGCCGTGGGCCAGTTGGATTCCAGCCTGTTGTTGCGCCTGTTCGCGGTCCAACAGGTGCAGCAGTCCCGGTGCAAAAGCCTCGGCCAGTTGGGCCTGACGCTGACCTTCCTTGGCGTCAAAGGCCAGTTGCAACACGCCACAGCCATCCCAATCGACGCCTCGGTGCAAGTGCTCCAACAGGCGCCGGGTGTAACCGAAACCACTGAGTATCAGTTTGGATAATGCGGTGCCGTGGGCCGAAAGCTTGAGGTACAAGACGCCCTGAGGGTTGCCCGAGGCTTCCTGCGCAAGGTCGGCATGGCGCTCCAGCAAGCTGACGCGCCAACCACGGGCGGCCAGGCTGGCAGCCGTTGCGCAACCGGCCAGGCCAGCGCCGATAACCATGGCGTGGCGTTCACCGTCGATAGCTGGAGGGCGGGCGAACCAGGGTTTGCTTTTGGCAGGCGGCGGCGTGTCAGCAGGCCAGCCGAGAAACTCGCCGCGCAGGATCTCCCACTTGTGCCCGATGCCCGGCGTGCGCTTCATCTTGAAGCCCGCCGCGTTGATCAACCGGCGCACCCAGCCGGTGCTGGTAAAGGTGCTGATAGTCGAACCCGGCGCCGCCAGGCGCGCCAGCTCGGCGAACAACTCTGCGGTCCACATATCGGGGTTTTTCGCCGGGGCAAAACCGTCGAGGAACCACGCATCGACCTGTGCATCCAGTTGCGGAAGTTGCTCCAGGGCGTCGCCGATCAGCAGCGTCAGGGTCACGCGGCCGTTGTCCAGTACCAGGCGCTGGAAGCCTTGATGGATAGCGATGTACTGCGCCAGCAGTTGGTCGGCCAATGGTTGCAGTTCAGGCCAGAGGGCGAGGGCACGTTGCAGGTCGGCGTGGCTCAGCGGGTATTTTTCCACGCTGACAAAGTGCAGCCGCGCACCAGCCACTGCGTGTTGCTCAAACAGTTGCCAGGCGCAGAGAAAATTCAGGCCCGTGCCGAAGCCGGTCTCGCCAATCACCAATCGCCCGCCCGCAGGCAAGGCGGCGAAGCGCTCCTGCAAGCGGTTCTGCTCAAGGAACACATAGCGGGTTTCTTCAAGGCCCGACTGGTCGGAGAAGTACACATCGTCGAACACCCGCGAGTGAGGGCGGCCTTGGTCATCCCAGTCGAGCTGGGCGTGGGTGATGGGGGTCATGGGCGGCTCATAGAAATACAGCAGGCAAAGACAAGGCGGCCATTCTAGCCGATCAACCGTATTTGAATTGACCCAAGGCAAGTGCGGTTGGAATTTCCTGCCCCCGGGCGTTGCCCAATCCGCTAGTCTTTAGCCATCTTGAAACGGAGCTGCCCATGTTCGAATCCGCCGAAATCGGTCACGCCATCGACAAAGACACCTACGACGCCGAAGTACCGGCCTTGCGCGAAGCCTTGCTGGAAGTGCAGTACGAGTTGCAGCAGCAGAAGCGCTTCCCGGTGATTATCCTGATCAACGGCATCGAGGGCGCCGGCAAGGGCGAGACCGTCAAGCTGCTCAATGAATGGATGGACCCGCGCCTGATCGAAGTGCGCACCTTCGACCAACAGACCGACGAAGAACTGGCGCGCCCGCCGGCCTGGCGCTACTGGCGGCAACTGCCCGCCAAAGGCCGCATGGGTATTTTTTTCGGCAATTGGTACAGCCAGATGCTGCAAGGCCGGGTACATGGGCAGATCAAGGATGCGCGGCTCGACCAGGCCATCGCCGGTGCCGAGCGCCTGGAAAAGATGCTCTGCGATGAAGGCGCGCTGATCTTCAAGTTCTGGTTCCACCTGTCCAAGAAACAGATGAAGGCACGCCTCAAGGCCCTGGCTGATGACCCTCTGCACAGCTGGCGCATCAGCCCGCTGGACTGGCAGCAGTCCAAGACCTACGACAAGTTCGTGCACTTCGGTGAGCGCGTGCTGCGCCGCACCAGCCGGGATTACGCGCCATGGCATGTGATCGAAGGGGTGGACAGCAACTACCGCAGCCTCACCGTCGGCAAGATCCTGCTGGAGGGCCTGCAAAACGCCTTGAAACAGCCCAAGGGCAAGGCCAGCGGCATGAACCCGGCACCTTTGCCGTCGGCTGTGGACCAGATGAGTCTGCTCAATAGCCTCGACATGACCTTGCGCCTGGACAAGGACGACTACGAAGAACAGCTGATTACCGAGCAGGCGCGGTTCTCCGGCCTGATGCGCGACAAACGCATGCGCAAGCACGCGCTGGTGACGGTGTTTGAAGGCAACGACGCGGCAGGCAAGGGCGGGGCGATCCGCCGTGTGGCGGCGGCCCTGGACCCGCGTCAGTACCATATCGTGCCGATTGCCGCGCCCAGTGAAGACGAACGTGCGCAGCCCTATCTGTGGCGGTTCTGGCAGAAGATCCCGGCGCGGGGCATGTTTACCGTGTTCGACCGTTCCTGGTACGGCCGCGTGCTGGTGGAGCGGATCGAAGGCTTCTGCACGCCAGCAGACTGGATGCGCGCCTATGGCGAGATCAATGACTTTGAAGAGCAGTTGCGTGATGCCGGCGTGATCGTGGTCAAGTTCTGGCTGGCCATCGACAAGGAGACGCAACTGGAGCGCTTCCAGGCTCGTGAAGAAATCCCCTTCAAACGCTTCAAGATCACCGAAGATGACTGGCGTAACCGCGACAAGTGGGACGACTACCGTGCGGCGGTGGGTGACATGGTTGATCGCACCAGCACCGAGGTGGCGCCCTGGACCCTGGTGGAAGCCAACGACAAGCGCTGGGCGCGGGTCAAGGTGCTGCGCACCATCAATCGGGCGTTGGAAGAGGCGTTCGATAGAACCGACAAACACGACAAAAAGAAAAAGAAATAGCGTGGATCGAGCCTGATTCAAATGTGAGAGGGGGCTTGCCCCGATGGCGGCCTTATAGCCGACCTGATCGTTGAGGTGTGCGCGTACCCCCTGTGGGAGCAGGCCCCCTCCCACATTTAGACTGCAGCGTATCCCAATTGAGTGACTTGCCCCTAGAATGCGGCTCCACTTCCTCTGGCATCTGGGGCACTCATGCACATCTCTTCCGGCCGCTGGGTCTATGGCTTTGGCTTGACTCTGTTGACCGCGTTTCTGTGGGGCATCCTGCCGGTCAAACTCAAGCAAGTGTTGCTGGTGATGGACCCGATTACCGTCACTTGGTTTCGCCTCACGGTCGCCGGCACCTGTCTCTTCCTTTACCTCGCTGCAACCAAGCGCCTGCCCAGTCGTAAAGTGCTCGGCCCCAAGGGCGGCTGGCTGGTGGGCATGGCGGTGTGTGGTCTGGTGGGCAACTACGTACTGTATCTGGTTGGCCTGAAGATGCTCAGCCCCGGCACCGCCCAACTGGTGGTACAGATGGGCCCTATTTTCCTGATGATCGCCAGCGTGTTTGTGTTTAAAGAGCGTTTCAGCCTGGGGCAGGTTATCGGGTTGGTGGTGCTGATCGCAGGCTTTGGGTTGTTCTTCAACCAACGCTTGGTGGAACTGCTGACATCCATGGGCACCTACACCGCCGGAGTCCTGACGATCCTGCTCGCCACCACCATCTGGGTGTTCTATGCGCTGGGGCAGAAGCAATTACTGACGGTGTGGAACTCGTTGCAAGTGATGATGGTGATCTATCTGTCGTGCGCGGTGTTGCTCACGCCGTGGGCGCATCCGCTGGAGGCATTGCAGTTGAGCCCGCTGCAAGGCTGGTTGCTGCTGGCATGCTGCATGAATACGCTGGTGGCCTATGGCGCATTTGCTGAAGCGCTGGCGCATTGGGAGGCCTCGCGGGTCAGTGCGACCCTGGCGTTGACACCGTTGGTGACCTTCGTGGCGGTGGCCTTGGCGGCGTGGTTGTGGCCGGACTATGTGCAGGCCGAAGAGATCAATGCCTTGGGGTATTTCGGTGCGTTCGTGGTAGTGCTGGGTTCGGCGACCGTCGCGCTGGCGCCGTCGCTGCTCGCCGGGCTCAAGGCCCGGCGGCTGCGCATGACCGTTTAGCTACCGAGCATGTTTTCCGGGCGTACCCACTGGTCGAACTCGGCATCGGTGAGGTAGCCCAGGTCCAGGGCGGCTTCGCGCAGTGTCAGCCCTTCGGCGTAAGCCTTCTTGGCGATCTCTGCCGATTTGTCGTAGCCGATATGCGGGTTGAGCGCGGTGACCAGCATCAGGCCGCGCTCCAGGTGCGCGGCCATTTGCTCGGCGTCGGGTTCAAGGCCGGCAATGCAATGCTCCTGGAAGTTGTTGCAGCCGTCGGCCAGCAGGCGGATGGATTCGAGCAGGTTGTGGATGATCACCGGCTTGTACACGTTCAACTGCAAGTGGCCTTGGCTGGCGGCCATGCCGATGGTCACGTCGTTGCCCAGCACCTGGCAGGCCAGCATCGACAGTGCTTCGCACTGGGTGGGGTTGACCTTGCCCGGCATGATCGAGCTGCCCGGTTCGTTGGCCGGCAACTTGACTTCGGCAAGGCCTGCACGTGGGCCTGAACCGAGCAGGCGCAGGTCGTTGGCAATTTTCATCAGCGCCACGGCCAGGGTTTTCAGCGCGCCGTGCAAGGTCACCAGCGGCTCGTGGCCGGAGAGGGCGGCGAATTTGTTCGGTGCGGTCACGAACGGCAAGCCCGACAACGCCGCCAGCTCGGAAGCAATCGCCTCGCCAAAGCCATGGGGCGCATTGAGCCCGGTGCCGACGGCGGTGCCACCCTGGGCCAGCTCGCACACGGCGGGCAGGGCGCTGCGGAGCGCACGCTCGGCGTAATCGAGCTGGGCGATAAACGCCGAAAGCTCCTGGCCAAAGGTGATCGGCGTGGCGTCCATCATGTGCGTGCGCCCGGTCTTGACCAGCTTCATATGCCGTGCGGCCAGCTCCGCCAGGCCACCGGACAAGGTGGCGATCGCGGGCAGCAGTTGCTTGTTCACCGCTTGCACGGCGGCGATGCTCATGGCAGTCGGGAAGCAGTCGTTGGAGCTCTGGGAACGGTTCACATGGTCGTTGGGGTGCACCGGGCTCTTGCCGCCACGGTTGTTGCCAGCCAGTTCGTTGGCGCGGCCGGCGATTACTTCGTTGGCGTTCATGTTGCTCTGGGTGCCACTGCCGGTCTGCCAGACCACCAGCGGGAACTGGTCATCATGTTGGCCGTCGAGGACCTCGTCGGCGGCCTGTTCGATCAGGCGGGCAATGTCGGCGGGCAAGTCGCCGTTGCGGTCATTGACCCGTGCGGCAGCCTTCTTGATCAGGGCCAGGGCATGCAATACCGCCAGCGGCATGCGCTGCTCGCCAATCGCGAAATTGACCAGCGAGCGTTGGGTTTGCGCGCCCCAATACGCGTCATCGGGGACCTGTACTTCTCCCAGGCTGTCGGTTTCGATACGGCTCATCGGGCACCCTCCTTATCCAGTCGTGATTGGTCAGTTTAGGCCTTGGCGACCGCTGTGGGTTCCCTAAACACGCATTTGTGCGATTGCGCCCCGCAAAACCAGGGCCTGTAAGGGGGTGGGGTTGAGCCGCGAGGTTTTTTAGGCGCAGAATGGTCGCCCTTGGGGGTAAGACCTCGCCTGCTAGAAAAGGAAACTCGATGACTCGTCTTCGTGCCATCTGTACCGCGGTTGCTCTGGTTTGCGCCAGCGGCCAGGTTTTTGCCGATACCGCCAGCCACAACGCCAGTGCCGAAGCCTTCCTTACCCTGGCCCACGCTGACAAGCTGGGGACCCCGGTGTACATGCAAGTGCAGCAAATGTTCGCCCAGCGTTTCGAACAGACCAAGGCGCCCGCCGCCAAGCAGTCCGTACTGGACAGCTACCAGGCCAAGGCCAACGCCGCCCTCGACCAGGCCATCGGCTGGCCGAAGCTGAAACCGGACATGGTCAAGCTCTACACCACCAATTTCAGCGAATCCGAGCTCAAGGACCTGGTTGCCTTCTACCAGTCGCCACTGGGCAAGAAAGTCCTGGAAAAAATGCCACAACTGACCCAGCAGTCGGCCCAGATGACCCAGGCCAAGCTGGAAAGCGCCGTGCCGGTGGTGAACAAGCTGTTGGAAGACATGACCAACGAGCTGACGCCAAAAGCCGCCGCACCGGCCAAGAAGAAGTAAGCAGGAATGACCATGCAACAGCGTATCGAAACGGCGCTCGCCGCCCTGGGCCCGCAACACTTGAGCGTGCTGGATGAAAGCCATATGCACAGCCGTGGGTTGCAGACCCACTTCAAGGCCGTGCTGGTCAGCCCGCAGTTCGAGGGGCTCAACCGCGTCAAGCGCCACCAGAAGGTCTACGCCACCCTGGGTGACCTGATGAGCGAATTTCATGCGCTGGCGCTGCATACCTACACGCCTGATGAATGGGCGAAAATCGACGCAGCCCCGGCCTCGCCGACCTGCGCCGGCGGGCATTGAGCGCAGCCTCGACCCGCGCCAGCGGGTCGAGGTGATGCCAGCCCCCGAATACATAAAACATCTTCTTGCACCACCTTGCCCCCTCCACCTTCCCTAGGCTTTCAAGACTACTTATTCACAAATGAGGTCTTGAGGTCATGTCTAATGCCATCCACCGAAATACGCCGTCCCTGGCCGCTGTCGACCCGCGTGGATTGATTGTTCGTAATATCGAGTATCACCGCTCAACGGCACAGGTTGAACCGCAAGCGCGTATTCATCGTCAGGTGTTTGGCAGTTCCGGCTTGATGATTGAGCAGTGGGATCCGCGCCTGCTGCAATTGTCGCGCTCAGAGGCTGGCACTCAGGCCAATCAACGCATGGTCTACAGCCTTGGCGGGCATGCATTGCGCATCGACAGCGTGGATGCCGGCTGGCGGCTCTCGTTGCCGGGGGAGGCCGGGCAGTTACTGGAAGAGTGGGATGGGCGGGGCGCCCATCAGGTGCATCACTACGATCAATACGTGCGGCCCGTCGCCGTTTTCGAGCAAGCGGCCAGTGATGAGCAACCGCAGTGTGTCGAGCGTATTGCCTATGCTTCACCCTCGGACCATGAGGCCGCACGCAATCGCTGTGGCCGGGTGATTCGCCATGATGACGGCGGCGGGTCGTTGTTCCACGAGTTTTATGGGCTGCACGCAGACGTTGTCCAGCAAACCCGACGCTTCCGGCAGGCGACCGCTGCGCTGGATTGGCCGCTGGCCGATGCACAACGCGATGCGCGCCTGGAACCTGAGCGTTTCCAGACATCAACGGGTTTCAACGCGCTGGGTGAGCGCTTGCATCACTCGGACGCCAAGGGCAATCGCCTTGAATATGCCTATGGCATTGACGGCCAGCCGGCGAGCATCGTTGTGTTGCCCACGGGCGGCGTGCGTACGCAGTTGATGGACCAGCGTCGCTACAATGCGGCGGGCCAAGTGATCAGTGAGCGCGCCGGGAATGGCGTTGTGCGTACCTTGCTCTACCGTGAAACCGATGGTCGCTTGCGGCAGATGAGTGCCCGTGTGCAAGGGGCGACGAGCACAGCGCTGCAAGATCTGACCTACGATTATGATTGCGTCGGCAACATTGTGCGGATCGATGATCTTGCCCAGCCGACACAATGGTCGAGCAACACCCGGATCAGTTCGGCCAGCGTCTATGAGTACGACACGTTATCGCAGTTGACCAAGGCCACCGGACGCGAAACCGCCGGCAACCAGGGTGGCCCCGCGTTACCGGCGAGGGTGGCGTTCGGCGCGACTGATGACAGCGTCTGGCGCAGCTACACCCAGCAGTTCAGCTATGACGCGGCCGGCAATTTGCTTGAGTTGCAGCATGTGCCCAGCAGCGGCACGGGTTTCACGCGCCGGATGAGCGTAGCCGCCACCAGTAATCATTTCGTGCTGCAGGCCGATGGCAGTGCGGTACCGGGGTTGGGGCAGCACTTTGACCGTAACGGCAATCTGCAAGCGCTGGAGGGCCATCATGGGATGGGCTGGGATGTGCGCAATCAACTGGTGCGCATTACCCAGGTGCTGCGCGAGGGCGGAAGCAACGATGAGGAACGCTACGCATACGATGCAACCGGTCGACGCATCCTCAAGCGCCGGGTAACCCAAGCCAGGGGCGTGTCGCATACGGCGCAGGTGCGCTACTTGCCAGGGCTGGAGATTCGCCATGACAGTGCAACGGGTGAGCAACTGAATGTACTCAACCTCGATGTCGGTACGCTCACTGTCCGGGTACTGTCCTGGGATCGTCATCCTTCGGGGGGCAGCCAGGATACGCAGATCCGTTACGGCTTGTCGGACCACTTGGGCAGCAGCACCCTGGAACTGGGTGAGCAGGCGCAACGGCTCAGCCAGGAAAGCTATTATCCCTACGGCGGTACTGCGTGGTGGGCGGCGAAAAGCGCCAGCGAGGCGAGCTATAAATTCATCCGCTATTCGGGCAAGGAGCGCGATGCCAGTGGGCTGTCCTACTACGGCTTCAGGTATTACGCGCCGTGGTTGTGTCGCTGGATCAGCTCGGACCCGACTGGCGATGCCGATGGCTTGAATTTGTACGCCATGGTCGGCGGTAACCCCGTCACGAAGGTCGATGAGCATGGGCTGACAGCCACACCGGCTTTGGAGCAGCCTAGCCAGACACAACTGCGCAGGCCTTCCATCAGGCGCAGGCTCGCGCATATGGAGCGTGTTTTTCGACCCAGGATACAGGCGGGTGCGTCGGCCGCGATTCGCGATGGTTTATCCACCTATATTGCCAATGCTATTTCGACGGGCGTCGATCTGGCGATTAACAACATCCAGCCGACGGCGCAACGCAACCAGATCTTGCGCCTTACCGTCGCGGTGCTGGATGCAGTGTCCACGGCACATATGAGCACCGGTGTCGCGGGTAACTGGACGCGATTTGCGCCGCAGATCGGTGCTCTTTTTGCAGGAGCGGCGGGTATGGGGTATGCCGTTTATGGCGACTCGATAGGTGATCAAGCCGAGCACAGCTGGGACCCGGTGGCGGTCCGGCGGTTGGGCGGGCATGTACGCGCGCTCTCCAGGGAACTCGTGCAGCAGGTCATTCGTGGGCACGGCACCGGTGTCTCCTGGGGCAGCACGCCTCTGCGCGGTAGGGTCACGCACACCACCGCAGCGACGGCGGCCTATGGCCTTGCAACCGTGGCCAACGCGATATACGGCGAAGAAGTGCCTGCGCTGATGCTGCCCAATGTCACACCGGCAATAGAAGCCTACGATGCAGCGATGGGAACGATGATTCGTGGCGGTCACCCGACGGCCGTCCACGATCCCCATGGCCAAACCCTGCAACGGCCGGACCCTGCCGCATTGGCCCACGGTGGGCTGAGCAGAATGTTCAACCAGGTGTGGACACACTGGGCCGCGTCCGGTGTCGAGGTCTTGACCGCCAGGCTGACGGGCTTGCCCTTGGCTGCCCAAAGCCGGATGACTCGCAACGTGGTGATGGCGGCCCGCGGCGTGATTTCCGCGCTGACCGAATGGCGGGGCTTTTTCGTCCAGTTGGCCAGGAGCGGGTATTCGACCTTGGAGTCGAGATGGCGCCGCGGTCCGCAGCCTGGGTAGGAGGACCAATGGGCCGCCGTCCTGCCGGTTGCCACGGCTTCACGCCTGCGTTGATCGTTCCCGCGCTCTGCGTGGGAGCGATCCAAACCTGGGGAACGCGCACTCTCTGGCGATCCGATCTGCCGGGCCCTTATCGTTCGTCAGTCAGTGCATTGGAGGGGGCAGCTTGCAGCTCTTCGTAGGTATCGTTTTCATCCTCATTGACGGTATACCAGGCCCAATAAGTGGTACGCCGCATGAATCCTGCTGCGGTCAGTGTCTTTGTCGGGCGCCCGAGAGGGTCGTAGAACTGGCGGTCACTGTGGCCCAGCTCACGCATGGATTGATCATTGACGTAGGCGTGCTTGTCAGCGAAGTAGGGGCGGTAGACGCGAATGACCAGGCCCTTGTTGTTGTATTCGACACGCTCGCTGACGCGCCAACGGGGGGCTGCATGCACTTGGCGCAGCTGTTTTTTCAAGGAACCGGGTGCCGTATCGGGTATCTCGTCGACCAGCAAGTTGCCCTTGTCGTCGACCGCATTGGCCAGGCCAGGCTCAGTCTTCTGCTTGGTCTGCAAGGTACGACTAAAGCCATCCCAGCAGGTCAGGGTCATGCGGATCTGTTGTTCGGCATCGTCCGGGTAGCGGTCGGCTTGCAACATGAGCCCATGGACTGGGGTCCGGCTGGCTTTGTCGATCAACGCCTTGAGTTGTCTGTTGCTGTCGCTGAGCCCCTGACGCGCGCGTGCGCCCAGGCGTGCCCTCGCGCTTGCGCGGATATGCCCGCTGGGAAGCAGATAGGCTTGGGCGACCCACTCCGGCTTGACGAGGGCCAAGTCGACCGCGCCCATCCAACTGAATGGGGCGTAGCAGTGTAGGTTGGCCATGTTTTGCAACACGCTTTGCGCGTGTTCTATGGCAAACCCGGGCGTTACATCCTTGAGCGGGCGGTAGCTCTCCAAGGCGGCGAAACCCACTCTGAGACTTTGTTCGTGACCGTGAAAGGTGTTGACGAGCAGTAGCCCAAAACCGTCATACAGCGCTTCTTGAATAGTGCCATTGGGGTCGACGATTTTTGTCGGCAGCAGCAAGCGATAGTCGTATTCGGCTTTGGTCACACAACCGTCGGGCATTTTTACACGCACGGTTTGCAACGTGTAGGGGTCATAGTTGAGTGTTGTTTCGCCATGGGCCTCGGTGGCCCGCAGCGCCCTTATCCGATAAAACTGGGTGGCTTTGCCATAGCGGGGAAAGTGCCGGCGAATCGACCACAGGCGGTTTTCCTCGGGCGGCGCCTCGCCGTCGAATAGAAAAAACAGCTCCATGGTGTGATAGCCACTGTCGCTGAGCTTTTTTACTAGATCAACTGCAGGTTGGTTGGGCATCGCCGGTATGTCCTTGTAGACATTCAGAGCGTTGTCATCCAGCTCTGCGGTTTCCAAGTAATCGGTCAAGGCCTGGGCAGTGGCAACGCCGGGCTCCAGGGTTTTACCGAGGCTACCGGCTTGCCGATAGCGTTGCACCGACAAGCTGCTCAGTTCACGCTTGGCACCTGCTGCCAATGGCCCGTCGCGGTTGTCGATGAACCCCTCATAGGCGATACGCCCCAGGTCTAACCCGCCGGCCGCTGGGGCTTTGCCCAGCACCAGGGTATTTTGTCGTTGGCGGTAGGGCAGGGCCAGGCGCCAGTGTTGTGCGTCGTCCAGATGAATGTACTGTGCCAGCGTTTCGCTCAGGTAATAGGACTGTTGCGCGCTGTCATGGGTATCGCGCCACCAGCGCCGGTGATGTTCATCGATCAGCACGGCAGGCGGTGAGCTGGAGGCGCTTGTACGGCGGGCACAATGCAGGGTGACACCATGCACCAGGCAGCCATAGGCATCCCAGCGCAGGTTGATCTGGTGCTGGCACACCGGATCATCTTCCACCCCTTCATATTGATAGCTGATCGACTCCAGGGCTAATGGCAATAGCCGAGCATAGGGCGTATGGGCACTGTTCGGCGCCAGTTCACGGATCAGATAACGCTGTTGCGTGACAGCATAGGGCACGGTGCCTTGCGCCGGGTGCGCCGCTGCCACCTCCACGCGTAGCACACTGCCGCTGAGTGCGCGTGCCACTTCGCGTGCCAGCGGTGGCGCAGGATCGCTGATCAAGTCGTCGTGATGATCCAGCGGCTGTGCCCCGGATATCGCCTTGTATCGGCTGACCAGCGTGCGGCCCATCACCTTGGCCTGTGGGTCGTGAGTGCTATGGCCGAGGGTGGGCATGTCGATGGAGTGCCCGGTATGAAACCAGGTTCTGGTGCGCACGGGGGCGCTGAAACCCTGGCTGTGTTGCGTGTCTTTGCTGCTCTCGGTGTCAGTTTGCTGCACCAGCCCGAAACCACGAAATTCGCGGTCTGTGCGGTCGTAATAAGCCTGGCGATAGCGCCAGTGTTGTGTCAGCCGGTTGCCGGTGATTTCGTCTCGTTGGGTGTGTTGGCTGACCAGCAGCAGCGCAAAGGGTAACTGGCTGATAGCCGGCTGGCCGTTGGCATGGCGCTCACGTTTTTCATCCAGCCATTCCTGGGCACTGCTGCGATATTTGATCGAGGCCTGAGCCCCCATGTTGTTGTCGGTTCGCAGGAGCAGCCAGGGCTTTTGGGTGAAAAAGTCGTAGCGCCAGTGCATGCGGGTCTGGTGGGCGGCGGTCAGGATCAGGCTAGGGCAGCCCAGGCCGTTCACGTCGACGACGTTGACCTGACAGTGGTCGTCGTAGCGCACGCCCTCTGGCCATGGAATTTTGATCGCATCCACCTCGAAGCCGTTGCCGCCTTTATTGAGGAAAATACTCAGGTGGTCGGCGCTCAAATACAGCAAGTCCGTAGCGCCACCTCCATTCAGGTCGACGAGCAGTACATGGGTTGCCTTGAATATTTCATAACGCAACGGCAGCGTGGCCAACACAAACCCCCGGGCAAAACGTCCTCGACCCAGGTTTGGCCAACATTTCACTTCGTTATGACGTATACGCACCAGATGCTGCTGGCCCGTGGCGAGCACATCGCTGAACGCCACCAGTTCGTTGGGCGAGGCAGAAACGATCGGCAAGGTGTCGTCGAGCGTATGAGGCACCTCAATGGCGGGTTCGAAGCCTTTTTTTCGGCGATTGGCATACAGGCGCACACTACGGGGGCCGATCATGGCAACGTCAGGATGTCCCGTCCCCATCAAGTCGGCGAGTATTCCCTGGGGATGGAAAAATTCCGACGGGAACGCATCGAACGGCGTGAAGGTTGACCAGTTGCGCTGTTCGTCCAGGCTGAAAAAACCGCTCATCCCCGGTTGGGCAACCAGCCAGTCCAGACGGCCATCGCCGTCCACATCGGCCAGCGCCTGGTGGATGGGCCGAGTGCTGTCGGCGACCGGCACCCGCGCCAACTCCTGGGCCGCGCCGTAAATCACCTCGTCGCCGGTTTTCGTGTGCTGCGCCCTGACGGGTTCACGGTAGTACCAACTCTTGTCGGCGCGATACAACACACCGGGTAGGCCTTCTCCATACAGATCGACCAGTTGATAACGCTCACTGTCATGCAGCCCGGGCAGCGAACTGAAGGGCTGATAGCTGCTCTGGTCCACCTTGAGCTGGCTCGATTGGTAAAAGCACTCCAGCGGCGGGCGGCTCACGCTATTGCCCAAGCTGTCAAAAGCCTGCTCATGCACCCCCATCAACAGGCTGACATGGCTGGGGGCGCGGTATTCCAGCAGCAGACGTTTGACCAGCACCGGGTCGGCGCCCATTTGTGCTTCCTTGGGGAAGTGGTGGAACATCAGAATCTGGTTGCAACGGCGCAGGGTGCGCAGCTCGAAGCCGAATGAAAAATCCGAGCAGGGGTCGGGGCGTGCCGGCCATTCCCGTGTGGCCTGGTACGTCGGTCGCTGATCCAGTTCAAGGTCACGTTCGCCATAATCAAAGAGCAACTGAAAGTGCCAGCCTATGTCCGGCTTATCGTCGGTCTGCCAGAGGTAGAGCTGTTCCTGCTCCTTGGCGGTGAAGTTGCCGTAGCAGACGCGTTCCAGGTAATGCTGGGCGCGACAGTCCCTCGGGTAGTGTGAGGGATCGGTTTCTTTTTTGTAGTGATAGTAAATGTGCTCGCCGTGGGCATTCAGGCTTTCCTGCAACAACCATTGCGCTACATGGTGCGGGTGGTCCGGATCGGCAATCCGGGCCAATGCGGTCTTCCCGTAAAAGTGCTGACTGCCATCGGCACTTTGTATCAACCAGAAGCCTGCCGTATCGGTTGCCGAGTGCCAGTGCTCGATACGGTCGAAGTGGCTCTCGATCCTGGGAAAGTACCGGGTGACCGTGTAGGCGATGGTCAGTGGCAAACCATTGAAAGAGGTCGTGGACCGGCTGACGATCGCACCTGCGGCGTCGCGTTCTGGTAGCCATATTTGCGCATCGGGGCCCACCAGTACGTCGTGCTCCGTGTAGGCCGGCACGCCATGGGAGGTACGTCGGCTGACGGCGCGCAGGGGCACTCCCCAGCCCAGGCCGAAGGGGCCGTTACCGGCGCCGCTGTGGTAGGTCAGCGACATGGCGGGCGTGTAGCCGCGCGCGGGAGAGATCGGTAAGGGAATCTCAAAGCTTGCCGTACCACTGGAGCCGATATCGCCCCAGCCCTTGCCGGTGCCTTGGATGGCAGCACCGCCTTTGGGCAGCGCCGGGGTGTTGACCTGCAGTTTGAGAGTGTCGTCGCTCATGCCTGACCCCGGCTCGCTGGGGCGGGGGCGCGAGGGTGTGGGTGATCAATCAGTTGGGCGAGCAAGGAGCTGCTGTCGGCTTGCATATTCATACGTTCCTTCACTCCCGCCGATGGGTTCGGCGGGAAATGAAAAAACGCTATCACGCAGGTTAACGGGGCCGGGCCTAGGTATTTACACCGCCGTAGCCCAGCATCTGTGGCGGTAAGCGTTTGTTCCCGTTGGGCTGCGCAGCAGACTCAATCGTATTCTGCCCCTGTAATTAGATACATAAAACCGCTCGCAATACCCCCACTCCACAGAGCGCCTCCCTAGACTTTTTTGACCTTAGCTAATCAGGTCATGAGTTTATGTCTAATTCTCTGCATCGAAATACACCTACCTTGAAGGCCATGGACCCTCGTGGACTGGCCGTACGTACCCTTCAATATCACCGCGAGAACGTGACGCAGACCCCGCAGGCACGGGTCACCCGACAGGTGTTTGGAACCAGTGGTTTGTTGCTCGGTCAGTGGGGCCCACGACAATTGGCGCGCGGTGCTGTGGGTGTGGCGTCGCAATCGAACATTTACAGTCTGTCGGGCGAGCCAGTGCACACCGAGAGCGCCGATGCCGGCTGGCGCTTGGTATTACGCGGTGAAGCGGGGCAGCTATTGCATCGCTGGGATTCGCGTCAAGCCCATCAGGAGTGGCGCTACGATCGCGTGTTACGCCCCGTGGCGGTATTTGAACAGGCTGCGGATGAGCCACGGCCGCGTTGTGTCGAGCGCCTGACCTATGCGGCAGCCGAGCCCGCGGAGGCGGCCGGCAACCGTTGTGGCCAACTGATTCATCATGCGGACCCGGCCGGCGTTCTGTGGATGGATGAGTACGGAATCGGTGGGAGCCTCATCAAGCAGACCCGACGGTTTCGCATGGATACGTCGACAGTTGACTGGCCATCGAGCGATGACAAACAAGCCGAACAGTTGGTGGGCGAAGCCCATACCACGACCTGGCGCTACGATGCCTTGGGGGCGCTGCTCGAGCAGGTCGACGCAAAGGATAATCGCCGGCACTGGCGCTACGGGCAACAGGGCTGGCTGAAGGAAGTAGCGCTGACCCTGAAGGGGGGAACGCGTCAGGTGTTGATGGACCAGCGCGTGTACAACGCCAACGGGCAAGCGGAGTCCGAGCGTGCGGGCAATGATGTCACCAAAGTAGCGAAATATGCTGCTGAGGATTATCGCTTGCTGCAACTGACGGTGTATCGCAAGGGCGAGGCCACCACGCCTTTACAGGATCTTGTGTACGAGTACGACCCAGTAGGCAATATCCTCAGTCTCAGCGACCAGGCCCAGCCGACCCAATGGCACAGCAATGCGCGCATTGATGCGGTCAGTCGTTACCAGTACGACACGCTGTACCAGTTGACCCAGGCCAGCGGTCGGGAAAATGTCGGCAACAGAGGGCAGGCGGCGCCAGGGCGGGTGACGTTCGGTGCAACCGACCCCGGGCTCTGGCGCAATTACACCCAGCATTATACCTACGATGAAAATGGCAACTTGACACGTCTTCGCCATGTGCCGGGTAGCGGAACAGGTTACACCCAGGACATGCGTGTGGCTGCGGGTAGCAATCGTGCCTTGTCAGTCACTGACGGCGCGCCGGGGCACTGGGCGACGATGTTTGATGCCAACGGTAATCAGCAAATGCTGGGCGGCGGCCAGCAGCTCGGCTGGAACGTGCGCAACCAACTGACTCACGCGACCCAGGTGCAGCGAGAGCAGGGTGACCCCGATGTGGAAAGTTATCTCTACGACAGTCAGGGCCAGCGGGCAGCCAAGCTCAGAAGCCAGCAGGTCGCAAGCACCCCCCATACACATCTAACGTATTACTTGCCGGGTTTGCACCTGCACATACAACCCGGCAAGCGCTTGAACGTGCTGGACATTGATACGGGCGGCGGCCGTGTCACGGTGTTGCAGTGGGACGCCGGTCGCCCCAGTGATATGAGTGCCGAGCAGTTGCAATTCAGCATCCTCGATCACCTCAATAGCCATTCACTGGAGTTGGACGAGCAAGCGCAGTTGCTGAGCCAGGAGCATTATTATCCTTATGGCGCAACGGCGTGGTGGGCAACCAACGGTACGCAGCGGGCCAACTATAAGGTGCGCCGCTACGCGGGTAAGGAGCGCGACGCAACCGGGTTGTATTACTACGGCTCGCGCTATTACGCGCCGTGGCTGCAACGCTGGATCAGCCCGGACCCGTTGGGTGATGTGGATGGTCTGAACCTGTATGCGATGGTCCTGGGCAACCCCCTGCGGTTCAGGGATGCCGATGGCACGCAAACGTCGTTTGGCGAGCAGTTCCAGCCGGGGCGAGGCGACATAATCTTCGGTTTGGCTCATACGGTGGGCAGTTACCGCAGCTTCTGGTCGATACTGAGTGGGCGTGGTGACACGATGGCGGCCTATTTTCCAGGTGCGGATCTACAGCGCTGGACTGCCGGGCTGGGGTCCAACGTTCGCCAGTTCTTCACTTTCCGCGAACTTGCGCCTGTCGAGTTCAGGGACTTGGTGACGCCGGTGCCGGGTGAAGATTCGATAGCAACACGTCTCAAGGCAGAACTTCGTGAGCAAATATCGGCCAACGTTCAGCCCTTCTATGAAGGTATTGTTGCGAGGTACTCAGGTTGTACGGCGACCACTTGCAACCAGCAGTTCGCGAGGAGATTTGTACGTAATCTTGCGGCAGGAAAATATTCAGCCGAGGCAACTGCTATCCAATTCATCGGCGAGGGTTTACTCGGTATCCAGCAAAAGCTGGTCAATCGAAGCAGCAAATCCGCTTTGGAAACCCTGACCGATCCGCAGAGTAACGCGGTGGTCCATTTCGCCCTTGACGATCTGGCGATCGGGCAGGTGGTCAAAAAGTCACGACCATCGGCTACGGCCTCGGAGCTGCGCTGGCTCTATCGGCATCGAGCGCAACTGGGCGGCAGGGTAATTTTCTATCGGGGTCAACGCAGGGTCGATGCGCCGTGGGAGGCTAACCCAGCCAAGTGGAGCGCCTACAGCCCCAGAAGCGCTACGCCTGCACGTGCAGGGCGGCGCCGCTGATTGACGCATCACCGTGGCTGTGACTCAACTGAGTCGGCCACGGTGGCTTCACGTTTCACGCGTGGGAAGACAGTTCGTGCGCAGGCGGCTCCCAGGTATCGTTTTCATCCTCGCTGACGGTGTACCAGGCCCAGTAGGTGGTTTGTCGCACGCTATCCCTGGCCGTGAGGGTGCGGGTGGGGCGACCGAGGGGGTCATGGAACTGTCTGTCACTGTGCAGGAACTGGCGCAAGGCCTTACCGTCGATATACCTGTGGCGGTCGGCATAATAGGCGCGATACACCCGAATGATCTGGCCCTTGGGGCTGTACTCGGTGTGCTCGCTGACACACCAGCGCGGGTCAGCCTCAACCGTCTGGAGGGCGCCGTTCCTGGCGCTCAGGTCACCGTTGTCGGCCACGGCACAGGCTGGTCCCGGCTCGGCTTTTTGTTTGCTTTGCAAGGTGCGCCCAAAGCCGTCATGGCAGGCGAGGGTCATGTGGATGAGTTGCTCTTGGTCGTGGGTATAGCGGTCGGCGGTCAATATCAGGCTGCGGGCGGGTTCGCGCCGGGTCTTGTGGATCAAGTCAACCAAGGCTTTTTCACTTGTACTCAAGGTTTTTGCCTTGTTTTTCAGGCGCAGCCTGGCAGTGGCGCGTATATGCCCGTCGGGCAACAGATAGCGTTGGCTGACCCACTGCGCTTGCCTGTCCGCCGCAGCGATCGAGCCCATCCAACTGAGCGGGTCGTAGCAACAGGCACTGGCCGCCTCGCCGAGAACCCCTGCGGGTGACTCAATGGCTGAATCGACGCCCGCGCCCATCGGCCTGCGATAGGCCGACAATTGCCCAAAGCCGACGGGCTTTCCCGCTTCTTGCCCTTGGACGCTGGTCGCGAGCACGCGACCGAACGCATCGTACAGCGCTTGCTCGCGTGTGCCGTTAGCGTCGGTAATGCTGGTCGGCTGGAGCAAACGGTAGTCATGCGTGATGTGGGTGATGCAGCCGTCGGCGTGTTTGACTTGGATGACCTGACACCTGTAAGGGTCATGGGTCAGCGTGGTTTCGCTCTCGGCTTGCGTCAGCCGCCAGGCCTGTAAGCGATAGAAACGCTTGGCGTTGAGGTAGCGAGGAAACTGGCGACGGATTGACCAAAGGTCGGGAGGCGCTTGGCGCTCCTGGTCATTGGCATGAAAAAACACGGCCATGGGGCGATAACCGATTTGGCGCAGGCGGCTTGGCAGGTCTTCGGCGGATTGGCCCGGCATGTCGGGAATTTTTTCCAACGCTTTCAACGCGGCGGGGGCCAGTTCGGCGGTTTCTTGATAATCGGCCAGCGCCTGGAAGGTTGCGGTTCCAGGCGCCAAGGTCTGCCCCTTGCCGCCTGGCTCGCGGTAGTACTGGATCGACAAGCCGTTCAGCTCGCGTGGCGCTTGCGGCCCCAGTGGCCCTGAAAGCCGGTTGACCAACGTTTCGTAGTTGATCGCCATCGCGTTCAACCCCGCAGGTGGCTGGCCCTTGGGCAGGGTCCAGGCGTTGTCGCGCCGACGATAGGGCAGACCCAATCGCCACTGGTCGTTGTGTGACTGATGAATCCATTGCGCCAAGGTTTCGCTCAGGTAAAACACCTGCTGCGCCGGGTCGTGGGTGTCACGCCACCATTGCTGCTGATGCTCATCATCGAGCAGTCCCGGTGGTGCATCCTTGGCGGTCGTGCGCCGTGCGCCATGAATTGTGACGCTGTGAACCAGGCTGCCATAGGTGTCCCAGCGCAAGTTGACCTGATGTTCGCAGACTGGATCATCGGGTACCTGCTCGTACTGATAACTCACGGACTCCAGCGTCAGGGGCAGCATTGGCGCCCAGGGTTTTGAGCCAGGTGCCAGCCGGCGGACCCTATAGCGATACTGTTGCACCGAGTAGGGTGTCTGGTTGGCTGAATCGAGGGCGAATACTTCCACCCGTAATGGCAGGCCCCGGAGCGCGTAGGCTGCCTCCCGTACTTGCTGTGACGTGGGTGATGCGATCAGGTGGTCTTGATGGTCGGTCGGTTGTGGCTGCTCAGGGGCATCATGTTGCCCCAGCAGCGTGGGGCCGAGCTTGATAGCGTCAGCGTCATGGCGGCTGTAATCGTCCTGGGGCATGTCCAGCGCTTGACCGGTGTGAAACCAACGTTTGGTGCGCACCCCTGCTTCGGGCACCTCGCCGGTTCGGGTTTCGTTGTCGGTTTGCAGTAACAGGGCGAAGCCCTGGAAGGCCCGCTCATCGGCATCGTAATACGCCCGACGATAGTTGAAACGTTGGGTCAGGGTGTTATTGCTGATCTCATCACGCAGTACTTGACGATTGACCAGAGGGAACGCGAAGGGCAGCCGGCTGACGGCGGGCTTGCCGTCGGCTTGAGGCTGCTGTTTCTCATCCAGCCATTCCTGCGCGCTGCTGCGGTAGCTCACGTTGACTTGCGCGCCGAGGTTGTTATTGGCAATGCTGAGCAAGCAGGGCTTGTTGTCAAAAAAAGCATAGCGCCAATGGCGAGGGCGCGGATGCATGACGCTGATGATCAGGCTGGCGTAACCATCGCCTTGCAGGTCCGTCACGCTCACTTGGGATAAGGCGTCGTACTCCACGCCTGACGGCCAGGGTAATACCAAGGGGGTTGTGGCGAAGCTATTACCGCCCTGATTGATGAAAATGCTTACCCCCTCGGTCGTCAGGTACAGCAAGTCGCTGGCACCACAGCCATCCAGATCCGCCAGCAACACGTTGGCAGCGTTGAACGTCGTCTCCCTGAACGCCAAGGTGGCCAATACCCGACCCTTGCCGAATCGCCCGTGGCCCAGGTTGGGCCAGCATTTGATTTCGTTGTAACGGATACGCACCAAGTGCTGCTGGCCGCTGCCGAGGATGTCGCTGAAGCCGACCCAGTCGGCAGGAGAGCGGGAGAAGGACGGCAAGTTGTCGCCGTCTACCCTGTGCACCCGCTCGATACCCGGGCCGAAACCGTTCTGGCGATTGGCGTACAAGCGCACACTACGCGGGCCCACAAGTGCGAGGTCACCCAAACCACTGCCCATCAGGTCGGCAAATATTGCGTCAGAGTGCAGGAATTCCACCGGCAATGCGTCGAACGGCACAAACCCCATCTCTTTGCCTTGGGGATCAAGGTTGAAGAAACCACCCATGCCTGGCCGGGCCAGGACCCATTCCGGGCGACCATCGCCATCGATATCGAGTAAAGCCTGATACACGGGACGTGAACCGTCAGCCACGGGAATGGCGGGCAGTGCTTGGGTGGGTGTGTAGGTCACCTCATCGCCCGTGGAAGCGTCGGCCCGCTGAGGCGCTCGGTAATACCAGGCTTGCTCACCACGATACAAGATCCCCGGCAGGCCTTCGCCGTATAAATCCACCAGTTGGTAGCGCTGGCCGTCATTGAGGCCGGGCAAGTCATCAAAGCGCTGGTAGCGACGGATGTCCAGTTTCAGGCGTGAGGGTTGATACAGGTATTCTTGCGGTGGCAGGCGGGTGAGTATTCCTTGAGCGTCAACGGCCTGCTGGTGTGCCGCGAACAGGGTGCTGAGCCCATTGCGAGCGGTTTGATGCTCGAGCCACAGGCGCTTGACCAGCACTGGGGTGGAGCCCATGTCGGGCTCATCTGCAAAGGCGTGGAACATCAGGATCTGCCGACATAGGCGCAGCGTTCGTAGCTCAAAGCCGTAGATATAACTGGAAAATGGATCGTCGCGCAGGGCCCATGACTTGAGCGCGTCGTAGGAGGGTAACGCGTCGCTGGTCGTGGTGCGCTGGCCATAGTCGAACACCAGGTAAAAGTGCCACGCCACACTGGAGAGGTCGTCGGTCTTCAGCAGATAGGGGGTCTCTTTTTCGCGGGCTTTGACGTTGCCGTAACACACGTTGTGCAGATAACGCTGGGCCCGGCTGTCATGTGGCTCGGTTTGGGGCTCGGTCTCGGCCAGGTACTGGTAGCCGATATGTTCGCCATGGGCGTTCAGGCTTTCTTCAAGCAGCCATTGAGCCACATGGCTTGGGTTATCCGGATCGGCGATGCGCGCCGAGTGGGTTTTGCCGTAGACATGTCGGTCGCCATCAGGCGCCTGGATCAGCCAGAACCCGGCGGCGTCGCCGTCTGAGCGCCAATGCTCGATGCGCTCGAACCGGCGCTCGACCCGGGGGAAGTAGCGCGTGACGGTGTAGGTGAGGCCCAGCGGCAACTGGTCAAAACTGTCGCGCTGTGTCTGTACGAGTATGCCGTCGGCGGTGCGCTCGGGCATCCAGGGTTGTGCATCCGGACCTTGGAATGTATCGGCTGCGGCGTAATCGGGAACGCCTCGCTGGGTGCGCCGTGTGACGGCGCCAGGGTTGACGTCCCAGCCGAAACCGAACGCACTGTTACCCGCCGTGCTGCGATAGACCAATGACAGTGTGGGGGCATAACCCCGACCGGTAGAAATCGGCAACGCAATCTCGAAGGTCGCCGTGCCGTCGACGCCCACGTTGCCCAAGCCTTTGGCGAGCCCTTCGATGGCGTTGCCTGCAGTGGGCAGCGCTGGCACCTTGAGGGGCGATTCATTCGCTTGAGTGCTCATGCTTCACTCCTGCCGGGCCTTGCGGTATAGCGCACATGAATGATGATGTCGGTGATGGATTCAAGCAGGTTTTTCTGGTGCAGCGGATTGGTAAAATTCAAGCTCCAGCAAGACACGGCGCCGGTGTATTCAAACGGCAGGTAACGCGGATCGTTGTCGAAGTTGAGGGTAAACAGGCCGTCATCATCCAGGCCGCGTGACAAGGCGATTTGCTGGTGTGCCCGGAGGTCGGTCTTAGTGGTGCCATCGGGCATCTGAATTTCATTGCGGGTTTGAGTCAGTGTCGCTTTGATGTCTTCATAAGGCCCCAGCGTGGCGGGGAGTGAGACGCTGACGTGCTTGATTCGCCGCAAGGTGTGTCCAGGATAGTCTTCATTCAGTAACTCGTGGCTCAGGGCAAAACCAATCGTGCCGCTGCTGACCAAGGCAGTCTTATGCTCGGCCCAGGTCTTGGTGGTCTGAGAGGATTGAGCTTCGGTTGTGACCGAGCACTCGATCAGGCGATGGCGCAGTGACACGGTTTTGCTGATTTCCAGCTCGCGGGGCGTGTGCTGCAGGTACGCAGTGTTCATTTTCACCAGGTTCAGTTTCAGGCCTTCAGCACTCAACAGTCCTTGGGAGGTGTGATGCCAGGCCTCACCTTGGAAGAACTGTCGGCTGTCGGCGGTCTCATACTGCCAGCAGGCTTCGGCGGCCAGGCATAGGGAGTGGACGCTGTCATACAGGGCGTAATAGAACGTGCTCAGTTGCGCAGTGAGCCATTGATAAAGCTGTGCCCCTGTAAAGCGCATGCCGAGCAGTTGGTAGGCTGACTTGGCCTGGGCCAATGCGGTGTGAGCACTGCGCAGTTGCAGGCGAGTGGCTTTTTCCTGCTCGGCATGCGCCAGCAGCAGGGCGTCGATCTGGGCCAGCTCCAGGTGGGCCTGTTGTTCGGCGTGGGTCCACTCCTGGGCGCGACGATTGAACTGCTCGGTGCGCTCCAGATCACTGCCGTTGGCGCGCGCGATGTTGGCCTCGCCCTGGGCGAAGGCCTGGTAGGCATGAAACGCACCCTCAAAACGCATACCCCCGAACGATGTACCGAAGATATTGGGTACGAGCATGGCGGCACCGGCGCCCATACCGGCAAGCGCGACTTTTCTCTCCCAGGCGGCACTCTCCAGATAGTGTTGGCCGGCCGAAATTTCCCCGGGGCTGATGCCTTCACTGAGCTGGCGCGTCAAGAAATCCAGCCGCCCCTGAACGATTGCGCGGCTGCGACGTAGCGCGTCTTTGTTTTTTTCATCGATGGCCAGGGCCTGGGTCTGCTGGGTCAACACCAGTTCGGCCAATTGCCAGGCGTTTTGCTGTTGCACCTCAAGGTAGTGCGCCTGTTCCTTGCGCTCGATCAGCGTGAGCAGCGTGTTGCCGAACTGCGCCAGACTGTCGACTGCACTCAGGGCATGCCCCTGCATGACCTGGAACCGGTAGTGACCCACTTCAGGACGGACCGGTGGCAGGGCACTGGCGCCACCCGCGGTACTTTGTGCGTTCCGTGCCAGCAGGGCGGCGGGGGACAAGGGGGGCGCAAAGAGGGTTTGGCGCAATGGCTTGCCGGCGATGTCCAGATGATGGCGCAGCCCATGCAGGCGACTTTCCAATGTGTCCCAACGGGCTACCCGTTGCGTGTTTAGCGGGCGGTACAAGTAGGGGCTGTCCGTGAGCCAGGTGCGTTGCCCTGTGTTTTTACACTGCTGGGACAGTCGCTTAGTGTAATCGGCTTGATGTTCCAACTGGCGTATTGCCGAGGAGGATGTTTTCGCCAGTGTTTCCAGTGTGCGTGAGGTCCAGGTATCGGCGCGTGTGGCCGTCGGGCGCGGGCCGAGCAGGTTCTGTGCCTGCATGTACCAAAGTTTGGCTTCGGCCAGGCTGTCGGGGCTCGATTGGCGATAGGCCGCGTCTCCTCGGTTGAGCAGAATATCCACATTGAGGTAGTGCAACGCCTTGCGCAGGTAGGTTGGAAAGCTGAGAGCCAGATAATGCGGGCTCTCGGGGTGTTGGCAGGCGTAGCTCAGCTCGGCGGATTCACTGGGCAGCGAACTCAGCGCCCCGGCATTGGGTTGGCGAGGGTCGAACAGGTAGTGCAACCAGGTTTCGGCGTGAGCGTATTGCTGTTGCTGGTTGAAGTAATAAGCGAGGGTCCAGGGCAAATAGATAAACAATTCACGCAAACTTTTGCCGTGCGCACCCTGGAAGTCCAAGGGTACGGGGGAGGCGTCAGCAACCAGTGCCGGTTCCGTCCAGTCCGTAGGGGATCGTAAAAATGAAGGCTCGAAGTTGAGCGTCTGGGTCAATTTACGCGCAACGCTGGTATTAAGTCGGATGGCCGGGATCTTGGGGCCGAAGCTGCTGGAAAAATCAATGGATTCGACGGTTTCTCCGGTTTTTTGCTGTTGACGCGTGATGCGCGGGGAATATGCAGGTGTGTCGACGGCAGGGGATGTACCGAGGGCGCATTTGACCGCCTTGAGTGCATAGCCGAGAACGTTCACCTTGTTCTCTTGACTCTCAAGCGTGATGACACCATGGATCAAGGTGATGGTTGATGCGGGTTGCTTAGTGGGTAACGTTATCCGCGCACTCGCCAGATGGCCGGCTGCTAATTCTGGAGACGTTCCGGCCAGACTTTCGTGTTCGATGTCCGTGAAGTTAAGGATTCGCGCGGTGTTGTTATTGATGACTTGCGGGGTGGGCACGTCTGCCAGTTTTGACTGCATGATGACGTGCTTGTAGAAACGCAAAGTGGGCGCGGAAGTATGGGTGGACTCTAGTCTCAGGTCATTCACAAAGTGCAGTTTTTTGTTTGCAGCCTCATCACTGGGCAGCGTGTAGCCGCTGTAGCGGTCGAGTATCGTCAGGAAGGGATCTTGATGATGGGTATATAAGTGGAGGAATGCATTTTTGTTGAGAAACTTCCCTTCCAGGGAGTATTCAGTGACGGGCTTAACTTGACCTTGTTGTCCCAGTCTCAAGTCCGGCATCGAAATCGTCTGCCCCACAAGGCTCAGCAGGATGGAATTTTTGTCATAGATTGCGTTGGAAAAGCTTTTTCCGGTCCTGGGGTTTTTAAAGAACATCGAGTGGTATGTGGCGTTTCCGACGGGGTGTATCGCGCAGTCGATCCTGATGATCGAACCGTTGATGAGTTCAACTTCGGATAAGGTTGGGTCATGCAGCGCAGACCTGGTGACCAAGGTAATGCTGAACTCGGAGTGCTGGGATGCAAGGGTGATGCTGTAAGTTTGCAGAAAATTATCAGTGGTTTTCGAGGTGAAGACGAACTCGTTGGTGATGGGATCAAAAATGGTAGTGGCGGTATCGGCGGCCTTTATGTGCTTGCTTCTGGATTCAAAGTCCCACGCCCTCTGGAGTTCTATGTCGAGTTGTTGAGCCGCCACGGTTACGGTTCTTTTGTCTTGCGCCTGTGTTACCCGTGTCTTGAACTGTAAGTTGTCCTTGTTTATATCGAAAAACAGGCGGAAGTATTGGTGGGCGAACGGGGGGAGTAACACGCTGGAAAATACGTTGCCCTGGTCGACGCCACCCAACAACGCAACCTGCAGTGGCGTGTTTTGGGTGGACTCATAGGCTTCCAGCAACCTGATGGCTTCCTGAGCAACGTCTGAACCCGGCACGATCTTGTATTGGCCAGGGCTGCCCGCAGAAGCGACGATTTTTATACCCAATGACTGATCGACACTGATGGCCTGGAAGAATTCGCCCATTTGGTCGCTGCCATGATTCAGCGTATTGGCCCTTATACCCAGGAATAGTGTGTGAGGGGCGCGGTTATCGACCACGGCAACGGTCTGCGTAATGCTGATAAGTTGCGCTGGCGTGAGTGCGTTGATACCCCGCGTAACGCAGTGTTCTTCCAGGCCCGTGTGCGGAAGGCTCCAGGTGCCATCCAGTTTTTTATAGGAAAAGCACAGGCGAAACTTCACGAACCGGCCGTTCAGCCACTCACCCTGGCGTTGTTTTTCGTCGTCGTCGTCGTCTCCGTTGGAGCCATTGCCGTTTCTCTGTGCCTTGAAGGATTGGGAAGGCGCAGGCTTGATGCTTTCGGCCCAAACAATAAACAGCCGATGATTGAACATCACGGGGCGAATACCGTGGGCGGGCGTATCGGCGCTAAACGTCAGGTTGATGGGCTTCCAGTCTGTCCAGGCCAGGGGCGCAGGTGCCTCGGCCTTGACGCTGGAGCGTTTGGACAGGTCAAGGGAGCGCCAGTAGTAGAGCTCATCGGTGGCGGATTTGCCGACGAAGTAATAGGTACTGGTACTCCACTGTTCGATATTGCCATCGATGTAGCCATTGAGCGTCTGAATGCTGGCGACTTCTTCGAACCGTGACAGGTAGCCTTGCACGGCGTTCTGCGCGGTAGCGGGTTGAATCCGATGCTGGTTGAGCTCGTTTTCCAGTTGCTCAAAGCTCTCGCTCTTGTCCTCGCGCAGCGTGGGGTCGAGGAAGTTTTGCGGGTGATAGCGCAGTTGCTGGCTGGCGCTCCACAGCGGGTAAGTGTGCAGGGAGGTCTGCCAGGCCAGGGTCTCGTGAGGCGACATGCCCTGTGTCTCATAACCGGGTTCCAGGCCCGAGTGAATTCGGTTGATGTAGTGCTGCAGGCTGGTGATCGCACTGGCGACCGGGCTGGTTGGCACTGCTTGGCTGACTTGTACGTCCAGTAGCCAGTAGTCGTACAGGTCGTTGGGTGTACGCAACGAGTCTTTAAGGGCGGGGCTGATGCAGTGAGACAGATAGTAGCTCAGCATGGCATCACGCCAGGCTTCATTGAGGCGCTGGTCGAGGGGCTCAGACATGGTCATTCCTTGAGTCTGCTGGTTGAAAGTAAGCCGTTATTGATGTGCGGCGATGATGGCTTCGCCCACGAGCTTCCATTGATTGAAGTCGTTGGCGTTATCCAATTCGCTGGTGTTGAGCAGTGTTTGGCTAGAGAGCCGGGTAATGGTGCAGGCTTGTCGACAGCGCATGATCCAATCCAGTTGGTCCATGGACGTGACCCTGCCTGTGGGCAAGGTCTCAGTGAGTACCCGCAGTTCTTTTTCGCCCCACCCCAACCATTGGCTTAGCTGGGTATCGAGGGTTTGAGGCCCGTTGCTGTTGGCGCTCTGGAAATACGCCAAGAGGCTGTCCTGTGCCAGGCCATACGCATCGCAGCAGTCTCTGAAACGCTGTAATAGATAGAGTGTGCCCAGGCTCAGCTCGACCAGCCCTGTGGGTGAATTATTGCTGTCCAGCCAACGGGGGTTGAGCAGCAATTGACGCAGTGACGCGCTGTTAACCGGCAACGGCAACAGCGTGGTGATATCCGGCGCCAGCAGGATCAGGTGGTTGGGCGCAGGCTCAGTCTTCGTTTTGTTGAAATGTAGGGTGTAGTAGAGCGTAAGCTCATTGCTGTAGAGGGCCGGCGTTGGTTTTGCCAAGAACTCTTGGATGCACGCCTCAGGTCCCTTTGGCAGTAAGTCGACCCAGCGCTTGAGCGCCGGGTTATCAGTGGCGGGCTCCAGCAGCAATCGCTGGCGCAGCTGCGTTATGCTGGTGTTACTGTCCCTGAGCCAGGTGACGGCCCAGTCCAATTGCATGAGTACATCGAGAAAGCCCATCTCGGCGCTCAATGTGGGGGTGACCAGCTGGCTCCAGGTGGACGGGCCGAGCAGGTCGGCCAGTTGTTTGCAGTGCAAGACAGAAAGGCCGAAAACCTGGGCGATGCGTGCCAGCCGATAGATCACGGAGTACGTGGCAATATTCCTGACGACAGGTTTGGGTAACACATCTGTCAGCAGGTGCAGCGAATCTGGTGTATCACTCAACGCCAATGCGGCGCAAAGCTGCTGGCGGGTATGCGAATCGAAGGCCTGGTCGTCCAGCGGTAGCGGTCGCCCGGACACCAGGGTGCGATTGAACACCTGATCGAATAAGGGTTGCTCGTTGGCGCTGGCCTGCACGGGCAGGCGATCCAGCCACGCCGAAAACTCCAGCGGCTTGAGCCTGTAGCGCCCACGCAGGTACCGGTAGACACCTAGTACGCGCAGGGTGGTGTGGCTTATCTGAAGAGCGGCGTTGGCTGTGCCCTCAAGCACCATGGCGCTGACGATCAGCGTATCCAGTTCGGCGAACGGTAGATCGACCCACTTTTGCAGGCGGATCATCCGATGCAGACGGTCGAACCGATCGGGGCTGGTATTGAGTAGTGTCGCAATTTTCCCGTCGCCGGATTGGCCGACCTCCAGCTTGGGCAGACGGTCTGTGCCATTGACATAGCGGGCACCGTAGATCAGCAACGTTTGTTTAGGCGCTGAGCGGGAGGCATGGGGGGCGAAACTGTTTTGCGCCAGGAGGGCTTGCAACTGGGTACTGTCCAGCGCCGTACATTTCAGAAAGTCGTCAAGGTTTTCCGGTGCACGGGGTCTGCCAAAGTAGGTTTCAAACAGCGTGCTTCCCGTGACGGGTGGTTGGGTCAACAGTTTTTGCTGTGGGGGATTCAGTTCGCTTAGCAGGCATTGCGCGTCACCATTGCGCGTTTTGACCGTGCCGTACAGTGCGTTGCCGGCATCGTCAAACGGCAGCCGCTTGCTGAGTCGATAACTCAATTCACCCAAGGTGTGCCGGGTTCCCGACAGCCCCAGGCGGCATTGAAGGTGATGATGGTGGTAAGGCAGCGTCAAGGGGTAGTGTTGCTTGCTGAGCAGCGGGTGCAATTTCTCCTGCGGGTGATGGTGTTTGATCTGTTTGCGCAACATGTCATCGATCAGCGTCAGCAGCGGGCGCTGGGCAAAGGTCGTGTCGTGGTCAATCAGTAAATTTCTCAGGTCCGGGCGCCGTTGGTTCAGGGGGATTTTGGCTTGCGTTCCCCTCCCGTTGTTTTCAAGCTGAGTTGCAAAAAGAAACAGTGCGCGCAGGTAGGCGACAGGCGAATCGATAGCGGCAATGGCATCGGGGTGGCAGGTATTCCCCCAATCCTCGTTGGGCAGGCTGGGCACGTTCGATTCCAGGTCGCGTTTGCTACGAGTGAGGGCTGGCGCGTTCACTTGTTGTTGGTCGTACAGCCACTGCAACTGCATGGTGTAGGACAGCGCATTTTCGTAAGCTTGGGCGCCATCGTCATCATTGGAGTGGGCCAGTTGACGGATGAACTCGGCCTTGGGCAGCGCGACAATGTCGAAGATGCTGGTGAAGCCGAGTTGATGCAGGGCGGTGGTGAAGTTGACCTTCCCAACACCTGGAGGGACGGGCCGCTCCACCAGTCTGGCCAATAACGAGCGGTTTGAAGTTTCCATGTCATCGAGCTTCCTGTGAGCCCAAAGGTGGATCCAATGGGCAACGCAAGACGCTATCACGCAGGCTGTGCGGGCCGAGGTCAGCCAAAGCCGTGAGCGAGTCAAGGAAATATCGGTGACTGAGTGTCGATGCAGTAGCGTCGCGGTTTTGTTAGAATGCGCGCCGCGCGGCTTGGCCTGCATTTTTCTACATCCGGTTCACCCCTTACGAGGGTAGCCACCTGGAGATAACACCCATGACTCAACCGATTGTCGTGGCGGCACTGTATAAGTTCGTCACCCTCGAAGATTACGTCGCCCTGCGCGAGCCACTGCTGCAGGCGATGGTCGACAACGGCATCAAAGGCACCTTGCTGATCGCCGAAGAAGGCATCAACGGCACCGTTTCCGGCACCCGCGTAGGCATTGATGGCCTGATGGCCTGGCTGAAGAAGGACCCGCGCATGGTCGATATCGACCACAAAGAGTCCTACTGCGAAGACCAGCCGTTCTACCGCACCAAGGTCAAGCTCAAGAAAGAGATCGTGACCCTGGGCGTCGAAGGCGTCGACCCGAACAAAAAGGTCGGCACCTACGTCGACCCGCAGGACTGGAACGCGCTGATCAGCGACCCTGAAGTGCTGTTGATCGACACCCGTAACGACTACGAAGTGTCCATCGGTACGTTTGAAGGCGCAATCGATCCGAAAACCACCAGTTTTCGCGAATTTCCCGACTATATCAAAGCCAACTTCGACCCGGCCAAGCACAAGAAGGTCGCCATGTTCTGCACCGGCGGCATTCGGTGCGAGAAGGCCTCGAGCTATATGCTCAGCGAAGGCTTCGATGAGGTCTACCACCTCAAGGGCGGCATCCTGAAGTACCTCGAAGAGGTGCCCCAGGAAGAAACCAAATGGCAGGGCGACTGCTTTGTGTTCGACAATCGCGTGACTGTGCGCCACGACTTGAGCGAAGGCGACTACGATCAATGTCATGCCTGCCGCACACCGGTGAGCATCGAAGACCGTGCATCCGAGCACTATGTGGCCGGCATCAGTTGCTCCCATTGCTGGGATAAGCTGCCGGAGAAGACCCGCCGCAGTGCGATTGATCGCCAGAAGCAGATTGAACTGGCCAAGGCCCGCAACATGCCGCACCCGATTGGCTTCAACTACAAGCAAACTCCTTCCGAGGCCTGAACCATGTCCGCGCGCCTGCTCTATGTAATGGATCCGATGTGTTCCTGGTGCTGGGGCTTTGCCCCGGTGGCGCAGGCGCTGGTTGAGCAGGCCCAGGCGGCGGGAGTGGACCTGCACCTGGTGGTGGGCGGCTTGCGCACCGGCAGCGGTGCGGCGTTGGAGCCGACGACCCGGCGCTACATCCTCGAACACTGGCAGGCCGTCACCGACGCCACCGGCCAGGTGTTCAAGCGTGAAGGTGCGCTGCCTGACGGTTTTGTCTACGACACCGAGCCGGCCTGCCGCGCCATCGTTACCGCACGCGGCCTGGCGCCGGATTGTGCGTGGACGTTGTTGGGGCTGATCCAGCGTGCGTTTTATGTCGAAGGTCGCGATGTGACCCTGGCCAGCGTGTTGGTGGAGCTGGCAGAGAAGGCGGGCATACCGCGTATCGAGTTTGCCGGTGCCTTCGACCGCGCCGAACAGCATGCCGCGACGGCGGCGGATTTTACCTGGGTACAGGATCTGGGCATCGCCGGTTTCCCGACCCTGTTGGCTGAGCGCGACGGCCAGTTGGCGCTGCTGACCAACGGCTACCAGCCGCTGTCCGAATTGTCGCCATTGCTTGCCCGCTGGCTGGAGCGAGCCGCCTGTGTATGAGCAACCTCAACGCACCGACCGCCTGACCTGGGCGGAAATCCGCCGCCTGGCCCTGCGTCACAAGAAATCCCTGTGGATCGCCAATGGCGTCGCCGTGCTGGCGACCCTGTGCAGCGTGCCCATCCCGCTGTTATTGCCCTTGCTGGTGGACGAAGTGCTGCTGGGCCATGGTGATGCCGCGCTCAAGGTGATGAACCACGCATTGCCCTTGGGTTGGCAGAAAGCCGCCGGTTACATCGGCCTGATGCTAGTGGTGACCCTGGCCCTGCGTTGCGGTGCGCTGGTGTTCAACGTGGTGCAGGCGCGCCTGTTTGCGCGCTTGGCCAAGGACATCGTCTATCGCATCCGCGTGCGCCTGATCGAACGCCTCAAGCGTATCTCCCTGGGCGAGTACGAAAGCCTGGGCAGCGGGACTGTCACCACGCACCTGGTCACCGACCTGGACACCCTGGACAAGTTCGTCGGAGAAACCCTCAGCCGTTTCCTGGTGGCCATGCTGACCCTGGTCGGCACCTCTGCGATCCTGGTGTGGATGCATTGGCAACTGGCGCTGCTGATTCTGTTGTTCAACCCGCTGGTGATCTACGCCACGGTGCAGTTGGGCAAACGCGTCAAGCACCTGAAGAAGCTGGAAAACGACAGCACTTCACGCTTTACCCAGGCGCTGACCGAGACCCTGGATGCCATCCAGGAAGTGCGCGCCGGCAATCGCCAGGGGTTTTTCCTCGGGCGCCTCGGCCAGCGTGCCCAGGAAGTGCGTGACTATGCCATCCATTCTCAATGGAAAACCGACGCTTCCAGCCGCGCCAGTGGCCTGCTGTTCCAGTTTGGTATCGATATCTTCCGTGCTGCGGCCATGCTCACCGTGCTGTTTTCAGACCTGTCCATCGGCCAGATGCTCGCGGTGTTCAGCTACTTGTGGTTCATGATCGGCCCCGTGGAACAACTGTTGAACCTGCAATACGCCTACTACGCGGCAGGCGGGGCGCTGACGCGGATCAACGAGCTGTTGGCGCGTGCCGATGAACCGCAATACCCAGGCGGCGCAGACCCGTTTACCGGGCGTGAGACCGTCGGCATCGAAGTGCACGGCCTCGACTTCGGCTACGGCGAAGACCTGGTGCTTGACCAATTGAACCTGGCCATCGCACCGGGTGAGAAGGTGGCGATTGTCGGCGCCAGCGGCGGCGGCAAAAGTACCCTGGTGCAACTGCTGCTGGGGCTCTACACGCCGCAGGCCGGCAGCATTCGTTTTGGCGGTGCCACCCAGCAAGAGATCGGCCTGGAGACCATTCGCGAGAATGTCGCTGTGGTGCTGCAACACCCGGCGCTGTTCAACGACACTGTGCGCGCCAACCTGACCATGGGCCGCTCCCGGAGTGATCAAGCCTGCTGGCAGGCGCTGGAAATCGCCCAGTTGGATGCTACTGTCAAGGCACTGCCTTTGGGCCTGGACAGCATAGTCGGGCGTTCTGGCGTGCGCTTTTCCGGTGGGCAACGGCAACGCCTGGCCATCGCCCGCATGGTGCTCGCCGAGCCTAAGGTGGTAATTCTGGATGAGGCCACCTCGGCGCTGGATGCGGCCACCGAGTACAACCTGCACCAGGCACTGGCGCGGTTTCTCACCGGGCGTACTACACTGATCATCGCCCACCGGCTGTCTGCAGTGAAACAGGCAGACCGGGTGCTGGTGTTCGATGGCGGGCGTATCGCCGAAGATGGCGACCATCAGCAATTGATTGCCGATGGCGGGCTGTACGCCAAACTCTATGGGCACCTGCAACAAGTGCGTTGATTTAGATTAGGCTGTGCTATCGGGAGCGGATTTTCGCGTGCGTATCTAGCAGTGCATGTGCAAGGGACTTCATGAAGCAAAAGCGGACTCTCGGAACGCCACGGCTGCTGGGTATCGTCTGGCCCTTTATCGCTGTGGTCTTGTTCCAGGCATTGTTGGGCTGCGGCAGTCTCTATGTGCTTTCTGCGGTGCGTGGTTATGTGGCTGGCGAAAGCTTGTGGTCCAAGGGCCAGAAAGACGCCATCTACTATCTGACCCTCTATGCCGATAGCCGCGACGACGCTACCTACCTCAAATACCAGCAGGCCATTGCCGTGCCCCAGGGCGGGCATGAACTGCGTATCGCCCTGGACAGCGCAACGCCTGACCTGCCTGCTGCCCGCCTGGGTATCATCAAGGGCGGCAACCATCCGGACGACGTTTCCAGCCTTATCTGGCTATACCTCAACTTCCGCCATTTCAGTTATCTGGAAAAAGCCATTGAACAGTGGACAGTGGGCGATGGTTACCTGGAACAGCTGGATGAACTGGCCCGCGAGATGCACCGCGCCATCGGCGCTGATCAGGTCACGGGTAATGATGTGCGGAGCTGGAAGGCACGCATCATTGCCATCAACGAGGGGGTGACACCGGCCGCCAAGGCGTTCAGCGATGCCTTGGGCGAAGGTTCGCGGATGATCCTGCGCCTGTTGTTGATCACCAACCTGGCCACTGCCTTGGGGCTGATCGTCTTGGCGTTGCTGCGTACCCATAAGTTGCTGGCCCAGCGCCATGCCTTCGCCGATGCCTTGCAAGCGGAGAAGGAGCGGGCGCAGATCACTCTGGAGTCGATTGGTGACGGGGTGATTACCACCGACGTTGACGGCGCCATTGCGTATATGAACCCCGCAGCCGAAGCGCTGACCCACTGGAAGTCGGAGCAGGCCCAGGGCTTGCCGTTAGCGGCGCTGTTCAAGCTGCTGGATGAAAACGCCGAGCCCGATGGCTTCACCCTGATCGAGCACATCATCAAGGGCCAACTCAGTGGCGGCAGCGAGCACTCCAAGCAGATCCAGCGCCTGGACGGCAGCACCGTCTCGGTCACCCTGGTGGGCGCGCCGATCCGCAGCGCTGGCAAGGTCAGTGGGGCGGTGCTGGTGCTGCACGACATGACTCAGGAGCGCCAGTACATCGCCAACCTTTCCTGGCAGGCGACCCACGACGCCTTGACCGGGCTGGCCAACCGCCGTGAATTCGAGTTCCGCCTCGAGCAAGTGCTGCAACAGGTCGTACGCCAGCAAAGTGGGCGACACGCCTTGATGTTCCTCGACCTCGACCAGTTCAAGCTGGTCAATGACACCTGCGGCCATGCGGCGGGCGACGAACTGCTGCGCCACATCTGCGCGTTGCTGCAATCGGATTTGCGCGAGGGCGATACGTTGGCCCGCTTGGGCGGCGATGAATTTGGCATCTTGCTGGAGAACTGCCCGGCGCCGGTAGCGGAAAAGATCGCCGAGAGCTTGCGCCATACCGTGCAGAGCCTGCACTTCGTGTGGAAAGGCCGGCCCTTCATGACCACCGTCAGTATCGGCCTGGTGCATATATCGCAACCCCCGACCACCCTGGAAACCTCCTTGCGCGCCGCTGACATGGCCTGCTACATGGCCAAGGAAAAGGGCCGTAACCGCGTGCAGGTCTACCATGCCGATGACTCGGAGTTGTCCCTGCGCTTTGGCGAGATGGCCTGGGTGCAGCGGCTGCACATGGCCTTGGAAGAAGATCGCTTTTGCCTCTACGCCCAGGAAATTTCGCCTTTGGGGCAAACCGAGGCCGGCAACGGGCACATTGAAATTCTCCTGCGCCTGCATGATGAAGCGGGGCGAATCATTTTGCCCGACAGTTTTATCCCCGCGGCCGAACGTTACGGCTTGATGACGTCCCTGGATCGCTGGGTGGTGGAAAATGTCTTCAAGGTTATCGCCCGCTGCATGAGTGAGCGCCCGGGTCGACCCATGGCGATGTGTGCGATTAATCTGTCAGGCATAACTATTGGCGATGATGATTTTCTAGGTTTTTTGCGTGAGAAATTTGACACTTACAACATACCGCCAGACATGATTTGTTTTGAAATAACTGAAACCAGCGCTATAGCGAATTTGGGTAGTGCGATTCGATTTATTAATGAACTCAAAGCCTTAGGTTGCCATTTTTCACTCGATGATTTTTGCGCCGGAATGTCCTCATTCGCATATTTGAAACATTTACCTGTAGACTTCCTGAAGATCGATGGAAGTTTCGTAAAGGATATGCTGGACGACCCGATTAACCGTGCCATGGTCGAAGTGATCAACCACATCGGCCACGTCATGGGTAAGCGCACAATTGCCGAGTTCGTTGAGACACCGCAGATCGAACAGGCTTTGCTTGAGATCGGTGTGGATTACGCTCAGGGCTACCTGATTGAACGCCCGCAATTGTTTACCTTTGATAGCTTGCAGTGTCGACCTGTGCGGCCACAGCCTCTGTTATTCAAGGCGCCCGGCACATTCCGCTGAAACATCTGCTGGTCTGTACAATCACACTTAAAAAGGAGCCCCACAGTGATCGACACATTCAACAGAACCGGCCCGCTTATGGAAGCCTCGAGTTACCCAGCCTGGGCGCAGCACTTGATCCAGGCCTGTAGCGAGAGCAAGCGTCGAGTTGTCGAGCACGAACTGTATCAGCGCATGCGCGACAACGCCCTCAGCGCCAAGACCATGCGTCACTACCTGATTGGTGGTTGGCCGGTGGTGGAACAGTTTGCCTTGTACATGGCGCAGAACCTGACCAAGACCAAGTTTGCCCGCCATCCTGGGGAGGACATGGCGCGACGTTGGCTGATGCGTAATATTCGCGTGGAACTCAATCATGCTGACTATTGGGTGCACTGGGCGCGTGCCCACGGCGTCAGCCTTGAAGAGCTGCAAGCGCAGGATGTGCCGCCGGAGTTGCATGCACTGAGTCATTGGTGCTGGCACACCAGTTCGGCAGATCCGTTGATCGTCGCGATTGCCGCCACCAACTACGCGATCGAAGGGGCGACGGGGGAGTGGTCCGCCGTGGTCTGTTCTACCGGTGTGTATGCCGCCGCCTTCCCCGAGGAAGATCGCAAGCGTGCGATGAAGTGGCTGAAGATGCACGCCCAGTATGACGACGCCCACCCTTGGGAAGCCCTGGAAATTATCTGCACCCTCGCCGGGAACAACCCGAGCAAGGCCTTGCAGGAGGAGCTGCGCCAGGCGGTGTGCAAGAGCTATGACTACATGTATCTGTTCCTGGAAAGCTGCATGCGCCTGGAGAACGTGGAAAAAGACAAAGAAAAGGCGCCAGCCGTTCGCGAGCGCCCAGTGCGCGTCGCCAGCGAGGCGTGATGCGAGGGTGATGGCGGGGGCTTACCCCGCCATCGCCAGCCTGTTGCGGCCTTCGCGCTTGGCCACATACAACGCATTGTCGGCCCGGCGCAGCAGGCTTTCAGCCGACTCGGCAGCCAATAACGTCGAGCAACCGAGGCTCACCGTCAATTCGATCCGCTTGCCCTCCACCCAATAGTCCTGGGCTTGTGCCGCCTGGCGCAGGCGCTCACCGACCATCCCCGCTGCATCGCGGCCGGTGTTGGACAGCAGGATCAGAAACTCTTCCCCGCCAAACCGGAACACCATATCCACGTTACGCAACTGGCGTTTGATCGCCCCAGCCACGGCGCGCAGTACGCTGTCGCCAGCGGCATGCCCATGGGTGTCGTTGATTTTCTTGAAGTGGTCGATGTCCAGCATCAGTAAAGACAAGGGGTGCATGTGCCGCCGGGCCATGTCGATTTCCCGTTGCAGAGTCTGGTCCATGGCGACGCGGTTGCCGGTTTCGGTCAATGGGTCCCGCAGGGCGCTGCGCGTGGCCGCGCGGTAGAGCAGGGCGTTGCGCATCGGGTAAAGCAAGCTCACCAGCAGGCTTTCGAGCTGGCTGAGTTCCTCATCGGTCAAGTGCTGGTTACGGCGCAATATCAGTTCACCCAGGTGCTCGCCTTCGTGGCTCAAGGTATAGCTTACTGAGTGGTGGCCCCGGTGACCGAACTCCAGGCGCAGATCGCTGGCGGCGTGACGGTATTGCAACGCGTCCAGTGGCACCAGGCGCTGTATTTCGCGAAAGAACAGGCCGAGGATGCGTTCCGGCTCCAGGCTGGTTTGCAACTGCTGGTTCAATTGCTGGCGAAGTTCGGTAAGCGTAGCGGGGCGGTAAGGGCGAAGGGGCGGCTGACCAAATCCCAGGCGTTGCAATTTGGCACTGTCGAAGTCAATTGCGTTGGTCTGGGTAGGGGTTTTCATAAGCGGGTGGCCTCTAAGCGCTAGACTGTCTTACAGGCGGGATGAGAGTGGCGAGTGCCAAGCGTCTTACTGTTCCTTCAGTATCGTAAAACAATGGAAACAGTTTAAACCGCTTTGCCTCGGGTTATAACCCCGGAACACTGCCGCACGTCTTGTCATCGCGTAACCTGCTTGAAAACAAATAGAGCGAGTTTCATGCCAAACTCGCTGGATTTGTAAAAACCCTTATAAATCAATCATGTTTTCTTGAAGTAAGAAGAGTCTGTTAAACAATGGCGCCATATATTTGGCTTTTTACGGGCTGAGTTACCGTCAGCCCGATCATCTTTACTGATTAACGCCGGTTTTAAACCGCAAATGAAACGTGTGCGCCCGTCACGACACACCCAGGCGTACCTCCTTGCACTCGATAGGGTCAAATAACCGCGTTATATCAAGGTGCTACGGTCGATCTGCGCGATTGAAGTGACGCCGGTGAGCGTCATGGCCACGCGCATTTCCTTGGCAAATATGTCCAGCAGGTTTTCTACCCCGTGCTGGCCCTCGGCAGCCAGCGCATAGGCAGTGGCACGTCCCAGCAGGCACGCCTTGGCGCCCAGGGCGAGCATGCGCACCACGTCCAGCCCGGAGCGAATGCCTGAGTCCACCAGCACGGTCAGGTCGTCGCCCACTGCTTCGGCAATCGGCGGCAACGCCTTGGCCGTGGACAGCACGCCGTCGAGCTGGCGACCGCCATGGTTGGAGACCACGATGCCGTCGGCGCCGAAACTCACCGCATCCTTGGCATCCTGTGGGTCGAGAATGCCCTTGATGATCATCGGGCCCTTCCAGAACTCACGGATCCACTCCAGGTCTTTCCAGCTGATTGATGGGTCGAAGTTGTTGGCGAGCCAGCCGATGTAGTCTTCCAGGTGGGTGGGTTTGCCCAGGTACTTGGAGATATTGCCCAAGTCGTGAGGGCGACCCATCAAGCCTACATCGAACGCCCATTGTGGCTTGGTGACCGCCTGCAACATCCGCCGCTGTGCCGCGTACGGGCCGGACATGCCCGAGTGAGCATCGCGGTAGCGCGCGCCGGGTGTGGGCATATCGACCGTGAACACTAGCGTGGTCACCCCTGCCGCCTGCGCCCGCTCCAGGGCGTTGCGCATAAAGCCGCGATCCTTGAGCACATACAGCTGGAACCAGATCGACTGCGAGCTTTGGGAAGCGACTTCTTCAATCGAGCATACCGACACCGTCGACAGGCAGAAGGGGATGTTTTTGTTAGCGGCCGCCTTGGCTGCTTGCACTTCACCGCGCCGGGCATACATGCCGGTCAGGCCGACCGGGCTGAGGATGACCGGCATGGCCAGTTCCGTGCCGAACAGGTTGGTTGTCAGGCTCAGGTTGTCGACATTGCGCAGTATGCGCTGGCGTAGGCTGATCTCGGCCAGGTCCGAACTGTTGGCGCGCAGGGTGTGCTCGGCGTAGGCGCCGCCGTCGATGTAGTCGAACAGAAAGCGCGGCAACTTGCGCTTGGCCGCGGCGCGGTAGTCGGAAGCGGACGAGATGATCATCTACGGTGTCTCCACAAGGCAAAGTGCTTCACCTTAAGCAAAGTTGTGACATGATAAAAGCAACTTTTATCACTGATATCCAGTCGCAAAAGGAATACGTGTGAACCTGCGAACACTGCGCGCATTTGTCGAGGTGGTGCGCCAGGGAGGGTTCTCCCAGGCGGCCGACGTAGTGGCCCTGACCCAATCCACCGTCAGCAAGGCGGTCAAGACGCTGGAAGACGAGTTGGGCACGCCGCTGCTCAATCGCCTCGGCCACAAGAACGAACTCACCGCAGCCGGCGAAATTGCCTACCGTCGGGCCTTGGTGATGCTCGCCGAGCGCAACGACCTGATGGCGGAAATAAACGACCTGCGCGGTCTCAAGCGCGGCGTGCTGCGCATCGGCTTGCCGCCGGTGGGGTGCGGTGTGTTGTTTGCAGCCATGTTCGCCACCTACCGCAGCCGCTATCCAGACATCGACATTGAACTGACTGAGTACGGCAGTAAAAAACTGCGTGAGTGCCTGGAAGCAGGGGAGGTCGACCTGGCGGCCTTGCTGTTGCCGGTGGACGAAGGTTTCGACTACCAACCGGTACGCAACGAACCGTTGATCGCGGTGCTGCCCATCAGCCACCCACTGGCGCGACGCAAACGCATCGACTTCACCGACCTGGCGGACTCGCCATTCATCCTGTTCGAAGCCGGCTTCGCCCTCAACGCCAAGATCCTCAGCGCTTGCGAGCGCAAGGGCGTGAGCCCCAAAGTCACCGCCCGCAGCGGGCAAATCGACTTTATTGTCGACCTGGTCGCCGCAGGGCTGGGCGTTGCCTTCCTGCCACGGATGCTGGCGCACAAACACCAACACGCCGGCATCGCCTTGGTCCCCCTGGACGAACCCCACACCGACTGGCACATCGCCCTGGCCTGGCGCGCCAGCGCCCACCTGCCGCCAGCGGCGCGAGCCTGGTTGGATCTGGCCAAGGACCCTGCGTTTTCCACAGGCATTGGAGGTTAATTGCGGCAGATGTCAGGGAAAGCTTGACTTCTTCTTTTTAATCAGTAACATACGGCGCATTCCGCGATAGCTCAGTTGGTAGAGCAAATGACTGTTAATCATTGGGTCCCTGGTTCGAGTCCAGGTCGTGGAGCCAGATAGAGAAAAGCCTGCAGAGATGCAGGCTTTTTTTTTGCTTTGCGCCCACCATGGGGCGCAATCTTGTGGGTAAAGGTCCCACCGTAAGCTGATCACAGCGAACGAAGTGAAGCGCAACGGTCAAGTCATTGCTACAGGGAACTGACGCGCCGGTTAACCCACCATACGAAGGTAGCTCCCAATCATTAGCTATCTGCCAACCATGAACGAAAGTCCGGTAACTGTTGGGCCAAATGTGCGTTTCTACATCCAAGACTGGCGAGATTGATCGACTCACCCATTATTAAATCAGGTGATTAAAGATGAGTGCGTTAAGGGAATTGACCGCTGAAGAGCTGCTACTTGTTGCAGGTGGGGGGGATATATCACAGGATCCGATTTCCCATGATCCTGGGCCAGGTCTGGATGATGGTATGAGTCATGACCCAGGGGACGTATCTCCTCTAGATACTATTTCAATGTCATTTATAGGGGGTGTGTATGTCGATACATGTAGCCAATTTTTATTCATTTAGAGATTGCTAGGAGGTCTTATATAAGTGGGGAGACCTTTTGATCTTGCCAAAGCATCCCAATTGGCAAGGCGTGCCGTTTTTTCGTGTAAAGAATATAGGCATAACTCAGCGCCTACTTGATTTTTCATGGACGGTGGAGGCTGTATACCCTGTATTAAAACGGCAACGACTCCATCTGGCTCAGGGAAAAACGCCGACGACCCCAGGGCTGAAGGGTTTATCAAGCTGGTCAAACCTTTACATTCCTTCATGGCCGCTTCAATAATCTGGGTTTTTCCTACAGAGGCTGCGTTTACGAAGTTACAAGAAACCCCAAACACCAAAAAAACGAATAACAGAGATTTCAATTTCAAGCTCCTCGTGCAGTAGTTAAAGCAAGCCTACTGTTGAATTTATGCGATATCGTGACTGAACCGAAGGTACTTATTTAGCCGCCCGTGTGAATCGTAGATGGCAAATGCTCAGGCATCAATAGCAGCCCAGCGAATCGTGCTATGCGTTTGGAAGCCTGGGCAAATTTTAGGCAAAAAACCTCTATCTGGACACCTTGTATCGAGGATGACTTTCACAGACTGTCTATAATCTCATTTCAGCGTCCAGAATCACAGGCGACCCAGATTGGCAGCCAGCCTCAAGCGCGACCTGTTTTCGACCTCAACCAACTGCGCTTGGATCGCCTCGACAAGGGTCTGTGCATTGCGGATCTGGTAGGTACGCCCAAAACCTTTCTGCTGTTAACGCTCTCATTATCAGTTCTCTTGTGTGGAGTCTATAATTGCCGAGTGAAGTTGGTTATTTGTTTCAGGGCCATTAAGTGGTGTGTCACATCGAGTCGATTAATCCGCAGTGTCGTGCGGGCAGCTCATAGTTAAATATAAGAATGTTTCTGAGTTGCGCAGTAGTCGTGAAGATCTCTTTGAGATAGCTCGGGTGCGCCTTCAGCGTTTGCAGTCAATTAATATCAAACCGGTAGGGACACCCTCGGCGTTTTTTCTTTGCGTGTACAGTACGGCAAAAAATAACGCGGCTTTCCACATGATGAGTGGATTGGAGTCCATAGGGATCAGTCGGGCATCCAGGTCTTGCTTTTTCATCTGATATTGCCATTGCTGAAAGTCCAGTGTGCTCGTTTCGGCGCTCAATGAGTAGAAGAGCACACAATCCAGATCGCCTGGGATGACCGTTGAGTCCAGAAAACTTCCACCTATCAGTATGATTTCAACGCCAATATCAGCCATCGCCAACTCTGCTATAGCGGTTTTAAGTCGTGCGCAGAGCAAGCTCCTTTTTGGATCTTTAGGTTCTTCAAAAAAGCGTGAAAGAGACGTTAGATAAGGTGCTGAATTGATTGGGTTGCAAGTTGCCTTGTTGCCAATGAAGGCTGGGAACTCCATGGTCTTGGCGTTGGAGTAATGCTGTGAAAAAAGCGAGTCTAAGTCGGTGTTGGCCATTGTGAATTATCCAATTGTCTGAGGTGAAAGCTGGTTTTATTTTAATTTGGCAGGGGGCGGGAGTAGACAATGTATTACGTGTCTGCTGAGGGGTGCAACATGTCAAGTAGGGGCAGGCCAATAAAATTACGAAGCAGTAAAAGTTTCACGCGAATTTTGGAAAAGTGTCATATTTCGTTGGTAGAGTGTTCTTTCTTAAAGGAATAGGTATTTTCAAGTGTTGTTGTCGCAAGCGTTATTTGTGCGCGAGGCACAGGGCCGGAATGAAATGGATTTTGTCGTGGCAAAAGTAAAAACACATTTTAGAAAATCTCTAACTTATCCAGTTGGATTGGTGCTGACTGAGGGAACGGTTAAATCAGTGCTTAACGCTCAGGCAAGACTTGAGACGTATAAAAATAAGCCGTGGCCTGTTTCGTCCGGATCGGTATCGGCAGTGTTGGCGTGCGATGGCAAATCGCGGTGCTTCCAACATCCACTGTTCGAGCATTATGCAACGAATAATGCGTTGGAACCCTTGAATAATAGGACGCCTACTGAACAACAGTATGTAGAGGTTTTTTCATCAGCACTTGAACAGTCTCTGGTCACCTTGAAGTACTCGACGATTTGTGAGCTGTTGGAAGCCGCTGCCTGCGCGCTCACAGGCACCGCTGTAACGATCAGGACGACGCGAGTAGGTGTCAGGCCTGATAAGCGTGGCTGTACAGTAGAGTTTGTTCAGGCGGCTGATATACCATCGGCACTTATGGCCCTTTGGAAGTATGTGGCCGATTTACCGAGCAGTCGCCAAGACTTATTTGGTGCATCCGTTGCTGCCGTAGGGCTAATGAATTGTCATCCGTTCGTAGATGGTAATGGGCGATTGGCACGTGTGTTGTTCAATGCCCTGATGGGGCGTACTTCGCAAAACTACATTCCCTTATATGACTTTTATAACTGTTCGCCCGGCGCTCATGTATTGCGCATCCGGCAGGCTGAGCTATTTGGTGAGTGGGATGATTGGGTGCGCTTCCATTGCGACATCATTGGCTTTATGGCCGGTCACTAGGTTTATTTCCTCAGAGGGAATTGAGGCGCCCATCAGGGCAAATAACCAACGGGCGGGCCATGGACGGCTCTTTCCGTCGCCAAGGAGTGATCAAATGCGTGTACTGACGGAAAAAGAGTTGGCGCTTGTTTCGGGCGGCCAGACGACGGTTGAGCCTGTCACTGATTGGGAACCAGGAGAGTTTGAGTGGTTGGGATCAAATGGCGGTTACACAGGACCGACCTGGACTTCGGGTAATACCAGCGTCACCGTAGGCGGCTCTGCTTCGGGAGGCGAGCTATCGGGGGGAGTCGGTTTAACTATTACGTACTAAGTGAAAAAAGTGTGCCTTGATTGGCACACTTTCTATGAGTGACCGAATATGAAAAATACATTACTCGCCTTGGCGCCGTTGCTGTTTTACACCGTCGCTAATGCTGCTGACCCGGCCAGTGTGCTAGGCCACGCATTCGGTTCTTTGAGCTGTGTAGAGCAGCAGGATCCTGATGGTCGCAGTACCTGTGAAGCCAGGGCACTGTCAAATGGAAAGGGTTGCTATGGCTTGTCCAGCCAAACAATGCGGGATAAGTGTTTGGATGAGGCCTTGTACCCCGTGAGCAGCGGAGAAATTGCAACAAAAGTAAAAAAGACCACTATCGCCAATCCGCTGCCGTCGCCGGAAAAAGCGTTCACCGTGCCACCGAAGTCGCTGCTGTCGGAAGACGAAATTAAAAGGCTCGAGCGATCATTGGGACTGAAAAATGGGCCGCAATAGCCTCACTCTATACGTGGTCGCATTCTTGCTGTCGAACCCAGTGAGTGCTGTCGAGTTGCAGGACATACAAGCTAAACTGTATGCCCCGAGTTCTATTCCATTACGCGGTTTGGAAGCATCAAGAATAGACGCTAATACGCTGCTTTCCGCCGTTCTGGCCAGGGCCCAGTCCAAGAAGCCCGCGACGCCAGTCAGCCTTAGTGATTGCGCAGTCCTCAATGTGGAAAACACGGCGACCGCCTGCAAACTCATACTGCTCGGTAATCACCTGAATGATGGGCACTTCGCGGCTTATGCGCAGGTACTGGCGTCCATGACTGCAGAACAGCTTCGTCGAGCCGAACAGTTTATCGCTCAGCTGGATGTCGATACGCTCAAACGTGTGGGCGATCGGCAAATCGGCTTATTGAAGCGCACTCAAATAGTCTTAAGCAGTGAAGAAAATGATTATCTGAAAAGCGCTACCGACCCTTTGCTTGAAGTTGAAATCAATGGGCATGCGGCAAAGGTCTTGTTTGATACGGGCGCGAGCGTGACAGTTATCGGCGAGTCTGATGCCCTCCGCTATGACGTTGAATTGATTAAGTTGCCGGTGGAAATCAATAGCTATTACAGCCGGCAATCGGTGAATGCCCAGTACGGCTTGATCAGGGAGATGAATCTTTCGGGCATTGAACTCAGAAACGTTCTGGTTATCGTGGGCGGGTCGCTCAGTTTGTTTGGTCTGGACCTGATGTCTAGTTTCGACAATGTCATTGTTGGAAGTGAGCATATTGCACTGAACGTAACCCCCGCGGAAATAGAGGCGCTTGAACAGCAGTGCGTGGGCAGCGTCTTTCTAGGCAGCTCTTATTCACGACAAACTCAGTTTTTATATATGCTCGCTAATGTGGATGGCCAACAAACCGCTGCTTCCCTTGATACCGGCAATCTTTACTACTTAAGTGGTGGCGAAACCAGGGTCGGTTCAGCGAGGAGTGATCAGCGAAGCAAAATAATGACCGATGCGAATGGTACATTTCCCCGAGCAATTACCCATACCACCACCCATCTGAACATAGGGGGGAGGGCGAAAGATGTTTCCTATACGACACTGGCCGAACAAAAGTACCTGACGCCCTATGTCTTGGGATGGCCAGCGTTTCAAGACTACGAATTAATATGGAACACACATGAATCAAGAGCCTGCTACAAACAAAAAATTCCAGTTCAATAAGCGGCTGATGGCAGCCTGCTGTGCCCTGTTTCTCTCGGCCGCGCACGCGGCAAACATAGACGACGCGCGGGCGGCCTACAACCGAGATGACTATTCAAGTGCTTATTCCCTGGCTTCTACGCTAGCCAAGCAAGCTAACGATCCTGATGCCAGAAATATGCTAGCGGGATTGCTATTCACGGGGAAGGGGCACACCCGGGATGTCAACGCCGCACTAAACCTATGGACTGACTTGGCCCAACAAAACCATGCCGCTGCACAGGCGACCTTGGGTGCCTTGTATCTGGACGGGCAGGCGATTGGCGCAGCTGACTATGTTAAGGCCAAGCATTATCTGGAACTTTCAGCAGCACATGAAAACCCGACTTCTATCTACAATTTAGGCTTTATGTACGAGTCCGGTCTTGGGGTAAGCAAGTCCATACCCCAAGCCGTTGAGTACTATAAAAAATCGGCACAGCTAAATTATTCAAAAGCGTTGTTTCGTTTGGGCTCCTTGAGTGCTAACCACCTGATCGCGGACGCTAGCCCTGAATCGGCTTGTCAATACTATGAAAAGGCAGCGAAGGCCGGTCTTGGTGAAGGCGCTTTTCTAACCGGTAAGTGTTTCGCCACGGGTGTTGGCATGCCCAAAAATCTGCCCATGGCCACCCAGTGGTACACAGAGGCAGCGATGCTTGACGTGCCTCAGGCGCAAGCAAATCTTGGCTATATCTTCGAGAAAGGGCTTGGTCAGGCAGTCAATTTACCCGAGGCCTACAAGTGGTATTGGCTAGCCAGTGCACGGGTTCCCGAAGCCGCCAAGCGCCTGGGAATTATCGAGAAAAAAATGCCCGCTCTCAGTGATGCTGCCGACGAGCAGACAAAAGCTGCATGGCGAAAGCAAATACAAACGTTCATCAAAGATGACAATAACCGACGCGGACTAATGATCAATAAGTGAAAACAACCGTGAACGGATGCTGCGCAAAGCATCGGGCGTGCAGGGGTGTCAGGAGTGATTTGTGGGCGACAGGATATTTCGCAGGGCCGCGTCTGAAGCGCAGCGCGTCAAATGGCTGGGGGAGATTGTGCTGATCCGGCCGACGTCCTTCACTTTTCTCACCACGTTCGCCTTGGGAATGCTGGTCTTGGTAGGCAGCTTTTTTATCTGGGGCTCTTACACCAAGCGCAGCACGGTGAGTGGCCAACTGGTTCCAGCCAATGGCCAGATAAAGGTCCGTACGCCGCAAACCGGAGTGGTGCTGCAAAAGTTTGTCGTCGAAGGACAGTCCGTTGTCATGGGCGAGCCTCTGCTGACTATTTCCAGTGAACGTTATGATGCCGGCGCCGACCCGGTGCAGGCACGCGTGAGTTATCAGCTCAAGCAACGCAGGGAGTCACTGGAGCAAGAACTCGATAAAACCCGGCAACTGCAACAGGCTGAGCGCGACAGTTTGACCAGTAAGGTGAGCACACTGCGTAATGAGCAAGCCAACCTGGCTGCGCAATTGGTCAGCCAGCGCGAGCGCGTGGCGCTGGCGGGGGATGCGTCGAATCGCTATCAGGGATTGATGCAAAAGGGCTACATCTCTATGGACCAGTTCCAGCAGCGGCAAGCCGAGCTTTTGGGGCAGCGTCAAGCCCTGCAGGGCCTGGATCGCGAGCGCAGTTCAATCATCCAACAACTCACCGAGCGCAACAACGAGTTGGCGGGGCTTGAAACACGCCAAGCCAATGCACTGGCGCCGATACATCGGCAACTGTCGGGTATCGAACAAGAGCTGGCAGAGAGTGAAGCCAAGCGTACGGTATTGATCACTGCTCCAGGAAACGGTGTGGCAACGGCAGTTCTGACGGAAGTCGGCCAGACAGTGGACCCGTCGCGTACGTTGTTGAGCATCATGCCCCATGACGCCCAACTGCAGGCTGAGCTCTACGCCCCGAGCAAAGCCGTGGGGTTTATCAAACCGGGGGACGCTGTGCTGATCCGCTATCAGGCCTATCCCTATCAGAAGTTTGGCCAATATCACGCTCAAGTGGTGTCCATATCGCGCACTGCCGTGCCCTCTGCGGATCTTGCCATTATGACGGGTGAGGTGCCGGGGCTGTCGCGTAACGGCGAACAGCTCTACCGTCTGCGTGTACAGCTCGACGAGCAGACCGTTATGGCCTATGGCAAGCCTCAGTTGCTGCAAAGCGGAATGCTGTTGGATGCCGACATCCTGCAGGAAAGCCGCCGCCTTTATGAATGGGTGCTGGAGCCTCTCTACAGCCTCACCGGCAAATTCTAGGAACCCCTCCCATGACTTTTCTTGACGCCATAGCCTTGCGTCCCGGGCGTCGTCTGCCCGTGGTATTGCAGACCGAAGCGACTGAATGCGGCCTGGCTTGCCTGGCGATGATTGCTGGATACCACGGGCATCGGGTCGATATGCTGGATTTGCGCCGCCGTTGCAGCGTCTCCCTCAAAGGTATTGCCCTCAAACAACTGATCAATAGTGCTCAGCAACTGCAACTGGGTGCTCGTGCTGTCACGTTGGATGTGGGCGGCCTCGGCCAGCTCAAGCTACCTTGTATCCTGCACTGGAACTTCAACCACTTTGTCGTACTCAAGGCGGTCGATCGGCAAGGCGTGGTTGTACATGATCCTGCGCGGGGGCTGCGCCGGATCAATCATGAAGGTTTATCTCAAAGCTTCACCGGCGTCGCACTGGAACTGTGGCCGAACAGCGGTTTCGAGCTGCAAGAAGACAAACCAAGAATCAAACTCCTGAACATGATGGGGCGCATTAGCGGGCTGTACCGCTCGTTGGTGCAAGTACTGCTGCTGGCACTGACGCTCGAGGTCTTTTCCCTGATCACCCCGTTCTTGCTTCAGTGGACGATCGACAACGTCATTATCAGCGCCGACCACGATCTGCTCAGTACATTGGTACTGGGCTTTACCTTGTTATTGTTGATGCAACAAGCGGTCAGCGGCGTGCGTGCCTGGGTCATGATGCATTTGAGTACGCTGCTTTCCGTGCAGTGGCGTGCGAATGTCTTCAGCCACTTGTTACGGTTGCCCAGCCAATACTTCGAGAAGCGCTACTTGGGAGATGTGGTGTCGCGTTTCGGCGCGGTAGACACTATTCAGCAAACGCTGACGGCGGCGTTCCTATCGGCGATTCTCGACGGTCTTATGTCCGTCGCGACCCTTGCAATGATGCTGCTCTACAGTCCAGCCCTGGCCGCTATCGCGATCGCCACTATGCTGCTGTATGCCGTTGGTCGCTGCCTTTGGTATCGACCGCTGCGCAATGCGACCGAAGAGCAAATCATCCATGCCGCACGCCAGCAAAGCCATTTTCTGGAAACAGTGCGTGGCATTCGCCCCTTGAAACTGTTTCAGCGCCAGGAAGAGCGTCGTTCAGCCTGGCTTGGCTTGTTGGTGGAGCAGATCAACGCTGGATTGCGCACGCAAAAGCTGCGGTTGCTCTATCAACAATTAAATGGGTTGCTGTTTGGTATTGAGAACCTGTTGGTGATCTGGTTTGGCGCAAGCATGGTGATAGATGGCCAGTTCAGCGTCGGGCTGTTGATCGCGTTTATCGCCTATAAAACGCAGTTTGATACCCGAGTAGGTAACTTGGTAGACAAGTTTTTCGAGCTGCGTATGTTGCAACTGCAGGGCGAACGGCTGGCAGATATTGTTCTGCACCCACCGGAAACAACCGTTTCCAGTGTCGACCTGCAGACACTCATGGATTGTGATGCGAGCATTGAAATCCAGGGACTGCACTACCGCTATGCCGAGCAGGAGCCCTGGGTGCTGGACAACCTCGACCTGCACATTGCTGCGGGTGAGTCGGTGGCTATCGTTGGCCCGTCCGGTTGCGGCAAAAGCACGCTGATGAACGTCATGCTCGGTATCCTGCCGGCCACTCGGGGGCAGATTCGTATCGCCGGTATCGAAATGGCGCAACTGGGCCTGGATGGTCTGCGGCAACTGGTAGGTACTGTGACTCAGGACGATGTGCTGTTTGCGGGATCTTTGCGCGATAACATCAGTTTCTTCGACCTCAACGTGGATCAGTCCTGGTTGATCGAATGTGCCCGGATCGCGTCGATTCACAGTGATATCCAAGCCATGCCGATGGGTTACAACACGTTGGTAGGAGACATGGGCACGGTGCTCTCCGGGGGGCAAAAGCAGCGCGTGCTGCTGGCCAGGGCACTGTATAAGAAACCACGAATACTCTTCCTGGACGAGGCCACTAGTCACTTGGATGTCGCATGTGAACAGCGCGTGAATCAGGCCATTCAGGGGTTGCGAATTACGCGCATCATGGTTGCCCACCGCGCTGAAACCATTGCCTCTGCGGACCGTGTCATCCGGATTCTGGCCGGTAGGGTGGTGCATGACGATGCTGACGGACCAACGAATAGCGCACATACCGCGAACACTTCGCCAGCGATGAAACAGGGCCAGGCATGAAGCGATTATCCTCGGTCTTGACGATGGCCTTGCTGTGTTGTTCACGTTCTGCATGGGCCTTTGAGCCAGACGTTTTTGACACTGCACGCAACGTTTCCCGGCAAGCGGTGTATGACGATGCCCGTGGCGAGCTGCCGTGTAGTTTTGGCCGGTTACCTGAACGTTTGCCGTTAGCGCAAGTGGTCGAACGGATTCTGTGCCACGACCCACAGACGCGTCTCAGTTGGGCCAACGCCAAGGTTCAGGCTGCCCAGGTTGGGCTCAGCCAGGCGGCGTATCTGCCGCGCCTGGATGGGCGCGTTAGCAGTAGTCGCGGCAATGGTCGGGTTGACTACGATGAGCCGGCCTTGCGTTCTGGTGAAGGGCACCGGCGGCGTGACAGCGCCAGTCTTGAGCTCAGTTGGGTGTTGGTGGACTTCGGTCGACGCGGGGCCGCCTTGCGCAATGCCCGTCAGTTGCTGGTGGCTGCCAACGCTACCCAGGACGCCATGTTGCAGCGTACTTTTGTTGAGGCGGCGCAGGCTTATTACGATGCCTTGTCAGCTCAGCGCAGCTTGGCCGCATCGGTGCAAATCACCGAATTGGCGGCTCGCAATCTGGAAGCGGCGGATGCCAAATACAAAGCCGGTGCGGCCGCACTTTCTGATCGCTTGCAGGCCCAAACAGCGTTTTCCCAGGCTAATTTGCGCCAGATCCGCGACCGTGGAGCATTGCATAACGCTTTGGGCGTGATTGCCTTGCGCATGGGGCTATCACCCCAAACGACTCTGCAGTTGGCGGGTGACCTCACTCCACTGCCGGACACTCAGTTCCTGCAGGCGGTCGATGAGTTGTTGACCCAGGCGCGTCAGGATCACCCGGCAGTACTCGCCGCACACGCTAGGCTCAGGGCCGCTCAGGCGGCCGTTGATGAGCGGCGCGCTGCCAACTTTCCGAGCCTGGCACTGACCGCCGACCTGACGTACGCGCGTAGCCAGCAATCGAAGATATTCAATGGCGATGAGCGTGAGCGGGACCGCAGTATTGGTTTGCAGTTGAGCATCCCGATCTTTGAGGGTTTTGGCCGGACCTACCAGATCCGCCAAGCACAAGCCCGTGTAGACGCGGGCCGAGCAGAACTGGCTGAGGTCGAGCAAGAGGTCGCGCTAGACCTGTGGGCCAGCTACCAGACGTTGAATGTTGAGACCCAGAGTCTGCAGCGCACCAGCGAATTGGTCGATCAATCGCGCCAGTCGCTGGAGGTTGTCCAGGGCCGTTATCACTCCGGGGTGGGCAGCATGATCGAGTTGCTCAATGCCTTGACCGCGTATTCCGGTGCTGAGCAAGAGCATATTCAAACCCTCAGCCGCTGGCAGACATCACGCCTCAGGCTGGCGGCCAGCCTTGGTCGACTGGGATTCTGGGCGTTGTAATGCTCGCTGACTGGGTCACTTCGGTGTTGGCGCCCACAACGAGTCGCACGCATCAAAGAGGGGATTGCCAACAAGAGGTAAGCGTCTGTGCAATATACCTTGCGGAATGAAACTGACCTTCACTGGGTTGAAATCGCAATCGCAACGTCGGGGTTGCTGGAAGCGATGTTATCGCCAGCTCAGCATTGTGGTCGAAGGGAGCTCACGGAGAGAGGTCCTGACCCAGTCGGCATATCCGTCGATGCTGAAACCGAGCACAAATTGAACAACTGTTCTTATGGGGTTAAATCTCAACTGTTCTTCTGGCCGATTGGTTTCCTGTCACAACTCACCAGCTTGGCTGTGGTGGCCACGCTGGTGACTTGGAGGTGAAAGTCCTCTACACACCCGGCAAGGGGAAGTGTTAGCCAGAGGCAAGGGTGTCGCGGGTGACTGCGAATCTGAAGGAGGCCCGAGGCAAAATGCTGGCCTGACGAACAGGAAGCGGATGAGGCGGCACAGCGGGGTTAGGTAGCCAAAATTGCCAAAGCCCAATACTTGCACGGAGTGCTGTGACGTAGATCCGACAGGCATAAGCAGGAAGGTCGCGCGAATTACCCTGGGAGATCTGCGTGTTTGCCGATCTGCTACCGAGCGTCGAGAGGCGGCGGGATGAGCGTACAGAAGTCAGCTGAAGCCGTAGTAAGTGGCAGATAACCGCGCCACCAAGGGCTGAACAGGTTATGCCGCCGGTAGGCGTCAAAGTCTCGTTGAATACCGAAATGCAGAAATTTCTCCCAGAGAAAACTGTTACTCCGAGTCCCGGACAGTATCCGAGGATGACGGCTGGCAGCGCACAGGTATTGGCGGCGTCTGTGGCGTGGACGAAAGCGGAGCCGGACACGCTGATGGAGCGGGTGCTTGCACCAGCCAACCTCAAGCGTGCGTATCAACGCGTGGTCAGTAATAAGGGCGCACCGGGTGCCGATGGCATGACGGTCGACCAGTTGGCGGGCCACGTGAAACAGTATTGGCCGATCTTCAAGGCTCGGTTGCTAGCCGGTGAGTACCACCCGCAAGGTGTACGCGCTGTCGAAATCCCCAAACCCAAAGGCGGAACAAGACAATTGGGTATCCCCAACGTCGTGGATCGCTTGATCCAGCAGGCTCTGCTGCAACAGCTCACGTTAATCTTCGACCCTCTGTTTTCAGACTACAGCTACGGTTTTAGTCCGGGCAGAAGTGCTCATCACGCCATCGAAACAGCTCGCGCTCACGTCGCCTCGGGCCACCGCTCTCGCCGTTGCTGTCAAACATCCTGCTCAACGAACTTGATCGCGAACTGGAGCGCAGGGGCCATCGCTTCGTGCGTTATGCCGATGACGCGAACATTTATGTGCGCTGTCGCCGTGCTGGCGACCGAGTGATGTCCAGCGTCGAGCGTTTCCTGAGCCGGCGCCTGAAACTGACGCTGACCCGAGAAAAGAGTCGAGTAGCTGGATCGTGGATGTGTGACTACTTGGGCTACGGGATGAGCTGGCATCAACAGCCGAGACTGCGAGTGGCCACGAGGAGCTTGCGTCGTCTGCGTGACCGGCTTGGGGAATTGCTACGCTGAGCGCGGGGCCAGAAAATGGCAAATACCATTGGGCGGATAAATCTTGTGCTGCGCGGTTGGGCTGGCTATTTCAAGTTGACTCAAGGCAAGGGTGCGCTGGAGGCACTTGACGGCTGGGTGCGTCATAAACTTCGCTGCATCCTTTGGCGCCAATGGAAGCGACCCTCAACGAGGGTTCGCAATCTGATGCGCCTGGGGATAGAAGAAGGGCGTGCCCGTAAGTCAGCCTCCAATGGCCGAAGCCCATGGTGGAACTCCGGAGCGTCACATATGAATCAGGCGCTGCCGAAGAAACGCTGGGATCAACTTGGCCTGGTCTCAATACTGGATACGATAAACCGGCTTAGTCGTATAACCTGAATCGCCGTATACGGAACCGTACGTACGGTGGTGTGAGAGGACGGCGGATGTGAATCCGCCTCCTACTCGATCTCGGGATTTGGCCCGGCTACCGGTTGCTCTCGAGCTGAGGACGCATCCTTGGAAGCTGACGGTGGCTGTGTAGTCGCAGGGCATAAGCGATAACCCGAGTAGCGTAATGCATAGGCCAGTACATCCTGGACAGTTGGGGTTAACCCCTGAGGTGTTTGATATGCATCCACCTCAGCCTTCGCTGAATCAGTGGCACAAGGACAGGTTAAGTGGCATGATTTTACCCCTATGAAACTTCTCAAGGATGACTTAACAAGTGTCTAAGCTCAGCAGTATTTTCAATCTTTGGGGGCCAACTATATGTGGAACCTTTTTAGCGTACTTTCTCGGTAAAGGTGCATTTGACGGGATCGGACAAGCATTTGAGCGCTCATGGGCGTCGACACTTCAATGGTCCATTGAGCCAGTCTTCTATCCGCGATGGGTTGTTTTAGTCGGTGTAGTATCTATTTTTATCGGGGGCGTATATCTCTTTTGGAAGCAGTATAAGCGAATGAATGAAGTAGAGAAGTCACATCATGAACTCATTACTGCTTTAGATACGGCCTTCAAAGAGGCAGCGGAGAACTTGCAACGGGATTGATGTGTGGCGCTATGTCCGAAGTTTAGGCTGACGAAGCAATGATGTTGTTGAGTGGTTTTTGATTTAATTATCAAGGGGTGGCTTAGTGATGTTGCAGTTAGCGGCCAAGCAAAGGCCGCTATTAATTATTGCATAGGTTGAGTGAAGGTATTTCAAGGCTCTTCGTTTGATGTGTGGTTGGTTTTGAATAGGTATTTATAAAACAGCTCTTGAGGTGTTTGCGCTGTTATTTTTATTTTTTTATCTAGCAGTAGTTTTTTGCACTCTTTGATTACTTCAGTTGTTGTATTTTGAAGTTCTCTTAGGTCGATTTTTGTAACGTAGTCGCTGATATCGTTGTGATAAAGACCATCCCATGGTTTCTTGGCGGGAGTCAAAAGGGCTCCACTATTTTGGATCATGCGAAAAATGACCTTAGTGCCTGTGGTTGAGTTTATATATAGTAAGCTGCCGTCGTGGAATAGGCCGTGACGAAGAGTGGTAAGTTGTTCTAGTTCTATTGCGTTTGTGACGTTAGAGTAAAAGTGAAGCGCTTTTTTAATTCCGTTCTTATAGTTGCAAGATTTGTTGATTCGTTTGTACAGGCCACCTATTTGATCAAGCATTGAAAAGCAAGCAAGTAGTGGTACGTACTGATTCGTCCTAACGTTTGAGAATGAGGCCGCGACTGTTTGGTTGAGATCAAAAAGGCTGCTTGAGATCATGCCGTCCATGGTTTGAATGAAACGACAGGTGTCATCTAGGTGAGCAAATGCCAGTTCCTCTATGCTGAGTTCGTGGATCTTTTTTGAACGATAGTAATCATGAATTTGACCAGGGGTTGCAGTTTTAAAATCGTTAAATCCATTTAACATATTTAGCTCTTTTGTCTGTGTGAGAGGACCAGATTTAGGGGTGTGTACGATTACGCCCGAATATTAGCTTTGTGAGGATTAATTGTAAATGTATTCTTCCATGTTCAGCGTGTGGGTGACAACCTTGTGTAAAGGCTTGTGAGCAGGTTTTTCTGATGGCGTTCACTGTTCTGAAATCTTTTCAGGGTGATTAGCGGCGTAAATTAATTTGTTAGGGTTGTCGCGTTTTTTGGTGTTTTGCTTCTGCAGGCTGTCAAAAGTGCGCGCACCTTTTCGTCGCTGTATACAATTAGGTGAATTTTTATGAAGGCTGAATGATTTCTCCAGAGGAGCCAAAAACGGAGAGGAACGACACCCATACGGGGAGTGCTTCCCGTATGGGCTGAGTAGGTAGGTCAGGACGCCGATATGATCGACGTCAAGGCGCTCGTGCGCTAGGTCTATGACTCTATTCTTACCAATCCGTGACTGTGGAAAGTTTCAGGCGCACTCTGCTTCCAGCGCTTTGACAGAGCGGGCTATGGCGCGGAGCGTAGAGTGAATACGTCCTCGTGGAACATCGAGTCTGATGTCTTCTTTTAGCGCGTCAAAATTGAAAGTGGTGACTAACAAATGTTCTAAACCAGGTACGGACTTGAACGCTTTTCGATGTGCATCAATCCTAAACCCTCCTGAAACCGAGTAGATCCAGAAATCCAGCGCATGTCCCCGAAATGCTAGTGTGAGATACAGGCTAGGCGCGTACTCTGAGCCACTGACAGGTTGGTATTCAACTTTTTTCCACGGGAGTATTTTTTTGCTGAATTGCTCTGAGTCCAATTGTTCGGATAGGTGATAGCTGAACAGTTCGGCATGCATCCCGCTCATACGGCTTTTACGGAGCATGTAGATATGGTTGCCCTCCCACCGCAGTGCATGCTCTGCGCAATAACTGAAGACGTTTGGTGTATCCACCATAATCCGACGCCACGGATCGAGCTCCTCTGCATTAGTAATCAGCTCATCCAACTGGTCTTCAAGCGGTCTTTCAAGATCAATCAACGTCAGGAGCTTCTGCAAAAGTCCGCGTGCGCGCTGGCCGACTTCACCGGCACCACCGCGTAACAGCCGCTTCCAACTGGCCTGCTCTGAAGCGGAGTTGACCAAGAATGAGTGGTTATAGCCGCTGGGCAACAGGTAGTCGCCCAATGAAAGCAGTGCGCGCTCCCAACGGTAGCCTGGCAGGCTGTCCAGGCCGCGCGCGCTGAACATAGTTTCCGCTTTGGCAAGATAGGAAGAAAAGCTTTGTTGTAGCGCAAGATGCTCGCGGTTTTTCCACTGTGATAGTTCGGCTGTGTGTCGCTTGGCCATCGCACCGCAGAAATCTAATAAAAACTCAATTTGGCCTTTGAAATAGCCGTGTTTCTCCGCACGTTCGATCAGCTCGCGCCAGCCAGTGTGGGCCAGTAGCAGCTCTGCCTTGAAGTGCTCTTCGTTTATCTGTTGCAGGGAAAAGCCGGTTGTTGGTTTATCCGTCGTAGCAAAGTAGCCAAGGATGTCCCCAGCGTGGGGGAGCAGACCCCGGACAGCCAGCAGGCTGCGCTGCATGTCGGCGGGACGGTCGTAGTTAGTATTGATCGACAGGTTGAAAACTACCCGCATCCATTCCAGCAGTGCTTGCGGTTCGATCTGGTCGCCCGAGGCTCGAATGAAAGCGACGTACGCGAAAAACTGGACCAGGTCGGTATAGGCTAAGGATGAGGGATCGCTAACCAAGTGTTGGAAGAGAATCTCTTCATTGAAGTATGGGTTTTCTGGCAATAGCGGCGTAAACCGATTCCCTTGCGCGCTCCAGGTTTCGAGAAGCAACATGAGAGTGATGGAGAAGTCGCGCTCTAGCCATCCGCCCTTGTGATAGAGGGCATAAGCAGACTTCAACGACTTGCTCTTGAAAGTGCTGATGTCCTCCAGATAGCTTGAAGGTTCCGGATCGCGGCATATAAACGCCACGGCATGGAAGAAGTTCATGAGCGCATCGTCGTACAGTTGGGTTTCCTTGTCGCGATACGCCCAAAAGAAGTCGGCCCAGCTGGTATCCATGCGTCGGGCGAAGTAATCGGCGACGGTAAAATTTTGACCGCTGATCTCGCGGGTCTCGTCGGCGAACTGGCCTTTGAGTTCATGCTCGAAGCGTGCTTTGAATGTCTCGAAAGCCGTCAGTGGTTTGCCCCGGGCGTTCATCTTGATGTACAGATCGTCAGACAGCCCGAAATGGTCCAGGTCAAGCAACTGGAAAGTGATAACCGGGTGCTTTACATCCATCAACCTCGCGTAGGCTCCTGTTACCTCGGCGAAGTGGTTGTGGATAGCGTCCAGCATGGTCAGGCAGGATTGGATCGTCGGGTCCAGTCGCCAGTATCGGAAAAACCAAGCCTGGTTGGTGATCAGACTGGACATTGAGGATTCGTCGGCCACTTCGCGTGCAGGCCAGAAATTCACCAACTCATTGAAAAATTCAGCACTACTTGGTCGTACTTTATAAGAGAAGCGTGAATCTTCGCCTTCGCAAAAAACCTGACCAAACTCATCCTGATTACCATCTCGCCACGCCAGATACCAATGCAGTAGAAACAGAGTGGTCAGTCGCTGTTGGCCGTCAAGTGGCAAAAAGAGGTTTGACTCACCTTCTTTCTCGACACTTCCGTAGATGAAGTCGAGGTTCAGGGGGCGTGCATCTTCACCCGATGCCAATGTAAATGCTTGCTTCAACGTGCCTAGAAACTCTTCACGTACATCCTCAAATGCCGGGCGGCCCTGAGCATAGTCGCGCTGGATCATCGGAATTTGGATGCGCTGATGGCGGCTCAACAGCTGTCTTAGGGTGATCTGGCTGCTGGACTCGCTCATTTTGAAATCTCCTTGGTGGCGCTGAAGAAACGCAAGAGCACTTGGGTCATTTCGGCTAGGTATGCTTCGCGATCGCTCTTGCTCCAGAACATCATGTTGTCAGCCTGCGGGCTGTAGCATTTGAGGAACACATTGCGGGTGCACAACGGTACAAAAATCCCGGACTGGTCGAGGGCCAGAAGCGCTTTACGCTTGACGGCGAATACAGCGTTTTTATAGCTGCGGTTGGTACCTTTATCGAGCAAGGTCAGGTTGGAAATGCCATGGTCAGTCGGCGCTTCGTCTGTTTCCTGAAAGAAGGCCAACAGTTTTTTGTACACCACCTCAAACGCTTCGTCCGCATCAGCTTTCTTCGAACGCTTGATAAACGCTGCAATGCTGTTCAGCAGTTGTTTACTTTGAGCCGCCTGGTCGCTGAAGTTGTAGGCTTCCAGGTAGCCGGAACACAGCTTCAGCCAATTCAGTTGGTCATGCAGGCGCATAGGGCGGCTCGATGCAATCGAACGCACGTGTTCTATGTCCCACTCGCCATTTTTGAAACTATCGAACTGGAAGCGCATGTTGGAGAGCGGACTGTCCAGTAGAGTCGCCAGGTTGAAGAGCAGCAGCAGTGAACGGATACTTGATGAGTGACGGCCGTACTCTAGCTGATCAAGACGTTCACTGATGCTCGTATGCAGTGCTTTGGGGCTCAGGGCATCTAGGTCTTCGTCACCGATAGTGCGAGCAAATACCGCTTTGCGTAGCTTGCGCTCGAATGCGCTCTTGGTGGTTTGCAGCGACAACTCACAGATACTCGCGACATCCATGCCTTGATGAATCAAGAATCCAACAATGTGGTAAAGCGTACGGTCTTCAAACCATTCTTCCAGCATCATGAAGGTTTGCTTGATGCGCAACCATTCCTTGGCGGTTGCGCCAGAAACCTTAAGTTTCCTGCTGTAGGCGTGAAAGATGCTGTGCTCGTCTTGATCCGCTCTATCGCCAACGCCGTCAGTTGTGGCTACCAATTCGAACAGAAGACTGATGCGATTCGGAGATTGGCTCTGCTGGTTACTGAGAAAGTACCAGAACTCATCTGCCTGAAGGGCTTTCTCCAACTGATCCCATTCGTGGGCGATCCTCATTTGTCGGGATGCGGCTTCTGGATCGTTGTCATCACCACGCTTGAGGAAAAGGGCACGGATCAACTCGTCATCCGTCAGCGGAATCTTACCCACGTTCAGCCGAGTGAAGGCATCCACGGCATTGTCCTGAGCGGCTAGTTCGAACCAGATCACTCGAGTCTTGTTCAGCAACGCTGTTTTGATCTCATCCACCTCGTTAGCCCGGGTGCTGAACCAATTCTCGATGGTGTTAATGGCATTGAACAGGTAGAAGTAGTCTACGTTTGTGTCTGCTTCGATCTCGTTGGGCTCATCGAGGAACGCCAGCAGAAGCGGGCGGGTCTCGTAGTCCAGAGTAAACAGCTTCTGCTGGTATCTTTGCGCCAGACGCTCATTGAAATGCCTAAGTATCAGCAACAGCGTAGTCAGTCGCTGCTGGCCGTCCACTACCTCGAATGGGCCGTGTTCGGTGGCTTTTATCACCAGCGGTTGCAGGCAGTAAAACTCTTCTGGCTGAGGGTTACGGCGCTTGGTGAACTCGCGGATGTCGTCCAGTAACTGGGTAACCTGCAGTGGTTTCCAGCGGTATCCGCGTTGGTAGGCAGGAATCCAGAATCGAGTCGGGTTGCCTTGTTCATCAGCAAGAAGCTCATGAATCGGTTTGAGGCATAAGTCGGAATGGTTCATTCGAGTCCTTTCGGGGCGGTGCTGCATCCTGGGCTATGCAGTGGAGGCTATATGCCATTATTATGCTCCTATGATGATGTCAATGCATCAGGACTCATGTGATCAGTCACATAGGCCTCTCCCTTCGGGCATCTAGAAAATCCGCGCTGATTCAACGCCAGGCAGGATGTATTTAAGCCATTCAGCACCCTTCGAACCTGGCAGATCCTGATGTTCGTCGGTCTGCGCTGATTCACCCTCATTGGCTGTATAGCAGCTGTCACCGCTGCGCCTGCCATCAGGGTAGACAATAAACCCCCCGCGGCCTTTGTGACATTCGTGCAGATACACCGGCGAGAGCTCTCGTTGCTTATCAACGTGCGCATTCAAACGAGCGATATAAATACCCACCGAAACCGACAGGCAAACAATCAGCGCCATACAGGCTACCAACTGGTTGGTATAGCTGGCACCGACGTCATCAGGAGGTGCTGGCGACATAACACGACCCTGTCTGCTCAACGTTCTGGCCAACCAGAAACCAGCTGCTGCCTCCCAGGCGTGTCCGTTGAGCTTGCGGCGGCAGTATAGCGACCATCAGCGCGAGGAAAATCAAGGCTAACAGGGCGCCTTTGATCATCGAAGGCAGGTTCATGGCAGTGACGAGCTCTGGATAAGAAGAGCCTCAGCTTAAGCAGCAGCGGGTTAACGTCAGGTAAACATCCATAGAAATTGCTCAACCTCCGTTATGCTTCAACCCTCTGTGCAATACCTGTCCGAGGCATTTCCCCGTGCATATTCACCTGCTGCTGGTCGAGGACAACCTTGATCTGGCCACCACCGTCATCGAGTACCTGGAAATCAGCAGCATCGTCTGCGATCACGCCAGTAATGGCCAAACCGGGCTTAACCTGGCACTTGCCCAGCACTACGACGTGATTCTCCTGGACATCATGCTGCCCCGGCTGGACGGTCAGCAGCTATGCGAGCGTTTACGCCAGCAAGGCATCCAGACGCCCATCCTGATGCTGACCTCGTTGGACGCGTTGTCCGATAAGCTCGCCAGCTTTGCTGTTGGGGCCGACGACTATCTGGTCAAGCCGTTCGAACTGGCCGAGTTGGTGGCCAGGATTCGCGCCCTGAGCCTGCGGCGCAGCGGCCAAACCAATCGTCTGCAAGTCGACGACCTGGTAATGGAGCTCACCACCCGCAAGGTCAGCCGCGCCGGGCAAGAGCTGCATTTGTCACCCATCTGCTGGAGCTTGTTGGAGCACCTGATGCGCGCCAGTCCTGAACCTGTGCCCCGAGAACGCCTGGAAGCAAAAGTCTGGGGCGATGAGCCACCCGACAGCAATACGCTCAAAGTACACATGCATCGGCTGCGCAAGGCGGTAGACAAGCCCTTCGGCCGGCCGTTGATCCATACCCTGCCGGGTGTCGGCATTCAGGTAAAACCCCATGCGTAATGGCCTGAGCTTGAAATGGGTGATCAGCGGGAGTTTCCTGTTTCTGATTGCGGTGGTGCTGGTGATCTACAGCAGGCTGCTGCCTGAATTTACCGTGCGTGGCCTGTTCTATACCGCCAGCGCGATGATGGAAGAGGAAGCCCAGTACTTCGTCAGGCACTACAAGCAGGACCCGACCACGCCAACTCCGCACAATTATTTCTATACCAGCGTCATCGGGAAGGAGGCGTTGCCGCAGAACATCCGCCAGATGCTTGATGTACCGCCGAGCCTGTCCTTCGGCGCGGTGCATATCTTCGGCGATCTGTACTCCGATGATGACGACGCGCCGGTCCAGATAATCCTCGAACAGCCCCTGGGTGATGGCAAAACCCTTTATATGTATGACATCGACCATGATCAGGAAGTAGGAGGTGAGGTCGAGACCCCTCTGTCCGACGCCTATTTTGATCAGGTCATACAGAGCGTCACATTCATCAGCCTGGCGGTATTCGTACCGGCATTGATCATCATCGCCTTGCTGGTGTGGTGGTTGGTCCGCCCGCTGGGACGTTTGGTCCAATGGTCCGGGACGCTGAAAAACCCTGAAGCCCTGGCCAGCGAACGACCAGGTTTCAGCTTCAAGGAGTTCAATATGCTGGCCGACGCCCTGGCCAAAAGTGTCGAACAGGTGCAGGCCGCGAGCCAGCGTGAAGGCCGCCTATTGCGCTATACCAGCCATGAACTGCGAACGCCACTGGCGGTGCTCAAGGCCAATATCGAGCTGTTGGCCTTGCAGTCCGGCGGTGTCCTGCCATCCTCCTTGCAGCGTATCGAACGCTCTGTGCTGAATATGCAGCTTATCGCCGAGACATTGTTGTGGATGAGCCGCGAGCGTCCCGAACCGTTGCCCGAGGAAGACATTGACCTGAGCGAGTTGGTCGGTGAACTGATTGAGAAACATCGCTACCTGATCGGTAACCGGGATATCGAGCTGAGCATCGACATCCACAATGAACCTTGCCGATTACCCCCCACCGCGTGTCGCATCGTGATCGGCAACTTCCTGCGTAATGCGCTGCAATACGCGGAAGAGGGCAAAGTAGAAATCAGCTTCAAATACCCTCGGCTGCTTATTACCAACCACATTCAGGAGGCTAAGCCGCAAGAGGAATCCAGCGATTTTGGCTACGGTCTCGGGTTGCAGTTGATGCATCAGTTATGCGCAAAACTGGGCTGGCATATTGAGGTGATACGCGAGCAACAACGTTTCACCGTCGTTCTCGATGTCACCAGCTTGCGGGCCGTCGAGTCAGCCCGTTAACGGCTGACTGCGAGGGTGTGCGCCGCTATTGTTGGAACTGGGCTGGCGTGCCGTGACGAACGGGGGCTGCCGTAGAGGCGGCGATGTCCCAGGTCAGCAGCAGGTGGTTGATCGCCGCATTGATCTGTTCATGGGGCGTGTTATCCCGTGCCTGGATCGACACGCCTTGCAGGAAGCAATCAAACACGGTCGCCATCGCCTCTGCATTCAGCGTGTCCGGTAACTGACCGGCACGAATCGCCCGCTGCACACACGCAACAATCCCCGCTCGGGTTCGCGCCCGTGACTGGGTCAGCGCATCCACCACCCGCGCATGTTCCGGGCTCGGCGCGCTCATCACCCCCAGCGTCACCATGCAGCCCTTGGGGTGGGCGTTGTCGCACTGCATGCGCGCTGACTGGCGCAATGCGGTTTCGACGGCCCGACGTGGCGGCAGGCTTTCATCCCACAGGCATTCGGTGACTTGGGCGTAGGTCTCCAGGTAGCGCTGCACGCATTCATCGAACAGCGCTTCCTTGGAGCCGAACGCCGCATAGAAACTTGGCGCGGAAATACCGCCGCCCAGGCCAGCCTTGAGCTGCGCGAGGGAAGTGGCGTCGTAGCCGTGTTGCCAGAACAGGTGCAGGGCCTGTTCCACTGCTTGTTCGCGGTCGAAGTTACGGGGGCGGCCCATTTGTGCCATGGCGAAAGTCCTCTGGGGTAACGAGATAAATACTAGTCGATACATAAGTCGTTGACAACGCGGTGTTGTGCCGCGCAACATTTGTATCGATCAGTATTAAAGTCAGCCAAGGAGTTTCCCGTGACACCTTCACTCAGCTTATCCGCGTCGTCTGAACGCCTGCCCATCGGTGCCTTGCTCGCCTTGGCCATGACCGGCTTCATCTGCATCGTCACCGAAACCCTGCCCGCTGGGCTGTTGCCATTGATCAGCGCTGGCCTGGAGATTTCGCCGTCCATGGCCGGGCAGATGGTCACCGCTTATGCGCTGGGCTCGGTGCTGGCGGTGATCCCTATGACCATCGCCACCCGTGGCTGGCGCCGGCGCAATGTGCTGCTGCTGACCATCGTCGGGTTCCTGCTGTTCAACTCCATCACTGCGTGGTCGTCCCACTATGGCGTGACCCTGGTGGCGCGCTTCTTTGCGGGTGTTGCGGCGGGGCTGGCCTGGAGCCTGCTGGCGGGTTACGCGCGGCGTATGGTTGCGCCTCATCAACAGGGCAAGGCGCTGGCGTTGGCGATGGTCGGCACGCCGATTGCGCTGTCACTGGGCGTGCCGCTGGGCACCTGGCTCGGGGGCTTGGTGGGCTGGCGTAGCACGTTCGGCCTGATGTCGGCGCTGACCCTGGGGCTGATCGTGTGGGTGCTGGTGAAGGTTCCGGACTACCCACCGCAGCCCGCGCACCAGCGCCTGTCCTTGGGTAAAGTGTTGACCACCCCCGGTGTGCGCCCGGTGCTGGCAGTGGTGATCAGCTGGATGCTGGCTCACAACATGCTCTACACCTACATCGCCCCGTTTGTGGCGCCCGCTGGCTTGGCGGACCGGGTAGACCTGGTGCTGCTGGTGTTCGGCATTGCCGCGTTGGCGGGCATCTGGCTGACGGCTCGTTTGGTCGAGCCGCTGTTGCGCAAGACTGTGTTGGTGAGCCTGGGGACATTCGCGGCGATCTGCGTGGTGTTCGGTCTTCTCGGCAGGCAGCCAGAAGTGCTCTACCTCGGCGTGGCGGTATGGGGCTTGAGCTTTGGCGGTGCGGCCACCTTGCTGCAAACCGCCCTGGCCGATGCCGCAGGTGACGGTGCGGATGTGGCGTTGTCGCTGAACGTGGTGGCGTGGAACAGTGCGATTGCTGGCAGTGGTGTCGTCGGCGGGGTGCTGCTGGATCGTTGGGGCGTAGCCGCATTTCCGTGGGCGATGCTGACGTTGGCCATCGTCGCGCTGCTGATCGCCTGGTCGGCGCATGCCCATGGTTTCAAGCCGGGACGGCGGTCTGCCAATGGGCCTGGGGCGGTGGGGCACTGAAGGGCCCAGTGCGTAAGCGTGAGCGGTTTGCAAAAGGGCTGCACCGAACCGTTGGAGGTATACTTGCTGCCTCGCGATCGATCCAACCCAAACCCACTGAGATACCTCATGAGCGTCACTCTTCCCATGTCCCCCGCACGCAAGCCCGTCGCGCCACTGATAGCTTTTATCATCCTGGTGGCGGGCGCCCTGTTCCTGCAAAACACCGTTGGCGCACGCCAAGTGCTGTTGCTGGTGGTCGGCGCCGCCTTGGGCCTGACCCTGTACCACGCCGCCTTCGGTTTTACTTCGGCCTGGCGCGTATTTATCAATGACCGGCGTGGCGCGGGCTTGCGTGCGCAGATGGTGATGCTGGCGGTGGCGGTGGTGTTGTTTTTCCCGGCGCTCGGCGCGGGTACCTTGTTCGGCCAGCCGGTGGTCGGGCTGGTAGCGCCGGCCGGTGTGTCGGTGGTGTTCGGGGCGTTTATCTTCGGGATCGGCATGCAGCTGGGCGGCGGGTGTGCATCAGGCACCTTGTTCACCGTGGGCGGCGGTAATGCGCGCATGTTGGTGACGCTGCTGTTCTTTATCTGTGGTTCGTTGATCGCCACTCACCATGTTGACTGGTGGTTTGCACTGCCGTCGTTTCCGGCGGTTTCCATCGTTAAGAGTTTTGGTGTGCTGCCGGCGTTGGTCCTGAGCCTGGCGGTATTCGCGCTGATTGCAGTGGTCACAGTGCGTCTGGAAAAGCATCGCCACGGCCAGCTTGAACAAGGCGTGCAAAGCGAGCACCAAGGGCTGCGCCGCTTCTTGCGTGGGCCTTGGCCGTTAGTGTGGGGCGCGGTTGCCCTGGCGCTGCTCAACTACGCCACCCTGGCCCTGGCCGGGCGGCCGTGGGGCATTACCTCCGCGTTCGCGCTGTGGGGCGCCAAGGTCGCAAGTGGGTTGGGTGTGGATGTGGCGAGCTGGGCCTTCTGGCAGATGCCGGGCAATGCCAAGGCCTTGGCCGCACCGGTGTGGGAAGACATCACCAGCGTCATGGATATCGGCATTGTCCTCGGCGCGCTGCTGGCCGCAGGCCTGGCCGGGCGTTTCGCGCCCAGCCTGAATATTCCGGCGCGCTCGTTGATCGCGGCGGTGATCGGCGGTCTGCTGCTTGGCTACGGTTCGCGCCTGGCCTACGGCTGCAACATCGGCGCTTATTTCAGCGGTATCGCTTCGGGCAGCCTGCATGGCTGGGTGTGGCTGGTGGCGGCATTTATCGGCAACACCGTGGGCGTGCGCTTTCGGCCCTTCTTCTTTGCGGGCGAACGACCCCAGGTGGCCTTGAGTGGCTGCTGAACAACTCGCCCATATTCGCCTGGCGCGAGCGGAGGATGCCGTGTTATTGCCCGGCATTGAGCGCTCTGCTGCCCAGGCATTCCGGATGATCGGTCGGTTGAATTGGCTGGCGGATGCCGAGCCGATCAGCTTCGATCGTCATCGGCAGTGGATCGCACTATCGACCTGTTGGGTTGTCGTCGACGCGCACGCCCAGCCTCAAGGTTTTCTCAGCGCAGAGCGTATGGGTGACGACCTTCATATCCATGAGGTATCAGTGGCCTTGCCGCTGCAAGGCCAAGGGTGGGGGCGAAAACTGATTGAGACGGCGATGGATCATGCGCGCGCCCATCACCTGCGTGCGGTGACGCTGACCACCTTTGAGCACGTGCCGTGGAATGCGCCGTTCTATCGGCGCCTAGGCTTTCAAACCCACCAGGATCAGCGCTTGGCCAACATCCTGGCGCAGGAGTATGCCCTAGGCTTTGAACCGGGGAGTCGATGCGCAATGGCCTGGCACCCGGGGCTATGTCCGCAGCCGTCCACTCGGTGAGTTCGCAGGCTAGCGCTTCAGCTGGGCGTTTCAGCGCCGGTCGTTGACTCTGGATTGGCCTGCGCCTCCAGCTTTGCGCGGTCCGCTTTACTGATGTATTTCTCTTTGCTTTTCGGCGCCAATTTAGCGCTGGCCTTTTTGGCTTTGGCCTTGAAGAGTTGCTGTAGTTTTTTCTGGCGGTTCATGTCTTTTTGCCTGATGGGTAAAGGCTTGGATGATATCAGTTTAAAAACCGCACCAAGTCGGCCGCTTTCTCGCCGATCATGATCGCGGCGGCATTGGTGTTGCCGGTAACCAGCGTCGGCATGATCGACGCATCGGCGACCCGCAAGCCTTGCAAGCCGTGAACCCGCAATTGATCGTCGACCACGGCCATGGGGTCATTGCCCATTTTGCAGGTACCCACCGGGTGAAACACGGTCCCCAGGTTTTCCCTGATCCACTGCTCGATCTGCGCTGTGCTGCTGACGTTCGGCCCAGGCACTAATTCACCCTGCAGGCGTTTGGTAAAGGCTGGGGTTGCCGCCAACCGACGTACCAGGCGAAAACCTTCGACCAAGGTGTGCAAATCATCCGGATGGCTGAGGAAGTTGCCCTCGATCAGCGGCCTGTCCTGTGGGTCGGCTGAGCGCAGGCGCACGCGACCACGGCTTTTGGGATGCATCACCGCGACATGCAAGCTGATGCCATGGCCTACGGGAATCAGGCGTTGGGGCTGGTTCTTCAAGGCCGGAGCCACGATCAAGCCCAACTGCGGGGCGGCGTCGGCCGGGTGGAGGCGTAAAAAAGCACCGGATTCGACGGTGTTCGACGTCAATGGCCCGCGACGCGCTGCCAGGTATTGAAACGGTGCGGCCGCCAGCGGCAACACCCCACGTAGCGACAGCCCGTATCCCAGATCACTGTCGCTGCGGTACATCAAGACAATGTCTTGATGATCCTGCAGGTTTTGCCCGACGCCCGGCAGTTCGTGGCGCTGGGTAATTGCGTGGCGTGCCAGTTCTTCGGCGGGTCCGATACCGGACAGCAACAACAGTTGCGGCGAGTTGATGCTGCCAGCGCTGAGGATGACTTCACGCCGGGCCTTGAGTGTGAACGTGCGGTCTCCCTGGCTGACTTCAACCCCCTCGGCGCGAGAGCCATCGAGTAATACGCGATGGGTGAGGGTTTCGCTGAACACGGTCAGGTTGGTTCGCGGCAGCGCCGGGTAGAGGAATGCCCGAGCGGCACTGCAGCGTTCACCGTTGATCTGGGTGACGTGAAACGCGCCATAGCCTTCCTGTTCCGCACCATTGAAGTCGTCGTTGTAGTGCCAGCCCATCTGCGCGCCTGCCTCATGAAACACGGCGTTGACCGGCGCCAGGCTGCGTTGTCGGGCGACATTCAGTCCGCCGTTCTGCCCATGCCAGGGTGAAGGGCCTGGCTCGAAATGCTCGGAGCGCTGAAAGTACGGCAACAGGGCGTCGTAGCCCCAGCCGCGGTTTCCAGCGGCTTCCCATTGGTCGTAGTCGCTGCGGTGCCCGCGCACATAGATCATGCCGTTGATTGCACTCGAACCGCCCCAGACTCGCCCGCGAGGGCAGGGGATCGGTTTGTCAGCGCTGCTCGGTTGGGGTTCGAACTGATGCATCCAGTTCCATCGCGGGTTGGCGATCAAGCGGATAATGCCCGCCGGCGTGCGAATGTACGCGCCCGGAAAAAGCTTGCGATCACTGGGCCCGGCCTCCACCAGGCACACAGAAACTCCAGGCTCGGTGGACAGTCGGTTAGCCAGCACACAGCCGGCTGAACCTGCGCCGACTACGATGTAGTCGAACGTGTGCGCAGGGGATTGGGTCATGACAATTACCTCGTTGACGATAAAAAACTTCACAGCCCCAGCAGGGAGCCGACATCCAGCATCACTTGCAGCCCCACCACAAAACCATTGCCGCTCAGTTCCCGCGCGCCGGGGTTGTAGAAATTGTCTGGATTGATCAGGTATTGCACGCTCGGCTCAATGGACAGGTTGCGGCTCAGCGCAACGTGCGCGTTGGCTTCGAGGGCGTAGACGTCCCGTTCGCCCAGGCGCGGGTTGCCGTTGTTGTCGGTCCGTAGCTGCTGTTGGAAAGCCAATTGGTGAGGGTTGACCCGCAGGTAGCTGGTCTTGACGTTGAGCTTGTCCTGGGGCCGGTCGAAGGGCGCGAGGTAGGTCAGCCCGGCTTCGGCAAAATGGCTGAAGGGCTGCTTGTCATCGGCGGCCGCCGACAGCGAACCGAACACCTGCAAACCTTGCAGGTTGGCGCGCCACAGCGTCTGGCGGAATTTGAAGAAGGCCCCGGCAGTGCCGTGGTCGCTGGCTGCGGTCAACGGGTCGACCTGCCTGGCGGTATTGAAGTAAGCGTTGAGCTCGTATTGCGTGGTGTCATCCCCCGGCTTGCTGCCGAGCCCCAGCAGGACGCTGGTGCCGCTGGCGTCTTCGGTGCTGAAATCCAGGCCGTTGCGTTTTTTCAGGTAGTCCATCGGGTTGGATTCGAACACCCCCGCGTGCACGTACAGGCTGGGGTTTACCTGGTATTTCAGGTAGCCGCCCCAGGCGCCATACGGCGGTGGCAGCACGCCGGTGGACGCGTCGATGATCGGGTCGTTGCAGGTGACCACGGTGTCGCAGTTGTAGATATAGAAATAGCGCCGGGCGTTGGTGCGGCCCACGTGCAGGTCGAGTCGGCCGTCGAGCCATTGGTGTTCGACGGTCAGCAGGCTCAGTTGGTTGCTGGTGATGTCGTTGTGAATCGGCGCCCCGGCAAAGTAGCTGCCGGCAGCGCCTTGCCAGTTGCGTGACGTCGGTTGCCCGGTGCCCTGGTCGAGAATGAACAGGGTTTCTTCGATATGAATGGCGGAACTGTCCAGGCCGGCGAGGGGGCCGAGGTTGATGTCGGCGCCGATGAACAGATCGCCACTGTTGCCGAAACTGTGGGGCCGCGGGCCGGTATCGAGGTTCTTCATCGACAGGCTCCAGAACTGCACATGGGGCTGGATGCCGTAGCCGGCCAGTTGTTCGCCCAGGTCAGCCAGCGGGCCTTCGCGGGTTTGCGCCCACGCCTGGGGAAGCAGGGATACGGCGAGCAAACAAATGCACAAACGCAGTGGAGTGTTCATGGTCAGGGACTCTTTTTATTGTTGTTGTGACGAGCGGGTGTTTCATTGATGGGCCAGGGACGGCGTGGGGTTGACCAGCACTTTGATCTGGCTCTTGTCGGCAGACAGGCCCTCGAAACCGTGTTCGATGGCATGCTCCAGTGCCACGCTGAGGGTGACGATGCGGGCCAGGTCCAGGCGCCCGCTGGCCAGCAACGCGATCAGTGCCGGGTAGGCATGGCGATAACCGACGCTGCCCAGCAGCCGCAACTCGTGGTTGACCAGATGGAAGGCGTCGATCTGCACCTCACCCATCAACCCCACCAGCACTGCTTCGCCGCCTTTGCGCAGGCAGTGCAGGGCATGGGTCAAGGTCTGTTGGCTGCCGGCGGCCTCGAACGCGGTGTTGATACCGCCGTCGCTCAGGGCACGCAGGCGCTGCTGCAGGTCAGGGTCGCGGCCATCGAGCGCTTCCCTGGCCCCGAGTTCACGGGCCAGCTGCAAGCGCTGGGGGTTGATGTCCACCGCGTAAACCCGCGCTACACCGCGCAGCCGGGCAAGCATGATCAACAGCAGGCCGATTGGCCCCAGGCCGAACACCACGCAACTGTCGCCGGCTTGCAAACTGCTTTGATTCAGCGCATGGAAGGCCACGGCGGCGGGCTCCAACACGGCGGCTTGCTTGAAGCTCACCGTGTCCGGCAACGGATGGAGCATGTAGACCGGCACCACCACCCGCTCGGCAAAACCGCCGTGACCCATCAGCCCGATGAAGCCCATGGACTGGCACAGGTTGTAGCTGCCCTCCAGGCAATACGCGCACGTGCCGCAGCGGTACTCTGGCTCGACCGCCACACGGCTGCCGAGGTGCACGTGGTGGACGCCGTCGCCAAGGGCAACCACCTGGCCGCAGAATTCGTGGCCCAGTGTCATCGGTGCACGGCAACCCGAAAGGGGATGGGGCGTGTGTTGGGGAATCGAGTGCGGGCCGTCCTGGTATTCGTGCAGGTCGCTGCCGCAAATCCCGCAGTAGGCCACTTGCACCAGCACTTCGCCAGGCCCGGGGGAGGGTTCGGGTAGGTCGGTCAGGCGCAAGTCTTTGGCGGCATGCCAACGCAATGCTTTCATGGTTGGTTTCCTTGCAGGATTGGGGTGGCGGGCAATCGACGGCGCAGTACTGCGGGGGCGGTTTCCTTGAGGAACAAGGCCAGCACAGCGGCCAGCAACGCACCGCCACAGGACATCCACATCACGATGGACAGGCCGAATCGATCGGCAGCAAAACCGGCCACGGTCGGCGCGACAAAGCCCCCCACTAGCTCACCAACGCCCATGATCATGCCCAGGGCGGTGGCCATCACTTCGCGGGGAACGGTCTCGGCGGGAATGGTCGCCATAAACAACGTGAAGCAGCCAAGCCCGGTGTAGGTCAGTACCATCAGTACGCCGAGCATCAACGGCGACGGCGCAAACAGCAGGGCCAGCGGGCAGCACGCGGCAACCAGTGAAAACAGCACCAGCGTCGGGCGGCGGCCGATGCGGTCGGAAATCGCCGGTACCCCAAACCCCCACAGCACCCAGGCGGCGCCCAGGCAACTCATGATCGCGCCCATGCTCGGCGGGCTATAGCCGCGAACGCTGACCAGGAACGTGGGGGTGAAGGAGATCAGGATGATGAACCAGGTCAGGAACACGCAGCTGATCAGGGTGCAGAGCACGATATTGCGGCTTTTCAGCAAGGCCAGGCGGTTGCCGGCTGGCGGTTCGCTGACCCTTGGCGCCTGGCGCGGTTCGTCGTTGCGCACATAGCGCCAGATCAGCCAGGCAATCAGCAGCCCTGGCACCAACGACACAATGAATGCATGGCGCCAACCATAGGCTTCAGCCAGGGCGATCAACACCGGTGGCCCGATCACAGCGCCCAAAAGGCCGGCTGCCGAACCCTGCAACAACCCCATGTTCAGGCCCCGTCGATGGGGCGACGACGCTTCAACCATCAACGACTGAGACAGCGGCAGAATTGGCCCTTCGGCCAGGCCCATGATCCCGCGAAACAGCAGCAGGCTGAGAAACCCAGTGACCAGCCCCGACAGCGCTGAGCACAGGGAAAACAAAATGACCGCGATGATCAGCAGCGGCTTGCGCACACCACGGCGGTCTGACCAGGCCCCCACCAACGCGCCGGACAGCGCCCAGGCCAAGGCGAGTACTGAGGACAGCATGCCCAAGTGGCTATTGCTCAGTTGCAGTTCGTTGGCCATGAACGGAAACAGAAACGCGAGGGCCAAACGGTCGAAAAACACGAAGCCAAAAGTGAGGAACAGTACGCACAGCAAGGTGTTTTCGTAACCGGCTTTATTATTGTTGTCAGCCATGGTGGTTCTCCGAAACAACGGGTTTAGCGGAACAGGCGGTCCACCGCGTCAGCGCCCAGGCCGACCTTGTCGTAGTGTTTGCGGCACAGGTCGATGTAGGAGTGCACATCGAAATAGCCGTTGGGCTCACCGGCTTCGTCGAGCCAGATCAGCGGGCCCTTGACGATGAAAAACACGCGCATTGGCTCCGGGTGGTCATAGGCCACCAGCGTGTGGCCTTCGCCCGGGGTCTCGTAGACAAAATCGCCTGCGGTGGCGGTCCAGTCGTGCTCCAGATAGCCCCACTTGCCCGAAAGGGTGTAGGCGAACACTTCGTGGGGGTGGTAGTGCCGATTGACCAGGCCCGCGTGGCTGGACATTAAAATGTCGCACCAGCGGTTTTCGCTGGGGGAAATCCACAGTGGGCGTGAAGAGACGGTTTCGGTGAACGGCACATACAGCCGCAAGTCGTCGCTGGCGGCGTTAGGCAGGTACACCTCGGGCTTGGCGTCGGGCTTGAAGCAGTTGGCGATTGGCTGCAGGTCTTTCCAAAATTCGGTATTGGCTGATTCGGGCATGTTCGGCCTCTGCTTGTGGGGGATGCAGGGCCACTTTAGGGCGCTAAGGCGTGGGCAGTTTGATCGCAACCGACCAGATGCTTGCCTGTATCGGACGCGGCTTCGGCCGGGTGTCCGGTGGTCGTTTACGCCGGGGCAATGAGTTGACACTCCGGGTTGTTCAGATATTAATGAGTTCTGTGCAAACCCCGAATTTGGCCCTGCCTGGGCCAGGGCAACTTCCCGCTGCCATGAGAAGAATAAAAATGACTCCATGCGCCATGCTCGACACTCGGCGAGCCAGTACCGACAGCATCCCCCTCGACCAGCGCCTGGCCTTTTGGGAGCAATACAACGCGTCCACGCTGGTGGGCCTCAAATGTTCGTCGTACAGCGATGCCGGGTTTACCGCGACCCAGGACAACCTGAGCCTGGATAGCATGCGCCTGGCACATATCGTCGGGAATGAACACGTGGTAGAGCGCGATGGCTCGATGATTCGCGCAGTGCCCAAGGCTTCGATTTTCGTGTCGTTGGTGACGGGCAGCGGTTCGTTTTTCTTTCAGAACGGCCACTGCCAGTTACTGGAGCCCGGCGAGTTGATGGTCTATCGCACCGACAAGCCTTACTTGTTCGGATTTTCCGGGCCGATGCGCCAATTCATTTTCGATGTGCCCCAGGACGTCTTTGCCAGTCGCTGTTTGAGCCGTTTTGACCATGCGTTGAAAATCAGTGCCCACACGGGCGTGCAGCGCTTGTTGCTGCGCACCCTCGGCGAACGCACCCGCAGCTTTTTCCAACACCCCTTGAGCCAGGATGCGGGGAGCTATCAGGACGACGCATTCGAGTTATTGGGAAACATCATCGCCGGGCAGGTGGGGCACCGCCGGATCAACGCCTTGAGCGCTTCCTACCTGTTGGCCGCCAAACAATGCATTCGGGATCAATTGGCCGACCCGACCTTGAGCTGTGAGCGGGTGGCGGTCCAGACCGGGATCTCTGCCCGGCACCTGGCGCGGCTGTTTGCCTTGGAGGACACCCAGCCCCGACGTTTCATCCAGGAAAAACGCTTGCAACTGGCTCACGCATTGTTAAGCAGCCAACAGGTCAGGGGGCTGGATGTGGGCGAGGTTGCCTACCGCCACGGGTTTACCAGCCAGGCGCATTTCTCCCGGGCGTTCAAGGCGCGTTACGGGCAGACCCCCAGTGAAGTGCGTGCGGCCACCTTGGGTAGTTAGCGCGCGACCAAGCGGTGGGCTGGGTCGCTTTTTTGCGGCAATCTGTGCATTGAACGGTGTAGCGTTTTGCCAATAATCAGGCCGGGTACTCAGCACAAACGGAAGACCCCGATGAGCATCCACACCCGCACTAAACGCACCACCGTCCCGCAACTGGTCGCAATGAAAGGCCAGCAGAAAATCGTCTCCCTCACCGCGTACACCAGCGCTATCGCCAAGCTGATTGACCCGATTGTCGACTTCATTCTGGTCGGTGACTCCACGGCCATGGTCGGCTATGGCCGTGCCTCGACGTTGAGCATGCAGCTCGAAGAAATCATCGGCCACACCCGGGCGGTGGTCGACAGCACGCGATTGGCCTGCGTGATCGCCGACATGCCGTTTGGCAGTTACCAGGAGTCCAACGAGCAGGCCTTTCGCAACTGCGCCCAGGTGCTGGCGCGCACGGGGTGCGATGCCGTCAAGTTGGAAGCCAACCAGGCGTTGGCGGGCACGGTTGAGTTTCTGGTGGCGCGCGGTATTCCAGTGATGGCCCATGTGGGGCTGATGCCGCAGTTCGTCAATGTGATGGGCGGGTTCAAGGCCCAGGGGCTCACCGCCGAAACCGGCGCAGTGATTGCCGCAGATGCCCGCGCCAACCTGCAGGCGGGTGCTTTCAGCCTGTTGTTGGAAGGCGTGGCTGAGGGCGTGGCGCGGCAGATCACCCTGGACTCAAGTAAACCCACGATCGGTATCGGGGCATCGCCGGCGTGCGACGGCCAGGTGTTGGTCACCGAGGATGTATTGGGTTTGGGCGGCGGGTCGATGCCGCGCTTCGTCAAACAGTACGCGGATGTTGGTACGGTGATCCGCGATGCCTGCGAGCGGTTTGCCGATGATGTGCGCCATGGCCGTTTCCCCGAAGACCGGCATTGCTATGGACTTTGACGCAGCGCCTGGGCCAGTTGCTTGACGGCCTGGGCAATGTCTTTGCTCCAGTCGAGGGTGTAGCTCAGGCGCAGGTGATGGGGCCAGGCGCCATGTTGGCTGAACAGTTCGCCGGGGGCGATGACGATGCGCTGGTTCAGCAAGTGCTCGAACACCTGGCGCATCTCGACCGGGCGCGTGGCCTCAAGCCAAAAGCTTGCGCCACCGTGGGGTTCAACCACTCGCCAAAGGTCATCGCCGTGGGTGTGCAGCAAGGCTTTGAGCTGCATCATGCGTTCCAGCAGCAAAGCCCGCAACGCCTTCAGATGAGTGTCGATGCGCTTGGACGTGAACAGCTTGGCAATGGCTTTCTGGCGGATCGGCGAGAGGCGAAAGCCGCGCTCCAGGAACAGCCGCTGCAGCTGTGCCCCAGCGCCGCGACACAGCACATAGCCGTAGGGCGCCTCCGAGCCGATGACTTTGTCGAAGGTCGAGAACACCAACAGTTTCTGCGGGTCGGCGTAATCGCGATAGCGTGCTGGTTGTGGGCCAAAGTACAGCTCGCCGTAGGTGTCGTTTTCGAACAGCCAGATCCCGCGCTGGGTTAATTGCGTGCAGATCTGCTGTTTATCCTGCGCCGGCATTATCCCGCCCTGGGGACTGTTCACGGTCGATGACAGCACCGCCAGCCGAATGGGCTCACGCTGCAGCAACGCGCTGAGCGCAGCCAGATCGAAACGCCCCTCCACATTGAGCGGCAGCTCGATCACGCGGATGTTCGCCGCCTGCAATTGCCGCAGGATCGCCCACGAACACGGTGACTCCACCAGCGCGAGCGTGCCCGCCAGGTCCAGGGCATTGAGCGCAACCTCGAGCACACTGTGCAGGTCCGAGCCGATATACACCTGGTCGGCCTGCCAGTAGTGCTCGGTGGAACGGCTGCAGCGTTCGGCCAAGGCGGCGCGCAATTCGGGCTCGCCCAATGGCAGATACAGCGGTGCCAGTGAGCGCGGGTATTGTCGGGCCAGTTCACGCTCCAGCATCAACAACGGCTGCTCCAGCGACAGCAGCATCGCCGGGGCATCGCTGCTCAGGGCCAGCGTGCCGGGCTGGCGTGCGTTGGCGAAGACCTGATCGAGCAAAGGTGATGAGGCTTGGGTGAGGGCGGGAGCCGCGCTCGGCGTGATGAAATACCCGAGCTTGGGTTTGGACTGGATCCGTCCTTCGTCTTCGAGCAACGCATACGCGTACTTGGTGGTCGACACCGACACGCCCAGGCGCTGGGCCAGTTGGCGCAAGGACGGCAATTTGCGTGCGCCATCGGCAGGGCTGGCCTCGATCAACTCGATGAGGTAGCGGTACACCGCTTGATAGGCGAAGGTGGTTTTTTTGCCGCTATTCATCGCCGTGGTCCTGGATTGATAGGCTCAGCGTGCCAGGAACTCGCTGATCAGCGTGATCACCTGTTGCTGGATGATTGGCCGTGGCCGCTGGGACATAAAGCTGAAGTGGTTGGCGTCGCGGATCTCCACGTACTGCGTCGAGGCGTTTGGCAACGGGCGCAGCATGACTTGAAACGGGCGGTTTAGGTAGAGGGGAAGCGGGACTACGAAGTGGCTGACGGAGTCCTACTGCTCGGTATTACAGATGGGGACTTCGTGTTTTTAGGAAGCGGCCGGCTTACTTGAAGCTGTAAATCATGCAGTGTTGAGGCGTGAATCCTCCTGATGTATCGACACTGACCTTTAATTCAAGGGTGAAAATCATGAGTGCGTCACTTGGTTCGAAGCCGATGTATGGTCTGTCTGTGCGTAGTTATTTAGTCTTTTTATTAATTGGAATGACTTTGTTTCCCTAGCGTTATTAATCGATCGCGGGTGCACTCATGGTAAATATCAATGTTGATAGGTCGTTAACGAGTAACCGCCTGGGAAGCACTGTTGCCCGTGACTCAACCCCAGCCTCGGTATCGTCTGTTCAAGACAATGGCGACGCGCCCACCGTTGTTAAAGTTGAAGCCGATTCCGTCAGCACCTTATCGATACTGGCGAGGCAATTAAGTGACGCTGCTAGCCGTGACGCCCGCCTCCGCCAAGTAGACCCAGGACACAACCTCTCCAATCCGCTCGACGCGATCAGCGACGAAAGATATTTCGCTGACAAGACTCAGCATGATGCTGAAGTTCCCGATACTCACGTTCTGGCATTACTTGAGCGCGCTAAACGAGCCACCGCCTTCGCTAACGGTTTTGCCAGTAACCCTTTTAAAGGCCTTACGGTCGATCAATTGACTCTGATTGCTCGCGACGAAAGCGGTGTGTTCACCGTCAACGAACGGCGTGCAGCCTGGCAGGAGATTCGCCTGAATGAACAGCGGGTCAGCGCGTCTTCAGGTTCGGTCATCGGGCGTGAACTCATGATTTCTCGGCTCTTCCTTGGACATGAACCTGCGGTGGCTGAAGGCACCCTGACCCTTAGCAACATGGCCCAAAGCAATTACGACTTCCTTACTCGTGATGATCGCAGTCTGCTGTCAGAAATGTACGTTTATGCGCAGGAGCAAGGTGCCGACCTGGCGTATGTCGACATGCTGGCCTACGACCTCGGCAACTATCGTCATCACGATAACGGTCGCCAGCTTTTGAGCGGTAACAATGGCTACAATCAGGAGGGGCGCCGGGTGACGTTCAACTTCAAGGAGCATGACGTAGCTACGGCATCACGCATTCTGAACGGCTCGGCAATTGACTCTACCCGCCTCGAACAGAGTTTTTTGCGTCATGTCCTGAACCCGGACTTCGGCGCGCTGAGCAACATGGGTAGCATTGCCTTCCTCGAACAAATGGTCCTGAAATTTTCCACTGGAGGTACCACGCAAGCTTCTCTGGGCAGGGAGTTCGCTACTTACACGCCGATAAGTGTCAATGACAATAGGGTGGTCACAGTGGCCGAAGAGGTAACGCTCACATTCGATGACCCCGTGCTTATCAACACGGATGGCATCTGGACCATCACCGAAAAAGGCAAGGCAGCGGGTTACATGATGGCCCCGGCGACCGGAAAGCCGCGTCGGGCCGTGGCGCCTTCAGTTGAAGACAGGCAGTCGCGCAGTGTCGTCGTGGAGGCCGCAACCGGCCCCTTGAAGACGCGCTCTCTGGTAGACACCCTGGCAGATAGCCTTGATCGGCCCACCGCGCGATGGCGCTGGCCTGGGCATTTACTGAAATTGATGAAAAATCAAAAAACCTGATTAAGGGGGGGATTTTCAAGGCCAAGGAAAATCGCCGAGTCGTCTTGAAGGAGTATGAAGGCTCGGCAATCTTTTGACGTAATGGACGTTTAGCTACCCGCTACAGCAGCCTCCCGTTCCATCAGCTTATCCACCAGCAACATCCCCAGCTCACTCAATTGATGAATCGCCAGCGCTACATCTCGCTGTTTTCCCGTCAGCTCATCCGACAGGTCAAGCAGCAACGCGGTGACCGAAGAAAAAGTTTCATAGCTATTGGCAATCAGCATTTCGGGGTTGGCATCGTCGGCAACGCAGAAAAGCGTGGTCGAGGGTGGAGGAGGTTGGGGCGGTTCGGCGTCGGCGTTGAGGTAGTGATCAATCGCACGGTGTGCCGCCTGATTAAGTTTCAGGTCGGGATCGTTTGGAGGGTTTGGCGTGACTTTGAACATATGCGCAATTCCTGGCTAGGGCTGACACCGATTCGCTACTAAACGAAAGGGTGGCAGCTGTACGCAGGTTAGTAGACCGGGGAATTACGCAAAACCGGCGCACCCGAAGGTGCCCTACGCACAGCCGCCATCAAGCACAGACAGGAATGTCTAATGGATGAAGCTGGTGCACTAAGCGTAATTCAACCAAGGGCTACTAAACCCGATCACTGAGTTTTCAGCGACCGGGCAACCTTAGAGACGCTCACTCCAGCGCACAAGCCGGCGGATTCTGACGCAACTGTAGGCAAGGGAGCAAGGCGCTGTCGCCTCGCGCTTCCTTGTTTGTTTGAACGGGCTCTTCAGGCGTCAAAGAAACAAGCGCTAATAGTATCGAGCGGCTGCTTGTGCGGGTGCTGGACTAGGATTTTTTCTTCCGGGTCTCGCCGGGATTAAAAATTCACTGGTATCTAAAAGGAGTAGCCAGTAGGCTACATGTGACTCTGTGACCAATACGATCGGCAGGACGCCCGAGTTCGATATATGGCTCGACGGTATGAGGGATGTGTGGGGGAAAACGGCCGTTCTGACGCGGTTGGATCGGGCCGAAGAAAACAACTTCGGCGATTGCGAGTCTGTAGGCGACGGCCTGAGTGAAATGCGTGTTTTCGTCGGGCCCGGCTACAGGATTTACTTTGTTCGCACGGGTATCACCGCTTACCTGATGCTGTGGGGAAGTGACAAAACCGGTCAGAAAAGAGGAATCAAACGGGCAAAAGAGATTCTCGATGCCCTACGAGGTCAATGAAATGAGCGAATCGAAATTCAAACCCGAGGACATGCCGATCCTCGATCTTGATACGTCCAAGACCCGCGTCTATGAAGCCTCGCGCTTCCTCGACAGCCCGGAAACCATCAGCGCTTATCTGGCGCACAGCATGAAGTCTCAAGACCCGCAGGTACTCATGAAGGCGCTTGCCGAGGTCGCCAAGGCCCAGGGCGTGAACAAGGTTGCCGAGGCGGCGGGGGTGAATCGGGAGAGCCTGTATAAAACCCTAAAGGGCGGCTCCAAGACGCGTTATGAAACGGTCCAGAAGCTGATGGTGGCATTAGGTGTGGAACTGACGGTGCAACCGATTGCCGCGACCACAATTAAAAAAAAGGCCGTCATCGGCAAACCCTGATGGACCAATAAGGGGACGGTTCTATTGGATTGAAAATAGATACGTCCCCTTTTGTCGTCCTTTTTTCCTTACGAACGTGATAAGGCGATTCACGAGAGAAGTTGTGTTCATTTGCGCCTGGCCCTGTAGGAAGTCGACCATTGGTAGCGTAGGTTGTTTCCATAGCACTGGTTTTATATCCAGTGTTTTCAGGGTTATGCCCTCATGAAGCGAAAACGAGTGAGAAATGGGCCTGTGGCAAAAAAAAGCAACTCCGTTAGTTTGAGGTCCTCTCCTTCAAGAAAGGAGAGTTCTTAATCACTAGCAATGGAGTTACAAAATGAACAAACCACAAACCCAGACACCTCTTCGCCATGGTCGTGTCACATCCCCCTCCAGCCGTGGCGCGGTCGCCGTGGAACTCGGCCTGCTGGCTACCTGGCAGGTCAATGAAATGGAAGGCGGCAAGAACTTCCCGGCACTGGTGGCCGGTCCGTTCCCGGCGCCTTATCAAACCGACAGTGACAGCGTCACCCCACCCGCCGACGGCTTCATCCTCAGCGGCGGCAAGACCGATGCCCGTGACTGCATCAACTTCACCAACGAGGAAATGGCCAAGAAACTCAACCGCGCCTTCACCTGGCCACTGCTCAATGTCGAGCCGGGTCAGACCTTCAAGGTCACCTGGGAATACACCGCGCCGCACACCACCCGTGGCTATCGCTGGCTGATCACCAAGGATGGCTGGGATCCGAAACAGCGCATCACCCGCGCACAACTGGAAACCCAGCCATTCGCCGAAGACTTCTATACCCAGGTGCCGTACTTCAGCCATGCAGGCGAACTGAAGGCCAAGGTCAATCATGAAGTCAAACTGCCGGCCAACAAAAAGGGCCAGCATGTGATTGTATTGATGTGGATCGTCGCCAACACCGGCAACGCTTTCTATCAAGCCTTCGACGTGGACTTCAAATAAGCCCGCGCCGTTAAACCCACACGTTCTGAAGGATTAGAACATGTCAAATATTGACTTTACCTTACTGAAATCACCGCTGAACGATGCCGCTTCGCTGATGCCGAGCATAGCCGGCAAAAAAATCCTCATGGGCTTCTGGCACAACTGGCCTGCCGGCCCGAGCGACGGCTACCAGCGTGGCCAGTTCGCCAATATGAGCCTGGCGGACGTACCAAGGGATTACAACGTGGTGGCCGTGGCCTTCATGAAGGGCAACGGGATCCCGACCTTCAAGCCGTACAACCTGTCCGACGCCGAGTTCCGCCGCCAGGTCGGCGTGCTGAACAGCCAGGGCAGGGCGGTGCTGATTTCCCTTGGCGGCGCCGATGCGCACATCGAGCTGCATAAAGGCAACGAACAGCCACTGGCCAACGAGATTATCCGCCTGGTGGAAACCTATGGCTTTGATGGCCTGGACATCGATCTTGAACAGAGCGCGATTGATTTCGCCGACAACAAGACTGTCCTGCCCGCCGCGTTGAAACTGGTCAAGGACCACTACGCCGGTCAAGGCAAACACTTCATTATCAGCATGGCGCCGGAGTTTCCGTATCTGACCACCGCCGGCAAATACGTCGGTTACATCCAAGCGCTGGAAGGCTATTACGACTTCATCGCCCCGCAGTATTACAACCAGGGTGGCGACGGGATCTGGGTGCAGGAGGTCAACAACGGCAGCGGCGCCTGGATTGCCCAGAACAACGACGCGATGAAAGAGGACTTCCTGTTTTACCTGACCGAAAGTCTGGTGAGCGGAACGCGCGGGTTTACCAGAATCCCGGCAGACAAGTTCGTCATTGGCCTCCCCGCGAACGTCGACGCGGCCGCCACCGGTTATGTGATCAACCCCACAGCCGTGACCAATGCATTCAAGCGTTTGGACGACAAAGGATTGTCGATCAAGGGCCTGATGACCTGGTCGGTGAATTGGGACAACGGAATCAGCAAAGACCACGTGCCCTACAACTGGGAATTCAGCCGCCGTTATGGGCCGATGATCAATGGCACTGATCTCTCTGGCCTCGAGCAGGAAGCGGCGGATCTCGAAGTCGCCAATCGGCAGTAGCGCAAAGAGGCCTCTGGCAGACGTGCCGGATGTCAGACAGCCAGGCTTCTGACCTGACTGTTGGCTTTATGAAATAAAATCCGATGCCTGTCTGGGCATCGGATTTTTTGCGTCACGCTCAAATCGCGGTGAGCGTTCATAAAGCCGATTTACCGCACCAGGCAAGGCTGCTTGTTGTTAAAGGTCCAACCCGGAATCAAAAACTGCATCGCCGCACTGTCATTCCGCGCCCCAAGGCCCATGCCTTTGTACAGCTCATGGGCCTTGGCCACGGCGTCCATGTCGATATCCACACCCAGGCCTGGCTTGGCCGGCACCTTCACGTAACCTCCTTCGATCTTCAGCGGTTCCCGGGTCAGGCGCTGGCCGTCCTGCCAGATCCAGTGGGTGTCGATGGCGGTGATCTCACCGGGCGCGGCAGCCGCCACTTGGGTGAACATCGCCAGGGAAATATCGAAGTGGTTGTTGGAGTGCGAGCCCCAGGTCAGGCCCCAGTCGTTGCACATCTGCGCGACGCGCACCGAGCCCTGCATCGTCCAGAAGTGCGGGTCGGCGAGGGGGATGTCCACCGATTGCAGTTGGATGGCGTGGCCCATCTCACGCCAGTCAGTGGCGATCATGTTGGTCGCGGTCTTCAGGCCCGTGGCGCGGCGGAATTCGGCCATGACTTCACGGCCCGAGTAGCCGTTTTCCGCGCCGCACGGGTCTTCGGCGTAGGCCAGCACGTGATGTTGGTCGCGGCACAGGCGGATGGCTTCTTTCAATGACCACGCGCCGTTGGGGTCGAGGGTGATGCGCGCATCGGGAAAGCGTTCAGCCAGCGCGGTGACCGCTTCGATTTCAGCATCGCCACTCAATACGCCGCCCTTGAGCTTGAAGTCGTTGAAACCGTATTTGGCTTTGGCGGCTTCGGCCAGGCGTACCACGGCGTCGGCGGTCAGGGCTGTTTCATGGCGCAGGCGGAACCACGCGTCGTCGCTGTCGGCCTCATTGCGGTACGCCAGATCGGTGGCGTTACGGTCGCCGACGTAGAACAGGTAGCCGAGCATTTTCACCGCATCACGCTGCTGCCCCTCGCCGAGCAGGGCGGCCACCGGCACTTCGAGGAACTGGCCCAGCAGGTCGAGCAGCGCGGCTTCCATGGCGGTGACGGCATGAATGGTGATGCGCAGGTCAAAGGTTTGCAGGCCGCGACCCGCGCAATCCCTCGACGCAAAGGTGCTGCGCATCTGGTTGAGTACGCGCTGGTACTGGCCAATCGGCTGGCCGATCACCAGGCTGCGCGCGTCTTCCAGGGTTTCGCGGATGCGCTCGCCACCGGGCACTTCACCCACGCCGGTGTTGCCCGAGCTGTCCTTGAGAACCACGATATTGCGCGTAAAGAACGGCCCATGGGCGCCGCTCAGGTTGAGCAGCATGCTGTCGTGGCCGGCCACGGGGATGACTTGGAAATGGGTGACGACGGGAGTATTCATGGCAAGTTCCTAAGGAGGCTCAAAGAGGTTTGCTGAGGGCGGCGCTCGTTGGCACCGCGTGTGGCGAAGTCAATGCGGCAGAGGGGGCGGTCTTGGCAAAGAACACCAGGACTGCGGCGAGCACCGAGGTGCCGGCCAAACCGTAGAGGCCGCCCTGGATCGAGCCGGTGGTCTGCTCCAGGAAGCCGAAGGTAGTCGGTGCGACGAAGCCGCCCAGGTTGCCGATGGAGTTGATCAGTGCGATCACGGCAGCGGCGATGCGCGCATCCAGGTAGCCCTGGGGGATCGGCCAGAACAGCGACGACGCGGATTTGAAACCGATCGCCGCAAAGCAGATCGCTACGAAGGCGAAAATCGGCCCGCCGGTGGTGGACATGAACATGCCCGCCGCTGCTATTAGCAACGCCGCGGCGACCCAGGCTTGCTGGAATTTGAATTTGCCGGACAGTGAGGCAAAGGCGTACATGGCGATGATCGAGATCAGCCAGGGGATCGAGTTGAAAAAGCCGACCTGCACATCACTCAGGTCACCCATCTTCTTGATGATGCTCGGCAGCCAGAAGGTGGCGGCATAGATCGTCAATTGAATGCAGAAGTACAGGGCGCAAAACAGCAGGATCTGGCGGTCCTTGAGCAGCTTGCCAATGGTTGGCTTGACCGTGGTCAGGGCTTCACGCTCGCGCTGTTCCTGGTCGATGGCCTCTACCAGTGCATCCTGCTCTTCTCGGGTCAGCCACTTGGCATCATGGGGCTTGGAATCCAGCCAGAACCACACAAAGAAACCCAGCGCCACTGAGGCCAGGCCCTCGATGGCAAACATCCATTGCCAGCCGTGCAAGCCAAACCCTTCGATCTGCAACAACGCGCCCGACAACGGCCCGGAGATCAACGACGCCACTGCCGAGCCACTGAGGAAGATGGCGATGGCCTTGCCGCGTTCCACTCCAGGCAGCCAGCGGGTGAAGTAATAGATCACCCCGGGAAAGAAGCCGGCTTCCGCCACGCCCAGTAAGAAACGCAGGATGTAGAAGTGGGTTTCGTTCTGGATAAACGCCATCAGCGTGGCGACGATGCCCCAGGTGAACATGATGCGGGTCAGCCAGATACGCGCGCCGACTTTTTGCAGCAGCATATTGGACGGCACTTCGAACAGCGCGTAACCGATAAAGAACAACCCGGCTCCGAAGCCGTAGGCCGCTGCGCCGATGCCCAGGTCATGCTCCATGTGCGTGCGCACGAAGCCGATATTGACCCGGTCGATGTAGTTGAGGATGAACATGATCACGTACAGTGGGAGCACATGGCCCTTCACTTTGCTCACGGTGCGGGCGAGCACCGAGTCGCGTTCGGGCGCGGCAGATGCTGGGCTTTGATGGCTCACCATTTAAAAACTTCCCCTGATTGTTTTTATGCGGGTTTAGATGTTTTGTTGCCAGACATCATACAAGTGCTTTTCTGAGGATCGCAATGCACTGGTCGGTAATTTTGTTTCATAAGCACAGCTTTCGATCCGTTATTTTGGTTATTTGGCTGTTTATACGGTTGGGAAGATGCGGTTCTCTCTCAGGCGCTAAGCCGAGAGGTATGGAGGGTTTCGATATGTTGTCATACAAGATTGGGGGTTTTTGAATCAAACGCTCACCGCTTCCGAACGGAGTGGTAAGCTCCCTTCTGCCTAACCCCGTGGACCTGTAGCGATGCCCATTGAAAGCCCAGCGCCTGTGCGCAAACGCTCCACCAACCTGGCCCAGGGTGTGGTCGAAGTGCTGACCCAGCGCATCCTGCTCGGGCAACTCAAGCCTGGCGAAAAACTGCCGTCCGAATCCACCATCGTGCTCGAGCACGGGGTGAGCCGCACCGTGGTGCGTGAGGCGCTGTCCAAGCTGCAGGCATCGGGGCTGGTCGAGACGCGTCACGGCATCGGCACCTTTGTGCTGGAGCAGCACACCCGGCCCGGTTTGCGCCTGCATGTGGACACGGTCGCCAGTGTGCGCAACATGCTCGAATTGCGCCTGGGCCTGGAAGTGCAGGCCGTGGCCCTGGCCGCGCTGCGCAGGAGCGACGCGCAACTGGCCCACATGCGCCAGGCGCTGGACGACTATCAAGCCTCGCTGGCCAACAACGACAGCTGTGTGGAGGAGGACAAGCGCTTTCACCAACTGATCGCCGAAGCCACCGGCAATACGTTCTTCACCGACATCATGCTGCACCTGGGCAGTGGGATGATCCCGCGTACCCAGGTCAAGGGCGCCGAGCGTGGCGGCGCGGACTTTGCCAAGCTGGGGCAATTGGCGAACCTGGAGCATGAGGCGATCTACAATGCGATCAAGCGCCAGGACCCGGACGCCGCACGGGCAGCCATGGTGCTGCACTTGACCAACAGCCGGGATCGTTTTTCCGGCCAATCATAAGGAACCACCGTTGAACCAACACACCTTGTCCATGCGCCTGGAGCGCGTGGCGACGCATGTGCCGGCTGGCGCACGCCTGGCCGATATCGGCTCGGACCACGCCTACCTGCCGGTGGCATTGATGCGCCGTGGCGTGATTGCGGCGGCCGTGGCGGGGGAAGTGGCTACCACACCGTTTCACGCCGCCCGCCGCACTGTGGACGATAACGGCCTGGCCCAGCACATCACAGTGCGCCTGGCCGATGGTTTGGCGGCCATCGAGGTGGCCGATGAAATCAGCGCCATCAGCCTGTGCGGCATGGGTGGCGAGACTATCCGTGGCATCCTCGACTGCGGCAAGGCGCACCTGAACGGCGGCGAACGGCTGATCCTGCAACCCAACGGCGGCGAGCAGCCGCTGCGCCAATGGCTGATGGAAAACGACTACCAGATCCTGCACGAGGAGCTGCTGCGAGAAAACCGCTTCTACTACGAAATCATCGTTGCCGAACGTGCCGAGGCCGTGACCTACAGCGCCGAACAGCTGTACTTCGGCCCATTGCAAATGCAGGCCCGCAGCCCGGATTTTCTGGCGAAGTGGCAACGTATGTTGCGTCAGAAGCGCAAGACGTTGGCCAGCCTCGAACAAGCTCGGCAGGCGGTGCCGATGCAGAAAGTGCAGGAGATTGTGCAGCAGGTGACGTGGATCGAACAGTTGCTCGCCTGAGCGCCACCGATCCAGTGTGGGAGATGTCGAGCTTTAGCGAGGCTTCGAAGGCGGCGGCACTCGCGACATAAACGTTGCCTGATACACCGCTATCGAAGCCTCGCTAAAGCTCGACATCTCCCACATTTGACCGTGCAGGCCGCAGCACTCATGAGCCACATTCGCGGCACTTCAGCGCTCCCCTGTAGTCTTCTCCTAAATCCCCCAAGGTGCTGCCCGCTATGATTACTGTCCACCACCTCAACAATTCCCGCTCACAACGCATCCTGTGGCTGCTTGAAGAACTGGGCCTGCCCTATGAAATCAAGCGCTACCAGCGCGATCCGAAAACCAACCTTGCGCCACCTGAACTGAAGGCTGTTCACCCCCTGGGTAAATCCCCGGTGATTGAAGACGGCTCCCTGGTGCTGATCGAATCCGCCGCCATCATCGACTACCTGATCCGCCGCCACGGCAACGGCCAACTGCAGCCAGACCCGGCCACTGCCACCTATGACCGCTACGTGCAATGGCTGCACTTCGCCGAAGGCTCGGCCATGCTGCCGCTGATGCTCAACCTCTACGTCGGCCGCCTGGGCGAAGCGGGCGCACCGCTGCATCCACGGATTGAGTCGGAGCTGGCCAACTATCTCGGCTACCTGAACGACGTGCTGGGGCATGACCCGTATCTGGTGGGCGACGAACTCAGCGGTGCGGATATCCAGATGAGCTTTATCGGCGAAATTGCCCAGGCCCAGGGCAAATTGCAGGCGTACCCGAACCTGGCGGCGTGGGTGCAAAAATTCCAGGCACGGCCGGCTTACCGCAGGGCGGTGGAGCGGGGCGGAGAGTATGCATTTGCCAAATAGCCAGGCTTGAAGAGGACGCTGTGGGAGGGGGCTTGCCCTAATGCCAGTCAGTTAAGCGAACGAAATCCTCAAAGCAGCGAAGATCAAATGTGGGGCTTTTTCGCGAAGGCGTCGGCCCAGCAAACCCGTGCCGGGGGCAATGCCTCCCACGGCGATCTGTTCGGGGCGTTGATACGCAGCGTGGCGCAATAGGCACAGCCGTCAGTCAAGGACGAGGGCTGTGCCTGTGGCCTCCATCAGAACTTGGTTTGCATACTCACTCGCATCGTCCGGCCCGGTGCCGGCATGAAGCTCTGCGCCAGTGGGTCGAGGTAGTAGCGGTCGGTGAGGTTTTGCAGCGAGACGTTCAACTGAGTGTGGTCCTGCACTTTGTAATTGAGGAACAGGTCCACCAGCGCCACTTCGCGGTAGACCAATTGCGGCGTGGTGGCGCCGGTCTGCCAGGGTTTGTCGGCGGTGACGGTCGGGCCGGAGGTGTAGGTGATGCGCGTGCCGACGGTCAGCGCCTGGTCGAAAAAGCGCAGGCCGGTGGTCAGGTTGGTGGCGAAGCGCGGTGGGTTTTGGGTGTTGGTGTAGGAGCCCATGAAACTGCCGGGCGTGCAGTTCGGCGTCTGGCTGGTCTGCTGGTAACGGTTGCTGCTCGCCCGCAAGCGCGCGGCGAAAACCGAGTCGCAGGTTTCGGTCTTCAGGTAGTAGGTGGATGACAGGTCGGCGAACACGCGGCCGGCGTCGTAATGGGACTGCAATTCCAGGCCACTGGTCTTGAAGCTGTCGGTGTTGCTGAACTGCATCAGGCCCATCAAGCCGGGGCTGGGGTCGTAGTAGCGGGTGATGTAGTTCTTGATGGTGTTGTTGAAGTACGCCAGCTTGATCGCCGCCTGGTCGTCATCCAGCAGCAGGCCCTTGTGCATCGTGCTGGCGCCGATTTCCCAGTTGCTCGAGCGCTCGGGCTTCAAGCCTTTGCCCGGCAGGGTTTGCAACACGCCCTGGCTGGTTTCAAACAGCGACGGCATACGCAGGCCCTGGGTGTAGGAGGCGTAGACAAAGGTGTCGGGCACCACTTCAAAATTGATCCCGAACGCTGGCGCAAAGGCGCCGCCGCTGTTGCGCTCTTTTCCAGAATAGTCATAACCACTGACCACTTCGCCCACCTGGGGTGCATACACCGTGGTATCTGTAGCGCCGAATTCGTTGTAGCGCACGCCTTCAAACGGGAAGTTGGAGTTATTGAAGACGATGCCGTTGTTCAAGCGCGGGTCGGTGGCGTCGGTGTAGTGCCCGTTCGCGTCCGGGAACCAGAGCATGTTGCCGTAGTTGTTGGCATTCATCGCCGACACGTAGCGCAATGGGCGCTCCTCCCAGCGTGCCGTCGAGTGCGGTACGTGGTCCTGAGTGCGGTAGTAGGTGTAGCGGCCGCCGCCCCACAGGGTCAGTTGGTCGACCGGCTGGTACTCCAGCTTGCCGTTGAGGTTGAATTCCTGCCGGGAGCCGTCGCGCAAACTGCGGTTGGCATTGATGTCGTGCTGGGTGGTGACCACGCCTTTTTGCGGGCGCAGATCTTCCACCTGGAAGCCGCCGCCCAGGTCCAGCTTGAAGTCACCGTAGTCGCTGACAAACCGCGAGGTGTTGGCCAGGTCGCCGCCGATGCGCCGGTTAGCCTGGCGGCTCCAGTTGCGGTCCGAACGATAGGCCTGGGAAGCCGGCGCCAGCACCGAGGTCAGTTGGCTGGTCTGGGCATCGGTCATCCACAGGTTGGCCGTAAGGTCCACCAGCGGGTGGTTGGCGGGCAGGTAGTGATAGCGTGCGGTGTAGGTGTCAATCTCGGTGTGGCCGAGCGGGTACTGATAGATACCACCGGTGCCGAAGCGGAAAATATCCGACGGCATGATCTCGCCGATGTGCCCGTTGTAACGGCGGTAACCGAGGTCGAAGGTGTGCTCGTCGGTGGGGCGGATGGTGGTCTTTAGCAGCCACGATTCGGTCTCGGCCGACGAGTTGAGCACCTCTTCGCCGGCGTTGTAGGTGCTGGCCACCGTGCTCTCTTCGCGGCCATAACGGTCGTAGGTGCGGTAGCGATCCTGGCCCTTTTTACCGGCGAAATAATTGCCCTGGTTTCGATGGGCATAGGCTGCCACTACATCGAAAAAGTCATGGGTATAGGCAAATGCGGCACTGCCCGACTCTGCCTTCGAACCGAACAGCCCGCCGCGGCTTTGATGAGGCTCGGCGTACAGGCTGCCAGTGGACGCGTGGCCGTCGCGATACGCCGGGGCAACGCCGTTATTCCATACGTCGCCTTTAAGGCGCAGGCCGATGGTTTGCCCGTCACGCAAAATATCCTCGACGCCCAGGGTGCGCATTTTCACCGTGCCACCGATGGCGCTGGAGGTAACGCTGGGGCCTTTGTCGATGGTCACGTCGCTGATCAGGTCGGGGTCGATATAGCTGCGCTGCTGGGTGCCGGCGTAGCCGCGGTAGACATCCAGTGCCTGCTGCGAGCCATCCACCGTTACCGCCACGCGGCTCTGGCCCTGGATGCCGCGGATGTTCACATCCAGGCCGCCGCCATTGCGGCTGTCGCCCACCTGCACGCCGGGCTGGCCTTTGAGCAGGTCGCCGGCGGAGATCACACCATAGCGCTGCATCTCGTCACCGGAGATGTAGACCGACGAACGCGGTGCCGCATACACCTGTTGTTTCTGCGGGTCTTCGCCCGTGATCTTCTGCGTGGGCAACGCCAGGGCCGTGCCGCCCTGATACAGCTCGTAGCTGCCATCGGCGCGGCGCTGGTAACTCAAGCGTGTACCCTCCAACAGCCGTGTCAGCGCGGCCTCGGTGGTGAAATCGCCGTTGAGCCCTTGGCTGTTTTTGCCGGCGGTCAGCGTGGCACTCCCCGCCATGCTGATGCCCGCCTGCACGCCGAAGCGTGAGAGCACCTGGTCCAGGGAACCGGCGTCGATGGTGAAGTGCTGGCGCTCCTCGGCGGCGAACACAGTCGCGCCGCACAGCGGTTGCAAGCCGAGAAACAGCAGGCCGACCAGGCGGCTGCGCAGAACAAGGGTGGGGGAGGTCATGCAGGGCTCCTGAGGGTGAAAGGCCCATCTGTTTCGATGGGTTGTTCCCATAGGCCAAGCGACTTCGAAAAAACTGCGCAGCTGCACGAAAAATAATTTCAGGCCGGTACCACGGTGACCCAATAACGCGTGCGCCGCTCAATGCGCACCGGCAGCGCCTGGGCGAGCAGGGCCAATGCGGCGTCGGTGTCGTCGAGCTGGAAACTGCCGGTGATACGCAAGCCTGCAACGGCGTCGCTGCAGCGTAAAACCCCCGGGCGGTAGCGCGAGAGTTCGGCCAACAGCGTATCCAGGCGCATACGGTCGGCCGGCAACAAGCCGCGCATCCAGGCCTGGGCGAGAAAGCCATCGACAGGGGCGAGTGCGGCGATGCCGTGGTTATTCACCTGTGTGCGCCAACCCGCGTCCAGTCGCACCGGTAATGGATGACCTCGCGAATGCACTTGCACCCGCCCGCGTAGTACCGTGACTTCGGTGCCCTGGCGGTCATGGCGCACCAGCAGATGAGCGCCTTGGCTGCGCAGCATCGCGTCGGGCGTGAGCAGTTGCAGCGCCCGCGACTCCAGGGGAGCATCCAGGGCTATCTCACCTTCGACCAACTGCACACTGCGCTGCGCGGCATTGAGGTCCAGGTTCACCGCGCTGGCGGTGTTCAGCCACAGCGTGCTGCCGTCTGCCAACCGCCACTGCTGTCGCTCGCCGATGCCGGTACGGTAAGTGGCCAGGGCCGAGCGCACCACGCGGGTCTGCGCACCTTGCCACGACAGCCCGCCCAACAGGCTGACGGCCAACAGGGCCTTGAGCACCTGGCGCCGTTGCTGTGGATCATTCCCCGCCGACTCCAGCGCCCGTCGCGTGGTGGCATCCGCCAACAACGTCGCCCCGGGCTGTAGCAACAACGGCAAGCTGCTGACGCGCTGCCAGGCATACTCATGCTCGGTATTGGCTTGGCGCCATCGTTGCAAGGCCAGGCAGTCGGCGGCACTCATTAGCCCGGATTGGCTCTTCACCAGCCAGTCGATGGCGCTGTCGCGTACCTGTGGATCAACCGGCAGGCTCATTCAAAACGGCTCGCGTAACACACGCTGAACGCCTTGCCCATGGCCCGCTGCACTTGCGCCACGCTGAGGTTCAACTGCGCCGCGATCTGTGGGTAGGTCAAACCGTCGAGCTGGGACAAGAAGAAAATCCGCCGCACCGGCATCGACAGGCCCACCAGCAACGAGTCGAGTTGCAGCAGGGTCTCGATGGTCAGCAGACGGTCTTCCGGCGAGGGCTCCAGCGCTTCGGGCCGAGCGGCCAATGCCTCCAGGTACGCCCGTTCGATGGCCTGGCGCCGCCAGCGGTTGATCAACAGGTCATTGGCAATCTTGGCGAGAAACGCCATGGGCTGACGCAGCTCGCGCACATCCTGGCGGGAACACAACACGCGCACGAAGGTGTCGTGGGCCAGGTCCTCGGCATCGGCGCGGTGCCCCAGCCGCCGATGCAGCCAGCCCCGCAACCAACTGCGATGACGGGTATACAGCTGCTCGACCGACGAGGCTGTGCTGTCGTTGTGCATGTGAGATTCGCTTGCTTTTAAATGATAACTGTTCTCATCTTATGGTTTTTGCTTGGGTGTTGTACAGCGCTATGCGGTAACGCTGCGGGTTTCAAATCCATTGATCATTCACCGTAGCACCCGCAGACCCCACCCGAAACGTCAGTGCCGGGCCAGCCGTACGCGCCAGTCGCCACCGTGCTGGCGTTGGCAGTCTTCTTCGCAGTCAAAATGCACATAGCGGTTGATAGGCAAGGGCGTGATATCGGCTTCGTGCAGCGCAGCCGCGGTCAGCTCGCGCATGCGTTGGTCGGCGCCTGTTGAGAGGGCAGCGTCCTTGCTCGCGCGGGTGTCGGAAATCCAGGTTACGCGCAGGCTCTGGGGGAAGGCGGTGTAGTCGACGGTGTGGGTCAGCCAGGCGAAACCGTTGATTTCGCACTTGGCGGTCTCGCAGGCCTCAGTGAGGCGGGCGATCAGGCGGCGCTCAATGCGTGCGTGGTCGCGTTTGGATGAAGTCATCAGTGGCTCCAGGGGGGGCGGATTTCTAGCGCTGCTGAAAGGCTATTTTCAACCCAAGGCCCATAAACAAGGTGCCGATGATTTTCCCTTCCCACCGCCGCAGCCTGGAAAGCCCCTTGATGCATCGGCTCAAGGGGCGGATCGCGAGGGCCAGCAAGCTGGTGTAGACCGCGCTGAGCCCAGAGAAAATCAAGCCCAGTACCGCGAACTGCACCAGCGACGAGCCCGACTCGGGGTGGACGAATTGCGGCAGGAACGCCAGGAAAAAGATCGCGGTCTTCGGGTTCAGCACCTCGGCGCCCACCGCCTGGAAAAACGCCTGTCGCGGCGTGACCGCAGGCAGTTCAAGCCGCCCGGAGGTGCCTGCCTTGGCCATGAACGCGCGCACGCCCAGGTAGATCAAGTAAGCGGCACCGGCCCACTTCACGGCGTTGAACGCCGCTGCCGAAGTCATCAGGATCGCCGACAAGCCCAGTGCGGCGCACAGCGTATGCACCAGATCACCGCACGCCACACCCAGCCCGGTGGCAACGCCAACCTTACGGCCACCTTGAACAGTGCGGGTGATCACCAGCAACACGGAAGGGCCGGGGATCAGGAATAGACCGATCACCACGGCGACATAGGTGATGAGGGAGGCGAGTTCGAACATAAGGGCCGTCTCGGAGTAAGGCATGGCCCACAGTTAATCCTTAAGTGAGGGGCGAATGCAACGGCCCCTTGGCGCTCAGGGGGGGCATTGCTCTTCGGAGTCGAACCTGACGCAACGGGCCATGTGCGTGACCTGCACGTCAGCGTCATTCAATGCGGCGGCAGTCAGCTTGCGCATGCGTGCGTCTGCCCCGATGGCAGGTGGCATAAGGGCTCCAACGGGCTTATTGCTGGTTGCTCTCGCAAATGGCTTTCAAGCCCAGGACGGTAGTAGGGGTCGGGCCCAGATGAGAAGTAGTGCTCACCAGCATATTGGCGCCGGTGTCGCCTTCCAAGCGATAAGGCTTGCCGTTGCAGACCTTCGCAGCTTTCTGGTTGATATTTTCCAGCAGGCCTTCCCTGGAGTTGAAGATGCTGCCATGGCTGCTGATCATGTATTCACCCGGAGCGACTTCATTGGCGCCGGTGAATGTGCAGCCGGTCAAGGCCAAGGTGATGCATCCAAGCGAGAGTAATTTTTTCAAGTCCATGAATCCTGGGAGTGGTGGGGCGTCAGGCGATAGGCTGATCAGAGCGGGGGTTGTTGAAGCGAGGGGCGCAACCGCTGCCACTCATTCCAGCAATCTTCGGCAACGATATCCGGGTAACCCCGCTCTTGTTCCATCGCCAGCGCGGTGGAGAAGGTTACCGCAATGCAAGTGGCTTGGTCGCGGATATCGCAGACTTCGACTTCGTTGAGTGGGGTGCCTTTTTTGCACTCGGCGGCTGCCAGCACGGCGGCAAGGGCGGGGACGAAAACCAGGCAGAGGGGCTCGGTGGGCATTAACTGACTTCCTCAGTGGAGTGGACGGCGTTTATTGTTCAGGGCTGATCAACGATCTCAACGTATGGTCCTCCCAAACGCCAGCAATTTTCAGATTGCATACTGTTTACCTGTTGCTCGACCCTGGCGCTGGCGTTGTCAGTGGTGAAATATTGCTCGTCCCTTAGCGGCTCCCAGGGTTGCAGATGCCTGCGCTTGACGCGGTCGTATCGGCTGATCATCTCGACATCGTCACGCGGCAACGGCCGAAGGCAGCAGCCCTCAACGGAATACTTCATAAACCCTCCAGATTTATCAATGACCCAATCTGACTGCGTAGCCGCGAAGAATAGCGCCGCTGCGCGTAAAGCGACCCGTTTGATCGCAAACAGGTCTACCATGCCAGCCCCGGCAGTGGTTCCACTCGCTCCCGAACTCAATTTTTCAAGGTAGCGATAATGTCCATCGACCAGATCTCCCTCCCCAAAGGCGTCGGCCCTCACGCCACCAAGCTTCTTGACGCGATTACTGGCGCCTCCACCCATGAAGAACTTAACCGTGCTGGCGGCAAAGCCGAGGGGTTTGTGTTGGGGCTGGAGGCCACCAAGGCGATCAAAAGCCAAATTGCAGAGTCGTTGTATGTGGCGTATGACGACGCGGCGAGCCATAGGGCGCGTGAGTTGAAAGGCTGATCATCTGGGCTGTCGGTTTGAGCTTCGGCGGTTGCCGCCAGCTCGTTTGCGTTTCTTGAGACAGCTTGCGCGGATCTTTAGACTGTGGGCTTTATCTTTCTCAGGATGAGGCTGTCATGTTTAAAGTTGTCATCGCGTCACTGTTGTTGAGCTGCACCTTCTGGGCTTCGGCAGCTACGAGTGTTGATGTCTCGAAGATTTACGGCAACATCCAGTTCGTCGATAGCTTCCCGGACTATAAGGTCAAGGTGGTGGACAGCTACCCTGACCTCAAGGTACAGCGGGTAGATCACTATCCAGACTCAGCCGGCAAATGGAAAACGGTCGATCACTACCCCGACTACAAGATTCAGATTGTCGATCACTACCCCGATTTCACCATTCAGTACGTGGATCACTACCCGGGGGCTAATTGAAGGCAGAGGGAAAAGGGGATGGCGTATGCCAATGAACTGCGGATTCGACATGAACGTGTTTTTGCTTTTCAGGTATGAAGGGCGTGTCGAGCGTGCCCAGGGCTATCGAAACCCAGTCGGCAAACTCCCCTTGAGACCGTGACCAGAACAATGTCGAGCCACAGTGCGTGCAAAATTCGCGTAACACCGCCTCTGAGGATGCATAGGTTTTGATGCTGGTGGCACCGGAAAGTATGCGTAGTGCGTTACGGGGAACACTGCCGTAAGATGCGAATGCGGCCCCGTGACCTTTGCGGCACTGGCTGCAATGGCAATGGCTCACTGCTTTCGGCGTGGCGGATAGCTCGTAAGTGACGGCTGCGCACAAGCAGCTTCCTTGGTACACCATTGTCATACGCTTTGCCCGTCGTGCGAAAAACGTCAGCGTAACCGTCCCGCTCTAGTCAGTCGACCTACAGCTTCTGGTCAGGAGCAGACGTGGCTGTCGTCATCCGACCCACCCGGCACACGCCCAGCACGCCAACTCGCCGAGTCCGTTGAACGTGGCTTACGACGACGCGGCGACTTATCGAGCTATTGAATTGAAGGATTAACCATCACCCAGGGCAGGGCGCTTCACGATCGAGGAGTCTGGCGGTAAGGAGTACGCCCAGTTCGCTCAGTTGGTGGATGGCCAGGGCGATGTCGCGGTGTTTGCCGTTGAGGTCTTCGGACAGGTCGAGCAGCAGGGTGCTGACGCTGGTGAAGGTTTCGTAGCTGTTGGTGATGAGGGTTTCGTTGCTGGCGTTGGGGGCAACGTTGAAAAGGGCGCTTGAATCTGATTTGAGCATGTTTGAATTCCTGTTTAGGGCCACCATCCTTTAGCTACTAAACATAAGGGTGGCGGCTGTGCGCAGGTTAGTAGACCGGGGAATCCAAACAAAGCCGGCGCACCCGAAGGTGCCCTGCGCGCAGCCACCATCAAACACAGACGCAATGTCTGATCGGTGAAGCTCGTGCACGTTGTCTGGATTAACCTTCAGGCTACTAAACCCGATCACTGAACAATTCAGCGACGGAGCCACCTTAGAGACGGCCTCCCCAGCGCACAAGCCGGCGGATTCTGACGCACGCGTAGGCAATGGAGCAAGCCGCGACGAGGGAATCGGATTTTGCCTTCAGGCGCTGCGCAGTGATTGGTCAACAGTGGGTTGTTATCAAGGTGCGGGTAGCTGGACAATAGGTCCGGACGAGCCAACAACGAAGGACCCGGTGTGCGAACTTCCGGTTCGCACGGCTGGGCTCTACAAACTGCAAAATTACTGATCGGAAAAAAGACCAATGCTAGGGAAAGTCAGCAGTAAACATCTTGTCTGGGCCGCGGTCGCACTTTGCGCGACCCTTCTGTCCGGGTGCGCTACCTCACGCTACGACGGCAAGCACGCACCGGACCCGAGTAAGGCGATCATCGTGGGTTCGATTGGTGAGAGCTTTCCGATGATGCAGCCGCATGGGCTGGTGGTTGAGATCAAGCAACAGGGAGCCCCCGGCACCGCATTACGGCTGACGACGCTGGGCAATGAAGATGATCAGCCATCACCCTCTGTGCTGGGCCATTACTTCATGTATGAAGTGCCGCCGGGTGAGTATGAGTACACGCAGTGGCATTACGTGTATTACGCGGGAAGGTCGATGCCGCGCCCTGTGCCTGCGGTTTTCTCGGTGAAGGCCGGGGAAACCCTTTATATCGGCGATCTGCGCGTCGATGCGCTGCGCTTTTGCCTGTCCAACGTGAACAATGCCGAGAGCACTGTGCAGGAGCTGAAGCGTAAGTACCCGATGCTCAAGGACCGGAATATCGTGAATCTGACGGCAAAGAGTGGTTTTGCGCCTTGGCCGAGTTCTGATGCCACTGACTTCGGCAAAGGGCTTTGCACGATCTGAATCCGGTAACGGTGACAGTCATCGAACCCGACGCCCATTGATCCACGTTCAAGGAATTTCATGCCATGAAGCGCTGTACGCTACTCTGGGCCGGCCTGTTCGCAGCCCTGGCCTCACTGACCGGCTGCATCAGCGGTCCGGACCTGACAGGCCAACCGTTCTTCACGTCACCGGCACAACCCCGTGCGGATGAGGCCACGGTGTACTTCTATCGCACGTCGGCCAGCATCGGTAACGGGGTCGCTCCGACTATTCAGGTCGATGGCCGCGCCATTGGCAGCTTGCCCTCCGGTAGTTTTTTCAAGGCCGGCATTCCCGCTGGTAAGCACAGCGTCGCCTCCACCTCGCCACCGATCATCAGCGGTATGGTTAATCAGCGTTTCGATATCACTGTCGAGAATGGAAAGGTGTATTACATCGCCGACCAACTCAGCACCTCTGCCTACACGGATGGGCAGACCTTGGGTGAAGTCGACGGCCGTCGTTTCGGTGGAACAATGTTTTACTCGCGCTACGCGCTGGTGCCTGCCGAGGAAGCGTTGCGTTCTATCAAGTGGTGCCAGGAGCTGCCGGCAACCGCACGGTAGCCACGCGTCCCGCTTCATCAACAGCCAACTCGCCGAGTCGTCGTATGTGGCTTAGAACGACGCGGCGAGTGGGCGAGCTATTGAGTTAAGGGGTAGTCATCAGCCAGGGCTGGGCGCTTCGTGGTCCAGGAGCCTGGCGTACCGTTTGCGTTTTCACGAGCAAGCTCGCGCCTACAGAAGTGCCATGTTCGGGTGTTATGGTTGGCGCTGACCAGGGAGGATTGAACATGACATTGACCGTCGATACGTTGCTCGAGTTGGCCATGACTAACCCGATCAATGCTCAGATCACGGCGCGCCTGCCGGATCTGGGCGTGCAACAGTGCCTGCTCACGGCGGGTTGCCTGTTCCAGGCAGTGTGGAACCATCACGCCAATCTGCCGGCCGCTCAGGGCGTCAAGGACTACGACGTATTTTACTTCGACGAGGACCTGTCCTACGAAGCGGAGGACGCGGTGATTCGGGCGGCAAACGTACTATTTCAGGACCTGGGCGTGAATGTGGAGGTCAAGAATCAGGCGCGGGTGCATCTTTGGTACGGTCAGCGGTTTGGCCGGCCCTATTCGCCGTTGCACTCGGCCAGGCAGGGAGTTGATCGTTATCTGGTGGCGGGTACTTGCATCGCGCTGGATATTGCCTCGGGCGAGGTCTATGCGCCTTATGGTTTGGATGATGTGGAGCAGGGTGTGTTGCGCATCAACCCACTGCATCCGGAGCCGGAGCTGTTTTTGCACAAGGCCAGAAGTTATCAGGCGCGCTGGCCCTGGCTCAGGATCGTGGAGCCCACACTTGATCGCAGGTGAACTTTTACCGGTATGTCATGCGTCCAAGGTTGTAACCATTCCAGCCAAGGACCGACGATGACCTTCTTTATCTTCCTGCTTGCCTGCGCCGCCGCCGCCAGCACCGGCGTGATCTTCAAGCCCGGCGCTTGGTACGAATCCCTGATCAAGCCCAGCTTCACCCCACCCAATTGGTTGTTCCCGGTGGCGTGGACGATCATCTATCTGCTGCTGGCCTGGGCCGGTTACCGCCTGAGCCAGATCCCCGGCAGCGAAATGGTGTTGGCCCTGTGGGCGGCGCAGATTGCCTTGAACACGCTGTGGACGCCGGTGTTCTTCGGCGCCCATCGCATTCTCGCCGGTATGGTGGTTATCGTGCTGCTGTGGCTTACCGTGGCGGCGATGGTGGTATTGGCCGTACGCCTGGACCTGATTACCGGGTTGATCCTGTTCCCTTACCTGGCGTGGCTGTGCGTGGCGGCCGCCTTGAACTTCTCGATCCTGCGAAATAACCGCTGATGGCCTACACACCATGGCCCGCCAGCGAGACTGAATTGGCCCAGATGCGCCGCTTCAATCAGAAGCTTGCGTGGATGCCGCGCTTTAAAATCCGCAACCGCATCACGCCGCGCCTGATCCAGGCACTGTTGCGCGTCAGTCAAACCCTGAAGAAGGCGCCCGTGGCAGAGCGAAAAATGCTGGGCTCTGTGCCCGTGCGCATCCTGCGGCCGAGTGGCAAGCCTAAAGGCGTGGTGCTGGATATCCACGGCGGCGGTTGGGTGATCGGCAATGCGCAGATGGATGACGACCTCAACCTCGGCATGGTCAACGCGTGCGACGTGGCGGTGGTGTCGGTGGATTATCGGCTGGCGGTGGATACGCCGATTGAAGGGCTGCTGGAAGACTGCCTGGTCGCCGCCCGTTGGCTCTTGGGTGAATGCTCCGAGTTTGCCGACTTGCCGGTGATTGTTGTCGGTGAGTCGGCTGGTGGGCACTTGGCGGCAGCCACGTTGCTGGCGCTCAAGCAATGGCCCGAGCTGCTCAAGCGCGTAAGCGGCGCGGTGTTGTATTACGGCGTCTACGATTTGACCGGTACGCCGAGCGTGCGTACAGCGGGGCCGGACACCTTGTTGCTGGATGGGCCGGGCATGGTCCAGGCGCTTCGCATGCTGACGCCCGGAATGACCGATGAGGCGCGCCGTCAGGCGCCTTTGTCACCGTTGTATGGAGACTTTGCAGGCATGCCACCGGCACTGATGTTTGTGGGCGAGTTGGACCCGCTCAAGGACGACACGCTGCTGATCGCCGAGCGCTGGGGCGGGGTCGAGGCGCATCTGCTGCCGGAAGCGGCCCATGGGTTCATTCATTTTCCGGTGGCGATGGCCGCTAGCGTGCTGGCTTACAGCCGCAAGTGGATAGCGAGTCGAATCCTTGGCTATGAGCGCTAGCATCCAGGCCGTGACGGCCGCTGACATTCCCGAAGTTTTACGCTTCGTTTTGCAGGCTCGTGATGAGATTTTTCCAAAACTCAAGGCGACCGGGTTACCGGATGACCTGGCGCAGTTCGAAGCCATCTACCTCCAGGGCGACGGTCAGTTTCTGATTGCTCGTGCCGAAGGCCGGATCGTTGCGGCGGTGGGTTACCTGCCGTATGACGGCCGCTTTGCACAGTTGAACTACCAGGGCTGCAAGACAGTGGAAGTGGTGCGCCTGTACGTACTTCCGGCCTTCCGGCGCTTTGGCCTGGCGGGTGAGCTATACCGTTCGCTGGAAGCGTTGGCGCGGGCGGATGGGGTGGAGATGGTTTACCTGCATACCCACCCGTTTCTGCCCGGCGCGATTGATTTCTGGATCCGGCAGGGGTTCGAGGTGGTGCACGTGGAAGCTGACCCGGTATGGCAGACCACCCATATGCACCGACCTCTGTAGATCAAATGTGTCAGGTAGAGCGCAGGCGCAGGATTTGCGCGCCATCAAACGGGTCCGTCAGGTAATGCCCCTGTACCCCGAATGTCTCTTGCAGGCGCTCTGGCGTCAGCACCTCCAGTGGTGTGCCCAGTGCCACCAGCCGCCCGCGATCCAGAACGGCCAGGCGATCACAGGTCAGCGCCTGGTTCAGGTCATGCAGGGCGATCAAGGTGGTTACCGGCAAGCCTTGCACACCTTTTAATATCGCCAGTTGATGCTGGATATCCAGGTGATTGGTCGGCTCATCCAGCAACAGAATCTGCGGCCGCTGTGCGAGGGCGCGGGCGATGTGCACGCGTTGGCGTTCGCCGCCCGAGAGGCTGCGCCAGGCGCGTTGGCTCAGGTGGGTGGCGTCCACGTCGTGCAACGCTTGGCGCACGATGGCGTCGTCTTCGCGAGACCACGGGCTCAGTGCCGACAGCCATGGCGTACGGCCCAATGCCACGGCGTCGAATACGCGAATGGCGTCATCGGTATCGGCTTGCTGTTCGACCACCGCCAGCTGTTGCGCGATGGTGCGGCGCGATAACTCATCCAGGCGCTTGCCGCCCAAGCGTACTTCACCGCTGCCCGGTGCACGCAAGCCGGCGAGCAATTTGAGCAGGGTGGATTTGCCCGAACCGTTCGGCCCGACGATGCCAAGGGTTTCACCCAGCTCTACGTCCAGGTCTACATCGCGCAGCAACTGCGCCTCACGCACCTTGAAGCCCAGGCCGCTGCAGCTCAGTACGCTCATCGCGCATTCCTCCGGCCAATCAGGATCAACGCAAATACCGGAGCACCCACCAAGGCAGTGACCACGCCCACGGGAATCACCTGGCCCTTGATCAAGGTGCGCGAGAGCACATCAGCCGCGATCAGAAACAACGCGCCGCCAAGGGCGCTGGCTGGCAGCAACCGCGAATGCCCGGTGCCGAGCAACAGGCGTGCGGCGTGGGGAATCACCAACCCCACAAAGCCGATGGAACCCACGATGGACACCATCACCGCCGTCACCAACGCGGCGCAGGCCACCAGCACAAATTGCACACGGCGCACCGGGATGCCCAGGGAGGCCGCCGAGTCGCTGCCGAAGGTGAACGCGTCCAGCGCGCGGCGATGCCACAGGCACACAGCCAGCCCAGCGACCGCCACCGGCACCGCCAGCCATACCGACGGCCAGCGCACGCCGCTGAGGTTGCCCAGCAGCCAGAACATAATGCCGCGGGCCTGTTCGGAGCTGGCGGACTTGGTGATCAGGAATGCGGTCAGGGCATTGAACAACTGCGAGCCGGCGATGCCCGCGAGGATGATCTGCCCGGTGCCACTGGACGAACCGCTCGCCCGTGCCAGCAGAATCACCAGCGCAAACGCCGCCATCGCTCCCGCAAACGCACCCGCCGACAGTGACACCAGGCCGCCACCCACACCGATCAAGGCAACGAGGACCGCGCCGGTCGACGCGCCGGCGCTGATACCCAACAGGTACGGATCCGCCAGCGGGTTACGCAGCAGCGATTGCAGGATTACCCCACAGGTCGCCAGCCCCGCGCCACAGGCAGCGGCGACCAAGGCGCGGGTGAGGCGGTAGTTCCACACCACGCCTTCATCGATGGGGTCCAGCACGAAGCCTGCGGCCCAGAGTTTATTGGCGAGCACCTGCAACACCACCTGCGGCTCGATGGCGGTTTCGCCGATAGCGACACCAGCGAGCAGTGCGAGTAGGAGCAGCGCCAGGGCGAGTAGGGTACGCATCATTTGCCCAGGTCGTAGCCGTCGATGGCCGCGGCCAGTTGTTCCAGGCCGTCGAAGGTGCGCAGGCTGGCCTGCAACGCCAGGGCGTCGAGGATGATGATGCGGTTGTTTTTCACCGCGTCCATGTTGCGGGTCACGGGGTCGTTGCGCAGGAAGGCGAGTTTCTTTTCGTGGTCGTCGGCGGGGTAGCGGCGACGGTCCATGCGTGCGATCACCAGGAACGTGGGGTTGGCCTTGGCGATGGTTTCCCAGCCGACGGCGGGCCATTCTTCATCGGACTGCACCACGTTGCGCAGGCCAAGGGTTTGCAGCATGAATTCAGGGATGCCCTTGTGCCCGGCCACATAGGGGTCGCTGGCCATTTCGGCGCTGGAGAACCATACCAGCGCGCTTGCCTGCTTCAAGCCTTTGCCCTGCGCAGTCGCGATGGATTTGGCCAGGCGCGCCTTAAGCTCATCGTTCAACCGCTGGCCGCGTTCCTGTACGTCGAAAATCTGTGCCAGTTGGCTGATGCTTTTGTAAATCGTCTCGATGCGAAACGGCTCCAGCCGCGTGCCATCGGCACCGACCAGGTTGTCCTTGCCTTCGCAGTCGGAGGGCAGCAGGTAGGTGGGGATCTTCAGTTCATGGAATTGCTCGCGGGTGCCGACCACGCCTTGCGGGCCCACCACCCATTCCAGCTCGGCGGCTACCAGTTGCGGGCGCTTGGCGATCACCGCTTCGAAGCTCGGCTCATTGTTGGCCAGGCGCTCAATGCTGTCGTCCTGCGCCTTGTACTGCGCCAATACGTTGTTGAACCACAGTGAAGTGCCGACCACTTTATCGCCTACGCCCAAGGCGTAGAGCATCTCGGTGGCGGCCTGGCCGATGGTTACGCTACGGGTGGGAGCTTGCTGGAAGGTGAGGGTGCTGCCGCAGTTTTCCATGGTCAGCGGGTAGTGGGTGGGCGTGGCCTGGGCCAGGGCACAGGCACCCAAGCCTGCGATCAGGGCGGTAACGCGTGGCAGCATGGGGTGATCTCCGTGTGAACCGAGGTGCGGCAGGGGAGGTACGGCTCGGAAACACGCCCATGGAGGCTGCAGGAGTGCAGGGCCAGGGTGTCCTTCCCGGACACCCCGCCGGTTAGTCATATTGCTGGGCCGGCAGGTCTCCTGACTGATGCGTCATCGCCACGCCCCAGCCTTCCCGGACGTGGTCCAGTGGCATTCAGGGGCAGGCTCAGCACCTACAGTTGCGGGGGCAGTTTCGACTTACGCGTGGGGGCGTTTCGAATTCCCTATTAGTCCCATGTGGGAACCGGCGGCGGTATGGTAGTCGATCGCGAGGCTTAACGGGAGCTACGCTGGCGGCAGGCGTGAAGTTGCTTGCCACAGGTGATCAACTGGATTATTTGCGATCCAGCCACACTGTTTTGGCATTGCAGAACTCGCGTACGCCGAAATGCGACAACTCACGGCCAAACCCGCTTTTCTTCACGCCGCCAAACGCTACCCGAGGGTCTGACACGCTGAACGCGTTGACGAAGACCCCGCCGGTTTCCAGTTGGTTGGCGATGTCCCGGGCTTTCGCCGCGTCGGTAGTGAAGATGCTGGCGGTGAGGCCGAATTCGCTGTCATTGGCCAGGGCCACAGCATGCTCGGCATCGCGGGCGGTGATGATCGACGCCACGGGGCCAAACAATTCCTGCTTGAACGAGGTCATCTGATCGGTGACGTCGGCCAGCACGGTCGGTTCGTAGTAATTGCCCGCGCCTGGGACTTTGTTGCCGCCCAGCAGCAGGGTCGCGCCTTCTTCCAGGGTCGCCTGGACCTGGCCGTGCAGTTCGTCGCGCAGGTCGAAGCGGGCCATGGGGCCGATATAGGTGGCGGTCGACATTGGCTCGCCCATCGCCAGGGCGCGGCTGGCTTCTAGGAATCTGGCGGTGAAGGCTTCAACCACACCGGCTTCGATGATCAGGCGCTTGGCTGCGGCGCAGACTTGGCCGCTGTTCTGGAATCGGCCGATCACGGCCGCTTGCACGGCGGCGTCGAGGTCGGCGTCGTTTAGCACGATGAACGGGTCGGAGCCGCCCAGTTCCAGCACGCATTTCTTCAGTGCTGCGCCGGCCTGGGAGCCAATGGCGATACCGGCGCGCACGCTGCCGGTGAGGGTCACGGCGGCGATGCGCGGGTCGGCGATGGCGCTGGACACGCCGTCCTGGGTCACGTTGATCACTTCGAACAGGCCGTCGGCGAAACCCGCTTTATGGAACGCTTGTTGGATCAGGTAGGCGCTGCCCATCACGTTCGGCGCGTGTTTAAGCACGTAGGTGTTGCCGGCGAGCAGGGTTGGCACGGCGCCGCGCAGCACCTGCCAAACCGGGAAGTTCCACGGCATCACGGCGAGGATCGGGCCCAGCGGGCGGTATTCGATCCGGGCGCTGCCGTTGTCCACCAGCGTTGGTTCAGGGGCGAGCATGGCCGGGCCGTGGGCGGCGTACCACTCGCTGAGTTGGGCGCACTTTTCGATCTCGGCGCGGGCCTGGGCGATGGGTTTGCCCATTTCCAGGGTGATCATTTGCGCCATGTCTTCGGCTTGCTCGCGCAGGGCGCAGGCCAAGGCCTGCAGCAATTCGGCGCGCTGGCTGACCGGCTGCCGGCGCCACGTGCGGAAGGTATTGGTTGAGCGGGTGAGGGCGGCGTCCAGCTGTACCGCGGTTTCATAAGGGTAGCTGCCGACTGTCTCGCCGTTGGCGGGGTTGATCGACAAGGCGTGGGTCTGGTGGGAAATAGCGTTCATGGCACCGTCCGGCTGAATAAGTGGAATGGGGTCAGCGTACGGGGCTATATCTTTTCTGGAAACTGAATAATATTAAGCGATACGTTCACGATTGGAGAATGACTTGGATCTGGTGCAGCTGGAAATCTTCAAGGCCGTTGCCGAGCAAGGCAGCATCAGCGCCGCCGCGCAGTTGATTCATCGGGTGCCTTCAAACCTGACCACGCGCATCAAGCAACTGGAGCAGGATTTGGGCGTGGAGTTGTTTATCCGCGAGAAAAGCCGCCTGCGCCTATCGCCGGCCGGCTGGAATTTCCTCGGCTATACGCGGCGTATTCTCGACCTGGTACAAGAAGCTCGTGCCACGGTAGCGGGGGAGGAACCCCAAGGTGCCTTTGCCCTGGGCTCCCTGGAAAGCACGGCGGCAGTGCGTATCCCCGGCTTGCTCGCGGCGTATAACCAGAAATACGCCAAGGTCGAGCTGGACCTGAGCACCGGCCCGTCGGGCACCATGATCGAGGGTGTGCTGTCAGGGCGGCTGACGGCGGCCTTTGTCGACGGGCCGGTGCTGCATTCCACTCTGGAAGGCGTGGCAGTGTTCGAAGAGGAGATGGTGGTGATCGCGCCGCTGCATCACGCGCCTGTCACTCGCGGGCGGGATGTGAATGGCGAGAATATCTATACGTTTCGCTCGAATTGCTCGTACCGGCATCACTTCGAGCGCTGGTTCTCACAGGATGGCGCGATGCCGGGCAAGATCTTCGAGATCGAGTCCTACCACGGCATGCTCGCCTGCGTCAGCGCCGGGGCGGGGTTGGCACTGATGCCGCGCAGCATGCTTGAGAGCATGCCGGGGTGTGCGGCGGTGAGTGTGTGGCCGTTGAGCGACACATTCCGCATCCTCAATACCTGGCTGATCTGGCGTAGAGGCACGGTGTCGCAGAGTTTGAACAGTTTCGTGAAATTGCTGGAGGAACGTGATCTGGTAGCAGCGCAGATCTAATGTGGGAGCGAGCAAGCCCGCTCCCACATTTTGACTGTCATCAGCCGCCAAATTGCAGGGTGCCCATGGCCAATTTCGCCATGATTGCCGTCGCACCCAGTTGTACCAGCCACAACGCCAAACCACCTAGGAATACTCCCAGCGCCACCTGCAGCACCAGGCTCTTCTGGCGCTTGGCTTGCGGTGCTCGTGGGGTGTAGTCATGCAGTTCGTCACGGTCGGCGCGCAGGTCCAGGTCGTCGTTTCTCATAGGGCTCTCACAGCAAAGGGGCAGTCGGGGTTCAGTCTAGTGTGTTCGCCAATAAAAAGGGGGAAGCCAATGGCTTCCCCCTTCGTATAACGCTTGCCGGCTTACAGCACCTGGACAATCGCTTTGGTCACAGCACCAATGTTCGATTGGTTCAGCGCCGCCACACAGATACGGCCGGTATCCAGTGCGTAGATGCCAAACTCGGTGCGCAGGCGGGTGACTTGCTCAACGGTCAGGCCGGAGTAGGAGAACATCCCGCGCTGGCGACCGACGAAGCTGAAGTCATGGCCTGGAGCAGCCTTGGCCAGCTCAGCCACCATCTGCTCGCGCATGCCACGGATGCGCAGGCGCATTTCGGCCAGTTCGGCTTCCCACTGGGCGCGCAGCTCGGGGTTGTTCAGCACCGCGGCAACGATGGCTGCACCGTGGGTCGGCGGGTTGGAGTAGTTGGTGCGGATCACGCGCTTGACCTGGGAGAGGATGCGCGCGCTTTCTTCCTTGGACTCGCTGACAATCGACAGCGCGCCTACGCGTTCGCCGTACAGGGAGAACGACTTGGAGAACGAGCTGGACACAAAGAAGGTCAGGCCCGATTCAGCAAACAGGCGCACGGCGGCGGCGTCTTCGTGGATGCCATCGCCAAAGCCTTGGTAGGCCATGTCGAGGAACGGCACCAGGTTCTTGGCCTTGACCACGTCCAGCACGTTTTGCCAGTCGGCCGGGCTCAAGTCCACGCCGGTCGGGTTATGGCAGCAGGCGTGCAGCACCACGATGGATTGCGGCGGCAGGGCGTTGAGGTCTTCGAGCAGGCCGGCACGGTTGACGTCGTGGGTGGCGGCGTCGTAGTAGCGGTAGGTCTGCACCGGGAAACCGGCTTTTTCGAACAGCGCCTGGTGGTTTTCCCAGCTTGGGTCACTGATGGCGACCACGGCATTGGGCAGCAGTTGCTTGAGGAAGTCGGCACCGATTTTCAGCGCGCCGGTACCACCGACGGCTTGCGCGGTGATCACACGGCCAGCGCTCAGCAGCGGTGATTCAGCACCGAACAACAGCTTTTGCACGGCCTGGTCGTAGGCCACGATGCCGTCGATCGGCAAGTAGCCACGGGCCGCGTGTTGCGCCACGCGAATGGCTTCCGCTTCGGCAACGGCACGCAAGAGTGGAATTTTCCCCTCCTCGTTGCAGTAAACGCCCACGCCAAGGTTGACCTTGGTGGTTCGTGTATCGGCGTTAAATGCTTCGTTGAGGCCCAGGATTGGATCGCGTGGTGCCATTTCGACAGCGGAAAACAGGCTCATTTTTGCGGCAGCTCTATGGGGGAAGGGAGGGACGTGTCGCGCTCCAGCCGAAGGCACTAGAGCGGTGCACAAACGGGGAGCTAGTATAGAGGCCATCACGGCTGAGGGCGACAACCGAAACGGCTTTTCGGCCATGTTTTTCGGTTTATTTGTTGACCGTTAGTCTTATTGCAACATTGATCCCGGACGGCAGGTAGGACGGTTGCCTTGAAACCCGTCACATTCGCCACCACTTCTACAGCTATCATGGTTTTTTCCTGCAACCTGCGATGAATATTCGCGGGTTGCTGAGCTATTTCGTCCCTGGCGGTGTTGAGTCTGGGGTGACTTCACGAGGTACGTTATGTCGGATTTCCAGCTCGTTACCCGTTTTGAACCCGCCGGCGATCAACCGGAAGCCATCCGCCAGATGGTCGAAGGCATCGAAGCCGGCCTGGCGCACCAGACTCTGCTTGGGGTGACCGGTTCGGGCAAGACCTTCAGCATCGCCAACGTGATCGCCCAGACGAACCGCCCGACCTTGGTGCTGGCGCCGAACAAGACCCTGGCCGCGCAGCTCTACGGTGAGTTCAAGGCGTTCTTCCCGAACAACGCGGTGGAGTACTTCGTTTCCTACTACGATTACTACCAGCCTGAAGCTTACGTGCCATCCTCCGATACCTTTATCGAGAAAGATGCATCGATCAACGACCATATCGAGCAGATGCGTCTGTCGGCGACCAAGGCGTTGCTGGAGCGCAAGGATGCGATCATCGTCACCACGGTCTCGTGCATCTACGGTCTGGGCAGCCCGGAGACTTATCTGAAGATGGTGCTGCACGTCGACCGTGGCGACAAGCTCGACCAGCGCGAGCTGTTGCGTCGCCTGACGAGCTTGCAATACACCCGCAACGACATGGACTTCGCCCGCGCCACCTTCCGGGTGCGCGGCGATGTGATCGACATCTACCCGGCGGAATCCGACCTGGAGGCGATCCGCATCGAACTGTTCGACGATGAAGTCGAAAGCCTGTCGGCCTTCGACCCATTGACCGGCGAGGTGATCCGCAAGCTGCCGCGCTTCACCTTCTACCCGAAAAGCCACTATGTGACCCCGCGCGAAACCCTGATGGGCGCCATCGAGGGCATCAAGGCCGAATTGGTGGAGCGCCTGGAATACCTGCGCTCCAACAACAAACTGGTGGAGGCCCAGCGCCTGGAGCAGCGCACCCGTTTCGACCTGGAAATGATCCTGGAGCTGGGCTACTGCAACGGCATCGAAAACTACTCGCGCTACCTTTCCGGCCGCGAATCCGGGCAGGCGCCGCCCACCCTGTTTGATTACTTGCCGGACGACGCCTTGCTGGTGATCGACGAGTCCCACGTCAGCGTGCCGCAGGTCGGCGCGATGTACAAAGGTGACCGCTCGCGTAAAGAAACGTTGGTGGAATACGGTTTCCGCTTGCCGTCGGCACTGGATAACCGGCCGATGCGCTTCGACGAGTTTGAAAGCATCAGCCCACAGACGATCTTCGTCTCGGCCACGCCGGGTAACTACGAAGCCGAACATGCGGGCCGCGTGATCGAGCAACTGGTGCGCCCGACCGGTCTTGTGGACCCGCAAATCGAAATCCGCCCGGCGCTGACCCAGGTCGATGACCTGCTTTCGGAGATCACCAAGCGCGTCGCACTGGAAGAGCGGGTGCTGGTCACCACGCTGACCAAGCGTATGTCCGAAGACCTGACCGACTACCTTGCCGACCACGGCGTGCGTGTGCGTTATTTGCACTCGGACATCGACACCGTGGAGCGCGTCGAGATTATCCGCGACCTGCGCTTGGGCACCTTTGATGTGCTGGTGGGGATCAACCTGCTGCGCGAAGGGTTGGATATGCCGGAAGTATCGCTGGTGGCGATCCTGGATGCCGACAAGGAAGGCTTTCTGCGTTCCGAGCGCTCGCTGATCCAGACCATCGGCCGCGCGGCGCGTAACCTCAATGGGCGGGCGATTCTGTACGCGGACCGTATCACCGGCTCCATGGAGCGGGCGATTGGCGAGACCGAGCGCCGCCGTGACAAGCAGATTGCCTACAACCTGGAGAATGGCATCATCCCCAAAGGCGTGTTCAAGGACGTCGCCGACATCATGGAAGGCGCCACCGTCCCCGGCTCGCGCAGCAAGAAGCGCAAGGGCATGGCCAAGGCCGCCGAGGAGAGCGCCAAGTACGAGAACGAACTGCGCTCGCCGAGTGAGATCACCAAGCGTATTCGTCAGTTGGAAGAGAAGATGTACCAGTTGGCGCGGGACCTGGAGTTTGAGGCGGCGGCGCAGACGCGCGATGAGATCGGCAAGTTGCGCGAGCGGTTGTTGGCTGTTTGATTGGCAGTGATGGCGGCACCGCGCTCTGCCAGAATCACCCAAGCTGGTGTTACCATTCGCCCCTTGTTTCAATTTTCAGTTTTATCGCCCATTCGAGACCTGCCATGACCACCGTCCGCACGCGCATCGCGCCATCGCCTACTGGGGATCCCCACGTCGGTACTGCCTACATCGCCTTGTTCAACTACTGCTTTGCCAAGCAGCATGGCGGTGAATTCATCCTGCGGATCGAAGATACCGATCAACTGCGTTCGACCCGTGAGTCGGAACAGCAGATTTTCGATGCCTTGCGCTGGTTGGGCATTACCTGGGCTGAAGGCCCGGACGTCGGCGGCCCCCACGGCCCGTATCGCCAGAGCGAGCGCAGCGACATCTACAAGCAGTACACCCAGCAACTGGTCGACATGGGCCACGCCTTTCCGTGCTTCTGCACCGCCGAAGAGCTGGACCAGATGCGTGCCGAGCAACAGGCTCGTGGCGAGACCCCGCGTTACGACGGCCGTGCGCTGTTGCTGTCCAAAGAAGAAGTGGCTGCGCGCCTCGCGGCTGGCGAACCTCACGTCATCCGTATGAAAGTGCCGAGTGAAGGCGTGTGCGTGGTGCCGGACATGCTGCGCGGTGACGTCGAGATCCCGTGGGACCGCATGGACATGCAGGTGCTGATGAAGACCGACGGCCTGCCGACGTACTTCCTGGCCAACGTGGTCGACGATCACCTGATGGGCATCACCCACGTGCTGCGCGGTGAAGAATGGCTGCCGTCGGCGCCCAAGCTGATCCTGCTGTACGAGTACTTTGGCTGGGAACAGCCGCAGCTGTGCTACATGCCGCTGCTGCGTAACCCGGACAAGAGCAAGTTGTCCAAGCGCAAGAACCCGACCTCGGTGACGTTCTACGAGCGTATGGGCTTTATGCCTGAGGCGATGCTCAACTACCTGGGCCGTATGGGCTGGTCGATGCCGGACGAGCGCGAGAAGTTTTCGCTGCAGGAAATGGTCGACAACTTCGACCTGTCCCGCGTCTCCCTGGGCGGGCCAATCTTCGATATCGAGAAGCTGTCGTGGCTCAACGGCCAGTGGCTGCGTGACCTGCCGGTGGAAGAGTTCGCCAGGCGTGTGCAGCGGTGGGCGTTGAACCCCGAGTACATGATGAAGATCGCGCCATTGGTGCAGGGCAGGGTGGAGACCTTCAGCCAGGTCGCGCCGTTGGCCAGTTTCTTCTTTGCCGGTGGCGTTAATCCGGACCCTAAACTGTTCGAATCCAAGAAGCTTTCGGGTGACCAGGTCCGCCAGTTGATGCAGTTGATCCTGTGGAAGCTGGAAAGCCTGCGCCAGTGGGAGAAGGACGCGATCACCGCGACGATCCAGGCGGTGGTGGAGTCCCTGGAATTGAAATTGCGCGATGCGATGCCGCTGATGTTTGCCGCAATTACCGGGCAGGCGAGTTCGGTGTCGGTGCTCGATGCGATGGAAATCCTCGGTCCGGACCTGACCCGTTTCCGCCTGCGCCAAGCCCTTGATTTGCTTGGTGGTGTGTCGAAGAAAGAAAACAAGGAGTGGGAAAAGCTGCTGGGCGCGATTGCCTGAGCTAGCTGTTGCAACGGTCAAACCCCGGTTTTCCGGGGTTTGATCGGTAAGTGATTGTTATCCCGGCAAAAAACTTTGGAAAATGTTGAAAATAAATTTGACACGTTTCCAAACCGCCATTAAGATTCGCCCCGTCCTCACCGATGAGGGGCTATAGCTCAGCTGGGAGAGCGCTTGCATGGCATGCAAGAGGTCAACGGTTCGATCCCGTTTAGCTCCACCAATTTACAGATTCAAGGTCTGGCCACACCGTCCTTGAATTGATCAGGTCTCAGCTCTGATCAGATGTACAGAAGGTTTTGTCCCCTTCGTCTAGTGGCCTAGGACACCGCCCTTTCACGGCGGTAACAGGGGTTCGAGTCCCCTAGGGGACGCCAGTTTCAACAAGCAGTTCGAAAGGCCTGCTGCGTCGCGAGACGAAAAATCCGGGGCTATAGCTCAGCTGGGAGAGCGCTTGCATGGCATGCAAGAGGTCAACGGTTCGATCCCGTTTAGCTCCACCAATTTACAGGTTCAAGGTCTGGCCACACCGTCCTTGAATCGACGGGTCTCAGCCCGGTCTGTTGTATAGAAGGTTTGTGTCCCCTTCGTCTAGTGGCCTAGGACACCGCCCTTTCACGGCGGTAACAGGGGTTCGAGTCCCCTAGGGGACGCCACGTTTACCCGCTTTGCGGGATTTTAAAGGGTCATTCAATTATTGAATGGCCCTTTTGTTTGTCTGGCATTTGGCCAATTCCCTCCTCAAATCCATTCTTTCGTTCTGACCGATGGTCATGTCTGTCGCTTGCCAAATATTATTATGGTAATAATATTCAACCCATGAGAGACGGAGGCAAGCATGAGCGATAAAAAAGCGCAAACCCGCGAACGCATTTTGCAGGCTGCCAGCGCGGCGTTGATCCAGCGTGGCCCGGCTGAGCCGAGTGTGGGCGAAGTCATGGGCGCGGCGGGGCTGACAGTGGGTGGTTTTTACGCGCACTTTGAAAGCAAAGACGCCTTGATGCTCGAGGCATTCACCCAATTGTTGGCCAAGCGTCGCGCGTCTATCGACGACATGGATTCACAACTGACCGGTGAAGAACGCAGAGCGCTGGTGGCGGCGTTTTACCTGTCGCGCAAGCACCGCGACTCCACGGCCCAGGCTTGCCCGATCCCGGCGACGGTGGGCGAGATGAGTCGCCTGCCCGACGAATTCCGCCAGGCGCTGAATGAGCACTGTGAACTGATGGCTGCGCAGTTGGCAGCCACTCCTGAGGACACTGACAAGGCCCTGGCGGACATGGCCCTGATGATTGGTGGCCTGGCCTTGGCCCGCGCCCTTGGCCCGGGTGAGTTGTCTGACCGTGTGCTGCGTGCTGCTAAATCCGCCGTGCGCTAGAAGAGGGCTTGCATGATGGGCACGTTAACCTGGATTCGTCGCGTCAACGGCACCCTGGGGCACCTGGCGCCGCAAACCGTAGCCAACAAGATGCGACGTGCTTTCATGACGCCGCGCGATCTGCCGCCCCGTGACTGGGAACTGCCACTGTTGGCGCAATCGGAGCGCATCACGTTGCGCTTTGGCTTGTCTGCCCTGCGTTGGGGCCAGGGCCCTGCGGTGTTGTTGATGCATGGCTGGGAAGGTCGTCCCACCCAGTTCGCCAGCCTGATCACTGCGTTGGTGGATAACGGTTATTCGGTGATTGCCCTGGACGGTCCCGCACATGGCCGCTCGCCGGGGCGCGAAGCCCATGTGTTGCTCTTTGCCCGCGCCATGCTCGAGGCTGCGGCCGAGTTGCCGCCGCTGCACGCGGTGATCGGCCATTCCATGGGTGGCGCCAGTGCGATGCTGGCGGTGCAACTGGGGTTGCGTGCCGGGGCGTTGGTGAGTATTGCCGCGCCGTCGCGTTTTCTGGATGTGCTGCGCGGCTTCACCCAAATGGTCGGTTTGCCGGCGCGAGCACGCGCAGCGTTTATCCACGAGGTGGAACTGACGTTCGGTATGCCGCTCAAGCACTTGGATGTGGCCCACTACCACATGAATATCCCGGGCCTGATCGTGCATGCCGAAGACGATACTTTCGTCCCGGTCAAGGCGTCGCAAGCCATTCACGAGGCCTGGTTCGACAGCCGTCTTTTGCGCCTGGAAGCCGGCGGGCACCAGAAAGTGCTGGCCGACCCACGGGTGATCGAAGGTGTCCTGGCGCTGTTGGCCGGCTGCCGCCTACAGGCGCGGCAAACCGCCTGATACACTGCCCCGCCGACATCAATCGACTGGAGCAAGGCATGGGCTGGGATATGGCAACGCCGTTTATCATCGATCTGCAGGTCGCACCTGACGACATCGACGGCCTGGGGCACGCCAATAACGCGGTGTACGTGTCTTGGTTGGAGCGTTGTGCCTGGCGCCATTCCCAGCGCCTGGGGCTGGACCTCACCGAGTACCGGCGCCTGGATCGTGCCATGGCCGTAGTGCGCCATGAGATCGACTACTTGGCAGCAGGCTATGAGGGCGACGACTTGCAACTGGCCACCTGGATCGTCGACTGGGACCAGCGCTTGAAAATGACCCGTCGTTTCCAACTGGTACGCCCCCGCGATGGCGCGACCCTGCTGCGTGCGCAGACCACCTTTGTGTGCATCGAGCTGTCCAGCGGCAAGCCCAAGCGTATGCCCGCTGAGTTTATTGAAGGTTACGGCCCCGCCCTGACAGGGGGTTAACGGTTGCCGTAGGAAACCCAGTAAACTGCGCCACGATTTTTGTTGAGTGTTTTCCATGCAAATTGCTTTGGCGCCCATGGAGGGGTTGGTCGACAACATCCTGCGGGACGTGTTGACGCGCGTGGGCGGTATCGATTGGTGCGTGACCGAGTTCATTCGCGTCAACGACCGCCTGCTCACGCCTGCCTATTTTCACAAGCTCGCTCCGGAACTGCTGCACGGTGCCCACACCGCGGCGGGCGTGCCGCTGCGTGTGCAACTGCTCGGCTCCGACCCGGTGTGCCTGGCGGAGAACGCCGCCCTGGCCTGCGAGCTGGGTTCTGAAGTGATCGACCTGAATTTCGGTTGCCCGGCCAAGACCGTGAACAAGTCCCGTGGTGGTGCGGTTCTGCTCAAGGAACCGGAGCTGCTCAACCGGATCGTCGAACATGTACGCCGTGCGGTGCCGGCGCATATCCCGGTAACCGCCAAGATGCGCCTGGGCTTCGACAGCCCGGACGGCGCTCTGGTGTGCGCCACGGCCCTGGCTGAAGGCGGCGCTGCGCATATCGTGGTGCATGCGCGCACCAAGGTCGATGGCTACAAGCCGCCGGCCCATTGGGAGTGGATCCCGCGGGTGCAGGACGTGGTCAAGGTGCCGGTGTTTGCCAATGGCGATATCTGGAGCGTCGAAGACTGGAAGCGTTGTCGCGAAATCAGCGGCGCCGAAGACATTATGCTCGGCCGTGGCCTGGTGGCGCGTCCGGACCTGGCGCGACAGATCATGGCAGCGAAGGCGGGCGAGGAGGTGGTCGAAATGACCTGGGCCCAGATGCAGCCCATGCTTCAGGAGTTCTGGCGCCAATCGGTGGCGCAGCTGACTGAAAAGCAGGCGCCCGGACGCTTGAAGCAATGGTTGGCGATGCTGACACGTAACTACCCGCAGGCGGTGGAGCTGTTCACGGCCCTGCGCCGTGAGACGGATTTGCAGCAGGTCAGTCGCCTGTTGGGCATGCGGCACCCAGTTCCGTTGGATTGAGTCGTTAAGTAAGTTTTTACATTTACCTGAGAGGGCTCCACTGGAGCCCTTTTTTTCGCGTGCGCGAAATAACATAAAAACTCAACTTGAAGGCGCATGAATATTATCTGCTATTTACAGGTCGTCGGTGTATTAACGCATGTAAGCCTGGGTGGAAGTTCAATGCAGCTGAACACAAGAGTTTAACGCGAATAAACAAGGATGGATGTCCACCAGTGCGTATTGGTTTCCTTGTATGAGCAACGGTTTCGGGAACTCGATAGGCGGATTCTCCACGAATATATGGACTGTGTGACTCTGTTGTTTCCAGTTCATAAAAATCATCGCCTGGATTCTCAATGGGCGGGTCGAATAGGAGTATCGCTAATGTCTCTGTTAATTAATCTTCTGCAGTGTGTGAGGTTAAGCTGTTTTTCCTGGATCGAAACACCATTCAATACCCGCACTAGACAGTTCAGGGGCTGACCAGCGCCCGAGGCTGGGTGGTAGCGGGCTTGGTTGAAATTTCAAGAAAAACAGGCACGTTTGGCGAAGTAAGTATTCGCGGATGCCTGTGTGTGGAGAAGTACATGTCTATTCATTCAATTAACAATATTGCGCGTATTGTAGATGTCAGTAGGTTTGGTGGTCTGGTAGAAGCGAGTAATGAATTAAGGCCTGAACTACGGCGTGCCCGTGAAGATGTTAAGCGCGGTGTAAGTGTTCCTGTCAACGACGTGTCGGAAAGCAAAATCGAAACAGACAAACTGCCGGAAGTTCTTACTACCCTGCGTTCACTTTTTACTCAGTTACAGGGTTTGTTATCGGATGGCCGAGGTCAGGTGCTTCCTGATGCGCCTGCCCCTTCCGTCAAGGTTACTCCGAAAGTGGCGCCAGAACCTGTCGCTCCCAAGCCAGGCACGGCGCTGGAAATACCCGGGCTTTCCAGCAAGCGAAATGGCGCGAAGCCAGACAACATCTGGAGCGGGTTTCGCCAGGGCCCCGATGGCAACTGTGTGACGGTATCGGCCATCAAGGCGGCGATGTATCGATTTGGTCAAAGCCCCACGGATGTTTTCAAGGAAGTGACCAGAACCAATGACGGCTACCAAGTGATGATGCGTGATGACTTCAGGCTCACCCTGACCGACCGTGAACTCGCCGAAGGGGCACGGGGTGCGCGGTTTGTCGGGGCGGATAAAGGGATGCTCAAGGATGCTCAATTCCTGTTCGCGGTCAGTGCCAAGCGTGCGCAGATGGAAAACAACGATCGTACGGCGGGTCGAAGCTTCCAGGCCGCGATCCGCAGCTTGAACAATGGAGAGGACGAGACCGGGCCGGGGGAGGGGTTCCTGCGGCTGGGATTGAAGAGCCACATGAAGAGGGTGAATGTACGCGACCTCGCCAACGGGCAACTGGGTATGTGCAACCGGACCGGGCATTCGGTGGCGGTCATTAACGGCCGCGAAGAGTTATGGGGGCGCCAGGGCAAGGCGCCCACTAAAGGCCACGCCGTAGCGCTGATGTGATCGTTATTCCAGCAACCGCCTGAACCCTTCGATCGGCAACGGCCGGCTGTGCAAATAACCCTGGAATAAATGGCAACCCAGCTTTTGCAGGAACGCCAGTTGTTCTGGGGTTTCCACGCCCTCGGCAATCACTTCCAGGTTCAGGCTGCGTGCCATGGCCACTATGGCGCGGATGATTTCCGCATCATTCGGGTCGTGGGTTGCATCACGCACGAACGATTGGTCGATTTTCAGTGCATCCACCGGCAGACGCTTGAGGTAGGTCAGGGATGAGTAGCCGGTGCCGAAATCGTCCATCGCGAAACTCACGCCGAGTTTTTTCAGGCGACGCATCTTCACCACGGTGTCGTCCAGGTTCTGGATCACAATCCCTTCAGTGATTTCCAGTTTGAGCAGGCTGAACGGCAGTTGGTGCTGCCTGAGGCTGTGTTCAACCCGCTCCACAAAATCGTTCTGGCGAAACTGCCGGGGGCTGATATTCACACACAGGCTGAAATTGAGCGGGTCCAACAGGCCGTCGGCAATCAACTGGGCAAAGGCGCCACAGGCTTCATCGAGAATCCAGGTGCCGACTTCCAGGATCAGGCCGCTGTCTTCCAGCACCTTGATAAATTCTGCCGGCGACTGCGCGCCCAGTTGTGGATGTTGCCAGCGCACCAAGGCCTCGGCACCGACAATCTTGTTGCCCCGCGCATCGACCTGAGGTTGGTAATGCACGCTGAATTCGCCGCGTGACAACGCCAGGCGCAAATCGGTTTCCATGCGCAGGCGCTCGCTGGCGGTTTTTTGCATGCTGTTGTGGAACATCTGCGTGGTATTGCGCCCTGAATCCTTGGCGCGGTACAGGGCGATATCGGCGCGCTTGAGCAAATCGGCAGGTGTAGTGCCATGGTCGGGAATCAGCGCCACGCCGATGCTGGGCGTGACCTGCAGCCGATGGCCGTCAAGGAACATCGGCTCCGAGAGCAATTCGCGCAGGGCATCGGCCAGTTTTTGCACTTGGTCGCTGACGTCCTGGCGCGTACCCTCCAGGCCGCTGAGCAGTACTACAAACTCATCGCCGCCCAGGCGTGCCACGGTATCCTCCATGCGTACGCTGGCTTCCAGGCGTGCGGTGACGATTTTCAGCACGGTGTCGCCCACCGGGTGGCCGAGGGAGTCGTTGATGTGCTTGAAGTGGTCGAGGTCGAGAAACAGCAGGGCGCCACGCAGGTTGTGGCGCTTGAGCAAAGCGATCTGCTGGCTCAGGCGGTCCATCAGCAGTGCACGGTTGGGCAGGTTGGTGAGCGGGTCGTGATAGGCCAGGTGACGGATCTGTGCCTGGGCGTTTTTCAACAGGCTGACGTCCCGGGCGGTCAGCAGCAGGCATGGGGTTTCATTCAAGGTGATCGGCTCGACCGAGACCTCCACCGCCAACACCTCGCCACGTTTGTTATGCCAGAGCATTTCCAGATGATGGATACGCCCCTTGATCTGCAGCTCGGCCAACAGCGCGGCACGCTGGTTTTCATCGGCCCAGATGCCGATCTGGTACAGGGTCAGGCCGATGGCCTCTTCGGTACGGTAGCCGGTCAGGCGGCAAAAACCGTCATTGACCTCCACATAACGGCCGGTGTCGCGCTCGGTGATGGAAATCGCGTCCGGGCTGGAGTGGAACGCCTTGGCGAACTTCTCTTCACTGGCCTTGAGTGCAGCCTCCGAGCGTTGCTGCTGGGTGATATCCCGCAGCGTGGTAACGATGCATGGCTGGTCACTGACCTTGATCAAGCGGCTGGAGATCACACAGGTAAGGCTTTGGCCGTCCTTGTGATGCACCACGATGGCCACGTTGTTCAGGGCCTGCTCGCGAATCACTTGCTCGATGCGTTGCAGGCGTTTGCTGGGCTCGTCCCACAGGCCGATCTGTTCGGCGCTTTTGTCTATCACCTCGGCGGCGGTAAAGCCAAAGGTCTGGGTAAACGCCGGGTTGATCTCCATAAAGGCGCCGCTATACAGGCAAGTGACGCAGATCGGGTCGGGGCTGGCCTGGAACAGGCTGGCGAACTTTTCCTCGGAGGCGGTGAGCCGCTGCTCGCGCTCCACCTGGTCGGTGATATCCAGCAAGGTCCCGGCCATGCGCAAGGGCTTGCCTGATTCGTCGCGATACAGGCGTGCACGGCTTTCCAGGTAGCGTGGGCTGCCATCCTCCATCTGCACGCGATAGGTCAACTGGTAATTGCCGTCCGGGCCTTCGCGCAAGCTGCGGTAGGCGTTGCGCATGCCCTCGCGATCCTCATCGGACATACCGTCAAAAAACGCATCGAAGGATTCATGGAACGGCATGGGTTCCAGCCCGTGCAACTGGGCGGCACGCGCCGAGCCGTAGAGCATGCCGCTGGGAATGTGCCAATCCCAGGTGCCCAGTTGTGCCGAGTCCAGGGCCAGGTCCAGGCGTTCCTGGCTGTCCTTGAGCGCTTGCTCGGCGTTTTTGCGTTCGGTGGTGTCGAGGAACGTGCTGACCAGGTAAGCCTCGCCGTCCAGTTCAACCTTCTGGGCGCTGAGCGTGCCATCGTGGATCTGGCCGTTGCTGGCGCAGAACTGCACCTCCATGGTGATGGGTTCGCCCTTGCGCTGGGTGGCCTTGACCAGCAGTGCGCGTTGTTCCGGGTGGCGCCACAAACCCAGCTCCAGGGTGGTGCGGCCAATGGCGTCGGCCACCGGCCAGCCGAACAGCATTTCGAAGTACTGGTTGGCTTCGCTGATCAAACCGTCGGCTTGGCGCGTCAGCAGCACCATGTTCGGGCATAAATGGAACAAGGTGGCGAAGCGCTTTTCCGAGTGGCTCAGGGCGTGTTCGCGCTCGCGCTGGTGGGTGATCTCGCGGATCACCCCAATCATGCGACGACGCCCAGTCTTGTCTGGCGCCAGGCTGCCACTGATTTCCAGCCAGTGCAGGCTGCCATCGGGCCACTGGATGCGGTGGTGCATGGCGCGTTCGAATGGCTCGCCGGCAAGTACCGCGTGGAAACCGCGCACCACGCGCGCGCTGTCTTGGGGTGCCAGCAGGTCGAGGTAATCGAGGTCCTTGGGCAATGGTTGGCGCGGGTTAAAGCCAAATAATGCCTGGGTGCCCCGTGACCAACTGATTCTTCCTGTGTCGATTTCCCAGCACCAGGCGCCCAGCCGGGCGGCATTGAGTGCCGCCAGCAGTTGCGGGGCGCTGTCCCAACTTTGCTCCGCCGCTTGAGGGTCCAGGGCGTAAATGCGGGGCAGGGGAGGTACTGAGTCGACAGGATTGCGCATTATCAAAGGGCCTTGGCTCGATGGGAAAACAGCGCGGTTTACTTATAACCCGAGGCCGCACGGCGTCATGCCGGTAACCCTGGCAGATCGACCTGTGCATCCAATAGGCTCATGAAAGCCCGCGCAGCGTTCGACAGCGTCCTTTCGGTGTGCACGATATAGCCTAGCTGGCGACTGAGCTGTATGCCCGGTAAAGCGATACTTGCCACTTGATCATCGAGCATGGTGCGCGGCAGCACGCTCCAGGCCAGGCCGATGGAGACCATCATCTTGATGGTTTCCAGGTAGTTAGTGCTCATCGCGATATTCGGCGTCAGGCCCTGGGCCTCGAACAGGCGGCTGACGATATGGTGGGTAAAGGTGTTGCCGCCTGGAAACACCGCCGGGTGCCTGGCGATATCGGCCAGACTGATGGCGCCGTTGCTGGTCAGGCTGTGTTCCGGTGCGACCACAAAGTCCAGCAGGTCATCCCACACGGGTGTGGCGCGCACCAGGTGGTGGGGCTCGGGCGCCAGGGTGATCACCGCCACTTCGGCGCGGCCGTGGAGGATTTCTTCGTAGGCCACTTCCGAATCGAGAAACTGAATATCCAGCGCCACGTTCGGGTATTGCCGGGTGAAGGTGCGCAGGATCGGTGGCAGGCGGTGCAGGCCGATATGGTGGCTGGTGGCCAGGGTGAGGCGCCCGCTGACTTCGCCGGTGAGGTTGGTCAGGGCGCGACGGGTGTCGTCCAGCACGTTGAGAATTTGATAAGCGCGTGGCAGCAAAGCCCGCCCGGCTTCGGTCAAGCCGACTTCACGACCCAGGCGATCGAATAGCCGCACCTTCAATTGTTGCTCCAGGCCAGCGATGCGTTTGCTGATGGCCGGTTGGGTCAGGTGCAGACGGTCACCGGCGCCGGAGAAGCTACCGGTCTCGGCGATGGCAATAAAGGCATTGAGGTTGGCCAGATCCATGGTGGTATTCCAGTTGGTAATCCAAAGCATAAAAAATATGAATTTGAGTTATTTAATGTAGCGCCATACCATCAGCCTCACAAGCCAAAGGGTTATTGAAAAGCCCGGCGTATAGAAGCACCGCTGATGAGGACCGACTGATGGCCGGCAAAACGCTTTACGACAAGCTTTGGGATTCCCATGAAGTGAAACGTCGCGATGATGGATCGTCGCTGATCTATATCGACCGTCACATCATCCATGAAGTGACCTCGCCCCAAGCGTTCGAAGGCCTGCGACTGGCCGGGCGCAAGCCCTGGCGTGTCGACTCCATCATCGCCACCCCGGACCACAACGTGCCGACCACCCCTGAGCGCAAGGGCGGTATCGAAGCCATTGCCGACCAGGTCTCGCGCCTTCAGGTCCAGACTCTCGACGACTACTGCGACGAATATGGCATCACCGAATTCAAGATGAATGACGTGCGTCAAGGCATCGTGCACGTGATCGGCCCGGAGCAGGGCGCAACCTTGCCGGGCATGACCGTGGTCTGCGGTGATTCCCACACCTCTACCCACGGTGCGTTCGGCGCCTTGGCCCATGGCATCGGCACCTCCGAGGTGGAACATGTGTTCGCCACCCAGTGCCTGGTGGCCAAAAAAATGAAAAACATGTTGGTTAAAGTCGAAGGCAAGTTGCCCTTCGGCGTGACGGCCAAGGACATCGTGCTCGCAGTGATCGGCAAGATCGGCACCGCCGGCGGTAACGGCCATGCCATCGAGTTTGCCGGCAGCGCGATTCGCGACCTGTCCATCGAAGGCCGCATGACCATCTGCAACATGTCCATTGAAGCCGGTGCCCGTGTGGGCATGGTGGCGGCGGACGAGAAAACCGTCGAATACGTCAAAGGCCGCCCGTTCGCCCCGCAAGGCGCGGATTGGAACGCCGCCGTCGAAGCCTGGAAAGACCTGGTGTCTGACGCCGATGCCGTGTTCGACACCGTGGTCGAGCTCGACGCCGCGCAGATCAAGCCGCAAGTCAGTTGGGGCACCTCGCCGGAAATGGTCCTGGCCGTTGATCAAAACGTGCCGGACCCGGCTCAGGAAGCCGATCTGGTCAAGCGCGGCTCCATCGAACGCGCCTTGAAGTACATGGGCTTGAAAGCCAACCAGGCGATTACCGACATCCAGTTGGATCGCGTGTTTATCGGTTCCTGCACCAACTCGCGGATTGAAGACCTGCGCGCCGCGGCGGTGATCGCCAAGGGCCGCAAAGTCGCCTCGACCATCAAGCAAGCCATCGTGGTGCCAGGTTCCGGTCTGGTCAAAGCCCAGGCTGAAGCCGAGGGCCTGGACAAGATCTTCCTCGAGGCCGGCTTTGAATGGCGCGAGCCGGGCTGCTCGATGTGCCTGGCGATGAACCCGGACCGCCTGGAGTCGGGCGAGCATTGCGCCTCGACCTCCAACCGTAACTTCGAAGGGCGTCAGGGCGCCGGTGGCCGTACCCACCTGGTGAGCCCGGCCATGGCTGCTGCAGCGGCCGTCAACGGTCGTTTCATCGACGTTCGCGAATTGATCTGAGGAAAACCCGATGAGAGCTTTTACCCAACACACAGGTCTTGTCGCGCCGTTGGACCGTGCCAACGTGGACACCGACCAGATCATCCCCAAGCAGTTCTTGAAGTCGATCAAGCGCACCGGTTTCGGCCCTAACCTGTTCGACGAGTGGCGTTACCTGGACGTGGGCTATGCCTATCAGGACAACTCCAAGCGCCCATTGAACAAGGACTTTGTGCTCAATGCCGAGCGTTACCAGGGCGCCAGCGTGCTGCTGGCCCGGGAAAACTTCGGTTGTGGCTCCAGCCGTGAGCACGCGCCGTGGGCCCTGGAAGAATATGGCTTTCGCAGCATCATTGCGCCGAGCTATGCCGACATCTTCTTCAACAACAGCTTCAAGAACGGCTTGTTGCCGATCATCTTGAGCGATGCCGAAGTGGATGAGTTGTTCCAGCAAGTGGAAGTCAATGTGGGCTACCAGTTGACGGTGGACCTGGCCGCGCAGACCGTGACCCGTCCGGACGGCAAGGTGTATCACTTTGAAGTGGATGCGTTTCGTAAGCACTGCCTGATCAACGGCCTGGACGATATCGGCCTGACCTTGCAGGACGGCGATGCGATTGCGGCGTTTGAAGCCAAGCACCGGGCGAGCCAGCCTTGGTTGTTTCGCGATGCGTAGATTGATGTAGGCAGGTCCGCCGTCATCGGGAGCAAGCCCCCTCCCACATTTGACCCAGTTCCTTCAATTGAAATGCGATCAAATGTGGGAGGGGGCTTGCTCCCGATAGGGCCAGAGCAAACACCACAAGAGTTCGTTAAGGAAACTCCCATGACCAACACCGCCCACACCCAAGTCGTGCAAAAACAATTCGGCGAGCAAGCCTCGGCCTATCTGAGCAGTGCCGTGCACGCCCAAGGCACCGAATTCGCCCTGCTGCAGGCCGAACTGGCCGGGGCCGGCGCTGCGCGCCTGCTGGACCTGGGCTGCGGCGCCGGTCATGTGAGCTTCCACGTGGCGCCTTTGGTTAACGAAGTGGTGGCCTACGACCTGTCCCAGCAGATGCTCGATGTGGTTGCAGCGGCTGCGGTTGATCGCGGCCTGGACAATATCCGCACCGTGCACGGCGCCGCCGAACGCCTGCCATTTGCCGACGGCGAGTTCGACTTCGTGTTCAGCCGCTATTCGGCCCACCACTGGAGCGACCTCGGCCTGGCCTTGCGTGAAGTGCGCCGGGTACTCAAACCGGGCGGCGTGGCGGCCTTTGTGGATGTCTTGTCACCGGGCAGCCCGCTGTTGGACACTTACCTGCAAACCGTCGAAGTGCTGCGCGACACCAGCCACGTGCGTGATTACTGCGCCGCCGAGTGGATGCAGCAACTCAGTGAGTCCGGTCTGCATGTGCGCAATAGCCTGCGTCAGCGCCTGCGCCTGGAGTACACCTCGTGGGTCGAGCGCATGCGCACGCCTGAAGTATTGCGCGTGGCAATCCTTGAGCTGCAGAAGGCTATGGGCCAGGAAGTGCGCGATTATTACGAAGTTGAGGCCGACGGCACTTTCAGCACCGACGTGCTGGTGGTCTTCGCCGAACGCTGATTGATTTTCCCCGACCTGCCCACGGGCGGGTCGCTTGATGAAATGAGGAACGCATGAGCAAGCAGATTCTGATTCTCCCTGGCGACGGCATCGGTCCGGAAATCATGGCCGAAGCGGTCAAGGTGCTGGAATTGGCCAACAGCAAGTACAGCCTGGGTTTTGAATTGAGCCACGACGTGATCGGCGGCGCGGCCATCGACAAGCACGGCGTGCCGCTGGCCGACGAAACCCTGGACCGTGCCCGTGCGGCCGACGCCGTGTTGCTCGGCGCCGTGGGTGGCCCGAAATGGGACAAGATCGAACGTGACATCCGCCCTGAGCGCGGCCTGCTGAAAATCCGCGCGCAACTGGGCCTGTTTGGCAACCTGCGCCCGGCGATCCTCTATCCGCAACTGGCCGATGCCTCGAGCCTCAAGCCCGAAGTGGTGGCGGGCCTGGATATCCTGATCGTGCGTGAGCTGACCGGCGGTATCTATTTCGGTTCGCCACGTGGCGTGCGCGAACTGGAAAATGGCGAGCGCCAGGCCTACGACACCCTGCCGTACAGCGAAAGTGAAATCCGCCGTATCGCCCGGGTCGGTTTCGACATGGCTCGCGTGCGCGGCAAGAAGGTCTGCTCGGTGGATAAAGCCAACGTTCTGGCGTCCAGCCAACTGTGGCGTGAAATCGTCGAAGAAGTCGCCAAGGACTACCCGGACGTCGAGCTGAGCCACATGTACGTCGACAACGCTGCCATGCAACTGGTGCGGGCGCCCAAGCAGTTCGACGTGATCGTTACCGACAACCTGTTCGGTGACATCTTGTCCGACCAGGCTTCGATGCTCACCGGTTCCATCGGCATGCTGCCTTCGGCGTCCCTGGACACCCACAACAAGGGCATGTACGAGCCGTGCCACGGGTCGGCGCCGGACATCGCCGGCCAAGGCATTGCCAACCCATTGGCGACCATCCTGTCGGTGTCGATGATGCTGCGCTACAGCTTCAACCTGGCTGATGCAGCGGATGCGATCGAGAGGGCTGTGAGCCTGGTGCTGGACCAGGGCCTGCGTACCGGCGACATCTGGTCCCAGGGTTGCACCAAGGTCGGTACGCAAGAAATGGGCGACGCAGTAGTCGCCGCGCTGCGGAATCTGTAATCTCTCGGGCCCGCTTGCAGTTGTTGCTGCAAGGCGGCCCACTTTTTAACAAGGTGTAGTTGCGATGAAACGTGTAGGTCTGATCGGTTGGCGCGGTATGGTCGGTTCCGTGCTCATGCAGCGGATGCTGGAAGAGCAGGATTTCGATCTTATTGAACCGGTGTTTTTCACCACTTCGAACGTAGGTGGCCAAGGGCCGTCCGTGGGCAAGGATATCGCCCCGCTCAAGGACGCCTACAGCATTGAAGAGTTGAAGACCCTCGACGTGATCCTGACCTGCCAGGGTGGCGACTACACCAGCGAAGTCTTCCCCAAGCTGCGTGAAGCCGGCTGGCAGGGTTACTGGATCGACGCCGCCTCGAGCCTGCGCATGCAGGACGACGCGGTGATCATCCTCGACCCGGTCAACCGCAAGGTCATCGACCAGCAACTGGACGCCGGCACCAAGAACTACGTGGGCGGCAACTGTACCGTCAGCTTGATGCTGATGGGTCTGGGTGGCTTGTTCGAAGCCGGCCTGGTCGAGTGGATGAGCGCCATGACCTATCAGGCGGCGTCCGGCGCCGGCGCGCAGAACATGCGCGAACTGATCAAGCAGATGGGCGCGACCCACGCCGCTGTCGCTGACCAACTGGCCGACCCGGCCAGCGCGATCCTCGACATCGACCGCCGTGTGGCCGAAGCCATGCGCAGCGACGCCTACCCAACCGAGAACTTCGGCGTGCCATTGGCCGGCAGCCTGATCCCGTGGATCGACAAGGAACTGCCCAACGGCCAGAGCCGCGAAGAGTGGAAGGCCCAGGCCGAAACCAACAAGATCCTCGGTCGCTTCAAGAACCCGATCCCGGTGGACGGCATTTGCGTGCGCATCGGCGCCATGCGTTGCCACAGCCAGGCGCTGACCATCAAGCTGAACAAAGACGTGCCGATTGCCGATATCGAAGGGCTGATCAGCCAGCACAACCCTTGGGTCAAGCTGGTGCCGAACAACCGTGATATCAGCATGCAGGAGCTGAGCCCGACCAAGGTTACCGGCACCCTGAATGTACCGGTGGGCCGCCTGCGCAAGCTGAACATGGGCAGCCAGTTCCTCGGCGCGTTTACTGTTGGCGACCAACTGCTGTGGGGCGCGGCTGAACCGCTGCGTCGCATGCTGCGGATTTTGCTGGAGCGTTGATCGCTTCCTTGCATTGAAGAACCCCGGGCTCTGGTGACAGGCGCGGGGTTTTTTATTGTTCTGTCGGGCCTCTTCGCGAGCAAGCCCGCTCCCACATTCGACCGAATTTCTTCAGTTGAAATGCAATCAAATGTGGGAGCGGGCTTGCTCGCGAAGGCGTCATCAGCCACACCAGCAAGCTTGGGTTAATTGCCTCACCCCCAACCACCCGGTAAAGTGCCGCTCCCCCCGCAATGCCCGAGGCAGCCCCCATGACCCAGACCTTTGAAATCGCCGTGATCGGCGCTACCGGCACCGTTGGTGAAACCCTGGTGCAGATCCTCGAAGAACTGGATTTCCCGGTGGGCACCCTGTACCTGCTGGCGGGGAGCAATTCTGCGGGGGCTTCGGTGCCGTTTCGTGGCAAGAACGTGCGGGTAAAAGAGGTCGACGAGTTCGATTTCAGCAAGGCGCAGTTGGCCTTCTTCGCGGCAGGCCCGGCGGTAACCCGCAGTTTTGCCCCGCGTGCCACCGCCGCCGGCTGTTCGGTGATCGACTTGTCGGGCGCATTGCCTGCTGAGCAGGCGCCCCAAGTGGTACCTCAGGCCAACGCCCAGGTGTTGGACGGTTTGAAAAAGCCGTTCCAACTCGGCAGCCCAAGCCCTTGCGCTACCTATCTTGCAGTGGTGCTGGCGCCATTACGTGGCCTATTGGACATCCAGCGCATTAACGTCACTGCCAACCTGGCCGTCTCCGCTCAGGGGCGCGAGGCCGTCAGCGAGTTGGCTCGGCAGACCGCCGAGTTGTTGAACGTGCGCCCGCTGGAGCCAAAGTTCTTCGATCGGCAAATGGCTTTCAACCTGCTGGCACAAGTCGGCACCCCAGACGCCCAAGGTCATACAGACCTGGAGAAGCGTCTCGTACACGAGTTGCGTGCGGTACTGGAAACTCCTTTGCTAAAGATTTCTGCAACCTGCGTTCAAGCCCCGGTGTTTTTTGGCGATAGCCTGACTGTGTCGTTGCAGTTGGCGGCGCCGGTCGATCTGGCGGCGGTCAACCGAGCACTCGACGCGGCGCCGGGTATCGAGTTGGTCGAGGAGGGCGATTACCCAACAGCTGTAGGCGATGCCGTGGGTCAGGACGTCGTTTACGTAGGACGAGTTCGCGCAGGTGTCGACGACCCGGCGGAACTAAATCTGTGGCTGACGTCAGATAACGTACGCAAGGGCTCGGCCCTGAACGCTGTGGAGCTGGCGCAGTTGTTGAAAAAAGGCCTTGTGTAAAAGATACTTGGCGGCAATTTGTAGATTGATTCTAGCCAGGCGCTATGCTTGGCCCAAAGCGGAGCACAAGCGCGTCGGTAACCTATCGGCTCGCCATGCCTAATGGCAGCGGTTACCACCCTTCTCGCTGGTCGGGGAGTGTTCAAACAAAGGATGAGGCTATGGTTCAAGTTCGCAAACTGGTGTTAGCAATAGCGGCCGCCTCGGCGCTGTCCTCCGGTATGGCGCAGGCGCTGCAACTTGGGGAGATGACCCTCAAGTCGAAGTTGAACCAGCCGCTGTCGGTGGAAATCGAATTGCGCGACGTGGGCGGCCTCACGGCGTCCGAGATCACACCGAGCCTGGCTTCGACCCAGGCGTTTGTGGATGCGGGTGTCGACCGCCAGGCATTTCTTGATGACCTGACGTTTACCCCGGTGATCAACCCCGAAGGCCGTAGCGTGGTGCGGGTGACTTCCAGCAAGCCGCTGCCCGATTCCTATGTGCGTTTCCTGTTGCAGGTGCAATGGCCCAATGGCCGGTTGATGCGTGACTACAGCGTGCTGCTCGACCCGGCCAAGTTCGACCAGCCGGCGCCAACGGCGAATGCGCCGGCCAGCACCGCGCCTGCTGTCAGCAAGCCAGCCCAGCACACCACTACTTCCCGCGATACCTTGTGGGAAATTGCCGCGAAGAATCGCAATGGGGCCTCGATTCAGCAGGCGATGCTGGCCATCCAGGCGCTTAACCCTGATGCCTTTGTCGATGGCAATATCAATCGCCTGAAAACCGGCCAGGTTCTGCGTCTGCCGGATGTCACGCAAAGTACTGCGTTGGCGCAACCGCAAGCGATTGCCGAAGTGAGCGCGCAGAACACCGCCTGGCGCCAGGGCCGCCGTACCCCTCAGAGTCAAGTGGCTGGCAAGGCGCAGTTGGATGCCACCAGGCGCACTCAGGCCGGTAAAGCGCCTTCGAGCACCAATGCCAAGGATAACTTGAGCCTGGTCTCGGCTGAGTCCGCCAAGCAAGGTGTGAAGGGCAAGGCTGGTGACAGCCGCGCCCTGAGCGACAAACTGGCGATGACCCAGGAAGAGCTGGACACTGCACGCCGTGATAACGAAGAACTGAAAAGCCGTGCCGCCGACTTGCAGAGCCAGTTGGACAAGCTGCAAAAGCTGATTCAACTGAAGAATGATCAACTGGCCCGTTTGCAGGCGGACAAAGGTGAGCCGGCAACAGCCGCGATGCCCGCGCAATTGGCGGGTGAGCCCGAGGCGGCGCCCGCCACGGCTGTGGCTCCCGTTGCGGCACCTGCTCCTGAGCCGGTCAAGCCCGCTGCGGCGCCTGCCAGCACCGAAGGCAAGTTCAATGACTTGCTGACCAACCCGATTGTCCTCGGCATCATTGGCGGTGCAGCCATCCTGGTGGTGCTGTTGCTTCTGCTGCTGTGGGCGCGTCATCGCAATGCCCGCCGCGAAGAAGAAAAACACCTGCGTATGGCGCGGGCGTTGGCTGAAGAGCCCGAGTTCGTTTCGAATATTGACCAGGACCTGCCGCCTGACAGCTTCGAGGGCCTTGAAGTGCCGCCGCCGAGCGTCAAGCTGGCGCCCGCTGCAGCGCCTGCCCCAGTAGTTGATCCTGTCGTCGCGCCAACTGTCGCCTCCGTGCTCGCGCCGCTGGCTGTCGCCGTAGCCCAGGAGAATTCCAGCGATGCGTTGGCCCAAGCCCAGTCCCATATCGACCGTGGCCACCTGAACCAGGCGGCTGATGTGCTCGAGCAAGCCATCAAGCACGAACCCAAGCGCAGCGACCTGCGCTTGAAGCTGATGGAAGTCTACGGTTTGCAAAGCGACAAGGACGGCTTCGTCACTCAGGAGCGTCAACTGGTGGCCAACGGTGAGAACCATGCCCAGGTCGAGCAGCTCAAGGCGCGCTTCCCGGCCATGGCTGTGTTGGCGGCGGGTGTCAGTGCTGCAGTGGCCGCGGCGGCCCTGGATGCGCAGTACGTCAAGGACCTGCTCGACGATAAGCCGGCTTCGACACCGCAGGCAGATGCGGAAGCGTTCGACACTGATTTTGATCTGAGCCTGGACGACCTGGAAGCCGCTTCACCGGCCGAGATCGCCCAAGACCAGCAAACCTTTGAAGCGCTGTTGAAGCAACAGACTGAGGCCAAGGCCGATGCGCAGGACCTGTCGGACTTTGATCTGGATCTGCAACTGGAGCCGCCAGCGTCGCAGTCCGATAACGACTTCCTTTCAGGTCTCGAAGGGCAGATGAAGGATGTGCCGCCGGTCGAGCCGCCTACCCTGACGCCTGCCGCGCTGGATGAATTCGAACTGCCCGAAGACTTTGATCTGTCCCTGGCTGATGAGCCGAGTGCCCCGACAGCCAAGCCCGATGCCTTTGCCTCGGAACTGGACGACGTCAATGCCGAGCTGGACCGCTTGTCCCAGAGCCTTGAGCATCCGCCGATCGAACCTTCCTTCACCGCTGAAGATGCCGCGTTGGGTGGTGATGAGCCGGAATTCGATTTCCTCTCGGGCACCAATGAGGTCGCCACCAAGCTGGACCTGGCCCAGGCTTATATCGACATGGGTGATGCGGACGGCGCCAAGGATATCCTTTCTGAGGTGCTGACCGAAGGTGATGAAGGTCAGCGCAGCGAAGCCAAGGAAATGCTCGGCAAAATCTAACGGTCGCCGAAGATTGAATGTGGGGCTCGCCACGGCAAGCCCCACATTAAAAGCCCCCGCATGCATCCCGACCCCTTATAATGCCCGCCTTTGCGCAACTCATCAGGCTCTCAGTTCTTGGCAAATATAGATAACGCGGCCGCCGAAATGGCGGCCGCAGGCTTTTACCGTATCGCCCTGGGCGTGGAATACAAAGGCTCGCGCTATCGCGGTTGGCAGCGCCAGGCCTCCGGCGTGCTGACGGTGCAGGAAACCCTGGAAAACGCCCTGTCCAAAGTCGCTGACTCGCCGGTGTCGCTGATGTGCGCCGGGCGTACTGACGCGGGTGTCCACGCCTGTGGCCAGGTGGTGCACTTCGATACCCAGGCCGAGCGTTCGATGAAAGCATGGGTGATGGGCGCTAACATCAATTTGCCCCATGACGTCAGTGTGAGTTGGGCCAAGGTCATGCCGGCGCATTTTCATGCGCGCTTCAAGGCCATCGCCCGACGTTACCGCTACGTGATCTACAACGATCAGATCCGCCCGGCGCACCTCAATCAAGAAATCACCTGGAATCACCGCCCGCTGGATGCCGAGCGCATGGCCGAGGCCGCGCAGCATTTGGTGGGCGTGCATGACTTCAGTGCCTTCCGTGCCGGCCAGTGCCAGGCCAAGTCGCCGATCAAGGAAGTCCACCACCTGCGGGTCACCCGGCACGGCAAGATGATCGTGCTGGATATACGCGCCGGGGCGTTCCTGCATCACATGGTGCGCAACATTGCTGGCGTGCTGATGACCATCGGCACTGGCGAGCGCCCGGTGGAGTGGGCCAAGGAAGTGCTGGAAAGCCGAATTCGCCGTACTGGCGGTGTCACGGCGCATCCGTTTGGCCTGTATTTGGTGGATGTGGAGTACCGTGACGAGTTCCAATTGCCGGAGCGCTTTATCGGGCCACACTTCCTCACAGGTTTCAGCGAACTTGGCGGCTGACGCCCGGAAAAGCTTTTGTTACCATCCGGGACTTTCTCGGTCCTACCCTGAGGTTCCTACGACATGTCAGCCGTTCGCAGCAAGATTTGTGGGATTACCCGCATAGAAGACGCGCTGGCGGCAGTCGAGGCGGGAGCGGATGCCATCGGTCTGGTGTTTTATGCCAAGAGCCCGCGGGCGGTGAATGTGTTGCAGGCACGGGCGATCATCGCCGCTTTGCCGCCGTTCGTCACCACCGTGGGCTTGTTCGTCAACGCCAGCCGCTGCGAGCTTAACGAAACCCTGGATGCTGTGCCGCTGGACATGCTGCAGTTCCACGGCGATGAAACGCCTGATGAGTGTGAAAGCTATCAGCGCCCCTACATCAAGGCGCTGCGGGTCAAGGCGGGGGACGATATCGCCGCTGCGTGTGCCGCCTATACCGGCGCTCGCGGGATCCTGCTGGACACCTATGTCGAAGGCGTGCCGGGCGGCACGGGCGAAGCGTTCGATTGGTCGCTGATTCCCGAGGGCCTGTGCAAGCCGATGATCCTGGCCGGTGGGCTCAGCCCCGCCAATGTCGGGGCGGCCATCGAGCAGGTGCGGCCGTATGCCGTGGATGTCAGCGGTGGGGTGGAGCAGGGCAGGGGCATCAAGGATCACAGCAAGATTCGCGCATTCATGCAGGCCGTGCGCAACAGCAGGGGCGGGATGTGACGGCTGGCAGTCTGCCGCCGTCCATAACTACCACTGTGTAAAACAGCCCGGCGCCGCCTGTGGGTGGCCCGGAAATGAAGTGGCAACCCTGCGCTGGCAGGTTGTCTGGAAGGCTGAGGATGCAGGCAGGAAATGGCAGGTCGAACGTCTGACCCCGTCCCGCAGGCATCATCGCCACATATGAATTTAGCTCAAGGGCATACGCGGGGCTGTGTTCAAGCCACCGGTACTGGAGAAAGAAAGCATGAGCAACTGGTTAGTAGACAAACTGATCCCTTCGATCATGCGTTCCGAGGTGAAGAAAAGCTCGGTTCCTGAAGGTCTGTGGCACAAGTGCCCATCCTGCGACGCGGTGCTGTACCGCCCGGAGCTGGAAAAGACCCTGGACGTTTGCCCCAAGTGCAACCACCACATGCGTATCGGCGCGCGCGCGCGCATCGACATCTTCCTTGATGCCGACGGCCGTAACGAGTTGGGCGCTGACCTGGAGCCGGTCGACCGTCTCAAGTTCCGCGATGGCAAGAAGTACAAGGACCGCCTGACCGCTGCGCAGAAGCAGACCGGCGAGAAAGACGCGCTGATCTCGGTCAGTGGCAAGCTGCTGGGCATGCCGGTGGTGGTCTCGGCCTTTGAATTCTCCTTCATGGGTGGCTCCATGGGGGCCATCGTCGGCGAGCGTTTTGTGCGCGCCGCCAACTACGCCCTGGAAAACCGCTGCCCGATGATCTGTTTCGCCGCCTCCGGTGGTGCGCGTATGCAGGAAGCCCTGATCTCGCTGATGCAAATGGCCAAGACCTCGGCAGTACTGGCGCGTCTGCGCGAAGAAGGTATCCCGTTCATCTCCGTGCTGACCGACCCGGTCTACGGCGGCGTTTCCGCCAGCCTGGCGATGTTGGGCGACGTGATCGTCGGCGAACCCAAGGCACTGATCGGTTTTGCCGGCCCGCGAGTGATCGAGCAAACCGTACGGGAAAAACTGCCGGAAGGCTTCCAGCGCAGCGAGTTCCTGCTGGAGCACGGCGCGATCGACCTGATTATTCCGCGTGGCGAACTGCGCCCACGCCTGGGCAACCTGCTGGCGCAAATGATGGGCCTGCCGACGCCTGTGTACATCGCACCTAAAGTCGAGCCGATCGTCGTGCCACCGGTGCCTGCAAACCTATGACCCAACGTACCCTGGGCGAATGGCTCGCCTACCTTGAGCAGTTGCATCCGTCCGCCATCGACATGGGCCTGGAGCGCTCGCAACAGGTAGCAGCCCGCCTTGGGTTGGGCCAGCCGGCACCGCGTGTGATCACGGTGACCGGCACCAACGGCAAGGGCTCCACCTGTGCCTTTGTCGCCGCGTTGTTGCAGGCCCAGGGCCTGAACGTCGGCGTGTACAGCTCGCCGCACCTGCTGCGCTACAACGAGCGGGTACAGCTCAATGGTGTCGAAGCCACGGACGAGCAGTTGTGCGAAGCCTTCGCTGCCCTGGATGCCGGGCGTGGCGATATTTCCCTGACCTATTTCGAGATGGGCACCCTGGCGGCGTTCTGGCTGTTCGAGCGTGCGCAACTGGATGTGGTCGTGCTGGAGGTCGGTCTCGGCGGGCGTCTGGATACGGTCAACGTAGTGGATGCCGACCTGGCGCTGGTTACCAGCATTGGTGTTGACCACGCTGACTACCTGGGCGATACCCGTGAGTCGGTGTCCTATCAAAAGGCCGGGATTTTTCGCCAGGGCCGGCCGGCGTTGTGTGGTGACCTGGATCCGCCGCAACCCTTGCTGGACAAGGTGCGCGAACTGGATTGCCCGTTCTACCTGCGCGGCCGCGAATTCAATCTTGAAATCGGTGCTACCCATTGGCAATGGCGCGGGCGCGATGCGCGTGGCCAGGTTGTAGAGCTGCTTGATCTGCCGCTGCTGAACCTGCCGATGGAAAACGCCGCGCTCGCGTTGCAAGCCTATTTGCTCCTGGACCTGCCTTGGGATGCCGCGCAGATTGCCGCGACGTTGCTGGCGACGAAAGTGGTCGGGCGTCTGGATCGCCGCGCCTTCGACTGGGAAGGCAAGCGCTTGAACCTGTTGTTGGATGTGGGTCATAACCCGCATGCTGCCCACTACCTGGCGCAGCGCCTGTCGCGCACGCCACCGGTGGGGCGTCGCCTGGCAGTGTTCGGCTTGTTGGCCGACAAGGATCTCGATGGCGTGGTTGCGCCGTTGCTGGGCAGCGTCCAGTCTTGGGCTGTTGCGCCGCTGGATACACCGCGTAGTCGCCCGGCGGTTGAGTTGCAAATCGCTTTGCAGAACCTTGGTGCGCCGGCGGCGTCGTATGCAAGCGTCACCGCCGCCCTCGAGGCGCAGTGTGCGGTGGCTACGGCCGAGGACGAAATTCTGTTGTTCGGATCATTTTATTGTGTCGCCGAGGCGCTCGAGTGGTTGGCCCGGCGCTCCACGGAGGAAGCTGCACATGGCATTACTGGATAGCGCATACAAGCAGCGAATGGTCGGAGCCTTGGTGTTGGTGGCGTTGGCGGTGATCTTTCTGCCGATGCTGTTTTCCCGTCAGGACGAACACCGCCAGGTAGTGGTTGAAGCGCCCGCTGCGCCTCAGGCGCCAGTGGTGCCACAGGTTCAGGTCGAGCCGGTGGTGGTGCCTGAGCCTCAGGCATTGCCGGAAGAACCTGTGCCCACTGACGAGGAGGTTGCCGCGCAACAGGCGCCTTCGATGCCAGTGCAGCCAAGTGTCCCGGTGGTCAAGCCGACGCCGGCACCGACAGTTGCCGCCAAGCCGGTTGCACCAGCACCAGCGCCTAAGCCGGTAGCGCCGCAGCCTGCTGCACCGGGTAAACCGGACGTGGGCCAGAGCCGCATCGACCCTAATGGCCTGCCGATCAGTTGGTCGATCCAGCTCGCTAGCCTGGCCAATCGCGAAAGTGCCGACGCCTTGCAGAAAAAGCTGCGCGCCCAGGGCTATAACGCGTATATCCGCAGTGCCGATGGCAAGAATCGTGTGTTTGTCGGGCCGCTGATCGAGCGTGCCGAGGCTGACCGCCTGCGGGACTTGTTGGGGCGCCAGCAGAATCTCAATGGTTTTGTGGTGCGGTTCCAGCCAGAGCGGGGCTGATCAACCGGTAATAATGCGGTCTAAATGTGGGAGGGGGCTTGCTCCCGATGGCAGTGGGTCAGTCAGCACATCTGATACTGACACACTGCCATCGGGAGCAAGCCCCCTCCCACATTGGTTTTTAGCGCTATTGAAATAGTGTTTGCACTGCCCAATCTATTGATTTGCAAGGCACTGACAATCACAGCTTACCCATAGCCCGGCGCTCTGCTAAAATGCGCCGCCTTATCCGTACGTAGGCTGCACTGTGCCATTTACCTGGGTTGATTGGGCGATCGTTGCAATCGTCGCCATCTCCGCTTTGATCAGTCTGAGCCGCGGCTTCGTAAAAGAAGCACTGTCGTTGCTGACCTGGATCATTGCAGGAGTCGTAGCCTGGATGTTCGGTGGTTCACTGTCGGTCTACCTGGCCGGATACATCGAGACACCTTCGGCTCGCGTCATCGCGGGCTGCGCCATCATGTTCATCGCCACGCTGCTGGTGGGGGCAATGGTCAATTATCTTATTGGCGAATTGATACGTGTCACCGGCCTCTCCGGGACCGATCGATTTCTCGGCATGGCCTTCGGCGCTGCGCGTGGCGCGTTGCTGGTGGTCGTGGCGGTCGGGCTGTTGAGCCTGGGGCCGGTACAGCAGGATTCGTGGTGGCAGGAGTCGGTACTCGTGCCAAAATTTCTATTGGTTGCAGATTGGTCCAAGAACCTCATCCTGGGGTGGAGCAGTCAGTGGCTGGCCAGCGGAATCAGCGTACCCGCTGATCTTCCGTTCAAGGAACACCTCTTGCCGGCGCAAACGCCTCAGTAAGCTGTGTTCAGTCAAGATTCATTAAGTAGGGGTTGCGTCGCATGTGTGGCATCGTCGGTATCGTCGGTAAGTCGAACGTCAATCAGGCGCTGTATGACGCGCTAACCGTCCTCCAGCACCGCGGCCAGGACGCTGCCGGTATTGTGACCAGCCACGACGGCCGGTTATTCCTGCGCAAGGACAATGGCCTGGTGCGTGACGTGTTCCATCAGCGTCACATGCAGCGCCTCGTCGGGCACATGGGCATTGGCCATGTGCGCTACCCGACTGCCGGTAGTTCGACCTCGGCCGAAGCTCAACCGTTCTACGTCAACTCGCCTTACGGCATTACCCTGGCGCACAACGGTAACCTGACCAACGTTGAACAGCTGGCCAAGGAGATTTACGAATCTGACCTGCGCCACGTCAACACCAGTTCCGACTCGGAAGTGCTGCTCAACGTGTTCGCCCACGAGCTGGCGCAACGCGGCAAGCTGCAGCCCACCGAAGAAGACGTGTTCGCCGCCGTGACTGACGTGCACAACCGTTGCGTCGGTGGTTATGCCGTAGTGGCCATGGTCACCGGTTATGGCATCGTCGGTTTCCGCGACCCTCACGGCATCCGCCCGATCGTATTCGGCCAGCGTCACACCGACGAAGGCGTCGAGTACATGATCGCGTCCGAAAGCGTGTCCCTGGATGTGCTGGGCTTCACCCTGATCCGCGACCTGGCGCCGGGCGAGGCTGTCTACATCACTGAAGACGGCAAGTTGCACACCCGCCAGTGCGCCGTCGCGCCGAAACTCACCCCGTGCATCTTCGAGCACGTCTACCTGGCGCGTCCGGATTCGATCATTGACGGCGTCTCGGTGTACAAGGCGCGCCTGCGCATGGGCGAGAAGCTCGCCGAGAAGATCCTGCGCGAGCGTCCCGAGCACGATATCGACGTAGTTATCCCGATTCCGGACACCAGCCGTACCGCTGCGCTGGAGCTGGCCAACCATTTGGGCGTCAAGTTCCGCGAAGGCTTCGTCAAGAACCGCTACATCGGCCGCACCTTCATCATGCCTGGCCAGGCGGCGCGCAAGAAGTCGGTACGCCAGAAGCTCAACGCCATCGAGCTGGAATTTCGCGGCAAGAACGTGATGCTGGTGGATGATTCCATCGTGCGGGGTACCACCTGCAAGCAGATCATCCAGATGGCCCGCGAAGCCGGCGCGAAGAACGTGTATTTCTGCTCCGCCGCACCTGCGGTGCGTTACCCGAACGTGTACGGTATCGACATGCCGAGCGCCCATGAGCTGATCGCTCATAATCGTTCGACCCAGGACGTGGCCGACCTGATCGGCGCCGACTGGCTGATCTACCAGGACCTGCCGGACCTGATTGAAGCGGTCGGCGGTGGCAAGATCAAGATCGACCAGTTCGACTGCGCCGTGTTCGACGGCAAGTACGTCACCGGAGATGTCGACGAGGCATACCTGAACAAGATCGAGCAGGCGCGCAATGACTCGTCGAAGATCAAGACCCAGGCGGTCAGTGCGATCATCGATCTGTATAACAACTGAGTAACAGCCGGCCCTGAGGGGCCGGTTTTGTATCTTAAATAAAGAATTGAGTAAGGAGTCGCAGCATGAGTCAGGAATGGGATGCCGGTCGCTTGGACAGCGACCTCGATGGCGTAGCTTTCGATACCCTGGCTGTGCGCGCCGGCCAGCACCGCACCCCGGAAGGTGAGCACGGTGACCCGATGTTCTTCACCTCCAGCTATGTTTTCCGTACTGCCGCCGACGCCGCTGCGCGTTTTGCCGGCGAAGTGCCGGGCAACGTGTATTCGCGCTACACCAACCCGACCGTGCGTGCGTTCGAAGAGCGCATCGCGGCCCTGGAAGGCGCTGAGCAGGCCGTGGCGACCGCCACTGGCATGGCGGCCATCCTGGCGGTGGTGATGAGCCTGTGCAGTGCTGGCGACCATGTGCTGGTATCGCGCAGCGTATTCGGCTCCACCATCAGCCTGTTCGAAAAGTACTTCAAGCGTTTCGGTATCGAGGTGGATTACGTGCCCCTGGCGGATCTGTCTGGTTGGGACGCAGCAATCAAGGCCAACACCAAGCTGTTGTTCGTCGAATCGCCCTCCAACCCGCTGGCTGAACTGGTGGATATCACTGCGCTGTCCGAAGTCGCGCACGCCAAGGGCGCGATGCTGGTAGTGGACAACTGCTTCTGCACCCCGGCCTTGCAGCAACCGCTGAAGCTGGGTGCGGACATCGTGGTGCACTCGGCCACCAAGTTCATCGACGGCCAGGGCCGTTGCATGGGCGGCGTGGTAGCTGGCCGCAGTGAGCAGATGAAGGAAGTGGTGGGCTTTTTGCGCACTGCCGGCCCGACCCTGAGCCCGTTCAACGCCTGGATCTTCCTCAAGGGTCTGGAAACCCTCAGCCTGCGCATGAAAGCCCATTGCGCCAACGCCCAGGCGCTGGCCGAGTGGCTGGAGCAGCAGGACGGTATCGAGAAGGTGCACTACGCCGGCCTCAAGAGCCATCCGCAACACGCATTGGCCCAGCGCCAGCAGCGTGGGTTTGGCGCGGTGGTGAGCTTTGAAGTCAAGGGCGGCAAAGAGGGTGCCTGGCGCTTTATCGATGCGACGCGCTTGATCTCCATCACCGCCAACCTGGGTGACAGCAAGACCACCATCACTCACCCGAGCACCACCTCCCACGGGCGCCTGGCGCCGCAGGAGCGTGAAGCGGCCGGCATTCGTGACAGCCTGATCCGCGTCGCGGTAGGCCTGGAAGATGTCGCTGACTTGCAGGCAGACCTGGCCCGCGGGCTGGCTGCCTTGTGATCGAGTGGTCCATGGAGGCCGCAGCGGCCAGTAATGGGCGCGTTGCGCTGGTGACAGGTGCAGCACGGGGCATTGGTCTCGGGATTGCGGCGTGGCTGATCAGCGAAGGCTGGCAGGTGGTGTTGACCGACCTGGACCGCGAGCGCGGTTCCAGGGTGTCCAAGGTGCTGGGCGAGAATGCCTGGTTCATCACCATGGACGTGGCCGACGAGAAGCAAGTCGCCCAGGGGGTTGCCGAAGTGCTTGGGCAGTTCGGGCGCCTGGATGCGTTGGTGTGCAATGCGGCGGTGGCCGATCCGCGCAATATCACCCTGGAAAGCCTCGATCTGGCTTACTGGAATCGCGTGTTGGCGGTGAACCTCGGTGGGCCGATGTTGCTGGCCAAGCACTGTGCGCCGTACCTGCGTGCCCACGGCGGTGCCATCGTCAACCTGGCGTCGACCCGGGCCCGTCAATCGGAGCCGGACACCGAAGCCTATGCGGCGAGTAAAGGTGGCTTGCTGGCCCTGACCCACGCCTTGGCCATGAGCCTGGGGCCGGAAGTACGGGTCAATGCGGTCAGCCCTGGCTGGATCGATGCGCGTGATCCTGCTGCGCGCCGTGCCGAGCCGCTCACCGATGCCGATCATGCCCAGCACCCAGCGGGCAGGGTGGGTACGGTGGAGGACGTGGCGGCGATGGTGGCCTGGTTGCTGTCGCGTCAGGCCGGGTTCGTCACCGGGCAAGAGTTTGTGGTGGACGGTGGCATGAGCAAGAAGATGATTTACAGCGAGTAGGGCGGGTAGCGGTCTTGAAGTGATTTTGTCTTTTTCAGAAAAACTTCAAGCAGGCTATTGACTTAGGTCCGCTACCTGCGTAAATTTCGCGGCCTCAACGAAGCAAAGGGTGATTAGCTCAGCTGGGAGAGCATCTGCCTTACAAGCAGAGGGTCGGCGGTTCGATCCCGTCATCACCCACCACTTCTTGAGAGTTTTGCCCCAGGGCAAGACGCAACATTAAAGGTTGCACCGACGCGCAGCGGTAGTTCAGTCGGTTAGAATACCGGCCTGTCACGCCGGGGGTCGCGGGTTCGAGTCCCGTCCGCTGCGCCATATTTTCCAGGTTCGATTTGTCGGGCTTGAGATTGAAAAGCCAAAGCTGATCGATCAGATGTTTAAAGGTGGTTGAGGGTTTACGCTCAATCAGCCAAGCGATACGCAGCGGTAGTTCAGTCGGTTAGAATACCGGCCTGTCACGCCGGGGGTCGCGGGTTCGAGTCCCGTCCGCTGCGCCATATCTGCCTCAAGGCCCGCTGAACGCCTTGAAGCACAAGGAAAGCCACTGGCTCTCTTTGATCCGATAGCAAAGACCCTGGTCGAAAGACCGGGGTTTTTTGTGTCTGGCGTTTGTAAGTCCCAGCCTCTTGTTCGCTGCGGCGAACGGCCAATCTCTTCAGCTACACCAAAACACTCGCCAACACCGCCCATTGATAGGCAAACGGCCGACAGATCGTATCGATCTCGTCGGCCGTTTTGCGTTGTTGTGTCAAAAAATTTCAATGTGGTTATTTGCCGCAGGCACATAAACCTTTAAAGTTAACCCTTCGGTCAACTTTGCACTGTCATCATGGCCTTTTGATTCATCCCAAAAGGCTGCTGCAAGTCTCGAGAATCGGTGTACTTAACCATAAGGGCGGATTTATAACCGCTCAGAGGATGATCCATGTCCAACCGTGAAATAACCCGGCGCTCGTTCCTTCAGGGCGGGCTGGTAGCGGGTGTGAGCGTCACGCTTACGCCGCTCAGCAACCAGGCGCTGGCTGCCTTGATGGAAAACAGCGTCACCGTGCCGTCCGAAAAATGGCTGGGCAATAACGGCAAGGCGCGCCAGCGTAACGATGCCTTGTCGAAAGTGTGCGGCAGCAAAGTGTTCGCCCGCGATATCCGTTCCAAAGACATGCCAGGTTGGCCTGAGCAGCAAGGCCACGCCATGCTGCTCAAGACCATCAAGGCCGACCATATTTATGCGGGCTACGACCTGTCGTGGCTCGGCGCCGATCTGCAGCCGGATCGTATTGTTACCGCTGCCGACCTGGACAAGGACGGTATCGTCTTTCCGGAAGAACATGCTCCGGATCCGCTGCTGCCTGAAGGCAAAGTGCCGATGTTCATCGGTCACCCGGTGGCGATCCTGATCTGGCACGACTTCGAGCGTTTCCGTCAGGCCAAGAACGCACTCAAATTCAATGACAAAGCGATTCGTTATGGCGCCAAAGTGCCTTATTACGAAGGCGACCCTTACGGTAGCTTCCGCTATGTGCGCGTGGGTGGCCCGACCTCGGCAGATGAAGACGAATTCGCCAGTCTCAAGGATTCGATCCTGTTCCCGATGTTGAAAAACCGTCGCCCGGTGTGGAATTCCCAGCCGAACCTGCACGGCAACCTGACCGAGCGCGGCCTGTTCTACGCCGACCGCATGAAGGGCCAGATCAACACGCCGCCGGATAACTGGCTGGTGTTTGACGAGCGCTACAAAACCCCGTCGATCGAACCGGCTGCCATGGAGCCGGACAATGGCAACGGCTGGTACGATCCGCACACCAAGACCCTGCATTTTGTGGTGGCCACCCAATGCCCGTTGGAAGTTGCGACCGAGACCGCAAAAATGATCTCGCCATCGCGCTTCGGCCTGGCCAGCCTTAACATGCACCCCGGTTACACCGTGGGGTACGGTTCCAAAGACCACAACATCTTTGTCTACTACGCGGCCCTCGCTGCGTTGTATGGCGGCGGTGTGCCGGTGCGCCTGGCGAATGACCGTTACGAGCAGTTCCAGAGCGGCATCAAGCGTCACTCGTTCGACATCCGCTACCAATTGGCGGTAGACAAGAACGACCACACCTTCAAAATCTTCCTCGCTGACATGAGCGTCGACGGTGGTGGCCGGATCAACTACAGCCCCTCGGTAGCGGCAGTGGGCGCCACGGCCGCACAGTCGATCTACTACATGCCGCAGAACGACCTGCAAGTCACCGCGTATCACTCGCGTGGTGTTGAGGCCGGCTCGATGCGTGGGTACGGCACCCTGCAAAGCATGGCAGCGACCGAAATGATGGTCGACGAAATTGCCGGGCGCCTTGGTGTGGATGCAATCGAACTGCGCCGCAAGAACGCACTGCGCTCGGGCATGAAAAACACCCAGGGCGCGATTCCTGCCGGTGCCTTGCGCCTGCACGAAATTCTCGACAAGGCCGCTGTGCACGACGTCTGGAAAAACCGCGACGCGATCAAGCAACAACGCGAAGCCGCCGACCCGGATAACTGGTACGGCATTGGTTTCGCCATCTGCCAGAAAGACTTCGGCACCGGTTCCGAAGCGCCGATGGCCAGTGTCGAATTCACCGCTGACGGCCGCATCAGCCTGCGCCACATCGGTATCGAAATCGGCACCGGCATGTCTACCTCTCAATCGCTGGTGGTGGCCGATTTCCTCGGCAGTCCGGCGCACGACGTCAAGACCGGCGAAACAGAATGGAAGGAAATGCAGCTGATCACCAGCGGCAACCCTTACATCATGAGCCAGGCCGAGCAGGACAACTTGCTGCGCAACCCGCGTTGGGTTGGCAAGCTCGCTTCGGCGTCTTCCGCGACCAACTCGGCGTACTACTTCAGCCACGCCACCCGTGAAGCGGCGCGCGTGCTGTTCAACCACGGTCTGTGGCCCGCGGCGCTGGAGATCTGGCGCCAAGGCCCATTTGGCGGCCAGGCCAACCCTTATGTGGTGCGCCGTGAAGATGCGCATTGGGTCGACGGCAAACTCACCGCCAACGGCATGCAGCCGTTGAGCTTTGAAACGCTGGCCAAGCGCGCTCACGAGCGTGGCCTGGTCACCGCTGCCACTGTCCACGGTTTCAACCGCTGGAGCTGGGCAGAGGCTGAGTACAGCATCGACGGCGTGCGCGAGCGTCTGCCGCTCGACGCTCTGGCCGTGAAGTACGGCGACGGTGCACCGAAGGCCAAGCAAGCGCTGATGAGCACTGCCGGTTTCCACTTGCTGGATCGCCAGAACATCAGCTACCCAGCGACGCAGTTGAACAACGCTGCGGTGACTTACTACAGCCCGGTCGCCACGCTGGTTGAGCTGAAGGTCAACAAGGGCTCGGCGCAGGTCGAGGTACTCAATCACCATTCGTGGGTCGAGTGCGGTCGTGTGCTGGTTGAGCAATTGGTTAAAGGCCAACTCGAAGGCGGTGTCGCCATGGGCATCGGTCACGCGTTGATGGAAGAGATGCCGCTGTATGAAGGCGGGCCGGGGGAGGGGGACTGGAACTTCAACCGTTACCGTCTGCCGATGGCGCGTCACGTAGCCGTCTGGAAACAGACGTCGGAGATTCTGCCGGCGCTGTCGCCAAGCGATCCGTCCAAAGGTATCGCTGAAGTGGTGATGATTCCGATCGTCGGGGCCATCGGTAACGCCGTGGCGCATGCCATCGGTAAACGTGTTCGCGACCTGCCAATCACTGCTGCGCGCATCAAGGAGGCCCTCAATGGCTAACCGTCCGCTTCAACTGACCCTCAATGGTCAATCCGTCGGCCCGGTGGACATCCCTGATGACCTGCCGATGATCGATTACCTGCACGAATACAAAAACCTTACCGGCTCGCGTCTTGGCTGCGGCCAAGGCATTTGCCACGCTTGCGTAGTGATCGTCGACAACCCGGACGGCACGAGCGAAGAAGTGCGCACTTGCATCACGGGCGCGCATTACTTCGAAGGCAAGAAAGTGCGCACCATCGAATCGCACGCCAAGCGCGACGAGTCGGGCCAGGTCACTGAGCTGAACCCGATCCAGCAGCGCTTCGTGGATGAGTTCGCGTTCCAGTGCAGCTACTGCGCGCCGGGCTTCGTCAACGCGGCGACGGTGCTGGTGGAAAAGCTGCAACGCCAGCCGACCGTGCAAAGCAAGCTGGAGCAAGTCATCGAGGACAGCCTGGGCCATCATGTCTGCCGTTGCACCGGGTACGTGCGTTACTACAACGCCACCCGCAACGTGCTGACCGATCTCGGCCTGGTCAAGGAGGGTTAAGCATGAAGGTTTTTCTGACCCGCCTGACCCTGGCGGTCGGCCTGGCTGCGCCGGTGTTGCTTGCCCATGCCGATGATCAGGTCAAGCGCGGCGAATACCTCGCCCGTGCGGCTGATTGCATGGCATGCCACACTGCGCCGGGCGGAGCGCCGTTTGCGGGCGGCCTCCCGATCGTCTCGCCGTTCGGCACGATCTTCGGTACCAATATCACGCCGAGCAAGGACCACGGCATCGGTTTGTACAACGATGACGAGTTCTTCGCTGCGCTGACGGAAGGCAAGCGTCGCGACGGTGCGAATTTGTATCCGGCGATGCCGTACACCTCGTACCACCTGATGCCGCGCGAAGATTCGGACGCGATTCATGCGTACCTGAAAACCATCGAGCCAATCGAGCGCGCAGCACCGGTGACCAGCCTGAGCTTTCCGTTCAACGTGCGTCTGGGCCTGATGGGCTGGAACGTACTCTACGGCAAAGCCCTCAAACTGGAGCCGGCCGAAGGCAAAAGCGCAGCCTGGAAACGCGGCCAGTACATGGTCGAGGTGCTCGGGCACTGCGGCGAATGCCATACGCCCCGCGGCCTGCCGGGCGCGATGGAGTTGGACAAGCGCCTGAGCGGCGGCGTCCTCAATGGTTATCTGGCGCCCAGCCTGCTTGCCACTGACCTGGCCGCTCGCGGCTGGAACGAGCAGGATCTGGGCACGTTCCTCAAGCACGGCATGAGCGCGCAAGGCACGATGTTCAACGAGATGTTCCCGGTGTTCCACAACAGCACCCAGGGCCTGAGCGATTCGGATCTGGCTGCGATGGCGACGTTCCTGCTCGGCGATAAACCACCGCCGGCTCAAGCGCTGGTCGAAGTGCCGGTGGATAAACTCAGCCCAAGCGCTCAGCGCGGTCATCAGGAATACTTGAACGTCTGCGCCGGTTGCCACGCCGCGGGTGGCGAAGGCAAGCCGCACATTGCGGTGGCCATGCGCGGCAACACCACGCTGCGCCTGCAAGACCCGCGCAACCTGCTGCGTGTGATCGAGGACGGTATCGGTGAGCAGAAATTTTCCGGGTTCGAGCGCATGCAACCGATGCCGGGTTTCGCCGGAAAACTCAGCTCGCAGCAACTGACCGATCTGCTCAACTATCTGCGTCAAGGCTGGGGCGGGCAATCGGCTGAGCTGGCGGTGAACCAGGTGCAGAAGCTGCAAGCTGAGGCGCCGGCCATCGAGCATAAGGCGCAATGACGGCAGCGTAGCGCTAGGCTGAAGCGCACAACAATTGTGGGAGCGATCAAGCCGCTCCCACATTGTGTGCTTACATTCCGAATTTATCCCGCAACCCGTAGTACCAAGCCCCCAACGCCGCAAATGGCGTGCGCAACATCTGCCCGCCCGGGAACGGGTAATGCGGCAAATCCGCAAACGCATCAAAACGTTCTGCCTGGCCTCTTAGCGCCTCTGCCAGTACCTTGCCTGCCAGGTGCGTGTACGTCACGCCATGGCCGCTGCAGCCCTGTGAGTAATAGATGTTATCGCCAAGGCGGCCGACCTGCGGCAAGCGCGACAGGGTCAACAGGAAGTTGCCGGTCCAGGCGTAGTCGATCTTTACGTCTTTCAACTGCGGGAATGCCTTGAGCATTTTCGGTCGGATGATCGCTTCGATATTCGCCGGGTCCCGCGCGCCATACACCACGCCGCCGCCGAAGATCAGGCGCTTGTCGCTGGTGAGGCGGTAGTAATCGAGTAGATAGTTGCAGTCCTCGACGCAGTAATCCTGCGGCAGCAAAGTTCTGGCCAATTCATCGCCCAATGGCGCAGTGGTGATGACTTGGGTGCCGCACGGCATCGACTTGGCCGCCAGCTCCGGCACCAGGTTCCCAAGGTAGGCATTGCCCGCGACGATGATGAATTTGGCTCTGACCTTGCCTTCGGCAGTGTGAACCACAGGATTGGCGCCGCGCTCGATACGCACCGCAGCCGAATGCTCATAGATCGTGCCGCCCAGGGACTCCACTGCCGCCGCTTCACCCAGGGCCAGGTTGAGCGGGTGGATATGCCCGCCACTCATGTCGAGCAGGCCGCCGACATAGTTGTCACAGGCCACCACTTCGCGGATGCGGCGCTCATCCAGCAACTCCAGTTGCGTATGGCCGTAGCGCTCCCACAGGCGCTTCTGCGACTCCAGGTGGCCCATATGCTTGCTGTTGAGTGCGGCGAACACGCCGCCATCCTTCAAGTCGCACTGAATCTGGTATTTGGCCACGCGCTCACGGATGATCTTGCCGCCTTCAAAGGCCATATCCCCCAATAGTTGTGCTTGCTTGGGGCCGACACTGCGCTCGATCACATCGATATCGCGGCTGTAACTGTTGACGATCTGCCCACCGTTACGACCCGAGGCACCAAAACCCACCTTGGCGGCTTCCAGTACTGTTACGCGAAAACCGTTCTCCAGCAGAAACAGCGCGCTGGAAAGCCCGGTATAGCCGGCACCGATCACGCACACATCGGTTTCGACTTCACCTTGCAGTACGGGGCGGGGTGGAACTGCATTCGCAGAAGCGGCGTAATACGACTGGGGGTAAGGGGTGTTCGCCATCCTGGAACCTCTGTTTTATATTTTTTACGAGTGCGGCGATCCTACCTGAGTTGAAAATTGCCTGCCAGCCACCCGAAAATCCCAGGTATGCCTGGCGCAAATAAAAAATTCGCATATTCATAGGCTTAGCTGCAAAAAAGATGTTGACACCCCTCCGGAATTCCGTAGAATGCCGCCTCACAGCAGGCACGTAGCTCAGTTGGTTAGAGCACCACCTTGACATGGTGGGGGTCGTTGGTTCGAGTCCAATCGCGCCTACCAAACAAAATCCGCTCTGCTGGGCGGTCTAGAAGGGCTCACCGAAAGGTGGGCCCTTTTTTGTTGTCTGTGATTTGGGCCACAGTCACCCAGAGACGCCTCGCGGCGTACTGTCATGTTTCGAATGTCCGGTCAGCAGAACAGCGTAGCCACCGACAGCAGGCAAATGACCTGGGCGACCATCTGGCAGCGTATCTCGCCAATCGTTGTCGCCATATTGCTTATTTGTCCGGCATACATAGCGGGAACCCTCATTGTCGGCATAGCACCGTGAACCAACTGCAGGTACACACAGCTGCATCATGGAGTATAGGTTCTGATTGGGAATCTTCACGGCTGAAACGATTGTGAATTCGCCATCGAGCTGCCCGCACTACTTTTTTCAAAAGAGCCTCGTCTGAATCCCTCATGGCGCCCGACTACCTGGCGCCATCCCCCACAAAATTTATTGGTTTGCAGCAACAATTTTTCTTGTTGGACACCCCCGTCCCCCAGGCAGCAAAGTTGCCGCCACTGACGCTCGACCTTCCAGGTCAACAATAAAAAAACCGAGCCGACTGCACGCCACTTTCATGCTGTGAGCCCTTTGCCCACATCCTGCTGTAATGGCGCCGCAGCGCGCACTAAAGGACCTTCCCGCCATGCAAACAGTTGTGAATTTATGGCCGTTGATCGGCGTACTTGTCATCGTGGTCGGCTTTGTATTGCGCTTCAATCCGCTGTTGGTGGTCACCGCCGCCGCTATTGCCACCGGGCTCGCCGCCCAGTTCCCGCCGGAAAAAATTCTCGCCACCATGGGCGATGGCTTCCTTCAGACCCGTGCCCTGCAATTGATTCTGTTATTACCCCTGGCGGTTATCGGCCTGCTGGAGCGCCATGGCTTGCGCCTGCATGCGCAGAACTGGATCGCCCGCTTCGAGCGCGCTACGGTCGGGCGCTTGCTGATCATTTACCTGTTTGTGCGTGAATCCACAGCCGCCATGGGGCTGACCAGCCTAGGTGGGCATCCGCAAATGGTGCGGCCGCTGTTGGCGCCGATGGCCGAAGGTGCAGCGGAAAAACGCTACGGCAAGCTGCCGGACAAGCTGCGTCACAAGGTATTGGCCATGTGCGCGGCCACCGATAACGTCGGTTTGTTTTTTGGTGAGGACATCTTTGTCGCCTTCGGTGCAATTGCCTTGATGCACACCTTCCTGCTGGGTTCGGGGATCGATGTGGAGCCGCTGCATATTGCGGTGTGGGGCATCCCGACGGCGATCTGTGCCTTCATCATTCACGCTATCCGCCTGCATCGCTTTGATCGACGACTGACCCGTGAGATGAGTCTTGCTGCCACTTCGGTGGAGGCTGCCCAATGATCATTTCCATTCAATACCTGTATTGGTTGGCGGGCGTTTTGCTGCTGATCACTGCGGGCATGATCCTGCTTGACCGTTCCCATCCCAAGCGCTGGTCGAGCGCACTGTTCTGGTTATTGTTCGCCATTCCGTTTTTGGTAGGCGAGCGTCTGCCATCGGTGGTCATTGGCGTGGGGGTAGTGGTGATGGCCTTGATTGCGGGCATGGGCGGCGTTGGCCGTGGTCAGCACGCCGAATTGCACGACAAGGCTTCTCGCGCCAGTGCTGGGCGGCTGGGCCACAAGTTGTTTATCCCGGCGTTGGCGATTCCCCTGACCACGGTGATTGGCTCGGTATTGCTCAAGCACACCGAAATCGGCGGCGTACCGCTGCTGGATCCCAAGAACACCACTTTTGTGTCCCTCGGCATCGGTTGCCTGATTGCCCTGGGCCTGGCCTGCTGGCTGACCCGCGACACGCCGGTGCAAGCCTTGCGCGAATCCCGCCGCCTGACCGAGGCGCTGGGCTGGGCCATGGTGCTGCCGCAGATGCTGGCGATGCTCGGGTTGCTGTTCAATGAGGCCGGGGTGGGCACTGCGGTTGCCCACGTCACTACCACTTACATCAACCTGGATTACAAGTTGGTGGCGGTGATGGTTTATGTGCTGGGCATGGCTTTATTTACTGTGATCATGGGCAATGGCTTTGCGGCCTTCCCGGTGATGACCGGTGGCGTCGGCGTGCCCGTGCTGGTGGGGATTTACGGCGGCAACCCCGCTGTGATGGCGGCTATCGGTATGTTTTCCGGTTACTGCGGGACGCTGATGACGCCGATGGCGGCCAATTTCAATATCGTCCCGGCTGCATTGCTGGAGTTGCCCGATAAAAACGCGGTGATCAAGGCGCAGATACCCACAGCGTTGATGATGCTGGTGGTCAATATCGTGCTGCTTTATCTGTTGATGTGAGGCCACTATGCAAACCGTACTGCTGACGGGCTTCGAGCCCTTTGATAACGACTTGGTAAACCCCTCGTGGGAGGCGGCGCGAGAGCTGGATGGCGTGCAAGTGAGCGAGGGAGTGCAGATTGTTGCGCGTTGCTTGCCTTGCGCATTTGCCACCGCGGGTGAATACCTGGCCCAACTGATAAGCGAGTTGAAGCCGGCGATGGTGATTGCCACTGGCCTGGCACCTGGGCGCAGCGAGATCTCCATCGAGCGGGTGGCGATCAATATCAACGACGCACGTATCCCCGACAACCTCGGGCAACAACCGATTGATACGGCTGTGGTGGTCGATGGCCCGGCTGCATACTTCTCGACGTTGCCGATCAAGGCCATCGTCAAAGCGCTGCGTGATGCAGGGTTTGCGGCTGCGGTTTCGCAAACGGCGGGGACCTTCGTGTGTAACCAGGTGTTTTATCTTTTGCAGCATCGGCTGGCCGGGGCCGGAGTTCGCAGTGGGTTCATCCATGTGCCGAGTTCGCCGCCAGCCGGCCAGCCTTCTCTGGTTGATGGTTTGCGGCTTGGGGTTTCCACGGCCTGGTTGACCCAGGCGGACGTGGTGGAGACAGGCGGCCAGGTGAGCTGATGGCAGGGATACGAATTCAGTACTTTATGGGGTAGCGTCGACTACAGTACAAAAACGTATCCGCCTCGGACAATCATTATGCCCAAGTCCCCAAAGTTCTTATCTGTTGTGTTAACACTCGCGCTGTTTGCAGGTAGCGGTCTTGCTCTGGCTGATCCCGGCAACGGAAAGGGCCAGGGTAATGGCAAAGGGAATGGCCAGGGCGGGCATGGCCAGGACCATTCCAAAGGCAAGGGAGGGGCGGGTCATGGCCCCAGTGTCGATCGAGCAAGCGTACTGAGTGTGTTGGGAGGTTCCCGCGATTACTGGAGCCCAAGGTCCGCATTGCCGCCGGGAATCCAGAAGAACCTGGCGCGTGGCAAACCACTGCCACCCGGCATCGCCAAGAAGCTCGATGGTCGCTTGGCAGGGCGGTTGCCGCACTACGACGGATATGAGTGGCAGCAAGCCGGAACCGACTTGATATTGGTGGCCATTGCCAGCGGTATCATCTACGAAGTCCTCAACGGGGCCTTTGATTGAAAGACGAAAAGCAGAGCCGCCGGCCTTGTCATGGGCTTGCGGCGTATCGAGGATCATGCCGGCTGTTTCGCCAGGAGGGTGTGCGTTTACAAGCGTTAGGGCGACCCGTAGATTGCATGGGTCCGCTCATGAGGAAGCCGCGCAGTGTCTATTCGAAATCCAGCCGTATTCAGCCGGCGTTACCGTGCCTTCCTGTTCGATATGGACGGGACCCTGCTTAACTCCATTGCTGCCGCAGAGCGTGTGTGGAGCATTTGGGCTGAACGCCACGGCCTGGATGTAGAGGCTTTCCTGGCCACCATTCATGGCGTTCGTGCGATTGATACAATTACTCGCCAGGCGTTGCCGGGTGTTGATCCAGAGGTGGAAGCTCGGTGGATTACCGAGGCTGAGCTGAACGATGTCGAAGGTGTGGTGGCGATTCCGGGCGCAGTAGAGTTCTTGACGCGCTTACCCGCCGATCAATGGGCGTTGGTCACGTCTGCGCCAAAGGCGTTGGCGTTGCGCCGGCTGCAAGCGGCGGGTATTCCCGTGCCGACGGTGTTAGTGACGGCCGAAGATGTAGCGAGTGGCAAGCCTGATCCGGCCTGTTATGTATTGGGCGCGCAGCGCTTGGGCGTGGCGGTGCAAGACTGCCTGGTGTTTGAGGACGCCGCGGTGGGCATTCGAGCGGGCGAAGCAGCAGGGGCAGATATCATGGTTGTAACCTCGACACACTTGGTAGCCATGATGACTCCGCACGCTTGCATCGAGGGGTACGGCACGTTGCGCGCCCTGCGCGATGTTGATGGCTTGCTGTCGTTGCGAAAGCGGGAGCCATGATGCGCAGAAGGCCGAGCCCGTTACCGGTCTCGGCCTACTGCGCAGGTGACTTGATCAGATAATGCCTGCAATCGGCTGTTTTTCATCCCTTGGCGCGACACCACCATTTCCCTGAGTAATTCAGTGGCGAGGCGGCTAATGGCTGCTTTACCGTGATAGTGCGCTCGTACGATGCCAGTAATTGCAAAGTGATCGGTTTCCGGGCCACTGAGGACGGCTGACAGGGTACCGTCAGCATGCAGTGTGCACTTAACCCTGTAGCTGGGCAGGCGCTCTGCCAGGGCTTTTTCGATTTGAGATTTGCTGAGGGTGTCCATCTGGTTTTGCACCTTTCACTGACTGCGCAAGCCCAAGCATAGGTCGTGTTGCAGGGCTGTAAATACCGACGATCCGATAGCGGGTTGAGGCGCTCAGCGTGCGGTTTTTTGATGGGCGCGATGCGCTGCACGCTGGCACAACTTGCGCAAAATAGCCTGTTGGATGGGCTTGAGGCAGAACACAAGCAGGTAGCCGCAGAGAAGGAGGGCCAAATCCGCCCAGGATTGGGCGTCGGGATCTGCCATTTCAACTTCCACTCTTACGCCATACCCAAGCGCCAAGAAGGCCAGCCCTATCAGCAGGGCGATCATCCAGGATCTGGAAACAAGGGGTTGTGTCGCGGCTGGCCTCATCGACGTGCTCCTGAACGCACTCGGATGGCAGGATATTGTGTCAGAAATTGGGCTGCGAATAGTTCAACAAGTTCCAGATACCCTGACAGTTTCATCTTGCAGCGAAGGGCATGCTCAAGGCGCGCCGGTCACGCTGTAGAACGCGAACAGGTCAATTGGGTTTTCGCCAGCCATTACAGTGAACGAAAAGGCTGGCTACTGAGGCGTTTCAAGGCGTCTGGTTTTTGTCGGGTGCAGTCAGGCCAGCCTGGATGCGCTGGTAAATCTCCTCGCGATGCACGGCAACGTCCTTGGGTGCGTTGATGCCGATTCTTACTTGCTGGCCGCTAACGCCCAGAATGGTGATCGTAATGTCATCACCGATGTTTATGCTTTCACCGACTTTGCGGGTGAGTATAAGCATGGAGTTCTCCTTGATTACTTTTAAGGACACATGTTTCAGACAGGGCAGGTGTCGGATGTGTGTAGCTTACTGCGAAGCGCTTCCCTGTGACTGCCTCTTTTAGGACGCATAGAGGCGACATTAATTCCCATGGCGGCATCATACAGGTCGCAGTACATCATTCGCATTGTTTAAGCCAACGTTTATGACGGCCAGAATAGACAGTGAATGGTAAAGTCGCCTCTTTATCCTCAAAGGAGCAGGGCAGTGCGTAAAGTAGCGATGGCAATTGTGGTGTTGGCATTGGCCGGATGCGGTGAAGGTAAATCGGTCGATGCCCCCAAGGCCAAGCCTGCCGTGGCCGAAAGCCTGCCACAAGCCGGTGCGATTGCCGCTCAGGAGTGGGATATCTGGGTCGGCCCGCCGGACCACAAGCTGCAGGCGATCACCGACCTCACCGCCTGGTTGCTGGAACATGGTTTCACTTTTTACATCGTGAAGGTCGATGGCAAAGATGAAGTGCTGCTGGGACCGTTCGCCACCAAAGCGGAGGCCGAAGCCAGGCAGGCGTTGCTTAACGAAAAGATGGTGCGGGCCAAGAAAACCGACACGGTGTCGGAGATCATCGAACATAAGGTCGCGCAGTAAGAGCCTGAGTGGGCGGGAGCCCCGCCCACATTCAACCGCAGGCCTTCAGGTCCACCGGGCCGACGAACTCATTACCACGCCCCATCACGCAGGCCACGGTCTGGTTGCGCTGACGCTCCCAGGTTTGTACCGGATAGCTCTTGTTCCAGGCTTCATACAGTTGTCGGTCCTGCTTGGACAGGCGCAGGCCGTATTGTTTGCTCATATAAAAGTACGTGCGTGCGATCATTCCGCGAATAGACGGGCGCGGCATGACCTTCTTGGCCTTGAAGTCCACCTGGGTCAGGCATGAGCCGTACTGCCCGCTTTGCACTGGCAGCCAACCAAAACTGAAGTTGTTACGATCGCCATTCACTTCGCCGATGCTCGGCACCAGGTTGTGCAGGTCAGCCTCGGCGCGCTTGAACACATCGTCGTGGCGCGTGCAGTTTTTTCGCCCGCCACTTTGCCAGCACTGGCGCTGATGCCCGATTTGCCAGGCCGGCACGATGTGTTCCCACTCGATGCGCGCGGCGCGGTTGGCATTTTTGCGCGGGATGTAGCCACAGGCTTTCAGGTTCACACGGTTACCCGTGTATTTGCAGCCGCAGTAGAACTCGGTGGATTGCGGAGCGTAAAGCTTCCAGGCAATTTTCTTGGCTTCGCTAAAGGTCCGAGGGGCTTGGGCGTTGGCGGTGACGGTAAAAAACAGACAGCACAGAGCAATAAAACGGGCACTCATTCAATCAATCTTCCTTCGGCACAACCCAGAAAATCTGCACACCACCGTCATCTCGATAGGCGAGGGTGACGTTGTCGTTTTCCGCAATCTCTTCCAGTAAACGTTGCCACTCGTCCTCCGGCTCATCGGGTAAACGGAAGATCAAGGCTGCCTTGGCTTTCTGGGCGTTGGTCGAATTGATGATTTTTTGCACGCGAATGGCAAGGCGCTGGTAGGCGTCAGGCGGTGTGGGCGCTGCGGAAGGGGACTTTGCCACGGAGTGTTCCTTAGTAAGCTGTACGCACATACAGTATTTAACTGTAGGCAATTTCGCAACTGCTTAAATTTCAAGAAGTTCGTCTGACAGCGCTTCAGGGAGTTTGTTGAACTGTGCGGGGAGGGGGAGGGGCTGTAGGAGCGAGCTCGCTCCTACAGGTAGATCACCAGGAATCAGTATTCCCAGAACATCCGTTGCAGTTCCTTGCTGTCCTGGGTCTTGGTCAGGGCGACCATAGCCAGGATGCGGGCCTTCTGCGGGTTCAGGTCATGGGCGGCAACCCAGTCATATTTGTCGTCAGGCTGTTCTGCGTTGCGCAGGACGAAACCGCCGGCATTCACGTGGGAAGAACGAATGATCTGCACGCCTTGCCTGCGCAGTTCCTGCAGGGCCGGGACCACTTTGGACGATACCGAGCCATTGCCGGTACCGGCGTGGATGATGGCCTTGGCACCAGCCTGGGCCAGGGCCTTTGCGGCGGTGTCGCTCACGTTGCCGTAGCCGTAGGCAATTTCCACATCAGGCAGGCTCTTGATGGTCTTGATATCGAATTCAGAATCCATGGTATGACGCTTGGCCGGCAGGCGGAACCAGTAGGATTTGCCTTCAACGACCATGCCCAACGGGCCCCACGGGCTCTTGAAGGCCTCCGTCTTTATGTTGATCATCTTGCTGACGTCGCGACCCGATTGGATCTCGTCGTTCATGGTAACCAGCACGCCTTTGCCTCGTGCATCCTTGCTGCCTGCGACGGCAACGGCGTTGTACAGGTTGAGCATGCCGTCTGCCGACATGGCGGTGCCTGGGCGCATGGAACCGACCACAACGATAGGCTTGTCGGTTTTTTCTACCAGGTTCAGGAAGTAAGCGGTTTCTTCAAGGGTGTCAGTGCCATGGGTAATGACGATGCCATCCACGTCCTTGCTGTCGGCCAGTTCGGCCACGCGACGACCCAGTTGCAGCAGGTTTTCATTGTTGATGCTTTCCGAAGCAATTTGCATCACTTGCTCGCCGCGTACATTGGCGATCTGGCTAAGCTCAGGAACACCGGCGATCAGTTGTTCGATGCCGACTTTGGCTGCCTGGTAGGTGGCACTGTTGGCCGCGCTGGCGCCAGCGCCAGCAATGGTACCGCCCGTGGCGAGGATGACCACGTTGGACAGCTTGGTCTTGCTCTCAACTTCTTTTGCCTGGGCGGCAACAGGGAATAGCAGCAGAAGGGCGAGGGCGCCCGGGACGAAGTTCTTCAATGCAGATTTCATTATTTTTCTCTCTGGTTTTTGATGAGTGCGGTAGCAGGTTCATCTAGAACACCCGGGCGGTTCTGAACGCCTCGAGGTGCAGGGAAAGAGCACGATTTGTACCAGTCTGAGCGTGTTCGCATTTATAAATTAACGTGTTGATTTAAAACAACTTATATTGATTTTAAGGTTTGCTTGAGCCAAGTGTTGTCCGGCTTTCCGAACGGATGGGGTGATCGCGTTCGGTTGTCCGAAAGCTATCACGGTATGTCCTTGTACCCTGAGTGACATTGGCACCATACCTGTCGTTTCAGAGGGCGTTTGAGCGCGCAGGGTGCTTAAACGTATCAGTGGCAAAAGTAAGAAGGATCGGCATGGAGGGGAGGAATCAAAGGCTGGTTTCTCCCGTTGACAAATCTCGACAAGGTTCTCATAGTTTGAATAACGCAAACGTTTGCGAGATGTTTCGCGGTGCACTCCTTGAGTATCGTGATCGCTCGTATCAGCCGCCCGGATGGGAGGGCTGCCGAAGGGGTCTTCGGTGCAAGCGTTGCTCACAATAATCATAAGATCGGAGTGAACCCATGAAGCTGCCATTTGCCGGACGTCTTCTTGCTGTCGCTGTGCTTGCTGCCGCATCCGCCGCCTTGCCTCTCTCTTCTGCATTTGCCGATGACGCCGCCGCCAAACCCAAGGTCGGCCTGGTGATGAAATCCCTCGCCAATGAATTCTTCGTCACGATGCAGGACGGCGCCAAGCAGTACCAGAAAGACCACGCCGCTGACTTCGACATGATCACCAACGGGATCAAGAACGAAACCGATACCAGCGCGCAGATCGATATCGTCAAGCAGATGATCCTGTCCAAGGTGAATGCCATCGTTATCGCGCCTGCTGATTCCAAGGCCCTGGTAAAGGTGCTGGAGGATGCCTCTAAAGCCGGTATCAAGATCGTCAACATCGACAATCGCCTGGACCCGGGTGTTCTGAAAAGCAAAAACCTCGATATCCCCTTCGTCGGCCCTGACAACCGCAAAGGCGCCAAGCTTGTGGGCGATTACCTGGCCAAGCAATTGGCCTCGGGAGACAAGGTCGGCATTATTGAAGGTGTACCCACCACAACCAATGCCCAGCAGCGCACGGCCGGCTTCAAGGACGCGATGGACGCTGCCGGCCTGAAGATCGTCTCCACTCAATCAGGCAACTGGGAAATTGACGAAGGTCGTAAAGTGGCTTCCGCCATGCTGAGCGAATACCCGGACCTCAAGGCCCTGTTGGCCGGTAACGACAATATGGCCCTGGGCGCAGTCTCTGCCGTACGTGCAGCGGGCAAGGCCGGCAAGGTTCTGGTCGTAGGCTACGACAACATCGAAGCCATCAAGCCGATGCTGCAGGACGGCCGCGTTCTCGCGACTGCCGACCAGGCGGCCGCCCAGCAAGCCGTGTTCGGTATCCAGAACGCGCTGAAGCTGGTCAAGGGTGAGAAAGTCGAGGCCAACGATGGCGTGATCGAAACCCCGGTTGAACTCGTCCTCAAGCAGTAATCCTGGCAGTACCCAACAGCGCTCGCTCGTCCTGGGCGGGCGCCTGGAGATTTTCCTATGTCATCTTCCGCCCCGAACGCTGTCCTCTCGGTCAGCGGTATCGGCAAGACCTATGCCCAGCCGGTGCTGTCCGACATCACCCTGACGCTCAATCGCGGGGAAGTGCTGGCGCTGACCGGTGAGAACGGCGCAGGTAAAAGCACCTTGTCGAAGATCATCGGCGGCCTGGTCACACCCACCACCGGGCACATGCAGTTCAACGGTCAGGATTACCGCCCCGCCAGTCGCACTCAGGCCGAAGCCTTGGGCGTGCGCATGGTCATGCAGGAACTCAACCTGCTGCCGACGCTGACGGTGGCTGAAAACCTGTTCCTGGATAACCTGCCGAGTCGCTGTGGCTGGATCAGCCGCAAGCAACTGCGCAAAGCTGCAATTGAAGCCATGGCCCAGGTCGGCCTGGACGCGATCGACCCGGATACGCTGGTTGGCAGCCTGGGCATTGGCCACCAGCAAATGGTCGAGATTGCCCGCAACCTCATCGGCGACTGCCATGTGCTGATCCTCGACGAACCCACGGCCATGCTCACTGCCCGTGAAGTCGAGATGCTGTTTGAACAAATCACCCGCCTGCAGGCCCGGGGCGTGGCCATCATTTATATCTCGCACCGGCTGGAAGAGCTGGCCCGCGTCGCCCAGCGCATTGCGGTATTGCGCGACGGCAAGCTGGTCTGCGTCGAGCCGATGGCCAATTACAACAGTGAGCAACTGGTGACCTTGATGGTCGGCCGCGAGCTGGGCGAGCACATCGACCTCGGCCCGCGCACCATCGGTGGCCCTGCCTTGACGGTGAAGGGTCTGAGCCGTTCGGACAAGGTGCGCGATGTGTCCTTTGAAGTGCGGGCTGGCGAGATCTATGGCATTTCCGGCCTGATCGGCGCCGGTCGCACTGAACTGCTGCGCCTGATCTTCGGCGCCGACCCGGCCGACAGCGGCACCGTGGCCTTGGGTTCGCCCGCCAAGGTGGTCAGTATTCGCTCGCCGGTGGATGCGGTCGGTCATGGTATCGCCCTGATCACCGAAGACCGCAAGGGTGAGGGCCTGTTGCTGACCCAGTCCATCAGCGCCAATATTGCCTTGGGCAACATGCCGGAAATCTCTGCTGGCGGCCTGGTTAATGGTCGTAATGAAACCGCCTTGGCCAAGCGCCAGATCGATGCCATGCGTATCCGCAGTTCCAGCCCGGCGCAATTGGTGTCCGAGCTGTCGGGCGGCAACCAGCAGAAGGTGGTGATTGGCCGTTGGCTGGAGCGCGATTGCGCCGTGATGCTGTTCGATGAGCCAACCCGAGGCATCGACGTCGGTGCCAAGTTCGATATCTACGCCTTGCTCGGTGAACTGACGCGCCAGGGTAAAGCGCTGGTGGTGGTGTCCAGTGACCTGCGTGAGCTGATGCTGATCTGTGACCGCATCGGTGTGTTGTCCGCCGGGCGCCTGATCGAGACCTTCGAGCGTGACAGCTGGACCCAGGACGAATTGCTCGCCGCCGCCTTTGCTGGCTATCAGAAACGTGATGCGCTGCTCAACGAAGCAGCGCCTAGGAATACCCCATGAAAACAAACATTTCCCCCGGTAAAACTGGCGGCAACTTCTACGGCCTGGGTACGTACCTGGGGCTGGCCGGTGCCTTGCTGGCGATGATCGCGCTGTTCTCGGTGCTCAGCGACCACTTCCTGTCCTATGACACCTTCAGCACCCTGGCCAACCAGATTCCGGACCTGATGGTGCTGGCGGTGGGCATGACCTTCATCCTGATCATCGGCGGTATCGACCTGTCGGTAGGTTCGGTGCTGGCATTGGCAGCGTCGGCCGTCAGTGTGGCGATTCTGGGCTGGGGCTGGAGCGTGTTGCCGGCCGCTTTGCTGGGCATGGGTTGCGCCGCATTGGCCGGTACCATTACCGGTTCAATCACCGTGGCCTGGCGCATTCCGTCATTTATTGTATCCCTCGGTGTGCTGGAGATGGCTCGAGGCGTGGCTTACCAAATGACCGGCTCGCGCACCGCGTATATCGGCGACTCGTTTGCCTGGCTGTCCAACCCGGTTGCCTTTGGTATTTCCCCGTCGTTTATCATCGCGCTGCTGGTAATCATCGCGGCCCAACTGGTGTTGACCCGTACCGTATTCGGGCGTTACCTGATCGGTATCGGCACCAACGAAGAGGCGGTGCGCCTGGCTGGCATCAACCCCAAACCCTACAAGATCCTGGTGTTCAGCCTGATGGGCTTGTTGGCCGGTGTGGCTGCCTTGTTCCAGATTTCACGCCTGGAGGCGGCGGACCCGAACGCCGGTTCGGGCCTGGAGCTGCAAGTGATCGCTGCCGTGGTGATCGGCGGCACCAGCCTGATGGGCGGGCGTGGCTCGGTGATCAGTACGTTCTTCGGTGTGTTGATTATTTCGGTGCTCGCGGCCGGCCTGGCGCAGATCGGCGCTACGGAACCCACGAAACGCATCATTACCGGTGCCGTGATCGTGATTGCCGTCGTCCTCGATACCTACCGCAGCCAACGCGCCAGTCGGCGGGGCTGAACCATGGCAACGATCAAGGATGTGGCAGCGCTTGCAGGTATTTCCTACACCACGGTGTCCCATGTGGTGAACAAGACGCGCCCGGTCAGCGAGCCGGTACGCATCAAGGTCGAGGCGGCGATCAAGCAACTGGACTACGTGCCCAGTGCCGTAGCACGCTCACTCAAGGCCAAGACTACGGCTACTATCGGCTTGCTGGTACCCAACAGCCTCAACCCGTATTTTGCCGAGTTGGCTCGGGGCATCGAGGATTACTGCGAACGTAATGGCTACTGCGTGATCCTCTGCAACTCCGACGACGACGCTGAAAAACAGCGCAGTTATTTGCGCGTATTGCTGGAAAAACGCGTCGACGGCTTGATAGTGACGTCGGTGGGCGGCGATGACAGTGGCCTTGCCGCTGGCTTGAGTGCGGTGCGCACGCCCATGGTGATTGTCGACCGGGCACTGGATGGCATTGATGTCGATCTGGTACGCATCGATCACGAAGAGGGCGCTTACCTTGCGACCCGGCACTTGCTGGAGTTGGGGCACCGGGACATCGCCTGTATCGGCGGCCCCGGGCATACCCGCGTGGCACAGATGCGTCTGGCGGGTTACCAGCGTGCGTTGAGCGAAGCGGGTGTCGAGGTGTTGGCCAGTCGCACCCTGGAAAGCGATTTCACCAGCACGGGAGGGTATGCCGCAGCCGTGCAGTTGTTAGCGGAGGATCCGCCCAGCGCGATTTTCGCCAGCAACGATATGATCGGTTTTGGCGTGCTGCGCGCTGCCGCCGAGCGCAATATCCGCGTGCCGGGCGAGCTGTCGGTGATCGGTTTCGATGACATTCAGATGGGCCGCTACGTCTACCCGGCGCTGACCACGGTCGGGCAGTCGATCCTGCAACTGGGCGAGACGGCGGCCGAGTTGTTACTGCAACGAATAGCAACACCCCAACTGCCGATCGATCAACGTATCGTGACGCCGAGTATTGTTTTGCGTGAGTCGACGGCACCATTGGCCGGTGTGTTCGCCCAATACCGCTGAACGCAATTGATGAGTACTGATGTATGCCAGCAAAAGTAGTGGTAGTAGGCAGTTTGAACATGGACCTGGTCACCCGCGCCAGTCGCTTGCCGCGTGCCGGCGAAACCCTGGTCGGCCAAAGCTTTTCCACCGTTCCCGGCGGCAAGGGCGCCAACCAGGCAGTCGCGTCGGCGCGCCTGGGGGCCGGCGTCGCGATGATCGGGTGCGTGGGTACTGACGCCTACGGCGGCCAATTGCGCGAGGCGTTGCGGGTGGAAGGGATCGATTGCCAGGCGGTCAGCACCGTGGAAGGTTCCAGCGGTGTGGCGTTGATCGTGGTGGATGACAGCAGTCAGAACGCAATCGTCATTGTGGCGGGCAGCAATGGTGAGCTGACGCCTGCCTCTTTGAAAGCTTGCGACGCTGTGTTGCAAGCGGCTGAAGTGATCATCTGCCAGCTTGAAGTGCCGATGGACACCGTTGGGTATACGCTCAAGCGTGGTCGCGAACTGGGCAAGACAGTCATCCTCAATCCGGCCCCCGCGAGCGGACCTTTGCCGGCGCAGTGGTACGGCTCAATTGATTACCTGATCCCAAATGAAAGCGAGGCCACCGCTCTGAGTGGTGTGACGGTCGACTCGCTCGACAGCGCCAAGGTTGCCGCGACGGTGTTGATCAACGCGGGGGCGGCTAAAGTCATCATCACCCTCGGTGCCCAGGGCGCCCTGTTTGCCGATGGCCACAGCTTCGAACACCTGGCGGCGCCGAAGGTCAAGGCGGTGGATACCACGGCCGCTGGCGATACTTTTGTGGGCGGCTTTGCCGCCGCGCTGGCCGCGGGCAAGAGCGAAACCGAGGCGATCCGTTTTGGCCAGGTGGCGGCTGCGTTGTCAGTGACCCGCGCCGGCGCTCAACCTTCCATTCCTACGCTGCAAGACGTACAAGGTTTTGTGCCCTCATGAAAAAGACACCTTTGCTCAATATCGCCCTGTCACGCGTGATCGCGTCCCTGGGGCACGGTGACATCCTGGTCATCGGCGATGCCGGTCTGCCGGTGCCTCCCGGCGTCGAGTTGATCGACCTGGCGCTGACCCAGGGTATTCCGGATTTCATCAGCACCCTGCGCATCGTGCTTAGCGAAATGCAGGTGGAGAGCCACGTGTTGGCGGAAGAAATTCTGCTTAGACAACCGCCTGCGCTGACCGAGCTCAATACGCTCACAGAGCAAGCGGCGCTGGGTGAGCGGCGCCTTGTCAGCCATGACCAGTTCAAACAACTGAGCCGCACTGCCCGCGCGGTTGTGCGCACCGGCGAGTGCCAGCCTTACTGCAATATCGCGCTGGTATCCGGCGTAACGTTCTAGTGTCCCCCTACGACAAGGAGTGCTTTATGCAACGTGGTCTACCTACCCTGAAAAACCTGTTCCGGAGTGTTCTGCTTTTGTCCGCGCTCACTGCTGCAAGCGCCCAAGCGGCGGAAAAAATCGACCTGATCATCGACACCGACCCAGGTGCCGATGATGTGGTGGCGTTGTTGTTCGCCATGGCCTCGCCGGAGGAGTTGAGCATTCGCGCACTGACCACCGTCGCCGGTAACGTGCGCCTGGACAAGACCTCCCGCAATGCGCGCCTGGCGCGCGAGTGGGCAGGGCGCGAGGACATTCCGGTGTATGCAGGCGCGCCAAAACCGCTGCTGCGCACGCCGATCTACGCAGAGAATATTCACGGCAAGGAAGGCATTTCCGGCGTTACCGTGCACGAACCTAAAAAAGGCCTGGCCGACGGCAATGCCGTTGACTACCTGATCAAGACCTTGAGCACCGCCAAGCCCCACAGCATCACCATCGCCATGCTCGGCCCACAGACCAACCTGGCACTGGCACTGACCCAGGCGCCTGAAATCACCCAGGGCATCAAGGAAGTGGTGGTCATGGGTGGGGCGCATTTCAATGGCGGCAATATCACTCCAGTGGCCGAGTTCAACCTGTTCGCCGACCCGGCTGCGGCTGAGATCGTGCTGAAAAGTGGTGTGAAGTTGACCTACCTGCCGTTGGACGTGACCCACAAGGTTCTCACCAGTGACGCCCGTCTTAAAAAGATTGCTGACCTGAACAACAATGCGAGCAAAGTCGTCAGCAGTATTCTGAATGAGTACGTCAAAGGCGATATGGAGCATTACGGCATCCCCGGTGGCCCGGTCCACGATGCCACCGTGGTTGCCTACCTGCTCAAGCCTTCACTGTTCAGCGGTCGTCAGGCCAACATGGTCGTAGACAGTCGCGAAGGCCCGACCTTTGGCCAGACCATCGTAGATTGGTACGACGGCCTCAAGCAGGAGAAGAACGTGTTCTGGGTTGAGAACGGCGATGCCCAGGGCTTCTTCGATCTACTGACCGAGCGCCTGGCGCGTCTGAAGTAAGACGTTTACCGGTCGGCGTTCGTCGGCCGGTTCTTATTCGCGCTCCTGGGCGCCCATGTGGTCGGCGGGGTATTTCTCGAATACCTGGCCGATGAACGCTTGTGCCGCCTGGGTGCCCAGTTCCTTGACCAGCAGGTCGATACCAATGATCGCCAGTTCTTCCGGACTTCCGGGGCTGTAGGAGCTTTGCCCTTGGGGCCACTTGGCTTTGATGTCGGCTTGGATCGTTACGGTGGTCATGGAAGTCTCACGGGCTGAAAATACTGGGCAATGCGCTGGAACGCGGTTCCAGCGCGCGCAGTTAACCATTTTGTACGACATTTGGCACTGCTACTTAGGCATCAAGGAGGGGCTGTGCGACACTGTCGCCCTGATTAATGGCCGGGAATACCGTGTGCAAATCGATTTGAACAAGTCCGATAACCTCACGCTGGAAGCCGTGCGCCAACTGCTTGGCAGCGCCAGTGACGATGAACATACCCAGCTGCGGGTAAGCAAGGCTGGCATTGCCTACATTTCTTCAGGCGTAGTAGGGGGCGCTGATATCGGTGGCCTGTTGTTTCGCCTGGAGACCTGGGCCAAGGGCTCCGGTTATGTCGGTATCGTGGCGGCCAGCGACGAAGTCTGGGTCATGCAGATTTTTAACGCGTTGAAGCAGAATTGGCCTACACCCTCTTCTGACTACATTGATATCTACTAGGTGCGTTCATATCTAGTCACGATTGACAGGGCGCTTGACTGCTGTGAGTGAGGCAGACTTGCGCGCAGGCGTTTAACGTCTTGAAACCAATCGCTTTGACTGCTGTCGCACGATCTCTGTCCATTTTTTATCATAGGAGGCTTCATGCCTTGGAAGCTCGCATCATTCGGTACTTTGTTGGCAGCACTCGCATTGGCGGGTTGCACCACCCCGGGTGCCTCTGAGCCAGGCAAAGACGCCGCCGTGGCCGACGCCGGTCATAGCCGCTGTGAGTCGAAGGCTGCTGAGTTCGCGATCGGCCAGAAAGCCTCGCCGCAGTTGCTAGAGCAAGCACGTACACGTGCGGGGGCGCAGAATGCACGCATCCTCAAGCCCAACGATATGATCACGCTGGAGTATCGCTCCGACCGCTTGAACCTGAACACCGACAATAATCTGGTGATCAATCGGGTCAATTGCGGCTGATTGCCTTCCGGCTTTTGCCTCACCCATAAAAAACCCCGTCACATGGACGGGGTTTTTTTAGCTCAGCGCAGAATTACTCTGGGCGAACCTGTGCAGCTTGCATACCCTTTTGGCCTTTCTCAGCCACGAAGGAAACGGTTTGGCCTTCTTTCAGGCTTTTGAAACCGTCGCTTTCGATAGCTTTGAAGTGTACGAACAGGTCGTCACCGCCACCTTGAGGAGTGATGAAGCCGAAGCCTTTTTCATCGTTGAACCATTTAACGGTGCCGGTTTGGCGATTAGACATGGTGTATCTCCAAGAAACATATATTTTCAGTAGTGCTGTGCTGCTCAGGCCAACTGGGCACACTGGGCTATCATAGTCGAAATGTTCGACTTGGGAGCCCCCCCGAGGCACTGTTTGCAGATCAATCGCGTTGCATTTGATCATTGATCCGACTGAAAGCCCCGAAATACGGGGCTTTGCGACGAAATATCAGCTGTTAAAAAAAGCCGTAAAACCTGCGTAATTTGTGCGAAAAGGCAGTTTTCAGGCTGTTTTTTCAACGAAATGGCCGTCTGATCGGTGGTCAATCTTACTTTTTCTTCACGACTTTGCAGGACGAAATAGCCGCGACCGCTTTGTTTTTCAGCTCCGGGCTGGCGTTCTGATTGGTCATCAGTTCCTTGATTTCGGCAGTGCTCAATTCGGCATTGATCTTGTCAGCGCCGCATTCGCAGTGGGCTTTGGCGGTTTTGACGTCTACGTTCTGACTGGCGGCAGCGCTGCAGTCGTTGACGAAGGCGTCACGGGCGCCGGCTGGCCAGTTGGAGGGGGCTGCAGCCTGCGCGCCGAGGGAAAGGAGGCTCAGGGTAGCGGCGACAGCGAGGGTAGAGGTAAAACGCATCATGGGATGCTCCTTTGGGTCGAGGACGAACGGCGATTCTCAGTGGGTTTGAGGCTCGACGTACAGCCCAAGTTCACTTTCGCAGCTATAAAGCCATGAATTGCTCTTTACCCAAAGCTTCGCCGGCGCGATGACCGTTCATCTGTGCTAGCATCCTCGCCTGGCTATTTCCCGGCGCGCCATTTGCCGCCTCGCCACGTTCTTTTTGTTCACTCCAGTCACTCTGGTTCGATTATCGGTTGGCCGAAAGGCTCCTGCCGCTGTAAGGCAGGCGTTCATTACTGAACGGCCTGATATTGGATCTTGTACTGGCTCATCCCAACCCACGTGACCTTTGGTAGGGGTCACCACTAGGAGAGGAGGCGCCATGCCAACTATTACTCTTCCCGATGGCAGTCAACGTTCATTCGATCATTCGGTTTCCGTAGCCGAGGTCGCCGCATCCATTGGTGCCGGCCTGGCCAAGGCCACCGTGGCCGGCAAGGTCGACGGCAAGCTGGTTGACGCCAGCGACCTGATCACCAGCGACGCCAGCCTGCAAATCATCACGCCCAAGGATCAAGAGGGGCTGGAGATCATTCGCCACTCTTGCGCGCACCTGATTGGCCATGCGGTCAAGCAGCTGTACCCAACTGCGAAGATGGTGATCGGCCCGGTTATCGAAGAAGGCTTCTATTACGATATCGCCTATGAGCGTCCCTTTACTCCGGACGACCTGGCGGCCATCGAACAGCGCATGCACGCGCTGATCGAAAAAGATTATGACGTCATCAAGAAAGTCACCCCGCGTGCCGAAGTGATCGACGTGTTTACCGCTCGTGGCGAGGACTACAAGCTGCGCCTGGTGGAAGACATGCCTGATGAGCAGGCCATGGGCCTGTACTACCACGAAGAATACGTCGACATGTGCCGCGGCCCGCATGTGCCGAACACGCGCTTCCTCAAATCGTTCAAGTTGACCAAGCTGTCCGGTGCCTACTGGCGCGGCGATGCTAAGAACGAACAACTGCAGCGGATCTACGGCACGGCCTGGGCTGACAAGAAACAGCTGGCCGCCTATATCCAGCGCATCGAAGAAGCTGAAAAACGCGACCACCGCAAGATCGGCAAGCGCCTGAACCTGTTCCACCTCCAGGAAGAAGCGCCGGGCATGGTGTTCTGGCACCCGAACGGCTGGACCCTGTACCAGGTGCTCGAGCAGTACATGCGCAAGGTTCAGCGCGAAAACGGTTACCTGGAGATCAAGACCCCGCAGGTTGTTGATCGCAGCCTGTGGGAGAAATCCGGGCACTGGGCCAACTACGCCGATAACATGTTCACCACCCAGTCGGAAAACCGCGACTACGCCATCAAGCCGATGAACTGCCCCTGCCACGTGCAGGTGTTCAACCAGGGCTTGAAGAGCTACCGCGAGTTGCCGATGCGCCTGGCCGAGTTCGGTGCTTGCCACCGTAACGAGCCTTCGGGTGCGCTGCACGGCATTATGCGTGTGCGTGGCTTTACCCAGGACGACGCCCACATCTTCTGCACAGAAGAGCAGATGCAAGCCGAATCCGCTGCGTTCATCAAGCTGACCATGGACGTTTATCGCGATTTCGGCTTTACCGAAGTCGAGATGAAGCTGTCCACTCGTCCGGAAAAACGCGTCGGCTCCGATGAGCTGTGGGATCGCGCCGAAGCGGCACTGGCCGCTGCACTCGACAGTGCGGGGCTTGCGTACGACCTGCAGCCGGGTGAGGGTGCGTTCTACGGTCCGAAGATCGAGTTCTCGCTGAAAGATTGCCTTGGTCGCGTCTGGCAGTGTGGTACCCTACAGCTCGATTTTAACCTGCCGATCCGTCTGGGAGCCGAATACGTCTCCGAAGACAACAGCCGTAAACACCCGGTTATGCTGCACCGGGCGATCCTCGGCTCATTCGAACGGTTCGTCGGGATCCTGATCGAGCACTACGAGGGCGCGTTCCCTGCGTGGCTGGCTCCGACCCAGGCAGTGATCATGAATATCACTGATAAACAGGCAGATTTTGCCGCTGAAGTTGAAAAAACTCTCAATGAAAGCGGGTTTCGTGCCAAGTCCGACTTGAGAAATGAAAAGATCGGCTTTAAAATCCGCGAGCATACTTTGCTCAAGGTTCCCTATCTTTTGGTTATCGGAGATCGGGAAGTCGAGATGCAGACTGTCGCTGTGCGTACTCGTGAAGGTGCTGACTTGGGCTCGATGCCCGTCGCCCAGTTCGCTGAGTTCCTCGCGCAAGCGGTTTCCCGGCGTGGTCGCCCAGATTCGGAGTAATTACTATTAAGCGTGAAATGAGACAAGATAAGCGAGCTGCACCGAAAGCCCCGATCAACGAGAATATCTCGGCACGCGAGGTTCGGTTAATTGGGGCTGAGGGTGAGCAGCTTGGGATTGTGTCAATTGAAGACGCGCTTCTTAAGGCTGAAGAAGCCAAGCTCGATTTGGTGGAAATTTCCGCCGATGCTGTACCGCCTGTCTGCAAGCTGATGGACTACGGCAAATCGATCTTCGAGAAGAAGAAGCAGGTTGCCGCAGCCAAGAAAAACCAGAAGCAGATCCAGGTTAAAGAAATCAAGTTTCGTCCAGGGACGGAGGAAGGGGATTACCAGGTAAAACTGCGCAACCTGGTACGTTTCCTGAGTGATGGGGACAGGGCCAAGGTATCCTTGCGATTCCGCGGCCGTGAGATGGCCCACCAGGAGCTGGGGATGGAACTCCTCAAGCGGGTTGAAGCTGACCTGCTCGAGTACGGTTCGGTCGAACAGCATCCTAAGATGGAAGGACGCCAGCTGATCATGGTCATCGCCCCGAAAAAGAAGAAGTAATCAACAGGGCACGGCAGGCCTTCTGATTATGTTTATCAACTGAATGCGGAGTATCCGAACATGCCAAAGATGAAGACTAAAAGTGGTGCTGCTAAGCGGTTTCTGAAAACTGCTAACGGTATCAAGCACAAGCACGCTTTCAAGAGCCACATCCTGACCAAAATGTCGACCAAGCGTAAGCGTCAACTGCGCGGTAGCAGCTTGCTGCATCCGTCTGACGTGGCAAAAGTCGAGCGCATGCTGCGCCTTCGTTAATTTTTGGATCAAGAATAGAGGAAGTAACTCATGGCTCGTGTAAAGCGTGGCGTCATTGCCCGTAAACGTCACAAAAAAATTCTGAAACTTGCTAAAGGCTACTACGGCGCACGCTCACGCGTATTCCGTGTTGCCAAGCAAGCGGTAATCAAGGCAGGCCAATACGCCTACCGTGACCGTCGTCAGAAAAAACGTCAGTTCCGCGCTCTGTGGATCGCTCGTATCAACGCTGGTGCACGTGTTAACGGTCTGTCCTACAGCCGTTTCATCGCTGGCCTGAAAAAAGCGTCCATCGAGATCGACCGTAAGGTTCTGGCTGATCTGGCAGTGAACGAAAAAGCGGCGTTTGCTGCGATTGTCGAGAAAGCTAAAGCCACCTTGGCTTAAGTACCCCCGACAGTCACCCTGGGCTACTCCTGTAGCCCTGGGTGTTAAACGTCATAAATAGGGGAAGAGCCTTAAAGCTCTTCCCCTATTTTGTATCTGGAGTCTGTACATGGAAAACCTGGACGCGCTCGTCGCCCAAGCCCTTGAGGCTGTGCATAGCGCTGAAGATGTAAATGCCCTGGAGCAAATCCGGGTTCACTACCTTGGCAAAAAGGGTGAATTGACTCAGGTAATGAAGACCCTGGGGAATTTGCCGGCTGAAGAGCGCCCGCAGGTCGGTGCGCTGATCAACGTCGCCAAGGAGCGTGTCACAGAGGTTCTCAATGCGCGCAAGGCGTCGCTCGAGGAGGCCGATCTTGCGGCCAAGCTCGCCGCCGAGTCCATTGACGTTACCTTGCCTGGCCGTGGCCAGGCCTCGGGCGGTCTGCATCCGATCACCCGGACTCTGGAACGTATCGAACAGTTCTTCACTCACATCGGCTACGGCATTGCCGAAGGCCCTGAGGTCGAAGACGACTATCACAACTTCGAGGCGCTCAACATCCCAGGCCATCACCCGGCCCGGTCGATGCACGACACCTTCTATTTCAACGCCAACATGCTGTTGCGCACCCATACCTCGCCGGTACAGGTCCGCACCATGGAAGCGAACAAGCCGCCGATCCGCATTGTCTGCCCAGGCCGTGTGTACCGTAGCGACTCGGATATCACCCACTCGCCGATGTTCCACCAGGTCGAAGGCCTGCTGGTTGATCGCGACATCAACTTCGCCGACCTCAAGGGCACTATCGAAGAATTCCTGCGGGTGTTCTTCGAGAAGGAACTGGCGGTGCGTTTCCGTCCGTCGTTCTTCCCGTTCACCGAGCCATCCGCTGAAGTCGACATGGAATGCGTGATGTGCAGCGGTAAAGGCTGCCGTGTCTGCAAGCAGACCGGCTGGCTGGAAGTGATGGGCTGCGGCATGGTCCACCCTAACGTGCTGCGCATGTCCGGGATCGACCCGGAAGAGTTCTCGGGCTTTGCCTTCGGCATGGGCGTTGAGCGTCTGGCCATGCTGCGTTACGGCGTGAACGACTTGCGTCTGTTCTTCGACAACGACTTGCGGTTCCTCGCGCAATTTCGCTAGTCGTAACGAATCTTTAGGAGAGCAGGATGAAATTCAGTGAACAATGGCTGCGTGGCTGGGTAAGCCCGCAGGTAGAGCGCGACGAGCTGGTTGCGCGTCTGTCGATGGCCGGTCTTGAGGTCGATAGCGTTACGCCGGCCGCCGGTGTTTTCAGCGGTGTGGTGGTGGGCGAGGTGCTGAGCACCGAGCAACACCCGGATGCCGACAAATTGCGTGTGTGCCAGGTCAGCAACGGCACAGAAACCTTCCAGGTCGTGTGCGGAGCGCCCAACGTGCGCCCGGGCCTGAAGATCCCGTTTGCCATGATCGGTGCCGAACTGCCGGGCGACTTCAAGATCAAGAAAGCCAAGCTGCGTGGCGTTGAATCCAACGGCATGCTGTGCTCCCAGGCGGAGTTGCAGGTAGGCGAAGGCAACGATGGCCTGATGGAACTGCCGGCTGACGCACCTGTGGGCCAGGACATTCGTGTTTACCTGGAACTGGAAGACGCCAGCATCGAGGTCGACCTGACCCCGAACCGTGGCGACTGCCTGTCCCTGGCTGGCCTGGCCCGTGAAGTGGGCGCGCTGTACAACGCTCCCGTCACCCGTCCAGTGGTCGCTGCAGTGCCGGCAGTGCACGACGAAGTACGCTCGATTGAAGTGCTGGCGCCAAACGCCTGCCCACGTTACCTGGGGCGTGTGGTCCGTAACGTCGACCTGTCCAAGCCAACCCCGCTGTGGATGGTTGAGCGTCTGCGTCGCGCTGATGTGCGCAGCATCGACGCCGCGGTCGATATCACCAACTACGTAATGCTGGAGTTGGGCCAGCCGTTGCACGCGTTCGATCTCGCCGAAATCAATGGCGGTATCCGCGTGCGCATGGCCGAAGAAGGCGAGAAGCTGGTACTGCTCGATGGTCAGGAAGTCAGCCTGCGTGCCGACACCTTGGTCATCGCCGACCACTCCCGCGCCTTGGCGATTGCCGGCGTGATGGGTGGCGAGCACAGCGGTGTATCGTCCACCACCCGTGACGTATTCCTTGAAAGCGCGTTCTTCGACCAGATCGCCATCGCCGGCAAAGCCCGCTCCTACGGCCTGCATACCGATGCGTCGCATCGCTACGAGCGTGGTGTGGACTGGAAGCTGGCCCGTGAAGCCATGGAGCGCGCCACCGGCCTGCTGCTGGAAATCACTGGTGGCGAAGCTGGACCGATCACCGAAACCGTCAGCGAACAGTACCTGCCGTCGGTCGCACCGATCACCCTGCGTGCCAAAAGCGTTGAGCAGATGCTCGGCCTGGTTATTGAACCGGCTGAAATCGAGCAACTGTTGTCGGCCCTCGGCCTGGGTATTTCTGCGGGTGGGGAAGGGCAGTGGCAGGTTGAAGTACCAAGCCATCGCTTCGACATCAGCCTGGAAGTTGACCTGATCGAAGAACTGGCGCGCCTGTATGGTTACAACCGCTTGCCAGTTCGTTACCCGCAAGCGCGCCTGGCGCCGCAACCCAAAGCTGAAGCGCGTGCGCACTTGCCTGAGTTGCGTCGCCTGTTGGTGGCCCGTGGTTACCAAGAGGCCGTGACCTACAGCTTCATCGATCCAAAACAGTTCGAGCTGTTCAACCCTGGTGTCGAGCCGCTATTGCTGGCTAACCCGATCTCCAACGACATGGCCGCCATGCGTTCGTCGCTGTGGCCGGGTCTGGTGAAAGCGCTTTCGCACAACCTGAACCGCCAGCAAGACCGCGTGCGCCTGTTCGAAAGTGGCTTGCGTTTCGTCGGTCAGCTCGATGGCTTGAAGCAAGAGCCAATGCTGGCTGGCGTCGTCTGCGGCAGCCGCCTTCCGGAAGGCTGGGCGCAGGGCCGTGAGGTCGTGGACTTCTTCGACGTCAAGGCTGACGTGGAAGCGGTACTAGGCTTTGCCGGTGCGCTGGATGCCTTCACTTTTGTGCCGGGCAGCCACCCTGCGTTGCACCCTGGCCAGACTGCGCGTATCGAACGCGAAGGTCGCCTGGTGGGCTTCGTCGGTGCTATCCACCCAGAACTGTCGAAAACCCTGGGGCTGGACCGCCCAGTCTTCGTTTTTGAGCTAGTCTTGGCTGAAGTTGCGTCGGGCAAGATGCCTAAATTCAGTGAGTTGTCGCGCTTCCCTGAAGTGCGTCGCGACCTGGCCCTGATCGCCGACCGTGAAGTCGCCGCCACTGCCGTTCTGGATGTAATCCGTGAAAATGCAGGGGAATGGCTGACAGACCTCAGGCTATTTGACGTCTATCAGGGTAAAGGCATTGATCCGCATAGAAAAAGCCTTGCAGTTGGCTTGACCTGGCAGCATCCATCGCGCACTCTTAATGACGATGAGGTGAATACTACGACGCAAAATATCCTCACCTCGCTCGAACAAAGGTTGAACGCCACGTTAAGGAAGTGACGTATGGGGGCTTTGACGAAAGCTGAGATGGCGGAACGTCTGTACGAAGAGTTGGGTCTGAACAAGCGCGAGGCCAAGGAATTGGTCGAGCTGTTTTTTGAAGAGATCAGGCACGCTCTGGAAGACAACGAACAGGTCAAATTGTCCGGTTTCGGCAATTTCGACCTGCGGGACAAACGCCAGCGGCCTGGCCGCAATCCAAAAACGGGAGAAGAAATCCCGATCACGGCTCGCCGTGTGGTCACCTTTCGTCCAGGGCAGAAGTTGAAGGCCCGAGTTGAGGCTTATGCTGGAACCAAGTCATAACGACGAACTACCCGTCATCCCAGGCAAGCGCTACTTCACCATCGGTGAAGTCAGCGAGCTCTGTGCGGTCAAACCGCACGTGCTGCGCTATTGGGAGCAGGAGTTTCCTCAACTCAACCCCGTCAAACGCACCGGGAACCGTCGGTATTATCAGCGCCAGGATGTGCTGATGATCCGACAGATCCGCGCGTTGCTGTACGACCAGGGGTTCACCATCAGCGGCGCACGCCAGCGTATGTCCGGTGATGAAGCCAAAGACGACACCACCCAGTACAAGCAACTGATCCGCCAGATGATCTCCGAGCTCGAAGATGTGTTGGTGGTTTTGAAGAAATGATTCAAGCTTTTAAAATACTTCCACATTTCAAAAGCTTGCGGTATATTCCTGATCGCTTCGTTGCGAAGCGAACCCAGTAACACGCCTAGTCGGGGCGTAGCGCAGTCCGGTAGCGCACTAGCATGGGGTGCTAGGGGTCGAGTGTTCGAATCACTCCGTCCCGACCATTATTCCTGAGTAAAATCAGACACTTAAGCCGATCAGATAGATCGGCTTTTTTGTGCCTGCGCAAAACCCGCGCAAAACTTGCGCAAAACTACCCGGTGATTTCGCTGATATTCAGGTCCGGAATTGCCTCGGACCAGATGATTTCCTCATGGTCCCGTTGGTAGTTTTTGGTCATGCCCTCGCTCGCATGGCCTGCGATTTTCTGCCCATCCTTTCCTGCTTTCTTGTACAAGTGCAGCGACAGTGCCCTCACTTCATGGAAGCCTGGCATCTCTTCCTCCTTCCATCCCGCGTAGCAGTTCGCCGCCTCTCTGGCCTCCTTGAACGCTCGCGTCAAATACCGTTCCTCAATCTTCGTCCAGTGGTCCTTTGTCTGTGCCTGCTTCTGTTTCAGCCGATCCGGCTTGCGGTGCACCAGGTACGGCGAAACTACATCATCGCGGCACCGGCTGATTACCGCCTGCAACTCGGGCGTGACCCTGAACCGAATCCAGGCCGCGTCTGTTGCCTTGGCCGTTTTCTTCTGCACGACATACAGAAACCCTTCCCGAACCCCATCAAAACGCATGTCCAGGATGTCGGTCCGCCGTTGAGCGGTGATCAGCGCCAGGTCAATTGCATTCTGTAGCCAGGCTGGCGACTTCTCCCTTATGGCTTTCAGCCCATCGATGGTGTGGCGTTTACGCTGCTTCTTCTCGATCCGGTTGATGGTGCTGGCCGCGGGGTTGTCCGGGCACAGGCCTTTGGCTGCGGCATGGTTGAAAATGTCGGTCAAAAGCGCCCGGCATTGGTTTGCCGTGCGCGGGGTGAGCCCATCCAGCTCGGTGGCGATCATGCGAATGGTGATCTGATCTACAGTCTTTCCTTCAAACCACTTCCTGAACCGCCGAAAGTGAACCGCATATAGGCTAAGAGTGCCTTTCGCAAGCTCCCTGGGCGGCAGCACCTCAGCTTCATATTTGTCGAGGAAACCCTCGAAGCTGTCAGATGGGTTGGACATCACGGCGCCGACCAGGTCAGCGCCGCGCATGAATTCAAGGTTGAGCTGCTTAGCTGCGTCGATGGCTTTCACCCGATCCGGGCCAAACGGGAAGAACTTCCCGTCGGTAGGGCGCCGGTAGCGATATGTCCCGCGCCGCGCGTCGAAGTACAGGTTCTGAGGAAGGCTCTTGTTCGCAGTATTGCGCGGCCGTGGGGACATCATGCAGCTCCTTTCAATACCATTGCGACAAGGTCGTTACCATTGGACGAGTTGAACGCAGCCCAATCAACGTACCAGAGTTTCCCGATTTGCTCGCCCGGCACCATGCCGTTGCGGATGTGATTGCGAATTGCCTGGGGGCAGGGTGGTGTGCCGTTTTCCCCCCAGCGGCGGCGCTGGAATTCGCTGATTTTGATGAGTTCCTTTCGCATAGCTACCTCCCGCCGGCCGCAGTGGGCCGTGCTTGCTTGATGATGTGGATGGCCAAGCCGAAGGTGATCAGCAGCCAGGCGCAGGTGCCCGAGAAGGCGTAGAGCAGTGCCTCGGTGGTGCCAGTTTCAACAAGGCCAGGCCCGAACCAGAAGAGCCAGCCGATGGTTCCTACCAGGTACAGCAAAGCGCCCAGCAGTATCAGGGTGAGTTTGAATGCGAACATGTGGTGTCCTTGCCGCGCTGGGCGGCAGAAGGTGGGTTAGGGTTGTTTCATGAACGTGATCCAGTGCGTTTTCTCGCGCTTGCCGGACTTGTGGCCAAACAACGGCTGCTCATCGGTAAGGGCAAGAATCTCGCTGACCCGGATCTGGGTTTCGTTCCACTTGAAGATCAGGAATTGGCCGGGGCGCACAACCCGGAAGCACTCGGCGAAGCCTTTGCGGAGATCATCCCTCCAGTCATCGGTGAGGATCCCGTACTTAAGCCGAAGCCAGCTTTCGCGCCCAGCGCGTACCAGGTGCGGCGGATCGAACACGACCATGTTGAAGCTGGCGTCGGGGAAGGGCAGGTGCCGAAAGTCCATGATCACGTCTGGCTCAACCTTCAACACTCGGCCATCGCATAGCATGTGTTCTTCATCTCGGATGTCACCGAACAGGGCGCGCTGGTCGCCCTTGTCGAACCACATCATGCGGCTGGCGCTGCATGGGTCGAGGACTTGTGCATTCATGGGGTAGCTCCGCCCGCCGCTCACCGGCAGGCATGTAGGGGGTGGATAAGAGGAAGTGCGAAACCGCTAAATGCAAATAAAGTTCAATAAGATTGACGTAAGTCACTTATTGGTTTGGAAAAGGAGTACAAGTGACGAACTCTCTAATGCGGACCGACATCATGTTTTCAAAGCAACGAAGGCGGGTGTTTTCGGATTGGTCGGACTGCGAGCTTCACGCCCGGTGTCACGATGGCTTGCTTCCAGATGGGGGGCAGATCGACGTTCAAGTGCGCACCTCTCGAACAGGTACAGTTCAGTTATTTGTGAGCGCTTACAGCGGAAGTGGCAGCATGCTTTTTGAGGAGTACTACAAAGAGCGACCGGGGGAATCTATGACCGCAGCCCTGGCCTTCGGTGTGGCCAGGGCAATGATGCTTACAGCGACGAAGCTGTCTCCTATCCCTTCCACCATGCGCCTTGGCATCTACCGCAACGCTTGATGCCTTGCGTTCGTTCACTTCGGCCCCTTGTAGATGAAGACGTAGGCGAACCAGAGGGTGGCGATCATGGCGTCACCGCAAGCTTCTGCCATTCCTTATAGTTGTCGGCGTACTCCCAGCAGTAAGTGGCTGGCCAGGCGCCGCGCGTACCTTCCTTTACGATGTTGTAGTTCCAGCCGCCCTTGGCTGGGGTCGTCTTGATCCAGACGTGCTGAGGTCCGCCCAAAAACCACCCGTGGTACTGGGTAACGGCCTCAGTCATGAATTCGGTGAAATCGTGGTGGCCTTTACTCATGACGATGTAGGTGTCACTGCCGACGCTCTCGACCTCTAGCGGATACTGTTTCATGGCGTCACCTCGCGGCGTGCCCACCAGCAGACTGGGCCGTCGTCGGTGTCGTGAATGGCCAGGCAGAACCAACCTTCGCCATCAGGTCGATCCGGCTCCCAGTAGCTGCAGTCCGGGTCGCCGGCTTCGAAATAGCGCTCAGATACCGCTTCGTCGCTGTGGTATTCGAGGCTCACCATCTTCACGTGCAAGCGCTGTGCGGCTACCCAGGCCTTGCACTTATCACCGTCCCCCTCGTCGAAGTCGGGCATATCGGGATGAGCAAACATCCCGTATTCATCGCGCACGACCGGGGCTGGCTGGATCAATTTGATTTCTTCAGGCATGACTTCGTCCTTGCCGCTATAGCGGCTGACTTGAAGGGGAGGGAGTTGTGGGTTACTTCGGAGTTCTCGGCGCTGCGGTGGCGTCGACCCGGTCGTAGATCCTTTTCAGCGCGACGCTTTGATCCACGATAAGATGATTCGCTTCGTTCAGGCGCAGCTACGGTGCTTTCACGCGACGTTCGACGGTGAGGCTTCGCTCAGAAGGATCGAGGATGCACTGGGCTGCATTTGTCGAAGTCGGTGGCGTACACATACTTGCCGCCTGCGCTTTTGAATCGCTAACGCTTCACTTCGCCACGCTGTCTGGTCTATCTGTTTTCTTCAGTCATGGAGATATCTTCTAAAACAATACGATGTAATGTTAGTATTTTCATTATTTTTTTGAAGGGGGAAGTATGGAGAATTCAGCTGTTGCGTCAGAAATAGACCCGTTATTGGAAGAGTCGGATCGGGGGAGCGTCATTGTTGCGGCAGCATTACTAGACAGCCTCCTTGCTCGCTACCTTTCAACAGTAATGAAATCGAATGGGCTTTCGAATAGATATTCGGTAAAAGTACTAGACGGTAATGGACCGTTGGGTTCGTTTTCTGCAAGAGCCCAGATAGCTCGCGGGTTTTCATTGATTAATGAAGATATTTTCCACGATCTCATGGTGATAAGAAAGCTTAGAAATGAGTTTGCCCATGTTCATATGCACTGCTCTTTCTCCGACAAAAAGGTTGTAGCGCAAATTCAATCTATGCGTTTTTATCAGGCTCGTAACAAGCATGAAAGAAAAAAAGGAGAAATTTTAATAGGGGAGTTGATTAGTAATTCAGTGCATTTTAAACAAGCATTTTGTTTAATAATTAAAGATATCCATATTGGTATATTGGAGAGTCAGTGTAGGTATTTTAATATCAGTTTTGATCATTTGGGGGCTTGGCCGAAATAGCAAAGTCACGCGGCTTTAAATATGGCTTCGATTATCCGTTGGCCGGCCAAAGGCGGCACCGCGTTCCCGGTCATGTGCATGGTCAGCTTGTGGTTGTCCGGGCGCTGCGTGTCTTTCGGGAAGGACTGTGCGGCCATGGCTTCGTCCGCGGTGATCATGCGCATCCGGTCACCGTCGACCACGGCCCATCGGTCCAGTGTGGTGATGGTGCCGATTGGACGGTCCAGGCTGCGGCCGGTCAGACCCGAACCGGAACCGTAGTAGGGCATGACAAACCGCTCGCCAAACCGTTCCCGGCCATTCTTCACGCGGGTAAGCGTCGATTCGGCACGACCTGGCTTGATGATCGGCGACCACTTGCCGGCATTGAAGTCGATTATCTCGCTGGCCGGCACATGCTGGTATTGCTGGAGCTGCAGGTGGAGCGGAGCCTTGCTGCGGGAACAGACCATGAATAGGCGCACCCGGTGCTGGGGAACGCCGAGGTCTGCACAGTCCACGATATGCGGGGCCAGCGAATAGCCCAGTCGGCGCATTGCGTCGGCCCAGGCCGGGTAGAGAATCCAGTCCATGAACTCCGGCACGTTCTCGATGATTGCGAAGTCTGGCCTGTTGACTTCTGCATTCGCCACTGGCGCCCAGGCCGTCGAGCGCGAGTTGTCGTGCTGCGGGTTCCCTGACGTCTTGCCGCGCGCCTTGGTGTGGCCCTGGCAGCACGGAGAGGCCAGCATCACGTCATGCTTTGGCACCTGCGACCAATCAGCCTGATGCAGGTCCTGGCACACATGCTGCGTTTCCGGGTTGTTCTTGGTGTGCCACTCCACGGCGGCGGGCCAGTGGTTGGCGGCCCAGAGGACGTTGAGGCCGGCGTCTTTCCCGCCACGCGTCCATCCGCCAAACCCGGCGAACAAATCTATTGCTGTTATCATTGATTTTTACTTTCCGGAGAGGGATGTTCTGATGGTTCCTTGTGTTGGCGAAGCTCTTACTGAGTTACATAACATTATCCTCAAAAAAGAGTTTTCTGCGGATCGTTTACTTCAATCTATGAATGGCGTTTGTGACCATTTGCTCAGCAAACTTCCAGCGAAAAAGATAAATAAAAAATACTCTGATGAGTACTTGGTAGAGGTTTGTTTTAACAAGAACGAGTTTATGGCTCCAAGTGAAGCGCTGGTTTTTTGTCATATTAGTTTGATTGTTGGTGTTAAGTATCTGCGTGAATGTCTGACGAGTGTCACGACAGAATATGAGTTGCGTGGCGATCAGGCCCTTATTGATGCTTCGAATTTACTATATAGTTATCTACACGATTTTAGACCGTTAATTGAGTATGCCGTGCTATCTAGGGAGCCAGAATATGTATTCTTTAATGGCTCAAAATCGAGCTCGTCTAGATCTAGAGATCTGTATTGGCTAAGCAGTATTCTTTCTCAATCGGCTTCAATTGCTGCCGACAATCCTTTACTAGGCGCGCATCGTGAATGCGGGGTTGCATCCGTTTTTGTTTTGCGTCAAGCAATGGAAGTAAAATTCGAGAGGATTGTTGGTGTGTGGTTAATTGATAAGCACTTCAATTCGCCTCGTTACTGGCACGGGTTTCACTATGATTTTATAAAGGAGTACGCAAGTAATTTTGAGTTTGATGGATTTAACTTGTCTGTGCTTAGAGGGATTTATGATTGGTGCAGTATGGTGGTGCACAGTACTAATGTGCCTCTAGCATGGCTGTTGCCGATGGCTCATGAGTATTGCTCCGGGCTTTTTAGTGGCGGCTCGGAAAGTGTTAATGGGTATTGGAGTATCCATGGAGCAGTTCGGGTAAAAGATACTGAGAAAATGCAAATGGCATTCGTCGACTATTTCTTTAGAAATTACGACAATGGTTTGTATTGCGTCGGATATCTTGATTCCGAGTCTGTTGAGCTGTCCAAATTTCAATAAAATGGATGATGGTGGATCAGACCGGTTGCCCGGCCTGATTCGTTCACTTTGGATCGAAAGCACCTATAGACAGAGCGGCAGCATCGCCAATGTTGCGCTGCAGTACGGCTTTGAATTCTTGTGCAATATCTTCGCGCTGAACCTCTTCGCCAACCCAACGCAATTTCAACACCGGCTGCGAGCCGCTGGTGATGACAGAAAGGCGAAGGGTGATCTGTTGTTCGGTCAGGCCTTCAAACGGAACCGTGCGAAATTGCAGGGAAACGGGCAGGGTTTCTTTGCTTCGCGCCTCGATCTGGTCCATGGCGCTTCGGCTTGCGCTGGTTTCGCCCACGGTGGTTTCCGATTCGCTGGAAGCTTTGATGGTGATGGTGCGTACGGCGGCAATGGCCTTGGCCACCGGGATAGCGTTGCCTGCCTCGTCAACCGGAGTTAGGTATTGGTGCCAGTCTTCGATCCAGTCGCTCAGGTCTTTCTGGCTGATGCCGCGCCCGCCGATTTGCTGGGCGGCGGTGTAGCCGGCGGTTGGCTTCAGCTTGAGGACGGCGCGGTCATCGGCGTGGCCGGGTTCGCCGGTGGTGCCGAGGTTGAACAGCAGGACACAGCTCATTGCGTCTTGGTCGATGAAGCCGCGTGCGCCTGGTTCGGCGCGTTCAACAACATAGGTGCCGAAATCTGCTAGCGAGTGGGTGCTGTAGGTGCCACGGAAGCGGCTACGGCCGGCCTGGAACTTCTCCAGGTCGATGACTTTCGAGCTTTCCGGCAGCACTACGGTAGGGACCAGTGTTTCCAGCTTCTTGCCGTTGGCTTCCAGCGCGGTATCGGTGATGAGCTGAATTGCATCTTTGGTAAGTGACATCGGTTATTTCCTTGGGTTGCGGAAGGGAGGGGGAGCGGGGTAGATCAGGTGCGCTTGGGGATTGGCGCGTCGTCGCGGCTGAAAAGCTGGTCATGCTTCTCCGCGAAGAGTGTTACGCGGCCACCGGTGCCCACGTGCATGGGGGTGTCGAGACTGGTGTTCTCGCTACGTGTGCCGCGTTTGGTTGGCACCTTGTAGTCGAGCTTGTGCTTGATCTTCACCTGGTGCGATTCGCCGATCTGGCTGAAATCCAGGGTGATCACCAGCTTCCCGGCCTTGCCATGGTCAACGACCCCCGCGGCTACTTCGGAGATGGCGTGACCGATTTGGCTGGCGAAGGCGCCACCGTTGAGCTCTTCCAAAAACTCGGCTGTATCTGTTGCTGTGGACATGGCTGTTTCTCCGGGGTGGCCAAGAGGCCGCTGGGTGGTAGGCTGAATTGCGATTGGCGAAGGCGTTGGCGCACCTGGTTGTTGATGCGCCTCATGGGGTGTCGGCAAACTTGAAGCCGTTCTCCTGGGCGATCAGCGTCACGCGCTTGATGTGCATGCCCAGGTTCTTTGCTGCAACGCTGGCCACGACGCCCTTGGCTGCTTCGGCACGCACGGACGGTGCGAGCTTGTCGCGTTCTTTCCGGAGGCGTTCGTGGTGGGCCGTGGTGCCGTTGAATGGACCGTCCACACCGACGCCGCTGGGGATGATCTGCGCGGTCTTGCCCGAACCGAAGAACGCGTCCAGCTGCTGGTTCAGCTCATCGATGATCGAGCGCCGTGGATCCGGCAGTGGTTCGCCGATCATGGCTTTGCACCGTAATAGGCGAACAGCACAAGCAGCGCCGAGAAACCGACCGTCCAGCGAACCATCCGCCAACCGAAGCGCTTCGACGTGGCCTTGGCTGCATTGAAGAAGTCAGCGTTGCGCTCGAGCTGGTCGGCATACTGACAGGCGCCGTCATGCCCGGTGCGCGCACCGCGGGAAACGCCGGTGGAGCGCTCCACCACATCGAACAGGTTCTTGCCGAGCGGCACCACGTTGAAGCGCGGCGCCCTCACAGGTTCTTCGCGCCCGATCTTCATGTACATCTCCGAAGTGGAAAGCGAAACACGTTCCCGCAGGGCCTGCAGAACGGCTTGGCTTTGTTGGATGGCTGGGTTCATGCCGACTCCTAGGTTGTGGTTGCATTTATTCGTCAGCACCCTGACCGCCTGGTATGTGCCGGTGGGCCCAGGGGAGGGTGCTGACGGGTAAAGGCGAGGCGTAAAAAAGCCCAGTCGAAACCGGGCTTTCGTTCTGTCACAAACGCCTCCGTACGTGACAAGCTGGCAGAGCCCTTTGGGGCCTTGCAGGTATCTGAGCGTTTACATGGCTGCCAATCCTCCGTGCAGGGTGGGTTGAATGCAGGTGGGCGGTTATAGGCCGCGATTTCGTCCGCATCCCAAAGCCCACTCAACGAATGGGCGGAGGTGATGCATACGTTTAGGCGGTAAGGGTTGGCCGTTCAGCCTGGCGCACCATTCGTACCTGGGCGGTACGTCGCTCAGGCGTTCGGCGATCACGGCGCATAGCGTCGTCACCGATCATTGCGTGCATGGCGATCAGGCTGGCCAGGACGAAGCACATCGGCGAGATGATCTGCCGGCGCATGGCCTCGGCAACCGCCGCTGTCTGGCGGGTCACGCCCAGCTTGAACATGGCGCAGGAAAGACGCTTGGCCACCGTGCAGGCCGCCACGTCAAACTGGCGGGCAATCTCTTTTGCTGTCATGCCCTGGGCAGTGCCGAGCAGGTACTGAACTTCTTTTGGCGCAAGGCCGCGTCCGAGATGACCCTTCCATGCGCCGCTGATGATTGTTGCTTCCATCGTCGTGACTCCCGGTTGTTTTCCGAAAGCGCCCGATACAGGCGCTGACGTGAAATCTTCTGGTGTCGCTTGCCGGCTTCCCGCTACTGGCGCTGCCGCCGGCTCCATCAAATTGTTTGTCCAGCCGCGGGCCTTTCGGCTTGTTCTCCCGCTGGATAACTCGTCTTGGCGCTTTACGCTGCACGCCCGGGTCAGTTGCCAACCCTCTGAACCGTTGAGGCCGGTTCATCGCTGCCTTCCATCTGGCCGGTTATTATCCGGCGATGGGGCAAATTTAGAAAACTTAACAAGATTGGTCAAGCCATAATTTTAGAAAACTTAACAAATAGTTAAGTTTATGGATTCCGAGGCGCAAAAAAACCCGCTCGGTGGCGGGTCTTCATTTGCGACTCTAGGATTCAGCGGGAATACATGGCCCACCAAAATACGTGGCCGATGATCGCTATTTGTTGGTCTTGGACTTCTTGAAAGGTGTAGTCCTCGTCAGGGTGTTCGTCTCGGTTAAAGCTGCGTAACCGGATTCCTGTGGGGGTTCGATACACCTGCTTCACGCGGAGCTGCCCGTTGTGGCTTATCGCGTACATCTCTCCGTCAACGACGTCCCGTAGTGAGTTTTTCCCCACGTTTATACCGACGGTAGCTCCATCGCGAAGCACCGGGAGCATGCTGTTGCCGCTGACAGAGACGCACTTTGCGTTGGCAAACTGCACGTTGTTCTGGCGCAGGTCTTTCTTGAAGAAGCGCAGCCGGGCTGAGTCGCTCTCTTCTATTGAGTATTTGCCTGAGCCTGCCGACAGCTCTATCTCTTCAAGGAAGGGGACATAGACCTCGTCTTCGTCCAGCGGCGTTTCATCGTCCCAGGTTTCGATAGGCGCAAGGCTAGGGGCCTTGGGCGGATCAATCCCTTCCGACAGCCACTCAGCTGAGCAGTCGAGCGCCCTGGCTAGCGATGTCAGGTTTTTTCCCTTCGCGCCATTTGTCCCATTAATCCAGAAAGACACCGTCGCCTTCGATACGCCGGTCATCTCGCTGATATCTGTCGCGCGGAGGCCTAGGGCGTCCATGCGTGCTTTGAGTCGTTCGCTGAAATTCATATTTAGGATTCTAAACAATGCCGAGTTTAGATAACTTGCCTTTTGTGGTTAACATTTCTAAACTCGCGGCAGTGAAATGGAGAAACCTTAATGACCTATGACCAAGCCTTGAAGTTTTTTGGCTCGCCAGGCGCGATCGGTACGGCCCTCGGCGTGACAAGAAGCCGGGTTTCGCAATGCAGATCCGCTGGCGGATTCTCCTATCCAATGCAGTGCGTGTTGGAGAAGGAATCCCGCGGAGAGCTTTGCGCGACTCGTGATGACGATCCAGCAAGTGCCACCAAGGATTCGGCGGCCTAACCGTTCGATGAGTTGATTTTCCGCCCAATAGGCGAAAACAAAAAGGCGATCTGGTTTAGCTGTTGATTCATCCAGCACCCAAATCCCAGACATAAAAAAACCGCCTGGCAGGGCGGTTTAGTACAGCGTTATCTCGAGGTGAATAATGATCAATAACACCCCCGCAGTCAATAGTTCAGGCGATGTCGCGACACTTACCACGGTGCCTGAAAAGGTGTCTCGACACCGTTCCTCAATTCAATCCGCCGCGATGGATGCCGCCCTCCTGATTGGCGTCCAGTACTCGCACGAATCCAAGTCTCAATTCCGCCGGGAATGCCTCGATTACTTGAAGGCGTCCCTGGCACCTGCCCAGGATGTTTCCGCATGAGCACCATAATCATGAGCCTGTGCTGGCCGTTGCAAGGCATGAGCGGCCCGCAGAAGGCTGTCCTGATATCGCTGGCTGACAACGCAAACGACGAGGGTGTTTGCTGGCCTTCGGTCGCTCGTATCGCTGAACGTACATGCCTTGCCGAAAGGACCGTTCAGGGCGCGATCAAGTGGTTAGGGCAAGCAAGCATCTTGTCCGTCCGTGAACGGATGGGACGCTCGACTATGTACACCCTTACCCCGGCAGCATATGCACCCCCGCAAGAAATGCACCCCGCACCAGATGCACCGCCACCCCCGCAGCTAACGACAAAAACCCCCGCAGCAGCTGCACCCAGAACCGTAATAGAACCATCAATTGAATCATCACCTCTTGTTGGCGGTGACCAACCAGCGAAAGTTTCGAAGCCGAAGTGCCCGTCTCAGGCAATTGTCGACCTGTTCAACAAAACGCTTCCTGCACTCCCTCAGGTTGCGATGCTCACCAAAGACCGAGTGACCAAGATCGCGGCACGCTGGAACGAAAGTTCGGTTCATCAGGATTTAGATTTTTGGGCTGAGTTCTTTGCGCTGGTTGCTTCGAGTTCATTCCTGATGGGGGAGGGTGAGGGCCGGGACGGGGCTAAGCCTTTTCGGGCGACGTTCGACTGGTTGATCAAGCCGAGCAACTTCGTAAAGGTCGTGGAGGGAAATTACAATGCGTGACCCATACAGCCTCGAGGCCGAACACGGTGTACTGGGGGCAATGTTCCTGCGCCCTGAGCTGATCGATCTACTCAGTGCAGATCTGGCCGTCGATGATTTCTACTACGAGGACAACGCCGCCATCTATCGCGGCATCTTGGACTTGCATGGCGCCGGCCAGCCGGTTGATATCGTGACTATCGGCGCTCGTGTCGGGGACCTGCCTTGCGGTTCTCCCGCCTTCGCGTACGCCGCCGATATCGCCCGTAACACGCCAAGCGTTGCGAACGCTGCGTCTTATGCCGGAACCGTTCGCGAGCGCAGCCTGGATAGATCACTGATCGCATTGAGCGTTCGGATCAACGATATCGCTTATGGCGACCAGTCCACCGTGGACAAGGTCGCAGCGGTGCAGGCCGAGGCCCAGGCGGTCGACAGTCAGTCGGCCACATCCGAGGTGATCAAGGCAGAGCACATCCTGGATGACTACATCGAGGTGCTTCAGGCCCGCGCCGACCGGGGCGACGAGATTGATGGGCTATCAACCGGCATTCCCGACTTAGACGAAAAACTGCAGGGTCTTAAGCCTGGCCAACTGATCATCATTGCGGGCCGTCCAGCCATGGGGAAAACCACCCTGGCCATGAACATCGCTTCCAACGCCGCCATTCGTGAGGGTAAGAGCGTGATGGCGTTCAGTCTCGAAATGGATAACACCGGCCTTATGGACCGCTTCATGGCGTCTGAAGGGCGCATACCGCTGCAACTGATCAAGAACGGCAAAGCCCCGCACAGCCATGGCGCCGAGCTGATGAGTGCCGCCAGCAAGCTCAAGCACTCCAGCCTGTACCTGTCGGACCGCGCATCGATGTCGATGAACCGGATGCGCGCCGCTGCCCGTCGTCACAAGCGCCGATACGGCCTGGACCTGATGGTGATCGATTACCTGCAGCTGGTGGACTCCGACTCACGCACGTTCAGCCGAGAGCAGGAAGTCAGCCACATGACCCGCACCGCGAAACTGATGGCTCGCGAACTGGGCATCCCGGTGATTCTGCTCAGCCAGCTCTCGCGTGAGTGCGAAAAACGCCCCAACAAGCGCCCAATGTGCTCTGACCTGCGCGAATCCGGCGCCATTGAGCAAGACGCCGACATCATCTTGTTCGTCTACCGCGACGAGGTTTACCACGAGCATTCCGAAGCGAAGGGCATTGCCGAAATCATCATTGGCAAGGGCCGTGACATCGCCGGTGGCACCGTGCGTGCTGCCTTCCTCGGGCAGTACAGCCGATTTGAACAACTGGCTGCTGGATGGGTTGAGCCGTCCAAGCCTGCAAAGGTCACCAGCATGGCTGACCGCTACAAACAAAAGGATCAATTCTAATGGCAGATCCCCGCCTTGCGGTTCCGAAGCCTGACCTGTACCGCTACGCGGTGTTTTGCTGTTCATCCAAGATAGACCTGGGGAGTGCACCAGATCATGCGCTAGCGCTCTTTTTTGATAGGGCCATGGCAGTTCGATACGGCGGCCAGATGTGGCCGTCGACGTTTGAGGTTATCGACCTCCTTAATCCGGAGGAGGGCGCGTTTTGAACACCCAAATCAAAACCCTGACGGTGAAGCTGTCAGATGCCGAGATTGCCCGCAATGCCAAGCTTGAGCATGTACGTGATCTGCGGGACGCCGGCCACCCGGCGCTGCACTTCCGTTTCGCCAAGAATCGCACGCGCGGCTCCTGGTACCTGCTCAACAAGCGCAAATGGCATCGCATCGGCGGCTTTCCCGACCTGAATACCAAGCAGGTGATCGCCGCACTGCCGGCGGTGCGCTTGCGGGTTGCTGCCGACAGCGCGGCCAGTGTTTCAGGCTGGGTGACTGTGGGCGAGCTACTCGATTGGTTCGGTGATCGCATGGCCAAGTCGCGTGCGCTCTCCGACAAGCGTCGGGCTGCGGGCAAGTCGGCCATCAGTTGCCAGCTCAAGCCGCGCCTGGACGATCTGCTGCTGCGCGACGTGAGCGCCCAGACCCTCGACAAGCTGCTGATGTGGCCAGCCCAGGCCGAACTATCGCTGTCCTACGTGCAGCAGCTGTACCGGCTGCTCGCGGTGGCCTTCCGTCAGGCCCGCAAGCTGGACCTGATCCCGGTGAACCCGATGGCGGAAATGAAGTTCGTCAACTTCACCACGGCGCGGATCCTGCCCAAGCCGGCGCGGTTGCGTGACGTGCAGTTGCAGGACCTGGTGAGGCTCCTGGCCGAGCGCTTCGACAGCGCGCCGGGTGACGCGATGCTGGCCTTGATGATGCTGTGCCACGGCACCCGGATCGGTGAGACCCGTCAGTCCCGCTGGGCCGATATCGCGCTGCCAGAGCGTGAGTGGTTCATCCCGGCAGAACACACCAAGACCAAGACCGAGCTGCGGGTGCCGCTGACCGACCAGGTGTGCTCGCTCCTACAGCTATACCGCACCCGCCAAAACGCCCAGGGCTACGAGGGGCCGCTCCTGTTTCCGTCGCGTCGGGGCAAGGCACTCAGCGACAACCAGGCGAGCGCGGTATTCACACGGCTAGGGCAGGGCGCCTGGACCAGTCACGACCTGCGCAAGGTGGCCCGTACCGCCTGGACTGACCTCGGCGTCGACGGCCACATCGGCGAGATGCTGCTCAACCACTCGCTGGGCAAGATCGCCTCCACCTACATCAACACCCAGGCCAAAGAGCAGCGCCGCCTGGCCTTGGTTAAGTGGCACAACTGGTTAGATGAGCGTGGTTTCAAGGCGATCCACGCGCAGACAGGCGTTAGATATGAAGATTCGCAAAACCTCGTAGACGCCTTGAACGGCGGGGCCTGCGAGGCAGAACCACAATTTGTTAAGGGCGAGGTTTAAAAATGGCATTTGTGACCGCGAACTACCTCGCTCCTGGTGGTTACCAGTTCTCCGAGCAGCGAGAAGAGGAGCCTTCGCTGGGCGATATTGTGACGATCGGCGCCGACGAATTCGTAGTTGGTGCGGTCCTTGTTCCTGACTATTGGAACGCTTACGGCGACGTGAATCAGTACCGTTCGGCCCAGGTTGTTTTGGTCTACAAAGCACCGGAGGCCAAATGAAGAAGTCCCACGGCCCAGCATTTCGCCGCACCTTGATCCCCCTGGAACACTGCAAGTCCTGCAAGGGAAAGGCAGTGATTCAAGGTCTCTTCCATCACCTGGATTGCATCGACTGCCATGCCTCGGGCTGGGTCCGGGCGGATGGCGGTGAGCCGCTTTCGCTTCAGGACTTGGTGACCCAATTGAGTTTCAACCTGAATGCAGCCCAGGACATGCTCCTGACGAGTAAGAGCGACCTGAAACCGGTGGGCCTTCTCAACTATTACGACCAGAACAACCGCCGCGGCGCCGGTGGCACCAACTACACAGGGGATTGAGCCATGGCCTTCACACCGAGCTTTAGAGAGCGTACTGCTGAGGATCTGCTGGAGCATTGGGGCCGCTGGGTTGTACTGGGCTCTGGTGTCTCGTGCTGCGCTTCCCGCGAGAACACCGTCCTGTCGCCAATGATCACCGACGACGATGCCCTGATTATCGATGGCTTGATGGGGCGGCTGCTCAAGCGCTACCCGGAATGTGGCCAGGTTCTAATGAAGTACTACACCAGGCTCGACAGCTCCTTAATGGACGTTGGAAAGAAGATGGGCTTCGGCGAAGAGAAGACACGTGGGCTCTGGAAGGCGGGAATTGCGTGGATTGATGGGGCTTTAGATATCCGTCGTCAGGCTGCTTGACAGGACCGGGGATGATATATAGATTTCAGTTACTTTGCGGTTTTTCCGCGAGCAAAGCCCGACCCTAGAGTTGGGCTTTTTGCTTTCTGGCGATGCTTACTGAGGGAGAGCGGAATGGAGTCAATCAGTCCGTCTGTTTGGTTTCCTGTTGTTACTCTTGTTATTGGTTTGTTGCTCAAAGCCGTGTTCGACTCCTGGACTGAGAATCGCAAAGCGGGCTTTGATAGAGAGTCTCGCATTGAAAAACGAAAGGAAGTTTTGCTTTTGCAGCGTATTGATCTGCAGCGAAAGGCTTTGGGTGAATTGCAGGTTTCCATTGCTGACATGATGCGCGCTACCAAATTGGTTCAGATCGCAGACGTAGCTGATTTCAGGCAAACAAGCACCTGGGGCAAGGCTTCGACTCCAGAAAATGTTAAAGAGGCAGTACGAGAGAGCTTTCGGGCGGTTTCGCTTATGAAGGTCAGGGTGAGTGATGATGCTGTTAGGGAGATGGTTGGTAAGCTTTCCTCTTTGTGCGTTAACGTAACCATGGCTAAATCCGAAGATGACTCTGATGCAGACTGGTTGGCCGCTAGTCTTCTTTACATAGCCTCAAACGATAAAATCGGCGAAGTATTGAGGTCCCTCGAGCATCAAGAGCAGGCGCTTCTCAGCTAGCGCAATTCAGTGAATACATTCTTTTAATAGCCCCGCCTCCGTGCGGGGCTTTTTCGTTTCTGGAGTACGGTAATGACCGATCAAGCGAAGAATAACGCTCAGCCAGTATTTGACGCGGTTGTCGTTGGTGACGCCCAGCGTCTGCTCCGCGCACTGCGTGGACTTGCCAAGGCGCTGCCCGAGGTATTTATCCGTGTTACTGGTCAGTTGTTGAGTACCAAGCAGTATGAAACCGTAAGCGCCGTTTGCTTCGGCTCAGGCGTCATCAGCGACTTCTATCACGCTGACGGGAAGGTCTTTGGTGCGGTGTACACCGACACCTACCTGCTGATTCGCCAGGCTGGCCCGGTGGGTGTTGGCATGGCTTACGAGGAGGTCAGGAAGCTGGTACTTGAGGCGCGTGCCGAGTACGACGAGACGGTGCTGAAGAAGGCGTTGCAGCTCAAGGAGTCACTGGAAGAGCTGGACCGGCTGCTGAACGGCCATTCTTTCGCCGACTGCAAGCTGGCCAGTATAGCTCACGCCGACCTGTACAAGGGGCACGCCCTGCTGGTCGCAGCACTGAATCCAGTCGCCCGCTAATCCATTCCTTCGCTCCCTAACCGGGAGGATACCGAGATGCCAAACATGCCAGATAAGCCAGACACCTGGGCATTGATGCTTGCGTGGCTGAGCCAGCATGCGCCGATCCTTTACCCGGCTGGGCTGTCCTTCGCCATGGCCGTGCTGCGCATCACCTATGGTGGTGGCTCGCGCCGCCAGATGATCGTGGAGGGCGTGCTGTGTGGCGGCCTGACCCTCACCATCATCAGCGGCCTGGAGTTTTTCGGTCTGCCCCAGAGCATGGCCACGTTCGTAGGTGGCTGGGTCGGCTTCTTGGGTGTGGAGAAGATCCGGTCGATAGCTGATCGGGTCACTGACTTCAAGCTGCCCAGCCGTAAGGTTGAGTGATGGCTAGCACATCTGCCTGGCACCACCTATACAAGACCAAGCGCTGGTATCGACTTCGCTGGCATCAACTGCAGGCTGAGCCTACATGCCGCCTGTGTCGTGCGTTGGGTACGGTCGAGGCTGCCAACACGGTCGACCACATCAAACCGCACAAGGGCGACGAGGATCTGTTCTTCGACGCTTCCAATCTGCAAAGCCTATGCAAGCCCTGTCACGACGGAGCCAAGCAGAGGCAGGAGCGGACCGGCATTCTGCCTGGTCATGACGTGTCCGGCCTGCCTGTCGACCCGAACCATCACTGGAATCGCGATTGATCGAATCTATCGAAATCGGTGTTGAGGCACGCTAAAGCCCGTTTGAGGCACGTCAGTGCCCCAGGGGGCGGTCAAAATGTGGCGATTCTTCGGTTATAGGACCGCCCTCGACCTGTTGTTTCATTCCTAACCCGGAAAAACCCGCCAAAACACACAGGCGGATGAACTGAGAAAATCTATGACAGCCAAGCGCACCCGCTCCGATAGCGCGACGTCGGCGGTTGCCGCTATGCGTGCTGCCAGCGTCGGTCCAATTAAGCCGCCGAGGTTCGTCCATTTACGCAAAGGCGACAAGCCATTTTGGGATTCCATTGTGCGCGCGCGCACGCGTGATAGTTGGACAGACTCCGATCTGGTCCTGGCCGGCAACCTCGCAAGGTGCCTTTCAGACATTGAACGCCTGCAAAAGGAGATCGATCTGGAGGGTGATGTGCTGAAAAACGACCGAGGCACGCAGGTCATCAACCCAAAGCACAGCCTATTGGAAACGCTGAGTCGTCGGGCTGTGTCGTTGAGTCGGACGCTACAGGTTCACGCCCAGGCTACTCAGGGTGATTCCCGCGACCAAGGCAAGAAGGCGACCAAGCAGCGCGAGGCCGAGAAGGTTCTGGCTCAGCAGGACGACGAGGATCTCATTCCGAGGGCTATGCACTGATGGCAGTCAAGCGCAGGACGCGTGGCGAAAAGGTCATCGCCTTCATCGAGAAATACTGCCGAGTACCGGAAGGGCAGCACGTTGGCAAACCTCTGGATCTTGATCCGTTCCAGAAAGAATTCATCCTGGATGTCTACGACAATCCTGTAGGCACCAGCACAGCCTTTCTCAGTATTGCCCGGAAAAACGGGAAGACGGGCTTGATCGCCGGCATCCTACTGGCGCACATCGTTGGGCCCGAGGCGGTGCAGAACTCTCAGATCGTTTCGGGCGCAATGAGCCGAGAACAGGCTGGGCTTGTGTTCAAGCTGGCCGTGAAGATGATCCAGCTCAATCCAGAGCTGCAGTCTTTGATCCACATCATACCCAGCAGCAAGACGCTCATCGGTACGCCGCTTAACGTTGAGTACCGAGCGCTTTCTGCCGAAGGCAAAACGGCTCACGGCCTGTCGCCGATCCTGGCGATCCTCGACGAAATTGGGCAGGTACGCGGCCCACAAAGCGATTTCATTGACGCGATCACTACAGCCCAGGGCGCCCATGCGGCCCCGCTGCTAATCGCGATCAGTACCCAGGCCGCGCAGGACAGTGACCTGTTCAGCATTTGGCTAGACGATGCCGAGAAGTCGCAAGACCCGCACATCGTCAGTCGCGTCTACCAGGCGCCCAAAGACTGCAAGGTCACCGATCGTGAAGGGTGGAAGGCTGCAAACCCTGCGCTTGGCTCGTTCCGTTCGTTGGCAGATCTTGAAAAGCAGGCCGAGCGGGCCGACCGGATGCCGGCTTCTGAGAACACGTTCCGGAACCTTTGCCTCAATCAGCGCGTGTCGACAGTTTCGGTGTTCGTTTCGAAGGGCGTTTGGGTTGCGTGCGGTGATGATCCGGATAGCCCGGATGGTATGGATCTATACGGCGGCCTTGACCTTTCGTTCAGGACTGACCTTACGGCCTTCGTCGTCATCGGTAAGCGCGACGGCAACTGGAATGTTTGGCCGTTTTTCTGGACGCCCGAGCAAGGCCTGGCTGAGCGTGCCAAGCGGGACCGAGAAGCGTACGAGGTCTGGGCGCGGGAGGGGCTTCTGCTCACCACCCCGGGGGCCACCGTGGACTACGCGTATGTTGCCGCCGATATCGCTCGGATTCTTGCCGAGCTTGGTGGCGACATCCAGGCCATTGCTTTCGACCGATACCGAATCGATCTCTTCAAACGTGACGCCGAGGCCCAGGGCGTGACCCTGCCTTTGGTTGAGTACGGTCAGGGGTACAAGGACATGACCCCGGCCATTGATGCGCTCGAGTCGGAACTGCTCAACGGGAGGCTCAGCCACGGCATGCACCCAGTGCTCACGATGTGCGCATCCAACGCGGTGATTCAGAAAGACCCGGCGGGCAACCGCAAGTTTGCGAAGGACAAGGCGACCGGCCGCATAGACGGTATGTCTGCCCTTGCAATGGCGTTCGGCGCAACTCTAGGCGCTCCCGAAGAGGTCAAGGGCGACATCGACCACTATCTCAAAAACGGATTCTCCGGACTTCTATAGGCTCACTATGGCTTCTCGCTGGTACAACCCGATGAGCTGGAGTTTCTTCGGCTTTAACGATCCAAAAACTGGCCAGTACGTGGAGGTTAATACAGATCTTGGCGGTGAAACGCGCTCGGGTGAAGTGATCACTCCCAAGAAGGCTATGGCTATTCCGATCGTTTGGTCTTGCATAAAGATCCTGAGCGAGACGGTTTCAGGACTACCGCTGAAGCTTTATGAAGATCAGGCGACAGGCCGCGTTGTTGTACAGGACAACAAGCGAGCGCTTCGGCTCCTAGCAAAGCCCAACCCGTACATGACGATGCTCAATTTCCTCAAAGCAGTCATCGTCAACATGGCACTTCGCGGTAATGCCTTTGCGCTAATTGAGCGTAACGACCTGGGCGAATTCATTGGTTTGATACCCCTTAACGCAGACTCCGTAGAAGTGAACACCGATGACGACCTGATCTATTGGGTAACCCCACCAAAGGGCTCGCGGTTCCCGGTATCTCCGGAGTTCATGTTGCACTTCAAGATATTCAGCGCCGATGGAATCAACGGCTTATCACCGGTTGAGTTTCAGAAAGAAGCGATGGGGCTGGCCAAAGCAGCTCAGAGTTGGTCTTCGCGTTTTATGCGAAAGGGCGGCTTCACCGGCGGGTATGTCATCTACGACAACTTCCTGACCGCTGAACAGCAGGCTCAAGTCCTCGAGAAGTTTCCCAAGATCCGCGATGGCGATGTTGAGGACATCGGGAAGATGGGGCTGCTTCAGGGCGGGCCCAAAATTGTCCCTGCGGGGATGACACAGAAAGACAGTCAATTTATCGAATCGCAGCAGTTCCAGGAAGAGGCGTTGGCTGGCATCTGGGGAGTTCCGCTGTACCTGGCCAACCGGGCCGGCAAGACCTCGATCATGGGCTCCAACCTGGAGCAGCAAACCAGTGGCTTTATCACTTTCGGCCTTAGCCCTTACATCAAGGCAATCGAAGATGAGGTCAACGACAAGCTTTTTGGCGGTACGACTCAGTTCGTCGAATTCGTCGTAGAGGGAATTCTGCGAGCTGACAGCGCTGGGCGGGCGACCTACTACGGTAGCGCCCTGGGCGGCTCTGGCGGCTCTGGTTGGATGACCATCAACGAAGTCAGGCGCAAAGAAAACCTTCCTCCGCTGGTTGGCGAAGAATACGACCGGGTCACCCGGTGGGAGATGCAAACAAATGTCAAAGATTGAAGTCCCGTTTGAGCTGAAAGGAATGGATGACGCGGGCAACTTCGAAGGTTACGCCGCGGTGTTCAACAACATCGATCTGGGCGACGACGTGATTCTGCCTGGCGCTTTCACGAGGGTTAAGACAACTCGCGGGGGGCGCCTGAAGCTGGCGCTGTTTCATGATCTGACCCGGCTTGTCGGGTCTGCAGCGTTCACTCAAGACGACCATGGCCTTTACCTCAAAGGCAAGATCAACCTGGCCGTTAGCTATGCCCGTGACGCATACGAGCTCATGAAAGAAGAAACGCTGGACAGTATGTCCATCGGCTTCAACACCATTAAGGCCACGTTCGAAGAGCGCGACGGCCGCACTGTGCGACTGATCAGCGCCGCCGAACTATGGGAAGCCTCGATCGTGCCCTTCGGTATGAACCCAGAGGCAAAGGTAACCGACGTGAAGTCGGATATCAGACTTTTTGAAGCAGCCCTGCGCGAACGCATGGGGCTCTCGCAAAAGGAGGCGGCGGCAGTCGCCTCGCTCGGCTATTCCGCCGTACACCGTGATGGTGGGACGGCGGCCACGGCGATCGTGGATGAGCTGAAAGAAATATCCAACCTGTTCAAAAATCAATTTGGAGTTCAGCCATGACCGCTGATGTTAAAGAAATTCGCGAAGCCCTCGAAAAACAACTCTCCGATGGTTTCGGCGGACTGCAACAAAAATATGACCATGTGTCGGCAGAGCTCGAAAAGGGCAACGCTGCGACCAAGGACATTAAGTCTCAGATCGAAAACCAGAAGGGTGAGATCGAGCGCGTCATCGAGCAGGTGCAGAAGCTCGAAGAAAAGGGCGTGCGTCTGCGTTCTCACGGCGGTGAGCAGAAGGGCTTTATCGACTTTGTCAAAGGCAACGACGATTACAAAGCGCTACTCGACAGGAAGCAGGATCGCGCCGAAATCGAAGTTACCAAATCGGCAATGGCGACCATGTCCGAGGTCAAGGTGACCAGCGCGGGCCTGGTGGCGCCTCAGTACGATCCAATCATTCAGGACAAGCCACGTCAGAACCTGGTGATTCAGGATCTGATCCCGTCGACCCCGGTCACGGGCACAACCTTCACTTATTTTAAGGAACTTCTCCATACCCTGGGCGCAGGTATGGTCGCCGAGGGTGAGGCGAAGCCTTCCAGCGATGTGACCTTCGAAGAGGCCACCGACACCATCAAGAAAATCGCAGTCTGGATGCCAGTAACGGACGAGGCCCTGGACGACGTGCCGCAGCTCTACAGCTACATCCAGGAGCTTCTGCGCTACGACCTTAAGCTGAAGAAGGAAGGCCAGATCCTTAAGGGCGATGGCATCGGCAAAAACATGAACGGCATCATGACCCAAGCAACGGCTTTCAACGCAGCCTTGAGCAAAGCGAACGATACGGCTATCGACACTGTCCGCCGCGCCTTGTATCAGGTCGGCAAGCAATCGAAGCGTTCTGCCGATGCTGTGGTGATGACCGATCTGGACTGGATGAATATCGAGCTGGAAAAGGATGCCCAGAATCGCTATCTGTTTGCCAACCTGCAGGGCCTGGTTACTCCGATCCTGTGGGGCCGCCCAGTTGTGGCTTCCGACAGCATGGACGAAGGCGATGGCACCACTACTGGCGGCGAGTTTCTGACGGGTTCTTTCGCGCAGGGTGCGCGGATTTATGACCGCATGGCGTTCACCATCAAGGTCGGCATGATCAACGACGACTTCATCAAGAACAAGCGCGCCATCTTGGTCGAGGAACGTTTGGGTCTGGCTGTACGCCGTCCTTACGCCTTCGTGAAGGGGCGCTTCAAGCCTCAGGCTTGATTTTGTCGAATTGATCCCGGGGCCTGACGGTCCCTTTTTTTGTGGAGAAGGTTATGAAAGTCAAAGTTCTGTGGGGCTTCGAAGGCGATCCTGACAAAGTCAAAGTGAACAACGGCCGAGTATCTGCAGGCGAAGTCATTGATCTGGACGACGAAGAGTACGCCCATCGCTTGATCGGTAAGGGGCTTGCCGCTCTCGATGACGGTGCCGCCCCTAAAGCCAACAAGCAGGCCAAGCCCGGCGAGACCAAGTAGATGATCGACCTGGCGCGCGTGAAGCTCCATCTGAAGGTGGACGGCGACGAGGAAGATTCGCTCATCACCGGTTACTTCGAGGCCGCCAAGTCCCATGTCGCGACGCATTGTGATCGGGAGCTGGTCGAAGGCACACCGACTGGGCCAGAGCAGATGGGGTTCACCCCGGACGTCGAGCAGGCGGTTTTGCTGCTCGTTGGCCACTGGTACGCAAATCGCGAAGCCGTGGTGATCGGCACAATCTCAACAGCTGTGCCGCTGGCTGTTGATCGACTTCTCTGGCCCAGGAAGCGTTTCTGATGAGAGCAGGCCCAATGCGTCACCGCTGCACTATGCAGAAGCAGGAGCGAGTACCAAACGGCTCCGGGGGATTCATCGTCACCTGGACAGAGGTGGGAAAGCTGTGGGCAGAGATCACGATGCCATCGGGCCGAACTGCTCCGGTAGCCGAGCAGCTTAAAGTCGTGGTCACTGCCGAGATTCGCATCCGGCCGCGGGCTGATGCTGTCGCGGGCAATCGCATCGTGCACACGGCGAAAGGAATCACCGCCACTTACCTGATCGGCGCTGCGCTGGTCGACAACGAGAACACCATGCTTCGGCTGCTGTGTTCGAACGTACCCAACCCATAGAGGTTAATCATGAAAGTTATTGCCCTGGGAACCCTGTCCGGCGCTACCGGCGACCGGGAGAAGGGTGAAGATTTTACGGTCGACGCCAAGCTTGGCGCTGACCTGGTGGCTCGCGGCCTGGTAGAGGAAGTTTCTGTTCCCGCCACAGCTGCTGAAAAGGCCCCCAAGACCAAGGAGTAGGCCATGGCTGCCCGCCGCTCGCGCATGTCCGGCGACTTCAAGTTGCGCCGGACGCTACGCAGCATCCACGCGACCATGGATAACGAGCTGGCGCCGGTGATGCGGGACAGTGCTGAGCGCATTCTTTCCACCATGAAGAACCTGATCCCGAAAGACACTGGTGCCGCTGCTGCCGCGCTGACTGTGTTTGTTTCGCAAAGCGGCCTGGACGCGCAGATCGGGATCCGGGGCAAGAAGAACAAGCAACGGTTCTTCTACCTGCGGTTTGTCGAATACGGGACCAAGGGCTACACCGGGAATAAGCGCGCCGGCGGCAGGACTCGCAGCCCAACGAATAAGGCCGATGGCACCAACTTCTTTGGTAAGTACCCTGATATCCCGGCGCGGCCCGCGCATCCATGGCTTCGCCCATCGAAGGATGTGAACAGGGAGTATGTGCTGGCCAACATCAAGGCAGCCATCGGTCGAACGCTAACCAAGGCGAGCAAGGGGTTTACCAATGGCTGATCCGTCTGTTGCGCTGCAGGAGGCGCTGTTTGCCAGGCTTGCGGCTGAGGTTTCATGCCCAGTCTACGATGGCGCTCCCATGGACTCGCCAATGCCTTACGTCTCGATTGACCGGGAGATATACACCAACGCCTCGCCCATCTCGGGCAGGAAGCGCGAGCAGCGCCTGGTCTACCTGTCGGTCTGGTCGGATGCCCACGGCCAGGCCGAAGTGAAGCGCATCCTGGGTGAGGTTGTGGCCGCCCTGAACGAGCGCCGCTTGCCGATGACTGTCGGACGCGCTGTGTCGGTCAGGGTCGAGCAAGCAGACGCCCAGCGCGAGCCTGACGGCGTCACGTACCAAGGATCGATCACGGTCCGCGTTATTACCACTCACTAAACCCAACACCCGGCCGCACCGCGGCTTTATCCAATGTGCCCTTGGAGGAACCCCCATGGCCGAAGACAACCTCAATACAGCCGCCGGCTGCCGGATCGGTATCGGTAGCAAGAACGGCGCGAACACTGAAGCGCTCTACAAGGCGGACACCTATGTCGATATCGGCGAGGTGGAAGACCTGGGCGAGTTCGGCGACACTTTCAGCTCTGTGACCTTTACGTCGCTGCGCGATGGCCGCGTGCGCAAGTACAAGGGCACCGCTGATGCTGGTGACTTGACCCTGGCAGTCGGTCTGGACAACGGCGACCTGGGCCAGGCCAAGCTGAAGATCGCTCACCGGGATCGCAGCAAGGGCGATTACAACATCAAGATCACCCTGAACGATGGCGACCCTGATGCCACCCCGGCCGTGCTGCCGACCACGTTCTACCTGCGCGGCAAGGTGATGAACAACACCGTCGCCGCCGGCGCCGCTGACAACGTGGTTCGCCGCAACGTCACAATCGGCATCAACTCCGACATCCTGGAAATCCTTCCGGCGCCTGTCACTCCTTAAACAGAGGGGCTTCGGCCCCGACCCCCGAGGTTTCGACACATGAGCAAAACCCTTTACGGAACCGTCGATATCAAGCTTGGCGACGAGACCTATACCCTGACACCGACGCTCGGCGCCGTGCGTGCGATTGAGGCCCACTTCGGCGGCCTGCGTGGTGCGTCCCAGGCCATCAATGCATTGAGCATCGACGGTTGCGCCGTGATCATCGCCGGCGGCGCTGGCTTGAAAGGCAAAGATGCCGAGGCCGTGGTTGAGCAGGTGTGGCAGGCGGGCGTGCTGAATGTTTCCGTGCAACTGAACGCTTACCTGGTGGCGCTGTACAACCCGAAAGGCCCTGATGCGGGAAAGGAAAAGCCGGCGGCGGCGTAAGTGCTGTCGAGGACGGCAGCTACGTCGACCGGCTTTACGCGGTGGCCACCGGCTGGCTTGGCTGGTCGCCAGATCTGGCCTGGTCAATTCCGATGCCTGAGTTGTTCCTGGCGATGGACGCCAAGATCGAGTGGGCGCAGATGACGAACCCGTTTGGTACCGGCAAGACAAAGACCAAGGCAGACAAGCCTTCACCGTCGACTGTGGCAGATAAGCTGCGGCAGGCACTTACGGGACGCCAGGTGAGTTAGCTTGATATAGTTTTGGATTTCCTAGGAGGAAATCTAATGAGAACGTTTGCAGTGATGGTGCTCGCCATTTTCGTAATGGGTTGCGAGAAAGAAAGGGAGAAGGATGTGCTTGCCGGCTTGCCATACTGGAAGTGGGCTCACTTTGAAAGCAAAGATGAACTCACCGATGCGATTTCTAGGTCTTCTGTTCTTAATTCAGGCCCGATTTCAGATGGTAACGCCGCTCCGGTGGAGATGCACTTCAGGTGTGCGGCGGGTAAAATGGACTTCTACCTAAGCTGGAATCGTCGTATAGATCCAGATTCATTGGTCGATACTAGAGTAGATAGCGATTCACATGAGCCGAACAAGTGGGGAGCGTCAGGAGATAGAACGTCATCCTTTTATCCTTTTTTGACTTCTGCCTTTCTCGATAGATTGTCAGCCAGCAAGTCTTATGTCGCCAGAACTTCTACATCGTCCGGTGAGATCACCGCTAAGTTTGATACGACTCAAGTTTTGAAGGAAACGCAGAAGCTTCGCGCCGACTGCAAGATTTAGATCATCGACCAACATTCAAAGCCGCCTCATGGCGGTTTTTTGCTTTCTGGAGAAAAACATGGCCGACACTGACGTACAGGGGATGCTTGTTCGCATTGAGGCGACCACCGCCCAGTTGCGTCAGGAAATGGCGCGAGCTGACTCCAGCGTAGGTCAGGCATCAGGAAAGATCGATAAGAGCCTTGGGCGGATCGACACTGCTTTTGATCGTGCGGGGGAGCGGGCGCTTCACGCATCCGGGTTGATCAAGAGCGCATTGGCCGGAGCTATTGGCGCGGCCGGTATCGGAAAGATCATTGAGGCGGCCGACTCATATGGGCAGATGTCCGACCGTATCGGCATGGCCACGTCTAGCGTTGCTGAATACGATCTGGTTCAGCAGCGCCTACTGGATACCGCCAAACGCACGTATCGACCTCTCGCTGAGGCACAAGAACTCTACATCAGGACCTCGGGCAGCCTGAAGTCCATGGGCTATAACACCAGCCAGGCGCTGGATGTTATGGACAGCTTCAGTTTTCTGTTGGTGACCAACTCGGCATCTGCTGACAGAGCTAAATCGGCGATTGATGGTTATTCAAAGGCCTTGCAAACAGGAAAGGTCGATGCCGATGGTTGGCAGGCGATGCTTGCCGCAATGCCTTCCATTGTCGAGACCGTAGCTAAAGCCACCGGTAAGACCGCCGAAGAAATTCGCGCGCTCGGGGCCGACGGCAAGCTTGGTCTTGACGTGCTTACCAAAGGCTTAAGGGGCACCGCCGAGGCCAATGGAAAGCTCGCCGACAGCATGACCGTCGCGGTCCGTGATGCGCTACAGAATTTGACCAACGCCTTCGACGTATATGTCGGTCGCTTGGACGAGACCACCAATTTTACTGGTGGTCTCGGGAAGGCTATTAGCGCGGTCGGCGACAACTTCTCTACCTTGGCGGATGTGTCGATCATCGCTGCCGTTGCTGCGCTTTCTCGATACGGTGCAATGGCCGCCTCATCGGGCGCGGCGGCCGTTTACTCGTCGCTAAAGGATGCGGCAGCGAGAAAGGCCCAAGCGACAGCGGTCTTGCTGGTTGCGCAAGCGGAGCAACAGAAAGCGCAGACATCGGTGTTTCTGGCTGAGAAAGAAGCTATCGCCGCGCGAGGCACCGCCGTACAAACTCAGATGTCCCTCCAGCTCGCAGAGGCCAGGCTCGCAGAAACGCGCGCAACCAACGCAGTAGCTGTAGCGCAGGCGGGTGTCAGCCGGGCCGGCCTTGGCTTGGTCGGAATGCTTGGCGGTCCTGTTGGCATCGCTGCGCTTGCCGTAGGTGCGGCCACTGCATTCCTTACTTTGCGCGACAATACCAGCGGACTTGAGAAGAAACTGGGCGATCTCGGCGACCCGATTGATAAGCTCGTTGAGAAATTCAACAAGCTCAACAGGGCAACGCAGTCTGTCACCCTTCGGGAGCTCAAGGCTTCCATTGAGGATGCTGAGAGCGATCTAACTACCGCGGCGGGCTCAATCGCTTTTGAGTTTCAAAGCAGCCTGACAAACGCCGGCCTTGCTGGCGCCTCTGGGTTCATGGCCGGCATAGCTCCGCTGCCGCCTGAATTCCAGTCGGCAATGGAAATCATCAAGAAAGCGTCCTCTGATCAGTCGGCCGGGATGGTTGTCGACTGGAAGTCGGTGGCGGATCAAGTGCGCGTGGTGCCAGGCGTCACTGCTGAGATGGCAGACGCCCTGGAGAAAAGTGGTGGCGCTGCGGCTGAGAATGCCGAAAAGGTCTCCCAGCTTAAGGCAGCCCTTACTGCGCTCACCGGCCAGACCAATGAAAACACACGGGCCCAGCTGGAGAACGCTGCCGCCAAAGCTGCGGCCGCAGGCGTCGGGCAAAAGTATCTGGAGCAGTTGCAAAAGCAACTCGGTGCCGCTCAAGATAAAACCGCTCTTGAAGCTGCCAATCGGTTTATTGCTGAGAATAAAGATCTCACTGAAGGGATGATCGTCGCAATCCGTTCCGCGGCCGCCGCGAAGGATGCGCAGAAAGCCTCTGATGACGCCGCTACCAAGGCGGCCCGGAAGGGCGCTACCGAAGGGCAGTCAGCCGCTAAGCAGCAGCTCAAGTCGTTCGACACGGCAGAGGAAGGCTACAAACGCCAGATCGAACTGATCAACACCACCGGCGACAAGCAGAAAGAAGCCACCGAGGTGATGAAGCTTTCCTTCGAGCTCCAGGAGGGGAAGCTCGGCAAGCTGAGCGAGGCGCAAAAGAAAAAGCTCATGGGCATGGCTGCCGAGCTGGATGCGCTGAACAAGCTGAAGAAAGCCAACGAGGAAGACCTAAAGCTGACGGCGTTCAAGAACGCCCAGGCGCTGACCACCCAGACTTCAAAGGACGGCTTCGATCAGGAGTTGGCCGGCGTGGGGATGGGCGATAAGGCCCGCGACAGGATGCGCGCCGACTTGGCGCTACAACAGAAGTACGCCGCTGACGTCAACGAGCTGGTTAAGCAACGCAACAGCGGCGAGATCACGCCGGAGCTTTACCAGAACGAGACGGCGGTACTGAAGGCTGAGCTCGACAAGCGCCTTCAGGCTCAGCAGGACTTCTACGCTGCCACGGACGAGCAGCAAACTAACTGGATGAATGGCGTCAACGAGGCCTGGGCCAACTACGCAGACGCTGCGCGGGACTATTCGGCCCAGGCCGCAGACCTCACCAATACAGCGCTGCAAGAAGGGACCAGTGGGCTGGGCACGTTCTTCTCTGACGTGGCCAGCGGCGCCGAGGATGCCGACGACGCTCTCGGCGACATGGTCGGCAACTTCGCTAAGTCGATGCTCAAGGCGCTGGGTGACATGGCGGCGCAATGGTTGATCTACCAGAGCGTGCAGTTGCTTGTGGGCAAGACCACTCAGGCGAGCGCTGCCGGAACTTTGGGCGCCAATGCGCAAGCGATGTCTCTGACGGCAGGCCTTAACGCCTATGCCGCCACCGCGGGCATCCCCATCATTGGACCTGCAGCCGCTCCGGCGGCGATGGCCACGGCCATGGCTGTTACCGGGCCTTTGGCTTCGGCTGTTGGTATGACTGCGCTTGCTGGTATGGCGCACGACGGTATCGACTCGGTTCCAGAAGACGGCAGTTGGTTCCTGCAAAAGGGTGAGCGCGTTACCACGGCTCAGACCAGCGCGAAGCTTGATGCAATGCTGTCTAGGATCGACAACAGCCTGAGCGGCGCGCAGCCCGAAGCGCGCATAGGTGTCGGTAGCCTGGAGTCGGCTGGCAATGGCCGTGCCGCACTGGTGGGTTCTTCAACTGATTCGTCGCCGAGCGGACCTTCACAAATCATCTTCAGCGCACCCGTCACTGTTCAGGCCCAGCCGGGCATGAGCAGCCAGGAGGCGCAGATGCAGGGTGATTCCATCGGATCGGCACTGGAGGCGCGTATGGGTAAGTTCCTGGATGCAGAGATGCGCCAGGGCGGCCGGCTGTGGAGGCGTTGATGGCTGAGACATTTACGTTTGACGTTGAGGTCGGCGCCGACGGTGACGTTAGCCAGCGGACTTGGGAAAACGAGTTCGGCGACGGCATGGTTCAGGCCGGGGGCATTGGCATCAATACCAAGAGCCAGGTGTGGAACCTGGTGCACACCGGTGAGGATCTGCCGGGCGAGGAGTTGCCCGAGTTGCTAGCGTTCCTGGATCGGCACGAAGGCTACAAGGCCTTTCGATATGCGCCGCCAGGCGAGCCGGAAGGCTGGTACCGGGCGAACGGCTACAAAAAAAAGGCGCTCGGCGAGGAAATCTACACCGTCACCTTCACCGTTAAGCAGGTGTTCAACCCCCGACCTTAACCATCACCAAGCCCCGCCAAGTGCGGGGCTTCTTATTTGTAGCACCGAAAACCGCGGCTGCGCCGCAGGAGATAGAAATGGAAAAGGTAGTTTGCAGTGATGCTAAGGATTCGAACGGTAAGCCGATGTGGATCCTGATGCCGGACGGCACCCTTCTCTTGAGCCAGAAGGCCATTGATCAAGGCACCATCCAGCACTTGAAGCTTAGCGCTTAGTTTCGGCCAGCTTCGCTGCATATTCTTCATCGGTCAAAACGACGGGGAGATTTTTGCCAGGGAAGACTGTTTTGAAAACCTGAAGGGGGTAGAAGTCGCCGACCCCCTGTTTGCGACAGGCGTAGACCGCAGCGCCAATCCGAGCCAATGCATGATCGGGGTTGGAGGCGGCCTGGGTATGCGCGAGGGCCAGCACCAGGGTGGTGAGTTGAGCAATAGCGTGCTCGGCGCTTATTTCTTGCTGTGACATTTTGACCTCCAGGTCATGAGTGCGCCGAAAGTGGCGCAATCCCCAGTCCTTGGGCTTGCAGGCAAAGGACTGAGGGAATCCATTGCATGAAGGCGAGAGGCTACTACGCCTTGTCGATTCGTCGTTACTGTCCTTTTGTCCAGCACCCCAGAGCCCCGACTTTATGCGGGGATCTGCGTTTGTGAGGGTCTATGAATTACAACACCGATATTCAAAAGCTCGAGCCCGGTAACCAGATCAGGCTGTACCAGCTGGACGCTACACGCCTGGGCGCTACGGTCTGGCGCTTCCATGGCCACGCCCATGAGGGCGACATCATCTGGCAGGGGCAGCTCTACTCTCCGCTCCAGATCGAGGCCAAAGGTTTCGACATTCGCGGAGACGGACGCCCGGCCACGCCCACGCTGCAGGTGGATGACGAACTCGGCGGGGTGCGCGGGGCGATCACCGCTCTGTGCTTCCAGTTCCGAGACCTGGCCGGCGCCCGGGTCAAAGTGATCGAGACGTTTCGCCACTTCCTGGATGCCGCCAACTTTCCCGACGGCAACCCGGAAGCCAGCGACCAATCGAAAACAAACCTCTGGTTCATCGAGCAGAAGACGGAGGCGCTACCCAGTATCTCGGTCACGTTCTCGCTGTCGAGCCCCACGGATATGGAAGGGCAGATGCTGCCGGCCCAGCAGATCACCAAGCTCTGCCGGTGGGCGTGCCGTGGCGGTTATCGGCAGGAGGCTTGTGCCTATACAGGGGCTGCGATGTTCGACAAGAAGAACCAACCCACGGATAACCCCGCGCTCGACCGCTGCGGGGGGTGGTGGAGCAGTTGCAAGATCCGGGGCAACACCCGCCGCTTCGGTGGATCCATGGGCGCAAGCCTTATTGCAAGTTCGAGGTAGTCATGCGCATCAATCAGAAATTGCAGGACGAGATCCGCGCGCATGCCGAGCGGGCTTACCCGGCCGAGGCTTGCGGGGTGCTGATTAAATCTGCCGAGGGCCGCGAGTACGTGCCGTGCGCGAACTTGGCGACCACACCGCGAGAACACTTCCAGATCGATCACAAGGATATGGCCCGCGCCGAAGATCGCGGCGAAGTGCTGGCGATCATCCACAGCCACCCGGATAAAGCGCCGGCGCCGAGCATGGCTGACCGGGTCAGCTGCGAGTTGCACGAGCTGCCCTGGGGTATTGTGGGCTGGCCAGGTGGTGACATTGAATGGTTCAAGCCGTCCGGCTTCCAGGCACCTCTGCTGGGCCGCGACTTCTCCCATGGACTGCTGGACTGCTGGGCCGCCTGCCGCGACTGGTACGCGCGCGAGGCCGGACTGCAACTGCCGAACTTCGAGCGCGCCGATCTGTGGTGGGAGCAGAAAGACGGGCCGAGCCTCTACGAGGACAACTTTGCAGCCACCGGTTTCTACCAGGTCAACGAGGCAAGGCGCGGCGACATGCTGGTGCTGCAGATCCCCACGCCTGGGCGGGAGTGTTATTTCCCAAACCACGCAGTGATTTATCTAGGCGATGAGCCCGCGCTACTCAGCGAGCCGGCGCCGAAGCTCGGTGGCTCCGGCCCATTCATTTACCACCACATGCCCGGCCGCCTGGCTGCCCGTGAAATCTACGGCTGGTCGATGGCCAACCGGGTCAAGCTGATCCTCCGGCACAAGGACTACCGGCCATGACGATTCGCACCATCAAGCTCGGCGGGGTGCTGGGCAAGAAGTTCGGCAAAGAGTACCGCCTCGATCTGAATGGTATTCACGATGCCACTGCCGCACTGTGCGCGATGAAGCCGGGCTTCGAGAAGTTCATGCGTACGGCGCACGAGCGCGGCATGGTCTTCGCGGTGTTTGTTGACGAGCGAAACGTCAGTGAACAGGAGCTTGAATTTGTAGGTCGCGCCGAAGGCGACATCCGAATTCAGCCGATTATCCAGGGCAGCAAGCAGGCGGGCATGTTTCAGACATTGCTCGGCGTGGTGCTGATCGTGGCTGGCTTGTTCACCGGTGGCACCACCTCGACCTTGGGCATGGGCTTGCTCGCCGCCGGCGCAGCTGTGGGCCTGGGCGGTGTTGTGCAAATGCTGTCACCGACCACCAAGGCAAGCGCCGAAGGGAAGAACGACGACGGTAACAACCCGAGCTACGGCTTCGGCAGCGCGGTGACCACTATTGCCCAGGGCAACCCTTACCCGCTGCTTTACGGTGAGCGTGAGGTGGGCGGCGCCGTCGAATCTGGCGGGGTGTACACGCAAGACACCATCTGATTCAGCTTAAACAATGAACCCGCTCAGGCGGGTTTTTGCATTCTGGAGGGCGCATGAGCGCAGTAGCAAAGAAGACGTCCCGCTCCGCAGCTCGCACCCGCCGCGCCGTGATCGGCAGCAAAGGCGGCCAGGCCAAAGAGAAAAAGCCAAGCATTGCGCAGAATAGCGTTCCGTCGATTTCTACCGCGCGCATCCTCTACATGTGGAGCTGGGGACCAATCGTTGGGCCGGTTGACGGTTTGCGCTCGATCAAGCTGGATGGCATGCCCATTCAGGGGCCGGACGGCACGCTGAACTACCCAGGCGTCAAATGGCAGTTCCGTAACGGTGAGCTGAATCAGGCTCGTCTGGAGGGCAATACCGAGTCCAGCAACGAGATCGACGTCAAGCAAGAGCTGATCTTTGGCACTCCCTGGCTGCACAGCATCACCAACCCGGTTCTCGACGCGGTGCGGCTGCGCCTGAGTTGGCCAACGCTTCGCAGCCAGGATTCCGCCGGCAACATCAACGGCGTGCGCATTGATTACGCCGTGGATATTTCCACGGACAATGGCCCGTACGTGGAAGTGCTGCTCTCGTTTGTCGACCGGAAGAACGTCACCGAGTACGAGCGCGCCCATCGGCTTGAGCTGCCCGCCGGCAACCGGTGGACAATACGTGTGCGCCGCCTGACTCCGAATGCCAACTCCGACCTGGTGGCCGACCAGATGGTGGTCAAGGCCATCGCGGAGGTTGTCGATAGTGATCAGGAATACCCGCTAACCGCCGTCAGCAGCATCGAGTACGACGCCCAGACCTTCGGCGGAGACATCGCCAAGATTGCCGTGCTGATGCGCGGTCGCATCATTCGGGTGCCAACCAACTACAGCGCGGAGACCCGCACCTACGCGACGTCGGGCGCCGGTACCAGTAACGGTATCTGGGACGGCACCTTCAAAGAGGCCTACACCAATAACCCGGCTTGGATCTTCTATGATCTGGTGTTGCACCCGTACTACGGTCTTGGCGACCGCATCGACGCAACAATGGTTGATCGCTGGTCGCTTTATCGCATCGCGCAGTACTGCGACCAGATGGTGCCGGACGGCAAGGGCGGCATGGAGCCGCGCTTCACCTGCAACCTGTATTTCCAAAAACAGGCAGAAGCCTATGCAGTCCTACAGGATCTGGCCTCTATCTTCCATGGCCTGGCCTATTGGGACGGTAGCCAGATCGTGGTCAATGCCGACATGCCCGGCGACCCGGTATACACCTACAACCAAACGCAGATCCTGAACAACGGCGCCATCAAGTACGAAGGCACCCGGGCGCGTGATCGGCACACTCTCTACATGGTCGGCTGGGACAATCCAGACCAGGGCTTTGAAACCGACAAAGAGCCCGTGTTTGATGATGAGGCCATGGTAGAACTGGGCGGTATCGTGCGTGAAACCACGGTTGGCGCCATTGGCTGCACATCCCTGGGCCAAGCACAGCGTGCAGGGCAGTGGGCTGCGCTCACCGAGAAGCTACAAACCCAGGGCGGAGTGTTTCGTGTAGGCCTTGACGGTGACATTCCCAAGCCTGGGCAAATTATCGCCGTGGCCGATCCAATGCTGGTGGGCCGCAACAACGGCGGGCGGATCGCCGCGGCTGCTGGTCGAATGGTGACGCTGGATCGCGATACGGTGGTACCGGTTGGCGCGCGCCTGATGGTCAACCTTCCCAGCGGCAAGTCCGAAGGGCGGGCGGTGAAGTCCGTTGCGGGCCGGGATGTGACGGTCATGGCTGACTTTAGCGAGCAGCCCCAAGCGGAGTGCGGATGGATTCTCGACTACGAAGACCTGAAGCTGATGCAGTTCTACGTTCGCAACGTGACGCGTCCGGAGTGGCATCAGTACCAGCTTGAAGTAATCCAGCATGACCCAAGCAAGTTCCCCGCAATCGATAACGGCGCCGTTGTTGATCCTCGACCAATTACGGGTATTCCGGTTGGCAGTCAGGACGCTCCGGCCCGCGTCATGCTCAGTCAGCACGTAGTGATTGAGCAGGGTATTGCGGTAACGGTGATGTCGATTGCGTGGGATGCAGCGCCAAACGCTGTGGCTTATGACGTCGAGTGGAAGTGGGGCGCTCGGGAATGGATCACTGTGCCGCGCACCGCCGAGCAGATGGTCGACGTTCGCGGTATCTACTCGGGCCAGTACATGGCCAGGGTGCGGGCGGTGAGCGCGCTCAACGTTTCTTCGATCCCGGTAACATCGGCACTGACCAACCTGGAAGGCAAGGTAGGCCTGCCGCCGGCGGTGTCGTTCCTGACCACCACCAGCCTGATCTATGGCGTCGGTATTCAATGGGGTTTCCCACCAGGTGCCGAGGACACGCAGCGGACGGAGCTTTGGTACAGCCAGTCTCCCGCTCTGGAGACCGCCACCAAGCTCAGCGACCTTAGCTATCCACAAGCATCGCATGAGATGCACAGTCTATTGGCTGGGGCGAGCCTGTTCTTCTGGGCGCGCTTGGTGGACCGCACGGGTAACGTCGGGCCTTTCTTTCCGGTGACCGGCGCCGTCAACGGCCAGGCCAGCTCGGATCAAGCTGAGTATGAGAAATACTTTGCAGACAAGATCGGCAAGGGGGCCTTGTATCAAAGCCTGCGCGAAGAGATCGAGTTGATTACAGGCGATGGGCCAGGGTCGGTAAATGAGCGACTCGAGGAAGCCAAGCAAGAGCTGGAGGATCTGATCAAGCAGGTAAGTGATGCGCTCGCCTACGACCCTGCAAAGCCATATCTGAAGGGCGATATCGTCCGGCTTGATCAACGTCTCTACCAAGCAAAAGGCCCGGTGCCCGTGGGAGAGGCACCACCTGACGCAGATTATTGGATCGACATCGGCACCATCCTTGAAACCACTGATGCACTGGTGTCTCAAGTCCAGATCATCGAAACCAAGATCGAAGAAATCGACGGCAAGATCATTGCAACCGCCACATCGGTAGAGGCGCTGCGTTCGGCGGCCCGCGGTGATGACGGCAGCGGAGACCTGGCCGGAGCCTTGAAGGCGTGGACGTCGACAGCTGACCTGGCAGTTGAGCGCAAAACTCGCGCAACCGAAAAAGATGCAATGGCTCAGCAGTTGATCACGCTCGGGGCTCAGGTGGGAGACAACAAGTCAGGGCTGACGACTCTTGAGCAGGTTGTCGCCTCCAATCGGGAGACAGCAGCAACCCAGGTAACGCAGCTCAGGAGCGGGCTCACGGCAGTTTCAGGCCTCGTTGACGAGCAGGGCAAGACGATTGCAGGGCAGGGCAGTGCGATTGCAGGCCAGGCCGAGGCAATCACTGGGCTCGATACCAAGGTCACCAACTTGGATGGCCGGGTCACGGCTCAGGCGTCCAGTAATGAATCGCTGCGAGCATCTGTACGTGGTGATGACGGTGCTGGCGAGCTGGCTGGGGCTTTGAAGGCGTATGAGTCCACCGCAAGTATCGCCCAGCAAATGCGCGTTGAAGCATCTCGCGAAGTCGCTACCGCTGAACGGTTGACGACCTTACAGGCTGGGGTTGATGACGCGAAAGGGCTTATTCAGCAGGAGGAAAAGATTAGAGCCACCGCGATAGATGTGCAGGCGAAGCGGACTGATACCGTCCAAGCCAGCCTTGGACAGACAAACGCATCGGTTCAGCAGGTAAGTCAGGCAGTGGTAGGGCTTGACGGTAAGGTGTCCGCTCAGACCACGATCAAAACTCAGACCACGGCCAACGGTAAGAAAGTAATGGCGGCCCTGGCATTGGGTAGTGACGGAGAAACGTCGGAGATCCTGGCGTTCGCCCAGCGCTTTGCCATTGTCGATGAGGCCAGCGGCGTAGAAACTTTCCCTTTTGTGGTTTCTGGAGGGCAGGTATTTATCAGTTCGGCAGTGATCAAGACCGGCATGATCACTAACGCCATGATTGGTGATTACATACAGTCAAATAACTACGTGGCGGGGGTTTCGGGGTGGAGGCTTTCCTTTGACGGTACGTTTGAGATGAACGGGAACATTGCTGGCCTTGGAACTATGAGGCTAACCAATACATTCCTTAAATTCATTTACGCCAACGGTGTGGTTGGTATTGACCTGAGCCTTTAAAATGGTCGGATTAGTTATTCGAGATCGCGATACAGGTCTGGTTAAGGTCGATATGACCATGAACATTAGCCAGACCCAGGGATCAGTGGTCACCAACTCTGCAAACGGTTCAATACCTATCCCACCGCCCCCAGCAGGTAAGACTCAGTTTTCAGTCGTTGTCCCACTTCAGGATCTGCAATTGGAAAAAGGAAAGCTCCCTGCGGCGGTTATCGCCAACGGTGTCCTTTCCTGGGTCTACCGCTATAACACCAATGGCTGGGGAAATTTTTCCGCCAATTGCATTATTTACTACGGTTATTATTAATGGCTAATCTCGTAGTTAAAAAACAGGATGGTAGTCTTTTATTTGATACGGGAAAAATAACATATGGCTTAGTAAAAAGCGGCAATTTGACCGTAATAGAGTGCTGGAGGCGTCGAAGGCTTAAAGGCGGAAACGTTGATCCGAACTGGGGAGGCAGTTGGACTGATACAATTGTTAGTTCTGATTTAGCGTTTTCGGATGTGATTTATGGTTTTACAGTGGTAGGTGCTACGTCTCCGATTGTGTTTCTAACTGGTAGCGGGTGCTTGCAGGGGACAAAGATCGCTGGCGACTCGATGACGTTTCTCTACACCAATGCAAGCGTAAGCACTAAGTTCTATTGTTTTGACTTGATGAAGGATGTATTTGCTGGATCTCCATACCTGAAGACACGGCAATCAGATGGAGCGACGACGTTTAACTCGCTGCAACTGGCATTGAATGTCGTCGCTGCAATACAGGCGCCTCCACCAACTGGCACTCAAGCAACACAATATCCGATACCGAGTGGAAGCAGGCCGTACGCCAATGCTGTTCTGACTGTAGAACAACGCCAGACGCCACCCAGTTACCAGTCAAATATATTCACCGCCAAGATTACGATAAGCATCAAATCGGGTGTTGAGTATGCCGCCTATCTCCCATGGAGTCGGGGCTGTCAGATTTGGTTGTACGGAAACAATGAGACGAAAATAACATACCGTTACGGTGGGAGCGAAGGATGTGGCGGTACTGTTGGTGGTATTCAGTTTATGTTCGGGCCTGCAGGAGGAACACCTGAAGATTTCCCGATGGTTGTGACAGGTACTCCAATGCCGCCAAGCTTTTCGCAAGTTCCGACGGATAGGCTGCCTACTGCTTTGGTCATCGAAACGGCAAACCTGCCATTTCCATTCAATTGAACAATGAGCTTAAAGAGCCCGCCGAGTGCGGGCATTTTTTTGCCTGGAGATACGTATGGCTTCTTGGTACACGGAAGGAACAGTCGCAGTTACTAACGGCAGCACCGTTGTAACTGGGACGGGGACAAAGTTTTCGAATGCTCGTTCTGGGGACCTGTTTGCCGGTCCTGATAATGGGATTTATCAAGTGATCAACCCTTCTAGTGACACGGCCATCTCGATCTCCCCAGCTTATCGAGGGGCGACAGCGACCGGCGCTGCGTACGGTGTTGTACCGGTCAACGGCTATCCCAAGGCGCTGGCTGACGCAGTGAACCTGATGGTTCAACAGTGGGGCTCTACCCTGGCAGGCCTTGGCCCTTTGTCGAGCGCCACTATTGCGCCAGTCGCCAACGGCGGTACCGGTGCCTCGACAATTGTGGGAGCTCGGGCTGCACTGCAGTTGAAGAGCGGCGCATTGGCCGATGTTGTAGGTGTCGTGGCCAGCGGCGCGATCCTGGAGTCAGGAACCAACGCGAATGGCAGTTACACCAAATTCGCTGACGGCACCTTGATCTGCACTAACACGATTCTGGTAACAGCCACCATCGCGCCTGGCGCATCGATCAGTCCTTCTATCACCCCGGCTCACGCCTTCGTAGGTTCCCCGCTGGTCTCGACTGCGCTGGTGTTCTACACCGCAGGGCAGGGTGCACAGATTTACGCATCAAAACAGTTCTATGGACTGTCGGGGTCATTCATCAACACGGGGGTCTCGGCGTCTGCGTCGTTCCCAAGCTTCACCGCTTTGGGCAATAACACCGCCTATTCCTATGAGTTTCGATTTAGCGCTGTCGGGAGATGGAAAGCATGATTATTAAATTGTCGCCACAGAGACGGGATGACGAACTGATCGTTTCCAAGCGCAGCGATGTGCTGACTATCAATGGTGAGCGCTTCGACTTCCGCGGAGTGCCTGAAGGTGCAGTGCTACCGGCCTCAGCTGTGGACTGCGACTTTGTTGTGGGTGATATCACGCGTATCGGCGGTGAGTTGACGCTGACCCTGCTGTTGCCGTGCGGCGATGATGCTTCACCCGCAGCGAATTACCCCGCCGATATCGTCAACCCGTCAGACGGCAAAGTGAGTCTTCCCCAATGAGCAATATCGATTTCAGCAAGATGGTCACCGCCGAGCAACGCCATGCGGATGAAGAGCGTGCCGCCCTTGAGTCTGTCCTGGCTTCGCGCCGTGCTGCCTACCTGTCCGAGTCAGATCCGCTCAGGCTGGAAGCCGACTACGACGCCCTGAGCCGTGGTCTGGAGCCTGACTACACCGCGTGGCTGGCCTCAGTGGCCGCGATCAAGGCGCGCTTCCCGCTGCCGGTGAGCGCTTCCGCCTTAGACGCCTAAAGCTACCAGTACACCGCCACCCGCCTTGAGCGGGTTTTTTTATGCCTGGAGAAAGCCATGCCTATTACTGAAAGTCGCGGGGTGCGCAACCGCAACCCGGGCAACATCGATTACAACCCGGCAAATCAATGGCAAGGACAGCTCAAGCCAGATCCGGCCATTGAGAAGCGCTTCGCCCGCTTCGACACTGCCGAGAACGGTATCCGCGCCCTGGGCAAGCTGTTGCTGACCTACCAGCGCAAGCATGGCTTGAAGACCGTGAAAGCGATCATAAGCCGGTGGGCGCCCTCGGTAGAGAACGACACTGGCGCGTATGTGCGTGCCGTTGAAGCGAACACCGGCACCCGGCCTGGCGCCGAGATCGACCTGGCCCGGCCGGCGGTGATGGCGGGATTCGTCAAGGCGATCATTCATCACGAGAACGCAGGGTATGCCTACCCTGATGCGGTGCTGGCGGAAGGCGTGCGGCGGGCGCTGGCATGACGCCCGCGCAGAAGCTGGCCGGACTGGTGGTGCTGGTTCTGGTGCTGATGGCCGGTGCCGCCGGCGTTACCTGGCAGGTTCAAGACTGGCGCATGGGCAAGAAGCTCGCCGAGCAGGCCGGCCTGTATACGGATGACCTGGCCGCGATCAGCAATGCAGCTGCCGCCCAGGCCCGAGGCGAGCAGGGCAAGCGGATGACCCTCGAGCAGCTCTTGGCCGAATCCGATCAACAACACACCAAGGAATTATTCGATGCCCAACGCAATCAGGCTCGCCTGCGTGATCGCCTTGCCACTGCTGATGTCCGGCTGTCAGTCCTCATCGAGGATTCAGCCAGTGGCTGCAACGTGCCTACCGCCCCCGGCGCCGGCGGCGTGGTTCATGCAGCCCGTAGAGCCCAACTTGACCCAGCGCATGCTCAAAGAATTATCCGCATCACCGACGACGGCGATAACGCCCTGATTGCCTTGCGTGCGTGCCAGGCGTACGTCAGAGGGATTGCGCATTGAGGCAACTGAACTAGTCTCTGTGGGTGCGTTCGTATTGGGCTTAATGAACTATTGATAGGGCGAAATGGATAGGCGGCTTGCAGGTCTCTCGTTTCTGCTGACGCTCGGCTGGGTTGCGGCCGTGGCTTTCGTTATGTGGTATTTCTCAAAGCCTTAGGTTAATGGCTGCTTGTACACGCTAAGCTCGACCTTCAGCCGTTGATTCTCTCTGATCAGATCGTCGCGCTGTCTGGTAACAATCTTCACGCTTTGCACCGAGGCAAACGAGTACTGCTCTTCCAGAGTGCTGATCTTTTCAAGTGTCTCAGCGAGCTTTACTTCTGTCTCGGCCTTTCCAGTCATCAGCAGGTCATTCATCTGCACCAAGCCAGCGATATTCACCCGCGCTCGACGCAGCATGCGCTCAGTCTCCACCAGCTCATCCACGAGGATTGAGCATTGGTGCTGGTACATCTCCAGTGGAGTGGGGCAACCAAGCCAATCATCGGTGTCCATGTCAACATCCATAGCAAAATCTCGAATACTGTATGTGCGTACAGTAATCGAGGTTTTGACGTGGCGCGATTTGAGCCGACGAGAGGTGTTCAGTCTGGCGCCATGAGGACGCCGAGGGTTAGCTTGATGAACTCTTCATTCTCATCAATGGTGTGAAGAGCGCCCCGAATATTATCGGCCACGTCAGCGGAGCCGCGTTGCTCAACCCAGTTTGAGAGCTCCATGATAGAGGCCTCGAGGGCCAGTTGGTTTTCGTAGAGCTTAGAGAGTAGGGAAGGGAGTAGATCTGAATTCGGCATCGGTGTTCCTCCAGAGAGCGAACAGCGTAGTAGCGAGCGTGGTTTTTGGGTATTTGTGTTTTGTCGGCAGGACGCCGGGGAGGGGGAACCACTGTAGGAATATACAACGCTAAGTTATTGATTCTTATAGGGTGTAAAGGTAGCTTTTGCATGCTCCTAAATTGGCGCTTTTATCTTGTGGATCAATAGGTTACAAGCGTTCTGGGGTCACCTTGACATGGTGGTGGCCAAAAGCCCCGCGCTCGGCGCAGGGCGTAGGAGCTTTTTACTTTCCGAGTTTCTTACGGACGTCGACGACCATCGGTCCAACCGCCTTAACGGCAGCCTTCAACTGCTCTTCGGTCACGCCAAACTCTTTAGTCCAGTACTTGAGTTCCCAAGCTTCGGACGTGTTCACGCGCGCCCGGTCTTGCGGTCCACGGTTGTGCAGATCATCGGCCATCTTCATATTCCTTTTTGGGGCCTGGGGCAGTCCAAGCCAATCCAGCATAGACCATTACTAGGAATCGGTAGGCTGGCAGCGTTTCCGCGCAAAACCTACGCTACAGGCCACGGTTTACGGTTTGCATAAGCACAAAAATGCGGATTATTTGCCGCCAGGGGTAAGGCAATTATTCTTTATAAAACAATAGGTTAATGAGCTACAGTCCCCAGCATGGGGTGCTAGGGGTCGAGTGTTCGAATCACTCCGTCCCGACCATATTTTTCAATGACTTAGCCCGGTTCGGAAACGACCGGGCTTTGTTGCTTCTGGCGTTTGATCATTTTGGTCACCGTTGGGTCACCGTTAGCAAAAAGCTCGTAGAGTGCGCCATACAGGGCTTCGTCGCGTTGAAATCTGTCAAAGCTCCTGTTATGACTGTATTGGCTGCGGTCTGTTCCTTGTCGCGATCTTTCTCTTGACGGGCACTGGCTGATATCGGCACGACGAGCTGTACTCAGATTTTTTTTCTGATCACCACCTGAAGGATATGGCAAATCAGGGTGAGGTCGATCACCAACATTTGTAATGTAGGTGTTTTTGTCCTGCGGGTGGCAGAGTTCCGTAACATCCGCAACAGTGAGGTGCTTTTGGCGTCAGTCAGAGGGTCTGGGGGCGGTGTAGGCGTGACCCCTTTACGCTGGCATTGACTGAGTGGAGATCGTCGCATGGTGAGCGTTGTAGAGGGGGCTATTTTTCTGGTGTTCGGAAGAAGGCCCGAGATGGTGTAGTCAGACAAAGCTCGAAGCGACTGCCAAAGTACGGCTTTCTCGAAGCTCGTTAAATTGAGTAGGTTCGATGTAGCTGCGCGCCCATCCATCGTCAGGGCATGCAATGGCTGAGGCAATGGGCGCTTAAAGTAAAGCGCCCGGTGCAAACTTCCTTTTAATTACTCATTTTCATCCACGGCCACACTGAAACCGAGGTCTTTTATCATTAGCACGCCTGGAGTTACACATTCAGTGGCGTTAATGGATAGCTTGCCAGTGCTGAAATCTTGGGTGTACTCCACCTTCCATGTGAAGAGCTGCTTTGCTTCGGTGTTTTCACCCCGCGTCGTAGCGAAGAACGAAGTTTCGAAGTCGACGTCGTCCTCATCATAGGCTTGTTGACTTGTCTGGACAGTATCACCTTGCTTCAAGGTATCGGAGTCAACCCGAAATTCCTCATTTTGAAGGCTAATCACAGCCTCACCCATACCTTCGATGTAAAACGCCATCCGATTGTACTCCTTGGTTAGAGTGGAATTGTAAGGGTGAATCAATGGGCCAAGCCAGCATTTCGAAAACTGGTGCTCAAGCCGGTTGCTTGCCATGCTTCTCTACCGGCCGTTATTCCTGAAGAAGAGGAACTGTGTCTTCATCACCTCAAACCCAATCCTGCCGAGCCTCCCAATATAGGGTCGACGGTACCGATGTCAGCTTTGGGGTGTTGCTCCCTTTGTAGCTCCGAGGGGGCTCAACGCAACCGAGGCGCAGGATCACCAAGAGCCTGGCGCGGAGACTCGTTAACTGCTGTGAACAGCACTTCCGCTTTGAGACGCAGCTTCTCCATTTCCGCAGCTGGTTGCGTCCCCTGTGCTTCGTGGTACCACCGCAACGCTTCCAACAGTCATCAACGGTTCGCCTGCATTCATTTTGTCCGTCAGTCTCAGGCCTCCCTGTTCACCATCGTTATCCATCGACGCACCGTCATCGATCACTAGTCAGCCCAGCATAGGTAGTCTCACGTGTTAATCATCCTCCTGCGTTCGCTGCACTTGAGGTTTGCTGTAGCACTTTATCCGAGCATAAAGGCTATGAGTCGACACGCCCAAGCGTGCCGACACGTCTGCCACGGGCAGCAGCTTCTCGGTCATCTGCTAATAGATGGACTCGTTTCAATCCACGCCCATTGCCTTAAATACAGCCTCTACTGGTTCGCCATAAAAGCTGGTCTGAAACTTGGTGAACAGTTCGGCTGGGATGCTGGGGATGTCCTTGGCACTGCTCATAGGAAGCGCAACGCGCTTTCCTCCCGCGTCGAAAGCCACTTGCAGGCACTCGGCGATACTTTCAACTGGCGTGATGCTGCCGCCCAAGCTCATATCACCGAGCACGACCATTTGACCTTGCGCAGGCCTGCCCATTAGGCCGGAAGCAAAAGCTACTAGGCTGGGTAGTGCCATATGAGTAAGAGGGCCGGTGTTTTGCAGTTCAACCACATGTAAATGGAAGTCGTGCTCCAGCACCTTAGCCGAGGCGCTGATGCGCGAGGCGTTGGCCTTGAAGTAGTCAAAGGCAATTTTCACCTGTTCTTTGGCAGAGCTGGAGTTCCATAGACCAGAGGTAGCTAGCTTGCCAGTCCCCTTGGTCACCTGCAGTTCGATCCGATATAGCCCAGGCATGCCTTTGCCGCTCAAGCCTATAGTGTGGATAAAACCGGGCTTTCCTGGCCCTTCAGGGATAAGACCACCACCGCCTTGTTCTTTCACGGTGACGAAGTGTTCTTCGAGGGTTGCGTTGTCGATGTAGCTGAAGTGAACATCGTAGAACTCCATTCCACCGATCTTCTTTAGCTGTTCTTTCACGCGTCGGCGGACTTGAAGTGCGTATTCGAGGCACTGGCGCACGTCTTCTTTGGTGAACACGTCGTGTGGGTAGAGCAGCTTGAGCAGACCGGATACTGTTTTGCGTACTGCGATCACATCGCGCTGGTTTAGGTTGTTACCCAGTTTGAAGTGCTTGTCGATGGCGTCGGCGAAGCTGCGCTTGCGCATTTCGCGGAAAAACTCAGCCAGGTAATCGACGATTAGTCCGTATCTATTAGTGAAAAACTCTGGGCGCATTTTCGGGATTTCCCAGCCAGGAATGTAGGCGTGGAATCTGTCGAAAAAGGCTGCGTCGATCATCTGCTCAGGGAACGGGGCCAGCAGATGGCTGGTTTTAACCAGCGATTCAACGCTCTGGTTAATGTTACCTACGAAGACCATGGAGGCTGAGGCTTCCATCTGCTCGCGACCGCGACCAAACGAACCGGAGGCCATGAAATCCTTCATGATCTGCACGCCGTCCTTGTCCTTGAAGTTGATGCCGGCCACCTCATCGAAGGCCACCACATCCCAAAGACCGACCAGACCGATGCGGCGACTGCTCATGTTGTAGAACAGGTTAGCGACGGTGGTTTGGCCGCCGGACACCAGCATGCTGTTCGGTGAGCACTCCTTGTAGATATGGCTCTTGCCTGTACCGCGTGGGCCGAGCTCGCAGACGTTGTAGTTGTTCTCCACGAAGGGAACCATGCGGGCCAGTAAATGCCACTGCACTGACTCATCCAGGGTCGAGGGCTCCATGCCTATGGAGCGGATCAAGGCCTCGCGCCATTGCGATGTATTCAGCGCAGCGCGCCCGGTGAACAGCTCCTGCATGTTCATATTCGGCATCTGGATCGGCTTGAGGAGCGTGACGCCAAAAGGAGATCCCGATTGGCCTTCCTCGTGGTAATAGCTCAGCGTTGCGATCACCCAGATGCCGCCTACAAGGAGCTTTTCGTATTCTTTGACGATGCCAGCAGAGATCTCAGCGTCCTTGATGCCGAGGTTGCTGAAAGAGGCTTCGTAGCGGTCTTTTTTTTCATTCAGTCGCACGGTGACTCGGTCGATCACCTTGTACGTGCCGCGCTCGCGAACTAGAGACTTGACCTTCTCGGCTTCATCCGGTCGAACATAGTTCTCCGCTAAAATTTTCTTGACGTTCTTCAGGCCCTGTTCGATCACCTCTGAGTCATCGGACGCGCAGTACATACCCAGCAAGTACTCCAGCACGTAAACCGGTACGTTCGCGCCTTCCTTTATCAGCTTGGTCAGATCCTTGCGCACCACGCGACCGGCAAAGTGCTCGTTAAGCAACTGATCGAGATCTTTATCCACTTGGGTTTCCATCTAGTGTCGTGCTCTCAAAAAAAGTCGTCGGTGAAGGCCAGGTCAATCGTCACACGGTAGCGCTCAAGCTCAGTGTTCAAATCTTTATCGCGGATCACCAGGAAGTAATCTTTCTGCCGGTCGAAATCGCTGCCTGATAGTGACAGGCGTACCTGCTTAAGGCGCTCGCTCATGGAGTCCGTCGCACAGTCAAACGTCACAACCTCCTCACTGGAGACCGGCTGCTCCCCTTCGTAGATCGACACAGCAACCGTAACCGGCAACACCTGCTCGCTGACCGACTCGGTCTGGATCAGGTCAAAGCGCTGGATATTGGTGACCATCTTCAGGGCTGATTTCGGCGAGATCACCCCGACTTTGCGCTTGGTGCGTTTCTCCGCTTTCTCACCGCGCAACTGGTTTACCGTCAGCACAGGCACAACGATTTCCTGAGGCATGGCCCCGCCATGGACGAAGCGTGCACCGCCGACAAAGTGGAAACGATTCGCGCCTTTGGGTATCCAAAACTGAGTGTCCGATGTTGTGCCCGCGGTCTGCTTGGTCGATCCCTGCCAGACATCCTTGGCAGCAGGCAGAGTATGGCCAATGACATAGCGTTTCTTACTCTTGATCGAACTATCCGGCTTCTCTGCGAGTGAGGTGCGATCCGCCGCCTCAAGCTTGCTCTGCTGGAAGAGAAACCCATGATCGGCCGTGATCAACACCGTGCTGGTGTTGAAGTGCATGAGGATCTTGCGGGTCAGCTCGGTCAGCTCCTCAATGGCGAACTCGACGTGGTGGAAGGTATCCACCTCGGAGCCGCCGCCTTTGTCACTGCGGTCATCGATCACGTTGTGATAGACGTAAACCAGCTGCTGATCCTTCAGCGCTTCACGCCCAGCGTCACGGGACCACTCTTTCACCTGTAGTGCGGTCACGGCCATGCCGCCATGCCGGGCAAGAGCTTTGTCGCGAGCGATGGTGTTGCCAGTATTGAGTCCGTCTACGAAAACACCATCACTGCCTTCGCGATACTCCAGTGCCTGGTGTGGTAACAGGGATGCCATGCCCAGCGTGGTGTAACTCGGTAATACGCCCAACTGGCTATTCAGGCTGGCCTTGCTGTAGCGCTTTTCATTGATACGCTGGCACAACTCGACTGCGGCTTCATAGCGGAAGGCATCGCTGATGATCACTACAACGCGCTTGCTACGATGCCCCTCCAACAAGGGCGCTACCCAACGCTCATAGAAATTCTGCTGGTTAGGTACGCCAGGTATTTTCCAGCGTTCCAAGCGCTGTTCGGCCTCAACACGGTCGCCCCATGAGCGTCCGAGCTGATCGAGATACCAATAGGCATAGCATTGCTCGACGGCTTCATCGAGCTTCTTCAGCAGCTCGACGTGGGCGCGCTGAGAGGCAGCGAAATAATGGCGGTAAGCCGTGTCAAAACGGTACAACTCACTCTCATAGGCTTTGTACACCGCCTCGGTGCTGGCGAAATGGAAGCCTGCAGCGTGCTGGTGACGCTGCGTAAATAGGTCGATTGCAGCCGACAGCGCCGTGTATAGCAGCCGGTACTTGCGGCGTGTCTCATCATCCTTATGGCGAGTCGCCCAGTAGTTATCCAGTCGCTCGGAGATGATCTTCGAAAACAGGCCGAGGTCACGCGGATCTGCCTCCGGAATAGCCTTGGTCAGGTCGACAATGATCTGCCGCTCGACGGCTTCGAAAGTCGCAACATTGGCCAAGCTCTCCAACGAGATTTCACAAATTTTCTGGGTGATATGCAGGGCCTCACCGACCCAGCCGGAAATCTCATCATAGGCCTGGTAAAACCGTGAGCTGTCACGCCAGCGGGAAAGCAGTGCACGTGAAGTAGCGCGTGCGCTGGCTGACGGAATAGCAATCGCTGAGGCCCAGCTGGGTAAATCGCCGATGCTTTCGCAGAACCCGGTTGCCAGCAGTCGAATAAGGAAATGCCCAAAGCTGAAGGGTTTATCTCCACTGATCTCCTCGATGGAGGCCGGATAGCCCACCTCTTCACGCAAGGCCTGCAGCAACGCCGGCATTAGGCCGAACTTGTACAGCTCCTCGATGACCGCTGGATTCTGCTCAAGGCCCAAATCGTCACGTACGGCACCATCAGCCACGGTGCAAACCAGCGTCATGACGTCACTGCCACTTGCACCCAGCACAACGGCAATCATTGCCAGATCCAACCCATGCTCAGTGTCAGTTGGTTGGATCAAACGCTTCAGGCTAGCTAGACGAGCCTTGCTGCTAAGGAAGCGCTCACGCTTGGCTAGATGTTCGCGGAGCACCTGCTGGTGCAAGCCCAGGTCATTGAATATCAGTGACACCTTGTCAGCGTAGAAACTGCGCGAGTACAGCTTGATGTCCAGCAGCCAGTCATCATTCGCGTCTGGTTCTGCGCAAGGGAAATAAAGCAGGTACTTACCTCCAGTGTCCTCGAGCTCCAGCTTGAGCTTGGTACCGAAGGTGGAATGCCCTTGCATGTTCAGCACCTGAACGCCGGGCAGATCAAGCTGGCCGAGTTCATCCGTGAAGCCCTGCTCAGGGTCGTACCAGAAAACGATGCGGTGGTGTTCTTTGAAGAATGCCTGATTCAGGCCTTGGGTCAGTTGTTGGGTGTCCATGCACTTATTCGCCTAAGCCTGAAACTGGAAACGAGAGGTCAGCGTGGGACATGTCATCGTAAGACAACAATGCATCCCTGACGGCCCGGAATTCATCAATATGTACGTTTTTTTCAGCGTAGATGTATTCCTTGAAACATCCGGAGGTTTAATTTTGGCAGAGCCAAGATTGTCGCCGTAGTTGTAATTCATGGCTGGCCCTGCAATTGTCCGAGTTTGGCTGAGTTTGGTGAGCCGACTTCTTTAAACAGGGTAATAGCTTTCCAGCCGTATTTGCTCTTGGTTTTGTCAAAAGACATAACGGCTGCGCCGGCAACCTCGGCGTCCCGCTGTACGCCTTCAACCAGACCTGGCGGGACAAAAATGTCGCCATTTACAAAGCCAAATCCTTTTTCGCTTACTTTCAAGCTTCCTTTGAATGAACGGATATCCTGAGTCTCAATCACCTGTATGTTCTCAACCGAAACGACATCCTGTCTCTCAGAGCCCATGTCGCAAAAGATCTTCACAAGAGTTCCAGGCTTAGGGATTTTTCGATTTTCGAATACAGCCTTTCGCGCAGAAAATTTAAGATCTCTGTGGATATAAATCGTGGCGCCTTTACCTGACTCGTGTACTGAAAGAAGTACACCTGACAAGTAGGTTGGTTTGGCCATGGCGTACTTGTTGGCACCTATTGCGAGTTCCTCTACATGAGCATCAAGATCACTGGTATCCAGCGATGCGTCAAACCATGCAGATGACGTAAGCTCAACGATGCTGTCTTTAAGCGCCCAGCCATTATCGCTGTAGATTTTTGTCAGTTTTATCAGTGCCTTTGAGGCGTAATCATACACGCCTGTCTGGGCAAGTAACTCCGCCAGTCGCACCAGTCCTGGTATGCTGAACTTGGGGTCGTGAGCGCAGGTTAAGCCGAAAGAAACTAGGCAAATAGCTTTTTCCGGTTCGTTTTCATAGGTTTTGGCCAAGCCAAACCATGCCCAGGATTCGCCGCGCTTGTTTCTAAGCACAGACAGATAGGCGTCTCGTGCCCTCACGATGTCACCGGCAGTTACAAAAATCCTGGCTTTATCGTATTCAAGCCATATTTTCCCTTGCGGTGAGTCTTCCGCTTTATCCAAGGCGTACTTTAAAAATGCGACGACTCGACTTACAGGAAGGGGACTGTCTAGGCCTTTGTGCAGGTAATTTACGGCCACCATGCGTGCCAGTCGCAGCACAACACTAGGAGACTCTCCTTTATCGGTACTAAATGGATTGTGATCGTCAGGGCTAAACAGGGAACTGCCGCGTTGCAGAATGAAAAGACAGATTGGGTCGCAGAACTTTCCAGTCTCGCGGAAAAGACTCCACAGGCGATAGTCAATTAGCTCGTTAGGCAGCTCTAACTGAAGCAAGAGAATACGTGAGGCCCAAAGATCAATTAGCCGTTGCTCATTGGGATGAGGCGTTTTGTTATCACGTGTTTTGAAAGGCTCAAGTAGCTTTTTCAGCTCCGCATAAATGACCCAGAATAAGGACGTCTGCAGGAATGTGTTTCCAGCGTCTTGCTCGAATGTCGGGTAGCCTACTTGCCATGCACCTTCAAAGTCTGCGCGCGATTTGTGATCGCGGATTTCATCAAAGATGCTCATGATTGCACCGCCAAAGCTTTCTCCAGCTTTTGGGCGATGTTCTCTGATGATGCTTTCATTATCCGAATCGAGCTGATCATTCCTTCCTTGTCGGCATTGACTTGAATTTCAACGCCCTCGTTATCCGCTGCAAGCATTAACTGCACTCGGTAGCTGGTCTCCGAAGCCTCGAATATGAAAAAGCCATGCTCAGCCAAGAGCTCCTCAAGGGTCTCGACTGCTTCAGCCAAGGCCGCACTTTGCGGCTGGTAAGGCTTAGTCAGAAACCTTTGAATGGCTTGCTGTTCAGTCTCGCTACCGTCGAGATAAACCACGTTGGTAATGGCAAGTTTTTTGTCGTAATGTAGCCTAACTTTAATGCTCGTGGCGTTTGTTTTGCTGGTAAGCGTGATGACGACCTGGTAGCTGTGCTCACGCCAATCGTCAAGGCCCCAGTCCGAACCTTCAAGCCGCTCGCTTAACTCAAGAAGCAGGGGTCGCAGCGTCAACTCGTTAAAGCCCATCGGCATAACCATCGAGGCTTCCTGCTCGGTGGGTTGGCGAGTCACGTCATAAAACAAGCCACGCTTAAGCGCAAAACTGCCGATCTTCACGTCATGAGCACGGCTTACGGCGGCATTGCTCAGAGTGCTTAGAAATGGCATCTGACGGATCGTGAGCATCTCGTATGCACAGACCGAGGCGGTATACAGCCAGCGGAAGTAGTCCGAGTTATTGGGCTTTTCACTGGAGGCGCTGCGTGAGGCATTAACCCAGACACTTGGCCAGTGACGTCCCTGAGCGCGATGCACGGTTAATGCATGGGCCGGACGGATCTGCGCGGCAGACAGATACCCTTGTGTTTGCAAAATCTGATACTCAAACCTGTCGTATTCCGCCCTTGCTTGCTTGTAAAGGGGATCACTCTTGTCCGGTAGTTGTTTCTTACGCAGCTCAAGCACTGGTTTGGCAAGCTGCCTAGCCAGTACTTGAAGCGCGAGATACTGGTCGCCAGTTATGTCAGGTCGTTCAGCTTCAAAGTAATCGACAAAATAACGGAACTCCACCTCTCCAAAGCTTGGAATTCGGCATCTGGCGCGCTGGAAATGAAGGCTGATTTTCTCTTCGCGCCCACGAAGTTGAATCAGGTGGGTTTCCATTGTGTCTTCAACAAAGTCGACAAGGCCAATCTCGCCGGAGCGGATCCAAGGCACCGCACTTTGATTGGGTTTATCTGACTCAAGGGCCAGGATCGGAGTGCGGTTATGGAAGTCAATCCGATCACCCATTGCCAGTTTAGTCGGATTGGCATGGCCAAGAATTTGAGTTTTCACTGCACCATTTATTTTTGCAGCTTGCTCATGAGTGCTGCAAACCAGCATGGATTCTGCCCGGACATTAGACGTGTCCGGTACCCAGGTTCGAGACTTTGCATTCCTGAGAACTTCAAGCCGCAGGCCGGAACAGCGCGGTAACTTGTTAAAGCGATCTTTGTCCAGACTATCCACCAGATGTGCCTGGAGCTTGCTTAGCGCATCATCCTCATCGTCTAGGATTTGATCGGTTAAGCGGTGATTCACAACGCCGAGCCCTAACTGCTCAAGCATCTCGCCACTGATCAAGGACCGTTGTACGGATCCCCTTGGCATCTGATAGGGATCGCCGATAACCACAAAGGGCGTTTTGTGCTTTGCAATCACCGAGAGAAAATCGTGAATCAGCCGCCCGGAGCCATAGCGTCGTTCACTTGCATCAAACTCCTCGTCACTCAGCAGGTGGGCATCAACCAATACGGGTATCTTGCCGTCTAAGTTAAGATCCGATTTTACTTCGTGAATACCCACTTTGCGGCCATCTTTCGTCTCAAAGCGACTGGGCTGCAAGCTGTACAACCATGTATAGATCGAGACAGGTTCTGCAGCAGTGTGGTGATAAGTCGAAGAAATACGTGCGCTGGGAGTTAACAAAATCAGTTCGGAGCCACTCGCTTTCAATGCATCCACGAGTAGGGGAAACAGGAAGCGCTTGCCGGTCGATGCCATGCCGGCGAGACGAAATACGCCGCTGCCAGATTTCAGCCATGTCGAGAACTTGCCCAGTGCCTGACTCTGCTGCTGAGTCAATCTGCTTCCGTCAGGTCGCGAGGCCGCCCGTCCACTCAGTCGATTGAGTTTGGGAGCGCCTGCCGGAACAAAAGGATCAATTCCCAGCTGAGCAGTGAGGCGCTCCATGTTTTCGCGCGATAGAAAGATCTCCCGGCTGACGATGGCGTCCAGATCGCGAACGATCCTGGCCATATCGCTGATATGGAACCAAGGCTTTATCGAGCCGGGCAACTGGCGTTGATCGAATTCAATCGGGCCCTGAAAGGCTACCAACGCAGCGGCATGCCGCCAGTTGCAGGTCGCGTTCAGATTGGTAAAGTTTCGGCTCAAAAAATCAAGCATGGCCCCTTTGTTGATACGTAACTGGCGCAGCGGATTGACGCTGGCACCGCCCTTTACTTGGACGTTGCTCCCCGTTTCCTCATCCTCAATCAACCAAGGGCCATCTTCGGAAAACTGTAATTTTCCACTGAACTCCTTGAAGTCGAGGATGATCACCGCGTTCGGCTTGATCACCATGGCATCCAGTTCACGGCTGCCCACATAGAAATTGCCCAGCAGGTACCAGTCCTGTCCAGAAACCGAACAGTGTTCGTCGAGCAAATCAAACAGCTCGTTGAAGGCTCGATTCTCGTGCGTATGCTCGAAGGGTGTGCCGCGGAATGCTTTCAGTGCCATAGGTAATGCTCCATGCGGATGCTCAGTCGCCCTTGTCGCCAGTTACAGCCTTAACCTCAGCCAACAAATCTCCAAACTTGCTGTAGTTCACCTTCACGCCCTCATCTAGATCCAGGCTAATTCGCTGGTCGGCGTGGTGGCGAAGTTTTTCGTCGAAGGTGGCGAGCTCGGCTTGTTGGTTGTGCAGGGTGGCGAGCTCTTTTTCCAGGCGCTTTTTCTCGGACGTGACGGTTTCGTTTTCGATGTCCGTGGCTAGCTTGTTTGCGTAGGTATTGAGCTTGGCGGTGAGGGGAATGACGTACTCTGTACGCATGCGTGCCAGGGTGCCTTCGTTGTAGCGGTGCAGGTAGACCAAGCACTCGAAGGCTTTGTGCTTACCGGAGCTGAACAGCCAGTAGATGGGGCGCTTCTTGTAGGCCTTGAGGTGGTCCTTGAAGAACTGGGTGCTCAGGTAGCGGCGGATGGTGTCCAGCGCCGACTCGCCACGCTTGGGCTTGATGGCGTAGAGGCAGAGGCTTTCAGCGACAAAGTCGAGGTTTTCCTGTAGGTATTCCTCATCCCAAACGGTGCGTACGAACTCGCGGAAGCGGTTGGAGGCGTCATCGGCGAACCATTCCTGATCGGTCAGGGGCAGGATACCGTCACTGTCGGCGGGGAAGGTTTTATAGGTACCCTCAGCGACCAGTTCGGCAAAGCCTTGGTTACTGGCACGGGCGTAAACGAGTCCCTCCTGATCGAGGGAGTAACGACCCATAATGCAGCCGATGACGTAGCTGATTAGCTCGGTCAAGGTGTCGGATTGAAGCCTTGCCTCAAGCTCTTCGTCCGTGGAACTACCCCCATAACGATATTTTGGGTTGCAATCTAAGGTTATTTCCTCAATAGAAATTTCTGAAAAATCCTCTTGGCTCAACCCATAAACCTCGACAAAATTTGTGGCGTTCTCGATTTCTATTGACTTGACCGATAGCGTTGAAGTCTCCCATTCCTTGCGAGCACTTAAGTATGAGCTCATGATGTCTGTGATCGCTAATTGATAGCCAACTAGTGGGGACCTCTTGAAATCCCAAGATGTTTCGAAAGAATCCCAGTCATTCTTGGTTTTTTCTATAGCTTGCAGTGCAAGGTTTTCTGTTTTACTCGAAACAAATTCAGGAGAGAGAGGTAGTTTCCTAAAATCACCGGACTGAAAATGCAGAGTGGGATTGAGGATTTTTGACCAACCATTAGCATGGCTGGTATTCATAAGAGCCAATCCGCACAGAGCGTGTAGCCTATCTGTGAAGAACGCCGAAGGACCTGATGCGTCAAACAAAAAACCCTCAGGCAAGAGCCTTCCTGAAAGCTTTCCAGACGTAACGTCCGACCAAGTAATCCCTTCTTTTTTGTAAAACTCTTCACCTCTAGCACAATGGTTTTTTTCCGATTTTATTTTTTGACCATTGCCTTCCCAGTTAACCAAGTAATCATAGTTGCCATACCACTTCCTGAAGCGTCCCCCTTTGTTGTATGGAAACCATTTCTTATTAATGTTTAGAGTGGAAACTTCAGCCCAAAATCTAACATAGATATCATTGTTCCCCGTTTGTATACCATTAGATGAGGTTGCAAACTCCGAAAGTCTTGGGTAATCCTCGAAGCAACGAAATTCCTCTTTGCTTACCCAATACGCAATCGGACTACCTGGAATTTTTTTAAAACCATCCTGCTGTGTGTTGTAAAATTTATTTGAGTGACTTAGCAATGCCTGCTGTTTTTCTTCTTCATTGCCATCGATCAAGCGAAAAAATACAGGTTGGTAATGTGTCACATGCTGCTTGCCAATCACCCAAGCAGTTGTCTGTACGACTTCACCAGATATCTGCCCGAATGCTCGCGCCCCTAGATGAGCCATTGTAATAAAGGTCTTGGACTCCAGTAGCCATTCACGCAGCTTCTCGTAGCTGGAAAGGAACATCCATGACTGCATATTGACCTGAGCGTTGAACCCATTTTCGTTGAGCAGGCTGAAAGCATGCTCCATGAAGATGGCGAACATATCCGACTTGCTATTGGGATAAGCTTTAGTGGTAAACGCTTTTAGCTCGGCATTCATGCCCTTACTGCCCATATATGGCGGATTCGCCACGACGGCATCATAGCGTTGCGCCAATACCCAAGCCTGTTGCATATAGGGAATCAACTGCTCTGCTGCCGGCTTCTGCATCACATCGCCGTCACGGACCAGTTGACGCAACTGCTCCAATAGCTCACTCAGCGGCTCGGCATCCCCAGCCGGCACCTCGATCAGCGAGCCGAAGGTCTTAGCCTGACTGAAGCGGGCCAGAGTGTCTTTCAGCAGACGGTAGCGGTTGTCGGCCTGTGCGGCGCTTAGATCGCTCTGCTCGCTGTCGAACAGGCTCAGCGATCGGCCATGCTGCCAGTCGCTGGTAAGGTTGAGTGCATTCCAAAGCGCGGCGAAGTCCAGATGGACACTTTCCTGTAGAGACAGCACATTGAGCTTGATCTCACGACCAAAGATGCGGCGGTCATCCTCGCGGGCCAACATCATCAGCGCGAAGCCGGCAAGTTGGCCGGCGCGGTCATCGATGTCGAGGCCGAACAGATTGTGCTCCAGAATCAGCTGCGGAATATCTCGGCTGCGGTGACCGCGCTCGGTGTAGATCTCCTTGAGCACCTTGTAGGCCTCGACCAGGATATGGCCGGAGCCGCAAGCGGGGTCGAGTACCTTGATGGTCAACGGGTCGATACTGTCTGGCGTTATTGCACCTAGCTGGGCTTTCACCTCTGGCGTCTGCTCTGCGGGCTCGATGTAGTAGGGCATTGTGGTCTTGAGCCGCGAATCAGGATACGTCTGCAGCCACTTGCGGCCTACGGAGTTCTGCACCAGATACTGGACGATCCAGTTGGGGGTGAACAGCTGGGTGGCAGCGGGAATGTCCTCGCTCTTAACCACCTTACCGATGACCTGATCTTTCTTCTCGGAGATGTAGAACTGGTAGAGCCAGCCAATGATCTCGACATCCTGCCAGTCTTCCTCAGGGATAGCGTCGACCAGCTCGCGGATCAGCGAGTCAGTCTTGGTAAGGTTGTCCGGCAGCAGCAGCTCGGTGGCGTCGTCGATGGCCTCGAACAGGAAGGGCATGGCCTGGTGCAAAGCATGACACTGGGCTAGCAGCAGCTCGCGGTACAGCTCTTCGTCCTTGGTGCCGTCCAGCTTTAGCTCGGCGATACGCTGCTTGTCGAGGCCTTCCAGATCGATATCCAGGCAGTCGTCGAGAATCTGAAAACTACCCGGTTGATCCGGGTGGCTGAGCACGCGGCGACCGTGATCGAGGTAGCCCTTGAGCTCCATGTAGCGGATGGCGCAGAGGCGGTTGAACCAACTGTAGGCAGCCTGCTCCATGGCCTGGGCAAAGCCTATCTGTTCGACCTTTTTCACCAGCGCGGCACGGGGGCGAATTATGCTTGCCGGGAAAGGCCGATCGCCGATTAGGGCTAGATCTCCTTTCTGTTCCAGCGGTTCGATGCCCATGCTGGATTCGCGGATGCCAAACAGCGCTGCGCGCTTGGTCATTGCGGAAATGAAGGCGGTGCGTGCCTTGGGGGCGTAGCGTTTGATGTTGTTGGTGTTCATATGGGCTTTCCCTAATCTTCTTGAGCTGACGCTTTACTGCGGCCTGGAGGTGGTCTCATTTCCTACTGGTTGCGCTGGGTCAGCGAATACGAACGCGTTTGTTTTGCTTAACCGCACTTTCCAGCTCTACCTTGAGGACGTCGATAAAGCGGTCGATATCGCTCTGGCTTTCTAGATACAAGCCGTTCCCTAGTTTGTTGAACACACTGGTCGCTGCCACCTCGACCACCGGTTTGGGCGGCGCTACAGGTTTGGAGGTTGGCACCAGGGCAGGCGCTCGGTCTTCCTTGACGCCGTTAGCTGTGTTGGCTGCCTGTGCGGCCTTGGCCTGCTCTTCCTGAAGCTTCTGCAAGCGTTCAACCTCGGCCTGAATGGCGCGCTCCAGATCGAACACGCCGTCGTTCAGGCGTTCGTCAGCGCTCTGGGTTTGCAGCATGTAGATGTTGGCGATGCTGGTTTCGGTCTCTAGGTCCGCCTTGACCAGTTGCAAGGGACGCAGTAAGCGGTTACTCAGCTCAGCGGTTTCGATACCGCTTTTGGCAATCTCGGACTGTAATTGGGCGATTTTCTCGTCGACACGGGCCAGGGCATGTTGACGCTTTTCAGCCAAGATGGCGGCGTTAATGGTTTCTACTGTTTCAACCAGTGTGGCGACCTGGTGCAGCTGACCGTAGGGCGTGGTGTTCTGCTCAATGGCTTTCAGCTCGGCCAGCGCTTTGCGGGCTTTCTCGTCTTTATCAAGCGCTGGTTTGTTCTTGTCGAAACGACGCAAGGCCAGCTGCAGCTGCTGCCAGGTATGCAACTGGTTGGTGAAGAACTCGTGTAGATCCCGGTAGTCCTCTTCCAGATCCAGCAAGTCATCCTTGTTGTCGACCACGGCCTTGAAAAAGTCGACGCTATCAGTGTTGCTCAGCAGGCGCTGCAGGCCGAGCAAGGCCTGTTCTATGGACTCTTTGCCAGGGAAGCGCCCGGCGCTAACCGTTGCTTTGTATTTTTCCAGGTTGGTGCGCCAGCTGCCGAAATGCACGCAGTAATACTCAAACAACTCCTTCTCGCCTGCTGGGCCAAGGGCGTTGAACAGCTCCTGGGTCAGATTACGTGCTTGCTTGAGCAGTCCTTCGTCGGTCTGGCGCTTCTTTTGCACCGAGACTTCACGGCGCTTACGGCTGTTGGTGAGGTACTCGAAGGCGTCCGGCAGCGGCATACTGGGGCCCGCGGCGTGGAACGAAATACGGCTGGAAGCGGCCAGGCGACCGAGGACCAGCAGGATCTCTCCGTCCGGCCAGCCATAGGGGCGCTTACTGAAACGCTCGATGATGTCTGCGACCAGCAAACGTTCGTTGCCGGAGGCGCGCAGTGAGATGAATTGTTCAACTTCCTTGATGGCCTGCGGATTGCCTTCATCACCGTCGAGGGTCAGGCCGAGTTGGCCGATGTCGTTAGTGTGCAGAATGGCGTGGAGTTCACGCTCGGGCTCCTGCTGTAATACTCGCAAGTAGCCTAATTTGGTGAAGGTGTTTTCAAGGAGGTACTGGCACACCTCGTCGAACTTGCTAACAATATTGTTGCTTTTGAGCTTCAGGTGCTGCCCTTGTGCATAGACCTCTGCGCGCTCGGCCAGCTCTTCAAGTAGCAAGCGCAGGCGCTTTTTACGCTCTTGGTTTTCGCGACCTCGTTCGGCGAGGATCTTGCTCAGCTCAGGCTGGCTGCCGTCGTCGTTGAGGCGGATGAACTTGTTGGTCTTCAGCCAGGTGCGCAGCTCGGTGAAGAAATCCTTGCTATCGGGTAATTTGAACAGTGCCATGCCGGCAGGAGCTTCGTTGCTTTTATTGATGCAGCCGGCTTCGCCATAGAGGGTGTAGTCGAGATCCAGTGGCGAGATCACTTCGGTACGGAGGTCGTGCTCGTAACGGCCTTCCAGGCTGTGGCCGTCGAGGTAGCGACCGATACTGTAGTCGGTCTTGTTGACGCTGTAGCGGAACTTGTTCTTGTCCTTGAGCAGGTCTTTGTAGATCAGGTCCGACAGTGCCTTGTTCTCTTCTGAACCGGCGATCTCTGTGGCCTTGATCTTGCGGGTGATGTCGCGTTCCTCGTTTGTGAGGAAGACAAATTCGTCACCGTTGCGGGTGATCAGGCTTTCCTTTTCAAGGCGCTGGAGGGTTTCTTCGATGCGGCGACGTAGCGCTAGTTTGTCTTCGTCGACCTGTTCAATGGAGAGGGTGACGAGGTTGTCGAGGGTGCCCTTGATCAAGTCGACATAGCGGATCATGAACAGGGTGCGCAGTATCTGTACGTCGAAGGCGTCGAGGACGCTGCTTTCGCCCGCTTGGTCGATGGTGCGCTTGACGGCTGTATCGAGGAAGCCTTCGACGGCGCGGTAGAAGCTGTACATGGGAATCAGCGCGCCGAGCGGTTTCTCCGCAATGGCCATAGCTGCCATCTGGAAGGCATCGAGCATGGAACGCTCTCCGTAGGCCAGGTGCGCTCCGGTGGCACCGACCTTACGGATTTCCTCGAAAACCTTTTGCACCAGCTGGAAGTGGTACGGCGCAAAGGGGTAGTTGCTGATGAAGCTTTCCGGACCATCGAAGTTCTTCAGGGTCGGGCCGGAGCGGTCGAAGGTGATCTGGTTGCGCAGGATGTCGCCTTTCTGTTCCCAGAGGGCGCGCAGCTCGGCTTCAGCTTCCGGTGTTTTACGCAGCAGACGCTTCTGGATGACCTCGTCAGTGTTGGAGCTGGACAGTGAAAGTCGGGTTTTGAAGCGCCCGGCAATTTTCGAGAAGTCGTTGGCCTTGGAGGCGGACAGCTCGCCCAGTACGGCATCCATATCGGCTTGAGAGGTGACGATGATCCAGGCGCGGCCTTTGCAGATGGTGCCGAGGTTTTCGGTGATGGTCTGTAGGGTCAGCATCAGTTTGGTGTCGCTGCCGATGAACTGACCGACTTCGTCCACCAGAAACAGCACGCGGTGTTTGGCTGGCTGGGTGTCGAGGTATTCGCGCACCCAGTTGCAGAAGTTTTCGACCGAGACGCTGAACGTTTGTTCGGAGTCTTCGAACCATTTGTGCGCAGCCTCAGCAGATAGGTCGAGGGCTGCGGCTACCGCTTGCTCAATGTCATCCTGGTAGAACTGATAGCCATCACGTTCCTCAGTCCAGTCCATCCCAGTGGACTCATTAAAGGCTTGCTTGAATCGCTCATAGGCGCCGCGCTGGGCTAGGTGACGCTCCATGTGGGCGATGTGGGGATGGTCGCCACTGAAGCCTTGATGCTCGTTGAACACCCGTAGGAAGACATTGAGGATCGGGTTGCCGGCATCGTTGGAGCTGGCTTTGCTGTCGATGTTAAACAAGATGACATCGGCACTGTTGGCAACGGCCTTGTCGATGTCGGCACGGATGGTGGCATCACGCAGTTTACTCGCATCAAAGAACGAAACAGCCTTGCGGGCATTGCCCTGGTCGTCGCGCGCTTCGATGTTGGCCAGCAGGTATGACAAGGTCTTGAGGAAGTGCGACTTACCCGAGCCGAAGAAACCGCTGATCCATACGCCCACGCGGTTGGCGATGGAGGGATCGTTCAAGTCAGTACTGTAGGACTCGAAGAAGCTGCGGAAGTGTTTTTCCAGCTCGTTGGTGACAACGTACTCATCCAGCTCTTGGTGCACGGTTGCGTCGTCGGACTGATCCGCCTTAACCACGCCGTTGATCGGGCGATCGAGTTCCTTGAAGAAAATATCTTTAATGCTCACGGCAATCGTCCTTATTTATCAGGGAACCAGCTTGAAGGCGCGGTAGTAGTTGTTGCTGGGAATGCGGTCGAACAAGGCGAGTGACTGCCCTGAGTAATGACCGGGGTAAAAAAGAACCAGAGGCTTGTGGCCAAGCAGCGCGTGTAGCTTGTTGAGAAGGTTGTGGGCGCGAAGAACCGGCCAAACTGAGCCAACGCCACTGATTAGCACCACGTCGTGTTGATCGGCGTCGCTGTGTTCCATTAGGAAGGGCGCGAATTTATCCATATGCAACGGTCCGGATAGCGCCTTGAGCAACGCGAGGTCACCTTTGGTTTGCTGCATCTGAATGGCTTTTTCAGTGAAGCTGCGTTGATCCAGATACTCGCGCATAGCCTGCAGCAGATTGATATGAGCCACTTTGAGCTGACTGTGCTTCTTGGCAAGGAAGCCCTGCAGAAAACTGAGGTATTCGCGCACCTGCAGCTCATCCTCGGGGGCATAGTCGAAGATCCAGAAACCGAGCTCATTGCCCAATCCTTGGCTCTTCAAGAACTCTTCGGTGAGGATCTTGTCTGGGATCTGGTTTAGCCGATCCTGCAGTTGCTGATTCATGCGAACACTCCTTATTCCACGCCTACTGTCCGGTGGCATTGGATACTTCCAAACAGGCTTTTATGCGATAGCGGTAGCTGTCATCCAGCAATACGCGGACCTCTGACCGAATCATCAGTTTTTGTAGTTTCATGTTGCGGGTGCTTTTCAACAGGCCGACCTCGGCCAGCATGCGATAGACGACCTGCGCCATCTTCTTACGGCTGGACTCCGTCCAGGTGGTGATGGTCGAATCTCGATGGCTGCGTTCATCCAGAAACTCATTCCAGTGGTAGGGCTCTAGCACGCCGGCGCGGGTGACGAAAGCGTCTTTGAGGACGGTCTCGATGAATTCGACGAGGAGCAGGTTGCGCTCCAAGGCCGAGCAGAAAACCACTTGGGTGGCGAGTTCATCATCTCCATCTCGAATCGCCTTCCAGAAAGGGGCATCCAGTCGCTCCAGTCGCTTGCGGATGGCGTGAGCCACACGCTTGGCCGAGGCAGGTGCGCGTTTCTGCAGCCGGTTCTGTTGCTGTATGGCCTCATGCCATTGCTCAGGGCTGGCGTCCTTCAGCAGCAGGTCTGCAACGATGCGTGATTCACGCACCTGCAACGAGCCGCCGATTAAGTCAGAGTCGTAATGGAAGCTATGCATGTCTATTCCCCATCACTGCTAAAGCGGAAGGGAGTTAGCTTGGCGCGATCAGCTGGAAGCAATTGCAATGGATGCTCGTGTACTCGCTCAGCTTCTTCCGAGGTGATGGCAGCCTGATAACGTTGAAGGGTGTAGTGGGCAAGTGCTGTGCGAACGGTCAGTTGCAGACGGCCTTCTGGCATACCAAAATCGCGTTCAACCAAAGACTTTTGGGCATCGCTAAGTAGTTCATTAGGGATCAGTGTCAGGTTGACTTGGTCGTGCCAGCCACTGTCTGTACACGGTAAGGGGGCATGAGCGACGCACGATTTTGGCGTTCGGTAGATACGTGAGAGTAAAAAGTCGCGGAAGGCCAGGCGCTTATGGCACCAAGCGCGAACGTGCCAGCGGAAGCCCGTATAAACGAGTGTGTGAGGTGAAATCACACGTTCATGAATTTGCGGGTTGGACATGGAGGCGTAGAGCACTTTCAGGCTGCCGGCATTGCGGCAGGCTCTGATTAACTCGCGAACCACTTCAGGGCGGGCTGCACGATCTGGAAGTTGGACAGTAGTGACGCTGGGGTGAGCTTCCAAAACTTCAGACACGGGCTGATCAGATTGCTCGCCGATGAGTGTCATGTACTCATTGATGCGCCCAGCGCTCAGTACGGGCTGAAAGCCAGCCGTCGGGACATAGCCTTTAACTGCAGGGCTGTGAATTAGCGAGCCTGGATTGAATTCGCTGTTATAGCGATTGATGTCGGAAGAAGCTTGCTGGCGGCTGATGCCAAACCATGTCATCAACTGAGTGGTGACCAGGCGACCCTCCCAATAGCTGATTAGCTCTATCGCGCGTAGCCTGAGGAGGGCTTCGTGTTTGGGGAGCGGCATTGGCATTCCTGAATGTGAGCTGGTCCAGATGATGCCTGATACGAGGCGCCAGTGTAAATTTATTTACTGTAAAGTTTTTTGCGTTCTGAGTGATTTCGCGTGGATTGCTGATAGCGTCGGCGTCCGATGCGTGAAAATAGCGTCGATCTATTTTTAACGAGCGCAATTCTTAAGGCCTGCAGCCCCCTTTCTTTACTGGCTGCCGCGCTTGCGGGGACATCTTTCGTAGCGAGTTCCGGAGGGGCGTTGCGCAAGGCCAATCGACTCCAGTTGACTGCTAAAGGGCGTACCATCAACCGCCGACCAGGAACATCGGTCAGGTGATGAAACCTGTCGATAGTCCCGATAACAGCTGCCGATCCGGCATTCTCGGCTGGCTGCGTAGTCTCTCCAGGGCAAAAAATAAAAGGTTTCCCGTCCTGAAGGTTGCCCCTGGTGATGCCAGGGACAACCTTCTATGCGGAATCGGCTAGAGATAACCCCGTTCAGCCAACGATACGCAACCTTCATGGCCCACGACGACATGGTCCAATATTCGGGTGCCGACCATGTTCAGAGCGTTCTTGAGGGTTGTGGTCAGCGTGCGATCTGCTTGGCTGGGTTCGGGATCTCCAGAAGGATGGTTGTGAACCATAATTACGGCCGCAGCGTTGTGCTCTAGAGCGATCTTGATCACTTCTCGCGGGTACACGCTGGCACCATCCAGGGTGCCTCGGAATAGCTCCCTGAAGCCTATAACCCGATGTTTGGTGTCGAGCAATAGCAAAGCAAAGACTTCGTACTCGTGGTACTGCAGCAGTGTTTGCAGGTGGCTGAAGACCTGCTTCGGCTCAGTCAATGCCCGGCCTTTAGACAGACGACTCATTGCCAGTTGTTGCGCCATCTGCAGGATGTCGGCCTCGGTGACTGGTGATTCCATGACGTAGGTACCGGTCGTTTCACCAGCTTTGAGTTTGTGATATTTCATGGGGATTCTCTTGAATTGGAAGACATTGGGTCAGGTTGGACGTGTGATCAGTGGGCGCGAGCAGAGTGATCACTGCCGCTTTGGAGGGATTTGGATTCCAGCTTTTGTACCAGTGAGGTTTTGGCAGAGGCCGCTGGTTTGGGGGCGGCTTCTGCCTTGCTGGTCTGATCTTCAGCTGCGGGGAAGAACTCCTCGACGATGGCTCCGGTGTCCTCATCACTGTCTTCAAAGGCTCCGTTGCTAAAGCCCTGTTGTGCCGCGTGATCCAAGGCGGTCTGATCAAAACCTGCGGCTTGCCGGGTTTCCTCCAGTTGCTTGGCTTCCAGCAAGGCGTCTTCTAGGCTCAGCCCGCTGCGCACCGTGATGTCCACATAGAAGATCGGTGTGCCATGGCTCTGACGGGTGGATTTACCGCGTAGACGCAACTCCAGTGGCAGGCAGGCCAGGCGATTGCCGGAGATGGCTTGCAGATAATGCAGGCGCGCTGCCAGGGTGCGGATGCTGTTGTAGCCCGTGGTGCGAAAGACAAAACTGCCCAGAGGATCGTCATCGCCAATCACCACGTTCAGCCGGCCGTAAGGCTTGCAGGCATTGCCTTGAGCCAGTGAACAGCCATCCGGTGACGGGCAGGGCAACGACTGGATGCCGTCCTTGGTCAAACGCTTGCAGATCTCTCCATTGCCGACGCACAGTGGTCGTCCTGTAGTACGGTCGAACAGGCTGTAGTCAGCCCGAAAGTTGAGGTCTGGCTCGTTGAACAGCAACCGAATGGGAATGCTGCGCAGCTTGCCGTCCTGGCCATTGCGCAGTTCTTCGTTAAGGGGATGCAATAACCAGCCGTCGCGGTTCTGTACCTGAGAGGTTAGGGTGAACTGGTCGTCTTTCTCCGGCAGACGCTTGCCGTTCTTTTCGACGACCTTGCCGATGGAAATACGCCCGAGTACCGGAGGGGTGATGGCTAAACCTTTGAGCATGAGGGTTCTCCTGTATCTGAAATAAAAACGCCACCGAGACCGCGCAAACGGCCAGGGTGGCTTTGGAGAGAAAGGGCATGGGAATAAGGGAGGAGCGAACAAACGTTCAGGCCAGTAGAAAACGCCGACTGCCGGTTTTGGTGGTCGAGTAGCGCACTTGCAGATGGGGCTTTTCTTTCAGCAGGCGGGGGATGTCCAGGGCCACGCTGTCTTTGGCTTTCTTCCAAGTGACGCAGCCGGTTGCGAAGGTCGCCCGACTGGCATCGCCCATGGCCTGTTGCAACGTTTGCTTGAGCTGAGCTTCCTGCTTCTCCTGCAGAGCAATCGATTCGCGCACGTTCTGCAGTTCGGTAAAGGTCGTACAGAGCAGCGTATCCTGGCTAAAGTCCAGGCTTTGCCCATTGTCCTGTGGATATAGACAGCGCAACGCTTGCTCCGCCGAGGCAGAGCCGTCTGCTGGCGGCGGGGTATCACTGACGACGTAATCCCAGAACAGCCGCTCCAGGTCGATCAGCCGAGCAATCAGTGAATCGTCGCGTTCGATACGATGGATTTCCAGGTGCTGACCACCGAGCAGTACCGCCACATCAGCGGCCTGCTTGCCGGTGACGGCGAGCTGGTGCATGACTTGTAACTGCACATACTCCGGCACGCCCTCTTTCCAGAGGCGTGCGCCATTTATGCCGGCGGTTTTGCATTCAAGGATCTGCACTTCTGACGCGCCGATCACCTCACGGTCGATATTGGCCAGCATCCAGGCCAGTTTTGGATCAGGATGCTGCAGCACCGCATTGACCCGGCGGACCCGATGTCCACTGCGTCGGGTGTAGTGTGTTGCGACAATTGGCTCCAGGATGTTGCCCCAGTAAGCCGGACTTTCCTCGTCCTGCGGATCGAGCTTGGGCAATGAGGTATCACGTCCAGTTTTCTCCAGCCACAGCTCCAGCTGGGATTTGTACGGGTTAAGCCCGACGGCAGCGGCAGCATCCGAACTGCCGATGCCTTGCTTGCGCACGGCCAGCCAGTCCTCACGCGGCAGTTGTTTAGTCCCCACCAGGCGTAAGGCAGGACGGGGTTTGCTGCTGGGTTGTTGCAGCGATTGAGTGCTCATGATCATTTCCTGAGGCATAAAAAACGCCCGACCAGCACGAGGCTGACCAGGCGTTTTAAGGAGTGAGAAGAATGAGAAGGTGGTGAGGTTGATGAAGACAGCGAAAACTGGGGCTAAGCTGCAAGTTGTAGCGCAGCCTCCAGCGCCCGTTGCTTGATCTGTGCACCTTGACCAAACCAGGCAGAGTCCATGCGGTACTCGTTACTACGAGCCCTGCGTTCGTGATCGACGTACTCCGTTACTGCGTTGAGCAATCCCCACGCAGTTCCTTGAGCTGACTCCAGTGTTGATCCGCGCCCCTGACCTTCATACAAGCTCTGCACCTTGCGCAGCGCCCGTTCGTTGGGAAGTACTGCTGGTAGCGGACTGTTCGGGCTGGCATCACACAGCACGCTCATGAAAAAGCCCATGGCCTCATGCCACTGAACCTTGCGTTCAGACAGCATGCGCATCCGGTGCATAAAGGCGTCCCATTGCGAGACGGCGATACCTAACTGCTTCTTCACCACCTGCGGATCAAAGCGGGTGTTATGAGGCACTTTGATCGCACGGGTCGTACCATCAAGAGCGATGGTCAGGGTGTTGTTGCAGACCACTCTTACCGTGGTCGGGGTGGCGGTGGTGGCCAGTGTTCCGTCACAGGACGTCGCCAATAACAGATAGCCGTTGACCTGATCGTTGCCCTTCAACTCGGTCGTTTGACCGGTGCGTGCCAAGGCCCAAAACTTGCGGCCACCCTTCAGCACGCCAGCGGTCTCCAGCTCGTAGCCCGAAACTTCGGTGAGATCCCGATAGAATTCCAGGACTTCACGCGGTTGTACGATTTGGTAGCGGTTGGACACGACGGAGAGCGGTGCCTTGGTATCGGAGCGGTACAGCACTTTTTGTTCCGGGAACGAGTGGATGGTACCCAGTGGGCCGATGCTGTCGGCCTTGAAGTGAACAGGGCTTTCTTGAATCTTCCAATCCATGCCGGCTTCGCGTTGCCAGATTTCCAGCGGTTGCTTCTCTGAAAGGCGACTGCCCAGACCATGCCAGGGAGTTGCGCCTACATAAGCCATTTGTTCGATCAGGTGCGCCATGGGAGTTTTTCCTTGCGAATAAAGGGGGGGGCGGCGCCGTTCCAGTGGGGCACGACGCCTGTTTACAACGACTTAGTGGTTGACGCTGAAGCTGTAACCGCAGTTCAGGCATTGATAGTTGTTCAGCACCTTGTCATCCATTTGTTCACCCAGCGTGGCTCCGGCTATCCCGCCAGCAACGCCCCCAAGCAATCCACCGAGCAGAGCCCCGGCAATACTGCCAATGGCGATCCCGACCGGCCCACCGATCACTCCTAATACGGCCCCGGCTTCCGCTCCCGACAGGGCTCCAGCGGCCCCACTGGCCGCACCTCCTGCTGCGCCAATCAAACCACCCGCTTGTTTACCCACATTTTTAGTAACCACACGTCCAGAGTTGCAGCTTGGGCAAGGCGTATACATAAAAGAATTCCTCTCTGTTTACTGAGTCCACGTATCACGCAGAAATGCTGAATGACGCGCTCATCGTTGAGCGTTCATCTGGGTGATATAGGTCTGAGATTTTTTTGAATGAGGCTTGCCGAAACAGCGTCCCCGCGAGGGACGTTGTGGGCGGTATCTGAATGTGAGGTTTGGCGTTAGGGGCAGCTATTTTTGCTATTAATAGCTGGAATAGTACTGGCTAAGGGGAGAGAAATTCTATTTTGAGGGGGCGGGACAGAATTGCTGTCAAAGTGGCATGTTCTAAGGTGTAACGTTAGCAAGCGTTACGCTCACGTTCTTTGATATTTGAGTTGCTGCTTATAGGATTGCCTCGTCCAGTCCTAAAGGGTGCAATGATGTTTAATGAAAAATCAGAAGCGTTGGTTATGCTTCGCTTGAGAGATGTTTTAAAACGTACGGGTCTTTCTAGGTCAACTATCTATAACAAACTAAACGTGGCCTCTTGTCATTATGATGCGAAATTCCCAAAGCAGATACGTGTTGGGAAAACATCTGTGCGTTGGATTGAGAGCGAAATAAATTCGTGGGTGGAGGAGTGTGTGAAGCTGTCTAGGCAGAGTCATGGCTCAATGGCGGCTATTATATCTGCAATGGCTGTTTAATATTGATTTTTTGTATATTTTTGGTGATCCATGTATTTTAATTTTTTTAGGCAGCAAAATGCAAAAAAGTCTAATTTCGGAGATGATTCATATCCGAGTTTGTCACAATTTCCCTTGTTGGATGCTGCAATAAATGAGGCTCAAGCTAATATTCAGGCTCCGCGGGGATTGATTCAAAATGCGGCCCTAACTGCAATCTCTGTTGTCTTGCAGGGCCTTGTAGATGTTCGTAAACCCAATGGCCAGGTCGCTCCAACCTCTCTGATGCTTCTGGCTATTGCTGACTCGGGTGAAAGGAAGTCAACGGTTGAGAATGTTTTTTTGAAGCCGATCAGGGTCTTTCAGGCTAAACAGGGCGAGGAGGTGAAGGAGAGTCAGTCGGTGTGGAAAGTTAAGTACGATACCTGGATGGTTCGACGTAACGGAGTATTAAAAGCGATTACGAAAAAAGCATCAAAAGGGCTTTCTGCTGACGAAGAGGAGAAGGTTCTATTGGCTTTAGAGAAAGAAGCTCCAGCTAAGCCAAAAGAATTTAAGATCCTGTATGAGGACTCAACCTCTGAGGCTTTGTTTCATGGGATGTACGAAAATTTACCTGCGGCCGGTTTGATTTCAAGTGAAGGTGGAGGTGTTTTAGAAGGGCGCGCCTTTAATGACCTTTCAAAGCAAAATGCGATTTGGAGTGGTGACTCAATCACAATTGATCGTAAGACGGCGGAAAGCTTTAAACTTGTTGGCGCACGGCTGACAGTCTCTCTTATGGTCCAGGAGAGCGTATTTTCGAAGTACATGGCTCATAAAGGCGGGGTGTCTAGGGGATCTGGTTTGTGGGCGCGCTTTCTAATCTGTCGCCCGGCTTCAACACAGGGGACTAGATATGTAAGCACTCAGGTACCGTCCTGGTATCATCAAACACAATTTGCTTCGCGGTTGGAGCACTTTCTTGAGATGGGTCTTATTTGTTTCAGAGGAAATAAAAAAGAAAAAGAAGTGATCGGATTCGACTCCGAAGCGGCTCGGCTTTGGGTGGAGATTGCGAATGATATTGAGTCAAGGATGTGTGCAGGTGGAATACTGTATGGGCTAGGTGATCATGGTTCAAAGTTAGTTGAGGTTATTTCTAGGTTGGCTGCATTGCTTCATTGTTTTGAAGGGTTTGAGGGTGATATTTCGATGTCAACCTTGCAGGCGGCAACGGATCTTGCTAAATGGTACTCCAATGATTTTATAAAGTTGTTTGGGGAGAACTCTAAAGAGAACGATGAAGAGCAGGAATTAAATTGCTGGCTGGATAGTTTTCGTAAGGTGGGTAAGCGTTTTGTTAAAAAAAATTATATTTTGCAATGCGGGCCTGGGAAGTTTAGAAAGAAAGCTGCTCTTGAGCATGTTCTTTTGCGACTGGTAAATAACAGTGCTATCCGGATTTTGAATTATCCTGGGGACAAAACTATTTATGTTGATCTCTGTCCTTGGCAGGGTGGTGTGTAGATGATGCCAGTCTCTTTTCGGGGTACTAACTTTTTGAGTTGTTTTTGATATTTAGCGTTAGGTGTTTACGAGTTGTGTTGGTTTGTTTGTCTAGGTTTGATAGGAAGCATGTTCAAGGTGGTTATTGCTTGATTATGTATTACTATTTAATTAGGTTGTTAGGTTTGTAGTGTGGTTGTTAAGTTTAATTAAATCAGTTGTTTGATATTTGATTGATTGATCAATTAAGTTGATGATGCAATAGTTGGCGGTGGTGATGTCAACTGATCATTTGTCAGCAGCATGGCTCCCCAAAGCCATGCTGCTGGCTTCTTGAGGAATCAGTGAGTGATAGATGAAGTTGATTGGATTGATAATGGAGGGGCGTTAGATCTAATGGTTGAGGAAGTCGGAGGGCTTCCTATTTTAAGGGTAGAGGAAAGCTTGGTGTTGGAGTTGCGTTCTATTGAGAAATTAATGTGTGAGCTTACTGATAGTAAGGGCTTTTTGTTCTCTTCTTATACTCATCAACGTCACGGGGTGAAGGTTAAGGCTGAGAGGCTTGGTCGCTATTTTGTTGACAAACTGAAGAGGAGGAAGGGGGTGTTTGAATCGTACTTTCCTTCTCATGAAGTTAACCCATATGTGGAGGTTTTTTTCAAATGTGTTGATCGAGTCGAAGAACTTCATTTGCTCAGAGCCTGGCGGGATTTACGCAATGGAGCCGCTGAGGCTTTTTTAGTTAGAATGAATGATCTCGTAGAGTTTGTGCGGTTGGAGCTGACTAGTGATGCTTTTAAAGCCGTTTTGAAACGATTCCGTAAAGCGTCCTTTAAGCGAGTTAACAGCTTGGAAGGTTATATAGACGCTCTTTTTGCCAAGCACTCTAGGATGCTTGTTGTGCGTGTTGATTTGTCTTATCAGTCAGGCTTTGTAAGTGGTCGTGAGGATTTTTATGGCGATGTTGAAAAGGTAAAGGTACATTGGGCAAAAATGCAGAAAGATCTACACAAGGGCATTCCAGTTGATGGGTTGTTAGGCTTTGCTTGTAAGCTGGAGTATGGTCAGCTAAAGGGGTTTCACTTTCATTTGTTACTTTTCTATAATGGATCGAATCATCGTCAGGATGGGGTTCTGGCTAGAATGGTTGGTGAGTATTGGCGAGACTCAATTACGGCAGGAGCAGGACGCTATTTTAATTGTAATGCAGTCAAGGATAAATATAGATATCTTGGAATAGGCATGATCAGTTTTAATCAGTTGGACAGGGTAAGTGCTTTGAAGAATAGGGTGGCGTCCTACCTGACCAAGGTGGACTATTGGATACGGCTATCCCCTGAAAGTGGTAGATCATTTTTCAGAGGAAATATGCCAAAGCTGAAGTCTGTGAAGAGAGGGCGCCCCAGGGCCCGCGGGCCTGCTCAGGCAGTTCCTCGCATCGCCGGCTAGACACGCCTATGGCTTATTGGTCTTAGGTTTTTAGGTTGATGATGGTAGCTGCAGCGCCAGCTAACCTTGCCGTGAATCCCCAGTCTGAACTTTCTAGTTCTGTTTTCATGACTGTTCTTTTAGTTTGAACTTTTTGAGTTGTTTCTTGACTCGCGTTCCAGAAGTGTTTTGCTGCTTCGTTGATGAGAATTAGTGCGGTTGATGCGTGTTCTGGGTATTGGCTTAAAGCTTTGTCAGCTGGCATCTTTGTTGATTTTATTTTACGGTAATGCTCGTTTGGTAGTATTGCGAAAGCGGCTTGTTCGAGTAAGTCTTTCCCCTTGTAGTTGCACTTTTCCTTTAGATGTTTTTTTATCATTTCGATAAGCTCTTTTCGCTCATCTTCTGAGGTGATATTTATCTCGGGAATGAATTTTTCAGCGGTTCTATTTAATTCGAAAAGCTTGTTGGACTCCCAATAGTGCTGTTCGGATTTTTTGCTATCTTTGTTGTTTTCTGTATTTGTTTCTAGGATTCTTTTTGAATCCTCTGTTCTCATGATTACGTCGGCTTCTCTAATTATTATTTCTTCCAGTTTGTCGGGTGAATTTCTTGAGGTGATAAAGAAAGCTGCGTCTATTATCAGGGCTGGAAGTGGCTTTAAGCTTGTATTTAACAGCTCGCGTGCCGATACTTTCGCGAGGCCTTTTCCGCTTTCATGAAAAGCGTAGAGATTGAAGTCGCATTTTGAAAGTTCGCCATAATTTACTATTTTTTCCCAGTCGGTGGCGCTTATCGAAAGAAACTTTATGTCTAAATCTACTTTTGAGTGATAATCGTGATCTGCGCAAAAAGGCGTACCTTTATGCTGCTTTGATAGGCTTTTTGCTGTTCTGGGCTCATTGTCATTTAGAATGATAGCCGAGCCGGATACATGAACTGCAACCGTTCTTGGGCAGCGGCATAGAAGGGGGATCTGCAGCTTTTCAATTCTGTCTTTGAATTCACTTTCGGAGATGTTGTGCTCCTCAAGAAATTCAGTTGCTGATATAATAAGCCCTTTGTTTTTCATTTTTAATCGTGTCCTTGTTTAGCGGTGCTAGTCATTTCTCAGGGCTGTTGGAGTGGCTGTCTATATCAGGCTGGATAAATGTTTGCCGAGAACCTCCCAAGCCTCCGCCATTTCTTTAGCATAGCTATGACGCTGATAAGTGCGTTTTACCTTGTTTTCCTCTGTGTGGTTGAGGCAACGTTCAGCCACTTCAGGAAGTACGCCAATAGCAGTCATAATCGTCGCGCCTGTACGCCGCAGGTCGTGAGGCGTCCACTTTCCGCCTGGTAGCAATAGTGCTTGGGCTTTTGCGCTACGTCGGCTCATGGAGCCTTGTTCCGGAAGGCGCTGGCGATCGCCCAGCTGCTTGGTTACCGTTTTAGGGCATACGTGGTCAGTTATGTAGGTGTTCGGGTAGCACCAAGGTGACAGGCTATTAATCTGCTTTACGCGCTTGAAGTGGCTAATGGCAAAGTCTGAAAGGATGATGCTGTGCGGTTTACCGTTTTTACTATGTTCGGACGGAATCAGCCAAGTGCTTTGCTCTAGATCGATATGCTCCCATCGTGCGCTCAGGAGCTCACCAATTCGACAGCAGGTCGATAGGGCAATCCAGATTGCAGCTTCGGTGGTGACCTGCAGCCCCGCATCAGGGGCTTTCTTAGCAAGCAGCTTGATTTCATCATCACTCAGCACTCGATCGCGCTCGGTGTCTTTGCCACCTATCTTAGCTTTTCGAATACTGGCGCTGGGATCGTGCTCGATCAGGTCGCGGTCTACGGCAAAGCGGAACATTTGGCGCATAAGCGAAAAAACCATCTTGGCCATACGGTTTACACCGCGAGCGAGGAGGGCATCTGTCACCTCGGTGATATGACCCTTTTTCACATCAGCGACAGCCAAGTCGCCCAAGAAGGGCAGAACGTCCTTTTCAAACATCCGACGAGCCTCTGCACCCTTGTCCTTGCGGTTGATGAGATCAACCCTAGCCCAGTGCTCGAATAGGTCGGTAACAGTCTTGCGTGCCGCCTGGCGAGCTTGCTCGGCTTCGGCTTCTGCTTTCTCGGCGGTGAGTCGTGCCAATTCACCATCTCGGGCTGCGATACGGGCAGCTTCCTCGGCATCCAGATGTTCACGTAAGTTGCGAGTTCCACTTTGGTAGAGGCGTGACCACTCTCCAGCTTTAGTTCTTGCTTCCTTAAGGGTAAGCCCATCAGTGCCAGTGGCGTCATATGCACCTATGGGCAGAAACACCCTTCCACCGCTGGTGTCGGTATACCTGAAGTAAAACAGGCGCTCGCCATCTGGGCGAAGACGTGCCATGAATCGGCCGCAGCCGCGAGGAGCATCCTCGATCAGCCAGGTAGGTTTGGCTGGTTTTGCGTTCATCTGTTTGTCGGTGATCGTCGCCACTTTCGCTTCCCCAGAAAGGCCAGGCTCCAGATGGTCACCGTTGGGTCACCGTTTCTCGCTGGCTTTGGTAGAATGCTATCGGAAGCGGTTGGACTGTGTAAACTGTAATGATCCAATGAATACAGTGCTTTAGGTGATTTTGTTGGATTTATTAAGACTGGCTTGGATTACGGTTCACCTTTATGGGGTGCTAGGGGTCGAGTGTTCGAATCACTCCGTCCCGACCATTATTCCTGAGTAAAATCAGACACTTAAGCCGATCAGGTAGATCGGCTTTTTTGTGGCTGCGCAAAACTACCTGGTGATTTCACTGATATTTAGGTCCGTAATTGCCTCGGGCCATCTGATTTACTTGTAGTCTCGCTGGTAGTTTCTGGTCATGCCCTCGCTCGCATGGCCTGCGATCTTCTGTCCATCCTTTCCCGCTTTCTTGTACAGGTGTGCCCGCCCACTGCCCATTGCCAGAATAATGGTGAACAGCGGCCGTTTGATCGCTTGTTGTTGTCAGCTTCCATGTTGCGGCGCCAGTATTCGCTGATCTGCGACACGCTGTCGGACTTGATCCGTTTGAGTTCGGCCAGGCGTTCGATCTCGTAGGCGCTGAAGCCAAGCATCGATAGGGATTTCTTGATGGCGTCGGTGAGCGGGCTATTTATTTCCTAGAGAAAGCCTCGTTTAGTTCGGCTCTATGGAGTCAGCTTCTATCAGGCTGCAAGTTGATTTTCTCTGAAGGTTTCTTAGAAGGTGGTGCCGAATAGCAGCCAGGCTGATTTGCCGGCACTGCATCGCAGCTGATTTGGAAGCCGCCAACCCTGATGTCAGGGTCGCTTTGTCCGGGGCTGTACGCCGAACAAGCGCCGAGAGTTGCAAAAGCTATGAGGATCGCTAGGTATTTCATCTGGGGTCCATTCCTGTTTACTCCGGTTATCTACCGAGTATATCGAAAGTGTCCCGCCCGCCTAGCTGCAGCTTTTGGCTCGAACCTGATGTGTAACACTTTACGAGCCTCGGCACTCGACCGGGCTTTTGGCTTTTCGCCGTTCGTCCACTACTCGGCACTCACTGCGACCAGCCGACTCCCATCTTTAAGCGCGGATATCCCGGGCGTGAGAACGGAGAGCCAGCATGGAAATCAACGAGAACGCCCCAGGCAATATTTCACAGCAGGCAGTAACGCGCGGCACGGACAACGAGACAGGTCATGATCCAAAGCGTGATGAAGATAACATCCCGTCGCCACCGGACGACGAGGCACCTCTGGAGGAAGATATGTCGGACGTAGACGCTGCCGATTCAGTAGCGAGCGAGCACCCTGACAACTGAAGACTTGTCGATCAACGAACCCGGCCAGGCGCCGGGTTTGCTCTGGTTTCAGTGGTAGGGCCCGGCAGGATATGGCTTGAATTTCATTTAAATGCCAGCGCGAAATAAGTGCGCTATTGTCGGCATGGCTCTCCTGCGAAAGTCGCAGACGTAACAGCAGCCCAACTGCGGAGATTGATATGCGTGCCGAAGACGTTCTTGCCGACGACACAAACGAAGCAACATTTGACGGAGTGACCGTACGTAAGGGGACGGTCGGTGCCTTTTTGGCAAACGTACGCGTTTGGAGTGATTCGACGGCGAGCAAGGATGATCAACTGCTAGCGGAGCGAGAAATTATTCAATCTCTACCCGCTCTGAAGGCGATCGGGCTCCTCGATGTGTTTGAACCTAAGGATTTCCGGTTGCGTGAGTTGATCGCCAAGGCGGGCGTACCTCAGTAACGGCAAATCACGCCGCGCAGAAGTGATTCGATAGAAATACCAAACATATTCATCAGGCCTCGGCATTGCCGGGGCTTTTTCATGTCTGGAATGCATGCTTTTTCTTCGAAAGCATCCTGCACGACGGGCACAGCTTTTGGTTAGTCGGTTTTACTGAGGAAATTTCCCACATCCAGCCCCGATACTCGCTTGTTAGGCTCGGCCTCTTTGAGCCTGATAAGGAGTTTCCTGATGATAAAGCGTCTTGCCGCCGAGTTCTTGGGCACGTTCTGGCTGGTACTGGGCGGTTGTGGCAGTGCCGTGCTGGCTGCTGCATTCCCTGAGCTGGGTATTGGTTTTGTAGGGGTGGCATTGGCATTTGGCTTGACGGTATTAACCATGGCCTACGCGGTCGGTCATATTTCCGGGGGGCATTTCAACCCGGCTGTGACCCTTGGTTTATTGGCTGGCGGGCGCATCGGCTGTAAGGAAGTGGCGCCCTATATCGTCACGCAGGTGCTTGGCGCTATTGCAGCTGCCGGGGTGTTGTATTTGATCGCAAGCGGCAAGCCAGGGTTTGACGTGTCAGCCGGTTTTGCTACCAATGGTTATGGCGAGCATTCACCCGCTGGCTTTTCATTTCTATCAGTCGTTGTCACCGAGTTTGTACTCACTGCGTTCTTCTTGCTGATTATCCTGGGCGTTACCGATAAAAAGGCACCGGCAGGTTTTGCGCCGCTTGCTATCGGGCTCGCTTTGGTGTTGATCCATCTGATCAGTATTCCAGTGAGCAATACATCGGTTAACCCGGCGCGCAGTACGGGCGTGGCAGTTTTCCAGGGTGGTTGGGCGGTTTCCCAGTTGTGGGTATTCTGGTTGGTGCCTTTACTGGGCGGCGTGTTTGGTGGGCTTGTGCACCGTTTTGTATTGGCGACAAAGCGGTAAGCGGTTTTTCCCAAAGGAGGGGGCGAAGCCAAATCTGCCCCCTCTTCACTTAAGTCGCAGTACAGTATTTCATATTATTACCCCTCATCCCGGAACTAGCACTAGAACTTCCAGTCGATTAACCCAGTTAACTCCGACTGCGGCGTGGCGAACTAATGGCACTGCATGAGTAGTGTTCGATAGTTCCAAATAGCCATACTTTCTCGCAACTAGACACTTCAAATTATGTCTTCAACGCCCATCGATGCCTGCCATCTGCAGATACCGCACACCGATCAGGTATGCGCGTGGCTGATGCAGCACGCCGGGCTGAAAACCCTGGATCTTGAACGCGCCCAACGCCTGTCCAATGACCCTCGCGACCTGCTGGGTTTGCTGACGCGCTTGGGCTTGGTGCCCGAAGTCGAACTGGCTCGCGCCTGGGCTGACTTGCTCGACGCGCCGTTGCTGCTGGCCGACGCCGCGCCGCCGCTGCTCGACCCATTGCCCGTCTTGACCGAACGCTTTATGCGTCACTACCAAGTCGTGCCCATCGGCTGGAACGAGGGTGGATTGCGCGTGCTGTCGGCCAACCCGGCGCAGTTGTATCCGTTCCAGGCCCTGGCCTACGCCTGTCAGGTGCCGGTGTGGCTGGCCATCGGGCCGCGCAATGAAGTCGATACATTGATCGAGCGCTATTACGGCCAGGGCCGTTCCGCCATGGGCACCTTGATCGAGAACCTTGATGAGCAGGGCGGCGCCCTTGAGGATATCGAGCACCTCAAGGACATGGCGTCCGAAGCGCCGGTGATTCGCCTGGTCAACCTGGTCCTGCAGCGCGCGGTGGAACAGCGCGCTTCGGACATTCATATCGAACCCTTCGAAAACCAACTCAAGGTGCGCTACCGCATCGACGGCGTGCTGCATGACGCCGAAGCGCCGCCCGCCAGTTCATCGGCGGCGGTGATCTCGCGGGTGAAGATCATGGCGCGCCTGGACATTGCCGAACGGCGCTTGCCGCAGGACGGGCGCATCATGCTGCGCATTCAGGGCAAAGAGTTGGACTTGCGCGTGTCCACGGTGCCCACCAGTTTTGGCGAGTCGGTGGTGATGCGCCTGTTAGACCGGCAAACCGTGCAGTTCGACTTTCCCAGCCTGGGCTTCGACGGCCAGCGGCTGGCGGCATTCCTCGACCTGCTCGAGCGGCCCCACGGCATCCTGCTGGTCACCGGCCCCACCGGTTCAGGCAAAACCACCACGCTCTACACTGCCTTGTCGCGGCTCAACACCAGCGAACGCAAGATCATCACCGTGGAAGACCCGGTGGAATACCAGCTCGAAGGCATCAACCAGATCCAGGTCAAGCCGGCCATCGGCCTGGACTTTGCCGGGGTGCTGCGCGCCATCGTGCGTCAGGATCCGGACGTGATCATGATCGGCGAAATCCGCGACCTGGAAACCTGCCGCATCGCCGTACAGTCCTCTCTCACCGGCCACTTGGTCCTTTCAACCCTGCACACCAACAGCGCCGCGGCGAGCATCACGCGCTTGCTCGACATGGGTGTGGAAAGCTACCTGATTGCCTCCACCGTCAGCGGTATCCTCGCCCAGCGCCTGGTGCGACGCCTGGACCCGGCCACGCGTGTGGCGTTCCAAGCATCGCCGCAATTGATCAAGGAGCATGGCCTGGATCGCCTGACCGAGCAGCGCCCGATCCTGCTCTACCGAGGTGATTACCACGGGCGCAGCGCGCTCACCGAACTGCTGGTAATGAACGACGAGTTGCGCAGCCTGCTGATGCGCCACGCCGATGCCGCCACCCTTGAACAGGCCGCCCGCCGCGCCGGTTTGCGCACCTTGTATGAAGACGGTTTGCGCCAGGCGCTGGCAGGTGTCACGTCTCTGGAAGAAGTGCTGCGCGTGACCCGTGGAGAGGACGCGTGAGCCTGTTCAAGTTCCGCGCCCTGGACAGTCAGGGCGTCGCCCAGAGCGGCACGCTGCAAGCCACTGACCGGGCCGCCGCGGTCGCCGCCTTGCACAAGCGTGGTTGGTTGTTGCTGCACATTGAAACGGCGGGCAGCCCCTTGTTGCGCAAAGCACGCGGGCAGTTGAAGGGCGCCGCACTGGTGAGTTTCACCCAGCAACTGGCCACGCTGCTCGGCGCCGGCCAGCCCCTTGAACGCTCGCTGGGGCTGCTGCTCAAGCAGCCCGGCCAACCCCAGGTGCGGGCGTTGATCGAGCGCATCCGCGACCACGTCAAGGCCGGCAAGCCGCTGTCGGCTGCGTTGGAGGAGGAGGGCGGCACGTTTTCCCCGCTGTACCTGAGCATGGTGCGCGCCGGTGAAGCCGGTGGGGCACTGGAAGCTACTTTGCGCCAACTCACCGACTATTTGGAGCGCAGCCAGTTACTGCGTGGCGAGGTGATCAACGCGCTGATCTACCCGGCGTTCCTGGTGGTCGGCGTGTTGGGTTCGCTGGCGCTGTTGCTGGCTTATGTGGTGCCGCAATTCGTGCCGATTTTTCAGGACCTGGGCGTGCCGATTCCGCTGATCACCCAAGTGATCCTCGGGCTAGGCGAGTTTCTGGAGGCCTATGGCCTGGTGCTGTTGGCCGGGTTGTCGATCAGTGCATGGATCCTGGCAGCGCGCCTGCGCGACCCCAGCCGCCGCGAGCGCTGTGACCGGCGCCTGCTGGGCATCCGCGTGATCGGCCCGCTGCTGCAACGGGTGCAAGCCGCACGCCTGACCCGCACCCTCGGCACCTTGCTCAGCAATGGCGTGGCGTTGCTGCCCGCGCTGGTTATCGCCCGGCAAGTCTGCAGCAACCGTGCACTGCAGGCGCAAGTGGCGCTGGCGGCGCAACGGGTCAAAGGCGGCGGCACCCTGGCCGATGCATTTGGCCGCCAGCCGCTGCTGCCGGAGCTGGCCCTGCAAATGATCGAAGTCGGCGAACAGGCCGGCGAACTGCACAGCATGCTGCTCAAGGTTGCCGACATCTTCGACATCGAAGCCAAGCGCGCAATCGACCGCCTGCTCGCTGCGCTGGTGCCGTCCCTGACCGTGGTCATGGCCGTGCTGGTGGCCGTGATCATGCTCGCGATCATGCTGCCGCTGATGAGCCTCACCAGCCATATATGAACATTAAAGGAGCTGAACGGATGAGAACCAGACGCCGCCAACGCGGCTTCACCCTGCTGGAAATGCTTGCGGTGATCGTGCTGCTGGGCATCGTCGCGACCATTGTGGTGCGCCAGGTCGGCGGCAATGTGGACAAAGGCAAATACGGCGCGGGCAAGGCGCAACTGGCGAGCTTGAGCATGAAGATCGACAGCTACGCCCTGGATGTGGGCGCGCCGCCCAACACCCTGCAACAGCTGCTGGACAAGCCGGCCAATGCCTCCAGTTGGGCTGGCCCCTATGCCAAGCCGTCGGAGTTGAAAGACCCGTTCGGCCACGGCTTCGGCTATCGCTTCCCCGGTGAGCACGGCGCTTTCGACCTGATCTTCTACGGCCAGGACGGTCAACCGGGCGGCGAGGGCTACAGTGCCGATTTGGGCAACTGGGAATAACCCGCCCGTGGCCCAGCGCGGCTTTACCCTGCTGGAGATGCTGGTGGTCCTGGTATTGATCGGCATCGCGGCCGGGTTGCTGGCATTCGGTGTGCGCCAGGGGCTGCAGGTGGCCCAGGAACGTCGGGTGGTCGGGCAGATGGTCGAGGCGCTGCGCACCACTCGGGCGGGCGCGATCATCAGCGGCCAGGCGGCGCGCACCGAGTTTGACCTTCAGGACCTGAGGTTCCAGGCGCCAGGGCGTGCGTCGCAACATTGGCCAGCCCAGTTGCAGGTGACGTTGCACGGCGCCGAACAGGCTGGCACCGCCGTGGTGTTCTACCCCGATGGCAGTTCTACCGGCGGTAACCTGCTGCTGGCCAACGGCACGCGACGTTGGCGTATCGACATTGGCTGGCTCACGGGCAGCGTGCAGTCCAAGGCGCTGCCATGAAGCACCAGGCCGGCTTCACCTTGCTGGAAATGCTCGCCGCGCTGACGTTGATGGCGGTGTGCAGCAGCGTGTTGCTGGTTGCCTTTGGCCAGAGTGCGCGCTCGTTGTCGCAAGTGGCCCGCAGCGACCGGCTCACCCATGCGGCGCTCACGGTGCTGGACCAGGAAGCCGCCGGCCCGCTGACCGAAGGCACCCGCCAAGGTGAACTCGATGGCATCCATTGGCAACTGACCAGCACCCGGCAGCAACGCCAGCTGTTTCGCCTCGACCTGAGCCTTCGCGAAGGTTCGCACCAGGCACGCTTCAGCACCTTGAAGGCACGCCTGTGACGCGCCGCGAGCAGGGCTTTACCTTGCTGGAAATCCTTGTGGTGCTCAGTTTGCTCTCGGTGTTGTTGCTGTTGGTGGGCGGTGCGTTGCTGGGAGCCAATCGGGCGGTATTCAAGGCGCAGCGCTACACCGTCAGCCTGGATGAAACCCGCGCCGCCCACCAGTTTTTGCGCAACGCAATCAGCGAGGCGCTGCCGTTGGATATCACTGAGGGCGACAGCCAGGCCGAGGGTTTTTTTATCGGTAAGGCTGAGCGCTTGCAGTTTGTGGCGACCTTGCCCGGTGTGCTCGGCGGTGGGATCCAGCGCTTTACCCTGCAACGGGTCGAGCAGGATTTACAGGTAGCGTTCTCGCAGCTGGAGTCCCACACCAACGCCCTGCGTGATCAGCCGCAGGTGCTGTTGCACAACGTCGAGGCGCTGCAATTCAGTTATCGCGGCGTATCACCATTGGGCCAGCCCACCGGCTGGTTGAGCGTGTGGCCCTGGCCCAAGCGGTTGCCCGCAGCGGTACGCATCGACGCCAGCGTTAACGGGCCGCTGCCGTGGGTTACCCAGGTGATTGCCCTGCGCCTGAACCTGTCCAGCGCGAGTCTTGAACAATGAAGCGCCAACGCGGGGCGGCGTTGTTGCTGGTGCTGTGGGTGCTGGCCTTGCTCAGCGTGTTGCTCGGCGGCTTGGCCGGTTGGGTGCAGTTGGAAAGTCGCCAGGCACTGTGGCACCGCCAGCACACCCAGACGCTTTTGGCTGCCGAGGCTGGCATCGCCCAAGTCATGGCTGATCGGCATTGGGTGGCGGACGGGCGCGCTATCGCACTGACCTTCGATGACGCCCGGTTGCAGGTCCGCCTGCGCAGTGAGCGCGGCAAACTGTACCTGGTCAACGCCGACACGGATGACCTGCTGCGTCTGGCCCTGGCCTGCGGCGCTACACCTGCTCAGGCCCAGCAACTGGTCAAGGCGCTCGAGGCCCGGCGTCACCAGGGCCTGGCGCCGTTTCGGGTGCTCGAAGAGGTGCGTCAACTCCCCGGTATGACCCAGGCGCTCTACAGTCGACTGTTGCCGGAAATCACCTTGTGGAGCGACCTCGATCGACCCGATCCGGCATTCGCCAGCCCCTTGATGCGCAAGGCATTGAACCTGCCGCGCCACAACGCCGAGGGCGCCGACCCCGGCCAGGTACTGGAAATCGACAGCCGCGCCGAGCGCCCCGGCGGCTCTCAGGCGCGCCTGCAACTCACCGTCTTATTGAGCCCCGCGGAGGACAGCGCACAGCCCTATCGGGTCGTGCGGTGGCAAGAATGAATCGACTCGAACCTATCGCCCGGCATTGGCGCGGCAGTCTGTTGCAGCAAGGCTGGCGCCTGTGGCTGTCGGAACTGCGCGGCTGTGTGCCCAGTTGGCTGGCTCTTCAAGAGCCGCCTGAGCAGGTCCATCATTGGCCACTGACGGCGCCGGTGGTCCCGGGCAGCGCGCGCCAGGTGCTGATGCTCGCCCCCGACGCGGTGCTGCAGCAAAGCTTACAACTGCCCTTGGCTGCCGCGCGTAACCTCACGGAGGTGGTCGGCTACGAACTGGACCGCTACACCCCATTCGACGCCGAGCAACTGTACTTTGTGGCCCGCCAGGAGCGGCGCACATCCAGTCACCTTGAGGTGACGCTGGTAGCGATCCTGCGCGAGCGCCTGGACCCGATTCTCAGCGACTGCGCCGCCCTTGGCGTGCATCCCCACCGCGTGGATGTGGCGGGCCTGGGCATCGACCTGCTGCCCGCGCCGTTACGCCCGCGCCAACGTCCAGCCGGAAAGCACCTGCAGCGCAGCCTGCCGTGGTTGTGTGGCGCTTTGCTGATCGCGGCGATGCTGCTGTGGCTCAACGACCGCCAGCGCGTACTCGACGCCATGCATGCCACCGTGCAGCAGCAAAAAGCCGAGGTCGCCCAGGTGCACGCCCTGCGCCAGCAACTGCTCAATACCCGTGGCGCGGCGCAGTACCTCACCCAGCGCAAACTGGCGCAACCGCCCCTGGCCGCACTGCTGAATGACTTGACCTCCTGCCTGCCTGCCGACACCTGGCTCGACCAATTGGACGTCAAGGCGCGCGAGGTGACTTTCTCCGGTCAAAGCGCCAAGGCCAGTGGCTTGATCACCCGCATCAAAGGCTGCCACCGTCTGGACAACGCCCAGTTCGAGGGGGTGATCCAACCCGACGCACGCACCGGCAAGGATCAGTTTGCCTTGCGTGCCCGCTTACGCCAGGAGGCCGCCGATGCGCCGACCCCTCACACCCCGTGAACGTCGCGGTGCGGCCTTGTTGGTGCTCGCCGTGGTGCTCGGCGCGGCCTACTGGCTGTTGATCGACAGCTGGTTCGCCGGGCCGCTGCGGGCCATGGGCGAACAGGCCGAACAGTTACGTGAGCAACAGCAACGCTACGCCAGCGTAGTGCGCGAGGGCGATGCGCTGCGCGGGCAGCTTGAGCTGGCACGGCAAGACCCGGCCAGCAGCGCCAGCCTGTTGCCTGGCGATGATCCGGACGTCGTCGCCGCCGACCTGATGCAGCGCCTCGCCGACCTGATCAACAGCCACGCCAACCTCGGCGGCGGCTGCAACCTGACCCAGCGCAAGCCCATCACCACCGAACAGGACGACAGCGAGCCCTATCGCCAGGTCAAGGTCAGCCTCACGCTCAACTGCGCCATCGAACCGCTGACCGCGATCCTGCATGCGCTGGAATATCAGCCACCGTTTCTGTTTGTCGATGAGCTGCGCATTCGCCGCAGCAAACAGGCGCCGGCCAATGGCGGGGCGGGCAAACTGGCGGTGCAACTGCTGGTGCGTGGCTACCTGCAACCGGCGCGGGTGGCGCCATGACCGGCCCACTGCGTCCTTTGGAATGGGGCCTGCTCGGCTTGGCCGGGTTATTGGGGTTGTTGATGGCGGTGATCCTCAGCAGTATCGGTGATGCACCCCGGTGGTTGCCCGAAGCGCCTGCGCATGCGCCGCCCTCCGTCAACGTGCGGGCCGCGCCTACGCTGGCGTTGCAGGACCTCGCCAGCACCTGGCAGGTACCGCTGTTCAGCCCTGATCGGCGCCCTGATCGCGTCGTGGGCAAGACCCAAGTAGCGAGCCTGGCCAACCTGACCCTCAGCGGCATCATGATCACCGGCAACCTGCAAATGGCCATGCTCAAACAAGCCGGCGGCCCACCCTTGAACGTGCGCCTGGGCCAGGCCCTGCCCAACGGCTGGCGCCTGGAACACCTGACCCCGCAATACGCCCGTTTCGCCCTGGACGGGCGCACCCAGACCCTGAGCCTCTACGGCAAGCGGTTACCCCTGATCTCCCATCCCCGCGAGCCCCTCCCTTGATCGATATGCGCACTTCGCTGTTTTGCCTGGCCACTGCCGTCTCATTGGGCGGCTGTGGATCTTTGCCCGACACCCTCGACCCGGACGCCGACCTGCTGCACGAAGCCCTGCAGGGCACTGGCTCGCAACGCCCGCCAACCCCGGCTCCCGTGGCCGAAAGCCCGCAGCCGGCGACCCCGGCACCGCCCCAGCGCCAGTTGATTCGCGGCAATCAAGGCTTTGTGCGCCAGCCCACCGCGCCGGTGAAAGTGCCGGAGCAGGGCGGTGACATTGTGTTCAACTTCGCCGACCAGCCCATCGAGGCGGTGATCAACAGCGTAATGGGCGACCTGCTGCACGAGAACTACAGCATCGCCGAGGGCGTGAAGGGCAATGTCAGCTTCTCCACCTCCAAACCGGTAGACAAACAGCAGGCACTGTCGATTCTCGAGACCCTGCTGTCCTGGACTGACAATGCCATGATCAAGCAGGGCAACCGCTACGTAGTTCTGCCGGCCAACCAGGCAGTGGCGGGCAAGCTGGTACCGCAGATGCGCGTGGCGCCACCGTCCAGCGGTCTCTCGGCGCGGCTGTTCCCGCTGCGTTATATCTCCGCCACCGAGATGCAGAAACTGCTCAAGCCGTTCGCCCGCGAGAACGCCTTTTTGTTGGTTGACCCGGCGCGTAATGTACTGAGCCTGGCCGGTACCTCGGAAGAACTGGCCAACTACCAGGACACCATCGATACCTTCGATGTGGACTGGCTCAAAGGCATGTCGGTGGCGGTATTCGGCCTGCAACGCGCCTCGGTGGCCGAGCTGATGCCCGAGCTGCAAGCCATGTTCGGCGCCGACAGCGGCACGCCCCTGGCGGGCATGCTGCGCTTCTTGCCGGTCGAGCGCACCAACTCGGTGGTGGCGATATCTTCCCAGCCCCAGTACCTCAACGAAGTGGGCGACTGGATTCGCACTATCGACGAGGGCGGCGGCAACGAACCGCAGATGTATGTGTACGACGTGCGCAATATGAAGGCCGCCGATTTAGCCAAATACCTGCGGCAGATCTACGGTAATGGCGCGATCAAGGACGACACGCCCGCCAAGGTTGCGCCGGGGTTACGTACCACCACCTTGTCCTCGTCCACCCGCGCAGGTCTACAGGCCAACGCTCCAGCGCCCGTACCCGAAGAGCCCGAATCGGCGAGCATCGAAAACACTCAGTCGCGCCCCGCCAGCGACCTTGAAGCGGGCACCCGCATCACCGCGCAAAAGAGCAGCAACCAACTGCTGGTGCGCACCCGCCCGGCGCAATGGAAAGAGATCGAAGCGGCGATCAAACGCCTCGACAACCCACCGCTGCAAGTGCAGATCGAGACCCGCATCCTCGAGGTCAAGCTCACGGGTGAACTGGACCTTGGCGTGCAGTGGTATCTCGGCCGTCTGGCCGGCAATTCCACCAGCACCACAGTCGCCAATGCCTCCGGCAGCCAAGGTGCATTAGGCGGTGGCGGGGCAGGGCTGGGAGCGGCGGATTCGTTGTTCTATTCCTTCGTCAGCGCCAACCTGCAAGTGGCCCTGCACGCCCTGGAAACCAACGGTCGCACCCAGGTGCTGTCGGCGCCGTCGCTGGTGGTGATGAATAACCAGCCGGCGCAGATCCAGGTGGGCGACAACATTCCCATCAGCCAGACCACCGTCAACACGGGGGACGCCGACACCACCCTGAGCAGCGTCGAATATGTGCAGACCGGGGTGATTCTGGATGTGGTGCCGCGCATCAATCCAGGCGGTTTGGTGTACATGGATATCCAGCAGCAGGTCAGTGATGCCGAGAGCCAGGTGGGCAATAGCGACACACCGGTGAACCCGCGGATTTCCACGCGCTCGGTGTCGACCCAGGTGGCGGTGCAGAGTGGGCAGACGGTGTTGCTCGGTGGGTTGATCAAGCAGGACAACGCTGAGAGCGTCAGCGCCGTGCCTTACCTGGGGAAGGTTCCGGGGTTGCGGTGGTTGTTTGGCAATACCAGCAAGTCCAAGGACCGTACGGAGCTGATTGTGTTGATTACGCCCAGGGTGATTACCAGCAGCAGCCAGGCGCGGCAGGTGACGGATGATTATCGCCACCAGATGCAGTTGTTGCGGCCCGCTCAATAAACTGGCCGCACCGCTTACCACTGTGGGAGGGGGGCAAGCCCCCTCCCACATTTTTATCTAGTGCAGCCAGAAACCGATCATCGAAACAACCTTCCCAGGCCCCAATCTCTCTGCTATTGATGGAAAAAACATTACCTTTACGAATAAAAATATTTATAAATAATAAAAGTAGTGAATATTAGCTTATGCCAAAACAGCATTATATTTTTGAAATTCATTCCGTTATGTTTGAACTCAACAGCCTACCCCTGACCTCGGATGGTACCCAGCGTGATTCAGATTCTGCGCGCCTGACCGGGTAATCATTCCCCGCAGCAGAATCGTTGGACGGGAGCTCAACGTATGTTGCCACTTCAACTTCCTCGCTTGCCCCACACCTAGCCCACAGCGCATCGCCCCTTGAACACCGGCCACGCCGCACCAAGCAGCGTGCCTGCCCGACTTCGCGATTTGGAAAAAGCTGGGAATGGATATGAAGCAAGTTCTGCAACCCACCGCCGCCCTGACACTGTCCCTGCTCGCCGCAGCGGTACAGGCCCAAGACGACAGCACCTTGTCCACCGTCGTGGTCACCGGCAACCGTGGCGCCGAGCAGCGCACGGTCACCAGCAGCCCGGTACCGATTGATGTGGTCAGCGCCAAGCAATTGCAAAGCACTGGCAAACCCGGGTTGATGGAGGCGTTGAGTGCGGTGATCCCGTCGCTGACCCTGCCGGAAAAAACCGGCTGGGACGCCAGTGGCATCGCCCGGGCGCCGAACCTGCGCGGCTTGAGCGCCGCCGAGGTGCTGGTGCTGGTCAACGGCAAGCGCCGCCATACCAGCGCCACCCTGAATATCAACGGTATCAACACCGGCGCGGCGCCGGCCGACCTGGACCTGATCCCCATCAGCGCCATCGACCATGTCGAAGTCCTGCGCGATGGCGCCGCTGCCCAGTACGGGTCCGACGCCATCGCCGGGGTGATCAACGTGATCCTCAAGGCCGACACCAGCGGCACTTCGGTGACTAATGCCGGCCTTGGCTATGACGGCAAGAAGCAGACTGTGCAACAAAGCCTCAACAAGGGCTTCGAGATCGGGAACGGCGGCATCGTGCAACTGGCCCTGGATGCGCGCAGCCAGAACGACGACAACAAGGCCAGTGCCAACGGCTACAGCTATGAACAGGCGTACGGCCTGGCGGGCAAGTCCACCTACGGCGGCTACGGCACGCCCAAGACCAACCTGTTGACCCTGGGCTACAACGCCGAGCTGCCGATTGACGACAGTTTCAGCCTGTACTCCTTCACGACGTATTCACGACGCAAGGCCGAGCAAGGGCAGAACTTCCGCCTGCCCACCATCACCAACACCATCACCACCGGGCCCAACGGCTACCCGGCCGGGTACACCCCGACCTGGTACATCGACGAGGACGATTTCCAGGCAGCGCTCGGTGTCAAGGGCACCGTGGGCGAGTGGGACTGGGACCTGTCCACCACCTACGGGCGCAACGAAGCGGAGCAGGGCACCACCCACAACCAGAACCCGTCCCTGGGTGAGGCCACGCCGAATAGCTTTACCTCCGGCACATGGATATCAACCGAGCTGACCACCAACCTGGACTTCAAGCGTGGCTTTGATATCGGCCTGCAAAAACCCTTGGACCTGTCCTATGGCTTCGAGCATCGGCACGACACCTATGAGGTGCAAGCCGGTGATTACGGCTCCTATGCCAACGGCGGTTACTGCGTGGCGCCGGGTAACTGTGCGTCGTCCGGGGCCCAGGTCACCAACGGCATTTCCCCGGAAGAAGAAAGCAGCGCCTCGCGCAACAGCCTGGCCGGTTATGTGGATGTGGGCTTCAATCCCTTGCCGGACTGGTACGTCGGTACTGCCCTGCGCTATGAGCATTACAACCAAGGCGTGGGCGCCACCCGCAGCGGCAAGCTGACCACCCGCTACGACTTCACGCCCCAATTCGCGGTGCGTGCCACGGTGAGCAATGGCTTTCGTGCGCCGTCCCTGGCCAACAGTTTGTTCAGTGCACGCTCCACCACCTATGGCGTGGTGGACGGCGTGTACCAGTCGATCAACTACGGCGTGCTGCCGGTGGGCTCGGCGGCGGCCAAGGCGTTGGGTGCCGAAGAATTGAAACCCGAGCGTTCCACCAACTTCAGCCTCGGTTTCACCCTGACGCCCACCGACCGCCTCAGCTTCACTGCCGATGCCTATGTGATCAACCTGCGTGACCGCATCACCCTGACCGGTACCTTGCTCGGCCCGCAAGTTACCCAGGTGCTGCAAGACAACGGCATCAACTCCACCTCCGGCGGCCAGTACTTTATCAACGGCGCCGACACCCGCACCAAGGGCCTGGACCTGGTCAGCAGCTACAACCAGGACCTGGGCCAGTTCGGCGCCCTGAAATGGACCGCTGCGTTCAACTGGAACCAGACCAAGATCCTCAACTACAAGCAGTCCACAAATATCCTCGGCACCTCCTACGAGCTGATGGACCGCCAGGCCCGCAACCTGATCACCGGCGTGCAACCCAATACCAAGCTGATCCTCGGCGGCGACTGGAGCATCGAGCGCTTCAACCTCAACCTGGCCCTGACCCGCTACGGCTCCTACAAAGAAGTGAATTCATCGGCCAATCGTGACCTGGACCGGGTCTACAACGCCCGCTGGATCACCGACCTCGACCTTGGCTACAACCTCACCAAAGACCTGAACATCGCCATCGGCGCCAAGAACCTGTTCGACCAGTACCCCAAGAAACAAGGGGTGCCGAGCAGCACCATGGTCGCCAGCTACGGCACTTATTCGCCCTACGGTTTTACCGGCGGGTACTACTACACCCGGCTGACTTACGCCTTCTAAGGCCTGCGAGGAATAGCACATGCCCACTGTCGCCAAACCCTACGACCTGCTCGATGAGGTCGCCGCCCAACCGGTTCGTCAGCGCCGCGTCTCCACGCCCATCAAGGCTCTCCAGGTCGTGCCGGCCCGGCACCCCTGGCGCTGGGCCGGATCAATCTTCGCCGCGCTGGTGCTGCTCGCCATCGCGCATTCCCTGGCCACCAACCCGCGCTGGGAGTGGGGCGTGTTCGGCCAGTGGTTCTTCTCGCCCTCGGTGCTGCGCGGCCTGGGGCAGACGCTGTTGCTGACGTTGCTGAGCACGGTGTTCAGCATCCTCCTGGGCACGGCGCTGGCCCTGGCGCGGCTGTCGGGTTCGCCGTTGCTGGCGGCATTGGCCTGGGGCTATATCTGGTTTTTCCGCTCGATGCCGGCGCTGCTGGTGTTGATCATTCTCTACAACTTTGCCTACCTGTACGACCATATCGTGCTGGGCGTGCCGTTCACCGACCTGGTGTTCGCCGAGTGGTCCACGGTAGACGTGCTCAGCCAGTTCACCGTGGCAGTCCTGGGCTTGAGCCTGATGCAGGCGGCCTACGCGGCAGAGATCATTCGTGGCGGCCTAATCGGTGTGGATGCCGGCCAACATGAAGCGGCGGCGGCCCTGGGATTACCGGCGTCGCGACGCATCTTTCGCATCATCCTGCCCCAGGCACTGCGTTCGATTTTGCCCTCGGGGTTCAACGAGATCATCGGCCTGGTCAAAGGCACGTCCATTGTCTATGTGCTGGCCTTGCCCGAGCTGTTCTACACCGTACAGGTCATCTACAACCGCACCCAGGCGGTGATCCCGCTGCTGATCGTTGCCACTGTCTGGTACCTGATCATCACCACCGTGCTCACCAGCGCCCAGTACTACGTCGAACGCCACTTCGCTCGCGGCACCGCCCGTGTGTTGCCGCCCACGCCGTTGCAGCGCTTGCGCCATTGGGTCAAGGAGAAGGCCCATGGCTGAAGCACGCGCCGGGCGCATCCAGATCCAGGGCGTGGGCAAGCGCTTTGGCAACCAGCAGGTGCTCGATAACATCGACCTGACCATCGACCCCGGCAAGGTCACGGTGATCCTCGGGCCGTCCGGCTCGGGCAAGTCCACCTTGCTGCGCACCATCAACCACCTGGAAAAGATCGACAGCGGGCATATCACCATCGACGGCGAATACGTCGGCTATCGGCGCAAAGGTGACCTGCTGTTTGAGCTCAAGGAGCGCGAGATCCTCAAGCGCCGCATTGACGTGGGCTTTGTGTTCCAGAACTTCAACCTGTTCCCGCACCTCACGGCCTGGGAAAACATCGCCGAAGCGCCGCTGGCCCACAAGCGCTGGAGCAAAGCCCAAGCCCACTTCAAGGCCGCCGAGTTGCTGGCCAAGGTTGGCCTGGCGGACAAGGCCGACGCCTACCCGCGCCAGCTCTCCGGCGGCCAGCAACAACGCGTCGCCATCGCCCGGGCTCTGGCGCTGGACCCCAAGGTGCTGCTGTTCGACGAGCCCACCTCGGCCCTCGACCCGGAGCTGGTGGGCGAGGTGCTGGACGTGATCAAGGGCCTGACCCAACTGGGCGTGACCCTGGTGATTGTCACCCATGAGATCGGCTTCGCCCGCGAGGTGGCCGACCACGTGGTGTTTCTCTGCGACGGCCAACTGATCGAAGAAGGCCCGCCTGAACAGATTTTCCGCCAACCCCGACATCCCCGCACCGTAGCCTTTCTCGGCAAGGTGCTTTAGTTCAAGGAGTGACTGCCCATGTTCATCCATACCGCCCGCGTGGCCTTGCTGGCGCTTGCCATCGGCACTGCGCAACACGCCTTCGCCGTGCAACAGGTCGACCTCAGCCCCGACCGCCCGCGCATCCATGTGCCGCGTAATGAAGCGGCCATCGCGCAGATCCCACCGGGGTTCAAGTTCGCCCAGCCGGGCAAGTTCACCGTGGCCGTGTCTGGCGTGGCCGGCCCGCCTTTGGCACTGCTGGCCAGTGACGACAAAACCACCATCGGCAGCGAAGCCGACACCGCGCAACTGGTGGCCGACAGCCTCGGCTTGCAACTCAACGTGGTGCAAACCAGTTGGGAAGACTGGCCCCTGGGCGTCAGCTCGGGCAAATACGATGCGGTGATCAGCAACGTTACCGTGACCGAGGCGCGCAAGAAGCGTTTTGACTTCGCCACCTACCGCCAGGATGTGCTCGGCTTTTATGTGAAGAGCACCAGCAAGATCAACGCGATCAAGCAGGCGGCGGACATCGCCGGGCTGAAGATCATTGTCGGCTCGGGCACCAACCAGGAAAAGGTCCTGCTGGCCTGGAACGAGACCAATGAAAAAGCCGGCCTCAAGCCTGCACTGTTGCAGTACTTCGATGACCAGGCCGCCGCGCAACTGGCGGTGCAGTCCGGGCGCAGTGACGCGCTGTTCGGGCCTAACTCGGTGTACGCCTATTCGGCGGCGATCACCGGCGGCATCAAGCGCGTCGGCACCGTCAACGGTGGGTGGCCGTTGCAGGCGGATATCGCCGTCACCACACGCAAGGACAACGGCCTGGTCAAGCCGATCCACACCGCCCTGGAAGGCGCGATTGCCGGCGGGCAATACGAGCAGGTGTTGCAGCGCTGGGGCCTGGATGTGGAGCGGGTCGACCAGTCGCTGATCAACCCGCCAGGGCTGCCGGATTAAGGAGGATTGGACATGGGACTGACACGACGTGAAGCGCTGTCGAGCATTGCCGCGGTCGGCGGTGAAAAGGCGGTCAAGGACGCATTGGCGGTCTTGGGTTTGGGCCCATCGTCACACCGCCGGCCGCAACCGTTGAAACTCAAGGACGGCCTGGGGCAGGGCACTAGCGTGCTGGTGCTGGGCGCCGGGATTGCCGGGCTGGTCACTGCCCTGGAGCTGAGTCGCGCCGGCTTCGATGTGCAGGTGCTCGAAGCGCGTGACCGCGTGGGTGGCCGCACCTGGACCCTGCGCAACGGCGACCGCGTGGACTACAAGGATGGTCGCTCTCAGACCGTGGGGTTTGATCCGGGCCAGTATTTCAACGCCGGCCCGGCGCGCATTCCCAGCCAGCACCGCACGATCCTCGATTATTGCAGTGAGCTGGGCGTACCCCTGGAAGTGCTGGTCAACAGCAGCCATGGCGCCCAGGTGCGGCCGGACCTGAACCAGCCGGCGTTCAGCGTCGGCCAGGCGCTCAACGACACCCGTGGGCATCTGTCCGGGCTGTTGGCCAAGGCGGTGCAACGTGACGCCCTCGACGATGTACTGAGTGGCGAAGAGCGCACACGCTTGCTGGGCTTCTTGCAGGTGTATGGCGACCTGTCTCAGGAGCTGGCCTTTGAAGGCACCCTGCGTTCGGGGCACCTCGAATCCGCCGCCCACCCTGGCGCCTTGCCCGCCCGCCGCAACCCGCTGGGGTTAGAGCGGTTGCTGCACCCGGAACTCTGGGGCGCATTGCTGCACACCGAATTCCCGGAATTCTCGGCCACCATGTTCCAGCCGGTGGGCGGCATGGACCGCATCACCGACGCCTTCTACCGGCGCGTGCATGAGCAGGTGCAATTGGGCGCCCAGGTGCGCCAGATCCGTCAGTTGGAGGACGGCGTGGCAGTCACCTATCACGACCAGCACAGTGGCCGCGAACAGGTGGTGCGCGCCGATTACCTGGTCTCGACCTTGCCGCTGCCCTTGCTGGCCAGGCTCGACACCGACTTCAGCGACCCGGTCAAGGCCGCCTTGCTCAGCACCCGCAGCGACCAGGCGACCAAGGTGGCGTGGCAATCCCCGCGTTTCTGGGAAACCGATTACCGCACCTACGGCGGCCTGTCGTGGATCGAACACCCGGCGCGCCTGCTCTGGTACCCGAGCAACGACCTCAACACCCGCGAAGGCGTGCTGGTGGCCGGTTACGTGACCGGGGAGGGCGCCGACGTGTTTGGCGCGCAGCCGTTCGAGAAGCAATACGCCACCTCCCAGCACGCCGTGGAGCTGTTGCACCCGGGTTATTCCAGACAGCTGCGCAACCCGCTGGCGGTGTCCTGGGAACAGATCCCCTACAGCGAAGGCCCGTGGCTGCAACGCGAACACTTCCCGGCCGAGGCCAGCGCCTTGCTCGAACGGCCCTATGGCCGCGTGTACTTCGCCGGCGACGGCCTGGTGCAAAGCGGCGTGGGGATCTGGCAGGAATCAGCCGCCAACTCAGCGCGCCATGTGGTCGCGCAACTGGCCGACCGCGTCACCCAACAACGACAGATCGCGGCCGTGGCCGCTTCTTGAGGAGCAACACCATGAGCGACAGCATCCAACGCACCAGCGTCGGCGATTTCCCCATCTCGCAAACCGTCACCGTGCCGGCCTCCGCCAGCCTGGTGTTCGTCAGCGGCACACTGCCGGACCTCGCCGACCCGAGTGTGCCCGGGGTGTATGGCGACACCGAAGTACAGAGCGTTTCGGTGTTCAACAAGCTGCGCCAGATCCTGCGCCAGCACGACCTGGACCTGGGCGATATCGTGCAGTTGCGGGTTTTTTTGGTGGGAGCGGAAGACACCGACGGTAAGTTGGATTTTGCCGGGTTGCAGCGCGGTTATACCCAGTTTTTCGGCACGCCGGAGCAGCCGCGCAAGCCGGCGCGGACAGCGTTGCAAGTGGTGGCGTTGCCGTTGCCAGGGGCGTTGGTGGAGGTCGAGGCCATCGCTGCCAGAGCGGTGTGATTGCAGGCGCTGATCAATGACTTGCCAGCCAGCTGTCCCTGATAGGATCAGGGCATGCTGGCCCAGCTCCAGGAAGTGAGTGTCACTTTCCTGTCGCTTTAAGCCCCTACCGTGTTCTGAGTTTTTCGTCTCAAACACCCCAAGGGATTGACTAGTGTTATGCCGACTCTCACCCGTAGAACCCTGCTACAGGCCGCTGCCATCGGCTCTGCCTACGCCCTGCTACCCGACTCGATCCGCAAGGCCCTGGCGATCCCCGCCAACAACCGCACCGGTACGATCATGGATGTGGAGCACGTGGTCATCCTGATGCAGGAAAACCGTGCGTTCGACCACTACTTCGGCACCTTGCCGGGTGTACGTGGCTTCAGCGATCGCTTCACCATTCCGCTGCCGGGCAAACGCAAGGTGTGGGAGCAACAGGGCAAGGAGCGCCGAGTGTTGCCGTATCACCTGGACAGTTCCCGCGGCAATGCGCAACGCGTCGATGGCACGCCGCATTCCTGGGTGGACGAGCATGCCGCTTGGGACAGCGGCCGCATGCACGCCTGGCCGACCTACAAGACGCCTACGTCGATGGGCTACTACCGTGAGCAGGAGTTGCCATTCCAGTTCGCCCTGGCCAACACGTTCACCTTGTGTGATGCCTATCACTGTTCGGTGCACGCGGGCACCAACCCCAACCGGCTGTTCCATTGGACCGGCACCAACGGCCCGACCGGCGCCAATGTCGCCGCCGTAGTCAATGAGTGGGACGGGCCTGGCCCGGTGGGCGTGGGCTATACCTGGAAAACCTACCCCGAGCGCCTGGAAGAGGCGGGCGTCAGTTGGAAGGTTTATCAGTATTTGCCGGACAATTTCGGCGACAACCCCCTGGCCGGGTTTCGCCAGTTCCGTGCCGCCAGTGTGGCCGCCGGCAACCCTGCGCAGCCGCCACAGGACTTCAAGAACTTTGTGCCCTACAGCGAGCAACTCAACGCCCGCGTGCCGTTGTACAAGGGCAATGGCAACACGCTGCCGGCCGTCAGCGGTGGCGACCTCGAAACGATCATCCAGGGCTTTCGCCAGGACATCAGCCAAGGTCGCCTGCCCCAGGTGAGCTGGCTGGTTGCCCCGGCCAACTATTCAGAGCACCCCGGGCCGTCCAGCCCGGTGCAGGGCGGTTGGTTTACCCAGGAGATTCTCAAGGCCTTGACCGAAAACCCGCAGGTCTGGAGCAAGACCGTGCTACTGGTCAATTACGATGAGAACGACGGGTTCTTCGACCATGTGCCTTCACCCTCGGCGCCGTCGAAACGCTTGGATGGCAGTTTCGCTGGCAAATCCACGGTGAACTTCGACAGCGAACTCTTCACCCATCCGGCGCCTCCCGGTTCAACGCAGCAACCCCGGCCTGATGGCGGCGTGTATGGGCCTGGCCCACGTGTGCCGATGCTGGTGCTGTCGCCATGGAGCCGTGGCGGTTGGGTCAATTCCCAGGCCTTCGATCACACCTCGGTGCTGCAATTTCTGGAGAAGCGTTTCCAGGTGCGCGAACCCAATATCAGCGCCTGGCGCCGGGCGGTGTGTGGCGACCTCACGTCGGCGTTCAACTTCGTCAACCCCAACCACGAAACCTTGCCGCCCCTGCACGAGACCAGCCGCCAGGCCGCCGACCAACTGCGCCAGCGCCAGGAACAACTGGCCCAGGTCGCGTTGCCGCCGGTTGGCCGGCAACAGGCCCCCCACCAGGCGCGGATGGCACGGCCATCACGTGCGCTGCCTTACCAACTCAACGTGGTCGGTACGGCGGATCGGCGCAGCGGCACACTGACCCTGAACTTCTTCAACCATGGCGAGCAGGGCGCGGTGTTCCATGTCTACGACCGCCAGCACCTGGCAGACATACCGCGACGCTACACCGTGGAAGCCGGCAAGAATCTCAGCGACACCTGGCCGCTCTCCCAATCTTATGACCTTTGGCTGCTGGGTCCGAACGGCTTCCACCGTTCTTTCAAGGGGGAGTTGCAACGTCGCCGCGAACCCGAGTTGTCGCTGGCCTACCAGGATGACAACTTGCAACTGACCCTGATCAACCCCAGCAAGCATCCGGTTTCGGTGACGATTGGGCGCTGCCCTTACACCCACCAAGGGCCTTGGCAGGTGGAAATCGCCGGCGGCAGCAGCCAGCAACGCACGTTCTCGCGTCAGCCCAGCGGGGGTTGGTACGACTTCACCCTGCGCGATGGCAACGGCTGGGTGCGCAGGGTGGCGGGGCGGATTGAGACCGGGGCGCATAGCATCAGTGATCCGTTGATGGGCAAGCGTGAGGGCTGAAGCGTTTTAGGTTGGCGGTACCGAGTACCCATGTGGGAGGGGGCTTGCCCTAATGCCAGTCAGTTAAGCGAACGAAATGCTCAAAGCAGCGAAGATCAAATGTGGGAGCGGGCTTGCTCGCGAAGGTCGTTAACGATGACGCGGGAAATCAGAAAGAACGCGGCGCCCTCAGGTTCTTCGCGGGCAAGCCCGCTCCCACAGAAAAGCAGAAGCGCCGCCAGCGTATCTACTGGACTTGCTCCTTCCAAAAGTGAGCCGCTGTAAGAGCGGAACCAATAGCAGCGTTACCCAAATAACGGATATGTACTCGGTCAACCCCCCCGGTGTCAGTCCGCCACAGGTTTACCCCGACCCCCTATTCCTGCAACACCAACGCCCGCTGCTTAAGCCTGCGCTTCTGCGCAAACGGCAACGTTTCATCATCGCCATACGGCGCGCTGTACCAGTTGCCGTAACTCGGGTTCGGCAGCAAAAACCAGCGCTGCCCCAGCCAGTTCACATAGTGCTCCACCGCCTTGCGCTGGGCGGCGAGGGTGTTGTGTTCGGCCTGCACGAAATCCCCCAGGGAGTCACCGGCCATCAACAGCACACGGGCGTGGCTGGCGACCCACTGGCGGCGGCAGTTTTTGCCGTACCCGGCGCTTTCGCAGTGGCCGATGGGCGTGCTGGCGGCGAGCACTTGCTCGCTGCTCGCCACCGGGAAACCGCGCAGGCGCAGGTTGGCGACGGTGGCCGCGACCTGGCTGTGTTCGCGGTTGGTGAGGTAATACACCGTGATGCCTTTTTGCTCGGCGGCCTGCAGGAAGGCTACCGCGCCGGGCAGGGCCTGGGCCTTGGCCTGCTCGACCCAGGTGTTCCAGCGGTCATAGGAATAGACCTGGTTATTGATAATGTCGCGGGCGTTGAGGGGCACGTTATCCAGCAGAGTCTCGTCGATGTCCACCACCACCGCCGGGGGCAGGCCGGCCAGGTTGCGCGGGGCGAAGGGCAGAGCGTCCCAGCTCGGGTCGGCCAGGGCCACATCGAGTTGGCGGGTGGCGTTGGCGAAAAGCTGGCGGTAGATCAGTTCGTGCTCGATGGAGGTCTGGGTCCAGAGCACGGCATCGAGTTGGTCGTTGGCCGGTGGTGTTTGCTGACAGCCGGCCAGTGCGATGGTCAGCAGGCAGGCACTGGCGAAGAACAGGTTACGCATGGGGCAAGTCTCGCAGAGGGTGGGCGCGTGGTCAGCACAGTAGCTTAATCGCCCATACAATCAAGGCGTACACACCAGTGCCTGGCGCTCATAGTTCAGCGCCTTGTTCTGCGGTGGCAACGCATAGCTCGCGCTGCAACGCTGCTCACCCCACTTGATAACCAACGTGCCCTGATCCTCTTCCACCAGCGCCAGGGCATTGCCATTTGGATCGGCAATTGCCAACTGCTTGCCATTGGCGTCTTCCAGTGAGGCGCCAAACGACAGTGGCTTGTGCTGGGCATCAAACAATTCAAACAACACACGCCGCCCGGTGGTACCGCTGTAGTGCGCCACCACGATGGCACCACGGCGCGGCACCAGTTGTTGGGTCGCGTTGGTGATTTCCACGTCGCCACCCAGATCGCGAGTGTCCAGGCTGATCCAGTTGACCCGGTAGGGTTGCGCAGTGGGCACCACCGCATAGCCGTTGTAGCCGGTTTCCACGCCACTGTAGCTGCTGATTTTGGCCCCGGCGACGCCTGGCACTTCAGCCAGGGCGAAGGTTTCGCTGACGGTCTGCCCCAGGTTGACGCCTCCGGCGTGAGCCACCACGGAGCCGGCGAGGTTGAAGTTCTGTGAGTTGTAGCCCTGGCCCTGGCTGTAGCCGAGGCTGACATCGGCCACGGCGGTGCGGCTGTTGATGTTCACCGAGCCTGAGTCGCCGCTGGTGTCGCTGTGGCCGGCCTGCACCGAATAGAAGGTGTCGCTGGTGTCGGCCACGTAGCCATTGATGCCCGCTTGGGTGGTGGTGTCGCCACGTTGGTGGCTGGTGGTGACAAACGCCCGTGGCGCACGGGCCTGGCTGCCCAGCGGGAAAGACACCGACAGGTTCAACTGCGTGTCGCTGCTCGGCTCACCCCAGGTGACGATCTGTTTGGTGCGCGTCACGCCCAAGTTGTAGCTCAGGTCGCCCCAGTTGCCGGTGTAGCCGGCGGAAAAGCTCTGGGAACCGCCGCGATTCCAGTAGCGTTGGTCGCTGGCGTTCACATACAGGCTGCCGAATTCGCTGTTGCGCCCGATGCTCTGGTTGATGGTCAGGTCGGTGCGGGTTTTGGAGTGTCCGGTGCGCACGCGCACGTCCTCGCTGCTGTCTTCCACATGGTCGGTGAGGGTGCGATAGCCCTCGGTGGAGTAGCGGTAGGCGGCGAGGGTGAAGTTGGTATCGGTGCCGGCGAAGGTCTTGGCGTACAAGGCGCGCACGCTGCTGCCCTGGGAGGTTCGCCCCTGGGCCTTGCTGGACGAATGAGTGGTATCCAGCGAGAACGCACCGAACGCCGTGTTCCGGCCAGCGCCGATCGACAGCGCGCTGTAGTCCTCACTGGCTTGCAGGCCGACAATCCCACTGAGATTGCTGGTCAGGCCATAGGCCAGCGTACCGCTGAGAAAGCGCGGAGTTGCCAGGCCATCGGCATTGCTGTTGAACGTGCCCGCCGAGAGGCTGTATTTCACTTGGCCTTCGCGCACCATGATCGGCAGGCTGGAGAATGCCTGCATCGTCACCCGCCGCGTGCCGTCGGCTTCGATCACGGTGATTTGCAGGTCACCGTTGGAGCCGCTGGGGTAGATGTCGTTGATCTCGAACGGCCCCGGCGCGACGTTGGCGGTGTAGAGGATATAGTCGTTCTGGCGGATTTCCACCGTCGCGTTGGTCTGCGCCACGCCGCGGATCACCGGCGCGTAGCCGCGCTCGCTGTCGGCGCGCATGCCATCATCAGACGCCAGCTTGACCCCGCGATAGCGCACGCTGTCGAACAGGTCGGTGTCGGAGAAAATCTCACCGGCGCTGAACTGGCCCTTGATCGCGGTGACGTCATGCTGCAGGTAGGTGCGGTTGCTGGTGAAAGTGTTCGAGCGATCGGTGCCGCCGCTCAGGTTCGACTCGTTGCGCAGGCGCCAGGCACCCAGGTTGATGCCATTGCGCAGGCCCAGGTTATTGGCAATGCGGGTCTTGTAGCCGCCGGCGGTGCGGCTGCTGTTGAGCTGATAGTTGATGAATGCAGCGGATACACCGTCGTCCCACAACTGTGGGTCGACATACCCGCGCAAGCCACGCTGCATGGCCACCTGCGGGATACTCGCGAGCAGGCGCAGGCGGCTGCTGTCGTAGCGCACGCTGGCGTCTTCGATCATATCGGCAAGGGCGTAGCAGTCCTGCGGTTGCTGTGGGTCGAGTTTGCCCTCGGCCTGCAAACGGTGCAGGTCGATACCCAATTGCTTGAGCAGGTCGAGGGTCAGGCAGGCTTCGACACGGCCGTTTTTCAGGTTGCGCTTGAAGTCGATATCGCGCCGGCCCACCAGCACTTCGTTGCTGTACAGGTCGACGCGGTAATTGCCCGGCAGCACGCTGTTGGCCGAGAGCAATTGCTGCAAGTCTACCGGTGACTGCGAGCCTTGCAGGAAGGTGGTGTTGAAGGTTTGCGCAGCGTCATCGGCCATGGCCAGGCCGGGCAGGCTCGCGGCAATCGCCAGCGACAGCGTCTTCAACTTCAGTGCGCCACGTGCGGGCCTGTTGCTGGAAAGAAAAGACATGCGAAGACCTATGACATCCCTGATTGACGGACAGCCGGGCACGCAAACACGCACGCGAAGTGAGCCTGTGGGTTAGCGAAAGTGCTTAGGGGTTGAGGCGCGATTCAGTCGCATGCGCCGGTAGTGCAGCGCCGCTGGACAGCGGCGCGCTGTAGTGATTCTGCGCGCCGTAGTCATTGATGCTGGAAAACGACAACTGCACCGGCCCGCTGGCAACAGGAGCACTGAGCGCAAACTGTTTTTGCTCGCCGGGCGCGATCATGGTGGAGTCGCTGGCCAGTACCGCCTGCACTTTGATGTCGGCCATGGACACGTGGTACAGCGTCGGGTTTTTCACCTGCAACAGGGTCTGGCTACCGTGTTTGGCCAGTGTCCATTCAAGCTGCGCAGGGGCTTGCAGCGCACTGCCGGTAAGGCCGGCAGGGCGGTAAAAAATCTTGATGCGTTGGCGGATAGCCAACTGCAAGGTGTTCTCGGCTTCGCTGGCCTTGGGGATCTCCTGCACATTGAGCCACACCACTGACTCGCGGTCCGTGGGCATGCCGGTGCCTTCGTACAGAATGCGCAGCAGTTGTTGTTCCTTGGCGAATACCCGCGCCAGTGGAGGGGTGACGGCAAACGGCGCGCGGCTGGCGCTGGCGTCGTTCATGTCGACCCAGGATTGAATCAATACATCCTGGTTACCGTTGCGCACGGTAATGTTGGCTTCCTTGTGGTCGCCATCAAACACGATACGGGTGGCATTCAATGAAATGCTGGCGGCGGCCTGGGTAGCCATGAGCAGGCCCAGCAGCGCGAGGCTCACGGCGATAGAACGAGGCGGCATGAGGGTTATCCGGTGTAATCAGAAGACAATGGCGAGGCCGCAGGGCCTCGCACGTTCGGTGCCTGGGGGCGCCGAATTATTCGTATTGCAGGATGAACGGCAGGGTCGCATCACCGCGACCGGCGGTGGACGAACCCGCCGCTGCGGTAGTGACGTAGGCGGCCGCGAAGCTCAGGGTAGCGTCGCCGCCCTCGGTACCGGCACCGTGCATGGTGCTTTCAATGCGTGCGGTGCTTGGCGAGCTCAGGTCGATCAGACCGCCCTTGCTGTCGAGCAGGGCAATACCAACGTTTTGGGCAGTGGCCGAACCCGGGTTCAGGGCCAGTACTTTTTTGCCCGTGACCAGGCCCGAACCGCCGTTGTTGGCGTCAAAGATCATCGCGACCTTGGTGCCCTGGTTGCAGTTGACGTTCAGGTTGAAGTCTTTGGCGGTCACGCGGCCTGCGGTTGGGTTTTCCGCGGTGCCCATGTCCTTGATCGAAACGTTGCCCATGTCCACCGAAATGGTGCGGTCGGAGTTGGCGCCGTCCACCGAGCACGCGTCGTTGTTGATCACGCCGGTGAAGGTGATTTTGCCGCTGCCGCCCAGGGTTGGCGCTGCTGCTTCGCCTTCGGCGAATGCACTGCCGGAGGCCGCAATAATGGCCGAGGCGATAACAGCCAGGGAAAACTTCTTCATGATGATGTCCGTAAGTGTTAGTTGGAAAAAATGCTGTTGTTGAACTGCGAGCAAAGAGTAGGCGACGAGGCGGCGGGAGCGAATAAGACGATTCTTATAAGCTCTGGGGCGGGGCGGGTTAGTTGCGCTGCTGGAACGATGGAGGGCTTGAAAATAAAGGGCAAAGCCATTGTCCAAGAATGGCTTGCAAGTTATGCGTTAGTTGAAAACATTACGTTCCAGGCAATAGGCAAGAAGGTCCTGGTCGCTGCTCACTTCAAGTTTGCGCATGGCCGATACCTTTTGCGCGCTGATGGTCTTTGAACTTCGGTTCTGGCGGCGCGCAATGTCACTGACGCTCATGCCGGAAATAAACAGACGCAGGATCTCGAACTCTTTTGGCGACAAACTGGTAAAGCGCTCGTCAATTGCCGTGAGGGTCTCGATTACCGAGGTCTTGGGCGGCTCCAGGCTGCGATAGTCGCTGTGTTGGGCGATCGCCTTGAGCGCCAGTTGAATCTCGGTATGCAACTGGCTTTTCTGGATGATGCCAACCACACCCAACTCTTGCAGGCGGGTGAGGATCAGGTGGTTGGAGATCATGGTCAGGATCAGGATCTGTACCTGCGGGAAATGCCGTTTCAGGTACTCCACCAGCTTCAGGCCATCGCCGTAGGGCGAGTCGCCCGGCATGTTGTAGTCGGTGATCACGATGTCTGCGCCTTGGTGTAGCAACAGCTCGATCAGGCCGGCCGAGCACACGGCCTCGCCCACGACTTGAAAGCGTATGTCACGCTCTACCAGTTCGCGAACGCCGAGCAACACGATCGGGTGATCGTCCGCGATTACCACGTTGAATTTTTTCATAAAGGGCCGTCCGTAGTGCCAGTTCAAGTGAGTGAAGAATGCCCGGGCTGGAGAGTCTCCAGAACGGCCGACAGACGCTGCATCACAGTCTTCACCTTGAGCTCAAGCGTTGTGTCGAGGCTGCCGCGGTCAAGTGCGCTTTCCAGTTCGATGCAGGCCTGGGCCAGGCTGAGCGCCTGCACTGCGCCCAGGGCGCCGGCGATCGAATGCAGCAATTGGCCGAGGCCGCGGGCATCCCGCCGGGCCAGGGCCATGTCGATGCGCTGCACATCCTGCTGCACGCTGCTGATGAACAGTGGGCGCATCTTGTCCGACAGTTGCACGCTGTCGTCGAACACCTGCGCGGCAGGCTCAGCCGGCGGCTTGACCTGGCACAATTTGATCAACTGGTCGCGCAGGGTTTGCAGGCTCAAGGGCTTGACGATCCAGGCGTTCATGCCCACCGCCAGGCAACGTACGCCTTCCTCGCGCATCGCATTGGCGGTCACGCCGATAATCGGCAACAGTGGGTCATGCTCACGCAAGGTTCTGGCCAGTTCATAGCCGTTCATCAATGGCATATTCACGTCGGTCAGCACCAAGTCGAAGACCTGGGGTTGCCACAACTGCATCGCCTGTTCACCGTTGGCGGCCAGGCTCACCGAGCAACCGAGTGCCTCCAGCTGTTCCTTGATGATCGCCTGGTTGACCGGGTTGTCCTCGGCCACCAGGATGCGCAGCCCCAACCGCCCGGCGCTTTGTGGGTGGGTCGCCGTGGGTTGCTCGTGCTTGCCGTGCTGCGCCAGGGACACGGTGGCGGCGATGGTGCGTATGTCGTGCATATCCACCACCCAGCCTTGCGCCGTGTGCAGCGGCGGGCTGTGCGCACCCGGCAGGCAGCGCACACGTTGGCCGGCCCATGGCTTGGCGGGGTCGCTGGGTAACAGGTCTACCAGTACCGCGTGGTGACTGTCTTTGTCCTGGGTGGTCGCGGCCAGGGCGGCGGTGATGCCCAGGCGGTTGAGCCAGTCACTCATCGCCTGCGCCAGTTCGCGCACCGGTGCCTGCACATACACCGGCGTCGGGCTGGGTTCAATCAGCGGCAGGTTGGTCAGTGCGCCGCAACACAGCGGTAGGCGCATTTTCAGGGTAAAGCTGCTGCCCAGACCGGGCTCGCTGACCACGCGGATTTCGCCGTCCATCATTTGCGCCAGCCACCGGCAGATCGGCAGGCCAAGCCCTGCGCCGCCTTCGCTGGCGGTGTCCGGCGCCTGGTAGAACAGATCAAAGAGCTTGGCCTGTTGCGCCTCGGCAATGCCCACGCCGGAGTCGGTGACTTGCCATTCCAGGTCGACATTATTGGCATCGCGGCTCACCACCCTGGCACGAATCACCACGCGCCCAAAGTCGGTGAACTTGATGGCGTTGCTCACCAGGTTATTAAGGATCTGGCGGATGCGCATCGGGTCGCCCATCAGGCAGTCCGGCAACTGCGGGTCGATGCAGCTGTAAAGCTGCAAACCCTTGCGCTGGGCGAAGGCGGCGTAGGTGTGCAGGGTGTCTTCGAGCATGTCCAGTGGGCAGAAATCCACGGCGTCTATCGCCATTTGCCCGGACTCGATCTTCGAGACATCCAGAACATCGCTGATCAGTTGGAACAGTGTGGCGGACGAGCGCTGGATGGTGTGCAGGTAGGTTTTCTGGTGCGGGTCCAGGTCGGTCAGGCCGAGCAATTCGAGGGTGCCGAGCACGCCATACAGCGGCGTACGGATCTCATGGCTCATGGTCGCCAGGAACAACGTCTTGGCCTCGCTGGCCGCATCGGCGGCATGACGCGCCTCTTCCAGGGCCTGGGCGTCTTCGATGTGCCGGGTAATATCGTTGAATGCATACAGGCGTACGTCCTCAAACTGATAACGGGTCGACACAAAGCCGATCTGCAGGTGCCGGCCTTCGATTTCCAGGTGCGTCTCACCACTCTCAGCGCCATCGTGCTTACCGGCCATGGCTTCCACCAGGCATGTGGTGCCCGGCCATTGCTGGGCGCGCTGGTTTTCGATCAGTACTTTGCCATCGCTGCGCCGTACCACGCATAACCCAGTGGGTGCGGTGTCGATGATCACACGGCTGAACGCCACGCTTTCGGCAATGCGTTCGTGGGCCAGTTGCGCCGGGGTGATCACCTGGCGTCGATACCAGCGGCTGCCGGCCCAACCCAGGGTAATCAGGCTGAACAGCAGCAACGCCAAGGTGCTCAACGGCCACAATGCGGAGTGAAAGAAGTGCGAGTAGTTCAGGCCATAGACCGCGCTCCAGGGCTGGTCGCCGGCCTCGGTGATCTTGAATTCAAAGCCGTCGGCCGTTAAATGCACGCCATCGCTGAGCTGCACTTGGGTGGCTGGCCCGATCAACCGGTTGCCGTCAGGGCCAATCAGGGTGAAGCGATCAAACGCCGAATGATTCAGCGCGCGCTGTACATCGTCGACCTGCGACACGTCGAGCAGGGTGCCGATTACTGCCTGGCCCTGGGCGTCGAGTGGCAGGCCGATGTAGGCGAGCAAATGTTCCGGTTCGGGGCCAGCCTGCCAATACACCCGATTCTGCTCCAGCGGCTGCGGCGTCTGTGCAAGGATTTGCTGCACAGCGTTGACCCGCGCCACCGGGTTGTCGGTGTTCTCGAGGCTTTCCCGATGCTGGTAGCCCACGGATGGAATAGTGATGGTGTAGTTCGTCTGACGATTGAGCAGAAAGGTTTGCGGCGCCTCGTACGGCGACGAGGACCAGAAGGCGCTGTAGTAGCTGGTCAAGTGCGCACCCAGTGCAAAAATCGGCGGCCTGTCGGCGGCGCTGATCTGCTGTTCATCGAACTTGACGCTAAATGGCACTGAAAACGAATACTTCTGGCCTTCGTACAGCGTGCGGCGGTTGTCGACCATGCGGCTTTTGAGGCTGACCTGCACATTGGTGGCGTGCAGCAGTTCGGCCTGGATGCCGGGGTGTGTCAGGCTCTTGAGGTAGGTTTGCTGTTCTGAGAGGTTTTCCATCAGCCGCGCAAAGTGGAAGCGCATGGCGCTGTAGCGGATTTCGACGCCTCGGTGCAGAGACCAGTAATTGGTCAGCATCAGCAGCAACGCGATTCCTGTCAGCACCATCAAGCCTTTGTTCAGGCGCAATGAGCTGCGGGTAAAGGCTTCGAGAATCGCGTTATTGTGCTTCATCAGGGTTTTCCGCAGGCGCAGGATAAATCGGCACTGGATGGAGCTTACTCCTTATATCCGCGGCCGCCAGCTAGTGAGATGTCGCGGGGCCATCATTGTTCAGTAGCTGCTGAAATTGCTCTGAAGACACCGCGTGGGAGATCAGGAAACCCTGCACCTGATTGCAGTCGATTTTGCGCAACAGCGCCAATTGCTGCGGGGTTTCCACGCCCTCGGCGACTACCGTCAGGCCCAGTTTGCGGCCCAGGGCGATGATGCTCGCCAATGCCTGGGCGATGCCTTCGTTGTCGTGGCTACCCTGTACCAGCGCCTGGTCGATCTTGAGTTCGGTAAATGGCGTCGACACCAGGTTGAGGTAAGAGCTGTAGCCCTTGCCGAAATCATCCTGGGACAAACCGAACCCCTTGATCCGCAGCCGGCAGGCGCCGGCGTAGAAGTTGCTGATGTCCTGCGGCACCGAACATTCCATCAACTCAAAGCAGATCATTCCCGGGATACCGTCGTGGTGCAGCACGAACTCCAGCAAGCGGTCTGCCAGGTCATGGCTGTTGAGCAAGTGGGTCGGCAGGTTGATCGACACCGGGATTTCATAGCCGCGCTGGCGCCAGTGCTCCTGGGCGTGGATAGCCTGCTTGAGCACCAGCCACAACAACCGCTCCTCCAGTTCGAACGCTTTGATCGCCGGCAGGAACGCGGCGGGCAGCATCACGCCTTGCTCGGGGTGCATCCAGCGCACCAGGGCTTCGGCGGCGACGATACGGCCGTTGGCCAGGGATTTTTTCGGCTGGAACCAGGCTTGGAACTGGCCGCTGCTCATGGCCTGCACCAGCGTGTGACGGTCTATGTCCATGTGCTCGGGCAATTCGGGGGTGGGCTTGCGCACCCTGTTTCTGAGCTGGTTGACCAGAGTGCGCAAGGCCTCGGCATTTACGGGTTTGGAGATCAGGCCGATCACTTCCACATCGAGGTTTTTCGCCACCAGGCTGGCGGCCATCAGCATGCGCCGTGACGCCGCACTCATGATCGCCAGCGCCGGCTTGCAGCGCAGGCTGGCCAGGCACTGGATAAACTGCACGCCGTCCATGCCGGGCATCAGCAGGTCGGTCAGTACCAGGTCGAAGTCCCGCTGGCGCAGGCGCTCCAGCGCTTCTTTGCCATCCTCGGCGGTTTCGAGCAGGAAGTCCCCCAACTCGCTGAGCAGGTTCTGCAGGTAGATATGCTGCAGGGGATGGTCCTCGACAATCAAAATACTAAGGGGCTTCATGGGTGATCCGTGCATAAGGCGCCAGGGAGTTGAAGAGAGCCCGCAACGCAAAGGGTTTGACCAGGCAATGGTTCATGCCGGCGGCCAGGCACAGGTCGGCCTCGCCGCGCATGGCGTTGGCGGTGGCCCCGATAATCGGCAACGGGCAGCCCTGGCGCCGCAGTTCACGCGCCAGTTCGTAGCCGTTGATGTGGGGCATGTTCACGTCCGTCAACACCACATCGAAGTTGCCGGCGGTGTACAGCTGCAACGCTTCCTGACCATCGGCCGCCAGCTCCACGGTGCAGCCGAGTTCTTCGAGTTGGTCACGCAAAATCAGCTGGTTGATGATGTTGTCCTCGGCCACCAGCAGGTGCAGGTTGAGTTTATTCAGCTCGCGCTGGCGCGTTTGCTCATCGGCGCGGACCACCCATAGCCCTTGTGCCTGGCTCACGGCCTGATGAATGGCGCCCAGGTGGTTGAGGTTGACGTGCCAGGCATCGGCGTCGGTTTCTACTGCGGTGCAGGCGTTGCTGCTCACGTGAATCACCGGGCCAGGCCACTCGGGCACCAGCAACGGGTCCACGCTGCCGGGGTGCACTTGCAGCAGCAGGTGTGTGTCCGCCAGCGTCGGCAGGCCGGCCTGGGCCCTTGCACCCCAACGGCGCAACCAGCCGGCGACGGAGTTCGCCAGTTCCGGGATCGGTGAGGCCACGTAAATGGTCTCGGCCAGTAACGGTGTCATCGGTGGGGTAGGCGCTTCTTCCAGCGGCAGGATCAGGCTGAAACTGCTGCCCAGGCCAAGTTCGCTGACCATGCGGATATTGCCGTTCATCAACTCGGTCAAGCGCTGGCAGATCGGCAGGCCCAGGCCGGTGCCGGCGACCACATTGGTGTTGCCTTCACTCTGGTAAAACGGCTCGAAAATCATCGCCTGGTCTTCCTGGGCGATACCTTTGCCGGTGTCCGAGACTTGCCACAGCAGGCTGGAACGCTCGCCGTCGCGGCCCAGCACTTTGACCCGCAGTACCACGCGTCCATAGTCGGTGAATTTCACCGCGTTATTGAGCAGGTTGTTGAGAATCTGGCGGATGCGCGTCACGTCGCCGGTCAGCCGTTCCGGCAACTTGGGATCGAAGCAGGCATACAGCTGCAGACCTTTGGCTTGGGCCGCAGCGGCGTAGCCCTGGATGATTTCATGGACAAGATCCAGCGGCGAGAACTCGCTCAGTTCCAGTGCCAGCTGCCCAGCCTCGATCTTCGACACGTCCAGCACATCGCAAATCAGTTGCAGCAAGGTCGATGATGAGCCTTCGATCGCATGCAAGTAGTCCTTTTGCTGTGCATCCAGTTGCGTGCGCGCCAGCAACTCCAGGGTGCCGAGTACGCCATACAGCGGTGTGCGGATTTCATGGCTCATGGTCGCCAGGAACAAGGTTTTCGCGGCATTGGCTGCGTCTGCCGATTGCCGCGCCTCTTCCAGCGCCGCCTCGACCTGCTTGCGCGCACTGATGTCGCTGAAGGCGCAAAACAGTACGTCTTCGCCTTTGTAGCGGGTCGGTGCACTGCTCAGATACAGGTGGCGGCCGTCGATGGTTTCAAAATAGTCACTGCGTTCGGAAGGGCCGTTGGCAAAGGCTTTCTCGATCCAGCCGGCGCGCAGCACCTCGCGCTCCGGGCCGTTGCCCAGCCACTGCTGGGCCAGGGTGTTTTCCAGCACCACCTGGCCGTCGGTGCGGCGCAGCACGCAGAGGGCCACCGGCGCGGTCTGGATCACATCGCGGCCGAAGGCTTCGCTCTCGATCAAGGCCTGGATACGATGGATCGACGGAATAATGAAACGCTGGTCGACGCGGCGCATCACCAACCAGATCAGCGTAAGGCTGAACAGGCAGAACAACAATGAACCGAGCAGCTGTTTCCATAGGCCAGTGACCACCGCACGCAGGTCGATGGAGTACATCAACTGCCACTCGGAGGATTTCAGGTGCTTGCGTATCACCAGGTGGTCGGGCAGCCAGCCGCTGCCGACAAAGCCGAAAAAATTGTCCTCTCCGGGCCTCAGGTGTTGTTGGCTCAGCTGCGTATCCGTGCTGTTGGTGAACACCAGCATGCCCTGGGAGTTGAGCATCATGAACTCGCCGGCGCTCTGATCGCTGAGTGTCGAGGAGACTTCGCGGCTATCCATCTCCAGGCCGAGCCAGCCGGAGTCGGGGTCGCGTTCATCCAGGCGGACGAAGATGTACAGGTGCGAGTGCTGTTCAGTCCTGTCGCTCAGCCATAGTTCGTTGAGCGTGGCCGGGTTGCTGCGTTGCAGAGCCTTGAGGCGGTTGAGCATGCATTTGGAAATCGGCAATACCTGCGGTGTGGCGTCGTACAGACGCATCACTTGCGGGTTGGGGCCGGCGTTGACATAGAGCAGGTTGAGTTGTTTAGCCTTGAGGTAATCGCGCATGCGTGCGGTCAGCCAGATGCTCCACTGGTTGCCCGATGTGTCGCCCAGTGCCAGGTGTTGTTCTTCCGGCGAGGACGAGTAGACCCTGGACTGTTTGCGCACTGTCGACAGGCTCAGGCTTTCGAGCAGGGCCTCGCGGTTGGTGAAAAAGGTATGGGCTTCGGCAATGGCGCTGCTCATGTAGCCGCGGCGCTGGGAGATGTCGTTGTTGAAGGTCGACAGCAAAAAGGTATAGACCCCGCTGAGGATGCCCACCAGCAGCACAGTCGCAAAAATACGAAGCAGCCTTCTGGCTGCTTCGGGTCGGGAGAGGACGGGGTTGATCTGGAGCAGATAACTTTTCAATCGCATCGGCAGACTTTACGTCTCGGCCTTTGCCCGTGGCATAAGACGATCCTTAAAAATCACCTATTTGTAGTACATATCCACCACTACGGCCGCGTCGAACGCACCCGGAATCGGCAGGGTGCGCCACTTGAGGTCGGCGCGAAATTCATCGTGGCTCTGGCCCAGGCCCATCAGCTCTTGCAGCGTGAACCAGTTGTTGAAGGGCAGTTGCTGCTGGCTCTCGGCACGAGACAGCGAGATGCCGACTGAACTGTTGTTGTCCGGCACCAGCAAGCCATTGTTCACACTGCCGCCACCCGGCGTGGTGGCAAAGCGTGCGCTGACGGTATAGGGCGTGTCGCAGCCCTTGCGCAGGTTCAGGCTGAAGTTCGCGCTGCTGGCGACTTCACCGATCGCGGCCTTGCGCGAAGGTGTGGGGAAGTTGACCACGCTGGGGCTGATCGTCAGTTCGGGGGTGCACGGCACGAAGCGGATATCGTTCATGCCGGTGACCACATAGTTGAAGTTGCTGTTAGGTCGCGAGTTGAGCCCGCGCACGCCGTCCAGCTGGAACACGCGGTAAGAGGTCAAGGTGCTTGCCTGGCCGCTCGGTGGCGTGGGGTCATACTTCTCGATGAACACGCTGAAATTGAGGGTGAAGCGCGCCTTGTCCCAGCCCACGCAGCTGGACAAATTGCAGCCTCGATCGGAGAAAAAACCGGTACCGACCTTGCCGGTGCTTTGGGTAATCGGTTGGTTGTTATAGCGAATGCCCACGCGAATCCCGGTGCCGATACTCACGCTGGCCGGGTTGACGTAGAAATACACTTCCTCACGGCCGTGGAGGTAGTCGTCCTTGCAGATCACATTGGTCGAGCGCGGGCCGGATTCCCAAATGATGGTGCCGTTGGGCGCGTCGGCCGCGACTGCCAGTGCCGTGCCCAGCGCCTCCTGGGTAATGATCGAGTTAGTGCCGTCCTCGCGGCAGGCCAGCGCGTGGCTGGTGGCGGGCAAAACCGCGCAGGCCCACACCAGAAGCGGTAAATAGCGTTTGGTCAGTGACATCGGTACAGATACCCCGTGATTTATCAGTTGAGCGCCGTGCTATGACGGGCTTGTAAACCGATATCGGTGATTTCGGTGAAATGGAGCGTGGTGCCCTTGGGCAATGCGCTTGGTGCAGTCAGGGTTTTGCGCTCATAGGGCTTGAGCAGCAGGTAATCGCTGAGCGCCAGGTTGTCGGTTCGCAGGTTGACCAGCGACAGGTGGAAGGCGCTGGGGTTTTTGACCGTCACCGTGCGCCCGTCGCTGCTCCATACCAACTGCTGCACCGCCTCGGCCGAGCCGCCCTGGAGTGCGGGTGGCCGATAGAACAGCTTGAGCCGTTGGCGGATCGCGAACTGCACGCTGTTGGGGTCATCCGGCTTGAGCGGGATTTCCATGATATTGAGCCAGAACAGCGATTCACGATCGCTGGGCAAGCCCTCACCGGCATACAGGATGCGCAGCTTGTAATGCTCCCCGGCGCCCAGTTGTACCAACGGCTCGGTGGCGGCAAAGGGCACGGTGCGGTCGGTTGAATCGTCCTCGCCGGTGATCCAGGTTTGCACCACCACTTCCCGCGTGGCCTGGTTGACCACGCTGATACCGGCGCCCTTGTCCTGGCCGAAATAGATCAGGCGCGTGCCTTCAATCTTCAGCGCCGCATCGGCAGGTGGCGGCGCAAGCACCAGCAGCCCGCAGGCCAACAGCACCATTCTGAGTAGAAACATGAACACGACAATTCCAGGGCAGCGTATGGGAACGCAGCTCATGGTAGGGGGCGGGCGGCGCGAGGGCTTTGAGGCGATTCTTAAAAGTGCGGTGTGCCCCGGATTGGCGTTTCAGAATCGCCTTAAAGTCATGTTTCACACCTGACGGTTAATTTGTTCAGCGTTGAATGATCGACGCTGATGCCCAACTGTCAGGTTTACCCTATGTCCAATAAAGCGTTACGCCTTCTGATTGCCGATGCAGAGCTTTTGCAACGGATCAAGATCGAGAAAATGCTCAACCAGCTGGGCTATCACCGCATCGCCCCGTTGAGTTCGTTCGACGAGTTGCAGGCACTGACACGCTCGGGCGTCGTAGCGTTCGACTTGTTGATCATCAATACCGCGCTGGTGCACTCGCGGCAGGTCAACCTGCTGAAGTACTGCCATGACAACCCGTTGATCCGCCATACGCTGATCTATGACGGCCAATGTGCGCAGCGTTCGGTGGTGTCGGTATCGGTGAGCCAGACCTTGCACCTGTCGTTGTCACAGTCGCCAGACTTCAACTCCCTGCGTCGCTGCATGGAAATTGTCGACCCGGCGCACAGTTCCCCGACCGCTGAGCGGCCAATGCTGCGCGCCGTGGACGGCCGAATGCCCCAGCTTTCGATGACCCAGCGTGCGGTCTACCAGGGCGATCCGACGGTGGTGGCATGTGCTGTTGGGTTGTTTCCCAAGCGTTGATCGTATCGCGGGGCGTCAGGCGGGTGGCGATCATGATCTTCGCGATTTGAGCCATTGGCTGATGTACCGCCGTCGCGGCGTGGGAATCTGCACAGTTTTGGCGTGGTGCTGAACCTAATGTTGTGTAGATACTTATGCCCCGATGGCTGTGTGTCAGTCAGCCCATGTGGAGCTGATATACCGCAATCGGGGGCAAGCCCCCTCCCATATTTTGAACTGCGCTGTTTCAACGCCAGTGCGGATGCCTCACCATGACGCCCAACCGGACTTGAGAGGAACACCGCGTCCATGAGCGCCCTGATAGAAACCCACGCCCTTACGCGCCGGGATGAGCGTCGGCAGACGCTCTTGCTGCAACCGACGGACTTCAGCCTGAACCGCGCCGACCGCGTGTCGATCACCGGCTCATCCGGCTCTGGCAAAAGCGTGTTCCTGCGTGCACTGGCATTGCTGGACGCGCCGACCTCGGGGCAGGTGTTGTGGAATGGCCAGCCGATCGCCAACACCGAGATTCCCCATTACCGCAGCCATATCAGCTATCTGTCCCAGCGCCCGGCGTTGATCGAGGGCACGGTGGAAGACAACCTGCGTTTCCCTTTCAGCCTCAAGACCCTGCGCCAGCGCCGCTTTGATTTGGCAGCGGTCACGGCACTGCTGGAGCATGCCGGTAAAACCCAGGAGTTCCTGGGCAAGAACGCTGCCGATCTGTCGGGTGGTGAAGCCCAGGTGGCGTCGTTGATTCGCACCTTGCAACTCAACCCCGAAGTGCTGCTGCTCGATGAACCGACCGCCGCCCTCGACCCCACGTCATCTCGCGATGTCGAAGCCTTGATCAACGCTTGGTTCGCTGCTGATAACGCCCGTGCGTATATCTGGGTGTCCCATGATCTGGAGCAGGCGCGGCGCATGAGCGAGATCCACCTGCAGATGAGTGCCGGGGTATTGAGCGGTGCGGCCCGGCCATGAACTACCACGACCTCACGGCGCTGGACATGGCCATCGCCGCCTCGCTGATCCTGATCAACGGTGCGCTGTCGCTGCTGTTGCGCCTGGGCCTGGAACGCCAATTGCTGTGGGCCGCCGTGCGCACCGTGGTGCAATTGTTGGCGATTGGTTACCTGCTCGGCTGGGTGTTCGAGTTCGCCTACTGGTACGTGGTGCTGCCGCTGATGTGCGCCATGACCCTGATCGCCGGCCTGTCGGCGGCGGGGCGCGGTCGGCGTACTTACCGTGGGCAGCGGGTCGACAGCATCCTGTCGGTGTGGGGCAGTTCATGGCTGGTCACCGCAGTGGGCTTGTTTGCGGTGATCCGTATCCACCCGTGGTACGAGCCACAGTATGCGATCCCGATCCTTGGCATGATCCTGGGCAACACCCTGACCGGCGTGTCCCTGGGTATAGAGCGCATGACCCAGGAGTTGACCTCGGGCCGCAACACCATCGAGATGATCCTGGCGCTGGGCGGTTCTCGCTGGGAAGCCGCCCAGGAAGCCATTCGCCAGGCCGTGCGTGCCGGGATGATCCCCACGCTCAACCAGATGACCGTGGTGGGTATCGTCAGCCTGCCCGGCATGATGACCGGTCAGGTGTTGGCGGGGGAAAGCCCGGTGGACGCGGTGCGCTACCAGATCGTGATCATGTTCCTGATCGCCGCAGCGTCGGCCCTGGGCACGGTAGGGGCGGTGCTGCTCACCTACCGGCGGTTGTTTTCCAAGAGCCATCGGTTTTTGCGTGATCGGTTGCAAGAGCGGGCCTGATTGTTTCGCAAGGTGAAATGCTGGATTGTAAATCCTGGTCATTCCGCGCAATGAAGCAGGGGTGGAACATGGCGGTGTCGACGCCCATTCTTTCGGAGCTTTTCATGACCCAGTCTGCGATCAAACTCTACGGTTTCCCACTGTCCGGCCACTCCCATCGGGTCGAGCTGATGCTGTCTTTGCTGGGCCTGCCAAGTGAATTTATCCTGGTGGACCTCAAGCAAGGTGCGCATAAAACGCCGGAATTCACTGCCCACCTCAACAGCTTCGGCCAGGTACCGGTGATCGACGACGGCGGCACCGTGTTGGCCGACTCCAACGCGATCCTGGTTTACCTCGCCAACACTTACGGCAACGGCCAATGGCTGCCAAGCGACCCGGCCGGGCAGGCGCGGGTACAACGCTGGCTTTCGGCCGCCGCAGGCCAACTCCATGCTGGGCCGGCTGCTGCGCGACTGGCCGTGGTGTTTGGTGCCGACGTTGACACTGTCACCGCGATCAACCGGTCCCATGCCTTGCTCAAACTGTTGGAGCAGCAACTGAACCAAGACCGTTTCCTTGCCGGTGCGCAACCAAGCATCGCCGATATAGCCTTCTACACCTATGTGGCCCATGCGCCGGAGGGCAATGTGTCCCTGGCCGACTACCCTAAGGTGCACGCCTGGCTTGCCAGCATCGAAGCGTTGCCAGGGTTTGTCGGCATGCCGCGCACAGCGGTCGGTTTGCAATCACAGTCATGATCAAGGGGCGCCGATGGACCGATTCCATGAAATGCAGGTGTTCCTGGCGGTTGCCGAGGAGCAGGGTTTCGCTGCCGCGGCACGCCGCCTGAATACGTCGCCGCCCAGCGTGACCCGGGCGATTGCCGCGATGGAGCAACGCATCGGCACTCAACTGTTGGCGCGCACCACCCGCAGCCTGCACCTGACCGAAGCCGGCCAGCGTTACCTGGAAGACTGTCGACGCATCCTCGCAGAACTGGACGAGGCCGAGGAAGCGGCGGCGGGCAGTTACTCGATCCCTTGTGGGCACTTGGCGGTGACTGCACCGGTGCTGTTTGGCGAGCTGTTCGTGGCGCCGGTGCTGGGGGCCTATCTCGACCAGTTTCCGCTGGTGAACATCAATGCGTTGCTGGTCGACCGCGTGGTCAACATGACCGATGAAGGCGTCGATGTGGCCGTGCGTATCGGCCATCTGCACGACCCGGGGCAGCAGGCGATCAAGGTGGGTGAAGTGCGCCGGGTGGTGTGTGCAGCGCCGGGTTACCTCGACCAGCATGGGCGGCCTTCGCGGCCTGAGCAGCTGCGTGATGCGAAGATTGTTAGTGCGTCCTCCAGCCAATTGGTCAGTGAATGGACCTTTGTCGACGGCCGCCAGCCGCTGACGGTGCCCATTGAGCCGCGCCTGGTAGTCACCGCTAACAATGCCGCGATCAACCTGGCACGCCTGGGCTGGGGCATGACGCGGGTGCTGTCGTATCAGGTCGCGGCGGCAGTGGCGGCGGGTGAGTTGGAGCTTGTGCTGGAGACGTTCGAACCCGAGCCGCTGCCGATCCAGGTGGTGTTCCAGAAAAGTAGCCGGGTGCCGGCCAAGGTCCTTACCTTTGTGGACTTCCTCGCCCATCGCCTCGGGCAGGACGCGGCCCTGAACCCGGCGTTGAAGTTGCGCGGTTGCTAGAGCGGTGCGCCTGATGGAACGTTATCGAGATATGCAACTGTTCGCCGCACTGGCCGGGCAATCCAGCCTGGCCAGTGCGGCGCGCCAGGCCCAAGTCTCCGGCCCGACCCTGGTACGTGCAATTGCCCGTCTGGAAGCGCGCCTGCGGGTGGTGTTGCTGCAACGCAGCACTCGCGGGGCCAACCTGACCGACGCCGGCCACGCCTATCTCGCCGACTGCGTGCGCCTGCTGGCGGCAGTGGACGCCGCCGAGGCCTCGGCTAATGGCTCGCATAGGCAGGCCCAGGGCAACCTGCGGGTGTTCCTGCCGTTGCTGTTCAGCCGCTACGTGATGACGCCGCTGCTGGCCGACTATATGGAACGTTACCCGGCTGTACGTCTCTTTGCCCACTACCAAGACTATTACCCGAACCTGCATGAAGAAGGGCTGGACGTCGCGGTGCTGGTGGGCGAGTTGCCCAGCTCGTCGCTGATCGCACGGCAGGTCGGGCAGGTTCGCACTGTTCTCTGCGCCAGCCCGGATTATCTCGCGGCCAGGGGCGAGCCCCAGCACCCGGCTGATCTCAAGCAACATCATCTGATTGCCAACGCCGAAGCGGTGCATTGGGATTTCCCGCACTACATCCTCAAGACCCGCCCACGCCTGAGTTGCGCCACAGTGCAGGGCGCTATCAATGCGGCTGTGCAGGGGGCAGGGGTGATTCGTTGCCTGAGCTATCCGGTTCACGATCACCTGATGAGTGGCCATCTGCGCCGGGTCTTACCCGCCTTTGAGCTGCCGGCGCTGCCGGTGCATGTGGTCTACCGCGAAGGCCGCCATGCACCGATGCGCGTGCGCAGTTTTGTCGACTACTGCGTCACGGCGTTGCGTGAACATCCGGCATTTCAGTTGGCGTAATAGTGGATTGCCCAGGGTGGGCATTCTCTGCAGGGTTGGGTAGGCGCAGCATTCGGTTATCCAACCAGAGGTGATCGCCATGAACTCGATCGAACAATCCCCTTGGCATGTCGGCGAACGGCACTTGCAGGAAAGTGCAGGCGTCGCCGAACGCATGGCCATGATCGGGCCGAAGGTCATTCGTGATCATTTGCCCGAGCAGCATCGTGATTTTTATCCGTTGTTGCCCTACCTCATTCTGGGCGTGGTGGACGAACAGGGTATTCCCTGGGCGACCATGCTGGAGGGCGCGCCAGGGTTTGCCCATTCACCGGATCCACAGGCGCTGCAGATCGACAGCCTGCCGTCCAAAAGCGATCCCGCCTCGGCTGGCGTCACTCGTGGCGCGTCTGTTGGCTTGCTGGGCATCGACCTCAATACCCGACGTCGCAACCGCATGAATGGTCGGATCGGGTCGCTTGATCATGACGGCTTTGCGGTTGATGTGGTGCACACCTTCGGCAACTGCCCCAAGTACATCCAACTGCGGCCCGTTGCTGGGGTTGCGCGCAAACCTGGCGATACAGCCGAGTGCAGCACCAGCCTGGACGCCGCCGCCCAAACGCTGATCCGCAACGCCGACACCTTCTTCGTCGCCAGCTACGTGGACCAGCACGGCGAACGCTCGGTGGACGTTTCCCATCGCGGCGGCAACACGGGGTTTGTGCGGGTGGAAGGCAACGTGCTGACCATCCCCGATTTTGCCGGCAACCTGTTTTTCAACACCCTCGGCAACCTGCGCGCCAATCCGATAGCGGGGTTGCTGTTTGTCGATTTTGAAACCGGCGACGTGCTGCAAGTGGCGGGGCGCACATCGTTGATTCTCAGCGGGCCGCCAGTGGCCGAGTTCGAGGGCGCGCAGCGCTTGTGGACGGTGACGGTGGAGCACGTGGTCCGTCGTCCGGCAGCTTTGGCATTGCGGTGGCAGCTCGCGGAGTTTTCGCCCTACAGCCTGGCGATGGGCACCTGGTAGCCTGGCACGCGCTCCCAGGCACAGCTACCTCACTGATGCAGTGAGATCAAAATGTGGGAGGGGGCTTGCCCCCGATGGCGGTGGGTCAGTCACAGATGTATTGATTGACACTACCTCATCGGGGGCAAGCCCCCTCCCACATAGGAACGTCATTGCCTATTGAATTTGCGTTTATTCATCAGGCCACCGGACATGCCCGTTTCAGCGCTTCATCCATGAACATGTTGCTGGATGTTGAACCGTCTGATTGAGCAGTTCCTTTGGGTTAGCCTTGTTTTCCTACTGCCAACAAGGACTCGTCATGCAAAGAAAGGTCATTAATCCCACGACGGTATTCAATTCCCTGCAATACGGTTTCAGCCAGGCAATGGAAGTGCCGCAGGGTCGAAGGATCATGCTTTCCGGGCAGGTGGGTGTGGATGCTCAAGAGCGTACGGTGGGCCCAGGCATTGCAGAGCAGACAGCCACAGCGTTGGACAATATCGAAAAGGTCTTGGCTGAAGTGGGGGGCGATCTCTCTCATGTAGTTATGCTGCGGTTGTATATCGTCGACACTGCACGGGAGCAGCAAGAGTCGATTGCTGAAGCGCTGCGCCAGCGCTTCGCGCATAACCCGCCGCCGTCTTCGTGGATTATGGTCAGTGGGTTGTCGTTGCCGGAATGGTTGATCGAGGTGGAGGCAGAGGCGGTGGTTCCGTTCAGTTAGGCGGGCGCTTTTTTGAGCGTGGTGAAGGTAAAGGTGCGGGCTGAAAACGACAGCTATCTCACTGATGCAATGCGATCCAAATGTGGGAGGGGGCTTGCTCCCGATGGCGGTGGGTCAGTCAACACATCTGTGACTGACCCACCGCCATCGGGAGCAAGCCCCCTCCCACATGGGTTCGGTGTACACCAAACCAGATGTGCGCTACCCCCATTCAATACCGAATCATCACCGACTTAAGCTCGGTGTAATCCTCGATAAACGCACTGCCAAACTCCCGCCCAACCCCCGAAGACCGGCTGCCCCCAAACGGTACAGCCGGGTCGAGCAAGGTGTGCATGTTCACCCACAAAGTGCCCGCATTGATGGCCGGGATCATGCGCAGGGCCTTGCCCAAATCGTTGGTCCACAGGCTGGCGCTCAACCCGTAGGGCCCGTGGTTCATCAGCGCCAGCAGTTCGTCTTCGCTGTCGTAGGGCAGGAAGGTGGCGATGGGGCCGAAGGTTTCTTCGTTGAGCAGGGTGTCGTGCAGGGTGTTGGCGAGGATCACGGTGGGTTCCACGTAACAGCCGGGGCGGTCGATGAGGTGGCCGCCGTGGATGATCGTATTGTTCTCGGCGCGGGCCTGGTTGAAGTAGCCGAGCAGTTTCTGCTGGTGTTGCTGGTGCGTCACCGGGCCGAATTCGGTGTGTTCGTCCAGGGGCGAGCCGATGTTCAGGCGGCTCAGGCGCGCCTTGAGTTTTTTCAGCACGGCGTCGATCTGCGAGCGGTGCACGAAGAAGCGTTCAGCCGCCGCGCAAATTTGCCCGGAGTGCAAAAAGCCCGCTTCGATGATGCCTTCCACCGCCTTGTCCACGTCCATGTCGCGCAAGAAACCTGCGGCATTCTTGCCGCCCAGTTCCAGGGTCGCACGGGTCAGCCCGGCACCCATGGCGCTGCGGCCGACGGCGATGCCGGTGGGCACGGAACCGGTGAAGGACACTTTGTGTGTGCCGGGGTGTTCCACCAGCCCCTTGCCGACATGGCCGCCGCCCGTCAGCACGTTGAGCACGCCCGCCGGCAACCCGGCGTCGATGGCCAGTTCGGCGATGCGCAGCAGGGTCAGCGGCGTGAATTCGCTGGGCTTGATGATAATGCTGCAGCCGGTCACCAGCGCCGAGGCGAGTTTCCAGATGGCGATCATGGTCGAGAAATTCCACGGCACGATGCCCACCACCACGCCCACCGGTTCGCGCAGGGTGAAGGCGGTGTAGCGCTCGCCATTGAATGAGGGCAGCGACGGGGTAAGGGTCTGGCCGCTGAGCTTGGTGGCCCAGCCGGCGTAGTAGCGCAGGAAATGCGCGGCCTGGTCGACCTCGAAGGCGCGGGAAATCTGGATGATCTTGCCCGACTGGCAGGTTTCGATCTGCGCCAGTTCCTCGCGGTGGTGCTCCAGCAGGTCGGCGAGTTTCAGCAGTACGTTGCCACGGGTGGCGGGGGCAGTCTGGGACCATAGCTGGAAGCCACGGTTGGCGGAAGCGACCGCTGCGTCGATATCCGCCAGGTCAGCGTCGGCGACCTCGGCGATCACCTGGCCGTCGGCGGGGTTGGTCACGCTCAGGCTTTCAGTGGCGTGGCTGCGCACGCTGATACCGTCGATAAACAACCCATGGCGGCGACGCAAAAAAGCTTCGACTTGGGGCAGCAGCGGGATATCGCTCATGGCAGGTTCCTGGCAGTTCACAAAGAAAACCCGAGGGTAACCAACGCACCGAGTCGCGGCTTGACTGTGCCTGCCAGGTTTCATGCCTGTGCCTGCCGCGCCTGTGAAAAGTACAAGCTTGCCTGCCGAATGTGCATTTTCCGCCTGCGTGAGCCGTTCGATACTGGCCCTGCATCCCGCGCCGTTCCGCGATTCGGAACGCCAGCCAGACTTCCAATAATAAGCAGGGCCGCCCATGAAAAAGCCAAACCCGCTCCTCGAAGACCTCAAGCCCCTCCTGCCTGCCATCGCCGCGAATGCTTCCCGCGCCGAACAACTGCGCCAGGTGCCGGATGAGAATATTGCATTGCTCAAAAGCATCGGCCTGCACCGCGCCTTTCAGCCCAAGGCATTCGGCGGCCTGGAACTGTCGCTGCCCGAATTTGCCGACTGCATCGCCTTGCTCGCGGGCAGTTGCGCCAGCACCGCCTGGGCCATGAGTTTGCTGTGCACCCACAGCCATCAACTGGCGTTGTTCTCGGCCCGGTTGCAGGAGGAAATCTGGGGGGCCAACCCGCACGCCACGGCTAGCAGCAGTATTGCGCCGTTCGGTCGGGTTACCGAAGGAGAAGGCGGTGTGTACTTCAGCGGCGAGATGGGCTGGAGCAGCGGCTGTGACCATGGCGAGTGGGCGATTGTCGGCTGCCGTCGCCAGAATGCCGAAGGCACCCAGGATTATTGCTTCGCCGTGCTGCCGCGCAGTGACTATCAGATCCGTGATGACTGGTTCGCCGCCGGCATGAAAGGCAGCGGTACCAAAACCTTGGTCATCGACAACGCCTGGGTGCCCGAACACCGTATCCAGAAAGCCAAGGACATGATGGAAGGCAAGTCCGCAGGCTTTGGTCTCTACCCGGACAGTCAGATTTTCTACGCACCGTATCGGCCGTATTTCGCCAGTGGCTTCTCCACCGTCAGCCTCGGTGTGGCCGAGCGCATGCTGGAGATGTTCCGGGAAAAAACCAAGACCCGCGTGCGTGCCTACACCGGTGCCGCCGTGGGCGCCGCCACCCCGGCATTGATGCGCTTGGCCGAGTCCACCCATCAGGTAGCCGCCGCCCGGGCGTTCCTGGAGAAAACCTGGCAGGAACACGCCGAACACAGCGCCGCCCAGCGTTACCCGACGCGTGAAACCCTGGCGTTCTGGCGCACCAACCAGGCTTACGCGACCAAAATGTGCATCGAAGCGGTCGACCGCCTGTTCGCCGCCGCAGGCGGTAATGCCTGGTTCGAACACAACGAAATGCAGCGCCTGTTCCGCGATTCCCATATGACCGGCGCCCATGCCTATACCGACTACGACGTCTGCGCGCAGATCCTCGGCCGTGAGCTGATGGGCCTGGAGCCAGACCCGAGCATGGTCTGACGGGCCCTTCCACTACAACAATCAGAACGTCACGTTGAGGACGTTCGGGAGTCTTGCATGTCTGACGTCTTCGACCCACGCGCCTTTCGCCGCGCCCTGGGCAACTTCGCCACCGGTGTGACTGTGGTCACCGCCGCCACTGCCTCCGGGCGCAAGGTGGGTGTGACCGCCAACAGTTTCAACTCGGTGTCCCTCGACCCGCCGCTGGTGCTGTGGAGCATCGACAAACGCTCCAACAGCCATGAGGTGTTCGAGGAGGCCAGTCACTTCGCAGTGAATGTGTTGGCGGCGGATCAGGTGCACCTGTCCAACAACTTTGCGCGCCCCCGTGAAGACCGCTTCGCCCTGATCGAATACGAGCCAGGGGAGGGCGGCTCGCCGGTGTTCGCCGATTGCTCGGCGCGCTTTCACTGCGAGAAATACCAGCAGGTGGACGGCGGCGACCATTGGATCATGATCGGCAAGGTGGTGGCTTTCGATGATTTCGGCCGTGCGCCGCTGCTCTATCATCAAGGTGCGTATGCAGAGGTCCGGGCGCTACGTCCGTGCGCGCCCGACGTGGTTCAGAACGGTACCGCGACCACCAACTGACTGTAGACATTGGTGCCGTTGCCGCCGACCTGGTTGCCGCCGGTGTCGGCATCTCTGTTGGGTTTGTACAGCCCGAGCAGCGGCGTGATGATCAGGTGTTCGTTGACGGCCCATTCGGCGTACAGGTCCAGTTCGCGGCCATCCAGGTTCAACTGGCCGCGGGTGCTGACGGTGTTGTAGTCGAAGAACAGTGCGCCGAGGGTGACGTTCTCCAGCGGCTTGACCTTGAGCGCCACGTGTTGCACTGTCGTGTTGCTGTTGTAGGGGCCGGAATAGTTGCCCGCCACTTCGCCCTGCACCCAGGTGCCGTAACCGCGATTGAAGCCTGCGAACATGCCGTCCCAGTTTTTTGAATAACGCGCGTAGCGGTAGGTCAGGTCCGGTGACCAGGGCAGGTCGGCAAAGGTGTAGCCGGCTTCGGCATAACCGGCGTTTTCCTGGCTGTCGCGGCGGTCCTGGCGGGCCAGTTCGAAGGCGAAGTGCGCGTTGTCGATACCTGCGCTGCCGGCGCCGCGCAGGCTGTAGAGGTTCATGCCCTTGCGCTGGCGTTGCAGCTCGGTGGCGTAGCGCTCATCCACATCAATCCCGTGAAGATAAGTGAGCCCCAGGGTGCCGGGTGCGGCGCTGTATTCCAGGGTGCCGGCGGCCATTTCAGTCATGGCCTGGGCGGGATTGTCGGACTTGATCCACATCAGGCTGCCATGCACACCGTCCTTGCCGCCCAGGCGAATCACCGCGGTCTTGTCGAAGGCATGGCGCGCGGCGATGTAGTAGGCGCCGCCGCGATTGAACTCACCGTCGCCCACGCCCTTGCCCAGGTTGGGACCGTCATCATTGATGATAAAACCGTCACCCAACAGGATGATCTGTCGGCCGAACGACAGGTCCACGCCGTCCTTACCCAGCGCTGGGAACAGGTCGCCGGAACGCCAGCCGGCGAAGGCTTCGTCAAATTTGGTGGTGCGTTCGGTGCCGTTGGTGACTCCGGACGCATCGCCATCGCCCCAGGTTCCGGAACTCACCAGGTTGGCCGTGCCATACACGCCACCCAGGCTGCCCAGGCTTTGCTCGACGCTCAGGCCGTACTTGATGAAGGCCTCGCGCCAGGTGGAGCCGCCGCGGCGGCCATCGTAGTTCTTCGGGCTGTTGAACATGCCGTACACGGCGAGGAAGTTGCCGGTGACCTGGGTGTCGGCATCCGCGTACAACTCGACGGCCTGCGCCTGGCCGACCAGCAGCGCAATGCCCAGGCCGACCGTATGGCGCAGGCGGCGGTTTTTCAGTGTGTGCTCCATTGTTATTGTCCCCATCTTGGTTAAGAGTGAGGGTGCATTAGGACGAGCGGTATTGGCCTAAGTCTTTTCTCTGCGTGCCAGGGAATTGACCCTGGCCGCCAGGCAGCCGGCCGTGGCAGGCAGCAACAAAACCGGCGGCAGACAGGGGCAAGACGATCAACGCGGGTGGGGCGCAGAGTGCCGACACACTAAAAAAACCGCTTTCGAGGACCCCACCATGTCGATCAACGACCGACTCACCGCGCACCTCAACCGGGGCACGGTAGGTTTCCCCACCGCGTTGGCCAGCACCATTGGCCTGATTATGGCCAGCCCGGTGATACTCACCGCTACCATGGGCTTCGGCATCGGCGGCAGTGCGTTTGCCCTGGCGATGCTGATTGCGGTGGTGATGATGCTGGCCCAGGCGACCACCTTCGCCGAGGCGGCCTCGATGCTGCCCACTACCGGTTCGGTGTACGACTACATCAACTGCGGCATGGGCCGGTTCTTTGCGATCACCGGCACCCTGTCGGCGTATCTGATCGTGCATGTGTTCGCGGGCACCGCCGAAACCATCCTTTCCGGGGTCATGGCCCTGGTGAATTTCGAGCACCTCAATACCCTGGCAGAATCGGCCGGTGGCTCGTGGCTGCTGGGCGTCGGTTTCGTGATCGTGTTCGGGGTGCTGAATGCCTTTGGGGTCAGCGCATTTGGCCGCGCGGAGATCATCCTCACGTTCGGCATGTGGACCACCCTGATGGTGTTCGGCGTGCTGGGCCTGATCGCCGCACCGGCGGTGCAGTTGGAGGGCTGGTTCGGTGAGTCACTGGTCGGCACCGATCTGGTCACCGTGCTGTCGCTGGTGGGCATGGCGATGTTCATGTTCGTCGGCTGCGAGTTCGTCACCCCGCTGGCGCCGGACCTGCGCCAATCGGCCAAGGTGATGCCGCGGGCGATGATGCTCGGGCTGATGGGCGTGGCGACGTGCATGTTCATCTATGGCGCCGCGATGAAGCGCCAAGTTGAAAACGTGGTGCTCGATGCCGCGTCCGGCGTGCACCTGTTGGACACGCCCATGGCTATCCCACGGTTTGCCGAGCAGGTGATGGGGCAGGTCGGCCCATTGTGGCTGGGCATCGGCTTTCTGTTCGCCGGTGCTGCGACCATCAATACCCTGATGGCCGGCGTACCGCGCATCCTCTACGGCATGGCGGTGGATGGCGCCTTGCCCAAAGTCTTCACCTACCTGCACCCGCGTTTCAAGACGCCGCTGTTGTGCATCCTGGTGGCAATGCTGATTCCCTGCCTGCACGCGCTCTACCTGGGCGGCAACACCGACAACATCATGCACCTGGTGCTGGCAGCGGTGTGCGCATGGAGTTTTGCCTACCTGCTGGTGACGTTTTCGGTGGTGATCCTGCGCATTCGTCGCCCGGACTTGCCTCGGGCGTACCGTTCGCCGTGGTTTCCATTGCCACAGATCGTCTCGAGCATCGGCATCTTGCTGGGCATGTGGTTTATCACCCCGCCGGGCATGAACCCGGCCGACATCTACGTGCCGTTTGGGGTGATGCTCGGTGTGACGGCGAGCTATGCGTTGTTCTGGACCTTGGTAGTACAGAAGGTCAACCCCTTCAAGCCAGCCTCCGTCGAGGAGGTGTTGGCCAAGGAATTCAGCCATGAACCGGGGCCTGCCCATGACGGTTATAACGATTTTGCGGCAAAAACTGTTTGAACTGCTGCGCGCTGACCGTGCTCCGTCGGGGTACCGGCCGGGCGTGACCCTGGAACACCTGCGGCGCAACCTTGGGCTGGCGAGCTTTGAGCGGCTGTCGGCAAACAGCGCCCAGCTGTGTGTGGATGATGTGGCTTTGCAGATTGTCGAGCGCACTGAGTCGCAGCTCTTGATGCACCTGGTGATGACTGAATTCGTCCTGCGCATGCCTGCCTCGGCAGGCGGCACGGGTAGCTTCGACGTACACCATGGCGGCGTGATCCGGCGCAACGGTATTCGTCTGCGGCGTCGTACGGGCAACCAGGCCATCGGGCGTGAATTGCAGGCGCGCTTGGTGGCTGACGAAGCGTTGTTCCAGGCGCTGATGCCGCTGGACTTCAAGCGCCTGCGTATCGAACTGCGGGACCAGCAATGGTGGGTGCGCCTGGAACATATGGGGGGCAGTGAGGTGGTTAATCGGATGCCGGCGTTTCGGCGGTATATCGCGGTAAGCCCGGAGCAACGCAACCATTTACTGGCGGCGTTGGCTGGCATGAAGCGGGTACTGTCGAATCTCTGATTGGCATCATTAGTGCTTCTGCCAAGGGCAAACAGGTTGTTGTTGCGCGCATATAGATAACATGTTAACTATTGCGTCAGAACAACAAAAAGAACGCCACTGCGGAGACACCCCATGAGCATCCCACAGCATGCACCCGACGGGCTCGACAGCTGGAACCGCGAACTGCGCGCCGCGTGCGGTCACTTCGATACCGAACTGGCTTTTAACCGCTCGCTGTTTATCGGCGAGATCCACAATTTGCCGCGTGGCCTGGCCATCCTGCGCACCAATGCCGGGCTGATCAAGCGCCTGACGCACCATGCCGATCACGACAACGACCAGGAATGTTTCCTGGTCAGCCAGCGCAGCGGCTATTCGCAGATCACCCAGAACGATGAGACCGTACAACTGGCCCCCGGCGAGATGCTGCTGATGGACTCGGTGGGCTCCATCGAGATTACCCCCTTCGGTCTTATTGAGCACGCCTCGCTGTCGCTGTCGCGCACTGAGGTCTGCAAGCACCTGGGCGGCCAGGCGCACGCCTTCGGCAAGATCTCCTCGACCAAAGCCTGTGGGCGCATGCTGCATGTGCTGATGGACCAACTGTGCAAGGACGACACCGAAGACGACGTCACGCAAGTGCAGGCCTTGCAAGCAGCCTTTGTCTCGCTGCTGGGCTCGGCTTTGGAGCAGGGCGATGAGTGCCGCGAAGGCGTGGCCTCGTTGCAGGGCAATAACCTGCGCAGCTATGTGCAAAAGGTCATTGATGAGTCACTGAGCCAGCCTGGCCTGAGCCCGATTGGCCTGGCCAACCGCCTGAATATCTCGGTGCGGCACCTGTACCGCTTGTTCGAGGAACAGGACGACAGCGTCTGCCGCTACATTCAGCGCGCGCGGCTCAAGCGCAGTGCGGATGACTTGATCAACCCGTTCCTGCGCAGTGAGTCGATCACCTCGATTGCCTACAAATGGGGCTTTACCGACTCGGCGCATTTCAGCCGGTCGTTCAAGAAGCAGTTCGAGGTGTCGCCCAAGGATTTTCGGTCAAGCCGGCTGCAGGCGGTGGGGGCATAAACAGGTCCTTCAGGCTGCAGGAGATCAAATGTGGGAGGGGGCTTGCTCCCACATTGGACCGAGTTGAGTTTCAGACCTCTGGCAGGGTAGAGCCGCCGTCCACCACCAGGGTCTGCCCGGTGATATAGCCAGCCAAGTCAGAAGCCAGGAACACCATCGCCCCGGCAATATCCGCAGCCGTACCCAAGCGCCCCAACGGCACACGGCTGGCGATGCTGTCATTCAAGGCGGCATCGCCCAGGTTGCCCATCGCCGGCGTGGCGATCATGCCCGGTTCCACCCCATTGACCCGCACGTTCAACGGCGCCAGCTCCAGCGCCGCATTACGGATAAACCCATTCACCCCCGCCTTGGACGCCGCATAGTGGCTCAACCCTGGATAACCGACCCGATTGCCAGTGACCGAAGACGTCACCAGCACGCAACCCCGGCCTTGCTCACGAAACATCGGTAACGCCGCCTGGGTCAGCCAGAACAGCGCCGAGAGGTTCACCGCCAAGGTGCGTTGCAGGATCTGCGGGGTAATATCGGCAAACGCGGTCAGCGGGAAATACCCGGCGTTGTGCACCAGGATATCCAGTTGCGTCAGCCCTTGAACGCAGGCGAATACCGCCTCGGCTTGCGCCAGGTCGACGCCCACGGCCTCGACCTGGTAACCCTGCGCGCACAACCCTGTGGCCACCGTTTCGGCTTGTTCAAGCAGGCGGTCGGCAATCACCACCCGGGCGCCGCGTTGGGCAAATGCCTGGACGATACCCAGGCCAATCCCTTGGGCGCCGCCGGTGACCAGTACCACTTGGCCGCTGAAATCCAGGTCATTGGGCATGGGCAGACTCCAGGCGCGTAAACGCCAGCGTCGGCACGTCGACGATGCTGGACCCTCCGTCAGCTACCAGCGTGGCGCCGGTAATGATCGAGGCGTCAGCGCTGGCCAGGAAGCGGCACACCTTGGCGATCTCATCGGCACGGGCGGCGCGACGCAGGGGCACATCGGCACACACACGGTCGTACGCCTGCTGCAAGGTGTCGCCGTACGCGTCCATCAATGGCTGCATCTCCGCATCGGCCATCGGCGTGTGCACCCAGCCCGGGCATACCGCGTTCACGCGTACGCCGTGGGGCCCGTAGTCCCGGGCCAGCGAGCGATTGAGCCCGAGCAACGCATGTTTGGCTGTGGTGTAGCCGCACACGTCGGGCCCGGCCGCGAGCGAGGCGATGGAGCCGATCAGCACGATACTGCCGGCGCTTTCCTGCAACAGCGGCAGGCAGGCGCGGGCACTGTAGAACGCGCTGTCCAGGTTGCTGCGCAGTGCGCTTTCCCAGGTGGTCGGGCTGGTCTGGGTCGCGCTGCCCAGGCCATGGCCGCCGGCACACGCCAGCAGCACGTCAATGCGCTCGTAGTGGGCGCGGATCTGCCGGATAAAGTTGTCCCAGGTCTCAGGGCAGGCAGCATCGCCCACCAGGACCAGGCCGCCGGTTACCTGCGCCACCTGTTCCAGCGGCTCACGTCGTCGGCCGATCAGCACCAGCCGCGCGCCTTCCTGGGCGTACAGCTGGGCACAGGCTGCACCGATGCCGGTGCCGGCACCGGTGATCACCACCGTGCGCGCCTCAGTCACGGGGATACTCCGTGCGGTTGAGCACCTGGCAATAGGAACTGATCGGGAAGTTCGACAGCGTATCGAAAGACGCTCCGGCATAGCCGAAGATCTTGCCGTCGCTGCGGTGCTGTTGCAGGTCGATCAGCACCAGGCCGAGGGTGGGCACGATCTTCTCTTGCCAGACGAACAGGTACAGTTGCTCGGCGATCTTGTAGTAATGGCAGCGGTCGGTGTCGCACAAGCCTTGCTCCACGCCCTTGAGGCACTGCCAGGCGTAGAACCCCGCGTTGAGGTAGATGTGCTCGTAGACTTCGCTGGGGCTATAGCGGTACTGGTTGCGCAGGCCCACCAGTTCGTCGGTCGGCGCGTGCAGGCAGTGGCCGTCCTGCCAGGGTCGGTCGAGGCTGCCGTGGAGGAAGTCGGCGTGCACCGAGGTCAGCGGCTTGCCGGCCAGGGCGCGATGATAGAGCCCTTCATGGGTGTCTGCCTGATCCGGCAGGCGGCCAATCACGGCGGTAAACGACGCATTCGGCGTGTCCAGCACCAGGCTGATCGACCAGCTTTGCCCGGCCTCGTGCTTGATGAAATCCACCAGGTACAGGCCTGGGCGAATCGAACTGGCGCGGTAGGCGGCGCTGCCACTGGAGTGGCCATCGGCAGCGTGCCAGGCCAGGCGTTCCTGCTCGAAACGGTGTTCGATCTGCCAGCCATTGGCGAAGTGCAAGGTGAAGGTCTGGCCGGCCAGGTCGGCAAGGTTTGGCAGAATGAACGCCTCGGGTGCAAAACCGTCGGCCAGGGCGCCCACGGTGATCCAGTCAGAAGAACTCGTCATGGCAACGCCCTCCTTACACGACGGCGAAGTAGTGTTTGACGAAACTCTCGCTGACCACTTCCCACAGCACTGGCGTGCCCTTGGTCACGAACCAGCTGTCGCCGGCCTTGTAGCGCGTGGACTGGCCGGTGGACTCATCGGTGAGCACCACTTCGCCGGTGACCACGGTGGCCTGTTCGGCGAACGGGTAGACCATGCGGAACTTGCCTTGGGTAGTGCCGAAGTAGGCGCTGCTGACCGCATCGGTGGGGGCGCCGAAGGTCATCTTGCCGAAGGCGCGCACTTCGCCTTCGAGGATCTCGGAGCCAAGGTCGGCCACGGTGCCCCAGGCATCGAGTTCCGACAGCTGGACGTTGTGTTTGATCGTAGTGAGGGTCATGGCAGTGGTTCCTGATGAGTGAGAAAGTGGATCAACGGCGCCCGTTCCAGTAACCGGAAAGTTGGTGCCAGGATTTACCCGCCGTCAGCAGCAGAGGGCGGATCGCGTCCTTGCCGATAATGGTCGGGCGGTGGATCGAGCTGACCAGGTCATAGCGCGCCGAGCCTTCGCTCATGCCTTCGGCCAGGACCTTGCAGATGATGTGGCTGGGGGTGACGCCAAAGCCGGAATAGCCCTGTACGAAAAACGCATTGCTGCGCCCCGGTAAGGTGCCGACCTGCGGGAACAGGTTGGGGCTGCACGCCATCGGGCCACCCCAGGCCAGGTCGATTTTTACGTCCTTGAGGTAGGGGAAGATCTTCAGCATGAGGTGGCGGTTCCACGCTTTAAGGTCGCCGGGAATGTGTTCCACCAGGGGCGTCGCTGCGCCGAACAGCAGGCGGTTTTCATTGGTCACGCGGTAGTAGTCGATCACTGGGCGGATGTCGCTGTAGGCGCCACGGATCGGGCTGATGCGCTGGATCAATTCTTCAGGCAACGGCTCGGTCATCATCTGGAACGCGTAGGTGTTGATGGTCGAGCGGTGCAGTTCCGGCTCCAGCTTGTTGAGGAAGCTGTCACAGGCCCACAGCAACTTGCTGGCGCGCACCGAGCCGCGGCCGGTGCGCACGGTAATGCGCTCACCGTAGCTGACTTCCAGGGCCGGGCTGTTTTCGAAGATCCGCACGCCATGGCTGGCCAGCGCGGTGGCCTCGCCCAGCAGCAGGTTCAGCGAATGCACATGCCCGCCGCCCATGTGCAGCAGGGCACTGGTGTAGGCGTTGGAACCGATGATCTGTTGCACATCCGAGCCGCCGAGAAAGCGGATCTCGTGCTGGCTGTTGATGGACTTGAAGTCCTTTTCCCAAGCACGCAGGGTTTTTTCCTGGCGGGCGTTGAAGCCCATGTAGCCGTAGCCGTGGCAGAAATCGGCATCGATGTTGTACTTGGCGATGCGGTTCTTGATGATGTCGGCGCCCAGGTCGCTGATCTCGAACACCTGGCGCAGGCCGTCTTCGCCGACGTCTTTTTTGATCTTCTCCAGGTCATGACCGATGCCTGCCATGATCTGCCCGCCGTTGCGGCCGGTGCCGCCAAAGCCCAGGTAGCGCGCTTCGAGCACGACGATATTGGTGATGCCTTTTTCTGCCAGCTCCAGGGCCGTATTGATTCCGGAGAAGCCGCCGCCGATCACCACGACGTCAGCGTCGATGTCCTGTTCCAGGGTGGGGAAACTGAGATTGTATTTCTTGGTGGCGGTGTAATACGTAGGGGTTTCGATGTTGATCATGGCGCAGCCTGAAAAAGTAAAGGAAGGCTCTAAAGCGGATGCCTCCATTAGGGGCCCTGACGGGATGGAAGTCTTGATCCTGCCTGCCCGGGTTTTTGATTCAGCGCGCCAAGGGCAGGTGCGATTTACAAGTTAATCGCGCGTTCGTTGGCAGGGAATGCTAAAGTTTCGTTAAATTATTAACTAAATGCTTCGTGACCCCTGATCCTATGCTCAAACCTCGACAATCCCTGACTTTAGCCTTGTTGCAAGCCCGCGAAGCGGCCATGAGTTTCTTCCGCCCCTCCCTGAATGAACACGGCCTGACCGAACAGCAATGGCGAATCATCCGCATCCTCGAACAGCACGGTGAGTTGGAGATTTACCAACTGGCGGAACTGGCCTGCATCCTCAAGCCGAGCATGACCGGCGTATTGGTGCGCATGGAAGCGGCTGGCATGGTGCACCGGCGCAAGGCCGAGCAGGACCAGCGCCGGGTGCTCATTACCCTGGCAGACAAGGGCAAGGCGAGTTTCGAGTCCATGAGCCAGTGCATGGAGGCCAACTATCAGCGCTTGCAGGATCAGTTTGGCGAAGAGAAATTCCAGACCCTGTTGGGGTTGCTGGATGACTTGAAGAACATCAAGCGATAAGGCGATCTCCCCAACACAGGAGATCAAAATGTGGGAGGGGGCTTGCTCCCTCCCACATTGGATCTCAGTAGACACCACCGGTATTGGCAGCCACCGGTACGTCTTTGAACTTCCCGGCCAGGTTTTGCAACCCCCGCATCAACACCGTGGTATCCACCCCCACCGCCACAAACTTCGCCCCCAGCTCGATATAGCGCCGCGCCAGGCGTTCATCCGCACTGAGAATTCCCGCCGCCTTGCCGGCCCGAACGATGCGCACGATGGCGTCCTCGATCGCCGCTTGCACCTCAGGATGCCCAGGATTACCGCGATGGCCCATGGACGCGCTCAAGTCCGCCGGGCCGATAAACACACCGTCCACGCCTTCGACGGCGGCGATGGCCTCCAGGTTGGCCAGGCCTTCGCGGTTTTCAATCTGCACCAGCAGGCACATCTGCGCGTCGGCCTGGTCGAGGTAATCGGGGAGGCTGTTCCAACGCGAAGCACGGGCCAGCGCGCTGCCGACGCCTCGGATGCCCTGTGGTGGATAGCGCAGGGCGCGCACCAGCTCCTGGGCCTGGGCCGCGCTTTCGACCATGGGCACCAGCAGCGTCTGGGCGCCGATATCCAGCAGTTGCTTGATCAGCGCCGTGTCGCCGATCACCGGGCGGATCAACGCCTGGCTGGGGTAGGGCGCTATGGCCTGTAATTGCGCAAGCATGCCCGGCAGGTGGTTGGGCGCGTGTTCGCCATCGATCAGCAGCCAGTCGAAGCCGGCGTTGGCGGCCAACTCCGCGCTATAGGCATTGGCGAGACCGAGCCACAGGCCGATCTGTACCTCGCCTTGGTGAAGGCGTTGTTTGAAGCGGTTGACAGGCATGTCCATGACAGTCCTCCAGTATTCAGACGAAGCGACAGGCGATCGAGCCGAGCAGGTCGTAGTCGACGTGGAAAGTATCCCCGGGGCGGGCCGCGACCGGGCGGGTAAACGAACCGCCAAGAATCACTTGGCCGGGCAGCAACGTGACGTCATACGGCGCCAGCTTGTTGGCCAGCCACGCCACGCCCTTGGCCGGGTGGTTGAGCACCGCCGCCGAGACGCCGGACTCTTCGATCACGCCATTGCGATACAGCACCGCTGGCACTTTGCGCAGGTCGATCTCGGTGGGGCGCACGGCGCGGCCGCCGAGCACCACACCGGCGTTGGCGGCGTTGTCGGAGATGGTGTCGAACACCTTGCGGGTCACTTGGGTCTGCGGGTCGACCTGCTGGATGCGTGCGTCGATGATTTCCAGCGCCGGGATCACCCATTCGGTGGCGTCGAGCACATCGAACACCGTGCAGTTGGGGCCCTTGAGCGGTTTGCCGAGGATGAACGCCAGTTCCACTTCCACCCGTGGCACGATGAAGCGCTCAAAGGGAATGTCGCTGCCTTCGTCGAAAAACATGTCATCGAGCAGGGCGCCGTAGTCGGGCTCGGTGATGTTCGACGAGACCTGCATGGCCCGTGAGGTGAGGCCGATCTTGTGGCCTTTGAGCGTGCGCCCGTCCTTGATCTTCTGTGCCACCCAGGCCCGCTGGATAGCGTAGGCGTCCTCGATGGTGATGCCGGGGTAGTCGAGGGAAAACTGGCGCACCTGTTCGCGGCTGCGTTCGGCGCGGTCCAGGTGGGCGGCGGCGGCGAGAATTTGCTGGGAGTCGAGCATGGCATCGGTCTCTAGTGTGGGTTGACGATGGCGGCATGGGTGCGCAGCACCAGCAGGCCGCCGAGGGCGATAAACAGGGCGAGTACGTACAGGGCCAGGCTGGCGCTCTGGGTGGCGTCGCGCATCCAGCCGATCAGGTAGGGCGCGAGGAACGCGGCGATGCTGCCGAACGAGCTGATCATGGCGATGCCCGCCGCCTGGGTCGTGTTGGAAAGAAACGCCGGCGGCAGTTGCCAGAACATCGGCAGGGCCGCGCTGGCGCCCATGCCGGCGACCACCAACCCGCTCATCACCAGCAGCGCGTTGCCTGGCGCCAGGCCCGCCACGGCAATGCCGGTCGCAGCCATCAGCAGCGGTACGCACAGGTGCCAGCGACGCTCGCGATAGCGGTCGGAGGAGCGCCCGCAGCCGATCATGAAGAAGCAGCCGGCCAGGTACGGCACGGCGCTGAGCAAGCCGACCTGGCTGTCGCGGCCGATGCCGGCGCCGTGTATCAGGGTCGGCATCCAGAACGCCAGGGTGTTGACCGCGAGCATGACCGCAAAGTACACGGCCACCAGCAGCCACACTTGCGGGTCACGCAGAATGCCGCTGAACGAGGTGATGGTCTTGCGTTGTTCTTCGTTGCTCAGCTGAGTGCGCAGTTGCTGTTTTTGCTCGGCGCTCAACCAGTGCACCGACTCGAAATTGTCCGGCAGGCACTTGAGCACCACCAGCCCCAGCAATACCACGGGCGCGCCTTCGATCAGGAACATCCACTGCCAGCCGCGCAGGCTGCCGACGTCATGGAAGTTCTCGAGGATCGCCCCGGAAATCGGCCCGCCCAATACGCCGGCCATGGGGACGGCAATGGCAAACAAGGCGGTGACCTGGGCGCGACGACGGGCCGGGTACCAACGGTTGAGAAACACCAGAATCCCCGGGAAAAACCCGGCCTCGGCCACCCCCAATAAGAAGCGCAGCACGTAGAACCCGCGGGCGCTCTCCACCCACAACATGCCGGTGGAGAGCAGGCCCCACACCACCATCAGGCAGGCGATCCAGCGCCTTGGCCCAACGCGGTCCAGGGCGATGTTGCTGGGCACGCCGAACAGCGCGTAGGCAATGAAAAACAGGCCGGCGCCAAAGCCGTACACCGTGTCGCTGAAATGCAGGTCGTTGCTCATCTGCATCTTGGCGAAGCCGATGTTGATGCGGTCCAGATGGGCGAACAGGTAACACACCAGCAACAGGGGCATCAGGCGCCAGGTCACCAAACGATGGGTGCGGTCGTGCTCAGCAAGCAGCAGGCTTGCAGTGGAGTGGGCTGTGCTCATGATGTTGTACTTTTTGTCTGAGTGGCCGTGAGGGGAGGGCGGGGTTTACCCCGCCGCGTTGTTCAGAAACGCATGCACATTGTTCTGCTTGAAGTTGAGCTGCGGGTGCAACTCCACCATCTCGAACGACAGCGCCAACAAGCGTTGCGCTTGCAACTCGGCGAAGTGCGCGGTGATCACCGCGAACACGGCTTCGGCCACCGCCTGGCGCGTGGCCAGGTCGCGGCCATGGCCGACCTTGAGGGTCATGTGCACAAAGGCGTAGTCATGCTTGCCGTCCGCCATGCGCCAGGTGTCCAGCCGCACAGCACGGCTGCGGATACCGCCGAGGGGGAACACGCCACTGTCTCCCAGCACCCGGTGGACTTTTTCAAACAGGCCGGGCAGGTCGGCCTGTTGCGAGAGGTTGTCGGTGTATTCAGCGATAAAGTGCGGCATAGGTTTCTCCCAAAGCTACAGCGGGAAAATCGCGTTGATCTGGCCGGTGCCCGAACTGCCAAACGGCGGCGTGATGATCTCGGCCGGCTTGGCATAGTCCGGCCCACCCAGCAGGCCCAGGAGCATGGCGGTGTCGTGCATCTTGCCTTCGCCAAAGCAGTGTTCGGCGTAGTCCGGCAGCATCGCGCAGAACTCCTTGAAGCGGCCTTGCTGCCACATCTCGACCACGTGCAGGTCTACCTGCTTGTCGAATTCGCGGGTCCAGTTGTGGATATTCGCTTCGGCCTCGCGGTCGTCGGAAAAACGGTGGGACAGCGACCCGGACGCCAACACCAGCACCTTGCGGTCGCTCTTTTCGATGGCCCGGCGTACGGCGGCGCCGAAGGCGAAGCTGTCTTCCAGGCGATGCCAGGCACACCAGGCAGCGATGGAAATGACCTTGAACTTTTCGTCCTCGGGCACGCCCATGTGCATGTAGCGCATGGGCACCAGAGTGCCGTATTCCAGCTCCAGGCTCGGGATGTTATGGGCCATGCTGCGCACGCCGGCCAGGTTGGCTTCGGCGGCGATCAACTCACCCAGCTCGGGGCAGCCTGGGTAGGCGTAGTCCATGTTCTTGATGAAGTGCGGCAGCTCGTTGCTGGTGTAGGTGCCCTGGAAGTGTTCGCCGCAGTTGACGTGATAGCCGCTGTTGACCAGCCAGTGCACGTCGAACACCACGGCGGTGTCGGCCCCCAGTTCGCGGGCGCGGCGCCCGATTTCCTTGTGCCCGGCAATCGCCGCTTCGCGACAACCGTGATGCTTGCCGGGCAGTTCCGACAGGTACATCGACGGTACGTGGCAGATCTTCGCTGCCAGAACCACTTCGCCCATGATGATTCTCCTGAATAATTATTCTTGTAAGGCCTGTAGGAGCGTGTTTCAGATGCCCCAGCGCGGAATATGATGACTGCCCATGGAAATACACACGTTCTTGATCTCGGCAAACACTTCAAAGCTGTACTGGCCACCTTCACGGCCGGTGCCCGAGCCTTTCACCCCGCCGAACGGCTGGCGCAAATCACGCACGTTCTGGCTGTTGATAAATACCATGCCCGCTTCAATACCGCGCGCCAGGCGGTGGGCCTTGCCGATGTCCTGGGTCCAGATATAGGACGCCAGGCCGTATTCGGTATCGTTGGCCAATTGCAGCGCCTCGGCTTCGTCCTTGAACGGGATCAGGCACACCACCGGGCCGAAGATTTCTTCCTGGGCGATGCGCATCTTGTTGTTCACATCGGCGAATACCGTCGGCTGGATAAACTGGCCGCGGCTCAAGTGCCCAGGCAAGTTGGCCGGCCGCTCCAGCCCACCGGCCAGCAGCGTAGCGCCTTCCTCGAGGCCGATCTTGATGTAGCCGGTGACCTTGTCGTAATGAGCCTGGGTGATCATCGAGCCGACCTGGGTCTTGGGGTCCTGAGGGTCGCCCACAATCAAGCGCTTGGCCCGCGCCGCGAATTCGGCGACAAACTGCGGGTAGACACTTTCCTGGATAAAAATCCGGCTGCCGGCGGTGCAACGCTCGCCGTTGAGGGAAAAGATCGTGAACAGCGCGGCGTCGAGGGCCCGCTCAAGGTCGGCGTCTTCAAAGATCAGCACCGGCGATTTGCCGCCCAGCTCCATGGAGTACTTTTTCAGGCCCGCGGTCTGCATGATTTTCTTGCCGGTGGCGGTGCCGCCGGTAAAGGAAATCGCTCGCACATCCGGGTGGCGCACCAGGGCATCGCCGGCGGTGGCGCCGTAGCCCTGGATCACATTGAGCACGCCGTTGGGGATCCCGGCTTCCACCGCCAGGCGTCCCAGTTCATTGGCGGTCAATGGCGACAGTTCCGACATCTTCAACACCGCCGTGTTGCCCAGGGCCAGGCACGGCGCGGTCTTCCAGGTGGCGGTCATGAACGGCACGTTCCACGGTGACACCAGCCCGCACACGCCCACCGGCTGGTACAGGGTGTAATTGAGCATCTGGTCGTCCACCGGGTAGCTGTGGCCGTCCATGCGTGTGCAGACTTCAGCGAAGAAGTCGAAGTTGTGCGAGGCGCGTGGGATCAATACGTTTTTGGTCTGGTGGATCGGCAGGCCGGTGTCGAGGGTTTCCAGCTCGGCCAGGCGTGGCACGTTCTGTTCGATCAATTCACCCAGTTTGCGCATCAAGCGTGCGCGCTCCTTGGCCGGGGTGTTGGCCCACTTGGGGAACGCCTCCTTGGCCGCCGCTACGGCCTGCGCGACTTCTTCGGCGCCGCCGCTGGCGACTTCACCAATGGCCTCGCCGGTAGCCGGGTTGTAGTTGATGAACACGTCTTTACTCTCGACCTCACGGCCGTTGATCCAGTGTTTGATCATGTTGCTCAAGCCTCTTTGCGCGCGGAGAAAAACGCCGTCTCACTGACAATACGGTTGACCAGGCGGCCCACACCTTCGACTTCCACCACCACTTCATCCCCCGGCACCACATCGGCCAGGCCCTCGGGCGTACCAGTGGCAATCATGTCGCCGGGTTGCAGGGTCATGAAGCTGGACAGGTATTCGATGAGGTAGGGGATATCGAAAATCATGTCCTGGGTGCTGCCTTCCTGGCGCAGCTCGCCGTTGATCCAGGTGCGCAGCTTCAGGTTGCTCGGGTCGGGCACATCGGCCACATCGACAATCCATGGGCCGACCGGGGTGGTGGCGTCGCGGTTTTTAACCCGCAGGTTGGGGCGGTAGTAATTTTCCAGGTAGTCGCGGATCGCGTAGTCGTTGCACACCGTGTAACCGGCCAGGTAATCCAGGGCGTCGGCGCGCTTGACGTTGCGTGCGGTCTTGCCGATCACCGCCACCAGCTCGCACTCGTAGTGCATGTAGGCGACGTTGTCCGGGCGCCAGGTGACTTGGCGGTGGCCGGTGTAGGTGCCGACCGACTTGATGAATACCAGCGGTTCGGTCGGCGGTGTGAACGCCAGTTCGGCGGCGTGATCGGCGTAGTTCAGGCCGAGGGCGAACATAGTGCCGGTGGCGGGTGGCAACCATTGCACATGTTCTTCCGCGAGCCGGCGGCCATCACTGAGGCGCACGCTGTAATCGTCGTCTACCTGTACGGTATGGATTTGACCTTCAAAACGAATACGTGCGTGTTTCATGCCGATGCCTCCGCTTGAACGATATTGAGCAAGCGACCGACACCGCTGATTTCAACTTCAATCCGGTCGCCAGGCTGCACATCCACGCGGCCTTCTGGCGTGCCAGTGATCAGCACATCGCCGGGGTGCAGGGTCATGAATTCGCTGATCTCGGCAATCAATTGCGGGATGTCCCGCACCCACTGGGCGGTGGAGTTTTCCTGGCGCAGTTCGCCATTGACGAAGAGCTTGAGGTCCAGCCGGTTGGGGTTGGCCACTTGATCCCGTGCAATCACTTGCGGCCCGAGGGCGCAAAACCCATCGCGGCATTTGGCTTTGACGGCGGGGCGGTAGTAACTGTCTTCCGGCAGGCTGAACTCGTTGACCACCACATACCCGGCCACATGGGCCATGGCATCGTCCAGGCTGACGCGGCTGGCCCGCTGGCCGATCACCACACCTAATGCCGGGCCTGGTTGCAAGCGTTCGCCCGCCGGCTGCAGCACCACGCCGCCGTGTGCATTACGAGTGTTGGGGGTCTTGATAAACAGCACCGGCTTGGCCGGCGGCTTCTGGTAGGGCGCCTGCTGGAAGGCGGCGAGATGTTGGTCCAGCAGGCCCTGGTAGTTCAGCGCAACGCCGAACAGGGTGCCGCTGGCAACATCATGCAGGGTACGGCTCATGCGTTTCTCCTGGCGGTGACGACGGCTGCGTAGGCAGTTCGTTAAGTTGTTAACGTTATAATTAATATGTTAACTACCGTCAAGCATGGCAAACTCCAGCGGCATCGGAACAACAAGAAGAGAGCCGCGTGAAGCCGATTCCCAATATCAACATCGGGCAGGTCTACGACCAGCGCTACAGCGACGCCGAGGTGCATTACGACAAGCTTGGCAACCTGGCGGGGTTCTTCGGGCGCAATATGGCCGTGCATCGGCATGACCGGTTTTTCCAGGTGCATTACGTCAAGAGTGGCGCGGTGCGGGTCTACCTTGATGACCGCCAATACGTCGAGTCGGGGCCGATGTTTTTCCTCACGCCGCCCACAGTAGCCCACGCCTTCGTCACCGAAGCCGATGCCGACGGGCATGTGTTGACGGTGCGCCAGCAGTTGGTGTGGGGGTTGATCGACGCCGACCCCAGCCTCGCCTCCGGTGCGGCCTGTGTCGCGCTGGGCGGTGACGCCGAAGGGCTGGATCAGCTATTCGAAGAGCTGTGCAGTGAGATCAACGCCGAACGGGCAGGGCGTGCCGCCGCCCTCGACAGTCTGACGCGCCTGATCATGATCCGCTTGCTGCGCCTGTGCGCCCACGCCCTGCCGGCGCGCCCGATGGCTCATGAAGACCTGCGCATCTTTCATCGCTTCAACGAACTGGTGGAGGCGCACTACCTGGAACATTGGCCGCTGGCACGCTATGCCGAAGGGATTGGTGTGACACCGGCGCGGCTCAACGAGGTGTGCCGACGCATTGCCGACCTGCCCTCCAAGCGCTTGATACTTGAACGGCTGATGCAGGAAGCCAAGCGTCTGTTGCTGTTTACCGGTAGTTCCGCGAATGAAATCTGCTACCAGCTCGGGTTCAAGGACCCGGCGTATTTCAGCCGGTTTTTCCTTCGTCATGCGCAGATGACGCCTGGAGATTACCGACAGCAACTGTCAGGAAAAAAACCGTAAATAACAGAAAACTCTCCTCGCATTTTTTCAACGTTGAAGGCTGCTGATACAAGTGGCTGGCCCACTAACAGGAACCTATCGGGCGAGGGCACCACTGAGTAATCGAACATTTAAGTGGCAGCAGGGGGGGCGCTGTCTCCCTGTTTCAACCTATTCGATGACTGAGAGAGTGAGTGTGTATGTTTGGAACGCTGACGCAAAACCATTATTACTCTGCGCAGCAGATGTATTCCCGTAGAGCACCCATTGAGCAGAGTGATTCTACGCCCGGGCGTCATAGTCGTGCCGGGAATGAAATGCGTACTGTCTCTGGGCCGCCCGCCAGTAATAAACCAGCGGCGCGCGAAGACTTTTCAGAGTTGGGTGTTCTTTTGAACTTACTGGTAGGGACCCTGAAAACGATTGTTGAGGACATACATCCTCACACCACACCTGACCTGAATAAAGAGGCCGATGGCACGCCTGTACATTCCAATGATCATAAAAATGATCTGCTCGCCTTGACCTCATTGCTGAAGTTGCTCGGTGAGTCGTTAGGGACAGTGCCGCAGGAGAACAACCCACCTGTGGTGCCGGTAACCCCTCCCCAAGACGCGCCCGCGACCGAGGAGCCGCTTGAACCCGCCACACCGATCCTTCCTCCCATAAAAGTTCGTTTAGAAGATGTGGGCAAGCCAAACCTGCGTTTCGTGCCGCCGTCGGGGTGGACGCCGTCGCCCGTGTTGCCCTCAAGTCTGACGACGCCGGACGACGACAACGAGGTTGATCCTTTTGACGAACTTGAGCTTGCTGACGGTCGGGGTGTGAGGGGCGGGCTCCGTTTGGATGACTACGAGCGTAAACGAATATCCAGCCAGCACCCGCAGTATGACGTTGCTAACTTGCCGATGTCTGGAAAAAGAAAAGGTGAAAAACCGGAGGACATGAAAAATGGCCTTGCTTCAATACATGAGCCTTATCCGTGGCTGGGCCACGATAAACGCACAACGTTCGTAGAAGTCATAAAGATGGGGATGGATAAATACGGCCAGACAGTTGACAGCGTTTTCAATGAAGTGACGGCTGTAGACGGTGGATATGATGTGACCATGAAGGACAACTTCAAACTCTTTATTTCCCATAAGGAGTTGGGCATGGCAAGAAAGGCCAGCCGGTTTGCAGGCGCTGATGAAGGCATGCTCGGAGACGCTTACTTTATGTTTGGAGTGATGTGCAAGCGTGGTCAAATTGAAAGAGCCCCTTGGGCCGATGCCTATAATTATGTTTGGAGTGACAAGGTGACTAATACTTACCTGGATGTTCTGGTTAACTCCACTGCGGAGCATGATCGGGAAAAGCTGGTTATCTGGTTAGGGTTAGGCCGACATTTAAGTCCACAGGAAATAGCTGCAGGTGCCTATGAGCCCTACGTTCATCAGAACAATGGGCTTACTCGGCGTCGTTGATTCATTCAGAGATGTTTCCCAAGCCTGTATGGTTACAATATTTACGTGCCGTCACGTTATCGTTGACTATTATTTTTATGCTGGAGAATAGCGGTGTCCGTTTCTTCCATTCAAAGCGTCCTGCCCAACTATCGTGAACCTCCTTATTGGCCAACTGCCACAGCATCGACAGCACTATCGAAGCCGCCTTCGACAGAATCGCTGGAGGCTCGTAATCAGGTTTCACCCGGCACGTACGCGCCATCGTTCAACAGCTTACGTCATTTGGTTACCAGGCTCGGCGTTGTCGCGACGCGCCTGATCCAGCAGCCTTCATCGCCGATGGCGCAAGGGCCTGTTAACAATGCTCAAAGGCAGGCTCCGGCTGTTGGCAAAGTACCCAATTTCTATCTACCGGATAACGCCCAGAATGCAGTGGAACAAATAGCAGATATTGTCTCCGCGTTCTATCAAGGTCCAACGGGCAATTGCGTGACAGTCGCATCCATCAAGGCAGCCATGGCAAGGTTTGGACATAGCCCTCATCAGGTTTTTCAAAAAGTCACTCGGTTAGATGATGGATTTGACGTGGTTATGAGGGATAACTACACATTGAAAATAACTGATGAAGAACTGGAAGAAGCTAAATACGGAGCAGGCTTCGAGACGACTAAACCAGGTAATGCAGTGTTCACGAGTGCGATATTTTTATTTGCGGTGAGCGCGAAACGGGCGCAGCTGGAAAATAATGATGACATTGCCAAGCGTAGTTTCGAGACGGCTATGGCCACACTCAATGATGGTGAATTTGCCGGGGAAGGTCTTCTTCGCTTGGGGCTGAAAGGGCATATGGTTCGCACCAATATCAAGGAACTAATGAGAGGCGCTATCGGTACGATTGCGAACAACGGTCACGACCTTGCCGTCATGGGTGGTTATTTAGACGTGTATGGAAACAAGAAAAGGCTGATGAGAGACATGCATTGGAAAGCTGGCATTAAACTCGTCTAGAACTGTTTTTGCTCAACGCTAGGATATCTATTGATAAGGAGTGTGTGATGAGTGGTTTCAGCAAGGTATCAGCGTTGTCCAAAACCCTGATAGGGGGTGATCTGCACAATTCAAGCCTGCGCGACGATGTGGTTGAACACGATTACAAGCAAGCTGACGACCGCTCTCAGCGCTTGACGGGGTTGATGACAGAGCTGGGCGTATTAGCGCAACGCTTATCGGCGATGCTTGATAAGCCCTCTCATCGCACGCGTGAGATGCCGCCCCAGCCGGATTTTTTACGGACGATGAAAGAGGCGCCTGTCGGTCGTAGGGTATCGGTTATGCCCGACACTGATAAGTCTGTTCAAAACGGCTACAGCCAGGGCGTACGGGCGCTCAAAGACGATGGCCCGATTATCCTCGGTGCGCCTGATACGGTAGGTATAAAGCCAGGCGATATTTTCAGTGATTTTACTCAAGGCGCGAAGGGTGATTGTGTTGTCATCGCGGCTATCAAGGCGGCCATGATGAAATTCGGGCATAACCCCCATGGCATTTACAAAAAAATAGAAACCACCCCTGATGGCTTTAACATCGTTATGCGCGACGACTTCACGTTGCATATAACCCAGGCAGAGTTGCGGCATGCCATGGGTAAAGCAGGGTTTGAAGCCCATGCCCCAAGTGATGTGCTCACTCACGCTAAGTTTTTATTTGCGGTGAGTGCCAAGCGAATCCAGCTGGAGCGGTATTACGATAATGATGAGGAAACTTTCAACGATTCCATCGCTGCGCTGAACACTGGAGATTACCCCGGTGAGGCCCTGCGCCGCCTGGGGCTCAGCGCGCGCGTTGTGGCAGCGACAATGAAAGACCTGAGGAATGGCGCGATAGGCACATTAGCCACCGGGGGCCATGTCGGATTAGTCGTTGACGGTTATCTGGATCACTACGGCAAGGTCAAGCTTACTGACACCAATCGAGGCATCGCGGGCAACATCGGCTTGAAACTGGTGTAACTACTGCATTAAACGGGCGATGGAAGCGTGACCATCCCCCCATGCCCCACCCAGCGCTGTATACAGATTCACCTCCGCCACCAATTGCGCCAGCCGATCCACAATCAGCGCTTGCTGGGAACTGAACAACGCCCGCTGCGCGTCGAGGAACGTCAGGTTGCTGTCCACGCCGCTGCGGTATCGGTGTTGGGCCAGGTCGTAGTAATTCTGGTTGGCGGCGACGAAATCCCGTTGCGCGTCCAGTTGGTCGTTGAAGGTCTGGCGGGCGGCGAGGCCATCGGCGACTTCCTGGAAGGCGGTCTGGATGGACTTTTCGTATTGGGCCACCGTGATGTCTTTCTGCAGCCTGGCGTAATCGAGGCTGGCACGCAGGCTGCCGGCGTTGAAGATCGGCAGGTTGATCTGCGGCTGGAACGTCCAGGTGCCCGAGCCTCCCTTGAACAGCCCCGACAGTTCCTTGCTGGTGCTGCCGGCATTGGCCGTCAGGGTCACGGACGGAAAGAACGCGGCACGGGCGGCACCGATGTTGGCGTTGGCCGCCTGCAACTGGTATTCGGCCTGGAGGATATCCGGGCGGCGTTGCAGCAGGTCGGAGGGCAAACCGGCAGGGACACGGGCGACCAGTTCATCGGCTAGTGGGCGCGAAGGCAGGTTGTCATCCACCGGGCCGCCCACCAACAGGGTGAGGTTGTTGAGGTCCTGGGCGACCTGGCGTTCATAGCGGGCCACGCTGGCGCGGGTGCTTTCCACCGCTGTACGTGCTTGTACCACTTCCAGCGCCGAGGCTTTGCCCGCACTTTTACTGCGGCTGGTCAACTGCCAGCTGTGGTCGTTGGCCACCAGGGTTTGCTCGGCCAGGGCCAGCAGTTCCTGATCGGCCCGCCAGGTCAGGTAGGCATTGGCAACGTTGGCAACTAAGCTCAATTGCACGCTGCGACGCGCCTCTTCGGTGCCCAGGTAAGTGAGCATCGCCTGTTCGCTGAGGCTGCGCACGCGGCCGAACAAATCCAGCTCATAGGCGCTCAGGCCCAAGGTGGCGGAATAGTTGGAGGTGATTGCCGACTTGCCGGTGCCGGTCACGCCCCGCGGCAGTTTCTGGCGCTTGCCGGCGCCAGTGGCGGATATCGCCGGGAACAAATCTGCACGCTGGATACGGTACTGAGCCTGAAAAGCCTGCACATTCAGGGCCGCGACCCGCAGATCGCGGTTGTTGACCAGCGCCTCACCGATCAACCGTTGCAGCGCCGGGTCGTGGAACAGCTGCTGCCAGTCCGCGTTCTGCGTGAGGGTGCCGGCCTGCGCCAGGCTGTACACGCCGCCCTGGGGATACTGCGCGGGTGTCGGCGCCGCGGGCCGTTGATACTCGGGGATCAACGAGCAACTGCCGAGCATCCAGGCGACGCCGACGGTGCAGAGCGTGAGTTTGTTCATCAGGCGCCCACCATCCATTTGGCCAGGCCATGTCGGCCACTCACGCCAAGCTTGGCGGCAGCGCGCTTGAGGTAGGTCTCGATCGAACTGTTTTTCACACTGAGCTTTTCTGCGATCTGCGGCACGGTGCCTCCCGTCAATAAGCCCAGGCAGACTTCCTGCTCCCGCGCCGACAGGGTGATATCGCTGAGGGACAGGCGCTTGTAGAACTCACGCTGCAACTGCGATTGCTCCAGCAAGTTGTGGGCCGGCTCGGTCTCGGTGTGGTGGGCCTGGCGCAGGATCTGCGCGTGCCGTTCCATCAGTGGCAACAGGGTGTCTGACAGGCATTTGAGAAATGACAACTCAGCCAGGGAAAAACCACGTTGGGTCGGCGGGCGGTAGAACGAGATCACGCAACGCCGATTGCTTTGGCGCGAGACCAGGTTGCACTGGTGTGAGCTGCCCCGCGGATGTGTGCTGTTGGCCTTGGCTTTCATCTGGATCAGCAGCGGGTCTTGCATGCGCAGCATTTCCCGCAGCAACGGGTGGTCGTTCAGCGGGTGCAGGGTCTGGGGTACAGACAAATCCTGTTTAAGCCCGGCGCTGCCCAGCAACTTGATGTCCAGTACGCGGTCGCGCAGTTCATCGAGGGTCCATTCGCTGAGGTCTACCAGGTGAATCGGCACCCACTTGTCCACCAGGTGCAGCATGTTGGCGGCAAAATGTTCGTCGCCGCTGTTTGAAATCAACTCGCCCATTTCGGCATAGAAATGCGGGCCGCGTGTGTCGCCAATACTACGGGTCAGACTCATAGCCATCTCATCCTTGATGTCGAAAACCGTCTATGGATGCCCTGGGCTCTAACAGGACGATCCTTACTCCTTGAACGTGACTCGGCGTCCGAGATTTTATTTAGCCATAGGGATTTATCCTACGTATGTAGCGGAAACGAGGGACACAAGCTGCCATAAAAATCGCGTCATTAATTCGACGTTTCGGGCGAGTAAAACCGCCGACGAATGCACGCAGGATATGTTTATCGCTGACTAACTGTTTGATATTTAAATTAAATTGACTAATCGCGAAAAATATTCGAAATGCCAGCATCGGCTACTTATAGCCAATGTCCTACAGCGCTTTAATCGTTTCAGCAATCAACCACCCACCAACCCCTGTCCGTGCGTTTGGATGTCCGGGTTTCGGGTGACAGACACCGCCAGGCCCCCATGCTCAAATCCGGCAACTTCGGCTTAATGGGCCACCCTGCGCGGCCAGTGCCTGACCCCCATGAGAAGGATCTTATGCAGCATTCCTCCCGCCTGCCGGCCAGCTTTCCCCTCACTGGCGCCCAACAGGACATCTGGCTCGATCAATTGCGCCTGGGTGATTCGCCGCTGTACAACATCGGCGGTTATCTCGATTTCGCCGGTGCAGTAGCGCCCGAGCGCATCCAGCATGCCCTTGCGCAGTTGGTGGCCAGGCATGATGCGTTGCGCACCCAACTGCATATCGACACCGACGGCATGCCACGGCAGACCTTCGCCCCAGCACTGCCAGTAGACGTGGCCCTGCATGATTTCTGCGCGCTGCCCGACCCGTCAGCCGCGACCCATGCCCTGATGCAGGCGCAAATGGCCCGGCCCTTCGCCATGAGCGGTGAGCCGTTGTTGCGCTTTATGTTGGTCAAGCTCGACGACGACCTCTACCGCCTCGGCATCCAGGCTCACCACCTGATCCTCGATGGCTGGGGCTTTGGGCAGTTGCTGCAATCCCTCGCCCAGCTCTACACCGCCCAGGAGCAGGACCGGCACGCGGAGCCCTTGGTGACGTCGTATATCGATTTTATCGAGGCCGACCAGCGCTACCTGCAATCGGCCCGTTACGCCCGCGACCGCGAGTATTGGCTGGACAAATACCACGTGTTGCCCGAACCGCTGCTCAGCCCGAAGCACCCTGCCAAGACGTCGAGCAACACCTTCGTGCAAGCCTTCCCTGCGGCGCTGCTCAACCGCATGGAGCAGGTCGCCAACCGCCATCAGGCATCGGCTTTTCATGTGTTGCTGGCGGCGATGTATGTGTATTTCACCCGCACCAGCCAGCGGGAGGAGTGGGTGGTGGGGCTGCCCATTCTCAACCGCTCCAACGCACTTTTTCGCGCCACCGTGGGCATGTTCACCCAGGTCAGCGCGGTACGGTTTCAGTTCAGCGAGTCGTTGTCCTTCAGTGCCCTGGTACGTGGCATACGTGATCAGCTCAAGCAGGATTTTCGTCATCAGCGTTTCCCGTTGAGTGAGATGAACCGTGAGCTGGGCCTGAGGCGTACGGATCGCGGGCAGCTGTTCGATTTGTCGGTGTCGTACGAGCAGGACGACCATGACCTGCGCTTCGGTCAGGTCCAGGCCCGCGCTATCAAGGTCTCTAACCACCACGAGGCGTTGCCGATCGCCATTCACCTGCGCAGCAACCGTTATCAGGACAGTGCATGGCTGCATTGCGTCTACAACGAGGCGTACTTCCAGCACGATGAAGTCCAGGCGTTGGCGCTGCGTTTCACCTGTCTGTTGGAGCAAGGGCTGGAAGACACTGCATTGCAGGTCGGTGAATTTTCCCTGTTACCGCCTGAGGAGCAGGCCCGGCTGCTGCACTGGAACGCCACCGCGCAGCCCAACGCCATGCCGCAGACCCTGCACGGGCGGATTGAAGCGCAGGCCGTACGTACACCGAATGCTATTGCCGCGGTGTGTCAGAACCGTCAGTTGACCTATGCCCAACTCAATCGCCAGGCCAATAGCCTGGCCCATCAACTATTGGCACACGGCGTACAACCGGATGATCGCGTGGCGATCCTGGCCCGACGCGGCCTGGAGACCCTGGCGGGGCTGCTGGCGATCCTCAAATCCGGCGCCTGTTACGTGCCGCTGGACCCGGCCCATCCCGCCGAACGCCTGGACTACCTGCTGCACGACAGTGCCCCCGTGGCAGTCCTGACTCAACACGACCTGCGCCAGCGGCTGCCTGCGTCTACGGTGCCGGTGATCCTGCTGGAGCCTGCCACCGCACACATCGACAGCAACCCACAGGTGGCGGTTACGCCGTCGAACCTGGCCTATGTGATCTACACCTCCGGCTCCACCGGTTTGCCCAAGGGCGTGATGGTCGAGCACCACAGTGTGTCGAACCTGGTGGACTGGCATTGCCGCGCCTTCGACCTGCACGCGGGCAGCCACACCGCCAGCGTCGCCGGCTTTGGCTTTGATGCGATGGCCTGGGAAGTCTGGCCGGCCCTGTGCGCAGGCGCGACGCTGCACCTGCCACCGGCCCATGATGGCGCTGAAGATATCGACGCACTGCTCGCCTGGTGGCGCGCGCAGCCGTTGGATGTGTGTTTCCTGCCCACGCCGGTCGCCGAATACGCCTTCAGCCAGCACCTGGCGCACCCCACCTTGCGCACCTTGCTGATCGGCGGTGACCGCCTGCGCACGTTCGCTCAGGCGCAAACGTTCACGGTGATCAACAACTACGGCCCCACCGAAGCCACCGTGGTTGCCACATCGGGAGCTGTTGCAGTGGGCCAGCCGCTACATATCGGCGCGCCGGTCGCCAACGCCCGCGTCTATGTGCTGGACGCTCAACAACGCCCTGTGCCGATTGGCGTGGCGGGGGAGGTGTACGTCGGCGGCAAAGGCGTGGCACGCGGGTACCTGAACCGCCCCGAACTGAGTGCCGAACGCTTTCTGCATGACCCCTTTGGCGACGGTCGTATGTACCGCACCGGCGACCTCGCGTGCTGGCTGCCGAACGGCAATCTTGAATACCTGGGGCGCAATGACGACCAAGTGAAAATCCGTGGCGTACGCATTGAACTGGGGGAAATCGAAGCGGCCCTGGCCAGCCATCCGGCGATCAGGGAGGCGGTGGTGCAGTGCCGCGAAGGGCAATTGCTGGCCTGGTTTATCCAGCGTCAGCCTGTCGATATCGAAGCACTGCGCGCTCACCTGCAAGCCTCGCTTCCCGACTACATGCTGCCGGCGGCCTACATGAGCCTTGAGGCCTTGCCCCTGACCGCCAATGGCAAGCTTGATCGTAAAGCCCTGCCGTCACCGACCCAGGAAGCCTTTATTACCCGACGATTTGAAGCCCCACAGGACGGTGTGGAAACCACCCTGGCGCAGATCTGGGCGCAGTTGCTGCACGTGCAGCAAGTGGGGCGCCATGACCATTTCTTCGAGTTGGGCGGGCATTCGCTGCTGGCGGTGCAACTGGTGCAGCGCATGCGCCAGGCCGGTCTGCGCGCCGATGTGCAGGTGCTGTTCGGCAAGCCAACATTGGCGGCGCTGGCGGCGGCGTGTGTCGGCAGTGACAGGGCGGTGCCGGCCAATCGGATTCCCCCAGGCTGTACCCATCTCACCCCGGAGCTGCTCGCGCTGGCCGACCTGGATCAACCCAGCCTGGATCGCATCATCGCCGGCATCCCCGGTGGTGCGGCCAATGTGCAGGAAATCTACCCGCTGGCGCCGTTGCAGGAAGGGTTGCTCTACCACCACATCACCGACGAGTGCGACCCGTACCAGCAACAGGCGCTGTTCAGCTTTGCACACCGTGAACAACTGGATGCCTTTGCCCAGGCCCTGCAACAGGTGATCGATCGTCACGATATCCTGCGCACCAGCCTGGCCTGGGATGCCCTTGAACAGCCGATGCAGGTGGTGTGGCGCGAAGCGCGGTTGCGGGTCGAACCGCTGCGCGAACCGGCCGAACCCCTGGACTTGCGCCAGGCGCCACTGATGGCCCTGGATTATGCCGAAGAACCCCACAACCAGCGCTGGGTCGCCAGGCTGCGCTTTCATCATCTGGTCAACGATGCCACTTCGACCACGGTGCTGGTGGACGAAATCCGCGCTCATCTGCTCGGTCAACAGGCGCAATTGCCCGCGCCCGTGCCCTATCGCAACGTGGTTGCGCAGGCCCGTTGCGTCACACGCCAGGCTGCCCACGAGGCGTTCTTTCGTGAGCGCTTGGCGGATGTGGATGAGCCGACCCTGGCGTTCGGCGTGCAGGAGCGCCAGGCCAATCGGGCCGAGATCGAAGAGGCCGAGCGCTCGCTCAGCGATACGCTCAATCTGCGTTTACGCAGCCAGGCCCGCGCCTTGGGTGTCAGTGCCGCGAGCCTATTCCACCTGGCCTGGGCGCATGCGCTCAGCCGTGTAGCGGGCCGCGACGATGTGGTGTTCGGCACCGTCTTGCTTGGCCGCCTGCAAGCCGGCGAGGGGGCCGAACGAGCCTTGGGCATGTTCATCAACACCTTGCCGCTGCGCCTGCGCCTGGCCGGGCAAAGCGTGGTGGATGCACTGCACGACACCCACGCGCAACTGAGCGCCTTGCTCGCCCATGAGCAGGCGTCCCTGGCGCTGGCCCAGCGTTGCAGCGGCGTGTCACCACTGTTCAACAGCCTGCTCAACTACCGCCATACCTTGGCCGACCCCGAGTTGAACCTGGTGCCGGGCATTGCCTTGCTCAGCAGTGAAGACATCCTCAGTTACCCGCTGATGCTCACGGTGGACGACATGGCCAGCGGTTTCCGGCTCAAGGCCAAGGCGCCGCGCACAGAGGGTGCCGAACGCGTGTTGAGCTACTTCGACACCGCGCTCAACGGATTGGTGGACGCGCTTGAACGCACGCCGAAAATGCCGCTGCGCGACGTGCAGGTGCTGCCTGCCAGCGAATTGCACACGCTGCTGGTGGACTTCAACGCCACTGCTACCGACTACCCTAAAAGCCTCACGGTTCAGGCGCTGTTCGAAGCCCATGCGCAGCAAATCCCCGATGCCATCGCGGTACAGGCCGGCGCGCAGCAATTGACCTACCGCGAACTCAACGAGCGCGCCAACCAACTGGCCTTCCACTTGCAAGCGCGTGGCGTACAGCCGGATTCGCGAGTAGCGTTGTGCGTGGAGCGCGGATTGGAGTTGGTGGTGGGGTTGCTGGCGATTCTCAAGGCGGGCGGCGCCTATGTGCCCCTCGACCCGGGATACCCGCGTGAGCGCCTGGCCTACATGCTTGCCGACAGCCAGCCGGTGGCGCTGCTGGTACACGGCGCCACCCGCGAGGTGGTGGGTGAGGTCTCGATCCCGTTGATCGACTTCGATCACTGCACCTGGCACCAGGCACCGAGCGGTAACCCTTCGGTGCCTGGCTTGAGCGTGACCAACCTGGCCTACTTGATGTACACCTCGGGTTCTACCGGCATACCCAAGGGCGTGATGATCGAACATCGTGGCCTGGGCAACCTGCTGCACTGGGGCTCGCAACTGTGCCCGAACGCCGCAGGCGGCGCCTTGTTGCAGCGCGCCCCGTTCAGCTTCGACGGTTCGGTGTGGGAGCTGTTCTGGCCGCTGAGCAACGGCATGCGCCTGGTGCTGGCGCGGCCCGATGGCCATCGTGAACCGGCGTACCTGGCCCAGCTGATTCGCGAGCAACAGATCAGCGTGATCAAGTTCGTGCCGGCGATGTTGCAGCAGTTCCTTGAGCTGGACGAGTCAGCCCTGTGTACCAGCCTCACCGATGTATTGTGCGGCGGCGGTGAACTCACCGAAGCCCTGGCCCGTGGCGTGCAGGCGCGCTTGCCCAAGGTGCGCTTGCACAACGTCTACGGCCCCACCGAAGCCACGGTAGACAGCAGCGCCTGGACCCTCGAACCCGGCGCACCGGTACCGGCCCTGCAACTGCCGATTGGCCGCGCCATCCACAACACTCGCCTGTATGTGTTGGACGCGCATGACGCGCCGGTGCCCATGGGCATCAGTGGTCAATTGCATATCGGTGGGGTGGGCGTTGCCCGGGGTTACCTGGGCTTGGAGCAGATGACGGCCGAGCGCTTTATCGACAGCCCCTTCGTGGCCGGTGACCGCCTGTATCGCACTGGCGACCTGGTGCGCTATTTGCCCGATGGCAATCTCGAATTTCTCGGGCGCAATGACTTCCAGGTCAAACTGCGCGGCGTGCGCCTGGAACTGGGAGAGATCGAAGCACGCCTGGCTGCACACCCAGCCTTGCGTGAAGTAGCGGTGCTGATTCGCGATGAGCGCCTGGTCGCCTATTTCACGCTAAGAGGCCAGGCGCCGAGCCTGGAAACCTTGCGCACCCATATGCTGGAGCAACTGCCGGAATACATGGTGCCGGCCGCCTTCGTACAACTCGATGCACTGCCTCTGAACCCCGCCGGCAAACTCGACCGCAAAGCCCTGCCCGAACCCGGCTTGGAAGCGGTGCTCAGCCGCGCCTATGAAGCGCCCGAGGGCGAGGTGGAAACCTTGATGGCCGCGATCTGGGCCGACGTGTTGAAACTGGAACGGGTAGGGCGCCATGACCACTTCTTCGAACTCGGTGGCCACTCGCTGCTGGCGGTAAACCTGGTGGCGCGTATGCGCAAGGCCGGCCTGGAAGTGGATGCGCGCAGCGTGTTCAGCCAACCCACATTGGCCCAACTCGCCGCCAGGACCGTGGCGCAAGCCCAACGCGTTGAAGTCCCGCAAACCGCCATTCCTCAACTCAACCGCCGCCGTCGGATCTAAGCATTGGAATGCGCTCAGTGTGGGAGGGGGCTTGCTCCCGATGACGGCGTGTCAGTGCCGGATATATCTGCTGACACACCGCCATCGGGAGCAAGCCCCCTCCCACATTTTAGGGCGCTGCCTTCAAGGGCTTCATACACTCGATGGAGCGATCCACCGTAGTCCTGGCAATCTCCAGCAAATGCCACACTGCGAGAATCTTCGCCCGCCCAGGGCTGTCCAGCAGCTCGCCACAATCCAGCGCCGTCGCTGAAGCACTGTCGAGCAGGCTGGCGGTGTACAGCAACGCATCTTCGAAACTCAGGTCGTCGTTGATGGCGTGGAAAACCTGGCTGGGCAGGTAATGGTCGATGGCGCGGTTGAAGGCGGCGCGGGTTTTGGCGGGATCGAGGGGCGGATCGGGTATGGCTTTATTCATGGTGTAGCTCCAACTGGTAGGTAAGGAGCCGAGCCCTTCGCGACTAAACGTTGGGTGGCGGCTGTACGCAGGTTAGTCGACCGGCCAGTTGGATCCGGCGCACCCGAAGGTGCCCTGCGCACAGCCACCATGAACAGGGTGACCGCTTGCGCACAACTGGAATCCGGGCGACTAAACCCGATCACTGATGAGCAGTGACGGATCGCAGACTAGCCACCGATTCCAACCGGCACAAGGCGGCGGGGATTGTCTCGGAAACGTCCTGCAATTTAAAGGGATACGACTTGCTGGCCCTTTACAAACCATGACGAAAGGCCATCAAGGACTACCTAATTTTTTCTGTATGAAAGATCTGTCATGACGAGCTTTGATGGCTACGCTGATGAGGTTTCGCTTTTTCGAGGAGGGCTGAGGTTAGTTAAATGAGTGCTCTTAACTAACCGCCGTAAAGGATTGCGATGAACATAGACATCAGTCATTTTCGTCAAGAAGTAGCTAAAGTCAGACTCTCTCAAGCAGCATTTGATGAATTGCTAAGCGCAAGAAATATTGTTGAGGCAGGTATCCAAGGTAATCGATTTGATACGAATCCCGCTTATATCAATCCGCTTCACTCGCCCAGCCTAAGCGCGGAATTGAATAATATCCGAAACATGATTGACCGTGAAACTCATGTCTTAATATTAGATGGTTTTCAGGACGATAACCTCGCAAGCTTTAAATCCCTGGTTTGGACATTCGGCTCGTTGCTCGGGGCGCCAATGGTGCAGAACCATCTAGACCATAAGGTGATTGAGGTGTACGACCGGGGAGGTAAAAGTATTGAAGAAGGTGCTAGATACCATCAAACCCGGCAGGGTGCTTACGTACATAACGATGGTGTGAGTGACCCGTTACCTATCGATTATTTGATCTTGGCATGTGGCCAGAAAGCGCTGCTGGGTGGTGAAAGCATTCTGATTGATGCAAGCGCAGCATATGCAGAGTTGATGGCGTTTCCGGAGATACTAGAAGAGCTAAAGTGCGATTTCTTTTTTGAGAATCGCGGAATGGCAGAGAATGAAGAATTGTTTAAGGCGCCCATCTTGAGCTTTTCTGAAGAAGGTATTCCTTTAATTAGGTACTTTCGTGTCTATATTGAGTCTGCTCACCTTAAAGCGGGCATCCCGTTAACCTGTGCACAAACTGAAGCGTTGAACTTCTTAGATACCGTACTTGACCAGTCGACAGTGCAACATCGGGTACTGCTTGAACCTGGGCAATTGCTTATTTCCGCGGACAATAAGTTTTTGCACACCCGTACACATTTCATAGACAAAAATGCTCCATGTATGGAAATCAATGATGCTGAGCGGTTGAGCGATCTCAACCGCTATATGCTACGGATGTGGTTACGCAAGCCCTGATATTTGTTTGTTCGCAATGACGTACTCCTCTGTTACCAACCAAAGCCGAGCCCCATGGACAACTCCGATATCGCAATCACCCTTGTCTTGATCTCCGCCTTCATGCATGCCACCTGGAATGCCGTTGTACGCGCCGGAAGCAGCCGGTTCATGACCTTGGCGATGGTCGATGGCACCGCATTGCTGATCTGTCTGGCGGCGCTACCATTGGTCCATGTGCCGAGCCTGGAGGTGTGGGGCTATGTGCTGGTCTCTGTAGTGTTGAACACGATCTATCGATTGTTTCTGATCAAGGCGTACGAGACTGGTGATTTCGGCCAGGTTTACCCGGTAATGCGCGGTGTGCCGCCGGTATTGGTTGCGTTGTTTTCCTACTTCTTACTGCATGAACAGCTGTCATTTCAGGCTATGGCCGGGGTAATGATGATCTGCATGGGGATCATCAGCCTGACGTTTGTACGCAGGATGACAGCGCACATGTTCAAGCCGATCCTAATGGCGGTATGCGCTGGGGCGTTCATTGCGGCCTATACGGTAGTCGATGCCAAAGGGGTGAGAGCCAGTGAGACGGTGCTGCAATACATCATCTACCTGACGGTGTTCCAGAGCATCCCGATCCCGCTACTGGCTTTTTTCAAGGCACGCCCGGCGCTGACCCAGGCGATCCGCTGTCATTGGCGGGTGGGGATTTTGGGGGGAGTGTTTTACCTGGCGTCCTACGGCTTGGTGTTGTTTGCTCTGTCACTGGATGCGGTAGCCAAGGTGTCAGCGCTGCGGGAGACCAGTGTTATCATCGGCGCCATTATTGCCGCGCTGTTCTTCCATGAACGGTTTGGCTGGCGGCGAATGCTTTCGGCATTCGTCATTGTTGGCGGGATCATCCTGATCAAAGTGAGCAACTGATGGCCCAACGTCCGCCCCCGACCCCCATGCTTCAAGCCTTCGTCAGTGCGGCGCAAACCGGCAGCTTTGCGCGCGCCGCATCTGAGCTGAACCTCACCGCCAGCGCTATCAGCCATCAGATTGCGGGCCTGGAAGATTGGTGGGGTGTGCAGTTGTTCGAACGCCACTCACGGGGCGTCAAGCTCACGGCGGCAGCGCAGGCGCTGTTGCCGGTTGCCGAAGGTTTTTTCAAAGAGCTGGACGCTGTGCTGCATTCGCTCAACCCGGGCAAGTCTCAGCCGCTTTACCTCTCCTGCACATCCTCTCTCTGTTCAACCTGGCTGATTCCCAGGATGCATGGCTCTCATGCTCAAGCGTCATTCAACCTGGACTTGGTGTTGACCAGCGCGGATATGAGCAGCGCCAGCTTGAGTGCTCATCAGTACGACGTCGCAGTGGTGATGGGGTACGGCGACTACCCTGACCACTATGTCGAACCGCTGATGCGCGATGCGGTATTTCCTGTGTGTTCGCCAGCGTTTCAGCGGTTACACGGCGATATTGCCTTGGCGGATATCGCCCGGTACCCGTTGATTCATCGGGTGGATGATCAAGTGTGCCCAGGATGGGAGAGCTGGTTTGCATTCCAGGGGCTGGCGGCACCGCCGTATCATCATGGCCCCCGCTTCCCTGATTCCAGTTTGGCGATCAGCCTCGCGGTGAAAGGCGGGGGGATCGCCTTGGGCAGAACGGCACTGGTATACGACGCGTTGAAGGAGGGGGCGTTGGTTGCGCTGAAAGCACCCGTGATGATGTCGCCGGCTGCCTACTACATCATTTGCCGCAGTGGGCGCCAGTCGGAGCCGGATATCGCTCGGTTGATTGATTGGCTCAAGGCGCAAGCGGATGAGTTTGTGCGTGAGGTATAGATGACCCCCGCAAGGAATGCGCAAACCTATGGGAACGGGGGCTTCTCTTTCGAATCTCAGCGCGGCGTCGGCACAAACGCCACACTCCCTCCCTCACGCTTCTGAAACAACCGCTCGCCATTATCCGGCTGCGTCCTGACCACCTGATGATCCACCCCGAGGAAGGCCAGCGGCGCCGGCTCCTCCTTGGAATACTGCGCGACAATAATCGTGCGCTGTGGGTCGAAGGCCTGGCCGCTGGTTTTTTCCAGCCAGGCCATGAACGCGGCGCTGTCGCCCTGGCGGGGGAAGTCCTGGGTTTCGCTGACGTAGTAGAAGGGCTTGCCATGGTTTTGCAGGTACATCGGCAGCTTGTTGTCGACTTCTACCAGCACCATTTGCCATTGGTTCCACGGTGCGCTTTTCACCGCTTGGGCTTGCAGGTCCTGGGCGAAGCGGGTCACGCCGCCGTTGCCGGTGGTCCAGGGGTAGATCACGCCCAGTACCAGTAAGAGCAGGCCTGCGCTGAGGCCAAAGCCTTTTTGCCAGCGCGGCCAACGGGCCGATGTGTTCTGCAGGCGTTCGCTCAGCCACCAGGCGGCGAGCAATTGAGCGAACGGCACCAGCGGCAGTACGTAGTAGCTGCGGCGGCTGCCGCTGGCGGTGAAGAACACAAACAGCAGGCCCAGGCCCCACACTAGCCAGCGTACGTTGGGTGGGGTCTGGCGCCAGTGGCGCACGGCGAGCCATAGGCCAAGCATCCAGCAGGGGGCCCAGGGCAGGGTGTAGGCCGGCAGGTAGATCAGGTAGGTGTAGATCGGCCCCATATGGTCGAAGGGGTCGAAGAAGCGCACCACGTTTTCCCGGAACACCAGTTCCAGACCGCTCTCGCCGTAGGTAGGGGCGCCGTAGCGGTGAGACAGCACAAAGGGAATCGCGTAGAACGCCCCGGCGATGACCATCGCCAGCAGCAGGCGCAGATTGAGGTGGCGCTTGTAGCGCTGCTCGCTGAGCAGGTGCGGCAACAGCACCAGCCCCGGCAGTACAAAACCGATCAAGCCTTTGAACAGCGATGTGGCTGCCAGCAACAGGAAAAATACCGTGTAGCGCCCAAGGCGCGTGTCGTCTGGCCCGCGCCAATACCACCACACGGCCGCCAGCACGCCGCACACAGTCAGCACATCGGCGGTGGCTACTCGCGCCCAGAACAGGAAGTAGAAGGTGGTGGCGAGCATCCAGCCGGCAATCAACCCGGTGCCCTTGCGGAACAGACGCTCGCCAATCAGGTACACCAGCCAGATACTCAGCCATGCAGCAATCACCGACGACAAGCGCAACGACCACGGGCCGAGGCCGCCCATCAGGTGGGCAAAACCGGTGATCAGCCAGTAGGAGGGCAGGGGCTTGTCGTAATACGGCGTGCCTTTGAGGTACGGGTCGAAGTAGTCGCCGCTTTGCAGCATCTGTAAGGCGATATTTGCCCAGCGGGTTTCCGGCCCCCACAGGTCGCGGCTGCCCAGGCCCATTAGCAACAGCAAGGCCGAAACGCCCAGCAGCAACACCAGGGCGCCGCGTTCGGTTTTCCAGAAGCTCATGGGTTTTCCCTGTGGCAGGCGCTGCATTAAGGTTGCTGTGGGTAAATCGTCAGCATCAGGTTGCCCTTGCGATAGCGTTTGCCGCCGGGCGGTAATTGCCCTTCTTCGCGGTGTTCGCTGGTGCTCTTGACCCGCATCAGCACGCCGACCGAACCTTGCTGGCGGGCCTCGGTCAACCAGGCTTGCACGTTATCGAGCGTGACCTTGCGGTGTGCCGCGTGTTCGTCGTGCAGGCCGTAGCGCAGCTCGCCCTGGGTGTTATAAAGCGCCACTTCTGGCCGGCGCAGTCGCCACGACAAGGCCGACGCCGAACCCAATTCGTTGCTCAGCAAAGCACGGGTTTGTTGCAACTCGTCCAGATGCTCAAGCACAAATTGGTCGGGCATTTCGTTATCCGCAATCAGGGCGGGCATGCCTGCCGGTAGCAGCGCCACCAGCACGCCAATGCCCAGGGCTGGCATCGCCCATAACGTCAACGGGCGCACCGCTTGCAGCAAGTTGACGAGAATCCAGGCCAGCAGCACGATAAAGGCCAGGGACAGGCTGAACATCTCGGCATGGCTATTGCCGTACAGCGGGTCGCACATTTGCAGGTAAATCAGCCCCACCATGGCCGCCACGCCGAGGATGACATTCAGCGCGCCGTTGATCACAATCGTACGCGCCTTGCCTTGCTTGATCCGGTCGATCAAGCCGTGGCCCATCAGCAGCGCCAGGGGCAACAGGCACGGCATGATGTAGGTCGGCAGCTTGCCTTTGCTCAGGCTGAAAAAGCCCAGGGGCAGCAGCAGCCACAGGGCGAGAAAGGCAATCGCCGGCTGGCGCTTTTCCTGCCAGGTCTTGAGCACCGTATCGGGTAACAAGGCGGCCCAAGGCATGCACGCCAGCACCATGATCGGCAGGAAGAACCACAACGGCCGCGCATGTTGTGCGTTGTCGGCGGCAAAGCGGCGGATGTGTTCATGCCAGAAAAAGAAGCGCCAGTAGTCCGGTTCCTGCAGGTGGATTGCCAAGGCCCACGGCAGGCACATCAGTGCGGCGACCAGCACCGCCAGCGGCCCGTAACGCAACAGCTCGCCCACGCGGCGCTGCCAGATCATGAAAGGCACGGCGATCAACACCGGCAGCAGCCATGCCAGGAACCCCTTGGTCATGAACCCCATGGCGCACGCCACCCCCAGCAATGCCCAGGCGCCCAGGCGCTCGCGAGGCGTGCGGCTGTCCAGGGCAAACCACAGCGCGACCAAGCTCAAGTTCACCCACAAGGTGAATTGCGGGTCGAGGTTGGCATACCCCGCTTGCCCGGCTACCAGGCCAAAACTCATGTAGAGCAGCGCGCACGCGAAACTTTTGCGCGGGTCGTCCCACAGGCGGCGCGCGATCAGGTAGGCCAGCAGCACACTCAGGGCGGTGGCCAGGACTGAAGCGATGCGTACCCCGAACAGGTTTTCACCAAACACGGCCTGGCCGAGGGCGATCAGCCAATAGCCGGCGGCAGGTTTCTCAAAGTAACGCAGCCCCATGAAGTGCGGCGCCACCCAGTTGCCGCTCATCAGCATTTCCTGGCTGACCTGGGCGTAGCGGGTTTCATCCGGGGTCCACAGACCGTGAAAGCCCAGGGGCAGCAAAAAGAACAGGGCAAAGCCCAGCAATAACACCGGCAGGGGTTTCAAGCGCGTCATGAGTACGTCGCTCCGTGACGTTTAATCAGGTGCAATGGGGGTATTAAATCAATAGGGCCAAGCATCGTGATGTTCACTAAACCGTTGAAGGGGAACTTAACTAATAGGCGCAACTAAATATGCCAGAAACGGGCTGTCGTTTTGCTGAACGTAATGGCCGCTGGATATGTAAATAAGTGTAATTAAAGTTGTTTAAGTGCGGCGGTCCATTGCTGGCTATTCATCGTGCCCATCGCCTCAAGTTTGCCGTTGGGCAATACCTTGACGAACAGTGCGCTGCCATACTCGGCGGCGGCGGCGTGGGGGAAGCCCAGGCTCGTTTGGAAGTCACTCATGCAGGCGCTATGGGTGACCAGCATCAGGTTGCGGCCTGGCTGTTTGTGGCTGAGGATTTCCTCGCCCATGGCGTCGCCACAGATGGCGAGCGGGCCGGGGGACAGCTCGGTCTTGCCGAACATGAACAGCGAGGTCTGGGCGGTGCGCGTGGTCGGGCTGCTGAGCACGTCGGTGAGCTCCATACCCAATGAATCAAAGGCTTTGCCCAGTTGTTCAGCACGTTGAGTGCCCTTGACCGTGAGGCCGCTGGCAGGGCCGAAGCACGGGTTGGTCGAGCGGTCGCAGCGCTCTTCATGGCGCACCAGTACCACTACGTCACCCTTGCGCCAACTGGCGAGAACCCCGGAGGTCACCAGGCGATTACCGACGCCCAGGTCCAGCGGCGAGCTGGGCCACAACAGAAAGCCCGCCAGCAGCAGGCCGGTGACTGCAATGCCGAGCAGATGCAGCCGGTATTTTCTCAGGCGCTTTAACTTAGGTTGTGGGTTGGCCAGGATCATGTCTGCCACGCTGTTCACCTTCGGCACTGTTTGTTGTGTTTATAAAAAGGCGTCATTAATGGGCGGTTGCCCGTAGTGGAGCAGAAGCCTGTCACAACACTGCTGTCTTTTTGCTGAACATTTGCATGTTTAAACGCGCCGTTTACATTAACTAATAAGTTGCCGGTTATTACCAATTGGCGGGCAATCTAAAGTAGGGGGGATGGGCAAGCGGTGAAATCCATGTGAAAAATTTGCGTGGGCTCGAGCATCAGCCGTTATTCTCCTTCGCAGTCCTTCAGATGAGCGTTCTTATGTTGCAGGTGCAAGGTGTTGTCAAAAACTACGCCACCCCTCAAGGCCCGCTGGCCGTGCTGGCTGGCGTCGACCTCCACCTGAGCGCGCGCAGCAGCCTGGCGCTGATGGGCGAATCGGGCAGTGGCAAAAGCACGCTGTTGCACCTGGTGGCCGGGCTGGACCGGGTAGACGGCGGCAGCATCCGCATCGGTGAGCAGCGCCTCGACCAACTCAACGAAGGGCAGTTGGCCCGATGGCGCCGCACTGAAATCGGCCTGGTGTTCCAGCAGTTCAACCTGATCGGCAGCTTGCGCGTGGACGACAACCTGGCGTTCCAGGCACGGCTGGCCGGGCGTTTCGATCCGCACTGGCAAGCGCAGTTGGTGGAGCGCCTGGGCCTGGGTGATTTGCTCAAGCGTTACCCCGAGCAATTGTCTGGCGGCCAGCAGCAACGGGTGGCGGTAGGGCGGGCACTGGCTTCACGCCCGGGTTTGTTGTTGGCCGACGAACCCACCGGCAACCTCGACGAAACCACCAGCGATGAAGTGCTGCAACTGCTGCTGGACCTGTTGCGTGACAGCCCCACCAGCCTGTTGATGGTCACCCACAGCCCACGCCTCGCCGCGCGCCTGGACCGCCAAATGGTGCTGCACCACGGCCGTGTCGTGCCGATGGATGCGCGCTGAGATGGCGCTGTTCTACTGGACCCTGCGTGGGTTGCTGAGCCATTGGCGGCGCCACCCGGTGCAGTTTTTCAGTGTGCTCACCGGCCTTTGGCTGGCCACGGCGTTATTGACCGGGGTGCAGGCCCTCAACAGCCAGGCGCGGGACAGCTATGCACGCGCCAGCCAATTGATCGGCGGTGAACCCCAGGCCAGCCTCAGCGCACCGGACGCTGCCAGTTTCCCGCAGCCGCTGTTCGCACAACTGCGCCGCGCCGGGTGGCCGGTGTCGCCGGTGGTGCAGGGGCGGGTGGTGCTCAAGGGGCACGAGGAACAACGCCTGCAATTGATGGGCATCGACCCGGTGTCGCTGCCCGGCAGCGGCAGTGTGGCAGGGCAACGCTTGAGCCAGGCGCAGATGCTCGCGTTTTTCGAGCCGCCAGGGCGCACCTGGGTTGCCGCGCAAACCCTGCAGGCGCTCGGCTTGCAGGAGGGCGAGCAACCCGGCACGGCCAACGGGCAGACCCTGCCGCCGTTGCAGGTGCAGGCCGACATGGCGCCCGGCGTGCTACTGACCGATATCGGTTTTGCCCAACCCTTGCTCGACATGCCCGGGCAGCTGTCGCACTTGCTGTTGGACAACACCTTCGCTGCTGGTCACCCCACACCGCCCGTCGCGCTGCAACTCAAGCAGGGCGAAGACAACAACCTCGCGCGCCTCACCGAAAGCTTTCACCTGAACCTCGACGCCTTGGGCTTTTTGTCCTTTGTGGTGGGGCTGTTTATCGTCCACGCGGCCATCGGTCTGGCCCTGGAGCAACGCCGTGGGCTGCTGCGCACCTTGCGTGCCTGCGGGGTCAGCGCACGCATGCTGATCCTGAGCCTGGCAGTCGAATTGGGGGTTCTGGCGGTGTTGGGCGGCTTGCTCGGCATTGCCAGCGGTTACCTGCTGGCCAGCCTGTTGCTGCCGGATGTGGCCGCCAGCTTGCGTGGCTTGTACGGTGCGCAAGTCCCGGGCCAATTGAGCTTGAGCCCGTGGTGGTGGCTCGCCGGCCTGGGCTTGGGCCTGCTCGGCGCACTGCTCGCCGGGGCCAGCAGCCTGTGGCGTGCGGCGCGCCTGCCGTTGCTGGCACTCGCCAACGCCCAGGCCTGGCATGAGGCCCATGGGCGCTGGTTGCGGCGCCAGGGTTGGGTGGCGGCTGCGGCACTGCTGGTCGCGCTGCTGGCGCTGTGGCTGGGCGATAGCCTGGCCGCCGGGTTCGTGCTGATGGCGGCCTTGCTGCTGGGCGCGGCGCTGGGGTTACCGGTGCTGCTCAATGGGTTGCTCAAGGGCGTATTGGGGCGCAGCCGCTCGGTGCTGGGCCAATGGTTTCTCGCTGATTGTCGCCAGCAACTGCCGGCCTTGAGCCTGGCGCTGATGGCGCTGCTGTTGGCGCTGGCGGCGAACATCGGCGCGGGCTCCATGACTTCAGGCTTTCGCCAGACCTTCAGCAACTGGCTGGAGCAACGCCTGACCGCCGAGCTGTACCTCAACCCGCAGAATCCGGCACAAGCCGAGCAACTGAATGCCTGGTTGGCCCGCCAGCCGCGGGTACAGGCAGTGCTGCCCACCTGGCAGGTCGCGGTGCAACTGCAAGGCTGGCCAGCGGAGGTGTTCGGGGTGGTCGATGACCCTACTTATCGCCAGCACTGGCCGCTGCTGGAAGCTGCGAGCGCGCCCTGGGACCGCTTGCTGCAGGACGACAGCGTGATGCTCAGCGAACAACTGGCGCGACGCTTGAAAGTACAACTGGGCGATACGGTTTCGATCCCCACGCCACAAGGAACGTGGGTGCCGACGATCGTCGGGATCTATGCCGACTACGGCAACCCCAAGGGCCATCTGCTGGTCAATTCCAGGCACCTGCTGGCGCACTGGCCTGCACTGTCACCGGCACGCTTCAACCTGCGGGTGGCGCCGGCAAACGTGCCGCCGCTGGTGCGTGAAGTGCAGCGCGCATTCGGCCTGGAAGACAGCCGCATCGTCGATCAACAGCAACTCAAGGGCTGGTCCAGCCAGGTCTTCGAACGCACCTTCGCCGCCACCGCGGCGTTGAACAGCCTGACCCTGGGTGTCGCCGGCGTGGCGCTGTTTATCAGCCTGCTGACCCAGAGCCAGAGCCGCCTCGGCCAACTCGCCCCGCTGTGGGCGCTGGGGGTGACGCGGCGGCAATTGATGCTGCTCAACCTGGGCCAGACCTGGTTGCTGGCGGTACTCACGCTGATCCTCGCATTGCCGTTGGGGCTGCTGCTGGCGTGGTGCCTGGATGCGGTGATCAACGTCCAGGCCTTCGGCTGGCGCCTGCCGTTGCAGGTGTTCCCCTGGCAGTTGGCGCAATTGCTGGGGCTGGCGCTGCTCGCCACGTTGCTGGCGTCTGCGTGGCCCTTGTGGCAGCTGTACCGCAGCCGCCCGGCGGATCTGTTGAGGACCTTTGCCCATGAAGATTAAGGCGTTGTACTGCGCTGCCTTTTTGCTGCTAAGCGCGTGCGACAAGGCTCCCGCGCCCGAGGCAAGCTTCGCCGGCCTGGGCAGTGATGCTGCGGACTTTGCCCAGGTCGTGCCTGGCAAAGCCTTTAGTTTTCCCGAGGACCACGGCCCGCATCCAGGCTTTCGTATCGAATGGTGGTACGTCACCGCCAACCTCAAGGACGCCCAAGGCAACGTCTTCGGCGTGCAATGGACGCTGTTTCGCAACGCGTTGAAAGCCGGCCCCACGCAACCGGGCTGGCACGACTCAACCGTATGGCTGGGCCACGCGGCCGTCACTTCGGCCACCCGTCACTACGCCGCCGAACGCCTGGCCCGCGGTGGCATCGGCCAAGCCGGGGCCCAGGCCGTACCGTTCAACGCCTGGATCGACGACTGGAACTTCGCCACCCAACCTGGCGCGGCCAGCCCCTTGGCCGACATGCAACTCAAGGCCAGCGGCGCGCAATTTACCTACGACCTGCACCTGACCTCCAGCCGCCCATTGGTGCTGCAAGGCGACAACGGCTACAGCCGCAAATCCGACCAGGGCCAGGCGTCGTACTACTACAGCCAACCGTTTTTCACCGCCAGCGGCAGCGTCAGCCTCGACGGGCAGGTCTACCAGGTCAACGGCCCGGCCTGGCTCGATCGCGAATGGAGCAGCCAACCCCTGGCCGCCAGCCAGACCGGCTGGGACTGGTTCTCCCTGCACCTGGACAGCGGCGAGCACCTGATGCTGTTTCGCGTGCGGCAAACAGACGGTGCCGGCTACCTCACCGGCACCTGGATCGACGCCCAAGGCCACACCGAGACATTGCACAACGCGGATATCCAACTCACACCGCTCACCACCACTGACATCGACGGGCGCAGCCTTCCTACGCGCTGGTCGCTGAAAATTCCCGGCAAACAGCTGGATATCACGACGCAGGCTGTTAATCCCAAGGCGTGGATGGACTTGAGTATTCCGTACTGGGAAGGGCCGGTGCAGTTTGAGGGTGGGGTGGGGTATTTGGAGATAACGGGGTATTAGGGAGCGAATAGCCAAATCGAATGTTCCTACGAGTCGGAGGGAGCAGTCGCACAAATTATTTAAAAAATACTGTACATGCATACAGTCATATCCTACAGTCCATCCCAGGTGACCGGATGTCACCGGTTACCTGAGCTTCAATTTTTTAACTATGGATGGATAAAAAATGAAATCGAAAAAAGCCTTTATGCTGGGCGCTGCCATGGCGGCCTCTTGCTTCGTCTCGGCCTGTGCCCTGGCCGAGCAACCCCCTCTGAAACTCAGTGCGCAGACGGTCAAGCAGGCCGTGGATACAGCGTTGAAACCTGGTGGTACGCTGGAAAAAACCATCGTTTCCGACGCGCTCAAGCAAAAACTCAATGCGGCCAAGGCCGGGCAGCCCAAGGTCGTCAAGAGCAAGGCAGCGGCCAGCAATGTGGCGATTGATAGCAAAGTCGGCGAGCTGGAAAAGCCCGACCCGGCGCACATGAAACAGGCTGCGATTGCTGCATTCACGCCGCTGTTTCCAACCCTGGATATCAATACCCTTTACACCCTCACCGGGGTAGAGACCGGCGCGCAAATCGCTTACCACTTCAACCTGCCGAAAAACGCACGAATTCAGGTACAACTGCTGAACCAGAGCGCCGGCACGGATATGTCGTTGACCCTGTTCCATGATGATGGCCAGGGTAACCTGACGCCACTGGGTACTTCTGATAACCCTGGCAGTGCCGACGAATACCTCAACGGCGTGTTGCCGGCTGGTGACTACTACTGGTTCATGGTGGCTAATGCCGCGAGTAACGCGCAGTTCAGTTTTGGCGTGGCAGTGGACAGCAACATTGATGCCTACGAGCCCAACGACACCGAGCAAACCGCGTTCGCCCTGCCGGATGCCCTGAACCAGGTGACTGGCAATCTCGACAGCGTCAACGATGTGGATTACTTCTCCTTCGTCTCGTTGCGTGGCCAAGGCGTAGGTATGTTCCTCGGTGATGACGGTGCGGGCACGCGTAACCAATGGATCTTCGAGCGGTTCGATGGCACCAAGTGGGTGGAAATCCCGCAGGGTTCCACCTCCACCTATCCGAACCTGACTCCAGGCTACACGGTCAAGGTACGTGTACGGGCCAACCCTGCGGTGGCGCTGAACCCGCAGGCAAAATACACGCTGAGCCTGGGCTCGGCACCACGCCTGGACCAGTCCGATGTGAACGGTGACAACGTGGTGCGCATCCCCAGTTCGATCTACCAATTGGCCACCCAGGCGGCACGCAGTCTGAGCTGGAGCACCCGGTGGTCAGACAGCACCGGCGAGCCACTGCGCGGGGTCACTCCGGTACTCAGGGTCGACAAGCGATTTAGTGGTCCCTACAACTGGGTCAACTACGAGGCCAAGACCGGTATCACCGGCGCAGCCTCTGGCAACGTCGACCTGGGCACTTGTTCCGGTGATTTCCATGTGGTCTATCCGGACAGCGGGTCCGGCCAGACCTACAACTGGGATACCTGGTTCAACGAAGGGGGGTGGCGCATCGAGCTTAAAGAGTTCCCAGGTGTGGGCGTAGGCGGCAACATCTCGCAGTACGTCAGCCTGGGTCATATCTGCAGCCAACGCATCGTGCGCTGATAGATTTACTTGAGTGAAGCAGGGGGCAGTCCATTGGGGCTGCCCTTTTTTTTGGGTGACGCAGATTCCCAATGCAGGGTGCCGAACAGGTAGTCCATCAGCGGCAGCACGATATTGAAATTGCGCCCCTGCATCAGCTCGCGGCGGTGATGCAGGGCGTGCAGGCGATGCATCTGGCGAATCCACGGCAGGCGCGCCACCGGGTGTTCAGCGGGCAAGTGTTCGCAGGCGTGGAACACTTCGTAGAGCAGGTAGCCGAGGATCATGCACCCGGCAAACAGCCCGGCGACGTTGGGGCTCAGTTGCTTGAGCAGCCACCAGCCGGGGAGGGTGATAGCCAGGCTGTGTAGCACGATCAACCAGGCAGGAAACAGGATCACGCGCCAGTCCCGGGGGCTGTTGTAGGTCATGTGGCCGGGGGTGAAGAAGCTGTGGTGGTCACCGGTGTGGCGTGCGTAGAACAGCCGGGCGAACGCGTGTTTGTGATGGCCGAGGTGGCGGTGTACGAGGTAGATGCACAGGTTGAAGAACACCAGGGTCAGGGGCACGGTAAGCCACTGTAGCGCGGTGATGTTGGCGGTAGACGACCAGGCCAGTGTGATGCAGGCGATGCCGTAGCCGAGGACGAACGTGGCGTGCAGCCAGGGGTTGTAAAGGCGGTGCACGTTGGCGCGGTAGTGGGCACGGAAGGTGTCGGTGGGGTGGGGCATGGTGGTGTGCTCGGTGTTTTTGTTGTGGGCTGAGCTTAGTTGGTGGGGGGGGGATGTGCGAGTTTTTGCTGGGGGGCTTGCTTTCGTGGCGGCTCGATAGTCGACTTTTCAGACCGAGTACATGTCCGTTTTTGCGGTAACGGCGGCTATTGGTTCCGCCCTTACGGCGGCTCACTTTTGAAAAGCCCAAAAGTAAGCAAAAGGCTCTTGCCCCACCACTCGGCACCTCGCTGAGGCTCGGTGTGCCCGAACGCAGGCTTGAATCCGTGGGCCGCCGCAATGGGCCATCCATGGCCCAGTGCGGCTAACCCGGCGTCCTGCCGGGTTACCCACAGATTCAAGCCTGCGTTCGGCCAGCGTGGTTTAACGGGGCGCCTGAGATCAAAAGCCAGATCAAGAGCGACTCGCTACGCATCGTAGTTACGCTGGCGGCGCTTCTGCTTTTCTGTAGGAGCGAGCTTGCTCGCGAAAAACCTGAGTGCGCCGCGCTCATCCTGATTCCCACGTCATCGTTAACCACCTTCGCGAGCAAGCCCGCTCCCACAGGGTTACGCGCACGCAACATCGATCAGGTCGGCTATAAGGCCGCAACGGGCTCAAGCTCTCCCATAACTGACCAAACTCATCGCAGAACCTCAAACGACCAACGGGGGCTTGCGCCACCCCCATTTACTTGTTAGCGTCTCGCAAAATGTTAACGATAACATTTGCTCTAAAAATAAAAACAAAACAGAGACTCACGCCATGAAAATGCTCCCGAAAACCCTGTGTTTACTGGCTGTCGGCATCACCCTCGGCACTCAAGCATTTGCCGCCACTCAACCCGCGCCTATCCGCATCGGCGCGTCGTTCCAGGAAATCAACAACCCCTATTTCGTCACCATGAAAAACGCCCTGGAAGAAGCCGGTGCGACCATCGGTGCGAAGCTGATCATCACCGACGCCCGCCACGACGTGTCCAAGCAGGTCAGTGACGTTGAAGACATGCTGCAAAAAGGCATCGATATCCTGCTGATCAACCCCACCGATTCGGTCGGCGTGCAATCGGCCGTCAAGTCGGCCCATGCCGCTGGCGTCGTGGTGGTGGCGGTGGACGCCCAGGCTGACGGCCCGCTGGATTCCTTCGTGGGGTCGAAGAACTTCGACGCTGGTTTCCAGGCCTGCGAATACCTGGCGAAAAACATCGGTGACAAAGGCAATATCGCCATTCTCGACGGTATCGCCGTGGTGCCGATCCTCGAGCGTGTGCGTGGTTGCAAAGAGGCGGTGGCCAAGCACCCGGACATCAAGATTGTCAGCATCCAGAACGGCAAGCAGGAACGTGACCAGGCGCTGACCGTCACCGAAAACATGCTGCAGGCCCAGCCCACCCTCAAGGGCATTTTCAGCGTCAATGACAACGGCTCCCTCGGCGCACTCTCTGCCATCGAAGCCAGTGGCATGGATGTGAAGCTGGTCAGCGTCGACGGCGCGCCGGAAGCGATCAAGGCGATCCAGAAACCCGGCAGCCATTTCATCGCCACCTCGGCCCAATACCCGCGCGACCAGATCCGCCTCGCCCTGGGCATTGCCCTGGCCAAGAAGTGGGGAGCGCAAGTTCCGGCCAGCGTGCCGGTGGACATCACCTTGATCGACCAGGCCAAGGCCAAGGACTTCAGCTGGTAAACCCCCCAGGCCCCACGCAGTCCGTGGGGCCCAGGTCTTCCTTCTGAACGCGAGGTCGGCGGTATGAGCAGTCTTCTGAAGCTGGAAAACATCTGTAAGCGGTACCCGGGAGTACAGGCCCTCAAGTCCATCAACCTGCAAGTGGAGCGCGGTGAAATCCACGCCTTGCTCGGGGAAAATGGCGCGGGCAAATCTACCCTGATGAAGATCCTCGGCGGCGTCGAGCATCAGGACGAAGGGCAGATCCTGATCGATGGCCAGGCCCGGCAATTTGCGACGTACCGCGACGCGATCGCTGCCGGTATCGGCATCGTGTTCCAGGAGTTCAGCCTGATTCCCTACCTCACGGCGGTAGAAAACATCTTCCTCGGCCATGAGTTGAGCAATCGCCTGGGCCTGTTGCGCAAGCGCGAGATGGCCGAGGCGGCGCAGGCGTTATTCCAGCGCCTGGGGGTGAGTATCGACCTGCACTGCGCGGTCAAGCACCTGAGCGTTGCCGAGCAGCAGTTCGTCGAAATCGCCAAGGCCCTGGCCCTGGATGCGCGCCTGCTGGTACTCGACGAACCCACCGCGACCCTGACCCCCAGCGAAGCCGAGTTGCTGTTCGAGATCATGCGCGAACTCAAGCGCCAGGGCGTGGCGGTAATTTTCATCTCGCACCACCTGGAAGAGATTTTCCAGGTGTGCGACCGCATCAGCGTGCTGCGCGATGGCGGCAATGTGGGCGTCACCGATGTGGCCGACAGCGATATCGACCGCCTGGTGGAGATGATGGTCGGTCGCCGCCTGGAATGCAGTTTCCCACCCAAGCCAACCACCGAACGCGGCCCGTTGTTGCTGGAGGTCAAGGACATCCAGTTGGTGCGCAACGGCCCGCACAATAGTTTCCAACTGCACAAGGGTGAGATTCTCGGCTTCGCCGGGCTGGTGGGCTCAGGCCGCACCGAGCTGGCCCTGGGCATGATGGGCGCGCTGCCGTCGGTGAGCAAAGAGGTATGGCTGCGCGGCGAAAAGATCAGCCTCGACGACCCGGCCCAAGCCTTGGCGCAAGGCATCGGCCTGCTGCCGGAAAGCCGCAAGAGTGAAGGGCTGATCACCGATTTCAGCATTCGCGAAAACATCACCCTGAACAACCTGCCCAAGTATCAGAACGCCTCGGGCCTGATCGACAAGGCCAGGGAATGCGCCAGCGTCGAAGCGCTGATGCGCCAGTTGTCGATCAAGGCGCCCAGCGGCGAGAGCCGGGTGCTTAACCTCAGCGGCGGCAACCAGCAAAAAGTCGTGATCGCGCGCTGGATCAACCATCACTGCGACGTGCTGGTGTTCGATGAACCCACACGCGGCATCGACGTCGGCGCCAAGGCGCAGATCTACGCCTTGATGCGCAGCCTCACCGAACAAGGCTACGCCATCATCATGATTTCTTCCGAACTGCCCGAAGTCATCGGCATGTGCGACCGCGTCGCCGTGTTCCACAAGGGCGCGATCGTCAAGGTGCTGGAAGCGTCCGCCGTCAATCCTCAAGAGGTCATGCGCCATGCAACAGGGGGCTCAAGTGAATACGTCCATTAACCCGACAGGCACCAGTCGCTTGCGCCTGAACCTGGCACGGTTGCTGCGCTCGCCGGCGTTTTATCCGTTTGTCGGGCTGGTGGTGGTGACCCTGGTGATGATCCTTGCCAGTGACACGTTCCTCACCGCCAGCAACCTCTCCAACATCGCCCGCCAGGTATCGATCAACGCGATTATCGCGGTGGGCATGACCTGCGTGATTCTCACGGGCGGCATCGATTTGTCGGTGGGCCCGGTGATGGCGTTGTCCGGCACCTTGACTGCCGGGCTGATGGTCGCGGGTGTGCCGCCGGGCCTGGCGATTGGCGCCGGGCTGCTGGTGGGCGTGGCCTTCGGTATCGGCAACGGGTTATTCGTGGCTTACCTGCACATGCCGCCGATCATCGTCACCCTGGCGACCATGGGCATCGCCCGTGGGTTCGGGCTGATGTACACCGATGGCTATCCGATTTCCGGGTTGCCGGAGTGGTTTGCCTTTTTCGGGCGCGGCAGTGTGTTCGGCATGCAGGTGCCAATCCTGATCATGCTGCTCACCTACCTGGCCGCCTATGTGCTGCTGCAACACACGCGTATCGGCCGCTACATCTACGCCATCGGTGGCAATGAAGAAGCAGTGCGCTTGTCCGGGGTACGCGCAGCACGCTTCAAGCTGCTGGTGTATGGCATCAGTGGCCTCACCGCCGCGATTGCCGGGCTGGTGCTCACTTCGCGCCTGATGAGCGGCCAGCCGAATGCCGGTGTGTCGTTCGAGCTGGATGCGATTGCCGCCGTGGTACTCGGTGGTGCATCGATTGCCGGCGGGCGCGGCGTGATCGTCGGCACCTTGCTTGGCGCCATGCTGCTGGGCGTGTTGAACAACGGCTTGAACATGCTTGGCGTGTCGCCCTACGTCCAGAGCGTGATCAAGGGCGGGATCATTTTGCTGGCGATCTTTATCAGCCGTCAGCGCCATCGATAAATACTTCACCACACAGGACCGAACACCATGGACAAGCACACCCAAATGCAAGCCGTCGTCTGCCACGGCCCGAAAGACTATCGCCTGGAACGCATCGGCAAACCCCAGGCCCGCGCCAATGAACTGGTGATCCGCATCGCCGCCTGCGGCATCTGCGCCAGTGACTGCAAGTGCCACTCGGGCGCGGCGATGTTCTGGGGCGGTGACAACCCCTGGGTCAAGGCGCCGGTGGTGCCGGGCCATGAGTTTTTCGGCTACGTAGTGGAAGCGGGCGAGGGCGCCGAGGAGCATTTTGAGGTCAAGGTCGGTGACAAGGTCATCGCCGAACAGATTGTGCCGTGTGGCAAGTGCCGCTTCTGCAAGTCGGGCAAATACTGGATGTGCGAGGTGCACAACATCTTCGGCTTCCAGCGCGAAGTGGCCGAAGGCGGCATGGCCCAGTACATGCGCATTCCCAAGACCGCCATCGTGCACAAGATTCCTGAGTCGGTGTCCCTTGAAGACTCGGCGTTGGTGGAGCCGATGGCTTGCTCGATTCACACCGTCAACCGCGGTGATCTGCAGCTCGACGATGTGGTGGTGATTGCCGGTGCGGGCACCCTCGGCCTGTGCATGGTCCAGGTGGCGGCGTTGAAGACGCCGAAAAAACTGGTGGTGATCGACATGGTCGACGAGCGCCTGGAACTGGCGAAAAAATATGGTGCCGATGTGGTGATCAACCCGGCCCGTGACAACGCCCGCGAGATCATCAACGGCCTCACGGATAACTACGGCTGCGACGTCTACATCGAAACCACTGGCGTCCCGGCCGGCGTCACCCAGGGCCTGGAGCTGATCCGCAAGCTCGGGCGCTTTGTCGAATTCAGCGTGTTTGGCGCCGAGACCAGTGTCGACTGGTCGATCATCGGCGACCGCAAGGAGCTCGATGTACGCGGCGCGCACCTTGGCCCGTATTGCTACCCGATTGCCATCGACCTGTTCGAGCGTGGCCTGGTTACCTCCAAAGGCATCGTCACCCATGATTTCCCGCTGGACGACTGGGCCGAAGCGTTTGAGCTGGCCAACTCGACCAATTCGATCAAGGTGCTGTTGAAACCGGTGCTGCCTGGCCATGAATAACAGCATGAGCTACGTCATGGGTGTCGACATAGGGACCCAAAGCACCAAGGCGCTGCTGGTGGATGCCCACGGCACGATCATCGCCCAGCACAGTCAGGGCTATCGGGTGGATACGCCGAAAGTGCGCTGGGCCGAGCAATGGCCGCAGGTGTGGCTGGACGCGGTCGAAGCCTGCGTGACCCAGTGCATGGCCAAGGCTGGCGTGCCGCCGCAGCAGGTCAAGGCGCTGTGCATCAGCAGCCTGTACGGTGGCTCGGGGGTTGCCGTGGATGCGCAGATGACGCCGCTGCACCCGTGCCTGATCTGGATGGACCGTCGCGCCGGCGAGCAGGTGGCCTGGGTGCGCGAGCAGGTAGACCTGGACCGGCTGTTCACGGTCACCGGCAACTCGGTGGACAGCTACTACGGCTTCACCAAGATGCTCTGGCTCAAGCAGCATCAACCGCACGTGTGGGCGAACACCCGTTACCTGCTGCCGCCCAACAGCTATATCAATTGGTGCCTGACCGGCGAATTGGCGGTGGACCATAGCAGCGCCGGCAATATCGGCGGTGTGTATGACGTGGCGCAGCGCGGTTGGTCCGAGGAGATGCTCGCGGCGCTGGAGATTCCCCTGGCGATGATGCCCGAGCGCCTGCTGTATTCCGGCGAGGTGGTGGGTGGGCTGTTGCCGGACTGGGCCGTGCGCCTGGGCTTGCAGGCGGGCACGCCGATTCTTGCTGGCGGCGTGGACGCGGCCATGGCGACCCTGGCCGCCGGCGTCACCCAACCGGGCAACCATGTGGCGATGATCGGCACCAGCATGTGCTGGGGTTACCTCAACCAGCAGGTCGATGCACACCATGGCTTGGTGAGCATGCCCCACGTCTACAACGGCCACCGCGACCTGTACATCTTCGGCGGTGCGATCACTGCCGGGGCCTCGGTCAGCTGGTTTCGCGAGCAGTTCTGCCAGGCCGAAGAACAGCAGGCCAAGGCGACGGGGCAAGACAGCCTGGTGCTGCTGGAACAGAGCGCGATGAAGATCCCGGCGGGCAGTGAAGGCCTGTTGTTCCTGCCGTACCTGATGGGCGAACGCAGCCCGGTATGGGATGACCGCGCCAGTGGCAGTTTTGTCGGGCTCAACCTGTATCACAGCCGCATCCACCTGTATCGCGCAGTGCTGGAAGGCGTGAGTTTTGCCCTGCGCCACAATATCGAAGCGGGCACCCAGGGCGCGCACTCCCTGGACCCGCGCCTGATTGTGGTGGGCGGGGCGAGCCATTCGGATGTGTGGATGCAGATCATCGCCGATGTCACCCGCTATCCGGTCTATACCATTGTCCAGGAGGTTGAAGCCGCCTTGGGCGCGGCGTTGTTGGCGGCGCATACGGTGGGGTTGGTGAGTGACGCGGCGATGGACACGGGCTGGGTGCAGTTGGAGCAACGGGCGCAGCCCAAGCGCGAGAATGTCATGGCCTATGACCGGGCGTTTACCGAGTACCTGAAGCTGTATCCCGCCCTGAAACCGATCATGCACAACCTGCAAGTCACCTGACTCAACACAGTCCAAAAATGTGGGAGGGGGCTTGCTCCCGATGGCGGTGGGTCAGTCACAGATGCACTCACTGACACTCCCTCATCGGGGGCAAGCCCCCTCCCACATGGGTCTTTATTGTTCTCGAGAGTTTCGTTTATGCAAGCCACCTTCGATTTCACCCACCAGCGTATCCTCGTCACCGGCGCCAGCAGTGGCATCGGTCGCGAAATCGCCCGGCAACTGATCAACAGCGGCGCCGAAGTCTTCGCCCTCGGCCGCGACGCCAACGCGCTGTCGCAACTGGGCTGCCGCACGTTGTGCCTGGATATCGCCGACAGCCCGGCCCTCGATAGAGCGCTGCAAGACCTGCCGCCCCTGCACGGCCTGGTCAACTGCGCCGGCATCTCGCGCCTGGAGCCCGCCGCCGCCATCAGCGCCGAGGCTTTCGATCAGGTGATGAACGTCAATGCCCGTGCCGCTGCCCAGGTGGCCAGTCGTGTCGTGGCAAAAATGCTCGAGGCGAATATCGCCGGCAGTATCGTCAACGTTTCCAGCCAGGCGTCGTTGGTGGCGCTGGACGACCATCTCGGCTACTGCGCCTCCAAAGCCGCACTGGATGCAATCACCCGAGTGCAATGCGCTGAATGGGGGCGTTTCGGCATACGCGTCAACAGCGTCAATCCCACGGTGACGTTGACGCCGATGGCGAGCATGGCCTGGTCCGACCCGGCCAAGCGCGACCCAGCGCTGGCAGCCATTCCGTTGGGGCGTTTTGCGCAACCGGCGGAAGTGGCGTTGCCAGTGCTGTTCCTGCTGAGCGACGCGGCAAGCATGATCAGTGGCGTGAGCTTGCCTATCGATGGTGGTTACACCAGCCGCTAGCCGTTTTCCAACTGCCCGGCGATGACGACCTTGTCCCGTGGCTTGTACGGGTCTTGCAGGCGGTCGAGCAGCAGGCGTACGGCGCTGCTGCCGGCCAGGGAGGCGTCGTGGGCCACACAGGCGATGGGTACGCCGAAAATATCGGCGAAGGGCAGGCGGTCGATACCGCAGATGGTCAGGCTGTCGTGGGGGATGTTGTGCATGCGCAATGCGCGCAGGGCTCCCAGGGTGATCAATTGGTTGAAACCCATGATTGCGTCCGGCACCGAGTGATCGGCCAGGTAGTCGAGGGTGTGCAGGTAAGCCGGCATCAAGGTGTAGTCGCCGGCCTGCACTTCAACTTCGACCTGCGGGTGTTCGGCCAGCACCTCGCGCAGGCCCTTGAGACGCTCCACGGTGATGCGTGAATGCTCGGGGCCGGTCAGCACCAGCAGGCGTTTGAGGTGTGGGGTCTGGCGTAGCAGGTAGTGTGCGGCCTGTAGGCCACTGTGGTAATTGTCGAGCACCACGCGGCTGAAAGGGCTGTCGTGGATAGTGCGATCAAGCAGTACCACCGGCGTCTTGCCGTTGCCCAGGCGCTCAAGATAGTCAGGCTGGTAGCTGGGCTCATCGGAGACCGGCGAGAGGATGATCCCCGCCACGCGGTAGCCCAGCAGGGTGTCCACCGCTTTGCTCTCGAGTTCTTCCAGCTCGTCGGTGTCCACCAGCATGATGGTGTAGCCGTGCTGTTTGGCCTCGCGGGAAATCGCCTTGATCATCTCGCTGTAGAACGGGTTGTCCACCGATGCGGTAATCACCCCGATGATCAGGCTTTCACTGCGCTTGAGCCCACGGGCGAAGGCATTGGGCACATAGTCCAGCTCGCGCGCCACCTCGAGGATGCGCGCCAGGGTGGCGGGTTTGACCAGGTCGGGTTTGCTCAGCGCCCGGGACACCGTGATGGTGGTCATGCCGACCCGTTTGGCGATGTCGCTGATGGTGACGGACTTTTTCTTGTTCATCGCAAAGGCTGCAAAAGGAAACACCCGCAGGCTAGCATGCGCGGCGCCATCCGGCGCTTCAAATCAGCGGGTCCCAGCGTTGCGACCAGTCACTTTCGGCCTTGACCACCTCGCGCAGCAGCGCCAATGCCTGTTGCAACACCGCCGAATCCCGCGCCCGTGAATACACCAGGTAAGTCGGGAAACTGAACTCCGGTGCCTTGGCTACCCGCTGCATCACGCCACTGTCCAGGTAGCTCTGCACCACCCTCGTGCGGAAATACCCGGCGCCGCCATTCTCCAGGATGTACTGCAACGCCAGCGGCCCGAGGTTGAAACTCAGCGCAGCGCGGGCCTTATCGGGCAGGGCGGTGTCATGTTGCTGGCGAAAACCCTGGCCCCAATCGATATACACGTACGGCTCCGGCTGGCTTGCCAGTTGCACCAGGATCAGTTTTTCCTCCAGCACCTGCTCCACCTGCAAGCCCGGCCAGTAGTGCGGCTGGAACACCAACGCGGCATCGAGCACGCCCAGTTCCAACTGGCGCAACAGATAGTCGCCTTCGCGGATTTCGGTGCGCAGGGCATGCCCGGGGATGTGCTCGCGCAGGGCCTGGGCCCAGCCGAGCATCAACGGGTTGCACAAGCTGACCTCGCCGCCGATATGCAGCACATTGCGGTAACCATCGGGTAACGGCAGGTCACGCTTGGCGGCTTCCCAGGTTTGCAGCAGCTGGTTGGCGTACACCATGAAGGCCTCGCCATCGGCGGTCAGGCGTGCCCCTGCGCGGTTGCGGATAAACAGCGTGCTGCCCAACTGGCTCTCCAGGTTCTTCACGCGGGCGGTGATGGCGGTCTGGGTGACGTGCAGTTTCTCGGCTGCTGCGGCGAGGCTGCCGCAGCGGGTGATTTCGAGGAAGGTGCGTGCCAGTTCGATGTCCATGGGGGAGTCGCAGAAGAAAGTGACGGTTATTGTAGAGTCATTGTCCCCTGGACTGGCATTCATTCATGCAGCAGAGGCTACGAGACCAAATACTCTGCCGTTTCGACTACCGTCGCCGAGCCAGGGGCAGACGGGTACTCGGCCCAGTACAAACTGTTGTGCGGTTGCAGAGTAAGGCCTTCACCCACTTCGCTGCCGTCGGTACGCAGCAGCCGGTATGCATAGCTGATCAAAAATACGCCAACGGCTTTATAGGCGCCCAGGGTGCACCAGACAGTGAACGTTTTTGAGGTTGTCCAACCTTGGGTGATTGCGTTGCTCTGGCTGATGCTGAAGTTGCTTTTCGCAGCGGTTTTGAACAGCCCCGCAAAGCCAGCCTCTACGCTTAACTCTATTCCTGCAGTGGTTGAGTTCGTTTGCGTGCTGCTGGTTGATTCACTGGAATGGATCGCCCAGTTGTAGCGTTGAACGTCACCCGTGTTGTTGTGAGCATGGCGAACCAGCACGTAGTTCTCGGTTCTCTGCAAGTGGTACTGAGGTGATTGAATGAACTGCTGATCCGGCGTCAATACGGGGTCAGAGATAACGAACCAAGGCAGTACCATTGTGTAGGTCGCGTTATTACGCTCGAAGTCCGATGGCCGGGCGTAGCCTGTCAACACCGGCGCGTGCGAGGGCGCGACGGGGGCCTGGATGGGCAGGTGCGTACGCAGGGCGAAGGCGCGGGTGACGGATGAGGGCATTGAATATTGGTTATGACCGATAGAGGTTCCCGTACAAAAGAACACTTCTGCCGGCAAGGGCGAGGGCGGCGCAATTTTCCAGGCGGAGAAGTTCGTGCCCGCCTGCGTGCCCCTGTCGTTCCAGACCTCCTCATCGATCCGGGCTTGAATAACCAGGTCTTTACGCACACATTTGACCCCTGCGTTAGTCGGAGGTCGAAGGGAATTGTTACAGACCAACCCCATGCTCACGTAACCGGGCGGTGCTACCGGGCGCCAGATCGAAAGGGTGAGTTCGGGTCTGTCTAGCTGCCACACCCAGGTAAAGTCGATCGGTGGTTTGAGCGCGGTCCCTGTCGGGCCCTGTGCGTCCGCCACCACTGGCACCACCTTCAGGCCGTGGATATCGCGGAAGTTAGGCTCGAGTACATCGCCCAGTATTGAATATTCGGCCAGTTCCGGGGGAACTCTGGGGCGATAGAACGTGATGGGCTTATCGCCGAAGTGCTCGTTCTCGCTATTGCCGGTACGGTTATTTCCGTAGTAGGAAAAGTTGTGTGTGAAGTTGATCAAAAGATCTTTGTATCTGATCGGGTCCAAGGTGCATGTACTCTTCAAGGTTAAGGGTTATGACCTTGAGGATTTGACTGCTGATCAGGCCTGTGGCGGCGGTACATAGATGCCCCAAGCCTTGATGACTTCACTGTGGGGACGCCCGATGTTCGGTTGGAAATGCCTTGGCGTATCGCTGGCACACCCGCAGTGCGTCAGTGACGGCGGTTGCCGCTTTTGCTTATCTGGGGCGACGTTCGTGCGTAGCGTCTTACTGGATCCCGATAGACCATCGCCGTGTCGTCTGGTCTTCGTGGCGCTTGTCGAGATCAATTTCGTATTGGCACTGCGGACCTTCGCAACTGTGTTCGAGTTTCAGCGCAGGCAGGGTTTGAACCGGGAACAGTGGCTTGGCCGGGGCCGTCGAGTCGACCGGCACAACTTGCGAAGGTGGAGCTGTGTAGGTCAGGTCCAACGGCGCGCCGTGGGCCATAACAGGCAGGAGGGCGAGCACTGCGCTCGTCAGGACAGTCCTTGTGAATTCCATCTGAAACAATCCGGGCAACAAAAAGAGGCGCGAATTATAGGCCATCCGCGACCGCAGATGCACACGGCAATCTGCGGTCGAAAGCCGCGGTTCAGGGCACGCTCGGTGCTTCAAGGTGTTCGGTGGGGAACGCCTTTGCGTACGTTCGACACACCCCTAACACCATCTCATCGGCAAAACGCGCGCCCACCACATGCAAGCCCACCGGCAGCCCATTCGCCGCCAACCCACACGGCACCGACGCCGCCGGTTGCTGCGTCAAGTTGAAGGGGTAGGTGAACGGCGTCCATTCCATCCACTCGTTCATCCCCGAGTCCGGCGGTACGTTGTGTCCGGCGTCGAACGCGGTGATCGGCATCATCGGCGACACGAGCACGTCGTAGTGCTCATGAAACGCCGCCATACGCGCCACCAATGCTGCCCGCGCTTCCAAGGCTGCGTTGAAATCCTTCAGGCTCAGCTGCTCGCCGCGTTGCGCAATACGCAGCAGCCCTGGGTCCAGCAGTTGCCGTTGCGCGTCGTTCATGGAGCCGGTCAAGCGTGCAGCGCCGGCAGCCCACAACGTGCTGAACACCTCAAGCGGGTCGCTGAAACCTGGGTCGATCTGCTCGACATGGGCGCCCAATTGCACCAGGCCCTCCACGGCCTGGGCGACTACCTTGGCGACCTGCGGATCCACATCCACATAGCCGAACGTGGGGCTATAGGCCACACGCAAGCCTTTCAAATCTGTACCCGGCGTCAGCCACGGCGTGGTTCTCGGTGCACCGATCAAGCCATCCCGCGCATCCGCGTGTGCCACGGTCTGTAGCATCAGCACACTGTCTTCCACCGTGCGGGTCATCGGCCCCAGGTGCGAGAGGATTGTCATGGAACTGGCCGGCCATTGCGGCACATAGCCGAAGGTCGGTTTGATCCCGAACGTGCCGGTAAATGCACAGGGAATACGAATCGAGCCGCCCGCATCGCTGCCCTGGTGCAGCACGCCGAGGTTCAACGCCGCCGCTGCACCCGCGCCACCGGACGAGCCGCCTGCCGTGGTGCGGGTGTCCCACGGGTTGCGGGTGATCCCGTACAGCGGGTTGTCGGTCACGCCTTTCCAGCCGAATTCGGGGGTGGTGGTCTTGCCCAGCAATACCGCACCGGCCTTGCGCATAAAGGCCGAGAAGGGCGCGTCCACATCCCATGGGCCTTCGGCTGAAGACGTGCGTGAACCCTTGCGCGTCGGCATGCCGAGAGTCAGCGTGAGGTCTTTGATCGACGCTGGTACGCCATCCAGTGCGCCGCAAGGCTCACCTTTCAGCCAGCGTTGTTCCGAGGCCCGCGCAGCGTTCAATGCGCCGTGTGGGTCCACATGGCAGTAGGCGTTCACCACCGGGTTATAGCGTTCGATGCGCAGTAAAGCGTCTTCGGTGACTTCCACCGGTGACAAGCTCTTGTCGCGAAAATGCTGCAACAGTTGCACCGCCGTCAGTTGCCCAATCTCACTCATGCCACGTCCCCCTGAGCCGCATTGACCATGGCGCGCAGCAACACTGCGCAACCGGCCGCCAGGTCATCCGGCGCGGCGTTTTCGATTTCGTTATGGCTGATGCCGCCCTCGCAGGGCACAAAGATCATCCCGGCCGGGCCCAGTTCGGCGACGAAAATCGCGTCATGCCCGGCACCGCTGACGATGTCCATATGACTCAGACCCAAGGCACGCGCGCCATCGCGAATGGCGTTGACGCAGGCCGGGTTGAAGTCCAGCGGCGGGAAGTCGGCGGTGGGTGTCAGTTCAAACGTCAACCCGTGGCGGGCGGCCGTGGTTTCGATCACGCCGCGCACTTCATCGACCATGGCTTGCAGCTTGTCGGCATGCAGGTGGCGCAAATCGATGGTCATGTGCACCTGGCCGGGAATCACATTGCGCGAACCCGGGTGCAGGCTCAGGCAACCGACGGTGCCGCAGGCGTGCGGCTGTTGTTGGTGGGCGATACGGTTGACCGCACTGACCACCTCGGCAGCGCCGACCAGCGCGTCCTTGCGCAGGTGCATGGGCGTGGGGCCGGCGTGGGCCTCGACGCCGGTGAGAGTCAGGTCGAACCACTTCTGGCCCAGGCAACCCATGACCACGCCAATCGTGGTGGCCTGGTCTTCCAGCACCGGGCCTTGCTCGATATGGGCTTCGAAATACGCACCCACCGGGTGGCCCAGCACTTCACGCGAACCGGCATAGCCGATACGCTGCAATTCGGCGCCCACCGACAGGCCCTGGTCATCGAGCTTGTCGAGGGTGTCCTGCAAGTCGAACTTCCCGGCAAACACCCCGGAGCCCATCATGCACGGCGGGAAGCGCGAGCCTTCTTCGTTGGTCCACACCACCACTTCAATCGGCGCTTGGGTCTCGATCTGCAAGTCATTCAACGTACGGATGACTTCCAGCCCAGCCATCACCCCGTAGCAGCCGTCGAACTTGCCGCCGGTAGGTTGGGTGTCGATATGGCTGCCGGTCATCACCGGCGCCAGGGAGGGATTGCGCCCGGGACGCCGGGCAAAAATATTGCCGATGGCATCCACGCTGACACTGCACCCGGCCGCCTCGCACCACTGCACGAACAAGTCGCGGGCCTGGCGGTCGAGGTCGGTCAGGGCCAGGCGACAGACACCGCCCTTGGCCGTAGCGCCGAGTTGGGCCAGGTCCATCAGCGATTGCCACAAGCGGTTGCGGTTGATCAGCGGGGCGTTGCTCTGGAGCGATTGCGCAAAGCTATTCATCAGAGATCTCCAATCAGGCACTCAACGCCAGATAACGGTTCTTGATCGACGGGTCGGCACGGAAGTCAGCGGCGCTGCCTTCGTACACCACGCGGCCCTGTTCGAGCACGTAATGGCGGTCGGCAAGCTTGTCGCAGACCATCAGGTTCTGTTCCACCAGCAGCACCGGCAGGCCTTCGTCCTTGACCTTGCGCAGGATCTTCACCAGCTCGTCGACGATCACCGGGGCCAGGCCCTCGGTGGGCTCATCGAGGATCAGCAGCTTGGGGTCGTTAAGCAGGGCGCGGGCGATGGCGAGCATCTGCTGTTCGCCGCCGGACAGCGCGTGGCCGGCGTTTTTGCGCCGTTCCTTGAGGCGCGGGAACATCGCGTACACGTCTTGCAGTTGCCAGCGGCTGCTTTTGCGTACGGCGATGCGCAGGTTTTCCTCGACGCTGAGCAGGCGGAAAATCCCGCGGTTCTCCGGCACCAGCGCCAAACCCTGACGCGCAATTTCAAAAATCTTCTGCCCCACCAGTGCCTGGCCGTTGAAGTGAATCTGGCCCTGGCGCGGGCAGATAATCCCGAGGATGCTGCGCAAGGTGGTGGTCTTGCCGGCGCCGTTGCGGCCGAGCAGCGTCACCAGTTCGCCCGGGTTAACGGTCAACGACACGCCTTCGAGCACGTGGCTCTTGTCGTAGTAGGAATGGATATTCTCGACGATCAGCATCAGGCAGCCTCCCCAAGATAAGCACTGCGCACACGTTCATCGGCACGCACGAACGCCGGTGTGCCTTCCACCAGGATCTGCCCGTGGCTCATCACCGTGATGCGTTGGCTGATGGACATGACGATGCTCATGTTGTGTTCGATCAGCAACACCGTGTGGTCGCGGCCGAGGTCGCTGATCAGTTGGGTCATGATCGGGATGTCATCGATGCCCATGCCCGAGGTGGGCTCGTCGAGCATCAGCAGTTTCGGCTTGGAGCAGATCGACATGCCCACTTCCAGCACCCGCTGCTGGCCGTGGGACAACTCGCCGGCCAGGGTGTCGGCGCGGGCGCTGAGTTGCAGGCGTTCCAGTACCTGGTCGGCCATCTCCAGGTGCTCACGTTTGCTGTCCACACGGCGCCAGAAATTCAGGGCGCGCGCACCGTCACGGCCTTGGGCAGCCAGGCGCAGGTTTTCGCGCACGCTGAGGTTCTGGAACAGGCTGGTGAGCTGGAACGAGCGCGCCATGCCCAGGCCAACGCGGGCGTGGGCGGGTTTGCGCATCAGGTTCTTGCCGTCGAAATGAATCGCCCCGGCGGTGGCCTGGCGTTCGCCGGTCAGGCAGTGGAACAGGCTGGTCTTGCCGGCGCCATTGGGGCCGATAATGGTGTGGATGGTGCCGGCCTCGACCTTGAGGTTGACGCCATTGACGGCATGGAACGCGCCATAGGCCAGTTCCAGGTTCTGGGTTTCCAGCAGGATGCTCATAGCCCTTCCTCCTTGGCAGCGACGGCGGTTTTGCGGCTGCCACGCACTTTCTCGAACAGCGACGCCAGGCCGCCCCACAAACCACCGCGCATAAAGATCACCACCAGGATCAGGATCACCCCCAGCAGCATCAGCCAGCGCGGCCACAGGTCGGAGAGGAAATCGCCCAGCAGCACGATGGAGCCGGCACCGAGCAATGAGCCGAACAGCGAGCCGGTACCGCCGACGATGGTCATGATCAGGATGTTCTCGGACATCACCAGGTCGATATTCGACAGCGGTACAAAGTGCAGCAGCATGGCGTACAGCGCGCCGGCAATCCCGGTAACCGCGCCGGACAGCACGAACACCAGGATCTTGAAGTGCCGCGTGTCATAGCCGATGGCCGAGGCGCGGGTTTCGTTTTCGCGGATCGCCATCAGCGTGCTGCCGAACGGCGAGGCGATCACCCGGCGGGCGCCGATAAAGATCAGCAGGAACAGCACCGCGACAAAACCGTAGAAGGCGCGGGCGTCGGCCAGTGACAACAGCACGGTGTCGCCGACACGGATTTCCGGGCGCGGCACGCTGAGCAGGCCGTTGTCGCCACCGGTCCAGTCGCTCAAGGTGTAGGCGACAAAGTAGGCCATCTGGCTGAACGCCAAGGTCAGCATCACGAAGTAGATGCCGGTGCGACGAATCGCCAGGGCACCGACCAGCAAGGCCAGGAACCCACCGGCCAGCGCGGCGCCGAGCAGCGCAGTGAACAGGCCCAGTTGCAGGTGAATCATCAGCAACGCCGCGCAGTAGGCACCGGCGCCAAAGAAGATGCCTTGGCCGAACGATAACAGCCCGGTGTAGCCCAGCAGCAGGTTGCAGGCCAGGGCGGCCATGGCAAAGATCAGGATCTCGGTGGCCAGGGTCGCCGAGGGCAATATCAACGGCAGGCCGATCAGTACCGCCAGTACCCACAGCAACATGGCGTTGGATTGCGTCTTGGCAAACGGCAGGGGATTTTTCTCGCTCATATCAGGCTCTCCCGAACAGGCCGTAGGGGCGGACCAGAATCACCACGGCCATCGCACCGTAGATCATCAGGCTCGCACCCTGGGGCCAGAGTGTGGTCATCAGGCTTTGCACCACGCCCACCAGCAAACCGCCGACCAGCGCACCACTGAAGGAGCCCATGCCGCCGATCACCACCACCACGAACGCCACCCCGAGAATCTCCGGGCCGACGAAGGGCTGGGCGCCGCGCAACGGTGCGAACAACACCCCGGCGACACCGGCCAGGGCCACGCCGAGGGCGAAGGTCATGGAGAACAGGCGGAAAATATTGGTGCCCAGCAGCGACACCGTTTCCGTGCTCTCACTGCCGGCACGCACCAGGGCGCCGAAGCGCGTGCGTTCCAGCAGCAGCCACAGGCCCAGGCCGACCAGCCCGGAAAACACGATGAGGAACAGGCGGTAGTAGGGGTAGACGAAATCACCCACCACCAGCACGCCGCGCAGCAGTTCGGGTACCGCGACGCTTTTGCCCACCGGGCCCCAGATCATCACGCTGGCTTCCTGGATGATCAGCGCGATCCCCAGGGTGACCAGGATCTGGAACATATGCGGTAAGTGGTAAATGCGCTGGATCAGCAAGCGCTCGATCACCCAGGCCAGCGCGGCCACCACCAGCGGCGCGATCAGCAGCGCCAGCCAGAAGTTGCCGGTGAGGCTCACGGCGGTGTAGCAGATGTAGGCACCCAGCAGGAAGAACGCGCCGTGGGCGAAGTTGACGAAGTTGAGCAGGCCGAAAATGATCGTCAGCCCAACCGCAATCAGGAAGTAGATCATCCCCAACCCAAGGCCGTTGAGGATCTGGAACAGGTAAAGATTAAGCATGCAGGAACCCTCCGCAGGACGCCGCTTGCGCGGACCTGCGCGACACAATTTAAGGGGTCAGCCGAGCGAGCAGCCTGTGGCTTCCACTGGCGGGAACGACTGGCCGGCGCTGAGCACTTTGGCCAGGTCGTCCTTGTCGGCCATGTCGCCGCTGGCCTTGCCGACCAGCAGGTAGTAATCCTTGATCACCTGATGGTCGCCGGCACGGATCGACTCCTTGCCGGTCGGGCCTTCGTAGCTCAAGCCTTGCATGGCCTTGGCCACGGTCGCGCCGTCGAAACTGCCGGTGGCGATGATGGTCTCGAGCATGACCTTGGTGCTGATGTAGTCGGCGGCCAGCGGGTAGGTGGGGTTGATGCCGTATTTGGCCTGGGTCAGCTTGACCAGTTCACGGTTGAGCGGGGTGTCGACCTGGTGCCAGTACTGCGCGCCGAGGTACACGCCTTCGAGTACATCGCTGCCCAGCTCTTGGAACTGATCGAGGCCGGCCGACCACACCAGCAGCACCTTCATGCGCTCCTTGATGCCGAAATTCACGGCCTGGCGCAGGGTGTTGGACGACTGGCTGCCAAAGTTGAGCAGCACCAGCACATCGGGCTTGGTGGAAATGGCGTTGGTCAGGTAGCCGGAGAATTCCTGTTCCTGCAGCGAGTGGTAGCTGTTGCCGACGTGTTCCAGGCCATGCTCCTTGAGCACGTTCTTGGCACCTTCGAGCAAGGCTTCGCCAAACACGTATTGCGGGGTGATGGTGTACCAGCGCTTGGCGTCCGGCAGCAGCTTGATCAGCGGCACCATGGTTTCGCGGATCGCGCCGTAGGTGGGCACTGACCAGCGAAAGGTCGCCTTGTTGCAATCTTTGCCTGTGACTTCATCGGCGCCCACCGGGGTCATGAACACGCCGCCAACCTTGTCGACTTCCTTGGCCACCGCCAGTGCCGACGAAGACAAGGTGCAACCCTGGAAGAACCGCGCGCCGTCCTGCGCAATGGCTTCCTGCACCTTGCGCACCGCCTTGCCGGCATTGCCTTCGGTATCGATGACTTTGTAGTTCAGCGGGCGCCCGAGCAACTCGGAGTGCTGGTCTACCGCCAGGCGCGAACCCATGTCGGCAAATTTGCCATAGCTGGCAAAGGCGCCAGACATGGACTTGAGGCCGTAAAAGGTAAAGGGCTCGGCGGCGAATGCCGAACGCACGCTCAGCGGCAAGCTGAGGGCGGCGGCCGCGGTGAGGCTGGCTTTCAATAACGTACGACGCTGCATGGGGTGACTCCCTGGTTTAATTATTGGCAGGAGCGGCAAGGGCGATACGGTGGAGCAAGGGCCTGTGGGCAGGCCTGTTATTGAATTGAGTGAAACGGTCTAACGGTTGCAACTGGGTCGAAATGTGGGAGCGGGCTTGCTCGCGAATGCGGTAGGTCAGCCACGCATGCAGTGACTGATACACCGCATTCGCGAGCAAGTCGAATCGTCGCACCGCCGCTCCCACATTGGTTTTGCGGTGTTCTTATCGATGATCGAACTCCAAAAGGAAATGCGGGCTGACCTGGCCTTCCAGCGCAGTCATGTGGTGTTCGGCATCGCACATATGCTCATGCATCAAACCACGCACGGCACCTTCATCCCCGGCGCGAAACGCGATCAGCAGTTGCTTGTGATAGTCGAGGTTGGCCGCGTCGAACTGTTTGCGTTTGGGCTTGTAGGCTTTTTTCAGCACCACCAGATCGCGCAGCAGGTCATTGAGAAACTGCGCCATAAAGCTCAGCAATGGGTTGGGGCAGGCCCTGGCCAGCAGGTTATGGAACTCCAGTTCCGCCAGGCGCTGTTCGCGCTGGCCGGCTTCGCTGTCTTCGGGGGCGCTGCAGAAATCCACGTTGGCTTGCAAGGCGTGATAATCGTCTTCGCTCAAGCGCCCGAGTACCGACACGGCCAGTTCCACTTCAATGACCTTGCGCAGCTGGTACACCTGCTCGCCATCCAGGTGCTGGAAGTGCAGGTAGTTGCGCAAGGCGCGGCTGGCCGGTTCGGTACCGGCCTGGTTCAGATAGGCCCCGCCACTGGGGCCGGTGCGCGTGCTCACCAAGCCCTCGACTTCCAGTGCCTTGAGCGCTTCACGTGCCGAACCCTTGGAGCACTGGAAGCTTTCCATCAGTTCGCGTTCGGTGGGCAGGCGGTCGCCGGGCTTCAAGGCGTCGGTGACGATGGAGCGCTTGACCGACTCGACAATTACATCGGAAAGCTTCTGGCGTTTGCGGCGTAACGGGCGAGTCAGCATGGTTTATTTATCGTATTAATGCGGATAAATAGCACTTAATAACGATTGGGCAGGAGCGTCAATGCAGGGTGTCGTTTTCGGTGGCCAGAGGTCGTAAATGTGCTGATTACTCCCAGGCGCCGAGGTCGAGACAGCGCGCGGACGCCGGTGGGTATTTGCCATAGGCGAGAAAATCCCCCAGCCAGCGGCTGACACAGCCGTCGGCGCCCGAGCGCGCTGATTCCTTGAGCAGTAGTTGCTCGAAACCCATGGCGATGGGTTCGCCAGGCCCGGCGTTAATCAGCACCATGCGTGCGACCCGTTCAGGAAACAACGTGCCATAGCGGCTGCCGAGGCGGGTGGCGGCGGCGTTGCCCAGATAGTTGAGGCGCGCCTCGCCGAGTTGCCCGCGTACGAACTCCATGTCCTGCGCAGCCTGTTCGACCGCGCTCTTTTGTTTCAGGTCGCGGGCACTCAGTTCGATGATGTCATAGCGGTCGATCAGCGTGCGATAGGCCCGCGTGGCAAGCGACTCCCAGCGGCTGGCCAGGTGAAGGACGAAAGGCGCGCCCTTGGCCTGTGGTGGCTCGCCGGCCTGGATGAACACCACCCCTTCACGGTTGAGCGGTTGCCGCGCGCCGACGCGGGTCACGGTCAGGCGTATACGGCCGCGCTCGGGGGCAGCATGGTCGCGGGGCACGCTGACCAGACCGCATTGGGTACGTCCAACCACCTCGGGGTCCAGGTGCGCAGTCGCAGTGAGGGGGCAGTCCAGCAGCCAGTCGATCGCAGTGGGGGCGATCAAGGGTTCGGCTATTGCCAGCTTTGCTATCAGCCAGCAGCCGATGCAGGCCAGGCTTTTTACAAAAACGCTGGGTTTCATCAAGAGATCCCGGGCAGCCGTGTGATAGCGGCTTTTTTACCAAGGATCTTGGGTTGGAAAATGTAAGGCTAGGAAACAGTTCGTGTACGAAATACCAATTTTGTTTATCAGTCCTCGGTGTTCCAGCCCCCCCCTAATGCCTTGTACAGGGCGATGCTGGCTTGCAGGCGCGCTAGGCGCAATTGCACGTTCAAGTCTTGGGCGGCGTACAGGGTGCGCTGGGTTTCCAATACCGTGAGCAGATCTTCAGCGCCGGCTTCGTAGCGGCTTTGCGCAATCTGGAAGGCTGTCTGCGCCTGTTGCAGCTCTTCGGTTTGCCATTGGCGTTGCTGGTCCAGGCGGGTGATGCTGCTGAGGGCTTTTTCCACATCGGCAAAGCCGTTGATGATCGCCCCACGGTAGGTTTGCAGCAGCTCATCCTGGCGCGCCCGGGCCTTGTTGCGCTCGGCGCTTAAACGGCCATTGTTGAAGATCGGTGCGATCAGGCCGGCGGTCAGGGTGTAGTAGGGGCTGCGCAGGAGTTGCGCGGCCTTGTCGGCGTCGGAGCCGAGCGTGGCGCCAAGGGTTACCGCCGGCAACATCGCGGCGCGGGCCACGGTGACATCGGCCTGCGCCGCGGCCAGCTCGGCTTCGGCCTTGGCCAGGTCGGGACGACGGCTCAGCAATTGGCTGGGCACGCCCGGGCCGATAGTTGGCCAGGTGAGCGTCTGGAAGGGCTCGCTGCCCAGGTCGAGGGCCTGCACCGGCTGGCCGAGAAGGGCGGCGAGGGTGATCCGCGACTCTTCAGCCACCTGTTGAATCAGCGGCAGTTGCCGTTGCTGGCTGGCTACCAGGCTTTTCTGTTGGGCCAGTTCCAGGGCGGTGGCAGAGCCTGCGTCGTAGCGGGTCTGCACCAGGTCGAGGACGTTGCGCGCATTGGCCAGGTTGAGTGTGTCGATCTGCTGGCGTTGCTGCGCCGCGAGGGTTTGCGCGTAGCGGTCGGCGACGTTGCTGAGCAGGGTCAGCTCGACGGTGGCCTGGTCCGACTCACTGGCGCGCAGGCTGTAGAGTGCGCTGTCGCGTGCGGCGGCGCGGCCACCCCAGAAATCCACTTCATAGCTGGCGCTGAAGTTGGCGCCGAAATTGTTTACGGCGTCTTTGCTTTGCGACGTATCCAGGTCAGGCCCGCCGTTGCCGCGCAGTAACTTCTGGTGGCGGGTAGTGAGGTTGAATTTAACCTCCGGCAATAGCGGCGCCCCGGCAATCACCGCCGTGGCCTGGGCCTGGCGCACGCGGGCCATGGCGGCGGCGACGTCGAAACTGTCGCGCCGGGCCTGGTCGATCAGGCGGTTCAGCGCCGGGCTGCCAAACTGCGTCCACCAGCGCTGGTTGGTGGCCTGGGTGGTCGCACGCTCGGCGTATTGCCAGGCGGCGGGCGGGGCGATGCCGCTGTCGAGGGCGGTAGGCTTGCCGGCACAGGCACTGAGCAGCAGGCACAGGCTCAGCACTGACAGTTGTGGTGCGATGGATCGTTTATTCACTGGTCAACGCCTTAACCGGATCGAGCCGGGCAGCTTTACGGGCCGGCATGAAGCCGAATACAACACCGGTAACCAGCGCACAACCAAACGCACCGAGCACCGCCACGAGGGAGAACTGCACCGCCACTTCGGCCAGCACCAGCACGCCGCCCACCAGCATCGCCAGGGCGATACCGAACAGGCCGCCGACCACCGAGAGCATCACCGCCTCAGTGAGGAATTGGCGCAGGATGTCGCGCTGGCGCGCCCCGGTGGCCATGCGTATGCCGATTTCACGGGTGCGTTCGCGCACGGTCATCAACATGATGTTCATCACGCCGATACCGCCCACCAGCAGAGAAATCGCGGCGATCGAGCCGAGCATCAGCGACAGGGTATTTTGCGTGCGCGCCTCGGCCTGGATCATCGCTGCGTCGTTGGTCAGGTGGAAGTCGCGTTTGCCGCCGTGCAGCTTTTGCATAAGCTGGCTGATGGCTTGCTCGGCCTCTTGCACCTTGCGCGCATCGGCCGCGGCAATGACGACGTATTCGGGGTTATAGGTGCCGAACAGGCGCACGCTGGCGGCGGTGTAGGGAATGGCGACACGGTCGTCGCTGTCTTGCATGCCGGAGCTGGAGCCTTTTTCCGCCAGCACGCCAATCACCTGGAAGGGCACGTTTTCGATCAGGATGTATTGGCCGATGGGGTCCAACTGGCCTTTGAACAGCTTTTCGCGCACGCGATGACCGATCACCGCCACCGTGGCCCCGGCGCGCTCGTCGGCTTCGGTAAAGTAGCTACCTTCGGCTACAGGCCAGTTGAAGATGTCGGGGAAGTTGGTGTCGTTACCGCCCACATAGGCCATGTAGTCGACGTTGCCGAAGCGCACACCGGCGTAGGTGCCGTTCACCGGCATGATGCGCTTGACCTGGGGCAATGTAGCCAATGCCGCCACATCATTGAGGGTCACGATACCGGGCGGCGTGCGCGGGTTAGGCGAAAAGCCGCTCAGGTAGATGATGTTGGAGCCGAAGGCCGCCATCTGCGCCATGACCTGGCGCTTGCTGCCTTCGCCCACCGCCAGCATCACCACCACCGACGCCACGCCGATGATGATCCCCAGCAGCGTCAATGCGGTGCGAAAGCGGTTGATCCACATCACCCGCCAGGCCGCCTGCACCGCGTCCAGCAGCTCGGCTTTCCAGGCACCATTGTGTTCGGCGCCGTCGGCCAGGCGCTGGCGCAGATCTACGGCTTGCAATGCGTCGCTGTTGGCCGTGACGGGCACGTGGGTGTGACTCAACGCCGAATCGCTGATGATCAGGCCGTCGCTGATCTCGATGATGCGGTTGGCGTGCGCCGCGACTTCGCGGTCGTGGGTAATCAGGATAACCACGTGGCCCTGGCTGGCCAATTCATCCAGCAGCACCATCACTTCGGCGCCGCTGTGGCTGTCGAGGGCGCCGGTGGGTTCGTCGGCAAGGATGATATGCCCGCCGTTCATCAACGCACGGGCAATCGAGACGCGCTGTTGCTGACCACCGGAGAGCTGGTGAGGGCGGTTGCTGGTGCGGTCGGCCAGGCCTAGGCGGGTCAGCAGAGCCTTGGCGCGGGCATGGCGTTCGGCAGCGCTGATGCCGGCATAGATCGCCGGCATCTCGACGTTTTCCTGGGCCGAGCCGGACGGGATCAGGTGGTAGCCCTGGAACACGAAACCAAAGGCTTCGCGGCGCAGCCAGGCCAGTGCGTCGCTGTCCAGGTGCGCGACGTTTTCCCCGGCGAACAGGTAGTCGCCCACAGTGGGGCGGTCGAGGCAGCCGAGGATGTTCATCAGAGTGGATTTTCCGGAGCCCGAGGCGCCGACGATGGCAACGAATTCTCCTGCATGGATCGACAGATCGATCCCGCGCAATACGTCGACCTGCGGGCTGTCGCCGCCACCGTAGGATTTGCGGATGTTCTTGAGTTCGATCAGTGGCGTGGTCACATCAACCCCCGCTGCTGCCGCTGGCTGGGCCGATCAACAGGTGATCGCCTTCGTCCAGGCCATCCAGCACTTCAACGCGCAGGCGGTCACTGATACCCAAATGTACTTCGCGCTCCTGGATGGCGCCGTTTTTGGTCACGACCCGGGCGATCTGCTTGTCGGTGCCTTGGCTGCCGAGCAGCGCTGCGACCGGGATGGTGAGAGCGTCCTTGACCTGGCTGGCGACGAAAAACACCTGGGTGGTCATTTCGGCCATCAGCGCATTGTCGGTGTTGTCCACATCCAGCAGTACGGTGTACAGCACTACGCGGCCACTCCCGGTTTTGCTCGTGCTGGTGGGGCTGCCACTGCCCTGGCTGGCTTCATTGAGCGGCTTGGGCGGGATCGGCAGGATCTGGCGTACGGTGCTGGTCCAGCGCCGGTTGCCGCCGGCGAGGGTAGTGAAATAGGCGCTCATGCCCGGTTTGACGTGGCTGATATCGGCTTCGGACACTTCGGCCCATACGGTCATCGGCGACAATTTGGCGATGCGCAGGATCAACGGCGTTTGTTGCTGGGCGTTGAGGGTCTGGCCGACCCGTGCATCTACCGCCACTACGGTGCCGCTCATGGGCGCGTAAATCCGCGTATAGCCCAGTTCGGCCTCGTCACTGCGCAGGCTGGCCTGGGCCTGGCGGATCTGCGCCTGGAACATATCGACGCGGGCTTGGGTGGCGCTCAGTTCGGCTTTGGCGGTTTGCACATCTTCTTCACGGGTGGCGTTGCCTGCAGCCAAGCGTTGCTGGCGCTGGTATTTCTGGCGTGCGAGTTCGTGCTGGGCTTTCTGTTCCTGCAACTGCGCCTTGAGGTTTTCAATGGAGTAGCGGCTGGCGTCGAGCTTGGCCTGTTGCGTGGCGGGATCGATTTCCACCAGCAGCTCGCCTTCCTTGACTTGATCACCGGCCTCCACATGGATCTTGCGAATCTGTCCGGACGCCTGGGCACCCACGTCGACGTACCGGCGCGGTTGCAGGGTGCCCAGTGAGGTAACGCTGTTTTCAATGTTGCCGCGGGTTACGGCGACCGTGGGCAGGCTGTCGCGGCCCGACGGCAGCACTTGCCAGGCAGCCACCGCGAGGATGGGGAGCAGGCACGCCACCACAAGCAGGGCGCGTCGGGCAGGTCGAGGGCGTTTCATGTCTTGGTTCCAGCCGGGAGGTGTTGACCGCAGGAGCGGGGAGTTGAAAGTTATACGAGAAAATTGCCCGGGGATTTAGGCTGTTACACACGCCGTAACAGCTCGCACGACGAAAAAAACGCACTGTTGGTGCAAGACTTCTTTAAAAGTAGATGAGAATTACTATAAATTGCACACACTCAAACTGCCATCATCGATGGGCTTGCTCCTACACGGGCTGGCATCGTTAGCACCAAGGCCATGGGGCCAGGAGTCATGTTGGAAAACTACTATCGCGAGCTGGTGTGTTTCCTGAACGCCAAGCTGGGCAACCGTCAGGTGGCCGAAGATGTGGTGCATGACGCTTATGTGCGGGTGCTGGAGCGCTCCAGCGAGACCCCGATCGAACAGCCCCGTGCTTTCCTGTACCGCACCGCCTTGAACCTGGTGATCGACGGCCATCGGCGCAATGCCGTGCGGCAAGCCGAGCCCCTCGACGTGCTGGACAGCGAAGAACGCTTTGCCCCCTGTTCGCCCCACACCAGCCACGATCAGGGCCAGCGCCTGGAGATGCTCGAGCGCGCCCTGGACGAGTTGCCGGCGGCGTGTCGCGACAGCTTCCTGCTGCGCAAACTCGAAGGCCTGTCCCACGTGCAAATCGCCGAACGCCTGAGCATTTCCCGCAGCCTGGTGGAAAAACACATCGTCAACGCGATGAAGCATTGCCGGGTACGCATGCGCGAGTGGGAGGCGCACTGAGCGCCGATTGGTTAAATTTTATTTCACTGTCCTCGTTTCCTATCAACACACGGCCTGTTGTTCAGGCCATGAAGGTATTTCCGCCCCACCGCCAAGGGGCTTATCCAGAGGACACTGGAATGACACAGGCAATTGCTTCGCCCGCGGTTCATGACCTGATCGGGATCGGTTTCGGCCCCTCGAACCTGGCGCTGGCCATCGCCCTGCAGGAGCGCGAAAAGGCCCAGGGCAAGCTGGACGTGCTGTTTCTCGACAAACAAGCCGACTACCGCTGGCACGGCAATACCCTGGTGACCCAGAGCGAGCTGCAGATTTCCTTCCTCAAGGACCTGGTGACTCTGCGCAACCCCACCAGCCCGTACTCCTTCGTCAACTACCTCAAGGCCCACGAACGCCTGGTGGACTTCATCAACCTCGGCACCTTCTACCCGTGCCGCATGGAGTACAACGACTACCTGCGCTGGGTCGCGGGGCAGTTTCAGGCCCAGGCCAACTACGGTGAAGAAGTGCTGGCCATCGAGCCGATCCTGCACCACCAGCAGGTCGAGGCCTTACGCGTGATTTCCCGCGATGCCCAGGGCGAACAGCATGTGCGCACCACCCGCTCGGTGGTGGTCAGCGCCGGTGGTACGCCGCGCATCCCCGAAGCATTCAAGGCGCTCAAGGGTGACAGCCGGGTGTTCCACCATTCCCACTATCTGGAGCGCATGGCCAGCCAGCCTTGTGTGGACGGCAAGGTCATGCGCATTGCGGTGATCGGCGGCGGCCAGAGCGCGGCCGAAGCGTTCATCGACCTCAATGACAGCTTCCCGTCGGTGCAGGTCGACATGATCCTGCGCGGCTCGGCGCTCAAGCCGGCCGATGACAGCCCATTCGTCAACGAAGTGTTCTCGCCGGCCTTCACTGACCTGGTGTTCCAGCAAGTCGGTGCCGAGCGCGAGCGTCTGGTCGCCGAGTACCAGAACACCAACTATTCGGTGGTGGACCTGGACCTGATCGAGCGTATCTACGGGATTTTCTACCGCCAGAAGGTCTCAGGCATCGCCCGCCAGGCGTTTCGCACCATGACCGTAGTGGAAAAGGCTACCCCCGGCCCGCTGGGCATCGAACTGGCCTTGCGCAACAGCGCCACGGGTGAAACCAGCGTCAACCATTACGACGCCGTGATCCTGGCTACCGGCTACGAGCGCCAGATGCACCGCGAATTGCTGGCGCCGTTGCAAGCCTATATGGGCGACTTCGAAGTGGCCCGCGACTACCGCATCGTCACCGATGAGCGTTGCAAAGCCGGCATCTACATCCAGGGCTTCAGCCAGGCCAGCCATGGCTTGAGCGATACCTTGCTGTCGGTGCTGCCGATTCGGGCGGATGAGATTGCGGCGTCGTTGTATGCGCTTGATCATCACCGTGACAAGGCGCGCTCGGTGCAGGACTTGCTGTTGGCCACTGCCAGCTGATCTGTTCCTACAGACGGCACTTGTGACAAAGTGTGGCTATTGGTACTGTACAAAAAACCAGTATCGGTAGCCCGCCATGCAGTTGATCGAAAAACTCAGCATCCTCGCTGACGCCGCCAAGTACGACGCATCCTGCGCCAGCAGTGGCGCGCCCAAGCGCAGCTCCGAGGGCAAGGCGGGGTTGGGTTCCACCGATGGCATGGGCATCTGCCACAGCTACACACCCGACGGCCGCTGCGTGTCGCTGCTCAAGGTGCTGCTCACCAACTTCTGCCTCTACGACTGCCAATACTGCGTCAACCGCCGTTCCAGCGACGTGCCGCGTGCGCGCTTCAGCCCGGAAGAGGTGGTAACCCTGACCCTGGATTTCTACAAGCGCAACTGCGTCAGCGGGCTGTTCCTCAGCTCGGGCATCATCCGTTCGGCCGACTACACCATGGAGCAACTGGTGCGGGTGGCCAAACTGCTGCGCGAAGAGCATGACTTCCGCGGCTATATCCACCTCAAGACCATTCCTGAAGCCGACCCTGCCTTGATCGCCGAGGCCGGGCGCTATGCCGATCGCCTGAGCGTGAATATCGAACTGCCCACCGACGCCAGCCTGCAAACCCTGGCGCCGGAGAAGCAGATCGGCTCGATCAAGCAGGCCATGCAGACCATCTACACCGGCGAACAGACGGTGCTTAATGAACCCCGTGCCCCGCGTTTCGCCCCGGCCGGGCAGAGCACGCAAATGATCGTCGGCGCCGACGACACCGATGACAGCACCATCCTCCACGGTGCCGAGGCGTTGTATGGCAACTTCAAGCTGCGCCGTGTGTATTACTCGGCGTTCAGCCCCATTCCCAACAGCCCGAAAAGCGTGCCCCTGGCTGCGCCGCCGTTGATGCGTGAACACCGTTTGTACCAGGCCGATTTTCTGTTGCGCAGCTACGGCTTCAGTGCCAATGAACTGTTTGCAGGCCCCGGTCACCTGGCCTTGGATATCGACCCCAAGCTGGCCTGGGCCCTGGAGCATCGCGAAGTGTTCCCCCTGGACCTGAACCGCGCCGAACCGACCCTGATTGCGCGGATCCCCGGCATCGGCCTGCGCACCACCCAGCGCCTGGTGGACCTGCGCCGCGAACGCAAGATTCGCTTCGAAGACCTCGCACGCATGCGCTGCGTGCTGGCCAAGGCCAAGCCGTTTTTCATCACCAGTGACTACCACCCGCAACAGGCCGACAGCACCAGCGTGCTGCTGCGTGAACAACTGCGCGACCGCCCGCAGCCGCAACAGATGGGGCTGTGGGGATGATCAGCCTGGAATGCGACAACCTGTTCAGCACCTGGCGCGAACAGGCACGCTGGCTGCTCAGCCATCAGGTTGATCCCAGCCAGGTAAGCTGGGGTGAAGTGCAGGCGGCGGACCTGTTTGCCACCGATGAGCCGATCCCGCCTGGGCTGGGTCCGTTTCAAGCGCGGATTCCCAAGGCATTGCTGGAGCTATTGGCGTCGGCCGCCTGTTACCAGGGTGATCAGCGCTGGAGCCTGTTGTACGAGGTGCTGTGGCGGGTCAGCCATGGTGATCGCACCGCGATGCTGGCGGGGGACAAGCTCGGCAGCGAGTTGCAACGGCGCATCAAACAGGTCAGCCGCGAAGCCCATCACCTGCATGCTTTTGTGCGCTTTATTGCCCTGCCGGCCGAGGCGGGGCCGCAACTGCCGGAGTACGTGGCCTGGCATGAGCCGGCCCACGATATTCTCAAAAGCGCCAGCCAGCATTTTGTCGGGCGCATGGGCCGCCATCGCTGGATGATCGCCACGCCGTTGGACGGGGTGTATTACGACGGCGAGCAGTTGATTCATCAACGCCAGTGCCCCGAGGCCTGGCAGCAACTGGCGCAGACGGTCGAAGATCCCCACAGCGCGATGTGGTTGACCTATTACAGCCACATCTTCAACCCGGCGCGGTTGAACCCCAAGGTGATGGAGGGGCACTTGCCCAGCCGGTTCTGGAAGAATCTGCCGGAGGGCAAGTTGATCCCGGGGTTGATCAGCGAGGCGCGCACGGGCAAGCAGAAGGATGGGCAGGCGAAGCTGGTGGGCGCGCGGCAAGGTAAGAAAATCTTAAGCGGGCATGGTTAAAAATGTGGGAGGGGGCTTGCTCCCGATAGCGGTGGGTCAGTGACAGATGAGCTGACTGACACACTGCTATCGGGAGCAAGCCCCCTCCCACATTCGATCTTCATTGGATTGGCGAGTGGGGCTCAGGCCAGTTCGGTCGCGGTGTTCTTCACCACCGCCAACTCCGGATGCGCCACCAACTTATCAATGTGCAACTCATCATTGTTCAACCAGGTCTCGGTCAGCACCCGGTAATGCTCCATGTCCCGGCAGCGCATGCGCAGGCTGTAGTCGAACGGCCCGCTGATCAACTGGCATTCGAACACCTGGGGGCAGGCTTTGACGCAGGCTTCGAAGGCCTTTTGCGCCGAGCGCCCGCTTTGGTTGGACAAGGCCACCAGTACCAGCAACGAAAGGCCTGGTGAGACCATCTGCACATCGATGATCGCCCCGTATCCACGAATCACCCCGCGTCGCTCCAACTTGCGCACCCGCTCCAGGCAAGGCCTGGGGGTAAGGTGAACCAGCGACGAGAGCCTTTCGTAGGTGATACGCCCCTGGTGCCGCAGCACGTCAATGATCGCCTCGTCGATGCGATCCAGCGCAGGGGAAGAATGGGGTCCGTTGGCCTTGGTATCCATGAGTTCACTTCAAACGATTGGAAAGAAATTGCTGCAAGCGTTCGCTGTTGGGGTGGTCGAGGATCTCGGCGCCGCCGTGTTCCTCGACCCGGCCCTGATGCAAGAACAGCACTTGGCTGGACACCTGGCGGGCAAAGCCCATTTCGTGGGTGACCATCAGCATGGTACGACCTTCCTCGGCCAACGTCTGTATGACTTTGAGGACTTCTCCTACAAGTTCCGGGTCGAGGGCAGAGGTGGGTTCATCGAACAGAATAATCTCCGGTTCCATCGCCAACGCCCGCGCAATCGCCACGCGCTGCTGCTGGCCACCGGACAGGAATGCCGGGTATTGGTCCGCCACGCGGCTTGGCAGGCCAACTTTGTCCAGGTACAGGCGTGCGCGTTTTTCCGCTTCGGCGGCGCTCACGTCCAGCACCCGGCGCGGGGCCATGGTGATGTTCTCCAGCACGGTCATGTGGCTCCACAGGTTGAAGTGCTGAAACACCATGGCCAGGCGCGTGCGCAGGTTTTGCAGTTGGGCCTGGTGCGGAGCGCGGGTGCCGGCGCGGCCTTGTTGCATTTCGATGCTGATGCCGTCCAGGGTGATCACCCCGGCGTCGGGCTGTTCGAGAAAGTTGATGCAGCGCAGCATCGTGCTTTTGCCCGAGCCGCTGGCGCCGATCAGGCTGATCACATCGCCATGGCGTGCGTTGAGGGACACGCCCTTGAGCACTTCGTGTTCGCCGTAGCGTTTATGGATGCCTTCGACTTGCAGCTTGATCGCGGCAGTTGCAGTTTTGACCTCGGGTACATCCACCGGATAAGCGGCCAGGGCCTGCGCGGACTGATTCATGGGTTAGCCTCGGGTAGGAACAAGAAAGCGCATCCAGCGACGTTCGGCCAGCCGAAACAGGCCCACCAGTGCAAAGGACAGCAGCATGTAGAGCAGGGCGGCGATGCCAAAGGCCTGGAAGGTCAGGAACGTTTCGGCATTCGCATCGCGGGCGACCTTGAGGATGTCGGCGACGGTGGCGGTAAACGCCAGCGACGTGGCGTGCAGCATCAGGATCATTTCATTGCTGTAGGCCGGCAGGGCGCGGCGCAACGCGGCGGGCACCACCACGTAGAGGTTCAGGCGCCAGCCGTGCAGGCCATAGGCGCGAGCCGCTTCGATTTCGCCATGGGGAATATTACGGATCGCCCCGGCGAAGATTTCCACGGTGTAGGCGCAGGTGTTGAGCACAAACGCCAACAGGGTGCAGTTCAGCGCATTGCGGAAAAACTGGTTAAGCAAGGCGTTGTCCTGCACCACCTCCAGGCTGTACAGGCCGGTGTAGCAAATCAGCAGTTGGATATACAGCGGCGTGCCACGGAACAGGTAGGTGTAGACCTCCACCGGCCAGCGCAGCCAGAAGTGCTGCGAAACGCGCGCCAGCGCCAGGGGGATCGACAGGCAAAAGCCGAGCACCACCGAGATGATGAACAGCCACAAGGTCATGGCTACGCCGGATAACCCCGTGCCGTCGCTGAACAGATAGGCGAGGCCATATTGCTGGAACAGTTCGATCATCGCGCCATCCCCTTGATGCCCAGGTTGTAGCGCCGTTCGAGGCGCTTGAAGATGCGGTTGGAGAGGGTGGTGATCACCAGGTAAACCAGGCCCGCGAGGATCAGGAAGTACAGGGGCTCACTGGTGGACTTGCCGGCGTTCTGCGCGGCCTTGACCAGGTCGGACAGGCCGATGATCGACACCAGCGCCGTGGACTTGAGCAGCACCAGCCAGTTATTGCCCAGGCCCGGCAGGGCAAAGCGCATCAGTTGCGGGAACAGCACCAGGTGAAAGCGCTGCCAGCGGCTCAGGCCGTAGGCGGTGGCGGCTTCCAGTTGGCCGACCGGCACACTGAGGATCGCGCCACGGAAGTTCTCGGTGAAATACGCGCCGTAGATAAACCCCAGGGTGACCACTCCGGCGGTAAACGGGTCGATTTCAACGTAGTCCCAGCCGAACACGTCGGTCAGGTCGTTGAGCCACAGTTGCAGGCTGTAGAAGATCAGCAGGATCAGCACCAGGTCCGGCACGCTGCGGATCAGCGTGGTGTACAGCGTGGCCGGCACGCGTAGCCATTTGGCGCTGGAGAGTTTGGCGCCGGCGGCGACCAGGCCCAGGGTGAGGCTCAGGGCCAGCGCGAGCAACGCCAGCTTTAGCGTCATCCAGGCACCCTGGGCCAGCATCGGGCCGTAGCCTTGCAGGTTGAGGAGTTCGTTCATGGGGGGACCTCTAAAGGGCGCAGACATACCCCTGTGGGAGGGGGCTTGCTCCCGATGAGGGCGTGCCAGTCGACACATGTATTGACTGACCCACCGCTATCGGGAGCAAGCCCCCTCCCACAAGGGATTGTGTTGGCTTATTCGTTGTAGATGTCTTGATCGCCGAAGTACTTCTTCTGGATCTGCGCGTAAGTGCCATCGGCCTGGACGGCAGCGATGCCTTTGTTGATCAGCTCACGCAGCGCCTGGTCGTTCTTGCGCAGGCCCATGGCGATGTCCAGCGGCAGGGTCGGGTCCTTGAAGGCCGGGCCGGTCTTGAAGTCGGCGCCTTCGGGCTTGGACAGGAAGTTGAGCTGGGCTTCGAGCTTGTCGGTCAGGGTGGCGTCGAGGCGACCGTTTTGCAGGTCGGCGTAGTTCTGCTCCTGGGACTGATACGCCTTGATCTGCGCGCCGAGCTTGGCCAGGTGCGCCCGCGCATAGGCTTCCTGCAGCGAGCCTTGCAGTACGCCGACCTGCTTGCCTTTGAGCGATTCGGGCGTGTCGCCGAAGTCTGCGCCCTTGCGGGTGATCACCGAAGTCGGGCTGAGGAACAGCCGGTCGGTGAAGTCGATGACTTTTTCCCGGGCCGGGGTCACGGCCATGGAGGACATGATCGCGTCGAACTTGCGCGCCCGCAGGGCCGGGATCATGCCGTCGAATTCGTTGTGCACCCACGTGCATTTGACTTCCAGCTTGGCGCAGATGGCGTTGCCCAACTCGATGTCGAAGCCTTGCAGGCTGCCGTCGGCGGCTACGGATTCAAAGGGTGGGTACTCGGGGAACACGCCAAAGCGGATTTCTTTCCAATCCTGGGCATGAGCGACGCTGGCGCACAGTGGCAACAGCAACGCAGCGAAGAGTGATCGCAGTGCAGTCATGTGTAGGTCCCTATATTTTGTAATTGATGTCAGGGCAGTAAAAGGGCGCAGCTTGCATTCATTTGCTGACTCTTTGGTCGGGCTCAGAATGCTTCATGGTGGTGCGTTTTTTGTGTCGTTTAACCCCTGCACAAAGCGCAAATTGCGCTGTTAAAACCTGCAATGCAGCGGAATCGGCTGTAGCACCCGCTGAATCGGCTTTTTACCTCTGCAGAACTGGCCCGCCCTGGGCGCAAAGCGGCAGGCCAGAGCGTTCTCAGGCGCGCTTTTTCTGCTGTGCCATCGGTTGCTGGGCCAGGCGTGCAAACAGGTCTTTCGGGTCGGCCAGGTCGGGCACCAGTTCCAACTCGCTGCCCACATCCAGCGCTTTGGCCACGTCGAGCACATAGCGCAGGGCCGAGTAGTCTTCGATGGCAAAGCCCACCGAGTCGAACAGGGTGATCTGGCGCTCATTCTCGCGGCCGGGTTTCTGGCCGTTGATCACTTGCCACAGCTCGGTCACTGGTGAGTCTTCGGGCATGTGCTGGATTTCGCCTTCAATACGGCTTTGCGGTTCGTACTCGACGATTACACGGGCGCGCTCGACGATGCGGCGGTCCAGTTCGGTCTTGCCTGGGCAGTCGCCACCTACGGCGTTGAGGTGCATGCCCGGCTCGATCATCTCGTCAGTCAGGATGGTGGCGTAGGCTTTGTCGGCGGTGACGGTGGTGACGATATCCGCGCCTTTGACCGCCTCGGCCACGCTGCCAGCCAGGACTACCTTGATCGCCGGGAACGCCTTGAGGTTGGCGGCGAGCTTGGCGGTGGCCTTGGGGTCGATATCGAACAGGCGGATTTCAGTGATACCGAGCATGGCGTGGAAGGCCAGGGCCTGGAATTCGCTCTGGCAGCCGTTGCCGATCAACGCCATGCTGCGGCTGTTGGCGCGGGCCAGGTAACGGGCAACCAGGGCCGAAGTGGCGGCGGTGCGGATCGCGGTGGTCAGGGTCATTTCCGCCAGCAGCACCGGCTTGCCGGTATCCACATCGCCCAAGGCGCCGAAGGCCATTACGGTGAGCATGCCGGCCAGCGTGTTTTTTGGGTGGCCGTTGACATATTTGAAGGCGTACAGCGAGGCATCGGACACCGGCATCAACTCAATCACGCCATCGGGTGAATGGTTGGCCAGGCGCGCGCATTTCTCGAAGTCCTGCCAGCGCAGGTAGTCGGCACGGATGTAGTCGGCCATCTCGGTGATACAGGTTTGCAGGCCTTTCTGCGAGACCAGGTAGCTGAGGTCGTTGACGTCGATATAACGGGTCATGGCAATACTCCTTATTGAAATGAGGGACGGACCGGCAGGTGGACTTCGGCCAGCATGCAGCGGGCACTGCCGCCGCCGATGCGTTCGATGTTGTCGATATTCACCACCACCGGCCGCGTGTGGCGCTCCACGTGCTGGCGTTGGGCTGGTTGCAGGGCGCCCCAGGCGCTGGCGGACATGACCAGCAGCGGCTGGCCGTCACGGTCGTGGACTTCAAGCATGTTGCCGGCAAAGGCTTCCAACTGATCGAAGGTGAGGCTGAGGATGTCTTTACCGGTGTCGCGCAGGGAGCGTTCCAGGGCCAGGCGCTCGCTTTCGTCGGGCAGGGCTTGCAGGCACACCACGGCGAGGTCGCGGCCGACGCTCATCATTACGTTGCTGTGGTAGATCGGCGCGAGGTGGCGGTCGAGGGCATGGAACACGCAGAGCTGGTAGTCCAGGCGTTCGGCGAACTGGCGCAGCGCCGCGTGGTGGGTGCGCCCGGAGTGGCAGGCGTAGCTGATGCGGTGCTGGCGGTCGAGCACCATGCTGCCGGTGCCTTCGAGGAAGATGTTCTGTTGCTCAAGGTGACTCAGGTCGATGGTGTCTTTGATCGCAAAGCGTTGCTCCAGGACTTGCAGCACGCCCTTGTTGCGCTCCAATCGGCGGTTCTGGCCTTCCATGGGATAGAGCACCAGGCTACCGTCGGCGTGGCTGCTCCACCAGTTGTTGGGGAAGATCGAGTCCGGGGTGTGGGGCGCCGGGGTGTCTTGCACCACCAGTACTTCCACGCCGTGATTGCGCAGGGTGTCGACATAACCGTCGAACTCCTCCAGCGCTTTGTGCTGTGCACTGAGCGGGTCCAGTGGCGGGCGTTGGAAGCGGTTGTTGATCGCGGTGTCCGGGTTGAAGGCAAAGCGCGCCGGGCGAATCATCAGGACGGTGTTGGTGGTTTGCATGGGGGCACGGGTCCATGGGGATCTTGTGCCGCTATTGTGTGCGTTGTGGGGAAAGGATCCCGGCTGAAACAGCGGGGTGGCTCAGCCAAGAAAGCTGAAAACGGGAGTGGCGCAGCCGAATCGGCTGCCAGATTGAAATGTGGACAAATGTGGGAGCGGGCTTGCTCGCGAATGCGGTCTGTCTGCACTGAATCTAGTGACTGACACTCCGCATTCGCGAGCAAGCCCGCTCCCACATTGGTATTGTTGTGGCTGTTATAGCGCTGTCAGCCAGGAGGAACCATGTCTACCGCTGTTCGCCTTGCCCAGCCTTCAGATGCCGAGGGCATCAGCCAAGTCATCCTGGCTGCGCTGCACAGCAGCAACGCGCGTGATTACCCAGCAGATGTCATTGCGCGGGTTGCCAGCAACTTCACCCCCGACGCTGTGCTGGCGTTGCTCCAGCGGCGGACGGTGTTGGTGGCGACTCAGGATCAACTGATCGTCGCTACGGCGGCGCTTGATGGCAACGTGGTGCGCTCGGTGTTTGTCAACCCGACGTTGCAAGGGCAGGGCATTGGCCGGCTGTTGATGATCGAGATCGAACTGCGTGCCCGGGAGGCGGGTGTAACGGTATTGAGCGTGCCGTCTTCACTGACGGCGCAGCCGTTCTACGCCAAGCTGGGTTTTCACAGCGTGCGTGACGTTTATCACGGCAACGAGCGCACCCTGGTGATGGAGAAGGCGTTATCGTCTCGACATCCCATCGGCCCCTATCGCGACCGTCAGCACCGCGCCCAGGTGATCGGGTTATGGCAGGAGGCCTTTGGTTATGACACGGCACATAACCTGCCGAGCCTGGCGATCGAGAAGAAGCTGGCGGTCAATGATGGGTTGTTCTTCGTCGCCACCGACAAGAAAGCCGTGATCGGCACGATTCTCGCCGGTTATGACGGCCATCGTGGTTGGTTGTACTCGGTGGCGGTACGTACGGATTATCAGCGCCAAGGCTTGGGAGCTTCGTTGGTGCGGCATGCGGAACAGGCGCTGACGGCCTTGGGCTGCATGAAGATCAACCTGCAGATTACCGGCGGCAATGACGCGGTGGTGGGGTTTTATGAGGCGCTGGGGTATGGCGTGGAGCCGAGGATCAGTATGGGCAAGAAGATTGCCGAGAATATTCCTCAGTCTTGAAAATACTGGAGATCAAATGTGGGAGGGGACAAGCCCCCTCCCACAGGTTTTTTAGTGTTGCTGATGCAGTGTTTAGACCTTGACGATCCAACCTTCTGGCGCTTCCACGTCACCGGTCTGCACACCGGTCAGCTCTTTGTAGAGCTTCTGGGTGATCGGGCCAACTTCGGTCTCGCTGTGGAATACGTGCAGCTTGCCGTTGTACTGGATGCCGCCGATCGGCGAAATTACCGCAGCGGTACCGCAGGCACCGGCTTCCTTGAACTGATCCAGCTTGTCGATCAACACTTCGCCTTCAACCACTTCCAGGCCCAGGCGGGTCTTGGCCAGTTCGATCAGCGACAGGCGGGTGATGCCTGGCAGTACCGAGGGCGACTTCGGCGTGATGAACTGGTTGTCGTGGGTGATGCCGAAGAAGTTGGCCGAGCCGACTTCTTCGATTTTCGAGTGGGTCATCGGGTCCAGGTAGATCGCATCGGCGAAACCGGATTTCTTCGCTTCGGAGCCCGGCATCAGGCTGGCGGCGTAGTTGCCACCCACCTTGGCAGCACCGGTGCCTTGCGGCGCGGCGCGGTCGTAGCCGGAGATCTGGAAGTTGTGTGGCACCAGGCCGCCCTTGAAGTAGGCACCGACCGGGATGCAGAACACCGAGAAGATGAACTCCGGCGCGGTGCGCACGCCAATGTTGTCACCGGTGCCGATCACGAACGGGCGCAGGTACAGCGCGCCGCCGCTGCCATACGGCGGGATGAAGCGCTCGTTGGCCTTGACCACTTGTTTGCAAGCGTCAATGAACGCTTCGGTCGGCACTTGCGGCATCAGCAGGCGGCCGCAGCTGCGCTGCATGCGCGCGGCGTTCTGGTCGGGGCGGAACAGGTTGATCGAACCGTCCTTGCAACGATAGGCCTTGAGGCCTTCGAAGCATTGCTGGCCATAGTGCAGGGCGGTGGAGCCCTCGCTGATGTGCAGCACGTTGTCGTCGGTCAGGGTGCCTGCTTGCCATTCGCCGTTTTTCCAGACCTGGAGAAACCGCTTGTCGGTCTTGATGTAGTCAAAGCCCAGCTTGTCCCAATTGATGCTTTCGTTACCCATGACACCCTCTATCTCTGGTCAAGTCGGTTTTTTCTGGATGGCCGCAACAATACTTCATTCTTGCTTCGTGTGGGAACTTCACTCTTATAGATGCAACGCGTGACCCAAGGCCCGCAGCGCAGCTTCCTGCACCGCTTCACCCAGGGTCGGGTGGGCGTGGATGGTGCCGGCCACATCCTCCAGGCGTGCACCCATTTCCAGGCTCAGGCCAAAGGCGGTGGACAGCTCGGACACGCCAGCCCCCACGGCCTGCCAGCCGACAATCAGGTGATTGTCACGCCGCGCCACTACCCGCACAAAGCCGGCTTTGGACTCCAGGGTCATGGCCCGGCCATTGGCGGCGAACGGGAAGCTCGACACGATGCAGTCCAGGCCAGCGGCCTTGGCCTCGTCCGGGGTCTTGCCGACGACCACCAGCTCCGGGTCGGTAAAGCACACCGCCGGAATGGCTGCCGGGTTGAATTCGCGGGCTTTACCGCTGATCAGTTCGGCAACCATTTCACCCTGGGCCATGGCCCGGTGGGCCAGCATTGGTTCGCCGCTGAGGTCGCCGATGGCATACACATTGCGCATGCTGGTCTGGCAGCGGCTGTCGATCTTGATCGCCGCGCCGTTCATGTCCAGGTTCAAGGCTTCGAGGTTCCAGCCCTGGGTATTGGGTTTGCGCCCCACGGCCACCAGCACCTGGTCGGTGTCCAGTGCCAGGGTGTCGCCGTTGGGCGCGCGTACTTGCAGTTTGTCGTCGGCAAAACCGCTGACGCTGTGCCCGAGGTACAGCTTCACCCCAAGCTTCTTCAGGGACTCCGCCACCGGCAGGGTCAACTCGGCGTCATAGGCGGGCAGGATATGTTCCTGGGCCTCGACCACACTGACCTCGGCGCCAAGCTTGCGGTAGGCAATGCCCAGCTCCAGGCCGATATAACCACCCCCCACCACGATCAAGCGCTTGGGCACGCGGGTCGGCGCCAGGGCTTCGGTGGAGGAGATGATCGGCCCGCCAATCGGCAGCATCGGCAGGTTGACGCTTTTCGAGCCGGTAGCCAGCAGCAGGTGTTCGCACTGGATGCGCTGGTCGCCCACATCGACAGTCTTGCCGTCGACGACCTTGGCCCAACCGTGGATCACCTGCACCTTGTGTTTCTTCAGCAGCGCGGCGACGCCGGTGGTCAGGCGGTCGACGATGCCGTCTTTCCACTCCACGCTTTTGCGGATATCCAGGGTCGGCACATCCACTTCAATGCCCAGTTGCGAGCCCTGGCTATGGTGCACGGTTTGCTGGAATTGCTCGGCCACATGAATCAGGGCCTTGGAGGGAATGCAGCCGATGTTCAGGCAGGTGCCGCCCAGTGCCTGGCCTTCCACCAGGATGGTCGGGATACCCAGCTGGCCGGCGCGAATCGCCGCCACATAACCGCCGGGGCCGCCGCCGATAATCAGCAGCGTGGTGTGCAATGTCTGAGTCATGCCCTTACTCCAGGAACAGGCTGGCGGGTTGTTCGAGCAGGCCGCGAATAGCCTGGATGAATTGCGCCGCGTCCATGCCATCGACCACCCGGTGATCGAACGAGCTGGAGAGGTTCATCATCTTGCGCACCACGATCTGGCCCTTGATCACCATGGGCCGTTCGACGATACGGTTGACGCCGACGATGGCCACTTCCGGCAGGTTCAGCACCGGCGTGCTGACAATGCCGCCCAAGGCGCCAAGGCTGGTCAGGGTGATGGTCGAACCGGACAGCTCATCACGGCTGGCCTTGCCAGTGCGCGCGGCGTTGGCCAGGCGCGCGATTTCTTCGGCATTGCCCCACAAACTACGGGCTTCGGCGTGGCGCACCACTGGCACCATCAGGCCCACGTCGCTCTGGGTGGCGACGCCCACATGCACTGCGCCGAGGCGGGTGATGACCTGGGCTTCGTCGTCATACCGTGCGTTGATCTGCGGGAACTCGCGTAGCGCAACAACCATGGCGCGCACGATAAACGGCAGCAGGGTCAGCTTGCCGCGTGTCGCGCCGTGCTTCTCGTTGAGGTGCACGCGCAACTCGTCCAGGGCGGTAACGTCGATTTCTTCCACGTAGCTGAAATGCGCGGCGCGCCGGGTGGCGTCCTGCATACGCTGGGCGATCTTGCGGCGCATGCCGATCACCGGGATCTGGTGTTCGTCATTGCGCTCGGCATAAGGGTTGGCGGCGCTGGTGCTGGTGGCCGGCCCTTGGTGCAAGTACGCCTCCAGGTCTTCGTGCAGGATCCGGCCCGCCGGGCCTGAGCCCTGGACCAGGCGCAACTGAATCCCGGCGTCCAGCGCGTGCTTGCGCACCGCAGGGGAGGCCAAGGGGCGCTCGCTGGCTTCACGGGCCACGGGCGCTTGTGGCGCCTTCACGGCAGCCGCGGGTTTGTTTTCGACCGGTGCCGGTGCCTGTACCGGTTTGGCTTCGGCCACAGGCGCAGCCTTCACCGGTTCGGCAGCTACCGGCACATCCTTGGTATTGCCCGCGCCTTCGACTTCAATGCTGATCAAAATACTGCCCACCGCCATGACTTCACCCGGCTCGCCGCCGAGGGAAATCACCTTGCCGTGGACCGGCGAGGGAATATCCACCATCGCCTTGTCGGTCATCACATCCGCCAGCACCTGGTCTTCAACCACCAGGTCACCGACCTTCACATGCCACACCGATAATTCAACTTCCGCGATGCCTTCGCCAATGTCCGGCATCTTGATAACGTGCGTGCCCATTCAGACCTCCATGACCCGTTTCAACGCCGCGCCCACTCGGGACGGCCCTGGGAAATACGCCCACTCCTGCGCGTGCGGATAGGGCGTGTCCCAACCGGTGACGCGTTCGATCGGCGCTTCCAGGTGGTGGAAGCAATGCTCTTGCACCAGCGACACCAACTCGGCACCAAAGCCGCAGGTGCGGGTGGCTTCATGCACCACCACGCAACGGCCGGTCTTTTTCACCGACTTGACGATGGTCTCCAGGTCCAGCGGCCACAGGCTGCGCAGGTCGATGACTTCGGCGTCGATGCCGGTTTCTTCGGCGGCGACTTGCGACACATACACAGTAGTGCCGTAGGTCAGCACCGTGACGGCTGAGCCGGGGCGCACAATGGCGGCCACGTCCAGCGGCACGGTGTAGTAACCGTCCGGCACCTGGGCTTGCGGGTGTTTCGACCACGGCGTCACCGGGCGGTCGTGGTGGCCGTCGAACGGGCCGTTGTACAGGCGCTTAGGCTCGAGGAAGATCACCGGGTCATCGTTCTCGATGGAGGCGATCAGCAGGCCCTTGGCGTCATAGGGGTTGGACGGCATCACCGTGCGCAGGCCGCAGACCTGGGTGAACACCGCTTCGATACTCTGGCTGTGGGTCTGGCCACCGTAGATGCCGCCGCCGCACGGCATGCGCATGGTCAGCGGCGCGGTGAACTGACCGGCCGAGCGATAACGCAGGCGCGCAGCTTCCGAGATGATCTGGTCGGTGGCGGGGTAGACGTAGTCGGCGAACTGGATTTCAGCCACTGGGCGCAGGCCATAAGCGCCCATGCCCACGGCCACGCCGACGATGCCGCTTTCCGAGATCGGGGCGTCGAACACCCGCGAGCTGCCGTACTTGGTCTGCAAACCTTCGGTGCAACGGAACACGCCGCCGAAGTAACCGACGTCCTGGCCGAACACCACCACGTTGTCGTCACGTTCAAGCATCACATCCATGGCCGAGCGCAGGGCCTGGATCATGGTCATGGTGGTGGTGGTCATGGCGGTTTCCAGTTCGATGCTGTTGTTGTGGTCGTTCATGTCACACCCCCAACTCTTGACGCTGGCGCTTCAAGTGCTCCGGCATCTCTTTATAGACGTCCTCGAACATGGTCGCGGCGCTAGGAATCTGGCCGCCGGCAAGGGTGCCGTACTGCTCGGCTTCCTTCTGCGCCTTGACCACTTCGTCTTCAAGTTCGGCACTGACCGCCGCGTGTTCCTCTTCGGACCACTGGCCAATCTTGATCAGGTGCTGCTTGAGACGGGCAATCGGGTCGCCCAGGGGGAAGTGGCTCCAGTCGTCGGCTGGGCGGTACTTCGAAGGATCATCGGAGGTGGAGTGCGGACCGGCGCGGTAGGTGACCCATTCGATCAGCGTTGGCCCAAGGTTGCGTCGCGCACGCTCGGCAGCCCAGGCCGAAGCGGCGTAGACCGCGATAAAGTCATTGCCGTCTACGCGCAGGGATGCGATGCCGCAACCGACGCCGCGTCCGGCGAAGGTGGTGGCTTCGCCGCCGGCGATGGCCTGGAAGGTGGAGATGGCCCACTGGTTGTTGACCACGTTGAGAATCACCGGCGCGCGGTAGACGTGGGCGAAGGTGAGGGCGGTGTGGAAGTCCGATTCAGCGGTGGCGCCGTCGCCGATCCAGGCCGAGGCGATCTTGGTATCGCCCTTGATCGCCGAGGCCATGCCCCAGCCCACGCCTTGTACGAATTGAGTCGCGAGGTTGCCGGAAATGGTGAAGAAACCCGCGTCCTTGACCGAATACATGATCGGCAACTGGCGGCCTTTGAGCGGGTCGCGCTCGTTGGACAGCAATTGGCAGATCAGGTCCACCAGCGGCACGTCGCGGGCCATCAGGATGCTTTGCTGGCGATAGGTGGGGAAGCACATGTCGTCGATGTTCAAGGCCAGGGCCTGGGCGCTGCCGATGGCTTCTTCGCCAAGGCTTTGCATGTAGAACGACATTTTTTTCTGACGCTGGGCAACCACCATGCGGTTGTCGAAGATGCGCGTCTTGAGCATGGCGCGCATGCCGCGGCGCATGATCTCGATGGAAACGCCTTCGGCCCACGGCCCAAGGGCCTGGCCCTGGTCGTCGAGCACGCGGATCAGGCCCTTGGCCAGGTCAGCGGTATCGGCGGGTTCTACGTCAATGGCGGGTTTGCGTACCAGGCCGGCGTCGGTCAGGCGCAGGTAGGTGAAGTCGGTCTTGCAGCCTGGGCGGCCCGAGGGTTCGGGAACGTGCAGGCGCAGCGGTGCATACGGCTGGGTCATGGCTTTCTACGCTCTATCTTGTGAATTTCTTGTAGTGGGCGCGCTAGCTGACAGTCAGTCTTCGGGTAGAAGAAATCTTGTCCTACAACAATCATAGGCGTGGCGTCGGAGAATATTTATCTCTGTTTCGTTGCGCCCATGATCATTTGCGGATAAAAAACCTGCATAAACATAATAAACAGGTGATTTTGTCTCATGCGCAAACTGGACCGTACCGATATCGGCATTCTCAACGCCCTGCAGGAGAATGCGCGGATTACCAACGCCGACCTGGCCCGCTCGGTCAACCTGTCGCCCACGCCGTGTTTCAACCGGGTCAAGGCGATGGAAGAACTGGGCCTGATTCGCGACCAGGTCACGCTGCTGGATGCCGACCTGCTGGGGCTGCACGTCAATGTGTTCATCCATGTGAGCCTGGAAAAGCAGAATGAACTGGCGTTGCAGCAGTTCGAGGGGGCCATTTCCGACCGGCCCGAGGTGATGGAGTGCTACCTGATGGCCGGCGATCCGGACTATCTGATCCGCGTGCTGGTGCCGACGATCCAGTCGCTGGAGCGTTTCATGATGGACTTTCTGACCAAGGTGCCGGGGGTGGCGAATATCCGCTCAAGCTTTGCGCTCAAGCAGGTGCGCTACAAGACGGCGTTGCCATTGCCGGCCAACGGCATCAGCCTCGGTTCCTGATTCAACACAGGGCGAAATGTGGGAGGGGGCTTGCTCCCGATTGCAGTGTGTCAGACCACTCATTTGTTATTGGTACACCGCCATCGGGAGCAAGCCCCCTCTCACATTTTTTTCCGCATTTCAAAGTTGGTTGAGTGGGATCTTCAGGTAGGTCACGCCGTTTTCTTCCGCAGGTGGCATGTTCCCCGCCCGCACATTCACCTGGATCGCCGGCAACAACAGCGTCGGCATGCCCAACCCGGCATCACGGGTGGTGCGCATCTCTACAAATGCCGCTTCATCCACTCCATCATGTACATGGATATTCCCCGCCCGTTGTTCTGCCACCGTGGTCAGGCACTTGGCCTCACGCCCTTCAGGTGGGTAGTCATGGCACACATACAGCCTGGTGTCAGAGGGGAACGCCAACAGCTTGCGCATCGACGCATACAACTGCCGCGCATCACCGCCGGGGAAATCGCAGCGGGCGGTGCCCACATCCGGCATGAACAGGGTGTCGCCCACCAGGATCAAGCGGCCGTCGATCAAATAGGCCATGTCGGCAGGGGTGTGACCCGGCACATGCAGGGCCTGGGCCTTCAAACCGCCGATATGGAAGATTTCATCCGGCGCAAACAGGTGATCGAACTGCGAACCGTCGACGCGAAATTCCGGCTCCAGGTTGAACAGGTGCTTGAACACGCCCTGCACCTTGCTGATCGACTCGCCTATCGCGATCTTGCCGCCCAGGGTGCGACGCAGGTAGGGCGCGGCGGACAGGTGGTCGGCATGGGCGTGGGTTTCGAGCAACCACTGCACCTGCAAGCCATGCTCGCGCACAAAAGCGATGACCTTGTCGGCCTGGGCGGTGTCGGTGCGCCCGGAGGCCGGGTCGTAGTTGAGCACCGAGTCGACGATTGCGCAGGGGCCACCGTCGGTTTCATAGACGATGTAGGTGTAGGTCGACGATGCCTCGTCCAGAAAGGCTTGAATCAACGCTGGCATGGCGGCTGTCCCCGATGAAGAAAAAAGTGGTTACAATCAGTTTACGTTTACACATAATGTTTTGAGCTTAAGTGACATAAAGGACCCGAGGCAAATGGAATCTACTTTGAGTGAGGGCGAAGTCGCCCAGTTGCGTGCGTCGGCGTCCAAGGCGTGTTCCTTGCTCAAGGCCCTGGCCAATGAGGACCGCCTGTTGATCCTGTGCCAGTTGACCCAGGGCGAGCGCAACGTCGGCGAGCTGGAAGCCCTGACCGGCGTCCGCCAGCCCACCCTGTCACAACAGCTGGGTATCTTGCGCGATGAAGGGCTGGTCGCTACTCGCCGGGAAGGCAAATACATTTTCTACGGGTTGGCCAGCCACGAAGTGATTCAAGTGATGAAGACCCTGTCCGGCCTGTACTGCGGCGCGGTCATAAAAAGCTGGGCGTGATGCCAACTGGCAACGACCCTTGTGTGCATTGACTATAAAAGGCAGTAGACCATGACCGAACAACACTGGGGCCCAACCATCAGTGGCGATATCGTAGTCATCGGCGGCGGCTCGGCAGGCATCGGCCTGCTGGCCAGCCTGCTCAAGCGTGACCCGCACCTGAACATCATCCTGATCGAACCCAACGACTACCACTGCTACCAGCCGGCCTGGACCCTGGTGGGCGGCGGCGCCTACGACCTGCAAAAGACCCGCCGGCCCCTGGCTAATGTGCTGCCCAATGGTGTCAGCTGGGTGCAGGCCGCCGTCAGCGAAGTGCTGCCGGACGAGCAGACCCTGGTGCTCGACAATGGCCAGCGCGTCACGTGGGACAACCTCATCGTCTGCCCGGGCCTGCGCCTGGCGTGGGAGAAAATCGAGGGCCTGCAAGATACCCTCGGTCAGCACGGTGTGACCTCCAACTACAGCTACGAGCACGCCGCGTACACCTGGCAGTTGGTGCAGCAACTCAAAGGCGGCAAGGCGTTGTTCACCCAGCCGGCCATGCCGATCAAGTGTGCTGGCGCGCCGCAGAAAGCCATGTACCTGTCCTGCGATCACTGGCTCAAGCAGGGCACTCTCAAAAATATCGACGTCGAGTTCAACCTGGCCGGTGCCGCATTGTTCGGCGTGGCGACTTTTGTGCCGCCGTTGATGAAGTACGTCGAGAAATACAATGCGCGCCTGGCGTTCAATTCCAACCTGGTCAAAGTCGACGGCCCGGCGCGCAAAGCCTGGTTCGAAGTGAAAGACACCGAAGGCAACGTGAGCGTCGAAGAGAAAACCTTCGATATGTTGCACGTTGTACCGCCGCAACTGGCCCCGGACTTTATCCGCCAGAGCCCGCTGGCCGACGCCGCCGGCTGGTGCGAAGTGAACCCCCACAGCCTGCAACACCTGCGCTACCCGCATATCTTCGGCCTGGGCGATGTGTGCGGTACCACCAACGCCAAGACCGCGGCGGCGGTGCGCAAGCAAATCGTGGTGGTGGCCGAGAACCTGTTGGCCCTGCGCAAACAGGCGCCGCTGCCACTCAAGTACGACGGCTATGGCTCCTGCCCGCTGACGGTAGAGAAGGGCAAGGTAGTGCTGGCCGAGTTCGGTTACGGCGGCAAGCTGCTGCCGACCTTTCCCCTCGACCCTACCCGCGCGCGCCGCTCGATGTGGTTCCTCAAGGCCACGTTGCTGCCGTGGTTCTACTGGAACGGCATGCTCAAGGGCCGCGAGTGGCTGACTCGCCTGGCCAAGGTGGACTGAATGCTGCTGGCCAGTGTGTTGGGAGTATTGATGGGCCTGGTCATGGGCCTGACCGGCGCCGGCGGCGGCATCCTCGGGGTGCCGGCGTTGGTGCTGGGGCTGGGCTTGAGCATGACCCAGGCCGCCCCGGTGTCGCTGCTTGCGGTGGGCGCGGCGGCGGCAGTCGGCGCGATTGATGGCCTGCGCCATGGCCTGGTGCGTTATCGCGCCGCGTTGTTGATCGCCGTGCTCGGCGGGCTGTTTTCGCCCTTGGGGGTGTTCGTTGCCCATCAATTGTCGGAGAAGCTGTTGATGGGCCTGTTCAGTGCCTTGATGGTGCTGGTGGCCTGGCGCATGTTGCAGCGCGAAAAGGTCGAGGCCGGGCCAAGCGACCATGGTTCTGCGTCTTGGGCGCAGAAAAACTGCATGCTTAACCAGCAGACCGGGCGCCTGGCCTGGACCGCCAAATGCACTGCCACCCTGGCTGCATTGGGCGCGGTGACCGGCGCGGTGTCGGGGCTGCTTGGCGTCGGCGGTGGCTTCCTGATCGTGCCGGCGTTCAAGCAACTGACCGATGTGCAGATGCGCGGGGTCGTCGCGACTTCCTTGATGGTGGTCAGCCTGCTTTCGCTGATCGGCGTGGTGGGGGCGTTTCATGCGGGGGTGAGCATCGAGCCGGTGGGCTGGGTGTTTATTGGCGCGAGTATCGTCGGGATGTTAGCGGGACGGCGCCTGTGTTCGGTGATTCGCGCCCGCACCTTGCAGGTGGGGTTTGCCAGCCTGTGCGTGGTAGTGGCGATTGGAATGTTGTTTAACGCGTTGGTCTGACTCTGTGCCGGCGACCCGTAAGGTCGCCGTCCATTGCGATAGTCACAAAATCTAGTAGTTGGGCAGCAACCTCCTGATTGGGCTTTAACACCCAGTGAGCACTGCAAACGCCAGGATGATTTTTTGACTATGGACAGGCATCGCTCATGACAGCTATTCCCCCTGCACAGACCTACTCCTCATCGCCACTGTTGACGCTTGACCATCAATCACCTCCTGTTACCGAAGAAGTCGACACGTCGGTTACGCCTGAGCGCTCTAGCCCAGGTTCAGCGTCAGCCGTCAGGTCCGGCTCCCCGCTGGGCAATCTGGGAGGGGCGCTGTCGTGGCCGATACCGTTGAGCGCCGACGAACAACGTCGCTTGCGTCTTATCACGATGAATCACGCACACCATTTGGGCGACGAGCCGCTGGTGATACAAACCAAAGGCGGTGTGCTGGAGTTCTTGCGCTACCGCCAACCCTTGCCAGCGGCCGCGCAGAACGACCCGGCCAAGATGCTCGAGGCGCTGGTCAGTTCCCCCCAGGGGCAACGGATGGGCAAGGCGCTGCAACAGAAAATGCAAGGCATTGACAGCGATAGCAGCGTGACGGATTACCTGTTGGCGGGGATTGCGCTGCAGATGGACCCTGAGTCGATCACTGCCCCCGCACGCAACAAAATAGCCGGCTTCGATCTGGCCAGTGACAAATATTGGGGGCAAACCGCATCCGCAGTGGTGGATGGCCTGGCCGAGTACTTGAGTGGCACAGGTAGAACCAGCGCTGGGCTGGCAAAGGTCGGTGCCCACCTGTTGCTGGCCAGGTCGGCCCCGCAGTTTCTGATTAAAGACATTCCCAAGTCTGTGAAAGTTGGCAGCCAGGCATGGGCCAACCTGACGATTGCGGCCATGACGATCGAAGCGCAGGCACCGGGCAAAGTCCTCGGTATGACGTTTGCCCAGGTCATGAGCGAGGCCGAAGAGGCGCGGCGGCTTGACCCTGCGGTCACCCAGACAGCACAAACGGCTGCTTTGCTGGATTGGGCAATCGCCAATGGAGTGCTCACAAAAAGAAGCAACGACAACTACCTCCCCGCACACCTCGAATCGGCAAGAACCGCATTCAACGCACAGCTTGACGCTCGACTCATTGCTTCCAGGGCTCTGGACAAAGCACTACCGACGCGAAAAGAGATCGCACTGGCCACGCTGAAGGAGCGGTTTGGAGACCTGGGCGCGTTTTTCGAAGAGAAAATATTCAGTGTTGATCAGCATTACGTGGAAGGTGAAGGAGGCAGGCATTCGCTATTGGATATCGCCATGATCGACTGGCTGGAACCCAGACCCTTCAAGGCGCATGAACCCAGCAGTTCACTTAAGCCCAATGACCTGCGCAGGGTGTTAACGACGTTAAACGTTAACCCGCAGTTTGGCGTACCGGCTGAATTCGAGAGGCAGTTCAACCGCGCCATCGAGGAAAAAAAGGCCGCCGTCAATACCACCGTCAGGCACATGATCTCGCAACTGCCTTTGCAAGATCGGAAAAATTTTGAGTGTGGAAAAATCAGTTTTTTTCAAAAAGGCTCATACGTGTCAGATGGTTTTTTTAACAATACCTATGCTCAGAATGAACCGGATCTGCTCGTCAAGACGGATCTGGGCAGCCAGTCCCAGGCCTATGTCATCAACTTCAATGACGGCACGATTGAACGGACGGACCTGTACAAGGCGAAAAACAGGGAGTTAAGGGACGCCAACAAGGTGTTTACCACCAAAGCGTTCACGCCCAGTCATCAGGCAGATGATCTCGGTCGTGAGCGCCCGTTGAATAACCCACTCTTGGATAGCTTTACCAGCTCTCGATCCCATGCGATTGCCACGGCGTTCGTCGAGCACTTGGGGCTTGACGATCCTGCTATCAAAGAACAAGCCCGTGGGCAAACCGCCTTTGACAAAGCAAAGGCCAGTTTCAAGCCGTTGAGCGAGTTTTTGTTAAACCTGATCCCGTTCAGATCCGCCATTGTCAATTTTCAGAGCGGCCAGTATGGCGCGGGCGCATTCGATCTCTTACTGGATGTATTCGGGTTTCTTACCGCCGGCGCCGCAACCGCGGGAAAACTGCTCAAGATTGGCAGTACTGCGCTCTCCAGCGCAGCCAAGGCGTTGCGGACGGTGAAAGTCATCGGCGTGGCGAGTATAGACCTGCTCAACCCTGTGAGTGGTTTGCGCGATTTGGCCAGGCTGATGGGCAACGGCGTCCTTTATCTTGGCGGCAAAGCCATCAACCGCCTCAGGGGCGCCACCGGTAGTTACGATCAATTAAAAGCGCTCAGCAAACAGTATGACGCTGCTGCAATCGGCACCATAAAGGTGGCTGGCGAGACCATCGAAGGCGCCGCAGTGCTCAAGAGCGGCCATTGGTATGCTTTTGATGCCGACACGATGCGACCTTACGCAAGCCCGCTCGACGAATTTGCAGTCGCGACCCAGGCTGTCGCAGGTAGCGTCAGCACCGGCCATACCGATGCACTGTACGCATTGAGCCAAGAGCTGTACGGGCACTTCAAAGTGCCCGAGTCGCGCATCGCCGGGCTCTCACGCAACAGTCAGGGCGTGTATGTGGCAGCCGATGGGCACCTGTCGCATATACGCCATACCGAAAGCAGCGGTAAGACGGCGGTGTACGAGGTCCGACAGGTCTCTCGCACGCAGGATGGCGGCGTGCAGGCGCATATTTATCACAACGGCAAGAAAACCGAATTGCTGGTCATGCACATACAGGGTGACCAATGGCAACGCGTGGGGGCAGCCGGTGGCGGGGCGCCAAAGCAGATCACGGCTGAACATTTGCGGGCTTGGGAAGCGTTGCCGCGCCTGGAGCAAGTCAGGCTTAGCCCTAAGGGCTTTGCCCGGCAGCATCAACTGCCTTGGAAAGCGTTTGAGTACTGTGTGAAAGCTGACGGTGGGCTGAGCGAAACCGGCTTGATCGTGCGTAGCCGCCCCGCCAACACGCCCTTCAATAAGGTGTCCGAAGCGCATATCCGTATTTGGCAAGGCATGACTCAGCAGGAACGTGGCGCGATGACCATAGACGGGTTTGCCTGCCATCATCACGTTAATATGCATACGCTCAGAAATCATGTACGGGTAGATGGTAGCCTGGGCCCAGAGGGTGAAGAGCTGCTGGGCAGGGCTGCCGGTGCTGCCTATGAGGTGATTACCGATGAGCATTTACACCAGTGGCGCACGCTCTTGGCGCAACCGAACAACTCAGTGACACAAGCGCAGTTCTTAAGCCAGCACAGGCTCAGCCCAGGCAGTTGGAGTCGCTTCGTGAAAAAGGACGGCTCCTTGAAAGAGGCGGCCGTGCAACGTCTCAATCAGGCAGAGCAAAACACCGCGCTTGCCCCCACGTTCCAGGCTTCGGCACGCAAACAGCTAATCACTGCCGAACATCTACGCGAGTGGGAGGCGTTGTCGCCCGCGCAACAGCAAAGCATGACCCGTGAGGGCTTTGCTCAACAGCGCAACCTCTCCCCGAAAACCTTTACCTACTACGTGCAGCCTGACGGCCAGTTGAGCGATACCGGCAAGATTGTGCGCGACCGCGCCGTCAACATACCCTTCAATACGGTGACTGAAACGCATATCCGTGATTGGCAAAGCAAGACACAGCAGGCGCGTGACGCCATGACCATGCATGGATTTGCCGGTCAACATCACCTTAATCCGAGTACGTTCACAAACTGTGTGCGGCGAGATGGTGGCCTGGGGCCGTCCGGTGAAGCGTTGTTGAACAGGGCGGCCGGTCACACCTACACCGTGCTTACCGATGACTATTTACGCCAGTGGAGCGCGCTCTTCGTTCAACCGAACAATTCAGTCACGCCGTCGCAGTTCTTGAGCCAACATGGGCTCAACCCAAACACTTGGCGTCAGCACGTTAACGCCGATGGTTCTTTAAAGGAGGCGACCGTGCAGCGCCTCAATCGGGCAGGGCAAAATCCCGCGCACCCCCCTGCGTCCGGGCCACCTGCTGCGGGTACGGCACGAAAACGACCTGCGCCAGCCCCTTCGGATCCGCCGCCGCCGAAATCTACGGGTCTGAACAAACCCACTGACACATCACAGAGCGAACAGGTCCCTGGTCCATCTTCGGACGTCGTCGTTGTCAAGGTTGAACCCAACGTTTCTCCGTCACTGCCTCGCCATCAGATCGATAACACACTGCCGATTCTGCAGGACCCGGTGAACCCCAGGCTCAGCTTGACCCAAGCACTTGAGGGCTCTATCGATGACATTCGTATCGCCCACTGGAATGGCGTGCTTGACGGGCTGGATAGCCCAACGAAGGCGCGCGTTTCAGCCCAGATCAAGGCGTCGATCAAAGACTGGCTGCGCACCGAAGGCCAACACCCGTCTCGGTTTGATGAGGCTATGGAAGTGGTCACGGCGCTGGACGACGGTGGGCCGGCTCGCGGCGCATCGGTGTGGGCGCGGCGCGATATTCCCCAGTTCGAGGTGCTTGGCCCGTATGCAGGCAAATACCATGCAGACGAGGCGTCGCTGTTCCAGGAGCAACGCAAGCAAGGCTCACGGGCTGTGCTGACTTACCTGTTCGGTACACGTTCGGGCACGCGGACGGTCAGTGGACTGCACACGGGCAACACCCTGAGCCTGATCAATACCTCGCAACTGCGTAATGGGCCGGCGTGGCAGTCGAACAATGTCGTTTCCGTCGCGGTCGGAAAAAACCTGACGTTCTATGTGGCGCTGAAGGACATCAAGAAAGGTGATGAATTGCTGCTGGACTATGGGCCGTTCTATGAGCCGGTGCCTGATATCGCGATCAAGCCGGATCCCGATAGCTGAGTTCAAGCGCTCGGTGCCCGTCTGAGGAGCAATTGCGCCCTTGGCATGGCAAGATAAACGCTGCTCAGGTTTACTACGCCCTGAGCAGCGGATTCACCGGCCTTGCACGTCGGATCACCAAGGTCACCGAATGGATAAATACACCCCCCACACCTGGCAGCCCCATGAGCGACCGAGCCTGCCCGGCTCGCCGTCGACGCCGTTGCACCCCACCCACAAGCGCTGGCTGTTTGCGCTGGTGGGCGTGCTGGTGGCAATCACCGGTGGCCTGGGCAATGCCCTGGTTATCGCCAACCTGCAATACCTGCAAGGCGCCCTCGGCGCGACCACCGCCGAAATGGCCTGGCTGCCCGCCGCCTATGTCATGACCAACGTGTGCATGAACCTGCTGTTGGTCAAGTTTCGCCAGCAGTTCGGCCTGCGGGCGTTCACCGAGGTGTTCCTGGTGCTGTATGCGCTGGTGACGTTCGGCCACTTGTTCGTCAACGACCTCAGTTCGGCCATCGCGGTCAGGGCCGCCCACGGCATGGTGGGTGCGGCGCTGAGTTCGTTGGGCTTGTACTACATGATCCAGGCCTTCCCGGCCAAATGGCGCTTGAAAGCCCTGGTGCTGGGGTTGGGCACCGCGCAGTTGGCCCTGCCCCTGGCGCGATTGTTCTCCGAGGACTTGCTGCAAATCGCCGAATGGCGCGGGTTGTATCTGTTTGAACTGGGCCTGGCGCTGATCTGCCTGGGTTGTGTGTTTCTGCTCAAACTGCCGCCCGGTGACCGCTTCAAGACCTTTGAAAAACTCGACTTCCTCACCTTCGCCATCCTCGCCAGTGGCGTGGCCTTGCTCTGCGCGGTGTTGTCCCTGGGGCGCATCGACTGGTGGCTGGAGGCGCCGTGGATCGGCGTGGCCTCGGCCTGCTCCCTGGTGTTGATCATGGCGGGGCTGGCCATCGAGCATAACCGCAGCAACCCGATGCTGATGACGCGTTGGCTTGGCAGCGGCGTGATGATTCGCCTGGCCCTGGCGGTGGTGCTGATCCGCATGGTGTTGTCCGAGCAGTCCACCGGTGCGGTGGGGTTCATGCAGATGCTGAACATGAGCTACCAGCAGATGCACACCCTGTACGTGGTGATGCTGGCCGGGGCGATTGCCGGGCTGGTGGTCAGCGCCTTGACGATCAACCCGGCGCACCTGCTGATGCCCTTGATCATTTCCCTGGCGTTGATGGCGACAGGCTCGGTGATGGACAGTTTTTCCAGCAATCTCACTCGCCCGCAAAACCTGTACATCAGCCAGTTCCTGCTAGGCTTTGGCGGCACGTTCTTCCTCGGGCCGACCATGGTGCTGGGCACGAAAAACGTGCTGACCAACCCGCGCAACCTGGTGAGCTTTTCGGTGATGTTCGGGATTTGCCAGAACCTCGGCGGCCTGATCGGCGCGGCGTTGCTCGGCACCTTCCAGATCGTGCGCGAGAAGTACCACTCGAGCATGATCGTCGAGCACCTGACCCTGATCGACCCGCGTGTGGCGGCGCGGGTGCAGAGCGGTGGTTCGGCCTATGGCGGGATCGTCGCCGACCCGGAGTTGCGCAACCTGATGGGCATCCGCAGCCTGGCCACGGCGGCCACCCGTGAGGCGAACGTAATGGCGTACAACGATGTCTTCATGCTGATCGCGATTATCGCGATCCTGACCATGCTCTGGATCTTTACCCGCAGCCTGTGGCTGATGAGCACCACCAAGGCAACCCCTCCTGTTCAACCCAGCGGCGCGACTTCATGACTGAACCTTCAACCACCACCACGACTGCCATCGCCGCCACACCGGAAGGCAGCACGCCGCCGGGCGCCGTACCTACCGAGTTGCGGCCACTGCGGGTGCGCATCCTCTCGTCCCTGGGCTTTGCCGCGATTGCCATCATCGGTGTGCTGATCGTGCTGTACGCCTGGCAGCTGCCACCGTTCAGCAGCGCGGTGGAGACCACCGAAAACGCCTTGGTGCGGGGGCAGGTGACGATTATCGGCCCGCAGCTCAGCGGCTATGTGTTCGAAGTGCCGGTGCAGGACTTCCAGTACGTCAAGGCCGGCGACCTGCTGGTACGCCTGGATGACCGCATCTACAAGCAGCGCATGGACCAGGCCCTGGCGCAACTGGCGGTGCAGAAAGCGTCGTTGGCCAATGTAGTACAGCAACGCAACAGCGCCGAAGCGACCATCAAGTTGCGCCAGGCCGCGTTGGTGGACAGCCAGGCCCAGGCGCGCAAGAGCACGGCGGATCTACGCCGCAATGAAGAGCTGATCAGCGATGGTTCGGTGTCCAGGCGCGAACTGGACGTGACCCGTGCCGCCAATGCCCAGACCATCGCCGCCGTGGCCCAGGCCCATGCCAGCCTGGAAATTGCCCGCCAGGACCTGCAGACGGTGATCGTCAACCGCGGCTCCCTGGAAGCGGCAGTGGCGAGTGCCGAGGCGGCGGTGGAACTGGCGCGCATCGATTTGTCCAACACCCGCATCACCGCGCCCCGGGATGGCCAACTGGGGCAGATCGGCGTGCGCCTGGGCGCCTACGTCAACTCTGGCGCGCAGTTGATGGCCTTGGTGCCCAAGCAGCTGTGGGTGATTGCCAACATGAAAGAAACCCAGATGGACAATGTGCAGGTGGGCCAGCCAGTGACCTTCACCGTGGATGCGCTGAACCACCGCAAATTCCATGGCACGGTGCAGCACATCTCCCCGGCGACCGGGTCCGAGTTCAGCCTGTTGCAGGCGGACAATGCCACCGGCAACTTCGTGAAGATCGCCCAGCGGGTGCCGGTGAGGATTACGGTGGACCCGGATCAGGCCGAGAGTGAGCGGCTGCGACCGGGGTTGTCGGTGGTGGTGAGTATTGATACCGCAGGGCGCCTCAAGAATTCACCACCCTGACACCCAGACAGGGGAGAGCAACATGTGAGAGCGGGCTTGCTCGCCAATTGTGTCATTACTGTATTCAAGGCACAGCGATGCAGCTAGAGGATGAAGCGCGGTTCGGGCAGCCCCTGGACGCTGGGGTTAAGGGCGAATACGCCGCCGGACAGCGACTGTTCACTCACATCGTCACGTATCGACGTGACGTACAGCGTGTCCAGGCGACTGCCGCCAAATGCACACATGGTGGGTTTTTTCACCGGCACGCTCAGGGAGCGGTCCAGGCGTCCGTCGGGGGTGAAGCGGTGGATCAGACCGGCGTCGTTGGCACAGATCCAGTAGCCGCCCTCGGCATCCACGGCGGCGCCGTCGGGGCGGCCGGGGAACTGATTCATATCAATGAATACGCGGCGATTGGACGGCGTGCCGGTCTCGATGTCGTAGTCGAAGGCCCAGACCTGCTGCACCCGCGGGTGCGAATCCGAGGCGTACATCGTGCGGCCATCGGGGCTGAAGGCCAGGCCATTGAGCGTGATGAAGCCACCCAACTGCGCGTAGGGCGCAACCCCTGAGGTGTAGCGATAGAGGGTGCCCTCGGCCGCGTTCAGGCCCATGTCCAGCACCATGCTCCCCGCCCAGAAACGGCCCTGGCGATCACAGCGGCCATCGTTCAGGCGCATGTCCGGGCGCGGGTGCTCGACGCTGGCCAGGGGCATAGTGTCGAGGCTGCCGTCATTGTGAGGCGTCAATTGGAAGAAGCCGGTCTGCATGCCGGCCACCCAGTTGCCCGCCTGGGTGCGTGCGATACAGGCGAGCGCCTGCGGGGCTTTCCACACGGCCATATGGCCGGTAGCGGCGTTCCAGCGTTGCAGGCTGCCGTTGGGGATATCCACCCAGTACAGGGCGTTTTCCTCAGGGACCCACACCGGGCATTCGCCCACGGCATTGCGGGCGGCGACAATCAGTTCTGCACTCATGGCTACTCATTCCCTTGGGGTTGCTGTGCACTCAGTCACCGAACGGCCCTGCTGCGCAAAAGGCACCGCCCTGGTAGACCGCAGCCGGGTCATCGGCAGCCACTGGCGGCTGGGTTTCAACCTCGGCGCGGAACACTTCCGAGCTGTCCTTTGGAATAAAGCCCAAATGTGCGGCGTAGCGGTTATCCCACCAGGTCTCGAGGTTGGCCGACATGCCGTAGACCACGGTATGGCCGACATCGGGCGTGTACAGCGCGCGCTCGAGCAGTTGGGTCAGGTCATCGAAACTCAGCCAGGTGTGCATCATCCGGCGGTTCTGCGGTTGCGGGAACGAGGAGCCGATACGGATGCTCACGGTCTGGATGCCATAGCGGTCGAAGTAGAAACTTGCCATGTCTTCGCCGTAGGACTTGGACAGGCCGTAGTAGCTGTCGGGGCGACGCGGGGAGTGAGCGTCGAGTTGCTGGCCCTGCTTGTGGAAGCCAATCACATGGTTGGAACTGGCGAAGATAACGCGCTTGACCCCGTGACGGCGCGCAGCCTCATAGATATGGAAAATGCCACTGATATTCGCGCCAAGCACTTCTTCGAACGAGCGCTCCACCGACACACCGCCAAAATGCAGGATCGCGTCGACGCCTTCCACCAGGTGGTGCACGGCGTGCTTATCGGCAAGATCACAGGTTTGCACTTCTTCGCGGGCATCGGTGGCGGGGGCCATTTCGGCAATATCCGACAGGCGCAGGACCTTGGCGTAAGGGCGCATGCGTTCGCGCAAGACTTTGCCGAGGCCGCCGGCGGCACCGGTGAGCAGCAGGCGGTTGAAGGGAACGGGCGTTAAGGTGGTCATGGGCATTCCAATTATTGTTGTAGGTTGTCGTACGACTATGTGGAAATAGTGTTAGGGATTCCCCAGGTTGTCAATGTTCTTGCATTGGATGGGTGTACGACCTGAAAACGCAGCGGTTTCAGCCAGCCATGACCATCGGTGGCAGGGTACCCAGCAGGGAAACCGCGGCCACCGCACAAACCCCCAGCAGCCACTCCACCATCACACTGGCTTTCAAACTGCCCACGCGTTGTTCGCAGCGTTCGATACGTAACCGGTTGAGCAGCGCCAACCCCAACATACCCAACACCAACAGCACCTTGATCAACAGAATCAAGGCAAACCCATTGAACAGCGGGGTGGGCCACAGTTGCCCGGTGAGCACACGCACATTGATCAAGCCGGTCACCAGCAAGCCGCCGACCAGGCCGTAACCCACGCCGCTGAAACGCCGCAGAATCGGCTCCAGCCGGTGGTCTTGCGCGTGCCCGAGGATCAACACCAGCATCAGCAACCCGCCGAGCCAGGCCCCCACGCACAGCAGATGCACCACCTGGTTAAGGATCAGCAACTGCCCGCTCAGCCCATTGAGCATGGCGCCATGGCCCACGGGTGCCAGGGTCGCCAGCAACAGCGCGATCAACGGCAAGCGCAAGGCCGGCCAGGGCTTGATCAGCGCGATCACCAGCAGCAGGTTCAGCAGCAGATGCCAGGTCCATACCTGGCCAAAGAAGGTCTTGCCCAGCACCAATTGCACGGTGGCCGGTTGCAGCGCGGCGTCCCAACTGCCGGCCATGCTGGCGGTGATCAACAGCAACCACATCACGCCGGAACCGAGCCCCAACCAGGCCAGGCCACGGGTGATGCGCAGCAATTGCCGGTCGAGTGCCGGTTGCACTTGATTGCCGAGCAGCCAGGGCCTGAACACGCAGGCCCCGAACATCAGCAGCACGACGATGAAGTGCAGGAAGCGGCACAGCACCAGCAGGGTTGCCATGGGTTATTGGCCGACCTTGAAGCTGTATTCTCCGTTGCTCTTGTGGGTGTCGACCGACACAGCGTTCCACACCACTTTGTAGTGACCGGCTGCGAGCGGTGCTGCTGGCGTCACTACCAGGACTTTCTTGTCGGCGTCCGGGGTTTCCAGGCCCTTGATGGCGATTTCAGTGCCGTCCTTGCTCAGGGAGACCTTGGTGAATGTCGCTTCGACGCCTTCGCTGAAGGTCAGGCGCAAGTCTTTTGGCGCGGCAACGCTGCTGTCAGCCGCAGGTTCCGCGCTCTTGAGGTGGGCGTGGGCGAATGCCGCCGAAGCACCCAGCAGGGAGGCCAGCAGGGTGACGGTGGTCAGGGCTTTCTTGATCAACATTGTTCAGTACCTTCAGTATGGGGAGTCGGTAAGGCCATGTGCAGCAAGGGGAAGGGTTTGCCTTCGCCGTCCAGCGGCGAGCGCGCGACCTGGATAAAGCCATAGTGCCGGTAGAAACCCACGGCCTGGGGGTTTTGTTCGTTGACGTCGACCGTCAGGGTGTCATGGCGGGAGCGGACGTGGTCCAGCAATTGACGGCCGATGCCCTGGCCACGGCGGTCAGGGTCGATAAACAGCATCTCCACATTGTGCCCGCCGGTGCCGATAAAGCCGGCGATGCCTGCGTTGTCTTCATGCACCCATACCTCAAGGGCAGGCATGGGCAGGTAAGTGTCGCGTACCAAGGGCAGCAGGCGCTGGATGTCATCCTCGGGGAGGAAGTCATGGGTGGCCCGCACCGAACGTTCCCACAGCGCTCCCAGCACTGGGTCGTCGGCGGCCACGCGAGGTCGGATAGTCATGGCAATGATCCTTCAGGTGGACCGCGATGCTAACCAATCCGATTTCCCGGGGAAAGGTTAGCGTCAGAAGTTTCACTATGGTCTGTCGCCGCGATCTAGAGCCGATGGTAGTCTTTAGGCCGTGTTGTTGTCAGGGAGCCCTTATGGGCAATCACAAGATCGGTATTCGTCGGGTCAACGTCGAGAAAATCCTGCTGGCGGCGGAAAAAGTCTTCGCCGAAAAAGGCTATGGCAGCACCGCCATGGCCGACATCGCCGAAGAGGTGCAACTGCCGCGCTCCAACCTGCATTACTACTTCACCACCAAGAGCGAGTTGTACAGCGCGGTGCTGTTCGACCTGCTGGAGCTGTGGAAGCAGGACGCCCTGAGCTTCGAGACCTTCGATGATCCGCGGGTGGTGCTCAGCAGCTACATCCGCGCCAAGATGCAACGCTCGCGTACGCGGCCGTATGGCTCCAAGGTCTGGGCCAATGAAATCATCCACGGCGCGCCCACACTCGGCGAGGCCCTCGATGAAAGCCTGTACGACTGGGCCAAGATGAAGGAAGCGAAGATTCGCCAATGGGTGGAAGACAAACGCATCCTGCCGGTGGAGCCATCGAGCCTGCTGTACATGATCTGGGCCTCGACCCAGCACTATGCCGACTTTGATCACCAGGTGAAGATCCTCAATGATCACCAGCCGTTGTCGGATATGCAGTTTGAGAAAGCGATTCAGACGGTGACCAGTGTGATTTTGCGGGGGATTGGGTTGGAGCCTTGAGCCCTGTGGTGAGGCAGAGGGCCTCTTCGCGAGCAAGCCCGCTCCCACATTCGACTGCATTCCTCCAGGCAAAATGCGGTCAACTGTGGGAGCGGGCTTGCTCGCGAAGGCGGCCTGAAGGGCTACACAGCTTCCCGGTAAGGATTCCTCGGATCCTGCGTCCAATTCAAAAACGGCTTGCCGGTGTCCATCGGCACCATCTCGATGCAGTCCGCCACCGGGCAGGTGATCTGGCACAGGTTGCAGCCCACGCACTCATCATCGATCACCTCATACTTATGCGTGCCGTCCGCCTGCTTCAAGCTGGCAATGGCCTGGTGCGACGTATCCTCACAGGCAATATGGCAACGCCCACAGCCAATGCAGGCCGCTTGGTCAATCCTGGCGATGACCTGGTAGTTGATATCCAGGTACTTCCAGTCCGTGGTATTGCCCACCGCCCGCCCGGAAAATTCCTGCAGGCTGGTGTAACCCTGGCTGTTCATCCATCGCGACAGTCCATCCTTCATCTCTTCAACGATGCGAAACCCATGCAGCATCGCCGCCGTGCATACCTGCACCGCGCCGCAGCCCAGGGCGACGAATTCTGCGGCGTCGCGCCAGTTGCCAATGCCACCGATGCCGCAGATCGGCAGGCCCTGGGTCTGTGGGTCGCGGGCAATTTCGGCGACCATGTTCAGGGCAATGGGCTTGACCGCCGAACCGCAGTACCCGCCATGGGTGCTCTGGGTGCCGACCATCGGCAGGGCGACCATGCGTTCCAGGTCCACGCTGGTGATGGAGTTGATGGTGTTGATCAGCGATACCGCATCCGCACCACCGCGATAGGCCGCCCGCGCTGCCACGCGGATGTCGGTGATATTCGGCGTGAGCTTGACGATCACCGGCAGCGAGCAGTACGTCTTGCACCAGCGCGTCACTTGCTCGACATACTCCGGCACCTGGCCGACGGCCGCGCCCATGCCACGTTCGGGCATGCCGTGGGGGCAGCCGAAGTTCAGTTCGATGCCGTCGCAGCCAGTGGCTTCCACCAGCGGCAGGATGTTTTTCCAGGACTCTTCAACGCACGGCACCATCAGCGACACGATCAGCGCACGGTCGGGCCAATCCTTTTTCACCTGGGTGATTTCCCGCAGGTTGATCTCCAGGGAACGGTCGGTGATCAGTTCGATATTGTTGATGCCCAGTACTTCGCGATTCGCCCCGTAGTGCGCCGAGTAGCGCGACGACACGTTCACCGCCGCCGGGTCTTCCCCCAGGGTTTTCCATACCACGCCGCCCCAGCCGGCTTCGAAGGCGCGGACCACGTTGTAGGCTTTGTCGGTGGGTGGCGCGGAGGCCAGCCAGAACGGGTTGGGGGCTTTGATACCGGCGAATACAATCGAGAGATCGGCCATTACGCAGCCTCCACATTCAGCATGAGTTGGGCGTGCATGGCTTCGGCGGCCAGCTTGCCATGTTGCACGGCCTGGACGGTGAGGTCCTGGCCGAGGCTGACGCAATCACCGCCGGCATACACCCCGGGGATGCTGGTGCGTAGCTGTTCGTCGACAAAAATGCGCTCGCCCACGCGGTGCAGTTGCTGGGCCAGCGGGTCGTGCAGCGCGTCGCCGTCAAAACCTTGGCCGATGGCCTTGAAGATCGCATCGGCGGCCAGCTCGAAGGTTTCCCCAGTGGGCAGCAGGCGGCCGTTGTCCAGGCGGGTGCGGGCGAAGCGCATGCCACGGACGCGACCCTGATCGTCGAGGAGTACTTCGTCGGGTTGGGCCCAGGTCAACAGCCGCACTTGGTTGGCCTTGGCGATGTCCTGCTCGTGGTGAGTCGCGCCCATGTCCGCCAGGCCGCGGCGGTACACGAGGTTCACATCACGCGCACCGAGGCGGGCCATTTGCACGGCCATGTCGATGGCGGTATTGCCGGCGCCGAGCACGATGCAGCGGTCGGCCAGGGGCAGTTGGGTGAGGTCATCGGCCTGGCGCAGTTCGCGGATGTAGTCGGTGGCGGCGAGCAGGCCGGGGGCGTCTTCGTGGGGCAGGCCGAGCTGTTTGCTGGCTGCCAGGCCGAGGCCCAGGAACACTGAGTCGAAGTGCTGGTGCAGTTCGCTCAGGCTCAGGTTGTCGCCCAGGCGTTGGCCGTGGCGAATGTCGATGCCGCCGATCTGCAGGAGGAAATCCAGCTCCTTCTGGGCAAAATCGTCCACCAGCTTGTACTTGGCAATTCCGTATTCGTTCAGGCCCCCGGCTTTTTCTCGGGCTTCGAAAATCACCACGTCATGGCCGTGCAGCGCAGCGCGGTGGGCGCAGGCCAAGCCCGCCGGCCCGGCGCCGACCACGGCGATGCGTTTACCGGTAGGCGCGGCGCGCTGGAATGGGTGTTCGCTGAAGTGCGCATTGTCGATGGCGTAGCGTTGCAACAGGCCGATCAGCACCGGCGCGCATTCCTCGGCGTTGTTACGCACGCAGGCTTGCTGGCACAAGATTTCCGTAGGGCAGACCCGGGCGCAGCTGCCGCCGAGGATGTTGGCCGAAAGGATTTTCTGCGCTGCGCCCTGGACGTTGTCGGTGTGGATATTGCGGATGAATGACGGGATGTCGATCTCGCTGGGGCACGCATTCACGCACGGCGCGTCGTAGCAGTACAGGCAGCGCGAGGCTTCCAGTTGGGCTTGGCGGGCGTTGAGGGGCGGAGCCAGGTCGGTGAACTGGCTGGCGAGGGTGGCCCCGTCTTCGTGGGGGTGGGGGAGGTGGGTCAGGGTCTGGATCACGGTTTTGGCCTCACGGTGATTGAGGTGCTGCCTCTGATGGGCATTGGTTTTTTTGTTGCCTGTACTGGCCTCATCGGGAGCAAGCCCCCTCCCACACTTGATCGCGTTGATCCTGTTGGAATGGGGCCAAGTGTGGGAGGGGGCTTGCTCCCGATAGCGGTCTCAGCGTTTCACAGCAACCGGCCTGGAATGCTCCGCCCGCTTGCTCAACTGCTCAAACACCGACGGATACGCCGGCCGCTCCACATAGCGTCCGGCACCGCGTTCGGCGCGCAGGTCGCCATCGGCCCAGACCAGCTTGCCCTGGCTGATGGTGTGGCTCGGCACGCCACGCACGGTCTTGCCTTCGAAGATGTTGAAGTCGACCTGCTGATGGTGGGTCTTGGCGGAAATCGTCCGCGTGCCTTCGGGGTCCCACAACACCAGATCGGCATCGGCGCCCACGCGCACCGCACCTTTGCGTGGGTAAAGGTTGAAAATCTTCGCGGTGTTGGTGGAGGTCAGCGCAACGAACGCCTGCATCGACAGGCGCCCAGTGTTGACGCCCTCGTGCCACAGCAAAGCCATGCGGTCTTCGATACCGGCGGTGCCGTTGGGGATCTTGCTGAAATCGTCACGCCCGGCGGCTTTTTGCTCGGCGCAGAAGCAACAGTGGTCGGTAGCGGTGGTGTGCAGGTTGCCCGATTGCAGGCCATGCCATAGAGCCTCCTGGTGCCCACGCGGGCGGAACGGCGGGCTCATCACGTAGCCGGCGGCGGTCTGCCAGTCGGGATGCTGGTAGACACTGTCATCTAGCAACAAATGGCCGGCGAGAACTTCACCGTATACCGCCTGGCCCTTGCCCCGGGCGTAGGTGATTTCATCCAGCGCTTCCTTGGTCGACACATGCACCAGGTACAGCGGCGTGCCGATGGTCTCGGCAATACGAATCGCACGGCTGGCCGCTTCGCCTTCCACCTGGGACGGGCGCGACAGCGGATGCGCTTCCGGCCCGGTGATGCCCTGGGCCATCAGCTTGCGTTGCAGGTGGTACACCAACTCGCCGTTTTCGGCATGCACGGTGGGCACCGCGCCCAGTTCCAGGCAGCGCTCGAAGCTGGCCACCAAGGTGTCGTCGGCGGCCATGATCGCATTCTTGTAGGCCATGAAATGCTTGAAGCTGTTGATGCCGTGCTGGCTGACCAGTTCGGCCATTTCCTCGCGCACCTGCTCGCTCCACCAGGTGATCGCCACATGAAAACCGTAGTCGGAGGCGGACTTTTCTGCCCAGCCGCGCCACTGGTGGAAGGCCTCCATCAGCGACTGCTGCGGGTTGGGAATCACGAAGTCGATGATCGACGTGGTGCCACCGGCCAGACCCGCCGCCGTACCACTGAAAAAGTCTTCACTGGCCACGGTGCCCATGAAGGGCAGTTGCATATGGGTATGGGGGTCGATGCCGCCCGGCATCAAGTATTGGCCGCTGCCATCGAGTGTTTCAGTACCGGCGGGAATATCCAGATCCGTGCCAATGGCGCGAATTAGACCGCCTGCGCATAAAACATCGGCGCGGTAACTTTCATCATGGGTAATAACGGTGGCGCCACGGATCAACAGCGACATGTCGAGTTCCTCACAGGCTTGACCGGCTCGTGCCAGTTCTAAGTGTTGTAAAGCGGCCTACCGATAGTCGGCTAATTCCTGTCATCGGTGACAGGAATAGAAACTAGCCCGAGTTTTTAGAATGAGCAAGAAGATTTTTCTTAACTGTTTATAGGATTTAACTTGCTGATTTAGATAGATAAATTACTAAAATCACCAAAATGAAGCACGCCATGACTATTTTGACGCGCTTGACAGGTTATTGATTTGAACAATATTTCTTATTGCAAATCAGGCGCTTGAGATATGCCTCTTGACGGCGCCGGGAAATAAAAATAATTGTGGTGCACCAGATTGAGACCTGAGGGTTCTGGCAACTTGCGCCTTATTTAGCCTGAGTAACGCGGCAAGTATCCAAGGCTTAATCGGAAAGCTGATAAACATCAGCAGGTTATATAAGCGGTGCGGGTTGAATGGCGGTTGTCGGCACGGTTATTGAGTGCAACGGCAGCTGGCCGGGCCCGTGATGTCATGTTGTTTACGCGGTACTCCGGCCACCTGAACACAGCGTGCAGGTGAGCAAAAATAATTTTAAAAAAAACCGTGGAGCGGCCATGCAACAGAACAGATCGCAAGTCATCGAGCGCAACGGCCTGTACGAACTCGACGCCGGCCCCGACGTCCTCGACAGCCCTCGCTACAACCACGACATGGCACCTACCAAGGTGCACGAGCGCACCTGGAACAAGTGGCACATCACCGCGCTGTGGGTCGGCATGTCGATCTGCGTGCCGACCTACACCTTGGGCGGGGTGCTCACCGCGTATTTCGGGCTCTCGGTTGGCGAGGCGCTGATAGCGATTTTGTTGGCCAATATCGTGGTGTTGATTCCGCTGACCCTCAACGCATTCCCCGGTACGAAGTACGGCATCCCGTTTCCGGTGTTGCTGCGCTCATCTTTTGGCATCCTCGGTTCCAACGTGCCGTGTTTGATCCGTGCGCTGGTGGCCTGTGGCTGGTTTGGCATCCAGACGATGTTCGGCGGGCTGGCGATTCACCTGTTCCTGGGCTCGATTTTCGACGGTTGGAAATCCCTCGGTGGTACCGGCGAGGTGATCGGCTTCATGATCTTCTGGTGCCTGAATCTATGGGTGGTGCTGCGGGGCGCCGAGTCGATCAAGCGCCTGGAAACCCTGTCGGCGCCGCTGCTGGTGGCCGTGGGGATTGGCCTGCTGGTGTGGGCGATGCCGAATGTGTCCCTCAGCGAATTGATGGCGATCCCGCCCAAGCGCCCCGAAGGCGCGAGCCTCACCGGTTACTTCATGGCGGGGCTGACGGCGATGGTGGGGTTCTGGGCCACCTTGTCGCTGAACATTCCCGATTTCAGCCGCTATGCCAAGAGCCAGAAAGACCAGATCCTCGGGCAGATTTTCGGCCTGCCGCTGACCATGTTCCTGTTCGCCGCCCTCGGTGTGATCATGACCGCCGCCTCGGTGAAGCTGGTGGGCGTCAGCGTCTCCGACCCGGTGACCCTGATCGGCCATATCCAGAGCCCGGTGTGGGTGGCCGTGGCCATGGCGCTGATCATCGTCGCGACCTTGTCCACCAACACTGCGGCGAACATCGTCTCGCCTACCAACGACTTCCAGAACATCGCGCCCAAGCTGATCAACCGCACCACGGCGGTGATCCTGACCGGCCTGGTAGGGCTGGCGCTGATGGCCCATGAACTGCTGAAAAAGCTTGGGTTGATCGTCTCGGACGTCAGCTTGGAAACCGTGTATTCCAATTGGCTGCTGGGCTATTCGAGCCTGCTGGGACCGATTGCCGGGATCATGGTGGTGGACTACTTCATCACCCGCAAACAGCAGTTGGACCTGGCCGGGTTGTACCGTGATGACGTGTACCCGGCCTGGAACCGGCGCGGTTTTATTGCCTTTGGTGTGCCGGTGGTGCTGACGCTGCTGTCGTTGGGCAGCGATGCATTCAGCTGGTTCTACAGCTATGGCTGGTTTACCGGTTCGGCGTTGGGTGGGTTGTTGTATTACGCGCAGAATGCCAAACGTGGCGTCAGCCCTGTCACCGCCAATTCATAAGAAAGTTACCCTGAGGAGAACCCCATGAACGCTGCCCTCGACGTTCTGCAATCGACCCATCAGCACATCAACCGCGACCGCCTGTGGCAGTCGCTGATGGACCTGGCCAAACTCGGCGCCACCCCCAAGGGCGGGGTGTGCCGCCTGGCCCTTACCGACCTCGACCGCAAGGCCCGCGACCTCTTTGTACAGTGGTGCGAGGCGGCTGGCTGCACAGTGACCATCGACGGCATCGGCAATATTTTCGCCCGCCGACCCGGCCGCAATCCCGACCTGCCACCGGTGATGACCGGCAGCCATATCGACACCCAGCCCACCGGCGGTAAGTTCGACGGTTGCTTCGGTGTACTGGCCGGTGTGGAAGTACTGCGCACCCTCAACGATCTCAAAATCGAAACCGAGGCGCCGCTGGAAGTGGTGGTGTGGACCAATGAAGAAGGTTCGCGCTTCCCGCCGTGCATGATGGGCTCCGGGGTGTTCGCCGAGAAATTCACCCTGGCTGATACCTTGGCCAAGGTCGATGTGGATGGCGTCAGCGTGGGTGAGGCGTTGAGCGCAATTGGCTACGCGGGAACCCGTCCTGAGAGTGGGCACAAGGTCGGCGCCTATTTCGAAGCCCATATCGAACAGGGGCCGATTCTGGAAGATGAAAAGAAAACCATCGGCGTGGTGCTCGGCGCGCTGGGGCAAAAGTGGTTCGACCTGAAACTGCGCGGTGTTGAGGCGCATGCGGGGCCAACGCCGATGCATTTGCGCAAGGACGCCTTGGTGGGCGCAGCGGCAGTGGTGGCAGCAGTCAATGCGGCGGCGTTGGGGCATCAGCCCCATGCGTGTGGGACCGTAGGCTGCCTGCAGGCGTATCCGGGCTCTCGCAATGTGATTCCCGGTGAAGTGCGCATGACCTTGGACTTCCGTCACCTGGAGCCAGCGCGGTTGGATTTGATGATTGCCCAGGTGCGCAAGGTCATCGAAGACACCTGCGCCAAACATGGCCTGACTTACGAAATGGAGCCCACCGCCGATTTCCCGCCGTTGTACTTCGACAAAGGCTGCGTTGACGCCGTGCGCGATGCGGCCAACGGCTTGGGGTTGTCGAACATGGACATTGTCAGCGGGGCAGGGCACGACGCGATCTTCGTCGCCGAACTTGGCCCGGCGGGGATGATCTTCGTGCCGTGTGAAGGCGGTATCAGCCATAACGAAATCGAGAATGCTGCACCGGATGATCTGGCGGCGGGGTGTGCGGTGTTGATGCGGGCAATGCTCGCCGCTTCGGCAGCCATCGCCAGTGGCAAGTTAGCCGCTTGAAATGCGGTAAAAAAATGTGGGAGGGGGCTTGCTCCCGATGGCGGTGTATCAGTTACAGATGAGCTGACTGAGCTACCGCTATCGGGAGCAAGCCCCCTCCCACATTTGAATTGCGGCGCTACAACCAGATGGCATCCCACAACGGATAATCTCCAATCCGCTCGACCAAACCCGCTCGTAATGGATTGGCCACCACATACCGTGCCATTTTCACCAAGTCATCTTCCTTGCGCAGGGCACGGTCATGGAAGCTCTCTTGCCACAACCGCCCCTTACGGCCGCTTGCACCATTCACGGTACGCGTGCTTTTCGATTTCACCTGACACATCAAATCCGCCAGCGAGCCTTTTCGCAGCTCGACAATCCAATGAAAGTGGTCGGGCATGATCACCCACGCCAGAGAATTAGCCAGCCCTTGATACTGAGCGACTCGAAACTGCCAGACAACCAGGCGACCGAGATAAAAGTCGCTGAAGATGGGTAGGCGTTCATGGGTGTTGGTGGAGATGAGGTAGATGCGATTCGGCTCGCTGAATCGACCGATGCGCAGGCGGTGTGACGCCGGTAAATCTGCCATTCCCTGGCCCTCTCAAATGTGTCTAGAGAGGCTAGGTCGCAGAGCAAGAAGCTGGCGGATAGGCTTTTGGCAGGATGTGTCTGGAAGGGCGCAATCGGGAGCAAGCCCCCTCCCACATGGGGGCTGCGGTGTTCACACATTATGTGTCTGACACAGAGTCAGTGTGGGAGGGGGCTTGCTCCCGATGGCGGTGGGTCAGCTACGGATAAGTTGGCTGTTCCACCGCCATCGAGAGCGTCAGGCTCCAGGCTGCCAACCGCCGCCCAGGGCAGTCACCAGCCCTACACTCGCCTGCAACTGCCTGGTCTGCACCGCCTGCAATGTCCGCTGCGCCTGCAACGCTGCCGTCTGTGCAGTGACCACATCCAGATAGCTCACCGCCCCGGCCTGATAGCTGTTCATCGCCAGGGCCTGGGTATGCTGCGCCGCATCCGCAGCCGCCTGTTCGTCCTGAGCTTGCTGCTGCAAATCCCTTAGCTGCCCCAGGTTATCTTCCACCTCGCGCACAGCTTTCAGCACCTGGCTCCGGTACTGCGCCGAAGCCTCTTCAAACTCGGCCTTGGCCTGACGCTCGTTGGCGCTCAGGCGCCCGCCATTGAAGATCGGCACGTTCATCAACGGCCCCAGCGCCCAATATCGGTTTCCTGCTGACAATAGATTGCCGACCCCTTGCGTCTGCCCGCCAATCAGCCCGGTCAAGCTGAAATCCGGATACCACGCCGCCTTGGCCACACCGATATTCGCGTTGGCCGCAAACACGCGCCGTTCAGCCGCGGCAATATCCGGGCGACGTTGCAGCAGGTGGCTCGGTAACTGCGATGGAATCCCTGGCAAGGCAATTAACTGCGGGCTGGGCGGCAATGAAAAATCACTGGCTGCCGCGCCGATCAGCTCACCGATGGCATGCTCGGTCAGGTTGCGTTGCCCACGCACTTCATCCAGTTGTGCCCTGGCTTCGGCCAGTTGATTTTGCGCGCGGGTCAGGTCCAGTTCTGAAGCAATCTGGCCTTCGTAGCGACTGCGGGTCAGTTGCAGCGCCTGGCTGAAGTCCTCCAGTGTGCCGTCGAGTATCCGGCTTTGTGCGTCCAGCCCATTGAGCTGCACATACAGGCTCGCCAGTTGGTGTTGCAGGCTCAGGCGTGCTACCGCCAAGTCATCCGCGGACGCTTGCGCCTGGGCGTCCCCGGCTGCCACTTGGTTGCGAATTTTGCCCCACAGGTCGAGGTCGTAACTCAAGGAAAAACCGGCGGTATTGCTGTTGTACACCGACGGCTGCGTATCGCCCCGCAACGGTCGCGAATCCGATTGGCGCTGGCGCAACGGTTGCGCGCTCGCGCTGATTTGCGGGAACAGGCCAGCGTGCAGTTGGCTGGCGTATGCCTGAGATGCGTCGAAGTGCGCCAGGGCTGCTGCCAGGTCGGGGTTGGCCTTGAGCAATTGCTGTTGCAGGTTATCCAGCGTTGGGTCGTTGTAGAGCTTCCACCATTCGGGCGCCAGTTGGTCTGAGGGTTGCGCGCTGTGCCAGGGGCCATCGCTGGTCTGTTCGCGGTAGTGTGCGGGCAGGTCAATGGACGGCACGGTGTACGTCGGCGCCATCGAGCAACCCTGCAACGCCAGCAGCATCAGCGCTGCGAGAGATTTAAGCCCCGTGCGCATGCGCACCTCCGGCGTCGGCCAGTTGCACCGGGTCGCCTTCGCGCAGGGCGTCAGGCGGGTTGTCGATGATGCGGTCGGCTGGCTTCAGGCCTTGGTCGATCACCAGGCGTTCGCCGAGGTCGAGGCCGATATGAATGCCTTGCAGGTGCACATGGTCGTGCCCATCCAGCACCGCAACTTGGGTGCCCTGGGCGCGGAAGATCAAGGCGCTGGCCGGAATGCTCACGCCATGGGTATCGGCCGGAATCGGCAGGGTGGCTTCGGCGTAGTCGCCGGGCAGCAGTTCGCCGTTGGGGTTGTCGGCAACGAATTGGGCGAGCAAGGTGCCGGAGCGGCGGTCGATGGCGGTGGAGTCGCCGATCAGGCGTGCCTTGAAATGCTCGCCGGGGTGTTCGGGCACCGTCAGTTCGGCTTCGAGGCCAGGATGGATGACCGCCGCGTAGTTCTGCGGCACCGGTACGTAGAGGCGCAACTGGTGGGTGTCGGCAATGTTGAACAGCTCCGGGTCGCTGTCGGTATCGGCCTTGATCAACTGGCCGATATCGGTGTTGCGGGCGGTGATGGTGCCGGCGAACGGCGCGCGAATGGTCTTGTAGCTTTCCAGCGCCGACAGCCGTGCATAGTCCGCCGCGGCGGCCTGGGCGTTGGCCTTGGCGGCCGCGGCGTTGGAGGTTTTTTCATCGGCCTCCTGGCGCGATACCGAGTGGCTGGCCAGCAAGTTTTGCCAACGGGTTGCGCTGGTGGCTGCCAGGCGTGCATTCGCCTGCTGCTGGATCAACCGCGCATGGGCCTGGGCCAGTTGTTGATCGAGGTCGGGGCTGTCGATTTCGGCGAGGATTTGCCCGGCCTTGACCTGGCTGCCGATATCGACTTTCCAGTCCTTCAAGTAGCCGCTGACCCGTGCATGGATCGGCGCCTTGCTCCAGGCGTCGAGGTGCGCGGGCAGGCGCAAGGTGTCACCCGCGGCATTTTGCCTGGGTTGAAATACCATCACTTGCGGGACAGCGGCGGCCTCGGTCCAGGCGGTGACCGATTGTTCGTGCAGCGTGCGGGCGTGCAGGCCGCTGGCGACCAACAGGGCGGCCAACGTCAGGCCGCCGACACCCATGAGCATCAGACGCTTGCGCGAGGGTTTTTGATCAGACGACATGTGCGGTTTCTCCAGCTGCAGCGCGAGTAGGGTGACGACCGTGGACCAAGCTGAAGACCACGGGAACAAACAACAGGGTGGCGATGGTGGCGAAGATCAAGCCACCGATGACCGCACGGCCGAGCGGGGCGTTTTGCTCCTCGGAAATCGCCAGGGGCAGCATGCCGATGATCATCGCCAGGGCAGTCATGCACACTGGCCGAAAGCGTGTGTAGCCAGCCTCCAGCGCCGCTTTCAACGCATCGCCATGTTCGGCCAGGCGCTCACGGCAGAAGCTCACCACCAGGATCGAGTTGGCGGTGGCCACACCCATGCACAGGATGGCGCCGGTCAGTGCCGGCACCGACAACGAGGTGCCGCTGAGGAACAGCATCCACACGATGCCCGCCAGTGCCGCCGGCAACGCCGTGATAATCACGAAAGGGTCGGCCCACGACTGGAAATTGACCACGATCAGCAGATAGATCAGCACCACCGCGCCGAGCAAGCCGAAGCTCAAGCCGCTGAATGCCTCATGCAGCGCATCGATCTGCTCGTGCAGGCTGATCACCGCGCCTTTGGGGCGCATGGCAGCCGTGTCGTCGAGGACTTTTTGCACATCGCGGGCCACGCCGCCGAGGTCGCGACCTTGTACGTTGGCATACAGGTCCAGGGTCGGTTCGATGTTGTAGTGGGTGACCACGGCCGGGCTTTGCACGCGGGAGATAGTTGCCACGCCGCCGAGGATCTGCGATTGCCCATCGGCTCCGGTCACCGGCAGCGCTTCCAGTGACGGCAGGCTGTCGAGGCGGTACTGCGGGGTGGCGGCGACGATGGAATACGACACGCCATTGGCCGGGTTGAGCCAGAAGGTCGGCGCGGTTTGCGAGCTGCCGGCGAGGGAGGCGACCATGCTGTTGGTGACGTCACGCTCGGTGATGCCCAGGCCATTGGCGCGCATGCGGTCGACATTCACCTGCAGCGACGGGTAGCCGGTGGACTGCTGGATACGCAGGTCAGCAATGCCCGGTACGTGTTGTAAGCGACGCTCAAGTTCCACGGCGTAGGCGCGGTTTTCTTCATCGCTGCGCCCAGAGATTTTTACATCCAGTGGCGCCGGCGCACCGAAGTTGAGGATCTGGCTGCTGATGTCGGCTGGCAGGAACGCAAAGTGGCTGCCGGGGAAACTCTGCGGCAGGGCCTCGCGCAGTTTTTTCACGTAGTCGGCGGTGGGTGCGTGGTGCTTTTTCAAACTGACCTGAATGTCGCCATCCTGCGGGCCGATGGTGCCGCTGCTGCTGTAGGCCATATCGATGCCGCTGAGCGGGATGCCGATGTTGTCGACGATGGTGTCCAGTTCTTCGGCGGGAATCACTTCGCGAATCCGCGCTTCGATGCGGTCGAACGCCGCTGCGCTTTCCTCGATTCGCGTGCCCAGCGGCAAGCGCACATGCAGTGCCAGCGCACCGGCATCAGTGGCCGGAAAAAAGTCCTGGCCCAGGCTTGGCAACAACAGGAATGATGCGAGTACGCAGGCCAGGAAACCGACAATGAAGCGCTTGCGCGCGCCCAGCGCCAACGTCAGCAGGCCATGGTAGGTGTCACGGATATTTGAGAAATGACGCTCAAAGCCCTGCTGGAAATTCAGCACCGATTGCAGCAGCGCATTGCGCGGCCTCGGGTGTTGCTCACCTTCGTGGTGGTTGATGAATTGATCTTCCGGGTGATGCCCAGCGCCCTGCTCTGGTGTATGCGGCTTGAGCAGAAACATCGCCAGGGTCGGCACCAGCGTGCGCGAAAGGATGAACGAACTGGCCATGGCGAATATCACCGCCAGCGCCATCGGCCGGAACAGATAACCGGCGATGCCTTGCAGCAAAAACATCGGCACGAACACGATGCAGATACACAGCAGCGAGACGAACGCCGGGCCGACGATTTGCGCGGCGCCGTCGAGGATCGCGGTCTTCACCGCCTTGCCTTGTTCCAGGTGCCAGTTGATGTTTTCGATGGTCACCGTGGCGTCGTCCACCAGGATCCCCACCGCCAACGCCAAACCGCCGAGGGTCATCACGTTGAGGGTCTGCCCGCTGACCGCCAGCAGCGCGATGGCTGACAGTACCGCCAGGGGGATCGACGCGGCGATGATCAGGGTCGAGCGCCAACTGCCGAGGAACAGCAGGATCATTGCACTGGTCAGCAACGCGGCAATGATGCCTTCCTGGGCCACGCTGCCCACCGATTGCTTGACGAACACCGAGGCGTCACCCAGCAGTGAAGTCTTCAGCGATGGCGGTAGGGTTTCGTTGATGCGCGGCAGCATCTGGCGGATGCCGTCGATGATCGACAGGGTGGAGATGCTGCCGTTTTTCAGCGCCGGCATCAGCACGGCGCGGTGGCCGTCGACGCGCACGATGTTGGTCTGCGGCGGCGAGCCATCACGCACGTGGGCTACCTGGCCAATGGTGATCAGCGCGCCATCGACGGTCTTGATCGGCAGGTCGTTGAGCTCATCGATTGCTTTGGGGCTGTTGTTGAGCAGGATCGTGTATTCGTCAGGGCCGAGCTTGGCGGTGCCCACCGGGATAATCTGGTTCTGCAAGGCCAAGGCATTGCCTACGTCCTGGGCCGACAAGCCCTTCGCCGCCAGAGCCTGCGGGTCGAGGTCGAGGGTGATCTGCCGCTGCTTGCCACCCATTGGCGTGGGCATGGCCAGGCCGGGTAGGGCGCTCAAGGGCAGGCGGATATTGTTCTGCACCAGGTCGCGGATCTTGGCTTCCGAGAGGCTGGGGCTGGAGAACGCCATTTGCAGGATCGGCACCGTGGAGGCGCTGTAGTTGAGGATCAGCGGCGGCGTGATGCCCGGTGGCATCTGCTTGAGCACGGTTTGTGACACCGCCGTGACCTGGGCGTTGGCGGTGCGGATATCGACGCCGGGTTGGAAGAAGATCTTGACGATGCCCATGCCGGGCAACGATTGCGATTCGATATGTTCGATGTCGTTGACGGTGGTGCTCAAGGAGCGTTCGTAGGTGTAGATCACCCGCCCGGCCATGGCGTCCGGCGACAGGCCGTTGTACTGCCAGACCACGGCGACCACAGGGATGCCGATATCGGGGAACACATCCGTAGGCGTGCGCAGGGCTGCCATGGGCCCGATGATGCAGATGAATATGGCCAACACGATGAACGTGTACGGCTTTTGCAGTGCGGTCTTTACCAGCCCGAGCATGCGTGAGTCTCCGAGAAGAGCAGGATTGCAAACCCCGGCAGTCTTGCCCGACCCACCTAACACGCACCTTTCAGCCAGGTGAAGGAAGATTTAGTTAACGGCTGAAGATCGTTTCATATGTATTCATTTGTTCTACAACGGCGCGCTGATCAAGCTTGTCAGCCATCGGATACAACCTTTTTTTGATGTCCTTTGGAGCCCTGCCATGTCACTAAAACTTTTGTTGTCAGTCCCTGCCCTGGGTGTTGTGTTGCTGCTGTCCGCCTGCGCGGGGCCCATCCCGAAAGCCGACCCCAGCCAAGCCTGGATCGGCTTGAAGGAAGAAGCGCCGAATGACCTGATGGCCGAGCGTGTCGACGGCAAGCGCGTGGATGATGGGCGCTATTTTGAAGTGACCCCGGGAGACCATCGCCTGGACGTGACGTTGTTTGAAGAAGAGCCAGGCGACGACAACCAGCAGGATTGCCAGGGCCGCATCGAGTACAAGCATTTCAAGGCGGGTGAACACTACACCCTGGTTGAGTCGAGCCTGGGCACTACGGTGCGTGCGTCCCTCACGGACGGTCACGGCAAGGAAATCGCGACGACGCAGGATTTCAATTGCATGCCTGGCTAGGCGTGATGCGCCGTCGCCTCAGTGGGCTTGGCGGGTGCAGCGGGTTTGACGTGGGGGTGGTGATGCCGGCGAGTTACGCGCATTACCCCCCATAACATAGCGGCGGCTACTGCCAGCCAACCACAGATCAACAGGAAAATCGTTGTAGCAAGGCTCATTCGGGCCTCCTTTCGCCCACTCGGGGCACACACAGTCTTCTCAATGGACAGTCTAGCTACCTGGCGGTTGCCTGCTATTGACCAATGGTCGAGTCCGTCCAACTTCTTTGCTCTATCAGCAAAGCTTTACTGGGTCAGTGGGCTATACCGACGTGGCAGAGCACCCTATGATCGGAGCCTTTACCGGCGGTTGATCAAGAGAGTCAAACATTGCGCACACGGTCGAACGTTAAAACCTCCTTGCTGCTGGCCGTTGCCCTAGGGCTTGCGGCCTGTTCCAGCCATCCATCGAAACTGCCTGGCCTGCCGGAACGCGTTGAGCTCAACGGCGTGCCGACCTTCCGCAGCGAGGCTTATCAGAGCGGTCCTACGGCACTTGCCAGCATGCTGTCGCAACAAGGCATTGTCATGACACCGGGGCTGCTCGATAAGCCACTGCATTTGCCGGGTGCCGAGGCGGACTTGGAGCGCAACATGCAGGTACTGGCGCGTGAATACGGGCTGATGGTGTACCCGCTGGACGCCAGGTTGCCTGCGGTGTTGGCGCAGGTGGCGGCGGGGTATCCGGTGATGGCACGGATCAACGCCAGCTTCTGGTCAGGCGCTCGTTATGTCGTAGTGGTGGGGTTCAACCAGCAGAAGAGTACGGTGTTGTTGCGCTCTGGGAACGATCGCCGATTGATGATGGAGTTCAGCGACTTCGAGTCGGCGTGGAAGAGCGCGGGGCATTGGGCAATCCTCACCCAGCGGCCGAGCCAGTTGCCGGCGAATGTGGATGTGCAGCGCTGGCGAGAGGCGGCGAATGCTACGGCGCAAGCCGGACAGGAACAGGCAGCAGCCCAGGCGCTCAAGGTCCTGGCAGAGCGCAAATAAAAATGTGGGAGGGGGCTTGCTCCCGATAGTGGTGGGTCAGTCACTGAAGCGGTGAATGACACTCTGCTATCGGGAGCAAGCCCCCTCCCACATTGGTTTGCGGTGCTTCAGTGAGGCTGGTGAGATTAACGGCGCACTTCTACCGCATTCCCCCGATTTTTCAGGTTTTTGTCAGCCTTGTAGCGCAACGCCACATCCGGTACCGCGCCGCCCTTGCCGGTCTCGACCCAGCTGCGAATACGGCTGGCATCGGCAAAGTGGGTGAACTTGCCAAAGGCATCCAGGATCACCAACGAAACCGGGCGGTTACCCATGCTCGTCACCAGTACCAGGCAATGACCGGCCTGGTTGGTAAAGCCGGTCTTGGTCAGCTTGATATCCCAATTGGCGCGGTTGATCAGGTGGTCGGTGTTGGAGAAACCCAAGGTGTAGTTAGGCTTGCGGAACGCCACGGTCTTTTCCTTGGTGGTGCTCAACTGGCTCAGCATAGGGAATTTGCGCGCGTAGGCCAGCAGCTTGCTCAGGTCGCGGGCGGTCGACACGTTGTGAATCGACAAGCCGGTGGGCTCCACGTAGTGGGTGCTGGTCATGCCCAGGGACTTGGCCTTGGCGTTCATCGCCGCAATGAATGCCGCGTAGCCACCGGGATAGTGGTGGGCCAGGCTCGCAGCGGCGCGGTTCTCCGAGGACATCAGCGCGATCAGCAGCATTTCCTTGCGCGGCATCTGGCTGCCGATCTTCACCCGCGAGAACACGCCTTTCATCTCTGGCGTGTCGGTGATGTTGATGTCGATGTACTCGTCCATATTCTGTTTGGCTTCAAGGACGATAAGGCCAGTCATCAGCTTGCTCACCGAGGCGATAGGCACCACCACATCGGGGTTGCTGGAATAAATGACTTTGTTGGTCTGCAGGTCGACCAGCATGGCGCTGCCGGAGGCGATTTGCAGCTTGGAGGCATCACGCGGGGCCAGGGTGGATTCGGCGGCGTGGGCTAAGGTGCCTGTCAAAGCAAAAAACAGGCTGACGATGGAGAGACGAATTTTCACGCGGATGAACTCGCTAAAAAGTAAGAAATACCGTTTGGGAACGGGTTTTATGACAAATGACGTTACATTTTATGAGTATGGATGAAGAACTGTCGAATGTTCTTATGGAACCAGACGAAAGTGCTTAAAAACTAAGAAAAAACAGCTTTTTTTCGGGCAATAAAAAGCCCTGCGATAAGGCAGGGCTTTTTCATTACGCCTGGTTATTAACCGTGCAGGGTTTCCGCTGCATACAAAGTATTTTCCAGCAGGCAGGCCCGGGTCATCGGGCCGACGCCGCCGGGTACCGGGGTAATCCAGCCAGCGCGGGGCAGGGCAGTTTCGTACACCACGTCGCCAACCAACTTGCCGTCGTCCTGGCGGTTGATACCTACATCGATGACGATGGCGCCTTCCTTGATCCACTCACCTTTCACCAAACCTGGCTTGCCGGCGGCGACTACAACCAGGTCGGCACGGCCGACATGGCCGGCGAGGTCCTTGGTGAAACGGTGGGTGACGGTCACGGTGCAACCGGCCAGCAGCAGCTCCATGGCCATCGGGCGACCCACGATGTTGGACGCACCGACGACCACCGCGTCGAGGCCGTAAAGGTCGACGCCGGTGCTCTCCAGCAGGGTCATGATGCCTTTTGGCGTGCAGGGGCGCAGCAGCGGGATGCGCTGGGCCAGGCGGCCGACGTTATAAGGGTGGAAACCGTCGACGTCTTTATCCGGGCGGATGCGCTCCAGCAGCTTGGAGGCGTCCAGATGCTCGGGCAATGGCAGTTGAAGCAGGATGCCATCGATTGCCGGGTCGTCGTTGAGGCTGTCGATCAGATCGGTGAGAGCCTGCTGGGTGGTCTCGGAAGGCAAGTCATAGGCCTTGGAAATAAAGCCGACCTCTTCACAGTCTTTACGCTTGTGCGAGACATAAACCTGAGAGGCAGGATCGCTGCCGACCAGGATCACCGCGAGGCCCGGCGTGCGCAGGCCTTGCTGGCTGCGCTCGGTGACTCGTTTGGCGATCTGCTGGCGCAGGCTGGCGGCGATTGATTTGCCGTCGATAAGTTGTGCAGTCATTACGCGTGATTAACCATCGAGAGGGGGAAGAAAAGTGCGCGCATTCTCGCATGCCAGGGCGCAAGGGCAAAGGCGCTTGGTCTGCAAATTGCCCTAACCCCTTAAATAAAATGAATTTTTTTCAAAAAAGATTTGACGGGTTTCCGGGGCATCTATACTATTCGTCGCACTTGTCGGGCACAGCCTAGCACTGGTTAAGAAGGTCGAGCAGAATAGTTGTACTGCAAGGCTGGAAGCACTTAGTTTGTAATTCTCAAAGAGTACAGATTAATCAGGCGCCCGTAGCTCAGCTGGATAGAGCATCCGCCTTCTAAGCGGATGGTCGCAGGTTCGAGTCCTGCCGGGTGCGCCATTAGGCAGCTTTGGCACAAGTAGCGCTATATGGTGGGCGTAGCTCAGTTGGTAGAGCACGGGATTGTGACTCCCGTTGTCGAGGGTTCGATCCCCTTCGTCCACCCCATATTTTGAAAGGCGCCAGATTAATCATCTGGCGCCTTTGCTTTAAGAGCTTCAAGCGCGGATGTGGTGGAATTGGTAGACACACTGGATTTAGGTTCCAGCGCCGCGAGGCGTAAGAGTTCGAGTCTCTTCATCCGCACCAATTAAAGCTTTTCCCGGTCGTCAGGCAGGGGAGGGCTCGACAAAGAAGTAGTTTGGTTTCTTTGTTAACGCAATATGGTGGGCGTAGCTCAGTTGGTAGAGCACGGGATTGTGACTCCCGTTGTCGAGGGTTCGATCCCCTTCGTCCACCCCATATTCGAAAGGCGCCAGATTTAACAGTCTGGCGCCTTTTTTGGTTTTGGCGGTTGGTGTTTTGCGGCAGCGAGTACTGGGTCGCAATGGCAGGGCGTTTCATCGTATTTATGTGTCTCGATGATGCTGCGTTGTCTATCCGCCCTATTGCAGGGCGGGGCGTCAGGGAGATGAATGACGACTCCTTCTATATATAGAAGAAGCGGCGTAGAGCCCTGGCGTGATTGGCTTTATTTGTCACCGGGGCGGGGCGCAACAGTGCTTTCGTACCGATAAATTGCCGGCTGTTTACGGGCGTATTTCCTGTAGGGTGACTTCTTGAGTTTGACCCACTAGAATGCATGCCCTTGATTGGGGTCGGAAATGGCCGGCTAACGTCTGTGCAACGAGGAATATCCATGCAAGTTTCTGTTGAAAATACTACTGCTCTCGAGCGCCGCCTGAGCATCACCGTGCCGGCAGAGCGTATCGAGACTGCGGTCAACAAGCGTCTGCAGCAGACTGCCCAGAAGGCCAAGATCGCTGGTTTCCGTCCAGGCAAAGTGCCGATGAGCGAAATCAAACGTCGTTTTGGTGCCGATGCGCGCCAGGAAGCTGTGGGTGACGTGATCCAGGCTTCCTTCTACGAAGCCGTTGTCGAGCAGAAGCTGAACCCGGCTGGCTCGCCTTCGATCGAGCCTAAGTCCCTGGAAGCGGGCAAGGACCTGGAATACGTTGCCGTATTCGAAGTGTTCCCAGAGTTCGAAGTGGCCGGTTTCGACGGTATCGCTATCGAGCGCCTGAGCGCCGAAGTGGCTGATTCGGACCTGGACAACATGCTGGAAATCCTGCGCAAGCAGAACACCCGTTTTGAAGTGGCCGAACGTGCTGCCCAGAACGAAGACCAGCTGAACATCGATTTCGTTGGCAAGGTTGACGGCGAAGTCTTCGCTGGCGGCTCCGCCAAGGGCACCCAGCTGGTGCTGGGTTCCAACCGCATGATCCCTGGTTTCGAAGACGGCCTGGTTGGCGCTAAAGCCGGCGAAGAGCGCGTGCTGAACCTGACTTTCCCTGCTGACTACCAGAACCTGGACCTGGCCGGCAAAGCCGCCGAGTTCACTGTTACTGTCAACAGCGTTTCCGAGCCTAAGCTGCCTGAGCTGAACGAAGAGTTCTTCGCCCAGTTCGGTATCAAGGAAACCGGTATCGAAGGCTTCCGCACCGAAGTTCGCAAGAACATGGAGCGTGAGCTGCGCCAGGCTATCAAGTCCAAGGTCAAGAACCAGGTCATGGACGGTCTGCTGGCCGCCAACCCGATCGAAGTGCCTAAGGCCTTGCTGTCCAACGAAGTGGATCGCCTGCGCGTACAAGCTGTCCAGCAGTTCGGTGGCAACATCAAGCCTGACCAACTGCCAGCCGAGCTGTTCGAAGAGCAAGCCAAGCGCCGCGTTGTGCTGGGCCTGATCGTGGCTGAAGTGGTCAAGCAGTTCGACCTCAAGCCAGACGAAGACCGCGTTCGCGAAATGATCCAGGAAATGGCTTCGGCCTACCAGGAGCCTGAGCAGGTCGTGGCTTGGTACTACAAGAATGACCAGCAGCTGAACGAAGTACGTTCGGTTGTGCTGGAAGAACAAGTTGTGGATACTGTTCTGCAGAAGGCTAAGGTGACCGATAAAGCGGTCTCTTACGAAGAAGCAGTCAAACCGGCGGAAGCAGCACAAGCCGACTGATTGTCCAACTCGTTGGAAATTCAACCATAAGCCAGCCTCGCGCTGGCTTATGCGTTTTCAAGACATGACTATTTGGGAGTAACTGCAGAGCATGTTCCGTAATTCCTATATTCAGCAGAACTCTGATATCCAGGCCGCAGGCGGCCTGGTCCCGATGGTTGTCGAGCAGTCCGCTCGTGGCGAACGCGCCTACGACATCTACTCGCGCCTGCTCAAGGAGCGAGTGATCTTTCTGGTGGGCCCGGTAGAGGACTACATGGCCAACCTGATCTGTGCGCAACTGCTGTTCCTTGAAGCGGAAAACCCGGACAAGGACATCCATCTCTACATTAACTCGCCGGGCGGTTCGGTGACGGCGGGCATGTCGATCTACGACACCATGCAGTTCATCAAGCCAAACGTGTCGACCACCTGTATCGGCCAGGCCTGCAGCATGGGCGCGTTCCTGCTGACCGCGGGTGCCGAAGGCAAGCGTTTCTGCCTGCCGAACTCGCGCGTGATGATTCACCAGCCACTGGGCGGTTTCCAGGGCCAGGCGTCGGATATCGAAATCCACGCCAAGGAAATCCTCTTCATTCGTGAGCGTCTCAACACGCTGATGGCCAAGCACAGCGGGCACACCCTGGAAGAAATCGAGCGCGATACCAACCGTGACAATTTCATGAGCGCTGAAGCCGCGAAGGAATACGGGTTGATCGACGCAGTGATCGACAAGCGCCCCGCTTAATATAAGCCGCTCAAAATAGGGCTGGTCGGCATGTCCGACCACTGGCGGGCTTGAAAAAGCCCGCATAAGCCTTCATCTTGTGTTGCAAGCCTATCGGATTTGGATCGAACGAATGACTGACACCCGCAACGGCGAGGACAACGGCAAGCTGCTCTATTGCTCCTTCTGTGGCAAAAGCCAGCATGAAGTGCGCAAATTGATTGCCGGCCCCTCGGTGTTTATCTGCGACGAATGCGTCGACCTGTGCAATGACATCATCCGCGAGGAGGTGCAGGAAGCCCAGGCCGAGAGCAGTGCGCATAAATTACCTTCGCCTAAAGAAATCAGCGGCATCCTTGATCAATATGTCATTGGTCAAGAGCGTGCAAAGAAGGTTCTGGCCGTAGCGGTGTACAACCACTACAAGCGCTTGAACCAGCGTGACAAGAAAGGCGACGAAGTTGAACTCGGCAAGAGCAACATCTTGCTGATCGGTCCTACAGGCTCGGGTAAAACCCTGCTTGCAGAAACCCTCGCTCGCCTGCTGAACGTTCCGTTCACCATCGCCGACGCCACCACCCTCACCGAGGCTGGCTACGTGGGTGAAGATGTCGAGAACATCATTCAGAAACTGCTGCAAAAGTGTGACTACGACGTAGAGAAAGCCCAGATGGGTATTGTCTACATCGACGAGATCGACAAGATCTCGCGCAAGTCCGATAACCCGTCGATTACCCGGGACGTATCCGGTGAAGGCGTGCAGCAAGCTCTGTTGAAACTGATCGAAGGCACGGTTGCTTCCGTACCGCCACAAGGCGGCCGCAAGCACCCGCAGCAGGAATTTCTTCAGGTTGATACGCGCAACATCCTGTTCATTTGTGGCGGTGCGTTCTCGGGTCTGGAGAAGGTTATCCAGCAGCGTTCCACCCGTGGCGGCATTGGTTTCAGTGCGGAAGTGCGCAGCAAGGAAGAAGGCAAGAAGGTGGGCGAGTCGCTGCGTGAAGTCGAGCCTGACGATCTGGTCAAGTTCGGTCTGATCCCCGAGTTCGTTGGCCGCCTGCCGGTCCTGGCCACGCTGGACGAGCTGGATGAGGCTGCTTTGATTCAGATTCTCACCGAGCCGAAAAACGCCCTGACCAAGCAATACGCCAAGTTGTTCGAGATGGAAGGTGTAGACCTCGAGTTCCGTACCGACGCACTCAAATCAGTGGCCAAACGGGCACTGGAGCGCAAGACCGGTGCACGTGGCCTGCGTTCGATTCTTGAAGGCGTCTTGCTCGACACCATGTATGAAATCCCCTCGCAGTCCGAGGTGAGTAAAGTGGTGATCGACGAAAGCGTTATAGAAGGCAAGTCCAAGCCACTGTATATCTACGAAAACAGTGAGCCGGCTGCCAAGGCTGCGCCAGACGCCTAAGCGTCCAGCAGTTGCGGTACAAGCAAGGGGCCTCTAGGGGCCCCTTGTTTTTTTGGGTGATTTCTCGGTGCGGTGGTTAAAATCGCGTTTATTCATGCGTTTAACTGCTGGCAATGAGCTTGTTTTTTTTGCATGTAACCCCCATCTTGGTTTCAAGCTTACTTTTCAACTGTCATAGAGGCGAAATCATGAAGACAACCATCGAATTGCCTCTCCTGCCGTTGCGTGATGTCGTCGTCTATCCGCACATGGTTATCCCGCTGTTCGTGGGGCGCGAGAAGTCTATCGAAGCCCTCGAGGCCGCGATGACGGGCGACAAGCAAATCCTGCTGTTGGCCCAGAAGAATCCAGCTGATGATGATCCGGGCGAAGAGGCCCTGTATCGCGTCGGCACCATTGCCACTGTGCTGCAATTGCTCAAGCTGCCTGATGGCACCGTCAAGGTGCTGGTGGAAGGTGAGCAGCGCGGTGCCGTAGAGCGTTTCATGGAGGTGGACGGTCACCTTCGCGCTGAAGTGGCGCTGATCGAAGAAGTTGAAGCCCCGGAGCGAGAGTCCGAGGTATTCGTTCGCAGCCTGCTTTCGCAGTTCGAGCAGTATGTGCAGTTGGGCAAGAAAGTCCCGGCTGAAGTCCTGTCTTCCCTCAATAGCATTGATGAGCCAAGCCGCCTGGTCGACACCATGGCTGCGCACATGGCACTGAAAATCGAGCAGAAGCAAGACATCCTCGAAATCATCGACTTGCCGGCGCGTGTCGAGCATGTGCTGGCACTGCTGGATGGCGAAATCGACCTGCTGCAGGTTGAGAAGCGCATCCGTGGCCGCGTGAAGAAACAAATGGAGCGCAGCCAGCGCGAGTACTACCTGAATGAGCAGATGAAGGCCATTCAGAAAGAGCTCGGCGACGGCGAAGAAGGCCACAACGAAATCGAAGAGCTGAAAAAGCGTATCGACGCCGCTGGCCTGCCGAAAGACGCCTTGACCAAGGCCACCGCGGAGCTGAACAAGCTCAAGCAGATGTCGCCGATGTCGGCCGAAGCCACCGTGGTGCGCTCCTACATCGATTGGCTGGTGCAGGTGCCGTGGAAGGCTCAGACCAAGGTGCGCCTTGACCTGGCCCGCGCTGAAGAGATCCTCGACGCGGATCACTACGGTCTCGAAGAGGTCAAGGAGCGCATCCTCGAATACCTCGCTGTGCAAAAGCGTGTGAAAAAAATCCGTGGCCCGGTGTTGTGCCTGGTCGGCCCTCCGGGTGTGGGTAAAACCTCCCTGGCGGAGTCGATTGCCAGTGCGACCAACCGCAAGTTCGTGCGTATGGCCCTGGGTGGCGTGCGCGACGAAGCGGAAATTCGTGGTCATCGCCGCACCTACATCGGTTCGATGCCAGGAAGATTGATTCAAAAAATGACAAAGGTGGGCGTTCGCAACCCGCTGTTCCTGCTCGATGAAATCGACAAGATGGGCAGTGACATGCGTGGCGATCCGGCGTCGGCCTTGCTCGAGGTGCTTGATCCCGAGCAGAACCACAATTTCAACGACCATTATCTGGAAGTCGACTACGACCTGTCCGACGTAATGTTCCTGTGCACCTCCAACTCCATGAACATTCCGCCAGCGTTGCTGGACCGGATGGAGGTGATTCGTCTGCCGGGCTACACCGAAGACGAGAAGATCAATATCGCGGTCAAATACCTCGCGCCCAAGCAGATTTCGGCCAACGGCCTGAAGAAGGGCGAGATCGAATTTGAGGTCGAGGCGATCCGCGACATCGTGCGTTACTACACCCGCGAGGCCGGTGTACGGGGCCTTGAGCGCCAGATCGCGAAGATTTGCCGCAAGGCGGTCAAGGAACATGCGCTGGAAAAGCGCTTCTCGGTGAAGGTAGTTGCCGACTCGCTGGAACACTTCCTGGGCGTGAAGAAATTCCGCTACGGTCTGGCCGAGCAACAGGACCAGGTCGGGCAGGTAACTGGCTTGGCGTGGACCCAGGTGGGCGGCGAGTTGCTGACCATTGAAGCGGCGGTTATTCCGGGCAAAGGCCAGTTGATCAAGACCGGTTCCCTCGGTGACGTGATGGTCGAATCCATCACGGCCGCGCAGACCGTGGTGCGCAGCCGCGCCCGGAGCCTGGGCATCCCCCTGGACTTCCACGAGAAGCACGACACCCATATCCATATGCCGGAAGGGGCGACCCCGAAGGATGGCCCTAGCGCGGGTGTAGGCATGTGCACGGCCCTGGTGTCGGCATTGACTGGCATTCCTGTGCGCGCCGATGTGGCAATGACGGGCGAAATTACCCTGCGTGGTCAGGTATTGGCCATCGGTGGATTGAAAGAGAAATTGCTCGCCGCCCACCGGGGTGGAATCAAGACGGTGATCATTCCTGAAGAGAATGTTCGCGACTTGAAGGAAATTCCTGACAATATTAAGCAGGATCTTCAGATTAAACCGGTTAAATGGATTGACGAGGTCCTGCAAATTGCGCTGCAATACGCGCCGGAGCCCTTGCCGGATGTGGCTCCGGAGATAGTCGCGAAGGACGAAAAACGCGAGTCCGATTCCAAGGAAAGAATTAGCACGCATTAATGTGTTAAAGCCTGGGGGCTTCCTTGACAGCTTTTTAGAGCCCTTGTTATAAAGCGGCTCTTAAGTGTCTGTAGGCCATTCAGCACTGGTTTTTGCTTTCACCAAAAAACTTAGAATCATACTCAATAGATATATAAGGGGACTTAGAGTGAACAAGTCGGAACTGATTGATGCTATCGCCGCATCCGCTGATATCCCGAAAGCTGCTGCTGGCCGTGCGCTGGACGCAGTAATCGAATCCGTCACTGGCGCTCTGAAGGCCGGCGACTCCGTGGTACTGGTAGGCTTCGGTACTTTCTCTGTGACTGACCGCCCAGCTCGCACTGGCCGTAACCCACAGACCGGCAAAGCACTGCAAATCGCTGCTGCCAAGAAACCAGGTTTCAAAGCCGGTAAAGCCCTGAAAGAAGCCGTTAACTAAGCTTCGTTCAAGCCTTGCCTACCCGGGTCGGACGCAGTCCGGCCTGGCAGCGGAGCGGCAGCTGACCCACGTATCCATTGGGTCGCCACGCCGGGGGTGTGGGTTCAAACCCCCGTCCGCTCCGCCAGTTACGAGAAGGCGCATCCTCGGATGCGCCTTTCTTCTATCCGGACTCTACCCACGCTCCACGGTTGCCTAATTTTTGAAGTTCAACCGTTTCTGGGGGACGCATGCTGCAAAATATCAGGGACAATTCACAAGGCTGGATTGCCAAGACCATTATCGGGATCATCGTCGCATTGATGGCGTTCACCGGTATCGAGGCTATTTTCCAGGCTTCGGGTAATAACAAGCAGGACGTGGCCAAGGTCAACGGTGAGGAAATCACCCAGACTGAATTGAGCCAGGCCGTCGATATGCAACGTCGCCAGCTGATGCAACAGTTGGGCAAGGATTTCGATGCTTCCCTGCTGGACGAGAAATTGCTGCGCGACGCGGCCCTCAAGGGCCTGATCGATCGCAAGCTGCTGCTGCAAGGCGCTGCTGATTCCAAGTTCGGCTTCTCGGAAGCGGCATTGGACCAGGTGATCCTGCAGACGCCGGAATTCCAGGTGGACGGCAAGTTCAACGCCGAACGCTTTGACCAGGTGGTCCGTCAACTGGGCTATAGCCGTATGCAATTCCGTCAGATGCTGACCCAGGAAATGCTGATTGGCCAGGTTCGCGCAGGTATCGCCGGCAGTGGTTTCGTGACCGACGCCGAGGTGCTGGCATTCGCCCGTCTGGAAAAACAGACCCGCGATTTCGCCACCGTCAATATCAAGGCTGACCCCGCGGCGGTGAAACTCACCGACGATGAGGTCAAGGCTTACTACGACCAGCACGCCAAAGAGTTCATGACCCCGGACCAGGTGGTGATCGACTACCTGGAATTGAAGAAGTCGTCCTTCTTCGACCAGGTCACCGTCAAGGACGATGAATTGCAGGCTGCCTACGAGAAGGAAACCGCCAACCTCGCTGAACAGCGTCGTGCCGCGCACATCCTGATCGAAGTCAACGACAAGGTCACCGAGGCTCAAGCCAAGGCCAAGATCGAGGAAATCCAGGCGCGCCTGGCCAAAGGCGAGAAGTTCGAAGCCCTGGCCAAGGAGTTCTCCCAGGATCCAGGTTCGGCCAACAACGGTGGCGACCTTGGCTTTGCCGGCCCGGGCGTCTACGACCCGGACTTCGAAACCGCCCTGTACGGCCTGAAGCAAGACCAGGTATCGGTTCCGGTGCGCAGTGCCTTCGGTTGGCACTTGATCAAGTTGCTGGGCGTTGAAGCGCCTGAGGTGCCATCGTTCGCCAGCCTGAAAGACAAGCTGACCCGCGAGCTCAAGACCCAGCAGGTTGAGCAGCGTTTTGTCGAAGCGACCAAGCAATTGGAAGACGCGGCATTCGAAGCCTCCGACCTGGCTCAGCCAGCGTCTGACTTGAAGCTGACCGTCCACACCTCCGCGCCGTTTGGCCGTGAAGGTGGCGAAGGCGTTGCGGCCAACCGTGCCGTGGTCACTGCTGCATTCAGCCCGGAAGTGCTGGATGAAGGTGCCAACAGCAGCGCCATCGAGCTGGATCCGGAAACCATCATCGTGCTGCGTGCCAAAGAGCACCTCAAGCCGGCCCAACTGCCGCTTGAGAACGTCGCTGCGGCCATTCGCACCCAGATGACCAAGGAGCGTGCGAGCGCTGCCGCCAAAGCCCATGCTGACGAGTTGATCGCCGGCCTGCGTGAGGGCAAGACCGCGCTGGACCAGCCGGTTGACGGTCAAGCCTGGAAAGTCGTTGAAGCGGCTACCCGTGGTCAGGAGTCCATCGACCCTGCCGTGCTGCAAGCCCTGTTCCGCATGCCCAAGCCTGCGGCCAAGGACAAGCCGACCTTCACCACCGTGACGCTGCGCGATGGCAGCCTGGTGCTCGTGCGCTTGAACGGTGTCAACGAAGCGGCAGCGCCTACGGATGAAGAAAAGGCGCAATACCGCCGCTTCCTCGCTTCCCGTGTTGGCCAGCAGGACTTCGCGGCGTATCGCAAACAGCTGGAAACCCAGGCAGACATCAAGAAGTACTGATGCCGGCTTGAATAAAAAGACCCCGTCCTGAAAAGGCCGGGGTCTTTTTTTTGCTCTCGATAAAGCGGGTGCTGAACTCGCCTTATTTGTTCTTGCCTGAAAACTTGAGCTTGCCCCAGGTCAGGCCGATCACTGCTGCCAGGGTCGATGCTGCCAATACGCTCAGCTTGGCCGCTGACAGTAAGGCTGGGTCGGAGAAGGCGAGGGAAGAGATAAAGATCGACATGGTGAAACCGATCCCCGCCAGCAGGCCGACCAGGCCGACGCCCGTCCAGGTTACACCTTCGGGCAGTTTGCAGATGTTGAGCTTGACCAGCGCCAGGCTCGCCAGCATCACGCCCAACGGCTTGCCGAGCACCAGGGCGAAGATGACGCCCATGAACACACCGTGGGCCAGCGGATCATCCACGTTGAAACCGTCCAGGCTCACACCAGCGTTGGCCAGGGCAAACAGCGGCATCACGCCGAACGCTACCCACGGGTGCAGTGCCGATTGCACCCGTTGCACGGGCGGCAACATTTCCCGTTGGGCATCGCGCAGTTGCTTTAGGGGTTTGGCGACTTGCTGCGGGCTTTCAGCCGAGTGTGAGAACCGCTCCATCAGTTCGTTGAACGTGCGTTCGATGGTCTTCAGTGGGCGTTCGGTGGTGGGCTTGGAATTGACCGGTGTCATCAAGCCCAGGATCACCCCGGCGAGGGTCGGGTGCACGCCGGTCTTGAGCAGGCCAAACCAGACTATCGCACCTGGCAGCAGGTAGATCGCGGCCTTGCCGATGCCCATGCGCTGGAAAATCAGCACCAGGGCCAACCCGCCTGCGGCAATCACCAAACCCATGTAGTCGAGGCTGGCGGTGAAGAAGATCGCGATGATCAGAATCGCCACGATGTCATCGATGATCGCCAGGGCCAGCAACAGGATACGCACGCCACTGGGAATCGACTTGCCCAGCAGCGCCAGCACGCCCACGGCAAAGGCGATGTCGGTTGCGGTGGGCACGGCCCAGCCGCTCGCGGCGGCGGTGCCGTGGTTGAGCAGGGTGTAGATGAGCGCAGGCATGAGCACGCCGCCCAACGCGGCGCCCAGCGGCAGCGTGGCCAGCTTCAGGTTGGCGAGGGCGCCGTCTTTGATTTCCTGACGGATCTCGGCACCGACTACCAGGAAGAAGATAGTCATCAACCCGTCGTTGACCAAAAAGTGCAGTGAGCGTGTGACGCTGTAGTCGCCCAGCCCCAAGGTGATGGGCGTGTTCCAGAAATGCTCGTAGGTCGCGGCGGCGGGGCTGTTAGCCCAGATCAGCGCCGCGATCGCCGCCAGCAGCAGGACGATACCGCTCACGGCTTCGATACGTGAAAAACGCTCAAGGGCAGACAGCGCGCCCTCGGTCAAACGCTGAGGGCGCGGGATGGCGGGGTGTTTATCAGGCACGACAAATCTCCATTGGCGGCCCGACCAATGCTTGGCATTTAACCTGCGCCGTACCTTATGCAGCGACGCACCCAGGGTGATGATAGGAAGCTGATGAATAAGTTGTAAACAAACTTGTCATCGTCTGTGCAATGCCTTGCCCAGCGTTGCGCTCAGCGCCAATAGCATCAGCCCGAAAACTGCCCATGGAAATACCACGACGCCCCCACGTTGCAGCATCAGGCCACCCGCCAATCCACCCCCGGCGATGCCCAGGTTCCACACCGTGACGAGCATTGATTGCGCGGCATCGGCCGAGTTGCCGGCCGACTTGGCCAGCGCAGTTTGTAGCAGGGCGGGCAGGCCACCGAAGGCTAGGCCCCACAACGCAACGCTGACGTAGATGATGATTGCCGAACTGAGCCAGAGGCCGAGCAGTACGGCGGCCACGGCGAACATCGTGCAACTGATGAAGGTCATCAGCCGAAGGTGTCGATCAATCCAGATGCCCACCAGCCATAGGCTCAGCAAGGCGGCCAGGCCAAATACCAACAACACTCGGTCGATTCCGCTGCCGATACCGGCGGGCACCAGCAAGGGGGCGATATAGGTATAGAGAATGTTGTGGGCCAATACGTAGGTAAAGGTCACCCACAGCACCGGACGAATTCCCGGCAAGGCCAGTACGTGATGCAAGCCCAGGCGTTTGCTTGCCGGTTCACCAGCGAAGTCCGGTAGTTGCCAGCGCGCCCACACCATCAGTACCAGGGTCAGGCCGGTCATGATGGCGAAACTGGTGCGCCAACCGACCAGCGTACCCAGCAGGGTGCCGGCGGGTACGCCAAGGGACAAGGCCAGCGGCGCGCCGAGCATGGCCACGGCAATTGCCCGGCCCTGCAGGTGAGGGGCGACCATGCGGCTGGCGTAACCTGCCAGCAATGCCCATAGCAGCCCGGCGAACACCCCGGCAAAAAAACGTGCAACCAAGGTCAAGCCATAGTGGCTGGAAAACGCAGTAACACTGTTAACCAACGCAAAGCCACCGATGGCGATCAACAGCAGGGGTCGTCGACGCCAGCCACGGGTCAGTAAGGTCAGCGGGATGGCGGCGAGCAATGAGCCGAGGGCGTAGAGCGTCACCAACTGCCCGACGAGGGCCTGGGACACGCCCAGCCCTACACCCATTTGCGGTAGCAGCCCGGCGGGCATTGCTTCGGTGAGGATGGTGATAAAGCCTGCCGAGGCCAGGGCCAGTAAACCTGCCAGGGGCAAGGGCTCATCCTGAGGGGCTGTATCGGCCAATAAGCAGCTGTCGTTCATAAGGGTTCTCCTTGAAGGGCAAGGAGGCAGGGTAGGGGGCTGCGACGCGCGGAAAAACAGGCTAAGGTTCCGAACTTATCGGACGTTTATGTCCGCAATTGGCAGAGGCATCACCATGGACAGTCTGGGCAGCCTCTCGGTATTCGTGCAGGTCGCGGAAACCCGTAGCTTCACTGCAGCGGGCCGGGTATTGGGCGTTTCATCTTCAGCGGTAGGCAAAAGCATTGCGCGGATGGAAGCGCGCTTGGGTGTCAGGCTGTTTCATCGCAGCACCCGCAGTATCACGCTGACCAGCGAGGGCGCGCTGTTCCTGGAGCGCTCGCGGCGCATCCTGGCGGAAGTGGAAGCGGCCGAGCAGGAGCTGACCGAGGCCAGTGCCACCCCTCGCGGCAAGTTGCGTATCAGTGTGCCCCAGGTACGTGCGTTGTTGATGCCGGTGATCAGCGATTTTATGCGCGCCTACCCGGATATCGAGTTGGATGTGGATTTTTCCGACCGTATGGTAGACGTGATCGAGGAAGGCTTCGACGCGGTGATTCGCACAGGCAAGCCGGAAGATTCGCGCTTGATGGCGCGCCATTTGGGGCATTATCAATTGGTCCTCGTCGGCACGCCCGGCTACTTCGATCAATACGGCACTCCACGCCAGCCGCAGGACTTGAATCATCACGCCTGCCTGCGGCATAAGTTCTGCGCCACCGGCAAGCTGGAGCCCTGGCCCCTGCGCCACGTACCGGGCGCAGCAGAGCCGAACTTGCGCGCGCCATTGGTCAGTACCACCATCGAGTCCCTTAATCATGTGGTGCACGAAGGGCTCGGTATTGCGTGCCTGCCGGACTACATGGTCAATGAGGCGGTGAAGCAAGGGCGGTTGCGCAGGGTGCTGGACGACCACCTCGAGCACCGTGGCAGTTTCTGGTTGCTTTGGCCGGCCAGTCGCCATGCCTCGGCCAAACTGCGGGTATTTGTCGACCATATGTATGCCGGGCTTTTTCCTACCGGCGTGGCTCCCTAAGCCTGTGACGTTTCACCGACAGGAATGCGCGCTTCAAGGCCCCGTTCTGTTGCACAATACCGTCCGGACCGTTTTCCTCAGGATTTTCAATGTCGACATCATTTCACTTGCGTAGCCTCGGGTTGGCGCTGGTGCTGGCGAGCGCCGCAGGCTGCTCGTCACCCAAGACCGCTATCTATGAACATGAGAATTTCGACGACTCCGGTACGTTTTCCCGCGATTACCCGGTCAGCGATGTGGCGGCGTGCGAAGCCGCACGCCGTGCCTTGCTGAGCCAGGGTTACATCATCACCAGCAGCGATCCGAAGCTGGTGGCCGGCAACAAGAGTTTCCAGCAGACCGGCGAAACCCACCTGCAGATCAGTTTCAATGTGGTGTGTGCCGCTGATGGCAAGGGCAGCAATCACTCGACGATGTTCGCCAATGCCCTGCAGGACCGCTATGCGCTGAAGAAGGTCAACAACTCCGCCAGCCTTGGCGTGGGTGTGCTGGGCTCGGTGTCGATGCCGATTGGCTCCACCGATGACTCGATGGTGAAAGTGGCGAGCGAGACCGTTTCGGCGCCGAAGTTCTACGAACGTTACTTTGCATTAGTGGATGTATTCCTGCCCCAGGAAGTGAAGCAGGCCGAGCATATTCCCGAGAAGCCCAAGGCTGATCTGGGCGTGCCTGAGCCCAAGGCCGCTCCGGTAGCCGAGAAGGTCGAGGCGCCGCAGGACGCACCGGTGGTGCCTGCCGCTGCGCAACCGCTTGCACCGCCACCTGAGGCCGCGCCGATCGCGCCGAACCCAGAGCCTGCACCGACGCCGGCGCCTGCAACCGAGCCTGCGCCAGCGCCGACCAATCCCAGCCTGCCGGCACCGACAGAGGCGATTCCGCCCCTGCCAACGCCTGCGCAGTGACTCAGACGGCTACGGGATCTGCCTTGTCGACGTTGATCCCGTAGCGGCTGATGGCCTCTACGATTTTGTCACGGCCTATGACGCCGTCATCTGCTAACGCCTTCAAGGCCGCCAGAACGATGAAGTGACGATCGACCTCGAAGAACTCGCGCAATGACTCCCGGGTATCCGATTGCCCGAAGCCATCGGTGCCGAGTGCGACGAAACGGCGACCGTGCACGAAGGGGCGAATCTGGTCGGCGAATAACTTCATGTAGTCCGTGGCCACCACCACCGCTCCGGTTTTCCCGGCGAGGCAGGCTTCGACGTAGCTCTGGCGCGGCTCGCTTTGCGGGTGCAGCAGGTTCCAACGTTCGGCGGCGTGCCCGTCACGGCGCAGCTCGGTCAGGCTGGTGACGCTCCAGACATCGCTATGCACGGCGAAATCCTTGGCCAGCAGCTCGGCTGCGGCGATCACTTCGCGCAAGATCGAGCCGCTGCCCATCAGTTGCACCTGCGCTTGCGGGTGAGTGCTCAGCGGATACATGCCCTTGAGAATCCCTTCTTCAACGCCTTCGGGCATCGCCGGGTGCGGGTAGTTTTCGTTGAGCAGGGTGATGTAGTAATAGATATCCTCCTGCTCGACATACATGCGCCGCATGCCCTCGCGAATAATCACCGCCAGCTCGTAGGCAAAAGTCGGGTCATAGGCGATGCAGCACGGAATCACCGACGCCAGGATATGGCTGTGCCCGTCGTCGTGCTGCAAACCTTCGCCCATCAGCGTGGTGCGCCCGGCCGTGGCGCCCAGCAGGAAGCCGCGCGCGCGTGCATCACCCGCCGCCCACGCCAGGTCGCCGACGCGCTGGAAGCCGAACATCGAATAGAAAATATAGAACGGCACGGTCATCAGGCCATGGTTGCTGTAGGACGTACTTGCCGCTATCCACGAAGAAATGGCGCCGGATTCGTTCAGCCCTTCCTGCATGATCTGGCCGTCCTTGCTCTCCTTGTAGTAACTCAATTGCCCGGCGTCCTGTGGGGTGTAGAGCTGCCCGACAGCGGAGTGGATGCCGATCTGGCGGAACAGGCTTTCCATGCCGAACGTGCGCGATTCATCCGGCACGATGGGGACGATCAGCTTGCCCAGTTGCGGGTCCTTGAGCAGGGTACCGAGGATGCGCACAAAGGCCATGGTGGTGGAGATGGCGCGCTCGCCGGTGTCTTTGAGCTGGGTGGCGAACGCGCTCAGTTCCGGGATCTGCAACGGCGCGGCGGCCGTGTGGCGCGCCGGTACATAGCCGCCCAGGGCTTGGCGCCTTGCGGCGAAGTAGCGGGCTTCTTCGCTGTCGGCGGCGGGTTTGAGGTAAGGGATTTCGTCGAGCCGGTCATCGGCGACTTCCAGGCCGAAGCGGTCGCGAAAGGCTTTTACCGCGTCGGCCCCCATCTTCTTCAATTGGTGGTTGATGTTCTGGCCTTCGCCGGCTTCACCCATGCCAAAACCCTTGACGGTCTTGGCCAGGATCACCGTGGGCTGGCCCTTGTGGCGCACGGCGGCAGCGTAGGCGTTGTAGACCTTGTCCGGGTCATGCCCGCCCCGTGAGAGTTTCCAGATATCGTCGTCGGACATGTCCGCAACCAGCGCCAGCAACTCTGGGTATTTGCCAAAGAAGTGTTCGCGCACATAGGCGCCATTCTGGGATTTGTAGTTCTGGTAGTCGCCGTCCACGCATTCCATCATGCGTTGGCGCAGCAGGCCGCTCTGGTCCTTTTCCAGCAGCGCGTCCCAGCCGCCGCCCCAGATCACCTTGATCACATTCCAGCCGGCGGCGCGATACAGGCTTTCGAACTCCTGGATCACCTTGGCATTGCCGCGCACTGGGCCATCCAGGCGTTGCAGGTTGCAGTTGACCACGAAGATCAGGTTGTCGAGTTTTTCGCGGCCCGCCAGGGAGATGGCGGCCAGGGACTCCGGCTGGTCCATTTCGCCATCGCCGAGGAATGCCCACACCTTGCGGCCCTGATGTTGCTTGAGGGCGCGAAACTCCAGGTAACGCATGAACCGCGCCTGGTAGGCGGCGGTGATCGGCCCAAGGCCCATGGACACGGTGGGAAATTGCCAGAAGTCTGGCATCAATCGTGGATGCGGGTAGGAAGACAGCCCTTCGCCACCGACCTCGCGGCGGAAGTTGTCGAGCTGAGCTTCGCTGATACGGCCTTCCAGGTAGGCGCGGCCATAGATGCCCGGAGAGGAGTGGCCCTGGATGTACACCAGGTCGCCGTCGAAGGTGTCGGTTCGGCCACGGAAAAAATGATCGAAGCCTACGTCATACAGCACCGCAGCTGATGCGTAGGTGGCGATATGCCCACCCACACCTGAGTGTTTGCCTGCGCGCAAGACCATCGCCATGGCGTTCCAGCGGATAAACGCATTGGTGCGACGCTCGATGTCCAGGTTGCCGGGGTAGGGCAGTTGGCGCTCGACCGGGAGGGTGTTGACGTAGGGAGTGGTCACCCGCCCGTAGAAGTCGCCATGCCGCGCTACGTCGAAATCCAGCAACTGATCGATCAGGTAATGGGCGCGGGGGCGGCCTTCGGTGGACAGCACCGATTCGATGGACTCCAGCCATTCGCGGGTTTCCTGTGGATCGTCGTCGAGTCTTGCTGCGTTATTCGGGGTCATGTGAGGCTCCAGGGTAGGCGGATTCAAGCGGCGAGCTCCTTGTGAGAGTGACGCAAATGTAGTTGCAATTGCAACTACATGGCGGAATCTAGCGCGGGATGAGCTACTATTGCAACCTTCTTGAAATCCCCCCGGATGGTGTTGCATGTCGTCGAAAGAACCGGATGTCTGGTTCCGTTTTGTCAGGGCTCACAGGACGGTCATCCGTGAAATCGAGCGGCGGCTGGCCGCTGCGGATCTTCCGCCGTATGCCTGGTACGACGCGTTGTGGGGCCTGGAAAGCGGGCCCGACGGTACCCGTCGCATGCACGAATTGGCCGATGTGCTGGCCATCGAACGCTACAACCTCACGCGCCTGGTGGACCGCCTGGAAAAGGACGGCCTGGTGGTGCGCTCGCGTTCCGACGGCGACGGGCGTGCGGCGTTTGCCTCGATCACGGACGCTGGCCGGGTGTTGCGCAAAAAAATGTGGAAGATCTACGAAAGCACCGTGGACGAGCTGTTCCTGTCGCAGATCGAACCCGGGCAGCGCCGGGCGTTTGCCGATGCCCTGGAGCGCACCGCCGGGCTGGCGATGGACGCGGGCGTGCCGACCCGCAGCCGAGGCAAGCGCTGAGAAACAATGGAAAGCCAATGCAAGCCCGTTCCCGCAATCCAGCTCATCCAAGTGGGTAGCGGGCTGTTGCTTTCTCCACGTCTAAGGCATCGATCCGCCCTTCCTCCGCCAATGCCCTGAGTGCCGATATCACCACCCAGTACCGACTTGGTGCCGTCGCCTGCACCGACCCCGCGCCCAACGCCATGAAGCGCGTAGCCACGTGCGCCCTCAACTGATCGACAATCGCCTGCGGATAGCCGGTCACCGCAATCACCGGCGCTGCATTTCCCGCCAGGCAATCGCGCAAATGGCAGCTGCGCCTGGGGGCCATGGGGTGCAAGCGGCTCCAGCGCTCAGCCGCCGCCGCCTCACGAGCCAGCCGTGTGTAGCTGGGGCAACTCCATACCTGCGTCGTGATATTCCAGTCCTGTGCCAGCAACCGAGCGGCGTGCATGACTTCTTCAAGCGCCCGGCCAGCACCGAGCAGGCGCACATCTCCTACTTGCCCACGTTGGATCGGGTACATGCCTTTATGGGCGTCTGCGCGGTCCTGGCTATCCAGTGGGGTGTTGCCATCTTGATCATGCAGCGCCAGGTAATAAAAGCCCGGCTGGCCGTCGACGTATAGCGTGCGCAGCCCCGCCAGCACAATTGCCCGGGCTTCGTCTCCCGAGGCGGGATCGTAGGGCGTGCAGCGCGGATGGGTCGCCAGCCATAACGGCAGCGACGGGTCTGCGCCCCTGGGCCATGGGGATGGCCGGTTTTCGATGTCATTGCACAAAATGCCGCGCTGGGCGGTGTGTTCCGACAGTGCATGTAACTGTGCCGACGACGTCGCGCTATGCAGGTAAAGCAGGGGTTTTTCGCCACGATTGCGTGCAAACCAGGTGGGCCAGTTGCCCATGCGGCGGCTGCGTGACTGGCCACGGATCACCCAGGCTTGTTGGCTGGATTCCAGGGTGTTGGCCATGGCCATGACCGTACACAACGGCGAGCTGCCCGGGCTGGCGGCGGTGTTGAGTGCGTCGATGCAGCGCTGCGCAGAGTGCGCGGTAGAAGCAGGCATGGGTCGAAGCTCCTTTCAACGGATGCTTGTACCCTAATGGAAATGTGGTTGCATTTGCAATGATTGCAATTGCACCTGGATAGCGCCGCAGCTAAATCATCCTGATCCTGGCGCGTTTGATCTTGAGGTACAGGAATGTCATCACGTCGACATTTTTTCGTCATGACGGCACTTTAGGCTGGGTTCGCAGGTCATTTATCTGCAACCGCTTTGAACTCAAGAAGGAGTCCACCATGGACGAATATCAGGAAGAACTGCTGGAGTACCAGGCATTCGAGCTGGATCCGCTGGATCCCGCCGACGATGCCACCGAGCTGTAAAACCGACTTCAGGCGGAATGCCGCTGACTGCGGCGAAATTCCCCTGGGGTCTGGTTGTTCCAGCGCCTGAACGCCCGCTGGAAGGCTTGGGCCGAAGCAAAACCAAGCAAGTAGGCAATCTCGCCGAAGGCCAGCTCCGTATCGCGAATGTAGGTCATGGCCAGGTCGCGACGGGTGTCGTTGAGAATCGCGCGAAACTGCGTGCCTTCTTCCGCCAGTTTGCGCCGCAGTGTCCAGGTCGGCAGCTTCAAGCGTGCCGCCACTTCTTCCAGGTCGGGTTCCCGGCCACCATTGAGCATCGGCCCGAGCAACCGGGTAATGCGCTCGCGCAGGCTGCGGGTGCGGGTTAACTGCTCCAATTCCCTTTCACATAACTGCAGCAACAGGTGCCAGGTGCTGGGGCAGTGCTGTGGGTTGCGCAGGGCCAACGTCGGTTGGCTGAGGCGCAATTGATTGGCGTCGGCGCCGAAGTGGACCAGGCCTTCCCCCAGCACGCTGTAGTGTTCGTGGTAGTCCGGCGCTTCAAATTCGATTTCAATTCGCTGTGCCTGCACCGGCTGCTGCGCCAGGCCGGACAGTTGTTGCAGCCAGCCGGCAATGATCGAATCCACTACGAAGCGGTTATAGGCGTTGTAGGGACTGATGGAATAGAACCGTAGCCAAGCACCCTCGGCATCTTCATGAAAGCTCGATTGCCCGCGATAGTTGGAGCCGTATAGCGCTTCAAAGCGTGTCAGCGTGCGCGCCGCTTCACGCACGTTGGGCGCCTGGGCGGCGGTGACGCCGGCAAGCCCTGCCTGGCTCAAGCGGCTGAGCTGGCCCATGCGCAGGCCCAGGCCCGGGTCGCCGGTCAGTTGGATGGCCGCGTGGCCCAGGCGCATATAGCGCGGGATCGACAAGCGTGCCCCGGCTTCAGCCAGGCGCGCCGGATCGAGGCCGTATTGCAGCAGCAGCGGTTGCGGGTCCAGGCCGTGGCTGTGGATGGCGTCGGCCAGGGTATGCACAAAGCCCACCGACAGATCCCCCAGGCGCACCGGCTTCAAGGGCTACAGCCAGATATTCAGCAAGCGCGCACCACGGGCGTCGCCGTCGGCGAACACTTGCCCATTGCTGCTGAGAAAGCTCTGGCCGGCGCTGCCCAGGTCCCAGAACTGCCCGCGCAAAAACACGCTCATGCCTGCCGTGGCTTGGCTGACGGGTTGCTGGCTGATCAGGGTCAGGCGGCGCCAGGCAGCGCCCTCGCTGGTTTCTTCGGGCTTGAGGCTGACTTCAGAAGGCGTCGACACGCTCTTGAAGCCGCGCCATGGACGCTCCCAGGTGTCGCGACCGGTGACAAAGGCCGGCACTGCGACCAGTTGCGCACCTTGCTCGTTGAGCTTGCGGTAATTGTCCGGGTACCAGCTGTCGCTGCCCACCAGGATGCCCAGGCGTCCGGCCGGGGTGTCGACCACGTTGAGGGTGTTTTCATCGCCTGGTGCGATAAACCCGCGTTCATCGTAGATCGGGTAAAGCTGGCGCTGCGGCTGGCCCAGTGGCAGGCCATCGGCAGCAAATACCACGCTGGTGTTGTACAGCGCGCCGTGCCCGACCTGCAGTAGCCCTTGGCTGACAGTGGGGTTGGGCAGGGTGACGGAGCCGGCTACCAGGGTCACGCCGAATTCCTTGGCCAGGCCACCAAACAGCACTTGGTAGTCACGCGCCATCGCAGGCGCTTTCATGCGCAAGTACGCATCGTCCATCCGGTTGTCGCCGGTGGCGCTGATCCAGGCGCGCATGAACAGCAACGGGTTGCTGATCGACAGCCAGTTCATCGCGTCCTTGAGATGCGCGGCTTGGTACAGCTCGTTTTTTTCGCCACTGAGCATCAGCCAGGTGCCGATATGTTCCGGCAGCACCACGATGGTCTTGGGGTTGATCAGGCCCTGGTCCTGTGCGTTTCGCAGGTAGGCCGCCAGCTTCAGGTGCAGGCGTTCCAGGCTCTGGTAGTCGGCGGGGAACAGCTCCGGCTGGATGCCCAGCAGGTTGCCACGGTCGGCCGGTTGGCCTTCATTGACGGCGAGGGTGATGCGCAGGTCCGACAGGTAATGCGCCACGGGGCGCTCCTGGGTCCAGACCAGATACGCGGCGAGGGCGGCAACCAGGGCCATGGTGACGGTGAACGCTAGAAGTTTACGCATGGGGCAACAGACAACAGACCGGGGGCAGGGTTCGCGACTAGGGTAGGGCTCATGGCCCGGCTTGCCAAGGGGCGCTGTGCATTTGGATCAATAACTTGTCAGTTTCAGTCATTGAGCCGTGGTCCACTGCCTCTTAGTCTGTGGGACATAAACCGATGGCACGCCGTTCGAGTGCGCCACGTCCCGTGATGATCCGTTGTGGAGCTGTACCATGACCGCTGCTGCCTACCCGCACCTGCTGGCCCCGTTGGACCTGGGTTTTACCACCTTGCGCAACCGCACCCTGATGGGCTCGATGCATACCGGCCTGGAAGAGAAACCCGGCGGTTTCGAGCGCATGGCCGCCTACTTTGCCGAGCGCGCCCGTGGTGGCGTGGGCCTGATGGTTACCGGCGGCATTGGCCCGAATGACGAGGGCGGTGTGTACGCCGGTGCAGCCAAGCTGACCACTGACGAAGAGGCGCGCAAGCACAAGATCGTCACCCAGGCTGTGCACGAGGCGGGCGGCAAGATCTGCATGCAGATCCTCCACGCCGGGCGTTACGCCTACAGCCCCAAGCAGGTAGCCCCGAGCGCGATCCAGGCGCCGATCAACCCGTTCAAGCCCAAGGAACTGGATGAAGAGGGCATCGAGAAGCAGATCCAGGATTTCGTCACCTGCTCGTTGCTGGCCCAGGTTGCCGAATACGACGGCGTGGAAATCATGGGTTCGGAAGGCTACTTCATTAACCAGTTCCTCGCTGCCCACACCAACCATCGCACCGACCGCTGGGGCGGCAGCTTTGAAAACCGCATGCGCCTTGCGGTGGAAATCGTGCGCCGTGTGCGCGAAGCGGTAGGCCCGAACTTCATCATTATCTTCCGCCTGTCGATGCTTGACCTGGTGGAAGGCGGCAGCGTCTGGGAAGAAGTCGTGCAGTTGGCCAAGGCCATCGAGCAGGCCGGCGCGACGATCATCAACACCGGCATCGGCTGGCACGAAGCACGTATCCCGACCATCGCCACCAAGGTGCCCCGTGGTGCGTTCAGCAAGGTCACGGCCAAATTGCGCGGTGCGGTGCAAATACCACTGATTACCACCAACCGCATCAACACCCCGGAAATCGCCGAGCAGATCCTGGCCGAAGGCGACGCCGACATGGTCTCGATGGCGCGACCGTTTCTTGCCGACCCGGAGTTCGTCAACAAGGCGGCGGCCGGGCGGGCCGATGAAATCAACACCTGCATCGGCTGCAACCAGGCGTGCCTGGACCACACCTTTAGCGGCAAGTTGACCACCTGTCTGGTCAACCCGCGGGCGTGCTATGAAACCGAGCTCAATTACTTGCCTGTCAAGCAGATCAAGAAGATCGCAGTAGTCGGCGCCGGTCCTGCGGGCCTGGCCGCTGCCACCGTTGCGGCCGAGCGTGGCCACCACGTGACCTTGTTCGATTCCGCCAGCGAGATCGGTGGCCAGTTCAATATCGCCAAGCGCGTGCCGGGCAAGGAAGAGTTCTTCGAAACCCTGCGTTATTTCAAGCGCAAGTTGCAGACCACGCACGTCGAGTTGTGCCTCAACACTCGCGTTGATGTGGAGCAACTGGTGGCGGGCGGTTATGACGAAGTGATCCTGGCCACCGGCATCGCGCCACGTACCCCGGCGATCCCGGGCGTCGAGAACGCCAAGGTGTTGAGTTACCTGGACGTGATCCTCGAGCGCAAACCGGTGGGCAAGCGTGTGGCGGTGATCGGCGCTGGTGGCATTGGTTTTGACGTGTCGGAATTTCTCGTACACCAAGGCGTGTCCACCAGCCTGGATCGCGAGGCGTTCTGGAAAGAATGGGGCATCGACACCCAGTTGGAAGCTCGTGGCGGTGTGGCCGGGATCAAGCCCGAGCGCCACGCCCCGGCCCGTGAAGTGTTCCTGCTGCAGCGCAAGACTTCAAAGGTCGGCGACGGCCTGGGCAAGACCACCGGTTGGATCCACCGTACCGGCTTGAAGAACAAGCAGGTGCAGATGCTCAACAGTGTCGAGTACTTGAAGATCGATGATGAAGGCTTGCATATCCGTATCGGCGCCGAGGGCGAGCCAAAGGTGCTGGCGGTGGACAATATCGTCATCTGCGCCGGCCAGGACCCGCTGCGCGAATTGCACGACGGCCTGATTGCCGCCGGCCAGAACGTGCACCTGATCGGCGGTGCCGACGTGGCGGCCGAGCTGGATGCCAAGCGCGCGATCAACCAGGGCTCGCGCCTGGCTGCCGAGTTGTAAGGCGACAACAGGGGCGGTGTTAGACTACCGCCCCTTTTTTCATGCAGATGCGCCCACATGGGTCCTTTCGACTGGCTGCCCCGCGCGCCCCTTGAACCCTTGCAGCTTGACTGGCTGAACGGAGTCGAGCTGGCGGTGCTGCGCCTGGACCGTATCGACCCGCTGATCAGCGGCAACAAGTGGTTCAAGCTCACCGAACACCTGGCCCAGGCTCGCGACGCCGGAGCGTCAGGGATTATCAGCCTCGGTGGGGCTTACTCCAACCATTTGCACGCACTGGCGGCGGCGGGCAAGCGTTTTGACTTCCCCACTGTCGGCCTGTTGCGCGGCCATGCCCAAGACACCCCCACAGTCCTCGACCTCAAAGCCTTCGGCATGCAACTGCACTGGCTTGGTTATGGCGGCTATCGCGCACGGCATGAGCCGGGTTTCTGGTTGCCTTGGCACGAGCAATATCCCCACCTCTATCCGGTGCCTGAAGGCGGCGGCGGGCTGGCCGGTGCGCTGGGCTGCGGGGTGTTGGTCGAGCAGGCGCGGGCGCAGTTGGGCAACCTCGGTTGGGCGGATTACGACGCCTGGTGGCTGGCGGCGGGTACCGGCACCACCTTGGCCGGGTTGGTGTTGGCGGAGGCGGGCGCGCACCCGGTGTATGGCGCCATGGCGGTGCCGGATGATCATGGGGTGGCGCAGAATGTGAGTGACCTGGTTCAGGGCGGTTATGAACTGCTGGAGGCTAGCCGAAGTGGCTTTGCCAAGGTCGATCCAGTGTTGCTCGATTTTATCGAGCGCACCGAACAAGCCTGCGGTATGCCACTGGAGCCGCTCTACACCGGCAAGGCGCTGCTGGCATTGAAGCAACAGATCGAGGCCGGACGCTTTGCCGCCGGCACTCGCCTGATCTTCCTCCATACCGGCGGCTTGCAAGGCCGCCGAGGTTTTAACGCTTAGAGCCCCCTGCTACCTGGCATCATTCGCAAGGCAGTGTTATCGCGCATCACGTAATGATGAAAGATCCCCGCCAGCGCATGTAATCCGATCAACCAATAACCGACCTTGCCAAACCACACATGCCAACCCTCAATCTCCTTGGCCAGAGCCTTGTTTTCCGCGATCAGCGGCGGCAACTCCATCCCATAGAACATCACCGAATGCCCTTCGGCACTGACGATCAGCCAACCGGCAATCGGCATGCCGATCATCAACGCATACAACGCGACGTGCATCAGGGTCGCCAGCAGGCTCTGCCATTGCGGCGGTGCCGGCACGATCTTCGGCGCCACACCCAGGCTGCGCGCAAACAGGCGCAACCACACCAGCACAAACACGGTGAGGCCGAACATGAAGTGCATTTCGACGATCAGCGTGCGTGCACCGCTGCCTTTGGGGAACTGGCCGCGTAACTCAATGCAGGCGTAGACCACCGCCAGCAGCACCACCATCAACCAGTGCAACGCAATCGACAGGGTGCTGTAGCGCGTATCGGAATTTTTCCACGGCATTGCTTTTTTCCTCACTCATCAGGGCATACCTCCGTTCTTTAGCGACGGAGTGCTTTAACTGTATGCCTGTTTTGAGCGGTTTGCCTGGTGCGGTTTCCGTTGTCTTGACCTCGATCAGTAGCTTTGCGGCATTTTGCCATGCGCCAGGCGCTGGTTGTTTCTGCCCGGGTTATGCAGCTGGGTACTGGGACGGGAGAAGATTCAAACTGATGAAACTTCCCACGTAAGGGTCGGATAACCTCTACTCCCTGCCGCAAGTAACGTCTGCAAAGTCTCTCGCCTGAATACACAGCGCGAGGGATTGCGGATGGATTTTCCAGTTTTTGGAGTTGTTTCGTGAACCCGGCCATCGGCAGGCTGGCCCTGACCCCGATGGATGCGCAGACGCCCAACGTTGATGGTGTTCTGCGCGATTTTCGCGATTGCCTGAACACGTTTGACGCATGGGCTTCGAGCTTCTGGAGCTTCTCGGCACTGGATGTGGAGCAGGTGTTCAAGGTTGGGGATGAAGTGGCGCTGGTTGCGCCGATCAAAGCTTCCAGCCCTCCCAGCAGCACCGTTGCGATGTGCCAGGCCAGCGGTACGTTGACCCTGGTGCATATGTTCCAGAGCACGCGGTTTGTGCCCATTGGCAATACACCGGTGATGCTGCAAGCCCTGGCCCGGGATGGCACTCCGGTGGGTGCGCCGATCCACCGGACCATCGGCCCCAGCGGCATCCTTGAAGTCAACGGCTGTACCCGTGACCAGCAGTACCAAATCACTTTCTATCCCAACGTTTCCGCGGATCACGTCAAGGCGCTGTATGCGTCTTATCAGGCGGTAATCGGCGGGCTGGAAGTGCGCTTGCGCGAAACGTGGAACGGCACCTTCCAGGCGCAATGGAAAAGCTACACGGACACGACACCGCTTGACCGACGCCGACTCGTGGAAGCGGCGTTTCTCAGTGGCATGGGCAAGGCGCTTTACCACCTGTGGGACAACGTCACACAGCTGTATGACCTGTTGGCAGACCTCAAGCCCAACAGCGAAAAGCTGCTGCAATACCTCTCTCAAGCTGAACTGGATGAGCTGCTGACGCTGGGCAAGGACACAATTGCCCAGGGTTTGCTGGTGCTCAGTGATGAGCCGCTGTTGTTTATCTATCTGTCGGCGATGGTCAGCTGGATGCGCATGCTGCCGCCGCCGGAGATGAATGAACTGTGGGGCGAAATCACCGGTGAGGTGCTGATCAGCCTGCTGTTGATTCGCGTCTTGGGGGCGATGGGGTTGACGGCGCGGCTGGGGACTCAGGTGCTCAGTCATATCAAATCTGGCCGTGCGCGGGCGTTATTGGAGTTGCTGGCCAAGCAGCTTGTGGGGCCGGGGTTGGGGCCGCATGTGGAGGCGGCAAAGCCGTTGTTGTTGGGGAGTGTGGCGACGCCGGTCAAGGCAGTATCGGTTGCGCCGTTGAAGGCTGGGGAAAATCTGGTTGCCAACTCGGTGCCGGCGGTTCGTAACAAGACTCGGCAGACGGTGCTGGTCCGGCAGGAGCCTGTGGATGATGTGCCTGCCGTGGCTTCGAATCCGAAGGGAGATGCTGCGGCCCCAGCGAATAAAACGGCCACCAATGGCTGCCCGGTATCGATGGTTACCGGGGAGGAATTGCTGACCCTCACCGATGGTGCGCTGGACGGGATTTTGCCGTTTGAGTGGACGCGGTTGTATCGCACCAGTGCGGTAGAAGTGGATTGTGGGTTGGGGTTTGGGTGGAGTCATTCGCTGGCCCATCGGCTTGTTGTTTCTGGCGACTCGGTGGTGTGGACCGATCATGAGAACCGCCGTACTCAGTTTCCCTTGCCCACTGACTCTCGACCCGCGATCACCAATAGCCTGGCGGAAGCGGCGATCTACTTGGGCTCGGCTCCTGATGAGTTAGTGCTGGCCCAGGCGTCGCGGTTCTATCACTTTCGCGACGGTGTGCTGGTCTCGATCAGCGATGCGTATGACAACCGCCTGCGCATTTGCCGTGATTATTCAGGGCGGATTGAGCGGCTGGATAACGGTTGTGGCCGTTCGCTGCTTCTGCGCTATGAACTGGATCGCATCGTCGCGGTGGACTACCAGGTTCATCGCGCAAAAGGGCGTGAGCCCTACGTCTGGGTGACCGAGCAAAACGTTGTTTCCTACGCCTATGACGAAGATGGACGACTGGTTTGCGCGACCAATGCCGTCGGTGAAAGCGAGCGTTACCGGTACGACGAGCAGCGCGTCATTGTTGAGCGACAGTTGGCCGGTGGGGCGAGTTGCTTTTGGGCGTGGGAAGGCTCCGGCAAAGGGGCGCGCTGTGTCCGGCATTGGGCGAGTTTTTCGCAGATGGACACGCGCTATGCCTGGGGCGATGACGGCCGCGTCACCGTGCATAACGCCGATGGTAGCCAGGAAGTGTATGTCCATGACGACCGGGCGCGGCTGGTGCAGCGGATTGATCCGGACGGCGCCCAGCACTTCAAATCCTACGATGAAAAAGGCCGGCTAACCGTCGAGCAAGACCCGCTGGGGGCGGTGACGGCGTATCAGTACGACGAAGCTGGGCGCTTGGTGGCGTTGTTTCCGGGGGATGATGAGCCGACGTCCTACGAGCATGACAACGGCTTCGTACGGGTTGTACGGCGTGGCGAGGCGGTCTGGAAATACGAGCGTAATGATCAGGGCGATGTCACCCGCAAGATTGACCCGGATGGCAACGCGACCGACTACAGCTACAACAAACATGGGCAACTGACCGGGGTTTGGTACCCGGATCACAGTTGTCATCGGTTAGTGTGGAATGAGCGTGGACAGCTCGTTGAAGAACAACTGCCCAATGGCGGGGTTAAGCGCTATCGCTATGACGACCTTGGACGGCAGATTGCCCGTGAAGATGAACATGGCGCGCTGACTCAGTATCAATGGGACAGCGTCGGTCGGTTGATTCGTCTGATCTTGCCAGGCGGTGCCACACGCGAATTCAGCTACAACCCCTACGGAAAAATCATCGCCGAACGCGACGAACTCGGCCACGTCACCCGCTACGAATACGCCGACGGCCTGCACCTGATCAGCCGCCGCCTTAATGCCGACGGCACCCAGGTCCAATACCGCTACGACAACGTTCGATTACTGCTGACTGAGATCGAAAACGAAGTCGGCGAAACCTACCAACTCGACTACCACCCCAACGGCCTGATCCAGCAGGAAACCGGCTTTGACGGCCAACGTACCGCCTACGTTTACGACCTCAACGGCAACCTGCAAGAAAAGACCGAATACGGCGACGATGGCTCTACGTTGGTCACCCGCTACGAGCGCGATCACGCCGGACGCCTCGTACGGAAAACCCTGCCCGATAACAGCGTGGTCGATTACACCTACGACCGCCAAGGCAATCTCCTCAGCGTCGAGGACGGCCACTGGGCGTTAGCCTACGAGTACGACCGTCAAAACCGCCTCACCGCCGAACACCAAGGCTGGGGCACCCTGCGCTACGGCTACGACGCCTGCGGTCAATTACAAAAACTACGCCTGCCAGACAACAATCGTCTTACCTTCAACCACGACAAAGGCGGCCACCTCGCCACCGTCGAACTCAACGGTGAAGAGCTCACCTCGCATCTATTCCACAGCGGTCGCGAACACCAGCGCCAGCAAGGCCAACTGCTCAGCCACTACCACTACGACGACCAGCACCGCCTGCACGCTCACGCCGTCACACAGCAGGAAAACTACCTTTACCAGCGCCAATACGACTACGACAAAAGCGGCAACCTCACCCGCCTGCACGACACCCGCAAAGGCCAACACGACTACCGCTACGACCCGCTCGCCCGCCTGACCCGCGCTGACCACTCGCAGGACGTGCAGGAACGCTTCGGCCACAACCCAGCGGGCAACCTGCTCATGCAAGACCGCCCGGGCCCGGACATCGTCGCCGCCAACCGCCTGGTGATCCAGGGCGACCGCAACTACGACTACGACGCCTTCGGCAACCTCATCCGCGAACGGCGCGGCAAGGGCCATCAACTCGTCACTGAATACCGCTACGACTGCCTGCATCGGTTAATCAGCATCACAAAGCCGAACGGCGAAACCGCCAGTTACCGATACGACCCGTTTGGGCGGCGCATCAGCAAGACCGTAGATGACAAAACCACGGAATTTTTCTGGCAAGGCGACAAACTGATTGCCGAACACCATGCGGACTGTCATCGCAGCTACATCTACGAGCCGAACAGCTTCCGCCCATTGGCACTGCTGGAAGGCTATGGCCCAAAGGGCACCACGCCCTACCACTACCAACTCGACCACCTCGGCACACCGCAGGAACTCACCACTCCTGAAGGCGAAATCGTCTGGTCCGCCCACTACCGCGCCTACGGCCAGATTGCCCGGCTCGACGTAGGCAAAATCGACAATCCGCTGCGTTTCCAAGGGCAGTATTTCGACCAAGAAAGCGGGCTGCACTACAACCGCCATCGCTACTACAATCCGGATATTGGTCGTTACCTGACGCCGGATCCGGTGAAGTTGGCGGGTGGGATCAACGGGTACCAGTACGTGCCCAATCCGACAGGTTGGGTTGACCCGCTAGGCTTGAATACATGCCCAGGTGAGAACGGATGTAAACCCAGCGCTAGTGCTCAAAATCCTACGGAGAGTGTTAACCACGGAGAACCGGCCTTACCGCAACTGACCCGTGCGGCGCGACAGGCGAGAATTAATGAGCTTGCGGAGGCAAACGCCTATAGGCGTCTAGACGAACTTGAGAAGGCAACGCCAGGAGCACATTTTCTAGAGAAACATGGCGCGCAGACCACACTTGAATCTCAGCTCGAACGACTGAATACCGCAAAAAACCCGACGACAGGAATTATTGAGCGTTACACGTCAGGTCCACAAGTAGGGGAACCTAAATACCCACCGGCTGCAACTCATTATCTCAGCCATAGGGATCAATTAAACTCGATATACCGAGCCCAGCTCATTTTTAGAAGAAAGGGACTCACTGCATCATTTAAACCAATGAACATGGGCAAAACTGTTGGTGAAGGATATACAAAGGATGGAATGAGATATAGTCAGCAGCGTAAAGCTAGGGTGATACTAAATAATCAGGGCCAACCAAAAACTGCTTACACGGAGCTATGACTAAAATGAAAAACAAGCCCAGCATGTCAATAATTCGTGGACTACTGTTCACTTACGACATTGAAAATACGGACGACTTAGAGCGGGAGAAAATCATTGCATCAAGAAATATAAATGACGACAAAGAACTTGTAAGGCTTTTTGACGAACTGACCAAACCAGAATTCCTACTTTATACTAGGATTGAGCAAGAGTGGTTCATTGATTCGATATCACACTTCCTAGCTACAAACGACAATTTCGATGCGGTTTTTAAAACCATGTCAACTTATTTCAGCGCACCCGTAACCGATCAGAAAAACTTTATGCGAGTCCTTTTAAACTGTTTGAGAAACTACTACAACGCATCAAATTTAAAATTTTAAAAAATCGCTCTCCAACGCCATATCAGTCCCTTGTGGCGAGCGAATTTCTCGCGCGGGGCTGCAAAGCGGCCCCTGTCCAGGGGACGTGTTTCTATAAGACCGAGCCGATGCATGGACCAATCTAATGCAAAACGACCTTACAGTTACACGACGCTGGACAACGTATTTCTTCATAGCTTTAAGGATCTCGAATGAAACTCAAGCCAAACCTCTCGATAATCCAAAGTCTACTTTTTACATACTGCATCGAAAACACTAGAAACTCTCAAAGAGAAGAAATCATCGCCTCAAAAAATATTAACAAGCCAAAAGATCTAATGGAGCTTTTCGACGCTTTAACCAAGCCAGAATTTTATACTTACACTCCAGAAGAGTAGGGTTGGTTTTTTGAGACTGAGTACCTAAACAAAACTGATCTTGTATCGCTCTCCGTAATTTGATAACACGCTGAGGACATGATCGGTGAGTGACTGGAAGCTTTGATAGGCGGTGACAGGCAACCATTCATACTTGATTTTCTTCCAGAGCATTTCGATCAAGTTGAGCTCGGGTGAGTACGGGGGCAGAAAGATCACATAAAGCCGTTGCGCACGCCACTCCAGCGCCTTGCTCTTAAAGCTCGGTTTCTTCGCGTTCTTCCCATTGCCAGAGCTCTTGAAGCAAGTTTTGAGTGTTACGGAAATCGGTTTCATCACGCTGCTCTTTCAAAGATCGGCGAGCCCGTTTGAAGCTATACTCCAGCTTTTTTTAAAGCCCGCTTGAGGGTCATCGTGCAGGACGTTTTCCCCGTTTCTTGTTGCAAGCGTGCCTGGACGGCTTTGAACTGATGGGGGGCTTCTGACACCAGGGCTTTCAATCGTTCTCGGTCCTGATCGTTGTAGATTTGCGGCCGCCCCGTGCGAGGTTTATCAATGAGCCCCTCCAGACCGTCGATTTCCCAAGTTTTGATCCAGATGCTGACGGTGTCACGCCCAACACAGAGAATCTTGCTGATCTGATTGATGGTGTGCTCATTGTTGCTGAGCAAAATGGCATGAGCGCCGACGGCGCAAGGTAGGCTTTTCTCCGTGCAGATAGGCTTCGTTCAACGCCTGGACATCGGTAGGAGAACGAGTTGATACAAATCTCATGAGGGATTTTAAGCAAGGAGAATAGATGCGAAAAATCTACCAGAAAATTTATGTTTCAGCACTTAGAAAGTGCTTGAGGCGGAACCACATATACCTGCAGCATCTACGTTCAAAACTTTAGAAGACGCAGAAGCACTTGTATCCAAAAGCTTGGCCTCGCGCAGTCAGGAAATATCCAAATTCCTAAAAGGAACGAAGGACAAGCATATTATTAGAGAGCATTCGAGCCAGCCCGTAGGCTTGAGCGCTATAAGAGGTGCCACAGAATCCATACCTGTTTATAAGTTTATGCTAGTTTTAATTCGAAAACCAAAGATGCCAGATGGCTACCTTTTACTGACAGAATATCCAATAGAAAAATGAATAACCAACTAACTGAGCTTCAGCAATTTTTTGGAGCTTACTTCCATCAAGACTGGATAGAAGAACACGCCACAGCTGACGAGGTCATTGATGCTTTTCTACTAGACTCATCTATGGATGTAATCGCCACCGTAAAAAAAGAAATTCTAGAATTGATCAAATCCTATACAAACGAATCCAATTTTTTGGAGAAGCTGCTGCATGAACAGTATTGCTATTATTACTATCCGCACGAGTGGGCATCAGGACCGCTCTGGCTGAGCCACGTTGTGAGTAAATTTGAGAACTACTTATTTTTCAACAAAGAAATCAATCGGACACTTAAGCTGCTAAATTAATGAATCACGCAGGAAAATCCGATTAGCGTGGGCTAGTTGCTCGAGTGGCACCAGAAGAAATATCTTTAATGCTCCCAGGAGCAATTGTAGGTGAAGGATATTCTGGCAACGAAATCAAATATAGCCAGCAATCTAAAGTCCGAGCAATAATTGATAGGGGTGACAACCATAAACGGTTTATACGGAACAAAAATCGAATGCAACGAGGTTGCACATTTCAATAAAGGATATAATCAATGAAGTTGATTTGCACGCCTTTGACTGGCGAAGCCATGTCTCTGCTAGACCTAGATGCGTGTCCAGACGACCAGATGGAACGCCTGCTCCTCACGAACACAGAGCACCAATTACTTCTAAATTCAGGCATATTCGAAGAAATCAACAGTTCTTTAAGAAAAATCATAGATGACTACGAAGACGAATGCATCAACACTGATGAAGAACTTGCTGAAATGTTGAAAATACTGGAAAACCAGTCATTACCTGAACAGCCAGAACTATTAGAGAAACTCATCCGCCTAAACAAATTAGCCATCAGTAAAAAAACTGGCGTGTTTTTCTATTTTTAGATTGTGCATATACATTCACAGAGAGATGTCGACACTAGTATTTGCTGAGATATCCACGCTACCGCAGAACAGGCATACCGAAGACTGAATATAGCGTATCGAAATGGGGCAAAGACCAAGATGGCAAATCATTTCCAACGCAATGGCGTGTACAAAGCGCCCCTAATAGGGGGGCGGAAGTGAATATTGACGACCCTCTGCTTTTGCCAAGCAAAGAAGGCCCAAAATCACCTCATATCGGCTATCAAACTCCTGGAAAGAGGGCCGGTGGAGGCGCAAAGAGAGGCCATATACTACTCAAGCTGGTCTCGGTTAGCCGCTCCAAAATAGGTATCCCTCGATGAGCTACTTGGAAAAGGAAATAGACGAAGCATGTGACACCTTGAAAATCAACTCGAGGAAGCTTGATTCAAATGAACTAAACGTATTGGTAAATTCTCTGACGAGAAAATTTTTCAAATCACAAAGCAACGTGCTTGATCCCACCGAACTGAACGAAAAATGCACAGAGCATAACCCTAAATTTTGGAAAGAGATGTCGTATCGCATCAGCAAGAATGGTCTAGTTCTGCTGGTATTCGACTCAAAATATAGGGCATGGGAAATTGATACTGCACCAGTTTTAGCATCTGTTTTAGGCGAAACCACCGGTTATCCATTTTGGATAACCGATAACGAACTGACGTTTTTAGTACACATGGATGACCATCACTGTGTGATTTGGGCATGAAGATCACTCCACCCAAATTGTTCTCTACGGCGGACACCATAGAGCCTTGGGCGAGTGTACGTCTCAGCTTAAAAAAGCACCGCCTAACTAAAGCTTATGAGCATTCACTAGGTCACAAAGAGGGTAACCATGGACCTCACTTCAACACCAAAAACACAGTGAATGAAATCAAAATCCCGTTAAAAATTGGTGATGATGCACATACCTACTTCAAGAGATCAAAATGAAAACTGCATACATAAACCAATTCGGTATAAGGCCATGGGAAAGCATACACCCTACAGGCAATGTAAGGTTCACTACTACAACATTGATAAACCATAACTTTAATAGCGTATGGGAATCATGGTGTGAAATAATGGGCCAATTAGTAGGCTGGCCTATAAAAAGAGCGTGGTGTGCCGCCACTGGCGCCGCATTCAACTCAAGAACTGAAGAATATTTATACAAAAAAACTCACATCAATACATTGAACTCTGAAGACCTATTCAGAAAAAACAAAAAAAGCAACACTTATAGCAGGATTAGAAACCTTCCAAACAATCCACGAAATATAGACAATCTAGCTCTGGAGAGCTCTCACGACACTCTAATGGTTATTGAAAAAACCAGAAGCGAAATAGACAAACTCTGGACCAATATGACAATATTTGAAAAGAGCATCACGCCTGAAAAAATAAGTGTTTTTTTGGAGTCACAACCTGACACCATTTTATGCAGATTCTATGACTCAGAAACCCACGCCGCCGCTCAATTTTTTTACGTAACTGACGATAACGACAGCACCCTCCTGAATCTTATTGAACACAACTTCAATCAACAACATGAAAGCGAAATTCACAATTATATAAACAACACCCAATTAGACGGCCCAGCCTAACCAGAAACCTTGTCAAAAATGACATTTCAATACAGCCTCAGCGTCACCTGGAAAAAACAGCCTTCGCAAGCCCTTATAAAGTCATTGTAAGATTTTCACTAACGAAGAAATGAAATAAAATGAAGATAAGAGTAACTGGTATTTTTTCTGATCAAGACATTCTACGTGTGAGATTCAACTCACCCTTCGGGAATGGTGTGGCTTTATGGAGCGATCCCACACCAGAAATTGGTGAAGATCTAGACGTGGAACTTGAGCTGGACGAAGTGTTCTCTTGGGAAACAAACATCATGTCCTCGCTTGAGAAGACGCCGCAGATCATTTTTACCAATGACACTCATTTCATAATTGGCGAACTAATTCAAGATGGAGGCGATGGTTGTGCCGCATTGAAGCTTGGCGACTCAATAATCCTTGTTGAGCTTGATGAGCCAATAAAACAGGAACTCGATTTAGTAGAGTTGAGAGTAAATACCATTCATTTGTGCCCAACAAACGTCTGAGTACGCGGATTGCCAAAAATTCAAGTTAATGGAAAATCTACACATCGCTTTAAGTACAGAAAAATCAAATTTAATTCTTTTTTGGAAATGACCCAGATGAATACTCGACGATGCCCTAGGGCGAAACAGAAATAGCCGACCCCCGAGGCTTCTTCGCTGACATCTACCGTTTAGCCAGCGAAGTCTGGAAGACGACCTCCAAAAAGCCAGCCTCGAAGACCAGTCCACATGGTAATCACACCGCCACTCACCCTGACACACCACAGTGGTAGTGCTTGCAGCCCAACGCAGGCCAAGGCTATTCACCACAAATGCTTGCTCACGCGAAACGGGTGAGCAAGCCAATCAAGTCACCTTATTGACCGTATCAGTAGCTTTGCGGCATTTCCCCGCGAGCCAAACGCTGGTTGATATCGGCGATGACCCCGGGCAGGTCGTTGATGGTATCGATCAAGTAATGCGGGCGCGACGCTTGGAACATCGCTTCGATACGCTGGCGCTCGCTGGTCAATGTGGCGCTGTCCAGGGCACGGAACTGTGCGTAGGTCAGGCCCAGGGCATTGCCCGAGCAGGTCAGCGCCACCGTCCACATACCGGCGCGACGGCCTTCGAGGATACCCGGCACGGTGTCGTCGACTTTCACGCACGCGGCCACGTCATCGATGCCCAGGGCGATCACGTTGGCCAGCGCCTGGGCTGGCCAAGGGCGGCCGTTGGGCACTTCGTCGGTGGCAACCACATGGTCGGCGACATAGCCGTTGGTGGCGGCCAGGGCCACGACCTTGTCCATCACTTGCTTGGGGTAGCCGGAGCAGGAGCCGATCTTGATCCCTTGCGCCCGCAGCGTTGCAATGGTGTCGAGGGCGCCGGGGATCAGCGCCGAGTGCTCGGCGATCTTCTCGATCTGCAGCGGCATGAAGCGCTGGTAGATGGCGGTTACATCATCATCGGTCGGCATGCGGCCGAATGCCTTGCGATAGCGCTCGGCAACTTGCGGCTGGTCGCAGAGGGTGCGGATATGGTCCCACTTGCCCATGCCCATCGGGCCACGGGCTTCCTCGATAGAGACTTGCACGTCGAACTCGGCAAACGCTTCGACAAAAATCTGCGTGGGGGCAAAGGAGCCGAAGTCGACCACGGTGCCAGCCCAGTCGAGGATAACGGCCTGGAGGGCGTTGGGGTTTTGATAGTTCATGGTTCAGATCCTGTGGGTAATGGGGGGAATCAAATGTCCAACACTTCCATTTCTTGCAGCACGTCGGCGATGGCCTTGACCGCTGCGCGCATGCCGGCCGTGTCGACATGGCCGATGCAGCCCACGCGGAAGGTTTCCACCTGGGTCAATTTGCCGGGGTAAAGGATGAAGCCCTTGGTCTTGACCCGTTCGTAGAAGTCCTTGAACTGGTAGCGCGGGTCTTTCGGTGCGTGGAAGGTGACGATGATCGGCGCCTGGATCGCCGCTGGCAGAAAACTGCGCAGGCCCAGTGCAGCCATGCCGTCCAGCAGTGCCTGACAGTTGTTGGCGTAGCGTTGATGACGGGCGGGCAGGCCGCCTTCTTCGGCGTATTGCAGCAGCGCTTCATGCAGGGCCGCGACTACGTGGGTCGGCGGGGTGAAGCGCCATTGGCCGGTCTTGGCCATGTAGCTGTGCTGGTCGAACAAGTCCATTGCCAGGGAATGGCAGTTGCCCTGGGCGGCAGCCAGCGCGTGTTTTTCCGCGAACACAAACCCCATGCCCGGTACGCCTTCCAGGCATTTGCCGGAGGCGGCGATCAACGCTTCGAACGGTACTTCGCGGGCATCGATCGGCAGCGCGCCGAAGGAACTCATGGCATCGATGATCAGGCGCTTGCCGTGACGTTTGATGACCTGGGCGATCTCCGGCAACGGGTTGAGAATGCCGGTACTGGTTTCGCAATGGATCAGCGCGACGTGGGTGATGGCGCTGTCAGCCTGCAGCAGGCGGTCCACATCAGCGGCCGTGGTGGGTTCGTCCTCAGCGGTTTCAAAGGTGCTGAACGCACGGCCTAGCACTTCGCAGATCTTCGCCAGGCGCTTGCCGTAGGCGCCGTTGATCAGCACCAGCACCTTGCCGTCGCGGGGTACCAGGGTGCCGATGGCGGCTTCGACGGCGAAGGTGCCGCTGCCTTGCAACGGCACACAATGGTGACTGTCGGCGCCGTTGAGGATCGCCAGCAACTGCGTGCACGCGCTGGCAGTGAGCTGGTTGAAGCGGTCATCCCATGAACCCCAATCCACCATCATCGCCTGACGGGTGCGGTTCGATGTGGTCAGGGGGCCAGGGGTCAACAGGATCGGCGCGGCAGTGGTCATCTCAAATCCTCGCAAGGTGTCGGGGGTGAAGCTACGGCGCCTAAATTGCAGTTTGGCTTGTCATCAATCAAATTGTTTGTTGTTATGCGAGCTATCAGTGAGGCCGATAGCTATGAACCTGTTCCAATTGCGTGCATTCGACGCCGTGGCCCGCGAGGGCAGTTTTACCCGTGCGGCGGCTCGGCTGTTCATCAGCCAGCCGGCGGTGACCGGGCATATCAAGGCGCTTGAGGAGTACTACCAGATCCCGTTGTTGCGCCGCACCGCACGACGGGTGGAGTTGACCGAGGAGGGCGCGCGCCTGGCGGCCATCACCCGGGCGATCTTCGGTTTGGTAGACGAAGCACAGACCATGCTGGAGGCCAACCGCCAGTTGCTCACCGGGCGCCTGGAAGTGGCAGCAGATGGCCCTCACTTGGTCATGCCGATGATCGCCAGCCTGCGCTCGCGCTACCCGGGCATCACCGTGAACCTGCGCCTGGGCAATGCCCAGGAGACGTTGGCGGCGCTGCTGTCCGAGCATGCGGATGTGGCGGTGCTCACCGAGGTGGAACCGCGCAATGGCCTGCACCTGCAACCCTTGAGCGAGTCACGCATTTGCGCCCTGGTGCCGGCAGCGCATCCGTGGGCAAAACAGCCCGAGGGGATTCAACTGGCGCAACTGCATGAGGTCATCATGGTGTTGCGTGAGCCCAGCTCCATCACCCGGCGCACCTTTGATGACGCGTGCCTGGCGGCGAATGTGCAACCCAAGGTGCTGTTGGAACTGGACAGCCGTGAAGCCGTGGCCGAAGCCGTTGCGGCTGAATTGGGCGTGGGGGTGGTGTCGTCGATGGAGATCAGCCCGGACCCGCGTGTACAAGCCGTACCGATCCTGGGTGATGGCCTGCTGAATCGGCATATGCTCGGCTGCATGGAGCGGCGCCGGTCGCTGCGATTGATTCAGGCATTTTTCGATTTGGCATGAAGGCTCTCACGCACGATCTCCAGAAAGGTCGCCACCACCCGGCGTGAACTCTGCTCTTTCAGGCACACCAGGGTTTCCTTCATGCGCTGGGTACAATCGCGGATCGGCATGGCGTACACCCGTGCGTCAGCGCCGAACTCCGCGGCCGACACCACGCCCACGCCAATGCCCACCACTACCGCTTCACGGGCGGCCTCGCGGCCTTCCACCTGGATCGCCGGGCGAATGCGCAGGCCGGCCTGGCTCATTTCCTGCTCCAGGGTCTGACGGGTGACCGAGCCTATTTCACGCAATACCAGTGGCGTGTCATCGAGGTCGGCCAGGCAGATGGATTCGCGCCCGGCCCAGGGGTGGTTGCGTGCGACGAACGCCAGGAGCTGGTCGTCGGGCAAGGGCAGCGACAACAGGCGTGCATCGTCGACATCGCGCCCCAACAGCGCGAGGTCGGCCTGGTAGTTGTAGAGGCGAGACAATGATTCATCGGTGTTGCCGGTTTCAATCTTCACGCTGATCCCCGGGTACAGCTGGCAGAAGCGCGCGATCTGCGGCAGTACATGCACGGGTGCATCCACCGCCAGGGTAAGGGTGCCAGTGAGCAGGGCGCGGGAGTCCTGCAGCAATTCCTCGGCTTGCGCCTCGATCACAAACAGGCGCTGGGTGATGCCCAGCAGGCGCTCTCCGAGATCGGTCAGGCGCACCGAACGTTTATTGCGGTGGAACAGCAACACGCCGAAGCGCTCCTCAAGTTTGCGCACTTGGTCGGAAATCGCCGGCTGGGTCAGGAACAGGCGCTCGGCGGCCCCGGTAAAACTGCCGTGGACGGCCACCGCATGGAAGGCCTTGAGCTGGGCATGGGAAACCGACATGGCACGTCCTCTTACAAGCTGAACTTATATTTGAAATACGATAAATCGATTTTACCTATTAGTCAGCCATTGCTTTGATGCACCTCAGTCGCTGTAGGTTGAGTCCTACAACCCCGGCGGCCATGGGCGCAGGCATACCGCACCCATCTGACCAATGTCGCGGCCTTCACGGCCCGACATTGCAGTGCTCAACCATAAAAAAAACAGGCGTTTTCTTTCGATTCTGCCGGCACACTCACACCTGAGGTCAGAACCACCATGAATATCCCTATGGGTAGCATCAAGCGTTGGCGCGTGCAGATTTTCGCCATCACCTGGCTGGCGTACGCCGCGTTCTATTTCACCCGCAAAGCATTTTCCGTAGCGAAATTGGGGATTGGTGATGACCCGAGCTTCCCCCTCGATAAAATGATGATGGCCAACCTGGATGGCCTCTACCTTGCTGCCTACGCCGTAGGCCAATTCACCTGGGGCATGCTTGCCGACCGCTTCGGGCCACGGCTGGTGGTGCTCGGCGGCTTGCTGATTTCCGCCGCCGCGGCGCTGGTGATGGGCACGTTTGCCACCTTGCCGATCTTCGTCACCTGCATGTTGATTCAGGGTTTGGCGCAGTCCACCGGCTGGTCGGGGTTGTGCAAGAACCTTGGCAGTTTCTTCCCGGCCCAGCAGCGGGGGCGGGTGTTGGGGTTGTGGAGTTCGTGCTACGCCTTTGGCGGGCTGGTGGCGTCACCGTTTGCCGGCTGGTGGGCCTATACGCTGATCGGTAGCTGGCACGCGGCATTTATCTCCAGTGCCGCAGTGGTGGCGGTGGTGGCCGTGCTGTTCTTCATCTTTCAGCGCAATACCCCGCAGGATGTGGGCTTGCCGGCGGTGGAACCCGAGCCGGTCTTGAGCGCCGAAGAGGCTGGCGCTCAACAGCGCATCAGCGTGCTCGAACCCCTGCGCGCGATCCTGCGTAACCGCACGGTATTGACCCTGGGGCTGGCGTACTTCCTGCTCAAGCCGGCGCGCTACGCGATCCTGTTGTGGGGGCCGGTGATTGTCTACGAGCAGATGCCGTCGGTGGGCAAGGTCGGCGCGGCCATCGTGCCCACTGCGTTTGAGCTGGCCGGTTTGCTCGGGCCGGTACTGATCGGCCTGGCCTCCGACAAACTGTTCGGCGCCCGGCGAATGCCGGCCTGTGTGCTTAGCTTGCTGGCGTTGACCGTGGCCCTGGCGCTGTTCATGGGTGCGCTGCACACCGGTAGCGTGGTGCTGGTGATGGCCTTGCTGTTTGTGATGGGCCTGACCCTGTACGGCCCGGACTCGATGATCAGCAGCACCGCGGCCATCGACTTCGGCACCGCCAAGGCTGGCGCCACGGCCGCAGGCTTTGTGAATGGCTGCGGTTCGGTGGGGGCGATCCTTGGCGGCTTGCTGCCGGGCTACTTCGATACCGTCACGGTGTTTATCGTGTTTGCCGGCGCGGCGCTGTTTTCTTCGCTGGTGTTGATGCCCTATTGGAACGCCAGGCCTGCGGTACTGGCCCAGGTCGGGGATTTTGTGCCAGACCGCAACGTCGCGATCAAACCCTTGCGCACCTGAGGGCTTGGGCGGTTTTTTGGTGGAACGATGCGTTCTTGCGCTATAAACTCTGCCCCCAAAGCGCCGGCCAGTAGACGTCTCGGCGCCATGGATATAAGAGAGTGAGTCATGGGCGCACAGTGGAAAGTCAAACATAAAGAAGCGGCATCCAATGCCAAGGGCAAGATCTTCGGCAAGCTGGTGAAAGAAATCACCATCGCCGCCCGCAACGGCGCCGATACCGCGACCAACGCGCACCTGCGCCTGGTGGTGGAGCAGGCCAAGAAGGCCTCGATGCCCAAGGAAACCCTGGAGCGCGCGATCAAGAAGGGCGCCGGCCTGCTCGGTGAAACGGTGCAATACCACCGCGTGACCTACGAAGGTTTCGCCCCGCACCAGGTGCCATTGATCGTTGAGTGCGTGACCGACAACATCAACCGTACCGTGGCAGAAATCCGCGTTGCATTCCGCAAGGGCCAACTGGGGGCTTCCGGCTCGGTGGCCTGGGACTTCAACCACGTCGGCCTGATCGAAGCATCGCCGGACACCCCGGACGCTGATCCGGAAATGGCCGCCATTGAAGCTGGCGCCCAGGACTTCGAAGACGGTGAAGAAGAGGGCACCACCCTGTTCATCACTGAAACCACCGACCTGGATGCCGTGCAAAAAGCCTTGCCGGAGCAGGGTTTCACAGTGCTGTCGGCCAAGCTGGGCTACCTCTCGAAGAACCCGGTCAGTGGTTTGACCGATGAGCAAATGGCTGAAGTCGAGGCGTTCCTGGAAGGCCTGGACAACCATGATGATGTGCAGGATATGTTTGTCGGCCTGGCTGGCTAGCCACTGGACAAATGCAGTCAAAAATGTGGGAGGGAGCAAGCCCCCTCCCACATTGGTTTAGTGGTGCTGCATAGATTTCAGCAACGCTTCGATTTCTTCGAAGCTCGGTCGTGCCAGCATATCCGGCTGAGAGCATCTTTGTTGCAGTGCCCGTAAGGTTTCGTTACTTGCCTCAACCCGCTCCAACAACTCCCCCAACAACACCCCGAACGCCCGCACTTCAATACGCTGCAACGCCCTGGTTTCCAGGGAGTCTGTGGTGGCATGGAATGACGCTGCGCCAAAGTCGCCAAGCAGACAATCTCCCGCCGTATTCCACAAGATATTGTGGCCATACAGGTCGCCATGGGTGATGCCCTGCCGGTGCAAGTGCGCCGCCACCGAGGCGATGCCTCGTACCATGCGCATGGCCACATCGAGGCTGAAACGGGTGCCGTGCTCGTAGATATCCCGGGTGCAGGATGCCATGCTCGGCAGAGCCGCGAGGTTGCGGTAGCTGGGGTCGATCAGGTCCATCACCAGTGCAGCCCGGTCGTCGGGGTGGCCGACGACACGGCCTTGCACCTTGATCAGGTTAGGGTGCAACCCGGCGGCGATGCAGGCTTGCATTTCATGCAGCGGTGAACCGTCGCTGGTGATGGTGCCCTTGTACAACTTGACCGCGACCGGCAGCGCCTGGGGTTTCCACCATGCTTTATGAATGATCCCCGAAGCGCCTTCACCGAGTACCTCGCCCAGTTCCAGTTCCGGCCAGGGAATGTTCGGCGTTGCATCATCTCCCTTTACCTCCACCGCCATTTCCACCGGGTTGCCGGCGTAGGCCAGCCAGGTCAGGCTCGGTAGCGTCAGCAGCCACTGCGGCAGTTGGGTGAAGCGGTTGGAGGCGATGCGGATCAGCTCCAGGTTCTTGCATTGGGCCAGGCTTTGCGGCAATCCGGTCAGTTGGTTGCCGGCCAGCATCAGTTTTTGCAGCAATGGGCGTTGGCCCAGTTCGTCGGGCAATTGGCTGATGCAGTTATCGGTGAGGATCAGCCAGCGCAACTGGGGCGGCAAGGCGGCGGCCGGCACGTGGCTGATCTTATTGACTCTGAAGGCAATCATGCTCAGCTTCGCACACCGGCCAAGGCACTCCGGCAACTCGGTAAATGCGTTTTCCGAGCAGAACAGCACGCGCAGGTGCTTCAGGCGATGCAGGTCGGTCGGCAGGCTGCTCAGGGCGTTGCCCGAGAGGTTGAGGATTTCCAGGGAGTCGGCCAGTTCGAAGATCTCCCGGGGGAACTCGGTCAGCCCGCAGGTCAGGTCCAGGCGCGTCGCGCCAGCCAGTTGGCCAGCCTTGAGTTGGGCGAGGGTATTCATGAACAGCACGGCACTCGGAAGGGGGCACAAAAGGCGCTCATGATACCGGGTCGGGGGCGGTTTGCGGGCTGCGTGTTTGCAATTGGCGCAGGCGGCTAGCGGTGCGGGCGAGGTCGATGGCCTGGCCTTCCAGGCATTTTTCCAGGGGTTGGTGGCCGATGAGGGTCAGGCGTTTGTCCTGGTCGTAGAGCACATCCACCAAGTTGATAAAACGCTGTTGCACGGCAATTGGGCATTCGGCCAGTTGTGGCAGGCCGTCGATGATCCAATGGTCGAAATCCTGGCACAGCAGCAGGTAGTCCATGACTGCCGTGAGCTGTTCACACAGGTCGTTGAAGGTGAACACGATGGTCCGCGCCTGATGGCCGCGGCACAGCAACCGCCGAGTGCCGACGGTCAGGGCTAGCGCCGGGCAATCCATGGCGGGCAACCCGAGGCTTACTCGCTGGTCTGAAGTGCCTGGCCATACATACTGGCCGCTGGTGAAGCATTGCTGCGGGTGGGCCTGGGGCAGGCTGCGAAAGTCCTGGGGCGCACTGACTTCCAACACGTCCATGCGCGCGGCGATCAGGTCGATCACCGGCTTGAATCGTTCATGGTACAGCGGGTTGGGCAGCAAGCCAGCGGGTGGGTAGTTGGAGGTCACCAGCACCAGCACCCCGCGCTGAAACAGGGCCTTGAACAAGCGGCTGATGAGCATCGCATCGCCGATATCGTGGACGTGGAATTCGTCGAAGCAGAGCACCCGGCAGTCGGCCAGCAACTGATCCAGGGCGACGGCCAGGGCATCGTCATGCCCGCGGTGCAGGAACATGCCTTGGTGCAGGCGGGTGAAGAAATCGTGGAAGTGCACGCGCTGCTTCTCGGCGATCGGCAGCGCCTGGAAAAAACCGTCCAGCAGCCAGCTTTTGCCGCGCCCCACTGGGCCATGCAGGTACAGGCTGCGCGTGGCTTGGCCGTTGAGCAGGTGCTGGGTCTCGCGATCCAGGGCGGTAACCGCCCGGATTTGCCCGTCGCTGAGGGTATAGCCCTGTTGTTCGGCCTTGTTCTGAAAATACGCCGGGATAGGCGAGGCGCCCAGAACGTCGGTTTTTTTACCCAGCAGGCGCTGGAGCAGGGGAAGCACGGCCAATGAGAGTCACTCTGTATTGCGGTGGTCACTCACTGTAGGGCGCCCGACGCCATTTGACCAATAGGGATGTACGCGGCCAGCCATCTCGAAAAAGCATGGCATGGGCGCCAAGCCCGGCAAACTGGCACTTTCACTTTAAATGACTAATCTCATACACAGTTGTCACCCCTGTATAAGGAATTGGGGCTGTGAAGGGACCGGCGGTATTGGCTGTCATGAGCACGATGCTCTGCAACACGGCTTACGCTGCGCAACTCCAGGTGGAGGTGCGCATCGACGTGCAGCGGGGTTGCCAGTTGGTGGGCACCACCCGCCATGCGGGCATCGAGCAACTTGGCGTATTGGATTTCGGTAACGGCCCTCGTCTGGATGACCCGGCCGGCCCCCTGAGTGCGGCCTTGATCAGCCAGCGCCAGCCGCGCCTGGAATGTAACCCCGACACGCCTTACCAAATACGCGTTGATGGCGGCCTGCATGGCGGCGTAGGCGAAGTGCGTTACCTCGCCAATGCGGCGCCTTCAAGCAGGCCCATTCCCTATCGAATCTATGCCGACGCCGCGCGGTTGATCCCCTTGCCGGTGGACGTGCCGATCAGCGGCCGCGTACCGGACACCGGTTCGGTCGACCTGCCGCTGTATGGCCGTATCGAACCGCTCAAAGATATCCCGGCCGTCGGCCGTTATTCCGACCTGCTCAAGGTCACCGTCACATGGTAAGCCGCTATCTGGCCGTTGCGGCCCTGGGCAGCCTGCTGTTGCTGGCGGATGACGCGCAGGCGGCCGCGGTCAACGGGCAGATCCACGCGCGGTTGGTGATCACCGCCAGTTGCGAAGTCAGCAAAGGCGTGGAGCGCGCACCGGTGACCCCCGAAGGCGGCACCGCGCTGCTGGATTTCGGCAGCCAGGGGCCGACCTGGAATGACACGTTGGGAGCGACCCTTTCCGATGGCGAGAAAGCGCCGCTGTCGGTTTCCTGCAACCCTTCGGTGGTCAGCAGTTTCACCGTGACCATCGACGGTGGCGCCCACGGCGACGGCACCACGCGCCGCCTGAGCAACGGCCGCCAGACGATTCCCTATCGGCTATCGGCCGATGCATTGGGCCAGAGCGCCTACCGCATCGGCCAGCAGCGCAATTTCGTCGTGACCAAGGGCGCACAGGTACCTATTCCGGTATTCGGCTCAGTGGTGGCGAATACCAGGGCCCTACCGGCCGGCATCTACACAGACACCCTGACGGTGACTCTGGATTGGTAAACCATGAGGATAAATATCATGCATGCACTCGTATCTCGAATCGGCGTATGTGCCCTGGGCCTGGCGCTGGCTTCCAGCGTGAATGCGGCGACCACGGTCACCGGGCAGATCACCTCCAGCCTGACCTTGATCGCCAGTTGCCAGGTCAACGGTTCTGGAGCGGCCACCGGGTTGAACTTCGGTAGCCTGAACTTCGGCACCACCAACAGCCTGTTTACCAATGCCGATGCGCAATTGCTCGGCGGCACCGGTACTGGCGGGGCGCTGTCGATCCTATGTTCGGCCGGCACCACGCCTGCGGTGAAGGTGCGTGCCGGTGCCCATGATGGCGCCTCCCCGGGCGGCACCCGTGCGCTGGCCGATGGGGCGGGGAACTTCGTGCCTTACGACTTCTACACCGACAGCGGGCACTCCGCGCTCCTGGCGATTGATGGCGTGGTCACCCTCGCCACCAGCACGGGCGTGGCGCAGACCGTCAACCTCTACGGTCGGGCGGTGGGCAAGGCGGGGCTGCCGGCGGGTACTTACACCGACACCGTGGCCGTGGAGCTGACGTTCTAACGATGTGGCTCAGAGTGTGGTTGGCCTGTGGGTTGGCGATGCCGCTGCCGCTATCGGCGGTGACCAGCCAGAGCTTCCAGGTCAGCGCGACCATTACCCCGGGCTGCCTGATCGTGGGCGGTGGCTCCAACTACGGCGCGTTGGCCTACGGCAGCTATTCGGCCCTGGCCACCAGCACGGTAACGGCGGCCCTCACTGGCGGTGTGACGTTGCAATGCACGCCGGGCGTGGCCCTGAGCATGAGTGTGGATGGCGGCTTGCACAGCAGCGCCGGGCGTAATTTGCAGCTCAACAGCGGCAGTGCGCGGGTGGCTTACCAATTGTTTCGGGATGCGGCGTTCAGCCAAAGCCTGGGGATCAGCCAGAGCGTCAGCGTGACCTACAGCGATGCAAACAACATCAGCCTGCCGATTTACGGGCGGGTGGTATTGCCGGGCAATCAGCCTGGGGGGACGTATAGCGACACGCTGCAGGTGCAGCTGTCGTGGTAGGGCTATCGGTATAAGGAGTGGTGTTATGCGTTCAGCTTCCCGGCGGTGGTGTGCCGCGGGTATTGCCTTGGTTTTTTTGTGCACAGCAGGGCTGGTGCAGGCGGCCAGTTCGGTGCTGATCTGGCCCATTGACCCGGTGTTGGAGGCCGATCAACAGGCCAGTGCGTTGTGGCTGGAGAACCGTGGCACGGAGACCGCCAACCTGCAGATCCGCGTGTTTGCCTGGAGCCAGACCGGCTTCGAGGAGCAGTACCAGAACCAGCGCGATGTGATCGGTAGCCCGCCGGTGGCCAGGATCGAGCCCGGCCAGAAGCAACTGGTGCGCCTGACCCGCACCCGTGAAGTGCCACCCGGGCAGGAGTTGGCCTACCGCATCATCATCGATGAAATCCCTTCGGCGCTGCAGGTGCCCGCACCGCCGGAAGGCAAGAACACAGCGGCGGCGATTCGCTTCCAGATGCGCTATTCGGTGCCGTTGTTTGCCTACGGCGCCGGGCTTTGGAGCAAGGATGACGCCACTCGCCAGCGCGACCCCAAGGGCGCGGGCAAGCCGGAGTTGAGCTGGCAAAAGGTCAACGTGGCCGGGCACAGCTACATCGAGGTGCGCAACCAGGGCGCCGTGCACGCGCGGCTCACCGATGCGTCGTTCAAACAGGGCGGGCAGACCCGGCCGCTGGTGGAGGGGTTGCTCGGCTATGTACTGCCGGGCGCGAGCATGCGCTGGCCGGTGCCGGATGCCGTGTCGGCCGACCAGCCATTGCAAGTCAGGGTCAACGGCGCGCCGCAACTGGAGAGCCTGGCGCCAAAGCGGTAATGGTTGTGTAGCGAGACGGGCTCAAGCCCGGGTTTAGACAGGATGGAGATGTCCATTGAAGGACACAACGCCATGGTGAGTCGTGGCTGGGCTCGAGGTTTATGGCCGTCGGTGGCAGTGGCAAGCGGGCTGTGGGGCGCGGCGGTGGCGGGCGACCTGCCGCCGCCGCCGAGCAGTATGGAGGCAGTCGCTGATGCTCAGCTGTTTCTGGAACTGGTGGTCAACCAGATGGACACCGGCCGCGTCATCGCCGTCGATCAGCGCGCCGGCCAGCTGTTTGTACCGGCCAGTGCCTTGCAGGACGTGGGCATGAAACTGCCTGGCGAACCCGTCGGCAGTGTGGCCCTCGACCAGGTGCCCGGCCTGCACAGCGACTACGACAGCCATGGCCAGCGCCTGCTGCTGGATGTGCCGCCGTCATGGTTGCAGGCGCAGTTTATCGGCAACCGCAGCACCTACCCCCGCACCCAGGCCATGAGCAGCTTCGGCGCCTTGCTCAACTATGACGTGTATTTCAACGACACCGATGACGGCGGCAGTTACCTCGCCGCCTGGAACGAGGTGCGGCTGTTCGACAATTGGGGCACGTTGTCCAACACCGGGCAGGTCCGCCAGACCCTCGCCGGTGGCATCAGCGACAGCACCCTCAGCAACGGCTACCGGCGCTACGACACCACTTGGCGGTTTTCCGATGATGAACGCCTGCTCACCTACGAGGCCGGCGACGTGATCAGTGGTTCGCTGCCCTGGAGCAGCTCGGTGCGCCTGGGCGGGGTGCAACTGTCTCGGGACTTTGCCGTGCGCCCGGACCTGGTCACTTACCCCTTGCCGCAGTTTGCCGGTGAGGCGGCGGTACCCTCGTCGGTGGACCTGTTTATCAACGGCTACAAATCCGACAGCGCACAGCTGCAACCCGGCCCCTATACCCTGACCAACATCCCGTTCATCAACGGTGCCGGCGAGGCCGTGGTGGTCACCACCGATACCCTCGGTCGCCAGGTCTCGACCACGGTGCCGTTCTACGTCACCAGCACCTTGCTGCAACAAGGCTTGACGGACTTTTCGGTGGCCGCCGGTACCTTGCGTCGTGACTACACCCTGCGCGATTTCGGCTACGGGCCGGGCGTGACCAGCGGTACGTTTCGCTATGGTTATTCGGATAACCTGACCCTGGAAAGCCACGCCGAAGCGTCCAGCGACCTGACCCTCGGCGGGCTCGGTGGCAACCTGCGCCTGGGCAACTTCGGCGTGCTCAATACCGCCGTCAGCCAGAGCCAGTTCGACAGCCGCAGCGGCCAGCAACTGAGCCTGGGCTACCAGTACAACAGCACGCGCTACAGCCTGATGTACCAGCGCGTGCAGCGGCGCGACGACTATGCCGACCTGACCCTGGTCGATACCCCTTACGCCAGCCTCAGCAAGCGCAGCGAGCAGGTGACCCTGAGCCTCAACCTCGAGCGTTTTGGCAGCCTGGGCCTGGGCTATTTCGACGTGCAGGCGGCGGACGATTCGCGCACGCGCCTGCTTAACCTGAGCTGGAGCAAACCGCTGTGGCGCAATACCAGCTTCTACCTGTCGGCCAACCGCGAAATCGGCGACAGCAACTGGGCCATGCAGGCACAACTGGTCATCCCGTTCGACCTCAACGGCAGCCTGGCCTTGAGCACCGAGCGCAGCAAAGATGGTGCCAGCCGCCAACGCATCAACTACAGCCGCTCGGTGCCCAGCGAAGGCGGCGTGGGTTACAACCTCGGTTATGCCCAGGGTGATGGCCCGGTCTATCGGCAGGCCGACCTGACCTGGCGCTTGCAGTCGGTGCAGTTGCAGGCCGGCGTGTACGGCAGCAGCGATGCGCAGACGCGCTGGGCGGATGCCAGCGGCTCGCTGGTTTGGATGGGAGGCGAGACCTTTGCCGCCAACCGTATCAATGATGCGTTTGTGGTGGTGAGTACCCAGGGGTTTGCCGGGATTCCGGTGCGCTACGAGAACCAGCTGGTGGGCCAGACCGACCGTAACGGCCACTTGCTGGTGCCGTGGAGCAGTGCGTATTACCGCGGCAAATATGAGATCGACCCGCTGAACCTGCCGGCGAATGTGCAGAGCCCCAATGTGGAACAGCGGGTGTCGGTGCGCCGGGGTAGCGGCTATCTGCTGGAGTTCCCGCTGCGCCGGGTGCTCGCCGCCAGTATCACTCTGGTGGATCGCCAGCATCAGGAGTTGCCACTGGGCAGCCTGGTGGTGCACGAGCAAAGCAGCACCCAGGCGGTGGTGGGCTGGGATGGCCTGGTTTATCTGGAAAACCTCAGCGCCCACAACACCTTGCAGGTCACGTTGGGCGAAGGGCGGACCTGCCAGGCGACATTCGACATCGATGAGCAACAACAGGACGTGCCCCTCATCGGGCCGTTGGTGTGCCAATGAGCAGGCTGCGGGTGACGGGCAAGGCATGGCTGTATGGAGTAGGGCTGTTGTTTTCCGGGCAGGTAATGGCGCTGTGTTCGGTCGGTTCCACTGTGCCGGCCAGTTTCGGCTCGATCAGTTCGATGACGGTGCGCACGGCGGCGCAAACCAGCTCCACCACCAACTCAGGGTTGAGCTGCACCTCGGCGTTGATTTCGTTGCTGGTGTCCACGGACCACTTTTACGCGACGATCACCTCGGCCCAGAGCGGCATGGTCGGGCCGACCGGTGATGTGATCGGCTACACGATTTATGGCAACAACAGCACCAGCTACCCGATAACCCGTGGCGCACAATTCGATTTTGGTGGTGCCGGGGGGATTGCCCAGAGCATTGGCCTGGTCGCCGGGCCTGGGGCGAAGACCGTGCCGCTGTACCTGAGCAGCATCACCGGCAGCAACGTCGCGGCTGGGTTGTATACCGAGACATTGAACATCGCCTGGAACTGGAATTATTGCTCGGGGATCGGCGTTGGTGGTCTGTGCCTGGGGCGTGACATTGGCAGCGGCACGGCGTCGCTGACGGTCAGCATGACCGTGACCAATGACTGCCAGATCACCGCGCCGAATATCAGCTTTGGCAGCGCGCCGGTGGTCAGTGGGTTTACTGCGGTGACCGGGCAGACGATCAATATCGCCTGCACCAAGGGCAGCGCCTATACCGTGGGCTTGAGCGACGGCCAGAACCCGGTCAGTGTCGGCGGGCGGCGACGCATGATTTCTGGTACCAATTACCTGGCCTACGACATTTTCAAAAGCGCCGGCACCACGCGGTGGGGCAGTGTCGGCGCGGCGCGGCGTGCCAGCTCCACGGCCGAGGTCAACCCCGGTAACGGCTTGGGGACCGGCAGCCAGGTGTACAACTACAACGCGCGAATCTACACCGACCAGACCACGCCGCCGGGCGGCACTTATATCGACAACGTGGTGCTGGACGTGGGCTTCTAGAATTTCATCAACGGCGTGACGGGCTGATCCACCGGGCTGACTATCGCGTAGTTGTAGCCGCCGCCCGACCAGTATTGGGCCTGCAAGCCATCGGCACTGCGGCTGCCCCGGGGCAGAAAACCGTTGTTCGGGCCCGGCGGGCGGATATAGAAGCTGATGCGCCGGCCTTGTAGGTCTTCGTACAGCACCATGGCCGCTGCGCCTTGGTCGGTGGTGAGCAGGCGCCCGCTGACCGGCTTGAACCCCGCCTGGCTCAGGTCGGGCAGGCGGTGGGCCTGATTGAAATAGCGGTCGAGCCAGGCCTGCATATTGCCGCCGCCGTCGGCGTTGTAGTCGGCGGGCATGATGCCGTCCTGGGCAAACAGCCGGTAGGCCTGCATGGCGTCGGTCATCGGCAGCAGCGGCGGTTGGGTAACTTCGCGGGCGTGCCAGCCGCCCACGCCGCCGAGGCTCACGGCGATCAGCAGCAGCGCCGCCGTGGCGAAGTGGCGGCGGGACTGACGCTTGATGCGCTGGCGAATCAGCGCCGGGTCCAGTGCCGGGTTGTTCGGCTGTTGCAGCGAGCCGCTTAAAGAGGCACGCAATAATTGCGCATCCTGTTGCCAGGCATGCACCTGCGCGGCGACCTCGGGGTGGTTGGCCAGCCAGGTTTCAAGCACGCGGCGATCACTCTCCAGTAATTGATGATCGACGTAGGCATGCAAATCGCGTTCGCTGGGGGGAAGGCTGATCATTTGAGTCTCCGCAGGGCAGGGCCGGTAATTTCGCCATCGCTGAGTTGACGCAGCGCTTGGCGCGCGCGGGACAGGCGGGACATCACGGTACCGATGGGCACCGCAAGAATCTCGGCCACTTCCTTGTAGCTCAAGCCTTCGACAGACACCCATAGCAGCAGGGCACGCTGTTCGGTGGTGAGCCGGTCGAAGGCTTGCAGGGTGGATTGGGCCATCACCGTGCGCTCCACCGACGGTTGCACGTCATCGCGGCCGGTGAAGAATTCGAGCATGCGTGCATAGCGTCGGCTACGGCGGTGGGCGTCGAGAAACTGCCGGTAGAGGATCGAGAACAGCCAGGCGCGCAGGTCGCCTTCGATACGTTTGCTGGCCCAGGCGATGATCGCCCGTTCCAGGGTCGCCTGCACCAGGTCATCGGCGCTGCTGCTGTTGCGCGTCAGGGACACGGCAAAACGCCGTAACCTGGGGATGAGTTCACGTAACTGTTCGTCGAGTTCATGCATGGGTGTCTGGCTGATCACTACGCTGGAACTAGAGAGACGTCCGGCGTTGAAGGTTATTCCACGGCCAACAAAATAATTTCAAGGCCAGGGAATAGAGCAAATCGGCGTTCGTCTTAATGCTCCGACCTTATGTTTCACCCTAAGGCCTCTGGCCCTGGAGTTCCTGCATGGTAGATCACTCATCACCCCCCCGTCCTCCGCTGAGCACCGCGAGCCTGATCGCACGCCTGGCGGGCATCGGCGCCGTGGTTGCCGTTGTCGCCGGGGCATTTGCCTACGTCAACGGCACTCTCGACCCACAACGCCTGCGGCCAAAAACCTTGGTCAATGCCTTGGAAACCAATAACGGCGTGCACCCGGGGTTTCGCCGTAACCATGCCAAGGGCGTGTGCGTGGCCGGTTATTTCGAGAGCAGTGCCGAGGCGCGTGCGTACTCCAGTGCCCAGGTGTTCAGCGAGGTCAAGACCCCGGTGATCGGCCGGTTTGCCTTGCCCAGTGGCAACCCTTATGCGCCGGACAGCAGTGTGCCGATTCGCAGTTTTGCCGTGCAGTTCAGCCAGGCCAACGGCCAGCAGTGGCGTACTGGAATGAACAGCATGCCGGTGTTCCCGGTGGGCACGCCCGAGGCGTTCTACCAGATGCTCAAGGCCGGCGCGCCAGACCCCGCCACCGGCAAGCCGAACCCGGCGGGCATGCCCGCGTTTTTTGCCGCGCACCCGGAGACGGCGCCGTTCCTGGCCTGGGTCAAGACCGCCAAGCCGTCGGCCAGTTATGCGACTGAAACCTATAACGGCATCAACGCGTTTTACCTGGTGGGTGCCGATGGCCAGCGCCAGGCCGTGCGTTGGGGCGTGGTGCCGCAGAGCCAGGACACGACGGGTGATACGGCGCCGTCGGGCAGTGATTTCCTGGAACAAGACCTGGTGCGGCGCCTGGCCGCCGGGCCGCTGCGTTGGCAGTTGAACATGACCCTGGCCAACCCTGGCGACCCGTTGGATGACGCGAGCAAGACCTGGACCGGCGCGCACAAGGTGCTGAACGCCGGCACCCTGGTGCTGCAAAGCAGCCAGCCACAGGCGGATGGAGATTGCCGCGATATCAACTTTTACCCGCTGATTTTGCCCAGTGGCATCGAGGCCTCCAAGGACCCGTTGCTGGCCGCACGCTCGGCCGCGTATGCCAGTTCGTACCTGCGCCGCGCCGGTGAAGTCAGCCCGTTGCACAGTGCCCCTCAGGAGTCGAAGCCATGAATGCTCAACCGCGTTTTTTTGCACCCCTGGCACGTCTGCTGCACTGGCTGATGGCGCTGATGATCATCGCGATGTTGTTTATCGGTGCCGGTTTGGCGGCGTCCGTGTCGGAGCGCCATGAGTGGCTGATCCACTTACACAAGCCTTTAGGGATTGCGATTCTGGCACTGGTGATCGTGCGATTGGTGGTGCGCTTTTCCACCCGACAACCGCCGTTGCCTGCGGATTTGCCTGTGTGGCAAGTGCTGGCAGCCAAGGCTTCCCATGTGCTGTTGTACGCATTGATGCTGGTGTTGCCGTTGCTGGGCTGGGCAATGATTTCGGCAGCCGGTGACCCAGTGATGCTCAGCAGCAGCGTGCAACTGCCCGCGCTGGTGGGGGCGAATGCGCCATTGTTTGCACTGTTGCGCAAGGCTCATGGCTATCTCGCCTACGTGTTGTTCTTCACCGTGCTGGCGCACTTGGCGGCGGCGTTGTTCCACGGTTTGATCCGCCGCGATGGTGTATTGCAAAGCATGACCGGCACCAAGCACTGATGGGCTTTTGTGGCGAGCGAGCTCGCCACAAATCGTTAACGCAAGAGGCCGACGATATCGGCGACGCTGCTCAATACGTCCTTGCCCAACTGTTTCGAGCGATCGCCTGACCAGCCGGTGCGCAGGTTGGGCGCGTCGTCGTTGTCTTTGAAGGGCATCTCCAGGGTCAGGGACAGGCAGTCATACTTCTCACCGACCGCGTTGCAGGCCAGGGTCATGTTGGCTTCGCCCGGCAGGTCGCGGGTGTAGCCATGGGTGGTCTGGAAGTCTCGGGTCAGGTGGCTCAGGTGGCTGCGGAAGTGTTTTTCCAGGGCTTCGATACGCGGGGTGTAGCCGGGGTTGCCTTCGCAACCGGCGGTAAAAACGTAGGGGATTTCTTCGTCGCCATGGATATCGAGGAACAGGTCCACGCCGTATTTTTCCATCTGCTCCTGAATGAAGAATACTTCCGGGCTGAGTTCCTGGCTGGCGCTTTGCCAGGCGCGGTTAAGGTCCTGGCCCATGGCATTGGTGCGCAGGTGGCCGTGAAAGGCGCCATCGGGGTTCATGTTTGGCACCAGGTACACGTCAGCCACGGCTAGCAGCTTTTTCAGCTCTTCATCGCCATCCTGTTGCAGGCGCTCAATCACACCTTCCATAAACCATTCGGCCATGTGTTCGCCGGGGTGCTGCTGGGCGATGATCCACACCTTGCGGCGGCCTTCGCCTCCTTTGCCGCGGCGTAGCAGTTGTATATCACGGCCTTCGGCGCTCTTGCCGGTGGCGAGCAGGGTGACCCCGGCGTACTTCAGGGCTTGATCGATCAGCCAGTCGTGGCGTTCACGGCTGTAGGGTTCGAAATAGGCGAGCCAGACGTGCTTTTCCCGGGTTTGGAGGGTGATATGCAGGATCTCGCCATCAAAGCGCGTCGGTACCCGGAACCAGTTGATATGGTCGTAGGACGCCACGGCGTTGTAGCCGCTCCAGGCATGCTTGTAGGACGAGCGACCCGCGTTGCTCAAGCGAAAGGTGTGGGTATGGCCCACGTGCATGCCTTCGGCCTTGAAGTGGAACCATTGGAAGTGATCGCTGCGGGTATCGGGTTTGATTGCCAGCAACAACTGATAGGCATCGCTGGCATCCAGGACCTGGATATTGCCGCTGTCGAAGTCGGTGCTGATTTTGATGGAGGTCAAGGCCACGGTCATAGTCTGGTTGCCTGAATATGAGTGATGTGGCGGCTATATTACACAGGCGTCAGGTAAAACCTGGATGCAAAATTGTTGCATGGGGGAGGGGGCGTCATCCCTGACGCCGCCGCAGCTTAGAATCTATGAGATTGATTCTCAAGCGCTAATTCGCAAATATCCGGGCTAGAGCAGTCGAGCGGCTTTCTTTGGGCGATAGTCTTTTGCTACCATGCGCGCCATCGAGCAACACACAGTCTTCATTAGCCTGAAGCCATGCCAGGGAAACTGGCAAAAAAAAGACCCGGCCAAAGAGCCGGGTCAAAAACCGTGATTAGCCTGATGAGGAGATATTCCAAGAGTCCGACCTAAGGTCCCTTGGTCTATCGACTGATCTCGCGATCAGCTGAGTCCAATAATAATCATTATCATTTGCAAGTCAAATGTTTTTATCCGTGGGATAGAAATATTTTTCTTTCGCGGCTGTTACGCGTTTGCCTGAGCCCCTGGCCCTTGCAACGATCGCTCCACCATCGCCTTCGCCATGTCGATCAAATACACCACGGAAAACGCCAGGTCGCGCTGGTTGCCTTGATGGCTGCACGCTGATTCGTAGGCAGTTGCCGCTGCGCTGCGCAGCAGGTCCGAGGCGTGCACCAGGGCTTCCTCCTGGCTGATGCCCGGCTTGATTGCGAACAGCGTGCCGTCCGAGGCAGGCGACGACATATCTTCTTTCAAGTAATAGTCGAGTGCGCGTTGGGCCGCGCCGCTGTTGCACATGTCGTGTAATTCAACGTGTTCAGGTGTTTCGGGCAATGAATGCGGGCTGGTCGTCATGAGCGGCAGTACTCCGGTGGGTGTCGAAATCCTTAGGCTTGATGATAGTACGTATCGTATTTATGTCGTTTTATGGATTACTACAAACTGTTTATTGCCCTGAGAAACACACCCCGTATTGTCAGGCGCCATGGATAACTGGATAGCGTTGGTCAAAGCCAGCATGAAAGACCGCAAGGTCACACAGGGCGAACTGGCAGAGCGCCTGGGCATGTCCCAGGGCGGCGTCGGCCATTGGCTCAACAAGCGCCGCGTGCCGAGCCTGGCGGACATGAATCGGGTGCTGGCGGAGCTTGGGTTGGGGGGCTTGGAGGTGGCGCTCGAGATTCGTGAGCGGGCCGCAACGGAGCCTGCGTTGGAACAACGCTACAACCCCTATTTCCGCTACCCGGTCAGCGATTGGAAGCAGGCCTGCGAGCTGCGCGAAGAGCGTGCGGCCTATAGGGCTGGACGTTACGAGTTGACCGATTACCACGCTCGAGGCGAAGCGTTCTGGCTGCCGGTAACGGGCGACGCCATGACCGCGCCCACGGGCTTGAGTATCAGTGCCGGGATGATGATCCTGGTGGACCCGGCCATCGACCCCGAGCCCGGCAAACTGGTGGTCGCCCAATGGGCTGGCAGCTCCCAGGCGACCTTTCGGCAATTGCAGGACGAAAGCGGCCAGCGCTACCTGGTGCCGCTCAATCCCACTTACCCCAAGGCACTGCTCACCGACGAATGCCGCCTCCTGGGTGTCGTGGTGCAAGCCACGGCCAGGTTTTAGCCGGTCGTTTCGAGCTCCACCAACGCGCTGCCTTCAGCCACCATTTCACCTTCCTGGCAGAACAACGCCTTGACCACCCCGGCCTGGGGCGCACGGATGCTGTGCTCCATCTTCATGGCTTCCAGCACCACCAGTTGGGTGCCAGCCTCGACGGTCTGGCCTACCTCCACCAACACGCGCACGATGCTGCCGTTCATCGGAGCGGTAAGGCCGCCCTGATGGGATTGCCCAGCCTCGACCGCCGCAATCGGATCGAACAAGCTGACAGCATGCATTTCGCCTTCCCAACGCAGGTACAGATTGCCTGCACTGCGGACCGCCAGATGAGCGCGGCGCACGCCTTGGTGTTCGATCAGCAACTGCTCGCCGCACAGCAGCGGCGTATGCCCCGACAATGTCACCAGCCGATCCTGCCCATTGCAGCTCAAGTGCAGCGACACCTCGGCAGGCAGGCCCGTACGAAAGCCCTGGTTAGTTGCCCACGGCCCTTCACCCAGCGGCAGGCTCTGCATAAACGCCGAGCCCGCCGCCTGCCAGAACGCATCGCTCAATGCACCGGGCGCTGGCAACAGTTCATCCTGATAGCGCGGGATAAACCCGGTATCCAGTTCGGCCGCCGCAAACGCGGGATGGCCGATGATGCGTCGCAGAAAACCCAGGTTAGTCTTGAGCCCGCCGACCGCAAACTCATCGAGCATGCCCAGTAACCGCAAGCGCGCCTGTTCACGGTCTTCACCCCAGGCAATCAACTTGCCAAGCATCGGGTCGTAGAAGGGCGATACGTCGTCGCCTTGTTCGACACCACTGTCCACCCGGCGTCCCGGGCCTGGGCTGGACTCGCGGTATAGCGCCAGGTGCCCGGTGGCCGGCAGGAAATCATTGGCCGGGTCTTCGGCGTACAGCCGCACTTCAATCGCATGGCCGATCAACGGCACCTGCTCTTGAGTGATCGGCAGCGCCTCGCCCTGGGCAACTCGAATCTGCCAGGCCACCAGGTCGAGGCCGGTAATCGCCTCGGTCACCGGATGCTCCACTTGCAGCCGCGTGTTCATCTCCATAAAGAAGAACTCGCCCCGGGCATCCAGCAAAAATTCCACCGTGCCCGCGCCGACATAACCGATGGCCTGGGCTGCGCGCACTGCCGCTTCGCCCATGGCCTTGCGCTGCTCCACACTCAAACCCGGTGCCGGGGCTTCTTCCACGACCTTTTGATGGCGACGCTGGATAGAACAGTCGCGCTCATTGAGGTACAGGCAGTGGCCGTGCTGGTCGGCAAACACCTGGATCTCGACATGGCGCGGCTTGAGCAGGTATTTCTCCACCAGCATCTGCCCATTGCCGAACGACGACAGCGCTTCACGCTGGGCGGAGGCCAAGGCTTCGGCCAATTGGCTGACGTCCTCGACCACCTTCATGCCCTTGCCGCCGCCGCCGGCCGTGGCCTTGAGCAGCACCGGGTAGCCGATACGCTCGCAGGCGGCGCGGAAGGTCTCCAAGTCCTGGGCCTCGCCGTGATAACCCGGCACCAGCGGTACGCCAGCCGTTTCCATCAGGGCCTTGGCCGCAGACTTGCTGCCCATGGCATCGATGGCCGAGGCGGGCGGGCCGAGGAAGATCAAGCCGGCGGCCTCGATGGCGCGGGCGAAGCCGGCGTTTTCCGAGAGGAAGCCGTAGCCGGGGTGAATCGCCTGGGCGCCGCTGGCGTGGGCGGCGGCGATCAGTTTGTCGATTTGCAGGTAACTGTCGGTGGCTTTGCTACCCCCCAGGTCGACACGGATATCCGCCTCGCGGCTATGGCGCGCATCGCGGTCGATGGCGCTGTGCACGGCCACGGTAGTCAGCCCCATGGCCTTGGCGGTGCGCATGACCCGGCAGGCAATTTCGCCACGGTTGGCCACCAGTATTGTGGTGAGTGAGCTCATGAACGCGGCTCCTGGGCCTGCCAACTTGGCGCACGCTTTTGCAGGAACGCGCGCAAACCTTCCTGGCCCTCGGCGCTCACACGAATACGCGCGATGGCGTTTTCACAATAACGTCGCAACGCGGGATTGAGGGCTCCGTTGCCCACTTCACGCAGTAAATCCTTACTGGCGCGCATCGCCGCCGGGCTGTTTTGCAGCAGGTTGACGACCCACTGGTCCACCTGCTGATCCAGGGTTTCGGCCGGATAACTCTCTGCCAGCAAGCCGATCTCCCGCGCCCGCTGGCCGCCAAATCGCTCGGCCGTCAGGGCATAGCGACGGGCAGCGCGTTGGCCCATCGCCTGCACCACGAACGGGCTGATCACCGCTGGCGCAAGGCCGATGCGCACTTCCGACAGGCAAAACTGCGCGTCGTCGGCTCCGATGGCCATGTCGCAGCAACTGATCAGGCCCAGCGCGCCACCGTAGGCCGCGCCTTGCACCACGGCCAACGTGGGGATTTTCAGCTTGGACAGGTTGTACATCAGCTCCGCCAGTTCGCGGGCGTCGTCCAGGTTGGTGTGGTAGTCCAGCTCGGCCGACTGCTGCATCCAGGCCAGGTCGGCGCCGGCACTGAAATGCTTGCCGCGCCCGCGCAGTACCAGGAAGCGCAGGGACGGGTCGCCCTGCACCCGGTCGAGGGCAATGATCAGTTCGCGGATCATCTGGGCGTTGAACGCGTTGTTCTTGGCTTCGCGACTGAGCCACAACGTGGCAAAGCCACGGCTGTCGGTGATCAGTTCGAGGGTGTTGAAATCGCTCATGGGATACAGCTCCATTTACATGCGGAACACGCCGAAGCGGCTCGGCTCGATGGGGGCGTTCAGCGAGGCGGACAAGGCCAGGGCCAGCACGTCGCGGGTCTGCAACGGGTCGATGACACCGTCATCCCACAGGCGCGCACTGGAGTAGTAGGGGTGGCCCTGGGTTTCATACTGGTCGAGGATCGGCTGCTTGATCGCGGTTTCTTCTTCTGCACTGAACGCCGCGCCTGCGCGCTCAGCCTGTTCACGCTTGACCTGCACCAGCACGCCGGCGGCCTGTTCGGCACCCATCACGCCAATGCGTGCGTTGGGCCACATCCACAAGAAGCGCGGGTCATAGGCGCGGCCGCACATGCCGTAATTACCTGCACCAAAGCTGCCGCCGATGATCACGGTGAACTTCGGCACCTTGGCACAGGCCACTGCGGTCACCAGCTTGGCGCCATGCTTGGCGATACCACCAGCTTCGTACTTCTGGCCGACCATAAAACCGGTGATGTTTTGCAGGAACAGCAGGGGAATCCCGCGCTGGCACGCCAGCTCGATAAAGTGCGCGCCTTTCTGCGCGGCTTCGGCGAACAGGATCCCGTTGTTGGCCAGGATCGCAATCGGGTAGCCATGCAAGTGCGCAAAGCCGCACACCAAGGTGGTACCGAACAAGGCCTTGAACTCATCGAACACCGAACCGTCCACCAGCCGTGCGATGACTTCGCGCACATCGAACGGTTGCTTGGCATCCGCCGGAATCACGCCGTACAGCTCTTCGCTGCTGTACAGCGGTGCCACGGGCGGGCGTTGCAGCAACTCACCTTGTTTGCGCCAATTGAGGTTGGCCACGCTGCGTCGAGCCAGGGCCAGGGCGTGTTCATCGCTGTCGGCATAATGGTCGGCCACGCCGGAGATCTTGCAGTGCACATCGGCGCCGCCGAGGTCTTCGGCGCTGACCACCTCGCCGGTGGCGGCCTTTACCAGCGGCGGGCCGGCGAGGAAGATGGTGGCTTGCTGGCGCACCATGATCGCTTCGTCAGCCATGGCTGGCACGTAGGCGCCGCCGGCGGTGCACGAGCCCATCACCACGGCAATCTGCGGGATGCCCTGGGCGCTCATATTGGCTTGGTTGAAGAAGATCCGCCCGAAGTGCTCACGGTCCGGAAACACTTCGTCCTGGCGCGGCAGGTTGGCGCCGCCGGAGTCCACCAGGTAGATGCACGGCAGACGGTTCTGCTCGGCGATGGTCTGGGCGCGCAGGTGTTTTTTCACGGTCAGCGGGTAGTAGGAGCCGCCTTTGACCGTGGCATCGTTGGCGACGATCATGCATTCGACGCCTTCCACACGGCCGATCCCGGCAATCACTCCGGCGGCCGGTACGTCCTCGCCATACACCTGATAAGCCGCCAGTTGGCTGAGTTCGAGGAACGGCGAGCCCGGGTCGAGCAAGCGGTTGATACGCTCGCGAGGCAGTAGCTTGCCCCGCGAGGTGTGGCGCTCCTGAGCCTTGGCGCCGCCGCCTTGTTGTACGTGAGCGAGCAGGCTGTGCAGGGCGTCGACCTGTGCGAGCATCGCCGCGCTGTTGGCGGCGAACTCTGCCGAGCGCGGGTTGAGCTGGGTATGCAGGGTGGCCATGGGGCGCTCCTTCAGCGGGTTTCGTTGAAGAGTTCGCGGCCAATCAACATCCGTCGAATCTCACTGGTACCGGCGCCGATTTCATACAGCTTGGCGTCGCGCAGCAGGCGGCCGGCGGGGAATTCGTTGATATAGCCATTGCCGCCGAGAATCTGGATCGCGTCGAGGGCCATCTGCGTGGCGCGCTCGGCGCTGTACAGGATCACGCCCGCCGCGTCCTTGCGCGTGGTCTCGCCGCGCTCGCAAGCCTGGGCCACCGCGTAGAGATAGGCGCGGCTGGCGTTGAGCTGGGTGTACATATCCGCGACCTTGCCCTGGATCAGCTGGAATTCGCCGATGCTCTGGCCAAACTGCTTGCGGTCATGGATGTACGGCACAATCAGGTCCATACACGCCTGCATGATCCCGGTGGGGCCGCCGGACAGCACCACGCGTTCGTAGTCCAGGCCGCTCATCAGTACCTTCACGCCGCCATTGAGCACGCCGAGGATGTTTTCTTGCGGTACCTCCACGTCATCGAAAAACAGCTCGCAGGTGTTGGAGCCGCGCATGCCCAGTTTGTCGAACTTGTTGCTGCGGCTGAAGCCTTTCCAGTCACGCTCGACGATGAAGGCGGTGATGCCGTGGGGGCCTTTCTCCAGGTCGGTCTTGGCGTAGATCACGTAGGTGTTGGCGTCGGGGCCGTTGGTGATCCAGGTCTTGCTGCCGTTGAGTACGTAGCAGTCGCCGCGTTTGTCGGCGCGCAGTTTCATCGAGACCACGTCGGAGCCGGCATTCGGCTCGCTCATGGCCAGGGCGCCGATGTGTTCGCCGCTGATCAGCTTGGGCAGGTACTTGAGTTTCTGTTCGTGGTTGCCGTTGCGGTTGATCTGGTTGACGCACAGGTTGGAGTGCGCACCGTAAGACAGCGCCACCGAGGCCGAACCGCGGCTGATTTCTTCCATGCTCACCACGTGGGCCAGGTAACCCAGGCCGGCACCGCCGTATTCCTCCGGCACGGTGATGCCCAGCAGGCCCATGTCCCCGAACTTGCGCCACAGGTCGGCGGGGAACAGGTTGTCGATGTCGATCTGGGCCGCGCGCGGTGCGATCTCCTTGGCCACGAAGGACTGCACCTGGTCGCGCAGCATGTCGATGGTCTCGCCGAGGGCGAAGTTCAGGGACGGGTAACTCATGGACAGGCACCTTAATGTGAGCTTTGTTGTTGTGTGGGTTGGGCGCCAGAGGAGGGCGCTCACCTTTACGTTAACGTAAGCTTGCGTTGCGGCGCTGTCAATCGTAGTTTACGTATACGTCAACCTACAAAAAAGACAACAGGGGTCGTTATGGAGCAACCGAATCAGAGCTACTGCCGTGGCTCCCAGGACAAGACCTTGCTGGCCATGACCATTGGCCAGGCCTTCGACCGCACCGCCGCGCAGTATGCTGAGGGCGAAGCCCTGGTGGTCCGACACCAACAGCGACGCTACACCTGGCGGCAGCTGGCCGAGACGGTCGATCTGCATGCGCGGGCATTTCTGGCCCTGGGCATGCAAACCGGCGACCGCCTGGGTATCTGGGCGCCTAATTGCGCCGAATGGCTGATCTGCCAGGTAGCAAGCGCCAAGCTCGGGGTGATCCTGGTCAATATCAACCCGGCCTATCGCAGGAGTGAGTTGGACTACGTGCTCAAGCAATCCGGCTGCCAATGGCTGGTATGCGCCGGTTCGTTCAAGACCTCCGATTACCACGCGATGGTCCAGGCGCTCAAGCCGGACCTGCGCGGCCTCATCAGCCTCGACTCCAGCCCGCCACCGGAATTCGTGCCCTGGTCGCAACTGTCAGCCCTGGGCGCCGGGGTCCCGGCCGAGCAACTGCACAGCCGCCAAGCCAGCCTGCACGTCGACCAACCCGTGAATATCCAGTACACCTCCGGCACCACGGGCTTCCCCAAGGGCGCCACCCTCAGCCACCACAATATCCTCAATAACGGCTATATGGTCGGCGAAAGCCTGGGCCTGACTGCGCAGGATCGTTTGGTCATCCCGGTGCCGCTGTACCACTGCTTCGGCATGGTAATGGGCAACCTCGGTTGCATCACCCACGGCACCACCATGATCTATCCCAACGACGGTTTCGACCCGCTGTTGACGTTGAGCGCCGTCGCCGAAGAAAAAGCCACCGGCTTGTATGGTGTGCCGACCATGTTTATCGCCATGCTCGATCACCCGCGCCGGGCCGAGTTCCAATTGTCCAGCCTGCGCACCGGCATCATGGCCGGGGCGACATGCCCTATCGAAGTGATGCGCCGAGTCATCCATGAACTGCACATGGGTGAAGTGCAGATCGCCTACGGCATGACCGAAACCAGCCCGGTGTCACTGCAGACCGGAGCCGATGACGATATCGAGCGGCGCGTCACCACGGTGGGCCGTACCCAACCGCAACTGGAAACCAAGATTATCGACGACGCCGGCAACACTGTAGCGCGCGGCGTGATAGGTGAGCTGTGCACCCGTGGCTACAGCGTGATGCTCGGATACTGGAACAACCCCGAAGGCACCCGCGAGGCCATCGACGACGCCGGCTGGATGCACACCGGCGACCTGGCGACCATGGATGAACAGGGTTACGTGTGCATTGCCGGGCGCAACAAGGACATGATCATTCGCGGCGGCGAGAACGTGTACCCACGGGAGTTGGAAGAGTTCTTCTTCACCCATCCGGCGGTGGCCGACGTGCAGATCATCGGCATCCCCGATGAGCGCTATGGCGAAGAAATCGTCGCCTGGATCAGATTCCATCCCGGCCATGTCGCTAACGAGCTTGAACTGCTGAGTTGGTGCAAGGACCGCATCGCCCACTTCAAGACGCCCAGGCACTTCAAGTTTGTGGATGAGTTTCCGATGACGGTAACGGGCAAGATCCAGAAGTTTCGCATGCGTGAGATTTCGATCGAGGAATTGCGCGAGCAATCTACCTAGCAGCGCACACTCCATTTGGGAGTGGCGGTGCGCCGCTCGCACATTTTGGATGCGATGAGTCAGCGGATGACCAAAGGCCAGGAAGCACAAAGGGGACCCGAAGGTCCCCTTTAATTTGTCGTTGCGTGCTCTTTTCTTATTATTGAGGGGCGGCCTGTTGTTGTTTTTGGTAGCCGTGGCCCGTACCGCTATTTTTGGCGACCCCCATCCGGGGTCAAGAGCAAACGTATTTTTTTGAACGCTGACCTGCTTCTTCGTAAACGATCCAACCAGTGGGTAGCTACCTGAGGTAATTTTATTTTTCTCTATCCGGTTGCGGGTTGCGGCACGCCGTACCCTGCGAAGCACATCTTCTCCAAAAAAATCTGTTAGCTGCGTCTCTGCCGTGTTGTTTTTGTTATGTCAGAGTCGTTTCGTCTTATTTTTATTAGGTTTGGCGCTTTTTATTCTTGTTATGCCATAGAGATAGCAGGAGGCGTGCCAACTTTTAAAAGTCTTCTAAAATCAATAAGTTAACTTTTTTGTGAGAAATATCTTTCAGTAAAGGCGACATATTTTGTTCCCGCGTTACCCGTTGTGTAGGTGTGCGGTAACACATTGTCACAGCCGTGCTACCTACCCTGCGTTACGTGCCTTCGCCACACGGGATCCACTGGGCCGCCCGAGCACCCGGCTGATCTGCTGGCCGGCGCCAATCAAGCACTCCAGGTCAATGCCCGTGTCGATGCCCAGGCCGTTGAGCAGGTAGAGCACATCCTCGGTGGCGACGTTACCGCTGGCGCCCTTGGCATAAGGGCAACCGCCGAGCCCCGCGATAGAGCTGTCGAACACATGGATGCCTTCCAGCAGGCTGGCGTAGACGTTGGCGATGGCCTGGCCGTAGGTGTCATGGAAATGCCCGGCCAGCTTGTCCCGTGGCACCTGGGCGCCGACGACTTCGAACAGGCGCCGGGTAGCGCCGGCCGTGCCGGTGCCGATGGTGTCGCCCAGGGACACTTCATAGCAGCCCATGGCATACAGCTCGCGGGCGACGGCCGCCACTTGCTGCGGCGCGATATCGCCTTCGTAAGGGCAACCCAACACACACGACACGTACCCGCGCACGCTGATGCCGTGCTGCTTGGCCGCGGCCATGATCGGCGCGAAACGCTCCAGGCTTTCGCTGATCGAGCAGTTGATATTGCGTTGGGAAAACGCCTCGGACGCGGCGGCAAACACCGCGACCTCCTTGACCCCGGCCGCCAGCGCATCCTCAAACCCGCGCAGGTTTGGCGCCAACGCGCCATAGGTCACACCGGGCTTGCGCTGGATCTGTGCAAACACCTCGGCTGAACCGGCCATTTGCGGCACCCATTTGGGCGAGACAAAACTGCCGACTTCGATATAGCTCAACCCGGCGGCGCTCAAGGCGTCCACCAACTGGACTTTATCCGCCACGCTGATGGGCTGGGCTTCGTTCTGCAAGCCGTCGCGCGGGCCGACTTCCACCAGGCGTACGTGTGAGGGGAGGGACATGGCAGTTACCTTCTGATTATTGGCCGGCTTGGCTCATGGTGTGCGCCAGTGCCTGGGTGCAGCGCTCTTCGGCGGTGTCCAGTTCCAGCTTCATCTGTTCGATATCCAGCAACTGTTGCTCAAGCTGTTCACGGCGCTCGGCGATCTTGGCCAGCATGCTGTGGAGTTGGATCTGGTTGCCGCCGGTAGGGTCGTAGAGTTCGATCAGCTCGCGGCATTCGGCCAGGGAAAAGCCGATGCGCTTGCCGCGCAGGATCAGCTTGAGGCTGACCTTGTCCCGCGCCGAGTAGATGCGCTCCTGGCCCCGGCGTTCAGGGGCCAGCAGGCCTTGTTCTTCATAGAAACGAATGGCGCGGGTGGTGATGTCGAGCTCGCGGGCGAGGTCGGAGATGCTGTAGGTCGTGCTCATGGGGGCGCTCAAGAAAGTCTTGGCGTTAAGCTAATGTCAGGTTGACGTAAACGTCAAGGGCCGCTGCGCAGCCCATCGGGGCCAAGCCCCCTCCCACAGGGTGAGTACTTCAGCCTCCCGCCTGTTGTTTATCCAGTTTCTTTTCGTGGGCCGTGACTTGCTGGCACAGCTCGATCATCTGCTCGCGCATCCAGCGGTTGGCCGGATCCTGGTCGGTGCTTTCATGCCAGTACAAATGGGTTTCCACCGGCGGCACATCGTTGACCGGCAAATTGAACCAGTGCAGTTCATGGCGTCGGGCGAAGCGCTCGGGCACGGTCATCACCATGTCGGTCTGTTGCAACACCTGGGAGGCCATCAGGTAATGCTGTGAGCGCAGGGCGATCTTGCGCTGGATGCCCATTTTGCCCAGGGCCAGGTCCACATGGCCCAAGCCGTTGCGGCGGCTGGAGATATGGATATGGGTCAGCGACAGGTAGTCATCCAGGCTGAATTTGTCCTTGCCCGCCATCGGGTGGCCTTTGCGCATGGCGCACACGTAGCGGTCCTCCATCAGCTTGACATGGCGCACCTGCGGGTCGGTGTTGAGGGGCGCGTCCACGGCAAAATCCAGGCGCCCGGCCGCCAGCTCCTTGGTGGTCTCACGGCGCTTGGACAGGAAGCTCTCGATCACCACGGTCGGCGCCAGGCGACGCAGGCGCTGGAACAACTGCGGCAGGATCACTGCCTCGGTGAGGTCGGTCATGCTGATGCGGTAGGTCTTGGCCGCCTGCTGCGGATTGAAGATGCGGCTTTCCTGCACCGACACTCGCAGCAACGACAGCGCATTGCGCACCGGGCCGATGATGTTCTGCGCCATGGGCGTGGGCACCATGCCCTGGGCGGTGCGCACGAACAGCGGGTCATTGAAGGTCTCGCGCAAACGCGCCAGGGCGTTGGACACCGCCGGCTGGGTGATGCCGACGATCTGCCCGGCGCGGGTCAGGTTGGCTTCGGTGTAGATCGCATCAAAGACGATGAAGAGGTTGAGGTCGACCTTGCTCAGATTCATTTCGTTGCGCTCTTCTTGTTAGATGTCCATACGCCGATCATATATCGGTGATGAATGTTAATACACGCCGAGAATAGGCTAGGTAAATTATCAACGCTGTTCTAGCATCGAATGCATGACCTAAACAACCTCTCAAAGAAGGGAGCTGCTCATGGATTTCGCCTATTCGCCCAAGGTTCAGGAACTGCGTGAACGCGTCACTGCGTTCATGGACGCTTATGTCTACCCGGCCGAGCCAGTGTTTGAGCGCCAGGTTAATGAAGGTGATCGCTGGCAGCCCACCGCAATCATGGAGGAGTTGAAGCTCAAGGCTAAAGCCGAAGGCCTGTGGAACCTGTTCCTGCCTGAGTCCGAACTGGGCGCCGGCCTGACCAACCTTGAGTACGCGCCGCTGGCCGAAATCATGGGCCGCTCCCTGCTGGGCCCGGAGCCCTTCAACTGCTCCGCCCCCGACACCGGCAATATGGAAGTGCTGGTGCGCTATGCCAACGAAGAACAGAAACGCCGCTGGCTCGAACCGTTGCTGCGCGGCGAAATTCGCTCTGCCTTTGCCATGACCGAACCGGACGTGGCTTCTTCGGACGCCACCAACATGGCCGCCCGCGCCGAACGCCAGGGCGACGAGTGGGTGATCAACGGCAAGAAATGGTGGACCTCAGGTGCCTGCGACCCGCGCTGCAAGATCCTGATCTTCATGGGCCTGAGCAACCCGGATGCGCCGCGTCACCAGCAGCACTCGATGATCCTGGTGCCGGTGGATGCACCCGGCGTAAAAATCGTACGGCCGCTGCCGGTATTCGGCTACGACGACGCGCCCCACGGCCACGCCGAAGTGCTCTTCGACAACGTGCGCGTACCCTACGAAAACGTCTTGCTCGGTGAGGGCCGTGGTTTCGAGATCGCCCAGGGCCGCCTTGGCCCGGGCCGTATCCACCACTGCATGCGTTCCATCGGGATGGCCGAGCGTGCGTTGGAGTTGATGTGCAAACGCTCGGTCAGCCGCACTGCATTCGGCAAGCCCCTGGCGCGTTTGGGCGGCAATATCGACAAGATTGCCGACTCGCGCATGGAAATCGACATGGCGCGCCTGCTGACCTTGAAAGCGGCGTACATGATGGACACCGTGGGCAACAAAGTGGCGAAAAGCGAAATCGCCCAGATCAAGGTGGTAGCGCCGAATGTGGCCTTGAAGGTGATCGACCGTGCGATCCAGATCCACGGCGGCGCCGGGGTTTCCAATGATTTCCCGCTGGCCTACATGTACGCCATGCAACGTACCCTGCGCCTGGCCGACGGCCCGGACGAAGTGCACCGCGCGGCAATTGGCAAGTTTGAGATTGGCAAGTATGTGCCTAGGGAGCTGATGCGTAGCGGGCAGTAGACCGCGTCATCTGTAATCGGGAGCAAGCCCCACATTGGAATGCATTCCAAGTGTGGGAGGGGGCTTGCTCCCGATGAGGCCGGATCAGGCACTGAAGATCCAGCAACCCTCAGTACACCCACACCTCCACCCGCCGATTCTTGATCCGCCCCTCATCCGCCGTATTCGCCGCCACCGGCATCTGCGCGCCAAACCCGCGAATATCCCTTAGCACCACGCCGCTCTTGACCAGTTCCCGGCGCACCGCCATCGCCCGTAACTTCGACAACAACGCCGCACGCTGCGGATCATTCTTGGCATCGCCAAACCCCACCAGCGTCACCCGTTTATCCAGCTTGCCGTGGCTTCTTATATAAGCCACCACTCGCTGCAGATCCTGGCGCGCCTTGTTGTCCAGGCTGGCGCTGCCTTCCTCGAAACGGAAATTCACCGTCAGGCGCTGGGCGTCACGGGTGATGGCCTGGTAGTCGTCGGGCATTGACGGGCGTGGCGTCACGCCTATCGCTTGTACCTGCTGGGCGATAAAGCCATTGGCGGCCACAATCGCCTGGCCCTTGCTGCCTTGGCTGAAGTCCACCAGCGCCTTGGCCCACGGGTTGCGGGAAGAGGGCGGCACGTAAAAGAACAGCCGCCGTGACAGCGGGTAATCCTCGGTGGCAATCAAGCTGGTCAAGGGCAGCATCGGTTGTGAGTCGCCGTCGACAATCGCCACCGCCTTGGCCTGGCGCACATAGGGCAGGCCGATAAAACCGATGCCTTGCGGGTCATGGCTGACCGCATCGGACAACGCCTCACTGGACTCGAAACGCTGGGCGGTCCCGGCAAGCGGTTTGCCCCGTCGGCTCAACACCAGCTCCTTGAACGTGTCGTAGGTGCCGGACTGATCATCCCGGGCATATAGATGAATGGCACCGCCAATGCCACCCAGTGCTTCCCAGGTGCTGACCTCGCCATTGAATATTTGCGCCAACTGCTCGGTGTTCAGGGTATTGAGCGGGTTGCGAGGGTTGAGGATGATCGCCAGACCATCGATGGCGATTACCTGTTCGGCGTCAGGGCTTTTCAGATCGCCCAGGGGTTCGAGGTCCACCAGCTCACTGTCCTTGATCGGGCGGGACGATGCGGCGAGGTCGGCGCGAGCGTTTTTCAGCGCGGCAAAGCCGGTGCTGGAACCATGGGCAGCGACCTCGACGGTCACCGTCTTGCCTTGGCGCGTCTTGCCGACCACGCGCTGCTCGTTCGCCCCGGCACCTGGCTCGCTGTGTACGCCCTGCAAGCCTTGATGCTCCATTAACCCCTTGACCAACGCGGGGCCGAGCGCCGCGCCGATGGTGTTGGAGCCCTGGATGCGTAGCGCAGGGCCTTGGTCGGGAATGGGCAGGGGAGTGGCCACGGCGGGCAGGGAGATCGCAAAGCACAGGAACAGAACGCGCAGCTTCATGCTGGCACCTTCTCAAGCCAAAGGGAGTGCCGCGAGATTAAGTCAGGCAGATGGCATGAATGTTACAGGCACACTGCAGGGCAAAATGTGGGAGGGGGCTTGCTCCCGATTGCGGTGTATCAGCTACAGATGAGCTGACTGACACACTGCTATCGGGGGCAAGCCCCCTCCCACATTTGCCCGAGTACAACCAGGCAACTCAGCTCAATTCCAGCCAGATCGGCGCATGATCCGAGGGTTTCTCCAACCCACGCAAATCGTAATCCACCCCGGCGTCCTTGACCCGCGGCACCAGGCCAGTGGATGCCATGATCACGTCAATACGCAGCCCACGCTTGGGCTCATCTTCAAACCCACGGCTGCGGTAATCGAACCAACTGAAGCGGTCGGCCACGTCCGGGTTGAGGTGGCGGAAGCTGTCGACCAGGCCCCAGTTCTTCAGGCGTGCCATCCACTCGCGCTCTTCCGGCAGAAAGCTGCACTTGCCGGTTTTCAACCAACGCTTGGCGTTGTCGGCGCCGATGCCGATGTCGCAATCTTCCGGAGAAATGTTCACATCGCCCATCACCACCAGCGCCTGGTCACTGCTGAACTGGCTTTCCAGCAGTTGCTGCAAGTCTTCATAAAAGCGTTGCTTGGCCGGGAACTTGGTGGGGTGATCGCGGCTTTCGCCTTGGGGGAAGTAGCCATTCATGATGGTCACCGGGTGGCCGTTTTCATCGGCGAAGGTGCCCCAGATAAAACGACGCTGGGCGTCCTCTTCATCGCTGGCAAAACCTTTGTTTACGCTCAGCGCCTCTTTGCGCGAGAGCAGGGCCACACCGTAGTGGCCTTTCTGCCCGTGGTAGTACACGTGATAACCCAGGGCCTGCACCTCGGCCAACGGGAACTGGTCATCGTGGACCTTGGTTTCCTGCAGGCCGATCACATCCGGTTGATGTTTTTCAATCAGCGCCGCCAGCTGGTGAGGGCGGGCGCGCAGCCCGTTGATATTGAAGGAGACGATTTTCATGGTCGACAGTCCAGTCTGGCAAAAGCGCGATGCTAGCCGACAAGTCCGGCGGGGGCCAGCGTGGCGGTAGGGCAGATGCACTGCTAATGTCTGGGAACGACTGGAGCTGCACAGGTTCGTACCCATAAGAACGCCATGTTTGAGTGGCGCCCAGGAGATTGACTGTTATGCCAGACACTTCGACGGCCATTGCCGAAATCCGCCTGCTCAATAGCGGCTACTCCCGCGAAGCGCGATCCCTGCTTTACCAGGCGTATCGCCATGAGCCGACCTTCGCCTACATCTTCGAAGCCGAACGCTCAGGCTATGAACAGCGGGTACGCGCCACCGTGCGCGAACTGGTCAAGCAGCATTTCTTCCAGAAGCTTCCCGCCATCGGCCTGTTCGTCAACGACCGACTGATCGGCATCGCCCTCATCGCACCGCCGCAGCGGCGTCTGGGTATCACCGAGAGCTGGGCCTGGCAGATCCGCATGTGGCTGAGCACCGGTGTGCGCGGTACACGGCGTTACCTGGAATACCATCAGGCCGTCCTGGCCTGCCTGCCCAGCGAGTCGGTGCATGTATTGCCTTTGCTGGGCATTCACCCGCAGTTCCAGGGCAAGCACTATGGTGAGCAACTGCTGGAAGCGGTACACAATTGGTGTGCCGACGACCCGCATTCCTCCGGCGTGGTGCTGGATACGGGCAATTCCCGCTACCTGGATTTCTACAAGCGCCAAGGTTATGAGGAGATCGGCGAAGTCGCTGTAGGCCCGGTGCTGGAGCATGTGTTTTTCCATCCTAATCCGCAGGCGTTACATGCTGTAACGGCTTAGGACAGAATTATTCAGACAATTCCAGGTTCAAAGAGCCTCCCTAGCTCGTGTAGCATCCGCGCCTATGAAGTTTCCAGGAAGATATACCAGCGGCTTGATTCTGCTGTTCACGAGCTGCGGCGCATTTGCGCAAAGCGAACTGGACGTGCGGATCAAACCCTCAAACGACGCGCTGAAAGCCAACATCGAAGGCTATATCGGCGGGGTGGGCGATCGTGATGAAGAGGCCTTGCTGCGGTTCAGCCGCGGCGCCGAGGAGCAGGCGCGCAAAGCCGCCCAGGCCTTGGGCTACTATCAGCCACAGATCGCCAGCGATGTTAAGGGCGGCAAGAACCCGCGCCTGACCCTGACCATCGACCCCGGCGAACCGGTGCATTTGCGCAACGTGACCATTCGGGTCGATGGCCAGGCCGCGAGCCTCAAGGCCTTTCGCGTGCCCGCCAGCGACGACCTCAAGTCCGGCGCCGTGCTCAACCACGGCCATTACGAAGACGCCAAGCGCCTGATCCAGAACCAGGCGTCGCGCTACGGCTTTTTCAGCGGGCGGTTTACCAGCCAGAAACTGGCGGTGGACCCCAAAGCGGGTGTGGCCGATATCGAACTCATCTACGACAGCGGCCCGCGCTACAGCATGGGCAAAGTCAGCTTCAGCGGTGACACACCGTTTGATGAAGAGCTGTTGCAACGCATGGTGCCGTTCAACAGCGGCACGCCGTACGACTCCGAACTGGTCGCCGAACTCAATCAAAACCTGCAAGCCAGCGGCTTCTTTGAAGGCGTGCGCGTGGACGCCAGCCCCACCGCTGCGACCAATGACGTGATCCCGGTCGCCGTGCAGCTGGAAACCCGCAAGCCGCGCACCATGGGCCTGGGCCTGGGTTACTCCACCGACGTCGGCCCACGGGGCAAAGCCAACTGGACGCGCCATTGGGTCAACCCCCAGGGCCACAGTTATGGCTGGGAAGCCGAACTGTCGGCGCCACGGCAGAACGTCGGGCTGTGGTACGACATCCCGCTTGACCCACCGCTCACCGACAAATTGCGCTTTGCCGGCGGCTATCAGAATGAAGAGATCGCCAACACCGATACCTTGAGCAAGCTGCTCACCATTGGCCCCGAATGGCACAGCAAGTTGCCCAGCGGCTGGACGCGGGTGATTTCCCTCAAGTACCAGCGGGAAGAGTACCGCCTGGGCAATGACTCGGGCCTGAGTAACCTGGTGATGCCGGGGGTCAGTTATTCCTACCTGCGCAGTGACAACCGCATCGACCCGCACCATGGCTACCGGCTGATGTTCGATACCAAGGTCGCCAAGGAGGGCCTGGGGTCCGACACCAACCTGCTTTACGGCACCGCCACGATCAAGGGCCTGACCACCTTGTGGGACAACCACCGTTTCCTGGGCCGCGCGCAATTTGGCGGCAGTGCCACCAACGGCTATAAATCCGTGCCACCGTCACTGCGCTTCTTTGCCGGCGGCGACCAGAGCGTGCGCGGCTATGAGTACCAGACCCTGTCGCCAGAGAACGATCGCGGCGATCGCATCGGTGGCCGCTACATGGTGGCCTTGAGCGCCGAGTATCAATACTCCATCACCGACAAATGGCGCATCGCGACCTTTGTCGACCAGGGCAACTCCTTCAACAACCTGGATTTTCCCAGCCTGAAAACCGGTGTGGGCGTTGGCGTACGCTGGGTCTCGCCAGTGGGGCCAATTCGTCTCGACCTCGCGCATGCCCTCGAAGATCCGGGCGGCGTTCGATTGCACTTTTCCATGGGGCCTGAGCTGTGATGCGTGGTTTGAAAATAGCGGGGCTGGCGCTGGTCGGCATCCTCGCTTTGCTGTTGTTGGCGCTGTGGTCGGTACTCGGCACCCAGGCCGGCAGTCGTTGGGCCTTGGGCCAGGTGCCGGGTTTGAGCGTAGAGAATTTCCAGGGCCGCCTGGGCGGGCAGTGGAGCGCCGAGCATCTGCTGTGGCAGCAGGACGACAGCCGCGTCGAGCTGAATGCGCCGAAGTTTGATTGGTCGCCCGGCTGCCTGCTGCGCATGACCCTGTGTATCAACCAGCTGGATGTGGAGCAGGTCAGCCTGGAATTTCCACCCAGTGCCGAAGAGAGCAGCAGCGGGCCGATTCAACTGCCCGAACTGAAACTGCCGCTTGCCCTCCAGTTGGGCGACGTTCGCATCGGTAGCCTGTTGTTCAACGGCAGTGAAGAACTCAAGGGCCTGCAATTGGCGGCGCACTGGACCGCTGCCGGTATGCAGATCGACTCGGTACACCTGCAACGCGACGACCTCGTGCTGGACCTTGCCGGCTTGCTGCAACCCACCGGTGATTGGCCGCTCAATGCCAGCGGCAACCTGAGCTTGCCCTACGCCCCAGGCGGTGCACCCTGGACTATCGCGCTCAAGATCGACGGCGACCTGCTCAAGACCCTCAAACTCGACGCCGACAGCAGCGGCTACCTGCCGGCCAAGCTCAGCGGCGAGTTGCAACCCCTGGTGGAAAACCTGCCTGCGCAGTTGCACATCACCTCCGAGGCTTTCAAGCCCAGCGCCGACCTGCCTGACACCCTGCAACTCAACCAGCTGGACCTGAGCGCCAAGGGCGACCTGAAAAGCGGCTACCAGTTGCTGGGCAAGGCCGTGCTGCCGGCGGAAAAAGGCCCGGTGGATTTGCTCTTGCAAGGCAAGGTCGACGCCAAGGGCGCGCAGATCGCCGGCCTGGACTTGAATGCCGGTGACAAGCAAAGCCTCAAGCTCAGTGCCAACCTGGACTGGCAGCAAGGCTTGCGCGCTGACGCCAAGATCGACTGGTTGGACTTCCCCTGGCATCGCCTCTATCCCGTGATCGATGAACCCCAAGTGGCATTGCGCACCTTCAACGGTGAAGTCTCTTATAAGGACGGCAATTACCTCGGCAATCTCAAGGCCGACCTCGACGGCCCAGCGGGTAAATTCAATGTGGTCACGCCCTTCAGCGGCGACCTCAAGCAAATCTTTTTGCCCGAACTGAAACTGACCGCCGGCCAGGGCAAGGCCGAAGGTCACCTGAACGTGCAATTTGCCGACGGCATTGCCTGGGATACCGCGCTGGATCTGTCGGCGCTGAACCCTGCGTACTGGGTCGCGGAGTTGCCCGGCACCCTGGCCGGGCCGCTGCGCAGTAAAGGCGAGTTCAAGAATGAACAGCTCAAGCTCAACGCCGATTTAGACCTCAAGGGCCGCCTGCGTGGGCAGACCGCGGTGCTGGCGGCCAAGGCCGAAGGCGCCGGGGAGCAATGGACCCTGGCCAACCTGGATATCCGCCTGGGCGACAACCGCATCAACGGCAGCGGCAGCCTGCAACAACGCCTGGCCGGGCAGATCGACATCAAGCTGACGCGCCTGGCCCAGCTATGGCCGCAACTGCGTGGGCAAATCAATGGCCGTGTCGATGTGGCAGGCACCCTGAAAGCGCCCCAAGGCAAGCTCGATCTCAAGGGCCAGCAACTGGCATTTGCCGACAACCGCCTGCAAACCCTCAACCTGGACGCCAGCCTCGATAGCGCCCAGCGCGCCAAGCTCGACCTGAAGGCCAGCGGCATCCAGGCCGGCGAAACCCAGGTGGGTAACCTCACCGCCAGCGCCCAGGGCGATATCAAGAGCCAGAAAGTCCAGTTGGACCTGGCCGGCCCGTTGGTCAAGCTGGCCCTGGCCTTGGATGGCAACCTCGACAAAGGCAACTGGCGCGGGCGCCTGGCCAGCGGCGATGTGCAAGCCGGTGGCCAGGACTGGCGTCTGCAAGCTCCGGCGAAAATCGAGCGGCTGGCCGATGGCAAGCTCACCTTCGGCGCGCACTGCTGGGTCTCCGGGCCGGCCAGCCTGTGTGGCGAAGACCAGCGCCTGATGCCCGAACCGAAGCTGCGTTACCACCTCAAGCAATTCCCCATCGATAGCCTGGCGGCCTTTTTGCCCAAGGACTTCGCCTGGCAGGGCAAACTCAACGCCGACGTCCAACTGGACTTGCCGGAGAGCGGGCCCAAAGGCGTGGTGGCGGTGGACGCCAGTGGCGGCACCTTGCGCGTACGGGACAAGGGCCAGTGGCTGGATTTCCCTTACGACACGCTGAAGCTGGAAACCACCCTCAACCCCAAGCGCATCGACACCCAGCTGAATTTCCGTGGCGGCAAGCTCGGCGAGTTGGTGTTGCAGGCGCAAATCAACCCGTTGCCGAACAACAAGCCGATCACCGGCAATTTCAGCCTTACCGGCCTGGACCTCGCCGTGGCGCGGCCCTTTGTGCCAATGGTGGAAAAACTCAACGGCAAGCTCAACGGCAATGGCCGCATCTCCGGCGGTCTGCTCGCACCCCTGGTCAACGGCAACCTGAGCCTGGTGGACGGTGAAGTCTCCGGGCCGGAATTGCCCATCAGCCTTGAGGGCCTGAACCTGCAGGCGCAGATCGCCGGCGAAAGCGTGCAGCTCAATGGTGGCTGGCACAGCGGCAAGGCCGGGCAGGGCAGCCTCAAGGGCCAGATCGACTGGGGCCGCGCCTTGGTGGTCGACCTCAGCCTCAAGGGCTCGCAACTGCCGGTCACGGTGGAACCCTATGCCAAGCTGGAAGTGGCGCCCGACCTGAAAATCAGCCTCAAGGACGACAAGCTGGCGATTGCCGGCAAGGTCCACATCCCCCGTGGCGATATCACCGTGCGCGAATTGCCACCGTCGACGGTCAAGGTCTCCGATGACACGGTGATCATTGGCAGCCAGACCGAAGAGGGCAAACCGCCAATGGCCATGGCCATGGATATCGACGTGGAGGTGGGCGAAGACCAGCTTAACTTCGCCGGCTTCGGCCTCACTGCCAAGGTCCAGGGCCATGTGCATATCGGCGACAACATGGACACCCGCGGCGAACTGTGGCTCAACGACGGCCGCTACCGCGCCTACGGCCAGCGCCTCAACGTGCGCCGTGCGCGCCTGCTGTTCGCCGGGCCGCTGGACCAACCGTTCCTGGATATCGAAGCGGTACGCATCGTCACCGAATCCAGCCGCACGGTCACCGCGGGTATTCGCCTGAGCGGCAGTGCCGAACAGCCGACCACGCAGATCTTCTCCGAGCCGGCCATGGCCCAGGAAGATGCGCTGTCCTACCTGGTGCTGGGCCGCTCGCGCACCAACACCGGCGAAGACAACAACATGCTTGCAGAAGCCGCCCTGGGCCTGGGCTTGATGGGCAGTGCCGGTTTGACCTCGGATATTGCCAACAAGCTGGGCATCCAGGATTTCGACCTCGACACCCAAGGCACCGGTAACAGCACCGCCGTAGTGGCGAGCGGCAAGATCAACGAGAAACTCAGCCTGCGTTACGGGGTAGGGGTGTTCGAGCCGGCCAACACCATTGCGCTGCGCTACTTGCTGAGCAAGAAGGTGTACCTGGAAGTGGCCACGGGCGTGGCCAGCTCCCTGGATATCTTCTACAAGCGCGATTTCTGACCAGTACAGGGTAATAAATGTGGGAGGGGGCTTGCTCCCGATGGCGGTGGGTCAGCTACAAATTAGCTGACTGACATACCGCCATCGGGAGCAAGCCCCCTCCCACATTTAACTGCATTGCAAGCCACTAAATCAGCCAACTACCAAGCAAGCTAATTATTCCATTTGACATTCGCTGCCTAAGCAGTAACATCTCGTCACATATTCGCTGCCTAGGCAGTAATAAGGTGACTTTCGATGCCTCACTTCACCCCTGACAACTTCCACAACTGCCATCTTGGCTTGTTGCTGGGCCGCGCCGCGATTCTCAAGGACCGGATCATCGACACGCATATGGAACCCCACGGCATCACCGCCGCGCAGTTCAAGGTGTTGATCATCATGGCCCAGTTCGGCGTCGACACCCCGGCCGAGCTGTGCCGCAACCTGTCTCTGGACAGCGGCTCGATGACGCGCATGCTCGACCGGCTGGAGCAAAAAGACCTGCTAAGCCGCAAGCGGTCCGAGCTGGACCGCCGTCAGGTGCAGTTGGTACTGACCGCCGAAGGCCAGCGCCTGGCGGACATGTTGCCGCATATCGGCGCCCAGGCCCTCAATCAACTGGCTGGCGCCCTCGAACCGGGCGAGCTGGAAAGCCTGGAACGGATTCTGAAGAAGATTTTGATCGCTGCGGGTGACCCCATCACTATCCAGCGGGTAGGTAAACAATGAACACACGCGCATTCAGCCTGGTGCTGGCGGCGATGACGCTGGCCGGTTGTGCCAACTACAGCGGCCTCGACACCCAGGGCCAACGCCTCGACGCCAACACCCTGCACACCGGTAAATCCCTGAGCGGCGTGACCCTGTCCAGCGCCGCGTGGCCGGCCGCCGACTGGTGGAAAAGCCTCGGCGACCCACAGCTCGACGGCCTGATCGCTGAGGCCCTGCAACACAGCCCCGATATGCAAGTCGCCGATGCCCGTGCCCATCAGGCCGAAGCCGCCGCCTATGCCGCCAACGCCGCACGCATGCCGACCCTGGATGCCAGCGCCGGCGTCAGTCGTTCGCGCCTGGCCAAAGACCAGGACCCGCGGGGGCAGGGCGATGCGTACTCGACGGTGCGCAATGTCGGCGCCAGCTTCAACTACAACTTCGACTTGTGGGGCGGCCAGCGCGCCGCCTGGGAGGCCACCCTGGGCGAGGCCCGCGCCGCCGAAGTCGATCAACAGGCCGCGCGCCTGACCCTGGCCGCCAACGTGGCCAAGGCCTACAGCGACCTGGGCCAAGCGCATATCGTGCGTGACCTGGCCACCGACGACCTCAAGCGCACGCGGCAGATGCTCGACCTGAGCAAGCGCCGCTTGAGTTCCGGCATCGACAGCGAGTACCAGTACCAGCAGACCGAGAGCCTGGAAGCCAGCTCCCAGTCGCAGTTGATCGATGCGGAAAAACAACTGCAAAGCGCCAAGATCGCCCTGGCGGTGTTGCTCGGCAAAGGCCCGGACCGTGGCAGCGAGCTGGCGCGCCCGGCAGTGCTCAAGCCCAGCGCCGTCGCGGTGCCTTCGGTACTGCCTGCCGAGCTGCTCGGCCGACGCCCCGACCTGGTCGCCGCACGCTGGCGGGTAGAGGCGGCGAGCAAGAACATCGACGCCAGCAAAACCCGCTTCTACCCCAACCTCAATCTGAGCGCGAGCGCCGGGGCGGAGTCGTTGCTGGGGGACGCGATGTTCGGTTCGGCCAGCCGCTTCTTCAATATTGCGCCGACCCTTTCGCTGCCGATCTTCGACGGCGGTCGCCTGCGCGCCGACCTCGATGCCCGCGACGCCGACTACGACCTGGCGGTAGCCCAGTACAACAAAACCCTGGTGCAAGCCTTGGGCGATATCGGCACCACCCTTTCGCAGCTGCGCGACACCGGGCGGCAGATCCAGGCCCAGCAACATGCCGCGGACATTGCCCAGCAGTCCTATGACACCGGGGTGCAGCGCTACAGCTCAGGCATCGGCAACTACCTGGATGTGCTCAGCATCGAGCAGCAATTGCTGCAGGCCCAGCGTCAGTTGGCAACCCTGAATGCCGCGCAGATCGATCTGTCGATTCAACTGATGCAGGCCCTGGGTGGCGGGTACAACGCCAACAGCGTGACCGCGACCACCCCCGCTACACGCACGGAATAATTTGAGGTATTTGTCATGACCACTGCCGAAAACACCACTGCAACTGAACAACCCAAAGACAACAACCCACGCAAACGCAAAGTGATGCTGATCGGCCTGGCGCTGATCGTTATTCTCGGTGTGGTCGGCGTGTGGGGCTGGTATGAGTTCTACGGCCGCTTCAATGAAAGTACCGACGACGCCTATGTGAACGGCAACGTGGTGGAAATCACCCCGCTGGTCACCGGCACCGTGGTCAGCATCGGCGCCGACGATGGCGACCTGGTCCACGAAGGCCAGGTGCTGATCAACTTCGACCCCAACGACGCTGCCGTCGGCCTGCAGAGTGCCCAGGCCAACCTGGCCCGCACCGTGCGCCAGGTGCGCGGCTTGTACAGCAACGTCGATGGCATGAAAGCCCAGGTCAATGCGCAGAAAGCCGATGTGCAAACCGCCCAGGACAACTACAACCGTCGTAAGACCCTGGCCCAGGGCGGCGCGATTTCCCAGGAAGAACTGTCCCACGCCCGCGACAGCCTGACCGCCGCCAAGAACGCCTTGACCAACCTCGAGCAGCAACTGAAAACCAGCAATGCCTTGGTGGATGACACGGTGATTTCGTCCCACCCCGACGTGCAAGCTGCCGCCGCGCAGTTGCGCCAGGCCTACCTGGCCAACGCGCGCAGTACCTTGATCGCGCCGGTCACAGGTTACGTGGCCAAGCGCACCGTGCAATTGGGCCAGCGCGTACAGCCTGGCACCGCGTTGATGGCGGTGATTCCGCTGGACCAGCTGTGGATCGACGCCAACTTCAAGGAAACCCAGCTGCGTGATATGCGCATCGGCCAGCCGGTGGATATCGAGTCCGACATCTACGGCAGCGACGTGAAGTACAGCGGCACCGTCGACAGCCTCGGCGCCGGTACCGGCAGCGCGTTCGCCTTGCTGCCGGCCCAGAACGCCACCGGTAACTGGATCAAGATTGTGCAACGGGTGCCGGTGCGCATTCATATCAACGCCGAAGAGTTGGCCAAGCACCCGCTGCGCGTGGGCCTGAGTACGGTGGTCAACGTGAACCTGCACGACCAGAGCGGCCCGGTGCTGGCGCAACAGGCGCCGCAGAAAGCGTCGTTCAGCACCAATGTGTATGATCGCCAATTGGCCGAGGCCGATGCCATGATCAACCAGTTGATCCATGACAACAGCGTCGCCGCTCCCAAGGCTGCGCAACGCTGATGAGCAATAACGCCTCGTTCACGCCACCCAGCCTGCTGATGGCCACTATTGGCCTGTCGCTGGCGACCTTTATGCAGGTGCTCGATACCACCATCGCCAACGTGGCGTTGCCGACTATCTCTGGCAACCTCGGTGTGAGTTCCGAGCAGGGCACCTGGGTGATTACCTCGTTTGCGGTGAGCAACGCCATCGCCTTGCCGCTTACCGGTTGGTTGAGCCGGCGCTTTGGCGAGGTGAAGCTGTTTTTGTGGGCGACCATCCTGTTTGTGCTGGCGTCGTTCCTCTGTGGGATTTCCACCTCAATGCCCGAGCTGATCGGCTTTCGGGTGCTGCAAGGCTTGGTCGCCGGGCCGTTGTACCCGATGACGCAGACGCTATTGATCGCGGTCTACCCACCCGCCAGGCGCGGCATGGCACTGGCGTTACTGGCGATGGTCACCGTGGTGGCGCCCATTGCGGGGCCGATCCTCGGCGGCTGGATCACTGACAGCTACAGTTGGCCGTGGATCTTCTTCATCAACGTACCCATCGGTATCTTTGCGGTGATGGTGGTGCGTTCGCAGTTGAAGAAACGCCCGGTGGTCACCAGCTACCAGCCGATGGACTACGTCGGGCTGCTGAGCCTGATCGTCGGTGTCGGCGCCTTGCAGATCATCCTCGACAAGGGCAATGACCTGGACTGGTTCGAATCCAACTTCATCATCATCGGTGCGGCGATCTCGGTGGTGGCGCTGGCGGTGTTCATCATCTGGGAAATGACCGACAAGCACCCGGTGGTGAACCTGCGGTTGTTCGCTCACCGTAACTTCCGGATCGGCACTATCGTGTTGGTCCTCGGTTATGCGGGCTTCTTCGGCATCAACCTGATCCTGCCGCAATGGCTGCAGACCCAGATGGGCTATACCGCCACCTGGGCCGGGCTGGCGGTGGCACCGATCGGTATCCTGCCGGTGCTGATGTCGCCGTTCGTGGGCAAGTACGCGCACAAGTTCGACTTGCGCCTGCTGGCGGGCCTGGCGTTCCTGGCGATTGGCTTGAGCTGCTTTATGCGCGCCGGTTTCACCAACGAAGTGGACTTCACCCACATCGCCCTGGTGCAGCTGTTCATGGGCATTGGCGTGGCGCTGTTCTTCATGCCGACCCTGAGCATCCTGATGTCCGACCTGCCGCCGCACCAGATTGCCGACGGCGCCGGGCTTGCGACCTTCCTGCGCACATTGGGCGGCAGCTTCGCGGCTTCGCTGACCACCTGGATCTGGATCCGCCGGGCCGACCAGCACCATGCCTATATGAGCGAGAGCATGACGCCCTATGACTCGGCCACCCGTGACGCCTTGCAGGCGCTCGGTGGAGCGGGGCACAAGGCGTATGCGCAATTGGACCAAGTGCTCACCAGCCAGGCGTACATGATGTCCACCGTGGATTACTTCACGTTGCTGGGGTGGATGTTCATGGGCTTGATGTTGCTGGTGTGGCTGGCCAAGCCGCCATTTGGCGCCAAGGCAGGGCCGGAAGCGTCCGGCCACTGACCGGCAAAGGTTGGAATGCAATTCAATGTGGGAGGGGGCTTGCCCCCGATAGCGGTGGGTCAGCCAAAAAATATGCTGACTGATCCACAGCCATCGGGGGCAAGCCCCCTCCCACATTTTGATCTCTGTTCACATAGGATTAGTGGTGTTTGAGGATCATGCGCCAGGCAGTGCCAATTGCGGATTGACGAAGTCAAACGCCGCCAATTGAAACCCTTGCTCATCCACCTGCAACGCCCAGCCTTGTTTGTCCCAATCCCCCAGTACAATGCGCCTGGCCGCTTGGTCACCAATCTGCAACTTATGGATGGCCGGGCGGTGCGTATGGCCGTGCACCAGGGTGTGCACGCCGAACTGCTGCATCACCCGCGGGACTTCTTCGGGGGTTACATCGACAATGTCGTTGGCTTTCATGCGCACTTGGGCAGAACTTTCACTGCGCAACTTGCGCGCCAGTTTATGGCGCGTGCTCAACGGCAGGTGGCGCAGGATAAACAACACAATCGGGTTACGCAGGATACGCCGCAGCTTCATATAGCCAAGGTCGCGGGTGCAGAGGCTGTCGCCGTGCATCAATAGCACTGGCTCGCCATAGAACTGCACGACACTCGGATCCTTGAGCAAGGTTGCGCCTGCTGCTTTGCAGAACGCCTTGCCGATCAGGAAATCGCGGTTGCCATGCATGATGAAAATCGGGGTGCCGCTGTCGCTCAGTTCACGCAGCGCTTCACAGATGGAACGCTGGAAGGGCGTCATCCCATCGTCGCCAATCCAGGCTTCAAAGAAGTCCCCCAGAATGTACAACGCCTGGGCACCACGGGCGCGACCGTGGAGTAAATCCAGAAACGCCCGGGTAATATCCGGGCGCTCCTCTTCCAGATGCAAATCTGAAATCAGCAATATCACGCTTCGATGATCTCGGCTTTCTCGACGATCACGTCTTCTGCTGGAACGTCCTGGTGACCGGCCTTGGACGTAGTGGACACGCCTTTGATCTTGTCGACAACGTCAGTGCCGGCGGTGACTTTACCGAATACCGCGTAGCCCCAGCCTTGCACGTTCTTGCCGCTGTGGTTCAGGAAGGCGTTGTCGGCGACGTTGATGAAGAACTGCGCGGAGGCCGAATGCGGCTCCATGGTACGGGCCATGGCGACGGTGTACTTGTCGTTGGAAAGGCCGTTGTCCGCTTCGTTCTGGATGCTTGGGCGCTTGTCTTTCTTTTCTTTCATGCCAGGCTCGAAACCGCCGCCCTGGATCATGAAGTTGCCGATGACACGGTGGAAAACGGTGTTTTCGTAGTGGCCGGCTTTCACGTACTCGATAAAGTTGGCGACGGTGATCGGCGCTTTCTCGGCGTTCAGCTCGATGACGATGTCACCGTGGTTGGTGGTCAGTTTGACTTGAGTCATGTTCACTACTCTTTTCAGGGAATTCGTGGGTGTGGACGCCTGGGCGCCTCGACCGGTTTGGCCTATCAGCGGCCAAGGTGCGCAGTTTAGCGTGCCTTGCAGGAATTTCGAGGTGGTTTTTTACCGCGCCTGTCATTAAAGCAGCAATTAAAGCAGCAGTTTTTGACCGTGCTCTGTCAGGTGGTTGACAGCATCGGCTATGATAAGCCCTTTGTTTTATCTGGCCCCACCTGGCCACGAACCTGTCTGTTCAAGGATCCTATGAGCAAGCCCACTGTCGACCCTACCTCGAATTCCAAGGCCGGACCTGCCGTCCCGGTCAATTTCCTGCGCCCGATCATCCAGGCGGACCTGGATTCGGGCAAGCATACGCAGATCGTTACCCGCTTCCCGCCAGAGCCCAACGGCTACCTGCACATCGGTCACGCCAAGTCGATCTGTGTGAACTTCGGCCTGGCCCAGGAGTTCGGTGGCGTCACGCACCTGCGTTTCGACGACACCAACCCGGCCAAGGAAGACCAGGAATACATCGACGCCATCGAAAGCGACATCAAGTGGCTGGGCTTCGAATGGTCCGGTGAAGTGCGCTATGCCTCCAAGTATTTCGACCAGTTGTTCGACTGGGCCGTCGAGCTGATCAAGGCCGGCAAGGCCTACGTCGACGACCTGACCCCGGAGCAGGCCAAGGAATACCGTGGCACCCTGACCGAACCCGGCAAGAACAGCCCGTTCCGCGACCGTTCGGTGGAAGAGAACCTCGACTGGTTCGCCCGCATGCGCGCCGGTGAGTTCCCGGACGGCGCCCGCGTACTGCGCGCCAAGATCGACATGGCCTCGCCGAACATGAACCTGCGCGACCCGATCATGTACCGCATCCGCCATGCCCACCATCACCAGACCGGTGACAAGTGGTGCATCTACCCCAACTACGACTTTACCCACGGCCAGTCGGACGCCATCGAAGGCATCACCCACTCCATCTGCACCCTGGAGTTCGAAAGCCATCGCCCGCTGTACGAGTGGTTCCTGGACAGCCTGCCGGTACCGGCGCACCCGCGTCAGTACGAGTTCAGCCGCCTGAACCTGAACTACACCATCACCAGCAAGCGCAAACTCAAGCAACTGGTGGATGAAAAGCACGTGCATGGCTGGGACGACCCACGCATGTCGACGCTGTCGGGCTTCCGCCGCCGTGGCTACACTCCGGCATCGATCCGTAATTTCTGCGAGATGGTCGGCACCAACCGTTCCGACGGCGTGGTCGACTACGGCATGCTCGAGTTCAGCATCCGCCAGGACCTCGACGCGAACGCCCCGCGCGCCATGTGCGTGCTGCGTCCGTTGAAAGTCGTGATCACCAACTACCCGGAAGGCCAGGTCGAGAACCTCGAACTGCCGCGTCATCCGCAGAAAGAAGAGCTGGGCGTGCGCAAATTGCCGTTTGCCCGCGAAATCTACATCGACCGTGACGACTTCATGGAAGAGCCGCCCAAGGGCTACAAGCGCCTGGAGCCGAACGGCGAAGTGCGCCTGCGCGGCAGCTACGTGATCCGCGCTGACGAAGCGATCAAGGACGCCGATGGCAACATCGTCGAACTGCGTTGCTCGTACGATCCGGATACCCTGGGCAAGAACCCTGAAGGCCGCAAGGTCAAGGGCGTGGTCCACTGGGTTCCGGCTGCCGCCAGCATCGAGTGTGAAGTGCGTCTGTACGATCGCCTGTTCCGTTCGCCGAACCCTGAGAAGGCCGAAGACAGCGCGAGCTTCTTGGACAACATCAATCCTGATTCCCTGCAAGTACTCACGGGTTGTCGTGCCGAGCCATCGCTTGGCGACGCACAGCCGGAAGACCGTTTCCAGTTCGAGCGCGAAGGTTACTTCTGCGCGGATATCAAGGACTCGAAACCCGGTGCTCCGGTATTCAACCGTACCGTGACCTTGCGAGATTCGTGGGGCCAGTGATCAAGTCTTAAGGGATTCATCGTGCTAACGATCTACAACACGCTCAGCAAGACCAAAGAAGTCTTCAAGCCGCTGGATGGCAACAAGGTGCGCATGTACGTGTGCGGCATGACCGTGTACGACTACTGCCACATCGGCCACGGCCGCAGCATGGTTGCCTTCGACCTGGTGACCCGCTGGCTGCGTTTCAGTGGCTATGACTTGACGTACGTGCGCAACATCACCGACATCGACGACAAGATCATCAACCGCGCCAATGAAAACGGCGAGTCGTTCGACGCGCTGACCGAGCGCATGATCGCTGCCATGCACGAGGACGAGGCGCGCCTCAACATCCTCAAGCCGGACATGGAACCGCGTGCCACGGACCACATCCCCGGCATGCACGCGATGATCCAGACCCTGATCGACAAGGGTTACGCCTACGCCCCAGGCAATGGTGACGTGTACTACCGCGTCGCCAAGTTCATGGGCTACGGCAAGCTGTCGCGCAAGAAAATCGAAGACCTGCGCATCGGCGCCCGCATCGAAGTCGACGAGGCCAAGCAAGACCCGCTCGACTTCGTGCTATGGAAAGGCACCAAGCCCGGCGAGCCAAGCTGGGAATCGCCATGGGGCGCCGGGCGTCCGGGTTGGCACATCGAATGCTCGGTGATGTCCACCTGCTGCCTGGGCGAGACTTTCGACATTCATGGCGGCGGCAGCGACCTGGAGTTCCCGCACCACGAAAACGAAATCGCGCAAAGCGAAGCCGCCACCGGCAAGACCTACGCCAACGCCTGGATGCACTGCGGCATGATCCGCATCAATGGCGAGAAGATGTCCAAGTCTTTGAACAACTTCTTCACCATCCGCGACGTGCTGGAAAAGTACCATCCGGAAGTGGTGCGTTACCTGCTGGTGTCCAGCCACTACCGCAGCGCCATCAACTACTCGGAAGACAACCTCAAGGACGCCAAGGGTGCTCTGGAGCGGTTCTACCACGCGTTGAAAGGCTTGCCCGCCGTGGCGCCTGCTGGCGGCGAAGCGTTCGTGGCGCGGTTTACCGAAGTGATGAACGACGACTTTGGTACACCGGAAGCCTGCGCGGTGTTGTTTGAGATGGTGCGTGAGATCAACCGCCTGCGTGAGAGCGATCTCGACGCAGCGGCAGGTCTGGCTGCTCGCTTGAAAGAGCTGGCGAGTGTCCTGGGCGTGTTGCAGATGGAAGCTGATGACTTCCTGCAAGCCGGCGCCGAAGGGCGTGTGGATGCGGCTGAAGTGGATGGGTTGATTCAGGCGCGTTTGGCTGCTCGTGCGAACAGGGACTGGGCGGAATCCGACCGTATCCGTGACCAACTGACCGCGATGGGTGTGGTGTTGGAAGACGGCAAGGGTGGGACTACTTGGCGGTTGGCTGATCAGGCTTGATCGGTAAACGCTGAATGAAAAACGCCCCGACTGGTTCGGGGCGTTTTTTTGCATACCGTTTTAACGGCGCACTCCTTAGGACATTTCCCAAAATGCCCACCGCATTTGACGCTCGCTCCATCCTGGCTTTAGATGTTGCTACGACCAAACCCAAGATGAAACTGGCGGTAATTCAAATGGATTGTATTTTCTGCAGCATTGTCCGAAAAACCTCCCCGGCCCATATCCTGTGGGAGGACGAACACCACATGGCGTTCTTGTCGATCTTTCCCAACACCCCGGGTTTCAGCGTGGTGATCCCCAGGCAGCATTACGGCAGTTACGCGTTTGCGCAGTCGGATGAAGTGTTGGCAGGGCTCGCTATCGCCGCTAAGAAGACCGCGCAACAGATCGACCGCGCGTTTCCCGATGTGGCGCGTACGGGGATGTTCCTGGAAGGCTATGGCGTGGATCACCTGCATGCGAAGCTGTTTCCGATGCATGGGACTGGGCAGGACAGTACATTCAAGCCGATGAGTTCGAAGGTGGATAAGTTTTTTGCGGCTTATGAGGGCTATATCTCTTCCCACGACCATGTGCGGGCGGATGATGCCGAACTGGCTGGGCTGGCAGAGCGAATCCGGTCTTTCGCCTAGTAGAGTCACAAATGTGGGAGGGGGCTTGCTCCCGATGGCGGTGGGTCAGTTACAGATTAGCTGACTGACCTACTGCTATCGGGAGCAAGCCCCCTCCCACATTTTTAACCGTGCCCGCTCTATAAGTTAGCGGCGGCTGCTGACTTCGGCGGGTACGTCATCACCAGCCATGCGCTTGCGGAACAACGCGGTACGCGCCAGCAGCAAGGTAGTCACCGGCACAGTGATCGCCAACAAAATCGGGATCAGCCAGCCGTGCAATACCGGCCCGGACTTGAGCACCGAAAAGTAGATGATCGACGCCAACGCCACACTCCAGGCGCCCAACGTCGAGGCCAGCGCCGGCGGATGCATGCGCTGGAAGAAGTCCTTCATCCGCAGCATGCCGATCGCGCCAATCAGCGCAAACACGCTGCTGAGCACCAACAACGCCGCCACTATGATTTCAACCCATAACGGCATCATTCAATCACCTCCCCACGCAGCAGAAATTTGGCCAGGGCAAACGAGCCGACGAAGCCGAACAACGCAATCAACAGCGCCGCTTCAAAATAAGTGTCACTGGCATAGCGAATACCCAGGGTCAGCATCATCAGCATCGCCAGGATGTACAGGTAGTCCAGCGCCAGTACCCGGTCCTGGGCCGACGGGCCTTTGAACAGGCGCACCAGGGTCAGCACCATCGCCATGGAGAACAGGAACAGGCTGAACAGGATCGCATTGGCGAGCAGGGCGCTCATTCGAAGATCTCCATCAGGGGCCGTTCGTAGTCGTGTTTGAAGTGCTGGATGAATAGCGCGTCGTCATCCAGGTCGAAGACGTGCAACAGCAGGATGCTGCGGTCTAGCGCCAGCTCCGACCAGACGGTGCCGGGCGTCACGCTGGTGATCATCGCCAGCACGGCCAGGCCATTGGCGTCGCGCAGGTCCAAGGGGATCTTGATAAAGCGCGAGCGCGGTGGGCGTGAGCCGCAGGTGAGTACACCCCAGGCCACCTGCAGGTTGGAGATGATCACGTCGCGGCCAACCCGGAAAAACAGGCGGACTATTACGCCAGGGCGGCGGATACGGATCGGCAACGGGCGCAGTGGCGCCATCAACAAGGGTGCAAGAACGCCCAGCAATGCGCCCAGCAGCAGGTTGCCGGGGCTGATCGACAGGTTCAGCACCAGCCACAAGACCCATAACGCCACTGATAGCCACGGGGCAGGGAACAGGCGCTTCATGGCTGCACCCCCAGCGCGGCGGCCTTGGCTTCGGGGCTTGGCACCGGACGCGTGGCCAGCACCGCCATCACGTAGTGTTCCGGGTTGTTCAGGCTTTCGGCGGCGGCCTGGGTGTAGCGCATCAGCGGCTCGGCCTTGAAGGTCAGCAGGATGCTGAGACCGAGCAGGAAGAAGATTGGCACACATTCGTAGCGACGCAGCAACGGCGAGGGGCGCTCTTCCGGGGTCCAGAAGCGCTGGATGCCGAGGCGGGCGAAAGCGATCAGCGAGGCCAGGCCAGACAGAATCAGCAACGCCACCAGGCCCCAGGCCGCAGGGCGGATCGATTCGTCCACGGCGTTGCCCAGGCCCAGTGGGTTGATCAGCGCACTCAACAGGCTGAGCTTGCCGATGAACCCGGACAAGGGTGGCATGCCGATAATCAGCAGCGCGCAGGCGATAAAGCTCAAGCCGAGAAAGGCCATGGTCCAGGGGATTACCTGGCCGACCACGGCTTTCTGCTCATCGTCCAGGTTCACGCCAGGGCGCGGATGCAGCGATTCCATGGCCTTGGGCAGCGCATCGATCTCTTCATCCAGCGGCAGGTCGTTGGCTGAACGCGAACGCTCGATCAACTCCGCCAGCAGGAACAACGCACTCAACGCCAGGGTGGAGCTGACCAGATAGAACAACGCCCCAGCGGTCAGGCTCGGCTGGGCAAACCCCACTGCCGACAGCAGGATCCCGGCCGAGACCAGGATGCTCAGGCTGGCCATGCGCTCCAAGCGTTGCGCCGCTACCATCGCCAGCGCCGCGCAGATGATCGTCGCCATGCCGCCGTACACCAGCCAGTCGCCGCCAAACAGCGCCGAAGCGCCGGCCTGGCCGGAGAACAACAGGGTCCACAAGCGCAGCACGGTGTATACGCCGACCTTGGTCATGATCGCAAACATCGCCGCCACCGGCGCGCTGGCTGAAGAGTAGGCGGGCGCCAGCCAGAAGTTCAGCGGCCACATCCCGGCCTTGGCCAGGAACGCCGTGGCGAGGATCGCCGCGCCGGCATGCAACAGGCCACGATCAGCCTCCGGCACCAACGGGATTTTCAACGCCAGGTCAGCGAAGTTCAGTGTGCCGGTAACGCCGTAGATCATCGCCGCGCCAATCAGGAACAGCGACGACGCCAGCAGGTTGATTGCAATGTAATGCAGCCCCGACGACACCCGTGCGCGGCCGGAACCGTGCAGCATCAGGCCGTAGGACGCCGCCAGCAGCACCTCGAAGAACACGAACAGGTTGAATAGGTCGGCGGTGAGGAACGCGCCATACAAACCCATCAGCTGGATCTGGAACAGTGCGTGGAAACTGGTGCCCGCACGGTCCCAACGGGCCATGGCAAACAGCAGCGCGCTCACGCCGATAATGCCGGTCAGCACCAGCATCATCGCCGACAGTTGGTCGACCACCAAGACGATGCCAAACGGCACCTGCCAGTTGCCCGGCAGGTACACACCAATCGAGCCGGGGCCGCCTTGTTGCGTCCAGTACAACAGCAGGATAGCGATGCCCAGGCCGATCACACTGGAGCACAGATTGATCCGGGCCTTCAGCGGGCGGCGTTTCTCGCCCAGCATCAGCATCAACCCGGCGGTGAGCAGCGGCAGCAGGATCGGCGCGACGATCAGTTGATTCATCCACGTCATTCCTTGGGCTCCCGGCCGTCCACATGGTCAGTGCCGGTCAGGCCCCGGGACGCCAGCAGCACCACCAGGAACAAAGCGGTCATGGCGAAGCTGATCACGATAGCCGTCAGCACCAGGGCCTGGGGCAACGGGTCGGTGTAGTTGAGCAGGTCTTGGGGCACGCCGTCCTTGATGATCGGTTCCTTGCCAATAAACAGGCTGCCCATGCTGAAAATGAACAGGTTGACCCCGTAGGACAGCAGGCACAAACCCATCACCACCTGGAACGTCCGTGGCCGCAGGATCAACCAGACGCCGGAGGCCGCCAGGACCCCAATGGCGATTGCGATGACTTCTTCCATCAGGCGGCTCCTTCAGTTGCGGCAACCACTTTGGGCTGGTTGCTCGGTTTATGCGCTCGCACGGATTGGTGGCCGAGAGCGGTCAATATCAGCAGTGTGGAACCTACGACCGTGGCGTACACGCCGACGTCGAAGAACAATGCACTGGCAATATGGATGTCACCCAGCAGCGGCACGCTGAAATGCCAGGTATGGGTGGTCAGGAACGGGTAGCCGACGAACAGCGCGCCGAGCCCGGTCAAGGTCGCCGAAAGCAGGCCGAAGCCCATCCAGCGCATTGGCCGCAGGCTCATCTGCGCCTCGACCCACTGCGTGCCAGCCACCATGTATTGCAGGATAAACGCCACCGACATCACCAAGCCGGCAACGAAGCCGCCGCCCGGTTGGTTGTGGCCGCGCATGAACAGGTAGAACGACACCACCAGCGCAATCGGCAGCAGCAGGCGCACCAGCACCGCCGGCACCATCATGAAACCCAGGGCGGTATCGCTGGCCTGGCGTGGGTTGACCAGGTCGGTGGCCACGTCGGGTGCCAACTGGCGCTGTTGTGGCGGCAACTCCATGCTTTCTTTAGACGGACGGAAGCGTCGCAGCAGGGCGTACACGGTCAATGCCACGGCGCCGAGCACGGTGATCTCGCCCAGGGTGTCGAAGCCCCGGAAGTCCACGAGCATCACGTTCACCACATTGCTGCCGCCGCCTTCGGGCAGGGCGCGGCTCAGGTAGAACGAGGAGATATCGTTGGGCGTCTGGCGGGTCAGCATCGCGTAGGACAACAACGCCATGCCGCCACCCACCACGGTGGACAGCAGGAAGTCGCGCACCCGGCGAATCCGCGCCTTGCGCAGGGTGTTGGGCAGTGGCCAAACTTCTTCGATCCGCCGCGGCAGCCAGCGCAGGCCGAGCAGGATCAGCACGGTAGTCACCACTTCCACTACCAATTGGGTCAGGGCCAGGTCCGGCGCCGAGAACCACACGAAGGTCACGCAGGTCATCAGGCCGCACACGCTGACCATGGTCAGGGCCGCGAGCCGGTGATACTTGGCTTGCCAGGCGGCGCCGAGGGCGCAGGCAATCGCCAGCAGCCACAGGGTGACAAACACGATGGAGCCAGGGATCTTCGGCCGGTCGCCCCAACTGAGGCCACTGTTGATCATGGGGATCATGGCGCCGACCACCGCCAGCAGCACCAGCAGGAACAACTGGGTTTGCAGGCGCTTGGTGCTGATGCGTTTCTCGATTCGGCGCACGCCGCGCATCATCACCACCAGGCAGCGCTCGAAGCCGCGCTTGCCGTTGAAGTAGCTGATCAGCGGCGGGTACTTGAAGCGCCCGCGCTTTAGCTGCTTGCGCAGCAACAGGTACAGCACCACGCCGCCGGACATGGCCACCAGGCTCATGATCATCGGCGCGTTCCAGCCATGCCAGATCGCCAGGCTGTACTGCGGCAGCACACCACCGACCACCGGGAGCGCCGCGGCGGCGAGGATCGAGCCGACCACCTGGGCCGGGAAGATCCCCACCAGCAGGCAGGTAAACACCAGCAACTCGACCGGCGCGCGCATCCAGCGCGGTGGCTCGTGGGGTGTGTGCGGCAAGTCGGTGGCAGGCGGGCCGAAGAACACATCCACGGTAAAGCGCAGGGCGTAGGCGACGCTGAAGGTACCGGCGATGGTCGCGATCACCGGCAGGGCGATTTCTACCCATTGGGTCGACGAGATAAACACGGTTTCAGCGAAGAACATCTCTTTGGACAGGAAACCGTTGAGCAACGGCACCCCGGCCATGGACGCACTGGCTACCATCGCCAGGGTTGCGGTAAACGGGATCAGGCGCACCAGGCCACTGAGCTTGCGGATATCCCGCGTGCCGCTTTCGTGGTCGATGATGCCCGCCGCCATGAACAGCGAAGCCTTGAAGGTGGCGTGGTTGAGAATATGGAACACCGCAGCGACGGCGGCCAACGGGCTGTTGAGGCCCAGCAGCAGGGTGATCAGCCCGAGGTGGCTGATGGTGGAGTAGGCCAGCAGGCCCTTGAGATCGTTTTGAAACATGGCGCAGTAAGCGCCGAGGAGGAGAGTGAGGGCGCCGGCACCGCCGACGATCCAGAACCATTCTTCGCTGCCGGACAGCGACGGCCACAGGCGGGCCAGCAGGAACACGCCGGCCTTCACCATCGTCGCCGAGTGCAGGTAGGCTGAGACCGGAGTCGGCGCCGCCATGGCGTGGGGCAGCCAGAAGTGGAACGGAAACTGTGCGCTTTTGCTCAAGGCACCGATCAGCACCAGGGCCAGCATGACCGGGTAGAGGGAGTGCGCGCGAATCTGATCGCCCGCCGCCAGCACCAGGTCCAGGTCGTAGCTGCCGACGATATGCCCCAGCAACATCACGCCCGCCAGCAGGCACAGGCCGCCGGCGCCGGTGACCATCAGCGCCATATAGGCACCGCGTCGCGCATCGGCGCGGTGATGCCAATAGCCGATCAACAGGAACGAGAACAGGCTGGTCAGTTCCCAGAAGAATACGATCTGGATCAGGTTGCCGGAGATCACGAGGCCAAGCATGGCGCCCATGAACGCGAGGAAGAACGCGAAAAAACGCGGCACCGGATCGTCCGGCGACATGTAATAACGCGCATACAACGCCACCAGTGAGCCGATGCCCAGCACCAGCATCGAGAACAGCCAGGCAAACCCATCCATGCGCAGCACGAAGTTCAGCCCGAGGCTGGGCAACCACATGAATTCTTCGCGGATCACGCCACCATGGGCGATCTGGGGGTAGAGCAGGGCGACTTGAATAGTGCCGACCAGGGCCACAAGGCCGGCCAACAGGGATTCGGTGTTACGTGCGTTGTGCGGCAGCAAGGCCGCCAGACAGCTGCCGATAAAAGGCAGAAGCAGTAGAACTATCAGGGACATAGGCTTCTAATCTGCGGAAGTTTGGGATGCATCATACGTGCCGCTTTCACGATCACCAAACGGCAAGATGTGGCAGGATCCTACAGGAGCAGTAGAAAACAGTTACAAGCGGCAAGCTACAAGAGAATAGCCGTGTGTATTTCTTGCAGCTTGTAGCTTGCCGCTCACAGTATCAACCTTGATTTTCAGGCTCTACAGCGCGTTGAGTATCGACAGCTGTCGAGCTGCTCCTCTTCCACTCACTCACAATCACGGCCACCACAATCAAAGCCGCCCCCAGCATCGCAATGGGCGGGAACCGTTCCCCGGCAATCCGCCCAACCACCCCGGCCCACACCGGCTCACCGGCATAAATCAAGGTGGCCCGGGTCGGTGACACACTCTGCTGCGCCCAGTTCATCGCGACCTGGATCACGGCACTGGTCAAGCCCAGGCCCACCGCGCTGAATAACAGCAACCACGAAAAGCCCGGCAACGCCTCGCCCATCGGTACCACCATCATGAACGACAGCACCGATGCCGTCGCCAGTTGCACCACGGTCACGCGCCGCACATCCACCTGCCCGGCAAATGCGCTGATCAAAATGATCTCGGCCGCAATCGCCACCGCGCCGATCAAGGTGGCGATTTCACCCGCGCTGAAATCCAGCGAAGCGCCCGCCGGGCCGGTCAGCAGCATCAGCCCGGCGAACGCCAGCATGATGCCGATGCTCGGCATCAACCCCGGGCGCCGACCCAGTACCAGCCACTGCAATAGCGGCACGAAGGGTACGTACAGCGCGGTGATAAATGCCGACTGGCTGCTCAGAATCGTCTGCAGGCCAATGGTCTGCAAGCCGTAGCCAAACATGATCGCCACGCCGATAAATACGCCGGCCTTGAATTCAAACAGGGTCAAATCGCGCAGAGTGCGCAAGGAAAAACAGCCCACCACGATAGCGGCAGCGGCAAAGCGCAAGCCGACGAAAAACATCGGCCCGCTGACAGTCATGGCGTGCTGCACCAGCAAGAAGGTACCGCCCCAGATCATGGTGATCACCACCAGGATGCATTCGGCTTTACTGAAACGGTTGAAACGCGAAGGGGAGTTCGGGGCGGTCATGGCGGCTCGGTCTTGCAAGGGGAAAGCACGGACCGCACAATGCGCCGCACTGCTGGGCAGTATACTGCGCACACCCACCTATTGAGCAATATAGTGCACAAAGAAAATCCGCAACGGGCTTCGGTCCTGCAGCACGTCAGCCAGAACGTCCGTCGCCTGCGTCACGCCGCCGACCTGAGCCAGACCGCGCTCTCGGAAAAGTCCGGGGTCAGCCGGCGCATGCTGGTGGCGATTGAGGCGGGGGAGAAGAACGTCAGTTTGTCCACTCTAGACCGTGTGGCCGAAGCGTTGGAGGTGGCGTTCAGCGACCTGATCCAGGCGCCAGATGCGCCTGACCACAGCCGCATCAATGAGCTGGCCTGGGCCGGTGATGTTCCCGGTAGTAAAGCGGTGTTGCTGGCCAAAGCCAACGCCCGGCGCGAAGTGGAACTGTGGGAGATGCGCCTGGAACCCGGTGATCGCTACAGCCCCGAGCCGGATCCGGACGGTTGGAGCGTGCAACTGTTTGTGTATGAAGGTGCACTGACCCTGGTTCTGGACGGCGAAGAGAAAACCGTCGCCGCCGGTGAGTTCTATATGTTCGCCAGCCGCCAATCCCACGGCTATCGCAATGATGGCGACGTGGCGGTGTGCTTCGTGCGTACGGTGGTGATCTAGACAGTGAGGGCCAACCTGCATGAGTGAATCCACCCGCAACGCCGATGTCCTGATCATCGGCGGCGGCCTGAGCGGCACGATGCTGGCGGTGCAACTGCTGCGTTTGCCTGGCGCACGGCGCATCCTGGTGATCGAGCCGCGTGCTGAGCTGGGGCGGGGTGAGGCTTATAGCGCCGTCGAGCTGGGCCACACCTTGAACGGCAACGCGGCGCGCATGAGTGTCGACCCTGACAATGCCGACGACCTGACTCAATGGCTCACCGACTACATCGGCGCAGGCGGTTGGCCGGAGTCGGACCAACAGCATGTGCCCATCAGTGAACTATTCCCACCACGGGGGATTTTTGGTTTGTATGCCCAGCAGCGCCTGGCCGAGGCCATTGCGTTATCTACCTCGACCGTCGAGCATATCCGCGCCGAAGCAGTCGACCTGCAAGTCGATGCCACCTCCGCGCTGTTGACCCTTGATAAAGGTGAGCAACTGCGTGGCACCTGCGCGGTATTGGCCACCGGCATGTTCCCGGCAGCGCGCACACCGCAAACCGAATCCACCGGCTTGAACGCCGCAGCACTGGACCCGTGGGACGTGCAAGCGATGACCCAGCTCGACCCGCATTCAACGGTGCTGATCATCGGCTCCGGGCTGACCATGGTCGATGCCGTAGTCTCCTTGGAACAGGCCGGGCATCGCGGGCCCATCGAGGTTTTTTCGCGCCACGGCCTGTTGCCCCATGTGCGCCGGCAACCGCCGAGTTGGGAAGACTTCCTGGCCGCAAACCACCGCCTGCGTAGCCCACGGCAATTGCTGCGTGAGGTGCGGCGCCAATGCCGGCTAGCGCTTGAGCAGGGCATCGACTGGCAAGCGCCGCTGGACACGGTGCGCAGTCATATCGCGCGTTTATGGAGCCAGGCCAGTGAGGCACACAAACGCCAATTCGTGCGGCATGTACGGCCGTGGTGGGAAAGCCATCACCACCGCTCACCGCCGTTGAGCGCGCAGTTGGTGGCGCGGTTGCAGAGAGAAGGGCGGTTGCGGATTCGCGCAGCGTCGTTCAAAGGCTTGGTGCCGTCGGATGATGGAGTTGCCATTGCGGTGCGCCTTCGTGGCGAGCAAGGGCTCACCCATATTTCGGGCGCGGCGCTGATCAACTCCAGCGGCATCGAATACGACTGGCGCCGCGTGGCCCGGCCGTTGCCGCAGCAACTGCTCAAGCGTGGGTTGATCCAGCCCGGGCCGTTGGCGTTGGGGATTGCGGCGGATGCGTGCGGTGCGGTGCTGAATGCCCACGGCCAGGTCAGCCCGCGACTGTTTGCCATGGGGCCGCCGTTGCGCGGGATGTGGTGGGAGAGCACGGCGGTGACAGATGTGGCGCTCCAGGCCAAGGCGCTGGCCGCCAAGCTGACACAGAACTGAATGTGGGAGGGGGCTTGCTCCCGATGAGGGCGTGTCAGTAGATACATTCGTGGCTGATGCACCGCTATCGGGAGCAAGCCCCCTCCCACATGTTGATCTGCGGTTAGCTTGAGGTTTTCACAAAGCCTGGCTTGAGTCCGAATACCTCAACGCCCTGGGGCGTCGATTGCCCGGTGGTGACCTTTACTCGCTCCACCGGCTTGTCCATCGCCGCCCGATACTCCACCGTCATATCCGGCTGGATCGCCTGGCTGGGAATCACGATCGCCTGGTCATTGTTATAGGTCACGATGGTCAATCGCGCGCTCATGCCCAGGCGCACCCGCTGCAACTGCTGCGGCGTCAGCCTGGGGATCGACAAGGTCACCGGAAACTGCGCGCTGCCCTGGCTGTCGCTGGCGATGGCCAAGCCACTGACCACACTGACCGAGCCCGTCAGCCGTTCGCCATCAAACCCATCGCCCATCACTTCTACCGCCTGGCCCTGATGCAACTGGTTGATATCCAACTCTGAGACCTTGGCGACGATTTTCAGCCGTTCGATATTGGCCAGCCCGAACAGCACCTGGCCCTGGCTGACCTTGCTGCCGGCCTGTACCGGCGCATTGCTGTTGCCGCCACTTTGGGCGGAGCTGGTGCTGCCGGGGGCGGGCACCACGATGCCTGAGAAGGGTGCCTTGACCTCTTTGCCTTCGAGCAGTTTTTGCAAGGCTTCGTACTTAACCGTGGCATTGGTCAACTCCATCTCGGCGATCTGTCGGTATTCGCCCTTGCCTTGGTCCTGGGCCTGTTGCAGCTCACTGCGTGCCGCCACCAGGTCCAGTTGCTGCTGCTGGGTTTGCTGCTTGAGATCGTCCAGTTCGTTGCGCGGAATGATGCCGCGTTTGAACAGGTTTTCGCTTTCTGTGAGTTTGCGCTGGGTGTTGCCAGCGGTCATTTCAGCAGTGCGCAAGCTGCGGCGGGCGCGGCTGACGGCGGGGCTGCTGTCCCAGTCCTGCATTTCCTGCACGGTGCGCCGGGCCTTGAGTTGGGCAGAGAGGGCATCGCGCAGTTGCACTTCAAGAGTGGCCGGGTCCATGAGCAACAGCACCTGGCCGGCCTCGACTCGCTGGCCTTGTTCGACCAGGTTGGCCAGCACGTTGCCGTCAAACGGTGCGGTCAGCGTGACAGTGGTGTCGGGCTCGATCTTGCCCACCAGGCCGATCTGGTGCACCAGCGGGTCAGGCTTCACCGCCAGCCACTGCTCGGCCGTGCCCGCCTGTTCGGCGCCGCTGCGTTGGCTGAGCAGGCCGATGGCCGCACCGGCCAACAGCAGGATCAAGGCAACGGCGAGCAGGCGTTTTTTATTAGTAGTCATTGAGGGCGATTTCCCAACTTTCCAGCGTCATGCCCAGGGTCAGATCGAGCTGGGTCTGGGCGTTCAAATAAGCGATCAGCGCATTGAGCTGGGCATTTTCGGCGTTGCGCAGGTCGGTTTCGAAGCTCAACACCTGGAAGTTGGTGGAACGCCCGGCACTGAGTTTTTCCCGCTCGATCTCGATCTTGCGCCGCGACAACTCCACGGCGCGCTTGGAAATTTCATATTGGCGCCAACGCGTGCCAAGGTCACGCACCACATTGTTGACGTTACGTTCCAGCTCCTGGCGAGCGTCGGTAATGCGGATTTCCTGATCCTCCACATTCACCCGCGCACGCACTTCGGCCTGGCGCGTGCTGATATCGCCGATGGGGATCTGCACCTGCACGCCAGCGTAGCTGTCCCAGGTGCGGTTGTTGTTGTGGCCGTTGTCGTTGTCGGTGGCAGCGCGCACCTGATTGGCGCCGGCGACCAAGTCCACCTGCCAGCGCCCGGAGTCCTTGGCGATCACCAGGTTGAGGTCGGCCTGCTGGCTGCCCAGCAGCGCGGCGAGGTATTCCGGTTGCTGGTTCTGCGCCAGGTTGAAGGCTTGGCGTTTGTCGATCTCCATGGGGTTGGCCTCCAGGGCCTCGGTGGCGCGCACCGGCGTCGACAGGTCCAGGGCCAGCAGGCGCAGCAAGGCCAGGCGGCTGGTGTCCAGTTGGTTCTGGGCTTCTTCCACGCCCAATTGCTGGGTAGCGATGTCGGCTTCGGTCTGCACGATCTCGAACTCAGCCATGCGCCCGGCGCTGATCAGCGCCTTGTTCACGTCCAGCAGTGTATTGGAGCGCTTGAGCGCTTCCTGCACGATCACCAGTTGCTCCTGGGCGCGCAGCAATTGGCGGTAGGTGGCGATGATCTGGCTGATGGTCTGTGCCACGGTGGCCTTGAGGTTCAAGCGATTGGCCTGCTCGGCCAGGCGCGACAGGCGTAGCGGTGCGGTGGTGGCGTCCCAGCCGGCCCCGCGCATCAGCGGTTGGATGATCGCCAGGTCAAGGCCGTCGCTGCGGTAGCGGCCGGCCCGGTTGGCATTGTTCAATTGCTGGGTCCAGGCCATGCTCAAGCGCGTGCCGTATTCGCCGAGCAGGCTGCTGGTCGGCGCCAGGTTGGCGTTGCGCGCATTGTCCTGGGAACCCCGGGTGGTGCGGTAATAACTGTTGAGGGTGAGCTTGGGGTTGAACACATCTTCGGCAACGCGCAGGTCGAACTTCTGCGCCACCCGTTGCAGGTATGCGCTGCGGATCGCCGGGTTGTTGCGCAGGCCCAGGTACACGGCGTCGCCCAGGGTCATGGTAGTTGCCTGGGCATTCAGTGACACGCCGCGCTCGTAGCCGCTGCGGGTGGTACTCGGCGCTTGCGGGTTGACCACCACGTCTGCGGCCATGCACGGCAGGCTGATCAGCATAAGGAGCAGCACGCACTTATTCATCACGCAGGGCCTCAACCGGCTGCAACCGCGAGGCCGACACTGCCGGGTAAATGCCAAAGAACAAACCGACCAGCAACGTACTGCCAACCCCCAAGGGCAGGGCGGCGACCGCCAGGGCAAATGCCCAGCCTGACAGCCATGCATACAGCCATGCGGCGGTCATGCCCAGTACTGCGCCGCACAGCGCACCCACGGCGGTGAGCGTGACGGCTTCGAGCAGGAACAGGTTGCGGATATCCCGCTGGCGCGCGCCCAAGGCCATGCGGATGCCGATCTCGCGACGGCGTTCCGAGACGTTCATCAACATCACGTTCATCACCCCGACGCCGCCGCCGACCAGGGAGATCGCGCCGAGCGCCAGCAGCAGGTAGGCGAAGGTACGACTCTGGCGGGTCATGCCATCGATCATTTGCTGGGGCACGGTGATGTTGACGTCGTGGTCGCTGAGTTGCGGTTGCAGCGCGGCGGCGGCGTCGCGGGCGATACGCTCCATGTCCTGCCCCGGCGCTGCGCGGATGATCACGTTGCTGATCTGCGGGCTGGCATAGATGCGGCGCATGCCCTCGGCCGGGATAAACAACGATTCGTTGGCCTGCACCGGCATCAGCATGGCCCGGGGTTGGTCATGCAGGATGCCCACGATCAGAAACAGGTAGTCGTTGATGCGCACACGGTCGCCCAGTTTCAGCGGGTCGCCCGGTGCGCCGAGGGCCTGGGCGAGTTGGTCACCAATTACCCCGTAGGTTTCGTTGGCGTCGAACGTTGACAGGAAACGTCCCTCGCGCACGATCAGGCGCATGGCCGCGTGGATCTGCGGCGTGCTGCCGACAAAGTTGGCATTGGTGGTACGCCCATGGAACACGATGGGCCCGCTGAACAGGCTGAGCGCGCCGATATCGGCGATGCCCGGCACCGCCAGGCGCACGGCGTCAAGGTCGAGCCGGGCGTGCATGGGCACGCTGCTGCTGCCCTTGGGCGGGAACTGGGCGATGAGGGTATCGGTGCCCATGTCCTTGAAAATCATCGCCGCATCCACCGCCGCGTTGTGGCCGATATTGATCAGCGCGACCACCGAGGAGCTGCCGATCACGATGCCCAGCAGTGCCAGGATCGAACGTTTGCCCAGGGTGCGCAGGCTGATAAACGCTTCATGCAGCAGTTGGCTGAGGCTCTGCTCGACCCGCAGGCTCATAGGCGCCCGGCCTCATGCACCACGCCATTGCGCACCAGGATCTTGCGCTCCAGGCGCTCGGCAATGTGGGCATCGTGGGTGACGATGATCAGCGTGACCTGCTGCTCGCGGTTGAGGGCCAGCAGCAGGTCCATGATCTCCTGGGCGGTGGTGCTGTCGAGGTTGCCGGTGGGTTCGTCGGCCAGGATTACCGAAGGCTTGCCGACCAAGGCGCGGGCAATGGCGACGCGCTGGCGCTGACCACCGGAGAGGTCAGCAGGGCGATGGTGGGCGCGATCGGCCAGGCCGACTTGCTCGAGCATGCATTGTGCGTGTTCCACCGATTCATGCCGCGACATACCGCGATAACTCAAGGGCAGCGCGACATTGTCCAGGGCACTCAGGCGTGACAGCAGGTTGAAGCTCTGGAATACGAAACCGATCTGCTGGTTGCGAATCGCTGCCAGTTCATCGGGGGTTGCACTGAAAATATCGTGGCCGGCAAAGTGGTACTGGCCGCAGTTGGGCAAATCCAGCAGGCCGAGGATATTCAGCAGGGTGCTTTTGCCGGAGCCGGAAGCGCCGAGAATGCCGCAGCTGTCACCGCGGGCGATGGACAGGCACACGTCATTGAGAATGCTCAGCTCTTGCCCGGCGAGCTGATAACGCTTGCCGATGCCTTGCAGGGAGATCAAGCCTGGGTGCGTGGGGGTGTCTGTCATCATGACTACGCCTGCAGTCTCGACGGTACCGCCATGCCCCGGAAAATCTTTGTAACAAGTTCGGGAGCTGCCTGTACGCGTCACGGACTGGTTTTATTTCTTGTTTTTAAAATATTGTTTGAATAGTACCTGCGTTCAATCTGCTTCGCCAGCCATGGATTTAGAGCGGTTTTACCCTTTGAAACGATTTGCCGAACGCAGGTTTCGGACGGGTAAAAATGCTTTCGATAGACGTCGATGGCCCGGTTATACAGGCTTTTAGTGATATGGAGGAGTGTCACCACTTGCTTTCGACGGGCCGCACCGGTATAAAAAATCAAATTATTTTTTAAAACATTATTTCCGCCGTGGAACCCATATGGTCGCGAAGAAACTCAGCGCTCCAAACGTTACCAAGACTCGACTGCTGGATGCGACAGAGGCGCTCTTCATCAAGTACGGCTATGACGCCGTATTGCTACGGCAGATTACCGAACGTGCCCAGGTCAACCTGGCGGCGGTGAACTATCACTTCGGGGACAAGGACTCCCTGATGAAAACCCTGCTGATGCAACGCCTGGAGCCGCTCAACGAGCAGCGCCTGGAGTTGCTCGCCCGTTGTGAGGCCGAATCCGACGGCCCGCTGGATTGCGATACCTTGCTCGGCGTGCTGTTTGCCCCGGCCATGGGCCTGGAACGCAGCGACCCGGCCAGTGGGGAAGGGCGCTCGTTCATTCGCTTCCTCGGCCGGGTCTACAGCGACACCTCGCCGTTTATCCAGGAATACCTCAAGGTGCATTACCAACCGGTGTTCCAGCGTTTCTTTGAAGCCTTCGCCCTGGCCTTGCCGGATCTACCGCGCAACGAACTGGGCGTGCGCCTGCAATTTGCCCTCAAGGCGATTTCCGGGGTGATGGCCGGCACCGAACTGCGCCTGCTGATGAACTCCATGAGCCTGGGCCGCCCGGCCACGGATGCCGAGGTCATGGCCAAGTTGATCACCCTGGTCTCGGCGGCGATTCGCGTGCCGCAGCAAAGCCCGGAAGCGGAAACCGCGTTGGCCAGGGTGTTGGATACCCAACGGGCGATTCGCGAACAGGCCACGCGCTGAAGCCAAGCCCTTGTAGGAGCGAGCCTGCTCGCGAAAAACGTCAACGATAACGCGGGCATTTTGGTTCACCGCGGTGTGATTGCGTTCTTCGCGAGCAAGCTCGCTCCTACAAGGGCGGGGCTTTGCCTTTGTCAAAACGCACACAAAAAAAAGCCCGCTGGGGCGGCGGGCTTGATATGCAACGTTTGTAACGGATGAGGCTTCACCCTACGTCCCGGGATGTGAATAAAACGTGAAAAATATGTAAGAAGAAGTGTGAATGTGCGGCGATTGTATTCACGGCAATTTTGCTTGATGCGTTACCACTCGTCGCCACTGTCAATTTTCACAGCTAGACGCACCCTCTCAGACAGCTGTTTGATCTACCTGGCCCCCACGCACCCAGCCACCCTGCGTTTCTTCCGCCAGGAGAGTACTCCATGTCTGACTATCCTCTTAATCCCGACAGTGGTCGGGTCCCCGCTTCTGATAACGCTGCATTTCCCGTCGCCTGCACACCAGAGCGAGGGCGGTCTTCCCTTGCGGTTACGCCACGCGCTGAGGACCTGGATCATCCTTACTCCGCATATCCTGCGGTTCCTCTGCTTACCGTCTACCCTGAAGCTGCGGTCTACGGCCTGGGCATCCGGCATGTGCGCCCCTATGCGCTGTTCGTGTTTGAACGATGGCTGAATATAAACCACAACGATTATTTCGCCTTTTACCTTAACGACCTCGTGTACTCGGCAGCCGACGATCTTGTCGAGGACCCCAGCCTTGATCGCCAGACCCTGGCGATTCCCGAAGAGTTTTTTGCAGAGCTTTTGCATGGAGATCCTGAAAATCCTAAAGAGATAGTGCAAAGCTAAGGCCGAGTACTGCGGGCAGGGAGCCTTACCGAAAGCACCTCCCCCCCTCAACCCATTCTGATCAAGATCACTCGCCCGGGTGGCACCGATACCGACCCGGGCAGCCCGTGGCATACCGGGTTGGTCATGCATGTCGACGGGTTCCCCGAAGGCGCGAGCATCGGCGCGGGTGATGTCGTAAGCGGCTTGTGGTGCATCGTTGAATGGTACGAAGACATCCGCCAGAACGATGTGATCGAGCTGTCCTGGGACGGTATTTTTGTCCTGCATACAGTGAGCCCCGCTGAAGCGGCGGGAGGGGCGCCGATCCGGGTCTTTGTGAGTAAGTCGATCATTGATCAGGGCGGGCAACTGGGCACCTTGACCCTGCGCTTTCGCGTGCGGGATGTGGTGGAGAACTTTTCCGGCGAAAAGTATCAGTATTCCAAACCCTATTTTCTCGATGCCGAACTGGATCCCAGCCTGCTGGGAGCGCCGATTTTCCTCGTGGATGGCGACGAGCTTGTTTCCCGACAGATCGACTTCGACACCCAAAGTGACTCGACCTTCGAAATCGTCATCCTGACCAACCGCCAGTTTCCCACGCCTAACCCCCGGCATCAGGTCACCGCTCGATTGCTCTGCATGCTGGACGACGGGACCATCCTGCCTATCGAGTTAGGGCCCGTGACCGACAATAACTTGGGTTTTACCTTTATTCCTGTCGACGCTGAGATTATTGAGCAAGTGATCGGTGGCTCTTTTCGGGTTCAATTCCGTTGGGAAACTGCTGGCGGTGAGTACCTGGGGGAATCTGGCAGCATCACGATCACGGTGGTCGGTACCAAGGTGTCGATGCCGGCCCCCAGCGTCAGCCCTATCGAATTAGGGTTGATTCCAGCCGGCGAGCCCATCACGGTCACCATTCCTCATTACGAACCCCACAATCCAGGCGTGTGGGAAACGCTGTATATCATCCACATTCCGCCGGGCGGGGGGAGCGCGATCATCCATAGCCAGTCACAACTGGCGGGCTCACAAGGCGGCACCTACACCGTTAGCGCTGCCGAGATGGAACAGTTCAATGGGCGGGGTGATATCCAGATTTACTACGAAACCAACGATGGTGCCGTCCATATCCTGGGAGGCGGTGCATTGGCGATTCGTCAATCGGCGATGCTGGGCGCGCAAGTCGGTGAGCGCGAGGCTGACATGCCGGCGCCACGGTTGCAGGGTGCTATCGGTAACAACGTCGACCCTGCCGACGTGCCGGGCAGCGACGTATTGATCACCTTTCCCTACCTGTTGACTCAGAAAGATGACAAGCTTCACTGGACGTGCATCGGCTCGGGCCTTGGCGGTTCCATCAGCGGCACGATCGACATCAACGGCGTGACCGCAGGCAAGGAACTGCCCTATCCGGTCACCCGCGATATTCTGGATAAAAACAACAACGGCAGCCTGCGCATCTCCTACAGCCTGGAACGGGCGGGCCCACCGCGGGTGGTGCTGCGCTCGGAAGTGCTGGCGCTCACCGTGGGCAAGGGCGTGCAGTTGGACCGGCCGATCATCGAGGGGGCCTCGATCTCTCCCGATGAACTCAACCCGTTGGCGGCCGTGAATGGCACATGCGTGAGAGTGAAGTTTCGGCCGATGCTGGCCACTGATTGGATTACTGTCGATTGGGTCACTGCCGATGGTCACGGTAGCGTCGCGAAAAAAGTCTATGGCGACCCAACGACCAACGAAGTCAGTGTGCTGATCGACCCTCGCACCATCGCTCAAGGGATTCGTGACGGCGGCAATACCATTAATGTGCAATATCACTTCCATCGTGGCACGTTCCCGTATGAGTCCCTGATAGTCCCCCTGCGGCTGCTGCCGCTGACGGGGTTGCCGACGCCGACCATCGAAGGCTTCAGCGGACCGATTCTGGAGGTGTCGCGACTCAGCCCGCTCGCGCGTACCTATATCCCAGTGTGGAGCTTTATCCATGCCGCCCAGTTGATATGGATGACGTACGAAAGTGGCGGCGTGGTTATCGAAGAAACCTACACCGCCAACGAGGTCACGGCCGAGGGCGAGCGCAATGGGATCAACCCACCCACGCCCGTGGATAAGATCAAGCTGCTTGAGGACGGCGCAGACTTGACGATCAAGTTCTGGGCCAGCCTGGCGGAAACGCCGGACCAGAGAGACTCCGTGCTGTTTGGTGTGCGTCATTACACCATCCAGGCCCTGCCAGGAGTTTTGCCGCATCCGTTTATCAATGGCACCACCGATACCGGGCCGAATGTGACGGTGGACCCGCTGCCCATTGAGCACAATCTGACGGTGACCGCTCGCTATGCCGGTATGAGTGGTCGAGACAAGATCACGCTTGAATGGTTTTTTGCAGACGGCACCCATCATTCAGTCACCCTGGATGGATTGGATGGCGGTGAGGTGGTGTTCAACCTCACTGCGGATAAAGTCTTGCATCGCAGCGTGAACAGCACGGTGTGCTTGAAGTATTCGGTAGTGCGCGATGGCGCGGGAGACCCTATTCCGTCGCAGGTGCAGACGGTGAGGGTCAATACGATTCCTGCTGCCAGTTTGCCGCAGCCACGGATCAACAACATTGCTTCTGGCGGTACGCTGGATGTCAACAATTTCGCGGGTAACGCCACGGCTGCAGTGCCCAAATGGTCGTTGAGTCACCCAGGGCAAAGGGTCTGGCTGATTTGCAGCAGTGCAGGCGTAACCCCGCTAACTGTTCTCAATGGTGTGGCAATCACCGCAACAGAGGCTCTTAATGGGCTTGCAAACAAGGCAGTACTGCGTAGTTGGCTGAAGCGCATAACTAATGGCAGACAAATAACGATAACCTGTGAGGTAACGTTTGACGGCAGTAATGATAAGTTAAAAGCTGTTATTTTTAGAAGTGCTCAATATATCAAGACAGACCCTTGGACAGATGCCGGCCATTACTTTAACACTGGAAATTTAGACGGATGGACTTTAGGAAGAGGCGGTCTGGGCGCTACGTTTGGTGTCCTTGGTTTGTTTGTGGATACTCCCCATCCCTCTAATGCTGGCGCAGTGATCTCAAGGACATTTAACTTTAATAGAGTGCATCGCTATAGCATCAGTTATTCCATCGGGAGCGTTAGTCCGCCCGGTGGTGTCCCGCCCATCACGGCTGTTCTCGTGGGCTCGCAGGTTGCTATACCGAAATTTACAGTTCCAAATTCCGGCTATATTGAAGGCCAACAAAATTTGTCCTTCATACCGGCGGCTAACGGGCCGGCTTCCGTTGTGCTTCATAACTATCAAGATCTAGGGGGCGGTTCAGGCTCTCAAGGGGGCAATGACTTTCACGTCTACTACATAGGCGTATATCGCCTCGATTAAATGAAAAATGAGAGTAAGAAGTAACGCGCAATGAAAAGGGGTGGATCTATTTTATTTATGGGTCAGTCCTAACTAAAAGCGGAACAGATCTATTCAAGATAGATCTGTTCCGTTTTTGCTGTGATATCAAATCTTCCAGCGCGCCGAACTTCTGAAGAGCCGCTCGCGCATCCCATCAATATTCGCGGCCAGTTGCAGCGTCAACAGCCGGTAGCCGTCCAGCCCGTTGTGTACCGGGGCCTCCAGCAACGTGACGTTCGGTGTGACACTACCCGATCGCTCCAACCGCTCCGTCACCCCCGACTTCAACGCCCGCGCCATCCCCACCAACTGCACCCGAATCTGCCGATGCTCGGTTTTCAACATCACTTGCATGCGTGCCGTCGCCTGTTCATCGCGTGGGTCTGGCCGTGTATTGCCGAGAATCTCCAGGGTGCTGATGCACATGCGCAAATGACGCTGGATCGCGTCCAGCTCGGTCATGGAAATCCGCACTTCCTTGGACACTGACGGCATCAGCGAACGCAGTTGCACCATCGCCCCGTTCAAGCGGTTGAGCAGCTTGAGGTGTTCATCGTCAGTGACCGATTGGCTATTGATGATCCGGCTGTAAATTTGCGCGCAATCGCGTAACGCGCTGGCCAGGTTGTAGCGCCACGAGTACACGGCGTACAGCGGCAGGGCGAAGGAAAACGCCAAGGCCAGCACGATGCCGATCAGGATATCGACGGTGCGCCACAGGCCATCCGAGATCGGGTTGTCCCCGTGGCCGGCGACGATGAATACCGTGATGGCCGACAGCAGCGCGATGTAACCGCCTTTGCCGATGGCGTGATAGGAAAAGAACCCGCACACCACCGACATCAGCAAATAGGTCAACAGCGGCAGGCCGAAGTACGCCTGTTGCACCACCAGCAGCAAACCAACGCTTGCACCGATCAAGGTGCCGTAGGCGCGCTCCACGGCTTTTTTGCCGATATTGCCGTGGTGCTGCAACCCGCCGATCACGATCAGCATGGTCACCGACGCCCATTCTCCATGGGGCAGGTTGAGGCCGGTGGTCAGCAGGATCGTCGCCAGCAAACCAACGGACACGCGCGCCGCGTGGATCAGCTTGGCGTGGCGAAAGCGGCGGTACGGGTCGAGCAGGGGGCGCAGCAGGCGCCGGGCAAAAAAGGGCAGGTTCATCGGTACTAAAGGGGCCTCGTTCATCAGGGCAAACCGGGTCGAATGTGGGAGGGGTTTTCCCCTCCCACAGTTTGAACCGAGGTGGACTTAGAAAATGTAGTCGGTGGTCAGGAAGCTCGAGTCACGGTTGCGCAGGATATCGCTGACCAACGCCTTGTTGCTCTCCTGGAACTTGGTCGCGACCAAGGTGCGGATCGAAAACACACGCAAGGCGTCATGCACCGACAATGTGCCCTCGGCCGAGTTCTTGCGGCCGTTAAACGGAAAGGTGTCCGGCCCGCGCTGGCACTGCGCGTTGATATTGATGCGGCCGACCTGGTTGGCGAAGGTGTCTACCAGGCGCCCGACCTCGACGGGGTTGGTACCGAAGATGCTCAACTGCTGGCCGAAGTCCGAGTCCAGCACGTAGTCGATCACGGTTTCCAGGTCGCGGTAGGGCACGATCGGCACCACCGGGCCGAATTGCTCTTCGTGGTACACGCGCATCTGTGGGTTCACCGGGTACAGCACCGCCGGGAAGAAGAACGAACCACGGCTACTGCCACCTTCGGCATTCACAACCTTGGCGCCATGTCGGGCCGCATCGGCCACCAGTTCGTTGAGGTAATCCACTTTGCCCACTTCCGGCAGTGGCGTCAGTGCTACGCCGTCGTCCCAAGGCATACCGGGCTTGAGCGTGGCCAGCTTGGCGTTGAATTTCTCGATAAAGCGCTCGACCACGTCTTCATGCACAAACAGGATTTTCAACGCGGTGCAACGCTGGCCGTTGAACGACAGCGAGCCGGTGACCGCTTCGCTCACGGCATTATCCAGGTCCACTTCGGGCAGCACGATCCCGGGGTTTTTTGCATCCAGCCCCAGCGCCGCGCGCAAACGGTGTGGCTTGGGGTGCAGCTTTTTCAGATCGCTGGCGGCCTTGTTGGTGCCGATAAACGCAAAGATATCGATCTTGCCGCTGGCCATCAGCGCGCTCACGGTTTCGCGGCCGCTGCCATAGATCACGTTGATCACCCCAGCCGGGAAGCTGTCGCGGAACGCCTCCAGCAATGGGCGGATCAACAGCACACCGAGCTTGGCCGGCTTGAACACCACGGTATTGCCCATGATCAACGCCGGGATCAGCGTGGTGAAGGTCTCGTTCAACGGGTAGTTGTAAGGCCCCATACACAATGCCACGCCCAGGGGCACGCGGCGGATTTGCCCGAGTGTGTCCTGTTCCAGCTCGAAGCGGCTGCTGCGGCGATCGAGTTCCTTGAGGGCATTGATGGTGTCGGTGATGTAGTCACAGGTGCGGTCGAATTCTTTCTGCGAGTCCTTGAGGTTTTTACCGATTTCCCACATCAGCAGCTTCACCACCGCGTCGCGCTGTTCGCGCATACGCCGCAAGAATGCTTCGACATGCTGGATACGCTCGGCGACGCGCATCGTCGGCCATTCACCCTGGCCACGGTCATAAGCGCGTACGGCAGCATCGAGAGCGGTGAGGGCGGTATCGGCATCCAGCAGCGGCGTGCTGCCGATATGCACACGCTCATCCCCCAGTTGCACGGGGCTTTGCACCCGGGCGAGCGGCCCGTTCCACACCTGCAACTGGCCGTCGACCAGGTAATCACGCTGTTCAATGGGTGCCGTCAGGCGAAATTGCTCAGGAATCTGGGCGACGGAGGTGGGAAACAGCTCGGCGAGCAGGTTGCTGGTGGTCATGTCGCTACCCCTGGAATAGTTGCAAAACATGACTAGAGAGTCACCCAACTAGCGGCGCTAAGGCAAGGCTTGCGCGCATTCTTGTTCGCAGTATCGCGTGCGCCGGGTAAACTGCGCGGCTTTTCAGAAGGAGTTCACATGAGTCAGTACCAGCCGGGCATCCTTGCCGCACCGGTGCCTTTGCAGGCCCGCCATCTGTTTTTCGCCATTGAATCCCTGCAAGCTGTGCCGGCTGCGCTCGATGCGCTGGTGCAGTCGACGGACGCGACGGCCGTGGTCGGTTTCGGTGAGCCGCTGGTAAAGGCGCTGGGTGCTGAGATTGAAGGGTTGCGCGCATTTCCCGCTGTCAGCGGCCCGGGTGCGCACAATCCGTCGACTCAACAGGCGCTGTGGGTCTGGCTACACGGGGTGGACCGTGGCGAGTTACTGCTGCGCAGCCGCGCGCTTGAAAAAGCCCTGGCCCCGGGTTTTCGCCTGGTGCAATCGACCGAAGGCTTCCGCTACAAGACCGGTTTTGACCTGACCGATTACGAAGACGGCACCGAAAACCCCCACGACGATGCCGCCGTGGAAGCCGCCTTGACCGACAGCGGCGCCAGCTTTGCCGCTATTCAGCAATGGCAGCACGACCTTGACGGCTTCGCCGCGCTGCCTGCCCAGGAGCGTGACCACATCATCGGCCGCCGCCATGGCGACAACGAAGAACTCGACGACGCTCCCGAGTCCGCCCACACCAAGCGCACGGCCCAGGAAAGCTTCACCCCGGAGGCCTTCGTGGTGCGCCGCTCCATGCCTTGGGCCGAGAACGGCCAGGCGGGCTTGATGTTCCTCGCGTTTGGCCATTCCTTCGATGCATTTGAAGCGCAGTTGCGCCGTATGAGCGGGTTGGAGGATGGCATTGTCGATGGCTTGTACCGCATCAGCACGCCGTTGACTGGTGGTTACTACTGGTGCCCGCCGGTCAAAGATGGGCATCTGGACCTGGGCCAGGTGTTTAAAACTCCACAGCTTTAAAACTGTGGATAGGGCGCTTGCAGGGCGAACATGAAAGATTCGACAGCCAGTCAACCTGGCACTGAAAAAAACGGCGCCTGCCCGTAATCTAAGCGTCTTTACTGCCTGTGTGGATTATCCATGTCTTCTGTTGCCGATGGGTTGCCCCTCAATAAACGCCTGCCGGCCGTGGTCGCGCTGTCCCTGGGGATCGGCATGGCGACCCTGGACACTGCCATCGTCAACACCGCGTTGCCGACGTTGGCCGAAGGCATTGGCACCGATTCGGCATCGGTGATCTGGGTGGTCAATGCCTATCAACTGGCGATTATCGCCACGGTGCTGCCATTCGCGTCGTTGAGCGATGTGTGGGGGCATCGGCGGGTCTACCTTGGCGGGCTGCTGCTGTTTATCGTCTCGTCACTGTTCTGCGGGTTGGCCGGTTCGCTATTGACCCTCACCGCCGCACGGGTGGCGCAGGGCCTGGGGGCGGCGGCGGTGATGAGTGTCAACACCGCGCTGCTGCGGCATATCTACCCGGCGAAGATGCTTGGGCGTGGCCTGGGCTATAACTCGCTGGTGGTGGGGCTGGCGTTCACCCTGGGGCCCACCGTCGCCTCGGCGATTTTGTCGGTGGCGACCTGGCATTGGCTGTACCTGATCAACGTACCTCTGGGGCTGTTGGCCCTGGGCCTGGGCCTGCGTTCGTTACCGACCTTGCCGATCACCGGTCACGCCTTCGACCGCCTGGCGGCGCTGCTGTGTGCCGGCTTGTTCGCCTTGCTGGTGTTGGGACTGGGCGCTGCCGTGCATGGGGCGCAAGGGGCACTGACGATGGGGCTGGTGGCGGTGGCGTTGGTATGTGGCGTGTTGCTGCTGCGGCGTGAGGCGGGGCACCCGGCGCCGATGCTGGCGGTGGATTTGTTCAAGCGCCCGGTGTTTGCCTTGTCATCCCTGACGGCGATCTGCGCCTTCAGCGCCCAAGGCCTGGCCTTTGTGTCGCTGCCGTTTCTGTTACAGGCGGCACTCGGCCATAGCCAGGTGGAAACTGGTTTTCTGATGACGCCCTGGCCTGCGGTGGTGGCGGTGATGGCGCTGGTTGCAGGGCGTTTGGCCGACCGCGTGTCCCTGGGCCTGCTGTGCGGCATCGGCTTGTTGATGCTCAGTGTGGGCATGGCCACATTGGCGAGCTTGGGCAGTGGCGCCTCAGCCTTTGATATCGGCTGGCGCATGGCGTTATGCGGTGCCGGGTTCGGGTTCTTCCAGTCGCCCAACCTCAAGGCCTTGATGACCAGCGCGCCCCTTGCGCGCAGCGGTGGTGCCAGTGGCATCGTGGCGATTTCGCGCTTACTGGGGCAGACGCTGGGGGCGTCGTTGGTGGCTTTGTGTTTTCACCTGTCCCTGGGCAGCGGTCCGCAATATGCGCTGTGGCTGGGGTGTGGCTTTGCCTTGGTGGGCGCGGTGGCCAGCGGCCTGCGTCTATTGCCTTATCAACACGAGGCTTAGGCCTTGTAAAACTCGCAGCGAGAAGGCTAGTGTGGCGGTCTGAATATTTCTGAATGTTTCAGCTTTATGCCCAGCCTGACCCAACGCACTGCCGATATCAATTCCCGCCGCGCTGCTTTGACCCTTGGTTTTTGCCTGCCCAGCGACGTATTGCTTTACCTGCTGCTGCCGATGGAGTCCGCGGCGTTTGGTATCACCCTGGCCCAGGCCGGTGTGTTATTGGCCGCCAACCGCCTGGTACGGATCTTCGGCTACCGGCACGTACTGAACTTCTATGCGCGCAACGGCGACCGCCTGACCTGCATGCTCGCCGCCGGTGCCGCAGCGGTGTGCGCGTTGGGTAACTCGATGCTGTCCGGTTTTGCCGCGCTGCTGGGTTTGCGGTTGGTCTGGGGCCTGTGTTTTGCCGCGTTGAACCTCTCGACCCAGGTACTGGCGACGTCCGAGCCGCAAGGCGCCGCCCGCAGGGCAGGGCGTTCGCGGGCGTTGATCGCCTTCGGGCCGATGCTGGCCTTGCCGTTGGGCGGGCTGCTGACCTTATGGGCGGGGCCGCGCCCGATCTTCCTGATTCTCGCCGCTTGCTGCCTGGTGGGGCTGTGGCTCGCCCGCGGCTTGCCAACCAGCGGCCATGATTTGCACAGCACTACGAGGCGCCGCTTCAAGTGGCCGGACAGCGTGGCGCTATGGTCGTTTATCGAAGGCGTTGCGCTGGACGGCTTGTTTATCTTTGGCCTGTCAATTCAGGCGCAGAAGATCATGGGCGGTGATGCGGTGCTGATCGCCGGTGGCTTGATGGGCCTGCGTTACCTGTCGGAATTGCTGCTGAGCCCGTTGGGCGGGCGCGCGGCCCAGCGTTTTGGCGCCACGTCGATGTTGCTGCTGTTTTCGTTCCTGAGCGCCTTGGCTCTGGTGGCGTTCGGCAGTCATTGGGTGATCGCCGGCGCAGCGGCCGTACTGGTACTGCGGGCCCTGCAATTGCCCCTAGTGACCACGCTGGTGGCCGAGCGCAACCCGGGCGCCATGCGCGTGTCGGCATTGGCGTCCAACGCTGTATGGCGCGATATCGGCGCCGGCCTTGGGCCGCTGCTGGCGGGCCTGTTGCTGCCAGTGGCGGCGGCGCCGTGGGTGTTCGGCCTGGCGGGCGCGGCGATCGCCGTGAGCGCGATATTCTGCTGGCGAGCCAAGGTCACCCACTGACGCACGCCTGCTGTCTTAAGCGCCTTTCAGGCTATCCAGCCAAGCGGGATCCAGCCGGGGTTGGTCCGTGTCGATGCCCAAGGCCTCCATCTTTGCCTTGTGGGCCTCGATCTCGCCGACCAGTTGCGCCTGGGCGCTGGAGTTGGCGTCCAGCTCATGCATTTGCGTCAGCCCCAGGTGATAGAAGCGCAACAGCTTGATGGCGACCGGGTCGTTGGCCTGTACCCGCTCCCGGACCTTGTGCATCACATTGGTCACGCTCATCAGGCTGCGCTTGAGCCGCCAGCCGTACACTGCCGGCGCTAGCCAGGGCTGGGTCCAGAAGGGGCCACGCACCAGTGCGACAGTGATCAACACCCCGGCAAATACACCGCCGACATTGAAGCGAAAGTTGTCACCGCCGGGTTCACCGAACAGCATCACCGCCAGGCTCGACAGCAGCATGGCCAGGGCCAGGAACAGCACGGCGACGATCAGCGTGCTGCGGCGGGTCTGTTGACGGTAGGTGACGGGGTCGCAGGGTTTGAGCTCGAACATCCGGGGCAAGTCTCCAGAAAGGGCAGCCATCTTCTCATGGTTGCCGTAATCAAGTTGAACGATGGCTGGGGGCGGTTTCTCTAAACCTGTGAAACCCGCCCTGAGGTCAGCCAACATGTCTGAACACAAGCAGCCACCACCTGGTACACCCGATCCGAACCGCACACCCGGTGAAGAAGAACGCGACAACGATGCGTTGCGCCCTAATGACCCGAAAGAGCGTGGCCCGGGCGACGATGTCGAGCGCGTCGAAGAAGACCTCGACAACCTCCACGACAAAGCACGCCCGCTTTAACAGGAGAACGCGATGAACAAGCGTACCGATGGCCCCCGTTCCGATGAACATGCCAGTGGCAAGGATGAACTGAGCTTCGACCCGGACTCGCCGGATGTGGCAGACCCGCAGGTCGATCCGACAGGTCCTGCTATCGCGCCGTTGGACCAAAAGGGTAAGAAGGATGAGGCGAAAAAAAAGCCGCCCTACGATCCGTTGGGCGACTTGAAAAAGTGAACCGAGCCCCGCCATTGTGCGGGGCTTTGTTTATTTGGGCGGGGTCCAACTGACATCGGTGATGCCATATTTTTCCGCCCAGGGCCGGGTGGTTTTTTTCACCTGCTCGTGACCCACACGACCGATTCGGCTGACATGGGCAATGTCGGCATCAACGGCCGCCCAATGCCAGGCCTCGGCGTTGTTCATCACTTCGGCGCGCACCACGAAAGACTTGGGTTTACCGTGTAGCTGGTAGTGGATGGTGTAGATTTTTGCGGTACTCATGTTGCCTCCCTGTCTTGTTATAGATGGATAGGCTGACGTTGAAAAAGGTTCATTCAAAATGACAACTTACGCAGGGGCGCGGCATAGTGACGCGCTTGCCCTGCGCCCGAGGATCGCGCCATGCCCACACTTACCGACCGCCGCCTGTACCTGCAACGTCTGGGGTACGACTCGCCACCGGCGCCGACCCTGCAAACACTGCGCGACTTGCAGTTGCGCCATGTCTGCACCTTTGCCTTTGAAAGCCTGTCGACCCTGATGCATGCACCGGTGCCGATCGACTTGCCCAGCGTCGAGCGAAAGGTGCTGCACGAAGGGCGCGGCGGGTACTGCTACGAGTTGAACCAGTTGTTCCTGGCTCTGTTGCAGGAACTGGGTTTCGAAGCCCGCGGCATCACTGGGCGCGTGGTGATCGGCGGGCCACCCGACGCACACACCGGGCGCACCCACCGCCTGAGCCTGGTGACCCTGGACGGTGTGCGCTACATCACCGACGTCGGCTTTGGCGGCATGGTGCCTAGCAGCCCGTTGCAACTGGACACCGACGCCCCACAAGCCACTGCCCACGAGCCCTATCGCCTGAGCTTCAATCAAGGCAGCTACACGCTATGGGCTCAGGTCGGTGAAGAGTGGCGTGGCTTGTATGTGTTCGACTTGCAAACCCAGGCAGACATCGACTACGAAATCGGCAACTGGTACGTCTCCACGCACCCGGGTTCGCCGTTCGTGGGGCAATTGAAAGCTGCACTGCTGGCACCCGGTAAACGCCATACCTTGGCCAACGCCCACTATGCGCTCCATTGCCTGGATCGGCCCAGTGAAAAACGCACGCTAGAGAGTGCCGAGCAATTGCTTGCGTTATTGCGCGACACGTTCGGTATTCGCCTGCCCGAGCAGCCGCAACTTTATGAGGCCGTTGAGCGCCTGGTACGGGCCAATCCTGAAGAATATTGATTTAGAGCCTTCGCTGAACCGTTTTTTCTCCAGATCGGGGCAAATTAATTCGAACCTTTGGCGCAAGCCGGGGTTCGAACCGATTCCTGAATACTTTGCCCACCTGAAAATGGAGATGTAAAACGATGTCCAAACTATTCGGAAAATTCCTCAAGCATTCCTCGCTGCTGGCCCTGGTGGCTGCGCCTGGCGTGGTATTCGCAGCGCCGTCCACCGACCCGATTTCCACCTTCGGGATCCTCGGCAGCTATAACGACTTCAAGCTTGAAGGCGGCAGCTCCAGCGACAAGGACCACATGCCTGAAGCAGGCCTGTTCTATAACTTCGGTAACAAGCTCACCGCTGAGTCCGGCTTTATCTACCAGGCCGGTATCGAAGCCAAGTACGGCGAAAAGAGTGATAACAAACTCAAGGAAGGCCAGGCTGACCTCGACCTCGGCTGGCGTGCCGCGCTGGATGCGCGCAACTTTGTCGACGTGATCGTCGGCGGTGGCTACAGCTGGACGCGCTACGAGCCGGATACCAATGGCTACGACATGAAACTCACCAACAAGTCGCCGTTCGCCAAGGCGGCCCTGGGTTACAACCACCAGTTCGATGACATGACCCTGCGCGTTGAAGCCGGTGCCCGTCACACCATTGATGGCCGCGCCAAGCTCAAGGTGGACGGTGTTGGCAGCGACACCGTGGACCTCAAGGACCGCACCAACCCCTACGCTGAAGTCAGCCTGCTGATGAACCAGAAGGGCGACCTACCGGTCATGGCGGGCCTGTACTACACCCGCACCGAGTACAAGCTCGACGGCGATTCCTATGTAGCCGACAACACCAAGCTCAAGCGTGACGAGTACGGTTTCAAGGTGGGTATCGCGTTCTGACGCTGTTGTGCTGCAAAAAACGCCCCGAATTCTCGGGGCGTTTTTTGGGTGCGCCAGGCATGGCGCTTTGCGCGCAAGCCTACTCGATCTTGGACTTGATTAGGTAACTTAAAGTAGTAGGAGATTCACCGGATGATCGTTTGATTTGGCACTAACTGACAGGTGTGCGCGCTTGTTTTTTGTACAAATATAGATAGACCGCAATTGATACTGATGCCGTTAAAAAAGCCATGCATGCAGCCACAACAAAAGGTGCCGGGCGACCGCCTGCGATTATTAGCATTGTCCCTAAAGAAGGTCCGATTATAACGCATAGCATTTGGATGCTTCTGAAAGACATGGATACTCTTCCGATATTATCGGAAGGGCATAATTGTTGAAGTATTATATTGGACGATATGATTAATATCTCATAACTGAAACCATTCACAAACCAAACTAGCGGATAGAGATAGGCTCTTCCAGGTACTTGGAAAAATACTAAAATTGCGGTCAGGATTAATGCTGCAGAAAAAATAAATAATGCATGTGATCGAAGTAGGATCTCATCGATATTGCTCAATTTGAACTTCACCAACAGTGCGGCACATATCGCGCCTCCGGCGGTTGCGGAAACGATTACTGAAAAATTAACTGGAGGTAAACCTTCGTAGGCTAGAAAGGACGCCAAGTGCGGGTCGTAAATTCCTAAAGCCAGCGATGTCAGTAGGGAGTATAAAAAGCCTATGCGTAGTTGAAAGGGCAAGGCATTGAAAATAGAAAGTCCTCTTGTTATGTCGCGATAGAGTGGAAGGGTTTTCGTAGAGGAGTCATTAATTTGCGTTCGGAATCCCAGGCAAATAGACCTTAGGAGTGGAAAGGTTAATGCTATGGCGGCAGCCGACAAAAAGAATAAATCCTTAGGTGATAATACCGCCGTTAACACACCTGCAAGTAATGGCGCAAAAATTTTGGAGGATTGATCAAATACACTGACGTGACTGAAAAAGGATTTGCGCTCTTCGGCAAGTATCAGTTGTCGAACCATCATGGTTATCGAAGGGAAGTAAAATAAGTTTGACACACCTTTGAATAAAACGAAAAACAAAAAACTCTGAAGGTCTGGAGACACTGCTAGTGCTACAGTAGATAGTACGCGCAGTAAGGCACCAAATAATAGTGTTTTTCTTACGTCATGTCGATCTATCAGCGTTCCAACGATAGGGCCAAGGAATAACATTGGAGCGCCCAAGCAAAAAGCCAGGAACGCTATCGATGAAGGAGAGGCATGCCATAGATAAACGGGAACCGTGAAGATCAAAAAAATATCAAGCCATAGTGAGAGACTGGATAGCGCTTGCACGTAAATAAGCTTACTTGACGTTCTCATCGTGCCGATCTGAATTGAGAAAAAGTTTGTCTTCAAATACGAAGCCGTCGAGTTCATGTTCGTTGGCGAATTGATACAAGTCGCTCAACTTGTTTATAAAGCCACGGTCGTTAAAATTTAAGGAGGGGTTGCTTTCTGCTGTAATACGCTTCGATAATGCTACCCGCATAGTTGGGAGTAAAATTGTAGCGGGGCACAGTTATAGTCTTAATTGAGATGTAAGGAGCCTGGTGCGCGTCGATTGATTGATTGTTAAACGTCGGCTCTATAATTGCTCGTTTCATATATAGTTTTCAGGGTTATTGCCTTCGCAGATTTGCGATGCACTTAAACCGTATTGGGGGCTACTGTGGTTGTCAATAGAAATTTGCTGGGTTGTATTGTTTTTCAGTTGAGCTTTCGTGTGTTTATCCAGACGTTTATCGGATCGGTCTGATTGGCATTTCCTACATTTCGCTCCATGGTTGATTTCTAAAAGTATTGATTCATATACAAGACTGTAATATCCAGTTGCATATAAGCCGACGATTCCGTTGTCGTTGTGGTTCACATATTTTTCTTCGCGGGTGCTCAACGCTAAAAACGTTTAGTCGAGGACACCAAACGCGGCGTATGGAATGCCTACGTTGATATTGACCTGCATCTGGCGTTTACCCTTGCGGCCGAGTGCGCCATGACCGGTGCTGTTCGACTCACTGTGGCGGTGAGTCGAATGACTTGGAGGTGAAAGTCCTCTACACACCCGGCAAGGGGAAGTGTTAGCCAGAGGCTAGGGTGTCGCGGGTGACTGCGAATTTGAAGTAAGCCCGAGGCTACTAGCCGGCGGCAAGAGGGACGCCGCAAGACGGCCCGCTCTCGCCGTTGCTGTCGAATATCCTGCTCTACGAACTCGACAAAGAGCTGGCGCGACGGGGCCATCGCTTCGTACGTTATGCCGACAACGCGAACATTTTACGTGCGCAGTCGTCGGGCCGGCGAGCGAGTGTTGGCAGGCGTCGAGCGCCTCTTGAATCAGCATCGCGCAACCTGATGCGCTTGGAACTCAGTGAGGAACGGGATTGGTCTCGATACTGGATACGATAAACCGGCTTAATCGCATAACCTGAACCGTCGTATGCGGAACCGTACGTACGGTGGTGTGAGAGGGCGGCGGATGTAAATCCGCCTCCTGCTCGATGCTTTTGCAGGTCAGCCCAGTGCGGCAAGTTGTGCCACGGTTTCCGGAAAACGCGCCACCAGGTGTATAAGGGTGACGGCCTGGGCGTTGGGTTTGGCCCGGTCGACCGGGAGAGGTTGAGTTGCTGGCGCACGGCGATCACCTCGTCTGCGTGGCATAGGACAGTGTTGAGCCCATGAGTATCCCACTGACGCTCCTCGATCCAAATGTGGGAGCGGGCTTGCTCGCGAAGGCGATAGTGGTTGCACCGCATCTCTAATGTCTTCCCCCTGAAACGCAAAACGGCGCCCAAAGGCGCCGTTTTGCTTATTGCATCAATCTAAGCGATCAAACGCCCAACACCGCGTGCTGCACCAGCGTGAGCAACGGTTGTGGGTACACGCCCAGGAAGAACGCGAGCAGGGCGATGGCCAGCAGCATTACGCCACCGGCTTTCTGTTCCCAGTGCAGTTCGGCATCCACCCGGCGCAGGTTTGGCTCGATCAGGTACAGGGTGACCATCACGCGCAGGTAGTAGAACACGCCGATGGCGCTGCCCAGTACCAGGGAAGCAACCAGCCACCATTGATGAGCTTCGACACCGGTAGCGACGATGTAGAACTTGCCGATGAAGCCCGCGGTCAGCGGGATACCGGCCAGGGACAACATCATTACGGTGAGTACGGCGGTCAGGTACGGACGGCGCCAGAACAGGCCGCGGTATTCATACAGCGCGTCAGCGTCACGGCCTTTGTACGGCGAGGACATCAGGGTGATCACGCCGAACGCGCCGAGGCTGGTGATCACGTAGGTGACCAGGTACACGCCGATGGCTTCCACGGCCAGGCCTTTGCTCGCCACCAGGGCGATCAGCAGGTAGCCGAAGTGGGCGATGGACGAATAACCCAGCAGACGCTTGAGGTTGTTCTGGGTCAGCGCCAGCAGGTTACCGAACAGGATCGACGCAATGGCGATCACGGTCAGCACGTTGCTCAGCACGCCGGTGTTGGCGGCAGGGGAGATCTGGAACAGACGCACCATCACCGCAAACACCGCCACTTTCGACGCAGTGGCCAGGAACGCGGCCACCGGCGCCGGGGCGCCTTCGTACACGTCCGGGGTCCACAGGTGGAACGGCACCAGCGACAACTTGAACGCCAGGCCGATCAGCATCATCGCCAGGCCCAGTTGGGCAATCGGCGCAGGGCTGTTGGTGGCGGCCAGGGCGTGGCCGATACCGCTGAAGCTCAGGCTGCCGGCTTCGGCGTAGAGCAGGGCCATACCGAACAACAGGAACGCGGAACCCGCGGCCGACAGCACCATGTACTTGATGCCGGCTTCGAGGGAGCGCTTGCTGAAGAAGGCATAGGCCACCAGGCCGTAGGTCGGGATCGACAACAGTTCCAGGCCGATGAACAAGCCGGCCAGGTGCTGTGCGCTGACCAGCACGATGCCACCGGCCGCAGCCAGCAGGATCAGCAGGTACAGCTCTTCCTTGTTACCCGGGTAGCCGGTGCCGCCTTCGCCGAGGTAGGCGTGGGCGAGGGTCACGCATGCCAGGGTCGCCACCAGGATCAGGGCGATGTACAGCAGCGCGAAGTCATCGACCAACATCAGCGGCGTGACCGCCAGTGGCGCGACCTTGAGGGCCGGGATGATCGACAACAGGGCCAGGTTCAAGCCGGCACAGGACAGCAGGAACGTTTGCGAGTGATTGCGGCGCCAGGCGATCGCCAGCATCACCACCACGATGGTGAGGCTGGTGATCAGCAGCGGCGCAAGCGCGATAAAGTGTTGGATCGTGAATTCCATAGCGCTCTTACCGGGCCGAAGCGAGTTGGGAGAAGGCGGTGCCGAACCACTGCTGCACGCCATGCATCGTTGCGGCAGAAGTGTCCAGGAACGGTTGCGGGTACACGCCGATGAAGATCAGCAATACCGCAAGGCCGAGCACCATGATCAGTTCGCGAGCATCCATACCGTGCAAGACGGTGTCCGACTTGGCCGGGCCGAAATACGCGCGGTGGATCATGATCAGCGAGTAGACCGAACCGAACACCAGGCCGGAAGTGGCGATGGCGCTGATCCATGGCGTCTGCACGAAGGCACCCATCAGGATCAGGAACTCGCCGATGAAGTTACCGGTACCCGGCAAGCCCAGGGACGCAGCGGCGAAGAACAGGCTGATCGCCGGCAGGTACGCGATGCGCGACCACACGCCACCCATTTCCCGCATGTCACGGGTGTGCAGGCGTTCGTACAGCTGGCCACTCAGGATAAAGAGTGCAGCGGCCGAAACACCGTGGGCCAACATCTGGATCACGGCGCCTTGCAACGCCAGCTGGCTGCCGGAGTAGATGCCGATCAGTACGAAGCCCATGTGGGAAACGGACGAGAAGGCAATCAGACGCTTGATGTCGGTTTGTGCAAAGGCCAGGAACGCACCGTAGAAGATCCCGATCAGACCCAGGGTCATTGCAATCGGCGCGAACTCGGCCGAGGCATTCGGGAACAGCGGCAGGGCGAAACGCAGCAGGCCGTAGGCTGCCGTCTTCAGCAGGATACCGGCCAGGTCCACGGAACCGGCAGTCGGCGCCTGGGCGTGAGCGTCAGGCAACCAGGAGTGGAACGGCACCACCGGCAGCTTCACCGCGAAGGCGATGAAGAAGCCCAGCATCAGGATGTACTCGGTGGTCAGCGACATCTTGGTCTTCAACAGGTCGGCGTAGTTGAAGGTAATCACGCCCGTGCTGTTGAAGTTGACCAGTACCAGGCCCAGGATCGCCACCAACATGATCAGGCCGGAAGCCTGGGTGAAGATGAAGAACTTGGTCGCCGCGTAGATCCGGGTTTTCTTGCCGTCCGAAGAACTGTGACCCCAGAGCGCGATGAGGAAGTACATCGGCACCAGCATCATTTCCCAGAAGAAGAAGAACATGAACAGGTCGAGGGCGAGGAACACGCCGACGACACCGCCCAGGATCCACATCAGGTTCAGGTGGAAGAAGCCCACGTGACGCTGGATCTCTTTCCAGGAGCAGAGTACCGAGAGGATACCCAGCAGGCCGGTCAGCAGGATCATCAACAGCGACAGGCCGTCGAGGGCCAGGTGCACGTTGATGCCGAAGCGCTGGATCCACACGTGCTTGAATTCAAGCGCGAAGGTGGGGTCGACACCCGGTGCCGGAGCAAATGAATAGTCGCCATGGGCCCACAGCCAGAGGCCGAGCGCGAGTTCCAGGGACATGGTCAGCAACGCAATCCAGCGGGGGAGGGTGGCGCCGAAGCGTTCACCCATCCAGCAGAGCAGGCCGCCGATGAAGGGGATCAGGATTAGCCAGGGCAGAATCATGACAGGCTCGTTTCCTTTCGCAAGTTCGCAAAGATCGCAATGTTCGCAATGTGCATAGACATGGTCAGACCGCTACCACAACGATGGCGCCGATCACCAGAACCGCACCGGCCGCCATGGAAGCTGCATACCAACGCAGTTGGCCCGTCTCGCTGCGGCTCAGGGCTGTGTGACCAGCCTTGGCGGCGCGCGGGATCAAACCGATGGTCTGGTCGAGCGGGTCTTTGCGCAGTACATGGCTGATGGCCAGGTAGGGCTTGACGAACAGTTTGTCGTAGATCCAGTCGAAGCCCCAGGCGGCGAACCACCAGGCCGACAGGAAGCGGCCAATGCCACTGTTGGCCACGGCGGTCACGAAGCGACGCTTGCCGAGGAACAGCAGGGCTGCCAGCAGGATACCGGCGATGGCAATGGCACCCGAGGCGATTTCCAGGCTGTGCTTGTCTGCGCCGCCGGCATGGCCGACGCTTTGTGGCAGTACACCGTGCAGAGGCGGGGTGATCATGGCGCCGATGAAGGTCGACAGGATGATTAGCACCGACAGTGGCAGCCAGTGGGAGATGCCGTGGCCTGCGTGCGCTTCGGTCTTGGCTTCACCGTGGAAGGTGATGAAGATCAGGCGGAAGGTGTACAGCGAGGTCATGAACGCACCTACCAGGCCTGCGTACAGCAGGTTCTGGTTTCCGCTGGCAAAGGCTTCCCAGAGGATTTCGTCTTTCGAGTAGAAACCGGCGGTCACCAGCGGCAGGGCTGCGAGCGCGGCACCACCGACGATGAAGCTGGCGTAGGCCAGTGGCAGTTTCTTCCACAGGCCGCCCATCTTGAAGATGTTCTGCTCGTGGTGGCAGGCCACGATCACCGCACCGGAAGCAAGGAACAGCAGCGCCTTGAAGAACGCGTGGGTCATCAGGTGGAAGATCGCCGCGTCCCAGGCACCAACGCCCAGGGCCAGGAACATGTAGCCGATCTGGCTCATGGTCGAATAGGCGAGGATGCGCTTGATGTCGGTCTGCACCAGCGCGGCGAAGCCGGCCAGTACCAGCGTCACGCCGCCTACTATGCCCACCAGGTGCAGGATGTCCGGCGCCAGGGTGAACAGGCCATGGGTACGGGCGATCAGGTAGACACCGGCGGTCACCATGGTGGCGGCGTGGATCAGTGCCGACACCGGGGTAGGACCGGCCATCGCGTCCGCCAGCCAGGTTTGCAGCGGCAGTTGCGCAGATTTACCCACGGCGCCGCCCAGCAGCATCAGGGTCGCCAGGGTGATCCAGAAGTCACCGACCTGGAATTTCTGCGGTGCCAGCACCAGCAGTTCCTGGATGTTCAGCGTGCCCACCTGTTGGAACAGGATGAACAGGCCGATGGCCATGAACACGTCGCCGATGCGGGTGACGATGAATGCCTTGAGTGCCGCGTTACCGTTGTTGCGGTTGCTGTAGTAGAAACCGATCAACAGGTACGAGCACAGGCCTACGCCTTCCCAGCCGAAGTACAGGAACAACAGGTTATCGCCCAGCACCAGGAACAGCATGCTGGCGATAAACAGGTTGGTGTACGAGAAGAACCGCGAGTAGCCCGCTTCACCGCGCATGTACCAGGACGCGAACAGGTGGATCAGGAAGCCCACGCCGACAACCACGCCCAGCATGGTGATCGACAGGCCGTCGACGTAGAGGGCGAAGTTAGGCTTGAAGCCCTCCACCGACATCCACTGCCACAGCACCAGGGTGTAGTGACCGCCTTCCGGCGGCGCCACGTTGAATTGCCAGATGACGTAGGCGGCAACGATCGCCGACAGGCCAATGGAACCCACACCCACCAGGGCAGAAAGGTTTTCCGACCAGCGTCCACGGGAGAACGACAGCAGCAGGAAACCGATCAGGGGGAATACGAAAGTCAGAAAGATCATGTTCATCCGCGCATCTCACTGGCAGCGTCGATATCAAGCGTGTGGAAGCGACGATACAGTTGCAGCAGGATCGCCAGGCCGATACTGGCCTCGGCGGCTGCCAGGCTGATCACCAGGATGAACATGACTTGTCCATCGGGCTGGCCCCAACGTGCACCTGCAACGATGAACGCCAATGCTGCAGCGTTCATCATGATTTCCAGGCTCATCAACACGAACAGAATGTTACGGCGCACCATCAGGCCGACCAGGCCAAGGCAGAACAGGATGCCGGCGACCGCCAGACCATGCTCCAAAGGGATAGCAGGCATCGTCATTGCTCCTTGGCTTCGTTGCGGCCCAAGTGGAAGGCGGTGATGGCTGCGGCGAGCAGCAGCATCGAAGCCAGTTCGACCACCAGCAGGTACGGGCCGAACAGGCTGATGCCCACGGCTTTCGCGTCTACGGTGGTGTGGCCGATGGCCTGGCCGCTCTGGTGAGCGAACAGCACATACAGCAGTTCACCCAGCAGCAGCGCTGCAAGGATCACCGGGCCGAGCCAGATGCCGGGCTTGAGCCAGACGCGCTCCTGGGCGACCGAAGCCGGCCCGAGGTTGAGCATCATCACCACAAACACGAACAGCACCATGATGGCGCCGGCGTAGGCGATCACTTCCAGTACACCGGCGAACGGTGCGCCGAGACTGAAAAAGGTCATGGCCACGGCGATCAGCGAAATGATCAGGTAGAGCAGGGCGTGCACGGGGTTGGTGTTGGTGATCACGCGAAGCGTGGACACAACCGCGATACCCGATGCGAAATAGAAAGCGAATTCCATCTTTCTTCCTTAAGGCAGCAAGCTCTTCACGTTGATCGGCTCGGCTTCGTTTTGTGCGGCGCCTTTGGGCTTACCGGCAACGGCCATACCTGCAACACGATAGAAGTTGTAATCAGGGTTTTTACCGGGACCAGAGATCAGCAGATCTTCTTTCTCGTACACCAGGTCCTGACGTTTGAACTCGGCCATCTCGAAATCCGGTGTCAGCTGGATCGCGGTGGTCGGGCAAGCTTCCTCGCAGAGGCCGCAGAAAATGCAGCGCGAGAAGTTGATACGGAAGAAGTCCGGGTACCAGCGACCGTCTTCGGTTTCAGCTTTCTGCAGGGAGATGCAACCCACCGGGCACGCCACGGCGCAGAGGTTGCAGGCTACGCAACGCTCTTCGCCATCGGGGTCGCGGGTCAGTACGATGCGGCCGCGATAGCGCGGCGGCAGGTACACCGCTTCTTCCGGGTATTGCAGGGTGTCGCGTTTGCGAAAGCCGTGACCGAACACCATCACCAGGCTTCGCAACTGGGTACCGGTACCCTTAACGATGTCGCCAATATATTTGAACATGGGTCAAATCCTCACTGAACCGCGCCCGCTGGCGTGTTCAACAACACAACGGCAGCAGTCACCAGCAAATTGATCAGGGTCAGCGGCAGGCAGAAGCGCCAGCTGAAATCCATCACCTGGTCGTATCGTGGACGCGGAATGGAAGCGCGCAGCAGGATAAACAACATGATGAAGAACGCGGTCTTCAGGAAGAACCAGAAGAACGCCAACTGCGGCAGGATGCCGAATGGACCGTGCCAGCCGCCGAAGAACAGCGTGACCAGCAAAGCCGAGATCAAGATGATGCCGATGTACTCACCGACGAAGAACATGCCCCATTTCATGCCGGCATATTCAATGTGGTAACCGTCGGCCAGTTCCTGTTCCGCTTCCGGCTGGTCGAACGGGTGACGGTGAGTCACGGCCACGCCAGCGATGAAGAAGGTACAGAAGCCGAAGAACTGCGGAATGATGAACCACAGGTTCTGCGCCTGGTACTCGACGATGTCGCGCATGTTGAACGAGCCGACCTGTACCACAATGCCCATCAGCGCCAGGCCCATGAACACTTCGTAGGACACGGTCTGGGCCGAAGCACGCAAGCTGCCCAGCAGGGCGAACTTGTTATTACTGGCCCAGCCGGCGAACAGCACCGCGTAGACCGACAAACCGGCCATGGCGAAGAAGAACAGCAAGCCGATGTTCAGGTCCGCCACGCCCCAGGTCGGGGTGATCGGGATGATCGCGAAGGCGATCAGCAAGGCGCTCATGGCCACGACCGGCGCCAGGGTGAAGATCACCTTGTCGGCAAACGGCGGGGTCCAGTCTTCCTTGAAGAACATTTTCAGCATGTCGGCCGCGATCTGGAACATGCCGAATGGGCCAACGCGGTTCGGACCGTAACGGTCCTGCCACCAGCCCAACAGGCGACGTTCGACGAAGCTGAGCAGGGCGCCCGCCACGACCACGGCCAACAGGATCACGATGGCCTTGACGACCGAGATGATCACGTCGATCACTTCAGGGGTGAACCAGGTCATTGCGCTGCCTCCTGCAGACCGTCAACGGTTTGGCCAAAGATCGCAGGCGGGATACCGGCGAGGCCTTTCGGCAGTGCAACCAGGCCGGCACCCAACTCTTCGTTGATACGCAGCGGCAGGCGCAGGGTCTGGCCGGCTACGTTCAGGCTGAGCAAGGCACCGTCGTTGACGCCCAGGCGGTCGGCTTCGGACTTGGCCACGGACACGTAGGCGGTCGGGATGCGCTCTTGAACCGGCGCGGCCTTGGAAGAGGTCTCTTCGCTGCCGAACAAGTGGAAGAACGGCACGACCTGCCAGGTGCCCGGGGCCGGGTTGAACGGCCGCGGTACCGCAGCGAACCAGTTCAGCGAGTCACCGGTGCTTTCGATCAGGCGTGTGCCTGGGTCGCCAGCACGGATGTGACCACCGACTTCGTCCTGGAACTTGTTCCAGGCCTGCGGCGAGTTCCAGCCCGGCGACCAGGCAAATGGCACTTGCTGACGCGGCTCGACCGAGCCCGAGTAACCTTCCATGGAGAAGGCGAACGCGGTGTCGATGTCTTGTGGAGTACGCGGTTCGTGCACGCTGATATCAGCACGCATGGCGGTACGCCCGGAGTAACGCAGCGGCTCACGGGCCAGCTTCAAGCCCTTGATGCGGAACGCGGCAGACGGCGCAGCGTCGACAATCCGGGCAAGCTGCGGCGCACTCGCGGCGGTGGCTGCGGTGACGTGGTCGAGCTGGGTCCAGTCGATCGGCTGGTTCAGCAGGGTCGCACGCAGGGCATGCAGCCAGCGCCAGCCTTCGTGAACCAGGATGCTGGCGTCCATGTACTTCGGATCGAACACCTGGAAGAAGCGCTGGGCGCGGCCTTCCTGGCTGACCAGGGTACCGTCGCCTTCGGCAAAGCTGGCGGCTGGCAGTACCAGGTCGGCACGGTCGCTGGTGGCGGTCTTCTGGTGGTCGGCCACGATCAGGACCTTGGCGGCGTTCAGTGCAGCGTCAACCTTGGCGGCGTCGGTGCGAGTGTACAGGTCGTTTTCCAGCACCACGATGGCGTCGGCGTTGCCGTCGGTCACCGCTTGCAGGGCGGCGTCCAGGGACTCGCCACCGAGCATCGCCAGGCCAAGGCTGTTGGCTTCCGGCACCACCAGGCTGATGGAGCCGTTCTTGTCGCGCAGCTTCAGGGCCTTGGCGATGTTGGCGGCGGCTTCGATCAGCGCCTTGGAACCCAACGAGGTGCCGGCAATGATCAAGGGACGCTTGGCTGCCAGCAGGGCGTCGGCGATGCGCTGGGCCAGTGCAACGGCTTCAGCGTCCAGGCCTTCGACGGCAGGCGCGCTGGCGTCGAGGGCGTGGGCCACGGCGAAACCGATACGGGCCAGGTCATCCGGCGCTGCGTGTACGCATTCTTCGGCGATATCGTCGAGCTTGGTTTCAGCAAGGCTTGCGATAAACAGCGGGTTCAGCGCGTGCTGGCCGATGTTTTTCACCGCGGCGTCGAGCCACGGCTGCACGCGCATGGCGTCGGCCATCTCTTCGGCCTTGCCTTTGACCGACTGGCGCAGCGACAGCGCGATGCGTGCGGCGGTCTGGGTCAGGTCTTCACCGAGTACGAAGATGGCGTCGTGGTCTTCAATGTCGCGCATGTTCGGCACCGGCAGCGGGCTGTCGTTCAGCACTTGCAGGACCAGGCGGATGCGCTCCAGCTCGCCGGCTTCGATACCGCAGTAGAAGTGCTCGGCACCCACCAGCTCGCGCAACGCGTAGTTGCTTTCGAGGCTGGCACGCGGCGAACCGATACCGACGATGTTGCGCCCGCGCAGCAGGTCAGCGGCTTTATCCAGCGCCGCGTCCAGGCTCAGCTTGGCGCCATCGGCCAGCAGCGGCTGGCGTGGGCGGTCTTCGCGGTTGACGTAGCCATAGCCGAAACGGCCACGGTCGCACAGGAAGTACTGGTTGACCGAACCGTTGAAGCGGTTTTCGATCCGACGCAGTTCGCCGTAGCGCTCGCCCGGGGAAATGTTGCAACCGCTGGAGCAGCCATGGCAGATGCTCGGCGAGAACTGCATGTCCCACTTACGGTTGTAGCGCTCGGAGTGGGTCTTGTCGGTGAACACACCGGTCGGGCAGACCTCGGTGAGGTTGCCGGAGAACTCGCTTTCGAGCACGCCGTCTTCAACGCGACCGAAGTACACGTTGTCGTGGGCGCCGAATACGCCCAGGTCGGTGCCGCCGGCATAGTCTTTATAGAAACGCACGCAACGGTAGCAGGCGATGCAGCGGTTCATCTCGTGGGAGATGAACGGGCCGAGGTCCTGGTTCTGGTGGGTACGCTTGGTGAAGCGATAACGGCGCTCGTTGTGGCCGGTCATCACCGTCATGTCTTGCAGGTGGCAGTGACCGCCTTCCTCACAGACCGGGCAGTCGTGGGGGTGGTTGGTCATCAGCCATTCGACAACACTGGCGCGGAACGCCTTGGATTCTTCATCTTCGATGGAGATCCAGGTGTTGTCGGTGGCTGGGGTCATGCAGGACATGACGATACGACCACGGGTGTCGTTCTCGTCGGTGTATTGCTTGACCGCACACTGGCGACAGGCACCGACGCTACCGAGAGCGGGGTGCCAGCAGAAATACGGGATATCAAGGCCGAGTGACAGACACGCCTGTAACAGGTTGTCCGCCCCATCGACTTCGAGCGCTTTGCCGTCTACGTGGATAGTGGCCATGGTTCAAAGTTCTTCGTTGGCCCGTTGTCAGCGGGCGTGGCTAATGGAATCTTGTTATTCATGGGCATCAACACAGCCTTTACGGCGTCAGCCCATGAGCAGGTGAAGGGCACGGACCCTTCACCTGTTAAAGCGTTACGCGCCGACTACGATCGGCCTCGCCAGAGGCGGGACGGCGGCGCTGGTAGGCGCGATGCCGGCTTCGAACTCCGAGCGGAAGTATTTGATTGCGCTGCCCAATGGCTCCACGGCGCCCGGTGCGTGAGCACAGAAGGTCTTGCCTGGGCCGAGGAAACCGACCAGGCCCAGCAGGGTCTCGATATCACCCTCGCGGCCTTCGCCATTTTCCAGGGCCATCAGCAGCTTGACGCTCCACGGCAAACCGTCGCGGCATGGGGTGCAGAAACCGCAGGACTCACGGGCAAAGAACTGCTCCATGTTGCGCAGCAACGACACCATGTTCACGGTGTTGTCGACCGCCATCGCCAGGCCGGTACCCATCCGGGTGCCCACCTTGCCGATGCCGCCGGCATACATTTGTGCGTCGAGGTGCTCAGGGAGCAGGAAACCGGTACCGGCGCCGCCTGGCTGCCAGGCTTTCAAGGTGTAGCCGTCGCGCATGCCGCCGGCGTAGTCCTCGAACAGCTCGCGTGCGGTCACGCCGAACGGCAGCTCCCACAGGCCAGGGTTCTTGACCTTGCCGGAGAAGCCCATGAGCTTGGTGCCCATGTCTTCACTGCCTTCGCGAGCCAAGGATTTGTACCAGTCCACGCCGTCGGCAATGATCGCCGGCACGTTGCACAGGGTCTCGACGTTGTTCACGCAAGTCGGCTTGCCCCACACGCCCACGGCGGCAGGGAAGGGCGGCTTGGAACGGGGGTTGGCGCGGCGGCCTTCGAGGGAGTTGATCAGTGCGGTTTCTTCACCGCAGATGTAACGCCCGGCGCCGGTGTGTACGAACAGCTCGAAGTCAAAACCCGAACCGAGGATGTTCTTGCCTAGCAGGCCCGCTGCCTTGGCTTCTTCCACGGCACGGTTGAGGTGCTTGGCGGCAGTGGTGTATTCGCCACGCAGGAAGATGTAGCCACGGTAGGTTTTCAGCGCGCGGGCGCTGATCAGCATGCCTTCGATCAGCAGATGGGGCAGTTGCTCCATCAGCATGCGGTCTTTCCAGGTGTTGGGCTCCATTTCATCCGCGTTGCACAGCAGGTAGCGGATGTTGATGGATTCGTCCTTGGGCATCAGGCCCCACTTCACGCCCGTGGGGAAGCCAGCACCGCCGCGGCCTTTGAGGCCGGCATCTTTCACGGTCTGGACGATGTCGTCCTGAGCCATGTCGGCGAAGGCTTTACGCGCAGCGGCGTAACCGTTCTTGGCCTGGTACTCGTCGAGCCACACGGGCTCGCCGTCGTCACGCAGGCGCCAGGTCAGCGGGTGGGTCTCGGCCGAACGCTTGATCAGGTTGGCCGGGCCGAAAGAAGTCAGGGTCATGGGTAGCCCTCGAGCAATTGGGTCACGCCAGCGGGCTGCACGTCACCGAATGTGTCGTCGTCGATCATCAACGCCGGCGCCTTGTCACAGTTGCCCAGGCAGCACACCGGCAGCAGCGTGAAGCGGCCGTCCGGGGTGGTCTGGCCCAGGCCGATGCCCAGCTTGTTCTGGATTTCGCTGACCACGGATTCATGGCCGCCGATGTAGCAGACCATGCTGTCGCACACGCGAATGATGTGGCGGCCGACCGGCTGGCGGAAGATCTGGCTGTAGAACGTCGCCACGCCTTCAACGTCGCTGGCAGGAATGCCGAGGATCTCGCCGATGGCGTAGAGGGCGCCGTCGGGTACCCAGCCACGTTCCTTCTGGACGATCTTCAAGGCTTCGATCGACGCCGCGCGCGGGTCTTCGTAGTGATGCAGCTCGTGCTCGATGGCCGAGCGCTCGGTTTCACTGAGGGTGAAACGGTCTGTCTGGATAAGCGTGCTGTTCATGCTTAGCGGTCCACGTCGGCCATAACGAAATCGATACTACCCAGGTACGCAATCAAGTCCGCGACCATCTCGCCTTTGATCACCGAAGGGATCTGCTGCAAGTGGGCAAAGCTTGGGGTACGAATCCGGGTGCGGTAGCTCATGGTGCCGCCATCGCTCGTCAGGTAATAACTGTTGATACCCTTGGTCGCTTCAATCATCTGGAAGGATTCGTTGGCCGGCATGACCGGGCCCCACGATACCTGCAGGAAGTGCGTGATCAGGGTTTCGATGTGCTGCAGCGTGCGCTCTTTGGGCGGCGGCGTGGTCAGCGGGTGATCCGCCTTGTACGGGCCGGCCGGCATGTTGCGCATGCACTGCTCGATGATCTTCAGGCTCTGGCGCATTTCTTCGACGCGCACGATGCAACGGTCGTAGGCATCGCCGTTGGCCGCCAGCGGGACTTCGAACTCGAAGTTCTCGTAGCCGGAGTACGGGCGCGCTTTACGCAAGTCGAAATCGCAACCGGTCGAACGCAGGCCGGCACCGGTGACGCCCCATTCCAGGGCTTCTTTGGTGTTGTAGGCAGCGACGCCGATGGTACGGCCTTTGAGGATGCTGTTGTCCAGCGCAGCCTTTTGGTACTCGTCCAGACGCTTGGGCATCCAGTCGATGAATTCCTTGACCAGGCGTTCCCAGCCATTCGGCAGGTCGTGGGCAACACCGCCGATGCGGTACCAGGCCGGGTGCAGGCGGAAACCGGTGATGGCTTCGATGACCTTGTAGGCGCGCTGACGGTCGGTGAAGGTGAAGAACACCGGGGTCATGGCGCCGACGTCCTGGATATAGGTACCCAGGAACAGCAGGTGGCTGGTGATGCGGAAGAACTCGGCCATCATGATGCGGATGGTGTCGACGCGGTCCGGCACCTTGATACCGGCCAGCTTCTCGACCGAGAGCACGTACGGCAGGTTGTTCATCACGCCGCCGAGGTAGTCGATACGGTCGGTGTACGGGATGAAGCTGTGCCACGACTGGCGCTCGGCCATTTTCTCGGCACCACGGTGGTGGTAGCCGATGTCCGGCACGCAGTCGACGATTTCTTCGCCGTCCAGTTGCAGGATGATACGGAAGGCACCGTGAGCCGAAGGGTGGTTCGGGCCCAGGTTGAGGAACATGTAGTCCTCGTTGGTGCCGGAACGCTTCATGCCCCAGTCTTCCGGACGGAACCGCGCCGCTTCTTCTTCAAGCTGCTGCTTGGCGAGGTTGAGGCTGAACGGGTCGAATTCGGTGGCGCGCGCAGGGAAGTCCTTGCGCAGCGGGTGACCTTCCCAGGTCGGCGGCATCATGATGCGCGTCAGGTGCGGGTGGCCCGGGAAGTCGATGCCGAACATGTCCCAGACTTCACGCTCGTACCAGCTGGCGTTTGGCCAGATGCCGGTCACGGTCGGGATGCTCAGGTCGCTCTCGCTCAGCGCGACCTTGATCATCACGTCGCTGTTACGTTCCAGTGACATCAGGTGGTAGAACACGGTGAAATCGGCACCGCTCGGCAAGCCCTGGCGCTTGGTGCGCAGACGCTCGTCCACGCCATGCAGGTCATAGAGCATGACGTACGGCTTGGGCAGGTTGCGCAGGAAGGTCAGGACTTCGACGAGCTTGGCGCGCGCCACCCACAGCACCGGCATACCGGTGCGTGTGGCCTGGGCGGTGAAGGCGTCAGGGCCAAAACGGTTATTGAGTTCGACGACCACATCCTGGTCGTCTGCCTTATAAGGCGGGATGCGTCGAGCACTGCCTGTAGTCATGGTTTTTTATCGCTTTCGGTCAACGTAAAGAATGAAGCCAGGTTTTCGTTCTATAAAAGAAGCGGCGCTGGATCAGACTTCGTCGGGGCTGCGCAGGTTGGTGACTGCGATTCGCTGTTCGCGGCGCTGTTCCTTTTGCGAAGGCATCTCGGCGCGGTACACGCCTTGATCGCCGACGACCCAGGAAAGCGGGCGACGCTCCTTGCCAATCGATTCCTGCAACAGCATCAAGCCTTGCAGAAAAGCTTCAGGGCGGGGCGGGCAGCCAGGCACGTAGACGTCCACGGGCAGGAACTTGTCCACCCCTTGAACGACGGAGTAGATGTCGTACATGCCACCGGAGTTGGCGCACGAACCCATGGAGATAACCCACTTCGGCTCGAGCATTTGCTCGTAGAGACGCTGAATGATCGGCGCCATCTTGATAAAGCAGGTTCCGGCTATAACCATGAAATCCGCCTGGCGCGGCGATGCCCGAATAACTTCGGCGCCAAAGCGCGCGATGTCGTGGGGCGCCGTGAAGGCGGTCGTCATTTCCACGTAGCAGCACGAAAGACCGAAGTTGTACGGCCACAGGGAGTTTTTACGCCCCCAGTTGACCGCGCCACTCAGCACGTCTTCGAGCTTGCCCATGTAGATGTTTTTGTGGACTTGGTCTTCTAACGGGTCGGAAACGGTTTCCCGTTCGCCGATTGGGTACTGCTCGTTAGGAGCATCCGGGTCGATCCTGGTGAGATTGTATTGCATCGCCAAAGCCTCATTGTTTCAGCTTCGCTTGCCGCTTACGACGAGCTTCCGGAGCCCAGTCAAGGGCGCCCACTCGGAATAGGTAGACAAGGCCTGCCAACAGAATTGCTATGAAAACGAGAGCTTCGACGAATCCGGTCCAGCCGCTTTCGCGAACAGACACAGACCAGGCAAAGAGAAAGAGGGCTTCGATATCGAAGATCACGAACAGCATCGCGACCAGATAGAATTTGGCTGAGAGCCGCAAGCGGGCGCCACCTGTAGGTAGCATGCCGGACTCGAACGGTTCGTTTTTGCTGCGGCCCCAGGCTTTTGACCCGAGGAGGCTGGAGACGCCGAGCATGAAGGCGCAAAGGCCGACAACACCGAGGAGGAAAATGGCAAAGCCCCAGTTGTGGGCCATGAGTCCTGTCGCTTCGGTCATGCTGGAAATCCTTAACAGAGAGCAAAGGTCTCTGAGCTCGAAAAAGTAACGATGCAGTGACGATATGTCGCAGCGCAATCAATCGCGGTGATTTTATGGCTAAACACCGGGCAAGTAAAATTCCTGGGGTGAAATTATTCGGTGGAATAAGCACATAGTGCACCTTCTTTAGGCTGTAGCCCTTGTGGCGTGGGCATTAGAGGGCTTTTCATCAATTATGTTTTGTTTAAGCTGTAACGAAGTTTTCAGGCTCCAAATGATAATGAATATTGTTTGCGTGGGGTTTAAGCGATTGTTTCTCATGTGGCGGGGGAAGTTGCCGTTACTTGCTTGAGTGTCGCTTAGTTGTCGCAACGGTTCTTTTAACCGATTGGATGTGTACGAATACCGCTCTGGATCAATGTTTTGCGCAAAATTCCTTGTGGGAGGGGCTTGCTCCCTCCCACATTTGGTCCGCAGTGCATCGGTAGGTTTTGTGCAGGCAAAAAAACGCCCCGAACCAGTCGGGGCGTGATTGTTGTGCGGCACTGCGGTTAGGTCTTCCTTGGGGCCGCGGTGGCCGTGTGCTCAGTCGATCAGTGGAACTGCTCTTCTTCGGTCGAACCGGTCAACGCGGTCACGGACGAGGTGCCACCCTGGATCACGGTGGTCATGTCGTCGAAGTAACCGGTGCCCACTTCCTGCTGGTGCGCCACGAAGGTGTAGCCCTTGGAGGCGTCAGCGAATTCCTGCTCTTGCAGCTTCACGTAGGCGGTCATGTCGTTGCGGGCGTAGTCGTGCGCCAGGTTGAACATGCTGTGCCACATGTTGTGAATGCCGGCCAGGGTGATGAACTGGTGCTTGTAGCCCATTGCCGACAGTTCGCGCTGGAACTTGGCGATAGTCGCGTCGTCCAGGTTCTTCTTCCAGTTGAAGGAAGGCGAGCAGTTGTAGGACAGCAGTTGGTCCGGGTATTCCTTCTTGATCGCTTCGGCGAAGCGACGGGCCTCGTCCAAGTCGGGCTTGGCGGTTTCGCACCAGATCAGGTCGGCGTATGGCGCGTAGGCCAGGCCACGGGCAATGGCTTGGTCCAGGCCGGCGCGGACTTTATAGAAGCCTTCCTGGGTGCGTTCGCCAGTCACGAACGGTTGGTCGTACGGGTCGCAGTCCGAAGTCAGCAGGTCAGCGGCGTTGGCATCGGTACGGGCCAGGATGATGGTCGGTGTGCCGGCAACGTCAGCCGCCAAACGAGCAGCGGTCAGCTTCTGTACGGCTTCCTGGGTTGGAACCAGTACCTTGCCGCCCATGTGGCCGCATTTCTTCACTGACGCAAGCTGGTCTTCGAAGTGCACGCCGGCAGCGCCTGCCTCGATCATGCTCTTCATCAGCTCGTAGGCGTTCAGTACGCCGCCGAAACCGGCTTCGGCGTCAGCCACGATGGGCGCGAAGTAGTCGATGTAGCCTTCGTCACCCGGGTTCTTGCCGGCTTTCCACTGGATCTGGTCGGCACGACGGAACGAGTTGTTGATGCGCTTGACCACGGTTGGCACGGAGTCCACCGGGTACAGCGATTGGTCGGGGTACATGGATTCAGCGGAGTTGTTGTCCGCTGCCACTTGCCAGCCAGACAGGTAGATCGCCTGGATACCGGCTTTTACCTGTTGCACTGCCTGGCCGCCAGTGAGGGCGCCCATGCAGTTGACGAAATCTTTGTCGGGGCGGAAGGACGGCTTGGCACCTTGGGTGACCAGGTTCCACAGCTTCTCGGCGCCGAGTTTTGCAAAGGTGTGCTCAGGTTGGACCGAGCCACGCAGGCGGACGACGTCAGCAGCGGAATAAGCGCGGGTCACGCCTTTCCAGCGTGGGTTTTCAGCCCAGTCTTTTTCAAGGGCTGCAATTTGCTGTTCGCGTGTCAGTGCCATGGGGAAAAACCTCGTCGCGTCTTGTTTGAAGTATCCGTTTGCCAGCCCGGCATTCGTTGCCTGGGTAGGGTTGCTCGCTGACCAGAAGCTCAGGTGTTCAAGCCAAGTCTGACGGGGAGGGGCGACGGGATGAACGATGGGGCTCAAGGGGGGAGTTGAGCAGGTAAGGGCGAACTGCGAACGGTCTTCGGGCGTCGTGGGCCTTTGTACGATCCATCAGTGTGTAGCCGGGTTACCTGGTTAGCTTCCGTCCCTCGGGACAACTTCGTTCCAGTCGCAACCAACGTCAAACACACCTTGTGGGCGGTACAGACACGAATCGGCTCAGGTGGGTAGCTTAGAGCGGCGATCCGAAGGCCCTTGCCAGGGCCCCTGATTAGCGGGAGCGAGGCCATCATGCCCATGCTTTTTTGGATCGTCAAATGTTTTGTAGTGCTTTTTTTAAGGCACTACATCTTTAGTCTAATGCGACTTGCCAGTCAGTTTTCGGTGCTTCAGTTCAGGGTGTCGACCTTGACCCGCAACGTCAGGTCATCACGGCCCTGAGTAGAGTAATTGCGGGTTGTAGAGGATTTATCGGCCTGGGTTTCGCGATTGATCCCGGCCAGGGGGATCCATTCGCCGAGGCGCCCGCTGACGGTTGTGTCGGTGCTTTGCACGTTCACTACATCGGGACGTTCCTGGCTCATACGGTCACGGTTGGTACTGATGGCCAGGTGTACGGTCTCGCCGGTGACGCTGGCGGTCACGTAGAAGCCCTGGGTGACGTTGCGATACTGGGTCTGGTTCTGCAGGCGGCCATAGCTGTCTTGTTGGGTAGTGGTCAGCGGCACGCTCTGGCCGACCTGGATCAGCGCGGGCACACCTTCGCTGGCCTGGATCTGCTGGACGCCGCCATCGCGGCTGGCGGTGCCGTAGCTGATGATGCGGGTCTGGCTGTCGCCGCTGTTCTGTTGGTTGTTTTCATTGGTGTCGACGGTGATCAGCAGGCGTTTTGCCGGTGTGTCCAGTTGCGAGAGCAAGGTCCGCAAACCCTCGATCCTGGCTGGGTCAGCTTTAACAATAAGCTGGTTGCCGTAGGCGCTGACGGTGCCGTCCTTGCCGATGAAATTCTGCGCCACGGGTAGCAGGTCTGCACTCGTGCGGTTGCTCAGGTTAACGACTTCGGTGTCGGCAATGGCCGAAACGCTAGCGGTCAGGAGGAGGGCGGTGAGCAGGGTGCGTAGGGACATGTCCGTGATCTCTGCGAGTCATTTAGGCTTGATAGTGCCAGTTTGTCGGCCTGGTGGGTCGCAAGTTGAATCGTAGACGGCAAAATGCCCTGGCATGGCAGGGCATTTGTGGTGTTGCTGATAATGCTATCGGGAGCAAGCCCACTCCCACCGTTGACCGCGTACATCCTTGGAATGTGGTCAAAATGTGGGAGGGGGCTTGCTCCCGATGGCGTCGACACGGCCTTGAATCAGTCCCCGCGCACCATATCCACATGCGGAATCCCGACTTCAAGAAACTCATCACTGACGATCTTGAAACCCAACCGCTCATAAAACGGCGCCGCATACACCTGCGCGCTGAGGAACTGTCTGGTCTGGCCACGTTGCTCGGCCACGCCAATCACCGTTTCCATCAGCTTGTCGCCAACCTTCAGCCCGCGCCAGTCTTTGAGTACTGACACCCGGCCAATCTCGCCACTGGGCAGCAGGCGCGCGGTACCGATCGGAAAATCGCCTTCGAATGCAAGGAAATGCACCGCGCCGGCGTCATCCGCGTCCCACTCCAGCTCCGGTGGAACCGATTGTTCAGCGATAAATACCGCTTCACGAATGCGCCGAATCTCGGCGATATCCTTTTGCCAGTCCGCGACACTTACGTGAATCTTATTCATCCGCAAACCCCAGGCTGCCTTGCTTGACCAGTTCGCACAGCAGGTCGCGGCCATCTTCGTCCGCCAGCCACTCGCCGAGGTTCTCGCTGTGCAGCGCATCGGCCGAGCACACCAGCTTCAGCAGTTCACGCAGTTTGCCTGGCAGGTAACGGCTCTGGCCGCTGGCGAACAGCAGTACGTCGTCGTCGACTTCGGACCAGGCCAGGCGGGCGCTTGGGTTGCGTACCAGGATCGCGCCGTCTTGCAGGCTGTTGATGAAGTCTTCTTCGCCCAGCTCTTCGCCAGCTACCATTTCCGGGTAGCGCGGCTCGGTCATGAACTGGCCGAACCAGGTCAGCAGCATGCGCTCGTCGCTCATGTGCTCGGCCAGCAGGCCCTTGAGGCGGTCGAGGGCGTCGCCCTGGATCTGATGCGGGTCGCTGACCGGCTGGGCATCGGCGTCGGTGTAGCGCTCTTCGTCGGTCAGGTACTGGCTGAGGAAGTCGGTGAAGTGGGTCAGCACTTCAGCGGCGCTTGGGGCGCGGAAGCCTACGGAGTAGGTCATGCAGTCATCTTCGGCAATGCCGAAGTGGGCCAGGCGCGGCGGCAGGTAGAGCATGTCGCCCGGTTCCAGCACCCATTCGGCGCTTTCTTCGAATTCGGCGAGGATGCGCAGGTCGGCGTGTTGCAGCAGCGGGCTTTCGGAGCTGCACATCTGGCCGATTTTCCAGTTGCGCTTGCCCTGGGCTTGCAGCAGGAACACGTCATAGTTATCGAAGTGCGGGCCAACGCTGCCGCCTGGTGCGGCAAAGCTGATCATCACATCGTCGATACGCCAGCTCGGCAGAAAGCGGAAGTGCTCCAGCAGCTCCGCCACTTCCGGCACGAACTGGTCGACTGCTTGCACCAGCAAGGTCCACTCACGCGCAGGCAGGGTGCTGAAGGCATCTTCGGCAAACGGGCCGCGACGCAGTTCCCACGGTCGTTCGCCGTGTTCGATCACCAGGCGCGACTCGACTTCTTCTTCCAGAGCCAGGCCCGCCAGTTCGTCGGCGTCGATCGGGCTTTCGAAATCAGGGATGGCCTGACGGATCAGCAGCGGCTTTTTCTGCCAGTAGTCGCGCAGGAATTCCCGTGCTGTGATACCGCCCAGAAGTTGAAGAGGAATATCAGGATTCATGTGTAACCTATTGAAAAAAAGCATTTTTCAGACTGGAATAAAAACGCCCGGCGCGGCCGGGCGTCTCAAAGGGTGCGCGATGATCAGATGCGCTTGGCTTGCTCTACAGCGTTGCCGATGTAGTTGGCCGGAGTGAGCAGTTTCAGCTCGGCCTTGGCGGCGGCTGGCATGTCCAGGCCGTCGATGAAAGTTTGCAGTGCTTCAGGGCTGATGCCCTTGCCGCGCGTCAATTCCTTCAGCTTCTCGTAGGGGTTTTCGATGTTGTAGCGGCGCATCACGGTCTGGATTGGCTCGGCCAATACTTCCCAGCACGCATCCAGGTCAGCAGCGATTTTCTGCTCATTGAGCTCCAGCTTGCTGATGCCTTTGAGGCTGGCTTCGTACGCGATCACGCTGTGGGCAAAGCCGACGCCGAGGTTACGCAGTACGGTGGAGTCGGTCAGGTCACGCTGCCAGCGGGAGATCGGCAGCTTGCTGGCCAGGTGCTGGAACAGGGCGTTGGCGATGCCGAGGTTGCCTTCGGAGTTTTCGAAATCGATCGGGTTGACCTTGTGCGGCATGGTCGACGAACCGATTTCACCGGCAATGGTGCGCTGCTTGAAGTAGCCCAGGGAGATGTAGCCCCAGATATCGCGATCGAAGTCGATCAGGATGGTGTTGAAGCGCGCAATGGCGTCGAACAGCTCGGCAATGTAGTCGTGCGGTTCGATCTGCGTGGTGTATGGGTTGAAGCCCAGGCCCAACTCGTCTTCGATGAAGGCGCGGGCGTTGGCTTCCCAGTCGATCTCAGGGTAGGCCGACAGGTGGGCGTTGTAGTTGCCTACGGCGCCGTTGATCTTGCCCAGCAGCGGCACGGCGGCGACTTGAGCGATCTGGCGCTCCAGGCGGTATACCACGTTGGCCAGTTCTTTACCCAGGGTGGTCGGCGAAGCTGGCTGGCCGTGGGTGCGCGACAGCATCGGCACGGCGGCGAAACGGATCGCCAGCTCACGGATCGCTTCGGCGGTCTGGCGCATCAGCGGCAGCATCACGTCATCACGGCCTTCGCGCAGCATCAGGGCGTGGGACAGGTTGTTGATGTCCTCGCTGGTGCAGGCAAAGTGGATGAACTCGCTGACCTGGGCCAGTTCCGGCAGCTTGGCCGCTTGCTCTTTGAGCAGGTATTCGATGGCTTTGACGTCGTGGTTGGTGGTGCGCTCGATCTCTTTCACACGCTCGGCGTGCTCCAGGGAGAAGTTTTCCGCCAGGGTGTTGAGTACAGCGTTGGCTTCGGCTGAGAACGCCGGCACTTCGCTGATGGCGGGGTGAGCGGCCAGGCGCTGGAGCCAGCGCACTTCAACCAGTACACGAGCACGGATCAGGCCGTATTCGCTGAAAATAGGGCGCAGGGCCTGGGTTTTGCCGGCGTAGCGGCCGTCAACAGGGGAAACCGCAGTGAGCGAAGAGAGCTGCATGGGGTGTTCTCGGACAGTCGGGCAACGAAATGGGGCGCGTATCATACATGAAAAAATCCGCCGGTCCGTTGCCAACTGACCGGCGTATTACGCGTAACGGCTTGAAAAAGGCCTGCTGGTGCGACTTATTCGTTGCGCATCAACGGGTAAAGCTCTTTGAGCAATTTGCGTCGGCTGATCACCAGCTGCCAGCGATGACCGCCCAACTGGCGCCACAACCGCGCGGAGCGAATACCGGCCAGGAGCAGGGCGCGGATTTTCGAGGCGTTATTCGGTTGCTGCAAGTTGCGCATGTCGCCGTGTACCTGAATACGCTGGCGTAACGTACTCAAGGTGTCCTGATACAGCGCACCACAGGCGGCGATCACGTTTTCGTGGGCCGGGCCGAAGTGCTCTACCTGGGATTGGATCTGCGGCAGACGCTTGCCGATGGTCTCCAGCAGGTCGTCACGCTTGGCCAGTTGGCGCTCCAGGCCAAGCATCGACAAGGCGTAGCGCAACGGCTCGCGCTGCAAGGTGCTGGGGTCGCGCTCCAGGGCGCCGATCAATGCGCGATAACCTTCGCGCAGGGCCAGGTCGTCACCGCCGTAGACTTCCAGGGTGTCCTTGGGGTCGCGGATCAGCAGGCTGCCGAGCATGCAGGTCAGGCCGGCTTCAGTGACCTGGCCGGTCTTGGCGATCTTGTCCACCAGTACGGCGGCAAGAAACACACCGCCAAGGGCCGTCAATTGCTCCTGGGTCGGGCTCATGCCGGGTTGCTCCAGCCTTGCGCAACTTCGATCACGCCGCCGCCCAGGCAGATTTCGCCGTCATAAAACACCACGGATTGGCCTGGGGTGACCGCACGTTGCGGGTCATCGAAGGTGGCGCGGTAGCCGGTGGCGGTTTTTTCCAGGGTGCAGGGCTGGTCGCTCTGGCGATAGCGCACCTTGGCGGTCAGGCGGCGTGGCGTGCTCAAGTCGATCGGGTTGACCCAATAGATCTCCGAAGCGAGCAGGGCACCGGAAAAAAGCAGCGGATGCTCATTGCCCTGGCCGACGACCAGCACATTGTTTTCCAGGTCCTTGACCAGCACATACCACGGCTCTTCACCTGCGTCTTTCAAGCCTCCAATGCCCAGGCCCTGGCGCTGGCCGATGGTGTGGTACATCAGGCCATGATGACGGCCGATGACTTCGCCTTCGGTGGTTTTGATTTCACCGGGTTGCGCCGGCAGGTACTGCTTGAGGAAGTCGCTGAAGCGGCGTTCGCCGATAAAGCAGATCCCGGTGGAGTCTTTCTTCTTGGCAGTGGCGAGGCCATGTTTTTCAGCGATCTTACGCACTTCGGGCTTTTCCAGTTCGCCGACCGGAAACAGCGTCTTGGCGATCTGTTCACCGCCGACGGCATGCAGGAAGTAGCTCTGGTCCTTGTTCGGGTCCAGGCCCTTGAGCAGTTCGGTACGCCCATCGATATCGCGGCGGCGCACGTAGTGGCCAGTGGCGATCAGGTCGGCGCCGAGCATCATCGCGTAGTCGAGGAACGCCTTGAACTTGATCTCGCGGTTGCACAGGATGTCCGGGTTCGGCGTGCGACCGGCCTTGTATTCGGCCAGGAAGTGCTCGAACACGTTGTCCCAGTACTCGGCGGCAAAGTTGGCGGTGTGCAGCTTGATGCCAATCTTGTCGCACACGGCCTGGGCGTCTGCCAGGTCGTCCATGGCGGTGCAGTATTCCGTTCCATCGTCTTCTTCCCAGTTCTTCATGAACAGGCCTTCCACCTCATAACCCTGCTCCATGAGCAGAACGGCGGAAACGGAAGAATCCACGCCGCCGGACATGCCGACGATGACGCGCTTCTTTTGTATGTCAGAAGGGGCTGGATCACGCATAGGGTTTCAACGGGTGTCTTGAAAAAGGACGCGATTCTATCAGGCCCAAGCCGCTAAGGCTAAAGAGAAGGGCGGATCAACTCGAGACTGTGGCGCTGGCCGGCCAGATAATCGTCGATACAACGGATAATCAGCTCGCTGCGCCAGTCATTGCGCACGGCCATCAGCTCGTCGCGGGTCAGCCAGCGGGCGCGGAGGATGCCGTCGTCGAGTTGATAGTCCGGGTGGTGTTTGAGTGCCTTGGCAATGAAGCAGACGCGTTGATAGGTCACGCCATTGCTGGGCGCGGTGTACAGGTAGATGCCGACAATGCCGGTGGCTTCGACGTCCCAGCCGGTTTCTTCGAGGGTTTCGCGCACGGCGGCTTCGGTCAGGGTTTCGTACGGGTCGAGGTGGCCGGCGGGCTGGTTGAGCACGGCGCGGCCGCCCTTGAGCTCTTCGACCATCAGGAACCGGCCGTTGTCTTCGACGATGGTGGCGACGGTGATGTGGGGTTGCCAGGTCATGGGATGCCTCTCGATTCTGAATACAGCGCAGTCTTAGAGCAGGATTACAGTCAGTGTGGGAGGGTTTCGCCAGAGATGATGCATAAGCAATCTGCATGATGCGCCTGACATTTAATGATTTTACCGATTTGAGCCCGTGGCGCAGCTTATCTCTCCAGAACCTTCAGTGCGGAGAGTGTCATGCAGCCGATTGCCCACAAAAACTATGAAGTGCGCCTTACATCGCCGTTGCCCATTGCCTTCATCCTGTTATGGAGCTCCGGCTACATCGGTGGAGCGTTCGGTGTGCGTTATGGCGAGCCTTTCACCATGACGTTCTACCGGTTTGCCCTGGCGGCCCTGGTGTTCCTGGGCGTGGCGCTCGCCATCAAGGCCGAGTGGCCCAGGCGACTTACACCTTACCTTCACGCGGCGGCCGTGGGCTTGCTCTTGCAGGCTCTGCAATTTGGCGGCCTCTACACCGGGATAAGTCAGGGCGTCCCGGCTGGGCAAGCTGCGCTGATTGTCGGGCTGATGCCCGTATTCGTCGTGATCGGCGCCTACTTCTGTTTAGGCGAGCAATTGAGTTGGCGCGACTTGCCAGGCTCGATCCTGGGTGTGGGTGGCGTGGCCATTGTGGTCGGCAGCAGTTTTTTTGGCCCTGAGGCGTCCATCGGCGGTTATGGCGCGGTGGGGCTGGCGTTGCTAGGCATCACCCTTGGCACGCTTTATCAGAAACGTTTCCTCGGCGGCGTCAACCTGTGGGTGGGCTGTTTTGTTCAGATGGTCACCGCGTCGCTGGTCATGTTGCTGCTGGCCTATACCACCGAGACCATGCAGGTGACGCAGTGGGTGCCCTTCGCTGCTTCGGTGGCGTGGATCACTGTAATGAACTCAGTCGGCGCGCTGACCCTGCTGTACCTGATGATTCGGCGGGGGGAGGCGAGTAAAGCGACGAACTTGTTTCATGTTATTCCGGCTGTTACGCAGATCATGGCGTCGTTGGTGTTGGGTGAGGTGCCGAGTGTGGTGGCGATTGTGGGGTTTGTTGTTTCGGGGGTGGGAGTTTATTTAATGAATCATTCGAGAGCAAAGTAAGCCTCTAATATTGAAGGCTGCTTATGAGGAGAGTAATCATGTTTAAGCACGAAATGGCGGACAAAAAAATATATAGCGATGAAATTTGCCGGTCTGGAGGTGGACTACACGTTGATGATATTGACTGTCTGAATTTTGAACCTTATGAAGTGGATGGGCGCAAGGGCGTTTCAATATTTCATCTCTATGATGCGCGGGATAATGCGCAAGGGCCAGTTGCCGCATTGGTTCGTTACGCCGGTGGAGCTCTAACACCGAGGCATAGGCATCAGGGATGGGAGTTAGTGCTGGTGGTCGATGGTGAACTTGTCGATGACAGAGGGCGACATACTGTAGGTGCGCTGCAAATTTACCCGCCTGGCTCTACTCACCAACTTTCTTCTGTTACAGGTTGTACGTTTCTAGTCGTTTGGGAGCAGCCAGTTCAGCCCTCCCCAACTCAGGGCTCGGAGGCCGCAGCATGAAAATTATCAACGAACAGCAAGCTGCAGAGTTGATTGAGGATGGATGGACAATTATTCCGGGAGGGTTTGGTAGTTGCGGGCATCCTGATGGACTTACTCGAGCAATCAGTGATCGTTTCAAGCGGGAGGGGCGGCCTCGTAAGCTGGGTCTGCTCTTTGCCTCTGCTTCTGGAGACCTTGACGAAAGGGGTGTCGACGTTTTGGCTCAGAGTGGGCTGGTGGCCAAGGCAATTGGAGGGTTCTGGGGGCTTATACCTCGATTGGGAAACATGGCGCTTCAAGGAGAGATAGAAGCGCATAACTGGCCGCAGGGGGTTGTCAGCCAGCTGTTCCGTGCGATCGCGGCGAAGAAGCCCGGTGTGATCTCGAAGGTTGGTCTCAATACTTTTGTTGATCCTGATCACGAGGGTGCACGCTTGAATCAGCGGGAGGGAGGCGCTCTCGTTCAGAAGATCGTTATTAATGGAGAGTTGACGCTCTTTTACCCTGCACTTAATGTCAATTGTGCGTTATTAAGAGGGACGTTTTGTGACCCTTTAGGCAATATTTCGATGGAGCGGGAGGTGTCATATAGTGACGCGCTTGCGCAGGCAATGGCAGTTAAGAACTGCGGTGGAATAGTGATTGTTCAGGTTGAAAGCTTAGTAGGGTTACATGAGATTGAACCGCAGGATGTAAAAATCCCCGGGCTATTGGTCGATTATGTGACGGTGTCGCGTCCTGATGAGCATCCTCAAACTTATGGTGTGATACATAATTCAGCGTTTACACGTCCGGGAGTGCTTACTCGTGGCGTAAGTGCGATTTCATGCGCTGAGAGAATTATTGCGAAAAGAGCTTTGCAGGAAATACGACACGAAAATGCTCGGATTATCAATCTGGGTATTGGTATACCGGTAGTCGTTGCTCAGGTGGCTGAAGAGTTGGGCTGTGCGGAGTCGGTGACCTTTACTATTGAGTCCGGCGTTATAGGTGGTAGGCCAGCAGCTGGATTGTCATTTGGTGCCAGCTGTCGTCCAGTCAGTATTATTGAGCAGGCAGCTTTGTTCGATTTTTACGAAGGCGGTGGAATTGACGTAGCGTGTTTAGGCTTTGCCGAAATGGACAGTTTTGGCAATGTCAATGTTTCGCAGTTCGGTCGTAAGTTGCAAGGCGCTGGGGGGTTCATAAATATCTCTCAGTCGGCTAGATGTATTGTCTTTTGTGGTACTTTTACAGCGGTGGGGTCGATCGTAGATGTAAGTGAAGGGAAAGTCCGCATAGTTCGGGAAGGTCATGTAAATAAATTTGTTCGTCACGTCTCACATTTGACTTTTAATGGCAGCTATTCTCAGGTCTTGGGTCAAAGAGTTATATTTGTCACGGAGCGAGCTGTTTTTGCATTAAGAGATGGAGTGGTCTATTTGGATGAGGTCGCTCCAGGTATAAGTATTGAACAGGATATTATGCCGTTCATAGAGGGTGGGTTTGTGGTGTCTGGTAGTTGCAGGCCTATGTCGGATGAAATGTTTTTGTTTTAGGTGTGCGGGTTTAAAATTCGTGATTAATAATATGTCGAATGCCGAAAAAATCGGCGGGAGGTTATTATGTCTGGCAACGTAATTACGGTAGTCGGTGGTGGGGCCTCTAGTGTCTCTTTTATATACGCGGTCTTAAATGGCTTGGGGAGACATGGTTGTCATTCGGATGTGTCGATATTCTTGATAGATAAGCAATATCAATGTGGTAGAGGACTTGCCTATTCTGACGACTGCAGCACAAATATTTTAAATACGCGAGCGGAATTCATTTCGCCTTTCCCTGACCAGTCTGGACATTTTTATAGTTGGTTATTGGCTAATCGTGAGATTTGGGAGGACGACTTCCCAGGTATTGAACTGTGCCCGCAGGCCTTTTTGCCTCGCCCCTTGTTTGGATTATATCTTGCGCACATGATTCAGTTTCTCGTCAAAAAAGCTGTAGAGCTCGGTTGTCAATTAATTCCGGTGCATGACGAGGTCCTAAACTTGAGTTTCTCGCATGATAGGAGGGTCGTAGTTTCAACAAAGGGGAATCTCTCCTTTCCCAGTGATCATGTAGTGTTGAGTTGTGGTAATGCACGTAGTCTGGAATACCGATACCTTACTGCTGCGGAGGGTTTTTTTTCCAGCCCTTATCCAATCAAGCGTACATGCCGGCTGATTCAAAAGCAGGCGCGTGTTGCAATTGTCGGATCAAGATTGAGTGCTATCGATGCGGTGATTGGGCTTACTGCTAATGGCCATGAAGGACCCATTACGTTGCATTCACGCACGGGAGCCCTGCCAAGTGTGAGAGGGACTCAGGGGCGCTATCAACCGACGATACTGACACCGGAAACTGTTAGATCTTGTATTTCTCGAACTGGCGTAGTACGACTTGAAGATGTGCTTCGTTGGACGACGCAGGAGTTGGCCTTGGAGGGCAAGCCGATTCGCATGGCTGATTGGCCGACAAAATGCTTCCAAAGGCCTGCAGTGGAATTTCTTGAGACGGAAATAGCGGCCGCGCATCACCCGCGGTTTTGGCAATCCGTTCTCTACTCCACAAATGCTGTACTTGATTTGATTTGGCCCGCAATGCCGGACGAGGACAAGAAGATGTTCTTGGGTTACTCTAGTTGGTGGATGGCCTACCGTGTCTCTATTCCGATTGAGAATGCATTAAAAGTTAAGTCACTAATCGAAGCCGGGAAACTATCAATCATCAAAGGTGAGATTGAGGCGATTCAATACGATGGGCGCTTTATCTTGGAAGTGGCTAATCAGTCGGACAAAAGTTGCTACGACTACGATTCCGTTGTGGTGGCTACAGGTACGCCCCGTGATGTAAGTAAGTTTGATAACCCTTTGGTGCAAAATATGCTTCAGCAAGGAATTGGATGTGCGGACCCATTCGGAGGAGTGAGGGTGTCTGCTGAGTCGGGCGGATTGATAAATCATTTGGGGCATGTGGATGACAGAATCACTGTTCTGGGGGAGTTGACAAGCGGCGCGTTCTTTTTTACCAGCGCTTTAGAAATCAACGCTCGCCATTCGGCGAGGCGAGCAGAGTACGTTTTGGCGAGGTTGGCGCTAACTTCCGATAGGTATTTGAACCCCCTTAACGCTCGATTATTGGCATAGGATGACAGAAAATTCTTTTATTAAACATTATTTGTATATTTTCATACGTAAATTTAGCTCGTGCCTAACCGAACAGCTAGTGGCGAGCGACGCGTTGATTTGCCACAATCGGAAGACTAATTTCGGTCGGTGGCATGCTATGAGAGTCAATCTTGATGTTCAGTCGTTGCGAAGCTTTATCAGAGTAGGCGAGACCAAAAGTTTTACGCGCGCGGCCGAAGCGTTAAGCCTGACTCAACCTGCTATTAGTCAACAGATCAAACGGTTAGAGGACCTATTGGGTGTGGAATTGTTTGCAAGGGAAAACCGACAAGTATTATTAACCTTGGAGGGAGAAAAGCTCTTCAGTTATGCCAAGAACATCGTCATTTGTAACGATAAAGTGGGTAGGCTGTTTGAAAGGGTTGAAAAAAGAGAAACGATCATAGTGGGTATGCCTGAGCATTTTTGCGAAAGGGTGCTCCCCAAGATTATTTCCAACATGGCCACTCACTTTCCAGCCATACAAATGGTGGTCAAGGTCGCCAGATCTGGTTTGCTATTGGATGCGGTAAGTGAGGGGAAGATCGACCTATGCCTCGTGATAGATGAACTGAAAAAAATGCATGAGCGTCCTTGGCATACATTATCGGTTAGGTGGTTTGCTGGCGATAACGCGGACATGATCGATAAACCATATGATGTTCCGCTCGCTTTGTTCAAGCCGCCATGTGGGTTTCGCAGTCTGGCGATTCGGAGTCTAGAGGAGTGCGGTATCAAATGGCATTGCGTTTATGAGTCGGAAGACTTGATGTCGCTGCGGTCTGCAGTGCAGGCGGGAGTAGGTATTACGTTGCTGCCTTTTGTCGCACAAGTGTCGGGTTTAAAGAGTCTCGAGGGCATTTCCAGTTTGCCGGTGCTACCTCAATTTGCTGTAGTACCTAAAGAGCGAGCGGGTTGGAGTCCTGTTTACAGGCGTGAGGTGCTTGAGTTGATTCGCTCTGTATGGATTTCAGAGTACGCCAATGCCTCCCTGTGACTAAACTCACTTTCGCTGAAAACAAAAACCCCGGCATATAGCCGGGGCTTCTTTGCATCCCTACAACTTTACTTCAACTTGGCAATCGCCGCATTCAGCGTGCCGCTTGGACGCATGGCCTTGCTGGTCAGCTCTGGGTTCGGCGCGTAGTAGCCGCCGATGTCCACTGGCTTGCCCTGCACGGCGTTGAGCTCGGCAACGATGGTTGCTTCGTTCGCGGCCAGGGTTTTGGCCAGTTCGCCGAACTGCGCTTGCAGTGCAGTGTCTTCGGTCTGGGCGGCCAGGGCCTGGGCCCAGTACAGCGCCAGGTAGAAGTGGCTGCCGCGGTTGTCGATGTTGCCGACTTTGCGCGATGGCGACTTGTTGTTGTCGAGGAACTGGCCGGTGGCCTGGTCCAGGGTCTTGGACAGTACCAGGGCTTTCGGGTTGTTGTACGTCACACCCAGATGTTCAAGGGACGCGGCCAGGGCCAGGAACTCGCCCAGGGAATCCCAACGCAGGAAGTTTTCTTCCAGCAGTTGTTGCACGTGCTTGGGAGCCGAACCGCCGGCGCCGGTTTCGAACAGGCCGCCGCCGTTCATCAGCGGCACGATCGACAGCATCTTGGCGCTGGTGCCCAGTTCCATGATCGGGAACAGGTCGGTCAGGTAGTCGCGCAGTACGTTACCGGTCACCGAGATGGTGTCCAGGCCCTTGCGGGTGCGCTCCAGGGTGAACTTCATGGCGTCGACTGGCGCCATGATGCGGATGTCCAGGCCGTCGGTGTTGTGGTCTTTCAGGTAGGCCTGAACTTTCTCGACCACGACGCCATCGTGGGCGCGCTGTGGGTCCAGCCAGAAGATGGCCGGAGTGTTGCTGGCGCGGGCGCGGTTGACGGCGAGCTTGACCCAGTCCTGGATCGGCGCGTCCTTGGTCTGGCACATGCGGAAGATGTCGCCGGCTTCGACTTTCTGTTCCATCAGCAGGTTGCCCTGGCTGTCGGTGACGCGGACTACGCCGTCAGCCTTGATCTGGAAGGTCTTGTCGTGGGAGCCGTACTCTTCGGCTTTCTTCGCCATCAGGCCAACGTTTGGCACGCTGCCCATGGTGGTTGGGTCGAAGGCGCCATTGGCCTTGCAGTCTTCGATGACCGCCTGGTAGATGGTGGCGTAGCAGCGATCCGGGATCACGGCCTTGGTGTCGTGCAATTGGCCGTCGGTGCCCCACATCTTGCCGGAGTCACGGATCATGGCGGGCATCGAGGCGTCGACGATCACGTCGCTCGGCACGTGCAGGTTGGTGATGCCTTTGTCGGAGTTGACCATCGCCAAGGCTGGGCGAGCGGCGTACACCGCCTGGATGTCAGCTTCGATCTGCGCTTGCTGGTCGGCCGGCAGGGCCTTGATGCGGGCGTACAGATCGCCGATGCCGTTGTTCAGGTTGAAGCCGATCTGTTCCAGCACGGTAGCGTGCTTGGCCAGGGCGTCTTTGTAGAACTCGGCAACGATCTGGCCGAACATGATCGGGTCGGAGACCTTCATCATGGTGGCTTTGAGGTGAACCGACAGCAGCACGCCTTGTTTCTTGGCGTCTTCGATTTCAGCGGCGATGAAGCTGCGCAGGGCTTTCTTGCTCAGCACACCAGTGTCGATGATCTCGCCGGCCTGGACGCTGGTCTTTTCCTTCAGGACGGTGGTGGTGCCGTCCTGCGCAACCAGTGCAATTTTGACAGCGTCAGCGGCTTCGATCTGTACGGCTTTTTCGCTGCCGTAGAAGTCGCCATTGTTCATATGGGCAATGTGCGACTTGGAGTCGGCAGCCCAGGCGCCCATCTTGTGCGGGTGCTTGCGTGCGTAGTTCTTGACCGACAGCGGTGCGCGGCGGTCGGAGTTGCCTTCGCGCAGTACCGGGTTCACGGCGCTGCCCTTGACCTTGTCGTAACGTGCACGGGTTTCTTTTTCCGCGTCGGTGGTTACGGTTTCCGGGTAGTCCGGCAGGGCATAGCCCTGGGCCTGCAGTTCCTTGATCGCGGCTTGCAGCTGCGGGGTCGAGGCACTGATGTTAGGCAGCTTGATGATGTTGGCTTCAGGGGTAACGGCCAGGTCGCCCAGTTCGGCGAGGTGGTCCGCAACAGCCTTGGTGCCCAGTTGCTCGGGGAAGCTTGCGAGGATGCGCCCGGCGAGGGAAATGTCGCGGGTTTCCACGGCAATATCAGCGGAAGCGGTGAAGGCCTCTACGATAGGCAGCAGTGAATAGGTGGCGAGGGCTGGGGCTTCGTCGGTGAAGGTGTAGATGATCTTCGAGCGGGTGGGCATATTCGGATTAACTCTCTTCTTTGCTGAAAGCGTGCGCAGAAACTCGAGATGCGCCGGGTAGAGCGCGTTCGTTCAAAGTCATCCATGAGCGAAATGTCGATGTTTCTTCGCGGTGATGTTGGGTTGCATCAGTCGAGCGTCAAGCGGGTGGGCTATTGTAATAGTCCGGCTTTCTGGCGAAAGGCTACGTTCTAGAGCGGTCCGCCGTCGTGACTCTTTGGTCAGCGGCGGCATTATACATAGGTCGCTATGCTTACGCCGAGCCTTCATATAAAAGGAGGCTCGTCCATTGGTCTAAAGGTCGCAGGTGCGACGCTTGCGCGCAGGGCTGCGGGGTGTGCTCAAGATTGGCGCTTTTCCCTTTGCTTTCAGGCTTGTAGGCAACTAAATGTGCTGTTTTCGATGCAAATGAGTATGGCGCGAGGTTTCAGTCGCCATGTATCTGGAGTAGGCTCGGACGCAGCCAGATGTTCAATCCATAGATGGAGTTCAGCATGGGATACAAGAAGATTCAGGTTCCGGCAGTCGGCGACAAAATCACCGTCAATGCAGACCATTCTCTCAATGTTCCTGACCAACCGATCATCCCCTACATCGAAGGTGACGGTATCGGCGTCGACATCAGCCCGGTAATGATCAAGGTGGTCGACGCAGCTGTTGAAAAGGCTTACGGCGGCAAGCGCAAGATCTCGTGGATGGAGGTTTACGCCGGCGAAAAGGCTACCCAGGTCTACGACCAGGATACCTGGCTGCCCCAGGAAACCCTGGATGCGGTCAAAGATTACGTGGTCTCCATCAAGGGCCCGCTGACCACGCCGGTCGGGGGCGGTATTCGCTCGCTGAACGTGGCCCTGCGTCAGCAACTCGACCTGTATGTGTGCCTGCGCCCGGTGCGCTGGTTCGAAGGTGTGCCTAGCCCGGTCAAGAAACCTGGCGACGTGGACATGACCATCTTCCGTGAGAACTCCGAGGATATTTACGCCGGCATCGAGTGGAAGGCGGGTTCCCCGGAAGCGATCAAGGTGATCAAGTTCCTCAAGGAGGAAATGGGTGTCACCAAGATTCGTTTCGACCAGGATTGCGGGATTGGCGTCAAGCCGGTCTCGAAAGAGGGCACCAAGCGCCTGGCACGTAAAGCCCTGCAATATGTGGTGGATAACGACCGCGATTCGCTGACCATCGTGCACAAAGGCAACATCATGAAGTTCACCGAAGGTGCCTTCAAGGAATGGGCCTACGAAGTGGCGGCTGAAGAGTTTGGTGCGACCCTGCTCGATGGCGGCCCGTGGATGCAGTTCAAGAACCCCAAGACCGGCAAGAATGTGGTGGTCAAGGATGCCATCGCTGACGCCATGCTTCAGCAGATCTTGCTGCGTCCGGCTGAGTATGACGTGATCGCAACGCTTAACCTGAACGGCGATTACCTGTCTGACGCCTTGGCGGCAGAGGTAGGCGGTATCGGTATTGCGCCGGGGGCGAACCTGTCGGACACCGTGGCGATGTTCGAGGCTACCCACGGTACTGCGCCCAAATATGCGGGCAAAGACCAGGTAAACCCGGGCTCGTTGATCCTGTCGGCGGAGATGATGCTGCGCCACATGGGCTGGACCGAGGCGGCTGACTTGATCATCAAGGGCACCAACGGCGCGATTTCGGCCAAGACCGTGACCTATGACTTCGAGCGCCTGATGGATGGCGCTACGCTGGTGTCGTCGTCGGGCTTTGGTGATGCATTGATCAAGCATATGTAAGCAGGCAGAAAAAACCGGCTGCTCTGATGGCTCAGGGTAGCCGGCTTGGCTTTCAAGGCTTTGCTCGGTGGCTGATCAGGCCGTTTGCTTTTTTGGTTTTTGAGCTGGCGCTGCTGTTTTCCTAGCGTCTTCAGTGACGACGGGCGCACTGATATCTACGGCATGCTTGCCCTTGGGGCCTTGAATAATTTCAAAGCTGACAGCCTGACCCGCTTTCAGAGTCTTGTAGCCATCCATCTTGATTGCTGAGTAATGCGCAAAAAGGTCTTCAGTCTTGCCGTCTTCATTAATGAAGCCGAAGCCCTTGGCGTTGTTGAACCACTTGACCTTACCACTAGCCATTCCCATATCCCTCTGCACCAGACTCCATCACTGGAGTATCATCCTGTCTATCCGTCCTAACCCGAATAAATAAGGTTGACTGCGCGGACCTTTTTTACCCACTGTGGGTTCTATTGGTTGTAACACCGATTCGCCGATAGTCAAGGCGACCAGTCGGTCAGAGTTGAAATTCTGACAGGTCGCCCCCACCACTGTATTTGAACCACTGACGAACCTTCTTTCCATGCATGCAAACAGCCAGATTCGACTAACATTCAATCAGGATCGCCCGGATCAGGAACATGACGACGACGGTTCTGCAGGCATTGCTGTTCAGGAGGCCAAGCCTGCTTTACAGGCGCCGCCGATGTACAAGGTGGTTTTGTTCAATGATGACTACACACCGATGGATTTCGTCGTCGAAGTGCTCGAGGTGTTTTTTAACCTGAACCGCGAGTTGGCGACCAAGGTAATGCTGGCCGTTCACACAGAAGGACGGGCAGTATGTGGAGTGTTTACCCGCGACATCGCCGAGACAAAGGCCATGCAGGTCAACCAGTACGCCAGGGAAAGCCAGCATCCGCTACTCTGTGAAATCGAGAAGGACGGTTAACGCCGACCACTTGGGTATGAGGTGAAGCTATGTTAAACCGCGAGCTCGAAGTCACCCTCAATCTTGCCTTCAAGGAGGCTCGCTCGAAACGTCATGAATTCATGACTGTCGAGCACCTGCTGCTGGCACTTTTGGATAACGAAGCTGCCGCCACCGTTCTGCGCGCGTGCGGCGCCAACCTCGACAAACTCAAGCATGACCTGCAGGAGTTTATCGACTCCACCACGCCACTGATCCCCGTGCATGACGAGGACCGCGAAACCCAGCCAACCCTGGGCTTCCAGCGGGTATTGCAGCGTGCTGTTTTCCACGTACAGAGCTCCGGTAAGCGTGAGGTCACGGGCGCCAATGTGCTTGTGGCGATTTTCAGCGAACAGGAAAGCCAGGCAGTGTTCCTGCTCAAGCAGCAGAGCGTTGCCCGTATTGATGTGGTCAATTACATCGCCCACGGTATCTCCAAAGTGCCTGGGCACGGCGATCATTCCGAGGGTGAGCAGGATATGCAGGATGACGAGGGCGGTGAGTCTTCTTCTTCGGGCAATCCACTGGATGCCTATGCCAGCAATCTCAATGAGTTGGCGCGCCAGGGGCGGATCGATCCGCTGGTGGGGCGTGAACTCGAGGTTGAGCGTGTAGCGCAGATCCTCGCTCGTCGTCGCAAGAACAACCCGTTGCTGGTGGGTGAAGCGGGCGTGGGTAAAACCGCAATCGCCGAAGGCCTGGCCAAGCGTATCGTCGACAATCAGGTGCCAGACTTGCTGGCCAACAGCGTCGTCTACTCCCTTGACCTGGGCGCCTTGCTCGCCGGGACCAAGTACCGTGGCGATTTCGAGAAGCGCTTCAAGGCGTTGCTCGGCGAGCTGAAAAAACGTCCGCAGGCGATCCTGTTTATCGACGAAATCCACACTATCATCGGTGCCGGTGCGGCATCCGGTGGCGTGATGGACGCCTCCAACCTGCTCAAGCCGTTGCTGTCGTCGGGTGATATCCGCTGCATCGGTTCGACCACGTTCCAGGAATTCCGCGGGATCTTCGAGAAAGACCGTGCCCTGGCGCGTCGTTTCCAGAAAGTCGACGTGTCCGAGCCTTCGGTTGAAGACACGATTGGCATCCTGCGCGGGCTCAAGGGGCGCTTTGAAGCGCACCATGGCATCGAATACACCGATGAGGCCCTGCGTGCTGCTGCTGAGCTGGCGTCGCGCTACATCAACGACCGGCATATGCCGGACAAGGCCATCGATGTGATCGACGAAGCGGGCGCCTACCAGCGCCTGCAACCGGTCGAGAAGCGTGTGAAGCGCATCGACGTGCCGCAGGTCGAGGACATCGTGGCGAAGATCGCGCGAATTCCGCCCAAGCACGTCAACAGTTCCGATAAGGAGCTGCTGCGTAACCTGGAGCGCGACCTCAAGCTCACGGTGTTCGGCCAGGATGCGGCCATCGATGCGCTGTCCACCGCGATCAAGCTTTCGCGTGCGGGCCTCAAGTCGCCGGACAAACCTGTCGGTTCGTTCCTGTTCGCAGGTCCGACCGGCGTCGGCAAGACCGAGGCGGCGCGGCAGTTGGCCAAGGCCATGGGTATCGAACTGGTGCGTTTCGACATGTCCGAATACATGGAGCGTCACACTGTGTCGCGCCTGATCGGTGCGCCTCCGGGCTATGTCGGCTTTGACCAGGGCGGTCTGTTGACCGAGGCGATCACCAAGCAGCCGCATTGCGTATTGCTGCTCGATGAAATCGAGAAGGCTCACCCGGAAGTCTTCAACCTGCTGTTGCAGGTGATGGATCACGGGACCCTCACCGACAACAATGGGCGCAAGGCGGACTTCCGCAACGTGATCGTGATCATGACCACCAACGCCGGTGCCGAAACGGCTGCGCGGGCGTCGATTGGCTTCACGCATCAGGATCATTCTTCTGATGCCATGGAAGTCATCAAGAAGAGCTTCACGCCAGAGTTCCGCAACCGCCTGGATACCATTATTCAGTTTGGTCGCCTCAGCCATGAGGTCATCAAAAGCGTGGTGGACAAGTTCCTCACCGAGCTTCAAGCGCAGTTGGAAGACAAGCGCGTGCAGCTGGACGTGACGGAGGCGGCCCGCAGTTGGATTGCGGAGGGCGGCTACGATGCGGCAATGGGCGCTCGCCCAATGGCGCGTCTGATCCAGGACAAGATCAAGCGGCCACTGGCCGAAGAGATCCTGTTCGGCGAGCTCTCCGACCATGGTGGTGTGGTGCATATCGACCTGAAGGACGGCGAGCTGACCTTCGAGTTCGAAACCACGGCTGAAATGGCCTGATCGCTGTGCAGCAACAAGAAAAGGCGCCGAAAGGCGCCTTTTTGCTGACTTGAAACCTAATCGCCAAAACAATGCAGATCAAATGTGGGAGGGGGCTTGCTCCCGATGGCGGTGGTTCAGCAACAGATTAGTTGCTTGGCCCACTGCTATCGGGAGCAAGCCCCCTCCCACAGGGATTTGTGTTGCTGGGGCAAATGCCACACACACAAAAACGCCCGGCATAACCGGGCGTTTTGTATTGACTTGCTTAGCGAGCGCGGTAAGTGATGCGCCCTTTGCTCAAGTCATAGGGCGTCAGCTCGACGCGCACTTTGTCGCCGGTAAGAATACGAATGTAGTTCTTGCGCATCTTGCCGGAGATATGCGCGGTTACGACGTGCCCATTTTCCAACTCCACACGAAACATGGTGTTGGGCAGGGTGTCGACGACAGTGCCTTCCATTTCGAAGCTGTCTTCTTTCGACATGCAGTAAAGCCCTCGGTATCCAGTGAATGGCCCGGTGCAACTGCGCCAGGCAAAAGCGGCGTGCATTGTGCCCGAAAAAGGGTGTTTAAGCCAAGGGGTTCTAGTTAAGCGTGACCCATCTTTGATTAATCAGTAGCTCAATGGGCCGATATTGGGTCTTGTAGTTCATCTTTTTGCAGTTCTTGATCCAGTATCCGAGGTACACCGCCTCCAGTTCCTGGCGCAATGCTTCGCCTATTTGCCAAAGGATGGCAAAGCGTCCGAGGCTGCGGCGCTCCTCGGCCGGTTCATAGAAGGTGTACACCGCCGACAGGCCGTTGGGCAGCAGGTCGGTCACGGCTACGGCCAGCAGGCGGCCGTCGAGGCGGAACTCGTAGAAGCGCGAGAAGGGCAGGTCGCGTACCAGGAAGGTGGAAAACTGATCGCGGCTGGGCGGGAACATGTCGCCATCTGCGTGACGCTGTTCGATATAGCGTTGGTAAAGATCGAAATATTCTTCACTGTACTGCGGCTTGGTGGCGGTTACCGTCAGGTCGGCATTGCGCTTGAGAATGCGTTTCTGGTTGCGGTCCGGCAAGAATTGCGCGACCGGGATGCGCGCCGGTACGCAGGCGTTGCAATTCTGGCAGTGGGGGCGGTACAGGTGGTCGCCGCTGCGACGAAAGCCCATCTCGGACAGGTCGGCGTACACGTGCACATCCATCGGCTGGCTGGGGTCGAGGAACAGCGTGGTGGCCTGCTCGTCGGGCAGATAGCTGCAAGAGTGGGCTTGAGTGGCATAAAACTTCAAGCGCGCCAGCTCGGTCATGATCAACCCTCGGGGTAAGCTTTGAAATAAGTGTATGCCAGGTAGGCGAAAGTCGCCTAGGAAACCCACGGTCCAGAGCTGGGCTGGTCCAAATGTTTGCGCAGGAAGTCGGCGAAGTCATTGCGCGGTATGGCGCGGGCACCCAGGCTATGCAGGTGATCATTGGGCATCTGGCAGTCGATCAGCACAAATCCCCAGGCTTGCAGCTGCCGGGTCAATGTGGCGAAGCCGAATTTCGAGGCGTTGTCGGCGCGGCTGAACATGGATTCGCCAAAAAACAACTGACCCATTGCCAGGCCATACAGGCCGCCCACCAGTTCGCCCTGGTCCCACACCTCGACGGAATGGGCATAGCCACGCTGGTGCAGCTCCAGGTAGGCATTCTGGATACCTTCGGTGATCCAGGTGCCATCCGCATAGGCGCGGGGCGCAGCACAGGCTTGGATGACGGCGGCGAAATCCTGGTCGAAGGTCACGGTATAACGCTGTTGGCGCAATAATTTGCCGAGGCTGCGGGAAACGTGCAGCTCGTTGGGGAAGATTACCGTGCGCGGGTCAGGTGACCACCAGAGGATAGGCTGGCCTTCGGAGAACCACGGAAAGCAGCCATGGCGATAGGCCTGGATCAGTCGTTCGGCCGACAGGTCGCCACCGGCGGCGAGCAGGCCATTGGGTTCGCGCATGGCCTTGGCCAATGGCGGGAAAGTCAGGGTGTCGCGTTGTAACCAGGTCAGCATGGCATCCAGGCTTATGGAAGGGGAGGGGAGTGGCAGGTAAGGCGCCTGCCCCGGGAGCCTTGATTATTGTCGACCCGGCGCCAGGGGGCCAGCCCGAATAGCTTGTCAGGCAGGATTAGCATGAGCGGGTGTTTCTGCAACTCTACGCATAAGGCGCGGTCGTAATCGGGTCTGGCGCATGCCGGCCATCCGCCAAGCTTGCCTGGATTGCTAAATACAGCCCATAAGCCTTTGTCAGCAAAGACAATGCATGCTCAAATTGAACAGGCTGTGACACGTCAATTGTCTAGGCTACCGAGTGAAGGGCAAGTGTGTGGCATCGCGCACGCAAACCCGTACAATGCGGCCATTATGGCGTTATCGCCATTTCACCTATCCATCACCCGGTGTTAAAAGTAGATTCAGCAACATTTGTTCATTTTTCAGCTGCTCGGGATAGAGCAGTAGTGTGTAGTCATTCAACAGATGGACGCGCTAAAGGCGCAGGAAAAGACCCGTTTTGAAGAAATCCGCCGCAGCACCTAAAGCAGCAGTCGTACCGGCCTGGCGCCAGCACCTGCATTACCGACTCAAGGAAGGCGCACTGATTGCCATCGGTGCCCTGTGCCTGTTCCTGATGATGGCCTTGCTCACTTATGGCAAGGACGATCCGGGCTGGAGCCATAACAGCAAGATTGATGATGTGCAGAATTTCGGTGGCCCCGTGGGCTCCTACAGTGCCGATATCCTGTTCATGATCCTGGGTTACTTCGCCTATATCTTCCCGCTGCTACTCGCGATCAAGACCTGGCAGATCTTCCGCCAGCGTCATGAACCGTGGCAGTGGAGTGGCTGGCTGTTCTCCTGGCGCCTGATCGGCCTGGTGTTTCTGGTGCTGTCCGGTGCGGCGCTGGCGCATATTCACTTCCATGCGCCTACCGGCCTGCCGGCGGGCGCGGGTGGGGCGCTGGGTGAAAGTCTCGGCGACCTGGCACGCAGAACCCTGAATATCCAGGGCAGCACCCTGATGTTTATCGCGCTGTTCCTGTTTGGCCTCACGGTATTCACCGACCTGTCATGGTTCAAGGTGATGGACGTGACCGGCAAGATCACCCTCGACCTGTTCGAATTGTTCCAGGGCGCCGCCAACCGCTGGTGGGCTGCTCGTGTCGAGCGCAAGCAAATGGTTGCGCAGCTTCGCGAGGTGGACACTCGCGTCAATGAAGTGGTGGCCCCAAGCACCCCGGACCGGCGCGAGCAGGCCAAGGTCAAAGAGCGCTTGATCGAGCGCGAGCAAGCTCTGAGCAAGCACATGTCGGACCGCGAGAAGCAGGTACCGCCGGTGATCGCTCCGGCACCGCCCAAGGCCCCCGAACCCAGCCATCGCGTACAGAAAGAGAAGCAGGCTCCGCTGTTCATCGACAGCGCCGTCGAAGGCACCTTGCCGCCGATCTCGATTCTCGACCCAGCGGAAAAGAAACAACTCAATTATTCCCCGGAATCCCTGGCGGCTGTCGGCCATCTGCTGGAAATCAAGCTCAAGGAATTTGGCGTCGAAGTATCGGTGGACTCTATCCACCCCGGCCCGGTGATTACCCGTTACGAAATCCAGCCGGCCGCTGGTGTGAAAGTCAGCCGCATTTCCAACCTGGCCAAAGACTTGGCGCGCTCCCTGGCCGTGACCAGCGTGCGTGTGGTGGAAGTGATCCCGGGCAAGACCACCGTGGGTATCGAGATTCCCAACGAAGACCGCCAGATCGTGCGCTTCTCCGAAGTGCTGTCGACCCCGGAATACGACAATTTCAAATCGCCGGTCACCCTGGCCCTCGGCCATGACATCGGCGGCAAGCCGGTGATCACCGACCTGGCGAAAATGCCGCACCTGCTGGTGGCCGGTACCACCGGTTCGGGTAAGTCGGTGGGTGTGAACGCGATGATCCTGTCGATCCTGTTCAAGTCCGGCCCGGATGACGCCAAGCTGATCATGATCGACCCGAAAATGCTCGAACTGTCGATCTACGAAGGCATTCCGCACCTGCTGTGCCCGGTGGTTACCGACATGAAGGACGCCGCCAACGCCCTGCGCTGGAGCGTTGCCGAGATGGAGCGTCGCTACAAGCTGATGGCGAAGATGGGGGTACGTAACCTGTCGGGCTTCAACGCCAAGGTCAAGGAAGCCCAGGATGCCGGCACACCGCTGACCGACCCGCTGTACAAGCGCGAAAGCATTCATGATGAAGCGCCATTGCTGACCAAGCTGCCGACCATCGTGGTGGTGGTCGACGAATTTGCCGACATGATGATGATCGTCGGCAAGAAGGTTGAGGAGCTGATCGCCCGTATCGCCCAGAAGGCCCGTGCTGCGGGGATTCACTTGATTCTTGCGACCCAGCGTCCGTCGGTAGACGTAATCACGGGTCTGATCAAGGCCAACATCCCGACGCGCATGGCGTTCCAGGTCTCCAGCAAGATCGACTCGCGCACCATCATCGACCAGGGTGGCGCCGAGCAACTGTTGGGCCATGGCGACATGCTCTACATGCCGCCCGGCACCAGCCTGCCGATCCGCGTTCACGGTGCCTTCGTTTCCGATGACGAAGTACACCGCGTGGTCGAAGCCTGGAAACTGCGCGGCGCGCCGGAATACAACGATGACATCCTCGCCGGCGTCGAAGAAGCCGGCAGCGGCTTCGACGGTGGCAGCGGCGGTGGCGACGATGATGCTGAAACCGACGCGCTGTACGATGAAGCCGTGGCCTTCGTGCTGGAAAGCCGTCGCGCCTCGATCTCTGCGGTGCAGCGCAAGCTGAAAATCGGCTACAACCGCGCCGCCCGCATGATCGAAGCCATGGAAAATGCCGGCGTTGTGACTGCCATGAACACCAACGGCTCGCGTGAAGTGATCGCCCCCGGGCAGATGCGCGACTGACTCCGAGCCGCGTGGCAACACGCGGCACGCCCTGACTACTCAATGAGGACTCCCATGCGCTTTATCCGCATGCTGTTGTTGCCGGCACTGGCCCTGACCGCCGTTTCGGCCCACGCTGACCCGGCTTCCGTCGCCAGCCTGAAGAACCTGCTGGACAAATCCCAGACCCTGACCGCGCGCTTCTCCCAGCTGACCCTGGATGCCGGTGGCACCCAGTTGCAGGAAACCGCCGGTGAAATGGCCGTGCAGCGCCCAGGGCTGTTCTACTGGCATACCGAAGGCAAGGCTGAGCAGACCATCGTTTCCGACGGCCAGAAAGTCACCCTGTGGGACCCGGACCTGGAACAGGCGACCATCAAAAAGCTGGATCCGCGCCTGAACCAGACTCCAGCGCTGCTGCTGTCGGGCGATGTGTCGAAAATCAACGACAGCTTCGAGATCACCTCCCAGCAGACCAGCAACGTGATCGAGTTCACCCTCAAGCCAAAATCCAAGGACACGCTGTTTGACACCCTGTCCCTGTCGTTTGGCAACGGCGTGATCAACAACATGCGCCTGGTCGACAGCGTCGGCCAGCGCACCGATATCCTGTTCTCCGGGGTCAAGGCCAACCAGCCGGTGCCTGCATCCAAGTTCAAGTTCGACATCCCCAAGGGTGCCGACGTGATCCAGGAATAATCTAGAGGTTTCAAACGCTGCCCATGGACCTGTTTCGAAGTGACCCGATTGCCCAGCCCCTGGCCGCACGCTTGCGTTCGACCAACCTGGATGAGTACGTCGGTCAGGAGCACCTGCTCGCTCGTGGCAAGCCTCTGCGCGAAGCCCTGGAGCAGGGTGCGCTGCACTCGATGATTTTCTGGGGCCCGCCGGGTGTGGGCAAGACCACTCTGGCGCGGTTGCTGGCGAAAGTCTCGGATGCACACTTTGAAACGGTCTCGGCGGTGCTGGCCGGGGTCAAGGAGATCCGCCAGGCGGTAGAAGTCGCCAAGCAGCAGGCCGGGCAATACGGCAAGCGCACCATCCTGTTCGTCGACGAAGTGCACCGCTTCAACAAGTCGCAGCAGGATGCGTTCCTGCCTTATGTCGAAGACGGCACGCTGATTTTTATCGGCGCTACCACCGAAAACCCTTCGTTTGAATTGAACAACGCGTTGCTGTCACGGGCGCGGGTCTATGTGCTCAAGAGCCTGGACGAAGCCGCGATGCAAAAGCTGCTGCACCGCGCCTTGAGCGAAGACAAGGGCCTGGGTAAGCGCCAGTTGAGCCTCAGCGATGAAGGCTTCAAGATTTTGCTCACGGCCGCTGATGGTGATGGTCGGCGCTTTCTCAACCTGCTGGAAAACGCTTCTGACTTGGCTGAGGACGGCGGCGAGATTGGCGTCGAGTTGCTGCAAAGCCTGCTCGGCGATACGCGCCGGCGTTTCGACAAGGGCGGCGAAGCCTTCTACGACCAGATTTCCGCGCTGCACAAGTCTGTGCGCGGGTCCAACCCCGATGGTGCGCTGTACTGGTTTGCGCGCATGATCGACGGCGGTTGCGACCCGCTGTACCTGGCACGTCGCGTAGTGCGCATGGCCAGCGAAGACATCGGCAATGCCGACCCGCGTGCCCTGAGCCTGTGCCTGGCCGCCTGGGAGGTGCAGGAGCGCCTTGGCAGTCCGGAAGGCGAGTTGGCAGTGGCCCAGGCCATTACTTACCTGGCCTGCGCGCCGAAAAGCAACGCGGTGTACATGGGCTTCAAGTCGGCCCTGCGTGCGGCGGCCGAACATGGCTCCCTCGAAGTGCCGATGCATTTGCGCAATGCGCCGACCAAACTGATGAAGCAACTGGGCTACGGCGATGAATACCGTTACGCCCACGATGAGCCGGATGCCTATGCGGCCGGTGAAGACTATTTTCCCGATGAGCTTGAGCCGCTGCCGCTCTATCAGCCGGTGCCCCGTGGCCTGGAGCTGAAAATCGGCGAAAAGCTCAATCACCTCGCGCAGCTCGATCGCCTCAGCCCCAGACAGCGGAGAAAGTAGTGCTCAAGACGATTCTTGCCGTGTCCGTTGCGGGCATCGCTGGTACATTATTGCGTTTCGCCACCAGCACCTGGGTCAGCGCCAATTGGCCGAAGCATTTTTATGCGGCGACCCTGGCGGTCAACCTGGTGGGCTGCTTGATCATCGGGCTGTTGTACGGCTGGTTCCTGTTGCGCCCGGAAGTACCGATTGAAATTCGCGCCGGCTTGATTGTCGGCTTTGTAGGCGGTCTGACGACCTTTTCATCCTTTTCACTGGATACGCTGCGCCTGCTGGAAAGCGGGCAGGCCCTGGTGGCCTTCGGGTACTTGGGCATCAGCGTATTCGGCGGGCTGCTCGCCACCTGGGCTGGCCTGTCCTTGACCAAACTTTGATAAACGAGAGACCGACATGCTCGATTCCAAACTGTTACGTAGCAACCTTCAGGACGTAGCGGACCGCCTCGCATCCCGTGGCTTTGCCTTGGATGTTGCGCGCATCGAAGCGCTGGAAGAACAGCGCAAGACCGTCCAGACCCGCACCGAAGCACTGCAGGCTGAGCGTAATGCGCGTTCCAAATCCATCGGCCAGGCCAAGCAGCGCGGCGAAGACATTGCGCCGTTGATGGCGGATGTCGAGCGTATGGGCACTGAGTTGTCCGACGGCAAGATCGAGCTGGAAGGCATTCAGACCGAGTTGGACTCGATCCTGCTGGGCATTCCGAACCTGCCCCACGAATCCGTGCCGGTGGGTGAAGACGAAGACGGCAACGTTGAAGTGCGCCGTTGGGGCACGCCGAAAACCTTCGATTTCGACATCAAGGACCACGTGGCCCTGGGCGAATTGACCGGTGGCCTGGATTTTGAGACCGCCGCAAAAATGTCCGGCGCACGCTTTGCCTTGCTACGCGGCCCGATTGCCCGCATGCACCGAGCACTGGCGCAGTTCATGATCAACCTGCACACCGGCGAACACGGTTACGAAGAGGCCTACACCCCGTACCTGGTTCAGGCGCCGGCGCTGATGGGCACCAGCCAACTGCCAAAATTCGAAGAAGATCTGTTCAAGATCAGCCGCGACGGCGAAGCCGACCTGTACCTGATCCCGACTGCCGAAGTGTCGCTGACCAATATCGTCGCCGGTGAAATCCTCGACGCCAAGCAATTGCCGCTGAAGCTGGTGGCCCACAGCCCATGCTTCCGCAGCGAAGCGGGCGCGTCGGGTCGCGACACCCGTGGCATGATCCGCCAGCACCAGTTCGACAAGGTCGAGATGGTGCAGGTGGTAGAACCGTCGACCTCCATGGAAGCCCTGGAAGGCCTGACCGCCAACGCCGAACGTGTGCTGCAACTGCTGGAGCTGCCGTACCGCGTCCTGGCGCTGTGCACTGGCGACATGGGCTTCAGCGCCGTGAAGACCTACGACCTCGAAGTGTGGGTGCCGAGCCAGGACAAGTACCGCGAGATTTCGTCGTGCTCCAACTGCGGTGATTTCCAGGCACGTCGCATGCAGGCGCGGTTCCGCAACCCGGAAACCGGCAAGCCGGAGCTGGTGCACACCCTTAACGGTTCGGGCCTGGCCGTAGGCCGTACCCTGGTGGCCGTGCTGGAAAACTACCAGCAGGCTGACGGTTCGATCCGCGTACCTGAGGTGCTCAAGCCGTACATGGCGGGCGTTGAGGTCATCGGCTAAATGGAATTTCTGCCGCTGTTTCATAACCTGCGCGGCAGTCGTGTGTTGGTCGTCGGTGGCGGGGAGATTGCCTTGCGCAAATCCCGGCTGCTGGCCGACGCCGGTGCGTTGCTGCGGGTGGTTGCTCCCCAGATCGAAGACCAGTTGCGTGAGTTGGTCCTGGGCAGTGGCGGGGAACTGATTTTGCGCGGTTATCAGGAGGCCGACCTTGACGGTTGCACCCTGATCATCGCAGCGACCGACGATGAACCGCTGAACGCGCAAGTGTCCAGTGATGCCAAGCGTCGTTGTGTACCGGTCAATGTGGTCGACGCGCCCGCCTTGTGCAGCGTGATCTTCCCGGCGATTGTCGACCGTTCGCCCTTGGTGATTGCGGTGTCCAGTGGCGGCGATGCGCCGGTACTGGCGCGCTTGATCCGTGCCAAGCTGGAAACCTGGATTCCCTCCACATACGGCCAGTTGGCCGGGTTGGCGGCGCGTTTTCGTGCCCAGGTCAAAGGTTTATACCCGGATGTGCAGCAGCGCCGCGCGTTCTGGGAAGAGGTGTTCCAGGGCCCGATTGCCGACCGCCAGTTGGCCGGGCAGGGCGACGAGGCTGAGCGCCTGTTGATCGAAAAGGTCAACGGTGCACCACCGAACGCGCCGGGCGAAGTTTACCTGGTGGGCGCTGGGCCGGGCGATCCGGACCTGTTGACCTTCCGTGCCCTGCGTTTGATGCAGCAAGCCGATGTGGTGTTATACGACCGCTTGGTGGCGCCGGCGATTCTCGAGCTGTGCCGTCGTGATGCCGAGCGCGTGTATGTCGGCAAGCGTCGCGCTGACCACGCCGTGCCGCAAGCCCAGATCAACCAGCAACTGGTGGACCTGGCCAAGCAAGGCAAGCGCGTGCTGCGGCTCAAGGGTGGCGATCCGTTCATCTTTGGCCGGGGTGGCGAAGAGATCGAGGAACTGGCGGCCCATGGCATCCCGTTCCAGGTGGTGCCTGGGATTACCGCTGCCAGTGGGTGCGCGGCCTATGCCGGGATTCCCCTGACTCATCGCGACTATGCGCAGTCGGTGCGTTTTATCACTGGGCATTTGAAGAATGGGACGTCGGACCTGCCCTGGCACGACCTGGTGGGGCCCTCGCAGACCCTGGTGTTCTACATGGGCTTGATTGGCTTGCCGATCATCTGTGAACAGTTGATCAAGCATGGTCGCTCGCCGGACACGCCAGCGGCGCTGATCCAACAGGGCACCACGTCGAACCAGCGGGTGTTTACCGGCACGCTGGCCGACTTGCCGCGCATGGTGGCGGAGCATGAAGTGCATGCGCCGACATTGGTCATCGTGGGTGAGGTGGTGGTGCTGCGCGAAAAACTGAAGTGGTTTGAAGGCGCACAATCCCAGGTGTGAACCTTAAAAGCATCGGGAGCAAGCCCCCTCCCACATTTTGACTGTATTCACAAATCGAAATGTGGGAGGGGGCTTGCTCCCGATGAGGCCATTAAATACAACCCATCTCTTGAATTACTTCCAGACCCCCTTACCCCTCAACCGCTGACGATCGTGCTCTGCATCAAACCGCTGCAACGGCCCCTTCGGCACAATCCCCGTCGGATTGATTGTGCGGTGGCTGGCATAGTAATGCCCCTTGATGTGCGCGAAATCCACCGTCTCGGCCACCCCCGGCCACTGGTACATCTCCCTCAACCAATTCGACAGGTTCGGATAATCCGCAATCCTGCGCAGGTTGCATTTGAAGTGGCTGTAATACACCGCATCAAAGCGAATCAGCGTGGTGAACAGCCGCACATCGGCTTCGGTCAGGTATTCGCCGGCTAAATAGCGATGCGAACCCAAGTGCTGTTCCAAATGATCCAGCTCGGCAAACACATCATCAAAGGCACTTTCATAAGCCTGTTGCGAAGTGGCGAAGCCTGCGCGGTACACCCCGTTGTTCACGGCGGGGTAAATTCGTTCGTTCAACGCGTCGATGGTCGCGCGCAGCGGCTCGGGGTAGAAGTCCAGGGTGTTGCCGGTCAATTCGTTGAACGCGCTGTTGAACATGCGGATGATCTCCGCCGATTCATTGCTGACGATACGTTTGAGCTTTTTGTCCCACAGCACCGGTACGGTGACGCGCCCGGTGTAATCAGCGGTATCGGCGGTGTAGCGTTGGTGCATGAAGTCGAAACCGTCGAGTTTGTCGCCGCTGGAGCCGTGGGCCTTGTCGAAGGTCCAGCCGTTTTCCAGCATCAACCAACTGACTACCGAGACGTCGATCAAGCTTTCCAGGCCTTTGAGCTTGCGCAGGATCAAGGTGCGGTGCGCCCAGGGGCAGGCGAGAGAGACATAGAGGTGATAGCGACCGGCCTCGGCCTGGAAGCCGCCTTCGCCGCTGGGGCCAGGCTGGCCATCGGCAGTCACCCAGTGGCGGCGTTGTGCCTGTTCCCGTTGGAAAGCGCCGTCTGCGCTACTTTCGTACCACTGGTCTTTCCAATGTCCTTCGATCAGTAAACCCATGACTGGCTCCTTGGCTGATAAGCGTTGGAGCCCAGTCTAAAGGCATGAGTTCGAACTAAAAGCGCAAAGACCGGGCGCGAATGATCGATTAAATCGATTTATCCCGCGCATCCCAGTATTGCTGGGCCAATTCGAATGCCTGTTGCCGTGAGTGGCCGAGGCCGCGCAAAGCCAGGGCCATGGTGGCGATCAGGGCCAGCTGCGGGTAGCTGTCCTCGACGTCGCCGCGCCATAGCGCCTTGAGGTGCTCAGGCTCAAGCACCGCTGGCTTGACGTGACGCTGGGCGGAGAGGGCGGGCCACTCTTCGTCCCAGCTCTGGCCGCCCGTAGTGCCATATAAGTGGCTGAGGGTATCGGGGTTGATCTCGATCTCGCCGCCGTCGCCCTTGACCACAATCACATTGTCACCGAGCAGCCCGCTGGCATCGCGATGCACGCCCTGGTAACCCGGATGGAAAATGCTTTGCAGGCCGCAGCGCGCATTCAGCGGGTTGAGCAGCCGCGCCAGGGAGTGGATAGGCGAGCGCAGGCCGAGGGTGTTGCGCAGGTCGATCATGCGTTGCAGTTGTGGAGCCCAGTCGCCCAGTGGGATAAACGCCAGGTTGCCGTGCTCGAAGGTGGATTGCACCTGCTGCCAATTGCGGCACAACGGGATCTGTAAAGTGTCCAGCAGTTGCTCGGTGTACAACCGGCCGGCGGTGTGGGCGCCGCCGCCGTGCATCAGGATGCGCACGCCGTTTTGTGCCAGGCATTTGGCCGCCAGCAGGAACCACGGCAGGTGGCGTTTCTTGCCAGCGTAGGTCGGCCAGTCGATATCCACGTTCAACGTCGGTGCGTTCAGGCGTTCGCGTACCGCTTCGGTGAAACCGGCAAGTTCTTCCGGGCTTTCTTCCTTGTGGCGCAGCAGCATCAGGAACGCGCCGAGCTGGGTGTCCTCGACCTTTTCGTCGAGCAGCATGCCCATGGCTTCCCGGGCTTCCTCGCGGGTGAGGTTGCGCGCGCCGCGCTTGCCTTTGCCGAGGATGCGCACGAACTGCGCAAAGGGATGCTCTTCAGGCGTTGCGAGGGTCAGTGGGGCAAAGTCGGTCATAAGCAATTCGTCGGCCTGGGCAGGCCCGCCAGCTTGGCGGCGAGTTTGGCGGGAGTGCCGTTGAACAGTTTATTGAGGTGCAGGCTGTTGCCCTTTTCCGGACCCAGCTTCAGGGCGGTGTACTTGATCAGTGGGCGCGTGGCAGGAGACAGCTGGAATTCGGCGTAGAACTGGCGAAGCAATGTGAGGATTTCCCAGTGATCCGGGGTCAGTTCCAGGGCTTCAGCGGCGGCCAGGGCATCTGCCACTTCGTTGGACCAATCATTCAGGTCGACGAGGTAGCCGTCCTTGTCCAGCTCCAGGGCGCGAGCGCCTACGGTCAGGGTGTTCATAGCCAGGTGTTGACCTTGTCATAGTCGATCGACAGTTGCACGAAACCCGGGTAGTCCACGCTGTCGGCCCAGTCGGGCAGGGGCAAATTGCGCGCCTGCATGTCTTCGGCCAGCACAAACACCTTTACGCCTTTGGTTTGCAGGGTAGGGCTGTGCAAGCCGTAGGCACCATCGCCGCACAGCAGGATCGCGTCGTTGCTGCCACACAGGCGCAGGCAGCTGTCGAGGCGGCTATCGGTAAACGGGGAGTGGGACAGCACATGTAAAGTCGACATCAGAGGGTTATCACCTGGTCGTAGCGGTCAATCAGCCTGGAAATTTCTTCATTACCCAGAGACTCGGCGATGCTGGGCACAGTGAGCCCGCGCTCCGCCAGGCTATGGCTGCAAGCGAACACATCCTCGATGCCAAACAGCCCCAAGGCCTGCAGGTTGGCACCGAGGTCCTTTTGCTGCACGGCCTTGGCGTCCTGGTGCGGTGCCAGTTGGAACACGCCGTCGTCGAGGAACAGCAGGCCAATGGGCAGATCAAACGCGCCACCGGCCAGTACGATATCCAGCGCTTCCCGCGCACTCGGCCCGGACCATGGGGCCTGGCGGCTGATTACCAATAAGGATTGGGACATGTCACGGCCCTCCAAAACAGATCAGGCGGTCGGCGTCCTGGATCGCGTCATGCAATTGTCCCAGGCCCGACAACGCCCAGGGTGCCTCCAGGTTGACCGCACTGCGTTGATAGCGCGCGGCTTCCTCGGCGTTAAGCACGCCACGGCGCAAGGCGGCGGCGATGCACACCACGCCGTCGAGCTGGTGCTGGCTGACGAACTCGCGCCATTGGCGCGCAATGTCTTGTTCATCCTGGGGTGCAACGATGTTATTGGACGCGCTGTACACGCCATCCTGATAAAAAAACAGCCGCACAATCTCGTGCCCGCCGGCTAACGCCGCCTGGGCGAACAGTAGGGCGCGGCGCGAGGAGGGCGCGTGGGCGGCGCTATACAGTGCAATCGCGAACTTCATGGAACACTCTGCCAACAAACGTGGGCCAATCATAAAGCCGCCGCCGCGAAAAAGCCCGCCGTGATCAATACGGTCACTGTGGATGATCGTTCTGACGATTGCCGGTAAGCGCCAGGCTGCCTAGTCTGTGGCTATTCGCAACCCAAATGGAATCCCCATGTCAGGTCCCTTGGCGTCCCTTAAAGTGCTGGATTTTTCCACCTTGCTACCCGGCCCGTTTGCCTCCTTACTGCTGGCGGACATGGGCGCCGAGGTGCTGCGCATCGAATCGCCTGCGCGCATCGACCTGTTGCGTGTATTGCCGCCCCATGACCGCGGCACGTCGGCAAGCCACGCGTACCTCAATCGCAACAAGCGCAGCCTGGCCCTGGATCTCAAGCAGGCCGAGGCGGTGGAGATCGTGCGTGAGTTGGTTAAAGGCCATGACATCCTGCTCGAACAGTTTCGGCCCGGGGTCATGGAGCGCCTGGGCCTGGGTTACGCGGCGTTGAAGGCGATCAATCCGCGGCTGATTTACGTGTCGATTACCGGCTACGGCCAGACCGGCCCTTATAAAGACCGCGCCGGGCACGATATCAACTACCTGGCGTTGGCCGGCGTGGCCAGCCACACCGGGCGCCGGGACAGCGGGCCGTTGCCGTTGGGCGTGCAATTGGCGGATGTGGCGGGCGGTTCGCTGCATGCGGTGGTGGGCTTGCTGGCGGCGGTGATTGCCAGGCAGCAGAGCGGGGTGGGGCAATACCTGGATGTGAGCATGACCGATTGTTCGTTCAGCCTGAACGCCATGGCCGGCGCCGGTTACCTGGCCTGTGGGGTGGAGCCAGAGCGGGAGAACCATGTGCTCAATGGTGGGAGTTTCTACGATTACTATCGGACCCGCGATGGGCGCTGGATGTCAGTGGGAAGCCTGGAACCGGGGTTTATGCAGCAGTTATGCGTGGCTCTGGGGCGGCCGGAACTGGCGGTGCACAGCGTGAAGCCTGAGCAGCAGGCAGTGCTCAAGCAGGCCCTGCAGGTGGAATTCGAGAAGCGCAGCTTTGATGAACTATGTGAATTGTTTGCCGGGGTGGATGCGTGTGTGGAGCCGGTATTGAGCTTGAGTGAAGCCCTGCAACATCCACAACTGAAGGCTCGTGAGCTGGTTAGCCAGGTGCCGAGGGGTGATGGCTCGAGCCAGGCGCAGATTGCCTGCCCGTTGAAGTTTTCCGAGGGGTTGCCAGCGCCGAGGCATATCGGTGCAGCGGTGGGGGCGCACAGTGATGAGGTGCTGGCGCAATTGGGGTTCAGTGCTCAGCGGATTGCGGATTTGCGGCAGGCCAGGGTTGTTGGGTGACTGTTCTGATGCCATCGGGAGCAAGCCCCCTCCCACACTTGAAATGTTTTCACCGATTAAATGTGGGAGGGGGCTTGCCCCCGATGAGGCCCTTATTCCACCCGAGTTTGTCCGGTAAACACCAAGGTCTGCCGACATCGACGACACAAATACCGCCGCCCCTGGTTCACCAAGCCATGGCGCTGCGCCGAAAACGGAAAATCACTGTCTGCACACGGGCAGCGGTAGATATAGCGGGTCACCTGCCGGCGCTTGATTTCATAGGTGTGGCAACGATCCGGCGGCAGTTCATAAACGCCGCGCATGATCAACTGCCATTCCTCGCCATGGGGCTGGATACGCTCGCCGAACAATTGGTGGGCAATCAGATGCGCCACTTCGTGAGCCACGGTTTGCTTGAGAAAGTGTTGGCTGTTTTCACGGTACAACTGAGGGTTGAAGCGCAGCAGGTTCTCGTGCAAATGCGCGACACCGGCCTTCTGGCCCCGCAGCTTGAGGCTGACCTGGGGGCGTTTGAAGCTTCGTTTGAAAAAGGATTCGGCTTGCAGGAAACAATCTTCGACGCGGGTATTGAGTTGCTCGGGCATGCTGTACATATCTCCAGAGAGGCCCAGTATGCCGCAAAACCGGGTGTTTCCGAATCTGTCAGGCGCCGAATGGTCATGCATAACGCACAAAGCCACCTTGCGGTGGCCTTGCCTGCGGGTTTATCCGTTCAGTTGGTGTAGATCGGCCCTACGCCCAGGCCCCAGACGATCACGGTGAAGGCCATGATCGCGACCAGTACAACCAGGCCCACGGCCAGCACCGAGCTGGAAAACAGAAAACCTTCGTCCGGGTCGATACTCATGAAGGTCGGCAGCCCCACATACAGCAGGTACACCGTGTAGCAGATCGCCGCCGTGCCCACGACCATCCCCAGCCACATATGCGGGTAGAGTGCCGCCAACCCGCCGACAAACAAGGGTGTAGCGGTGTAGGTGGCAAAGGCCACGCAGCGGGCCATGCTTGGGCTGGCATCGTAGGTGCGAGCCATCCAGTGGATAAACGCTCCCATCACCGCCACACCACCGAGCATGGCGGCGTAAGACATGAGGGTCATCCATAGCGCGCTTTCCTGGGTCAGCATGACCGGGGCACGGTTGCCGATGACCCAGCCAACCTGGGTGGTGCCGATAAAGGCGGATACGGCGGGGATCGCCGCGAGAATCAGGGTATGAGTGAGGTACATGTGGCCGATGCTTTCTTCTTTATCGCCACGGATTTCCCGCCATTCCTGGTCGGGATGGGTAAAAAGCCCCACGACGTGATGGATCATGCCAGTCACTCCTGTCGTTATTACCATCGCCCCCCATCGGAGCGCCCACCGGCCAAATGGCCTGAAAGGTCTGGATATATGTGTGCGACCTCAAGTCGCAGTATAGGAAGTGATGACCGGAATAACCGTAGGGCCTTTAGAGCAAATTGCGCTGTAAACCTTGAGCTTAATCGCGGTGAGGTCTGTCGATTGGAATGCTGGCACCTCTCACATTGAATGTGGGTACTCGACCTCGCTAAAATACCCGGCTTTTCGTCACACACCTTCAGTGGATCCAAGCGCCATGGGCACTCTTACGGTCAACCAGAACAAACTGCAAAAACGCCTGCGTCGCCTGGCCGGTGAAGCGGTCGCCGATTTCAACATGATCGAGGACGGCGACAAGGTCATGGTCTGCCTCTCCGGCGGCAAAGACAGCTACACCATGCTCGACGTGTTGTTGCACCTGCAAAAGGTTGCGCCGATCAAGTTCGAGATCGTGGCCGTCAACATGGACCAGAAACAGCCAGGCTTCCCCGAGCACGTGCTGCCGGCTTATCTGAAAGAACTGGGCATCGAGTACCACATCGTCGAGAAAGACACCTACTCGGTGGTCAAGGAGCTGATCCCGGAAGGCAAGACCACCTGCTCGCTGTGCTCGCGCCTGCGCCGTGGCACGCTCTATACCTTTGCCGACGAAATCGGCGCGACCAAGATGGCCCTGGGGCATCACCGCGATGACATCGTCGAGACCTTCTTCCTCAATATGTTTTTCAACGGCTCCCTCAAGGCCATGCCGCCCAAGCTGCGTGCCGATGACGGGCGCAACGTGGTGATCCGCCCGCTGGCGTATTGCAACGAGAAGGACATCCAGGCCTATTCCGACTTCAAGCAATTCCCGATCATCCCCTGCAACCTGTGCGGCTCCCAGGAAAACCTGCAGCGCCAGGTGGTCAAGGACATGCTGGTGGACTGGGAGCGCAAGACCCCTGGGCGTACCGAAAGCATCTTCCGCAGCCTGCAAAATGTCATCCCGTCACAGTTGGCCGACCGCAACCTGTTCGACTTCACCAGCCTGAAAATCGATGAGACGGCCGCCTCGCGTTTCGTCAATGTAGTGAACCTCTGAGCCTCATCAAGGCTCTAGTACACGGCGCTTGCGGGCGCCGTTTTCAATTTCAATCCCAGAATTCAACTGCCAGGAGAGGGCATGCGCGATTACAAGTGGCTGCACGAATATTGTCTGAACCGCTTCGGTTCGGCGGCCGAGTTGGAAGCCCATCTGCCTGTGCCCAAGACCCCGGCGCAATTGCGCAAGATTACTGATGACCGCTACCTGTCGACCTTGGCGCTGCGGGTGTTTCGCGCTGGCTTGAAGCACAGCGTGGTCGATGCCAAGTGGCCGGCGTTCGAGCAGGTGTTTTTCGGCTTCGACCCGGAAAAAGTCGTGCTGATGGGTGCCGAGCACCTGGAGCGCCTGATGCAGGACACGCGGATCATTCGCCACCTGGGCAAGCTCAAGAGTGTGCCGCGCAATGCGCAGATGATCCTCGATATCGAGCAGGAAAAGGGCAGTTTCGGTGCGTTTGTCGCCGATTGGCCGGTGACCGATATCGTCGGGCTATGGAAATACCTGAGCAAGCACGGCCACCAGTTGGGTGGGCTGTCGGCGCCACGGTTTCTGCGGATGGTGGGCAAGGATACGTTTGTGCCCAGCTACGACGTGGTGGCGGCGTTGAACGCACAGAAGATCGTCGACAAGGCACCGACCAGCCTGCGGGACTTGGCGACGGTGCAGGGCGCGTTCAACCAGTGGCATGCCGAGAGTGGGCGGCCGATGTGCCAGTTGTCGATGATGTTGGCGTATACGGTGAATCATTGAGACCGCGGTGATTCCTTCGCGAGCAAGCCCGCTCCCACATTCGACCGCATTCCAAAGGATGTATGCGGACAAATGTGGGAGCGGGCTTGCTCGCGAAGACGGACTTTCAGGCCCCCGGGGCTTCAGCCAACCGCCGATTCAACTGATGCCGCCAGCGCACATACAGCAGCGCCGTACAAAACACCGCCAGGCTCGCCAGCATCTCCAGCACCCCGAACCACTGGCGGTTCGGATCGTACGCCGCCAGTGCGCCCTTGATGAAATACAGGTTCACCACAAAGCACATCCACGAATGCCCGCGGGCACTGCCGATGATCATCCCTGGCGCCAGCACCAGCAGCGGCACCAGTTCGATCAGCAGGATCACCCATGGGCGCGCCCCGTGCAGATCGGCGATGAACAGGTAGTACACGCACAACAAGCCCACCAGGCTGAAAAACGCCAGCAGGCTCAGTGCGCGTGCAATCTTGACCCGTGGTTCCAGCCACGCCTGGGATGGCAGGACCTTAGGCTTCCTGGCCACGGCCGTTCTCCAGCAGCGTGGCGGTCTTGGCCAGGCGCAGGCCGAGGGCCCGGCACAGGGTGATTTCATGTTGATCGAGCATGCGCTTGCCGTCAGGCCCGGAATGGTGGCTGGCGCCATATGGCGTCCCGCCGCCCTGGGTGTCGAGCAGCGCCTGCTCGCTGTAGGGCAGGCCGGTGATCAGCATGCCGTGGTGCAACAGCGGCAGTAGCATCGACATCAGCGTAGTTTCCTGGCCGCCATGCAGGCTGGCGGTGGAGGTGAACACGCCGGCAGGCTTGCCGACCAACGCGCCGGTGAGCCACAGGTTACTGGTGCCGTCGAGGAAGTACTTGAGCGGCGCGGCCATATTGCCGAAGCGGGTCGGGCTGCCCAGGGCCAGGCCCGAGCAGTGCTTCAGGTCATCCAGGCTGGCATACAGCGCACCTTCGTCGGGAATGCTCGGCGCCACGGCTTCGCACTCGGTGGAAATCGCCGGCACTGTGCGCAGTCGTGCTTCCATGCCGCCTTGTTCAATGCCCCGGGCAATCTGCCGGGCCATCTCGCTCACCGCGCCGTTGCGGCTGTAATACAACACCAGCACATAGGGCGCGCTCACGGCAGGATCTCCAGCACATTCTCGGGCGGGCGGCCAATGATGGCTTTAGTGGTGGTTTCCAGGATCGGGCGCTCCATCAGCTTGGGATGGGCTGCGATAGCGGCGATCAATTGCGCTTCGCTGAGGCTGGCGTCGGCCAAATCGAGGGTTTTGTATTCGTCTTCGCCCGTGCGCAGCAATTGGCGTGCGCTGATCCCCAGTTTTTTCAGCAGGGCCTTGATTTGCGCTGCATCGAGTGGGGTTTCCAGGTAGCGCACCACCTTTGGGGTGAGGCCGCGAGCTTCAAGCAGTTCGAGCGCACCGCGGGATTTCGAGCAGCGCGGGTTGTGATAAAGCGTCAGATCGGTCATGTGCGGGTCGCATCTTGCGTAAGGTGGCAGGTATTCTACCTGCGCTGGCGCCTGTCCTTAAACCGTAAGAGGCGATAGGTCGCAGCCCATGTTCATTTTTGCAAAGGAATACCCCATGACAAGGCGACTGATCGGTGCATTGGCGATCATCACAACCCTGCTGCTCAGCGGCTGTGGTAACGATTACGGCGTTGACCAATATGGCCAGAAAGTGGCGGCCGAACGCTTGGACAAACAGTGGCTGGTGGTCAACTACTGGGCCGAATGGTGTGGCCCGTGCCGCACGGAAATCCCCGAGCTCAACGCGCTGGCTGAGCAAGTGAAAGGGCAGGGTGTGGGGGTGTTCGGGGTCAACTTCGACAATGTGCAGGGTGAAGAGCTGAAAGCTGCCAGCGACAAGCTGGGGATCAAGTTCACGGTACTGGCCCAGAACCCGGATGGGATCTTCGAGATCCCGCGCAGCGAGGCATTGCCGGTGACCTACATCATTGATGACAAGGGTAAGGTGCGGGAGCAATTGATGGGTGAGCAGACGGCGGAAGGTGTGTTGGCCAAGCTTAAAGCCTTGCGCGGCTGACAGATTTGTCCCCAATCAAATGTGGGAGGGGCTTGCTCCCGATAGCGGTGTGTCAGCCAGCACCTGTAGTGCCCGACACACTGCCATCGGGAGCAAGCCCCCTCCCACATTTAGATCCAGTCAATCCCGAAAGTGGGATATCAGCCTTCTTCAAGCCACAAGCGAATCGGCTTGCCCTCGGCCGGCCAGAAACGCGTCTGGTCGATTGGCGAGATGTCCCAACGCTGCACGCCTTGCAGGGCCTGGAAGAAGCGATGCTCCTGCTCCATCAGGGCTTCGGCGCAGAGTTTGCGCGTGCTGCCGAGCTGACCGAAGCTGAGCTTGTCGCCCTCGACGGTGTACGGCGCGAACCAGTGGTTGCAGCCGCCGTTGCCATAGGCACGGCCATCTGCGCCGAGCGTGACGGTCAGGTGCGCGTAGTCCATCAGCGGCCGCTCACCGATCCACTCCACCACGTAGCTGTGGTCGCGCTCGAGCTTCGCGCCATCCGCCGCGCAGCCCGTCAGGCCCACACCGATTGCGGCGAGCAGCAACGCGCCTTTCATTGTGCGGCCTGCTGGCATTTCGGGCAGCGGTGCTTGTCGCCTTCGCTGGCCCAGCCGAGTTCTTTGATGCGTGCGTTGGCGGCCGGTTGCAGCGGTTCTTTGGTCAGCTTGGTTTCCACCGCGAATTCAAACTCGAGCACGGCGTCGCAGCTGTCGCAATTGGCCTTCCAGGTGTGAATCTCCAGTTCGCCAAACTTCGGCCCCAGGGCCATGGCGACCCATTGGCCAGCCGGGCGGATGGAGTAGCGCGCGTCACCTTCGACGGTCAGGCGCATAGACAGGGTTTTACTGCCGCGCAGGGTGACGATCAGGACGTCGCCATGCTTGATCGAACCACCGTTGCCGGTGACCTGGTAGCGGCCCGGCACCAGGGCGCGGCATTCGATCAGGGTGTGTTGCGGGCTCAGCAAGCTGAAGCGGAAATCGTGTTCGGCCATGGATCCTCCAAATAGGCGCGGCATCCTATCACGGGTGCCGGCCTATCATGAGCCTGGTATGTGACCGCTGATCATCCCTCGACCAGGTTCTGCGCCCGGCCATTGGCCCATGCTGCAATGTTGGCCAGCGTGGTGCCAGCAATGGCCGCCAGGGCTTCGCGAGTGAGGAACGCCTGGTGTGCGGTGATGATCACGTTGGGGAAGGTCAGCAGGCGGGCGAGTACGTCGTCTTGCAGGGGCAGGTCCGAGCGGTCCTCGAAAAACAGCTGGGCCTCTTCCTCGTACACATCCAGCCCCAGGTAACCCAACTGGCCAACCTTGAGCGCTTCGATCAGCGCCGGGGTATCGACCAGGCCACCGCGGCCGGTATTGATCAGCATTGCGCCGGGCTGCATCTGCGCCAGGGAACGGGCATTGATCAGGTGCTTGCTGTCAGCGGTCAGAGGGCAGTGCAGGCTGATGATCTGCGCCTCGGCCAGCAAGTCGGGGAGGCTCACATAGCGGGCGCCCAGGGCCTGCACCTGCGGGTTGGGGAAGGGATCATAGGCCAGCAGCTGGCAGCCGAAGCCGGCCATGATCTTGGCGAAGGTCGCGCCGATCTGCCCGGTGCCGACCACGCCGACGGTTTTGCCGACCAAATCGAAACCGGTGAGCCCGTGCAGGCTGAAATCACCGTCGCGGGTACGGTTGTAGGCACGGTGCAGGCGGCGGTTGAGGGCCAGGATCAGCGCCACGGCGTGTTCCGCTACGGCGTGGGGCGAATACGCGGGCACGCGCACGATGGTCAGGCCCAGGCGTTTGGCGGCTGGCAAGTCGACATGGTTGTAGCCGGCCGAGCGCAGCGCAATCAAGCGCGTGCCGCCCTTGGCTAACTGCTCCAGCACCGGTGCACTGAGGTCATCGTTGATAAAGGCGCAGACCACTTCGTGATGTTCGGCCAGGGCAACGGTGTCGAGGTTGAGGCGGGCGGGTTGGAATTGAAGTTCCACACCTTTGGGCAGTGGTTCGCCGAGGAAGCTGTCGCGGTCGTAGGTTTGGCTGCTGAAAAGAATGACGCGCATTAAAAAGGCTCCCTGCAATTTACAAGTTGAAATGCTGACTGAATATGGGAGGGGGCTTGCCCCCCCCCACATTTTGATTGGTGTTGTCCATAGAATTGCGTCAGGCGCTGACTCTGGCTTCACTGGCCAATCGCGTAATCGCCATGTCCAGTTCATCCAGCGCCGCCGTGGCCTTGGCATCATCCTGCTTGAGCAGGGTTTCGGCGCGTTGGCAGGCTGCACGCAGTTGTGGCACGCCGCAGTAGCGCGTGGCGCCGTGCAGGCGGTGCACGCGTTCGATCAGGGCGTGGTTGTCATTGGCTTCACGGGCGAGCGTAATCGCCAGGCGGTCGGCTTCCAGAGAGGCCAGCAGCATGGCAAGCATATCGGCGGCCAGGTCGGCCTTGTTGGCGGCCAGGCGCAGGCCTTCCTCGTGGTCGAGCACCAGCAGTTGCACGCCCTGGGCCAGGCCATCGTTGACGCGCTCCGGGCCTTGGTTGCGCAGGGCCAGGCCGGTCCACTTCAACACCACCTGGGCCAACTGCCGCTCACTGATCGGCTTGGTCAGGTAATCGTCCATGCCGCTTTGCAGCAGGGCACGTTTTTCGTTGGCCATGGCATGGGCCGTGAGGGCGACCACCGGCAGCGGCGTGCCGTGGCGTTCGCTTTCCCACTGGCGGATCGCCTCGGTGCTTTGGCGCCCGTCCATGCCGGGCATTTGCACGTCCATTAATACGAGGTCGAAGGTTTCCTGCTTCACCGCATCGATGGCCGCATAACCGCTTTCCACCGCCTGCACCTTGGCGCCCATGTCTTCCAGCAGGGTTTGTACCAGCAACAGGTTGGCCGGGTTGTCGTCCACACACAGCACTCGCGGCGCACGGCTGGACAGCGGCTCGCCCGGTTCGCTGCGCGAAGGGCGTGGGCTGATCAGGTCGGCCAGTGAGCGGCGCAACTTACGTGTACAGGCGGGTTTGGCCTGCAACTGGCTGTTGGGGTTGGGCACCGATTGGTTGAACAGCATCTGCTCGGTGGTCGGGCACAGCACCAGGACCTTGCAGCCCAGGTGTTCAAGGTCCCACAAATGCTGGTTGAGGCGCTCGGGCGGAATGTCATTGGCGGTGACGCCGAGCACGGCCAGGCTGATCGCCTGTTCGGTCTGGTGCGCACTGGTAATGCCGTTGGTCAGGCTTTCCAGGCTGTTGAACGGTGTGACTTCCAGGCCGCAGTCTTCCAACTGATGTTGCAGGGCCTGGCGCGCCAGTTCGTGGTTCTCCAGCACTGCCACACGGCGCCCCAGCAGCGGCGGGGCGGGCAGGTCTTCAACGTCATCGCGGGTCTTTGGCAGGTTCAGGCTGATCCAGAACTCCGAGCCTTCGCCCGGTGTGCTGTCGACGCCGATTTCGCCGCCCATCTGCTCGATCAAGCGCTTGGAGATCACCAGGCCCAGGCCGGTACCGCCAGGCTGGCGCGACAGCGAGTTGTCGGCCTGGCTGAAGGCCTGAAACAGCGCGCGTACATCCTGGTTGGACAGGCCGATGCCGGTGTCTTGCACACTGATGCGCAACTGCACGCTGTCTTCCTGTTCGTCCTCGATCATCGCCCGGGCAACGATGGTGCCTTCGCGGGTGAACTTGATCGCGTTGCTGATCAGGTTGGTCAGGATCTGCTTGAGGCGCAGAGGGTCGCCCACCAACGCCAGCGGCGTGTCGCGGTACACCAGGCTGACCAGTTCGAGCTGCTTGGCATGCGCGGCGGGGGCGAGGATGGTAAGGGTGTCTTGCAGCAAGTCCCGCAGGTTGAAGGGCACGCTGTCGAGTACCAGCTTGCCGGCTTCAATCTTCGAGAAATCGAGGATCTCGTTGATGATGCCCAACAGGTTATCGGCGGACTTTTCGATGGTGCCCAGGTAATCCAGCTGGCGCGGCGACAGTTCGCTTTTTTGCAGCAGGTGGGTAAAACCGAGGATACCGTTGAGCGGCGTGCGGATCTCATGGCTCATATTGGCCAGGAACTCCGACTTGATGCGGCTGGCCTCCAGGGCCTCCTTGCGTGCCAGGTCCAGCTCGATGTTCTGGATCTCGATGGTTTCCAGGTTCTGGCGCACGTCTTCGGTGGCCTGGTCGATGCTGTGTTGCAGCTCTTCCTGGGCATTTTGCAGGGTTTCGGCCATGCGGTTGATGCCCGACGCGAGCTGGTCCAGTTCCTGGCTGCCCAGCAGTGGCAGACGTGTTTCCAGGTTCCCGTCCTTGAGCTGGGCCACGGCCTGTTTGATTTTGCCAATGGGCGAGTTGATGCTGCGGCTGATCCGCAGGGCGAGGGCAGCGGTACCCATCAGGCCGATGGCGATCAACAACAGGCTGGCGAACAGGCTGCGGTAGCCGCGCAGCAACATGCCGTTGTGGGACAGCTCCACCTCGACCCAACCCAGCAGGCGGTCAGACTCATCGGGGATGAGGTCGCCCGCCAGGTTGCGATGGCGGCCAAATACCGGCAGCAGGTAGCGAGTGGCGTCGTTGCCGGTGCGTTGCAACAGGTGCGAACTGTTGCCGGTGGGCGGCTGGTTAAGCATGGTCGGGCCGGCGTGGGCCAGGGACGAACGGTCTGGAGCGAGAAATGACACGGCACGCACGTCCGGTTGCTCCAGGGATTGGGTGGCGATGCGCTCCAGCAGGTCGGTGTTCTTGTGGCCCAAGGCGGGCGCTACCAGCGGCGCCAATTGTTCGGCGATCATTTCTCCGCGTTGCAGCAACTGGCTCTGCAACTCCGACAGTTGCATCCAGGTGAAATAGCCTCCCAATAACAGGGCCATCAGGCTGGTCGGTAATAAGGTCAGCAACAGTACGCGGCCTTTTATCCCCATTCTTCTAAGCACGCCACTCTCCTGCTACCACGTTGTTATCAATTATCCACGCAGGCATCCGGCCCGCGCCACCTGCGCAGTGTAGCCATTTGCACGGCCTGGAATCTTGCAAATTAATGACATACGGCAATCTTCGGGCCATTCGGCGCCGGGTGGCGATTGCCTGTAACCATTTAATCTTGAATAATCAGTGATTGAGAATGACTTGCAGACGCTAATGACTCCCGCAACAGTTGGCCTACCCACTATCCTGACCATTGAAGATGACCCTGTCCTGGGGGCCTACGTGCATGAGCAGCTCGGCCGCAGTGGTTTCCAGGTGACGTGGTGCCAGAACGGTCAGCAGGGCCTGCAAATGGCCCGCGACCAGGCGTTCGACCTGGTGTTGATGGACATCCTGTTGCCGGGGTTGGACGGGCTGTCGATTCTCACCCATTTGCGCCAGAGCCATGCCATGCCGGTGATCCTGATGTCGGCGCTCGGCGCCGAAGCCGATCGTATCAGCGGCTTTCGCCTGGGGGCCGATGACTACTTGCCCAAACCGTTCAGCATGGTTGAACTGCGCGTGCGCATTGAAGCGATCCTGCGCCGCGTTGCCCTGGATCGCCGGCCTGAACCGCCGCAGCCAGTGGTGCGAGAGGATGTGCGGGTATTGCATTTCGATGATGAACGCTGTGATGTGGCCTGCCAGGAACAGTGGGCGGGGCTGACGCGCAGCGAATACCGCTTGCTGGAAACCCTGCAGCGCAATGCTGAAGAAGTCCTCAGCAAAGCTTTCCTGTATCAGCACGTGCTGCAGCGCGGTTATGCGCCCCATGACCGCAGCCTCGACATGCACGTCAGCCAGATTCGCCGCAAGCTCAAGGCCATCGGCTATGCCGAGCGCGAAGTGCGCACCGTGTGGGGCAAGGGTTATGTGCTGAGCGGTCCTGATGCAGGGCTTTGAGCGATTGCCCGGCAAACACTCGTTGTTCTGGAAGTTGGCCTGCCTGTTGATCGCCTTCTGTTTGCTGATGATTTGGCTCAGTTGGTCGTGGGGCCGCTACATGGAGCAGCAGAGCGCGTACCTGTCGGACAAGTCGCGGGAGATTCTCAGTGGTTACGCCGCAGGCGCAGAGCTGGCGTGGAGCACACAAGGCAGCGCCGGCGTGGATGCCTGGCTGCAACTGATGGCCAAGCGTGAAACCACTTGGGTCGGCGTGATCGGTAACGACCTGCAATCCCTCAGCAGCACGCCTCTGAGGGACAAGGAAAGCCAGCGCCTGACCTTTTTGCGCGGGTTGGATTGGCCGGTCAGCCGGCATGTCATAGGTTTACCCTGGATGAAGGTGCCGTTCCCGGTTGACCCTGGCGTGGGATCGCTGGTGATCGAACTGCCGCAGCGCTTTATGCCCGGGCGCTATCAACTGTTCTGGCGGGTGGTCACCAATGGCGTGATCCCGGGCCTGTTTACCCTGTTGTTGTGCATTGGCCTCTATCGGCTGCTGATCATGCCTCTCAATCAATTACGTGAGCAGGCCAATGCCTGGCGTGCGGATCAATTGAATACGCGCATGTCCCGGGATGCGACCAGTCGTCAGGACGAGCTCGGCGAACTGGGGCGTGCCTTTGACCATATGTCCGAACGCTTGCAGGGCACGGTGCGCTTGCAACAGCAGTTGCTGCGCGACATGTCCCATGAATTGCGCACACCTTTGAGCCGCCTGCGGGTGGCCTGCGACAGTGAGCAAGACCCGGCCAGGCTGCGTGAGCGCCTGAGTCGGGAAATCGACGCCATGCAGCGCCTGGTGGAAGACAGCCTGCAACTGGCTTGGCTCGACAGTGAAACAGCGCCGTTGCCCCAGGAAGACATTCAGCTCCAGGCGTTGTGGGACATGTTGCGGGAAAACGCCTGTTTCGAAAGCCACTGGCCGGCGTCGCGCTTGCCGTGCCTATTGCCGGCGGACAGTTGGGTGCGCGGCAACCTGAATGCATTGGCCCAGGCCCTGGAAAATATCCTGCGCAACGCCATACGCCATTCCCCCGACGATGGCTCAGTGCAACTTGACGGGTGTCGCGAGGGGGACTATTGGCATATCTGGCTGGAGGATCAGGGCGGCGGTATTGATGAGCGGGATTTGGAGCGCATCTTTGCGCCCTTTACCCGCTTGGACGGCTCGCGGCCCGGCGATGGTGGTTTCGGCCTGGGGCTGAGCATTGCCCGCAACGCCGTGCAGCGTCAGGGCGGGCGCTTATGGGCGGAAAATACCGGGCAGGGCTTGCGGGTGCATCTGCGCTTGCTGGCGTGTTAACACTCAGCGCCGGCGCAATTTGCGTTTTTTCCACTGGTGCGCAACCCACCAGCGCCAGTACGCCATGGTCAGGCAATAAGCCAACGCCCCCAATACCAACCCCAATACCACCGAACCCAGCAGGAACGGCTGCCACAGCGTGCTCAACTGGCTGCTGATCCATTCCCAGGTCAGGTCGTCGGGCAGGCTGCGCGGCGGTACGTTCATCAACCAGGCGCCGGTCATGTAGGTACAGAGGAACACCACCGGCATCGTGATCGGGTTGGTCAGCCACACCAGGCTCACGGCGATCGGCATATTGCCGCGCACTGCAATGGCCAGGACCGCGGCGAGCAACATCTGGAACGGAATCGGTATAAACGCCGCGAACAACCCCACGGCCATGGCGCGTGCCACTGAGTGCCGGTTCAGGTGCCAGAGGTTCGGGTCATGCAGCAAGGTACCCAAAAACTGTAAGGACTTATGTTCCCTGATATGGGCGGGATCTGGCATGTACCGTTTGAATAAGCGCCGGGGCATAAGGGTTCCAGGTCAGTTTGAGGGGCAAGTATGCCCGGATTCTATAAACAGAAAATTCAGACTTTGTGACAAAACATCATAGGCGCTGTCGGTCACCCGGCTAAGACTGAGTGGATCACTGGAAAAGGATGATCCATGAAAACAGGGATGTTGGCGTTGGCGCTGGGCTTGCTTGCGTTGCGTTGGTTACCGGCACTGGCGCCTGGCGCTGGGTTACTGGCAATGCTGGTACTGGCCTTGATGTTATTGCCTTTTCGCACCTATCCCTTGGCGTTCTTCCTGGTGGGTTTGAGCTGGGCCTGTATCAGTGCGCAGTGGGCGCTGGATGACCGTTTGCAACCGGCGCTGGACGGGCAAACGCGCTGGGTGGAAGGGCGTGTAATCGGCTTGCCGCAAAAGACCGGCACGGGAGTGCGCTTCGAACTGGCCGACAGTCGGTCGCGCAATGCGCGGCTACCCAAGCGCATCCGCGTGTCTTGGCATGCTGGGCCAGCGGTAAACAGCGGAGAGCGCTGGCGTCTGGCATTGACGCTGAAGCGGCCTGCCGGCTTGCTCAATTTTCATGGCTTCGACTACGAAGCCTGGCTGCTGGCCCAGCGTATCGGCGCCACAGCGACAGTAAAGGACGGTGAGCGCCTGGCGCCGGCCCGCAATGCCTGGCGTGATGCTGTTCGCCAGCGGTTGATGGCTGTGGATGCCCAAGGCCGCGAAGCGGGGCTGGCGGCGTTGGTACTGGGCGATGGCTCCGGGCTTGCGCCTGAAGATTGGCAGGTGCTGCAGGGTACGGGCACGGTGCATCTGCTAGTGATTTCCGGGCAGCACATAGGCTTGTTGGCGGGGTTGCTCTACGGCCTGATCGCTTTGTTGGCCCGCTATGGTTGCTGGCCCCGAACCTGGCCGTGGCTGCCGTGGGCGTGTGGTTTAGCGTTTACCGGGGCGCTGGGTTATGGACTGCTGGCGGGGTTCGGCGTGCCGGTGCAGCGGGCCTGTGTCATGGTGGGCTTGGTATTGCTATGGCGTTTGCGCTTCCGTCATTTGGGTGTCTGGTGGCCGTTGTTGCTGGCGTTGAATGGCGTGCTGGTGCTTGAGCCCTTGGCCAGTTTGCAGCCGGGGTTCTGGTTGTCGTTTGCGGCCGTCGCAGTGCTGGTGCTGGCATTCAGCGGGCGCCTGGGGCCGTGGAGCGTCTGGCAGGCATGGACCCGTCCCCAGTGGTTGATCGCCATTGGCTTGTTTCCCATTTTGCTCGCGCTGGGTTTGCCCATCAGCCTCAGCGCACCCGTGGCCAACCTGTTTGCCGTGCCGTGGATCAGCCTGGTGGTGCTGCCTTTGGCGCTGCTGGGTACATTGTTGCTGTGGGTGCCATTGGCCGGCGACGGTTTGCTTTGGTTGGCGGGTGGCGCGCTGGACGGGTTGTTCAAGGGCCTGACGCTGCTCGCTGTGCGACTGCCTGCCTGGATACCGGCCGAGGTGCCTTTGGGCTATTGGCTGGTGAGCCTGGCCGGCGCGGTTATTTTGCTATTGCCCAAGGGGCTGCCGTTTCGGTTGCTGGGTTGGCCCATGCTGTTGTTGGCGGTGTTTCCACCCAGGGAGTCGATACCTCACGGGCAGGTAGACGTGGTGCAGCTGGATGTCGGTCAGGGGCAGGCCCTGATCCTGCGCACTCGCCATCACACCTTGCTCTACGATGCCGGGCCCCGGGCAGGGCCCGTCGACCTGGGCGCACGGGTCGTCTTGCCGGCGTTGAAAAAGCTCGGGGTAGGGCAGTTGGACATGATGTTGCTCAGTCACGCCGACGCCGATCACGCTGGCGGTGCAGCGGCGGTGGCCCGCGGGCTGTCCGTCAAGCGCGTGGTGGGTGGCGAAACCGAGGGCTTGCCACGGTTTCTTGATACCCAGCCCTGTGCCAGTGGCGAGCGGTGGGAATGGGATGGCGTGTCATTTGAACTGTGGCAGTGGGCGGGTGCGATTGATGGCAATCCGAGATCCTGCGTATTGCAGGTCGAGGCCAATGGCGAACGCTTGCTGCTCACCGGCGATATCGATCGCGCCGCCGAACAGGCATTCCTGGCCTCGCCGCTGGCGGTACCCACCGATTGGCTGCAGGCCCCGCACCATGGCAGCCGCAGTTCTTCGTCCTGGCCCTTCCTGCAGCGGCTGGCGCCGACATCGGTGCTGATTTCCCGTGGGCGCAGCAATGCGTACGGCCATCCTCACCCACAGGTAATGGCGCGCTATCGGGCACTGGGCAGCCGGGTTTATGACAGCGCTGAGCAGGGTGCCGTGAGCCTGCGTTTGGGTGCGTTCCAGGCACCGACTGTTGCGCGCAGTCAACGCCGTTTCTGGCGCGAACCGTTACCGTAATCCGGCGTTACCAAAGACTTGGGCCTGCGATAGGCGGGCCTGTAGCCGACGAACCCCGCTGCCGAACCTATATGGTAAAGTGGCGCACTTTTTCGAGGGGGCATTCACTGTGTGGGAATTGGTCAAATCCGGCGGCTGGATGATGTTGCCGATCATTCTGAGCTCCATCGCCGCACTCGGCATCGTTGCCGAACGCCTGTGGACCCTGCGCGCCAGTCGCGTTACCCCCGAGCACCTGCTGGGGCAGGTCTGGGGCTGGATCAAGAACAAGCAGCTCGACAAGCAAAAGCTCAAGGAACTGCGCGCCAATTCGCCGCTGGGTGAAATCCTCGCTGCCGGCCTGGCCAACTCCAAGCATGGCCGCGAGATCATGAAAGAGTGCATTGAAGAAGCGGCTGCCCGGGTTATCCATGAGCTGGAACGCTACATCAATGCCCTCGGTACTATCGCCGCCATGGCGCCCTTGCTCGGTTTGCTCGGGACGGTGCTGGGCATGATCGATATCTTCAGCTCGTTCATGGGCTCGGGCATGACCACCAACGCGGCGGTATTGGCCGGGGGCATCTCCAAGGCCTTGATCACCACGGCAGCAGGCCTGATGGTGGGTATTCCCTCGGTGTTCTTCCATCGCTTCCTGCAACGTCGCATCGATGAGCTGGTGGTCGGCATGGAGCAGGAAGCCATCAAGCTGGTGGAAGTGGTGCAGGGAGACCGTGACGTGGACCTGGTTGAGGGCAGAGCGTGAAATTTCGCCGCAAGCAACGGGAAAATGTCGATATCAACCTTGCATCGTTGATCGACGTGGTGTTTATCCTGCTGCTGTTTTTTGTCGTGACCACCACCTTCACCCGAGAAACCCAGCTGCGTGTCGACTTGCCTGAAGCGGTGAGCGGTTCGCCTGCCGAAGACCAGCAGGTCAAGCAACTGGATATCGCCATCAGCGCTGATGGCGTGTTCTCGGTGAATAACCAGTTGCTGGCGAAGAATGACCTCGCCAGCCTGATGGAGGCGTTGCAGAAGGAGTCCGGTGGTGACACCCAACTGCCGCTCTCCATCAGCGCTGACGGCAAGACGCAGCATCAAGCCGTGATCACCGCCATGGACGCTGCCGGCAAGCTCGGTTTCAGCCATTTGCGCATGACCACCGTCGAGGCGGCGGGCCCGCCCTGATGGCCATGTCCGATCGTTTGCTCAAGGCCTGGTACGAGGGCCATCCGGCATTGGTATTGTTGCGACCGCTGGAATCCCTGTATCGCCGGGTGGTGCAACGTAAGCGTGACCGCTTCGTGGCGGGCGAGGGCGAGATTTATCAATCGCCGGTGCCGGTGGTGGTGGTCGGTAATATCACCGTTGGAGGTACCGGCAAGACGCCGTTGATCCTGTGGTTGATCGAACACTGCCGGCGCAGCGGTTTGCGCGTGGGCGTGGTCAGCCGTGGCTACGGTGCCAAGCCGCCTCAGTTTCCGTGGCGAGTCGAGGCCAGCAACAGCGCCGAGGTGGCTGGCGACGAACCCTTGCTGATCGTGCAGCGCAGCGGCGTAGCGTTGATGATCGACCCCGACCGCAGCCGTGCGGTAAAGGCCCTGCTTGCCAGCGAACCGCTAGACCTGATCCTTTCCGACGACGGCTTGCAGCATTACCGCCTGGCCCGCGATCTCGAACTGGTGCTGATCGATGCCGCCCGCGGCCTGGGCAATCGCCGTTGCCTGCCGGCCGGGCCGTTGCGCGAGCCGGTGGAGCGCCTGCAGAGTGTCGATGCGCTGCTCTATAACGGTGCCGGTTCGGACCGTGAAGATGGCTTTGCCTTCCGCTTGCGGCCCACCGCGCTGGTCAATCTGCACAGCGGCGAGCGCCAGCCGGTCACGCACTTTCCGATGGGCCAGCAGGTGCATGCAGTCGCCGGTATTGGCAATCCGCAACGTTTCTTCAATACCCTTGAAACGCTACACTGGCAGCCGATACCCCATGCTTTTGCCGACCACGCGCCCTATAGCGCCGAGGTCTTGAATTTTACGCCGTCATTGCCGCTGGTCATGACCGAAAAGGACGCGGTGAAGTGCCGCGCCTTTGCCCAGCCCGACTGGTGGTACCTTGCGGTGGATGCGGTACCGTCGCCGGCGTTTGTCGCCTGGTTCGACACGCAGCTGATGCGTCTGCTGCCCAACCGTCTCTTGCCTTAAAACGCTTCTTTCCAGGAAACATTCATGGACACCAAACTGCTCGACATCCTCGCTTGCCCGATCTGCAAAGGCCCGCTCAAGCTCAGCGCCGACAAAACCGAGCTGATCAGCAAAGGTGCCGGCCTGGCTTACCCTATCCGTGACGGCATCCCGGTCATGCTCGAAAGCGAAGCCCGTACCCTGACTACCGATGAGCGCCTGGATAAATGACCACCGCCTTTACCGTTGTCATTCCCTCGCGCTATGCCTCGACGCGCCTGCCGGGCAAGCCGCTGCAAATGATCGGCAATAAGCCGATGATTCAGCTGGTGTGGGAACAAGCGTGCAAAAGCAGCGCCGAGCGGGTGGTAGTGGCCACCGATGACCCGCGAATTATCGAGGCGTGCAAAGGTTTTGGTGCCGAAGCGGTACTGACCCGCGAAGACCATAATTCCGGCACTGATCGCCTGGCCGAAGTCGCCACCAAGCTTGGCCTGGCGCCCGACGCTATCGTGGTGAACGTGCAAGGCGACGAGCCGTTGATCCCGCCGGGCGTCATCGACCAGGTCGCCGCCAACCTGGCGGCCCATGGTGAAGCGCGCATGGCGACCTTGGCCGAACCGATCGAAGACATCGAGACGCTGTTCAACCCGAACGTGGTGAAAGTGGTCAGCGACATTAATGGCCTGGCACTGACCTTCAGTCGTTCGACCTTGCCTTGGGCGCGGGATGCCTTTGCCAAGAGTCGCGATATATTGCCGGAGGGTGTTCCGTATCGCCGCCATATCGGCATCTACGCCTATCGGGCCGGCTTCCTGCATGATTTCGTCAGTTGGGGCCCGTGCTGGCTGGAAAACACGGAATCCCTGGAGCAACTGCGTGCCCTGTGGCACGGCGTGCGCATCCATGTAGGCGATGCTCTGGAAGCGCCGCCAGCGGGTGTCGACACCCAGGAAGACCTCGAGCGCGTCCGTCGCCTGCTGGGCGCCTGATGGAAGTCCTGTTTGTATGCCTGGGCAATATCTGCCGCTCGCCAACCGCTGAAGGCGTGCTGCGCTATAAGCTGCGCGAAGCAGGCTTGGCCGGCCAGGTTGAGGTGGCGTCTGCCGGCACCGGCGAATGGCATATCGGCAACCCGCCGGACCAGCGCAGCCAACGTGCGGCGCTGGAGCGTGGTTATGACTTGTCGTCCCAGCGTGCCCAGCAGGTCTCCCGCGCCGACTTTGCGCGTTATGACCTGATCCTGGCCATGGACCACAGCAACCTGCGCAACCTCAAGGCCATGCAGCCGGGGCAGGGCAAGGCGGAACTGGATTTGTTCCTGCGTCGCTTTGACGGCGAAGTGGACGAGGTGCCAGACCCATACTATGAAGGTGAGCAAGGTTTCGAGCGGGTCCTGGACCTGATCGAGCGCGCCTGTGATTTATTGGTGATCGAATTGAAGGGGCGGTTATGACCTTGCAAGTGCTTGCGCAGGTATCGCTCAAGCCGTTCAACAGCTTCGGCATCGACGTGCGCGCTCAATTATTTGCCGAGGCCCACAGTGATGCGGATGTTCGCGAGGCGCTGGCCTACGCCGCTGCACAGGCGGTGTCGCTGCTGGTGATCGGTGGCGGCAGTAACCTGCTGCTGACCCAGGATGTTCCTGCCCTGGTCGTGCGCATGGCAACCCAAGGTATTCGCGTGCTGCACGACGATGGCGTGCACGTGGTCGTCGAAGCCGAAGCGGGCGAAGCCTGGCATCCGTTTGTACTGTGGAGCCTTGAACACGGCTTCTGCGGCCTGGAAAACCTCAGCCTGATCCCTGGCACGGTCGGTGCGGCGCCGATGCAGAACATCGGTGCCTACGGCGTGGAGATCAAGGATGTGTTTGCCGGCCTCACCGCCCTGGATCGCCAGACGGGCGAGCTGCGGGATTTCAGCCTGGACGAATGCAAGTTTGCTTACCGTGACAGCCTGTTCAAGCATGAAGTCGGGCGTTGGCTGATCCTGAGGGTACGCTTTGCACTCAGCCGCGCCAGCCATCTGAAGCTCGACTATGGCCCGGTGCAACAGCGACTGTCCGCGCAGGGCATCACCGTCGCTACACCCAGCGATGTGAGCCGGGCAATTTGCAGCATTCGCCGTGAAAAACTGCCCGACCCGGCGGAGCTGGGCAACGCCGGCAGCTTCTTCAAGAACCCACTGGTATCCCAAGCCCTCGCCGCAGAACTGCAAAGCCAGTATCCGGACCTGGTGGCCTACCCTCAGGCCGATGGGCAAATGAAACTCGCCGCCGGCTGGCTGATCGACAAGGCGGGCTGGAAAGGCTTCCGTGATGGCGATGCGGGCGTGCATAAGCTGCAGGCACTGGTGCTGGTCAACTATGGTGCAGCGACGGGCCGCGAGATTGCCAACCTGGCGCGACGTATCCAGCAGGATATAGCCACGCGCTTCAAGGTTGAGTTGGAAATGGAGCCCAACCAGTACTGACCTTTCATCAGGCCTGGAAATAAAAATGCCCCGTATCTTGCGATACGGGGCATTTTTTAATGCGCTAGCTGATCAGTCGTCGCGGCTCATGATGCCGAAGATCTGCAGCAGGCTGACAAACAGGTTGTAGATCGATACATACAGGCTGACGGTCGCCATGATGTAGTTACGCTCACCACCGTGGATGATGGCGCTGGTCTGGAACAGGATGCACACCGAGGAAAACAGCACAAAACCTGCGCTGATCGCCAGTTGCAGGCCGCTGATCTGGAAGAACATGCTGGCAACCACTGCCGCCAGCAACACGAAGAAGCCTGCGGTGATGAAGCCACCCAGGAAGCTCATGTCCTTACGGCTGATCAGCACGTAGGCCGACAGGCCACCAAATACCAGGGCCGTCATGGCAAACGCCGAACTGACCACTTCCGCACCGCCGGCCATGCCGAGGTAACGGTTGAGGATCGGGCCGAGGATGAAGCCCATGAAGCCGGTCAAGGCAAACGCCGACACCAGGCCCCAGGCCGAGTCGCGCAGCTTGTTGGTCAGGAAGAACAGACCATAGAAGCCGATCAACACGACAAAGATATTTGGATAACCGACGCGCATCTGCTGGGCCACGTACGCCATTACACCGCTGAATGCGAGGGTAAGGGCGAGCAGGCCGTAGGTGTTGCGCAAGACGCGGCTGACTTCAAGCTGCTCAGCCTGCGCGTTACCATTCACTGCGTAATTCTGTTCGCGCATGGCGACACTCCTTCAGTTTTGAAACGTTCAGTCGCAAAGATCATAACAGACGCTCTGTAACTAGCGATGCAGAGAGTTTGACAGTGTGTTTCATTCGGGTATTATGGCGCCCGCTGACACCGGATGGGCTACTATAATCCTGTGATGCACAAGGGAAATTGGCAGAGTGGTTGAATGCACCGGTCTTGAAAACCGGCGAACGTTAATAGCGTTCCCAGGGTTCGAATCCCTGGTTTCCCGCCAAGATTCACACGAAAGCCCCGCGATTGCGGGGCTTTTGCGTTTCTGGGGTCTGGCTTTGGCTGACTTGTATTTGCTCGGCGTTCCATAACTATTATGGAAGTGTTCCAGAACCTTTTTTATTTTGAAGGCTTCGCTGTGGCGCCGAGACTCCTGTAAACGCGCTTTGCGATCTCCTGGTTACTATGCCCAAGTAGCAGGCTGGCCTCGCCGATATCTACGATCTGAAATCTCCCTGACTAATTTGCCCAGGCTATTTTCCCCTTCCTCTGTACGCACCCGGATGCGACCAGCAGGCCGCCACCGCACGACCTGACGATGTGCGAGGCTACGGCCTTGCCCTGGCATATCCTGTCGTGGCCCGAGGGCGACTTGCGGACGATCACACCGATGCCGGAAATGCTACATTCCCGCCAAACCAAATGGGGAGCGACATGAGGATTTTGATACCGGCGGTCGCGGTAGCGTTAGCGATGATGGCAGGGTGCGCTGTATCCAAAAGCGCTGCCCATCATGCCGAACCCGCTTCAGATACTCAGGAGTGCGTGACGTACCGAGCCATGATGACAGCTCCGATGGAACCAAGGGCTCATGAGCGGCTGAGATTGGCTTGCGACATCTCTAGGTCAACGGTGGGCTCGAAATAGCTTGGACGCGTATTTGAAGCGCCAACTCTCCTGTATCGACATGACAAAGCCCGGCAAATTGCCTCTTTCGTCTTCTGCCTGTCGTCCGCTGCCATGCTAGGGCTTGGTGTGCTGCTTGCCAGTTACGAATGGCTGTTCAACGCGGTGAAGTTCATCGGTGCCGGTTATTTGTTCTATCTCTGATCCTTACCTCGATCTTCATGGCATTGTCGATGTCATCTCTAAGCATATATGCCGCGCTCGCCTCCCGAGCTAAGGAGCTTGTAGCTCCACCAGCGAAACGTTCAAGGCAAGAAAAAGCCATCACTCCTGCCACTATCAGAACTTCAGGAGTACCCGATGCAACCTCTACTCCTTCATTTATTTGCGGCAACCCGCTCACCGACTCCGCTTCCTAAGACCGCTTTGGTGAGCTAAATCGTGCAGGTCCGGGATGATTAAAATGTTCTCCAAAGGTATGACCTGGGTCATACCCCGATTTCGGCAGTCTGCTAGCGTATCCGGCCGCTGAAACGCTCAGGGAGGATCAGTTCGGCCTACACGCCATATTGATGACTGGAGCATTCACGGTGAAGAGCTGGCACTGCATAATTGGTATCTTGGTGGTTACTACACTAACGCTGCTGATTGAAATACCTATTGATACTTGGCTTACATCGGCAACTCTCAGCCTGATACTTGGAACTTGCGCGTTGGTCTATATGGCTGCTTCCTGCCTGATGGCCAGTCGCTGGGGTGTAATCGAGAGTCTATTCGGCGGCCTGGACCGGGTCTATGAATCGCACAAATGGCTAGGCATCTGGGCACTCGTATTTGCCACTTATCACTTTGTGTTCAAGGCAAATCTGGACGTTTGGAACAGCGTCCCTATCCTGGAGTTGCCAAAATATTGGACACGACTAGTGCGCCAGTTGAGCTATGTAGCTTTAGGCCTCATCGTATTACTTGCGCTGAATCGCAATATTCCTTACAGCTTATGGCGGTGGTGGCACAAGCTCTCGGGACCCTTGTTTCTTGTCGTGATCTTGCATTGGCTTAGCTTCAAATCGCCGATCACTTTGTTCAGCCCCTCAGGTATCTGGTTGGCACTGTCCTGCGGGCTGGGTGTGTTAGCGGCCCTCTACAAACTGATTTTTTACCCGTTTCTCGCACGTGCTGGCGAGTACAAGGTGACAGCAGTCAATAGGGGAAATAGGGCGCTGCATTTGACGCTGGAACCAACCCATAAGGGGTTTGAATTCAGCGCTGGGCAGTTTGCTTTTCTGGCAATGCAGCAAAAAGGCTTGCGTGAGCCTCACCCGTTCACAATAGCGAGTGCTGGCGGTCAAAATGGGCAGGTTGAGTTCATAATCAGAGGGCTTGGGGATTACACCAAAAAGCTGTGTGAGTGCGCGAAAGTCGGAATGCTGGCCACTCTATACGCCCCTTATGGGAAATTTAAACGGGCCTCTCAGGCCGAGCGGGAAATTTGGATCGGCGCAGGTGTAGGGATTTCACCCTTCATTTCCTGGTTGCAAGATCCGAATGGCAAAGACTTCGAAAAGGTAACCTTGGTCTATTGCTTCACGCCCTCGCGCGCCTTTCCACCCTCCGAAGAGTTGGAAAGCATAACCGCAAAGCGTGGCGTGCAATTTGTTCGTAATACAGGTGGCACTGAGCAGTTGGCTGAAACCTTGCGTGAGGCAGTCGCTCAAACCAAGCCCCACCAGATTCATGTAAGTTTTTGCGGCCCGAAAGGCCTACTGCACAAGGTGTATGAACTTATGGCAATCAATCGGATTCCGAAAGCTAATCTTCACTTCGAACTTTTCGAGTTTCGTTGATTCGATAAGGTGCCTAATACAACTCACGTTACTTGGCTTTTCCGCCCACATTCACACGAAAGCCCCGCGATTGCGGGGCTTTTGCGTTTCTGGGGTTTGGTTATGCCGGGCTATTAATGGCTGACCATTTCCGCATCATTTCGGGCAGTTGCCGCAACGAGTTGCGCGAAGCGGTCATCTGGTCGGTTGAACGATCTCGCCAATACGTCGATAAACCGTCTCGGTTAAGGTACCAGCATTCGCATCAGGTCACAGGATCGGTGACCTTCATTGCTCTGAGCCTATTCTTGGCAAGTTGTGAGATGGGTTTCTCTATCAACGTGAAACTTGCCCACGAAACCGCAGCAATCGTTACCGTAATCAGTGCGAAGGTTGTCCACGTAGCCAGGCCAGCTACCTGCTGAAACCTGAGCCCAAAGCAAATTACAAGCACGTGGCATAGGTAGGTCGAATAGGACCAGTCACCGAGTTTTGATAGGAAACCTATTCGACTGAACAGACGTTCCTGAGAGATCGCAGCTATCAGTATCATGGCGCAAGGTAAGCCGTTACCATAAGGGTCGTGATTGATTGGGGAGTTTACTGAGATTCTCCAGAACGCTACGGCGATCATAGACGCGGCTACCACTAAAGGAATACGTGTTACATACCCTTTCTGGTAAAGCAGGGCGATACCTATGCCAAAAAGAAACTCATAGACGATTCGGTTTTTGAAGAAGATGAAGTCTCCACCCAAGGCAGGCAGGAAAGCTTGCATTAGCAATACCCCCGCGACGATTGCAACAACTCTTAATCGCACTGGAAGGTAAAGGGCCAAAAAGAATATGACGTAAAATGCCATTTCGTAATTTAGGGTCCATCCCATGGTGACCACCGGATACAGGCCGATTCCCGAGGGGTTTTGTGCGGGTATGAAAAATAAACTCTTTAGTAGAAATACCGGTTCGTACATTGTTAGGGGCACTATGCCTGGCACAATTAATAATGTAGCGACGGTGGCCAATGTAAATGACCAGTAGGCTGGGGCAATACGCGCCAGTCGATGTAAGGCAAAAATGCCGGGCGATTGGTGTTTTTGTGATGCGGACAGATATATTACAAATCCACTAATTACGAAAAATAAATCGACGCCTACAGCACCGTATTTATATAGCGCTACGGAAACTGGATCTGTAAGTGAGAATTTGAATGCGACCTGCATGTAGTGATGAAAGACCACAATCCATGCGGCCAAAGCTCTTAAAGTCTGTATTGAGTTGAGCATGAATGCAGCCGTCTAAAAAAATTGAGTATACCCAAATCTTTGCTATTGGACGGCTATCACATAGCTCAGACCTTCGTATCAGTGATTTTCCGTAGTTCGCCGATCAATCGCTGATTTCCCCTGAACACGTGGTCGCGCTGGTCCGTCAGTATGTCCACGGATCTGTAATTGAGCGTGCCAGAAGGCTCGGCACTCACGGACTACAAGCGCTCCAGCGCCGCCTTGAGTTCCTTTGCCGAAATGGCCTTGTCGAGCGATTGTACAAAAGCCCCGCGATTGCGGGGCTCTTGCGTTTCTGGGGTTTGGTTGTGCCGGGCTATTCAGGCAGTGGGTCTGACCCGGAAAGCCAGGAACACTGGGCCGAATGGGAAGGTGCTGACTTCCAGCTCATCTAGTGGGTTAAGCGTTCGCGTGCGGCCACCAGCGTTGCTGTAGATCATGTGGCTGCTCGATACGGCGATGTTGATCTTGCCGGCGGCCGCCTGGATTAGAGTCACCTTGAACCCTTCAGTCACGTCATCACCAATTGTGAGCGTGACGTCTGTATCGCTGATGACCAGGATCGACTTGCCAGAGTCCGCCATGGTCAGTGGTCTGCTGCCGGTGATAGAGACGTTGGGGTGCACGTGTCCACCGGCGTGGTAGCTGACCATCCTCGGGTCAGCGAAGACCCGGGCGAAGGAACCGACATAATTCACACTGGCGCGCATGTCATCAAATTGCTCGACCACATAAGTACCGATGCTGCCGGAGACTTCCCCGTTGGGATCCAGAACCCATTTGCGTCCAACCATCAGCCCGATCTGGGTGTTGGCACGTACCCCTGCACGCATTTCTTCGAGAAACAGCTGACTGATCTGACCACCGCCTTTGCCCTGGACATAGGTAAACCGTGCAATGGAGTGGCTTTCTCCAGTAGGGCTACCCTGGGAGGTGTCGACCGTGTAGTCGACAAAGTCTGCCGAGACGGTGGTGGTCGTTGTGTTGGCGTTTGGCGCCCAGGTGAAGTCCAAGACCCTGCCGGTTTTGACCTGCTCTAGGGAAGTGGTGGTCTGTGAGGTAGTCGTAGAGCCTGACTGCTTCAAATCATCGTTCATGATACTCATCCGTAAGTGAAGTGCGTATTTGAGTGCGGGTCGAAATGCCCCGAAGCGTATGACCGCCGTCATAACGCCACTATCTTTATCTGCGGCCATAATCCCGGGAGGGCTACCGCCTGGTTTCAGACTCCTTGGATAGGTGAATATCGAAACTTCCAAGGTGGTGTCCTGTCCGAGCTTTCATACCTGCTTTTAAGTTCAGCCTGCGAAGAAGCGGATGAGAAGTCACCAAGATGGAGTAATTCGAATGAAAATAGTGAGCCTTTCAACTCTTGCGGGTGCCTCCCTGATGCTGGTGGTTGGAGGCGCTTGCGCTGAGCAGTATCTGCCTGAGATTGCCAGCAAAGCGCCTTACAAAAAAGCCTACGCAGAGATGCTCAGTCATCCAACCTGGGTCAGCAAAGCTCAGGGCACAGCCTCGCCAGTCGAGAAGGTTTCGGCTGAGGGCAAGAGTTTCACGGTAGGCCATATGTGCAAGCCGCATGATTGTGCAGATAACCAGCTAATCGTGGTCTTTAACGCAGATGGAACGAAGTCCTGGGGGTTGCTCGCGACTCGTCCAGCGGATGGAGAGGCGTTCAGTAAGCAATTACTCGGTAATCCCGACAGTGTGGTCCAGGGGCTACTGAACAAGTCGTTTTCTGATAACAATCCCGAAGATTGATGAGCGTGTAGCGACATGCGGGTGTTTCGTAATGGGTCCAATCCGATTGGGGGGTGATCCGGCAAGCCATCCTGGTGAATCTGCTTGACCCCAAGCTGTCGATCTTCGCTTTCCTGCAACAATTCATCGGTCACAACGTGGAGCATCCACACTGCTCATGCTGCAACTCTCAATCATTTTCATGGCAATGACGTTCGTGGTGTTCACAGGCTACGGAGTGTTTGCGGCGGGCGCTCGCGGCCGCATTCGTCTCTTGGGATGGCGGCTGCAACCGATAGCGTGGGGAAGGCAAGCAACATAACGAATATAAAGGTGCGTCCGTTCATTTGATATCTCCTGAAAAGCTATAAAGTCGTCGGTTTCAATAGCGTCGACCGACTGGATTCAGCAGTTGAACACCGGCGCATAACGCTCTTCGCGCTTTTTGAAGTGAATAGGCGCCATGGGGATTTTTTCACCGTTGACGAAGATATCCGGAAAAGTCAGCGTGAAGTCGTCCATTTCGCCGTTACCCAAGGGCGTGCCCTTACTGTAGGGCGTGGATATTTTCTTGGGGTCGAACCCAGTTTTTAACTGCGCAATACTAACTTGATAAGTTTGACCTGAAGCCAGTTTCACGGTCACCTCAGGCGAGGCCGCACTCACCCAGAGCGACGTGGCGGCGTTGCCCGGATGCGGTTTATACAGACGGCCGAACAGGCGAAGTTCCGTGTCGGATGTCTTCACATTACCTGGCCAACTCGGTGTACCCGGCGGGGCCACATACACCAGCACGTGAACCCAGTTAAGCTCCTCGGACAGTGGCGTAAAACTCATTGCAGCGTGTGCACCCGGACAAGTTCGTGAAAGTAGGGCGTTCTGGCCAGCCGACGATTCCGGGTGCAGATAGGGCTCCGTACTGCACCCCGCGGCTAGTGCCAATAGAGAACACAGGAGGTACTTGTTCATCACGCATTTTCCTTTGCGTCAATTCGCAACGAGAAGGTCTCTAACAGTTGCAAGGATCCGTTCAATGTTGAATGGCTTTACCAAAACCGCATCAAACAAATCCGATCTTTCCATACCCAGGTGCGCTTGCGCTCCGCTGATCAAGATGATCGGCAAGTGACTAACGGCAGGCAAGGCGCGCACGGCCTTGGCGAATTCGAGGCCGTCCATGACAGGCATCATGAAGTCGGTGATGATCAGGGCTGGCCTTTCTCGCTCAAGCACCTCGAGTCCTTTTTGGCCATTGCTGGCCTTCACCACCATGTAGCCTTCATCCTCCAGCGCATAGCCGAGAATATCAGCGATCAAGTATTCGTCGTCGACGACCAGGATAGTGGTCATGTGAATTCAACCTGAATCAATGACTTAGGAAGATGAACCGTGCAGCGCTGTAGGAATGGGAACTGGCGGTTCATTGCTTGAAGCCTTTTTCAGATCAACGTCTTGGTCACGGATGACCACTTCAAATCGCGAAGGGTCATAAGAGCTATCTCTTACTTTAAGAATGGAAATAGTCCGGCTTAGTTCAGAGTGATTCTCGAAGAAGCGCATAAGCATCAGGTTGTCGACGATGCTGGAGAGATCAGAGTTCGGTGAGCTGACCTCGGAGCCGAAAAGATCACGCATCTCCCAGGACGCAAACACGGTCACGCCCCTGGAGCGCAGTTCGTTCATCAGCGCACTGTAAAAGTCAGTGATCCGGGCAGGGCTCGTGGAAACCCGCGTCATGCCGCTGAGGCTATCGATGAACAAACGCTTGATCCCTTTTTCTTCGACGATGCTCAGCAGTCGTGCGCCCAGCCCATCTAGAAGACCTTCGGTGGTAGGTTGCCAGGTGATGCTCAACGCACCACTTTCTTCCATGCCCTTGATATCGATACCCAGAGATTGGCCTTTCAGGCGTAACCGCTCCGGGCTTTCATAGAAGCCAAAATGCAGCCCCGGTGCTTGCACCGTCGATTCGCTCAGGAATTTGAGCCCCAGCGTGGTCTTACCTATTCCAGAGGGGCCCATGACCAACGTCACGCTGGAACTGTAAAGGCCCCCGCCCAATATGGTGTCCAATGCACCTATGCCACTGGCGATGCGCGTCATATCCGCGCTGTCGGGTGCGGACGGGTGGCTGTAAAGGCTTTCCAGGCGCGGATAAACCACCAAGCCCTTTTCAGTGATTTCACACTCGTGAAGCCCAGTCAGCGCCGCGCTGCCACGGGTTTTACGCAGTTGAATACGACGCGCCGAGCGAGTGCCATACAGCTCTTCGCCCAACTCAATGACGCCGTCAACCATGGTGTGCTCGGGGCTGCCGTCATCCAGCCGTGAACTGGTGAGAAACAATACGGTGCATCCAGCAAATGCGGCGTGCCCTTGCAATTCCGAGATGAACTTCTTCGTGTCGATAGGCGAGTCGGCTTTAGAGCGCGCGTTGAGCAAGCCGTCTACCACCATGACCGTGGCCTTCTGACGGCTGATCTCGCGCCTTAGTAGTTTGACGACTTCATCCAGGCCTTCATTTTCCAGGGTGTCAAATGCGCTGACGAACTGGATTTCGGCTCCTACCAGGGCTGAGTCGAAAAAGCTCAAGGTCGACAGGAATTGAAAAAGACGGTCGTGGGATTCGGCAAGCAGTGTGGCAACCAGGACCCGGCCTCCATTGCGCGCATGATGGAAGCCAAGTTGGTTGGCGAGAATCGTTTTGCCAGATCCCGGACGGCCCTGAACAATGTAGGAAGCACCTGAGACAAGTCCTCCTTTAAGCAGAGCATCCAGGCCTTCTATTCCACTTTGAAGGCGATTTAACTTTTCCACAATGCGACCCTGATCTGAAAAAACACGCGGTTAAACCGAATGTGTAGGATGCTAACGCCATTTCTGTGTTGGAGCTATCGACACTTCTGCAACGGATAAAATCAAATTACCGCCGCGCTCTAACGATTGAGTCTCTACGACTCGCCATAGGGTGTACTATCAAATTCTGCCCATCAGAAATTAGTTAGCCATGTCCGCGCTAAACGAAGAGAGCCGCCAGATCGTAGCGTCTCTGGCGCAACGGGTTGGCCCTGATGCTGATACTGCAAGGATCGCGCAAGCAATTGTCTCGACCTTGCAGGCTATTGATGCAGCCCTTACCCCCATCATTGGTCAGCAAGGGGTAGCCGCGCTTTATCGACGCAGCCTTCATCTGTGCGCTTCCCGGCACCCGCGCGTGGCCCACCTGTCTGATCGCGTGCAAGCCTCGCTGGATCTGAAAGCGCTTGATTCTGTACTTGTTACAGAAAGCGAAGCAGACGCCTTGTTGTTTGGTGAAGTGATGCTGACCACCTTTTACGAGTTACTCACTACGCTGATCGGGCCCTCGCTCACCGCACGCTTACTTCGCGACGTGTGGACACCTTCTTTGAGCGACACATCTGCGCAGGAAAATTCGCCATGAACACCAAAGTGACTATCAATCGCCTGGCCACCGGAGTTCCAGGGCTGGACGAGGTGCTGGGCGGGGGATTGCCGGAGTTTTCGTTCAACCTGATCGCCGGCCCGCCGGGCTGTGGCAAAACCACCCTGGCGCATCAAATGATGTTTGCCTTGGCGACACCCGAGCGCCCGGCACTGTTTTTCACCGTGCTCGGCGAGCCGCCGTTGAAAATGCTGCGCTACCAACAGCAATTCGACTTTTTTGACAGTGAAGCCATCAATCAGTCGATCCGCTACATCAACTTGGCCACAGACACCCTGGCTGGGGATTTGGATGAGGTGTTACGCCGTATCGTTGCTGAGGTTGAGGCCCACTCTCCGGCGCTGGTGTTTGTCGACTCGTTCCGTTCAGTGGTGCTGGCGAGCCAGACACAGGACAACCCCAACAATAACTTGCCGCAGTTCGTTCAGCAGTTGGGCATGTTGATGACCACTTGGCAGGCAACCACCTTCCTGATTGGCGAATACTTCAGCGAAACCGACACCAATCCGATTTTCACTGTGGCCGATGGCCTGATCTGGCTGCGCCAGAGCGTTCAGCGCAACTCCATGGTGCGCAAGATGGAAATCATGAAGATGCGCGGCCAGCCGACGCTGCCGGGGCTGCATACCTTTCGCATCGCCACCTCGGGTATCCGGGTGTTTGCGCCGGCGCCACTCAATCCGGTTGAACCACCCCCTAGGTCTGCGATGCAGCGCCTGAAAATGGGTGTGCCACAACTCGACGAGATGCTCGGCGGCGGCTTGCCCCGTGGCTACTCCCTACTGGTGGCCGGCCCATCGGGTTCGGGCAAAAGCATTCTCGCTGCGACGTTCCTCGCCGAGGGCGCTCGCAATGGCGAAACCGGGGTGATAGCGGTATTTGAACAGCGCCCCAATCGCTCTCAGAACGCCATCCTCGCGGGTTTGATTCAGGGCGGTAAGGTCGGTTTGGTCGATAGCCGTGCGCCGGACTTGTCCATCGATGAAATCGTCCAGTTGCTGTTGAGCGAGATCACCCGGCTGAACGCCACCCGCGTGGTGATCGATTCGCTGTCAGGCTTCGAACTGGCGCTCGCCCCGACCTTCCGCGAAGACTTTCGTGAGTCGTTGTCGCGCATGGTTACCGCCCTCACCAACGCAGGGGTTAGCGTGTTGATGACGTCCGAGCTGGAGGACCGCTACACCGATCTGCGCTTCAGTCCTTACGGTACGGCATTTCTCACCGACGCAATTATCGTCCAGCGCTATATTGAAGTGGAGAGCCGTTTGCTGCGGATCATGGCGGTGGTCAAGGTGCGGGCTAGCGCTCACTCCGACGAACTGCGGCTGTACCGCATCGACGATGACGGCGTGCAGATCGGAGAGAGGTTGCCGGATAAAGAGGGGTTGCTAGGGGGAAGACCTACCCAACAGCGTACGGTCACATTCCAGGGATGAGCGAAATATCATGAGTGAGGCTGACGGCAAGAATAAGCAAGCGATAGCCACCGCAGCACGCGAGCTGTTCCTTCTCGGCCAGAAAACGGTCGCGGCGCGGGCGGTGCTCGCATCGGTGCACAAGGAGCTTAACCAAGCCCATAGCCAACTCCTCGATAATTTGCAGGTCGAGCAACTGATTGAAGCCAACCAGCAGTTGGTGCTCGCCATTCTTTCGGCGCAGTCGGAGGCTGAAAATCCGAAAATCGCTCAGGCCGAGCAGCAAATGTACCTTGAGATGCGCGAGGCCAACGAGCAATTGGTCATAGCTGCGCTTAGCGCACAAGACCTGCAGGTCGCGGCGCAAGATGCGCTGAAGCAGCAACGCAACTTCCTCAACCTGGTGGCCCACGAACTGCGAAATCCTCTTACACCCATTAGTCTGATTGCTGGCCGGTTGGTACGAGTGCCGAGCGAAGAGTTGCCGCGCATGCAGATGCTGATAGAGGGGCAGGTGAAGCAGATGTCGCGGTTGGTTGAAGACTTGCTCGACATTGCCCGCGCCAGCACGGGTAAGTTTCACCTTGATTGCCAGCGTGTCGATCTGGCTCAGATCATCCTTGAGGCAATAGAAACCTGCACCCCGGTGATGGTCGCTCACCACTTGCATTTCAGCGCGCAATTGCCAGAGCGTGCGTTGATGGTCTATGGCGATTCGGCACGCCTCACTCAAATTCTCGGCAATCTTCTAGGCAACGCAGCCAAGTACACGCCGGTGGATGGCGCAGTCATGTTTACGGTCACCGCCGACGCCGATCAACTTCACATTCGAATCTGCGATACCGGTATCGGTATAACGGCCGACGCGCTACCGTTCATCTTTGACCCCTTCGTGCAGGATGTGCACGCGGTTGGTTTCAATGGGGCAGGCCTGGGCATTGGTCTGACGGTCGTGCGTGAGTTGATCGCAGCCCACGGCGGCACAGTGACCGGTACAAGCCAGGGGGCCGGGAAGGGAAGCGAGTTTACGGTAACGTTGCCCTTGATCCATTAGATGTTTATTGGATGATAGAACCGACAATTACCGCGGAGTAGGTTCGCTGATGCGCTGGCAGGCAACCCGGCAACGCAGATAAATAGACCAATCGGTGCGGTGTTTCCCTTTCCTCTGTAGGAAGCGGCCTATCTTGCCTCTCAGTGCTTGAAACGCTTCCCGGCGGGCAATAGCCTCGGATTTTTCTTAAACACGAGGCCCTACCTTGGGTAAACGAAAAACGGTTTGGCCCACGGATCGCGAAATCCGTTTGCGGTTTATCCTCTTTGCGGTGATCGACGCCGCGACTGTACAGGGCGTCTCGGCCGAGTTGCTGTTGCCGGCGCACAAGCTGCTGCGCGACTCGCCTTCGCAAACCCAGTTGCGCGATGCCTTGAGCGATATCCTGGCCACCGACGAAATGTACGGTTTCCGCTTTCCGGCAGGGTCGGAGGCGGATGATCTGATGCGGGCGCTAGCAGCGGCGGACGGCTAAATCGGGTTCGATACTGTTTTGCAAGCGTCCTGGTCCGTCAATAAGGCGTGACCTGACGGGCGTGCCTGCCTTCCCATCACTGTTCGCGTGGTGGGCCAGGCCTGTCACGTTCCCGAATTCCAAGGACCTGCCCCAATGCTGCTGCGCCAACCCCCGTTCCTTTTTGCCGCCCTGACCTTCAGCTCGTTGGTACAGGCCGAAGGCCTGCAATTGGCGCCGGTCGAAGTCACCACCACTGAGGCCAGCGCCGGCGAAATCGCCCAGGCTCAGCTCCAAAGCGTGCCCGGCGGCACCAACTTCATCGATATGAACAGCGTGCAACAGGGGCGGGTCAGCAGTAACGAGGATGTCTTCAAGTACCAGGCCGGGGTGTATGCCAAGGCGGCGAATAATGAAGGGGTGAAATTGTCCATTCGCGGCTCGGGCCTGAACCGCAGCCCCGGTGCCCATGCCTCCGGCTTGTACGAAATGTTCGACGGCCTGCCGCTTACCGGCCCGGGCGGCACGCCCTATGAACTCAAGGACCCGCTGTGGCAGAGCCGGGTGGAAGTGCTGCGCGGCGCCAATGGCTTCGATCAGGGCGCGTTGGCCTTGGGCGGCTCGGTCAATTATGTCACCCGCACCGGCTACGATGCGCCCAAGCTGCAAGTACGCTACGAGGCCGGTAGCCGCGGCTATACCCAGCGCGAAATCAGTTCGGGCCAGGTGCTGGGGGATGCCGACTACTACATCAGCCTCACGGATTCGGCCTCCGACCGCTATCAGCATCAAAGCGCCGGCACCGGCAAGGGCATCGCCGCCAACTTCGGCTACCGTTTCAACCCGGACCTGGAAACGCGCTTCTACTTGCGTTACCGCGAAACCACCAACGATTCCCCCGGCAAGCTCACGCGCTACCAGATCAGCCATGACCCGCGTGCCGCCAACAGCCTCAACGCTGCCCGCGATTCAAAACGCCTGCAACCGGGCTCTACCTGGATCGCCAACAAGACCACCTTGCAACTGGATGACGCCTCAAGGGTCGAGGTCGGGCTGGCCTATCACGACTACCCCATGGACCTGCGCGAAGGCACCAATCGCCTGAAAGTCGCCTACACCGATATCAGCGGCACCCTGAACTACATCCGCCAGGACAGCCTGTTCGGCCATGCCAGCAAAACCACCGTCGGCCTGCGCACCACCCAGGCGATGCCGAACAATGGCGCCTCGGAATACGTACGCACCCCCGCTGGCAATACCGCCACCTATGCACCCGGCACCAAAACCCGTGACTACAGTTACCTGGGTTCCGACACCGTGCTGCATGTAGGCAACGAGCTGGAACTGGTAGAGGACCTGTGGCTGACCACCGGCCTCGCTGCGATCTACACCCGCCGTGAAACCCAGGTAACTTACCCCGACGGCCAGGCACCGGTCAGTCAACATGACTGGGACTACGCACCGCGCATCGGCCTGCGCTACGACTTCACCGCGCAATTGCAGCTATACACCAACCTGAGCCGCTCGGTAGAGCCGCCGCACGCCTGGTCGATGATCTGGGGCTCCAACAAATATTTCGGTCCGGGCAATGGCGCGGCCACAGGGTTGCAGCGAGAAGGCGTGAAGTTGCGTAATCAGACCGCCACCACCCTGGAAATCGGCGGACGCGGTGAAGCCTGGCTCGGCCAGTGGGACCTGGCCCTCTACCGCTCCGAAGTACGCCACGAGCTGCTCTCCGTAGAAACCCAGGCCCAGACCGCCAACAGCAGCGCCATCATCGCCGAATCCAATGCCAGCCCCACCGTGCACCAAGGCGTGGAACTGAGCCTGCTCAGCCCTCTATGGGACGGCGGCCGCAGCGGTAGGCTCGACCTGCGCCAGGCCTATACCTTCAGCGACTTCCACTACCGCAACGACGACCGTTTCGGTGGCAACACCTTGCCTGGCATTCCCAAGCACTACTACCAGGCGCAAGTGCGCTACAGCCATCCGACGGGTTTCTACACCAGCCTCAACACCGAGCACGCCTCGCGGGTCGCGGTGGACTACGCCAATTCCTACTACGCTGCGGCCTACACCACCCTCGGCGCCACGTTCGGCTACGACGCACCCAAACAGGACTGGCAAGCCTGGGTCGACCTGCGCAACCTCACTAACCGTCGCTACGCCAACACCGTGACACCGGGTTACGACGATAAAGGCATGGACGCGGCACGTTCCACCCCCGCGGATGGGCGTGGCATCTATACCGGGGTGTCGTGGAGCTGGCGTTGATGGGCATTGCGCGCTAGATCAGCCTTCGTGCTGGCGCAGGCGCTTGTACAGGGTGTTGCGGCTCACCCCCAGCTCCCGCGCCAAGAGGGAAATATTCCCACCGACGGCTTGCAGGCGTTGGCTCAGGTCGAGGCTTTCATCCAGGCGATCCGGGCCGCATGGCGGCGCCACCGCATTCAAATCCACAAAAAAATCATCGGGCAGATGTTCCGCGCGAATCGGCTGCTCTTCGGCCATCGCCAACGCTACCTGCAACACGCTGCTCACCTGGCGCAAATTCCCCGGCCACGGGTGTTGCTCGAACAACGCCAGCACCTCGGCACTCACCCCGGCCCACTGAGTCGGCTCACGGTGTTGCTGCCACAGTTGCTGGAACAACGCCTGTTTATCGGTGCGCTCGCGCAACGGCGGTAGCTCCAGGGTCAGGCCACCGATGCGGTAGTACAAATCCTCACGAAAGCGCCCGGCCTGCACCAACTCCCGCAGTGCCCGGTTGGTCGCCGAGATGATGCGCAAGTCCACCGGGAACACCTCACTGCTGCCCACTGGCTGCACGCAACGCTCTTGCAACACCCGCAACAGGCGGGCCTGGGTCGGTAGTGGCATATCGCCGATTTCGTCGAGAAACAGCGTGCCCTTGTCAGCCTTGCGGATCAGACCGATGCTGCCTTTCTGATTGGCGCCGGTGAAGGCGCCTTTTTCGTAGCCGAACAGTTCAGATTCCACCAGCTCAGCGGGAATTGCCGCACAGTTCACCGCGATAAAAGCCTGTCGGCTGCGGGAGCTGGCCTGATGCAGGGCTTTGACGAACACCTCTTTGCCCACGCCGGTCTCGCCATGGATCAGCAACGGAATATCTTTTTCCAGCAAGCGCTCGGCTTGGCGCACGGCTTTCTCCACACGCGCATCGCCAAAATGCAGGGTCTTGAGGCTGAGCGAGCTCGGCGTTGGCGGCGGCGGCGTCGGTTCATTGAACACCCGCGCCTGCACGGGCATCTGCTTGGGCCGCTTCAACAGGCACTGGAACCGATTGCGTCCCGCCGCCTGCAACGAAAACGCCAAGCCTTCCGGCTGGTTGAGCAACTCCAGCAACGACACCTTGAACAAACGGTCGATCATCACCCGCGACAGGCTGATGCCCAGCAGGTTATCCGCACGCCGGTTGGCCGACAGCACCTGGCCGGTTTCATCAAAGATCAGCAGGCCGGCCCACTGGCTGTCGAGGTTGCTCAAGCCGGTGTTGAACGTCAGTTGAAAATGTTCGCCGCGAAACAGGTTGAGGATCAGCCGGTTTTCCACGGTCTGGCTCATCATCTTCACCATGCCGAGGGTGTGGGAGGGCGGCAGGTAGCTGTCGCTGGACACATCCAGCACCGCGATGATTTCGCGCTGGGCATCGAAGATAGGCGCTGCTGAGCCGGTCATGAAGCGGTTGGCCTTGAGGAAGTGTTCGTCGTGTTCAATATGCACGGCCTGAGCACAGGCCAGCGCGGTGCCGATGGCGTTGGTGCCGCTGGAACGTTCCATCCAGCTGGCGCCGGGGCTGAAACCGCGGGCCAGCCCGGGTTCGATAAACCGCTGGGTGCCCCACGAAGTCAGGACCTGGCCCTGATTGTCGGCCAGCATGATCAGGCAGTTGGAATTGCTGAGGATGTTTTCATAGTAGGGCAGCACTTCCTGGTGGGTGGTCTGCACCAGTGAGTGTTGGCTTTCCAGCAGTTGGCGAATGCCTTCGGCGGGCAACTGGTCAAAGCTGGGGGCGCTCTGGTGATCCAGGCCAAAGGCGCGGCAACGGCGCCAGGAATCCTGGATAAGGGTGTCGTGAGCCAGTGGTTCGGCCATGGTGCGACCTTCGTTTTTATTGTTATCGGGCGTGCACAATTCAACTATTGGAATGGGTTCAAGCCCCCTGCCACATTTTTATCCTGTGTTGGTCATGAGAGTGTTGTTCAGAACTGTTCATTGTCAACCCCGACAGTGTTCAGTTGTTCAGCCAGATTGTTCACGCCTGAACATCACGATTAACCCATTTCCTTGCGCATCAAGCGCTTGCGTTTTTGGCACGAAACTCGCTTTGACACCTGGCCAGATTCATTCCAATAATAAAAAGGGCGTGTCATGTCATTGACCCTGGAACATGTCTCCCGCGTTGTCGACGGCCAAACCTGGATCGACGACGCCAACCTGCGTTTCGAAGCCGGCTCCTTCAACGTCTTGCTCGGCCGCACCTTGTCCGGCAAGACCAGCCTGATGCGCCTGATGGCCGGCCTGGACAAGCCTGACAGCGGGCGCATCCTGATGAACGGTGTGGATGTCACGCAAAAACCGGTGCGCCTGCGCAACGTGTCGATGGTCTACCAGCAGTTCATCAACTACCCGACCATGACCGTGTTCGAAAACATCGCCTCGCCGTTGCGCCAGGCCGGTGTATCCAATGAGCTGATCCAGAGCAAGGTACTGGAAACCGCCAAGATGCTGCGCATCGAGAAATTCCTGCAGCGCCATCCATTGGAACTGTCTGGTGGCCAGCAGCAACGCACTGCCATGGCCCGTGCCTTGGTTAAGGATGCCGAACTGATCCTGTTCGATGAGCCGCTGGTCAACCTGGACTACAAACTGCGCGAAGAACTGCGTCAGGAAATGCGCGAACTGTTCAAGGCGCGCCACACCATCGCCATTTACGCCACCACCGAGCCCAACGAAGCACTGGCCCTGGGTGGCACCACCACCATTCTTCACGAAGGCCGGGTGATCCAGAGCGGCAAGGCCGCCGAGGTCTATCACCAACCGCAAACCGTGCTCGCCGCTGAACTGTTCTCCGAGCCGCCGATCAACCTGATGCCAGGGTGTATCAGCGGTAATGAAGTGAGCTTCGCCAACTGTGTACATTTCCCGCTCAACGTCGACCTGCGTCCCATCGGCGAAGGCGAATTCCGCTTTGGCGTGCGCCCCAGCCATATCAGCCTGGTGCCAAGCAACGACGATGACCTGGAGCTGGCGGTAACCGTGGAAGTCGCCGAGATCAGCGGTTCGGAAACCTTCCTGCATGTGCGCAGCGAACATTTCCTGCTGGTACTGCACCTGCCGGGGGTGCATGAGTACGACGTCGACGCGCCGATCCGCGTGTATATCCCCACCCATAAACTGTTTGTGTTCGATGGCCAGGGCCGTTTGGTCCAGGCCCCCGGGCGCCGTGTCGCGAGGGTTGCCTGATGGCCGAGATCCACTTGCGCAACCTTGCCCATAGCTACAGCCCTACGCCAAAGGGGCCTGAAGACTACGCCATTCGGGAAATGAACCATGTGTGGGAGCAGGGCGGTGCCTACGCCTTGCTCGGGCCGTCGGGCTGCGGCAAGTCCACGCTGCTCAATATCATTTCCGGCCTGCTCAGCCCCTCCGAAGGCCAGGTGTTGTTCGATACCCAGGTGGTCAACGACCTCACCCCGGAGAAACGCAACATCGCCCAGGTGTTCCAGTTCCCGGTGGTGTACGACACCATGACAGTGTTCGACAACCTGGCCTTCCCGCTGCGAAACCAGGGTATGGCCGAGGCGAAGATTCACAGCAAGGTGCAGGAAATCGCCGAAGTCCTCGACCTGCAAAACCTGCTGAGCAAAAAAGCCCGCAACCTCACCGCCGACGAAAAACAGAAAGTCTCCATGGGCCGTGGCCTGGTGCGCGACGACGTCTCGGCGATCCTGTTCGACGAGCCGCTGACGGTGATCGACCCGCACCTGAAATGGAAGCTGCGGCGCAAGCTCAAGCAGATCCACGAGCAATTCAATATCACCATGGTCTACGTCACCCACGATCAACTGGAAGCCTCCACGTTCGCCGACAAGATCGCGGTGATGTATGGCGGGCAGATCGTGCAGTTCGGCACACCACGTGAATTGTTCGAGCGGCCAAGCCACACCTTTGTCGGCTATTTCATCGGCAGCCCTGGGATGAATCTGATCGAAGTGCAGGCCAAGCCCGGCGGCGTAGGGTTTGCCAACACGCTGCTGCCGTTGTCCGAGGCGTTGCAGCAACGTATCCATGCAACCGACTGCAAAAAACTCCAGGTCGGCATCCGCCCGGAATTTATCCATGTGTGGGACGAGTACAACCCTGACGCCCTACAAGCGGATGTCGTGCATGTGGAAGACCTCGGTACCTACAAGATCATGACCCTCAACCTCGACGGCGCCACGCTCAAGGTGCGCCTGGCTGAAGACAAGCCGGTGCCGCAGGGCAGGGCGTCGATCAGCTTCCCCGCGCAATGGCTGATGCTGTACGCCGACGATTACCTGCTGGAGGTGGCGCCATGAACAAGGTGCAGAACAACAAGGCCTGGTGGCTGGTGTTGCCGGTGTTCCTGCTGGTGGCGTTCAGTGCGGTGATCCCGATGATGACCGTGGTCAACTACTCGGTGCAGGACATTTTCGACCAGTCCAGCCGCTACTTCGTCGGCGCCGACTGGTACAAGCAGGTGCTGCTCGATCCTCGCCTGCACGACTCGTTGCTGCGCCAGTTCATCTATTCGGCCTGTGTCTTGCTGATTGAAATTCCGCTGGGGATCGCCATCGCCTTGACCATGCCCACGAAGGGCCGCTGGTCCTCGCTGGTGCTGATTATCCTCGCCATTCCGCTGCTGATTCCGTGGAACGTGGTCGGCACCATCTGGCAGATTTTTGGTCGTGCCGACATCGGCCTGCTGGGTTCGACCCTCAACGCCATGGGCATCAGCTACAACTATGCGGCCAACACCATGGACGCCTGGGTCACCGTGCTGGTGATGGACGTGTGGCACTGGACCTCATTGGTGGCGCTGCTGTGCTATTCCGGCTTGCGCGCCATTCCGGACGTGTACTACCAGGCCGCGCGGATTGATCGCGCATCGGCCTGGGCAGTGTTCCGACATATCCAGTTGCCGAAGATGAAAAGCGTGCTGCTGATCGCGGTGATGCTGCGGTTCATGGACAGCTTCATGATCTACACCGAGCCCTTCGTGCTCACCGGTGGCGGGCCGGGTAACGCCACCACCTTCTTGAGCCAGACGCTGACCCAGATGGCCGTAGGCCAATTCGACCTGGGCCCGGCGGCGGCGTTTTCCCTGGTGTACTTCCTGATCATCCTGTTGGTGTCCTGGCTGTTCTACACCGCCATGACCCATTCCGACGCCAACCGCTGAGGCCGCCAACATGAGCAAGCGCAAGCTTATTCCGTTACTGATTTATATCCTGTTCCTGCTGGTGCCGATCTACTGGCTGCTGAACATGTCCTTCAAGAGCAACACCGAAATCCTCGGCGGTCTGACCCTGTTTCCCCAGGATTTCACCCTGGCCAACTACAAGGTGATCTTCACTGACCCGAGCTGGTACACCGGCTACCTCAACTCGTTGTATTACGTGAGCCTGAACACGGTGATCTCCCTGAGCGTGGCGCTGCCGGCGGCCTATGCGTTCTCGCGCTACCGCTTCCTGGGTGACAAGCACCTGTTCTTCTGGCTGCTGACCAACCGCATGGCGCCCCCGGCAGTGTTTTTGCTGCCGTTTTTCCAGCTGTATTCATCCATTGGCCTGTTCGATACGCACATCGCCGTGGCCCTGGCCCATTGTTTGTTCAACGTGCCGTTGGCGGTGTGGATCCTCGAAGGCTTCATGTCCGGTGTGCCCAAGGAAATCGACGAAACCGCCTACATCGACGGCTATAGTTTCCCCAAGTTCTTTGTGAAGATTTTTATCCCATTGATCGGCTCCGGCATCGGCGTCACGGCGTTTTTCTGCTTTATGTTTTCCTGGGTTGAGCTGTTGCTGGCGCGCACCCTGACCTCGGTCAACGCCAAGCCCATCGCGGCGGTGATGACCCGCACGGTCTCGGCCTCGGGCATCGATTGGGGCGTGCTGGCAGCGGCGGGGGTGTTGACCATTCTGCCGGGCATGCTGGTGATCTGGTTTGTTCGTAACCACGTGGCCAAGGGCTTTGCCCTCGGCCGGGTCTAGAGGAATCAATGATGGAATGGATGGCCTGGACCACCCCCACCGCGCTGTTCTTTGGCGGCATCGCCCTGATCCTGGCGGGTATGACCACCTGGGAACTGCGTTCGCCGAGCATCCCCCGGCGCGGGTTGCTGCCGATCAGCACCACCCGTGGTGATCGCTTGTTTATCGGTCTTCTCGGTAGCGCCTACCTGCATTTGCTGGTGATCGGCGTTACCGACTGGAGCATCTGGGTGGCGTCCGCGCTCTCCCTGGTATGGCTGTCGAGTGTGATGCGTTGGGGCTAGTGCCCTTATGAATAAACAACCAGGAGGTCTCTATGTTGAATAAGAACAATAAGCTGCGACATAGCATTTCATTGGCCGCCGTACTGGCCCTCAGCGGTTTGAGCGCTTCGGCCTGGGCTGATGCGTACGAAGATGCCGCGAAAAAATGGATCGGCAGCGAGTTCAAGCCTTCCACCCTCACCGAAGCCCAACAGCTCGAGGAGTTGAAGTGGTTTATCAAGGCGTCGGAACCGTTCCGTGGGATGAAGATCAACGTGGTGTCGGAAACCCTCACCACCCACGAGTACGAATCCAAGGTACTGGCCAAGGCTTTCAGTGAAATCACCGGCATCAAGCTGACCCACGACCTGCTGCAGGAAGGCGACGTGGTGGAGAAGCTGCAAACCCAGATGCAGTCTGACAAGAATATCTACGACGGCTGGGTCAACGATTCCGACTTGATCGGTACGCACTTTCGCTATGGCAAGACTGAATCCATCACCGACCTGATGGCCAACGAAGGCAAGGACTTCACCTCGCCCACCCTGGACCTCAAGGACTTTATCGGCCTGTCCTTCACTACCGCGCCCGACGGTAAGGTCTACCAGTTGCCCGACCAGCAGTTCGCCAACCTCTACTGGTTCCGCGCCGACTGGTTCGAACGCCCGGAGCTGAAAGCCAAGTTCAAGGAAAAATACGGCTACGACCTCGGCGTACCGGTGAACTGGTCGGCCTATGAAGACATCGCCAAGTTCTTCAGCGAAGACGTCAAGGAAATCGATGGCAAGCGCATCTATGGGCACATGGACTACGGCAAGAAAGACCCGTCCCTGGGCTGGCGCTTCACCGATGCCTGGTTCTCCATGGCCGGCGGCGGCGACAAGGGCTTGCCCAACGGTTTGCCGGTGGACGAGTGGGGCATCCGTGTGGAGGACTGCCACCCGGTGGGCTCCAGCGTGACCCGCGGCGGCGACACCAACGGCCCGGCCGCGGTGTTCGCCACGCAGAAATACGTGGACTGGATGAGAGCCTACGCGCCACCGGAAGCGGCCGGCATGACCTTCTCCGAATCCGGCCCGGTGCCGTCCCAGGGCAACATCGCCCAGCAGATCTTCTGGTACACCGCGTTTACCGCCGACATGGTCAAACCGGGCTTGCCGGTGGTGAATGCCGACGGTACGCCGAAATGGCGCATGGCGCCGTCACCCGTCGGGCCTTACTGGGAAAAAGGCATGAAGAAAGGCTATCAGGATGTAGGTTCCTGGACCTTCCTCAAGTCCACGCCCGAGAAGCAGAAACTTGCGGCGTGGCTCTACGCGCAGTTCGTCACCTCGAAAACCGTGTCTTTGAAGAAAACCATCGTTGGCCTGACGCCGATTCGTGAGTCCGATATCAACTCCCAGGCCATGACCGACATGGCCCCCAAGCTCGGTGGCCTGGTGGAGTTCTACCGCAGCCCGGCTCGCACCGAGTGGTCGCCGACCGGCACCAACGTGCCGGACTACCCACGCCTGGCGCAGCTGTGGTGGAGCAACATCGCCGCCGCCGCCAGCGGCGAGAAAACCCCGCAACAGGCGTTGGACAACCTGGCCAAAGAGCAGGACGCGATCATGACGCGCCTGGAACGCTCCAAGGTGCAACCGGTGTGCGGGCCTAAGATGAACCCCGAGCGTGACGCCCAATACTGGTTCGATCAGCCGGGTGCGCCGAAGCCGAAACTGGCCAACGAGAAACCTAAAGGCGAAACCGTGAACTACAACGACCTGCTCAAGCAGTGGGAGGCGGCGCGTAAATAGTTCAGCGGGATGTGGTGAATGTGGGAGGGAGCAAGCCCTCTCCCACATTTGGACCTGCGTTTTGCCGTCAATGACCGCTTATCCACCCCAACCCAACCTCATTTGAATTTTTCGCACATCCCAATGCTCTGCATTTTAGAAGCGCACGCTGTTGAGCGCTCTTGCGGGGCCGCCTTGTTGGGAGGCCTGTTGTATCGGACTTTGCGGAAACTGCCATCATGACGCTTCTTACAGCGCTGTCGGGCCAGCCGGCCTCCATCACTCCATCGGCTCACGGCCCCTATCAGGGGCTTTATCAACAGCTCTATGGTGAAGGCCATGGCGCTGAAGAAGCCGCGCGTAACTTCCTGCAAGCGCAATTGGCCCAGGTTCGCGAGGCTGCCTGTGAATTGCCCGACCTGCCCGAGCAGTTGCCGGCCTGGGTCGAACAGCGATGCGCGGAGGTGGCCCAGGCCTATGCCGATTACCTTGAGCAACGCCAGCAAGGCCAGCCACGGCGGTATTTCCAGAACAAGGCCCATGCGGTGTATTTTTTGCAACGCGTGGCGCCGACCAAGCAGGTCGACGGCGCTTGGCTCAACGGCTTGCTGCGTTACTGGCATGACCCGCGTTTCGATGGCCTGCTCACGACCTATCTGGAAGAGTTGGGTGACGGCGAGGCCGCGCAGAACCACGTGGTGATCTACCGCAAATTACTCAGCGAGCACGATGCTGACAGCGAAGCCGGCGTCAAGGATGAGCATTACCAGCAAGGCGCACTGCAATTGGCGCTGGGCTTGTGCGCCGAAGAATTCCTACCGGAGATCATTGGCTTCAACCTCGGCTACGAGCAGTTGCCCCTGCACCTGTTGATTACCGCCTACGAGCTGAGCGAGCTGGGTATCGACCCTTATTACTTCACCTTGCACGTCACCATCGATAACGCCAGCAGCGGCCACGCGTGCAAGGCGGCGCAATCGGTGCTGAGCCTGTTGCCACTGGGCGAGGGCAGGGCGGATTTCTACCGCCGCGTCGCCGAAGGGTATCGCCTGAATGATCTTGGCCCGGGCACCACGGCTGTCATCCAACAGTTCAACCTGCATGACGAAGTGGTGGCGATGCTTGAACGCAAACGCACCTTCGGCCAGCACATGCATTCGGACTATTGCCGCTTCGAAGGCCAGACCGTCAACCAATGGCTGGCCAAGCCGGGACAGATCGGCGATTTCCTCAAGGCCCTGGAAGACAAGGGCTGGATCAAACACAACCAGGACCCCGCCGACAGCCGTTTCTGGCAGTTGATCGAGGGCGCGGGCGCAGCGATGTTCGGCGTGTTCAGCGGATACGAAAAACAGTTGTTGCATGACTGGATCGCCGGTGACTGGACCAGCAGCGAACGCGTGCCGCCTGTACGGCCAGGACGCGGCAGCCGATTTTCTCGCGAACAGCATCGCCCGGCAGACCCCGATACCCAGGCCCTGGTGGATTCGCTGTGTAGCCTGCCCGATGAGCAGCAGCTCAATGCGCTGATCCCGTGGATGTCGGCGCGCCGTCACTGCACGCCCGCAGGGTTGTACGCGACCCGCCGCTTTATCCAATTGCGCGCGCGTCTGCGCTAAGGAATTCGTCATGTCTGCACAACAGCTCGCTGATCGTGCCTTGTTGAACCTGGGCCGGGGGTTGAAGGAGAGTGGTTACCGCTTTATCACGCCGACGCCCTTGACCCATGAGCGCGTTTACCGACGCTTGGCGACGCCGCTGGCCAGGAACATTCGCGATGTATTCGGCTGGTCGATGCCGTTCGACCACGACCTGTTGCCCGAGGCATTTCGCGAAGAATTGCAGCAAACCGATGTGATCGAAAAGCACGGGGCGTTATGGCGCAGTACGGTGCGTTGGTCGAGCATCGACGAGCTGCTGTTCGCCCATTCGCCATACCCTACGGTGCAAGCGGACGCGGTGTTCTTCGGCCCCGATAGCTACCGTTTTGCCCAGGTGATCGAAGCCCATCTGCAACAGCGTTTCGAACCGCTCACGCGCGCGGTGGATATCGGCTGTGGTGCCGGTGTCGGCGCGCTGGTAGTTGCTCGGGCACGCCATGACGCTGAGGTGCTGGCGGTGGATATCAATCCTCGTGCCCTGCGCATGACCGCGGTGAATGCCGAGCTGGCGGGGCTTGGTAACGTCAGCGTTTATCACAGTGATGTACTGGCCGGCGTCGAGGGTCAATTTGACCTGATCGTTGCTAACCCGCCCTATATGAATGATGACCGCCAGCGCGCCTATCGCCATGGCGGCGGCGTGCTGGGTGAGCAGTTGTCGGTACGTATCGTCAGCGAATCCCTCGGGCGCCTGGCCCTTGGCGGTAGCCTGGTGCTCTACACCGGCGTGGCGATGGTGGCGGGCGGCGATCCATTCCTGGAGGCGGTCAAGCCGCTGTTGGGCAACGACGCCTATGGCTGGACGTACCGCGAACTGGACCCCGACGTCTTCGGTGAGGAACTCGACAAACCGGGTTATGAACGTGTGGAGCGCATCGCTGTGGTCGCGCTCTGCGTCACCCGGCTGCGCTGAAGTCCATGCTCACCTTCGGTATCGAAGAGGAATATTTGCTCACCGACCTGCACACCCGCCGGATGCTCACTGAGCCGTCGGCGGCCGTGCTGGCGGCCTGTCGCGCTGCGATCGGCGGCGGCTTCGCGTATGAGATGTTCCAGGGGCAAATCGAAGCCGCTTCACCGGTGTTCACCACCAGCGGCGAGGCAGCGGATTACCTGGCGACGGTGCGCGGCAATCTCGCGAAATCCCTGGCTGAATTCGGCCTCGGCGTGGTGTGTGCCGGCAGCCACCCCCTGGCCGATTGGCGCGAGCAGCGGCCAACCCCCCAGGCGCATTTCCAGCAGCTGTTCGACGATATTCAGTACGTGGCGCGCCGCAGTGTGTTGTGCGGGCTGCACGTGCATGTGCAGGTGCCGCAGACCCTGGACCGCATCGCCGTGATGAACCAGGTGTCGCCGTGGCTGCCTCTACTGTTACTGCTCAGTTGCTCCTCGCCATTTTGGGATGGTGCGCCCAGCGGCTTCATGAGCTATCGCCAGGCGGCGTGCGATGAGTGGCCGCGCATGGGCGTGCCGGAACATTTTGCCGATTGGAGCGAGTACCTGCACTACCTCACAGTGCTGCAACGCATAGGCGCGATCAAGGCAGATGGCAACGGCTGGTGGGGCATTCGCCCGGCGGCGCGTTACCCAACGCTTGAACTGCGCATGACCGACGCCTGCCCGCGGCTGCCCGACGCCTTGGCCCTCGCTACGCTGTTTCGGGTGATGGTCACCCACGCCTGCGCCCTGGAGCGCCCCGGCGCCGGGTTCAGTACCGAGGCGCGCTGGCTGCTCAAGGAAAATCGCTGGCAGGCCAAACGCTACGGTGCAGCGGGCAACTTTGCGTTGGATGACAATGGCGCCATGGGCAGCGCGGAACACTGGCTGCAATGCGCCCGCCAGGAGTTTGCGGCCACCGCCGAGGCGATGGGCGAGCCGCAGCTTTTCGCTACCCTTGAGGCGCTGCTGCAGCGCGGCAACAGCGCGACTGAACAATTACGCTGGCATGCCCAAGCGCAGGCCGATGGTGTCGATGAGCTGGGTAGCCTGCACCGCGTAGTCGACCAACTGCTGGCCCAGAGTCGCGGCGACCATTGACGCGCTGCGGTCAGGCCATGGCTTGTGGCTGAATACGCAACTCACCGTCCACGTCCTTGACCAACCCACTGGCCACGAACAATGGCGCAAGGCGCTTATGCAACTGCGGCTCGACAAACTCCTTGACCGTGTCCAGCACCAACACACCACTGAGCGGCAGCTCGACCTTGGTGTACGACAACCACGCCTTCTTCAACGCCATCAACACATCACTGCCTGCCGTCGAAGCGAAGCGGCGGTGCATAGGCTTACCGTCGAAGTTGAACGTGTGCTGGAACTCATAGCCGCTTTCATCACCGCCGCTGGCAGCGCACCGTACGCAGGTGCACGGGCCGTCGCCGAAGGCGTTGCGCAGATAGGCGTTGAAGTCCACCACGGGCTTGAGTGACAGGCGTTTATCGACCTCGAACAGGTCCCCGGTCATTTTTTCGTCAGTGTTCAACGTCCATTTCCTCGCAGGTCGGTGGCGGTATTTCAAAGCGCAGCACGATACCAGCCGAACGTCGGTTTGTATCTGGCTATGAAACGCAGTTGGACGTGTGGGAGGGGGCTTTTAACCTTCACTGCACCTGAGGATCAGCGGAAAAATTCACCCGGCGTCGCCTCAAACTGCTGGCGAAACGCATTGATAAACGCCGACGTCGATTCATACCCACACCCCAACGCCACATCCGTCACCCGCTCACCTTGCTCCAGGGCGGGCAGGGCGCTCAACAGTCGCAGACGCTGGCGCCATGCACGGAATGTCAGCCCGGTGTCACTCAGGAACACGCGACTCAGGGTTTTTTCGCTGACCCCCAGCTTGCGGCTCCAATCCCCCAGCGTAGTTTGCTGCTCGGGGTGCAGGTTCAGGCTGCGATAGATCTGCCGTAGCCGCGGGTCATGGGGCAGCGGCAACATCAAGTCGACTTGGGGCGCGGCGGCGAGTTGGTCGAGCAGTACCTGGGCCAGGCGCCCATCCGGCCCATCCTCGGCATAGGCCACCGGCAGCTCGCTGAAACTGCGGATCAACTCGCGCAACAGGCTACTCACCTCCAGCACCTGGCAGCGCTCGGCCGCCCAGGCTGTAACGCTGCAATCGAGGTACAAACTACGCATTTCCGTATGGGGCGAACTGAATACCCGATGAGGCACGCCCGCCGGGATCCATACCGCGCGCTGCGGTGGTGCGACGAAACGGCCGACGCTGGTCTGGATCTCCAGCACCCCGGAAATCGCATAGGACAACTGCACCCACGGGTGGCTGTGCCGTCGCGTCAGCGCCCGATTGGGCAACGATTCGGTACGCCCATACACCGGCCGTGGCAGGCTGGAAAGCCCGGGCACACTGCGCCGGACGGCTTTTTCATGTCCTTTAGGCGGCATTTACTGGCTCATTGGCGTTAGTCGGTAACAGGCAGTTACGTTAGAGTCGCCACGATGTTCTTGGCAACCCCTGGAAGATTTGCTTATGACCCGCCCGCGCTTTCTACCCGACAACTTCACCCTGACCCTGATCGCCACGGTGATCCTCGCCTCAGTGCTGCCGGCCAGCGGCCAGACTGCCGTGGCGTTCGGCTGGGTCACCAACCTGGCCATCGCGCTGCTGTTTTTCCTGCACGGCGCCAAGCTGTCACGCCAAGCCATCGTTGCTGGTGCCGGCCACTGGCGCCTGCACCTGCTGGTGTTCGGCCTGACCTTCGTGTTGTTCCCACTGCTGGGCCTGGCGCTCAAACCGGTGCTGTCACCGCTGATCGGCAAAGACCTGTACATGGGCATGCTCTACCTCTGCGCCTTGCCGGCCACGGTGCAATCGGCGATTGCCTTCACGTCCCTGGCCCGCGGCAATATCCCGGCGGCGATTTGCAGCGCGGCGGCGTCGAGCCTGTTCGGTATCTTCCTGACACCGTTGCTGGTCGCGTTGCTGCTCAATGTGCAAGGTGATGGCGGCTCCACCGTCGACGCGATCCTGAAGATCAGCGTGCAGTTGCTGCTGCCGTTCATCGCCGGGCAAGTCGCCCGCCGTTGGATCGGTGACTGGGTCGGTCGCAACAAGTCCTGGCTGAAATTCGTCGACCAGGGCTCGATCCTGCTGGTGGTCTACGGCGCATTCAGCGAAGCGGTCACCGAAGGTATCTGGCACCAGATCCCGTTGTGGCAACTGGGCGGTCTCGTCGTGGCCTGCTGCGTCTTGCTCGCGCTGGTGCTGGTGGCTTCCCTGTTGCTGAGCAAGGCGTTCGGTTTTAACCAGGAAGACCGCATCACCATCCTGTTCTGCGGCTCGAAGAAAAGCCTGGCCACTGGCGTGCCCATGGCACAGGTGCTGTTTGCCGGGGCGAGCATGGGGGTGTTGATACTGCCGCTGATGCTGTTCCACCAGATCCAATTGATGGTGTGTGCGGCGTTGGCCCAGCGTTACGCCCAGCGACCGGAAATCATCCCCGAGTTGATGGGGCAGGTGGATCCGTGATCCACCTCTCATTCCCAGACAAATAGCTTCAAGTTAACCGCCACGCCGACGACTACCTTCTTACTAACCCAAGAAGGAGTGTCGGCATGAACGTTGGTCATATTTCGGTAGTGACAGGCCTCCTTTGCCTGTGGGCAAGCACCTGCGGCGCGGCGCAGACAGTGGGGCAGGGCACCATCAGGTTCACCGGCGCCATCGTCGAGTCGGGGTGCAGGACAAATGCGCGCAGCGGCTCGATGGTGGAACTGACCGGCTGCGCCAGCATCAGCCGCGGCAGCCGCCTCGATGTACGCAGTGTGGCACCCGTGGCCAGCGTCAATGCGGCCCATGTGCGGCTGGTGGCGGACACTGGCGAGGGGCGCTATTACGACCAGCGCTACCTGCTGGTCGACGACGCCGGCAAGCCTATTCAGTCGGGCAACTACGTGATCACCATGACCTCGCCATAAGTGCCGGGGCGACGATCCGCATCAACAGCGACCGGAGAAACCTATAGAATGCTCGGCGGCTGCGCTTGTCCTGGGTGGCCGCTCGATCATCGCCAGAGTACCTCGCCCGCCAATGAGCCTTTCTACCGCAACCCCCCAAGCCAACTGGCAACCGGTCATCGCCCTCGCGCTGGCCGCGTTTGTGTTCAATACCACCGAATTCGTGCCTGTCGGGCTGCTCAGCGCCATCGGCGCCAGCTTTGACATGCCCGTGGCCAGCGTCGGCCTGATGCTCACCATCTATGCGTGGATCGTGTCCCTGACCTCGCTGCCGGTGATGCTGCTGACCCGCAACGTCGAACGGCGCAAATTACTCATCGTGCTGTTCGGCCTGTTTATCGCCAGCCATATTCTCTCCAGCGTTGCTACCAGCTTTGGCCTGTTGATGGTCAGTCGCGTCGGCATCGCCTTGGCCCATGCCCTGTTCTGGTCGATCACCGCCTCGCTGGCGGTACGCCTGGCGCCTGAGGGCAAGCAGGTCCAGGCGCTTGGGCTATTGGCCACGGGCACATCCCTGGCGATGGTGTTGGGCATTCCCTTGGGCCGCCTGCTTGGCGAGGCCATGGGCTGGCGTACCACCTTCCTGGTGATCGCCGCGTTCGCCGCCGCCCTGGTGTTCTGGCTGGCGCGCACCTTGCCGCCACTGCCCAGCCAGAACTCCGGCTCGCTGCGCAGCCTGCCGCTGCTGTTCAAGCGCCCGGCACTGGTGGCGCTGTACGTGCTTACCGCGATGACCGTCACTGCGCAATTCACCGCCTACAGCTACATCGAACCCTTTGTCGAAGGCGTTGCCGGGCTGGGTGGCAGTGCGGTGACGTTGATCCTGCTGGTGTTCGGTGGTGCCGGTATCATTGGCTCGTTGTTGTTCAGCCTGGTGCATCGCTTCAATCCGCACCTGTTCGTGATCGGCGCAGTGTTTATCCTCGCCGCGTGCCTGGCACTCATGCTGCCGTTGAGCGGCGCTGAGTCTTACCTGGTGGTGCTGAGCATTTTCTGGGGCATGGCGATCATGGGCTTTGGCCTCGCCATGCAGTCCAAGGTACTGGTGCTGGCGCCGGACGCCACCGATGTGGCGATGGCGATGTTTTCCGGGATCTACAACATCGGCATCGGCGGCGGCGCGTTGATGGGCAGTTGGGTCGGCAGCCATTTCGGCTTCGCCTGGATCGGCGCGGCGGGTGGGTTGCTGGCGGCGCTGGCGTTGGTGGGGTATTGCCTGGCGATTCGGCGGTTTGGGCAGGGTGTGCCGCGCACACCAAGCTGATTGGCGAGTATTCAGCGGGTGACTGCAAGCTAAATGTGGGAGGGGGCTTGCTCCCGATGAGGGAGTATCAGCACACACATCTATGGCTGACACTCCGCCATCGGGAGCAAGCCCCCTCCCACATTTCAGACCGAGTTCGATTTCATGCCACCGGAATCAACGGACCCGCTTCGATGAAAGGGGCGGGGCGTGTTTTACCACTTCCCGCCGGCCTTGTTTACCCTAGGGTTGCCAGGTCTGCACCGCCTTGGCATCCACCGCCTTGGGCAACAGCCCCGCCTTGAAGAACGCATCGGCAATCTTTTGCTGCTCCCCCAGTTGCTCAAGCGTCACCGGCTGCACCAGATAACTGCGGTGCGCATTGGCGGCCTCCACCGTCGCCGGATCGAGGTTGCCCCACAACGGGCCCAGCACTTTTGCCGCGTCTTGCGGATGAGCTTTCACCCATTGTCCGGCTTTTTCCAATTCTGCATACACCACCTTCAGCACCTCGGGATGAGCCTGGGCGTAAGGCGTGCCGGTCAGGTAATAACGCTTGTAGCTCGCCAACCCGCTGCCGTCCGCCAGGGTGCGGGTCGGCAGTTGCCGCTGCACGCTGGTGAGGAAAGGCTCCCAGGTGACCCAGGCATCCACCTTGTTGTTTTCAAAGGCGGCGCGGCCGTCAGCGGGGGACAGATAGGCCGGTTGGATATCGGCAAACGCCAGGCCGGCTTTGTTCAACGCGGCAATCAATAAATAGTGAGTGCCGGCGGCTTTGGTCACGGCGATTTTCTTGCCCTTGAGGTCCGCCAACTGCTGGATCGACGAGTCCTTGCGCACCACGATGGCCTGGGCGGAGGGCGAGGGCGCTTCCTGGGCAAAGTAGGTGAGCTGGGCCTGGGCTGCCTGAGCAAAGATCGGCACGGTATCGGCCACATCGGCGCTGATATCCACGTTGCCGACGTTCAGTGCCTCCAGCAATGGCAAGCCGCTGGGGAACTCGTGCCAGCTCACCTCGATGTGGTCGGCCTTCAGGGCTTTTTCCAGGGTGCCCTGGGTTTTGAGCAGGGTGATCAGGGTCGAGGATTTCTGGTAACCGATTCGCAGGGTTTGCTGGGCTTGGGCGCTCAAGGCGACAGAAAAGGCCAGCAATCCTAATACAGCGGCGAGAGGGCGACGAAGGGACATGTGGGCGCTCGATTTTCAACGGAATGGCCCGAAGCATAAGGTTCTGAAAACCATTCGATAAATACTCTTTCGATCTGAGCTTAAGGTTACTTGAGGCCCTGTCAGCCAGGTCGGGGCCGTGAGCAATCACCCGTTGGGCAGAATCGATGCCTATCTAATGTGGGAGGGGGCTTGCTCCCGATAGCGGTGGGTCAGATATAGATTAATTGACTGACCCACCGCCATCGGGAGCAAGCCCCTCTCACAGGTGTGACATGGGCGGTCATCGCCGCGGTACTGGTAAAACTCAGATAAGTTGAAAGCCAGCGAGTAAAAACGGGAACCCTCCCGCCCGATACTTGTCCCCGGTTCCCATGTCACCCCCCACCCCGCAAATCCCTTAATTTTCCAAGCCTGCCGGAAGCCCCTCCTGGCCCCCGGCTGCGCCCGCTATTTTTTCCTGGGCGCCCAGCACTGCCGATCCAAGCGGCAACTGAATACGGACATTCTCTTCAACCGTGATATATCAGGCAGGTTACCCCATGCAGTTCAGCGACTTACTGGCAGCGATCTCCACTCACGCGATCCGTCTGCAAACTGAAGAAGGCGACCTGATCATCCTCGGCGATGACGAAGCCTTGGATGACACGCTCTGGGACCAGTTGATCGCGCACAAACCCAGGCTGCTGCAGCTGGTCGCCGAGCATGGCGGTGACTGGCTGAGCCCGGCCTATCGCATCACCCCGGACATGTTGCCGCTGGTCAACCTCGACCAGCCAGCCATCGACCGTATTGTCGCGGCGATCCCCGGTGGCGCGGCGAATGTGCAGGACATCTATCCCCTGGCGCCGCTCCAGGAAGGCATGCTCTACCACCACCTTTCGGCGGCGCAGGGCGACCCCTACGTGCTGCACGCACAGTTCGTGTTCGACAGCCGTTCACGCCTCGACGCTTTCGCCCAGGCGCTGCAATGGGTGATAGACCGCCACGATATCCTGCGCACTTCCATGGTGTGGGAACGGCTCGACGAACCCCTGCAAGTGGTGTGGCGCAAGGCCCGATTGGCCTGCGAAGAAGCCCGCTTCGACAGCGGCGACCGACTCGCCCAGTTACTCGCCCGCTATGACGCCCGCACCTACCGCATGGACCTGGGCCAGGCACCGCTGCTGCGTTTGGTGTTCGCAGACGACCCGGCCAACCAGCGCGTGGTGGCGATGCTGCTGTTCCACCACACCATCCTCGATCACACCGCCCTGGACCTGGTGCGCCATGAAATCCAGTGCTACCTGGCCGGTGAGCAAGCCCAGGCCGCTGCGCCGGTGGCGTTTCGCAGCTACATCGCCCAGGTGCGCCATGGGGTCAGCGAGCAGGCCCATGAGGCGTTCTTCCGCGACATGCTCGCGGATGTCGATGAACCGACCTTACCCTTCGGCCTGCAGGATGTGCAGGGCGACGGCCAGGGCATCGACGAAGCGCGCATTCCCGTCGACAACAGCCTCAGTCGCCGCCTGCGCAGCTTGGCGCGGCCGCTGGGAGTGAGCGTGGCAAGCCTGATGCACCTCGCCTTGGCGCGGGTGTTGGGCGTGGTCTCCGGTCGTGAGACGGTGGTGTTCGGCACCGTGATGCTCGGCCGCATGGGCGCAGGCGAGGGCGGTGAACGGGCCTTGGGCATGTTCATCAACACGTTGCCGCTGCGGGTGGATGTTGGCGGGCAAGGCGTGCGCGCCGCCGTCAAGGTCACCCACGAACGCCTCACCCGTTTGCTCGATCACGAGCATGCCTCCCTGGCGCTCGCCCAGCGTTGCAGTGGCGTGGCGGCCCCCACGCCGCTGTTCAGCGCGATGCTCAACTATCGCCACAGTGCCGCCACCGACATGGCGGCGGTGATCGAGGTCGCCGAAGGCATCCAGGTGCTGGGCGCCGAGGAGCGCACCAATTACCCGCTGACGGTCAACGTCGATGACCTGGGGGAAGACTTTGCCCTGACGGTGATGGTCGATGCGTCCATCGACGCGCAACGGGTCGCCGGCTACCTGCATACGGCCCTGGAAAGCCTGGCCGACGCCCTTGAGCAGCGACCGGATATGCCGCTGCGCGGCCTTAACATCCTGCCGGAGGCTGAACGCCACACCCTGCTGCACACCCTGAACTACTGCGCCACGCACTACGCCGACACCGCGCTGATCCACCAGCAAGTCGAAACCCACGCCGCCGCCCAGCCCGAAGCCGTTGCGGTGCGCTTTGAGCAGCAACGCCTCACGTACCGCCAACTCAACGAACGCGCCAACCAGGTCGCCCATGCGCTGTTGGTCCAGGGCGTGGCGCCGGACAGTCGCGTGGCGATCTGCGTGGAGCGTGGCCCGCAGATGATCATCGGCCTGCTCGGCATTCTCAAGGCTGGCGCCGGCTACGTGCCGATTGATCCGGCTTACCCGCAGGAACGCATTGCCTACACCCTGGCCGACAGCCAGCCCGTGGCCGTGCTGGTGCAGGCCAACACCCGGCATCTGGTCGGTGAGCTGGCGCAGGTAGACCTGGACAACCTCGGCCAGGCGTCCATCCTCAACCCACGCTTGCACCTGAGCCCGGCCAACCTTGCCTATGTGATCTATACCTCCGGCTCCACCGGCCAACCCAAGGGCGTAATGATCGAACACCGTCAGGTGGCGCGCCTGTTCAGCGCCACCCGGCAGTGGTTCGGGTTCAACCAGCATGATGTGTGGGCGCTGTTCCATTCCTTCGCCTTCGATTTTTCTGTGTGGGAAATCTGGGGCGCGCTGATGCACGGCGGCCAGTTGCTGATCGTGCCGCAACTGGTCAGCCGCTCGCCGGATGAGTGCTACGCGCTGCTTTGCGACGCCGAGGTGAGCATTCTCAACCAGACGCCGAGCGCGTTCCGTCAATTGATCGCCGCCCAGGGCCACAGCGCTCAGTCGCACTCGCTGCGCCAGGTGATTTTCGGCGGTGAAGCCCTCGAACCGGGCATGCTCAAGCCGTGGTACGCGCGGGCGGTGAACGCCGGTACGCAGCTGGTGAACATGTACGGCATCACCGAAACCACCGTGCATGTGACCTATCGTGCGCTACAGGCGGCGGATGCCCAATTGGTCGGGGTCAGCCCGATTGGCGTGCGCATTCCCGACTTGCAGCTCTACGTATTGGATGAACAGCGCGAGCCCCTGCCGCTGGGTGTGGTCGGCGAGTTGTACGTGGGCGGCGCCGGGGTGGCGCGCGGTTACCTGAACCGCGAGGCACTCAACGCCGAACGCTTCCTCGCTGACCCGGCCACCGGCCTGCGCATGTACAAGACCGGCGACCTCGGGCGCCTGTTGGCCGATGGCAGCGTCGAGTACCTGGGGCGTAACGATGACCAGGTCAAGATCCGCGGTTTCCGGATCGAGCTGGGTGAAATCCAAGCACACCTGGCCAGCGCCAGCGGCGTGCACGATGCGGTGGTGATTGCCCGTGAAGATGAGCCGGGTGACAAGCGCCTGGTGGCCTACGTGATCACCGAGGGTGAGCCCAGCGTCGCCGCCTTGCGCGACCACCTGCTGCTGAGCCTTGCCGAGCACATGGTGCCCAGCGCCTTCGTGCGCCTGGATAAGCTGCCGCTGACCACCAACGGCAAGCTCGACCGCAAGGCCTTGCCCGCCCCGGATGCCGACGCCTTGGCCCGGCGCGGTTATGCGCCGCCCCAGGGCGCGGTAGAAAACGCCATCGCCACGATCTGGCAGGAGCTGCTCAAGCTCGAACAGGTGGGCCGTGACGATAACTTCTTCGAGCTGGGCGGGCATTCACTGCTGGCGGTCAAGCTGATCGAGCGCATGCGCCAGGTCGAGCTCAGCGCCGACGTGCGCGTATTGTTCGGCCAACCCACGTTGGCGGCCCTCGCGGCGGCGGTGGGCGGGCAGCGCGAGGTGCAGGTTCCGGCCAATCTGATTGAAGAACACACTGAGCAGATCACGCCGGGCATGCTGCCGCTGGTTGAACTGGACCAGGCCGCCATTGATCACATCATCCAGTCCGTGCCCGGTGGCGTGGCCAACGTGCAGGACATCTACGGCCTTGCCCCGTTGCAGGCCGGCATTCTCTACCATCACCTGGCAACCACCGACGGCGACCCCTACGTGTTGCAGGTGCAGTTGCGTTTCAACGACCAAGGCGCCGTGGATGGTTTTATCCAGGCGTTGCACAGCGTGATCGAGCGCAACGATATCCTGCGCACCGCTATCCTCTGGGAGGGCCTGGAGGAACCGGTGCAAGTGGTGTTGCGCCAGGCGCCGCTGGCCGTGGAACGCATGGACAGTCAGGGCACCGATGCCCTGGCGCACCTGCAACAGCGCTTCGACCCACGCCACTATCGCCTGGACCTGTCCCGTGCCTCGCTGATGCGCCTGGCCTATGCCGAAGAGGCGGGCGGCTTCGTCGGCATCCTGCTGCTGCACCACATCCTGCTCGACCATACGGCGCTGCAAGTGCTGGTCGAAGAAATGAGCGCCAGCCTGAGCGGCAACCGTGCGCAACTGCCCGACGCGGTGCAGTACCGCAGCTACGTGGCCCAGGCGCGCCTGGGGCTCAGCCAGGCGCAGCACGAAGCCTTCTTCAGCGAGATGCTCGGTGATATCGACGAGCCGACGCTGGCTTTCGGCTTGCAGGACGTGAATGGCGACGGCAGCGGCATTCACGAAGCCCGCTTGCCGCTGGAACCGGCCCTCAGCCTGGGCCTGCGTGAACAGGCGCGGCAACTGGGCGTGAGCACCGCGAGCCTGGTGCACTTGGCCTGGGCGCAGGTGCTGGGCCAGGTATCCGGCCAGCAGGAGGTAGTGTTCGGCACCGTGCTGCTGGGGCGCATGCAGGGCGGCGAGGGCGCCGACCGTGCGCTGGGGATGTTCATCAATACCTTGCCGCTGCGGGTCAGCCTGGGGGCCGTCGGCGTACAAGCCGGTGTGCGCGCCAGCCATGCACGCCTGGCGCAACTGCTCGGTCACGAGCATGCCTCGCTGTCCCTGGCCCAACGGTGCAGCGGTGTACCGGGCTCGCTGCCGTTGTTCAGCACCTTGCTCAACTACCGCCACAGCGCGCCGGATGCAGCGCCGGGAGATAATCCCTTTGCCGCGTCCGGTATCCAGATCCTCAGTTCCGAAGAGCGCAGCAACTACCCGCTGGTGCTCAATGTCGATGACCTTGGCACAGGCTTCACCCTCACCGTACAAGGCGTCGCCGAGCTGGATGTGCAACGGGTGGGCGACTATATGCTTACGGCGCTGCGCCACTTGGTGAGCGCGCTGCAACAAGCGCCGACCACCGCGTTGCACAAGGTCTCGATTGTGCCGCCCGCCGAGCGCCGGCAACTGCTGCAGGGCTTCAATGCCAGCGCCCGTGAATACCCGTCGCAGCTCACCGTCGCCCAATTGTTCGAAGCCCAGGTACTGGCTCGGCCTGAGGCGATAGCGCTGGTGCACGGCCAACGGAGCCTGAGCTACCGCGACCTCAATCGCCGCGCCAATCGCCTGGCCCATCACTTGATCAGCCGTGGCGTGCAGCCGGGTGAACCGGTGGCCCTGGCGCTGCCGCGCTCCATCGACCTGATCGTCAGCCAATTAGCCGTGCTCAAGTGCGCGGCCGTGTACGTGCCGCTAGACGTCAACGCGCCGCTCGAGCGCCGGACCTTCATGGTGCAGGACAGCGGCGCCCGCCAAGTGCTCGAAAACCTGGCCGAGCTGGACCTGGAGGATCTGCCGGCGGATAACCCCGGGCTGACCCAATCCGCGCAGGACGTGGCGTACATCATGTACACATCTGGTTCCACCGGCACGCCCAAGGGTGTGTTGGTGCCCCATCGCGGTATCACGCGCCTGGTGATCAATAACGGCTATGCCGATTTCAATGCCAGCGACCGTGTGGCCTTTGCTTCCAACCCGGCGTTCGACGCCAGCACCATGGATGTGTGGGGCGCGCTGCTCAATGGCGGGCAAGTGCAGGTGATCGACCATGCCACCTTGCTCGACCCGTTGGCATTCGGTGCCGAGCTCCAGGGCGCGACGGTGCTGTTCGTCACCACCGCGCTGTTCAACCAGTACGTGCAACTGATCCCCGCGGCCCTGGCCGGCCTACGCATCCTGCTGTGCGGCGGTGAGCGTGCCGACCCGGCGGCGTTCCGCAGCTTGTTGGCGCGGGCACCGGCGCTGCGCCTGGTGCATTGCTACGGGCCGACCGAAACCACCACCTACGCGACTACCTATGAAGTGCGCGAAGTCGGCACGGATACGGACAGCGTGCCGGTGGGGCGCCCCATCTCCAACACGCAGATCTATGTACTCGATGCGCAGTTGCAACCGGTACCGCTGGGCATCACCGGTGAAATCTGCATCGGTGGCGATGGCGTCGCCAAGGGCTATTTGAATCGCCCGGAGTTGACTGCTGAAAAGTTCGTCAGCAACCCCTTTGTCGAGCAGCCGGGGGCGTTGATGTACCGCACCGGTGACCTGGGACGTTGGTCGGTGGACGGCCTGCTGGAATGCCTGGGACGCAATGACGACCAAGTGAAGATCCGTGGCTTCCGCATCGAACTGGGTGAGATCGAGTCGCGCCTGGCCAGTTGCCCGGGTATCCAAGAGGTCGCCGTGCTGGCCAGGGAAGACGTGCCGGGGGACAAACGCCTGGTGGCCTATTTCACCTGGGTCGATGCCGACCTGGGCATTGACCAGGTACACGCCTACCTGCAAGGCCAACTGCCGGACTATATGCTGCCGTCGGCCTATATGCCGTTGGCAAGCCTGCCCTTGACCAATAACGGCAAGCTCGATCGCAAAGCCTTGCCGATACCGGACCAGGCGGCCTTGCTCACTCGCGGCTACGAAGCCCCCCAAGGCGAGGTAGAAACCCTGCTGGCGCAGATCTGGCAGGACGTGCTCAAGCTCGAACGCGTCGGGCGTCACGATCATTTCTTTGAACTGGGCGGGCATTCGTTGCTGGCGGTGAGCCTGATCGAACGCATGCGCCAAGTGGGCCTGAGTACGGATGTGCGGGTGTTGTTCAGCCAGCCGAGCCTGGCGGCGTTAGCGGCAGCCGTTGGCAGCGGCAGAGAAATCGTGGTGCCCGCCAATGGCATCCCCGCAGGTTGCACACAGATCACGCCGTCGATGCTGAGCCTGGTGCAACTCACGCCGGATGCCATCGCGCGTATCGTTGCCAACGTGCCGGGCGGCGCGGCGAATGTGCAGGACATCTACCCGCTGGCGCCGCTGCAGGAAGGCATTCTCTACCACCATATCAGTGCCGAGCAGGGCGACCCGTACCTGCTGCAATCGCGCATGGCATTTGACAGCCTCGAACGCTTGCACGGGTTCATGGGCGCGCTGCAACAGGTGGTGGCGCGTCACGATATCTTGCGCACAGGCGTGGTCTGGGAGGGGCTGGACAGCCCGGTACAAGTGGTGTGGCGCGAGGCCCGGCTGGTCGTGCAGGAGGTGCATCTGGACCCGGCCGACGGTGGCATCATCGAACAACTGCATGCACGCTTCGATGCCCGGCACTACCGCCTGGACATCACCCAGGCGCCATTGCTGCGCATGGTCTATGCCCGGGATCCGGCGCTTGACCGAGTCGCGGCGATCCTGTTGTTCCACCACCTGGCGTTGGATCACACCGCCATGGAAGTCGTGGGTCAGGAGATGCGTGCCTGCATGCTCGACCAGGCGAGTGCGTTGCCCGAGCCCGCGCCGTTTCGCAACTACGTGGCCCAGGCGCGACTGGGCGTGAGTGTGGCGGAGCATGAGCAATTCTTCCGCGAGATGCTGGCCGATGTCGATGAGCCAACCTTGCCGTTCGGCCTGCAGGATGTGCAGGGTGATGGCCGCGCTATCGAAGAGGCCGGGTTGCAACTGGGTACCGAGCTGGCACAGCGGGTACGCCAGCAGGCACGACAACTGGGTGTCAGCGCCGCCAGCCTGATGCACCTGGCCTGGGCCCAGGTATTGGGGCTGGTGTCCGGCCGCGATGACGTGGTGTTCGGCACGGTATTGATGGGCCGTATGCAAGCTGGCGACGGCGCGGACCGGGCGCTGGGGATGTTCATCAACACCTTGCCGCTGCGGGTCGATGTGGCGGCCGCTGCCACGGCGGCGGTCAAGGCGACCCACGCACGCTTGAGCGCCTTGCTCGGCCATGAACATGCCTCGTTGGCCCTGGCCCAGCGCTGCAGCGGTGTGCCGACCAGCACGCCATTGTTCAGCGCCTTGCTCAATTACCGCCACAGCAACCCCGGCGAAATGGCGCGTGACGGCCATGGCATCTGGGAAGGCGTGCAACTGCTCGGTGGTGAGGAACGCAGCAACTACCCGCTGACCCTGAGTGTGGATGACCTGGGCGCAGGCTTCGGCCTGAGCGTGCTGGCGCTGCCGCAGATCGGTGCGCAGCGCCTGTGTGATTACATGCACAGCGCCGTGGCACAGTTGGTCGCGACCTTGGAGAGTGCCCCGCACCACGCCCTCAACCAACTGCCCATCCTGCCAACCGCCGAGCGCGAAACCCTGCTGCGCGAGTTCAACGCCACGGCCCATGATTTCCCCCTTGGCCAGACCGTCCACGGCGCGTTTGAGGTGCAGGCCGAGCGCCAACCCCACGCGATTGCCGTACAGCAAGGCAGCGATGTACTGACCTATCAGCAACTCAATCAACGTGCCAACCAGTTGGCCCACCACCTGCTCGAACTCGGCGTGCAGCCGGATGACCGCGTGGCGCTGTGCTGCCGTCGCGGGCCGCAGATGCTGGTGGGGTTGCTGGGCATTCTCAAGGCCGGCGCGGGCTATGTGCCGATTGATCCGGCGTACCCCGCCGAGCGTATCGCCTACCTGCTGCAGGACAGCGCCCCGGTGGCGGTACTGGCCGAGACCAGCACCCGTGACCTGCTGGGGCCGGTGGCGATGGTCGACTTGCATGACCCCCGTTGGCAGCACCACGCCGTCAGCAATCCGCAGGTAGCCACGCTGACCCCGGCGCACCTGGCCTACGTGATCTACACCTCCGGCTCCACCGGCCAGCCCAAGGGCGTGATGGTGGAACACCGCACGGTGGAAAACCTCGTTCACTGGCATTGCGAAGCCTTTGGCCTGAATGCTGTGAGCCACACCAGCAGCGTCGCCGGTTTTGGTTTTGATGCGATGGCCTGGGAAACCTGGCCGGCCTTGTGCATCGGCGCGACCCTGCATCTGCCGCCCGCCGAAGTGGGCAATGAAAACCTCGATGAACTGTTGGCCTGGTGGCTGGCGCAGCCGCTGGATGTGAGCTTCCTGCCCACGCCAGTGGCCGAATACGCGTTCAGCCAGCCGTTGCAACACCCGACCCTGCGCATCCTGCTGATTGGCGGTGACCGCCTGCGTCAGTTCACCCAGGAGCGGCGCTTTGCGGTGATCAACAACTACGGCCCCACCGAAGCCACGGTGGTCGCCACTTCCGGTCGCGTGCGCGCCTGGCAGGCGTTGCATATCGGCCGGCCTATCGCCAATGCCACCAGCTACGTACTGGATGCACAACAGCGCCCGGTGCCGGTGGGCGTGACCGGTGAACTGTATGTGGGCGGCAGCGGCGTGGCGCGAGGTTACTTGAATCGCCCGGACCTGACTGCCGAACGCTTTCTGCAAGACCCGTTTAACGAAGGACGCATGTACCGCACGGGCGACCTGGTGCGCTGGTTGCCCGATGGCAACCTCGAGTACCTGGGCCGCAACGATGACCAGGTGAAAGTGCGCGGTGTGCGCGTGGAACTGGGCGAAATCGAAAGCCGCCTCGCCGCACTCGATGGCGTCGAGCAAGCCGTGGTGCTGGTGCGCGAAGGCCGCCTGCTGGCCTGGTTCACCGAGCAGCGAACGCTGGATATCCAGGCGTTGCGTGCACAACTGCACGCTCAGCTTCCCGATGCGCTGGTGCCGGTCGCCTACATGCGACTCGACGTGCTGCCCCTGACCGCCAACGGCAAGCTGGACCGCAAGGCGCTGCTGGATCCCGACCAGTGCGCCTTGCTCAGTCGCGAGTACCAAGCCCCGCAAGGCGAAGTCGAAACCGCCCTGGCGCGCATCTGGGCCGAGGTATTGCAGGTGCAGCAGGTGGGCCGCCATGACCACTTCTTCGAGCTGGGCGGCCATTCATTGCTGGCCGTCAGCCTGATCGAACGCATGCGCCAGGCCGGCCTCAGCGCTGATGTGCGCGTATTGTTCAGCCAGCCGACCCTGGCCGCGCTGGCGGCCGCCGTCGGCAGTGGCCGCGAAGTGCAGGTGCCGGCCAACCGCATCAGTGCCGACTGCCAACGCATCACCCCGGACATGCTGTCCCTGGTCACGCTGGATCAATCGACCATCGACCAAGCGGTCGCCCAGGTGCCCGGCGGCGCCGCCAACGTACAGGATATCTACCCGCTGGCGCCGCTGCAGGAAGGCATTTTCTACCACTACCTCACTGCCGAGCAGGGCGACCCGTACCTGCTGCAATCGCACCTGGCGTTTGACAGTGTGGAGCGCCTGCAAGCCGTTGTCCGGGCGCTGCAACAGGTGATCGACCGCCATGACATCCTGCGCACCGCAGTGGTGTGGGAAGGCCTGGCGCAACCGCTGCAAGTGGTGTGGCGCAAGGCTGCATTGAGTGTGCAGGAGCTGCATCTGCAAGGCGACGTACTCGCCGGCCTGCATGAGCGGTTTGACGCGCGGCGCTATCGCCTGCCGGTCAGCCAGGCGCCGCTGATCCGGCTGATGTACGCCCAGGACCCGGCCAACCAACGTGTGGTGGCGGTGTTGCTCTACCACCATATCGCCCTGGACCACACCGCGTTCGATGTGGTGCTGCGAGAGATGCAGGGCTACCTGCTGGGCCACGGCGTGCCCACCGCCGCGCCGATGCCGTATCGCAACTATGTGGCCCAGGCGCGGTTGGGCGTCAGTGAGCAGGAACATGAAGCGTTCTTCCGCGCCATGCTCGCTGATGTCGATGAACCTACGCTGCCATTCGGTTTGCAGGATGTACGTGGCGACGGGTTCGATATCCAGGAACACAGCCTGCGCCTGGACAGCGACCTCAACCGTCGGCTGCGCGCCCAGGCGCGCCTGTTGGGCGTCAGTACCGCCAGCCTGTTTCACCTGGCCTGGGGGCAGGTGCTGGCGGCCACTTCGGGCCACCAGCGGGTGGTATTCGGCACCGTGCTGGTCGGCCGCATGCAAGGCGGCGAGGGCGCTGATCGGGCGCTGGGGGTGTTTATCAATACCTTGCCATTGCGCCTGGACATCGATGACCGGGGCGCCCGCGCCGCCGTGCGCGCCACCCATGCGCGGCTTACTGAGTTGCTTGGCCATGAGCACGCCTCCCTGGCCCTGGCCCAGCGTTGCAGCGGCGTGGCGGCACCGGCGCCGTTGTTTAGCTCGATGCTCAACTATCGCCATCGCGGCGCCGCCACCCGTTCGGCGGATGCGCATCTGGCGTGGGAAGGCATGCAGACCCTGGTCAATGACGGGCGCACCAACTACCCGCTGACCTTGAATGTAGACGACCTGGGCGACGGCTACGCGATCACCGCGTTGGCCCAGGTGGATGCGCAGCGGGTCTGCGGGTATATGCAGACCGCGTTGTCCGGTTTGGTCGAAGCGTTGGAGCAAGCACCCAGCCAGGGGTTGAATCGCTTGCCGGTCATGGGCCCCGAGGAGCGCCATAAACTGCTGGTCGAGTTCAACGCCACCGCCGTGGACTACAACCTCGACCAGACCCTGCACAGCCTGTTCGAAGCCCAGGTACTGCGCACGCCACAGGCCGTGGCGGTGAAGGCGGGCGAGCACTCGTTGAGCTACCTGCAGCTCAACGAGCGCGCCAACCGCCTGGCCCATCACCTGCGGGAGATGGGCGTGCAGCCCGACTCGCGGGTGGGGATCTGCGTGGAGCGCGGCCTGGACATGGTCATCGGCCTGTTGGCCATCCTCAAGGCCGGCGGCGGTTATGTGCCGCTGGACCCGGCCTACCCGCAAGAGCGCCGCGCCTACATGCTGCAAGACAGCGCGCCGGTGGTGGTGCTGGCCCAAGGCGCTACCCGTGCCTTGTTGGGTGACGTGGCGCTGATCGATCTCGACCACAGCACCTGGTACCAGCAGCCGGCCACCAACCCACACGTGCCGGGCCTCACCGCCCGGCACCAGGCCTACGTGATCTACACCTCCGGTTCCACCGGCCAGCCCAAGGGCGTGATCAACGAACATGCCGGGGTGGTCAACCGCCTGTTGTGGATGCAGGACGCCTATGGCCTCCAAGCCGACGATGCGGTGTTGCAGAAAACCCCGTTCAGCTTCGACGTGTCGGTGTGGGAGTTCTTCTGGCCGCTGTTCACCGGCGCACGCCTGGTGATGGCGCGCCCGGGTGGGCACAAGGAGCCGGCGTACCTGTGCGAAGTGATCGAAGCAGAACAGATCACCACCTTGCACTTCGTGCCGTCGATGCTCGATGTGTTCCTCGCCCACGGCGAAGTCAGCCAGGCGGCCGGCCTTGTTCGGGTGATGTGCAGCGGTGAAGCCCTGCCGGGCAGCCTGGTGCGCCGCTTCAAGCAGCAACTGCCGGGCATTGGTTTGTACAACCTGTATGGCCCCACCGAAGCGGCGGTGGACGTGACCGCGTGGAACTGCGCACGCCCGGACGTGCCGGACAACACGCCCATCGGCAAGCCGATTGCCAACACGCGCCTCTACGTACTGGATGGGCAGTTGCAGCCGGTGCCCCTGGGCGTGGTCGGTGAGTTGTTTATCGGCGGTGTGCAAGTGGCGCGGGGTTACCTGAACCGTCCTGAGTTGACGGCCGAACGCTTCCTCGATGACCCCTTCAGCCCAGGGCGCATGTACCGCACCGGTGACGTGGGCCGCTATTTGCCCGACGGCACTATCGAGTATCTGGGACGCAACGATGATCAGGTCAAGATCCGAGGCCTGCGCATCGAACTGGGGGAAATCCAGGCGCGGCTGGTCGAGCATCCGGCAGTCAAGGACGCGGTGGTAGTGGCTCGCGAAGAACGGCTGGTCGCCTACTACACCGGCGTACCGACCGACATCGAGAGCCTGCGCGCCCAGCTGTTGCAACACCTGCCGGACTTCATGGTGCCAGCGCTGTTCGTGCACCTGGACGCATTGCCCCTGAGCCCCAACGGCAAGCTCGACCGCAAGGCCCTGCCCGCACCGGGCATGGACGCACTGAGGGTGCGTGAGTACGAGGCGCCCGAAGGTGATACCGAGATTCTGCTGGCCCGGCTCTGGGCCGAGCTACTCAAAGTGGAGCGGGTAGGCCGGCATGACAATTTCTTTGAATTGGGCGGGCACTCGCTGCTGGCCGTGAGCTTGATCGGGCGCCTGCGCCAGGAAGGCATGGAAGCTGATGTGCGGGCGTTGTTCGAACAACCGACCCTGGCCGGCTATGCCGCAATGACCGAACGAATGGAGATCGTCCTGTGAGCCTCTTCGAGCTGTTGGCAACCCTGAAAACCAAGGACGTGCAACTGGCGCTCAAGGGCGAACAGTTGGCGGTAAACGGCAACAAGCAAGCTCTGAGCGACCCGGCGATACTGGCTGCCTTGCGCGAACACAAACCGGCGCTGATCGAGTTGATCAAGGCCGGTGAATACTTGGCGACCAAGGCTGGCGATGTGGCGGTGCCGGCCAATGGCATTCCGGCCGGGGCCGAAGGCATTACCCCAGAGATGTTGACCCTCTCGAGCCTGAGCCAGGACGAGATTGAACGGATCGTCGCCACCGTGCAGGGCGGTGTGGCGAATATCCAGGATATCTACCCGCTGGCGCCGCTGCAGGAAGGCATCCTGTTCCACCATGTCAGCGCCGAGCAAGGCGACCCCTACGTGATGCAGTCGCAGTTCGCCTTCGACTGCCTGGAACGTTTCGAGGCATTCGCCCAGGCCCTGCAACGCGTCATGGACCGTCACGACATTTTGCGTACCGGGGTGGTCTGGGACGGCCTGGCACAACCCTCGCAAGTGGTGTGGCGCCAGGCATGCCTGCCGGTGCAAGTCTTGACGCTGGACCCGGCCGACGGCGATATCGCCGGGCAACTGCATGACCTGTTTGATGCCCGCCACTATCGCCTCGACGTGACCCAGGCGCCGCTGCTGCGCCTGGTGCGTGCTGAAGACCCGGCCAACCAGCGCATCGTCGCCACCTTGTTGTTTCATCACATGGCTTTGGACCACAGCGCCCTGGAAGTGGTGTGCCATGAAATGCAGGCGTGCCTGTTGGGGCAGGGCGCCGCCCTGGGCCAGGCTGTGCCGTTTCGCAACTATGTGGCGCAGGCGCGGCTGGGCATCAGCGAGCAGGAGCATGAAGGGTTTTTCCGCCAGATGCTCGGCGATATCAGTGAGCCGACCCTGCCGTTCGGTTTGCAGGATGTGCAGGGCGACGCCCGCGGGATCGCCGAAGTCAGCCTGCCGTTGGCGCCACAGCTTGCACGGCGTTTGCGGGTGCAGGCCCGCCAACTCGGCGTGAGCGCCGCCAGCCTGTTCCATATGGGCTGGGCCCAGGTGCTGGGCGTGTTGGCCGGCAAGGCCCAAGTGGTGTTCGGCACCGTATTGATGGGGCGCATGCAGGGCAGTCATGACACCGACCGCGCCCTGGGCATCTTCATCAACACCTTGCCGTTTCGCGTGGATGTGGACGCCCAGGACGTGCGCAGCGGCGTCAAGGCCACCCACGCACGCCTGACCACCTTGCTGCGCCATGAGCATGCAGCCCTGGCCCTGGCCCAGCGTTGCAGCGGCGTGATCGCGCCGACGCCGCTGTTCAGCGCGCTGCTCAACTACCGCCACAGCGCACCCGCCGCCAGTGCCGAGGCCGTGTCGGCCTGGCAGGGCATCGCCGCATTGCGCGCCGAGGAACGCACCAACTACCCGCTGACCCTGAGCGTGGACGACCTGGGCGAGGGCTTCGGCCTGAGCTTGCTGGCCAGCACCCTGGTCGACCCTCAGCGCGTGTGTGCCTACCTGCAAACCGCGCTGGAAAACCTCGTCACCGCGCTGGAGCAAGCACCCCACACCGCGCTTAACCAGCTCTCGGTGGTGCCCGTCGCCGAACAGCGCCTGTTGCTGGAGCAGTTCAACACCACTCACGCGCTGTTTCCCCAAGGCACCACGCTGCATGGCCGCATCGAAGCCCAGGCCGCACTCACGCCGGATGCCATTGCCGCCGTGCACCAGGGCCGGCAACTGACCTACGCCGAACTCAACCAGCAAGCCAACCTGCTCGCTCATCACCTGCTGGCGTTGGGGGTCAAGCCCGATGACCGCGTGGCCATCGTTGCGCGGCGCGGCCTCGACACCCTGGCCGGGTTGCTGGCAACCCTCAAGGCCGGTGCCGGTTATGTGCCGGTGGACCCGTCCCACCCGGCCGAGCGCCTGCACTACTTGCTCAGCGACAGCGCCCCAGTGGCGGTGCTCACCCAACACGCCTTGCTGGGGCGCCTGCCCGAGCTTGACGTGCCGGTGATCAACCTCGACCGTTTCACCTGGCAGCACCATACGGCGAGCAACCCCAAGGTCGCCGTCGGCCCCAAGCACCTGGCATATGTGATCTACACCTCCGGCTCCACCGGCTTGCCCAAAGGCGTGATGGTGGAGCACCACACCGTTGCCAACCTGGTGGACTGGCATTGCAGCGCCTTCGATCTGCGTGCCGGGCGGCACACCGCCAGCGTCGCCGGTTTCGGCTTTGATGCGATGGCCTGGGAAGTGTGGCCGGCGCTGTGTGTGGGTGCCACCCTGCACCTGCCGCCGGCCCACGACGGCGCTGAAGATATCGATGCATTACTGGCCTGGTGGTGCGCGCAGCCATTGGACGTGAGCTTCCTGCCCACGCCAGTGGCCGAATACGCGTTCAGCCAGAACATTGAGCACCCGACCTTGCGCACCTTGCTGGTCGGCGGCGATCGCTTGCGCCAGTTCGGGCGGGCGCAGCGCTTTGAGCTGATCAACAACTATGGCCCCACCGAAGCCACGGTGGTGGCAACCTCCGGCAAGGTCGAGGCGGGCCAGCCGTTGCATATCGGCAAGCCCATCGCCAATGCCACGGTGTATGTGCTCGATGAACAGCAGCGTCCGGTGCCGCTGGGCGTGGCCGGCGAGCTGTACGTGGGCGGCAAGGGCGTGGCGCGCGGTTACCTGAACCGCCCGGAGCTGACCGCCGAGCGCTTCCTGCGCGACCCGTTCAACCCGGGGCGCATGTACCGTACCGGCGACTTGGTACGTTGGCTGCCGGACGGCACGCTCGACTATCTGGGCCGTAATGACGACCAAGTGAAAATCCGTGGCGTGCGTATCGAGCTGGGCGAGATCGAAACCCGGCTCAACCACTTGCCGGGCATCCTGGAGGCAGTGGTGCTCGTGCGTGAAGAACGGCTGGTGGCCTACTTCACTGAAAACCCGCAACTCGATGCGCTGACAGTGGCGCAGATCCGCGCTCATCTGGTGGCGCATTTGCCGGACTCCATGGTCCCCGTCGCCTTCATGAAACTCGACGCGCTGCCGCTGACCACCAATGGCAAGCTCGACCGCAAGGCCCTGCCGGCGCCGGACATGGCGGCGGTGTTTACCCGCGAATACGCCGCGCCCCAGGGCGAGATCGAAGGTGTGCTGGCGCAGATCTGGGCTGATGTGTTGCAGGTGGAACGGGTCGGGCGGCGTGACCATTTCTTTGAGTTGGGCGGGCACTCACTGCTGGCGATGCGCATGGTCTCCCAGGTTCGCCAGCGGCTGGGGGTCGAACTGGCGCTGGGCGACTTGTTTGCCAACGCCGAACTGGCGGCGGTCGCGGAGCTGCTGGCCCAGGCCGGGCGCAGCACCTTGCCGGATATCCTGCCGGCCAATCGCGATGACGACGTGCCGCTGTCGTTCGCCCAGCAACGCCTGTGGTTCCTGGCGTTGATGGAAGGTGCCAACACCGCCTACAACATTCCCATCGGCCTGCGTTTGCGTGGGCAGTTGCATGTGCAGGCGCTGCAACGGGCCTTGGCACGCATCGTCGCGCGGCATGAAACCCTGCGCAGCCGCTTTGCCCAGAATGGTGATCAGGCCCAGGTGCTGATCGTACCGGCCGAGGCGTTGCAGACCCTGCAAGTGCAGGACCTGCGCCGCCACCCGCAACCCCAGCAGGCCCTGGACGCCCTAGTCCATGGCGAAGCCTCGGCGCCGTTCGACCTTGAGCGTGGCCCGTTACTGCGCGGGCGCCTGGTGGTGATGGCCGACGATCACCATGTGCTGTTGCTGACCCTGCACCATATCGTCTCCGATGGCTGGTCCATGGGCGTATTGACCCGCGAGCTGATGGCGCTGTACCAAGCCTTCAGCCACGGCCACGCCGACCCGCTGCCGCCCTTGCCGATCCAGTACGCCGACTTTGCCGTGTGGCAACGCCTGTGGTTGAGCGGCGAAGTGTTGCACCGCCAAAGCACCTATTGGCAGCAGGCCCTGGCCGGTGCGCCGGCGTTGCTGACCTTGCCCACCGACCGCCCGCGCCCGGCGCAGCAGGACTACGCTGGCAGCAGCGTCGAAGTGCGCCTGGATGAACGCCTCACGGCCGGGCTCAAGGCCTTGAGCCAACGCCATGGCAGCACGTTGTACATGACGTTGATGAGTGCCTGGGCCTCGCTGCTCGCGCGCCTGTCCGGCCAGCAGGACGTGGTGATCGGCACACCGGTGGCCAACCGCACGCGTACCGAGGTGGAAGGGCTGATCGGCCTGTTCGTCAACACTCTGGCGTTGCGTATCGACACCTCCGGCGAGCTGAGCACCGAGGTGTTGTTGGCGCGGGTCAAGGCGCTGACCCTGGCGGCCCAGGCCCATCAGGACCTGCCATTTGAGCAAGTGGTGGAAATCACCCGCCCGCCGCGCAGCCTGGCGCATAGCCCGCTGTTCCAGACGTTGCTGAGCTGGCAGGACAGCAGCGCGCCGACCCTGGCGCTGGGCGACCTGGCCCTGGAAGGCATTGTCGAGAACAGCCACTTCGCCAAGTTCGACCTGTCGTTGAACCTGGGGGAAGTGCAGGGCAGCATCCTCGGCGCGCTGGAATATGCCGTGGCGCTGTTCGATGAGTCGACCGTGCAGCGTTACGTCGGCTACTTCACCCGCGTGTTGCAGGCCATGGTCGCTAACGACCAGGCGGTGCTGGAGCATGTGCCGCTGGTGGATGAGCACGAGCGTCAGCAATTGCTGGTCGATTTCAACGACACCGCCGTGGCTTACAACCTCGACCAGACCTTGCACGGGCTGTTTGAAGCCCAAGTACTGCGCACGCCAGATGCGACGGCCCTCACGGCCGGTGAACAGCAACTGACCTATGCCGAACTGAACGCCCGCGCCAACCAACTGGCCCATCACCTGCAAGCCCTCGGTGTGCAGCCGCAGGCGCGGGTGGCGATTTGCGTGGAGCGTGGCCTGGACATGGTCATCGGCCTGTACGCCATTCTCAAGGCTGGCGCCGCCTATGTGCCGGTCGACCCGGCGTACCCGTTGGAGCGTATCGCCTACATGCTGCAAGACAGCGCACCGACGGTGGTGCTGGCCCAAGGCAGCACCCTGGGTTTGCTGGGCGCAGTGCCGGTGATCGATCTGGATCAACCCACCTGGCAGCACCAGCCCACCGGCAACCTCGATGTGGCCAGCGTGGCCGCCTACGTGATCTACACCTCCGGTTCCACCGGCCAGCCCAAGGGCGTGATCAACGAACACCCTGGGGTGGTCAACCGCCTGCTGTGGATGCAGGACGAATACGGGCTCGATGCCGGCGATACGGTGCTGCAGAAAACCCCGTTCAGCTTCGACGTATCGGTGTGGGAATTCTTCTGGCCATTGTTCACCGGTGCACGCCTGGTCATGGCGCGCCCCGGCGGGCATAAAGACCCTGAGTACCTGTGCCAGGTGATTGCGGCTGAGCACGTCACCACCTTGCATTTCGTGCCGTCGATGCTCGATGTGTTCCTTGCCCATGGCGATGTCAGCCAGGCGGCCGGGCTGGTGCGGGTGATGTGCAGCGGCGAAGCCCTGCCGGGCAGCCTGGTGCGGCGCTTCAAGCAGCAACTGCCGGGCATCGGCTTGTACAACCTGTATGGTCCCACTGAAGCAGCGGTGGACGTGACCGCGTGGGCCTGCGCAGGCCCTGACGTGCCGGACAACACGCCCATCGGCAAGCCGATTGCCAACACCCGCCTGTACGTACTGGACGGGCAGTTGCAGCCAGTGCCGTTGGGGGTAGTGGGTGAATTGTTTATCGCCGGTGTGCAGGTGGCGCGGGGTTACCTGAACCGTGCCGATCTCACCGCCGAGCGTTTCCTCGATGACCCGTTCATGCCGGGGCGCATGTACCGCACCGGTGACCTGGGCCGCTATTTGCCGGACGGTACTATCGAATACCTGGGACGCAATGATGATCAGGTCAAGATCCGTGGCCTGCGCATCGAATTGGGAGAAATCCAGGCGCGCCTGAGCGAGCACCCAGCCGTCCAGGAGGCCGCGGTGATTGCCCGCGAGCAGCGCCTGATCGCTTACTACACCGGCACATCGACCGAAATTGAACATCTGCGCGCCCATCTGCTACTGCACCTGCCGGAATTCATGGTGCCGGCCAGCTTCGTGCATCTGCACGCTTTACCCCTGAGCCCCAACGGCAAGCTCGACCGCAAGGCGTTGCCAGCGCCGGGCCTGGATGCCCTGGGGGTGCGCGAGTACGAGGCGCCCCAGGGCGATACGGAAATCACCCTGGCCGCGTTGTGGGCCGAGTTGCTCAACGTGGAGCGCGTGGGTCGCCACGATAACTTCTTCGAGCTGGGCGGCCACTCATTGTTGGCGGTCAGCCTGATGGGGCGCCTGCGCCGCCTGGGCTTGTCGGCGGATGTGAAGGTGCTGTTTGGTCAACCGACCTTGGCTGCGCTGGCAGCGGCCTTGGGTGGCGGGCGTGAAGTGGCGGTGCCGGCCAATGGCATTGCTGCCGACTGCGTGCAGATTACCCCGGACATGCTGGTGCTGATCGACCTGGACCAAGCCGCTATCGAGCGCATCGTTGCCAACATCCCCGGGGGCGCTGCGAATGTGCAGGACATCTACCCGCTGGCGCCGTTGCAGGCCGGCATGCTGTATCAGCATCGCGCCGTACAGGGCGGCGACGCCTATGTATTGCAGGCGCAGTTTGCCTTTGACAGCCGCATGCGCCTGGACGCTTTCGCCCGTGCATTGCAGGCGGTGATCCAGCGCCACGACATCCTGCGCTCATCCTTCCACTGGGACGGGCTGGAAGAACCGGTGCAGGTAGTGTGGCGGCACGCCTCGTTAAGCGTTGAAAACGGACCGCTGCCGTCACGCCTGGACCTCGGCCAGGCACCGTTGATGCGACTGGTGTACGCCGAGGAACCGCAGCGGGTGGTGGCGACGTTGCTGTTCCACCATCTGGTGATGGACCACATCGCCCTGGAGATTCTGCAGCATGAAATGCAGGCGTTCCTGTTGGGCGCCGAGGGCACGTTGGCTGCGCCCGTGCCCTATCGCAACTACGTGGCCCAGACCCGTTTGGGCGCGGATGATCACGCGGCGTTTTTCCGCGAGATGCTCGCTGATATCGACGCACCGACCGAGGTTCCCCGTCTCGGCGCCGATGACCATGCGCAACTGAGCCTTGACCTGACGTTGAGCCAGCGCCTGCGCAGCCAGGCTCGCCAAGCGGGCGTCAGCGCCGCCAGCCTGATGCACTTGGCCTGGGCCCATGTGCTGGGCAAGGTCTGCGGCCGCCAACAGGTGGTATTCGGCACGGTGATGCTGGGTCGCCTGCAAGGCGGCGAAGGCGCCGTGCACGCCATGGGCGTGTTTATCAATACCTTGCCGCTGCGCGTCGACCTGGGTGAACGCTCGGTGTTGACGGCACTGCGCGCCACCCATGGGCGCCTGACCCAACTGCTCAGCCATGAACATGCGCCCCTGGCGTTGGCCCAGCGTTGCAGCGGCGTGCCAGTGGCGACGCCGTTGTTCAGCGTGTTGTTCAACTATCGCCACAGCGCAGCCCAGGCCGGTGGCGTGGCGGCGGCGTGGCAGGGTATCGAGTTGCTCAAGGCCGAGGAACACACCCATTACGGCGTGGCGGTAAGCGTGGATGACCTCGGTGAAGGCTTCAGCCTGACGGCCATGGGGCAGGGCGCCCGGCGTTTGTGCGGCTACCTGGAGATCGCGCTGACGCAACTGGTGCAGGCGCTGGAAGGCAACCGCGACATCGCCATCAGCCGTTTGCCGATCCTGCCTGAGGCTGAACGCCAGCAACTGCTTGAGGGCTTCAACGCCACCGCCCGCAGGTTCCCACATGAACATACCGTGCAGCGTTTGTTCGAAGCCCAGGCCCATGCACGCCCAGACGCCGTGGCGGTGGTGCACGGCGAGCAACGGCTGAGCTACGGCGAACTCAATAGCCGCGCCAACCGCCTGGCCCATCATCTGCTCGACCTGGGGGTGCGCCCGGGCGATAACCTGGCGATCCTGCTGCCGCGTTCGCTGGAGTTGCTGGTCGGCCAACTGGCTATCCTCAAATGCGCCGCCGCCTATGTGCCGCTGGACATTCACGCACCGCCCGAACGTCAGGGCTTCATGTTGCAAGACAGTGGTGCGGCCTGGCTGTTGACCCGCAGCGATGCCGCCTTTGAAGGTGGGGCACGCCGCCTGGACCTGGACACCCTGGTCCTCGACCCGCAACCGAGCCACAACCCGGACTTGTCGCAGCCCTCGGACAGCGTGGCGTACATCATGTACACCTCCGGCTCCACCGGCACGCCCAAGGGGGTACTCGTGCCCCATCGCGGCATCACGCGCCTGGTGCTCAACAACGGCTATGCCGATTTCAATGCCAGCGACCGCGTGGCCTTCGCTTCCAACCCGGCGTTCGACGCCAGCACCATGGACGTCTGGGGGCCGTTGCTCAACGGCGGCCAGGTGCAGGTGATCGACCATGCAACCTTGCTCGACCCGGCGGCCTTCGGCGTGGCCTTGCAAGGCGCCACGGTGCTGTTCGTCACCACTGCGCTGTTCAACCAGTATGTGCAACTGATCCCCGAAGCACTGGCCGGCTTGCGCATTCTGCTGTGCGGCGGCGAGCGTGCCGACCCGGCAGCGTTCCGCAACCTCTTGGCGCAGGCACCGGCGTTGCGCCTGGTGCATTGCTACGGGCCGACCGAAACCACCACCTATGCCACCACCTATGAAGTGCGCGAGGTCGGCACGGATACGGGCAGCGTGCCGGTGGGGCGACCCATCTCCAACACGCAGATCTATGTGCTCGATGCGCAGTTGCAACCGGTACCGCTGGGCATCACCGGTGAAATCTGCATCGGTGGCGAGGGCGTCGCCATCGGCTATTTGAATCGCCCTGAGCTGACCGCCGAAAAGTTCGTGCAAGACCCGTTCAACCCCGGCGCGTTGATGTACCGCACCGGCGACCTCGGGCGCTGGACGGCCGACGGATTGCTGGAGTGCATCGGGCGCAATGACGACCAAGTGAAGATCCGTGGTTTTCGCATTGAGCTGGGTGAGATCGAAGCCCGGCTGGCGACGTTCGGCCCCATCCGGGAAGCCGTGGTGCTGGCCCGTGAAGACGTGCCGGGGGACAAGCGCCTGGTGGCGTATTTCACCTGGGCAGGCGAACCCGTCGGCATCGAGCAGGTGCGTGCTTACCTGCACGCGCAATTGCCGGACTACATGGTGCCGTCCGCTTATGTGGCGCTTGAGCAACTGCCATTGACGGCCAATGGCAAGGTCGACCGTAAAGCCTTGCCGGTGCCTGCCTGGGAAGCCTCGGCCAGCGGTACGTTCGAAGCGCCGGCCGATGCCCTGGAGCAGACCCTGGCCCAGCTCTGGGGCGAGGTGTTGAAGCTCGATCAAGTGGGGCGGCATGACAGTTTCTTCGAACTGGGCGGGCATTCGCTGTTGGCGATTCGCCTGGTCAATCTGCTCGACGAGGCCGGGTTGCCGGTGGCGCTGGCCGAGTTGTTCCAGCACGCCAGCGTGGCCTCGGTCGCGGCGCTGCTGCGTCAGCGCGGCGATGCAGCGCTGCCTGACACAACGGTGATCACCGTGCGCAGTAGCGGCTCCCAGGCGCCGTTATTCCTGGTGCATGAGTTCAGCGGCCTGGACGTGTACTTCCCGGCGCTGGGCCAGCACCTGCCCGGCGATTATCCGATCTATGGCCTGCCAGGCCTGGCGCTTGGCGAGGCGCACCTGGACAGCATGGAGGGCCTGGCGGCGCGCATGGTCGGGTTGATCCGCGAGAGACAGCCTCACGGCCCGTACCGGGTAGCGGGCTGGTCCTTTGGTGGCGTGCTGGCCTATGAAATCGCCATGCAACTGCTGGGGCTGGACGAGGCCGTGGCATTCCTCGGCTTGATCGACAGCTACGTGCCGCGCATGACCGATCAGGGCAAGGCGCGCTGGAGCGGGCCGGATGCGCTCAAGCGGCATCTACTGTTGCAGTGCACGGCGTATTGGAATTCACAGGGAGGTGTGGATGAGCTGGCAAGCCTTGAACAGCTGGAGGCAAAGATTGGACAGCTGGACTTTGCGGCTCTGCTGCAACGCTGTCGCGATGAAGGTTTGCTATACGCGCAAATGGCGGCGGCGACGGACGCGGACCTGTTGAGCTTCATCCAGCGGGAAGTCGGGCATGGGCATGCGTTGGCCCACTACAGCCTGTTCCCGCTGCCGATTCCGGTGCACCTGTTCAGCGCCGAACAACGTCCTACCGAGCTGTCGCGGCGCAGTGTGGCACTGGGGTGGGACGCTGCCTTGGCGCCTGGGCAACTGCGCCAGGTGCAAGTGCCGGGGGATCACCAGAGCATGATGCAGGCGCCGCATATCCAGGGGCTGGGCCGGGCGATGACGGTGGCGCTGGCGGCGAGTACGCCGGTCAGTTGCGCGGTGCATCAACCGTTGTTGCGTATCCAGAGAGGTCGCGTGGGGTATGCACCGGTGTTCTGCATACCGGGGGCCGGGGACAGCGTGACCGGGTTTGTGGGCTTGAGCGAAGCGCTGGGGCGTGACTGGCCGCTGTTTGGCTTGCAGCCACGCGGCCTGGATGGCGAGGCGGTGCCTCATAGCCAGGTTGAGGCGGCGGCGAAGTGTTATCTGGCGGCGTTGGAGCAGGAATGCCCCCACGGGCCGGTGCACTTGGTCGGGCATTCGTTTGGGGGCTGGATCGCGCTGGAGATGGCGCTGCGCTTGCAGGCGATGGGGCGTGAGGTGGGGTCGTTGACGGTGATCGACAGTGAGGCGCCGGGGCGTGACGGCAAGCCGTATACGTCGACGGCGGCGTTGTTGCGGTTGATCGAGGCGATGCAGTTGGCGGCCGGGAAGTCGCTGGGGATTGATCCGCTTGATTTCGCCGGACGCGATGAAGTGGCGCAGCGGCAGTGGTTGCATGCGGGGATGGTCGGCGTCGGGTTGTTGCCGGCACGGTCTGCCGTGGACGCGATGGACGGGCCGGCGCGCACGTATGCGGCGGCGTTGCGTACGGTTTATCGGCCGCAGGCGCGGTACAGCGGGGTGGTGCGGCTGGTGTTGGCGCAGGATCCGGCACTGGATGCGGCGGGGAACCAGCGTGAGCAGGGGTTGATGATCGAGGGGTGGCGGCGGCAGGGGAGTGGGTTGGAGGTTTGGTATGGCGGGGGGAACCATTTCACCTTGCTCAAGGAGCCGAATGTGTTGGGGTTGGCTAAGTGGTGGGTTGAAGGTGTTGGGGTTCGGGAGGTGGTTTCGTGAGTGGGGGCATATCCGTTGCTGCGGTAACGGCGACTTATGGTTCCGCTCTTACAGCGGGTCACTTTTGGAAAGGCCCAAAAGTAACCAAAAGGCCTTCGCCCCACCACTCGGCACCTCGCCTAGGCTCGGTGTGCCCGAACGCAGGCTTTGGAGCGTGGGCCGCCGCAATGGGCCATCCCTGGCCCAGTGCGGCTAACCCGGCGTCCTGCCGGGTTGCCCACGCTCCAAAACCTGCGTTCGGCCAGCGTGGTTTAACGGGGCGATTCCAGATCAAAAGCAAAGCGCGGCGGCCTTATAGCCGACCGGTTGGTGAGGCCGGGTACCGTAAGAAATGTGGGAGGGGGCTTGCCCCCGATAGCCATGGGTATTTACACCGCCTTGTAGTGGCCGCCGGTAACCACGATACGAAGCGAGCCGCTCTTGATCTTGCTCTGCTTTTGATCTCAGGCGGCCCCCCAAATCCATGTCGGATTACGGGCACACCGAGCCTAAGCGAGGTGCCGAGTGGTGGGGCAAGAGCCTTTTGCTTACTTTTGGGCTTTTCAAAAGTGAGCCGCTGTAAGAGCGGAACCCATAGCAGCCGTTACCGCAGCAATGGATATGTACTCGGTCTGATCCAACATTCTGGTCGGCTGTCAGGCCGCCATCGGGAGCAAGCCCCCTCCCACATTGTAAGCCGCGTTCACCCGGGTAACGGATATGTACTCAATCAAGAAGCCCACTATGCAAACGTCTAAATTCCGCAAAATCGGCATACTTGCAATCTTGGCCATAACCATCGGCCTGGTCATTTACACCGTCCAGGCCCCGGCCGACGCCCCCCAATACCTCACCGCCAGCGCCGAACGCGGCGATATCGAAAACGCGGTATTGGCCACCGGCCTGCTCGAAGGCATCAAGCAAGTCGACGTTGGCGCCCAGGTCTCCGGCCAGCTCAAGTCGCTGAAGGTCAAAGTCGGCGACAAGGTGAAAAAGGGCCAGTGGCTGGCCGAAATCGACCCGTTGATCCTGCAAAACACCCTGCGCAAAGCCCAGGTCGATGAAGAGAACCTCCAGGCCCAACGCCGCGCCACGGCGGCTCAGCTCAGGCAGGCCAAGTCAGTGTACGAACGCTACAAGGGCCTGCAGGTGGATGAATCCGTGTCGCGCCAGGACTTCGAAGATGCCGAATCGAGCTTCCAGGTGCAGCAAGCCAACCTGCTGTCCCTGGATGCGCAGATCAAAAGCGCGCACATCCAGATCGACACCGCCAAGGTCAACCTGGCCTACACCCGTATCAACGCGCCCATCGATGGCGACGTGGTGGGCATCGTCACTCAGGAAGGCCAGACCGTGATCGCCAGCCAGTTGGCGCCGGTACTGCTCAAGCTGGCGGACCTGGACACCATGACCGTCAAGGCCCAAGTCTCGGAAGCCGATGTGATTCATATCAGCCCTGGCCAGCAGGTGTACTTCACCATCCTCGGCGAGGCGGATAAACGCTATTACGCCAAGCTGCGCGGCACTGAGCCGGCGCCGCAGAACTTCCTCGAAACCCAGACCGCCGGCACGCCCAAGCAGAACACCGCGGTGTTCTATAACGCGTTGTTCGACGTGCCCAACCCCGACCACCGCCTGCGCATCGCCATGACTGCCCAGGTGCGCATCGTGCTCGACACCGCCCAGGCCGCGCTGATGGTGCCGGTAGCGGCGCTGGGGGCGCGCAATGCCGATGGCAGCTACTCGGTGCGCGTGCTGGATGCCAAGGGCAAGGCGGTAGCGCGTAACGTCAAGACCGGTATCAATAACAACGTCAAGGTGCAGATTCTCGACGGCCTGGTCGAGGGCGACAAGGTGGTGATCGGCGACGCCACGCCTGCCGTGGCGGGGAACTGAGCCATGACCCAACCCCTGCTGGAACTCAAGGGCATCACCCGCAGCTTCATGGCCGGCGAGCGTGAATTCATTGCACTCAAGGGCATCGACCTGACCATTCATGCCGGGGAAATGCTCGCGATCATCGGCGCCTCCGGGTCGGGTAAATCGACCCTGATGAACATCCTCGGCGGCCTGGATTACGCCACTGCGGGCAGCTACAAGATCAACGGCATCGAAACCCGCTCCCTGGGCGATGAGCAACTGGCAGAGCTGCGGCGCGATTACTTCGGCTTTATCTTCCAGCGCTACCATTTGCTCGCGCACCTGAGCGCATTGCACAACGTGGAAATGCCGGCTATCTACGCAGGCTTACCGCAGAGCCAGCGTCACAGCCGTGCGAGTGAGCTGCTGGCACGCCTGGGCCTGTCGAGCCACACCAGCCACCGTCCGAGCCAGCTGTCCGGCGGGCAACAGCAGCGGGTGAGTATTGCGCGGGCCTTGATGAACGGCGGCGAAGTCATCCTAGCCGACGAACCCACCGGCGCCCTCGACACCCACAGCGGCAAGGAAGTGATGCGCATCCTCGCCGAGCTGCACGCGGCCGGGCACACGGTGATTATCGTCACCCATGACCCCAAGGTCGCAGCCAATGCCCAGCGTATCGTCGAGGTGTGTGACGGCGAGATCATCAGTGACAAGGCCAATGACAGCGCCGACCTGGAATTGCCCAGTGAAGCGCCGATCGAGCCCAGGCGCAACGGCGCGCGGCGCCTGGTGGCGAGCCTGGGGTTGTTCAAGGAAGCCTTCAACATGGCCTGGGTGGCGCTGATTTCCCATCGCATGCGCACCTTGCTGACCATGCTCGGCATCGTCATCGGCATCACCTCGGTGGTGTCGATCTCGGCCATCGGCGAGGGGGCCAAGCGCTATGTGCTCAAGGACATCCAGGCGATCGGCAGCAACACCATCGATATCTTTTCCGGCACCAGTTTTGGCGACAGTCGCGCGTCGGCCATCGAGACTTTGATGCCCTCGGATGTGGACGCGTTGAACCAGCTGTATTACGTCGACAGCGCCACGCCGGTGGTGGGGCGCAACCTGCTGCTGCGCTTCGGCAATATCGACCTGGATGCCCAGGTCAATGGGGTGAGCGATCGCTACTTCAAGGTCAAGGGCCTCAAGCTCGAAGCCGGCATAGCCTTCAGTGAAAGCGATGCGCGGCGCCAGGCCCAGGTGGTGGTGATCGATCACAATACCCGGCACCGATTGTTCGGGCCGAACATCGACCCGCTGGGCCAGGTGATCCTGGTGGGCAACCTGCCGTGCACGGTGATCGGGGTGACGGCGGACAATAAAAACATGTTCGCCGCCAGCAAGGCGCTGAACGTGTGGGTGCCCTATGAAACCGCGGCGGGACGTTTATTGGGCCAGCGCCATCTGGACAGCATCACCGTGCGCATCAAGGACGGCCAGCCGAGCAAGGTGGTGGAAGACAACGTCAACAAGCTCATGCTGCAACGGCACGGCACCAAGGACTTCTTCACCAACAACCTCGACAGCATCATGCAGACGGTGCAGAAAACCAGCCGTTCCCTGGCGCTGCTGCTGTCGTTGATCGCGGTGATTTCATTGTTGGTGGGCGGCATTGGCGTGATGAATATCATGCTGGTGTCGGTCACCGAGCGGACCCGCGAAATTGGCATCCGCATGGCCGTGGGTGCACGCCAGTCGGATATTCGCCAGCAGTTCCTGGTAGAGGCGGTGATGGTGTGTTTGATCGGCGGGATCATCGGGATCTCGTTGTCCTATGCCATCGGCTATCTGTTTTCGCTGTTTGTGAAGGAGTGGGAAATGGTGTTTTCCGTGGGTTCGATCATTACCGCGTTTGCCTGTTCAACGTTGATCGGCATTGTGTTTGGGTTTGTGCCGGCGAGGAATGCGGCGCGGTTGGACCCCATAGAGGCGTTGGCTCGGGACTGATCCCCTGCCGGCCGATGAAGCTCGAATGTGGGAGGGGGTTTGACCGAGTACATATCCGTTATTTAGGTAACGGCCACTTAGGGGGCCGCTCTTACAGCGGCTCACTTTTGGAAGGACACTCCGGCTTGAATCCGTGGGCCGCCGTCCTGCCGGGTTACCCACGAATTCAAGCCTGCGCTCGGCCAGCGTGGTTTAACGGGGCGCCTGAGATCAAAAGCCAAGTCAAAAGCAGAGCAAAAGCAGGTGAATATTTACCTGATGTGTGGAGATCAAACTGTGGGAGGGGGCTTGCCCCCGATGGCGGCCCCCCAAATCAATGTCGGATTACGGGCACACCGAGCCTAGGCGAGGTGCCGAGTGGTGGGGCAAGAGCCTTTTGGTTACTTTTGGGCTCTTTTCAAAAGTGACCCGCTGTAAGAGCGGAACCAATAGCCGCCGTCACCTAAACAATGGATATGTACTCAAACCAACCCAATATCCTGGCCAGCTGCCAGGCCGCCTTCACAGGCAAGCCAGCCCCCACATTTAGATCGCGTCGCATCATTTAGATAGTTGCTTGCAGTCAAGCCGCCACGGGTGGCAAGCCCTTCCACAATGTTGATCTACGTAGACTTAAGCGCTTGTGGCGTCTTCAGTGGAATACATCCACCGCAACAACGAATGCCGCCCACTGATTCCCAGCTTGATGGCCGCGCGCTTGAGGTAGCTCTCGATGGTGTTGACCTTCAACGCCAACTGATCAGCCAGCTCCGGCGCGGTGCGCCCGGCCAGCAGGCCCACGCACACCTCCAGTTCACGGTTGGACAGGGTCATCCCCGATTGCACCAGGCGCTCCTGGATACGTCGGCGCAGGGTTTCGAGGCCCTGGTGTTCCGGCACTGCCGGCGGGTTGTCCTGGCGGCATGGCTGGATCGCGGTAATGTGCTTTTCCACCATGGGCAGCAACAGCGTGGAAAAATCCTCGAGCATGCTGCGCTCCTGGGCGGAAAAGCTGTCGGATTGGTGCGAGCGGTACACCGACAGCACGTAGCGCACGTCGTCCTTGCGGCGCGTGAGGTGCAATTGTGCGGCGGGTTGCTCTGCACCCAGGGCCGCTACCGAATCGGTATAGACCGGGCTGATCTTGCGGCGGCTGTGGCCTTCGCTGCTGACTCGCAGTTGGGTGATATGGGTGGCGTCCACTGCCAGTTGGGTGAGGATGAGGTCATGCAGCATGCGTGGGAAGTGGCGGCTGCCGGTGCTGGCGATGACCTTGCCTATATGTGGGAACAGGTGTGAGTTCATCAGTTCGTCCATGAGTTTGGAGTGCAGGTATCCAGCCTTATAGCGACGGGAGTTAAGAAGGTAACCAGTGTGAATAACCCGCAGTGATAATGCTTCCCGCCGCAACCATGCTAGTACAGGCTGGCGAAAGGAGGGGGATCCAATCTGCAAAAAAACCAGATTAAAACGGCTTAACGGTGACCGGATCCGTCCGACCACCGTAGAGGGAAAAATAACCCGGCGTTTAGGCGTTATCTCACAGCATGGGTCACCGTCGCGCGCTGACGCACTGGCGAACGGCCGCACTTGGCCAGGGCTTGTTGCACATCGGCCAACAGGTCGGCTACATCTTCAAGCCCTACTGACAAACGCACCAAACCTTCACTGATACCGTGCTGCGCGCGTTGCTCGGGCGTATAGGTTGAGTGAGTCATGCTCGCCGGGTGTTGGGCCAGTGACTCGGCATCCCCAAGGCTGACGGCGCGGGTGAACAGTTGCAGTGCATTCATGAAGCGCCGGCCCATCTCGATTCCGCCCTTGAGTTCAAAGGCAATCATGCCGCCGGGTAGTTTCATCTGGCGGTTCGCCAGTTCGTACTGGGGGAAAGACCGCAGTCCAGGGTAGGTCACCCATTGCACCGCCGGGTGCGCCTGCAAGGCTTCGGCCACTGCCTGGGCGTTGCTGCAATGGCGGTCCATGCGCAGGGCCAGTGTCTTGAGGCCGCGCATCAGCAACGATGCATCCTGGGGCGACATCACCGCGCCGGTCAGGTCCTTGAGCCCCTGCAGGCGAATGCGCTGCGCCAGGGCCTGGTTGCTCACGGCGATGCCCGCGGTAATGTCGCCATGGCCGCTGAGGTATTTGGTGGCCGAGTGCACCACCACGTCCGCGCCCAGCTCCAGCGGACGTTGCAGGTAAGGCGTGCAGTAGGTGTTATCGACCACCACGGTGATATTCGGTTGTTGATGGGCAAGCCTGGCCACGGCGGCGATGTCGATAAGGCGCAGGTTGGGGTTGGCCGGGGTTTCGCAATAGATCATGCGGGTGGCCGGGGACAGAGCTGCTTGCAGGGCGGCCAGGTCGGTCAGGTCGACATGCCGTACCTTGATGCCGAATTCGCCAATGCCATGGTGCAACAGGGCGAAGGTACAGCCATAGAGTGTCTGGCTGACGATGATCTCGTCGCCTGGGCGCAACAGGGTCCAGAACGTCGCCGCAATCGCGCCCATGCCGGAGCTGAACGCCACCGCGGCCTCGCCGTTTTCCAGGGTGGCCATGCGCGATTCCAGCAGGGCCAGGGTCGGGTTGGAAATGCGCGTATAGAAGTGGCCGCTGGCTTCACCGGCGAAGCAGGCAGCGCCATATTCGGCGGTGGGAAAGGCGAACGTGGCCGACAGGTAGATCGGCGGTACGAGGGCGCCGTGGTGGTCCTGGGGGTCATAGCCGTGATGAATGGCGCGGGTAGAAAAGCCGAATGTGTTGTGTTTATTGGTCATGTCGGGCGCTCCTTATTTCCTACAATGCTATGCTCATAACCGCAGATGAACCTTGCAAAAGATGCTGGGAAAAGCCGCGTTTGTGGATCAAACACCGATAAAAATAATGTTTAGAGGCACGTTATGCCCATCAAGCTGGACCGCACCGATAAAGCCCTGTTGAACGCGTTGCAAGGTAATGCCCGCCTGACCGTGGCCGAGTTGGCCGAGCGGGTTGCCCTGACCACCTCACCGTGCTGGCGGCGAATACGCACCCTGGAAGAAAGCGGGGTGATCAGTGGTTACCAGGCAATCCTCTCACCCAAGGCGCTGGGCTATGGGGTGACGGCATTTGTCAGCATCATGATGGAGAGCCACACCCAGGAAATCGCCCGGGCGTTCGAGCAGCGGCTGTTGGAAATTCCGGAGATTGTGGCGTGCCATAACGTGTCGGGGCGCTATGACTTTTTGCTGGAGGTAGTGGCCAAGGACCTGGAGTCGTTCGGCGAGTTTGCCCGGGAGGTCTTGCAGACCTTGCCCTGCGTCAAGGAAATCTATTCGAGCTTCTCCTACAAGTCGGTGCGGCCGTTGCGGGTGATTCCGCTGCCGGGGTGACGGGCTTCTCGGGCAATCCGCTTCCATCAGGGTTACGTCCCAGCGGGGGGCGTGCTCTGAGCAACACCCCGCAGCAACAGCGCCTCGAACACCCGCTGCACCCGTGGCTCATCACTGTGGGCCACATTGAAGCGCATTGAGTCGCGATGGGCCGGGTCGTAGCCAAACAGCGCGCCGGGCGCGAGCACCATGCTGCGTTTCAACGCCTCCTGGGCCAACAGTTCGCCGTTTACGCCAGGCGGCAGGCGCGCCCAGATAAACATCCCGCCTTCATAGGCCATCGGCAGTTCGCAGCCGCAGCGCTTGAGCCATTGCTCGACGCGCCCACCGGCCTCCATCAGGCGTTGCACCATGCGCTTGCGATGTTTGGCATAGCTGCCTTCGCTGAGCATGCGGTAGACAATCTGTTCGAACAATTCCGAGGTCACGCCACCGCTCATCAATTTCATGTTGGTCAGGTTGGCGGCCAGTTGCGGCGCAGCCACCACGTAGCTGACTCGGGTGTTGGCACTGAGGATCTTGGAGAAGCCCGACAGGTAGGTGACCTGGTCCAGCCCCGCGACGGCGGCCAGGCGCGGTGGTGGGTTGGGGTGCAGGTCGCCGTAGAGGTCATCCTCGACGATGTGGCAGTGGTACTGCTGGGTCAGTTGCAGCAGGCGAAACGCCTGGCTGGGGCTGAAGGAGTGGCCGGTTGGGTTATGCAAGACGCTGGTGGTCAGGTACAGGCTGGGGCGGTGTTCGGCCAGCAAGTGTTCGAGGGCGTTGAAGTCAAAGCCGTCGGGGCGGCGCTCGATGGTGATGACCTTGACGCCGTGCAGCGCCAGGTTGGCGTGGAAGTTGAAGTAGCAGGGTGCGTCGAGCAGCACGGTGTCGCCAGGGCGGGCCAGCAGGCGCATGAGCATGTCCAGGCCCTGCACGGTGTTGGGCGTGGTGATGATTTGCTCCACCGGCACCGACAAACCTTCGCCGTGCAGTTTCTGTTGCAGTGCCTGGCGCAGCGGCAGCAGCCCGGCCGGTGTGCCCAGCCCGGCAATGCGCAGTGACGGCGCGCGCACCACGCTGCGCATGGCCTGGCGGATTGCTTCGCCATTGAGCCAGTCCTCTGGCAAGTGCCCGCCACCGGGGCGCAGCTCGCCACCGGCGGTGACCAGGGGGCGGCGCAATACGCTGAGCAGGTCCTGGGGCAACAGGTCGACCCAGGTCACCGAGGCTGGACGGGGGCAGTCCATCGCCACGAAGTAGCCCCGGCCCTGGCTGGAGGTGAGCAGGTGGCGCCCGCGCAGGCGGTCCAGTGCTTCGTTGAGGGTGAACTTGCTGACGCCCAGGGTCAGGGTCAATTCGCGTACCGACGGCAACTTGCTGCCCGGTGCCCATTCGCCGCTTTCGATGGCCTGGCTGAACGCCTCGACGATCTGCTGGACCTTGGGTGTGCCTTCCACAAAAGCGATGGCGGATACAAACATGACGCGTCCTTGTGTTTACTGGTGCTTTTACCGGTGAAGTTAGGCCGGATTAGGCAACACTTTACCTGCCTTGTGCAATGCAACTTCCCTAGACTGCGGGCCATCTCGCCAGGAATTGGCGAAATTTCCTACAAGCGAGCAATGGATTCTGCATTCTCATGAAGACTTATATGTGCGCCCCCTGCGGTTTTATGTACGTAGAAGAATTGGGTATTCCGGAGGACGGAATACCTGCAGGCACCCCTTGGGAAGAGGTGCCTGAAGACTGGACATGCCCGGATTGCGGCGTGACCAAGGCCGATTTCATGGCCATCGAGCTCCCTGACACTCCATCAACGAAAGGAATCGCCCCATGGAAAGTAAACTGATCAACGCTAGCGTGCCGTTCTGTACCGGTGTGGCCCACCAGAAATACCTGGGCGCCGAGAAGGGGCTGGAAACCGCCATCGAAGGCAATTGCACCCACTGGTACATCGACGGCAGCCTGTTTGGCGAAATGGTCGACGACTGGACCGATGCGCGCATCGAAAGCCTACAGGCGCAAATCGCCGCCACCGGCGTTCGGCCGATCTTCCACGGCAACTTCAAGGCGCCGCTGGGCAGTGACGTCGAGGCTTTTCGTGCTGCGGCGGTGGAGTATGTGAAGAAAGAAATCGACATTGCGAGCCGCCTGGGCGCGCCGTTGATCATTCACGGCGGCTGCATCGTCGAGCCGAAAATGGTGCTGATGGCCAAGAAGGTTGCCCTGGAGCATTACCTGAAGTCGGTGCAGGAACTGGCGCGTTACGCCGAGGCCAAGGGCACGGATATCTATCTGGAGAACCTGTCCAACTACGTCAACTATCGGCCATTCCACTACATCTTTACTCATGAAGCGGAATACGCCTTTGTGTTCGAGCGCCTGCAAGCCCACAGCAACGTGTACTTCTTCCTTGATGCCGGCCACGCCAACATCGAGAACGGCCAGCCAGCAGCAATCGTGCGCAAGTATCACCACCTGATCAAGGGTATTTCCTTCAGCAACAACAACGGCGTGCAAGACCAGCACTTCGGCATCCACGACGGCAACTGTGACTACGCCGATGTGGTGCAGGCCATCGTCGAGACCAACTGGAAGGGCCTGGTAGCGTTCGAAACCCGTAACCAGACGGCCAAGGCTGCCCTGGCTGACCTGGCGGTGATGTACCGCGAATCCCTGACCACCGAAATCGCTGTTGCCTGATCGGCCCAGGGGCGAGCACTTGCGGCGCTCGCCCCGTTGTTGTTTTTATCCATTCAAGGTCCCCGGCCATGACAAGTGCGTTAACCCTGTCTTCGTTTCTCTACTTCCTGCTGTTTTGCGCCACCATGACCTTCAGTCCCGGCCCCATGACCCTGCTGCTGCTGAGCCTGGGCTTGAAGGACGGCTTGCGTAGCTCGATCCCGGCGCAGATCGGCGCCAGTGTGTCGTACCTGATTTCCATCCTGATCTTTGCCGTCGGCTTCTCGGAGTTGATCAAGGGCAACCTCGCCATTACTCAGACCATCCAGTTTGTCGGCGTGGCGTACATTCTCTACCTGGCCTACAAACAGTGGACCAGCAGCGGTGTGTCAATCAATAAAGCCGGCGCCGTGGAGGGCTCGCGCAGCCTGTTCGGCAAAGGGCTATTGACCGGGTTTTCCAACCCCAAGACCATCATCATGTTCAGCGCCGTGTTCCCGCAATTTGCCGGGGCTGGGGAGCACAGTTCGGCGGCGGATATCGCCATCCTCGGGGCAACCTTCCTGTTGCTGCAGTTTGCCAGCGGGTGCCTGTACTGCTATTTCGGCCAGCGCATCAAACACGTGCTGGAAAACCCCAAACGGCGGGTGTTGTTGCAGCGCATCACCGCCGTGTTGCTATTGGGCGTTGCGCTGATGCTGGCGCGTGGGTTTTCACACTGAAGTATTAGCTTCCAGGCGGTAGTGGCGATCTGCCGGTGCCCTGATAGACTCCAGGCACCCACCCAGGATCGCACCCACCATGCCAGCCGTCGGAGGAAATGGACGTCCGCTCGCTTCGCGCTTGTACAAATCGCGCCTATTGGGGCTGACGCTCGGCTTTATCTGCGTCGCGTTTGGCATGTATCCGCTCAATCCTTCCCTTTGGGTGTGGGTCTGGATGCTGATCAACGCGTTTGTGTGGCCGCATGTGGCTTTTCAATTGTCGTTGCGCGCGGCCCATACGTTGCGCAGCGAGCGCCGCAGCTTGTTGTTTGATTCCTATTGCGGTGGGTTCTGGGTCGGCGCGATGCACTTCAACCCGCTGCCCAGCGTCACCACGCTGTCGATGATGACCATGAATAACGTCGCCATTGGCGGGCCGCGCTTCATGCTCGCCGGTTGGGTGGCGCAGGCCCTCGGGATCGGCACGGCGCTGCTGATATTCGCCCCTGCATTCATTGCCGTGACCACCCAGGCCCAGCTGTATGCCTGCCTGCCGATCCTGATGCTGTATCCCCTGGCCCTGGGCTGGATCTGCTACCGCCAGGCCGTGACCCTGGCCAGCCACAAACGCGAATTGCTGGCCCTGAGCCGCACCGACAGCCTGTCTGGCTTGCTCAACCACGGCGCCTGGAAAGACCACCTGGACATCGAGTTCCAGCGTTGCCGCCGCGGCCCGGCTGGGGCAGCCATCGCCTTGATCGACATTGACCACTTCAAGACTATCAATGACACCTACGGCCATGTGACCGGCGATATCGTATTGCGCCAGTTGAGCAAAGTGCTGCGCCAGAACCTGCGTACCACCGACCTGGCCGGGCGTTATGGCGGCGATGAGTTCTGCGTGATCCTGCCTGACATGCCCCTCAACCGTGCCACTGAAGTGATGGACGCCTTGCGCGACCGTTTCAATGCCCTGGCGTACGCCCAGGACCCGACGCTGCGCGTCAGCTTGAGCATCGGCCTGGCGCCGTACCAGCCGGCCCACGCCGACTCCATCAGTTGGCTCAACGATGCCGACCAGGCGTTGTACGAAGCCAAGAGCAGCGGGCGCAACCGGGTGAGCTCGGTGCAGGAGAGTTGGTTGCGGTCGATCTAGTGGGGTAGGGTGGCGGGGCACCTTCCAACAAAAAAACAAGGATCGGCCCATGCTCTTCACCTTCCCGCGTACCCTCCTGGCCGCCACCCTGGCCTTGTCCTTCGCCCTGCCGGCCTACAGCGCCGAACCCCACAAACAGATCCAGGCGGATGCCGAGCAGTACAAGGCCGACGCCCTCAAACTGCTGGAGCGCCTGGTGAACATCGACTCCGGTTCCGGCTACGAGCCGGGCTTGACCCAAGTAAGCGACATCGCGGTGGATGAGTTGAAGCAGCTGGGTTTCAGCATTGAACGGGTGCCGGACAAGGCGGCCAACAACAGTCATGTGGTCGCCACCCTCAAGGGCACCGGCAAGGCCAAGATCCTGCTGATGGCCCATATGGACACCGTATTCAAGGAAGGCTCGGCCGCCGAGCGCCCGTTCCACATCAAGGACGGCCGCGCCTATGGCCCCGGCGTGATGGATGACAAGGGCGGCATCGTCGCCGGCATCTATGCGCTGAAAGTTCTGAAGAAACAGGGTTTCAAGGACTACGCGCAGATCACCTTCCTGCTCGACGCCAGCGAAGAAACCGGTTCGGAAGCCGCCTCCGAACTGATCCGCAACACCGCCAAGGGCCACGACGTGACCCTCAACCTCGAACCCGGCCGCCCAGCCGACGGCCTGGTGGTGTGGCGCAAAGGCAGCGCCACCGCCGTGGTCGAAGTCAAAGGCAAGGCCGCCCACGCCGGCGTCGCCCCAGAATTGGGGCGTAACGCCGCCATGGAAGTCGCGCACCAGATCCTGCAACTGGGCAAGCTCGGCGACGAAGACAAGAAAACCACCATCAACTTCACGGTACTCAAGGCCGGCGACCGCACCAACGTCATCCCCGACCAAGCCACCGCCAAGGCCGACGTACGCGCAGCCTTGCCGGAAGAGTTTGACCGGATCGAGAAGGACTTGGCGCGGGTTTCAGCGAACAAGTTGATTCCGGAAACCGAAGTGAAAACCAGCCTGCAACGCGGCCTGCCCCCCATGCCGCAGACAGCCGAGTCGGACAAGTTGGTGGCGATTGCCCAGGGTATTTATGGAGAGTTGGGGCGTAAGTTGACCATTGAAGGCAGTGGTGGGGCGGCGGATGCCAGCTTGTCGGCCGGGGTAGGCACGCCGACTCTGGATGGGTTTGGGATAGTGGGTGGGAATATTCATACGCCTGAGGAATATGCCGAGGTGGAGAGTGTGGTGCCACGGGTGTATTTGTTGAGTCGGATGATTATGGAGTTGTCCAAGCGCTGATCAGGTCGCGCGATTACAGAATGAAGCAGATTTGAATGTGGGAGGGGGCTTGCTCCCGATGGCAGTGGGTCAGTCAATGCATATGCAAGCTGATCCACCGCCATCGGGAGCAAGCCCCCTCCCACATTGGATACTCGGTGTATCCAAGATTCGGGTCACCATGTGGCAGGGTCTTCGAGGCTGGCTTTTTGGAGATCGTCTTTCCAGACCTCGTTGGCTAGCCGATAGATGTCCGCGAAGAAGCCTCTGGGGTCAGCTATTTCTGTTTCGTCCCAGGCCATCGTTGAATACTCATCAGGGTCGTCTTCAAAGAAAGAACCAAAGTCGAAATTTTCAGTGTTTAGAGCAGTAGCTAAGCTTTCAATTAATTTGTATTTGTGACGATAAGAATATTTGATATGAGGATCTAGGCAGTACTTTACAATTAGGTCTTCCCTATCTTTTTCGTTGTTGGGGTTATAGGCATACAGCTCTTTTCCCTTGGTTTCTTCCCTGTCGTAAATATCGAAAGCTCCCACGAAATAGCGTAGGCTCGCGTCGAAAGGTATGTTTTCAGAGCATGGATGAAATAGCATTTTTTACTCCTTAATAGGGAATAGGGTAAACGGCGTGCCGTCTTCACGGAATTTCATCTCTGCACCATTCATCGAAGGGTTAAAAAATGGATGGTGCGGATCCGTCTTGTTTGGTCTGTAGCCACGTCCAGCACCTGGCAATTCCAGTTGGACTATATCGTTCTTGTTACCATCGACTCCGGTGTATCGCGGAAGTCCCCGCTCAATCCTTGAAGTTGCCTTCGTCCAAGCCTGAAGTTGAAGCTTCCAACTGTTAAATTGTGAACTGGGCACTCCTTTTTTCTTAGATGGGAAGCTACCTGTTATCGGGTCCTTCCCATCGATCGACCGCTGACTTACTTTAGATGACTCAACTTCTGGTCCATGCTTTCCAACCATGTGCATATCGTAATTTTCTTCGTATTCCAAAATTCGACGTTTCGCATTCGCTTCGCTTAGCTCCTCTATTCTTGCCCGTCTATGCTCCCCAGACGGCTGAGGCACCGAGGGCTGCCCCTCATCAACTCTTGCCTTTGCTATTGGGCTTTCTGGGCCGGTTGCTGGCTTACACCCATCCCTACCTGGACACGTATTTAGGCCCAGCGGGTCTACCCAGCCCGTTGGGTTGGGCACGTATCGGTACCCATTGATCCCCCCCGCCAACTTCACCGGGTCCGGCGTCAGGTAACGACCAATATCCGGATTGTAGTAGCGATGGCGGTTGTAGTGCAGACCGCTTTCTTGGTCGAAATACTGCCCTTGGAAACGCAGCGGATTGTCGATTTTGCCTACGTCGAGACGCGCTATCTGGCCGTAGGCGCGGTAGTGGGCGGACCAGACAATTTCGCCTTCGGGAGTGGTGAGTTCTTGCGGTGTGCCGAGGTGGTCGAGTTGGTAGTGGTAGGGCTTTGTTTCTTTTGGACCAAACCCTTCCAGCAGCGCCAGTGCGCGGAAGCTGTCCGGTTCATAGATGTAGCTGCGATGACAATCCGCATGGTGTTCGGCAATCAGCTTGTCACCTTGCCAGAAAAATTCCGTGGTTTTGTCATCCACGGTCTTGCTGATACGCCGCCCAAAGGGGTCATAGCGGTAACTGGCGGTTTCGCCGTTCGGCTTTGTGACGCCGATCAGCCGGTGCTGGCAGTCATAACGGTATTCGGTGACGAGTTGATGGCCTTTGCCGCGCCGCTCGCGGATGAGGTTGCCGAAGGCGTCGTAGTCGTAGTTGCGGTCGCCCTGGATCACCAGGCGGTTGGCGGCGACGATGTCCGGGCCCGGGCGGTCTTGCATGAGCAGGTTGCCCGCCGGGTTGTGGCCGAAGCGTTCCTGCACGTCCTGCGAGTGATCGGCGCGGGTCAGGCGGGCGAGCGGGTCGTAGCGGTAGTCGTGTTGGCCTTTGCGGGTGTCGAGCAGGCGGGTGAGGTTGCCGCTTTTGTCGTAGTCGTATTGGCGTTGATAGAGGTGGTTTTGCTGTTGGGTAACCGCGTGGGCGTGCAGTCGGTTCTGGTCGTCGTAGTGGTAGTGGCTGAGCAGTTGACCTTGTTGGCGTTGGTGTTCGCGACCGCTCTTGAATAGGTGTGAGGTGAGGACTTCGCCGTTGAGTTCGACAGTGGCGAGGTGGCCGCCTTTGTCGTGGTTGAAGGTGAGGCGGTTGTTGTCAGGCAGGCGTAATTTTTGTAACTGGCCGCAGGCGTCGTAGCTGTAGCGCAGGGTGCCCCAGCCTTGGTGTTCGGCGATGAGGCGGTTTTGGCGGTCGTATTCGTAGACCAAAGCCCAGTGACCGTCCTCGACGCTGAGGAGATTGCCTTGGCGGTCGTAGGCATAGTCGACAACGCTGTCATCGGGCAGGTTTTTTCTTACAAGACGTCCGGCGTGGTCTCGCTCGTAGCGGGTGATTAGCTGGCTGCCGTCGTCGCCGTATTCGGTCTTTTCCTGCAGATTGCCGTTGAGGTCGTAGGCATACGCGGTACGTTGGCCGTCAAAGCCGTTTTCCTGCTGGATCAGGCCGTTGGGGTGATAGTCGAGTTGGTAGGTTTCGCCGACTTCGTTTTCGATCTCGGTCAGCAGTAACCGAACATTGTCGTAGCGGTACTTGACCTGGGTGCCGTCGGCGTTGATGCGGCGGCTGATCAGGTGCAGACCATCGGCGTATTCGTAGCGGGTGACGTGGCCGAGTTCGTCGCGTTCGGCGATGATTTTTCCGTAGGGGTTGTAGCTGAATTCCCGGAAAGCACCGCCTGGCAAGACGAGACGAATCAATCGACCAACGCTGTCCCATTGATACTGGGTCAGCGCGCCATGTTCATCCTCACGGGCAATCTGCCGTCCAAGGTCGTCATAGCGATAGCGCTTAACCCCGCCATTGGGCAGTTGTTCTTCAACGAGCTGGCCACGCTCATTCCACACCAACCGATGACAGCTGTGATCGGGGTACCAAACCCCGGTCAGTTGCCCATGTTTGTTGTAGCTGTAGTCGGTCGCGTTGCCATCCGGATCAATCTTGCGGATGACGTCGCCCTGATCATTACGCTCATATTTCCAGACCGCCTCGCCACGCCTTACAACCCGTACGAAGCCGTTGTCATGCTCGTAGGCGGTCGGTTCATCATCCCCCGGAAACAACGCCACCAAGCGCCCAGCTTCGTCGTACTGATACGCCGTAACCGCGCCCATCGGGTCCTGCTCGACGGTCAGCCGGCCCCTGTCATCGTAGGATTTGAAATGCTGGGCGCCGTCGGGATCGATGCGCTGTACCAACCGCGCCCGGTCATCGTGAACATAGACTTCCTGGCTACCATCGGCGTTATGCACGGTGACGCGCCCGTCATCACCCCAGGCATACCGCGTGTCCATCTGCGAAAAGCTCGCCCAATGGCGGACACAGCGCGCCGCCTTGCCGGAACCTTCCCATTCCCAAAAGAAACTCGCGCCACCGGCCAACTGCCGCTCAACAATGACGTGCTGATCGTCGTAGCGATAACGCTCGCTTTCACCGACGGCATTGGTCGCGCAAACCAGTCGTCCATCTTCGTCATAGGCGTAGGAAACGACGTTCTGCTCGGTCACCCAGACGTAGGGCTCACGCCCTTTTGCGCGATGAACCTGGTAGTCCACCGCGACGATGCGATCCAGTTCATAGCGCAGAAGCAGCGAACGGCCACAACCGTTATCCAGCCGCTCAATCCGCCCTGAATAATCACGGCAAATGCGCAGGCGGTTGTCATACGCATCGCTGATCGAGACCAGCACACCGTCGCGAAAGTGATAGAACCGCGACGCCTGGGCCAGCACTAACTCATCAGGAGCCGAGCCCAAGTAGATCGCCGCTTCCGCCAGGCTATTGGTGATCGCGGGTCGAGAGTCAGTGGGCAAGGGAAACTGAGTACGGCGGTTCTCATGGTCGGTCCACACCACCGAGTCGCCAGAAACAACCAGCCGATGGGCCAGCGAATGACTCCACCCAAACCCCAACCCACAATCCACTTCTACCGCACTGGTGCGATACAACCGCGTCCACTCAAACGGCAAAATCCCGTCCAGCGCACCATCGGTGAGGGTCAGCAATTCCTCCCCGGTAACCATCGACACCGGGCAGCCGTTAGTGACTGTCTTGTCCGCAGACGAAGCAGCATCTCCCTTGGGATTCGAAGCCACGACAGGCACATCATCGACGTGCTCTTTCTGCTTCAGCACTGCGTTCTGCCGCGCCCGCCAGCGCATCTGCATCGTGCCTTGCTTCAGCCCGCCGACCACCCCGCGAACCGCCACCGCCTTGTAGCGGTCCACCGCCTGCATGAACTTGGTGAGAA
>NZ_VOIW01000021.1 GCF_009659625.1 Pseudomonas haemolytica | reverse complement strand
TCTAATAACTAATAAATTTATTGCTTCAATTTGATTATATATGAATTAATCTCTTGTCATATTTCTAAAAAACAGAAAGAAGCGTTCAAGACTTATGTCCTGAACGCTTCTTTTTATTTTAATATAAGAGTTTAAAAGTTTTATGTTGAGTTATCAAGCTTTATACTACGTTCAGCTAATTGTTATCCAAGGCGGAGGTCGCTTTCAAAGCCTCACTTACGTTCGTGCTTTTCCAGCTCAATCGGCTAGGCTCTGTCTAATTCGCTTCGCTTATAGTGAGAGCAGCTGTGCCAATTATACCGCTTTGGAAACAAGTCGCTTAGCTATGCTGAACTAAATTTCGGGTAGCGATTCAACTAAAAGCTCGGGATATTATTGGCAAAGAAAATAAACTGTTCTAGATAGGCTTCGGGCACAGTTCGAGGCGTATTTGTCAAATGAGTTTGTGGTTCAAATCTTTCATTCTTGAATTTATTTTGTTACGATAGGAAAAGGTAAGGCTTGAAAACTTACAAGACAAAGCACGATTGTTTGGTCTAATAGGAGGCAGAAAATGAAA
>NZ_VOIW01000020.1 GCF_009659625.1 Pseudomonas haemolytica | reverse complement strand
TGCTTCAGCACTGCGTTCTGCCGCGCCCGCCAGCGCATCTGCATCGTGCCTTGCTTCAGCCCGCCGACCACCCCGCGAACCGCCACCGCCTTGTAGCGGTCCACCGCCTGCATGAACTTGGTGAGAATCGCCAGTACACCCTTCACGAAGCCCACGGCAGCCTGAAGAATGTGTGCGCCGTACTTGGCCAGGCGCACGCTCAAATACGCCACGCCCGCCGCCGGCAACGCGATGGTCAATACCGCGCCAATCACCAGATCAATCAGCAACGACACCATAAAACCGGCGACCGCTTGCGCCACTTCACTGGGCGGTAATGCGTCCAACCAGATCATGCCGGTGCGCAGTAACAGGTACAGCGCCGCTTCATCACTGGCGAGCAACATCGCCTGTTCCATGACCTTGGGCGCATCGGTGGCGATCTGCGCCAACTTCGCCGCTTCGCTACCCAGTTGCTCGACGTACTTCAGCGGATCGTCAAGAATGGCTTGTACCAACTTGATGCTGTCCCACACGTCATGAATCGCCGCCCAACTGCCCGCCAGCACGCCGCTGCCAATCGCGCTGGCAGTAGAGCGTTCCCAGTGCGGTTTGAAGCCTTGCCACTGCGACCGAAGCCACTGTTCCAAGTCCGCCGTCAGCCCGGCATAGGAGGCAAACAAGGCGTCCACTTGTTGCGCTGAAACACCACCCTGAACCCGCACCTGATAGCGCCCGCCAGCGGAACAGTAGTGCGAACCCTTGCCGTGCTCATCGAGCATCACCAGCGTGGAGCTGCCGTCATCCAGGCCGATCACCTCAACCGGGATATCGCCAATCGGCACGTCATACAACGACTCGAACTTGCTCTCGATCTTCAGCACGCCACCCACTGGGCAGCGGGCCACGGTGGAAAAATCCGCGTCGCTAAGGCTTACCGAACGCTGCGAATCCCCAACCCGCAACACCCGGTCCATGCCCAGCAACGACGGCATATCCGCCGCATGACTGACC
>NZ_VOIW01000019.1 GCF_009659625.1 Pseudomonas haemolytica | reverse complement strand
CGGTTGCGCCGTTGAAGGCTGGGGATCAGGTGGTTTCAAACCCGATGCCGGCGGTGCGCAGCAAGTCTCAGCAGACCGTATTGGTCCGACAGGAGCACGTCGATGATGCGCCTGTCATGGCTTCGAATCCGAAGGGGGATGCGGCGGCCCCAGCGAATAAAACTGCCACCAATGGCTGCCCGGTGTCGATGGTCACCGGCGAGGAACTGCTGACCCTCACCGATGGTGCGCTGGACGGGATTTTTCCGTTTGAGTGGACGCGGTTGTATCGCACCAGTGCGGTGGAACTGGATCGTGGGTTGGGGTTTGGGTGGAGTCATTCGCTGGCCCATCAGCTGGTCGTTTCTGGCGACTCGGTGGTGTGGACCGATCATGAGAACCGCTCGACCACCCTGCCCTTGCCCACATCTGCTCGACCCGCGATCACCAATAGCCTGGCGGAAGCGGCGATCTACTTGGGGTCGACGCCTGATGAGTTAGTGCTGGCCCAGGCGTCGCGGTTCTATCACTTTCGCGACGGTGTGCTGGTTTCGATCAGCGATGCGTATGACAACCGCCTGCGCATTTGCCGTGATTATTCAGGGCGGATTGAGCGGCTGGATAACGGCGTCGGTCGCTCGCTTTTGTTGCGCTATGAACTGGATCGCATCGTCGCGGTGGACTACCAGGTTCATCGCGCCACAGGCCGTGAGCCCTACGTCTGGGTGACCGAGCAAAACGTTGTTTCCTACGCCTATGACGAAGATGGACGACTGGTTTGCGCGACCAATGCCGTCGGTGAGAGCGAGCGTTATCGGTACGACGATCAGCACGTCATTGTTGAGCGGCAGTTGGCCGGTGGGGCGAGTTTCTTTTGGGCGTGGGAAGGCTCCGGCAAAGCGGCACGCTGCGTCCGACATTGGGCGAGTTTTTCGCAGATGGACACGCGGTATGTCTGGGGGGATGACGGGCGCGTCACCGTGCATAACGCCGATGGTAGCCAGGAAGTGTATGTCCATGACGACCGGGCGCGATTGGTGCAGCGCATCGATCCCGCCGGCGCCCAGCATTTCAAATCCTACGATGACAAAGGCCGGCTGACCGTCGAGCA
>NZ_VOIW01000001.1 GCF_009659625.1 Pseudomonas haemolytica | reverse complement strand
AACACCTCTTTTTCAACTTCCTTTCGGCTTCGATGAACTGAAGCAACCTGCTGCCGAAAACCTCATAACTCATTGTTTACCAAGGAGTTTTCCGTTTCGACTGCGCCGGAAGTGGGGCGAATTATAGACAGATATAATTCGCCGTCAACTCTTAATTTGGGCTTTCTATCAATTCCTTCTATATAGAAAACCACAATCGGCACATGAGCAATATATTGCTCATTGCTTAACAGTTAAGCATCATAGCGACTTCTGTTTATCGACTATGACTTCGGAAGAACACCTCCAATGACCACCCCTCCCCGCAGCCTGGCCTCTGCACTGTTTCCCGTCGGCCTGCTGTTGATCGCCATGGCCTCCATCCAATCCGGGGCCTCATTGGCGAAGAGCATGTTCCCCATTGTCGGCGCACAAGGCACCACTGCCCTGCGTTTGATTTTCGCCAGTGTGATCATGCTGCTTCTATTACGCCCATGGCGCGCCAAGCTGACAGCCAAGTCCTTGCGTACAGTGGTCATCTACGGGATGGCGCTGGGTGGCATGAACTTCCTCTTCTATATGTCCCTGCGCACCGTGCCCTTGGGGATTGCAGTAGCGCTCGAATTTACAGGCCCACTCGCCGTCGCTATCTACGCCTCACGACGAGCAGTTGACTTCCTGTGGATTGCCCTCGCGATCATAGGCCTGCTCCTGCTGATCCCGATGGGCGAGGCCAGCAGCGGTATAGACTGGGTAGGAGCGGCTTACGCGCTGGGCGCAGGCGTGTGCTGGGCGCTCTATATTCTATTCGGCCAAAAGGCGGGGAATGACAACGGTGTTCAAACCGCCGCACTCGGCGTAATGATTGCCGCCTTGTTCGTTGCACCGATCGGGGTCGTGCATGCTGGCACTGCACTACTGACGCCCGCCCTGATTCCTATCGCCATCGGCGTCGCAATTCTGTCGACTGCCTTGCCCTACACGCTGGAGATGGTCGCACTGACTCGCCTCCCCGCGCGCACGTTCGGGACGCTGATGAGTATTGAGCCGGCGTTCGGCGCCGTCTCCGGCCTGCTTTTCTTGCACGAGCACCTATCCCTCGCCCAATGGCTGGCCATTACTTGCATTATCCTGGCTTCCGTGGGTGCCACTTTGACAATGCGCAACGAATCCAAACCGCTGGTGCCCGCCGACTGATCATCTTTAATTCTAGCTCTGGTATTTGCCGCTCATTTAGGCCATGTTTAAGCCGTAAGCGAATGTCATTCATGGAGAGTTTCGACACGGACAGCACGAACGCCAGGCTCGAGAGCGAGTAAAGCGGCTCTGCTCTTTTGCAGGGCGGCCTTTTAAGGATGGGAATGAAACGAATTTTGATACTGTTGCTGGTTGTAGGCATCGCTGGCTGTGCTGCAACCACCAAAACAGAAGTGAAGCGGGGCAAAAAAGGGTTGCATATCAACTGTTCGGGCCTGTCCTCCTCCTGGGACCAGTGCTACACCAGTGCAGCCAATTCATGCGGCGCCAAGGGTTACCGGGTGATTGCCAAGTCCGGTGACAACTCCGAGGAGCCCGGGGACTACCCCTTCGGCCTCAACCCTGCCGGCTACACCAGCCGCAGTATGATCGTCATCTGTAAATAGCAGCCCGAGCAGTCCCTCCTGACTGCTCATCTTAAATTCCCGCTAAATTCCAAGCCATTTGCGACACGGCGGCTAAACTCCTGCTCGATTATCGAGCCAATGGAGTTCCCATGACGCACAACAAGAGAGTCGTATTGGTGGTCGGTGCTGGTGACGCCACCGGCGGCGCCATCGCCAAGCGCTTTGCTCGCGAAGGCTACATCGCCTGCGTCACACGTCGCAGCGCCGACAAACTGCAGCCCCTGGTAGACAGCATCCAATCGGCAGGCGGAGAAGCCCACGGCTTTGCCTGTGATGCGCGCAAAGAAGATGACGTCATCGCACTGGTCGAGCAAATCGAAAGCGAACTGGGGCCCATTGAAGCGTTCGTCTTCAACATCGGCGCCAACGTGCCTTGCAGCATTCTGGAAGAAACCGCACGCAAATATTTCAAAATCTGGGAGATGGCGTGCTTTTCTGGTTTCTTGAACGCGCGCGAAGTTGCCAAGCGCATGGTCACTCGTAACCGCGGCACCCTCCTGTTTACCGGCGCCACTGCCGGCTTGCGCGGGAGCGCGGGGTTTGCCGCATTCGCCGGTGCCAAACACGGAATCCGCGCCCTTGCCCAAAGCATGGCGCGGGAATTAGGCCCGATGGGCATCCACGTCGCCCATGTGGTGGTCGACGGCGCCATCGATACCGACTTCATTCGCGAGAACTTCCCGCAAAAATATGCCCTCAAGGATCAAGATGGCATCCTCAACCCAGATCACATTGCCGACAACTACTGGTTCCTGCATAGCCAGCCTCGAGATGCCTGGACGTTCGAGCTAGACCTGCGCCCCTGGAACGAACCTTGGTAACACGACCTATAACAATAAGCAGCGAGTATCGACCATGAGCAAAACCCTGGAGTTCTTCTTTGATCTCGGCAGCCCCGCCACTTACCTGGCCTACACCCAGCTACCGGCGCTCTGCGCCGAAACCGGCGCGCAGTTGGTGTATCAGCCGATGCTGTTGGGCGGCGTGTTCAAGGCAACTGGCAACGCCTCCCCGATTACGGTGCCGGCCAAGGGGCGCTACATGCTGGATGACCTGGCGCGTTACGCCAAACGCTACAACGTGCCGCTCAGGTTTAACCCGCACTTCCCCATCAATACCTTGTTAATGATGCGCGCAATCACCGGCATGCAAATCCACCAGCCTGAGCGTTTTTCCGACTTTATCGACTGCCTGTTCGGAGCGCTTTGGGTAGAGGGCCGTCACCTTGGTGATCCCGAGGTCGTCGCCAATGTGCTCGTCGAACATGGGTTCGATCCAGAGCACATCCTGGCCCTGTCCAATGATGAAGCCGTCAAGAACGCCCTCAAGGACAAAACCGAACAAGCCGTCAAACGCGGCGTGTTCGGTGCCCCTAGTTTTTTTGTAGGAAACCATCTGTTCTTTGGTCAGGACCGTCTGGACTTTGTGCGCGAAGCCCTCAGCTAGATTTCGCCTGCTGCATCAAATAGCGGTGGTGCGCACTTGCAACCACTCAAGTGCCGCACCACCGAGCAACGGGCTCAGGCGCGCGCGCACCTCGGCGTGGTACGCGTTGAACCACTCCCGCTCATCCGCCGTCAGCAACGACGGCTCCAGGCAACGGGTATCGATCGGGCACAAGGTCAGGGTTTCGAACTTGAGGAACTCGCCAAACTCGGTCTTGCCCGCCTCTCGGTTCAATACCAGGTTTTCAATACGCACACCCCAACGTCCAGGGCGATAAGTACCCGGTTCAATCGAAGTAATCATCCCCGCCTGCATCGCCGTTTGTGGCGCAGCAACGGCCTGGTAGGCAATGACCTGTGGGCCCTCGTGCACATTGAGGAAATAACCTACACCATGGCCTGTGCCGTGACCGTAATCCACACCTTCCGCCCAGATCGGCGCACGGGCGATAGCGTCCAGCAGCGGTGACAGAATGCCTTTGGGGAAGTGCGCACGGGACAGCGCAATCACTCCCTTGAGCACCCGCGTGCAATCGCGCTTCTGCTCTTCACTCGGGGTACCCACAGGCACCATCCGCGTGATGTCCGTGGTCCCGCCCAGGTATTGGCCGCCCGAGTCGATCAACAGCAAGCCATCCCCTTCGATCAACGCATGCTCTTCTTCGGTGGCGTGGTAATGCGGCATCGCGCCATTAGCATTGAACGCGGCAATGGTGTTGAAGCTCAGCGACACATAACCTGGGCGACGGGTACGCGCAGCGGTCAGGTGTTCGTCGATAGTCAGTTCGGTAATGCGCTCGCGGCCCAGGGCGCTGTCGAGCCAGGCGAAGAATTCGCACAGCGCCGCGCCATCCTGCTCCATGGCTTGGCGGATATGTTCCGCGTCCGCCAGGCTCTTGCGGGATTTGGCGAGTGTGGTCGGGTTGAGACCTTCCACCAGCTTGACGCCTGCGTCGAGGTTATCCAGCAAGCCAGCGGTCACGCGTGCGGGGTCAACCTGCAGGCTCGCACCCGACGGTACGGCACGCAACGCTTCGGCCACTTCACTGTAGTCACGCAAGGTCACGCCATCCTGCTCAAGCACAGCCCGCAGCTCGGCATCGACCTTGCCCAACGCCACAAACAACGTGGCCTGCTGTTGATTGATCAACGCAAAGGACACAAACACCGGATTGAACGACACGTCACCACCGCGCAGGTTGAACAACCAGGCGATGTCATCCAGCGTCGCGATGAAATGCCAATCGGCACCCTTGTCTTTCAAGCTGGCACGCAGTGTCGCCAGCTTCTCGCCACGACTGACGGTGGCTTGGGGAGGCAGGTGCTGGTAGATCGGCTGGTCAGGCAGTGTCGGGCGGTCTTGCCAGACTTCATTGAGCAGGTCGATATCGGTACGCAGGCTGGCACCGCGCTCGACCAGCTTGCCACCCAGGGTGCGTGCCGAGGCCACGGCCATGACCGCGCCGTCCACAGCCACTACGCCACCTTCAGGGGTTTGCTCGGCCAGCCACTCCAGCGGCCCAGGCTGGCCTGGTTGCAGTTTCACCAACTCAATGCCACTGCCATTGAGCTCCTTGGTCGCCTGTTCCCAATAACGGCTATCAGCCCAGACCCCGGCAAAGTCAGCCGTGACAATCAGCGTCCCCACCGAGCCATGAAACCCGGACAACCATTGGCGGCCCTGCCAGTAACCCGGCAAGTACTCGGACAAGTGCGGGTCGGCCGATGGCACCAGCAGGGCATGAATGCCCTCGCGGCGCATCAGTTCACGGGTATGCGCCAGGCGCTGGGGAACCGTTCCATGGGTCAAAGGCTGCGTACTCATTGTGTCTCCTGCTAACCACTAATAATTGTTATGGGTTGCGAATGATAAATCAGACCGCCCAGAACGCCGGTGCGCTGGTCAGTGCCGCCTTGATCAGTTGCGCGGCGTCGTCGATGTCCTGTTCGGTGGTAAACCGGCCCAGGCTCAAGCGGATAGTGCGACTGGCGGTGCGAGCATCATGCCCCAAGGCCAGGAGCACATGGGACGGTGCATTGCTTGCCGAATTGCACGCGGAAGTCGCGGAAAAGGCAATGCCCGCGCTCAATGCGGCAGAATTGAATTCGCCTTCGCTGAACGTGAGGCTGAGGGTATGTGGGATACGCTGGTTTGGGCTGCCATTGAGGCGCAAGCCGGCAACCGACTCCAGGTTATCCAGCAGGCGCTGGCGCAACGCAACAATCGTGGCCTTCTCATCGGCGAAGGATGCCGCTGCCAAGGCAAACGCCGTGCCCATGCCTGCAATCTGATGGGTCGCCAGGGTGCCGGAACGCAAGCCCCCTTCGTGGCCACCGCCATGAATCTGCGCCAACACTTTCTGCTGCGCCCGAGGCCCGACATACAACGCGCCGATGCCCTTGGGGCCATACAGCTTGTGGGCAGAGAACGACATCAGGTCCACCGGCCACAGGGTCAGGTCGATCGCCACCTTGCCCGCCCCTTGCGCCGCGTCCACATGAAACAAAGCCCCATGCTCACGCACCCGCGCGCCGATGGCCGGGATGTCGTTCAGGGTGCCCAGTTCGTTATTGACCAGCATCAGCGAGACCAAGAAGGTGTCCTCACGCAACGCTTCGTTGACAGCTTCGACGCTGATCAAGCCGTCCGCATCCGGCACCAGGTACGTCACGGCTACGCCGGCTTCCTGCAATTGTCGAGCGGTGTCCAGCGTAGCCTTGTGTTCGATCTGGCTGGTGATGACGTGCCCACCCGCCACACCACGGGCCTGAGCTACGCCCTTGAGCGCCAGGTTGTTGGATTCTGTGGCACCGGAGGTCCAGACGATCTGCTCAGGCTGGGCACCGACCAACTCGGCCACCTGGCGACGCGCCTGTTCAACCGTATGCCGGGCCGCCTGGCCGAACGCATGGGAACTGGACGCAGGGTTACCGAAATTGGCATTGAAGCCCAGACATTCGACCATCACCTGGATAACCCGCTCATCCACCGGTGTGGTGGCGGCGTAGTCGAAATACAACGGACGTTTATTCATGACAAAACTCGCAAAGCGTGTCCCGAGAGCAGCGTCTCGGGGAGCATCGACCGGAATTGAGATCGTCAGGTTTAACCGATCGAATGCGATTAAAAAAGGAAACTTTATTTAAATGTGCGTTGGAACGCTCCTGAAATTCAGCTTAACAGTCTGTACGGGCGCGCTGTTAGAACGATTGGGCCTAAACGCAAAAAACCGAAAAGTCTCACCTGCAGACTTTTCGGCTTTTCGTACAACACACCAAAACTTAAACGTTAGTAAATATCCCGCTTACCGGATCAACATTCCCAGCATACGGCACGCTGGTTCCTGCTGCCTTGGCAATAGTCGCCCAAATCCGCTGCATATCGACCATGGTATTACCAATCACAGGGTTGCCTTCTTGCTTACGGTCGCCTTGCGCCGTGATATTGAAATAGCGCCCCGCCCCATCGCCACTCTTCAACAATCCGCTAGCTCCCCCCATCAATACCAAAGGCATATCCTTCGTATGTTCGGGGGCGCCATCAGCCATTTCGCTGGTGAACACGACCAGAGTGTGCTTGAGCAAGCTATCGGTAGTTACGTCAGGATCGGTATGGCGCGCCAGTTCATCCATGAACAACCTGACCCGCTGGGTATACCACTGACGGGACTTCTTCCATACAGCCAGCCCAGCATAGCGGTGTGCGCAATCATGGGGGTTGGTGACGTCACTGACATCCAGAATATTCAGGGACTCCGCGGAGCGACCCACCTGAATTGTAGCGACACGCGTGATTCCGCACGCCAGCGCGGTGGCCACCACCTGGTGATGGCTGGCCTGCACCTGATTACGAAAGGCTGCAGACTTGAAAGGCACTGATTCAAGTTCCAACGGAGCACACTCGCCAATAGGCGGTAACGTCTCTTCCATATCTTTGAGGGTCTGCTCCACCGCATCCAACTGCGTATCAAGCTTTTGCTTCTGCACACCGGAAAGCCGCCCTCGCATCTCGTTGATATCTGCCAGCACCGGATCGAAAACGTGACTGTTGCGCACCTGTTTCTCACGCACCTCTCGACTCACGGTGCCAAAGAGATTTTGCAACAGCACTTCAGGATCCTGCACCGGCGTGCGGATACCACCGCCGCTTTGCTGCCCACTCCACGACACATACCAGGGCGTACCGTCGATGCCCGCATGCGGCCCGGCAAACACGCTGCGCTGGGCGGGGTCGGTTCCCGGAATATGCTCCCCCAGCAGCACATCGATCGATGCCATTTTTTTCTGGCTGTCGCGTAAAGCCCAGGTCCATCCATTGTGACCTTCATTACCTGGACCGAGAATCGTGCCACGCAGGTATAAAGATTGGTCCTTGTAGGCCGCAAGTTCCTGGCTGACCTCATTGAGCTGGAAGTCTGATGTGTCCAAGCCATTGGCACTGGGATGCCATAGCCCCCGACCATCGCTGGAGTATGCCGATTCGGAGTCGACTGCCAGACCATCGGGCACGACAAAAAACACCACCTTGAGCTTGGCCTGCTGGCTTTGCCCCGCCAGAGCAATACGCGCCAATCCAAATTGGGTGAGCGGCCCGAACACCCCGACTGCAGCCAGGCCAGTCAGAAAGCGGCGACGACTTTTCAGGATATCCATGATCAATCCCTCTGCTTCTTGAATTGAAACGCGTTAGAAGTGCCCAGCGTGCGCAACATCGCCGGTAATGAGCCGGTGTCCTTCAGCCCATCGGTAAGCGCCTTGAGCGTAGCGGACGTGGATTCGTCAGATCTATTACCCGCCGCAAAGCGAAAGTAACTGTCGGCCATGCAGAACAACGACGCCGAGTTGTGGGCGATCAGCTTAGAGATATCCCGCACGTCCTCGATGGGCACTGTCCCATCGACGCCAATGAACGGGCCGGATGACTTGATCGGCAACTGCACAGGGAACTGGGCGTAGTTGTAGGCTGGCTCCTGCTGGCGATAGCGCCCGGTGGCGTCGTAATGCTCCATGGAGGCGCCGGTGTCATTCATATACTGATGGCATTGCCAGCACCGCCCTTTTGAAGCCTCTTTGCCGTTGATCAGATCCCAGCGTTCGCGGGTTGTAATTGCACGCGGCGGATACGTCGGCTCGGTGGGTTGCGCTTCGACCGGCGCACCAAACTCTCGGCAAAACAGTTGTTCGCGAATCGTGATGCCGCGTTTGACCAACGACGTGACCTTGTAATCGGCGGTGGAAGCTTGAAACAGCCCCAAGTGCAGCAACCCTCCGCGCTTCTCATCCACAACGACCTTGCGCAGCGCATTACCTGTAACTCCGCTGATACCGTAGTGCTCAGCCAGCCTCTGATTGAGAAACGTCACCCCTGGGTTGAATAACTCATCCAGCGTGCCCTTGCCATCGAGCATTACATGGCGGGTCAACAGCGATTGTTCCTGCGTCATCAGTTGGATCATGGACGCATCCAACCCCGGCTTTTCCTGCACGCCGCGTTGTGTCCTTATGTAGTAGCTGATGAATCGGTTGAACTGCTCAAGGCCTTTTTCGGTGCGCATCATGCGGTCGATTTCCGCCGTGATCTGCTGCGGGGTCTGCAACTCATTGCGCTCAGCCTTTGCCAGCAACTGCGCGTCTGGCGTAGTTCCTTGATAGGTGTAGGACAACGCCGTCGCGGTCTCGTAAGGCGTCAACCTGTAGACCTCGGTTTTCCCCGCCACGGGCTGGCCCAGCTCCGAGCGATAGAGAAAGTTGGGCGACAACAGCAGTGCAGTTACCAGAGCCCGGTGCCCTTGCTCATCCAGTACGGTTTGATAGCGTGCAAGCTCAGCCACGGTCAGATGCCGGCGGAAAAGCTGGTAGCCCAAGGCACTCACGATCTGCCCCTTGGCAGTCGATTTGAGTTGGTACACCTGTTCGGGCGTCATCCGGTCAGCAATGGACACGGCCATGTCATACAGTTGCTTGATGTCTTCAGCCTGCAAGAATCCTTTGCTGGCCTCGCCAGGGAATTTGAAGTCCTTTTCCGACTTATCCGCCGGCAGCCTCTGCGTATCGACCGTAACGGCCAGGATATCTTTGACACTGTTTGCATATTCGTCACGTGTCAGCAGGCGTAATTGCCGCTGGCCATGGGCTTCGGTAGGGCGCAGGTACGGCGCCCATACCACGTCAAACAAGTGCTTGCTGATCTCGCTGGCACAAGTGGTATCGCAATGCCCAGCCACCCCCATGGTCTGAATTTGCCGCACCAACGCCGCCTCGCCAGCGGAACTCCACGCCACCGCCATGCGCAGGTTTTTGAAAAACTCCACCGCGTGGCACTTGGTGCACGACTCGGCGAGCACCGTTTCGCCCAAGTTCGGTACATGGCGATAAGTGAGAGGCGTCAGTTGTTCGTCCTGGCTTTCTTCGTTGATACGCAGCGAAACCAGTTCCGGCTGCGGTTTTTCCTGCGCGAAGAAGGGGTAAACGACGTCGTAATCCCCGTAGTCCAAAAGCTCAGTGACGCTTTTACCCCATGGCACTTGCACCACTTTCGGCACCGCATCCGCAGGGTCTTTGGGCTTGAGGGTGAAGTGCCAATTGGCATCCGTCACGGATGCCGGCTTGGCAGGCGCTAGCACCGTAATCTTGATAGCCAACTTGACTGGCCGCAGCCGGTACCCCAGGTTCAACGTCTGCTTGCTGTTCTCGGCGGACAAGGTGAGCGACGTATTGCGCGTCTGCGGAATCCAGTTCTTCACATCATTGAGTCGTACCTGATAGGTGCCATAAGGCAAGCCTTTGAGGATCAAGGCAGCCTGATTGTCGGCGGGGTTGAAGGACGAATGGAACTGGCGGGTGTTACCACCGGGAGAGATCAGGGTGCCGCTGACCATTTCATCCTCAAGCTCAGGCGCGGGTGCCAGCGCTGGTCGCAAGACTAGCTGCGTATCCGGCAGGCCTGTAGCGTCATAACTCACCCGATAGATCACCCCCGCGACGTCATCGGAAACCAGCAGGCTTTTGTCCTCCAGCTCCAGGAAGTCTGCCGGCCGGCCAATACAGGAGTCGTCCAGGCAATACACATCAAAACGCAGTGGGTCCTGGATAAACCCGTTGATCAACGGAATCTGGTTCACCACCCGTGTTCCGTCTTGTATGGAGACGACCCGTATATCCATGCCCGGCCGCGCCGCGGTACCCGCACCATGTACCGCCACCAGCATATTCTGAGTATTTGCAGGAGCCGGGTACCCCTCCCAGAACTTCAATCCCAGTGGCGCTGTGTTGGTACCCAACTCAAAGGCCGCAGGTACATAGTCTTTCGGATTGACCTCCTGCAAGGACTTATCAGAAACAATAGCCCCCTGAACCAAGGGCGGCTGAATCACCCCTGGGTTACGAAACTCTTCGTCAGTAAACCCCAAGGTACCTTTGCCAAAAAGGTAAGGCACCCCAAAATGCTGGGCGGGCCCGCTGATACGGTTGATCTCATCGGGGTTGGGAAAACCCTGGCGGTTGTTATCGGTGAACCAGATGTCACCTGTCTTTGGGTTCCAGTCGAAACCGACGGAGTTACGTACCCCTTTTGCAAGGATTTGTGCCTTGCCGGTCACAGTGTCATAACGCAACAACGTGCCGTAGCGCGGGTCAGCCGGAATCATGCACAGATTGCAGGGGATACCCACGGCGGTGTAAAGCCCCTTGTCCGCAGGGTCCAGGGGATTGAAATGCAAGGGGTGCTTCATGTGCCAGACGCGCGTGCTGGAACCGGACGCCACGGATGGCAGTGGAAAGGCCGAATCATCGGCTGGAAATTTGAACACCAGCTCAGGCGCAGGGTTCTTGTAATGCTCATCGGCGTTACGCAAGCGATAGAGTCCGCCGGTGGTCGAGTAATACAAATCACCGTCGCGATACACTACACCGTGGGGCTCTTCCAGGCCGCTGGCGATCACATAGATACCGGTCGGTTTGCCGCTGCTGTCGAGTGGCAAGGCGTAGACCATATCGGCGATCTTTCCATCGTAGACATAAGACGGAATCGCACTGGAACCCACATAAAGCACGTTCTTGCCCATGGCCATTTGCCGAGGCTGAATCAGCCCCTGGGCAAACAGTTCGATCTTGATACCCGGCAGACCGCTGAGTTTGCCAACCTGAACCGGTGGCCGATATTTCAGGGTGATGCTTTGTTCCTCGCCTTCGTCGCGGCGGAACGAAACAATACGCGGCGTGTTCAAGGGCACAAACCCATTGGCGACATTCATCACTAATTGGTAGTCGCACGCTTTCAAGTTATCGAGATGGATCGTTTCGCCGGACCTGGCGCTGATCGGAATTTCTTCGCCCTGGCAGCGCAAGACGCCGGTGACCAACTGATCGGCTCCGGCCACACCAGGCGTTGGCTGACTGACAGGCCCTCGGCCGCTCAACGTGGCGAAGTTCAAGATCAGCCGGTTACCCGAATAGCCACCGCACGCGCCGAGGTCTTTCCAGGCGTCAGGCCAGATAACAGCGCCGTTGGACGCGGGTCGGCCGGGGTTGTAGTCGCTTTGCTGGCACCATTGCCAACTGCCCGGCCCTAATGGCGGAGAGTCATTGTCCCGCCTGCATTCAAACTCATTGTTGTGGTTCTGCACCCGATCGCCTTGCTTATAGACTGTTCCCGCTATGTAAGCCGGTTCAGTACAGGCCTGCGCAGATACCTCCACACTCAACAACGCGCAGAACAAGACAGGCAAAACCCGGCCACAGCGCGAAACAAGCGACTCCCAACCAATCGACATCGTCATGATCACCAGCCTCAAAGGCAGGCCAGGCGTATTTCCATCGAAGAAAGACTGCGCAGTTTCACGTTCCCGTCAGAAAGCACCCGACACGGAATTACACGCCGCAGACGGCTGATGCGACCCCGAAGTCCATTCAATTTGGAATGTCTTGCAATGCAATTCCACTGCGAAACTACTACATGGCACAAAGCCAAAGAGACAGGAACAACCAGACACTCTACTCAACCATCCGCCTGCGCAATGCAGCCATGATGAGTTGTCAAGGTTAAGTTCTAGCCGACAGATATTGGCCCGTCAAACCCGACAACACACCTGTCGTCACCTGGGTTAACTCGCACGACCGCTGCGCTGTGCAGCCCGCTGCGCATTCATTTCAGCCTGGTGATCAAAGCCGAAGGCTTTCTGCGACTGGCCAGTCAGTGCGGCGCGCTGCTGTTGATATTCATCAAACGACAAGCCTCGACGGCTCAGCGCTTCCAATTCCAGTTGTTGGGTTTCTTGCGCCGTGTAGGGGCGCAATTCTGGCGATGGGTGGCTCGCACATCCGGCGAGCACGGCGGTGGCAAGCAGCAACGAGATAGCGAGTAGACGATTCATGGGAGGGGCCTGTCGGGGGAGGTTTCGAGTCAATGAACACAGGCTACTCCCGCCCCCTGCCGGTTAAAAATCATCGTCCGTGATAGTTGCTATCAACCGTTACGGCGTCTCAGATAACACAGATCATATATTCACTTAAGATCTATAAATATGGATATACGTTCGTTTACGGAATAACCGTATCCCTCTATATCTGGGCACCCAAACGGCAAGAACTCGGCGACTGGGCGTTGAACCAGTCTCTTCCGATTCCGCCGTTCTATTCCTGAAAGAGGTGCCCATGCAGCTTTTAACCCTACCGCCCTCGCCCGCCCTCGCGACCTCGATCCGCGCCACGGCCCAGGTCTTCGAAGACCCGAAATCCCAGGCGCTGCTGGACCATATCCAGCAAGTGGCGCCCAGCGAAGCCAGTGTGCTGATCATCGGCGAGACCGGCACTGGCAAGGAGCTGGTAGCGCGGCATATCCACAACCTCAGCGCTCGGCGCAACCGGCCATTTGTGGCAGTGAACTGCGGGGCCTTCTCTGAATCCCTGGTGGAAGCGGAGCTGTTCGGCCACGAGAAAGGTGCGTTTACAGGCGCTCTCAGTGCTAAGGCCGGCTGGTTCGAAGAGGCAGACGGCGGCACCTTGTTCCTCGATGAGATCGGCGATCTGCCGATGACCATCCAGGTCAAACTGCTGCGGGTGCTGCAGGAGCGTGAAGTGGTGCGCGTGGGCTCGCGCAAGAGTATTCCTATCGATGTGCGGGTCCTGGCCGCCACCAATGTACAGCTGGAAAAGGCAATCAACGCCGGGCATTTCCGTGAAGACCTCTACTATCGCCTCGACGTGGTCAGCCTGGAACTCAGCCCACTGCGCGAGCGCCCCGGCGATATCCTGCCGCTGACCCGGCACTTTATCGATGCCTACAGCCAGCGCCTGGGGTACGGCCCGATTACGATCAGCCGGGAAGCCGAACACAAGCTCAGGAGCTACAGTTGGCCGGGCAATATCCGAGAGTTGGAAAACGTGATTCACCACACGTTGCTGATCTGCCGTAACGGGGTGATCGAGCGAGACGATCTGCGCCTGTCAAATATGCGCATCGAACGCCAGGACGACAGCCAGTACGGCACCGATAACAGCGCCGAAGCCCTGCTCGCACGGGCTTTTCAGAGGCTCTTCGAAGAACAGGCCGGTGCCCTGCACGAAAAGGTCGATGACGCGTTATTGCGTGCCGCTTACCGCTTCAGCCATTACAACCAGGTGCACACCGCCAACCTGCTGGGCCTGAGCCGAAACGTCACGCGCACACGCCTGATCAAGATCGGCGAGTTGGCGGTGAACAAGCGCCGGCCTGGGGAAAACGTGCAAGGCGAGCGGATGCTGCATCTATCCATTTAGCCGGCAGTGCAAAGCGTCGTCCTGGCTGCGCTCGAAACTGCGCAGCACCTGGAATGAACCGAAGGTCACCGCCGTGGCCTGGTGAGCGCGGATCAGCGTCCAGAAATCTTCATCACCCTGCTCAAAGCACTTGAAGGCGGCCTCACCGTCTTCGCGGGATTGCCATTGCAGGTAATTGAGCACCCGTCGCCCATCATCGCTGACCTGCACGCTGGCACTCAGGAACCCGCCATGTTTTTCGGCCAGACGCTCGCTCTGGGTGGTCAAGGCCGCCACCAGGGCAGATTGCTGACGGGGTTCGATCTGAAACTCGATCAATTGAGTGAAGCTGCGATTTTTCTCTGATACCTGCATGAACACTCCCCTTTCTCTGTAGGCAGAATCTTGCGATTCGATGCCACGCAGGGTAAAACCTCTAGTTAAGTCGAGGTCAAGTACTGTTTGGGAGTTATTCATGCTCAATAAAGAACTCAGCGTCGGTCAGTTGGCTGCGCGCAGCGGCGTGGCAGTCACCGCGCTGCACTTCTACGAATCCAAAGGGCTGATCAAGAGCAACCGCAATGCCGGCAACCAACGGCGTTATCCACGCGATGTACTGCGGCGAGTGGTGGTGATCAAAATCGCCCAGCGTTTAGGCATTCCGCTGGCGACGATTGGCGCGGCGTTGCAGGCATTGCCGGATGGGCGTACTCCGAATGCTCAAGACTGGGAGCGCTTGTCAGCGCTGTGGCGTGAAGACCTGGATGAGCGCATCAACAAGCTGATGCTGTTGCGGGACAAGCTCAATGGCTGCATTGGTTGCGGGTGCCTCTCGATGCAAGCGTGCCCGCTGCGTAACCAAGGCGATAAGCTCCGTGAGTACGGGCCGGGTGCCCAGTTGCTGGAGCCCACCATACAGCCTTGACATGAACACCTCGTCGGTTGCCCGCAGGCCACGCGCTACGTGGCCTATAGTGAATAGGCCGTCGCTCCAAAACCACAATCCGAGGAGAACGATATGAGCGTTAAACCTATTCCCGAGGGTTACCACGGTATTACCCCCTATCTGGGGATCAACGAGGCCGCACACGCGATCGAGTTCTACCAGAAGGCCTTTGGCGCCTCAGTGTTAATGCGCCTGGACATGCCCGACGGCAGAGTCGGTCATGCCGAGCTGCGTATTGGCAAAGCGGTGATCATGCTGGGCACACCGTGCGATGAAACAGCCCTGCGCAATCCGGATACCCATCCCAGCGTCGGTTTGCATCTGTATGTAGACGATGTGGACGCACAGTTCAAACAAGCCGTTGATGCCGGCGCCATCGAAGTGTCCGCGCCGAAAGACCAGTTCTATGGCGACCGCTCCGCAAGTGTGAAAGATCCATTCGGTCACCTCTGGTTCCTGGCCACCCATAAGGAGGACCTGACCGAGGAGCAAATCCGCCAGCGTGCCGTAGAGATGTTCAAGCAAAGTTAACCCTGTGGGCTTGAGCTTGCTCGCACCAGCTGAACACCCTCCACAGAAGAACGTGCGCGTAGCCTCTACTGCGGCAAGCTGCGCGCCTGTGTGGAGTTTCTACAGGAGCACTTCAAGGGTTTGTCGATCTGACACCCCGATAAGCATTGCAGCCCAGCCATATCGTCATGACCATCAAGGCGGTCAATGGCAGCCCATGGAACAACACGATCACCTGGGCCGGTGTCCACGTCACATAGAACGGCCCGACCACCAGCATGCCCACGCCAAAGCCGGCCATCTGGATCAGGGTCAAGAGGCTGAACAGCGGCAAGCGCAAGCTATCGGGCTCGCTTTGCGCACGAGAGATCAACGCCACCTCGGACAACCCATCGCCCAGCCCCGCCCACACCACCAGCAACAGCGCCATCCACAGTTCGGTCTGCTGGAATGTCAGGATGAACCCGCTGGACATCAACGCCACACCGAGCATGAACAAGCGTTCCATTCCTTGGGTGCCACGGCCTTTCAACACCGCACTGGCGATGCGCGCGCCGACGAACTTGCCGCAGGCCCACACCGCCAGCAGATAACCCATGACCGTCTTGGCCGTGTCTGGGGAAATGTACTGCGAGAGCACCGGCCAGCCGACGTTATGGGCCGCGCTGCCAAGGGTGTCGAGCATGCTGATCAGCAACATCGCGGCCAGCACCGGTGCACCGCGCAGCCCCTTGGTCAGTTCGTGCCATTCGGCGGCAAGCCCGCGATGGGCGGCAACGGTAACGCTATACAACGCACGCAAGGGCAAGACCAGGCAAGCGGCAATCACATAGGTGCCGATGTTGACGGCAAACACCGCTTCAAATCCCCCCGTGGCGATCAGCAAGCCTGCGAGCAAACTGCCGAAGACCGCCCCGGTAGCGGCCGCCGAGGTGATCCATGCGTTGGTATTCACCCGCTGCTCAAGCGCGACCCAGGTGGGCAACTGACTGTTGAGGCCAATGGCAAACAGCGAATTGCACAGGCCGATGCCGAAGGCGATAAAGGGCAACAGCGTGAGTTGATGGGCCGGTAACAGCACCAGCAGCGGCGTCAGCAACAGCGCCCGGGCCAAGTCCAGCCCCGCCAACGTGCCACGCCCCGCAAACCGGCGAAAGAACGGGATGCCAAACAAGCTGGCGAGAATCCCGCCAGTGACCCGGCACGCCAGGAAGATGCTGACAAACACAACGCTCTGGCTGAGCCAGTACACATAAGTGGACAACGCCACCATGTTGAGGAACGCGCCGAAATCCGACACGCCGCGGGCAAAGATGATCAGGCGTGCGTTGCGGGTCGACAGTGTCGATTGAGGATCTACGTTCAGCACGTCCATGTTACGAACTTTCCTTTAGTGAGCCGACGTCCATGTCGGCTCCACTTAAGTCGACGAGGCACGCCGTGTCAACCGAGCCAGGGCGCACACCGTGTGGGAATCGATGTGTGTGTCGTAGAGGGTTCTGGCAGTCATTTTCTGGAGGGCTCGCTCGATGGTGTCGGCCCATCCTACCCAGCCCCATCAATGGCGACGGAGTGACCGCATGAAACATGTTTCGTGTTCGATCAGCCCCTAAATGCTACTTGAATGTGAACCTGAAACATTTTCTTTCATATGCGCCTTAGGGATTTCTCATTCTCATCCGTCTTAATTTAGATACAGCCTGTCGCGTCAGCAAAAGCTACGACCGGCCTTTTCCGGGCCTCCATCGCCCCCTCCGATCAAGACCCTCATTCATATGTCCAAGAAGTCACGCTCCAAACTCTGGTTTCTCGTACATAGCTGGCTGGCATTGCCCATCTGGTTCTTCGTACTGATCGTCTGCGTTACCGGCACCCTGGCGGTGGTCAGCCAGGAAATCGTCTGGCTGGCAAACCCGGATATTCGTGCGAGCAAGCCGTCGGATGAAGCCCAACCGCTGAGCTACGACCAAGTGATCGCCGCGATCAAACGCGAAGAACCCCAAGTGTTCATCCAGTCGATCAGCCGCCCCGACGAATCCCACTTCGCTCTCAGCGTAGACCTCAGCTACCCCGACGGGCGCTCCGTCGAGGTCTACGTCAATCCCTACACCGGGGCGATCCAGGGCATCAGCCCATCGTTCAACTTCCAGGAATTTACCCGCGCCCTGCACGGCTGGTGGCTGGTGCCGTTCACCAATGGCTACAGTTGGGGTTGGTATTTGGTGTCGGCCCTCGGCATACCGCTGCTTGCGTCACTGGTGACAGGGCTGGTGGTATACAAGAAGTTCTGGAAGGGCTTCCTGCGGCCCACCTTGCGTGTGCGCCACGGTGCGCGAATCTTCTGGGGAGACTTCCACCGGTTGAGCGGCATCTGGTCGATCTGGTTCATTGCCGTGATTTCCGTCACCGGCATCTGGTTCCTGATCCGCGCCATCCTGGGGGACAACCATATTTCGATTTCCACCGAACCCGTCATCCCGGTGATTGCCCGGGATAAGGTGCCGATGTCGGCGCCTGGCGTACCGGCGCCAATGATTCCCGTGGATGACGCTATCAAAATCGCCACGCAGCGTATCCCGGGCCTGGAGCCAAGCTTCATCAGCCTGCCCCTTAACGCTTACAGCCACCTGCAGATCGGCGGACGGGGCTGGTACCCGCTGATGTACCAGACCGCACAGATCAACCCCTATGACGGGGAGGTCGCCGCCGCACACTTGTTGTCCGACCGTTCGAAACTGGAATTTGTCACCGAGTCCATGCGCCCGCTGCACACCGGCGACTTCGGCGGATTGTGGATCAAGCTGATCTGGGCGTTCTTCGGCCTGATCATGAGCATGATGGTGCTCAGCGGCCTGCTGATCTGGACCAAGCGCACAGCACTGGCCACCCTCAACGCGCTCAAGCGCGAAGCCAAGACGCAATGTCAACCCGCTGCCATCCCGGCCATGCAGGCTCAAGCCTCGGAGGCCCAGCGATGAGCAAGGTTGCGACTGTACCGCCTTCCCCTCTGCGCGCCTTCTGGCTGAAATGGCGCTTCCACATCAACATTCTGCTGTTGCTGGTGCCCCTGGGCTTCATGCCCAAATACTTCGCCGATGCCGCCCTGTTTCGCGGTGACAGCGGCATCGGCGAGCGCGTGGCCGGGGAAGTGCAAGTCGGCCCCTGGAGCCTGACCCTCGTCGAGTTCCGCAATGAAGGCCCCCGCCCGAACCCGGCCGGCCCGTTGAAATTCTTCAATGCCGCCCTGTGTGACACCTGCGCCAATCAGGTCAAGGCCACTTACCTGCGTATCGGCAAACCACGCAGCCTGCGCGCTGCCGGGGTGATTTTCTTTGGCACGCCGTACCGCATGGGCGCTGCCTTGCCGGTGCCGGAACGCACACCGGTAGATGCCGAAGTGTGGGTGACCATGGAAGGTTGGGACGGCAGCATGCACCAGGGTTCCATCCCGCTGAGCCAGGCTTCGCCTGCCACTATTGCCTGGCTGAACAAGCAAGGAGTCAAACCATGACGTTCAAGCGCCTGACCCGCGCCGCGCTGTTGCTGTGCGCCGGTTTCAGTACCACCGCCTTTGCCCACAACCCGATGTGCGAATGCAAGGAAATCCCCGGCGAGCAGATCCAATGCAAAGGCGGTTTCTCCGACGGCAGCGGCGCCCCCGGTGTGACCCTGGATGTGATCGGCTACGACGAAACCATCCTGGTGCCGGGCAAGCTCGGTGAAGATTCGACCCTGACCTTCAAGAAGCCCGCGGCCGAGTTCTATGTACTGTTTGACGCCGGCCCCGGCCACGTGGTGGAAATCGACCAAGCGGACATCCAGGCGCAATGAGTACTACACAGGTTGTACGCCCCGCTGGCGCTGGCCATGAAACCCTCTACGTGCTGCTGTTGTGCCTGATCATCCTGGCGGTGGCGGGCACGGTGGTGGCCCTGCACGGCGAAACCCAGGAAGTCGCGGCGGTACCGAGCCATCAGTTGGACGCCCGCCGCGACTTGAGCGCTGCCGAGCAAGGCATCTACGCCGACCTGCGGGTGACCCTGGACGAGATCCACTTGCTGCAGCAGGAGCAAAGCGCCTTGCCCACACCTGAGCAACTGGCTGAAGAAGGCTTCGCACCGTTTGCCCAGGATGCCAGCTCGGTCAGCCGAGGCGACCACCGCTGGCAGTTGCTCGCACCGGCCGCCTACCTGGGCTTGAGCCAGGCACCGGCCACCAGCGGTTCGCTGCTGATGCGCGTGCAGGGCACCGAGCCGGATATCTGGCTCAATCGCAGCGCCAACCTCGCCGCCCCTTCCGACCTCACTGACCAGGGGCTGATCGCGGCCGGCTGGCAGCAAGTGGTCGCGCAATTCGATGCCGGCGTCACCCGCCAGCATCGTCACTGAACGAGAAGACCGATTGCCCATGTCTATTTCATCGCCCCTGTTGCGCCTGTTGCTGGTCAGCTTCCTCAGCCTGATGCTCGCCCCACTGGCGAATGCCGAGGCGGCCAAGCGCCTGCGTATCGGCATCACCCTGCACCCTTATTACAGTTATGTAGCCAATATCGTCGGCGACAAGGCCGAGGTGGTACCGCTGATCCCGGCCGGCTTCAACCCCCACGCCTACGAGCCACGCGCCGAAGACATCAAGCGCATCGGCACCCTGGACGTGATCGTGCTCAACGGCGTCGGCCATGACGACTTCGCCGACCGCATGATCGCCACCAGCGAGCGCCCGGACATCCCGGTGATCGAAGCCAACGCCAACGTGCCGCTGCTGGCCGCCACCGGCAATGCCGCGCGCGGTGCGGGCAAGGTAGTCAACCCGCACACCTTCCTGTCGATCAGTGCATCGATTGCCCAGGTCAATAACATCGCCCGCGAACTGGGCAAGCTCGACCCGGACAACGCCAAGGCCTACACCCAGAACGCCCGCGCCTACGGCAAGCGCCTGCGCCAGATGCGCGCCGACGCCCTGGCCAAGTTGACCAGTGCACCCAACCCGGACTTGCGCGTGGCCACGGTGCATGCAGCCTACGACTACCTGCTGCGCGAGTTCGGCCTGGAAGTCACCGCAGTGGTCGAGCCGGCCCACGGTATCGAGCCAAGCCCCAGCCAGTTGAAGAAGACCATCGACGAGCTGCGCGCCCTGGACGTGAAGGTAATCTTCTCGGAGATGGATTTCCCTTCCACTTACGTCGACACCATCCAGCGTGAATCCGGGGTCAAGCTGTACCCGCTGTCGCATATTTCCTACGGCGAATACAGCGCTGAAAAATACGAAGTGGAAATGACCGGCAACCTCAACACCGTGGTCCGTGCGATTCAGGAGTCGGGGGCATGACGGCGGCGGAACAACTGAACGTAGTCAGCGTCGGCCCGACCCTGGCCTTCGACAAGGTGTCGCTGACACTCGGGCGCACCGTGATTCTCGACGGCGTGAGTTTCCAGGTACAGCCGGGCAGCATCCATGCGTTGGTCGGCCCGAATGGCGGCGGCAAAAGCTCGCTGATCAAGACCCTGCTCGGGCAGACGCCTCACCAGGGGCGCTTGAGCCTGGAGTGGCCGACCACGCCCGGCACCATCGGTTACGTGCCCCAGGCGTTGGAGTTTGACCGCGGATTGCCGATGACCGTCGACGATTTCATGGCCGCCATGTGCCAGCGGCGACCGGCGTTTCTCGGCCTGTCCAGGCATTACGCGGCGGCGATTGGCGATGCCCTTGAACGCGTTGGCATGCAAGACAAGCGCAAGCGCCGCATGGGTGCGTTGTCTGGCGGCGAGCGCCAGCGCGTGCTGCTGGCCCAGGGCCTGATTCCGGCGCCACAATTGCTGGTGCTGGATGAACCGATGTCGGCCCTCGACGAAGCGGGTATCCAGGTGTTCGAGCGACTGTTGAATGATTGGCGCCTGGCCGGGATCACCGTGCTGTGGATCGAGCACGACCTGGAAGCCGTTGGCCGCCTGGCCGACCGCGTCACCGGCCTGAACCGCCGTGTGCTGTTCGACGCCACGCCGAAAGAGGCGCTGACTCCGGACCGCCTGCTGACCCTGTTCTCCACCCACCCTCGGAGCCCGGCGCAATGAGTTATGAAGCCTTTCGCTTGATGGTCCAGGGCTGGGCCTCTTCCGGTTACCTGCCGGAAGCCCTGGCCTATGGGTTTGTGGTCAACGCCCTGCTCGCCGGCCTGCTGATCGGCCCGGTACTTGGCGGCCTGGGCACGCTGGTGGTGGTCAAGCGCTTTGCGTTTTTCTCCGAAGCGGTCGGCCATGCTGCACTGACCGGCGTGGCCGTGGGCATCCTGCTGGGCGAACCCTATACCGGCCCCTATGGCAGCCTGTTCGGTTATTGCCTGCTGTTCGGCATCCTGCTCAACTACCTGCGCAACCGCACCGGCCTGGCGCCAGACACCTTGATCGGCGTTTTCCTGTCGGTGTCCCTGGCGTTGGGTGCCAGCCTGCTGCTGATCCTGGCCGGCAAGATCAATGTGCACATCCTCGAGAACGTGCTGTTTGGCTCGGTGCTGACGGTCAACGGCAATGACTTGCTGGTATTGGCCATCGTGGGCTCGCTGGTAATGGCCCTGGCATTGCCGCTGTACAACCGCATCATGCTCGCCAGCTTCAACCCGCAATTGGCAGCGGTACGCGGTGTGGCGGTGAAGACCCTGGACTACCTGTTCGTGATCTTGGTGACGTTGATCACCGTGGCGGCGGTCAAGGTCATCGGCGCGATCCTGGTCGGTGCGCTGCTGGTGATTCCCGCCGCGGCGGCGCGCCTGTTGAGCCAGTCGCTCAAGGGGTTCTTCTGGGTCTCGGTGCTGATCGCCACCGTCAGCACCCTGTGCGGCATTTTGCTGCCGATCATCTTCGACCTGCCGATCCCGTCTGGCGCCGCAATCATCCTGGTCGCCGGTATCGCCTTCGCCTTCGCCGCCATCGCCCGCGGTATTGTGCCCAGCCTTAAAGGGAATCTTGGATAATGCGCCCCGTCTTTCGCCCACTGGCCTTGGCCATCGCTTGCTTGATCAGTACATCGGCGCTGGCTGCCGTTGATGGTTTCGATCCGAAGGAGTTCAAGGCCAACCACGGCCTCGGACATGCCGCGCTGACCAAGGCCAAGTCCATAAAACCGGTCAAGGTCCTGGCCTCGCTGCCTATCACCTACGGCTTGGCCGAGGTGCTGCTCAAAGGCACAGACGTGCAACTTGAACGTGCGGCCCCGGCCAACCTGCCCGGCTCGCGGCAAGTCTCCTACTTCACCGGTCGTGGCGCAGCGGCACTGAACACCTTGGCGCTGGACGCCGACGCCGCCATCGGCCTGCGCTCGCTGTGGGCCGATGACCCGCTGTACCCGGTGGCGCGGCGCAGCAATATCCGCATCATCGAAGTGGACGCCGCACGCCCGGTGGACGGCGGCTTGCCAGGCATCGCCGTGCAACCTGGCGCCACCGACGGCTTGAACAGCCAGCCCTGGCAATCGAGCAACAATATGGGACGCATGGCCGATGTGATGGCCGCTGACCTGAGCCGCCTGGCTCCGAGCGCCAAACCGAAGATCGACGCCAACCTGGCCGCGCTCAAGCAACGCCTGCTCAAGCTCAACGCCGACAGCGAAGCGCGACTGGCCAAGGCTGATAACCTGAGTGCGGTCAGCTTGAGCGACCACTTTGCCTATCTGGTCAGCAGCTTGAACCTGGAAGTGCTCAGTACCGATGCGCGGCCAGATGCCGACTGGACGCCTGAGGCGTTGCACAAACTCAGCGCAGAGTTGAAGGACAACGACGTGGCGGTGGTGCTGCATCACCGTCAACCGAGTGAGGCGGTGAAGGCTGCTATCACTGCCGGCGACTCCAGACTGCTGGTGTTGAATGTTGACGGTGCCGACCCGGTGACAGAGTTGGAAACCAATGTGGATCAGGTGATCAAGACGCTGACGCCATGACATCCACCCCAACATGAATCGCATCATGTCGCCAGAACTCCAAGTCACAATCGATCAGGCGCTGGTGCTGGTCATAGTTAACCCGGGCGATGCGCAAGCCCGGGCTGCCCACCGATACACGCAATGCCGCCGCAGCTTCCACCGGCAGTGAAGTCGGCACAATCTCGAAACGCACCCGCCCATAGTGCAAGTCGTAGTTGCGCGCATACAACTCGGTCATCGACTGATTCAAATCACACGCCAGGATCCCCGGGAAATACCCGGGGTTCAGGTAGTGCTCCACATACAGCACCAGGCGCCCGTCGATCCTGCGGCTGCGGCAAATCTGGATCACGCTGGACAGCGCCGGCAACTGCAACCACGCACACACCGCCGCCGACGCCGGTTGCAATCGCGCGCTGATCACTTCAGTGGCGGCCACACGCCCCTGGTCACTGACCATCGCGTGAAAGTGGCTGCGCTGCATCAGGTTGTAGGCCAACCGCGGCGGCGACACGAACCAGCCACGGCGCTCTTCACGATAGATCTGCCCTTGGGCCTCCAGTTGTAACAAGGCTTCGCGCACGGTAATTCGAGTGGTACCAAACAACTCGCTGAGCTTGCGTTCGGCGGGCAGTTTGCTGGCTGGCGGCAACAGGCCGTGGTCGATCTGCTCTTGCAGCGCCAGGCCGATGGAGGTTACCGCCTTGATTGCCTCATCACGCATCAACGTTACCTATCTGGACTAGACCAGCACCGTTCAGGTGCACAAAACACGCTATGTCTGGGTTTTTACTCTTACCTGCCAGCCTAGGCATTACAGATGACCGACACATGACAGCAGGTGTCGACGGCCCGTACCACGCCCTGCAATACATCGGCCAAGTCCAGGGCCTGCGGGCACTTGGGCATGGTCTACGCTAAGTCTGAGCTGAGCGACATCAGCGCTTTGAAAACGACATCGACATGAAACTGTCATCCATCGGGCCTAGATTGGCTCAGGTATTGCTGACCTAGACCAAACCACCGCTAACGTTCGTATAAAACGCCGCGTTGAAAACGCCCAAAGGAGCTTCGGATGAAACAGCTTTTCCTGGCATCACTGTTAGGCTCGACCATTGCCATGTGCACTGCCGCCATGGCTGCTGATACCGATTTGAAAACGCTGGAAGCCGCCGCGAAAGCGGAAGGCGCCGTCAACAGCGTCGGCATGCCCGATGACTGGGCCAACTGGAAAGGCACCTGGGAAGACCTGGCCAACACTTATGGCCTCAAGCACATCGACACCGACATGAGCTCGGCCCAGGAAATCGCCAAGTTCAAAGCCGAAAAAGACAACGCCAGCGCCGACATCGGCGACGTGGGCGCAGCCTTCGGCCCCATCGCGGTGAAGCAGGAAGTCACTCAGCCGTACAAACCTTCCACCTGGGCGCAGGTGCCGGACTGGGCAAAAGACAAGGACGGTCACTGGGCCCTGGCCTACACCGGCACCATTGCCTTCATCGTCAACAAGAAGCTGCTGCACGGTTCCGAGGTTCCTACCAGTTGGGCTGACCTGCAGACCGGCAAGTACAAAGTGTCGGTGGGTGACGTGAGCACCGCCGCACAGGCTTCCAACGCGGTACTCGCCGCCGCCATCGCCAACAAAGGCGACGAGAAAAACATCGCGCCGGGCCTACAATTCTTCACCAAGATTGCCCAGCAAGGTCGCCTCTCGCTGTCCAACCCGACCATCGCCACCATGGAAAAAGGCGAAGTCGAAGTGGGTATCGTCTGGGACTTCAACGGCCTGAGCTACAAAGCCAAGATGGCCAACCCGGATGACTACGTAGTGCTGATCCCATCGGACGGCTCGGTGAAATCCGGCTACACCACCATCATCAACAAATACGCCAAGCACCCGAACGCCGCCAAGCTGACCCGCGAATACATCTTCAGCGATGCCGGCCAGTTGAACCTGGCGAAGGGTAATGCGCGTCCGATCCGGGCTGAAACCGACCTGAAGCTGCCGCTGGATATCGCCAAGAACCTGATCCCGGGCGAGCAATACACCAAGGCCAACCCGCAGCCGATCAAGGATGCCGATGCCTGGGAAGCGACCTCCAAGAAGCTGCCGCAAATGTGGAACGAGCAGGTCATCGTAGAAATGAAGTAAGGGTTTATCCCACATTGGAGACCCTGTGGAGATCCAATGTGGGAGGGGGCTTGCTCCCGATAGCGGTGTGTCATTCAACACATTTATTGGCAGGCCCACTGCAATCGGGAGCAAGCCCCCTCCCACACTTGGTCCGAATTCTTGCGGACAATCGAGTTAAATCATCTGTTGCGGAGCCCCAGCCCCCATGAACCACAATGTCATCCTTGTCGTACTCGACGGCCTGAACTTCGAGGTTGCGATGCACGCCATGGGGCACTTGCAGGCCTATGTCGGCGCAGGACGCGCAGCCCTCTACAAACTGGAATGTGAACTGCCCGCCCTGTCCCGCCCGTTGTATGAATGCATCCTCACCGGCGTAGCGCCGATTCACAGCGGCATCGTCCATAACAACGTCTCGCGCCTGTCCAACCAGCGCAGCATTTTCCATTACGCCCGCGACGCCGGCTTGACCACTGCGGCGGCGGCTTACCATTGGGTCAGCGAGCTGTATAACCGCACGCCCTTTCTCGCCGCCCGCGATCGTCACACCGACGACAAGGCGCTGGCGATCCAGCACGGGCATTTCTACTGGAATGACCACTACCCGGACTCCCACCTGTTTGCCGATGCCGAAAGCCTACGGCTCAAGCACGCGCCGAATTTCCTGGTGGTGCACCCGATGAACATCGACGACGCCGGCCACAAGCACGGCCTCGACACCGCGCAATACCGCAACAGCGCACGCTCGGCCGACATCATCCTGGCCGACTACCTGCAAGGCTGGCTCGACGCCGGCTATCAGGTGCTGGTCACCGCCGACCACGGCATGAACAACGACCGCTCTCACAACGGCCTGTTGCCGCAAGAGCGTGAAGTACCACTGTTTGTGCTCGGCGACGGATTCAGCCTGGATAGCAACGCCGCGCCAAAACAGACCGAACTATGCGGCACGGTGTGCGAACTGCTCGGCGTGCCCCACGACAAACCTGTATGCCGGGAGCTGTTGAAATGAGCCGCGGCAAATGGTTGGCCCTGCTCTGCCTGGTGCCTTTCACGCTGTTCTTTATCGTGTTCGAAATCGCCCCACTGGTGTGGGTGCTGATCAACAGCCTGCAAACCGAAGAGGCCGGTTGGGGGCTGGAAAACTTCACCCGGATCTTCAGTTCAAAGTTCTACTTGCAGGCGATCCAGTTCAGCCTGGAGATCAGTTTCTACTCCAGCATCTTCGGCATCATCATCGCCACCCTGGGCAGCTACTCCCTGCGCCGGGTGGATTCGCCGCTGCGCAACTTCGTCACGGCCTTTGCCAACATGACCAGCAACTTCGCCGGCGTGCCCCTGGCCTTCGCGTTCATCATTCTGCTGGGCTTCAACGGCAGCATCACCATCATGCTCAAGCAGGCCGGGATCATTCAGGACTTCAACCTGTACTCGAAGACCGGCTTGATCATCCTCTATACCTACTTCCAGATTCCCCTCGGCGTGTTGCTGCTCTACCCGGCCTTTGACGCATTGCGCGAAGACTGGCGTGAGTCGGCCGCCCTGCTCGGCGCGAATGGCTGGCAGTTCTGGCGGCATATCGGCTTGCCGGTGCTTACCCCTGCCCTGCTCGGCACCTTCGTGATCCTGCTGGCCAACGCCCTCGGCGCCTATGCCACGGTGTACGCCTTGACCACGGGCAACTTCAACGTACTGCCGATTCGCATTGCGGGCCTGGTCTCCGGAGACGTGTCCCTCGACCCGAACCTGGCCAGCGCCCTGGCCGTGGTACTGGTGGCGCTGATGACCGTGGTCACCGTGGTCCATCAACTGTTGCTCAAGAGGAGCTACCATGTCTCGCGCTGAAGCCGGCCCAGCCGCCCTTTACCATCGGATAGTGGTAGCCCTGTTGTTCCTGATCCTGGTGCTGCCGCTGATCGGCACCTTTGTCTACTCGATTGCCAGCAGTTGGTCGGCCACCATCCTGCCCGCCGGTTTTACCGTGAAGTGGTACGTACAGCTGTGGAGCGACCCGCGCTTTCTGATGGCATTCGGGCAATCGCTGCTGGTGTGCGTGGGGGCGCTGATCCTTTCGGTGGTGTTGATCTTGCCGCTGCTGTTCGTGGTGCATTACCACTTTCCCAAGCTCGATGCGCTTATGAACATTCTGATCCTGCTGCCCTTTGCGGTGCCGCCGGTGGTGTCCTCGGTGGGTTTGCTGCAACTGTACGGTTCCGGGCCGCTGGCGATGGTGGGGACGCCGTGGATCCTGATCGGCTGCTATTTCACCGTGGCGTTGCCGTTCATGTACCGCGCGATCACCAATAACCTGCAAGCCATCAACCTGCGCGACCTGATGGACGCCTCGCAACTGCTCGGTGCCAGCACCTGGCAGGCCGCGATCCTGGTGGTGCTGCCCAACCTGCGCAAGGGCCTGATGGTGGCGCTGCTGCTGTCCTTCTCGTTCCTGTTCGGTGAGTTCGTGTTCGCCAACATCCTCGTCGGCACCCGCTACGAAACCCTGCAGGTGTACCTCAACAACATGCGCAACAGCAGCGGCCACTTCACCAGTGCCGTCGTGATTTCCTATTTCTTCTTTGTGCTGGTGCTGACCTGGGCCGCCAACATCTTGAACAAGGACAAAAGCCAATGAGCTTCGTCAGCGTCCAACACCTGCAAAAAAGCTACTCCGGCACCCCGGTGTTCAGCGATATCAACTGCGAAATCGCCAAGGGCGAGTTCGTCACCCTGCTCGGCCCGTCCGGGTGTGGCAAATCCACCCTGCTGCGCTGCATTGCCGGGCTGACCCCGGTGGACAGTGGCAAAATCCTGCTGGACGGCCAGGACATCGTGCCCCTGAGCCCGCAGAAACGCCATATCGGCATGGTGTTCCAGAGCTATGCACTGTTCCCCAACATGACCGTGGAACAGAACGTCGCCTTCGGCCTGCGCATGCAAAAGGTCAACGCTGACGACAGCCACAAGCATGTGCAAGAAGTGCTGCAACTGGTGGAACTCACGGACCTCGCCGGCCGCTACCCGCACCAGATGTCCGGCGGCCAGTGCCAGCGCGTCGCCCTCGCTCGCTCCCTAGTGACCCGCCCGCGCCTGCTGTTGCTGGATGAACCGCTGTCGGCGTTGGATGCGCGAATTCGCAAGCACTTGCGCGAACAGATCCGCCAGATCCAGCGCGAACTAGGGTTGACCACGATTTTCGTGACCCATGACCAGGAAGAAGCCCTGACCATGTCCGACCGCATCTTCCTGATGAACCAGGGCAAGATCGTACAGAGTGGCGATGCCGAAACTCTCTATACCGCGCCGGTGGATGTCTTCGCCGCCGGTTTTATCGGTAACTACAACCTGCTCGATGCCGACAAGGCCAGCCAGTTGCTGCAACGGCCGATCAGCGGGCGCATTGCGATTCGCCCCGAGGCCATCGAATTGAGCCGCAGCGGCGAACTCGATGCGCTGGTACGCAGCCACAGCCTGCTGGGTAACGTGATCCGCTACCGCATCGAAGCCCGGGGCGTGGAGTTGGTGGTGGACGTGCTCAACCGTTCAGCCGACGACCTGCACCCGGATGGCCAGCGCCTGGCACTTTCCATCGACCCCAGCGCCCTGTGTGAAGTAGCCTGACAGACAGTGACCTTTTGAGAGAGAGCATGACGGATGGCATTGGTAATTTTTGATCTGGACGACACCTTGATCCACGGCGACTGCGCGACCCTGTGGAGCGAACAGATGGGCCGCCTCGGCTGGGTCGATCCAAAGTCGTTCATGGCCAGGAACAACGAGCTGATGGACGCCTACAGCCAGGGCAAGCTGTTGATGGAAGACTTCATGAATTTCAGCCTGGAGCCGATGATCGGCCGCACGCCGGAAGAAATCGAGCATCTTGTGGAGCCATGGGTCGAGGACGTGATTGAACCGCTGATCTACAGCGACGCCACCAAGACCATCGCCCGGCACCGTGCGAATGGCGACCGGATCCTGGTGATTTCCGCATCGGGCACTCACCTGGTCACGCCGATTGCGGCGCGTATCGGTATCGATGAAGTGCTGGGGATTAACCTGGGCGTCAGCCATGGTGTGTACAGCGGCCGTACCGAGGGTGTACTGACTTACCGCGAAGGCAAGATCACACGTTTGCTCGAATGGCTGGAACAGGAAGGCGAAACCCTTGAAGGTGCGTACTTTTACTCCGATTCACGCAATGATTTGCCATTGTTGCTGAAAGTGGATCACCCGCAGGTGGTGAACCCGGACCCTGTATTGCGTGAGCATGCTGAAAAGGCTGGCTGGCCTATCCACCACTGGGCCTGACACTGAGCTTTGCGGACTGAAATCCAATCAAATGTGGGAGCGGGCTTGCTCACGAATGCGGTGGGTCAGTAAAAAATGTTTCATCTGGCCCACCGCGTTCGCGAGCAAGCCCGCTCCCACACTGACCGCATTTCAGTCTGGGAGCCGGCCGGGCTGTTGGCAATATGGACTACACCGAATGTAGGACTGGGTTGTTCTGACCCTCCACCTGCCCTTCAACGCCTTGCAATGCTTTCACAGTGCCTCCATAGTGAGTCTGGACTGAGCCCGTTGCTGTATCGCCGGGCTTTTTGCATTATGCGACCGGACCATATGGAACCGGCTCCCTCAAAGACGGCCTAATATGCGTTATCAATTGCCCCCGCGTCGAATCAGCATGAAGCATCTGTTCCCAAGCACCGCCCTCGCTTTTTTCATTGGTCTCGGCTTCGCGTCGATGTCGACCAATACGTTCGCAGCCAATAGCTGGGACAATCTTCAGCCTGATCGCGATGAGGTGATTGCCAGCCTCAACGTCGTCGAGTTGCTCAAGCGCCATCACTACAGCAAGCCGCCGCTGGACGACGCTCGCTCGGTGATCATCTACGACAGCTACCTCAAGCTGCTGGATCCGTCGCGCAGCTACTTCCTGGCCAGCGATATCGCTGAGTTCGACAAGTGGAAGACGCAATTCGACGACTTCCTCAAAAGCGGCGACCTGCAACCCGGCTTCACCATCTACAAGCGTTACCTGGACCGCGTCAAAGCGCGTCTGGACTTCGCCTTGGGTGAGCTGAACAAAGGCGTCGACAAGCTCGATTTCACCCAGAAGGAAACCCTTCTGGTGGATCGCAAGGACGCCCCTTGGCTAACCAGCACCGCAGCCCTCGACGACCTGTGGCGCAAACGCGTCAAGGACGAAGTGCTGCGCTTGAAGATCGCCGGCAAAGAGCCCAAGGCCATTCAGGAGCTGTTGACCAAGCGCTACAAGAATCAACTGGCGCGCCTGGACCAGACCCGTGCCGAAGATATCTTCCAGGCCTACATCAATACCTTTGCGATGTCCTACGACCCGCACACCAATTATCTGTCGCCTGATAACGCAGAAAATTTTGATATCAACATGAGTCTGTCCCTGGAAGGCATCGGTGCCGTCCTGCAAAGCGACAATGACCAGGTGAAGATCGTCCGCCTGGTGCCGGCAGGTCCGGCAGACAAAACCAAGCAAGTCTCCCCTGCCGACAAGATCATCGGCGTGGCCCAGGCCGACAAGGAGATGGTCGATGTGGTCGGCTGGCGCCTGGACGAAGTGGTCAAGCTGATCCGTGGGCCAAAAGGCAGCGTGGTGCGCCTGGAAGTGATTCCACACACCAATGCCCCTAACGACCAGACCAGCAAAATCGTGTCCATCACCCGTGAAGCGGTGAAGCTCGAAGACCAGGCCGTGCAGAAGAAAGTCCTCAACCTCAAGCAGGATGGCAAGGACTACAAGCTGGGCGTGATTGAAATCCCGGCCTTCTACCTGGACTTCAAAGCCTTCCGTGCGGGTGACCCGGACTACAAGTCCACCACCCGCGACGTGAAGAAAATCCTGACGGAACTGCAGAAAGAAAAAGTCGACGGCGTGGTCATCGACCTGCGCAACAACGGCGGCGGTTCCCTGCAGGAAGCCACTGAGCTGACCAGCCTGTTTATCGACAAGGGCCCGACCGTGTTGGTACGCAATGCTGACGGCCGTGTCGACGTGCTGGAAGACGAGAACCCGGGTGCCTTCTACAAAGGGCCGATGGCGCTCCTGGTCAACCGTCTCTCGGCCTCGGCCTCGGAGATTTTCGCCGGCGCCATGCAGGACTATCACCGCGCCCTGATCATCGGCGGCCAGACCTTCGGCAAAGGCACCGTGCAGACTATCCAGCCGCTGAATCATGGCGAGCTTAAACTGACGCTGGCCAAGTTCTACCGGGTTTCCGGGCAGAGTACCCAGCATCAGGGCGTGCTGCCGGATATCGATTTCCCGTCGATCATCGACACCAAGGAAATCGGTGAAAGCGCATTGCCTGAAGCCATGCCGTGGGACACCATCCGTCCTGCCATCAAGCCGGCGTCAGACCCGTTCAAGCCATTCCTGACGCAATTGAAAGCTGATCACGACACCCGCTCCGCCAAGGATGCCGAGTTCGTGTTTATCCGCGACAAGCTGGCCTTGGCCAAGAAGCTGATGGAAGAGAAAACCGTCAGCCTCAATGAAGCGGATCGCCGTGCACAGCACTCCAGCATCGAAAACCAACAGCTGGTACTGGAGAACACCCGTCGCAAGGCCAAGGGCGAAGACCCGCTCAAAGAGCTGAAGAAAGAAGATGAAGACGCACTGCCGGCCGAGGCGGATAAAACCAAGCCGGAAGACGACGCCTACCTGGCCGAGACCGGCCGGATCCTGTTGGATTACCTGAAAATCACCAAGCAGGTGGCCAAGCAGTAAGTGATGGCAATTTAATATGGTCGCTCTTGGGAGTGTCATCATATAGACATCATTCTGTCGTGAAATGGAAGGACCGCAGGTTTTAAGCCTGCGGTCCTTTTTTTTCGATCGAGATCGCCATGACCATGACCGAACAGCTGGATGCATTGGGCTCAATCCTGGCTCAAGGCAGTTTGCACAGCCTGTTCCAACCGATCATTTGTCTGTCGCAGCGACGCATTCTGGGTTACGAGGCCCTCAGCCGCGGCCCGTCCAACAGCCCGCTGCACTCCCCCGTCGCGCTGTTCTGCGTGGCCCGTCATGCCGGGCGCCTGAGCGAACTGGAAATGGTGTGTCGAGAGAGTGCATGCCGGCGCTTCAGCGATCAGAAACTGCCGGGTAAGCTGTTCCTCAATATCTCGCCGGAATCTTTGATGGAGAGCGCGCATCAGCCGGGGCGTACCCTGCAACTGCTGCGCGACTTCGGTATCCCACCGAGCCAGGTGGTGATCGAGCTCACCGAGCAGACGCCCACCGACGATTTCGCGCTGTTGCAAACCGCCCTGCATCATTATCGCGACATGGGGTTTGCCATCGCGCTTGATGACCTGGGCGCCGGATACTCCAGTCTGCGGTTGTGGTCGGAACTACGCCCGGACTACGTGAAGATCGACCGGCACTTTATCGACGGCATTCACCAGGACGCCCTCAAGCGCGAATTTGTCGGCTCGATCCTGCAGATCGCCAGGGCGTCCCGCGCCCAGGTGATTGCCGAGGGGATCGAACGGCCGGAAGAACTGGCGGTGTTGACTGAGATGGGCGTCGACCTGGTCCAGGGTTACCTGCTCTGCCGCCCTCAAGAACACCCGCCGCAGGAAGCGCGCCTGATGTTGCCCAAGCCGGATAGCCCCACGATCACCCTCCATGATGAAGGAATTGATCTCAGCGCCCTGCTTAATGAACAGCCAGCGGTAGATCAAGATACGGCCACCGCCCAAGTGCTGGAATCGTTCCGCCGCCAGGCCAACCTCAACTCGTTGGCGGTGCTGGATGGCTGTGGTCACCCGGTCGGTATTGTGCATCGGCACTCGTTGTCGGATGCGCTGCTCAAGCCGTTCGCTACCGACTTGTTCGCACGTAAACCTATCAGCCGCTTGATGAGCGATGATTTTCTGGCAGTGGAGTTGAGCCAGTCCTTGCAACAGGTCAGCCGTTTGCTGACCAGCCGCGCGCGGCAGCGCATCGAAGAAGATTTCATCATCACGCTGAACGGCGACTATCTCGGGCTGGGCCGGGTCATCGATGTGCTCAAGTTGATCACAGAACTGAAAATCCAACAGGCGCGTTATGCCAATCCGCTGACCTTGCTGCCTGGCAACGTGCCGATCCAACAGTGTCTGACCCGGCTGTTACAGCAACAACGCGAGTCGGTGATCTGCTACGTGGATATCGACAGTTTCAAGCCGTTCAACGATATCTACGGCTATGGGCGTGGGGACGAAGTGCTGCTGTGCCTGGCGCAGTGCCTGAACGACCGGGTAGACCCTAGCCGCGACTTTGTCGGGCATATTGGCGGCGATGACTTTCTACTGGTACTCAGCCCGCAGGATTGGCGCAAGCGGCTCAACCAACTGCTGGATGATTTTCACACCCAATGCCGACGTTTCTACCGCGCCGAACACTTGGATGCCGGTTGCTTCATGGCTCTTAACCGCCAGGGCCTGCGCCAGGAATTCGCCTTGCTGTCGCTGTCCATCGGCGTGGTGCATTTGTATCCACAAGCCTGTGGGCAACTGGATGCCAGCCAACTCGCAGAGTTGGCCTCACAAGCCAAGCATCATGCCAAGGACGTGGCCGGCTACAGCATTCATGTGATCGATAGCATGGACATGTTATCGCAGGCACTTTAAGCCTCGGCGGACTCCGGGTACTCGTACTCGAACACCCGCACCACTTCAGAAGCATGCCAAGACGCGGCGGCGACGCCATCGGAGGGCCCGCTGAACCGCCCCAAGCGCTCCACACATTCAAAAAAACCGGTACGCGGCAGGCGGCTGGCCCCCTGGCTTATCACCAGTGAACTGCGCAGCGGCTGCTCAGCCTTGGCATCCAGCGCCGCCAGATGTTCCAGGGCGGCAGCCAAGGTCTGCATGGCCGGCGTCGGAAATTGCAGACGCTCCAGCAACGCACGGTACGTCAACAAATGGCGCTGGCGCCGCGCCTGATCCAGCTCATTGAGTAACCCATCCCAGTGCTGACGGCTGATACGTAGGCTCAAGACTCATCCCTCCAACCTGCAACGCCCAATTCCCAAGCCAGGCTGCGGCGAATCGCGGCATCCGGCTGGCGCTCACCACTTTCAATCAATCCAAGATACGAGGGGCTGATCCCCACAGTGCGTGCCAGGGCCTCGATAGCCAGGCCCTTGGCTTCACGCAGGCCGCGCAGGGCTGCGAGCGGTCGCAGCTCCTGGGCGGAGGCGATGGGTGCGGCTGGGGAGGAAACACGTGTAGGTTGCTGCTGACCGGCAGCTTTTAGCAGCGCCTGGTACTGGTCCCATGGCAACACCGCATACTCGGGTTCGCCATCGCGTGAAATGATCTGAATATCCATGACTGCCCCGTAGGATAAAAACACTTACTAAGTAAGTTCTTTCCTTAGAAGTGTAATCCTAACAGCCACAAAGGTCGCAGGGGGATACCAAGCATCATTAGTTTTTTTGCGGGTTTTCCTGGGCGAGCAGCTCAGGCGTGGCTGGGAGGCGCTCAACCACCGCCAGCTTTTCCGGGCGTTGCGCATCGCGCCAGGCGCGAAAAGCGCTCAGCTCGCCGCTCAGGGTCTTCATGACCCATGCCAGCACAGCGATGTCGTCGAGCATACCGAACACGGGGATGAAATCCGGGATCGCATCGATCGGGCTGAGAAAATACATCAGCCCCGCCACCACCGATATCAGCGCCTTGGGGCTTATCGCCCGGTATTCGCCGCGCCAGTAAGCCAGGCACAGAGCCTGGAGCAATTTGAGATCATCCTTGAGCTGGCCCAGTCGGTTGCCCTGGCTTGAACCTTTGGCCGCGACGGCAAACAGCAGTGTCGGCAAACGGCCACGGCCAAGCAGACGTGCAGCCATGGGCAGAAAACGGGTGAAATTGAAGGGTGGTTTCATGGGTCACTCCAGTTCCAGGCGGTATAAAAGGTTATCCACACAAATTGTGGATAACCTTGTGAACAGAGCCTGTTTTATCGGCTGAAAGCCACGGCCTACAAGGCTTACAGTCAGATCGGGCGTTTTTTGCGCACATAAAAAAAACCCAAGATTTCATTGACTTGGCATGTATGTGCGGCTACCCGTGCTCGAGTCTTATATCAGACTGTTTCAAATTACGGACGTTCGTTTGGATTTGCAGAGGCTTCATCGGGGGATTTGCCTCATTCGAGAAACCCCGGAAACAACAACGCCCCGTCTAGACGGGGCGTTGTGTGTTCAGGCGCCGATTACTTCTTGGCGGCTGGTGCAGCAGGTGCTTCAGCAGCGTCTGCCTTGGCTGGGTCCTTGATGGCCAGCAGTTCCAGGTCGAATACCAGCACGGAGTTGGCTGGAATCGCCGGGCTCGGGCTCTGGGCGCCGTAGGCCAGGTCGGACGGGATGTACAGCTCGACCTTCTCGCCAACGTGCATCAGTTGCAGGCCTTCGACCCAACCCGGGATCACGCCGCTGACCGGCAGGTCAATCGGGCTGCCGCGATCCACGGAGCTGTCAAAGGTGGTGCCGTTGGTGAGCTTGCCGGTGTAGTGAACAGTCACCACGTCGGTTGGCTTGGGCTGGGCGCCGTCGGCCTTCTTGACGATCTTGTACTGCAGGCCGGAAGCGGTGGTGACTACGCCGTCTTTCTTGGCGTTGTCTTCGAGGAATTTCTTGCCGGCAGTTGCCGACTCTTCGCTCATCTTGGTCATGCGTTCTTCAGCACGCTTCTGCAGTGCGGCAAACGCCTCGACCAACTCGTCGTCCTTGAGTTTCTGTTCTTTCTTGCCAACGGCATCTTCAATGCCTTGGGCTACAGCTTTGGAGTCCAGGTCGTCCATGCCTTCTTGGGCAAGGCTCTTGCCCATGTTCAGGCCGATGCCGTAGGAAGCTTTCTGCGCCGGGGTTTTCAGCTCTACGCTGGTCTGCGAATCACAACCCGCAAGTACCAGGCTAACCAGGGCCACCGCCGCCGCCAACCGATGCTGTTTCATGCTATTTCCTTGTTCATGCGCCAAAAGGGCATTCGAATAAAGTCGCGAGCTTATCAGGCGGCCACGACCAATGGCTACCGCCATGTGAGCAGGAAACTTCTGATAAGTTCACGTGTTTAAAAGCATTTTCATTCATTATGGAGCACCGCGAAGGATCGCGGGATTGCCTGCAACCAAGCCACTTGCTACTTGCCGCACCTATGGGGCAGTGGCATAACAACGCGACAATTCGACAAGGATAGCCATCTTGCGCATTTTTTCCCGTGTTTTACTCCTGATACTCATCGCGCTCAGCCTGATGCTGGCCGTGGTGCTCTATTACACCCTCAACCCCAAGCTGCCGGACTACGTGCCCGTGGAGCAGGTGCACTACCAGGACCAATGGAGTGCCGCCGACCGCCAGACCTACTACTTCACCCCCCAGGGCACCCAGGTAAAAGGCCTGCACTACGACTGGTTCACTGCGCTGGAGTTGCCGTTCTCCGAGCAACGCTTTACCGCGCCCGAGTACCTGGCGCGCTTCGGTTTCCTGGTCGACCCCAAGCAGGTACTCACCACGCAAAACCCCGGCAACCTGCCGGTGGGTTTTGCCCGGCACCAGAACGCCGACAGCAAGGTTCAGTACCTGGATATCACCTGCGCAGCCTGCCACACTGGTGAATTGCACTTCAAAGGCCAGGCCTTGCGCATCGATGGCGGCTCGGCGCAACACGTGCTGCCCTCCAGCGTCCCCACCTTGCGCGGTGGCAGTTTCGGTCAGGCCCTGGTTGCCAGCCTTGCCGCCACCTATTACAACCCCTGGAAGTTCGAGCGCTTTGCCCGCAAGGTCTTGGGTGACCAGTACGATGCCCAGCATGACCAATTGCGTAAGGACTTCAAACAGTCGCTGAACCAGTTCCTCAAAGTCGCATGGAATGACACCCACCGCGGCCTCTACCCCACCGAAGAAGGCCCCGGCCGCACGGACGCCTTTGGGCGCATCGCCAACGCCAGCTTTGGCGATGCAATTTCGCCAGACAATTATCGCGTCGCCAATGCGCCAGTGGACTACCCGCAGTTGTGGGATATCTGGACTTTCGACTGGGTACAGTGGAATGGCTCGGCCCAGCAGCCCATGGCGCGCAATATCGGTGAAGCCCTGGGTGTAGGCGCAACCCTGGCCTTCTTCGACAGTGCCGGCCAACCGCTCCAGGGCGACGCTCGCTATCCGTCCAGCGTACGCGTACGGGACTTGCACCTGATCGAAGAAACCCTGCAACGCCTCAAGCCGCCAACCTGGCCGGAGGACTTGTTCGGCGCCATCGACAAACCCCTCGCCGTCCAGGGGCGCGCACTCTTCGCCGAAAACTGTGCTGGTTGCCATATACCCACGGTCACCGAGGAAAATGGCCGCCCGGTGCAGCAGTTGAAAATGCTGCCGGTGGACTACATTGGCACTGACCCCGGCACCGCCAGCAACATTGCCGACCAGCGCTATGACCTCAGTGCCCTGCAATGGGACCCGGCCGAACTGGCCCAACTGAATGTCGAACTGCACCCCACGCCCACTGCCCCCCTGGACCTGAAGAGAATGTCCGTGGCCCAAGGCCTGGCTTATGTCACTGCCTTCGTCGAAGAACACGCCTACCGCGCCGCCGGCGTGACCCCAGCCGAGCGCCCGGGCCTGGACGGGTTCGGCCTGCCCATCGGCGTACGCGAATTACGTGCCTACAAGGCGCGGCCACTGGCAGGCGTATGGGCAACCCCGCCGTTCCTGCACAACGGTTCGGTGCCGACGATCTACCAGTTGCTGTCGCCCCAGGACGAACGCAGTACTACCTTCTATAAAGGCACCTTCAACTACGACCCCCGTCACCTGGGTTTTGAGACCGCCGCGTTCAAGAATGCCTTCCTGTTCGATACCCGAGTCACCGGCAACCACAACAGCGGCCACGAATTCCGTGCTGGCGCGCGTGGCAACGGCGTCATCGGCCGTGGCTTGCTGCCGCAGGAGCGCTGGGCGCTGCTCGAATATCTCAAGGTGCTGGGCGGCCCGCAGGAGCAACAACTGCCATGATTATCCAATCGCAAAACAAGGACCGTTCCATGCTCGCTCGTCTGTGGCTGCGCCTTGGCGCCTTTCTCGGCAAAACCCTGTTGTGGCTGCTGGGCCTGGGCCTGCTGGGGTGGCTGCTGGCAACTGTCTGGTTCGCCTGGCAACACAGTGGCCCGGTGTCGCCGGACGAGCAGATCCCGCCGGGTGAAGCGGCCATGACCCAAGGCATCATCCAGACGGCAGTACGCATCGTCGACCAGCATCGCGAAGGCACCCGCTACCTGCGCGATGCCCACGCCAAGGCCCATGGTTGCGTTAAAGCCGAAGTCAGCGTGCTGGCGGATCTCGACCCAGCCTTGCGCCAGGGCGTGTTCGCCGAACCGGGCAAGACCTGGCAGGCGACGATGCGGCTGTCCAACGGCAACGCCTACCCGCAGTTCGACAGCATCCGCGATGCCCGTGGCATGGCGATCAAGTTGCTGGATGTGCCCGGCAAACAGCTGATGGCCGATCAGCAGGCGCGCACGGAGCAGGATTTCGTGATGTTCAGTCACCCGAATTTCTTTGTCAGCGATGTCGCGGAATACGCACAGAACATCGGCGCACAGGCCGATGGCAAGAAGGTCCTGGCGTTCTTCCCCAAGCTCGACCCGCGCAGTTGGCAAGTGCGCCACCTGTTTATCGCCCTGGCCACCCTGGCGCCCGCCCCCGCCAGCCCGACGCAAACGACGTACTTTTCAGTTTCGCCCTACAAGTTCGGTGCGGCCAACGCCAAGTTCCGCGTCGCGCCCGACCCGCAAAGCTGCCCGGAATACGTACTGCCCAAACAGAACCAGGCCCTGCCGAACTTCCTGCGCAGCGCCCTGACCCAGCAACTGTCCAGTGACCGTGTAGCGGCGTGTTTCGTGTTGCAGATCCAGCGGCAGAACCCGCAAACGTTCATGCCTATCGAAGACACCAGCATCGAATGGAAAGAAAGCGATGCGCCGTATGAAACCGTGGCCAAGGTCAGGATTCCTGCCCAGGATTTCGACACGCCGGCGCAGAACCTGGCCTGTGACAACCAGTCGTTCAACCCTTGGTTCGGTGTGGAAGCACACCGCCCCATCGGCGGCATCAACCGGTTGCGCAAGGCGGTGTATGAAGCGGTCAGCGACTACCGTCACAGCCGCAATACCCCGTAAAGCATGCGTAACCATGGGCCCGGCGCCGCCTCGTTTGACTTCGAGCACCTGGCTACGCGCCAGTCGCGCAAGAAAAAAGCCTAGTAGCTATCACGGCTTGCTATCGGGCGCCGGGGTGTTGATCACCAGTTCCTCGGGGATTTCGTCCACCCGCGGGTCAAGCACCACCGCCATGCCCCCCATCGGATGTTCGGGCATGGCCACGTGGTGCAGCGGCGCCCCTTCGACCCGGTATTCACCCGTGACCTTCTTGGGTTGCACACGCCAGATCAGCAACAGCGCACAGGCCGAAAACAGCATGTAAAACGCGCCATGCCCATAGCTGTTCATCAGCGCGCCACTGAGCATCGGGCCCAGGCTCGCACCGATGCCGTGAGTGGCGAGCATCATGGCGCTCAAGGGCACACGCCGGGGTTGTTCGACGTTGTCATTGGCCAGTGCCACCGCCAGCGGGTAAAGGGTGAACAGCAGCAAACCGCTGAGAAAGCCGAACACCAGCAACAAGGTATACGGCAGTTGCACCAGCCCCCACAGCGGAATCACCACCAGGCCCAAGGCCAACGCGCAGGCACGAATCAGCTGTGAGCGGTCGATGCGGTCCGACAGCCAGCCGATCGGCCACTGGCCACACAGCCCGGCAAAAATCGACACCGCGACAAAGGTACTTGCCTGGGCTGTGCTCAGGCCGTTACGCGTGGCGAATACCGGGGCCAGCGCATAAAATGCGCCGATCATCAGGCCCGTCACAAATACCGTGGTCAGCGCCTGGGGTACTCGCTGCCAGAAAAAACCCACTTCCAGCGGCGCTGCCACCAGCTTGGCCGGGTGCAGGCGCCGGGTCATGGTCACCGGCAACAGGCAGGCGGCAAAGCAGATCGCGACGATCACCAGGGGTTTGAAATCCAGCTCCGGGCGCCAGATCAACACGCCCTGCCCCAGCATCAGGCCCAGGGACACCGCCACCATGTAGCCGGCAAAGACCGCACCGCGCTGGTTGTTTTCCGCCTGCTCGTTCAGCCAGCTTTCGATAACCATGTATTGGTTCATCATCACCAGGCCCATCACAAACCGCAGCACCAGCCAGAACTCCAACTGCTCGAACAGCACATGCAGCAACACAATGATGGTGGCGGCCCCGGCGCAGGCCACATACGAGCGCACATGCCCGACGCCGGCAATCATACGGTGGCCGAACTTGGCGCCGCAGACCATGCCGCCGTAATACGCCGCCGTCAGCGCGCCGATCCACACCTCGCTGATGCCCTGGCTGCTCAGGCGTAGGCCGATAAAACTGAAAAACAGCCCGTTGCCGGTGAGCATCAGGATGGTGGCGCTGTACAGCGCAGGAAAGGTCAGGAAAGTCAGGTTCATGAGCACAGTCGGTGGTTAAGGGGAGGCATTCAAACTGCTGGTGTGGGCCAGCAACCATTGGCGAAAACTGCGCGCCGCCGATGGCGGGTTGCGGTGAGGGGGTTGCATCAGGTGCAGGCGGCCACGGCTGTGCATGGTGTGCGGCAGGGCCATTTGCAGGCGCCCGGCGGCCAGTTCGCCCGCCAGCAGGCACTTCCAGCCCAGGGCCACGCCGTGCCCCATGACCGCCGACTGCATCAACAGTTGATAGCTGTTGGTGCGCAGTGCATGGCGCGGGGTGTGGTACTGGGCACCGACATCGGCGAACCAGTCGGTCCAGGTCAGCCAGTCGTGGTGATGGTCCTCAACGATCAGCAAGGTGTGGGCGTGAAGCAAGTGTTGCAGGTCGCGAATCGGCCCGTGGCGGTCGATATAGCCAGGGCTGCACACGGTAATCACCTGCTCGTGGTCAAACACCGGTGACAATTCCAGGCCATGGGGCGCCGGTAGCTCATCGAGGTGATAGAACAGGCCCAAGTCATATTCATTCACATCCAAATGGCTGGGGCTTTCGCTGCACAGGATGCGGATATCCAAGTCCGGGTGCTCGCGCTGAAATTGCGGCAGCAGGCCAGCGAGCCAGATGCTACTGATGGTGGGCGTACTGGCCAGGGTCAACTGGCGGTCGGCACCGCGACGGCGCAACTCGGCGGACTCACGGTCGAGCTCACGCAACAGGCGCTGGATGGTGCGAAAGTAGCGCAGCCCCGCTGGCGTCAGGCTCAGCCCCTGCGCCAGCCGGTAAAACAGCGGGCGGGCCAGGTCTTCTTCCAGGCGCTTGACCTGTCGGCTGACTGCGCTCTGGGTCAGGTTCAGTTCATGGGCGGCCTGGGTGAAACTTAAATGGCGGGCAGCCGCTTCGAATGTCTGCAGGCAGTTGAGCGGCGGAAGATCGACGTTTCGGCGCGACATTGAGCAGTTCCATTGGTAGAAACGGGCCAGGGTTTGTCCTGGCCCGCAGAGATCACGTTGGCAAGTATCCTGCCAGTTGCTCACTCACAGCGCGACCCTCGCTATGCGTTTGCTCCATTGCCGCCGGTGCTCCAGCTGGCCATTTTCCCAGGCCGTCTGTTCCGCTTCCACGTAGAACCACTCAGCGTCGGCGTTTACGCTCAGGCTGCTTTCCACCTCCACGGCCCATGCATCGCGGCTGGCACGGTAATGCCACTGAATATCGGCACGGGTCGCCAGCGGGTCCCAAGGCAACGAGTGGTATTGCTCGGTACAGCGCTGGTCCACGGATAAGCCATGGTCGGTAAAACGCATCGCGCCCAGGTCGTCCTCAATCTTCACGCAGACTTCGCCACTGCCCACGTCTTCGATCAAGGTGCGTTTCGGCGCGGCTGCACGCAGCACTTCCAGCGCAGCCGGGGTTGCCGATTGCGGTGCCTCGAATGGGCAGGCCACTGCCTCGCCGGTGAAGACCGGCAGTTGCAGGCTTTGCAGGCTCGGCAGCAAGGTCAGGGTGGTCAGCTCGCGGCTCGGCCACAGCAACGGGAAACTGGCGGTGCTCAGGGCCACGCGCAGACGGTACCCGGCGGGCAGGCGCATGCCGATATGGTCCAGGTTCAGGTGCACATCCATCGGTTCGCCTGGCACTACCGGCGTGACGCGGGACAAGTCCTCGCGCAGCGTGAGATTCAGCACGCCGTAACTGATCTGCGTGACTTGCCCATCCGGCGCCACCGCATTCAGGCGCGCCACCAATTGCCCGCAGGTGGTGTCACTGGCCAGGCGCAGCTTGAGGCGCGCATCCCCCAACAGCGCCAGGGTTTCGGTCAGCGGCTGGGAGTCGAAGCACAGCGAGTGGGCGTCATCGCGGCGCTGGTCCGTCGGCCCGTCGGGACCAAACCAGATGGCGCAGTATTCGCCCTGATGCAGGCCGGTGGTCAGCGGCGAGCAAATGCTACGCGCAGCGGCCAGCGCCTGGTTGCCGGGGTTGAGGCCGCGCTCATCGAGGCTGAAATCGGTCCACTGCACCTGCGGGTCCGGCCACCCGGACGTCTGCACCCAGATACCTGGCCGCTCAGCATAGCTGCCCTTTGGCGGCAGAATGTCCTGTAGGTAAAAGGTGCAGGCGGCGTCATCCATCACCCCGTTGTCGATGCCCTTCAGCCAGTGATCCCACCAGCGTTTGGCTTCTTGCAGGAAGCCGATGGCCGGATTGGGCACGGCGAAATGCGGGTACTTGTGGATCCACGGGCCGATCATGGCTTTCTTCGGCCCCGGCAAGTGCTCCATCATGCGCGACACTGTGTTGCGGTAGGCATCGCCCCAACCTCCCACGGCGTAGACCGCCGCCTTGATCTTCGAGTAGTCCTCGCACACCGAACCGTGACGCCAGTAGTCATCGCGGGTCTGGTGCTTCAGCCAGGTTTCGGCGAGCAGCGGCATGGCCTCCAGGCGTTGCTGCCAGAGGGTTTTCCAGGCGTCGCCGACCAGCACCGGGTCGGGCACCGCGGCGCTGAAGTTGAGCATGGTCGCAGCCCAGCCGAAGTTCTCCATCAGCAGGTTGCCGCCCTTGTAGTGAATGTCGTCGGCAAACCGGTCATCGGTGGAGCACAGGGTGATGATCGCCTTCAGTGCCTCGGGCTGGCGTGCCGCGACTTGCAGACTATTGAAGCCGCCCCACGAGATGCCCATCATGCCGACCTTGCCGTTGCACCAGGGCTGACGGCACAGCCAGTCGATCACTTCGAGGGCGTCGTCCTGTTCCTGCGGCAGGTATTCGTCGGCCATCAGCCCCTGGGATTCGCCATTGCCGCGCATGTCCACGCGCACACAGACATAGCCCTGCCCCGCCATCCACGGATGGGTCAGTGCATCGCGCACCGCGGTGCCGTCGCGCTTGCGGTACGGCAGGTATTCCAGAATCGCCGGGAAGGTCTGCCCACCTGCGACATCGGGCAACCAGATGCGCGCGGCCAGTTGGGTGCCGTCCTTCAGGGGGATCAGGCAATGCTCGATTTCACGGATCTTGTAGGCAAACTCGGTGACGATTTCCATCGGTAACTCCAAAATATTTATTGCGCACAAACAGCTCCCCTGCGCTCGGCAGGGAGCGCGCAGGGAGACACACAGAATTGATGAATTAGCGGGCGAATTGCGCGACGGGGCTCGCGCCACGTGGACCGGGCTCAGTGGCCGGCTGCACGCTTTTCACATCGAGCAGCGCCGGGTTCTTCAGCCAGAAAATCAACGAGGTACTGGCCAGCAGCACCAGGATCATTCCGGGCAAGCCACCGAGATTGGAGAGCATTTTTACCCCGTCGATGCCGACAAAGGCGACCATCACCCACGACACCGTGCCAATGATCACGCCCCACACAATTTTCAACATCGCGTTGCCGTCCAGGTCGGAGTCGGCGGTCACGCCTTTGCTGCAAAGGTTGGCGATCACATCGGTGCTGGAGTCCGCCGCCGTCACAAATGAGATGAACGCCACGAACAGCAGGAACGCGATCATCAGGCCGCTGGCCGGCAATTGCTGGAACATCTGGTACAGCACGTGTTCCACGCCCTGCTCGTTCAGCACCCGGTTGAGGCTGCCATCGCCCAAGGCATCGAAGTACAGGCTGCTGCCGGAGAAGATGCAGATCCAAACCGCAGTGAACAATGCCGGGTACAGCATGTTGATATGGATGAACTCTCGCACGGTGTAGCCACGGCCGATCTTGCCGAGGAACATCGCACTCACCGGTGCCCAGGCAAACCACACCGACCAGTAGAACACCGTCCAGCTTTGCGGCCAGGTATCGCCACTGGCGGCACCGGTGAACAGGCTACGGCTGAAAAAAGTGTCGAGGTAAACGCCCAGTGATTCCACACCCAGGCTGAACATGTACAGGGTCGGCCCGCACAGCAGCACGAACAGCCCCAGGGCCAGCATGATCCAAGTGTTCAACGACGACAGCATCACAATCCCACGCTGTAAGCCGCTGGCCGCGGAGGCTACAAAGGTGAGCACAATAATCGCGATGATGATCGCCAGGCGCAACGGCGTGGTTTCACCGCCGATGTATTGACTCAGGCCGCCCGACAAGGTTAGCGCCCCCGTGCCCAGGGACGAGGCCATACCAGCCACCAGGGCGAACATCGCCAGGGTGTCGATCAGCCCCGCATAGCGCCTGACCCGCGCTTCGCCCAGCAGCGGCTCAAGCATGGCGCCGATGGAAAAATGGCTGCGACGGTTATAGAACGCCAGCGCAAATACCAGTGAAGGCACTAGGTAAATGGCGTAGGGCGTGATGGTCCAGTGCAGGAACATCGTCGACAGGGCGAAGCTTTTTGCCGCGGCGCTGCCCGCTTCGATCGGCAGGCTGCTGGGCGGCCCGTACAGGTGATAGAGCGGCTCGGCGGTGGTCCAGAACAACACACCCACCGCCAGCGTGGTGCACAGCGCGACCATGAACCAGCGCCATTTGCTCAGCAACGGCTGGGCGTCTTCGCCACCAATGCGCACCTTGCCCAGGGGCGAGAGGTAGACGATACCGGTCAACACCACCATGGCAAACGAACCGGCACTGAACAACCATGAGAAGTTCTTGAGGATCACACTGTTGAGCTGTTTGCTGACCGCAAGGAATGCATTCAGGTCAATGTAGCTGGCGATAACCGCCGTCAGCAGAATCAGAAACGTTGGCCAGAACACCAACGGACGTAAAGGATATTTCATGGATTGCCATTCCCCTTGCAGACTATTTTTATCGCCTTTAAAGGCCATTATTAGAGAGAGGGCGCCACAGCGTCCTGCTGCCGGAAGCTCGCCTGGAAATCTTCGCGTGGCTATAGATAACCGTTTAAGCGGCTAGTGGCGCAATCGACCAATGGGCATGGGGGTATTCCCCCACGTCATGACGCACTGGCGCAGCTCATTGCGAGTATGCAGTGCACAACGGCAAAGCGCAGAAAGGTCAGATCGCAGGTAAAAAAGCCCACGCCTAATAAGCGGGCTTTCTTGTGGTGAGGTGGCGCTCAGCGTGCCAGATTACCGGATAGGGCGCATCGGGCGGGAGCCTTGAGCAGTGAAGGGTGCGCCCTCGTGGCCGCCAACTCTCTGATCATCCGTAAAGAATGCGTATGGATTGCCCGTTCGCCATAACGATTATGTCGTCTCTATTGAGCAACTAAGCCTGCAACCACTACCGTCACTTCCTACCCCCAAAACTCGTAGGAAGTCATCGTGGAAAGTTCAACTTTAGGCATGGTCGTCCTGTCAATGATTGCGCTCTTCGGCACCGCCGCGTTTTGCTTCGAGCACCTCGCCACCCGCGGCGAGAAGAAAAAGAAAGCCAAATAAGCCGATCGCTGCAATCAGTAGAACCCCAGACTTTCAAGGGACACCTCGGCAACGGGGTATCCCTTGTTTTCGTTCGCCCGCCCCTGCGTCATCTATATGCCGTCTTAATACCGCCCCGTGCAATCAGTGCCCGAGCTTGATACGCCAACCCTTAACCTCCCCGCGTCCGCAGTGGCGGCTTATTTATTCAGGGGAGTTACACCGTGCTCACACTTACGTTCATCTATATCGCCAGCGGCTTATGTGCCGTCGGGCTATTCGCTTACTTGGGCTACGCCCTTATTCGCGCCGAAAAATTCTAGGGAGCCTGCCATGTACGACGTGATGTTTATGGGCCTCTCCTTGGTGTTTTTTGTTGCGACTGCCCTGGCCATTGTCGCCATGGGCAAGATTTGAACGGAGCCACGACATGTTAAGCACTTTGCTGGAATTTACGCTGGTTCTGGGGTTGATGACCGGGCTCGCCGTGCTGATGGGCAAGTGGCTGACCCGGGTATTTACCGGGGACCGCCATGCACTGCCGGAACGTTGTACCTTTCGCCTGCTGGGCATCGACCCACGGGAAAGCATGGGCTGGGCCCGCTACGGTTCAGCGTTGTTGCTGTCGAACGCGGCAATGATGCTGCTGGGCTATCTGGTCCTGCGCTTGCAGGCGGTGATGCCGATCAACCCTCTTGCGTTGGCGGCACAAAGCCCGGACTTGGCGTTCAACACTGCAGCGTCCTTTATTACCAACACCAACTGGCAGGCGTACTCGGGCGAAACCAGCCTGTCGAACTTCAGCCAGATGGCGGTCATCACCTTCCTGATGTTCGTCGGGGCCACATCCGGCGTGGTCGCGGCGGCAGGTTTCATTCGGGGCTTGAGCCGTTCCAGCTCGGCCGACATCGGCAACTTCTGGGTCGACTTCACCCGCACGCTGTATCGGGTGATGCTGCCACTGTGTGTGATCATGGCCCTGGTGTATGTGTGGCAAGGCATGCCACAGACCTTCGCCTCCCAAGCCTTGGCGACTACGCTTGAGGGCGCGCAGCAACAGTTGATCGTGGGCGCGGTCGCCAGCTTTGAATCGATCAAGCATATCGGCACCAACGGCGGTGGTTTCTTCAGCATGAACGCCGCCCACCCGTTCGAAAACCCAACGCCACTGACCAACATCCTGCACATCCTGAGCATGCTGCTGATCCCGTCGGCGTTGACCTACACCTTTGGCAGCATGCTGTTGCAACGTCGCCAAGGCTGGGTATTTTTCGGCACCTTCCTGGTGATGTTCATCGGTTTCCTCGCACTGGTGTATGGCGCCGAACAAACCGGCAACCCGCTGCTGACCCAGGCCGGTGCCAACCAGACACTGTCGATCGAACAAAGCGGCGGCAATATGGAAGGCAAGGAGCTGCGCTTCGGCATTGCCGACAGCAGCCTGTTTATCGCCACCACCACCGCCGCAACCACCGGTTCGGTCAACACCATGCACGACTCATTGACACCCATGGGTGGCTTCGTGCCCCTGGCGCAGATGATGCTCAACTGTGTATTCGGTGGTGACGGCGTCGGCTTTATCAACCTGATCCAGTACGCCCTGCTCACGGTGTTCCTGGTGGGGATGATGATCGGCCGTAGCCCGGAATTCCTCGGTAAGAAAATCGAGGCCCGGGAGATGAAACTGGTGATGCTCTCGGTGCTCGCACACCCCACCAGCATCCTCGGGTTCACCGCCCTCGCCGCCCTGTGGCCGGACACTATGGCCAGCCTCAACAACCTCGGCCCCCACGGGTTCAGCGAGGTGCTCTACGCCTATACCTCCGGCACCGCCAACAACGGTTCGGCCTTTGCCGGGTTGAACGCCAACACGCCGTTTTTCAATACCACCATTGGCCTTGCGATGTTGATCGGGCGCTTTTTCACCATGCTGCCGATGCTCGCCGTGGCCGGCTCCCTGGCGATGAAAAAGACCGTGCCCGCCGGCGCCGGCACCATCCCCACCGCAACCCCGCTGTTCATGCTGCTGGTGGTGTTCGTGGTGCTGGTGGTCGGTGGCCTGACCTTCCTGCCCGCGCTCGCGCTCGGCCCGCTGGTGGAGCAACTGCAGTTGCTGTCCGGCCAGACGTACAACTAAGGACACGTTGATGATGACTCAATCGATATTCAAGGGGCTGTTGCGCCCGGTGCTGGTTTCGGCGGTTTTTTTCATGCTGCTGACGGGGCTGGCATACCCGGCGTTTACCACCCTGGCAGCGCGACTGTTGTTCCCGTTTCAGGCCCAGGGTTCGCTGATTGAACGCGACGGCCTGGTGATCGGCTCGGCGCTGATCGGCCAGCGCTTCACCCGCCCTGAGTACTTCCATGGCCGCCCGAGCGCGACCTTAGGCGCTGACCCGCAAGACCCGAGCAAAAGCATTGCGCAGCCCTACAACGCTGGCTCCAGCGGCGCCAGCAACCTGGGGCCAACCAGCCAGAAACTCGTGGACCAGGTCGCCGCACGGGCCCTGGCCTATCGCCAGGACAACGGCCTGCCCGCCAACACCCTGGTGCCGGTGGACGCGGTCACCGCCTCGGCATCAGGCCTGGACCCGCACATTTCGGTGGCCAACGCCCGGCTGCAACTGGCACGGGTGGCACGTTTGCGGCAGATCCCCGAAGCCCAATTGCTGCAACTGCTCAACGACCACACCGCCGCCCGCACCCTCGGTTTGCTCGGCGAACCACGGGTGAATGTGCTGCAACTCAACTTGGCGCTGGATGCTCGTCAGCCCTCTATTGCGGTCAGTGAGTAAGAGATTCCCCCATGAAAAATGCTCGTTTACCCCTGTTTGATCGACGCATCGTGCTCACTGCCGGCGTTGATGCATTGAAGAAACTGCTGCCCCAGGCCCAGTGGAAAAACCCGGTGATGTTTGTGGTGTACCTGGGCAGCATCCTCACCACGTTGCTGTGGTTCCAGTCCTTGGGTGGCAAGGGTGAAGCGCCCAGCGGCTTTATCCTCAGCATTACCTTGTGGCTGTGGTTCACCGTGCTATTCGCCAACTTTGCCGAAGCCTTGGCCGAAGGTCGTAGCCGTGCCCAGGCCGCCAGCCTGCGTGGCATGAAACGCCAGACCCTGGCCAAGCTGTTGCAGCAGCCGCGCCACGGCGCCGCCTGGTTGCCCATGGAAGCCAGCCTGCTGCGCAAGGACAGCGTGGTGTTGATTGAAGCCGGCGACCTGGTGCCGCTGGATGGTGTGGTGATTGAAGGTGTAGCGTCGGTGGATGAGAGCGCCATCACCGGCGAATCGGCCCCGGTGATCCGCGAGGCCGGTGGCGACTTTTCCTCGGTCACCGGCGGCACCCGGGTGTTGTCCGACTGGCTGGTGGTGCGCATCAGCGTCAACCCGGGCGAGTCGTTCCTCGACCGCATGATCTCGATGGTCGAGTCGGCCAAGCGCCAGAAAACCCCCAACGAAGTCGCGCTGACGATTCTGCTGGTGGGCCTGACCCTGTTGTTCCTGCTGGTGATCGCGACCCTCAGTCCGTATTCGATCTTCGCCGTGGCCATGAGCGGTACCGGCAGCGTGATCAGCGCCACGGTGCTGGTGGCATTGCTGGTGTGCCTGATCCCCACCACTATCGGCGGCCTGCTCTCGGCCATCGGCGTGGCGGGCATGAGCCGGATGATGTCGGCCAATGTCATCGCCACCTCGGGTCGTGCGGTTGAAGCCGCCGGCGATGTCGACGTATTGCTGTTGGACAAGACCGGTACCATCACCTTGGGCAATCGCCAGGCCAGCAGTTTTCTGCCGGCACCGGGCGTGAAAGAAGCCGAGCTGGCCGACGCCGCTCAACTCGCGTCCCTGGCCGATGAAACCCCGGAAGGCCGCAGCATCGTGGTACTGGCCAAACAGAAATTCGACATCCGCGCGCGGGACATCAACGCCCTGGGCGCCAGCTTTGTGCACTTCACCGCGCAAACCCGCATGAGCGGTGTCGACTTGCCCGAAGGCCGCGCGATTCGTAAGGGTGCGGCGGATGCGATTCGCAGCCATATCGAAGCCTTGGGTGGGAGTTTTCCGGCCGCATTGCAGGCAAAAGTCGATGAGGTCTCACGGCGCGGCAGCACACCGCTGGTGGTGAGTGACGGTGCCAAGGCGCTGGGCGTGGTGGAACTCAAGGACGTGGTCAAGGGCGGTATCAAAGAGCGCTTCGCCGAGCTGCGGCGCATGGGCATCAAGACCGTGATGATCACCGGTGACAACCGTCTCACCGCCGCCGCGATTGCCGTCGAAGCCGGCGTGGATGACTTCCTCGCCGAAGCTCGTCCGGAAGACAAACTGCAATTGATCCGCGACTACCAGGCCCAAGGCAAGCTCGTGGCCATGACCGGCGACGGCACCAACGACGCACCGGCACTGGCTCAGGCCGATGTGGCAGTGGCGATGAACAGCGGCACCCAGGCGGCCAAAGAGGCCGGCAACATGGTCGACCTCGACAGCAACCCGACCAAGCTGATCGAAGTGGTCGAAGTCGGCAAACAGATGCTGATGACCCGCGGCGCCCTCACCACCTTCAGCGTGGCCAATGACGTAGCGAAGTACTTCGCGATCATCCCGGCCGCGTTTGTGGCGACCTACCCACAACTCGGCGCATTGAACGTGATGCACCTGAGCAGCCCCAACTCGGCGATTCTCAGTGCGGTGATTTTCAACGCGCTGATCATCGTCGCGTTGATTCCCCTGGCCCTGCGCGGCGTGACCTACCGAGCGATCGGTGCAGCGGCGTTGCTCAATCGCAACCTGTTGATCTATGGCCTGGGCGGGGTGCTGGTGCCGTTTGCCGGGATCAAGTTGATCGACATGCTCCTCAGCGGACTAGGTCTCGTGTAATACCGAAAGCCAATGTGGGAGCGGGCTTGCTCGCTCCCACACTTGAACCGCATCTATATGGAATGACATGCCCGCATTAAACAACGAACGCCCCGACCCCGACGCCCTGCTGGCTCGAATCCAGCAGGAAGAACAAGCCGCCTTGCGCGGCAAATTGCGTATCTATTTCGGCTCCAACGCCGGGGTGGGCAAGACCTGCGCCATGCTCACGGCGGCACAACGCGAAGTCACCCTCGGCCGGGATGTGCTCGCCGGGGTGGTGGAAACCCATGGCCGCGCCGAGACCGCCGAACGCCTGCATAACCTGGAACAACTGCCCCGCGCCGCCCTGCTGCACCGTGAATTCGCCCTCAGTGAATTCGACCTCGACGCCGCCTTGCGCAGGCACCCGAGCGTGGTGCTGGTGGATGAACTGGCCCACAGCAACGTGCCGGGCTCCCGCCACCCCAAACGCTGGCAAGACGTCGAAGAGTTGCTCAGTGCCGGTATCGACGTGTGGACCACCCTCAACGTCCAGCATCTGGAAAGCCTGAATGACCTCGTCAGTGGGATCATCGGTATTCGCGTGCGCGAAACCGTACCGGACCATGTGTTCGATAACGCCCACGAAGTGGTGGTGATCGACCTCCCACCCGACGACCTGCTGCAACGCCTCAAGGAGGGCAAGGTGTACCTGGGCCCACAGGCCGAACGCGCGTCGCGGCATTTTTTCCGCAAGGGCAACCTGTTGGCGTTGCGCGAACTGGCGCTGCGGCGCACTGCCGACCGAGTCGACACGCAGATGCGCGTGTACCGCCGCGAGCGCTCGATCAGCACGTTGTGGCCTGCCCGCGAGCGGCTGCTGGTGGGTGTGGCGGGCGATGCCGGCGATGAACGCCTGGTGCGCGAAGCCGCCCGCCTGGCACAGAAGCTCGAAGCAGACTGGATCGTGGTGCATGTGGCGACGCACCAAGGGCGCGGCGCAAAGCGTTATCTGACAGCCATGAAAACCCTGGCGCTGGCCAGCGAATTCGGCGCCGACACCACGACGCTGTCGGGCATGGACGTGGCCGAAGCCCTCGCCGCCTGCGCCCGCGAGCATAACGCCAACCGCCTCGTACTGGGCCATCATCCGCGCCAGGCGTGGCGCTTCTGGCACCAGTCGGTCAGCGACCGGATCAGCCGGCACCATCCGCAAATCGATCAGATCGTGATTGCCCACGGGCTGCTGCCGGGCAAGCCTGCGGTCATCGAAAAACCCGCGCCGGCAGCCGGCGCGAAACTGGCCTATCTGTGGGCCAGCCTGGCCTGTTTTGCGGCCAGTGCCGTGGCCGCCCTGCTGTTGCAGGTGTTCGACCTGGCCAACGTGGTCATGCTGTTTCTGCTCACCGTGGTGCTGGTGGCCCTGCGCTATGGACGTGGCCCCGGCGTATGGGCGGCAATGCTCGCGGTGCTGTGTTTCGACTTCTTTTTCGTGGCGCCGCGCTATTCATTCACGGTCACCGACACCCAGTACTTTTTCACCTTTGCGTTGATGCTCGGCATCGCCCTGATCACCGGGCAACTCACTGCCCGCCTGCGCCATGAAGCGCGCACCGCGGCTGCCCGCGAACGCCGCGCGACCTCCCTGGCACGGCTGGCTCGCGACCTCTCGGCCGCGCTGACCGTGGAGCAAATCAGTGAAGTGGCGCTGCGCACTTTCAGCGGTGTGTTCGAGGCACGGGTCGGCCTGGCCCTGCCGGACGCGGCCGATGGCGTGCACAGCGTGGGTGCGGGCGGGCTGCCGATCGACGACAGCATCGCGCAATGGAGCTACGACCACGGCCATGCCGCCGGCCAGGGCACCGACACCTTGTCGGCGGCCAAGGGCCGTTACTTGCCACTCAAGGCGCCGATGCGCGTGCGCGGCGTGCTGGTGCTGGAACTGGCCCAGAGCGAACGCCTGAACGACCCGCAGGAGCTGCGCCTGCTGGAGGCCTGCATGAGCCAACTGGCGATTGCGCTGGAGCGCGTGCATTTCGTCGAAGTGGCGCAAAGCACCCTGGTGCAGATGGAGGGCGAAAAAATGCGCAACACCTTGCTCGCCGCCATTTCCCACGACCTGCGCACACCACTGACCACCCTGATCGGCGCCGCCGACACCGCCCTGCCCCACGCTCCACCAGGGCCGTTGAACGAGCTGCTGCATGGCATTCACGAACAGGCCACGTCAATGCAGCGACTGATCGAAAACCTGCTGGACATGGCCCGCCTGCAAGAGCGCGGTGTGCGCCTGAACCGGCAATGGCACTCGCTGGAAGAAATCGTTGGCAGCGCCTTGCGCCAGTTGCGTGAACCGCTGGCGCGTCACCCTGTGCGCACCACGCTGGACCCGCAGTTGCCGCTGGTGGACATCGACGCGCTGTTGATCGAGCGAGTGCTGGTCAACCTGCTGGACAACGCTGCCAAGTACACCCCGCCGGGCACCACCGTGACGGTCGCCGCGCACTGCATCACCAACAGCCTTGTGCTGGAAGTCAGCGACAACGGCCCTGGCAGCGCACCGGCCAATCTGTTCGAACCCTTCGCCCGCGGCCAGCAGGAATCCTCTGTCGCCGGCATCGGCCTGGGCCTGGCATTGGCCAAGCGCATCGTCGAGGCCCATGGCGGGAGCATCGAAGCCAGCCCCGGCCGCACGTGCGGCATGCATTTCATCATCACTTTACCGGCGGGCACCCCGCCGAGCATGGAAGCCCTATGAGCACAGCACGCATTCTGATCGTGGAAGACGAGGCCAATATCCGCCGCTTCGTTGGTATTGCCCTGCAGGATGAGGGTTTTCAGGTGTTCGAGGCTGACAGCGTCAAACGCGCCTTGATCCACGCCGCCAGCCGCCAGCCGGACCTGGTGATCGTAGACCTCGGCCTGCCGGACGGTGATGGCAAGCAGTTGATCAGCGAGCTGCGCGGCTGGCTGGCGGTGCCGATCCTGGTGCTGTCGGCGCGTGACCGTGAAGAAGAAAAAGTCGCCGCCCTGGACGCCGGTGCTGACGATTACCTGACCAAGCCGTTCGGTGTGCCCGAGCTGCTTGCACGCATCCGCGCCCAACTGCGCAGGCATGGGCAGGCCGGCACTGTGGCAGCGACCAGCAAGGTGAAGTTTGGCGAGATTGAAGCCGACCTGGCGACCCACGAAGTGTGGCGTCAAGGGCAACCGGTGCACCTGACCCCTATCGAATACCGCCTGCTCTGCGCGATGGTCCGCGGCCAGAGCCGGGTGCTGACCCACCGGCAATTACTGCTGGAGGTGTGGGGCCTGGATTACGTCGACCGCGCCCACTACCTGCGGGTGCACATGGCGCATTTGCGGCAAAAGCTGGAGAAGGACCCGACGCAACCGCAGCACTTCATCACCGAATTGCAGGTGGGTTACCGCTTGGTGGGGCTGTAGCGCCCTGAATCGCAGGCAAAAAAAAGCCCGCTCAATGAGCGGGCTTCTTGTGGCGACCTGGCGTTCAGTGTTCCAGGTTACCGAATATGGCGCAGCGGACGGGACTCGAACCCGCGACCCCCGGCGTGACAGGCCGGTATTCTAACCGACTGAACTACCGCTGCGCGTAACACATGAAGCGAATGGTGGGTGATGACGGGATCGAACCGCCGACCCTCTGCTTGTAAGGCAGATGCTCTCCCAGCTGAGCTAATCACCCTTCGTTTCGGTGTGGGCGCATCATACACCAAAAAATCGTAATGTCTTGATTTAAATGCAATTTATTTAAAAAAAGTTCCATGTACGATTTTTTGCCATATTCCGGACAAAGAAAAGCCCGCGATTAAGCGGGCTTTCTGTGGTGACCTGGCGTTCAGCATTCCAGGTGACCGAATATGGCGCAGCGGACGGGACTCGAACCCGCGACCCCCGGCGTGACAGGCCGGTATTCTAACCGACTGAACTACCGCTGCGCGTAACACATGAAGCGAATGGTGGGTGATGACGGGATCGAACCGCCGACCCTCTGCTTGTAAGGCAGATGCTCTCCCAGCTGAGCTAATCACCCTTCGTTTCGGTGTGGCGCGCATTCTACGGAGCGACCCTAAGTCTGGCAAGCACTTTCTTAAATCTTTTTTTTCAGCCCTTCCAATGGCTTAGGCAGGGTTGGCCTGCGGCGTGATCAAGAGAATAATGCCCCCCTTTGTATAGAGGAGAAACTCACCCCATGTGGTTCAAGAACCTGCTTATCTATCGCCTGACCCAAGATCTGCCTGTTGATGCCGAGGCGTTGGAAGCGGCCATGGCCACCAAGCTGGCGCGCCCTTGTGCAAGCCAGGAGTTGACCACTTACGGTTTCGTCGCACCTTTCGGTAAAGGTGAAGATGCTCCCCTGGTTCACGTCAGCGGTGACTTCCTGCTGATCGCCGCGCGCAAGGAAGAACGCATCCTGCCGGGTAGCGTGGTGCGTGATGCACTTAAAGAGAAAGTCGAAGAGATCGAAGCCGAGCAGATGCGCAAGGTCTATAAGAAGGAGCGCGACCAGATCAAGGATGAAATCATCCAGGCCTTCCTGCCGCGTGCCTTTATCCGTCGCTCGTCGACCTTTGCCGCCATCGCGCCGAAACAGGGCCTGATCCTGGTCAACTCGGCCAGCCCCAAGCGCGCCGAAGACTTGCTGTCGACCTTGCGTGAAGTGATCGGCACCCTGCCCGTTCGCCCACTGACGGTGAAAACTGCACCGACTGCCATCATGACCGACTGGGTCACCACCCAGAAACCGGCCGATGACTTCTTCGTCCTCGACGAATGCGAACTGCGCGACACCCACGAAGACGGCGGCATCGTGCGCTGCAAACGCCAGGACCTGACCGGCGAAGAGATCCAGCTGCACCTGACCACCGGCAAGGTCGTGACTCAGCTGTCCCTGGCGTGGCAGGACAAGCTGTCCTTCATGCTCGACGACAAGATGACCGTCAAGCGCCTGAAGTTCGAAGACCTGCTGCAAGACCAGGCGGAGCAGGACGGCGGCGACGAGGCTCTGGGCCAACTGGATGCCAGCTTTACCTTGATGATGCTGACCTTCGGTGAGTTCCTGCCGGCGTTGGTGGAAGCACTGGGCGGTGAAGAGACGCCACAGGGCATCTAAACCGTGTGAAGAGCAAAATGTGGGAGCGGGCTTGCTCGCGAACGCGGTGTATCAGTCGATACATCAGGTGACTGATTCACCGCTTTCGCGAGCAAGCCCGCTCCCACATTGGATTGTATTTACACCTTTAGAATCTAATAACAAGGACATCCCCATGCGTGCACTCGCTGCTTTGAGCCGCTTCGTCGGCAATACCTTCGCCTACTGGGTGTTGATATTTGCCGTGCTGGCCTTCTTCGAACCCAGCTGGTTCATTGGCCTTAAAAGTGCCATCGTCCCGCTGCTGGGCCTGGTGATGTTCGGCATGGGGCTGACCTTGAAACTTGAAGACTTCGCCGAAGTCGCTCGCCATCCGTGGCGCGTGGCTTTGGGCGTGGTCGCGCATTTCGTGATCATGCCCGGCGTGGCGTGGTTGCTGTGCCAGGCGTTCCAACTGCCGCCGGAAATTGCCGTCGGCGTGATCCTCGTCGGCTGTTGCCCAAGCGGCACGTCTTCCAACGTCATGACCTGGCTGGCCCGGGGCGACCTGGCGTTGTCGGTGGCGATTGCCGCCGTCACCACCCTCCTCGCCCCGCTGCTCACACCTGCGCTGATCTGGCTGCTGGCTTCGGCCTGGCTGCCGGTATCGTTCATGGAGCTGTTCTGGTCGATCCTGCAAGTGGTGCTGCTGCCGATTGTGCTCGGCGTAGTTGCGCAACGCGTGCTGGGTGATCGGGTTCGCCATGCGGTGGACGTGCTGCCACTGGTGTCGGTGGTCAGCATTGTGATCATCGTCGCGGCGGTGGTTGCCGCAAGCCAAGGCAAGATTGCCGAGTCGGGCCTGCTGATCATGGCGGTGGTGATGTTGCATAACAGCTTCGGTTACCTGCTGGGCTACTTCACCGGGCGCCTGTTCAAGTTGCCCTTGGCGCAACGCAAGTCGTTGGCCCTGGAAGTGGGTATGCAGAACTCAGGGCTGGGCGCTGCGTTGGCCAGCGCGCACTTTTCGCCGTTGGCGGCAGTGCCCAGTGCGTTGTTCAGTGTCTGGCACAATATTTCCGGGGCCTTGCTGTCGACCTACTTCCGCCGTATGAGCGAGAAGGAAGACCGTCGCGCCTTGGAAGCCGCGCCGTAACCTTGATCGCCTGATCCATTTTCGGCACTCTACCAAGCTTCGCGGGGACGACCTCGCGACGCTCTCAAGCGCTCAATCAGGGGACGACCCCGCCTATTGATGGGAGGTCATCATGTCCTGGATCATTCTGTTTTTTGCCGGGTTGTTTGAAGTCGGCTGGGCCGTCGGTTTGAAATACACCGACGGTTTCAGCAAGCCACTGCCCACCGCCCTGACGATTGCCGCCATGGCCGTCAGCCTTGGGCTGTTGGGGCTGGCCATGAAGGAACTGCCGCTGGGCACCGCCTATGCCATCTGGACCGGCGTGGGTGCCGTAGGCACCGTGATCGCCGGGATTATACTGTTTGGTGAATCCATGGCGTTGTTTCGGTTGGCGAGTGTGGCGTTGATTATTTGTGGATTGGTTGGGCTCAAGATCAGCACATAATCCACTACCCCCTTCGCGAGCAAGCCCGCTCCCACATTTGAAATGCATTCCAAATGTGGGAGCGGGCTTGCTCGCGAAAGGGCCTTTACTACCCGCCAAAAACTACCTGGCACTCCCTCGCAAACCACCCACCACAGCCTGCAACTGCACAGGCGTTGCCGCCTCCACACCAATCGGCTCACCCGCCACCAACACCACCCGCGACCAGATCCGATGAAAGAAGCCCTTGTGCGGATCGCGACTGAAGAAACTCCCCCACAACCCCTGCAGCGCCATCGGGATCACCGGCACCGGCGTCTCCTCCAGGATCCGCGTCACGCCACCACGGAACTCATTCATCTCGCCATCGGCCGTCAACTTGCCTTCCGGGAAGATGCACACCAACTCGCCTTCCTGCAGGTACTGGGCAATCCGCGAGAACGCCTTTTCGTAGATCTGGATATCCTCATGGCGCCCGGCAATCGGAATCGCCCCTGCGGTGCGAAAGATAAAGTTGAGTACCGGCAAACGGTAGATCTTGTAGTACATGACAAAGCGAATCGGCCGACGCACCGCGCCGCCAATCAGCAACGCATCGACAAACGACACGTGGTTGCACACCAGCAAAGCCGCGCCCTCATCGGGAATCTGCTCCAGGTTGCGATGCTCGACACGGTACATGGAATGGCTGAGCAGCCAGATCATGAAGCGCATGGTGAACTCGGGGACGATCTTGAAGATGTAGGTGTTGACCGCGATGTTGAGCAACGACACCACCAGGAACAGCTCGGGGATCGACAGCTTGGCCACGCTCAGCAGCAGGATCGAAACGATGGCCGAGACCACCATGAACAGTGCGTTGAGGATATTGTTGGCCGCGATCACCCGCGCCCGTTCGTTCTCGGCAGTGCGCGACTGGATCAGCGCGTACAGCGGCACGATATAGAAGCCGCCAAACACACCGAGGCCAAGGATATCGAACAACACCCACCAGGCCTGGCCGTAGCTGAGCACCGCGAGCCAGTCGTTGGCCTGGACGTTCTGCGGCAAGCCCCCGGAGTGCCACCACAGCAGCAGGCCGAATACCGTCAGGCCAAACGAGCCGAACGGCACCAGGCCGATTTCGACCTTACGCCCGGAGAGTTTTTCGCAGAGCATCGAGCCCAGGGCGATGCCCACGGAGAACACGGTGAGGATCAAGGTCACTACGGTTTCGTCGCCGCACAACCATTCCTTGGCGTAGGCCGGGATTTGCGTGAGGTAGATCGCACCGACAAACCAGAACCACGAGTTGCCGACAATCGAACGTGAGACCGCCGGGGTCTGCCCCAGGCCCATCCGCAACGTCGCCCAGGACTGGGTGAAGATATTCCAGTCCAGGCGCAGTTGCGGCGTAGAAGCCGCCGCGCGCGGAATGCTGCGGCTGGCCAGGTAGCCCAGCACCGCCACACCGACAATCGCCACCGCCACCACCGGCGCGTAATGGGTGGAAGACATCATGATCCCGGCGCCAATGGTGCCGGCCAGGATCGCCAGGAACGTGCCCATCTCCACCAGGCCATTGCCGCCGACCAACTCATCGTCGTGCAGGGCCTGGGGCATGATCGAGTACTTCACCGGGCCGAACAGCGCCGAGTGGGTGCCCATGGCAAACAGCGCCAGCAGCATCAGTTCCAGATGATTGGTCAGGAAGCCCGCCGCGCCCACGGCCATGATCACGATCTCGCCAATCTTGATCGCCCGGATCAAGGCGTCCTTGTTGAATTTCTCGCCAAATTGCCCGGCCAACGCCGAGAACAGGAAGAACGGCAGGATAAACAACAAGGCGCACAGGTTGACCCAGATGGAACGGTCACCGTCGATGGTGAGCTTGTAGAGAATGGCCAGGATCAGCGATTGCTTGAAGATGTTGTCGTTGAACGCGCCCAGCAACTGGGTGATGAAAAACGGCAAGAAGCGCCGCGTGCGCAGCAAGGTGAATTGCGAGGGGTGGCTCATCGTCCGTGTTCCTGCGTGGCGTGTTATTGATCAGGCCACGACTTTACCTAATCCTGCTTACTTATTCCCTAACCCTGCAATGCATGGCGAAACAAAAAGCTCGCCTTTATAGGCACCCTGCACCGTGCGCTTGGCCACGATCAACCACATCAATGCCAACGCCACCACCAGCACAGTGCCAAATACGCTGAAGAACCCCAAATGCAACACGCTCGCCAGTTTCAACGTAGCCAGGGCATACACTCCCAGCGGAAAGGTAAAGCCCCACCAGCCGAGGTTGAACGGAATGCCCGCACGCAGGTAACGCAAGGTGATCAACACCGCGATCAGCATCCACCACAGGCCGAAGCCCCATAAGGTGATACCTGCAATCAGCCCCAGGCCGTGGGCCATTTCACCAACACTCGCCAGGCCATTGGCGGCAAAGATCGCCGGCGCATCGCCACCGAGTAACAGCATCCCCAGGGCACCGGTGCCGATAGGGCCCAGCGCCAACCAGCTCGATGCCGCCATATTGGCGTGGGGCAACTTATGCAAGGCCATGCGCAGCATCAGGATCGTCAGGATGCTGAACGCCACCGGCAGGGAAAACGCCCACAGCACGTAGCTGGTTACCAGCATCACCAGTTGCGAATGGGCGTCCACCAGGTGCGGCGCCAGCAAGCCGCCGCTGGCCGCCGCCACTTCGGCAGCCACCACGGGCAACAGCCAAACGGCGGTCATCTGGTCGATGCTGTGCTCCTGGCGGGTGAACATCATGAATGGGATCAGCACGCCGCAGGCCAGGGACATGGCCACATCCAGCCACCACAGGGCTTCGGCCAGCGGGATCACATCGCCGCCCCAGCGTGGCAGGCCGAACAGCAGCAGACCGTTGAGAATGGTCGCCAGACCCATGGGAATGGTGCCGAAGAACATCGAGACGGTGGAGTGCCCGAAGATCCGCCGCGCCTCGTGGAAAAACATCACCCAGCGGGCGGCATACAACACGCTGAACAGCACGAACAGGCCGATGGTGAACATCCACAGGCCCTCAGCGACAGCGCTCACGCCTGGCAGGCTGACCGGCAACTGGGCCAAGGCCAGCGCCAGCACGCCGGTGCCCATGGTGGCGGCAAACCAGTTCGGGGTGAACTGGCGAATCACTTCCCGGGGACGGGCCAGGTGACTAAGCGGTTTGTAGCGGTGAGTAGTCGAGCAGGTCATGGGTTAATCCTCTTCCTCGCATGAGGTTGAAGCCATGATAGAACCTGATCGAATATCTATATAACGGGTAATATCTCTAACTGTTATCTGTTTTGCAGATATAGACGTCCCTCACGCGGCTGCCCGAGCCCGTGCAGCGTCTTGCATCAACAGCCCGCCGAGGGCACCCAGGGCCAGCAGGATAAGCACCACAGCGTAGCCATCCGTGGTCGCTATAAGGCCAAATACTCGGCTGAGGTTACCCGCCAACAGCGCCGGTACGCAGAATGCCAGGTAGCTCAATACATAAAACGCTGACATCAGGCCCGCCCGCTCATGGGGCAACGCCAGCCCCACGATACTGCGCACACTGCCCATGAAACCGCCGCCGAAACCAAAACCGGCAATCACACTGGCGACAAAAAACAGCCACAGGCTGGCGGTCTGTACGGCAACCAGCAGCAACCCAACGCCCACGGCCAGCAGCGCCGCCGACAGGCGCATGACCTGGTTGGCCGCACGGTTGCGCAAGCTGTAGATCATCACCGCGCCACTCAAGGTCACCACCGCCACCAGACCGCCGCCGATCAAATGCGAGGTCGACCCCGTCGCGGCTCGCACCAACGACGGCGCCAGCGAGGAAACGAACCCACCCAGCGCCCACACCGCCACATTCAGCGGCATCGCCAACCACAAGGCCCGACGTGCTTGCGGCGGCACATGCAGGGTTGGCGCCAGGGACTTCAAGGCCCCCGGTATACGGCTGACCGTTTCAGGCAGGCGCCAGACATACAGGGCCTGCAACACCATAAAGCCCAGCAGGGTGAAATAGATCAATTGGGTCGGCCGTGGCGCGAACTCCACCAGCAGGCCGCTGCCCAGGCCACCACTGGCCATGCCGAGCATCGGCGCAAGGCTGTTGAGCATCGGGCCGCGCACGCGGTCGGTATCGAGCAGCGTCGCGCTCAACACCGCTGTGGCAGTCCCGGTCGCGAAGCCTTGCAATGCCCGTGCGGCAAGCAGGTAGGCGGTGCTGTCAGCGTTGATAAACAGCAGCATCGCCACGATATTCAGGAGCAGCGCGGCGAAGATCACCGGCTTGCGCCCCAGGTAATCCGAAAGCGACCCTACGGTCAGCAGCGCCGCCAACAGGCTCACGGCATAGACGCCGAAGATGGCCGTCAGCATGGCTGCAGAAAAATGCAGGTTGTCCTGATACACCTGGTACAACGGCGTCGGCGCGCTGGACGCGGCGAGGAAGGTCAGCACTGTGATCACCAGGAACGCCAGGCTGGACCGTTGAGAAATGACGCTGGACATGGGCACGCTCCACTAAAGCTAATATTTTGCTTTTGTGCAGTGTGCTACCCGCCGGCGCTTAAAGCAAATTCTTTGTGTTAAGGTTTTAAGCATGGCGATTAAAGAAGGCCTCCGCCCGGGGGGCCGTAGTGCCCGGGTACAAGAATCCGTCCATTCGGCGGTGCGTGAATTACTGGAAGCCCATGAGCGCTCCAGCGTCACCGTGCCGATGATTGCGGCCCGCGCAGGCGTTACACCGTCGACCATCTACCGGCGGTGGGGTGACCTTTCCGTACTGCTTGCCGACGTGGCCCTGGCGCGCATGCGCCCGGACAGCGAGCCGGCCAACACCGGCAGCCTGCGCGGCGACCTGCAAGCATGGGCTGAGCAATACCTGGATGAGATGAGTTCGGACGTAGGGCGCAATATCATGCGCGACGTGCAATGCAGTGTGACACCGGGGTATTGCGTGAGCATTCTGAGCGGGCAGTTGCAGGCGATTGTTGATCGCTATCCGCAAGAGACGCCGCCGAGCGTGGACCGTTTGATCAACCTGCTCGCGGCGCCAACGGTGTTTCGTATTTTGTTTTCGGCGCAGCCGTTGGCTGTTGAAGAACTGCATGCGCTGATCGAACTGGCACTGCAGGTCTAAAAGTCATACACAAAACCAAATGTGGGAGGGGGCAAGCCCCCTCCCACATTTTTTACTGCGTTGAATCGCTATTTACGTACGCATCCCGCGCCCACTCACCAGCAACCGCGCACAACCTAAATACAGCACCACGGTCGCCACGACCATAAAGGTGATCGCCACGCTGATCTTGATATCCGACACGCCCAAAATACCGTAGCGGAAAGCGTTGACCATATGCAGCACAGGGTTGGCCAGGGACACGGTCTGCCAGAACGGCGGCAGCAAGGTGATGGAGTAGAACACCCCGCCCAGGTATGTCAGCGGCGTCAGCACGAACGTCGGGATAATCGAAATATCATCGAAGTTGCGTGCAAAAACGGCGTTGATAAACCCCAGCAGCGAGAAGATCGTCGCCGTGAGCACCACCACCAGAATGGTGACCCCAAGGTGATGCACTTGCAGGTGGGTGAAGAACAACGACAGCAGCGTCACGATCACCCCCACCATCAAGCCCCGCAACACGCCGCCCAGCGTATAGCCGATCAAGATAGTGTGCGGCGATACCGGCGAGACCATCAGTTCCTCGATGGAGCGCTGGAACTTGCTGCCGAAGAAACTCGAGACCACGTTGCCGTAGGAGTTGGTGATCACCGACATCATGATCAGGCCCGGCACGATGTACTCCATGTAGGTGAAACCACCCATGTCGCCGATCTGCCGGCCGATCAGGTTGCCGAAGATCACGAAGTACAGAACCATGGTGATCGCCGGCGGCAGCAGGGTCTGCGGCCAGATGCGGGTAAAGCGCTTAACTTCGCGATAGACAATGGTTTGCAGCGCGACGAGGTTGGGTTGCAGTTCGGAACTCATACCGCCACCTTCGCCAGATTTTTCTCCACCAGGGACACGAACAACTCCTCAAGGCGATTGGTTTTGTTACGCAGGCTCAGCACTTCAATGTTCTGGGCCGCCAACTGGGTAAATAGCGCGGTGATGCCCATGGCTTTGTCCACCTGGACTTCCAGGGTATGGCTGTCCAGCAGGCGACTGGGATAACCGAGCAACTGCGGCGCAACCGACAGATTGTTCTTCAGGTCGAGCAGGAAGGTTTCCACATGCAACTGGCCCAGCAGGCTGCGCATGCTGGTATTTTCGACGATGGTGCCGTGGTCGATGATGCCGATGTTGCGGCACAGTTGCTCAGCCTCTTCCAGGTAGTGCGTGGTGAGGATGATGGTGATGCCCTTCTCGTTCAGTTCCGTGAGAAACGCCCACATCGAGCGGCGCAGTTCAATGTCCACGCCCGCGGTCGGTTCGTCGAGGATCAGCAGGCGCGGCTCATGCACCAGGGCGCGGGCGATCATCAGGCGGCGCTTCATGCCACCGGACAACGAGCGCGAAGGCACATCGCGCTTGTCCCACAGCCCCAGTTGGGTCAGGTATTGCTCGGCGCGTTCCTTGGCGATCTTCGCAGGGATGCCGTAGTAACCGGCCTGGGTCACGACGATGTCGAAGGTCTTTTCAAACTGGTTGAAGTTGAATTCCTGGGGCACCACGCCGATGGAACGCTTGAGCGCCGCCGGGGATTTGTCCAAGTCATGCCCGAAGATATTCACCGTGCCGCTGGTCTTGTTGACCAAGGTCGAGAGAATGCCGATGGTGGTGGATTTGCCGGCGCCATTAGGGCCGAGCAAGGCGAAGAAATCACCTTCGGCAACGTCCAGATCGATACCACTCAGGGCCTGGAAACCGTTGCCGTAGGTTTTGGTTAGCTGCCGGATGGACAGAGCGGAACTCATATCGGGATACGCACCAAAGAAGGGAATAGAAAGAATAGATGAGGGCACACCGAAGGTAGTTCAACCTACGATGCAGTGCGAGCATGGTGCGTGCCCATGCCGCACAAGTACAGTCACCCGTATTAATAGTGTGTATTAAGTCAACGCGGTCATCACCGCCTTGCGATACGCCGGCCGCTGCTGCAGGCGTTGGTACCAGGCCTCTAGATGGGGCATTGCAGGTCGCTCGATGGGCATCTCGAACCACGCGTAGATGAAGCAGCCCAAGGGGATATCGCCCATGCCAAATGCCTGGCCGGACAGGTAAGGTTGCTCGGCGAGGGCTTCGTCGACAGTTCTGAGCGCGTCGATACACGCCTGGCGCCCGGCATTGATACTGTCCCAGTTCTGCTTTTCGGCTGGTGTACGCACGATTCCCCAGAACACTGCCTTGAACGGATCGGCGAGCGTTGAGGTGGTCCAATCCATCCACTTCTCGGCGCTGGCCCGGGCTTGCAGGTCGTTCGGGTAAAAGTCCGACGCGTGTTTGGCGCACAAATAACGCACGATGGTATTGGATTCCCACAGCACAAAGTCGCCATCCTCGATCATCGGTACCCGCCCATTGGGGTTCAACGCTCGGTATTGCGGGGTGTCGACCACACCGAAAGCTCCGCCCGCATCAATTGCCTCATAGTCCAGGCCGAGCTCCTCGGCGCACCACAGTGCTTTCCTGACGTTTGATGAATTTTTACGACCCCAGATTTTCAGCATGACCGCGCCTTATCGTTGATGAACATGGCTGGATGAAGGCAGCAGCATACGCCGGTTCAGGCGCGGCTTAAATCGCTCTGCATATCGCCCAGCAAGGGCGGCGCATCGTCAGCAAACAAGTGCGGGTAACACTCTCGGATATGCGCGAAGAAAAACGCCTCGGGCACATCGGCAAATTGCCCATGGTCCACCACGTACTCCATCGAACGCAGGCCCTGGCGATTGAACGCGTGGAAGACGCTGTCGTGGAGGCCATCGAACTCCAGCGGTGGCACATCGAACACGTCGCACAGTTGCTGGTTGAACGCCGGAGTCGCCTTGACCCAGCGACCGTTCAGGTAAAGCTCGGTATAACCGTGCATGGCGAACACGTCGCTCTTGAGCAGGGCGAGCAAGCGTGGGGTGGACAGGTGATTGCGCACATCCGCCAGGCCGATACGCGCAGGGATGCCGCAGTGGCGGGCACAGGCGGCAAGCAAGGTGGCCTTGGGCACGCAGTAGCTCTCGCCAGCGGCCAGGGCGAAGCTGGCATTCAAGGTGCCGGGGTCACGGCTGAAGGTATAAGGGTTGTAGCGAATCGCCTCACGCACGGCGTAGTAAAGACTGACTGCCTGGTCACTTAAATTCGCTTGGGTTCCGCGATGCTTTTCGGCGAACTCCACCACCGCAGGGTGGTCACTATCGATGAAGCGGCTGGGACTCAAGTACGCATTCATGAGCTTGATCTCCGAGTGAAGCCTGGAGTTTAACGACAGGTCTGCCACAGAGATAACGACGATTCGGCCAAATGTCGGCGACTGCTGATGGATAACCCAGTACAACTTGTAACACCCTGATCACCCGGCCTGCTCGGATGCCGACTAAGCTCCCTGGTGGTTTCGCCCCTGGTTTCACGGAGGATTGCATATGCTGTTGTTGTGGATACTGGTGCTGGTGGTCGGCATTGCCTACCTGGCACATCGCCGTATCGCCCCCCTGCCCGCCCTCGGCGTGGTCGCTGTCTACCTGCTGGCGATGGGCGCCTGGAGCCACGCACCGGGTTGGCTGCTGCTGATCTTCTGGGTGCTCATCGCCGTGGTCGCCGTGCCGTTGCTGTTGCCCGACCTGCGCCGCCAATACTTCACCAAGCCGCTGTTCAGCTGGTTCCAGAAAGTCCTGCCGCCGATGTCCGAGACCGAACGCGATGCCATCGACGCCGGCACCGTCTGGTGGGATGGCGAACTGTTCAGCGGGCGCCCCGACTGGGACAAATTGCTGGCCTACCCCAAGGCGCAACTGACCGAGGAAGAACAGGCGTTTATCGACGGCCCCACCGAAGAACTCTGCGCCATGGTCAGCGACTGGGAAATCGGCCAGGCCATGGACCTGCCGCCAGCGGCCTGGGAACACATCAAGACCCACGGCTTCTTCGCCCTGATCATTCCCAAGGAGTACGGTGGCAAAGGCTTTTCCGCCTATGCCCACTCCCAGGTCGCAATGAAGCTCGCGACTCGCAGCGGTGACCTTGCCTCCACGGTAATGGTCCCCAACTCCCTTGGCCCAGCCGAATTGCTGCTGCACTACGGCACCGATGAGCAACGCAACCACTACCTGCCCCGCCTGGCGCGTGGCGACGATATCCCCTGCTTCGCCCTCACCGGCCCGCTGGCCGGCTCCGATGCCGGCGCCATGCCCGACACCGGGGTGATCTGCAAAGGTGAATGGGAAGGCAAGGAAACCCTCGGCCTGCGCCTGAACTGGGAAAAACGCTACATCACCCTGGGCCCGGTCGCGACCTTGCTCGGCCTGGCGTTCAAGGCCCATGACCCGGACCACCTGCTGGGCGAAGAAGAAGACCTGGGCATCAGCCTCGCGTTGATTCCTACCGATACGCCCGGCGTTGAAATCGGTCGTCGCCACCTGCCGCTGGGCGCCGCCTTCATGAACGGCCCCAACTCCGGCAAGGATGTGTTCATCCCCCTGGAATTCCTGATTGGTGGCCAGGAGATGCTCGGCAAGGGCTGGATGATGCTGATGAACTGCCTGTCGGTAGGCCGCTCCATCTCCCTGCCTGCGGTCGGTACCGGCGCGGCCAAGTTCACCAGCCTGGTGACCGGGCAATACGCCCAGGTGCGCGAGCAGTTCAACGTCCCGCTGTCGGCCTTCGAAGGTATCCAGGAGGCCCTGGCGCGCATCGGCGGTAACGCGTGGCTGATGGACAGCGCACGCATGCTCACCGCCAACGCCGTGGACCTGGGCGAGAAGCCCTCGGTACTCTCGGCGATCCTCAAGTACCACCTGACCGAGCGCGGCCGTGAGTGCATCAGCCACGCCATGGACGTACACGGCGGCAAGGGCATCATCATGGGCCCGAACAACTACCTGGGCCGTAACTGGCAAGGGGCGCCGATCTTCATCACGGTGGAAGGCGCGAATATCCTCTCGCGCAACCTGATGATCTTCGGCCAGGGCGCAATTCGCTGCCATCCGTTCGTACTCAAGGAAATGGCCCTGGCCGGTCGCGAAGACCACGACCAGGCGTTGAAGGAATTCGACGGCCTGTTGATGCAGCACATCGGCTTTGCCGTGAGCAACGCGGCCAGCACCCTGGTGCTGAACCTGGGCTTCGGTCATTTCGAAAAAGCCCCCGGCAACCGCTTGAGCCAGGGTTACTTCCGCGCACTGAACCGCCAGGCGGCTGCATTTGCCCTGCTGGCAGACCTGAGCATGATGCTGCTGGGTGGCGAGCTAAAGCGCCGCGAACGCCTGTCCGCCCGCCTGGGCGACGTGCTGAGCCATATGTACCTGGCCTCGGCGGCGCTCAAGCGTTATCACGACCTGGACTCGCCGGATCACCTGGAACCGCTGTTTGCCTGGGCCATGGAAGAAAGCCTGGGTGAATCGGAACGCGCCCTGGATGAACTGCTGAGCAACTTCCCGAACAAGGTGTTGGGCTGCCTGCTGCGGGTAATCGTGTTCCCGTTCGGGCGTCGTCACACCGGGCCGTCCGACGCGCTGGATGCCGAAGTGGCGGCAGTGATCGGTCGTGCCAAAGGCGACCCGACCCTGGAAGAGCTGTTGGCCGGCTGCTACCGCCCACAATCGGCAGAAGATCCAGTGGGCGCCCTGCAACATGCCTACGACCTGCTCGACGCCAGCCATCCGCTGCAGAAAAAACTCCACAGTGCACTCAAAAGCGGCCAGGTCAAACCGGCCGCCGGCGAACACGCCATCGATGCCGCGCTGCATGCCGGCGTGCTGCAACCGGCCGAAGCGCAAACCCTGCGTGACGCCGAAGCGGCGCGGCGCAAGGTGATCGACGTGGATGATTTCAGCAAGGAAGAGCTGATGCAGGCTGAGGGTAAAGTCCGCTAATACCAGCGGTCATATAAATACGGGCGCGAGGGCTATATACTCTCGCGCCCGTTTTTGCTTTAGAGGACTTATCTCGTGTCCAACGTCGTTGCCGATCATCTCGTCTTGCTCGACCACTTGCGCAGCATCCTGGTTGCCGTCGGCGAAGCCGAACAGGTACCCGAGGAAAGCCATTCACTGTTCCTGGAGCGCTTCGACGAACTGCGCGCCCTGCTGCCGATCGACCCGATCGAAAGCCAATACCTGGGCCAGGACCTGATGAGCCAGGTCATCCTGCGCTACCCGCAAATCGCTCACCTGGTACCGCGCGACCTGTTGTGGTTCTTTGGCGGCGATTGCCTGCACTTCATGCCCGACGAAGAACTGGACCTGTACCAGGCCCTGGAAGAACGTCGCTTTGAAGCCGAACAGAACGACGAACCGTTCGACTGGAACCAGGAAAAGCAGCTGCTGGCAATGCCGCTAGACCAGAGCAAGCACTGACTTCAAAAATCACTGCTGCACTGAATGTGGGAAGGGGCTTGCCCCCGATAGCGGAGGTTCAGTCGATTGATGGGTGACTGATGCACCGCCATCGGGAGCAAGCCCCCTCCCACATTTTTGACCGTACTCCTACACGCGGCCCAGTGTCGGCTCCTTGGCCATGCACTCCACCAGGTAATCAATGAACACCCGCAATTTCGGCGGCAGATACCGCGTCGGCGAATGCAGCAACCACGCCTCGCCATGGTAAGACGCAATAAAGTCCCACTGCGCCAACACCTGCACCAACTGCCCCGCCTCCATCGCATGCCGCGCCGTGAAATACGGCAAGCTGCCAATCCCCACATGCTGCAGCACCGCATCCAACCGCACGCCGGTGTGGTTCGCCGCATAACGCCCGCGCACGCCAACCGTCACCGCCTTGCCGGCCTGACGGAATTTCCAGCGTGAGTCGCCAGGGGTTTCCCCCAGGTAGATGCAACTGTGCTCGAGCAAATCATGGGGATGGCTTGGAGTGCCATGCTCGGCCAGGTACTGCGGCGTCGCGCACAGCAAATGCTCGATGGGCAATAACTGGCGCCCGACCAAACCGGGCGGCGGGCTGTCGGTGATACGGATGCTCAAGTCGACGTTATCGTCGATCAGGTCCACATGCCGATCCTCGAGGATCAATTGCACATCCACCTTGGGGTAGCGCCGCAGAAATTCCGGCATATGCGGATGCACCACGAAGCGCCCCACCGCCTTGGGCACGCTGACCCGCACCAGACCCTCGGCTTCATGGGTGAACTGGCCGCTGATTTCCATCACCGAGCGGGCTGCATTGACCATCTCCTGGCAACGCTTGAACACCTCCTCACCACCCTCGCTCAGGCGCAGTTTGCGCGTGGTGCGTTGCAGCAAGCGCGTGGCCAGGGCCTGCTCCAGGCGCGAGATGCTGCGGCTCACCGCCGAGGGTGAAACGCTGAGTTGCCGCGCCGCTTCGGAGAAGCTGCCGGTTTCCACGACCTTGACGAAAATCGCCATTTCACCCAACAGCGGCAAAGGTAGATTGATGCTCATCACGCACAGGTCCATTGATAATTGAACGGATTATCACCCATCTGCGCACTATTTATACTGCCCACAGAACCCTGACGCGGATGTAGATGATGACCGAGCGCCTGTTTTTTACCCACGACCACCTGACGGCCGAGCTGGAAGTGCTCAGTTGCACCCCGCACGAAGAGCAGTTCGCCGTGATTGTGCAGTCGACGATTTTCCATCCCCAAGGCGGCGGCCAGCCGTTCGACACTGGGTGGCTCGGCGACAGCCAGGTACTGCGCGTCATGCAGGAGGCCGAGCATGTGGTGCATTACGTCGATCAACCGCTGGAACCCGGCCCGGTCGCTGCACGGGTCGATGCACAACGCCGCGCGCTGCACACCCGCCTGCATTCGGCGGGGCATTTGATCGGCAATGCCGGCGAACACCTGGGCTGGATGCCGATCAAGGCCCACCATTGGCCGGGCGAAGGCAAGATCACCTTTATCCGCGGCGAAGCTGCACAAAACATCGATGCCCAGGCGCTCCAGCAACAGGTCAACCAATGGATCGCCGCCGACTATCCACGCCATATGACATTGGAAGACGGCGCCCGGGAAGTCGGCTTCGGCGAGTTGCCGCCCTACGCGTGCGGTGGCACCCATGTGCAAGCGTTGAGCGAACTGGGCCAGGTGACGATTTTGGCATTGTCGGAGAAAAAAGGCGCCCTGTCGGTGCGCTACGAAATCAATGTGGGAGGGGGCTTGCTCCCGATGGCGGAGGTTCAATCACAGCATGAGTGACTGACACACCGCTATCGGGAGCAAGCCCCCTCCCACAGTGGACCGATGCGCCACAGAGAAATAGGCTACACGGCAATCGCCCCCGCCCTCCCCGGCTCTACCACAAACGACTTCAACGTCGACACCGTGGCCGCGGGGTCGCGAGGGTCACTGATCGCCCGAAAATTCGTCAGCATCCGCTGGGCCGCCAACTCCACCGACACATACCCACGCTGGCGGCTGTCAAAAAACTTCACATGGGGGTTGAGCGGCATGATCTTCATGAAGGCGTCATAGGGCGGGCCGTCGGATGTCACCGACGAGCCGACGAACTCGGTGGCCACCACCGCCGAATCCGGGTTGTCGGCGTCTGCATGCAGGTCCGTGGCCCAGAACGAATGTATGTCGCCGCCCCAGAACACCGGGTTGCTGACCCGATGGCGGGCGATGGACGCCAGCATCCGCGAACGGTTGGCCATGTAGCCATCCCAACCATCAGTCCAGCGCCCCGGCTTGTGGTTGGTGAGATCACGCTGGATCAGCGGTGCCACCAGCAGGTCCTGGGCGATCACATTCCACTGCGCCTTCGACTGGGCAAAACCCTGGTCGAGCCAGGCTTCTTGCTGCCAGCCAAGCAACGTGCGGGCGGGGTCACGCAAGTCATTGCACGGAGTGGTGGCGACATGCCCTTGGTGGCTGCCATTGGCTGCAATACACGGTTGCTCGGAACGGTACTGACGACCGTCGAGCACATGGAAACGTGCAAGCCGGCCATAGTCCAGGCGCCGGTAGATACGCATGTCCGCGCCCTTCGGCACGCTGCTGGCGCGCAGGGGCATGTGTTCGTAAAACGCCTGGTAAGCCGCCGCTCGTTGCTGGAGGAATTGCGCCACGCCAATCTTCGGGTCCTGGGACCAGCGGTTGGCATAGTCATTCTGTACTTCGTGGTCGTCCCAGGTCGCCACACTGGGGGCGGCGGCGTGCAGGGTTTGCAGGTCTGGATCAGTCTTGTATAGCGCGTAGCGGTTGCGGTAGTCGCTCAGGGTCAGCGCATTGCCGCTGCCGTGGGAACGAAAAACCTTGCCCGAGTCCGCCGCGTAGGAACTGTCGTAGATATAGTCGCCGAGGAAAAACACCAGGTCGGGCTGCTCGGCGGCGAGGTGCCGATAGGCGCTGAAATAGCCACGCTCCCAGTGCGAGCAGGATACAAACCCCAACCGCGCCGAGGCCATGGCATGCAGCAGCGGCGTTGTGCGCGATTGACCCACCGGGCTCTGCGCACCGAGCCCTTCAAACTGGTACCAATAGGGCCTGTCCGCCGCCAGCCCCGCCACCTCGACATGCACCGCATGGGCGAAACGCTCCGTCGCCAGCACCTCGCCCTGCTTCACAATGCGCGTCATCGCCGCATCGCTGGCCACCCGCCAGCGCACCGGCACCGCGCGACTCAAGCCGCCACGCCCGTCTGCGGCGTTGAACAGCGGCGCCAGGCGCGTCCAAATCACAAAGCCATCCGGCAACGGGTCGCCGGAAGCCACGCCAAGAGTGAACGGATAATCCACCCCGGCACTGCGTGCAAACGGGCTGAGGATGGAAAACGCGGTAGCAACCGCCAGCCCGCTGAGCACCCGGCGCCGGTCGTGGTCAATGGCGCCGCTCACAACCGGCGCTCCCAGTCGTCGCGCACGGTGGCAAACCCGAGCAAGTCCTCGTACACGCCATTTTTCAGAAACGCCTGGCGCATACAGCCTTCATAGCGCAGGCCGATCTTCTCCATGACCCGCGCCGATTCCTTATTGCGACCAAAACATTGGCTGCCCACGCGCTGCAACCCCAGTGCAGAGAAGCCGTAGTCCATCATCGCGCTCGCGGCCTCGGCGGCAAATCCCTGGTTGCGGCAGTGCGCCGCCACCCAGCCACCCAAGTGCCCATAGTGGTGACGAGTATTCAGACGCAGGCTGACGATGCCAATCAATTCGTCAGAGTCACGCACGTGCATCCCCAGGTTCAACAACTCACCGGTGCGATATTTCTCGGCGGTCCCGGCGATAAAACCCTGTGCCGTTTCCAAGGTGTAAGGCGATGGAATATTGGCCGTGTTATCGGCAATTTTCGGCCCGTTGGCGAGGGTGAAAAGTGCTTCGGCCTGATGCATTTCCAGCGCACGCAACAGGAGTCGCGGGGTGGACAAATGAGGCAACGCAGTGGGCATACGGGGCGTCTCTCGAGATAAATTTCTCGAGGATGTACGCCACGCATGTCAGTTTCATTACGTCGCAAAAGTGACCGGTAAATTTTCTGAAAGATGCGTCCTAGAGCCTTTAAACCGTCAATTAAAGTTAACCATTCGGTCATTTTTCACTGTTAGCGTTCTGCCCCTAATTCAATGACGGGGCAACGGAATGAGAACCTGGGACGAACCCAAGAAACGCAAGGCGCACATCGAGCTGATTCCGATGATCGACGTGATGATGTTCCTGCTGGTGTTTTTCGTACTGGTGAGCTTGAACGTGATTCCCGCGCTCGGCATGAAGACGCAATTGCCCAGCGCCAGCACTTCACAGCAGCTCAAACCGCAGAACAAATTCATCCTCACCCTGGGCCTGGAAGGCCAGTTGCAACTCGACGGCAAGGACCTGACGGTGGATGCCTTGGTGCCGGCGCTGAAGGCCGCCGAAAAGCCCGAGACCAAGTCGACGATCATCGTCAACAGCGACAAAGGCGTGGAAGTTTCGCGCCTGGTGGAAGTGATGGACACCCTGCGCCTGGGTGGCTTCACCTCCGTGTCCATCGCCACGCGTAAATCCTGATCATGTACGTTCTGTTTCGTGCACGTCAGCTGCTGGGCAGTGTCCCGGCCGTGATCGCCCTGGTGCTGATTGCACTGGGTATCCACTCCCAGACCTTGAAGGTCGAGCCGGTGTATGACGAGTCGGCAGTCGAGTTGGCGTTGGTCGAGCCGGAGCCGGAAGTCGTCCCGGAACCGGTGGTGCAACAAGAGCCGCCACCGCCGCTGATCGAAGATGAAGAGGCCGAGCCGGCACCACCGCCACCGCCGCCCAAGCCGCTGCCAAAGCCCGAACCCAAGCCCAAGCCAAAACCGCTGCCCAAGCCGGTGGTTGCCAAGCCCGCGCCCACTGCGCCCACTGCGCAACCGGTCGCCGCCGCCAAACCCGTTCCACCCGTCGCAGCCCCGGCAGCGCCCGTGGCGGCAGCGGCCCCGCCTGCGCCGCCGAAGGTTGACGGCCAGGCCTTGGAGGGTGGTTATCTCAAAGGTTTGCGCAACGAGCTGGACACCTACAAGCAGTACCCCACCGGGCGCCAGGCGTCGCTCGAACGCCCCAGCGGCGAGGTGGTGGTGTGGCTGTTGGTGGACCGCCAGGGCCGCGTGCTCGACTCCGGTGTGCAAACCCAGGCCTCGAGCATGTTGCTCAACCGCGCCGCCACCAACAGCTTGCGTCGCATCAAGCAAGTCAAGCCGTTCCCCGAGCAAGCCTTTGGGGGGCGCAATGAGCAACGCTTCACCGCCACCTTCAACTACAGCGTGCAATAAGCACCCGACACCAGGACGACAGTGATGAAGTTCACCCGCATTCATCTGGCACTCGTGGCCGCGACCAGCATGGCCCAGGGAATGGCCATGGCAGAGACCAGCGACAGTGACGTCGGCACCATTGGCGTACAAGGCAAGGCGAGCGCCGGGGGCGGCTACATGGTCCCGGAAGAGAGCATCAAGGGCCGCTCTACGGTAACCAAGGAAGCACTGGACAAGCAGGCGGCAACGGGCAACGCCATCGATAAGCTCAAGTACACCCCGGGCTTGAACATCTCCAGTGAAGACAACACTGGCCTGTCGGGCTTTCGCTTCACCATGCGCGGCATGAACTCCGACCAGGTGGGCATGTCGGTGGACGGCATGCCGATCAACGATTCGGGCAACTACGCGCTGTACTCCAACCTGCTGGGCGACCCGGAAAACATCGACCAGATCTTCGTCACCCAGGGCGCATCGGAAGCCGACGGCCCGCACATCGGTTCCAGCGGCGGCAACATCGGCATCGTGACCATTCGCCCAACCAAGGAAACCGGAGCCTTCGTTAAACAAGTCGTCGGCAGCAACGCCACGCGCAAGACCTTCGCCCGCCTCAATACCGGCGAGATCAATGGCCTGAGCAACTGGCTGTCGGTGTCCCATACCGAAGGTCAGATGTGGCGTGGCTCGGGCGCCGTGCGGGCGGATAAGGTGGAATGGAACAGCTTTTTCGACGCCGGCAATGGCAACACCGCCAACCTGATCCTCAAGTACCACGAGCAAGACAACAACAGTTACAGCCAGTTGACCAAGGCGCAGTTCCAGCGCTACGGCCGCAAGTACGACCCTTACCCGGCGACCCCAAGCGTGGGTAGCAACCGCAAGTACAACAGCTACTACGCCCTGGCGCAGAACCCGTTCCAGACCTTCACCGCGGTGCTCAACACCCAGTTCAAACTGGCCGACAACCTGGCCCTGTCGGTGATCCCGTATTACTACTGGGGCAACGGCAGCGGCGTCGGCTCATCCGCCTACGCGCTCAACCGCGGTTCGAACCAAGGCGGCGTGTTCGACCTCGGCAACCTGCCCACTGCTGCGCAATACAACGCCGATGGCACACCGAACAGCGGCGTGTACTACCGCCCTTCGCGCACGCAAACCTGGCGACCGGGTATTACCACCAAGCTGACCTGGGACCTGGGCGACCACAGCCTGCAGTTCGGCTACTGGTACGAGCGCGCACGCCAGAGCCAGACCCAGCCGTTCATTCCACTCAAGAGCAATGGCAAGCCGGTCGATACCTGGCCGGACTCCAACAGTGCCATCGTCGATGTCAATGGCAACCAGATCCAGGGGCGCGACCGCTTCACCGTGACCCCGGCACAAAAAGTCTGGGCCCAGGACACCTGGTACATCAACCCGGACTGGACCTTCATCGCCGGCCTTGCGTACATGAACGTCGAGCGGGACGGCACCAACCACGGCAGCCTCAACGAGCGGCCAGAAAAACGTAACCAGACCTACAACAAGCTGTTGCCCAACGTCGGCCTGAAATACCAGCTGGACGAGCGCGACCAACTGTTCTACAGCCTCTCGCGCAACATGCGTGTACCGCAGAACTACGCGCTCTACGACAAAGGCGCCGACTCCATCAACCTCGAGCCGGAAACCAGCTGGAACCACGAATTGGGCTGGCGCTACAGCGGCGACGACATGACCCTGGCCGCCACCCTCTTCTACATGGACTTCAAGAACCGCCAGGTGTCGTCCAAAGACATCAACGGGGACGCCGCTGACATCAACGTCGGTGCGGTCACCAACAAAGGCTTGGAGCTGGAATGGAGCGGCCAGTTGCCCCACCACTTCAACTACTACACCTCCTACACCTACACCAAGGCCGAGCAACAAGACGACATGACCGTCTACAACGCCGGCAAAGCCATCGTCTTGCCCACCAGTGGCAAGCAGTTCGCCAACGTGCCCAAGAACATGCTGGCGGCCAACATCGGTTATGACGACGGGCGCTTCTACGGCACCTTCGGCGGCAAGTACACCAGCAAGCTCTATGGCGACCTGACCAACGACGAGGCCATCTCCGGCCGCACCGTATTCAACCTCGGCGCCGGTATCTACCTGCCAGTGGACAAGAAAGTGGTCAAGGACGCGACCCTGCGCCTGAACGTCGACAACCTGTTCGACAAGAAGTACCTGGACGGCGTGTACACCACCAAGACCAACGCGGCCAGCTACAGCGGTTTTCGCGATGGCGACCCGGCGTACATCGTCGGCCTGGACCGCACCGTAACGGTTTCGCTGGAAGCGAATTTCTAAGACTGACCCAAGAGGAACACCATCATGGATATGAACCTGCTCCACGACGTCACCTTCTATGTGATGTATGCCGCGATGGCCATCGCGATCTTCATCGCCATCGAACGCGGTATCTACTTCGCCTACGTGCGCCGCCAGGCCCGCGCGCTGACCGAGGTGCTGGGTGCTCATGTGCACAGTGAGCGCGACCTGCCGCAAAGCCTGAGCCGTCGACACAGCCTGCCGCTGAACATGGTGCTGCCGGTACTGGCGCAGAAAGCCTCCAACGGTTCGCGCAAAGACCTCGACGACGAAATCGAAACCCAGTACCTGAAGACTCGCGCCCCGTTGGCCCGCAGCCTGTGGATCATCGAGACCATCACCACCGCCGCCCCGCTGCTCGGCCTGCTGGGTACCATTCTGGGCATCATCGACACCTTCAAGGCATTGGCCACGGCGGGTGTTTCCGACCCGGGGCAGATTTCCGGTGGTATCGGCACGGCCTTGTTTGCCACCGGTTTAGGTATCGCCATCGCGCTGTTCTGCGTGGTGTTCCACAACTTCTTCCAGGACAGCCTGGAACGCATCAACGACCAGTTGAAGATCCTGCTGATCCGCGCAGCCACCGGCGCCCGCGTACAAGGTGAAGTGCCACACCTGGTGCCGACCCCGTTGCACAGCCGCACGGCATGACCCGATGGGCGGGCGCGCCATGCGCCCGCCCCTTCTTTCTGTCCGATGAGACGCCTATGTCCCTTTCGATAAAGTTGCGTATCGCCGGCCTCGCCGGCTTGCTCCTCAGTCCGCTTGCCCAGGCGGACTTTTCCATTCCGGGGTTTGAACTGGTGCATACCGTGCCGGTGGACACCACCCTGGGCACTGCCGATTTGCGCCAGACCGGCGCCGTCTGGATCGAGTTGTTCGACGGCGCGAAAGACAGTATTGATATCGGCCAGTTCTACGCCGTCGACCATCCCGGCTCGGTGATGGACACGGTCATCGACCACCTTGAGGCTGCCGGCAAGCGCGGTGTGAAGATTCGTTTCCTGCTGGAAGAAAAAGGTATCAGGTTATCCGAAGCATCCACGTTGGAACGCCTGCGCGCGATACCTAACCTGACCTTCCGGGTGCTGCCCTACGCGCAACTGAGCGGCGGCATCATCCACGCCAAATACATGCTGGTGGATGGCAAGCAGGCGTTTATCGGCAGCCAGAATTTCGACTGGCGCTCCCTGGAACATATCCACGAAACCGGGCTGCGTATCACGGACGCAGCGGTCGTGGGCCAGGTGCAGGCGATCTTCGATCAAGATTGGCACGCCCAGGCCGCACTCGCCGATAAGCAGCCGGTACCGCTGCCGGCGGCCGGCCAGGAGCCCGTGCGTACCGGCAACTACCTGGTGGCCAGCCCGCAACGCTACAACCCGCCAGGCGTGGGCGACTCACAGCTGGAGCTGCCACGCCTGCTGGGCGAAGCCAAAAAAGAAGTGCGCGTGCAATTGCTCGACTACGCGCCACTGTCCTACGGCCCGGATCGAACCCGGCCGTACTACGCAGTGATCGACAACGCCGTGCGCGCCGCCGCTGCCCGCGGTGTATCGATCAAGCTGATGGTGTCCAACTGGAACACCGACAAGCTCGAACTGCCCTACCTCAAGAGCCTGGCAGTGCTGCCCAACGTCGAGATCAAGATCGTCACCCTGCCCGAGGGCAAACAAGGGTTTATCCCCTATGCGCGGGTGATCCACAGCAAGACCATGGAGATCGACGGGCAGGTGGCGTGGGTCGGCACCAGCAACTGGTTGGGTGGCTACCTGGATAATTCGCGCAACCTGGAGGTGGTGATGCGCAGTGAAGAGATGGCCAGGCGTGTGGGAGAGCTGCATGAACAGTTGTGGGAAGGGCCCTACGCTAGAGCCTTGAGCCTGACTGATGAGTACCCCGCGCCCCATCCTGGCCAGCATTGACCTTGGGCACCTGAGTAATGGTAGTGTGTGAGAATGTTTCTGCCTTATCTGTCAGAAATACCCTACTCACTACCTGCAAAGGAATGCCTCTCGCCATGCACTTTCCACTGAAAAAACTGGTGGCTGCCACCCTGTTCGCTGCCAGCCTTGCGGCCGTTACCACACCTGCGTTCGCCAACATCAGCGCCGAACAAAGCACGGCGATCCTGAAGAGCTTCGGCGACACATCGATCACCGATTTCCGCGGTTTCCTGGGCACCCTGGCCAAGGGCGAACTGGGCAAGAGCAGTGACGTCGGCCCGGCCATCAGTGCCTTTCTCGATAACAACACCCTGAGCGCCGAACAGCAGAACGAAATCAACCGCCTGCTCGGCATTTATACCCGGGTGAAGTATGGCAAGGCGGCCCTCGAAACCCTGCGCGAACTGGTGGAGATTCCGACGTTCAACGTAGACGGCCTGCCACAGTACAAAAACCCGGAATTCCTCAAGATCGCCGAGAAGATCCAGGCCCTGGCCAAGAGCTTCAACCTGAACTTCCGTAACGTCGATAACCGTATCTACGAAATCTCCCTGGAAGGCAGCGGTGATGAAGTCGTGGGTGTGCATGCCCACGCCGATGTGGTGCCGGTGACGCCGGAAAATTGGGTGCTGCAAGATGGCACCAAGCTTGACCCGTTCAAGGTCACGCTGATCGGCGACCGCATGTATGGCCGTGGCACCGAGGATGACAAGAACGGCATCGTTGTGGCGATGTACGCCATGAAGGTAATCAAGGAAGAAAAGCTGCCACTGGCGCGCACGTTCAAGCTGCTGGTGGACACCACCGAAGAAACCGCTGGTGACGCTATTCCTTACTATTTCGAACGCAATCCCGTGCCGCAATACAACCTGGCGCTGGATGGCGGTTACCCGGTAGTGATCGCCGAGAAAGGCTCAGGCACGGTCATGGCCACCTTCCCGGTGCGCAAGGGCGAAGGCAACGGCGCGGAAATCATCGCGATGACCGGCGGCAAAGCCACCAACCAGATTCCGTCAGTGTCGGTTGCCACGCTGGTCAGCGATAAACCCGCTGAATTAGCGGCCAGCCTGCAACAGGCCGGAGCTGACTATGCCAAGCGCAATGGCGGCAATTTCCAGGTGACCGCCAAGGTCGATGGCAAAGACGTCAAGCTCACTGTCACCGGCGTATCCGCCCACTCTTCCGAGCCAGAAACCGGGGTCAACCCGGTGGCACGCATGCTGGAGTTGATCCACAGCGTCGATGGCAACATCGCTCTCAAGCACAACCACATCACCGACGCCGCCCGTTATGCGGCGGACAATTGGGGCCTGGATTACCTGGGCGGCAAATTGGCCGTGGGCTTCGCCGATGATTTCATGGGGCCACTCACCACCTCGCCGACCTTTGTCGGCCTGGATGACAAAGCTTTCAAGCTGGCGGTCAACCTGCGTGCGCCGAAGGGCAAATCCCCGGAGAAGCTCAAAGCCGAAATCGCCGAGAAGTTGAACGCCTGGGACAAGCGCACCCAGGTCAAGGTGGACTTCACCTACTCGCTGGATACGCCGATGTACCGCAACCCTGAAGGTGAATGGGTCAAAGCCTTGCTGGCGGTGGCCACGGAAAACCTGGGCATGCCACACACGTTCGGCACCTCGGCCGGCGCGACCTCCGTGCATGACCTGCCCAATGGTGTGCAGTTTGGCCTGGCACGACCTGAAGAAAAGTACACCGGGCACACCGACGGTGAGTTCAAGACGGTTGAGCAGTTTTTGCTGGACCTGCAGATTGTCACTGAAATGATGAGCCGTGTCGGGCAATTGCCGAAGCTCTGACGCCCTCTTTGGCCACTCACTTTATGTCCACACAACAACGCCGCTCATGACTGAGCGGCGTTGTTGTTTGTGGAAGTCTCGCGTAGGAAATTTCTCTTTCAACATCATGCACGCGTTTCTGCGCTAAAAACTCCCATCGGGCCCTTTTGCCGGGGCGGCGTAGTGCTAGTTTCAAGGGGTCGATCACCAACTGCCTGTTCAGGGCAGGAGTGCCACCCATGAACGCATTGCTTAAACGAATGCTCACGATCACGTTGATCGTCACCAGCCTTTCGACACTCGCACCGGCAGCGCACGCCAACCTTTCCCCGGCACAGAGCACGGCCATTCTCGCTGCATTCAGCAAGACCTCTGTCACGGACTTCCGACAATTCCTGACGCTCCTCAAGCAGAACAACCAGGCCGAGGGTGACGATCTGGGCCTGACCATCAGCACCTTTCTTGTCGGCAAGCCCCTTTCCATGGAACAGCAAAACCAGGTGCATCGTCTGCTGGGCCTGTATGCGCGGCTCAAGTATGGCAGCGCAGCCATCGAAACCCTGGGCGATCTGGTAGCCATCCCGACCTTCCACGTGGAAGGCGTACCCGCCCACAAAAACCCCGAACTCGTGCGCTTCGCCAACGCGCTCGAAGACCTTGCCCAGGCTTTCAACCTGGAGTTTCGCAACATCGACAACCGTGTGTATGAAGTATCCCTGGGCACCGGTAAAGAAGTCGTGGGCATTCACGCCCATGCCGACGTGGTGCCTGCCATCCTGCAGAACTGGCTATACGACCCGTTCAAGGTGACCCAGATAGGTAACCGCCTGTACGGTCGCGGCACGGAGAATGACAAGAACGCCATTGTGGTGGCGCTCTATGCCATGAAGGTGATCAAAGAAGAGCGACTGCCCCTGGTCAGAAGTTTCAAACTGCTGGTCAACACCACCGAGGCAAACGCCGACAACTCCCTGGCCTATTATTTCGAACGCAACCCTACGCCCAAGTACAACCTGGCACTGGACGGTGTCTACCCGGTAGTGATTGCCGAGAAAGGCTATGGCACCGTCACCGCCAGTTTTGCCCGGCGCAACGCCCAGGGCAGCGGTGCCGAAATCACCTCAATAGCCGGCAGCTTCGCCGTCAACGAAATACCGTTGATGGCGGTTGCCATCCTCGCCGACGAACAGGCTGCGCAATTGGCTGCGCGCCTGCAACGGGCCGGCGACGACTACGCCAAGCGCAATGGCAACAATTTCAGAGTAGCCACCCAGGTCGTGGGTCAGCAGATCAGGCTGACCGTCACCGGCGTGCCCACCCACGCGTTTGAACCCGAGGCAGGCGTGAACCCGGTCGCCAGGCTGCTGGGCTTTATCCATAGCCTGGACGGGCAAATCCCGCTCAAGCGCAACCATATCACTGACGCCGCGCGGTATGCCGCCGACAACTGGGGCCTGGATTACCTGGGTGGCAAGCTGGGGATTGGTTTTTCCGATGCATTCATGGGGCCGCTGACCACCTCCCCGACCGCTATCGAGACCGATGAAAAAACCCTTCATCTGACGGTCAACCTGCGGGTCCCCAAAGGCAAGCCTGCGGCTGCACTGAGTGCCGACATCGCCGCCAGGCTAAGCGCATGGGCCCGGCAGAGCGGCATCACTGCGACCTTCGACTACGCGATCAGCGAACCGATGTACCGCGCCGCCGAAAGTGAATGGGTCAGGACCTTGCTGGTCGTAGCCAACGAAAACCTGGGTACGCAGCAACCCGTTGGCTCCGACGCAGGCACCACCTCGATCCATAACCTGCCCAATGGCGTGCAGTTCGGTTTGTCCAGGCCCGAGCTCACGTACAGCGGCCATACCAGCCACGAGTTCAAGGCGGTCGACCAGTTTCTGCAGGACCTGCAGATTGTCACCGAAATGATGGGCCGTGTCGGGCAGTTGCCCAAGCTCTGAGCGCAGTGGGAGCCCGCCGCAATGGCGGACTCTTCAGGCTTGCAGCATGAGCATATCTTCAAAAAAACCGCCGACCGGCTCTGTGGGATGGCACAGCTGGATTTCCAGCACCCAGGCCATCTCACTCGGAGGGATTTCCAGCTCCGCCAACACCTTGCTTTCGAACAGCGCATGGGGGAAATCCGCCAGGCGGTGCCCTGCGAGGTTGCGCGCCAGCCTCCAGCCCTTGGACTCGGCGCTCTGCTCGGCAAAGTCATAAAGTTCACGCCCGGTCAGCCCGCGCAGCCAGGCTTCACGGGTTTCGTCGAATACTTCATGCAGGGCTTTTGTACAGGCCAGGTGCAACGGCGAGTCGCCGAACACAAAGGTATCGCCGTAGTCACCTTCGTAGCCATCCCACACCGGGCCCAGGTCAACCACGGCGATGTCCGTGGCGCGCAGCCTGCGCTGGCGGTCAATACCTTCACGGGGTGGGCGCACCGTATCGGCGCCAAAGCGGATGTAGGTTGGATGCCAGGTGTGGGACGCGCCCATGGCGTGCAGTTGTTCGGCAGCCATATCGAGGGCTTCGCCAGTGGTCATACCGACCTTCAATTGGCTGGCAATCGCCGCCAAGGCGCGGATGGACTGCTCACGCGCGGCCAACATGCCGTCCAACGAGTAACGCGGGCCGACTTTTTCCCAGATCGGGTCCAACGGTTTGGAGGGCGCTCCCGTACTCGAACGGCCACTGGGCACAAAGGCTTCCGCGACAAACCGATGGCTGGGCAAGCCCGCTTCAAGACAATCCGCACGCGCCTGGCTGATCATCGCGCCGTTACCGCAGGCATACACCTGGGCTGCCTCCCAGTGATGCCCATGGTTCAGCGCAACTTCCTGCACCCGGCCCTCTGAGGCCAGTACCGGGTGCCAGTGAAAACGGGGGTGGTCCAAGACCGTCTTGTCCAGGAACAGGCTGTCGTAAAAATCTGCCGGCTGCGCGCCGCCCCAGTACAACGTCACCTCGACCTCGCGTTTCAAGGCGGTCAGCAGAATCGGCTTGATGCCCGCGTAACCAGTGCCCGTGGCAAACAGCACAACAGGCGCACCGTCATCGTCCTGCCAGGTGCAGGCGCCAAAAGGCCCTTCCAGTTGCAACAGGTCGCCAGCCTCAAGACCATCCAGGAAAATCTCGGAAAACAGCCCGCCGCTCACCCTACGGATCTGAAACACCAGGCGCCCATCGCTTTCAGCCGGCAGGTTGGCAATCGAGAAACAACGCGAGTCACCGTCGACCAGGCGGAACTTGAGGTACTGGCCCGCTCGCACCGCCAGCGGCATATCAGGCATCACGATCAACTCGATGACATCGGGACTGAGCGCGCGCTTGCCCAGCACCGTTGCCTCGACGACGAGCGCGGGTGTGTCCAGCGACCAGCCGGGAATTTCCAGGCGCATGTCGGAGCAGGCATGGCTCTGGCACAGCAGCATTTCATTGGCTGCCAGCGGGTAGGACGGCGCCGGAGTACCCGGGGCCAGTTGCTTGGCACGGTACGCACCGTCGGCCACTACCACCTTGCACGACCCGCACGCGCCACGCCGGCACGAAAACGGCACGTTCAAGCCGCTGGCGAGCATTGCATCAAGCAACAGTTCATCCCCGGCTTCAACGGTTTTCCCCGAGGGGGCAAGTTCGATGACATGGCGTGTGTTCATAAGGACCTCGGGGTGAGTGAGACCCGATTGTTGCGCTAGACTAGGCCCATTAGAACCTCCAGATTTGGATAATTCAGATGGTCCAGATGCGCAAATGGCGCCCCTTGCTCAAGCTCGATGAAGACTCCCGCCAGGCGTCCTACCGCCAGATTGCCGAGGGGCTGGTCAACGCGATCCTGGAAGGCCGCCTGGCGCCTGGGACGTTGCTGCCGGGTACGCGGGAAATGGCGCAGCTGCTCGACGTCAACCGCAAGACCGTGATCCTGGCCTACGAAGAAGCCATGACCAAAGGCTGGCTGATCAGCGAGCCGCGCCGGGGCACCTTCGTCAATGCACAACTGGCGCCCAAGCCCACGCCCAGTAGTGCGCAACAGTCTTTCGCACCGCAGTTGCTGGAGCAGCCAGTGGTGCCGTATTTCACCCACAACGCCCAGGTAGTCGCCCTGCAGCGTCGGCACGGCGCGCTGTTTTTCGACAACGGCACCAGCGACCACCGCTTGCTGCCCCAGGCCGTTTTGCACCGCTACTATCGCCATGCACTGCGCAACAGCTTTGCCTCCAACACGGTGCGCTACGGCAGTGAGGGCACCGGCTATCATTTGCGCTGCGCCCTGGCCGAGATGCTGCGCAATAACCGCGGGCTAACAGTGAATGCCGAGAATATCTGCCTGACCCAAGGCACCCAGATGTCGCTGTACCTGAGCGCCAGCCTGCTGCTCAAGCCCGGCGATGTGGTGTTGGTGGAGCGTTTGAGTTACCCGCCGGCGTGGGAAATTTTCCGAAAACTCGGCGCGCAATTGGTCACGGTCGACATCGATGATGAAGGTTGCCGCACCGACCAGATCGACCGTTTATGCCGCGAGCATAACGTGCGCATGATCTACCTCACGCCGCACCATCAGTTCCCCACCACCGTGAGCTTGCACGCCGCACGCCGACAACACTTGCTGGCGCTGGCCGCTCAACATGACTTTTGCGTGATCGAGGAAGACTACGATCACGAATATCACTTCAGCGGCCGCCCTTACCTGCCGCTGGCCAGTGACCGCGCCCAGCGCCATGTGATCTACATCGGCTCGTTATCCAAGGTGCTGGGCTCAACGTTTCGTTGCAGTTACATCGTGGCGCCCACCCACGTGATTGAAGCCCTGCAGCGCAATGCCGCGCTGATGCTGGGCGATGCCGATGCGGTAGCACAGGCCATGCTGGCGGACTTGATCAATGACGGTGAGTTGAAAAAGCACCTGCGCCGCGTCTCGAAAGAATACCTGGCGCGCCGAACCGTGCTGCGTGATTGCCTGGACACGGCGTTCGGCGCTCGCATACAGGTGCGGGAGCCGGAAGGTGGCTTGGCGCTCTGGGTGCGATTCGAGGAGGAAATGGACGTGGATCGCTTGGTGGACACCGCCCTGGACCATGGGCTGGTGGTGCGCAGCGGTCGTCAGTTTTCACCCAACGACCAGCCGGAAAATGCGCTGCGCCTGGGCTTTGCCTCCCTGGACCGGGATGAAATCCAGCAAGCCACACAGCGCTTGGCCCAGGCGATGAAAGCCATGGGCACGCGGTGAAGCGACTTACCCCGCGGCCCCCAGGAACGGCAGCGCCAAGTACAACTTGATCACCACCGCATTGGCGATATCGATGAAGAACGCCCCGACCATCGGTACCACCAGGAACGCTATCTGCGACGGCCCGAAGCGCTGGGTTACTGCCTGCATATTGGCAATTGCCGTGGGCGTGGCGCCCAGCCCGAAGCCGCAGTGACCAGCCGCCAGCACCACCGCATCGTAGTTACGGCCCATCACCCTGAACGTCACGAATATCGCGAACAACGCCATCAACAGCGCCTGCGCGGCCAACAGGATGACAATTGGCAAGGCCAGTGCTGCCAGGTCCCAGAGCTTGAGTGACATCAACGCAATCGCCAGGAACAACGACAAACTGACATTGCCCAGCACCGACACTTCGCGCTCGAACACCTGATGCCAGCCGAGCATCGACAGGCCGTTGCGCAGTACCACTCCCACGAACAATACGCAGACGAAGGTCGGCAATTCGAAGGCGGTGCCTTGAATGGCACCATTCAACAAGGTGCCGGCCTTCAGGCTGATCGCCACCAGCGCGAGGGTTTCGATAAACGAAAACGCCGTGATCAGGCGCTCCTGGTTGGGTTGCTCGAACCCCTTGGGCAGGCGCGGCTGCGTTTGCCCGACACCTGGCACCCCGACCCGCTTGATCAGCAGACGCGCGACGGGGCCGCCAATCAAGCCACCGAGCACCAGGCCAAACGTCGCCGAGGCGATCGCCAATTCTGACGCAGACGCCACGCCATATTGTTCACTGAACACCGCTCCCCAGGCCGCACCCGTGCCGTGCCCACCGGACAACGTCACCGAGCCGGCCAGCAAGCCCATCAACGGGTCGAGCCCCAGCGCCGTGGCCAGTGCGATACCCATGGCGTTTTGCACCACCAGCAGCGCAGTCACCACCAGCAAGAACACGGCCAATATGCGCCCGCCTTTCTTCAGGCTGGCAAAGTCTGCGTTCAGGCCGATAGTGGCGAAAAACGCCAACATGAGCGGCATCTGCAAAGAGGGGTCGAAGCGCACTTCGATATTGGCAAACAAGCGCAATGCCAGGAGCAGCAAGGCCACCAACAGACCACCGGCGACCGGTTCCGGAATATTGTAAGTACGCAAAAAGCCAATGCGAGCCACCAGCCAGCGCCCCAGCAATAACACCAACGAGGCGGCAACCAACGTTGAATAAAAATCGAGTTGAAGCATCTGGGCAGTTCTCTGAAGTGAGCTAGGAGAATGGGCGACCAGAGTAGAGGTCACGACAGTGAAAGGCACCTACCCCACAAAAAGTACAGACTATCCCTACACGTTTTACAATAATGCCCTACGACCAAGTTGCACTTTTCATAGAAAACCTACACCTGAGGCTAGCCACGATGCCTTCGCAACAGGGGCCAGTTGGACGCGAGCGCTCCGGGCTCATCTCGCCCCTCGCCCCGTACCAGGTCGGGGAACTCAAGCAACAATGCGCGGTTGCCCCGGCCGATATGCTCCATCACTGCCAGGGTAATGTTTTCACGCACCATGCCCGTCGAGACGTAATACATCGCCCAGGCTTGCTCTGGCGTACAGAGGCCGATCTGCTCTTCAATCTCTTTGTACGCTTTGTAGTCGTCTGACTCCAAATAGCACTGATCACCGCCTTGGCGCATGCTGTCTCCCTCCCTGGCCCCCGGCCCCTTGGTCAGCCGGTCAATAGTTCTCCCATCACGTACCACTCTTGACCTTGGTCCAGACACGGGTGCGGATACGCTCTGCCTTCAGTGGCAAGGGTTCGAGTGGAACCAATGTGGCCATGGTCTTTTTATCGGGGTGAATCCACGGGTTATCCCGCAACTTCTGCTCGACAAACTCAGTGGCATCTTTATTAGCATTGGGGTAGAGCATGTAGTTCGACGTCTTGGCAATCACCTGTGGCCGCAGCATGTAATTAATGAATTCCAGGGCGGCCTTGGGGTGACGGGCATCTTTGAGCAGCACCCAGTTTTCAGACCAGACCAATGCACCTTCCCGAGGCAGGCTGTAGGCAATCTTGCGCCCGCTGTTGGACTTTTCATTGATCGCCTGCGCCGCCAGGGCACCATTGGCCCACCCTACGACTGCACAGATATTGCCGTCTGCCAGGTCGGTATCAATTCTTGACGAGTCGAAATAGAGCACGTAAGGACGGATTTTCAACAACAGGGCCTGGGCCTTCAGGTAATCCTCAGGGTTTGTGCTGTTGCTGGGTAACCCGAGGTAGTGCAAGGCAATCGAAAGGATCTCACTGGGCGAGTCGAGCATTGCCACACCGCACGCCTTGAGCTTGCTGATGTTCTCTTCCTTGAAGATCAGGTCCCAGCTGTCCACCGGGGCATTCTCACCCAGTGCCGCCTTGACCTTGTCCACATCGTAGCCAATGCCAGTGGTGCCCCATACATAGGGCACGGCGTAGCGATTACCGGGATCATTGACCGCCAGCAGGGCGAGAATATCGGGATCGATATGCGACAAGTTGCTCAATTGCGAGCGATCCAGCGGCTGCAACACCCCAGCCTTGATCAGGCCGGGCAGTACATTGGAGGTGGCCACCACCAAGTCATATCCGGTGCGCCCGGCCATGACCTTGCTCTGCATGATTTCAGCACTGTCGAAGGCATCCATGTGCAACTTGATGCCGGTTTCCTGCTGGAATTCCTTCGGGGTCTGCGGTTCAAGAAACCAGAACCAGTTATACAGATACACCGAGGCTTGAGCGGCGGCGGCTGGCGTACTGATAGCGGCGCCAAGCAGCGAGGCTAAAAAAATAGCTCGCAAGTGTGATCTACTCATATGACTATCCCTGTCCACACGACGCGCCATCATGGCTATCGTAAGCTCGGGGTGAATATACCGGGCGTGGTCGAATAGTAAATACCTACAAATACTTAGCTCTGGCCTGCCAATCCCTAACCCTAAAGGGGTAGAACATGTCGCTTGACCTTCATAGTCTGGCTTGGCATCGATCAGTTGGAAAGCTGATCATGCAGCTCAATCGGCCAGAATTCTGGAGCTCATTGATTCGCGTATTAAATGAATATGTGCCAATAGACAATTGGGTGGTATTGGTTTTCAGCGATGACGCCGTGCGCGTGATCAGCCTGCCCGAGGTGGCGGACAGCGAAGAAGTCGACGCCTTTATTCATCGGTATGTGAAAGGTCTTTATCTGCTGGACCCGTTTTATATCGCTGATCGAGAAAACCCGCAGAGCGGCTTCTTTCATCTGCTCGATATTGCGCCGGAACACTTTCTTGAAACCGAGTACTACCACCAGTATTTCGCGCAATTTATCTCGGTAGACGAGGCGCAATACAACGTACGGCTCGATGCCGACAGAACGCTGTGCATGTCGTTTGGCAGTAATATGCGGTTCACACAGGCGCAGGTAACGATGCTGGACATGATCAAGCCGTGGGTGACGGCGATGATGCATCAACGCATGTGCTTTGAAATTGACCAGGAAAAGAACATCGCCGAGCCGGCCCCCTGGGCGCAAGCGCTTACCCAGTTGGAAGCACAAGTAACGGCCCGCGAGAAGGATGTGCTCAAGTTACTGCTCAGCGGCTTTTCCAACAAGGAGATCGCCGGCAAGCTGTCGCTGTCTGCGGAAACCATCAAAGTCCACCGCCGCAACATCTACAGCAAGCTGAATATCAAATCACAGTCCGAACTGTTTGCCCGGTTTTTTGTGCCAAGGCAGGAGGCTCATTCGACAATTTGAATTGGCCGGTAAGCAGCCGAGGTAAATCCAGCACACACAAAAACGCCGATCATCACTGATCGGCGTTTTTGTTAAATATGGAGCGGGAAACGAGACTCGAACTCGCGACCCCGACCTTGGCAAGGTCGTGCTCTACCAACTGAGCTATTCCCGCAAATGGCGTCCCCTAGGGGACTCGAACCCCTGTTACCGCCGTGAAAGGGCGGTGTCCTAGGCCACTAGACGAAGGGGACACACAACTGAAACACATGGTGTGTATTTCAGTGTCCAGAGATTAAATCCTAAGATTATGCCCTGGTTTCACTCAATGCCGCCCGAAGGCCACACTGCTTGTAAATTGGAGCGGGAAACGAGACTCGAACTCGCGACCCCGACCTTGGCAAGGTCGTGCTCTACCAACTGAGCTATTCCCGCATATGGCGTCCCCTAGGGGACTCGAACCCCTGTTACCGCCGTGAAAGGGCGGTGTCCTAGGCCACTAGACGAAGGGGACACACGTACAACATTCACTCCCTACCGCGTTTCGCTGTGTGCTTTACGCTGTAAGTGGCGCGCATTCTATGGATGGATTGAAAGGTCGTCAACCCCCAAGGATAAATTTATTTAAATCAATGACTTCGCCATGGTTTGCCGGCCTTCGCAGGCATTGTCACCGTCCTAGCCTTGGCGCCTATATTCTGGCGCCCGCCAAGGCGTTATAGTTCACCCGGGCAAATGATGGCAATGTGCATCCATGCAGGGCACGCCTACCTATATAGAAGAAACTACCTGGGCAACTGGTCGATCACTCCTATCCGCCGGATGACCCAGTCACTACACTCCACAGCAAACCCTAATAAAGAGGTCACACCGGTGACGCCACTCATGATCACCCTGCTGGTAGTAGCCGGGATCGTAATACTGATCGCCATTGGCTACATGAACCACGTGGTGGAAAACAACAAGCTGGAAAAGAAACGCACCGAAATCGAGCTGAACGATCGGCTGCGTCGCTGCGGTGAAATCACCGAGACCTTTCCCGGCCAACTGATGACCCCAGCGCTCAAGTTGTTGCTGACTCGCCTGGAACTGAACGTCAACCAGCGCCTGTTGAACCTCCACAAGTCGGGCTCGCCTCTCAAGGCACGTATCACTGAGCTCAATGCACTGATCGCCCAGGGCGAATCGATCCCTGTGGCCAATCCACCCGCACCGATCCAGACTGAAGCCAAGGCCAAGGACGTGCGTTTCCTGCTCGAAGCCCTGCACGGCCAAGTCACCCGCGCAGCCCAGGACGGCTTCCTGCCCACCAATGAGGCCAAGCATTGGATCAAGGAGATCCGACATATCCTGGTTCTGTTGCACATCGAGTTCTTCAACAACCTCGGTCAGCATGCCCTGCAGCAGAACCAACCCGGCCAGGCGCGCCTGGCGTTCGAGCGCGGTGTGCAGTACTTGCGCAAACAACCGGAGCCGGTGCTCTACAGCGCGCAGTTGCAACTGCTGGAGTCACAACTGGCCCGCGCCAACTCCACGGTGCTGACCAACAGCAAGCCCGCCGACGAAGAAGTCAACGAATTGACCGAAGGCCTGAAGGTCGTCGATGCTGATGCCGAGTGGAAAAAGAAAGCTATCTACGACTGATAGCTGTGCCTGTGGCGAGAGAACGTATTCCCGTGCTCCGATGATATTGGGTCTGCTACGCAGCCCAGCGGGAGCAAGCTCCCTCGCCACAGTTAGCTCGCGCCATCACTTTGCATCTATTCCCCCGCCCCCGACTAGCGTAAAAAAGTGCCCCTCACTCCGTGAAGTTAGAGGCCTGCTATGCCTGTTGCCGTGATTGATGGACAACCGCTGCACTATATCGACCAGGGTACTGGCCCGGTCGTCCTGCTGGGTTCGAGTTACCTGTGGACCAGCGACATGTGGACGCCGCAGATTGAAGCGCTGTCCCAGCAATACCGGGTGATCGTCCCCGAGCTGTGGGGCCATGGCGAGTCGGGCCCGCTGCCCGCGCCCACCCATTCGCTGGATGACCTGGCCCGCCAGGCCCTGGCGCTGCTGGATCAACTGGACATCAAGCAGGTCAACCTGGTGGGCCTGTCGGTCGGCGGCATGTGGGGCGCACGTCTGGCATTGGCGGCCCCCGAGCGCATCAACAGCGTGGTGCTGATGGACACCTACCTTGGTGCCGAACCCGAAGAGACGCGCCAATACTATTTCTCGCTGTTCAAGATGATTGAAGACGCTGGCGCCATTCCTGAACCGTTGCTGGATGTGATCGCACCAATCTTCTTCCGCCCGGGCATAGATCACGAGTCGGCGCTGTACCAGGATTTCCGCAAGTCCCTGCAAAGCTATTCCAAGAAGCAACTGCTAGAAAGCATCGTGCCTCTGGGCCGCTTGATCTTCAGCCGCGAAGACATCCTGACGCAACTGCCAGACCTGGATTCTGACACCACCCTGGTGATGTGCGGCGAGCAGGACAAACCCCGGCCACCCGCCGAGTCCGAGGAAATGGCCGAGCTGATTGGTTGCAGCCTGATCCTGATTCCTGACGCCGGGCATATCTCCAGCCGGGAGAACCCGGACTTCGTCAATGAGGCGCTGCTCACATTCCTCGCCAACCACGCTTGATCGCCCTGCCCTTTTGATCGCAGCACCTAGGCTGCGATCAAGGGGCTGCGATCAAAGGCGAAAATGCCCCACCATGCCCTTGAGTTCCACGCCCAACTGCGCCAACTGGATGCTCGATGCGGCATTGCCTTGCATGCTCAACGCCGAATGATCGGCACTCGCACGGATACTGGTGACACTGCGGTTGATCTCTTCGGCCACCGAGCTTTGCTCCTCGGCGGCGGCGGCAATCTGTTGGTTCATCTGCTGGATCAATGACACGGCCGCCGCAATGCTGCCCAGGGCACTTTCGGTTTCCAGGGCATCACTGACCGCCAGCTTCACCAGATCACCACTGTGCTGGATCTGCTGCACCGACGACTGCGCCGCGCTGCGCAAAGTACTGACCAGCCGTTCGATCTCTTCGGTCGATTGCCGGGTGCGCTTGGCCAGTGCCCGTACCTCATCGGCCACCACCGCGAAGCCACGGCCCTGCTCGCCGGCACGTGCCGCTTCAATGGCGGCGTTCAAGGCCAGCAGGTTGGTCTGTTCGGCCACACTGTTGATCACGTTCAATACGGTGCCGATATTCTGGATTTGCGCGCTGAGGCTCTCGATACTGGCGCTGGCGCTGCTGCTCGACGTTGCCAACAATTCGATACGTTGCAAACTCATGCGCACCACCTGCTGGCCGCTGTCGACCTTGTCATCTGCCGTCTGCGCGGCTTGAGCCGCTTGCTCGGCATTGCGCGCCACATCGTGCACCGTGGCGGTCATCTGATTCATCGCCGTGGCGACCTGTTCGGTTTCCTCCTTCTGGCTGCTGACCTCGAGGTTGGTCTGCTCGGTGACGCTGGACAGCGAATGCGCGGAGCTGGCCAGTTGTTCGATACCCGCCTGCAAGCCGCTGACCATCTGGCTCAAACCACTGCCCATCTGCTGCATCGCTTGCATCAATTGGCCGATTTCATCACGACGGCTGACCTCCATGCGCCCGCTCAAATCCCCCGCAGCAATTTGCCGGGCTACGGCGATCACACTGCGCAACGGGGCAACGATCAACCGGGTGATCACCCACGCAGCGATCAAACCCACCAGTAAAGCCAGGGCGGATGAACCGATGATCAGCATCGCACTTTGGTGCAACTGCGCCTGCATGGAACGGTCTTCGGCGGCGTACGCCTGGTTGACCTGGCTGACCACTTGTTCGGCCCGGTCATGCAGTTGCGTGTAGACGACTTTTTCCTGGGCCAGCAGCCCGGTGTACTCGCCGAGCTTTTCACTGAACGAAGCGATATGCCCGGACACTTCGTTGAGGACGGTCTGGTAGCCGGGGTCTTTGACAATAACCTTGAGCTTCTCGACTTCAGCCAGCGCCTGGTCGGCTTGCTCGATCTTGCCCTGCTCAGCGCCGTCTGCGTCTGCCTTGCGGCTCTGGTCCAGGCGCACGCGTGCCTCGTTCATGGCTTGCAGCATCAAGCGCGACACCTGGCTGACCTGCCCCGCCTGCTCGATAAACTCCGCGCCTTCCTTGCCTTGGCTTTCCTTGAGGCCATAGGTGCCGTCATCCGCCAGGCCGGCTTGCAACACATCCAGGTTATTCGCCACGCTGGACACCGACCAACTGGCCATTTCCAGCGCCAGGTCCTTGGCCTGGGTCAATTCGACGAACTCATCGAACGCCTTGCGATAAGCAACCAAGGCCTGCTCGACATCGCTCATCACCCGCTCGTTGGCGGCAGACCGTGCCTTGAGGCGGGTGGCCTGGGCCACCAACGCGTCGACACTGGCATGCAGGGCGTCAACGGCCTTGGGGTCGGCGTGCAGTGCGTAATCCTGTTCGATCAAGCGGACCTCGAGCAAGCCGCTGTTGAGCGAAGACATCTGCTTGAGGCCTTCAAACCGCTGGCCGACGGTTTGCAGGGACCACACACCTATTGCCGCCACCAGCGCAGTCAGCACAAGCACCAGGGTAAAACCCAAGCCCAGTTTTTTTGCCATACCGAGGTTGGCGAAACGTCGTTGCACGCCCGAAATCATTGCACTTGAATCCTCTTGCAATGGCATATGCCATGAGCCAGGTTTACAAGCACCGAGATTGGCAACCCCAAGGCATTGAGCACAAGCCGCTGGCGCCGGAATAATGGCAAAAAGCTACATTGGCGTCGTTTTCAGAATGGTTGAGGTCGATCTGGCAGGTCCCATGGCACGGAACAACGCCAATGCCCGCTGATCAGCCGCATAGGACACATTGATACGCAGCCACTCGCTGTACTCACCGTTGGGGCTGAACAACGCCCCGGGCGACAGCAGGACGCCTAGCCGTCGAGCACATGCCTGCAGCCGCGAAGGGTCTGCCAGGCCAGGTCGCACCCACAGGAACATGCCGCCAGCGGGTACGGCAAATACCTGCCAGTCTTCATCCTCCAATACCTGCAAAGTTGCGGCCATCTGCGTACTCAGGCGCTTGCGCAGGCGCTGTACCCACTTACGATAAGTACCGTTGCTCAACAAGGTGGCCACCATGGCTTCGGCAAAACGCGAGGTACCGATCCCTGTCAGGGTCTTGAGATGGGCCACTTGCGCAATGATCGCCGCACTGGCGCAGAGGTAACCCACGCGCAGGGCACTGCTCAGGGTCTTGGAAAAACTCGAAACATAGATCACCCGGTCATCATGGGCCAGTGCTGCCAAGCGTGTGCAACTGGCATGTTGCAGGTCGCCGTAGACATCTTCTTCGATGATCAGGAAGTCTCGGTCGCGCGCCAGCTCCAACAAACGTTCCGCCACGGTACGACACAGGCTGGTGCCGGTGGGGTTGTGATACAGGCTGTTGATGAACAGGCACTTGGGGCGGTGGGTTTGCAGCAGCAGTTCCAATGCGGGGATATCCGGGCCTCCTCGGGTGCGTGGCACCTCCAGCAGCGTGACGCCCTGAAAGGCCAATTGACGATAGAGGTTGCCGTAACCCGGCGTCTCGACCACCACCTCATCACCGGCCTTGAGCAATGTGCGTATCAGCAGGTCCTGGGCATGGCTGGCGCCATGGGTAGTGAGGATACGATCCAGGCTGGTAGCCACATGAATCCGGGTCAGGCGCCTGAGCAGTTGCGCGCGCAACGCCGGCAGCCCCAGGGGCGTGCTGTAGTTGAACAGGCCGCCGGTATCGGTGCGGCTGGTTTCGCGGATCGCGTAACTGATGTCATCGCTCTCGCGCCAGGCGTCCGGTAACCAGCCACACCCCAGTTTCAGCTCGCCCAGCGGACTATCGGTGAAAGCGCCCCATCCCTGTTCCGCACCTTCATACCAGTGCTGTTCGTGGCCAGTGGCTGGTTGCGCCACCATGAACCCCGAGCCGTGCTTGGAAGCCAGCAGCCCCTGGGCCACCAACCGTTCGAATGCCTCGATCACGCTGGACTGGCTGAGCAGGTTGTCGAGGGCCAATTGCCGTATGGACGGCAAGCGTGTCCCGGGGCTCACCTCATTCTTGCGAATCCATTCCGCCACCGCGCTGACGATCTGCTGAACCACCGGTACCGGGGCTTGTCGATCGATCCCTAAATCCATGAGCCACTCACTTCAACTGTCTGTTAACCCAAAACAGTTAAGCACAGAAGCTCGGCAAAATTTGCCGCCGATATTTATTAAAGTATTGATTTTATTGAGTTATTTACCTACTGATACATATTCGGCCGAGGCAGTCTGCCAGCTATGGAAACGCCCCACACCGCCCCGGGCCCTTTCGAACGGGGCACGGCGCGCAGTCCTAGATGGCTGTTGCACCACCGTCCACCGCCAAGGCCTGGCCGGTGGTAAAGGCCGCGCCATCACTGCACAGGTACAGCACGGCGCTGGCAATTTCCTCGACCTTGCCAATGCGCCCGACCGGGTGCATGGCCGCAGCAAATTCGGCCTTGCGCGGGTCGGCCTCGTAGGCGCGGCGAAACATGTCGGTATCAATGACTGCCGGGCATACCGCATTCACGCGGATGTTCTTTTTTGCGTACTCGATGGCCGCCGACTTGGTCAGGCCGATCACCGCATGCTTGGACGCGGCATAGATGCTCATCTTCGGCGCTGCCCCCAACCCGGCCACCGACGCCGTATTGACAATGGCTCCACGGCCCTGGGCCAACAGCAACGGCAACTGGCACTTCATGCACAACCACACGCCCTTGACGTTAACCCCCATGATGGCGTCGAACTCGTCCACGCTGCCATCGGCCAGCTTGCCCTTCTCGATCTCGATCCCGGCGTTGTTGAAGGCGTAGTCCAGGCGTCCATAGGTGGCAACCGTCTGCGCCATCAATTGCTGCACGTCCGTTTCGAGCGTGACATTGCAACGCACAAACAACGCTTCGCCGCCAGCCTGGCGGATCAGTGCGACAGTGCCCTCGCCACCCGCCACATCGAGGTCGGCGACCACCACCTGCAAGCCTTCGGCAGCGAACGCCAGCGCGGTGGCGCGGCCAATGCCAGCGGCGGCGCCGGTCACCAAGGCAACCTGGCCGGAAAACGTCATGCTCATGGGAAGTGTCCTATGGGAGTAGTTGCAGTGGGGGCGAGTCTAGCCAACCCAGGGAAAGACGCGTCAGCACTATCAGAGGGCCGGTTGGCACTGCATGAATCGCAGTGATAACTCCACCTGGGTGATCATCAGCGATGCCTATTGACGGGCATTCGCCTCCCTCGGACTACCTTGCCCTGCTGCCATTGAAGGTCTATCACTCATGATTCATTTCTACAGAGTCCCTGCCATGACCGCCCAGACCAACCGCCAATTCCTGCTCGCCAAACGCCCGGTCGGCGCGGCCACGCGGGAGACGTTCACCTACCAGGAAGTGCCGGTGGGCACGCCAGCTGACGGCCAGGTGCTGGTGCGCAACGAATACTTGTCACTCGACCCGGCCATGCGTGGCTGGATGAATGAGGGCAAGTCCTACATCCCGCCGGTAGGCATCGGCGAAGTCATGCGCGCCCTGGGCGTAGGTAAAGTGATCGCCTCGAACAACCCGACATTCGCGGTGGGTGATTACGTGAATGGCGCCCTTGGCGTGCAGGATTATTTCCTGGGCGAGCCCCGTGGTTTCTACAAGGTTGACCCCAAGCTTGCGCCCCTGCCCCGCTACCTGTCCGCCCTGGGCATGACCGGCATGACGGCTTACTTCGCTTTGCTGGATACCGGTACGCCGAAAGCCGGCGACACCGTGGTGATCTCCGGTGCTGCGGGCGCCGTGGGCAGCATCGCCGGGCAGATCGCCAAGATCAAAGGCTGTCGCGTGGTGGGCATTGCCGGAGGCGCCGACAAATGCAAGTTCCTGGTGGGTGAACTGGGCTTCGACGCGGCCATCGACTATAAAAACGAAGACGTGCCTGCCGCCCTCAAGCGCGATTGCCCCAAAGGCGTGGACGTGTATTTCGATAACGTCGGCGGCGACATTCTCGACGCCGTGCTCAGCCGCCTGGCGCTGAAAGCCCGCGTGGTCATTTGCGGCGCCATCAGCCAGTACAACAACAAGGAAGCCGTCAAAGGCCCGGCCAACTATTTGTCATTACTGGTCAATCGCGCGCGGATGGAGGGGTTTGTGGTGATGGACCACGCCGCGAACTTCCCGGCAGCAGGGCAGGAAATGGCCGGCTGGATGGCCCAGGGCAAGCTCAAGAGCAAGGAAGATATTGTCGACGGGCTGGAGACGTTCCCGGAAACGCTGATGAAGCTGTTCAACGGTGAGAACTTTGGGAAGTTGGTTTTAAAAGTCAGCTGACACAGCTTCGATGTGACGCTGTCGCGCAGCAAACTGTTTAGTAAGAGGGGTTCAGCTAACCAGGATGTTGGGGGGAGTGACCGAGTACATATCCGTTATTTAGGTAACGGCCACTTAGGGTTCCGCTCTTACAGCGGCTCACTTTTAGAAGGACCGGAATGCCGGCCCAGCCAAAAGTAAGCAAAAGGTCCTCGCCCCACCACTCGGCACCTCGCCTAGGCTCGGTGTGCCCGAACGCAGGCTTGGTTTAACAGGGCGCCTGAGATCAAAAGCCAAGTCAAAAGCAGAGCAAAAGCAGGTGAATATTTGCCTGATGTGTGGGGATCAAACTGTGGGAGGGGGCTTGCCCCCGATGGCGGTGGGTCAGTCACAGATGTGTTTACTGACACTCCTTCATCGGGAGCAAGCCCCCTCCCACATTTGCACCGAGTATCGCCAACCTGAATCGGTCGGCTCTAAGGCCGCCTCGCTGTGTTTTTGATTTTGATCTCAGGCGCCCCGTTAAACCACGCTGGCCGGAATTCGATATTGATTTGGGGGGTAAACCGGCAGGGATGCCGGTTTAGCCGCCCCGCGCCATGGATGGCGCGTGGCGGCGGCCCCCCAAATCCATGTCGGATTACGGGCACACCGAGCCTAGGCGAGGTGCCGAGTGGTGGGGCAAGAGCCTTTTGGTTACTTTTGGACTCTTTTCAAAAGTGACCCGCTGTAAGAGCGGAACCAATAGCCGCCGTTACCGCAGCAATGGATATGTACTCGGTCTGAAAACCAACAACCTGCTCGGCTGTCAGTCCGCCATCGGGGGGCAAGCCCCCCTCCCACAGGTATCAGGCGATTTCAGCAACCACTGCTGCCAGTGCCTTGGCAGGATCCGCCGCCTGGCTGATCGGACGGCCAATCACCAGATAGTCGGAGCCCGCATCCAGGGCCTGGCGCGGCGTCAGGATACGGCGCTGGTCATCCTGGGCGCTGCCCGCGGGGCGAATACCCGGGGTCACCAGTTGCAACGATGGGTGGGCGCTCTTCAGGGCCTGGGCTTCCAGGGCCGAGCACACCAGGCCGTCCAGGCCGGCTTTCTGCGCCAGGGCCGCCAGGCGCAGGACCTGCTCCTGGGGCTCGATATCCAGGCCGATGCCCGCCAGGTCTTCGCGCTCCATGCTGGTCAGCACGGTCACGCCGATCAGCAACGGTTTCGGGCCGCTGCGCTGCTCCAGCACTTCGCGACACGCGCTCATCATGCGCAGGCCGCCGGAGCAGTGCACATTGACCATCCACACGCCCATTTCGGCCGCAGCTTTCACTGCCATCGCCGTGGTGTTGGGAATGTCATGGAATTTCAAGTCGAGGAACACTTCGAAGCCTTTGTCCCGCAGGGTGCCGACGATTTCCGCAGCGCAACTGGTGAACAGTTCCTTACCGACCTTGACCCGGCAAAGCTTGGGGTCCAACTGGTCAGCCAGCTTCAGTGCGGCGTCACGAGTGGGGTAATCCAGGGCGACGATGATAGGAGTCTGGCAGACGGACATTGGAATGGGCTCTCAGGCAAGTCGAAATCGGCGCGGATTGTAGCGCAAGCAGCGCCGTTGCGGGATCCGATGATCGGTAAATACTGATCAAACGCCCGAGATACGCCATTTCGGGCAATTGTTTCAAAGCCGATACATACACGACACGCCCCCAACACGCCGCCCGGCTAGCCTCGCGCACATGACCGCCCGCCCGCACTTCCAGCCATGGAACCGGGCGCCTATGCTGACAGCAACAACCCAGGCAGATGATCGCACTATGCAGACCCCTTCCGTCCCTGTAAACGAAGAGCCAAAAGGCGCGGTGATCGCCGAAGACAAGCGCTGGAACACCCGCGCGCTGATCGTCGACGACGACGTGCCAATCCGCGAACTGTTGATCGACTACCTGGCGCGCTTCAATATTCTCGCCTCGGGCGTCACCGACGGCACCGCCATGCGCCAAGCCATGCAAGCCGAAACCTTCGATGTGGTGGTGCTCGACCTGATGCTGCCGGGTGAGGACGGGTTATCGTTGTGTCGCTGGTTGCGTGCCGAGTCGGACATTCCAATCCTGATGCTCACCGCCCGCTGCGAACCCACCGATCGCATCATCGGCCTGGAGCTGGGCGCCGACGACTACATGTCCAAGCCCTTCGAGCCCCGGGAACTGGTCGCGCGTATCCAGACCATCCTGCGCAGGGTGCGCGATGACCGCAGCGAGCAACGGGCCAATATCCGTTTCGACACCTGGCGCCTCAACAGTGTGCTGCGCCAACTGGTAGCCGATGATGGCCTGGTGGTACCGCTGTCCAACGCCGAGTTTCGTTTGTTGTGGGTGTTTATCGAGCGCCCGCGCCGCGTATTGAGCCGCGAACAACTGCTGGATGCCGCCCGTGGCCGCTCCATTGAAGCCTTTGATCGCAGCATCGATTTGCTGGTGTCGCGCCTGCGCCAGAAGCTGGGGGATGACCCCAAGGCACCGCAACTGATCAAGACCGTGCGCGGCGAAGGCTACCTGTTCGACGCCCGGGATATCGGTTGATGCGCGCCACCTTCAATACGCTGTTCGGACGACTGTTCGGCCTATTGCTGGTGGCTATTGTGCTGGCCCACGTGTTGGCGATCTTTTGGTTCCACCACTACGGCCCGCCACCACCGCCGCCCCGTGCGGCCTTCGTCGAGCAGCCCGATGGCAGCCTGAAGCCGTTGCACAAGGAGCATCGTCGCCCGTGGTTCGGCGGCCCGGTGGTACCGCTGACGTTTCAATTCATCTCGCTGATCATCGCCGCCTGGTACGGCGCCAAGCTGCTGAGTCGACCGATCCAACGCCTGAGCGCGGCAGCCGAGCGCTTGAGCGTCGACCTCGACAGCCCGCCCCTGGTGGAGTCCGGTCCGCGTGAAGCACGGCAAGCAGCGTCGACCTTCAACCTGATGCAAAAACGCATCCGCGAGCAAGTCAGCCAGCGCGCACGCATGCTCGGTGCGGTCTCCCACGACCTGCGCACCCCGCTGTCGCGGCTCAAGCTGCGCCTCGAACAGATCGAGGACACCAAGCTGCAAGGCCAGATGCGCCAGGACCTGGACGACATGATCGGCATGCTCGATGCCACCCTGAGCTACCTGCACGAGCAACGTACCAGCGAGACACGACACTGGCTCGACGTGCAGGCGTTGGTCGAATCTCTCAGCGAAAACGCCCAGGACCAAGGCTGCGACGTGCAATTTTCCGGCACCTGTGCGCCGTTGCAGGTGCAGCCGATGGCCCTGCGCTCATGCCTCAACAACCTGATCGACAACGCTCTGCGCTACGCCGGTACAGCCCGGATAGAACTGGCCGACAGTCGCGGGGCCTTGGTGATCAGGGTAATCGACCACGGCCCGGGGATCGCCGCGGATAAACGCGAAGCGGTGTTCGAGCCGTTCTTCCGCCTGGAGGGATCGCGCAATCGCAATTCCGGGGGCGTCGGCCTAGGCATGACGATTTCCAAGGAAGCGGTGGAACGCCTCGGCGGCCATCTGAGCCTGGAGGAGACGCCTGGCGGCGGCTTGACCGCTGTCATGTGGCTGCCAAGGGCTTGATAGCTGCCACCTATCTAAGCCCACTCCCAGATTGACCGCTATCCGTCAGTTACAACGGTTTGTCTTCACGGCGCACCTGCGCCTGAGTCGCGCTCCAGTCTGTCAACAGGCTGTAAGCCACCGCCAACAAGGTCGGGCCGATAAACAGGCCGATAAAACCGAACGCTATCAACCCACCGAACACGCCCAACAACACAATCACCAGCGGCAGGTTGCCGCCACGGCTGATCAGGTACGGCTTGAGTACGTTATCCACGCCGCTGATCACGAACGTGCCCCATACACCCAGGAACACCGCATAGGTATAGTCGCCCTTCCACGCCAGCCAGGCCGTGGCCGGGATCCACACCAGCGGCGGGCCCATGGGGATCAGGCTGAGCAGGAAGGTGACGATGCCCAGCACCAGCGCGCCCGGCACGCCGGCGATCAGGAAGCCGATCAGCGCCAACAGGGCCTGGGCGGCAGCGGTGCCGATCACACCGTTGACCACCCGTTGTACCGTGCCGGCCACCAGTTCGATGTAGTAGCCGGCACGCTCGCCGATCAGGCGCTCCAGCAGGCGGTGTACAAACATCGCCAGGCGTGGGCCATCGCGATAGAAAAAGAACACGAAGACCAGGCTCAAGGTCAGCTCGAGAATGCCACCGCCAATTTGCGCACTGCGCGCCAGCAACCAATTGCCGACCTGGCCAAGGTACGGCTTGATGCTGACCATCAGCGCCGCGCCTTGTTGATCAATGCTGTCCCACATCGCCACCAGGCGCTCGCCGACAAACGGGATCGAGCCCAACCAAGTCGGCGCCTCGGGCAAGCCGTCGACCTGGATATCCTTGATCAGCGCCACCGCATCCCGCACATGGTCGGCCAGGTTGAACCCCAGCCAGACCAGCGGCACCGCCACCAGCAGCATCCAGCCCAGGGTCAGGATGCCAGCAGCCAGGGACTCCCGGCCACCCAGCCAACGGGTGAGCAAACGCATCAGCGGCCAACTGGCAAACGCCAGCACCGCCCCCCAGAACAGCGCCGACCAGAACGGTGCCATGACCCAGAAGCTGGCACCGAACAGCACCAGCAGCAGGATTTGCACCAGCAGGCGATCGTTATTGAGCATCGGGTATCTCGAGAATAGGCTGTAGGAAGAGAGCTTAGGCGAACGGCGCGGGTCCGTTCGCCCTGTAACGGTCAGCGTATCAGATGCAGGTGCAAACCCTTAGCATCACCGGTGCCGGTTTCCAGGCGCGCGGCACGCACTCCTGCATCGACCAGGCCCTGGCGCCAGGCTTCGGCGTTCGGTCCGCTCAGGCTGATGCGCAACGTGGTGTCAAGGTTCAGCCCGCGGGAAATCAAGGTCAGCCAGGTGGCGTCAGGCTCGGCGCCCAGCGCGGGAAAGTCCAGCTCGCCAGTGCTTTTGAGTTCACGCAGCAGGGTGGCCGAGGTGGGCAGCAGATTGCCCAGAGGCGCGCTGGCGTCGAGTTGCTCGACATGCAGATAAGCGCGACGATTACCGCGGGTGATGCCGTACAGCGCTACCAACGAATTGTCCTGCGGGGCGGCCAGGCGCAGCAGCAGGTATTCCTGCTGGCCGTCGGCGCCCACCAGCTTGGCGTTGCCGAACACTTCGTTGGCCCACAGGCTGCTTTCGCCGCAGTCCCGGGCCTGGCACCAGAACAACAACTGCGCGCCCTTGGCCTGCAAGGCTTCGCGCGTTGCGGTGAAGGCGGCGCTGGAGCTGTGCTCGGCGGGCAGTTCATAGGTGATTGCAGTGGCCTGGCCGCGTGCGGTGGCCTGGCCTTCGGAGCGCAACTGGCCGCTGATCTTGCGGATCGCGCCCATGGGGTAGATGCGTTCCTTTTCTTCAGCGGGGCGATAATCGACGATTTGCGCGTCAACCTGGCGGGATACGGCAGGTAAATCCTGGCTGCCTGGAACATCGGCTGCAAACACCAGGGGGCTGAAACAGCAAAGGCCAAGGGCACGGATACATCCTTTACCCAGGCTCATCGGATCAATGAGCCCTGGCCAATGGTGGTCACAGCGGTATTGGGTTTGTTCATGGTTGACTCCCTTTCAATCCGCCCAGCCTCGGCAGTTGACCCCGCCAAGTCAAGGCGTGGAGAAGAACCGATTGAAACAGTCTGCAACAAGAGCGGCGCCGGGCTCATCATTCAGGTGTAAATGATGGCCGCCTGGCAGCGTGGTGACGCTGAAGGGTAGCTGAGAAAGCAATTCGGAATGTTTCGCCAACATGCCGTCAGCCGCGACCACCAACTGCGTAGGGCAACCCACACGACGCACGAAAGCCATGGCCTGCTCATCGGTCAGGCGCGCTGGCGATGCGAGGGTCAGGCGGCTGTCGCTGCGCCAGGTGTAACCGCCCGGTACCGGCATCAAGCCGCGCTGGGCCAGCAGTTCGGCGGCTTCGCGGCTGACTGCCACCACGCCTTTCATTCGCGCTTCAACCGCCCGATCAAGGGTGTGGTAGACCGGCTTGCGCTTGTCCTGCAGGCTTAATTGCGCCTGCAAGGCCATGCCCAGGCGCTCGGCCGCGTTCTCGCCGCTAGCGGTGGGTGGGATCACACCGTCGATCAATCCCAGGTGCGTCACCCGCTCCGGCAGGGCACCGGCCAACACCAGGGAGACGATGGCGCCCAAGGAGTGACCAAGTAATGCAAAACGTTTCCAGCCCAGTTGCTCGGCCACTTGCAGCACGTCGTAGACGTAGTCCCACAAGGCATAACCGGCCCCTGCAGGACGATGAGCCGAGTGCCCGTGCCCAGCCATATCCAGCGCGACGATGCGTAACCCGTTCAGCTTCGGCGCCAGGCGAGCAAAGCTGTTGGCGTTGTCCAACCAGCCATGCAGGGCAATCACCGGCAGGCCGTCCTCGGGTCCGAACAGATGAGCGGCCAGTTCGATGTGCGGCAGGCTCAGGCGAACTTCTTCGACAGGTGTGCTCATGCGCAGTTGCGCTCACGGGCTTGCCAGCGGGCGAACAGGTTCTTGATCAAGGTGGCGGTGTCCTGGGGGCGTTCGAGGGGAAACATATGGCCACCCGGCATGGTGAGCATTTCGCCCATGGGCAGGCGGTCGACGCCGCTGGCATGGTGGCGCATCACCACCCGGCTCTGGCGCCCCCGCACGACCGCCAGTGGCACCTTCAACTGGCGCACCTGGCCCGGGCTGGTGTGGGGCACGCCGCGGTAGATGCTGATTTCGGTGGCCGGATCGAAACGCAGGCGCAGGCGATCGCCCACTTGCTGCAGGCCATGTTGCAGGTACGCGTCAAAGCAGTCGGGGTCGAAGCCACGAAACAGGGTCTTACCGGCGAAGTAGCTGCGCGCGGCATCCTGGTCGGTGAATTCTTCACGTCGACCGAGGGTGCGTCCGGCCGGAGTCAGGCGGTCGATAAAACCAAAGCGCTTGGCGGCGCGGATCACCCAGCGGTCTGCGCGGGTCAGTACCGGCGAATCCAGCATCACCACGCCACGGTACAGTTGCGGGCAACGCATGGCCGCGTGCAAATGCAGCACGCCTCCGAGGGAATGGCCCACGCCCCACACTGGTTCTGGTTGCTGTTCCAGATGGTGGATCAGCTCGTCCACCAGGTTCTGCCAGTTATCGTCCACGGGGAACCTGGGGTCGTGACCGTGCTGCGGCAGATGAGCCACCGTATATTCCGGGGCCAGGGCGGCAAACAACTTGCCGTAGGTGGCCGACGGGAAGCCATTGGCGTGGGTAAAAAACACGTGCTGCGACATACAGGTTCCATCAACAAAAACAGAGATTGATTGTCACCATGCCGGGTGCCTACAGCAATGACTGTAACTGCCAGGAATGATGACACTCACGCCACGCCTATCGCGCCGGCGGTTTTTCGCCCAGCGGCACCACGGCCATGGTCAGGCGCGAGACGCAACTGGCCTTGCCATCGTCGCTGCTCAGGCGGATGTCCCACACCTGGGTCGTACGCCCGATATGAATGGCCTTGGCCACCGCCGTCACACGCCCGCTGCGCACACCACGCAAGTGGTTGGCGTTGACCTCCAGGCCCACGCAATAGAACTTGCTGGCATCGATGCACAGGTAGGCCGCCATGGAGCCAACGCTCTCGGCCAGCACCACCGAGGCGCCACCGTGCAACAGGCCGTAGGGCTGATGGGTGCGGTGATCGACCACCATGCTGGCGGTGAGGGATTCGTCGTCGAAGCTTTCGAAGCGAATATCCAGCAACTCACCGATGGTGTTTTTCTGGATGGCATTGAGTTGTTCGATATTCGGTTGGGTGCGCCACAGGCTCATAGGGTTGTCCTTGTTGATTTTATTACGTGCCTAATCCTGCCACAAAACGGTTTCGGCACGCTCGCTCCATGCCTGCAATTGTGGCCCGTACGTCGCCTCGATCACGCTGCGCTTAATCTTCAAGGTCGGGGTCAGAAAACCGTTTTCCACCGCCCAACTGTCTTTCACCACCACCAACTGGCGCACGCGCTCATGTTTATCCAGAGCAGTGTTGACCTGTTCCAACCAGCGCTCGAGGCCGCTGCCGAGCGCTCGACGGTCGTCATTCCCCGCCGACAACACACACAGCCCTACGGGTGCGCCGAGCCCCTCCCCGACGACACACACTTGTTCGATGCGCGCATGTTCGGCCAGGCGATTTTCAATCGGCGCCGGGGCCACATATTTGCCTTTGCTGGTCTTGAAGATTTCCTTGAGGCGCCCGGTCAAGCGCAGACGGCCGTCAGCGTCCTGTTCGCCCTTGTCGCCGGTACGCAGGTAGCCGTCCTCAGTCAGCGTCTCAGCGGTTTTCTGCGGGTCCTTGAAATAGCCCAGCATGGTCGCGCCGCTACGCACCTGCACTTCGCCTGACGGGTCGATGCGCACTTCCACACCTGGGCAAGGCAGGCCGATCCAACCGAGCTTCTGCGCACCCGGGCTACACACATGGGAATAGCCGCAGCTTTCGGTCATGCCATACACCTCCAGCACATCCAGGCCCAGGCGCTGATACCAACGCAGCAAGGCCTCGGGCACCGGGGCCGCGCCGGACAAGGCAATGCGCAGCGCATCCAGCCCCAGGCCCGCCAGGACTTTATGGCCGACGCGCTTGCCGATAAAGGGCAGGCGCAGCAGGGTATCGAGGCGTTTTTCCGGAATCTTGGCGTAGACGCCCAGCTGGAATTTGGTCCAGATACGGGGCACGCCAAACAAGGCCGTCGGCCGTGCCCTGCGCAAGTCAGCCAGGAAGGTCTCCAGGCTTTCAGCAAAAAATACGGTTTGCCCGGTATAGATCGACGCCAGTTCCACAAACATCCGTTCGGCCACATGGCAAAGCGGCAGGTAGGACAGCAGCCGGTCGCCCTCCCCCAGGCCGAACAACTCAGTACCGCGGGTGGCGGCGAAGCCCAAGGCACCGAAGGTTTGCATCACGCCTTTGGGCAGGCCGGTAGTGCCGGAGGTGTAGACGATGGTGGCAAGTGCCGAGGCAACGGGCTCGGGGTTGTCCTGGATCGGTGAGCAGGCTTGCAGGTCCGCCCAGCTGAAATCGAACGCCCCCTCCGGGCACAGCGGCAGGCTGATGGTCGGCACGCCCGCCGGGATACCCGGCGCCATCGCCGGCCAGTCATCGAGCTTGCCGATCAACGCCAGCGCCGCTTCGGAATGGGTGAGCACATGAGCAACGGAGTCGGCGGTGAGGTTGGGATAGAGCGGCACCGAGACATGCCCGGCCATCCAGATGGCGAGGTCGGCGATGATCCAGTGCGCGCAGTTTTTTGAGATCAGGGCAATGTGTGAGCCCTGGGGCAACTCCCGGGCCCGCAGCCAATGGGCGGCGCAACGGGCCTGATGGCCGACGTCACCCCAGGAAAGGGCCTGCACCTCGCCGTTGCCGACGGGTTGCACCAGGAAGACTTTGCGCGGGTGCCGCGCTTCACGCTCGAAGAAGACCTGCAACGGCAAACGAAAAGCGACAGGCATGGGACGCGCTCCTTTGTGGTCCGACATACAGCCAACCAAGCACTTGCTCGGTTGACTGTATAGCACACACAAAGACGAGTTTCGTCCTACGGATTCTTCACATCGACCAGTCTCATCAAGCCTGCCAGCGGAAAGTCACCCTCAAGCTCTGCCAGGCTGGCCGTGTACATCGGTTGCGGCTGACGCTGATGCCCGTGCTGCAAAAAGCTGATCAGGCTGCCCACCAGCGGTTGGTGGCTGACCAGCAGCACGTTGTCGTCGGTATCGAGTTTTTCCAGCACCTGCAGGGGGTTGCTCTCGGGCGTCAGCCACGGCGCCGTGCGGATCTCGGGCTGAAAATCCAACACGTCGCGCACCAATTGCGCCGTCTGCTGCGCCCGCACATAGGGGCTGGCGATGATGGCGCTGAGAGGTTGACCGATCAGGTGCGCTGCACTGCGTAATACTTCGGCCCGACCATGCTCGGTGAGGTTGCGTTCGGCGTCGGTGCGGGCATGCCCTTGGGCCTCACCGTGGCGCAGGATCCACACCTTCATAGCTTTGGCTCTTCATCACGTACCGGGTGAGGAGCCGGCGGCACGCTGTGAGCCGCTTCGCCCTCCGGTGCACGCGGGGTTGGCCAATCGGCGAACGGCCAAGGCTTTTGCTCGGTATGAAAGCTGCCGAAGCGGCCGATCTGCGCAAGAAACTGGCTGAGGCTGTCGCCAACATTCATCAGGCCCAGGTTCGGAGCGCCGTAAATCAGGCGGTAGATCAGTTGCACGACCACTAGCGCGCCGAGCAGGAATTGCGTGACCTGCCACACCAGCGCAAACACCAGCATCCACACAATGCGCAAGACAATCGACTCGTATTTGGGGGCTGCTTTCGGATCGTTCATGACGCGTTCCTCAGTTGAAACCGCTGGTGGAAATAAAGTCGACATCGGTCTTGGGCTCGGCCCGCATCAACAACTCAATGACCTGGTCCAAGGTGCGCCCTTCGAACAGGATCGCGTGCAACCCGGCGACCAGCGGCATATACACGCCCACTTCCTGGGCCTTGGCTTTCAACACCTTGAGGGTGTTGACCCCTTCGGCCACTTCGCCCAGGCGCGTCACCGCCTCCTCCAGGCTCAGCCCTTGGCCCAGGGCAAACCCGACCTGATAGTTGCGGCTCTTGGGCGACGAGCAGGTGACGATCAGATCACCCACGCCCGCCAGGCCGAGGAACGTCATCGGGTTGGCGCCCTGGTTCACCGCAAAGCGGGTCATTTCGGCCAGGGCACGGGTGATCAACATGCTCTTGGTGTTTTCGCCCATGCCCAAGGCCACGGCCATGCCGGCGATGATCGCGTAGACGTTCTTCAGTGCCCCGCCCAACTCGACGCCAAAGCGATCGCCGCTGGCGTACACCCGGAAAGTTCGGCCATGCAACACCGCCTGCACGCGCTCGCACAAGGCTTCGTCTTCGCTGGCGACCACGGTGGCGGTCAACGCATGTTCGGCCACTTCCCGCGCCAGGTTCGGCCCGGACAGCACGCCGATGCGCGCCTGCGGGGCGATCTCTACGAGGATTTCACTCATCAACTTGAAAGTGTGTGCCTCGATGCCCTTGGTCAGACTGACCAGCAGCTTGCCCGCCAGGCGTTCGGCATGGGGCGCCAACACCGAGCGCAAGGCGCTGGAGGGCAACGCGACAAAGCACAGGTCGCAGGCCGTGAGGGTGTCCAGCAGGTCGGTGACCGGCTCCACCGCTGGATGAATCTTGATGCCTTTAAGGTAACGGGGGTTTTCCCGATGCACGCGGATGGCTTCGGCCTGCTCGGGGTCGCGCATCCACTGACGCACCGCGTGGCCGTTCTCGGCCAGCAGGTTAGCCACGGCGGTACCAAAGCTTCCGCCTCCCAGGACCGCGATAGGGCGCTGTTCTGTCATATGCAATCCGTTAATCCATACCAGTGGCGATGGCGGCATTATACGGGGCGCCCCGCTTGCGGCCAGCCCCCGCTTCAAATCGAGTGCCCGTCAGAAAATGCCACGTTTGTGCGCAGTAATTGCAAGTCCGACGACTGGCAAATAGCCGCGCCTCGGTTAACATGGGCGGCTATCCGTCATTAACAAGGCCGTGCCGTGTATCTGGGCCCTCCTCCTCGCTCATCTCTGCTGTTGATGCTGTTGTGCAGCCTACCTGCACTGGCTGACGATCTGTTTCTCGACAGCCAGCCGCTGCCGCAGGTCTTGACCGCCACGCGCCTCAAGCAATCGGCCGCTGCCGTGCCTGGCAGCATGACGGTGATCGACAGCGAACTGATCAAGGCCAGCGGTGCCCGGGACATTTCGGAATTGTTGCGGTTGGTGCCCGGGATGATGGTCGGCTACACCACTGGCAATCAAGCGTCGGTGAACTACCACGGCACCAGCGCCAGTGATGCACGGCGCATGCAGGTGTTGATCGACGGTCGCTCGGTCTACCGCGCCGGCCTGGCCACAGTGGACTGGAGCGATATTCCGGTGGCCATGGAGGATATCGAGCGCATTGAGGTATTTCGTGGCCCCAACACCGTCAGCTACGGTGCCAACGCGTTGATGGCGGTGGTGAATATCCTCACGCGCTCGCCGGCCAACAGCCAGGGCTCTCGGGTAAAAGTCACTCGCGGCGAACGTGGAATCAACGACTTCTATGCCAGCCAGGGCGTGGGCTGGGAGACCGGCGATTTGCGCCTGTCCCTGTCCGGGCAACAGGACGACGGTTTTGACAGTGATGCCGTCGGCGCCGACCGCCGTGATGGTCAGCGTCTCAACCGTTTCAGCCTGGCGGTGAGCCAGACCCTGAACTCGCAACAGAGCCTCGATTGGCAACTGAACGTCAAGGAAGGCACCAACCAGCGTCCTTACACCTACACCCCAGTGTTTGACGGGATTACCGAAGGCGGCAGCAATTCCGATGTTGTCGCCAAGGACTACGCTGGCTCTTTGCGCTGGAACTTCGACTTCAACCCTGATCACAGCCTGTATATCCAGGGCTCGGCCCAGCAATGGGACCGCCGTCAGATCTGGAAAGCCTGTGACGCCAAGGTCTCGTTCAGCCCGGAGCTGACCCAGCTCTGGCAGCTCAACCCCAACTATGCCGAATTGTTGGCGCGGCATATGAACACCTACAGCCCAGGATCGCCGCCGCCCGGCAGCGCCGCCGAACAGGCATTGGCCAACCAGGTGCTGGATCAATGGAACAACCACGGTGGCAAGAACCCCGTCTGCGGCGATATCGACCAAAGCACCCGTGAAAGCCGCTACGACCTTGAGGTCCAGGACACCCTCAGCCTCTCCGACAGCCTGCGCCTAGTCAGCGGCATGAACTACCGCTACGACCGCGCTGACTCCGACACCTACTTCAATGGAACACTGAACGACACTACCTGGCGCCTGTTCGGGCACCTGGAATGGCGCGCCAGCGAACACTGGCTGCTGCAAGGCGGCGCCATGTACGAAAACACCCACCTGAGCGGCAACTCGCTGACACCGCGTGTGGCGGTCAATTACCTGATCAACCCACGCCACGGCTTGCGGGCGGTTTATTCCGAAGCGATCCGCTCGCCAGACATGTTCGAGAACAACGTCAATTGGAGCTACCGTGTCACCAATCTCAGCTCCCCGGCCTATGGGAAGAACTCGGGGCAATATTTCGTCGTGACACGCGGTCCTGGCGACCTGGACAAAGAATTGATGCGCTCACGGGAACTGGGCTACAACGGTTTCTTTGCCGATCTGGGGCTGAACGTCGACGTGAAGCTGTTCTATGACGAAATCACTCAGATGATCAGCTCGCCGCTGCGCAACAACCAATACATCGCAAGCAACGCCAACAGCTCGCGCTTTACCGGTGTCGAGTCACAGTTCGACTGGCGCGTGAGCAACGCCGACCGCCTGCGCCTGACCTATGCTTATGTCGACGCCGCCTCCAGCAACCCGCTGGACAAGGCGCAAACCGCTCGCAACAGCGGATCGGCCGGCTGGCTGCGTGAATGGGGCCAGGGTTGGTCCAGCGCAGTGTTCTACTATGGCGACGACGCACTCAACCGCTATCGCTTCCAACGGGTTGACCTACGAGTGGCCAAGCGTATTGCCCTGGGCACAACCAATGTGGAGCTGGCCGGCATGTTGCAACAACGCCTCGATAACCAGCCCACCACCTGGGCCGACAACAACTACGACCATCGCCACGTCCTCTACTTCAGCGCGCAGCTGGACTTCTGACATGGGCGATCAGTCACGGATGACCCTCTTCTTTATTTTACTGCGCGGGTGTCGCGGCCTGCTGCTGGCGTGCCTGCTGCTGGCGGCTCCTGCATGGAGCGCCGAAATCCTGCTGACTGCAGCCGAAGACGGTGCCGGCGTTCAAGCCTTCACCCAGGCACTTGCCCAAGAGCGCCCCGCAGACCATGTCACCTTCACGCCGTTCAAGGACTTGCCGTCGCCAAGCCAATTGCCCGCCAGCAGCCGCCTGATCCTCCTCGATCTGCCCAGCCTCGACTGGCGCCTGCAGGAGACCCAAGGCCCGCCGACCCTGGTGCTGCGCATCAGCCGCCTGCAGGCGCAGCAACGCCTGGGCAACCTGCACCCGGCGAAAATCAGCCTGCTGTGGAGCGACCCACCGCTGCAACGCCAGTTGCACCTGATCGCCGACATCCTGCCCCAGGCCCAACGCATCGGCGTGCTTTACGGCCCCGACAGTGAATTCCTGCTGCGCGAACTGATCCAGTTAGCCAAACCCATGGGCCTGGAGATCGTGCCCCAACTCTGGAACAACACCAACGACAGCCGACCGCTGCAAACCCTGTTCAAATACAGCGACGTGCTGCTCGGCCTCGACGACCCGCAACTGTACAACCCCAAAACGGTTAAAAACCTGTTGCTGAGCAGCTACGCCCAACAATTGCCGCTGGTAGGGCCCAATGCCGGGTTTGTCAGGGCCGGCAGCCTGGCCAGCACCTATAGCGACCAACCTGATTGGCTCGCGGTGCTGAACCGCCTGCTGGACCAGCCTCCGGGCAATTGGCCACGCACGCTTTACCCGCAACACTTCAAAGTCGTGGGCAACCCGCAAGTTGCGCGCTCACTGGGCCTCGAACAAGTCGATGAAGCCGCCGTCGCCGCCCGCGTGGCCGAAGGAGAAAAACGCCCATGACCTTGCGTCGTCGTTGGGATATCAACACCCGCACCCAGCTCATCACCCTGGGCCCCGCGCTGTTGCTGACCCTGCTGCTGATCAGCTTTTTCACCTTCGTGCGTATCCAGGATCTGCGCCAGGAACTGGACCACACCGGCCAACTGATCGCCAACCAACTGGCACCCGCTACCGAGTATGGGGTGATCTCCGGCAACAACGATGTACTCGAGACGTTGCTGCGCGCGACCCTGGCCACGCCCCACGTGCGCTTCCTGGAGATTCAGGACAGTGCCGAGAACATCCTGGTGTACGTCGAGCAGCCGTCGGAGAGACATGACCGCTCACTGTCGGTGAAAGTGTTCCAGGCGCCGATCCGCCTTCAACATATCCAGTTGGGCACTGACTTTTTCCAGGACAACCTCAGCGAACCCAAGGCGCCACGTGCAGACTACCTGGGCCGGGTGATCGTCGGCATGTCCAATGATGCGTTCAGCCAGCGCCAGCAAGAAATCCTGTTCAAGGCAGGGATCCTTGCCCTGTTCGCCCTGCTGTTTACCTTCCTGCTGGCGCGACGCCTGGCGGCAAGCCTGTCGCAGCCGATCAGCGCCATGGGCCATGCGGTCAAGGCCATCCAGCAAGGCGACTACAAGACCCCGCTACCGATTGTCGATGACTCTGAATTGGGCGACCTGTCGCGACATATCAACAACCTCGCCGATGGCCTCAACCAGGCCAGCCGCGAGCAGCAGCAAGCCATGGCCCAGTTGATCCAGACCCGTGAAGAAGCCGAGCGTGCGAACAACGCCAAGTCAGATTTTCTGGCGATGATGAGCCACGAACTGCGCACGCCCATGAACGGCGTGCTGGGCATGCTGCAACTACTGGAAACCACCGAGATGACCGAGGAACAGGCCGAGTATGCGGCGCTGGCTTGCGAGTCCACCGAGCACCTGCTCAAGGTGATCAACGACATCCTCGACTTCTCGCGCATTGAACGCGCCGCCCTGGAACTGGAACACATCCCTTTCAACCTGGCGGACCTGATCAACAGTTGTGCCCAGGCTTTCCAGCACAGTGCCCAGCAACGTGGGCTGACCCTGGAGCTGCCGATTCCCATGGGCATGGATGCCCTGCGAGTGCGGGGCGATCCGACGCGGATCCGGCAGATTCTGGTAAACCTGATCGGCAATGCGTTGAAATTCACCGAACACGGCAGCGTGACCGTCGAGCCCCATTGGCAAACCCTCGACCACGAATTGGTGTGGTTCACCTGCACCGTGCGCGACAGCGGTATCGGCATTTCCGCCGAACGCCTGGAACTGATGTTCGATGCGTTCCAGCAGGCCGACAGTTCTATTTCAAGACGTTATGGCGGTACCGGCCTGGGCCTGCCAATTGCCCGCACCCTGGCCGAACGCATGGGCGGCACCTTGCGAGCCCAGAGCGAAGAAGGCAGGGGCTCGATGTTCACCTTGGAAATACCGTTGGCCATCGACCAGCAACATGTGCCAGCCATTGCTCCAGATACCCCTGGCAAAGCCAGCGCCGGCGATGGGCGCCACGTGCTGTTGGTGGAGGACAACCCGGTCAACCGCACGGTGGTCGAAGCGATGCTGCGCAGCCTGGGTTTCGAAGTCAGCCTGGCCACCGACGGCGCCGAGGCGATCCGCAGCGCCGAGAGCCTGATTTTCACCGCTATCTTGATGGATTGCCGCCTGCCCCTAATCGACGGCTATGAAGCCACTCGGCAGATTCGCCAACTGCCCGGCTGCGCCGATCTGCCGATCATCGCCCTGACGGCCAACGCCTTGCAGGGCGACCGCGAGGCCTGCCTGGCAGCCGGAATGAACGATTACCTGGCAAAGCCGTTCAAACGTACGGATTTGCAGCAAATCCTGCAGCGCTGGGTGCAATAGCGCCCCGCCATCAGGCAACTGCGACTGGCGTGAAAGACGAAAGTGCGGCAGTCTTAGGCACCCGAACGGGCCGATAAACAGGCCCGGTTTAAAATTTCAGTGAACAAGTGTACATTCAGTGCCTTGCCGCTGTGACTTTCACTACAACGCAATAGTCTATGTGTAGGCTGCCGCTATGAGGCATGAACGCTTCATTCGGTTCGGGAGGATTTGCCCTACCCTGCCGCATGGGATTATTGAGGAGCTCGCATGACCAAACAAAACGCCTTTACTCGGGAAGACCTGCTGCGCTGCAGTCGCGGTGAGCTGTTCGGCCCAGGTAACGCGCAACTGCCCGCCCCGAACATGTTGATGGTGGATCGAATCACCCATATCAGCGAAGAGGGTGGCAAGTACGGCAAAGGTGAATTGGTCGCCGAACTGGATATCACCCCGGACCTCTGGTTCTTCGCCTGCCATTTTGAAGGCGACCCTGTGATGCCCGGCTGCCTGGGCCTCGACGCCATGTGGCAACTGGTTGGCTTCTACCTGGGCTGGCAAGGCCTGCCGGGCCGCGGCCGAGCCCTGGGTTCGGGCGAGGTGAAGTTCTTTGGGCAGGTCCTGCCGACCGCCAAGAAAGTCACCTACAACATTCAAATCAAGCGCGTCCTCAAGGGCAAGCTGAACCTGGCCATCGCCGACGGTTCGGTGACTGTCGACGGTCGCGAGATCTATACTGCCGAAGGCCTTCGGGTCGGCGTATTCACTTCCACTGACAACTTTTAAGGGTTATCCGCATGCGCCGCGTCGTTATCACTGGTCTGGGCATCGTTTCTTGCCTGGGCAATGACAAAGAGACCGTCACCGCTAACCTGCGTGCAAGTCGCCCTGGCATCCGCTTCAACCCGGAATATGCCGAAATGGGTCTGCGTAGCCAGGTTTCCGGCTCCATCGACCTGCCCCTCGAAGAGCTGATCGATCGCAAGATCTATCGCTTCGTCGGCCACGCTGCCGCCTACGCCTACCTGGCCATGAAAGACGCGATCGCCGATTCCGGCCTGAGCGAAGACCAGGTCTCGAACGTACGCACCGGCCTGATCGCCGGCTCCGGCGGCGCATCGACCCTCAACCAGATGGAAGCGCTGGACATCCTGCGCGAAAAAGGCGTGAAGCGCGTTGGCCCGTACCGTGTAACACGGACCATGGGCAGCACCGTTTCGGCCTGCCTGGCCACCCCGTTCGCGATCAAGGGTGTGAACTACTCGATCTCCTCGGCGTGTGCCACCAGTGCTCACTGCATCGGTACTGCCGTTGAGCAGATCCAACTGGGCAAGCAGGACATCGTGTTCGCCGGCGGCGGTGAAGAAGAGCACTGGAGCCAGTCGTTCCTGTTCGACGCCATGGGCGCACTGTCCACCCAGTACAACGAAACCCCGGAAAAAGCATCCCGTGCCTACGACGCCAAGCGTGACGGTTTCGTCATTGCCGGCGGTGGTGGCATGGTCGTGGTCGAGGAGCTGGAGCACGCCCTGGCCCGTGGCGCGAAGATCTACGCCGAAATCGTTGGCTACGGCGCGACGTCCGATGGCTACGACATGGTTGCGCCAAGCGGCGAAGGCGCTATCCGCTGCATGCAGATGGCAATGTCCACCGTGGATACCCCAATTGACTACCTGAACACCCACGGCACCTCGACTCCGGTCGGCGACGCCAAGGAAATGGAAGGCGTGCGTGCGGTATTTGGCGACAAGGCTCCGGCGATCAGCTCGACCAAGAGCCTGTCCGGCCACTCCCTGGGCGCCGCTGGCGTTCACGAAGCGATCTACTGCCTGCTGATGATGGAAGGCAACTTCATGGCCGGTTCGGCCAACATCGAAGAGATCGACCCGGCCGTTGCCGACATGCCGATCCTGACCAAGACCGTCGAAAACGCCAAGATCGACACCGTGATGAGCAACAGCTTCGGTTTTGGTGGCACTAACGCCACCTTGGTACTGAAACGCTGGAAATAAGCTAAGAGCGACAAGCTACAAGCGGCAAGAGAAAGCAGTTATTCACCTGCTTCTAACTTGCCGCTTGTAGCTTGTAGCTTGCCACTGCTCCCCCCCTACACCGAAAACCGCGCCACCATCGTGTTCAGATCCACCGCCAACCGCGACAACTCCTGGCTCGCCGCACTGGTCTGGTTCGCCCCGGTAGACGTCTGATGCGCCAGGTCGCGGATATTCATCAAATTGCGATCCACCTCCCGCGCTACCGCCGCCTGTTGCTCCGAAGCACTGGCAATCACCAGGTTGCGTTCGTTGATCAGGGTAAACGCCGAGGCAATCTCTTCCAGCGCCATACCCGCCGACTTGGCGATTTCCAGCGTGGAACGCGCTCGCGTGTTGCTCTGTTGCATGGAGCTGACCGCCTGGTCGGTGCCCTGCTGAATCCCACTGATCATCTGCTCGATTTCCTGGGTCGACTGTTGCGTGCGATGGGCCAAGGCGCGCACTTCATCAGCCACCACCGCAAAACCGCGCCCGGCATCGCCGGCTCGCGCCGCTTCAATCGCCGCGTTCAGCGCCAGCAGGTTGGTTTGCTCGGCAATCGAACGAATCACGTCCAGCACTTTGCTGATACCGTAGACCTTCTGCGCCAGATCCTCGACCTGGGTCGCATTGGCGGTCACATCGGTAGCCAGGGCTTCAATCGACACCACCGTTTGCTGTACCTGCTCACGTCCCTGCTGGGCGATACGGTCGGACTCGCGCGAAGCATGGGAAGTGGCCACCGCGTTACTCGCCACCTCTTCTACCGCCGCCGTCATCTGGTTGACCGCCGTGGCAGCCTGTTCGATTTCCTGGTTCTGCTGGTGCAGGCCCCGCGTGGCGTCCTCAGTCACACAATTAAGCTCCTCTGAGGCAGAGGCTAATTGGTTCGACGATTCGGCAATACGCCGGATGGTATCGCGCAGGTTCCCCTGCATGTCCTTGAGGGCCTGCTGCAAACGCGCCGGCTCATCGCTGCCGGTCACACTGATCTCGCCAGTCAGGTCACCAGTGGCTACGCCCTGGGCTACTTTCAGCGACTGCGCCAGTGGCAGCACAATGCTGCGGGTCAGCCAGACCGCCAAGCCGATGGTGATCAACGCCGTGAGGATGATCATGCCAATGACCCCAGTCCGCGATTGACTGAACACGCTTTGCGCGAGGCTCGCCGCCTGGTTGGCATTGATCTTGTTCAGGTTGACCAAGTCGTGCAGGGTCACGGCCATGTCATCGGCCAGTTGATTCATTTCACCGTTGACCACCTTGATCGCCGCGTCGAGCTGGCCGGCTTTGGAGAACGCCATCACCTGCTCCTGGCGTTGCAGGTATTGTTGCTCCTGGCTCTTGAAGCGGTCGAACAAGGTGCGCTCTTCAGGGAGGACAATCAGCCCTTCATAGAGCGTTTGCGCGTGATGCAGACCACCTTTGAGGTCTGTCAGCTTTTGCTCATTCTGCGACACCGCCTGCGGATCGCGATTGACCAATAGGCGCAAGGTCAGGGCGCGCACACGCAGCAAGTCCTGACTCATCTCCCCCACCGCCATCACGCTGGGCAGCCAGTTGTTCTCCACCTGGTCCGACTGCTGGCGCATATTGGCCATCTGCAACAGGGCGAAGCCGCCCAATGCGAAGACCATCAAGGCCAGCACGCCAAAGCCCAAGCCGGCGCGCGGTGCAATATTCAAACTACGGATACTCATGCCAGGATTCCTTCCAAAAGAACTGCATCCACCTGCAGCGGGTCTCTTGGACGTTATCGGCACCCGGCCCCGTTTACATAAGACCGAAACGCGATATCAACGCGCGCCCCCATCGCGAGGTGGCTTGGGCAGTATGGCGAGGAAGTTATCCCGTGCGACCTTGCGGGCCACATCCTCGGGCAAGGCATCGAGGAACGGCTCGAAGCGGCGCATCTCCCTACCCAATTTATTGAAACGCCCTACCACGTCGGACCCCAGCATGAAGCGCTCCGGGAAGCGCTCCACCAGCTTTAACCATTCTGGCCGAGGCTTGCCCGCCTCATCCAGCAGGTAAGGTGTGAGCACGCTCCAGGACAGGTCGATATACAGATTGGGGTATGCCTCAAGCATGCGGCTCAAGGTAGGCAGCAAAAAGTCCATCTGCACCTGGTGCCGGTGGATTTCCTTGCTGGTGCCAGCATGGGCCCAGATGAAGCGCGTATGCGGGTGGTTGCGCAATGGCTCTTCGACTTCCGCCAGGTACAGCGGGTTGCGCTCGCGCTTGGAGGTGATGTTGGAGTGCAGCATCACTGGCAGGTCGTTTTCGGCGGCCAAATGATAGATGCGCGTCATGGCTTCGTTGTTGGCGCGAGGGGTGTCACCGGAGGTCAGGGCGGTGAGGTCGTCGTGGCGGGTGAACACTTCGCCGATGCCCTGCCACAGCCCCGGGTCAAGGTCGAGCATGCGCTGGATATGGGCAGCGGAGTTCTTGTCGTTAGGATTGAAGCCGGCCAGGAACGGATGAAAGTGCTGACGTTGCTCGGGGGTCAGTTTATTCACCGCCGCCGCGACAATCACATCAGTGGCGCTGTACCAATAGGCATCGGCATCGTCACCGGCGTAATAGCGCGGACGCTTGGGCTCGTCTTCGTGCCATTTCTTGGCCACGGGAATGCCGGAGATCATCACATGCTCGACGCGGTTTTTCGCCATGGCCTCGAGCAGTTTGTCCATCCCTGCCGTCTCCTGGAAGAAATCCACGTAATGCAGGTGCGCGTCGCTGTAGGCATAGTCGCGAGCCTGCGCGGCAAGGCTGCTGGCGGCGAGCAACAGGGCAAGACTCAGGCGGGTCCGAAGCACGGTAAAACCTCAATAAGGGCTGATACGGGTAGACCTTGCGCCAGGCATCCGGGTTCAGCGCAGAAAAAACCGGAACACTCGCGGGCCAGCATGTTCTATAACTGCATGACCTTCATCCTGCCCATTGTGAGGTGCTCTATGCCTGTTACCGTAAATACCCTGAATCACGATAACTTTCGTCACAGCGTCAACATCAATAATCACGAGCTGTTTACCGACCTGCCCAAAAGCCTGGGCGGCGATGACTCGGCGCCCTCGCCCCACGATTACTTCGATGCTGCACTGGCGTCGTGCAAAGCCTTGACCGTCAGGCTCTACGCGCAGAAAAAAGATATCCCGCTGACCGGCGTGACGGTGGAGGTCAGCCACGACAGCACCGAGGAGCAAAAGGGCAAATACAAGCTAAACGTCAAGCTGACCCTCAAGGGCGTCCTCACCGACGCGCAGCGCGATGAGCTGCACCGCGTCGCTGACAAGTGCCCGGTACACAAGCTGATGACCACCGCCGAGGTCACTATCGAGACAAAATTGTCGGAAGGCGCCTTCAGCCAATAGTCCCAACCTCCTGTCGAGCGGGTTATGCTCATTACCATCTAACCCGCTCAGACAGGGATGCCCCATGACCACCCTCACCGTGATCCACGCCCGCGCTGAAGATGTAGAAGGCCAGCCGATCCTGCGCCCGCTGCCCTCCCGTGAATGCCGCAGCGTGGGGCCGTTTGTGTTTTTCGACCATATGCTGCCGACCTGCTATGCCCCGGGTACCGGCATGAATATCCGCCAGCATCCGCATATCGGCCTGTCCACCCTCACCTATCTGTTTGAAGGCGTGTTGCAGCACAAGGACAGCCTTGGCTCGGACCAGGTGGTGCAGGCCGGCGATGTCAGCTGGATGACCGCTGGCAGCGCAATTGCCCACGTCGAGCGCACGCCTGAAAACCTGAAGGCCAGTGGTTTCAACCTGCATGGCCTGCAAGTGTGGCTCGCCTCCCCCAAGGACCACGAGACCGGGCCGGGCCATTACAGCCATCACCCGGCGTCGAGCCTGCCGATGAGCGATAACCTCGGCGTGCAGGTGCGCCTGATCGCCGGCGATGGCTTCTGCCTCAAATCACCCGTGCCAGTGCTCTCGCCGACGCTGTATGCCGAGGTGCAGATGCAAACGGCTACCACCCTGCTGATCCCCGATGAACATGAGGAGCGCGCGGTGTATGTGCTGGAGGGAGAGGCGCAGTTGGAGGGCGAGTTGCTTGAAGTACATAGCCTGGTGGTTTTGCCTGGCGGACAAGAAATGACACTGTTTGCCGAGACCGATTGCCATGTGGTGATATTTGGCGGTGCTCCGCTGGATGGGCCACGGCGGATCAACTGGAATTTCGTGGCAAGCGATCCGGCGATGATCGAGCAGGCCAGGCAGCGGTGGGCGGCTGGGGATTGGCCCACAGTGCCGGGGGAGTCAGAAAGAATTGAGTTGCCTGTGAGATAGCATTCGCGAGCAAGCCCGCTCCCACATTTTGACCGCATTTATCCTGCAAGAATGCGGTCAAAATGTGGGAGCGGGCTTGCTCGCGAAGAGGCCGGAACAGGCGCTGAAAAATCAGCCCTTGAACACTTCATCCAGCAGGTTATGCATTGACTGGAACGCCCGCGCAGCAGTCTTCGCGTCGTACATCATCTTGCCCGGCACATTGGCATGGGGGTCGGTAAAGGAATGCACCGCGCCGCCATAGCTCAGCAATTGCCAATCCACACCCGCCGCGTTCATCTCATCTTCGAATGCCGGCAGCTGCTCTTTGGGCACCAACGGGTCGCTAGCACCGTGCAGTACCAGCACTGAGCCCTTGATGTTTTTCGCATCGGCCGGGTTCGGCGTGTCGAGCGTGCCGTGGAACGAGATGGCCGCCTTGAGCGGTGCACCGGTACGCGCCAGCTCGAGTGAGCAGCAACCGCCGAAGCAGAAACCGAACGTCGCCAGCTTCGAGGTATCAACAACTGCCTCGGTCTGGCCCTGCAATTGTTCGAAGGCCGCCTGCATGCGCTTGTTCAGCAACGGACGATCGTTTTTCAAGGGCATCATCGCCGCGCCGGCTTCATCGCCATTGCTCGGACGCACAGTCTGCCCGTAGAGGTCGGCAATCAACACCACGTAGCCTTCACCGGCAACGCGCTTGGCAATCTCTTCAGCACCTGCACTCACCCCCATCCAGTTCGGCGCCATCAGTAACCCGGGGAGCGGGCCCTTGTGGCTGGCATCGAACGCCAGGCGGCTTTCATACGACTGGCCATCAATCTGATAGACCACGGAACGCACAGTGACTTGGCTCATCATTTACTCCAGTTGAGGGGGCATTAAACGAAAAAACCCGCCGAAGCGGGTTTTTCTACAACGTTGTCAGACCGACAGTTCAACCAACAGCTTGTTCAGTCGGCGCACATAAGCGGCCGGGTCTTTCAGGCTGTCGCCGGCTGCGAGGGCGGCCTGGTCGAAGAGGATGTGCGACAAGTCGCCAAAACGCTCTTCGCTCTGCTCGCCATCGAGCTTCTCGATCAACGGGTGAGCCGGGTTGAATTCAAAGATCGGCTTGGAGTCCGGCACTTTCTGGCCGCTGGCTTCCAGGATCTGGCGCATCTGCATGCCCAGGTCCTGCTCGCCGATGGCCAGGATCGCCGGAGAATCGGTCAGGCGGTGGGAAACCCGCACTTCGCTGACTGCTTCGCCCAGGGATGCCTTGATCCGCTCAACCAGGCCTTCTTTGGACTTGGCGACTTCTTCGGCTTCTTTCTTCTCTTCTTCGGAATCCAGGTTACCCAGGTCAAGGTCACCACGGGCCACGTCGACGAAGGATTTGCCATCGAACTCGGTGAGGTAGCTCATCAGCCACTCATCGATACGGTCGGTCAACAGCAGCACTTCGATGCCTTTCTTGCGGAAGACTTCCAGGTGCGGGCTGTTCTTGACCTGGGCGTAGGTTTCGCCGGTCAGGTAGTAGATCTTATCCTGACCTTCCTTAGCGCGTGCTAGGTAGTCAGCCAAGGACACAACCTGCTCGCCGTCATCGCCCTGAGTCGAAGCAAAACGCAGCAAGCCGGCGATTTTTTCCTTGTTGGCGAAGTCTTCCGCCGGGCCTTCCTTCATCACCTGGCCGAAGTTCTTCCAGAAGCCCTTGTATTGCTCAGGCTCGTTCTTCGCCAGTTTTTCCAGCATGTCGAGCACGCGCTTGGTCAGCGCTGACTTCATGGAATCGATGATCGGATCTTTCTGCAGGATTTCCCGCGAGACGTTCAGCGACAGGTCGTTGGAATCAACCACACCTTTGATAAAGCGCAGGTACAGCGGCAGGAAGGATTCTGCCTGGTCCATCACGAACACGCGCTGCACATACAGCTTCAGGCCTTTTGGCGCTTCACGCTGGTACAGGTCGAACGGAGCACGGGCTGGCACGTAGAGCAGCGAGCTGTATTCCAGCTTGCCTTCAACCTTGTTGTGGCTCCAGCTCAGCGGGTTTTCGTAGTCGTGACCGATGTGCTTGTAGAACTCCTGGTATTCCTCGTCCTTGATCTCGGTACGCGGACGGGTCCACAGGGCGCTGGCACGGTTGACGGTTTCCCATTCTTCGGCCGGTTTCTCTTCGCCTTCGGCAGCACTCTGCTCCTTGGGCAACTCGATCGGTAACGCGATGTGGTCGGAGTACTTCTTGATGATGTTGCGCAGGCGCCAGCCATCGGCGAATTCGTCTTCACCGGATTTCAGGTGCAGCACGATGCGGGTACCGCGGTCAGCCTTATCAAGGGTGGCGATTTCGAACTCGCCCTCGCCTTTGGAAGCCCAGTGCACGCCTTCGCTGGCGTCGAGACCGGCACGGCGGCTGAACACTTCAACCTTGTCGGCGACGATAAAGGCCGAGTAGAAGCCCACGCCGAACTGGCCGATCAGGTGCGAATCCTTTTTCTGGTCGCCCGACAGGTTCTTCATGAAATCAGCAGTACCGGATTTAGCGATAGTGCCCAAATGGGTGATCGCGTCTTCACGGCTCATGCCGATACCGTTGTCTTCGAGGGTGACGGTCTTGGCGTCTCTGTCGTAGCTCACACGGATTTTCAGTTCCGCGCCGCCTTCCAGCAATTCAGGCTTGGACAGGGCTTCGAAACGTAATTTGTCGACAGCGTCAGAGGCGTTCGAGATCAATTCGCGAAGGAAGATTTCCTTGTTGGAATACAGCGAATGGATCATGAGGTGCAGCAGTTGCTTCACCTCGGTCTGGAAGCCCAGGGTTTCCTTTTGAGTTTCCACACTCATGGTCATCAAACTCCAATTTGGATGGCAGTGGCCGCGCCCTTGAGGGTTGGCGGCGGGTTGTCATCAAAGTTGGGGGCTAAGACCAGGATTTCAAGGGCGGCCCAATTCCTCAATTTTGAAATGTGCGCGGGCAGTAGCAATCGGTTCGGCCGCAGTGCTCTGCCAGGCGGTGATCGCCACATTGGCCACGCGCCGGCCCTGGCGCCACACCTGGCATTTGGCGTAGGTGTCGCGAAACTGGCCGGCGCGCAGGTAATCCAGGGAAAAATCGATGATTTTCGGTAAACCCGGGGCACCCGTGAACACCAGCAAGTGCATCGCCGCCGACACCTCCATAAAGCCGGCGATCACCCCGCCATGCAATGCCGGCAATATGGGGTTACCAATGTTGTCCTTGTTGGCCGGCAGGCGAAATAGCAGCTCATCGCCCAGGCGAGTGCATTCGATACCGATCAGCTTGGCATAGGGCACCAGATCGAGCAGTGCGTCGTAATTGCCGCGATCGAGGGCTTGCTCCAGGCGGGTCTTGAATCGATGGGTCATGCCTGTTCTCCCTTGATCGTGCTGCCCAGCCCCTGCGTGCCTTTGAGACGCTTGCCCATGCGCATGAACGTGCCGACCACATGGGCGATGGGTTGTTGCGGGTCATCCTGATAGGCAACGCCACGGGTAAAGATCACGTCGGTGGTCACCCGGTAGCATTGCGCAAAGCCATAGACCGGTTTGTGGGGCTCGGCTGGGTGCATGTAGTCGATGCGCAGGTCCAGGGTCGGGCACACCTCGAATTCAGGTAATACACACAGGGTGGCGATCCCGCAGGCGGTATCCATCAGAGAGGTCAGTGCGCCGCCGTGGATCACACCGGTCCGGGGATCACCGACGATAGGCGGGCCATAAGGCAGCACGAGGGTCATGCCGTCCTCACTGGCCGCATGGACAGCCACACCCAGCACCTGGCAATGGCGCAGCGCTGAAACAAAGCGCGCGGCACGCTCTAACAAAGGGTTTTCGGTCATTGGTTTCAGACTCTTATTAGTGTGAATTCGGCGGACTAAAAACGCCGGAAAAAGTTTTTGTGCGAAAAGCTTTATATATCTGTGGGATAAAAGGAACTAATGCTGGCCCCTTACGCTCGAAAGGCCAGTAGATATCTTCAATAAGGAGAAACACCCCATGCGCAAGACATTAGCTATTTCCATGATGCTGGCCGCTGCCCTCGGCCTGGCTGCCTGCGACAAGAAATCCGAAGACAAAGCCCAAGATGCCGCTGCTCATAAAGAGCAAGCTCAGCAAGACATGGCAAAAGCACAGGATAAAGTGAACGACGCAGCAAAAGAAAACGCCGATGCTGCCAAAGCTCAGGCTGAAGCGAACGAAGCTGCCGCAAAAGAAGCTGCACCTGCCACACAAGTAGAACCTGCCAAGCAGTAATAGCTTGGTTTGACGCTGCACTGCCGCACAAAGAAAAGCCCGCTTACACAGCGGGCTTTCCTTTGCCTGCGATTTGATTCAGCACACAAAGTTGGACTTGCGCAGCCCCCCTAGAGCCCTGGTTCTCTAGACGCCTCCGGCACCGACATATCAGTCGGTGTATAAACCATCACCTCAAGTACGGCGGAATGAAATTCGCGGCGGTAAAGCACCAACACCACCCCGCTGCTCATCAACATGAACAGCCAGGGGCTGACAAACCACGCCAGCATGGTCATGCCGAAGTAATAAGAGCGCAGGCCCAGGTTGAATTGGTTGGCTGCCATGGAAATGACCCGCGCCGCCCGCAAGGCGAACGCCTTGCGCTCCTGTTCGGATACTTGCCGCTCACCGATCATTGGGGCCGAACCCACCAGCACTGCCGCAAAGTTGTACTGGCGCATGCACCAGCTGAAGGTGAAAAAGGCGTAGACGAACACCAGGGCCAGGCAGAGCAATTTGATCTCCGACATGCCCTGTGACGCCTGTTGCACCATGGGAATATCTGCCAGCAACGACACCGCCCGCTCGGAGGCACCCAGCACAGTGAGAATACCGGCAAGAATGATCAGGGTGCTGGAGGCGAAAAACGAGGCGTTGCGCTCCAGATTGCCGATCACACTGGCGTCGGCGATGCGGTTATCGCGCAGCAGCATGCGACGCATCCAGTCTTCGCGGTACAGGTGCAACACGCTGGCCAGGCAGGCGGTGTCACGGGCTTTCCAGATGGCGTATCGGGTGTAGCCGCCCCAGCAGAGAACAAACCAGAGTGCGGCGAGCAGGTGGACTTGATTGGTTTCAACGAACGACATGCGGGTCCTTGTACACGGTAGCTATGGTGAAACGCAGTGGAACTGTGGGGCTTGCTCGCTCCCACACTTACCGATTTCAAGTTAGAAAGATGTAACCTCATACGCATAAAAAATGCCCCGTATCGTTTGATACGGGGCATTTCAATACAGCGTGAAACCGCGTGTTACGCGATCGCCTCAGTACGTTTGCCAAGCAGGCGGTCGACCACCACGGCCACGACCAGCGTCATCACCGACGGCACCAGCCACGCCAGGCCCTGCTCGCTCAGCGGCAGATGCGTCAACTGCGCTGGCATCCAATCCGCCAGGCCCGCGCCCTTGAGTGCATCGATGCAGCCAAAGATGAACGACACCAGCATCACCGGGCCAACGATACGGCCCTGTTCCTGCCAGAAGTCTTTGCAGAAGCTCAAAGCCACCAACACGATGCACGGCGGGTAGATCGCGGTGAGCACCGGGATCGAGAAGGCAATCAGCTTGGTCAGGCCCAGGTTGGACACGAACAACGAGAACAGCGCCAGGATCACTACCAGCGTCTTGTAGGACAGCGGCAGGACTTTGCTGAAGTACTCGGCGCAAGCGCAGGTCAGGCCAACCGCGGTCACCAGGCACGCCAGGGAAATCAGCACGGCGAGGAAGCCGCTGCCCAGGGAGCCGAAGGTGTGTTGCACGTAAGCGTGCAGCACCGCGGCGCCGTTACTGGCACCGGCGGCTACGGCGTGGCTGCCCGAGCCCAGGCGGAACAGGCTGATGTACACCAGCGCCAGGCCCACGCCAGCAATCAGGCCGGCAATGATCGCGTAGCGGGTGATCAGCTGTGGCGACTCGACCCCACGGGAGCGGATGGCATTGACGATGACGATACCGAACACCAGCGCGCCCAGGGTATCCATGGTCAGGTAACCATTGATGAAGCCTTGGGAAAACGGCGCAGCAACGTATTCCGGTGTGGCAATGCCGACATCACCGGCCGGCAAGGCAAACGCGGCGATACCGAGAATGGCCAGGGCGATGATTTTCAGCGGCGCCAGGAAGCGACCAACGGTGTCCAGCAGGCGTCCCGGGTAGAGGGAGACGAAGAACACCACCAGGAAATACACCGAGCTGTAAAGGAACAGTGCCAGCGGGCTTTCGCCGGTCAGCGGCGCCAGGCCCACTTCAAACGACACGGTCGCGGTGCGTGGGGTGGCGAACAACGGCCCGACCGCCAGGTACGCCGCCGCCGCGAGCAGGCCACCGGCGATCTTGCCAATCGGGCTGCTCAGCGCATCCATGCCACCGCCGACCTTGGCCAGGGCGATCACGGTGACCACCGGCAGACCGACCGCAGTGATCAGGAAACCCAGCGCCGCCATCCAGACATGAGGCCCGGACTGCAAGCCAACGATAGGCGGGAAGATGATGTTGCCGGCGCCCACGAACAGGGCAAAGGTCATAAAGCCTAACGCCAGGACATCCTGGCTTTTCAACACTTTCATTTGAGGAAATACCACACTACTGAATCGGAATTTAGAGAGGGATTCCCTATGGATGAGGGAACTGCTGCCGGTCCTTATGGGGACCGACCGGTCTAGCGCGCAGCTTCCTTTTGGGATGCGGACGCATAAAGAGGCGGCTAGGGTACAGAATTAGGCTGACAAACGCACTGTTGCGGGGCGCCCTGTCCGATAAGCGACATTCGGATGTCGCGTTTTCATACAAAATTTGGCAATACAGACAAAAAAATTGGATCGAGTACATCCAAAATGCACAAAGGCCACCCGAAGGTGGCCTTTGTGTGGTGAAGCGTCAGCTAAGCGCGAAGCTTACTTGATCGCCCAGCCAGTCAGCTCGGACAAAGCCTTGCCGATGTCTGCCAGCGAACGCACGGTTTTCACGCCTGCGTCTTCCAGGGCAGCAAACTTCTCGTCTGCAGTGCCCTTGCCGCCAGAGATGATTGCGCCAGCATGGCCCATGCGCTTGCCCGCAGGGGCAGTCACACCAGCGATGTAGGAAACAACCGGCTTGGTCACGTGTGCCTTGATGTAGGCAGCCGCTTCTTCTTCAGCCGAACCGCCGATCTCACCGATCATCACGATCGCTTCGGTCTTCGGGTCTTCCTGGAACAGCTTCAGGATGTCGATGAAGTTCGAGCCTGGGATCGGGTCACCGCCGATGCCGACGCAAGTCGACTGACCGAAACCGGCGTCAGTAGTCTGCTTCACAGCTTCGTAGGTCAGGGTGCCGGAACGGGAAACGATACCGACTTTACCTGGCAAGTGAATGTGACCTGGCATGATGCCGATCTTGCATTCGCCTGGAGTGATCACGCCTGGGCAGTTAGGGCCGATCAGAACTACGCCCAGTTCGTCGCACTTAACTTTAGCGTCCAGCATGTCCAGGGTAGGAATGCCTTCGGTGATGCACACGATCAGCTTGATGCCGCCGAATGCCGCTTCCAGGATCGAGTCCTTGCAGAAAGGAGCCGGAACGTAGATCACGCTGGCAGTGGCGCCAGTGGTTTCTACCGCTTCTTTCACGGTGTTGAACACTGGCAGGCCCAGGTGCTCGGTGCCGCCTTTGCCCGGAGTTACGCCGCCAACCATCTTGGTGCCGTATTCGATGGCTTGCTGGGTGTGGAAACTACCTTGCGAACCGGTAATACCCTGGCAGATAACTTTGGTGTCTTTATTGATCAGGACGCTCATTATTTGCCCTCCGCAGCTTTGACAACTTGTTGAGCAGCGTCGGTCAGGCTGGTAGCCGCGATGATGTTCAAACCGCTTTCTGCCAGTACTTTAGCGCCCAGTTCAGCGTTGTTACCTTCAAGGCGAACAACAACCGGGATTTTAACGCCAACTTCTTTCACTGCACCGATGATGCCTTCGGCAATCATGTCGCAACGAACGATGCCACCGAAGATGTTGACCAGTACTGCAGCGACGTTGGAGTCGGACAGGATGATCTTGAACGCTTCGGTAACGCGTTCCTTGGTAGCGCCACCACCTACGTCGAGGAAGTTGGCTGGTTTGCCGCCATGCAGGTTGACGATGTCCATGGTACCCATGGCCAGGCCAGCACCGTTGACCATGCAACCGATGTTACCTTCCAGGGCTACGTAGTTCAGTTCGAACTTGGCAGCGTGCGCTTCGCGCGGATCGTCTTGCGACGGATCGTGGAAAGTCTTCAGCTTAGGCTGACGGTACATGGCGTTGGCGTCGATGTTGATCTTCGCGTCGAGGCAGTGCAGATCGCCGTCAGCCTTGATCACCAGCGGGTTCACTTCCAGCAGGGCCAGATCGTGATCCTGGAACAGTTTGGCCAGACCTACGAAGATCTTGGCGAACTGGGCAACTTGCTTGCCTTCCAGGCCCAGCTGGAACGCCAGTTCACGACCCTGGAATGGCTGAGCGCCAACCAGTGGATCGATAGTGGCCTTCAGAATTTTTTCTGGGGTTTCGTGAGCGATCTTCTCGATGTCCACGCCACCTTCGGTGGAAGCCATGAACACGATGCGACGGCTCGAACGGTCAACGACAGCGCCCAGGTACAGCTCTTTAGCGATATCAGTGCACGATTCAACCAGGATCTTGGTGACTGGCTGGCCATTGGCATCAGTCTGGTAAGTCACCAGACGCTTGCCCAGCCACTGCTGTGCGAAGGCCTTGGCGTCTTCTTTGCTGCGAACCAGCTTAACGCCGCCCGCTTTACCGCGACCACCGGCGTGGACCTGGGCTTTGACAACCCACTCGCTGCCGCCGATTTTGTCGCAAGCTTCTGCTGCTGCTTCCGGGGTGTCTACTGCGTAGCCCTTGGAAACTGGCAGGCCGTATTCAGCGAACAGCTGCTTACCCTGATACTCGTGAAGATTCATGCTTTTTACCGTCTTCGTTAGGTACTGCGCATTCGGCGCTGCGCTCATTATGAGTGCCGCGCCACCTGTGACTGCTGCTTGCACACCTTCACCGGCCTAGGGCCTGCAAAGCTGCACAAGACTGCGTCCAGCGGATATTCCGCGGTGAGTCTTGCGCGCAAGGCTCACGACGGGCAACTCCGCCGTGGTTTCTTATTATCTCGCTTAGCGCTTCTTCTTGTTGGCGATGTGGATGGCGCCGCCATTCACTGCCAACGCGGCTTCGTGCAGCGCTTCGGACAAGGTCGGATGGGAGAAGACCATCATGCCCAGGTCCTCGGCACTGGTACCGAATTCCATGCCGATCGCGCCTTGCTGAACCAGTTCTGCAGCGCTTGGGCCAATCACGTGGACGCCCAATACGCGGTCAGTCTTGGCATCAGCGATGACTTTGACAAAACCACCGGTGTCGTTAGCTGCCATGGCACGGCCAGAAGCGGCAAACGGGAAGGTGCCGACGTTAACTTCAACGCCTTCAGCTTTCAACTGCTGTTCGTTCTTGCCGACCCATGCAATTTCCGGATGGGTGTAGATAACCGATGGGATCAGGTCGTAGTTCATCTGGGTCTTGTGACCCTTGATGCGCTCTACAACCATGATGCCTTCTTCGGAAGCCTTGTGCGCGAGCATCATGCCACGAACCACGTCGCCGATGGCGTAGACGCCAGGCACGGTGGTCGCGCAGTGATCATCAACGTGGATGAAACCACGCTCGTCGATGTTCACGCCGCTGTCGGAAGCCAGCAGGTCGTTGGTCACTGGACGGCGACCCACGGCTACGATCAGCTTGTCGAAAGTGATGGTCTGCTCGCCATCCTTGTCGGTGTAGGTCACGACCACTTCTTCGCCGTTGACTTTCGAGCCGGTCACGCGAGCGCCGAGCTTGATGTCCAGACCTTGTTTGGTCAGGGTTTTCAGCGCTTCCTTGGAGACTGCGGTATCGGCAGCCAGCAGGAACGTGTCCAGGGCTTCCAGCACGGTCACCTGGGAACCCAGGCGGGACCAGACCGAACCCAGTTCCAGGCCGATCACGCCAGCGCCGATCACGCCCAGGCGCTTAGGAACGGCTTGGAATTCCAGGGCGCCGGTCGAATCAACGATCACGTTCTGGTCAACTGGAGCCGGCGGAATGTCGATTGGACGCGAGCCTGGCGCCAGGATCACGTTTTCGGCTTCGATGACTTCAACCGAACCGTCCGGCTTGGTGACTTCGACTTTCTTGCCGGCCAGCAGCTTGCCGTGGCCCTGGATGGAAGTCACACCGTTGGCCTTGAACAAGGTGGCAACGCCGGACGTCAGGCCTTTTACGATGTTGGCTTTACGGCCGACCATTGCTGGCACGTCCATGGTCACGCCAGCATGGTTGATGCCGTGGATCGCGAAGCCGTCTTGGGCTTCGTGGAATTTCCAGGAGCTGTCCAGCAGCGCCTTGGAAGGAATGCAACCAACGTTCAGGCAGGTACCGCCCAGTGCCAGTTTGCCTTCCTTGTCGGTGTATTTTTCGATGCAGGCAGTCGAGAGGCCCAGTTGCGCGGCCTTGATGGCGGCAACATAGCCGCCAGGGCCTGCACCAATCACTACAACGTCAAATTTCTGTGTCATGAAAATAGATCCTCTATTTGCGACAAGCTTCTAGCCACAAGCTGCAAGCCAAGCTGCTTTTTCCTACAGCTTGTAGCTCACAACTTGCGGCTGCTTCTATCAGATGTCCAGGAGCAGGCGAGCCGGGTCTTCCAGCAGGTTCTTGATGGTCACCAGGAACGTCACGGCTTCTTTACCATCGATCAGGCGGTGATCGTAGGACAGTGCCAGGTACATCATCGGGCGAATCACGACCTGGCCGTTGATGGCCATCGGACGCTGGATGATGTTGTGCATGCCCAGGATCGCGGCTTGCGGCGGGTTGACGATCGGCGTCGACATCATCGAACCGAAGGTACCACCGTTGGTGATGGTGAAGGTACCGCCGGTCATCTCGTCGATGGTCAGCTTGCCGTCACGGGCTTTCTTGCCGAAGCCGGCGATGCCGCCTTCGATTTCTGCCAGGCTCATCAGTTCGGCATTACGCAGAACCGGAACCACCAGGCCACGGTCGCTGGACACGGCAACGCCGATGTCTGCGTAGCCGTGGTAAACGATGTCGCCGCCGTCGATGGAAGCGTTGACTGCCGGGAAGCGCTTCAGCGCTTCGGTGGCTGCTTTCACGAAGAACGACATGAAGCCCAGGCGTACGCCGTTGTGGGACTTCTCGAACAGATCCTTGTACTTCGAACGCAGGGCCATGACTTCGGTCATGTCGACTTCGTTGAAGGTGGTCAGCATGGCCATGTTCGACTGGGCTTCAACCAGGCGCTTGGCCACGGTGGCACGTACGCGAGTCATCGGTACGCGCTTCTCGGTGCGGTCGCCGGCAGCGAACACAGGAGCAGCGGCAGCCGGGGCAGCAGCCTTGGCAGGTGCGGCAGCTGGAGCGTTTTTCTTGGCTTCAACGGCAGCCACCACGTCTTCCTTGGTGACACGGCCGTCTTTGCCGGTGCCCTTGATGGAAGCCAGGTTGATGCCGTTTTCGTCAGCCAGTTGACGCGCAGCCGGTGCGGCGATTGGATCTTCACCACCTGCAGCCGGAGCGGCAGCAGGTGCCGAAGCAGCGGCCGCAGCAGGAGCAGCAGCGGCAGCGGCAGGAGCAGCGGCAGCGCTGCCCTCTTCGATCGAGCCCAGTACCTGGTTCGACAGAACGGTAGCGCCTTCTTCGGCAACGATTGCGCCCAGCACGCCGTCAGCTTCGGCCAACACTTCCAGCACGACCTTGTCGGTCTCGATGTCGACGATCAGGTCGTCACGCTTGACGGCCTCACCTGGTTTCTTGTGCCAGGTGGCAACGGTGCCATCGGCAACCGATTCCGGGAATGACGGGGCTTTGATTTCGATAGCCATTATCTGTAGGTCCTTAAAATTCGGTTTCAGTCAGCGCGAAGGCGTTAAACAGTGAAAGCATCTTGCAGCAGTTTTTCCTGCTGCTCGGCGTGCATCGACGCATAACCACAGGCAGGTGCAGCAGAAGCATCACGACCGGCGTACTCAAGGCCAAGGCCTGTCTTGTGGTTACCGACGCTGCGACGCAAATGATGCTGGCTGCTGTACCACGCGCCCTGGTTCATCGGTTCTTCCTGACACCACACCGCGTTGGTGAGGTTGGTGTAAGGCGCGATGGCCTCCATCAGGTCGTCTTCCGGGAACGGGTAAAGCTGCTCGATGCGCACGATGGCGATGTCTTCGCGGCCTTCGGCACGGCGTTTTTCCAGCAAATCGTAGTAAACCTTGCCGCTGCACAGGATCAGGCGAGTGACCTTGGCGGCGTCCAGCGTGTCGATTTCTGAAATAACGGTCTGGAACGAACCATCAGCCAGATCTTCCAGGGTCGAGACGGCCAATTTATGACGCAACAACGATTTCGGCGTCAGCACGACCAGCGGCTTGCGCAACGGACGGATCACCTGGCGACGCAGCAAGTGGTAGATCTGGGCCGGGGTAGTCGGCACGCACACCTGGATGTTGTGCTCGGCGCACAGCTGCAGGTAACGCTCCAGACGGGCGGAGGAGTGCTCCGGACCCTGACCTTCATAACCGTGTGGCAACAGCATGGTCAGACCGCACAGACGGCCCCACTTGTGCTCGCCGCTGGTGATGAACTGGTCGATGACCACCTGGGCACCGTTGGCAAAGTCGCCGAACTGGGCTTCCCAGATCACCAGCGCCTGAGGCGTAGTGGTCGAGTAACCGTATTCGAACGCCAGTACGGCCTCTTCGGACAGGAACGAATCGTACAGGTCGAAACGTGGCTGGCCTTCGTACAGGTTCTGCAACGGGATGTAGGTGCCCGCGTCTTTCTGGTTGTGCAACACAGCGTGACGGTGCGAGAACGTACCACGGCCGATGTCCTGGCCGGTCATGCGAATCGGGTGACCTTCGAACGCCAGGGTCGCGTACGCCATGGTTTCAGCGTAACCCCAGTTGATCGGCAGGCCGCCGGCTTGCATCTTCTGACGGTCTTCGTAGATCTTCGCAACCTGGCGCTGTACGACAAAGCCGTCTGGAATTTCCAGCAGCTTGGCAGACAGTTCCTGCAGGGTTTTCAGATCGAACGAGGTGTCATGGCGCGCAGTCCAGGCGTGGCCCAGGTACGGACGCCAGTCAACGAACAGCTCTTTGTTCGGCTCTTTAACCAGGCTTTTAACTACATGCAGGCCGTTGTCCAGCGCGTTGCGGTATTCATCGATCTTCGCCTGAACACGCGCATCGTCAACCACGCCGGCCTTGATCAGGCTGTCGGCGTACAGCTCACGGGTGGTGCGCTGTTTAGTGATTTGCTGGTACATCAACGGCTGGGTGCCGCTAGGCTCATCCGCTTCGTTGTGACCGCGGCGACGGTAGCAGACCAGGTCGATCACTACGTCACGCTTGAATTGCATGCGGTAGTCGATGGCGAGCTGGGTCACGAACAACACGGCTTCCGGATCATCACCATTCACATGGAGAATCGGGGCCTGGATCATCTTGGCAACGTCGGTGGCGTACTCGGTAGAGCGCGCGTCCAGCGGGTTGCTGATGGTGAAGCCGACCTGGTTGTTGATCACGATGTGAACGGTACCACCGGTCTTGAAGCCGCGAGTCTGCGACATCTGGAACGTTTCCAGGACCACGCCTTGACCGGCGAATGCCGCGTCACCGTGGATGGAAATCGGCAGGACCTTTTCACCGGTGGAGTCGTTACGACGATCCTGGCGCGCACGTACCGAACCCTCGACCACTGGCGAAACGATTTCCAGGTGGGATGGGTTGAACGCCATGGCCAGGTGAACTTCACCGCCGGTGGTCATTACGTTGGAGGAGAAGCCCTGGTGATATTTAACGTCACCGGAACCCAGCTCGACCTTTTTCTTGCCTTCGAACTCGTCGAACAGCTCACGCGGGTTCTTGCCGAAGGTGTTGACCAACACGTTCAGGCGACCACGGTGAGCCATGCCGATTACGACTTCCTTGGTACCGTAGGAACCGGAACGCTGGATCAGCTCGTCGAGCATCGGAATCAGGCTTTCGCCGCCTTCCAGGCCGAAACGCTTGGTGCCCGGGTATTTGGTGCCCAGGTATTTCTCGAGGCCTTCGGCCGCGGTCACTCGCTCCAGCAGGTGGCTGCGTACATCGGCGGACAAAACCGGACGGCCACGCACGCCTTCCAGGCGATGCTGGAACCAGTGGCGCTGCTCGGAGTCGGTGATGTGCGTAAACTCAGCGCCGATGGTGCGGCAATATGTCTGCTGCAACGCTTCGTGAATTTCGCGTAGGCTCGCTTCCTCTTTGCCGATGAACAGGTCGCCGGCACGGAAGGTCGTATCAAGATCGGCATTGGTCAAGCCGTAATGATTGATCGACAGGTCTGCAGGTGCAGGACGCTGCCACAGCCCCAGCGGGTCAAGCTGGGCTGCCTGGTGGCCACGCATACGGTAGGCCTGGATCAGTCGCAGTACTTCAACTTGCTTCTTCTCATGCTCACTGCTCACGCTGCCGGCGGAAACCGGTTGGGCGCGGCGCTGGTTCTTTGCCAGCAGCACAAACTGATCGCGAATTGTTGCGTGCGATACATCGGTGGCAGCGTTGCCGTCTGAAGACAACGTCTGAAATTTGGTGCGCCATTCTTCTGGCACAGCGTTAGGGTCGTGCAGGTAGAGCTCATAAAGCTCTTCCACATAGGCAGCGTTACCACCTGAAAGATAGCCGCTGTTCCACATGCGCTGCATCACGCTTTCTTGCATGCTTGGTCACCCTCGTTTTGGGGACACCACCGGCGAAAACACCGAGTTTGCTTGCAAAAGGCCAAGTGCAGCGACCAAAACAAGCCACTAGGATCACGCTGATAGTTCGGGTACCAACCCGAATGCCCCTGCTTGTCTCATTTCTTCAAAATAAGAGCCGCGGCTTTGTAAGTCGCTGCTCAAGTTAAAACTACGGCGCCGGTTGAAGCCTGCGCCGCAGCATTTACGGGCACAACGGTCCTGCTTTTACTTCAACGTCAGTTACACGCCGCTCTGCAGCAGCATGTTACGGATGTGACCAATGGCCTTAGTCGGGTTCAGGCCTTTGGGACATACGTTGACGCAGTTCATGATCCCGCGGCAGCGGAATACGCTGAACGGGTCATCCAGAGAAGCCAGGCGCTCGGACGTCTTGGTGTCACGGCTGTCTGCCAGGAAGCGATACGCTTGCAGCAGGGCAGCTGGGCCCAGGAACTTGTCCGGGTTCCACCAGAAGGACGGGCACGAAGTCGAGCAGCAAGCGCACAGGATGCACTCGTACAGACCGTCGAGCTTTTCACGCTCTTCTGGGGACTGCAGACGCTCGATGGCCGGAGCCGGCGTGTCGTTCTGCAGGAACGGCTTAACTTTCTCGTATTGCTTGTAGAAGATGCTCATATCGACGACCAGGTCACGGATAACCGGCAAACCTGGCAGAGGACGAACGATCAGCTTGTTGCCTTTAACGACGGCGGACAGCGGCGTGATGCACGCCAGGCCGTTCTTGCCGTTGATGTTCATGCCGTCGGAGCCGCAGACACCTTCACGGCAAGAGCGACGATAGGAGAAACCCTCGTCCTGCTCTTTGATCAGGGCCAGCACGTCCAGCACCATCAGGTCTTTACCACCGGTATCGACCGAAAATTCCTGCATGAACGGCGCAGCGTCCTGATCAGGGTTGTAGCGATAAACACTGACTTTCAACATGGCAGCCACCCTTAGTAAGTCCGAATCTTCGGTTCAAACGTCGGAACCGTCTTCGGCGAGAAGTTCACGGCACGCTTGGTTACGCGCTTGTCACCCGGGAAGTACAGGGTGTGGCACAACCAGTTTTCGTCATCGCGATCTTCAAAGTCTTCACGAGCGTGAGCACCACGGGATTCTTTACGAACCTCAGCGGCGATCGCAGTCGCTTCAGCCACTTCCAACAGGTTTTGCAGCTCAAGGGCTTCGATACGAGCAGTGTTGAACGCCTGGCTCTTATCATTGATCTTGACGTTGGCGATACGCTTGCGCAGGTCGGCCAGCTGGGCGATACCCTTCTGCATGTATTCGCCGGTACGGAACACACCGAAGTAGTTCTGCATGCAGTTTTGCAACTCGCGACGCAGGGTTGCCACGTCTTCGCCATCAGTGCGCTCGTTCAGAGCGTTGAGGCGCGCCAGGGCAGCTTCAATATTGGCGTCGGTGGCGTCATCGTATTCGATGCCGTCGGTCAGTGCTTTTTCCAGGTGCAGGCCGGCTGCGCGACCGAATACCACCAGGTCGAGCAGCGAGTTGCCGCCCAGGCGGTTGGCACCGTGAACCGATACGCATGCCACTTCGCCTACCGCGAACAGACCATGGATGATCTCGTCCTGGCCGTCGGCGTTCTGGGTGATCGCCTGGCCATGAATGTTGGTCGGCACGCCGCCCATCATATAGTGGCAAGTCGGAACAACCGGAACCGGTGCAACCACCGGGTCAACGTGTGCGAAAGTCTTGGACAGCTCGCAGATACCAGGCAGGCGGCTGTGCAGTACTTCTTCACCGAGGTGATCGAGCTTGAGCAGTACGTGGTCGCCATTCGGGCCACAGCCGTTGCCGGCAATGATCTCTTTAACCATCGAACGGGCCACAACGTCACGACCAGCAAGGTCTTTGGCGTTCGGAGCATAACGCTCCATGAAACGCTCGCCATGCTTGTTGATCAGGTAGCCACCTTCACCACGGCAACCTTCGGTCACCAGTACGCCGGCGCCGGCGATGCCGGTCGGGTGGAACTGCCACATTTCAATGTCTTGTACCGGTACGCCTGCACGCAGTGCCATGCCGACGCCGTCACCGGTGTTGATCAGGGCATTGGTAGTCGACGCGTAGATACGACCTGCACCGCCGGTCGCCAGAACGGTAGCCTTGGCGCGGATGTAGGTGGTTTCACCGGTTTCGATGCAGATAGCGATCACACCGACGAACTCGCCTTGCGCGTTCTTGACCAGGTCAACCGCGTAGTACTCGTTCAGGAACGTGGTGCCGGCTTTCAGGTTGCCCTGATAAAGGGTGTGCAGCAGTGCGTGACCGGTGCGGTCGGACGCAGCGCAGGTACGGGCAGCCTGGCCACCTTTACCGTAATCCTTCGACTGGCCGCCGAATGGACGCTGGTAGATACGACCCTGCTCGGTACGGGAGAACGGCAGCCCCATGTGGTCCAGCTCGAACACCGCGGCCGGGCCTTCCTGACACATGTATTCGATAGCGTCCTGGTCACCGATGTAGTCGGAACCCTTGACGGTATCGTACATGTGCCAGCGCCAGTCATCGTTCGGGTCGGCGGACGCGATGGCGCAGGTGATGCCACCCTGGGCCGATACGGTGTGGGAGCGCGTCGGGAACACCTTGGTGATCACGGCAGTCTTGTGACCACCCTGGGCCAGCTGCAGCGCAGCGCGCATGCCAGCACCGCCGCCACCAATAATGATGGCGTCGAATGAAATAGTTGGAATGTTAGCCATGAATCAGATACCCCAAAGAATCTGCACACCCCAGACGAAGTAAGCGAACATCGCGACGCCGCATACTGCCTGGAAGAGGAAACGTACTGCAGTCGCGGACTTGCCCAGCGCCATCGGCGTCAGGTAGTCAGTCGCGATGGTCCACATGCCAACCCAGGCGTGTGCGCCCAGGGCTACAAGGGCCAGCAGACTGAAGATTCGCATCGCATTGTGGGAAAACAGGCCGTGCCATTGCTCATAGCCGATGCCCGGGTTTGCGACGAGGTATCCGATCAGGAAAATGAAATAAGCCGCGAGAACGACCGCAGACACACGCTGTGCCATCCAGTCATAGAGGCCCGAACGCGACAGATTCGTAACGCTGGTTACCATATCCAAACTCCTGCCAGAACGATCAGCACCACGGAAATGGCGATGATGATTTTCGAGCCCAGGCGGCCGCCTTCCAGCGTCTCACCGATGCCCATGTCCATGATCAAGTGGCGCACACCGGCTACCAGGTGATACAGAAGAGAGGACAAGAGGCCCCATGCTACGAACTTGGCCAGCGGGCTGGTCAAGCATGCCTTCACCTCGGCGTAACCTTCCTCGGAACCCAGGGATTTGCTCAATGCATAAAGCATGATGCCCAAGCCCAGGAACAGGATGATGCCGGAAACACGGTGCAGGAACGACGTAACGCCGGTGATGGGGAGTTTGATGGTCCTTAGGTCTAGGTTTACAGGTCGTTGGCTATTCACGGCTTTTTTCACACTTAAGAGCCCCTAACAATCAGGGCAAAGTTGTCGGGGAGTGCACTGGTCAGGTAAGCACCACCCAGGGAGTGCGACCCCCAATGAAAGCAAGCCCAAAAGCCCTTGGCGGTCGGTGGCCGAGTATAGACAGTTAGGTTACTAATGACAACGCGCACACCTCACCCTAATAGCTGATTGCGCTGACGGGATAAAAGGCGTAAATGGCAGTCAATTTCGACGAAAAAGTACGGTTAAAGCCTTCTGGCGCAAGACTTTAGGCAAATTGACATCTGGATTTATATCAATATAGTGGTGCGGGCCCTGCGTGGGGGGTCTGTCTGATGATTTGAAGCATAAATAGGAGGCCACATGGCTGACAAAAAAGCGCAGTTGATCATCGAGGGCGCAGCCCCCGTCGAGCTGCCCATTTTAACCGGCACCGTTGGTCCCGATGTTATCGACGTACGGGGCCTGACGGCCACGGGCCGTTTTACTTTCGACCCAGGCTTCATGTCGACCGCGTCCTGCGAGTCGAAGATCACCTATATCGATGGTGACAATGGCATCCTGCTTCATCGCGGTTACCCGATCGAGCAACTGGCTGAAAAGTCGGACTACCTGGAAACCTGCTACCTGCTGCTAAATGGCGAATTGCCAACAGCCGAGCAGAAAGCCCAGTTCGTCAGCACCGTGAAGAACCACACCATGGTTCACGAGCAGTTGAAGACCTTCTTCAACGGCTTCCGTCGCGACGCCCACCCGATGGCCGTCATGTGCGGTGTGGTCGGCGCCCTGTCGGCCTTCTATCACGACTCCCTGGACATCAATAACCCGCAGCATCGCGAAATCTCCGCGATCCGCCTGGTTGCCAAGATGCCGACCCTGGCCGCAATGGTTTACAAGTACTCCATGGGCCAGCCCATGATGTACCCGCGCAACGACCTGACGTACGCGGAAAACTTCCTGCACATGATGTTCAACACCCCGTGCGAGATCAAACCGATCAGCCCGACGCTCGCCAAGGCCATGGACCGGATCTTCATCCTCCACGCCGACCACGAGCAGAACGCCTCCACCTCCACCGTACGCCTGGCCGGTTCTTCGGGTGCCAACCCGTTCGCCTGTATCGCCGCCGGTATCGCTGCGCTGTGGGGCCCTGCCCACGGCGGTGCGAACGAAGCCGTATTGACCATGCTCGATGAAATCGGCGATGTGTCCAACATCGACACCTTCATCGCCAAGGCCAAGGACAAGAACGATCCGTTCAAGTTGATGGGCTTCGGTCACCGGGTCTACAAGAACCGCGACCCACGCGCCACCGTGATGAAGCAGACCTGCGACGAAGTGTTGAAGGAACTGGGCATCAAGAACGATCCGCAACTCGAACTGGCCATGCGCCTGGAAGAGATCGCCCTGACCGACCCGTACTTCATCGAACGCTCGCTGTACCCGAACGTCGACTTCTACTCGGGGATCATCCTCAAGGCGATCGGCATTCCAACCAGCATGTTCACCGTGATCTTCGCCCTGGCGCGGACCGTGGGCTGGATCTCCCACTGGAAAGAAATGCTCTCCAGCCCGTACAAGATTGGCCGCCCGCGCCAGCTGTACACCGGCTACGAGTCGCGTGACATTACCAAGCTGGAAGATCGCAAGTAAGCACTCAACTGCTTGGTTGTACTGAAAACGGCCTCCCTCAGTGGAGGCCGTTTTTATGTGTGGTGCCTGGTGTACCGCCATCGGGAGCAAGCCCCCTCCCACACTGGATTGGGTTCACAGATTTCAACTTGTGAACACAGTCAAATGTGGGAGGGGGCTTGCTCCCGATGAGGCCAGCCCACCCACTACAGATTTTCAGGCAAAAAAATACCCCGGCCTTTCGACCGGGGCATTTCTTATTGAGCTACTACCTTAGTGGTTAACCGCCCCGCTCGCCCCCAGGCCAGTCTGCGAACGCACAAACTGCGGGAAGTACAGCGCACGCTCTTTCTCTGCCGCCGCCGACTTGTCGGTGATGGAGAAGAACCAGATGCCGACGAACGCAATGATCATCGAAAACAGCGCCGGGTATTCATACGGGAAGATGGCTTTTTCATGGTGCAGGATCGAGACCCAGATGGTCGGACCAAGGATCATCAGGCCCACGGCACTGATCAAGCCCAGCCAGCCGCCGATCATGGCGCCACGGGTGGTGAGGTTTTTCCAGTACATGGAAAGCAGCAGCACCGGGAAGTTACAGCTGGCAGCAATCGAGAACGCCAGGCCGACCATGAACGCAATGTTCTGGCTTTCGAACAGGATACCCAAGCCAATCGCCAGCACTGCCAGGGCGATGGTGGTGATCTTCGACACGCGAATCTCATCCTTCTCGTTGGCCTTGCCTTTCTTGATCACGCTGGCATACAGGTCATGGGACACCGCCGAAGCACCGGCCAGGGTCAAGCCGGCAACCACCGCGAGGATAGTGGCAAACGCCACGGCCGAGATGAAGCCCAGGAAGATACTGCCCCCCACCGCGTTGGCCAGGTGCACCGCCGCCATGTTGTTACCCCCGAGCAAGGCACCTGCCGCATCCTTGAACGCCGGGTTGGTGCTGACCAGCAGAATCGCGCCGAAGCCGATGATAAAGGTCAGGATATAGAAGTAGCCAATGAAGCCCGTGGCATACAGCACGCTCTTACGCGCTTCCTTGGCGTCGCTTACAGTGAAGAAGCGCATCAGGATGTGCGGCAGGCCAGCGGTACCGAACATCAGGGCCAGGCCCAGGGAGAACGCCGAGATCGGATCCTTGACCAGGCCGCCCGGGCTCATGATCGCTTCACCTTTAGGGTGAACCTTGATCGCCTCGGAAAACAGCGTGTTGAAGTCGAAGTTGACGTGCTTCATCACCATCAACGCCATGAACGAGGCGCCCGACAGCAACAGCACCGCCTTGATGATCTGCACCCAGGTGGTCGCCAGCATGCCGCCGAACAACACATACATGCACATCAGGATGCCGACCAGGATCACTGCCACATGGTAGTCCAGGCCGAACAGCAGCTGGATCAGTTTGCCCGCGCCTACCATCTGCGCAATCAGGTAGAACGCCACCACCACCAGCGAACCACATGCCGACAGGCTGCGGATCTGGGTTTGCCCAAGGCGGTAGGACGCCACGTCGGCAAAGGTGTACTTGCCCAGGTTGCGCAGGCGCTCGGCGATCAGGAACAGAATGATCGGCCAGCCCACCAGGAAGCCGATCGAGTAGATCAGGCCGTCGTAGCCGGAGGTGAACACCAGCGCGGAAATACCCAGGAAGGACGCGGCAGACATGTAGTCGCCAGCGATCGCCAGGCCGTTCTGGAAACCGGTGATCTTGCCGCCGGCCGCATAGTAGTCGGCCGCCGACTTGTTGCGCTTGGACGCCCAGTAGGTGATGCACAACGTCGCGCCGACAAAGGCCACGAACATCAGGATCGCTGCAATGTTCAGCGGTTGCTTGTGCACTTCACCGGTCAATGCATCTGCCGCCCAAACGGCAGGCGCAATGACTGAAGCGCCGAGTACAGCCAATAGACGACGGATCATTGCGCAGCCTCCTTGAGAATCGCATTGTTCAGGTCGTCGAATTCGCCATTGGCGCGGCGTACATAGATGCCGGTGAGGATGAAGGCCGACACAATCAGCCCAACCCCGATAGGGATGCCCCAGGTGATGGATGAACCGGGGCTGAGTTTGGCACCCAGTATTTGTGGCCCGTAGGCAATCAACAGGATGAAACCGGAGTAAAGCCCTAGCATGATCGCCGAGAGAATCCAGGCGAACCTTTCCCTTTTTCTAACCAGCTCCTTGAAACGCGGGCTGTTTTGAATCGAGAGGTAAATGCTGTCGTTCATTGTTTTTATCCTCGCAGCACAGCTTTTTTATTATTGGAACGTATCCACTGTATGCGGCTGCGGAACAGGTTCCAGACGACCTTAGTAGTAGAGGGAGTGTAGCGAGGGTTAGCGGGTGCACAGAAAAATTTGAGGCGGTGCAAAACTAATGTGGGAGGGGGCTTGCTCCCGATAGCGGTGCGTCAGTCAAATTTGCATTGACTGGCACACCGCTATCGGGAGCAAGCCCCCTCCCACAGGGACTGCATCAAGCGGCAGGGTTATTTAGCAATCCACTGCGCCACACGCTCAGGGTGCTTGGCGACCCAATCCTTGGCCGCTGCGTCTGGCTTGGCGCCCTCTTGAATAGCGAGCATGACTTCGCCGATCTCATCCTTGGAGGCCCACTGGAATTTCTTCAGGAAGGCCGCGACTTCCGGCGCTTTCTTCTCCAGGCCCTTGCTGCCGATGCTGTTGACGGATTCAGCAGCACCATAAATCCCTTTAGGGTCGTCCAGGAAACGCAGTTTCCACTTGGCGAACATCCAGTGCGGCACCCAACCGGTCACCGCAATGGATTCCTGTTTGTCTTCGGCACGGGTCAGTTCGGCGATCATCGCCGCGCCCGAGCTGGCTTGCAGTTTATAGTCCAGGCCATATTGCTTGATCGCTTCGTCGGTCTTGAGCATCACGCCTGAGCCCGCGTCGATGCCGACGATCTTGTTCTTGAAGGTGGTATCGGTCTTGAGGTCTTCGATGGACTTGGCCTTGACGTACTCCGGCACGATCAAGCCGATCTTCGCATCCTTGAAATTGGGGCCATAGTCGACCACCTTGTCCTTGTTCTTGGCCCAGTATTCACCGTGGGTCACGGGCAGCCAGGCGGAAAGCATGGCGTCGAGTTTGCCGGTGGCAACGCCCTGCCACATGATCCCGGTGGCGACGGCTTGCAGTTTCACGTCGTAGCCAAGCTTTTCCTTGATCACTTCTGCTGCCACGTGGGTGGTGGCCACGCTGTCGGACCAACCGTCTACGTAGCCGATGCTCAGGGTCTTGCTGTCGGCGCTGGCCAGTGTGGAGCCCATCGCAACTACCAGAGTGGCAGCTGCGCCCAAGAGTCGTCGCATCTTCATAGTACTTCCCCGAAAGTGCTGCGCCCGACGGATGCCGAGCGACGTCAATCTGTTGTTATAGGGTGCACCGCGCCCCCTTCACGCGCATCGATCCGGTTGCTCAAGACATCAGTGGAGTGCTGACACTTCGATCATCAACCTGCCGGACCCATGAACCTGCTCTGTCAGCGACCTCGGCTAAGCAAGGAACGACATCACATAGCCAGCAAGACACTTCCTAGGACTTGACGTCAGAATCCCGCCCGAACTTTGCATGTCAAAACTATGCGGCCCCACTGGGATGCGCCAATTGCAGGTAAGATGCGCGCCTTTGCTCCCCCAGATAAGCCGACCATGCCCGCGACTGCCCGCTTCCCTGCCCTGCCCTATTTTCTTGCCTTGATCCTAGGCCTGCTTGCCCTTGTCGGCTATTGGTACGGCCTCGGCCGGCCAGTGGTGTTGCCGGACGTCGCCAGCGCCAGCCATAAGATGCAATGTGCGTCCTACACGCCGTTCGACAAGGACCAATCTCCGTTCGACCAGCCGTTCAAGCTGCGCCCCGAACGCATGGACGCCGACCTGGCACTGCTCGCCACGCGCTTTGAATGCATTCGCACCTATTCCATGACCGGTCTGGAAGCCTTGCCGGAGCTGGCGCGCAAGCATGGCTTGACGGTGATGGCCGGGGCCTGGGTCAGCAGTGACCCCGTGGCGACCGAAAAGGAAATCAACGAGCTGATCGCTTCCGCCAACGCCTATCCCGACATCGTCACCTCGGTGATCGTCGGCAACGAAGCGCTGTTGCGCAAGGAAGTCACCGCCAAGCAGCTGGTGGCGCTGATCCATAAGGTCAAAAGCCAGATCAAGCAGCCGGTCACCTATGCCGATGTCTGGGAATTCTGGTTGCAACACCCGGAAATCGCCCCGGCGGTGGACTTCCTGACGATTCACCTGCTGCCGTATTGGGAAGATGATCCGTCCGGCATCGACCAGGCGCTCAAGCACGTGGGTGATGTACGCCAGACCTTTGGCCACAAGTTCGCACCCAAGGACATCGTGATCGGCGAGACCGGCTGGCCCAGCGAAGGCCGCCAGCGCGAAACCGCCGTGCCAAGCCGGGTCAATGAAGCCAAGTTCATGCGTGGTTTCGTGGCCATGGCCGAAGCCAATGGCTGGCGCTACAACCTGATCGAAGCCTTTGACCAGCCATGGAAACGTGCGAGTGAAGGTGCCGTCGGCGGTTACTGGGGGCTGTTCGATGCAGACCGCCAGGACAAAGGCATCCTCGCCGGCCCCGTAACCAATGTGCCCTACTGGCCGCTGTGGCTGGGGGTGGGCGGGCTCATCCTGCTCGTCACCCTGGTGCTCGGCGGCCGCGTTCGCAGCATGCGCTGCGCATTGATGCTGCCGTTGCTCGGTGCCGTCGCAGCCTGCTCCATCGGCACCTGGGCCGAATTGACCCGCGTCACCGCACGCTTCAACGATGAATGGGTGTGGGCGGGCTTGCTGGTGGTGTTGAACCTGCTGGTGCTGGCCCATGCCGCCCTGGCCCTGAGCGCCCGCGAAGGCTGGCGCGAGCGAGCATTCGACTGGCTGGAGCAGCGCGCAGGCTGGCTGGTGGCAATCGCCGGGTTTGCGGGGGCGGTGATGATGCTGGCGCTGGTGTTTGACCCGCGTTATCGCAGCTTCCCAAGCGCGGCGCTGGTGCTGCCGGCCCTGGTGTATCTGGTACGCCCGGTGACTGGACCGCGTCGGGAGATTGCACTGCTGACCTTCATTATCGGTGCCGGTATTGCGCCGCAGTTGTACCGTGAAGGCTTGATGAATCAGCAGGCATGGGGTTGGGCAGTGGTCAGCTTGCTCATGGTTGTAGCCTTGTGGCGTTGCTTGCGGGTGCGCAAGGCTTAAGACCGCTTTCGCGAGCAAGCCCGCTCCCACATTGGATTGGGTTCACAGATTTCTATTTGTGAATACAGACAACATGTGGGAGCGGGCTTGCTCGCGAAGAGGCCCTATCAGGCGCCCCGCGACTTGCGGACCAACCGCAACCCCGCAATCACCACGGCAAACACCGCAAACGTGGTGTTGTACAACGCCAATGCCGGAAACCCGAACACCATCCCCAGCACCGCCAAGGCCCAACCGGTACGCCCCGGCACGAAAAACGCCAGCACCGACGTCACCAGCGCTGCCCACCCCAGCACCTTGAAGTGAATCATCAGCCCCAGGTTCGAACGCACCTGGCATTCCCAGCGGCTGGCCTCATCAGCACATAGCCCGACCCACTGCCCATCCTCCATAAAGCCGTAGCGTGCGGCATAACTGGCGGCCAGCCATAACGGCAAGGCAATAAGCAGCAGGATCAACGGCAAACGACGGGACATGGGGCACTCCGATAGGCAAAAACGGCGCTCAGCTTAATCCCACGGCGGCCGTTAGCAAGGTGTTAGCGCAGATATCTATTCAACATAGCCTGGCAAAGTGTATCTTCTGGCAACTATTACCCCGATTCCGACGCTTTTTCCGACTTTTCGTGCCGCAGGCTGGCACTTCGGTGGCAACGCGGTGGTCATAGCCTGCGAACTTCATTCAGCACGTTTCCTCTTAGGGATTAAGTCATGCTCCGTTCCTTGCGCTGTGCTGCCTTGCTGGGCAGCCTATTTTTGAGTGCGTCAGCACTGGCGGTCGATATCGACGCAGCCAGCTATGGCTACCCTTTGACCAATCCGTTCGAAGCGACCATCGCCACCACCCCCCCCGACCTTCGGCCAAAACTGCCGACTGACGACGAGATCAACCAATCCGATTACACCTTGAATATGCGCCCCGAGCGCGAGTTCAGCCTGCCGGACAACTTCTGGGCGGTGAAAAAACTCACCTACCGCATTGCCAAGCAGGACCGCGCCGCGCCGCTGATCTTCCTGATCGCCGGCACCGGCGCGCGGTTTGACAGCAGCATCAACGAATACCTGAAAAAGCTGTATTACCAGGCCGGCTACCATGTGGTGCAGCTGTCATCGCCTACCAGCTTCGACTTCATCAGCGCCGCTTCACGCTTCGCCACCCCGGGTATCACCCAGGAAGACGCCGAAGACATGTACCGCGTGATGCAAGCCGTGCGCGCACAGAACGCCTCGTTGCCGGTGACCGACTTTTACCTCACCGGCTACAGCCTCGGCGCCCTGGATGCAGCGTTTGTGAGCAAGCTGGACGAGACCCGTCGCAGCTTCAACTTCAAGAAAGTGCTGCTGCTCAACCCGCCGGTCAACCTCTACACCTCGATTACCAACCTCGACAAGCTGGTACAGACCGAGGTCAAGGGCATCAACAACACCACCACCTTCTATGAGCTGGTGTTGAGCAAACTGACGCGTTACTTCCAGCAAAAAGGCTACATCGACCTCAACGATGCGCTTCTCTATGACTTCCAGCAGTCCAAGCAGCACCTGAGCAACGAACAGATGGCCATGCTGATCGGCACCTCGTTCCGCTTTTCGGCAGCCGACATCGCCTTCACCTCGGACCTGATCAACCGCCGCGGCCTGATCATTCCTCCCAAGTATCCAATCACCGAAGGCACCAGCCTCACGCCGTTCCTCAAGCGTGCGCTGCAATGCGACTTCGACTGCTACCTCACCGAACAAGTGATCCCGATGTGGCGCGCCCGCTCCGACGGCGGCAGCCTGCTGCAACTGATCGACCAGGTCAGCCTGTACGCCCTCAAGGACTACCTGCGCGACAGCCCGAAAATCGCCGTGATGCACAACGCCGACGACGTGATCCTCGGCCCTGGCGACCTGGGTTTCCTGCGTAAAACCTTCGGCGATCGCTTGACCGTCTACCCGCTGGGCGGCCACTGCGGCAACCTCAATTACCGCGTCAACGCCGACGCCATGCTGGAGTTCTTCCGTGGCTAAATATCTTCTGCTGCTTGCCGCACTGATGTGCGCAGGCGTGGCCAATGCCGACAACAGCAAGGCCCATGAACCGGTCAAGGTCGATACTGACGGCTTCAAGGAGCCGCTGACCAAGCTCAAGTTCAACCCGGGCCTGGACCAGCGCGAGTTTGAACGCTCATCGCTGACCGCCCTCAACGTGTATGACCCGTTGGAGTCGTGGAACCGCCGCGTGTACCACTTCAACTACCGCTTCGACCAGTGGGTGTTCCTGCCAGTGGTCAATGGCTACCGTTATGTCACACCGAGTTTCCTGCGCACCGGCGTGAGCAACTTCTTCAACAACCTGGGCGACGTGCCCAACCTGTTGAACAGCCTGCTGCAACTCAAGGGCCACCGCTCCCTGGAAACCACCGGGCGCCTGCTGGTCAACACCACCATCGGCGTCGCCGGCCTGTGGGACCCAGCCACCGCCATGGGCCTGCCGCGCCAGAGCGAAGACTTCGGCCAGACCCTGGGTTTCTACGGCGTGCCCGGCGGCGCGTACGTGGTACTGCCGATTTTCGGCCCCTCGAACCTGCGTGACACTACCGGCCTGATCGTCGACTACGGCGCCGAAACCCAGATCAACTTCCTCAACGTGTCCGAAGTCAGCTCCAACCACCCGGAAATCTGGGCCCTGCGCGCGGTGGACAAGCGCTACCAGACCAGCTTCCGCTACGGTCAGATGAACTCGCCGTTCGAGTATGAGAAGGTGCGCTACATCTACACGGAATCACGCAAGTTGCAGATTGCCGAGTAACAAACGCCCACTAAAAAGGCCATTCGAATGAATGGCCTTTTTTATTGCCGTCAGCATCAAGCCTTCAGCGCTTTCCACGCCTTGCCGACCACTGCGACCACTGCCAGCACCACCGCCCCAGCGATAATCCCCGCCACACCATTGAGCAGCGTCGGTACCAGCCACGCCACCCCGCCCGCGCCCTGGCTGACCGTTTCGATCCAGTGATGCACCACCGGCACGCCATGGGTGAGAATCCCGCCGCCTACCAGGAACATCGCCGCCGTACCAATCACCGACAGGCTCTTCATCATGTACGGTGCTGCACGCAGGATGGCGCCGCCAATACTGCGCGCCGCCTGGCCAGGCTTCTGAGTGAGCCACAGGCCCAGGTCATCCAGCTTGACGATGCCGGCCACCAGCCCATAGACGCCTACGGTCATGACAATGGCAATGCCCGACAGCACGATCACCTGCTGCATCAACGGCGCGTCGGCCACGGTGCCGAGGGTGATGGCGATGATTTCCGCCGAGAGGATAAAGTCGGTGCGGATCGCGCCTTTGATCTTGCCCTTTTCAAAGGCCACCAGATCGGTCGCCGGGTCGGCCACGGCTTCGACCAACTGCGCATGTTCGGCCTGATCCTCGGCCTTGCTGTGCAGGAATTTATGCGCGAGTTTCTCGAAGCCTTCAAAACACAGGTACGCGCCGCCAAGCATCAACAGCGGCGTTACCGCCCACGGGGCAAAGGCGCTGATCAACAGCGCGGCGGGCACCAGGATCAACTTGTTGATAAACGAGCCCTTGGCCACCGCCCACACCACCGGAATTTCCCGCTCGGCGCGCACACCGGAAACTTGCTGGGCATTGAGTGCCAGGTCGTCACCCAGTACACCGGCGGTCTTCTTTGCCGCCATTTTTGTCATCAGTGCAACGTCATCGAGAACCGCGGCGATATCGTCGAGCAAAACCAACAAGCTGCTTCCTGCCATGAATCAAGTATCCGTAAGGGGGAGATCGGGCGAGCATAGCGCGGCGCAAGGCGTTGTGGGCAGATTGTTGAGGCACCCGGATGGCCGGTGCTACCATGCGCAACCGCCTGTCATGGCAAGGAAATCTCTGGTTTATGAGCAGCATTCGCGAGCGCAACAAAGAAAAAATCCTGCGGGCGGCGAGCGAGGAGTTTGCCGACAAGGGCTTCGCCGCGACCAAGACCAGCGATATCGCCGCCAAGGCCGGGCTGCCCAAGCCCAACGTCTACTACTACTTCAAGTCCAAGGACAACCTCTACCGCGAGGTGCTCGAGAGCATTATCGAGCCGATCCTGGCCGCCTCCACGCCGTTCAACCCGGACGGCCAGCCCAAGGAGGTGCTGAGCAATTACATCCGCTCGAAAATCCGCATTTCCCGTGACCTGCCATTCGCCTCCAAGGTATTCGCCAGCGAAATCATGCACGGCGCCCCGCACCTGAGCACCGAGCAGGTTGACCAGCTCAACGCCCAGGCCAAGCACAACATCGATTGCATCCAGAACTGGGTGGACCGTGGCCTGATTGCCACCATTGACCCTAACCACCTGATGTTCAGCATCTGGGCAGCAACCCAGACCTATGCGGATTTTGACTGGCAGATCTCGGCGGTCACCGGCAAGGCCAAGTTGGATGAAGCCGACTATGAGGCGGCGGCGCAGACGATTATTCGGTTGGTGCTCAAGGGCTGTGAGCTGGACTGAGGGGCCGTGGTGCCTGTGCTATTCGCGAGCAAGCCCGCTCCCACATTGGATTGGGTTCACAGATATCTATTTGTGAATACAGACAAAATGTGGGAGCGGGCTTGCTCGCGAAGAGGCCCTGCCAGTCACTGAAGTATCAGGCAGACACCCCCGCATCCGCCATCAACCCCACCCCCTCGATCGCCGTGATCGCACACTGCTCATCAATATCCGACGTATCCCCACTGATCCCGATCGCCCCCAACACCAACCCCGCCTGATCGCGAATCAACACCCCACCCGGTGCCGGCACCACGCTGCCCTGCCCCAGGCTATTCAACGCAGCAATAAACGCCGGCCGTTGCTGCGCGTCCAGTGCCAGCAAGCGTGAGCCTTTGCCCAGGGCAATTGCGCCCCAGGCCTTGCCGATGGCGATTTGCGGGCGCAGCAGGCTGGCGCCGTCTTCACGCTGCAGAGTGATCAGGTGGCCACCACTGTCGAGTACCGCAATGGTCAACGGCGCAGCAGAAATCGTGCGGCCTGCGGTAAGGGCCTGGCTGGCCAGTTGGGTGGCGAGTTTCAAGGTTAAAGCGCTCATAGGTGCCGTCCTCATCTTGTTATGGGTAAAGCGGTGGAGTTCTGTTTGATCAGATGCTCGATCAAACAAATAGAACACAATCAGCTTTATTTTTGTATACAATATTTTCCAACATAAGCTCCATACGTCTAAAAAAGCCGTTCCGACCAACGCAAAGGTCAGTTTACAAAATGCATTGACCTGCGCAGCCCGCCGTGAATACACTTTGGACAAACACCACTTGTATACAATTACAAAACGCAAGAGGCACCAAAACCATGAGCAAAATGAGAGCAATCGAAGCCGCCGTCCTGGTGATGCGCCGTGAAGGTGTGGATACCGCCTTCGGTATCCCAGGCGCCGCGATCAACCCGTTGTATTCGGCCTTGCAGAAGGTGGGTGGCATCGATCACGTCCTTGCTCGCCACGTTGAAGGCGCCTCGCACATGGCCGAGGGCTACACCCGCACCAAGGCCGGCAATATCGGCGTGTGCATCGGCACTTCCGGCCCGGCGGGCACCGACATGGTCACCGGCCTGTACAGCGCCTCGGCCGACTCGATCCCGATCCTGTGCATCACCGGGCAAGCACCCCGCGCCCGGATGCACAAGGAAGACTTCCAGGCCGTGGACATCACCAGCATCGTCAAGCCGGTGACCAAGTGGGCGACCACCGTTCTCGAACCGGGCCAAGTGCCCTACGCCTTCCAGAAGGCCTTCTATGAAATGCGCTCCGGCCGCCCCGGCCCAGTATTGATCGACCTGCCATTCGACGTGCAGATGGCCGAGATCGAATTCGACATCGACGCCTACCAGCCCCTGCCCCTGGCCAAGCCCTTGGCCACGCGCATCCAGGTCGAAAAAGCCCTGGCGCTGCTGGATCAGGCTGAACGCCCATTGCTGGTAAGCGGTGGCGGCGTGATCAACGCCGACGCCAGCGAGCTGCTGGTGGAGTTCGCCGAGTTGACCGGCATTCCGGTGATCCCGACCCTCATGGGCTGGGGCACCATCCCCGACGATCACCCGCTGATGGTGGGCATGGTCGGCCTGCAAACGTCCCATCGTTATGGCAACGCAACGATGCTCAAGTCGGACGTGGTGCTGGGCATCGGTAACCGCTGGGCCAACCGCCACACCGGTTCGGTAGAGGTGTACACCGAAGGGCGAAAATTCATTCACGTCGACATCGAGCCGACGCAGATTGGACGCGTGTTCACCCCGGACCTGGGCATTGTGTCCGACGCCGGTTCCGCGCTGACGATGTTCATTGAAGTGGCCCGCGAATGGAAAGCCGCCGGCAAGCTCAAGGACCGCAGCGCCTGGCTGCATGACTGCCAGCAGCGCAAAGCCACCCTGCACCGCAAGACGCACTTCGACAACGTACCGGTCAAGCCGCAACGCGTGTACGAAGAGATGAACCAGGTGTTCGGCAAAGACACCTGCTACGTCAGCACCATCGGCCTGTCGCAGATTGCCGGCGCGCAGTTCCTGCATGTGTACAAGCCACGCCACTGGATCAACTGCGGCCAGGCCGGCCCCTTGGGCTGGACCATTCCCGCGGCGCTGGGCGTGGTCAAGGCTGATCCGAGCCGCAAGGTGGTGGCGCTGTCGGGCGACTACGACTTCCAGTTCATGATCGAAGAGCTGGCCGTGGGGGCACAGTTCAAGCTGCCGTACATCCACGTGGTGGTGAACAACTCCTACCTGGGCTTGATCCGCCAGGCCCAGCGCGGCTTTGAAATGGACTACTGCGTGCAGCTGTCCTTCGACAACCTCAATGCGCCGGAACTCAACGGTTATGGCGTCGACCATGTGGCGGTCGCCGAAGGCCTGGGTTGCAAGGCCCTGCGTGTGTTCGAGCCAGGCCAGATCCAACCAGCCTTGCGCCGCGCCCAGGAAATGATCGAAGAATTCAAGGTGCCGGTGATCGTTGAGATTATTCTGGAGCGGGTGACCAATATTTCCATGGGCACCGAGATCAACGCCGTCAATGAATTCGAAGACCTGGCCTTGGTCGGCAACGATGCGCCGACTGCCATTTCCCTGCTCGATTAAGGAGAACCCTATGCCGCGCTTTGCCGCCAACCTGTCCATGCTGTTCACCGAACAGGACTTCCTTGCTCGCTTCAAGGCAGCCGCCGATGCCGGCTTCGAAGGTGTGGAATACCTGTTCCCGTATGAATTGAGCTCCGCCGAGATCAAGGCGCAGCTCGATGCCAATGGCCTGACCCAAGTGCTGTTCAACTTGCCGGCCGGTGACTGGGCCAAGGGTGAGCGCGGCCTGGCCTGCCACCCGGACCGGGTCGAGGAGTTTCGCGCCGGGGTCAAGCTGGCCATCGCTTACGCCCAGGTACTGGGCAACACCCAGGTCAACTGCCTGGCGGGTATCCGGCCACAAGGTGTGGACGATGAAACCCTGGAAAAGACCTTTGTCGCCAACCTCAAGTACGCCGCCGACAAGCTGCAGGCAGTGGGCATCAAGCTGGTGATGGAGATGATCAACACCCGTGACATCCCGGGCTTCTACCTGAATAACACCGCCCAGGCCCTGTCGATTCGTGAACAGGTGGGCAGTGACAACCTGTTCCTGCAATACGACATCTATCACATGCAAATCATGGAAGGTGACTTGGCGCGGACTATGGCGGCGCACCTGGGTGAGATCAACCATATCCAACTGGCGGATAACCCGGGGCGCAATGAGCCGGGGACTGGGGAGATCAACTATCGCTTCCTGTTCGAGCATCTGGACCGCATTGGTTATACGGGTTGGGTTGGCTGTGAGTACAAGCCGTTGACCACGACCGAAGCGGGTTTGGGTTGGCTCAAAACCCATAACGCGATCTGACACAAACAACACAAAACCAATGTGGGAGGGGGCTTGCTCCCGATAGCAATCTGTCATTCAACAGGTGTGTCGACTGATGCACCGCTATCGGGAGCAAGCCCCCTCCCACAGGGGATCTGCTGCGCTTAGCAGACCGTGCCAGGCCTGTAGACCTAACAACAAGAGGATTTTCATCATGGCTAAAATCGGATTTATCGGCACCGGCATCATGGGCCAACCCATGGCGGCTAACCTGCAGAAAGCCGGTCACCAACTGTTTCTCTCGGAACACCACGGCAAGGCTCCCGCCGAGCTGATCGCTGCCGGCGCCATCGCCCTGGCCAACCCGCAACAAGTCGCCCAGGAAGCCGAGTTCATCATTGTGATGGTCCCGGATACCCCGCAGGTCGATGACGTGCTGTTCCGCGCCGACGGTGTAGCCGCCGGCCTGTCGCCGAACAAAGTGGTGATCGACATGAGTTCGATCTCCCCCACCGCGACCAAAGCGTTCGCCGCCAAGATCAACCAGAGCGGCGCACAGTACCTCGATGCGCCAGTGTCCGGCGGTGAAGTCGGCGCCAAGGCCGGTACCTTGAGCATCATGGTCGGTGGCGAGCCACAGACCTTCGAACGCGCCCTGGGGCTGTTCCAGAGCATGGGCAAGAACATCACCCTGGTGGGTGGCAACGGCGATGGCCAGACCGCCAAGGTTGCCAACCAGATCATCGTCGCGCTGAACATCCAGGCGGTGGCTGAAGCGCTGCTGTTCGCCGCAAAAAACGGTGCCGACCCGGCCAAGGTGCGTGAAGCGCTGATGGGCGGCTTTGCGTCGTCGAAGATCCTGGAAGTGCATGGCGAGCGAATGATCAAGGGCACCTTCGACCCGGGCTTCCGTATCAACCTGCACCAGAAGGACCTGAACCTGGCATTGGCCGGCGCCAAGGAACTGGGGATCAACCTGCCCAACACCGCCGGCACCCAGCAAGTGTTCAGCACCTGCACGGCGATTGGCGGCGGTAACTGGGACCACTCGGCGCTGATCAAGGGCCTGGAGCATATGGCCAATTTCTCGATTCGCGAGAAGTAAGACACCTTGGAATGCAATCCAGTGTGGGAGGGGGCTTGCTCCCGATAGCAATCTGTCATTCAACCACTATGTCGACTGATACACCGCTATCGGGAGCAAGCCCCCTCCCACATTTTGACCGCATTTCAAATCTGAAATAGCTGCACTCCTAACAACAAGAATCCCCGGGAGCCCGCTTATGTCGGTCGATCCGCAACACCTGCTTCGCGAGCTGTTCGCCGCAGCCATCGACGCTGCCCACCCCCGGCTAGTCCTTGAACCTTACCTGCCCGCCGACCGCAGTGGTCGGGTGATCGTGGTCGGCGCCGGTAAGGCCGCGGCCGCCATGGCGCTTGTCGTCGAGGACTGCTGGCAGGGCGAAGTGTCGGGCCTGGTGGTCATCCGCTACGGCCACGGCGCGCCGTGCAAAAAAATCGAGGTGGTCGAAGCAGCCCACCCGGTCCCCGACGCTGCCGGCCTGGCCGTGGCCCAGCGCGTACTGGAACTGATCAGCAACCTCGGCGAAGCCGACCGCGTGATCTTCCTGCTCTCCGGCGGCGGCTCCGCATTGCTGGCCTTGCCCGCCGAAGGCATCAGCCTGGCCGACAAGCAAAGCATCAACAAAGCCCTGCTCAAATCCGGCGCCACCATTGGCGAGATGAACTGCGTGCGCAAGCACCTCTCGGCGATCAAGGGCGGGCGACTGGCCAAGGCGGCTTGGCCGGCCACCGTCTACACCTATGCAATTTCCGATGTGCCGGGCGACCAGGCCACGGTGATTGCCTCCGGCCCGACCGTCGGTGACCCCAGCACCTCGCAGCAGGCCCTGGCGATCCTCAAGCGTTACGGTATCGACGCCCCCACCTCAGTGCGCAACTGGTTGCAAAACCCCGCGTCAGAAACGGTCAAGCCCGGCGACCCGGTACTCGCCCGCAGCCACTTCCAATTGATCGCCCGCCCGCAGCAATCCCTGGAGGCGGTGGCGGTGAAAGTGCGCCAGGCCGGGTTCAGCCCGCTGATCCTTGGCGACCTGGAAGGTGAAGCGCGGGAGGTGGCCAAGGTGCACGCCGGTATCGCCCGGCAGATTGTCCAGCATGGCCAGCCACTCGCGGCGCCGTGCGTGATCCTCTCCGGTGGCGAAACCACCGTCACCGTGCGCGGCAATGGCCGTGGCGGGCGCAATGCGGAGTTCCTGCTCAGCCTCACCGACAGCCTAAAGGGCCTGCCCGGCGTATACGCCCTGGCCGGCGACACCGATGGCATCGACGGCTCGGAAGACAACGCCGGCGCCATCATGACCCCCAGCAGTTACGCCCGCGCCGAGGCACTGGGGCTGTCGGCCAGCGACGAGTTGGATAACAACAACGGCTACGGCTATTTCGCCGCCCTCGACGGGCTGATCATCACCGAGCCGACCCGCACCAACGTCAACGACTTCCGCGCCATCCTGATCCTTGAGACTGCCAACCATGACGCCTGACAAGAAGGTCAAAATCCTCGCCACCCTGGGCCCGGCCACCGACGGTATCGATGACATCCGCGAGCTGGTTGAAGCCGGGGTGAATATCTTCCGCCTCAACTTCAGCCACGGCGAGCACGCCGACCATGCCCAGCGTTACCAGTGGATTCGCCAAGTGGAGCGCCAGTTGAATTACCCGCTGGGCATTCTTATGGACCTGCAAGGCCCGAAGCTGCGAGTTGGGCGTTTTGCCGAGGGCAAGGTGCAGTTGATTCGCGGCCAGGCCCTGCGCCTGGACCTGGACCCGACGCCCGGCGACCAAAGCCGCATCAACCTGCCCCACCCGGAAATCATCGCGGCCCTTGAACCGGGCATGGACCTGCTGCTGGACGACGGCAAGCTGCGCCTGCGCGTGATTACCAAACATGCCGACGCCATCGACACCACCGTGCTCAATGGCGGCGAGTTGTCCGACCGCAAAGGCGTGAACGTGCCGCAAGCGCTGTTGGAACTCAGCCCCTTGACCGCCAAGGATCGCCGCGACCTGAGTTTCGGCCTGGAACTGGGCGTGGACTGGGTGGCGCTGTCGTTCGTGCAGCGCCCGGAAGACATCCGCGAGGCCCGCGAACTGATTGGCGACAAGGCGTTCCTGATGGCCAAGATCGAGAAACCTTCGGCCGTGCAACGCTTGCAGGAAATCGCCGAACTGAGCGACGCGATAATGGTGGCCAGAGGCGACCTGGGCGTGGAAGTGCCGGCCGAGAGCGTGCCGCAAATCCAGAAAGACATCATCAGCACCTGCCGCCAACTCGGCAAACCAGTGGTGGTGGCCACGCAGATGCTCGAGTCCATGCGCTTCTCCCCGGCGCCGACCCGTGCCGAAGTCACCGATGTCGCCAACGCGGTGGCCGAAGGCGCGGACGCGGTGATGCTGTCGGCCGAAACCGCCTCGGGCGAGTACCCGCTGGAAACCGTGCAGATGATGAGCAAGATCATCCGCCAGGTGGAAAACGGCCCGGACTACCAGACGCAGTTGGACGTCAGCCGGCCCAAGGCGGATGCCACAGTGTCGGACGCCATCAGCTGTGCGATCCGGCGCATCAGCAGCATCCTGCCGGTGGCGGTGCTGGTGAACTATAGCGAGTCAGGCAGTTCCAGCTTGCGTGCTGCACGGGAACGACCCGTGGCGCCCATCCTCAACCTCACGCCGAACCTGTCCACGGCGCGACGCTTGAGCGTGGCGTGGGGCGTGCATTCGGTGGTCAATGATCGACTGCGCCAAGTGGATGAGGTGTGTTCCACCGCGCTGGAGATCGCCCAGGCCCAGGGCATGGCGCAACGCGGGGATACCTTGGTGATTACCGCGGGGGTGCCCTTTGGCCAGCCAGGGTCGACCAATTCGCTGCGTATCGAGACATTGATCTAGCGCCTGTAAGAGCCCCTTCGCGAGCAAGCCCGCTCCCACATTCGACCGCGTTTGCATGTCCGACATCAGTCAAATGTGGGAGCGGGCTTGCTCGCGAAGGGAACAACTCGGTCTTACTGACTCACTGAAAATGCACAACCCAACCTGCCCCGACTGGGCCGAAGCCCTGCTCAATGGTTTCAGCCAGATCTTCCTGCAACGCCATCCGCTGTGCGGCCTGCTGTGCCTGGTGGCGATCCTGATCGGCGCCCCGGCCTTGCTCGGCGGTGCGTTGCTGGGCGGCGTCGCGGGGTTGCTCACGGCCCAGCGCCGGTGCTATCCCAAGGCCGAGCGCCAGGCCGGGCTGTATAGCTACAACGGCGTATTGCTGGGCTTGTTGATCAGCCAGCACTTCGCCTGGTCGGCGCTGGTGCCGCCGTTGATCCTGGCGTGCGGCGGCTTGAGTGCGATCCTCACTCGGCAATGGCTGAAGCACGCGACCCAGCCCCAAGACTTGCCCGCTTACACCGCGCCCTTTGTGGGTCTCGGCTGGCTGCTGCTCGGCCACGCTCCTGAGAACACTCTGGCGCTGATCGAGCCCGCCCCCTTCGCTGTCCTCACCGCGCCCTTTACCGGCCTTGGGCAAATCATGTTGCTGGAGCAGCCCATGGCGGGCGGATTGATCGCCCTGGGCCTGCTGCTGGCCGACCGTCGCGCCGCGGTGTGGGCCTTGAGCGGTGCCAGTCTCGGCATGCTGGCCGGTGTGTGGTTGAACGACCCTGCGGGCGCCCTGCTCGGCCTGCACAGCTATAACCCGGCGTTGGCCGCCCTGGCCCTGAGCCCGACACGTCGCCAGCCGTGGTTGCCGCTGCTGGGCATCGGCCTTGCCATCCTCCTCACACCGGGCTTCGCCGCCCTGCACCTGCCCGCGCTGACCGCGCCGTTTATCCTCGCCTGCTGGCTGGTACGCGCCGGCCAGCGAATGCTGCGTAAACCCCACATGGACAGCCCGTTCGAATCCCCCTAGGCTTGCTCGATATTCGCTTCAGGCAGGACTTATGGACAGCAACAACGACTGGCGCCAACGGCTCTACATCATGGTTTTCCAAAGCGACACCGTCGCCGGGCGGCGCTTTGACGGCATCCTGTTGCTGATCATCCTCGCCAGCATAGTGATCGTGATGCTCGACAGCATCGATCAGGTGCACCAGAACTACGCGGATGTGCTGGCCTATATCGAGTGGGGCTTCACGCTGATTTTCGCGATCGAGTACGGCCTGCGCCTGTATTGCTCACCCAAGCCGTTGCGCTATGCCTTCAGCTTTTATGGCTTGGTGGACTTGCTGGCCATCGTCCCCGGCATTATCGCGCTGTACTACAGCGATGCGCAGTATCTGCTGATCATCCGCATCATTCGCATGCTGCGTATCTTCCGCGTACTCAAGCTCAGCCCGTACCTCAAACAAGCCAACTATTTGATGGCGGCGCTGCGCGGCAGCAAGCAGAAGATCGTGGTGTTCCTGGTCAGCGTGTGCACCCTGGTGACGGTGTTCGGCACCCTGATGTATGTGATCGAAGGCCCGGAACATGGGTTCACCAGTATTCCCAAGGGTATCTACTGGGCCATCGTTACCCTGACCACCGTGGGCTTCGGCGATATCGTGCCCAAGACGCCGCTTGGCCAGGTGATTTCGTCGCTGGTGATGATCACCGGTTATTCGATCATCGCCGTACCCACCGGTATTTTTACCGCCGAGCTGGCCAGTGCCATGCGCGGTGAACAACTGCGCACCGACTGCCCGGCGTGCAAGAAAGACAGCCACGAACCCAATGCGGCGTTTTGCTCGCGGTGTGGCAGTAACCTTTTCCATAAACTGGAATAAGCAAAGTTCGTTTTAATCTTTAAAGGTCTATGCGGGCCCGGCTATAGTCGCTGGCAAATTGCCTCCCCTCTTCTCGAACAACAAGGAATGAGCAGTGAAAAAAATTCTCAGCGCCTCTCTACTGGCCGCCGGCCTGGCCTTGGCAGGCTCCGCACAGGCCGCGACCACCCTGCTCAACGTCTCCTACGACGTAATGCGCGATTTCTACAAGGACTACAACGCCGCGTTCCAGAAGCATTGGGAAGCCGGGCACCCGGACGACAAGCTGACGTTGCAGATGTCCTTCGGCGGCTCCAGCAAACAAGCACGCTCAGTGATCGACGGCCTGCCGGCTGACGTGATCACCATGAACATGGCCACCGACATCAATGCGTTGGTCGACAACGGCAAACTGGTGCCGGACAACTGGGTGACGCGCCTGCCGAACAACAGTGCACCGTTTACCTCCGCTACCGTATTCATTGTGCGCAAAGGCAACCCCAAGGCCCTGAAAGACTGGCCAGACCTGCTCAAGGACGGCGTGCAGGTAATCGTACCCAACCCGAAAACCTCGGGTAACGGCCGCTACACCTACCTGTCGGCCTGGGGTTATGTATTGAAAAACGGCGGCGACGAAGAAAAGGCCAAGGCCTTCGTCGGCAAGCTGTTCAAGCAAGCGCCGGTACTGGACACCGGTGGCCGCGCCGCGACTACCACGTTCATGACCAACCAGATCGGCGACGTGCTGGTGACCTTTGAAAACGAAGCAGAAATGATCGCCCGTGAATTCGGCCGTGATCAGTTTGAAGTGATCTACCCAAGCGTGTCCGCCGAAGCCGAGCCGCCGGTATCGGTGGTCGATAAGGTGGTCGAGAAGAAAGGCACCCGTGCTGCGGCCGAAGACTACCTGAAGTACCTGTGGTCGCCGGAAGGCCAGGAAATCGCCGCCAACAACTACCTGCGCCCACGGGACCCGAAAGTGCTGGCCAAGTACACCGACCGCTTCCCCAAGGTGGACTTCCTGTCGGTTGAGAAGACCTTTGGCGACTGGCGCACCGTGCAGAAAACCCACTTCAATGATGGTGGGGTGTTTGACCAGATCTATTCCGGTCAATAACTGAAGAAACGCGGTAAAAAATGTGGGAGGGGGCTTGCTCCCGATAGCAGTGTGTCAGCCACTACATCCAGTGACTGAGACTCCGCTATCGGGAGCAAGCCCCCTCCCACATTTGGCTCTTGGTATGGCTGTTGTATTGGCAGTGTTCTGTCGTTCCAATTGTTTCTGGATGTATCATCAACCAGCATAATTGATATCACTTCAAGCGCCCTACTCGCGCTTACGCCTTGCCTTTACTCTCGCTCGCCATCTTCCTTCGCTTTTATGAGAACACCATGAATGCAACTTCTCCTGCCACCAGCACCATGACCCGCGGGATGGTGCTGCTGTTCGCATTTTGCTGCGGCGCCATCGTCGCCAACATCTACTACGCGCAGCCGATCATCGAGTTGATCGCCCCGGACATTGGCCTGACGCCGGCGATGGCGAGCCTGATCGTGTCCCTGACGCAAATCGGTTATGCCCTCGGCCTGTTCTTCCTGGTGCCATTGGGCGACCTGTTGGAAAACCGCAAGCTGATGATCGCCACCACTGTACTGGCGATTGCCAGCCTGCTGGGCGCGGCGTTTACCGAACAGCCAAACCTGTTCTTGCTGGTGTCGTTGCTGATCGGTTTCAGTTCCGTCTCGGTGCAGATTTTGATCCCGCTGGCCGCACACCTGGCACCGGCTGAGTCCCGTGGTCGGGTGGTCGGCAGCATCATGGGCGGCCTGCTGCTGGGCATCCTGTTGGCCCGGCCAGTGTCCAGCGTAGTTGCCGACCACTTCGGCTGGCGTGCAATGTTCATGGCTGCCGCAGCACTGATGGCGTTTATCAGCGTGGTCCTGCTGCTGACCATCCCTAAGCGCCAGCCCGATCACAGCGCCAGCTACGGCCAGTTGCTGCGATCCCTGGGCACCCTGCTGCGTGAGCAACCGGTGCTGCGCCAACGGGCGTTCTATCAGGGCTGCATGTTCGCCGCCTTCAGCCTGTTCTGGACCGCTGCCCCGCTGGAGTTGGCGCGCAATCATGGCCTGAGCCAAAGCGAAATCGCACTGTTCGCCCTGGTGGGTGCCTTGGGCGCCATCGCCGCGCCCATCGCCGGTCGCCTGGCCGATGCCGGCCACACCCATCGCGCCTCGTTGCTGGCGATGCTGTTGGGCGCACTGAGCTTCCTGCCCGCGTTCGTGCACCCGCTGTACAGCGTGATCGGCTTGGCCGTGACCGGCGTGGTCCTGGACTTCTGCGTGCAGATGAATATGGTCCTTGGCCAGCGTGCCGTCTATGCCCTCGACGCCACTAGCCGTAGCCGTCTCAACGCCCTGTACATGACCAGCATCTTCATCGGCGGCGCGTTCGGCTCGGCAATCGCCAGCAGTGTGTATGAACACGGCGGTTGGCTGGGGGTGATGCTGGTGGGCAGCGCATTCCCATTGGTGGCGCTGTTACGGTTCCTGAGTGCGTCGCGCCAGGTGGTTGTCGCAACCGCCTAAGAGCGCACCCACTTCTCCAACGCCGCGTCCGCCAGAAATGACGAGCGACTTTGATCTTGTGCTCATGCACATACCGATTGGAAACTACCGCCCAGGGATCTTTGGGCGGTGCTCCCACAGGCAGGATGGCGAGTGCCACGGCGCGCGTTTGTGGACTATGAGGGAGGCTTGTTGGACTCACCCCTGCCGGCTGCCCGAACCACGCTGACCATGGGTCCAGAGCATAGCCACCGGGCTCACGAGAAAATCGAGAACGCCCTGTTGATTAACCCCATGAACGACGAAAATACCTTCTTGATAAACCCTCCTCCAGGCTTGGGAGCCGGCAAAGGTGTCGGGAGCGGGTCAGAGTCAGGTTGAGGGTCTGGAATGGGAGCCGGGCCGGGTTCTGGTACAGGGACAACGGTAGCAGGTTCAGGAGCCGGGGCAGGAATCACCGTCGGCGTCTGATCGTTCCAGATCACATCCGTCTGTTTGATTTGGCCTTGGCTGGTCACCATCAGGTCCGCCGTGCCATTCCCCGTCGTATCCACAGCCAATGTAAAACGGCCGGTTTTCGAGTCATGGCCCAGCACGGCGTCACCCGCCCTGCCGCTGAATCGATCAGAGAAACTCAAGGCTTTGAGCCCTGCCTCCTGAAGGACGCTGGTGAGATCGATCCGGTCTATCCCGCTTTGGAAGTCCTGGATGATATCCGGGTTCTGTGGCGTCGAATCACTGGCGCGCAGATACATGAACGTGTCCGCGCCGGCCCCACCGTGCAACGTGTCGGCGCCCCCGCCCCCGGTGAGGCGATTGTTCCCTTCGTTACCCGTCAAGGTATCGTTGCCAGAACCGCCAATGGCGTTTTCCACGCTCACGCCTTTGGCAATCGACACATTCCCCCGTAAGCCACCCACGTCCGAGAACGCCTCAGCCTTGAGGTTGATGATTTGGTTCTGGGCAAACCCAGAGAAGTCAAGTGTGTCGTTACCACCGCCGTCCCAGACGGTGAAAATCGGCTTGTCATTCCCTTGCTTGAGGCTATAGAACTCTCGACCTGAGTTGGAATTGAAGCCATAGGTGGTGTCGGTATTGCGCGTTTTTGTATTGGCCCCGTAGAGCCGCTGGGCGGCGGCGATATCGTCCATCATCGGTGCCGCCGGACTGTTCCTGGCGAAATTGTGGCCCGGCTGGTGGGTCTCCGCCCAATAACTCATGATGCTGCGCGCCTTGGTGTCCTGCGCATATTCTGCGGATCGGTCGTAATTGTAGCCCCCGCCATCGTATTCACCCGGGTGACTGAGCCCCAAGGTATGCCCTAATTCATGGATCAACAAACCCAAGAATTGGCTGCCCATTGTCGGATTTTGGGCACCACTAGTGCCTATACTGGCCTGGACTTTCGAATAATGCTTATTAGGCAACCCTGCCCTCCCTGACGAACCCGATGTGCCCTTAATGCTGATCGTGCCATCGGTGTTCGAACCGTTTTCAATAAACTCGATATTGGCAACATCCGCCCAATATTGCAGGGCTTGCCTGGCTCGCTCTTTCTGAGCCGCATTAAAACCTCCAGCAAAATTGAAACCAACAACAACTTTGCCATCGCCATTGAGGTCATGAAACCTGGAGCCGCTGCGAGTGATATGTTTCGCCGCCTGGTCTGTGGTGAACGATTTTTTATTATTAGCCCAACGAAAAACTTCGTTTTCAGCTGCTGAGAAACTGGGGTACAACGCCTCCGAGGAGTGCGCATGGGAAGAATGCCTAACCGGGATGTGCATGTGCATTGATACTCTGAACAGTGAAGAATAACCCGTCCATGTATATGAATTACCGAGACTGACTGATCCGTTGTCAGCCCGATAAAATCCCATATTCAACATGCCTCTACCACCGCTATTTCTTTTCGATAAAATCCGATAAACGCGACAGTAAAAAATTAGCACACATGTTATTCAGCACGACACACTTCCACAGATCAACGATCACTATGCCTTGGCACCACAAAGAAAAAAAACACGCAAAGCCTTAACTTAATCAAGTCAAGAATTTAGTTGCACATATCAAGAAACCCAACCAAACATACAAGAAAAAACAGGCTTAACGCTATCGTTGTTATCTGATCGCAAACATAGCCAAGCCCTACACGACTCGACTGTCCCAACCTACCGTGACATGCCCCAGCAACTCATGACGGTGCTCCAGCAACCAGGCAGCCAATGTACGCCACCTTCACGATGGCGTTGCCCACTACGAACGGATTTTTTTGCTGCCACTTGGCAGGCGCAAAAAAGCAGGACTTAATCACTGATGATTAAGTCCTGCCCAGCCTTGCCTAGTACCAAAGCGATGTGTAATAACTCGCCATTACATCATCAGAGATACCCTCCATCCTTTATGTTCAACCCGATAACATCTTCCGGACTGATCATTCGCGTGCTCTTGATCAAAAAGTCCGTCTTGCCGTCCCCATCCACGTCTATCGCCAGCAAGTAACGTCCTGTTTGCGGGTTAAACTTGATAATGGTGTCCCCGGGCTTCCCGGTGTATTCGTCAACAAAGTTAAATGCGACCTTGCCATCGATGGCCATTTGCGACAAATCAATCTTGTCCTGACCCGTATTGAAGTCCAACAGTAAATCGGCCTGCGTACGGGTCGAATCGCTAAAGGCATTGAACTTAAACGTATTCCAACCGCCTCCCCCCACCAGGGTATCGGCGCCTGCGCCGCCGATCAGTACATTATCCGCACTGTTACCCATGATTCGGTCGTTGCCACTGCCCCCTACCGCGTTTTCGATCGCAGTGGTGGTACCGATCCTGACGTTTTCCCTGAACCCGCCCACACTGGAGAGCGAACCGCTGTGCAAATCGATTTTCTGGTCTTGCTTGAAGCCGGAAAAATCAAACGTATCTATCCCCCGCTGATCCCATACGTTGAAATCCGGCTTATCGGAAGCGGATGTCAGGGTCGTTTCCAGCTTTCCAGTCGTAGAGTTGAACCCATAGGTGGTGTCATACGAGCTGAGTACATCGTTTGGCGTCGGTCCGACAGGGACCTTGGGCACGGCTGGCTTGGGCTGACCCTCTTGAGGTGTGGTGGCCGTACTGACCCTGGGCTTATCCACGGCTGGCTTGGGCTGACCCTCTTGAGGCGTGGTGTCCGTGCTGACCCTGGGCTTATCGACGGCTGGCTTGGGCTGACCCTCTTGAGGCTTGGTGTCCGTGCTGACCCTGGGCTTATCGACGGCTGGCTTGGGCTGGCCCTCTTGAGGCTTGGTGTCCGTGCTGACCTTGGGCTTATCGACGGCTGGTTTGGGCTGGCCCTCTTGAGGCTTGGTGTCCGTGCTGACCTTGGGCTTATCCACGGCTGGCTTGGGCTGATCGCCTTGTGGTTTGGTCTCCGTACTGACCTTGGGCTTATCGACGGCTGGTTTGGGCTGACCCTCTTGAGGTTTGGCATCCGTGCCGGCCTTGGGCTTATCCACGGTTGGCTTGGGCTGGTCGCCTCGTGGTTTGGTCTCCTCAGGCTTCGGCATAGGAAAACAATTAGCAGTGAGAACGTTGCCGTCCACCCCCCCCATATTCAAGAACAGCCTATTGCCGACTGTTGTTTCACCCGCCTGCAGCAGGCCATGTGAGCTCGTTTGAGCGTTTGATCCGTGGAGCCTTTGCAGGCTGGAAAACCCACCCGCCGACTGTGCCGAAAGACTCAGCAGTTTGGATCCTTTTGAGGGCTGCTTATCTTTTCCATAACGCAAGTCGTCAGAGCTCCCCATAGGTTCATTTGCGTCATGGGCCCTCGACGGTGCCGCGGGTGACGGCTGAGGGGCCGTATTCAACGTAGGTACGTAGGAGTTCAAACCAGGTAAATTGACATTAACCATACATCACACCTTCTTAGTGAGTTATATATAACAACGGCCCAACATTTCGCACGCGTGGTACTTACGAACGATCAAATCGCCCACTAACGAGCGACAACACACTTTAAATGCCTGAAACCAGTAAAAGACAACCACCCACAAACAAACCCAACGACTGGCCCTCTTACTAATAATAGTAATGGGTGAAAAACAATAATTAACTATCTGCTTGCAACTGTGATCCGCTCTTCCGAACGCCATTTTTAATACATTGACCCGCTAGACGTGTCAGCGGCGACGCCTCATTTCAATGTATTGCGTGCGTAGTTAACTGTGAAAGGATCCACTCCAGGCGCGCGCTGTAAAAGCCCACTTATCAGAGGCGGACACCAGCGTTGCACGCCGCTGATCAGCGCCGGCCTCAAGGCCAGGCGTACTAACTTGGGGCCTGCGACCATTAGTAGCGTTTATCGAACATGGGACGGGTATCGGCACGCATGGCTCCGGTTCCGGTTCCGGCTCACAAGTGTCCGGTTCAGGATCACACGTGGCTGGGTTTGGTTTCGGCTCATGCGGGTCAGGACGTAGGTCCGGCTTCGGCTTTTCAGGTTCAGGGCTCGCATCGGGCTTTGGCTCTACCGAATCAGGCTCTACCGAAGGGCTATCACCGTAAAACACGTCAACGGCATTCATCCGGCCCATACTTTTTACTAATAGATCAGCCTTGCCATTTCCGCTCACGTCCAAGGCTAGACTCCCTTCGCGACTACTCTCGTCGTAGCTCAGTACGGCTTGACCAGGTTGACCGGTTAAACGCTCGACGAACGTCAGAGTCTTGATATTCGTCCCTTTCAGAAGCGCAGATACATCCAGGCGGTCCAAGCCGCTCTCAAAGTCCAGGATGACGTCAGGGTTATCCGGGGTGGAATCACTGGTACGGTCATAGACAAAAGTGTCTGCACCACCGCCGCCTTGCAACCTGTCTGCTCCGCCTCCGCCTGTCAGTCGGTTGGCGACATGGTTACCCACCAAAGTATCGTTCCCTGCGCCACCGATGGCGTTCTCCAGGGTTACACCCTTGGCAATGGAGACATTACCTTTTAACGCCCCCACATCTGAAAACGACTCGGCATTAAGGTTGATCTTCTGATTCTGGGAAAAACCAGAGAAGTCCAATGTATCGTCCCCACCACCGTCCCACACACAGAAAATAGGATTGTCATCGGCCGTTTTCAGACTCAGGGCGTCACGGTTCGTAGTGGAGTTGAACCCGTACGTCGTATCGGTTTTACGCGTGTTAGTGTTCGCCCCATATAGCCGCTGTACGGCAGCAATGTCATCCATCATCGGTGCAGAGGGATGCAACGAATTAAAGTTATGCCCCGGCTGATTCGTTTCTGAAAAATAGCTCATTACACTGCGAGCTCGGGTATCCCCGGCATACTCAGCGTGCGTACCATAGTCGCCAGAGCCATCATATTTACCCGGATGTTCCAACCCGATTGCATGACCTAATTCGTGAATCAGTACTTCGCGAAAAAAGCCGCCCTGCTTAGGGTTCGTGCCCGCATTCGCTGTGCCAATATTAGCGAATGAATTTCTCAGGTATTTATTCGGCAGTGACGCCACACCATGGCTGGTTCCTGGCATATCACCAATATCAATGTGCCCGTCGAGATTTCCTGCGTTTTCAGTGAACGTCACGTTGGCGACATCCTGCCAGGATTTCAACGCCTGCCTGGCCTGTTCTGCCTGCTGCGGTGTGAAACCCTTGGAGATCCGGAATGACAAGTCAATCTTTTGGTCGACATTACGGTCATGAAATCGGAAGTCACGGCGAGTGATTTGTTTTCCAGCCTGCTCAGTAGTGAGTACTGGTTTATTACTATTCAGGGTGTAGGGCGCACTCGGTCGTGCAGAACTTACAGCCCCCAGAGCAGCAAACTCCTTACCTTCGAATACATTAGTAGCGGGTGGCCCTGATAATCTCATACAACCTAAGTCCTCTTGCAAATAAACCCGAGACACCGAACTCCCGCTCCACACGAGCAATAGCATTTGTCGGCACCCCCTTAAGTTCGCACAGAGAAACTTGGTACGCCAGACACTAATCAATGCACTCCGACACACTCTAAAATCTCAAAATACTTTGGCACCACACTCGCAACCCGCCGAAACAACACTAAAAACCCACCCACTGACACAACAACCTCAACCAATTGATTCACATAGAAAAAATAAGAACTCACAGACCAAAAATCAATTTCGGTTGCAACGCATTACTCACAACCAGACAAAAATCCGAAACGCAACATCAACTCCACCCTCACGTACCCAACTCTCCACCCTACATCGCCATGTAGTTAAACAAGAGATCTCGGAGTATGCAGCGAACGAAAACACCCATTCCCCTCCCAGCTTATTAAAGCCACTCCGTCGTAACACGGTAACTTAATACACTGCCGTAACCGATCATTCTGACACAGGGAATACAGAGCTCTATGAAACAGGCACGCAACCGCCTGCCGTTCGCAGCAACAGAGTGAACAAGGTAATCCTGGGTTTGGTTGGAGCCAGCACGCGGGAGATATGATCAAGCCCTAGGGGCTTGATCGAAGTAAACGACAGAAACGAATGCGCGATGCCGCCGAGGCAGCAGCGCACACTAGGTTGACAAGCTTGTACGTGGGATCAAGCACGTAACAAGTCGGTCATTGCGTGACGAGGTAGCGATTTTATCGGCGTATCGCGATATGCGCCGCGCCACTCCCTGAACCGAGCCTTTGCAGGCGCGAAGTTGACGCAAAGCGTCAACTCACGGTCATCATCCAGGCGAGCGCTCTATTCAAGCCAAGCCCAGGACGTCATCAGGGCTGATCGGTCGAGTACTTTTTATAAGGAAATCACTTCTGCAGTTGCCCGACAGGTCGATCGCCAAAAAATAACGTCCGCTGTACATATTGTATTTAATGACCGTATCACCGGGCTTGCCCGTAAAGTCGGGAACGAAGTTCAGACTGGCCCCCGTAGCGTTAGCCAGGTTGCGTAAGTCAATCGTGTCCCAGCCGGTTTTGAAGTCAGTGAGTAGATCCGCCGCCGCAAAAGTAGAGTCCGCTACCGAGTTGTACTTGAAGACGTTGCGTCCCCCTGCACCTCTCAATGTGTCTGCACCTGCGCCCCCAACCAATACGTTATCGGCCTCGTTGCCAATGATTCGATCATTGCCGGAGCCGCCGATGGCGTTTTCGAAAACCGACGCTGGGCTGATGTAACTATTATTGTATTTTCCGCCGACACTTGAGTAAGTACCCGCCCCCAGGTTTATGACTTGGTTCTGCCTGAACCTGGAAAAATCAAATGTGTCGTTACCCTGCCCGCCCTCAACTTCCAATTGTGATTCGTCATGGGAGGGTGAACACGGCTCAAGCCTCGGCTGCGGTTCCGAGGATGGGGCAGGCTCTGGACATGGCTCTGGACATGGCTCCGGACATGGCTCCGGACATGGCTCTGGACATGGCTCCGGACGCGGCTCCGGACATGGCTCTGGACATGGCTCCGGACGCGGCTGCGGCTCAGGCTTCGGCTGTGGATAAGGCTCTGGTTGCGGTTGCGGTTGCGGATACGGCTCTGGCCTCGGCTGTGGCTGCGGATACGGCTCTGGCCTCGGCTGCGGGTGCGGATACGGCTCTGGCCTCGGCTGTGGCTGCGGATACGGCTCTGGCCTCGGTTGCGGCTGCGGATACGGCTCTGGCCTCGGCTGCGGTTGCGGATACGGCTCTGGCCTCGGTTGCGGCTGCGGATACGGCTCTGGCCTCGGCTGCGGTTGCGGATACGGCTCTGGCCTCGGTTGCGGATAAGGCCTCGGCCTCGGCTCCGGACGCGGCTCAGGTCTTGGCCGCGGTTGCGGATACGGCTCAGGTCTCGGCTGCGGTGCTGGACGCGGTTCAGGTCTCGGCCTCGGCCTCGGTGGTGGGCAGGGATTGGGTCTCGGCTGCGGTCGCGGAAATGGCTCAGGCATCGGCCTCGGAGGTGGGCAGGGATTGGGTCTCGGCTGTGGTCGCGGACATGGTTCAGGCATCGGCATTGGAGGTGGACACGGGTTGGGCGTGACCCACCCCCCGCAACGGCTGATTACCCGTTTGAATCCGTTGAAACTTTCCGCCAATAGGTAGACGGCCCCCCCGCCTTGAAACCCCTTGAACACTTTATCAACACTGTTGGAGGGCAGCCTACTTACGCTGCAGCTATAAGTTCCACTTTGTATCGGTTTATGGGGAGAATTTAATTCAAAGGCATTACGAGGGCGTTCGAAATACGTACTGTGACGGCCAGTCTGCATATTCAAGTTTTTCGTTTCACCCGGCCTGCTCAGGACAGTGAATCGCCCCGGGACACCGGAAAGACTATCAGTTGGAAAGCCCATATTGGAAACATTTACCTGCATCTTAAAATCCACCTATCCAAGTTGAAATAATTACAATAAATGTAGTCTGCCGAGGCCAAAGTCCGCCGTAAAACATATGAGCGCACGATCAAAGCGGCATTAAATTCCCACAGCCAAAAACGCCAGACAACATCTCATTTATTTCAACCTAAAACGTGACCCTATGTATATTCAGCGCGCATATACAAAGCCACCAACCACCTTTAATATGCTCCAGCTCCACTTATAAAATCGCCTGTAAAAACTGCCTACAGCATATATCCAGTCAATATTTAAATTTGCAGACCACGAAGAAATACCCAGACAACAGCGTGGCGCATGCCACCCCTATAAGATCAACTCATATAAAAATTCAAAACAAGCAGAAAACCAGTCAGCCTTGACTCTTTCTACGCACCGTGCCAACACCCACTTGAACACTAGGTAACACGGGTCAGGGAGTTGGGACATGAGCGTGACGACAAGTACCGCAAGCAACTTATAGTTTGATCAGAACCAAAACCGCGAGTCGTTGAAGACCAAAGGAGAGAGCTGGCTTACCACTGCGGGTCCGCCGGGCCAGGCACCGGGACTTGCCGCGCATCACCGGTGCCGAGCAGGGTCAGGCGCATACCGGGTGCCCGTGGTCCAGGCAGCACAGCAAGCGCTCTACGGTATGTTCCAGCGGGCCAGAGTTATCCAATAAAGAGATATCCATTACGAACAAGCCCGCGCCGTTACCCGTGATCAGTTCGGCAGTTAACCGCGCATTGCGCGCCAGGCGTTCCTCGATGTCCGCCAATGACTCACGCCCCCGTGCTATCAAGCGCTGGCGCAACACCGCTTGGTCCACCGTCAGCAGCAGCACCAGCAACGTCGGGTAACGCTCGCGGGTTCGCGCCAGGTGGGCACGGGAACCGTTGACCAGCACATCGTCCCCCGCCGCCAGCCAATCGTCGATCTCGCGAGGAATTCCATAGGACAAGCCATTGGCCTGCCAGCTCAAGGCAAACGCACCCTCGGCATCCATGGCCGCAAACTGCTGCGGGCTCACTCCTTGCGCGGCTTCACCCACCGCCTCCGCCGAACGCGTGATTACCCGGCGCACCATGCGGCAGCCACGCTCGATCAAGCGCGGGCGCGCGGCATCCAGCAGGCTGTCCTTGCCCGAACCCGATGGCCCGATGAGATAGATCAACCTGCCTGCCATCAAAACACCCTCTGCGCTTGTCCCCACACTTGTTCGGCAACCCTTCGCGGCGCCTGGCTTGCACCAGGCTGGCCGGGTAGTAGTCACTGGCAAGTATATCCAGCAATCCCGCGCCAGCCAGGCCGGAGGCGGCCACATTACCCGAGTGCGACCCACCGCGCACCACGTTCGGCGCGCCCATCAGGACTTTCATGTTCAGTTGCTGGCAACCGCCAAGCATGGCTGCGGTTGAGTTCAAACGACAGTAGGCGCGGGCGGTGTCAGCGCTATTACCTGCACATGACGGGCGGCGGGTGGTCGGGTGAAGGTTTAGTGAAAGGTGGGAAGTGGCTGTAGGACAGACCCTTGGTAGGTGATCGTTCCCACCTTCATATGGGAAGAAGCGTGATACCAGACTTTCCCTACGGCCAGTCATCCGCAATGCCCGCACTATGCCGAGCGAGCTGTACGCAGGAGGCCGTGCCCCAACCAGGTTTCCATCCCTGGTCGACCACCTGTGTACAGCTCGCCCTGTTTGATGCTGCGTGGTCATTGATGCGCGGTGATCTCCTGTGGGAGCTGGCTCCCACATTTGAACGCATTCCACGTCAAAAACAAAAAAGGCGACCTGTCCAGGTCGCCTTTTGTCATTGCGCGTACTGCTTGCTCAACCCCGGCGGCACGCCCTGCACGTCAGTTTCTTCCCATGGCCCGTTGGGGCTGATGGCGCGGCTCCAGCCGTTGCTCCAGCGGTAATAAGTGCGCTGACGGTAGAAGGTATCGGGCTGGTCGTCGAGCACGTAGACCTGCATCTTGCCGTCCCAGTGGCTGGCGGCGCCTGGCGGTGGGGCGAAGGTCGGCGATTTGGTCGGCAGTGGCTTGGGCGGCGGGGCCACCGGGCCGGACGGTTTGGTGCTCGGCTGGGTCGACGGGCCTGACGGTGGGATCGTCGGGCCGGTGGGTGCCGGAGGTGGGCGGTGGACCGCACAAGCGCTCAAGCCGAGTACCAGGCTGAGCAGGGTGATGCGTGCAAATGCGGTCATGGGCGTTTCCTCGATTTACTTATCCGGACTGTCGATGGTCAGCTGTTGCAACGCAGTGGTGCTGCTGGCCAGCGGTTGGCTGCGGCCGATCCATTCGCCAGCTGTCGGAACACCTGCCCGGGATATGCGCGCAACCAGTTGGACTTCGGGGAAGTTGGACAGTTTCAACTGCGGCATCATCGCGTCGGCATCGCCCAGTTCGACAGTGATGGGCAGTTCGGCGACGGTGACGCGCTTGGCCGCCAACGGTGCCGGTGGGCCAGAGACGGCACGGGCGAAGATGAACACGCTGTCGGTCGGCAAGGCTTTGGCTTTCGCCTCGGCGGACAAGTCCACACGCACGTTCATGACTGCCTTTTGCGCGACAGTACCGCCGCTCTCTTTAAGCTTCTCGGCAGCGCGGTCGATCCCGCCTTGCAGGGCAATACGAGAATTATCGGCTGGCGGCAGTTGCGCCAACAGACGGTTCCAGTAGTCGATCGCTTCCTGATAACGCTGGCCTTCAAAAGCAGCGATACCGAGCAGGCCGAGGCTGGTGACTTCCTTGGGATCGAGCTTCAAGGCTTCGTCGGTCAGCGCCTGCACCTTGGGCGACCACTGTTTGTTGTCGGCAAAGTACTGCGCCTGGGCCCACTGGCCGAGCAGTTCCGGCTGGCGCCCGGCCAACGCCACGGTGCGTTCAAAGACTTTGGCGGCATCGGCGGAACGGTCCTGGGCCATGTAGGCGCGACCCAGGAAGTACAGGCCTTCGGCCGAGTCCGGCTGCGCTGCTGCGGCACGTTCCAGGCGCTGAGTCATGTCGGCCATGGACACCGGCGGCTGGGAGAACTCACGGGTCAGTTCGACCTTGTCGCTCGCGCCGTAATGCAGGTACAGCGCAACGCCGAGGACCGGCACCAGAAACGCCGCCAAAAATGGCAGCGGTTTGCCCAGGCGCGATTCACGGGGCTTTTCCACGCCTTCGGTATCAGCGAGCAACTCACGGGCCGCTTCGGCGCGGCCGGTGTCCAGTTGTGCGGCGTTCAATACACCTTCGTCTTGCTGCACTTGCAGCTCGGCGACGCGTTCTTGATACAGCGCCACGTTCAGCGCGGTGCGATCCTCTTCACGCTGGGCGCGGCGGCCGCGCAGTACAGGGATCAACAGAAAACTCAGGGCAATCAGAAGCAGCAAGCCGGCTGCGAGCCAGAAATCAATCATCAGTCTTGGTGTCCAGCAATTGGTCGAGGCGTTTGCGCTCTTCAGGGGACAGCGCATCGGAACCATCAGTCGGCGCGGCGCGGCGACGGCGCACGATCACCGCCATCACCACGACGCCGGCCAGCAGCAGCCCGGCGGGGCCGAACCACAGCAGCGCGGTCTTGCCGGTGAGGGCCGGTTTGTAGCGCACGAAATCACCGTAGCGGTCGACCATGAAGTCGATGATCTGCTGGTCGTCCTTGCCCTCCCCCAGCATGCGGAAGATCTCTCTGCGCAGGTCGGTGGCGATGGGGGCGTTGGAATCGGCGATGTCCTGGTTCTGGCACTTGGGGCAGCGCAGTTCCTTGGTCAGGTCGCGGAAACGCTCGCGCTCGGCGTCGTTGGCGAATTCGTAGGTGTCGATGGCGGCGTGGGCCACACCGGCCAGGCCCAGGGCTAAAACGGCAGCGGTCAACCAACGCTTCATGGCTTGGCCTCATCGACCAGGGCCTGGTACTTGGCGGCCAGTTGCTCGCGCCACACCACTTCATCGATCACGCCGACGTATTTGTCGCGGATCACGCCCTTGGCGTCTATAAAGAAGGTTTCCGGTGCGCCGTACACGCCGAGGTTCAGGCCGAGGTTGCCGTCTTCATCGCGGATATCCAGCTGGTACGGGTTATGAAATTCCGCCAGCCACTTCAAGGCCGCCGCGTTGTCGTCCTTGTAGTTGATGCCGTAGATCACCACGCCCTTCTCGGCCAGCTTGTTCAACACCGGGTGTTCGACGCGGCAGGAGATGCACCAGGTGGCCCACACGTTGACCAGCGCCGGTTTGCCCTGCAAGTCGGCTTGGGTCAGGGTCTTGTCACCCTGCACCGTTGGCAGGTTGAACGCGGGGAACGGCTTGCCGATCATCGCCGAAGGCAACTCGGCCGGGTCCAGGTACAAGCCGCGATACAGGAACACCGCCACCAGCAAAAACAACGCCAGTGGCACCACCATCAACCAACGCTTCATACCGCCGCTCCTGAAAGGCCCAGTGCTTCACGCACCCGGCTCTTGACCTTGACCCGATAACGCCGGTCCAGCGCCGCGAGCAAACCACCAAAACCGGTGAGCAGGCCGCCGAACCAGATCCAGCGCACGAAGGGTTTGACATGCACGCGCACGGCCCAGGCGCCGTCGCCCAGGGGTTCACCGAGGGCCACATACAGGTCACGGGTGAAACCGGCGTCGATGCCGGCTTCGGTCATCATCGAACTCTGCACGGTGTAGAGGCGTTTTTCCGGGTGCAGCACGGCGATTTCCTTGCCGTTGCGCACGACGCGCACCGTGCCTTTGTCTGAGGTGAAGTTCGGTCCTTCGAAGTGCTTGGCGCCTTCGAAGATGAAGTGGTAACCGGCCAGGTCCATCGATTCACCCGGCGCCAGGCGCAGGTCGCGCTCGGCGCTGTTCTGGCTGGATAACACCACACCGAGGGCACACACCGCGATACCGATGTGGGCGATCTGCATGCCCCAGTAGCTGCGGGTCAGGGTTGGCAGGCCCTTGATCAAGCCTTTGTGGCGGGTCTTGTCGAAGATGTCGCGCACACCGGCCAGCAACACCCACGCGGCGAGCAGGAAGGTGGCGAGCACCGCCCAGTTGAAGTCGCCGTAGGCAATACCGGCGACCACGGCCAGCGCCACGCTGCCCAGTAGCACCGGAGCGAGCATGCCTACCAGCCACTTCACCGGGGTGTCTTTCCAGCGCACCAGCACACCGACCGCCATCACCACCATCAACAGGCCCATCAATGGGATGAACAACGCGTTGAAGTACGGCGGGCCCACGGACAGCTTGGCGCCGCTCAAGGCATCCAGCACCAGCGGGTAGAGAGTGCCAAGCAGGATCATCGACGCAGCCACCACCAGCACCAGGTTATTGCCCAGCAACAGGGTTTCCCGCGACCACAGGTTGAAACCGACCTGGCTCTTGACCACCGGGGCGCGCAGGGCGAACAGGGTCAGTGAGCCGCCGACCACAAACAGCAGGAAGATCAGGATGAATACGCCACGTTCCGGGTCGGACGCGAACGCATGCACCGACGTCAGTACGCCCGAACGCACCAGGAAGGTGCCGAGCAGGCTGAGGGAAAACGCCGCGATAGCGAGCAATACGGTCCAGCTCTTGAACACGCCGCGCTTTTCGGTGACCGCCAGGGAATGAATCAGTGCGGTGCCCACCAGCCAGGGCATGAAGGACGCATTTTCCACCGGGTCCCAGAACCACCAGCCGCCCCAGCCGAGTTCGTAATAGGCCCACCACGAACCCAAGGTGATACCGATACCCAGGAAGGCCCAGGCGACGATGGTCCACGGCCGCGACCAGCGCGCCCAGGCGGCATCGAGACGCCCGCCGAGCAAGGCGGCGATGGCAAACGCAAAGGCCACGGAGAAACCGACGTAGCCCATGTAGAGCATCGGCGGGTGCACGATCAGGCCGATGTCCTGCAACAGCGGGTTGAGGTCATGCCCGTCTGCCGGGATCTGCGGCAGCATGCGGCTGAACGGGTTCGAGGTCATGATCAGGAACAGCAGGAAGCCAATGCTGATCATGCCCATCACCGCCAGCACCCGCGCCAGCATCACTTGCGGCAGTTGCCGTGAGAACACCGATACGGCGAAGGTCCAGCCGCCGAGGATCAGCGCCCACAGCAGCAACGAACCTTCGTGGGCGCCCCACACGGCGCTGAACTTGTAATACCAGGGCAAGGCGCTGTTGGAGTTGTTCGCGACGTAGGCGACCGAAAAGTCGTCGGTCATGAAGGCGTAGGTCAGGCAACCAAAGGCGAACAACAGGAAGGCGAACTGCCCCCAGGCGGCCGGCTGCGCCAGGCTCATCCACAGGCGGTCGCCGCGCCAGGCGCCGAGCAAGGGCACCACGGCCTGGACCACGGCAAAGCACAGCGCGAGGATCATCGCCAGTTGGCCCAGCTCCGGAATAAACAGTGCGGACGTCATCACTTAGCCCTCCTTGGCAGGCTGTGGATTTGCGCCAGGCGCGGATTGGCCGCTGTCTTTCAAGGCTTTGGTGACCTCAGGCGGCATGTACTTCTCATCGTGCTTGGCCAGCACTTCGTCAGCCACCACCACGCCGTCGGCGTTGAGCTTGCCCAGGGCGACGATGCCCTGCCCTTCGCGGAACAGGTCCGGGAGGATGCCGCGATAAGTAATGGTCACGGATTTGCTGAAATCGGTGACCACGAAGGTCACGTCCAGGGAGTCGCCGGAACGCTTCAACGAGCCCTGCTCCACCATGCCGCCGGCGCGGATGCGCGTGTCCAGCGGGGCTTCGCCATTGGCGATCTGGGTCGGGGTGTAGAACAGGTTGATGTTCTCCCGCAGGGCGCTCATCGCCAGGCCCACGGCAATACTGACGCCGGCCAGGATGGCAAGGATGATCAACAGACGCTTTCTACGCAGCGGATTCACTTTTCGGACTCCCGGCGCAGACGTCGCGCCTCTTGTTGCAGGTAACGCTTGCGGGCCAGGATCGGCGCGGCAACGTTGAGGGCCAGCACCGCCAGGCAGATGCCATAGGCCGTCCAGACATACAGGCCGTGGTGGCCCATGGCGAGAAAATCACTGAAAGAAGCAAAGCTCATCCACGCGCTCCCAGGCTGGTTTGCACTTCGGCTTTTACCCAACTGGTGCGCGCTTCACGCTTGAGCACCTCAAGGCGCATGCGCAGCAGCAGCACCGCACCGAAGAAGCAGTAGAACCCCAGCACCATCAGCAGCAGCGGCGCCCACATTTCCACGGGCATTGCCGGTTTTTCGGTGAGGGTGAAGGTGGCGCCCTGGTGCAGGGTGTTCCACCACTCCACCGAGTATTTGATGATCGGGATATTGATCACGCCGACAATCGCCAGCACTGCGCAGGCCTTGGCGGCGCTATCGCGGTTGCTGATGGCGTTGCCCAGGGCAATCAGGCCGAAGTACAGGAACAGCAGGATCAGCATCGACGTCAGGCGTGCGTCCCACACCCACCACGAGCCCCAGGTCGGCTTGCCCCAGATCGCACCGGTGACCAGCGCCACCGCGGTCATCCACGCGCCGATGGGCGCGGCGCATTGCAGGGCCACGTCGGCCAGCTTCATCTTCCACACCAGGCCGACGATGCCGCACACCGCCAGCATCACGTAGCAGGATTGGGCCAGCATCGCGGCGGGAACATGGATGTAGATAATGCGAAAGCTGTTGCCTTGCTGGTAGTCCGGCGGCGCGAAGGCCAGGCCCCAGACCAGGCCGATGCCGATCAGCACTGCGGCGAAGAGGCTCAACCACGGCAGCAGCTTGCTACTGATGCCATAAAACCATTTGGGCGAGCCGAGCTTGTGAAACCAGGTCCAGTTCATTGCAGTTTCCATCACGGGTGCTTTTCGTCGTGGCGAAAAGCTCAGGGTCTTTACTGACTCAACGTCATTAACGCCGGGCCAGACCTCATTATTCACCGACGCTGATTTTCAGGCCGGCGGCTATAGCAAAGGGTGTCAGGGTTACCGCCAGGGCGGTCAGGCTACCAAGCCACAAGAGGTAACCGGTCGCCGGCATGCCCATGAGCGCGGCTTGCAAAGCGCCGCTGCCCAGGATCAACACCGGGATGTACAAAGGCAGAATCAGCAGGGCCAGCAACAGGCCACCGCGCTTCAACCCAACGGTCAGCGCCGCGCCCACCGCGCCCAGCAGGCTGAGGACCGGCGTGCCGAGCAACAGGCTCAGCAACAGGATCGGCAGGCATTCGCTGGGCAATCCCAACATCATTGCCAGCAGCGGCGAGAGCAAGACTAACGCCAAACCGGAAAAAGCCCAGTGTGCCAGCACCTTGGCCAGTACCAGAAGTGGCAGCGGGTGCGACGAAAGGACCCACTGCTCCAGGGAACCGTCTTCGAAATCACTGCGAAACAGCCCGTCCAGCGAGAGCAGGACCGATAAAAGCGCTGCGACCCACACCAGTCCTGGGGACAAGGTTTGCAACAGTTTAGTCTCCGGGCCGACCGCCAGCGGGAACAGCGCGATCACAATCGCGAAAAACACCAGCGGGTTGGCCAGTTCGGCCGGGCGGCGGCACAACAGCCGTGCCTCACGGGCCACCAACAGCGCGAACACACTCACAGCGACCACCGCCCCAGATCCAGCTCGCGATAACCCGCGGGCATGCGCGCCAGCGTGTGGTGGGTGGTAAGTACCACCAGGCCGCCTTTCTCGCAGTGCTGGGCCAGGTGTTCTTCGAGTTGGGCCACACCTTGTTTGTCGAGGGCGGTGAAGGGTTCGTCGAGAATCCACAGCGGCGCGCCGGGCAGGTACAAACGCGCCAGGGCCACGCGGCGCTGCTGGCCGGCGGACAGGGTATGGCAGGGAACGTCTTCAAAACCCTTGAGGCCCACCATGGCCAGGGCCTGCCAGATGGCGTCGCGGGAAGCGGGATGATGCAGGGCGCTGAGCCAACTGAGGTTCTCTTCCGCAGTGAGCACGTCCTTGATACCGGCGGCGTGGCCGATCCAGATCAGGTTGCGCGCCAGCTCGCTACGTTGTTCGTGCAAAGGCTTGCCGTTGAGCCGCACAGCACCGGCCGTCGGCTGCATCAAACCGGCCAGCAGGCGCAGCAAACTGGTCTTGCCGCTGCCGTTGGGCCCGCTGATCTGCACCATGTCGCCGCCCGCCAGCCGCAGTTCGAGTTGCTCGAACAACAGGCGCAGGTCGCGTTCACAGGCAAGCGCTACGGCTTCAAGAAGAGGGCTGGTCAAGAGATCGCGGGCCTTTACGGTTCAAGTCGGCGGTGCAGCGGCCGTTATAGAGAGATGCACAATAACGACTTTGGCGACCGATTTTAGAGAGCTGGATCAAATAGTTGTGAGGTTTTTACCGCTCTCTTTGCAGACGGGCGGCATTATACATGCGATGCCCTACTCTAAAGAGGGCAATTTCCCCAGAGACGACGCGCACGATGACCGGTGACATCAACCTTCCTCCGCTGCCTCCAACACCAGCGCCCAAGCCTGCCCAGTTGCCTGCGGCTGGCGAGCTACTAAAGCTCCTGGAGCCACAGGCCGGGTTGATTGGCGCCGGCAAAACCGTAAACGCCGAGGTCATCGCGCTGAAACAAGGCAGCGAGGCCTTTCAGTTGTTGCTCAAGTTGACCCTCGAGGGCGGCCGCCAGACCTTGGTGCAAGCCAGCAGCGCCCAGCCTTTGCCGTTGGGCAGCAATGTGGCGGTGAGCCAGACGCCTGCGGGCAACCTGGCCATTACCTTGCAGCAAGCCATGAGCGCCAACGTAGCCGCCCTCACCCGCCTCGATACCACACAAATGCCGGTGGGCACGCTGCTGCAAGCCAAGGTGCTGACCACGCAGATGCTGCCCCAGGGTACGGCGCAGCCGGCGATCTATCGCTCGCTGGTGAGCGTGCTCAATAACGCCCTGGCCGGTGCCACCCTGACGCTGGAAAGCCCTCAACCGTTACGGGTCGGCAGCTTGCTCAGCGCCGTGGTGCAGAACGCACAGACCCTGAGTTTTGTGCCATTGAGCGGGATGAAGGACCAACTGGCCGTCGCCCAGCAGCTTGCCACTCAGCAAAGTCGCCAAGGCTCACTGGATGCAGTGTTCACCGCCTTGCAAAACCTGCCCCGTGGCGACAGTACCTCCGCCGACCTGCGGGCGGCTGCCGAGCGTTTATTGGCGGCGTTGCCCGATTTGGCACAAGTGAGCAATCCCAAGGTGCTGGCGCAGGTCATCCAGAACAGCGGCGCCTTTTTGGAAGCCAAATTGCTCGCCGGGCAAAATCCACAGATCCCACCGCTGGATATGAAAGGCGCCCTGCTGCGCCTGGTCGCGGACCTGCTGCCCAGCCTGCCCACGAGTACCAACCTGAACGCCATCCTCGCCGCGAATACACTGGCCCAGGTGCTGCCGAACTTTGTCCGCAGCCCGTTGAACACCCTCGGCCAGGTCGGCGCCCGGCAGATACCCGCCGGCTTCCCGCTGCCAGAGCGACTGATGGCCAAACTCGAAGGTGAAGGCGACCTGGAAAACCTGCTGCGCCTGGCGGCCGGGGCGATCTCTCGTTTGCAGAGCCATCAACTGTCGAGCCTGGAACAGACCGGCACCACCGCCGACGGCCGCCTGCAAACCACCTGGCAGCTGGAAATCCCCCTGCGCACCTTGCAGGACATCGTGCCGTTGCAGGTAAAGTTCCAGCGCGAGGAACCGGCACCCGACAAGGAGCAACCCGAGCGCAGGGATAAAAAAGACCCGAAACAGATGCTCTGGCGCGTTGAACTGGCTTTCGATATGGAGCCGCTGGGGCCGTTGCAAGTCCAGGCGCAACTGACCCAGGGCAAACTGTCCAGCCAGTTGTGGGCGAGCCGCCCGTTCACGGCCAGCCTGATCGAAAGCCACTTGGGCAGCCTGCGCGAGCGCCTGGTGTCCTCCGGGCTTAACGTCGGCGACCTGGATTGCCACCTGGGCACCCCGCCACGCGGGCCAAAAACCGGACTGGAACAACGCTGGGTGGATGAGACCGCATGAAGAACGCCGCACCTCCCCGCCAGGCCATTGCCCTCAAGTACGACGGCCAACAGGCGCCCACCCTGGCCGCCAAGGGCGATGACGCCTTGGCCGAAGCCATCCTCAAGCTGGCGCGGGAAAACGAAGTACCGATCTATGAAAACGCCGAACTGGTGAAGCTGCTGGCGCGCATGGAGCTGGGGGACAGCATTCCGGAGGAGTTGTACCGCACGATTGCCGAGATCATTGCGTTTGCATGGACGTTGAAAGGCAAGTTCCCGGCGGGGTACGACCCGGATGCGGGGCCGGTGGAGCGGGATGTCACAGAGCGTGGGGATGATTACTGAGTAGGCACAGGCCCACGGATTCAAGCCTGCGTTCGGCCAGCGTGGTTTGACGGGGCGCTTGAGATCAAAAGCCACGTCAAAAGCAGAGCAAAAGCAGGTGGGAGGGGGCTTGCCCCCGATGGCGGTGGGTCAGTCACAGATGTGTTTACTGATACTCCCTCATCGGGAGCAAGCCCCCTCCCACATTTGCACCGAGTATCGCCAACCTGGATCGGTCGGCTGTCAGGCCGCCTTGCTGTGTTTTTGATATTGATCTCAGGCGCCCCGTTAAACCACGCTGGCCGGAATTCGATATTGATTTGGGGGGTAAACCGGCAGGGATGCCGGTTTAGCCGCCCAAATCCATGTCGGATTACGGGCACACCGAGCGTAGCAGCCTGTCGGACTTGAATTCATAATCTGGCATCAATAGTGGAAACGGAGGAGTTTCCCTCCCACATTTTCGATCTGTGTTCAGTTCAAGACTTCACTCAAGGGAATGAAATTGACCCGATCACCGATATCCAGCGTCGTGCCTTCCACCACCTCCACAAACCCTTCAGCCCACGCCGCACTGCGCAACACCCCGGAGCTCTGGTTGCGATAGATAATCGCCTTGCCCTGCTCAATACGCCCACGCAGATATTCGCGGCGGTTGCCCGGCTTGGGCCAGGCGAACCCTGCCGGCACGTCGAAACGCAGCGGCTGCACATCCACCACACCTTGGCGGCGCAGCAAATACGGGCGCGCCAACAGCGCAAAGGTCACCAGGGTCGAGGCCGGGTTACCTGGCAGGCCGATCACCGGCACGCCACGGAAATGCCCGAACGTCAGCGGCTTGCCCGGCTTGATCGCCAGTTTCCACAGCGCCAGCTCGCCCTCTTCACGCAAGGCAATGCCGAGGAAGTCCGCTTCGCCCACCGACACACCGCCGGTAGACAGGATCAGGTCGACGCTGCCCAGGCCCGCCAGGCGCGTGCGGGTCTGCTCCAGGTCATCCGGCAGAATCCCGGCATCGATCACTTCACAGCCCATGCGCGCCAGCCAGCTGCACAGCACGCGGCGGTTGCTGTTGTAGATCTGCCCCGGCCCCAGCGGCAACCCCGGCTCGATCAGCTCATCGCCAGTCGACAACACCGCCACCCGCACGCGGCGTACCACGTCGAGCCGATCACGCCCGAGGGACGCAGCCAGGCCCAGCTCGATAGGCCCCAGGCGGGTTCCGGCACTGAGTACGCATTCACCCACCGTCGTTTCCTGTCCTTGGGGGCGGATGTTGTCACCCACCTTCAACGGCTCGGTGAAACTCACACGCTGGTCGGTATGCACCACCGCGTTTTCCTGCATTTCCACGCAGTCCGCGCCTTGGGGCACCGGCGCGCCGGTGAAGATGCGTGCGCAGGTGCCCGCAGCCAAAGGCTCAGGCGCCTGACCCGCGAAAATGCGCTGGCTCACCACCAGCGGTTCGCCGGTCCAATCCGCCAGGCGCACGGCATAGCCATCCATGGCGCTGTTGGGCCAGGGTGGCAGGTCAAGCGTCGAGATCAGATCCTGGGCCAAGACCCGGCCGTCGCACTCAGCCAAGGGCAGTGCCTGCGGCTCGCGGATCGGCGCGGCTTCGGCCATGGCCAGCAAACGCTGCAAGGCCTCTTCCACCGGCATCAGTGCGCCGGTCTTGCCTGGCTTATCCACGGGATTCACAAGGCTCGGCCTGTTTCAGGTGCGGGACGAAGTTGCACGGGCGATGGCGGTTATCCAGTTGCTCGGCGAGGATGCCGTCCCAGCCCGTGCGCACGGCATTGGTGGAACCTGGCAGGCAGCACACCAGCGTGCCATTGGCCAGGCCGGCCAGGGCGCGGGATTGCACGGTGGAGGTGCCGATATCGGCCACGGAGATCTGGCGGAACAGCTCGCCAAAACCGTCGACCTGTTTGTCGAGCAGGCAGCTCACAGCTTCAGGGGTGCTGTCGCGACCGGTGAAGCCGGTGCCGCCGGTGATCAACACCACTTGCACCACGTCTTCGGCGATCCAGTGGGCAACCTGGGCGCGGATCTTGTAGAGGTCGTCCTTGAGCAGCACCCGCTCGGCAAGGTTGTGGCCAGCGGCAACCAGGCGGTCGACGAAGACCTGGCCGGAGGTGTCGGTGTCCAGGGTGCGGGTGTCGCTGACGGTCAATACAGCAATATTCAGGGGTACGAAGGGCGCATCGGCCTTGGCTTTCATGGCACGGTCCGGTTGTCGAAGGAACAGCCCGATGTTATATCACAGGCCCCTCTTTACCTGCCGCAGCGGAACCGCCATGTCTCTTGAATCTTCACCTTTGCCTTGTTCGATCCTGTTGTTGGCCGGTGGTCGCGGCCAACGCATGGGTGGCCAGGACAAAGGGTTGCTGGAATGGCAGGGCCAGCCCTTGATCGCGCACCTGCAACGGCTGGCCCGGCCGCTTACAGATGACCTGATCATCTCGTGCAATCGCAACCATGAGTGCTATGCGCCCTATGCCGACCAACTGGTGAGCGATGACAACCTGGACTTCCCCGGCCCGCTTGCCGGGATACGCGCGGGATTGCTCGCCGCACGCCATGAGCGTCTGCTGATCCTGCCGTGCGATGTGCCACAAATTGATGAGCGACTGCTTGCCGATTTACGTGGGACCGCCCAACGAAATCCGCAGTTGCCGGTCATGGTGCGCCAAGGCGAGTTCTGGGAACCCTTGCTGTGCATCATCCCGACCCGCCTGAAAGCCCAGGTGGAACAGGCCTGGCAAGCGGGTGAGCGCAGCCCGCGCAAGATCTTGCTGCAACTGGGGGGTGTAGCCCTGCAATGCCCGGCCAATGACCCGCGCCTGGCCAATCTTAATACGCCCGAGCTGTTGCACCCACGGGCTGGCGTGTCAGAATGAGCCTTGCACAAGGAACTTTGCCGACGTCCCATACGTCACAAGGTCAGCAATTTAAAAGTATTCTCTCGGAGACAAACTCATGACTCAACGGACCATCGCCGCTCTCATGCTTGCACTGGGCCTCGCCACCCTCGCCGGTTGCGCCTCGCCAACAGTGATCACCCTGAATGACGGTCGCGAAATCCAGGCTGTCGACACCCCGAAATTTGACGAAGATTCGGGTTTCTACGAATTCCAACAGCTTGACGGCAAGCGCACCCGCATCAACAAAGATCAGGTTCGCACCGTTAAAGACCTGTAAGCCTTTACGCTTGCACACAAGGCCCGCCTAGCGCGGGCCTTGTTGTTTCTGGTGTTTACCAGTCAAGGGTGATCTGGCTGCGAAAACTGCGTTCTTCACCGCTCACCGGGTCAATAAACCGTACGCCCTGGGCCAGCAACTTGAGCGGGTTAGCGTAGTCATCCTCGGCGTCCTTGATCACCTCGGGGTAAAACGGGTCATTGCAGATGCTCGCGCCGAGCGCAGTCATGTGCACGCGCAGCTGGTGTTTCTTACCCGTCACCGGGAACAGGCCATAGCGCCATAAATCGCCGTTCTTCTCTCGCACTTGCACGGCCGTTTCGGTGTTGCTGGTACCCGGCCCTTCCCGCATGCGAAAGAACGGCTCGCCATCCACCAGGCGACTTTTGTGCACCAGCGGAAAGGTCAGGTTCTGCAGGGCCGGGGCGATGGCTTCGTAAAATTTGTCGATACGCCGCGTAGGAAACAGCTGCTGGTACGCCGAGCGGCTTTGCGGGTTGGCCGAGAACAGCACCAGCCCCGCCGTATGCCGGTCGATGCGGTGCAGAGGCACCAGGGCGGGGTTGTCCAAGTGCCGGATCAGGCGCCGTAACAGTGTTTGCTCGACGTACTCGCCAGCGGGCGTGACCGGCAGGAAGTGCGGCTTGTCCGCCACTACCAAATGCTCATCGGCGTACAGGATGGTTTCCTGCGCCGGGATCACTTTCTCGTTGGGCACTTCGCGAAAGTAATAGATGCACAAGCCTTCCTTGTAGGCGAGATCCAGGCTGATCGGGCTGCCATTGATATCCAGCACTCGCCCCCGGGCAATACGGTCCAACCACTGTTCACGGCCGATGGCCGGGAAGTGCTCGCACAGGCAATCGAGCACCGTTGCCCAAGGACCGGGGGGCAGGTACAACGTGCTGGCTTGGTGCTGGGAGGGGGAAAAACCGGAACTGGACATGCAGATGCTCAAAGCCTGGGAAACAGGCGGGCATTATCCCGCATGGCGCGCGATTGCCTAGGGGGCGTTCTCAGTTAGTTTCCCCACCGCGCCGGGTCTGCTGCTGTGCAGGGCAAGGCGCGAGAAGAGTGGTTTGGTCATTCCAAATAAGCTTCGAGCAACGCAGCCCTGCACAGCAGCAGGCCCGGCCCTTCGGGTTGTGCCTTAAAGCGGGCCATGCTGCGTTGCAGGCCTTGGAAAGGGAACAACCATTCCCAGCGGCCTGCGCCTTGCCTGGCCCGCTTTAAGGCGACAACGCGGTGGGGAAACTAACTGAGAACGCCCCCTAGGGCCTATCTCAAGCCTTGGCCAATTGCGCCCGCAGGACCGGCGAAGCGCTCGCGGCCTCGGTGAACTCCTTGAGCCAGCGCAATACGTCCACCGCTTCCCAACGGCCCGGATCATACAGCGCGTAGAGCAAGCCCTGATAACCCACCACATCCAGTTGCTTGTGATAACCGGCGCGCTGGAACAGCGCCTCGATTTCTGCAAAGCAGGTGTTGAAATGCACCTTGTTAAACGGCGTCTTGCCTTCCGTGACCAGGCCATCGAGGCGCAGCTCGTTCACCGCGTCGCGCACGACATCGGCGGACATGCGATTGACGCTGCTTTTCAATTGTTCAACATTCACCACGGGCGTTCCCTCTATTCAATCGCTGTACGAATATACAGTAACGTAATATTTGGAAACCCGCCATCGCATAAATATCAGCGCAGGAAGGCGACAACCTGATCAGCGTCGAATGGCCAATCCAGTTCCGCCCCCGTGTCCACCCGCCGCAGCACCGGAATCCTTAGGCCGTAGGCGTCGGTCAGGTCTTCTGGATCGGTGATATCGATCAACTCCACCATCAGACCATGTTCGACCAACGGCATGAGGACCTTTTCCGCGACTTCACAAAGATGGCAACCCAGGGTGCCGAACAACTGGCATTCAGGAGGCATGACGAAAGAACCCGGTCAGTAAACAGGCCACCATTCTAAACCCGCTCGCCACATGAAATCCCATCTCCCACAAAACACCTGACCCAGATCACCATGGCCTATAACTGATTCAGCGATTCTCGCGGCTTTTTTGCCCGCTCACCCTGCAACGGAGATGCCTGTGTTTGCCAACCTGCTGATCATTCTGGCCTCATCCCTGGTGGTGATTGCGCTGTTTCGCCGGCTGCAACTGCCGCCCGTGCTGGGTTACCTGTGCGTGGGCCTGGCGGTGGGCCCGACGGCCCTGGACTGGGTGAACGACAACGAAGACCTGCCAGATCTGGCCGAGATGGGCGTGGTGTTCCTGCTATTTTCCCTGGGCCTGGAATTTTCCCTGTCGAAAATGTTCGCCCTGCGCCGCGTGGTCTTTGGCCTGGGCAGTTTGCAGGTGCTGGGCTGCGGGGCGCTGCTGGGCGGCCTATTGATGGGCTTTGGCCTGGCGCCGGGCATCGCGCTGTTGCTTGGCGCAGGGTTGGCGTTGTCTTCCACTGCCATCGTCAGCAAGGAGTTGACCAGCCTCGGTGAGATCTTCAGCAGCCACGGCCAGAATGCGATTGGCGTACTGCTGTTCCAGGACGTGGTGGCGGTATTGCTGCTGACGCTGGTACCCGTGTTTGCCGGCAGCAGCGACCAGGCCTGGTACTGGGCGCTGCCGCTGACCCTGGGCAAGACCGTGGTGTTGTTCGTGGGCCTGTTGTTCGCCAGCCGCTGGTTACTGCCGCGGCTGTTCCATGAAGTCGCCGCGTCCCATTCGGCGGAGTTGTTTGTCTTGCTGGCGCTGGTGATTGTGTTGCTTACCGCCTGGCTCACCCACCTGCTCGGCCTGTCCCCTGCCCTTGGCGCGTTCCTGGCCGGCATGTTGCTGGGCGAAAGTCATTACCGCCACCAGATCGAAGCGGATATCCGGCCGTTTCGCGACATCCTGCTGGGGCTGTTTTTTGTCAGCATTGGGATGTTGATCGACCTGCAGTTGTTCGTCAGCCACAGCCTGTTGATCCTTGGCCTGACCCTCACGCTGATGCTGGTCAAAGGCTGCGTGGTCGCCGTGCTCGTCAAGCTGCGTGGCAGCGACATTGAAACCGCCTGGCGCAGCGGCCTGGCCCTGGCCCAGGGTGGCGAGTTCTGTTTTGCGTTGATGGCGCAGATGCAGCAGAGCCGGCTGATTCCGGATGAGTTCAACGGCCTGCTGCTGGCTGCCACGTTCTGTTCGATGCTGTTGACGCCGTTGCTGTTGCGCGCCGCGCCGGCCATTGCCCTGCGCCTGCACCGCAAGCCAAACCAGCAGGTACAACTGGAGCAAATCACCGCGCTCAACGCCCAACTGCATGGGCACGCGGTGATTTGCGGTTATGGCCGGGTGGGCCAGTCCATCGGGCGTTTTTTACGCCGGGAACACCAGGCGTTCATCGCCCTGGATGACGACCCGGAACGGGTAGAGGAAGCCGCCACCGAGGACAGCAGCGTGCATTACGGCGACTGCCGCCGTGGCGCCTTACTGAGTGCCGTTGGCCTGGAGCGGGCGAGGTTGGTGGTGATCGCAGTGGACAACAGCGATGTGGCCCTGGTGGTGCTCAAAGAGGCGCGGCGGATCAATCCTGAGGTGCCGATCCTGGTGCGCACCCGCGATGACAGCCAGTTGGCTGAGCTCAAGGCCGCGGGCGCCAGCGAAGTGGTGCCCGAGTTGCTGGAGTCAAGCCTGATGCTCGCTTCCCACGCGCTGATCCTGCTGGGCCTGCCGGAGCAACAGGTGCAAGCGCGGGTCGATGAAGTGCGACAGAACCGCTATCGCCTGCTGCACGGTTTTTACTCGCACCCGAACGCTCAGGAAGAAGCGCCGATCAATCCTGACTGACCGCACCGATCTTTTGGATCGACAGGTCCGCACCGTAATACTCCTCTTGCTGGCTCAGGCGCAGCCCGCCCTTCTTCAGAGGACGTGAACCGCTTTAGCGCAGCGATCAACACAACGGGCCGTTACCGACAGGGTTTTTCCGCGAGTTTGAGTTATTTAGGGTAAGGTTTTTCAAGGCTCGCGCCTCGACCGCCCGGATTCAGCACAGGCCCCGGGCCTGCGCACCAAGGCAATACAAAAGCTGTACCACACAATTGCAATGAACCTTCAGCGAACCGCGCGACTCGAAACCACACGTACAGATCAGCCACACACGGAGATAACCATGGCCGGTAAAACAGCAAAAACTGCGCAAGAGATACTGATGGCGGATTTTCAAGCCCTGGTCAGTGACACCGAAAGGTTGCTGGACGACACCGCTGTGCTGGCCGGCGACCAGGCAGACGAGCTGCGCACCAAGATCCACGAGAGCCTGCTCAAGGCTCGCGAGACCTTGCAATTGACCGAAGACTCGCTGCGTGAGCGCGGCCAGGCAGCCATTACTGCCACTGAAGACTACGTACAAGCAAACCCTTGGCAGTCGGTCGGTATTGCTGCTGGCGTGGGCTTTTTGATCGGCCTGCTGGCTACAAGGCGCTAATCATGTCTATCGGCGAAACCGGCTCGTCCACGAGCTCTAGCTCTACCTCCCGACGTCTGGGTGCGGCCGTGTTGGGCTTGCTGCACAGCCACGTCGAGTTGTTTGGCATTGAATTGCAGGAACAGAAGTCACGCACCGTCAGCCTGCTGCTGTTTGCCGGCCTGGCGTTGGTGTTTGCCCTACTGTTGTTGGTGGGGTTATCGGCCCTGGTAATGATCCTGGTGTGGGATACCTACCGCCTGACCGGTATCATCAGCCTGTGCGTTTTTTATGTCCTGGCCGCAGCATTCTGCGGGCTGCGCTTGAAAGCGGCGATATTCGATGAGTCCACGCCCTTCCACGCCACGCTCGAAGAGCTGGCCAACGACCGGGAGCGCCTGCTGCCATGAGCATGACCGAGATCCCGCAAAACACCTCCCGCCGGGAAATGCGCAAGGCGTTGATCCGCCTGCGCATGGAAATGCACCGCCAGGAAATCCGTCATGAGTCCCAGCAACTGATGGCGCCGCTGCAAAAAATGCGCAATATGCGCCATAACTGGCAAGACAGCCTGGGCATCAAGCACGCGCCGCTGTGGGGCGTGGCGGCGGTGACGCTGATGGGTTTCTTTACCGGCAAGGGCGCCAAGGGCGGCAGTATCAGCAGCGTGACGCGCCTGGTACGGCTGGGAGCCGGTTTGATCCCGCTGATCAAGTTGGCGATGCAAGGCGCTTCGCGCAAAAGCTGACCCCGGGAGTCAATGACCGTAATGACCAGATAATTCCTGGTTGTTGCGGTTTTTTGCGCTGCCTGTTAATTCATAAGGACGCGGCCGACCGCTGGATTCGCTTGCTCCGCCAAGGCTGAACCGGGAAGCTGGAACTGTCATTCACCGTACGGAGAGTACCCGCCTTGGATTGGCCCACCCTGCTGACCCGCGAACGTCTTGGTAAGCCCCTGCACAGCCCGGAAGAACTGGGCCGCAGCCCATTCCATAAAGACCACGACCGCATTATCTTCTCCGGCGCGTTCCGGCGCCTGGGGCGCAAGACCCAAGTGCATCCGGTATCGAGCAACGACCATATCCACACGCGCCTGACGCACTCGCTGGAAGTCAGTTGCGTTGGGCGCTCTCTTGGCATGCGCGTGGGCGAAACCCTGCGCAGCGCCCTGCCCGACTGGTGCGATCCAAGCGATTTGGGCATGGTGGTGCAATCGGCCTGCCTGGCCCATGACATCGGCAACCCTCCGTTCGGGCACTCCGGCGAAGATGCCATTCGCCACTGGTTCCAACAGGCTGCCGGACGCGGCTGGCTGGACGACATGAGCAGCGCTGAACGCAATGATTTCCTCAACTTCGAAGGCAATGCCCAGGGCTTTCGGGTGCTGACCCAGCTCGAATACCATCAGTTCGACGGCGGCACGCGGCTGACCTACGCGACCTTGGGCACTTATCTCAAGTACCCCTGGACCGCCCGCCACGCCGACTCGCTGGGCTACAAGAAACACAAGTTCGGCTGTTACCAGAGCGAGTTGCCGATTCTTGAGCAGATCGCCCACAAGCTCGGCCTGCCTCAGTTGGAGGAGCAACGCTGGGCCCGTCATCCGCTCGTGTACCTGATGGAGGCGGCCGATGACATCTGCTACGCGCTGATCGACCTGGAAGACGGCCTGGAAATGGACTTGCTGGGATACGCCGAAGTCGAGTCGCTGCTGCTCGACCTGGTGGGCGATGACCTGCCGCAGACGTACCGGCAATTGGGTCCGCTGGACTCGCGGCGGCGCAAGCTGGCGATCCTGCGCGGCAAAGCCATCGAGCACCTGACCAATGCGGCGGCGCGAGCATTTGTTGAACAGCAGGACGCCCTGCTCGCCGGCACGCTGCCTGGTGACCTGGTCGAGCACATGCACGGCCCGGCAAAACGCTGTGTGCTGGATGCGAAGGACATGGCACGCAATAAAATCTTCCAGGACAAGCGCAAGACCCTGCATGAAATCGGTGCCTACACCACGTTGGAAATCCTCCTGAACGCATTCTGCGGCGCGGCCCTGGAGCAACATGGCGGGCGCACGCCGTCGTTCAAGAACCGCCGCATTCTCGACTTGCTGGGCAATAGCGCACCGGATCCGGCCTGGCCGTTGCACGCCTCGTTCCTGCGGATGATCGACTTCATCGCCGGCATGACCGACAGCTACGCTACCGAAATGGCCCGTGAAATGACCGGGCGCTCCAGCCCTCAATAACGACTCGATCAAGCCACCTGTTCCCTGAAGCGAATAGCCCTACGATGGGAACAGAGCGGCCTGATCGAATTCGTACAAGCACCCGAAGAATAATCACGCACGCTCCTAACAGACCAACCGAGCAATTCCTACTCCCCCATCGACGCTTGCCTCACTGTGTACTCTCTATGCCCAGATACTCTCTTCGTATTCTTTTGGTGGAGGATCACCCTTTTCAACTCCTGGCCACCCAATGTTTGCTCAAAAGCTTCGGCTTCCACCAACTGACGCCAGTGGAAAACGCCGAGCAGGCCATACGTACAATGAGCCAGTCCGAATTTCCCTTCGACCTGATGCTATGTGATCAGTGCCTGCCTGACCTGCCCGGACTTGAACTCGTGGACATCGCCAGTCGCCAGCGCTTCATAACCAACGCCATTCTGTTAAGCGGGTTACCCAGCAGGGAACTGGTCAACCTGACGAAACAAGCCTTGCAACGACGCCTTCCACTCCTTGGCTATTTATCAAAACCTTTGAACAGAGATGAGCTTGAAAAGTTAATCCGATTAACTGTTAACCCATTTATGTAGGATTTTAAACATTACCTTCAACGAAAAACGCTACGAGGCCCGCCATAAATTCCCAGGCTTCGCTTCTTGCCACTATCGCCTTCAAACCCTTCACACGCCCTGTCACGATTACCTAACAACTTGTAGGCCGATACCTTATTAAACGTAGGAACTTTCCTGTTTTGCATCTACTCCTCGTGAGCTCCATGCTGCGCCCTCACCTTCTGAGCTAATGTGCCCGCTTTATTTGTATCTGCACGGAATGTGATTATGAACTCAGTTTTTATTATCGATGACCACCCAGTTATCCGGCTTGCCATTCGAATGTTGTTGGAGCACGAAGGTTACAAAGTGGTAGGCGAAACAGACAATGGGTGTGATGCCATACAGATGGTCCGCGAATGCCTTCCAGACCTGGTGATTCTGGACATCAGCATCCCGAAACTTGACGGACTCGAGGTGCTCTGCCGATTCAACGCCATGAACACCTCCATGAAAACCCTGGTGCTCACGGCCCAATGCCCCACTCTGTTTGCCACGCGGTGCATGCGCTCGGGGGCCGAAGGCTATGTGTGCAAGGAGGGCGACCTGAGCGAGTTGCTGAGCGCCATCCGCGCAGTCCTGTCCGGCTACAACTACTTCCCCAGCCAGGCCTTGATTGGTCCCGGAACGGAAGGCATGGACGTGCAAGAGCTGGAACTATTCAAAACAGTCAACGACCGGGAGCTGATGGTCTTGCAACTTTTTGCACAAGGGCGCACTAACAAGGAGATAGCCAAAGGCATGTTTTTAAGCAACAAAACGGTCAGCACTTATAAAAAGCGGCTAATGCAGAAACTCAAAGCCAAATCCTTGGTAGAACTCATCGAGATGGCAAAACGAAACGCGTTAGTGTGAGAAAGCGGATGCCCAGGCGTATAAAGGACTATCTAATTATATTGAGTGCCGGTTTGTACTTCAGCACGACCGTGCTTGCAGAGCATCAAACAAACCCGGAACGCTTCACCTTACTGAGTCGTGCGGGAGCCGTCCAACTCGGCACTCATTTTGACAAGGCTCAGCGCCAGTGGCTGCAGAACAAACGCGAACTGGTGCTGGGCACCTCCGCACCTGACTACCCGCCCTTCGACCTGACTTCGAGCGGCCAGGATTATGAGGGGCTCACCGCTGACTACGCGGGACTGCTGGCCAAAGCGCTCTCCCTGCCGGTCAACGTGATGCGCTACCCCTCCCGGGCGGCTGCCATTCGAGCCCTGGAAGCCGGGGAAATCGACTTGCTGGGCTCATCCAACGGCTTTGAGGCTGCAAAGCCCAATCTTATCCTCTCCGAGCCCTACGCGGTCGACCAGCCAGTACTGGTCACCCGCGAGAGCGAAACCCGTAGCCTCAACGACGGCCTTGATGGGCTGCGCCTGAGCCTTGTTTATCATTACCTGCCGCTCAATGAGGTAGAGAAGCTCTATCCCAAGGCAACGATCCGCGCCTATCCGTCGTATCAGAATGCCTTGAATGCGGTGGCCTTCGACCAGGCAGATGTGTTTCTCGGCGACACCATTTCCACCCATTACATGATCAACAAGGGTTATCTCAAAAACATTCGCATGGCCAACTTCGGCAAGCATGAGGCTTATGGTTTCAGCTTCGCCATGCGTCAAGACAACCGAATCCTGTTGAGCCTTGTCGATGCAGTGCTGGCAGCCGTGCCCATCAATGAGCGGGACAGCATCGCCAAGCGCTGGAGCGCCGGCAGCGATATCCTGCTGACCGATAAGAAACTGCAACTGACCCACCGCGAAGAGCGCTGGCTCAACGAGCACCCGGTGGTAACGGTCATCGTCAACGAAACCTTCGCGCCACTCACTTTCTTCGATGCAGACGGCAACTTTCGCGGCATTACCGCCGACCTCCTGGAGTTGATTCGACTGCGCACCGGCCTGCGCTTTTCGATCCAGCGCGGGCGTGATGTCAACGCGATGGTCGATCAAGTCGCCGCCCAGAAAGTCGATATGATCGGGGCTATCGTTCCGAGCAACGAAAGAGACCCACAGCTGAATTTCAGCCGCCCCTACCTGGAAAACTCCTACGTCCTGTTAACACGCAAAGAGCCTGGGGCGCCTTCAAACATGGAGCAAATGGCAGGAAAGCGCCTGGCGATAACCCAGGGCAATCCCTTGGCCGCAACTTTGAGCAAGGACTTCCCGCAAGTTCATCTGGTGGAAACCAGTGATACGTTCAGGGCCGCGGAGTTACTCGCACAAGGGCAAGTGGATGGTGCCGTGAACACGTTGGTGATCGCCAACTACTTCCTGTCCTCCCAGGTATTCCAGGACAGGCTGCAAATGAGCGCCAGCATCGGCACCACCCCTGCAACGTTTACCTTGGCCACATCGCGTCACGCCACAGAACTGAGTTCAATCCTCGACAAGGCGCTGCTCAGTATCGCCCCGGATGAAATGGGCGTGATCAACAGCCGTTGGCGTGGCTACACCGCCGCCTCCGACAGCTACTGGCGCAACTACCATCAATTGATAGCCCGGATCATCATCGGTACCGGGCTATTGCTATTGATTTCCTTGGCCTGGAACGCCTACATGCGCCGCCAGATCAATCAGCGCAAAATGGCCGAACGCGCGCTCAACGACCAATTCGAGTTCATGCGTGCACTGGTCAATGAAACCCCGCACCCGATCTACGTGCGGGATCGCAAGGGCCTGCTGCAGACCTGCAACGACAGCTACCTGCAGGTGTTCGACGTCAAGCGCGAAGACGTGATCGGCAAAAGCGTGATCCAGATGAGCATGGCCCTGGAGTCAGAGGCGGCGCAGTATCATGCCGACTATCAGCGCGTAGTGCTCGAGGGCAACCCACTGATCCTGGATCGCACCCTGCATATCCATGAGAAGAAGCTGACCATCTACCACTGGATCCTGCCCTACCGCGACTCTACCGGTGAAGTCCAGGGCGTCATCGGTGGCTGGATCGACATCAGTGACCGGCGCCAGTTGTTTGATGAGCTACGCGCCGCCAAGGAACGCGCCGACGAGGCCAACCGCGCCAAAAGTACTTTCCTTGCCACCATGAGCCATGAGATTCGCACGCCGATGAACGCCGTGATCGGCATGCTCGAACTGACACTCAAGCGCGCCGACCAAGGGCACCTCGACCGCCCCGCCATCGAAGTGGCGTACAACTCGGCCAAGGATCTGCTGGAGCTGATCGGCGACATCCTCGACATAGCACGTATTGAGTCCGGCCGCCTCAGCCTGGCCCCGGAGCGGGTCAACCTGCGGGAGGTGATTGAGTCGGTGGTGCGCGTCTTCGACGGTCTTGCGCGCCAGAAAACCCTCAGCCTGCTGCTGGAGTTCAAGCCAGACCTGAACGATATCGAGGTGCTGATCGACCCGCTGCGCTTCAAGCAAGTGCTATCGAACCTTGTAAGCAACGCGATCAAGTTCACCGAACAGGGGCAGGTGAAGATCAAAGTGGAGATACAGCCTACCCAGGCACCCGAGCAGATCGAGCTGAAACTGGTGGTGGAAGACACAGGTATCGGCATCAGCAGGGAGGACCAACGGCGCCTGTTCGAACCCTTCGCCCAGGCGGACAATTCCGGGCACCTGGCCAGGAGTGGCGCTGGGTTGGGGCTGGTGATCTGCCGCAGCCTCTGCGCGATGATGGGCGGCCAACTGAGCCTGAGCAGCGTGCCCATGGTGGGAACCGAGGTGCACGTAAACCTGAGGATGCCCCGCCTGCAGGCGCTCACGGCGGTGAGCGAACACAAGCCCGAAACGCCGACTGCTGCACCGGTGCTTAACGTACTGGTGGTGGACGATCACCCGGCGAACCGCCTGCTGATGTGCCAGCAACTGGGCTATCTCGGGCATCAATTCACTGCTGCCGAGCACGGCGCTGCGGGCTTCCAGGCTTGGCGCAAAGAGCATTTCGACCTGGTGATCGCCGATTGCAACATGCCCATCATGAACGGCTATGAGCTGAGCCGTTCAATCCGCGAGTATGAGCAACGTGAACAATTGGCGCCCTGTGTTGTGCTCGGTTTTACCGCCAACGCCCAGCCGGAGGAGAGGCAACGGTGCGTACAGGCCGGCATGGATGACTGCCTGTTCAAGCCCATCAGCCTTACCGTATTGGAGCGGCAACTGGCGCACATTGCCCCTGAAGCTGCCCATCAACGACTGGACCTCGAAAGCCTGGAGGCTCTGACCGGTGGTGACCCGAACTTGAGTCGCCGCTTGCTCGAGGAGCTATTGAGCAGCAGCCGTAACGACCGTCAGGTACTCGTCGAGCTGCTCAATCGTCAGGCACCGCTCACGGACGTTATTGAGCAAGCCCACAAAATCAAGGGCGCGGCCCGTATCGTCCAGGCTCATTCATTGGCCGGGCAATGCGAAGCATTGGAGCAAGCCTGTTCCCACACTGAGGATTGGCCGACAGTCGAATCCGGTATCAAGGCTTTGGAAAAACTCATGCTGGAATTGGAGAGAATGCTGCAGGTCCAACTGGGTGAGCTGGAAGGCCGGTAAGCGCCAAGGCGAACTGCTGCAGGAGCGAGCGCGCTCGCTCCTGCAAGGCCTGCATTAAACCCGGCAGGTTCAGCAATCGGTCAACCGCAGGAATATGCCTGCCAGCCGTTCGATTCCTACCTGATCCTGAGGTGTAAAACGCGCCAACAGCGGGCTGTCGAGGTCGAGGACGCCAATCAAGCGGCCATCCTTGACCAATGGCACCACCAATTCACTGTTCGAGGCACTGTCGCAGGCGATATGCCCCGGGAACGCGTGCACATCGTCCACGCGCTGGGTTTGCCGTGATGCCGCAGCGGCACCACACACGCCACGACCGAATGGGATTCGCACACAGGCGATCTGCCCCTGGAATGGCCCAAGCACCAGTTCTTCATTGCGATTGAGGTAGAAGCCTGCCCAATTCAAGTCATCCAGCTGATTGAACAGGAACGCGGAGAACTGCGCACTGTTGGCAATAAAATCCCGCTCATCGGCCAGCAACGACTCCAGTTGCGCGCACAGCATGGCATAGCCGTCGAGGCCGCTACCGGCCTGTTGTAAATCAATCATGGTTGACGTTCCAGCAATTTAAGACCCACCCAGTAACGGGCGAACTGATAGGCACAACGGCCATTGCGGTTGCCGCGCCCAGTGGCCCAACGCACCGCGAGCACATCAAGCTGTTCATCGCGCTGCCACTGCAAGCCGGCCTTGCTGGCCAGTTCGCCGATCCAGTGTTCAACCACATCCAGGAAATGTTCCTGGGAAAACGGATAGAACGACAGCCACAAGCCAAAACGGTCTGACAAGGCAATCTTGTCTTCTACCGCTTCGCTCGGGTGCAACTCGCCATCCACACGCTTCCAATTGTCGTTGTCACTCTGGTTTTCCGGCACCAGGTGACGGCGGTTGGACGTGGCGTACAACAGCACATTTTCCGGCGCCTGCTCGAGGGAGCCGTCCAGCACGCTCTTGAGCACCCGATAGTCGCCTTCGCCAGCCTCGAACGATAGGTCATCGCAAAACAAAATGAACCGCTGCGGCAGCTTGATCAGTTGCTCGACCACGCGAGGCAGGTCGGCCAGGTGATCACGTTCGATTTCGATCAAGCGCAGACCCGCCTTGGCGTGCTGGGCGAGCAACGCGCGTACCATGGATGATTTGCCGGTGCCACGCGAGCCCCACAAGAGCGCATGGTTGGCGGGCAAGCCATCGAGGAACTGCTGGGTGTTGCGCGCCAACTGTTCACGCTGTTTATCGACACCGATCAGGTCCGACAGGCGCATATCCAGGCTCACGTCCAGTGGTAACAGAAAGCCACTGCGGCCTTCACGCTGCCAACGGGCGGCCAGGCACTGGTTCCAGTCGATGGCTTGGCGCGGGGCAGGTAACAAGGGTTCCAGGCGAGCCAGCACCGCATCGGCGCGTTCAAGAAACGCATTCAATCGAGCATCCACATCTAATCCTCTGGCAAGTTCTTGTAAAAGATGGCGTATTGGCAACCCTGCGGCAGACCACATGGGGCTGCATCAAAAAATGATTCATGCCGGGCACGCTGGAGCTTGTGGATGTTCAGCTATGCTTGCCGGGCGAAGGGAAACGTGAAGTGGTTCAACACTCGATGGATATCAAGTTCGCCCACCGCTTGTCTTATAAACAAGCCAGATTGACTGTGCTGGTCGGTTTCGTCTTGGGAACCTTGCTCAGCCTGATCCAAATCGGTATTGATTATGCCAGTGAAGACGCTTCCATCAACCGTGAAATACGCTCACTGATCGAAATCAGCCATAACCCAGCCTCGCGCATCGCCTACAACATCGACGCCGAACTCGCCCAGGAACTGACCCTGGGCCTGCTGCACTCGCCGGCCATCACCCGCGCACAGTTAGTCGACAACAATGGCGTAGTCCTGGCCGACGTCAACCGACCACGCAAGGAAAGTAACTATCGGCCCGTCAGCGACTTTCTGTTTGGTGCCAACCGTCAGTTCGAGGACCGGCTGTACCTCAGCCATATGCCCGACGAATCCCTCGGCGTGCTGCGCCTCGACGTCGATACCTACGCCTTTGGCGGCCGTTTCCTGCACCGTGCCGAGATCACCCTGCTCAACGGTTTCGTCCGCAGCCTGCTTTTGACCGGAATATTACTAGGCTTGTTCTACGTGATGCTCACTCAACCGCTGGTGCGCATCATCCGGGAGCTGAGTACACGCAGACAGGCGCGCCTGGATTGCCCACCGGGGCATGAACACGATGAAATCGGCGTGTTGGTCAACGTCGCCAATCAGCAGTTCGAAAACATGGAAACCGAAATCCAGCAACGGCGCCATGCCGAAGATCGCCTTACGGAATACTTGGGCCAACTGGAAAATATCGTTTCCGCACGCACTCTTGAACTCAAGGCCAGCAACCAGCGTTTGAGCCAGTCCAACGATGAACTGGAGGCGGCAAAGAAGACCGCACTGGGCATGGCTCAGGCGCGGGCCGCGTTCCTGGCCAATATGAGCCATGAAATCCGCACGCCGCTCAATGGGCTGTTGGGGATGATCGCACTGTCGCTGGACAGCCCGCTGAACGCCGAACAGCGCCAGCAACTGTCCATCGCCCATGATTCAGGCAAAGTGTTGGTCGAATTGCTCAACGATATTCTCGACCTGTCCAAGTTTGACGCCGGCCAACTGGAACTGGAACATATCCCGTTCGATCTTGGTTCACTGGTAGAGGACACTGCCAACCTGCTATCGCAGAACGCCGCGCCGAGTGTCGAACTGACCTGCCTGATCGACCCGCAATTTCCCGCCCAAGTCGTCGGTGACCCGACCCGCGTGCGGCAGATTGTCAGTAATTTGCTCTCCAATGCCTTGAAGTTCACCCGCTTCGGTCGGGTCGACGTACGCCTGCTTGCCCGTGAAGGCTGGGTCAAGATTGAGGTGTGTGACACCGGCATCGGCATCGCCCAGGAAGCCCAGGTGAAGATCTTCCAGCCGTTCACCCAGGCGGGTGCTGGCATCACGCGTCAATTTGGCGGCACGGGGTTGGGGTTGGCGTTGACCCACAACTTGTGCGAAGCCATGCAAGGCCGCTTGAGTATCAGCTCAGAGGTGGGATTTGGCAGCCAGTTCTGCGCCGACCTGCCGCTGCCCACACATTTGCCTGCCAACCGCCACACACCACTCACAGGCGAAGTGATTGCCATCACCAGCGCCGGTGGTGGGTTGACAGAGCTGCTCACCACCCTACTGCCCTCTTGGGGGCTGACGCCAAGCTGCTACTCCCAAGACGATGATTTGAGCGCACTGGCTCCCGACCTGTTGATCACCGACTGCCCGGAATGCCTGTTCCGCTTGCGTCCCGGCATCAGCGCGCCAATTTTGCTGATCACTGCCTACGGCAACTTCATGCCCAGCGAAGAGGTGGCCGCCCTGGCGCCACTGCAGCAGCAAGCACGCCCCTTAAGCCGTAACGCGCTGTACCAGATACTTCAGCGCAACCTGCGTACCGACACGCCACCGATCCTCGACCCGATCCAGATGGAAGCCGCGCCGCTTGCTCATCGGGCACGCATCCTGTTGGTGGAGGACAACGCGGTCAATCAGCTGGTAGCCAAGGGTATGCTCAGTAAGCTCGGCTGTGAGGTCATCGTGGCCGCCCATGGCGGCGAAGCGCTCAAGCTGCTTGAGGACCAGCGCTTCGATATGGTGTTGATGGACTGCAACATGCCAGTGATGGATGGCTACGAAGCCAGCCGGCAAATTCGCCGCAGTGGGCGCTGGCCGGATCTGCCCATTGTCGCGTTGACCGCCAACGCGCTCTCCGAAGAGCGCGAACGTTGCCGGGCGGCGGGGATGAACGATTACCTGGCCAAGCCTTTTCGCCGTGAAGAACTCAACGCCCTGCTGCAACTGTGGGTACCGACCACGACAAGCCTGTGATCCGTCACCGCAATACATTCGGTCATTTGAGCAGGGCTTCGATCTCCTGGGTCAAGGCCTGGGGCTTGGTCGTCGGCGCAAATCGCTTGATCAGCTTGCCGTCACGGCCGATGAGGAACTTGGTGAAGTTCCACTTGATGTTCTTGGAACCCAGCAGCCCCGGAGCCTGTTTTTTCAACTGAACGAACAAAGGGTGGGCATCGCTGCCGTTGACATCGATTTTCTTGAACAGCGGGAAACTGACGCCGAAGTTCAGCTCACAGAACTCGGATATCGCGTCTTCGTTACCGGGCTCCTGCTTGCCGAACTGATTGCAGGGAAAGCCGAGCACTACCAGGCCCTGATCCTTGTATTGCTGCCAAAGTTGCTCCAGCCCTTTGTACTGCGGGGTGAAGCCGCATTTGCTGGCGGTGTTGACCACCAGAATGGCCTTGCCGGCGAAATCGGCCAAGGTCTTTTGCTCACCCTTGATGGTGGTGCAAGGAATGCTCAACAGGGAGTCGCTCATGGCAATGCCTCAAGTCAGCAGAAGAAGAGGAACCCTAGGCGTGCTCCCCCATTTGGACCGGCTTACAACCTGATGCCTAGCGCGGCACCAGGTCCAGGCACACCGAGTTGATGCAATATCGCAGCCCAGTAGGCGGCGGACCGTCCGGGAACACGTGCCCCAGGTGCGCGTCGCACTTGGCGCAGGTGACTTCGGTACGGATCATGCCGTGGCTGACGTCGCGGATTTCGACCATCGCGTGGTCGGCAATCGGCGCATAGAAGCTGGGCCAGCCGCAGCCAGAGTCAAACTTGGCCTTGGAATCGAACAGCGGCTCGTTGCAGCAAATACAGTGGTACACGCCATCGGTCTTGGTGGCGTTGTACTTGCCGCTGAACGGTCGCTCGGTGCCTTTGAGACGGCACACGTTGTACTGCTCCGGGTCGAGCATCGCCTTCCATTCATCCACGGTTTTCTGCAACTTTTCCATAGGTATACCTCGGCAACTGAAAAACCCTGATCTGTGTCTTTTCCATGGATCAGGCGGCACGTATGATTGCGCCACTTCAAAACGCCAGTCTGGCACCCGCGCCAGCGGCATTCAAACGTATTTATGGGTGCGGGCTACGCAGTTTTCACCCTACGGTAGTGCCTACGCCGTCTGGATCGTTCATTTTCAGGATCACATCGCCATGCAGGTCAGCAAATCGAACAAGCTCGCCAACGTCTGCTACGACATTCGCGGCCCAGTGCTCAAGCACGCCAAACGCCTGGAAGAGGAAGGCCATCGCATCCTCAAGCTGAACATTGGCAACCCGGCGCCGTTTGGTTTCGAAGCGCCGGACGAAATCCTCCAGGATGTGATCCGCAACCTGCCGACCGCCCAAGGCTACAGCGACTCCAAGGGCCTGTTCAGTGCGCGCAAGGCGGTGATGCAGTACTACCAGCAAAAGCAGGTTGAAGGTGTCGGCATCGAGGACATCTACCTGGGCAACGGCGTGTCCGAGCTGATCGTAATGTCGATGCAGGCACTGCTCAACAACGGCGATGAAGTCCTGGTGCCAGCACCGGACTACCCGCTGTGGACCGCCGCCGTGACCCTGGCGGGCGGCCATCCGGTGCACTACCTGTGCGACGAAGGCGCCGACTGGTTCCCGGACCTGGCCGACATCAAGGCCAAGATTACTCCGAACACCAAGGCCCTGGTGATCATCAACCCGAACAACCCCACTGGCGCCGTGTACTCCCGGGAAGTACTGCTGGGCATGCTCGAGCTGGCGCGCCAGCACAACCTGGTGGTGTTCTCCGACGAGATCTACGACAAGATCCTCTACGATGACGCGGTACATATATGCACCGCCTCCCTGGCCCCGGACCTGCTGTGCCTGACCTTCAACGGCCTGTCCAAGTCCTACCGCGTCGCAGGTTTCCGCTCCGGCTGGATCGCCATCTCCGGTCCCAAGCACAACGCCCAGAGCTACATCGAAGGCATCGACATGCTGGCCAACATGCGCCTGTGTGCCAACGTGCCGAGCCAGCATGCCATCCAGACCGCCCTCGGCGGCTACCAGAGCATCAACGACCTGGTCTTGCCCCAAGGTCGCCTGCTGGAGCAGCGTAACCGCACCTGGGAGCTGCTCAACGCGATTCCGGGCGTGAGCTGTGTGAAGCCCATGGGCGCGTTGTACGCGTTCCCGCGGATCGACCCGAAAGTCTGCCCGATCCTCAACGACGAGAAGTTCGTGCTCGACCTGCTGCTGTCGGAGAAACTGCTGGTGGTGCAGGGTACCGCGTTCAACTGGCCATGGCCGGATCACTTCCGCGTAGTAACCTTGCCACGAGTGGATGACCTGGAAATGGCAATTGGTCGCATCGGCAACTTCCTGAAATCCTATCGCCAGTAGGGACATTGACGCTGTACGACTCACACTGAGTCGTACAGTGATTATCTCGCAACACTTCTTTGTCGCTTACTTGCAGTTGTATTTCACTTGCCTGCTGCCGGTGGCGTACCCCCTATAATCAAGGGGCGTCAAGGCAGCCTCGCGCTGGTCATGGCCGACAATACAGGTCGGAAAATCCCTTCAAGGCCCTACGTTCAAGCTGTAGGACACAGTTTGAAATAGTCGCTCGGTTGAATCACCCCATCCCGCACCTTATATACCCCGCAGTACGCGACATATTAAGCATGAGGAGAACCCTACAACCATGATGCGCATCCTGCTGTTCTTGGCCACTAACCTGGCGGTCGTGCTGATTGCCAGCATCACCCTGAGCCTTTTCGGCTTCAACGGGTTCATGGCGGCCAACGGGGTTGACCTGAACCTCAATCAGCTGCTGGTTTTCTGTGCGGTCTTTGGTTTTGCCGGCTCGCTGTTTTCGCTCTTCATCTCCAAGTGGATGGCGAAGATGAGTACCAGCACCCAGATCATCACCCAACCACGCACCCGGCATGAGCAATGGTTGCTGCAGACCGTCGAGCAACTGTCCCGCGAGGCGGGTATCAAGATGCCCGAGGTCGGGATCTTCCCGGCCTATGAAGCCAACGCCTTTGCCACCGGTTGGAACAAGAACGACGCGCTCGTCGCCGTCAGCCAGGGCATGCTCGAACGCTTCTCATATGAGGAAGTGAAAGCGGTACTGGCCCATGAAATCGGCCACGTGGCCAACGGTGACATGGTCACCCTGGCGCTGGTGCAAGGCGTGGTGAACACCTTCGTGATGTTCTTCGCGAGGATCATCGGCAACTTTGTCGACAAGGTGATCTTCAAGAACGAAGAAGGCCGTGGCATTGCCTACTTCGTGGCGACCATCTTTGCTGAGGTGGTGCTGGGCTTCCTGGCCAGCGCAATCACCATGTGGTTCTCGCGCAAACGCGAGTTCCGCGCAGACGAAGCCGGTGCCCGCCTGGCCGGCACCGGGGCAATGATCGCGGCGCTGCAACACTTGCGCTCCGAGCAGGGCCTGCCGGTGCACATGCCGGACAGCCTGACCGCCTTTGGCATCAACGGTGGTATCAAACAGGGCATGGCTCGCCTGTTCATGAGCCACCCGCCACTGGAAGAGCGGATCGACGCACTGCGTCGCCGGGGCTGATAACCGGAAATACCAAAAGGGGCGATTGAATCGCCCCTTTTTCGTGGCCGTGTCTCTACGCCTTGGCCAGCCGGTAAACGCGCTCTTCAAGACGGGTAACGCCGTCCTGCACAAACTTCCAACTCTCGGCGAGAATGTCCTGCTCCTCGAGCCGCTCCAAAGCCCAATACAGCCCCAGCAGCAACCGCACTTCCTCATCCGTAACGGCAAATGGCGGGCCGGCCTTCTGCGCTTGGTCGTAGTCCAAAGTGATCAGCAGCCCCAGGCAGCCTGGAGCCAGCAAGGCATTAAGATGCTCTATGTATTGCACCCGCATCAGCGGCGGCAAGGCGATCAACGCCGCACGGTCATACAGCGCCTGGCATTCGGCCAGGGCGTCAGCATCGAGGTCGAAGAAATCACCGCACCAGACTTCGATCAGGCCCGCCTGATACACCTTGAACGCGCCTCTTTGATTGATCTGCGGCGCAAGCCCCTGCTCGCTGAAGAAAGCCTCCACGGCCTGCTCAGACAGCTCCACGCCCATCACATGATGCCCGCGGCTCGCCAGCCATATCAAATCCAGGCTTTTGCCACACAAGGGCACCAGGACCTTCGCGCCCTTGGCCAACGCCAGTGTTGGCCACTGCCGTTGTAGATAAGGGTTGACCTGGGGCTGATGGAAACCGATCTGGTTGCTTTCCCAGCGTTCCTGCCAAAATTTAGGCTGCATAAATCACCTGAAAATTCGATTAAAAGGCGCTAAAACTTATATTAGATTTAGATCGATGATCTGATTGAAGATGGGCCCATGTTAACCCTCAGGACCCCTCCGATGCTCCCCAGCCTGTTTATCTCCCACGGTTCGCCCATGCTGGCGTTGCAGCCGGGTGCCAGCGGGCCCGCATTGCTGCGCCTGGCCGCAGAGCTGCCTCGGCCAAAGGCGATCGTAGTCGTATCGGCGCATTGGGAAAGCCACGAACTGTTGGTCAGCGGCAGCGCCGCTCCCGAAACCTGGCACGACTTTGGTGGCTTCCCTCGCGAGCTGTTTGCCGTGCAATACCCTGCGCCTGGTGATCCAGGGCTGGCGAATGAAATTGTCGATTTATTACAGGCTGACGGCCTGAATGCACACATCGATGATCAACGGCCCTTCGACCATGGCACCTGGGTGCCCCTGTCGCTGATGTACCCGGCGGCCGACATTCCCGTGGTGCAAGTCTCCTTGCCCAGCCGCATGGGCCCTGCCCTGCAAACCCGTGTTGGGCATGCCCTTTCCAGCTTGCGCGAGCAAGGAGTATTGCTGATCGGCTCCGGCAGCATCACCCATAACCTTGGTGAGCTGGACTGGCGCGCCGGGCCGGAGACCATCACACCGTGGGCTCGGGAGTTTCGCGATTGGGTGGTCGACAAACTCGCTGCCAACGACGAATCGGCCTTACATGACTATCGCCACCAAGCACCCCATGCAGTGCGCAGCCACCCCAGCGACGAGCATTTGCTGCCGCTGTATTTTGCGCGAGGCGCAGGTGGGGAATTCGGGTTGGCGCACCAAGGATTCACCATGGGGGCATTGGGCATGGACATCTATCGATTCGACTGACACAAGCCCCTCCCACATTGGATCGAGTACAGATCCCAACCCTGAAATTCCAGGCAAAAAAATCCCCGAACCAGTCGGGGATTTTTTATGTGCGATCAATCAACCCAAGGGCAGATCAATCTTCGCGGTAGCGACGCAGCTTGAGCTGCTTACCGGCAACGCGCGTATCTTTGAGCTTGGCCAGCAGTTTTTCCAGACCATCTTCCGGCAGCTCTACCAGGGAGAAGCTGTCACGCACCTGGATGCGACCGATAGCTTCACGTGCCAGGCCACCCTCGTTGAGGATAGCGCCCAGCAGGTTCTTGGCAGCGATACCATCACGCGCACCCAGCGCGGTACGGCAACGAGCACGGCCTTCAGCCAATGGAACCGGAGCACGACGCTCACGATCACCACGGTCTGGACGGTCGCCGGTACGCTCTGGACGATCACCGCGTGGCGCGTTGTTCGGCACCAGTGGGCGCTCTTTCTCGATGGCTGCCAGGGTCAGGGCCTGACCGTTGGTAGCTTTGCGCAGCAGCGCTGCAGCCAGGGCACGCGGGGTGCAACCGATATCGGCAGTCAGGCGGTCCAGCAGGTCGCCGTGGGTCGATTCAGCGTCAGCCACCAGCGGCGACAGGCTGTTGGTCAGTTTCTTGATGCGGGCATCGAGAACAGCCTGGGCATCCGGCAGACGCACTTCGGCAACCTTCTGACCGGTTACACGCTCGATCACTTGCAGCATGCGGCGCTCACGTGGAGTCACCAGCAGCAGTGCACGACCTTCGCGACCGGCACGGCCGGTACGGCCGATACGGTGAACGTAGGACTCTGGATCGTAAGGCATGTCAACGTTGAACACGTGGGTGATACGTGGAACGTCGAGGCCACGAGCAGCAACGTCGGTCGCTACAACGATGTCCAGACGGCCATCCTTGAGGGAGTCGATCACGCGCTCACGTTGGTTCTGGGCGATGTCACCGTTCAGCGCAGCGGCTTTGTAGCCTTTGGCTTCCAGGGCACTGGCCAGGTCCAGGGTCGCTTGCTTGGTGCGTACGAACATGATCAGGGCGTCGAAGTCTTCGACTTCCAGCAGGCTCAATACAGCCGAGGTCTTCTGATCAGCATGAACCAACAGGTGAGCCTGTTCGATCGCGGTAACGGTCTGGGTCTTGGTCTGGATCTTCACGTGTTGCGGATCGCGCAGGTGGCGTTCGGCAATGGCACGGATGGACTGCGGCAGTGTGGCCGAGAACAATACGGTCTGACGGGTCGCAGGCAGCGCCTTGAAGATGACTTCCAGGTCATCCATGAAGCCCAGCTTCAACATTTCGTCAGCTTCGTCCAGAACCAGGTGGTTCACGGTCGACAGGACTTTCTCGTCACGACGCAGGTGGTCGCACAGACGGCCTGGGGTGGCAACGACGATCTGTGCGCCATTACGGATGGCTTTCAGTTGTGGGCCCATAGGCGCGCCGCCGTAAACGGCCACAACGGTAACGCCCGGCATCTGCTTGGCGTAGGTTTCGAAAGCGGTTGCTACTTGCAGCGCCAACTCACGGGTTGGCGCCAGGATCAGGGCTTGCGGCTCGCGCTTGGCAGGATCGATGCAGTGCAGGATAGGCAGGGCGAACGCGGCGGTTTTACCGGTACCGGTTTGGGCCTGGCCAATCATGTCCTGGCCGGCCATGATGATCGGGATCGATTGCTGCTGAATCGCCGAAGGTTCTTCGTAGCCAGTCGCGATGACGGCAGCAAGAATATTCGGGTTAAGATTAAAAGCGGCGAAGCCGCCGGTTTCCTGGGTCATGGGTCTGCCTCTAAGTGCATCCGCAAAGACCCATGCTCCAAAGCTGCGCATGCCGTGTTGAGACTCAAGAGTCGCCCTGGCTGCTTTGTCGGCGGGGATTTGCGAAAACGAATGAATGAAAAAGATTCGTCAAGGGAGAGTCCGCTGTGCGGACGTGCAGCCGAAGCTGACTTCGGGGAATTGCGCTACCTAAACGCGGCCCGGTTAAAGGCCGGCGCGCACTATACCGGAAATACCTGAAAAAGGGAGCTTTTTTTATCGCAACGCACTGATAAACCGCGCTGCGTCACGGTCTTTGCAGATATCCACGCCAAGGTCTATTTTTCAAAGGCCCGGCCCTGCTGGTCATGACGCTTAAACGGTTCACCCACCCACACAGACCCTTTGGTCTAAAACTTTACCCGCGCCCGAGGGCACACCCGATGAATCAACCCAGCAGCAGCCGTGTCAGCCGTGCACTTGAGGGCCATGTTCTGTTGCTGGGCCTGGACCGCGTGGCCAAACGCAACGCCTTTGACCTGGATTTGCTCAACGAGCTGAGCCTGGCCTATGGCGAATTTGATCGCAACGATGACGCGCGGGTGGCCGTGGTGTTTGCCCACGGCGAACACTTTACCGCCGGACTGGACCTGGCCAATGTCAGCGCGGTGATGGCGGGCGGCTGGCAGCCGCCGCTGGGAGGATGCGATCCCTGGGGCGTATTCGCCGGCCCCAGGGTGAGCAAACCGGTGATCGTCGCGGCCCAGGGCTATTGCCTGACAATTGGTATCGAGTTGATGTTGGCGGCGGATATCAACCTCTGCGCCAGCAATACGCGCTTTGCGCAAATGGAAGTGCAGCGTGGGATTTTTCCGTTTGGTGGTGCGACATTGCGCTTTCATCAGATTGCCGGCTGGGGCAATGCGATGCGCTGGTTGCTCACCGGCGATGAGTTCGACGCCCATGAAGCTTTGCGCCTGGGGCTGGTGCAGGAAGTGATGGCCAGCGAGGACCTGCTGCCCCGCGCCATCGAACTGGCAAACCGAATTGCCCGCCAGGCGCCGCTCGGCGTACAGGCGACGTTGATGTCGGCGCGCCAGGCGCGGATGGAAGGCGAAGCCGTCGCAGCCGCCGCATTACCGCCGATGGTGGATAAGTTGCTTAACAGTGAAGATGCCAAAGAGGGCGTGCGGGCGATGCTTGAGAAGCGCCCGGGGGTGTTCAAGGGTATTTGAACAGCCTGGACGTGTTGGCGACAGTGATGGCCTCTTCGCGAGCAAGCCCGCTCCCACAGGTTGAAATGCATTCCCCTGTGGGAGCGGGCTTGCCCGCGATGACGTCGGTACAGGCGACTACGTAGCCGGCCGAATTGCCTTGATCAACGGCTGCAACGAGTACCCCAATCGTGGCGCCAACGCTTCGGCGCGAGCCGACAGTGCCTCCAGATCCAGCTCTTGATCCAGCTCCGAAGGCACCAGCAAAATCACATTGCCCTCCTTCACCGGCAGCTCCCAATAATGCCGGTGGTACAACCCACGCAGCAGTGCCGCGCCCAGCGGTTTGCCGTCATCGGTCGCCCACTGGTTGATCACCAGCCAGCCACCGGGGTTGAGTTTCTTCTGGCAATTTTCCAGGAAGGTCCAGGCCAAGTGCCCCACGCCCGGGCCGACATCGGTGTAGAGGTCGACAAAAATCAGGTCGGCTGACTCGGCGGTTTCAAGCAATTGCAGCGCGTCACCAATGCGAATGTACAAACGCGGGTCGTCGTCCAGCCCCAGATACTCAATCGCCAGGCGCGGCACATCAGGCCGCAGCTCAATGGCCTCGACATCTTCCAGTTGCAGGAACTTGAGGCACGCCTGGGTCAACGTGCCGGCCCCCAGGCCAAGGAACAACGCGCTCTCCGCCTGCTCATGGCATAAGGCGCCGATCAACATGGCGCGGGTGTAGTCATACTCCAGCCAGCTCGGGTCCGCGGTGAACACACAGCTTTGCTCGATGGCGTCACCAAACTCGAGAAAACGGTAATCGGCCACTTCAAGCACACGAATCATGCCGAAATCATCATGGACTTCGGCCAGCAGGTGCTCGACACGCTCCTCGCTCATCACTACTCCTAAAGGGTTTACCGCACGGCAAAGGCGCGATTGTCGGCCAAGCAGCAGCAACAGGTCACGCACTAATTGCTGCTAACATTGGCGCCCCAACATCCACCCATCACACGAGTTCACGATGAGCCAACCCTGGAGCCCCGACAGCTGGCGTGCCTTGCCAATCCAGCAACAACCCCAGTACCCGGACGCTGCGCACTTGCTGCAAGTGGAGCAGAACCTGGCCAGCTACCCGCCGCTGGTGTTTGCCGGGGAAGCCCGTGAGTTGCGCCGCCAGTTTGCCGAAGTGACCCAGGGGCGCGCATTCCTGCTGCAAGGCGGCGATTGCGCCGAGAGCTTTGCCGAGTTTTCCGCCGCGAAAATCCGCGACACCTTCAAGGTGCTGTTGCAGATGGCCATTGTCATGACCTTCGCCGCCGGTTGCCCGGTGGTGAAAGTCGGGCGCATGGCCGGCCAATTCGCCAAGCCGCGCTCGGCCAACGATGAAACCATCGACGGCGTCACCCTGCCCGCCTACCGTGGCGATATCGTCAACGGTATCGGTTTCGACGAAAAAAGCCGTGTGCCAGACCCGGACCGCCTGTTGCAGTCCTACCACCAGTCCACGGCCACCCTCAACCTGCTGCGCGCCTTTGCCCAGGGCGGCTTCGCCGACCTGCACCAGGTGCACAAGTGGAACCTGGACTTTATCGCCAACTCCGCCCTGGCCGAGAAGTACAGCCAACTGGCCGACCGCATCGACGAGACCCTGGCCTTCATGCGCGCCTGTGGCATGGACAGCTCGCCGCAATTGCGCGAAACCAGCTTCTTCACCGCCCATGAAGCGTTGCTGCTCAACTATGAACAAGCCTTCGTGCGCCGCGATAGCCTGACCAACGACTACTACGACTGCTCGGCCCATATGCTCTGGATCGGCGACCGTACCCGCCAGTTGGATGGCGCCCATGTCGAATTCCTGCGCGGGGTGAACAACCCGATCGGCGTGAAGGTCGGGCCGAGCATGAACCCGGACGACCTGATCCGCCTGATCGACATCCTCAACCCGGACAACGACCCTGGCCGCCTCAACCTGATCGCCCGCATGGGCGCTGGCAAGGTCGGCGACCACTTGCCCAACCTGATCCGCGCCGTGCAGCGCGAGGGCAAGCAGGTGCTGTGGAGCAGCGACCCGATGCACGGCAACACCATCAAGGCCAGCAGCGGCTACAAGACCCGCGACTTTGCGCAGATCCTCGGCGAAGTGAAGGAGTTCTTCCAGGTGCACCAGGCAGAAGGCAGCTACGCCGGCGGGATTCATATCGAAATGACCGGGCAGAACGTCACCGAATGCATCGGCGGCGCACGGCCGATCACCGAAGACGGCCTGTCGGACCGCTATCACACCCATTGCGACCCGCGGATGAACGCCGATCAGTCGCTGGAGCTGGCGTTCCTGATTGCCGAGACCTTGAAGCAGGTCAAACGCTAACCAACAGCGCTGCCCTTAGTCGTGCGGCACTGGGCCGCTGGCAATTGAGCTGGACCTGCTCCAGCCCCAGCCAGTCGGCCATTTGCCGCAGGCTTAACGCCAGCGCCAACATACCTTCGTCATCCAGCCCCGGTTCTTCCTCGTGCAAAGCATGCACCGCCAGGCGCCCATGGGCACGCTCGGCCCGCAGGTCGACGCGTGCGGCGATTCGCTCATTGTGCAAAAACGGCAACACGTAATAGCCGTACACCCGCTTGTCTTGCGGGGTGTAGATCTCCAGCCGATAGCGGAAATCGAACAAGCGCTCGGTGCGGCTGCGCTCCCATATCAACGAATCGAACGGCGACAGCAAGGCACTCGCCGGTACTTTGCGTGGCACCTTCGGCTCCGGCAGGCAGTACGCCGGTTGTTTCCAACCCTGCACCTGGCACGTCAGCAACTGCCCATCCTCGACCAGTTCGGCCAAGCGCATGCGGCTGTCAGCGGGGTCGAGGCGGAAGTAATCGCGCAGGTCCTTTTCGGTGGCGACGCCCAACGCCGTCGCGCTGTGCAGCAGTAAGCCGCGCAGAGCTTCGGCCTCGGTCATGCAGGCTTGAAGAATTTCACCAGGGATAACACGCTCCGGCAAATCATAGAGTCGCTCAAATCCCCGCCGCCCCGCGACGGTGACCAAACCGGCGGCAAACAGCCATTCCAGCGCGTGCTTTTCATCACTCCAATCCCACCAAGGCCCGGCGCGTTCCTCGCGGGTCGATAAGCTGCCCGCCCCCAATGCGCCCTGTTGCTCGACGCTGCGCAGCACGCGCTGGATAATCGCCTGCTGTTCGCGGCCAAAACGCGCCATCTGCGAATAGATCCCCTGCCCCTGCCTGGCCCGCTCCATGCGCCAACGCATCAACGGGTACAGCGACATGGGCAGCAGCGACGCCTCATGCCCCCAATACTCGAACAGCGAACGCCGCCTGCCCTGACTCCAGGCCGCTTGCTCGAGGATCAACGGGGCGTATTGGCCCAGGCGGGAAAACAACGGCAGGTAATGGGAACGCACCAGTGCGTTGACCGAGTCGATCTGAACGACGCCCAGGCGCTCGATCAGTCGATTGACGTGCGCGGCCTTTATCTGTGCAGGCGCCTGGCGCCCGGAAAAACCCTGGGCTGCCAGCGCCATGCGTCGAGCTTGCTTGAGTGAAAAAGACAGGTCGGCGGGCATGGGAATCTCCATAGAAGCTCGCCCCCTACCCTACTGCATCCTGGCTTATTTTCGCAGCGGGTCTCCCCATAAATGCCTATGGGCTTGCTGCTCAACATCGGCGCGGTTGAGCCCGATGTCCTTGAGCGCGTCATCGTTCAAGGTCGCCAGCAAATGGCGCTCCTGATGCAACAGTTGCCAACGCGCGATCGTATGGAACAGCCCGGCAAGCGGCCATTTATGCAGCCACACGAAACCTTTTTGACCTTTCATCTTCTCGCCCTCCAGTGGGGATGACGAAAGTGTGGGCCTGGCGCTATGATCAATCCAACGAATGTTTCTTATGCAATACATCTCTGAGATTGATCAATTGTCCGGCTACCCGAGCATCGACACAGAAGTGCTACGAACCTTCGTCGCCATCGCCGACCAGGGCGGTTTTACCCGCGCTGGCGAACTGATCAACCGCACCCAATCGGCGGTGAGCATGCAGATGAAACGACTGGAGGAAGACGTGCTGCAGCGCAAGCTGTTCGAACGTGATGGCCGCCAGGTACGGCTCACCCCCGAAGGCCAGGTGCTGCTGGGTTATGCGCGGCGCATCCTGAAACTGCACAGCGAGGTGTTCAATACCCTGCGCGAGCCACATATGGTGGGGCTCGTGCGCATCGGCACGCCGGATGACTACGTGATGCGCTTTCTACCGGGGATTCTGAAGCAGTTTTCCAAAGCGTACCCCCTGATTCAGATAGAGATGCACTGTGAAGCATCGACCGTATTGATGCAGCGGCGAGACCTGGCGCTGACTGTTATCAGCCGCGAGCCCGGCAATGATATCGGTGAGCTGTTGCGCACCGAGCGCATGGTATGGGCAGCGTCACCGTGCTTCTGCGTGGATGAGCACGATGCGCTGCCCCTGGCGATTTCCGGCGACGATTGCCTGTATACCCATTGGGCACGCGCCGCACTGGATGCAGTCGGACGCGATTATCGCCTGGCTTACCACAGCTCAAACGGAGCGGCGATCCAGGCAGTGGTCAGTGCTGGCCTGGCGACCATGATCAGCATGGAAAGCCTGATCACCGAAGACCTGCGAGTGCTCGGCAGCGACGAAGGCTTTCCACCGTTGCCGTCGATGAATCTGCGCTTGCTGCGTAACCCGCAGATGACGTCACCGATCACCGAATGCCTGGCCGAGTACATCCTCGAAGGCTTCAAACTTTAAAGGTCAGCATCACCGCGCACACCACCAGGAAGCCACAGAACAGGCCGCGCAGCAGGCGCTCGGGCAAGGCGTGGGCGACTTTCACTCCCCAACTGATACTGAGCAGCCCCCCCACCGCCAACGGCAGGCCGATCATCCAGTCCACCTCATGGTGCCAGGCATAGGTGACCAGGGTCACGCCCGTGCTGGGCAGCGCCAAGGCCAGCGACAAGCCTTGGGCGACCACTTGGCTGGTGCCGAAGACACTGGTGAGCACCGGCGTGGCCACCACCGCGCCACCTACCCCGAACAATCCACCCATGGAGCCGGACGCCGCACCCAATACCCCGAGCCAGGGCCATGAGTAACGCATCTGCGCCGTTGGCGGGGCGTTTCGAGTGAACATACGCAACAGGTTGTAGGCCGACAGCGCCACCAGGAAAGCAATAAAACCGATACGCATAGCCCCGGCATCCAGCCCCACCGCCCAGATCGACCCCAGCCAGGCAAAGCAAAAGCCCATCACGCCCAGCGGCAAGGCGTGGCGCAGTTCGATGCGATTACGTTGGTGATAGCGCCACAGGGCGAGCATCACATTGGGTACCACCATGACCAGCGCGGTGCCTTGGGCAATTTGCTGATCGAGGCCGAACAGCACGCCGAGCACTGGGATAGCAATCAGCCCGCCGCCGATACCAAACAGCCCGCCCACCGTACCCAACGCCGCGCCCAATAGCAGGTACATGACTAGATCCAACACCGCTCAATACTCCGAAATCCCAAGATTGGCATGCTACGCAGTCCGCCCTGGCGTGGAAACGCACAGCAACGCAAAATGGCTATGCCAATCTCGCATAAGCGCTCGCCTATGAACGCCAATACCTTGACCGATCAACTGGGCCTGTTTCTCGATGTGATGGAAATCGGCAGCTTTTCCGCCGCCGCGCGTCGCCACCCGCTGACGCCGTCTGCCGTAGCCCGGCGCATAGACAGCCTGGAAAACTCAGTGGGCAGCCGCCTCTTCCAGCGCAGCACCCATGCGGTAGTGCCCACACCGGCCGGCCTGGCCTTTGCCGAGCGGGCGCGGCGGATTGTCAGTGAATTGCAATTGGCCCGGGCCGAAGCGGTCTCCCTGAGCCATGCGCCGGAAGGGTTGATCCGGGTGGATGCACCCGCAGCATTTGGCCGGGTTGGGCATTGCGCACCTGCCGTCCTGGCTGCCCAGCGAATACCTAGTACATGGCGAACTGTTGCCACTGTTTTGTGAAAACGATTTGCCCAGCCCGGAAACCGCGGGCATTTACGCGCTGCGCCTTGAACAACAGCCCAATGCAAGAAGTCGGTTGTTGCTCGAATACCTCAAATCCCGCTTCAGTCTGGTGCCGCCTTGGGATCTGGCATTGCAAAACGGCCTGGTCTGACCACGTGGGCAGAATTATCTGGCGCATTAAAGATTCGCCCGCTAGATTCCAGCACAGACACGTTTTTTCGAGGCACCACAATGAGCAAAAACCCTGATCCCTGCCAATCCCTGCTGCTGGATAACCAGTTGTGCTTCGCCCTGCACTCCACCTCACTGCTGATGACCAAGGTCTACAAGCCCCTGCTCCAAGCCCTGGGCCTGACTTACCCGCAATACCTGGCCATGATGGTGCTGTGGGAAGAGGATGGATTGACCGTCGGTGAAATCAGCAGCCGCCTGCTGACCGACCCTGGCTCACTGACGCCGCTACTCAAGCGCCTGGAAGCTGAGGGCCTGCTCAGCCGCACCCGCAGCCGCGAAGATGAGCGAGTGGTGGTGGTGGAACTGACCGACGCCGGCCGCGCGTTGCAGGGTAAAGCCAAGGATGTGCCCCAGTGCATCCTCGGCGCCAGCGGGTTGGCGCTGGAGCAATTGCGCAAGCTGCAAGCCGACTTGATTGCATTGCGGGGCAATCTGCAGAACGCAATCTAAAGGCGGCAAAGCACTGAAAATGTGGGAGGGGGCTTGCCCCCGATGGCGGTGGGCCAGCTAAGTATTGAGTGGCTGACAAACCGTTATCGGGGGCAAGCCCCCTCCCACGTTGGTTTTCCGTGGCTCGAAAAAATGCTTATAAAAATATATTGCGCACCAAACATTAGCGCTATACATTGATCCCGCCAACTAATTAGCGCGCAAATAATTAGCGCTAAAAAATCAAGAGGAATGCCCCATGCAAGCGCTCTATACAGCAGTAGCTACCGCCACTGGCGGCCGTGATGGTCGTGCAGTTTCCAGCGACAACATCCTTGACGTAAAACTCTCCACCCCCAAGGAATTGGGCGGTGCCGGTGGCCAGGCCACCAACCCAGAGCAACTGTTCGCCGCCGGCTACTCCGCCTGCTTTATCGGCGCGCTTAAATTTGTCGCCAGCCAGACCAAACGCAAAATCCCGGATGACGCCTCGATCACCGCCCACGTAGGCATCGGCCAGATCCCCGGTGGTTTTGGCCTGGACATTGACCTGCACATCAGCCTGCCGGGCCTGACCCAGGACGATGCGCAAAGCCTGGTCGACGCCGCCCATCAAGTCTGCCCGTACTCCAACGCCACCCGTGGCAATGTTGATGTGCGCTTGCATGTAACGGCCTGAAAACAGACGCCCACAAAAAAGCCCGACTCAAGGTCGGGCTTTTTTTCGTATCGGCGGGGCCAGAATTACTTCTTGGCGCGACCTTTGTACGAACCACCTTCGCGGGTGTCGATCTCGATCAGGTCGTCGATTTCGATGAAATCGGCCACTTGCAGTTCGGTACCGTTGCTCAGCTTGGCAGGCTTCATCACCTTGCCCGAAGTGTCGCCGCGAGCGGAACCTTCGGTGTAGGCAACCTTACGCACGATAGTGGTCGGCAGCTCTACGGAAACCAGGCGCTCTTCGAAGAAAATAGCTTCGCAGACGTCCTCCATGCCTTCTTCGATGAACGGCAGAACGGCTTCGATATCTTCAGCGTTCAGCTCGTACATGGTGTAGTCGGTAGTGTCCATGAACGTGTAGGTGTCGCCGCTGATGAAGGACAGGGTCGCTTCTTTGCGGTCGAGGATCACGTCGTCCAGTTTGTCATCGGCGCTGTAGACGATCTCGGTCTTGTAACCGGTCAGCAGGTTCTTCAGCTTGGTCTTCATGATTGCGCTGTTACGACCAGACTTGGTGAACTCAGCTTTCTGAACCAGCCAAGGGTCGTTTTCGAGACGGATCACTGTACCGGGTTTCAGTTCTTTACCAGTTTTCATTGCATATATCCGAAATTTGGATGGGATTTACAAAAATCAAGGTGGCGTATCATATCCAACTTTCATAAAACTGTACCAGCGCCGTTGCAAGATCGGCTTGCAAGCCCTGTTCCAGACACCAGTTCTCAGCGTGCCCGCTCACCTCGGGCCAGTGTTCCAGGAGCATTTTCCAGGACTGGGCCATATCGCCTTGCGTGTTCCAGGCCTGCCAAAGCGCAACGACAGCGGCTTTGGCGGAGGGCGACAGTGCGGCGGTGTACAACGCCAGGAAGGCATCGAGCTTGTCCAGGTGGATGTCTTCGTCCTGGCGATAGATGTGCCACAGTAATGGCCTGCCTGCCCACTGGGCGCGCACGAAGGAGTCTTCACCGCGCACGGCGTTGAACGCGCAACACCACAGCAGCTGGTCATATTGCTCCTGGCGTACGAATGCAATGACTTGCACCGTCAGCGCGCCACGCATCTGGATATCGCCCGCGGCCAAGCTGCCCACCCCGAGCCAGCGCTGCATGTCGCCAAGGATGCGCCCTTCCGGTACCAGCAAGTGAGTCTCGTGCCTATCTGCTGCCAATACGTCCAACCAACCGGCCAGCCCGGGATTCTCATAGGCAAACAACGACATCAATCGCGCACCGGCCGCAGGGAATACGCCCAGGGTTTGCAGGAATTGTTGCTGCGCGGCGTCATCCTGCTGAAACGCCTGGCGCCGCTCCAACAAACCGGCTTCACGTAACAGGCCACCGGTACCGGGGCGAAAGCCGGGGAAGAAAAAGTACTTCTGCACGCCCTTGAACTTCACCGACGGCAAGCAGTGACAACCCACCACCCAGTCTTCAGCACTGAGGTAGTCCAGGTTCATCCACAACGGCGGACGATCACACTCGGCCATGCTGTCCATGTACGCCAGCGGTAGCTGGCAGGCAAACGCGGCAATTACTACATCGGCCGAGTGCGCGCCCGGCCATTCGGTCGGCCAGTGGCGCACTTCGACGCCCTCTTGCCACTGCTGGCTCACCTGCACGTCAATGTCCGGGCACATGCGCTCGAAGGCACGCAGGTCATCGACCCACAAACGCACTTCACAGCCATGCTCCACCACCAACTGCCGGGCCAGGCGCCAGGTCACGCCGATGTCGCCGTAGTTGTCGACGACGCTGCAAAAAATATCCCAGCGGGCTTTCATTCCGGGCTCCATCGATCAAAGCCTCGATTGTCCGCATAAATGCGCCGATGCAGAAGGCTTGATCGCGATTATTCTGCACAGTGGCTGTGCGACAATCGCCGTCGCACCGTTAAGCCCCGCCAGGAGGCCATCATGTCTGACCGCCCGTTGTCGCTGTTCAAGCTCAGCATCGCCATTGCCACAGGCGTGTGGCTGGGCTTTATCGCCATTGCGCTGACCACCTGGCTGGCGTCTCGCTACCTGTTCCCGCAGAGCCTGGCGCCTGTGGCCCAAGCAGTTGAGCAACTGGGCAAGCCGCCCGCCACTGCGCCGGAGCCACCGAACCGCATGTTCGAACAGTACCAGCAGAACCTGCAAAAACAGGAACAGCAACAGGCCCTGGACCAGGCCCGAAGCAACGCACGCAACCTGTCCAACCCCAAATGCCAGTTCTGGCTGCAACAGGACCAGAACGCCCCCAGTGAAAAGACTCGGGCCAATGTCCTGCAATTCTGCGATTGAAGACCATGAATAAACACGCTGTCCTCCAGTTGATCCTGGAAAAACTCACCGTCGACCTCGATATCGCCCAACGTGCTGCGCAGACCGCCTACGAAACTGCGACCCACGAAGAAAACATTGCCGAGAACAAATACGACACCCTGGGCCTGGAGGCGTCTTACCTGGCGGCCGGGCAGGCCAAGCGAGTCGAGGAAATCAAGCAGTCGCTGGCGCTGTGCCAGAACCTGCAATTGCGTGCTTTCGATGATCAGCGGGGTGTGGAGATAGGCACGCTACTGGGCCTGGAAGACGAGAGGGGTCGCCAGCAATGGTTGTTCCTGGCACCGGACGCGGCGGGTTTGAAGGTCGATGTGGTCGGACAACCGGTGACCGTCATCACCCCGCGCTCGCCCCTGGGCAAAAGCCTGCTGGGCAAGTTTGAAGGTGATGAGGTGGAGATTCTGGTGGCAGGCGCCCGGCAACACTTTACGGTTACCGAGGCCAAATAGACCGTTGCAGGCGATATCAGTGGACGGGCAGTTCCACGCCGTCGAACAGTTCTTCCAGCTCCTGCTTGTTGTGGCACTGGATCGCCTTGGCCATCACCTCGCGAGTCAGGTGCGGTGCGAATTTCTCGATGAAATCGCACATGAACCCCCGTAGGAAGGTTCCGCGGCGGAAACCGATCTTCGTCACGCTCGATTCGAACAGTTCGCTGGCATCCAGCACCACCAGGTCTTTGTCGAGGTTGGTGTCGACCGCCATCTTGGCGACGATACCCACGCCCAGGCCGAGGCGAACATAGGTCTTGATCACGTCGGCATCAGCCGCGGTGAACACCACTTTGGGCGTGAGGCCGCGATGGCTGAAAGCTTCGTCCAGCTTGGAACGCCCGGTAAAACCGAACACATAAGTCACGATTGGGTATTCAGCCAAGGCTTCCAGGGTCAGCTTCGGCAGCTTGGCCAAAGGGTGACCTTGGGGCACGACCACGCAGCGATTCCAGCGGTAGCAGGGCATCATCACCAGGTCGCCGAACAGTTCCAGCGCTTCAGTGGCGATGGCAAAATCTACGGTGCCATCAGCGGCCATCTCGGCAATCTGCATCGGCGAGCCCTGGTGCATGTGCAGGGCCACATCCGGGTATTGCTTGATGAAATCACGGATCACCGGCGGCAATGCATAACGCGCCTGCGTGTGGGTGGTGGCGATCGACAGAGTGCCTTTCTTCTCGTTGGAGAATTCCTGGGCGATCTGCTTGATGCTTTCGACCTTACGCAGGATCTCGCCGGCGGTGGTGATGATGCGCTCGCCAGCCGGGGTGACGCGGGTCAGGTGCTTGCCACTGCGTGCGAACACTTCGACGCCCAGCTCGTCTTCGAGCAGGCGAATCTGCTTGCTGATACCGGGTTGCGAGGTGTAGAGGCTTTGAGCGGTAGCGGAAACGTTGAGGTCGTGGTGCGCCACTTCCCAGATGTAGCGCAGTTGTTGAAGCTTCATATGAATCCCTCAAAGCAGATAGACGCCACGGGTATCAGCGACGGTATATAACTATATTAAAGGTTAGACTGATAAATCTAGAACTTTTTATCAACTTCTACCGATCAACTATCATCACTGCGCCGATGCTGCAGCGACGGCACCAAGTAGACCGGTACCGGGGACAACTGCAATACCCGTGCGGCAGTACGCCCAAGGGGCACGGCCACCCCGGTTGCCTGGCTGTGACTACCTACGATCAGCAGGTCGACGGAAAGTTTTCGCAGTTGGTCGAGAATCACCTCGCAGGGGTCCCCCTGGATCACCCTGACCGAGCGAATCAATTGCAGGTCCTGCTCCCCTTCCCCCAACTCCTCGCGAAAGCTGTCCAGCACCCGCTGTTCAATCGTCGCCATGACCGTGCTCAACCCCTGGCTCTGCCATTCGCTCAGGGCCTTCTCATCAAGGTAGCTCTGCAACACCGATTCGGCGAACAGCCCGATGGGCTCGACGACGTGGATCACATACAGGTCAGCCTTGAACGTTCGCGCCAGCGCCAGTGCATGTTGCATCACATACGGTGCATATAGACCCAGGTCCGTGGCGTACAGCATCGAACGAATCATAGAACCTCCTGGACTGCCAGGATGGCGGGGATTGAATGAGCTTAGCAGCTAGCTCTCGGTCTGGATTTGCAACTCATTACTGATGCCATGGGGCACATGCCCGGTGGCCACCACCTCCCTGGCTTTCTCACAATGACCCGCCTGGTCGTCGAAAAATACGTCGGCGGCGAAGGCTTCCAGGAACGCGGCTTTTTCCAGGCCACCGAGGAACAGCGACTCGTCCAGGCGGATATCCCATTCACGCAACGTACGAATCACGCGCTCATGGGATGGAGCCGAGCGTGCAGTGACCAGTGCGGTACGGATCGGGCAGGCGTCATCGGCAAACTCCCGCTGCAACAAGTTGAGCGCCGCCAGGAAGCCTTTGAACGGGCCGCCGTGCAAAGGCTCGCGCGCGGACTCTCGCTCACTGGCCTGGAAAGCTTCCAGGCCGCCGGCCTGATAGACACGTTCGGACTCGTCGGAAAACAACACCGCGTCGCCGTCGAATGCGATGCGCAGTTCCTCACTCGAAGCACGACGTGCACCGCCCGACAGAATCGTCGCCGCCGCAAACCCGGCGTCGAGGGCGCTGCGCACATCTTCAGCATGGGTCGAGAGAAACAGATGGCAACCGAAGGCGGCCAAATACGGGTAAGGACTACGCCCTCCTACGAAAGCGGCGCGGGAAATATCCAGCCCGTAATGCTGGATCGAGTTGAATACTCGCAGGCCGGTATCGGCACTGTTACGCGACACCAACACCACCTCGACCCGCGCACGTCCCAAGCTGGCATTCAGGCTCAGCAATTTCTTGACCAGTGGGAAGGCGTCGCCGGGCTCGAGGGTCTCTTCCTCATGTTCAATCTGGTATTTGCGGTAAGCCTCTACACCTTCGGCCAGGTACACCTTGTGACTGTCACTCAGGTCGAACAGCGCCCGCGACGAAATCGCCAGCACCAGCTTGTCACCCAATCCCTTCGCCATGGTGTCTCCCCCAATCAGCGGTTATGCCGATCAATAAAACTCAAGGCCTGGTAGAGCGCCTGCATGCGCGGCAGTTCGCAACCGGCCGCTTTGGCGGCGGCCAAAGGCCGGGCGTAGATGGCCGCCAGTTCCAACGGGCGCTTGTGCACATGGTCGTGATACATGCTGGGCAGGTAGTCGTCCATGGTTTCGGTCATGGCGAACATCTGCCCGGCGTAGCTGGCGGGAATTTCATGGCCACAGGCGTGAGCGCCCTGCACCACCTCCGCCATCAGCGCCTGGATCAATTCGCGGCTGGACTCGTCAGCCATCATCGCCGTGGTCCCCGTGCCCAGCAAGACCGAGAGGCCGTTATACGGCACGTTCCACACCAGTTTATGCCAGCGTGCCTGATGCACGTTGGCCATGGCCTGGGATTCGATGCCAGCTCGATGGAACAGCCCGGCGCCTGCTTCGACAATTGCCTTTTGCTGCGTCTCATCGTTGGCAGCCGTACCGCTGTGATAACCCAGGTTGACCCGGCCCAGCGCCTGATGCTCGACAACGCCCGGAGCCGAGCGGTGCACACCGATGTAGCACAGGCCACCCAGCAGGTGCAGCGACGGCGGCAGGTGTTCGCGCAGACTGTCCTCCACGTCAAGGCCGTTTTGCAGGAGCACCACCTTGGCATCCGGCGCCGCAACTTGGGCGATGGTCGGGGCCAGGTCCACGTTGCCAGTAGACTTGGTGCCCACCAACAGCCAGTCGCACGGCGGCATGTCGGCGGCGCGGGCATAAGCCTGTACCGGATGCAGGTGCAAGCGGCCATGTACCGCGCTGTTGAGGTGCAGGCCATGTTCACTGACCGCTGTATATTCGCTGCGCAGCAGGAAATGCACATCGAAGCCGGCACGCGCCAGCATCAATCCATAGTAACCACCAATAGCACCGGTGCCGATAATGCCAATGCGTGGCGACGGGGATTCAACTGCTGTCATGGCAAATCCTCTGGTGTACGGCTGAGTGCCTGGTTCACGCTCTCTGCAATATCGGATGCTGTAAGCCGTGTCTGTAATTGCCCAAGAAATTGACCCTCGCACACGAGGAACAACGCCGGCAAATGAAAGATCTGGTAGCGTTCGACCGCACCACCGTTGTGCCCGGCGTCAACCCAGCACACGCGGTCCACCGGCAAATGCCAGCCCGGCAATTGCTGGCGGGCCCAGCGGCAACTGGAACAACCGGCACTGGTGAACACTAACAGCGAAATGCCTGGCAATCCCAGCAATTGCTGGTCAATATCCAGGTCGGTCAATTCCAGTTCCTTCACTATACTGCTGCCACTGCCGTCAATTGGACGGCGCTCGGAGTCCGTGTACATGGGTCGTTTTCTACCTCACCCTGATGATGTCGCTGTCGAGTTGATCCAACGTCCCTCTCCTGCCCTGCCCCGCCAACGCCTGCACACTATCGGTCGCGGCGGCGTTGCCTGCAATTGGCCGTATGCCTGGCACCCTGGCACAGCGGTCGACCTGCATATCCCCTCGCTGGGCCCCAGCGCGCGCTATCCGGGCTATGTGGCCTGGTGCCGCAAAGTCGAAAATGGTTACCGCATCGGTATTTGCTTTACCGATGAACATGCCTTGTTCGGTGCGCGGATGGGCGAGCAAGTGTGCCAGATCGAACGCTACTGCCGCCTGCACGAAGACGCCGAGCCGTCGCCCCAGCAACTCGAAGCCATGGCCCGCGATTGGGTATCGCGCCATGCCGGTGAGTTCTCCCATGAGACAGTTGTGCAGCCAGCGCTGGATTAAACCGGACTTTGCCCATTGTCGCGGGCCAGTGTTACGCGCTAAGGTTCCTCCCCCCTGTATTCAAATCATGCTGTGCCCGCCGCACGGGGATGGCTGGCGGCCGGCACCCGTGACCCTGGCGAGTAACACGATGGCTGATTTACCGATCAATGACCTTAACGTCGAATCCAACGAGACCCTGATCACACCCGATCAGCTCAAGCGCGAAATTCCCCTGAGCGACGCTGCCCTGCAGACCGTCACCAAGGGCCGCGAAGTCATCCGCGACATCCTCGATGGCACCGACCACCGCCTCTTCGTCGTGATCGGGCCCTGCTCGATCCACGACCTCAAGGCCGCCCACGAATACGCCGAGCGCCTCAAGGTGCTGGCGGCAGAAGTGTCCGACACCTTGTACCTGGTGATGCGCGTTTACTTCGAGAAGCCGCGTACCACCGTGGGCTGGAAAGGCTTGATCAACGACCCGTACCTGGACGACTCGTTCAAGATCCAGGACGGCTTGCACATCGGTCGCAAACTGTTGCTGGACCTGGCTGAAATGGGCCTGCCCACCGCCACCGAAGCCCTTGACCCGATCTCCCCGCAGTACCTGCAGGACCTGATCAGCTGGTCGGCCATCGGCGCACGTACCACCGAATCCCAGACCCACCGCGAAATGGCGTCCGGCCTGTCTTCGGCCGTAGGCTTCAAGAACGGCACCGACGGCGGCCTGACCGTGGCGATCAATGCCCTGCAATCGGTCTCCAGCCCTCACCGTTTCCTGGGTATCAACCAGGAAGGCGGCGTCTCCATCGTCACCACCAAGGGTAATGCCTACGGCCACGTGGTGCTGCGTGGCGGTAATGGCAAGCCCAACTATGATTCGGTCAGCGTCGCCCTGTGCGAGCAGGCACTGAACAAGGCCAAGATCAAGCCGAACATCATGGTCGACTGCAGCCATGCCAATTCCAACAAAGACCCGGCCTTGCAGCCGTTGGTGATGGAGAACGTCGCCAACCAGATCCTCGAAGGCAACCAGTCCATCATCGGCTTGATGGTCGAGAGCCATTTGAACTGGGGTTGCCAGGCGATTCCAAAGGACTTGGCCGACTTGCAGTACGGCGTGTCGATCACCGATGCCTGCATCGACTGGGCTGCCACCGAAACCACCCTGCGCAGCATGCACGCCAAGCTCAAGGACGTGCTGCCCAAGCGCAAACGCAGCTGAACCTGAGTTGTGCACGCAAAAACGCCGGGCTAAGCCCGGCGTTTTTTTATGCTTTCGAGTATCGCTTACAGCTTTGCGGCATGGCGCTGGTGGCGTTCCATATAGCGCTCGACATAGGAGCACGACGGAATCACCGTATAGCCCGCCTCTTCGGCAAACTTCAAGGCCTCTTCGGTCAATGCGGCCGCAATGCCTCGCCCCCGCAACGCGTTGGGCACGAATGTGCGATAGATATCCAGGGTCTGCTTCCCGAGGTCCATATAGGTCAGATAGGCACGATGACCGTCCACATTGGTCTCGAACTGATGACCAGCCTGGTCATGGTGGATGGACAACGCCTCGCTCATCACTACTCCTCGCGGGTCTAAGATTGCGACCCCTACCTTACCGATGTTTTTCCGGCGAAGGAACATCTACGCCACCCCGTGCCGGTTTCGACAACGAGAAAACCGTGAGCGCTCACAACCAGCACGTAGGGAATAGTAGGCACCAATCCTGCGATTGCTCAAGGTGCGCTCATCATTCCCTGCCCCGGGTGGTTATAGAAAGGGCCTCGATCAACCGGTGACCGATAGCCTGAACATTGCCGGCAGTTGAACCTTAAGACGAACTGCCGCTCTTAAAGTCACCTCTAGATGCGCAAAAGATACCTGCCACGGTAAAGCCAACCGGAACGAAAGTGTTCGCCTCGATATATAAATTTTCATCTATTTACAAGGCTTAACACATGCGGGCCGGCCCTTTCAGCCTGGATCCAATGTCCGTGGAGATGCAGAAAATTGGACAGTTTTTATACAAACCTTCAAAAGCTTAGCCAAAATAGATTCGGCACAAGAAATTTTTTTGCTTCTTGCGCAACGTCAGTTTACTTACTACAAGTAATGAGTAGTATGTACGCCGGCTATTAGCTCACTCTGAGAAAGTAGCCATCTAATTGAAAGTCCTTGAAGGGGAACACGATGAACAACGTTCTGAAATTCTCTGCTCTGGCTCTGGCCGCAGTTCTGGCTACCGGTTGCAGCAGCGTATCCAAAGAAACCGAAGCTCGTCTGACTGCAACTGAAGACGCAGCAGCTCGCTCCCAGGCTCGTGCAGACGAAGCCTACCGTAAAGCTGATGAAGCTCTGGCTGCTGCTCAAAAAGCACAACAGACTGCTGACGAAGCTAACGAGCGCGCTCTGCGCATGCTTGAAAAAGCAAGCCGCAAGTAATAATCCTCCGGGGTTGTTATCAAGCCGATCCATTTTTGGATCGGCTTTTTTATTGCCGGGATTCAGCCTTGAGCCCCAGGCAATAAAAAGCCCGCGGCAGCGCAAACTGTGGCGGGCTTTTTATCAATAAGGCACTTATTGCTGAAGGTCAACCGCAGCGCTGGCGGCTACAGATGCTGCGCCGGGTACGCCAATTTCAGTCGGCAACCCGTCTTCCGCCGCAACGACGTCACGCACCTGATCCCAGTTCACCCGCAGGTTATTGGCCAAATCCTCGCGCTTGAGCAACGCGTTGATCACCGCCGTATGCTTGTCGACCACCGACGGCGTGCCGTCATCGTTCAACGGTGTATGCGCTTCCAGGTAAACCTTGCCACCGCTACTGCCGAACTTGTAAGCGTCGTTGATAATGCGCACCGATGTGCCCACCGGCACCATGCCCGCCATTTCCAGTACGTTGTTATTGAACATGCGGAAGCAGCCGTGGCTTGTACGCGTGCCGATACCAAACTTCATGTTGGAGCCGTGGATCAGGTAACCCGGCGTGCCAAGGGTGAACTTGAACGGCCCCAGCGGGTTATCCGGGCCAGCGGGCACCACGTTGGGCAACGGATCACCATTGGCGGCATGTTCGGCCTTGATCGAGGCCGGTGGCGTCCAGGTCGGGTTCGGCGTCTTGGCGATGATACTGGTGTGGGCGATCGGCGAGCCCCAGCCCTCACGCCCAATGCCCAGCGGGAAGGTGTAGACGACGTCCTGGCCCTTGGGATAGTAGTACAGCCGGTATTCCGCGAGATTGATCACGATGCCTTCCCGCGGCCCGGGCGGGAGGATAAAGCGTGTCGGCAATACGATGTCAGTACCCGCGCCCGGCAACCAGGCATCGACACCCGGGTTGGCCGCGACCATTTCCGAATAGCCCAGGTCGTAGGTGGTGCCCAGATCGGCAAAGGTGTCTTCGTACTTGGCCTTGATCACCTGGACCTGACCGACAATGTCCTCGCCTGGCGGCGGCAAGGGCAACTGCAAGGCTGCCGCCGACCCGGCCGCACAGAGCGCAGCGAGAGACAGGCAGCAGGTGACGACGGAAAGGCGCGACAACATCCGGAAAATCCTTCGCAAGACGACGGGTAGGTTAAAACAAGCTGCAAGCTACAAGCCGCTAGCTTACAGCTTATAGCTTAAAGCTTGCAGCTGCTTCTATAGCTCGAAACGCAGCTCCGGCCAGATTGGCGGCGTGCCGCGCTTTTGTGATTCGAGAATCGCCCGGCACAACGGGCACAGGCGCTGGTCCTGGAAAATCGAACGATCTACCGAGGACCAGCGTGGCTGTGCAGGCAATAACGTGCCGCAAAGCGTGCGGTCGATCGAGCCGCCCAACTCCAATTGGCGCGCCACCAAATGCACCCGCACTTCCTGGCAGGCAAACAGATCCAGCTGCTCGTCCGGCTCGATCAGTTGGTAGTTAAACAGGGACCAGGCAGGGCGCGACATCGAGGGCTCCAGATCAGGGGGGCGCCACCTTAGCCGAAAGCCTGCCGGTAGAAAAGCGTCATAGCAGCGGTTTTAGCGTCGGCCAGACATTTTCCAGCAACTTGTCCTGGGCTGCGACCGCCGGGTGCAGTTGATCAGCCTGCATCAGTTCCGGGTGACCGCCCACGCCTTCAAGGAAAAACGGTACCAGCGGGATATTTTTTTCCTTGGCCAGCGCGCCAAAGACGTCGGCGAAGGCCGTGGTGTATCGCGGGCCATAATTAGGCGGCAACTGCATGCCCAACAGCAGCACCTTGGCACCGCCAGCCTTGGATTGGTCAATCATCGACGCAAGATTTTGTTTCAATTGCGCCGGCGGTTGCCCGCGCAAGCCGTCATTGCCCCCAAGCTCGATAACAACCACGTCGGGCTTATGCTCTGCAAGCGCCGCGGGTAGCCGCGCGAGGCCTCCTGCGCTGGTGTCGCCGCTGAGCGAAGCATTGACGACTTTATCGTCAAACCCCTCCTTCCTGAGGCGTTGCTCCAGCAGTGCAACCCACCCTTTGCGGGTATCCAGGCCGAAACCGGCACTGATACTATCGCCAACGATCAGGACTGTACCCGCCGCTGCGTTCTGGGCCATGCACATCAAGGCCAGGCCAGCACTCAAAAACCACATTCGCATCGGATTCTCCATGGGCGCAAGCATTCTCACCGCGCGGAACCTTAGCAAAGTGGTTCCCAGCGCGGAAGGTGAACTGACTATCCTGCACGAACTGAGCCTGGAACTGAACAAGGGCGATAGCCTGGCTATCGTAGGCAGTTCCGGTTCCGGCAAATCCACACTCCTGGGCCTGCTGGCCGGCCTTGACCTGCCCAGCAGCGGCGAAGTCACCCTGGCCGGGCAAGCCTTGAGCACCCTTGACGAAGACCAGCGTGCGCGCATCCGTGCCGAACATGTGGGTTTTGTATTTCAATCCTTCCAATTGCTCGACAGCCTTAACGCACTGGAAAACGTGATGTTGCCGCTGGAGCTGGACGGCCGCAAGGACGCCCGCGAGCGTGCCAGGCATCTACTGGAACGTGTCGGCCTGGGTCAACGCCTGACCCACTCGCCACGCCAGCTGTCCGGTGGCGAGCAGCAACGGGTGGCCATTGCCCGCGCGTTCGCCGCCGAACCGGACGTGCTGTTTGCCGACGAACCCACCGGCAACCTCGACAGCCACACCGGCGAGCGCATCAGCGACCTGCTGTTCGAGCTCAATAAAGAGAGCGGCACGACCCTGGTACTCGTCACCCACGACGAGCGCCTGGCCCACCGTTGCCGACGCCTGATCCGCCTTGAAGCCGGCCTGATGGTCGCGCCCCTGGAGCCTTGATGGCACGCCTGCCGCTGCTACGCCTGTTCAGCCTTGCCATGCGCCAGTTACTGCGCGATGCCCGCGCAGGCGAACTGCGCGTATTGTTCTTTGCCTTGCTGGTGGCCGTGGCGGCGAGCACCGCCATCGGCTACTTCGGTGCCCGCCTCAACGGCGCCATGCTGCTGCGCGCCACCGAGTTCCTGGGCGCCGACCTGGTGCTCGAAGGCAGCTCCCCAGCCCGCCCCGAGCAAATCAGATCGGGAACCGAACTGGGTCTGGATCACGCCCGCATCGTGGAGTTCTCCAGTGTTATCGCCACGGACAATGGTATCCAGCTCTCCAGTATCAAGGCAGTCAACGAGCAGTACCCATTGCGCGGCGAGCTGAAAAGCAGCGCTGAGCCCTTCGGAACACAAACTCCGGGCGGCGGCCCCAAACCCGGCGAAGCCTGGGTGGAAGCAAGGCTGCTGACCGCGCTGGACCTGAAAGTCGGCGACAGCATTGATGTCGGCATGAAGACCTTGCGCCTGGCCCGCATCCTGACCTATGAGCCTGACCGCGCCGGCAACTTCTACAGCCTCACGCCCAGGGTGATGATCAACCTTACTGACCTGGACGCCACCGGTGTGGTCCAGCCGGGCAGTCGTGTGAGCTACCGCGAACTGTGGCGCGCACCGCAAGGCAGCACCGCACTGCAAACCTATCGCGACCTGGTCAAGCCAGGCCTTGCCGCCAACCAGCGCCTGCAAGACTCCCGTGATGGCAACCAGCAGATCGGCGGCGCCCTGGGCAAAGCCGAGCGCTACCTGAACATGGCCAGCCTGGTAGCGGTGCTGCTGGCTGGCGTGGCCGTGGCACTCTCGGCCAACCGCTTCGCCAGCCGACGTTTCGATGCCAGCGCGTTATTGCGTTGCCTGGGGTTGTCGCGGCGTGAAGCCATGTTGCTGTTCAGCCTGCAACTGAGCGTACTCGGCCTGCTGGCGAGCCTGGCCGGCGCCCTGCTCGGCTGGCTTGCTCAATTTGGCCTGTTCTACTTCCTGCACGATCTGCTACCCGCCGACGTGCCTGCGGGTGGGCTGCTGCCGGCGGTTGCGGGGATCGGTACCGGGCTCGTTGCCCTCGCCGGCTTCGCGCTGCCGCCGTTGGCTGCGCTGGGTCGCGTACCGCCGCTGCGGGTATTGCGCCGCGATTTACTGCCGATTCCATCAAGTACCTGGATGGTCTACGGCGCAGCGCTCTTCGCCTTGGGCCTGATCATGTGGCGCCTGAGCCTGGACCTGGTATTGACCTTCGCTTTGCTGGGCGGCGGCGTGGTGGCGGCGTTGATCCTTGGTGGCTTGCTGCTGTTGCTGTTGCAAAGCCTGCGACGGTTATTGGCTCGCGCCTCCCTACCCTGGCGCCTGGGCCTGGGCCAATTGCTGCGCCACCCGCTGGCGGCGGCAGGCCAATCCCTGGCATTTGGCTTGATCCTGCTGTCGATGGGGTTGATCGCGCTGTTGCGAGGCGAGTTGCTCGACACCTGGCAAAACCAATTGCCCAAGGACGCGCCGAACTACTTCGCGCTAAATATCCTGCCCGCCGACAAGGACGCCTTTGGCGCCCGCCTGTTGGAGGTACAGGCGCAAGCAGCGCCGCTGTACCCGGTGGTGCCGGGGCGGTTGATCAGCATCAATGGCGAGCCCGTGCAGGAAATCGTCAGCAAGGACTCCAGCGGCGACCGTGCCATTCAACGCGACCTGAGCCTGACCTGGGCTGCCGACCTGCCGCCGGGTAACGTCCTGACGGCAGGCGCCTGGTGGTCGGCGCAACCGAGCGATGAAATTCCTGGCGTGTCGGTGGAAGCCAAGGTAGCCGAGAGTCTGAAACTCAAGCTCAACGACCACCTGTTATTCACCATAGGCGGGGAAAACCGCGAGGCACGGGTCACCAGCCTGCGGACCATCAACTGGGATAACTTCCAGCCCAACTTCTTCATGATTTTCCAACCGGGCACCTTGAAGGATCTGCCCGCTACCTACCTGACCAGTTTCTATCTGGCGCCCGGGCATGACCAACAGATCGTCGACCTGTCACGGGCCTTCCCGGCCGTCACCATCCTGCAGGTAGAAGCTCTGCTGGAGCAGTTGCGCAGCATCCTGGCCCAAGTGACCCTGGCGGTGGAGTACGTACTGTTGTTTGTGCTGGCGGCGGGAATGGCGGTGTTGTTCTCCGGCCTGCAGGCCACCCTGGATGAACGAATCCGCCAAGGTGCGCTACTACGTGCACTTGGTGCCGAGCGCAGGTTGCTGGTCAAGGCGCGCCGCATTGAGTTCGGCCTGCTCGGCGCCGTCAGCGGCCTGCTGGCGGCACTGGGGACGGAGCTGGTGACCTGGGTACTGTACCGTTACGCCTTTGACCTGGCGTGGCATCCCCACCCGTGGCTGTTGCTGCTGCCCGTGATCGGTGCCTTGCTCATCGGTGCTGCCGGTGTATTCGGGACCCGCCGCGCACTGAATGCCAGCCCGCTGACCGTATTGCGCGAAGGCTGATACGCAGAGGGTCCGTACCGTGCCCAGAGCACGGACCCTCACCGCTATTTCACATATTCGATCTTAGTGATCCACCAACACACTTCACCACCGGGTGTCTGTACGATTGCCTCGTCGTCCACCTCCTTGCGAAGCAGGGCGCGGGCCATGGGTGAGTCGATGGAGATGTAATCCATACGGTCGTAAATCTCGTCATAGCCCACGATGCGAAAACGCTTGGTATCACCCGCTTCGTTTTCGATTTCGACCCATGCACCGAAAAACACCTTTCCCTCCTGCTCGGGCATGTACTCCACCACGCGCATGTCTTCCAGGCGTTTACGCAGGTAGCGCACCCGCCGGTCGATTTCACGCAGCAGCTTCTTGTTGTACTGATAATCCGCGTTTTCGCTGCGATCCCCCAGGGACGCCGCCCACGTCACTTTACGAGTAGTGTCTGGACGCTTTTCACGCCATAGGTAATCCAGCTCTTTTTTAAGCGCTTCATGGCCTTCTTTGGTAATCAGCTTGGTACTCAAACGCTTGCATCCCCAGGCAGTGTCCAATGGTGCCAATACGCCAAGGCGTCATGCCCAGGTGTTGGCTGGCGGGGAGTGATGATAAATGAACCCGGGCGGCGAGCCCATCGGCTTATCCCTGGCCATCCAGGACCTGATTCAATCCGAGGAGCGTACCCTGCAGGTGCTGGCGCATGCCTGACAGTTGCGACATCATCATCGCCAACTTTTCAGCCTTCTGGCTAACCTCTGACTGCTGATCCTGCAGTTGAGTATGGAGCTGCTCCAATTCACGATGCTTTTCATCCAACTGGTTTTGCTGCTGTTGCAGCCGAGCCTGCCACTGTTCAAGCATCTCTTCTTTTTCCAGGACAGCACGCCTTTTCTGCGTCAGCTCCTGAGCGACCTTGGCGAGATTACTCAACGTGCTGTCCATCTCAAGCAAAGACTCTTGCTCCAATGGCGCAGGTTCTTTGGGCAGTTCTATTTCGGGTTGCTCAACCTGAAAAGGCACGGTACTGGCCTCAACTTGCGACTCCGGTATCGCGACAAACGATCGCACCGGCTCTTCTACGTAATCTTCATCCACAGGCGGTGGCGCGATCTTCGGGTGACTTGTGTTTCTGGGCGGTGCAACCATTTGCGATGAAAAGCGAATAGACGGCACGATCACCGTATTGCTTTCGATTGCGGGCAACGCGGGGGCTGACATGCCCAACGTGATCACCTTCATGACCAGTGCTTTCTTGATAATGACCGAGTGATGATCCTCGGGTCGGGCAGGCGGTAACCTGCACCCCTTCAAGTCAATGAAATGAAAGGGAACCTGTGGTTCGGCCATCGGGCTTGTCCTGGAGCCCGATGCAGCCGCCAGCATCAGAATTTGCTTGAAGACTTGCATCGCAACCTGCAAATCCTCTTTCGAATCAACGCCGCTCAGGAAGTAGCGCTCGAGCTTTTTACGCAGAACGGCGATGTAGACCCTGGAGTGACCGGGTTCGGCCTCTTCATCGAGGCTATACACAAGAAAGTTCGAGGCCGTTTGAGCGACAGCAAACCCACAGAGCAGCGCGCCGTTCACGGGCGCCTCCTCATTGTCGCGTTCAAGAACAAGGGTACGTAGAAGCATCATGGCAATCAGGCCTCATTACAAAAGATAGAACTTTATATAAACACCAGATAAACATCCGAATATTAATAAGCGTTCAAAACGAAACAATTGTTTCAGCGAATTATCGATCTGAACGTAGGATTCTTCTTATTAGTCGCGCCTCGCGTTCCCAAGCACAACTATTAAACGTACCCTTTTTAAAGCTCCTCCTAATACAACAGGCACCTTCTAACGCGCCCCGGCAAACTTATTCGGTAAACATATGATCGAGATAAGCAACCTGACAAAAAAGCTGGGCAGAACAAGCGTAATCAACAACTTCTCCTTCAGTGCCAAGCGCCAGGAGTGTCTGGGCCTGCTGGGAGAGAGTGGTGCAGGCAAAACAACCCTGCTGAGCTTGATCGCCGGTGTGATCAAACCGACTTCAGGGCAAATCAGTATCCAGGGTTTCAACACCCAGACCCATTCACTTCAAGCCAAAAAAGCCGTTGGCTACCAACTCCAAGGCGGACTCAACCATCACACGATGTCCGTCAAAAGTGTGATCAATTTTATTGCTGGCATTCGAGGTTTGAGCGGTGTCGAAAAGCGCAGCCAAGTAGAGCGGGTAGCCACGCGGCTGGAGCTGCTGCCCGTGCTCAACTGCCCCCTCGGCGTACTTCCCCTTGGCGTGAAGCGCAGAGTTGCAATTGCTCAGGCTCTTCTGCATTCCCCAACCCTGCTGCTGCTGGATGAACCCACAGACGGGCTATGCCCTGACCAGCGGCTTAAATTCAGGACTCTCGTCCAGTCCCTGACCGAGGACATGACGGTCATTATCGCGTCCCGCCAGTACAACGAGCTGGCGGACATCTGCACCCGTGCCTTGGTTATCGCCAGTGGGCGCATGGTGGCCGACGCCTCACTGCCTGATTTGCAGCGCAGCTCCCGGCATTACCAGGCGGTGACCCTGGCAGCAGACACCCCTCTGGATCTGCTGGCACTTGCCGTGTTGCCCGGCGTTGCAGGAATCGAAGAAGACCGGCACTCACCAGGCAGGGTGACTGTTCTGGCCATGCCCGGGCACAACATCTTCCCGTCAATCAACGCGCTCATCACACACAGAGGCTGGAACATTACGTCACTGAATCTAGAGCCAGGTCGCCTGAACGACGTCGTTCATCATCTGAGCCAAGAGGTAACACCTTGAGACTGCTACCCATCATTTTCACACGACAACTCGCCAGCTACGCCTCTTCACCCACCACTTATCTGAGTGTGGCGGTTTTCCTCGTGCTGAGTGCGACGTTGGGACTACACACCAATCACTGGATGGAGCGAAACAGCAGTGATTTGCAGGCATTCTTCGAGCTACACCCCTGGCTCTACCTACTGCTGGTACCCATTTTATCGACGCAATTGTGGTCGGATGAATACAACACTGGTTTTGACGACACGCTCAAATCCTTGCCTGTCACCTCGATGGAACGGGTAATTGGAAAGTTTATGGCGGCATGGACCGTATGTGGCATCGCGTTGCTGTTTAATTTCCCCTTGGTGATCGCCGTCAATTACCTAGGCACGGCTGACAATACCGTTATCGCGTCACAGTTCCTGGCCAGCTGGTTACTGGCCGGAAGTTATCTGTCTGTAGGTTGCCTGATATGTGTGATTGCGAACCAACGCATCATGATTTTCCTGTTCACGCTGGGCTTGTTACTGACCGCCAGTGGGCTTTCCTCAATGCTGGATGCACTTGAATACCAAACACCGATTTGGATCGTCGAGAGCTTGATGTCCCTTGACCCTATTGCCCGCTTCAGCACGATGGATAACGGCAAGCTGACACTGCATGACAGCCTGTATTTCATAAGCCTGATCATTGCTTTTCTTTCTGCGACGACCATCACACTCAACTACAAAGACAGCTGAGAAGGAAAGCCACTGATGGGATCCGCTATTCGCGCGGGTATGACATTGATTGTCATATCACTACTGTTCCTGGCCTTCAATCTAGTCTGGGTACCTAAACTACCCAATATACGCTGGGACTTTTCACAAGAAAAAATCCACACCTTATCGCCAGCGGCGCGGCAACTGCTCACAACACTTGAAAGCCCACTGGACCTGTATTACTTCAACGCGCTCAATGCCCCTCAAAAAAACCAGGTTTTGAAACGTTATGGCCGACGCGTGGAAGACTTGCTCAAGACGTTCGAAAAAGCTGCCAACGGCATGATCAATCTACATATTATCGACCCCACTCCGTTTTCCGAAGACGCGTACAAAGCCGGCCTGTTTGGTCTTGATGGAGCACAAGGGTTCCTTGGCCTTATCGGTACGCGTGCCGGCCACGGCACCCAACGCATCGAAGTATTCAGCCCCGAGCATGAGTCGCTTCTTGAATATGAAATCAGCCACCTTATCCATAAATTAATGCACCCTGAACGCCCCACCATCGGCCTGTTGTCGGGGTTGCCGTTAGATCAACCTGCCGGCGAGTTGTTGGAACAGATGCGCGAACAATTCAATGTGGTGGAGCTGGCATCGGACATCGTTCAAGTGCCTCCATCGATAAGTACCTTGATGGTCGTACAGCCACGCGCCCTACCCCAGCGGGCGCTGTACGCCATCGATCAATCGGTATTGAGAGGCACCAAGCTGATGATCTTTATCGACCCCGTGAGCGAGATAGGAGCGGACGCCGTATCGGCTAACACCCTGCTGGAGGGGCTGCTGACCGCTTGGGGCATACAAATGCCTGCGGACAAGCTGTTGGTCGATAACCTCTATGCCTTATCAGCCACGCCAGGCCCCGGAATGCCGACGGTACTGCACCCGGCCAGGCTAGAACTGCCACGACAGGCAATGACCGCGACGGATATCAGCGCCTGGAGACTGGGTGCCGTAACCGTATCAAGCAGCGGTGCGCTCTCCTTGACCACAAAGAACCGTATGCGATTCACCCCCCTGCTACAGAGCTCCCGGCAGTCCGCGCTGTTGGACGCAAAGCGCTTTGCGTCTGCTACCTCGTTTGATTCACTTATCGATGAAACCGTTACTTCAGGGCAGCACCATGTGATCGCCGCGCGCCTTGAGGGGCCCGCCTATTCGGCGTTCCCCGACGGGCTCAAGGGCCAACCGCCGAGCCTGCAAAGGACTGAGCAGATCCAGATGGTGGTCGTGGCCGACACCGACTTGCTCGCGGACGCTGTCAGCAACGCCCGTCCCAACAGCAACGTGCAGTTTGTATTGAATACATTGGATAACCTGGCGGCGCCCGAGGCACTCAGGCGTATTCGACCCCGTGTCGTGACCCAACCACTGCACAGGCTCGATCTCATGCGCGACGCCGCTGCCCAAACTTATCGCAAAAGTTCGGGTGAGCTGGAACGACGACTCGAGCATTCAGAGAAAGCCTGGGAAAGGTTGAATCCACCGCATGCAAGCCTCGTCACGCAGGTTGTGGATACCAATACCCACTTGCAGGCACTCAACAAGGAGCGCCTGCAACTGCCCATCGAGTTGCATGCACTCAAGACCGAGGCATACGCGTCGTTGCACCGCTTCGAACAAACGCTGAAATGGCTGCTGGTCACAGCGATGCCGCTACTGTCAGGCCTGATCGCCTTGTTCCTGTTTCTGTATCAACGTCGACGTCGGGCCTTTGCAATCGCAGCCGTCCACTGAATCCTCAGCGACGAGCAATCAGCCCTTGCCGGGCAATGCGTGTCAATTGGCGGATTACCTCATTGGCTTCGTCAGCACTGGGCGCCTGGATGACTGCAAGGTCGAAACTGTTCGTGGCAAAACGCGCAAGGGAGTCGCCGTCTTCAACAAACTGGATCAGGAAGGCCGAAGGCCGACCGGAGCGTCGTGGCCAGCCGTCCAGGTAACGCAGCAATGTCGGCTGGTGCTTACCGCCCAGCAGGATTTTCGGATTGCGTTGTGTCAGGTCCGCGGTGATCGGGGCCAGGCGTATGAGGGGGCGTAGTGCATTCATCATCTCGTGTCTCTGCCTCAAAAGTCTGCGGGCAGGTGAGAGGCAACACCGAACCAGCGCTTTAGCGGTATTTCGAAGTGTTCCCTGCAGGAGGGAGCGTCTTCTGTCGGGGCTGCATCGAGTCCCAGTGGCGCCCCGCAATTAGCTGTTTAAATCGGCGCATGAGCAGCATCCTAGAGAAGCCGGTGGGGCAGTGTCAAGAATCCCGAGCAACGAAAAGGCCCGCACATGCGGGCCTTTTTGCGCAGCTTGCGAAACGATCAGTGAGCGATCGCGCGGTCGACAGACAGTTTACCGGCGCCTTCCAGCAACACCGCCAGCGCCCCGCCGAGCAAGGCCAGTGCGAACTCATAACCGTTGTTGGCCATGAACAAACCGTTGTGGATGTGCACCGAGAAGATCGCTACCAGCGTCAGGAAGGTCAGGCCCAGCGCCGCAGGGCGAGCGAGTAAACCGATGATCAGGGCCAGGCCGGCGAAAAACTCGGTACCGCCGGACAGCACCGCCATCAGGGTGCCCGGCGCCAGGCCAATGCTTTCCATCCATTGTGCGGTACCCGCCAGGCCGCCACCGCCAAACCAGCCAAAGAGCTTTTGCGAGCCGTGGGCGGCGAATATGATGCCGACAAAAATGCGCAGAATTGTCAGGCCGTAGCCAGCGCGGGTGGACAGAACGCGTGTGATCATTGGGCTCATGTCGTAAATCCTTTTCCAGGTAGGGGTTGGTTGGCCGCTATATTAATCAGTTTAAACAATAACAAAAGCCGAAATAATGCCTTATTAATATCGATAAAATCGATTATTTGCGAGAGGCGATTTTCGGCGCTGGCGGTTCCAGGGACTCTCGCTCCCGATCGAACGCCAAGTAATACTTGTTGACGCTATTAACATAGCTGACACCGCCCATCCCTACCTGCTCCATGGCGATACGTTCAACCTGGAAGAACCACTGATTAGGGTTGAGCCCGCGGCGCTTGGCTTCGGTACGCATACCCTGCACCCGCTCCGGCCCCATGTTGTAAGCCGCCAGCACAAAGGCCATGCGCTCGCGCTCGTTGAGCTTGGGGCTGGAGAAAAATTTACGCCGGATCATCGCCAGGTAACGCGCGCCAGCTTGCACGTTAGTGTCGAGACTCTCGATATTGTTGACCCCCACCCGCTGCGCCGCCGAAGGCGTGATCTGCATGAGGCCGGTCGGGCCGCCGCTATTGCGAGCACCAGGGTCCAGGGAAGACTCCTTGAACGCCAATGCAGCCAGGTTCAACCAGTCCATGCCTTGCTCACGCGCATGTTTTTGCAGGACGGGGCGCAGTTTTTCCAGGCGCTGGCGGTCGGCGCGCGCCAGCGGGTTGCGCACCTGGTAGAGGCGTCGATAGATACGCTGGAATGCCACATCCTGATCGGAAGGGGTTCGATAGGTCTTGAGGAATCGATCGATGCTGGCCCTGAGCATCGACGCATCCTGACGCACAAACCAGAACTCGTCGCCCGGCTCGCTGATCACGACCTGTTTGTCAAAGCGCAACTTGGGCAGGATTTTCGACCAGCGTTCGGCAATCGGTTTTTCCACGATGGTCAGGTGAAAGATGCCGGCCTGGACCATCTCCAAGACGTCTTCCACCGCCAGGCTCGGGTCCACCCATTCGACTTTCACTGGCGGGCGCTTGTGCAGCGCCAGTTTCTGATTGACCTGACTGATGGCATCCGCCGCCGCACTGCCAGTGGTCAGGGTCAGGGTGCGACCAGACAGTTGCTCCAGCTTGGTAAACCGTCTCTCCCCCTTCACACCGACCAACCACAGCGGCACATCGCTGACAATCGGGTCGCTGGTACTGATCTTGTGCGCAGCCTTCACATCCAGCAACTCACCAGGCGCCACCAGGTCGCCTTCGCCACGGGCCAACGCGCCGAGCAGTTGGTCCTTGGCCTTGGGGATGATCTTGAGGTTGATTTCCTGCCCATCGCGGGCATGGCCATTGAGGTATTGCTCGAAGGCGCGCAACCGATGGTATTCGACACCGATGGCCTGACCCTGCACTTCACCGGAGCTGTTGCGGCTCTGGTTGACCAACACCCGCAGGGTACGACTGGAACGAATTTGCGCCAGGTCACGCACCTTGCCGGGCTTGGTCACTTCCAGCGGCCCGTCCAGACGTGCGACCGCCTCCATGGGCAGCAGCAACGTCAAGCACAACACAAACAACGCCGAGAATCGGATCATCCGCTCTCCGGAAAGAAAACTGGCCAGCGCCTTCGCGAATAACGGAGTGCTGGAGGTCAGAAACAGAGCGCTTCATGCGCTGGCAAGGCACGCAATGGCGGCACGGTGACGAGCAACAGGCTAATCACAATGTCGCTTGCGACGTTCAAAGACAGCGATAACGCGTTGTAGTTCTTGGTTTTTCTTATAAATCTACAGCTCTGATATGCTTTCCGGCCGCAGGCGGAGATAGCACCATGCAACTCATTGATATCGGCGTCAACCTGACCAACCCCAGTTTCGACGAGAGGCACCAGGCCGTTCTCGAGCGTGCCTACGCCGCTGGCGTGCAGCAATTGGTGCTCACGGGTACCAGCGTCGAGGGCAGCGAACAGGCGTTGGAGCTATGCGTAAAACTCGATGAAAGCGGCCAGCGCTTGTTCAGTACCGCCGGCATCCACCCTCACTCCGCCAGCGACTGGAATGGCGACAGCGCCCAACGCTTACGCGGCTTGCTCGGTGAAAGCCGAGTGCGCGCCGTGGGTGAATGCGGGCTGGATTTCAACCGGGACTTTTCCCCTCGTCCACAGCAGGAAAAGGTTCTCGAAGAACACCTGGCCCTGGCCGTCGAGCTGAAACTGCCGGTGTTTCTTCACGAACGCGACGCCAACCAGCGCCTGCTGGATATCCTCAAGAGCTACCGCGACCACCTGCCAGCCGCCGTGGTGCACTGCTTTACCGGCGAACAAGCGGCGCTGTTCAGCTACCTGGACCTCGACTTGCACATTGGCATTACCGGCTGGATCTGCGACGAGCGCCGTGGGACACACCTGCATCCACTGGTCAGGGAAATTCCCCGGGGCCGTCTGATGCTGGAAAGCGACGCCCCCTACCTGCTGCCACGCACCCTGCGCCCCAAGCCAAAGAACGGCCGTAATGAACCGGCGTACTTGCCGCAGGTGCTGCGCGAGGTTGCCCTGCACCGCAACGAAACCATGGAAGACTTGGCAGCCCATAGCACCGCCTGCGCCCGTCGCTTTTTCGGCTTGCCTGCCGTGGCGTGATGCGGCGCATTGACCCATGTCAAAACCCCTTTCCTGAGTAGCGGCACAATAATGGCACCTTGCCAATACTGTTTCCGCTATCAGAGAAAACCTTCCATGGGTGCCTGGCTTAGCAATATCTCGCTCAAGTACAAATTCTGGGCCGTCAATGCGGTCGCCTTCATTACCACCCTGTTGCTGGTGCTGTACGCCGTACAGCTCGAACAACAGGCGCGCAGCCATGCGTCCCAGGCCTCAGCCCAGGCCCAGGGGCGACTGCTCAACGCGTGGCCAGCCGACAAAGCCCTTCCCGCTGGCGAGCATTGGCTCGCCTATGCCCAAGGGCAAATCCCACAACTTGCCGACCTGGATCTTTCAGCCTTGAGCACTGCCAGCGGTTGGGTCGAAATCAATCACATGCCATTGTTCGGCGAAAACCCACTGATGGGCGCCGAGGTGATCAGCCGCGCCGACGGTCAACACGTCGCCGTACTGGCCTACGCGCCAAGCCTGAGCCAAGTGTTCAGTGAACGCTTCGTCAACTACGCCGTCGCCGTGGCTGTTCTGATGCTGGCCATGCTCGGCGCCTCGCAGTTGTTGATCCGCTTCCTGCTCAGCCAACTCAACACCCTCAAGGACGTGATGCTGCACGTTGAGAAAACCGGCGACCTGTCGGCGCGCGTGCCCTTGGCCTGCAAGGATGAAGTCGGCCAGATGGCCAGCGCCTTCAATGCCATGCAAGCCGGCTACCAGCGGGTGGTCAATACCGTGGCACGCACCGCCCGGCAACTGGATGACGGTGCCGCACGCCTGGCCAGCAGCATGAACGAGGTTCAGCACGGCATGCTCGGCCAGCAAAGCGAAACCGACCAGGCCGCCACTGCCATCAACGAGATGACCGCCACCGTCTACCATATCGCCCAGCACGCCGGCGCCACCCGCGACTTGTCCCAGACCGCCGACACCCTCGCCGGCAGCGGCCAGGAAGTGGTAACCCGGGTACAGCGCTCGATCGCCGGGCTGTCCACCGGCGTGCAACAGACCGCCGAAATGATCCAGAAACTCGCCGAAGACAGCCAGAAAATCAACGGCGTGGTCGGGGTGATCCACAGCATCGCCGAACAGACCAACCTGCTCGCCCTCAACGCCGCCATCGAAGCCGCCCGCGCCGGGGAAATGGGCCGAGGTTTTGCCGTGGTCGCCGACGAAGTACGCAACCTGGCCAAGCGGGTACAAAGCTCCACCGACGAAATCACCCGCATGGTCTCGGCGCTGCAAGCCGGCACCCGCGACGCAGTGGACTTCATGCAGGAAAGCTCGTTCAAGGCCGATGACTGCGTGCAACAGGCCCAGGAAGCTGGCGCCGCACTGGCTGAAATCACCGGTGCCGTGGCGCAGATGCGCGAGAGCAACACCCAGATCGCCGTGGCCGCCGAACAGCAAAGCCATGTCGCCGAAGAGATGAACCGGGCCGTGGTGAGCATTCGCGACGTGACCGAAAACACGGTGCAGCAGACCGTGGCGTCGGCGACCACCAGCAATGAACTGGCGACGTTAGCCGGGGAGTTGAGCAAGGCGATTGGGCAACTGAAGCTGTAAGACCAATCAGCCTGTAATCCAACTCCTACGTTTACCCCTCTGTTTATCCGAAGCTTTAGCGAAACCTCCTAGCCTTCTCAGCGGATAACGCCGGCTTCTTTTACCCGCCAACCTCTCCAAAGTCTCTCGCCTGATCATTCAGTGCGAGGGACCGCCGATGTACTTCTCTGTCAATACCTTGCCCCCAGGGGCCGACGTTTGATCCCGGTCATTGGCAAGTTCGTCCTGACCCCGATGAACGCCAAAACGCCGGATGTTGAAAGCGTTTTTCGAGACTTGCGCGATTGCCTGAATACGTTTGACCAATGGGCCGAGAGCTTCTGGAGCTTTTCTGCGCTGGAAGTCGAGCAGGTATTCAAGGTAGGGGATGAGGTGGCGCTGGTTGCGCCTATTTCTTCCACCACTCCAAGTCGCACCACCGCCATGTGCAAGGCCCAGGGCTCGTTGACCCTGGTGCATCTGTTCGAAAGTACGCAGTTCGTACCGATTGGCAACACACCGGTGATGTTGCAAGCCATTGCCCAGGATGGCAGCCCAGTGGGCGCTCCAATCCACCGGACCATCGGCCCCAGCGGGATTCTTGAAGTCAACGACTGTAGCCGCAACCAGCAATACCAAATCACCTTTTACCCCAACGTCTCCAAGGATCACGTCAAGGCACTACATGCCTCCTACGAGTCAGTGATTGACGGGTTGGAAGCTGATCTGCGCAAACAATGGGACGAGCGTTTCGAGCCTCAATGGGCAGACTTTGCCAAAGCGCCAGCCTACAAACGCAGTGGCATGCAAGGCATTGCCTTTGCAGCCGGGGTTGGCAAGGCCTTCTACAACCTGTGGGACAACATCACCGAGCTGTATGACCTGCTCGCGAATCTCAGATCCAACAGCGAAAAGCTGCTGAAGTACATCTCCCCGGCTGAACTGGATGCGCTGCTCAAGCTGGGCAAAGACGCGATTGCTAAAGGCCTGCTGATACTCAGTGATGAGCCGCTGTTGTTTATCTACCTGTCGGCGGTGGTTGGCTGGATACGCATGCTGCCGCCGCCAGAGATGTATGAGTTGCTGGGTGAGATAACCGGCGAAGTCTTGATCAACTTGTTGCTGATCTGGGCGACCCGGGGAATGGGCGTGCAGGTTCGTCTGGGCACGCAGGTGCTGGGGCATATCAAGTCCGGACGCGCGCGGGCCTTGCTGGAATTGCTGGCCAAGCAGCTTGTAGGGCCGGGGTTGGGGCCGCATGTGGAGGCGGCCAAGCCGTTGTTGTTGGGGAGTGCGGCGACGCCGGTCAAGGCAGTATCGGTTGCGCCGTTGAAGGCTGGGGAAAATCTGGTTGCCAACTCGGTGCCAGCGGTTCGTAACAAGACTCGGCAGACGGTGCTGGCCCGGCAGGAACCTGTGGATGATGTGCCTGCCGTGGCTTCGAATCCGAAGGGAGATGCTGCGGCCCCAGCGAATAAAACGGCCACCAATGGCTGCCCGGTGTCGATGGTCACCGGCGAGGAATTGCTGACCCTCACCGATGGTTCGCTGGACGGGATTTTGCCGTTTGAGTGGACGCGGTTGTATCGCACCAGTGCGGTGGAACTGGATCGTGGGTTGGGGTTTGGGTGGAGTCATTCGCTGGCGCACAGGCTGGTTGTTTCTGGCGACTCGGTGGTGTGGACCGACCACGAGAATCGCTGTACTCAGTTTCCCTTGCCCACTGACTCTCGACCCGCGATCACCAATAGCCTGGCGGAAGCGGCGATCTACTTGGGCTCGGCTCCTGATGAGTTAGTGCTGGCCCAGGCGTCGCGGTTCTATCACTTTCGCGACGGTGTGCTGGTCTCGATCAGCGATGCGTATGACAACCGCCTGCGCATTTGCCGTGATCATTCAGGGCGGATTGAGCGGCTGGATAACGGCGTCGGTCGCTCGCTTTTGTTGCGCTATGAACTGGATCGCATCGTCGCGGTGGACTACCAGGTTCATCGCGCAAAAGGGCGTGAGCCCTACGTCTGGGTGACCGAGCAGAACGTTGTTTCCTACGCCTATGACGAAGATGGACGACTGGTTTGCGCGACCAATGCCGTCGGTGAGAGCGAGGGTTATCGGTACGACGATCAGCACGTCATTGTTGAGCGACAGTTGGCCGGTGGGGCGAGTTTCTTTTGGGCGTGGGAAGGCTCCGGCAAGGCGGCTCGCTGTGTCCGGCATTGGGCGAGTTTTTCGCAGATGGACACGCGCTATGCCTGGGGCGATGACGGCCGCGTCACCGTGCATAACGCCGACGGCAGCCAGGAAGTGTATGTCCATGACGACCGGGCGCGGCTGGTGCAGCGGATTGATCCGGACGGCGCCCAGCACTTCAAATCCTACGATGAAAAAGGCCGGCTAACCGTCGAGCAAGACCCGCTGGGGGCGGTGACGGCGTATCAGTACGACGAAGCTGGGCGCTTGGTGGCGTTGTTTCCGGGGGATGATGAGCCGACGTCCTACGAGCATGACAACGGCTTCGTACGGGTTGTACGGCGTGGCGAGGCGGTCTGGAAATACGAGCGTAATGATCAGGGCGATGTCACCCGCAAGATTGACCCGGATGGCAACGCGACCGACTACAGCTACAACAAACATGGGCAACTGACCGGGGTTTGGTACCCGGATCACAGTTGTCATCGGTTAGTGTGGAATGAGCGTGGACAGCTCGTTGAAGAACAACTGCCCAATGGCGGGGTTAAGCGCTATCGCTATGACGACCTTGGACGGCAGATTGCCCGTGAGGATGAACATGGCGCGCTGACCCAGTATCAATGGGACAGCGTTGGTCGATTGATTCGTCTCGTCTTGCCAGGCGGTGCTTTCCGGGAATTCAGCTACAACCCCTACGGAAAAATCATCGCCGAACGCGACGAACTCGGCCACGTCACCCGCTACGAATACGCCGATGGTCTGCACCTGATCAGCCGCCGCATCAACGCCGACGGCACCCAGGTCAAGTACCGCTACGACAATGTTCGGTTACTGCTGACCGAGATCGAAAACGAAGTCGGCGAAACCTACCAACTCGACTACCACCCCAACAGCCTGATCCAGCAGGAAACCGGCTTCGACGGTCAGCGCACCGCGTATGCCTACGACCTCAACGGCAACCTGCAGGAAAAGACCGAATACGGCGACGACGGCAGCCAGCTACTCACCTGCTACGAGCGAGACCACGCCGGACGCCTCGTACGAAAAACCCTGCCCGATAACAGCGTTGTCGACTATGCCTACGACCGCCAAGGCAATCTCCTCAACGTCGAGGATGGCCACTGGGCGTTAGCCTACGAGTACGACCGTCAAAACCGTCTCACCGCCGAACACCAAGGCTGGGGCACCTTGCGCTACGGCTACGACGCCTGCGGCCAACTGAAAAACCTGCGCCTGCCGGACAACAACCGCCTCACCTTCAACCATGACAAAGGCGGCCAACTCGCCACCGTCGAACTCAACGGTGAAGAGCTCACCTCGCATCTATTCCACAGCGGTCGCGAACATCAGCGCCAGCAAGGCCAACTCCTCAGCCACTACCACTACGACGACCAGAACCGCCTGCACGCCCACGCGGTTACCCAACAGCAAAACCACCTCTATCAACGCCAATACGACTACGACAAAAGCGGCAACCTCACCCGCCTGCTCGACACCCGTAAAGGCCAGCACGACTACCGTTACGACCCGCTCGCCCGCCTGACCCGTGCTAATCATTCGCAGGACGTGCAGGAACGCTTCGGCCACAACCCGGCGGGCAACCTGCTCATGCAAGATCGCCCCGGCCCGGACATCGTTGCCGCTAACCGCCTGGTGATCCAAGGCGACCGCCATTACGACTATGACGCCTTCGGCAACCTCAGCCGCGAACGGCGCGGCAAGGGCCATCAACTCGTCACTGAATACCGCTACGACTGCCTGCATCGGTTAATCAGCATCACAAAGCCGAACGGCGAAACCGCCAGTTACCGCTATGACCCGTTTGGGCGGCGCATCAGCAAGACCGTAGATGACAAAACCACGGAATTTTTCTGGCAAGGCGACAAACTGATTGCCGAACACCATGCGGACTGTCATCGCAGCTACATCTACGAGCCGAACAGCTTCCGCCCATTGGCACTGCTGGAAGGCTATGGCCCAAAGGGCACCACGCCCTACCACTACCAACTCGACCACCTCGGCACACCGCAAGAACTCACCACTCCCGAAGGCGAAATCGTCTGGTCCGCCCACTACCGCGCCTACGGCCAGATTGCCCGGCTCGACGTAGGCAAAATCGACAATCCGCTGCGTTTCCAGGGGCAGTATTTCGACCAAGAAAGCGGGCTGCACTACAACCGCCATCGCTACTACAATCCGGATATTGGTCGTTACCTGACGCCGGACCCGGTGAAGTTGGCAGGTGGGATCAACGGGTACCGGTATGTGCCCAATCCCACGGGGTGGGTGGATCCGCTGGGGTTGAACTCGTGTCCTGGCAGGGATGGCTGCAAACCAACTCATAATGTCGATGATTCGACAAAACACGCGAAAGCTAACAACGGCGAGCCAACGCTGCCCGCACCAGCCTCAACGCCAGAGAGAACGGTTCGGGTTAGGCACTACACAAACAGGAAAGGATCGAAAGGAATTGAAAAAGATGGCGTGATATTGGCTCAAGATAACAATAGAGTGTATCTCGAGCCTGCGAAAAACAAGATACTTAGTCCTGTCGATGCCCAAGACAAATACCAAATCGAAAAAAGCAAGGGCCGAGACTACATTGAGATGGATGTACCTGAATCAAGATTAGAATGGGTGAAAAACCCTAGGTATAACGTCATGGAGCTAACCGTAAGAGGGAATTTAGAAATAAACAACCCTAAGTTCACGAGAAGAAAGTAATGCTAGAGAAAAATAAAGAAATAGTACTTGCAGGCGAAGAAGCGCTTGAAGCATTGAAAGAAATTGAATTCGTATTGATATCCCTTCACAAAATTGGCAGCTTTTATGCTGACAAACCTGGCGCGGTGGAAGAGTATAGAAGAACAACCACTGACTTCATCGACAACTGCGAGGTCACAAAACGTCTTGCAAGAGTTCGCACGATAATTTCTCATCATTTTGACGACTCTATCGGCGACGATGATATGGATGACATGGAAAGATATTTCCTAGACTTGAAATTCTGGAAGCCAGCATCAACAGAAAGAAATCATTACAACGCAGAAAACTTCTCTTTCTCAGATGGAGTCATCGATCAACTAACCGCTAAACGAGATGAGCTATTAATGGTCTTTACGGACCAGCAAGAACAACTTTTCCTGATTACCTTCCACAGATTAATTGCCTTTCACGGATTAAGCCCAGCGGGTAGTGAAGTATGCGATATGCATGAGGAAAAAGCCTCTACTCTTTCACAGAAGAACGTGTGTATTGACCCAAATGAAAAAGTTACAACTTACTTTTTCAAGTCTGGCAGTGGTGAGACTGTTCTTGCAGTCGTTGCAAGCGGTTACAGCGTTGAACGCATATGACAACAGTGGGTACTTTTAAGAAATGATTAGTAAGGCACCCCTAGTCTTTGAGCCAAATCCGGCAACGACCGGAATTACCCGACAGATCTATTGACACAAAAATTTATCAATTTACGAGATCAAACGGTTCAAACATTTTTATCCAAGACTACTCAGCAGGCCATAAATTTTGGAAAGCAGATGGCATTGTGGATCACTCATCACGCTTCAACTTAAGACCCATTAAAAAGCCTCGATAAGGTTATCTTGAAGACGCAAAAAATATCTATTCAGGAAATAATATGAAGCACTGGAACGAATTAGATGGAAGCATATTCCTTAGCAAAATCTTCAGCTATCCTGTCGAAATTGGAAAGATAGCGCTTTTTTCTTTTACGATAGAAAATGACCAACCTAGTATTTCCATGGATTTCGACATACCCGAATTCCCAGACAATTTACCTGAAAAATGGAAAAGCACAGAGTACAACATGTGCAGAACTGGTATCACTTGCAATGATATTAAAGACCTAAAAATCTTAAATCTCCCTGTACATGAGGTGTTCACGGTACAAATCAATAGAGAAAATGACTACTTCACATTCGAAGCCATCAGCGACAGCGCCTCCATCAAATTCAATACAAAATTCATTTCAATTACCGAACCCACTGTTTACATCAATGGACCGGACGACTACTACTTCAAATAATACAAAAACATGATTACGACTCGCAGAGACAGATCCATGCGTGCCATACCAACAATCCACCTTGAAAAAGAAATACAGTTTTAATACATCCGCCCCCTTACATCGGTAAGGCACCAAGAATAAAAGACCATTATGTATTCAAGGATAAAAAATGAAAAACTGGAATGATCTGGATGGCTCTATCTTTTTCAACAAAATATTCAGTCAGCCTATTGAAATCGGGAAAGCTTACATTCATTCACTGGGAATAGAAAATGACCAACCCTCTTTTGGAATAGGTTTTGACATACCAGATTTCCCTGATGTGCTGCCTGAAAAATGGAAGAACAAAGGATATAACACGTGCAGAATTGCACTGAGCTGTTCCGAAATTAGCAACTTAAAAATAGTAAATCTCCCGCGCAGGGATATTTTCAGAATAAATATAAAGCGAGAAAATGGGTACTTCTTTCTCAGCGCAAATTCAAAAAACGCTTCTATGGAACTCAAAGCCAAGTGGCTTTCCATGAAGGGGCCGACAGTTTATATAAATAGCCCCGAACCAGGAGACCATAACTGGGCAGACAATACTCTATAAAAATCAAAAACGTGATTTACGCAACCGTTTCTATGAATGCTATAGCGAGTTCCTCACGAGCAAGTACGAGTTCACTCGCGAGAACAGTCAGAGAGTTGTTATCCAAGAGCACAGCGCAGGACATAAATTTGGAGCGCCCGGAGGCATCGGAGATCAGGAAGCCCATTTTAATTTACGCCCAATTGGAAACACACGTCACGGGAAGCTAAAGGATGCAAAAGACCACTATAATTTTCGAGGTGAAAAATGAAATTTTGGAATGACTTCGACAGAAGCATTTTTTTCAATAAAGTTTTCTCCATGCCGATCCCAATTGGGGAGATAGTTTTATTTTCTATCGATATAGACAACCACAGGTCTCATATAACCCTGGCATTTGACATACCTGAGATCCCAGATAAACCACCCGAAAAGTGGACCTCAGAAGGGTTCAACACTTGCCGTATTGGCCTTAGCTGTGGTGAGCTAAGTGATGTAATTATAAAAAACATCCCCACTCTCAATAGTTTGCATATGACTGTACAAAAACAAGATGATTTTTTTCTCGCCAGAGCTGAGTCAGCAGACTCGTTGATCGAATTTAAAACCAAATATCCGTCCTTGTGCGGGCCCTCTGTCTACATTAACGATCCTGACTCTGCCTGCTGTTAAACAAGCGTTACAAAAGCGGGGCTATGAGCCCCATAGCCAGGCCCAATTCGCCACCCTGCTCACCTCAACCTAAACTCTGTCCAAGTCATTTCAACGGACAGAGGATTCACCACCATGGGCAAACGTCACCCCAATCTCCCCGCCTGGCAATGGCGTCACTACCCACAAAACCATCAGCACCCGACCAACCTGGCGTTGCACCTGATTGCCGTGCCGCTGTTTATCGTCGGCTTCCTGCTGATCGTTTCGGGAGTGTTCAGCCTGAGCCTGGCCAGCTTCGCCGTCGGCGTGGTTGGTATCGTGGCAGGCCTGGCGTTGCAGCGTCACGGCCATAGCCTGGAAGCCCAGGCCAGTGAGCCGTTCAGTGACCGTAAAGATGCGGTGCAACGCCTGGTGGTCGAGCAGTTCGTGACCTTCCCGCGCTTTGTGTTGAGCGGTGGCTGGTGGCGCGCCTGGCGCCAGCGTCACCGGCACTGAGGCTCAGGCGAACACCACCACGGTCTGGCGGCTGAGGGCAATCAACTCGCCGGTCGGGCTCCACAGCGCAGCAGCCGCATGGCCGTAGCCATCGCGGGCGTGCTCGATGTTGACGTGGTACTGGCACCAGTCGAGGGTGGTCAGGTCTTGCAGCGGCTGGATGAACTCGATAGTCCACGTCAACGTGCTGCCCGGTGCGGGCTTTTTCAGGTGTGGCAGCAAGGCCGGCGGCCAGGCGTCGACCAATGCGAGGATATGCGCCTCGGTGAGCGGCTCTTCTTTCACATCTCCGCGCAACCGCACCCAGCCACCCATGTCGCGGGATTTATTGCCGGTAAACGGCAGGCCGCCGACGCTCCAGCGCATCGCCAGATGGCGCATGAATTCGGGGGTGACGCCCTTGATATAGGGCAGTTCCTGGCACTCATCCCAATGTTTGAACAGCGGCGGCGGTTCGCTCGCCACGTCAGTTTCCGATGATCGAGGCGCGCCGAAGCTGGCCTGGACCAGCGTCGCCACTTCGCCGTTCTGTACCACGCGACCGAGCAACTGGCTGACTGCCTTGCCTTCGCGCAACACTTCGACTTGATAACTGGCGGGCACATCCGGCGCTACCGGGCCGACAAAGGTGATGGCCAGGGAGCGCAGGGGGCGATCCGCCGACACTTGGGCGCGCAAGGCCTCGTATTGCAGGGCGGCGACCAGGCCACCAAAGGTGGCACGGCCCTGAGCCCATTCGGCGGGGATGGTGACATCCAGCGGGTTGCTACGGGCAGCGTCGAGCAAATCACTAAAGCGCATGGCGACCTCACATCAAGAAAATCGATGGGGGGATCTTAACCATCGAGCTAAGCAGGCACAGCGCCTATTCCGGCCAAAAGCCGGACCGGGTTAAAAACAATCGGCGCTGAGTTTGTCCAGCACACGGTCGGCCTGGCCTTGCGCCTTGAGCATGGTGCGATGCCATACCGCTACGCAAGGTTGCAGGTCCGGCTGGTGCCCGGCCTGGGCCAACCATTGCCAACAGTCATGCCAGTCACCCAGGGCACTCTGGGCTTTCTTCAATCGCGACATCGCGTTGGGGGGCAACTTGTCCAGCTCGGGGTAAGCCTCGGCGGCATAGCGCACCCGCTTGATCAGCAAGCGCAGTCGGTGGCGATCATGATCAGGATCCTTCAAAGCGTCGTCGAGTTTCTGCCATTGCTTGGCCAGGCGCTTCTCGATGCGCGGGCGCAGGCCCTTGAGCAACTTCTGGTGCTGGGCCGCGCGGATAAACCGTGGGAAGGCATCCAGGATCAGCAACAAGTGCGCCAGCTCCGGGCTTTGCGCCACTTGGCGGTAAGCCTCGGGCTGCAGGCGCAGGCGCCGACCAGCCGCGTCGTGATAACCGTGCTGATGCAAATACGCCGCCAGGACCTCTCGGTCACGCAGCGGCGTGGTCAGTTGGCCGACCGTGCTGGCAGCCAACTCAAGTTGCTCGACACCGGGCAGCCCGCGCAGAGGGCGCAACAGGCTGCGCAGGCGACGCACGGTGGTGCGCAAATCATGCAGCGCTTCATCGTCAGTGACGGCGGCGAGGCGAGCCTGGCAGCTCAGTAACCCTACTTCCAGGCCTATGACCTGAGCGACTAACTGATTGACCAACGCTGACATCCTGCCCTCACTCTCCGATGAATAATCCTACTCGCCGCTACAGGTCAACGCCCGGCGCGAGACTCACGAATATAGAACCGCGCCTTCTCGGCTTTGTTGGAGCAGCCTTCAAACGCTTCGAATTGCTGCTGGGTCTTGGCGCCGGTCAACAATGACAATGCCTTGGAGTAACTCACGGTACCAGCGAAGCCTTCAGCCTTGGCCAGATCGAGTTCTTTCCAGGCGGCATCCAGTTGCGAACCGCAGCTGTCGCGGTAGGCAGTTTTGCCGGCACAGCCGGCCAAGGCCAGCACGATCACAGGCACACACATCCAGGCTTTCATCGATGACACCTCAAAATAAGCAAAATCATTCGTAGCCTGTAGACGTTGCCTACAGGAAAAAGTGCCTTGTCCTTAGCCTGAAATCGGTAGTACCTATTGCCAGAGCATACCCGAGCGCAAACGTTATCCTCGAAAAATAACGCAGGCCCAGCCGAAGATTGAAGCTGGCCCCCTGATGGGTGCATTGTGGGCACCTGTTTTGCGAAGGATCTGGTCATGAAGAAACGTGTTGCCTTAGTGCTGGGCTCCGGGGGAGCCAGGGGCTATGCCCATATCGGGGTGATCGAAGAAATCGAACGACGCGGCTATGACATTGCTTGTATCGCCGGCTGTTCCATGGGCGCCGTGGTGGGTGGTATCTACGCCGCCGGCAAGCTTGACGAGTACCGCAACTGGATCGAAAGCCTGGACTACCTCGACGTGCTGCGCCTGGTGGATGTGAGTTTTCGCCTCGGGGCCATTCGCGGTGAAAAGGTCTTCGGGCAAATCCGCAAGATCGTCGGCGAGATCAATATCGAAGAACTGCGCATCCCCTACACCGCCGTCGCCACCGACCTCACCAACCAGCAGGAAATCTGGTTCCAGGAAGGCTGCCTGCACCAGGCCATGCGCGCTTCGGCGGCGATCCCCAGCCTGTTCACCCCGGTAATGCAAGGCAACCGCATGCTGGTGGACGGTGGCCTGCTCAACCCGTTACCCATCGTGCCGGTGGTGTCGAGCCATTGCGACTTGATCATCGCGGTCAACCTCAATGCCACCAACCAGAAGCACTACCAGTTGCCGGTGATCCCACGCCCGCCGGCGTTCAAGAGCCGGTTCAACAGCCTGGCCAAGTCACTGGGCTCGCACTTGCCGTTTCGCCGCAAGCAGGCCGAGCAGTTGATGAAGCTCGAGCAGGAAGCCTTGCAGGCCCAGGCAGCGGAGATCAACCCGTGGCTGGAATCGGCCGAACCCGAATCCCAGCAACCTGCCGCCGCGCCGGAGAAAGCCGGCGCACCAAAGTCGGCGACTGGCTCGTTCATCATTGATAACGTCGGGCCTGCGTCGCTGCTGGACTTGATCAACCAGAGTTTCGAGGTGATGCAGACGTCATTGGCGCAGTACAAGATCGCCGGGTACCCGCCCGATATCCTGATCAACGTGCCGAAGCGGGTGTGCCGGTTTTTCGAGTTTTACAAGGCGCCGGAGTTGATCGCGTTGGGGCGGGAGATTGCCAGGGATACGCTGGATCGGTATGAGAGTGAGCAGGCCTGAAATTCTGGGTGTTGTTGATGGCCTCATCGGGAGCAAGCCCCCTCCCACATTTTGATCTGTGAATACATTCAAAGTGTGGGAGGGGCGGTGCGACGATTCGACTTGCTCCCGATGAGGCCAGTTCAGACAACGGTGAGCTCAAGCATTCAGCAACCGATACCCCACCCCCGCCTCGGTCACGATAAACCGCGGCTGGGTCGGGTCATCCGCCAGCTTCTGGCGCAGATGGCCCACCACGATACGCAGGTAGTGACTGTCCTCGGTATGGGTAGGCCCCCAGATGTCCTTGAGCAACTGCTGTTGGGTAATCACCCGCCCGGGATGGCGGGCCAGTTGCGCCAGCACCGCGTACTCCTTGCGGGTCAGCGCCACTTCGGCACCGTCCAGCAGCACGCGGCGATAGGCCAGGTCCACCGTCAGCGGGCCGAAACTCAAAGCCGCTTCCTGGGCCTCTCCTGCCGGAGCCTGACGCAACAGCGCACGCACACGGGCGAGAAATTCCTGGATGCCGAAGGGCTTGGTCACATAGTCATTGGCGCCGCCGTCGAGGGCCTCGACCTTCTGACCTTCGCTGGCTCGCACCGACAGCACCAGCACCGGCACCGTCGACCACTCGCGAAACTCGCGCAGCACTTGCTGGCCGTCCATGTCGGGCAAGCCCAGGTCGAGCACCAGCAAGTCCGGTTTGCTCAGGGCTGCCTGGGCCAGGCCTTCGTTGCCGGTGCCGGCCTCGATCACCTTATAGCCCTGGGAGGCCAGGCTGATCCGCAGGAATTTGCGGATCTGCGGTTCGTCATCAATGACTAGAATCGTCGCGGTCTGGCTCATGGTGTCCGTCAAAATCCATTAAGAAATCACCCCATTCAGGAGCCGTTCAAAGGTCAGTGTCTAAGCCAGGTTGAGATTGTAGCGGCAGAAACAACGTGATGCAGGTACCCCGCCCGTCAATGCCATCAGCCACGCTGATATGCCCGCCATGCGCGCCGACCATGCCCTGGCAGATCGCCAACCCGAGGCCGGTGCCCTGCCCGCCCCGGTCTCCGCGGGCAGCGGTGTAGAACATGTCGAAGATCTTCGCGCGTTCATCTTCGGGAATCCCCGGCCCCTCATCGGCCACGGCAAAAAACAGCTGGTTGTCCGCCACGCCCGCACTTAACTGCAAGCGGCCCTGGGGCGGTGAAAAGCGTGCGGCGTTTTCCAGCACATTGACCAATGCCTGTTCGATCAACGCTGCATGCACATACAACAATGGCAGTTCCGACGGCACCTCGGTACTCACGTGCAAGGGCGCCAGCACCGCGCGCAAACGCCCCAGGGCACTGCCGACGATATCGCCTGGCGACACCCAATCGCGCGCCAGTTTCAGCGCGCCGTGGCCCAGGCGCGTCATGTCCAGCAGATTCTGGATATAACGGTCCAGGCGCTCGGCTTCATCGCGGGTGCCTTCGAGCAATTCACGGCGATCCTCCAAGGGGATGGCTTCACCGAGGGCCAGCAGGCTGTCGATGCTGCCGCGCATGGAGGTCAACGGCGTGCGCAGATCATGGGACACCGAAGCGAGCAAAGCGCTGCGCAGTTGTTCGGTTTCACCATGCAGGCGCGCCGACTCCAACTCCTGCCCCAGCTGTGCTCGCGCCAAGGCCTGCGCCAGCGGCTGGCTCAAGGCGATGAGCAAGCGTCGACGCTGCCCGCTCAACTCCAGGCCCGGTTTGGCGCTGACACCGAGCAAGCCCAACGGCCCCTCCTCACCCGACAGCGGCCACCACCACCAACGCCCAAACGGCAAGGTGCCGGTGCCCATGCCCGCAGGCTGATCATGCTGCCAGGCCCAATCGGCGGCAGCGCGCTCGGCTTCAGTGAGCGTCAACGGGCCACCGGTCTCGACCTTCCAGCCACCCTGGGCGTCGCGATTGACCAGGCACAGGTCGAGGTCGCTCCAGCCTTGCAGGTGATGAGCCGCAGCACTGATCACCGCCTGGCGATCGGTGGCGGCGGTGAGCTTGCGCGACAGGTCGAGCAGCTCGCTGGTTTCTTCCTGGGTATCGCGCAATGCCTGCAACTGGCGGCGCTGGCGTGCGGCGAGGTTGCCGGTCAACGCCGCCATCAGCAGAAAGAACAGCAGGGTCAGCACATCCTCTTCGCGCTGGATGGCGAAGGAAAAATTCGGCGGAATAAACAGAAAATCGTAGGTCATGAACGACAGCGCCGCGCACACCAGCGACGGCCCCAGGCTGCTGCGCACCGCCACCAGCAGCACGGCGGCGAGAAACACCAGCGAGATATTCGGCAGCGGCAAGACGCTGGACACGGCCCAGGCCACAGCCGCAGCGACCACGGTGGCGACCACGGCCAAGGCGTAATCGAACCACACCAAACCGCGCACATCCGGCAGGCGCGGCGGCGCGGGCATGTCATCGCTGTCGAGGACGTTGATTTCCAGGCCTCGGGCATTGCGCAACAGGCGTGCCGCCAAGCCGCCACCGAACAAGCGCCGCCGCCAGCGCATGCGTGACTGCCCCACCAGCAACAAGCTGGCGCGGCGTTCGGCGGCATGCTGGATCAGCGTCTTGGCCACTTCCCCCGCGCGCAGCAACACCACTTCCCCGCCCAGCCGCTCTGCCAGTTGCTGGGCGTTTTGCAGACGCAGCCGCGATTGCTCATCCCGCACACCGCCGTTATCGACATGCACCAGGCTCCAGGGCAAATGCCGACGCTGGGCCACGCGGCTGGCATGGCGCACCAGGCGTTCGGCGTGTGCATCGCCATCCACGCCCACCAGCAAACGCCCGCGTACCGCTGGCGCGGCCTGGCCGAGTTGGCGGTAGCCCTGGGCCAGGTCGTCGTCGACGTGGGCCGCGGCGGTTTGCATGGCCAGCTCGCGCAGGGCCATGAGGTTGGTCTGGGTAAAAAATGCATCGATGGCCGCACGCGCCTGCTCCGGCACATACACCTTGCCGTCACGCAGGCGCTCCAGCAACTCGCGGGATGGCAGGTCGATCAGCAGCAGTTCGTCAGCCTCTTGCAGCACCCAGTCCGGCAGGGTTTCGCGCACTTGCACGCCAGTGATGCCGCGCACCTGGTCATTGAGGCTTTCCAGGTGCTGGACGTTGACCGTGGTGAACACGTTGATGCCGGCGGCGAGCAATTCCTGGATGTCTTGCCAGCGCTTTTCATGACGGCTGCCGGGAGCATTGCTGTGGGCCAGTTCGTCCACCAGCACCAGCTTGGGCTTGGCGGCGAGCAGGCCGTCGAGGTCCATTTCTTCGAGCATTACGCCACGGTATTCGCTGCGCAACAGCGGTTGTTGCGGCAGGCCGCTGAGCAAGGCTTCGGTCTCGGCGCGGCCATGGGTTTCCACCACCCCGGCGATCAGGCGTACACCTTGGCGCAGTTGGGTGTGAGCCGCCTGGAGCATGGCGTAGGTCTTGCCCACGCCCGGCGCGGCGCCGAGGAAAACTTTGAGCCGGCCACGGCCATCCCGGGGCAGATCGGCTAACAGGGCATCGGCGCGGCCGGAGTCGCTCATGCTCGGGGGTTCCTTCAGGCAGGTATTTTCAGGTCAATGAAGATCAACTGTGGGAGGGAGCAAGCCCCCTCTCACTAGGGGTCAGAGTTTTTCCAGGGCCATGTTGAGGGCCAGGACGTTTACTACTGGCGGCCCCACCAACGGGCTTTCGATGTGCTCATCCAACAACCGCTGCAAGGTCGATACCGGCACATTCCGCGCCGCCGCTACCCGCGCCAGTTGATAGGCAATCGCCGATGGTGGCAAGTGTGGATCAAGACCGCTGCCAGAGGTAGTCAGCGAGGCCAGTGGCACCGGCCCCTGGCCAGACACCAGTTGCTTGCTGGCATCCTCGAATATGCGGGTCGCCAAGGCCGGATTGCTTGGGCCCAGGTTACTGGCACTGCTGGAAACCGTCGCAAACGCCCCGGCTGACGGGCGAGGGTGGAACCAGCTGTCGCCAGTAAAATCCTGAGCAATCAGGCTCGAGCCGCGCACCTTGCCGCTGGCGTCGTGCACCAGGCTGCCATTAGCCTGGTCGGGAAAGGCGACTTGCGCCACGCCGGTGACTACCAGTGGGTAGGCCACGCCGGTGATCAGGGTCATGAGGACCAGCAGGCTCAGGGCCGGGCGGATCATATTAGTCATCGTCAAATCCTCAATAAATCAGCAAACCAATGTCGCCCGTTCAAACCAGGTGCAGCGCCGTCAGCAGCATGTCGATGGCCTTGATGCCCACGAACGGCACCAAAAGCCCGCCCAGGCCGTAGATCAGCAGGTTGCGCCGCAACAACGCCGCCGCACTCGCCGCCTGTACACGTACACCGCGTAATGCCAGGGGAATCAGCACGACGATGATCAGGGCGTTGAACACGATAGCCGACAGGATTGCGCTCTGCGGGCTCTGCAAGTGCATGACGTTGAGCACGCCCAATTGTGGGTAGATCGAGGCAAACAGCGCCGGCAGGATCGCGAAGTACTTGGCCACATCGTTGGCGATGGAGAAAGTCGTCAGCGCACCACGGGTCACCAGCAATTCCTTACCGATCTGCACCACGTCCAGCAGCTTGGTCGGGTCGCTGTCGAGGTCGACCATGTTGGCGGCTTCGCGAGCGGCCTGGGTACCGTCGTTCATCGCCATGCCGACGTCGGCCTGAGCCAGTGCCGGGGCGTCGTTGGCGCCGTCGCCGCACATGGCAACCAGGCGACCATCGTTCTGCTCATGGCGGATACGTGCGAGTTTCTTCTCCGGGGTGGCTTCGGCCAACACGTCGTCCACACCCGCTTCAGCGGCAATGGCGGCGGCGGTCAACGGGTTGTCGCCAGTGACCATCACAGTGCGGATCCCCAGCTTGCGCAGCTCGGCAAAACGCTCGCGGATGCCGGGCTTGACCACGTCCTTGAGATGGATCGCACCGAGCAATTTGCCATCGGCACACACCAGCAAGGGAGTGCCACCGCTTTGGGCGATCTTGTCGATTTCCCGCGACAGTGCAGGTAACAGGTCGCTGCGTTGTTGACCGATAAACGCCAGCAGCGAATCCACGGCGCCTTTGCGGAACACGCGGCCCTGGTAGTCGACACCGGACAAGCGGGTTTCGGCACTGAAGGGTACCGCGGTCAACTCGTCCAGGCTCGGCTCGGCCTGCGGATGCAGGGCGCGCAGGTATTCGACGATGGACTTGCCTTCCGCCGTGTCATCCGCCAGGGACGCCAGCAGCGCGCCTTCGGCCAACTCCCGGCCAGTGACGCCAGGCGCGGCGACCACGGCCGAGCAGCGACGGTTACCGAAGGTGATGGTGCCGGTCTTGTCCAGCAGCAACACATGCACGTCCCCCGCCGCTTCCACGGCGCGACCGGACTTGGCGATCACGTTGAGGCGTACCAGGCGGTCCATGCCGGCAATACCGATGGCCGACAGCAAGCCGCCAATGGTGGTCGGAATCAGCGTTACCAGCAGTGCGACCAGGAACACCAGGGGCAGGCTGCCATTGGCGAAGTGGGCGAACGGCTGCAGGGTCACCACCACCAGCAGGAAGATCAGGGTGAGGCCGATCAGCAGGATATCCAGCGCGACTTCGTTGGGGGTTTTCTGGCGTTTGGCGCCTTCCACCAGGGCGATCATGCGGTCCAATGTGGACTCACCCGGGTTGGCGGTAATGCGGATCAGCAGCCAGTCCGATACCAGCCGCGTGTTGCCTGTGACGGCCGAGCGGTCACCGCCGGACTCGCGGATCACCGGGGCGGACTCGCCGGTAATCGCCGCTTCGTTGACCGCCGCGATACCTTCGACGACCTCACCGTCACCGGGGATCATTTCGCCGGCGGCGACACGCACCACATCGCCTTTGCGCAGGCTGGTGGCCGGCACCATCTTGAAGCTGCCATCAGCTTCTTGGCGACGTGCGCTCAAGCCTTCGCTGCCAGCCTTGAGGCTGTCGGCGCGGGCCTTGCCGCGGCCTTCGGCCAGGGCTTCGGCGAAGTTGGCGAACAGCACGGTGAACCACAGCCACACGGCGATTTGCACGGCGACAAAGGTCGGCACACTGGTGTCGGGTACAAAGCACAGCACGGTGGTGAGGATGGCGGTCAGTTCGACCACCAGCATCACGGGCGAGCGTTGCAGTTGGCGCGGATCCAGCTTGACGAAAGCCTGGACCAGCGCCGGGCGCCACAGAGCCGAGATAGCGGTTTTGGCAGGCTCCTGGGTTTTGACCGGGGCCGCGTTTTTTGCAGGCATATTCATGTTCATATCCCTTCAGCTCTTTATTTAGGAGCAGCCATACTCAGATGTTCAGCAATGGGCCCAAGTGCCAGCGTCGGCAGGAAGGTCAGGCCGCCCACCAGCAAAATGGTCACGGTCAACAGCGTTACGAACAACGCGCCATGGGTGGGGAAGCTGTTCTGGCCAATCGGTGCGGCCTTCTTCATCGCCAGGCTGCCGGCCAGGGCCAGTACCGGGAGGATGTAGCCAAAGCGGCCGATCAACATGCCCAGGCCCAGCATCAGGTTATGGAATGGGGTGTTGGCGCTGAAGCCGGCGAACGCCGAACCGTTGTTGGCACTGGCCGAGGTGTAGGCGTAGAGCAACTGGCTGAACCCGTGAGGACCAGGGTTGCTGATGGCACCGGCTGGACCAGGCAGGCTCGCAGCGATGGCGCCCAGTACCAGCACGCCCACCGGCATCACCAGCAAGGTCACTACCAGCAATTGCACTTCCTTGGCCTGGAGTTTCTTGCCCAGGTATTCCGGGGTGCGGCCGATCATCAGCCCGGCGAGGAACACCGCGATCAGCACGTTGAGCAACATGCCATACATGCCGGCACCCACACCGCCGAAGATCACTTCGCCGACCATCATGTTGACCAATGCCACCATCCCACTCAGGGGGCTGAGGCTGTCCTGCATGCCGTTGACCGAACCGTTGGACGCCGCGGTGGTGGTCACCGACCACAACACGGTGCCGGTGGTGCCAAAGCGGGTTTCCTTGCCTTCCAGCGGTGCGGTTTGCTCCACGGCCGGGTTATTCAGGGTTGGATTGGGCTGGTATTCGGACCACAGCGACGTCGCGCCACCGATCAGGAACAGGGCCAGCATGCAACCGAGGATCGCCCGGCTCTGACGCAGGTCCTTGACGTAATGACCGAAGGTAAACACCAGCGCCACCGGGATCAGGATGATCGAGGCCACTTCGAACAGGTTGGCCCAGGCCGTCGGGTCTTCGAACGGATGCGCCGAGTTCACCCCAAAGAAACCACCGCCGTTGGTACCCAGTTGCTTGATCGCAATCTGGCTGGCGGCCGGGCCCAGGGGAATCACTTGATCTACGCCCTGCATCGTGACGGCATCAACGTAATGGGCGAAGGTTTGCGGCACGCCCTGCCACACCAGGAACAGCGCCAGCACCAGGCACAACGGCAGCAGGCCGTAGAGGGTGGCGCGGGTCATGTCGACCCAGAAGTTACCCAGCGTCTGAGCGGATTTGCGACCGATCCCACGGCATAAGGCGACCAGGACTGCCAGGCCGGTGGCGGCGCTGACAAAGTTCTGCACGGTCAGGCCGACCATCTGGCTGAGGTAGCTCAGCGACGCTTCACCGCTGTAGTTCTGCCAGTTGGTGTTGGTCATGAAACTGACGGCGGTGTTGAACGCCAGGGTCCATTCCTGGCCCGGCAGTTTCTGCGGGTTCAGCGGGAGGGAGCCCTGGAATAACAGGATCGAGAACAACAGCAAAAAGCCCGCCAGGTTGAATGCGAGCAAGGCCAGCATGTATTTCTGCCAGCTCTGTTCCTGCTGCGCGTCCACCCCCGCCAGGCGATAGCAGGCGTTTTCCACCGGCCCCAGCACCGGCGTCAACCAAGTGCGCTGGCCTTCCATCACCTTGTAGTAGAACCGCCCCAGGAACGGTGCCGGCACCAGTACCACGGCAAAGAAGGCGATGATCAGCCAATAGTCATAACTGTGCATAGCCCTGCTCCTAGTTCCGATCCGCGCGTAACAGCGCAACCAGCAGATAAATGAACAGCGCCACGGCCAATAGCAGTGACACCCCGTCCAGAACGCTCATGGAAGTTTCTCCGTTTAACGGCGAGTGCCGCGTGTGGGGCAATTGTCCGCAGGAGTGGTGTAAAGGAACGAGAGCGAGGCGGTGGGTGGGGCGTAAAGATGGCGTAAAGAGTGGCTTTATGCGGGGCTTACAGTGGCTGGGAGGGCCTCTTCGCGAGCAAGCCCGCTCCCACATTCGACTGCGTTCTTTCAGTTAAAACTCGGTCAAATGTGGGAGCGGGCTTGCTCGCGAAAGCGCCGGCTCACTCACCACCGCACTTATGTGGTGCAACTCAAGCCACATTCAAACGCCAAACCGTTCCCCAGACGACACAGCTACGGCTTTACGACACAGTTCCACAGCCTGGCACAACCGCTGCAACACCCTGAATCATTCCAACCCCTTCAGGGAGCACCGCACAATGAACACACAACTCAAACCCACCCTGGGCACCCTGCATCTGTGGGGCATCGCCGTCGGGCTGGTGATTTCCGGCGAGTACTTCGGCTGGAGCTATGGCTGGGGCGTGGCTGGCACCTTGGGTTTCCTGGTGACCTCGTTGATGGTAGCCGCCATGTACACCTGCTTTATCTTCAGTTTCACCGAGCTGACCACCGCGATTCCCCATGCAGGTGGGCCGTTTGCCTACAGTCGTCGTGCCTTTGGCGAGAAAGGCGGCTTGATTGCCGGGTTGGCGACCCTGATCGAATTCGTGTTCGCGCCGCCTGCCATCGCCTTAGCCATTGGCGCCTATCTGAATGTGCAGTTCCCGGCCCTGGACCCGAAACACGCGGCCGTTGGCGCCTATATCGTGTTCATGGGCCTGAATATCCTCGGTGTAAAACTTGCCGCTACCTTTGAACTGGTGGTGTGCGTACTCGCCGTCGCCGAACTGCTGGTGTTCATGGGCGTGGTCGCCCCGGCGTTCAGCTTCAGCAATTTTGCCCTCAATGGCTGGGCCGGTTCCGACACCTTTGGCGCCCCGGCGATTGCCGGGATGTTCGCGGCAATCCCTTTCGCCATTTGGTTCTTCCTCGCCATCGAAGGCGCGGCCATGGCCGCCGAAGAGGCCAAAGATCCCAAGCGTACTATTCCAAAAGCCTACATCAGCGGCATCCTGACCCTGGTGATCCTGGCCATGGGCGTAATGTTCTTCGCCGGCGGCGTGGGCGACTGGCGCACCTTGTCGAACATCAACGACCCACTGCCTCAAGCGATGAAAACCGTGGTAGGCGAAAGCTCCGGCTGGTTGCACATGCTGGTGTGGATCGGCCTGTTCGGCTTGGTGGCGAGCTTCCACGGGATCATCCTCGGTTACTCGCGCCAGTTCTTCGCCCTGGCCCGCGCCGGTTACCTGCCGCCCTTCCTAGCCAAACTGTCGCGTTTTCAGACACCCCACCGCGCCATCATCGCCGGCGGCGTCGTCGGCATCGCAGCCATCTACAGCGACGGCCTGATCAACCTGGGTGGCATGACCCTGACCGCCGCGATGATCACCATGGCGGTGTTCGGTGCCATCGTCATGTACATCATGAGCATGCTCAGCCTGTTCAAACTGCGTAAGACCGAACCGCTGCTTGAACGCACGTTCCGCGCACCGGGCTACCCCATCGTGCCAGGGATTGCACTGGTACTGGCGGTGGTGTGCCTGGTGGCGATGGCCTGGTTCAACACCCTGATCGGGCTGATCTTCCTCGGCTTCATGGCAGTGGGTTTCATCTACTTCCAGATGACCGCGCAAGACCGCGCCGATGCCCCAGCAGATGCGATGTTGACGGGACTATAGGGCCAGCGAGGCAGAACGGGCCTACACTGAACTACTCAGAAAGCCCGTCACTCAAAGCAGTCATTACCGTGGGAAAAATCTCCCACGGATGTCTGCCTCAAGGAGAGCCTTATGCCGTGGTATGCGTGGTTGATTATGTTAGTAGCGATCGGGTCGATCGTCGGTGGGCTGATGATGCTGCGTGACAGCGCCAACAAGGTGGAACTCACCGACGAACAACGCAAACGCGTGGCCGAGCGTAATGCGCAGGCGGATGCCAAGGATGCGCAGGATCGCTGAACCCTGAGTTACTCCCAATCCGCCTTGGCAATATGCAACCCGTGCTGCCCCTTGTAGGCAGCACGTTCCGGTTGGCTCCAGCCGCTCAGCAACTCATCCTCCAGCCTGTAGATTTCCACCCCCAACGGACGACACACCGTCAGCGGATCCTGCGCGTCCGGCCCCCACATCGGCAGCGACAAATCCCCGCCCGGGCACGTCGACAGCGCACACAGCAGATCAATCTCGGCGAAGAACTCCAGGTAATCGCCCTTCTGCGCCGGACAGGCTTTCATAAAGTACATGTCATCGTGATTGAGGCCGGTGCACTGGAAAATATTCAGTACATCATGCACGTCGAACTCTGTCAGACCATGGGGCAATACCGCACGGGTCAGGTTCGAGTGGCAGTGGTGATGGAAGTCCTCACCGGTCAGCATACGGTTCACATAAGGGTCGCAACGCGTGCCAAGCAAATCGTGCAGGCGGCCGCCGTGCTCATCAATGCCGTAGCTGGCCAGGCTGTCATCGGTGATGGTCACCAGGGGCCGTAAGAATGGCAGATTCGACCACAGCCGGTCATGGGTACTGACATGCGCGCCCTGTAGCTGCCGGGTACGCGCAGCCCACAGACGTTCGCGCGGATCATTGGCGTTCCACACATTGAAGTCACCCACCTGCGGCCCCACCGGCGTGGTCACACGAAACACATGCCCAGCCGGAACCTTCCATGCCCTGCCCGTACGGATCGGTACCTCGAACTGCTCGATCAACGTGCGCTGATCCTTGTGATCACGAATACGCTCATAGAACGCCGTATCCACCTGCAACGCTGAACCTTTACTGACCTGGTAAGCGGCCGGATAGTCTTTGTACATGGGGCAATCCTCCATCAAGAGTGATCAAACAAGGCAAGGGAAAGGCGTTCCGAATCATCCAGGTACAGGCTCATTGCCTCACTAGCGGCCAAGGTGTGGTTATTGACCAGGAGCGTGTAAATCTCGTGGTCCCGCTCCAGCCAGGGTGACTGAAAACGCTGCTCATCAGGCGCAGCGCAGAACACCAGGCGCAACTGCGCAATCACCTGAGCGAAAAACTCATCGAACAACGGGCTGCCCATTAACCCGACAATCTGCTGGTGGAACACCAGGCTGTGGGTGGCCACCGCTCGCCAGTCCTCGCGCTCCCGGGCCAGAGTCGTGGCCTCAATGGCGCTTTGCATACGGTCTGATTGAGCGTCCGCCAGCGGGCCACTCTGGGCAATCGCCTGCAACTCCAGGGTACGACGCACTACGAACAGGTCACGCACTTCTTCTCGCTCCAAGCGCCGAACCATCACGCCCTTATTGCGCACATAGCGCGTGAGCCCCTCCTGGCCCAAGCGATGTAGCGCCTCACGAATCGTATTGCGCGATGCGTTGTACGCTTTGACGAGATCTACCTCGATCAACGGCATACCTGGCAATAACCGCCCACCGATAATGTCGGCACGTAGCTCCAGAGCGATCTGGTCGGCTAAAGACAAATTGAGCGTCATCACCACCTCAAGATTGTTGAACAATCACTGAGTTAGATGTAATCACGTTTCATGCCAATGGCACCTGAGGTTTAAAAGGCGCGAGCCCCGAATAACGGAAAGGCCGGTCGACGACCGGCCTTCTGGACCCTATTCACATCCTCAATTGATAACCAGCCTGTCGCGATTCTTCTCCAGCAACGCCTTGCCGATGCCTTTCACTTCCAACAACTCATCCACCGCCGTGAACGGGCCGTTGCTTTCGCGATAGGCGACGATCGCCTTTGCCTTGGAAGCGCCGATACCGAACAGATCGCGACGCAGGGTTTCGGCGTCGGCGGCGTTGAGGTTGACCTTGGTGGATTGTTCGGTCGTGGTCGTTTGAGTGGAGATCGGTGTCGGGGCTTCGGGTTTGATAGACGGCGCTGCGGTGGTGGCAACGGAGAGGCTGGTGAGGAAGGCAAAGATGAGGGATGAAATGTAGAGGTTTTGCATTGGTGACGCTCCATGACATCGGTAAGAGAAAAGCAGCTATTCCGAAGCTGCTTTTCTACGTTAGGCGATGGTTGTAGGGTGTCAAAAATGGGTGAGTAACAGCGTGTGAACAGTGCCAAATTCACTGTTGTACACCTTGCACAGCGTGTGGATTCGCTAGGTTTTCATTACGCCATAGAATAGCTAAGTCAGCTTCCAGACCTTGGGAAGTTCCATCCTTATACCTGTACAGCCCGCTACTCAGGGATTTTGAGGCACGGATGCCCCCGAGCCTCAGTTGTTCCCTGATATCAGCTGCGGACATAGAAGCGCTCATAGTCTAGAATCGCAGTCGGAAGACGCCATAGATCTGTGCTCAAAAGGCCCGAAATGAATGTGTGAACGTTTTTTTCAAACGGATGAAAACCACCGATCAAACCGTGCAGCGCCCAGTAAAGCCTTGGTGCCCCTGATGCGGTGTAGTTTTGTACCTGCCAATGGAATTTCATGGCTAAAGAATTCACAACGTTGGACGCCGTTGCTCGCGTTAGACATACGAGTCACTCTAACTACCGAAAAGACATGTGCGTTCAACTGAGCAACTTTGCAACACCACCAAATCAAACCAAATGAGTTATCAAAATGGCTTTTATTTCAGAAGCAAAGTTAAAAGAAATGGGTTTTAAAAGCCTCGGAAAAAATGTAAAGATAAGCGACAAAGCTTCTATATATAACTGCGATAGAATTTCAATCGGTGACAACACTCGCATTGATGATTTTTGCGTTATTTCAGGGACTGTCACTTTAGGGCGAAATGTCCATATCGCCATTTTCAACAATGTGGCGGGTGGTGAGCTTGGCATCACCATGGAGGACTTCTCAGGCCTGGCATATGGTTGTCATGTTTTTGCTCAATCCGATGACTACAGCGGAAAAACCCTGACCAATCCAACTGTACCCAGCCAGTACAAGAACGAAGCAAAGTTACCGGTACATATCGGTCGTCACGTCATCATCGGAACCTCCTCCATTGTTTTGCCAGGTGTAACGCTGGCAGAAGGTTGTTCAGTAGGGGCAATGTCAATGGTTACGAAATCTACAGACCCTTGGGGCATTTATTTTGGCGTACCCGCGAAGAGGCTTAAAAATCGAAGCCAAGAACTTCTGGAGCTCGAAAAACATTATTTAGATTCGGAAAAATAATGGTGCTCCAGTCTGATGCCAGAAATCTGGCATCAGATTTTCCGAAATAGAATACGCTCTCCAGTTAACCGCACTATCACGAATATAACCGCCGATGGGTAAGCGCCTGGGTTTGCCATGGCACCGGGGGGGTTGATCAGGTTACCGTTGATGAGCATAAGCCCGAAGAAGGCGCCGATGGCCAGGTTCTCGTCCCCATGCTCATCAACGCCGGCCTCTAGGCGGCATTTGCGCCGCGCGCCATAAAGGTCACGTTCTTAAGGTTCAAGGCGACGCTGCTGGTAGATCCAGTCAACAATTTCGCCATCTGGCGCATAGCCGCTGACAGTATCGCGCAGCAATTGCCGAACTCGCGAGTAATCGTCCTGATCCACAGCAGAAAGCAACTCCGTCAATTTGACCTTGAGTACGTCCCAAGCAAGATTATCTTCATCAGCACTCATGATCATCGGGTGCCGGGTAGCCACCACGTTGTCACCGATCAGCAACTCTTCGTACAGTTTTTCGCCAGGACGCAAGCCGGAAAACTCGATGGCGATGTCGCCATGAGGATTCTTCTCAGAGCGCACACTCAGACCTGACAAGTGAATCATCTTCTCAGCCAGCTCGATGATTCTTACGGGCTCGCCCATATCCAGCACAAATACATCTCCCCCTTGGCCCATGGAGCCGGCTTGAATTACCAACTGGGCCGCTTCGGGGATTGTCATGAAATAACGGGTGATCTTCGGGTGAGTCACCGTCAACGGCCCACCCGACTTGATTTGCCTATGGAATAGCGGGATGACAGAGCCCGAAGAACCCAGTACGTTACCGAAACGCACCATGGTAAAGCGCGTTTTATTGACCCTGGGTACACAGGTGTTGTCGCCGAACAACACGGGAGCGACTTCACGGCTTAGTGCTTGCAAAACCAATTCAGCCAATCGTTTCGTGCTACCCATGATATTGGTCGGGCGTACGGCCTTGTCTGTGGAGATCAGTACAAAGTTGGCAACGCCAGTCTGTAAGGCAGCCTGCGCCGTATTGAGCGTACCTATTACATTATTGAGCACGCCCTCGGCTATATTATGTTCGACCATCGGAACATGCTTATAGGCAGCGGCGTGATACACAGTATCCACCCGCCAGGTGTTCATGACGTCGACAAGCTTGGACGGATTACGTATGGACCCCAGGATTGGCAACAGCTTAACCGGCAATGACTCACGGGTAATGCGCTGCTCAAGCTCGGAAAGAATGCTGTAAAGGTTGAACTCACTGTGTTCGAACAACAGCAGTGTCGTAGGGTGCAAGGAAAGTATTTGTCGACAAAGCTCAGAGCCGATTGAACCACCGGCGCCTGTCACTAAAACGCACTGCCCTTTGATGCAATGCTCCAACAGTTCGTCTTGAGCAGGCACGGCATCACGGCCCAGAAGGTCAGCGATATCAACTTCCTGGATATCGTCGACCTTCACCCTGCCGCTGGCCAAATCCATAAAGCCAGGGACACTGCGCACATGCAGGGGGAAGCCTTCAAGAAAACCGAGGATTTCCCGGCGACGCCCTCGATTAGACGAGGGTATAGCCAAAAGAATTTCCTGAGCGCCTGTAGCGTCGATCATCCGCTGAATATGTTTGGGCTTGTAAACCTGAAGGCCGGAAATAACACGATCAGAGATACTGACGTCGTCGTCGATGAATGCTACCGGGCGCATCACTCTACCCATACGCAGGGCTGCGACCAACTGATTACCCGCTGCGCCTGCTCCGTAGATAGCGACACGGGGCAAGCCATCTTCCCGATTGGTGAACGGCACGTGTTGTGCGGCGGCGAACCAATCGCCCAGGAAATATTGACGCATCCCTAACCGCAGACCGCCCACCATGATGAGGCTTAGCCACCAATAGTTGAATATGATAGAACGCGGGACAACATTTTGGTGGTTGCTGTACCAATAGACAACAACACCCAGTATGAGCGACGAAAGGCTCACAGCCTTGATAATCGCAATCAGCGCATCATTACCGAAATAACGCATCACCGCACGATACATGCCAAAGCGGATAAACAAGGGAATGGCAACGACTGGGGCGCAGATAAACAACCATAAGTGCATCGCGACAGGATTGATCATCTCGTCTACGCCAAGACGTACTACAAAAGCCATCCATAACGCAAACCAGACCACTAACACGTCGGTTATCAGTTGCAGAACGCGTTTTTGTCGTCGGGGCAATCCCACCAAGTACGCACGTATCTTATCCATAACCCCTCTAAACACCCTTGCTAAAACTGAAACGGTTCATGTGCAACAGTTGAACATTTGGATACGGCTGTGATTTTTCATCACATGCCGTACCTATGGACCCTTAACTACTTCCGGGCCTCCAGCGGCTATATTGTTGCTGCCTCGCGCATTACCTGCGTCAACGTCTCACAAGTCCACTCAATTTCCTTGTCCGTCAGCGTGGGATGAACCAGGAACATCAGGCTGGTCTCACCAAGCTCGACCGCATTAGGTAATCGAACGGTAGGGCGCCACCCGGTATTGTCGAAAGCTTTTTCCAAGTAAACCTCGGAGCATGAACCGGAGAACGCCGGAACACCTCGAGCGACCAGCGCTTCGATAATTCGGTCGCGGTTCCATCCATCCTTCAGAGACGATGGCTCCACAAAGACATAACATTTATATGCCGCATGAGTGATGTGCGATGGCACTTGGGGTACACGCAAGCCTACAAGCTGACTGGCTGTATCCCAGATACGCGCCGCATTAGCCTTACGGCTCGCTTCCCAGTCAACCATGCGCCGCAGTTGGATCCTGCCTATCACAGCCTGCACTTCCAGCATCCGCCAATTGGTGCCGAAGCTTTCGTGCAGCCAACGGAAGCCGGGGGCGTGCTGGCGTTCATAGACTGCCTCCCAACTCTTGCCGTGATCCTTGTATGACCACATTGACGACCATAAGTCGCGGTCATTGGTGGTAACCATGCCCCCCTCACCGCCGGTGGTCATAATCTTATCTTGGCAAAACGACCACGCACCGATGTGGCCAATAGAGCCGACGCGGCGCCCTTTGTAGAAAGCACCGTGCGCCTGCGCGCAATCCTCGATTACCTTGATGTCATTTTCTGCGGCAAGATCCATGATCGGATCCATATCACATGGCCAACCGGCCAAGTGAACACAAACGATAGCCCGAGTACGAGGCGTCAATACGGCACGAATGGTTTCGGCGGTAATGTTTTGCGAATCGAGGTCAACATCAGCGAATACAGGTACGGCCCCTGCATTGACGATACTCGAAACAGACGCAAGAAACGTACGGGATGTAACAACGACTTCATCACCGCTACCTATGCCAAGCGCCTTGAATGCCACATCCAGAGCTACAGTGCCGTTGGCCAGCGCAACCGCGTACTCCGTTTCCGACCACGCCGCGAACTCTTTCTCGAAGGTTCGGGCTTCCTGCCCAGTCCAATAGTTGACTTTATTGGAAAGAATCACATCGCGGACGGCATCGGCCTCTTCGTGACTGAACGATGGCCAAGGAGAAAAAGGTGTATTTAGCACTGTGAGTACCCGTCGAAATGACAATTAAGTAAAGAGTAAGAACTATCAAAGGCTTAGCAAGAACGACATTATCGTCCTGAGCAGCCATTTAGGACAGCGTGAGTGCTCATGTCTTGAGAAGAGCGCGGGCAGGCACTCCGACCACGGTCAAAGCGTCAGCGATATCAGTCACCACCGCTGCACCGGCACCAATTACCACCCCTGTGCCTATGCGTAGCGACTGTCGAACGCAGGACCCAATCCCAACCCAACTCAGCTTGCCAACCTCGACCCCGCCAGCAAGTCGTGCACCTGGGCAGATATGCACACCATCGTGCAGGACACAATCATGATCGACACTGCAGCCGGTATTGAGTATTACGCCACGACCGATCACGGTATCAACATTCACGACGACGCCTGCGAGAACCAGCGTACCGATACCAATGGAGGCATATTGACTGATGACAGCCTGGGGATGAATGAGCGAGACAATCTTTGCGCCGGCTGACTCCAATTCAGTCAACTTGCCATAGCGTATCCGATTATTTCCGATAGCGACGAACACTCCATCATAATCGTCCAGCCGAGGTAACAGCTGGGCTAAACCGCCGGTAATTTGCCAATGGCCATTCTGCTGGCGAGTGGGCCAGGCGTCATCAAAAAAATCTATTTGTTTCCAACCGCAAGCTTGGGCTGTGTCGGCCACCACCTTGCCATGGCCACTGGCACCGAGTACAGCCAATTTCATCGGGAGTCACCTCCTGTGAATTTGGACATGGTCGCCTCGCCTTCAGCACTGATACCGTCCTTAACAATCACCTTCTTTACAGTCAGGTAGATGATCTTGAGGTCGAGGAAAAAACTGGCGTTGTCCACGTACCACACGTCCAGCTTGAATTTTTCTTCCCAACTGATCGCATTGCGACCATTGACTTGCGCCCAGCCGCTAACGCCTGGGCGAACTTCATGACGTCGCAACTGCTCAGGCGAATAAAGGGGTAGATACTCCATCAACAATGGGCGCGGCCCGACGAGACTCATATCGCCCTTGAGCACATTCCACAACCCTGGCAATTCGTCCAGGCTAGAGGAGCGCAAAAACGAGCCGAAAGGCGTCATACGCTCCGCATCAGGCAACGTGTTGCCTTGGGCATCCGTTGCATCGCGCATGGTTCGAAACTTTATCATCTCGAAAGGGACGCCGTTGAGGCCGGGCCTTACCTGCCTGAACAGGACTGGCGAACCGAGGTTTTTCTTGATTCTCCAGGCAACCAGTGCAAGCACAGGCCACAGAAAAAACAACGCGGCAAAAGAAGCGACAAAATCAAAACACCGTTTCATCCATCTACCCACATTAAATCATGCTATTGAATTACTAGAGCCTTGAAGCCCACGTTAACCTCAACAGAGGACGCGCCAAAGCGACTTAGCCGACCTTGCTCAATAAGGATGTTATATAGAGATGCATTTCTTGAACAATGAATGCTTGGGAAAAATCCTTATGAGCCCTGAGTTCCGCGGCCTTGGACATTTGATTTCGCATTGGCTCATCGGAATAGAGCTTCAAGATGGCAGCACTCAGTTCATCAACCGCGCCCGCCCGATGAAAGATCCCTGTCACGCCCTCTTTCACCGCATCAGTCAGGCCATAGATCCGGGATGCAATGGCTGGGAGGCCGACACCGGCAGCCTGTATCGTCGCCAGGCTGAAGCCTTCGCGATAACTGGGAATACAAAAAACGTCCGCAGCCGCCATGTAGCTTTCCGGCACCTGCGTGTAACCAATTCGGTGGTATCGGTTACCAAACGGCAGCATCAATTCCGCCAGACGGCCATCAAGGCCATCTTCATCGGGACCCACTACCAGTAGGTGCGCGTCAGGCAGATCAGCCGCTACAGCCCTGAAAGCCTGGCCCAGTTCCGGAACACCCTTCACATGTGTCAGGCGAGCCATGAACAGAAAAACCACATCCGACTCAGGAATACCAAGGGTTTCACGTATCTCCTGACGCAATTGCGCGCTCGGCTTGAAGCGCGCAATGTCGACGCCACTGATGGAACCTTGACCCAAAACACTGATCTTGCTCGGGCTGACTACTCGTTCCGAAACTAGAAACGCCCGCTGAGAAGGGCTGTCGGCTAATAAACTTGTAGCGCAGAAGGATAACAATCGATCTAGGTTTTTCAGGCCAATACGAGCAATTCCCTGCTTGGTAAACCACACTTGGCCCGTGAAAATATGCACACGCACCGGCGTACGCGCGAAGAATCCCGCCAACATGGAAAGCAGGCCAGACTTGGGCATGATCGACAAAACGCAGTCGAACTTCTCTTTAGAAAATATCTGGTACAGCTTGATCAATGACTTCACGTCGCTGAGCAAGGACACCTGGCGCTCAATCGGAAGCGGTAAGAATCGAACGTTTTCACCCAACATTCCGGCCACGTCAGCCTCTGTGCCATTTGCCATAAGCGTAACGCTGTGGGTTTCTGCCAGCTTATTCACATGCTCAAGCATGAACGCTCGGAGGGCGACAGGCACTGTTGCGACAATACAGATTTTTTTGATATGAGCCATACGCTACCACCGTAAATTCAAGAAACTTGCTCAGTTCGAGCTGAAATCAAGCCAGGAACAGCTTCAGGAATAGAACTATTAAACTCAAAGCCCAAAGTGCTTTTAATATGTGCAGCGCTGTAACCAACACGTTTGGTTAACGCATCCACACGCTCTTGGGTCAAAGGCAATCGCACCAAGGGGGAAAGTACACGAGTCAACATGCGTACCGCGCCTTCGGGCATCCTCAAACGCGGGGCCGGTACCCCCTGGCTTCTAGCCATCTGATCAATGACCTCCTTCAAGAGGCAATCATTTGACACTATGAACGTCTCCCCCACCGCCCTGCGATCGGTTGAGCATATCAACAGCGCACGGACCACATCGTCCACATGAACATAAGTCGACAATGCGCCTTGCTCGCCAATATAGAAGAACAACCGCTTACGTACGATATTCGCCATTTGAAAGAAAGACTGATTGGACATGTCCCTCCCAATGACAATTGAGGGCCTGATGATCGTGTAAGTAAATAGCGGTTGTATAGATGCCAGGGCGACAACCAGTTCATCGGCTATCGTCTTCGTCACTTCATACTCCCCGACCGGCGCGGGAGTGAAGTGTTCGTTCACATTCGAGGGAAGGGACGCAGCCTTGGCCTGCGGGCCATATGCCCCTGTGCTGCTGAGCTGGACCCAATGAATCGCTCGGCCCGTACGCAGGATTTCTTCGCTCACAGCTCTGAGCAGATTTCTCGTCCCCCCTACATGCAGGGCGTACATCAAAGCTGTATTTTTAACCTCTCCCGCGCAATGGTAAACAACGTCGCAGTCCTGGACAAACTCCACAAGCGCATCCCCTCCTGTGACAAGGTCCCCCTTTACGCACCTTGCAGAACGCCCCGGCATGCCATCACGACGAGAAAGCTGAGTAATGCGGTCACCGCGCGCAGCTAATGCTGCTGACAGCAGCTTTCCGATAAACCCGCTCCCTCCCGTTATTGAAACATTCATGCACACCACTCCGCTGTTGTGAGGTCCAAATCAAACGAACTGCGCCATTTAGATATCAGCTGGCAGTTTGCTCTTGTAGAAATAGCTTTTTACGCTGATAAATAATCAGACTACAAATAATAAAGCTGACATACGCGTACATGCGCAGCCTCATAGCTGTACCAAGATTATCATTACCCAAAAGCCATATAATTGAATACACAATTGAAAACGCAACCATGAAATTCACGAAAGAATCTGCATACGACCGATTCTTAACAACGTAGAAAAATGCTATCGCAAAAGGAATACTCTCCAGAAAAAAAACAAATATTGCCATGATATTCGGAAAGTAAAGACCAAACAGCTGATACAGAAGGTTCAGCGTAAAATCCGGAATAAACATCAATGCGGAATCGAAGCGAATCCCCAAACTCGCACCGCCCTCCACACCATCAAACAACCCTCGATAAGCCATCAAAGGTTCAAACAGCCCCAATATATAAAAAACATTCAACACAATCAGCATAGGAACAACATGCAGAAAAAATGACAGCTTCCGCACGCGAAACATAAAAAAACCTAAGTAGGAAATAAAAAACGCAAAGCCCAAGTAACCTCGAAACAAGTAAAGCAAGTAGCAATGAGCAAACACAACCAACACATAGAATGTTTTCTGCAACGGAGACAGCGCGTGTATTGACCACTTTACAAACAGCAAACCCGACAAAAAAACAAACAGCATGAATACATCTCGATAAATATCAAGCGTATAGTAAAAAAGTGTCGGGTACATGCTGATTGCTATGGCAATGCCCAAGCAAACCCTTGTCTTGTAAGGGTAAGCTTTAACCAAAGCCAGGCGCCCACACAAAATAGGAATAACTATGACTCCCAGCACCATCAGAAAGATGCTGACACCCACCCGCGAATACAGCCCTACCTCATTCAGCGCCCTCAGCCAGTCAGGCCAGACACTAGACGTCAGAGATTCCTCACCCAACGCATAAGCATCATAAAAGTCAGCATCGCTGCCACCCGAAAAAAGTGTTGTCGGGTTGGAAATAAACACAAAGAAAAAACCGACTTTTACAATGACGAGCGCGATAAAGACAAACAATCTCATCATGCAACAACACTCCAGCAAACCGGCAAAGAACAGCGCACTGAATCGTTAGCACTCACAGAACATGCTCATATTTTTTGCTGTATTTTTCTCCAGAAGTCACTGTCGCAATGAGCTCACAGGCAACAAAGCGGAGCATGAACGAATAGAAAATAAACGACGACTTTTTGATAAATGGAGCCATTTCGAAAGCTTCGACAAAGTTATCCGCACAAGCATTCATGTCGAACGCCTTGCTTCTCACCAGATGGCGCTGTGACAACGCTTCTCTGCCCGCAAGATCAAGGACACTGTATTGCGCGATCAAGTCATAAAACTTGTATTTTTCGAAAGCCATACCCTGCTCATGATAATCGTAACCAGGCAATTCAGAAAAATACCCATAAGAGGTGGAGTCCTGCTCATTTTCAATAGCTGTAATGCACGCAAGACCATTCGCCGCCGCGTGCAGCAATGCGGTTCCTGTACCAATAAAAAGATGGTGCGTGGAGAGTTCCTCATCTAGCCGTGAGTACTCCAGATCGCCCTCGAGAATTACATGCTCCTGCAATCCCAACTCTGTAATCCTGGCGGCCATGACGTCGCTTAAAGGTCCAGAACCGAAGATACTATAGGTGAAATTGATGCCATTATCTTTTAACTCACGGGCAACATCCAACATATACAAATTGTAGGTCTTAAATTCTACAAGTCGTCCTACTGATACAAGCCGAAGTTTATCGTCTGACGTTTGGATCGGTTCGCGACATACACTGGGCATATCCACACCCAGTGGGAATAGCATAGACGGATAAGCGGCGAAATTATTTGCTTTCGCGGTTTTGTCTACAGAGGCTTGGTTGAAAAATAAAAGCATTGGGGGGGTGCCAAATAGCTTTTCTCGAAAGTAACCCTCATAGGCAGGGAGTTTCTTCCCGCCCCAGGCAAGTTCGTTAGCGTGATAAATCCCAAAAACGCATTTAAGCTCTTGGGGTAAACAGGAAGCGAGACGTTGAGCACAGAGATAAGTCAAAGCATTGGAAACGTGTATGGCCTCGCAATCAGAAAAAAGTGCTTCGACCTTTTTAGAACTCAGCGGAAGCATTAGCTTCGCCTTTTCCCCCAGTGCGTCGACGGACAAGCCCACCAGGTCTTGCCAATAATAAACATCGGAGTATTTCTGGATTTCAATCAACAGCTTTGGATTAATCAATTTTTTGTATAGAAATACAAATTGGGGACGTACTCCCTTGGCACTGAGCTCTTTTACCAGGCGAACAAAGAAAGTCTCAATGCCCCCTAAACCCAGTGACGACTGTACAAAAAGAACCTTTTTCATGTTATCTCCAACATCAATTTAGTGTCTAAGGCGCTATGCTGCTTTTCCTAGATAGATCCGAAAGCCGACAACGCAAACAATGAAATAAATTATATACGTTGCCATGTATCCCAGCATCACCCCCTGTACACCGCTGTACAAAAATGACACCGCGAATACGGCAGTTAAAAATACAAGACTTTGAAAAAACTCAGCTACTACATAAAGCCTTGTCGCGGCCTTAGCCACGGCAACATAGCCAATGACATAAGCAGATATTCTAAAAAAGTCGCCCGACAGTTGATAGATGATTAACTCTTCAAGCTCTTTGAAGTCGGACGAGAGCGCCAGCGGTAGAAAAAAAGAACGCCCAATATATAAAACAGTGCCGCCAACAACAAACAATATCATCACAAACGCCAGATACTTAAAAACCAAGCGTGCTATAACAGACTTGTCATGCTGCTCAGATATCATGGGCATAAAATAATACCCAAGAAACATGCTGAAAAAACCAAGGTATGCACTGGAGAGTTTTATCGCACCCTGCCAAAGACCCGCCTGATGGTATCCCTCACTCGTAATAAGATAATTCCTTACCACCATCTCCACGACTGGAAAAGCAACCGCACTGGTAAATAACATAAGCGAAAATGGCGCCAACAACTTTACCGGCAACTTACGTAACGACAGAAACTTTACTTGGCCATTGAAGCGTGATTTGAGAAAAACAATCACACCCGGGACCAATGGAAAAACCACTATCACGCAGAGCGCGATGACGGCACCCTCCCATCCAAACTTCGCGATAAGCGCCCATGCAATCGGAATGGCCAGAAAACCACCAACGATCTGTATGATCGCGAAAACTTTCGTCTCCTTCAGACCGTTAACTACGCCTACTATCAAATTTGTTAACGCAAAGCCACATTGTGCGACGCCAACGAAAATCACTACCCAGGCGTATTCCGCCCCACCCATGATAACCTTGGCAAGTGGCGCTGAGAAAATCAGGCAAATGGCCAACAGCGCGATAGAGAAATATGACGCATACGAAAATGCTCCAGATACAAAATGGAGCATCTTCGGCGGCAGGCTTTTGTATTCAGCTACATATTTAATGACGCCATTGGTTATCCCACCGCCCGCAATCAGGGATAAGATGGTAATTAAACTCATCAACTGGCCCAAGCTACCCAAGCCTTCAGCCCCCAGATACACCGCGACTAATTTTAGCACGATGAATCCCGCGAGTATTTTCGTTAGATGAGCGAACCCTGTCCACATGGCACTATATAAACCAGACACAAAACCCACCTGAGCACTTTAAGACTACAATTTACATAAACCCGCTTCAGAGGGTACCGTAAAAGCTTTTTACTGCTGCAATAACAGTTTGGATCTGTTGATCGCTCAAGCCATACCATACTGGCAGGCGAATTAAGCTTTCGCTTTCAGCCGTAGTGAAACGATCTACGCCTGCAAACCGACTGAACTTCTCGCCGGCAAGAGCCGAGTGAAGCGGCACATAATGGAACACCGCGCCAACACCCTCAGACTTTAAGTGGGCCAGCAGCGCTGCCCGCGTATCGAGGTCGCAGACTTTGATATAGAACATATGACCATTATGTTCACAATCGACTGGAATGGTAGGCAATCTCAATTTGCCAGCCTCCATCAAGCCTTGTAAACCGGCTTTATACGCATTCCATATTTTCAATCTTGTTTCGTTGATCAGGTTACAGTTATCCAGTTGCCCCCACAGATAGGCGGCTTGGATATCTGATGGAAGATAACTACTCCCTACATCGACCCAGCTGTATTTATCAACCATGCCCCGGAAGTATTGATTGCGATTAGTACCCTTTTCACGAATGATTTCGGCCCGTGAAGAAAAGCGCTCATCATTGATAATCAGGCCCCCACCCTCGCCCGCGCTCGTATAGTTCTTGGTTTCATGAAAACTAAAGGCAGCCAAATGGCCGATCGTCCCCAGAGGACGCCCTTTATACGTTGACATCATCGCCTGCGCTGCGTCTTCAATAACGAAGAGGTCGTGCCGCCGAGCGATATCCATGATCGTATCCATTTCACACGCTACGCCGGCGTAATGAACAGGGACAATCGCCTTGGTCTTTTCGGTAATGGCCGCTTCAATAAGCGTCTCGTCCAGATTCATGGTATCGGCGCGTACGTCTACGAAGACAATGCGTGCGCCGCGCAACACAAAAGCGTTCGCGGTGCTGACAAACGTATAACTGGGCATGATGACTTCGTCACCGGGCTGAATATCCACCAGCAATGCCGCCATTTCCAACGCCTGGGTACAGGAAGGCGTCAACAGGAATTTTTTGCAGCCCAGCGTTTCCTCAAACCATTTTTGGCAAAGCGCAGAATACTTGCCATCACCAGATATTTTTTCACTTCTCATCGCAGCGAGAACATATTGATCTTCGCTGCCGGTGTAGGGTGGTCTATTAAATGGAATCATCATTCATCTCTTAAAAGCGTCAAAAAGCCCAGCTTTTTTCTATACTCAGCAGACTAGTATACGACTAGCTCGCTTCTCGACTCAGAATTTTCAGGATACGGCCCGAGAAATGCCCTATGAGCCAGCGCCTGGAAAATTATGCCACATAGCCAGCCTGATCTGAGTTGATCAACGTAAACCTTATTTTTTTTCTCGTGCAATGCTTAGCAAATACTGACCGTAGGCATTCTTACTGAGGGTTTCTCCGATCCGGACCAACTGATCGACCGTCAGCCAGCCGTTATGAAAGGCGATTTCTTCAAGGCATGCGACCTTGTACCCTTGACGTTTCTCCAGGGTTTCTACGAAGTGGGCAGCCTCAAGCAGGCTCTCATGCGTACCCGTATCGAGCCACGCAAAACCACGCCCTAGAAGCTCGACCCTAAGGTCACCCCGCTTCAGATAGGCTTCATTGATGCTAGTGATCTCCAGCTCACCACGAAGGGACGGCTTCACTTGCTTAGCTATCTCCACAACATCATTGTCGTAAAAATAAAGCCCCGTCACGGCGAAATTGGACTTTGGTTCAGACGGTTTTTCTTCGATCGAGATCGCACGCTTTTGTTCGTCAAACTCCACTACACCGAAGCGTTCCGGGTCTTTTACCTGATAACCGAAGACACTTGCACCATTCGCTTGCCCGGCAGCCGAACGGAGCATCGGGCTGAAACCCTGACCATAAAATATGTTGTCGCCCAGCACCAGGCACACCGAATCATCGCCAATGAACTCTTCACCGATAATGAAAGCTTGAGCAAGGCCATCAGGCTGTGGTTGAACCGCGTAGCTGATATTCACGCCAAAATCACTGCCGTCGCCGAGCAAGCGCTTGAAGCCATCAATATCCACCGGCGTGCTGATAAGCAAGATGTCGCGGATGCCTGCCAAAAAAAGAACTGACAATGGATAATAAATCATTGGCTTGTCATATACAGGTAACAGCTGCTTGGAAACACCCTTGGTTATCGGGTAAAGCCGCGTCCCGGAACCACCAGCCAAAACAATACCTTTCATTGGATTAAAATTTCCCTTTCATGCCGATAAAATTAACGGGCAGCGGAGGCGCTGGCCTTGAGGATTACTAATATTGACGCAGTTGACCGACCCCAGCAGCGCCAGGTTCCATGATAAAGGTGTGAATTTCATCACGCCTGCGCGCAGCCATGCCTCCATCAATCTGACCCTGACCCGCCAAATCTCTCATTCTCCTAGCGGGCCAGAGCCAGTCATACCTTTTTGCGGTGCATCGAAACACAAGCGTAGTTGAGGGGTGGGAGCTTCGTTCGCATACCTGGAAAATCCGACAAAGCGAAGGCTGCCGAGCGCTTTGCATGCATAGATAAAGCTTCAACAAGCACTGAATGACAGGCACGAAGCCTGATTAAAGTTAACACGCTGGCTAAACACATCGCCTACAGGACACGCTATACGCCTGAGCCAATAACGGAACAGCCAAAAGGTACGCGCCGCACCGCAACCAATAATCGAGCCAGCCTGGAAGGAGCACACACTTTTTAAGCTGATAGCTCCAGGCAATGCAATACGCTACGAACTTCAAACCATCGAATTATTTACCAACGATACAGGTACTGGTACTGCTGCTCGCTGCTGGCTAAGAATAGAGCGGAGGGCGACAATCGCAACACCGAGCCCGAGCCCGAACAACAAGCCGAATATGATGATCAACTTTCTATTGGGCTTAATCGGGTTAAGAGGCTCCAAGGCCTGCTTATCGATTGTGACCAGTTTCAAACGACTCATGTCAATATCGAGCCCCTGCAACCGCACAGCTTCAGCGCGCAACGACTGGACACCGGCGAGAAACACGTCTTCATTCTGGCGACTATTTAAAATTTCAACTTCGCGATTATTTTCAAGCAACTGCAGTTCCTTGGCAATCTCCCCAATCCTCCTAGCAGTGAAGTCGTCGGATTTCCTCTGCTGCAGAGCACTACGTTCAGCCTCTAATGCCTCCGATCCCATGAAGTAAAGCGGGATCTGCTGATTATTGACTTCGGTTCGCATAGTGGTAGGCGTGCCCACTCGATCCGCCTCACCCAATGAGGTTGGTGTAGTGGGTTTACGGATCCCTAAAGATTTGGCGATGCCGATGGCTTCGTTTAGCTGCGCAACTCGGTCGGCGCGCTCAGTCTTCAACTGGGTACGTAAAGCCTTGAGCTCATCACGCAGTTGAGCACGACGTAGATTGTTGGATTCTTGCAGCGAGACAATCTTGGCTTCTTTGTCATTATCATAACTAGAACGCGCAGCCTTAAGCTTTCCATTCAATTCGTTCAGTCGGTTTTTGACAATAACATTTAGGTCGGCCGCAATATGCTCTCTTTCCGTTGCTATCGCGTAATTCACAAATCCATTGAGGATAGTTACCCCATCAACATCTTTGGGATAGTTCATTTCAATTCGAATAAAAGAACTCAGGATGTCTGCTTTCTTTGGGTCTGGGAGGGACAGACTAATCGAGTTACGGTTGAACTCTTCGAAGCTCTGCTCGAGCGTCCGACCCGGGCGCTCAAACTCTTTGAAGAGCTTCTGGTTTTCACGAAAAAAACCAAGCCTGGTTTCATAGGACTCCAACGCAGCACCAACTCTGGTCAATGCCTCCCCAGGAGGAAGGGCGTAAATCTCAGAGCGATTAAGCGCATCCAGCTCGTTAATAGCCGCAGGCCTCAACACGCTGCTCACCTGATACTCAGGAGTGGCGATAAACGCATATGCCACAGCGATCAAGCCTACTGCGGCAGTTACTAGCGCTATGAATTTCTTCTGTTTGCAGACGGCCTCAGAGACTGCGATGAGGCTGATCTCAAATGGCGGTACCGGGGGCGCGCGGAAGCTACTACTCACAACAAAAACCTGCCTTCAAAGAGAAACTGCGGGCTCGTTATGCAGGCAGAAATTGTGTATTTTTTATTTTAATTGGATGACCGCCAAAAACCCGGCGTCTCTGCCAAATTTTGAGCGCACAAAATGCCTGTTATCGAGAACAGATTCCATTTTGCCATCTCTCTGACATATTACAAGTCTTGACACGTATGTAGGATGATTCTGATTAACCTGTGCGTGCAATCTGAACCATCGGAGCAATGTGAACAGGCCTCCGCGCGAAACTCAAAAAGCGTTGCATCATAAGGTTTCTGACAAACGGTCATCAAAGCCATTAAGACGACGTCACCTTTGCAACAGAACCTATCGCTAGGCAATCGACTTATATCGGCTTCTACGCACAAATACCCCTAACAGCGGCCCTATCAGCATCCCCACAATCAAAGCCGCCACCACAAATACCGCCACCGGCATTTGCGCAGTACTCCACCCCAGGAATGACAGCGCAACGCCCTGCTGATTCTCGAGCACGAATGCCAAAACCACCAACGCCGCAAGCACTGCAATCAATACCGCAACAACGCGCTTAACCCCACGCATAACTTTCTCCTACCCCAAAAACACTCAGACGCCTTCTTCCTCTTCTTCGTTCACCCGATCGCGCAATTCCTTGCCCGGCTTGAAGTGGGGCACGAACTTGCCGTCGAGGCTCACGGACTGGCCGGTTTTTGGGTTGCGACCTACGCGCGGTGCGCGGTAGTGCAGTGAGAAACTACCGAAGCCGCGGATCTCGATACGATCCCCGGTAGCCAGGCACTGGGACATTTGCTCAAGCATGGTCTTGATAGCCAGCTCTACATCCTTGGATGAGAGCAGCCCTTGATGGGTGACAATTCGTTCGATCAACTCCGACTTCGTCATATTTTTCCCTTCTTTTTCAAGCAGCTAGGAAAAGCGCTTCGAAGGTTTTAGCATGACTTGACGATTTTGAACAGCCCATGAGCGAACTAATCTGCTGAGAGAATAAACACCTACGGCGAACACAAACGCCCTCACTTACAGATCACCAACATCGTCCGAGTCACCGCACCTGCAGGGTTCCAACCAAACAGGTAGTCACCCTCTTCATCCTGGGCATCACTGGAGCGGGCGACGACCTTGTAACCCTGCATCTTGCACTCACGGGCAGCACGCTTCTCGCACTTCTCCCATTTATTGCCCAAGCCGGAGCAGTCGATCTCGATGCCACTGGCGCCGCGCTTGGCGTGGGTCGTGGCACTGGTGGAGGAACAGCCTGCAAGCACCACTAATGCGAGTATTACAATAATCCTGTTCATTCAAACCCTTACTGAATCAGCAACGCGAAATAGCATCTTTAACGACTATAGTCAGTTCTGACAGCGAGCTGAACGCCATGGTTCTATGTTGTTGATTCATCAAATTTCAGGCGCAAAAAAGGGCGACCGAAGTCGCCCTTTTTCTATAGCTTTACAGAACTTAGTTCTGCTTAGCCATAGCCTGGCGCAGCAGTGCCGCCATGGTGGTATCAGCAGCAGCTTCCGGGGCCGATTCTTTCAGGCTCTGGATAGCTTCTTTCTCTTCAACTTCGTCTTTCGACTTGATGGAGAGTTGGATTACGCGGCTCTTGCGGTCAACGCTGATGATCTTGGCTTCTACTTCCTGGCCTTCTTTCAGAACGTTGCGCGCGTCTTCAACGCGGTCACGGCTGATTTCGGAGGCTTTCAGAGTCGCTTCGATATCGTCGGCCAGAGTGATGATGGCGCCTTTAGCGTCAACTTCTTTCACAGTGCCCTTAACGATTGCGCCTTTGTCGTTCTCTTGAACGTACTCGGAGAACGGATCGCTTTCCAGCTGCTTGATGCCCAGGGAGATGCGCTCGCGCTCTGGGTCAACCGACAGGATAACGGTGTCCAGCTCGTCGCCCTTCTTGAAACGACGAACAGCTTCTTCGCCAACTTCGTTCCAGGAGATGTCGGACAGGTGAACCAGGCCGTCGATGCCGCCGTCCAGACCAATGAAGATACCGAAATCGGTGATCGACTTGATGGTGCCGGAGATTTTATCGCCCTTGTTGAACTGGCCAGAGAAATCTTCCCATGGGTTAGATTTGCACTGCTTGATGCCCAGGGAGATACGACGACGCTCTTCGTCGATGTCCAGAACCATAACTTCCACTTCGTCGCCGACTTGTACGACTTTCGAAGGGTGGATGTTCTTGTTGGTCCAGTCCATTTCGGAAACGTGCACCAGGCCTTCCACGCCTTCTTCCAGCTCTGCGAAGCAGCCGTAGTCGGTCAGGTTGGTAACACGCGCGGTAACGCGAGTGCTTTCTGGGTAACGAGCCTTGATAGCAACCCATGGATCTTCGCCCAGCTGCTTCAAGCCCAGGGAAACGCGGTTACGCTCACGATCGTACTTCAGAACCTTGACATCGATCTCGTCGCCAACGTTGACGATTTCGGAAGGATGCTTGATACGCTTCCAAGCCATGTCGGTAATGTGCAGCAGGCCATCGACGCCACCCAGATCGACGAATGCGCCGTAATCGGTGAGGTTCTTGACGATACCTTTGACTTGTTGGCCTTCCTGCAGGGATTCCAGCAGAGCTTCACGCTCGGCGGAGTTCTCTGCTTCCAGGACGCTGCGACGGGAAACGACAACGTTGTTGCGCTTCTGATCGAGCTTGATGACCTTGAATTCGAGTTCCTTGCCTTCCAGGTGCGTGGTGTCGCGCACTGGACGAACATCGACCAAAGAACCTGGCAGGAACGCACGGATGCCGTTAACGTCGACAGTGAAGCCGCCTTTAACCTTACCGTTGATAACGCCCTTGACCACTTCTTCAGCTGCGAAGGCTGCTTCGAGAACAATCCAGCATTCAGCGCGCTTGGCTTTTTCACGGGACAGCTTGGTTTCACCGAAACCGTCTTCAACCGAGTCCAGAGCAACGTGAACTTCGTCACCGACATTGATAGTCAGGTCGCCAGCATCGTTGTAGAACTGTTCCAGCGGGATCAGAGCTTCAGACTTCAGACCAGCGTGAACGGTTACCCAGCGAGCTTGGTAATCGATATCAACGATAACACCGGTGATGATGGAGCCTGCCTGAAGGTTCAGGGTTTTTAGGCTTTCTTCAAAGAGTTCCGCAAAGCTTTCGCTCATTTTAATTCCTGTTGATGAGGGCGAAGAATACGCCCATCTCCACACCCCAGACGGTGTGGGTTAGTTTCAATTAGAAGAAGCACCACAGGACTATGACTGGTCCCCTGCGGCCCTCTTGGTCACCCGGCGATATCGCGAATGGCGATTTCACTCATGATGCGTTCCAGCACCTGCTCGATGGACAACTCCGTGGAATCCAGCTGTATTGCGTCAGCCGCCGGCTTGAGCGGGGCTACCGCACGCTGGGTATCACGCTCATCGCGTGCACGGATCTCATCTAGCAGACTCGACAGACTAACACCATCGACTTTGCCCTTCAACTGCAAGTAGCGGCGGCGCGCCCGCTCCTCGGCGCTGGCGGTCAGGAAAATCTTCAGCGGCGCCTCGGGAAATACCACCGTGCCCATGTCGCGGCCATCGGCCACCAGGCCCGGCGGCTCCTGAAACGCCCGCTGGCGCTGCAGCAAGGCATCACGCACGGCCGGCAGCGCGGCAACCTGGGACGCCCAGGAGCCGACTTGTTCGTTACGCAGGTCGTCGGTCACATCATCGCCTTCCAGGATGATGCGCTGAGGATGACCTTCCGTCGCGCCGACGAACTGCACGTCAAGGTGCGCCGCCAGTAGCTTCAGGGATTCTTCGTTGGTCAGGTCGACGCCATGGTTGCGTGCAGCGAACGCCAGCAGGCGGTACAGCGCGCCGGAATCGAGCAGGCACCAACCCAGGCGCTTGGCCAGAATGCCGGCGATTGTGCCTTTGCCCGAACCGCTTGGCCCGTCGATGGTAATCACCGGTGCTTTGATATTCACAATTGAGCCTCTTGGGCAACACGGATGCCGACTTGGGCACACAGTGTAAGAAAGTTCGGAAAAGATGTAGCAACGTTGGCGCAGTCACGGATACGAATCGGCGCTGCCGCCCGCAAGGAAGCCACGCTGAACGCCATGGCAATCCGGTGATCGCCACGGGCGTGCACTTCACCACCGCCCATCGGGCCACCGTCAATGATAATCCCATCGGGGGAGGGTTCACACTTAACACCCAGGGCCAGCAGACCATCGGCCATGACCTGGATGCGGTCGGACTCCTTGAGACGCAGCTCTTCGGCGCCGCGCAGCACGGTACGGCCTTTGGCGCAGGCAGCCGCCACAAACAGCACGGGAAACTCATCGATCGCCAACGGCACCAAGGCTTCTGGAATCTCGATGCCTTTTAGCACGGCAGCCCGGACACGCAGATCGGCAACCGGCTCGCCACCCACTTCACGCGGGTTTTCCAAGGTGATATCCGCGCCCATCAGCCGCAGGATATCGATCACCCCGGTGCGGGTCGGGTTGACACCGACATGCTCGAGCAACAACTCGGAGCCCTCGGCAATCGACGCCGCCACCAGGAAAAACGCCGCAGACGAAATATCCCCCGGCACTTCAATATGGGTAGCGGTCAATTTATGGCCAGATTCCACCGACGCCGTCGCGCCCTCCACCGCCACCGGATAACCAAAACCGCGCAACATGCGCTCGGTATGGTCGCGGGTCGGTGCAGGCTCGGTCACCGCGGTTTTACCTTGTGCATACAGGCCAGCCAGCAACAGGCAGGACTTGACCTGCGCACTGGCCATTGGCAGCGCGTAAGTCAGACCTTTCAGCACCTGACCGCCACGAATGGTCAGTGGCGGACGGCCTTCCGGCCCGGTGTCGATCACCGCGCCCATTTCCCGCAGCGGCTTGGCCACGCGGTTCATCGGGCGCTTGGACAGCGATGCATCGCCCGTCAGCACACTGTCGAAGCTCTGCGCAGCCAGCAAGCCAGCCAACAGGCGCATCGACGTACCGGAGTTGCCCAGGTAGATCGGCCCAGGCGCTGCCTTCAAACCGTGCAGGCCGACGCCATGGATAGTCACGCGCCCATGGTGCGGCCCTTCAATCACCACGCCCATGTCGCGAAACGCCTGCAAGGTCGCCAGGGCGTCTTCGCCCTCAAGAAAACCTTCGACTTCCGTCACGCCCTCAGCCAGCGAACCGAGCATGATCGACCGATGGGAGATCGACTTGTCACCCGGCACCCGGATACGCCCGCTCAAGCGGCCACCCGGGTTGGCGATGAAAGTCAGCTCATCGGTATTCACTGCGGTTTCCATATAGGCCCGGCGCGCCAGGATCTTGCTGAAATGCTCACGCGCCACCCGCGCACGGGTGAACACGCCCAATAATTGATGACCATCGCCGGCATCGACCGCGTCGCGCAAGGCGTCGAGATCACTGCGGAAAGTGTCCAGGGTACGCAACACCGCTTCGCGATTGGCGAGGAAGATGTCGTGCCACATCACCGGGTCGCTGCCGGCAATCCGCGTGAAGTCGCGGAAGCCGCCGGCGGCGTAACGGAAAATCTCGAGGTTCTCGTTGCGCTTGGCCAACGAATCTACCAAGCCAAATGCCAGCAGATGGGGCAGATGACTGGTCGCCGCCAGCACTTCGTCGTGGCGCTCGACCTGCATATGCTCCACATCCGCCCCCAACTCGCGCCAGAGACGATCCACCACAGCCAACGCCGCAGGATCGGTTTGCGCAAGCGGCGTCAGGATCACTTTATGCCGACGGAACAACTGCGCATTGGAAGCTTCCACCCCGCTCTGCTCGGACCCCGCAATCGGGTGGCCCGGCACAAAGCGCGGCGGCATGGCGCCAAACGCCCGCTGCGCAGCACGCACCACGTTGCCCTTGGCACTGCCGACGTCCGTGAGAATCGCCTGCCCCAGGTCCATGCCAGCCAGTACCGCCAGCAGTTTCTCCATGGCCAGGATCGGTACGGCGAGCTGGATCACGTCCGCGCCTTGGCAAGCGATGGCCAGGTCCGCCTCACAGCGGTCCACCACACCCAACTCCACCGCCAACTTGCGCGACTGCGGGTCCAGGTCCACACCCACAACTTCGCCACACAGCCCGCTTTCCCGCAGGCCTTTGGCGAAGGAGCCACCGATCAACCCCAGGCCCACTACCACCAGGCGACCGATCATAGGCACAGCAGGTTGCAATGCAGTGACATCAACCACGGGCCAGAACCTTGGCCAGCGCCTCGAGGAAACGGCTGTTCTCAGCCGGCAAACCGATGGTGATTCGCAGGTGGTTCGGCATACCGTAGTTGGCCACCGGGCGCACGATCACGCCTTCGCGCAGCAAGCCCTGGAATACCGGCGCAGCTACTTGGCCGAGGTCGACACAGATAAAGTTGCCCTTGGACGGAATCCAGCCCAGGCCCAACTCGCGAAAGCCTTCCTGCAATTGCAGCATGCCGCTTTCGTTGATGCGACGCCCTTCTTCCAGGTATTCGGCATCCTTCACCGCCGCACAGGCGGCCGCCAGGGCCAGGCTGTTGACGTTGAACGGTTGACGCACGCGGTTCAGCACGTCGGCAACTACCGCCGTGGACAAGCCGTAGCCAACCCGCAGCGAAGCCAGGCCATAGGCCTTGGAGAACGTACGCGACACCAGCAGGTTCGGGTACGCTGCCAGGAAATCCAAACCATCCGGCAGGTCGCTGCCTTCGGCGTACTCGATATAGGCTTCGTCGAGCACTACCAGCACATGCTCCGGCACATCCTGCAGGAATTCATTCAGCGCCTGCTCATCGAACCAGGTGCCAGTCGGGTTGTTCGGGTTGGCGATAAACACCACGCGGGTTTGCGCATCGATTGCCGCCAGCATCGCCGGCAGGTCATGGCCCCAGTCTTTCGCGGGAATGACACGGGCATCAGCCCCCACGGCCTGGGTGACAATCGGGTAGACCGCAAAGGCATGCTCGCTGAACACGGCATTCAGCCCAGGCGCCAGGTAGGCACGACCGACCAACTCAAGGATGTCGTTGGAGCCATTGCCCAACGTCACCTGATCCAGTTCGACCCGACACTTGCTCGCCAACAGGGACTTGAGCGCAAAGCCGTTGCCATCGGGGTAACGGGTCAATTCAGCCAATTCTTCACGAATCGCCGCCACTACTTTAGGGCTCGGGCCCAGCGGGTTTTCGTTACTCGCCAGCTTGACGATTTGGGACGGATCCAGATTCAACTCACGGGCCAGTTCGTCCACAGGCTTGCCTGGAACGTAAGGCGAGAGTTGTTGCACGCCCGGCTGCGCCAGGGCGAGGAAGTTGCCACTCATGTCAAAGCCTCACAGAACCGCTTTCGGGTAGGAGCCCAGCACCTTGAGTGCCACGGCTTCCTGACTGATTTTCTCCAGCACGCCCTTGACCAGCGGGTCGCGGTGATGGCCGATGAAGTCGATAAAGAACACATAAGTCCATTTACCGCTGCGCGAAGGACGAGTCTCGATGCGCGTCAGGTCAATCCCGTTATCGTGGAACGGCACCAGCAGCTCATGCAGCGCGCCGGGCTTGTTGCTCATGGAGACGATGATCGAGGTCTTGTCGTCGCCGGTTGGCGGCACTTCCTGACTGCCGATCATCAAAAAGCGCGTGGAGTTGTCCGGGCGGTCCTCGATCTTTTCGGCCAGGCGCGTCAGGCCATACAGGCCCGCAGCCATATCACCGGCAATCGCCGCCGAGTTCCACTCACCCTTGACCCGCTTGGCGGCCTCAGCGTTACTGGAGACCGCCACGCGCTCGACATTCGGGTAATGCGCATCCAGCCACTTGCGACACTGGGCCAAGGACTGGGCGTGGGAGTAGATACGGCTGATGCTGTCGGTCTTGGTGTTCTCACCCACCAGCAGGTGGTGGTGGATACGCAGCTCGACTTCGCCACAGATCACCATGTCGTGCTCGAGGAAGCTGTCCAGCGTGTGGTTGACCGCGCCTTCGGTGGAGTTTTCCACCGGCACCACGCCAAAATTCACCGCGCCGGCCGCTACTTCACGGAACACTTCGTCGATAGCTGCCATCGGTTTGCTGATAACCGCGTGGCCGAAGTGCTTCATGGCCGCCGCCTGGGTGAAGGTGCCTTCAGGGCCGAGATAGGCGACTTTCAGTGGCTGCTCAAGGGCCAGGCACGACGACATGATTTCACGGAACAACCGCGCCATCTCTTCGTTACCCAATGGCCCCTTGTTGCGCTCCATCACGCGCTTGAGCACCTGGGCTTCGCGTTCAGGCCGGTAGAACACCGGCACTTCGCCTTCCGCCAGGGACGCCATTTTCACCCGTGCCACTTCCTGGGCGCAGCGCGCGCGCTCACTGATCAGCTCCAGGACTTTTTCGTCCAGGCTGTCAATGCGTACGCGCAGGGCCTTGAGTTCTTGCTCAGACATTAGCCGTGTTCCTTTTCGAACTCTGCCATGTAGGCAACCAGCGCATTGATAGCGTGGATGTCGACAGCATTGTAGATAGAGGCGCGCATGCCACCCACCGAACGGTGACCCTTGAGGTTCAGCAGGCCGCGCGCGTCGGCACCGGCCAGGAACGGCTTGTCCAGGCGATCATCGGCCAGGCGGAATGGCACGTTCATCCACGAACGGTCGGTGAGGTTGATCGGGTTGCTGTACAAACCGCTGGCGTCAATGAAGTCGTACAGGGTGCGCTTCTTCTCTTCGTTGCGCTTGCCCATGGCAGCCACACCGCCCTGCTCTTTCAGCCATTCGAACACCAGGCCCGACAGGTACCAGGAAAACGCCGGCGGCGTGTTGTACATCGAGCCGTTATCGGCCGCGACCTTGTAGTTGAGCATGGTCGGGCACAGCGAACGGGCGCGACCGAGCAGGTCTTCGCGAACGATATTGACCAGGATGCCGCTCGGGCCGATGTTCTTCTGCGCACCGGCATAGATCATGCCGTACTTGGATACATCTATCGGGCGCGAGAGGATGTCCGAAGACATGTCGCACACCAACGGCACGTCACCCACTTCCGGCACCCAGTCGAACTCCAGGCCGCCGATGGTTTCGTTCGCGACGTAGTGAACGTAGGCCGCATCCTTCGACAGCTTCCACTCGTTCTGGCCTGGAATGGCGAAGTAGTCGTAGGGCTTTGCAGTGCCTGCCACATTGACATGACCGTAACGGGAAGCCTCTTCGATGGCCTTCTGGCCCCAGATACCGGTGTCGATATAGTCGGCAGTGCCGTCTTCCGGCAGCAGGTTCAGCGGGATTTGAGCGAACTGCTGGCTCGCGCCCCCTTGCAGGAACAGCACTTTGTAGTCGGATGGGATGGCCAGCAAGTCGCGCAGGTCCTGCTCGGCCTTGGTGGCGATGGACACGAACTCATCGCTGCGATGGCTCATTTCCATCACGGAGAGGCCTTTTCCATGCCAGTCGAGGAGTTCACCCTGCGCACGCTGCAGGACTGCTTCAGGAAGCGCCGCGGGACCGGCACAGAAGTTATAGGCTCTCTTGCTCACATCCAATCTCACTCTGATCTGGTGGGGTGGTGCAATAAATCGGGTTTCAATACTTTCATAAGGGACAAACAACAAGGGGGCGAATCTTCATCCGCCCCCTGTGTGTCCGCTTATTCCTGCGGTTCTTCTTCGTCTGCGGCAGCATCGAGGGTTGGCTCGTCGACGTTGTCATCGCCGGCTGCGATCACCTCGCCTTCAAATTCCTCTCCTTCCAGCTCTTCGCCTTCGACTTCCGATGGCTCCTGTACTCGCTCCAGGCCGACCAGTTTCTCGTCCTTGGCCAGCTTGATCAGGGTCACGCCCTGGGTGTTACGGCCCAGGCTCGACACCTCAGCTACACGGGTACGCACCAGGGTGCCCTGGTCGGAAATCAGCATGATCTCCTCGCCATCGAGCACCTGTACCGCACCGACCAGACGGCCGTTGCGATCGTTGCTGACCATGGCGATCACGCCCTGGCCGCCACGCTTGTACTCCGGGAACTCGCTGATGGCAGTGCGCTTGCCATAACCACGCTCGGAAGCGGTGAGGATCTGGCTGCCTTCTTCCGGGATCAGCATCGAAATCAGCTTCTGCCCTTCCGGCAGGCGCATGCCGCGCACGCCGCGGGCGGTACGGCCCATGGCGCGAACGTCGGATTCCTTGAAGCGTGTCACCTTGCCGCCGTCGGAGAACAGCATGACTTCGCGCTCGCCATCGGTAATGGCGGCGGAAATCAGTACGTCGCCTTCATCCAGCTCCAGGGCGATCAGGCCCACGCTGCGTTGACGGCTGAAGGATTCCAGCGGGGTCTTCTTCACGGTGCCTTTGGCGGTCGCCATGAAGATGTAGTGACCTTCGGTGTATTCCTCGACCGGCAGCATGGTGGTGATGTATTCATCACTGTCCAGCGGCAGCAGGTTGACCAACGGACGACCACGGGCGGCACGGGAGGCTTCCGGGATCTCGTAGGTTTTCAGCCAGTACACCTTGCCCTTGCTGGAGAACAGCAGCAGCGTGGTGTGGCTATTGGCGACCAGCAGGTGAGCGATGTAGTCCTCATCCTTCACGCCGGTGGCCGATTTACCTTTACCGCCACGACGCTGGGCCTGGTAAGCAGCCAGCGGTTGGGTCTTGGCATAGCCACCGTGGGAGATGGTCACCACGCGCTCTTCTTCCGGGATCATGTCACCCAGGGTCAGGTCGAGGCGCGCATCGAGGATCTCGGTGCGGCGCACGTCGCCGTATTCGGCGCGGATCACTTCCAGTTCTTCGCGGATCACTTCCATCAGGCGCACGGCGCTGCTGAGGATGCGGATCAACTCGCCGATCTGGTTGAGGATCTCCTGGTACTCGGCCAGCAGCTTCTCGTGCTCCAGGCCGGTCAGACGGTGCAGGCGCAGTTCCAGGATGGCCTGGGCCTGTTCCGGCGACAGGAAGTACTTGCCTTCGCGCAGACCGTATTGTGGGTCCAGGGTCTCTGGACGGCACGAGTCGGCGCCGGCACGTTCAACCATGGCCACCACGGCGCTGGATTCCCAAGGTGTGCTGATCAGCGCTTCCTTGGCTTCCGACGGGGTTGGCGAAGCCTTGATCAAGGCGATCACCGGGTCGATGTTCGACAACGCAACGGCCTGGCCTTCCAGGATGTGCCCGCGTTCGCGGGCCTTGCGCAGTTCGAACACGGTACGGCGGGTCACCACTTCGCGGCGGTGACGTACGAAGGCTTCGAGCAGGTCCTTGAGGTTCAGGATGCGCGGGCGGCCATCGATCAACGCAACCACGTTGATACCAAACACGCTTTGCAGCTGGGTCTGGGCGTAGAGATTGTTGAGGATCACCTCAGGCACTTCGCCACGACGCAGCTCGATCACCACGCGCATACCGTCTTTGTCAGACTCATCGCGCAGCTCAGTGATGCCTTCGAGCTTCTTCTCTTTAACCAGCTCGGCGATCTTCTCGATCAGACGCGCCTTGTTCAGCTGGTAAGGGAGTTCAGTGATGACGATCTGCTGGCGGCCACCGACCTTGTCGATGTCTTCGATCATCGAGCGGGCACGCATGTAAATGCGCCCGCGGCCGGTGCGGTAGGCTTCGATGATGCCGGCGCGACCGTTGATGATCGCAGCGGTCGGGAAGTCCGGGCCCGGGATGTATTGCATCAGCTCATCGACAGTCAGCTCAGGGTTGTCGATAAGGGCCAGGCAACCGTCGATGACTTCACCGAGGTTGTGCGGCGGGATGTTGGTGGCCATGCCCACGGCGATACCGCTGGAACCGTTGACCAGCAGGTTGGGGATCTTGGTCGGCATGACAGCCGGGATCATTTCGGTGCCGTCGTAGTTCGGCACCCAGTCCACGGTTTCTTTGTGCAGGTCGGCCAGCAGCTCGTGCGCCAGCTTGGTCATGCGCACTTCGGTGTATCGCATGGCCGCGGCGTTGTCGCCGTCCACCGAACCGAAGTTGCCCTGGCCGTCTACCAGCAGGTAGCGCAGGGAAAACGGCTGGGCCATCCGAACGATGGTGTCGTACACCGCAGTGTCGCCGTGAGGGTGATACTTACCGATCACGTCACCGACAACACGGGCAGATTTCTTGTACGGCTTGTTCCAGTCGTTACTCAGCTCGCTCATCGCGAAGAGCACACGCCGGTGCACGGGCTTCAAGCCATCGCGCGCATCAGGCAGTGCCCGACCGACAATTACGCTCATCGCGTAGTCGAGGTAGGACTGTTTCAGCTCGTCTTCGATATTGACCGGGAGGATTTCTTTGGCCAGTTCGCCCATGAGAAGCCTGATTCCTTTTTCGGGTGAAACTTCGTCACATCCATATGGGACGAACGAAGCTCGCCGCTGCCGGCACGGTGCCTGACAACGACTTACGACAAATCAACGAGTTATGACACGGATCTGCACGTTATAGGCCACCCCTCGGGGCAGCCCTGGAAACCGCCGGATGTTATCACAATCGCCGCCACGCACCTATCCCCCTGATGCGCATGGAGGCTAGTAATTTGACGGATGACAGGCTTGAGGGCGACGAGAGGGGCTCAGAAGTGGGGTGGTACTGTTTTATGAGGGTAGATCCGGATGTTTTGTTGACTTTAAGGGCCAATCGGGAGCAAGCCCCCTCTCACATTTGATTTGTGAACACATTCCAAATGTGGGAGGGGGCTTGCTCCCGATGGCAATCTGATAGACACCCAAGCACTTAATGCAAGCGCTTACGGCACATCAGCTTGGCCAACTTTGCGGTGTCCGGCCGTTCGACAATGCCCTTCTCAGTCACGATCACATCGATCAAATCCGCCGGCGTTACATCGAACACCGGATTGAATGCATCCGCCCCCAACCGCTGCCCTACAATTTCCAGCAGCTCGGCCGGGTCACGCTCTTCCAGCGCGACGTCATCGCCAGTGGCCATCATCATGTCAATGGTCGAACTCGGCGCCACCACCATAAAGCGCACGCCATGATGCATGGCGCAGACGGCCAGCTGATAAGTGCCTATCTTGCTGATCACATCGCCGTTGGCCGCAATGCAGTCGGCGCCGACGATCACCCAGGTCACGCCCTTGGTCTTGAGGATATGCGCGCCCGCCGAGTCAGCATTCACCGTCACCGGGATGCCCTCGCCCGCCAGCTCCCAGGCGGTCAGCCGCGAACCTTGCAGCCAAGGCCGGGTCTCGTTGACATAGACTTGTTCGACCAACCCGTCCAGGAACGCTGCGCGAATAACCCCGAGGGCCGTGCCGACTCCCCCCGTGGCCAAAGCGCCAGTGTTGCCATGAGTCAGGATCGCCTGAGCGTTACCCTGGTGCTTGCGAATCCGCTCTACGCCCAGTTGGGCCATGACGAAATTGGCCTCCCGGTCGCTTTCATGGATCGCGATGGCTTCGGCTTCCAGCACTGCCAGCGGGTCGGCGTGCTTCTTGAGGCGGTCCAGGCGGTCGCGCATGCGCTTCAAGGCCCAGAACAGGTTCGACGCAGTAGGTCGGGTATCGGCCAACAGTGCGTAATCTTCTTCCCATGCAGCCTGCCAGTCGCCACCTTCGGCGAGGCGCTTACGGGCAGCCAGGACCAAGCCATAGGCGGCGCAGATGCCGATGGCCGGTGCGCCGCGCACCACCATCGAGCGAATGGCCTCGGCCACAGCCTCGACGGTATCGCAGGCCACCCAGCTCTCCCGGGACGGCAAAACACGCTGATCGAGCAGGTGCAGCGCGCCATCACGCCAAACGATGGCCTTCACTTTCTCTGCAGCTAACAGTCGGTCGCGCATCCCTTACCCCGCACTCATGAACAAAAGCCGCGGATTATAGCGATCCGCCAGCCAGGACGCTCGGGTATACTTCGCCCTTCTTTTATAGCTGCCTGGGAAGAAGCCTGCGATGACCTCCACTGCCGCCCCGCTCGACTTGTTGCTGCTGCCGACCTGGCTGGTACCCGTCGAACCCGCAGGCGTGGTGCTCAAGGAGCATGGCCTGGGCATCCGCGATGGGTGCATTGCCTTTATCGGCCCACGGGCCGCGGCAATGAAGCTTGCAGCCGATGAAGTTCGCGAGCTGCCCGGCATGCTGCTCAGCCCCGGCCTGATCAACGCCCACGGCCATGCGGCGATGAGCCTGTTTCGTGGCTTGGCCGACGACCTGCCACTGATGACCTGGCTGGAAAAACACATCTGGCCGGCCGAGGCCAAGTGGGTCGATGAAGCCTTCGTGCGCGACGGCACCAACCTGGCCATCGCCGAACAGCTCAAGGGCGGTATCACCTGTTTCTCCGACATGTATTTCTACCCCAAGGTCGCCAGCGATTGCGTGCATAGCAGCGGCATGCGCGCGCAGATCGCGATGCCGATCCTCGACTTTCCCATTCCCGGCGCCAGCAGTGCCGATGAAGCGCTTCGCCAGGGCATCGAACTGTTTGGCGACCTCAAGCACCACCCGCGCATCAAGATCACCTTCGGCCCTCACGCGCCCTACACCGTGTGCGACGCCAACCTGGAAAAGATCCGCGTGATCGCCGAAGAGCTGGACGCCGCGATTCATATGCATGTGCATGAAACCGCCTTCGAAGTGCAGCAAGCCGTGGAGCAGACCGGCGAGCGCCCGTTGGCGCGCCTGGCTCGCCTCGGGTTACTGGGGCCGCGCTTCCAGGCCGTTCATATGACCCAAATCAGCGAGGACGACCTGGCTTTGCTGGTAGAAAGCAACACCAGCGTTATTCATTGCCCGGAATCGAACCTGAAACTGGCCAGCGGCTTTTGCCCGGTAGAGCGCTTGTGGCAGGCTGGGGTCAATGTGGCCATCGGCACCGACGGCGCCGCCAGCAACAATGACCTGGACCTGCTGGGCGAAACCCGTACCGCCGCGATGCTGGCCAAGGCCGTCGCCGGCTCGGCCACCGCTCTGGACGCCCACCGAGCCCTGCGCATGGCGACGCTCAACGGTGCACGGGCCATGGGCCTGGAAAGCCAGATTGGCTCGCTGGAAGTCGGCAAGGCGGCGGACATGGTCGCCTTTGATCTGTCGGGGCTGGCGCAACAACCGATCTACGATCCGGTCTCACAGCTTATATATGCCACCGGACGCGACTGCGTGAAACACCTTTGGGTCGCCGGCAAGCAATTGCTCGACGACCGGCAATTGACCCGCATGGATGAACAACAGTTGACCGCCACGGCCATCGCCTGGGGCCAACGCATCAGCGGGCACAGCGAATAACGAAGGTGCTGAACCCCGGTGTTCAGCCCCGACCCACCGATTTATCAGATTTAGAGGATTCACCATGAGCAACGTCGACCACGCCGAAATCGCCAAATTCGAAGCCCTGGCCCACCGTTGGTGGGACCGCGAAAGCGAGTTCAAACCCCTGCACGACATCAATCCGCTGCGGGTCAACTGGATTGACGAGCGCGTCAACCTGGCCGGCAAGAAGGTGCTGGACGTTGGTTGCGGCGGCGGTATTCTCAGCGAAGCCATGGCCCAGCGCGGCGCCACCGTGATGGGTATCGACATGGGCGAAGCGCCGTTGGCCGTGGCCCAGCTGCATCAGTTGGAATCCGGAGTGAGCGTGGAGTACCGGCAGATCACCGCCGAAGCCCTGGCCGAGGAAATGCCCGAGCAGTTCGACGTGGTGACTTGCCTGGAGATGCTGGAACACGTGCCCGATCCATCCTCTGTGATTCGTGCGTGCTTTCGCATGGTCAAGCCCGGCGGCCAGGTGTTCTTCTCCACCATCAACCGCAACCCCAAGGCTTACCTGTTCGCGATCATCGGCGCTGAATACATCATGAAGCTGCTGCCCCGCGGCACCCATGACTTCAAGAAATTCATCCGCCCCTCCGAGCTGGGCGCGTGGAGCCGCCAGGCCGGGCTGACCGTCAAGGACATCATCGGCCTGACCTACAACCCGCTGACCAAGCACTACAAGCTGGCCAGCGACGTTGACGTCAACTACATGATCCAGACCCTGCGCGAGGAGTAAGCCTGTGAAGTTGCGAGCGGTTCTCTTCGACATGGACGGTACCCTGCTGGATACCGCGCCGGACTTTATCGCCATCTGCCAGGCCATGCGCGCCGACCGTGGCCTGGAGCCGATCAACCCGCAGCACATCCGCGATGAAATTTCCGGCGGTGCGCGGGCGATGGTTGCCGTGACCTTCTCGATGGACCCGGAGTCCCCAGGCTTTGAAGCATTGCGCCTGGAATTCCTCGAGCGCTACCTCAAGGACTGCGCGGTTCACAGCAAGCTGTTCGACGGCATGGCCGAGCTGCTGGAAGACATCGAAAAAGCCAAGCTGATCTGGGGCGTGGTCACCAATAAGCCGGTGCGCTTTGCCGAACCGATCATGCAGCGACTGGGCCTGGCCGAGCGCTCGGCCGTGCTGATCTGCCCGGACCACGTGAAAAACAGCAAGCCGGACCCGGAGCCGATGATCCTGGCGTGCAAGCTGCTCGACCTGGACCCGGCCAGCGTGTTGTTCGTGGGCGATGACCTGCGCGATATCGAATCCGGCCGTGACGCCGGCACCCGCACGGCGGCGGTCACCTACGGCTATATCCACCCGGACGACAACCCGCGTCACTGGGGCGCGGATGTGGTGGTGGATCACCCGCTGGAATTGCGCAAAGTGCTGGATAACGCGCTGTGCAGTTGCTGATTGCTCCCCGATCTTGCTGACCGATGCAGGGCCAAAATATGGGAGGGGGCTTGCTCCCGATGGCGGTGGGTCAATCAATAAATGCAGTGACTGACACTCTGCTATCGGGAGCAAGCCCCCTCCCACACTTGGATCTTCACTGCTCTCAAAACTGGTGTTGTGACCTACTGAATTTTGTCGAGGCTATTTATGTTTGATTACTCTGCACCTCCAGAACTGCTCAAAGGCCGGATCATCCTGGTAACCGGCGCCGGTCGCGGGATTGGCGCAGCAGCGGCGAAGACCTATGCCGCCCATGGCGCTACCGTGCTATTGCTGGGCAAGACCGAAGCCAACCTGGCCCAGGTCTATGACGAGATCGAAGCGGCCGGCCACCCGCAACCGGTGGTGATCCCGTTCAACCTGGAGACCGCCCTGCCCCATCAATACGATGAGCTGGCGGCGATGATCGAAAAGGAATTCGGCCACCTTGACGGCCTGCTGCACAACGCCTCGATCATTGGCCCGCGCACGCCCATCGAGCAGTTGTCCGGCGAGAATTTCATGCGGGTGATGCACGTCAACGTCAACGCGATGTTCATGCTGACCAGCACCTTGCTGCCGTTGCTCAAGCTGTCCCAGGACGCATCGGTGGTGTTCACCTCCAGCAGCGTCGGGCGCAAGGGCCGCGCCTATTGGGGTGCCTATGGTGTGTCGAAATTCGCCACTGAGGGGCTGATGCAGACCCTGGCCGACGAGCTCGAGGATGTGGCGGCGGTCCGCTCGAACAGCATCAACCCGGGCGGCACGCGCACCAGCATGCGGGCCCAGGCATATCCGGGGGAAAACCCGATGGAAAGGCCGGCGCCGGAAGAGATCATGCCGGTGTACCTGTACCTGATGGGGCCGGACAGTGCTGGCATCAATGGGCAGGCGTTCGACGCGCAGTAAACCCTGACACACCGCAAAAACAAATGTGGGAGGGGGCTTGCCCCCTCCCACATTGATACTCAGTGTTCTTTAGTTTTTCACCACTTCCTCAAGGGTGAAGCGCCCCAACGGGTTCTGCAGGAAGTTGCTCACATTCTTGCGTGAGATATTGATGTACGGGCTGTAATACAGGTCAATCCAGTTCACATCCTGCTTCGCCAGCTTCTGCAACTGGACATACATCTGCTCACGCTTGGCCGGGTCTGCCTCCACTCGCGCAGCCGCGACCAGTGCCTTGACCTCGTCGTTCTTGTAGCGGGTCATGTAGTTCTGGTTGGTGTCGTGGCCCAGCACGAATGTGGTCTTCTGGTCCGGGTCGAGGATGTCGTTGGTCCAGTACATCACCGAAATATCGTAATCACCGTCCACCAGCATCTGCCAGCTTTGGGTCGGGTCGACCTTCTGCAGGTTCGCGGTCACACCGACCTTGGCCAACTGGTCCTTGATGATCACCGCAATCTGTTCGTCAGCTTCGTTGCCGGCGTTGACCACGTAGTTGAGCTTCAAGTCCTTGGCGCCAGCCTCTTCCAGCAGCTTTTTGGCCGCCGCAGGGTCATACGGCCGTTGCAGGTTGTTGGCGTAGTGGTACAGCGAGCCTTTGGGGATGTAGGAATAGGCCACGGTGCCTTGACCGTAAGTGGCGGTTTTCACCAGTGATTGCTTGTCGATGGCCATGTCCAAGGCCTGGCGCACTTGCGGCTTGGCCAGCAGGCCGTGCTCGTGGTTGATCAGCAGGTGATCTTCACGGGTGGACGGGTCGGAGTGGATGACCACGTTCTGGTCTTTCTTGAGTTCTTCAACCCGGGAAAACGGCACGAAGATCGCCGTGTCGAGTTCGTTGTTCTGCACCATGCGCATGCGGGTGTTGTCGTCGGTCACCGAGACCCATTCCACGCCATCCAGGCTGACGGTGTTGGCCTGCCAGAAATTCGGGTTCTTCTTCAGGATCACCCGGTCGCCCTTGCGCCATTCTTCCACGGTAAACGCACCGGAGGTCACCGGGTTTTCCGAGTAGGCGTCTTCGCCCATTTTGGTCATGGCTTTTTCCGACAGGATCGACACCGTCGGCGACGCCAGTTGCGAGAGGAAAGCCACCGCCGGCGTTTTCAAGGTGACCACCAGGGTCTTGGGATCGCTGGCCTTGGCGGTGTTGATCAGGCTGAACGGGTCGCTCCACAACGACGCCTTGTTGTCGCGGATGCGCAGCAGGCTGAATGCGGCATCGTCGGCGGTGATCTTTGATCCGTCGGAGAACTTCGCCTCGCGCAGCTTGAAGGTGTAGGTCAGGCCATCCTTGGAAATCTCCCAGCTTTCAGCCAGGCCCGGCTCCATCTTGGTGCCCAGGTTATCCACGCGCACCAGGGTGTCGTAGACGTTGGCGAATACCCAGGTGTCGCGGTTCTGCGCGCTTTTGATCGGGTCGAAGGTAGTGCTGTCTTCACGGCAGCCGATGGTCAGGACGCCAGCGGCGTGGGCCAGGCCAGCGGTCAACGACCAGGCGGTGAGCGTCGCGGCGGCGAGCAGTTTCAAGTGGCGCGATTGCATATCACAACTCCTTGTTAATGAATGGCAGAGGGTTAAAGCAAAGGTTCTTCAAGCACGCAACTGTACCGATGCTCGTGCAGGAAATGGGTCGGCGGCAACACCACCGAACACATCGTTCGGGCATGCCGGCAACGCGGGTGGAAGGCGCAGCCCGTAGGCAGGTTCAGCGGGCTCGGTGGCTCGCCGGGCAACGGCAGCGCAGGCAACGGGCGCTGCGGATCAATCTCGGGAATCGCCTCGATCAAGGCCGCCGTATACGGATGACGCGGCGTGGTAAACACCGCTTCCACCGGCCCTTCCTCGACGATCTTGCCCAGGTACATCACCGCTACGCGGTCGCACAGGCGCCGCACGATGGCCAGGTCATGGGCGATAAACAGGATTGCCAGGTTCATGCGCTGTTGCAGTTCCAGCAGCAGGTTGATGATCTGGCCCTGGATCGACACATCCAGCGCCGCCACGCATTCATCGGCGATGATCAACCGCGGCTCCACCGCCAGCGCCCGGGCGATGCCGACGCGCTGGCACTGGCCGCCGCTGAGGGAGCCCGGCTTGCGTGCGGCCAACTCGGGACGCAGGCCAACCAGACCCAGTAGCTCGTTGACGCGCGCCGGGATCTGCTCCACAGCCACCTTGCGCTGCACGCGCAGCACCTCGGCAATGATCTCGCCGACGCTCTGGCGTGGGTTCAATGCGGCGTAAGGGTCCTGGAAAATCATCGCGGTTTCATGACGCAGGCGGGCGATGTCGATGGCGCTGCCATGGGCCATGTCGATACCGTCAAACAGCACCTGCCCGGCGCTGATCGGGCTAAGGTGCAGAATCGCCCGGCCCAGGGTGCTCTTGCCGCTGCCGGACTCACCCACCAAACCGAGGGTTTCCCCCGCGGCAAGGTTCAGCGACACACCGTTCACCGCCCTCACCCACTGCTTGTTCAGGCCGAACAGGCCACTGCCGGACGCGGCAAAACGCACCTCCAGGTCCTTGATCTGCAATAGGCTCATGGTCGCCCTCCCAACGGATAGTGACAGGCCACGCGTGCGCCTTGCGGCAGCAACTCAGTGCACAAGGCACCGGCCTGCGGACAACGCGGGTTGAAGCGGCAACCCGCGGGCAACTCATCGAGCAACGGCGGCTGGCCGGGGATCGTGCGCAGCAAGGCATGGCCGCTGCCATGGGCCGGCTGGCAGTCGATCAGGCCAGCGGTGTACGGGTGTTGCGGGTGGGCCAACAGCGCGTATTTGCTGCCGTGCTCGCACAGGCGCCCGGCGTACATCACGGCGATGGAGTCGCAGGTTTGCGCGACCACGCCCAGGTCATGGGTGATCATGATGATCGACAGGCCACGCTGGTCGCGCAGGTCGAGCAACAGGCGCAGGATTTGCGCCTGCACCGTCACATCGAGGGCGGTGGTCGGCTCGTCGGCGATCAGCACTTTCGGGTTGCAGCCCAGGGCCACGGCGATCATCGCGCGCTGGCGCATGCCACCAGAAAACTCATGGGGGTAGTTGTCGACCCGCGCCTGGGGGTCAGGAATCCCGACCTGGCGCAGCACCTCGATGGCCTGCAAGCGGGCGTCTTTTTTCGAAGCACCTTGATGCAGGCGAATGCCCTCGGCAATCTGCTCACCGATGCGCATCAGCGGGTCCAGGTGGCTGCTGGGGTTCTGGAAGATCATGCCCAGTTGCCCGCCTCGCACCGCACGCATGCCGGCATCATCCAGTTGCAACAGGTCCTGGCCGGCAAGCCGCACGGTGCCACCCTGGACCCGCAGGTTTGGCGATGGGAGCAAGCGCATCAAGCCGCGACAGGCCATGGTCTTGCCCGAACCGCTCTCGCCCACCAGCCCAAGGATTTCACCTTCGGCCAAGTCGAAGGACACGCGGTCTACCAAGGTAACATCACGCCCGGCGTTGTTGGCGATCACACTGAGGTCGCGCACTTGCAGCAGGCTCATGCGCGATCCCCCAACACTTGTGCGACGCCGTCAGCCAATAGGCTGAAGCCCATCGCCAGGGTCACGATGGCCAAGCCCGGGAAGGTGCAGATCCACCAAGCCGTGGTGATAAAGGCTTGCCCTTCGGCCACCATCGTCCCCCACTCGGCGGTGGGGGGTTGCACGCCCAGGCCCAGGTAACTCACGGCGGCGCCATTGAGCAGCACCAGCACTGCGTCGGACATGGAAAATACGACGGAACCAAACAGGGCATTGGGCAGCAAATGCCGGAACAAAATGCGCCCATGGCCAAAGCCCAGGCTCTTGGCGGCCAGGGCAAACTCGCTTTCCTTGAGCACCAGGATCTGCGAGCGAATCAGCCGCGCATACGACACCCAGCCCACCAGCGCCATGGCGATATAGAAACTCTTTAAGCCCGGCCCGAGAATGGCCATGATCGCCAGCATCAGCACCAGGAACGGAAACGCCAGGACGACATCGATCACGCGCATGCAGAAACTGTCGAAACGCCCGCCTACGTAGCCGGACACCGCACCGACGAAAGTGCCGATGATGAACGGGAAGATCACCCCGACAATCGCCAGTTGCAGGTCGATGCGCGCGCCCCAGATCACCCTCGATAAAACATCCCTGCCGTAATTGTCCGTACCAAACGGGTGCCCAAGGCTGGGCGCCAGCAAACTCATGTCGGTGTTCTGCGCGATGGGGTCAAAAGGTGCGATCCACGGCGCAAACAGCGCCAGGGCCAACCACGCAAGCAGGATCAACAGGCCCCACGCGGCGGTCAGCCGACCATTGCGAAACCCGAAGCGCAGGCGCAAACGCCATGGGGCAATCAGTGGGCGGCTGCTCATTGCATCTTCACCCGTGGGTCGAGGGCCACCGTTACCACGTCGGCAACGAAGTTGACCACCACCGTGGCACACGCCAGCACCATCGCCACGCCCTGAACCACCATGTAATCGCGGGTAAAAATACCGCGCACCAGCAACTGGCCGATGCCCGGAATGGCGAACAGACTTTCGATAACCACCGTGCCGCTGATCAGCCAGCCGATGTTGACCGCCAGCAGGTTGACCGCCGGCACCAGGGAGTTGGGCAACACATGCCGACGAAACACGGCGGCTTCCGACAAGCCCCGCGCACGGGCAGCGGTGACATGATCGGCCTGCAACTCCATCAACATGCTCGCCCGCAGGTTGCGCACCAGCACCGCCGACAGCGCCAGAGCGATGGTCAGGCAGGGCAAGACCATATGGTGCGCCTTATCCACCCAGGTGCGACCGTAGCCGGACACCGGAAACAGGCCCCATTGCACGCTGAGCAGCAAGATCAGCATCAACCCCAGCCAGAATGCCGGCATGCCCAGGCCGACCGTGGTGAATACGCGGATCAGGTTGTCCGCCCAACCGCCCTTATTGCGTGCCGCCACTGTCGCCAGCGGCACCGCGATCAGCAACGCCAGGACTACGCTGCCCAGCACCAGCACCAGGGTCGGCTCGATACGGGTGACGATCAGTTTCAGGGCGTCAACCTTGTAAAGCAGCGATTGACCGAGGTCGCCCTTGAGCAGGTTCTTCAGGAAATAGAAATATTGCAGCCACAAGGGCTGGTCGAGGCCGAACTGGGCGCGGATTTTCAGCAGGGCATCCGGCGTGCTGCGCGAGCCCAGCAGCGCCCGCGCCGGGTCACCCGGGATCGAGCGCACCAACACGAAGGTAATCAGGCTGATGCCAAACAACACCGGCAACAATTGCAGCGGCCGGGACAAGACAAAACGGTAACGCGCCAGGTTCATGCGTCAGCCTCGGTGGCGGGCGAGAAAGTCCAGCAGCACGGGGAAGTACGCATGGGGTTCCTCATAAAACGGCATATGGCTGCTATTGGGAAATACGTGCAGTTCGGCGTGAGTGGCCGCGAGCTTCATGCGCATGGCGCAGGCGGGGGTGAGTTCGTCGTGCTGGCCGGTGGTGATCAGGATCGGCATCTTGAACTCGGCCATTTCGTTGAGGCGGTTCCAGTCCTTGAGGTTGCCGATATAGAGGAACTCATTGGGGCCTTGCATGGTTTCGTAAGGCCCCATGTTCCAGTCGCCCAGGGAGCGCTTGAGCGGCTCCGGCCATTCGTCGAGGCGGCACACGTGGCGATAGTTGAGCAAGGTAATGGCGGCTTGGTATTGCGGGTGGTCGAGGGTACCCATGGCTTCGTGGCGTTGCATCATGGCCACGGTTTCGCTGCCCAGGGCGCCACGCAGGCGTTCGAGTTCCTGGGACAAATGCGGAATGTCGCCGACGGTGTTTTCCAGGATCAGGCTTTTCAGCGCATCGGGGTAATGAATGGCGTATTCGATACCCAGCCAACCGCCCCAGGAATGCCCGAGCAAATGCACGCGGCCCAGATCCAGCGCTTGGCGCACGGTCTCGACTTCTTCGACATAACGGCGGATTTCCCACAGGGCAATATCGGTCGGTCTGGCTGATGCGCCCGTGCCAAGCTGGTCGAATGCAACCACTCGCAGGTTATGGGCTTTGAGCCAGCCATGGGCGTCACGCAGATAGTCACACGGCAGGCCCGGCCCGCCGTTGAGACACAGCAGTACCTCATCGCCTTCGCCGAAGCTGTAGACCACGAGGTTATGGCCGTCGACTTGCACGTTGTACTGCTGGTCGGGGGCAATTTCACGCCACATGCATACATTCCTTGTGTTGTATCGGCCTGGCGGGTAGCGGCCGTTTATCAGGTCAACACTACCGAGGATGCCGTGCGTCCATAACCTAGTATTTCTTATAGGTTTGGCCTGGCAGTCCTTCGCCGGGGCGTGGCATTCTACTTGCCGCAAGTCGAGATTCAAATGAATTCGGGAGCAGAACGGATGCTGGCCAAGCTGACCGCCTTCAATAATCGTCTCATGCCAGGCAGGAGCCTGGATGAACAGATGGACAATACGTTTATCCTTGCCCAACAACTGGGCTTCGATGCACTGGTGTATGACTACACCCCGGTGCCCATTGACCTCGATGGTGCACTGATTACGCCCTCGCTTCTGCAACTGCGTAACACCCCGACCGACTGGTACGCCTTATGGTGCAGCGAAGGGTTTTACCAGATCGACCCGGTGCAGCACCTGGCGTTGAGCACGGTATCGCCGTTTGTCTGGTCCTATGAAGCGAAGACCGAGACTGCCCTGCAAAAAATCATCGACCCCTGCCACGCCCCCGTGTCCTCGTACCTGCATGAACGGCAATTGACCTGCGGCGTCAGCGTACCGATTCATCTGCCCCGGGGCGGCTTCGCGTCGCTGACCGGGTTGCGCACCGGCAAGGCGCGCACGGTATTGAAGGACGCACAACATACGCTGGCCGATTTCAGCCTGATTACCCATGCCTTGCAAGAAGCGGCGTACCCGCTGTTCAGCAAGGAGCTACGCGCCTACCCGCATATCCACCTGACCAAGCGCGAACGCGAATGCCTGAAATGGGCCGCCGATGGCCTGACCGCCGCCGAAATCGCCACGCAATTGAGCCGTTCACTGGCGGTGGTCACCCTGCACTTGGCCTCGGCCATGCACAAACTGGGGGCCAAGAACCGTGTACAGGCGGTTGTGCGGGCCACCCACTACCGCTTGCTGGAAGGTTGAGCTTTAGAAAAAACCTAGCTGTTTTGCTAGTTACCTAAACTTTTTGTTCAGACTATCGTAGCCCTGATCCTTTTTTCAGAGCGGGGCACGAAATGGAATTCATCGAGAAAGTTCGCGAAGGCTACGCGCCCTTTGGCGCCTATCAGACCTGGTATCGCGTCACGGGCGACCTGACCACAGGCCGTACGCCGTTGGTGATCATCCATGGTGGCCCGGGTTGCACCCACGATTACGTGGATGCCTTCAAGGATGTCGCCGCCAGCGGCCATGCGGTGATTCACTACGACCAACTGGGCAACGGCCGCTCTACGCACTTGCCAGAGAAAGACCCGTCGTTCTGGACCATCGGCCTGTTCCTCGAAGAGTTGAACAACCTGCTGGACCACCTGCAGATCAGCGAGAACTATGCAATTCTCGGCCAATCCTGGGGCGGCATGCTGGGCAGCGAGCATGCGATCCTGCAACCCAAGGGCCTGCGCGCGTTTATTCCTGCCAACTCACCCACCTGCATGCGTACCTGGGTCAGCGAAGCCAACCGTCTGCGCAAACTGTTGCCTGAGGGTGTGCACGAAACCCTGCTCAAACACGAGCAGGCTGGCACCTATCAAGACCCGGAATACCTGGCCGCTTCGCGGATTTTCTATGACCAGCACGTGTGCCGGGTCAACCCTTGGCCGGAGGAAGTGGCGCGCACCTTTGCCCAGGTCGATGCAGACCCGACGGTGTACCACGCCATGAGCGGCCCGACCGAGTTCCACGTGATCGGCAGCTTGAAGGACTGGAACGTGATCGGCCGCCTGTCGGCGATAAAGGTACCGACCCTGGTGATTTCCGGCCGGCATGACGAGGCCACGCCATTGGTGGTCAAGCCTTTCCTGGATGAGATCGCGGACGTGCGCTGGGCACTGTTTGAAGACTCCAGCCACATGCCCCATGTGGAAGAACGCCAAGCGTGCATGGGGACAGTGGTGAAGTTTCTGGATGAGGTGTGTTCACTGCCGCACACAGCCCTCAAGGCTGGCTGAATTCCCAATGTGGGAGGGGGCTTGCCCCCTCTCACATTTAGACCTCAGTGGCTTCAGGTTTTGCGGCTTTCTTCAAGGTATCCGATACCAAAGGAATCTCCTTGCCCTCGGCATCGAACAACTTCCCACCCCGGTAGTAATCTCCGTCGCGCAACGCGGCCACATCACGAAAGCACAAGCTGCGCTCAGTCCCCGCTACAAACACTGACTGCTGGTCAGAGTTGCCGGCGGTGAAGTGGTTGAACGCCAGGTTCAGCAGGATCGCCATGATCGCCGACGAACTGATGCCCGAGTGGAAAATGGTCGCGAACCAGGTTGGAAAGTGATCGTAGAAGCTCGGCGCGGCGATGGGGATCATGCCAAACCCGATACTCGTCGCCACGATGATCAGGTTCATGTTGTTGCGGTAGTCCACCTTGGACAGCGTGCGAATACCACTGGCCGCCACCGTGCCGAACAACACAATGCCGGCACCGCCCAGCACAGAGGTTGGCACCGCTGCGATCACCCGGCCCATGAACGGCAGCAAGCCGAGCACCACCAGGAATACCCCGCCGGTAGCCACCACAAACCGGCTCTTCACCCCGGTAACGGCCACCAGGCCGACGTTCTGGGCGAACGCGCTCTGGGTGAACGAACCGAAGATCGGCGCAAACATGCTCGATAACATATCGGCGCGCAGGCCATTGCCAAGGCGCTTGGAGTCAACCTTGGTGTCGATGATCTCGCCCACGGCCAGGATATCCGCCGAGGTTTCCACCAGCGTCACCATCACCACGATGCACATGGAAATGATCGCAGCCACATGGAAGGTTGGCATGCCGAAGTGGAAAGGTGTGGGGAAGCCGAACATCGGCCCCTGGGTCACACTGGAGAAGTCAGCCATGCCAAGAAGCACCGCGATCACCGTGCCGATCACCATCGCCAGCAGAATCGACAAGCGCGAAATGGTTGCGCTGCCGATTTTGCTCAGCAGCAGCACCAGCACCAGGGTCAACGCGGCCAGGCCGATATTCGACATGCTGCCGAAGTCCGCCGCACGGCTGTTGCCACCCATGGCCCAGCGTGCTGCCACAGGCATCAGGGTCAGGCCGATGGTGGTAATCACAATGCCCGTCACCAGCGGCGGGAAGAATTTGGTGATCCGCGAGAACACCGGGGTGATCAACAGGCCGATTAACGACGCGGCCATCACCGCGCCGAGAATCGCTGGAATCCCTCCGGCACCGTCACTGCCGACAATCGCCACCATGGTCGCCACGCCCGCGAACGACACGCCCTGCACCAGCGGCAACTGACAGCCGAAGAACGGCAGGCCAAGGGTTTGCAACAACGTGGCCAGGCCGCCAGCAAACAGCGAAGCGGCGATCAACAGGCCGATATCCGCCGGCGACAACCCGGCTGCCTGGCCGACGATCAACGGCACGGCGACGATGCCGCCGTACATGGTGAGCACATGCTGCAGGCCGTAAGCCATGTTGGCGGCGACGCCCAGATTCTCATCTTCGGGCCGCTGCGGTGACGCCTTCGGGATAGTCATGGTGAGGGGTTCTCTGTTTTTGTTGTGCGCTCACTGTATGCAATGTACAGACTGTATGTCCATAGAGTTGTATACAATCAATCGAACAAGATACCCTCCAACGGCGTTACAAAAACAATTCGGCCGTTATGAGCCAGAACGCCAAAGGACTAAAAATAATGAAAAAGGCACTACAGGGCGCCACCGTTGCTTTAACCCTTCTCGGCGGCGGGGAGGCTGTCGCGGTGGAATGGATGAACAACAGCGTAGGTTTTCGCTACGGCCAGCACTTCACCAACCCGAACAACCCCGACGATTTCAGCAAGCGCATCTACAGCTTTACCCACGCCAGCGGCTACCGCTACGGCAGCAACTTCCTCAATCTGGATGTGTTCCTGTCCGACAGCCGCGACCCACGCAAGGGTACCGACCACGGCGGCAGCGAGGTGTACGCGGTGTACCGGCACCAGCTGTATGCCTCGCGGGTGTTCGACCTGCCGCCGGGCACTGGCCTGATCAAGGATTACGCGCTGACCCTGGGTTTCGATGCCAACCGCAACAACAACTTCGCGTCAGCCAAAAAGCGCGCCCTGGTGATCGGCCCGACCTTGAAGTTCAACACCGTCGGCGTACTGGACCTGAGCCTGATGTACTACAAGGAAAGGAACCACACCGGCATCCCTGGCGCGCAAGAGTCCAATCACACGTTCGACGACACCTACATGCTCAACCTGACCTGGATGCGCCCGTTCGAGGTCGGCAACCATGCGGCGAAATTCCAGGGGTTTATCAACTACGTCGGGGAGAAAGGCGAGGACTACCACGGCCGCAATACTGCGCCAGAAGCGCTGATGCGCACGGCGTTGATGGTGGCGGTGCGGCCGGGTAAAAGCGTCAAGCCGAACCTGTACCTGGGGGTGGGGTACGAGTACTGGCATAACAAATTTGGCGTGGATGGTGGCCGGGGGAGCCGAACTTCAACGCCTACGCTGAATATGGAAGTCACGTTCTAACTGAAGACACTCAGGACCCATGTGGGAGGGGGTTTGCTCCCTCCCACATTTTTGACCCCATTGTCACTTCAGATCAGTTGCCAACTCAGAGCGATCTACTTTCGGCCGCGCCAACCAATAACCCAACACCGCCAACGGTGCAGTCGCCAACATCACAATTGCCGTAATCAACAGCGGTTGCTCGATCATCGACGACACCAACAAGCTGGCCAGGAAGCACAGGCCCAACTGCAGGGTGTTTTGCAGCGCCGCCGCCTTGCCGGAGTTTTCCGCAAACGGCATCAGCGCATTCGCCACCACAATCGGGTAGCTGGCGCCGTTGCACAGCGCCATCAGGCAGAACGGAATCAGCAAAGTGGTGAGGGTCGGCACGCTCAAGGTGGCAACCAGGTACAACGCCACCATGCTCAGGCAATACGCCGCCAGCAGCCACGGCAGCAGGGTTTTGCCCGCCAAGCGCTGCAAGGCACTGCGGCAACTGTAGCCGCCGACGAGAAACGCCAGGGTCGGCAGCACGTAGCTGAGGCCGATGTCATTCGGGCTGTAACCCATGCCGCCGAGGATGAACGGCGAAGCCGTGAGCCAAGCAAAAAAGCTGGCCGAGCAGGCGGCGAAAATCATCACATTGCCGGTAAACACCCGGGAAGTGAGCAACTGCCCATAACCGAGGCGCGTAGGGCCGCCCTTCTGCTCCAGACGCTTGGGCACGCTGCGCAGGAACAAAGTCGGCAACAGCAGCAGCAATGACACCACCAGCAACACGCCGAAGATCGCCTGCCAGCCAAAGTGATTCAGCACCAGGGCGCCCAACAACGGTGCGAGGGCCGGTGACAGCGACATCAACGGCATGATGCTGGCGAATACGCGGTGGGCCTTGTCAGCCGGATAGCGGTCGATCACCAACGCCTGCCAGCTCACAGCAGCGGCACACACGCCAATCGCCTGCATAAAGCGCAGGGCCAACAGTTGCGGTGCGGTCTCGACCCAGAACATGCCCAGGCAACCGAGCACAAACAGGCTCAAGCCCGCGAGCAGGATTGGCTTGCGCCCCAGGCGGTCCGAGAGCGGCCCCCACAGCAACTGCCCCACCGCAAAGCCGGCGAGGAAAATACTCAAGCTGGCGCCTACCGCGCCGGCACCAATCTGTAACTGCTCACCCATGGCGCCAAACGCGGGCAAGTACATGTCCATGGCGAGATAACCGAGCATGCTCAGCCCCGCCAGATACCAGGTAAAACCAAAAGAATTTTTCATCGAAGCCTTGTGAATACTGCCATCAAACTATTTGCTGACTGGCGCCCATTATGAAGCTGACAAAATGTGTGTGAAGCGATAATAATTGGACACTTCTATCAATAATTTTGAAGGCTAGCGCCATGTGGTCCGAATATTCCCTGGATGTGGTCGATGCGGTCGCCCGTCACGGCAGCTTCAGCGCCGCCGCCCAGGAACTGCACCGCGTGCCATCGGCCATCAGCTATACCGTGCGCCAGCTCGAAGAATGGCTGGCCGTGCCCCTATTCGTGCGCAGGCATCGCGACGTGGAGCTGACCCCCGCCGGCCGCCTGTTTATCGACGAAGCCCGCGCCGTGATGAAAAAAATGCTCGGCACCCGGCGCTTGTGCCAGCAGGTGGCCAATGGCTGGAGTGGCCAATTGAAGGTCGCTGTGGACTCCATCGTCAAACCCCAGCGTTGCCGCCAACTGGTGCTGGACTTCTACCGGCAGTTTCCCGAAGTGGAATTGCTGCTGGAGTACGAGGTGTACAACGGCGTGTGGGATGCGCTGGCCGATGAGCGCACCGACATCGTGATCGGCGCCACCAGCGCGGTGCCGGTAGCCAGCCACTTTACCTTCCGCGACATGGGCCTGTTGAACTGGCTGTGTGTGGTCAGTGCCCGGCATCCGCTGGCGGCAGTGGAAGGGCTGCTCAGTGATGACCAACTGCGGCCTTTCGCCTCGCTGTGCATGACCGACACCTCGCGCAACCTGCCCAAGCGCGACACCTGGACCCTGGATAACCAGCGCCGCCTGGTGGTGCCCAACTGGGCTTCGGCGCTGGATTGCCTGCGCGATGGCCTGTGTGTCGGCATGGCGCCGGCCCATCAGGTGCTGCCGTGGGTTGAGCGCAGTGAGTTGGTGGCGTTGCAGTTGAGCCGGCCGTTTCCGGCCAGCCCGTCGTGCGTGGCGTGGGCACAGAACAAACTGTCGCCGGCCATGGCGTGGTTGCTGGAGTACCTGGGAGATACCGAGACCATGAACCAGGAATGGTTGAATGGCCCTTCTCCCTGAACCCAACACAGAACCACTGTGGGAGGGGGCTTGCTCCCGATAGCGGTGTACCAGTCAATATCTTCAGTGGCTGACACACTGCTATCGGGAGCAAGCCCCCTCCCACACTCTGATTGCATATTCAATCCAGCAGTCTGGTGATAGCGCGCACAATCATCTCGACTTCCTTGGCATCCAACGTCAGCGGCGGCAGCAGGCGAATAATCTTGCCCCGCGTGACGTTAATCAACAGCCCATGCTCCTGAACAGCACGTTGGGCCAGGTCGCGGTAAGGGTTGGCCAGTTCAATCCCGATCATCAGGCCCTTGCCACGAATCGCCCGTACCTGCGGGTGCTCATCCAACTCCATGCGCAACCGCGCCAGCAGGTGTTCGCCCTGGCGTGCCGCGTTCTGTAGCAAGCCTTGCTGCTGGATAATCTCCAGCACCGTACAACCAACACGGCAAGCCAGCGGGTTGCCGCCAAAGGTGCTGCCATGACTGCCTGGCGTGAACAGCTCGGCAACGGCGCCGCGGGCCAGGCACGCGCCGATGGGCACGCCATTGCCGAGGCCCTTGGCCAGGGTCATCACGTCCGGCACGATGCCTTCGTGCTGGAAGGCGAACCAGGTGCCGGTGCGCCCGATACCCGTCTGGATCTCGTCGAGCATCATCAGCCAGCCGTGGCGCGTGCAGTAGTCGCGCAGGGCTTTCAGGTAACCCGGTGGCGCGACCAGCACGCCACTTTCGCCCTGGATCGGTTCCAACAGCACCGCTGCGATGCGTGTACCGAACTGCGCGGTGATTGCCTCCAACGCGGTCATATCGCCAAAACCAACCTTGATAAAGTCCCCGGGCAGGCGCTGGAACCCCAGGCGCACTGAAGGCCCGTCGCTGGCAGCCATGGTGCCGAGGGTCCGGCCGTGAAAGGCGTTCTCCATCACCACCACCAACGGCTGTTCAATGCCTTTTTTCCAGCCGTGCAAACGCGCGAGTTTCAGCGCCGTCTCGTTGGCCTCGGCCCCGGAGTTGTTGAAGAACGCGCGATCCAGGCCGGACAACTGGGCCAGGCGCTCGGCCAGCCGTTGTTGCCAGTCGATGCTGTAGAGGTTGGAGGTATGCAGCAGCAGGCTGGCCTGCTCACTGATGGCCGCCACCAGCCTGGGATGGGAATGGCCGACATTGGTCACCGCCACACCGGCGACGGCGTCCAGGTATTCGCGGCCCTGCTGGTCCCATAGGCGCGTGCCCAGCCCACGGGTGAAGCTCAGGGCCAAGGGTTGGTAAGTACTCATCAGGCAGACGGCGGTCATGGTGGCGGCTCCAGTGCATCGTTGTGGTTGTGGAAGTATCGTTAGCCACCTGAGCTGGATAAACTGCGATTTTCTGCAATGACTTTAAATCAGGACTTGATAATGGACCTGTTCCAGGCGATGTCGGTGTACGTGAAAGTTGTCGAAACCGGCAGCATGACCGCCGCCGCTCAGGAGTGCGGGATGTCGACCACCATGGTGGGCAACCATTTGCGTGCGCTGGAGCAACGGCTAGGCGTCAGCTTGCTCAAACGCACCACCCGTAAACAGCACCTGACGGAATTTGGCGCGCAGTATTATCAGCGCTGCCTGGAAGTGCTGGGGCTGGTGGCCGACTCCGAGCTACTGGCGGAGCAGATCCACAGCGAAACCCCCAAAGGCAGCCTGCGTATCACCGCACCCCCCGTGTTCGGCACCGAACGCCTGGTACCGGCCTTAAGCGAGTTTTCCCAGCGCTACCCGCTTATCAACCTGTACGTGGTGCTGAGCAATGAGCGGATGGACCTGGTAGACAGCGGCTTCGACGTGGCGATCCGCCTTGGCGAACTGGAAACATCCAGCCTGATCGCCAGGCCAATGCAGCCCTACACCCTCACGCTCTGCGCGTCACCTGCGTACCTGGCGCGACGTGGCGTGCCGCAGACCCCAGATGATCTGCAGCAGCACGATTGTCTGGCGTTTGCCTATCCTGCGAACGATAACTGGCGCGACACCGACAAACTGTGGCGCATGACCGGGGATGACGGCGAGGTGGAGGTTCCTGTGGCCGGCTCATTGACCATCAACAGCTCGCAAGGCTTGCGCCAGGCGGCCGTCAACGGCATGGGAATCATCATGCTGGCCGATGCTCTGGTGCAACCGGATCTGGAGAGCGGCAAGCTGGTGGCCTTGTTAACCACCTATAAACTGCCCAGCCGCCCCATGCACCTGCTGTATCGCCAGGACCGCTATCGCCTGCCCAAGCTGCGGGCGTTCGTCGACTTTGTCATGGAGAAATGGGCGCGCTAGAAAGCCACGCCCAACTCCCGCAAGCGCGCAGCGGTACGCTCGGCCGACACATGGTGGATACCTTGCCAACCCAAGGCGACGGCAGCCTCGATGTTGCCGGCGACATCATCGATAAACACCACTTCACCCGGCTGGATATCCGGTAGATGGGCGCGGACCTGATCAAGGCTGGCGTGGTAAATCGCCGGGTCAGGCTTGATCAACTTCAACTCGCCGGACACTACGATGTCGCGAAAACGTTGCAGGAATGGGTAATTGGCCAGGGCGTAGGGGAAGGTTTCAGCCGACCAGTTGGTGAGCCCGAACAACGGCACATCGGCCTGGTGCAGCGCCTCGAGAATCGCCACGCCGTCGGGTAATTCACCGCGCAGCATCTCGTGCCAACGCTCGTAATAAGCCTGGATCAAGGTGTGGTGATCAGGGTGTTGGTGAATCAGGGTTCGAGTGGCTTCAGCCAGGGTACGACCGGCGTCCTGCTCGGTGTTCCAGGCTTGGGTGCAGATGTTGTCGAGGAACCATTGCCGCTCTGCATCATCGGCAATCAGCTTGCGGTACAGGTGCTGCGGGCTCCAATCGAACAGGACACCGCCGAAATCAAAAACTACTGCACGAATCGTCATCAGATCCTCCGTTAGCGTGGCTTGATAGCCGCAGGAGTCTGGCAGATTAGGAGCGGTAGTGGGAATGCAATGGTGGGTAGGACGCGTCTCAAAAAGAAGGGTCTACGCAGATCAAATGTGGGAGGGGGCTTGCTCCCGATAGCAGTGTGTCAGTCACTGAAGATATGGACTGGTACACCGCTATCGGGAGCAAGCCCCCTCCCACATGTTAGGCCTGGCGCAGGCCTTAGGCTTGGATCAGGCCGTTGATTTTAACGGTCGGGTTCACGTCTGCTTCGTAATCTACGCCGTCGATCTCGAAGCCGAACAAGCGCAGGAACTCCGCCTTGTAGCCGGCAAAATCGCTGATCTCGTTGACGTTGTCGTCGGTGACCTGGTTCCACAGCGCAGCCACGGCGTCCTGGACCTTAGGCTCCAGCTCAGCCAGGTCGGCACGCAGGCGGCCATCGGCGTCGAGCTTAGGCTCGTTGCCGTACAGGCTGTCCTTGAACAGGCCGTAGACCTGCTCGATGCAGCCTTCATGGGTGCCCTGCTCTTTCATCACCTTGAACAGCAGCGACAGGTACAACGGCATGATCGGGATTGCCGAGCTGGCCTGGGTGACCACGGCCTTGAGCACCGACACACGGGCGTCGCCCTTGAGCGCAGCGAGGTTTTCGCGCAGGGTCAGGACTTTCTTGTCCAGGTCTTTCTTGGCTTCGCCGATGGAACCGTTCCAGTAGATGTCCTGGGTCAGCTTCTCACCGAGGTAGGTGAACGCAGTGGTCTTGGCGCCTTCGGCCAACACATCGGCGTCACGCAGGGCGTCGATCCACAACTGCCAGTCTTCGCCACCCATGACCTTCACGGTGCCGTCGATTTCTTCCTGGGTCGCAGGCTCAAGGGTGGTGTCGACCACGACGCCCTTGTCGGTGTTGATACCGCGCAGGGTCACGGCCTTGCCGATTGGCTTGAGGGTGGAAGTGTGCACCACGCCTTGCGGGTCGGTACGGCGTGGCGCGGCCAGGCTGTAGACCACCAGGTCGATCTTGCCCAGGTCTTTCTTGATGGTGTCGATGGTCAGGCGCTTGATCTCGTCGGAGAACGCGTCGCCGTTGATGCTCTTGGCGTACAGGCCTTTTTCCACGGCAAACTTCTCGAACGCCGCGCTGTTGTACCAGCCGGCGGAGCTCAGCTTGCCTTCCTCGCCTTCTTTCTCAAAAAACACGCCCAGGGTGTCGGCGCCGCAGCCAAACGCGGCACTGATGCGCGCGGCCAGGCCGTAACCGGTGGAAGCACCGAGGACCAGCACCTTCTTGGGGCCGCCCTCGATTACGCCATTCTTGGTTACGTAGTCGATCTGCTCTTTGACGTTCGCTTCACAGCCAACAGGGTGGGCGGTCACACAGATAAAGCCACGAACCCGCGGTTTGATGATCATAAAAATTTCTGCCTCTTCCAAGGTGCCGAAGGCCAATGGTGGCCATTCAACTTCAATCGTACCGGTCTATGACGCCTGAAAAACCGAAGCGTCACGATAGTCGCAAATCTTCTGTTCTCAAAATTCAATCCACAAACCCCGGACGGTGCGGGGCGATGGTTACAAATTGTGCAGGGGCTTCACAATTTCGCACTATTTAAAAACGCCGGTCGGCTCCAGAACCCCCTATCATGACGAGATTGTTTCACTATGTTTCAAGTTTGGAGCCGTGTTTCATGAGCAAAAGTGCTGTTGGCAAAAAGCTGGTATCCCTGGCCTGGGTACTCGGCGTTCTGCTGCTGATCTACTGTTTTCCGCGTACGTGCCTGGTATTTCTGCTGCTGGTGGTGTTCTGCGGTGTTTATGATTTCCTGCGCAACGGCCTGTACGACCGCGACACCATCAAGAAATATTTTATCGGCAACGGTCGCAATACCTGGGTGCTCGCCCCCTTCAACACCTTGCTCGACCTGCTGAGCAGCCGCAATCGCCATGTCTACACGATGCAAGACCTGCCGCCCGCCTGGCGCGAAGACCTGCAGCAAGTGATAGACGACGCCATGGCCCGCAAGGATGAAATCATCGGCTACCTGGACGAACGCATGGCCGAGAAGAAACGCGGCATGTTGTTTTTCCAGTGGTACGGTCGCCCGATCGAGACCACTCTGGATATTCCGCAACTGCGCAAGAAGCTACCATTCGTGAAGACCATCGGTGTCTCGGTATTTAACGAGAACCGCTCGACCTCCTTCCACTTCGGCCCCCTGCGCATGATGTTTCGCGTGCTCTACAACATGGCACCAGCGCCGCATCACGAGGGTGTGTATATCCAGGTGGGCAAGCACAAGCACTACTGGCATGACGACCCGCTGTTTATCTTCGATGACACGCTGATGCATGCGTCCTTCAATAAAAACGATGCAAAACGCTACTGCCTGTTCATTGATATCGTGCGCCCAACCTTGCTGCCGTCGTTGCTCAACGCCGTGATCGCAGGGTTTGCCGGCCTGGTCTTTACACTGCGTCGGGTTTTCTACAAAAACTGGAAGCTGATTCAGTAAGTTCTGCGGCATGATGGTGCTGGACGGTGTTTGCGCTTGGCCCGGTGCCTGCGGTAAATAACCGTCTCGTGCGACCGTAATCGGCGCCCACCATTCTCAAGCCATCGCCTCTCAATGGGCGCGATGGCTGTGCTTTCAAGGAATCAGAATGCCCCAACGTCAAGTCATCAACGCCTCCGTCAGCCCCAAGGGCAGCCTGGAAACCCTGTCCCAACGTGAAGTCCAGCAACTGAGTGAAGCCGGCAGCGGCAGCATCTATACCCTGTTCCGCCAATGCGCCTTGGCCATCCTCAACACCGGCGCGCACATCGACAATGCCAAGACCATCCTCGACGCCTACAAAGACTTTGAAGTGCGTATTCACCAGCAGGACCGCGGCGTACGCCTGGAATTGCTCAACGCCCCGGCCGATGCCTTCGTCGATGGCGAAATGATCGCCAGCACCCGCGAGATGTTGTTCAGCGCCCTGCGCGACATCGTCTACACCGAGAACGAGCTGGACAGCCAGCGCATCGACCTGAGCAACTCCCAAGGCATCACCGACTACGTGTTCCACCTGCTGCGCAACGCTCGTACGCTGCGCCCGGGTGTCGAGCCGAAGATCGTGGTGTGTTGGGGCGGCCACTCGATCAACACCGAAGAATACAAATACACCAAGAAAGTCGGGCACGAACTGGGCCTGCGCAGCCTCGACGTGTGCACCGGCTGCGGCCCCGGCGTGATGAAAGGCCCGATGAAAGGCGCGACCATTTCCCACGCCAAACAGCGCATTACCAACGGCCGCTACCTGGGCTTGACCGAGCCGGGCATCATCGCCGCCGAAGCGCCGAACCCCATCGTCAATGAGCTGGTGATTCTGCCGGATATCGAAAAGCGCCTGGAAGCCTTCGTGCGCGTAGGCCACGGCATCATCATCTTTCCGGGCGGCGCCGGCACGGCCGAAGAGTTCCTGTACCTGCTGGGCATCCTGATGCACCCGGACAACCGCGACCTGCCGTTCCCGGTAGTCCTCACCGGGCCGAAACACGCCGCCCCGTACCTGGAACAATTGCATGCGTTCGTCGGTGCCACCCTGGGTGAAGCGGCGCAGAAGCACTACCAGATCATCATCGACGACCCAGCCGAAGTGGCGCGCCAGATGACCGCCGGCCTCAAGGCCGTGAAGCAATTCCGCCGCGAGCGTAACGACGCGTTTCACTTCAACTGGCTGCTGAAGATCGATGAAGGCTTCCAGCGCCCGTTCGACCCCACTCACGAAAACATGGCGAGCCTGCAACTGAACCACGCACTGCCACCCCACGAACTGGCGGCCAACCTGCGCCGGGCGTTCTCAGGGATCGTGGCGGGCAACGTGAAAGACAAGGGCATCCGCCTGATCGAGGAAAACGGCCCGTATGAGATCCATGGCGACCCGGCGATCATGAAGCCATTGGATGAGCTGCTCAAAGCATTTGTCGCCCAGCACCGCATGAAGTTGCCGGGCGGCGCGGCGTATGTGCCGTGTTATCGCGTGGTGCAGTGAACTAGCGGCGGTCGGTCATAGCTTGTATCTGTTTGAAGTGCGGCCAAAGGTGTGAGGATCAGGAGTTCGGACTAGGGTTTTTACTAGTACGACTCACCCACACCTCTGCGAGCAACCTATGGACCAACGGATATTGTGCTCCATCACTCCTTACCCTAAGGTAAGGAATATCACGATGGAGATCTTCACTATGGCGACCGCCACGCTGACCTCGAAAGGTCAAATCACCATTCCTGTCCAAGTCAGGGCAGCCCTGGGCCTGGAAACAGGCGATCGGGTTGAATTCGTCGAAACGGAAGATGGAAAGTTCTCCATCATTGCCGCGAGCAAAACGGTGCACGACCTCAAAGGCTTGATCCGCAAACCGGTCAAGGCCGTCTCCATCGAGGAGATGAACCAGGCCATCGCCACCCGGGGGGCAAAAGCCCGATGATTGGCCTGGATACCAATGTGCTGGTGCGCTACGTCACCCAGGATGATCCCGTTCAATCAGCCAAGGCGTCCGAGCTGATCGAATCACTGACCACTGCTTCGCCGGGCTTTGTAAGCCTGGTTTCAATCGTTGAATTGGTATGGGTGCTACAAAGCTGCTATCAGTCGGCCAAGAGTGAAGTGGTGACGGTGCTGGAAACCCTACTGCGCACCCGCGAACTGACCGTGGAACATGCCGAGGTCATCTGGCAGGCGCTGCGTAAGTTTGTGGCGAACAAGGCCGACTTCGCCGACTGCCTGATCGAGCGTTGCGCCCATGCGGCCGGCTGCGAGTACACCGCCACCTTCGACCTCAACGCGGTCAAGGCAGCGGGCATGAAGCGGCTTGGTTGAGCTACTTGGCAACATACAACCCCCTCGGGCTAGAACGCCCAACACCTGAGTAAAATTGCCCCCTTGTTTCAGCCGCGCTCCTGCTTGGCCCTGGGTACTTTTTAACAGGTGGTGTCTGTCGGCTTGCTGAACTGCTCTCGTCGCCACAAAAAAGCCCGCTGACCGTCACCGGTTCAGCGGGCTTTTTCGTAGGTGTTGCTTACAGCGCCAGGTCAGACGCCGGCTTGCTCGGCTCAGCCGCAGGCTTGGCAGCCTCGGTAGCCTTTGGAGCGGTCAACTGCGGAATCGCAGGCGGTGGGGTCAGTTGCAGGATACCGGCGGTGTAGGCCCATTCCTTGGCAACAGCCTCAGGGCTGTCGTTCAGCTTGGTGCCGTAGCTTGGCACGATCTGGTGCAGTTTTTCCTGCCAGGCCGGGCTTGCCACCTTGTCCTTGAACACTTTCTGCAGCACGGTCAGCATGATCGGAGCCGCGGTGGACGCGCCTGGCGATGCACCCAACAGGCCAGCGATGCTGTTGTCGGCGGAGCTGACCACTTCGGTACCGAGTTTCAGCACGCCGCCCTGCTCTTCATCACGCTTGATGATCTGCACGCGCTGGCCGGCTTGCCACAGGCGCCAGTCGGATTGCTTGGCGTTCGGGAAGTACTCTTGCAGCGCCTTGAAGCGGTCGTCATCCGACAGCATCAGTTGGCCGGCGAGGTACTCGACCAGAGGGTATTCACGAATACCGACTTTGGTCATTGGCCAGATGTTGTGGGTGGTGGTGCTGGTCAGCAGGTCCAGGTACGAGCCTTCTTTCAGGAACTTGGTCGAGAAGGTCGCGAATGGGCCAAACAGGATCACGCGCTTGCCATCCAGCACGCGGGTGTCCAGGTGCGGAACCGACATCGGTGGCGAACCCACCGAAGCCTTGCCGTAGGCCTTGGCCAGGTGTTGTTCGGCGATGGTTGGGTTATCGGTCACCAGGAACGAACCCCCTACCGGGAAGCCAGCGTATTCCTTGGCTTCAGGAATGCCCGACTTTTGCAGCAAGTGCAGGGCACCGCCGCCGGCGCCGATGAACACGAACTTGGCGTCGGTTTCAGTCTTGGTGCCGTCCTTGAGGTTTTTGTAGCTCACACGCCACGAACCGTCGTCGTTGCGGGTGATGTCCTGTACTTCGCTCGACAGTTTCAGGTCGAACTTCGGCGTGGTTTGCAGGTGAGCGACGAACTGGCGAGTGATCTCGCCGAAGTTCACGTCGGTACCGATCGGGCTCCAGGTGGCCGCGATTTTCTGGTTCGGGTCACGCCCTTCCATCATCAGCGGAACCCACTTGGCGATCTGCGCCGGGTCTTCGGAGTACTGCATACCGGCGAACAGCGGGCTCGCTTGCAGGGCTTCGTAGCGTTTTTTCAGGAACTTGATGTTGTCATCGCCCCACACAAAGCTCATGTGCGGAGTGGAGTTGATGAACGAACGCGGGTTCTTCAACACGCCCTGCTGGACCTGCCAGGACCAGAACTGACGGGAGATCTGGAATGCTTCGTTGATCTCGACCGCTTTGGGGATCTCAACGTTGCCGTTCTTGTCTTCCGGGGTGTAGTTCAGCTCGGCCAGGGCCGAGTGACCGGTACCGGCGTTGTTCCAGCCGTTGGAGCTTTCTTCGGCCACGCCATCGAGGCGCTCGACCATCTCCATGGACCAGTCCGGTTCCAGCTCATTGAGCCAGACACCCAGGGTCGCACTCATGATGCCGCCGCCGATCAGCAGCACATCGACTTTCTTTGCCTCTTCCGCGTGAACGGACGTGATCCCCATCGACAAAGCCAGCCCCAGCAGGGCAGTGTTTACTTTTTTAAACATCAGTAGCACCTATGATAAAACGCCATCCGCCCTACCGCCCCTGGTCATGAGCGACCCTCGATCACGCTACGTCAGGCAACGTACCGCGGGGTCTGCACATTCACATAAGGACTGCAGGGTGGGCACACAAGGCCGATTGATCGACCTCACTGTTATGTCCCTTCTGCGCTGACTTCTTATCATTATTGGCTTCAGCTACCTGGGCGACAGCCAACCGCTGGGACGTATACGGGTGTACGCACCATGGAAAGACTAGACCAAGACGGCGCGCAGAATATCACGCTGAACGGCGTTTATGCGCCGTTTGGCCAATTGACAGCCCTAAATCGCGGGTTTTAATGCCCCAGTGTCAAGCCTGGCAGGCGCGACCTGCGGTCACAGGCCTGGAACTCTCGCGCAAATGGCGGTTCTAGACACCTTCGTCGCCGTTTGCGTAGCATCGGCGACTGTCCTTCGTGCACGCCACCCCAACAGAGTTACCCATGACTATCCAGCAAACACCCGGGCACGTACTGCCCGTGCGCAGCGCCGCCAAAATGGAAGCCGCCATGGCCGTGGGCGCCTTCGCGATCGGCACCGGCGAATTCGCCATCATGGGCCTGATGCCCGACATCGCCCAGAACCTGGGTTTGAGCGAACCCCAGGTCGGCCACGCCATCAGCGCCTACGCACTGGGCGTGATGGTCGGTGCCCCGCTGCTGGCCATCCTCGGCGCCAAGCTGCTACGCAAACACATGCTGCTGTTGCTGATGGGCCTGTATGCCCTCGGCAACTTCGCCACCGCCTTCACCCCGACCTTCGGCTCGCTGGTGGCCTTCCGCTTTATCAGCGGCCTGCCCCACGGCGCCTACTTCGGCATCGCCGCCGTGGTTGCCTCCAGCATGGTGCCCAACGACAAACGCGCCGGCGCCGTAGCGCGCGTAATGATGGGCCTGACCCTGGCCATGCTGCTCGGCAACCCCATCGCCACTTTCCTCGGCCAACACCTGGGCTGGCGGTCGGCGTTCGCCCTGGTCAGCGTGATCGCCCTCATCACCATCGCCCTGGTCTGGCAGTTCGTACCCCACCGCCACGACGAACAACGCAGCGACCCACGCAAGGAACTGCGCGCCTTCACCAAACCCCAGGTGTGGATGGCGCTGTCCATCGGCGCGATAGGTTTTGCCGGGATGTTCTGCGTATTCAGCTACCTCGCGCCGACCATGCTCGAAGTGACCAGAGTCTCGCCACAGTGGATTCCGTTCGGCCTGGCCGCATTTGGCGTCGGCGGCATCATCGGCAATATCGCCGGCGGCAAGCTGTTCGATCGCATGCAATTTCGGGCGGTGGGCTTGATCTTGGTGTGGTCGATGGCCGTGTTGTTGTTCTTCCCCTTCGCCGCATCGTCGCTGTGGGGCGTGCTGCTGAGCATGGGGTTGGTGGGCACCATGGTCGCGTTGGCGGCGCCGTTGCAGATTCGCCTGATGGACATTGCACATGAGGCGCCGAGCTTGGCGGCGGCGTCGAATCATGCGGCGTTTAACCTGGCGAATGCACTGGGGCCGTGGTTTGGCGGGATGGCCATCACTGCCGGCCTGGGCTGGACCAGCACCGGCTACATCGGCGCCGCTACGGCACTGGTGGGCTTGGGCCTTTACCTGATCGCCCGGCGCATGAAAGGCGGTCACTAACGCCACAAGTTTTGCGCCGATCATAAATCCAATGTGGGAGGGGGCTTGCTCCCGATTGCAGTGGGTCAGTCAACACACCACAGACTGACCCACCACCTCATCAATCATCATGCAACAACCCCGAACCATAGTCCCCATAACTACTCCCCAGCCCGTTGCCACCGAAATTTAGCTTGGTGGCTTTGTTGGGGCTGTGGTCACCGAATGCCTGGCATCCACCTGAAAAGCACGGGTCACTGCTCACGGCTGGTGAGGATGAACAAGCACTCAACATCAACGTACCGGTGATCATCACAACTTTGACGAGGTTCGAGACCATGGTTTCAGCTTCCTGTGGGCTGGAGGCGTAGAGGCCTCTCTTGTTGGGATCGTAGACCTCAAAGGTGCAGCGGATTATGAAACTTTGCAGCGGGACAGGATGAGTTCAGGTTGCCGCCTTGGGGTAAGGCGGCGGGGCTGATTGTCAGGCTTTGACTGCGGCCGCTACAGACGCAACTTGTTCCTGGGCTCGGTCAACAAGCAGCGAGCTCAACTCGATTAACTGCTGAATGCCCAGGGCGATGGCGCGTTGGGAGTCGTCGAGATCGAAAGCCAAGGTAGCGGCCATTTCGTTGGCGGATGCGAGATTTTCGGCGGCGTTGGCCAGGAGGGTGTCGGGGTCGATGGTTGGGTTTACGAGGTATAGGTTGTTGCTTGGACGTTCGGCGGGCGCAGTGTCGTAGGTGTGATCTTGTACATGGCGAAGCTCCTTAACTATTCAGGAACTACCAATCTCACTTCCACATGAGAGGTGGCAGCTGTACGCAGGTGTGGAAGACCAGGGCCTTCATCAGCAAGCCCTGTGCCCTGAGTACCGAATACTCCGTGCATCCAAGAAAGGAGAGGACTGTTACTGATCAACGGGATCAGTCCCTGAGCTTCGTAGTCCAATTAAGAACTTTTAAACAAACTCCACAAAAACGCCACCAGACCACCCGCCGTGGCAATCGCCGCCAGCCAACTGAGCATCGGCAAGCCCGCCCACACCGGCCCCACTGCAGCGATCTGCGGACCGAAGGTAATCACCAAGGCGCTGATCAGCAACGCTAAGGACAGCCTTGTGGAGGCCAGGCGCAATGAGCGCTCCAGACGCTCTAGCCCAGGCAGATCCATGCGCACTTCCAGGACTCCGTGCTTGAGCCGGTTGACTAGAAGTCGCGCCAGTTGCGGCAACTCACCCAACAGGCCGCGTCCCAACTCAAGGCCATCGAGGCCCAGGCGCTTAGTCATCCTCCAACTCAATTGCTCCCGGAGCATTTTGACGATGGCCGGCTTGGCTGTGGCGATAAGGTCTAATTCCGGGTCCAGACGCGTCAGCACACCATCGGCAGTCACCAGTGCCTTGAACAGCACCAACAAATCAGGCGGTAAGAGCAATTGGTGCTCGCGCATCAAATCAAGAAAGTCTTCAATGAGCGCACTCATGTTCAATGCCTTGCCACCATGGCGCGCAATGTATTCGCGAGCGGCCTGTTCAATGGCGGGTACGTTCTGCACACCATTGCCGCTCCAGTCGATTAGCACAGTCACCAGCGCATCACTATTGTTCTCGGTCAATGCGCGCATGAAGCTCATCACCTCCAGGCGTCGGCGCTCATCGAGACGACCAACCATGCCAAAGTCGATAAAACCGACACGGTTACCACTCATGGCCTTGAGGTTGCCTGGGTGCGGATCACCATGGAACACACCGTCCTCCAAGAGCATTTTTATAAATGCACTTGCGCCACGGCTGGCCAGCAGGCTCGGGTCCAAGCCTTGCTCGATCAGAGCTTGGCGCTCCAGTGGGGTATAGCTGGGAAGGTATTCCTGTACAAGCAGCCGCTCGCTGCTATGGGCCCAATAAATACGCGGGATGACAATGTGCGGCTGCTGCGAAAAATTAGCCGCTACGGCGTCACAGTTAAGGCCTTCCTGAGTGAAATCCAGCTCTTCCAACATCGCTCGAGCCAGTTGTCGGACCATCTTGCGCGGTTGGTACTGCGCCAAAGCGCCGTTGTCTTCAATCAGTAGGGCGACGCTTTCCAGCAGTTGCAGGTCGGCAGTCATTTTACGTCGCAACCCAGGGCGCTGAATTTTGACCACCACGTCCTCACCACTGAGCAGGCGCGCGCGATAGACCTGGGCAATCGACGCTGCCGCAAGAGGAGTGGTATTGAACTCGGCGAACACCTGATCAAGCTCAGCACCAAGGTCTTCAAGAACCTGGCCTTGCAACTGCTCCCAAGTCAACGTTGCCGCGCCGCTGTGCAGGTTTTCGAGTTCTTCGATCCACAATGCCGGCAAGATGTCGCCGCGACTTGCAAGGATCTGCCCAAGCTTGACAAACGTTGGCCCCAACGCCTCCAATGCTCGCCTCACGCGCTGTGGGGTGCCCTCGTCAGTTGGTTGGCTGGCGACGGGCTCAGCCCCCCCCACCAGCCGTCCCAGGCCCAGACGGAATAGCACATCCTGAGCCCCGAAACTGGCGAGGACAGTAACAATTTCACGCACTCGTTGATGGTGCTTGAGTGCGGTCCAAGTCGATTCGAGCATAGCGGGTAGCCCCCAGGTTTTTCTATCGTGTCGTGCAAACAGCGAAATTCCAGCACTCGGTGCCTGGATGCACCTTTGGACACTCGCAGCTCATTTTCGATCAGTTGATTGACCGCTTGGGCTTTGAATTTTCGGGTAATACGGGGGGCTGCAAGGCAGCGTTCATTCGCGTTTGCCAGCCCAGAAGCTCGCATTAGCCACATGAGCTTTTCCGACTCCGAGTACGCCGGTACAGCGTCAGTGACATCGGCCATCGCCCTGTGTGGGAGCGTTGACCAAGCCGCTGGCGGTGGATGTGTTGGGGAGGCAGGTTTCTAGCGGTGTGCTGCTAGCTGCGCGCCGTCCTTATGAACCTCGAGCACTGCACGAACAGCCGTCTCTAGCGGCCGCCCAAAATATTACAATTATTTTTTACGGTTGTTGGTGCCTGGTCCGTCTCACTACCTAGAACGATAATTCTTCGTATTTAGGGGGAGGCGCCGATGTACCGTCCGCTGTATAGAGCTTCGCGCATAAAATTTTTGCCCGTAGCGCCGCTTACCATGCTGTGTGTGCTGATGTCCGACCTGGCGGCTGCCGATCCTCATCAGTTCAATATCACACCACAGCCCTTGGCAAGCGCGCTGAATCGCCTGGCCGCTCAGAGCGGTTTGCGGGTGATAGTGGATGGCTCGTTGGTATCGGGCAAGAACAGCCCTGGCGTAGTCGGCTCCAAAGAACCGGAGGCCGCACTGGCTGAAGTGTTGAGCGGCAGCGGCTTGACCTGGCGGCCTACCGCTGAGGGTAGCGTGACGCTGGAGAAGGCTGTTGAATCAGGCGGCGCCTTGCAGCTGGGTGAGACCGCAATCACCGCTCAGCAGTTGGGCGAGACGACCGAGAACAGCGGTTCCTACACGACGGGGGCCATGCAAACTGCCACCAAGCTGCCACTCACCTTGCGTGAAACGCCGCAGTCGGTCAGCGTGGTCACGCGCAAGCGCATGGACGACAAGGCCATGACCACCCTCAGCGATGTCGCCAAGAGTGCGCCGGGTGTATTTCTGAATACCTCCGGCGGCGCCGGGCGGCCCACGTTCAGCGCGCGTGGTTTCGACGTCGATACCATCTTGTACGACGGTTTCCCCACCAGTTTCCTCACCTACATACCCAGCAGCGAAGCCAACCTGGCGATGTATGACCGCGTCGAGATCGTTCGCGGTGCCACCGGCCTGGCTCAGGGCGCCGGCAGCCCCGCTGGCGCCATCAACTTGATACGCAAGCGCCCGACCCATAAGTTCCAGGCCACGCTCACCGGCAGTGCCGGTAGCTGGGACAATTACAGCAGCACCCTGGACGTCGGCGGCCCGCTCAATGACAGCGGCACCTTACGCGCCCGGACCGTGCTCTCAAAGCAGGACTCGAAAAGCTTTCGCGAGTCGGTCGAGAGTGATGCCGACCTGTACTACGGCGTAGTCGACGCCGACCTGACCGATACCACCACCCTGACGCTGGGTGCCTACCGGCAGAAGGACTACACCAACTACGTCTGGGGTGGGCTGCCTATGGCCCGCGGCGGCGGCCATCTAGGCTTGCCCCGCGACACCTTCCTGGGCCATGACTATGAATACATGGACAACCGCACCACCGGTTATTTCGCGACCCTGGAGCATGGCTTCGCCAATGACTGGAAGCTGCGCATGGCCGCCATGCAGGCGACGACCAACACAGACGTGCTGGCCTCTTCCATCTGGGGGTACAACCGCCACTACCTGTGGACGCAAGCCATGGAGCAGAAGGAAAAAGGTTACGACCTGGCGCTCAGCGGCCCCTTCCAGCTACTGGGTATGGAACATGACTTCACCGTGGGCGCCAGCAAGCGTCAGCTGGACTACCGCACCGGCAAGCTTTGGGAGCGTTTCATCGACAGTAACGTCGATCTCTTCGGGTGGGATCCACGGGGTCATACCAAGCCGGAGATCACCAAGGGGCGCACCCTGCGTCCCGAGACCACGACTCAGGACAGCTTCTATACCAGCACCCGCCTGCGCCTGACCGAGCCGTTGTCGCTGATTCTCGGCGGCCGCCTGGACTGGTACGAATTCGAAAGCCGGGAAACCCCCGAAAGCAACTACAAGGTCACGCGCAACCTGACCCGTTATGCCGGCCTGGTCTATGACCTGGATGCCAATCACTCGGTCTATGTGAGCTACACCGATATCTTCAAGCCGCAGACCGAAAAAGGCCTCGGCGGACAAGTGATCAAGCCTATCGAGGGTGAGAACTACGAGGTGGGCATCAAGGGCGAATACTTTGGTGGTGCGCTGAACGCCAGTGCCGCAATCTTCCAGATCGATCAGAACAACCGCGCCCAGGAACTGCTTGATGTCAAAGGCTGCGGTACCACCCCTGTCAGTTCGTGCTACCAGGCTTCCGGCCTGGTGCGCAGTCGAGGCATTGACCTGGAAGTCCAGGGCGCCCTGACCGAAAACTGGCAACTGGCCGGCGGGTACACCTACACCCAGACCAAATATGTCACCGATGCCGACACCTCCCTGGAAGGCCAGGACTTCAACCGCCGACTGCCGCGTCAGATGTTCAAGGTGTCCACGATCTACAACCTGTCCGGCGACCTGAACCGCTGGCGCATTGGCGGTGATCTCTACCAGCAGAGCCAGATCCGCACCTCGGGTGGCAGCGGTACCAGTGCATGGAAAAACCGGCAGGGCTCGTACACAGTCGCCGGCCTGGTGGCGGGCTACAAGGCCAACGAGCATCTGGATCTGCAGTTCAACGTAAACAACCTGTTCGACCGTAAGTACTACTCCAGCGTCGCCAATGGCGGCTATGAGCCTTACGACATCTACGGCGACCCACGCAATTTCAAGCTGACTGCCCGCTACAGCTTCTAAGCAGCGGCCCCTCGCTCGCGCCCAGGGATGGACGCGGGCAGGTCGCGCAGGCGGAAAACAGCCCCTTGCTGCGCATAGCAGGGGACAGATGTATTTAGCGAAATGCTCAATCCATGCAGGTTTTTAACCACGATATACGGCGCAATTATCTCCTTGAGATCTGAGGTGTTATCCAAACGACAAGATGTAGAAAATCATCTTCTAAAAACACTAGGAGTAAAAAACGTTGCCTGACCATTGAGAACGGTAGACTCCAGGTGTGATGCCTGACCACGATTTGAACGCACGGTGGAAGGTGTTTCCGTCCTCAAAACCCAACAGATACGCTACTTCAGCAACGCTGATTTGCGAACGGCTCAAGTAATGCTCGGCAAGTCTGCGCCGCGTCTCCACCAGCAACTTTTGATAGCTGCTGCCTTCAAGCTCCAGCGCACGCTGCAAGGAGCGTTTGCTCGTCGCTAGCCGTTGCGCGACCGCATCGATGTTCGCCTGGCCGCTTGGCAATAAGTCAAGCAGCACCCCCTGCACACGCTTGCGTACGCTGGCCGCGGCGCCCAATTCACTTAAGCGCTTGTCCAGCAGCGGCTGAAAAAACGCCCACATGGGTTGGTTCGCGGTCAGAAAAGGCCGCTTTGAATCACTGTCGCTAAACCTGATTGAAGGCTTGGGGCCCACCGTGACAGCGCAGCCGAAAAACGCTTCGTAAGGGCCGCAATCATCGGGCGGCGTCGGTAATTGCACACGTATTGGGCAGATCCGATGACGGGTTGCCAGGCGAGCCAGTTGAGTAAAAAACACAAGCTCCGTCATTACGGTGCTGGCAGGCCATGACGGCACAACCCTCGGAAACTCTACACTCACCGCCATGAAGGCCGCTTGCTGCTCAATGTGCAACACCAGAGGCCCTATCAGCGCTTTATAGCCGGCAAGTCGCCGCAGGGCGACCTCCAGGTTCGGGCTGCACAAGCTTGCAAATATGGGAGGGTCAAACGCTTCGGCGGTAATCGCTTTGCCTATGATCAATGGCAGTTCTTGCCCTTGGGTCAACTGCTCCAGTGCGAGCCAAAGCTGGTAATACTCTATCGGGTCCACGCTCGCATCTGGCCGGGCAAAAAGGTCATCGGGAAGCTTGGCAAGCCTCAGCACATCGGCAACGTTCGCACCGAGATCAGCAATGAGCAACGCCCACCCCGGATGCACCGAAAACTGCGTAGCAGGCCTCATAGGTCTCGCTCCTGTCACCGCACCATAGCTATCATTAGCTTGTCGTAAATCCGGTCACCCAGCCATTTGCGGATGGTCATCAGTGGCCGCGCATATTTACCCCCAACATAGCGTGTTTTGGGATGGGCGCTACGCACAGCCTTCAACACCAGGTCGACGATTACCTGGGGCTTGGACAGCGACCCGGGTTTATACGACTGCCGAGTGGCAGAGGCGACCTTTTGGGCCATGGCATGGTAAGCACCGTTTTCCGAGCGGCGAAGCATGGGTTCCAGCATGACCGCCCCAAACTCGGTGTCGATCGCGCCCGGTTCAATCAAGACCACGTTGATACCGAACTGTCGAAGCTCCAGGCGCAAACAATCCGACCATCCTTCCAGAGCATGTTTGGTGGCGTGATACCAACTGCCTAGCGGGGTGTAGACCTTGCCCCCCATGGAGGAGATATTGATGATGAGACCTTTGCCCTGGCTACGCATACCCGGCAGCAGGGCCTGCGTCAGTCGTGCAAGCCCGAACAGGTTCACCTCGAATTGGTAGCGGGCGTCATCGATCAGGGTGTCTTCCATCGCCCCGTATAATCCAAAGCCGGCATTATTCAGAAGCACATCTACCGTACCGTGCTGACTTTTAATGTGGGCAACGACTCGCTCCACATCCTGCTCGCTAGTGATATCCATCGCGAGTGTAATCGCCCCCAACCGGCGCAGTTCCGTCATCTGATCCACGCGCCGGGCGACGGCGTAAACGACCATGCCCTCCCCCAACAAAGCCTGCGCGAAAGCCTTCCCCATCCCGGAAGAAGCGCCCGTTACCAGTACTACTCGACTTGATTGCTTCATGGAACAAACCTGCGCCTGACTCGATGTGAGTGAAGGTTATCGCCAGGTCAGGAGAGAGGCATTGGTAAGACACGCCAGTTGGCATGCCAATGACGCCAACTCGAAGTCATCGACACTAAAGCTCCGCTACTTCCCCCCACAAACAACCGACATCGGCCCCAACCAAACATAGGTGTAGTACGCGAACGCCTGTGAACTGTTCAAGTAATCTGGAGATGTCGGGGGTCAAACCGTATTATCTGACGAAATAGCGCCTTCGGATCCTTGGCATATTCAACACGCTGCACCGCTAAGTGCGAAGTGGTGAGAGACACGGCTCACGCCTCTCCCACACCCAAGATCCATCCCTGATGCACTGCACACCATTCGCCTCATTGACTCAGATTCCCCAGGCCCCTACAAACCGCTCCCTCTCCCGCCGCTTTTCCGTCGCACCGCGGTAATAGCTGTAGCTAAGCAAGCCAACCAATTCTCGTATCCAGCTATGCCAACGTCCGCAGCCATTCCAGCAGGTCGGCCTGAGGGCTATCAGGCCGCAACGGCTCAGGGGATAACAGGCAGTAGCGTGAGCCATCCTCCACGAAATCCAATGGAGCAGTTAAGACACCCGTCTCCAAATCGTCTCGCACTAGATGCCACGGCCCGATTGCCACACCCAGGCCTGCCACAGAAGCCTGCAAGCTAAAATAGAAGTGCTCAAAGGTTTGCCCTGTCGTATCGGGTGGAGACTCGCCTACAGCTGACGCCCATTCATGCCAAGCACTTAGACGCGAGCGGGTATGCAGACGCGGTGCGGTCGCCTTAATCACGGTGCCCGTCTTCTTCTTGGTGAACCAAGCTGCTGCCTTATCGGAGCGGCAAACTGGTCCCACTTTTTCCGCGAAAAGAGGCTCGACGTGGTAGCTGTTGGGCCAAGGAAAATCATCACGCCGGATGGCGAGGTCGATACCGTTGGCGAAGCTGAACGGCCCCCCGCCAGCTACGAGGTGTACGTTGATGTCGGGGTGCCGAGCCTGGAAGGTTGACCAGCGTGGAATTAGCCATCGCATTAGCAGTGTCGGCTCACAAGACAGTACCCAGCGCCGCTCTTGTCGAGCACTGACACGTAGTTCGCTAATAGCCTGGCGCATCAGATCCATGCCTTTGCCGACAGCTTTCGCCAACTTGCAACCCGCATCGTTCAGGTACACACGCCTGCTCCGCCGATCGAACAACGGAATGCCAAGCTCGTCCTCCAGCAGACGTACAGCGCGACTGATCGCGCCCGGAGTCAGATGTAACTCCTCTGCTGCCCTGCTGAAATTCTCTAGGCGAGCCGCTGCTTCGAAGCAGCGCAATGCAATCAGCGAAGGCATGCGTGGTTGTGAGTCTGGCTCACCATTTCTATCAGGAATCATCGTTATCAACTAAGCATGGGGTTCAGTAATATCTCGTAAATCCTGCAATTATACAGAATACGACATGACCGAATTGTTAGCCGTAATCACGATAACCCTACTCGCCGTTATCAGCCCAGGCCCGGATTTTGCCATGGTATCGCGCAACAGCCTTATTCTCTCGCGGCGCGCTGGGGTGCTGACAGCATTAGGCATAGGGTTGGGTGTCCTTGTGCATGTTACGTACACCCTCGTGGGCGTGGGTCTGGTAATTCAGCAATCACTCTGGCTATTCAATGCTATCAAGCTCATCGGGGCGGTCTACCTGGTTTATCTAGGCGTGAAGATGCTTCGATCCAAGCCCAGCCGTGTATCAGTCGACAGAGGCTTAGCATCGCTATCGGATCTAGCTGCAATGCGCACCGGCTTCCTGACCAACGTGCTAAATCCCAAGACCACCATCTTCATTATCAGTTTATTCATGCAGGTGGTTCGCCCTGATACGCCTTTGGCAGTACAGATAGGTTATGGGGCTATTATCTCAGTGGCGCATGTTGCGTGGTTCAGCCTAGTAGCGCTTTGCTTTTCCGCAGGCCCTGTACGGAATAGATTGCTGGCTGTGCGCCATTGGATCGACCGCGTGTTTGGCGGACTTCTGGTCGGGTTCGGTATTCTGCTGACAGTAGTAACCGGGCCGTCGCATTTGTAATCTCGCACCTTGAAAGAATATCTGCTTTTGGCCGATTGAGGGCTGTCGCAAAGGGCAGCAACCGGCCAAAAGCAGTCAGTGGGATCTATCTAAAAACTCGGGGTGACTCACGTTGACATCGTTGGCAGCAAAACTAGCCATTTATCACCTTAATTTACTACACTGCGCTGCCATACCCCCTCTAGAGGATGATGTAAAGTGACCACATCGTTCGAAGAAATAGTTATTGAGCGATTTACAGAGGTGCACGTCGAAGGTGTAACAGCGCTCTACAACGAGCCAACGGTATGCCGTCAAGTACTTCAGATGCCTTATCAACCAAATGATATATGGCGAAGCCGTCTATCTGGCTGCGATGAACGTCGAGTCCAATTAGTGGCAGTCCACAAAGGTAAAGTCATCGGTAATATTGGGTTAGACCAGTATTCACGAATCCGACAAAGCCATGTCGGCTCAATCTATATGGGTGTCGCGCTAGCTTGGCACGGCAAAGGTGTAGGGAGCCAATTGATGGGGGCCGTTTTGGAGATTGCTGATAACTGGATGAATCTTCACCGGGTAGAGCTAACAGTCTACTCGGACAACAATGCCGCTAAATCCCTCTACCAAAAATTTGGATTTGAAGTTGAAGGGACATTGCGAAAGTATGCGGTTCGTGACGGTGTCTTTGTCGATGCACTTGCAATGGCTCGTCTACGTTAGTTCGAGAGCTTTTAGTGTTGTGTGACGTCCGTTTCTGGATGGGTATCATCTGTCTCTACGGTGCCGAGTCGCGCAGCTGTGTGTGCTGACGTTCGACGCCGCTGGGGCCATTTTGAAGGCACGGTTCTTCAATTTTACGACCGAGCTTTGCAAAAGACTCTGCTGCTATTGGGCCCACTCAATGGTGCTGATGAAATCAACTGTGGTTGAGTGGCATACGGCGAGAGAATCTAGCACTTGGAAGTGTTGAATAACAACAGTACATAAGGGGCTTCGCCCGGCTCTTCGATGCGACTAACTGGCGTATCCGCTGGCACGACTGCCCGCCAAAATTTTAATCCGTTCATATTGTCAATCATGGTTGAAACTCGCCAGGCTCCTGCGTGTAATTTGAAGAGTGTACGCACCGCCGCTCTTCCGACTGAGTCGCCGCGATATGATTCTGCTACAAAAAACTCGGCCATCTCAAACAAGGGCGCATCGCTCAATGTTCTCACAAGAGCAAATCCAGCAACCTTGCCATTCACAAGAATAAAATAGGGGTGCCTCTCAGGCTCCTCCCAGTAAAGTGGGAGGTACGGATACGCTGTGTCTACGCCCAGCTCATGTAAGTAATCGACCAGCATAGCGGTCAAAATTCCTTGCGAGTTCTTTGCCACAACGCTGACTTCAATATTCACTATTTATCCTTTAGTTATGATTAGCAGAGCAGTTTCCTGGAGAACAGAAGCACTCCCAGCTTACCCTTTGAAGTCACAATGGATTTGCATGCTCTCTGTTTGGTTGTGATGAATACTGAAGCCGCACTGCTCAAGTTCTCCTTTGACGTGTTTAATAACAGCGAGGTGCTCCTCCGCTCTACGCTGTTGAAGACTCAACGATGTAAAGACTCCCAGGGGCAAGAATCGCAGTCTTTTTCCATTCAGAACGATTGACACATCTACATGAGAACCATCCACGTCATGCCCATTGGAGCCAAATATATCACCCACCTCGCTCTTTCGACTGGGGTAGCATGTGCAAAATAGCTTGATACCTAGCCATCTTGACATGTGCCTAAATACACCAAGCCTGCTACTTTTATTTTCATATCCACGAACGAGCAATAGCTTAACGGATGACGGGAGTTTCGACTGGACTTCAAGCAACTTAAGAAATACATTTTTTTCAATTAATACTTTAGAGGATGGCCAGCGAGGTGCAACCTTTAAACCTTGGGATTCCCCTTTAAAAAGTGTCAGCATGCTGTTCGAACTCTTATCGTTTATCTGTGTGACTTCCTAAGAGTTTATCATGCGTCAGCGTGTTTAGTATTGTCCTCACAATTCGATACTCCGGGAAACCAGCCCCTCCAGAACTTAAAAGAACCCCGAGCGTTTTTTTGTTGCAAGTGCCTGTAGCGCCAATCCCGACACCCACTGCCAACGCCGACATCTGACGCTGTGCAAAAAAGGGGACCAAAAAGAGGACAGATTTATTTAACATTTGGGTCTCGCGACGCACGATCAACACCCAGCCCCCCTCCGACCCATTCCTGATAAACTGCCCACCCTTCGCATTATCCATCCCAGATCCCAATGCCCTCAGTCATAGCTCCACCGCAAGCCCTGTCCCGCCGCTTCTCCGTCGCTCCCATGATGGATTGGAACGACTGATTCTACAGCCCCCGTAATACATGGCCTTCAGAGCCACCCCAAAAAGCCCATACCACTTTCGTACCACCAGAATGCCCCAGCACTGAAGCCCTGTCCGTTACCTCGGCAAATACGATTGATCTTTCAGCTCAACACGTATACTCACTGGAGATCACGTCATCGTTAGGCAAATGGCCCATGGCAAAGAAAAAAACGGACGGCAAACAGTTAGAGAACGTCGTCACTTACATCGAGAGTTTGCGGCTCCCAACGGATTGGACGATCACACCCCGACTGCTCAGTAGTACTGATAAGGGAAGGCCAGGAGCTGAGCTCGACATAATGGTCGAAGGCAAGGTTGGCACGATCGACTTCAAGTGGCTTATTGAATGCCGAGACCGACCGTCAGCAGGACCCGCCCCTGCTGCATGGATCGAACAGCTGATTGGCAGACGGCAGAGATTTAACCTTTCACGCGTGACGGCAGTTTCTACAACCGGCTTCAGTGCTGCCGCATTGGAGGAGGCAGCGCGCTTTGAGATCGACACTCGAGAATTTAGGGAGCTTTCCCCCTCTGAATTCGAGGGTTGGCCAGAGCTTGTCGGCATGCCCCATCGCACAGAGTTGCGCTACCTAGACAAAATTGAGTTTGGCATAGAGTCACTCCCGCGAACGGTCAGCTTAGAGAGCCTGAACGAGCTGTTACGAGGCGATCAAGCGAACATTTCGCTTCGAAATGTGAATAACAACATGACCATCACTCCGCGTGAGGTTTTTACAAAAACACTCGGTAATCATCCGGAGCTACTGAGTGGCTTGACGCCGAACGGTCCAGCAGTACCAGTGCATTTCAACGTCACCTTAAAGGAGCCCTATGCCTTAGATACGTCCGATGGCCCAGTGCCCATTGTTCTACTAAGGTGTACAGGTAGCGTCCAATGGCTTGAGGAGCACAAACCGTTGGTTCTTTCGGGCGAGTACTCCCGCAGTCCCACTGGAGAAACGATTTCGCGATTGCGGATGTTCGAACCCCTGGAAATTCTGGGCTTGAATCTACAGACGGAAATTCATGAAACTCCCGGTATTCCTGGCTCCACAGTCGTATTTAGGAATATCTCCGAAGCACCACGTCAGGCAGTTAAGAAACCCAAGTCTTAAGGATTTCGGGGGCAGACCACGATATCCGACGCAATGATCACCTTGAGATCCATATTCGGGTCCGATGTGACTCAAAATCAGCCAGCATCACAACGCACGGGATCAACGATATGGCAGCGCAAGAAGGAATTGATGCTTTGGTGAGAGAACTAAGCAACTGTGGGAAAGGCTCCTCAGGGTATGTGGCTGTTCTGCAGGGCCTTGGTGAAGCCGGTGGTGCGCAAGCGGTAGACGTATTGATCAAAGAGATGCACGCCTGTGGGCGCGGAAGCGCTGGCCATGTCGCCGCAGCCATAGCGCTGGGGCGTGCTAGTCGGAATCAATAAACGTCCCCAGAACAACAGAAAGGAACATTCGCCAGGCTATCTCGGCCAGGCGTAACTGCAACAAGGAGTCGTCGCGATGGCTGAACAATTTGAACCGGAAAAAACCTACGCACTTCACTATGAGGGTGATCGCCTGGGCGTAGTGCGCAAAGGACTGTATTACGAGGGACCAGAGGCCTGGCAGGTTGGGGAAATCAAAGACGGAACCTTTTATTACAACGGCAAATCGGCTGGCACCATCGAAGGGCTGATTGTAACGCGGACCGAACCCAAGCCCGTAACTATGCTACGACTTGTCCCTCTGGAGGAGTAACCTCACCCAATTCCCCATAACGCCGCTTAGATAAAAGGCTCCGCACATCGACCAAGTGCAGGAGCCTTTTTTGTACGCTGTATTTAATCCATGCCAGGCCAGCGGCACCCAAGACCACCCATACAACGATTGCCTATCACCTCAATCCCTCTATCCAGCTCCCCAGCACCTGACATCGCCCTAACAAATCAACGCGACCAACAAACGCCGCTCGTACGTGCGCACCCGCACATAAGGGAGCCCTAAGCTCAAAATTTTTCGGGCTAAAAAAAAGAGTAACATAAGTAATCTTGACCATTTTTTACGCTCAAGCCATTGAAATTAAAGGGTTTTGCGTTTCAAGCAAAAGGTAATATTTAAGTAATATTGAAGTAATCTGATTACTCTCTATAAATGTAATTCTCTACTTTAATAAAAACCTTTAAAATCAATAGGTTGTAAAATAATTACCTTTTCAATTACTTCTCTATTACTCCTTTTTGTAATCTCATAGCCCGCGGAATACGTGGCCTCCAGACCGTTTCTGTGGGGAGATTACTGAAATTACTCTTTTTGAGACTCCCCCCCTCCCCCTCAACAGCAGAGCCTCCAGCCCCCTTCTACGAAATACCCCCTCGGTGCAGGGTTCCGCAGGCTTTTGACCACTCCACAACGCCGAGCAGCCCCCCAGCCGGTGCCGCGTTGAGCTATCCGCAGGGCCGCAGAAAAAACGACCCATTTAGCCCGCAGGCGAGGTGGGGGGACGACGGCGCGCGCCAGGTGCAGACCAACCTACCAACCGCCTGTAGCACGTCAATTCCCCGGAATGTGTAGCACGCCACAGCCCCACCCAGTAGTGCGTCCACCGAGCCGATGACTCCCTTGCCGTCCCGCCGTGCTTCAGCGAGCCAGTCGATGCTTCAGGACACGGCCGTAGCCCCGTGTTTATTGGCTGTCACCCCCGCTTTCCATTGTCGTGACACCTCAAAAGTGCTATGTTTGACTGGGTTTTTTCGCGCCCTCCGAGCACAAACTTTCATCCCTTCCTGTTCACTTTTGCCGCCTGCGGTACCCCCTTCTTCTACAGCTCGTCGCTTCAAATCGCGTCTTGGTCAAACCTCGATTACTGTATGCGCATACAGTACAAATAAGCAGTCAGACGCATGACCCCTACTGAACTCAAAACGGCATGGCTCGCCAAATGGCGTCGAACTCTTGACGACGGTGTGTACCGAATGGATCACCCCGAAGCCCATAGAGTGTCTTGCCGGCTGGAAGCCCGGGACATGCTAGAGGCCGGCGTGATTGATCAAATGGAAAAGTTGGAAATGGACGAGCTGGCCGATGCGGCTTACTGGCATGCCGTCGAAGAGCTGGCTACCGCCGCTGAGGGGTACATGTTTGGCGGCCACTACGATGTAGTGCGCAAAGCTGGAGCAGTGTGCATTGGGCGGATTGATGCCAACACATACTATTCAGCCACCGGGCCAGGAGCGGATGGGTTTGATGGAAAGGTATTTGGCACAAAGCACTACCTGCGCTTGGTATTTCGCCGTAACGATGAAGCCTGGCCCATTAAGGGGCTGTTGCTTACCGCGCCATGTGGTGAGTTGTATGACCTAGTGCAGACCGCACAAGTTATCAATGGAAAGGTTTATCCAATCATTTGCGACGCGGATGCTTATCGGACGGTGGTAGATTGCGCACAGATCGCCTTGGAAGAGCACGATTTCGAGAGCTATCGGATAGCCAGACCTCTGGTGGTCACGGCCAAATTCGCAAAGTGTGCCGCTTGCCTTGACCGCTTTGGGCTGCGTGAGGACTGCATGAACTGCGCAGGCCAAGGCTTCATCGCTAAAACTGGCAGTCAACCAACGTCGTCTGCGTAAGCAGAAACCGCCTCGTCGACCAGCTCCCGCCATTCGCCACAATCGATCACCTTACGCTCAAGCATGCTGTCAGCTAGCGCCAGGCGTGTTTCATACCGGTATTCTGGTGACCCAGCTTTAAACTCTGCGTCACTGAGAAGCGCAAACCAAGCCTCCATCTCGTTAACCTGCTGTATATCGGTTGTCATGACGAATCTCCCGCCCAGGTGTCTATTCGATAGAGACCGGCCGGGGTACGGCTGTTCACCAGGACCGACGGGCGGAAATAGATATGTGCGGAAGGCTCTCGCAGTACAGCGGCATCCACGACTTCGTTGCGGCGTTGAGCATGCCCAACGCGCTGGTTAATTCCGTAGGGGATCTACCGCTTGACCGCTATAACGTCGCTCCTACGACCCAGGTTGCGCTACTGCACCTGCAGGGCGAGCTGCTGCGCGCCGACCCAGTGCGCTGGGGCTGGCGACCTCACTGGGCAAAGGACCGAGCCGCGCCAATTAATGCCCGAGTTGAGAAGGTCGCTCATGGGCCGTTCTTCCGCTCGATCTGGCCACATCGCGCAATCGCGCCCATAGATAACTGGTTTGAATGGGTCGATGAAGGCGGGCCGAAAAAACAGCCCTACCTGATCCGTAGACGGGATGGCGCGCCGGTACTATGTGCATCCATCGGCCAGCTACCTGACTCCGATGAGGGACCAGGCGAGCATGACGGCTTCGTGATTATCACCGCCGACAGTGCCGGCGGCATGGTGGACATTCACGACAGAAGGCCCGTGGTGTTAACCCCGGACCTAGCCCGTGAATGGTTGGACCCGGCGACGCCCAAGGAACGTGCCGAGCAGATGGTGTTGCACCAGGGCGAGCCGGCAGAGGCCTTTGAATGGTTTAAGGTCGACGTTGCGGTGGGCAACGTGAAAAACAAAGGCCCCAGTTTGATCCAGCCGGTGAGTTAGAAGAGTCCGCCGAAGGCGTTGGGCTCCCAGTTCATGATCACCAGCTCGCCGCTAACTTCGGCCTTCGCCTGGCGTTGATTTGCCGTGCTGTATCGAATATCCACCGTTTCGAAGTGGAACCCCTCAAACACCCGCCTGATATCGGGGTGATCGTTGATGCTCACCATCACCTTGCCTTTGCAGCGCCGCATGAACTCGGCCATCCGTTCATAGTTTTCGAAGGGGAAGTCCACGCCATAGCCGGCGGTCTGCCAATACGGTGGGTCCATGTAATGGAAGGTATGTGGCCGGTCATAGCGCTCGGCGCACTCAAGCCACCCGAGGTTCTCGACGTAGGTACCGGACAAGCGCTGCCAAGCTGCAGACAGGTTCTCCTCGATCCTCAGCAGATTGATGGCCGGCCCCGTTGTGGCGGTACCGAACGTCTGCCCACTGACCTTCCCGGCGAAAGCGTGGTGTTGCAGGTAGAAAAACCGAGCCGCGCGCTGGATATCGGTAAGGGTTTCCGGCCGGGTCATCTTCTGCCATTCAAACACCTGCCTGGAGCTGAGTGCCCACTTGAACTGGCGCACGAACTCTTCCAGGTGGTTCTGCACGACGCGGTACAGCGTCACCAGGTCTCCGTTGATATCGTTGAGAACCTCAACCGGAGCAGCCTGTGGGCGCATGAAGTAAAGCGCGGCGCCGCCTGCAAAGACCTCGACATAGCATTCATGGGGTGGAAACAGTGGAATTAGACGATCTGCCAGGCGGCGCTTGCCGCCCATCCACGGGATAATAGGTGTGCTCATAAGTGATCCTTGTTTTGGAAATTGGATTCGCTTAGGCTTCGCACCCCCTGCGCAGTGGGGCGAGGCCTTGGTTGGAGCACTCGGCGTGTTCGAGTGATTCAGCGTCGAGCGGGTGTTAGCGCACCAGCTCGTCGCCTCGTTTACTGCGCGGGGGTACTACTTTCCCCCCGTTGGAAGCTCAAATTCTTTGAAGCTGACAACCTCTTCACCCAACCACTCGTTTACCTGGGCCAGCCTGGCCTGCAGCGGTTCCAGCTCGTTGACCGCCCAAACTTCAGCAGCCTCCCGCAACGACCCGAAACCGCCCGCGTTCTGCGGCACGATGCCCATCAATTGGGGTGGAATGCGCAACGCCGCAAGCAGATCGTCGCGGCTGATGTTCTTGATCGAGCTGAATTCGTCCTTCGCGGCCACCTCGCTCACCGGGATGAGCTGGATGCCATCTTTCTTGCCAGCAGGCGCGTACACGAACAGGTTTCGGAAGTTGCCAGGCCCTTTCGAGTTCTTCAGCGCGGTGCGCAGTGAGTCGATGTCTTCTTCTTTCTGCGCTGCATCGGTCATGTACAGGATGAAACCGGCGTGACTGCCGTTGTTGTAGTACTTGCGGCGGAATAGCGTGGCGCTCTCGTTGAGCAGCGCGCTTTGCAGCGCTGCCAGCCACTCCGGCAACCCATAAATCTCTTGATTGATATCGGCTTCACGCAGGTGGCAAATCGAACCTGGTGCAAACTCGTGCTCATCCTTCCAGCCGCGCACTTGGTAATAGGCTTCCATGTCCACACCTCGACGCATGTACTTCGCCAGCGGTGGCAGCAAGCCCATGGTGTTGCGCAGCATGTTGTTGCGCTTTTCCAAGTAGCAGTTGCCGCACCAGAGCCAGTCTAGGGCGAACTGTTCAAAGGCCTGACGGCTCAGCAACCGGTGAGGAACGAACGTGCGGGCCAGCATGTTCCGCTTGAAGTTGAGACCGGACTGCAGGTAAACGCTGGCCCGCGTCGTTTTGGCTAGGCCGTCCATGGACATGGGTGTTTCGAACCAACGCCCATTGGCCCAGCATTCCAAATAGTCGAGGATCTCCCTGCTATCGAGCACAGGCGCCGGGTCACCGAAGGTGAACGCCTCCACCGGCCCGGATTCAGCCGGCAGCACGTCCCCCTCAATGGGTGGCTGAACGGTGGTCAGTTGGGTTCCGCGCTTACGTTTGCTCATCAGTAGGACTCCATAAATCCGGTATTCGCCGTGGTCTGCCCTTCAAGAGGCTCGTTATGCAGGGCGTGGAAGGTCGCCCACGCCAAGTCGGCATGGCCTGTCTCGTCAGTGCGACCGGCCGTGTAAGTGAACATGCGCCCGGAGGCGGTGACTGTTTTGCGGATAGCCATCAACGACTGCGCCATGTCTGTCCAGCCGGCATCGAACTCCAGGCGACCGTTCTTGATGACGTCGTAAGCCTTCAACACCAGGCGCGTTTTGACCTCGGGCGAGTAGCTGAACGTGGTGATGTTTGGGAAGAATTGCTTGACCAGCTGCGCGACGCCGGACCCCATGCCCGTGATGTCGATACCGATGTAGGTCACCCAGTAACGTCTGGTGACCTGGCGGATCGCTTCCGCCTGTGCGGCGAAGTCCATTCCCCTGAATTGGTGTCTCTCCAGCACGCGGAACTTGCCGCCAGGGACTGTCGGTGGGGCAATTACCACCAACGCAGCACTGTCGCCGTTCTCGGCTGGGTCATAGCCAACCCAAACCTGACGATCCCCGAACGGACGCGCTGCAAATGGTTTGTAGTCCTCGGCCCAAAGATCCCAGCTGTCCACCATGCAAGGCTGCAGCATCGCAAGCGGGAAAATGCTGGCCCCGTCGTCGATGAACTGGCACATCAGCAGGTTCTGGAAAGCCTCGGCATCGTATTCCTGGCGCAGTTCGTCCAGGTCGAACAGGTCGCAGCCACGGTCCTCCGCGTCCAGGATGGTGACGATCTGTCGCCATACCCGGTCTTCACACAGCCGGCCCTGTTGCAGAACATCATGAGAGACGTCGATTTTGACCCGTTGCGCCGCCGGCTTGCCTTTGTTGAACCGCTCACCGGTCCAGAACGTGTAGGCCTCATGGGCCATGCTGGAAGGCGTCGAAAAGTACGTTCGTCGGTATTGCTTCTGCATCGCCATGCCGCTGGCGACCTTGTTCAGTTCCTTGAATTTGAACGTCCAGAAAAATTCGTCGAAGTAGAAGTTGCCGTGATAGCCCTGGGCCGTCCGAGCGTTGGTCCCCAGGAAGTGCAGCTCGGCGCCATTGCCCAGAATGATGGGATCGCCCGTCAGCTCAACGCCGACTACCTCACGGGCAAAGGCCTGAATGTAGGCCTTGAAAATATGCGCCTGGTTTTTCGAGGCTGACAGGAAAATCTGGTTACGGCCTGTCGTCAGCGCATCGATCAGCGCTTCACGGGCGAAATAATACGTCGCACCGATCTGACGTGACTTGAGGATTGCGCGGGTGCGCTGGTTACCGGCCTTGTACCAATCCAACTGGTAGCCGAAACAGCCGTCGATGAACGCTTCGGTCAGCTTTTCAATGTGTTCTTCGTCGAACTCGTTACGTTTCGGCGCCTTCTTCGGCCCCGCATTGCGCTTCGCCAGGTTCGGATTCAACTCGGTTTCGGTACCGCCGTCGTTGAAGCGCTGAATACGGGCTTGCCGCTCCAGCTGGCGGTGCAGAAGGTCAATTTCCTTGTAGTCGGCCCCTGACTTCGGGTCTTTTAAGATCAGCTGCACCAGGCGGGCTTCGGTCGCCGCCTGGATACGCTCCAGCGGCGTCGCGCGGTCCCATTCGTCCCGGGCTTTCCAGCTGTGCAGCGTTTTTTCCTTCTCCCCGATCAACTCAGCGATCTCGCACACGCGATAGCCCTGCCAATACAGGTGCTTGGCGTGGCGGCGGTGATCGGTAGGTAGTTCGACGATGGCATTCATGGCGCAGATGCTGCCGCCCGCGCGCGAACAGTTCCCCCTCCGCCCCTTGTAGATCAACGATCTACAACAGCGCCTCGTTGCCCGTCGCGCCCGCGCTCAACAACATGCGCTCATCGCCAAGGCAGACTGCCACCGCACTGAGGGATTCACGCATGGCCGGCAAAACCGACAACCCAGCCAAGAAACAACGCTCCAAGTTCTTCCGCGTCGCCGTTGAAGGCGCCACCACCGATGGTCGTCAGATCGAGCGCCAATGGTTGGTCGACGCTGCCGAAACCTACAGCCAGAACACCTACGGTGCGCGGGTTTGGATTGAGCACATGCGCAGCTTGCTGCCGGATAGCCCTTTCCGCGCTTACGGCGATGTCGTCGCGCTGAAGACGGAAGAGGTCGAGATTGCCGGGGCTAAAAAATTGGCCTTGTTCGCGCAAATCGAACCGACCTCCGACCTGATCGCTATGAACAAAGCACGGCAGAAGCTGTACACCAGCATCGAGATTCGGCCGAAATTTGCCGACACCGGCCGCGCCTATTTGGACGGCATCGCCGTTACCGATACCCCGGCCAGTCTGGGCACCGAGATGCTGACGTTCAGCGCCCAGCACCCGGACATGAACCCGCTGACCAGTCGCAAACGCGATCCCGGCAACCTCTTCTCTGAGGTCGTCGAAATCGAACTTGAATTCGAAGAAATTGAGGACGAAGGCGGCAAAGTCGCAGGCCTGTTTACCCGCGTTCTCGACCTACTCGGCAAGAGCAAGGACAAGGAAGGCAAGGACGCCGCTCTATTCACTGAACTCGGCGAGGCTGTTGAAGCCATGGCCGAGCATGTCGCCGGTCAGGGCGAAGCCTTTACCGCCGAAAAAACCGCCCGCGAAAAGCTGCAGACCGCTCACGAGAAGCTGTCTGCCGACTTCACCGCGTTGGTTCAACAGCTCGAAAAAACCCCGGACACCACCGGCCAGAAACCGCAGTACTCCGTTCGCCCGCCGGCTACGGGCGGTGACGGCGCACTCGTCACCGACTGCTGATCCAGATCACGGACAACACCCAGCCAAGGAACATCGGAGAACACCATGCGTAACGATACTCGCGTTCTTTTCAACGCTTACCTGCAACAACTCGCCCAATTGCACGGCGTGAGCGACGTCACCACCAAATTCACAGCCGCTCCATCCGTTGCCCAGACATTGGAAACCCGTATGCAGGAGTCGAGCGCGTTTCTCAGCTCGATCAACGTCTACGGTGTATCCGAGCAGTCGGGCGAAAAAATCGGCATCGGTATCGACGGCACTATTGCCGGCACCACCGATACCACTCAGCAAGACCGCGAGCCACGCGATCCTACCGGCCTCGACAACCGTAGTTACACCTGCACCCAAACCAACTTCGATACGGGCCTGCGTTACCAGAAGCTGGATCAATGGGCCAAGTTCAAAGACTTCCAGGCGCGTATCCGTGACGCCATCATCCGGGCCCAGGCGCTCAACCGGATCATGATTGGCTGGAACGGTACCAGCCGTGCGGCGACCTCTAAACCGGACATCAACAAGCTGCTGCAGGACGTTAACGTCGGATGGCTGCAAAAGATGCGCCTGGAGAACCCTGCACGCGTTATGAAAGAAGTGGTCGACGGCAGCGGCAAGATCCAGATCGGCGCGGGCAAAGACTTCGAAAACATCGACGCCCTGGTCGTGAGCATGGTCAACGAGTTCATCGAGCCCTGGTACCAGGAAGATACTGACCTGGTGGTGATCTGCGGTCGCCAGCTGCTGGCCGACAAGTACTTCCCGATCATCAACAAAACCCAAGCGCCGACCGAAATGCTTGCGGCCGATATCGTCACCAGCCAGAAGCGCATCGGCAACCTGCCGGCGGTGCGAGTGCCTCACTTCCCGCCGAACGGCCTGCTGGTTACCCGCCTCGACAACCTGTCGATCTACTGGCAGGAAGGCACCCGCCGCCGCACGGTGGTGGATAACGCCAAACGCGACCGTATTGAAAACTACGAGTCGGTCAATGAAGCCTACGTGATCGAAGACCTTGGCTGCGCTGCCATGGCCGAAAACATCACCCTGAGCTAAGGCGAGCAACCATGACCAACCCTTGCCGTCGTCACTTCCAGCGCATCACAGCAGCCGTTGCAGCGGCTGCTGTGGCCGGACCAGCCATGACCATGGAAGGTTCCACTGTTTACGAACTGCACCTGGCGAAGCTCCAGCAGGACTACTTGCGCCTGAAACAGGTGCAGTCCACCGAGGGCAAAGCAGAGCTGAAAAAGCAACTGCTGCCCGAATACGTCCCATACGTGGAAGGCGTGCTGGCAGGCGGCAAAGGCGCGCAGGACCAGGTGCTAACCACTTTAATGGTTTGGCGAATGGATGCCGGCGACTTTGCCGGCGCCCTGGACATTGCCGAGTACGTCATCCAGCACGCCTTGCTCATGCCTGACCGCTTCGAACGCACTACCGGCACCATCGTTGCCGAAGAAATTGCCGAAGTCGCCCTGAAGGCGCAGAAGGCCGGTGGCACGTTCGACGTGAAGCTGCTGCTGCGTACTGAGCAAATCGCGGGTGAAGAAGACATGCCCGACCAGGCTAAAGCCAAGCTGCATCTGGCCCTGGGCAAAGCGTTCGCAGAGATGGTTTCGGACGACGACACATCGGAAAGCAAGGTGGCCGCCCTGTGTCACCTGGAGTCCTCGAAAAAATATCTGTCCCGTGCCATCGAGCTGAACACCAACTGCGGTGGCAAGAAGGATTTGGAGCGCGTCGAGCGTCTCCTCAAAAAATACGCTGCTCCGGCAGCTGACTGAGCGTCCCCACGCACCCCGCCGGCTCGGGGCGGATCGGCCAGGCCGCTCCTCCTGAACGTGAAGCCCCGACCACCGGCGACCTATTTCCGAGTGCAGTCTCATGAGCGCATTTGTAGCCAGCGGCACCGTTGCCAGCGGCCACATCAACACCGACCCGTTCTGGCCGTCGATTGACCTGGATAGCCTGCGCGCCACCCTGCGCATCGACGCCAGCGTCACCCCAGCCCGCTTGGAGACCGCCGTGATCTCTGCCGCTATCAACCTCAACCGCGAGCTGAGTGACTGGCGAGCAGCTCAACAGGCAGCTGGTTACGCCACGTTGGACGCTGTACCAGGTGATCGGATCAAAGACGTATCGGTAAAGGCTCACCTCTACCGCCGCGCGATCGAGGCCGGTACCGGCGCCGAAGTCTGCGAGCGCTTTCGCGACTACAGCGCCACCAACACCGGCAACAACAAGGCCGAGGAGGTCGCACCTACCATCGATGACTACCGCCGCGATCTGCGTTGGGCGGTGCGTGACTTTCTCGAAAAAAGCCGCACCACCGTGGAGCTGATCTGATGGCCGTCGCCGTCCGCGCCAATCAAAACGACACCGTCGACGCCCTGTGCTGGCGGTATTACGGCCGAACCGCAGGCGTCACCGAAGCAGTGCTGCAGGCGAACCCCGGCCTGGCCGACTACGGCCCCGTCCTGCCACAAGGCCTCGTTATCAACATGCCCGAAGCCCAAACCAGCGCGCCCCAACGGCAGATGGTGAACCTATGGGACTGACCCACTGCTACCAAGGAAACCCACACCATGGCTGATCCGACTTCCAGCGTTGTGTCCGGCCTGCTTATTGGCCTGGGCCTGGCGAGCGTCACGCCAGTCATCGACGACGGGGCGCTGTTCGGCGCCATCCTCGGCGCTTGGCTGGTCACCAGCACCAAGCGCGACCTCAAGGTCTGGCAGCGCCTGGGCTCTCTGTTCCTATCGGCCGGGGTAGGCTACCTGTTCGCCCCCATGGCCTTGCAAGCAATTCCGTTCATCACCAGCGGCGGTAGCGCTTTCCTCTGCGCCCTGGTGGTCATCCCGATCAGCATCAAACTGATGGTGTGGGTGGAAAAGGCGGACATCTGGGACATCTGGCGTCGCATCCGAGGGGGCACCTGATATGCCGAACATCGAACTGGCCGTGCAGTTGATCGCGGCAATCGCCTACTTGCTGAGCGCTCTGCGCCTGGCCTGTTACACCCGGGGGGATGCGCGTTACCGGCGCAGCATCTCCCTGCTGGCAAGCCTGTTTGGCGGAGTGCTCTGCATCTGCGGTCTGGAAATCCTACTGGACCGTCAGCCGACGAGCTTCGGCCAGGCCGCAGCCATCGTGCTGCTCTGCATCCTGATTTTCCGTTCACGCGGCAACGTCGCCGCCCTGTTGAGGCCCAGTGCATGACCACCACCCTTCGCCACGGCGACCGCTCGCAGGCGGTGCTTATTCTGCAAAAGAACCTCAACAGGTACGGTGCCAACCTGGTACCGGACGGCCACTACGGTGACGCCACCGAGATCGCCGTACGCGCCTACCAGTTGAAAGTTGGCTTGGTAGCCGATGGCGTTGCCGGCACCAAGACCCAATCCAGCCTGGCAGGCGGCGATTGTGCCGAACTGCTGCGCAACCAAGACCTGGTAACCGCTGCTGAACGCCTCGGCGTGCCGCTGGCGACTATCTACGCCGTCAACGAAGTGGAATCGAAAGGCAAAGGCTTCCTGGAAAACGGCAAGCCGGTGATCCTGTTCGAACGGCACGTCATGTACCGACAGCTCGCGAAGGTTCGACACCCAGGTGATGATCCAGCGGAGATCAAGCGGCATGCCGATGAACTCGCCGCGACCAATCCCGCCCTGGTCAATCCGAAGGCCGGTGGTTATGTCGGCGGTACCGCCGAGCACCAGCGCCTGGCGATGGCCCGCCAGATCGACGACACGGCCGCGCTGGAATCGGCCTCCTGGGGCGCCTTCCAAATCATGGGCTATCACTGGCAACGTCTTGGCTATGCCAGCGTGCAGGACTTTGTGGCGGCAATGAGTGCCGGCGAATCGCAGCAATTCGACACCTTCACCCGCTTCATCGAGACGGACTCGGTGCTGCACAAGGCCCTGAAAGCCCGCAAATGGGCCGAGTTTGCCCGTCTCTACAACGGCCCGGACTACCTGCGCAATCTCTACGACACCAAGCTTCAACGCGCCTATGAGCGGCACGCCAGTTGCGAGTGCGGGCAAGGGGTGGCGGCATGAGCACTCCATTGCCTCAGCGTTTTCCTTATCACGAGCTGTTCGAAAAGCTCGCCGTCCTTCGCCCAAGGCCATTTGACGTACTGCTGCTCCCCGCTGAGACCACCAACGAAGAAATGCAGAAAATCGTGAGTGCGGCAGGTTACATGCTTCCCCATCACACCCTGGCTGTCCGGGGTGATGTTCAGTTACTGGACGAAGCCGCGATGAACGCACTTGGTTGGTACCGCGCACCGGAGAGTCAGCACAAATGATCGACTTTAAAGCGGTTCAGAAGCTGCGAGTGCAGGACGGTGACCTTTTGGTGGTCCCGGAATCGACCGAACAGGACGACATGGTACGGCTGGCCGAGTGCATCCAGCTGATGAACAACGCAAGGGCTGTAATCGTGCGCGGCCCGATTAAGCAGCTCGACACCGCTGCCATGAACAAACTCGGCTGGTACCGCGCGTGAGCACCCTGCGCCAGGCCCTGTACGGCATTGCCCTGCTCGGAGCCCTGGCGCTGCTGATTTGGGGCCAGCAACAGCGCATTAACACCGCCCAAAGCCAAGCAGACCTGGCAAAGAGTGCAGCCAAGACGGCCCGCGACGACGCCGACCGCAATCTGGCGACCGCCACCACGCTCACCGCCACGCTGAAGCAAGAGCGCGAAAACCAGTCAACTCTGCGCGCCCAGCAGGATCAACTGCGCCAGGCCCTAGCAAAACGCGCACGAACCATAGAGGAACTGAAACGTGAAAACGACGAACTACGCGACTGGGCTGCTCAGCCTCTGCCTGACGTTGCTCGCCGGCTGCGCGAACGCCCCGCCCTCACCGGCGCCGCAGCTTACCGTGACTGGCTGTCCGGCCGTGGTGCCGTGCCAGCTGCCAGCGACAAGCCCAGCCAGCAACGGTGACCTGCTCACCGACGAAGACCGCGCCGAAGCCGCCTGGGCCGACTGCGCCACACAGGTCGACATGGTCTACAAACACCAGCAGGCCCATCCATGAACAAGCCCGAGAGCCTCCGCGCTCACCTGCTGGACACCGTAGCCGAGTTCCAGAACAACCCCGACCGGTTGCTGATTTTCATCGACAACGGCAAGGTCCGCTGCACTGCTGCGGCGACCTTTTCTTTTGAGTACAGCTACGATCTACAGATCATCATGACCGCCTTCGCGGGGCACCCTGACAGCGTGATGCTGCCCGTGCTGGGGTGGATCAGTGTCAACCAACCGGAGCTGCTGGAAAACTACGAAAAAATGCAGACCGGTATTCAGTTCGAAGCCGACATTCTCGATAAAGACAAGGTGGATCTCGGCCTCACATTGCGCCTGACAGAGCGGGTGGTGGTAGGCACCGATGCACAAGGCAATACAACCGTGAAGCATGCCGGCGAGCCGCAGCGAGTGGCAGGTTACCTCGATCCGAATTGGGTGCCAGGCTCCGAAGGTAATGCCGGCGAATGGGTAGTGCCTGATGACAAGTAAGCTTGAAGCCCTGGAGACTTGGGCGTCCGGCCTGCTGGAGCAACTCCAGCCAGCCGCCCGCAATCAGCTCGCCCGATCCATCGGCCAGGAACTGCGGCGCAGCCAGCAAAAGCGGGTGCTGACACAACAAAACCCGGACGGCAGCAAGTTCGCACCACGAAAAAAGCGCGACTTGCGCGGCAAGCAAGGCCGCATCCGGCGCAAAGTTGAGATGTTCAAAAAGCTGCGTACCGCGACCTACATGAAGGCCCGAGGCGATAGCAACGCTGTGACCGTGGGTTTCACAGGGCGAATCTCCCGCATCGCCAGGGTGCACCAATTCGGTTTGAAAGACCGCGCGGAACGTGACGCGCCCGAAGTGCGCTACGAACAACGCGAGGTACTGGGCTTTACGGACGAAGACCTTGATCTGATCCGCGACAGCTTGTTGGCCCACCTGACACTGTAGATCCCCCTCCTACAAGGCGCCGAAGCTGCGCCCGCACGCGCGTGGCGCCACCATCGGCGCCATGAACGACTTAGCCGCCCTCGCCCGCCTGCTCGAAAACCTCATCCGCTTCGGCGTCATCGCCGCCGTGCAGATGGAGCCCCCGCGCGTGCAGGTAACAACCGGAAAGCTGACCACCGCCTGGCTGCCCTGGCTCGCGGGACGCGCCGGATCTGACCGCGAATGGGACCCGCCCACCGTCGGCGAGCAGGTGATCCTGCTCAGCCCGTCCGGCCAGCTCGCCAACGGCATCGTCGTGACAGGCGTATTCAGCGACCATGTCCCGGCCAACGGTAACCGCGCCGGCCTGCACCGCCGCACCTACGCCGACGGCACGGTGATCGAGTACGACAGCATTGCCCATCACCTCAATGCCACGCTGGTCGACGGCGGCACCACCAATCTGATCAGCAAGGGAGGTATCAACCTGGTAGGCGACATCACGCACCAGGGCGACTACATCCAAACCGGGAATCAGACCGTCACCGGCCAGGTCCAGGTTTCTATTGATGTGATCGCAGCCGGCGTCAGCTTGGTCACGCACCCGCACTCCGGGGTCAAGGCCGGTGGCGACCAATCCGGGGTGCCCATCCCATCATGAACCGACATACCGGCGGCGCCATCAGCGAGCGCGAGCACATCAGTCAGGCAATCACCGACATTCTCACCACCCGCATTGGCACGCGTGTAATGCGCCGCGAATACGGCAGCTTGGTACCCGAGCTGGTGGATCACCCCTTAAACGACGTCAACCGTCTGCGCGTTTACGCCGCCACGGTCATGGCCCTGATGCGCTGGGAAACCCGCATCAGCCTGAGCCGCGTGCAGTTCGCGGGAGCGAACATGCAGGGCCAGGCCTCGATCGATCTGGAGGGCACTGTGGTGGATACCAATGAGCCGCTGAGCCTCAGCGTGCCGCTGCAGCTGGGAGGCAGTGTATGAACAGTTTCGCCGCCATCGACCTCAGTCAGCTACCGCCGCCGCAGATCGTCGAGCAAATTGACTTCGAACTGATCCTGGCTGAACGAAGGGCCTACATGATCAGCTTGTGGCCGGTGGAAGAGCAGGCCCAAATCGCGGCCCGCCTGGCAAAAGATTCGGAGCCACTGACCAAGTTGCTGCAGGAAAACGCCTACCGCGAGACCGTGTGGCGTCAACGGGTCAACGAAGCGTCGCTTGCCAACCTGCTCGCCACCGCGCGTGGCACTGACCTGGAACAGTTGGCCGGCAACTTCAACGTCAAACGCCTGGTGATTCAGCAAGGCAAAGCCAATGCCGTACCGCCGATCCCTACTTTGATGGAAAGCGACGACAGCCTGCGCGAGCGTGCGCAGATGGCCTGGGAAGGGTTGAGCACTGCCGGCCCACGCAACAGCTACATCTTCCATGCTAGGGCAGCGGACGGTCGCGTGGCCGACGCCACCGCCGAAAGCCCCTCTCCTGCCGTCGCCGTGGTCACGGTTCAATCATTGCTGGGCGATGGCACGGCGCCCCCCGAGCTGCTTGCCGTCGTCAACGCTTACCTGAGCGACGACGACCGCCGGCCCGTGGCCGACCGTCTCACCGTTCAGGGCGCGCAAATCCTGAATTACCAGGTCAAGGCCAAGCTCTATTTGTTGTCGAGCGGTCCGGAGTCGGAACCTATCCTGGCCGCTGCCGAACAGCGCCTGCTGGCCTACGTTCATCAACGGCGCCGCCTGGGGATGGAAGTTTCGGAATCGGCCCTGCATGCCGCGCTCCACGTCGAAGGCGTGCGCAAGGTCGAACTCGAAGGTTGGGTGGACATTGTCGCGACCAAGGCTCAAGCGCCCTATTGCACCGGCATCACATTGATCCGAGGCGTTGAGTGATGAGCACGCAGCAGCTGTTACCGGGTAACGATACGCCGCTAGAACGCCATGCGGCGCAGGCACTCGCACAGATCCAGCGCGTCCCCATTCCTTTGCGTCAACTCTGCGACCCGAACAAATGCCCGCTTGAACTGCTGCCGTACCTGGCTTGGGCTTTCTCAGTCGACCGCTGGGACAGCAAATGGAGCGAGGCAGCTAAGCGCACCGCCATTCGTTCATCCCATTACATCCACTCGCGCAAAGGCACCATCGGCGCACTGCGCCGAGTAGTCGAGCCTCTGGGCTACCTGATTGAAGTGATGGAATGGTGGGAGACCGTGCCCGAGGGCGTGCCGGGCACGTTTGCCTTAAAGGTCGGCGTGCTGGACACCGGCATCACCGAAGAAATGTACCTGGAACTGACCTGGCTGATCGACGACGCCAAGCCCCTCACCCGTCACTTGACCGGCCTCGCCATCAGCCTGGAAACACAAGGCGTTATCAACATCGGTGTCGCCGTTTACGAAGGCGACGTAATCGACGTCTACCCGCCTGTGCAGCGTGACATTGAAGTCACTGGCTACATCGGTGTGGTCGGGCGCGAACACAGCATAGACACCCTGGACGTGTACCCATGATCGATCAGAACTCGCAATTTATGGCGATGCTCACCAATGTGGGGGCAGCCAAACTGGCAAACGCTAACGCGTTGGGACTCCCTTGGAAGCTCACAGCGTTGGGGGTGGGTGATGCGAACGGCACCGACCCGCTGCCGAGTGCGACCCAAACCAAGCTAATCAACGAGCGCCGCCGAGCGCCTTTGAATCAGCTCATCATTGACCCGGTAAACCCCGCCGTAATCATCGCCGAGCAGGTCATCCCTGAGGACGTCGGGGGCTGGTGGATCAGGGAGTTGGGTCTCTACGACGAAGACGGGGACTTGGTCGCTGTCTCCAACTGCGCCCCTAGCTTCAAGCCGGTGTTGTCCCAAGGCTCCGGACGCACGCAGATTGTGCGGATGAACTTCATTGTTTCCAGCACCGGCAACATCGTGTTGAAGATCGATCCGGCCGTGGTCCTGGCAACCCGAGAATATGTTGACCTGTCGATTGACACAGTACTGCCGTCGAACAAAGTACCCGGCACGTTTCACCGGGTGACCATCGACAAACGCGGCGTAGTGACCAAGGGCTACAACCCGACGACGCTTGAGGGCTACGGCATTACCGATGCCTTGTCATTGTCGGGGGGCGATGTGGACGGCGAACTCCGTCTGATCGGCGGGCGCAGCCTGTTCGTCCTGGCAAACGAATCCGAATCGTGGGCCGGTGGCGTGCTGACCAAATCACGCGATGGCCAGAACGTTATCGGCGGCGTGGGCGTCTGGGGTAACGGCAACGCCGTGCGCTGTGCCTTTATGGGCCTGGGTAGCTCGCCTTGGGCATCTGGTAACGGCGTGCGGGTGACCTCGGCCGGGGTGGACATTACCGGTGTCGTCAACGGCAACGGCGCAGGGCTGACAGGCCTCAAGTTTGCATCTCTCAACGGCTTACCGAACTCGCTGAGTGGCTACGGCGTTGCGTTTGCCACTCAGGCAGAAGCCGAAACAGGCGCCGACACCAACAAACCTATGAGCGCATTGCGCGTATGGCAGGCCATCGCGGCAAAAGTGGTTCAGGCGACTGAATCGCTATTGGGCCTGACCCGGATTGCGACGTTAACTCAGACGGTTGCCGGCGAGGATGACCGCTCGAGCATCACCCCTAAGAAGCTGCTTTTTGGCTTCGCCATCATGATTGGCTCACAGGGTTACATTTGTTTCCCGGCGTGGCTTAAAGGGTTGACCATTCAATGGGGTACTGGCGGCTCGATTGCCCCTGGTGCATCGGTAGAAGTGAACTATCCCGTGTCCTACCCCAACGCTCACTTGATGACCATGGTCAGCAACTCCTACTCGTCCGGTAACACCACGGGGTCCAGCTCGCTTGGCGTCGCATACATCAACGAGTCACGGTTCAGAATCAGCGCTGTGGGCACCTCGGGCCAGCCCAACTCGCCCTGGATTTCCATCGGATATTAGGAGGCAACATGATTTACTACTGTGAAAGCACGGGCGGTTTTTATGAGGACCAGGTGAACAAAAAAGCGATCCCTGACGATAAGGTTGAAATCAGTGCTGCGTATCGTCTGGAACTCCTCAAAGGCCAGGTACAAGGGCAGTGCATCGTCGCTGATGATAAAGGCTATCCCGTGCTGATAGACGTCCAACCGCCATCAGAACAAGAACTGCGTGCGGAAGCGTTGGCGAAGCGCGACGACCTGGTCAGAGAAGCCAGCACCAAGATTGCCACGCTACAGGATGCGGTCGACCTGGGCGAAGCAACCACCGAGGAACAAGCTGCATTGATTGAGTGGAAGCGCTACCGCATTGCGCTAATGCGGATAGACCAGCAGCCAGGTTTTCCGCGCGACACTCAATGGCCGGCGCAACCTGGCACCACTCAAACAGACTGAACACCTTGTAAGGCAGGGCTGTACAAGCCCTGCACCTCGCTCATACGGCGCGCGCGCGGCAACCTCTGCACTGTCATTCCATCACAGCGCAGGCACCAACCCATGGCCGATTATCTCCACGGCGTGCGGGTCATCGAACTCAACGACGGCACCCGCCCCATTCGCACTATTCCCACCGCAGTTATCGGCATGGTTTGCACGGCTGAAGATGCGGATCCACTGGTTTTCCCCCTCGACACGCCCGTCCTGCTCACCAACGTGCAAACCGCCGTTGGCAAAGCTGGCGTCAAAGGCACCCTGGCCGCGAGCCTGCAAGGCATCGCCGACCAGACCAAGCCCTACGTCATCGTTGTGCGAGTCAAGGAAGGCGCGGACGAAGCGTCCACCACCAGCGCCCTGATCGGCGGCACGACCCCGAACGGCCAATACACCGGCATGAAAGCCTTGCTCGCCGCCAAGTCCCGCGTGGGCATGACTCCGCGCATTCTCGGCGTGCCTGGCCTGGACAGTTTGCCGGTGGCCACCGCCCTTGGCGCCATTGCCAAAGACCTTCGTGCCTTTGCCTACGTCAGCGCCTGGGGCTGCAAAACCAAGGAAGAGGTGGTGGCGTACCGCGAGAACTTCGGCGCCCGCGAGATGATGGTGATCTGGCCGGACTTCCAGAACTGGGACACCGTCGCCAACAAGACCACCACCGCCTCGGCAGTGGCCCGTGCGCTGGGCCTACGCGCCAAGATCGATCAGGAGACAGGCTGGCACAAGACCCTCTCCAACGTGGCCGTCAGCGGCGTGACCGGTATCAGCGCCGACGTATTCTGGGATCTACAGAACCCAGCCACCGACGCCAACTACCTCAACAGCAACGAAGTCACCACGCTGATCAACGCCAACGGCTTCCGCTTCTGGGGTAGCCGCACTTGCAGCGATGACCCGTTGTTCGCCTTCGAAAACTACACCCGCACCGCGCAGATCCTCGCGGACACCATGGCCGAAGCGCACATGTGGGCCATCGACCGCCCGATGCACGCCTCCCTGGTACGCGACCTGGTCGAAGGCGTGAACGCCAAGATGCGCGAGTTGAAGTCCCAGGGCTACCTGATCGGCGGCAGCTGCTGGTACCCGGACGACATCAACACCAAGGACACCCTCAAGGCCGGCAAGCTCTGGGTTGATTACGACTACACCCCCGTGCCACCGCTTGAAGACCTCACCTTCCGCCAGCGAATCACCGACCGCTACTTGATCGACTTCGCCAAGGGCATCAACAGCTAAACCGGGCCTCCCCGCAAGGGGAGTTCACCCTGACCCCGTACCCCGGAGAACACCGCCATGGCAATGCCTCGCAAACTCAAAAACCTCAACCTGTTCAATGACGGCAACAGCTACCTCGGTTTGGTGAAGTCCCTCACCCTGCCCGCCCTCGGCCGCAAGATGGAAGCCTATCGCGGCGGCGGCATGAACGGCCCGGTTAAAGCTGACCTCGGCTTTTCCGATGACGGTATCCAGTTCGAATGGAAGACCGGTGGCCTCGATCTGATCTCTCTGCGCCAGTTCGGTGCCGTCAGCGCCAACAGCGTGGCGCTGCGTTTCTCTGGCCCCTACCAGCAAGACGACACCAACGAAGTCAGCAATGTGGAAGTAGTCGTGCGCGGTCGCCACGAAACCATCGAGATGGGCGACGCCCAGCCCGGTGAGGACACCGAACACTCCATGACCACCACCTGCAGCTACTACAAGCTGACCGTGGATGGTGAAGAAATCATCGAAATCGACCTGCTCAACTTCGTCGAGAAGGTCAACGGCGTGGACATGCTGGAGAAGCACCGCACCGCCATGGGCATCTGACTTGCCTTAGATCAAACACCAAACCTTAACCACCCGGAGTTTTCCCAATGACCACCAAAGCAGGCACCGAACAACCTGATGTGCAGCAACTGGCCGACGACAACACCGTCATCCTCGACACTCCAATCCGTCGCGGCACCACCTACATCGAGAGCATCACCCTACGCAAGCCGAACTCCGGCGAGTTGCGCGGTGTGAGCTTGGTGGAGCTGCTACAAATGGACGTTGGCAGTCTGATCAAGGTTCTGCCGCGCATCAGCTCGCCGAGCATCACCGCCGTGGAAGTCGCCGGCATGGACCCGGCCGATCTGCTGGCTCTGAGCAGCAAGATCTCTGGTTTTTTGTTGCAGAAGTCGGCGATGACGGATGCATCCCTCGTTGCGTAGAGGACGCCATGGCTGATCTGGCCGTGGTTTTTCACTGGGCACCGGCTGATATGGATCGGTTGGGCCTGCAAGACCTGATGGACTGGCGCGAGCGCGCCAGGGTGCGGAGTTCTACCGATGGCGAATGATCTGAGACTTCAGGTGCTGCTCAGTGCCATCGACAAGGCCACAGGTCCGCTGAACAAAATCACGGGCGGCAGCAAGGAAACCGCCCAAGCCCTCAAGGCTGCCCGTGACCGCCTGAAAGAACTCAACACCCAGCAACGCGACGTCAGCGCCTGGCGTGAACTGCAGGCCGCAACCCGCGCGACGTCCGAGGCGCTCGCCGCCAACAACGCTAAAGTAGGCCAGCTCGCCCGCGAAACGGCCAAAGTCCGGCAGCAGCTCGCGCCGACCCAGGCACTCTTCGACAAGTCCCGGCAGAAGGTTGACGCGCTCAAAACCAGTCAGACCGACCTCAAGCGCGACCTCACCGGGACACGCAATGCGCTGGGGTTGATGAGCGACGAACACCGCCAGTCCGCCAGCCAGATAGCCGCGCTCAATGCCGTGATGCAAAAGGGCAATGCACTGACCCGAGCGCAGCATGACGAATACACCCGCCTCACAGCCGCCCAGCGGGAGCGCAAAACCCAACTGGATCAGCTGGCAGCCAAGGAAAAGGCCCTGGCTGACCGGTTCACACTGAACAACGCGCAGTTGCGCACCAGTCGTGCGGGCCATGCCAGTCTGCGCGACGAGATCCGCCGCCTGGAAACCCCGTTCAAGGACCAGCTCGCGCTGCTGAAACAGCACACGGCCGAGTCGAAACGCTTGGGCGAACAGTACGGCCAGCAGCAAGTAAAACTCGGCAACCTCGGCGTGCAGCTCAAAAACGCCGGCATCAACACCAATGCCCTAGGCGCACACGAGTTAAAGCTCAAGCGCGATATCGACACCGCCACCCAGGCCATGAAATTGCAGATGGACCATCTGGATGCGTTGAAGCGAAAGCAGGACAGCCTGGCGAAAGCGCGTGCCACCTACGACAAAACCCAGAGTCTGGCCGGCAGCATTGCTGTATCCGGTGCTGGTAGCCTCGGCGCTGGCTACGCCGCCAGCCGCCCTGTGGTGTCGGCAATTAAAGCCTTTGCACCGAATGAGGACTCTGCCACGCAGCTCAAGGTGTCGATGATGGGCGACACCGGCAAGGTCTCTGCAGACTTTCAAAAGATCACCGATCTGGCGACCAACCTGGGCGACCGACTGCCAGGCACCACGGCCGACTTTCAGAACATGATGACGATGCTGCGACGCCAGGGCCTGAGCGCGCAGAGCATTCTCGGCGGTACCGGTGAGGCTGCTGCCTACCTCGGTGTGCAGTTGAAGATGCAAGCCACGGACGCGGCGGAGTTCGCTGCCAAGATGCAGGATGCAACCCGGACCACCGAAAAAGACATGATGGGTCTGATGGACACCATCCAGCGCGGTTTCTACGCGGGTGTGGACCCAGGCAACATGCTCCAGGGCTTCAGCAAAATCGCGCCTGTCATGGACGTCATCAAAAAGTCAGGGATCGACGCGGCCAAGGAGCTGGCACCGCTGTTGATCATGATGGACCAGGCCGGTATGGAAGGTGGATCGGCGGGAAACGCCTTCCGCAAAATCTTCCAGGCGGGCCTTGATCAAGACAAGGTCGATAAAGCTAACAAAATTGCAGCTGGTGCAAACAAGGGTGTATCGCTCAAGTTCACGAATGATGATGGCAACTTCGCCGGGCTGGAAAATCTCTACGCACAGGTGGAAAAGCTTAAGGTCCTGAACGATACCGACCGCACTGCCGTGATCTCCAAGCTATTTGGGGATGACGCTGAAACGCTGACCACCTTGAATACGATGATGAACAAAGGGTTGGCCGGGTATCAGGAGGTGCAACAGAAGCTGCAGAGCCAGGCCGATCTGCGTACCCGCGTCAACGAGCAGCTGGGTACCCTAACGAACGTCATGGAAGCCGCCGAGGGCAGCTTTACCAATGCCATGGCGGAGTTTGGCGCCGCAGTTGCTCCCGAGCTAAAGGATCTGATCAATACGCTGGGCGAACTTGCCAATGGAGTCGGTGCCTGGGCGCGCGAAAACCCGAAGCTGGCCGGCGGCCTGGTCAAGGTAGTGGCGGCCGTAGCAGTTGCTGCCGTGGTGTTCGGCACGTTGGCGTTGACCATGGCAAGCATGCTCGGCCCCTTCGCAGTACTGCGGTATGGCATGGCGTTGTTTGGCATTCGCTTGGGCAGCATCAAAGCTCAGATGATCGGCACCCGTATTGCTGCCGCCGGCGCCGGTACCGAGGTCGGCCGGATGGGACGAATCTGGAAGAGGGTCACGGCCAGTCGTGCCGCTGGCGGCATGATGAGCGTTATCCCTACGCTGGTCAGCTCCGCGCGGATTGCTGCGGTCAGCGTATTGCCAATGCTCGGCGGCGCAATCAGCGCGGTAGGCGCAGCCATACTTGCTACCCCGGTCGGGTGGCTGATCGCCGCTGTAGCTGGCCTGGTCGCCATTGCAGCGCTGATTTACAAATACTGGAAGCCTATCAAGGGGTTTTTCCTTGGCTTTTGGCAGGGGCTTACCGACGCCCTGCAGCCGGTGCTCGTGGGGTTCGGTAAGTTTGGCGGACTGCTGATCAGCTTGGTGAAAGCCGCTTACTCCATTCCGGTTATCGGTTTCGCGTTGCGCCTTCTGGGCAGCATTTTCCGCCCGCTGTTCAACATGATCTCCTCCGGCATCAGCGGGGTGATTGGTTGGTTCAGTGACCTGTTGAAACCGGTCGAAGACGTCGGTGGCGTCGCCCAGTCGATGGGCCAGCGATTCGGCGCAGCCATTGGCAACATGATCATGACCCTGCTGCAGAGCATCGGCTCAATCGCAACCGGCGCAGTGAACGTATGGACCACCATCAAAGCCAGCTTTGACCAGGGCCTCGCCGGCATCCTGCAATTGATCACCAACTTCAGCCCGCTTGGTTTGTTCTACCAGGCGTTCGCCGGGGTGATGAGCTACTTCGGTGTTGAACTGCCGGGGAAATTTACCGAGTTCGGCGGCATGATCGTCAACGGGCTGGTCAACGGCTTGACCGCTGGCCTCGGCGCCGTCAAAAGCGCCATTGGTTCCATTGGTGACTCCAGCATCGGATGGTTCAAGGAAAAGCTCGGCATCCACAGCCCGTCGCGGGTGTTCGCGGAGCTGGGCGGTTTCACCATGGATGGGCTGACAAAGGGCCTGGAGGGCGGACAAAAAGGGCCGCTCAAAGCGTTGTCGACCATGAGTAAACAACTGACAGCGGCCGGCACCTTGGCCCTCACCGCGACAGCCATGCCGGCGTTGGCGGTCGATGATCGGCCACCGATCAGCAGCGCGGGTACGTCGACGGTTTACGACAGCCACGACAACTATCAGATCACCATCGCTGCGGCGCCTGGCATGGACCTGCAGGCCATGGAAAAAAGTCTGCGCGCCATGTTGAACAAGATTGAAAACGAGAAACGCGCCCGTCAGCGCAGCAAGTTATCGGACCGGGATTAATCACCATGATGCTCAGCCTCGGCATGTTCGTGTTCAGCCTATCGACCCTTGCTTACCAGGAGCTGCAGCGCCAAACCAATTGGCGCCATGCCAGCAACAGCCGCGTCGGTGCACCACCCGCACTGCAATTTGTTGGCCGTGGCGAAGACACCATCACCCTCCCCGGCATCATCCTTCCGGAGCTGGCCGGCAGCATTCTCAGCTTGGACGCTCTGCGTCTGATGGCGAACACCGGCAAAGCCTGGCCGATGGTTGAGGGTACCGGCCGGATATACGGACTGTGGGTGATCGAAAGCCTGAGCGAGACCAAGACCTTGTTTTTTCGCGACGGCACGCCACGGCGCATTGAGTTCACCCTTACGCTCAAGCGTACCGATGATGACCGTATTGACCTGCTCGGCGCTGCTACCAGTACGGGGCTCAACATTCTGCGGGGTTTGCTGTGATAGAGGCTGCACTGTCCAAAGTTACCGGTTACATCATGGATACGGCAGAACGCTTCGTTCGGGACGCCGCCTATCCTGTTCCGGCCTTCCGTCTCACGGTGGACGGCAACGATATCGCCATGAAGGTGAGCCCGCGGCTGATGAACTTGGATCTAACCGACAACCGTGGCGTCGAGGCCGATCAGCTCACGATCACATTGAGCGACCATGACGGCCTGCTGTCGATACCGCCAAAGGGCGCAGTACTTCGCTTGTGGTTGGGCTGGAGCGACACCGGCCTGGTGGACAAGGGCACCTACACCGTCGACGAAACGGAACACAGCGGCGCGCCGGATGTGCTCAGCATCCGCGCTCGATCAGCAGATCTTCGCAAGGGGCTCAAAACCAAGCGCGAGCGCAGCTGGAGCAACACCACGCTGGGCAAAGTCATCGGCGATATCGCCATGGGAAACAACCTCACCTCGACCGTGGCCGGCGCGCTCGGTGCGCTACCGATCCTGCAGCTTGACCAGGCCAACGAATCGGACGCCAACCTAATCACCCGCCTGGGCGAAGAATTCGACGCTGTGACCAGCGTCAAGGCCGGGTGCCTGCTGTGCATCCCCGCCGGCGGCGGCAAGACTGCCAGTGGTCTCCCCCTGCCCCACATCACCCTCACCCGCGCCGACGGCGACCAGCACCGATACCTGCAGGCGGATCGCGACAGCTACGACGGCGTGCGCGCATATTTCTACGACGTGCACAGTGCCAAAAAGCAGGAGGCGATTGCCGGAGGTGGCGAGAACCTCAAGGATTTACGCCACACCTACAGCGATCAGCAGTCAGCACTACGGGCTGCGAGGGCCGAGTTCCGACGCCTGCAACGCGGCAGCGCCACGCTCAGCTATACGCTTGCCATGGGCCGACCAGATCTGATCCCCGAACTGACCTACACACTCCAGGGAGTTAAAGCGGAAATCGACGAGATCATCTGGTACGGAGGCAACGTTCAGCACAGCCTGAGCCCGGATGGGGGCTATACCGTCAGCCTGGAGCTTGAAAGCAGTTTGCCAGAGGAAAATGTTGAAGATCTGGCCGAAGAACATATAGGCGATTACACGGGGATCATCGCCTACTATCGAGACCAGAAAACGGGTAAAGAAAAGACGGTTACAGCAGGTGATCAGACGAAGCCAAGGCGACTGCGATGGTTGTACGCTGGTGAGAAATCAGCAAAGCGGGCGGTGAACCGCGAGTGGCGGAATATGACAACGCCACAATAAAATTTCCCCTACAATGAGAAATATTCACTCACGTTAGCAAAAACTTAGCTTCGTTATTCACAACCATAATCAGCTTAAAATGTTTTCTTTGTGAGCACATGCGAGATAAGATAATTTATCCACTTCTTTCACGGAACTTATAGAGTTAGAGTACCCTGCCTTCAGGCTCAAAAGTTGACTCAACGATCCTATAACAGCCCCTATAGGAATGGAGAATGCACTTGAAAAAAAATCAAATGCCGCTCCCGCCGACCCAGCAGCGATAGCAAGAGGCAACGAGCTTCTATCCAAGTTAAAATTGACAGAGTAATCAAACTTCGAAGTTTTACTCCAACGCTCAAGTGAAACGGTGGATATATCCCCAATCGCTTTTGCAAGATCGGCAACGGCTTTTCTAGATGATAACTCTTGATCAGGAGAGCGCAGGACATCGAGATAAATTTCATCTAGAGCGTTGTGCAAACGCTTCAGCTCGTCGCCTCTCCTTAATTTGAAATCTAAAACATCTTCAATTGGGACGTCGCGGGACGGCACAGGCAAAGTATTAGTCAGATCCAGCCGTAGGGTTCTACGAATTTCGCCTGCTGATTCAGGTAGAACCAGTTCATCACTCATTTGATGGATGACCCAATCGGTCATTCGATCTGTTTTAATCAGGTGAGCAGCAAAGTCAACTTGGGCTTTAAGCATTATTGATGCCATATCCCCAGCTCCTACCCTATGTGGCATGGGAGCCTCCGGCCTTTCTATTACACCACTAGATATTAAGATATCCTCATCAGGAACTTGAACATGGATCATACTATTACTGGGTATGAGCACGCGATCCCAGTACATTGTATAGAATCTAATATCATCAGCACTAAGGCCATTACCACCTATTGAAAACCCTCCGGGCTCAGACTTTACAGGTGTTGAATTTGCAACTACGCCTCTTTTCATAAAAACTCCGGTCTAAACATCATGGAAAAACATGTTCATCAGGCGCGGTCTTATGATTTTTAAAATAGCAGTTGCTCGCCACCCGACTTGAAATCGAGCTAAAAAAATCTGATGCTCCATCCTGACGCGCTCCTTCATATTCTTTAGAGGTTATGCGGGCCTCCTAGTGGCTTCAAGGGCTTCCGTCAAATCCTCAAGGCGCTGCTCAATGTCCCTTATGCGTTTCTTTTCCTCAGCAGCGCTCTGTATCTCCCTCTTACCAGCCTCTCCGAGCGAACGAAACAGCTCAAGGATAGCCTCCTCTTGCTGATTAACAGTTCGCGTTTCGGATGAAGCAGCTGAAACATCGACAGCCATATTGCCTTCACCTGTCAGCAACCAATCCAGGCTTATACCCAAATGGGTGCGTATAGCAGCCATAGCCTTTGCGTTGGGTTCACGCTCACCCAAAAGGTAGTTCTGAAGCGTCCTGTAAGGGATCCCAACTACCTCTGAGGCTTCCTTAATAGACATGCCTCTGTCGTCGATTACGCTGCGCAGGCGAGCGGATATACTCATTTTTTCATGAATCCCGATTGACGCACCCGTTTTGGTGCGTATACTGCGAACAAACAGGTACATCTTAACCAACTAGGAACACTCGAACCATGAGCCAAGCCATGGAAAAGCGCCAGATCCAAGCACGACTGATCGAGCGTGGCAGTAACTTCCGTCAGTTCGCCCTCACCCACGGTTATGAGGTACGCACAGTGACGCAAGTGGTTCAGCGGTGGGCGGGGCACAACAAGCTGCCCCGCGGCAGGTTGACGTTCCAGATCCTACGAGACCTGTCTCGGGTGATTGGCAAAGAGATTTTGCCAGGAATCCTCGCGGGAAACGCCGAGCAAAACTCAGCACCGGCGGTATGAAACAACTGTAGGGGCGATGACTCCAGGGAGAAACCAGAAGATGAAATGCCCAGTTCTAGACAGCAGAAAGAGCGTCGTTATGGCCGTCATAAGCGCCTACCCAGGCGGTCGTTCGTATGCCTCGGCAGACCTCGGCATGCCGCTTAAGAAGTTCGACAACCAGGCCTACGAGAACGCTGGCAGCCGTCCGCTGACCGATGAACATATTCACCGTCTGGAGCAAGTCGCCGGGACCACGTTCCTGCCCGACTACATCGCATCAATGTACGGCGGCATGTTCGTACCACTGAGCCTCCCTGAAACGCTGGATAACGTGGAACTGTACAGCCGATCACTCAAGGCCTCTGCCAAACGGGGCAAGGTCGACCAGATCATGTCTGCGGCCCTTGATGACGGGGTAATCGAAAAACGTGAAGCCGACGCGATCATCGGCGCCCTGATCACTTACATGTCGGCTCGCTACGCCGAGGTGTTCGCGACCATTCAGCTTTACAGCCAGGACGCGGTCCAGTGAACGCCCAAAATCAGCCCTTACCGAGCCGTGATTTGATCTCCTTCAAAGCTGTGGCCACGTCATCAACCGCAAAGCGGATATCCGCCGCTTTCACCGATAGTCCAGGAATGATTCCCGAGGCAGTCAACTTCTCGGTCTCCTTTCCTCGCATGATTTCTAAAAGTGCCTCATATCGCTCAGCGAAACGATGCACCAATTCTTCAACTTCCTTTTTCGAGTGAACAGCCATGAACAAACTCCTTGAAGAAAACCGGGAACAACTCATTGAGCTGTTGGCGAAAGCACAAAAACGACTGGATACCCTAAAGGAAACTGTCAGCACGGCCAATGGTGACCTAGCTGGAATGGATATCCGGATCGCAATTGGCGATGCGATTACACCGTTGAATATTGCCTTCGAAATTGCTGAGCCCATCTGAGCATGAGCACCTACAAGCTGGTCTGCCCCCACTGCCACGGCCGTATGCGTATTCGTACCAGCGAAGGCCAGCATATTTTCCTGCGTATCACCTACATGCAATGCACCAACGAAGCCTGCGGCTGGGCGGTGCGTGCTGAATTTCAAATGACCCACGAACTGAGCCCCAGCGGTATGCCGAACCCGGCTGTAAAGCTGCCAGTTGCAGACGTGGTCATTCGTCGACAGGCAATGAAAACCGCCAATGATCAACCCGATCTGCTGGACCAAATGGAAATGGAGCGTGCGTGATGAATACAGCTACCCACACCGATTACCAGGAATACCAGGCAACCATGCAAGCCGCTGGCCTGTCCTTCTTGCAACGCCACCAGGGCGAACACCTGGGCAACGACCAGTTACTGTTCTGCCGTGCGGTGCAGCACCTGGTGGGCAGTTTAGAAGTGCCATTGCACATGGCGGAAAAGCTGATCAGCCGTGCTTACGGTGAACTCAAATCCAACAACGACCGCCACCAACTGGACGTCGACGCCAGCTCCGGGGCGGTGGCAGTTATCACCGACCCCGCCAACGGCATGACCTGGGCTGTACCGGTCAGCCTGATTTACCAGCGCATCATCAACGCACCGGAAAACCGCCGGCTGCGTCTCGTAACACCGTAACCCCCAACTAACCCACCCTACCCCATTCCCAATGGGTTTGGGTGAGCTTTGCCCGCAATCCGAGGTGGACCATGGAAATCGACATCGCCATCACCGCAAAACTGCCCCGCGACCAAGCCGAGGCACTGCTCCAGGACCTGCGCGCGCAGTACGCGGCGCTGTTCAACGAGCATTGGTATGACGACCGCTTTCGCCGGATCCCCGAGGGTTTGCGGCATGGCTCGTTACTGGTGGCCTTCCCTGCGCTGGCCGCACGAAAAAGCCTGATTGGCGCCCTTAAACACAGCCTCGACGAAGCGAAGTAAGCCACGATGGACATGAAAGAAAGGCTGCGCGCCGACGTCATCCAACGCATTGAGCGGGACTACCAGCTCAAGCACATGCGCGGCACCGACTATATGCGTAAGGGTGTTTGCCCGGCCTGCGGCCAAAAGACCCTGTACACCTTCTACAACTCGCCCTGGACGCTGATATGCGGCCGGCCAGAAAAGTGCGACCACCGTCTCCACGTAAAGGACGTCTATGACGACCTGTTCAACGACTGGAGCAAGACCGCCCCGTCGACACTCGACAACCCCCTTGCCACGGCGCGCGCTTACCTTGAGTTTGCCCGGGGCTTCAAGTTCGAGCTGATTGCTGGTTGGTTCAGCCAGGATAACTACTGGGATGGCAGGCTGAACATTGGCAGCGCCACGGTACGTTTCCCCCTTGAGAAAGGGGGCTACTGGGAGCGCCTGATAGATCGGCCAGACCGGTTCGGCAAGATGAAAGCTCGCTTCCGGCCGACTGGTGAGGGCCAGCCCGGTTACAAAGGCGTCTGGTGGTGCCCACCAAGCGTGGACCTGTTGGAGGTCGACGAACTCTGGATAACAGAGGGTATCTTCGACGCCATCGCGCTGCTGCATAACGACGTGTCGGCGGTATCGATGATGTCCAGCGCCCCCTGCCCGACTGACTCACTCAAGGCCCTGGTCAAACTGCGCCACGACGCCGACAAGCGCTTACCGCTGCTAGTGTGGGCACTTGATAACGAGCCCGTTGCCAAGGCGAACATGCGCCGCTGGGCGAAGGAAGCCAACGACCTGGGCTTCATCTGCAAGGCTGCGGTGATCCCACAGCCCAATGGCAAAAAGGTTGATTGGAACGATCTGCACCTACGGTGGAAGCCAATTGAGGGCGACGACAAGCGCGCCGAGCAGATCGAGCAGGACCTTGACGAAGCGCGCCACCAGGGCGATTTGCTACTGGCTGATTCGGCGGAAGAGAAAGCGTTCCTGATCTACGTGCGCAACGAGCGCAAGGAATTCCATTTCTCATTCCGCAAGCGCTTGTATTGGTTCCGGCTGGACCTTGAGAAGTACGACCGAGCTATGAGCGATCTGGAAAGTTCAGAACGCCATGAAGACCAGTTGCTCAGCGACGAACAGCGCCGTTACAAAGCGTTGCGCCAATCCGGTTCAGTCACCAGCATCGCCAACTGTAATTTCCAGGCGCTGTACTACATGCGCAACGACCTGACTGACGAGGCCTGGTATTACTTCCGCATTGAGCGCCCACAAGGTGCTGCCATCAAGAGCACGTTCACAGCCAAACAACTTACGTCAGCGTCTGAGTTCTCGAATCGCCTGCTCAACGTCGCCAATGGTGCTTGGTTTGATGGCAGCGCCCAGCAACTGAAACGGATCTTGGCGCCCCAGCTGGACTGCCTGAAAGCCGTCAACACCATCGAATGGATCGGCTACAGCCGCGACCACAGTGCCTATGTCTTCAACGACCTGGCGTTCCACGGCGGCAAAGCGCAGGTGCGCAACAAGGAAGACTTTTTTGACCTCGGCAAACTGAGCATCAAGTCGCAAAGCCAGTCGCCAGTGCTGCACATCAATACCGACCTCAACGCCTACAACGAAGGTTGGTTCGACATCTACTGGCGCTGCTTTGGAGTAAAGGGCCTGGTGGTGCTGGCCTGGTGGCTGGGCGCGTTGCATGCCGAGCAAATCCGCCAGATCCACAAGTCACTGATGTTCCTGGAACTGGTGGGCGAAGCTGGATCGGGCAAGACGACATTGGTGGAGCTGCTGTGGAAGTCGGTCGGCCGCACTGATTACGAAGGCTTCGACCCTTCCAAAGCCACCGCAGCCAGTCGTGCGCGTAACTTCTCGCAGGTCAGCAACTTGCCGGTGGTGCTGATCGAGTCGGAGCGTGAACAAAAGGAAGGCCAGCCGGTTAAACACTTCGACTGGGACGAACTGAAAACCGCCTACAACGGCCGCAGCGTTCGCTCCACTGGCGTGAAAAACAACGGCAACGACACCCACGAACCGCCGTTCCGCGCAGCCCTGCTGATCGCGCAGAACAACCCGGTGAACGCCTCAGAACCGATCTTGCAGCGGATCTGCCATGTCCACCTGACACGCGAGCACCACACGCCGGAAACCAAGCAGTACGCCGAGCAGCTGGAGCGCATGCCGATGGACAGCATCAGCGGCTTCCTGGTCAAGGCGCTGCAGCGCGAAAGCGAAACCATGCGGCTGATGGAAGAAAACACCTCCGGCTACGAGCAGGAGCTGCTGGCCCAGCCTGGTGTGCGCACCGTGCGTATCGCCAAGAACCACGCTCAACTGCGCAGCCTGGTGGATGCACTGGCCGGTGTTGTGCCGCTCGGCGACCACCGCAAAGCCCTCGCTCACGCCGAAATCAGCCGCATGGCCTTGGAGCGGCAGCAGGCAATCAACGCCGACCACCCGACCGTCACGGAGTTTTGGGACCTGTACGACTTTCTGAATGGCATGGACGAGAAAGGGGCACTGAACCACGCACGCCGTGATGGCCTGATCGCCGTGAACCTCAACGAGTTCGTGGAGATGGCAGCCAACAAACGCCAGCAGGTGCCCGCCCTCAGTGACCTAAAGCGCCTGCTCAAGACCAGCAAGTCACCCAAGTTTCTGGAGTCGAACAAAGCCGTCAACTCAGCCCGGCTGCTTGACGCTTTCGACAAACCGAAAACCATTCGCTGCTGGGTATTCCAGGGCGTGTAGGGGCTGCAACCCCTCGATATCTACCACCCAAAGGAGAAGCACCATGCACATCCAAGTCATCACCGGTGACGGCCGCCAGGGCGAAACCAACCGTCTTCGGCACCTGAAAGAGCTGAAAGACTGGTTTAACGAGTCTGGGAAAATCGTTCACGCGGAAGCCTATGACCCGGCGGGTTTGGTAGCGATCCTGGAGGTTCGTGCGGTAAGCGACAAAGAAATTCTGGTGCTGGAGTGCAGCCGGTATCAGATCCAGGCGGTCCTGGAATGGCAGTCGGCAACGGATGAAGTTGTTGAGTTTGAAGACCTGCTGCTGCACCTGGTACGCAAGCAAAACCCAATCGGCGAAAGCCAGTAAGAAGGTGGTGCCGAGGGGCTGCAACCCCCCGACACCGACCACCCAAAGGAGAAGCACCATGCAAGTGAATCAACCCCAAGGCGGCATCGAAGAGGCTACCACAACCCCACTGGCAATCGGCGACACGGTCAGCTACGTCGCAATAAGCGGTGGTGGCCGGGAATACCGTCTCATCGCACGTATAGGCGTGATAATTGGGATCGACAGCAACGTTGCCACCTTGCGTGCCGCAAACGGACGCAGCATTACCCAACCGCTGGACAAGCTGACACCCGACGGCCAGCCAAATGCGCTGACGCGCATGTTCATCGGAGGTTAGCGTATGACCGTATTCCTTTTACTTTATCTCTGCGCGGATGCGACCCGGTCCGATTGCCAAGTGGTGAAGGCTGATAGCTGGAATGGCCCTTACGCCAACGAGCAATGCAGCGACGCCTTAACGGACCTAACAGAAGCACTGACTGCAACCAATCGGGAACGGCATCGGTTCGTTTGCGAGATGCAGGGTACTGGAGTGAAACCCGCAGAACATAAGACTCAGCCGGCGCTCATTCATCAATCGTTTCGGATGTAAGGGGATCACCATGAAGACAGCCTTCATCCTGATGGCCCAATACGACGGCCAAGCGATTATCTCGCTGGAGTTGGTTTGCCGGGATTACTTCACGCACCTGACGCCGGACATGTTCCAGCGCAAAGTGATGAGTGGTCAGATCAAGCTGCCCATTACGCGCCTGGAACGGAGCCAGAAGTCCGCCAAAGGCATCCACCTCACCGACCTGGCCGCTTACCTCGATCTACAACGCGCGGCCGCGGTTAAAGAGCACAGCCAGCTCAACGGGTTAAAACACGTCGGTTGAGCCACTTCATTGATGCGGCGCCCAGTTGGACGGGCGCCCTCAATATCTTTTCGTGCCATCCCCACCCTAGATATCGGTCTCCCTTGCCACGCAAGTGCGTGTATCGCCGCATTGAATTCCAATCCCTGTGGCCGGAAACACTCGCCACACGCGGGATATCCCAATCCATTTCAAACAGGCGACTGATACCTTCGTGGCGTAGATCGTGGAAGTGCAGGTCTGCAATCTCCAGGAACTTGCACGCTTTTGCCCAGGATGTGGAGATTGACTCAGGGCTGTATGGAAATATGTCCTCGCCGGCCTTTGGCATTGTCTGGAGGATCTGCCACGCCTCGTCTGGCAGATAACACCAGACGTCGTTGCCGATCTTCTGCCCAGGGTTCTTCATGTCGCGCACCAGCACCCGCTGGCCCGGCTCGTCGACGTCCGCCCAGCGAATACGGGTTATTTCATCCAGTCGGCGCGTGGAGAACAGGGCAAAGCCCACAACCTTCAGCATATTGGTGACAGTCGGGCGCCTTGCCTGCATGGCCTGGTAGTGCGTCAGCACCTTTCCCAGCTCGTCCAACGTTGGCCGGCGGTCCCGTTCGCGGCTTTTCAGGTTGTAGCCCAGTTTCCGTAGCACGCGCCGGGCGCCGCCCATCGCGAGTGGATCGACCTGGTAACCCCACGCATCTCTGGCAATCGCCAGAACAGCGCCGAGATGCGCCAGGTCATTGCCGGCAGTTTGAGGCTGAACCCCTCCGCCCTCCTTGCTCATTCGCCATAGGGCAAAGTCGACCAGTGCCTGGGTGTTGATGTCCGTATCGGTTAACTGGCCCAGGTATGTCTCGCCGATGGCTGTCAGGGTCGCGCGCTTGGTCTTGCCCAGTGGTCGGGCCTTTTCCACCTCGACCAGGTACTGAGCATTCATCTCCTTAACCGTGGCGCCTTTGCGGCTTGCCCGCTCGATTGCACCAGGCTCATCCAGCTGCGTCTCGCGCTTACGCGCCCAAGCCTGCGCGGCCTGTTTTCGGGCGAAGGTCTGGCTCTCTTGGTAGACTTGCACTCCGTCGCGTTTGATGCGGATTTGAGCCGTGTAGCTCACAGTCCCATCCGCCAGTTTTCTTGCCCTGATAGTCGCCATATCGAAAGTGGTACGCGTCTTTTTCTGAGTGGTACATCGTACCACCGAGCCTTAAGAAACGCCTGAAAACGCCCAAAAACACGCCCAGAATACGTTGAGTAAAATGCTAGATAAACAGAGCTTTAGCCCAGCAGAATCAAGCCCCGCACTGTCTCGGCGCTTTAGTGTTGCACCCATGATGGATTGGACCGACCGCCATTGCCGGTTCTTCCTGCGCCTGCTCTCCAAACACGCCCTGCTCTACACCGAGATGGTCACCACCGGCGCGATCCTGCATGGCGATCATGACCGCTTCCTGCGTCACAACGAAGCCGAGCACCCGCTTGCGCTGCAGTTGGGTGGCAGTGTTCCGGCTGATTTGGCCGCGTGCGCCCGCATGGCCGAGGCCGCGGGCTATGACGAAGTGAACTTGAACGTCGGTTGCCCCAGCGACCGGGTGCAAAACAACATGATCGGCGCAATCCTCATGGCTCACCCTGCCCTGGTAGCGGACTGCGTGAAGGCCATGCGCGATGCGGTGTCGATTCCGGTGACGGTGAAGCACCGTATCGGGATCAATGGCCGGGACAGTTATGCCGAGTTGTGTGATTTCGTCGGGACGATGAAGGATGCGGGTTGCACCAGTTTTACCGTGCATGCGCGGATTGCGATTCTGGAGGGGTTGTCGCCGAAGGAGAATCGGGACATTCCGCCGTTGCGCTATGACGTGGCGGCGCAGTTGAAGCAGGATTTCCCTGAGCTGGAAATTAATCTCAATGGCGGCATCAAGACGTTGGAGCAATGCCGTGAGCATTTGCAGACGTTTGATGGGGTGATGCTGGGCCGGGAGGCTTATCACAATCCGTATCTGCTGGCAGAGGTGGATCAGCAGTTGTTTGGCAGTGAGGCGCCGGTGATCAGTCGGGCGCAGGCATTGGCGCAGTTGCGGCCGTATATCGCGGAACATCTGGCGACCGGTGGTTCAATGCATCACGTCACGCGGCATGTGTTGGGGCTGGGGACGGGTTTCCCTGGTGCACGCAAGTTTCGGCAGATGTTGTCGGTGGATATTCACAAGGCGGCGGATCCGTTGGCGTTGTTGGATCAGGCTGCGGGGCTGTTGGAAGGGCGGTGAGTGTCAGTGGGGCAAGCCCCCTCCCACACTTTTATCACGTGCAAGGGCACGGCATTAAGTGCCGGCCCTTGCTGCGGTTTTACAGTTTTTCCGGCACTGTTCCATTGGGTACGGCTATCCATGTGTCGGTCTTGCGGTCATATCGTTTCCAGACACTCTCCGTTCTAAGCTTTCGATAAAGCGTGTCGAACGTGGTGCCACCAAGAATTTGAACTTGAACTTCGCCACCGGCAGTCTTGCAGTTAACCAGCCCTAGAATGGGTGAATTCGGATTCACCTGAAGGGCATACACCGCCTCTCCAAAGGTTCCTGTGGTAGCGTAATCCAGTGCAAAACTTACAAACTGGCTTTGCGGAGTGTCGCTGGACTGTAACGCGAGCAGGCGCATTGTCGTGTAAGTGGCACTGGGGAAATCCGGTTGGTGCAGGTCAGGCCCATCGATTGCCCAGTACTTTTCCGGTGTACCGCCGTTTTTAATATATTTGTCCAGGTCATTCTGGGCCTTGGCATAGATCACGCCTGCCTTCAGCTTCTGGACGTGCCAATTGTTGGTGTCTGCCCCTTCGTACGCGCGGTACACCCAGGTAGCAGGCGCCGTCACTCTGGAATCAGTGATCTTCGCCCCATAGGTTGAGGTCAGTTCATTTTCCTTCTCAAGGGTGCGACTCCCTATGGGTTTGCCAGCTTTGGCGGTATCAATGATTTCACGCATTTGTTGGTTATCGTAGCAACCGGCGTTAAGGGCCTGCTGCACTGTTACGTCGGCAAATACCGCTGTTGAACATATAAAACCCATGGCAGCGACTAGCGTTGATACATTCCGTTTCATCACATCTCTCCTTTGCTTTTTCACTAGCGAACAAACAGATTATTAATGGGAAGGCACACATACGCTTCGCCGCGAACAGTTAAGTCTTCAGAGTTTTTATCGGCATATTTAGCGTCTGCGAATCAGGTATAGCACAGGCAAAAACAGGAACAAGCAAACTTAAAGAAAATAAAGTTTTCACAACTTCAGAATATTGAAAATCACTATATAAAGGCTGTCATACGCCTGACCTCGACTCAAATTGAACCTCCCCCCGATTTTGCCCTCCTATTTAGCAGCACAGCCGGTCTTTCAAACGGCCGTTTCCAGGTTATTGCCCTCGCAAACGACCTAACGCATTTGCGCCCTTGAGCGCCTGCCAGCGCTCGGGTAATGTCATCAGACCCACAGGACAGAGCACGCCCATGACTTCCAAGCTGGAACAACTCAAGCAATTCACCACCGTCGTAGCCGATACCGGCGATTTTTCCACCCTCGCCAAGCTCAAGCCGCAAGACGCGACCACCAACCCTTCCCTGCTGCTCAAGGCTGCGTCGATCCCTGGCTATGCCAAGCTGCTGGATGAGTGTGTACAGGACTGCAACGGCGACGTGGGCCTGGCCAGTGACCGTTTCGCGGTAGCGGTAGGCCAAGAGATCCTTAAAGTGGTGCCAGGCCGTATTTCCACTGAGGTGGATGCGCGCCTGTCGTTCGACGAAGCCGCCATTCTCAAGCGTGCACACCGTCTGATTGACCTGTACGACAAAGCCGGCGTTAGCCGTGACCGCGTGCTGATCAAGATCGCCTCCACCTGGGAAGGCATCCGCGCCGCAGAGAAGCTGGAAAAAGAAGGCATCCAGACCAACCTGACCCTGCTGTTCTCGTTTGCCCAGGCCGTCGCCTGTGCCGAAGCAGGCGTGTTCCTGATTTCGCCGTTCGTGGGCCGTATCTACGACTGGTACAAGAAAGCCAACGGTAACGACTACACCGGTTCCGATGACCCGGGCGTGCAGTCTGTGACGCGCATCTACAACTACTACAAGGCCAACGGCTACAAGACCGTGGTGATGGGTGCGAGCTTCCGCAACCTGAGCCAGATCGAGGAGCTGGCCGGGTGTGACCGCCTGACCATCAGCCCGGACCTGCTGGAAAAACTCGCGGCGGATGAAGGCAAGCTGGAGCGTAAGTTGTCGCCAGGCCATGCCGGTGAGGCCCGTGTGCATCTGACTGAAGCGCAGTTCCGTTGGGAGTCCAACGAGGATGCGATGGCAACTGAGAAGCTGGCGGAGGGGATTCGCCAGTTTGCTCGGGATCAGGAGAAGCTGGAAGCGTTGCTGACTGCCAAGCTGTAAAGGCAGATAGCAGCAAAAAGGGCGGCACCTGTGAGGGTGCCGCCCTTTTTTGTGTGCCAGTCTCGAGCCGATCGCAGGTCAATTGTGGGAGGGGGCTTGCTCCCGATAGCGGTGGGTCAGTTATGAATTTACTGACTGTCACTCCGCTATCGGGAGCAAGCCCCCTCCCACATTTTGATCATATTTCAATTGGGGATCAGTGGCGCTCGAGGGCGTTCACGAGGTCGTGGAAGGCTTCGCGGTTGGACTCGTTGAGGCCCATGAGGATTTTGTGCGCTTCCAGCACCTTGATTCGTACGACTTCCTCGGACTGGTCCTGGGACGGCAGGTCGGTGAGGCATTCCGGGCAGGGGATCGGGCGGTCAACGATGTTGAACACCTGGTCGAAGCCCATGGACTGCAACAGGCGGGTGATGTCTTCGTGGGTGGTGACCACGGTCGGCAACAGGCCGACCTTCTGCCGCGACAGAATGGACAACTTGGCCAAAAGGCCCAGGGTAGTGCTATCGATGCTGCGGGTTTCAGTCAGATCGATCACGATCGCCGAGAAGTTCAGCGCTGTGAAGATCCGCTCAATCGTCGCATCCAGCGCCGAACACAAGGTCAGGCGCACTTCACCGACAAACTTCAGGACGAAGGTCCCGTCTTGCTCGGCGAATTGGATTCTTCCGGTACTCATCAAAGATTCCTGCTCAACACCAATAGGGCGATATCATCCGGCATCTCCCCTAGCGTGGCCAATCCAAAAACCTGCCGCAGGCCATCCAGGCTGCCGCCCGCCGACTTGACCTTTTGGGGCAAGGCGGCTTCTTTCTCTTTGAGTGTAGGCTCTGGAAGAAGGTCCAGGATACCGTCGGACATCAGCGTCAGGCTGAACGTCGGCGGCAGTTCCAGGATGTGGTCTTCGTAGGTGGCTTCATTGAACAAGCCAACCGGCAAACCACGCCCCTCCAGGTAACGCACACTGTCAGGAGTGTACAAAACAGGCATCGGCAGGTGACCGCCAATGCTGTAGGTCAAAAGACCGGTTTCTTCATCGATCACGCCGCCGACCATCGTCACGTGCTTGCCCAGCTTGCAGCTGATCAAGCCTCGGTTGATGTGGCCCAGCACCTCGGAGGGGGTGAACTCCGGCAAGGTGCCATTGCGCTTGGACTCGAACAACAGCCGTGTGGTCATGAACTTCAACAACACGGTGACAAAAGCAGAAGAAGCCCCGTGGCCGGAAACGTCGGCCAGGTAGAACGCCACTCGTCGCTCATCGACACGGAAATAGTCGACAAAATCACCCGACAGATACAACGACGGGATGATCTGGTGCGCGAACTTGAATTCGTCGATGGTCCATGGGCTGACCGGCAGCATGTTCATCTGCACCTGGCGACCGGCGTTCTGGTCTTCCTGCAGCAGGTTCAGGCTGGCTTCGAGCTCGCGGTTGGCGGTCTCGAGCTTTTCCCGGTAGCGCTGGTTTTCCAGGAGCAGACGTGCACGGTCCAGGGCGCGGCGCACCGAGTGCTCCAGCACGGCCAGGTCTTCCAGGGGCTTGATCAGGTAATCGGCGGCGCCCAGGCGCAGGGCTTCCACGGCGTCGTTCATGACCCCGGCACCGGACACGACAATCACCGGCGTCTGCGGGGCAAGGTCGGTCACTTGGCGAATCAGCTCGAGGCCGCCCATCTGAGGCATGCGCAGATCGCAGATCACGAGGTCGGGCTTGTCGCGCTCGAATACCTGAAGACCCTGTTGGCCATTACTGGCCTGCAGGACGCTGAAGCCACTGTCTTCCAAATAGGCCGCGAGGCTCGCACGCACTACTTCGTCGTCATCGATTATCAGCAGCGTGGCACTGGTTTTCTGCATGTGGGCAAACGGCGCCAGAATTAGGTTGGCGTAGGCGGCCCGGCAATGGCCGGGCTCACGTACTGGATTCGCTTTCTAGCCTCTCTGTCCTACAAAGCATTGGGATTTAACCCATGCACAACGGTAAAGCAGAGGTGCCCTTCTAAGGCGCAGACGGTACTCCCATCCGTGAGGGGTTTCAAGCTCATGCCGATGGTCGCCGAGCGTCTTTACATCGCAAATCACCGGGAGTTATAAGAACTGTCACGACCCCAACGTAAAGTAAGGATGGATGCTGTGAGCGAACACGAGCGCGGCTACGACGAAAAACGCGATTTCATCCGCATGCGGGTGGACGCCAATGTGTCTTTGATCCACGCCGGGCAGGAGATTGAAGGTATATGCCTGGACCTTTCCAGCTCCGGCATGCAGGTGCAGGCACCGCGCCAGTTCAGCGTGGGCGACCAACTGACCGTGCGCATCGACTCAGAGCATGCGGCACTCAAGGGCCTGGAGGCGGATACTGAAGTCGTGTGGACCAAGACTGCAGGCGATGAACAACACCTGGGCCTTAAGATCTTGAACATGCGCTGAAAAGCGCGCACAAAAAAGGCGACCCTTCTCAGGTCGCCTTTTTCATTTCAAAACGTCACAGCTTAAAAGTCGTCAACGACCTTGCCATCCTTGACCTTGAACTCGCGGTTCTGCAGGTAGGCGTTACGAATGAAGGTGTACTTGTCACCGCTGATCAGCTTCTCGCTGTCGAGCAGGCTGGCGCGCACGTCGACGACGTTGAGGCCAAAGGTGCTGTTACGCCAGCCGATGTCGTTCATGTAGCGGTACGGCTGGGTGTAGCTGTCAACGTATTTGGACGGCGCATCACGCAAGGTGCTTGGGCCGAGCAATGGGATCATCACGTACGGGCCGCTGCCGACGCCCCAGTAACCGAGGGTCTGGCCGAAGTCTTCATCACTGCGATGCAGCCCCATTTTGGTGCCGACGTCGACGAAGCCCATCACGCCAAACGTGGTATTGACCAACAGGCGAGCCGTGTCTACACCCGCATTGTAGGGCTTGAGCTGCAGCACGTTGTTGGCCAGGTTGCCGACATCGCCGATATTGCGGAAGAAGTTGTGAACGCCGTCCTGCACAAATTGCGGGGTGACGAACTGATAGCCCTGGGCGATTGGCTTGAGGGCATAGGTGTCAACGGTGTCGTTGAAGGTGAAGATCGGGCGGTTGACGCTTTCCCATGGGTCATCTTCCGACGCGGCTTGGGCGGCGAACGGTGCCAACAGGATGGTGGCACACACCGATAGCTGAGCGAAGTACTGGCTCCAGCGCATAGCTTTTGCTCCTTGAATGGTCTGTCATGGGCGCTATGCCCTGAATAAGACCGTCAGTATATGACGGAAGTGTCGATTAAGGCAGCCACTAGGAACTGACTTACGGAAAATGAACAAAATTCCTACAAGTACGCCAGTGTCATGCCCTTGTCATGCCAGCCCGATAGTGTTGCTGCTATTTCAGGGACGTTCAGATGCCACACGCCGAGATTGCCGTCGCCACTGCCCCCTCGTTGACCGCCGTGTTATTTGGCCTGAGTGGCTGCCTGGTAGATTTTGGTTCCCTGGCGCGCACCGATTCGCCCTGCCCCGATGCCGAGGTCACACCCGGCGCGTTGAAAATTCTGCGCAGCCTTAAAGAACAAGGCGTGCCCTGCGCCTGGCTGGACGAACTGCCCCCCTCAATCACTACGCCTCTGTCCACCGGCCTGCCGGGCTGGCTCAAGGCAGCCTCGCCCTCCTCCATCCGCTGGCCCGCGCCCCACGCTTGCTGGCAAGCCTTGATGGAGTTGAACATCGAACGCCTGGAAGGCTGCGTACTGGTCAGCGGCGAGCCGCGCCTACTGCAATCGGGCCTGAATGCCGGGTTGTGGACCATCGGCCTGGCCTCCTGTGGCTCGCTCTGCGGCCTGTCGCCCGAGCAATGGCAAGCACTGACCGAGCAGCAGCGCGAATCCAAGCGTGGCAAGGCGACGATGGCGCTCTATGGCCTGGGCGTGCACTCGGTGATCGATCATCTGGGCGAGCTCGGCAGTTGCCTTGCAGACATCAGCCTGCGCCAGCTCAAAGGCGAGAAGCCCTGATCAAGATCATGCACGGTTGGCCCCAGTGGATTAATCTACAGGCCAGCTCGTAGACCTTTCACGGCGTGCCGCGGTCTATGCCAGTGACTATCGATAAAAGGAAAGAACGTCATGCCTGATCGCAAAAAGCTGGAAGAACAGGTCGAGATCCTGCGCGGGCAGTTGGAACAGGAACCGCCGCTGTCGGAAGAAAAACGTGAAGCGCTGGAAGCCTTGATTGCCAAGTTTGAATTACAGCTCGAACTTGAACCGGCGACTCAGACGCCCAGTATTTCCGACGATGTGAATCAAGCGGCCATAGAGTTCGATGCCGAACATCCAGTCATTTCCGGGACATTGCGCAATATCATGATCACCCTGGGCAATATCGGGATCTAACCTGCCCGCAAGCCAAGCACGAAACCAAAATGTGGGAGGGGGCTTGCCCCCGATAGCAGAGGTTCAGACACAGTTGCTGTGACTGACACTCCGCTATCGGGGGCAAGCCCCCTCCCACATTTGGTTTTGCGTGCAGGCTTACTGACGCGCCAACCGCACGTTCAGAAACTGCGTGTTCTCAGTGCTGCGATACGGGTTGATATCCAACCCACCCCGGCGCACATACCGCGCATACACGGTCAACTTCTCCGGTTTGAGCAAGCGCTGCAAGTCCAGGAAGATCCGCTCCACACACTGCTCATGGAAGTCCGAGTGCTGGCGAAAGCTCACGATGTATTCCAGCAGGCTGGCATGATCCAGTGCCGCACCACGGTACTCCACCACCACACTGCCCCAGTCTGGCTGGCTGGTCACCGGGCAGTTGGATTTAAGCAGGTGGCTGTGCACGCTCTCCTCCACGACACGCGAGTCATCGCAACGCAGCAGTTCCGGGCGCGGGTGTTCGTAATTGCTGACGCTGATATCCAGGTCGTCAATGCACGCACCCGGCAACGCCATCACGCCTTCGGCCTCGATGTCGGCCAGGCTGCGGATGCGCACGTCCACCGGTTTGCCGGCGGCGGCGCTGAGGTCGGCACGCAGGGTGGCTTCCAGGCTGGGGGTATCGACAAACGCGGTCTGGTTCAGCGAATTGAGGTACAGCTTGAAGGACTTGGACTCGATGATGTTCGGCGAGTCGGCCGGAATGCTGAATTCACCGATGGCCACCACCGGCTTGCCCGAGGGCAGCAACCAGGACAATTCGAAGCAGTTCCAGAAATCCACGCCCTTGTACGGCAGGGTTTCGGCGCTCAGGCCCAGTTCGGCCCACTTGGCGGCGCGCGGAATCGGGAACAGCAACGATGGGGTATAGGTGGATATGTATTCACTGGACTTGCCCAGCGGCGAATGTTCGGCTGCGGGATGCATGGCGGAAACCTGGCTAAATAAACCGCGCCAGTCTACCAGCCTTTGCCCCCGCCCTTAACAAACGCCTCACTCAACGGTTAGTTTGCCGACCATGCCCGCCTGGTAATGGCCGGGAAGGTTGCAGGCGAACTCCAGGCCCGTGGCCTTGGTAAAGGTCCAGGTCAGTTCGGCAGTCTTGCCCGGTTCCACCAATACACTGTTGGGATCGTCGTGCTTCATGCCGCCCATATCACCGTGCCCCATGGCGCTGTGGTCCATCTTGCCCATGCCGGTGGCGGTGAGCATGCCGCTGGCTTGCATCTGCAACATCTCTTTCTGGTGCGCCGCATGCATCGCCGCGTCGCCCAGGTTGAATTCGTGGAGCAACTGGCCTTTGTTGACCAGTACAAAACGCACGGTTTCACCGGCCTTTACGTCCAGGGACTTGGGCGTAAAGGCAATGTCCTGCAGCGTGACTTCCACGGTACGCGTGGCTTTTTCAGCCGGTGCCGGTTGGCCGAACGCGTAAGTGTGAGCTGCATCCGCCAGTGCATTGAAACTCAACGCCAACAAACAGCCCGCTAATAACAGGGGGGTACGCAATGCCATCTCTTACTCTCCAAAAATAGGTGACCCGCTTGGGGCGCACTTTAAGATAGCCTCGCTGCCAGCCAACTGACTGCTAGATTACAACTTTGTCAGCTTGCGCCCCTACCCTGGCAGCCACGGTATAAAGGCCAGCGTCCCCTTTGCCAAGAGCCCTACATGAAACTGCTGATCGTCGAAGACCAACCGAAAACCGGCCAATACCTGCGCCAGGGCCTGAGCGAGGCGGGCTTCACCACCGAGTTGGTGGCCGACGGCACGACTGGGCAGCATCAGGCATTGACCGGCGATTACGACCTGCTGATCCTCGACGTAATGCTCCCCGGCCGCGACGGCTGGCAAATTCTCCAAGCGGTGCGCAGCGCAGGCCTGGATATCCCGGTGCTGTTTCTCACGGCTCGCGATGCAGTAGAAGACCGTGTACATGGCCTGGAACTGGGCGCCGATGATTACTTGGTCAAGCCGTTTGCCTTTTCCGAGTTGCTGGCGCGCGTGCGTAGCCTATTGCGTCGTGGCGGCAGCACACCGCAGGAAACCACGTTGCAACTGGCCGACCTGCGCCTGGACCTCGTCCGTCGCCGTGTAGAGCGCGACGGCCAGCGCATCGACCTCACCGCCAAGGAGTTCTCTTTGCTGGAATTGCTGCTGCGCCGCCAGGGCGAGGTGCTGCCCAAGTCGCTGATCGCCTCCCAGGTGTGGGACATGAACTTCGACAGCGACACCAACATCATCGAAGTAGCGATTCGCCGCTTGCGTCTTAAAGTCGATGATAGCTTCACCAACAAGCTGATTCACACCGTGCGCGGCATGGGCTATGTGCTGGAGGAACGGTGCAATTGATCAAGCGGCTCTCCCTCACCAGCCGCCTGGCGTTGCTGTTCGCTGCTTGCACCGCAGTGGTGTCACTGGTCGCAGGCGTGCTGTTCAACCGCGCCAGCGAGGCGCACTTCATTGAGTTGGACCAGCAGCAGCTTGACAGCAAATTAGTGGCGCTGCGCAGCACCTTGCAGGGTATCGACTCACGGGAAGCCTTCCTCCAGCGAACACCACAGCTGCGCGCCGACCTGGGTCACCAGCCCGACCTCACTTTACGCGTCAGCGCTGCCGGCCAGCGCTGGCTGGACGGCGCGCCGAACATCACCTTGCCCGAAGCACCCGGCCTGCACAGCCTGCAAAACGCTGGCACCGAGTACCGCGTGTACAACGCACCGTTGACGCCCGGCCAACCCGGTTCGCCACAGCTGAGCCTGGTACTCGACATCACGCACCACCAACACTTTCTGGAACGTATGCAGCGCTTGATCTGGCTGACCGTCGGCCTCTCGGCCCTGGCTACCGCCCTGCTCGGTGCCTGGGCTGCGCGCAGTGGCTTACGACCGTTGCGCCGCATGGGCGAAGTGGCCGCCGGGGTATCCGCCCACTCCCTGACGCAACGCTTGCCCCATACACAAATGCCGGCGGAACTGGCAGAACTGGCTCAAGCGTTCAACGCCATGCTGGGGCGCCTGGACGATGCGTTCCAGCGCCTCTCTGCCTTCTCCGCCGATATCGCCCACGAACTGCGCACGCCGTTGTCGAACCTGCTGACCCAGACCCAAGTCATCCTCACCCAGCCGCGCCCGCTGGAAGATTATCGCGAGGCGCTGCATAGCAACCTGGAAGAGTTGCAGTGGATGGCGCAACTGGTCAACGACATGCTTTATCTGGCCAAGGCGGATCACGGTTTACTGATGCCCACGCGTGAACCCTTGGACCTGGCTCTCGAAGTAGAAGCGCTGTTGGAGTTTTTCACCCTGGTGGCGGAAGACGCGCAGGTCACGCTGGTGCGCGAGGGTAATGCCCACACGGCGGGAGATCGCGGCATGCTGCGCCGGGCCGTGTCGAACCTGCTGGATAACGCGTTGCGGTTCACCCCATCAGGCGGCGAAGTGCGGGTGCGCATCTTGCAAGGCACAGAGGGCGTGAAGCTGACGGTGGAGAACAACGGGGAAGGCATTCCGGCGCGGTTATTACCGCGGCTGTTTGACCGTTTCTACCGGGCTGATCCGGCACGGCATGAGGGCAGCAGTGAGCATGCAGGGCTGGGGTTGGCGATCACCCAGTCGATTGTGCGGGCCCATGGGGGGAAGATTTATTGTGAGTCGAAGGCGGGCTGGACAAGGTTTGTGATTGAGTTGCCGAAGGGAGATTGATGCAGGCTGGGCCGCCCCTATCGGGAGCAAGCCCCCTCCCACACTGGACCGCGTTTATTCAGGAACAATGAGGTCAAAATGTGGGAGGGGGCTTGCCCCCGATAGCGGTCTAAAGCCTTACGAATATCTCAGCGCATGCGCCGGCTCAATCTTCGCCGCCCGATACGCCGGGTAAATCGTCGCCAGGAAGCTCAGCACAAACCCCGCCGAGCAAATCAGCAACACGTCCCCGCCTTGCAGCTCCGAAGGCAGGTTGCTGACGAAGTACACGTCCGAACTGAAGATATGCTGCCCGCTGACCCGCTCCAGCCAGCCCACCAGTTCACTGACGTTCAGCGCGGCAATCACCCCCAGCACACCGCCGATCAGGGTACCGACTACGCCGATCACCGTGCCCTGCACCATGAAGATCGCCATGATCTGCCGAGGCGTGGCGCCGATGGTGCGCAGGATCGCGATGTCCGCGCCCTTGTCGTTCACCACCATGATCAAGGTCGCGATGATGTTGAACGCGGCCACGGCGACGATCATCAGCAGCAACAGGCCGATCATGGTCTTTTCCATTTTCATCGCGCTGAACAGGCTGCCCTGGGTGTGGGTCCAGTCATCGGGCTTGTAGGCTGCACCCAGGCTGGCGGCGATATCCGCCGACACTTTCGGCGCCGCATACAAATCCTTTACCGCCAGGCGCACGCTTTGCACCTGGTTGGGCTGCCAATGCTGGATTTCTGCTGCGTCGGCCATGTGGATCAGCGCCATGGAGCCATCCAGCTCGGCGCCCACCTTGAAGATGCCCACCACGTTCAGCCGCTGCATGCGCGGGGTAATGCCACCTGGGGCGCTGCTGAGTTCCGGAACGATCAGGGTCAGCTTGTCACCCACATTCAGGCGGAAGCGGCGCGCCGTGATATCACCGACCACTACGCCGAACTCACCGGGTTTCAGGTCGTCGAGTTTGCCGCGTACGATGTGCTGGGCCACGATGGACACCTTGCCTTCCTGGGCCGGGTCGACGCCGCTGATCTCAATCGGCTGCATGGCCCCCTTGTAGGAGAACATGCCGTCCATCTGCGTGAAGGGTACGGCCGCAGTGACTTGCGGATTCTTCATCGCGGCAGCGGCTACTGGCTGCCAATCATCAATCGGCTTCACGCCAACGAGGGTGGCGTGGGGCACCATGCCCAAAATGCGCGAGCTCATTTCACGCTGGAAGCCGTTCATCACCGACAGCACCACGATCATGGCCAGTACGCCCAGGGCGAGGCCGATCATCGAGGTCATCGAGATAAACGAGACAAAACGGTTGCGGCGCTTGGCGCGGGTATAGCGCGTGCCGATGAAAATGGATAACGGTCTGAACATTCGCGTACACCGCCTGAAAAAATGAAAAAGCCCAGCGTCAACAACGCCGGGCTTGAAGCAGGTCAGATGGCGACCAGGTGACCTTCCTGCAGGTGCAACACGCGGTCCATCTGCCGGGCCATGCTCATGTCATGGGTCACCACCAGGAACGCGGTGCGCATCTGGGTGCTCAGTTCCAGCATCAAGTCCTTGATGCCCTGAGCGGTGTGGGAGTCGAGGTTGCCGGTCGGCTCGTCGAGCATCACCAGGCCCGGGTTGTTCACCAGGGCGCGGGCAATCGCCACACGCTGGCGCTCACCGCCGGACAGTTCGGCCGGCTTGTGCTCCAGGCGATGGCCGAGGCCGACGCGCTCCAGCAAGGCTGTAGCACGCTGGCGCGCTTCGGGAATCGCGGTCTTGCCGATCAGCAACGGCATGCACACGTTTTCCAGGGCGGTGAATTCCGGCAACAAGTGGTGGAACTGGTACACAAAACCCAACGAACGGTTGCGCAGTTGGCCACGGGCCTTTTCATTCAAGGCCGACAGTTCTTCACCGGCCAGCCACACGCTGCCCTGGGACGGGGTATCGAGGCCGCCCAACAGGTTGAGCAAGGTACTTTTGCCGGAACCGGAACTGCCGACGATCGCCACGCGTTCGCCCGGGTGCAGTTCGAGCTGCAGGTTGGACAACACCACCACCGATTCCGGGCCTTCCTCGTAGGATTTGCCCAGGTTGCGGCAGCTCAGGATTGCTTTTTCACTCATGCCCGATTCACTCATAACGTAATGCCTGTGCTGGCTGGGTACGTGCCGCGCGCCAGGCTGGATACAGGGTGGCAAGGAAGCTCAGGACCAACGCAGCGCCGCCCACCATCAGCACGTCCTGGGTTTGCACCTGGGACGGCAAGTAATCGATGAAGTAGACGTCGGCGTTGAGAAACTTGTGGCCGATCAGGGTTTCGAGCCCGGCGATGGCAGCACTGACATTCAGTGCGGCGAGGATGCCCACCGCCGTGCCGATCAAGGTGCCGACTACGCCGATCACGGTGCCCTGCACCATGAAGATCGCCATGATCTGCCCCGGCGTGGCGCCCAGGGTACGCAGGATGGCGATATCGCCCTTCTTGTCGTTCACCACCATCACCAGTGTGGAAATGATGTTGAAAGCAGCGACAGCGACGATCAGCAGCAACAGCAGGCCGATCATGGCTTTCTCCATGCGGATGGCCTGGTACAGGTTGCCGTGGGTGCGAGTCCAGTCGCGGGCGTAATACTGCGACTCGCCCAGGTGCTGGGCGATTTCCCAGGCACCACGCGGCGCATCGAACAGGTCATTGAACTTGAGGCGCAGGCCCTGCACCTGATCCGGCTGCCAGCGATGCAGGCGGGCCAGGTCGGTGAGGTTGGTCAGGCCGAGGTAGCCGTCGATCTCGCCGGCGCCGACGTGGAAGGTGCCGACCACGGTAAAGCGCTTCATGCGCGGGAACATGCCGGCCGGGGTCACAGTGACTTCCGGGGCGACAAACGTCAGCTTGTCGCCGACCCCCACGCCGAGCTTGGCTGCGGCCTTGTCGCCGATCACGATGCCGAAGCTACCGGGCGCCAGGTCATCGAGCTTACCCTGCAACATGAACTGGTCGATGATCGAGACGTTGCGCTCCTGGGCCGGGTCGATGGCATTGAGCAGGATCTTCTGCACCTTGCCGTCGTTGGTCAGCAATCCCTGCATCTGGGTAAACGGCGCGACGGCCACCACCTTGGGGTTCTGCTTGACCTTGTCGGCCAGGCTTTGCCAGTCGTTGATGGGCGCATCGCCCTCGATGGTCGCATGGGGCACCATGCCCAGCACGCGGGTGCGCATCTCATGATCGAAGCCGTTCATCACCGACAGCACCACAATCATCACGACCACGCCCAGGGCGAGACCGATCATCGAGGTCAAGGAAATGAACGACACAAAATGATTGCGACGCTTTGCACGGGTATAACGCGTGCCGATAAATACGAAGAGAGGTCTGAACATGTCGGGGCTTGTTCGGAGGAAAAGAAGACGTCCCGGTGGCGGGGTCTGGTAAGCAGCTTTACACTCAGACCATTACCGTTACCTGGGGTTCGCCATGTCGACATTAGATGAAGAAGAGCGCCGCGAATACTACCGTATCGACGACATGATCGCACTTCAAATCAGCACATTGTCTGGCCCCGAAGCGGCGAGCAAGGAAGTGTTGCTGGATGATTCGCCGCTGTTCAATCTCCTCAGCGAACTGCACCTGAGCGAATTCGAAGCCCAGCATCTGCTGCGCCAGATCAGCGAGAAAGATCGCAGCCTGGCAGCGTTCCTCAAAGTGCAGAACAAGCGCCTGGACCTGCTCAGCCAGATCATGGCCCGCGGCCTGCTGAACGAGGTTGGGGCGCCGCAACCGGTGATCATTTCCGAGGGCGGTATCGACTTCCAGCACCCTACTCCGCTGGCGCCCGACACTCACCTGGCGGTCAAGCTGGTGCTGATGCCCCAGGCGCTCGGCCTGTTGCTGCGCGCACGGGTGACCCATTGCGACCCCAAGGGCGCCGGCTTTGATGTCGGCACGGAATTCGAATCCATGACCGATGCCCAACGCCAGTTGCTGGCGCGCTACATCCTGCAGAAACAGGCACAGGAACGGCGCCTGGCGCGGGAACAAAGCGACGCCCAAGACACCTGAATTCGTATTATCCCGCCAGACCACCTGGCGCAAAGGAGCAACTGTGACCCTGATCTACGGCCACCGCGGTGCCAAAGGCGAAGCACCGGAAAACACCCTGACCAGCTTTCAGGAGTGCCTCAAGCACGGCGTACGCCGTTGCGAACTGGATTTGCACCTGTCCATGGACGGCGAGCTGATGGTCATTCACGACCCGACCCTCAAGCGCACCGCCGACCGGCGTGGCAAAGTCGTCGAGTATTCGGCGGCCGACCTGGTGAAAATGGACGCACGCAAAGGCGGCCCAGGCTGGGTCAGCCCTTGCCCGATCCCGCGCCTGGAGGAGCTGTTCGAAAAGTGCGACTTCGACCACTGGCAGTTGGAAGTCAAAAGCGCCTCGCGCACTCGCGCTGCGACCACCGTGCTGGCAATCCGCGAAATGGCCGTACGCTTTGGCCTGATGGACAAGGTCACCGTGACGTCAAGCTCGCGGGAAGTGCTCAAGGCTGCCGTCGAACTCACCCCGGACCTGTCGCGCGGCCTGGTCGCCGAATACGCCTGGCTCGACCCGTTGAAGGTCGCGCAGAACTACGGCTGTGAATACTTGGCGTTGAACTGGACGCTGTGCACCCCTGAGCGGCTGGAAAAAGCCCAGCGCCAGGGACTGCACGTGTCCGTGTGGACAGTCAACGAACCCGCGCTGATGCGCAGGCTCGCCGACTTCGGCGTAGATAGCCTGATTACAGACTTTCCCGGTTTGGCCACTGCCACCCTCGGGAATTACTGAAATCGGTCTCCCCGGCCGGCTCAGGCCACCGGCCGGAGCCGCTCAAAAAAGCCGGTTGAGGCCGTCGTAGGCGGCAACCCGGTAGGCTTCGGCCATGGTCGGGTAGTTGAAGGTGGTGTTGACGAAATACTTGAGGGTATTTTGCTCGCCCGGCTGGTTCATGATCGCCTGGCCGATGTGCACGATCTCCGAAGCCTGGTAGCCGAAGCAATGCACGCCGAGGACTTCCAGGGTTTCACGGTGGAACAGGATCTTCAGCATGCCTTGCGGCTCACCGGCAATCTGCGCACGCGCCATGCTCTTGAAGAACGCCTTGCCCACTTCGTAAGGCACCTTGGCCTTGGTCAGCTCGTGTTCGTTCTTGCCGATGGAGCTGATCTCGGGAATCGTGTAGATCCCGGTGGGCACGTCGTTCACATAGCGCCAGCTGCCATTGTCGACAATGCTGCCGGCGGCCGAGCGGCCCTGGTCATGGGCGGCACTGGCCAGGCTTGGCCAGCCAATCACGTCACCAGCCCCGTAGATGTTGGTCACGCAGGTACGGTAGTTCTCGTCCACTTCGATCTGGCCACGGCTGTTGACCTTGACCCCGATGTTTTCCATGCCCAGCTTGTCGGTGTTGCCGGTACGGCCATTGCACCACAGCAAGGCGTCGGCCTTGATCTTCTTGCCGGACTTGAGGTGCAGGATCACCCCGTTGTCCAGGCCTTCGACCCGCTCGTACTCTTCGTTGTGACGCACAGTGATGTTGTTGTTGCTGAAGTGGTAGCTCAACGCCTGGGAGATTTCCGAGTCGAGGAAGCTGAGCAACTGGTCGCGGTTATCCACCAGCTCCACCAATACACCCAGGCCGCTGAAGATCGAGGCGTATTCACAGCCGATCACGCCGGCGCCGTAGATGATCAGTTTGCGCGGGGTGTGGCCCAGGCTGAGAATAGTGTCGCTATCGTAGATACGCGGGTGGTGGAAATCGATATCCGCCGGGCGATACGGGCGCGAGCCGGTGGCGATGATGATGTGCTTGGCCACCAGCTTCTCGACCACGCCATTGGCGCAGACCACTTCGACGGTTTGCTCGTCGGCGAAACTGCCGGTGCCGAAGAACAGGTCAACACGGTTACGGGCGTAGTAGCCGGTGCGCGAGGCGACTTGCTTGGAGATGACTTTTTCGGCGCTTTTCAACACGTCCGGGAACGAGAACCAGCGCGGCTCACCAATGGCCCGGAACATCGGGTTGGTGTTGAACTGCATGATCTGCCGCACCGAGTGACGCAACGCCTTGGACGGGATGGTACCCAGGTGGGTGCAGTTACCGCCGACCTGGCGACGGCTATCGACCATCGCCACCTTGCGCCCTGCTTTGGCAGCGTTCATCGCCGCACCTTCTCCAGCTGGGCCGGAACCCAGTACCACCACGTCGTAGTTGTAGACAGCCATGCGTACTCCTCAGAACAGGCCAGGCGTACGGTTGGACGCCGGGCTAAATCATGCCGCGGCCAGCGGTCATGAAGGACAATTTGGCTCAAGTGTGTGAACCGGGGCACAGTCTATAGAAGGCTCAACGCCGCGAACATTAACCCTTGGTCGCGTCGTAGGCCAGTTTTGCCTTTACTACAGAACATCCTGTTGGAAATAAATGGGATAGTCACCTGCGCAACAAACGCCCCATGTGACCCCTACACCGGCCAGACACAAAAACGCCCCGATAAGTCGGGGCGTTTTCATTTACTGCAACGGCTTAGCGCGGAAACGCAGGTGGGTTGACCCCAGCCATGTCTTCCATCACGCGAACCACCTGGCAGCTGTAGCCGAACTCGTTGTCGTACCACACGTACAGCACAACACGGTTGTCCTGGGTGATGGTCGCTTCGGCGTCTACCACACCGGCGTGGCGCGAGCCGACGAAGTCGGTGGAGACCACTTCCTGGGAATTGACGAAGTCGATTTGCTTATGCAGATCGGAGTGCAGCGCCATGTAGCGCAGGTACTCGTTCATCTCTTCACGGGTGGCGGCTTTCTCAAGGTTCAGGTTGAGGATGGCCATCGACACGTTCGGCGTCGGCACGCGGATCGCGTTACCGGTCAGCTTGCCGGCCAGTTCAGGCAGTGCCTTGGCAGCAGCGGTGGCAGCACCGGTCTCGGTGATCACCATGTTCAACGCGGCGCTACGGCCGCGGCGATCGCCCTTGTGGAAGTTGTCGATCAGGTTCTGGTCGTTGGTGTACGAGTGAACGGTTTCAACGTGGCCGTTAACGATGCCGAACTTGTCATTCACAGCCTTCAGCACCGGCACGATGGCGTTGGTGGTGCAGGAAGCGGCGGACACGATCTTGTCGTCAGCGGTGATTTCAGCGTGGTTGATACCGTGCACGATGTTCTTGAGCTTGCCTTTGCCAGGCGCGGTCAGCACAACGCGATCGATACCCGGGCAAGCCAGGTGCTGGCCCAGGCCCTCGGCATCACGCCATACGCCGGTGTTGTCCACCAGCAGGGCGTCCTTGATACCGTACTGGGTGTAATCCACCTCAGACGGGTTCTTCGCGTAGATCACCTGGATCAGGTTGCCGTTGGCGGTGATGGTGTTGTTTTCTTCATCAATGACGATGGTGCCGTTGAACGGACCGTGTACCGAGTCGCGACGCAGCAGGCTGGCGCGCTTGGTCAGGTCGTTCTCGGCACCTTTGCGCACCACGATGGCACGCAGGCGCAGGCCGTCGCCGCCACCGGTTTTCTCGATCAGGATGCGCGCCAACAGGCGGCCGATACGACCGAAGCCGTACAGCACGACGTCGGTGCCCTTGCGGGCCGCGGCGTTTTGCTGGCCAACCACTTCGGCCATTTCTTCACGCACGAACTGCTCGGCGCTACGGCCGGCGCCTTCCTTGCGGAACTTGTAGGCCAACTTGCCCAGGTCTACCGAGGCCGCGCCGAGCTTGAGCTCGCTCATGGCCTTGAGCAGTGGGAATGTTTCGTGGACGGAGAGTTCGCTGTCGTCGGCAGAGCGATGGCGCGCAAAGCGGTGCGCCTTGAGAATCGCGATGACAGACTGGTTGATCAGGCTGCGGCCATAGATCGAGCTCACCACATTGTTATTGCGGTACAGCTGGCCGATAAGCGGAATCATCGCTTCTGCGAGTGCTTCACGGTCGATCCATTCACCAAGACACTGGTCGGGCTTCTGAGTCACGGGAACCTTCCACATGTAGGGGCAGAAAAAAGGGGCTACATTATGTCGCCCGACTGCACGATGAGCAATGCGCGAGGGGCAACAAAAAGCCCTTGCAAAAAAATACCACCGCGCTACAGCCCAGGAAATACGCGGGTTCCAGAAGGCCACTAGTCGAGCGCAGAGGCTGACTTGTCCGTAACCCTCCTAAACATTCGCGCATTTTGGCACTACATATTGAGTCAAAACCCACCATTGTTTGTCTTAGCCACTACATTTCCTACAAACCGTAATAGGCACAGTCAGCAACTGACAGGCGGCACCTCGGGCCGTTACAATTACCGACTTTGTCGCAACGCTTGGAGCTCAACCTTCCGTGCCCGTTCTGCGTCTACCGCTTCTCCCTGCCGCGGCAGGTAAACAGCACTGGGGCAACCTGCCCGGTGCCGCCCTGAGCCTGGCCATTGCCGAGGCTGCCAGCGCAGCCAAGCGCTTTACCCTGCTGCTGACCGCCGACAGCCAAAGTGCCGAACGGCTGGAGCAGGAGCTGAGCTTCTTCGCCCCCGATTTGCCGGTGCTGCATTTTCCCGACTGGGAAACCCTGCCCTATGACCTGTTCTCGCCGCACCAGGACATCATTTCCCAGCGCATCGCCAGCCTGTACCGCCTGCCGGAACTGGCCCACGGCGTGCTGGTGGTGCCGATCACCACGGCCTTGCACCGCCTGGCGCCGACCAAGTTCCTGCTGGGCAGCAGCCTGGTGCTGGACATTGGCCAGAAGCTCGACGTAGAACAGATGCGCACGCGCCTGGAGGCCAGCGGCTACCGCTGCGTCGACACGGTGTACGAGCACGGTGAATTCGCAGTGCGTGGGGCGCTGATCGACCTGTTCCCGATGGGCAGCAAATTGCCGTATCGCATCGACCTGTTCGATGACGAAATCGAAACGCTGCGCACCTTTGATCCGGAAAACCAGCGCTCCATCGACAAGGTCGATTCGATCAAGCTGCTGCCGGCGCGGGAATTCCCGCTGCAAAAGGACGCGGTCACGCGTTTCAAGGCGCGCTTTCGTGAACGCTTCGACGTGGACTTCCGCCGCTGCCCGATCTTCCAGGACTTGAGCAGCGGGATTACACCGGCGGGTATCGAGTACTACCTGCCGTTGTTCTTCGACGAAACCTCCACCCTCTTCGACTACTTGCCCCAGGACACCCAGGTGTTCTCGCTGCCGGGCATCGAACAGGCGGCAGAAAACTTCTGGAACGATGTGCGTAACCGCTATGAAGAGCGCCGCGTCGATCCGTCCCGGCCTTTATTGCCGCCCGCCGAACTGTTCCTGCCGGTGGAAGACTGCTTCGCCCGCTTGAAAAACTGGCCGCGCGTGGTCGCCAGCCAGCAGGACGTGGATGCCGGCAGTGGCCGCGAGCGTTTCCCAGCAGGGACGCTGCCGGACCTGGCAATCCAGGCCAAGGCCACGCAACCGCTGGAAGCACTGTCCAACTTCCTCGGTGACTTCCCCGGCCGCGTGCTGTTTACCGCCGAATCCGCCGGGCGTCGCGAAGTGCTGCTGGAACTGCTGGAACGCCTGAAGCTGCGCCCGAAAACCGTCGACAGCTGGCCGGACTTTGTCGCCAGCAAAGAGCGCCTGGCGATTACCATCGCGCCGTTGGACGAAGGGCTGCTGCTGGATGACCCGGCGCTTGCACTGATCGCCGAGAGCCCGCTGTTCGGTCAACGCGTGATGCAGCGCCGCCGCCGGGAAAAACGTGCCGATGCCAACAATGACGCGGTGATCAAGAACCTCACCGAGCTGCGCGAAGGCGCGCCGGTGGTGCATATCGACCACGGCGTCGGCCGCTACCTCGGCCTGCAGACCCTGGAGATCGACAACCAGGCCGCCGAATTCCTCACCATGGAATACGCCGAGGGCGCCAAGCTCTACGTGCCGGTGGCCAGCCTGCACTTGATTGCCCGCTATACCGGTAGCGACGATGCCCTGGCACCGTTGCACCGCCTGGGCTCCGAGACCTGGCAGAAAGCCAAGCGCAAGGCCGCCGAACAAGTGCGCGACGTGGCAGCCGAGTTGCTCGACATCTATGCCCGCCGTGCGGCCCGCGAAGGCTACGCGTTCGCCGACCCCAAAGCCGACTACGCCACCTTCAGCGCCGGCTTCGCCTTCGAAGAAACCCCGGACCAGCAAACCACCATCGAAGCGGTGCGCGCCGACATGCTTGCGCCCAAGCCGATGGACCGCCTGGTGTGTGGCGACGTGGGCTTCGGCAAGACCGAAGTGGCGATGCGCGCAGCCTTTATTGCGGTACACGGCGGTCGCCAGGTGGCGATCCTGGTGCCCACCACCCTGCTCGCCCAGCAGCACTACAACAGTTTCCGCGACCGCTTTGCCGACTGGCCGGTAACCGTGGAGGTGATGAGCCGTTTCAAGTCCGCCAAGGAAGTGAATGCCGCCATCGCCGACCTGGCCGAGGGCAAGATCGATATCGTCATCGGTACCCACAAGCTGTTGTCGGACGATGTGAAGATCAAAAACCTGGGCCTGGTGATCATCGACGAAGAACACCGCTTCGGGGTGCGCCAGAAAGAACAGCTCAAGGCCCTGCGCAGCGAAGTCGACATCCTCACCCTCACCGCTACGCCGATTCCGCGCACGCTGAACATGGCGGTGTCGGGCATGCGTGACCTGTCGATCATCGCCACCCCGCCGGCGCGCCGCCTGTCGGTGCGTACGTTCGTGATGGAGCAGAACAAGAGCACGGTCAAGGAAGCGCTGCTGCGCGAACTGCTGCGCGGCGGCCAGGTGTATTACCTGCATAACGATGTGAAGACCATCGAGAAATGCGCCGCCGACCTCGCCGAGCTGGTGCCAGAAGCGCGTATCGCCATAGGCCATGGGCAGATGCGCGAGCGCGAACTCGAACAGGTGATGAGCGACTTCTACCACAAGCGCTTCAACGTGTTGATCGCCTCGACCATCATCGAGACCGGCATCGACGTGCCGAGCGCCAACACCATCATCATCGAACGCGCCGACAAGTTCGGCCTGGCCCAGTTGCACCAACTGCGTGGCCGTGTCGGGCGCAGTCACCACCAGGCGTATGCCTATCTGCTTACACCGCCGCGCCAGCAAATCACCAGCGACGCGGAAAAGCGCCTGGAAGCCATCGCCAACACCCAGGACCTCGGCGCCGGCTTCGTGCTGGCGACCAACGACCTGGAAATCCGCGGCGCCGGCGAACTGCTCGGCGATGGCCAGAGCGGCCAGATCCAGGCAGTCGGCTTCACCCTGTACATGGAGATGCTCGAACGCGCAGTGAAAGCCATCCGCAAAGGCGAGCAACCGAATCTCGACCAACCGTTGGGCGGCGGCCCGGAGATCAACCTGCGCCTACCAGCGTTGATTCCCGAAGACTACCTGCCGGATGTGCATGCGCGGCTGATCCTCTACAAGCGCATTGCCTCGGCCACCGACGAAGAGGGCCTCAAGGACCTGCAAGTGGAGATGATCGACCGCTTCGGCCTGCTGCCGGAACCGACCAAGAACCTGGTGCGCCTGACCCTGCTCAAATTGCAGGCCGAGCAGTTGGGTATCAAGAAAGTCGACGCCGGGCCGCAGGGTGGCCGCATCGAATTCGAAGCGCAGACGCCGGTAGACCCGTTGGTGCTGATCAAGCTGATCCAGGGCCAGCCCAACCGCTACAAGTTCGAAGGGGCTACGCTGTTCAAGTTCATGGTACCGATGGAACGTGCCGAAGAACGCTTCAATACCTTGGAGGCGCTGTTCGAGCGCCTCATCCCGAAATCCGCTTGAAGGACGCCGCCATGCGCCTGTTCCGCATTCTGAGCCTGTTGTTGGTGGTAATCGCGCCTTCGGCATTCGCCGACGGCCTGTACCAGGTGGAAATGATCCTGGTGCGCCAGAATGCCGAGCCGGTGATCAACAGCCGCGCCGCACCCGAAAACTGGGATGCGGGCGCACCACGCCTGGGCGAGCGGATGAGCCCGCCGCGCCTGGGCAATATCGTCGACAAGCTCAGCGCCGACGCCAACTATACGGTGCTCGCCCACAAGGCCTGGGAACAGAACCTGGGCGAGCAGCCGGTCAACGTCGCGATCACCGACGGCCAGGAGCAATTCGGCCAGTTCCCCATCGAAGGTGTGTTGAGCCTGCAACTGGGGCGTTTTACCGATATCGACGCGGACTTCTGGATCAACCAGTTCGACAGCAACGGCAGCGTGATTGCCAGCGAGCATTTGAGCCAGAAAGACGTGCGCACCAAGAACAACCAGCTCAACTACCTGGATGGTGGTCACCTGGCGTTGCTGATCAAGATCACCTCGCTGACCGCCAAGCCACCCAGTGCACCACCGCCCGACCTTCAGGACTGATCCCGCGCCATGCCCCTGACGTCGTCGCTGACCAAACCCCTGGCCCCTTCGTGGGCCAATCGCTTTAAAGAGCAAAGCCTTGAGCGCGGGCGGCGCTACGCCCTGGAAAACCGCGTGCGCATCGTCGAGTCCGGCGACAGCACCATCATTGCCAGTTGCGAAGGTTCGGGCGGCAACGTTTACCGGCAGACCATCTCGCTGCGCGAATCAGCCAAGGGCACGCTGATCCTGGTGGACAGCCGCTGCACGTGCCCGGTGCACACCAATTGCAAGCACATCGCGGCGGTGCTGCTCAAGGTTCAGGAAACCCTGGCCTACCCGGCAGCGGCCCAGGATGCCGAACTGCTGGAGAAACTCCAGGCGGTGCTGGATAACCGCGTGGTGTTGCCACAGGTGGTGATGGACGATGTACAGCCCGTACCGCGCTTGTGGCTGGCCAGTGTGGAGTTCAGCGCATTCGAGCCGCGCAACGGCAAGATGCAACGGTATATCCAGCACCGTGCGGCGCTGTCGTTCAACTACCTGGGCAACTATGTCAGCGGGCAGAAAAATGCCGACATCATCGTGCGCCAGGAAACCCAGAGCCTGCGCATCAAGCGCCATCCCGAGCGGGAACAACCCTTTCGCGAACAACTGCGCCTGCTCGGGTTCAAGATCGCCACACGCCAGAGCAAGGCCCTGCCGGAAAGTGCCGGCGAGCTGTTCGAGATGGTCAACGACAGCGCCTGGCTGAACTTCACCCTCAATGCGTCGCCGACCTTGCGCGCCGAGGGCTGGGAGCTGCAGATCGATGAAGACTTCGGCTTTGACCTGAGCACCGTCGATGACTGGTATGCCACGGTCGATGAAGGGCCGGAACGCGATTGGTTCGACCTGGAACTGGGCATTATCGTCAATGGCGAACGCTTGAGCCTGCTGCCGATCCTGTTGAACCTGATGCGCTCCCACACCGAGATCCTCAACCCGGAGAAACTGGCGCGGCGCCGCGATGATGAGCTGATCCTGGTGAACATCCCCGGCCTGCCCAATGGCGGCCATGGCCCATTGCAAGTGGCACTGCCCTACGGTCGCTTGAAGCCGGTGCTGGCGACCCTCGGCGAGTTCTACCTACAAGAAGCCGGCACGACCACGCTACGCCTGGCCAAAGCCGATGCGATCCGCCTCAACCCGCTGGAAGACCTGCCGCTGCAATGGGAAGGTGGCGAAAAAATCCGCAACTTCGCCCAACGCCTGCGCGACATCAAGGGCTTCACCTGCGTGGCGCCTGAGGGCCTGAACGCGACCTTGCGCCCTTATCAGTTGGAAGGCTTGAGCTGGATGCAGTCTCTGCGCCAATTGGAGGTGGGCGGGATTCTTGCGGATGACATGGGCCTGGGCAAAACCCTGCAAACCCTGGCGCATATCCTTACTGAAAAAATCGCAGGGCGCCTGGATAGGCCGTGCATGGTGGTGATGCCCACCAGCCTGATCCCGAACTGGCTCGATGAAGCTGCACACTTCACCCCGCAGCTCAGGGTGTTGGCTTTGTATGGCGCGGGGCGTAAGAAACATTTTGCCAACCTTCAGGACTACGACCTGCTGCTGACCACCTACGCCCTGCTGCCCAAGGACATTGAGCAACTCGCCGCCCTACCCCTGCATGTGTTGATCCTCGACGAGGCGCAGTACATCAAGAACCCTTCCAGCAAGGCCGCCCAAGCCGCACGCGAACTGAATGCGCGCCAGCGCCTGTGCCTGAGCGGCACGCCATTGGAAAACCACCTGGGCGAGCTGTGGTCGCTGTTCCACTTCCTGCTGCCAGGCTGGCTGGGCGACGTGAAAAGCTTCAATCGCGATTACCGCGTGCCGATTGAAAAGCGCGCCAGTGAAGTGCGATTGCAGCACCTCAACGGTCGGATCAAGCCGTTCCTGCTACGTCGCACCAAGGAACAGGTGGCGACGGAATTGCCGCCCAAGACCGAGATTATCCATTGGGTAGACCTCAACGAGGCCCAACGCGATGTGTACGAAACCATGCGCCTGGCCATGGATAAAAAGGTCCGCGACGAAATCACGCGCAAGGGCGTGGCACGCAGCCAGATCATTATCCTTGAAGCGTTGCTCAAACTGCGCCAGGTGTGCTGCGACCTGCGCCTGGTCAACGACGCCAGCCTGCCAACGCGTGGCAGCAGCTCGGGCAAGCTCGACAGCCTGATGGAAATGCTCGAAGAGCTGTTTGCCGAGGACCGGCGAATCCTACTGTTTTCCCAGTTCACCTCGATGCTGAGCTTGATCGAAGCCGAGCTGAAAAAACGCGGCATTGCCTACGCATTGCTGACCGGTCAGACCCGTGACCGGCGCACACCGGTGAAGGATTTCCAGAGCGGCAAGCTACAGATATTCCTGATCAGTTTGAAGGCCGGTGGCGTGGGTTTGAACCTGACCGAAGCCGACACGGTGATCCACTACGACCCGTGGTGGAACCCGGCCACGGAAAACCAGGCCACCGACCGCGCCTATCGCATCGGGCAGGAAAAACCGGTGTTCGTATACAAGATGATTGCCCGGGGCACGGTGGAGGAGAAAATCCAGCATCTGCAGAAGGAGAAATCCGACCTGGCGGCGGGTGTGCTGGATGGGCGCACTACGGGGGACTGGCAATTGGGCAATGAGGATATCGAGGCGCTCTTCGCACCACTGCCGAATAAGCAAGAAAAGCGCTGAACGTTAGATCGCCTTCGCGAGCAAGCCCGCTCCCACACTTGAATGTATTCACATATCAAAATGTAGGAGCGGGCTTGCCTGCGATGGACGCGACGCGGTATTCGATCAGTCGATCAGTTGCGCATCGCGCAAGGCCGTGAGGGCCACCAACCAGCGCGGATCCTGCTTGTAATCAGCTGAAGCAATCGCCTGGCCGCGCATACGTGCAATCCGCGCCGACGGTGTGACCTTCATCCGCTGCGCCGCACTCAGCGCCAGCTCGGCAGCCGCGCGGTCATTGCAAACCAGCCCCATGTCACAACCCGCAGTCAGCGCCGCTTCGATTCGACTGGCCGCATCACCGACCACATGGGCGCCCGCCATGGACAGGTCATCACTGAAAATCACCCCATCGAACTGCAACTCACCGCGCAGGATGTCCTGCAACCAGCGGCGCGAAAAGCCGGCGGGCTGGGCGTCCACCTGCGGGTAGATCACGTGCGCGGGCATCACGGCGGCCAATTGCTTGCTCAAGCGTGCGAAAGGCACCAGGTCATTGGCGCGAATCTGTTCCAGGCTGCGTTCGTCATTGGGAATGGCGACGTGGGAATCGGCCTCAGCCCAACCGTGACCCGGGAAGTGTTTGCCGGTGGCGGCCATTCCGGCACTGTTCATGCCGCGGATAAAGGCGCCGGCGAGCAGGGCAGCGCGCTCGGGGTCGCCTTCGAAGGCGCGGGTGCCGACCACGGCGCTGCGTTGATAGTCGAGGTCCAGTACCGGAGCGAAACTCAGGTCCAGGCCCACGGCCAGTACTTCGGTGGCCATGATCCAGCCACACTGCTCAGCCAGGTATTCAGCGTTGGGGTTGTCCGCCAGCGCACGCATGGCCGGCAGGCGCACAAAGCCTTGGCGCAGGCGCTGTACGCGGCCACCTTCCTGGTCGACGGCCAATAGCAAATCAGGACGCACCGCTCGAATCGCCGCGCTCAACTCGCGAACCTGGCGCGGGTGCTCGATATTGCGCGCAAAAATGATCAGGCCGCCCACTTCCGGTTGGCGCAACAGATGACGGTCCTCGGCCGTCAGCCAGGTACCGGCAACGTCGACCATCAAAGAACCTTGCAGGGCAGCAGTCATAAACCTTCCTTAAATAACGCACACAACCCGTCGTGCTCACCAGGCACGGTAAGCACGACGGGTTACGAGTAAATAGCTGAAATCGGCATGGCGGCTAGCTTAGCGGATGCAAGCGGCCGCGCACACCCGGGGGCGGTCAAACCTTGGCAGCGGTCGGGGCTGTTTTACTGCGTGGGCGCAACTGGGCAGCAGTCATGGCCGGGTCGGTGACGCCGGTCTCGGCGCGCATGCCGGCTGCCAGGAACGGCACCATCAGGCGCATCACCTGCTCGATGGAGGTGTTTACACCGAAGTCGGTCTCGGCAATCGCCCGCAAAGCCTTGATCCCGGACATACTGAAGGCCGCAGCACCGAGCATGAAATGCACGCGCCAGAACAGTTCGATAGGTGGAATACGCGGGGCGGCTTCGTTGACCAGCAGCATATAGCGGCGGAATACCTTGCCGTACATGTCTTCCAGGTAGCGGCGCAGGTGGCCCTGGCTCTGGCTGAACGCCAGGCCCAGCAGGCGCATGAAGATCGACAGGTCGTTGCCGCTGCGCGGCTGCACGACCAACGCTTGCTCAACAAGGATTTCCAGCAGGTCTTCCAGGCTTGGCTTGTGATCGGCCTTGGCCTGGCGACGCTCCAGCTCACGGTCAAGGCTGGCGCAGAACGGCCCCAGGAAGCGCGAGAATACTGCCTGGATCAGGGCTTTTTTCGAGCCGAAATGGTAGTTCACGGCGGCAAGGTTGACCCCAGCCTTACTGGTGATCAGCCGCAATGAAGTTTCAGCAAATCCTTTTTCCGCGAACAATTGCTCGGCAGCATCGAGAATGCGTTCAACGGTTTCCGACTGGGCCATGGCTACTCCGCCTGACAAACACTTGTTTGAAACATACGTTTCAGAGTGTGTCTTGTCAAGCCTGCGGGTTCGCTTTCTGGCTAGGCAGTCATCTGTTTCAGCGCTATTAAATCACATCCCTACTGCCCTGTAGGCAGCGCCCTCTCTACGCTGTAGGAAGGATGAAGAATGACCGTCCAGCGGAGTCGTTGAAAAGGATGATTGCCAAGCGCAGTTCACTGTATATAATCCCAGTCACTGTATAAAAAGACAGAGCGATCAACATGCTAAAACTGACGCCACGCCAAGCTGAGATTCTGGCTTTTATCAAGCGCTGCCTTGATGACAATGGTTACCCGCCGACCCGTGCGGAGATTGCCCTGGAACTGGGGTTCAAGTCCCCCAACGCCGCCGAAGAGCACCTCAAGGCCCTCGCTCGCAAGGGCGCAATCGAGATGACTCCAGGTGCCTCGCGGGGTATTCGCATCCCTGGCTTCGAGGCCAAGGCCGACGAATCGACACTGCCGATCATCGGCCGTGTTGCCGCCGGTGCGCCGATCCTGGCGCAGCAGCACGTCGAGGAATCCTGCAACATCAACCCGACCTTCTTCCATCCTCGCGCCGACTATCTATTGCGCGTGCACGGCATGAGCATGAAGGACGTGGGCATCTTCGACGGCGATCTGCTGGCCGTCCACACTACCCGTGAAGCTCGCAATGGCCAGATCGTCGTCGCCCGTATCGGCGATGAAGTCACCGTCAAACGCTTCAAACGTGAAGGCAGCAAGGTCTGGCTCCTGGCCGAGAACCCTGAGTTCGCCCCGATTGAAGTCAACCTGAAAGATCAGGACCTGGTGATCGAAGGCTTGAGTGTCGGCGTCATTCGCCGCTAAAGGAGGCATCATGCAGCTCGTGCACACCCCACAACACACCCAACTGTCGCTGTTCGAGGCCTTCATGGCCCAACCCCTTGCGCCCATCCTCAAGGAAACGGTCGAGGCCCCCTGGGGCAGCGAACCTGAGGCGTTCAGTGAATTGTCGTTGCGCGGTGCGGCTGAGAGCTGCCTGAACCTGCTGGCACCTATCCTGCGCGAATTGAGCGAAGACAAGGACGCACGCTGGCTGACCCTGATCGCCCCACCCGCCAGCCTGACCCAGGCCTGGCTACGGGAGGCTGGCCTCAACCGTGAGCGTATCCTGCTGCTGCAACCACGCGGCACGCAGAGCGCCCAGCAGTTGACCTGCGAAGCCTTGCGCCTGGGCCGTAGTCATACGGTGGTGAGTTGGTTGAATCCGTTGAATGCTGCGGCCAAGCAGCAATTGATCAGTGCCGCACGTACGGGCGATGCACAGAGCTTGAATATTCGCTTGGGATAATAAGCCCTGTGGATGGACTCGCTCGCCACAGAAGCGCCTTCACCACCAGACTCAGTGAAGAACCCGCGGGCCGTCGTCTTTCTCAGGCTCGCCTTCCGCCAAGCGACCTGCCATCTGCACACCCACGCTCAACATGGCTTTAGCCACTTCCACGTGTTGGCCCTGCAGGAACACCTTGGCATCTTCGGAAAAATCCAGAATAACCAGAGAACCCTCGTCCTCCGCCCGGCGCAATTCGATTCGGCCGTCAGGCAGTTCAACAATTTCCAGAAAGGACGTTGGCATAAAAGTCTGTTCTCCACGAAAGGCCGGGATTATATCAGTCATCCACCCAGCCTCGCAGAGGATCTGGGCAGGTTTCTTTACCGCTTGATGAATGGTACCGGGCTAACTCGCTCCCACCCTCAGCACTCGTTCAACCCTTCACGAAAACGCAGTGCCATTTTTTTCAGCTCCTGGCGCCAACCTTCCAACTCTTCGCGGCTCAAGGGCTTGGGCTCATCCTCTTGCAACGCCACAGCGGCAATCAACGGCTGGGTAACATCGCCCTTGGGCACATGAGGAACACGCGGAGGTTGGAACATATCCGCATGGGCCTTGAGCAATCGCGCCACCCAACTGTCAGGGCTCTGGGCCATTTCCACCAGTTCGGCCAATTCAGGGATCGCCATGGAATCCAGCACTTCACGGTTCACGATCATTTCCGCTCGAGGCGCACCCGCCTGGGGCAAGCGGTAGAACCCAGCGATTTCATGGCACAGCCCCAGCAAGGCGCCGTACAGATGGAACAGGGCTGCTTCGCGCCCTGCCTGCACCAGCGCGATGGCATTCATCTCCTTCCCTTCCTCGGCACGCCCAAGGGCTTCCAGAGATAAACCCGCGAAGTAAATTTTCTGGTTAGTACGGGTATAGAGTTCGTTGGCCATGACGGCAATCTCCACAACGAATAGGCGGGATGCTGGCTGAACAGTGTCACGGAACGGCCGGGCGTACCGCAAGTGCAAATGTGGGAGGGGGCTTGCTCCCGATGGCGGTGGGTCAGTTACAGATGTATCAACTGACCCACCGCCATCGGGAGCAAGCCCCCTCCCACATTGCATCTTCAGCGCATCCGATGGATCAAGCGCCCTGGCGCTTGTCCTCGACCTTCCACTTGCCGCCGTCGTAGAACGCTTTCCAGCCGGTAGGCTTGCCGTCCACTTCGGTCTGCACGTACTGCTCCTTGGTCTTGCGGCTGTAGCGGATCACGGCTGGGCGACCATCCGGGTCCTTCTTCGGCGCTTCACACAGGAAGTGGTACTTCGGATCAATCTCATCCTTGTGCGGCACGATCTCCAACACCAGTGGTGCACGGGTCTCGCGGTTTTTCGGGAACTGGCTGGCAGCCAGGAACAGGCCCGAAGCACCGTCACGCAGGATGTAGGTGTCGTTGACCTTCTCGCACTTGAGCTCAGGCATCTTCACCGGGTCCATCTTCGGCGGCGCCGCATCACCGCTTTTCAGCAGTTTGCGGGTGTTCTTGCAAGTCGGGTTGGTGCAGCCGAAGAACTTGCCGAAACGTCCGGTCTTGAGCTGCATCTCACTGCCGCACTTGTCGCATTCCAGGCTTGGGCCTTCATAGCCCTTGATGCGGTAAGTGCCCTCTTCGATCTCGTAGCCATTGCAATCCGGGTTGTTACCGCAGATGTGCAACTTGTGCTTCTCGTCCAGCAGGTAGGCGTCCATCGCCGTGCTGCAGATCGGGCAGCGGTGCTTGCCGCGCAGTACCAGCGACTCGGATTCACCCTCGTCATCGGCGGCGATCTCATCGCCCGGCACCAGATTGACGGTGGCCTTGCAGCGCTCTTTCGGCGGCAGGCTATAGCCCGAGCAACCGAGGAACACGCCAGTGGAGGCGGTACGAATCTGCATCGGACGGCCACAGGTCAGGCACGGGATGTCGGTCATCACCGGCTGGTTGGCACGCATGCCGCTCTCAGGGCTTTCAGCCACTTCGAGTTTTTTCTTGAAATCGCCGTAGAACTCGTCGAGCACGTTTTTCCAGTCGCGCTGACCCTGGGCCACGTCATCGAGATTCTCTTCCATGCCGGCAGTGAAGCCGTAGTCCATCAGGTTGGAGAAGCTCTCGGACAGACGTTCGGTGACGATGTCGCCCATCTTTTCCGAATAGAAACGACGGTTGTGCAGCGCCACGTAGCCACGGTCCTGGATGGTGGAGATGATCGCCGCATAGGTCGACGGACGACCGATACCGCGCTTCTCCATCTCTTTCACCAGGCTGGCTTCCGAATAACGCGCCGGCGGCTTGGTGAAGTGCTGGGACGGGTCGAGCTTGATCAGCTTCAACGTGTCGCCCTGGGCCATGTCCGGCAGTACGTCGTCATCGCCAGGCTTGGCGATTTGCGGCATGACGCGGGTGTAGCCGTCGAACTTGAGGATACGGCCCTTGGCACGCAGCTCGAAGTCACCAGCACCCACGCTGACGGTAGTGGACAGGTATTGCGCCGGCAGCATCTGGCAAGCCAGGAACTGGCGCCAGATCAGCTCGTAGAGGCGCTCAGCGTCGCGCTCCATGCCACTGAGCTTGCTCGGCTCGGTGTTGGCGTCGGAAGGACGAATCGCTTCGTGAGCCTCCTGGGCGCCTTCCTTGCTGCTGTAGACGTTCGGCTTCTCCGGCAGGTATTTCTTGCCGAACTCGCTTTCAATATAAGTACGCGCCATCGCGACCGCGTCTACCGAGAGGTTGGTGGAGTCGGTACGCATATAGGTGATATAGCCGGCTTCATACAGACGCTGGGCCATCATCATGGTCTTCTTCACCCCGAAGCCCAGGCGGTTGCTCGCGGCTTGTTGCAGGGTGGAGGTGATGAACGGCGCCGACGGCTTGCTGCTGGTCGGTTTGTCTTCGCGCTTGACGATGCTGTAGCTGGAAGCCTTGAGCTTTTCCAGCGCGGCCATGGCCTGGGCTTCGTTCAGCGGCTTGAAGGCTTCGCCTTTCTCACGAGCCACTTCAAAGCGCACGTTGGCGCCCTTGGCGGTGCCGAGGTCAGCGTGGACCTCCCAGTATTCTTCGGGATTGAACGCACGGATCTCGCGCTCACGCTCTACCACCAGCTTTACCGCAACCGACTGCACACGGCCGGCAGACAGGCCACGGGCGATCTTGGCCCACAGCAGTGGCGAGACCATGTAGCCCACGACGCGGTCGAGAAAACGACGGGCCTGCTGGGCGTTGACGCGGTCGATGTCCAGTTCACCCGGTTTGGAGAAGGCTTCCTGGATGGCTTTCTTGGTGATTTCGTTGAACACCACGCGCTTGTAGCGGCTGTCATCACCGCCGATGGCTTCGCGCAGGTGCCAGGCAATGGCTTCCCCTTCGCGGTCCAAGTCCGTCGCGAGATAGATGGTGTCAGCATCCTTGGCGAGCCGGCGCAGCTCTTCGATGACCTTTTCCTTGCCCGGAAGGATTTCGTACTTGGCCTTCCAGCCATGATCCGGATCCACACCCATGCGCGAGACCAGCTGCTTGCGCGCTTTCTCTTTAGGCGAGAGCACCGGGCCTTCGCCCGCAGCCGCCTTGCCGCGCTTGGCAGCAGGCTCCTTGCTGGCGCTAGCCGAACCGCTGGTGGGCAGGTCTCGGATATGGCCGATACTCGACTTCACCACGTACTCGTTGCCCAAGTACTTGTTGATGGTCTTGGCCTTAGCCGGGGATTCCACAATGACCAGCGATTTGCCCATGGATCGGAAAATTCCTGAATTCGAGAAGTGAAAGGCAGTTGGCGCCTGTCGCGGCAACGCTATATATAGTGGCAACAAGGTGAGGTCAAGCGCAGCATTCTGCGCGACCTGCCGTTATTGCCCTGAAAAAAGACTGGGTTCGGTCTTGACCAAAGCAAAGCGCGGGACCTGCTCGCCGTCAACTTCGACGGTCTCCACGAACATGCTCAAGGGGCGCACCCAAAAGCCGTATTCGCCATACAGCGCTTGGTAAAACACCACTTCTTCTTCGTTTTCGGAGTGCCGTGCCACGCTGAAAACGCGGTACTGCGGCCCCTTATAATGTTGGTAGAGCCCTGGTTCGACTTTCATGCTCTGGCCCTCTTGCAAAATTTGTTGAAAAAAATATTAAAAAGTTCCAAAAAACAAAAACCGGGGCACTGGGCCCCGGCTTCCATCAACGCAACGCTTAAACGCGTTCGAAGACGGTAGAAATGCCTTGGCCGAGACCAATGCACATGGTTGCAACCCCAAGGTTGCCGCCATTTTGCTTCATCACGTTAAGCAAAGTGCCGGAGATACGTGCGCCGGAGCAACCGAATGGGTGGCCCAGGGCAATCGCACCGCCGTGCAGGTTAACCTTCTCATTCATCTTGTCGAGCACTTTCAGATCTTTCAGCACTGGCAGGGCCTGTGCGGCGAAAGCTTCGTTGAGCTCGAAGAAGTCGATGTCGTTGATGGTCAGGCCTGCGCGCTTCAAGGCTTTTTGTGTGGCCGGTACTGGACCATAGCCCATGATCGCCGGGTCCACACCCGCTACGGCCATGGAACGGATCACCGCGAGAGGCTGGATCCCCAGGTCCTGGGCACGCTGGGCCGACATCACGATCATGCACGAAGCACCATCGGTGATCTGCGACGACGTACCGGCTGTCACGGTGCCGCCCTTTGGATTGAACGCCGGCTTCAAGGCCGCCAGGCTTTCCAGGGTGGTGTCCGGACGAATGGTTTCGTCGTAGTCGAACAGTTTCAGGAAACCGTTCTCGTCGTAGCCGTTCATCGGGATGATTTCATCCTTGAACTTGCCTTCCACGGTGGCCTTGTGCGCCAGTTGGTGGGAACGCAGGCCAAACGCATCCTGGGCTTCGCGGGTAATGCCGTGCATTTTGCCAAGCATTTCTGCGGTCAGGCCCATCATGCCCGAGGCTTTCGCTGCGTACAGCGACATGTGCGGGTTAGGGTCCACGCCGTGCATCATGCTGACGTGGCCCATGTGCTCCACGCCACCGACCACAAACACATCACCATTGCCAGTCATGATCGCCTGGGCAGCGGTGTGCAGCGCGCTCATCGACGAGCCACACAGGCGGCTGACGGTCTGGCCGGCCGCGGTGTGCGGGATCTGGGTCATCAAGGAGGCCATGCGCGCGATGTTCCAGCCCTGCTCCAGGGTCTGGTTGACGCAGCCCCAGATCACGTCTTCGACTTCGTTCGGGTCAACCTTGACGTTGCGCTCCAGCAACTTGCTGATCAGGTGCGCCGACATGTCTTCGGCACGGGTATTGCGGTGCATGCCGCCCTTGGAGCGGCCCATCGGAGTACGACCGAAGTCGACAATCACGACGTCTCTTGGATTCAAGCTCATAAATATTCTCGCTCTAGTCGTCTGGGCACTTAACCGAAGAAGCTCTGGCCATTCTTGGCCATTTCGCGCAGCTTCGCGGTCGGGTGGTACAGCGGGCCCAAATCAGCGTATTTGTCAGCCAGGGCAACGAACTCAGCCACACCGATCGAATCGATGTAACGCAGCGCACCACCACGGAATGGAGGGAAACCAATACCGTACACCAAGCCCATATCGGCCTCGGCGGCGGTCTCGACGATGCCGTCTTCCAGGCAACGCACAGTTTCCAGGCACAGGGCGATCATCATCCAGTTGATGATGTCCTCGTCGGACACCTCACGCTGTTCGTAGATGACCGGAGCCAGCACTTCGTGTACCGAAGGGTCGGCCACTTTCTTCTGCTTGCCCTTCTTGTCGGTCTCGTAGGCGTAGAAGCCCTTGCCGTTCTTCTGACCCAGGCGCTTGGCCTCGTACAGCGCGTCGATCGCCGAGCGGCGGTCGTCTTTCATGCGGTCCGGGAAGCCTTCAGCCATGACGTCGCGACCATGGTGGCCAGTGTCGATACCGACCACGTCCATCAGGTACGCCGGGCCCATTGGCCAGCCGAATTTTTCCATGACCTTGTCGATGCGTACGAAGTCCACACCCGCGCTGACCAGCTTGGCGAAACCGCCGAAGTACGGGAACAGCACGCGGTTGACCAGGAAGCCCGGGCAGTCGTTGACCACGATCGGGTTCTTGCCCATTTTCTTGGCGTAGGCAACGGTGGTGGCCACCGCCAGCTCGCTGGACTTCTCGCCACGGATCACTTCCACCAGTGGCATCATGTGCACCGGGTTGAAGAAGTGCATGCCGACGAAGTTTTCCGGACGCTTGAGGGCCTTGGCCAACAGCGAGATGGAAATGGTCGAGGTATTGGATGCCAGGATAGTGTCGTCTTTGACCTGGGCTTCAACTTCAGCCAATACCGCCTGCTTGACCTTCGGGTTCTCGACAACCGCTTCGACCACCAGGTCGACATGGCCGAAATCGCCGTAGGACAGCGTAGGACGAATGCCGTTAAGCACTTCAGCCATCTTCGCAGCGGTCATGCGACCTTTATCAACGCGGCCGACCAGCAACTTGGCGGCTTCCGCCAGGCCTTGCTCGATACCGTGCTCGTTGATGTCTTTCATCAGGATCGGCGTGCCTTTGGACGCCGACTGATAGGCGATACCGCCACCCATGATACCGGCGCCGAGTACGGCAGCCTGTTTCACGTCCTTGGCGATTTCGTCGTAGGCCTTGGCCTTTTTCTTCAGCTCCTGATCGTTCAGGAACAGGCCGATGAGGCTCTGGGCAGCTGAGGTTTTCGCCAGTTTGACGAAGCCGGCAGCTTCCACTTCCAGGGCCTTGTCGCGACCGAAGTTCGCGGCCTTCTGGATGGTCTTGATCGCTTCAACCGGCGCCGGGTAGTTCGGGCCGGCCTGGCCCGCCACGAAACCTTTGGCGGTTTCGAACGACATCATTTGCTCGATGGCGTTGAGCTTGAGTTTTTCCAGCTTCGGCTGACGCTTGGCCTTGTAGTCAAACTCGCCGCTGATGGCGCCCTTGATCAGGTTCAGCGCAGCTTCGGCCAGTTTCTCCGGAGCAACGACAGCGTCGACAGCACCGACTTTCAATGCGTCTTCGGCTTTGTTTTCCTTACCGGCGGCGATCCATTCGATGGCGTTGTCGGCACCGATCAGGCGCGGCAGACGCACGGTGCCGCCGAAGCCTGGGTAGATGCCCAGCTTGACTTCCGGCAGGCCGATCTTGGCGGTCGCGGACATGACGCGGAAATCTGCCGCCAGGCACATCTCCAGGCCGCCGCCCAAGGCGATGCCATTGATCGCGGCAACGGTCGGCACGTTGAGGTCTTCGAAATCGCTGAAGATCTTGTTGGCTTCGAGGTTGCCAGCCACCAGCTCGGCATCGGGCAGCTTGAAGTTGTCGACGAATTCGGTGATGTCAGCGCCGACGATAAACACGTCCTTGCCGCTGGAGACGATCACGCCCTTGACCGAAGCATCTGCTTTGATGGTGTCTACGGCCTGACGCAGTTCGTTCAGGGTTAGACGGTTGAACTTGTTGACGGACTCACCCTTGAGATCGAACTTCAGTTCGACGATGCCACTTTCAAGAGCCTTAACCGTGATGGCTTTACCTTCGTAAATCATCAACTGATCTCCACGATATGGAAGCTGAACAGTACACACTGGACGCTGGTCTCTGGTTTGACATTGACAGTTGCATCAATGCTCACGCCAGTCAGCCAGGCACACCCGCCAGTGCGATAGTCGGGGTTCTGTATGAGCCGTCTGACAGACAAACGCTCAATTCATACGCCCGTTTGATTTGGGTACGCCACCTTCATCCAATTCCGAGCAATTGTCAATCGCTCCAAAGGCTAGTAAAAACGCGACTTTCCAGTCATTTCAGAACCCCGCCCCCAAGGCGCGGCCTCGCCAATATTCAAATATTCACGAAATCAATAAGGCAAAAGATGTGGGAAACGGCTGTACAGAATGGGATATGCCGCTAGGCTTGCGACAAACCTTGGCGCGAGCGGATGAACATCCGCCGCGGGAACCACAGAATTACCGGCCTGCCTGGCCAACTCCAGCCCGATGATGATGTCGGGCTTTTTATTGCCCGTCAGGCCAAAGCCTTGAGCAGTGCATCAATATCCTTCAATACGCTCATCTCGCCCTTCTCGCCCCAATACAAAGCGATCATCTGCTTGTCGGCCTCGACCTTGTAGACGTTCGCCGGCAGCGTTGCAAAATGCGGCAACAACTTTTCATCCACACACCCTTCGCGCCATTGATTGACCCAAACCCCCGGCTCCAGCTGCCAGTAACTCCAGATCGCCGGGGTGCTGCCACGCCGGGGGCGACAATATTGCGCGCATGGGCTCGGCGGCTCCTGCTTGAGCCAATGCGGCCACTCCTGGGGCGCCAACTGCATCGCCAGGCCGATGCGGCGTGCCTCCATGCGCAGGGCCATGCGCCCGCTCTGCTGGCGCGACGGGCGCAGCCATGCCAGGGGGCTTAAAACCACCGCAAGGATTGACACCACTATCAAGACCGTCATATGTGTACTCCCGAATTTCTAGATGAGCGGATTTGACCTGACGCAACCCCATCCGCTTGAAAGCAGCCATACTGAACGTATTGCAGTCCCTTGGAGGAACGCCTCATGCCCTACAAACATATTCTGGTCGCTGTCGATCTGACCGAAGAGTGCGATCCGGTGATCAAGCGCGCACAGGAGTCTGCATTGGCCAATGGCGCCATACTGTCGCTGGTGCATATCGTCGAGCCCATGGCCATGGCCTTTGGCGGTGACGTGCCGATGGACCTTTCCCAGTTGCAGCAACAACAATTTGACCAGGCCAAGGAGCGCCTGGACCGTTTGATTCTCAAATACCCGCACCTGAAAAAGGAAGACTGCCACCTGACATACGGCCAACCGCGCCAGGAAATCCACCACTTGGCCAAGGAAAAGGCTTGCGACTTGATCGTGGTGGGTAGCCATGGTCGTCACGGCTTGGCGTTGTTGCTGGGTTCTACTGCCAATGACGTACTGCACGGCGCGCCGTGCGATGTACTGGCGGTAAAACTAGTGAAAGCCTCTTAAGTACAACGCCTAGCAAATGTGGGAGCGGGCTTGCTCGCGAAAGCTGTCTGTCAGTTGATGCATCTGGTGACTGACACACCGCTTTCGCGAGCAAGCCCGCTCCCACATTTGGATCGCATTTCATATAAAAAGCCCGGCGCTCATAGGAATGGACGCCGGGCTTTTCAGTGCTGCTGGATCACTCAGGCATCCAGCTCGGCCCAACGCTCAACCAACGCTTCCAACTCCTGGTTCAACGTCTCCAGCGAAGCGATGACCGCTGCGGTTTCCGCCGCCGGGCGCAGGTAGAAGCCCGCGTCGGCCATTTGCGCTTCTACCGCAGCAATCTGCTGTTCCTTGGCGTCGATATCACCCGGCAAAGCTTCCAGCTCACGCTGAAGCTTGTAGCTGAGTTTCTTCTTGGCCGCTGGTGCAGCTTCCTGAGCCGGTGCAACAGCTTCCACAGGAGCAACCACCGCCGAGGCCAAGTCAGCCTTGCCGGACTTGCTCTCGGTCACGCCCAGAAGACGCGGCGAGCCACCCTGGCGCAGCCAGTCCTGGTAACCACCCACGTACTCGCGCACCTTGCCTTCACCTTCGAAGACCAGGGTGCTGGTGACCACGTTGTCGAGGAATGCCCGGTCGTGACTGACCATCAGCACAGTGCCGTTGAAGGTCAGCAAGACCTCTTCCAGCAGCTCCAGGGTTTCCACATCGAGATCGTTGGTCGGTTCATCGAGTACCAGCAGGTTGGCCGGCTTGCTGAACAGCTTGGCCAGCAGCAAACGCGCACGCTCACCACCGGACAAGGCCTTGACCGGCGTACGCGCACGTTGCGGGCTGAACAGGAAGTCGCCCAGGTAGCTGAGTACATGGCGGCTCTGGCCGTCGATGTCGATAAAGTCGCGGCCTTCGGCAACGTTGTCGATCACGGTTTTTTCCAGGTCCAACTGGTGGCGCAACTGGTCGAAGTAGGCAACGTCGATGCGCGTACCCTCTTCCACGGTGCCGCTGGTCGGTTGCAGACCGCTGAGCATCAGCTTGAGCAAGGTGGTCTTGCCGGTACCGTTGGCGCCCAGCAGGCCGATACGGTCGCCGCGCTGCAGGACCATGGAGAAGTCCTTGATCAGGAACGGGCCGTCCGGGTGATGGAAGCTGACGTTCTCCAGCACCATCACTTGCTTGCCTGACTTGTCGGCGGTATCCAGCTGGATGTTGGCCTTGCCGGTACGCTCGCGGCGTTCGCTGCGCTCGACGCGCAAGGCTTTCAAGGCACGCACACGGCCTTCGTTACGGGTGCGGCGCGCCTTGATGCCCTGGCGGATCCAGACTTCTTCCTGGGCCAGTTTCTTGTCGAACAGCGCGTTGGCGGTCTCTTCAGCAGACAGTGCGGCCTCTTTGTGCACCAGGAAGCTGGCATAGTCGCCGTTCCAGTCGATCAGGCCGCCACGGTCCAGTTCGAGAATGCGCGTGGCCAGGCTCTGCAGGAAGGCACGGTCGTGCGTGATAAACAGCACGGCGCCCTGGAAATCCTTGATGGCTTCTTCGAGCCAGGCGATGGCGCCGATGTCCAGGTGGTTGGTTGGTTCGTCGAGCAGCAGCAGGTCCGGCTCGGACACCAGAGCCTGGGCCAGCAGCACGCGACGACGCCAGCCGCCGGACAATTCGGCGAGGGTCTTGTCGGCCGGCAGTTGCAGGCGGCTCAGGGTGCTGTCTACCAGTTGCTGCAAACGCCAGCCGTCACGGGCTTCGAGGTCTTGCTGGACGTGCATCAGCTTGTCCAGGTCTTCTTCGGTGACGCAGTTCTGCGCCAGGTGATGGTATTGCGCGAGCAACTCGCCAACACCGTCCAGGCCTTCGGCAACCACGTCGAACACTGTCCGTCCGTCGGCCACCGGCAATTCTTGCGGCAATTCGCCGATCTTGAGGCCAGGGGCACGCCAGACAGAGCCGTCATCGGGCTTCTGGTCGCCTTTTACCAGCTTCATCATGCTGGATTTGCCGGTGCCGTTGCGGCCGATGATGCACACCCGCTCACCACGGGCGATCTGCCAGGACACCTTGTCCAACAACGGCATGGCGCCGAAAGCAAGGGACACATCGCTGAATTTGAGCAGGGTCATACGCTTCTCCAAAAACTGGGCGCGCATTCTACCTGACTTGAGGGTGGGATGCGGTCGGCATTTTCTCTATCGACACGTTCTGTAGGACATTTCCGGCGAACTTGATCGAACCTGTCGGCAAAGCTTTCGCGGGCCGCTGGCAAAAGGCTAAGCTAGGGGCAATCAGTGTCGGCAGTGCCGGCGCTAGTCGTGATTTCTTTGCACGGACGTCTCATGCGCAGTCGCCTTTTCAACTTTTTATCTTGTCTGCTTCTTTCCGCCACTGCCGTTCAATCCGCCCAGGCAGTGGACCTCACCACCCAACGTCAGTATTACGACCAAGCCAAACGTGCCCTGGCCAAGGGTGACAGCGGGCCCTACATGCAATACAGCCAGGCCCTGGCCGACTACCCGCTCACGCCGTACCTGGCTTATGACGAGCTGACCGCACGCCTGAAAACCGCGAGCAACGAGGAAATCGAACAGTTCCTCGCCAAACACGGCGACCTGCCCCAAGCCAACTGGATGAAACTGCGTTGGCTGCGCTGGCTGGCCGAACGTGGCGATTGGCAGACGTTTGAAAAGTACTACGACGCCAAGCTCAATTTCGTCGAACTGGACTGCCTGCATGGCCAATACCAGCTCAGCCACAATCTGAAGGCTGAAGGCTACAAGACCGCCGAAAAATTGTGGATGACCGGCAAATCCCAGCCGGCCGCCTGTGATGCCACTTTCGGCCAATGGGCCGCCGCCGGCCAGTTGACCGAACAGAAGATCTGGGACCGCGCCAAGCTCGCCGCCGAAGCGCGTAACTACGCGCTGGCCAACAGCCTGGTGAAAACCCTGCCAACCCTCGGCGCCCAAGGCCGCCTGATGGTGGACGTGGCGCAGAAGCCCGACATGCTCAGCGACCCGTCACGCTTCCTGCCGGCCACCGAGGCAATGTCCGACGCCGTGGGCCTGGGCCTGCGTCGCCTGGCGCGCCAGGACCCGGACAAGGCCATGGCCCTGCTCGACGGTTACGCCAGCAGCATGCACTTCTCCCGTGACGAAAAAGTGTCGATTGCCCGCGAGATCGGCCTGACCCTGGCCAAGCGCTTCGACCCGCGTGCGCTGGAAGTAATGACCAAGTACGACCCCGAGCTGCGCGACAACACCGTCTCTGAATGGCGCCTGCGCCTGCTGCTGCGCCTGGCGCGCTGGGAAGACGCCTACCAGTTGACCCGCAAGCTTCCACAAGACCTGGCCACCACCAACCGCTGGCGCTACTGGCAAGCGCGCAGCCTGGAGCTGGCCGAGCCGAAAAACCCGCAAGCCCAGGTGCTGTACAAAAACGTGGCCAAGGAGCGGGATTTCTATGGATTCCTCGCTGCTGACCGCTCCAAAGCTCCCTATCAGTTGAATAACAAGCCGCTGGTGATGAGCCAGACGCTGGTCAACAAGGTCCGCAACACCCCTGGCGTGCGCCGTGCGCTGGAATTCTACGCCCGTGGCCAGATCGTGGACGGCCGTCGCGAGTGGTACCACGTGAGCCGGCACTTCAACCGTGACGAGATGGTCGCCCAAGCCAAGCTGGCCTACGACATGAAGTGGTACTTCCCGGCCATCCGCACCATCAGTCAGGCGCAGTACTGGGACGACCTGGACATCCGCTTCCCGATGGCCCACCGCGACACCCTGGTGCGCGAAGCCAAGGTACGTGGCCTGCACTCGAGTTGGGTGTTCGCCATCACGCGCCAGGAAAGTGCCTTCATGGACGACGCCCGTTCCGGCGTCGGCGCCAGCGGCCTGATGCAACTGATGCCCGGTACCGCCAAGGAAACTGCGCGCAAATTCAGCATCCCCCTGGCCTCCCCGGCCCAGGTGCTGGACCCGGACAAAAATATCCAGCTCGGCGCCGCCTACCTGAGCCAGGTACACAGCCAGTTCAACGGCAACCGCGTGCTCGCCTCCGCCGCCTACAACGCCGGCCCTGGCCGCGTGCGTCAATGGCTGCGCGGTGCAGACCACCTGAGTTTCGATGTCTGGGTGGAAAGCATCCCCTTCGACGAAACCCGCCAGTATGTGCAGAACGTGCTGTCTTATTCGGTGATCTACGGGCAGAAGCTCAATTCACCGCAACCGTTGGTGGATTGGCATGAGCGGTATTTTGATGATCAGTAAGAAGAGCAGCTTCGAGCGGTAAGTTTGAAGCTTCAAGAAATGCCCGCATTGAGAGGTGCGGGCATTTTTTATGCGCGGGATTTAGCGTTAAGCGTGCTCTTGCACCCCATCACTGAACTGCAACGCCGCCAACCGCGCATACAGCGGATTGCTCGCAATCAACTGCTGATGCGTCCCCACTGCCACCAGCTTGCCCTGGTCCATCACGGCAATGCGGTCCGCGTTCTTCACCGTAGCCAGACGATGGGCGATCACCAAGGTGGTACGCCCTTGCATCAGTTGCGGCAGCGCTTGCTGGATCAAGTGTTCACTCTGGGCATCGAGGGCGCTGGTGGCTTCGTCCAGCAGCAGGATTGGCGCATCCACCAGCAGCGCGCGGGCGATGGCCAGGCGTTGGCGCTGGCCGCCGGAGAGGCCCATGCCGCCGTCGCCGAGGTGGGTCTGGTAGCCGTCTGGCATTTGCAGGATGAAGTCGTGGGCATGGGCGATGCGGGCGGCGGCTTCGACCTGGGCCATGGTGGCGGACGGGTTGCCGTAGCGGATGTTTTCCTCAACGCTGCCGAAGAACAGCGCCGGGCTCTGGGACACCAGGGCGAATTGGCGGCGCAGGTCCAAGGGATCAAGTTCGGTCAGCGGGCGGCCTTCCAGCAAGATACGGCCGTGCTGGGGGTCGTAGAAGCGCAGCAATAGGTCGAAAATCGTCGACTTACCCGCACCGGACGGCCCTACCAGGGCCAGGGTTTCGCCGGGGTTGATGGTCAGGTTCAAGCCATCGATGGCGTAGCTGTCCGGTCGCGAAGGGTAGGAAAAGCGCAGGTCTTGCAGCTCCATGCGGCCACTGACCCTTTCTGGCAAGCGTTCGCTGCCCTTGGCCGGCGCCTGGATATCGTTGCTCGACTGCAACAGTTCACCGATGCGCTCAGCCGCACCGGCAGCACGCTGCAACTCGCCGAGTACTTCGCTCAGGGTGCCGACGGCGCTGCCGACAATCAGGCTGTAGAACACAAACGCCGCCAGCTCGCCGCCGGAAATGCGCCCGCTGATCACGTCCATGCCGCCTACCCACAGCATCACACCCACGGCGCCGAGCACCAGCATGATCACCAGAGTAATCAGCCAGGAGCGCTGCAAGATGCGTTTACGTGCGGTGGTGAAGGCGTCTTCCACGGTCACCGCGAAACGCTGCTCGTCCTGCACCTGGTGGTTATAGGCCTGCACGGTCTTGATCTGGCCCAAAGTCTCGGCGACATAGCTGCCGACGTCAGCGATACGATCCTGGCTCAGACGCGACAGGCTGCGCACCCGGCGCCCGAAGATCAGGATCGGCGCCAGCACCAGTGGCAGCGCCACCACGACGATGCTGGTGAGTTTGGGGTTGGTGATGAACAGCAGCACGATACCGCCGATGACCATCAGGGCATTGCGCAGGAACAATGACAGCGAGGAGCCGATCACCGATTGCAGCAGGGTGGTGTCGGTGGTCAGCCGCGATTGGATTTCCGAACTGCGGTTGTTTTCGTAGAAGCCGGGGTGCAGGTAGATCAGGTGGTTGAACACTTGCCGACGAATATCCGCCACCACCCGTTCGCCAATCCACGACACCAGGTAAAACCGCGTGAAGGTGCCCACGGCCAGGCCCAGCACCAGCACCATGAACAGGCCGATGGATTGGTTGAGCAGGTGCGGCGATTGGGTCATGAAGCCCTGGTCCACCAGCAGGCGGATGCCCTGCCCCATGGACAAGGTAATACCAGCGGTGACGATCAGCGCCAACAGGGCACCCAGCGCCTGCCAGCGATAGGGCGCAATAAAGCGGCTGGCCAGGCGAATCGCACGGCGTTGACGGATCGAGAACATGGAAGGCACCACCAATGAGGAGTCTGTACTGCAACATTGGGGGAACTTGCCCGAATAACAATGAGTCAGGTTAATTATGCCCGCCGATGCAGGCCTCTAGAGGCTATCGGTCTAAGACGCATCTGGAAATATGTACCGGTTTCTGGTGGACTGGGTGTTCGAACCGATGATCGTGCAGGGAGCTGTAACAGCGCGGTCACGCGGGGGATTTAAAGTAGGTACACAACCTGATGAGGAGACAGGCCATGACCTTGCAAGACAGCAGCAATGCCAAAATTGAAGTGATCCGCCAGCCGCAGCAGTTGCCTTGCTCGTACATCGATGCCAAGGGCCGCGAAGTGCAGATTACCGAAGAGATGATCCAGCAAGCGTGCAGCGAGCTGGAACAGCGACTGGTCAAACCTGCCCAGCAAGGCTGATACGCCCGCGCTCTTTCAAACCCGGCCCAGGTGGCCGGGTTTTTTTATCGGTGTTTACAGGGCTTCAGCGCCCAGGGCCGAAACGATAGCGGACAACGCCGCCGACTCACCATCGATCCGCACCTTCAAGCCGTCAATCTCACGCCGCTGCGGGTAGTGCTTGCGCAGCAGGTCGAATGCCTTGCGCTGCTCTTGCACGGTTCCCACCAGGCTGCGACGGAAATCCGCATCATCCCGGCGCGGGTCGTAGACACTGCGGCACAAGGTCGCCAGCGCCCAGGCTGGATCAGTGGCAGCGTTCAGGTGCACTTCGGTCAGCCACGGCGCTGGCAGCAAGTCACTCAGTTGGATGCTCGGCTCCTGGCCCAGGTGCGCGCAAAACGCCTGGTAGATCTGCGCCGTGCCGCGCTGTTTGCCATCGAGGCTGTAGCCGGCGATGTGCGGCGTGGCCAGCACGCACAGGTCAGCCAGGTCGACATCCACCTCGGGCTCACCTTCCCACACATCCAACACGGCTTGCAGGTCTTCACGCGCCAGCAACACCTCGCGCAGGGCGGCGTTGTCCACCACCGCGCCACGGCTGGCGTTGATCAGCCATGTACCGGGCTTGAGCTGTTCCAGGCGCTGGCGATCCAACAAGTGCCAGGTAGAGCCATTGCCGGACTTGGTCAGCGGCGTGTGCAAGCTGATCACGTCGCACTGCTCGATGATCTGCTGCAGGCTGACGTAGTCGCCGTCTTCGGCGATCTGGCGCGGCGGGTCGCAGACCAGCACGTTCCAGCCCAGGCCCTTGAGCACCTTGACCAGCCGCCCGCCGACTTCACCGGCACCGACGACGCCATAGGTGCGCTGCCCAAGCTCGACACCTTCGATTTCGGCCAGGGTCTGCAAGCTGCCAAGCACGTAGTCCACCACCCCGCGCGCATTGCAGCCGGGCGCGCTGGACCACTGGATACCGGCCTGCTTGAAGTAGTCGAGGTCCAGGTGGTCGGTGCCGATGGTGCAGGTGCCAACAAAGCGCACGTTACTGCCCTCGAGCAGGGCACGGTTGACGTTGGTCACCGAACGCACCAGCAGCACGTCGGCCTGCTCGACGGTGGCGCGGTCGATGGACCGGCCGGGCACGCGGTGTATCTGGCCAAACCCTTCGAAGAATGCATCGAGCAGCGGGATATTTTCGTCGGCAACAATCAGCATGGCAGGCTCCTTTGGCGGTTCAGCAGTGTACAGGCTTGTGGGGATCCAATGTGGGAGGGGGCTGCCTGCGCGGTCGCATTACAAATCAGCAACACAGGTTTTTTCCTGACCGGTGCGTCAAAGCGTAGAATCCGCCGTCCTTGCGACTGCCTTTTGATTGGACACCTGTACGTGAACACTGCCACCGCTACCCTAACCCGCCCCGCCCGCATCAGCCGGGAAGTGCGCGGCCTGCTGACACTGGCCTTGCCGATCATGATCGGCCAACTGGCAACCACGGCGATGAGCTTTGTCGATGCGGTGATGGCCGGGCGTGTCAGCCCGCAGGACCTGGCGGCGGTCGGCCTGGGTAACTCGATCTGGATTCCGGTGTACCTGTTGATGACCGGCACCTTACTGGCCACCACGCCGAAAGTTGCCGAGCGTTATGGCGCAGGCAAACTGACCGAGATCGGGCCGTTGGTGCGCCAATCGTTGTGGTTGGCCGTGGTGGTCGGCCTCTGCGGCGCGCTGCTGCTGCTGTGCGCCGAACCGATTCTGCATGCGATGAAGGTCGAGCCCGACCTGATCGAACCGTCCATGGGCTACCTGCATGGCATCGCTGCGGGCATGCCAGCGATTGCGCTGTATTACGTGCTGCGCTGTTTCAGTGACGGCCTGGGCCGCACGCGGCCAAGCATGGTCATGGGCCTTTGCGGCCTGGCGCTGAATATTCCGTTGAACTACATCTTCATCTACGGCCACCTCGGCCTGCCGGCCATGGGCGGTGTGGGTTGCGGCTGGGCCACGGCGATTGCAATGTGGGTAATGATGCTCGGCCTGGCCGGCTGGACGCGCTGGGGCCCGGCTTACCAGAGCAGCGAGTTGTTCAAGCGTTTCGACTGGCCAAAATGGACGGTGATCAAGCGCATATTGGGCATCGGCCTGCCGATTGGTGTGGCGATCTTCGCCGAGTCGAGCATTTTCGCGGTGATTGCCCTGTTGCTGGGTAGCCTGGGCGCTACCGTGGTTTCCGGCCATCAGATCGCGCTCAACGTCAGTTCCTTGGTGTTCATGATCCCCTACTCCCTGAGCATGGCCGTCACGGTGCGCGTAGGCCAAGCCCTGGGCCGTGGCGAACCCCGTGAAGCGCGCTTCGCTGCCGGGGTCGGCATGGGCACCGCATTGGCCTATGCATGCCTGTCTTGCAGCCTGATGCTGCTGTTTCGTGAGCAGATCGCAGCGATCTATACGCCGGACCCCGTAGTGATCCACCTGGCATCGATGTTGATTGTGTTCTCGGCGCTGTTCCAGTTCTCCGACTCGATCCAGGTCACCGCCGCCGGCGCACTGCGCGGCTACCAGGACACCCGGGTGACCATGGTGCTGACCTTGTTTGCGTATTGGGGCGTGGGGTTGCCGGTGGGTTACGCCCTGGGCCTGACCAACTGGCTTGGCGAGCCCAGCGGCCCGAGCGGCTTGTGGCAAGGGCTGATCGTCGGCTTGAGCTGTGCGGCGGGGATGTTGCTGGTGCGCCTGGCGCGCAGTGCACGCCGACGCATTCGCGCAGACAAGGCGCAGGGTTAATCGAGCTTCTTGCGGATCCAGTACAGGTAGGTACCGGCCTGCTCCTGCTGGTCCACCAGTTCGTGGTCAAGGAACACGCAGAACTTGGGGATGTCACGGCGGGTCGACGGGTCGGTGGCGATCACCTTGAGCAGGCCGCCCGCCGGCAGGTCACGGATGTGTTGGTGCAGCATCATCACCGGTTCCGGGCAGTGGAGGCCGGTGGCGTCGAGGGTGCCGTCTACGGGCAAATCAACTCTCATACTTCACTCCTGAAACTGGCTCCGCTCAAAAATGTGGGAGCGGCGGTGCGACGATTCGACTTGCTCGCGAAGACGCGGGCACATTTACCATAAATTTCGACTGTTATACCGCTTTCGCGAGCAAGCCCGCTCCCACATTCGGTCTCATCGGCCTTTAGATTTCTTCACATCCACCAGCCGACGCAAGTGGCAGGTCACTTCTTCACGGTCGTGGTACAGCTGCTTGCAGCCGATTTCCACGCGAATGCCGCGCTCCTTGAAACCGTCCTCGATCCGCTCCAGCAGGCGCTTCACCTCGGCGTAACGCTGTTTCATCGGCAGCTTCAGGTTGACCACCGCCTCGCGGCAATGCCCCTCGCCGATCCAGGTTTCCAGCAACGCCGCGTTGCGCGCGGGCTTCTCGACGATGTCGCAGACCATCCAGTCCACCGGTTGCTTGGGCACGAAGGTGAAGCCGTCGGCCATCAAGTGCTGCACCAGGCCGGTGTCCATCAGGCTTTCAGCCATAGGGCCGTTGTCGATGGCGGTCACCAGCATGCCACGGTTGACCAGTTGCCAGGTCCAGCCGCCCGGCGCAGCACCGAGGTCGACGCCAGTCATGTCGCCGTGCAGGCGCTCGTCCCACTGGTCACGGGGGATGAAGTGATGCCAGGCCTCTTCCAGCTTCAGGGTCGAGCGGCTGGGCGCGTCACGCGGGAACTTCAGGCGCGGGATGCCCATCGGCCACATTGCCGAGTTGTTCGACTCGGCCAGGCCCATGAACACTTCGCGGCCGCTCTTGAAGGTCAGCAGCAGCCGCGGCTTGCTCGGGTCGTCCACCAGCTTGCCAGCGTTGAGCAACGCTTTGCGCAGGTGCACTTCGAATTTCTTGCAGAAATTCGACAGTTCCTTGCCGTCGTTGGTGTCGACCATCTCCAGCCACAGGCTGCCGCACACCGGGAATTCACGCAGGTGGGCGAGGATCACGCTGATGCGGTCGGTTTCCGGCAGGTCGATAAATACCCCGCGCGCCCACTGCCTTGGGAAGATCAGCTCGGCAAAGCGCTGGCCGTGCATCAGGCGCTGGGCGCCGTCTTCTTCGGTGCAGACAAATTCGGCGCAGGCGCTGCCGGTCTTGGCCTTGGCGTAGCCGGAAACGTTCAGGCGCGCGGCGTGTTCCGCGATCTCGGAACAGACTTCGCCTTCAAAACCCGGGCGGCAGTGCATAAAAAGGGTGTTCATCAACTCTCCTGGTGAATCAACTGACCTTGCGCTATCGCAATGCCTGTCATGAAAACGCGCGCATGATAGCCGAGTTCGGAACCTTGGGCTCGGCGATAGAGTCCAGTTATTAGCTTGCTATTGAAAACAGCGCTAACGTGATAGCTCTGTTCGTCCCGTCAGGTCCGTAGCCGTGCGGACCATAAGGAGTCATGTAATGTCATCCCTTGATAGCCTGAGAACCCTTAAAACCCTGGAAATAGACAGTAAGACCTACCACTACTTCAGCTTGCCCGAAGCCGCCAAGAGCCTGGGCGACCTGGATAAGTTGCCGATGTCCCTCAAGGTGCTGCTGGAAAACCTGCTGCGCTGGGAAGATGACAAGACCGTCACCGGCACCGACCTCAAGGCCATCGCCGCCTGGCTCAAAGAGCGCCAGTCTGACCGCGAGATCCAGTATCGCCCCGCCCGCGTGCTGATGCAGGACTTTACCGGGGTGCCCGCCGTGGTCGACCTGGCCGCCATGCGCGCCGCCATGGCCAAGGCCGGCGGTGACCCGCAGCGCATCAACCCGCTGTCGCCGGTGGACCTGGTGATCGACCACTCGGTAATGGTCGACAAGTTCGGCACCACCAGCGCCTTTGAGCAGAACGTCGACATCGAGATGCAGCGCAACGGCGAACGTTACGCCTTCCTGCGCTGGGGCCAGAGCGCCTTCGACAACTTCAGCGTGGTACCGCCGGGCACCGGCATCTGCCATCAGGTCAACCTCGAATACCTGGGCCGAACGGTGTGGACCAAGGATGAAGACGGCCGCACCTATGCCTTCCCCGACACCCTGGTCGGCACCGACTCCCACACCACCATGATCAACGGCCTCGGCGTACTTGGCTGGGGCGTAGGCGGCATCGAAGCCGAAGCGGCAATGCTCGGCCAGCCCGTGTCGATGCTGATCCCGGAAGTGATCGGCTTCAAGCTCACCGGCAAACTCAAGGAAGGCATCACCGCCACCGACCTGGTGCTGACCGTCACGCAAATGCTGCGCAAGAAAGGCGTGGTGGGTAAATTCGTCGAGTTCTATGGCGACGGCCTCGCCGATCTGCCACTGGCCGACCGCGCCACCATCGCCAACATGGCCCCGGAGTACGGCGCCACCTGCGGTTTTTTCCCGGTAGATGAGGTGACCCTGGACTACCTGCGCCTGTCCGGCCGCCCGGCGGAAACGGTCAAACTGGTGGAGGCCTACACCAAGGCCCAGGGCCTGTGGCGCAACGCCGGCCAGGAGCCTGTGTTCACCGACACCCTGGCCCTGGACATGGGCAGCGTCGAAGCCAGCCTCGCCGGGCCCAAACGCCCGCAAGACCGTGTATCCCTGCCGAATGTCGGCCAAGCGTTCAGTGACTTCCTCGACCTGCAATTCAAACCCACCAGCAAGGAAGAGGGACGCCTGGAAAGCGAAGGCGGTGGCGGTGTCGCCGTGGGCAATGCCGATCTGGTCGGTGAAACGGACTATGAGTACGACGGCCAAACCTACCGCCTGAAAAACGGCGCCGTGGTGATCGCCGCGATTACTTCCTGCACCAATACCTCCAACCCCAGCGTGATGATGGCTGCCGGGCTGGTGGCGAAAAAAGCCGTGGAAAAAGGCCTGACCCGCAAGCCGTGGGTGAAAACCTCCCTGGCTCCAGGCTCCAAGGTGGTCACCGACTATTACAAAGCCGCGGGCCTCACCCAGTACCTGGACAAGCTCGGCTTCGACCTGGTGGGCTATGGCTGCACCACCTGTATCGGTAACTCCGGGCCGTTGCCCGAACCTATCGAAAAAGCCATCCAGAAGGCCGACCTCGCCGTGGCCTCGGTGCTGTCGGGTAACCGCAACTTCGAAGGCCGCGTGCACCCACTGGTGAAAACCAACTGGCTGGCTTCGCCGCCCCTAGTCGTCGCTTACGCGTTGGCCGGCACCGTGCGCATCGACATCAGCAGCGAGCCGCTGGGCAACGACCAGCACGGCAAGCCGGTGTACCTGAAGGACATCTGGCCCAGCAGCCAGGAAATCGCCGACGCGGTGGCGCAGGTCAGCACCAGCATGTTCCACAAGGAATACGCCGAGGTGTTTGCCGGTGACGAGCAGTGGCAGGCGATCGAAGTGCCGCAGGCCGCGACTTACGTGTGGCAGAAGGACTCCACCTATATTCAGCACCCACCGTTCTTCGACGACATTTCCGGCCCGCTGCCGGTGATCAAGGACGTCAACGGCGCCAACGTGCTGGCCCTGCTGGGGGATTCGGTGACCACCGACCACATCTCCCCTGCCGGCAATATCAAGACCGACAGCCCGGCCGGGCGCTACCTGCGCGAGCAGGGCGTAGAGCCGCGTGACTTCAACTCCTACGGCTCGCGCCGGGGCAACCATGAAGTGATGATGCGCGGCACCTTCGCCAATATCCGTATCCGCAATGAAATGCTCGGCGGCGAGGAAGGCGGCAACACGCTGTATATCCCCACCGGCGAGAAGATGGCGATCTACGATGCATCGATGAAGTATCAGGCTTCAGGCACGCCGCTAGTGGTAGTCGCCGGCCAGGAATACGGCACCGGCTCCAGCCGCGACTGGGCGGCCAAGGGCACCAACCTGCTGGGGGTCAAGGCAGTGATCGCCGAGAGTTTCGAGCGTATCCACCGCTCCAACCTGGTGGGCATGGGCGTGTTGCCGCTGCAGTTCAAGCTGGACCAGAACCGCAAGACGCTCAAGCTCACCGGTAAGGAGAAGATCGATATCCTCGGGCTGACCGATGCCGAGATCGAACCGCGGATGAACCTGACGCTGGTGATTACCCGCGAAGATGGCAGCAGCGAGAAGGTTGAGGTGCTGTGCCGGATTGATACTTTGAATGAAGTGGAATACTTCAAGGCGGGCGGGATTCTGCACTATGTGCTGCGCCAACTGATCGCGTCATAAGCAACACTGCAAAACCAATGTGGGAGGGGGCTTGCTCCCGATGGCGGTGGATCAGGTAAAGATGTTCAACCTGACACACCGCCATCGGGAGCAAGCCCCCTCCCACAGTTTTGACCGCATTTCAAATCAGCCGAACAACCACTTCCACAGCAGTACCAAGACGACTACCGCCAGCACCGGCCGCGCAATGCGGTAAGCCTTGGGATGCTTGCGCTTCCACTGCTTGACCTTGCCACTGAACTTGTCGCTGAAGGTCTTGCTCCAGGCATACGCTTGGTTGATGCCGCCCACGCGTTCGTCGTCAAGGTTCTGCGGTGCCGTAGCGCGGCCCAGTTGCTTGCTGACCCAGCGGTTGATACGGGTCATCACGCGGTTGCTCAACGGGCGCTCGATGTCGCAGAACAGGATCACACGGGTGTGCTCGGTTTCGTTCTTCACCCAATGCACGTAGGTTTCGTCGAACATCACGTCTTCACCGTCGCGCCAGGCGTAGACCTGGCCGTCGACGAAGATACGGCAGTCGTCGGAGTTCGGCGTAGACAGCCCCAGGTGATAACGCAGGGAACCGGCAAACGGATCGCGGTGCGGGTTGAGGTGGCTGCCGCCCGGCAACAGCGCGAACATCGCGCCCTTGACGTTAGGGATGCTGCTCACCAGGGCCACGGTCTTGGGGCACAGGGCCTCGGCCGATGGCAGCGGCTTGTCGTACCACTTGAGGTAGAAGCGCTTCCAGCCTTTCTTGAAGAACGAACCGAAGCCGGCGTCGTTGTTCTTTTCGGCAGCGCGGATGTAACCCTCGTCGAACAGGTGCATGGCCTCTTCGCGGATCACTTCCCAGTTGTCCTTGAGCACGTCCAGTTCCGGGAACTTGCTGCGGTCCAGGTACGGCTTGGACGGTACCGCGGAGAACAGGTACATCAAGGCGTTATAAGGGGCGAACAGCGCCGAATGGTTGACGAACTGGCGCAGCATCGGCAAACGGGCCTTGCCACGCAGGTGCACATACAGGGTGCTGCCGATAAACAGCAGCAACACCGACAGTTTGGCGGCCAAAGAAAAGGTCATGCAGCAACTCCTGGAAATAAGCGCCTGGCCGGCAAACTTCCGTCGACGGGAAACCAGACGTAACAGCCGGCCATGATAAACACTTGGAGCATTATGCAGAAGGCCTACGCCATCTGGCTGACCTACATCAACTCTTATGGCGAGGGAGCTTGCTCCCTCGCCACAGTACGTCAGGCCTGGTTTTCCTGGTCGGTAAACAGGTCACTGAACAACATGCTCGACAGGTAACGCTCACCGGAATCCGGCAGGATCACTACGATGGTCTTGCCCTGCATTTCCGGCTTTTCGGCCAGACGCACCGCCACGGCCATGGCGGCCCCGCAGGAGATACCGCACAAAATGCCCTCTTCCTGCATCAGCCGCAGCGCCATGGCCTTGGATTCTTCGTCGGTCGCCAGCTCCACGCGGTCAACCATCGACAAGTCGAGGTTCTTCGGCACAAAACCGGCGCCGATGCCCTGGATCTTGTGCGGGCTGGGCTTGATCTCTTCACCAGCCAACGCCTGGGTGATCACCGGGGACACCATCGGCTCGACGGCCACCGACAGGATCGGCTTGCCCGCCGTGTTCTTGATATAACGCGAAACACCAGTGATCGTGCCGCCGGTGCCCACGCCCGCTACTAGCACGTCCACAGCGCCATCGGTGTCGTTCCAGATTTCCGGGCCGGTGGTTTTCTCGTGGATCGCAGGGTTTGCCGGGTTATCAAACTGGGCCGGCATAAAGTAAGTGGCCGGGTCGCTGGCGGCGATTTCACCGGCCTTGTCGATGGCGCCCTTCATGCCCTTGGCCGGCTCGGTCAGCACCATCTCGGCGCCGAGGGCCTTGAGCACTTTACGGCGCTCGAGGCTCATGGACGCCGGCATGGTCAATAGCAATTTATAGCCACGGGCAGCGGCGACAAACGCCAGGCCGATCCCGGTATTGCCGGAAGTAGGCTCGACGATTGTCATGCCCGGCTTGAGCTTACCGCTGCTTTCCGCATCCCAGATCATGCTCGCACCAATACGGCACTTCACCGAATAGCTGGGGTTACGCCCTTCGATCTTGGCCAGGATAGTCACGCCACGCGGTGCGATGCGATTGATCTGAACCAGGGGCGTGTTACCGATGGAATGCGCGTTGTCTGCGAAAATACGGCTCATGACGGATCCTATTTCGAGGCTTTTGGAAAGGCCCCAAGGGTATGCCTCGTACTCCTAGGCGTCCAGACAGTGGAACGTTGCGTTCATCAGAACAGTCAATTTCCTACAAGCAAGGAGGACTGCCCCATGAAACGTCGTTACAGTTGGCCGTTATGGACCATCGCCGGGCTGGTGGTGCTGCTGGTTGCCCTGGATCTGGCCCTGCCCTACCTGGTGCGTAACTACCTCAATGACAAGCTCGCCGACATGGGCGACTACCGTGGCCAAGTCACGGACGTGGACCTGGCCCTGTGGCGCGGCGCCTATAAGATCAATGGCCTGCAGATCGTCAAGGTGGACGGCAAAGTGCCGGTACCGTTCGTCAAGGCGCCGCTGATCGACCTGTCGGTAAGCTGGCACTCGCTGTGGTACGACCATGCGGTGGTGGCCGAGGTGCAATTCATCCAGCCCGAACTGAACTTCGTCGACGGCGGCGCCAACAAACAGGCCTCCCAGACTGGTAAGGGCACCGACTGGCGGGCCCAGTTGAGCAAGCTGCTGCCGATCACCCTGAACGAAGTACGTATCCAGGACGGCAAGATCGCGTTCCACAACTTCAGCTCCAAGCCGCCGGTCAATATCAAGGCGACCTCCGTCAACGCCAGCCTCTACAACCTGACCAACGTGGTCGATGTCAAAGGCAAGCGCGACGCCAGCTTTGAAGGCAAAGCCCTGCTGCAGGGGCAGGCACCGCTGGAGGCCACCGCGACCTTTGATCCGCTGAGCAATTTCGAGGACTTCGAATTCCGCTTCCGTGCCAAAGACTTGCAGCTCAAACGCATGAATGATTTCGCCTCTGCCTATGGCAAGTTCGACTTCAAGGCCGGCACCGGCGATGTGGTGATCGAAGCCCAGGCTGAAAAAGGCCAATTGCGCGGTTACATCAAACCGCTGCTGCGTGACGTGGAAGTCTTCGACTGGCAGCAGGACGTTGAAAATAAAGATAAAAATATCTTCCGCTCGATCTGGGAAGCGGTGGTCGGTGCCAGCGAGACCGTGCTGAAAAACCAGAACAAAAACCAGTTTGCGACCCGCGTGGAACTCAGTGGCAGTGTGCATCAGCAAGATATCAGCGCGTTCTCCGCGTTTTTGGCGATTCTGCGCAATGGCTTCATCCAGGCCTTTAATGCAAGGTACGAACAACCCAAGCCCAGCGCAGATTAAAAAATGTGGGAGGGGGCTTGCTCCCACATGTACTGCACTGGTCAACGGGAAGTGACCGGCCATTCAGAGACTGGACAAGGGATTTCGGCGTGGACCAATGAATACGGGCACTTCGGCGGTGATCCGTTCAAATGGGCACACCGGGCGCAGCGGGCGTGTGCCCCATTTCACTGCCGTTTGGTGATAAGCCACCCATACCTAGAGTGCTATAGATGCCAGGATTTGATTGAGAAGATAATCGCCTTGTTGGGGGACATTTCCCGAATCATCTTTTGCCAATGAAGATAGCGTTGGTCGTATACGCCGGATGTAATCTGTCCTCGTTCCGCTAAAGCGTTGCTCTCCAAGATTGCCGCGTTTAACGTAGAAAGAGTTTCCGCAGCCTTACGATGTTTTAGAGATAGCAAGTCACTAACGATTAAAAATAATTTGGGTAGTTCTTCAGTACGCGTTATGACTAAGTTATTGTTACTGGCCATGTAGTCTATAGTGCGCACTATACGAATAGCTTCGCTCCTGAGACTCGTGAACCTTGAGTACCTAGTGATAATCAGTCCTGAATAAAGCCCTGCTATCACGCCTATCGGCAGGCTTGAAGTCAAGCTCAACAGAAGGATGTACATGTTCTCGCTCGACATCGTGGGCTGTAACCTCTCGAAAATAATTCTAGGGCAAAATGCGGAAGAGCTTAATAGTCTCTTCAGCTTGCGAGCAACTTTACTTCGGTCCGATTATACATTGTTTTAACTCTCCATCTTTCGTATCGCTGACGACCTAAAATTTAGGTCACTCATTCGCGTGGGTCTCTCCGATACCATCACGTCCCTTTCCCCCGTAGGCCCTCTGTAGCACGCCAGTGGTTCCAAGCGCCGGGGGGTTCACTGCGTCTCCAGCGATATAGACTACCTTGAGAGGTGTCGCAATGTGGCGATGAGCTAGCAAGGAGTAGTTATGCCTACGAGATATCGTGATGCGGTGACTGGGGAATACATTACTGAGGGTGAAGCGAAGCGCAATCCTAGAGAGTCGGTGAAAGAAACTGATAAGCCCAAGCCTAAGTCTCCTCCACCTAAGAAGAGGAAGTAAGGCGCGTGGCGCGGCTAGATGGCTAGCCGCGCTCGTCACCATGTAGCGAATTAGGTATACCTCAATCACTACCTCTTGTCGGGTCGAATGGTCCGTAGCGTTATTTCAGCTTGACCACTTCAATCGCTACACGCATCATCGCTACACCTAAACCGCTACAGAGACTTCGCCATGATGATCCGTGCCTACCTCCGCGCTTCCACCAATGAGCAAGATGCCAGCCGTGCCCGAGCGGACATCAAGGCATTCGCTGACCAACACGGCCAACGCATCGCTAGCTATTACACGGAGAATGAGAGCGGTGCCACCCTGCAACGGCCTGAGCTGATGCGCCTGCTGGCTGACTGCGAGCCGGGTGACGTGTTGCTGGTTGAACAGGTTGACCGGCTATCACGACTAACCGAGGCGGACTGGCAAGCCCTACGCGCCGAGTTGACCGCCAAGGGCGTACTTGTGGTTGCCCTGGACCTACCAACAAGTCACGGCGCTATGGCTGCCGGTGCAGGTGCCGACGACTTCACTACCCGCATGCTGGGCGCGGTGAATGCAATGCTGCTGGACATGCTCGCCGCTGTCGCCCGCAAGGACTACGAGGATCGCCGCCGCCGTCAAGCACAGGGCATCGAGAAGGCCAAGGCTGGTGGCGCCTATAAAGGACGCGCAACTAACGAGGCGCTGCACTCGCACATCACTGAGCTGTTGAAAGAAGGTAAGTCGATTCGCAAAGTCGCGGGCCTGCTGGGGTGCAGTACGAACACTGTGCAGCGGGTTCGGCAGGCAGTGGTGCCCGTAGAAGCATAAGCAGCGCACTTGCGTGGGAGGTGCAATGCCTCCCTGGCAGCCGCAATAAGTAGGGCCTCTAATTTAATTGTCACATACGTAGGAGAGATGGGATTAAGGCACGCCTACACGGCGTATCCACTGGCACCTGACGTTCATCAGGGCAACCCGTCATTGATCCAACCTCTCGGCATTGAAGGCTGGCGCAGACTCAAGCGCACCCCGCCGCATAGTCCACCTTCTGATACATCTGCCAACACCCACGCTGTAAGCCCTGAGACGCCATCTGAGCCGTCTTGGCGACACCTCAAAAGCACCCTAAATTCAGCTACAAGCCACGGCCTGTATGTGTTTTGGCATTCAGCCACATTCCCCTTCAAAATAGCTTTGGTGATCTATGCGCCTTGCATTCCCAAGCCCGATCCAGCCTGTCCAGGCGGACGGCAGTCGGTACGTCCGACAGTACAAATCAGTCCGTTACCACGCATTAAAGGGCAGATTCCCGCGCACTAAAGCGCTGGTGGTCCTGGCGTTACAACAGCTCAATCATCGACACCAAGGACCAGTAACCATCGGTGCGATCCTCAAACACAACACCACGTTGAACCGTACCAGCGTCCACCGGGCATTGGTCGATCTGCATTATGAGGCGCACCTCGTGTGGCTCCCTGTGCCGAACGCTGAGCACATCACCAGCTATCTATTGGGCACCAACCGCGCAATGGTCGGCTTGCCTCCCCTGGGGCCTGCTGAGCAGCGCGAGGCGGTAGCAGCCGAACGGACCCTCAAGCTGATGCTGGATGACCACATTGCAAAGGCTGCGTTGAAGCGTCGTCGCTGACCTTGCACTCGCAAACCGAAACAGCCAATCAACAGCATGGGCCAGTCCCTATATATATGCGCGGCAATTGGTCCAACCCAATGAATACGGGCACTTCGCCAACCTGCTGGCCCAAGGTGGCCCGGCACTGGCACGCCCATAAGTGAGTAAATAATGAACAACGCGACGACCGCTCAGGCGACGACCGCTCCCACCCTACCTGCGCATATCCAGGCTTTGGTGAACCAGTTACACGACCTCATCGCAGTTCACGGCTTGCTGGCACTGCACAGCCAACGGCAGATCGCCACCCAACTTGGCCTATCCCGTCGCCGGGTAAACGACCTGAGCAAGATGCGACCACCAACCACGCTCGACATGAGCGCCACTACAAGTGAGTTCGACCTGACCGAATTCAACACGGAGCCGACCATGACCCGAGTACAAGCCGTGGATGCAATCCTAGCGCTTGCCATCCGCCCGTTGGGCGTCAAGTACCACGAGTACAAAGAGACCTTGGGCGCAGCGTTCGGTCTCACTTGCGTAGATGGGGAGTTCAATTTGAACATGGATGAGAAACAACACCGCCAACTTCGCGCCGATGTACGACGCAAGGCCAAAGCCGCTGGTGATGTAGCACTGTTCATTCCTGGCTGGATGGATGCAAGCGATCCCGTTGCAAGTAACCGCGCAATGCTCGCCGCTGCCCAGGCCGTATACGAGGCGGTCGAAGATGCCGCAGCTGCATACCGTGACCAGTATCCGGATATGCCGTACTTGTCTGTCGTAAACGAGATTAAAGCAATCGCTATCCCCGGTTACAGCAGTGACCCAGTGGTTGCTCGCTGCGAGCGGAACAGCAACACCGTCGACTTGCTACTGAGCCGAACCTAATAAAACCCTTCGCCACTTGCCATGCAGGGCGGCTTCGCGCTGCCCGGAGAAACCTCCCATGAACCTGACACTCAACGAACTACTGGACGCCTGCGAGTTGCCACCATCCGCGCAACACAACACCGACGACCACGAACCCCGCCGCGCCCTGGATGCTGAGCCCGGGGAAATGTACCGTGCTGCCGTCGCCCTGGCTAATGGCGGTGATGGCGGGGCGGCAGGCCAACGGCTGGCTTTACGCGATGATAGGCGTTACCGAGACGCCACCACCCTAGGCCAGCGGCGAGGGTTGAACGTGGCTGAGAGAGCCTCACAAGACCTCACAGGGCGCAACGCCCGTGGCCGTTTGCGGGACTGATTAACGCTGCACTCCCGGCCCAAATCGGCGGCACTTATCCGAATGAACCTTGACCTTCCGGCACTAGCTGGCGGATCAACCCTGCACGAAGGAATCATCCGTGAAGCACTACTCACGTAACGAAAAACATGTCGGCTTGTTCAAGCAACGAGGCCGACCACCTCTCCATAGAATCCGCTGTATGCACGTTATCCGGTCGATGTTAGCGGCTGGGGAACCCGTCACTGTCGGCAGTGTGCATAAGCGCATCCGCGTTGGGGCGCCCGCCCAAACCTACACCGTGATGAATTATTTCCTGACTGCCGGACTTGCAGCGGCACCGTTGGTTGGCGCCCCACATATCAACCGATTCGAGGTTGCATGCCCTGACACCTGGGCCGCGACGATCCGCGAACTTAATGAAATTGAGAAATTGTTATGACTGAACAAAATACCGAGACAACCCGCCGTCGCCGTAAACGTAAGCCCCTGGATGTCCACGCCGAGGGGCTGGCGCTGCTGGCTGAAACACTGGCCGCGTCCCGCAAGAAGTTGGAGTGGTGCGCCGAGAACGACGTGCCTGTCGATGCTGCCCAGGTAAGCGCCAACGTCTCGCTGCTGAAACTGCTGGAGACGATGCGCCACGTCGATGACGACGACAAGGACAAAGAGACCGCCGAGCTGGTAGCTGGCTTCCATGCCAAGACCGCCGAGCGTGCGGCCCGTCCTATTGCTGCCCCGACCAAGGCCGACCTGTTGGCGGAGTACGGCTTGTGATCGACGACCGCAGCACCTCACAGCTCAACGTCGACCGCATTTATGCCGACATGCAGGCGAAGGCCGCGAAGGCCACGGACGACGCCCGACTGGGCCGACTGGCCGCGCTAGCCACCAGCGCCTCAATGCAGTCCCTGGACAGCACACCGGCTTCCGGCTTCCTCAACTTCCGCACTGAGTCGGACGTAGCCGCAACCAGCGGCGGCATCAAAATCCCTTAGCCAACCGGCACCAAACAATCCCCTTCTATATAGAGAGAAATTCCATGACTCGTAAATTCGCTGCTGCCCGCAAATCCGCTAACGCCATCGCATTGTTCGATGCGCTCCAGGCTGCTGTCCCGCTTCATCTGGTCGAAGTCCCAGCCACCCAGTACCCAACTGCCCCGGCTAACCTACAAGAGCTTCGCAAGGGCATCACCACCATGACGGAGCTATTCACCTCTGACGAACGTGCTGACTCCAAGAAGACCAGCCGCGACGATGTTGAGCATGAGCTGATGGGCGTGATGACCACTCTGTCCAATCGAGGCTTTGCATTCGCAGACCTGCCAATCCTCTTCGCCTTTGAGCAAGATCGTAACCAGCACCTCGACACAGTGACGCGCTACACCCGCGCCGCCAACGCAAACACCGAGGCACTGTCGGCCAAGGTGGCCGAATGGTTCTCTGACATCACCGCCGTCCTGAGTGTGGCAAAGATGGTTGGCGCTGACGTGATGGCCGAGGCTGCCACTGCTCCGAACAAGACTATGGCGGCGCTGGGTATCGACCTGCACGTTCGCGAGAAGCTGAACGCATCGGCCCAAGCTGGCGTCCCGGTAATGGCAGCAGGCCGTGGTCTGATGGTCCTCAAAGCTGCCAAGATCGACGCCTTGTCCCTAGACTTAGGCGACGTTGAGCTGGCTGCCGCAATGGCCTTGTACAGCTACTTCCCGGATGCTATCGAAGGCGCGTCAATGCAGGAAGCTGGGCTGCGCTTCGGCTCCGTCGTCCTGGGTGCCAATGCTGAAGGCGTCGTGGTCTACCGCGAGGCGGTCCAATCAAACGCATCGGGCCTGCTGCCGCACACTGCCCTGGTGGCTGCTGATGGCAAAGCCCTGGCAGCGCTGCAATCGAAGATCGACGTTCGCCTGGGTGGCGTAGACCACGCCTTTACCGGCACCGTGGAGAATGGCGGGATGACTGTTGCGGAACGCCGTCTGCGTGACTTCGGCAAGTCTGCTGTTACCACGTACTAAAACCAACCCTGCTTGCCTAAACGGCTTGCAGGGTATTTTGCTTGTCGAGCAGTTCGCGGACTCTAGCCAGCAGTTCCCGCTGCCGTGTGAGAGGAGCCGTTCCGCCATAGACGCCGGTGTGCTTATTCCCAGACTGGGTATGGCCGAGGATACCGCCCACCTCCGCATCGCTCGCACCTGCCGCCCTGAGCAAATCCGCTGCCGTGTGCCGTGCGCTGTACAGACTGACCTGTCCCGTGATGCCCGGTATCTTGAGCAGGGCTGCGCTCACAGCACGACTCAACCGTGTAACGCGCTGTCGCCCTCTGTCCGCTGTGCTGCCGTCACCAAAGCCTGATAGCACTAGTTTGAACAGCGGAACGTCCTCCGCAGCCACAGGCAAATCCCTACGACTGGCAGCGTTCTTGGCACCAGATAGGCCAGCCTGGAATACCTGCTCCCTGTTACCCACGATGTCTTCCCGCATAGTCAACGCCGCTGGGCCTTCGCTCAACAGCTCCAGGGGCCGCACACCGTATCGGACAAGCAGATGCATTGCTGCCGCGTCTACCGCATCACCACGGGCGTCCAGGGCAGCCTGCACCTGCGCCACCACGGCTAACGGCATCGGGTCGCGGGCGTTCTTCTGGAGCGCACCACCCGCACGGATGGCCCTGGCTACCGCGCCCTGCTTCGGTAGGCTGATCCCTTCCCATCCTGGCACCTGTCGTAGAATCGTTATCATCCCCGCTGCCTGGGTGTGGACCGACGAAGCTTTGCCACCGCCAGCTAGCTTGCCCTCGGCGTAGGCCATGATCCGTTGCACCTGCTGCGCCGGGGTGCTCGGCCAGCTTAGAACGTCATTGCAGAGTTTGCGCATGATGCCCACCCGGCCAGCGCTGACTCGCTCACAATAGCCGTCCAGGGCTTCCGCGAACTGCTGGGCTGAACGTCTATCGCCCTGCTGGCTGACCGGCTCCACAGGCGCTTCCACCGGGCCAGGAATGATAGTGCCCAGGGTTGGCGGCTCGCCACGTTCCAAGGCTTCCAGCGCTCTAACAGCGGCCATAGATTCGAGTGGGTGAACAGCCTCCATCCCTGGTGGTGGCATCCCCTGCGCGGCCATCGAGTACGCCCGCTTCTGCCAATCCAGTTCGGTCTGCCAGCTCCGCGTCACCAGCTTCGCCCCTGGCGCCATGTCTGCAACCGCACGAAGTGTTACCCGCTCGACCACGGCCTGTAAGCTTGCCAGGACGGCGCGGGGATCAACCGGGACCGACGCTCTGCGCTCGGCTGGATCGTTAGCCACAGGCGCCAGGGCTTCGCTACAGATGCGGTCAAACTCTACTGACACCTGCCGGGCAAGGCGCAGAGCTTCTGCGCGGTCGGCGGTGCCTAGGGCTTTGCGGTATTCAGCGCGGCCCAGCAGTTCAGCAACTGGTAGCGGGAAGCGGCGGCGGTAGTGGTAACGCCCTTCACGGCGGGTGAGGTATGACATGACGGCTCCGGGGCATGTGGCACAGTCGCGTGCCGGTGGCTGGTGGACCATAGAGCGGCTGAATGCGCAGCTATGTGTCCCGGCCCACCTCGGCTGGAAGCGTTGATTCTACTGGCTCCGCACCAAGATTGGCAGTCAGAAGTGTACCGGGGAGTCAGAGACTGAATAACCCGTCTGCGTTCACAGTCGCCGGGGCTGCGCGGTATAGTCCGGACATTGATGAATTCGAGGAATGACCGATGAAGTTCGAAGGCACCCAGGCCTATGTGGCTACCGATGACCTGAAACTGGCCGTCAACGCCGCCATCACCCTGGAGCGGCCGCTGCTGGTCAAGGGCGAACCGGGCACCGGCAAGACCATGCTCGCCGAGCAACTGGCCGAATCCTTCGGCGCCCGGCTGATCACCTGGCACATCAAGTCCACCACCAAGGCGCATCAGGGCCTGTACGAGTACGATGCGGTCAGCCGCTTGCGCGACTCGCAGCTGGGTGTGGACAAGGTCCACGATGTGCGCAACTACCTGAAAAAGGGCAAGCTCTGGGAAGCCTTCGAGTCCGAAGAGCGGGTCATCCTGCTGATCGATGAAATCGACAAGGCCGACATCGAGTTCCCCAACGACCTGTTGCAAGAGCTCGACAAGATGGAGTTCTACGTCTACGAAATCGACGAGACCATCAAGGCCAAGAAACGCCCGATCATCATCATTACCTCCAACAACGAAAAAGAGCTGCCGGACGCGTTCCTGCGTCGCTGCTTCTTCCACTACATCGCCTTCCCCGACCGCCCTACCCTGCAAAAAATCGTGGATGTGCACTACCCGGACATCAAGAAGGACCTGGTCAGCGAAGCGCTGGATGTATTCTTCGACGTGCGCAAAGTGCCGGGCCTGAAGAAAAAACCTTCCACCTCCGAGTTGGTCGACTGGCTCAAGCTGCTGATGGCCGACAATATCGGCGAAGCGGTGTTGCGCGAACGCGACCCGACCAAGGCCATCCCACCGTTGGCCGGGGCCTTGGTGAAGAACGAGCAAGACGTGCAACTGCTGGAACGTCTGGCATTCATGAGCCGTCGCGGTAATCGATAATGTTGCTCAACCTGTTCAATGAAATGCGTGCAGCCAAGGTGCCGGTGTCGGTGCGCGAACTGCTCGACCTGATCAATGCGTTGAAACAGCGCGTGACCTTCGCCGACATGGACGAGTTCTACTACTTGGCCAGGGCGATTCTGGTCAAGGACGAGCGGCATTTCGACAAGTTCGACCGCGCCTTCGGTGCCTATTTCAACGGCCTGGAAAAGCTCGACGACCACTTGCAGGCGCTGATCCCCGAAGACTGGTTGCGCAAGGAATTCGAACGCTCCCTCAGCGATGAAGAACGTGCGCAGATCCAATCCCTCGGCGGCCTCGACAAGTTGATCGAGGAATTCAAGAAACGCCTGGAAGAACAGAAAGAACGTCATGCCGGCGGCAACAAGTGGATCGGCACCGGTGGCACCAGCCCATTTGGTTCCGGCGGCTACAACCCGGAAGGCATCCGTGTGGGTGATGCCGGTAAGCGCCAGGGCAAGGCAGTGAAAGTCTGGGACCAGCGCGAGTACAAGAATCTCGACGACCAGGTGGAACTGGGCACGCGCAACATCAAGATCGCCCTGCGCCGGCTACGCAAGTTCGCGCGCCAGGGTGCGGCCGAAGAGCTGGATATCGACGGCACCATCGACCACACCGCCCGCGATGCCGGGTTGCTGAATATCCAGATGCGCCCCGAGCGCCGCAACACCATCAAGTTGTTGTTGCTGTTCGATATCGGCGGCTCGATGGACGCCCATGTGAAGATCTGCGAAGAGCTGTTCTCAGCGTGCAAGACCGAGTTCAAGCACCTGGAGTATTTCTACTTCCATAACTTCGTGTACGAGTCGGTGTGGAAGAACAACCAGCGTCGCACCTCGGAACGCACCTCCACCCAGGACCTGCTGCACAAATACGGCGCCGACTACAAAGTGATTTTTATCGGCGATGCGGCCATGGCACCCTACGAAATCACCCAGGCCGGCGGCAGCGTCGAGCATTGGAACGAAGAGCCTGGCTATGTGTGGATGCAGCGCTTCATGGCCAAGTACAAGAAGCTGATCTGGATTAACCCCTACCCGAAAGATACCTGGGGCTATACGGCCTCGACGGGGATTGTGCGCGAGCTGGTAGAGGATCAGATGTATCCGCTGACGTTGCGCGGGTTGGAAGAAGGCATGCGCTTTCTCTCGAAATAGGCGGTGTCCTGGCCGGCCTCATCGCAGGCAAGCCAGCTCACACATTTTGACTGCATTTCAAAGTTGGAATGCATTCCTCTGTGGGAGCGGGCTTGCCTGCCATGCTTTTTAGCGATCGGCAAACCGCTGCAAAAACTCGATGTGCTGCCGATGCGCCGTCTCTTGCACCACCGGCGCAAATCTGACTTTCTCCCCCGGCAAACACTGCGCCAGGCGCGCCAGCGCCAACGGCGTCAACGCACCCAAACGTGGATAACCACCGATGGTCTGCCGGTCATTGAGCAACACAATCGGCTGCCCGTCCGGCGGCACCTGGATTGCGCCCAACGGAATGCCTTCCGAAATCAACGACGGCCCCTGGTACTGCAACGGCGTGCCCAGTAAGCGCATGCCCATGCGATCAGCGCGACTGTCCAGAGCCCACTCGGTGTTGAAGGCGTCGAATAAACTCTGCCCGCTGAACTGGCCGATCTGCGCACCGATGATCACGTCCAGCGGTGCAGCAGATTGCAAATCCGGGTCAGCCAGCACTTTCATCGCGCCGCCCGTGCCGGAATAGGCCAACCGCTCGCCTTCAGCCAATGCCTTGCCGAAACCGTCTACGCCGCCCAACTCTTCACGCACCACCGTGGCACAACTGCCGAGCACCGCCGGCGCGTCAAACCCGCCAGGCGCGGCCAGATAAGCCCGTGCACCACTGAACGGTTGGGTAAAGCGCAGGCGCTGGCCCTTTTGCAGGATAAAACTGCGCCCGGGGCTGATGGCGCGCTCATCGATATACGCACCCAGGTCCGCACCGGCCAAGGCCAACAGGCAATAGTCCTCGGCCAGCACAGTAAAGCCGCCCAGGGTGATTTCCACTACCGGCGCATCCAGGGCATTGCCCAGCAGCCAGTTGGCCCAGGACATTGACACCCAATCCAACGCGCCGCCCTGGGTCACGCCGAGGTGGCGCACGCCAAAACGCCCGGCGTCCTGCAACAGGCACAGCGGCGTGCTGGCCTCGATGGTCAAGCGGCTCATGCCTGCGCCTCCAACGGCGTGTCATCACCATCCAGGTTGATAAATTCGGCGTGGCCAACCGGCTCGAAGCGCACCGTATCGCCGGGCTGCATCAGGCTGTAGCCGTCGCGCTCACGGTCGAACAGTTTGGCTGGGGTGCGGCCGATCAGGTTCCAGCCGCCCGGGGACACCACCGGGTAAGCAGCGGTTTGCCGCTCGGCAATGCCGACGCTGCCGGCCGCCACGCGTTTGCGCGGCGTGTTGAGGCGCGGCGTGACGAGGGCTTCGTCCACCAGCCCCATAAAGGCAAAGCCCGGGGCAAAGCCGAGAGCGAAAACCTGGTATGGGTGGGCGCTGTGGCGACGGATCACTTCCTCCACAGCCAGCCCGCTACGCTGGGACAGCAAGGCCAATTCCGGGCCGACACTCAGGTCGTACCACACCGGCAGCACATGGCACTGGCCACTGCCCTGGGCCTGGGGCTGCAGGTCAGTTAGGGCGTGATCGATCAATTCCCGGGCCTGGGCCGGGGTCAACGCAGTGAGATCGTAATGCACCATCAAGGTGGTATAGGACGGCACCATGTCCACTAACGCTGCGCCGAACCCGCTGCGCAGGCGCTGGGTGGCGGCGAGCATCCACGGCATGTTGGCTTCGGCAATCACGTCAAACAGACGCACCATCAGGCAGTCGATGGCCACCACTTCGATCCGTGGCTTCATGCTGTCTTCAGCGCTTGGCGAATACGCTGCACCGCGGCGACCGAACTGGCATTGTCGCCATGCACGCATAAGGTATTGGCCTGCAACACCAGCGCGCTGCCGTCACTGGCGACCAGCGGCTCGCCACGGGAAATGGTCAGTGCCTGCTGGACGATAGTCTCGCAGTCGTGGTGCACCGCACCCGGCAACTGGCGGGAAACCAGATGGCCCTTGGTGTCATAGGCACGGTCGGCGAAGGCTTCGAACCACAGGGTCACGCCGTATTCGTCGCCCAATGCCTGGGCCGCGCTGTTGTCGCGGGTGGCCAGCAACATCAGCGGCAGGTCGCCATAGGCCGCCACAGCCTGGATCACCGCACGCAACTGCGCGGGGTTGGCCATCATGTCGTTGTACATCGCACCGTGGGGCTTCACGTACCTGACGCGACCGCCCTGAGCACGACAGATGCCTTCCAACGCGCCGATCTGGTAGTGCAACAGGTCCTGGATTTCCTGCGGCGTGTAGTGCATGGAACGCCGACCGAAGCCCTGCAGATCCTGGTAGGCCGGGTGGGCGCCCACTTGCACGCCATGTTTGAACGCCAGGCTGACGGTCTTGCGCATGATACTGGGGTCGCCGGCATGGAAGCCGCAGGCCACGTTGGCGCAATCAATGAACGGCATGACTTCGGCGTCCAGACCCATGGTCCAGTTACCAAAGCTTTCGCCGATGTCACAGTTCAAAAGCAGGCGGCTCACGGTGGTCGCTCCTGTAGGCTTTGTTTTTTTGTAGTGTGGGATTTATTACACAGAACTCGCAACTTGTCCTGGCACCCCTACGACGCTTATCGTGGAACAGCTCGATTTTTGGCGCTTGCCCGGTGCGACGTCCAACTAATAAAAACCGATCCATGCATAAGAAAAGTTGATCCCATGAATTTGAAGTTCCTCGAAACCTTCGTCTGGGTGGCCAAGCTCAAGAGCTTTCGCCTGACCGCCGAGAAGCTGTTCACCACCCAGGCCTCGATCTCCAGCCGCATCGCGGTGCTGGAAAGCGAGTTGGGGGTGAAGCTGTTCCTGCGTGACTCCCGTGGCGTAAGCCTGACCCCGGAAGGCTTGAAGGTGCTCGATTATGCCGAACAGATGATGGTGACCATGCAGGGCTTGAAGCAGTCCCTGGAGACCACCAGCAGCAAGGTCGGGCGCATTCGGATCGGCGCGATGGACACGGTGATCCATACATGGCTAAGCCCGCTGGTCGCCGAATTGATGGACCATTTCCCTCTGGTGGAAATCGAGTTGGTCGCCGATACCGCGCTGAACCTCAGCGATCAACTGCAAAAAGGCTTCCTCGACCTGATCCTGCAAACCGACCTGCTGCGCCTGGAAACCGTACGCAGCCTGGAACTGGCCAGCCACCCCATGGCCTGGATCGTCGCCAGCCAATCGATCTATAACCGCGACTACGCCTCCCTCGCTGAGCTGGCCCAGGAGCGCATCATCACCTACTCGAAAAACTCCCACCCCCATCAGGACGTGATCAGCCTGATGCAGGCCAACGGCGTGGCCGCGCCACGGATGAACTGTGTGAACTCGGTGTCGGCGATCACCCGGTTGCTGCGCGACGGCTTCGGCATTGGCGCGCTGCCGCCGGTGCTGGTCAGCGAAGAACTGGCGCGGGGAGAGTTGGTGATGCTGCCAATGGCGCAGCGCCTGCCGAACTTGCAAGTGGTGGTGTCGTGGCGCGTGGGGGTGGAGTTGGTGGAGGAGATTGTCGGGTTGTGCCAGAAGGTGGTGGCCAGGTATGCCGAAGAAGTCGGCGAAGAACGGATGCTGCTGAGCCTTTGAAGAAACACAATCCAAATGTGGGCGTTAGAGACCTTTAAGGTCGCGCTCTTCAATCGGCCGGCTCTGGCGCAAGCGTCTGCCGCCCAACACCACCCAGTCGATCAGGCGGAACAGGCATTCGATGCCGAACGACAGCAGCATCGCCCCGCCCAGGCCCCAGCCCATGGCCTCCGGTGTCAGCAAAATCTGGTAGCTGTAGCCATTCCAGGTCTCCAGGCGGATATCCGGGTCGGCGGCCACCGCCACTTGCAGGACGCGGATGTACCAAGGGCCTTGCATGGCCTGGAATTGCTTGTCCAATGCCACCTGGCGGTCAAGCATTGCGCCCAGGCTGCTGGCGTCGCTCTGGAATACCGGATCGTCACTGGCGCGGTAGTGGGCGACCAGCGCCTGCAAGTCACCGTTGAAGAACTGCTGCGCCGTGGATTCAAAGCCGCGCAGGCCTGTCTGGGCCTCGATCAGGTGGGCCTCGACGCGCTTGGCGTAGTCGTTGACAAACCCCGGCACTTGCACGCCGACCAACAAGCCAATGGCAAACAGCACCAACCGCAGATAGCTAAGTAACATGGTCGATATCCTTACTCGGTAACGCCCTGGCTGACGCATTCACCGCGTCGCCACAGGCTCCATTGGCCCGGTTCGTAGCGGGTCCAGTTTTCGTTGTCGGTCAAGGGCTCGGTGGCGATCACCGTCACCACATCATTGGGGGTGGTTTCGGCCTGAAAATCGACAATCACGTCGACATCTTTTAAGCGCGCCGGGCCAAAGGGTGCACGCCGGGTAATCTGCGCCAGTTTGGTCGAGCAGTAGCAGAACAGCCAGTCACCGTCGCTGAGCAGGCAGTTGAACACACCTTTGCTGCGGTATTCGGCGCAGGCGGCGATCAGGTCCGGCAGCACTTGCTCGATATCCACCGGCTCGGGGAAGGCTTCACGCACACGGTTGAGCAGGTCGCAGAAGGCCGCTTCGCTGTCGGTATCGCCCACCGGGCGGTAGAACGTGGCGCGTGGGTTGAAGTCCGCCAGTTGGCCGTTGTGGGCAAAACACCAGTTACGGCCCCACAGCTCGCGCACGAACGGATGGGTATTGGCCAGGCTCACCTTGCCGACGTTAGCCTGGCGGATATGGCCGATTACCACTTCACTCTTGATGGGATAACGCTGTACCAGTAACGCGACTTCCGACTCGCTGCTCGCGGCCGGGTCCTGGAACAGGCGCAGGCCACGGCCTTCGTAGAAGGCGATGCCCCAACCGTCGCGGTGTGGGCCGGTGCGCCCGCCGCGCTGCATCAGCCCGGTAAAGCTGAACACGATATCGGTGGGGACGTTGGCACTCATGCCCAATAATTCACACATGCCAGGGCTCTCGCTGCAGGGCGGACAACGTTAAAGGCGCGGTTCGACCCGCATACCGCTGACAGGCGCAGGGCGACGGAACGGCTCATCATCGTCCGGCTCGGCGGCCAAGGCAGCATCCGCAGCGGCCTTGCGCTCACGGCGGGCGTTGGCGGCACGCTCGATGGGCCAGCGGATCAGCACAAACACGATGTACAGGGCAAACACGATCATGGTGTACATGAACAGATCGGAAATCGCCCGCCAGGCGTTGTTGCCGACCTTGAGCACCAGGTCCAGGGCGGTAATCGCCACGGCCGGCGCAAATTGGGTCTTGACCGGGTCGACGATGGTCGGGCTCAGCAACAGCACTGCCATCAGCAATTGCAGCGGCTCGCGCAGCCAGCGCCAGATCCATCGGGTCATGCGCCACCACACCAACAGGCAGCCCAAAGCGGCGAAGGCGTAAAGGCCCCAAGCGGTCAGATAGTCGTTCTCGGTCATGGTGTCCATGGCAAGGTAGGCAAACAGGCGGCTATGATAACGGCTTTTGCGTGTCGCGGCTGCAATGCCTGCCACCTTCCGCCAGACAGAGAGTGATCCATGACGTCATCGACCGCCCCGATTGCCCGCAAGGCCCCAGGCCAAGACCCGTACGCCTGGCTGCAAGCGCGGGACACCCCTGAGGTGCTCGACTACCTCAAGGCCGAAAATGCCTGGCAGGAAGCCCAATTGGCCGATCAGCAGGCGCTGCGCGAGACCCTGTTCGAAGAGATCAAGGGCCGCATCCTCGAAACCGATCTGTCCCTGCCCTCCCCTTGGGGCCCGTACCTGTACTACACGCGCACCACCGCCGGTGACGAATACGCACGCCACTACCGCTGCCGACGCTCGGCCGATGACAGTAACCAGGTGGACGACAGCAGCGAAGAACTGCTGCTGGACCCGAACGTATTGGCCAATGGCGGCTTTTTCTCTCTGGGTGCGTTCAGCATCAGCCCCGACCATCAGCGCCTGGCCTACAGCCTCGACACCAGCGGCGAAGAGATCTACACCCTGTTCGTGAAGGAATTGGCCACCGGCAAGGTCAGCGAACTGGCATTCGAGAACTGCGACGGCAGCATGACCTGGGCCAATGACAGCCTGACCCTGTTCTTCGGTGAGCTGGACGACACCCATCGCCCGCACAAGCTGTATCGCTATCGCCTGGATGGCACGGCGGCGCAGGAAGTGTTCCACGAGCCCGACGGCCGTTTCTTCCTGCATTGCTACCGCTCAAGCTCCGAGCGCCAAGTGCTGCTGGCCCTGGGCAGCAAGACCACCAGCGAAATCTGGGCGCTGGACGCCGAGCAGCCGCACCTGGCCTTTACCTGCCTGGCGGCGCGGGTCGAAGACCATGAATACGATGTCGACCATGGCAAGCGTAATGGCGAGTGGACCTGGTTTATTCGCAGCAACCGCGATGGGATCAACTACGCGCTGTACGTCGCCACCGACACCGGCACGACGCCCACCGAAGCCGACTGGCAGAACCTGATCCCCCACAGCGACGAGGTCATGCTCGACGGCGTAAGCCTCAATGCCAGCGCCATGACGTTGAGCCTGCGCATCGGCGGCCTGCCGGTCATCGAGGTGCACCCCGAGAACGTGCCAGCCTATCGCGTGGAATTGCCTGACGCTGCCTACAGCCTCTACGTACAAAACAGCCTGGAGTTTCCCAGCGACAAGATCCGCCTGCGCTATGAAGCCTTGAACCGCCCGGCCCAGGTACGTCAGCTCGAACTGGCGAGCGGCGCCCAAGTCGTGCTCAAGGAAACCCCGGTACTCGGCACATTCAACGCCGATGACTACGTCAGCCAACGCCTGTGGGCCACCTCCGCCGATGGCACCCAGGTGCCCATCAGCCTGGTGGTCAAGCGTAACCAGCTCGGCCAGCCGACGCCGCTGTACCTGTATGGCTACGGTGCCTACGGCCAGAGCCTCGACCCGTGGTTCTCCCACGCACGCTTGAGCTTGCTGGACCGTGGGGTAGCGTTTGCCATCGCCCATGTGCGCGGCGGCGGTGAGTTGGGCGAAGCCTGGTACCGCAACGGCAAGCAGGAACACAAGCAGAACACCTTCAGCGACTTTATCGCCTGCGCCGAACACCTGATCGCCCAAGGCCTGACCACCTCCAAGCAACTGGCGATCAGCGGCGGCAGTGCCGGCGGCCTGTTGATCGGCGCCGTGCTCAACCAGCGCCCGGAATTGTTCCAGGCGGCGATTGCCGAAGTGCCGTTCGTCGATGTGCTCAACACCATGCTCGACCCGGAACTGCCCCTGACCATCACCGAGTACGACGAATGGGGCAACCCCGAGGAGCCGGAGGTGTATGCGCGCATCAAGGCCTACGCGCCGTACGAAAACGTCAGCGCCCAGGCCTACCCGGCCATGCTGGTGATTGCCGGCTACAACGACAGCCGCGTGCAGTACTGGGAAGCAGCCAAGTGGGTGGCGAAGCTGCGTGACACCTCAACCTCCGATAACCTGCTGCTGCTCAAGACTGAGCTGGGTGCCGGCCATGGCGGCATGAGCGGTCGTTACCAGGGATTACGTGACGTAGCGCTCGAATACGCGTTTGTGTTCAAGGCGCTCGGCTTGCTCTAACCCACTGCGCACGGGCAGTTGCTGAATCGACAGTGTTAACCGCCGGGTGTCTTCGGCTTGCTGTCGTTCTGCTGCAGGCCAGGGACTGTCTGGTCCTTGGGCGGTGTCGGCAACACGATGGGCGCCAACAGCGGTGAGCCGTTTGTCTTCGGCGTGGTTGGCGGGCTGACTTGGGGGTACAACGTCGGGGTCGGAGTGCCCGGCGCGCCGGGAGTGGGTGCTGGCGCGACCGGTACGGTTTGCAACTCCTGAGCCTGCGCCGTACCCAATGCGAGCGCGCTCAACACAATGACCGTTAGAATGCTGCACTTCATCGATGGCTCCATGGCCTGACCGGAATGTCGTAAGGCTACTCCCAACCGCGCAAGAATGCCCTTCCCAATGAGATTTCCATGAAACGTTTCGTTCTGCTGGACACCACTCCGATCCCCGACAACGGCGGTGCCTTGTGCCTGTTCGAGTACGGCGAGGATTTCGTCATCAAGATCCAGGGCGGTGACGGCGGCCAGTTGATGAACACACGCATGCACGGCTCCGAAGACGCCCTGGCGGAAATTCCCTGCCGCAAGGTGGCAGGTCGCCCGGGTTCACGCGTACTGATCGGCGGCTTGGGCATGGGTTTTACCTTGGCCGCGGCGCTCAAGCATCTGGGCAAAAGCGCCGAAGTGGTGGTGGCGGAATTGGTACCCGGCGTTGTGGAATGGAACCGTGGGCCGCTGGGAGAAAAGTCCGGACGCCCGCTGCTGGACCCGCGCACGGTGATCCGCCAGGAAGACGTGGCCAAGGTGCTGCAGGCCGAGCCACAGGGCTTCGACGCGATCATGCTCGACGTCGACAACGGCCCCGAGGGTCTTACGCAAAAGGCCAACAGCTGGCTGTACTCCGCCGGTGGCCTGGCAGCCTGCGCCAAGGCCCTGCGGCCCAAGGGCGTATTGGCCGTGTGGTCTGCCAGTGCCGATAAACTGTTCAGCGACAAACTGCGCAAGGCCGGCTTCAAGGCCGAGGAAGTCCAGGTGTTTGCCCATGGCAACAAGGGCACTCGGCATACCATCTGGATTGCCGAGAAGGTCAAGAGCTGAGTCACGCCAGACCAGGCGCCGCAGGTCAAATGTGGGAGGGGGCTTGCTCCCTCCCACATTTGGTACTGCTTCAGTCTCTGGATTTGCGGTAATCGATCACGTACGGCACTTTTTTATCGAGGGTCTTTTCCAGCTCATTACGATCCAGCTGAGTCATACCGCCCAGTTGCCTGGCAGTGAAACCGCTATCGCCAACCTGTGACCCCGGCGCCAGGCCGACCATACGCTTGGCCACGGCCTCGATGGCATCCTTATAGCCCCCCTTCTTGTTCAGGTTGAAAGCACCCAGGTCGATCTGCGTGCGCAGCCAGTTTCCCCAATAGAACTCCAGGAATTCCGGTGCAATCGCACCCTCGGTCGGCTTGCCATAGGCGGCCTTGCGGGTGAAATACACCAGGCTGCGGAAGGTATCGTCCTGCAGGCTCTTGAAGCCCAGGTGCGCCGGCAGTTGCTCCGGTGGCAGGGTCTGGCCCTGGTTGTCCTTGAGCCAGACTTTGCGGGCGGCCTCCATGCGCTGCCAGAAGGCGGCGAGGTTCGGGCTGCTGCTGAAATCGTCGGTGACCTTGACCCACATTTTCAAACGCGGGCCGGCGCCGGGTGTTTCCCACAGGGTGGTGAAACTGTGATGACCATCGGTCAGGTAAAGCTGGCCGCCGGGGCCGACCACCACGGTCTTCATCTCCTCGGGATAAGTGCCGACCGGGTGCTTGCAGGTGAAGGTGGCAGGCCGCAGCAGCTCGGCGTTCTTGGGCACCTGGTCGGCCTCACCCTGGCCGTTGGTTTCGCAGTATTCGTCGAAAGCCTTGGCGGGCTTATCGGCGAACAGCCCCAGGCTGTAGTAGATCTGGTCGAAGCCCACCACGGCCTGGGTAGGGTGCAATTGTTCCAGGGCAACCTCGATCACCTGCCCAGGTTGTGGCGTCGAAAACGCCTGGGCCTGCGCGGTGACAACACAGAGCACAAGCCCGATAGTCCATGAATGCAGACGCATGTATTTAAAATCCTTATCAGTCAGTGCAGCAATCCTAGCGGTCATTTACCGCGCAAGCGGCTAGAATCCACCTTATCCGTGAACCACCAAATAGCCAGGAGCCATGATGAGCTCGACCAACCCGCCCTCCCACACCGCCAAGCTCGACCGTATCCTCGCCGATGCCCAGCGCGACCGGGAAATGGGCTACCGCGACAAAGCCTTGAAGATGTACCCCCACGTGTGCGGCCGCTGCGCCCGTGAGTTCGCCGGCAAGCGCCTGAGCGAACTGACCGTACACCACCGCAACCACAATCATGATGACAACCCCCAGGACGGCTCCAACTGGGAGTTGCTGTGCCTGTATTGCCATGACAACGAACACTCGCGCTACACCGACCAGCAGTACTTCGGCGAAGGCTCCACCAGCAGCCCGAGCATTGCCAAGGCTACGCACAACCCGTTTGCGGCGTTGGCGGGGTTGATGAAGAAAGACAGCTGAATTACGCAGCTTCAAGTTTCAAGCAGCAAGCTACAAGAAAAAGCCATACCGCTTTTACTTGCAGCTTGAAGCTTGCCGCTATACTGCTGCCCTTTTAAAGGCACTCCCGTGGGCAATAAACGCTACAGCTGCATCGGTCTGTATAACCCCAAATCCCCCGAAAACGTCGGCTCGGTGATGCGTGCCGCCGGCTGCTACGGCGTGGCCTCGGTGTTCTACACCGGCGTGCGTTACGAGCGCGCCCGGGATTTCATTACCGACACCAAGAAGGTCCATCACGACATTCCGCTGATCGGTATCGACGACCTGAAAAAGATCCTGCCCCTGGGCTGCATCCCGGTTGCCGTGGAATTGGTGGAAGGCGCCCGGCCCCTGCCGGAATACACCCACCCCGACCGCGCGCTGTATATCTTCGGCCCCGAAGACGGCTCCCTGGACAAAGAGATCCGCGACTGGTGCGAAGACGTGGTGTACATCCCCACCACCGGCTGCATGAACCTGGCGGCCACGGTCAACGTGGTGCTCTACGACCGCCTGGCCAAGGGCAACAACACCCGTTCGGGCCCCAAGTACTGATTTTCCGGGAACATCCGGCACCTGCGCGCAGTCAGCTAGTAACACTTGCCCTTGTTGGAGACAGATCATGAGCGACAGCAAAACCTTGCGACCCATCATCGAAGCGACGCCCTTGAAGACTCAACCGACCCAAAACGTTCACGGCTGGGAACGCATCGGTTCCGTGGCCGGTGGTGTGATGATGGTTGGCAAAGGCCTGCGCCGCGGCGGAATTTTCGGCTTGATCCAGGTGGCGATTGGCGGCGTGGCACTGGCCCGTGGCTTTACCGGGCACAGTTCGCTCAAGGACAAGCTGGAACAAGGCCGCCAGGAAATGAACAGCGTGCGCACGAAGATCGAGCGAGCTGGGGAAGAGTTGAAGAACTTGAAGACCAAGGCCGAGATCGCGGCTGAAAAGGCTGTAAAACCCAACGCCTGACCTAAGTCTTGGACATGTTGGAGATTCAAATGTGGGAGGGGGCTTGCCCCCTCCCACATTTTGAACTGCACATGGCTTGGGATCACTGCAGTAGTTTGCTGTCCAGAACAACTGAAGACTCGCCGATCACACTCTCGGCCAACTGCACGAACTCCTTGGTACTAATGCTGTTCGCCCGCATCACCGCCTGCGCCAGATCATCCAGGGACCGCTTGTTGTGGGTCTTCACGCGGATCTCACGGTCCAGGTCCTGCAACACCAGCACCGCCCGCGCCATGCCCGCAGCACCGATTTGCTCGCCCCTGAGGGTGGTGACCGCCTTGCTCTCCTTGGCCAGCCGTGCCTGGATCGCAGCGTAGCGCTCATCGGTGAGGCCACCGGCACGCCGCACCAGTTCAATCGCGTAATACTCCCCCAAACCCTCGCTGATCCAGTCACTGCTGTCGTGGTCGTTAAAGCGCCCGATAGCCTGCACCACTTCGCGGAGCAACGGGCTGCTGCCATTTTCGCTGACCAGTGGCGTGCGACTGTTGATGTAGATCGAATCGCGCGATGAATAAGCGCCACGGCGCATGGGGTCACCGGCACCGACGATCAACAATTTGGCGGGGTGGCGCGGGAACGCGGCTTCCACTTGGGGCCAGACGAATGTCAGCAGGGTCAGCACATCCATGCGACGCATGCCCTGCCCCTTGGGCGAGGCCACGGTGACTTCGGTTTCGCCCAGGCGCAGGCGGCGGCTGCCCAGGTGTCCGGCAAGCATCCAGCCGGTGGGCCGGTCGAACAGGCGGGATACGTTGTCGATACGGAATTTATGCTTGCCAATGCGTGGCCAGGCCGTTTCGACGCTCTTCCAGCCGGTGGGCAGCTCAAACATCAGGCGCGAGACCAATTCAATGCCATCTTGCTGGTCAAGGCGCGCAGCCGGCACCAGGTCTTCACCGCGCAGTAACGCCCAGCCAGGGGTAATACGCGCATCATAAACGCCAGGTTTGCGTGCATGGGACAAGCGCACCCGGTAGGTCAGGCTGGCTTTGTCGGCGCTGGGATGCCACAGGCCACGGCTGCCCGTGACCTGCCATTGGCCGTCGGCCTTGAAGTCGCTGTAGTCACCATCGCGGCCCAGGTCGAAGTCCAGGCTGCGCACCGCCGAGCCTTGGGACAGGCTGACGCGCACCTCGGCCTGGTCGCTCTGGGGGAGCAGCTTGACGTGATAATCCAGGTCGACTTTTTTCGCGCACCAGCCCGGCCCGCTCAGCGCCAGTACTATCAGGCCCGCTGCCAACTTGGCTGCCACCTTCATACACACTCCTTTGTTCAGCCTGCGCGGAAGATCAGGTAATCCTCCCAGTCGTCCTCGGGCACGCTGCCTTCGCTGAGCATGCGCCCGGACTGGGAAATGCGTTCGTGGTGTACTGCGTCACGGTCGCCGCAGACCAGGTGGTGCCAGAGCGGCAAATCCTTGCGCTCGCTGACCAGGCGGTAGCCGCAGGTCGGTGGCAGCCATTTGAATTGATCGGCCTGGCCCGGGGTGAGCTGGATACAGTCCGGCACCGAGGCCCGGCGGTTGGGGTAGTCGGTGCACTGGCAGGTTTTCAGGTCGAGCAGTTTGCAAGCGATGCGCGTGTAATAGACGCTGTTGTCGTCCTCATCCTCAAGCTTTTGCAGGCAGCACAGGCCACAGCCGTCGCACAACGACTCCCACTCCTCCTGGTCGAGGTGCTCAAGGGTTTTGCGTATCCAGAAAGGTTCGACTTTGGCGGCCATGGCTCAACATCAGTATCGGAAGGTGAAAAGGCCGCCAGTCTAGTGCCCAAGCCCGTTGCGGCCAAGCGCTTACGACTGACGGTGTTGCAAGGCTTGTCAGGCTGGGGGGCGGCGCAGTAGCTTTGAGTCCCGGTTTCTTCATCAGGATCTGCCCATGAGCGATAACCCACGCGTTGCCGATTACCCGATCCACACTCAGTTCACCGAGCGCTGGTCGCCCCGCGCTTTTACCGGCGAAAGCATCCCGCAAGAGACCCTGCTGAGTTTCTTCGAGGCCGCACGCTGGGCGCCCTCGGCCTACAATTCGCAGCCGTGGCGGTTTCTCTATGCACGCCGGGACACGCCGGATTGGGAGCGCTTCCTGGGCTTGCTGAATGAATTCAACCGCGGCTGGGCGCAACACGCGTCGGCCTTGGTGATCATCGCCTCGAAAACCGACTTCACGGCGCCAGGCGCCACGGAAGAAACTCCGGCACTGTGGCATACCTTCGACACCGGTTCTGCCTGGGGCCACCTGGCGTTGCAAGCCAGCCTCAGCGGCTGGCACACCCACGGCATGGCCGGGTTTGACCAGGAGCTGACCCGCAAGGAGCTGAAGATTCCACAGGGGTATGCGCTGCATGCGGCCGTGGCCGTGGGCAAGCTGGGCGACAAGTCGAGCTTGCCGGAATATCTGCAAGGCCGTGAAGCGCCGAGCCCACGCCGGCCGTTGAGTGAGCTGGTGTCCGAAGGTGACTTCAGCCTGTAAGCCCTGCGCAAATCCAATGTGGGAGGGGGCTTGCCCCCTCCCACATTTTAGATTTATGCATGGCCCAGGATCAGTACCCGCGCTCGAAATCCACTTCACCGCGCAACGCTTGCTTGGCCTGATACGCCCGCACGTTCTGCACAAACAACGCCACCATCATCGATGGCGAAGTCGGCGCCGAGCTGTGCCCGGTCAACAGCAAACCCCAGGCCGTCCAGAAGGGATGGCGTTGTGGCAACGGCTCCTGGCGGCACACGTCAATCACCGCGCCGGCCAGGTGCCCTTCCTTCAGTGCTTCGACCAGATCGGCGTCCACCACCGCCACGCCGCGCCCGACGTTGATAAACAACGCGGTCGGCTTGAATTGCTTGAACAGCGCGGCGTCGTACAGGTCGTGGGTGTCCGGCGTGTTGGGCAACAGGTTGATCACGTAATCCACCTCCCCCACCAAGCGGCTCAACTGGTCGAGTTCGGCCACTTCGAGAAACGGCGCTTGTTCCCGGGCTACGCGGGCGATGCCGTACAGCGTGACGCCAAACGGCACGAGGAAGTCGGCCACGCTCTGGCCAATATCGCCGGTGCCGACGATCAGCACTTTGCGCCCCGCCAGGCTCTGGCCCATGCGGTTGTCCCACTTGCGCTCGACCTGGCTGACCAACCGCGCCAGCACTTCACGCTCGTGGCCAAGCATGTAGGTGAGGACGAACTCGGCCATGACTTGACCAAAAATGCCGACGGCGCGGGTCAGGCGGTAATCGCGGGGCAAGCCATCGGCCAGCAGCGGCGTGATGCCGGCCCAGGTCGATTGCAGCCATTGCGGGTGATGGCCCTGGCGCAACAGGGTCGCCAACAGATCGGGCTGGCCCAGCCATACCGGGCAATCGGCGGCCAGGCGCGAGAGTTCGGCCGAATCGCCGCTGGTCAGTACTTCAAGGTCTGGGGCCGCTTCCTTGAGCAATTGGGCGTAGAGCGGGTGATCCTGTTCAGCAATCAGAACACGCATGGTTCAAACCTTTGAAAAAACAGTGCAGACGGCCGCCCGCATCCTTACGGCCACCGTCCTCTAATACGATTCCATTCAAGCCTGTGCCCTGATGCGGGCACTGATCGATCACATCGGGTCGTTGCGGCGCAGCAGCTCTTCGGGCAAGTGCTCGATGTACTCATCCTCGGCCGGCGGCATTTGCAGGTGGTAGCCCTGCTTGTCGAGGTTTTCCAGCACTACCGCGATGTCTTCGCGCGACAGCTTGCGCTCCGGCGTCAGCACCATGTCGAACGCGTGATGCGCCTTGCCGAAGGCCTCCATCAAGGGTTCAGGCACGCGCTCCAGGGCGTCGCTTTTGAGCACGTAGAGGTACATGCCGTCTTTTTTCTTGCTGCGATAGATCGAGCAAATACGTTTCAAGGCTGTTCTCCGGCATTGGCCAGGCTGTCGAGCAGCGCCTGGCCCATCAACTCGCGGCGCCAGCCACGCAGCGAGTCTGGCAATTGGTAAGGCCCATCGGGGTAGCCGCTTTTGACCAGGGCCTCGAGGGTTTTCTTGCGCAGCATCAGTTCCGGCGCCATGTCCAGGCGCTCGGCGAACGTCTGGCCCAGAGCGCGCAGTTGCTTGATCAGCGCGGCGGCATCTACCGGCAAGGGTTCGGCAACAGCGGGAGGCCATTGGTCCATCGGCACGCTGCCGGTACGCTTGATCAGGTCCAGCAGGAACTGCCCATCCTGGCGCACGGTACGCGGGTGCATGTCTTCGATCTTGCCCAGGGCCGCCAGGTTATCCGGCTGGGATTTGGCCAACGGCCACAACGAATGTTCGCGAATGATGCGATTGCGCGGCAGGTCACGGGCACGAGCCTGCTGCTCGCGCCAGGCGCACAGCTCGCGCAGCACGGCGAGTTGGGCACGGGACAGTTTCCACGCCAGCTTGGCGTCGCGGTACACCTCGTAGGGGTCGACTTCGCGTCGCAGGTTGGCAACAAGCTCCGCACCGTCTTCAAGCACCCAGGCGTATTTGTCGTCTGACAATTGCGGGCGAAGCCGGGTGTAAACCTCAGCCAGGTGCACCGCGTCTTCGGCGGCATAGCTTATTTGCGTCTCGGAGAGTGGCCGCTGTAGCCAGTCCGAGCGGGTTTCGCCCTTGGGCAACTCGATATCCAGCACGGCTTGCACCAGGCGCGAGTAACCCATGGAGAAACCGAGGTTGAGGTAAGCCGCGGCCAATTGGGTGTCGAACAATGGCACCGGCAGGCTGCCGGTCAGGCGCAACAGTACTTCCAGGTCTTCGCTGCAGGCGTGCACTACCTTGATCACTGCCGGGTTTTCCAGCAAGGCGGCCAAGGGTTGCCAATTGTCGATGGTCAGGGGGTCGATCAGGTAAGCGCGTACGCCATCACCAATCTGGATCAGCCCGGCAATAGGATAAAAGGTGTCGACCCGCATGAATTCGGTGTCGAGGGCGACGAATGGCAACTGCTGCCATTCGGCGCAATGCTGGCCGAGGCTATCGTTGTCGCAGATCCAGTGAATATCGATGGCCACACGGCTCTCCCTTGAAGAATGGCGCGCAGTATATATCGCGAAAGGGACTTGCGAGCATCCGCAGTGCACATACCATCATGAAAAGCCTGACAGGAGATGAGGAATATTCCGACGAATGGAATTTATCCTCTCTTACGCAGAACGTAGACACACCACAGCGTGGAGCCCGGCAGGAACTCCTGGTAATTCAGGATTTTGAAACCCGCTTGACGAAACTCGTCCTCTACCGGTGTACCTGCATTCACGGAAACGATCACCGTGTCGCGGCTGACGCGATGAAACTCGCGCAACAACATTAATCGCACATCGCTGCCGGGCACATGACGAAACAATTCCAGGCAGAAAATGCAGTCCACCGCATTCGCCGAAAGGCCAATGGAAAACGCCGAGCCCTGGAACGTTTTGACACGCTTGAGCAGCGTTCCCGGATGATGAGTGCGAGCGTGGTCGAGCATGGCCTGGGAATTGTCCGAGGCCAGGATCACCCGGTTGACGTGCTCGGCCAACACCGGCCAGAACCGCCCCGAACCACACGCCAGGTCAAGGATGAGCCCTGGCTCCCCTGCCACCTTCAGTGCATGACGCACCAGCCGCGCATCCCGCCACGCGGCCAGGCGCTGCAACAGCCTGGGCGGACGCGGATCACCGCAGACCCTGGCATGCTCACGGTCACAGCGCTCAGTGAATTCGATCTCGATGGAGGATGGGGGTTGTGGCGACATCACGGGCTCATGTGAGTAAAACGGTAGTGAACGACCTTGATCAGCAGCTTAACCACTACAACGTGAAAAAAAGGTCGAAAGCCCCACCACCGTAAAACCGGTCACGCCTGATGCAGGTACCAACGCCAATCCTGCTCGCCGACCTCGCCCATGAACTGGCGGTATTCCTCGCGTTTGACCGCCAGGTACACGCCGAGGAATTCACTGCCGAACGCATCCCGTGCCCAGCTTGAGCCTTCAAGTGCGCGCAGGGTGGTCAGCCAGTCGGTAGGCAACAACTCCTTGGCCTGGGCGTAGCCGTTGCCTTCCACCGGGGCGCCGGGGTCGCGTTTTTCGCGGATGCCTCGATGGATGCCGGCAAGGATTGCGGCAGCCGCCAGGTAGGGGTTGGCGTCGGCGCCGCAGATACGATGCTCGATATGCCGGGAGTTGGCCGGGCCACCGGGCACGCGCAGGCTGACGGTGCGGTTGTCGACGCCCCAGGTGGCGGCCAGGGGCGCGTAGCTGTTGGCCTGGAAACGCCGATAGGAGTTGGCGTTGGGGCAAAACATCAGCAATGAATCAAGTAAGGTGCTGAGCATGCCGCCCACTGCCTGGCGCAACAGCGGCGTGCCGTCGCCAGCCTCGCTGGCGAACAGGTTATTGCCTTGGGCATCGGCCAGGCTGACATGCATATGCATGCCGGTGCCGGCCAGGTCGTCGAACGGCTTGGCCATGAAACAGGCAGTCATCCCATGCTTGTGGGCCACGCCCTTGACCAGCCGTTTATAGCGCACGGCTTCGTCCATCGCCTGCAAGGCGTCAGTGCGATGTTCGAGGGTGATTTCCACCTGGCCCGGGGCGTATTCGGAGATGGCCGTGCGCGCCGGGATCCCTTGCAGCTTGCAGGCGCTATAGAGGTCGGCGAGAAACGGCTCGATCTGCTCCAGTTCGCGCAGGCCGTAGACCTGGGTCGAGCGTGGGCGCTTGCCGTCCGCATCCCGCGCCGGTTGTGGGCGGCCGTTGCTGTCGGGTTTCTGGTCGAGCAGGTAGAACTCAAGTTCCGCCGCCATCACCGGGTAATAACCGTCGGCCTTGAGCCCATCGATGACCTTGGCCAGCAAATGCCGGGGGTCGGCTACAGTGGCGGGTAAACCTTCGGTGGGGTGCATGCTGACTTGCACCGCAGCGGTTGGGATCAAGCGCCAGGGCATGCGCTGCAAACTGCCGCTGATCGGGTAGGCACGGCAGTCGATATCGCCTACTTCCCACACCAGCCCGGAGTTTTCTACGTCATCACCATTGATACTCAGGCCGAGGATGGTGCTGGGCAGTGGCCGACCACTTTCGTATACCGCCAGCAGCTCGTCGCGGTGCAGCAACTTGCCGCGCGGTACGCCGTTGTTGTCGAGAATAAACAGCTCGAACATGTCGATATCGGGGTTCTGCTCAAGGAACGTCTGGGCTTCGTGCAGGTGGGCAAAAACACTCATGGGGATTTCTCATACGTTTGGGTCAGGCAGATGCGCGCAGACGCGCCATCCATGGAATAGATCAACGTAGGAGAGAGGTATCTGGCGGGCGTGCGTGTCGGCAATGGAACAAGGCCCAGAACGCAAGCGCTGACGGCAATGTCGCGGTGTGAGTAACGGGGCAACCGTGCATGCGCGAATCACAGTGATAGAGACATCTGAGCGTCACACGCCTGGATACGCGATTAAATCCAGGCTTGACGGAGTTTGGTTACCGTTCGGCTAAACATTCAGCGCCTTGCCACACTGCCCGGCGCTGGAAATAATGAACGCCCCCGACCGTGCCCCAAGGACTCGACTGCATGAAAGCTCCTCTGGCCCTCTGTGTACTGGCAAGCCTGGCAAGCATCGCCCAGGCCGACACGACCCCATCACGCCTTGACGATGTGATCCAGCGCGGCACCCTCACCGTTTGCACCACCGGCGACTACAAGCCCTACACCTCCCTGCGCGCAGACGGCCGCTATGAAGGCATCGACATCGCCATGGCCGAGTCGCTGGCAAAGAGCCTCAACGCCAAGGTCAACTGGGTACCCACCACCTGGAAAACCCTGATGCCGGACTTCCTCGCCCAACGCTGTGATATCGCCGTGGGCGGTATTTCCGTGTCTTTGGAGCGGCAGAAAAAAGCCTTCTTCAGCCAATCCCTCGGGGTCGACGGCAAGATCCCGCTGGTGCGCTGCGCCGATGTGCAGCGCTACCAGACGGTCGAACAGATCAACCAGCCCCAGGTGCGGGTGATCGAGCCGGCAGGCGGTACCAATGAAGTGTTTGCACGCGCCCATCTGGCCCAGGCGCAGATTCGCCTGCATGACAATGTGACGATTTTCGACGAGTTACTGGCGGGTAAGGCCGATGTGATGATCACCGACGCCAGCGAGGCACGCTACCAGCAGAAGCTCAAGCCTGGGTTGTGCGCGGTTAATCCGGAGCAGCCGATGCAGTACAGTGAAAAAGCCTTTCTGTTGCCTCGCGATGATGTGGCCTGGAAGAGTTATGTGGATCAGTGGTTGCACTTGAGTGTGGCGACCGGTGGGTATGCGGGGATTGTCAGCCAGTGGCTGGCGGCGCCATGAACGAGGCCGGGCCGGATGATAATCGGGTAGATACCTAAGCCTTGATCAGCTCAACAAACGCCGCACACGCCGCACTTCGATAAGCGCCCTTACGACTCAACAATGCCGCAGTACGCTGCGGCAGCGGTGGGTCGATAGCCACGGCGTGCAGGCCCGCCTGGGCCTTGGCCAGTGCTCGCGGCAGGATCGTTGCCAATGGCGTGCTGCGTACGATCTCGATAATCGCGCTGATGGAATTGGCCTCCATCGCGATGCGCGGTTTCACCCCTTGCTGACGGCAGTAATCATCGATGTAGCGGCGGGTGGCGAAGCCCGTGTTCAGCAGCACCAGCGGTTGCTCGAGCCAGTCCAGACGATTCAATTCGGGATGTGCTGCACCTACGACCACACTCAGTTCTTCGACAAACAACGCCTCACACTCGATATCCGGCCCGTGTTCGCCGGTAAACCCGATGCCAATATCCAGCAGGTCTTCGCCCAGCGCCGCTTCGATACGGTCCTGGGTCAACTCCTCGACGCTGAGGGTGATGCCCGGGTACAGCGCATTGAACCGTGCCAGCAGTGGGCCGATCAGGTAGGCGGTAAAGGTCGGCGTCATGGCCAGGCGCAAATGCCCGCGGCTGAGGTCTTGCACATCGTGCACGGCGCGGGTGCCGGCCTGTAGGTCCTGCAAGGCCAGCCGGGCAAAACGCACGTAGGCTTGCCCCGCATCGGTCAGGCTGATGCTGCGCCCGGAACGGTCGAGCAGTGGCGCGCCCAGAGTTTCTTCAAGTTGCTTGATCTGTTGCGACAAGGTCGGCTGCGACACATGCAGCGCTTCGGCGGCGCGGGTGAAATTGCGGTGCTCGGCAACGGCCAGCAAATAACGGATATGGCGCAACAGCATCGACAACGCTCCAACTATAGGCATGACTTATAGAAAGCATAATAAACCGGTCTTGGACGCTATAGCCGAAAACTTCCATCCTTGCTCCATCAGCGACGCAAGGAGAACCACCATGCAGCATCTCATCGACGGCTTTCGCAAATTTCAAAATGAAGCCTTTACCCAACGCAGCGACCTGTTCAAACACCTGGCAACCACACAAAACCCCGGCACCTTGTTCGTGTCCTGCTCCGACAGCCGCGTAGTCCCGGAGCTTTTGACCCAGCAGGAACCCGGTGATCTGTTCGTCATCCGCAATGCCGGCAACATCGTGCCGTCCTATGGCCCAGAGCCGGGCGGCGTGTCGGCTACGGTTGAATATGCAGTGGCAGTACTCGGCGTCAGCGACATTGTGATCTGCGGGCATTCGGACTGCGGTGCAATGACCGCGATTTCCACCTGCAAATGCCTGGACCACTTGCCGGCCGTTGCCAACTGGTTGCGCCATGCCGAGTCGGCCAAGGTGATCAACGCTTCGCGCCAGCACGTCTCGGACGCTGCACGCCTGGATGCATTGGTGCGCGAAAACGTGGTCGCCCAACTGGCTAATCTCAAGACCCACCCCAGCGTCGCCCTGGCCATGGAACAAGGCCGGATGAACCTGCACGGCTGGGTATACGACATCGAAACCGGCGGCATCGACGCGTTGGACGGGCGCACTGGGCGCTTCGTCTCCCTGCTCGACCATCCGGCCACCTGCGCCCACGCCGCCTGAACCTGACTTAAACCAAGAGGACATCACCATGTTGCAATCCCAATTCGCCCAAACCCCGCGCCTGGCCCTGGCCGACACCGTTATCGACCTCAAGGCGCGCAAGAACCTGTCGTGGCAGGACCTCACCGACGGCACCGGGTTGAGCCTGGCGTTCGTCACCGCTGCCCTGCTCGGCCAGCACCCGCTACCCAAGGACGCGGCCGACATCGTGTGCGACAAACTTGGCCTCGACCAGGACGCCAGCCGCCTGCTGCAAAGCGTGCCGCTGCGCGGTAGCTTCCCAAGCGGTGTACCGACCGACCCGACCCTGTACCGTTTCTACGAAATGCTGCAGGTCTACGGTTCTACCCTCAAGGCCCTGGTGCATGAGCAATTCGGCGACGGCATCATCAGTGCCATCAATTTCAAGCTGGACATCAAGAAAGTCGAAGACCCGGACGGCGGCTCCCGTGCAGTCATCACCCTGGACGGCAAGTACCTGCCGACTAAACCCTTCTGATTGCGCGATGACCGTCTACGCTCTTGTCACATCAACAAGATCGAGGGACGGGTACATGAACACACTGCTCCGACTCACCTGGCTGCTGCTGTTGTTATGGGGCAGCCAGGTGCATGCCCAAACAGCTCAGGAAGCAGACGCGCAAGCCGCCAAGGCCCTGCTGGAAAAGGCCTTGGCGTACTACCACAAGCAAGGCGACAAGGCCCTTGCGGCCTTCAGTCGCCAGGGTGAATTCATCGACCAGGACCGCTACGTGTTCGTGGTCGATACCCAGGGCGTGCTGCTCGCCAGTGGCGGCCCCTCCTCCGCGCTGATCGGTCGCGATGTGTCCGAGGTGCTCGGGCCAGACCTGCAAGCCTCGTTCAAACAAGCGCTCAGCGTGCCCGAAGGCCAGGGTATCCAGCAGGCCGACTATCGCTGGCAGAACTGGAATGACGGCAAGGTCGAACACAAGCATGTGTTTTATCAGCGAGTGGGCCAACGCATCCTGGCGGTGGGTTATTACCTGCCACGGGCCACGCCGGAACAGGCCCGGGCTCTGCGCAACAAGGCGGTGGACGCGCTGATGAAGGATGAAACCGCCACGCTGAAAGCGATCAACGCCTTGCAGGGCGGTTTCCTGCAGGATGACCTTTATGTGTTTGTGGTCGACCTGGATACCCATCGCTATGTGGCCCACGGCACCAACCTGCGATTGGTCAACACCGACTTCGGCAAGATCAAGGACCCGGACGGCAAACCGGTGGGCGAGCCGATCCTCAAGCTGATGGCCGAGCAGGACCAGGGCGAATACAAATACCGCTGGAAAAACCCGGTGACTGGCAAGGTCGAGAACAAACACGCGTACCTGCGCAAGGCCGGCCATTTCATGGTGGCGGTGGGTTACTACAGCCCATGATCTAAATTGGAATGCAATCAAACTGTGGGAGGGGGCTTGCCCCCTCCCACATTTCGATCTCCTACATTCGGTTTATCAGGGTGCCAGTTAACGCGCCTTGTCTTCACGACCGCGCAACACTCGGTTCGGCATCGCTATCGCCGCCGCCAACCCAAGCAGCGACACCGCCGCACTCACCATCAGCAAATGCCGGAATGTCACCGCCAACTCGCCGCGCAAGGCATCCTGCGCCGGCCCGGACGCAGCGTTGAGGCCGTCGAGCAGCACGTTGCCGGAACTGCCTTCGCCCACCAGCGCGCCGCTGCCCAAGTGCACAAAACTGGAATCCTGCAACAGTGCCAGCAACAGCGCCGACATACACGCCACCCCCACGGCCCCGCCCAGGGAGCGGAACAGGTTGGTGGTGCTGGTGGCGACGCCGATGTCCCGTTGCTCCACCGAATTCTGCGTGCCTACCAACGAGGTCGGGAACTGCATACCGGCGGCAATCCCGCACAACAGCATGAACACAGCGGTGATCCCCACCGCCTGGGGCGCGCTGTAGGCCATGCCGAGAATCGCCAGCGGGCTCAATAACGCGCCACTGAGGATCATCGGTTTATAGCGGCCGGTCACCGAGGTCATGCGCCCGGCAAAATAAGCCCCCATCGGCAAACCCATCGCCAGCGGCAGCAGGTGCAGGGCGGCGCTTTCGGCGCCGGAGCCGGTCACGGTCTGGTAACGCAGGGGCATCAGCACGGTCAGGGAAATCGCCTGGAAGCTGGTGACGAAAATCGTGCACCAGCACAACACCGCGCTGCGGTTGGCAAACAGGTGCATGGGCAGCAACGGTTCGCGGGCACGGCGTTCGTGCCATACAAACACGCTCAACGCCAGCAACGCGCAAGCGAGGAACCCCAACACTTCAGTGTCACGCCAATGATGGCCCTGGCCGATTTCCGTGACGCCCAGCAGCAAGGCAGTCAGGCCGATGATCATCAGCACGGTGCCCAGGTAATCAATGATCGGCTTGCGCTGCGGCACCGGCAGCCCCACCAGGGTGCGATGGGCCAGGTACCAGGCGCCAGCGCCCAGCGGCAGGTTGATCAGGAACACCCAGCGCCACGACAGGTACTCGGTCATATAGCCGCCCAGCACCGGCCCGGCCACGCTGGCTACCGCGTACATGCTGCTGAAGTAACCCTGGTAACGCCCACGCTCACGGGGTGGGATGATGTCGCCGATGATCGCCTGGCTGACCGAGATCATCCCGCCAGCACCGATGCCCTGGAGAATCCGTGCCAGCACCAATTGCTCCATGCTCTGTGCCATGCCACAGAACAGCGACGCCAGGGTGAACGCGCCCATGCCGATCAGCATCATTGGCCGTCGCCCATACAGGTCGCCGAGCTTGCCGTAGATCGGCACGGCCACCGTCATCGCCACCATGTAGCCGGAGATCACCCAGGCCAACAGGTTGACGTCATGGAACTGCGCGGAAATGGCCGGCATGGACACGGCGACAATGGTCTGGTCCAGGGCCCCCAGGAAGATCGCCATCATCAGCGCGGCAAGGATACTGCGCACGGCGGGAACGGTTGGAGCAGGCTGATTGAGGTGAGTCACGGCGGAACCTTCGAGCAGGGCCAGCAGGCAAAGATCGCCTGCGGGAATGCTCGATACGATAGCAGGCTATTCGATAGGCTCGTATGGAAGCCCGACGTAATTTTCTGCGATGGTTATGCGCCCGGCGTCCGAGTGAATGAAATAGTCCAGCTCGCTCTCGGCAATGCGCTGGCTGAAGCCGTCCGCCTGGGGGAACTGGTGCAGCATCGAAGTCATCCACCAGGAAAACCGCTCGGCTTTCCACACCCGCCGCAGACAGATCGCCGAGTATTTTTCCAGCAGGTCCAGGCGCCCTTCTCGATACACCTTGAGCAAGATCCGGAACAACGTGCTTACATCGCTGGCCGCCAGGTTCAGGCCCTTGGCGCCGGTGGGCGGGACAATGTGCGCGGCGTCCCCTAGCAGGAACAGGCGCCCGTGCCGCATCGGCTCCACCACGAAGCTGCGCAGCGGCGCGATGCTTTTCTCAAGCGACGGGCCGGTCACCAGCTGTTCGGCCAATGCGCTGGGCAGTCGCGTTTTCAGCTCATTCCAAAAACGTGCATCCGACCATTGCTCCACGACCTCGTCCTGCGGCACTTGCAGGTAATAGCGGCTGCGCGTCGGTGAGCGCATGCTGCACAGCGCAAAGCCTCGCGGGTGCTTGGCGTACACCAGCTCGGCATGTACCGGCGGCGTGTCAGCGAGCACTCCCAGCCAACCAAAGGGATAAACCCGTTCGAACACCTTCAACGCCTCGGCCGGAATCGATTGGCGGGCCACGCCATGGAAGCCATCGCAACCGGCGATATAGTCGCACTCCAGGCGACAGGCTTGACCTTCATGCTCGAACGTCAGCCAGGGCTGCTCACCGTTGAGGTCGTGGGGCTGTACATCGGACGCTTCGTACAGGGTGCAAGCGCCAGCGGCTGCGCGGGCCGCCATCAGGTCGCGGGTCACTTCGGTCTGGCCGTAGATCATCACCGACCGGCCACCGGTCAGGGTCTTGAGGTCGATAGGGATGAGCTGCTCATTGAGCGCAATTTCAAAACCGTCATGCACCAGCCCTTCAGCATCCATGCGTTGGCTGACCCCAGCCTCGCGCAGCAGGTCGACCATGCCCTGCTCCAGCACGCCAGCACGGATGCGGCCTTGCACGTAATCAGCGCTCTGGCGCTCTAGAATAAGGGTTTGGATGCCAGCGTTGTGCAACAACTGGCCGAGCAGCAATCCGGATGGACCGGCGCCGATAATGGCGACTTGGGTTCTCAGGGTTTTCATTATTTTTATGGCCTTCGTGCTTCACCCGAACAGATAGAGTGAAAGAGTTGTCATTGGTCTTGTGGCTGACATTTTTCACTTGAGCGAGCAGCATAAGAAGGTGAAAACTGCGTCAAAGCCTGCGCTTTTCGCCAATCGGGGCGATTACCGAACCACTATCCTGAGTATCGGATTGAAACCATGACCAAAACCGCGATTCCGGTCTTCAAGCTTTACGGGGAAAGCCAGCAGTGGCCGACTCCCGATTTGTTGCACTGCGAAACCATTTCCCGACGCAGTCGGGAATACCAGTGGGAAATCCAGCCCCACCGGCACGCGGATCTGTGCCAGTTACTGTATGTACATAAAGGCCAGGCACAGCTGGAGATCGAAGGCCAGCGCACCACGCTCAACGAGTCGAGCCTGCAAGTGCTGCCCCCGCTCTGCGTGCATGGCTTTCGTTTTTCCGAAGATGTGCAAGGTTACGTGGTGACCCTATCGGCGCCGCTGGTCAGCCACTTGCAGGCGCAACTGGGCGATACCATCGATGGCCTGCAAACCCTGGGCAGTTACCCGGCGGGCAAGGACAGCGATTACTTGAACAACCTGTTCGCCCGCTTGCAGGACGAATACGCCGACGAGCAACCAGCCCGGGACATGATGTTGCACGCCCTGGTCAGCGTGCTGCTGGTGTGGGTCAGCCGCCAGGCGATCCAACGCCGTCATCCACGGGCGCCGCGTGGTCGTGAGTATTTTCGGCGCTTCACCCAATTGGTCGAACAGCATTACCGCGAGCACCCCAAGATTGAAGACTTGGCCCACAAGCTGGGCATCTCGGTCTCACATTTGAACGGGACATGTCGGGAATTGGGCGGGCAGCCTGCGTTGCAGATCATGCATGACCGCCAGTTGCTGGAAGCCAAGCGCCTGCTGACCTACACCAGCATGACCATCAATGAGATGTCCGAGGTGCTGGGTTTTTCCGATCCGACCAATTTCTCGCGGCTGTTTCGCCGTCGAGTCGGTTTTTCACCCAAGGCTTTTCGCGAGCAACTTAAAGCCGATCAGCCTACCTGAGCGCGCTGAAACTGCCGGTGCGCGGAACGCATTGGCCTTGATGGCAGCTGATGGCGAAAGCCGCCGGCTGCATGCGGGTTTGCTCAACGCGGTAAGCGGCAGTCCCATACAGCGCCGTAGCCAATGCGCAGAGGGTAAAAATCGTCAGGTACTTTCTGGTTTTGATGCTCATGGCACAGACCTCTGAACGGATCTACAGGGTGCTGTTTAAAGCATAGGTCAGTCAGGGCGAGTTGCCATTATTGGGCGCCATTCAACAGATTTATGTCGGCCTAGAGACCGACATCCCACACAGGCTCCTCGGGAAACCGCAGCACCAGAAAATCCAACAGGCTGCGCAGCGCCGAGGGCATGTGTTTGCGCGAGGCGTACACCGCGTAGATGTTCATCTGCCGCGGCTCGGCGTCGGGCAGCAAACGCACCAGTTCACCGCTGCGGATCAAGTCACCGGCCTGGTAACTGGGCAACATGGCCACGCCTGCCCCGGCCAATGTCAGGCGCAACAAGGTGCTGGCCTCGTTGGCGGTGATATTGCCGTGTATCGGCACCGACACGTGTTCGCCGTGCTCTTCGAAATGCCACAGGCTTTTGCCGAAGTAAGAGTGGGTCAGACAGTTATGCCGGGCCAGGTCTTCGACCTTTCGCGGGGCCGGGTGCTCCGCCAGATAGGCCGGGGTTGCGCACACCACCGAACGGCAGACCGTCAGGCGCCGGGCGATCAGGTTCGGGTCCAGGTCATTGCTGGTACGAATGGCCAGGTCGATACGTTCATCCACCAGGTTGACGGTACGGTCGAGCATTTGCAGATCAACCGTCACCAAGGGGTAGCGTTTGACGTACTCAGCGATAACCCCAGCCAACTGTGACTGACCGAACGAGGTGCTGACACTCAGCCGCAGTTGCCCGCGTGGCGCCTCATCCGGTTCGCTGACGGCGGCCTGCATATCGCAGCACAGCTCCAGCAATTGCCGGCAGCGCGGCAGGGTTTCACCTCCTGCCGCGGTGAGGCTGAGCTTGCGCGTGGTGCGGTGCAGCAGGCGTGCACCAACCCAGTCTTCCAGCTCGGCCAGGTAGCGCGAAACCACCGGGCGCGACAGGTCGAGGTGGTCGGCAGCAGCGGACTGGCTGCCCAGGTCCACCACGGTGACAAACACGCGCATTGCTTGAAGACGATCCATGATTTGCCCGATTTTAGAAACAAACTATGTCCAAGCATCGCATTTTTTGTTGTGTTTTATGCAACTAAGCTCTGTTCACACCTTACCCATGGCAGGAGCTGCCCGATGTTCTCGACCCTCAAACGCTTGACCCTGGCCACTGCTGCCCTGGCCTTCGCCGCCCACGCCGCAGCGGCAGAGCTGAAACTTGACGTCTACAACCCAGGCGAAGCCGCGATCTTCCCGGTCAGCTCGGTGCTGGTGAGCGGCGCGAAAGACGCGATCCTGGTGGATGCGCAATTCGGCAAAGGCCAAGCCGAACAACTGGTACAGAAAATCCGCGCCAGCGGCAAGCACCTGACCACCATCTACATCAGCCATGGCGACCCGGACTACTACTTCGGCCTCGACACCCTGACCGCCGCATTCCCCGATGCCAAGGTGCTGGCCCCGCAACCGGTGGTCGACCATATCAACGCCACCGTCGCCGGCAAGCTGGAATTCTGGGGCCCGAAAATGGGTGCCGACAAACCGGCCAAGACCATCGTGCCGCAGGTACTGCAAGGCCATAGCCTGACCCTTGAAGGGCAACAGCTTGAAGTGATCGGCCTCGACGGCCCGCAGCCGGATCGCAGCTTCGTGTGGATCCCCTCCATCAAGGCCGTGGTCGGTGGTGTGGTTGTCGCAGAAAACATCCACCTGTGGATGGCGGATACCCAGGGCGCGCAATCCCATAAAGACTGGTTGGCGACCCTTAAGCGTATTGAAGAACTGAAGCCGAGCACCGTGATTCCGGGCCACTACCTGGGCACGCCTTCGCTGGCCTCGGTGAAATTCACCGCTGACTACATCAAGGCGTTCGACATCGAGACCGCCAAGGCCAAGGATTCCGCCGCCCTGATCGCGGCCATGAAAAAGCGTTACCCCACCCTCGCCGACGAGAGCTCGCTGGAACTGAGCGCCAAAGTTGCCAAGGGCGAAATGAAGTGGTGATTGGTTTTAAACCCTAACCCTGTTGGAGAACGTCATGAGCAAGATCGCAATCATTGGTGCCACCGGGCGTGCCGGTAGCCAACTGCTGGAAGAAGCGCTGCGCCGTGGGCACACCGTCACCGCCATCGCCCGCAATACCGACAAGCTAGGCGTACGCCCGGGCGTCACGCCCAAGCAAGTCGACGCACTGGATGCCGATGCCCTGGAACAAGCCATCAGCGGCAGCGACGTGGTGATCAGCGCTGCGCACTTCGCCACCTTGCCCGCCAGCGCCGTGATCGGGCCGGTGAAACAGGCCGGCGTGAAACGCTTGCTGGTGGTGGGTGGTGCAGGTTCGCTGCTGCTACCGGACGGCAGCCGGGTGATCGACAGCCCGGGCTTCCCGGAGGAATACAAGGCCGAGGCCAGTGCGGGGGCTGAATTCCTGGAAACCCTGCGTCAGGAAAAGCAATTGGATTGGACGTTCCTGTCACCCTCCGCCCTATTCGATGGAACCGAGCGCACCGGTAAATTCCGCCTGGGCCAGGATGATCTGCTGGTGAGCGGTGATGGTAAAAGCTCGATCAGTTTTGCCGACTTTGCCATCGCGTTGATTGATGAAGTGGAGACCCCGAAGCATTCACGTAAGCGCTTCACCGTGGGTTACTGATACAACGCGGTTCAAAAGTTGTGGGAGGGGGTTTGCCCCCTCCCACATTTGTGCCTGGCTGACCAGCCAATCCATCAGGGCCAACAACCCAGCAGAAGGCACCGTCCCCGGCGGATACACCAGGTAATACCCCATCCCCGTCGGCACCCGCAGCTCAAACGGCGTTGCCAGCCGCCCTGCCTTCAGATCCTCGCCAATCAACGCACGATCACCGATCGCCACGCCGGAGCCTTGTGACGCCACCGTCATCGCCAGGTCCAGTGTTTCGAAATGATGCCCCTGGCTGAGATTAGTCAGGTGCGTATCCGCCGCCTTCAACCACAGCGCCCAATCCCGTTCATCCCGCGTGGGATGCAACAGCACCTGTTGCTGCAGATCAGCCGGCGTGTGCAAGCCCTCCAGCAACGTCGGCGCACACACCGGGGTCAGTTGTTCATCGAACAGATGCCGGGCCTCGGCGGCCTGCTCAGCGATGGGCGCATAGATCACCGCCGCGTCGAATGGCTCGCGGCGAAAGTCCACGGTATAGGCCACGGTGGTGGTGAGTTCCACTGGCACATCCGGGCGCTCCTTTTGCCATTGCAGCAAGCGCGGCAGCAGCCAGCGTATGACGCAGGTGGACGCCTTGAGTTGCACGACCCCACGGCGGCTGCCGATCTGCTCCACGGCCTCGCCGATCAAGCCGAACACCCGCTGCACCCGCAGTGCCCACTCGCGACCTTCCTGGGTCAGGCTCAAGCCCCGCGCCTGGCGCAGGAACAAGGCATAGCCCAAATGGTTTTCCAACCCGGCGATCTGGCGGCTCACCGCGCCCTGGGTGATGTGCAGCTGCTCGGCGGCACGCGTGAAGTTGCAGCACTGGGCGGTGACCCAAAAGGTATGCAACGCGGGCAACGGCGGAAGGCGTTTCATCGGGGCGCAGCCATGATGTGGGGACATGGCTAGTATGACTTTTTATCGATTGTTGCCGCTACCGGCCTGCCGCTCCAATAGCGCCTAAACCCATAACAAGAGCGACATATATGGCGACCTGCGGCGAAGTATTGGTCAACCTTCTGGAAAGCTATGGCGTGGACCACGTGTTCGGCATCCCCGGCGTACACACCGTGGAGTTGTACCGCGGTTTGGCGCGTTCCAGTATCCGTCACGTTACCCCGCGCCACGAACAGGGCGCCGGCTTTATGGCCGACGGTTATGCGCGCACCAGCGGCAAGCCTGGCGTGTGCTTCATCATCACCGGGCCCGGCATGACCAATATCACCACGGCCATGGGCCAGGCCTATGCCGACTCGATCCCGATGCTGGTGATTTCCAGCGTGCAGTCGCGCAGCCAGTTGGGTGGCGGGCGCGGCAAGTTGCATGAGTTGCCCAACCAGAGCGCACTGGTGGCAGGCGTGGCGGCGTTCTCCCATACCTTGATGTCGGCGGCGGAGTTGCCCGGCGTGCTGGCGCGGGCATTTGCGCTGTTCCAGGCGGGCCGGCCGCGCCCGGTGCACATCGAGATCCCGTTGGATGTGTTGGTGGAAAACGCCGATGCGCTGCTGGGCAGTGAGCCGGTCAGCGTGGCCCGCGCCGGTGCGGCACCGGCGGCGGTCAAGCAGATGAGCCGCTTGCTCGGCGCCGCCAAGCGCCCACTGATCCTGGCCGGTGGCGGTGCCATCGATGCCGCGCCCGAATTGACCCGCCTGGCCGAAGCCCTCGGTGCACCCATGGCCCTGACCATCAATGCCAAAGGCCTGCTACCTGCAGCACACCCACTGTTGATCGGCTCGACCCAAACCCTGGTGGCCACCCGCGCCCTGATCGCCGAGGCCGATGTGGTGCTGGCCATCGGTACGGAACTGGCGGAAACCGACTACGACGTGACCTTCGCCGGCGGCTTCAAGATTCCCGGCGCGCTGCTGCGTGTCGATATCGACCCGGACCAGACCGTACGCAACTACCCGCCCCAGGTAGCGCTGGTGGCCGACGCACACATCGCCGCCGAGGCCTTGCTCACCGAACTCAACCGCGAGCCGCTGGCGCCGCGCAATACCGAGTGGGGCGCAGCTCGCGTCGCCCGTTTGTGGGCCGAACTGGAGCCCACCTGGGATACCGCCACCCGCATACAAACGCGGTTGCTCAACACCGTCCTGGATGAACTGCCCGGCGCCGTGCTGGTGGGCGACTCCACCCAGCCGGTGTACAGCGCAAACCTGGCCCTGAACCTCGACCACCCACGCCGCTGGTTCAACTCATCCACCGGCTACGGCACCCTGGGTTATGCCCTGCCCGCGGCCATCGGCGCCTGGCTCGGGCGCGGTGACGGGCAACCCGTGGTGTGCCTGATCGGCGATGGCGGGCTGCAATTTACCCTGCCGGAACTGGCCAGCGCGGTGCAAGCGCGTACACCGGTGATTGTGTTGTTGTGGAATAACCAGGGCTATGAAGAGATCAAGAAATACATGCTCAACCGCGCCATCGAACCCGTAGGCGTGGACATCTACACCCCGGATTTTATCGGCATAGCCAAGGCGATGGGTTGCGCGGCAGAAAGCATCAATGGCATCGAATCTCTGCGCGCGGCATTGCGTACCGCCGCTGATCGCCAGGGGCCGACGCTGATTGAAATCGACCAAGGGCTGTGGGAGACGGTATGCCCGGCATCTGCAATTTTTAAATAACCCCTGCGACTTTCTGATTTGCTCCGTGCGCCCATGCATGGCCTGATCCGCCCTTGTTCACTCAAGGCAGACCCATGGAAAACGTTCAGGCAAAACCCACCACCGCTGTCTGGCTGATGATCAGCGTGGTGCTGGTCGCCCTAAACCTGCGGCCGTCGATGGCGGCCGTGGGGCCGTTGTTGTCGTCGATTCGTGCGGATGTGCCGTTGAGTTTCAGCAGCGCCGCCTTGCTGACCATGTTGCCGGTTATGGCCATGGGCCTGGCGATGTTCTTTGGCATGGGCCTGGCCAAGCGTTGGGGCGAACATCGCAGCATTGTGCTGTCGCTGTTGGTCATCGGCGTGGCGACCTTGTCGCGGCTGTTCCTGGATTCGGCGCTGGAGCTGATCGTCAGCGCCATTGCGGCGGGGATCGGTATTGCGCTGATCCAGGCGCTGATGCCGGCGCTGATCAAGTCACGGTTCAGCGCTAACGTTTCGCTGTTCATGGGCCTGTATGTCACCGCCATCATGGGCGGCGCCGCGCTGGCTGCGTCGTTCTCACCCTTGGTGCAAGTGCACACCGGCAGTTGGCGCATCGGCCTGGCAATCTGGGCGGCGCTGGCGCTGCTGGCCCTGATGTTCTGGTATGCGCAGCGGGCGGTCTTGCCGCCATTGCCCCAAGCCGGTTCTAGCGCGCAGGAATCATTCTTCGGCAATCGCCGCGCCTGGTTGCTGGCGATCTTTTTCGGCCTCGGCACCGCGTCCTACACCTGTGTGTTGGCGTGGCTGGCGCCGTACTACGTCGAGCAGGGCTGGAGCGAACAGAATGCCGGCTTGCTACTGGGCTTTTTGACTGCCATGGAAGTGGTCTCCGGGCTGGTCACCCCGGCGATTGCCAACCGCCGCCAGGACAAACGTGGCGTGGTCGCAGTGCTGCTGGTGCTGATCATCCTGGGGTTCTGCGGCCTTATTCTCAGCCCGCAACACTGGAGCCTGCTATGGCCGTGCCTGCTCGGCCTGGGTATCGGCGGCCTGTTTCCGATGAGCCTGATCCTGTCCCTCGACCACCTCGAGAACCCGCGCCGCGCGGGTGGCCTGACTGCGTTTGTGCAAGGCATCGGTTACCTGATCGCCGGCCTCTCGCCACTGATCGCCGGCATGATCCGCGACCAACTGGGCAGCTTTGAATGGGCCTGGTGGTCATTGACGGCGGTGATCGTGCTGATGCTGCTGATCGTCGTACGCTTCGATCCGAAGCATTACGCGCAACATATCCGCTGACGTCGTGTTGTAAACATTTTTTGTCCCACACGAAACATTGAATGGTCCTACAGAGCTTTCTATTGGCACGAGCGTTCCGTTAACATTTTGCCCAGTCTTGTACTGAATTCGGTACAAAGGGTTTACGGACGAAACCGATGCTAAACAGTAACTTGCTCAGAAAGCTCGATATGCAGGATCTGATGGTGTTCATCGCCGTCTACGACCAGAGCAGCGTTACCGATGTGTCCGAGACGCTGTTCGTCAGCCAGTCCACCGTGAGCTACAGCCTGAAGAAGCTGCGCACCAGCTTTGAGGATGAGCTGTTTATCAACACGCGGGCTGGCATGCGTCCGACGTACAAGGCCACCAACATGTACGGGCATGTGCAGAAGATCCTGGAAAGCATCAACCTGTGTCACGCCGGTGGCCAGACCTTCGACCCGACCCAGCAGGCCGTGACCTTCAATGTGTGCGCCCCGGAATACTTCGAACAACTGATCCTGCCGCGCCTGCTGAAGCACTTCGACCACGCCGACCTGCCGGTGATCGTCAATGTACAAAAGCTGGAAACCGACATCCCCGCCGACGACCTGCGTGAAGGTCGCCTCGACTTGGTGATCTGCTTCGGCCCGCACTTTCACCGCGCCCATAAAGACTTCAAGACACAGATGCTGCTCGAAGACGACCTGGTCTGCGTGTTTGACCAACGCTCGGCCCCCCGGGAACCGGCATTCAGCCTGCAGTCCTTCGTCGAGCGTCGCCACGTATTTCCCACGCCGTGGAGCTCCGACACCAACATGATCGACGGCTGGCTCGCACGCCAGGCCCGCAAGCGCCAGGTGATCGCGCGGGCCAACAGCTACAGCGCGGCATTGAAGATGATTGCCGGCACCGACTTCATCGTCACCCTGCCCCGCCGTGTGCAGAAGTTGCTGGCGCCGGCACCGGTGTTCGGTGTGTGCGAGGCCCCCAACGGTCTGCCGGGGTTCACTCTGGATATGCAGTGGAACGAAACCAGTGGGCAGGACAGCGCCAATACCTGGTTTCGCGAGCAAGTGGTGAGGGTGTGCGCGGATCAGGGCTTGCTGTAGGAACCGAGCTTACACGCACGCCACCAGCACGGGGTTCAGGCGCAACACGGCATTGTCGGCCTCATTATCAAATGGCCAGTGATGCGCGGCGCTTAGTGACAGTCTGCGACGCGTCATCCCGAGCAACTTGATAATCGGCATGACAGCTAGCTATCACCTTGACCATCCATGCCAGAAACTTTTTTACGGCTCCTGAACGTTCACGCCCTGGAACGCATACGGCTGAAAACTGCGCGCCAGGAATCTTGATGTCCGGTCTATAAGGAATCAGCAATCCATTGGCAACGTAGTCTGCCGCCAGGACCGTGCTCGCCAGCGTCAAACCATGCCCGGCAATAGCGGCCTGGAGTGCAAAATGTTCATCGTTGTACTCACGCAAGACAGCTTTTGCGAGCCAGCCTTCATGATTCGCAGCTGCGCACCAAGCGGCCCAACTAATTGAAGCGGGCGATGACGTAGCCCAACGTATATTTATAAGTTTCAGCGAAGTTTCAACTTCTTCTTCCTTCCAGTGAGCGTGGGAGAACACGCCAAACTGCTCGCGCATCAGCGCTTGACTGTACAATTCTGGAAAATCGCGAAATCCACAACGAATAGCCAAGTCCACAGATGAGTCACGGAATAAATCGACCACTTCATTACTGGTTTCAATACTTACATGAATGTCAGGATGTTCACTATAAAATTTAGCCAGCCGAGGGATCAGCCATAACGAGGCGAATGCCGGCGTGGTTGAAACTCGGAGTGTATTGGTGTCGGCCGGAGGCTTCAGCGTCGACATACTACTGCTTATATCCAAAAAAGAAAGATGCACCTTTGAATATAATCTCTCACCGTTATCGGTGAGTTTGACACCGTGGGGAGTTCGCACAAAAAGCATACTACCCAGCAAGTTTTCGAGTGTTTTTATTTGTTGTGATACCGCCGCCGGGGTAACAAACAACTCTGCGGAAGCTGCTTTAAACCCACCCAGTCGTGCGGCGGATTCAAACGCTCGAATGGCTGTCAACGGCAATTTTGCGAACATTAAGTCATCCCCCTTCCATGGTGAAAAAAACTAAGCCAGGCTTACTTTATCTGATTTGCCTCGGCTTTCATAGAAGGGAATTCTAGGCTACGCCACCCAGCCTGTAAGACGAAGCCTGGCGATTGCGGATCGTCGAGTACTTGTGACAACGCTTGCGGGTCGGCGGAGTTGCTTAGTCTAAATAATGACACTGGCCTATTTACGGCCTATCCCTGCCTGTGCATTTCAGCATTCATGGATTAGGTCTTTTTGCGCCTTTTTTTAGAGCCAATGGTGCTTCTATGGAAAAAAGCATACCCATAATTGACGTCGGTAGTTTGACGCAGGGGACAGATATATCACCGCGCCTAGTTAAGGAGATCGACACTGCGTGCAGGGACGTCGGATTCTTCACAGTCGTTAATCACGGCGTAGATGAAACACTTATTTCGACGGTGTTCTCTCACATTGAGTCTTTTTTTGACCTGCCTATTCAGGCCAAGGAAAAAATCGAAATTCATAAATCTGCGTATATGCGTGGCTACTTTAGCGAAGGCGCAGATAAGTCAGATGGCATATTGGGCGATGTCAAAGAGGGATTTGACATGGCTACGGACTTGCCACTTGACGACGCGTTCGTAAAAGCGAAACTGCCTTTTTACGGCCCCAATGTATGGCCAGAGGAATTGCCCGACTTCAAGCTGGCGATGACGGAATATCACTCGCAGATGCTCGCGTTCGGAAAAAAGCTGCTTAACGTATTTGCCCTTGCGCTGAATATGCCTATCGATTACTTCGACGATAAATTCAAGAAACCGATGGCTCAACTAAGAGTTCTACGCTACCCCTCCACTCAATATACATATGGCGAGCCAATGGGCGCTGGAGAACATACAGACTTCGGCTGGATAACCATGATCTCGGAAAGTGATACAGGCGGATTGGAGGTGCAAAGTGCTGATGGCGCCTGGATCAAAGTCAAGCCAATTCCAAATGCCTTTGTGGTCAACGTCGGTGATTTAATGTCTCGCTGGACGAATGACCGCTACAAGGCAACCCTGCACAGGGTAATAAACACCTCTGGCAAATTGCGCCACTCGGCGGCGTTTTTCATGGATCCGGACTACACCGCCAAGGTGGAATGCCTGCCAAGTTGTTGCGCAGACGACAGCCCTGCGAAATATGGCGCGATTGTGGCCGGAGAGTACATGGACCAGCGCTTCCTGGAAACGACCACGTTTCGTGAACTTGAACCCAATTAGTAGGAGCATTGAACGTGCTAGGTAAAGAATATACATTCTATCTATCAGCGATCGTAGCGATACTCGGGACTGTGGGCTATCACATGCTCATGAAGAAAATACCGTCTACGATCAACCCCTTGGTTTCAATTGTCAGTATTTATGTGGCGATTGTTATTCTGTCTACGTTGATGTTGCCGTTCTTTTTGGGTAGCGGAACTTTGCTGGCCGGGCTGAAGCAAATGACATGGCTTCAGGGAGGCATCGCATTTTGCATCTTAATGATGGAAATCGGTTTCTTGATGATGTACCGCAGCGGATGGGACCTCAGTACAGGCAATATCGTTACCGGCGCGATTATCAATATTGCCCTTGGTTTCATTGGCGTATTTCTTCTTAAAGAAGGACTGTCCTATTTGAACATTGCTGGCGTGTTGTGCTGCATCGTCGGCGTGATACTGATCGGCTACAAATCAGATAGCGGGGATCAACACTTGAACCCGGATACTAACGCAGCGGTCTCGGTTGCCTCTGCATCAATGGCGCCAGACGCAGCAGTGAAAGACCAATAGCCGCCAGGATAAGTGCAACGCTTTCGCGTTATGTTGCGCGCGTTCATACCCGAGCCTCGCCGTCATTTCCACGAGCGCAACTAAGTGATTACGCCTGTTAGAGGCATGGTCGATTGCTCAATGCTAGCCCCCACACCAGCTAAAAAGCTTGAGAGGCGTTAATGTCTTTACTTTATGCTGAACACTATCTGCGCGCTATCAAAGACGTTAACGCGAAAAACCTCCTCATTTCGATAGCTAAAGAGCGAAAGTTACTGCCCTCTGTGACGGTGCTGAGTGCGATAGCGATATTGACTGCGTCCGGTATGTTCCTGGCATGTAGTGAACAGATTATTGCGGTGTCAGGCGCTATTCTCCTTATTGCCCTTGCAAAAATCTGGTCGTGGTACCTGAGCCATGATTGTGCACATAATGCTGTATTCAGGTCGAAGAAAAGCAACTCTATAGTCGGAGAGTGTTTGTCTTTTCTCAACGGTCTCTCCTTTTTCTCGTTTGAGGCATATAGAAAAGACCATGTCCGGCATCATGCCGAAAGAATCGACATTGGTGGGTTCGATAGCATCAGTTTTTCTATCGCTTACCCAAGATTATTTAGGGTGATCGCCTTTGCGGAAACAATATACCTCCCTGCCTTCTACTACCTGATCAAGATAATCAATATCTACCATGTGATATTCAGTGGAAGCAGGCGCGACGCAACCAGGGGTGTAGGCAGCCTTTGCATTTATGCTGTCGCATACGTCACGTTTGCCCGGTCTTCGCTGATGCTTGTGCTGGTATGGCAAGCCTCCTCCTTCATCAGAATACACGTAGTACGTTTCGTCGACTGTTTCCAGCATTCTTTTCAGCAGGTGTATGTGGATGGGGAAAAGCTAACCCATGGAAAACTCTATGAAATCCAGAATACATTCTCGGTACCCGTGGCTAGAAAGTTCACCTTTCTCAATCTGATTATTTTGAATTTTGGTTACCATACGGCGCACCACTGCTTTCCAACCTGCCCTTGGTACATGTTGCCAAAACTGGAAAGTGCAATAATCGAACAACTCAGACTCTACGGGGTATCTGACGCGAGAGAAGAAAGTATCACCTTCTTCAATTTTCTGGATGCCTATCATCGTGGGCGGTTATCAAGAGTCGTCAGCACCGATGAAGGACAGCCATATGATGCTGACGGTAAGTTTAGTACCCATCAGTTTACCGGCGCATACACGGACAAACTCTTAGGCTAAGTGGCACGCTCGTTTCGCCCCCATCAACAGGGTAACTGACAGTGAGCCGAGAGCCCCTCCTCGGAACTGTTTAGCAATGGTCTCAGAGATGACCAACTTCAGCACCTGGCGCCAGTCATTTAACTATAACTCCAGCCATGAAAAATCAATTAGATCTTTAGAAGGAGCGTGTGTGGACGATTCATGTGGAGCTTCCAATAGCTTCTGGCTCACAGCCGTTGAAAAAGAGAGTGTTCGGGACGCGCTTATAGACATTTGCTACGAGCCGACAGGAGGGCGAGACTATATCCATCTGATTCGCATGACAGCCTATCAGAAGTTCCCCCAGCGCCTTCTGAAGAAGCTGGAATCGCTCAAAGATAACGATGCATCTTACTGTGTATTTGAGAACCTTCCTGTTGATGACGCCTTTGGCAGTCCGCAAGGCGACGCCGACAGCTTAAAATTCAAAAGTGGTTATCTCTCTGAAAACGTATTGGTCGCCCTGGGCAGTTTGATAGCGGAACCCTACTCTATCAAACACGAGGGGCCGAAACTGGTCAATGATTTAGTGCCGCATCCGGAGGCAGTAGGCGAGTATACCGGCAATGGTTCGGATCTGGAGTTGGACCTGCATACTGAAAACGCCTTTCAGGCTCATGACTCACGTGGCGACACGTCGCCACTGGCCCTGTTGCTTCTCGGCGTTCGAGGTGATCCTTGCGGTGTCGGCCCGAAAACCTGGGTGGCCGATGCAAGGCAAGCGCTTCAGATTCTAGAAAAAGTGGATATTGAACTGCTGTATGGCAAACATTTTATTATTCGCCAGCCCTACCGCTGGAGGAACAGTTCCACTAGAACTCAAGAGACTCATGTATACCCTATTCTGAGCGGGCCGCTGACTCACCCTCGAGTCACTGCCGCGTTTTACCCGGACATGGTTATTGCCGCTGATTACGAAGCGCGGAATAGCCTGTTGAGGTTTTACGACGCACTTAAAAGCGTGGCGCGCCCATTGGACATTCAACCTGGCAAGTTGGTGTACATCAATAACCGTTTCATGCTTCATTCGCGTGACAGCTTTACCCCCACATTCGATCCAGCGGGGCACGCGTACCGCTGGGTCCAGCGTTTGTTCATAACTAATAACTTGTGGAATTTTCGATCGTTCAATACCGCTGGCGGGCGAATCTTCGAACCCGTTACTCGGTGATATAACAGGTCAATAAAATGTCGAACCTTAAGTCATATACATCCATCATTCATAATATAGGCACTTTCCTGACGGGGGATCTCGCAGCACCACTCGTTGATGCAGACACACTGGTCAGTGTGGGCGGAATGATCACGTACGTCGGTCAGGCTGTCGATGTGGACTTTTCAACTGCAGATCTGGTGATTGACGCGAAACAGAGCACTGTCATGCCGGGTTTGATCGACAACCACACTCACCCGACTCTGGGTGAATACAGCCCACGCTCCGGCAACCACAATTGGATCTGGCACTCATTGCAGGGCGGCGTAACGACCATGATTTCTGCCGGGGAGGTGCACGTTCCAGGGCTACCGACCGACAGGGTCGGCACTATCGCAATGGCAATTGCTGCCCAACGCTCTTTTTCCAATGCGCGCCCTTGCGGGGTAAAAATGGAAGCAGGTGCACCACTGCTCAATGACGAGTTTTCGGATCAGGACTTTGCCGAAATGGTTGCCCAAGGCATCAACCAACTGGGAGAGGTCGGGATAGGCCCTGTCAAGTCAGTCAGTCGTGCAGCTGAATTGGTCAAGATGGCTCGCAAGCATGGCATGACGTCCATTACCCACACGGGTGGTCCTTCGATTTCTACCTCGCAGAGAATGGGTGCAGAAGAGATCCTTGAAATTGCGCCCGACATCATTGGCCATATCAATGGCGGTTATACCGCACTGGCACCCAGCCAGATCAGGTGCCTGTGTGAAGGCTGCCTGGGCGCCTTGGAAATCGTGCATAACGGGAACGAGTTCGCGGCAGTGACCACACTGAATTACGCACGAGAAATGAACCAACTTGATCGCATAGTCATTGGAACAGATTCTCCAGCCGGGTGCGGCGTTCCTGCGCTGGGCATGCTCAGAGCAATTGCCTTGCTCAGTAGTTTCGGCGACGTCCCCCCGGAAAAGGCCGTCTGCTTTGCCACGGGTAACACTGCAAAGGTACGCAAGTTGAACCGCGGGGTTCTAAAGGTCGGAAGAGAAGCCGACATTCTGATCGCGTGTGGGCCGCTCGGTGGAGCAGAGCCCAGCGTACTGGGCAGTTTCAGCAGTGGTGACCTTCCAAGTATCACCTCGGTCCTGATTGATGGACGCCTGGTAGTAAGACAATCCAGGAACTCACCACCGCCCTCTGTCACACCTGAAATAACGCTGCGTAACTAAATAGAAGCGTCCCGAGAGGGACGCCGCCTCGAGAATCCCATATATGCATAGAATCCTGCCCGAAATCACGCGCAGAGGGCCTACCGTACTCGCCTGCGGTTGCGCGATTGGATTGGCTATCCCCTATCTGGCAGATTTGGCGAGACCGTTGCTCCCCGTCATGGTCTTCATATTCGTTCTAGGCACGCTCCTGCGCATCAACAACGCTGAAGTCATCACTGCGGCAAAAAACTTGAAAATATCCCTGATATTTCCAGTCTTGATGGTTGTTGCTTGCCCTTATCTTTTCGGAATGCTTTCACTTTACCTCAGCGGTAATCAGGAACTGTCCCTTGCGATAGCCATCGCTGTTGCCGCCCCGCCGGCCAGCGGAAATGCAGCAGTCGCAAGAATGCTCGGGCTTGACCCTTCGATGTCACTGGTGACTGCGCTCTGCTCTATGGCAATTATCCCGATCACCGCTCCCCTGATACTCCACCTATTCGCAGACGGCCTTTCACTCTCTTTAAACCCTATTGATCTGGCGATCAGACTGGTCGTGTTGATAGGAGGAGCCGAAGGGGCTGCTATATTGATACGTCGCTTTTCGCAAACGTTCGTCGCCACACACGGCTTGGCTATCGACGGTATTGTCGTGATCGCTCTTTTCCTCTTTGCAGTAGGAACGATGGCGGGCATGCAGCAGGTTATTCTGGAGACCCCTTCGTTGGCCATTTCAATGATCGCCATCGCCTACGGCATAAACGTTTGCCTGCAACTGCTCATGGGCTGTTTATATCCCGGGTCACTGATGTCGAAGTTCACCATGGCACTCAACGGCGGCAATAGAAATGTTGGCCTATTGTGGTCTGCTCTTGGGGTCAGTCTCTCCCCTACCATGGCGTTGTATTTCGCATGCTGCCAGCTGCCTATCCACACCATGCCGAAGATACTGCAGTTTGTTTTACCTAGAATTGAAAGTTGTTTGAACAAACTGGTTCTAAGCAAAAATCGAATCTGAGTTATTACCGTCTGGAACTGCATAAAATGATACTCACACCCGACCATATCAGGCAGATCGCCGAACGCTCTTCGTCGGAGTCTACTGCCTGCGCGTGTATTCGAGGCTTGTCGCAGGGGTGGGAGACCTTGCCCAAGGTACTCGAGGCGAGCAACCTCTTGCGCTTCATAGGCGAAATCACGATCGATAAAGATCAAGACCCCAGCCTTGATGAATACCACCCCGACGGTACCCATTTCTGGTCTGAAGACGCCCCTGTCTGCCTTGAATTCTTTCCCTATAATATTTCAAGCATTTGGGGCTGTAAGCGATGCTCGCGAGCATTCCTGAGATTTACGGAAGCAGGTGCATATCATTCCGAGCAACGCATCCGTATTTTGCGTACGCCCCTCATTAGCAACCCCGCTCAAGAAACGCATTTTCAGAATTAGCGGTTTTTAAGCAGGCCTGTAGGGAAAGCTTCAGGCTTTGTTCACCAGCCCTCGATCACTCATGAAAGCCTCCAACCGCGACCGCATCCAGCGTTCCGCCGGGTCGGTGTCGACGTGGCTGAGCCAGACCATCGACAAGTCCAGGGTCGGGGTTTCGAACGGAAACGGCTCGCAGAACAGGTTCCCGCTGGCAGCCATGGCCTGGGCGGTGTAGTCCGGCAGGCTGGCGATCATGTCGGTGCCGGCAAGCAGCGCCGGCAACGAGCTGTACTGCGGCACCGACAGCACCACATGGCGTTTGCGGCCTACTTCCGCCAGCCACTCATCGGCAAACCCGGCCACGTTGGCGGTATGGGACACCAGCACATGGGGCCGTGCGCAATATTCGTCAAGGGTCAGCGGCGTGTCCGATGCATCGGCGCGCAGCAGGCAGGGGCGGATATGCCGCAATAGTTTGCGCTTGGCATTCGCCGGCAGGCCGCGGGTCTGGGTGATGCCGACGGTGATATCGCCGGAAGCCAGCAGGTCGGGGATGCGCCAGTAATCCACATGCTGCACCACGAACACCACCTGCGGCGCTTCCTGGCGCAAGGCCCGCAGCAACGGCGGCAGCAAGCCGAACTCCACGTCATCGGACAAGCCGATGCGGAAGGTCATGGTGCTGATGGACGGATCAAAATCGTGGGTCAGGCTCAGGGCCGAAGACAGGGAGTCCAAGGCCGGCGACAGATGTTGGATAATTTCCTCGGCGCGAGCCGTGGGCTCCATGCGATGGCCGACGCGAATGAACAGCGGGTCGTTGAACAATGTGCGCAAGCGGTTGAGGGCCGAGCTGATGGTCGGCTGACCGAGAAACAGCTTCTCCGCCACCCGCGTCACATTGCGCTCGAGCATCAGTGCTTCGAAGACCACCATCAGGTTGATGTCGGCCTTGCGTAATTCATTGCGATTCATCTGCACCTGCCCCTTTCCCCAAGACAAGCGGCAGTTTAGAAAGGCCGCAGGGCTGCGTCTATGTGCGCACTGTTCATCCAGCGGCTTTGGGACTATAAATCAGCTCTTGAAGGTTACAGGTACACCATTGTGCTGGTCATTTTCGCCCTAAGCCTGCTGCTCAGCGGGGTTTTGTTCTGGGCCATCAAATACATCGTCCACCCTACCGCCAGGACATTGTTGCGGGTTTTTGTCGGTCTATGCCTGGCGGCGGTAGTGGCTTACCTGGTGCTGGCTTCCGGGTTTCCGACCTCGTTGCTAGTGTGATGGGTCTCCAGGTCTCTGGCGCAGGCGTTTGCCCAGCTTTTTCGGATAGGCTCCCACAATTTGACCGCGTTTGTCCTGATACTCAGGGTTTCAGCGGGCGTTCCTGATCCCGTTCTGAAAGCTCTGTCCCATCATCAGGATGCTTCCAGGTTTGCGGTTTTTCTTCCTCACGTTGTTGCCGAGGCTCTTCACGTTCCGACTCGTCGTGCTGCTTCTGCTCGTTCCCCATAGCCACCTCCCATCCGTAAGAATTGGACACATGCTCAAGCATAGATCAAGGCAGGGCTTTTGACGGAAGCACCGATTGATAGCCAATGCACATCAATCCATCCAAATTTGTCACTTATCATTTCTAAATGTGTCAGCCACTATCCCAAGTCTTAGGCGAAACAAGCACTTTAAAAAGAACGCTGGAGACACAAAACCATGACTAGCCCTTCCCGGCCCGACTCTGCCCGCTCGAAAATCGGTGCGGTTTTCCGCGTCACTTCGGGCAATTTCCTCGAACAGTTCGACTTCTTCCTGTTCGGTTTCTACGCCACCTATATCGCTGCCGCGTTCTTCCCCGCCGCTAATGAGTTTGCGTCATTAATGATGACCTTCGCCGTGTTCGGTGCGGGCTTCCTGATGCGGCCACTGGGCGCAATCATTTTGGGTGCCTACATTGACGATGTCGGTCGCCGCAAAGGCTTGATCGTGACCTTGTCGATCATGGCCAGCGGTACGCTGCTGATCGTGTTGGTACCGGGTTATCAGACTATTGGCCTGTGGGCGCCATTGCTGGTGCTGCTGGGTCGCTTGCTGCAAGGCTTCTCGGCCGGTGCGGAACTGGGCGGTGTGTCAGTTTACCTGTCCGAAATGGCCACTCCGGGCCGCAAGGGGTTCTACACCAGTTGGCAGTCGGGCAGCCAACAGATCTCCATCGTGGTCGCCGCCGCACTCGGCTATGGCCTGAACGTGTGGATGGAACCGGCGGTGGTAGCTGACTGGGGCTGGCGTATTCCCTTCGCCGTCGGGTGCGTAATCATTCCGTTTATCTTCGTGCTGCGTCGCAACCTGCAGGAAACCGAAGAGTTCGCCAACCGTAAACATCGCCCGACGATGCGCGAAGTGCTGGCGACGCTGGTGAAAAACTGGACCGTCGTGATCGGCGGCATGCTGATGGTGGCCATGACGACCACAGCGTTCTATTTGATCACTGTATACGCCCCGACCTTCGGCAAGACCGTACTGCAATTGAGCACGTCCGATGCTCTGCTGGTGACCTTGCTGGTGGCCGTTTCGAACTTTGTCTGGCTGCCGATCGGTGGCACCCTGAGCGACCGTTTTGGCCGCAAACCGGTGTTGATCGCCATGACGGTGCTGACCGTTCTGACCGCTTATCCAGCGTTGTCCTACGTGGTGAACGCGCCGAGCTTCGGCCATATGCTGGAAACCCTGCTGTGGTTCTCCTTCCTCTACGGCATGTACAACGGCGCGATGATCCCGGCACTCACCGAAATCATGCCGGTAGAAGTGCGCGTGGCGGGTTTCTCCCTCGCCTATAGCCTGGCGACGGCGATCTTCGGTGGCTTCACCCCGGCGATCTCCACCTGGTTTATTCACATTACCGAAGACAAGGCTTCGCCGGCCTACTGGATGATGTTTGCCGCGCTGTGCGCCCTGTGCTCGACCCTGGCGCTGTATCGCCGCGCCAACACCCGTGGCCAGGTGATGCAGGAGGCGGCGTGATGAAGCCATTGCTCAAGACGTTGACGGCACTGACCCTCGGCGCCCTGGCGCTGGCGGCCCAGGCCGAAGAGCTCAAGGTAATGACCTCTGGAGGTTTCACCGCCGCGTATAAGTTGCTCGGCCCGCAATATGCCCGGCAAAGCGGCGACACCCTCGACACGATCCTGGGGCCGTCGATGGGCAAGGCGCCGGAAGCGATTCCCAACCGCCTGGCCCGTGGTGAACAGGCTGATGTGGTGATCATGGTCGGCTATGCCCTGGATGAGTTGATCAAGCAGGGCAAGGTCGACCCCGCATCCCGGGTCGAGCTGGCGGATTCGAGAATCGGCCTGGTGGTGAAGGACGGCGCGGCCAAACCTGCGATCGGTACTGATGCCGAACTCAAGGCGGTGCTGAGCAAGGCCAAATCCGTGGCGTACTCGGACAGCGCCAGCGGTGTTTATGTCGAGAAAGAGCTGTTCAAGAAACTCGGCATGCCGGCCAAAGGCACCATGATCGAACGCATCCCGGTGGCCGAACAGGTCGCCAAGGGGGATTACGAAGTCGGCTTGCAGCAGGTGGCAGAATTGCTGCCGGTGAAGGGCGTGACGTATGTCGGCAAGATCCCGGAAGATGTGCAGTCCGTTACCCGCTTTGCGGCAGGCGTTCCGGTAAACGCCAAACACCCGCAAGAGGCCAAGGCGCTATTGCAGTTCATGGCCTCGCCCCAGGCCCAACCGGTGGTGCAATCCACCGGCCTGGACTCGGTATCACGCTGAGCGAAACGGCATTTCCCGCACCAATCGCTCCAACTCCAGCGCCGCCGGTGGCAACGTCCGCCCGCGGCGCTTGATCAAGCCCACATTGCGCATCACTTGCGGCTCCACCAAGGGCACACTCATCAGGATCGGGTGATCGCCCGCCGGCATCGCAATTGACGGAACCATCGCCACACCTAAACCCGCCTCCACCAGCCCGATCATCGTGGTCACGTGATGGGTCTCGCAGATACTCGGCTTTTTCACCCGAACGCCCCGCAACGCCTGGTCGAGCAGGAAACGGTTACCCGAGGTTTTGTCCACAGTGATGTAGTCGTGCTCATAAGCCTCGGCCCAGCTCACACTCTCGCGCTCGGCCAACGGATGATCACGACGGCAGGCCAGCACATAGCGCTCCTGCAACAACAATTCAAACTCGACCTCGTCCGCCAGGCTGCCGCTGAAACTCACGCCAAAATCCGCCTCGCCACTCTCCACCGCATTGCACACTTCACCGGCGCTGGCATCCAGCACCCGCAGGCGAATCTTCGGGTACAGCTTGTGGAATTCGGAAATCACGTGGGGCATGAAGTAGTACGCAGTGGACGGCACACAGGCGATGGTGACGTTGCCCATGCGCGTGGACGCGACGTTACTGATGCCCATCAAGGCGATATCGAGGTCGTCGAGCATACGTTCCACCTGGGGCAGGAACGCGCGGCCGACCATGGTCAGGCTGACACGCCGCGTGGTGCGCTCGAATAGCTTTACGTCGAGGGCGGATTCGAGTTTTTCGATACGCCGGCTGAGGGCCGGTTGCGAGATTCGGATTGCCTCGGCGGCGCCACGGAAACTGCCCTTGTCTACCACGGCGCGGAAGGCCTGGAGGTCGTTGAGGTCGAAGTTGATGATCACGGGAGGCAAGCCAGAGTGGTCGGGATGATCGGCATTATCGTATGGGAGCCAGTGGGACGCCACGTGTGGGGGGCCGGTTTGCTGTAATAACCTTGCTGCACCTATGAGGCCATGACTATCAGTGGCTTATTAGCCGTCATCGGCCACGCAATCTCAGCTACTGCGAAGCCTGCGCGAAACGCTGTCGATCCAGGCGTGCTTTACGGTGGCAAAAATATACGGAACTGTTTCATCTGCGCGAGGACTGATCCCCATGGATTGACGCGTGCAGCGCTGCGGGAGGGGCTCAATTTCCGTAGGAAATCCCGCAAAACAATTCAAAATGCTTCAAGTTAGTATAAATTGCGTGCAGTTCATCCCAGGCATTCAAGGAGGTTACCCCGTGGCAACTCTGCAAACGAACACTATTCAGGCACTGCAAGACAATCGCAGCGCCCTCCTTGACGAATGGAATGCCAGCCTCGATACCTCGGGGGCGACGCGCAACATCAAAGGCGACGACGTCAAACAGCAAACTCGAGAGTTCCTGAATCTGCTGGCGACAGCCCTGCAACAAGGTGGTTCGCAGAACACCGACCATGAAAACTGGGCAGAGACCCGCGTATTCCTGGAAAAACTGTCCCACAGCCGCGCGCTCGCCGGCCAAGACTCGCAACAGACCGCCAGCTTCATCTTTGCCCTCAAGGGCCCGCTGTTCGCTCTGCTGCAGCGTGTGTATGCCGAGCAACCGGCGCAGCTTGCCGAACAATTGCTGAAGATCTCCGAACTGCTCGACGCACTGGGCATGCACACCATCCGCACTTTCCAGAAGTCCCGCGAGTCGGTGATCAAGCGCCAGCAGGAAGAATTGCTGGAGCTGTCGACGCCGGTGGTCAAGCTGTGGGATGGCGTACTGGCCCTGCCGATGATCGGCACCCTGGACTCGCAACGCACCCAAGTGGTGATGGAATCGCTGCTGCAGCGCATCGTCGACACCGGCGCTGAAATTGCCATTATCGACATCACCGGCGTGCCGACCGTCGACACCCTGGTCGCCCAACACCTGCTCAAAACCGTCACAGCCATTCGCCTGATGGGTGCCGATTGCATCATCAGCGGCGTGCGCCCGCAGATCGCCCAGACCATCGTGCACCTGGGCCTCGACCTGCAAGGCGTGGTCACCAAGGCCAACCTTGCCGACGCCCTGGCCCTCTCCCTCAAACGCCTTGGCGTCACCATCACCAAGGCCGTCTGAGCATGGAACGCATCCCTATTTTGCAGATGGGCGAATTCTTGCTCGTGACCATCCAGGTGGACATGCACGACCAACTTGCGCTGACCTTGCAGGACGATCTGTCCGAGCGTATCAGCCGTACCTCGGCCCGTGGCGTCCTCATCGATATCTCGGCGCTGGACATGGTCGACTCGTTCATCGGCCGTATGATCGGCACCATCTCGGGCCTGTCCCGCATCATGGATGCACAGACCGTCCTGGTGGGCATGCAACCGGCCGTGGCCATTACCCTGGTGGAACTGGGCATGACCCTGCCTGGCGTCGCCACCGCACTGAATGTGGAGCGCGGAATGAAACTGCTGCGTGACCGGGTAGAACAGTTATGACCCAAGCCAGCAATGGCACCCACCCGGTGCTGATCGAACAGGACGTCGTGCTGGCTCGACAATTGGTCCGCAAACTGGCCCAGGAGTGCGGCATGCGCCTGATCGACCTGACCAAGCTGGTTACGGCGGTCAGTGAATTGGCGCGTAACACCGTGGTCTATGGCGGTGGTGGTCATATGGACTGGGCGGTGCTTGAGAAAGACCACCGCACTGGAATACGCCTGACGTTTCGCGATGAAGGGCCGGGCATTCCTGACCTGAAGCTGGCGATGACCGACGGCTGGACATCCGGCAGCGGGTTGGGCCTGGGGCTTACCGGGGCCAAGCGCCTGGTGGATGAATTTGAACTGGACACCGCGCCAGGCAAGGGTACCCGCGTGACGATCACCCGATGGGCCTGAATATTCCCAGCGCCCTCACCCACGTGTTGTTGATTGAGGACTCCAGCCAGATCGGCCATGCCCGTCGTGTGGCACAGCGTTTCGCCGAGCAGTTGGGGTTCGATGAGACCGACGCGGGGCGCGTAGCCCTGGTGACGACTGAACTGGCCAGCAATGTCCTCAAGCACGCCGACCATGGCGCACTGCACCTGCGCGCCACGGGTAACGGAGGCGTCGAACTGATCGCCATGGACCGTGGGCAAGGCTTTGACTTGAACAGCTGCCTGGTGGATGGTTTTTCCACCGGTGGCACCCAGGGTATCGGCCTGGGGGCCATCTCACGGCTGGCCCAGGTGTTCGATGCGCATGCCGATCAGCGCGGCACGGCAATCATGGCCAGGTTGTACCCACGCGGCTCGACGACGGAAGACATTCGCTACGGAGTCAGCCAGCATTCGCTGCATGATGATCCACACTGCGGCGATGCCTGGCACCTGGCAATCGAACCCGGCCGCTTCAGCGTGATGATGGCCGACGGCCTTGGCCATGGCGAGCATGCAGAGCGCGCGGCCAGGGCTGGGGAAGAAGTGTTTGCGCGGTATGCCTTTATGGATTCGACGGTGCTGATGAGCGACATGCACATAGGCATGAACGGCACCCGAGGCGGCGCCATGGCCGTGGCCCAATACGATGCCCAGAGCGACAACCTGAGGTTTACCGGGGTCGGCAATATCGGCGCCAGCCTGATCGGGCCGGGCAAGTCGCGCGGCCTGGCGTCCCATCCGGGGATCGTCGGCGTGCAGTTCCGCAAGGCACAACCCTTCGACTACGCTCAAGTAGCCGGCCAGTTGTTGATCCTCTACAGCGATGGCCTGCAGTCGCGCTGGAACCTTGCGGATTATCCGGGGCTCGTCCATCGCCATCCGGCCCTCATTGCCGCCATCCTGCACCGCGACTTTTGTCGCGGCCGGGATGATGTCACCGTCTTTGTGATTGCCCTGGAGGCCATTGATGGCTGACACCACTGCCTCGCTCACCGCTGAAATCCAACGCCTGCGCCAGGAAGCAGACGCTCTGCGTGCGGAATTGGATGAAACCAACCAGGGCGTGCTGGCTCTATACGCCGAGCTGGACACACAAGCAGACCAACTGCGCCAGGCGTCGGACCTGAAAAGCCGCTTCCTGTCCTATATGAGCCATGAGTTCCGCACCCCCCTGGGCTCGATCCTGAGCATCACCAGCCTGCTGGCCGATGAGCTGGACGGCCCGCTGAGCGCGGAACAACACACTCAGGTCGGCTTCATTCGCAGCTCTGCCCGCGAACTGCGCGAGATGGTCGACGACCTGCTGGACCTGGCCAAGATCGAAGCCGGGCGCATCACCATCTCCCCGGCCTGGTTCGATATGTTCGACCTGTTCTCGGCTCTGCGCGGGATGTTCCGGCCGATTGTCGATGCGTCGTCCGTCGACCTGATTTTTGAAGAGCCTTCCGGCCTGCCCAAACTTTATACCGATGACAAGAAGCTGGCGCAGATCCTGCGCAACTTTATCTCCAATGCTTTGAAGTTCACTGTGCAGGGTGAAGTGCGGGTGTCGGCGCGCATGGAAAATGACCGCGAAATTCGCTTTGCAGTTCAGGACACAGGCCTGGGTATACCGGGGGAGCTGCATAAAAACCTGTTCGAAGACTTTTCCCAGATCGATTCTCCGCTGCAAAAACGCCTGCGCGGCACCGGCCTTGGCCTATCCCTTTGCAAGCGTTTCGCCGAGCTGCTGGGCGGTCGCGTGGGAGTGGACAGCACACCCGGCGTAGGCTCGCTGTTCTTTGTGATCATTCCTCTGTCCATAGCCAGCGAGAACGTCAATGAAACGTGACATTCAACTCTTGATCGTGGACGACAACGCCGCCACGCGCTATGCACTGCGTCGGCGCCTGGAGCGCCATGATTATAAGGTGCTCGAAGCTGGTACAGGCCAGGAAGGACTGGACCTGATCGCGAAAGAAAGAATTGATGCACTGATCCTGGACGTCAACCTGCCGGACATGAGCGGCTTTGATATCGTGCGGCGTTTGCGCACCGATCCGGCCACGGCCTTGCTGCCGGTGGTGCATGTTTCGGCCGCATCGATCGAGACCGGCGACATCATCACCGGCCTCAACGCCGGCGCCGACGCCTACCTGATCCATCCTGTTGACCCCGATGTGTTGCTGGCGACCCTGCGCACTTTGCTGCGTGTGCGCGACACCGAATACGCCCTGCGCGAAAGCGAGGCGCGCTTTCGAGAGATCTTCTTCAATATCAGCGCGCCGATTGCAGTAATGGATGCGCAGCTGAAGGTGCACGAATGCAATCATGCCTTCGCCCAACTGATGCACGACAACCTCAACCCGGATGCCCTGCTCGAATGCTTCGCAGACGGCCAACACGCGGTCATCCACGAACTGTGCCTGCGCCTGACCGCGGGTGAACGCTGGAAGGGCACGTTGCAGATGAAGGTCGACGGCCAACTGCGCGAGACCGAATGGCAGATTTCTCCCTATCGCCGTGCCGAACTGAGCCTGGTGTTTGTCGAAGATGTCACCGAGCATCGCCACCGCGAGCGCCATCAGCAGGCCGAACTTGCCAATGCCGCAAGCCAGCTGGCGCGCACAGAAGCGCAACTGCTCCAGGCCCAGAAAATGGATGCCCTGGGCAAACTGACCGGTGGCATTGCCCATGACTTCAATAACCTGCTGACCGGGATCATCACCAGCCTGGAACTGATCAAGAAGCGCATCGAAAGCAGCCGTACCGACAAGGTCGTGGGTTACGCCGACGCAGCGCTCAGTTCAGCCCTGAGCGCCGCCGGCCTGACCAACCGCTTGCTCGCCTTCGCCCGCCAGCAGCCGCTGGACACCCGACCGATCGATATCAATGCGCATATTCGCTCCCTGGAAGAATTGCTGGTGCGCACTATCGGCGAAAACATCGCCTTGAAACTGGAGCTGACCAACAACCCAGCCGTGGCAATGGTGGACCCGATCCAACTGGAAAGCGCGGTGCTGAACCTGGTGATCAACGCAAGGGACGCTCTGCCCCAGGGCGGCATTGTTTGGGTCACGACCTACCAGGCGTTTTCCAATGGCAACCTCAAGCTGGAAAACGGCCCCTACATCGCCCTGTCAGTACGCGACAACGGCGTAGGCATTGAGCACGACGTGATCGACAAGGTGTTCGACCCGTTTTTCACCACCAAGCCCGTGGGCCAGGGCACCGGTCTGGGCCTGTCGACCATCTACGGTTTCGCCCGCCAATCTGGCGGTGATGCGCAGATCCGCAGCGTCACCCGCCAAGGCACGGAAGTGACCATCATGCTCCCCGCCGCTGCCGGCCCCGCCGCTGCTGCCACCGAGACATTGGTGGCGCCAGGCAGGAGTCATGGCGAACACATCCTGATTGTGGAAGACATGCCCTCGGTGCGCAGTTTTGTGGCCGAGGTGCTGATCGACGCAGGTTACTGCTGCAGCCTTGCAGCGGACGGCGACGAAGCACTCGCCATCCTGCAGAACGACCCGACCATCAACCTGCTGCTCACCGATGTCGGCCTGCCGTACATGACAGGCCGCGAGCTGGCCGACCTCGCACGCAGCCTGCGTAACGACCTGCCAATCCTGTTCATGACCGGCTACGCCGAGAATGCGGCAAACCGACAGAACTTCCTGGGTGAAGGCATGGACCTGATCACCAAGCCATTCCACATCGATGAGCTGTTGAAAAAGCTCAGGCATGGTCTGGAAACAAACAACTAAGCACCGATAAAAGGGCCTTTGAGCATCTGACCCAGCCAGACAGCCAAGTGTCGCAGATGAGCAACGCCCTGCAAAAAGCAGGTGACGGCGCGATCGGCAACGTGGGTTCACTCATCAAACGCGTGCTAGAGCATCGCATCGATGGCACTGATGATTACTATCGAACGGAGCGCGTGCCAGATTTTCAAAAACGGCTCCTATAATCGGCTCCAAATTCTCCCCTTCGCCTTGCTTCAGGCGACGTTCACCCTGGAACCCAACACCATGTCAAGTGCGAGCCAGCCCACCAGCGGCCTCCCCGAACACAATCAACAGAGTGTCAAACAGCAGTGGCTGGCAATCCTTTCGGTCGCGGTGGGTGCCTTCGCCCTGGTGACCAGCGAGTTCCTGCCGGTAGGCGTGCTCAACGACGTCGCCAGCGATCTGGGCATCAGCGCCGGCCACGCCGGCCTGATGGTGACCCTGCCCGGCATTATGGCCGCCCTCGCCGCGCCGCTGCTGTCGGTCGGCATTGGCGCCATGGACCGTCGCTACCTGCTGATCGGCCTGACGCTGATCATGATCATCGCCAACTCGGTCGTGGCTTTTGCCACCGACTTCAGCCTGCTGCTGTTGGGCCGTGTGTTGCTGGGTATCAGTATCGGCGGCTTCTGGGCGACGGCCATTGCCCTCAGCGGGCGCCTGGCACCCAAGGGCGTGGGCGTAGCGAAGGCGACCTCGATCATCATGATGGGCGTGACCCTGGCCACCGTACTAGGCGTTCCCGTCGGCACCTGGCTCAGCGGTTTGATGGGTTGGCGCATGACCTTCCTGGTCACCGCGCTGGTTGGCGTACCGGTGCTGCTGGCACAAGTCTTCCTGTTGCCGCGGCTTGACCCGGAAAAGGCCATTCAGATCCGCGATCTACCGGCCTTGTTTATCAACCCACAAGCGCGAGTTGGCTTGATCGCGGTACTGCTGATCGGCCTGGCGCACTTTGCCGCGTACACCTATGTCGCGCCGTTTTTCAAATACAGCTCTGGCTTCGACGGGCCAACCATTGGTTCGCTTTTGCTGCTCTTCGGCGTAGCGGGAGTATTCGGTAATATCTTTGCCGGTTTCGCCGCCAACCGCAGCGTGCGCCACACTCTGCTGCTGGTTGCACTGATGATCGGCACCAGCACCGCGCTGTTCCCCTACTTTGCCACCGGCATGACCGGCGCCTCGATGCTGATCGCACTCTGGGGCTTCGCCTTCGGCGCCTTCCCGGCCTGTGCGAGTATCTGGATGTTTGTTGTTGCACCTAAGGACGTGGAGCGTGGCATGCCACTGTTCGTCGCGCTGTTCCAGGTAATTATCGCCCTGGGCTCGTTCTTTGGTGGGCGGATTGTCGATCAGATGGGTAGCGCTGTGTTGTTGAGTTTGGCTACAGCGCTGGTGGGGGCTGGGTTTGTGACGGTGCTGGTGTTGGGAAGGAATGTGAGTAATAGCTTGGTGGTGCAGCCTGGCTGAATCCAAAACTACAGAAACGAAAAAGCCCCGTAGCTTGTTCAGCTACGGGGCTTTTTCTATGTGAAAATTTTACTCATTTGAAGCGGCGGTGGGCGTCTTCGGCCGAGAACCTCGAGCGGATACATCAATGAACCCAGGCTTGAAAAAAAGTAGTTACAACTCATCGGATGCAGGTTGGCCTGCGCAGATTTAGCATTGGCGACTACTAAGCCAATGGCGTACATTAGCTATGATTTTCATCGAGACTTCGGGCTTCACCCGTCGCGTCAAAGAGCTTATCGACGACGATGCTTATCTCGCGTTTCAGAGCATGCTGATCGTGAACCCTTCAGCCGGTGATGTCATCGAAGGTACAGGCGGCGTTCGTAAGATACGGATTGCCGCCAGAGGCCACGGCAAACGTGGCGGAGCACGAGTGATCTACTACCACTTCGTCTCGGCATCACAGATTGTTTTGTTGATGATCTACCCCAAAAATGAACAGCAAGACCTTTCCGCTGACGAGCGTAAATCGTTGAAAGCTGCAATCGAGCACTGGAGATAGCTATGAGCAATTTTTTTGATGAGCTGATGGAAAGCGTTCAAGAAATGAACGAAGTCCTGCGCGGGGAACGTGAACCTTCCCGCGAATTCCATGTTGATGCGATGCAGGTTAAAGAAATTCGTAAAGCAACAGGGCTGACCCAGGCCAAATTCGCAGCCTTGATTGACGTTCAACTCGGCACGCTACGCAATTGGGAGCAGGGCCGTCGCGATCCAACAGGGCCAGCAAAGGCATTGTTGAAGGCCATTCATAACGACCCGGTGCATGTTCTGAACGCTTTGGCCACTTAAGCCATGCGAAGCGTACGGTTATGCATGACCTGCAACCTCTGCGCAATTACACAAACCGTCATTTTCTCTGACACCTTATCGACTAAAAAGCCTGCTGAGCATTAAGTTCAGCAGGCTTTTTCAGTTTCAGATGCAGGTGATTACTTGACTGGTTTATCCGCCGGGAAATTACGCCCCAGCACCGCGTCCACCAGCACCTGTGCATTCTCGATCAATTGCGCCAGGCCCATGATCACGGGTGAGTGCGTGCTGTCGGGATCTTCGGCGCACTGGTGGCGGTTTGGAGTGCGGATGAGAGGATTTCGGAGGCGTTGGCCAGGGCTTCTTCGGTGCCGACGTCGGCGCCTACGTGGAAGATTTTGCGCGGAGGAAACTCGGAATCTGAATCGAGGTTGGTCATGTTCATTGTGTAGCTTCTGTATGCAATGGCAGCTGTCACATCCTGCTGTCAAACAGGAACAGGTGGCAGCTATGCGCGGGTTGACAGACCGGTATACAGGACCCGGCGCACCCGAAGATGCCCCACGCACAGCCGCCATAAAACAACGTCACAGCGCAAGAAGCCTGTAATCGTATGGAGGTCGTACACCTGTAAATCAGTCTGTCAAAACCGGCCGCCATGAGGGCGACGGCGGAAGGTTAGCGCCCTGCCTCACCCAGCGCAGCCCTGGATGGAAACTGAAGAGCCTGGATAACGGCAAGCGAGTTTTTTTGAAATGCTTAGTAATGAGAATTCGCAGAATGAGGCGTGTGTAGCCAATCCTCTGAACTAGCCTCGATAGGGTCGCCATCGTGGCGACATCTTTCAAATCAATTGATGAGACAAGCCACCCTCGAACCGAGAGAGCGAAAATGAGTGTAAAACGCAGCTTTTTGATGACTTACTCCGTAACAGCATACTCGGAGTCAGACAGATCTTTGGCTGACCGCGGTCGACGTAAGATTGCCGATATGCAAACAACGGGATGGGGCAAAATTGATGATCTAGAAACGGCTTTTAGCGGTACGCTAACCCTGACCGAAATATATATTGAAGGGTAACGCAATCAGGCAGAATCCCAAGTTCGTGAAGTCATTAGGGATCTGATGACGCAAGCTGAAGCGTATGCGGAATGCCAAGTCACCGTTGCAGTTTTGGTGGATGGACTCGGCCCCCACATCTCGCTGGTTATCTGACCTTTCAAAGTGATTGTAAAGGCATCTCAGAAATTGGTGCTTTGCCCTAAGCGCCCTTAAGTCAGAACTCCATAAACGCCTAAGCCCCTGAAATGTTCGACCATTTCAGGGGCTTAGGCGTATTCAATAATGGCGGAGAGATAGGGATTCGAACCCTAGGTACCGGTGAAGGTACAACGGATTTCGAATCCGTCCCATTCGGCCACTCTGGCATCTCTCCAACGGCGCGCATCATAACAGCCTGTTTCGTGGAAGCAAAGCTCTGATGAGATTTTTTTCCGTGCTATCAGATGCTTGCGTCGATTACAGCGGTACGCCGAGACGATTGGCGACTTCTTCGTAGGCTTCGATCACATCACCGAGGCCCTGGCGGAAGCGGTCTTTGTCCATCTTCTTCTTGGTGTCCTTGTCCCACAGGCGGCAGCCGTCTGGGCTGAATTCGTCACCCAGGACGATAGAACCGTCGTGGAACACGCCGAATTCGAGCTTGAAGTCCACCAGCAAGAGACCTGCGTCGTCGAACAGTTTGGTCAGCACGTCGTTGACCTTGAGGGACAACTCCTTCATGCGCGCCAGTTGTTCAGCGGTGCCCCAGCCGAAGGCCACGACGTGGGATTCGTTGATAAACGGGTCGCCCTTGGCGTCGTCCTTCAGGAACAGTTCGAACGTGTAAGGGTTGAGCTTGAGGCCCTCTTCCACGCCCAGGCGCTTGACCAGGCTACCAGCGGCATAGTTACGCACGACGCATTCGACCGGGATCATGTCGAGCTTCTTGACCAGGCATTCGTTGTCACCCAGCAGTTTGTCGAACTGGGTCGGGATACCGGCCGCTTCGAGTTTCTGCATGATGAAGGCGTTGAACTTGTTGTTCACCATACCTTTGCGATCAAGCTGTTCGATGCGCTTGCCGTCGAACGCCGAGGTGTCGTTGCGAAACAGCAGGATCAGGCGGTTGGCGTCGTCGGTCTTGTATACCGACTTGGCTTTGCCGCGGTAGAGTTCTTCACGTTTTTCCATGATGGGCTCCGCTTTCAGTAAGGTGGGCTAGGCGATGTGTCGCCAGTCGAGCCCTGAATCTTGATCGGCCAGTTGCAGCCAGTCCGGGTCGCACCCGAGGGTGTCGACAAAACATTGCCGGGCAAGCGTCGGCAGGTTGTTCTTGCTGCTCAGGTGGGCCAGGACCAAGTGTTGCAGGTCTTGCCAGCCCAACTCATACACCAGGTACGCCGCCTGGTGGTTGTTCAAATGCCCCAGCTCGCCGCCCACCCGCTGCTTGAGAAAGTAGGGGTAATGACCGCGTGCCAGCAAGTCTCGGCAGTGGTTGGACTCGATCATCAAGGCATCGAGATTCCGGTAACCATCCAGCACTTTGGCGCAATAGGAACCCAGATCGGTCAGCACGCCGAAACGCCGCTGGCCGTCACTGAATACGTATTGCGTCGGCTCCTGGGCATCGTGAGCGACCGCAATGACATCGATGCTCAAGGCACCGATTTGCAGTTGCTCGCCACCCGCCAGGAAGCCTGCCGGTTCAATGGGTTTGCGCATCCCGCGCAGAGTGCCGCGACTCAAGTACACCGGCAGATTGTAGCGCCGAGACAGCAAACCCACGCCATGCACGTGGTCGGCATGTTCGTGGGTCACTAGAATCGCGCTCAACTGCGTGGGGTGAACCCCCAGGCGCAGCAGGCGTCGCTCGGTTTCCCGCAGGGAGAAACCACAATCCACCAGCACGTATGTGTCGTCATGGGCGACCAGCGTACCGTTCCCTTGGCTACCGCTGCCGAGAACGGCAAAACGCATCGGATCAGCCCAGGTTGTCTTGAATCACGCCCAACACTTTGCGCGCCGTTTCAGCTGGCGCAACGGTGTTGATGTTCTTCTCGACGGTGACTTGTACGCTCTCGCCAACCTTGCTCAAACGAACCTGGTAACGCTCGGCACGGGTTTCGACTTCTTCCTTGGTCGGCGTGCTGCCGAACAATTTGCCGAAGAAACCTGGCTCGTCGTCTTTCTTCTCGGCCTTTTCAGCCACGTTGATGTAGTACAGGCCCAGGCTGCGGTTGATGTCTTCAACGCGCCAAGGGCCCTGCTCCAACGCGCGGCCGACACTGGCCCAGGCACGGTCGAGGTCTTCACCCAGGTTCAGCACCACGTTACCGCTGCCATCTTCGGTGAGGCTGACGCGGTTAGGCGTATCGTAATCACGCGCGGCAAGCAGGGAAACGGAACCGCCCTTCTCGGAAATACGGCTCATGCTAGCCAGCATCTCGTCGACCAGCGCGGCGTCGACGCCGGTGTTGACCGAACGTGGTGTGAAATCGACGTTGGCTGTGCTGCCGGCAGGACGCTCGGCGCTGACCACATAGACTTCACTGGTATTGCGCTGCACGCCTGGCTCGATGCGCACACGCACACGGGCTTCGCTGTCGGCGGCTACACCGCCAGCCTGCAGGCGCTGAGCCATGTTGGCGGACAGTTCGCGGCCTTGCTGCCACGCCGTGGTGAACTCACCGGTCTGCGGGCGTTGCTGGTCGAGGCGGAAACCGTTGTCCTGGAAGAACTGCACGGCCACTGGCCAGACTTCGGCAGGTGGGCGCTGGGCCACGATCCAGCGGTTGTCGCCGCTTTTCTGCAGGCTGTAGTCGCTGGCATCCGCCACTGCCGTAATTGGCTGTGGGCGCGGCACCACGTATTCACCCTTGACGGTGTCATCGGCAACATTGCGTGGGATCGGCAGCAACGGGTCAAGGCGCTTGGCGACATTGACATCCGGCGGCAATTGCATCGGTTTGGTTGCTTGTGCTTCCAGGTAATCGCTGCCGCGGTCACGGAAGTAGCCTTCCGGGCCCCAAATCCAACCGCAGCCACTGGTGCTGGAGATAATCAAGGCAAGTGCGGAAAGTCCGGCCAATCGCTTCATGCGTAGTGCTTCCTCAATTAAACCAGGACGCCGGACTGGCGCAGGGCCTGTCGCAGCGGTTCGTGACAGGCTTCGCTGAGCCGGGTGAGCGGCAGACGGATACCGTCCGGCATCAGGCCCATCTCAAACAGCGCCCACTTCACGGGAATAGGGTTGGATTCGATAAACAATGTCTTGTTGAGCGGCATCAGCTTCTCGTGAATGCCACGGGCAGTCACGGCGTCGCCGGCGATGGCGGCGGCGCACATTTCGCTCATGGCGCGCGGGGCCACGTTGGCGGTCACGGAGATGTTGCCTTTGCCACCCAGCAGGATCAGCTCGACGGCCGTGGCGTCATCACCGGAATACACCAGGAAGTCGCTGCTCACGCCGGCCAGGATGTCCTTGGCGCGCTGCAGGTCGCCGGTAGCTTCCTTGATGCCGATGATGTTCGGCACGGTGGACAGGCGGATCACGGTCTCGGGCTTCATATCGCACGCGGTGCGACCCGGTACGTTATAGAGGATCTGCGGGATGTCGACGGCTTCGGCAATGGTACGGAAGTGCTGGTACAGGCCTTCCTGGGTCGGCTTGTTGTAGTACGGGGTTACCAGAAGACAGGCGTCGGCGCCGGCTTTCTTGGCATTCCTGGTCAGCTCGATCGCTTCACGCGTCGAGTTGGCGCCCGTGCCCGCGATCACGGCAATACGGCCCGCGACGCGCTTGACCACGAACTCGATCACCTGGATGTGTTCTTCCACATCGAGAGTGGCCGATTCACCTGTGGTGCCGACCGCCACGATGGCGTTGGTGCCCTCTTGCAGGTGGAAGTCCACCAGTTTGCCCAGGCTGTCCCAGTCGAGACGACCTTGTGCATCCATGGGTGTGACCAGTGCCACCATACTGCCCGCAATCATGCAACCGCTCCTGCCGGAAAAAGAGAGCCGTAATGGTACTGGCGCCAAGATGCTTGTACAAGCGAAGTACCGCGTGAGGACGCGTTCTGGACCAACTAAACGTCGGGCGATGCCATCATTGGGCCAAAGTACCGCCTGAGGTCGACCGATCACGCAATGAAAACGCCACCTCCTAGCCCTTGGCGACGGTTTTCGCTACCCTTCATCCTTTGATCGATACGGCCCACACGGTATCGACCGCTCATCGCTTTAGGAAGGCTGCATGTCCACCCCCACAGTTCGCGAACAATTCCTTGTTATCAGTGCCCTCGGCGCCAACCCCATGGAGCTGACCAACGTCCTGTGCCGCGCCAGCCATGAGAACCGCTGCGCCGTCGTGACCTCCCGCCTGACCCGCCACGGCGAGTGCAGCGCGCTGGTCTTGCAGATTTCCGGCTCCTGGGACGCCTTGGCGCGCCTCGAAACCGGCCTGCCGGGCCTGGCCAAGAAACACGATTTCACCGTCAACGTAGTGCGCAGCGCCGCCCTGGAAAATCGCCCGCAGGCCCTGCCTTACGTAGCGTATGTCAGCTCGGCCTACCGTTCGGATATCGTCAACGAGTTGTGCCAGTTCTTCATCGACCACAACGTCGAGCTGGAAAACCTGACCTGCGACACCTACCAGGCCCCGCAAACTGGCGGCACCATGCTCAACGCGACATTCACCGTGACCCTTCCGGCGGGCGTACAGATCAGTTGGTTGCGCGACCAGTTCCTGGATTTCGCCGATGCCCTGAACCTCGACGCACTGATCGAGCCATGGCGCCCACAGAACCCAATGTAAGGAAGTACTCCATGCCGGTAGCCATCGACAAACCCGTGGCCGATTTCGAAGCCCAGGCCACCAGCGGCCAGACCTTCAGCCTCGCAGCCCTCAAGGGCAAGCAAGTGGTGATCTACTTTTACCCGAAGGACAGCACCCCGGGCTGCACCACCGAAGGCCAGGGTTTTCGTGACCAGTACGCAGCGTTCAAGGCCGCCAACACCGAAGTTTTCGGCGTGTCGCGTGACAGCGTAAAGTCCCACGAAAACTTCAAGGGCAAGCAGGAATTTCCCTTCGAGCTGATCAGTGATAAAGATGAAGCGGTTTGCCAGCTGTTTGATGTGATCAAGCTGAAGAAGCTGTATGGCAAGGAATACCTGGGCGTGGATCGCAGCACGTTCCTGATCGACAAAGATGGCGTACTGCGCCAGGAATGGCGCGGCGTGAAAGTGCCGGGGCATGTAGATGCGGTTTTAGCGGCAGCGCAGGCGCTGAGCAAGGCCTGATCTTGCGTCGACAAGGTCGTCAGGCCTTGCGCAACCAATAACGGTAAACACCGGCAGCCTCTTCTTCCTTGACCAGCGTATGGCCGGCCAGCTTGGCAAAGGTCCGGAAATCACGCTGGGAGCCTGCATCCGTGGCGGTCACCTTGAGCACTGCGCCGCTGGCCAAACGATTGAGTTCCAGCTTGGCCTTGAGCAAGGGCAACGGACAGTTGAGGCCGCTGGCATCGAGTTCGGCGTCAAAGGCTACAGCGTCGGTCATGGTGTTACTCCAGGCAAACATTTGGGCTGCTTAGAATATCTGGTCCGAAGCGCAGTGTCCGGCTACAGTAAGCTCTTTGTCGAAAGGCTTTGTGCATGACTTTTTTGCGCCCTACCCTGCTGACGCTGGCCTGCCTGCTGGCCTCCCCGGCCTTCGCTGACGAGCTGCCGTCACTTGGCGACGCCAGTTCTGCCATTGTCTCGCCACAACAGGAATACCAACTGGGGCGCGCATGGCTGGCCTACCTGCGCGGTCAGGTCTCGCAGCTCAATGACCCGCAACTCAAGGATTACGTTGAAACCAGCGTGTACAAACTGGTGGAGACCAGCCAGGTCAACGACCGGCGCCTGGAATTCATCCTGATCAACAGCCCCCAGCTCAATGCCTTTGCCGCACCCGGTGGGATCGTCGGGGTCAACGGCGGCTTGTTTCTCAATGCGCAGACCGAAGGTGAATATGCGTCGGTACTGGCCCACGAACTGGCTCACTTGTCCCAGCGTCACTTTGCCAGGGGCGTGGAAGCACAGTCACGCATGCAACTACCGATGATGGCTGCTCTGCTCGGCGGCATCATCGCCGCCGCCGCAGGTGCCGGCGATGCGGGTATCGCCGCGATTGCCGGCTCACAAGCCGCAGCGATCCAGGAGCAGCGCCGGTTCTCCCGGCAGAACGAACAAGAGGCTGACCGTATCGGCATCCTCAACCTGGAGAAAGCCGGTTACGACCCCCGCTCCATGCCCACCATGTTCGAACGCCTGATGCGCCAATACCGCTTCGACGCCAAGCCACCGGAATTCCTGCTGACTCACCCGGTGACGGAATCGCGGATCGCCGATACCCGCAACCGCGCCGAGCAGGCCAAACCCGGCGGCAAGGAAGACAGCTTGCGCTATCAACTGATTCGCGCACGGGTGCAATTGAAGTACGAAGACACGCCAGGTCTCGCCGCCAAGCGCTTCCAGGCCCAGTTGGACGACAACCCTAAAAACGACGTGGCGCGATATGGCCTGGCCATCGCCCAGATCAAAGGTACCCAACTCAAGGAAGCACGGGAGAGCCTGGCGCCGCTGCTGGCCAAGGCGCCCAACGACATCACCTACAATCTGGCGCAGATCGAGCTGGATATCACCAGCAATCGCATGCCGGATGCACAGCAACGCACTGACCGCATGCTCACGCAATATCCCAGCAACTATCCACTGAACCAGGTGCGGGTTGACTTATTGCTTAAACAGAACCGCACTGCTGATGCGGAGAAGGCGCTGGACGGGTTGCTCAAGTCCCGCCCGGACGATCCAGACGTATGGTATCAAGTCGCCGAAACGCGCGGCTTGTCCGGCAACATCATCGGCCTGCATCAGGCTCGCGCCGAATACTTCGCACTGGTGGGTGATTTCCAGCAGGCCATTCAGCAGTTGGACTTTGCCAAGCGCCGCGCTGGCAACAACTTCCCTCTGTCCTCGCGCATCGATGCCCGTCAGCGCGAGCTGATCGAGCAGGAACGCCTGGTGAAAGGGATGATGAGCTAAACCCATCGCCCACAAAAAAGCCCCGCTATCGTTAACCGACAGCGGGGCTTTTTTGTGGGCTAGCGAATTACTCTGCCAGCTTGAAGGTAATGAAGCTCGCACGACCTTGACGCAGGACGCGCATCGACACCGAGCGATTCTTCGGCAACGCCTTGGCGATGTCGGTGAATTCCTTGGTGGTGTCAATCGCCTGGTTGTTCAGGTGAGTGATCACGTCACCAGGCTGCAGGCCGATCAAGGCGGCCGGGCCGTCCTGCACTTCCTTGATCACGACACCGCTCTGCAGGTCGAAGGTTTTCTTCTGCTCGGCGGTCAGTTCAACCACGGCAATACCCAGGCGGTTGCTGCTGCGCTCGGCACCTGGCTTGGCGTTGCCCAGGGCATCAAGGGTCGCGCCTTCCTCCGGGATGGCGCCGACGGTCAGTTCAACGGCCTGGCGCTTGCCATCACGAATCACTTCCAGCTTGGCTTTGCCGCCGGCCTTGAGCGCACCGACCAGATGAGGCAAGTCGGCCGACATGACAATCGGCTGGCCGTTCATGCTAAGGATCACGTCGCCGACCTTCAGACCGCCTTTGGCCGCGGGGCCATTATCCTGAATCTGTGCAACCAGGGCGCCAGCCGGCTTGTCGAGACCGAAGGACTCAGCCAGGTCTTTGTTCACTTCCTGGATCACCACGCCCAACCAGCCACGGCTGACCTTGCCACCGCTTTTCAACTGATTGGAAACGTCCATGGCCACGTCAATCGGGATCGCGAAAGACACGCCCATGAAGCCCCCGGAACGGGTGTAGATCTGCGAGTTGATGCCCACCACCTCGCCGGCCAGGTTGAACAGCGGGCCACCGGAGTTGCCCGGATTGATCGGCACGTCAGTCTGGATGAACGGTACGTAGTTTTCGTTCGGCAGGCTACGACCGATGGCGCTGACGATGCCCTGCGTAACGGTATGATCGAAGCCGAACGGCGAACCGATTGCTACCACCCATTGGCCGGCCTTCAAATCCTGGGATTTACCCAGCTTGAGCACCGGCAAGTCCTTGCCATCGATTTTCAGCAAGGCTACGTCGGAACGCGGGTCGGTGCCGATCAGCTTGGCCTTGAGTTCACTGCGATCAGCCAGGCGCACGAGAATCTCGTCGGCATCGGCAATCACGTGGTTGTTGGTGAGGATATAGCCGTCAGGTGAAATGATGAAGCCGGAGCCCAGGGACTGGGCTTCTCGCTGGCCACCACCACCGCGAGGGGTACGTGGTTGCGGCATGCCTCGCTCGAAGAACTCGCGCAGCATGGGCGGCAAGCCTTCCAGATCCGGCATCTGCTGGTTCGAGACTTTGCGATCCGGCAGTTTCTGCGTGGTGCTGATGTTCACCACCGCAGGCGAGGCCTGCTCCACCAGTTGGGTGAAGTCAGGCAGCTCGACTGCTTGCGCAGGCAAGGCCTGACCCAGCACCAGTACCGTGGCGACTATGGATAGGTAAGACTTCAAACGTGGTATCGACATACAGCTCCCGTTACGACGAGCAAGGTTGAGCGACAGGGTTCAATAAACGCCGAATATTGCGATCGGCATTTTTGTTCCGCGAACAAAACAAGGCCAGAGCCAACAAACCCTGACCTATAAAAAACATGAGGAATTTTTGCAAGTGAAAATGCTGATCCAGAAATTTCATACGTTCAGCACCTAACCAAACTTGGGCACAGATTGAAAGATCAGGATGAACATTAGATTAACCATCTCACGGCTTGGCAGCGGCCTTCTCACTGCGCAGCGACAACGCGATACGCTCAGCAGTGCCGATAGGAATTTCACCCACGACCGTCACCATCATTTCACCCTCTACCGTATTCAAGCGCCGGGATACGGCTACGGTTGGGCCTACCTGAGTGCGGGTTTCATTGACGTCCGCGTCGTTGGTTGACTCAAGAAACACAGAAAAACGCGCCAGCCCATCATCGTACATCAAGCTGTCGACTGTTGATTTCGTTTGGGGATTTTTGCGTGTGTTGCTGCTGATCTGTTGAAAACCTGTCGGCAGCCAATCCAGATGCCACGCCTGGGCGGCAGGCATGTCCGGCTCTTTACGTGTAGAAACGGCTACCGGCGAGCATTCGTTACTGGGCTGCAAGTCATGGTCGGAGGGAGCTACCGAGGTTTCCAGCCGAGTGAACTGAAAGCGCTCCAACAACTGCCCCTGGTCATTAAGCAGCAGGGATTTAAGCGGCAGCGCGGTCTCACGGTCCAGGTGCAATTCAAAGCCATAGCGGTATTGATCTCGCGGCCTGATCGACACAATCACTGCATTACGACCGGCCACGCGGGATTTACCAATGACGGCGAGTTCATAGAGTTGAGTGAGTTTTTGTGGATCAAATGCACGCGAAGACGCATCAGGAGAGTTACTGAGGCCAGCAACCAGGGCGCCACTGACGCACTGCGTCCGGCCATCCACTCGTACGGCTTCCTGAGCCGAGCCATCAAGCTGCAGCAACCGTTCACGGACATGACCATCCTGGACACGATGCCAGATGTCATGGGTAGAAAAACTGCCATTACGTTCGTAGACAAACGTACCTTCGAAACTTTGCTGCTGCTCTGCACGCCCAAGTCGAATCAGCCAGTCTTGGGCTTCATCGGCATGGGCGGGTAGTGCAAACCAACTACTGAGCAAAAGCGTAAGGAGCGGTATGGCGCGCATAGGGCTCCTTAGCGGATCAGCGGTTTTCCTGGCTTGCTGCTCGAGCGTATGGCAGAGCGCTTTCGGCGCCTTTCGAGGCCGATTCCTGTGCGTGTTGACGCAGGTAGCCTGGAAGACGCTGGTCCTGCCAGCCGGATTGCCCTTGAAGTACACCATTAGCCATAGGGCCGGTGGTATCGGAGCTTTCCTTGTAGCCTGCCAGTACAGCCGGGCCTTTGACTTGCGGGCCGGCCATGACCGGTTGCTGAGTCTGTTGCGCCAACTCGTTACCCGCAATCTCGTCCTGGTTGTACAGGCGAACCCCGGCCAGTACAGCGACGGTTACCGAAGCAGCCACTGCCAGGCGACCCAGGCTACGCCATGGACCCCGTGCAGCTTTTGCCGGAACGGCTTCATCAGCAAGCGCAGCAGAAACGGCCGCAGCAATATCCAGACGAGGGATTAGAAGATCCTTGTGCATCACCGCCCGAGCGACTTGGTAACGAGACCAGGTATCACGGGTTTCGGCATCATCAAATGCGTTAAGCACTCGACGAAGTTCCAGTTCATCCGCTTCGTTATCCATCACTGCGGACAGCGATTCCTGCAGGGCATCACGACTCATGGCGGTTCCTCTCTTGGCTGTCGCCGCTGTCTTTAGTTTTCCTGCAACAATGGTTGCAGGGCTTTGTCGATGGCTTCCCGGGCCCGGAAAATCCGTGACCTTACAGTCCCCACCGGACATTGCATAACGCTCGCAATGTCTTCGTAACTCAGACCATCGAATTCACGTAAAGTTAACGCAGTACGCAAATCTTCTGGCAGTTGCTGAATTGTGCGATGGACGGTGCCTTCGATCTCGTCGCGCAGCAATGCACGCTCCGGCGACTCGAGATCTTTGAGGCCGTGATCACCATCGTAAAATTCTGCATCTTCTGAACTAACATCACTGTCTGGTGGGCGGCGGCCGCGAGACACCAGATAGTTTTTCGCCGTGTTAATGGCGATGCGGTACAGCCACGTATAAAACGCACTATCACCGCGAAAATTTCCCAGTGCACGGTACGCCTTGATAAAGGCTTCCTGTGCAACGTCCTGCGCTTCATGGGTGTCGTGCACAAACCGCACGATCAACCCGAGAATTTTGTGCTGGTATTTCAGCACTAGCAGATCAAATGCTCGCTTGTCGCCGCGTTGTACGCGCTCGACCAGCTGCTGATCCTCTTCCTGGGTTAGCATGAACACTCCTCGTTGTACTTGAAGGAGGCTTGCATAACTAAACGATCAGGCTTGCAAACATAGACTCGGGCTTTTCGCAAAAGTTCTCCCCCTTCAAGCAAGTTTCCGGCATGCACTGATTTGGCACACACGAAAAACGCAGCCCGGGCGGTGCCGGCTGCGCGAATAATCTTGTCGCCGGTTTCGTGACGCGTCCAATGCTCCCGACGGGCCAATAAACTCAACGTCTTCCCAGCTTTCGGGCAACCTGCTATTGAGTCGGGGCTTATGCAAAAAGTTCCCGTCCCGCCTACCGGCTGTTTCCCAAAGCTGCGCAGCATAATCTCACAATGCCACGAATGCCTGGCTATTGTGCCGCTCCCCCCCTCTATATACTAGTGGCCCGTGTGCCCCTTTGATTCGCCGATCCAGGCGTCCTGTTCGCGCCGCTCCTTCGGATCGCTTTTTGCGGAATCCATTCAATGAGCCAACAGTTTCAACACGATGTCCTGGTGATCGGTAGCGGCGCAGCCGGCTTGAGCCTTGCCCTGACCCTGCCCAGCCACCTGCGTATCGCAGTCTTGAGCAAAGGCGACCTGGCCAACGGCTCGACATTCTGGGCCCAGGGCGGTGTCGCCGCTGTGCTGGACGACACCGACACAGTGCAATCCCACGTCGAAGACACCCTCAACGCCGGCGGTGGCCTGTGCAATGAAGACGCCGTGCGTTTCACCGTCGAGCATAGCCGCGAAGCCATCCAATGGTTGATCGACCAAGGTGTACCGTTCACCCGCGATGAACATGCTGGCAGTGACGATGGCGGCTTTGAGTTCCACCTGACCCGCGAAGGCGGCCACAGCCATCGTCGAATCATTCATGCTGCCGACGCCACCGGCGCCGCGATTTTCAAGACCCTGCTCGACCAGGCCCGCCAACGCCCCAATATAGAATTGCTCGAGCAACGCGTCGCCGTCGACCTGATCACCGAAAAACGCCTGGGCCTTGCGGGCGAGCGCTGCCTGGGCGCCTACGTGCTCAACCGCGCCAGCGGTGAAGTCGATACCTACGGCGCACGCTTCACCATCCTGGCCTCGGGCGGCGCCGCCAAGGTCTACCTTTATACCAGCAACCCCGACGGCGCCTGCGGCGACGGCATTGCCATGGCCTGGCGCTCGGGCTGCCGCGTGGCTAACCTGGAATTCAACCAGTTCCACCCCACCTGCTTGTATCACCCACAAGCCAAGAGCTTCCTGATCACCGAAGCCCTGCGCGGCGAAGGCGCGCACTTGAAGCTGCCCAATGGCGAACGTTTCATGCAGCGCTTCGACCCACGCGCCGAACTGGCACCGCGCGATATCGTCGCCCGCGCCATCGACCATGAAATGAAGCGCCTGGGTATCGACTGCGTGTACCTGGACATCAGCCACAAGCCCGAAGCGTTCATCAAGACCCACTTCCCGACCGTCTACGAACGCTGTCTGACCTTCAATATCGACATCACCAAAGGCCCGATCCCGGTGGTGCCCGCGGCGCACTACACCTGCGGCGGCGTGATGGTCGACCAGCATGGCCGCACCGACGTACCTGGCCTCTACGCCATTGGCGAAACCAGCTTCACCGGCCTGCACGGTGCCAACCGCATGGCCAGCAATTCACTGCTCGAGTGCTTCGTGTACGCACGCTCAGCGGCGCAGGACATCCTTGAACAACTGTCGCGCATCTCGGTACCGGCCGCCCTGCCCCGCTGGGACGCCAGCCAGGTCACCGATTCGGACGAAGACGTGATCATCGCGCACAACTGGGACGAGCTACGGCGCTTCATGTGGGACTACGTGGGGATCGTGCGCACCAACAAGCGCTTGCAGCGTGCACAACACCGGGTGCGCTTGCTGCTGGATGAGATCGACGAGTTCTACAGCAACTATCGCGTAAGCAGAGACCTGATTGAATTGAGGAACCTTGCTCAAGTAGCGGAACTGATGATCAGGTCTGCCATGAAACGTAAGGAATCTCGGGGTCTGCACTACACGTTGGACTATCCAGAGCTGCTGCCAGAGGCGAAGGATACGATCCTTACACCCGACAAATGAGGCACGTTAGGAGCCATAGCGTAGCACCATGGGGCCCCAGTTTGTAACAGCTTTGGCGCACATTTGTCCCAACGCTGAAGTCCTTATCACCTGCCCGCAAGGGTCCTTATCGTGCGCCTGAGCGAGCATGCGAGGGCCTATGGGGGTAAGCGCGCAGGTTAGTAGTTACAGGTGGTCACTCAGATTTTTGTGCCAGATCCTCATGAGGTGCCCTTGAGGCACCCATACAGCCAGAAGGCCACATGAACACCAACGCAGGCCCGTAGGCCGCGCTAAACGTGTCCATGAAGTTGTCCTAAGAGTTAAGGGATCGGTGAACCGTCAGGTTTGTGAGACCGTATTGAGTGGCAATCTCAAGGATGCCCTCATAGGATTTAGGCCAGCCTCCACCACTTGAGTCGTTGGTGGCCCCTGACTGGAGCAGGGCAAAGCAAACGGCTGCATATGGGGTCAGGTGATCGACTTGTATCTTCGTAACCACCCGTTTGTCCTTGTAGGTATAACAGAGAGTAAAACTCATGGCTGGCCTTGCCGTAACATGGTCGATGCCCAAGCATAGCAACTAAACAGCTCGCCCATGAGGCCCATTACGGACCTCATGGATACAGCGGGTGTTACGGCTTGACGACCACACGGGTGATCAGCGGAAAGTCTACGGTCTCGACCTGAAGTTTCTCAGTAGGGTCCGCTGGGTTTGCCAGCTTCAGCTTGACCTTGGCCTGAGCCATTACGTCAGCGATACCGGTGATTTCGATGTCCCAGCCCTGTACCGAGGCGTTACGGCTGGCGAGGATTGACCACACATCACCGTCGTTACCTTCACGGAACGACAGGGAGGCGAAGCCTTTAGGGAGCATGAAGACGCCACGGTTGCCATCCGAATAGAACTGGGTACGGCAGCCCAACAGGTCCTCAATATCATCTACGCCTGCACGCTGGGCAGCACGCTCAAGGATTGCCTGTTCGGTCATGTGCATCAGCAGCACGAAGTCACTCAGGGAGTTGCCCACTGAGTGGTTGATGCTCAGTGTTAGTTGGTCAATCCAATCCTCAGCACGATCACGTGGTCCAGTGCCAGCAATGGTGACTTCCTTGACCTCGACACTTGGGGACTTCAGGAGAATGTCCACGATGGTAGAGCCGCACGCTTTCTCAAAGTCCTGCATGGCCTTATCCAGCATTTGGCCGATGGAGTTGCTGGTGAAACCTGCCACCACATGAGCATCTAACAGAGTCATACGGTGCGAGAAGAACGCGGCGGTATCAGTGGGCTCCGTAAAGATCACGTCACCGGCAACAGCTTCACCCTTTGTAATGGTCGAGGTGTCGTAGATCGACTTACGTGGGTCGAACTCGACGTTGCGGTCGACCATGTTGACCAGTTGCACAGGGGTCGGCTCAGTGCCCTTAGGTCGAAACTCACACGGGATAGCATCAACGGCGTTCTGGTGCCATTCGCCACCATTAAAGAAGTCGTCAAGGACCGCAACGATACCTTCAGCGGCGACGCTGCCGTCACTGCATGGGGCGCTTGTGGATGCCTGGGTGTTGAACTGAAGGTTACCACCATTGCCCCACACGGCCTGCTCATAGGCAGTCGGTGCGCTGTAACGGTCAGTGTTCTCGCGGTGGTCGGCGGATTTGAAAGCGTTCTGTTTACGAGTAGGCATGATTGAGTATCTCCTGAAAGTTTACTTGAAGGGGTTCAACGGGACGCCAACAAGAGCCAGCGCCACCGGAGGCAAGACGGTGTGAGTCAGTAGGTTGCCCGTGAGTCATTCCCACGAGGACCATGAGGACCGGCCATTAGCGGCACGGATAGCAGCACCACGTGCACGGTATTCAGCTTCGCGGGCCTCACGCTTGGCACGGCGACGGGCGACCTCAAGGGCCGTAGGGGTCGCATAGGAAGCAACGCGCTCAGCGTGGGCACGAGACTCAGCTAACTGGCGCTCACGCTCGGCTGCTGAATGGGCCTCACGAGCACGAACTGCTCGGACCACAGCGGGGAACGCATCAGCGATCAGACCAGCGTCAAGGTATTGCTTAACGATGGCCTCACGGGCCGAATCATTCTTACCTGCACCAGCGATCAGCCCAGACAGCATCACGCCTTCAGCGAAGGTACGGGTCACGCTCTGGCCTTGGACTTCAACAGTTTCGGGCGTTACGTTTTGAATGTTCAATTGCATGGTAGGTGTCTCCTAAATTCGAGACATTGATTCATGGCCCTGCCGCATAGAGGCAACGTGACCAGATGGCAAGGAGTAGCCGCACGGACCTCTCAAGGACATGATCAATATCTTCTGGGTTTGGGTTGGTACGATCACGGGTCTGTAACTTGGCGGGGTGTGATCTTGGTGCCGATGGCGGACGGCGTTACAGTAGATGGATGATGCGTTGAGCTTTCCCTAAAGGGACCTTTAAGCGTGCACGGAGTACCGCGTCGATGTGGAGCGATGGTGACCCGATGATCGACTTAACGAAGGCGCTCAGACCGGGGTGATTGGCTTCGAGGTGGGCCAGTAGGGAATCCAAATGGACCCCGCATGATGACTCGCAATAGAAGCTGTTACGGGCACGTCGATCACGCCAGATGCCACGGAGGGTCAGCAACTTCACGCGGGACGCGGGGGTGACGCACAGGGCATTGAGCTGGTCGAGGAATGAACTGCTCATAGCTGTGCCTCCTTGCATGCACGGCCCCAGCGATCCACACGGGATGCCTGAGCGGCCTTCTTAGCTTTGGCCTGAGCGGCCTTGGCTTCAGCTACGCCGACGTTGATGGTCTCAGTATTTGCACGCAACCAGTCAAGGCCACGGGGTTTGACCCTCCAGCCTTCACGGTTGCCGAAGTCCGATGAGATCGCCACAAAGGCGCCTGATGAGAAACCTTGCTGCTTTGGTCGGATCTGACCAGTACGGCTACCAAAATCGTCACAGACGTGAACGAACATCGTCCCCTTTGCGAGAAATTCAAGAGCAAGTCGAGGCTGTTGAATACCAGCCACACGGCAAGCCTCGGTCCATGTCAGACCCGCGCCGCGAGCCTTCATGTCGAGAGTCGTAGCCTTGGGCATGTTTGCGTCCAGAAGGGCATCTTTATGGCGCAGCTCACGGACGGCACTGTTACGCATGGCGATGAACGCACGAATGACCATCAGGTAAAAGTCGGTTGAAACCCACATGGCGTATGCAATTGCGCCCTCTTCTGTTGCAAGGGTCCCGTTACCGTGGGAGACATGCAAATTTGCATCTTTGATCAGGGCAGCTTGAACAGCATTACGCCACTGACCCGGTTCCCGAACATTCAGAGTCTTGGCGATCTCGTTGAGATTCCACATTCCATCTTCGTTCGGCTTGAAGGTCTGCCCCTCAATCACGATAGGCAGCAGGTCAGTTTGGTTATTGGTGTTGGCCAGCATAGTAGTGGACTCCTTTTGAATGCTCCCTGAGTTCGCTCCCACAGGCCGACCGTCAAGGCCCCACTACGGGCATCGACCATGGCTCAAGAAGCATTCAGAAAGACTTGACGTTGATAAAAGCCCAGCGACGGGCGTAGAGGAATTCAGAACGACCGATTAGCTTAGCGGTCTGTCCCTGTTCTTGTGAGGGTTTTTAATCTGGTCATACTGGAGTACCAACGAGCCGCTACGGTCACACTTCTACAACCACGACATCGAAGGTAGACCCAAGATCTTAATGATCGACCTTAAGGTAACTCTAAGAGCATTCTCTTTAAGGTTTTATTATTTATAGAACTAAACCAATAAAACTTAATCTTAGAGTCATCTTGTAGAGATCTTTAAGTTAAAAGGCCCCTTTATACTGTGCGATCAGAGATAGGAGGCCCAAACCTATCAAGGGTCTATTCACACGAAGCGCGCAGACAGAATCGCTACAGCGGACCTGATGCTGGTCCCGCAGATCCCGTTAGGGCTGCGCTTGGTGGTCATGACGTCTTGGATATTGGGCTACCTGAAAGAGGTAGCGGTGGTCACTGGACGTACACGCCTTGCCCGCAGAGGGCCACCTTGAGGTGACCTTGCGGCATCTTGAAAGGAAAGCAACGCTGATTTAGCCTGTCCCTCTTTGGGTGAGGGTTTTTAAATCTTCGTCGAACGTGCTGCCAACTTGTTAGTTAAGCCACACGCTACAACTGGCTACGCTGTCTCCGACCACTCCGCCCTGTAAGACGCAGTTCGCTGATCGACGGACTCACCTGCTGCTTCACCCAGCTCCAAATCGCTTCGGACCGTGGTACCGATAAGGAATAGCGCTCAGAGCACAAACTAAATCTAAGCCATCCCGCTATACCGTTTGTAAACTTTTAGCGGACACTGAATTTTTTTGCTCAGCCACTCGAATAGCTCGTTACCTCCAGAAAGCATACCTTCCTCGAACTCATCAAAGCCGAAGAGCTTCGCCGCTTCCGAATCTGACTTAAGTGCCATGCGCACTACGTGATATTGCGCCACCGCCGCGCTTGCATCTTCTTCACCATAGAACACGCAAAAAATAAGCTCCAGCGCATTAAGCTCGAATGGACAGCCTCGACTTTGACTGGCTGCATCATAAAAACCACTTATATAGCCCATCAGCCAAAGATCAATAATCGGTTTTCCGTCGTTGGTCCAGTGAACTAATGGAGGATTTCCTCTATCTTCACCACCGCAGAGTAACTGGTACTGCGCCTTGAGCGCCGAGCACACATCAGCTACAAGGTCTGTCACCGCTGGACTACTCACAGGGTAAACCTTCGGCGCTGGCTCGCTCCGCCTCTTAAAAAAACTCATTAGGCCCATTTGCAATGGATTCCTTTCAACCCGTAATGGCTGAAGGCTACCACATACCCAGCGAATCTCCTGAAGCCCGCACACCATAAGCACCATTGAGGCGCTCGCATTGCCTCCGTACAGATCGAACGCCAGCGACCCTCGAATCAGCCTTCTGATAATGCCTCAATCAGAGCTTCGGCCATTCGTTTTACCTCAACCGCACTCCCAGCCCCGTACAGGTCATAACTGATCGACCCCGAGGCGTGCCCCAAGATGGACTCAGCGGTCCCCACAGGCACCTCAGCGGCCTTCAGGGCACCGGCCAGAGAGTGACGCAACGAGTGGAAGGTCTGGGTCCGATCAGCTTTCAAGCTCAAGACATCCCGTAGCGCCCCATTAAGCACGTTCGAGAACTGACCAGCTCCCAAGGTGAACAGCCGAGAGTCGGCCTTCCTGACAAACTCAAGGAACGCCTGAAGATCAAAACCATAAGCGCCATCAGTCAGAGGCACAACACGGAGAGCATTCTTGGTCTTGACCGTCTTGCCATCGTTCCTATTAATGTCGATGACCCACACGCCGCTGACCTGTTTAACGTCAGCCTTGGTCAACTGCCTAAGCTCCTCAATACGGGTCCCAGTGATCACCCCAAGGGACAACGCCCAGCGCTGCCATGCGTCCACAGGAAGGGACTTAGCGTGAGCCATTAGGGCCTTTACCTGATCCTGAGAGAACGCCTCACGGGAACTGTCAGCGCCTTTCGTTGGCTTCAGACCCTTATCAAAACTCTTGTCGAGGTAGCCGTTATTCACAGCCCAATCCATGACCGTCGATAGCCGGGTCAGCAGCTTCTTAACCGTCGAAGGCTTACGGTCCTCAAGGAGCTTGTTCCGAAGGTTCTTCATGTCCTCCCGTGTGTGGGTCTTCATGTCCAAGTCGCCAAGGATCGTGCCGATAGCCTCACACGATGACTTCACGTCCCGCATGGTGCTGACCTGAATGCTGTCTTTGCGTTCCGCCATGTAGAGCGCGGAGAGGTCCTTGAATGTCAGACCTGAAAGAGCACTTACAGATAAGGGCAGGGAGAGGGCCACAGACGTGCCACAAGATTCGCCATTGAGGTCCTTCACGATCTCGACCAGTTTCCCCGACCGGCCCCGCATACGCTCCTGCGAAGCCTCAAGGATCTCAAGGGCCTTACTCACTGCCCGTTGCTGATTGATGCTCAGGGGCAACTTTGCGGATGCCTTACGCAACGCCAAGTGATGCTCATCGTTGATCATCTCGTAAGCGACCAGTGAGCTGTCACCGTGTGCCATCGTCAGGTTGTACTCAGCGAACTCAATCAAGCGCTCACGGAGTTCGTCCCATGACGCCTCAGGGTTGTCCAAGTGGTAAGCCTTGAGAGTCGAAAGAATGTCGTCGGAGATGGTCATTGCGGTGGCCTTGTCGGTAGTCCTAAGTGACAGCGTGAAGAAGCCCTTAACGGTTCCTTGAGGGCGAAGGCGAAGGTAATAGCGACCAGACCGGCGATAGTGGTACGGCTTGGCGAGCGCAGTTTGTAACAGGTTTGTCCCACTTGGGGAGTGGTGGTTGACGGTCATCGGCTGAAACCCCTGTATCCATTGGGTTTAGCCTCACAGGGTCGAGTTCTACAGCAACTATAAGGTCAGCCGCGACCTGATTGAACTGCGCAACCTCGCCCAAGTAGCTGAGCTGATGATCCGCTGCGCCATGGAACGCAAGGAAAGCCGAGGCCTGCATTACACCCTCGACTACCCGCAGATGCTGCCCGAAGCCCTCGACACTATCCTGGTGCCGACCACCTACGGCGGCTGAACTTCAGGCGCACCCGCAGGCGCCGGTGTATATCGGCGGCCTGCGCGTCCTTCGGCACACAGATCGAGCGCACCCGCAGCTCACCGGGCACTCGATAGCGCAACACCACGATCAACGGCAAGGCCAGACTGTCGGGACGCAGTTGTACTGCGTGCCAGCCACGTGCGGCGCTCCATAGTTGCCAACCGTCATCGTCACGGCGCAGGCCACGAATCGACGAACGGTGATTAAGCAGGATATGGCGCGGTAAAACCCAGGCGCAGTGAGCCAGGCATAACAGGATGCCGAGGCTCGAATAAGACAGGTGCAGAACCAGCAGGCTACCCAGCGCGATCAGTTGGGCAAGCAGATACACCGCCAGCAGCAGCCGTGAGGCCTGCCAGCGGCATTCGAAGCGATTACTTGGGCTGGACACGATCCAGGATCATCCGAACCATGCGTTGCAGCTCCGGATCTTCAGATTCGGCTCGCTCCATGAACCAGCCAAACATGTCCTGGTCTTCGCAAGTCAGCAACCTGACGTAGAGGTCGCGGTCCACCTGATTGAGCGTCGCGTACACCTCTTTAGTGAACGGCACCAACAACACATCCAGCTCCAGCATGCCACGACGGCTGTGCCAGTAGAGGCGATTGATTTCTACATCTTCGACCATGGAGCGCTCCTCAAATAGAGCGCAAGTATACAGCCCCGACGAGACCGGAACAGTCGGCTTTGGTCGCCCCATACGGAAACTATCCATTTGCCGGGCGCCCCTCTATGATGCACCCATGACTTTTTGATCTGCGATGACCCATGGCTGACTCTGCTTTTTTCTGCCCGCTGTCCCACGAAGGCGTTCTCGCCGTCCGCGGCTCCGATGCTGCCAAGTTCCTGCAGGGCCAACTGACCTGCAACCTCAATTACCTGAGTGACACCCAGGCCAGCCTGGGCGCGCGCTGCACGCAAAAAGGCCGCATGCAGTCGAGCTTCCGCATCCTGCTGCAAGGGGACGGCGTACTCCTGGCCATGGCCACCGAGCTGCTCGAACCACAGCTGGCGGACCTGAAAAAGTACGCGGTGTTCTCCAAATCCAAACTCACCGACGAAAGCGCCGCCTGGGCTCGCTTCGGCCTGGCGGACGCAGACGCCTCCCTCGCCACCCTTGGCCTGGAACTACCGGTCGAGACCGACAGTGTGGTGCGCACCGATACATTGATCGCCATCCGTGTCTCCCCCGGCCGCGCCGAACTCTGGGTGCCCAGTGAACAATCTGACGCCGTGCGCAGCCAACTGGCCGCGCAATTGCCGCAGGCTGACTTGAATGCATGGCTACTGGGCCAGATCCGTGCGGGTATCGGCCAAGTGATGCCGCAGACTCGCGAGCTGTTCATCCCGCAGATGCTCAACCTGCAAGCCGTAGGCGGCGTGAGTTTCAAGAAAGGTTGCTACACCGGTCAGGAAATTGTCGCGCGCATGCAGTACCTGGGTAAACTCAAGCGACGCCTGTATCGCCTGAGCCTGGAGGCGGCCGAATTACCCGAGCCTGGCACGCCTTTGTTTTCCCCCAGCCACAATAGCGCGATCGGCGAAGTCGTCATCGCGGCAAAAGCAGACCAGTCGATTGAACTTCTCGCCGTGTTGCAAGCCGAAGCTGCCGACAGTGGCGACGTGCGTTTGAGCACACTGGAAGGCCCCGGCCTGCACCTGCTGGACCTGCCTTATCAACTGGACCGTGATCGCGAGATCCAGCGCTAATCGCCGTACCTTTTTGCAACACCCTAGAGAGCATGAATGAACGAGCTGGCGGAAAAAGTCCAACAGGCTTTGGTGATGGCCATCGGCAACGATGACCTGGTTCTGCCGACACTGCCGGAGGTGGCCCTGAAAATTCGCCAGGCCGCCGAAGACCCGGAGATCAGTATCAGCCACTTGAGCAAGGTGATCAGTCGCGACACCGCCTTGTCGGCGCGCCTGATCAAGGTGGTCAACAGCCCGCTGTTACGGGCCAGCCAGGAAGTCACCGACCTGCACACGGCCATCACGCGGCTGGGCACCAACTACAGCAGTAACCTGGCCATCGGCCTGGTAATGGAGCAGATCTTTCATGCTCGCTCCGATGTGGTCGAGCAGAAAATGCGCGATGTATGGCGTCGCAGCCTGGAAGTGGCGGGCGTCAGTTACGCCTTGTGCCGTCGCCACAGCCAGCTCAAGCCAGACCAGGCGGCCTTGGGTGGCTTGGTGCATCAGATTGGCGTGCTGCCGATCCTGACGTACGCCGAGGATGACTATGAGTTGTTGTCCGACCCGGTCAGCCTCAACCATGTCATCGACAGCATCCACCCGTTGCTGGGGGACAAGCTGCTGCGCGTCTGGGACTTCCCGGAAATGCTGGTGAACCTGCCTGGTCAATACCTGGACCTGACGCGCGACTCTGCGAACCTGGACTACATCGACCTGGTGCAAGTCGCCGCGCTGTACTGCCACCGCGGCACCGACCATCCCCTGGCGAACGTGCCGATGGCTACGTTGCCGGCCATCAAGAAATTGCGCATCGACCCCTGCAGCGATGCCCTGCGCACCGAACTGGATGAAGCGCGCTCGATGTTTTACTGATCAACCGGCGATAAAACTCACGCGTACTTTCAACCCGGCCGACTCGCCATCATGCAGGCTGATCTGCGCCAAGTGCGCACGGCAGATCTCCCCGACGATTGCCAGCCCCAAGCCAGACCCCATGCCCTGTTGGCTACGTCGATAAAAACGCTCGAACACCCGGTCCCGCTCATCCAGCGGGATACCCGGGCCATCATCCTCGACCTCCAGCACCGCCGGCGCGGTCACCCGCAGAATGACGTTGCCCCCGGGTGGCGTGTGGGCCAGGGCGTTGTCCACCAGGTTGCTCAGCAACTCGTTCAACAGTGTCGGCTCGCCGCGCAGCCATACCGGCTCGTCCGCCTCCAGCGCCAAGGCCACTCCCCGTGCATGAGCCAGCGGCGCCATGGCCATGCCCAGCTCGCGAGCCAACTGGCTGAGGTCGAGCAGTTGCGCGCCCCCTTCGGCAATGGCCCGGGCACCATTTTCGATACGGGCCAGGGACAATAACTGGTTGGCCAAATGCGTCAGGCGGTCGGTGCCTTGGGCGGCGCTTTCCAAGGTGCTGCGCCACGTGGTCGGTTCTTCGGCGCGCAAGCCCAGCTCCAGACGAGCCTTGAGCGCAGCCAGCGGCGTACGCAGTTCGTGGGCAGCGTCAGCAATAAACTGCGCCTGGCGCTCGAACTGCCCGCGCAGGCGCTCGGTGAAGTGATTGAGGGAACGCACCAGCGGGCCGAACTCATCCTGAACCTCCACCAGCGGCAATGGCCGCAGGTCATCAGGCTGGCGCTCTTCTACCGCCGTACGCAGACGCTCCAACGGGCGCAACGCAGCGCTCACGGCGAACCACACCAGCAGCAGCGCACCGATGGCCAGCATGCCCAGGCGCAACAAGGTGTCGGCCATCAAGCTGCGGGCCATGGCGACCCGTGCTTCGTCAGTTTCCGCGACGCGGATTTCCGCCATGCCATTCATGTTCGGTTCAGAGACGGCCTTTAGCAGGCTCACCACCCGTACCGGCTGGCCCTGGTACATCGCGTTGTAGAAGCGCGCCAACGCCGGGTAATCGTCGGTGCGCGGTGTGCCGGGTGGCGGGCCGGGAAGGTTTTCGTAACCGGATATCAGCTTCTGATCAATATCATTGACTTGGTAATAAATACGCCCGGCACTGTCGTAGGCAAAGGTGTCCAGCGCCACATACGGCACATTCGCGCTGAGGGTGCCGTCCACCTGGGTCAAACCGGCGGCGATGGTGCGCGCCGAGGCCAGCAAGGTGCGGTCATAAGCAGTGTCAGCGGCTTCGCGACCGTTCCAATACGCGCTCATGCCGCTGGCGAGCATCAACAGCACCAGCAACAGCGCCAGGTTCCACAGCAGGCGCCAGCGCAGGCTGCTGGGCTTATGCATCGCGAGCTTCGAGCAAGTAGCCAAGGCCGCGGAAAGTCACGATGGCGATGGGCTGGCCGTCGAGTTTCTTGCGCAGGCGGTGCACGTAGATTTCGATGGCGTCGGGGCTGGCCTCTTCGTCCAAACCGAATACCTGGGAAGCTAATTGCTCCTTGCTCATCACCCGCCCCGGCCGGGCGATCAGGGCTTCAAGCACGGCTTGCTCACGGGAGGTCAATGTCATCAGGTCGCCACCGACCGTGAAGCGCCGGGTGTCGAGGTCGTAGACCAGCACCCCGCAAGCCTGCTGGCGCTCACCGCCCAACACACTGCGTCGCAGTAACGCCTTGACCCGAGCTTCGAGTTCCGTCAGTTCAAATGGTTTGGCCAGGTAGTCGTCGGCGCCCAGGTTCAGACCATGCACGCGGTCTTTTACATCACTGCGTGCCGTCAGCATCAACACCGGCAGGTTCTTGCCGCGGGCGCGCAAGCGCGCCAGCACCTCGAAACCGTCCATGCGCGGCAAGCCCACATCGAGGATCGCCGCCGCGTAGTCCTCGCTGCCCAAGGCCAGGTCCGCCGCCACGCCATCGTGCAGCACGTCGACGGTCAAACCCATGCTCTTGAGCGCTTGGGCGACACTGTCGGCGAGTTGCAAATGGTCTTCAACCAGAAGGACACGCATGGATTTCTACCTCATGGGGGATGGTCGACGCGGCTTTTCATGGGCCCGCTGGCCGGCGAGTTTACAGGCGCTACCCGCCCTGTGAAGCCGGAAAACATTGAAAGGCAATTGAAAGGTTAGTGAAAGCTTCGCACTTTAGCATCGAGTGACGGTGGTCTATGCCTGCCGAGCTATCTGATCCGTAGCGCGCGAAAAACGCCTCGATGCGTTTTCGTCAAAATAAGAACAATAACGGAGTACATCACGATGCTGTCGTCACAGCCACAGGCTTGCCCGCCTGCTCGTTCTTCCCGCATGACCCAAACCGCCCTCGCCAGTGCCCTGTGCCGTTCTCACTCTTCAGCCCGTGATGCGGATGAAGTGCGCATGCGGGTGAGCGATAGCGTCGTGCGCGGGTAGTAGCCCCCTATAACAACAACGATGGAGATAACCATGACGCTTTCACTGCGTAAACTTGCCCTCGCCGCCGGCTGCATGCTGTTCGCCGGCCAACTGCTGGCCGCCGACGAACCCAAGCGCCCGGAATGCATCGCCCCGGCCTCCCCCGGCGGCGGCTTTGACCTGACCTGCAAGCTGGCGCAAAGCGCGCTGGTCAACGAGAAGTTGCTGAGCAAACCGATGCGCGTGACCTACATGCCTGGGGGTGTGGGCGCGGTGGCCTATAACGCCGTGGTCGCCCAACGGCCAGCGGACGCCGGCACCCTGGTGGCCTGGTCCAGCGGTTCGCTGTTGAACCTGGCCCAAGGCAAATTCGGGCGTTTCGATGAAAGCGCCGTGCGTTGGCTGGCGGCCGTCGGCACCAGCTACGGTGCCATCGCGGTGAAAAGTGATTCGCCCTACAAGACCCTCGACGACTTGGTAAAAGCCCTGAAGAAAGATCCGGGTAGCGTGGTGATCGGTTCCGGCGGCACCGTCGGCAGCCAGGACTGGATGCAAACCGCATTGATCGCCAAGGCGGCCGGGATCAACCCACGGGAGCTGCGTTATGTAGCGCTCGAAGGCGGCGGCGAAATCGCCACAGCCCTGCTCGGCGGTCATATTCAGGTAGGCAGTACCGACATCTCAGACTCCATGCCACACATCCTCAGCGGTGACATGCGCCTGCTGGCCGTGTTCTCGGAACAGCGCCTGGACGAGCCGGAAATGAAGGACATTCCGACTGCCAAAGAGCAAGGCTACGACATCGTCTGGCCGGTGGTACGCGGCTTCTACCTCGGGCCAAAAGTCAGCGATGCCGACTATGCCTGGTGGAAAGACGCGTTCGACAAACTGCTGGCCTCCGAAGACTTCGCCAAACTGCGTGACCAGCGCGAGCTGTTCCCGTTCGCCATGACCGGCCCGGAATTGGACACCTATGTGAAAAAACAGGTGGCTGATTACAAAGTGTTGGCCAAAGAGTTTGGCCTGATCCAGTAATTGCCCCTTGTCGCGCGGCCATGCTCATGCTCACAAGCGGGCGTGGCCCAGGAGTTTCCCATGCTCTTACAACGCATTTTCGCCGCCACGCTGCTGATGGCCTGCGCCGTCCTCGCGCTGATGGCCTGGCCATACCAGGCATCGTTTTCCTACGAGCCCGTGGGGCCTCGGGCCTACCCGTTGCTGATGCTCGGGTTGATGAGCCTGGCGCTGATCTACATGCTGTTTCGCCCGCAACCGACCAAGCACACCGAAGAAGAACCCGCGCTGGACCGCGAAACCCTGATCAAGATCGGCGCGTGCGTCGCGCTGTTGATCGTGTTCGCCGGCACCTTCGAACCCCTTGGTTTCATCCTTAGCAGCATGCTGATCGGCATCCCTATGGCGCGCCTGTATGGCGGCCGCTGGTTACCCAGCGTGGTGATCGTCAGCCTGATGGCGATTGGTCTTTACCTGCTGTTCGATAAAGCCATGGATGTGCCGCTGCCCCTCGGCCTGCTCGACGTTCTGGAGAACTGATATGGATACTTTCGGCTATTTGGGCCAGGGTTTCGGCGTCGCGCTAAGCCCCTATAACCTGGTGACCGCACTGTGCGGCACCCTGATCGGCACCGTGGTAGGCCTGCTGCCGGGCCTGGGACCGATCAACGGCGTAGCATTGTTGATCCCCATCGCGTTTGCCCTGGGGCTGCCACCCGAATCGGCGCTGATCCTGTTGGCAGCGGTGTACCTGGGCTGTGAATACGGTGGCCGTATCAGCTCGATCCTGCTCAACATCCCGGGTGAAGCCTCTACCGTGATGACGACCCTGGACGGCTACCCGATGGCCCGCAAAGGCCTGGCTGGCGTAGCGCTGTCGCTGTCGGCGTGGAGTTCGTTCATCGGTGCGTTCATCGCCACCTGCGGCATGGTGCTGTTTGCGCCGTTGCTGGCCAAATGGGCGATTGCCTTCGGGCCGGCGGAATATTTCGTACTGATGGTGTTCGCGATTGTCTGTCTCGGCGGCATGGCCGGTGACAAGCCATTGAAAACTTTCGTAGCAGCGCTGATCGGCCTGTTCCTCTCGGCGGTGGGCATCGACGCCAACAGCGGCGTGTACCGTTTTACCGGCGATAACATCCATCTCACCGACGGCATCCAGTTTGTGGTGTTAGTACTGGGCCTGTTCTCCATCAGCGAGATCCTGTTGCTGCTGGAAAAAACCCATCGTGGCCAGGAAGCCGTGAAGGCCACCGGACGAATGATGTTCAACCTCAAGGAAGCTGGCGCGGTCTTCGTCGTCAACATCCGCTGCGGTTTGCTCGGTTTCATCATGGGCGTATTGCCAGGTGCCGGGGCGACTTTGGCCTCGGCCGTTGCCTACATGACCGAAAAACGCCTGGCGGGTGCCAGCGGTAAATTCGGCCAGGGCGACATGCGCGGCCTGGCAGCGCCGGAAACCGCCATTGGCGCTTCCGCCTGCGGCGCCCTGGTGCCGATGCTGACCCTCGGCGTACCCGGTTCGGGCACCACGGCAGTGATGATCGGCGCATTGTCGCTGTACAACATCACCCCGGGCCCGCTGCTGTTCCAACAACAACCCGACATCGTCTGGGGCCTGATCGCCTCGTTGTTCATCGCCAATATCATGCTGGTGATCCTCAACATCCCGATGATCCGCATCTTCACCCGCATCCTTGCCGTGCCGAACTGGGCGCTGGTGCCGGTGATCGCCATCATCACCGCGATCGGTGTATACGCGGTTCACGCCACCACGTTCGACCTGTTCCTGATGGTCGGCATCGGTATCTTCGGCTACATCCTGCGCAAACTCGACTTCCCTCTGTCGCCGGTGCTGCTGGGCTTTATCCTCGGCGGCTTGATGGAGCAGAACCTGCGCCGCGCGCTGTCGATCTCCAACGGTGACCTGCAGATCCTCTGGTCGAGCCCGATCACCTTCGGTGTGTGGGTGCTGACCGCGCTGATGCTGGCCTTCCCGCTGGTGCGCATTTACCGCAAACGTGCCCTGCAGCGCCGTGCCGTGGCTGATGTCTGAGGTCACCTTTAAACATTGGTGGGGAACACCGCTGGTCGGCCTGGCCGGCGGTTACCTGGCCAGCCTGGTCGGCTGGCCGTTGCCGTACATGGTCGGCTCGTTGCTGGCGATCATCCTGGTGCGTTGCCTCACGCCGTGGCAATTGGCGGAGATTCCCGGCGGGCGCAAATGCGGCCAATGGGTGGTGGGGATAGGCATAGGCCTGCACTTCACGCCGGTGGTGATCGAGCAAGTGATGAGCCATTTCGGCCTGATTTTCTTCGGTGCCTTGGTGACGAGTTTGTCGAGCGTGGTCGGTGTGTGGTTGATGCGCCGCAGCGGTGAAGACCGCGCCACGGCGTTTTTCTCGAGCATGCCGGGCGGCTCCGGGGAGATGGTCAACCTCGGCGCACGTAATGGCGCGGTACTTAGCCGGGTGGCGGCGGGGCAAAGTTTGCGCGTGCTGGTGGTGGTGTTGTGTGTGCCAGCGATTTTCAAGTATCTGCTGGGCGGCGGCGCACCGCAGTTTCATCCGGCGCCGGTAGACTGGGCCTGGCTGGCCCTGCTGTTTCCGACAGGTGCGCTGGTGGCATGGGGCTGGCAGCGTTTGCGCCAACCCAACCCTTGGCTGTTCGGGCCATTGCTGGTCAGTGCCATCGCCAGCGTGAGCTGGGATTTACACATTGGCCTGCCCGACGGCGGCAGCCAGATCGGCCAATGGTTGATCGGCAGCGGTCTGGGCTGCCACTTCAACCGCCAGTTCTTCCGTAGGGCGCCGGCATTCATGGGCCGTACCTTGATCGGCACGGCCCTGACCATGGCGCTGGCGACATTGGCTGCGGTGGGCTTGAGTGCACTGACGCACCTGGACCTGCGCTCACTGACGTTGGGCATGATGCCTGGCGGTATTGCCGAGATGAGCCTGACAGCCGAGACGCTGCAATTGTCGGTGCCGTTGGTGACGGCGATGCAGGTGATGCGTTTGTTGTTTGTGTTGTTTCTCGCAGAGCCGTTGTTCCGACACTGGAACCGCCAGCCAGACAAGATCTAGGGGGCGTTCTCAATTAGTTTCCCCCCGCGTTGCCGCCTTAAAGCGGCGGCAACCGCCACTCGATCGGCACCTCGCCATTCTGTTCAAGAAATTTGTTGGCCCGGCTAAAATGCCCGCACCCAATAAACCCGCGATACGCCGACAACGGTGACGGGTGCACTGACGTCAGCACCAAATGCTTGGTGGCATCAATCAACTTCTGCTTGCCCTGGGCATGCGCGCCCCACAACAAAAACACCAGGTGGGGCTGATGCTCGCTGACCACCTCGATAATCCGATCAGTAAAGAACTGCCAGCCCTTGCCCGCATGGGCGTTGGCATTGGCGCGCTCCACGGTCATGGTGGTGTTGAGCATCAGCACACCCTGGTCGGCCCAGCTTTGCAGGTAGCCGTGGTTGGGAATGTCGATGTTCAGGTCGCGCTTGAGTTCTTTATAGATGTTGACCAGCGACGGCGGCGCCGGCACGCCCGGTTGCACCGAGAAGCACAGCCCGTGGGCCTGGCCTGGGCCGTGGTACGGATCTTGGCCGAGGATCACCACCTTGACCTTGTCCAAAGGCGTGGAGTTGAGGGCGTTGAAAATCAACGGGCCGGGCGGGTAGATCTCTTTGCCGGCGGCATGTTCCTGGCGCAGGAACTCGCGCAACTGGGCCATGTAGGGCTTCTCGAACTCATCGCGCAGGGCGTGTTTCCAGCTGGGTTCGAGTTTGATACGGTCGCCATCGGTCATGGTTGAATTGTCTTGTAAAAAAGAATGAGGCGAACCCTAGGAAAGCCGACTCCGCTTGTCAATTGGTCTGACACACCGGCGGCACTTTCCCACGAAGGGATCATACTCATCCTTCACCTTCTCGATTGAGGTCACGATGAACCTGCACTTCGAAGAACTGACCGGCAGTGGCGGTGCCCGCATCGGCATCGCCAGCCTGGACGCGGAAAAAACCCTTAACGCCCTGTCCCTGCCGATGATTTTGGCCTTGGGCGAGCGCCTGGATACCTGGGCCAAAGACCCGCAAATCGTCTGCGTGCTGCTGCGCGGCAATGGGCCAAAGGCCTTTTGCGCTGGTGGCGAAGTGCGCAGCCTGGCCCAGGAATGCCGTGAACAACCCGGCGAAGTGCCGGCCCTCGCCGCGCAATTCTTTGCTGCCGAATATCGTCTCGACTACCGCCTGCACACCTACCCCAAGCCGCTGATCTGCTGGGGCCACGGCTATGTATTGGGCGGTGGGATGGGCCTGCTGCAAAGCGCATCCGTGCGCATTGTTACGCCGAGCAGCCGTCTGGCCATGCCCGAGATCAGCATCGGCCTTTATCCGGATGTAGGTGCCAGCTGGTTTCTTTCCCGCCTGCCGGGCAAGCTCGGTTTGTTCCTGGGCCTCACCGGCGCCCATATCAACGGGCGCGACGCACTGGATCTGGGACTCGCCGACCGCTTCCTGCGTGAAGACCAGAAAGACGAGCTGATTGAGGGCCTGCTGCAACTGAACTGGCAAGAACAAACCGCGATGCAGCTCAACAGTTTGCTCAAAGCCCTGGCCCAGGAGGCAGTCAGCCAACAACCCGAAGCACAGTGGCTGCCGCGCCGCGACCAAATCGACGAATGGCTGGATGTGGGCGATGTGCGGTGCGCCTGGCGGGCGTTGAGCCTGCTGCGCGATCACAACGACCCGCTATTGAGCCGTGCCGGCAAGACCCTCTCCGAAGGCTGCCCTCTGACGGCGCACCTGGTATGGGAACAAATTAAGCGCGCGCGCCATCTTTCCTTGGCCCAGGTGTTTCAGATGGAGTACAGCATAAGCCTCAATTGCTGCCGTCATCCGGAATTCGCCGAAGGGGTCCGGGCCCGATTGATCGACAAGGACCAGACGCCCCATTGGCATTGGCCGGATATCAATACGCTTCCAGAAGCGGTGGTGCAGGCACACTTCAACAAGGCATGGGAAGGTAGGAATCCTCTGGCAGATTTATCGGACTACTGACAGGTTAGCTCTCTTTGTCGTTGATCGTGAAAGCGCAGTTGTCCGGCTGGCTGTCCGTGCAGAGATACACTGGCATTCCGAACGCACCCGCCTGCAACTCCCAATGCAAGGTGCTGGTCAACGACATGTTGATCACCCCGTTGCCTTTGTCTGGCCGCAACGCTACGACGCTGCCCCAACTGGTGCGGTAAATGCACTTGTCCATGTAGCCATTTTCCCTCTCCTGGTCCTCGCCCGGTACAAAGACTGCACCGACGAACCGGTCGACGAAGTCCCGGTGACTGACCTTCGGACTTTGCCAGAGCAGGCCTTTATCCACGGCGTGAAAATGCTGGTCAGCATACTTGACCGTCGAGGGATAAGGGCAGCCTTGCTCTGCTTTCACCTGTGCAATGACGCCGCTCATCAACAGGAGCGCACACATCAGTCGCTTGAACATATGAGGTTCCATTAGCCCGCTCTCTCCATGGAAAAGCACAACGGCTTTCCCACAGTGAAATACAGCCGAAACCGCAAAGATAGCTGTTAAATCTGACAGTATGGATATACGGCACCATAAAAAAGCGGCGCTTCATGCGCCGCTTTTTTCAAATGGTTTAACGGTGGCCGCCGCGGCCACCTCCATGATCGCTTCCCCGTCCGTACCCACCGTTGCCGCCGTGATTACCCCACCCCTGATTCGTATAGGGCCTGTAACCGGCCCTTGGGTAATAGCGTGGCGCCGGCTGGTAGTAGCGCGGCGCGGAATAATAACGAGGCTGTGGCGCATAGTAGCGAGGCACTGGGGCGTAGTAGCTACGCCCATACGGGGCATAACGCGGACCGCCGTAGTAATAGACCGGCGTCGGTGCGGTGTAGACCTCGGAGCGATAGTAGGTAGCGCCTCCATCGTAATAGGGCACGCAAGCTGACAGGGTCAGGCCGAGCAAAGCGATAAGTAGCAGTCGTCGATACATGGCGGCCTCCTGGACCGCGGAAGAGCTCCTCCAGCGACGCTGGAAAGCGGCATTCAGCCTTCACTGAATGACGAAACATCTGACATCAAAAACCGAATCTGGTGCGCCACCGACATAAGCAGAAACATCTGTTTCAGACGAGCTGAATGCCGGCCTCCAGGTCATGGCGATGGAACAGGACCGAGCAGCGCTGTATCGTGCAGGACTTGCGCCCCCCTGCCCGATATAGCCTGAACCGACCGATGACCACGCCAACCCTCTGCCCCGCCTGCGGTGCCCGCAACGACTGTACCTTGGCCGATCCGCGCACAGCCGACCAAGCCTGCTGGTGCTACAGCGTCACCATCGACCCCGCGGTGCTTGAAGCCCTGCCTGATGAACTGCGCAATAAAGCCTGCCTGTGCCCTCGCTGTGCCCAGGCGGACGACCAGTTGCGTAACCGCAATGCGCGTTGATCGCTTCCTCAGCAATCTGGCACAGTTCAATCGCAAGCAAGTACGCCTGCTACTGGTGGCGCGCCGGGTAACTGTCGATGGTGCTGCAGTCAGCGATCCCCATCATGAAGTGCGCGAGTTCAGCCTGGTCTGCGTTGACGGCGAAGTACTGCAAGCGGGAAAGCCGGCACGTTATTTCATGCTGCACAAACCCCAGGGTTGCGTCAGCGCCACTTCGGACCCGCAACACCCCACGGTCCTCGACCTGCTGGATGAACCGAACAAGGCCGAGCTGCACATCGCCGGCCGCCTGGATTTCAACACCACCGGCCTGATGCTGATCACCAATGACGGCCAGTGGTCGCGACGCCTGACTCAACCGCAAACCAAGTTACCCAAGGTTTACCATGTGGAAACCGAGCAGGACATCGGCTCGGAGTACGCGACGACGTTTGCCGCCGGTGTGTATTTCGCCTTTGAAGACCTCACCACCCAACCCGCCGAACTTGAGCTGCTGGGCCCCAGGACGGCGCGCTTGAGCATCATCGAAGGCCGCTATCACCAAGTGAAGCGTATGTTCGGGCATTTTGATAACAAGGTGACCGGCCTGCATCGTGAGCGAATGGGGCCTTTGATGCTGGATGCAAGCCTTGCGCCGGGCCAATACCGGCCACTGACCGACGACGAAATCCGACAAGTCTGACGACCGTTCAGCCGGTGATGGCAAAAAACCGGCCTTTCGCCTTGCGACCTGTCGTCTGTGCTGCTTGAATCAGGGCTTCAGCCAAATCATGACGGCTGGCTCGCCCCATACCTCCAAGAAACACCTTGCCTTGCCCGCGCTTGATCCACGGGCCTTTCCGGCAAAACAGCCCACCATAACAACACCCGCCGGCCAGCCGTCATCGGACCGACATGGGCCCTCATTTTCCAGGCGTATGCCTACCTGTCACAAAGCTCGTGCAGAGTGATCTGCGCGCACTACCCGCTTGCCAGGAGTCTTACGACATGAGGCCAGAAATCGCTGTGTTGGATATACAGGGTCAGTATCGGGTGTACACCGAGTTCTATCGCGCGGACGCGGCTGAAAAGACCATCGTCCTGGTCAACGGCTCCATGGCGACCACGGCGTGCTTCGCTCAAACCGTGAAAAGCCTGTACCCGCAATTCAATGTGGTGTTGTACGACCAGCCCTACGCTGGCCGTTCTAAAATCCATAACCGCCATGAGCAGATGCTGACGAAGGAAGTCGAAGGCCAGATCCTCCTGGAACTGCTCGACCACTTCGCCGCCGAGCACGTGCTGTCCTTCTCCTGGGGCGGCGCTGCAACGTTGGTCGCCCTTGCGCAACGGCCTCGGCGCGTGGAAAAAGCCGTGATCAGCTCATTCTCGCCGGTGATCAACACCCCCATGCGCGATTACCTCGAACGTGGCGTCGACTACCTTGGCAACCTTGACCGTGACCGCGTCGGCCACCTGGTCAACAGCACCCTCGGCAAACACCTGCCGTCGCTGTTCAAACGCTTCAATTACCGCCACGTCAGCAGCCTGGCCGAGCACGAATACGGGCAAATGCACTTTCACATCAGCCATGTGCTCAACAGTGACCGGCAGTGCTACCTCAAGGCAGCCAAGCAGATCGACATCCCGGTGCTGTTCTTGAACGGTGAATGGGACGAGTACACCAGCGCCGAGGATGCGAAGCTGTTTGGTCAGCATGTAGCCCAGAGCAGCTTCAGCACCATTCAGGCGACGGGGCATTTCCTGGATATGGAGCATAAAGCAGCGTGCCGGGATAGCCGTAACGCAGTGGTGGGCTTCTTGAAACCAGAGCGGCAGGTAAGCCGGTTGCGGTATCAACAGGGTCAGGCGCAGCATGCATTTGCACTCTGAAATGAAGGTGTACTGTGGCGAGCAGACTTGCTTGCGCCGGCGTGCGACGCGGCCCCACTATTTTGGGAGCGCTTCGCACGCCAGCGGGAGCAAGCCCCCTCGCCACCTGCAACCCACACATTTTTCGAAGAAAAACTTCAAATCCCGATGAACATCTGGTACAAAGTCAGCCGCTCTGAGCGGGTATAGTTTAATGGTAGAACAGTAGCTTCCCAAGCTTCCGACGAGGGTTCGATTCCCTCTACCCGCTCCACTCAGATTTTGCGCTTGCGTCAGGATGGTTCTGGCGGGAGATGCATAAAAAACCGGTCCTTGGTGGCCGGTTTTTTTATGTTTGAAATGTGCAACCACGCTGCACCACCCACGCCAACGGCAACGTCATACACAACATCCCGGCCAACACCATCAGCGCCACCGGCACACCCAACGAATCCCCTACCCCACCAAACACCACCGGTGCCAGCGCGCCTCCGCCGATGGTGCCGGTGTAGAACAGCGCAAACGCCTGCTCCCGCTTGCCTGCACCGGCCAGGTCGGGCACGGCCCCGTACAGCACCGAGGACGTGCCATTGAGCACCAGCCCCAACACCGGCAACATCATCATCAAGCCGCTCAGCGGCAGGTACACCGCTGCGACGATGAGCAGTGCGGTGCTGGTTTCCGTGATCCACACGGTCTGCATCATCCCGATGCGAGCGCCGAGATAGCCGCAGAACAGTTTGCCGAAGGCTCCTCCCACAAACAGCAAGGTCAGAGCCAGGCCAATACCCGCAGTTCCGGCGCCCTTGGCCTGAAGCAGGAACGGCAGGAAGGTGAGAAAGCCCATGCGCACAGCGCTGTCGAGGGTGCCGGTAAGAATCAGCGCGCGCAGGCCGGCGATGGAGCCGTTTCCGGTAAGGGCCTTGGTCTTTTTTATAGCAATCGATTCGGCTGCTCGCGCAGGTATCAGCCACCACAGCAACCCCGCCGCCACCAGCCCAAGCAGCCCCAGCAGTGTGGCGCTGGCGCGCCAACTGACAACGGTGAGCAGCAATCCGACCAAACCTGGAATCAGGGTTTTGCCGATGTCGCCGGAAAAGTTGTATTGCGACAGTGCCTGCTTGACCCCGCCACCGTCTTCGTAAGCATCGGTGACCATCGAGGAGGCCAGTGGATGTTGCGTGCTGGCACCCAAGCCGCCCAGGAGCAACGCCAGCAGCAACACGCCAATCCCAGTCGCTTGTCCCACCAACAGGTAGGCAACACCCGCGAGCGCCGTGCCGCCCACCAGCATCGGTGTGCGACCCCAACGTTTGGCAGCACGGCTGGCGAGCAACTGAAACACCGCCATCATCCCGGAATAGGCGCCACGCAAAAGGCCAACCTGAGCGTAGGACAAGGCGAACTGAGCCTGCCAGATCGGTAGCAGCACGTAGATCACATCGGTGAGGCCATCGTGCACGGCGTGAGCGCCGCAACCGGCCAACAGGCTGCGACAACGCCTGGATAATTCGGGCGAAGGTGCAGCAACGGCATCGTTCATGGTGTGGGGATCGGCTCAGGTTTAAGGGGCTTGCAACCGGTCAACGCGATCAACAGGGTCAGCAGCTGGAAACCGATGATCAGCCCCACACAACCGGCCCAGCCCCAGCGTTCCCAGATCAGCGCCGGGGCGATAGCGCCGCAGCTACCGCCCAGGTAATAACAGGTGAGGTAGACCCCCACCGCACCGGCCTTGTTGTCGCCGGCGCTGGCGGTGGTGAAGGCATTGGCAGCGGCCTGGGCGAGGAACACGCCGGTGGAACTGAGTGCCAGACCCACCACGATGCACCACAGGGAGGGCAACAGGGTCAGGGCAGAACCACAGACGCCCACTACGGCGGCGACACTCAGCAGTTCGGCATGTGGGCGGGCTTTGCTGAGGCGGCCGGCGATGGGTATCACGATCAACGCCATCAGGAACACCATATACAGCGTCCCTAAGGCAGCAGGTCCGAGGCTGAACGGTGGTAGGCCAAGGTACAAACCTACGTAGGTAAAAGCAGCGACTTGCGAGAACAACACGCAAAAGCCTACGGCGTAAGCGGCCAGTAACGGCTTGTGCCAGACACCTGACGACGCAGCCTTGACCTGCTGCGCCCGCGGGCAGTTGGGCGGTAACAGAAACTGGATAAACCCGCCCACCATCAAGCTCAACACCGCCAGCCACTCAAACGCTTCACGCCAGCCCACGTACTCGGTTACCACTCCGGTGACGAATCGCCCGGCAAACCCACCCAACACAGTGCCCGCCACATACAGGCTGGTGACTTCCGTCACCGTGCCGCCGCGCCAGCGATCACCGATGTAGGCAACGCTGGTGGCAAACACCACCGGGATCAGCATGCCCTCGACAAAGCGCCACACCAACACTTCAGCGAAGCTGTCAGCGTAGGCCGTCATCAACGCCGGCCCGGCCAACAGCAGCGCCGCCGCTGCGATCACGGTGCGTTGTTCGAAGCGCCGGGTCAGGCGGCTGACGAACGGGGCAGTGATCGCCACAGCCAGTGTGGTCACGGTAATACTCCAGCCAGCAGCCTTGGCGCTGATATGAAATTGCGCGGCGAACACTTGCAGGATGCTTTGGGTGGCATAGAGATTGAGAAACGCCGCACAGCCACACAGGAACAGGGCAAGGCGGGCACAATGCAGGCGCGGTTTCATGAAACCTCTCGTTTTATTTTGTGCGGTCTTTATAGAATGACGGGCAACCCTTAAACCAATACCGAATTCCGACCGATTGATACCCAAGGACCAGGATGCTCGACCTACGCAAGCTGCGTTACTTTCTGACGGTCGCTGAAGAATTGCACTTCGGCCGCGCGGCACTTCGCCTGCATCTGGCCCAGCCACCGCTGACTCGGCAGATTTCCGCGCTGGAGGCCGAGTTGGGATTCAGGTTGTTTGATCGCACCAGCCGCACGGTCACCCTCACCGCCCAGGGGCGTTCGTTCCTGCCCTACGCCCGGGGGGTGTTGGAGCAGGTGGAATTGGCGCAAGTGATCGCCGGTAAATTGGCTGCTGGCACTGCGGGTCAGCTGGCATTGGGTTATGTCAGCTCAATCGTCCTGTCGGACCTGTTCAGCCAGGCCATCCAGACCTTCGCCCAGCGCTTTCCCGATGTGCAGTTGACCTTGGTGGAGTGCGCCTCCGGCAGCCTCGGTGCGCAGATTGCGGATGGCCGCCTGGATATCGGCTTGAGCCGCCTGTTGCCGCAAAGTACTGATGTCAGGACGTTGTCTTTGGGTGAGGAACGGTTGGTGGCGGCGGTCTCCAGCGACAGCCCGCTGGCGAGTCAGACGATGGTCAGCCTGGCGCAACTGAGCACTTATCCGTTGATTCTGTTTCCCGCCGATTATGGGTCTGGCTTGAACCAATCCATCGAACAACTTTACCGACACCATGGCCACCCGCTACGCCCTGGACCGACAGGGCGTCAGATCACCTCGATCATCGCGCTGGTGGCAGCCGGACAAGGCGTGGCGCTGGTGCCGGAATGTACGCAGAGTTTGATGAACAAGGGCGTGACCTATAGGCCAATGCAGGAAGTGGATGCCTGTGCGCAGTTGCTGGTGCTGACCCCAGCATCAACTAGAAATATTTTGGCGGATGCATTTCTTGGTGTACTTGAGCAGGCACTACACACCCGGTAACACCCCGAAAAACCTCGCAATATCTCTCTGCAGCGCCATTTCCACGCGCCCATATACTTCATTCAACGCCTGGCGAAACAGCGGACATCGACCGCTGGTAGGTAGAGTATTGATAATTTCTCTTCAGTGGTTATAGTCACCACCAACACACACCACAAGGAGGTGATGTGGACAGCCGATATTTGATAGGTCACATCGTTGCAGACGGTTGGTATCTGGTGCGCACCAGGGGTAGTCACCACCCCTTCAAGCACCCGACAAAGCCGGGGCTGGTAACGATCCCTCATCCAAAAAAGGACCTGCTGGATAAAGCCGCCAAGAGCATTTTGAAACAGGCTCTGTTGAGTTAACCGTCCCTGGAGGGCAACGCACATGCTTTACCCCATCGCAATTTCATCGGGCGACGAAGACCACGCGTGGGGCGTGGAAGTCCCGGACATTCCTGGCTGCTACTCTGCTGGCGATGACTTGGACGACGCCATGGCCATGGCCCGCGAAGCCATCGAGGGGCACTTCGAGATTCTCGCAGAAGATGGCGCGCCGATCCCCAACGCACAGAAAGTCACCTTGCATGCCGCCAACCCACAATACGCCGGCTGCACTTGGGCAGTAGTGGACATCGACGTCACCAAGTACCTGGGCAAGGCGCAAAAACTCAACATCACCCTGCCAGGGTATCTGCTCAATCGCATCGATGAATATGTGTTGAGTCATCCGGAAGAAAAAAGTCGCTCGGGGTTCCTGGCCTCGGCAGCGCTCAAGGTATTGCAGCAGGACCGGTAGGTGCTTCTAAGTAAAATCTTACGGCGGTGACGAATTCACATCGGGATGATGTCAGCTCGTCCACCCAACGGAGCGGAGCGCTGCAATGCTTGAAACCAGACACCCCACGCCAAAACCTATCCTGCGCCAAGTGGTCGGCTGGGTGGTGGTGTTACCGCTGTTGGTCTCGTTTTTAACGCTGCCATTTCCTCTGGGCTGGTTCCTGGCACTCGGATCGATAGCCGCGTCGGTTTATGGCGTAAGGTTTGCCTCGCGCCATGCCAGCCGAAGCGTAACGCTGTTTGCTTGGGTGATAAGCCTTCTCAATGTGCTTTCGTTGGTGATGATAGGCCATGCATCAGTGCTCATGGGGCTTTACAGGATCTCCTGGTTCTACTGGTACCCGTACTACTCCAGTTGGGTTTACTGGAACTTCTAGGCTGCGAAGAATTTGATCGCAAGAAACGTAGTTTGCAAACCCGCTGGTGGAACTACAGTAGCGCTGTACGCATTGACGCCCCTTCGAGGAACCTGCTCATGACTTACGAATACAAGCTCATGCCCTCCCCTGTCGGTGAACTGACCCTAGTGGCGCGCAACGGCAAACTCAGCGCCATCCTGTGGGAAGTGGAACGCGCCAACCGCGTACGCCTGGGTGAACTGGTCGAGGCCAGCAATAACCCCGTGCTGTTGGAGACCGAACGCCAGTTGACGGAATACTTCGCCGGCTCGCGCAAACAGTTCGAGCTTGAGCTGGACTTCACCGGTACGCATTTTCAAAAACAAGTCTGGCAGGCACTGCTGACCATTCCCTTCGGCGAAACCCGCAGCTACAGCCAGATCGCCCAGCAGATCGGCAACCCGAAAGCCGTGCGCGCAGTAGGTGCCGCCAACGGGCGTAATCCAATCTCAATCATCGCACCGTGCCATCGAGTGGTGGGGGCTTCGGGCGGACTCACCGGGTTTGCCGGAGGGCTTGAGGCCAAGCAATATCTGTTGACGCTCGAGGATCGCGGTCAAACAAAAATGGTGTTCTGATCAGGGCACTGCAACTGCCTGGCGCGTAAAAGACTGGTAGTCGAATAAACGCTCGAAACCCAACTTGCAATACAGCGGGACGGCGCCCTCCGATGCCTCTAGAAAGCATCGGTTGGCGCCCAAGGCCGCGGCGTGAAGCAGCGCAGCTTGAATCAATTGCGTAGCGTAACCTCTTCCACGAAAGCTTATGAGAGTGCCGACATCATTAAGCCGGGCCTCTCCCTTACAGAGAGACAACGTCAACGAACTGCTCACCTGCCCCTCTACGGACAAGGTGAAGTGGTAAAGGGTCTCATCAGCTTCAAGGGCTCGTTGGTGCCGCTCCTGATAATGCACCACGCTTTCGGGCAGCATCGCGAACGCGTTGCCAAGTGGAATTGCCCACGCGTTCAAGTCCCGTGTCAGGCTGATCTGCACACCGCCCTCACTCTTGGATGGAACAAAACGCGACAATTGGAGGACCATCACGGTGGTCTTTTCGGCAGGCTGAAAATCGAGCCCCGTGAGCACTTCGCGTAATCCCTGGACCTTTTCTTCGTGGATCACTACGCGTATTTCGATCAGGGTGCGGCGGATCAACTCCAAGGGCTGCACCATTGCCTCCCCCGACGGGGCGCTGCCCACACGAATAAACAACAGGTTCCACGGGACAAAATGCTCGTCAATGAAGTAAGCGTTGATACCGGCGCTGTAACGCCGATGCAGCGCGCAGGTTGCCGCAAAATAATGATCTTCGGTCAGGTGATAACGTGTGGACAGGTCGCAGGTGGCGTCAGCGTACATGGGAATATCCAGATAAAAACCCAGTCTTGTGCTCGCTGCTCCATGGCGCCGTAGGCTCGATCCTAAAGATCCGAAAAAAAACGCACACATTTGCCCAGACGTTAAGTTGTAAAAAGAAATTTCAGCGAATGCCTGCGGTCAGTATTTTCATCACCTCTTTTAAGGAAAACGGTCATGAAATTCTCCGCAGTCTCCCAATCCCTCTCTCGTTGGGCGGGCAGTGCCCGGACATTCTATGCGGCGGTCGCGTTGATTTTACTGTGGAGCCTGAGCGGGCCTTATTTCCACTACAACGACACCTGGCAACTGATCATCAACACCTCGACCACCATCATCACGTTCCTGATGGTGTTCCTCATCCAGAACACGCAAAACCGCGACAACGATATTCTGCATATCAAGATCGATGAACTGCTGCGCGTGTCCAAGGATGCCCAGAACGCCGTGCTCAGCCTCGACGGCCTGGACCGCAAAGAACTGGAAAAACTGCGCCAGGAATACCGCAGCATCGGCAACACCGGCACCGTAAGTTTGAACAGCAGCTGCGGCGCCGCAGCCGACGACGCAGCTCCGAACAAGACGGACCTCAACCAGGCATGAAAAAACGGCGGTTGGAGAAGCTCCAACCGCCGTTTTTCATTTCAAGCAGCGGCCTCAACCGTCCCCTTGATGACCTTTGCCATAGGTCGATGCCAGGGCTCGGGCTTTTTGCAGACGCTCTTCGAGCTTGGGCAGCGTCTCATCCACCAGCGCTTTTATCTCCGGCACATCCGACGCGGCGCCTTCTTTCTTGAACAGGGCGATAGCGTCTTCGTTTTCCTTGACCTGTTGCGCGGTATAGGCGGCGTCAAAGGAGTCGCCATCCTTGAGTTCGGGCATCAGGGTTTCGGCTTTATCAACGATCTTATCCCGTGGGGCCACCGGCAAATCGAGCTTCTTGGCGATGGCGGCCAAGTGCTGGTTGGCCAGGGTGCGCTCGTTGATGACTTCGATGGTGTAGTCCTTGATCTCTTGGGACGAGGTCTTGGCGTGGGCCATGCGACTGGTTTCGATATCGGCCATACCTTTGGCCGAAGCCTGCTCGATGAATTCAGCAGGCGACTGGGCGAAAGCATTGCTGGCGCCGAGGCCCAGCAGCATCGCGAAACTGGCGGTGCGTAACCGGATAGCCATGCGGCTCATGATGGGTTCCTCCAGGGCAAAAATAAGTGCGGGGAAACACGCCCCGCCCTGAATTCGAATTTTCAAGGCGGCAAAGGTTTAGAAAAAACTTGCCAGTGCGACGAACGGTTGTGGACGCCTCAGGCCGGTTTGCTACCGAACAAGCCCGGTAAGGCGTGCGCCAGGGCATTGATGGCGAAGCCAATAAACATTACGCCGCAGAGCTTGGTGATCAGAATTTCATGGCGTTGGTACACCGTGCGCACTCGCTGAGCACCGACCACGCCGATCAGGATCGCGTAGGCCAACAGGCCACCGATGAAGCTCATGAAGATCAGCGACGGCAGCATCGACCAAGTCAGCAATTCGGCACGGCTGGACAGCAACGCGGTGAAGGTCGCGACAGCAACCGGGTACGCCTTGGGGTTGGTCAGGCCGAACAAAATGCCATGCCAGAACGGGTGCCTCGCCGCGCCCTGAGGCGCATCACCGCTACGGCGCTGGGTACGGATTGCGCGCCAGCCGAGCCAGAACAAATACAACCCGCTGAGTACACCCAGTACATCAAACGCACTGCTACCGACTTCCCGCGCACCGACGATGGCAATCAGCGCCGTGCTGCACCACACCACGTCGCCGAGCAAATGCCCACACAGAAAACCCGCCCCGGCACGCCGGCCGCGGGCAGCGCCGATGCCGAACACAGCCAAGACACCTGGGCCGGGGGTAATACCGTAGATAAAACCCGAGGCAAGGACGGCGAGCAGCAAGGATGGGGTCATGGGTAGACGCTCTGACAGACGTGTGAAGGTGATTGATTCTGCATGTTTCAGCGCGGCGGGTAAAACTTCATTCCCGCGTAAGGCTTGGCGCGACAAGCTTGCAGGCGCGAGGCCAAGTCACCGACATGAGCCTCCAGCTTGTGGCCGTCCGGATCGAGGAAGTAAAACGACGCGCCTTCGCTGCGGTTATCGCGCCACTCCTGTACGCCGCCCGCCCGCAGGCGCTCGACCAACGCGGCGAAATGAGCGGCCTCGACGGTGAAGGCGTAATGGGTGTAATCCGCCGCCGGCGCGGTCGGGCGCAACGGGTCCAGCGACAGGCAGAGCCAGAGCCCGGGTAATGAGAGGTAGGCACCGTTGTCCCAGGTAGCGTCGAGTTGGAGGTGCAGCAGGTCGCGATAAAAACTGACGCTGCGCGGCACGTCGGTCACCGCCAGGGTCAGGTGGTTGAGTCCAGAAAGCATGAATATTTCCTTGATCAGAATACCCCTGACGAACGGAGCAAACCGTTGATGCAGTGACGATGTAGTATGTTGCACTACACATCACTACATCGAGGTTCATATGTCTGTTATGTCCCTACGTATACCGGAAGACGTCGCCGACACGCTTGCCAGTCTCGCCAAGGCTACCGGTCGCAGCAAATCCTTTCTCGCCGTTGATGCGTTACGCGAATACTTGACACGTGAAGCATGGCAAATCGAAGAAATTCAAAAAGCACTGAAAGAAGCGGATGCGGGTGATTTCGCCACGGCTGCCGAAGTAAAAGCTGTCGCTGACAAATGGCGCACCAATGCAGGTTGAGTGGCTGCGGGCAGCCCTAAGAAACCTAGACGATGAAGCGGCTTATATTGCCGAAGAAAACCCCAAAGCTGCGCATGAATTTGTCCAGGCAATTTTGAGTGGCCTCGAAAATGTCGCGCAGTTTCCCGCGATGGGCAAAGAGGGCCGAGTGCCTGGGACTCGGGAGTGGGTTGTACCTCGATGGCCCTACATTGTTCCTTACCGAATTCGAGAGGGGCGACTACAGGTAATGCGGATTTTTCATACCCGTCGCCAGCCACCGAAATCGTGGTGATACGGGCCTACTCACTCAGCACACCCCGTACCCGCCCAATCAACCACTGCAACCCCGAATCCCCTCCCCGCCGCACATGCCAGGCCAGCTCAAAAGCAAACGAAGGAATATGAAACGGCGCAGGCACGGCCAGCAGGTGCCGATGATCGATATTCAGTAAACCTCGGGACGACACCGTCAAGACCAAGTCCGTGCCCTCGATCAACTGCGGTGCAACGCCCCAATGCGGCAGGCTGATCGCCACATGCCGTCGTTCACGTATCGCGCTCAGTGCGCGTTCGATTTCCGGCGTGCCACTACCGCGCATCTCCAGGAGCACATGGGGACGCGACAAGTAGGTCGGCAGGTCCAGCACGCCGCTGGGTGGAAGGCTGTGGCGGTCGACCAGGCAGGTGTAATGCTCTTCGAACAACGGCGTAGTACGCAGTTCGGCGGGCATGTCGGGGAATACGCCAGCCGCCAGGTCGAGATCACTATTGAGCACGCCATCAACCATGCCTTCGCGGCTGGCCTGGATGATCTGCAGGTCGATGCCAGGCGCTTCATGGCGTAGGACACGGACCAACCCTGGCAGGAAAATCGCCGCGCTGTAGTCCGACATCGCCACGCGAAACCGGCGCTTGGCCGAGGCGGGGTCAAAACGATTTGGCGCCAGCAACGCCTGCACCTGGGCCAGGGCTTCGGCCAAGGGCGCGGCCAACTCCAGGGCGCGAGCCGTTGGCACCAGTGTGCCGCCCTGGCGCACCAGCAGCGGGTCACCGAGCATATCGCGCAAACGCGCCAACGCATGGCTGACCGCCGGCTGGCTCAGATGCAAGCGCTCGGCAGCGCGGGTGACGTGTTGCTCGCTGAGCAACGCGTCGAGAATCACCAGCAGGTTAAGGTCGATGCGACGCAGATCATTCATCAGCTGCATGCTCGGCATAAGAACTTGGAATTTAAATTTGCGTGACGAATAGCCTAGAGTCCAGCAAAACCTCTGGGAGATAGTGAGATGACCACCTTGCATTGGCTGGGTTTGTTAGCGCTGGCGGTGATCGCCGGGGCGGTGGTGCCGTTTCAAAGTGCGATCAACGCCAACCTCGGGCGCGGGCTCGGCCATCCGTTGTGGGCCACGCTGGCTTCGTTACTGGTGAGTATCATCGTGCTGCTGCCGGTGATCGTGGCGCTGCGTTTACCACTGCCGAGCTTGGCCTTTATCAGCAAGGCACCGTTGTGGATGTGGGCCGGGGGTGCCTTCGGCGTGTGTTTTATCTCGTTGGCATTGATGCTGCTACCCAAACTGGGTGCATCAGGGTTTATTGCGCTGGCCATGGCCGGGCAGATTCTCGCGTCGTTGCTGCTCGACCACTTCGGCCTGTTCGGCCTGGTGGAACGCCAGTTGACCACGCCGCGGGTGCTGGGCGCGCTGTTGTTGATCGCCGGCGTGGCGTTGATTCAGTTCAGCGCCATACCCGCTCGCGTAGTGGCAACGGCCAGCTGATCAGATCGAGACACCAGGCTCCTGTGCACTATCAGCGACGCTCAGCGGCCAGGCGATTGATCTCGGCCTGCTCGACCACCGGCTGCGGCGCGCCCTGGCTCGCGGCCTGCAACATCGCCCGGCCGACGGTCTCGGTGCTCACCACCCAACCCGGTTTTGTCCGCCGCACAAACGAGAGCAACGGCCCGAGCACGCTGTAGAAAGATCGGTACAACGGCGTTTTCGAACGTACGCCATGCAACGGCTGGATGATCCCCGGGCGGAACAGGTACACCGCCTTGAATGGCAGGCGCAGCAAGGCATTTTCCGTCTTGCCCTTGACCCGCGCCCACATCGACTTGCCCACCTCGGAACTGTCAGTACCGGCACCCGACACGTAGATAAACGTCATCTGTGGGTTGAGCCGTGCCAGGGTGCTGGCCGCGACCAGGGTCAGGTCATAGGTGAGGTGGGTGTACCGGGCTTCCTTCATGCCTGCCGACGAAACGCCGAGGCAAAAGAAACACGCCTCAAAACCTTGCAGCAGGTTTTCCAGGGGTTGGAAATCCAGCATGTCGCTGTGCAGCACCTGGTGCAGCTTGCCGTGTTCCTGGGTCAAGGGCGTGCGGCCGACGGCGACGACTTCCTGCACATCAGCCGCCAGCAGGCACTCGCGCAGCACGCCCTGGCCGACCATGCCGGTGGCGCCGAATAACAGAACTCTCATTAAATACTCCTTCATCCTACTGACTGGGCGAGCCGACATACGAGCCTTTTGAACGCTATCGGAAAATCCGCTCTGCACACTGACACCTTACTCAATCCAGGGACGCACAATCCCACCGATTCGTATGCCATTGAGAAAAATTTTACGCGTTCGAAACCATACATTCGGATCGTCCACCAATACAGCAGAACGTTGAAGGTAGCTACTCAGATGACATTCCTTTGCCATCACAAAAAGTAGGATTTCGCACACACCAAAAACTCCATTCGGAGAGGTGCGCATAGGAATCGTCTGACTTATCGAAATAGAACTTTCCCGCTACTGTTTTCCGAAACCCCAAAGGACGGCTAGAAAAGTGGAAAGCTCATCACTTACAAACAAATTCTCAAATTACAAAAAACTTATCGAATTAGCCGAAACAGACTGGCACTCAGCGAAGAGGGGGCGAATATGCGAACTCAATGTCACCGTCACACACAACAACTACCTAACAGATCAATATGAACGTAACCTCCATCACTTCTGCACAACCTCATATCTCGGGCTCGACCACCACCCAAGTATAATAGACGGCGCGATACAAGGAATAAGGGAAGCCAAAACCCTCCGAATTGCAAATTCAAAAAACAGATGCAAATTGGAAATACTCGAACGGTACGAACTAGAACTATCAGCTCACTTTAACTCAATTTGTTTAAGCACTTTGTCTTGCAGCGCTGCTAGTTCTGGACTGCTCCCCCTGCTCGCGAGCGGTGCTTTTACTAACAACTGCCCGCCAACGATGGTATTCGACAAACAATCTCACTACTCGATGAATCACATCAAAGCCGCATGCGCTGATGAAACTGAAGTCAAGACCGCCCCCCACAACGACCTTTCTTTCATTGAGGACTTATGTAAAAAACGCAAATATGTCGCGTATATAGCTGACGGAATATATAGCATGGGTGGCGTTGCGGACGTTGAGGGACTGCTCTACTTAAAAGCCCGTTACGGACTGTTTCTCTATATGGACGACTCACATGCTCTATCGGCCTTCGGAGAGAAAGGGTATGGCTTCATCCGACCCTGCATGCGAGCGCTAGACGATCAGACGTTAATTGTAGCTTCTTTAGGGAAATCTTTTGGTGCTAGCGGAGGATTGATAATGTTTGGCACCGAACAGCAAAAAAGTTTGATGTATCGTTATGGAGGCCCTAGCAATTGGTCGCAGAGTCTAAACTCAGCAGCTATTGGGGCAGGACTGGCCTCGCTAAAAATACATCAAACTGAAGAACTGCGCACACTTCAAGAAAAACTCCAATCCAACATCCAACTATTTGACAAACTAATACATACCGAACAACACGGCACATACACGGCAATACGTCTGATTACCTGTGGTGAGGCTGACAAAGCAAATGCACTCGCCATCCAACTCTCGGACATAGGTTTTTTTACATCTGCTGTATTTTTTCCGGTAGTTCCAAGAGGGCGGGCTGCTGTACGCATAACTCTTCGAGCAGATATGAGTCACACAACGATAAAATCATTCTGTACGCAGCTAGCCCTCTTAATGGACAAATATAAAATCAACAACTAATATCAACTCACACTACAACCCAAGACCACTTACCTGACCAACAATTAGCAACTGCAACTACTGGGGGGTGATTGGAAACCGTGTAAATCATGCCGAACTAGCAATGTTTCCTGCAGGGTTAGGATGAAGGACAACTTCTATTGAAAAGCAATATCACTCTTGCCCTCGCCTGCAGCGCTGCCTTCCTCGCCCAAGCCGGTATCAGCAGCTATCTGCCCGCCGTCCCAGCTATCGCCCAAACGCTAGCCGCCGCTGAAGACTATGTTGCGCTGGCCCTCGCGGTGTACCTGGTGGGCATGGCATTACCAATGCTGCTGTGGGGTAGCCTGGGTGAGCGGTTTGGCAGAAAGCCAGTGTTACTTGCAGCATTGGCGGTGTATGCCCTGGCGAGTGCGGCGATTCCATCGGCGTTCAACACTGAGTCATTTCTGGCCTTGCGCCTGCTTCAGGGTTTGGGGGCTGGCGGTGTGTCCGTCATGGCGCGGGTGTTGGTGCGCGACAGCTTCAGCGGCGCACTATTGGCCAAGGGTCTGTCGTGGCTGGGGATGACCTTCGTGGTCGCCTTGGGTATCGCCCAATTCGTAGGTTCGTTGTTGCAAGTGGCGTTTGGCTGGAAGTCGATCTTCTATACGTTGGCGATCGGGGCCATCTCATTGATGGCGGTGTTGCAGCGGGTGGTATTTTCTACGCCCGCAAAAGCCAGTTCCTCGGCATGCGCCTGGCGTATTTACACCGCGATTGTGCGACATCCCCCCTTTCTGCACGCGGCATTGGCCGGCGGTTTGGGCTACGGGGTGATCATTGCATTCAACACCTGCGCACCACTGATTTTGCAGGGACATTTTCAGTGGAGCGCTGCCGAGTACGGCTGGCTGGGTTGGCCGATCAGCGGGGCTTACCTGGCAGGTGCGTTGATGGTCAATCGCTTCGTTGCACACACAGGCCGCTTGACGATGATGAGTGCAGGCGTGGCATTTATGCTGCTCGGTACGGCCATCCTTTTGCTGAGCAGTGTGTTTGCCAGCGGGCTCGCCGTACTGCTGTGGTTGCCGTATTGCCTGGCGGTGCTGGGGCAGTCGATGAGTTACCCCATCAGTTTGTCCCTGGCCAATGATGAGTCACCCGTGAGTGGCTCCTACGCCATGGCCCTGAGCGGGTTTATGCATCAGATGATGGCTGCGATGATCGGCGCCGTGGCGAGCCTGCTGGTGAGTCAGCAGGCGTGGCCGCTGGCGTTGATGTGTGTGGCGTTGGCGGGCGGCGCGTTTGTATGCGTCGTCCGCTGCAGGTCGGATCAAAACGCGCTACGAAAAATCTCCTCTATCTGACGCTGATCCGCCCGCCGCGGATTGGTCAGCCCACATGCATCCTTCAGCGCATTGGTAGCCAGCAGCGGAATGTCCTGCAACTTGGCGCCGAGTTCACGCAAGCCTGCTGGGATGTCCACGTCCTGGGACAGCCCGCGGATCGCCGCGATGGCTGCCTGGGCGCCCTCTTCTGCAGTAATACCCTTGATGTCCGCACCAAGGGCGCGGGCCACGTCGCTCAGGCGCTTGGCGCTGACACTGGCATTGAAGCTTTGTACGTGGGGCAACAACACTGCGTTGCATACGCCATGGGGCAAGTCGTACAAGCCGCCCAATTGATGGGCCATGGCATGTACAAAACCCAGGGACGCGTTGTTGAAGGCCATGCCCGCGAGGAACTGCGCGTAGGCCATGTTTTCCCGGGCGGCCATGTCACTGCCGTCGCGCACCGCCAGGCGCAGGTTGGCGCTGATCAGCTCGATCGCCTTGATCGCGCAGGCGTCGGTGATCGGCGTGGCGGCGGTGGATACATAGGCTTCGATGGCGTGGGTCAACGCATCCATGCCGGTGGCGGCAGTGAGGCCCTTGGGCATGCCAACCATCAGCGCCGGATCGTTGACCGACAGCAGCGGCGTGACGTTGCGGTCAACAATTGCCATTTTTACGTGGCGGGTTTCGTCGGTGATGATGCAGAACCGCGTCATCTCGCTGGCGGTGCCGGCGGTGGTGTTGATAGCCACCAGCGGCAATTGCGGCTTGCTCGACTGATCGACACCTTCGTAGTCGCCGATACGCCCGCCGTTGGTGGCGCACAGGGCGATACCCTTGGCGCAGTCATGGGGCGAACCGCCGCCCAGGGATACCACGAAATCGCAGGCACTCTGTTGCAGCAACGCCAGGCCTTTCTCGACGTTTTCCACCGTGGGGTTGGGCTTGGCGCCGTCGTAGATCACCGAGTCGATGTCCTGCATCGCCAGCTTCTCGGCGATCATGCTGGCCATGCCGGTTTTGGCCAGCCCGACGTCGGTAACGATCAATGCTTTGCGAAAGCCGTAGTTGCGAATGGCGGTCATGGCTTCGTCGAGGCAGTCGATGCCCATGATGTTGACGGCGGGGATGAAGAACGTGCTGCTCATGGTCAATCCTCAGAGGCGTTATGCCGACAGAATCAACCCGTACCGCGTGGCGCATCTTGATCAGGATCAACGCCAGCTCGTGATAAAGTCACCACCCAGCCGATTTCGAGTAGACCCGCCGCAATGAAGGATTTCCAGGATAGTGACGCCCACCTTGAAGACTGGAGCGTCCTGGGCGCTGCCCTCGACTTCAGTGGGATTCTGATCGGCAACGGCGCCAGCCGTACGATTTGGGAAGACTTTGCCTACGACTCGCTGTTTGAAAATGCGCGTACCGTTGAAGAAAAACCCCTGAGCCAATCCGAACTCAGCGTATTTGACGCCTTGCAAACCCGCAGCTTCGAGCAAGCCCTGGGCGCCTTGAAAACCACCAGTCGGGTCAACAAGGCCCTGGCGGTCAGTTCGGCGGCGCCGCGTAACCGTTACTACGCGATCAAGGAAGCGCTGATCAACACCATCCACACGGTGCATATTCCCTGGCGTCTGGTGCAGCCGACGACGCTGGCGATCATCAACCGTGAGTTGGCGAACTACGCCACGGTATTCACCAGCAACTACGACTTGCTCAACTACTGGGCGATCCTGCACACACCGGGCATTGATGACCTGTTCCGCAGCGCCGACGCCAGCTTCGACCTGCGCAATACCCACGCCGACACCACGCGCATCCTCTACCTGCACGGCGGCCTGCACCTGGTGCGCAACCTTGACGGCACGGCACGCAAACTGCCATCCACCGACAGCACCTTGCTCAGCAGTTTTGCGATCAACAACACGATCAAGACCCTGGACGATGTGCCGCTGTTCGTCAGTGAAGGCAAGGTGGAAGAGAAGCTCAAGAGCATCCGCAGTTCGGATTACCTGTCGTTCTGTTATGAGCAACTGCTGAGCCATGAAGGCGCACTGTGCATCTTCGGCCATGACTTGGGGCCGCAGGACAAGCACCTGGTGGATGCGATTCGCCAGGCGAGCATCAGCACGCTGGCGATCTCGGTTTCGGGGCGCAGCGATGGTTTTATCCGTCAGCAGAAGCGGCGGTATTCGGAGTTGTTTGAAGGTACTGGAGCGCAGCTGAAATTCTTCGCGGCGCGCACGCATCCGCTGGGTAACCCGGCGCTGTCAGTGCCGGTCGAACACTGATCTACTGAACAAAGAAGATCAACTGTGGGAGGGGGCTTGCTCCCGATTGCAGAGAGTCAGCTACAGATGAGCTGACTGATCCACCGCAATCGGGAGCAAGCCCCCTGCCACACTGACTGCATTTCAGGTTGCGACAAGCGTTACTCCTCAGAGCTGTGCACCACCACCAGCAACTGCGCCTGCACCTCTCCCACCGAGCGAATCCGATGAGGTTTCTGTGCGTTGAAGTGCAGCGCGTCGCCACGCTCCAGCAGTACTCGCTCGTTCATGAAGTCCACTTCCACCTGGCCTTCATGCACGAACAAAAACTCCTCGCCCAAATGCTCCTTGAAGGTCTTGTCAGTGAACTCCGCCGGCGGGTAGATAATGAACGGCAGCAGGCTGCGCTCGCTGACTTGATGGGCGAGCACCGCGTAACCCGGCGCGGTGTCGGGACGTTCATGGCTGCGCACCAGGCTGTAGCTGTCAAGGCTGACGCTGTCTTCGCTGAACAACTCTTCAACCTTCACGTTCAACGCCTTGGCCAGTTTCAGCGCAGCGGCGATGGAGGGCGTGTTGAGCCCGCGTTCGACTTTCGACAGGTAACTCTTGGTCATCCCGGACTTTTCGGCCAGTGCCTCCAGGGTTACGCCAAGTTTTTTTCTCAATAATTTCAAACGGATAGACATTTGCTGCGGTTAATCCATGCAGAAAGCGATGAGCCATGCTTGCCAATGACACAATGTGTCATATAGCATGTTTAGTGTCATTTGCATTCACCCAACGACCTTGCGAGCAGCGGGCGAGCAGCAAATCCGACGTCCATTGAACCACCCAAAGGACACCGATATGGCCAAGACATTAGCACTCCCAAAAGACCAACTGGTCAAGCAAGCCCTGAGCCAGATGCAAAACAACCTGGCAGATAATACGTGGACCGACCGCCAAAAGCTGGCACTGACCTGCCGAATCCTGTTCGAGCATGGCCACGACTCCGGCCTGGCCGGGCAGATCACCGCACGCGGGCCGACCCCTGGCACCTACTACACCCAACAACTGGGCCTGGGTTTTGACGAAATTACCGCCAGCAACCTGCTGCTGGTCAACGAAGACCTTGAAGTGCTGGAAGGCCATGGCATTCCCAACCCGGCCAACCGTTTTCACACCTGGGTGTACCGTGGCCGGCCGGATGTAAACTGCATCATCCATACGCACCCGACGCACATTGCCGCGCTGTCGATGCTGGAAGTGCCGCTGCAGGTGTCGCACATGGACCTCTGCCCGCTGTACGAAGACTGCGCGTTCCTGGAAGCCTGGCCCGGCGTGCCGGTGGGCAATGAAGAAGGCGAAATTATCACCACGGCCCTGGGCGACAAGCGCGCGATCCTGCTCTCGCACCACGGCCAGTTGTCCACGGGTGCCAGCATCGAAGAAGCCTGTGTCATTGCGCAACTGATCGAACGAGCGGCCAAGTTGCAGTTGCTGGCGATGGCCGCAGGCACCGTCAAACCGATCCTGCCGGAGCTGGGGCGCGAGGCCCATGACTGGATCTCCAAGCCCAAGCGCCACGGCGCCGCGTTCAATTACTACGCCCGGCAAAACCTGCGCAAGCACGCCGATTGCCTGAACTGATTGCCCCTTTTTCGACCGGAGTTTTCCCATGCCCAACCCAACTATTCACGGCATCATCGGCTACACCATCACTCCGTTCAGCGCTGACGGCCAACACGTTGACCTCGATGCCCTCGGGCGCTCCATCGATCGCTTGATCGACAGCGGCGTACACGCCATCGCGCCCTTGGGCAGTACCGGCGAAGGCGCCTACCTGAGCGATGCCGAGTGGGACGAAGTCAGCGCCTACAGCCTCGAGAAAGTCGCCAAACGCGTGCCGACCATTGTCAGCGTGTCCGACCTGACCACCGCCAAGGCCGTACGCCGCGCACGTTATGCCGAAGCCCATGGCGCTGATGTGGTGATGGTGCTGCCCGCCTCGTACTGGAAACTCAGCGAAGCGGAAATCCTCGCCCACTACGCCGCGATTGGCGACAGCATCGGCGTGCCGATCATGCTCTACAACAACCCGGCCACCAGCGGTACCGATATGTCGGTGGAGCTGATCCTGCGCATCCTCAAGCAGGTCGACAACGTGACCATGGTCAAGGAGAGCACCGGCGATATCCAGCGCATGCACCAGTTGAAGCTCCAGAGTGACGTGCCGTTCTACAACGGTTGCAACCCGCTGGCTCTGGAAGCCTTCGCGGCTGGTGCCAAAGGCTGGTGTACTGCAGCGCCGAACTTGATCCCGCAGCTCAACCTAGACCTGTATCACGCAGTGCAGGCCAATGACTTGAACAAGGCGCGGGAGCTGTTCTATCGCCAGTTGCCTTTGCTGCAATTCATCCTCAAGGGCGGGTTACCGGCGACGATCAAGGCCGGGTTGCGCTTGACCGGCTTGGAAGTGGGTAATCCGCGCCTGCCGGTGTTCCCGCTGGGTGAGGCAGGTATTGGGCAATTGAAAACGCTACTGAATTGAAATCAGCTCCCCTGTGGGAGGGGCGGTGCGACGATTCGACTTGCCCCCTCCCACATTTGAATTGAGTACAGCCTTTAAATAGAGACAAATGACAATAATTCTCGATATCATTCACGGCTTTTCCACGCCGTGCTTCGTCAAGAAGGATATCCATGTCTCGTCCCAAGCCCGACCCGTCGTCGGCCGATGCCTGTCGCGGGTTTTATGCAGATATTCTGTATTTCCTGCGTAAACGCACGGACAACGCCAGCGACGCGGCGGACATGACCCAGGATGTCTTTACCCAATGGCTGGGCTACCGCGACCGGGCCAAGGTCGAGCAGCCACGGGCGTTTCTGTTCCAGATGGCGCGCAACCTGCTGCGCGATCACTGGCGCAAACAGAAGGTACGACAGAGCGTCCACCCCGATCAGTCCGAAATGGATGCCGAGCCGGTCACCGACGAGCAGAACGACCCCATGGCCGTCACCCTTCGCCTGCAACGCCTGGAACAATTGAAAGAAGTCCTCGCCCAACTCTCGCCCCGCCGGCGAGAAGCCCTTATGCTGCACCGCTTCGAAGGCTTGAGCCAGGCGCAGATCGCCGAGCGCATGGGCATTTCGACCAGCATGGTAGAAAAGCACATCGCCTTTGCCCTGCTGCATTGCAAGCGACGCCTTCAACCCGACCCCGGCACGGAGCAGCCAGAATGAACCGCCTGAGCGACACCGACGCCCTGGACATCGAAACGAGCGACTCCATCGATGCCCAAGCCGCCAGCTGGTTTGCACGCAACCGTAACGACGCAAGCCGTGCCGACCGCAAAGCCTTTGCCGCCTGGCAAGCGGTACCTGCGCACGCTCGCGCCTATGCCGAATTCGAACAGCTGTGGGCCGACCTGGGCCAATTGCAGCAACTGAACAAACCCGTGCCACTGCCCAAGCGCAAGCCGCCCCTCTGGCGCTCTGCCCTGGCGGTGGCCGCGGCCCTGCTCTGCGCTGTGCTGGCCACGCATATCGGCGCGCCCCGCGAGCTGTATCACACCCAGGTCGCTACCCATGCCAAGGGCATGCGCACATTGAACCTGCCCGATGGCAGCACCTTGTATGTGAATGCCAACACCCACATCCGCGTGGACTTCAACGCCCATCAACGCATTCTCCATCTGGACAAAGGCCAGCTGTATATCGAGGTGGCCGCCGACAAGGAACGCCCACTCTACGTGCAAGCTGGCGAATCGAGCGTACGGGTGGTGGGCACCGGTTTTGATGTACGTCGTGGCCCACAGCAACTGGTGGTCAGTGTTGCCCATGGCCAGGTGGCATTCGAGCCGGATGGCAAAACCCCCGTCACGCTGCTCGGCGCTCGGCAACGCGCCGTTTACAACTACGCCAAGGGCACCTTGCAACAGCAAACCCTCAGCGCTGAAGAAGTGGCTGATTGGCGCAGCGGGCATTTGTCGTTTCGCAATCGCGAGCTGGCCAGCCTGATCGACGAATTGAGTCTGTACCGCCCCCAGGCGCCGTTGCAGGTCAACAAGGCCATTGCGCAGCTCAAGGTGTCCGGCAACCTTGACGTGAATGACCCGGACGCCCTGCTCAATGCCCTGCCCGCGCTATTGCCGGTGAAAACCATGGTATCGGCCGATGGCATCGTGAGAATCGAGCCAAGCAAATAGCCTGCAAAAACCACACATGAGAATATTTTGCATTCGCATGTGTGGTTTTTTTTGCCTGCCCCGTCTTCCTCCTGTCTGCGTTTGATACGCACACCTTTTTGGCTATTTAGCCGCTCCGGGGGATTTCATGTTTCGCGCGCCTTGCCACGCTTCGCACCTGTTTCTTCGACCGACGCTCATCGCTACCTGCCTGGCCTTCAGCCTCGGCGCCCAGGCCGAGTCGTTCAAGCTGCAACTGCCGGCCCAGTCGCTGGCAACGTCCCTGAGCCAAGTGGCACAACAGGCGAAGATCCAGTTACTGTTCGATGAAAGCCTGCTCAAGAACCTGCAGGCGCCGGCTCTCAACGGTGACTACACACCGGAAGTGGCGATTCGCACCCTGCTGAAAAACGGCGAGTTCACCCTGATCAAGGTCGGCAGCACCTATGTCGTGCGCCCGGATGAGGGCAAGACCACTCACAGTGGCGCGATCCAGCTGGACACGTTGAGCGTGATCGGCACCGGTAACGAAGTGAACTCCAGCACCGTCAACCGCTCCACCCTGACCCAGACCGACATCGACCGCTACCAGTCCAACAACATCCCAAGCCTGTTGCAGACCCTGCCCGGCGTCAGCCAGGGCGGCTCGTTGAAACCCGGCGGCCAGACCATCAACATTCGTGGTTTCGGCGATGCAGAAGACGTACCGATGACCGTCGACGGCGCCTCCAAGAGCGGCTTTGAGCGCTATCAGCAAGGCACGGTGTTTATCGAGCCTGAGCTGATCAAGAGCATCGAAGTGGAGAAAGGCCCAAACTCGCCATTCACCGGCAATGGCGGCTTCGGTGGCACGGTCAACATGGTCACCAAGGACGCCCCGGACCTGCTCAAGGACGGCCGCAACAGCGGCGCGATGCTCAAATACGGCTACTCCAGCAACGACCATGAACAGGTCTACAGCGGTGCCGTGTATGGCCGTACCGACGATGGCCGCTTTGACGCGCTGGCCTACCTGACCCAACGCGATGGCGGCGATATGAAGGTGGCCGCCAAGTTGCCCAACGACAATAATGAGTACCCGATCAACCCCCAGCGCCTGCCCAACAGCGCCCAGGATGTGGACGGCAAGCTGTTCAAGGTCAACGCGCATTTCACCGATGAGCACAGTGTCGGCCTGTCGTACTCGCGCTCCCACAGCAACCGCTGGACGCCGTTCTCTGCGGCGAGCTATCCGACGCCACCCAGCCAGTTCAACATTGACCGCTACGGCTACGAAGGCGCGTTGAAGCGTTTCCTGGCCCACCGTGACACGGTCGACACCACCTGGTCCGGCAAGTATGAATACCAGCCCCTGAACAACCCGCTGGTGGACTTGACCATCAAGTATTCCCAGTCCAACACCGAGCAGACCGACGAGCGTGACGCCACCGCGTTTTTCCAGTTGGCCACCGGCGGGCGCAAGATGGATACGTCCTATACCGACAAGAACCTCGACATCCGCAACGTCAGCTTGTTCGACACCGGCCCCTTGCAGCACGCCGTGACCGTCGGCGGGCAAATCCGCAAGCACATCCGCGAAACCGAAATGTGGATGCCCGGCACCGCCTATAACACCCAGCGCTACAACTACGGGCACTTCCAGCCGGGCTTCATGCCCCACGGCAAGGTCGACACTAATAGCTTCTTTATCCAAGACGCGGTGACCCTCGGCGACGTGACCATCACTCCGTCGCTGCGCTATGACCATGTGCGCAACCGTGGCGAAGGCAACGATGCGCCCTATTACAACAACCCCGATCCCAAAGTTGGCCACGACTACAGCGACCGCACCTACACCGGTTGGTCGCCACGCCTGGCGTTGTTCTGGACCGTGACGCCGAATGTCGGGCTGTTCGCCAACTGGAGTCAGACCTGGCGCGCACCGGTGATCGACGAACAATACGAAGTGCAAGGTGTGGGCAGCCGTACCGCCACCAGTGTGGACCTGGACCCGGAACGCATCACCTCGATCACCCTGGGCAACATCACCAGCTTCGACAACCTGATCGCCCAGGACGACAACCTGCAACTGCGCACCACCCTGTTCCACAACAAAGTCGAAGACGAAATCTTCAAGGCCACCGGCGTCGGCTGCCAGAACCAGGCTATCAACGGTGGCACCATCCCGTCCGCCTGCCCGCCGGGGCCGATGTCCAACTACCGCAATATCGGTGGCATGACCATCAAGGGCGTCGAGCTGGAGTCGATCTATAACTCCACCTACCTGTTTGGTTCAGTGTCGTTTGCCTATGCCAAAGGCCAGCACCAAGGCGCCTACACCAACCCTTGGGGCCCGGATGTGGCGGCGCGGGATATTCCGCCGACCAAATGGGTGCTGGTACTGGGTACCAACATTCCGGCCTGGGATGCCCAAGTAGGCTGGATGGGCCAATTCATCGGCGCTACCGACCGCCTGCCCAGCGACAAATACTCCGGTGGCCCCGGTTCCAATCTCGGCGACGCGTTCTACAACCAGTACGGCAACAAGCGCTACAACACACAAGGCCTGTTCGCCAAATGGACACCGCAGCAGGCTTACCTCAAAGGCACCGAGGTGAACTTCACCGTGGACAACCTGTTCAACAACAACTTCCGCCCGGCGTTGAGCGGCGACCGCGCCTACACCAAAGGGCGCGATGCGAAGATCAGCGTGACGCGGTTCTTCTAAAACTGTACGGATAAATCCGCACCCAGCTGTAGGCCCGCAAACGGCGGGACGTGTGGCTAGATGGGCTTCCCTTGAAGCCCTCTTGATCCCGGTCCCGCCCCATGAGCTCGCGCGAAAACACCGGCATGGCCCTCGGCCTGCTGGGCGTCATCATCTTCAGCCTCACCCTGCCTTTCACGCGCATCGTGGTGCAGGAAATCCACCCGTTGCTCAACGGTTTGGGGCGAGCCTTGTTCGCGGCAATCCCGGCTGCAGCCCTGTTGTTGTGGCGCCGCGAACGCTGGCCCACCTGGCGCCAGGTACGCGGTCTGTGTTTGGTGATCGCCGGGGTGATCCTCGGTTTCCCGGTGCTGTCGGCCTGGGCCATGCAAACCTTGCCAGCGTCCCACGGCGCCCTGGTCAACGGCCTGCAACCGCTGTGCGTGGCGCTGTATGCGGCATGGTTGTCCCATGAGCGGCCGTCGAAAGCCTTCTGGGCCTGCGCGGCGCTGGGCAGTGGTTTGGTGTTGAGCTACGCGCTGATTACCGGTGCCGGCAGTATTCAGGCAGGGGATTTGCTGATGCTCGGCGCGATTGCCGTGGGCGGCCTGGGCTATGCCGAAGGCGGTCGACTGGCCAAGGAAATGGGCGGCTGGCAGGTGATCTGTTGGGCGCTGGTGCTGTCAACGCCAGTGTTGATCGGGCCGGTGGCCTACCTGGCGGCGCAGCATCACGGGCCGATCTCCATGAGCACCTGGTGGGCGTTTGGCTACGTGTCGTTGTTCTCGCAATTCCTGGGGTTCTTCGCCTGGTATGCCGGGCTGGCCATGGGCGGGATTGCGCGAGTCAGCCAGATTCAGCTGCTACAGATCTTCTTCACCATCGCGTTTTCGGCGTTGTTCTTTGGTGAGCATATCGAGCCGATTACCTGGTTGTTTGCCTGTGGAGTGATTGTCACCGTGATGCTGGGGCGCAAGACGGCAGTGCAGCCAGCACCTATTGCCAAGGTGCACACAGTCTAAATGTGGGTGCGGGCTTGCTCGCGAATGCGGTGGGTCAGTCGCCGAATTTATTGACTGATACTGCGCATTCGCGAGCAAGCCCGCTCCCACAAGGGCTCTGTGCTCAGTTCAATAGCCCATCGGCACGCAGCAAGGTTTCCAGGCAGTGTTCGCTGATGTGGTAGAACGCCTTGAGTTCCTGGATTTTCGCCAACAGTTGCGCGTTGTCCACCGGCTCCGCACGCTTGACCGCAAGAATCATCTTGTTCTTGTTGGTGTGCTCCAACGAAATGAACTCGAACACCTTGGTCTCATAGCCACAGGCTTCAAGGAACAACGCACGCAGGCTGTCGGTGACCATTTCCGCCTGCTGGCCCAAGTGCAGGCCGTATTGCAGCATCGGCTTGAGCAGCGCCGGGCTCTGGATCTGCAGGCGAATCTGCTTGTGACAGCACGGCGAGCACATGATGATCGACGCGCCGGAACGGATACCGGTGTGGATCGCGTAGTCAGTGGCGATGTCGCAGGCATGCAGGGCGATCATCACGTCCAGTTCACTCGGTGCCACGCTGCGCACATCCCCGCATTTGAACACCAGCCCCGGGTGTTCCAGGCGTGCGGCGGCGCTGTTGCATAAGGTGACCATGTCTTCGCGCAATTCAACGCCAGTGACCTCGCCCTCGGCCTTGAGGGTATTGCGCAGGTAATCGTGGATGGCGAAGGTCAGGTAGCCCTTGCCCGACCCGAAATCAGCGACGCGCACCGGTTGGTCGAGCTTCAATGGCGACGACGTCAGCGCATGGCTGAACACTTCGATGAACTTGTTGATCTGCTTCCACTTGCGCGACATCGACGGGATCAGCGCCTGCTTGGCGTCGGTCACGCCCAGGTCGGCGAGGAATGGTCGGCTCAGGTCAAGGAAGCGGTTTTTCTCACGGTTATGCTCGGCCGACGGAGCCTCACGCAGTTGCTGCGGTTTGCTTTTGAACAGCGAGCTTTTGTTCTTCTTGCTGTATTCCAGCTGGGCTTCGTCGGTCAGCGACAGCAAGTGCGCGTTCTTGAACGACGCCGGCAACAGCTCGGCAATCGCAGCCACGCCGTCGGCCAAGGGGAAGTTCTTGGTGATGTCGCGGGTCTTGTAGCGATAGACGAAGGACAGGCACGCCTGCTCCTTGACCTCAATCTGCTTGATGATCAGCCGTTGCAACTCGGCTTCATCGCCCACGTACTTGGCCAGCACCAGCTTGATAAAAGCGTTCTGCGCAAGGCTGGTGCTGAGCAGTTCGATGAACTGAGCGTGATGATCCGGCGCAGGGCGGGCAGGTTGAGCGGTGACGGACATGAACAAAAACGCCTCGGGTAAAGAATGCCGGGCATTTTAGGGGGGATAGGGGCTCAGGGCACGGGGTTATTTGATCAACGGTCAGTTCCAGCAACCACTGTAGATCCAAATGTGGGAGGGGGCTTGCTCCTGATTGCAGTGTGTCAGCCAACAGATTCATTGACTGGTGCACCGCCATCGGGAGCAAGCCCCCTCCCACATTGGGAACTGCGTTAGCCGTGTTATTCGAGTACAACCAGGCGATTGGGCAACTCATTACGCGTCTGCGTCACCGGCACGTGCACCTTGAGCAACTCGCCACAGGCTTCAACGCATGCAATGAACCCGGCCAGCGTCTGCCCCTGTTTCACCTGCTGGGTAAACGCCTGGACGATGACATCCCAACTGCTGTCATCCAAGTGTTTGGAAATCCCGTCATCCACCAGAATTTCCACATAGCGCTCCGCCTCGCTGACAAAAATCAGCACGCCGGTGCTGCCCACGGTGTGGTGCAGGTTTTGCTCCAGGAACTGCCGGCGCGCCAGGTTGGACGCGCGCCAATGACGCACCGAACGCGGGATCAGCCGCGTGGTGACCTTGGGCAAACGGAACACCAGGCACAACAGAATAAACGTCGCCCATTGCGCCAACAGCAAGGTGTACATGGTCAGGTAGCCCGACAAATAATGCACCACGCCCGGCACCACCAACGCGATCAAGCTCGCCCACAGCAACGGGATATAGGCGTAGTCGTCGGCCCGCGCAGCCAGCACCGTCACCAACTCCGCGTCGGTGGTTTTCTCGACCCGGGCGATGGCTTCGGCGACTTGGCGTTGCTCGTGTTCAGTCAGTAATGCCATGGTTGTAGATGCTCTTTTCTCGTTATTGTCATTACCAGCCACCCGAAGCCCCGCCGCCGCCAAAACCACCGCCGCCGCCCCGGAAACCGCCGCCACCGCCTCCCCCACCGCCGCCGCGTCCGCTGCTGAGAATAGCCAGCAGGATTGCGCCCACCGGCAAGCCCAGGCGATTACACAGCCACAACACGCCGATCAGCAGGATAAACAGGCCGATGGAGAACCCGGGATTATCCTTGGCAAAATTCGCATCCGCCACATGGGCAGGCACTGCCAAGGGTTCGCCGCCAACCACCTGCAGCATCGCGGCCACGCCGTCGCTGATGCCCTGGCTGAAGTTACCGGCCTTGAACTTGGGCAGGATCACCTGGTTGATGATCACCCAGGATTGCGCATCCGTCAGCACGCCTTCCAGGCCGTAACCGACTTCGATACGCACCTTACGGTCATCACGGGCGACGAGCAGCAGCGCGCCGTTGTCCTTGCCCTTCTGGCCAATGCCCCACTGGCGGCCCAATTGATAACCGTAGTCTTCAATGGGCACGCCCTGCAGGTCGGGTACGGTGACCACCACGATCTGGTCGCCCGAGGTTTGCTCCAGCGCCTGCAATTGCTGGGTCAGTTGCTCGCGTACCGCCGGGTCGAGCATCTGCGCGCTGTCCACCACGCGCCCACTCAGCGCCGGGAAGGTCAGCGCTGCCTGGGCCACGCCCACGCAGGCCAACAGCCACAGCGCCAGGCTTATCCGTAATAAACGCATCGACACCTCAGTGCAGCCTTATTTGAACTTCACTTGCGGCGCTTTATCGGCGTCGGCACTGGTGGCTTCAAACGTGGCGCGGATCGGCAAGTCGCTGTACATCACGGTGTGCCACAGGCGGCCAGGGAAGGTGCGAATTTCGGTGTTGTAGGCTTGCACAGCCTGGATGAAATCACGACGGGCCACGGCGATGCGGTTCTCGGTGCCTTCAAGTTGGGACTGCAAGGCCAGGAAGTTCTGGTTGGCCTTGAGGTCCGGATAGCGCTCGGATACCACCATCAAACGGCTGAGTGCGCCGCTAAGGCCATCCTGGGCCTGCTGGAACTGCTTGAGTTTTTCGGGGTTGTCGAGGGTGCTGGCATCCACCTGGATCGAGGTGGCTTTGGCCCGCGCTTCAATCACGGCGGTCAGGGTGTCTTGCTCATGGGCAGCGTAGCCCTTGACGACTTCCACCAGGTTGGGGATCAGGTCGGCACGGCGTTGGTACTGGTTCTGCACCTGGCCCCAGGCCGCCTTGGCCTGTTCATCCAGGGTCGGGATGTTGTTGATGCCGCAACCGCTCAGCACTGTGCTGATCAGTAGCAAAGCCGCAGCCTTGAAGCCCCAGCGGTAATGTTGTGCTGCTTGCATGGTGTTTCTCCTGCCCAATCTTGATGGAAGTTGACGACTAACCCTATAAACGACGCGCTTGGGGCATAATCCGCCACCACTGGCATGCATCGAGCCAATCAGCTACAAAGATGCCCAGCGCGAAAAAGAGTTCAGAGTGTGCTGCATTTATCTGAACAACACCCGAACAACAATAGACGCTCCCCACATTTTGGCCGATCAGCGTTATCGCTGTGCAGTGAGCCGAAAAAGGATATTCATGAAGAAGCTGTGTTTGCTCGGCCTTGTTGCCACTCTGGCCAGTCACCCCGTATGGGCAGAAACAAAGCCTGCTGCGCTTAAAGACAAGGACGCCTTCGTCAGCGACCTGCTCAAGCAAATGACCCTGGACGAGAAAATCGGCCAATTGCGCCTGATCAGCATCGGCCCGGAAATGCCCCGGGAGCTGATCCGCAAGGAAATCGCCGCCGGCCGCATCGGTGGCACGTTCAACTCCATCACCCGCCCGGAAAACCGCCCGATGCAGGACGCGGCCATGCGCAGCCGCTTGAAGATCCCGATGTTCTTCGCCTATGACGTGATCCACGGCCACCGCACGATTTTCCCGATCAGCCTGGCCCTGGCTTCCAGCTGGGACATGGACGCCATCGGCCGCTCCGGGCGCATCGCCGCCCAGGAAGCCGCCGCCGACAGCCTCGACATCACCTTTGCGCCGATGGTCGATATCTCGCGTGACCCACGCTGGGGCCGCACCTCCGAAGGCTTCGGTGAAGACACGTATTTGGTCTCGCGGATTGCCGAAGTCATGGTCAAGGCGTTCCAGGGCGCAAGCCCCGCGAATGCCGACAGCCTCATGGCCAGCGTCAAGCACTTCGCCCTGTATGGCGCGGTGGAAGGCGGGCGCGACTACAACGTGGTCGACATGAGCCCGGTCAAGATGTACCAGGATTACCTGCCGCCTTACCACGCAGCCATCAAGGCCGGCTCCGGCGGCGTGATGGTGGCGTTGAACTCGATCAACGGCGTGCCTGCCACCGCCAACACCTGGCTGATGAACGACCTGCTGCGCAGAGACTGGGGCTTCAAGGGCCTGACCGTCAGCGACCACGGTGCGATCTTCGAATTGATCAAGCACGGCGTGGCCAAGGACGGGCGTGAAGCCGCCAAGCTGGCAATCAAGGCCGGCATCGACATGAGCATGAACGACTCGCTGTACGGCAAGGAATTGCCTGGGCTGCTCAAATCCGGCGAGATCGAGCAGAGCGACATCGACAACGCCGTGCGCGAAGTGCTCGGTGCCAAGTACGACATGGGCCTGTTCAAGGACCCGTACCTGCGCATCGGCAAGGCCGAGGATGACCCGGCCGATCCCTACGCCGACAGCCGCCTGCACCGCGCCGAAGCCCGCGACATTGCACGGCGCAGCCTGGTACTGCTGAAGAACCAGAATGAAACGCTGCCGCTGAAAAAATCCGCGACCATCGCCCTGGTCGGCCCACTGGCCAAGGCGCCGATCGACATGATGGGCAGTTGGGCCGCTGCCGGCAGACCTGCGCAATCGGTGACCCTGCTCGACGGCATGAACGCTGTCATCGGCGAAAAAGGCCAAGTGATCTATGCCCGCGGCGCCAACATCACCAGCGACAAGGCGGTGCTCGACTACCTCAACTTCCTCAACTTCGATGCCCCGGAAGTAGTGGATGACCCGCGCCCAGCCCAAGTGCTGATCGACGAAGCAGTGAAAGCGGCGAAGAACGCCGACGTCATCGTCGCAGCGGTGGGCGAGTCGCGTGGTATGTCCCACGAGTCATCGAGCCGCACCGACCTGAACATCCCGCAAAGCCAGCGCGACCTGATCAAGGCCCTTAAAGCTACCGGCAAACCGTTGGTCTTGGTGCTGATGAACGGCCGTCCGCTGTCGATCCTCGAGGAAAACCAACAAGCCGACGCGATCCTGGAAACCTGGTTCGCCGGCACCGAAGGCGGCAACGCCATCGCCGACGTGCTGTTCGGCGACTACAACCCGTCGGGCAAGCTGCCTATCACCTTCCCGCGTTCGGTGGGGCAGATTCCGACCTACTACAACCACCTGACCATTGGCCGCCCGTTCACCCCGGGCAAGCCTGGCAACTACACCTCGCAGTACTTCGATGACACCACCGGCCCGCTGTTTCCCTTTGGTTATGGCCTGAGCTACACCCACTTCAGCCTGTCGGACATGGCGCTGTCGTCCACCACCCTGAACAAGACGGGCAAGCTCGACGCCAGTGTCACCGTCAAGAACACCGGCAAGGTCGATGGCGAAACCGTGGTGCAGTTGTATATCCAGGACGTGGCCGGTTCGATGATCCGCCCGATCAAGGAGCTGAAGAACTTCCAGAAGATCATGCTCAAGGCCGGCGAAGAGCGCACGCTGCACTTCACCATCACCGAGGACGACTTGAAGTTCTACAACGCCCAGCTCAAGTTCGCGGCGGAACCGGGTGAGTTCAATGTGCAGATCGGGCTGGATTCCCAGGATGTTCAGCAGCAGACCTTTGAGCTGCTCTAAACCTCGAATGCAGTAAAAAATGTGGGAGGGGGCTTGCTCCCGATACGGTGTGTCAGTTAACCGATTCATTGACTGACCCGCTGCTATCGGGAGCAAGCCCCCTCCCACATTTGATTGAGGTGATGCGACTAGCCGCGTCGGTCCAGCAAATTGACCACCAACCGATCAATCCACCCCCACATCCGCTGCTTGACCCGCCTCCACAACGGCCGCGCCTTCCATGCCTCCAGGCTCACCACCTGGCTCTGGGCAAAGTCTGCTTCGAAACTGCCCACCACCGCCGCCGTCAATCCCGGGTCCAACGCTTCGAGGTTGGCTTCCAGGTTGAAGCGCAAATTCCAGTGGTCGAAATTGCACGAGCCAATGCTCACCCAATCGTCCACCAGCACCATCTTCAGGTGCAGGAAGCACGGCTGGTATTCAAAGATCTGCACACCTGCACGTAGCAGGCGCGGGTAATAACGATGGCCGGCGTAACGTACGGATGGGTGATCGGTGCGTGGGCCGGTGAGCAGCAAGCGCACATCTACACCCCGCCCTGCCGCCCGGCGCAAGGCACGGCGCACGCTCCAGGTCGGCAGGAAGTACGGCGTTGCCAACCAGATACGCGTCTTGCTGCTGTTCAAGGCGCGGATCAGCGATTGCAGGATATCTCGATGCTGACGGGCGTCGGCATACGCCACGCGGCCGAGCCCAGGCCCGGTGGCTGGCACCTTGGGCAAGCGTGGTAACCCGAAATGGGTCGCCGGTTTCCATTCACGGCGCGCCACGTTGGCGTGCCATTGCCGATCGAACAGGGCCTGCCAGTCCAACACCAGCGGGCCGCTGATTTGCACCATGACTTCATGCCATTCGGCGCTGTCTTGCCCCGGGGTCCAGAACTCATCGGTGACACCGGTGCCACCGACCACGGCGATATTCTGGTCGATCAGCAGCAGCTTGCGATGGTCGCGATACAGGTTGCGCATCCAGCGCCGCCAGTTCAGGCGATTGTAGAAGCGCAGCTCCACGCCGGCATCGGTCAAGCGCTTGCGCAGCCCGAGGGTAAACGCCAGGCTGCCGTAATCATCGAACAGGCAGCGCACCTGCACGCCGCGTTCGGCGGCCAGCACCAGCGCCTGCACCATAGCGTCGGCACAGGCACCGGCTTCGACCAGATACAGTTCAAGATCAACCTGCTGCTCGGCCCGGGCAATGCCCACCAGCATCTGCGGGAAGAAACTCGGCCCGTCGATCAACAATTCGAACTGATTGGCGCTGCGCCACGGGAACACTGCGCCGCTCATGTCAGCGCGCCGTGAAGATCAGTACCGCACCCACCGGCACCGACAGGCTGATCGACTTCAGCCCAGCCGCCTTACGCAACGCCGCCACACCGGGCGCCAGGTCGAAATCCTCGGCATGCAGCACCACCGGCTCAAGGGTCACCACTTGGAAGCGTCGTTCATCCAGGCGTGTGGCGAGCAACTCGGCGCTGTAGGTCTGGGTCTTGCCGTGCAGCGTGACGTTCAATGGCAAGCGCAATTCCAGCTGCGCGCCGGACGCCAGGTCATTGATCGGTTGCAGATTGATCTGCGCGCTGATCAGCGCTTCAGGGAAGGTCTTGATCTGGAACAGGTCATTGCGCATGCGCTCGTCGCGCAGGGGGATGCCGCTGTTGATCGACTCCATCTCCACTTGCAACTGCGCCGCGCCTTTGGCGTCGACCTTGCCATGCAACACCAGGAAGCGATGCACCTCGGCAATCTCGGTGTTTTTGGTGGTGACGAAAGACAGGCGCGAGGATTCGTTATCCAGGTACCAGTCGGCGTGGGCAGGCACGGTGGCACAGGTCAGCAGCGCGAAGACCAGAGGTTTGACATTGAACATAAAGACTCTAGGGCAAAAAACCTGGATGAACCTTAAGCGCAATCTCACGAATGGCGCAAATCCAATGTGGGAGGGGGCTTGCTCCCGATGGCGGTGGATCAGCAACACATCCAGTGACTGACACTCTGCTATCGGGCGCAAGCCCCCTCCCACATTGGTCCTGTGGTGACTGTCTAGGCCAATGCCTGCTGCACTTCGCGCACCGCTTGCTCCAGGCTGGCCATGTGCAGGTTCAGCACCCGTTCCACCGGCGCCTGATGCATCGGCCAGTGCAGGGCCATGCTCCCCACCAATCGGCCATTGGTACGCACCGGCAGCGCCACCGCACGGATCAGGAACGGCAGGCGCACCGGGTATTCCCAGTAACCTTCGGTGCGCTGGCCGAAGCCTTGGTGCTGGGTTTGTTCGCAGGCACGGTATTGCTCGTCCGCCGCCACCTGATCGCGGCCCGCCAGGCGTTGCACTTCCTCAAGGGGCAATTGCGTCAGGCACGCCTTGCCCATCGCCGAATGAAACAGGCTGGCATACTGGCCGACGATCTGGCAGTTGTTCGGGTACAGCTTGCGCAGCACACCGGGAATCGCACTCTCCATGACTTCCAGGCGCTCGCCATCGAAACAGGACAAGTCCACCACCAAGCCGGTGCGTTCACTGAGCTCCAATAACCAGGGTGCCGCGCTTTCCACCACCTGGCGCTTGAAGCGTTGCTGGGTATCGCCGAACAAACGCCGGGCGCGCAGGCGGTAACGCCGATCGCTCAGGCCACGATAGACCCAGCCCTGTTCCTGCAAGGTCAGCAACATGCGTGACACCGTGGCCTTGGGCAGCCGCGTGAGGTAGTGCAGCTCTTCCAGCCCCAGGGCCTGGTGCTCGCCCAGCAACTCGACGATTGCCAGTGCGCGTTCAACCGAGCGTACGGTGCCTGTGTCCATGTTCGATCTCCCTGTTGCCGGTGGATGATCATTCTCACAGCAAGATACAGGCCCGGTCGCGGCTCAGGCGATCGCTTCAAGGCACGCCGGCGGCCGGCGTTGCACCCATTGGGTCAGTTGTTCATGGGCATAGGCCAATTGCAGCACGGCTCGGTCCGCCTGGGCCGGGCCGATGATTTGCAGGCCCATCGGCAGGCCCTGGGGGTTGAAGCCCACCGGGATGCTCATGCTCGGTAAACCGGCCAGGGTCGGTCCGATCACTACTTCCATCCAGCGGTGATAGGTATCCATTTCGCGCCCAGCCACGTGGCGCGGCCACGCCTGTTGTGCATCAAAAGGGAACACTTGGGCGGTGGGCAGCAGCAGGAAATCGTAACGCTCGAACAAGTTGGCCAAGGCGCGGTACCACTCGCTGCGATCCATCGACGCCTGGTACACCTGCTGCGCACTCAAGCCCTGGCCGCCCTGCACTTCCCATTGTGCTTCAGGCTTGAGCAGTGCGCGTTTCTGCGGGTTGGCGTAGGCCGCGCCGAGGTTGCCATGCACCAGCCAATGGCGGTGTACCAGCCAGCAGCGCCACAGACGCGCCAGGGAAAAATCCGGCTGGCAGCGTTGCACGTCGCAGCCCAGCGTGGCGAAGTCATCGAGGGCCGCTTCGCACAGGCTCATCACGCCGTCCTGCATCGGCAGGTAACCGTTGTAGTCACCCAGCCAACCGAGGCGTGCGCCGTTGAAGTCACGCTGCAACGGCTGGCCCAGCACCGCGGGATCGTCCCGGGATGACAGTGGCACCCGTGGGTCGTAACCGGCCTGGATGCTCAGCAGGCGCGCCACATCCGTAACGCTACGGCCCATCGGGCCTTCGGTGCCCAACTGCTGCACGAACAGCTCCGGCATCGGCCCATGGGGCACGCGCCCTTGGGACGGGCGCAAGCCGAACACATTGTTGAACGCCGCCGGGTTGCGCAGCGAGCCCATCATGTCGCTACCATCGGCCACCGGCAGCATGCGCAGCGCCAGGGCCACCGCCGCCCCACCACTGCTGCCGCCGGCCGCCAGGCGTGGGTCATAGGCATTGCCGGTGGTGCCGAACAGCGTGTTGTAGGTATGGGAGCCCAGGCCGAACTCCGGCACGTTGGTCTTGCCGATGATGATCGCGCCATTGGCCCGCACCCGCGCCACGCTGATGGCGTCTTCGCTCGGTACATGCTCGGAGAACAGCGGTGAGCCCAAGGTGGTGCGCAAGCCTTGGGTCGCCGCGAGGTCCTTGATGGCCTGGGGCATGCCGTGCATCCAGCCACGCGACTTACCCTGATCCAGCTCACGATCACAGGCCCTCGCCTCAGCCAGCACGGCATCGCTGTCGCGCAACGACACCAGTGCATTCACGCTCGGATTAAAACGCTGAATCTGTGCCAGGTATGCCTGCATCACCTCTTCGCACGACACTTGCCGCCCGTGGATCGCCCGCGACAGTTCAGTGGCATCCCACTCGACAATACTCAAGGCTTCACCTCACTTGAAAACGGCAGCGGTTTCTTCGCCCGTGGTGCCTCCTGCATGCAGTAAGTGCCCAGCAGCGTCAGCACGCAAGCGAACAACACATAGAACGACGGCGCCACCGGCGTGCCCAGCACTTTGCTCAGCCAGGTCACGATCAACGGCGCAAAACCACCGAACACCATCACCGCCACGTTATAGGCCACCGACACGCCGGTGGAACGCACCTCGATGGGAAACTGCTCGGCCAAGGCGGTCGGCGCCGGCCCGAAGAACCCGCCAATGGCGGTGCACAGCATCACCTGCATCACCAGCAAGCGTTCGATGGACGGCCCCGCAGCCACCCACACATACAACGGGTAGACCATCACGAAGAACGCCAGGGTGAACGCCATCAACACCGGGCGCCGCCCCAGGCGATCCGAGAGCAGGCCCGACAACGGAATCACCACGGTCATCAGCGCCACCGCAAACATCTGCACCATCAGCACCTGGTCCAGCGGCAGGCCGAGGTTCTTGTGGGCGAAGGTCGGCATGTTCACCAGCACCACATAGAACGACACCGTCGCCCCGCAGGCCAGGCCCATGGACACCAGGATGCTGCGGCGATGATCACGCAACACATCCATCAAGCTGGGTGCCGGGCCGGTCGCGTTTTTACGCGCCTCGATAAACTCTTCCGGGTCTTCCATGTGCCGACGAATCCACAACCCCACCGGGCCGATCAGCAAGCCCAGCACAAACGGTAAACGCCAGCCCCACAGGTCGAGGGTCTCGGGAGAAAAGAAGTGCGTGACCAACGCCACCATCGCCGCCCCGCCAAACACCGCCAGGCATTGCCCCACCAACTGCCATGACCCGTACAGGCCCTTGCGATGGGCCGGTGCGCTCTCCACCAGAAACGCCGTGGCACTCGCGTATTCCCCGCCGGTAGCAAAGCCTTGGAGCATCCGCGCCACCACGATCAACAAAGGCGCGCCCATTCCGATGGCGGCATAGTTCGGCGCGAAGGCGATCAGCGCGATGGATACGGTCATCAGCCGGATAATCAACTGCATCGCCGCCTTGCGGCCTTTGCGGTCGGCATAAATGCCCAACAGGATTCCACCCACCGGGCGCATGAAAAAGCCCACGCCAAAAGTGGCCAACGCCATCAGCAGCGAGGCGTATTCATCCTCAGAGGGGAAGAATTGCCGGGCGATGATGCTCGCCAGAAAGCCGTAGACGATAAAGTCATACCACTCCAGCGCGTTGCCGATCACGGCCGCCACCACTTGGCGGGTGCGGGAGACACCAGGTTTTGAAGTCTGCATGAGGAACACTCCATTCAACCGATAAGGGAAAGGGTCCAGCGGCAGAGAAAAGTGCGCTCGTCAGGCAGGCTTGAGCCAGCTCTCGGCCAGCGCGCCCCAATAGGCGGCGCCGGTCAGCAGGATGTCGTCGTTGAAGTCATAGGCGGGGTTGTGCACCATCGGCCGCGACACACCGTTACCGATAAACAGGTAACTGCCGGGGCAGCGTTGCAGCATCCAGGCGAAGTCTTCGCTGCCCATCAGCGTGCGGGTGTTGCCGTCCACTGCCTCGGCGCCGAGCAAGGCCACGCCGACCTGACGGGCAAACTCGGTTTCTTCGGCGTGATTGACCAGCACCGGGTAGGCCGGGCGGTGTTCGATCTGCACCGTGCAGCCGAAACTGGCGGCCTGGGTCTGGATGATCGCGTTGACCCGTTCCAGCATCTGCTCGCGCACCTTGGGGTTGAGCGCACGCAGGCTCAAGCGCAGCAACGCTTGCTGGGGAATCACGTTGGCGGCCTGGCCGGCCTGCAAGGCGCCGACCGTGACCACAGCGGCTTCCTGGGTATCAATGTTGCGCGCCACTACCGTCTGCAAGGCCATGACCATGCTCGCGGCCGCCACCAGTGGATCGACTGTGAGATGCGGCATGGAGCCATGGCCGCCGACGCCTTCCAGCGTCACGGTGAGCAAGTCCTGCGAAGCCATCATCGGGCCGACCCGCAAGCCCAAATGCCCCGCCGGCAAGCCCGGCATATTGTGCATCCCGAACAGCGCATCACAGGGGAAACGCTCCAGCAGACCGTCCGCCAGCATCGCCTCGGCGCCGCCCTGGCCCTCTTCGGCGGGTTGGAAAATCAGGTTCAAGGTGCCGTCGAATTGCCGGGTCGCCGCCAGATAACGAGCCGCGCCGAGCAGCATGGTAGTGTGGCCGTCATGCCCGCAGGCGTGCATGCAGCCGGCGTGCTGGCTGGTGTAGGAAGCACCGGTGTTTTCGATGATGGGCAAGGCGTCCATGTCGGCGCGAATACCCAGGGTGCGCGAGCTGCTGCCGTTGCGCAGCACGCCGACCACCCCGGTTTTGCCGATGCCGGTGTGCACCTCATAACCCCACTCCCTCAGGGATTGCGCGACCAGCGCAGAGGTTCGGTTCTCTTCAAAGCCGAGTTCAGGATGGGCGTGAATATCGTGACGCACAGCGTGCAAGTCGCTGGCGACGTCGCTGAGCCAATCCAGGATGTGCTGGTGTGGGCGCATGGTGATTCTCCTCACAGGCGGGTGTTCCCGTTCTTGTTGGCGACACACCGACAGCTAAGCGCGATGTGGGCCCGAGGACAATCAAAGGTGGTTCCACTGGGTGGAACCTCAGGGCGTTAGACGACAGCCCTGCCGTTCACCCAACCACCTTGCCGTATGCGTACGCCCCAACCCACTCGCCGTCACTTCACTGCGTTCCGGCTTGTCGATAAACGCACTGGTCGGCACGTACTGCTTCACATACCCACGGCAATACTCCGCCGGATTGTTCTCCACATACCGGCACGAGCAGTACTCCTTGGCTGTGTACGCCGCGATGATGTCGGGGAAGGCTTGCAGGTTGACGCGCTCATGCCACACCCAGCCCAGCAGGGCGAGCACCAGCAGCAGAAACAGACTGGTAAACGGTCGACGGCGAATCATGGCTGCACCGCCGCCAGCACGCGCTTGAGCAGTTCGTTATGGCGGTAGCTGCCATCGCGGTCATCGCCGTAGCGCACGATTACCAGGTGTTCATCGGGCATCACAAACAGCGCCTGGCCCCAGTGCCCGAGAGCGGCGAAGGTATCGGCGGGGGCACCGGGCCAAGGTCTGGGCGTGCCCGTGTTGAGCCACCATTGGCCACCGGGCACGGCTTCATCCTGGCCGGCTTTGTACTTGTCGAACGGCTGGCGATTGAAGGCCACCCACTCCTTGGGCAACAACTGCTGCTCACCCCAGCGCCCGTCACGTGCCATCAGCAGGCCGACACGCGCCAGATCCCGGGCGGTGAGGTAGGCGTAGGACGAGGCGACGAAAGTCTCATCGGCATCGGTTTCCCAGGTCGCATTACGAATGCCCAGCGGCTTGAACAGCGCATCCCACGGGTAAGTCATATAAGCCTTGTGCCCGAGCATGCCTTTGAGGGCGGCGGACAAGATGTTGCTGTCACCGCTGGAGTAACGGAAGGCCTGGCCAGGTGCGGCGACGGCTTGGCTGTCGGCGGCAAACTCGCCCATATCGCCCCGGCCTCGGGTGTAGAGCATCGCCACCACCGAGGATTTCAACGGCGCGTATTCATAGTCTTCCTGCCAGTCCAGGCCCGAGGCCCAGTGCAGGAGGTCGGCCATGGTCACCTTGGGGTGCTGTTTCATCGGCGGATAAAAACGTGCGGCGGGGTCAGTCAATTTGAAGCGGTTTTCGCCGTAGGCCACACCGAGCACCGTGGCCATCAGGCTTTTGCTCACCGACCAGGTCAAGTGCGGCGTGCTGGCGGTGGTGGGGGCGGCGTAGCGTTCGTAGATGATTTCACCGTCACGAATAACCAGCAGCGCGTCGGTGCGAATGCCTTTGCGGGTAGTGTCGTCGCGGGGCGGGAAGGCGTAAGCATCCAGGGCATCGACAGCGGGACCGACGAGTGGCGTGCCCAAGGCCCAATCCTTTTCGGGCCAGATTTCAGCGCGGGCGGTAACGGTGATGAACAACAAGGCAACGCACAACAAGCCACGGACCATGGACGCAAACTCAAGGGGAGCATTCAAGCCCGCGAGCCTAGCGCAGGCCAATGACAGATTTGCTACATAGGGGCTGTCATCCAACCGTCACCGTAACTTCATGGAGATGACACCGAGGCTACATAGCCTGACTTTGGACAACAAAGTCGACTGGCCGAAACGTGGCCGGCACTCGGAGACTCGCCATGACTCAGATCGCCCGCATCAGCGACACCGGCAATGAACGCCGCCTGCAAGCCGAACGCCTGGTTGGCGCCAAGGCGTTGCAGGAAGCCCAGGCCCTGCGGTTCAACGTGTTCAGCGGCGAGTTCAACGCCAAGCTGAAAGGCGCGGAACTGGGTCTGGACATGGATGACTATGATGTTCACTGCAGCCACATCGGCGTGCGGGATTTGAACAGCGGTCGACTCGTCGCCACCACCCGTTTGCTCGACCATCAGGCCGCCAGCACCTTGGGCCGGTTCTACAGCGAAGAGGAATTCAGCCTGCATGGCTTGTTGCACCTGCAGGGCCCGATCCTGGAAATCGGCCGTACCTGCGTCGACCCGGCCTACCGTAATGGCGGCACCATCGCGGTGTTGTGGGGCGAGTTGGCCGAGGTGCTCAACCAGGGCGGCTACAGCTACCTGATGGGTTGCGCGAGCATCCCGATGCACGACGGCGGCATCCAGGCCCACGCGATCATGCAACGCCTGCGCGAGCGTTACTTGTGCAACGAACACCTGCGCGCCGAACCGAAAAAACCGCTGCCGGCCCTGGACTTGCCATCCAACGTCATCGCGGAAATGCCGCCACTGCTCAAGGCCTATATGCGCCTGGGCGCGAAGATCTGCGGCGAGCCGTGCTGGGATGAAGATTTCCAGGTGGCCGACGTGTTCATCCTGCTCAAGCGCGATGAGCTGTGCCCGCGTTACGCGCGTCACTTCAAGGCGGCCATGTGATGAACCGCCTGCGCGTGTATGGGCGCATCGCCCGAGTACTGCTGGTGGTCGCGCTGGGGTTGAGCATGGCCAGTGTGTTCGGCCTGTTCGAACGTCTGGGCGTGGCTAACTCGATGGTGCGCCGCCAGCGTTGGTCGCGGTTCTTTATGGCGCGATTGACCAATGCCCTGCCCTTTCGCGTAACGGTGCACGGTGAGGTGCCGCAAACGCCGATGTTGTGGGTGAGCAATCACGTGTCCTGGACGGATATCCCGCTGCTGGGCATGGTCACGCCAATGTCGTTTTTGTCCAAGGCCGAAGTGCGTACCTGGCCGGTGGCTGGCTGGTTGGCGGCCAAGGCCGGTAGCCTGTTTATCCGTCGCGGCTCGGGTGACAGCCAGTTGATCCGCAAGCAGATGACCCGCCATCTGGAGCAACAGCACCCGCTGCTGATGTTCCCCGAAGGCACCACCACTGACGGGCGCAGCCTGCGTACGTTCCACGGGCGTCTGCTGGCCAGTGCGATTGATGCGCAGGTGTCGCTGCAACCGGTGGCGATCCGTTATCTGCGCGATGGGCAGGTGGACTCACTGGCACCGTTTATTGGCGACGATGATTTGCTCTCGCACCTGATGCGCCTGTTTTCCAATGACCAGAGCGATGTGGAAATTCACGTGCTCAAGCCGATTGCCTGCGCCGGGCAGGAGCGTGCGGCGTTGGCATTCCAGGCGCAGCAGGCGGTGCAGAAGGCGTTGTTCGGGCCGTTGGCGGAGACGGAACAAGTGCATGCTCGACCGGCTTTTGCAGCCTGAGATGTGAACACCGTTCAAATGTGGGAGGGGGCTTGCTCCCGATAGCAGTGGATCAGCCAGCATCAGCGGTGGCTGACACACCGCAATCGGGAGCAAGCCCCCTCCCACATTTAGCTTTGTGTTTTCAGGTGGTTATGCGCGAAGGCTTGCAGTTCAGGGTAGAAGATCCGGAAGTCTTCACTCAGCGGCTCATACAACACCCGCAACTCCTGCATCGCCTGCCCCAACTCCTGAGGCTGCGTCAGCCGCCGCGAAATCCCGCGCAACACCTGATCCATCACCGCGAACTCGCGGTAAGAGCCCAGCCAATCATCCGCTGCCATATACGGCGCAATCTGCGCCAGGCGGCCCGGCAGCGTGGGTTCGGCCGCCAGCACGCGGTACACCTGGGAGGTGAATTGCTCCAAGGGCTGGTCGGCATACAGCGCCCAATCCCGCGCCAGGCAGTGGTCAAAGAATACGTCGAGGACGATCCCGGCATAGCGCCTGCGGGTCAGGCTGAAGCGCGACAACGCCGCGCCGACCAACGGGTGGCTGTCGGTGAAACGATCGATTGAGCGATGCAGCTGGATCGCCGCTTCGATTTGCGGGTTGAACTGGCCCTGCAGGCGGCCTTTGACGAAATCGCCATAGAGGCTGCCCAGCAGTTGCGCAGGAAGTTGGCCGCCCAGGTGCAGATGTGCGAGATAATTCATGGCGCGCAGTCTAACACTGCCATCAACGTATCGTTATAACCCGATATACCTAATCGGCTTGAGCTAAGACCAAAATCATATTGGTATATCGGAATATAACGATTTAAAGTTCGCCTCATCGCGATATAACGTTTTACGACACCGAGCAACTGCCATGTCCATTGACCTCGACGAAATAATAAAAGCCCTGGCGCACCCAGTACGACGAGACATCCTCACCTGGCTGAAAGACCCGAAGGTGCAATTCCCCGAGCAACTGCACAACCACGAATACGGCATCTGCGCCGGGCAGATCGACCAGCGCTGCGGCTTGTCCCAGTCGACCGTGTCGGCCCACCTGGCCACCTTGCAACGCGCCGGGTTGATCAGCAGCCAGAAGGCCGGGCAATGGCACTTTTTCAAGCGCAACGAGGAAGTGATCCAAGCCTTTCTCGCGGCGCTCACCACTGAACTCAGCGCCGATATGAGCGCACCGCTGTAATAAAGGAAACGTCAATGCCCCTCTCGCTACTCATACTGGCCCTGAGCGCCTTCGCCATCGGCACCACCGAGTTCGTCATCATGGGCTTGTTGCCCGATGTGGCCGCGGATCTGGGCGTGTCGATTCCCGGCGCCGGCTGGCTGGTTACCGGCTACGCCCTGGGCGTGGCCATCGGCGCGCCGTTCATGGCACTGGCCACCGCCAAGCTGCCACGCAAGGCCGCCCTGGTAGCGTTGATGGGCATCTTTATTGTCGGCAACCTGCTCTGTGCCCTGGCCAGTGACTACAACGTGCTGATGTTTGCGCGCGTCGTCACTGCGCTGTGCCACGGTGCATTCTTTGGGATTGGTTCAGTGGTAGCGGCCAACCTGGTACCGGCCAACAAGCGCGCTTCGGCCGTGGCCTTGATGTTCACCGGCCTGACCCTGGCCAACGTACTCGGCGTGCCGCTGGGTACCGCACTGGGCCAGGAAGCCGGCTGGCGCTCGACCTTCTGGGCGGTGACCGTGATCGGCGTGATCGCCTTGATCGGCCTGATCCGCTTCCTGCCGGCCAAGCGCGACGAAGAAAAACTCGACATGCGTGCCGAACTGGCAGCCCTCAAGGGTGCCGGCATCTGGTTGTCGCTGAGCATGACGGCGTTGTTCGCCGCCTCCATGTTCACTCTCTTTACCTACGTCGCACCGTTGCTCGGCGATGTCACCGGCGTGTCGCCCAAGGGCGTGACCTGGACCCTACTGCTGATCGGCCTGGGCCTGACCGTGGGCAACATCATCGGCGGCAAGCTGGCGGACAAGCGCCTGGCGGCCACCCTGATCGGCGTGTTCATCAGCATGGCGGTGGTCTCCACCGTCCTGTCCTGGACCAGCGTCGCGGTAATCCCCACCGAAATTACCCTGTTCCTGTGGGCCACCGCCTCGTTTGCCGCCGTACCGGCGCTGCAGATCAACGTGGTGACCTTCGGCAAGGCCGCGCCAAACCTGGTGTCCACCCTCAACATCGGCGCCTTCAATATCGGCAATGCCCTCGGCGCCTGGGTCGGCGGCAGCGTGATTGCCCACGGTTTCGGCCTGACCAGCGTGCCATTGGCCGCGGCGGCCCTGGCGATTCTGGCCCTACTGGTGACCCTGATTACTTTCCGTCAGAGCGGCAATGCCGACCTGGCCCCCGCGACCAACTGATCAACTTAAAGAGAAAGGTGTTTTCCCCATGACGACTATTTTCGATCCGATCAAACTGGGCGACCTGGAACTGTCGAACCGCATCATCATGGCGCCGCTGACCCGCTGCCGCGCGGATGCCGGTCGTGTGCCCAATGCGCTGATGGCCGAGTACTACGTGCAACGCGCCTCCGCCGGGCTGATCCTCAGCGAAGCCACCTCTGTGACGCCTATGGGCGTCGGCTACCCGGACACCCCGGGTATCTGGTCCAACGACCAGGTGCGCGGCTGGGCCAACATCACCAAGGCCGTGCATGGCGCGGGCGGCAAGATTTTCCTGCAACTGTGGCACGTCGGCCGGACCTCCCATGAATCCTATCTGGACGGCGAAACCCCGGTGGCACCCAGCGCGATTCAGGCCAAAGGCCACGTCAGCCTGGTGCGCCCGTTGGCCGACTACCCTACCCCGCGCGCCCTGGAAACCGCTGAAATCGCCGACATCGTCGACGCTTACCGCGTAGGTGCAGAAAACGCCAAGGCCGCAGGCTTTGACGGTGTGGAAATCCACGGCGCCAACGGCTACCTGCTCGACCAATTCCTGCAAAGCAGCACCAACCAGCGCACCGACAACTACGGCGGTTCCCTGGAGAACCGTGCGCGCCTGCTGCTGGAGGTGACCGACGCTGCGATTGAAGTCTGGGGTGCCGGCCGGGTAGGCGTGCACCTGGCACCGCGTGCCGACGCCCACGACATGGGCGACGCCAACCTGGCCGAAACCTTCACCTACGTTGCCAGTGAACTGGGCAAGCGCGGCATCGCCTTCATCTGCTCCCGTGAAAAAGAAGGCGCGGATAGCCTCGGCCCACAACTGAAAAAAGCCTTCGGCGGCCCGTACATCGCCAACGAACGCTTCACCAAAGACAGCGCCAACGCTTGGCTGGCGGCGGGTAAGGCGGATGCGGTGGCCTTCGGCATACCCTTCATTGCCAACCCGGACCTGCCGGCGCGCTTGAAAGCTGATGCACCGCTGAACGAGCCGCACCCGGAGACCTTCTACGGTAAAGGCCCGGTGGGTTATATCGATTACCCGACGCTGGCGATCTAACGCGATCCGCAAAACAATGCGGGAGGGGGGCAAGCCCCCTCCCGCATTTTTGTCTGTGTATAGGCCCTTGGAAACATTGCTTCACAGAACCGCAACAATATCGCTACAAAATACTTAGCCAACTACCTATCAACCGCAGGCCAGCCCGTATATAAAGTCACCCCGCCAATCAGGCAAAGGGACGATTGGCTGTCTCTGGTCTTTACTATTGACACAACTGGACGCAATTACGCATTTTGTCTCAATTGCGCAGGCTGGGGCTCAGGCGCAGCATGTCCAGCCCTATATCAGCCCAGCGCTCGGCGTCCTGATGCAGTTGAAAACTGTCAGGCACCAGCAGCCACTGGCCGATCAAACCGTGGATAAAGGCATGGATACATACGGCCCCGCGGGTGGTATCGAGCGTTTCTGGAAGTTGCCCGCGATGGACCGCGTTACGCAACGTCAAGCCGATGCGCAGGTTGCATTCAAGACTGTGGGTCTGGCGTTGGCGGCGCATGTCACACATTTCATCGGTGAACTCGCACTTATGAAACAGAATCTCGTTGATGCGCCGGGTTTTCGGGTCCAGGGCCACTTCATGGTAGAGATGAATCAGCAATTTGCGCATACAGCCCAGCGGGTCGACCTCATCCTCGCTTTCACTTGCCCGGGCCAGTTCGTCCAGCGGCTCGTGCAACGTGTCGAGCAGCGCCTGGAGCAAGTCGGCCTTATTGCTGAAATGCCAGTAGATAGCCCCGCGTGTCACGCCGGCCAGCGCGGCGATGTCCGCCAGGGTGGTCCGCGCGACACCGCGATCATAGAAAGCCTGCTCGGCGGCTTGCAGAATCTGGCTGCGCGTTTCCTGAGCTTCCTCTTTGGTGCGACGAACCATGGCAGTAAAACCTCAATCGGGACACTGTGGATGGTACTTGACCATCATCTGAATAATTGTGGGACGACGCCGTCATGGGCGCCGAACGTACTAGAATCGAGGCTTACGGTGCTGCTTTGTCAATATTCCACGCAGCCTGTCAAGAGTTTACAAACAACCATGAACGTAAGTATATTGCGTAGCAAGCTACTTATCCACTCACCGCTTGTTTTTTACCCTTCCACACTTCTTGTGCGCACTCTGCGCGCCTGACCCGAGGATCTTCATGCAACTTAAGCCAGCTGTTACCGCTCTGGTCACTGCCGTCGCCCTGGCATCGCTGCTCAGCGGATGTAAAAAGGAAGAAGCGGCACCGCCCGCTCAAACCCCTCAGGTCGGCGTGGTCACCATTCAACCGCAAGCCTTCACCCTGACCACCGAGCTGCCAGGCCGCACCACGGCCTACCGCATCGCGGAAGTCCGGCCTCAGGTCAACGGCATCATTCTCAAGCGCCTGTTCAAGGAAGGTGCGGACGTGAAGGAAGGGCAACAGCTCTACCAGATCGACCCGTCGGTGTATGACGCCACCCTGAAAAGCGCCCAAGCCAGCCTGACCCAGACCAAGTCCATCAGCGACCGCTACAAGCAATTGGTCGATGAGCAAGCCGTCAGCCGTCAGGAATACGACACTGCCGTCGCCAACCGCATGACCGCCGAAGCAAACGTTCAAACCGCCCAGATCAACGTGCGCTATACCAAAGTGTTCGCGCCGATCTCCGGGCGCATTGGCCGCTCTTCGGTGACCGAAGGCGCACTGGTCAGCAATGGCCAGGCCGATGCCATGGCCGTGATCCAGCAACTGGACCCGATCTACGTTGACGTCACGCAGTCCTCGGCGGAAATGCTGAAACTGCGCCGCGACCTTGCAAGTGGCCAACTGGAGAAAGCCGGCGAAAACGCTGCCAAGGTCAAGCTGACCCTGGAAGACGGCACGCCCTACGCCCAGGACGGCAAGCTTGAGTTCTCGGAAGTGTCGGTCGACCAGACTACCGGTTCCGTGACCCTGCGCGCCGTGTTCCCGAACCCTGACCACACCCTGCTGCCCGGGATGTTCGTGCACGCCCAGCTGCAAGCCGGCGTGAACAGCAAGGCCATTCTCGCGCCGCAACAAGGCGTGACCCGTGACCTCAAGGGCATCCCGACGGCGTTGATCGTGAACAAGGACAACAAGGTCGAGCAACGCGTCCTGGTTGCCAACCGTACTTCCGGCGCCTACTGGCTGGTGGAAAAAGGCCTGGACGCCGGTGACCGTGTGATCACCGAGGGCCTGCAATTCATCAAGCCGGGCATCGAAGTCAAGGTCAAGGACGCTGACAACGCTAAACCCGCCGGTACTGCTGCAGCGCCCGCTGCCGCTGCTGGTCAAGGGGAGTAATCCATGTCGAAATTTTTTATCGACCGTCCCATTTTCGCCTGGGTAATTGCCCTGGTGATCATGCTGGTCGGGGCACTGTCGATCCTGAAGTTGCCCATCAACCAATACCCGGCCATTGCGCCAACGGCCATTGATATCCAGGTAACCTACCCAGGCGCGTCTGCACAAACCGTGCAGGACACCGTGGTGCAAGTCATCGAGCAACAGCTCAACGGTATCGACAACCTGCGTTATGTCGCCTCAGACAGTAACTCCGACGGCAGCATGACCATCACCGCGACGTTCAACCAGGGTACCAACCCGGATATCGCCCAGGTCCAGGTGCAGAACAAGCTGAACCTGGCCACCCCGCTGCTGCCACAAGAAGTGCAGCAACAGGGTATCCGCGTGACCAAGTCGGTGAAGAACTTCCTGATGGTGATCGGTCTGGTGTCGGAAGACGGCAGCATGACCAAGGACGACCTGTCCAACTACATCGTGTCCAACATCCAGGACCCGATCTCCCGTACCGCGGGTGTAGGTGACTTCCAGGTCTTCGGTTCGCAGTACGCCATGCGTATCTGGCTCGACCCGGCCAAGCTGAACAACTATCAGCTCACGCCCGTGGATGTCAGCAACGCCATCAAGGCGCAGAACGTGCAGGTGGCTACCGGTCAACTGGGCGGCTTGCCTGCCCTGCCCGGCACCCAGCTGAACGCCACCATCATCGGCAAGACACGCCTGCAAAGCGCTGACGAATTCGCCAAGATCCTGATGAAGGTGAACACCGACGGCTCGCAGGTTCGCCTGGGTGACGTCGCGCGTATCGAGCTGGGCGGCCAGAACTACAGCATCAGTGCACAGTTCAACGGTAAGCCGGCATCCGGTATGGCCATCAAGCTGGCGGCCGGTGCAAACGCCCTGGACACCGGCAAGGCCATCCGCGAAACAGTGAAGTCCCTGGAGCCGTTCTTCCCGCCTGGCATGAAGGCGGTAGTACCGTATGACACCACCCCGGTCGTGACCGAATCGATCTCCGGTGTAGTTGACACCCTGGTCGAAGCGATCGTGCTGGTGTTCCTGGTGATGTTCCTGTTCCTGCAGAACTTCCGCGCCACCATCATCACCACCATGACCGTACCGGTGGTATTGCTGGGTACCTTCGGGATCCTGGCCGCGTGCGGCTTCACCATCAACACCCTGACCATGTTCGGCATGATCCTGGCCATCGGCTTGCTGGTGGACGATGCCATCGTCGTGGTGGAAAACGTCGAACGGGTAATGGCCGAGGAACACCTGTCGCCGAAAGAAGCGACGATCAAGTCCATGGGCCAGATCCAGGGCGCCCTGGTAGGTATCGCCCTGGTACTGTCGGCGGTACTGCTGCCGATGGCGTTCTTCGGTGGTTCCACCGGTGTGATCTACCGCCAGTTCTCCATCACCATTGTTTCGGCGATGGCATTGTCGGTACTGGTTGCCCTGATCTTCACCCCGGCCTTGTGCGCCACCATGCTCAAGCCGATTGATCCAGAAAAACATGGCCAGCCCAAGCGCGGCTTCTTCGGCTGGTTCAACCGTACCTTCGACAGCGGCGTACTCAAGTACGAGCGCGGCGTAGGCGCCATGATCAAGCACAAGATTCCAGCGTTCCTGGTGTATGTGCTGATCCTGGCCGGCATGATCTGGATGTTCACCCGTATCCCAAGCGCGTTCCTGCCAGAGGAAGACCAGGGTGTGATCTTCGCCCAGGTGCAGACACCGGTAGGCTCTTCGGCTGAACGTACGCAAACCGTGATCGACGACATGCGTGCCTACCTGCTCAATGACAAGGAAGGCGAACCGGGTGAAGGCAAGGCTGTGAAGTCGGTGTTTACCGTAAACGGCTTCAACTTCGCTGGTCGTGGCCAGAGCTCGGGCCTCGCGTTCGTGATGCTCAAGCCGTGGGACGAGCGTGATGCGTCGATGTCGGTATTCGAAGTGGCCAAGCGTGCCCAGGGTTACTTCTTCGGGGCCTTCAAGGACGCCATGGTATTCGCCATCGTGCCGCCTTCGGTTCTGGAGTTGGGTAACGCCACCGGTTTCGACGTGTTCCTGCAAGACCAGGGTGGCGTCGGCCACGACAAGCTGATGGCTGCACGTAACCAGTTCCTCGGTGCGGCGGCGCAAAGCAAGGTGCTGGCGGGCGTACGTCCTAACGGCGTGAACGATGAGCCGCAGTACGAGCTGACCGTCGACGACGAGAAAGCCAGTGCCCAGGGCATCAGCCTCGCGGATATCCAGCAGACCCTGGCCATCGCCTTGGGCGGTAGCTACATCAACGACTTCATCGACCGTGGTCGTGTGAAGAAGGTGTATGTGCAAGGTGACGCTGCCAGCCGGATGTCTCCGGAAGACCTGGACAAATGGTACGTGCGCAGCAACTCCGGGAAGATGGTGCCACTGTCGGCCATCTCGTCGGGCCAGTGGATCTTCGGCTCGCCCAAGCTCTCGCGATACAACGGTGTAGCGGCGATGGAAATCCTCGGTACTCCGGCACCGGGCTACAGTACCGGTGACGCGATGGCGGAAGTCGAGCGCATTGCCAAAGAGCTGCCGGCCGGCATCGGCTACTCCTGGACCGGCCTGTCGTATGAAGAGCGCTTGTCCGGCTCCCAGGCGCCTGCGCTGTACGCCCTGTCGCTGCTGGTGGTGTTCCTCTGCCTGGCGGCCTTGTACGAAAGCTGGTCGATCCCGATCGCGGTGATTCTGGTAGTGCCACTGGGTGTGATCGGTGCGCTGATCGCCACCAGCCTGCGCGGCCTGTCCAACGACGTGTTCTTCCAGGTGGGCTTGCTGGTGACGGTGGGCCTGGCGGCGAAAAACGCCATCCTGATCGTGGAATTCGCCAAAGAGCTGCACGAGCAAGGCAAAGGCATTGTCGAGGCGGCTATCGAAGCGTCGCGGATGCGTCTGCGCCCGATCATCATGACGTCCATGGCGTTCGTGCTCGGCGTACTGCCGCTGGCGATTTCCAGTGGCGCAGGCTCGGGTAGCCAGCATGCCATCGGTACCGGCGTAATCGGCGGTATGATCACGGCCACTGTGCTGGCGATCTTCTGGGTGCCACTGTTCTATGCAACCGTGTCCTCGGCCGGCGAACGTAAAAAGAAAGACACTACTGAAACTCCTAAAGAGGCTGGCCAATGAGCAAGTCGCTACTTTCCCTAGCCGTCACGGCATTCGTGCTCAGTGGCTGCTCGCTGATACCTGACTACCAGCGCCCCGAAGCGCCGGTAGCGGCCCAGTTCCCGCAGGGGCCGGCGTACTCGTCGGCCCAGGCGCCGGGCCAGGCCGCTGCCGAGCAGGGCTGGAAGCAGTTTTTCCATGACCCTGCCCTGCAACAGCTGATCCAGACCGCGCTGGTGAACAACCGTGACCTGCGTGTCGCGGCGCTGAACATCGACGCGTATGCGGCGCAGTACCAGATCCAGCGTGCCGACCTGTTCCCAGCCGTGTCGGCCACTGGCAGCGGCAGCCGCCAGCGTACCCCGGCCAAACTGTCGCAGACCGGCGAATCGGGCATCACCAGCCAATACTCGGCCGGCCTCGGGATCAGCTCTTACGAGTTGGACCTGTTCGGTCGCGTCCGTAGCCTGAGCGAAGAGGCGCTGCAAAAGTACTTCGCGACTGAAGAAGCGCGCCGCAGCACCCAAATCAGCCTGGTGGCCAGCGTGGCGAATGCCTACCTGACCTGGCAGGCCGACAAGGAGCTGCTCAAGCTGACCCAGGACACCCTCGGTGCTTTCGAGCAGAGCTTCAAGCTCACCTCGCGCAGCAACGAAGTCGGCGTGGCCTCGGCCCTCGACCTCAGCCAGGCACGCACCTCGGTGGAAAACGCCCGGGTTCAACTGGCCCGGTATACCCGCCAGGTGGCCCAGGACGAAAACAACCTGACCCTGCTGCTGGGCACCGGCCTGCCGGCAAATATCGCCAGCAAGCCACTGTCGGATGACCTGCTCAGCGAAGTGCCTGCCGGGTTGCCGTCGGACCTGCTGCAACGTCGTCCCGACATTGTGCAGGCCGAGTACAACCTCAAGGCGGCCAACGCCAATATCGGCGCGGCCCGTGCGGCGTTCTTCCCGAGCATCAGCCTGACCGCCAGCGCCGGTACCGCCAGCCCTACCCTGGGCGGCCTGTTCAAAGGCGGTTCGGGCACCTGGGCGTTTGCCCCGCAGATCAACATCCCGATCTTCAACGCCGGTAGCCTGCGCGCAAGCCTGGACTACTCGAAGATCCAGAAAGAGATCAACGTGGCCAACTACGAGAAAGCGATCCAGACCGGCTTCCAGGAAGTCTCCGACGGCCTTGCCGCACGTGAGACCTACAAGCAGCAACTGGACGCCCAACGTGGCTTCGTCGCCGCCAACCAGGATTACTACCGCCTGGCCGAGCGTCGCTACCGCATTGGTGTCGACAGCAACCTGACGTTCCTCGACGCCCAACGCCAACTGTTCAGTGCCCAGCAATCGCTGATCACCGACCGCCTGGCGCAGCTCAACAGCGAGGTCAACCTGTACAAGGCCCTCGGTGGTGGTTGGAACGAGCAAACGGCGAAGAATGAACCGCTGAAAGAAGAAGCACCGCCGTTGAAGTTGTTCTGATAGCGCGGGTATGAAAAAACCGCTTCCCTCACCGGAAGCGGTTTTTTTATGCCTTGATTTTCATCCCGCCAACTTGCGTTCGATCATCGCCCACAACCCACCCTGCCCTGATTGAATCGCCCCCGCACCACCGCGCACCATGGCGCCCACCTGAATAAACCCAATAACAACAGGTCCAACGCCATGAGCACTTTCCAACCGCGCCAGCTGTTGCTGGCTACCGCTGTCGCCAGTCTTGCCCTTCCTGCTATCGCCCAAGAGCACGGCTTTTTCGAAGACGCCAGCGCCAACCTCAACCTGCGCAATTTCTTCTTCAACCGCAATTACACCAACCCGACCAAAACCCAGGGCGGTGCGCAGGAGTGGACGCAGAGCTTCATCCTCGACGCCAAGTCCGGTTTCACTCAAGGCACCGTAGGTTTCGGTGTGGATGTGCTGGGCTTGTACTCGCTCAAGCTTGATGGCGGGCGTGGCACCGGTGGCACCCAGTTGCTGCCGCTGGACCATGATGGCCGGCCAGCGGATGAATTCGGGCGCCTGGGCGTGGCGTTCAAGGCGCGGCTTTCCAAGACTGAACTGAAGGTAGGCGAATGGATGCCGGTGCTGCCGATCCTGCGCTCGGACGACGGCCGCTCACTGCCGCAAACCCTGCGCGGCGGGCAGATCACTTCGAAGGAAATCGACGGCCTGACCCTGTATGGCGGCCAGTTCCGCGCCAACAGCCCGCGTGACGACAGCAGCATGAGCGACATGACGATGTTCGGTAAAACTGCGTTTACCTCCGACCGCTTCAACTTCCAGGGCGCCGAATACGCGTTCAATGACAAGCGCACCCAGGTCGGCGTGTGGAACGCCCAACTCAAGGATATCTACAGCCAGCAGTTCATCAACCTGATCCACAGCCAACCCGTCGGCGACTGGACCCTCGGCGCCAACCTCGGGTTTTTCTACGGCAAGGACGACGGTAGCGCCCGCGCAGGCAGCCTCGACAACAAAACCTGGTCCGGCCTGTTCTCCGCCAGGTACGGCGGCAACACCTTCTATGTCGGCCTGCAAAAACTCACCGGCAACAGCGCCTGGATGCGCGTCAACGGCACCAGCGGCGGCACCTTGGCCAACGACAGCTACAACTCGAGTTACGACAACGCCGAGGAAAAATCCTGGCAGGTGCGCCACGACTATAACTTCGCCGCCCTCGGCATACCGGGCCTGACCTTGATGAACCGCTACATCAGCGGCAGCAACGTACACACCGGCGCTATCACGGACGGCAAGGAGTGGGGGCGTGAAAGTGAAGTGGGCTATACGGTGCAGAGCGGCACACTGAAGAACTTCAACGTGCGCTGGCGCAATTCCAGCATGCGCCGGGACTACAGCAACAATGAGTTCGATGAAAACCGGTTGATCGTCAGCTATCCGATAAGTCTACTGTGAACCGGCGCCAGACTTACGGTATGGTGCGCGCCTGCCGCTGCTGACCCACCCAGCAGCGGCCTTTATCGAGCTCGCGTCCCCCATGAAATCCCTTGCCGCAGCCACCGCATTGTTCGCCCTGGCGCTGAGCCTGAGCGGCTGCATCGGCGCGCCCATTACCCTGACGCCAACGACCCAGGAGCGCTTGCAGGCCCAGGCACCGATCCGCTTCCTGCTGACCTTCGATGACGGCCCCAGTGCCTCGGGCTACAACAATCCGAGCCGGTCGGTGGTGGCTGATCTGGCACATAACCCGGTATTACCGGGCATCAAGGCAGTGTTCTTCCTGCAGACCGAGGCCTACCGCTCCGGCGGCAGTTCCCGGGGGCGCAAGACCATGGAACGTGAATTCGCCGCCGGCCACCTCCTGGCGTTCCACACCGCCACGACATTTCATACCAACCACCGTTGGTTGAATGACACAGAGCTGGAGCGCACCCTCACCGTCGGCGCCGCGGCTATCGCAAGCATCACCGGTACGCCCCCTGTATTGGTACGCCCGCCCTTCTGGAACTACGACAAGCGCACCTTCGCCGCCTACCAGCGGCACGGCATGCAGGTACTGCTGACGGACCTGAGTGCCAACGACGGCAAGATCTGGGGCTTCAATGGCAGCCCGCGTCGGCGGGCCAACTTGTATCGGCAACTGTCAGTTGTACGCGAACGTATCGCCTTGGGAGAGTTGCCTAGCGTGGAGGGCGTGATACCGGTGGTGGTGACCTTCCACGATATCAACCGCTACACAGCCCGACACATGCAGGAGTACTTGCAAATCCTGATGGACAGCGCACGAATCAACGGAGTAAAGACCGCTGCCGAGCCGTTCTACACCGACACCGCCATGCTGGAACGCGCAGCACTGGCACGTACCGTGAAGGATGTGAATGAAGAGGTCCATCTGCCGGGCGTATGGAACTGGATATGGGATACGGACTCACACTGAAAGCTACAAACACTTACAGCAGTAAGATATTTAAGTCAGACAGGTAGTCCCATCTTGCCCCACCACGCCCGTCTTATTAACCGCCGACTGACCACAAGCCCTTTAAACACGTAGGAAAATGAAACAAGTGGCGCTGGAACTCAATACTCCCGCACCCCCACTATCGGATCAGTAGCACGTAAGACGTATCGCGCACTGCCTAACCAAATCATACTTCCTAACATTTAAAAGGACTTAGTCATGTCGACAATTCCCTCACAGAACAGCTATTCGCACAGCCTTTACAACGCTAATGAAAAATCCATTGATCCCGATAAAAAACATTCAAACTCACCACACACACTTCACCGTAAAGAAGATAACTTTCTACCGGCAAACACCGCCAAAAAAACTGCAACGGCGAAGGACCAGGTTGTTACATCGCTGATCGGCCAGCGTCTTAACACCTTGACGGATAAACCCGTCAATTCCGCTGCTACGGCTCCAGCACAACAGCCCATGGAATCACGCCCCATCACCGAAGTGCCACGCGCCCTCACCAGCACGCCGACCACTCACACGTATGATAACGGCACCGTCAAAATCACCTCCGCAACGGCCCATGAAGGCAGTTTTCACGGCATTCCCATGCTACGTAACAAAGTCACTATCGAAACCGGTAATAGTGCAGACAACGTTCACCTCAAGAGCCTGCCGGACATTGGGGTCGTCGCAGAAATAAACGGACGGCGTTACTTGCTGCCCGTTCAAAATGTTGGCGGCATGACCGATACCGTAGAAATAAAAACCAAGGGTGGCGACGACCACGTCAAAATTGCAGACGACATCTGGTTCCAAACCACTGTGAGCCTTAACGATAACCACACAGTGTCCGGGACCAATGGCTATACCTCTGCCCCCGAGTCGGCGGGCGTGAAAACATTCTCGCAACCCGAAATCATCGCCATTGCACCTCACCTGCAAAAAGGGGCCGAATTCAAACATGACGAGACCACCTTCAAGTTCTCGCCAAACAACAACCCAAGGCAGTTCGGCGACGGCGTCATGCAAATCATCGCCGGCAGCGGTAATGACACTATTCGTATCAGTGCAGCAGAAGACAATTCATTGTTAGCTGAAGTTAATGGACAGAAATTCCTCCTGCCGATTAAAAACGATCCGTCGGGTGGTTCCAGGCTGTTCATTCAAGCAGGAGACGGAGAAGATAAAGTCACCATCGACTCTAATGTAAAGAACTATGCCTTTATTAACATGGGCGATGGTAAAGCCGGCACTTTATACAGTGGCGGCGGGTTCGTTTCGGGTGAAGAAGAACCCAACTTGAAGCAGCGCTATACCACACAAAACTATAACCCTGTCGAAACCAGTGCCTGAACCCACCCGGGCATAACGTCATGAATGCGCCCCGCCTGATAGCCAGCAGGCGGGGTTTCATGTTTATGACTCCCGCGACTCAACCCCCAGCTCATCCCACACCGACTCTGCCAGGTGAAACGTCGCATTCGCCGCCGGTATCCCACAATAGATCGCACTCTGCATCAGCACTTCCTTGATCTCGGCGCGGGTCACGCCATTGCTGGCGGCCGCACGCAGGTGCAGTTTCAGCTCTTCACTGCGGTTCATGCCGATCAGCATGGCGATGGTGATCAGGCTACGGGTGTGCCGTGGCAAGCCAGGGCGGGTCCAGATATCACCCCAGGCGTGGCGGGTGATCATTTCCTGGAACTCGCTGTTGAACTCGGTCAGGGCATTGAGGCTTCGGTCGACATGAGCATCGCCCAGTACTTCGCGGCGCACTTGCAGGCCGTCGGCGTAACGTTGTTTCTCGTCCACAAAAAGCTCCTCAGCGGGCCAGCAGAAATTCAATCACGCGGTCGCTGAACGCAGCGCCGGCTTGCACATTGGACAGGTGCGCCGCATAGAACTCGGCGTATTCAGCGCCGCGCACATGGCTCTGGATAAAGTGGCTGCCGGCTGGCGGCGTCACCGCGTCTTCGGTGCCGGCTATCACCAGGGTCGGCACGCTGATCGACGACAATTGCTCACGAAAATCCGCATCGCGCACCGCACCGCAGTTGGCGGCATAACCTTCAGGCGAGGTGGCCGCAAGCATGTCGGTGATCTGCTTGGCCTGATGCGGGTTGGCCGCTGCGAAATCCGCGGTGAACCAGCGCGCAATCGATGCATCGCGCAGGGCCACCATCGCGGCGGCGCCATCACGCAGGACCATTTCGATGCGTGGGTTCCACACCTCAGGCGTACCGATCTTGGCGGCGGTATTGCACACCACCAGGCGCTGCAGGCGCTCGCCGGCGTAAATGCCCAGCCACTGGCCGATCAAGCCGCCCATAGACAGGCCGCAAAAATGTGCACGTTGGATATCCAGCGCATCCAGCAGTGCGATCACGTCACGGCCCAGTTGCTCGATGCTGTACGGCCCTTCGGTCACCAGGGATTTGCCATGGCCACGGGTGTCGAAGCGCAATACGCGAAAATACTTGGTGAACGCCGGGATCTGGATGTCCCACATATGCAGGTCAGTGCCCAGGGAGTTGGACAGCACCAGCACCGGTGCCCCCTGCGGCCCGTCCAATTGGTAATGCAGTTCGCCCTCGGCGAGTTGTACAAAAGCCACAGCGGTCTCCTCAGGCAGTCAAAGCAAAGTGTTCGGTCACGGCACGCGTGACCCAGGTATGCGCCTGGCCCAGGTAGTGGGCCGGGTCGAGCAGGCGGTCCAGTTCAGCCGCTGACAACTCGGCGGTCACTTGCGGCTCATCCGCCAGCACTGCGCGCAAGTGGCACTGCTCGGCAACCGCACGTTTGCAGCATTGCTCCAGCAAATGGTGCGCGGTATCGCGCCCCAGCCGTTGCGCAAGCACGATGCTGACAGCTTCGGCCAGCAGCAGGCCTTGGGTCAGGTCAAGGTTCCGCGCCATACGCTCGGCGTCGACCTCCAGCCCTTCACTGACCGCCAGTGCCTGTTGCAAAGCCCCGGACACCAACCGGCAAATCTCCGGCAAGGTTTCCCATTCGGCGTGCCACAGGCCCAGGCTGCGTTCGTGCTCCTGGGGCATGGCACTGAACAGCGTCGCCACCAGGCCCGGTATGCGGGTGGCGGCGCTGATCAGCACGGCGGCACCGACCGGATTGCGTTTGTGCGGCATGGTGGACGACCCGCCCTTGCCCGGCGCCGAAGGCTCAAACACCTCCGCCGCCTCGGTTTGCATCAACAGGCTGATATCGCGGCCCAGCTTGCCGAGGCTACCGGCGATCAGGCCAAGCACACTGGCGAACTCCACCAGGCGATCACGCTGGGTGTGCCAGGGTTGTTCGGGCAGGCTCAGTTGCAGCTCAGTGGCCAAGGCTTCGGCCACAGGCATGGCGTGTTCGCCGAGCGCTGCCAAGGTGCCGGACGCGCCGCCAAATTGCAGCACCAACAGGCGCGGTTTCAACTCGGCGAGGCGCTGGCGACTGCGCGTCACCGCGCCCAGCCAACCGGCAATTTTCATCCCCAGGGTGACCGGCGTCGCGTGCTGCAACCAGGTGCGCCCAGCCAACGGCACAGCGGCGTAACGCCGGGCCTGAGCAGCCAGCACATCCCCCAGGCGCGCCAGGTCCGCTTCGATCAACACCAGTGCCTGACGCACTTGCAGCACCAAGCCGGTGTCCATCACATCCTGGCTGGTCGCGCCCAGATGCACATACCGCTCGGCACCGGGATCTTCACTGGCAATCAACTTGCCCAGCGCCTTCACCAATGGAATCGCCGAGTTGCCCGCGGTGGCAATCGCCACGCCGAGGGCGTCCACGTCGTACAAAGACGCCAGGCACGCCTGGGCGATCGGTGCGACAGCGGCCTGCGGGATCAACCCGACCCGCGCCTCAGCCCGGGCCAGCGCGGCCTCGAAATCCAGCATGCCCTGCAAGCGTCCCTGGTCACAGAACACCTCGGCCATGCTGTCAGCGGTGAAGTAAGCGTCGAACAGTTGATTGCTCGTGCGCAGCGTCATAACTCATCCCTTACAGATCGTGGTGCAGGTACGCCGCCTGTTTCGGCAAGCGCAAGCTGAACAGGAAGGCCACCGCCATCATTGCGGTGACGTACCAGTAGAAGGTGTTTTCCATACCGATGGATTTCAGGCTCAATGCGACCACTTCCGCCGAACCGCCAAACACCGCGTTAGCCACGGCATACGCCAGGCCCACGCCCAAGGCACGCACCTGGGGCGGGAACATCTCGGCTTTGACCAGGCCGCTGATGGAGGTGTAGAAGCTGACAATCGCCAAGGCCAGGGTGATCAGCACAAAGGCCAGGAACGGGCTGGTCACGGTTTTCAAAGTCAGCAGGATCGGCACGGTGAACAGGGTGCCAAGGCCGGCGAACCAGAGCATGGAGTTACGGCGACCGATCTTGTCGGCCAGCATGCCGAACAGCGGCTGCATGCACATGTACAGAAACAGCGCGCCGGTCATGATGTAGCTGGATGTCTTGGCATGCATGCCAACGGTATTCACTAGGTACTTCTGCATGTAGGTGGTGAACGTATAGAAAATCAGCGAGCCGCCGGCGGTGTAGCCCAGCACGGTGATGAACGCTTTGCCGTGGTCGCGAAACAGCGCGACGATACTGCCGGCGTCCTTGTCTTCGCGCATTTCCTTGCTGGTGGTCTCTTTCAGGGTACGACGCAGCAGCAGGGAGATCACTGCGGCAATGGCGCCGATCACGAACGGAATACGCCAGCCCCAGGCGCGCAGTTCGTCTTCGGTGAGGATCTGTTGCAGGATCACCACCACCAATACCGCCAGCAACTGACCACCGATCAGGGTCACATACTGGAACGAGGCGAAGAAACCGCGCTGGCCCTTGAGTGCGACTTCACTCATGTAGGTCGCCGTGGTGCCGTATTCGCCACCCACCGACAAGCCCTGGAACAGCCGCGCCACCAACAGCAGCGCCGGCGCCCAGGCACCGATGTCTTTGTAAGTGGGCAGGAACGCGATGACCAGGGAACCGGCGCACATCATCAGCACCGAGATCATCATCGAGTTCTTGCGACCGTGCTTGTCGGCCACTCGGCCAAACAGCCAGCCGCCGATGGGCCGCATCAGGAACCCGGCGGCAAACACACCGGCGGTGTTGAGCAGTTGGACCGTGGGGTCGTCCGAGGGGAAAAACGCCGGGGCGAAATAAATGGCGCAAAAGGCGTAGACGTAGAAGTCGAACCATTCGACAAGGTTGCCGGAAGAGGCACCGACAATCGCAAAAATCCGTTTGCTGCGTTCTTCTCCGGTGTAGTGACTCGTTGTTGTTGTCATGTTTTTTTACTCAGTGGGAACGGTTATAGCCTAGACATACTTTGCAACAACCATGTTCCGCAAGCAGACTTTTGGGTATGTAGTGACTGTGAGGGCCTCATCGGGAGCAAGCCCCCTCCCACATTGGTATGTATTCACAAGTCCAAATGTGGGAGGGGGCTTGCTCCCGATGGGCCCCTACAGCCAACTCAGTAATCGAAAAACACCGTTTCCTTATCTGTCCCCTGCAAAATCACATTCCACTGATGCACGCCCTGCGCATCCGGCTTGGCAATCAACGTACCGCGACGCTCGGCTGGCACACACGCCAGCAGCGGGTCATCGCCATTGAGTGCCTCACCGTCAAAATAAATCCGCGTCAGCAAGTGCTTCACCAGCCCGCGGGCAAACACCAGCACCACCAGGTGCGGCGCCTGGGTGGTGCCCTTCAAGCCTGGAACGGCACCCGGTTTGATGGTGGTAAAGCGGAACCGCCCTTCGGCATCCACCGGCACCCGGCCAAAGCCTTCGAAGTTGGGGTCGAGCGCCTTGTCCTGCTCATCCTCAGGGTGGTCGTATTTGCCGGCGGCATTGGCCTGCCAGACTTCGAGCATGGCGTCGTTGACGACATCACCGTTGCCATCCACCACCTGCCCGCTGATGGCCACGCGTTCGCCGAGGGTCGCGGCAACGGTCAGGTCTTCGCGGTTCAGCCAGGTCAGGCCGATGTGGTAGTACGGCCCGACGGTGTGGGACGTGGTCGCATTGAGTGTCATCTTATTTCTCCATCGGCGTGGCGTCGCGGCCGCGCAGGACGATGTCCCAGCGGTAACCGAGGGCGTAGGAAGGAACGGTTTTTTCCAGGTCGAAACGCGCGATCAGGCGTTCTTTGGCGCGGGTATCCGGCACACAGTTGTAGATCGGGTCGTATTCGAGCAACGGGTCGCCAGGGAAATACATTTGCGTCACCAACCGCGTCAGCACACTGGGGCCGAACAGCGAAAAGTGGATATGCGCCGGGCGCCATGCGTTGTGGTGGTTGCCCCATGGGTAGGCGCCGGGCTTGATGGTCTGGAACTGGTACCAACCATCGGCATCGGTGACGGTACGCCCGGTGCCGGTGAAGTTCGGATCCAGCGGTGCATCGTGCAGATCGCGCTTGTGGTTATAGCGACCGGCGGCGTTGGCCTGCCAGATCTCCACAAGGATGCCCGGTACCGGTAGCCCGTTCTCGTCGAGCACACGGCCGTGAATGATGATGCGCTCGCCTTGGGGCTCACCGTCATGCTGAGCGGTCAGGTCGTTGTCTTTCTCATTGATGCGCTCGGCGCCGATAGTCGGGCCGGTGATTTCCGACAACGAATGGGGCAGGAACACCAGTGGCTGGGACGGCGAACGCAGGTTCGTCGACTGGTAGGCCGGGTGCAGGTAATCAGGTTGGGTGCCCGCTTGCGGGCGCCGGTAACCGGGCTTGTCACTCATGGAGCAATCCTCTCTTATTAGACGCGTTCAATCGCCAGGGCCAGGCCTTGGCCGACGCCCACGCACATGGTCGCCAGGCCTTTGCTGCCGCCGGTTTTCTCCAACTGGTGCAGGGCCGTCAAGACCAACCGCGCACCGCTCATGCCCAAGGGGTGGCCGAGGGCAATGGCGCCGCCGTTCGGGTTGACCTGGGGTGCATCGTCAGCAATGCCCAGCTCGCGCAGCACCGCCAGACCTTGGCTGGCGAAAGCTTCGTTGAGTTCGATCACGTCAAAGGCAGTGACCGCTAACCCCAGGCGCTCCACCAGCTTGCGCACCGCCGGTACCGGGCCAATGCCCATCACACGCGGGGCGACCCCGGCACTGGCCATGCCCAGCACGCGGGCGCGGGCGGTGAGGCCATGTTTCTTGACGGCCTCGGCGGACGCGAGGATCAGTGCTGCGGCGCCATCATTGACGCCCGAGGCATTGCCAGCGGTGACGGTCTTGTCCGGGCCGTTGACCGGCTTGAGTTTGGCCAGGGCTTCCAGGCTGGTGGCCCGTGGGTGCTCATCGTGCTCCACCAGGGTCTCGCCTTTTTTATGGGCGACCCGCACCGGCACGATTTCCTCCGCGAAGAAACCCGCGGCTTGCGCGGCGGCGGTGCGTTGCTGGCTGCGCAGGGCGAAAGCGTCCTGGTCGGCGCGGGAAACCTGGTAGTCGTCGGCCACGTTATCGGCGGTCTGCGGCATGGCATCCACGCCGTACTGGGCCTTCATCAGCGGGTTGATAAAGCGCCAGCCGATGGTGGTGTCTTCCAACTTCATGTTGCGCGAAAACGCAGCATCGGCCTTGCCCATCACGAACGGAGCACGGGACATCGACTCGACGCCACCGGCAATCGCCAGCTCCATTTCGCCACTGGCAATGGCGCGAAAAGCAGTACCGATTGCATCCATGCCCGAGGCGCACAGGCGGTTGAGGGTCACGCCCGGAATGCTTTCCGACAGCCCCGCCAGCAACAGCGCCATGCGCGCCACGTTACGGTTGTCTTCGCCTGCCTGGTTGGCGCAGCCGAGAAACACCTCGTCCACTGCGCTCCAATCCACCGAGGGGTTGCGCTCGATCAGCGCCTTGATCGGCAACGCCGCCAAGTCATCGGCGCGTACCGTGGACAGGCCACCACCAAAACGACCGATAGGCGTGCGAATGGCATCGCAGATAAATACGTCGCGCATCAGGCTTCTCCCGGCGCTTGGCCGTGGGCCGCGGCCGTGCGTGCTTCGAGATCACGCAGGGCGGTCAGTTCTGTCTCGGTGGGTTCGGCCGTGGTACTGACCTGATCGGCAAAGCGAATCGCCCAGCCGGTGGCGGCGACCACTTGCTCACGGGTCACGCCAGGATGCAGCGCGGTGACCACGAACTCATGGCTGCCCTCTTCCGGCTCCATGATGCACAGGTCAGTAATAATGCCTACGGGACCGGCGCCGGGCAGGCCAAGACGCTTGCGTGAATCGCCGCCTTCGCCGTGACCGACGGAGGTGATGAAGTCCAGCTTGTCGACAAATGAACGGGACGACTGTTTAAGAATGATCAGCACGCTCTTGGCGGAACCTGCGATCTCCGGCGCGCCACCGGCACCGGGCAAACGCACTTTGGGCTGGTGATAATCACCGACCACGGTGGTGTTGATATTGCCGAAACGGTCGACCTGGGCTGCACCGAGAAAACCGACATCAATGCGCCCGCCCTGCAGCCAGTAGCGAAAGATCTCACCGGTGGGCACTACAGTGTCGGCAGTCTCCGCCAACTCGCCGTCACCGATGGACAGCGGCAACACGCTGGGCTTGGCCCCAATCGGGCCGGACTCGTAGATCAGCACCACGTCGGGCGACGAAGTCAGGCGCGCCAGGTTGGCCGCTTTGGACGGCAGGCCGATGCCGACGAAGCAGACTGAACCGTTCTGCAGGCGGCGTGCGGCGGCGACGGTCATCATCTCATTGGTGGAGTAAGCCATTACTTGGCCTCCTGAGTGGTGGCCAGCTTGGCCTGGAATTCACTGAAGTCGGCAGTGCCATGGATGTACTCGTCGATCCAGGCGGTAAAGGTCCCACGGTCGCGGGCAATCGGGTCCCACGCCTGGTAGAAGCGGTTATCCCGCTCGTTGTAGCCGTGGGCGTAGGACGGGTGCGCACCACCCGGTACGTGACATACCGCCGTCAGGGCCCAGGTCGGCAGCACGCAGCTGTTCATCGGTGCATTCAGGTCATCGACGATTTCCTCGACGGTGACGATGCAGCGCCTGGCCGCCAGGGCCGCCTCCTTCTGCACACCCAGAATGCCCCAGAGCAACACGTTGCCCTTGCGGTCGGCTTTCTGCGCGTGGATCACGGTGATGTCCGGACGTACCGACGGCACCGCCGCCAGCACTTCGCCAGTGAACGGACAGGTGACGGTCTTGATCAGTGGGTTGACCTTGGGCAAGTCAGAACCGGCGTAAGCACGAAGCACCGCGAACGGCAGGCCGGATGCACCAGCAACGTAGGCATTGGCCAGGTCGGCGTGGCTGTGTTCTTCGATCTCCAGCGGTTGCGGCCATTGCTTCTCGACCGCGTCGCGCAGCCGGTGCAGGGAGCCCACACCCGGGTTGCCGCCCCAAGAGAAAATCAACTTGCGTGCGCAACCGGCACCGATCAACTGGTCGTAGATCAGGTCAGGCGTCATACGCACCAGTGTCAGGTCTTTCTTGCCCTGACGAATGATTTCATGACCTGCGGCCGTAGGGATCAGGTGGGTAAAGCCTTCGAGGGCGACGGTATCGCCGTCGTTCACGAAGCGCTTGACCGCTTCACGCAGGGTGAGGATTTCAGCCATGGGGTTGGGCTCCCGGGGTTGATCGAAAAAGGCGCTGAGGTGGCGCCGAAGTGCTTGAAGATTAAGCCGGGGAAATGAGTCGAACAATCCGATAATCGACTCAGCGTTCGATTATCGAACGGATTGTTGTCTAGCTAACCTTCTAATCTGGGAGGGGCAAGCTCCTCCCACCTTTGCCTAGGTAGCGTCGGCATGACTGACCATGCCTTTGATCACTACGGCGGCCGTGGCTAACGCCGCCGGAATCACCAATGCTGTAAGCACCTGCTCGAAGTTCCAGCCCAGGCCCAGCAAGGTAGCGCCCATCCACGCGCCGAGGATCGCGCCGAAGCGGCCAATACCAAGCATCCACGACACACCGGTGGCACGCCCTTGGGTTGGGTAGAAGCGTGCGGCCAGGGACGGCATCGCCGACTGCGCACCGTTGACGCACATCCCGGCGATCAGCACCAGGGTTGCCAACAAGGTGATATTGCCCAGGCTCTGCCCGACCGCGTACGCAAACACCCCGGCCAGCAAATAGAAAGTGCCAATCACTTTGTGCGGGTTGAACCGGTCCATTGCCCAGCCCACGCCGACAGCGCTCAATACCCCGCCAAACTGGAACAGCGCGCCGATAAACGCGGCCTGTTCCATGCTGGCACCGCTGTCGCGCATCAGGGTGGGCAGCCAACTGGTCAGCAGGTAAACAATCACCAGGCCCATGAAGTAAGTGAGCCACAACAGCAAGGTGCCGGCGCTGTAGGTGCCCGAGAAGATCACCGCAAACACGTTGCGGGCCTTCACGGTTTTTTGCTCAGGCACACTGAAACCGGTGGCCTGTGCCACGATGCCGGGCTCGATCGGTGCAAGGGTCTTGCGCACCTTGTTGGTGCCGCGATTGCGTACCACCAGATAACGCGCCGACTCCGGCAGCCACACCAACAGCACCACCGCCAGGATCAATGGCAGGATGCCGCCGATCAGCAGCAGGCTGTGCCAGCCGAACGCCGGGATCAGCTTGGCCGAAATAAACCCACCGCCGGCCATGCCCAGGTTGAAACCGCAGAACATGCTGGTCACCAGCAACGACTTATGGCGCTCGGGGGTGTATTCGGAGAGCAAGGTGGTGGCATTCGGCATGCCGGCGCCCAGGCCCAGCCCGGTGAGAAAGCGCAGCACCAGCAACTGGTCGACATTACTGCTGTAGGCCGACGCCAGGCTGAAAGCACCAAACACCAGCACCGCGCCGACCAACACGACTTTGCGGCCAAAGCGGTCGGCCAGGGGGCCGGACCCCAGTGCGCCGAACACCATGCCGATCAGCGCGGCGCTCATTACCGGGCCGAGGCTGGCGCGGTCGATGCCCCAGTCTTGGGACAGTGCCGGAGCAATAAAGCCCATGGCAGCGGTATCGAGGCCGTCGAGGAAGACAATCAGGAAACACAGAATCACCACGCGCCACTGATAGCGCGACAGCGGCTGGGTATTGATAAAGGACTGCACGTCCAGGGTGGTACCGACAGATGGCTGATTCATTATTTTTATTCCACACCGATGGCGGGCTGACGACCTGGGGTCATCATTATTATTGGGCGGCTGCGCACAGCGCTGCCGCACATTAATAAGCCAGGGGAAACACCGTCAATCGAGCGAGCCGGGATCTGTGCGGTCACCGAACAGCTTAGGCAAACAGTTGCGCACTCAAATCACGGCTGGCACTGAGCATGCTCGGCAAAAAACGCTGCTCCAACTCACTGCGGCTGACCCGCCCGGCATGGGTGCTGACGTTAAGCGCGGCCAACACCTGGCCGGAGGCGTCATACACCGGCACCGCGATGGAACGCAGGCCCTGCTCCAGTTCCTGGTCCACGATGCACCACCCCTGCTGACGCACTTGTTGCAGGCACTCGAACAAGGCTTCGGGCGTGGTCAGCGTGCGACTGGTCTTGGTTTGCAGGTCGGCATGCTCGAGATAATCCTGCAGCGACGCATCGTCAAGGGCGGCGAGCAGGATGCGGCCCATGGACGTGCAATACGCCGGCAAGCGCCCGCCCACCGACAAGTCAACGGAGATCAGGCGCTGGGTGGTGGCGGAACGCGCGATATAGAGGATGTCGTCGCCTTCGAGGGTGGCCATATTGCAGGCTTCATGGAGTTGCTCGCTCATGCGGTCCAGATAAGGTTGAGCCGAGACAGCCAGCGGTGTGGACGACAGATAGGCGTGACCAAGGGTCAGCACTTTAGGCAGCAGCGAGTAGGTGCGCCCATCCGTGGTGGCGTAGCCAAGTTTGATCAAGGTATGCAGGCAACGGCGCACGGCGGCGCGGGGGATTTCCGTGCGGTGGCTGATCTGGGCGATGGTGAGATGACGCTTGCGCTCCTGGAACGCCTGCACCACGGCCAGGCCACGGGCCAGGGAGGTCATGAAATCCGGATCACCGGTGAACGCCTGGATGCGCTTGGCCGGTGAAGCCACGATCGGCGGCGCCACTGATGCAAAGGAGTTGCGCAATTGATCGTTCATTTCAAGGGTCCTTTCTCTTGTTCTGACCACGGGAGGGTTGGCCGCTATTACAAGCCGTGCCGGTCGCGATGCACAAGTCAGCGCCGGCAACATTGGGCGATTATCGGACGGTCATGCGATTATCGCAATTTGACAGGCACCGGCCTCAGGGGGCTAACGTTTCAGATTGGCCTTATAAGCTCACAAGAGTGGCCTTCTAACCCTGCCATGTAGAATGAATGCAGACAATATGATGACGGTGTTCACAATTACTGACAGCGACATGTAACAAAATCCTCACACGATGTTGACGCTTTTTAACTTCATGATGATAGTGTTATTCAAATGCACCGCTATAATGCAATCTGTGCAGAGGTCAGCCCGATATCACTGTCGGGATTGGAGCTCACCAGGCGTTGCAGGTTGTATGCAACGCCGGTCACATGTACCCGCTTAAAAGAACTGCCCTCAGGCCCGCCTTTCAACTTGAACGGTTCAACTGTTCAATTGGAAACCGCCCGAGGACGCTTTCAGGCATGACACTGCGCGATCAATAAACTCAACTCAATTAGGTAACACTGTGACGAAAGATGAACTGCGCGCGGAACTTGAGCGCCAGGAGCAACGTTACAAGGACGTTTACGGCGGGGAAGTCACCACCTACGCCGCGCAACCTGAGCCGGAACGCAAACCATGGCGCAAACGAGCCAGCTTGCTGGACCAGGCCTTTGCCCAGGAAATCCAAAAGATAGAACAGGAACTCAAGACCGAAGAGCCATAAGCACTTCGGTTCAAGCCTCCAGGGCCTTGCTGTCTCTGCCGGTCCACCACTGGCAGAGGGCACCTCGTATCCGTGCCCGCTGGTCAGTAACCTACGGCCGCCCACGAAATTTCATACAAATGTTTCAGGCATGACGTTTTCATGACAAAAGCCTGGCTTTTCCGACCTGCGCTTTATAAATCAAAGACTTGCCAAACCCCCGATAACCCTGGGATGCGTCCGTTTTGCCGGTGGTTTCTCAATCAAGATTGTTACCGATGAGCAGCTAATGCATCGATTACTGATGTTTTCTGGCATAATCGCGCCCCCTTACGACCGGGTCAGAAAACCTTCATGATCGATTTATTCAGCGGACTGGATGCTTGGGTTCTAGTGAGCCTGTTGCTCGCCCTGGCCTTTGTCCTCGCCTTCGAGTTCATCAATGGCTTTCATGACACCGCTAACGCGGTGGCCACAGTCATCTATACCAAAGCCATGCCGCCGCACCTGGCCGTGTTCTTCTCCGGGGTGTTCAATTTCCTCGGCGTGTTGCTCGGCGGTGTCGGTGTTGCCTACGCCATCGTGCACTTGCTGCCGGTGGAGTTGCTGATCAATGTGAACACCGGCCATGGCTTGGCGATGGTCTTCTCTTTATTGGCTGCGGCGATCACCTGGAACCTGGGCACCTGGTACTTCGGTATCCCCGCCTCCAGCTCCCACACCCTGATCGGCTCGATCCTCGGTGTCGGCCTGGCCAATGCCCTGATCAACGACATCCCCCTGGCTGACGGTGTGAACTGGCAGAAGGCCGTGGATATCGGCGCATCCCTGGTGTTCTCGCCGATGGCCGGCTTCCTGGTCGCAGCCCTGGTGCTGATCGGCCTGAAGTGGTGGCGCCCGCTGTCGAAGATGCACAAGACGCCGGACCAGCGCCGCAAGCTCGATGACAAGAAGCACCCACCCTTCTGGAACCGCCTGGTCCTGGTAATTTCGGCCATGGCGGTGAGTTTCGTGCACGGTTCCAACGATGGCCAGAAAGGCATCGGCCTGATCATGCTCGTACTGATCGGTATCGTGCCGGCGCAGTTCGTCCTTGACCTGGGCAGCACCACCTACCAGATCGAGCGTACCCGCGACGCGACTCTGCACCTGAACCAGTTCTACCAGCGCAACCACGAGACCCTGGGCGAGTTCCTGGCCCTGGGCAAAAGCGTGAAGGATGACCTGCCGGGCAAGTTCCGTTGCAACCCGCAGCAGACCGAACCGACGATCAACGCGCTGCTGGGTACCTTGAAAGGCGTCTCGGACTACCATTCGCTGACCGCCGACCATCGCATTGAAGTACGTCGTTACCTGCTCTGCCTGGACGACACCGCGAAGAAAGTCGGCAAGCTGCCAGGCCTGGATTCCCGTGAGAAGTCCGACCTCGACAAGCTGCGCAAAGACCTGACTGCCACTACCGAGTACGCCCCGTTCTGGGTGATCCTCGCGGTCGCACTGGCCCTAGGCCTGGGCACCATGGTGGGTTGGAAGCGCGTGGTGCTGACCATCGGCGAGAAGATCGGCAAGCAGGGCATGACCTATGCACAGGGCATGTCGGCACAGATCACCACGGCCACCATGATCGGCTTCGCCAATATCTTCGCCCTGCCAGTGTCCACCACCCACGTGCTGTCTTCCGGCGTTGCGGGCACCATGGTTGCCAACAAGAGCGGCCTGCAAGGTGGCACCGTCAAGACCATCCTGATGGCCTGGGTATTGACCCTGCCAGCGACCGTGGGCCTGTCGGCCGGGTTGTTCTGGTTGGCGTCCAAGGCATTGGGCAACTGATAGCCAGACGGCAATAAAAAAGGTGCGATCCGCGAGGGTCGCACCTTTTTTTATATTCGCATTTAGAGAAAAGCAAAGCGAAAAAAAGGGCGACCGAAGTCGCCCAAAATGCCTTGCGTGCCCATGTAACCCGGAAAGACCTAAGGTTTTTTACGCTTGTTCGCGTCTTTCCAGATAAAAAATCCAAACCCTACAAAAAACAGCACCATGAGGCTTACAGTCAGCACTCCGGCAAAAACCACATTATCGAAAAACATGACCGGCCTCCTGCACTTGCCCTGTTGCGATAGGGCTAAGTTAATGGAGAAGCCGCAGTGGGAAATTGACTAGGATCAATGTCGCCCGCAACGGGGCGTAAAGAAGGGTAATAACTGACCTGCATCAATGGATGCAGGCTGTTTCAACGTTTTTTCGGCTTTTTCTTCGACTTCTTCTTGGGTTTCCCCAAAGGCATGGCTTGTTCAAAGGCTTGTCGAACTTCATTCAAGCGTTTGTCGTTGAGATCATGTACGCGCTTGGCGCGTTCGGCGTTCAGGTCAATCAGTTTGTCGTCATCACTCATGGCTTGGCTTACGCAGTGGCGGGAATGCCGCAATAATGCGGCCTGCCCCGCCCGACGGCAAATCAGCGGGCGACAAAATGCAGGTCATCGACCAAAATCGGCGCTTTGCACCCGACCGAGGAGGCGCCCCCAGTGGCCCTGCACAACGATCTTCCACCGCTGCTGGCCCTGCGCGCTTTCGAAGCCGTGGCGCGGCACTTGAGCTTTATCAAGGCGGCGAACGAGTTGTCGGTGACACAAAGTGCGCTGAGCCACCAAGTGCACAAGCTCGAACAACATTTGGGCAAACCGCTGTTTATCCGGCGTACCCGTGCGATTGATCTGACATCAGACGGGCAACTCTATTACGCCCAAATCCGCCCAGCCCTGGACGCAATCGCGGCTGCCACCCGCAGCCAACGGGTCGCAACCAGCGCCAGCGTGTTGCGCATCGGCGTGCTCGCGTCCTTCGCCGCGCTATGGCTGGCACCCCGCCTGGCCGAGTTTCTCCAGCACCACCCGCATATCCAGGTGGAGTTGCTGCCCGCGATTCAATTGGCCAATGTCGCCACGGCCGAGGTAGACCTGGCCATCCGTTACGGCAAAGGCGACTGGCCCAACGTGCAAGCCACACGCCTGATGGCCGAAACCCTATACCCGGTGTGCAGCCCGGGCTTCAAGGCCAGCCAGGTGCCCCATGGCTCCTTGTTGATGGCGACTTCGCACCGCCCCTTCGAATGGACGGATTGGTCCGCCCATTATCAGGTCGACCTCGAGCGCCACCCCCGCGTAATGCTGCATGACTACAACATCGTGGTGGAAGCCGCGGTGGCTGGCCAGGGTATCGCCATGGGCCGCCACCGCCTGATCGCGCGCAGGCTTCAGGACGGCAGCCTGGTACAGGCATTTGACTGGCCGCCCTACCACAGCGAAATCGGCTACTGGCTGATCGCGCCCCAAGGCCCACTCAGCGCAGCGGCCGAGTGCTTCAGCCAATGGCTGAAGCAAGCCTGCGCCGACGCGTGAGTTTTTTCGATACATCGGGTGAGATCTATCCGTTTGTCGGCCACCTCGACAATCAACATGCTGAAACCTCCTGAACCCAGAGGATTCACCATGAGCGATTCCATCCGCCAACGCGTACACGCCCTCGGCCTGACACTGCCAACGCCCAGCCAACCGGCAGCCAACTACATCAACCATGTCATCAGCCAACACCAGCTGTTCATCTCCGGGCAAATTCCCATGCTCGATGGCAAACCCGCCTACGTCGGGCGGCTGGGTGACGCCCTCGGTGATGAAGAAGGCGCACAGGCGGCGGAACTGGCAGCGTTGGGGCTGCTGGGGCAATTAAGCGATGCGCTGGGTGATGACCTTTCGCGGGTGGTGCGCACCCTGCGTCTGGGCGTGTTCATCGCCAGCACAGCGGACTTCCAGCGCCAGAGCGTAGTCGCCAACGGTGCCTCAAACCTGTTGGTCAACGCCCTCGGCGACAAAGGCCGGCACGTACGCACCGCTGTAGGCGTCTGCAGTTTGCCGGCCAGCGTCGCCGTGGAGGTTGATGCCATTTTCGAGCTGCAGCCGTGAGCCCGCTGGCTATCCAACAACTGCGCAAGGCCACACCCGGCTGCCAGTCAGGCCTGGTGCACTTCAACCATGCCGGGGCGTCATTGCCCAGCCAGGCAACCCTCGACGCCATCTTCGACCAGTTGCAACGCGAAGCCCGTGACGGCCCGATGGAAGCCGGCGAACACGGCGCGGTGCTGGTGGAAAGAGCCCGCCGCGCCGCCGGGCAACTGCTCAATGCGCCGGCCTCCTCGATGGCCTTCGCCAGCAGCGGTTCCACGGCCTGGAGCATGGCCTTCCAGGCGCTGGGCCCCTGGAAAACGGGCGACCGGATCCTGGTGGGCCGCCACGAATGGGGCGGCAACTTGGCGAGCATGGCGTTGGCCGTACAAGCGGGCGCGCGGGTTGAGATCATCCCCTGCGATGCCACCGGCGCGGTCTGCCCAGTGGCGCTGGAGTCGATGCTCGATGCCAACGTGAAGCTGATCGACCTCACTTGGCTGCCGGCCAACGGCGGCCTGATCAACCCAGCGCAGGCCATCGGCGCAGTCGCCCGGCGGCATGCCATCCCCTATTTTATCGACGCCGGCCAAGCCGTCGGCCAGGTGCCGGTGGATGTGCAAGCGTTGCAGTGCGACGTGCTTAAATCCGCCGGCCGCAAGCACCTGCGCGGGCCTCGCGGTACTGCACTGCTGTATGTCAGGCCGGATTTTCTCCAGCACCTGGCCCCCGCCCAACGCGACGTGCTTTCAGCGCCCTGGACCGCCGAAGGCTTCGACTTGCGCAACGACGCCCGGCGCTTTGAAACCAGCGAAGTGTCCTTCGCCCTGCTGGCCGGCCTAGGCAATGCGTTGCAAGAGATCAATCGATTGGGGATCGAGCGCGTGTGGGAAAGGGTCTCGCAGACCCGTGCGCGAATCCGCGAAGCGCTGCTTCAGATATCAGGGATTACCCTGCATGACCTGGGCACCACTCATTCCGGCTTGATCGCTTTCAACCTGGCCGGTTGGGACAGCTTTGAACTCAAGCGGCGCCTGGGATTGAAGCGCATCAATATCGGCGCCAACGGCGTGGCTTACACCCCCTTGGATATGCAGGCACGCGGGCTGGCCAGTATTGCGCGAATCTCCGTCAGCCCACTCAACACCGATGACGATATCGAGTTACTGACAAAGGCCCTGCGTGAACTGAACGATTAAACCTCGATATCCACCCACAGGCCCTGGCGTGGCGCATCTTCGATCAAAGGTGCCACGGGAACAGTGTTGTCCGCGTTAAGCACGTCGCCGGGAATGGGCAAATGCTGCTCCGAGCCGTCGTCGGCTTCGCGCCGGCGTTTCTGCTGTTCCTGCTGGCGGCGTTGTTCTTCGCGCAACAGAAAGGTCGATTGCTCCACATCGCCCTTTTTCAGGTCGATGGTGCTCTCGTTGGAGCCCGCTTGAACGGGTACCACCGGCGGAATATCCGGCTTCTGGCGTGCCGGATCGAGTTGCGACGTGACCGGCACAACGCTGACGGGCAGCATGGGTGGCAGCATGATAGTTACTCTCCTGATCAACAGGCTGTCGGCGGGTTGCAGGGCGACTTGAGCGCGGGCTCGCCAAGCTGTGACTCAGTCGACACTCGCAAGTGCCCGCCACCCGTCGATTCAGCACTCTGCCCGCCCGCCAAACGGAGTAGTTTTTGTCAGAGTCCTTGGGCGCAGGGGCTTGTTCCGTTAAGATAGTCGGCTTTTTCACGGCGGGAGTCAGGCAGCATGGCGCAGCAGTATCAACCGGGGCAACGCTGGATTAGTGACAGCGAAGCAGAGCTGGGGTTAGGCACCGTTCTGGCACAGGACGGGCGCTTGTTGACCGTGCTCTATCCGGCCACTGGCGACACCCGCCAGTATGCGCTACGGAATGCGCCCCTCACTCGCGTGAGGTTTTCGCCGGGCGACACCATCACCCATTTCGAAGGCTGGAAAATGACCGTACAGGAAGTCGACGACGTCGACGGCCTGCTGGTCTACCACGGCCTCAACGGGCAGAACGAGCAGGTCACCCTGCCGGAAACCCAGCTGTCCAACTTCATCCAGTTCCGCCTGGCCAGCGACCGTCTGTTTGCCGGGCAGATCGACCCGCTGGCCTGGTTCTCGCTGCGCTACCACACCCTGGAACACACCAGCCGCCAGTTGCAGTCCTCGCTGTGGGGCCTGGGTGGCGTACGTGCGCAACCTATTGCTCACCAACTGCACATCGCCCGTGAAGTCGCTGACCGTATCGCGCCACGGGTCTTGCTGGCTGACGAAGTGGGCCTGGGCAAGACCATCGAAGCCGGCCTGGTCATCCATCGCCAACTGCTCTCGGGGCGCGCCAACCGCGTGCTGATCCTGGTCCCGGAAAACCTGCAGCACCAGTGGCTGGTGGAAATGCGCCGCCGCTTCAACCTGCAGGTCGCCCTGTTCGACGAAGAACGCTTCATCGAAAGCGATGCCACCAACCCGTTCGAAGACACCCAGCTTGCACTGGTTGCGCTGGAATGGCTGGTCGACGATGAGAAGGCCCAGGACGCACTCTTCGCCGCCGGTTGGGACTTGCTGGTGGTCGACGAAGCCCACCACCTGGTGTGGCATGAAGACAAGGCCAGCGCGGAATACAGCCTGGTCGAGCAGCTTGCCGAGGTTATCCCGGGCGTGCTGTTGCTGACCGCCACCCCGGAACAACTGGGCCAGGACAGCCACTTTGCGCGCCTGCGCCTGCTGGACCCGAACCGTTTCCATGACCTGCAGGCCTTCCGCGCCGAGAGCGAAAACTATCGCCCAGTGGCCGAAGCCGTGCAGGAACTACTGGACAAGGGCCGCCTGTCGCCAGCCGCGCACAAGACTATCCAGGGTTTCCTCGGTGACGAAGGTGAAGCCCTGCTCACCGCCGTCAACGATGGCGACAGCGAAGCCAGTGCGCGCCTGGTGCGTGAACTGCTTGACCGCCACGGCACCGGCCGCGTGCTGTTCCGCAACACCCGCGCCGCCGTGCAAGGCTTCCCCGAGCGCAAGCTGCACGCCTACCCGCTGCCGAACCCGGACGAATACCTCGAGCTGCCTCTGGGCGAACACGCCGAGCTGTACCCGGAAGTCAGCTTCCAGGCGCAACCGGACATCGAGGAAGAAAACCGCTGGTGGCGCTTCGACCCACGGGTCGAGTGGCTGATCGACCAACTGAAAATGCTCAAGCGCACCAAGGTCCTGGTGATCTGCGCCCACGCCGAAACCGCCATGGACCTGGAAGACGCTCTGCGCGTGCGCTCCGGCATCCCGGCCACGGTGTTCCACGAGGGCATGAACATCCTCGAACGTGACCGCGCCGCCGCTTACTTTGCCGATGAAGAGTTCGGCGCCCAGGTGCTGATCTGTTCGGAAATCGGCAGTGAAGGCCGTAACTTCCAGTTCTCCCACCACTTGGTGCTGTTCGACCTGCCGTCCCACCCCGACCTGCTGGAACAGCGCATCGGGCGTCTGGATCGAATCGGCCAGAAACACGTGATCGAACTGCATGTGCCGTACCTGGAAACCAGCCCGCAACAGCGCCTGTTCCAGTGGTACCACGAAGCGCTCAACGCCTTCCTCAACACCTGCCCGACCGGCAACGCCTTGCAGCATCAGTTCGGCCCGCGCCTGCTGCCATTGCTGGAAGCCGCCGACGACGGCGAGTGGCAAGCCCTGATCGACGAAGCCCGTGCCGAGCGCGAGCGCCTGGAGCAAGAGCTGCACACCGGTCGTGACCGCTTGCTGGAACTCAACTCCGGCGGCGCCGGTGAAGGCGATGCGCTGGTCGAAGACATCCTTGAGCAAGACGACCAGTTCGCCCTGCCGATCTATATGGAAACCCTGTTCGACGCCTTCGGCATCGACAGCGAAGACCATTCGGAAAACGCACTGATCCTCAAGCCGAGCGAAAAAATGCTCGACGCCAGCTTCCCCCTGGGCGACGACGAAGGCGTGACCATCACCTACGACCGTAACCAGGCGCTCTCCCGTGAAGACATGCAGTTCATCACCTGGGAGCACCCGATGGTGCAGGGCGGCATGGACCTGGTGTTGTCTGGCTCCATGGGCAACACCGCCGTGGCGCTGATCAAGAACAAGGCGCTCAAGCCGGGCACCGTGTTGCTTGAACTGCTCTACGTCAGTGAAGTAGTTGCGCCACGCTCGTTGCAACTGGGCCGCTACCTGCCACCGGCCGCCCTGCGCTGCCTGCTGGATGCCAATGGCAATGACCTGTCGGGCCGTGTGTCGTTCGTCACCTTGAACGACCAACTCGAAAGCGTGCCACGGGCCAGCGCCAACAAGTTCGTGCAGGCCCAGCGCGATCAACTCACACCGCGCATCAACGCCGGTGAAGAGAAGATCGCCCCACGCCACGCCGAACGTGTGGCCGAGGCCAAGCGTCGCCTGGCCGCAGACACCGACGAAGAGCTGGCACGCCTGACCGCGTTGCAAGCGGTCAACCCGACCGTACGTGACAGTGAGCTGGTTGCCTTGCGCAATCAACGCGAGCAAGGCTTGGCCATGCTCGATAAGGCGGCGCTGCGACTGGAAGCGATTCGGGTGTTGGTAGCGGGCTGATAATCCGCTGTAAGTAGAAGGCCCGCTTAGTGCGGGCCTTTTTATTTGTCTTGCTCCCGATGGAGTCACCTGAATCTCATGCTGTTGCCACCGAAGCCGGCACCTCAACCCCACTCAATCCCTCCTTCATGCGCTTGGCATCGCGCACAAAACTGCGCGACGCCTGAAACAGAAACAGCATGGTCAAGAACAGCGCCACCGGAATCAGGTACATGGCGTCATGCAACCCCACGGCTTTATAAGCCTCCGTCATCTGCTGCGCTCCGGCCGCATACATCGCCGAATGGGCAAAGTGATCGGACAAGGCCCCGACCACCACCGGCCCCATGCCACCGCCCAGTAAATACAGCCCAGCAAAGAACAGCGCCATCGCCGTCGCTCGCAGGCGCGGTTCGATCACGTCCTGGATCGCCGTGTAAACGCAGGTGTAGAAGTTGTAGGCAAACAACCAGCCCACACTGAACAGCGCCACAAACACCCCAATCTCGACACGCCCGGCATGCAATGCCCAGGCGGTGGTGACCGTGGAGATGATCAAACTGAACGCGGCAAACAACAGGCGGCCATTGGCAACCCGTTGATGAATCTTGTCGGCAACCCAGCCGCCCAGCGTCAGCCCCACCAAGCCGGTCAGGCCGACGATCACACCGGTAGCGACGGCTGCATCCTGCAACGGCATCAGGAAATACCGTTGCAACATTGGCACCAGGAACGAGTTGCACGCGTACGTGGCAAAGTTAAAGCACAGCCCGGCCAGCACCAGCCACAGGAAGGTGGGCACCGCCAGCACGCGACGAATCGGGCGGTCGACACGTTCCTGGGCGACTTGCACGGTTTCCGCCGCGCCGCGCTTGGGTTCTTTTATATAGAACATGAACACCGCAAGAATCAGCCCCGGCACCGCCGCGATAAAGAACGGTGCGCGCCAGCTGTCGAATGCCTTGACCATCCAGCCGATGGTAAAAAACGCCAGCAACAGCCCCAACGGTAAACCGAGCATGAAAATACCCATGGCTCGCGCGCGACGGTGGGCCGGGAACAAGTCGCCAATCAGCGAGTTGGCTGCCGGTGCATAGCTGGCTTCCCCGATGCCAACACCCATGCGCACCAGCAGGAACGTCCAGAAACTGCCGACCATGCCGTTGATCGCCGTCAGCCCGCTCCAGGCGAACAGGCCCCAGCCCATCAACTTGCTGCGTGAGCCGGTGTCGGCCAGGCGCCCGAGCGGCAGCCCGGCAATGGCGTAGACGAGGGTAAAGGCGGTGCCGATGATACCGAGCTGGAAGTCGCTCAGGTGCCACTCCATGCGGATGGGCTCGATGATGATCGCGGGGATCGTGCGATCGAAGAAATTGAACAGGTTGGCGAGGAACAGCAGGAACAGAATGCGCCAGGCATTCGCCGCTTGGGTCGAGTTCTGCATGGGTCCGTCTCTATTATTGTTATGAGAGCTGCGATGCCCGATGCATCCTGCCCGGTACCTGCAACATAGTCAGGCTGGCAGCGGTTGTCTGTAATGATTCGTAAAGCTGATAGGGCATGATTTCACCCATCATCAGGGGATTTTGCCTACGAAAATATAAGTGCACGCCCCCCTTCCCAACGGCCATGGCACGGATAGAATGGCGAGCCTCTCGTAGCACCCACCTCCTACTTTTCTTATCGATGACGCCCATGTCCGAAGCCAGTCCGTGTCTGAATTGCGGTGCCTGCTGTTCACACTTTCGCGTGTCTTTCTTCTGGGGTGAATGCGCCTCATCCGGGGGCACAGTGCCCGATGATTTGGTGGTGCAGATCAACCCCAGCCGCGTGGCGATGATCGGTACCGACCAGAAACCTGCACGTTGCTGCAGCCTTGAGGGCGAAGTCGGGCAGGCCACCAGTTGCTCGATCTATGAGCAACGCTCCAGCGTCTGCCGCGAATTCGACGCCTCCTGGAGCCAGGGTGTGCAAAACGTCGACTGCGATGCCGCACGCGCCGCCTTCGGCCTGGCCCCACTGGAAGCGCTGCCCTTCGAACTGGACCTGCCCATCAGCGCTTAGCACCAGACGCTATGCAAGGCATGCCAAAATAATTGAGATCAAAGTGCCATTATTCATGGCAAATCCCGCGCGGCTTCTATACTCGACTTCATAGGTCATCGCCTGTGGCAGTGACGTGGCTCTATGACGGGATAAGCTATGGAATGGCTGGGTCAGCATTTTTTTACCGACCTTCCAGAAAGCGGGCACTTATTACTCAATTGCAGTCATAACCCCTTTCTGGTGCTACTCGCGTACCTGGTCGCCTGCGCAGCGGGTTTCGGTACGCTGGACATGGCCGAACGCGTCGGCCATGTCGAAGACCCCACCGCCCGCCGCCATTGGCGCTGGTTGGGAGCGGGTTGCCTGGCCGGAGGGATCTGGTCGACCCACTTCATCAGCATGCTGGCTTTCCAGGCCCCCATTGCCATTCACTACGAATTGATCATGACGTTCGCCTCGCTGGGGATCGCCCTGATCGCATCGTTGTTCGCCATGCAAACCCTCAGTCATGCCCACCTACGGTTCCATCAGTACCTGCTGGCTTCGGTATGGATGGGCCTGGGCATCGCGCTGATGCACTACGTGGGCATGGCGGCCATGCGCTCCCAGGCCCAGGTGTATTTCGACACAAGGCTGTTCATGGCCTCGGTGGCGATTGCCATCGGTGCCAGCCTCGCGGCATTGCTGCTGTCGAGCTATCTGCGCAACGGTGCCGGGGTGTTTCATCAGTTGCTCAAATACGCCGCCAGCCTGGTGCTGGGCGCCGGGATCCTGAGCATGCACTTCACCGGCATGGCGGCCATGCAAATGCTGGTGCCCAGCGGGGCGGACCTTTCATTGCCAGCGGATAACAACCCGATTCAATTGGGCCTGTCGGTGGCGGTGATTACTTTGCTGGTGATCGGCAGCAGCGTCAGTGCGGCCCTGGCGGACAAAAAACTGCAACACAAGGAGCGCGACCTGCGCCGGGTCAACGCGCTGCTCAGCGAACTGGACCAGGCCCGTGCGTCACTGCAACAGGTGGCCCACTTTGATGCACTGACCAACCTGCTCAACCGCCGTGGCTTCAATCAGATCTTCGCGGAAAAGATCGCAGAAAAAACGCGCAGCCAAGGCATGATGGCGTTGATCTTCCTCGATATCGACCACTTCAAGCGCATCAATGACAGCCTTGGGCATGACGCTGGCGACCAATTGCTGGCGGTGCTGGCCGCAAATATCAAGGGCTCGATACGCAGCCACGAGGATGTGGTCGCACGGTTTGGTGGCGATGAGTTCTGCATCCTGATCAATATTCATCACCGCGACGAAGCCCGGCACCTGGCCCAGCGCATCATGCAGCAGATGAAAGACCCCATCGAACTGGCGGGCCGGCGCATGGTGATGACCACCAGCATCGGCATCAGCCTGTTCCCGGATGACGGCCAAACGTGCGAAGAGCTGCTGAAAACCGCTGACCTGGCGCTGTATCAATCCAAGGACGCCGGGCGCAACAGCCTGAACTTCTTCAGTTCCAACCTTAAAACCCGCGCATTCCTCGAACTGCAACTGGAAGAAGAACTGCGCGCCGCCTTGCGTGCACGCAGCGAACTGGTGCTGTTTTATCAGCCGATCTTCGACATGAAGCTCGGCAAGGTCACGCGCCTCGAGGCCCTGGTGCGCTGGCAACACCCCCAACATGGGCTGCTGGCCCCGGACCGGTTTATCGGCATCGCGGAGAACAACGGGTTGATCGCCGAACTGGACCACTGGGTATTGCGTCAGGCCTGTCATGATCTGAGTCTGCTGTCTGACCGGGGCTACAACGAGTTGACCATGGCCGTGAACTGCTCGGCCCTGAACCTGGCCCGGGACGAGCTGGCCGATGAAATCGAAGCCGCCCTGCGCTTCGCCGGCGTGGCTGCCGACCGCCTGGAACTGGAAGTCACCGAGAATGCGCTGATGGGCAATATCAGCAGCACCTTGGCGTTGCTGCGGCAAATCCGTGCCTTGGGTGTCTCCCTGGCAATCGATGATTTCGGCACCGGTTATTCGTCCCTGGCCTACCTCAAGCGCCTGCCGCTCAACACCTTGAAGATCGACCGCTCGTTTATCCAGGACATTCCCAAGTCCACCACAGACAGCGAAATCGTCCAGGCGATTATCGGCATGGCGCATACCCTGCACTTGCAGGTGGTGACCGAAGGCGTGGAAACCCAGGCGCAGTTCGAGCTATTGCTCAAGCACGAGTGTGACTTTATCCAGGGTTATCTGCTCAGCCCGGCGGTGCCCTTCAACGACATCATCGGCGTGATACAGGGCCTCGCGATGCGCAACCCGCTCTACCCGTTCAGCGTGGAGGGCAACAAAGACACCCCGCCGTCAAAAGACCCTGCCCCGGCGCGTATCAGCCCGCCGTCTATTGTCAGGCCGATTCGTTGAGCGCCAAACGTATGGATTGGCGGTTAAACGGTCATCGATATCCAGCGCTGTGGCACACCTGGAAACAATTCCTTGGCTATTTCCTGGCGAGCTGAACTGTTCCCGTGACGTTAACGTCACCCTCGGCTGTGACCTTTCTCTACGGCAAGTTGCCATCACGGGGCGAGCGGTTACTCCGCTACACACTTGCCAAGGTGAAAAAGCCGCACCTTTTTAGTGCGAGCAATACTTACGCTGCCCTTTCCTGGATCAGAATCCATGGCGAAACCACCACCGCCCACAGGCTCGGGTCACGTTCGACCAGGTCCAATGCCCGCGTCGCAGACACTTCGCCAAGGCTCCCCGCAGCCAGCCAGGCAGCGACTTTGTCGCGGTTATCTTCGGCCATTCCCTCGGCCGCCTCGATCAAATCCAGGCCGGCGTCGACCCACAATAGGGCACCCTTGGCAAAGAACGGCTCGAGCTCCTTCCAGGAAATTTCGGCGGTTTCACCGAGCAGCTTGGCATAGAGGGTGCTAGGTTCTTGGGTCATGGGAGTTCACCTGAGTAAAAAATCGGCGCAATCATAGCTTCGTAACTCCGGCAGAAAAACCCAGTAGCAAATGAGGTAGCGATTGAAAGTGCCAGAAAAGCCAGGGAATGCCTTAGAAGGCTGATATCAACCGCCGCAATTCTGTCTTTTTCTTTCATTTAAGCGACACGCCCGGGTTTTGCCCCCAGCTGCCAGCTTTTCAAGCGATCAACCGGCGCTCTACACTGTACCGGTACAGTTGCCAGGGCAATGCCGGGGGGATATCCGCGATATCTGATCCGGTTCTGCAGCTCACAAGGCCGCTAGAACTATAAAAAATACAACAGTAAGAGTGGAGCACTATGAATAAGGCTACTAAGCAGATTTCCAAACTGTTTGCCGCTATGGTCCTGGCTGGGGTTGCCGGCCATTCGTTCGCAGCCGACACCATCAAGATCGGCATCGCCGGTCCCAAGACCGGTCCGGTGACGCAATACGGCGACATGCAATTCATGGGTGCCAAGCAAGCCATCAAGGACATCAACGCCAAGGGCGGCGTCGATGGCAAAATGCTTGAAGCCAAGGAATACGACGACGCTTGCGATCCGAAACAAGCGGTTGCAGTCGCCAACAAAGTGGTCAACGACGGCGTCAAGTTCGTAGTCGGTCACCTCTGCTCCAGCTCCACTCAGCCTGCGTCGGATATTTATGAAGACGAAGGCGTCATCATGATTACCCCGGCCGCCACCAGCCCTGAAATCACCTCCCGTGGCTACAAGCTGATCTTCCGCACCATCGGCCTCGACAGCGCGCAAGGCCCAGCAGCCGGCAACTATATCGCCGACTACGTGAAACCGAAGACCGTTGCCGTACTGCACGACAAACAGCAATACGGTGAAGGCATCGCCACTGCGGTTAAACAGACCCTGGAGAAGAAAGGCACCAAGGTTGCCGTCTTTGAAGGCTTGAACGCAGGTGACAAGGACTTCTCCTCGATCATCCAGAAACTCAAGCAAGCCAACGTCGACTTCGTCTACTACGGCGGCTATCACCCTGAGCTCGGCCTGATCCTGCGCCAAGCCAAGGAAAAAGGCCTGAACGCCAAGTTCATGGGGCCTGAAGGCGTCGGCAACGACTCCATCTCGCAAATCGCCCAGGGCGCTTCCGAAGGCCTGCTGGTGACCCTGCCGAAATCCTTCGACGCAGACCCTGCCAACAAAGCCATCGTTGAAGAGTTCGCCAAGAACAAGCAGGACCCGTCCGGTCCGTTCGTGTTCCCGGCCTACTCGGCGGTTGAAGTCATCGCCGGCGGTATCGCTGCCGCGAAGAGCGAAGACACCGCCAAAGTGGCCGAGGCCATCCACGCCGGTACCTTCAAGACCCCGACTGGCGATCTGAGCTTCGACGCCAAGGGCGACCTGAAGGACTTCAAGTTCGTGGTCTACGAATGGCACTTCGGTAAACCAAAAACCGAAGTTTCCCCTCAGTAAGCCAGGCATTACTGGTCAACAAGCCCACTGTGCAAGCAGTGGGTTTTGTTTTACGAGGTTTATGGGCCATGTCACCCGCGATCCGGGCGCTGGCTCACCTGAAAATCTTAAAACCGTCACCAGCGGTTCGCTGGCAAACGCTTTGTGCAACCTGGTCACAGAACAGGGCACCGAGCCGGAAATGACTCCACCAGTGAAATGCGTATCGGGTTTTTAGGAGCGCTGTAATGCCTGAGATCTATCATTTTTTCCAACAGCTGGTTAATGGCCTGACCATTGGCAGCACCTATGCCTTGATAGCCATTGGCTACACAATGGTTTACGGCATCATTGGAATGATCAACTTCGCCCATGGCGAGGTGTACATGATTGGTTCCTACGTGGCCTTCATCGCCCTTGCCGGGCTGGCCATGATGGGGATCCACTCTCTGCCGCTGTTGATGACCGCCGCGTTCCTGGCATCGATCATCGTGACCAGTGCCTATGGCTACAGTATCGAGCGAGTTGCCTACCGTCCCCTTCGTGGCAGCAACCGTCTGATCCCGCTGATTTCCGCCATCGGCATGTCGATTTTCCTGCAGAACACCGTATTGCTGTCCCAGGACTCCAAGGACAAGTCCATTCCCAACCTGATCCCGGGGAGCATCTCCTTCGGCCCAGGTGGCGCACAAGAAGTGCTGATTTCGTACATGCAGATCCTGGTCTTCGTCGTCACCCTGGTGGCCATGCTGGGCCTGACCCTGTTCATCTCCCGCTCCCGTCTGGGGCGCGCCTGCCGGGCCTGCGCCGAAGACATCAAGATGGCCAACCTGCTGGGCATCAACACCAACAACATCATCGCCCTGACCTTCGTCATCGGTGCCGCACTGGCAGCCGTGGCGGCCGTGTTGCTGAGCATGCAATACGGCGTGATCAACCCCAACGCCGGTTTCCTGGTGGGCCTCAAGGCCTTTACCGCGGCGGTATTGGGCGGCATCGGCAGCATTCCGGGCGCCATGCTCGGCGGGCTGGTGCTGGGCGTGGCCGAAGCCTTTGGCGCCGATATCTTCGGTGACCAGTACAAGGACGTCGTGGCGTTCGGCCTTTTGGTTCTGGTGTTGTTGTTCCGTCCGACCGGCATCCTGGGCCGTCCGGAGGTTGAGAAAGTATGAGCAGATATCTTAAATCGGCGTTTTTCAGCGCCTTGCTGGTCTGGGCCGTGGCCTTTCCGGTACTCGGCCTCAAGCTGAGCATTGTCGGCATCAACCTGGAAGTGCATGGCACCGGTCCCGTGACCCTGACCATCATCGCCCTGTGTTCGGTACTGATGTTCCTGCGCGTACTGTTTACCCAGCAGGTCGGTGCCTTGTTCAAGGGCAACCGTGGCCCGTTGGTGTCGCCCAAGGTCAGCCAATTCCTGACCCTGCCGCGCACCCAGCGCTACATCATCATCGGCCTGATCATCGCCGCATTGATCTGGCCGTTCTTCGGTTCGCGCGGCGCGGTCGACATCGCCACCCTGATCCTGATCTACGTGTTGCTGGGCCTGGGCCTGAACATTGTGGTGGGCCTGGCTGGTCTGCTCGACCTGGGTTATGTGGGCTTCTATGCCGTGGGTGCCTACACCTACGCGCTGCTCTCGCATTACCTGGGCTGGAGCTTCTGGGTCTGTCTGCCACTCGCCGGTCTGATGGCGGCCACGTTCGGCTTCCTGCTGGGCTTCCCGGTGTTACGCCTGCGTGGTGACTACCTGGCCATCGTGACCCTGGGCTTCGGTGAAATCATCCGTCTGTTCCTGCGTAACCTCACCGATATCACCGGTGGCCCCAACGGCATCAGCAGCATCCCCAAGCCGACGTTCTTCGGGCTGTCATTCGACCGTACCGCAGCCGAAGGCATGCAGACCTTCCACGAGTACTTCGGGATTGCCTACAACCCAGTGAGCAAAGTGGTGTTCCTGTACCTGGTGGCGCTGCTGCTGGCATTGGCCGCCCTGTTCGTGATCAATCGTTTGCTGCGCATGCCGATAGGCCGTGCGTGGGAAGCGTTGCGCGAAGATGAAATCGCCTGCCGTGCGTTAGGCATGAACCCGACAGTCATCAAACTCTCGGCATTCACCCTCGGGGCAACATTCGCCGGTTTCGCCGGTAGCTTCTTCGCCGCTCGCCAAGGCTTGGTGACCCCGGAGTCGTTCACCTTTATCGAGTCGGCGATCATCCTCGCCATCGTGGTACTGGGTGGCATGGGCTCGCAACTGGGCGTGATCCTGGCGGCGATCGTGATGATCCTGCTGCCGGAAATGATGCGTGAGTTCAGCGAATATCGCATGTTGATGTTCGGCGCCATGATGGTGCTGATGATGATCTGGCGTCCTCAAGGCTTGCTCCCTATGCAACGTCCACACATGGAGCTGCGCAAATGAGCCGCGAGATCCTTAAAGTCGAAAACTTGAGCATGCGCTTCGGCGGCTTGCTGGCGGTCAACGGCGTGGCCCTGACCGTCAAAGAGAAACAGGTTGTGGCGCTGATCGGCCCGAACGGCGCCGGCAAGACCACGGTGTTCAACTGCCTCACCGGCTTCTACAAACCGAGCGGTGGCAGCATCCTGCTGGACGGCCAGCCGATCCAGGGTCTGGCCGGTCACGAGATCGCCCGCAAGGGCGTGGTGCGCACCTTCCAGAACGTGCGGTTGTTCAAGGATATGACGGCGGTGGAGAACCTGTTGATCGCCCAACACCGTCACTTGAACACCAACTTCTTTGCGGGCCTGTTCAAGACCCCGGCGTTCCGCAAGAGCGAGCGCGAAGCCATGGAGTACGCGGCGTACTGGCTGGACAAGGTCAACCTGACCGAGTTCGCCAACCGCCCGGCCGGCACCCTGGCCTATGGTCAGCAGCGTCGCCTGGAAATCGCCCGTTGCATGATGACCCGTCCGCGGATCCTGATGCTCGACGAACCCGCCGCCGGCCTGAACCCCAAGGAAACCGAAGACCTCAAGGCGCTGATCAGCGTGCTGCGTGAGGAAAACAACGCCACGGTGCTGTTGATCGAACACGACATGAAACTGGTCATGAGCATTTCCGACCACATCGTCGTGATCAACCAGGGCACGCCGCTGGCCGACGGGACCCCGGAACAGATCCGCGACAATCCTGAAGTGATCAAAGCCTATCTGGGGGAAGCGTAAAATGCTGCAATTCGAAAACGTTTCCACTTTCTACGGCAAGATCCAGGCCCTGCACGACGTCAATGTGGAAGTGCGCCAGGGCGAGATCGTCACCCTGATCGGCGCCAACGGTGCCGGCAAATCGACCTTGCTGATGACCCTGTGCGGTTCGCCCCAGGCTCACAGCGGCAGTATCCGCTACATGGGTGAAGAGCTGGTGGGCAAGCACTCCGCCGAGATCATGCGCAAGAGCATTGCCGTGGTACCGGAAGGTCGTCGGGTGTTCTCCCGCCTGACCGTGGAAGAGAACCTGGCCATGGGCGGGTTCTTTACCGACAAGGGCGACTACCAGGAGCAGATGGACAAGGTGCTGCACCTGTTCCCGCGCCTCAAGGAACGCTTCAGCCAGCGTGGCGGCACCATGTCCGGCGGCGAGCAGCAAATGCTCGCCATCGGCCGGGCGCTGATGAGCAAACCCAAGCTGTTGCTTCTGGACGAGCCTTCCCTGGGCCTGGCACCCATCATCATTCAGCAGATCTTCGACATCATCGAACAACTGCGCAAGGACGGTGTAACGGTGTTTCTGGTGGAGCAGAACGCCAACCAGGCGCTGAAAATTGCCGACCGCGCCTATGTGCTGGAAAACGGCCGGGTGGTGATGCAGGGTACGGGCGAGCAATTGCTGACGGATCCGAAGGTGCGTGAAGCCTATCTCGGTGGCTGAGCCATTGGCGTCAACAAAAAACGGCCTTCGGGCCGTTTTTTTTGCGATTTAGAGGCTCGCGGCAAGTTGACCTTTGCTGGCCCGTTGGCCGACCAGCATCAATCCGCCCCCCGTCAACAGCAAGCCCGCCGCGAGGAAGATATACAGGCCATACACGTCCAGCGGCATATCGAAATACCCGATAACGCTCTGCGCCAGGTTAAGCGTTTGGGAACACACCAGCGTACCGGTCAGCGATGCGATGGCCAGCACGGGTGTGACCGTTGCGGATACACGCCCCATATAGCCTTCAGGCACAGCCTCTTGAAGCATCGGCCCTTGAACAATCGCAAACACCGAAAAGAACAGCCCGCAGCAGAACATCAGTGCCCAAGCCAGGTAAAACGGTGGATGCAGCGAGTACGCCAGGTAGCTGAAACCCATGCACAGCAACGAAATAGTAAATGCCTGACGTGTACTCAAGGACTTCAGCAACGGCCGCACCAGCACGGCGGCAATCAAGCCTCCCACTGGGAACGCCGCGAGTATCAAGCCGTATTCATAGGGGCTCAAGCCCAGGGTTTTGAACGCATACAAGGACAGTGCAACATTATTGACCCCCAGTGAAAACCCATACAGCGCAACACCGATCAGCAGCGTGCGAATGGACGCGTGCCCCCAGGAAAACCGCAGCCCCGCGAGCAGCCCATGCCAGAAAGGCAACCGTTGCTGCTCGGCCAGCAACGTCCTGCGCAGGCCTTGGGTGGAGGCAATACAGAGTGCCGAACACGTAAAGGCCAGCACATTGATCAGCAGTGCCACAGCAGGCCCTACCCACACAAATAACGCCGGCCCAAGGGAAGCCGACAACACTGAAATACCCGTCAAGGAAAACATCGCCTTGGCTGAAGCTTCAACGCGTCGCGCAGAAGGGATGACCACCTGCATGATCGCCTGACGCGACGGGTTGAAAAATTGCGCAGCGGTGCTGTTAACCAACAACAACAGCAGAACCCCGGCAAGCACTTGCATCTGATCAAGCCCTGCCAGCGAATAGATCACGAAAAAGATCAGGAAGTTGAGCACCCGAATAGCATCCGCCGCGATCATCACGTACAGCGGGGCCATTCGATCAACCCAGGCTCCGGCGAGTGGCGCCACAAACACACGCGGGATGGCCGAGGCCGCCACTGCCAGGCCCACTGCCGTCGGTAAAAAGGCACTGTTGTGAAACAAGTCCGTCACCAACCAGACGATGACCGTGCTTTCAAAAACAAACTCGCCAAACGATGAAAGCGCTTGCCCCAGCCATAGGAATGAAAAATTCCTGCTGATGAAAAAATCTGTAAATCGGTTCTTCACAGCCAAAGCACCCTATTGGTCGTAACTACATTCAAAGGACTCTAGCAACCGCTGGGCACAAGACCTGACGGGTTCGGACACTCCGAACTTCGCAGCGATTTCGAGTGCTGCCACGGCGTTCTTGTTTCCTTTAACCGCTTCACCGATCGCCGTCAGGTCTCGCCATTGTTCCCAGGACGGATCAAAGGGTGTGAGGGGTGGATGCCTGTCCTTCCAGTAAAAACCCCAGGTATGCCAACCCTCATAGAACGTTTGCCAATCCTGGGTCAACAGCGGCTTGGCAAAGTTACTGAGCGCCAACGGATCAGCCAGCGGTTGAAACCGAGCCTCGATGCTGCAACGCCAACCCTCGCCGGTATTGGTGGCGCCCCCATGCGGGGTGAAGGTATTGAACAACAGCACATCACCCGGCTGTAATTCGAACACGTTCTTTGTGCCCAGCACTTGCGGGCAGACTTGCCAGCCTGATGGATTGAGCGCCAGCTCGAGCGGTAACAGGGTCTCGCCGGGCTTTTTGTTATAAACCGGCAGCGACCCCGAACTCTCATCGACATTAAAAAACGGCGCCCATAAGGTGATTTGCCGGTCACTGCCTTGCAGTTCCGGAAAGTCCTGGTGAACGCCGGGCGAACAGTGCAGCGAAGAATCCAATGGCGCCAGACCCCGCACCCATTTGACCGGGTGGACAAACACCTCATCGGTATCGAGTAGCACTTTCATCACCTCGATCACTGCTGGGGCCTGAAAAAGTACTTCGGTCAGCTCAGAGCGCATGACGTCGACGAACTTAAGCAGGTCGGCGTCGGGCTGCGCGGGCTCCGTGAATCGAGGCTGCCCCCTGTGGGTAAAACCGTCCGCTATCCGATGATGGAGCAATTGCTGCATTACTTTTTCAGCAAGTACCGTCAGCGTCTCGTTGTCCAGCAACTTGCGAACAACGACGTAGCCCTCTCGCTCGTATGCATCCCTCAGCGGCGAAAGTCTGTTCATTTTTGCAACTCCTTGCGACGCACTCAGCCTGGAAAAACCAGCCGAATGGCATAAAGAACATCCCTTTCTTCACTCAGGCGCAGCATCTGCGACGCTGTTTCTTCATGTACCGCCGGGGTCATTCTGGCCACGAGACCTTGATGCTGCCCTTCCAATAACAAGGCATGACCGACACGCCCCACATCCAACAAGGCTTTGGCATAGGCAATATCGGGATCGGTGAATGCGTCAACGGCAAATTGCCAATTGATTCCAAGCAGCACCGTGATGCCGTTACCCCCAGCCCAGCCTTGGCCCTGAATGATCTTGGCGACTACCTCGCTGTCACTGGGGCGATCCGAACGTTTGAGCGCTCTGGGCGTATGGTCCAACGACCATGCTGCATCCGCCCAACCTTGTACACCCTGGGTCACGACGCCAGCGAAGAGATGTGTCTCCTGGGCCAACGCCTGGTAAAGGCACCTGAGGACCGCCACCAGTACCGAGGAGGGAACGTCCCGCTCGGCAACTGAAGTAAAGCTGCGTCTCGAGATAGCCCGCTTGAGGTCATACCCGGACACTAGCTTATCCAAAAGGTAACGATGACTTTGAAAAGCCTGCGGCCGAGCCGCAAGATCACTCTGCAATGTCTTCAGGAATACATAGGGGCGTTCCCAGTTATGGTGTTCCCACGTCTCGGGGATCAAACGCTCATTACCGCACTGGCTTACGTACATCATTAATTCCACCCCTCCAGCAACCCGATTGAAAACGCCGGAAGGCCGTCATCCGATGACTCATCCGTAAAGTCTTTTGCGTACTCAAAGTCCACGACAAACCGTGATGTGTAATGCCAGTTGCAATAACTTGCCAACGCCGACAATTGAGCCTCTGCATGCCCGGCATCGACCAGTAAGGCACGAAAACTGCGCGGGTCGCGATAACGGAACATTGAACGTCTCACCGCAGCGCACAACACCAGCCTTACCACCCAATCGGCATCGGAGTTTGAAATGCGCTCGGCATCCATGGAGGCCGGCAATGTGCGGGAGAGCAGTTGCAGCGAACTCTTGGTCGGGGAAAAATAGTAGACACCCGGCTCAAGCAGCGGCGAACGATGGACTTCAACAAAACATTCCGTGGGGTGCCTGGCACCGCCTGAAGGGATGGACTTCTTCAGCAACTCAACTTGGTGATAATCACGTTCGCCGTCGTAATACGCTGGTTGGTGCAAGCGCACGCCGAACGTCCCCGACAAAATCATACTGAACTGATAAAAAACAGAATTGCGCAGCTCGTCGATGTCCAAGTTGACCGCGTCAATGATCGCGACATCGTGACTTGAGTCAACACTCAGCTCGACGGGCGGATACTGATGTTCCTTGACGTAGGCGGCCATGATCCGGGCGTCTGCCTCCAACGCCGATAGGCCTTGGGACATGTCAAGAAAGGGGTGATTCTGTGTGGCCAGGTGATAACCGGATTTGGGCTCATCCACTACCGGCGTACAGACGTTAGCCAGCAAGGTACCGATGTCCGCCTCACTGAGGGTGTTATCGAGTGCGATCGCTGCTTTCAAGTGATCGGCATTTACCGCCCGACCGCAGTGCTCGGCAATGAACCTGCCCAAGCCTTTGGAAATTTTGACGCCGTTACAGCCTGAAGAGTATTCAACCCAACATTCTTCTTTGCCGTCGTCGAATACTAATACCGCTGGAGTTATAAAGTACATAAGCTGCTCCTTGAAGGCCTGGAGAGCTAACTCTCCAGGCCCACTGCTTCCTTATTTAGCCACTTTTACCGGCTTTGGCTTGGAAGGCAGTTTCACATGCATCAAGTTGCAGGTGGCACTTTGCAGCAGGGCTACTTTTACTTCTTTCATTGTCACATTCCTTCTTAGTTAGACTGGAACACTCTCCAGCAGAGTCGTTCGTGAACTGCGCATTTCATTTGTCGCCGGCAAAAACAAACTAAACATCCAAAAAACAAAAGTCAAAAGAATAAATCCTTAAATTTACAACTGACTGTTCTCTATACAAAAAACTAATGTATGCGCCCAAGAATGGGGACAAAGCACTTAATCCAAACAAAAAGCCTCTGTACAAAAGACTCGCCACCCTCCACGAACTACCTCTTCGCCCCGAAAACGCAGACACTTAGAAGTGAATACGTAAGAAACCACGCCGTGTATTTAAAAACTAAATAGTCGGCTTACATAATGTATCTGTACTAAAACCAGATCAGATGATGTTCCCGTATTAATTCAAGAATGGCACTGAGCGAACGTCATCAATCGTCCCTCACGTGATTTGGCTGATAGCAATGTGCGCAAAATGCAGCATGAACTCGCGAATGCCTGAAGCTCTTGGCTCAGGCATTCGCGAGCGCTTTTTGCCGGCGCGTTGAATTTTTTTGTCAGCCGCTGTAACGCATTGGGATGTCCTCACTCTAGTGGGGTAAGCAAGCACCAACGCTTCCTTACACAAACCTCACTGCTGGAGATACACCATGACTACTAAAACCCGTTCGCTGTCCGCCGCTACCCTCGTTTTGGCCCTGGGTTCGGCCCTGAGTCTTTCCGCCCTGACCAATACCGCTCACGCAGCCGACGACATGCAGAAATGCTTCGGCGTGGCTGAAGCCGGCAAGAACGATTGCGCCGCAGGCGCCGGCACTTCCTGCGCCGGTACCTCCAAAACCAAAGACCAGGCCGACGCCTGGAAACTGGTCCCCGCCGGCACTTGCACCAAGACCCCAAGCAACACCTCGCCGACCGGTTTCGGCCAGGAAGCCGCCTTCGCCGCCAAATCCTGAAACCCAGCGCCGCCTGAGTAACGATGATGACGCCTACTCCTCACTACACGGTCTCACCGGCTCAGGTGCCCGGCCTCCCCTTGCGGGCCGGGCTGGGGCTAAAGACCGAGCACTTCGCGCAAGTGCTCGAGACCTGCCCCGACATCGGTTTTTTCGAAGTACACGCCGAAAACTACATGGTGGCCGGCGGCCCGTTTCATCACTACCTGGGATTGATCCGCGCGCAGTACCCACTGTCGTTGCACGGCGTGGGCCTGTCCATCGGCGGCGAAGCCCCGCTGGACCGTGAGCACCTGGCACGGCTGGCCACGCTGATTGAACGCTATCAACCCCAGTCATTTTCCGAACACCTGGCGTGGTCCAGCCACGGCCCGGTGTTTCTCAACGATTTATTACCCCTGGCCTACGACGCCAGCACCTTGAACCGGGTGTGCGAGCACATCGACCAAGTACAAAACACGCTCAAGCGGCCGATGTTGCTGGAGAACCCCTCCACCTACCTGCAGTTCGAGCGCTCTACCCTGGACGAAACCGACTTCATCAGCGAGATCGTCCGCCGTACCAGTTGCGGCCTGTTGCTGGACGTCAACAACGTCTACGTCTCCTGCATCAATCACCAGCGCGCGCCATTGGCCTATATTGATGCCCTGCCATTGCACGCAGTCGGTGAGATTCATCTGGCCGGCTTTGCCGAAGACACGGACAGCCTGGGCGACCGCCTGCTGATCGATGACCACGGCGCGCCTATCGATAACGCCGTGTGGCAGTTGTACGAGCAGGTACTGACACGAACCGGGCCAGTGGCCACGCTGATCGAGCGGGATAACCAGGTGCCAGCACTCAGCGTATTGCAGGCCGAAGCCCGGCAAGCGCAATGGTATTTGTCGCAGGTGGCCCGATGAGCATTCAACAGGCATTTGCTCACGCCTTGCTGACGCCAGACGCCGCCTGTCCCGAGGGTGTGTTCAGCAGCAACGGTGCCGACCCGGCGAGCCGCTTCGCGGTGTATCGCAATAATGTCCACAGCTCGTTGATCAATGGATTGGCAGCCGCCTACCCAGTGGTGCGGCAACTGGTCGGCGATGAATTTTTCCACGCCATGGCCGGCCTGTACGTACAAGGCCAGCCGCCTACCAGCCCGTTGATCAGCGAATACGGCAGCACACTTGCCGATTTCATTCAGGATTTTGAACCGGCCTCAAGTGTGCCTTACCTGGCAGATGTCGCTCGGCTGGAACACCTTCGGGTTCGCGCTTACCACGCAGCGGACAGCCAGCCATTGAGTCAGCACAGCGTGCTCCAGCAACTGCAAGGCGTAGCGCGACTGGGGCAGTTACGTGTGCAACTGCACCCCTCCCTCGCCACGCTGAACTCCCCGTACGCAATTGTCGCGGTATGGGCGGCGCACCAGACCGACGGTCCTATTGCCACGTTGGCCCCCTGGCACGCCCAGGGCGCGCTGGTCTTGCGCCAAGGGCTGGTGGTCAAGGTATTCGCCATCGACAGCGGATCTGTGACGTTTATCAACAGCCTCAGCCACGGCGCCGGACTAGAGGTGGCCGTAGCCAAGGCCCTTGAAGCCTCGAACGAATTCGACCTGCACCAATGCCTCACGCTGCTGATCAGCCACGACGTTATTACCCATTTGCATCTGGAACAAAAGGTATCGCCATGAACACTTCCGCTCCCTGCCTGGTAAAACGGACCGTCGCACTGTTCGAAAACATCCCCTACAGCCTGATCGCCTTTATTGCACGCTTTTCCATTGCAGCGGTGTTCTGGAAATCCGGGCAGACCAAAGTTGAAGGCTTTGCCATTGATCTGATCAGCGGTACGTTCCAAGTGGGCGAACCCAAACTTGCTGCTTCGACGTTGTGGTTATTCCGCAGCGAATACAACCTGCCGCTACTGTCACCGGAAGTGGCCGCGCACTTGGCAACCTTTGCCGAGCACTTTTTCCCGGTGCTGATCCTGGTGGGGTTCGCCACGCGCTTTTCCGCCCTTGCCCTGATCGGCATGACCCTGACCATCCAGTTGTTCGTCTACCCTGACGCCTACCCTACCCACGGCACCTGGATCGCGCTGTTGTTGCTGTTACTCGCCAAGGGACCGGGCTGCCTGTCCATCGACCAGTTGATTGCCCGTCGCTATCGCTAAAGCCGGTCCAGCGCCTCGCCGCTGCGCTTGAACCAGTCCACCAGGTAGTCGGCCAATACCTGGGTACGGCGCGGCAGGCCACCTTGATAGGGATGAACCAGGTACATCGGCATGCTGCGCGTCTGATAGTCGCGCAGGAGCCAGCGCAATCGGCCGTCAGCCAGTTCCGTCGGTAATACGTAGGACGGTAGGCGCGCAATACCGGCACCCACCAGCGCGGCTTTTTTCAACAGGTTGTAGTGGTTGGAGGCGAAGGTGCCGCTTACCCGTACCCGCAGCAGTTCGTGCTGCTGGTGATACAGCCATTCCTCACGGCCACTGTAATGGCTGTTGAGCAGACAGGTGTGGGCCGCCAGGTCTGCCGGGGTCAGCGGCTCGCCGTGCTGTTCAAGGTAGGCCGGGCTGGCGCAGGTCATCTCGTGCCAGGCCAGTAAAGGCTTGGCCACCAGGCGTTCATTTTCGATGGCCCCCGAGCGTACGCCCAAGTCAAAGCCATCCCGTGCCAGGTCCCGGTAGCTGTTGTTCAGCTCCAGCTCGATCTGCACCTGTGGGTATTGCTTGGAGAACTCCAGCAGCAAGCCATCGAAGAAGGTTTCCCCCAATGACACCGGAACCGTCATACGCACGGGGCCGGCCAGATCGTCCTTGAGCCGCGCCAACGCCTGGCGTGCGCGCTCCACTTGCACCACCAGCGCTTGTGCCTGAGGCAGCAATGCCGCACCGGCGGCGGTGAGGCTCAGCTTGCGCGTGGTGCGGTGCAGCAGCACCACGGCAAACTGCGCTTCCAACTGGCTGATGCGTTTGGACAACTGCCCCTTGCTGCAACCCAGTTGCTCGGCCGCCACAGTGAAGCTGCCAGCTTCGATCAGCACCGCGAAGGCCGCCAGGTCATCCATTTCGCTCATGGATTGTTTCCATTTGAAAACCAAAGGTTGCCTATTAGCGCGTTTATCCGACTAAAAAGCCACACTAGACTGAACCCTCACTTAACCCCTGGAGGAACAGCACGATGAAAATCCTATTGATTGGTGCCAGCGGCACAGTCGGTTCGGCGGTGAAGGCGGAACTGGCCCAGCGTCACGACGTGATCAGCATCGGGCGCAACAGCGGCGACTTCCAGGTGGACATCAGCGACAGCGCCTCGATCCGTAGACTGTTTGAACAAACTGGCAAGTTCGACGCATTGGTCTGCGCTGCGGGCAGCGTCAACTTCGTAGCCCTGAGCGACATGAGCGAAAGCGATTTTGAACTGGGCCTGCGTGACAAGCTGATGGGCCAGGTCAACCTGCTGCTGATTGGTCGAGAGTACGCCAACGACGGCGCTTCGTTTACCTTCACCAGCGGCATTCTGAACCGTGATCCGATTCGTACAGGCGCCTCGGCGGCATTGGTCAACGGCGCATTGGATGCATTCGTCAAAGCGGCAGCCATTGAATTGCCACGCGGCCTGCGTATCAACGCGGTCAGCCCGACAGTTCTACTGGAGGCCATGGGCAGCTATGCACCGTACTTCCGTGGCTACAAACCAGCCCCAGCTGCCGACGTGGCACTGGCTTACGCAAAAAGCGTTGAGGGCCTACAGACTGGCCAGACCTTTATCGTAGGCTGAGTTTGACGTCTGTCAGAAACGCCTGAAGCCGGCGAGCGGGCTTGTGATGCGGCGCCAGCCTGCGTAACGTGGCGGCACTTGTCTGGAGACCCGATATGCGTGCCGCCCGTACCTTCGCCCTGTGTGCCTTGCTTCCTCTGTTCGCCGCTTGCCAGATGTTCGAAAGCGAGCCGGCCAAGCCCTCTACCGTAGGGCTGACCCGTATGCAGGGGGAATTGACCGCGGTGGGCGGCAAGCTGTTGTTCCAGCCGTGCGGTGACCAGCGTAACTACGTGGTCAAGGACACCGGCGGCACCAGCATCCTGCAGGAAGCCGCTTCCCTGGCCGGTCAGCAAGGCGCGCTGTTTGCCGACCTGCGCGGCAAGTTTTCCGGCGTCGCGACCGGCACCCAGGGCGAAGTGGAGCTACAACAACTCTACCGTGTCGAGCGCTCGACCTCAGCCTGCACCGACCCGGACTTCAAGCGCATGATCCTGCGGGCCAACGGCCATAAACCGGCCTGGGCAATGAATGTCACGGCCAAGGGCATGGTGCTGGAACGTGAAGGCCAGCCGCCGCTGGCGGTGCCGTATGTCGAAGAGCAACTGGGCGACGGCCGCTTCAACCTGATGACCGAAGCCAATAACCAGCACATCGAACTGTGGGTGGCGCCCCAGCGCTGCGTCGACAGCGTGAGCGGCAGCCTGCAACACATGAGTGCCGAGCTGCGGGTCAACGGCCAGGTTCAGCGTGGTTGCGCGGCGTTTGGCGGCTCGCGGGACGACTGATTCGGCCCTGCGCTGTTTTAACATGACCGAAAGTTGCCATTGGGGCCTATAATCGCCGGTTTGCTAAACAGCCGGCCTCCTTGCCCGCCGCCTACCGGATCCTGTCATGTTACGAATCACCGAACTCAAGCTGCCCATCGACCATCCCGAAGAAGACCTGCGGCCTGCCATCTTGCAGCGCCTGGGCATCGCCAGTGATGACCTGCTCGATTTCACCCTGTTCAAGCGCAGCTACGATGCCCGTAAAAAGTCCTCGGAACTGTGTTTCATCTACACCGTCGACCTGAACGTAAAGGGCGAAGCCGCCCTGCTGCTCAAGTTTGCCGACGACCGCAACGTCAACCCGGCGCCGGACGTCAGCTACAAGGTGGTGGGCCAGGCGCCGGCAGGCTTGGTTGAACGACCAATCGTGGTGGGTTTTGGCCCTTGCGGGATCTTCGCCGGGCTGCTGCTGGCGCAGATGGGCTTCAAGCCGATCATCCTCGAGCGTGGCAAGGAAGTGCGCCAACGCACCAAGGACACCTGGGGCCTGTGGCGTAAAAGCGTGCTCAACCCCGAGTCCAACGTGCAATTTGGTGAGGGTGGCGCCGGGACCTTCTCAGACGGCAAGCTGTACAGCCAGATCAAGGACCCGAAATTCCACGGCCGCAAAGTGCTGCACGAGTTCGTCAAGGCCGGCGCGCCGGAAGAGATCCTCTACGTCAGCAAGCCGCATATCGGTACCTTCCGCCTGACCGGTGTGGTGGAAAACATGCGCGAGCAGATCATCGCCCTAGGCGGTGAAGTGCGCTTCGAGCAGCGGGTCACCGACGTGTTGATCGAGGACGGCCAATTGAACGGCGTGGTCATCGACGGCGGCGAACAGATCCTCTCCAAGCATGTGATTCTCGCCCTGGGCCACAGCGCCCGTGACACTTTCCGCATGCTCCACGGCCGCGGCGTGTACATGGAAGCCAAGCCGTTCTCGGTGGGTTTCCGTATCGAACACCCGCAGTCGCTGATCGACGCCGCACGCCTGGGCAAGTACGCCGGCCACCCGAAACTGGGCGCGGCCGACTACAAGCTGGTGCACCACGCCAAGAACGGCCGTTCGGTCTACAGCTTCTGCATGTGCCCGGGCGGCACCGTGGTGGCCGCGACCTCAGAACCCAATCGCGTCGTCACCAACGGCATGAGCCAATACTCGCGTAACGAGCGCAATGCCAACTCCGGCATTGTGGTCGGCATCACGCCCGAGGTGGATTACCCGGGTGGCCCGCTGGCCGGTATCGAGTTGCAGGAGCGCCTGGAGTCCCACGCCTACATTCTCGGCGGCAGCAACTACGAGGCCCCCGCGCAACTGGTGGGCGACTTTATCGCCGGCAAACCGTCCACCGCCATTGGCAGTGTGGAGCCTTCCTACAAGCCCGGCGTATCCCTGGGTGACCTGGCCCTGGCCCTGCCGGACTTCGCCATCGAAGCGATCCGCGAAGCCCTGCCGGCGTTCGAGAAGCAGATCAAAGGTTATTCGCTGCACGACGCGGTGCTGACGGGTATCGAGACCCGCACCTCGTCACCGCTGCGCATTACCCGTAACGAATCGATGCAGAGTCTGAACGTCAAAGGCCTGTTCCCGGCCGGGGAAGGCGCTGGGTATGCGGGTGGGATTCTGTCGGCGGGTGTTGACGGGATTCGGATTGCCGAGGCGTTGGCGCGGGATATGCTCGGCATCGAAGCCTGAGAACACTGCAGTAAAAAATGTGGGAGGGGGCTTGCTCGCGATTGCGATCTGTCAGTCAAAAACGTTCTGACTGAACCACTGCTATCAGGAGCAAGCCCCCTCCCACATTTTGATTTGCGCTGGGTCAGATATTGGCGCACAGGATAGTTTTGGGCAACGGCTCACCACGCTCCACGCTTGCCGCAACGGCCGCCATCAACCCTTCCAACTCATACCCCTGCCCCGCCAGCCACGCCTGATCGTAATAGGTGGTGGCATAACGCTCGCCGCCGTCACACAAGATCGCCACGATCGACCCCGACTCCCCCGCCGCTTTCATCTGTTGCGCCGCCATCAAGGCGCCGATCAGGTTGGTCCCGCTGGAACCGCCGACCCGCCGACCCAGACGCCCCGCCAGGTAATGCATGGCCGCCAACGACAACGCGTCTGGCACCTTGACCATCGCATCAATCACCGCTGGCAAAAACGATGCCTCGACCCGCGGCCGACCAATCCCTTCGATCCGTGAACCACAGTCCAGGCGCAGGCTGGCGTCGCCGCTCTGGTAGAAGTCGAAGAACACCGAACGTTCGGCATCAGCGCACAGCACGCGAGTGCAATGCTGGCGATAACGCACATAACGGCCCAGGGTCGCGGTGGTGCCGCCGGTGCCGGGGCTGGAAATCAACCAGCTGGGCTCCGGGTGCTGCTCAAAGCGCATCTGCTGGAAGATCGACTCGGCGATGTTGTTGTTTGCCCGCCAGTCGGTAGCGCGTTCGGCATAGGTGAACTGGTCCATGAAATGACCGCCGCTTTCCTTGGCCAGGCGTTCTGATTCGGCGTAGATCTGCGTCGGATCCTGGACCAGATGGCTCTTGCCGCCGTAGAAGGCGATCTGGGCGATCTTCTCCTGGGACGTGGTAGCGGGCATGACCGCTATAAACGGCAAACCCAGCAGTCGAGCGAAGTAGGCTTCGGAGATCGCGGTGGAACCACTCGACGCTTCAATCACCGGTGCACCGGGCTTGAGCCAGCCATTACACAGCGCGTACAGGAACAGTGAGCGGGCCAGGCGATGTTTCAAGCTGCCGGTGGGGTGGCTGGACTCGTCCTTGAAGTACAACTCGATGCCCGGCAAACCCGGTAATGGCAACGGAATCAGGTGGGTGTCGGCGCTGCGCTGGAAGTCTGCTTCAATGATGCGAATGGCTTCGCGGGCCCAGGTACGGAGGTCGCTCATGGAGGGTTCTCTAAAGGTTTTCAGCCTTGATCTTAGGATGTTTCCTACACTTCACACAGATACAGTGCCGACTCAATTGGACACACAATTGCTAGTCTTTGGCGCGTCGACAATCCGGCCAGTCTCTTATAACAAATAAGAATATAACTTTTGTTTTAACAACTAACAGTACGGGTTAGGGTACCCACCTATTGAACTTGGAATGGAGAGCACCCCTTGCCTCTGCGTAGCACTTTCACCCGTTTCTTCCAGCTGGAAGCCGCCAGTGGCCTGTTGTTGATCGCCGCTGCCGCCTTGGCGCTGATCATCAACAACTCGCCGTTGTCGCACCTGTACAACGCCTTTCTCGAGACGCCAGTGGTTACACAGGTGGGTGCGTTGACGATCGCCAAGCCGGCGCTGCTGTGGATCAACGACGGCCTGATGGCCCTGTTCTTCCTGTTGATCGGCCTGGAGGTCAAGCGCGAACTTCTCGATGGCCACCTGTCCAAGCCTTCCCAAGTGGTGCTGCCTGGCGCAGCGGCCATCGGCGGCATGGTGGTGCCGGCGTTGATCTACTGGGCGCTGAACAAAGACAACCCCGCCGCTCTCGCCGGCTGGGCGATCCCTATGGCCACGGATATCGCGTTCGCCCTGGGTGTCCTGGCCCTGCTGGGCAAGCGTGTACCCGTGTCGCTGAAACTGTTCCTGATGACCCTGGCAATCATTGACGACTTGGGCGCCATCATTGTCATTGCATTGTTCTATTCCGCCGACTTGTCCGGCGCATCCCTGGCGGGAGCCGGAGCTTGTTTGATCGCCTTGATTGCGATGAACCGCCTGGGCGTGATCAAGCTTGGGCCGTACCTGATCATCGGCCTGATCCTGTGGGTGTGTGTACTCAAGAGCGGTGTGCATGCCACGCTGGCTGGCGTGACCCTGGCGTTCTGTATTCCACTGCGTACCAAGAATGCCGAGACTTCGCCGCTATTGACCCTGGAACACGCTCTGCACCCATGGGTGGCCTACGCCATCCTGCCGCTGTTCGCATTCGCCAATGCCGGGGTTTCCCTCAGCGGCGTCAGCCTGGAGAGCTTCACCCACTCGGTGCCCATGGGCATCGCCGCGGGCCTGTTGATCGGCAAGACTGTCGGTGTGTTCGGCCTCACCTGGCTGGCGATCAAGACCGGCATCGCCTCACTGCCCAGCGGCGCCAACTGGGGCCAAGTGCTTGGCGTGGCGATCCTGTGCGGTATCGGCTTCACCATGAGCCTGTTTGTCGGCTCCCTGGCGTTTGTACCGGGTGCCAGTGAGTTTGCCGGTGAAGACCGCATGGGGATTCTGACCGGGTCGATCCTGGCGGCCTTTATCGGGTATGCGGTGACAGCGATGGCGAGTCGTAAGAAAGCCCTGGTTTCATAATTGGAGTAACAGCCCCAAAACCAAAAAACCGCCCTACCAAGGCGGTTTTTTATTGCCCGCAACTTTTGCGCTTTTTGGCAAGCACAGCGGCGTGCTGGTCTATAAAAGCAAAAACCCCAACCGGTCACCCGGCTGGGGTTTTGTATGACTACGACTTGCCGCTTAACGGGTAACGCGGCTGGTACCGTCAACCGTCATGATGCGTACGCGGTCGCCAATGCGGAAGATTTCATTTTCCTGCACGGCTTGTACGTAGGCGCGCATGCTGCCGTCGTCTTCGCGAACGGTGATTTCCACGCCCTGGGTACGGGTCAGGCCTTCTTCGGTGGCCGAACCCAACAGGCCGCCAGCGACCGCGCCGATCACGGCGGTGACGATGCTGCCACGGCCGCCACCGATGGCGCTGCCGCCAACACCGCCGATGACCGCACCTGCAGCACCGCCGATTGGGGTCTTGGTACCTTCGATTTTCACCGGACGCAAGGATTCGATGGTGCCCATGCGCACGGTTTGTACACGACGCGCCTCATCACGAGAGTACGAGTCGCCGGTCAGACTCGAGGCGCAGCCACCCAGCAGCAACGACAGGGTGGTAAAGCAGGCAACTAGTAAAACGGACTTACGCATAGCATCAACTCCAAAGGACAGGTATTCATTAAACGCTGTGGCTTGGCGCCTGTCACGGCAAGCCAGGCAGAAAATTGTTTTCATTCAGCCTGAGTACAGACTGCCAGCACCAGAAAACTCGACGAACGGTAGCCAAGCCAGGGGGCCGAACGATGCCACAACCTACCTGATCATTGTAGCCGCACAGCCGAAAGCGCCCGAAGTCTCTTGAACAGGGACTTCAGCGCAACAGGGTTGATTCAGGTGGGATGACCAAAGGTGACGCTCAGGGCGCCAGGCGCTCGCGGGACCATTGAGCCCCTTGCAAACGATAGTTGAGGCGATCATGCAGGCGGCTCGCGCGACCTTGCCAGAACTCGATGCGTTCGGGCAGCAAACGGTACCCACCCCAATGCTCGGGGCAATCGGGCTGGGTATCGCTGAAACGCTGTTCAGTGGCCTTGAGCAGTTCCTGCAGTTCTTCGCGGTCACGAATGACCTTGCTCTGCGGGGAGGCCCAAGCGCCCAGGCGACTGCCCAAAGGGCGCACCTGGTAATAAGCATCCGACTCTTCAGGGGTGACCTTGACCACGCGCCCTTCAATGCGCACCTGGCGTTCCAGGGTCGGCCAGAAGAAGGTCATGGCCGCGAACGGCCGCGCCGCGAGTTGTTCGCCCTTGGCGCTCTGATAGTTGGTGAAGAAGGTAAAGCCCTGTGCATCCAAGCCCTTGAGCAACAGGATGCGGCAGTGAGGGCGACCGTTCTGGTCGACCGTCGCCAGGGTCATGGCATTGGCCTCCACCGGCGGCTGTTCGGTTTTCACCGCGTCGCCAAACCACTGATGGAACAACGCAAACGGCTCGTCCGGGGCCTGGGCCTCGCTCAAACCGTCCCGTGTGTAGTCACGGCGCATATCGGCCAGTGCCTGGGTCATGCGGCTTTATCCTTGTGGTTCAACGGCTCAGTTTTTCGCCTGGTCGTTCGAAGCGGGTGCAGCAGCCTTGGCTTTGGCCGCAGCGGGTTTCTTCGCAGCCGGTTTGGCCGCAACCTTTTTAGCCGCTGGCTTGGCGGCAGCTTTCTTGGCCGGGGCCTTTTTGGCTGGCGCTTTTGCCGCCGGTGCCGGGGCTGGAACATTCTGCACGGCAACCATTTCAGCAACAGGTGGCGTCTTGCCCGAGTTGTACTTGCTCAGCAGTGCCAACATCGTTGTACGCTGAGTGAACATGATTTCCATGCGACGATTCAGCGCACGGCCCTGATTGCTGTCGTTGGCAGCACGTGGCATAAGATCGCCCATGCCACGCAGCATCAGGCGATCCTGCTTCAACCCACTGAGGCTGAAAATCGAGGCAATCGACTGCGCACGTTCCTTGCTCAACGCCTGGCTTGCGGGAGCGCTGCCAGTGGCATCGACGTGGCCCAGGACCAGCACAGCGGTCTTTGGATCAGCCTCGACTGCCTTGGCTACACGGGTGAACGGGCCCAGGGTCACCGGCAGCAACATTGCCGGGCGCTTCGGGTTGTAGGAACCGTCTACCGGGGCAATCACCACCAGCACGTTGTCGCGTCGTTCCAATTGCAGGTTGCTGTCCTTGATGGCCGCACGCAGGCGTGGCTCGTAGTCGTCCAGCCAGGCTTGGGTGATTTTCGGGTCAGGCATCGGCACGTTGGTCACGTCGACCTTGGACAATGGCTTTGGCTTGCTTTCGAACGGCCACCACCAGCGAGGCTCGGCGTCGGTCTTGGCGACCACAGGCACCGCGTCCGACGTCGGGGTTGCCGCCTTGAGGTCGGCTTTCAGGTCAGCCTTGGCATCGGCGGCCTTTTCTTCGGCGCTCTTGGTGGAGAACGGCCACCAGCTGTAACCGGTGTCAGCCTTGGCAGCCGGCGCAGCAGCTGCTGCGACAGGTTCAACTGGCTTGGCACCCGCAGCCGGCTTGGCATCGGGCTTGGCGTCGGTTTGGGTCACTGCGTCCTTGGTCGCAGTCTTGTCCGATCCAAATGACCACCAATGCCCACCTTCGGCATCATTTTGTGGAGTTTGTGCACAACCTGTAATAGTGAGGCACAGCGCCAGTGCCAAGGACTTGTTCGATAACATGAGATATCCACAAAATGAGAAAAAACCAGGGGGTCTCGTGACCCGTTAAACAGACGCTTAAAGAACATTCAAGTTACAACATGTCGTTCAGCATCTTTCTTATACTTGCCTTTGTAACAAAAAATTGTGAAACAGCAAGGGGTTTATAGACAACCGGCCAATATTCCGACCAACTTCTGCGCGCGCGGGTCCATAAGTACGTAGGGCCCCAGGGTATTAGTGACAAAACCGAATGCGACATCATGTTCCGGGTCGGCAAAACCGACTGAGCCCCCTGCACCAGGATGCCCAAATGCACGTGGCCCGAGGCCGAACGTAGCGTTGGGCAACTGCGGTTGATCCAACATGCAGCCCAGGCCGAAGCGGGTTTGGGTCAATAAGGTTTTATCCGGTCCGATACTGTGTTCACGGGTCAATTGTTCGAGCATGTCGCTTTCCAGCAAACTACCGTCCAACAAACCGCTATAAAACCCGGCCAGGCTGCGGGCATTACCGTGACCATTAGCCGCGGGCTGCTGCATGCGTCGCCATTCGGGCTTATTAGTGCTGGTCAGAATAGACGGTGGATTGGCAAATGCACGTGTGGTCATCGCCGCAGGTTCGCGCATCATTACTTGAAGTAACCGTTGCGCGGCCTCATCCCCCATGTTGCCTTTACTGCGAGCTATATGGGCAACACGATAAAACTCTTCATCTGCCAGGCCAACGTGAAAGTCCAGCCCCAATGGTCGCGCCACCCGCGCGACGATGGACTCACCCGGCTCGCGCCCATCGGCACGGCGCAGCAATTCGCCGACCAGCCAACCGTAGGTGATTGCCTCGTAGCCATGGCCTTCGCCCGGTGTCCACCACGGGGCCTCGGCCGCCAGGGTATCGACCATCAATTGCCAGTCGTACAGGGCCTCGACGGGCAGCATTTCGCGGATGGCGGGCAGCCCGGCCTGGTGGCAGAGCAACTGGCGTAGCGTGATCGCTTCCTTGCCGGCAGCCGCGAATTCCGGCCAGTAATCGGCAACAGGCGCATCGAGCTTGAGCTTGCCTTCGGCCACCAGTTGCAGGGCGGTGACTGCCGTGAAGATCTTGGTGCAGGAGAACAGGTTGACGATGGTGTCGCTGTGCCAGGCTTCGGCCCCGTCCTTGTCGGCGGTACCGGCCCACAGGTCGACGACGGTTTGCCCACCGATCTGGATGCACAGCCCGGCACCACGCTCCTGAGGGTCATCGAACAACGCGGCGAAGGCTTCGCGTACTGCTTCGAACTGGAGCTCGTAATGACCCTGAATCTGCACCTAAGCCGCCTTTGAAAACACTGTAAGAAGTAGCCGACATTGTTCCAGTCATTGTAGGTTTTGTGAACCCGTCAACGATGAATCAATGCCCATTCCCAGAGTGCCCACCGGCCTGCCCGGTGCCCTGCCCCGCGCCCTTGCCTGCCTGGGCTGATCTACCCCCCTTCGTTCTCTCTCACGGCGCCGACCGCCTTGGCCTTTTCGGCCGCCCTGCCCAATTGATCGACTGCCGCAAGGTTGCTTTTACGTACGCTGTCGACGAAACCCTGGAACGGTACGTCGGTGATGCCAACAAGACCGAAGTGGCCATTTTCGCCATCCAGCAGACGCCCGGTCACTGGCTGGTCCAGGTACTGGAACCAGTGCACGCCGACAATCGACGGCTCAGCCATCGCCTGCGTCAGGAAAGTGCTGTACGCCGCGGCACGGTCTTCTTCACGGGCCAATTGCGTCACGCCCCCCCAGAACGGGCCACGGTCGGCAGAGCCAACGTTGAACTCGGTGATCAGCACCGGTTTGTCCAACGCACGCAGGGTGGCGAAGTCATAGCCGTCCTGGGGTTTGAGGGTGTACATGTTGAAGCTCAGCACATCGCAATACTGCGCGCACGATGCCACGGCTTCCGGGGTGCTCACCGCAAAACGGCCGCCCAGCAACAGTTGGTTGGGCGCGTGCCACTTCAGCGAGTCAGAGATGGTCTTGAAGTAGGTATCGGCAAAGGTCTTCTGGAAATACTTGAAGTCAGCTTCGATTTCTGGGTGCTCGGGGCTGGGCATCGGCGGCTCGAAGCCCGGATCTTCCATCAGCTCCCAGCCTGCCAGGTGAATGCCCCAGGCTTTGGACAACCCCTCCTCATTACGGTACTTGTCGCGCAATTGCTTGAGAAAGGCGCGCTTGGCCGGAACGTCGGTGGTCATGCGCAAAGTGCCGTAGGCCAAGGCGTAGCGAGATTTCGGATCGTCTCCGGGACCGGCCCAGGCCAATTCGTTGTCGGCAAAGAAGCCGATCAACCACGGGTCATCGCGGTGATCGCGCGCGGCGATGGCCACGGCGCGTTCGGTGGCCATGGCAAAGCGTGGGTCGAACGGGTCAGGCATGCCGCCCCACCAGTCGGTGCCGGTGCTGATGCTGGCGTAGTCACCCACAATCGACAGCGGCAAGGTGTACGGCACGCGGTCGGCAGTGGCCAGGTCCTCATCGCTCCAGTTGCCTACGGTATTGAAACCCCAGCCTTGCAAGCGATCGAGGGTGTGGTTGACCCAGCGCTTCTGGTCAAAACCTTCGGTGCCGTAGGCTCGTTGCAGGTTGGCAGCGTAGAAATCGTACCAACGCCCAGCCCCAAAACCGCGACCTTCGCCGGCACCGTTGCCGGTACGGTTGTCGCCACTGCCGTAATACTTGTCAAAGGGTTCACCGGCCTTGGGCAGCGCCGCGAACATCCACTCACGCCCCGCCACATAGGTCTGGCTATTGTCCGGCGCCACGGTGTTGACACCCAGGGAGTAGAACGGATGACCGTCCGGCGTCACCAGGTACCAGCGGCCGTCACGTTTCTCGGTGCGGAAAAAGCCGCTGGCGTCGAATGCCGGACCTTTGTTCCAGCCGCCGTATTGGTCCAGGGAGGATTTATTTCGCTCGGCCAGCCAGGTCTTGAGCTGCTGCTGTTCCTTGGCGGCCGACGCCTTGAGTTGGTCATCGCTGCTGATCTTTTCCGGCCAACGCGTGCGAGTGGACTGACCATAGGCGTCGACCAACTCGCTGTAGGCGGCCTTCAACACCGGCTCGCTGTCCTGCACGCCGAAGCGCTCCAGCAGGATACTTTGGGCGGCATTGGGCTTGATCATCGACAGGGTCACCGAGACGACCTGGCTGCGGTCGATTTCCCCGGCGCTGGCAGCCAGCAACACCCGCTGGCCGTCAACGGTCATCGGCATCGGCGGACCGGCCTTCATGCCCTGGCTCAATGGCGAGTTGGCTTGCAGTGGCACCAACAGGGTCTGCGCCGGGCCGGCCGGCAGGTCAACGCGGCTGACCAGGGTCTTGCCGTCAGCACTCTGCACCTTGACGTAGAGCGTCAGCGCCCAGTTCATCGCGCTCTGGATACGCAGGCTCACAGCGCTTGATTGCGACCAGTCCCATGCGCCGGTTTGCGGGCTGAGTACCAGGCTCGGCTCGGCTGCCGGGTTGAAGGTGATACGGCGCAGTACCTCGCCTTCGGGCGTTTGTTCGGCGTTGTATTGCGGCAGGCTGGCGTCCTGGGTCGCCACCTTGACCACATCGGCAGGCCGGACGAAGTTGAACAGCGTTTGTTGCCCGGCAGGCGCGGCCATCAACGGCGCTGCGAACAGCAAGGCAAAAAGGGCGGGCAGCGTGCGAATCATACGAACAAGGTTCTCCCAGACGGCCAGTGAATGGCCTGATGACATCGATGAGATAGACCACGAAGTGGGCGAATTTGCCCACAGTGGCTTAAGAAATTTCGCGCCTGAACGGCGGCAAAGCATTGAGGATAGCCTTGCCATAGCGCTGGGTGACCAGGCGACGGTCGAGCAAGGTGATGGTGCCCCGGTCTTCTTCCGTACGCAGCAACCGCCCGCAGGCCTGTACCAGCTTCAGTGAAGCATCCGGCACCGAGATTTCCATGAACGGGTTACCGCCCCGGGCTTCGATCCATTCGGCCAGTGCGGCCTCGACCGGGTCATCGGGCACCGAGAACGGGATCTTGGCGATCACCACGTGCTCACAGTAGGCACCGGGCAAGTCCACGCCCTCGGCAAAGCTGGCCAGGCCGAACAACACGCTGGAATCACCACCGTCGACCCGCGCCTTGTGCTTGTTCAGGGTTTCCTGCTTGGACAGGTTGCCCTGGATAAACACCTGCTTGCGCCAGTCACGGTCGAGGCCATCGAACACGTCCTGCATCTGTTTGCGCGACGAGAACAGCACCAGGGTGCCACGGGAACCTTCCACCAACGATGGCAGGTCGCGAATGATCGCCGCCGTGTGCGCCGGCGCGTCCCGTGGGTCGGCCTTGAGGTCAGGCACCCGCAGTACACCCGCATCGGCGTGATGGAACGGGCTCGGCACCACGGCGGTGACGGCCTTTTTCGGCAGGCCGGCGCGCATGCGGAAACGATCAAAAGTGCCCAGGGCGGTCAGCGTAGCCGAGGTCACCAGGCAACCATAGGCCACATTCCACAGGTTGCGGCGCAGCATTTCGGCAGCAAGGATCGGGCTGGCGTTGACCTCGATATCAAACAGTGCCCCGCTCTCCGACAGGGTCAGCCAACGGGCCATGGGCGGGTTGTCTTCCGGGTCTTCGACGGTGAAGGCAGTCCACAGCTCCCAGTTACCCTGGGAGCGGGACAACAGGCTGCCAAACAGCGGGTACCACTCTTCGGCCTGGTTGCTGGCGATGCCGATGTTGACCTCGCCGTCCATGCCTTCCTTGAGCAAGTCGGTCAGGCGGGTGAACAGGTCGGTCAGCCGCGAAAAGCCCTTCTTCAGCTCGATACCCATTTCGCGCATGTGCTCGGGGATCATCCCACCGACAAACCGGTGACGCGGGCGCTCGCGGCCCTCGACGTCTTCACCGGGCTTGAAGTCTGCGACCTGTTCGCAGGCGCTGAACATGAACTGCTGCTGGGTCTTGATCTCGCGCGCCAGTTCCGGCACCTGCTCGATCAGCTTGCCCAGGTCGCCGGGCAATGGATGCTGGGCCAGCAACTTGGTGAGGTTCTTGGCGGTGGTTTCCAGCCAGTCGGCCGTGGAACGCAGGCGCGTGTAATGGGCAAAGTGGCCAATGGCCTTGTCCGGCAAGTGGTGGCCTTCGTCGAATACGTACAGGGTGTCACGCGGGTCGGGCAACACCGCGCCGCCGCCCAGGGCCAGGTCGGCCAGCACCATGTCGTGGTTGGTAACGATCACATCCACCTTGCCCATGCCTTCGCGGGCCTTGTAGAAGGCGCACTGGCCGAAGTTGGGGCAGTGACGGTTGGTGCATTGGCTGTGGTCGGTGGTCAGGCGCGCCCAGTCGGAATCTTCCAGGGCGGTGGGCCAACTGTCGCGGTCGCCATCCCACTTATTGCCGGCCAACTTCTCGATCATGCTGGTAAACAGCTTCTGGCTGGCCTCATCGACCTCGATCTTGAAGCCCTCTTCTTCGAACAGCGAGGCGGTGGCGGTCTGCGCATGGCCTTCCTGCAGCAGCACGTCGAGCTTGGACAGGCACATGTAGCGGCCACGGCCCTTGGCCAGGGCGAAGGTAAAGCTCAAGCCGCTGTTACGCATCAGGTCGGGCAGGTCTTTGTAGACGATTTGCTCTTGCAGGGCGACAGTGGCGGTGGCGATCACCAGGCGCTTGCCCGCGGCCTTGGCAGTGGGGATCGCGGCCAGACTGTAGGCCACCGTCTTGCCGGTACCGGTGCCGGCCTCGACGGCCACGACCGCGGGCTCGCCTTCGCGGCGACCTTCGTCGTCGGTGTCGATATCCCCGAGGACTTTCGCCACTTCGGCGATCATCAGGCGTTGGCCGTAGCGCGGTTTCAAGCTCTTGGCTTCGAGAAAACGCGAATAGGCGCCCTGGATCGTGGTTTTGAGTTCAGTGCTGATCATGGATAGTCGGGCGCAAAAACGCTGGATAAATTTTCAGTGGTTCGGATCGGCCGCTATCATACCCCGCTAATTAATCCCGCGCAGAACGGAGTACCACAATGACCGCGTTTAGCCTCGCTTACACCCTGCATGTACTGGCCGCCCTGATCTGGGTCGGCGGTATGTTTTTCGCCTGGATGATCCTGCGCCCCGCCGCCATGGCGGCCCTTGAGGGCCCTGCCCGGCTCAAGCTGTGGGCAAATGTGTTTCAACGTTTTTTCATATGGGTGTGGGTGGCGGTAGTGGTTTTGCCGATCAGTGGCATTGGCCTGCTGCAATTGCGCTTCAGCGGTTTTGAGACCGCACCGCGTTATGTGCAGGTGATGATGGGGTTGTACCTGGTGATGACGGCGCTGTTTATCCGCATCCAGGCGTTGAAATTCCCGGAGTTGCGCACCGCAGTGGCGGCTGAGGATTGGCCGGCAGGCGCGGCTGCGCTGGGGCAGATCCGCAGGTTGGTGGGGATTAACTTGATCGTGGGGTTGGTAGTGGTGGCGATTGCTTCGGCTCGGCCGATGTTCTAAGCACAGCTGCAAGCTGCAAGCCTTTAACTTGCAGCTTGCAGCTTGTGCCTTGAAGCTGCGGCTCTTCAGAGCCGCTGAATGGTCACAGACCCCGCAGGCCCTGCCGGCCCCGGCTGCCCTTCCAGCCCAGGCCGGCCCTTGTCGCCGCCATCGGCGCGGTACACCAGGCAGCCCTTCGACTGCCCGCCTTTCCCCGGTTTGCCGGCGATACCGGCCAAACCGCCAGCACCACCGTCGACCCAGACCTTGATCTTGTCACCCGGAAAGTCTTGCGGCAGCTCCAGCCGTACACTCGCCCCCGAAGCGCCCGGCAGGCCGTCGCCGCCGTTATCGCCGTTGGCCCCGCGCCCAGCCGAACCCCAGGTGCAACCCGGGTCTTCGCCATGGGCGCCATCCAGGCCCGCATAACCTTGGGCACCGGCACCGCCACGGGCATCCACCGACAATTCTTCAGCGATGAGGGTATTGATCCGCAAGGTCAGGTCACGCCCGGCCTTGGCCGCTTTTTCATGAGTACCTGGGGCGCCGCGGGAGGTAATCTGGCTACCGTGCTCCAACTGCGCCTGGCGCACTTGCATTTGCAGCGCCGTATTGCCGGGGACAATGGCGATGCGTGCGTCACGGCCCAGATGCAGCTCCTCCACCGTGACTTGGCTGATGGTGGACGGGATCAGCAACGTGCCGTAGTCCGCAACGTCCAGGCGCTCCAGTTGCAACACACTGGTGCTGCTGGGCAGGCGCATCAACGAATTGGTTTCGACACTGACGCTTTGGGCCAGGGCAACGGGGCTGACCAACAGGGCCAACAGAAAAACCTTACGCATCATGGGGCTCCTGAGTGTTTTCGAATTTTTCTTTGGGCGCACAGTAACGACTTCTACAGGCGATTTGCCAGTGAAGGATCAAAAAACTTCCGAAGGGCAAGGTTTACCCGAGGATCGCTGGCAATGCCGGATATTTAGCCGCCGCCCGCTCTAGGCCAGCAGGCTCAGCCGCGCTAGTCTCTACGGTCCTTATGTGAGGATGTGTAATGACCGCCGGAATTTCTTCCCGTACGCCCCAGCAAGCACTGGCGGCCCTGCTAGACCTTCAAGGGCCAAAACGCCTGCTGTTATTGGGCGCCAGCCAATTCCCGGCGCTGGATGCCTTTAGAGAAGCACACCCGGACACCGATGTTTGCTGTGCCGCGCCAGGGCCGTTGCCGGAAGAATTGGCGGCGCAGCGTTTTGACCTGGCGCTGGTGGTCGACTGCCTGGAGCACCTGTCAAAACCGCAAGGCCTGACCTTGCTGGGCGGCATTCGTAACCTCAATGCCAGCCGCATCGCCGTGCTGGTCGACCTGAACGCGTGCGGCTGGAAGGAAACCGATTTTTTCTCCCTGGCCCTGCAGGCCGGCGAACGCTTCCAACGCGACAAGCAGTTTCTGACGCTGTTTACCTATGATCTGCTTGACTATAAACAGGTGCCGGACTGGCTCAATGCCCGCTTCTGGGCCAACCCGGAAAATTTCGGAAAGTATTGGTGGTAACCCAATGAGTACATCCATTTGCCCGTGCGGCAGCGGCAATCTGCTGGATGCCTGCTGCGGCCGCTATCACGCCGGCCACCCGGCCCCCTGCGCCAGCGCGTTGATGCGCTCGCGCTACAGCGCCTATGTGCTGGGCCTGGTCGATTACCTGGTGTCCACTACCCTGCCCGCGCAACAGGCCGGCCTGGACCGCGACGCCATCGCCGCCTGGAGTGCCCAGAGCACTTGGCTGGGCCTTGAGGTGGAAAGCTCCGAAGTATTCGGCGGGCAGCCGGAACACGCCTTCGTCACTTTCACCGCGCGCTGGCATGACAGCAGCGGTGAACACAGCCACCGTGAACAATCGTCTTTCGTACAGAATGAGGGGCGCTGGTACTTCATCGACCCGACGGTGGAGGTGAAGGCCGGGCGTAATGATGTATGTTTGTGTGGCAGTGGGCAGAAATTCAAGAAGTGTTGCTCCAGCTACCTCTAATTACCTGACAGGGATAACGCCATGCTTCGGATCTACAGCTTGATGCTGGCGTTAACCTTCGGCCTGACCGGCTGCGCGTCGTGGTTCGAGGACGACTCTCCTCCACCCCACGTTTCCCTGGTGAAGGTCGAGGTGGTGCGGGCGAAGTTGCTCGAGCAGAAATTCAAACTCTATTTTCGCGTGGACAACCGCGACGACGCCGACCTTACGGTGCGCGGCCTGATCTACAAGATCAGCCTGGGCAACCTGCTGCTGACCGAGGGCGAGTCCGACGAATGGCTGACCGTACCGCCGCGCAGTCATAAATTTTTCCGGGTTTCGGTACGTACCAACCTCTGGCCGCAAGTACGTGACGTTGTGCAGATGCTGAAAAATCCCGATCAGCCAGTGCCTTACCGTTTGGAAGGCGAATTGAAAACCGGATTATTCATCGGTAATGACGTGCAGGTCGCGCACAATGGCGAGATAATCCCCGGCGATTTTATTCCGGAGCAACATCGATGACCCAGCAACCCCATGTCCATGGTCCTGACTGCAATCACGATCACGATCACCATGATCACGACCACGGCCATGTCCACGGCCCGAACTGCGGCCATGCTCACCAGGAGCCGGTGCGCAACGCCTTGAAGGATGTGGGTCGCAATGATCCTTGCCCGTGCGGCAGCGAGAAGAAATTCAAGAAGTGCCACGGGGCGTAATTCACCAGCCTCGGTTCGCGCCACTGAAGCCCCGACATGTGGAAGCAAGCTTGCTCCCACATGTCGGGGCTTCTTTGCTTTCAGACCTGTGCAAGCCGCTTCTAACCTTAGACGTAAATATTTCATTGAATTATTGCCCGTCGATCATCACCTATACCCGTAGGCATTCGCTCATCTGGAGAGCTTCATGATCGACCTGTATTACTGGACCACCCCCAACGGTCACAAGGTATCGCTGTTCCTCGAAGAAGCCGGGCTGCCCTATAAGGTGCACCCGATCAACATCGGCCAGGGCGACCAGTTCAAGCCGGACTTCCTGAAAATAGCTCCCAACAATCGCATTCCGGCCATCGTCGATCAGAGCCCCACCGACGGCGGGGCGCCGATTTCCCTGTTTGAATCCGGCGCCATCCTGCTGTACCTCGCGGAAAAAACCGGCCAGTTCCTTCCCCAAGACCTGCGCGGGCGCCAGGAAGCACTGCAATGGCTATTCTGGCAAATGGGCGGCTTGGGGCCGATGGCTGGGCAGAATCACCATTTCAGCCAGTTCGCACCGGAGAAAATCCCCTACGCCATCAAGCGCTATGTGGATGAAACCGCCCGCTTGTATGGGGTGCTGGACCGTCGCTTGGCGGATCGCCCGTTTGTCGCCGGTGCGGACTACAGCATCGCCGATATGGCGATCTACCCATGGATTGTTTCCCACAAGTGGCAGAGCCAGCGCCTGGAAGATTTCCCACATGTGCAGCGCTGGTTCAACAGCATCAAAGAGCGGCCGGCGACCGTACGGGCGTATGAACTGGTGCAGAAAGTGAATCCGCCCAAGCCGTGATCTTGAGTCACATCCGATCAAATGTGGGAGCGGGCTTGCTCGCGAATGCGGTGTATCAGTCAGCGTATGTATCAACTGACGGAACGCCTTCGCGAGCAAGTCGAATCGTCGCACCGCCGCTCCCACATGGATCTCTGCCCGACTCAAGATCTGACGTTTAACCTAAAACTCCCGCTTGCGTCGTTTCGTCGCGCTCACTAACGTAGCGCCTTTACTGACGCTACCCCCCGCAGGAGCTTTGCCATGGCCTCGCCAGCCCTCTTACATTTTCTTCCCCGGTTCGGCGTTGCCGCGGCAGTGGCCAGTGCCTTGAGCCTGGCCGGTTGCCAGCTCCAGAACACCCAGGACACCGTGCCGCCCGTTGCTGGCGTGCAGCCGATCAAGGGCCTCGCGCAAAATGTATCGGTGCGCCGCAATGCCCAGGGCATGCCGCTGATCGAAAGCAACACCTTCCACGACGCGCTGTTCAGCCTCGGTTATGTGCACGCCAGTGACCGCATCACCCAGATGCTCACCTTGCGCCTGTTGGCCCAGGGCCGCCTGGCGGAAATGTCCGGGCCGCAAGTGCTGGATGTCGACCGCTTCATGCGCGCGGTCAACCTCAAGAAAAGCGCCGGCGAGCTGTATAACGCCTCGTCGCCGCGCCTTAAACGCTTCTTTGAGGTGTATGCCCGGGGCGTCAATGCCTACCTGTTCCGCTATCGCGACAAACTGCCGTCGGATCTGGCCCAGAGCGGCTACAAGCCCGAGTACTGGAAGCCGGAAGATTCGGCGCTGCTGTTCTGCCTGCTCAATTTCAGCCAGTCGAGCAACCTGCAGGAGGAAATTGCGTCCCTGGTGCTGGCGCAAAAAGTCGGCGTCGACAAGCTCGCCTGGCTCACCCCAAGCGCGCCGGACGAAGCTATCCCACAGGCCGAAGCCGACAAGCTCAAGGGCGTGAGCCTGGGTCAGATCACCGGCCTCGCCGGGCTGGACACCGTGAGCCAGCAATTGCGCAGCCTCAATGCGCTGGCGGTCACTACCTCGAGCAACTGGGCCATCGGCCCGCAACGCAGCCGCAGCGGCAAGAGCCTGCTGGCCAATGATATCGCCGCCCAGCCACAAGCGCCGACGCCGTGGAGCTACGTGCAGATTCGTGCGCCGAAATACCAGGCTGTCGGTGCTTCGATTGCCGGCTTGCCAACCCTGCTGTCCGGCTTCAACGGCAAGGTCGCGTGGAGCATGAGCGCGGTCAAGGGCGACACCCAGGACCTGTTCCTGGAGAAGGTCAAGCGCCAGGGCAGCGCGTTGTACTACGAGAACAACGGCAAATGGCTGCCAGCCGGCGTACGTAACGAAACCTTCTTCATCAAGGGCCAACGCTCGATTCGCGAAGTGGTGTACGAAACCCGTCACGGCGCGCTGCTCAACAGCAGCCAGGCGCTTACCAGCGGTCTTGGCCTGGCCCTGCAAACCGCCGACTTCAAGGACGACAAGAGCCTGGATGCGTTCTTCGACCTGTCCCGCGCGCAAAACGCCGGCAAGGCGTCGGACGCCACCCGCGAGATTCGCGCCATCGCGTTGAACATGATCTTCGCCGACGCCAGCAACATCGGCTGGCAAGTCACCGGCCGCTTCCCCAACCGCCGTGAAGGCGAAGGCCTGTTGCCATCGCCGGGCTGGGATACGCGCTTTGACTGGGACGGCTACGCCGACGCGATGCTGCATCCCTACGACCAGGACCCGGCCCAAGGCTGGATCGGCACTGCCAACCAGCGTACTGCGCCGCGTGGCTACGGCATGCAGTTGTCCAACTCCTGGGATGCACCGGAGCGCAGCGAACGCCTGGCGCAATTGGCCAGCGCCGGCAAGCATGACAGCCGCAGCCTGATCGCCATGCAGTACGACCAGACCACCACCTTCGCCGCCAAGCTCAAGAGCATGTTCCAGGCACCCGGCATGGCGCAGCCGCTCAAGCAGGCCATCGACGCCCTACCGGCAGCGGAGCGCACCAAGGCCGGCGAAGCACTGGACCGCCTGCTGGCCTTCGATGGTCGCCTTGCGCCAACCTCAGCTGACGCGGCGGTCTACGAGCTGTTCCTGCAGGAAAGCGCCCGGCAGATCTTCCTCGACAAACTCGGCCCGGAAAACAGCGCCAGCTGGAAAGCCTTCGTCAGCAACGCCAGCCTGTCCTACTCGGCCATCGCCGATCACTTGCTGGGCCGTGAGGACAGCCCATTCTGGGATGACACACGCACACCGCAGAAAGAAGACAAACCCGCGATCCTCGCCCGTACCCTCGCCGCCGCCATCAGCACCGGCGACAGCCAATTGGGCGCTGATCACAAGGCCTGGCAGTGGGGCAAGCTGCACAGCAGCACATGGAAAAACACTAATGGCCAGGTCATCCGCGGCCCGTTTGCCAGCGGTGGCGACCACAACACCCTGAACCCTGCGCCATACAGTTGGGGCCAGGATTTCAACACGACCCAGGTGCCGGCGCTGCGCATGATCATCGACTTCGGCCTGGCGGAGCCGATGCTGGGCCAGGGCGGTATTGGCCAATCCGGCAACCCGGCCAGCCCGAACTATGCCAACGGCATCGACCCGCAGCTCAAGGCGCAATACCTGAGCTTCCCGATGCAGCCGCAGAACTTTGAGAAGGTGTATGGGAAGGCCAGGTTGACCCTGACGCCCGGTAAATAACCCGGTTTCCCAGAAGAAACCGAATCCAAATGTGGGGAGGGCTTGCTCCCTCCCACATTTGGCCCCATGTATATCAGATAGAACTTCTCGCGCCGCCTTCGCCTCCTAACTGATAAGCCCATCGCCCACGGCAACCCCATGGACCTTGTCATCGCCCGGCCCGAAGGCCTCTATTGCCCTGCCGGTGATTTCTACATCGACCCCTGGCGCCCGGTAGAGCGCGCCGTGATCACCCACGCCCACGGCGACCATGCCCGCACCGGCAATCAACACTACCTGGCCGCCGCCCCCGGCGAAGGCATCCTGCGCTGGCGCCTGGGCCAGGACATCAACCTGCAAACCCTGGCCTACGGTGAGCGCCTGGTGCATCACGGTGTGACCTTGAGTTTTCATCCGGCCGGGCATGTACTTGGTTCGGCCCAGGTGCGCCTGGAATATCAAGGTGAAGTCTGGGTGGCGTCCGGCGACTACAAGGTTGAACCCGATGGCACCTGTGCGCCGTTTGAACCGGTGCGTTGCCATACCTTTATCACCGAATCCACTTTCGGCCTGCCGATCTACCGCTGGCAGCCCCAGGCGCAGATCTTTGCCGGGATCAACGACTGGTGGCAGGCCAATATCGCCAACGGCAAGGCCAGCGTGCTGTTCTGTTATTCCTTCGGCAAGGCCCAGCGCATTCTCCATGGCCTCGACGCCAGCATCGGCCCGATTCTCAGCCACGGCGCCGTCGAGCCGTTGAACCGGGTCTACCGTGAAGCCGGCATCTACATTCCCGAGACGCTGTATGCCGGCGACTTCAAGAAGACTGACCCACTGCTACGCCAAGCGCTGATCATCGCCCCGCCCTCCGCCGGTGGCAGCACCTGGATGCGCCGCTTCGGCGACTACAGCGATGCCTTCGCCAGCGGTTGGATGCGCCTGCGCGGTACAAGGCGTCGGCGAGGCGTGGACCGTGGCTTTGTGCTTTCAGACCACGCCGATTGGCCTGGGCTATTGTGGGCAATCGAACAAACCGGCGCCGAACGGGTGATGGTTACCCACGGCTCAGTCGGCGTACTGGTCCGCCACCTGCGGGAAAAGGGCTTGGATGCCCAAGGCTTCAGCACCGAGTACGGGGATGACGAAGAAGAGGCCACGGCATGAAAGCCTTCGCCGAGCTGTACGCCAACCTCGACGCCACCACTTCCAGCAATGCCAAGCTCGCGGCCCTGCAGGCCTACTTCCTGCAAGCGCCACCGGAAGATGCTGCATGGGCGGTGTACTTCCTCTCCGGTGGGCGGCCGCGGCAACTGGTGCCGACGCGCCTGCTGCGGGACATGGCCACCGAAGCGGCCAGCATCGAACCCTGGCTGTTCGAAGAAAGCTACCAGTCAGTAGGTGACTTGGCCGAGACGATTTCCCTGCTCCTGCCCGAATCCACCTACAGCTCCGAGGACGGCCTGGCCGTGTGGCTGGAAGAAAAGTTGCTGCCCCTTCGCGGGCTTTCTCCCGTGGACCTGGCCGAGCGACTGCCAGCGTTATGGGCGCAACTGGATCAGCCGAGCCTGATGGTGTGCATCAAGTTGATCACCGGCAGCTTCCGCGTCGGTGTGTCCAAACTGCTGGTCACCCGCGCCCTCGCCGCCATGGCCGATCTGGATAGCAAGCGCGTGGCACAACGGCTGGTGGGCTACACCGACTTGTCGAATCGCCCGACAGCCGAGGGCTACCTCAAGCTGATCGCCGCCGAATCATCCGACGAACATGCGCAACGTGGCGGGCAGCCGTATCCGTTTTTTCTCGCCCATGGGATGGCGCAACCCGTGGAGCAGTTCGACACCCTGCTCGGTTCGCCCGCCGATTGGCAGGTGGAATGGAAGTGGGATGGTATTCGTGCGCAACTGGTCAAGCGTGAGGGGCGCTTGTGGATCTGGTCCCGAGGCGAAGAGTTGGTGACTGACCGGTTCCCCGAACTCCACAGCCTGGTGAGTGGCCTGCCCGACGGGACGGTGATCGATGGCGAAATTGTGGTGTGGAAAGACTCGGTGCAACCTTTCGCACTGCTGCAACAGCGGATCGGCCGCAAGACCCTGAGTAAAAAAGTCTTGGAGGATGCGCCGGTCGCGGTACTTGCCTATGACCTGCTGGAGTATCAGGGCGAGGACTGGCGCAACCACATCCAGGCCGAGCGGCGCACGCAATTGGAACAGGTGATTGCCGCGTGCAACCAACCGGTATTGTTGCCCTCGCCGTTGCTCGAGGGGCCGACTTGGGCAGCGCTGGCCACGCAGCGCGAAGCCTCTCGCAGCCTAGGCGTAGAAGGCATGATGCTCAAAGATCGCAACGGCCTCTACGGCGTGGGCCGCACCAAGGACATGGGCCTGTGGTGGAAGTGGAAAGTCGACCCCTTCAGCATCGACGCCGTGTTGATCTATGCCCAACGCGGCCATGGCCGGCGCGCCAGCCTCTACAGCGACTACACCTTCGCGGTGTGGGATGGCCCGCCGGGCAGCGAGCGCACATTGGTACCGTTTGCCAAGGCGTATTCCGGGCTGACCGACGAGGAAATGCGCAAGGTCGATGCCATCGTGCGCAAAACTACAGTGGAGAAGTTCGGCCCGGTCAGCAGCGTGACGCCGAGCATGGTATTTGAGCTGGGCTTCGAGGGTATTGCCCTGTCCAAGCGACATAAGAGCGGGATTGCAGTGCGGTTTCCGCGGATGTTGCGCTGGCGGCAGGATAAGGCGGTGGATGAGGCTGACAGTCTTACTACTCTGCAGGATTTATTGGCTTGACGCTGGACCTTTGTGGGAGGGGGCTTGCTCCCGATGGCGGTGTGACAGTCACTCCATTCATTGACTGGCATACCGCTATCGGGAGCAAGCCCCCTCCCACATTTGGATCTGGGCCCGAACTAAAATGGCGCACTGGAAATTCAATGCCCATTTTCGGGCATCTCCTACACTCAGGCATGCCTTATCCCACCTTTTAAAAAGCTCATCCGGAACTATGGTGCAGAAATTGCTACTTGTGATCCGTCTGACACCGTTCAGTAACAGTCCTAAACGCGCCACAAGCGCTTATCTTGGTTTTCAGGGAATACCTAATGAAAAAAGCATTGCTGACCCTTTCTGCACTGGCTCTGTGCATGGCTGCTGGTGTTGCTACCGCCAAGGAATACAAGGAATTGCGTTTTGGTGTCGACCCTTCCTACGCACCGTTCGAATCCAAAGCCGCCGACGGCAGCCTGGTGGGCTTCGATATCGACTTGGGCAATGCGATCTGCGCGGAGCTGAAGGTCAAGTGCAAGTGGGTCGAAAGTGACTTTGACGGCATGATCCCGGGCCTTAAAGCCAACAAGTTCGACGGCGTAATTTCGTCCATGACCGTGACCCCGGTGCGCGAGAAGGCAATCGACTTCTCCAGCGAACTGTTCTCCGGGCCTACGTCGCTGGTGTTCAAGAAAGGTGCTGGGTACTCGACACCTGAATCCCTCAAGGGCAAGTCCGTGGGCTACGAGCAAGGCACCATCCAGGAAGCCTACGCCAAGGCCGTGCTGGATAAAGCCGGAGTAACCACCAAGGCCTACGCCAACCAGGACCAGGTTTATGCTGACCTGACCTCCGGGCGCCTCGACGCTTCCGTGCAGGACATGCTGCAAGCTGAATTGGGCTTCCTGAAGTCGCCAGCCGGTGCCGGCTACGAAGTCAGCGCAGCCATCGATGACCCGTTGCTGCCGTCGAAAACCGCCGTCGGTATCAAAAAAGGTAACACTGAACTCAAGGCCCTTTTGGATAAAGGTATCAAAGCGTTACACGATGATGGCACCTACGCCACCATCCAGAAGAAACACTTTGGCGATCTGAACCTGTACAGCGGCAAATAATGCCTGGGGCGCCCTGCCTCGGCGGGGCGCTTTTTTATCGCCATAGGTCCTGATTTATGTTCGAAGATCTGTTGCAAACCCTCGGGCTGAGCGCGTTCAGTTTGAAGGGTTTCGGTCCGCTGTTGCTGCAAGGCACCTGGATGACCATCAAGTTGTCGGTGCTGTCCCTGGCCGTCAGCGTCTTGCTGGGCCTGCTCGGCGCCAGTGCCAAACTGTCCAGCCTGCCGTTCCTGCGTATCCCCGCCCAGCTCTACACCACGTTGATTCGCGGGGTGCCCGACCTGGTGCTGATGCTGTTGATTTTCTACAGCCTGCAAACCTGGCTCACTGGCCTGACCGACTTTATGGAGTGGGAATACCTCGAGATCGACCCCTTCAGTGCCGGGGTGATCACCCTGGGGTTTATCTACGGCGCCTATTTCACCGAAACGTTTCGCGGCGCGATCCTCGCTGTGCCACGCGGCCAACTGGAAGCCGCTACCGCCTACGGGCTCAAGCGCGGGCAGCGGTTTCGCTACGTGACTTTCCCGCAGATGATGCGCTTTGCCCTGCCGGGCATCGGTAATAACTGGATGGTGATGCTCAAGGCCACCGCGCTGGTGTCGATCATCGGCCTGGCGGACCTGGTAAAAGCCGCCCAGGATGCGGGCAAGAGCACCTATCAACTGTTCTATTTCCTGGTACTCGCGGCGCTGATCTACCTGTTGATCACCAGCGCTTCCAACGTTGTCTTGCGCCGGCTTGAACGTCGCTACTCTGCAGGCTCCCGGGAGGCAGTGCGATGATCGAGCTTCTGCAGGAATACTGGCGCCCGTTCCTTTATAGCGACGGCCAGCACATCACCGGCCTGGCCATGACGATGTGGTTGCTCAGCGCCGCGCTCGTCATCGGCTTTCTCGTCTCGATCCCGCTGTCCATCGCCCGCGTCTCGCGCAAGCGCCTGGTGCGTTGGCCCGTGCAGTTCTACACCTACCTGTTTCGCGGCACGCCGCTCTATATCCAGTTGCTGATCTGCTACACCGGCATCTACAGCCTCGCTGCGGTGCGCGAACAACCGCTGCTGGATGCGTTTTTTCGCGACGCGATGAACTGCACCATCCTCGCCTTCGCCCTCAACACCTGCGCCTACACCACGGAGATTTTCGCCGGGGCAATCCGCAGCATGGCGCACGGCGAAGTCGAGGCGGCCAAGGCTTACGGCCTCAGCGGCTGGAAACTTTACACCTACGTGATCATGCCGTCGGCGCTGCGCCGCTCGTTGCCCTACTACAGCAACGAAGTGATCCTGATGCTGCACTCGACCACGGTGGCGTTTACCGCAACGATCCCGGACATCCTCAAGGTGGCCCGGGATGCCAACTCCGCCACCTTCATGACCTTTCAATCATTCGGCATCGCCGCGCTGATCTACCTGGCGGTGACCTTTGCCCTGGTTGGCCTGTTTCGCTTGGCGGAGCGCCGCTGGCTGGCCTTCCTCGGGCCGAGCCACTAAGGAGCTTTCATGCGACATCAGCAACATGACCTGATCGCGCCGGTGCCAGGCACGGCGCGGCAGATCCATAGTTTTCACTTCGGCCCGGAACAGGTCGGCGGCAAAATCTACATCCAGTCCTCACTGCATGCCGATGAACTGCCGGGCATGCTGGTGGCCTGGCACCTCAAGGTGCGCCTGGCAGAGCTGGCGGCGGCCGGGCGCTTGCGCAGCGAAATCGTGCTGGTGCCTGTCGCCAACCCGGTAGGCCTGGAACAAGTACTTATGGATATTCCCCTGGGCCGCTACGAGCTGGAAAGCGGGCAGAACTTCAATCGCCTGTTTGTCGACCTTAGCGAAGACGTCGGTAACCAGGTCGAAGACCTGCTGGGCGATGATCCCCAGCACAATGCCCGCGTGATCCGCACCGCACTGTCCAGCGCCCTGGCCGCGCAGACCGCCCAGACCCAGTTGCAATCCCAACGCCTGGTGCTGCAACGCCTGGCCTGTGATGCCGACATGGTGCTGGACCTGCATTGCGACTTCGAAGCCGTGGCCCACCTGTACACCACGCCCGAGGCCTGGCCGCGGGTAGAACCGTTGGCGCGTTATCTCGGCTCGGAGGCTAACCTGCTGGCCACCGACTCCGGCGGGCAGTCCTTTGATGAGTGCTTCACCCTGGTGTGGTGGCAGTTGCAGCAACGTTTTGGCGAGCGCTTCCCGATCGCCATGGGCAGCTTTTCGGTGACCGTCGAACTGCGCGGCCAGGGCGATGTGAACCATGGCCTCGCTGCGCTGGACTGCCAGGCCATCCTCGATTACCTGACCCACTTCGGCGCTATCACCGGCGACGTGGCGCCCCTACCCGCCCTGGCCTACCCGGCCACCCCGCTGGCGGGCGTGGAGCCGGTGACCACGCCAGTGGGCGGCTTGCTGGTGTTCAGCGCCCTGCCGGGTGAATACCTGGAGGCCGGGCAATTGATCGCCGAAATCATCGACCCCATTACCGACCGCGTAACGCCCGTGCACTGTCGGCACGCCGGCCTGCTTTACGCCCGTTCGCTGCGCCGCATGGCCACTGCCGGAATGGTGATCAGCCATGTCGCCGGCTCACAGGCCTACCGCAGCGGCTACCTACTTTCGCCTTGAGGATGCACGCCCCATGTACAAACTGACCGTTGAAGGCCTGCATAAAAGCTATGGCGACAATGAAGTGCTCAAGGGCGTGTCGCTCAAGGCCAAGACCGGTGATGTGATCAGCCTGATCGGCGCCAGCGGCTCCGGCAAGAGCACCTTCCTGCGCTGTATCAACTTCCTGGAAACCCCCGACGATGGCGCCATGACCCTGGATGGCCAACCGATCCGCATGGTCAGTGACCGCCACGGCATGCGCGTAGCCGACGACGCCGAGCTGCAACGCTTGCGCACACGGTTGGCGATGGTTTTCCAGCACTTCAACCTGTGGAGCCATATGAGCGTGCTGGAAAACATCACCATGGCCCCGCGCCGGGTTCTGGGTTGCAGCAGGAAAGACGCCGAAGACCGCGCCCGCCGCTACCTGGACAAAGTCGGGCTGCCGACGCGTGTAGCCGATCAATACCCGGCGTTCCTGTCCGGCGGCCAGCAGCAACGCGTGGCCATCGCCCGCGCCCTGGCGATGGAGCCGGAGGTGATGCTGTTCGATGAGCCCACCTCGGCCCTCGACCCGGAACTGGTGGGTGAGGTGTTGAAGGTGATCCAGGGCCTGGCCGAGGAAGGCCGCACCATGATCATGGTGACCCACGAGATGAGCTTTGCGCGCAAGGTCTCCAGCCAGGTGTTGTTCTTGCACCAGGGCCTGGTGGAAGAGCAAGGCACGCCAGAGGATGTGCTGGGCAATCCGAAAAGCGAGCGTCTGCAGCAGTTTCTGAGCGGCAATTTGAAATAAACCTTTGCGACGTCTGGAGGGTCTCTGCAATAGAGCCTCCAGAGCGTCAGCTGCCGCATGGCAAAAACCCACGACTTCGCAAAACAATGGTTTGCTGCCAAAGGCTGGAAACCGTTCGCCTTTCAGAAAGACGTCTGGGCAGCGGTCAAGGCGGGCCAATCAGGGTTACTGCATGCCAGCACCGGTGCGGGTAAAACCTATGCCCTGTGGTTTGCCGCCCTCAACCGTTTCGCCATCACTCGCCCGCCCGCCACTGGCAAGCGCAAACCACCCGCTGAGCCGCTGACCGTGTTGTGGATCACGCCCATGCGCGCCTTGGCCGCCGACTCCGCACGCGCCCTGCAGGCACCGCTGGACGCCCTGCAGATTCCCTGGAGCGTGGGCCTGCGCACCGGCGACACCAGCAGCAGCGAACGCGCCCGCCAGACACGTCGTCAACCCACCGCATTGGTCACCACTCCGGAAAGCCTGACGTTGATGCTGGCGCGGGCCGACAGTGAAACGAGCCTGGCGCACCTGCGCATGGTGATCGTGGATGAATGGCACGAACTGATCGGCAATAAGCGTGGCGTGCAGTTGCAACTGGCGCTTGCACGCTTGCGGCGCTGGCATCCTGAGCTGATGGTGTGGGGTATTTCGGCGACCTTGGGTAATCAGGCCCACGCGCTGGAGGTACTGGTGCCACAGGGTGGCGGGATCAATGTACAGGGGCAAACGGCCAAGGAGCTGAAGGTCGACACCTTGCTGCCGCCCGTCACCGAGCGTTTTCCCTGGGCTGGGCATATTGGCTTGAAGATGTTGCCGCAGGTGGTCGCCGAGGTGGAGGCCAGCAGCAGTTGCCTGGTGTTTACCAATACTCGGGCGCAATCGGAGATCTGGTATCAGGCGATTCTGGAGGCCCGCCCGGACTGGGCCGGATTGATTGCCCTGCACCACGGTTCGTTATCGCGGGAAACCCGGGACTGGGTGGAGCGCGCCTTGAAAGACGGCCAGCTCAAGGCGGTGGTGTGTACCTCCAGCCTGGACTTGGGAGTCGACTTCCTGCCAGTGGAACGGGTGCTGCAGATTGGCTCCGCCAAGGGCGTGGCGCGACTGATGCAACGCGCCGGGCGCTCCGGCCATGCGCCGGGGCGGCCATCACGGGTAACACTGGTGCCGACCCACAGTCTCGAACTGGTGGAAGCCGCAGCCGCCCAGGATGCAATTTCCCAGCGGCGCATCGAAGCGCGGGAATCGCCTCACAAGCCGCTGGATGTGCTCGTACAACATCTGGTCAGCATGGCCCTCGGCGGCGGGTTTACCCCGGATGCATTGCTGGCAGAAGTGCGCGGCGCCTGGGCCTATCGCGACCTCACCGAAGCGGATTGGGCCTGGGCCTTGGGGTTTGTGCGCCATGGTGGCCTGTCACTCACCGCTTATCCGGATTACCGCCGCGTGGAGCCCGACGAGCACGGTATCTGGCGTGTCCCGGATGCGCGCTTGGCGCGCCGCCATCGCATGAGCGTGGGGACCATCGTCAGCGACGCGAGCATCCAGTTGAAGTTCTGGAGCAAGGGCGGCGGCGGCAAGAACCTGGGCAGTGTCGAAGAAGGCTTTATTGCACGGCTCAAGCCCGGGGATGGCTTCCTGTTCGCCGGGCGGTTGCTGGAACTTGTACGGGTGGAAAACATGACCGCCTATGTACGTCGCAGCAACGCAAAAAAAGCCGCCGTGCCACGCTGGAATGGCGGGCGCATGCCACTTTCCAATGAACTGGCCCAGGCGGTGGTCGAACGTTTTGATGCCGCAGCGCAAGGGCACTTCGACGGCCCGGAGATGCAGGCGGTACAACCGTTATTGCGCACCCAACTGCGCTGGTCCGGCCTGCCCACACGCGGGAATCTGCTGGCAGAAACCCTGCAATCGCGGGAGGGCTGGCACCTGTTCCTGTATCCATTCGCCGGGCGCCAGGTACACCTGGGCCTGGCGAGTTTGCTGGCGTGGCGGGTCAGCCAACAGCAGCCGCTGACCTTTTCGATTGCAGTGAATGATTATGGCCTGGAGCTATTGAGTGCTACCGAGGTGCACTGGCCGCAGCTGTTGAATGCGGCGTTACTGAGCCCGCAGCACTTGCTGGCGGACGTGGTCGCCAGCCTGAATGCCGGAGAGCTTGCCCTGCGCCGCTTTCGCGAGATTGCGCGGATCGCCGGGCTGGTGTTTGCCGGGTATCCAGGCGCGCCGAAAAGCACGCGGCAGGTGCAAGCCTCCAGCGGCCTGTTCTTTGAAGTGTTCAAACAGTACGACCCGCAGAACCTGTTGCTGGCCCAGGCCGGGGAAGAAGTCCTGCGTGATGAGTTGGATATTCGTAGGCTGGAACAGACATTACGACATTTAGCGGCGCTGAAGCTGGACCTGCACGTGATTCAGCGACCTACGCCCCTAGCCTTCCCGCTGCTGGTTGAGCGCATGCGCGAAAGCATGAGCTCGGAAAAACTCTCGGAGCGCATTGCACGAATGGTCAAGGATCTGGAAAAAGTCGCGGATAAAGGAAAAGGTTGATGCATTGCACACTGACACTGGAGGGCGAAGAGCTGTGGTTATTGGCGGACAAGGCGCTGTACTGGCCCGCTCGTCAGTGCCTGCTGATTGCCGATGCGCATTTTGGCAAAGCATCGGCCTATCGCAGCCTGGGACAACCTGTGCCCCAGGGCACCACCACGGCCAATCTGGAACGCCTGGACAGGCTATTGGCGGCGCTGCCTTGCGCGCAGTTGATCTTTCTCGGTGACTTCCTGCATGGCCCAGGCTCTCACGCCAGCAGCACCCTCAGCGCGATCCGGGCCTGGCGTGCACGCAATGGCGAGTTGGCCTTGACCCTGATTCGCGGCAATCACGATAAACGCGCCGGCGATCCCCCGGACGACTTGAGAATTGAGGTAGTCCCGGAGCCGCTATTGATGGGCCCTTTCGCCTTGCAACACGAACCCGACGCTCACCCTAGCCACCATGTATTGGCGGGGCACGTGCATCCGGTGTATCGCTTGTGCGGCAAAGGCCGTCAGCGCTTGCGCCTGCCGTGCTTCCAGATGGGTAAGCGGGTCAGCCTGCTACCGGCGTTTGGCGCATTCACGGGAGGTTATGCCGTGGAGCAGGATGATGATCACCGAATCTTTGTGATCGGCGACCACAGGGTTTGGCCGATTCAGTGAAGCGCTGACCGGCCGTCCGAATATCAGGCGACAGGTGCCGGTGGTGGCTCATCAGGCAGGGTAGGCTCACCTGGTTCGGTGGGCTGTGGGTAATCGGGCTCAGGTTGGCCGGGGGGAATGCCGCCCGCGTGAGCGGGGTTGGCCATCAGGGACCAGGCCAGAACACCAATCTGGTTGGGTTCAAGCCGGGCGAGTTCTGCGCTGATTCGCGGGTCGATCTTCATAAGGTACTCCTCAAGCGTGGCCCGACGCGTTTTGCACGCGCCGAGGCAGTACACCTAGATAGAGTCACTTTCCGCAGACTAATTCCCTTTGACCGTAGGAGCTTTCGATCAAGCGCGTGGGAGAGTGACGCCACGCTGGCCCTGATACTTGCCTGCACGGTCTTTGTAGGACACTTCACAAGCCTCGTCGGACTGCAGGAACAGCATCTGTGCCACGCCTTCGTTGGCGTAAATCTTCGCCGGCAAGGTAGTGGTGTTGGAAAACTCCAGGGTCACGTGGCCTTCCCACTCCGGTTCAAGCGGCGTCACGTTGACGATAATGCCGCAGCGCGCGTAGGTGCTTTTACCCAGGCAAATGGTCAACACGTCGCGAGGAATACGGAAGAATTCCACAGTACGCGCCAGGGCAAAGGAGTTTGGCGGGATGATGCACACGTCGCTCTTGACGTCGACGAAGCTTTTTTCGTCGAAGTTCTTCGGGTCGACGATCGCCGAATTGATGTTGGTGAACACCTTGAATTCATCGGCGCAACGCACATCGTAGCCATAGCTGGAAACGCCGTACGAAATGACACGTTCATCGCCTTCGCCACGAATCTGGCGCTCGACGAACGGCTCGATCATGCCGTGTTCCTGCGCCATGCGGCGAATCCACTTGTCCGATTTGATGCTCATGGCGGTGTCCTGAATAGCGAGGTGGAAAAAATCTGTGGGCCATCTTACCGGGGCCGGCCCTGGGGTTCAAAGGCCACAGGGGTTTTCTTGCTGAATGCACGGCCCGCCATAAGCCGCAGCCAGCGGGGCCGGTGTCCGGGTTACCGTCAAGGGTGACTGTAAATACCACCGTCAGTCACGAAATTAGAGAAACCTTCGGAAATACCATTGGCACGTTCCTGAAAAAGGGTTAAGGTGGCGCCACTGTGCTGCTTGTGTCACTGAGAATCTCTACACGATATGTTGAATTTCGATCCAACCATCTCCAAGAATTTTTCCTGCTCTTTGCACTCAGTCTCGGCCAGGGCTTTTCCTGAGTCGCAGTTAACTTTGTTCAAGGAGTTACACCATGTCTAATCGCCAAACTGGTACCGTTAAGTGGTTCAACGATGAAAAAGGCTTCGGCTTCATCACTCCACAATCCGGTGACGACCTGTTCGTTCACTTCAAAGCTATCCAATCCGACGGCTTCAAAAGCCTGAAAGAAGGCCAACAGGTTTCTTTCATCGCTACCCGCGGTCAGAAAGGCATGCAAGCTGAAGAAGTTCAAGTTATCTAACTTGTACTGACTCAGTCGAAAAAACCCCGCCCTTAAAAGCGGGGTTTTTTTATGCCTGGAATTTGGTCATACATAAATAAAAATGCCATACGCAAAATGTGGGAGGAGGCTTGCTCCCGATAGCGGTGGACCAGTCGATATTTGGATTGACTGACACACCGCTATCGGGAGCAAGCCCCCTCCCACATTCATGCACTCAAGCTGCGTCGCTTATTGGAACAACGACTCGCTCGACAAGCCATTCTTCTCGAGGATCTCACGCAAGCGCTTGAGGCCCTCCACCTGGATCTGTCGCACCCGCTCACGGGTCAGGCCGATCTCCAGACCTACATCCTCCAGGGTGCTGCTCTCATGGCCGCGCAGGCCGAAGCGGCGAATCACCACCTCACGCTGCTTGTCCGTAAGCTCTGACAACCACTGGTCAATACTTTGGGAAAGATCAACGTCCTGTAACAGTTCGCAAGGATCCGTTGGACGATCATCCGTCAGGGTGTCCAGCAGGGTTTTATCCGAATCCGGTCCCAGCGAGACATCGACCGAAGATACCCGCTCATTAAGGCCCAGCATGCGCTTGACCTCCCCTACCGGTTTTTCCAGCAGGTTGGCGATCTCTTCAGGCGAAGGTTCATGATCGAGTTTTTGAGTGAGCTCACGCGCTGCCCGCAGGTAGACGTTGAGCTCCTTGACCACATGGATCGGCAGCCGGATCGTACGGGTCTGATTCATGATCGCCCGCTCGATGGTCTGTCGGATCCACCAGGTGGCATAGGTTGAGAAGCGGAAGCCCCGCTCAGGGTCGAACTTCTCCACAGCCCGGATCAGGCCCAGGTTGCCTTCCTCGATCAGGTCCAGCAGGGATAACCCACGATTGACGTAGCGTCGAGCGATTTTCACCACCAGGCGCAGGTTGCTTTCAATCATGCGTTTGCGCCCAGCCGGATCGCCCTTTTGCGACAGACGCGCAAAATGGACTTCTTCTTCGGGGGTCAACAGAGGGGAAAAGCCGATTTCATTGAGGTACAGCTGAGTCGCGTCGAGCGCCCGCGTGTAATCAATGTACTTGTGTTGCTTTAACGCGGTGGAGTTCTTGGATTTGGTGCGAACTGAAGGTGGTGCCGCTCCTTCATTATCTGACATCGAATCCGTATCGATACTGGCCTCCATAAGGAGAACCTCATCGTCGATGTCAAACTCCGGCGCTTCTTTACTGAGAGCCATTGTTATAGTCCTTTGGTGAGTTCGACCTCAAGCTCAAGCGACGCCTTTATCCTTGGCAACGCTGGAGCCTGTTCCTTCTACGTGAGGGAACAGGCTGTGCAACACATCAACGACGGGGTAAGAATTGCAGCGGATCTACAGGTTTCCCTTGGCGGCGAATCTCAAAGTGCAGTTTCACCCGGTCTGTACCAGTTGACCCCATTTCGGCAATTGTCTGTCCGACTTTGACTTGCTGCCCCTCCCGAACCAACAACCTGCGGTTGTGACCGTAGGCACTGACGTAGGTATCGCTGTGTTTGATGATGACCAGCTCGCCGTAGCCCCGTAAACCACTCCCGGCGTACACCACTGTCCCATCAGACGCAGCTAAAACAGGCTGTCCCAAATCCCCGGCGATATCAATGCCTTTATTCAAACTACCGTTTGAAGAGAATTTTCCAATTAACACTCCGTTTGAAGGCCACCCCCAACCGGTCGGTGCAGGCCCCGCAGGTGGCAGCGGCGCGGGTGCCGGCTTGCCCGCAACCGTAGGCGCGGCGCTACCTGCAGGCCGGGTGATGACGGTAGTTTTGCTCGAAGACGAGGGCGAAGATCCCGATTTTGTCACAACTGCCGTAGATGCCGAACCGGAGCGACCATCGAAACGGATAGTCTGGCCGGGATGTATCGTATAAGGCACAGGAATGTTGTTACGGGCGGCCAGCGCTTTGTAGTCCCAGCCATAACGGAAGGCGATCGAGAACAGTGTGTCGCCCTTGCGCACCACATATTGGCCGGTGGTCACCGTCGGTCTTTGCGGTGCTGCGCGGTCAACTACCCGCGCACCGCCCGATGGCGTGCTCGAGCAGGCCGCCAATAAGGAACTCAAGACAAGGCCAAGCACCAGTCGCTGAAAGCTTGTTTTACTCATTCGCTGCGCAGGACCTGTGAGACTCACCCGCCGCTCCCTTTGTGGTGGCTGAACGTTAACGCCTGTATCAGGCTTGAAATATGACGCAAGTATAACTGGGCGTTGGCTTTTTACCGGCACACGACTGAAACGAAAAATTCATCATGTTTAATACCGGCCGCCAAGCATGTTGATTCAATAGACCCCGCCGTAAGACACATCCTCGCCAACAGAATTCACTGCTTGCGAAGAAATCATCAGGCCAACGGACCATTGAGCAACGGTACGAATCGCACGGCACCGAGCACATGCCGGGAAAAGCCTTCGTCTTCACGGATAATAAGCATCAACTGTTGCACTTCGCCGGAGCCCACCGGGATGACCAGCCGCCCGCCAGGTGCCAATTGATCCAGCAAGGCTTGCGGCACATCAGTGGCCACCGCGGTGACGATGATGCCGTTGTACGGCGCCAGCGCCGGCCAGCCTTCCCAGCCGTCGCCCCAGCGAAACACCACGTTGCGCAGGTTCAGCTCCACCAGACGTTCCTTGGCCCGGTCCTGCAGCACCTTGATGCGCTCTACCGAGAACACCCGCTCCACCAATTGCGACAGCACGGCTGTCTGGTAGCCAGAACCCGTACCGATTTCCAGCACCTTGTCCAAAGGCCCCGCCGCCAGCAGCAGCTCGCTCATGCGCGCAACCATGTACGGCTGGGAGATAGTCTGGTTGTGGCCGATGGGCAACGCCGTGTCTTCATAGGCGCGGTGCGCCAAGGCTTCATCGACAAACAGATGCCGCGGCGTGCGCCGGATCACTTCCAGTACCTGGGGGTTGGACAAGCCCTCTTCATACAGGCGCTGGATCAATCGCTCCCGTGTGCGCTGGGAGGTCATCCCGATGCCACGGCGCAACAGGTCGTCTTGTTCACGAGCCATCAACGCAGACCCTCCAGCCAGCCATCGAGACCACTGAAGGCATCACTGAAGGTGCGATCAAACTGCAACGGGGTAATCGACACATAACCTTGCATCACCGCGTGAAAGTCCGTGCCCTCTCCGCCATCCTCGGCGTCACCGGCTGCGGCAATCCAATAGCCTTCCTTGCCGCGCGGATCGACCACCTTCAGGGGCGCCGCCGCACGGGCGCGATGGCCCAGGCGCGTGAGCTGGATACCGCGGATATGATCGAGGGGCAAGTTGGGGATATTGACGTTGAGTACCGTACGCGGCGGCAGGTCCAGGGAGCCATGAGCTTGCACCAGCTTGCGTGCGAAATACGCCGCCGTCGCCAGGTTATCCAATTGGCGCGAGGCAAAGGAGAAAGCGAACGCGGTGCGACCCAGAAAGCGCCCTTCAAGGGCCGCCGCCACGGTGCCGGAATACAGCACGTCATCACCCAGGTTGGCGCCCAGGTTGATACCCGAAACCACCAGGTCCGGCTCATGCTCCAGCAAACTGTTGATCGCCAGGTGCACGCAGTCGGTGGGGGTGCCGTTCACGCTGATAAAGCCATTGGCCAGGACCTGCGGGTGCAGTGGACGGTCGAGCGTCAGCGAACTGCTGGCGCCGCTCTTGTCCTGGTCGGGGGCAACCACCACGCACTCGGCGTAATCTTGCAACGCAGCATAGAGCGCGGCAAGACCGGGCGCGGTGGCACCGTCATCGTTTGATATCAGAATACGCATGGGCTGTCCGTCTGCCCCACCGGCGCCAGATCAACAAGTTCGCGCACCAAGACAGTGGCGAAGCATCCGGCCGGCAGGACGAATTCCAATTGCAGAATGTCAGGCTCGGGATAATGCCACGTCAACCCGCCAATGGGCAGTCGCAGAATGCGACGTTCCTGGCTCATACCTGCATTCACCAACCAATCACGCAGGTCGGCCTCGCTGGCAGCGACAGATTGTTCCAGTTCATGTGTAAGACCTGTCGCTGGCGAGTCACCCTCGCCCCACTGCGGGCCGGTCGGGTGCAGGTCCAGGATCGCCAGGCGCGGGTCGCTGCATTCAGCCTCCCCGGCCGGAAAAAAACTGCGACTGTCAGTAAAAGCCAGCAGGTCACCCACTTGGGCGCGCTGCCAGGAACCGTCGGCGACACGCGCCGCCAGCACTTTATTGAACAAGTAGCTGCGGGCGGTAGACAACAGCCGCGAGCGCACATTGCGCTGCTCCGGCAGGGCCTTGCGCGCTGCCCACTCGCGGGCATCCACCACATTACCGCCGTTGTGGCCGAAACGCTGGGCGCCGAAATAATTGGGTATGCCGTGCTGAGCGATCAACTGCAAACGCGCGTCGATGGCGGCGGTGTCGCCGGCCAGCTGGGTCAGGCGCAAGGTGAAGCCGTTGGCCGAATGGGCGCCACGCTGCAACTTGCGCTTATGACGGGCGGTTTTCAGGATCTTGAGGGTATCGTTTTCCGCACCGCTCATGTCCGGGTCGGCCTTGCCGGGCAGTTGCACGCTGAACCATTGCCGGGTCAGGGCCTGGCGGTCCTTGAGCCCGGCATAGCTGACGGTGCGCAACGGCACGCCGGCGGCCTTGGCGATACGCCGTGCAGCCTCTTCGGTATTCAAGCCGCGCTTTTCCACCCACAGCCACAGGTGCTCGCCCTCGCCGGTCAGCGGGATGTCCAGCACTTCATCAACCTGGAAGTCTTCGGCCGTAGCCTTCAGCACTGCGCTGCCCAGGGCCTCGCCGTAGGCCCGTGGGCCCAGCAGTTGCAGGTCGTTCATGCGCGCAGCAACAAGGCGACGGAGTGCACCGCGATGCCCTCTTCACGACCGGTAAACCCGAGCTTTTCGGTGGTGGTGGCTTTCACGTTGACTTGATCCAATTCAATTTGCAGGTCTGCGGCGATCAGCGCACGCATCGCTTCGATATGCGGGGCCATTTTCGGCGCCTGGGCCACGATGGTGTTATCGACGTTACCGACCCTCCAGCCTTTGGCATGGATCAAGCCGACCACATGGCGCAACAACACACGGCTGTCCGCACCTTTGAAGGTGGGATCGGTATCCGGAAAGTGCTTGCCGATGTCCCCCAATGCCGCCGCACCGAGCAACGCATCGCTCAAGGCATGCAAGACAACGTCGCCGTCGGAATGAGCCAGCAACCCATGGTGGTGTGCAATGCGCACGCCGCCCAAGGTGATGAAATCGCCTTCAGCGAAACGGTGCACATCGTAGCCGTGGCCAATACGCATAAAAAAACGCCCCGATTTAATTCAGGGCGTGATTCTACCTACTTTTGCCGCACATTAACCGAGCAAAGCACGACCATGATGTCGCAAATGGTCTTCGATGAAGCTGGCGATAAAGAAGTAGCTGTGGTCATAGCCGGGCTGCAGGCGCAGTTCCAGCGGGTGGCCGGCTGCCTTGGCCGCTTGCATCAGGGCCTCAGGCTTGAGCTGAACCGTGAGAAAATCGTCGCGATCACCCTGGTCCACCAGCAGCGGCAGCTTTTCCGAGGCTTCGCTGATCAGTACGCAGGCGTCCCACTCACGCCACTTCGAACGCTCTTCGCCCAGGTAACGGGAAAAGGCTTTCTGACCCCACGGGCAGTCCATCGGATTGTTGATCGGCGAAAACGCCGATACCGACTGGTAACGCCCAGGGTTGCGCAACGCACAGACCAACGCGCCGTGCCCGCCCATGGAGTGACCGCTGATGCCACGTTTATCCGACGCAGGGAAATGCGCCTCCACCAATGCCGGTAATTCCTGCACCACGTAGTCATGCATCCGGTAGTGCTTGGCCCAGGGCTCCTGGGTGGCATTCAGATAGAAACCGGCACCGAGGCCGAAGTCCCAGGCGTTATCCGGATCGTCCGGCACACCAGGGCCACGGGGGCTGGTGTCCGGCGCCACGATGATCAAGCCCAGCTCGGCAGCCATGCGCTGGGCTGCGGCCTTCTGCATGAAGTTCTCATCGGTGCAGGTCAAGCCGGACAGCCAGTACAGCACCGGCAACTTGCCGCCCTGCTCCGCTTGCGGCGGCAGGTAGACGGCGAAGGTCATGTCGCAACCGAGCACATCGGAATGATGCTTGTAGCGTTTATGCCAGCCGCCGAAGCTCTTCTGGCATGACAGGTTTTCCAGACTCATGGCCAACCTCAGAAGTGAATGACGGTACGAATGCTCTTGCCTTCATGCATCAGGTCAAACGCTTTGTTGATATCTTCCAGACCCATGGTGTGGGTGATGAAGGTATCCAGTGGAATTTCGCCGGTCTGGGCCATTTCCACATAGCTTGGCAACTCCGTACGACCACGCACGCCACCAAACGCCGAACCGCGCCAGACGCGCCCGGTGACCAGTTGGAACGGACGCGTGGCGATCTCCTGGCCAGCACCGGCAACACCGATGATCACCGATTCGCCCCAGCCTTTGTGGCAGCACTCAAGGGCCGCACGCATCAGTTGCACATTGCCGATGCACTCGAAGGAAAAATCCACGCCGCCATCGGTCAGGTCGACAATCACGTCCTGGATTGGGCGATCGTAGTCTTTCGGGTTGATGCAATCGGTGGCGCCCAGTTGCTTGGCGATTTCGAACTTGGCCGGGTTGATATCAATGGCGATGATGCGGCCGGCCTTGGCCTTGACCGCACCGATCACCGCCGACAGGCCAATGCCACCGAGACCGAAGATCGCTACGGTGTCGCCTGGCTTGACCTTGGCGGTGTTGATCACCGCGCCAATGCCGGTGGTGACGCCGCAACCGAGCAGGCAGACTTTCTCCAGCGGCGCTTCTTTAGGAATCCTGGCCACGGAGATTTCCGGCAGTACGGTGTACTCGGAGAACGTCGACGTGCCCATGTAGTGGAAGATCGGCTGACCTTTGTAGGAGAAACGCGTGGTGCCATCCGGCATCAAGCCCTTGCCCTGGGTGGAACGAATGGCCTGGCACAGGTTGGTCTTGCCCGACAGGCAGAATTTACACTTGCCACATTCCGGGGTGTACAGCGGGATCACATGGTCGCCGACGGCTACCGAGGTCACGCCCTCGCCGATGGCTTCCACCACTGCACCGCCTTCGTGGCCAAGGATCGAAGGGAAAATGCCTTCCGGGTCTGCGCCCGACAATGTGTAGGCGTCGGTATGGCACACGCCGGACGCTACCACCCGCAGCAGCACCTCGCCGGCCTTGGGCATGGCGACATCCACTTCAACAATCTCAAGAGGCTTCTTGGCCTCGAAGGCTACGGCAGCGCGGGACTTGATCATCCGGGTTTCTCCATCGGGTTAAAAACTAAGACCGTCAGTGTAAAACATAGCCAGGTGATGAATAATCCGGGCAAAAGCAAAACATTATTGCTATATGGGGACAATCAACATGCTGGAGAACCGCTGGGAAGGCATCGATGAGTTTGTCGCGGTCGCCGAATGCAGCCAATTCACAGCAGCGGCCGAGCGGCTGGGGGTATCGTCCTCCCACATCAGCCGGCAGGTGGCGCGCCTGGAAGAACGCCTGCAAACCCGATTGCTGTACCGCAGTACGCGAAAGGTCACATTGACCGAAGCGGGCCAGACGTTCCTGCAACACTGCCAACGCCTGCAGGACGGTCGTGAAGAAGCCTTGCGTGCGGTGGGCGACCTCACCAGCGAACCCAAGGGCATGTTGCGCATGACCTGCGCCGTGGCGTACGGCGAACGTTTTATCGTGCCTTTGGTCACGCGGTTCATGGCGCTCTATCCGCAATTGCGCGTGGATATCGAGCTGACCAATCGCCCGCTGGACCTGGTCCATGAAGGCCTCGACCTGGCCATCCGCCTGGGGCGCCTGCAAGACTCGCGCATGGTCGCCAGCCGCCTGGCGCCTCGGCGCATGTACCTGTGCGCGTCACCCTCCTACCTCGAACGCTATGGTCGGCCGCATAGTTTGTCGGAGCTGAGCCGGCATAACTGCCTGATCGGCAGCTCGGATATCTGGCAACTGGCCCAGGATGGGCGGGAGTTTTCCCAGCGCGTGCAGGGCAACTGGCGCTGCAACAGTGGGCAAGCGGTGCTGGACGCAGCGCTGCAAGGCGTTGGTTTATGCCAACTGCCGGACTATTACGTGCTGGAGCATTTGCACAAAGGCACGCTGGTGTCGTTGCTCGAGGCCCACCAACCGCCCAATACCGCGGTGTGGGCGCTGTATCCACAGCAGCGGCATTTGTCACCGAAGGTCAGGAAGTTGGTGGATTACTTGAAGGAGGGGTTGGCTGAGCGGCCGGAGTACAGCCGGTAATCAATGGCTGTTTGTGCCGGCCTCTCCCACATTGACCGCATGCCTACAGGGTAAACGCGGTTGAAGGTGGAAGCTGGCTTGCCTGCGATGAAGTCGACGCTGTTTAACTGCCTACCCGCGGTTCGCCCACCGCAACCGCAACCACTCCAGATCTTCAGGGCGGGTCACCTTGATATTATCCGCACGCCCTTCAATCAGCCGCGGCGCCTGGCCAGACCATTCCATGGCCGAAGCTTCGTCGGTGATCACGGCGTCCGCTACCAGGCTGTCGGCCAAGGCGCGGTGCAAGGCACCCAAGCGGAACATCTGCGGCGTGTAAGCCTGCCAGATCAGGCTGCGGTCAACGGTTTCAACCACGCGGCCATGCTTGTCGACACGCTTGAGGGTGTCGCGGGCGGGTACCGCCAGCAAGCCGCCCACTGGATCATCGGCCAATTCCGCCAGGAGCTTGTCGAGGTCATCGCGGCTCAAGTTAGGCCGCGCAGCATCGTGCACCAACACCCAGTCGTCATCACTGGCGCCCAGGGCGTTGAGGTGCAGCAGTGCATTGAGCACCGAGCCGGAGCGTTCCAAGCCGCCGTCCGCACGCTGGATACGCGGGTCAGTGGCGCACGCCAAGGTGGGCCAATAAGGATCATCATCTGCAAGACTGACCACCAGGCCCTTGAGCGCTGGATGGTCGAGAAAACAGCCGAGGCTGTGTTCGAGAATAGTGCGCCCGCCCAATTGCAGGTATTGCTTGGGACGGTCCGCGGCCATACGGGCACCGACGCCCGCGGCAGGAATCACGGCCCAAAAGGCCGGTAAAGCATTATTCATTGGGCCAACTGGTAGAGGGTTTCGCCCTCCTTGACCATGCCCAACTCATGGCGAGCCCGCTCTTCAACGGTCTCCGTACCTTTTTTCAGCTCAAGCACTTCGGCATCCAGGACGCGGTTGCGCTCCAGCAGGCGTTCGTTTTCGGCACGCTGGTCGGCAATTTGCTGGGTCAGCTCTTCCACCTGCGCAAAGCTGCCATTACCGACCCATAGGCGGTACTGCAGGCCAGCCAGCAACAAGAGCAAGACGAGGAACAACCAATTGGGACTGCGCATCGAAATCCGGGTATCCAGTGAAAAAAGACAGTCATGCAAACCTTTTGCAGCAACTGATAGCACGAAGCCTGGAAAAACCAGGCTTGCGCTTGTCAGTCAGCAGATTAGCGCCGAAATTCATACTTTCGTGAGATTTCTGACGCAATCCGCCGACTTTTTACCATTTACTGATTAACCGCGAAACTCACCGCGACCGTTGTACTTGGCTTTACCTGCCAATTGCTCTTCGATGCGCAGCAATTGGTTGTACTTGGAAACGCGATCAGAACGGCACAGGGAACCGGTCTTGATCTGGCCCGCCGAAGTACCCACGGCCAGGTCGGCAATGGTGGAGTCTTCGGTTTCGCCGGAGCGGTGGGAGATCACGGCGGTGTAGCCCGCAGCCTTGGCCATCTGGATGGCTTCAAGGGTTTCGGTCAGGGTGCCGATCTGGTTGAACTTGATCAGGATCGAGTTGGCGATCTTCTTGTCGATGCCTTCTTTCAGGATCTTGGTATTGGTCACGAACAGGTCGTCACCCACAAGCTGGATTTTCTCGCCGATCTTGTCGGTGAGGATTTTCCAACCATCCCAGTCGGACTCGTCCAGGCCGTCTTCGATCGAGATGATCGGGTAGCGCTGGGTCAGGCCCTTGAGGTATTCAGCGAAACCTTCGGAGTTGAACACCTGGCCTTCGCCGGACAGGTTGTACTTGCCGTCTTCGTAGAACTCGCTGGCAGCGCAGTCCAAAGCCAGGGTCACGTCGGTGCCCAGTTTGTAGCCAGCGTTGGCCACGGCTTCGGAGATCACTTTCAGTGCATCTTCGTTGGAGGCCAGGTTCGGTGCGAAACCACCTTCGTCACCTACTGCGGTGCTCAGGCCACGGGCCTTCAGTACAGCCTTGAGGTGATGGAAAATCTCGGTACCCATGCGCAGGCCTTCGGAGAAGGACTTGGCGCCCACCGGCTGCACCATGAATTCCTGGATGTCGACGTTGTTATCAGCGTGCTCGCCACCGTTGATGATGTTCATCATCGGAACCGGCATCGAGTACACGCCTGGAGTGCCGTTCAGGTTGGCAATGTGCGCGTACAACGGCAGGTCCTGGTCCTGGGCAGCGGCCTTGGCAGCAGCCAGGGAGACGGCGAGGATCGCGTTGGCGCCCAGGCTGCCTTTGTTTTCGGTGCCATCGAGCTTGATCATCGCGTGGTCCAGGGCTTTCTGGTCCAGCGGGTCCTTGCCCAGCAACAGGTCACGAATCGGACCGTTGATGTTGGCTACAGCCTTGAGTACACCCTTGCCCAGGTAACGGCTCTTGTCGCCATCACGCAGTTCCAGCGCTTCGCGCGAACCGGTGGAAGCACCGGACGGCGCGCAGGCGCTGCCGATGATGCCGTTATCGAGAAGCACGTCGGCTTCGACGGTGGGGTTGCCACGGGAGTCGAGAACTTCACGACCTTTGATGTCGACGATTTTTGCCATTGTTGTAAACACTCCAAAGTTGACGAAAACGACGCAGCTGAAGGAAATCTTTTGACCGACCGCAAGGGTGGAACAACGGGGCAGGCTTGCAGACGACAAGGCTCAGGCCCAAGGGCCTGAGCATTTAGCGTGGGATACTTTACCGGAGAAATGGCAGTTACGCGGTCTCTACTGTCGGAAAACTCTTGACCAGCTCGTCCAACTGCTTGAGTTGGGCCAGGAATGGCTCCAGCTTGTCCAGGCGCAGGGCGCATGGGCCGTCGCACTTGGCGTTGTCCGGATCCGGGTGCGCTTCGAGGAACAGGCCAGCCAGGGACTGGCTCATGCCCGCCTTGGCCAGGTCGGTCACCTGGGCACGCCGCCCGCCAGCAGAGTCCGAGCGACCACCGGGCATTTGCAGCGCGTGGGTCACGTCGAAGAACACCGGGTATTCGAACTGCTTCAAGATGCCGAAACCGAGCATGTCCACCACGAGGTTGTTGTAGCCGAAGCTCGAACCACGCTCACAGAGGATCAACTGGTCGTTACCCGCCTCCACACACTTGCTCAGGATGTGTTTCATTTCCTGGGGCGCGAGGAACTGGGCTTTCTTGATATTGATCACAGCGCCGGTCTTGGCCATGGCGACCACGAGGTCGGTCTGGCGTGACAGGAAGGCCGGCAGCTGGATGATGTCGCACACCTCGGCGACCACGGCAGCCTGTTCAGGCTCGTGGACGTCGGTGATGATCGGCACGCCGAAGGCTTGCTTGATGTCCTGGAAGATCCGCATGCCTTCTTCAAGGCCCGGGCCGCGATAGGAGGTCACGGACGAACGGTTGGCCTTGTCGAAGCTGGCCTTGAACACATAAGGGATACCCAGTTTCTGGGTGACCCGCACGTACTCTTCACAGACCTGCATTGCCATGTCGCGACTTTCCAGCACGTTCATGCCGCCGAACAGCACCATGGGCTTGTCGTTGGCAATCTCGATGTCGCCTACGCGAATGATCTTCTGGGCCATCAGGTTTACGCCTTCTTCTGATGTTGCGTCAGTGCTGCTTTGACGAAACCGCTGAACAACGGGTGACCGTCGCGCGGCGTCGAGGTGAACTCAGGGTGGAACTGGCAGGCCACGAACCACGGATGATCCGGCGCCTCGACCACTTCAACCAGTTTGCCATCACCGGAGCGACCGGAGATTTTCAGGCCGGCTTCTTTGATCTGCGGCAGCAGATTGTTGTTCACTTCGTAGCGGTGACGGTGACGCTCGACGATCACATCCTTGCCGTAGCAGTCGTGTACCAGCGAACCGGCTTCCAGCAGGCAATCCTGTGCGCCAAGGCGCATGGTGCCGCCCAGGTCGGAAGTTTCGGTACGGGTTTCAACAGCGCCGGTGGCGTCTTCCCACTCGGTGATCAGGCCCACGACCGGGTGGCCGCTGGTGTGATCGAACTCGGTGGAGTTGGCGTCTTTCCAGCCCAGCACGTTACGCGCGAACTCGATGACGGCCACTTGCATGCCCAGGCAGATACCCAGGTACGGCACCTTGTTTTCACGGGCGTATTGCACCGCGGTGATCTTGCCTTCCACGCCACGCAGGCCGAAACCGCCTGGAACGAGGATCGCGTCGACACCTTCGAGCAGCGCGGTGCCCTGGTTCTCGATGTCTTCGGAATCGATGTAGCGCAGGTTGACCTTGGTACGGTTGCTGATGCCGGCGTGACTCATCGCTTCGATCAGCGACTTGTACGCATCCAGCAGCTCCATGTACTTGCCGACCATGGCGATGGTGACTTCATGCTCAGGGTTGAGCTTGGCATCGACCACCGCTTCCCACTCGGACAGGTCAGCGCCATTGCACTGCAGGCCGAAACGCTCAACCACAAAATCATCCAGCCCCTGCGAATGCAGGATGCCCGGGATCTTGTAGATGGTATCGGCGTCTTCCAGGGCAATCACCGCACGTTCTTCAACGTTGGTGAATTGCGCGATCTTGCGGCGCGAGGAAATGTCGATCGGGTGATCGGAGCGGCACACCAGCACGTCCGGCTGCAGGCCGATGGAACGCAGTTCCTTGACCGAATGCTGGGTTGGCTTGGTCTTGGTTTCGCCGGCGGTGGCGATGTACGGCACCAGCGTCAGGTGCATCAGCATCGCGCGCTTGGCGCCGACTTCGAAACGCAGCTGGCGGATGGCTTCGAGGAACGGTTGGGATTCAATGTCACCCACGGTGCCACCGATCTCGACCATCGCCACGTCGGCATCGCCGGCACCCTTGATGATGCGGCGCTTGATTTCGTCGGTGATGTGCGGGATCACCTGGATGGTTGCACCCAGGTAGTCACCACGGCGCTCCTTGCGCAGCACGTGCTCGTAGACACGGCCAGTGGTGAAGTTGTTGTTCTGGGTCATGGTCGTGCGGATGAACCGCTCGTAGTGGCCCAGGTCCAGGTCGGTCTCGGCGCCGTCGTGGGTGACGAACACTTCACCGTGCTGGAACGGGCTCATGGTGCCCGGGTCAACGTTGATGTACGGGTCCAGCTTGAGCATGGTGACCTTAAGTCCCCGCGCCTCCAGGATGGCCGCCAATGAAGCGGAGGCAATGCCTTTCCCCAATGAAGAAACAACACCGCCCGTGACGAATATGTAGCGCGTCATGAAAAACCCTAGAAGTCTGCGTTAAAGCGGTCCGAGCCGCCGGGGAAAGCGAAGGAAGGCCGAAGCCCCCGATCACCTGCATTAATCACAGTGCACCTTTCAAAAAAACCGCCGCGTTGTGACAGACCAGCAATGAAACACCGGTACGTTGATCGCTACACATTTTTTGGAATCGCCCAGCAAAGACTGCTTGGTAATCGGCAACTGCTGCAATTCAGTCGAATCCACAGAAGTTGTATCAAGAAGGGAGCGTAGTCTACCGGAAAGGCTCTATCAGCTCAAACCTTGATCGCAGGTCTGTGGCAACCAATGTAATTGCCCGTCATCCATTGAGCCGGCCCATGCCCCCGCGACGGTTGGGACAGCCAGCAATTGCTCGCCCCGATAGACCAGCGGCAATCTGCCACGGACGAAGCCCGGCAAACCACTTTCATTCAGCAGGCGCTTCAAGTCGCGCCTGCCGCGGCCTGGCACTTCGACGATTTCGCCGCCCTGGCGATAACGGATCACCAATGGGCCTTCGGAGGCATTGCGGCTGAAGCTCAGCTGACCATTGCCAGGTAACTCTAGTGGCATTTGCGGATCCGGCCAGCTCACCGGTACGTCAGAAAACTCCGACCATGCTGTAGGCAACCACCAGATCCGCTCACCGCAGCGATGCAATTGGCCGTCGGCCAGGCACCACACTGGCTGTGCGTCGCCTTTGGCATCGCGCAGGGCATACCAACTGGCCCAGTGGTCGCTGTCAGGCAATCGAGTCAGCGGAGTCAGCCAATGCCGCAGGGCGTTGCGCTGGCGGGCATCGGAAAGATCGCGCAACGGAGCAAGAGTCAAGGAGGGTAAAGGCAACCAGGGAAACGCTGAAGGCTGATCCGCAGCGATCAGGTCCATGTGCGCCAGCTCATCGAGCAGGCCCTGGGCTTCACTCAGGTGCTCGGCAGTGCGCGCCAGGCTTGAGACTGCCTGGGGCCAGCGCTGCGTCAGCGTTGGAAAGACCTGGTGACGCAGGTAATTGCGCGAGAACCGTGGATCGGCGTTCGAAGGGTCTTCAAGCCACTTCAATTGGTGTTCGTGGGCGTAGGCTTGCAGTGCTCCGCGGGAAACCGCCAGCAATGGCCGCACCACGCACCCCGTCGCCAACCGGCGACACTCGGGCATTGCCGCCAGCCCACGCACTCCAGCGCCGCGCAACAGGCGGAACAGCAGGGTTTCGGCTTGATCGTCGCGATGCTGGGCGGTGAGCAGCACCTCCCCCGCCCCGATCACCTCGGTAAACGCCTGGTAACGTGCGTTACGCGCAGCCCGCTCCAGGCTGGCACCGGGTTGCACCTGTACACGCAAAACCTGCAAAGGTATGCCCAGGCTGTCACATAACGCTTGGCAATGACTGGGCCAGGCGTCAGCGGCCGCTTGCAGCCCATGATGGACATGCACAGCGCTGATGGGCGGCAGGGTTTCGGTGTTTGCCAGGGAAGCCAGAAGGTGCAGCAGCACGGTGGAATCGAGGCCACCGGAGAATGCGATATGCCAGGCCGGGGCATTGCGCCAAGGGGCCAAGGTTTTCAGGAGTCTGGCGGGTAGAGCCGGTTTCATCAGATGTCACCGCCGCAAATCTGGAATACGTGGGCCGAGCATACACAAAGCAAATGTGGGAGGGGGCTTGCTCCCGATTGCTGAGTGTCAGTCACTGCATCGGGTGACTGATCCACTGCTATCGGGAGCAAGCCCCCTCCCACATTGAGTTACGGCGTCGACTTTAGAGACCGTAGCTCATCAGGCGCTCGTAACGACGGGCCAGTAGCGCTTCGCTATCCAGCTTCTTGAGCATCGCCAGTTGCGAGCCCAACTCGGCACGGATGGTCGCGGCAGCTGCAGCCGGATCACGGTGAGCGCCGCCCAGTGGTTCGGCGATAACTTTATCCACAATACCCAGGCCTTTGAGGCGATCGGCAGTGATACCCATGGCTTCAGCAGCATCCGGCGCTTTTTCGGCGGTTTTCCACAGGATCGAGGCGCAACCTTCCGGCGAGATCACCGCGTAGGTCGAGTACTGCAGCATGTTCAACTGGTCGCAGACACCAATGGCCAGTGCACCACCGGAACCACCTTCACCGATTACGGTGGCGATGATCGGGGTTTTCAGGCGGGCCATGACGCGCAGGTTCCAGGCAATCGCTTCACTCTGGTTACGCTCTTCGGCGTCGATGCCTGGGTAGGCACCCGGGGTGTCGATGAAGGTCAGGATCGGCATCTTGAAGCGTTCGGCCATTTCCATCAGGCGGCAAGCCTTGCGGTAGCCTTCCGGACGCGGCATGCCGAAGTTGCGGCGTACTTTCTCGCGCACTTCACGGCCTTTCTGGTGACCGATCACCATCACCGGCTGGTCGTCCAGGCGAGCAATACCGCCCACGATGGCCGCGTCGTCGGAGAAGTGGCGGTCGCCGTGCAACTCGTCGAACTCGGTAAAGATATGCTCGATGTAGTCCAGGGTGTACGGACGGCGCGGGTGGCGAGCCAGGCGCGCGATCTGCCAGCTGGTCAGCTTGCCGAAGATGTCTTCGGTGAGCGTACTGCTCTTGTCTTGCAGGCGAGCGATCTCATCGCCGATGTTCAGCGAATTGTCATTGCCGACCAGGCGCAGTTCTTCGATCTTGGCTTGCAGGTCAGCGATCGGCTGTTCGAAATCAAGAAAATTCGGGTTCATAAGCGTCCGTCTTGGGTCGACGGCCAAGGGGTGCCTGGCCAGCCGGTTGTCTATTCGCGCCCTACCTTAAGGGAGAGGCGCGTTTAGGTCGAGATTAAATGTTTAGCCGAGGTCAGGCGTTCTGACCGTTCAGCGGTATTGGAGGAAGACGTTGTCTCGCCCGAACTGGTCACGCAAAGCTTGAATCAAGCCATCAGCAGGATCAATTCGCCACGTCTCGCCAAATTGCAACATGGCCTTGGCTTCACTGCCGGTGTACTCCATGGTCACCGGGCATGCGCCACGGTGGCGTTTGAGCAGGTCACCCAACCAGCGTAGCTGATCGCCCTTGAGCGCTTCGGTCTTGACCTTCAAGCGCAGGCTTTCGGCCAGGTTGGTGCGGGCATCTTCCATACTCATCACCCGCTTGATCCGCAGGCGCAGGCCGCCGGAAAAGTCGTCGTTACTGACCTCCCCTTCCACCACCACCATGGCGTCGGTCTGCAGCAGCGACTGAGCGGAGTGGAAGGCGTCGGCAAACAACGACGCCTCGATACGGCCCGAGCGGTCATCAAGGGTGATAAAGCCCATCTTGTCGCCCTTCTTATTTTTCATCACCCGCAGGGCAATGATCATCCCGGCGACGGTCTGGGTATCGCGCGCCGGTTTCAGGTCGATGATGCGCTGGCGGGCAAACCGCCGGATCTCGCCTTCGTACTCGTCAATCGGGTGACCGGTGAGGTAAAGACCCAAGGTGTCTTTCTCACCCTTGAGGCGTTCCTTGAGGGTCAGTTCCTTGGCCTTGCGATGGTTGGCGTAGACATCCGCATCTTCTTCGACGAACAACCCGCCAAACAGGTCGGCATGGCCACTGTCATGGGTACGGGCGGTCTGTTCGGCAGCCTTGATCGCCTCTTCCATGGCAGTGAGCAGCACCGCGCGGTTGCGGTCGATATTGGCCTGGTAAGCCTTCGGTTCATCATGGAAATACGGGCCGAGCCGGTCGAGTGCGCCGCTGCGAATCAAGCCATCGAGGGTGCGTTTGTTGATGCGTTTGAGGTCAACCCGGGCACAGAAGTCGAACAGGTCCTTGAACGGCCCGTCCTGGCGCGCCTCGGTGATGGCTTCCACCGGGCCTTCGCCCACGCCCTTGATCGCGCCGAGGCCATAGATGATGCGGCCTTCGTCGTTCACCGTGAACTTGAACTCCGAGGCGTTCACGTCCGGCGCGTCGAGGCGCAGTTTCATGGTGCGCACTTCCTCGATCAAGGTCACGACCTTGTCGGTGTTGTGCATATCCGCCGAGAGTACCGCGGCCATGAACGGCGCCGGATAGTGGGCTTTCAGCCAGGCGGTCTGGTACGACACCAGGCCGTAGGCGGCGGAGTGGGATTTGTTGAAACCATAACCGGCGAATTTCTCCACCAGGTCGAAAATGTTACCCGCCAGGTCAGCGTCGATATTGTTAGTCGCACAGCCCTCAATGAAACCGCCACGCTGCTTGGCCATTTCCTCGGGCTTTTTCTTACCCATGGCGCGACGCAGCATGTCCGCACCACCAAGGGTGTAGCCAGCCATCACCTGGGCAATCTGCATCACCTGTTCCTGATACAGGATGATGCCGTAGGTCGGTGCCAATACGGGCTTCAGGCCCTCGTACTGGTAGTCGGAGTGCGGGTAAGCCAGTTCGGCGCGGCCGTGCTTACGGTTGATGAAGTCATCCACCATGCCTGATTGCAGCGGGCCCGGACGGAACAGGGCCACCAGTGCGATCAAGTCTTCCAGGCAGTCGGGCTTGAGCTTTTTGATCAGCTCCTTCATGCCCCGGGATTCAAGCTGGAACACCGCCGTGGTTTCGGCTTTTTGCAACAGGCTGTAGGTCGGTTTGTCGTCCAGCGGGATAAACGCAATATCCAGCGGTTCTTCGCCGACCTTGGCGCGGTCGCGGTTGATGGTCTTGAGTGCCCAGTCGATGATGGTCAGGGTCCGAAGGCCCAGGAAGTCGAACTTCACCAGGCCGGCCGCCTCCACGTCGTCCTTGTCGAACTGGGTAACCAGGCCGCCGCCTTCTTCATCGCAATAGATCGGCGAAAAGTCGGTCAGCTTGGTTGGGGCGATAACTACGCCACCGGCGTGTTTACCGACGTTACGCACCACGCCTTCCAGCTTGCGCGCCATGTCCCAGATTTCCGCGGCTTCTTCATCGACCTTGATGAAGTCGCGCAGGATCTCTTCCTGCTCGTAGGCTTTTTCCAGGGTCATGCCGACTTCGAACGGGATCATCTTCGACAGGCGATCCGCCAGACCGTAGGACTTGCCCTGCACCCGCGCCACGTCACGGATAACCGCCTTGGCGGCCATCGAACCGAAGGTGATGATCTGGCTTACAGCGTTTCGGCCGTATTTCTCGGCCACGTATTCGATGACCCGATCACGGCCGTCCATGCAGAAGTCGACGTCGAAGTCGGGCATGGATACCCGTTCCGGGTTCAGGAACCGTTCGAACAGCAGGTCATATTCCAGCGGGTCAAGGTCGGTAATCTTCTGTACATAGGCCACCAGCGAGCCAGCACCTGACCCCCGGCCCGGGCCTACCGGCACGCCGTTGCTTTTGGCCCACTGGATAAAGTCCATTACGATCAGGAAGTAGCCCGGGAACCCCATCTGAATAATGATATCCAGCTCGAAATTCAACCGATCGACATACACCTGACGCTTGGCTTCGTAATCTTCGGTGGTGTCCTTGGGCAACAGGACGCTGAGGCGTTCTTCCAGGCCATCGAACGACACCTTGCGGAAGTACTCATCGATGGTCATGCCATCGGGAATCGGGAAGTTGGGCAGGAAGTGCTTGCCCAGCTTCACTTCAATATTGCAGCGCTTGGCGATTTCGACAGAGTTTTCCAGGGCCTCGGGCAAGTCGCTGAACAACTCCGCCATTTCCTCGGCGCTTTTGAGGTACTGCTCTTCGCTGTAGTTTTTCGAGCGACGCGGGTCATCCAGGGCCCGGCCTTCACCGATGCACACGCGAGTCTCGTGGGCTTCGAAGTCTTCTTTCTTGATAAAGCGCACATCGTTTGTCGCCACCAGCGGCGCACCCAACTTGTCGGCCAGGGCCACCGCCGCGTGCAGGTGCTCTTCATCGTTGGGGCGATTGGTGCGCTGCACTTCCAGGTAGAAGCGGTCCGGAAAAACCTGCATCCACTCGCGGGCCAGCACTTCGGCTTCCTGGGGGTTACCGCCCAGCAGCGCGATACCGATTTCACCCTCTTTGGCCGCCGAGAGCATGATCACGCCTTCGCTGGCTTGCGCGACCCACTCGCGCTCGATGATGATCGAGCCGTTGCGCTGGCCGTCGATAAAGCCACGGGAAATCAGTTCGGTAAGGTTGCGGTAACCCACGCCGTTCATCGCCAGCAGGCTGATGCGGCTCAGGGGGTTATCCGGGTCTTTGTTGGACAGCCACAGGTCGGCGCCACAGATCGGCTTGATGCCGGCGCCCATGGCGTTCTTGTAGAACTTGACCAGGGAGCACATGTTGTTCTGATCGGTAACCGCCACCGCAGGCATGTTCATGCCCACCAGGGTTTTGACCAGTGGTTTGATCCGTACCAGGCCGTCGACCAGGGAGTATTCAGTGTGCAGGCGCAGATGAACGAATGAAGCCGGCATAGTGATCCTGTCTAGAAACGTGGAGACAACAAGGCCCGGATTGTACCGGGCCTCGAGCAAAACATCAGCCTCGCGACTACACCTCGCTGAGGCTCTCGCGCAGCTCGTAAGCCTGGCGCACCGGGGCGAACGAGCGCCGGTGGATCGGGGTTGGCCCGAGACGCGCCAGGGCTTCCAGATGAACGGGCGTCGGGTAGCCTTTATGCCCGCCGATGCCGTATCCAGGGTAGATCAACTCGAATGCGGCCATTTCGCGATCTCGGCTGACCTTGGCCAGGATCGAGGCAGCCGCAATGGCAGGCACCTTGCTATCCCCCTTGACCACCGCTTCCGCCGGCATCGCCAGCTTGGGGCAACGGTTGCCATCGATCATCGCCAATTTCGGCGTGATATGCAGGCCCTCAACGGCGCGCTGCATGGCAAGCATGGTCGCATGCAGAATGTTCAGCTCGTCGATTTCCTCGACTTCTGCACGGGCGATATGCCAACTCAGGGCTTTTTCACAGATTTCGTCGTAAAGCTTTTCGCGACGGGCTTCGGTGAGTTTTTTCGAATCATTGAGGCCCAGGATCGGACGATTCGGGTCAAGGATCACCGCCGCCGTCACCACCGCGCCACACAAAGGGCCGCGTCCTACTTCGTCAACGCCGGCCACCAGCTCATGGGCTTGGGCAACCAGGCTGAAATCCAGGCCCATTTGCGTGGTCATAAGGCTTCCTGTTTATGGCCGATCAATGTCAGCACGGCGTCGGCCGCCTGATTCGAGGCATCGCGACGCAGGGTGCGGTGAATGTCATCGAAACCACGGGTCTGCTCTTCGCCGCCGTCGATCAAGGGTAATAGAGTTTGCGCAAGCGCTTCGGGCGTTGCATCGTCCTGCAACAACTCCGGCACCAACAGACGCTGGGCCAGCAGATTGGGCAGGGAAATGTACGGGCTCTTGACCATACGCTTGAGAATCCAGAAGGTCAGTGGCGCCAAGCGATAAGCGACGACCATGGGGCGCTTGTACAGCAGGGCCTCCAGGGTCGCGGTGCCCGACGCGATCAACACCGCATCGCAGGCAGCCAGGGCCAGGTGGGACTGGCCGTCGAGCAGGGTCAGCGGCAGGTTGCGACCTTCCAGCAGGGTTTCGATCTGTGCGCGACGTTGTGGGCTGGCACACGGCAGCACAAAGCGTACACCCGGTTTTTGCGCTTGCAGACGTTCGGCCGCATCAAAAAACAGTGCCCCCAAACGTCCGACCTCACCGCCGCGACTGCCCGGCATCAACGCCACCAACGGGCCATCGGGCAAACCCAATTCGGCACGCGCAGCGCCACGATCAGCTTGCAATGGAATTGCATCGGCCAGGGTATGGCCGACAAACCGCACCGGCACGCCCTTCTCTTCATAGAACCGGGCTTCGAACGGTAGCAGGGTCAACATCAGGTCACAGCCTTCACGGATCTTCAGCACGCGCTTCTGCCGCCATGCCCACACGGATGGGCTGACGTAGTGCACGGTCTTGATTCCGGCCTGACGCAACTTGAGTTCGATATTGAGGGTGAAGTCTGGCGCGTCGATCCCAATAAAGACATCGGGCTTTTCTTCGATCAGCGTCTTGATCAGCAGCTTACGGCGAGCGAGCAGTTCACGCAGACGCCCCAAGACCTCCACCAAGCCCATGACCGACAAGCGCTCCATGGGAAAGTAGGAAGTAAGACCTTCGGCCTGCATCAATGGGCCACCGACCCCGATAAATTCCACCGCTGGATGCTGGGCCTTGAGGGCCCGCATCAGGCCAGCACCCAGGATATCGCCGGAAGCTTCACCGGCCACGAGCGCAATACGCAGATTGGCCATGATCAGCGGGTGATGCCGCGAGTCGATGCCTGGATAGAGTCACGGAACACCGCGACTTCCGGGAACAGCGTCGCGGGTTCGGTCAGCTCGGTCAGGGCCTGTTCGACCGTCAAGCCTTGGCGGTATACCGTCTTGTAGGCACGGCGCAGGGCATGGATTGCATCTTCGCTGAAACCGCGTCGGCGCATGCCCTCGAAGTTCATGCTACGAGCTTCGGCAGGGTTGCCGAACACCGTAACGAATGCAGGGACATCCTTGCCGATGGCGGTGCCCATGCCGGAAAAGCTGTGGGCGCCGATATGGCAGTACTGATGCACCAGGGTGAAACCGGACAGGATCGCCCAGTCGTCAACATGTACATGGCCAGCCAACGCGGTGTTATTGACCAGGATGCAATGGTTGCCGATCACGCTGTCATGACCGATGTGCGCATAGGCCATGACCAGATTGTGGTCACCCAAGGTGGTTTCCGCGCGATCCTGCACGGTGCCGCGGTGAATGGTGACGCCTTCACGGATGATGTTGTGGTCACCGATTACCAGGCGTGTTTCTTCACCCTTGTACTTCATGTCCGGGGTGTCTTCGCCTACCGAGGAAAACTGGTAGATACGATTGTGTTTGCCAATGCGGGTCGGACCCTTGAGGATCACGTGTGGCCCGATGACAGTCCCCTCGCCGATTTCCACACCTGCGCCGACGATCGACCAAGGGCCGACCTCAACGTCGTCGGCCAATACGGCCGACGGATCGATGATTGCGCGAGGGTCAATCAAACTCATAGTTTGCGTTCCGCACAGATGATCTCGGCAGAGCACACCGGCTTGCCATCCACCGACGCCTGGCATTCGAACTTCCAGATCTGGCGCTTGCAACTGATGAACTTGGCTTCCAGGATCAACTGGTCACCTGGCGTGACCGGGCTGCGGAAGCGCAGCTTGTCGGAGCCCACGAAATAGTAAAGCGTGCCATCGGCAGGCTTGAGGTCGAGCATTTTGAAACCAAGGATACCGGCAGCCTGGGCCATCGCTTCGATGATCAACACGCCCGGCATAATTGGATGCGCGGGGAAGTGACCGTTGAAGAATGGTTCGTTGATGCTGACATTCTTGTAGGCACGAATGCGCTTTTCCTCGACATTGAGGTCCACTACCCGGTCCACCAGCAGGAACGGGTAACGGTGAGGCAGGTATTCGCGAATCTCGTTGATGTCCATCATTTCGGGGGGAAGCCTGTAATAAAGATTGGGGGCGGGCGAACTAAAAGCACGCCCCGCTAGCAAATCAAGGAGGCAGTCTAGCGGCTGTGCACACTTGATATGGAAATGGTATCAGCCTTCTGATGAAGCATTACCGCCAGGGGTCACGTCCCCAACACGCTTTTCCAGCTGTTTGATGCGCCGTGCCATGTCGTCGATCTTGCGCAAACGCGCCGCACTCTTGCGCCATTCAGCCGCAGGTTGCATGGCCGTACCGGACGAGTAGGCCCCGGGCTCGGTAATCGAGTGGGTCACCATGGTCATACCGGTGATGAAGACGTTGTCGCAAATATCGATATGCCCCACCAGCCCAACGCCACCGGCGAGCATGCAATGCTTACCGATCCTGGTGCTGCCGGAGATCCCCACGCACGCGGCCATGGCGGTGTGATCGCCAATCTGTACGTTGTGGGCAATCTGGATCTGGTTATCGAGCTTCACGCCGTTACCGATCACGGTATCGGCCAGGGCCCCGCGATCAACAGCGGTGTTCACACCGATTTCCACGTCGTCACCGATCAATACGCCGCCGACCTGGGCAATCTTGTGCCAGATACCCTTGGAGTTGGCAAAGCCAAAGCCTTCGCCGCCGATCACAGCACCCGATTGAATGACCACACGCTGACCAATACGCACATCGTGGTAGAGCGTCACACGCGGGGCCAGCCAGCCATCGGCTCCGATTTCGCAACGCGCGCCGATAAAGCAGTGGGCACCCACCGTGACACCAGCGCCAATACGCGCACCACTCTCGATCACGGCGAACGCACCAATACTGGCCGCAGGGTCAACCTGGGCATCATCGGCGATCACGGCAGACGGATGAATACCGCCGGCCGCTTTCGGCTTGGGATCGAACAGGTGTGACGTCTTTGCGTACGCCAGGTACGGGTCGGCCACCACCAGCGCGTCCCCGATAAACCCTTCGGCGTCAGCGGCCTTCAGCAACACGGCTGCGGCTTGGCAATCGACCAGGTATTTACGGTATTGAGGGTTTGCGAGGAAGCTCAACTGAGCTGGGCCAGCCTCCTGCAAGGTGGCTAGCCCAGTGATTTCTTTCTCCGGGGAGCCACGCAAGGTGGCCCCCAGGAACTCGGCCAACTCGCCGAGCTTGATAGTCGCGGTCATGGTTTACTTCAGCTGGTTCATGCGCTCGATCACCTGGCGGGTGATGTCGTATTGAGGCTTGACGTCAATCACGGCGCCGCGCTCGAACACCAGGTCAAAGGCACCCTTCTTGATGACTTCTTCCACGGCGCTGTCGAGCTTAGGCTTGAGCTGCTTGAGCATTTCACGGTCGGCAACAGCCTTGGCTTCGTTCAGTTCCTTGGATTGGAACTGGTAGTCACGGGCCTTTTGCTTGAATTCAAGCTCCAGACGCTCGCGCTCGCCTTGCTGCATCTTGTCGCCACCGGCTACCAGGCGGTCCTGGATGCCCTTGGCACTGCTTTCCAGGGTCTTGAGCTTGGTCAGTTGCGGACCGAATTTCTTCTCGGCGTCCACGGCGTAACGCTTGGCCGCGTCGGATTCCAGCAGGGCCATCTGATAGTTCAGGACGGCGATTTTCATTTCGGCGAAGGCCGGGGTGGTTACCAGCACAGTGGCCAGCAAGACCAATTGAGTCAACTTACGCACGATGTACTCCTACAGAATCCGTTGTCGTTATCTTAGGTCAGACGCTTAGAACGTCTGGCCGAGGGAGAATTGGAAAATCTGGGTTTCAGCGTTATCCGGTTTCTTGATCGGCATGGCCAGCGCGAAGCTCAACGGGCCCAGTGCAGTCACCCAGGTCACACCTACACCCACGGAGCTGGCCAGGTTGCTGAGGCTCACGTCGTTACACTGGGTGTTGGACTTCAAGCCACTCGGGTTCTTGATCTGCTCGCACTTGGAGTCGAACACGTTACCCACGTCCCAGAAGACCGAAGTCCGCAGGGAACGCTGATCCTTGACGAATGGCAGCGGGAACAGGATCTCGGCACCACCCTGGATCAGCACGTTACCACCGAATGGCAGCGGGTCGTTGTCATCATCCGGGCGAGTACCGACGTTACCGGTTTGCTCAAAACCACGGCTTGGGGTACCACGAGGACCCAACGTGCTGTCCTTGAAGCCACGTACCGAGTTGAAACCACCCGCATAGTAGTTCTCGTAGAACGGCAAGCCATTGGTCGAACCATAACCGTCGCCATAACCCAGCTCTGTGTGCAGGCGCATGGTGTAGTTATCGCTCAACGGCTGGAACAACTGGCCGCGGTAGTCGAGCTTGAAGAACGACAGGTCGCTGCCCGGCGTGGTGACCTCCGCAGTCAGGCTCTGGGAATGGCCACGGGTTGCCAATACACCTTTGTTCAGGGTCGACTCGGACCAGCCGGCAGAGGCCTTGAAGTTCAGGAACTTGTCACCTTCACGACGGGTGAAGTCGAAGATCTCGTCCACGGTGTACACACCGGTCTTGATCTCATCCTGTTGCGCAGTGATACCGAAGGTCAGGCGCGAGGTCTCGCTGATCGGGTAACCGATGTTGGCGCCCACACCCAGGCTGTCGATTGCATAGCTTGCAACGTCAACGTCGAGGTCTTTGTAGTCGGTGGTGCGGTAGAAGGCGTTGTAGCCCAGGCTTACACCGTCAGCAGTCCAGTAGGGGTCGACATAACCGAAGTTATAGCGGCTCTGGTATTCGCTTCGGGTCAGGCCGATGGAAACCTTGTTACCGGTACCGAGGAAGTTGTTCTGGGTGATCGAGCCACCGAGGATCAGGCCGGCACTCTGTGCGAAACCGACGCTGGCGGTGATCGAACCCGAGGCTTGCTCTTCAACGGCGTAGTTCACGTCAACCTGGTCATCCACACCCGGTACGGCAGGGGTTTCGACGTTGACTTCCTTGAAGAAGCCCAGGCGTTCAAGACGGGTCTTGGACTGGTCGATCAGGTAGGTCGAAGCCCAGCCACCTTCCATCTGCCGCATTTCACGACGCAGCACTTCGTCCGCAGACTTGGTGTTGCCACGGAAGTTGATGCGGTTTACGTAGGCGCGTTTGCCCGGATCGACAACGAAGGTGATGTCCACGGTGTGGTCTTCATCATTCGGGGTCGGTACACCGTTGACGTTGGCGAAGGTATAGCCTTCGTTACCCAGGCGGCGGGTGATCAGTTCGGAAGTCGTGGTCATCAGCTTGCGCGAGAACACCTGGTCTTTCTGCACCAGCAGCAGGGACTTGACCTGGTCTTCTGGAACTTTCAGGTCGCCGCTGAGCTTGACGTCACGAACCTTGTACTTCTCGCCTTCGTTGACGTTGACTGTAATGTAGACGTGCTTCTTGTCCGGGGTGATGGACACCTGGGTCGAAGCGATATCCATGTTGATATAGCCACGGTCCAGGTAGTAGGAGCGCAGGCGTTCCAGGTCACCGGAGAGCTTTTCACGGGCGTACTTGTCATCGTTCTTGAAGAACGATAGCCAGTTGGTGGTCTTGAGCTCGAACAGGTCGACCAGGTCGTCATCAGCGAACTTGGTGTTGCCCACCACGTTGATGTGCTGGATGGCCGCCACGGTGCCTTCGTTGATATTGACCTTCAGGCCAACACGGTTACGAGGCTGCGGGATCACTTCGGTTTCCACGGTCGCGGAGTAGCGGCCCTGGGCAACGTACTGGCGTTGCAGCTCGTTACGCACACCTTCAAGGGTGGCGCGCTGGAAGATCTCGCCCTCGGCCAGGCCGGACTGCTTCAGGCCCTTCATGAGGTCTTCAGTGGAGATAGCCTTGTTACCTTCGATCGCGATACTGGCGACGGAAGGTCGCTCGACGACCGTGATGACCAGGACGTTGCCTTCGCGACCCAGCTGGATATCTTGAAAGAACCCGGTTTTGAACAGCGCACGAGTGGATTCCACCAGGCGACGATCATCCGCCTGTTCCCCGACGTTCAACGGCAAGGCACCAAAGACGCTACCCGCGGAAACCCGCTGGAGGCCGTTGACGCGAATATCGGAGATGGTGAAGGACTCGGCGTGAACTTCGGCGATCATCAATACGGTGAGAACCGCAGTTAGCAGCAGACGTTTCATGAAGTCCTTTCTTATTCCAACTGGCAATAAACAAACTGCCGCAAAATGCGGCAGATTCGCAATTCAGCGAAGCGTTACAGTCGTCCCAGATCGTTGACCAGAGCTAACAACATCACTCCGACCACCAAACTGATACCGATCTGTATCCCCCAACCCTGCACCCGATCCGACAAGGGGCGACCACGCACCCACTCGACCAGATAAAACAGCAGATGCCCCCCATCCAATACTGGAATGGGCAGCAAATTCAGAACCCCAAGGCTAATACTCAGATAAGCCAGGAAATTCAGGAAATCCGCGACACCCGACTGGGCAGAAGCGCCCGCCACTTTAGCAATGGTTATCGGTCCACTCAAGTTTTTTACCGAGAGCTCACCGAACAACATTTTCTTGAGGGATTCGAGGGTCAGCACGCTCATGGTCCAAGTGCGTTTCGCACCCTCGCCAATTGCTGCCAAAGGCCCGAAACTGACCTCTCGCACCATCGATGGCGGCCACTCGACACCTTTGACCCCGGCACCCAGGTAACCCCCAGCCGCCTTGGCTTCCCCTCGAACCGACAAGGTCACAGGGACGTCAATTTGAGCACCCTCGCGCTCAACTTTCAGCACAATCTTGGTATCAGGACGTACACGTACCAGGTCGACCACTTGCTGCCAGTCACCCAGCGCCTGGCCATCGAGGGCCAGCAGGCGATCACCGGTTTTCAGGCCAGCGGCCTGGGCCGGGCCTTTCGGATCCAGCTCGGCCAGCACCGGCGGCAAGGCCGGCCGCCAAGGACGAATACCCAGGGATTTGATCGGGTCAGGCTCATCGGCGCCTTTGAGCCAATGGTCCAGGGCCAATGCACGCGGGGTTTCGGCACTGGAATCCTGGTCACGCACCACCACGTTGACAGTGCCGCTTTCACCCAGGCGACGCACCAACTGCAAGTTGACAGCACCCCACCCCGTGGTTGGCTCGCCATCAATGGAAACAATTTCCTGGCCCGCGCTCAAGCCAGCCTTGGCCGCGATGCTGTCCGTCTCGACCGCACCAATGACCGGACGCACCTGCTGGCTGCCCATCATGGCCAGGACCCAGAAGAACACTATCGCCAGCAGGAAGTTGGCGATCGGGCCCGCCGCCACGATGGCGATACGCTGACGAACGGTCTTGCGATTGAAAGACTGGTCCAATTGGTCGGCAGGCACTTCGCCTTCGCGCTCATCAAGCATCTTGACGTAGCCACCCAACGGGATGGCGGCGATCACAAACTCGGTGCCACGACGGTCATGCCAGCGCAGCAATGGCATGCCGAAACCGACGGAAAAGCGCAATACCTTGACGCCGCAACGACGCGCCACCCAGAAGTGGCCGAATTCGTGGAAGGTAACCAGCACACCCAGAGCAACCAGGGTGCCGACAATCATGTAGAGCGCACTCATCTAATTTCTCCGCATTTCAATCCAATGCCTGAAGGCTCGAAGCTGCCCACAGCCTAACGCGTGTTGCGGCCCAGCCATTGCTCGGCCAGGGCCCGGGCCTTGGTATCAGCCTCGAACACCGCACCCAGGTCATTCACCGCCACAACGGGCTCAAGATTCAGAACGTCCTCGATGATACTCGCGATCTGCGGAAAGCGGATGCGCCGTTCGAGAAACGCTGCCACGGCCACTTCATTGGCCGCATTGAGCATCGCCGGTGCACTGTTACCTGCTTCGGTCGCTTGCCGCGCCAGGCGCAGGCATGGAAAGCGCTGCTCGTCCGGGGCTTCGAAGTCCAGTCGCGCAATTGCAAACAGGTCCAATGGCGCCACGCCGGAATCAATCCGCTCCGGCCAGGCCAAGGCGTTCGCAATCGGCGTGCGCATGTCCGGGTTACCCAACTGCGCCAACACCGAACCGTCCACATAATCGACCAGAGAGTGGATCACGCTTTGCGGGTGGATCACCACCTCAACCTGGTCAGGCCGTGCATCGAACAACCAGCATGCCTCGATCAGCTCCAGGCCCTTGTTCATCATGCTCGCCGAATCCACGGAGATTTTTCGCCCCATGGACCAGTTCGGGTGGGCGCACGCCTGATCGGGAGACACGTGTTCCAACTCAGCCAATGGAGTCTGCCGGAAGGGACCACCAGACGCCGTCAGCAGAATCCGGCGCACGCCGACCTGGCTCAAGCCGCGGGCAAAATCACCGGGCATGCACTGGAAGATTGCGTTGTGCTCACTGTCGAGAGGCAGCAGCACCGCACCGCTCCTGCGCACCGCTTGCATAAAGAGTGCACCGGACATGACCAGGGCTTCTTTATTGGCCAGCAGGATTTTCTTGCCGGCATCGACTGCTGCCAGGGTCGGACGCAAGCCCGCTGCACCGACAATCGCCGCCACCACGGTATCCACGTCCGGATCGGACGAGACCTGGCACAACCCCGCCTCCCCCACCAACACCTGAGTGGCCAGCCCGGCAGCCCGCAGATCGTCCTGCAGCCCACGGGCCACCGCGGCCTCCGGCACTACGGCAAAGCGCGGTGCGTGGCGCACGCACAAGGCGAGCAACTCGCGCAAACGCGTGAAGCCGGTCAGGGCGAAAACTTGATAACGATCCGGGTGACGGGCGATGACATCCAGGGTACTCAACCCGACCGAGCCGGTCGCACCCAACACGGTGACCTGCTGCAGGCGGCTCACGAAGCAGTCATCCACAGCAGCACGGCAAAGATCGGCAGCGCAGCAGTAAGGCTGTCGATACGATCCAGCACACCACCATGCCCTGGCAGCAGGTTACTGCTGTCCTTGATCCCCGCCTGGCGCTTGAACATGCTCTCGGTAAGGTCACCCACCACCGAGATGAACACGACAATAGCTGTACCCAGCAAGGCCAGGAAGATCTCTTTTACCGACCAGTCACGTACCACACCGACCCCCAATGTGATCAGCAGCGTCAATGCCAAGCCGCCGTATACGCCTTCCCAGCTCTTGCCTGGGCTGACTGCCGGCGCCAGCTTGCGCTTGCCAAAGGCACGGCCCGAGAAGTAGGCCCCAATATCTGCGCCCCACACCAGCACCATCACCGCCAGGATCAATTCGTTGCCGATGGGGTAACGCTTGATCTCCACCAACCCTTGCCAGGCCGGCAGCAGGACCAGCAAGCCGATCACCAGCTTGCAGGCCACGCTTGACCATTGGCCGCTGGTGCGCGGATAGGTCAACACCAGGAATGTCGCCAACGCCCACCACAGCACCGCCGCGCCCAGGACCCAGGGTGCGATATCCGGCAGGATGTACATCAGGAACAACAACAGCGCGACCACTGCGGCATACGCCACGCGCGGTAATTGGCTGCTCAGACCCGCCAGGCGCGCCCATTCCCAGGCACCCAGGGTCACGACCAGGCCGATGAACAGCGCAAAGCCGGAACCTTCGAGCAGGAAGAAACCGCACAAGGCAATCGGCAGCAGGATCAGTGCCGTGATGATTCGTTGTTTAAGCATTTAAACCCGGGCTCCAGCTTCGATCTGCTCGCTCGTTTTACCGAAGCGACGCTGACGGGAAGCGAAATCGGCCAGCGCATTGCGCATGGCATCGTGTTTGAAGTCCGGCCAGAACAGGTCGGAGAAGTACAACTCGGTGTACGCCATCTGCCACAGCAGGAAATTGCTGATGCGATGCTCGCCACCGGTACGAATGCACAAGTCCGGCAACGGCAGGTCGCCGGTCACCAGGCAGGTTTGCAACAGTTCGGGCGTGATGTCGTCCGGTCGCAGATGACCGGCTTGCACTTCGCGGGCAAGGCGCTGCGCGGCTTGGGCAATGTCCCACTGGCCACCGTAGTTGGCTGCGATCTGCAACACAAAACGGTTACTGCCTGCGGTAATGGCCTCGGCTTCGCGCATGGCCGCTTGCAGTTCCGGGTGGAACCGCGAGCGATCACCAATGATGCGCAGACTGATGTTGTTGTCATTGAGGCGCTTGGCCTCACGACGCAGCGCCTTGAAGAACAGGTCCATCAAGGCACTGACTTCATCGGCGGGTCGCTGCCAGTTCTCGCTGGAGAACGCGAACAAGGTCAAGACTTCGACCTTGGCTTCAGCGCACACCTCAATCACCGCCCTTACCGCGTCAACACCCGCTTTATGCCCGGCGACACCCGGCATAAAGCGTTTTTTCGCCCAGCGATTATTCCCATCCATGATGATCGCGACATGGCGCGGCACCACGGAGGGCACAGTCTGCTTGGTCTTTTCCATGAAGGCGTCCTGACCCCTTATACGGCCATCAGGTCCTTTTCTTTTTCTTCGGTCGCCTTGGTGATCTGCGCTTCGGCGTCCTTGGTCAGCTTGTCGATATCAGCGACGGCACGACGCTCTTCGTCTTCACTGATTTCCTTGTCCTTGACCAGCTTCTTCAAGTCACCCAGCGCGTCACGACGGATGTTACGCACGGCAACGCGCGCATCTTCAGCGGCACTGCGCGCCTGCTTGGTGAAGCCCTTACGGGTTTCTTCGGTGAGAGCAGGCATGGAGATCAGCAACAACTCACCCAGGTTGGTCGGGTTGAGGTTCAGACCAGCGCTCTGAATCGCCTTGTCGACCGCCGCGAGCATATTGCGCTCGAAGGCCACGACCTGCAGGGTGCGCGAGTCCTTAACAGTCACGTTGGCCACGCCGCTCAGCGGGGTGTCGGAACCGTAGTAAGGCACCATCACGCTGCCCAGGATGCTCGGGTGCGCCTTGCCGGTACGGATCTGGCCAAATGCGTGGCTCAGGGATTCCAGGGATTTTTGCATACGCGCCTGGGCGTCTTTCTTGATTTCATTGATCATTGTTGGCCTTCCTCGATCAGAGTCCCTTCCGCGCCGCCGTGTACGATATTCAGCAGGGCGCCGGGCTTGTTCATGTTAAATACGCGCAGCGGCATCTTGTGGTCGCGGCACAGGCAGATAGCCGTCAGGTCCATCACACCCAGCTTGCGATCCAGCACTTCATCGTAGGTCAGATGATCGAACTTCTCGGCATGCGGGTCTTTGAATGGGTCTGCAGTGTATACGCCATCCACCTTGGTCGCCTTCAGCACCACGTCGGCATCGATTTCGATAGCACGCAGGCACGCGGCCGAGTCGGTGGTGAAGAACGGGTTACCAGTGCCGGCGGCAAAGATCACCACTTCCTTGGCGTTCAAGTGGCGCATGGCTTTGCGGCGATCATAGTGATCGGTCACGCCCACCATGGAAATAGCCGACATCACGATGGCCGAGATGTTGGCACGCTCCAGCGCATCGCGCATGGCCAAGGCGTTCATCACAGTGGCCAGCATGCCCATGTGGTCGCCGGTGACTCGATCCATGCCGGCCGCACTCAGTGCTGCACCGCGGAACAGGTTACCGCCACCGATCACCAAGCCGACCTGCACACCGATACCGACCAATTGGCCGACTTCAAGCGCCATGCGGTCAAGCACCTTGGGGTCGATCCCGAACTCTTCCGAGCCCATCAGGGCCTCGCCGCTGAGCTTGAGTAGAATGCGTTTATAGCGAGCCTGATAACCACTGCCCTGCTGAGCCATTGCGAATCTCTCCTGCGGCGTATTTTTTAAAAATTCTTGGCGAGCCGTTTACGGCTTGCGTTCACTCTAGCTGGACGCTATCACAGCGCCATCGGAACACGGCTTTGTAAGCCAGTTCCGAGAGGAAACCAAATAAAATTGGCCTTCCCATTTGAAAAGAGGCTGCGCGCGTGAGCGGGCAGCCTCTTTCGGCGACAGTTTGGAACTGTCTTATTGCTTGGCGGCAGCCAGCTGGGCAGCAACTTCTTCAGCGAAGTTGTCGACCGGCTTCTCGATGCCGTCGCCTACTTTGTAGTAGGTGAAGGAAACGATTTCAGCACCGGCTTTCTTGGCCAGCTCGCCAACCTTGACTTCAGGGTTCTTGACGAACGCCTGTTCAACCAGGCTCGCTTCAGCCAGGAACTTGCTGATACGGCCTTTGATCATGTTTTCAACGATGTTTTCTGGCTTGCCGGCGATCTTGTCGGCGTTCAGGCTCAGGAACACAGCTTTTTCGCGTTCGATTGCTTCTTCGGAAACTTCCGAAGGCAGCAGGAACTCAGGGTTGCTTGCAGCAACGTGCATAGCGATGTCTTTGGCCAGCTCTACGTCGCCGCCCTTCAGAACAACCGCTACACCGATCTTGTTGCCGTGCAGGTAGCCACCAACAACATCACCTTCAACGCGAGTCAGGCGACGGATGTTGACGTTTTCGCCAACCTTGCCGACCAGTACCAGGCGATCCGCTTCTTGAGCTTCGATCAGAGGCTCAACGGTGGTCAGCTTCTCGTCGAATGCTTTCTTGACGCTGGCAGCAACGAATGCCTTGAAGTCGTCTTGCAGGGCAAGGAAGTCGGTCTGCGAGTTCACTTCCAGCAGAACGGCGGCTTTACCGTCTTCAACCAGAGCGATAGCGCCTTCAGCAGCGACGTTGCCTGCTTTCTTGGCAGCCTTGATGGCGCCGGAAGCACGCATGTCATCAATGGCTTTTTCGATGTCGCCGCCGGCCTTGGTCAAGGCCTTTTTGCAATCCATCATGCCTTCGCCGGTACGCTCACGCAGTTCTTTAACCAACGCTGCAGTAATCTCTGCCATTTCAAAATCCTCTTGGATAGGTTTTCAACCATTCCACCCGATCAAACGGGCGATCAATTCTTCCCGAATATCCGTTGTAGGCCGCTGCACGTTACAAATGATGTAGCTGCGCTGCCGACAAATGGTTTTCGAGGTGGCAAAAAGGGGGCCAAGCCCCCTTTTTGCTTACTGAGTCAACGCCAGGGCGTCAGTTACTCAGCGGCAGCTACCGGAGCTTCTTCAACGAACTGCTCGGTACCACCAGCAACGTGGTTGCGGCCACGGATTACAGCGTCAGCCATCGAACCCATGTACAGCTGGATAGCGCGGATTGCGTCATCGTTGCCTGGGATGATGTAGTCAACGCCTTCCGGGCTGCTGTTGGTATCGACTACGCCGATAACCGGGATGCCCAGCTTGTTGGCTTCGGTGATCGCGATGCGCTCGTGATCAACGTCGATTACGAACAGTGCGTCAGGCAGACCGCCCATGTCCTTGATACCACCCAGGGAACGATCGAGCTTTTCCAGGTCACGGGAGCGCATCAGCGCTTCTTTCTTGGTCAGCTTGGCGAAAGTACCGTCTTCGGCTTGCACTTCAAGGTCACGCAGACGCTTGATGGAAGCACGGATGGTTTTGAAGTTGGTCAGCATGCCGCCCAACCAGCGGTGATCGACGTACGGCGAACCGCAACGTGCTGCTTCTTCAGCAACGATCTTGCCAGCGGAACGCTTGGTGCCGACGAACAGGATCTTGTTTTTGCCCTGGGCCAGGCGCTCTACGAAAGTCAGAGCTTCGTTGAACATTGGCAGGGTTTTTTCAAGGTTGATAATGTGAATCTTGTTACGCGCGCCGAAAATGTACTTACCCATTTTCGGGTTCCAGTAACGGGTCTGGTGACCGAAGTGCACACCGGCCTTCAGCATATCGCGCATGTTGACTTGGGACATGATAGTTCCTTAATAAGTCGGGTTTGGCCTCCACGTATCCCAATGACCAACCAGCGGCATCAAGGCCTCCGGCACCCAGGTCATCGTGTCGACACGTGTGTGGATTTAAGCTTTGCGGGGTATCCCCGGAAAGCGGCGCATTTTATACCACAGCATCGACAAAAACGAAACCCGCAATCACATTTGCCGCCCGCCGCCTTTGCCTGAGCACTTGAATAGAGCCAACATGCCTCTACCTTATAGAGAGAAGCGATTACCAGACGCTCATGATTTGACGCCATCGTCTGTTAGAATCGCGTTTTTTGGGACTTGCGCGAATTTTGTAACCCTTTGTCGCGCCCCCGTGAACCGTATTGATTTCAGCGCGTCGCGCTAGAGAGAGCCTGTATGACCGTTACCTTGAAAACCGCCGAAGACATCGCAGGCATGCGCGTTGCCGGCAAACTGGCTGCCGACGTGCTGGAAATGATTGCCGAACACGTCAAGCCAGGTGTCACCACCGAAGCACTGGACCGTATCTGCCACGACTATATCGTCGACGTGCAAAAAGCCATCCCTGCCCCCCTGAACTACAAAGGCTTCCCCAAGTCGATCTGCACGTCGATCAACCACGTGGTCTGCCACGGGATTCCGGGTGACAAGCCACTGAAAGACGGCGACACCCTGAATATCGACGTCACTGTGATCAAGGATGGTTATCACGGCGACACCAGCCGCATGTTCCACGTGGGCAACGTGCCAGTCTGGGCCGAGCGCCTCTCCCAGGTCACCCAGGAATGCATGTACAAGGCCATCGAGATCGTCAAGCCCGGCTGCCGCCTGGGCGACATCGGTGAGGTGATCCAGAAGCACGCTGAAAAGAACGGCTTCTCGGTGGTGCGCGAGTTCTGCGGCCACGGTATCGGCAAGGTGTTCCACGAAGAACCGCAGATCCTGCACTACGGCAAGGCCGGTACCGGCATGGAACTCAAGGCCGGCATGACCTTCACCATCGAGCCGATGATCAACCAGGGCAAGGCCGACACCAAGGTACTGGGCGACGGCTGGACCGCCATCACCAAGGACCGCAAGCTTTCGGCCCAGTGGGAACACACCCTGCTGGTCACCGAGACCGGCTACGAGATCTTCACCCTGCGCGCCGACGACACGATCCCGCGCGTCTCTGCGTAAAAGCTGTGCTGGTTTTCCCAAATTGTGTTGTGTCTGACTATTAGATAAAAAGGAAAGCCGATCGATGCCCCAGGTGGATCCCGAACTCTTCGACCGTGGCCAGTTCCAGGCCGAGCTGGCACTGAAAGCGAGCCCCATCGCCGCTTTCAAGAAGGCCATCCGCCAAGCCCGCGAGGTGCTCGACGCGCGGTTTCGCAGTGGCCGGGACATCCGTCGCCTGATCGAGGACCGTGCCTGGTTCGTCGATAACATCCTGCAAAAGGCCTGGGAACAGTTCAGCTGGAGTGCAGACGCCGATATCGCCCTGGTGGCCGTCGGCGGCTACGGTCGCGGCGAACTGCACCCCTACTCCGACATCGACCTGCTGATACTGCTGGGCGGCGCCGACCATGAGATCTTTCGCGATTCCATCGAGCGCTTTCTAACGCTGCTGTGGGACATCGGCCTGGAAGTCGGCCAAAGCGTGCGCTCGGTAGACGAATGCGCCGAAGAGGCCCGCGCCGACCTGACGGTCATCACCAACCTGATGGAAAGCCGTACCATCGCCGGCCCCGAGCGCCTGCGCCAGCGCATGCTTGAGGTCACCAGCACCGCACACATGTGGCCGAGCAAGGATTTTTTCCTGGCCAAGCGCGCCGAACAGAAGGCGCGACACCACAAGTACAACGACACCGAATACAACCTGGAACCCAACGTCAAAGGCTCCCCTGGCGGGTTGCGGGATATCCAGACGATTTTGTGGGTGGCGCGCCGCCAATACGGCACGTTGAACCTGCGCGCCCTGGCCGGTGAAGGCTTCCTCGTAGAGAGCGAAAACGCCCTGCTGGCCTCGTCCCAGGAGTTCCTGTGGAAGGTACGCTACGCCCTGCACATGCTCGCCGGGCGCTCCGAAGACCGCCTGCTGTTCGATCACCAGCGCTCCATCGCCACCCTGCTGGGTTTCGAGGGTGAAGATGCGAAGACCAGCATCGAAAGCTTCATGCAGCAGTATTACCGGGTGGTCATGAGCATTGCCCAGCTCAGCGACCTGATCATTCAGCACTTCGAGGAGGTGATCCTGGCCCCCGAAGACGAAGCGCCGCCGCAGCCGATCAATGCGCGGTTCCAACTGCACGACGGCTATATCGAGGCACGCAACGACAACGTGTTCCGCCGCACCCCGTTCGCCATGCTGGAAATCTTCGTATTAATGGCCCAGCAGCCGGAAATCAAAGGCGTGCGCGCCGACACCATCCGCCTGCTGCGGGAAAACCGTCATCTGATCGATGACGCCTTTCGCAACGATATCCGCAATACCAGCCTGTTTATCGAACTGTTCAAGTGCCGCATCGGCATCCATCGCAACCTGCGGCGCATGAACCGCTACGGCATTCTCGGGCGCTACCTGCCGGAGTTCGGCTTCATCGTCGGGCAAATGCAACACGACCTGTTCCACATCTACACCGTCGATGCCCACACCCTGAACCTGATCAAGCACCTGCGTAAATTGCAGTACACCCAGGTGTCAGAGAAATTCCCGCTGGCCAGCAAATTGATGGCCAGGTTGCCCAAGCCTGAGCTGATCTACCTGGCAGGCCTGTATCACGATATCGGCAAGGGCCGGCATGGTGATCACTCGGAAATCGGCGCAGTGGACGCTGAAGCCTTCTGCCAGCGCCATCAGCTGCCCCAGTGGGATAGCAGCCTGATTGTCTGGCTGGTGCAGAACCACCTGGTGATGTCGACCACCGCCCAGCGCAAGGACTTGTCTGACCCGCAGGTGATTCACGACTTTGCTGGAATCGTCGGTGATGAAACCCGTCTCGACTACCTGTACGTGCTGACCGTCTCCGACATCAACGCCACCAACCCCACGTTGTGGAACTCCTGGCGTGCCAGCCTGTTGCGCCAGTTGTACACCGAGACCAAGCGCGCCCTGCGTCGTGGCCTGGAGAACCCGGTGGACCGCGAAGAGCAGATCCGCCGCACCCAAAGCGCGGCCCTGGATATTCTGGTGCGCGGCGGCAACGACCCGGACGACGTCGAACAACTCTGGTCGCAACTGGGTGACGATTATTTCCTGCGCCACACCGCCGGCGACGTGGCCTGGCACAGCGACGCGATCCTGCAGCAACCAGCCGATGGCGGCCCACTGGTGCTGATCAAGGAAACCACCCAGCGCGAATTCGAAGGCGGCACGCAGATCTTCATCTATGCGCCGGACCAGCACGACTTCTTCGCCGTGACCGTGGCGGCCATGGACCAGCTCAACCTGAACATCCACGACGCCCGGGTCATTACCTCCAGCAGCCAGTTCACCCTCGACACCTACATCGTGCTCGACACTGACGGCGACTCGATTGGCGACAACCCCGTGCGAGTGAAAAAGATCCGCGAAGGCCTGACCGAAGCCCTGCGCAACCCGGACGACTATCCAACCATCATCCAGCGCCGGGTGCCGCGCCAGCTCAAGCATTTTGCCTTTGCGCCTCAGGTGACCATTTCCAACGACGCCCAGCGCCCGGTGACGGTGCTGGAGCTCAGCGCGCCGGATCGCCCAGGGCTGCTGGCACGCATCGGCGGGATATTCCTGGAGTTCGATCTGTCATTGCAGAACGCCAAGATTGCGACCCTCGGCGAGCGGGTGGAAGACGTGTTCTTTATTACCGATGCCGACAACCAACCATTGTCCGACCCGGAGCTGTGCCGACGCTTGCAGGACGCCATCGTCCAGCAATTGAGCGTGACCCAGGAGCCCGGCGTCGAGCTCACGCGCCTGACTATATGAACACCTGATTTCACTGTGGAGTGGGCTTGTGTGGGAGCGGGCTTGCTCGCGAAAGCAGTGTGTCAGCCACACATACATTGACTGATGCACCGCATTCGCGAGCAAGCCCGCTCCCACATTTGAATTGCTTTGCCTAACAGACCGCATGCTTTCAACCGAATTTGACGAGATTTGCGATGAACAACGCCCTGAACCAACTGCAACCCTACCCGTTCGAGAAACTGCGCGCCCTGCTCGGCAGCGTCACGCCAAACCCGGACAAACGCCCGATCGCACTGTCCATTGGCGAGCCGAAGCACAAATCCCCGGCATTCGTGGCCAAGGCGCTGGCTGACAACCTCGACCAAATGGCTGTGTACCCGACCACCCTGGGCATCCCGGCCCTGCGCGAGTCCATCGGTGCCTGGTGTGAACGTCGCTTCAACGTACCCAAGGGCTGGCTGGACCCGGCGCGCAATATCCTTCCGGTCAACGGCACCCGCGAAGCCCTGTTCGCCTTTACCCAAACCGTGGTCAATCGCAGCGACGATGCGCTGGTGATAAGCCCGAACCCGTTCTACCAAATCTACGAAGGCGCTGCGTTCCTGGCCGGGGCCAAGCCGCACTACCTGCCGTGCCTGGATACCAATGGCTTCAACCCGGATTTCGAGGCGGTCTCGCCAGATATCTGGAAACGTTGCCAGATCCTGTTCCTGTGTTCCCCAGGCAACCCGACTGGCGCGCTGATCCCGGTCGACACGTTGAAAAAACTCATCGCCCTGGCCGACGAATACGACTTCGTGATCGCCGCCGACGAGTGCTACAGCGAACTCTACTTCGATGAGCAAACCCCACCGCCCGGTCTGCTCAGCGCTTGTGTCGAACTGGGCCGCCAGGACTTCAAGCGTTGCGTGGTATTCCACAGCCTGTCCAAGCGCTCCAATCTGCCGGGCCTGCGCTCCGGCTTCGTGGCCGGCGATGCCGATATTCTCAAGGCATTCCTGCTGTATCGCACTTACCACGGCTGCGCGATGCCGGTACAAACCCAACTTGCCAGCATCGCCGCCTGGCAGGATGAGGCCCACGTACAAGCCAACCGTGACCTGTACCGAGAGAAGTTCGACGCAGTGCTAGCCATCCTCAAACCAGTGCTGGATGTACAGAGCCCGGACGGTGGTTTTTATTTGTGGCCGAACGTGAATGGCGACGATGCCACCTTCTGCCGGGACTTGTTCGTGGAGGAACACGTGACCGTGGTGCCGGGCTCGTACCTGTCGCGGGAAGTCGATGGTTTCAACCCTGGCGCGGGGCGTGTGCGCATGGCATTGGTCGCTCCGTTGGCCGAATGCGTGGAAGCCGCGGAACGGATTCGCGACTTCATCCAGCGCCGCGCTTGACGGGCATGCCGCTCCCACCCAGTGGGGGCGGCTGTTACAGATGCATCTTGCAACTCATCAGCAGGAACAGAAATTCAACCGCCCCCCACCTAAGCGCATCTGCCCTGAACGCTTTGGTGAAAATTGATGTTATTCAATACCTCCCCACTTTTCGTACCGCACCAGGCTGTGCACGCCACCATTGATCAATCTTTCGAAGAACCACTTCCACTGCTGAGCCGAAATAAACGCGGCGTAGCGTTTGGGGAAAAAACCTGGCCTCAACATGCGGTGTTGAATATCGCGTTATTGAACATGACCAACGACCAGAAAGACCTGGTAAAACACAACATTAACCAATGGGCGCCCTATACCAACCTCTACTTCAAGTTTACTGACGGTCCTCACGGTGACCTCAGGATAACTGCAGACAATAACGCCAGCTCGGGATGGTCAAAGATAGGCACCGATGCAAAGTACGTCCTACTCACTAAACCTACCATGAGCATTGGTTTCAAGGGTTCGCCGACAGAAGTTGCCGCCCAGATCCAGCATGAGTTCGGCCATGGGTTAGGCTTGAAACATGAACAACAGCATCCCGACCGAACCCTGCAACTCGATAAAAACAATATTTACGAAGAGTTTGAATTACGCGGAAGATTTCCATGGGAGGCGGATATCGCGATCATTCAGACCTTGCCGCGCGATCAAGTAACAACCTCCCCCTATGATGTGAAATCCATCATGCACTACGGGTTTCCCGCATCCAGACTGAGCAACGGCCATGCTATCGAGCGTAATACACACCTGTCCGAAGGAGACAAGCGTTTCGTGCGGGCACTTTATCCAGCGGATAATTCACCCTTGGGAAAACTGTTAGACACCGCCATCCGCGCCATGGTCAATACCCAAACTACTTGATACTTCCCAAGTTCGCTTCACTCATATCCAGGTCCGCCAATACTTCGCGAAGTACGTCGTCGCCGATCTGATGCTGGCGACTCAAACGATAAAGCTCCAGCCGCTGTGCACGCAGGGCCTTGAGCCGCAGCTTGCGCTCCAATTGATCCAGTTGCAGCGCCAATGCCTGGGCTTCTGCCGAATCGTTGAAGACCTCCAGTTGATGGCGGTATTCCGACATCAGCCGGGCCTTCAACTCAGTAGCCAATGCAGCCTGGGCGGCGTCAGGGGTTTCAGCTTCGGCAGGCTCTTCGGCCTCAAGCGCATGAATCGCCGCCACGGCGGTCTTTTTCCACGCCTCTCGCACCTCGTTGTGGCGCTTTTCATCCGGGCTCTTTTCAACGCCCCGCAACAACAGCGGCAGCGCGATACAGGCGGCAACCAGTGACAACAGGATCACGCCGGCCGCGATAAAGATCAGTAGATCGCGTTCAGGAAAATCCTGCCCCGGCGCCAGCAGCAAAGGCACCGACATGACACCCGCCAAGGTCACCGCACCGCGCACACCGCCGACGGTCAGTAACCAGCAGGAACGGGCAGTCGGCACCAGCGTCAACGCGTTTTTCCCGCGCAGCCTGCGCAGTAACCCCGACAGTCGCCAGATGCTCTGCACCCAGATAAAGCGCAATACCACCAGCACCAGAAAGATCGCCACCACGTCCAGGCAGCGATACAACAGGGTGGGCCACAGCGTGGTTTCATGGCTGACCACGGCCTTGATGATGTCCGGCAGTTGCAGGCCAAGCAGCAGGAAGATCAGGCCATTGAAGGCAAACTCCAGCAACGACCAGACACTGCGGTTGAGCAAGCGCGTACTGGTCTGGCGTGGCAACAGATCGAGCCAGCTTTGCATCATGCCCGCCGCCACCGCTGAGAGAATGCCCGACGCGCCCAGGCGTTCAGCCAATACGTAGGCAGCAAAGGGCAGCAATAACATGAGTACCACATGGGTCGCTGGATCATCCCAGCCCCGCGCGATCATCCAGGCGCGCAAACGTCCCACCAGCCAGCTCAGCGCCACGCCCACCGCCAGACCACCCACGGCAACCAGCACAAAAGTCAGGCTGGCATCCGCCAGGGAAAATACGCCGGTCAACGCTGCCGCCAGGGCGAACTTGAAGGTCACCAGGCCCGACGCGTCATTCATCAACGCCTCGCCCTGAAGCATATGCATCAGCGGCTTGGGCAAACGATTCTGGGAAATGGCCGACACCGCGACGGCATCCGTCGGTGATAAAACCGCTGCCAGGGCGAAGGCGACCGGTAACGGGATCGTCGGTAATATCCAATGAATGAAGTAGCCGGCGCCCACTACGGTGAACAACACCAGCCCCACCGCCAACGTCAGGATTGGCCCGCGCAATTGCCACAATTCACGCTTGGGCATGCGCCAGCCATCGGAAAACAGCAGCGGAGGCAGGAACAAAAACAGGAACAGCTCCGGGTCCAACGCCACGTGCAGCCCCAGCGTGGGCCAGGCCAACAAGGCGCCGGCGGCAATCTGCACCAAGGGCAGCGGCAGAGGAATGACTCGCCCGACAAGGCGCGAAACGCTGACCAGCATCAGCAGGATAAGAACGGTGTAGGCGGTTTGCATAACGCGGGTTTCCCGGACAATCGACTTGCAACGACACACTTGAGGCAACAACTTGCCGTTGAAGTGCCATATTACCCGGCTATGTTATCCGCTTAGGTTACGCGCTGGCTTTTGCACAAAAGTCGCACGATGCTGACGAGCGGCGCCGAAACCTGCTGGTCGTGGCATAATCCGTGATCTTTCATTTTTCATTCGTCCAAAGGGGGGCAATTCCTTGACCGCTTCAAGCAAAACCTTGCACCTTTTCGGCATCAAAGCCTGCGACACCATGAAAAAGGCGCGCACCTGGCTCGATGAGCACGCGGTGAGCTATGAGTTCCATGACTACAAAACGGCCGGTATCGACCGCGAACACTTGACCCAATGGTGCAACGAGCACGGTTGGCAGGTGGTTTTGAACCGTGCGGGCACCACCTTTCGCAAACTCGAAGACGAACGCAAAGCCGATCTCGATCAGTCGAAAGCCATTGAATTGATGCTCGCACAACCCTCGATGATCAAGCGCCCGGTGCTCGATCTCGGTGACAGAACCCTGATTGGCTTCAAGCCAGAAAGTTATTCGGCGGCTCTCAAGTAGGCCAGCCTTCCATTTTTGTAGAGGTAAAAGCATGTCCCATTCCCTGTTCAGCCTGGGCTTCGGCGTCGGCACTCAGAACCGCCAAGGTGCTTGGCTGGAAGTGTTTTACGCACAACCGTTGCTCAACCCGTCGGCCGAGATCGTGGCCGCCGTCGCGCCGATCCTCGGTTACACCGAAGGTAACCAGGCGATCACGTTCACCATCAGCCAGGCGCTGCAGCTGGCGGATGCACTCAAGAACGTCGACGCCACCCAAGCCGCGCTGTTAAATCGCCTGGCTGAAAGCCACACGCCACTGGTTGCCACACTGTTGGCCGAAGACGCCGCACTGACCTCCACACCTGAGGCCTACCTCAAGCTGCACCTGCTGTCCCACCGTCTGGTCAAGCCCCACGGCCTGAACTTGGCTGGTGTGTTCCCGCAATTGCCGAACGTGGCCTGGACCAGCCAGGGCGCCATCGACATCGCCGAACTGGCTGAACGCCAACTCGAAGCGCGCCTGCGTGGCGAGTTGCTGGAAGTGTTCTCGGTGGACAAGTTCCCGAAAATGACCGACTACGTGGTACCGGCCGGCGTGCGCATCGCTGACGCTGCGCGTATCCGCCTGGGCGCCTACGTGGGCGAAGGCACTACCGTGATGCACGAAGGTTTCATCAACTTCAACGCCGGCACCGAAGGCCCGGGCATGATCGAGGGCCGTGTATCGGCAGGCGTATTCGTCGGCAAGGGCTCGGACCTGGGCGGCGGTTGCTCCACCATGGGCACCCTGTCGGGCGGCGGCAATATCGTGATCAAGGTGGGCGAAGGCTGCCTGATCGGAGCCAACGCCGGTACCGGTATCCCATTGGGCGACCGCAACACCGTGGAGTCGGGCCTGTACATCACCGCCGGCACCAAGGTTGCCCTGCTCGACGAACAGAACCAACTGGTCAAGGTGGTCAAGGCACGCGAGCTGGCGGGTCAACCGGACCTGCTGTTCCGCCGTAACTCCGAGACCGGTGCCGTGGAGTGCAAAACCCACAAATCGGCCATCGAACTGAACGAAGCGCTGCACGCTCACAACTAAGCAGCCACTCGATGCCACTAGCGGGCCGCGCCTTCGGGGCGGCTCGCTTATACGAGTCTTGATCACCATGCTTGTGCCCTCCCCCTGGCGCGCCGATTTCCCGGCCATCGCCACCCTGCAACGGCAGGACCAGACCTATCTGGACAACGCCGCCACCACGCAAAAACCCCAAGCCCTGTTGGATGCCATCAGCCATTACTACGCCAATGGCGCAGCCAATGTGCACCGCGCCCAGCATTTGCCCGGGGCCCATGCGACCCAGGCCTTTGAAGACAGTCGCAGCAAGGTCGCGCAGTGGTTGAACGCAGGTGATAACGGGCAGATCGTGTTTACCCATGGCGCTACCTCTGCGCTGAACCTCCTGGCCTACGGCCTGGAACACTTATTCAATGCGGGCGATGAGATTGCCATCAGCGCCCTGGAACACCACGCCAACCTGCTGCCCTGGCAGCAACTGGCCAAACGCCGCGCGCTCTCGCTGGTGGTATTGCCCTTGGGCGATGACGGTGTGATCGATCTTGAAGCTGCGGCCACCTTGATCGGCCCGCGCACGCGCCTGTTAGCTGTGAGCCAGTTGTCCAATGTGCTCGGCGCCTGGCAGCCGCTGGAAGCCTTGCTGGCAATGGCCCAGGCACATGGCGCCCTCACTGTGGTGGATGGCGCCCAGGGCATCGTGCATGGCCGCCATGACGTACAGGCCCTGGGCTGCGACTTCTATGTATTTTCCAGCCATAAACTCTACGGCCCGGACGGCGTCGGCGTGCTGTATGGGCGCAACGAGATGCTGCATCACCTGCGCCACTGGCAGTTCGGCGGAGAGATGGTGCAACAGGCGGATTACCAGAGCGCCAGTTTCCGCCCCGCGCCCCTGGGCTTCGAAGCCGGCACTCCGCCGATTGCCAGCGTCATCGGTCTGGGCGCGACCCTGGACTACCTGAATTCACTGGATCAACCCGCCGTCATCGCCCATGAAGCGGCGCTGCACGACTACCTGTTGCGTGGGCTGAAAGCACGCAATGGCGTACGCGTACTCGGCTCGCCGCAAGTGGCATTGGTTAGCTTCGTGGTGGACGGCGTGCACAATGCCGACCTGGCCCACCTGTTGACCGAACAAGGCATTGCCGTGCGGGCCGGGCACCATTGCGCGATGCCACTGCTCAAGGCGCTGCACTTATCCGGGGCGATTCGCGTGTCCCTGGCGCTGTACAACGATTCCGATGACCTGGAGCGCTTTTTTGAAGCGTTGGACCAGGCGCTGGACATGTTGCGATGAGCTTGCCAGTTGACGCAGTGGCGGCACTGGAAGCATTTCAGGCCGTCGCCAGCTGGGAACAGCGCGCCCGCCTGCTGATGCAATGGGGCGAGCGGCTGCCCGTCTTGGCGGATGACGAAAAGGTCGACGCCAACCTGGTACAAGGCTGCGAAAGCCTGGTGTGGTTGGTGGGGCGCTTGCAGGACGGTCATTGGCAGTTTGCCGCCAGCAGCGAGGCGCGGATGATTCGTGGGTTGGTAGCGCTGTTGTTGGCGCGGGTCAACGGGTTGTCGGCGGCTGAGTTGCAGGCGGTTGACCTGCCTGACTGGTTTGCACAGTTGGGGCTGTCCCGCCAACTCTCCCCGTCACGCAGCAATGGCCTGAATGCAGTCCTGCAGCGCATGCGCGAACTAAGCCGTACACACAACTAAATGTGGGAGGGGGCTTGCTCCCGATTGCAGAGTGTCAGTCACTGAATAAGCCGACTGACACACCGTAATCGGGAGCAAGCCCCCTCCCACACTTGGATCTGTGTTCGGCAGTGGGATCTAGGTGGGCTTGACCCGCTCCGAAGGCCTGCGCACTCCAGCCACAATCTTGTCCACCGCCTTGGTCGCCGCCACCATGCCGAACGTGGCGGTCACCATCATCACCGCGCCAAACCCTCCCGCACAGTCAAGCTTCACCCCATCGCCGACAAAACTCTTCTGCAAACAAATGCTGCCATCGGGCTTGGGGTAGCGCAGTTGCTCGGTTGAAAACACGCAGGGCACGCTGTAATGGCGGGTCACCGTGCGCGAGAAGCCGTAGTCACGCCGCAGTGTGGAGCGCACTTTCGAGGCCAGCGGGTCATTGAAGGTGCGGTTCAGGTCGCAGACCTGGATCAGCGTCGGGTCAATCTGCCCACCGGCGCCGCCGGTGGTGATGATCTGGATCTTGCGGCGCTTGCACCAGGCAATCAGCGCCGCCTTGGCGTTGACGGCGTCGATGCAGTCGATCACGCAATCGATGTTCGGGGTGATGTACTCGGCCATGGTGTCGCGGGTGACGAAGTCCGCCACTGCATGCACTGTGCAATCGGGGTTGATCGCGCGCAGGCGCTCGGCCATCACTTCGACCTTGGGCTTGCCCACGGTGCTGTCCAGCGCGTGCAACTGGCGGTTGCTGTTGCTGACGCAGACATCGTCCAGGTCAAACAGCGAAATCTCGCCCACCCCGCAACGGGCCATTGCTTCCGCCGCCCAGGAGCCCACGCCACCGACGCCGACAATTGCCACATGGGCCGCCTTCAAGCGTTCCAGGCCTTCAATGCCGTACAAGCGGGCGACGCCTGCAAACCGCGGATCTTCTGTACTCATGATCATTACCCCAAAAACCGGCGCGCATTATAGGACTACGCAGCGACAAGTTTTAAGCTACAAGCTACAAGTAAGAGAACTTACGACGAGTTGCACTGCCCAAAGTCGGGTTTTTCTCGGCTTGCTGTACGCTCAGTGAAAGGCCAGTGTAGGATGCGCGCCGTTCGGCGTAGGCCGGCACCTCTTTTCGTTCCACACCTTTTGGAACCCGAAATAGCTATGTCATCGCGTAAATTTGGACTCAACCTGGTAGTAGTGCTGGCAATTGCCGCGCTGTTCACCGGCTTCTGGGCGCTGATCAACCGCCCGGTCACGACCCCCAACTGGCCTGAACAGATCTCCGGTTTTTCCTACTCGCCGTTCCAGCAAGGCCAGTACCCGCAGAAAAACCAGTTCCCGACTGACGAGCAGATGCGTCAGGACCTGGCGATCATGAGCAAGCTGACGGACAACATCCGTACCTACTCGGTCGACGGTACCCTGGGCGATATCCCCAAGCTGGCCGAAGAGTTCGGTCTGCGCGTGACGCTGGGGATCTGGATCAGCCCGGACCTGGAGCGCAACGAGCGGGAAATCCAGCGCGCCATCGAGATTGCCAACAACTCCCGCAGCGTTGTGCGTGTAGTGGTCGGCAACGAAGCGTTGTTCCGTGAAGAAATCACCCCCGAAGACCTGATCGTACTGCTCGACCGCGTACGCGCCGCCGTGAAAGTGCCGGTGACCACCTCCGAGCAATGGCACATCTGGGAGCACAACCCGCAACTGGCCAATCACGTCGACCTGATCGCCGCGCACATCCTGCCGTTCTGGGAATTCATTCCCATGGACAAGGCCGGCCAGTACGTAATCGACCGCGCCAAAGAACTGAAGAAAGCGTTCCCGAAGAAGCCGCTGCTGCTGTCGGAAGTTGGCTGGCCGAGCAACGGCCGTATGCGCGGCGGTAATGAATCATCCCCGGCAGACCAGGCGATTTACCTGCGTACGCTAGTGAACAAGCTCAACCGCCAGGGTTACAACTATTTCGTGATCGAAGCCTTTGACCAGCCGTGGAAGGTCAGCGACGAAGGCTCGGCGGGCGCGTATTGGGGGGTGTTCAACGCCGCACGCCAGCAGAAATTCAACTTTGAAGGACCGGTGGTGGCGATCCCGCAGTGGCGGGTGCTGGCCATTGGTTCGGTGGTGCTTGCGCTGCTGTCCCTGACCCTGTTGATGATCGACGGCTCGGCCCTGCGCCAGCGCGGCCGTACCTTCCTGACGTTTATTGCATTTCTGTGTGGGTCGGTGCTGGTCTGGATCGGCTACGACTACAGCCAGCAATACAGCACATGGTTCAGCGTGACCGTCGGTATCTTGCTGGCACTCGGCGCCCTTGGCGTGTTTATCGTCTTGCTGACTGAAGCCCACGAACTGGCAGAAGCGGTGTGGACTCACAAGCGCCGGCGTGAATTCCTGCCGGTGGAAGGCGACTCGGACTACCGCCCGAAAGTGTCGATCCATGTGCCGTGCTACAACGAGCCGCCAGAGATGGTCAAACAGACCCTCGACGCCCTGGCCGCCCTCGATTACCCGGACTACGAAGTCCTGATCATCGACAACAACACCAAGGACCCGGCAGTGTGGGAACCGGTGCGTGATTACTGCGAAACCCTGGGCCCGCGCTTCAAGTTCTTCCACGTCGCGCCCCTGGCTGGCTTCAAGGGCGGCGCGTTGAACTACCTGATCCCGCACACCGCCAAGGATGCCGAAGTGATCGCGGTGATCGACTCGGACTACTGCGTATCGCCGAACTGGCTCAAGCACATGGTGCCGCACTTCGCCGACCCGAAAATCGCCGTGGTGCAGTCGCCCCAGGATTATCGCGACCAGAACGAAAGCACCTTCAAGAAGCTCTGCTACGCCGAATACAAAGGCTTCTTCCATATCGGCATGGTCACCCGCAACGACCGTGACGCGATCATCCAGCACGGCACCATGACCATGACCCGTCGTTCGGTGCTCGAAGAACTCGGCTGGGCCGACTGGTGCATCTGTGAAGACGCCGAACTGGGCCTGCGCGTGTTCGAGAAAGGCCTGTCGGCGGCGTATTACCACGACAGCTACGGTAAGGGCTTGATGCCCGATACCTTTATCGACTTCAAGAAGCAGCGTTTCCGCTGGGCCTATGGCGCTATCCAGATCATCAAGCGTCACACCGCCAGCCTGATACGTGGCAAGGACACCGAGCTGACCCGTGGCCAGCGTTACCACTTCCTCGCCGGCTGGTTGCCGTGGGTGGCGGATGGCATGAACATTTTCTTCACCGTCGGTGCCCTGTTGTGGTCCGCAGCGATGATCATCGTGCCGACCCGGGTCGACCCACCGTTGCTGATTTTCGCCATCCCACCCTTGGCGTTGTTTGTGTTCAAGGTCGGCAAAATCATCTTCCTCTACCGTCGCGCGGTAGGCGTGAACTTGAAAGATGCGTTCTGTGCGGCCCTGGCGGGGCTGGCGTTGTCCCACACCATCGCCAAAGCGGTGTTGTATGGCTTCTTCACCACCAGTATTCCGTTCTTTCGTACACCGAAAAATGCGGATAACCACGGCTTCTGGGTGGCGATCTCCGAAGCCCGCGAAGAAATGTTCATCATGCTGCTGCTGTGGGGCGCGGCGCTGGGGATCTACCTGGTACAGGGCCTGCCTAGCAATGACATACGCTTCTGGGTGGTGATGCTGCTGGTGCAATCGCTGCCGTACGTGGCTGCGCTGATCATGGCGTTCCTGTCGTCGCTGCCCAAACCGGTAGCGAAGGCGGAGCCTGTCACTACGGTGTAAAAACTTGCGCAATGCACTAAACGGCGGCCTCTGGCCGCCGTTTTGCTATAAGATAACGGCCGTTTTATGACACTTGGCGCAAGCCCAGCTCCCACATTGAATTGTTTTGTGTTTCATATTCGCCCTGCGCCTACCACACGCTTTCCGGAGTTTTCCCATGACGGCCCACGCCGACCTTTCGCCGACCCTTCAACTCGCTATCGACCTGATCCGTCGCCCCTCAGTGACGCCGGTCGACGCCGATTGCCAGAAGCTGATGATGCAGCGCCTGGGCGACGCCGGTTTTGCGCTGGAACCTATGCGCATCTTCGATGTGGACAATTTCTGGGCCACCCACGGCAAGCACGAAGGCCCGGTGCTGTGCTTCGCGGGTCACACCGATGTGGTACCCACCGGCCCGGTGCAGGCCTGGCAGAACGACCCGTTCGATGCGTTGATCGATGAAAACGGCATGCTCTGCGGCCGCGGTGCGGCAGACATGAAAGGCAGCCTGGCGGCGATGCTGGTGGCCGCGGAACGCTTCGTCAGCGACTACCCGGACCACAAGGGTTCGGTCGCCTTCCTGATCACCAGCGACGAAGAAGGCCCGGCGCACCACGGCACCAAGGCGGTGATCGAACGCCTGGCCGCGCGCAAGGAACGCCTGGACTGGTGCATCGTCGGCGAACCATCGAGCACGACTCTGGTGGGCGACGTGGTCAAGAACGGCCGTCGCGGCTCCCTCGGCGCCACCTTGACCGTGCGTGGTGTGCAGGGCCACGTGGCCTACCCGCACCTGGCGAAAAACCCGATCCACCTGGCCGCACCGGCCCTGGCCGAATTGGCCGCCGAGCATTGGGATGACGGCAACGCCTTCTTCCCGCCGACCAGTTTCCAGATCTCCAACCTCAATTCCGGTACCGGCGCCACCAACGTGATCCCCGGTGACCTGACGGCGGTGTTCAACTTCCGCTTCTCCACAGAGTCCACCGTCGAGGGCCTGCAACAGCGGGTTGCGGCAATCCTGGATAAACATGGCCTGGATTGGCATGTGGAGTGGGCACTGTCGGGCTTGCCGTTTCTCACCGAGCCGGGTGCTCTGCTGGATGCGGTGTCGGCCAGCATCAAGGCAATCACCGGGCGTGAGACCAAGGCGTCTACCAGCGGCGGTACCTCCGATGGGCGCTTCATTGCCACGTTGGGCACCCAAGTGGTCGAACTGGGCCCGGTCAATGCGACGATCCACCAGGTCAACGAGCGCATCCTGGCCAGCGACCTCGATGTGTTGACCGAAATCTATTACCAGACCCTGATCAAGTTGCTCGCCTGATGCTTGCCTGCCCCATTTGCAGCGCACCGCTGAACGCGGTGGACAATGGCGTGGCGTGCCCGCTCGGGCACCGTTTCGACCGCGCGCGCCAGGGTTACCTGAACCTGTTGCCGGTGCAGCACAAAAACAGCCGCGACCCTGGCGACAACCTGGCCATGGTCGAGGCGCGCCGCGACTTTCTCAACGCCGGGCACTATGCGCCGGTAGCCAAGCGCCTGGCCGAACTGGCTGGCGAACGCGCACCGCAGCGCTGGGTGGACATCGGTTGTGGCGAGGGTTACTACACCGCGCAAATCGCCGACGCCCTGCCCCAGGCCGATGGTTATGCCCTGGATATCTCCAAGGAGGCCGTCAAGCGCGCATGCAAGCGCAACCCGGCGCTGACCTGGTTGATCGCCAGCATGGCCCGCGTGCCATTGGCCGATGCCAGTTGCCAGTTCCTCGCGAGCGTGTTCAGCCCGTTGGACTGGCAAGAGGCCAAGCGCCTGCTCAGCCCCGGCGGCGGCTTGATGAAGGTCGGCCCGACCAGCGGCCACCTGATGGAGCTGCGCGAACGCCTGTACGACGAAGTACGCGAGTACACCGACGACAAACACCTGGCCCTGGTGCCGGACGGCATGAGCCTTGCGCACAGTGAAACCCTGGAATTCACCCTGAGCCTGGCCGACCCCAAGGACCGCGCCAACCTGCTGGCGATGACGCCCCACGGCTGGCGTGCCAGTGCCGAGCGCCGTAGCGAGGTGATCGAGGCGCCTGAGCCGCTGCAGGTCACGGTGTCGATGCGCTACGATTATTTCGTGCTTCAATAACTGACTTTCAAGCATCCGCGAATGGATTTTCGAATCCCGCAACGAGGAACATCCATGCGCCAACCCGATATTGAGATTTACCTGAAAGACGCCGACGTCGACTACAAGGCCATCGCCGCCTGGCTGGGCGCCGCCCTGGGCCAATGCACTGACTGGGTCCAGCAAGGCCAGACCTACAAGTGCAAGGCTGGCAGCGTGCCGGTTACCTGGCTGCCGAAAGCCGTCGGCAAGTGGAACAGCCTGTTCCTGGACAGCGACCAGACCCCGTGGGAAGACGACATCGCCTGCGCCCGCGCCGCGTTTGCCGCGCTGAACGTCGAAGTGCGCTGCGCGCCGGGGACGTGGGTTGAGGAAGAAGGTGAGGAAAGTGCTGACACCTGGATTCGCATCAGTGAAGACGGTGAAGAGCAGATCACCTGGAAAACTGCCTGATCCTGAATTGCGAACCCAATCAAATGTGGGAGGGGGCTTGCTCCCGATAGCGTTGTGTCAGGCACTGAATACATTGCCTGATACTCCGCCATCGGGAGCAAGCCCCCTACCACATGGGTTCAGTGCTGAACTTACAAACCGACCACATCCTCCGCCTGCAACCCCTTCTCGCCCGTCACCACGGCGTATTCCACCTGCTGACCCTCGGCCAGCGAGCGGTGGCCGTCACCGCGAATGGCGCGGTAGTGCACAAACACATCCTTGCCGTCTTCACGCTGGATAAAGCCGTAGCCCTTTGCATCGTTGAACCACTTCACATTGCCGGTTTCGCGCGTTGCCATCAGTTCACTCCCACTGGTTTTTTATTGTTGAGTCGCTTATTTGAACTGCCGAGTATAAGACAGGCTCAAAAACCATCAACTCAAGTTTACATCGCTGCTTTTTTGCCGATTTTCGGCGAATACGGCACACTACCCGCCCGAGCGCCTGCTCGGTTTTTTCCACTTGAAGCAGTTCGCCTATGACCCGCTCCCCGTTCCGCCGTCTGGTGTTTGGCACCTTGCGCCGACTGTTGTACCTCTGGGTTCGCTCCGAGACGATCAACCAGTCGTCCCTAACCCTTAACCTGGACCGCAGCCGGCCGGTTTTCTACGTCCTGCAATCACCCTCCCTCACCGAGTTGGCCGTGGTCGATGCCGAGTGCACCAAGGCCGGCCTGCCGCGCCCGGTGCTGCCGGTATCGGTAGGGCCGTTGCTGGAGCCCGCGGCGTTCTTCTACCTCACGCCGGATCCAGACTGGCTCGGCCGCCAGGACAAGCGCGGTGCGCCGCCCACCCTGACCCGCCTGGTCAACACCCTTGCCGACCACGCCGAAGAGAATGCACAAATCATTCCGGTCAGCGTGTTCTGGGGGCAGTCCCCTGCAAGCGAGTCCAGCCCCTGGAAACTGCTATTTGCCGACAGCTGGGCCGTCACCGGGCGTCTACGCCGGTTGTTGAGCATCCTGATCCTGGGGCGCAAGACCCGGGTGCAATTCTCCGCGCCTATCAACCTGCGTGAATTGATCGAGCACAATAAAGGCCACGAACGCACCGTGCGCATGGCCCAGCGCATCCTGCGTGTGCACTTTCGTAACCTGAAGACCGCGGTCATCGGCCCCGACCTGTCCCACCGGCGCAACCTGGTGAAGGGCCTGGTCAATATGCCACTGGTGCGCCAGGCCATCCTGGATGAAGCCGAACGGGAAAAGATCACCCCGGAAAAAGCCAAGGCCCAGGCCCTGCGCTATGGCAACGAGATAGCCTCGGACTACACCTACACCGCGATCCGCTTCCTGGAAGTGGTGCTGAGCTGGTTCTGGAACAAGATCTACGACGGTATCAAGGTCAATAACATCGAAGGCGTGCAGAAGGTGGCCCAAGGCTACGAGGTGATCTACGTGCCTTGCCACCGCAGTCATATCGACTACCTGCTGCTGTCGTACCTGCTGTTCAAGAACGGCCTGACCCCGCCGCACATCGCCGCCGGCATCAACCTCAACATGCCGGTGATCGGTAGCCTGCTGCGCCGTGGCGGTGCGTTTTTCATGCGCCGCACCTTCAAGGGCAACCCGCTGTACACCTCGGTGTTCAACGAATACCTGCACACCCTGTTCACCAAGGGTTTCCCGGTGGAGTACTTCGTCGAAGGCGGCCGCTCGCGCACCGGGCGCATGCTGCAACCGAAAACCGGGATGCTGGCGATCACCCTGCGCAGTTTCTTGCGCTCCTCGCGCATGCCGATCGTGTTCGTGCCGGTGTATATCGGCTATGAGCGCGTGCTCGAAGGCCGCACCTACCTGGGCGAACTGCGTGGCGCGAGCAAAAAGAAAGAATCGATCTTCGATATTTTCAAAGTGATCGGCGCGCTCAAACAGCGCTTTGGCCAGGTCGCGGTCAACTTCGGCGAGCCGATCAAGCTGGCCGAATTCCTTGACGCCGAGCAACCGGACTGGCGCGCCCAGGAACTGGGCCCGAACTACAAGCCGGCCTGGCTCAACGAAACCACCAACCGTCTTGGCGAGCAGGTGGCGCGGCACTTGAACGAAGCCGCGGCGGTCAACCCGGTGAACCTGGTGGCCCTGGCTCTGCTGTCGACGACTCGCCTGGCCCTGGATGAACAAGCCATGGCGCGCCAGTTGGACCTGTACCTGGCGCTGTTACGCCGCGTGCCCTACTCGCCCCACACCACCCTGCCGGAGGGCGATGGCCTGGCGCTGATCAACCACGTCAAGGACATGAAGCTGCTGTCGGAACAGAGCGATGCCCTGGGCAAGATTGTCTACCTGGACGAGCAGAACGCTGTCCTGATGACCTACTACCGCAACAACGTGCTGCACATCTTCGCCCTGCCGGCGTTGCTGGCGAGCTTCTTCCAGAGCAGCTCGCGGATGAGCCGCGAGCAGATCCTGCGCTACACCCGTGCGCTCTACCCGTACCTGCAATCGGAGCTGTTTATCCGCTGGTCGCTGGAGGAGTTGGACGCGGTGGTCGATCAATGGCTGGACGCGTTCGTCGAACAAGGCCTGCTGCGTTTCGAAAACGCCGTGTACCTGCGCCCGGCGCCAAGTTCGCGGCAGTTTGTGCTGTTGACGCTGCTGTCCAAGAGCATCGCCCAGACCCTGCAACGCTTCTACATGGCGATCTCGCTGTTGCTCAACAGTGGCCGCAACAGCATCAGCGCCGAAGAGCTGGAAGACCTGTGCACGATCATGGCCCAACGCCTGTCGATCCTGCATGGCCTCAATGCCCCGGAATTCTTCGACAAGAGTCTTTTCCGACATTTTATTCAGACGTTGCTGGAGCAGGATGTGCTGCGCCGCGATGAAGCCGGCAAGCTGGGCTATCACGATCTGCTCGGCGAGCTGGCGGAAGGCGCCGCCAAACGCGTGCTGCCGGCCGATATCCGCCTGTCGATCCGCCAGGTGGCCTTGCACCGAGTGGATGGCGCAGCCGAGGCACCGACCGAACCGGATGCCGCCAGCCCTGAAGAAAACCGCTAGATTGAATGAGGCGTCGGGCGGATTCCGGCGCCGTTGAAAAGGAGCTGCACCATGAAAAAGATCATCCTCCTGGGCCTGACCGCCCTGCTCGGAGCCTGCCACTCGATGACCCCAACACCGAAGGCCAGCCTCGACGGCGAAGTGTTCTACCTGCAACGTATCGCCCTGCCGCCTACCGCCACGTTGAGCGTCAGCCTGCAAGACGTGTCCCTGATGGACGCGCCGGCCGTGACCCTGGCCGAACAGAAAGGCCCGGTCAAAGGCCAGGTGCCGCTGCCATTTCACCTGAGCTACGACCCGGCCCAGGTCAAACCTGGCCACACCTACTCGGTCAGCGCTCGCATCGAACTGGACGGCAAGCTAATGTTTATCACGACCGAACGGCACACCGTGCAGCTCAATGGCCAGGATCCACAACCGATGCGCCTGCGGGTTGATGCAGTCGCACACTGATAATTTCACGTCATAAGGAAGCGCCCATGCTCCGCAAATCTATTCGCCTCACCGCCCTGTGTGCCGGCCTGCTGTTCGGTGCCAACGCTATGGCCCTGGATCTTGGCAGCCTGTCCCAGGGCGACGCCAGCGGTGGCCTCAAGGATGCCCTGACCCAAGGTGCACAGATAGCCGTGAAACAACTGGGTAAGCCCGGTGGTTTCAGCGACAACCCGGACGTGAAAATCAGCCTGCCGGGCAAACTTGGCAAAGTCGCCGACAAACTGAAAATGTTCGGTATGGGTGACCAGGTCACGCAGCTGGAAACCAGCATGAACAAGGCGGCGGAAACCGCCGTGACCCAGGCCCAGCCGATCCTGGTCAACGCCGTGAAAAACATGAGTGTGACCGATGCCAAGGGTATTCTCAGCGGTGGCCAGGACTCCGCCACCCAATACCTGAACAAAAGCAGCCGCGAAGAAATCCGCGCCAAGTTCCTGCCCATCGTCAAGGCCGCCACCGACAAGGTCGGCGTCGCCCAGCAGTACAACGCTCTGGCCGGCAAGGCAGCAGCCTTCGGCGCTGTGGATGCCAAGAGCGCCAACGTCGAAAACTACGTGACCGAACAGGCGCTGGATGGTTTATTCAAGATGATTGCACAGCAGGAAGAGACGATTCGCAAGAATCCGGCAGCGGCGGCTACGAGCCTGGCCAAGAAAGTATTTGGCGCCCTCTGACCCTTGCGGGTAAGCGCAACGTTGAAGATTGAAAACGCCCTGACTCTATTCAGGGCGTTTTTTTTGCCAAGCCTAAGTACCGGACACTCACGACAAGTACTCACGACTCACTACCTTTCGCTGACAAACATGCTCAATAGTGAATGTGCCGGCCCGACGAAACGTTGCTGTTTTGAGCAACGGACGAACTCGAATTGCTGTTGAGGTTATTGTTGTCGTTGTTGATATTGACATTGACGGGCTGGTTGCAGCTACCGCCACCGTGTTTAGAACCGTGCCCCATCATCGACCCCATCATAGAGCCCATCATCGAGCCCATCACCTGTGCCGGTAGCGTCAGTAAATTTAAAATCATACACACTCCTTACGAATTAGATTGACACCAAAACCCGGCTCACCGTGCTCCATACGCCAGTAGCTTCAGGCCGGGTAATCCTTGTGTGGTATTTTGATAAAAAAGGTTCCTATCCCGCGTACGAAGCGGCACGCAAATCAAGAAGGTCCTTGTGTAAGCGGGAGACCCGCGCCCTATCTGTAGAATGACGTGAGTGGTGTCTGCCCACGATAAACATGCGGTAAATCGTCATTAGCGTAGGCGTGATGGGAATATTGATGGCCACGAACGCCTGACCGTGTCTGCGAAAAACCCGGGCGAACAGGACGATGGTGACCTGAACTTGGTCGGTGGTGTCCGGGGCTATCAAAGGTCGAACGATCACCCTTCTGGCTCGTCAGGAGATTGCCGAGTAAAGACCCTAGGAACGCGCCCTTGAAACTTGCAATTGCAGACAACAGAAACATAAAAACTCCCTGAAAACTTGCTTCAAACGGACCACCGATTGGGTGAGCCCTTCCCATGTGCCTGCTGGGCAGGCACAGATAAGTGGAGTTCCAGCGCAGTTCGTTCCTGCCGTGGCGCACGGCCTTTGCATCTTCATGTAAGTAACAAGAGGTGTTGTCTGAACGTGGGCAACGCGATTACGCGACGCCCTTCTTCACTCGGAACCATGCAGCGTACAGGGCGGGCAGGAACAGAAGCGTCAACGCCGTCGCCACAATCAACCCGCCCATGATCGCCACGGCCATGGGCCCGAAGAACACGCTGCGCGACAGTGGAATCATCGCCAATACGGCCGCCAGAGCGGTCAGCACAATCGGGCGAAAGCGCCGGACGGTGGCTTCGATAATCGCCTGCCACGGCGCAAGGCCGGCCTTGATGTCCTGTTCGATCTGATCCACCAGGATCACCGAGTTGCGCATGATCATCCCCGACAACGCGATGGTGCCGAGCATGGCAACGAAGCCGAAAGGTTGGCGGAACACCAGCAGGAACAAGGTGACGCCGATCAACCCCAACGGCGCGGTAAGAAAGACCATTGCCGTGCGTGAAAAACTGCGCAGTTGCAGCATCAGCAAGGTCAGCACCACCACGATAAACAGCGGCACGCCGGCCTTCACCGAGTTCTGCCCACGCGCAGAGTCTTCAACGGTGCCACCGACTTCAAGCAGGTAGCCATCCGGCAGTTCAGCACGCACATCTGCGAGCGTCGGCAGGATCTGCTGGACCAATGTTGCCGGTTGTTCCTTGCCGTAGATATCGGCGCGCACGGTCACCGTGGGCAGGCGGTTGCGGTGCCAGATGATGCCTTCTTCGAAACCATATTCGAGGGTGGCAATCTGCGACAGCGCCACGCTTTTGCCGTTGTCGGTGGGCACGGCCAGGCTCGGCAGCAGCGACAACTCGGTACGTTCGTGAACAGTGCCGCGCAGGAGAATCTCGATCAATTCGTTGTCCTCCCGGTACTGGCTGACGCTGGAACCAGTCAGGGAGCTCTGCAGGAATTTCGACAGGTTGGCGGTGCTTACACCAAGGGCGCGCGCCCGGTCCTGGTCGATATTCAGGTAGACGATTTTGCTCGGCTCTTCCCAGTCCAGGTGCACGTTGACCACATGGGCGTTCTGGCGAACCTTGGCCGCCACTTTGCGTGCCAGGGCACGTACTTCTTCAATGTGCTCGCCGGTCACGCGGAACTGCACCGGGTAGCCAACGGGCGGGCCGTTCTCCAGGCGGGTGACCCGCGAGCGCAGCTCAGGGAATTGCTCGTTGAGGGTTTCGATCAGCCAGGTGCGCAGGCTTTCACGCTGCTCGATGGTCTTGGCCAGCACCACGAATTGCGCAAAGCTGGCGGCCGGCAATTGCTGGTCCAGAGGCAGGTAGAATCGCGGCGAACCGGTACCCACATAAGCCACGTAGTTGTCGATGCCGGCGTGCTCCTTGAGCATCGATTCCAGGCGTTTGACCTGCTCGGCGGTATTGCTCAGGGAGGAGCCTTCGGCCAGTTTCAGGTCGACCATCAGCTCAAGGCGCCCGGACGCCGGGAAGAACTGTTGCGGCACGAAGCGGAACAACGCGACCGAACCGATAAACAACAGCAGGGTCAGGACGATGACCGTCTTACGCCGATGTACGCACCACTCCACCAAACGTCTTACGCGCTGGTAGAACGGCGTGCCGTAGGGATCCGGGCCATCGGTGCCGTGCTTGGCGGCATGAATCTTCGCCAAGTCCGGCAGGAGCTTTTCCCCCAGGTAGGGTACGAACACCACGGCGGCCACCCAGGAAGCCAGCAAGGCGATGGTCACCACCTGGAAGATCGAGCGGGTGTATTCGCCAGTGCTCGATTGCGCGGTGGCAATTGGCAGGAAGCCCGCCGCCGTGATCAATGTACCAGTGAGCATGGGGAACGCGGTGCTGGTCCAGGCGAAGCTCGCGGCCTTGAGACGGTCGTAGCCCTGCTCCATTTTGATCGCCATCATTTCAACGGCGATGATCGCGTCGTCAACCAGCAAGCCCAAGGCCAGGACCAAGGCACCGAGGGAGATCTTGTGCAGGCCGATGCCGAGGTAATACATGGTGGCAAAGGTCATCGCCAGCACCAGCGGAATCGCCAGGGCGACTACCATGCCGGTGCGCACACCAAGGGAGAAAAAACTCACCAGCAATACAATCGCCAATGCCTCGGCGAGTACCTGGACGAATTCGCCGACGCTGGTCTTTACCGCTGCCGGTTGGTCCGACACCTTGCGCAGTTCCATCCCGGCAGGAAGGTTCTTCTGCAGGCGTGCGAACTCACCTTCAAGGGCCTTGCCAAGTACCAGGATGTCGCCACCGTCGCGCATGGCCACGGCCAAGCCGATGGCGTCTGCGCCCATGTAGCGCATGCGCGGTGCCGGCGGGTCGTTGAAGCCACGATGGATGTCGGCCACATCACCGATGCGCAAGGTGCGATCACCCACGCGAATCGGGAAGTCACGGATCTGCTCCACGGTTTTCAAGTTACCCGAAACGCGCAACTGCACGCGCTCGGTGGGTGTTTCAAAGAAGCCGGCAGTCGAGACGGCATTTTGTTCCTGTAACGCCTGTTGTACCGCGGCCAAAGGCAGGCCAAGGGTGGCGAGCTTGAGGTTGGACAGCTCGATCCAGATCTTCTCGTCCTGCAGACCAAGCAGCTCGACCTTGCCTACATCTGGCACCCGTTGCAGTTGAATCTGGATGCGGTCGGCGTAGTCCTTGAGCACCGCATAGTCAAAGCCGTCACCCGTCAGGGCGTAGATATTGCCGAACGTAGTGCCGAATTCATCGTTGAAAAACGGCCCCTGGATATCCGGTGGCAAGGTCTGGCGGATGTCGCTGATTTTCTTGCGCACCTGGTACCACAGTTCAGGAATCCGCGCCGAGGGCATCGAATCGCGAGCCATGAAAGTGACCTGGGACTCACCGGGGCGCGAGAAAGACACGATGCGCTCGTACTCGCCGGTCTCCATCAGTTTTTTCTCAATGCGCTCGGTAACCTGGCGTGACACTTCCTGGGCCGTGGCGCCGGGCCAGTTGGTCTTGATCACCATGGCCTTGAAGGTAAAGGGAGGGTCTTCGCTTTGCCCCAGCTTGGTGTAAGACAAGGTGCCGACCACAGCCAGCAGAATCATCAGGAACAGTACGATCTGGCGATTACGCAACGCCCATTCGGAGAGATTGAAACCCATGGGGACTACTCCTTGGCCGCCAGATTCACGACACGGTTCGAGCGATCCACCGGGCGTACTTGCTGGCCCTCATGGAGTACATGCACGCCCGCGGCAACCACCCAGTCAGTAGCGGCCAAGCCTTCCAGTACCGGCACGTTTTTTTCACTGAAGGCACCAATGCGCACCGGAGTACGCTTAAGCGTGTTGTCCGGTTGCACACACCAGACGTAGGACGCACCGTTCTCGGCACTGAGGGCAGACAGCGGCACCGAGAGAGGAATGACGCCGTCAGCTTGTATGAACACACGGGCACTTTGACCCAGTTCAGCGGGGACTTTGCCGCCGGTGAAGGCCACGCGTGCGGCGAAGGTGCGTGATTTCGGGTCGGCGGCGGGTGACAGCTCACGGATGCGCCCGGCGAAACGTTGATCCGGCTGGCTCCACAATTCCACCGACACCGGTTGGCCGATCTTGAAGCGGCCAAAGCCTTGTTCGGGCAGGCTGATCAGTACTTCGCGCTCGCCGTCGGTGGCCAGGGTGAACACCGTCTGGCCAGCAGAGACCACCTGACCCACTTCAACGGCACGCTTGGCGACCACACCGTCCTGAGGCGCGCGCAGCACGGCATAGCCGGCCTGGTTGCTCGATACGTCGAACTCGGCCTTGATCTGCTTCAAGCGTGCTTCGCCCGCTCGGTAGAGGTTTTCGGAATTGTCGTACTGTGACCGGCTGACCATCTGACGGTCCATCAGGGTTTTGTAGCGATCACGCTCTGCGCGCACCAGGCTCAAATTGGCCTCGGCCCCGGCCACTTGGGCGCGGGAGGCCTCCAATTGCAGGCGCACGTCCTGGGGGTCGAGTTCGGCCAGTGGCTGGTTGGCCTTGACCCGCTCACCCTCCTCCACCAGGCGCTTGCTGACTTTGCCGCCAATGCGAAAGGCCAGGTCCGGCTCATAACGGGCACGCACCTCGCCGGGATAGCTGTCCACCGCCTGTGCCGAGGGCTGCGGTTGCACCACCATGGCTGGGCGGACGGTGGTCTGGGTCGCTTCTTCATGGCCGCAGGCGGCCAATAGGAAGACCAGGCTGACAGGCAAAGCAAAGGGCAGGAAAGCGCTGCGCATGCTGAAGGACCTTTCGCAAATAGAGCTAGGAATAATTATACTGGCCGGTATGTTATTAATACCAAACTCGACAGTCCAGTATTAAAGGTGAAAATGTCCGACAATCCTGTGAACACCGCAAGCCCCGGGCGTCCCAAGGACATGGCAAAACGCCAGGCAATCCTCGAAGCCGCGAAATCCCTGTTCTTGAGCAAGGGTTACGCGAACACCAGCATGGATGCCGTCGCCCTTGCGGCCGGCGTATCGAAACTCACGGTCTACAGCCATTTCACCGACAAGGAGACGCTGTTCACCGCCGCGGTAGTGGCCAAGTGTGAAGAGCAGTTGCCGGTGATGTACTTCGAGCTCCCCGAAGGCATGCCCGTCGAGACGGTGTTGCTGAACATCGCACGAGGCTTCCATCGGCTGATCAACAGCGAAGAGTCGGTGAACCTGCATCGCCTGATGATGACCACCGGCAATCAAGACGTGAAACTCTCGCGAATCTTCTTTGAAGCCGGCCCCATGCGCATGCTGCAAGGCATGGAGCGCCTGCTCGGCAAGATTGACCAGAGCGGCACCCTGAGCATCGACAAACCGTTCAAGGCAGCCGAACACTTCTTTTGCCTGCTCAAGGGCACGGCGAATTTTCGCTTGTTGTATGGCTGCGGCGGGCAACTGAGCGCGGCAGAAGCCGAGGCGCATGTGCAGGATGTGGTGAGGTTGTTCATGCGCGCCTACCGGAGGTAGGCAGCGGCAAGCTTTTAGCTGCAAGCCGCAGGTGAAAAGCGCTTTGGCTTGCAGCTTGCAGCTTAAGACTTGAGCGCTTTCTTGGGATAGATGTCATAACGGCTGGATTTACCATCCAGCGCGTGGCTCGGTTTCGGCCCGTCAATGCACGGCGCCTTGCGCGGCCGTTTGACCACCACACGGTGGCTGGCCAGGGCCAGGGCTGCGGCGAGCAAGGCCGGTGCATCCGGATCATCGCCTACCAACGGCCGGAACAAGCGCATTTCCTTCTTGACCAGGGCCGTTTTCTCACGGTGTGGGAACATCGGATCCAGATAGATCACCTGCGGCGGCTCACCCTGCCAATTGAGCATCACATCGATGGAGTTGCCCTTGAGCAGCTTCATGCGCGCCACAATCGGCGCCACTTCAAAATCTTCCGCTGCACGGGCAAGGCCGTCTTCGAGCAATGCGCCGATCAACGGTTGGCGCTCGATCAGGCTCATCTCGCACCCCAGGCTGGCGAGTACAAACGCATCCTTGCCCAGACCGGCCGTGGCGTCCAGCACCTGCGGCCGCACGCCTTGGGCAATGCCCACGGCCTTGGCGATCATTTGCCCGCTGCCACCACCATATAAACGCCGGTGCGCCGCGCCACCTTCGACAAAGTCGACCCGCACAGGCCCCGGCGCATCAGGCCCGAGCTGTTGCAGTTGCAGGCCATGCTCCCCGACTTGCAGGGAAAAATCCGCATCCGCCACGTGTAGAGGCAAGCCCAGCAGCGAAGCCCACTGCTCGGCGCGGGCCTGGAAACTGTCGGCCAACGCCTCGACCTGGATGCGGCTGGCCGCTGGTTGTTCGTTCATCAATCGCCACGCTCAAAAATATTAAGGATCGGCAAATAACGGCCGATAAAAACAACAGTCAGGTATTTTGCCAGAGCTGAGCGTCGACCGAGAAAAATGTCAGACATTCTTCCCCTAACCATCGGTGTACTGCCGACCCATAACCACTACGGCCTGCGCAATACTCAAGCGCTGGCCGGGGTGAGTCATGTGTGGCAAGACTTCTTCGCCCGTGCGTTGGCCGAGCAGCTCGGTGAAACGCCGGACGCGCTCGCCGCCAAGGCACCTGCACCAAGGGACCCAGCGGTCGAACCCTGCGAAGGCGCCGACCTGCTGTCGCAGATCCTCACCCAGCGTGAGTGCGACGTGAAAGACACCGAGATCGCCCCGCCTGAACCGCTGTTCCTGCCGATTGCCGAATTCGAAACCGAGCTGCTGCCACCGGCCGCGCAGCCGTTCCCGGAGGAAGAAATTGTTGCCCAGCAGCGCCAGCAGGATTTCGACAGTGGCTGGGTGCGCCCGATCGTCCTGAACGCCGGCCATTCGCTACCAGCGCCAGGCCCGGCGCCGCAGCCGCGCCCACTGCACCTGCCGATTGCCGAGTTCGAACTGGACCTGCTGCCACCGGCCGCCACGCCATACCCCGAAGAAGAGCTTGTGGCGCAACAAAAGGCCCTGGACTTTGACTACTACTGGGCGCGCCCGCTGGTTACCCACAACCTGCGCCTGGCCGCTTAAGCCTCAGCGACACACCCACCAGCGCCCCATATCCAAATGGAAGTGGTTGCGATGCGCCGCGTTGTAGTCCGGGCTCAATACCACGTTGAAATCATCACAGGCGCCATCGCGTACCTGACGCAGGAAACTCGCACTGTCGCCCTCCCCCGGCCAATCCTTGAGTACGCTGATGCTGCGCCCATCCGCCAGGCGAAAACCGGCGATGTCCAGAGCATTGGCCGAGGCGTGCTGGCTGAGTCGCCCGTCGGCACGGTTATAGATATTGCGACAGGCAAAGCTGCCCAGGTGCTCGACCCGACTCACCCTCTGGCCAAAAATCGCCTGGGCCGCCGGTTGCAGGCTGTGGCGTTCGAACAAGGCGAACGCCACGGCCAGCGGGCAACTGGCGAGAAAGCTACTGCTCAAGGCGACGTCAGCACCCTGCACGCGCAGGACATTGCGCAAGGGGCATGCCGAATCCGCCGCGGTATCCGCCTGGCGGCTCACGCGTAGCCCGGAGGTTTTCAATACCTGATCACACAGCGCCGGATCATCTTGCAAACGACTGAGCTTGTAGCGCGTCAGCAGGTTCGGATTTGCGCGCACATCCAAGGGCGCCCAAGGGTTCCACTCAGCGGGCATCGGCACCCAACCACGCCAGACACCCAACACGAAGACGCCCAGCAGCAACAAGAACGCGCCCAGAACTTTTATCAGAGCCACGGCTTAATCCTTGAAAAACAGGAGGTCTAGAGTAACCCCAGTTGCTGCGCGACGGGCTCTCGATGCAAGGTAGGCAGCGGCGGCAAACCTGGCAGGCGCGTCATCAGCTTTGCGTGAAAGCGCAGGGCCAGTTGTGCCGCGAGGCGGTTGTCCGAGGTGTGCAGGAACATGTAGGGCGTGCGTCCCTCTTCGATCCAACTGGCGATCTTTTCCACCCACGGGATCAGGAACGGGTCATTGGCCTCAAGCTGAGGATGGCCGATAAAACGCACCTGAGGAAATTGGGTCAGCGCCGCCGGGCGCACAGGCACCCTGGGCTTTTTTGCCTGGGCATGCAGTACCGCCGCCGAGGTGGACGTACAACTGAACAGGGCGCGAGGATCCAGGCAAATGCGCTCGACACCGCGATCACGCAATAGGCGGTTAAGCATGCGCTCGGCGTCGCCTTTGGCGAAGAACTGCTCATGCCTGACTTCCACAGCCAGTGGCCGATCAATGCCATCCATGAACCCGGCCAGTTCAGCGAGGCGTTGCGGTGTAAAGCCCTTTGATAGTTGCAGCCATAACGGTGAAACGCGTTCACCCAGAGGTTTCATCAACCCGACAAAACTTTCTGCCGCCGGCAATTGCTCACGCAAGTCGCCAGCATGGCTGATATCGCCCGGGAATTTGGCCGTGAAGCGGAAGTCATCGGGCATGATTTCGGCCCAGCGCTGCACGGTGGCGGCCGAGGGTCGGGCATAAAAAGTGGTATTGCCCTCAACGGCGTTGAAGACTTGGGAATAGAGCCCGAGGTAATCGCTGGAGCGTGCATCGATGGGATACAGGTACTCGCGCCAGGCGTTTTCACTCCAGGATGGGCAGCCGATGTAGTAAGGCAAACGCATCAGATATGGATGTCGAGACCCAGCACTTCCATATCCCATTCGACAAAGCCGGCAGTGGTCAAGTAGCTGGCCAGGGCGGTGGCAACGCTTTTGCTCATGGAACGGGGGAAGACCATGTCTTGCTGACGGGCGGGTACGCCGCTGGTACGTGCGCTCCCTGAGCCTTGGGCGCGCGATGGTGTATCAGCGTGGACTTCAATGAAGTCCGGCGAATCCTCGACGGACTCGTCTACCGTCACGTTCGCCTTGCGCGGCTTACGCTTGAGAGGGTAGGACTGTGAGGAGAAGCCGTCTATACGCATACATGCAGACTCGGTATCAATGATGGCAATTTAGCGGCACTTTCCGTAGCGCGCAAATGCTCTGGTGATAACTAGAACACATAATTTGTAAAAGGTTTAGAAACCCGGGCAAATTCAGACGATTGGCGAAATTTGCCACCGAATGCCCACATTTTTGGCGTCAAATAATCCCGCGTTCGGCCTTGGTCTGCGCCACTTTATCGCGCAGGTACACCGGTGCCGCCTGGTCCGCCGCAATGGCCTCGCCGCGCTCGAAAGCAAAACGTGCCAATGCCAACAGATCCTCAGCATGGGGCAACATTGCAGCGTCCTGCCCCACCAGTTGCACATTGATACGTTCGCCATAACCCCAGCCCGTGCCGGCACCGAACCAATCACCGCTGGCGTCATGCGGCAACTGCGCCGCTTCCGGCGGCTGCACCGCTTCCACACCGACCAGGCGCATTTCGCCAGCGATCTCGCTGTAGCAACCCCAATAGACTTCATCCATCCGCGCATCAATCGCCGCCGCCACCTGCGTAGCGCCGTGTTCACGCAGTGCGCGCTGGGCCAGAACGGCGAGGTTGGACACCGGCAATACCGGACGCTCCAACGCAAAGGCCAGGCCCTGCACTACACCAATGGCAATGCGCACTCCGGTGAACGCCCCGGGCCCACGGCCGAAGGCGATGGCATCCACGGCAGCCAGGGTGGTCCCAGCGTCTTCAAGCAACTGCTTGATCATCGGCAACAGCTTCTGCGCATGCAGGCGCGGGATCACCTCGTAGTGGCTCGTTACCTTGCCATCGTGCAGCAAGGCAACGGAGCAAGCTTCAGTCGCGGTGTCCAGGGCCAACAGGGTGCTCATCGGTGCGGGTGTCCAAGTCGGAAAAAAGTGCGCCAGTATAAACAACAACGACCCGCAAGCGGGCCGTTGTGCACAAGCGGAGAGCTGAATCAGCTCAGCGCTTGCAACACCTTGGCGGTGATGGCTTCTACCGAACCCACGCCAGGGATATGGCTGTACTTCGGCTTGCCTTGGGCTGCGGACAGCTTCTGGTAGAAATCCACCAGCGGCTTGGTCTGGGAATGGTAGACCGACAGGCGATGACGCACGGTTTCTTCCGTGTCGTCTTTACGCTGCACCAGGTCTTCACCGGTGATATCGTCCTTGCCTTCCACTTTCGGCGGGTTGTACACGATGTGGTAGACGCGGCCAGAGCCTTCGTGAACACGACGGCCAGCGATACGCTGAACGATCTCTTCGTCTTCAACCGCGATTTCGACCACAGCGTCCAATTCAACACCCGCCGTGACCAAGGCTTCAGCCTGGGGAATGGTGCGAGGGAAACCGTCGAACAGGAAACCATTGGCGCAGTCAGGCTGCGCGATACGGTCCTTGACCAGGGCAATGATCAGGTCATCGGAAACCAGACCACCGGCGTCCATAATGCCTTTGGCTTTAACACCCAGCTCAGTACCTGCTTTTACAGCAGCACGCAGCATGTCGCCGGTGGAGATTTGTGGAATGCCGAATTTTTCAGTGATGAACTTTGCCTGAGTACCTTTACCGGCCCCGGGAGCTCCCAGCAGAATGACGCGCATCGATGTGCTCCTCAATTTTTTATAGAGATGACGCTCGGATTCGCCGCGTGGGGCCAATCTCGTAAAAATAGGATTCCAAGCCGATCAAACGGCCAAAGGCTGATCAAGATACACAGCAGGCCCTCACCATACAAGCCGCCAAAAGTAGGAGAAACCCGCGCTGCACATGCGTCATAGGCAGGGTGTAGCTGAGTGCAACCCCAGCGCCCAAACAATAACCGCCCTTTTCAGGGCGGCCATCCGGGTGTATCTGCAAGCCATTGAGAACACGCAGGAAACCTCAACCGGTGTTGCGCAAACCGGCGGCAATACCGGCAACGGATACCAGCAGCGCCTGTTCCAGAGGGCTGTCTTGCGCCGCCTCCTGCTGACGGGAGCGTGCCAGCAACTCGGCCTGCAGCAAGTGCAACGGGTCGAGGTAGGTGTTGCGCAGGCGGATGAACTCCAGGGTGTCCGGGCTATGGGCCAGCAGTTGCGACTGGCCGGTCAGGCCAAGCACCACATCACACGCCTGCGACAATAGGTCGCGTAAGTGCGCACCCAATGGCAGCAAGTCTGGCTGCACCAGGCGCTCATCATAAAGACGGGCGATATCGGCATCCGCTTTGGCCAACACCATTTCCAGCATATCGATGCGGGTGCGGAAGAACGGCCACTGTTCACGCATCTGCCCCAGCAACTCACCTTCACCTCGTTCCAGCGCCTTGCTCAATGCTGCCTCCCAACCCAGCCAGGCGGGTAGCATAAGGCGAGTCTGAGTCCAGCCGAAGATCCACGGGATCGCGCGCAGGCTTTCAATACCGCCGGCACGGCGCTTGGCCGGGCGACTGCCCAGGGGCAAACGGCCCAACTCCTGCTCCGGCGTAGACTGGCGGAAATACTCGACGAACTGCGGGTTTTCGCGCACCACGGCGCGGTAAGCGCTGACGCCGTCGGCGGCCAACTCATCCATCAGATGACGCCAGGCCGGCTCCGGTGGTGGCGGCGGCAACAGCGTCGCTTCCAGCACCGCTGCCAGGTAGAGATTGAGGTTTTGCTCGGCGATATCCGGCAAGCCGAACTTGAAGCGGATCATCTCGCCTTGTTCCGTAGTACGGAAACGCCCCGCCACCGAGCCCGGCGGCTGCGACAGGATGGCCGCGTGAGCCGGGCCGCCGCCACGCCCGACAGTACCGCCACGACCGTGGAACAACAGCAGCTCCACCTGTCGCTCGCGACAAATATCCACCAGGCGCTCCTGCGCCCGGTACTGCGCCCAGGCCGCGGCGGTGGTGCCAGCGTCCTTGGCCGAGTCCGAGTAGCCGATCATCACTTCCTGCGGGCCCTGCAACCGTGCGCGATAGCCCGGCAGCTGCAATAGCCGCTCCATCACAGGCCCGGCGTTATCCAGGTCGGCCAGCGTCTCGAACAGCGGCACCACACGCATGGGCCGTTGTACGCCCGACTCCTTTAGCAGCAGTTGCACCGCCAGCACATCCGACGCGGCGCCCGCCATGGAGATAACGTAGGAACCCAACGAGGCAGCCGGTGCGGCGGCGATTTCCTTGCAGGTATTGAGTACCTCGGCAGTGTCCGCCGACGGTTTGAAATAACCCGGCAGCAGCGGCCGACGATTGGCCAGTTCCTGGGTGAGGAAACTGATGCGCGCGTCTTCGTCCCAGTCCTCATAACGGCCCAAACCGAGGTAATCGGTGATTTCGGTCATGGCCGACGAATGACGACTGGAGTCCTGACGTACATCCAGGCGCACCAGGAACAGGCCGAAAGTCACCACTCGTCGCAGGCAGTCGAGCAGCGGACCATCGGCAATCACGCCCATGCCGCATTCGTGCAGCGACTGGTAACACAGCTCCAGCGGGTCCAGCAGATCGCGGTTGTCCTGCAACACCTCGGCAGGCGCCGGCGTGTTGGCGGTCAACGAAGTGTGTGCCCACTGGCGCGTGGCGCGCAGGCGTTCACGCAGTTGTTTGAGCAAGGCGCGATAGGGCTCGACGCTGTCGCCAACCTTGGCCTGCAACGCTGGGCTGGCTTGTTGCATCGACAACTCGGAAGCCAGGTGATCGATGTCGCGCAAATACAAATCCGCGGCCATCCAGCGCGCCAGCAACAGCACTTCGCGGGTAACCGGAGCGGTGACATTCGGGTTGCCGTCACGGTCGCCGCCCATCCACGAAGCAAAGCGAATCGGCGCCGCCTCCAGGGGCAGGCGCAGCCCGGTAGCGGCGTACAGGGCCTGGTCAGCCTTGCGCAGGTAATTGGGGATGGCGTGCCACAGCGAATGCTCGATGACCGCAAAGCCCCATTTGGCTTCATCCACGGGTGTGGGCCGGATGCGACGGATTTCTTCGGTGTGCCAGGCTTCGGCGATCAGCCGTTGCAAGCGCTCGCGGATCTGCTCGCGCTCGGCGGTGGTGAGGTCGCGGTGATCCTGCAAGGCCAGTTGTGCGGCAATGGCATCGTATTTCTGGATCAGGGTACGGCGGGCGACTTCAGTGGGGTGGGCAGTGAGCACCAGTTCGATTTGCAACCGCGCCAACTGCCGGGCCAGGGATTCATTGCTGTGGCCTTCGCTTTGCAGGCGGGCCAGCAATTCCGGCAAGACCCGGGATTCGAACGGTGCCGGTTGCGATTCGTCACGCCGGTGAATCAACTGATATTGCTCGGCAATATTGGCCAGGTTGAGGAACTGGTTGAAGGCCCGGGCCACGGGCAGGAGTTCGTCTTCCTGCAATTGGTTGAGTCGGGTGCTCAGTTCGTCGCCGGCGCCGTGGCGATCGGCCTTGGCGCCTTTGCGGATCTGCTCGATCTTGTCGAGAAAATCATCGCCGTACTGCTCTCGAATAGTGTTGCCCAACAGCTCACCCAGCAGGTGAACATCCTCACGCAAGCGTGCATCGATATCACTCATCAGCCAATCTCCAGCCAGAATTCCGGGACGCGCAGGTGTTCCAGAGTGCCGCCCACACCCGTTTCTGACAAGACACTTTAAACCTTGCTGCTTACAGCTAGTCTCAAGGATGAGTCGCCACGTTTTCCACGCAGGCGGCCGGTCACTCATCACCGCCTGCCATCGCGGGCTTATTGAGGTTGCCATGAAGATTCGAGAATTGCCCCAGCATTGGGAAGAAACCGCCAAAGGTCGCCTGACCAAGACCGAATACGCGATTCATCTGGATGTGGAATCCGCCGCACGGCTGGCGGCCATTGCCGAGATGTACCCCAAGCGCCACACCGAAGAACTGCTCGGCGAACTGATCGGCGCCGCCCTTGAAGAGCTGGAAGCCAGCTTTCCCTACGTCCAGGGCCAACAGGTGGTCGCCACCGATGAAGAGGGTGATCCGCTATATGAGGACGTCGGCCCCACTCCAAGGTTTCTCACTTTGTCCCGTCGCTACCTGCATGACCTGTCAGCCAGTGCCGACGAACAAAAGCACTGATAAACATCCGTAAACCCAATATACCCCCCGTTATACCGAGCCTCCAAGAGGCTCGGCGTACATTCTGGCGCGGCGAAAGTTCCATTTTTTAAACACTGACCGCTCAGTCAGATATTTTTTTAGGCAAATCGCCATCTTTGCTGAACTTTTGAAAAAAGCCTCCGGTCACAGCCAGTAAGCCATCACTTGTGGAACGGTCGTTTGAAACTGGCGTCATGTGCTTTATCGCCGGGCCCGCAACCGATACGCCACGATGGATTTTGATGTTTTTCAGGAGTTATCCAATGGAGTTGAAGACGATGAACACCAGCACTGCCAAATCCTCGTTTAACCACCTGCGCGGGCTTAAATTGGCCGCGCTGGCAATCGGCACCAGCTTCGTTTTGGCGGGCTGCGCCGGCAACCCTCCAACCGAGCAGTACGCCGTGACCCAATCGGCTGTTAACAGCGCAGTCAGCGCTGGCGGTACTGAGTACGCGGCCGTGGAAATGAAGTCGGCCCAGGACAAGCTCAAAGAAGCCGAAATTGCCATGCACGACAAGAACTACGACAAGGCTCGTATGTTGGCCGAGCAAGCCGAGTGGGACGCTCGCGTCGCTGAGCGCAAATCCCAGGCAGCCAAGGCAGAACAAGCTGTGAAGGATTCCCAGAAGGCTGTTGACGAGTTGCGTAAGGAAGGCATGCGCCCGGCTGCAATCATGCAGAAGTAAGCCGCAGCACCTTGACTGCATCGCACCTGATATCGAATTGAAAGGACGACACGACTATGCGTAAACAATTGATGATCCCTGCCCTGCTGGCGATGAGCGTTGCCTTGGCGGCCTGCTCCACCCCGCCGAACGCGAACCTGGAAAATGCACGGACCAATTTCTCGTCTCTGCAAACCAACCCGCAAGCCACCAAGCTGGCGGCGCTGGAAACCAAGGATGCCAGCGAATGGCTGGACAAGGCTGACAAGGCATACCGCGACAAAGAAGACGAGAAGAAAGTCGACCAACTCGCCTACCTGACCAACCAGCGTGTTGTAGTCGCCAAGGACACCATTGCCCTGCGCGAAAACGAAGCCAAGCTGAAAAACGCCGGTGACGAACGTGCCCGTGCCCTGCTGGACGCTCGCGATGCGCAGATCAAGCAGCTGCAAAACAGCTTGAATGCCAAGCAAACCGATCGCGGTACTCTGGTGACTTTCGGTGACGTGCTGTTCGCCACCAACAAGTCCGACCTGAAATCCAGCGGCCTGGTGAATATCACCAAGCTGGCTCAGTTCCTGCGTGATAACCCGGACCGTAAAGTCATCGTCGAAGGCTACACCGACAGCACCGGTTCAGACTCGTACAACCAGAGCCTGTCCGAGCGTCGTGCAGCTTCCGTGCAACGTGCGCTGGCTCAACAGGGCGTGGATATCTCGCGCATCGTGACCCAGGGCTACGGCAAGGAATACCCGGTTGCCGATAACGGCAGCGTGTCTGGCCGTGCCATGAACCGCCGCGTTGAAGTGACCATCTCCAACGACAACCAGCCGGTCAAGCCACGGTCTTCCGTTGCTTATTGATTGATTGATGCTGGATAGAAAAACCCACCTTTCGGTGGGTTTTTTTTGACTAGGGATATGTGATCTTGCGCTCTATATCATCATCAGGCGGCGTTATCATCGCTCCACGATGGTGGGTATCGGGCAAACTGTCCGCCTCATTGCTACGCGCTTGCTCTTGCGCGTTTCGCCGCTCCAATGCCTGATGGGCCCTGGCCATGGCCACCATGTTGTGTATCGCATCAATCTTTATCACTGCTTCCCGGCCCCGCTCCGTGTAAAAGTCATATCGCCCTGTGTGGCTATTTACGCAAAACGGTTCCAGGCAGTTTTGTTACACGCAAGCTTCAGCGCGGAGCAGCCGCAAGCACCGGCTTACCCCTGCGCGCATGAAAACCCGCCTATGACCGGCGGGTTATTGACTAACCATCGATTAGTAGTTGATCGGGCCTTGGTTTTCGGCCCCACCCGCTTGAATCTGGCCACCACCTTGCGTGCCATCCTGACCGCCCTCCCCACCTTGGCCGACTTGAGCAAGCAGCTGTTTCAACTTCTCAAGCAGTTCCTCAAGGCTATCACCGCCTCCAGCGCCTTGGGCGCCTCCGGAACCTTGCGAGCCACCAGCGCCCTGCGAGCCTCCGCCCCCCTGGGAACCTTCACCAAGCTTGGATTGAATTTGATCCCTGAGCTGCTGAATTTGCTGATCGACGCCTTGCTGAGGGCCCCCAGCGCCACCTGGGCTGCCGACGTTGCCTGCACCCGACACTCCACTGATACCTTCCATAACGCTGACTCCAGATTGATTAACAGGGTGGACCGATCAGCGATGCCAATCAGTCCGTAATCTGTGGTGAGCGAATCAATATGGTTCCAGTCGGTAAAGGATCTGAACTACGTGGAATGACTAATCGGCCTGTATAACGGAGTTTTCCCACACCAACAGTGCAGCGAGTCACTGTTGCAGTTGCGGAGTTTCCTGCCCCATGCAACGAACGGCTTGCTTCTTGTTATTGACCAGTACGCCACTCAGGCCTTTTTGTTCGGTATCAAACATCACCAACACACCGTCGACGCACTGCGCCACTTGTGCAGCGGGGGTCAGGGATAGTTTGTAATCCTCCCCCGGCACGGTCTTGAGCATTGTAAAGTCGCTGAGCAGCAAGGCGTCTTCCGGCTTGGCGAAGTGCAGGTAGCCGTAATACCACAGGCAACCGACAGTGCCGATGATGGTGCCGATACCGGTCAGAATCAGCGGGATCATGTTGCGTTCTTCACTCATTGCGGGCTCTCTGATGAATCAATTTTAGGAACAGGATAATTCGGAATTTCGCCAAGGCGACGCAGGCCATTGAAGTGCTGCGGGTCGTCCAGATAACGCAGCATGACGGTTTGCCAGGTCTTGTCGGCAAAGGTCTGCACATGACCGCCACGGGTCAGCTGCAACACCCTTGGCGGGGGTGCCGCTTGATACAGGCGGATGCCATTGGTCATCGGTACGATCGGGTCATCCAGGCTGTGGAACAGCAATTTTGGCACGCCGGTCAACTGGGGCATGGCATTGATCGCACTGTCGGCATCAGGCACCAGCCATGAAAGGGGCACCTGCAGCGGCCAGGTTAACCAGGAAGTGCTCAGGGCGAATTGTCCTACGTCACGATAACTGGCGGGCACGCCGTCCAGTACCAGGGCCTTGAGCTGGGTTTGACGTTCAGGGTGGGCCGCCAGGTAATGCACTGCCAGTGCGCCGCCCAGGCTTTGACTGAGCACAATCAGTGGTTGGCCCTGGGTTTCAGGCGCCTTGTCGATCCAGCTGAACGCCGCGTCGATATCCTGGTAGATCGCCGGCAACGACGGCTTGCCTTCCGATAGCCCATAACCTCGGTAGTCCAGCAACAGCACTTGATAGCCTTGCTCCGGCAACCACCAACTGCCACCCAAGTGCCAGGCCAGGTTGCCGCCGTTGCCATGCAGGTGCAGCACCGTACCCTTGAGCGGTACCCCAGGTTTAGCCGGCAGCCACCAGGCATGCAGTTTCACGCCGTCAGCCGTCACAAGGGTGACATCGCGGTATTGCAGGTGAGCTTTTTCCGGCGTGAAAGGCAGGCCGGGCTCGGGGTAGAACAGCAAGGAGCTGCAGCCGTTCAATGTGAGTAGCAGGCACAGAATGCCGAGGATTCTCATCCGTAAGCCTCGTGGTGGGTTGAAAATCTAAAGCCCTGTGGAGATCAACGGTTTCGTCAGGAGAATCCCCTACAGGATATTGGAGTAATCCGCCTCGATCCGGTCCAGGCTCAAGTGGTTGAGGAAGTTGGAGAAGCACATCCACGCCGCCAGCGCGTTCATGTCGCGAAACTGTTCAGGCAGGTACTTGGGCGGTATCACCAAACCTTCATCGACCAGCTGGCGCAAGGTGCGCATGTCTTCGAGGGTGGTCTTGCCGCAGAACAGCAGCGGCACTTGTTCCAGCTTGCCTTTGCGCACGGCGAGCTGGATGTAGTTGTAGACCATGATAAAGCCCTTGAGGTAGGACAAATCCTTGGTAAACGGCAGTCCGGCAGGCACCGAACCACGGAACACTCGGCTGGCGTTGCCATAGCTTTCGGCCATTTCAAAGCCTTGCTCGCGGAAGAACTCGAACACCTGCAGGAAGTCCGCGCCCTCCTCCACCATATGGATGGCCCGGGTACGGTTGGTCAATTTGCGCAGGCGGCTGGGGTAGGAGGCGAACGTGATGATTTCCATCAGGATCGCCAGGCCCTCCTGGGTCACGGTGGATGACGGCGGTCCCTTGGACAGGAACGTGCAGATCGGCTGGTTCTGGCCGTTGAGGGTGGTGCCCACATGCACCAACCCTTCATGCACTTCCAGGGCGCGCACGTCGCGATCATTGAACATCGCATCGGCGCGGATCTTGATGTAGTCGGCGCCCGCTGCCGCATCGGCGACGATCCCGTCAGACTCAAACACTCGAATGGTCTCCTGCGCTTCACCAAACACCTTGTTCAGGCGCGTTTGCAGCAGGCTTACCGCATCCTTGGCGGTGAGGGTCTTGGCTTCGTCCTTGAGGTCGCCACGGCCATCGATATTGTTCAGGTAGTCCGAGAGCATCAGGCCCAGGTCCGCCAGGGTCGGGTCGCCGGCGTGGAAGGCATCCGAAGCGGCGCCGTACAGCTCCTGGGAAATCAGGCCAAAGTCCTCGGTGCCTCGCGCCTCAAGCATGCGCACTACCATGCGGTATTCGCGGCACATGCGGCGCATGATCTGCCCCACCGGGCTGAATTGCCCAAGGCGGCGGGTGATGTCGCGCTCGATGTTCTGGAACTCCAGCTTGACCGCGCTGGAATCGAAAGACAGCGGCCGGTTCAGGTAGTAATCGCGGTCGACGGCAGGCATGGCCTTACCTTTGGCCTTGAGGAATCCCTGGCGAATATTCTCGTCCCATTTCACCGCATCGAGTACGCGGATCGGTGTTTGCGCCAGCACAATGCGATCGGACAAAGTGCGTATCGTCTGCTGGTAATCGTCCACCCGGTGCTTCCTCTTTAAACGTTATTTACCCACGCGGCGGTAGCGCACGGCTTCAACGAACACATCGGCATTGGCCGGGTCATCCAGGTAGGTAAACACCTGGTCCATGGGGCTGTCCACCAGCACACCGGCACCTTCGGCAGTTTCCACGGTGCTACCGTGCAAAGCCTGTTGGTCGATGGCCTGATGGATCTGCTCCAGATCGAGGTTGTAGACCACCAGTTCGTGCTTTTCATCAAACTCAAAGCCCGCCAGGATGAAATGGCCGCCCAGTTTTGCAGGCAGCGGCGCCGACATATACCAACGGTTGCCGTGGCGCGAGACGCCAAACAGATACTCATCGCGCTGGCCCGGCTTGGCTCTGGGGTAGCTCACCGCTTTATAACGATGCTCGCCGACACGGGTGATGTGCAGGTTCAGCGGTTCGCCCCAGGCATTCTTGCTGGCCCATTTGCCCAACAGCGCCTGGGGCGCAGCTTCAGTCGTCGGCAATGGGTCTTTGAACGTCACCAGGCAACCGCTGAGCAACAGGAATGACAAGGCGATTACCGCGACACGCCAGGCTTTCATTGGACATCCTCCGGTGTCAGACCGAAGCCAGCACCAAATGCATGTAACGCTTGAGGATTTCAAGCATCTCTTCCCCGGTCAGAGGCTCTGGGCCGCCGAGCAGGCCCTGATATTCCATCCGACTGATAATAGCCGTCAACACCCTGGCATCCTGTTGCGGCTCGCGCGAGCCCAATACCTGGAAAAACTGCCCGGTGCCCTGCAACAGGATCTGCTGGTGGGAGCGCACCAGTTCAGCCAGGCGCGGGTTCAGCAGGGCTTCCTGGCGAAAGGCCTGCTCGGCCATCAGGTATTCGCGACGGTTGGTCAGTTGGCGCAGCACGTAGTCGGCAGTCAGCCGGGCGATATCATCGGCCAATTGCGAACGCGACTGCGGGCTGCCATCGCCATAGGCAACCATTTCGCGCAACAAGCCCTCGTTGCGCACCCACAGCTTGCCCATGAACGCGGCACTGCGCTCGACGTATTGAGCGAAGGTGTCGGTGAGCAGGTCGTCGATATCCTTGAAATAGTAGGTGGTGGCCGACAGCGGTACGCCGGCTTCCGCCGCCACGGCCCGATGGCGCACGGCACGTACGCCTTCGCGCACCACGATACGCATGGCCGCATCGAGAATGTCCTGGCGGCGTTGCTCGCTGCCCCGGCGACTGGCCTTGCGGCCTTGGTACTGAACGCTTTCAGCCACGGCGGCAGCAATGCCGGCGGCACCTTCTTGAGCCATTACGCGGTTCACCACACATCTTCCTTTACAGGTGACGCTTGAATACGCCACATAAAAAAGCCGCCTTATAAAAGGCGGCTTCGGATTTCGCTACGGTTACGCTTGTGGCCGCATGTGCGGGAACAGGATCACGTCGCGGATCGACGGCGAGTTGGTCAACAACATCACCAGGCGGTCGATACCAATGCCTTCACCGGCGGTGGGCGGCATGCCGTATTCCAGGGCCCGCACGAAGTCGGCGTCGTAGTGCATGGCTTCGTCATCGCCGGCGTCCTTGTCGGCCACCTGGGCCATGAAGCGCTCTGCCTGATCTTCCGCGTCGTTAAGCTCGGAGTAGGCGTTGGCGATCTCGCGGCCGCCGATGAACAGCTCGAAACGGTCGGTGACGTTCGGGTTGTCGTCGTTACGACGGGCCAGCGGCGACACTTCGAACGGGTACTGAGTAATGAAGTGCGGCTGTTCCAGCTTATGCTCCACCAGCTCTTCGAAAATCATCACCTGCAACTTGCCCAGGCCTTCGAAGCCCAGCACCTTGGCGCCGGCTTTCTTGGCGATGGCGCGGGCCTTGTCGATGTCATTCAGGTCGTCAGCGGTCAGCTCAGGGTTGTACTTGAGGATCGAGTCGAACACCGACAGACGCACAAACGGCTCGCCGAAGTGGAACACCTTGTCGCCGTACGGCACGTCGGTGCTGCCCAGCACCAGCTGTGCCAGCTCGCGGAACAGTTCTTCGGTCAGGTCCATGTTGTCTTCGTAGTCGGCGTACGCCTGGTAGAACTCCAACATGGTGAATTCAGGGTTGTGACGGGTCGAGACGCCTTCGTTACGGAAGTTGCGGTTGATCTCGAAGACCTTTTCAAAACCACCCACCACCAAGCGTTTGAGGTACAGCTCAGGCGCGATACGCAGGAACATTTCCATGTCCAGCGCGTTGTGGTGGGTTTCGAATGGCTTGGCTGCGGCACCACCGGGGATGGTTTGCAGCATCGGGGTTTCGACTTCCAGGAAGTCACGCTGCATCAGGAAGCTGCGAATGTGCGCAATCACTTGCGAACGCACGCGGAAAGTCTGGCGCACCTCTTCGTTGACGATCAGGTCAACGTAGCGCTGGCGGTAGCGCTGCTCGGTGTCGGTCAGGCCGTGGTGCTTGTCTGGCAGCGGGCGCAGGGATTTGGTCAGCAGGCGCACGCTGGTCATCTCGACGTACAGGTCGCCCTTGCCGGAACGGGCCAGGGTACCTTCGGCTGCGATGATGTCGCCCATGTCCCAGGTTTTCACCGAGGCCAGGGTTTCTTCGGGCAGGGTCTTGCGGTTGACGTAGACCTGGATACGCCCGGTCATGTCCTGGATCACCATGAACGAACCACGGTTGAGCATGATGCGACCTGCCACTTTGACCGGGATCGCGGCCTCTGCCAGCTCTTCCTTGGTCTTGTCCGCGTATTGCTTCTGCAAGGCATCGCAGTAGTTGTCGCGGCGGAAGTCGTTGGGGAAGGCGTTACCCTTGGCGCGCTCGGCAGCAAGCTTTTCCTTGCGCAGGGCGATCAGGGAGTTTTCTTCCTGTTGCAGGGCTTGCGGGTCGAGTTGTTGGTCGCTCATGTCTTTAAATTTTCCATCAGGTTCGTTGTCCCCGGCGTAGGCCGGGGATCGCCGGCATGCCGGCTTCTACAGTCTTTTTACAGGCCGGACTTCAGGCTGGCTTCCAGGTATTCGTCGATATCACCGTCGAGTACCTTGTCGCAGTCGCTGCGTTCGATGTTGGTGCGCAGATCCTTGATTCGCGAGGCATCAAGCACGTACGAACGGATCTGGTGACCCCAGCCGATATCCGACTTGGTGTCTTCCAGCGCCTGGGAAGCGGCGTTGCGCTTCTGCATTTCCTGCTCGTACAACTTGGCCCGCAGCATTTTCATGGCGGTGTCCTTGTTCGCGTGCTGGGAACGCTCGTTCTGGCAGCTGACCACGGTGTTGGTCGGTACGTGGGTAATACGTACGGCCGAGTCAGTGGTGTTTACGTGCTGACCACCGGCACCGGAGGAACGGTAGGTATCGATGCGCAGGTCGGCCGGGTTGATCTCGATTTCCACCTTGTCGTCGATCTCTGGCGAGACGAACACCGCGCTGAACGAGGTATGGCGACGGTTGCCGGAGTCGAACGGGCTCTTGCGCACCAGGCGGTGCACGCCGATCTCGGTACGCAACCAGCCAAAGGCGTATTCACCCTTGATATGTACGGTCGCGCCCTTGATACCAGCGACTTCACCGGCGGACAGTTCCATGATGGTCGCGTCGAAACCGCGCTTGTCAGCCCAGCGCAAATACATGCGCAACAGGATGTTGGCCCAGTCCTGGGCCTCGGTGCCGCCGGAACCAGCCTGGATGTCCAGGTAGGCGTTGTTCGGGTCCATTTCATGGCTGAACATACGACGGAATTCAAGCTTGGCGAGGTTTTCCTCGAGACGGGCCAGCTCGGCGACGACATCGCCCACTGCGCCTTCGTCGTTTTCTTCGACGGCCATGTCCAGCAGGTCACGGCAATCGCCCAGGCCGGTGTTCAACTCGTCGAGGGTGTCGACGATCTGCGCCAGCGCAGCGCGCTCGCGCCCCAGTTCCTGGGCGTATTCAGGTTTGTTCCAGACGCTCGGATCTTCAAGCTCGCGATTGACCTCGGTCAGACGCTCATGCTTTTGATCGTAGTCAAAGATACCCCCGAATAGTTTCGGAGCGCTCGGACAGGTCCTTGATGGTGTTAAGGATCGGGTTGATTTCCATGGCGGGCAGCACTCGTTGGCGAACTTGTGAAAGCCGGCGAGTATAACGGCAAGCGGAGGAAAACGGCAGCCCGGTTGGTCAGTTGCAAGTGGATTGATCACGCCTGAAGCCCCGACAAATGGGCAGACTGGCAGTGAAAGTGGGGCTGGAATGTTTGCACTGAAGCACCATCAAGCATGCTCACTACACCCAACTAGAAGTAGAAGCACGCCCCTTCGCAGCTAGCCTGATAAAGAATTCATTTCCGAAATCAGCGTAGGGCACTTCCTAATCACATGCCCCCATCTTGTAGCACTTTTTGATTCAAGTAGCTTCAGTTTGCAGCTCACATGTGAGTTACCAACTGCCAACCACCGCATGCCTCTCAGCATTCAAAGGTTAACCTAGCCTACTTTAAGACTCTGATCTGGCAGCGTGCACTTGATTAAGGAGCAAACAATGTCAGGACAACTGGAAATCGGCCCCATTGTTATCACCGCAGGAAAAGAGAACGATTACTCTATAAATGGATTTGGAGGTGGATATGGTCCGCCCCCCATACCTGGCTGGCTTATCGGGATATATGCCGATCTTGTAGCCAGTGCCGACGAAATGGTGCACGAAGAATACCGAAAATCACCCAGGGAATACGAAGCGGCCATTACCGCACTGCCGAAAAAGGCTGAAGCTGAATTTTCTGACATCGAAGCGCAAGCAAACGCCGTTGGTAAAAGCCTCACTGAAAAGCTAGGATTTCAGGTCAAACAAATTGAAGCAAAAATAGCGGAACGATCAGCCGCCTATAGAATTCAGTTCGACATCGCAAAATCTTATGACGGTGCTGATCCTACCACTGGCTTCAGAATCCCAAACGGCAGCTTTCCAGGAGATTTTTATTATCATTTCGCACAAGATTGGATTAAGTCGCATAAAGCGGCCTATGAAGCAAAATTATTAAATGCAGAAGCAAAAATACTGAATGATCACCTTACTCTTATAAATGACGCGCTATCAACCGCCATAGCCGAAGAGCAAGCCCGTCTCACCCGTGAAGCTGAAGCACAACGATTAGCTGCCGAGGCCGCGCAGACAGTTCGAGCGGCCAATACTTTCCGCTCTTCCGGCTCGGCTGCCGCAACGGGGCCTCTGGTCATAACTGCGGCAGGGACTATTTCCACACTTGAAACCGCAGCCGCTACGTTGCAAGCGGCCATTCGCTCTGCCATTAGCGCATTAAGTAGCCTACTGGCGGGTACGGCATCTGGCCTTTTGGTAGGTGTGTCTGCGCTGATCTACTCCCCGAAGTTGGCGAATGGAGAGCTGCCGGAACGTTATGTTCTGAGTACACCGTTGTCCGACCTTGTTCCCTCACACACCCACGATTTGAACGCTCTTGCCAGCACTGGCGGCACAATCGACCTACCAGTGCGTATCAGTTCAAAAACAGCAGCAGATGGGCGCTCGGAAGTTTTTATAGTCAAGACAGACGGCACGGCTGTGCCCTCCAAGGTCAATATTGTTGCCGCCAGCTATGATGTCGAGCAGAGGGTTTATACCGTCACGACGAATGACGCGCCACCAAGGACGTTGATCTGGACACCTATTACTGCACCAGGGAATAGTTCGACCTCGCTGCCCACCGACCAACCAGAGCCACCTGTTTACGTAGGAGCGACAGTGACTCCGGTAGAGGGCAGAGTGGATTACTTTCCAGGAATCAGTGAGGCGAGCTTTGATGACTTCATAACGGTCTTTCCAATAGATTCAGGATTAGCTCCGCTCTATATAATGTTCAGGGATCGGCGAGAAGATCCCGGAATTGTGACAGGCGACGGGCAAGCTATGACCGGTCCTTGGCTAGGAGCGGCCTCACAAGGTGAAGGTGCACCTATACCATCGCAAATTGCCGATAAGCTCAGAGGCCAGGAATATAAAAACTTCAGAGCATTTCGCGAAGCCTTCTGGAAAGCGGTTGCGAACGACTCGGAACTGGAAAGTCAGTTCAATCGTCAAAACCTGTCGATAATGCTAGATGGGAAGGCTCCCTTTTCAAGCAAGTCAGAGTGGGTAGGAAAGTCTGTGAAGTTCGAAATTCACCACAAGAATCTAGTTTCTCAAGGCGGCGCTATTTTTGACATTGACAACATCTACGTCGTCACTCCAAAACGCCATAAAGTAATTCACGGAAAAGGCAATTAACATTATGAAAACTTTAATCAGTGAATATACAGAGACCGAATTTCTAAATTTTGTAGTTTCTCTTTGTGACAGCAGCATACGCACCGAAGAGGAAGACATCGAAATGGTTTTCGAATTTGAGCGTCTGACGGAGCACCCTGATGGCGCAGACCTAATCTACTATCCAAGAGATGACAGAGAAGACAGCCCTGAAGGCATCGTAAAAGAAGTTAAAGAATGGCGCGCAGCTAATGGCAAGCCTGGTTTTAAAGAAGAGTAACCCCCCCGTAATCTCCACCATCAATTAGGCATTGATGGTGGAGATCTTATTTCAACCACTCTTCAGTTGCAGTCAACCCGCAAGCCCTGAAGCTCCAGGTGTGTGAGGGGAGTTACTCCCTTACCTGGGTTTACGCTGGCCCCGGCTCACTCGATACCTACCTGATTACGCCCATTATGCTTGGCCGTATACAGCCCCTTGTCCGCCGCCATGATCAGTTGCCGGCAATCCGTACCTTGTACCGGTGTCAGGGTTGAAAGCCCGATGCTGATGGTCAGGCTCGCGCCCTCGGCCGGGGCAATATGCGGGATTTTCAGCGCCGCCACCGCCATGCGCAGTTTTTCCGCCACCAACCGCGCACCGCCCGGCGAGGTGTTTGGCAGCACCAGGGCGAACTCTTCACCGCCATAGCGCGCTGGCAAATCCGAGGGGCGACTGCTGGCGTCGCGGATAGCGGCGGCGACTTTACGCAGGGCTTCGTCGCCTTCGACGTGGCCGAAGCTGTCGTTGTAGGTCTTGAAGAAATCCACGTCGATCATCAGCAAAGACAGCTGGGTCTGGTCGCGCATGGCGCGCCGCCATTCCAGCTCCAGGTATTCATCGAAGTGGCGGCGGTTGGACAGCCCGGTCAGGCCGTCGGAGTTCATCAGGCGTTGCAGCACCAGATTGGTATCCAGCAGCTGTTGCTGGCTGACCCGCAACGCGCGGTAGGCGGCGTCGCGCTGCAACAGGGTCATGTAGGAGCGCGAGTGGTAGCGAATGCGCGCCACCAATTCAATGTTGTCCGGCAGCTTGACCAGGTAATCGTTGGCCCCGGCCGCAAAGGCCGCGCTCTTGATCAGCGGGTCTTCCTTGGTGGAAAGCACGATGATCGGGATATTCGCGGTGGCCGGGTGATTGCGGTATTCACGCACCAGGGTCAGGCCGTCGAGGCCTGGCATCACCAGGTCTTGCAGGATCACCGTCGGCTTGATGCGGATCGCCTGGGCAATCGCCTGGTGCGGGTCGGCGCAAAAATGGAAGTCGATGTTTTCTTCATGGGCCAGGCCGCGCCGCACGGCCTCGCCGATCATGGCCTGGTCGTCGACCAGCAACACCATGGCGGCGTTTTCGTCGGTCTTGAAGTCGTCGAGCTGTAAATCATTCATGTGCAATCACCTGAACTACTGCCTGCAAGCCAGCATGGCGGGAGATTTTGTTCATTTTGCAAAGACCTCCAGCAATCGGGGCGCAATTCTATCCAGTGGGCGAATTTCAACAGCAGCGTCAATCGCCGCCGCCGCTTTGGGCATGCCATACACCGCCGAACTCTGCTGGTCCTGGGCGATGGTCAAATATCCTTGTTCCCGCATCAACTTGAGGCCCTGGGCCCCATCGCGCCCCATACCGGTGAGCAATACGCCGACGGCGTCACCGTTCCAGTAGCTGGCGACGCTTTCGAAAAACACGTCGATGGACGGCCGGTAAATCTCGTTTACCGGCTCTGCGGTATAGGCTAGCGTGCCATTTTTCAACAAGCGAATATGGTGGTTGGTGCCAGCCAGCAATACCACGCCGGTTTGGGGCGGCTCGCCTTCACAGGCCAGGCGTACCGGCAGGCCGGAAGCGCTGCTGAGCCACTCGGCCATGCCTGCGGCAAATACCTGGTCCACGTGCTGCACCAGCACGATGGCGGCGGGAAAATCCCGCGGCAAGGCCTTGAGCAGAACTTCCAGGGCCGCCGGCCCACCGGCTGAAGAACCAATCGCCACCAGCCGTTGACGCTTGCCGGTGACGCGCTGCGGCGGGGCTTCGGCACGCACGCGACTGCCACGCTGGCCGACCAGCCAGCCAATATTGAGGATCTTGCGCAGCAACGGTGCTGCCGCATCCTTGGGGTTGCCCACGCCCAGCGCCGGGGTATCCACTACGTCCAGGGCTCCATGCCCCATCGCCTCGAACACACGGCTGACGTTGGCCTGGCGATCCACAGTGACTATCACAATCGGGCATGGCGTTTCGGCCATGATCTGCCGGGTGGCCTCCACACCGTCCATCACCGGCATGATCAGGTCCATCAGGATCAGGTCCGGGGTCAGTTCGGCGCAACGCTGCACCGCTTCCAGGCCATTGCTGGCGACCCACACCACCTGATGGGCAGGTTCGAAGCTCAAGGCACGACGCAAGGCCTCCACTGCCAGGGGCATGTCGTTGACGATCGCAATCCTCATGCCCGGGCACCTCCAATCAGTTCAACCACGGCGTCGAGCAAGGCGTCGTCATGGAAACTGGCTTTGGCTAAATAATAGTCGGCGCCGGCGTCGAGTCCACGTCGTCGGTCTTCTTCACGATCCTTGTAGGAAACCACCATCACCGGCAACGATTGCAGGCGGCTGTCACGACGCAAGAGTGTGACCAATTCAATTCCATCCATGCGAGGCATATCAATGTCAGTGATAAGCAGGTCGAAGTCCTCGGAGCGCAGTGCGTTCCAACCATCCATGCCATCGACCGCAACAGCGACTTCATAACCGCGATTGAGTAATAATTTGCGTTGCAGCTCGCGCACGGTCAGCGAGTCGTCCACCACCAGCACGCGCTTGCGTGGTGCTTCGGTGGCTTGCTGGCTGCGCCGGGCGATGCGCTCCAGGCGGCCGGTGTTGAGCAGTTTGTCCACCGAACGCAGCATGTCTTCCACGTCGACGATCAATACCACCGAGCCGTCATCGAGCAAGGCGCCCGCAGAAATATCCTGGACCTTGCCCAGGCGATCATCCAGCGGCAATACCACCAGAGTGCGCTCACCGATAAAGCGCTCCACGGCTATTCCATACACGGCGTCGCGCTCGCGGATCACCACCACTTTCAAGGTATCTGAAGGGTTTTGCCCGGCCGGCCGCTGCAACAACTGGCTGGCGGCAACCAGGCCAACATGCCGGCCTTCATGCCAGAAGTGCTGGCGGCCTTCCAACTGCACGATATCGTCGGGAGCCAGGTCGCACATGCGTTCAATATGAGCCAAGGGGAAGGCATAGGCTTCTTCACCCACCTCCACCACCAGGCTACGCACCACCGACAAGGTCAACGGCACTTCCAGGTGGAAGCGGCTGCCCTGCCCCGCCGTCTGCTCCAGTACCACTGCGCCGCGCAGTTGGCGGACCATATGCTGCACGGCGTCCAGGCCGACGCCGCGCCCGGACACTTCGGTGACTTTGTCGCGCAGGCTGAACCCTGGCAGGAACAGGAACGTCAGCAGTTCCTCTTCGCTCAGACGCAGGGCGGTTTCCACCGGCGACAGGTGCCGGTCAACGATCGAGCCGCGCAGACGCTCAAGGTCGACACCGTTGCCGTCATCGCTCAACTCCAGCACCAGCAACCCGGCCTGGTGGGACGCGCGCAGGCGAATCAAACCTTCCGCCGGTTTGCCCGCCAGCACGCGCTGCTCGGGGGTTTCGATGCCGTGGTCGACGGCATTGCGTAATAAATGGGTGAGCGGCGCCTCGAGTTTTTCCAACACATCGCGGTCGACCTGGGTCTTCTCGCCCTCGATCTCCAGGCGCACTTGCTTGCCCAGGCTGCGGCCCAGGTCACGCACCATGCGCGCTTGCCCGGCCAGCACGTCGGCAAACGGGCGCATGCGGCACGCCAGTGCGGTGTCGTAGAGCACCTGGGCACGCTGGCCGGCCTGCCAGCCGAACTCATCCAGCTCGGCATTTTTTTCCGCCAGCAGCGCCTGGGCTTCGCTCAACAGGCGACGGGTATCGGCCAGGGCCTCCTGGGCTTCCAGGTTCAAGTCCAGGGCCTTGAGTTGGCCATCCAGGGCATCCAGGGCGCGCAAACCGTTACTTTGAATGCGCTTGAGGCGTTGCATGCTGGCCAGGTACGGCTTGAGGCGCTGGGTTTCCACCAGGGACTTGCTGGACAGGTCCAACAGGCTGTTCAAGCGCTCGGCGGTTACCCGCAGAACGCGCTCGCCACCTTCGGTCATGCGCTTGTTCTGGCGCGGCGCTTCACTGCTGACGGGCGGTGCGGGCTCCGGCTCCGGCAACGCTTCAACGATGGGCGCGGGGGCAGGCTCGGGCTCGGGCTTTGGCGCGAGCATGGCGGTGGGTTGCGTCGGATCGAGCAAGCGCTCCATCAGCGCCACATAGGCCTCGATATCCGCCGGCCCCACCTCGTTGCCTGGGGTGGCGATACGCATCAGCAGGTCAGTGCCTTGCAGCAACGCGTCGATATGTTCGGGTTGCAGGTAAAGGCGGCCTTCCTGGGCGCTGACAAGGCAATCCTCCATGACGTGGGCCACGCTGACCCCGGCATCCACGCCGACAATCCGCGCTGCGCCCTTGAGCGAGTGCGCGGCGCGCATGCAGGCTTCAAGCTGGTCGGCCTGGGTCGGGTTGCGCTCCAGGGCCAACAGGCCCGCGCTCAACACCTGGGTCTGCGCATCGGCCTCCAGGCTGAACAGTTCCAACAGCGAGGCATCGCGCATCTGGTCGGGGGTCATGCGAGGCTCCGGGTCACGGCGGACAACAATTGTGCTTCGTCCAGCCAGCGCAAACTGCGGCCTTTCCACTGCAACACGCCTTGGGTATAGCGTGCGCTGGCCTGGGTGCCGGAGGCCGACGCCGCCTTCAAGGTGCGCTCATCGATGGCATGGATGCCATCCACTTCGTCCACCGGCACAACGACCGGGCCGTCCTGGGCGGCGATGATCAACATGCGCGGCATGATGCGCCCGCCAGTAGCGCCGGTACTGGTGCTGTCCAGGCCCAACAGTTCTACCAGCGACAGGCACGCCACCAATGCGCCGCGTACATTGGCCACGCCCAGCAGCGCCCGGGAGCGCTGGTGCGGCAAGGAGTGGATCGGCTGCAACGGCGCGACTTCCACCAGGCAGCGGGTGGCGATACCGAGCCATTCTTCACCGAGGCGGAACATCAACAGGGAACGGGTGACCACCTCGGTATCTGCTTCGGCGGCTGCCTGCTGGCGATGGTCGTCCTGCTGCAATGCATAACGGTCCAGCAGGCGCGTGGCAGCGGCTGAATAGACCGAGCAATTGCGGCAGTGGATGTGTTCCGCCAGCAATGGGCAGGACTTGTCGCCATGAATGCCAATGCGGTTCCAGCAGTCGTCGATGGCTTGGGTATCGGTCAGCGTCAGGTCCAGGCCTGCGGTGTCGAGCGCGTCAGGGCTACTCATCGTTTGGACTCACTGTCAGCTCGCTCGCTACGGGCAGCGCGTGCTTGCAGACGGCGCGCCCCCGCACTGTCGCCTTGGGACTCGAGCAACGCGGCCAGGTGCATCAAGGCCTGCGGATGCTGCGGCTCCAGGTACAAGGCTTTTCGGTAATACCCCTGGGCTTCCAGGGCGCTGCCGGCCACATCGCTGAGCAGCCCAAGCCAGTAAAACACCTGGGCGGCCGGTGGATGGCTGCTCAAATAGCGCTCGCAGGCGGCACGCGCCTCGGCGCTTTTGCCTTCATTGGCCAAGGTCGCGATCTGGCCGAGCAAGTCCCCTGCGTCGGTGTGTGGCGCCTTGACCGGCGGCACTGGGGGGCTGACCGTGCTGAACGGACGCGGCTTAATCGGTATCGGTGCCGCGCTACGCTGCGGTGTTGGCGCGGGCATCGGCACGAAGACCGGGGCCGGCGGGGCTTGCTCTACGTGCCGGCTAAAAGCAAAAGATTGCGGCACGCCGATCGAACGCATGCCGTGGCGCCCCAGCAGGCTGCCTTCGGCGGGGCCTATAAAGAGCACGCCGTCGACATGGGTCAGCGCCTTGAGCACGTCAAACACTTGTTTTTGGGTCGGCTGGTCGAAATAGATCAGCAGGTTGCGGCAGAACACAAAGTCGTAGGTCGGCTCGTTTGCCAGCAGCGTCGGGTCAAGCAAGTTGCCGACTTGCAGGCGCACTTGTTCGCGCACCCGGTCGGCGATGCGGTAACCGCCCTCTTCCTCAGTGAAATGTCGATCGCGAAATTCAAGATCGGCCCCACGAAAGGAGTTCTTGCCGTACACACCGCGCCGCGCACGTTCCACCGACAGCGGGCTGACGTCCATGCCCTGCACCTTGAACTGGTGGGGCGCCACCCCCGCGTCGAGCAAGGCCATGGCAATCGAATAGGGCTCTTCACCGGTAGAACACGGCAGGCTGAGAATACGCAGGGCACGCATCTGCTTGATCTCGGCCAGGCGCTCTTGGGCAAGACGGGCCAAGGTTGCAAAGGATTCGGGATAGCGGAAAAACCAGGTCTCGGGGACGATCACCGCTTCGATCAGCGCCTGCTGCTCGTCATGGGAGTTTTGCAGGTGCTGCCAGTAAGCCTCCGCCGACGGCGCCTGGGATGACTGGCAGCGCTGGCGCACCGCACGCTCGATGATCGCCTCGCCCACCGAGGCGACGTCCAGGCCGATGCGCTCTTTCAAGAACGCCGAAAATCGTGGGTCACTGCTCATAGGCTTAACTCGGCGGAAAACAGTAAGGCGCGCACCTCAGCGGTCAAGAGATCGGCGACGCTGATCCACTGCATCAAGCCCTGCGCATCCTCACGCACCGGCCCAAGGTAGGGCGCCTGCTGGTTGTCCAGGCCATAGGGCTGGAACTCCGCGGGGTCGCAACGCAGGGTGTCGGTGGCTTGCTCCAGGATCAGCCCCAGTCGACGGGCTTCGCTCCAGGGCTGCGGCTGGTAATTGACCAGCACCAGCCGCGTACTGGTGCGGGCCTGGGCCGAGGTGCCGAACGTCAAGGCACTCAAGTCGATCACCGGCACCAGCGCCCCGCGATGGGCGAAGATACCCGCCACCCACAGGGGCGCATGGGCGATGGGTTTAAGCGGCAGGCGCGGCAGCACCTCGGCCACTTCGGTGGCCTTGAGGGCAAAGCGTTCACTGCCGATGTGGAACACCAGGAACAACGCCTTTTTCGCTGCCGGGACGGCGCCGCGTTTAGCCGCGAGGTCGCTCATCAGACTTTGAAACGCGACACGCCGCTGCGCAGACCGACCGCAACCTGGCTCAGTTCATCAATGGCAAAGCTGGCCTGGCGCAGGGATTCGACGGTCTGGCTGCTGGCATCGCCCAATTGCACCAGCGCGTGGTTGATCTGCTCAGCGCCGGTGGCCTGGGCCTGCATGCCTTCGTTGACCATCAACACCCGCGGCGCCAGGGCCTGCACCTGATGGATGATCTGTGACAACTGCTCGCCCACTTGCTGCACTTCGAACATACCCCGGCGTACTTCCTCGGAGAACTTGTCCATGCCCATCACACCCGCCGACACCGCCGACTGAATCTCCCGCACCATCTGCTCGATGTCGTAGGTCGCCACGGCGGTCTGGTCGGCCAGACGGCGCACTTCGGTGGCCACCACGGCAAAACCGCGACCGTATTCACCGGCTTTCTCCGCCTCGATGGCGGCGTTGAGGGACAACAGGTTGGTCTGGTCAGCCACTTTGACGATGGTCACCACCACCTGGTTGATGTTGCCGGCTTTCTCGTTGAGGATCGCCAGCTTGGCATTGACCAGATCGGCGGCGCCCATCACCGAGTGCATGGTTTCTTCCATGCGTGCCAGACCTTGCTGGCCAGAGCCGGCAGCCACCGAGGCCTGGTCGGCGGCGGTGGACACTTCGGTCATGGTGCGGACCAAGTCCTTGGAAGTGGCGGCAATCTCGCGGGAAGTCGCGCCAATTTCGGTGGTCGTGGCTGCAGTTTCGGTGGCCGTGGCCTGTTGTTGCTTGGAAGTCGCGGCAATCTCGGTGACCGAGGTGGTGACCTGCACCGACGAACGCTGTGCCTGGGACACCAGGGCGGTCAGCTCGGTCATCATGTCGTTGAAGCCCGTCTCGACCGCGTTGAATTCGTCCTTGCGCTCCAGGTTCAGGCGTTTGCTCAGGTCGCCGGTGCGCATGACTTCGAGGATTTCGACGATACGCTGCATCGGCGCCATGATCGCGCGCATCAGCAACAAGCCACACAGCGCCGCCGCGAGAATCGCCAGCAGCAGCGAGACGCCCATGCTGATTTTCGCCGCCGCTACGGCATCATCGATGGCGGCCGTAGCATTGTCGGCGACCTGTTTGTTCTCATTGATAATGTCATTGAGCTTCATGCGGCCTGCGGTCCACGCGGGGGTCAGTTGTTCGTCGAACAACCTCAGCGCCTCGACCGGGTTATTGCTCTGATGGGCCTCCAGCACTTGGGCGAGAATTCGGTTGTAGTTCTGGTGCAGTTTTTCGAAGGCGTCGAATTCGGTGCGGTCCTGATCGATATTGATCGTCCCGGCGTAGCTGGCCATGTGCTGCTCGAGCCGCGCCTCGAAGGACTTGTAGTCCTGCTTGTCGACTTCGGAAATGGCCTGGTTCTTGTGGATTCCGACAATTTCCTGGGTTTGCAGGTAGCTGTCGACCCAGGCGCTGCGAATCATCGAGCTGAAAAAGACTCCGGGCACCGCGTCGTCCCGAACTGAATTCTCGCTGACCTCAATCTTCAGCAGGCGCGAATACGAGAGCACCACCATCAGCAGCATGATCGCGATGATTACCGCAAAGCTCGCCAAAATCCTTTGGCGCAGGGTCCAGTTCTTCACAGTAATTCCTCGCAAGGCCATTCAAATGGAGGGGAGTATAGCTGAGCGGATGCCTGCGTTTATCAACGCTTTTGAGGGTGTGTCCACAGAATGCAAATGTGGGAGGGGGCTTGCTCGCGAAGGCGGCCTGACAGCCGAACAGGATGTTGGATCAGACGGGGTGCATATCCGTTATTCAGGTAGCGGCTGCTTATGGTTCCGCCCTTACGGCGGGCCACTTTCGAAGAGCCGGAATACCGGCCCAGGCGAAAGTAACCAAACCGCTCTCGCCCCACCACTCGGCACCTTGCCTAGGCTCAAAAGCAGATCAAGAGCAGCTCGCTCCGCATCGTGATTACGAGGGAGAGCGGTGTCGATAGCCATACTTATGCGTTAAGCCGCACCTGTTTTTCCAGCTCCAGCTTCAAACCTGGCTCAAGTTTCAGTTGGCGGGCCAACTCGTCCAGGTAGGCCTTTTCCATGAAGTTTTCCTCGTCCACCAGCATCACGCTGGCGATGTACATTTCGGCGGCCATTTCCGGGGTGCTGGCGGCGCGTGCGACGTCGGCGGGGTCCAGGGGTTTGTTGAGTTCGCCGTGCAGCCAGTGTTGCAGTTCCTGGTCGTTGTCCAGCTTGGTGAATTCCCCTTCGATCAACGCACGCTCGCGCTCGTCCACATGCCCGTCTGCCTTGGCGGCTGCCACCAGCGCCTTGAGGATGCCCTGGCTGTGTTGCTCGACCTGGGCCGGTGGCAGGCGGTCGATGGTTTGCGGTTCGCCTTGGGGGGCGCTGGCCTGCTGGGCTTGCCAGTTACCATAGGCCTTGTAGGCGATCACGCCCAGTGCAGCCAGGCCGCCGTAGGTCAGGGCCTTGCCGCCGAATTTGCGCGCCTTCTTGTTGCCCAGAAGCAGGCCCATGGCCCCAGCCGCCAGGGCGCCGCCGCCGGCACCGCCGAGCATGCTGCCGAGCCCGCCACCGCCGAGCAAGCCGCCGAGGGCGCCTTTGTCATTGGACTTACGTTGGCCGCCAGCCTTGTTTTGCAACATGTCCTGGCCAGATTTGAGCAACTGATCGAGCAATCCACGGGTATTCATTCGTAGCCTCCAGACACTTGGGTTCATAGGACCAATAGGCCTCCAGCGTAAAACTAAGTGCCAAAAAGCCGCGATCTAGAGTGCTTCCAGATGTAACGTTCTACTGCCATGCTGGAAATGTCTTGTTGCACATGTGACGCCATCATCCCGCCATCAATCATTTTTCCTTGTTCATCGAACCGCTTAAGCTATCCGGCGTCTGTTTATTGTCCGTTGCGTTTGGCCGAAGGCATGTCCGAACCGTTATTTCTGATCCGCTACGTGCCAGGAACGGCGCGGGATTTGCTCACGACAGGTTGTCTCTATGCACCGCAGGAATTTGCTCAAAGCATCCATGGCCATTGCGGCTTACACCGGTTTGTCGGCCAGTGGCCTGCTGGCCGCGCAGGCTTGGGCCGGAAATCGTGCCGCCGATGGCAAGGCCGTGGCGTTCGATTTCGAATCGCTCAAGGCGCAAGCCAAGCAATTGGCCACTCGGGGCTATCAGGACACTAAGCAGGTGCTGCCACCGACCCTGGCCACCATGACCCCGCAGAATTTCAACGCCATCGGCTATGACGGCAACCATTCGTTGTGGAAGGAGTTGAACGGCCAACTGGACGTGCAGTTTTTCCACGTCGGCATGGGCTTCAAGACACCGGTGCGCATGCACAGCGTCGATCCCAAGACCCGTGAAGCCCGCGAGGTGCATTTCCGCCCTTCGCTGTTCAACTATGAAAAAACCACAGTGGACACCCAGCAACTGACCGGCGACCTGGGTTTCTCCGGCTTCAAGCTGTTCAAGGCGCCGGAGCTGGACCGTCATGACGTGCTGTCGTTTCTCGGCGCCAGCTACTTCCGCGCAGTAGACTCCACCGGCCAATACGGCCTGTCGGCCCGTGGCCTGGCAATTGATACCTACGCGAAAAAACGCGAGGAATTCCCCGATTTCACGCAGTTCTGGTTCGAAACCCCGGACAAGAACGCCACCCGCTTTGTGGTCTACGCCCTGCTCGACTCGCCAAGCGCGACCGGCGCCTACCGCTTTGATATCGACTGCCAGGCCAACCAAGTGGTGATGGCAATCGATGCGCACATCAATGCGCGTACCGCCATCGAACAACTGGGCATCGCGCCGATGACCAGCATGTTCAGCTGCGGCACCCATGAGCGGCGTATGTGCGACACCATCCACCCGCAGATCCACGATTCGGACCGCCTGGCCATGTGGCGTGGCAACGGCGAGTGGATCTGCCGCCCGCTGAACAACCCGGCCAAGCTGCAATTCAATGCATTCGCCGACACCGACCCCAAAGGCTTTGGCTTGGTGCAGACCGACCATGAGTTCGCCAGCTATCAGGACACGGTCGACTGGTACAGCAAGCGCCCTAGCCTGTGGGTTGAACCTACCACGGCGTGGGGCGAAGGCTCGATCGACCTGCTGGAAATCCCCACCACTGGCGAAACCCTGGACAATATCGTGGCCTTCTGGACCCCGAAGAAGCCCGTGGCCGCCGGTGATTCCCTCAACTACGGCTACAAGCTGTACTGGAGCGCCCTACCGCCAGTCAGCACACCGCTGGCGCAGGTCGACGCGACACGTTCAGGCATGGGCGGCTTTACCGAAGGTTGGGCCCCCGGCGAACATTACCCGAAAGTCTGGGCGCGGCGTTTCGCCGTAGACTTCAAGGGCGGCGGCCTGGATCGCCTGCCACCGGGTACCGGCATCGAACCGGTAGTGACCTGCTCCCATGGCGAGGTGAAAGATTTCAGCGTGCTGGTGCTGGACAACATCAAGGGCTATCGCATCCTGTTCGATTGGTACCCTACCAGCGACAGTGTGGAACCCGTGGAACTGCGCCTGTTCATTCGCACACAGGACCGCACCTTGAGCGAAACCTGGCTCTATCAATACTTCCCGCCCGCGCCGGAGCAACGTAAGTACACCTGACGCCAACCAAACGGATCATTCCCACGCGGGAACGTGGGAATGATCGTATATGACTCAAAACCGCGACACGCTCTTCATCGCCCCAATCAGATAGCGCATCGCCACCTGATCGTTCTCGGTCAGCGCCCGGTACTGCGCCAGCAGCTCCACTTCATCTGAACTCAACCTTCGCCCCCGCAAGGGCATCCGGCGGCTAAGGAAAGACGCCACTACACCCGCTACGCCATAGGATTTGGCCATGGACCGTTTACTCCTGATGTCAGTCAAAACTCCTGTTGCCCATTTCCCATCTCCCGTGAAGCGCATTGCCTCTGCGGACCAGCAGCCTGCCTCCCTGGGCCAGAAGTCGGGCTTACCCTAAGCGTAGAAACTATCTCGTCCCGCGTGGGATTTTTTTAGAGTATTAACTTAAATAAATAACCTCAGTCATAAAAACCTACAGTTATTACTCACGCAGTGGTCGATACAGGTGAATGCCACAGGGTGCCTGCGCAAACAGTGCGGGATGGGGTTGCTGTAACGCGAGCAAGAAAAAACCCACCGTTTCAGGGTGGGTTTTTCAGGATGCTGCGCAAGATCAATCCCTGAGGTCCGACTCATGGATGGGCTGATCCCTGTGGGTCGCCCGTTGATACTGCGCCGGCCAGATTGCCTTGCGCCCGCCCAGGTCATCGTCGGCATGCAGCGGCCAGTAAGGATCACGCAGCAGTTCACGGGCCAGGAAGATAATGTCGGCCTGGCAGGTACGCAGGATATGCTCGGCCTGGGCCGGCTCGGTGATCATGCCGACCGTGCCGGTGGCGATGCCCGACTCCTTGCGTACCCGTTCGGCGAAGCGTGTCTGGTAGCCGGGGCCGGTGGGGATCTCGGCATTGGCAGCGGTGCCACCAGAGGACACATCGATCAGGTCAACGCCCAAGTCTTTCAGGCGGCGCGCCAATTCCACGGTTTCATCCGGGTTCCAGCCGTCTTCCACCCAATCGGTGGCCGATACCCGCACAAACAGAGGCAGCTCCTGGGGCCAGGCGGCGCGCACGGCCTTGGTCACCTCCAGCACCAGGCGAATACGGTTTTCGAACGAGCCTCCGTATTGATCCTGGCGCTGGTTGCTGATCGGCGAAAGAAACTGATGCAGCAGGTAACCATGGGCCGCATGGATTTCCACCACTTCAAAACCTGCGGTCAAGGCGCGCTTGGCGGCGGCGACGAAGTCGGCGATCACTTGCTGGATCTGCCCTTCGTCCAGTGGCTTGGGCTGGGTGTGGTTAGGGTCGAAGGCAATCGGCGATGGGCCGACGGGCACCCAGCCGCCCTCTTGCGGCTTGACGCTGCCATGCTTGCCGATCCATGGCCGATAGGTACTGGCCTTGCGCCCGGCATGGGCCAGTTGAATACCCGCCACTGCCCCCTGGGCGGCGATAAAGCGCGTGATGCGCTGCAGTGGTTCGATCTGGGCGTCGTTCCACAAGCCCAAATCCTGGGCGGTGATACGCCCATCGGCAGTCACGGCGGTGGCTTCAGTGAAAATCAGCCCGGCGCCCCCCACGGCGCGGCTGCCGAGATGCACCAGGTGCCAGTCATTGGCCAGGCCATCGTCACTTGAGTATTGGCACATCGGCGAGACCGCGATGCGGTTGAGCAGGGTCAATTGGCGCAGGGTATAGGGTTCGAGCAGCTGACTCATGGCGCACCTCTTCTGGGTTCTATGGGCACTGTTCAACAGTGCTTAGAGCCTAGTCGACAACCTTCGATTGCACAGGGTTCAGAAAGGAAAGCGGGAGCCGATTGCCGGCTCCCGTGGTGCAGCGCCTTACATTTCGACCTGGGTGCCCAGTTCGATCACACGGTTTACCGGCAGCTTGAAAAAGCGCAGGTTGCCGTTGGCGTTCTTCAACATGAAGGCGAACAAGGCTTCGCGCCAGCGCGCCATGCCCTTGATGCGCGAGGCGATCACCGTTTCACGGCTGAGGAAATAGGTGGTACGCATGGGGCTGAAGTCCAAGTCATCCAGGTGGCACAGCTTCAGCGCCTCGGGCACGTCCGGCTCGTCGGTAAAGCCGAAGTGCAGGATCACCCGGAAGAAGCCTTCGCCATAGGAGTCCACCTCAAAGCGCCGTGCGGCAGGCACCCGTGGAATGTCCTCGTAGACCACTGTCAGCAGCACCACTTGCTCGTGCAGCACCTGGTTATGCAGCAGGTTGTGCAACAGCGCGTGGGGGACGGCGTCCGGGCGAGCGGTCAGGAACACGGCGGTGCCCTGCACCCGATGGGGCGGCTGCACGCGGATACTGTTGATAAAGATCGGCAACGGCAGGCCGCCCTCATCGAGGCGTTCGACCAGCAATTGCTTGCCGCGCTTCCAAGTGGTCATCAGCACGAACAACACGATCCCCGCGAGTACCGGGAAGGCGCCGCCCTGAATCACCTTGGGCACGTTGGCGGCAAAGAACAGGCCGTCCACCAACAGGCAGCAGAGCAACACCGGCACGGCCAGCACTGGTGGCCATTTCCACAGCAGCAGCATGACCGCCGACACCAGGATGGTGGTCATCAGCATGGTGCCCGTTACGGCTACGCCGTAGGCCGAGGCCAGGGCGCCGGAGGATTCGAAGCCCAGCACCAGCAGGATCACGCCCACCATCAGCGACCAGTTCACGGCGCCGATGTAGATCTGGCCCTGCTCGGCACTGGAGGTGTGCTGGATATGCATGCGCGGGATGTAACCCAACTGGATGGCCTGGCGGGTCAACGAGAACGCACCGGAGATCACCGCCTGAGACGCGATCACCGTGGCCAGTGTGGACAAGCCCACCAACGGGATCAGCGCCCAACTCGGCGCCAGCAGATAGAACGGGTTGCGTGCGGCTTCCGGATCGCCCAACAGCATCGCGCCCTGGCCGAAATAGTTGAGCACCAGCGCCGGCAGCACCAGCAAGAACCAGGCGCGGGCAATGGGTTTGCGACCGAAGTGGCCCATGTCGGCATACAGCGCTTCGGCGCCGGTCAATGCCAACACCACCGCGCCGAGGATCGCCACGCCAATGCCGGGGTGCACCATAAAGAAACGCACGCCCCATACCGGGTTCAGCGCATTCAGCACTTCGGGCTGTTGCAGGATGCCGTACACACCCAGGCCACCCAACACCAGGAACCAGGTGACCATCACCGGGCCGAACAGCTTGCCGATACGATCGGTGCCGTGCTTCTGGATCAGGAACAGCGCCACCAGCACAATCAACGCAATCGGCACCACCCATTTTTCCAGACCGTCGAACGCCAGCTCCAAGCCTTCGATGGCGGACAAAACGGAAATTGCCGGGGTGATCATGCTGTCGCCATAGAACAGCGCTGCGCCACACAGGCCGCACACCACCAGGAAACTGCGCAATTTCGCGCGCTCCCCGGCCGCTCGCCGCGCCAACGCTGTGAGCGCCATGATGCCGCCCTCGCCCTGGTTATCGGCGCGCAGCACGAACAGCATGTACTTGATCGATACCACCCAGATCAGCGACCAAAAAATCAGCGCCAGGATCCCCAAGACACCGTCATGGTTGACCTGCACCCCATAACCGCCGTTGAACACCTCTTTAAGGGTGTAGAGCGGGCTGGTCCCGATATCGCCATAAACCACCCCGACCGCTGCCACCAGCATGCCAATCGGCTTGGCGTTTGAATGCTCGGCACCTGCTGCCTGACTACTTGCCTGACCCATCAACCACTCCTGCCCTTTGACCTGAGGTCTTTTATAAACAGCACGTCTAAGCTGACCCTAGCATGCGCTGTTTTACTTCTCGTAACAGACGTTTTATTGACCCAAGGGCTTTACCCATGCGCAACGGCGCGAAGCATAGCGCAGCACTCGTCGCATTTCCCTGCATAAAGCTGGTCAAGTGCGTTGCCCGTCGCTAGAATTGCGCACTTTTTGATCAGAGGCGCACCAAGCGCCCGTCCGTTGCCTTGTCGTGCACGACCGGCAGCGTCATTCAATACCGAGGTTAGACATGTCCACCACCATCGCAAAAGCCAACCCCAAGGTTGGCTTTGTTTCCCTGGGTTGCCCGAAGGCCCTGGTCGACTCCGAGCGCATCCTCACGCAATTGCGGATGGAAGGCTATGACGTCGTGTCCACTTACCAGGACGCCGATGTGGTGGTGGTCAACACCTGCGGCTTCATCGATTCGGCAAAAGCTGAGTCTTTGGAAGTGATCGGTGAAGCCATCAAGGAAAACGGCAAGGTCATCGTCACCGGCTGCATGGGTGTGGAAGAAGGCAATATCCGCAACGTGCACCCGAGTGTGCTGGCCGTGACCGGCCCGCAGCAGTACGAGCAGGTGGTCAACGCCGTGCACGAAGTGGTGCCGCCTCGCCAGGACCACAACCCGCTGATCGACCTGGTGCCGCCCCAAGGCATCAAGCTGACTCCGCGCCACTACGCGTACCTGAAGATTTCCGAAGGCTGCAACCACAGTTGCAGCTTCTGCATCATTCCGTCGATGCGCGGCAAGCTGGTGAGCCGCCCGGTCGGTGACGTACTCGACGAGGCCCAGCGCCTGGTCAAGTCCGGCGTCAAGGAGTTGCTGGTGATCTCCCAAGACACCAGCGCCTACGGCGTCGACGTGAAATACCGCACTGGTTTCTGGAACGGCGCGCCGGTGAAAACCCGCATGACCGAACTCTGCGAAGCGCTGAGCAGCCTGGGCGTGTGGGTGCGCCTGCACTACGTTTACCCATACCCGCACGTGGACGAGCTGATCCCGCTGATGGCCGCCGGCAAGATCCTGCCGTACCTGGACATCCCGTTCCAGCACGCCAGCCCGAAAGTACTCAAGGCGATGAAACGCCCGGCCTTCGAAGACAAGACCCTGGCACGCATCAAGAACTGGCGCGAGATCTGCCCGGAACTGATCATCCGTTCCACCTTTATCGTCGGCTTCCCCGGCGAAACCGAAGAAGACTTCCAGTACCTGCTGGATTGGCTGACCGAAGCGCAGCTGGATCGCGTCGGGTGCTTCCAGTACTCACCGGTGGAAGGCGCCCCAGCCAACCTGCTGGACCTGGCGGTGGTGCCGGACGACGTCAAGCAGGACCGTTGGGAGCGTTTCATGGCGCACCAACAGGCGATCAGCTCGGCGCGCCTGCAACTGCGTATCGGCAAGGAAATCGAAGTGCTGATCGATGAAGTCGACGAGCAAGGCGCGGTTGGCCGCTGTTTCTTCGATGCCCCGGAAATCGACGGTAACGTGTTTATCGACGATGCCAGCGGCTTGAAGCCGGGCGACAAGGTCTGGTGCACCGTGACCGACGCCGACGAGTACGACTTGTGGGCTGAAAAGCGCGACTGATAGCGTTTGCGTAATTTTGAAAAAGCCTCGCCTCTGACAAGATGCGGGGCTTTTTTCGGTCTATCGTTTTGCCCATCAACGCCAATTACGGCAAGGGGCAGCGGGCATGCGTCAGCATTCGGTTATCCACACACCTAAAACCAGCGATTACACGCGCTTGGCGCAGATCTGGGAAGACTCGGTACGCGCCACCCACGATTTTCTGCCGGGCAGCTATATCGACTTGCTGAAAAACCTGGTGCTGACTCGCTACCTGGACGCCGTGATGCTGATCTGCACCAAGGACTCACGCCAGCACATCACCGGGTTCGCCGGGGTGGCAGCGGGCAAAGTGGAGATGCTGTTTATCGACCCGCAACACCGTGGCCAGGGCCTGGGGCGGCAACTGCTGCGCTATGCGATCGAACATATGAATGCCGATGAGCTGGACGTCAACGAACAGAACCCCCAGGCCCTGGGTTTCTACTTCAAGCAAGGCTTCGAAGTGATCGGGCGCACGGAGCATGATGGCCTTGGCCAGCCTTACCCGTTGCTGCATATGCGATTGCGCCAGCTGCAACAACAGGCGCGCCAGGGTTAAATGAAATGGGCTCGGGATTAACCGGCGCCAGGCAGGTACAATAGCTGCCCCCTTTTGTTACGGCCCTTGTCATGACTGACCCCATACGCCTCTCCAAACGCCTTATCGAACTGGTCGGTTGCTCCCGTCGGGAGGCCGAGCTGTTTATCGAAGGCGGCTGGGTCTCGGTGGACGGCGAAGTGATCGACGAGCCGCAGTTCAAGGTCACTACGGAGAAAGTCGAGCTCGACCCGCAGGCCAAAGCCACCGCGCCCGAGCCGGTGACCATCCTGCTGCACGCACCGGTGGGTGTGGATGCTGAAACCGCCATGGCCTCGATCAGCGCCGAGACCTTGTCCGAAGAACACCGCTTCAGCAAGCGCCCGCTCAAGGGGCACTTTCTGCGCCTGACCGCCAGCGCCGACCTGCAAGCCAAGGCCAGCGGCCTGCTGGTGTTCACCCAGGACTGGAAGATTCTGCGCAAGTTGACTGCCGATGCCGCCAAGATCGAGCAGGAATATGTGGTGGAAGTCGAAGGCGACATGGTTGCCCACGGCCTCAACCGCCTGAACCACGGCCTGACCTACAAAGGCAAAGAGCTGCCGGCCGTCAAAGCCAGCTGGCAGAACGAAAACCGCCTGCGCTTTGCGATGAAAAACCCGCAACCCGGCGTGATCGCGCTGTTCTGCGAAGCGGTTGGCCTGAAAGTCATCGCCATCCGCCGTATCCGCATCGGCGGCGTTTCCATCGGCAAGGTGCCAGTGGGCCAATGGCGCTACTTGTCCGCCAAAGAGAAGTTCTAAGTCGTTCCCCCTTTCTCGGCACCGACATAGTTGCGCGGTGCCCTCAGTTGAATACCAGGATTGCCCACCATGATTCACAACGACGTACTGCGCAGCGTGCGCTACATGCTCGACATCAGCGACAACAAGATGGTCGAGATCATCAAGCTCGGCGGCATGGACGTGACCAAGGAAGACCTGCTGACCTACCTCAAGAAAGATGAGGAAGAAGGTTTTGTGTTCTGCCCGGACGACGTCATGGCGCACTTCCTCGATGGCTTGGTGATCTTCAAGCGCGGCAAGGACGAAAGCCGTCCGCCGCAGCCGATCGAAACGCCGGTGACCAACAACATCATCCTGAAAAAACTGCGCGTGGCCTTCGAACTGAAGGAGGACGACATGCATGCGATCCTCAAGGCTGCGGAGTTCCCGGTATCCAAGCCTGAGCTGAGCGCACTGTTCCGTAAGTTCGGCCACACCAACTATCGTCCGTGCGGCGACCAGTTGCTGCGCAACTTCCTCAAGGGCCTGACGCTGCGGGTTCGCGCTTAAGCCATGAGTTATCAGGTCTCGCCCGTCGGCTTCGTACGCTCCTGCTTCAAGGAGAAGTTCGCCATCCCACGCCAACCGCAACTGGCGCCAGCCGCCCGCGGTGTGCTGGAGCTGGTGGCGCCGTTCGACCAGGGCGAGGCGGTGCAGGGCTTGGAGCAGGTCAGCCATGTGTGGCTGCTGTTCCTGTTCCATCAGGCTCTGGAAGACAAGCCGCGCCTGAAAGTGCGCCCGCCGCGCCTGGGCGGCAACACCTCCATGGGCGTGTTTGCCACCCGCGCCACCCATCGCCCCAACGGCATTGGCCAGTCGGTGGTGAAGTTGGACAAGGTGGAACCTGGGCGGCTGTGGATATCCGGGATTGATCTGCTTGACGGCACGCCAGTGTTGGATATCAAGCCGTATGTGCCGTATGCCGACATTATCGACAGCGCCACCAACAGCATCGCCAGCAGCGCGCCGCAGCTGATTGCTGTGCAGTGGCTCAAGACAGCGCTGCAACAGGCGCAAGGCCACGCTCAGCGCCTGGATGAGCCGTTGGTGGAACTGATTGAGCAATGTTTGGCGCAGGATCCGCGGCCGGCTTACCAGGTTCCTACTTCCGAACGGGAATATGGGGCGCAATTCTGGGATGTGGATGTGCGCTGGCACTATCCAGAACCCGGGATGATCTGTGTGCTGGAAGTGGTTTGCGCTAACTGAATAAACCGGAAACCAAATGTGGGAGGGGGCTTGCTCCCGATGGGGGTGATTCAGTCAACTTACATGTCGACTGACCCACCCCCATCGGGAGCAAGCCCCCTCCCACATTCAGATCTTCTGTGTTGCCCAGTCAGCGCATGGACTGACTGCTTTACTTCTCGACGAACGCACGCTCGATCAAGTAATCACCCGGCTCACGCATCCGTGGCGAAACTTTCAGGCCGAAGCTGTTCAACACTTCGCTGGTCTCGTCCAGCATGCTTGGGCTGCCGCACAACATGGCACGGTCGTCTTCGGGGTTGATCGGCGGCAGGCCGATGTCGCTGAACAGCTTGCCGCTGCGCATCAGGTCGGTCAGGCGGCCTTCGTTTTCGAACGGCTCGCGGGTCACGGTCGGGTAGTAGATCAACTTGTCACGCAGGGCCTCGCCGAAGAATTCATTCTGCGGCAGGTGCTCGGTGATGAATTCGCGGTAGGCAACTTCGTTGACGTAACGCACGCCGTGGCACAGGATCACTTTTTCGAAACGCTCATAGGTTTCCGGGTCCTGGATCACGCTCATGAATGGGGCGAGGCCAGTACCGGTGCTGAGCAGGTACAGGTGTTTGCCCGGCTTCAAATCGTCAAGCACCAGGGTGCCTGTCGGTTTTTTGCTGATGATGATCTCGTCGCCTTCCTTCAAGTGCTGCAATTGGGAAGTCAGCGGGCCATCGGGCACCTTGATGCTGAAGAACTCCAGATGCTCTTCCCAGTTCGGGCTGGCAATCGAGTAAGCGCGCATGAGCGGGCGGCCGTTGGGCTGTTGCAGGCCGATCATCACGAACTGACCGTTCTCGAAGCGCAAGCCCGGGTCGCGGGTGCACTTGAAGCTGAACAGAGTGTCGTTCCAGTGATGAACACTGAGGACACGCTCGTGGTTCATGTTGCTCATGTACGGGGAACTCCTGGAAATGGGTCTGCGCCAAATGATAGGTGCGCAATTGCACAGCATTCTAATGGCGGCGACAATATCTGTTAACTGGATTATTAAGATAAGGGTTATCGGTTATATCGATATGCGATTTACTCTCCGTCAACTGCAAGTCTTCGTCGCCGTCGCCCAGCAAGAAAGCGTCTCCCGCGCTGCTGGCCTTCTGGCCTTATCCCAATCCGCCGCCAGCACGTCGATCACCGAGCTGGAGCGCCAATCCAGCTGCCAATTATTCGACCGCGCCGGCAAACGCCTGAGCCTCAACGCCCTCGGCCATCAGCTATTGCCCCAGGCCGTGGCCCTGCTCGACCAGGCCAAGGAGATCGAGGACCTGCTCAACGGCAAGTCCGGCTTCGGCTCCCTGGCGGTCGGCGCCACCCTGACCATCGGCAATTACCTGGCGACGCTGCTCATTGGCAGCTTTATGCAGCAACACCCCGAGAGCCAAGTGAAGCTACATGTGCAGAACACTGCACATATCGTGCATCAGGTAGCGCACTACGAAATTGACCTGGGTCTAATCGAAGGCGACTGCAGCCACCCGGATATCGAAGTGCAGACCTGGGTAGAAGACGAGTTGGTAGTGTTTTGTGCACCCCAGCATCACTTGGCCAAGCGTGGCGTGGCGAGCATGGACGAATTGACCCATGAAGCGTGGATACTGCGGGAACAAGGCTCGGGCACGCGCCTGACCTTTGACCAGGCCATGCGTCATCACCGCAGCGCGTTGAATATCCGCCTGGAGCTGGAACACACCGAGGCAATCAAGCGGGCGGTGGAGTCGGGGCTGGGGATTGGCTGCATTTCGCGGCTGGCGCTACGCGATGCGTTCCGCCGTGGCAGCCTGGTGCCGGTGGAAACCCCGGACCTGGACCTGGCCCGGCAGTTCTACTTCATCTGGCATAAACAGAAGTACCAGACCTCGGCGATGCGCGAGTTTCTCGAACTGTGCCGCGCCTTCACCGCCGGGGTGCAGCGCAGCGACGAGATCGTGCTGCCGAGCATCGCCTGATCCTCAGATCAGAATCACGGCCCATACCAGGGTGATCATGGTCAGGGCCACGAATTGCGCGGCGCTGCCCATGTCCTTGGCGTTTTTTGACAAAGGGTGACGGTCCAGGGAGATGCGATCGATCGCTGCTTCTACCGCTGAGTTGAGCAATTCGACGATCAAGGCCAACAGGCACACCGCAATCAGCAGCGCCCGTTCAACCCGACTGACCTGCAGGAAAAAGCTCACTGGGATCAGGATAACGTTCAGCAACACCAGTTGGCGGAACGCCGCCTCGCCGGTGAAAGCCGCGCGCAGACCATCCAGGGAATAGCCCCCTGCATTGAAGATACGTTTGATACCGGTTTGACCCTTGAAAGGCGACATAGACGTAGGCAACTGAACCAAAGAAGTGGGGAAGCTAGATCACGCAAAGTCAAAAAAGCGTGAATCGGTTGTAACTTAATGCTGCGAAATTGACTCAAGTTGTTGCAAGAGCAGCGCCGCCTGGGTGCGCGTACGAACCCCCAGCTTGCGAAAGATCGCCGTGACGTGAGCCTTGATGGTCGCTTCCGACACGCTCAGCTCGTAGGCTATCTGCTTGTTCAACAACCCCTCGCAGACCATGGTCAGAACCCGGAACTGCTGGGGCGTCAGGCTGGCGAGACCGTCACGGGCAGCCTTGGCTTCATCGGACACATTGATTTCTTCAAACGCCTGGGGCGGCCACGACACATCGCCATCCAACACCGTGCGCACGGCTTTCTGGATATCTTCCATCGCGCTGGACTTGGGAATGAAACCGCTGGCACCAAACTCCTTGGAGCGCACCACCACGTCGGCTTCTTCCTGGGCCGAAACCATTACCACAGGGATCTGCGGGTATTGCCCGCGCAGCAGCACCAGCCCGGAGAAGCCGTAGGCGCCGGGCATGTTCAGGTCGAGCAGTACCAGGTCCCAGTCGGATTTTTCGGTGAGGCGGGCTTCCAGTTCGGCGATGCTGGCCACTTCGACCAGGCGTACATCAGGGCCCAGGCCCAGGGTTACCGCCTGATGCAGTGCGCTGCGAAACAGCGGGTGATCATCGGCTATCAGGATTTCGTATGTGGCCATTGGTTAAATGATCCTGTTTTTTATGGGAGCCCTGATGGGTTCAGGGTTCACCAATACACGAGGCGACGGCCAGGCAGCTATCGCCACAGGGCCCGCTCAACGTCAAAAAGCCTTTGAAACGACGTCGAGAATTCACGGTTGCGCCCCAATCGGCGCCCAGCATGCCCAGCGCAGCCTGGAGGGTCAAGCACTACGCCCGTGGGCATTTTAGCGGGTTGCAAGTTTACGGTGCCATCATGCAAACGTCGTCTGGCTAGACTGCCGGGATATAGGGTGCGAGGCGCGCATGAACAGCGTCAGTCGGGTCCAGAGGCATTTGGAACTTGGCAGCCAGGTAATGGGTGCTGAATACATCGAGGTAGGCATCCAACACTTCGCTGGCAGCCACGTCTGCGGCCAACTCCAGACACAGTGCCGCCACCTCGGCTGTACAGAAATGGTCATCACGCTTGGAACGGCGCAGTTTGTAGCGCGACAACTGCTCTGGCGCCAGGCTCAGCACCGGCAAATGCTCCAGATAAGGGCTTTTGCGAAACATCTTGCGCGCTTCGCTCCAGGTACCGTCCAGCAGGATAAACAGCGGACGCTTGCCCGCCTCCGCACGGACTTGACTGACCACCCTTTCCGGCGCCACGAACTCACCGGGGAAGACGATGTATGGCTGCCACTGCGGGTCGGCCAGCAACCTGAGCAATTCGGGATCGACCTCGGTACGCGACCAGGCGAATGCAGTGGTGTCGTCAATTACATCGGCGATCAGCCAACCAGTGTTGCTGGGTTTCATCGGTTCAACATCATGCATCAGCAGGCACATGGCGGACCTGGCCGCAACTTTGGGTCTCCACGCGCACAAACAGTATTCGGGAATTACCCGACAGCCGGGGCAGCGCTCAGCTCGGGAACCACGATTTAGAAACGGCCTGACGGCACGCGCCAAGCGCTCAGTGCGCAAGCGAGAAACAGCGTGACTCATCGGGCACGCGGCGAGGAAAAGGTAATCGACACGGAAGAAACTCGTGGAAAACAGAAGTGACGGCAGTTTACCAGCGATACGCCTGGCTGTAGTGGCAAGGGCTCACCTATAATTGCGCGCCACTGAACGCACAGCGCAGTGGCTGGTCTATGCACCAGTAACCGAATCAGGAGAGTTTCATGCTGCGTTCCATGCTGCGCCTTGTTGCCCCATCCGTCGCCCTTGCGTTGGTATTGCCTATGGGCGCCCACGCGGCCTCGCTGCTGGAGGCTCAAATGAACAGGAAGCTGCAAAGCGTCGCGGCCGAAAGCAACAAGGACCTGCCCCGGGAAATCGATGAAAAAACCCTGGAAGTCGCCTACACCGTTGAAGGCATGCAACTGATTGACCATCTCAGTGTGCAGCCTGATCGCGCCGAACAGATGCGTGCCAACCCCAAGGCTGTGTATTTCCAGCTGGGCCGCAGTGTGTGTACCAACCCTGGCTACCGCGAGCTGATGGCCAAGGGCGCGGTGATGCGCTACGAAATCACCGAGAACAAGACCAACCGCCCTGTAGCGTCAGTCAAGTTCGTTGAGGCTGATTGCCCGGCTCCGGCAAAGAAGAAAAAGTAACCTCTGCTTGACCTTCGCGCGCTGCCGTTCAGCGGCGCGCACTCCCCCGCTTCATTTCCTGCCAACGACTAAACTCCGTGATGAGTAACCAATAAGCGGTTGCCAGCCAAGGGTTTTTCGGCCCATGATCAAGCCATCCCATACGCCCGCCCACAGCAGTTTGAATGCTGTTCTGTAACACTTTCAAGGCAAAAGAGGCCTGCCATCCTGCGGCATGCAGCGACACATGCAGTGTCGTGGCCCCGACGACGCTCTCGTCGACTACCCAGGCCCTGTAAAGAAGGAGAAGTTGAATGCCTTATGAATCGAATGACCAGTTACTTCGTCATTTTGAAGAAAACGGGACCGATCTCACGCAGGAGGTCGACGCACAAATCCAGCTGGTCGCTCCAAACAGTCCGAATATCCCTCTTTATCGCGACATGATTCTCACCGTCCTGCGCATGGCCCAGGATGACCGCGACCGCTGGAACGCCAAGATAACCCTGCGCGCCATCCGCGAACTGGACCATGCCTTTCGTGTGCTGGAACAGTTCAGGGGTCGGCGCAAGGTGACGGTATTTGGCTCAGCTCGCACGCCCGTGGAAAGCCCACTGTATGCGTTAGCCCGAGAAGTGGGTGCTGCGTTGGCGCGTTCCGACCTGATGGTTATCACCGGCGGCGGCGGTGGCATCATGGCCGCAGCCCACGAAGGCGCGGGCCTGGAGCACAGCCTGGGGTTCAACATTACGCTGCCGTTTGAACAGCACGCCAACCCGACCATTGATGGCACTGACAACCTGCTGTCGTTCCACTTCTTCTTTACCCGAAAGCTGTTCTTCGTCAAGGAGGCCGACGCGCTGGTGTTGTGCCCAGGTGGTTTCGGCACCCTCGACGAGGCACTGGAAGTCCTGACCCTGATCCAGACCGGCAAGAGCCCGCTGGTACCAGTGGTGTTGCTGGATGCGCCGGGCGGTGGTTTCTGGCAAGGCGCCCTGGACTTTATCCGCAGCCAGTTGGAAGCCAATCGCTACATCCTGCCCACCGACCTCAAGCTGATCCGCCTGGTCTACAGCGCCGAAGAAGCAGTCGACGAAATCAACCAGTTTTACGCCAACTTCCACTCCACACGCTGGTTGAAACGCGAGTTCGTGGTGCGCATGCATCATCCTCTGAGTGATAGCGCCCTGGCCCACTTGCAGGAAGAGTTTGCCAGCCTGCGACTCAATGGTGAATTCCAGCAACTCGTCTATACGGGCGAGGATCATGACGAACCGAGGTTCAGCCATTTGACACGCCTGGTGTTCAACTTCAACGGCCGCGACCAAGGGCGACTGCGGGAATTGGTGGATTACATCAACCTGCCGGAAAACTGGGCACAGGCCCAGGGCAAAACGCAGCAACGGGTGACGCCAGAGCCCGCGTGATTTTTTGCAGGCGAAAAAAAAGGCCCACTATTTTCATAGTGGGCCTTTGGTTTTGGGGCGTTCAGTCGTCCATATCCCGGCCGCTTAACAAGCGGCTGATCATGTCCATGGAAAACCCGCGATAACTCAGGAAACGACCCTGCTTGGCACGCTCCCTGGCATCAATCGGAAGATGACCGGCAAACTTGCGACGCCAGGTGTCTTCTAACTGCGACTGCCAACTGATACCGCACTCACGCAGGGCAAGGTCAATATCAGCACGTTGCAGGCCGCGCTGGCTAAGCTCTTCGCGAATTCGCGCCGGGCCGTAGCCAGAGCGCGCTCGGTAAGACACAAAGCTTTCAAGGTAACGGGCTTCCGACAACAGGCCTTCTTCCGTCAACCGGTCGAGGGCTGTTTCGATCATCTCAGGCTCTGCGCCGCGCTGACGCAACTTACGCGTCAGCTCGACTCGACCATGCTCGCGGCGAGCGAGCAGGTCCATCGCAGTGCGCCGAACGGCGACAAGTGTATCCAGTACAACAGTCATCGTTTGCTTCAGATGTCAGTGTGGGCTTCTTCCATTTCGTCAACCGGTTCGCGGTTGGCGGCAGCTTTCACGTCTGGCGCTGGGGTCAGCAGCTTGTCGCGAATCTGCTTCTCAAGCGTGGCAGCGATATCCGGGTTGTCCGCCAGGAACTTGGCCGAGTTGGCCTTGCCCTGACCGATCTTGCTGCCGTTGTAGGCATACCAGGCACCGGACTTCTCGACGAAACCGTGCAGCACGCCCAGGTCGATCATCTCGCCGTTCAGGTAGATACCCTTACCGTAGAGAATCTGGAACTCGGCTTGACGGAATGGCGGCGCCACTTTGTTCTTCACGACCTTGACGCGGGTTTCGCTACCAACAACCTCGTCACCTTCCTTCACCGCGCCAGTACGGCGGATGTCCAGACGGACCGAAGCGTAGAACTTCAGCGCGTTACCACCGGTGGTGGTTTCCGGGCTGCCGAACATCACGCCAATCTTCATACGGATCTGGTTGATGAAGATCACCAGGCAATTGGCGTTCTTGATGTTACCGGTGATTTTACGCAGCGCCTGGGACATCAGGCGGGCTTGCAGGCCCACGTGCATGTCGCCCATTTCGCCTTCGATCTCAGCCTTGGGTACCAGGGCGGCCACGGAGTCGACCACGATCACGTCGATGGCGTTGGAGCGCACCAGCATGTCGGTGATTTCCAGGGCTTGCTCACCGGTGTCCGGCTGGGAAACCAACAGGTCATCAACGTTGACGCCCAGCTTGCCGGCGTATTCAGGATCCAGGGCGTGCTCGGCGTCGACGAACGCGCAGGTGGCGCCCATCTTTTGCGCCTGGGCGATCACCGACAGGGTCAGGGTGGTTTTACCGGAAGATTCAGGACCGTAGATTTCAACGATACGGCCTTTTGGCAGGCCGCCAATGCCGAGCGCGATGTCCAGACCCAGAGAGCCAGTGGAAATAGCCGGGATCGCCTGACGGTCGTGATCGCCCATACGCATTACGGCACCCTTGCCGAATTGACGTTCGATCTGACCCAGGGCCGCAGCCAAGGCTTTCTTCTTGTTGTCGTCCATTAAAGTCCTCACGTAATCAATAAGGCCTGACGGCCAACACCTGTATAAGTAGACAGTATTGTTCCACAAAGATCCGAGATCGCCTACCCCTGATTTTCTATTTCTGCTGCAGCTCGTCGCAACAAGCCCTCTAGCGCGGCCTTTACCGTTTGTCGGCGGACTTCGTCGCGGTTGCCGGGGAAGTGCGCAAGCTCGGCCGTGACCTCGTCGCCCACCGCAAAGGCCAGCCAAACCGTACCCACTGGCTTGTCTGGCGAGCCGCCATCCGGGCCGGCGACACCACTGACCGCCACGGCAAAACGCGCCAGGCTTTTTTCCTGCGCACCACGGGCCATCGCCTCGACCACTTCCTGGCTGACAGCGCCTACTTTGGCGAACAGTTTTTCCGGCACATTCAACTGCCGGGTCTTCTGCCGGTTGGAATAGGTGACATAGCCCGCCTCGAACCAGGCCGAGCTGCCCGGGATCCGCGTAATGGCCTCGGCAATCCCGCCGCCGGTGCAGGACTCGGCAGTGGTGACGTGGGCACTGAGCACCTGCAAACGGCGACCCAGTTCAGCAGCCAGTTGAGTGATTTCCTTCACGGTCGTCTCCAGGGGTGGGCGGGGGTTCGCCTACCCTACAGGAGCCTATGGGCCTTGCAAGATACAGAGTGCATCAAGAGACTAACGCCCGACGGCCCGCACATACGCCTGGCAGGCTCGCACCGATCCAGCGCAACGCACCTAGCCACCGCATAACACCGCCCTCGCCCGTGCCCACAGCCGCAAACGCTCGTCCAGGCCATTGAGACCGCCATTGATACGCCGAGTGATGGAAGTGAACTGGCCCCTATCGGCCAGTTCATTCAGACCGTTGCTCTGCCAAAACCAGGCTGCCGATTCACAAGCCCATTGCGGTTGCTCCAGCAATTGCGGCTGTTGCAGCAGGCGATCGTCGCCAAATAACCCTTGGCTGCAGGCCAGGTAATTACGCCGCCCCGTAATCTGGATCAGCCCCCTGCCCCGATACTTTTGGCCATCGCCATCCGCCTCGGGCGTATTGCCCAGGCGGGCGGCCAGCGCACCGGTATCGTATTTGCTCAAATATTGATCGCTGCCCAGTTCTCGCACATAGAGCAACTGGCCAGATTCGTGGCCGATCTGGGCGAGGAACGCGGCAGTGCGCTCAGGTGTGGTGATTTGGTGGTGGGACATGGCCGCGTTTAACGCAGAAATAAAAACTCCCGCTTTAAGGCGGGAGCTTGGCAAGACTTTAACTAGCTGTTGCTCAGATAGGACCATACAGCCCTCCTCCTTGAGGTCGAGCTTTCAGTAACACACGAACTCAAGCGTATTTTTCATTCAGTGCGTACAAGATCGCGCAGGTTTCTGCATCAAGTACGCCATCATAGTTTTCAGGCCGAAAGTGCAGTTGAAAGGCCCGCACCAGGTTACTAAAAAACACGTCCGAGGCCGGTGTTTCAACGCCGTAGCCATAACGGGAAAACGCCTGAATCACTTGTTCGCGCCCAGGCATTCCGTCACTGAACTGCTGATGGTATTTGCCTTTCACTGCTTCGTCGTACCAGGCGCCAATACCGGCCTCGGCAAAGTCTTTCCAGGGAAGCTTCGGACCCGGATCGGATTTGCGTCCGACCGCAATATCAGAATGGGCGACCACGTTTTTCGGCGTCATGTCCGGGTAACGTTGCAGGATGTTCCTCGCCAATTGCTTGAGCGCTCGGATTTGCGAAGCCTGGTAGTCGGGGAACGTGAATACGCCATCGACGTCCGTAGCCTGATTGACGATCTCGATGCCGATAGAGGTGTCGTTCAAGCCTGAGCGACCGGCCCACTGGCTAACACCTGCATGCCAAGCCCGGTCCTCTTCCGCCACCAGATTGAAAATCTTCTGCCCCTTGAAGCCCGCCGCACGGTAGCTCGGATCAGTCGGGTCAGGGATCAGGTAGTGAGCACTTGCAGCCCCGGTGGTCAGAGCCTTGACCGAGCCAGCAAAGTCCAAAGCGGTGTAATGCAACACCAGGAACCGTACACGTTTGCCGTAAGGCTCCAGAGTGCGATAAGCGTTGTAGTCAATCGTAAACATAGAACATACCTCTTTCCTATAAGTCCTTTTAAATATTACGCAGCACAAACGCCTTGAATTACTCGCAGGCTAACCCTGCGCTACGGCGTCTTCAGCGCGTTTTAAAGTTCCATCTTTCCCCTGCCGCTAAGATGCCAACCCCGCCGCCATGATCGAACTGCGATACCCCGTCGCCGGATCGCCAACGTGGGTCACTTTGGTGATCGACCAACGCCCCTGCATATACGAAGGCCAGGTTTCATCCAGCACCAGCAAGCCTTCGGCGGCGAGCAACGGGTTGCCGGGGCAATCGATCTGCAGCTTCAAACCTTCACGGCCCACCCGGCGCAGCTCGCCTTCGGCCACAGCGCGGGCTTCGGCTTCGTTCTGGCAGCGCTGGCGCAAGGTCTTGAACGGGGCAATTCCGACCTGGACCACGCGCTGTTTGCCGGCGGCAGCGTCCCACCAACTGACGCGGCTGCCCATGTATTTGGAGCGCGACTTTTCGTCGAGCTTGGCGGTAATGAAGGCGTGCTCACCGGGCCGATTGTCCTCGGTTACCGACAATTTCACTGGCGGCAATAGCTGCCCGGAGAGTGACTTGGCCTGCCCCGCTTCGGCCAGCACATAGAGTTCGTTGAACGGCTTGGTGACCGCGTTGTAGCGCTTGGCCAGGCGGGTGATGAAGGCCATGTCGCTTTCGTTGGACTGGTCGATATGGGCAATCGCAATACCGTCCAGCGCCGGTGCCACACGCGGTGAAAACCCGTGACGGCTGACCAGTTGGCGAAACAACGCGCCCAAGGTGGTCGGCCCATGGCTGGCAGAGCGGCGCTGGCGATAACCGCTTTTATCCACTTCGCTGAAGGGCGCGGCGGTGGCCACGATCATCAAGCGCATCGGAAACAGCACCGGGGTTCGTTGGGTGACGACAAATTCGCCTTTTTCCACCAGTCCGGTTTCCTGGTAGCCGACGCGCAAACCGATCTTGCCACTCAGGCTGGGCAAGCCCTCAAGCCCTTCTATATTAAGGGTCAGTTCCAGGCGGTCGGTCTCGATGCCTGCGGCGTCGGTGTGGCTCCAGTGCATCAGGCGTTGATTGAGCAGCGCCGCGTTGGCGCCGTAGAACTCTACGATCGGGGTAAATCCCTGTGCCATGCAGCCTCCTTAATCCCAGGCCAGAACGGGTCGTACCGCAGCCGGCCGTGTTTGCATCTCAGGCACGATCACCCAGACGCCAGCCGGCAGTACCGGGCCGTATTCGGCCAGTTCGGGGTTCAGGCGCCAGAGGGTTTCTTCCGCCGCGTCATCACAACGCCCCAGCTCGCGGTAGAGCAGCAGGTTGACCGAATCACCGGCGATACTTCGCACTTTACGCATTGACGAATTCCTCCAGCTCAAGGGCCCAGGTCATGACCATGGCGGTGCCGTCATCAATCACGTTGCTTTGGGTTTCCACCACCGAGTTGATGCGCCACAGGCCCCAGTTACGGCCGATGCCATCGACCAGCGGCAAAGGCGCCCGCGCATTTTGCAGGGCGCGCAATTCGTCCAGGCGCTGCATGCCGGTGGCGTACATGGCCGTGCCGTTGAACGTGAGTTTTTCCAGCTTCTGGCCGTTCTGCCGCGACTGGGGTTTGCTGGCGATAATCGCCAGGTCACTCCAGCCGCCATCGCTGTTGCGAATCAACGATGAATAGGCAAAGCCTCGGGACAAGCCAAAGATAAAGTCGCCGAGCACCATTTGTTGTCGCATCAATCACCTCCTGGAGGATCGGCCAGTGCCGCGTTGCGCCGGATGCCAAGGGAGTCGGTAACCATCGGCATGCATTGAAATTGCAGGGCCTGGATCACTTGGCTGACGACCTGCTGGGCATCGGCGGGGTTGACGCCGGTGATCTGGATACTGGGTGAGATCGTGACCTGAACGTTGTCGGTACGGGCACTGTTGAGTTCCTTGCTCAGCGCATTGGGCGCGGGCAGGCGATCATTTGAGCCGAGCAGTTTGTCACCGAGCCAACTGCCCGCTTCGCTGCCCAGCAAGCCACCGATAGCGCCGCCGATTGCAGTGCCGACACCGGGGAAGATCAGGGTGCCAATCGCGGCGCCGGCGGAAGCTCCGGCCCAGGCACCACCGGCAGTGCTCAGGCCAACACCAACAGCCTTGGCGTCGCCGTTGCGTACGCCCTGGACCACATCCATGGCGGTGTCGACATACTTCAGCGGGCCAATCCGACGAGCACCGGCCAACCCCAGTTTGCTCACTGTTCCCAACGGGTTGGCGGGCATCTTCAGCGGGCCAGGCAGAGGCTCACGTGTGAAATTGCGAGCCTGTGGCGGGGCAGTTACCCGACCTTCGGAAGGCAAGGGGATGAGCTTGCGCTCCAAGGCTTCGATCAGCCCTGGGCCTCTGCTCGCGGTCCACTGGCCCGCAGATCCGTTCTTCCTTCGACTGTTCGCCACGGCCACACGAGGTTGCAACCGTCGAACCGGGCCACCGGCATCGAAACCTAAAAACGGCGCAGGCAACAATGCCTTTGCATCACGTTCGAGGCTGGTCAGGATCCGCGCAAACACCCCGCCGTTCTTGGTGGCGGGCGATCGTGTGGTCGAGGCTGTCTTCGGTGCAACCCGTTGTTTTTTCGGCCTGTTCTGAGTGTTTTGCCTGCTTTGCCTGCTTTGCCTGTTCTGCGAGTTCTGAGTGTTTTGAGAGCTCTGCTTTTGTTGCGACTTTGACTGACGAGCGCTCTTTTTCCCGCGGGAACCCTGTGAGCGCGAACGGCGACCTTCGATAGGGTGCTGAGTTGCCGCTGCACAGCAGCATGACTTGTCTTTCTCAGCACCGCCCTCCTTGAACAGCTTGCCAACACCGGGAAGCCTACCCAGGGTCGCATCGACTACGTTGCCTGCAACGCGAGTTTTGATCGTGTCTCCCAAACCTGAGAAAAATTCGGAAAACACCGGCGTAACAGCGCCAGCCGTTTTAATCGCGCCCGCCAGAGCCGGTGACTCTTCAGCAGCGCCATTGGCGCTATCCACCAGGCTCGTCTTGGCTTTCAGCCAAAGCGTTTCGCCCCATACTGGTGTGGCATCCAGGGTCTTAGAGAAACGCTTGCCGCTTTCGCTGGACTCCTCGCGCAGCACCTTGATCGACTTTTCCGAAGTCGCTGTTTTGTCAAATTTCAACTGGCTGCCTGAATGCTGCAGCGCACTTGCCAGGTCGATTATCTGCGCGCTGCCCAGCGTCATGGCCTCGCGGGTATGGCGCATATCCTCCGAGGTGGTCGAAACGGATTCAGACACGGTCTTCGATTCTGTTCGCTCATCCCCTTTGGACGAACGCATAGCAATCGCCCTCAGCGACGACAAGGCGGTATCGAGAGAATGCACACCCTCACGCAATGAGCCGAGCGACTGTGCCAGCTCATCAAGTTTGAGCGTCACGTTAGTGAGCGCGGCAACTGTCCCGGACAGGTCAGCCAAACCTGTTGATGGGATTGAGCTGCCAACCGACAAAGCGCCAGGGCTGACGATATCGGCGTCAAGTGCGCCGTCTGTACTGCCGAACGCATCCCGGCCATTCTTGGCGACGGCATATGCGAGCGAATAACTGTTCTGCATCCCGCTTACTCCTGTTTAACGCCAAGGCGAGTGATCGCAATGTCGTAGCGGCGCAATGCTTTTCCGGCGTCCCAGTCGAGGATCTCCGCCTCATTGACCGAATAGATCAGCGGCACCACATCGAGGATTACTTCGATGTCGCGCTGCGAAAGAAGTCCGCCGGTTGATTTAAAAAATCGTCGATACGCTCCTGCAGTTCCGTCCAGTCGGGCACGGTCAAACCGGCCAGGTCGGGGATCATCAGGCCAGTGCAATGGGCGGTGATGAACTCGGCGCGCTCTTTGTTGGTAGCGAGTTTTTTCATCACTTTGGTGGCGCGCAAGGCCGGCATCTCCAGGGGCAGTTCGGTCAGGGTTCGGCCGGCTGCATTCAGGGGCAATAGCAGTTGGACGGGTTGGTCGTGGGGCGTCGGCTCGTGCTCATCCATGAAGAACGACGCCGGGCGCGTCGACATTTCGTGTACGTACTGGGCAATACTCACGTAGTCCGGGCGTTTGAGCTGGTCGAGCTCTTTTTCCGACAGGCCGGTGGCGAGTTTCGCCAGTTCAAAAAACTGGTCGTCCTCGTCGTCACCGGCCCGGGCCAGCGCGTCTTTTTGCGCGGCGTAGAACAACGGCTTGAGTTGAACCTGCTGGATCGTCGCGCCGGTGTCGGCGGTGATCGGGGACAGCAGGAGGTGCAGCGGTGGCATCCAGGCCATGGGGCAATTCCTTGGTGAAGTATGGGGGCGAGCACGCCCGCCCCCGAGGTTTACGGCATCAAAACGGCGCGGCGGGCATCGCCAAGAATGTCGACACCGTTGAGCACGAATTTCTGGGTGCGCACGTCGATATCGATTACCGAAATGCCATTTTCCAGACGGTTGTAGGTACGGCAGGCCAGTTCCAGCGTGGTGAGCGCCTTGTCGCCCATCTTCAGCTTTGCCTCCTCCAGGGATTTGAGCTTGCCGCCGACGGTGTGGTAGGTGAAGTAGGTCTTGCCATCCTGGTCCTGGCCGGCTTCACGCACGTTCAGCAGGATGTCGTCGCCCATGCGTACGCCCAGGGCGAGCATGATTTCCGGGCCGGCGCCCTGGAGAACCAACTTGGCATTCAGCACCTTGCCGCTCTTGGCCATTTCTTCGGCGATGAAACGCCCGCCGGACATGGCTTCCATGTCGAACTCGATCTTCGGCGGGGTGAACTCTTCCACGGTTGCGGACAACGGCAGGCCTTGAAGGGTGGCCGCGATGGCCTGTCTGACTCGGTTGGTAAACATTAGAGAACGTCCTCCAGGAATTGCTCGATGATTTCATCGCGGGCGTTGAGTTGATAAACCATGTGTTCGTTTGGCGCGTAGCGGCCGTAGTCGATAACGATGAACCAGGTGCCGTTCTTGTACTTCTCGACGCTGTTCAATTCCGGGTGCAGGTACACGCTGCCACCGGGGATGGTTTCGTCGGCGACCAGGGTTTGCAGCCAGTCGTTGATGCGCTTGACCTCCTGGTCCATGAAGGACTTGGTGAGGTTCTTGGCCATGGCTTTCTGGCCGGCCTTGACCAGCTTGCGGCTGATGGCATCTTCCAGGCCGACGTAGCTGATGAACTTGCCGGTGATGGAGCGGTTACCCAGCAGTGAGAAGCCGCCAAGGATGGTGCGAGCGTAGTAGCTCACGCCATAGCGATTGAGCAGGTCGCCTTCGGTGGAGGTGTCGAGGATGTTGTACTCGACCACGCGGGAAACGTCCTCGGCGAACGTCACTTGGTTGCCCGGGCTTTCCCACTGCTTGACCTTGGCCAGTGCGGCGATGGCCAGCGAGGAGGGCGACAGGAATACGTTTTTCTTCGCAGCCTTGGAGTACACCGACGGCATGTTGTGCACCAGCAGGCAACGGTCGAAACCGAGGTCGGCACCGCCCAGCTCGCCGCTGTAGGTCACTTGGTCTGCGACCGGAGCGTCCTTGCCATCCAGCACCACACGGGCCTTGATGCGCTTGCCAAACGAGGCAAACTCACCGGCCACGGCCTTGGTGCCGGTAAAGCCTGGGGCGCCGATGATGGTCAGGTCTTCAGGGACGCTGCTCAAGGCAGCCAGGCCCAGCTTGCGACCGGTGACCGGGTCGTTGCCGCCGATCACGTTGTTGATCGTGTCGGCGGGCGTCGCGCCCTCCTCCACGATGACGACGTAGACCGGCACCTTGACCACTTTCAGGATCTGGTAGACAGCGTGAAACAGCGTGCCAGTCTCCGCGCCGGTGGGGTCCAGCAACGACTGGGTGGTGAAGCTGTTGATGCGGAACGGGGCGTTTTTCGGGATCGATGCATGGGCATTGGGGGCGGTGCCCACCAGGCCGATGACGTTATCACCCAGGCCACCCATGGCCTCGGGGGATTCAGTGGCATTCACGGTGATGCCGTTGTGCTCGAAGTTCAAAACCTCAGCCATGATTAGTCAGCCTTCTTGGGGGTGGAGTTGAGGACGCTGGTCAGTTCCAGGCGGCCAGCGGTGCGCAGGGCAGATGCTTCGACGTCCAGCAGTTCCAGTTCTTCGCCAGCGGTGGACCAATGGCCGTTACCGATGGGGAATGGGATGAGGACGGTGTAGGTTTGGCGGGTGGGCATGGGTGGAAATCTCCGGGTGGAAAATGCCAAAGCCCCTATGGAAGGGGCTTTGGGGAGGCGAAAAAAAACCGCTTTCGCGGTGGGTATCAGGTGCGGTCAGGCAGGGGGTAGAGCGCCTTGATTTCGGCGACTTTGTCACGCCAAGCCTTTTCTTTTTCCGGGGTTTCGTCGTACTGCCACTCTAGAAACAGTGGGTCAGCTTGGATCTCATAAAGCGCGCGACGTGCAGCAATGTTGCTTGCCAGCTTTTCAGTGCGTGTAGCTTCTTCACAGAGTTCGTCGGCGCGAGCTTCGCTAAACCCTAGCGAAATAAGTGTCGGTCGATCAGCCGGAACATTGATGAGTACTTCGCCAGAGTCAAGCAGTAGCGTTTTAATAGAGCCAGCCATATTCAAACTCCTTTGACTGCATAGCGTTGATCGTTATCCAACGTATAGGCCATTCTACTTTCAGGATAGGTGACGCCCATTTCAGGCGCGGTCATCACGAAAGGTTTTACCTTCCAAGATATCTCATAGTCAGCCGTAACCGCCTGACTCAACTCAACCTCGGCGTCTGAGCGGCTGAACCTCACAGGTTCCTCAAAGCTCTTAGTAACAATATAACTCAGCCCTCCTCGCAAGTAGCACCCAGACTCTTGTGGAGAACTTACTAAAGTACCCACAGGCTGATTAAGCCAAATAGGCTTCAACCCAGTTACCGGACGAACATAGGAAAGCATCCCAAATTGAGCGCATCGAACAGTTTCACGATACGTTTGGGATATACGCTTGACTGTCAAAAAATTTGCATCTCCATTCCAAGGAATTCCGCACCCTTCCATTTGGAGGTTCAAGCCAGCAACATGAGGTTCAAAGTTATTATTAAAGGGATTCAATTCGTGGTTTTGAGCGTGGTTCCTAGATATGATTATTTCAGATATCCCCTGCTCGTTACCTGGCATACGCCACCAGACCGGGTAAAAAATATCGGTGGACAACCCAGTAAGATCAATCATCTGTGAGTAAGACGCGCGACCATTAAGGTCCTTGGCCTGCACGCGGCCTCGCCAAGCAGAAAACTGTTCTTGAGCAGCGTCCATCCGAGCATCAATTTTTCCGATCTGATTAGTCACCGTATCGGTGAGCTTATTACACGCATCTACAACTTTCGTGATAGTCGCTTCAATTCCCATCATCAACTCCCTGTCAATTAATCTTTCCAGCACTTTTGTCAGTGCAATTACTTCGCCTCGAGCTGCATAACCCGCAACATCAAATCAACGTGGCGGGACATATTGCCAACCGAAGCAGCCGCCATGATCGCGATCTCCTCCGCCAACAACACATTCAAATTCTCATTCCCCACCACAATCGTCACGCTATCCGCCGGCAACGGCGAAATATCCAGCGTGAACTTCTGCAGCACCCGCGCCGCTGCCGCCTTATACGTCAGCAACTTCCCCGCCACGGAATACACCGCCAGCAAGGTCCCACTGGCGAGGTAAAAACCGAACTCGCCAATCTCATACTCAGCGTCGCCATCAAACAGCGCGGCCATCCTGAGTTGCCGGTCGCCCAGGTCTTCGTAATCCACGATGGCAACTCGCTGGCGCTCATCACGCAAGGCCACTTCTGTGCCGTCGGGGTTGTAGCGGCCGGTACCGGCGCCGATGTGGGTGATTTCGCCTTTCAGGCCCTGGTTCTTTGCCTGCAGCACTTCATCCAAACCCTTGGAGGTGAAGCGCACCAGGCGCGTGATTTCATCTGTCATGGCTGCGCCCTGAGGTCGTAGTCGTTAATGGTGTAGTGCCGGGCAACCCCGGCACTGTTTAGTCGGGCGGCAAGCCCGAGTTCAGGTAGCGCACCTTCAAGCTGCAACTCGCCATCGCTCAGGGGTATGTGGGCGGCGCTGTTGAAGGAGACGGCACCGTGTAGCTTCACCTCGGGCAAGGCGCCGGGTCGGCTGTCTTCACCGATGCTCAGTGCCGGGTCCGCTGCGGCGGCGACACGCAAGCCTTGGCTGGTTTCATGCACGATGGTAATCGTCGCCTGATCCCGCTCACTCTTGGCCGCATTGATACGCCGGATCAGCCGGTTGTGATCGCCGCTGGACCAACTGCGCCCGATGATCGCCTGCACATCGAAGGTGTATGGCACACCCAGTGGCCGCTGCTGATACCAGGCGCTGATGTTGGGGGTGAAGCCCAATGACTCCACCGCATAACTGAGTGCCTTGGGTGTACCGGCCTGGCGTTGGATCTGCCAGGACAAGGCCACGGTCAGGCGCTTTTCCGCTTCGCTGGCGTCGGCATCCCATTCGCTGACGCCACGGTCGGCGGCCAGGTAAGGAAGAAATTCGCTGGGGGTTTGCAGCGGGTTCATCAACGCTGGAAACGGCGGCGTGACGCGCTCGAGCAATTTGCCGAACCCCAGCTCCAGGGCCTTTTCCAGTGGCGAACTATTGGCCGGCAACAAACTCGCTTTGGGTCCACTCATAGCGTGCGCACCTCCACCTCGACACCCGTGCAATACGGGGCCTGGAACGCGGTGCTGACAATCGGCGCCAGCGGTTCAAGGATGTGCAGTTGCGCGGCGCCGGCACTGTGGATGGCGTAGTCGATCCAACTGGGGTCAACCCGCCCTTCCAGGCGATGGCAGGACTCTGCGTAGTCTTGAAGCAGTTTCTGCGCGGCCACTTGCGTCAGCCCCGAGTCCGGGCCGGCGTTGATCTTGGCCACCACGCGAATTTTGTAAGGTTGAATCTGAGCGCCCTGGACAGTGACAAGGTCGGTTTCCGGCCGTACATCCGGGCGTGCGAAATGTCGACGTACGCCGTCAAGCAAGTCGGCAGATGGCGTGCCGTCGCCTTCCCTGGAAAGCACGGTGACCATCACTTCACCCGGCGCTGTGCGTCGACCGTTGCCGTCTTTGACCTGGGCTGCATAACCGTCCGGATCGAAGGTGTAGGTGACCGTCACCACGCCTGGCGTCGCGCTTTGCACTTTCACCGCAGGGCGCTCGCCGAGGGTGAACACTTCGCGGCGATACTGCATCCGTGAACCTGCTGCCGGGGCGTGGGGTGCCAGGTAATAACGCAGGCGAGCGTCGTCGTCGCTTTCCAGGGTGGGCGGCACAGGCGGGAAAGCCGCTGGGTCGCCGGGGTCGAGCACTTGGCGTTCCAGGCCCATATCAGCCAGGCGCGCATCCAAGTTGCTGCCGGTGGCCCACCACGCCAGCATCTGCTTGATACGGGCGTTGTATTTGCGCTCATGGGTTTGCAGGCGGACGCAAAAAGCTTCCAGCGCCAGGGTCAGTAGCTCACTTTCGTTGTCGAGGCTGACCTTGAGTTTGGCCGCGCTTTGCGGCGCGCGGGTGGCGACGTAGTCGATGACGAACGCCTTGAACTCGGCCAGCAACGGTTCGAACTCATCCACCGTGATGATGGCCGGCTCCGCCAGTTGGTTCTGGCCGGGGATCAACATACTCATGTCACGACCTCGAAGGATTGTTGGCGGTTTTTCCAGGTGCCGGCGAACCGTAGCAACAGGCCGGCGCCCTGGCGAGTGGCGACGATGACCTGAGGGTCAAAATCGCTGATACCGTTGTGGGTGTTGTAGAACGCCTGGGCGGCGTGGCTTTGGGCGAGGATCAGCAGGTCGTCACCGAGGTTTTGCCCAAGCAGTTGCGGGATCAGCGAGCCATACAACGGACGCTTTTGCCGAGTGCCCACTGGGGTGGTCAGCGCTCGGGTGGCGCGCTGCACGAATTGCAGCCAGTCATCGACGGCTGCCCCGGTGTTCCTATCGATTCCGATCATGGGAGGTCCTTATCGGGGGCTGATGACGCGTCCTTGATGGTCCACCACCGGGCCGCTGAAGTGCGCGCCGCCGGCATCCAGCGACAGGCTGGTACCACCGATTTGCAAGGTGATGCCCTGGGCACTCATGGTCAGGCTGGCGGCACCGACTTTAATGTCGACCTGCTCACGGGAACCGCTGACCGTGGTGGGGCCGTTGGCCCAGTTGAAGGTGTGGCTGGCGTCGTCGTAGTCGCTTTGGGTACCGTCTTGATGGCGGCGCCGGGTCAGCGTCGCAACGCTGGAGACCGGCGGAAAGCGATCGCTGTTGAGACCGAACAGCGCTACGGACTGCACACCGCCCTCCCCACCGCCGTAGTTAAGCAACAGGCATTGCTCGCCCACCGTTGGAATGCGGGTTTCCGTTTGCGCGCCGGCGCTGGGGTTGAAAAAGCGGATCGCCGGCGTGAGCAAGTCACCATGGCTGACCTTGCAGGTGTTGCTGGCAGCGTCTACCTGTTGGCAGACGCCAATCCGGCAGAAACTTTCGGCGCGTCGGTAAAGGTCTTCGAGTTGGGTTTCCATCTCCGCCAGGCGTTCGACAATCGGTCCCAACTGCATGCGTAACAGCGCGTCGAACATGGGCTACTCCGCCAGTGGCTTGTATTGATCCGGGTCGTCGATGTTCGAGACGTCCCAGGTGCAGGCGAACAGCGGTTGGCCTGTAGGATCGTTGAGTAACGCCGGCCCCAGATAGAGGGTTTGGGTGAAGGAAACGGTCCAGGTGTCGTAGTCCAAATCGAGGGTGCTACGCACCGCGGGGGCGGCGACGATGTTCGCCGGCAAATCGCACTGCGCCTGGGGCAGGTTCCAACGGTTATCCAGCACCAGGTCCATGAGTTGGCTGGCGAGGTCGCAGGCATCAAAAGGCAATGCACCCGGCGCGACCATGGCCCTGAGTGAAATGGCCAACACGTGGGCCTTACGCCCTTCGCGGGAGCGAATGCCCGGGCCATTGCCTTCGACCGTGACCCGCACGCCGGTTTTCTCAGCGTCGCCCTGGAAGTCTTGGTGGCTGCCGACCTTGAGGTCCGGGAAGGCAGCATGCAGCGCAGCGCCGATGGCCTGGGGCAGTTGGGATGGCTTTTCGATAAAGGTCATTTCAAGTAGCGTCCTTGCAACGGTTACTGCGGGTCCTGGCGGGAGCCTTCGTTGACGCCTATGCGCTTGGCCGCCCACCGTTCATAAAGGCCGATGGCTACATCTGCACCGGCCATGGCGGTCAGGCAACCAATGGCGCCGGCCGTCCAGATCGACATGCCGGCGGCGTAGCACAGCATCAGGGCTGAAACCCCGCAGACCATGCAGGCCCCGGAGCGCAGCGCCAGACGGCGGATCAGCGACCAGCCGCGAGCGCCTTCTTTATCTGCACGCCACATCTCTCCAGAAACACCGCCGATCACGGCCAATATGATGACCAGCCAGATAGGCATTTCCGCTAACGCTTGCTGTTCATTTGTCATGTCACGCCTCCTGGCTGAGCCCTAGATAGTCCATTTTTCATATACAAACGCTTCGATAGGTAGGCATTCCAAAAAGCCCGGTTGCCCGGGCTTTTCAGTAATGCTGTCCTCGGACTTTCGGCGCTACTGGCGCGGTACGGTCCTTTCCTCAATGTTTTTCCGACCACGATCCCTGTCTGCCGGATAACTGCTTCTGGTGCTTTACGCTGCACACCCGGGTCAGTTGCCAACCCTCTGAACCGTTAAGGCCGGTTCATCGCTGCCTGTTTTTTCAAGCGTTAAAACTAAAGAGCGTCGGCATCCTTGCCGGTGTTACCTAGCGTCCCTGCCATCGCTTCGATGGCGTCCTTGCCGATGTTGCGTGCCTTCCTTGTCTTCCTTGGCAGCATCCTTGCCGCCTCCACCAGGCCTTGTTGGCTGGCTTGAGGTGAAGAATATGCATGCATGCATATACAGTCAATGCACAAATGCATTTATTTTTGCTATGGAAATGCGCACATGCATTGGCGGCCTTGTGGGCCAGGGGTTTGCTGGTTTTCTCCAGGCGAAAAAAAGCCCGCTCATTGGCGGGCTGTGTCTTGCGCTGGGAGGTTAACGGGCGTACATGCCCCACCAGAAAACATGACCGAGGATGCTGATCTGCTCATCCTGGATATCCTGGAAGCTGTAGTCCTCATCCGGATGCTCATCACGGTTGAAACTGCGCAGGCGAATCCCGGAAGGCAGGCGGTAGAGCTGTTTAACCCGCAGCTGGCCGTTGTGATTGATGGCATAAAGATCGCCATCGACGATATCGCCAATGCCGCTCTTGCCGGCATTCACCCCAACCGTCGCGCCGTCGCGCAACACCGGCAACATACTGTTGCCGCGCACCGTCACGCACTTGGCCTGGTCGAACTGCACACCGTTATGCCGCAGGCTGCGCTTGCCGAAGCGCAGGCTGGCCTTTTCGCTTTCCTCGATGACGAATCTTCCTGATCCAGCAGCCAATTCAACCTCGCGCAGAAAGGGGATCGACACCTCGTCATCATTAACAGGCGTGTCGTCGTCCCACAGGCTTATGTCCTTGAGTTCCGAATGCATCGGGTCGCGCCCGTCATCACGCACAGCACCTAGCGTCGCGCGCCCGCGCAAGTAGTCGGTGCTGACGCGGAAGTACTCGGCGATGCGCGAGATGTGTTTATCCGACGGATCAACGATCTTGCCGCTGAGGATCCGGGACAGTGTGGATTGAGGCACACCGGTGCGCCGGTGAAGCTCCGTGGGGGAGATCCGGTCGCGGTCCAGCAGCTCTCTTAAGACGATAGAAACGTTGCGTTTTTGCATAACGGGGATAATGGCGGGTGTTTGGGAGGTTGGCAAATGCTAATTTGCATATTTTATGCATTTACTAGGCCGACTCCTTTCTTGCGGGAGGCGACCAAGCCTGGGATTGACGCTATGGCAGGCGCGCTTCCCCTTTTAACGATTGGTATCGGGGCTGTACCGACTTTGCTTTTTACCTATCCGTTTGCGACCTGCGAACCCCCGACCTCGCGTGTTAACCTTGCCGCCATCGCAAAAAATGCTGGGCCAAGCGCCCCCTTTGCCCCATCACTTTCAACGAATTTGCCTACTACCCAATGAGTAAAAACACTTCAGATCTGTCCTCCCACACCCCGATTGTGTAGGAGTACGTGAGTGATTTAGGGGGATAGGCCCGTGGTTGCGGGCTGCGACGCTCGCCCGAGACAGGTTGCATAAATGCATAACGGGCATTGGATGGCATAGATTGGCGTGTGGTTTGCCCCATTTTTGCCCCATCCTGCATCCTCAGCGAGGGTCTCCGATGGGGACAGCTTCCGCTAACACAATCTAGCCACATGCATTTTCAAATGCGCCACACAACACTTCTTTTCATCCAGCAAAATTCCATAGCAAATGTCAACGCTGTAATAATGATGGCGGTTTATATATATTGCCAAATCAGAAAATAATTTCAGGGAAGTGAACGTGCTTGGCCATCTCTACGCAGAGGATGCGATTTACTTTCCACGCTCTTTAAGCGCCTCCGATCCAGAAGCGCTGTTCAGCCTGTGCAACGCAATCACCTCACGCCCTGGCGACGTGGTACTGGATGCCTCGGATCTCGTCTTCATAGACCCGCTTGGGCTCGCTACCCTGAGAGCAACCCTTGAGTCACAGCCCTATGGCAAGTGCGTTTTCATTCGCTATATGCGTGATCAAATTTCCTTCTACCTCATCCGGATGGACTTTTTCCACGGACTCAATGTCGAAGGAATTAATGAGGACGCTCGGAACTCCGGTGGTGAGCCATTCAAATGCGTGGAGCTGATAAAGGTTGACGATCAGGAGCAGGCTGAGGCCATTGCTTCGCGACTGGTCCAAGCTATGACAGGACGCCCTTACGATGCAGATGCGGATGCCTCCGAATTTGATTCGTGCCTTCAACCTATTGAGTACGCTCTCAAAGAATTGCTGGGTAACTCTCTTTCCCATGCAAAAAGAGAGGGCAGAGCAAGAGCATCAGTCTGGGTCGCTTGCCAGCACTTCGAGGACTCAGATACGGTCAGGATCGCCATTGTCGATAATGGGTGCGGTTTTCTGGCAACACTGAAGACCCATGAAGCACTCAAAGACCGCACGCACATGAATGCGATTCAGGTAGCACTTATTGAGAGAGTAAGCTGCAATCGTGGTCCAGTTCTTGCGTATGAAAGCGAAAGCCAAAATCAAGGGGTTGGGCTGACGACCACGGCTCGTATTGCCGAGGCGGCTGAAGGTCATCTCATCATAGCCAGTGGTGATGCCTGCCTTCACACCGCATCGAAAAGCGAGTTTTGTCTAAAAAATTCACCTTGGGCGGGTGTAGCAATAGCGTTTTCATGCAAGCGTGACAAATTGCCGCACGTGAACATACCGTCCCTTCTGCCACAAGACGATTTCGTGGTTGACTCCGAGATACGCTTCGACTAGATACAAAATTGTTATAGATTTTTCGGTCGTACATGAATACATTCGCGCATCTACACAAGCGCTACTAGAATCACATCAGCGCAATTTTCCGAGGAAAGCGTCATGCAAACCCATATGATCAGTCTCGCGAGGTCTTCGACCATCCGCACGCTTGGTATGAGGGCTTCTGCTACGCCGTATCGAAAGGACATCGAAACCTCACTCGACAACGGCATGGATGTTGCCATTGATTTTTCTGGCAACGAAGCCACCCAATCGTTCGTAGATGAACTGGTTGGGGCTCTCGTACTAAAGCGCGGCAGAGCGATTCTCTCCCGCATCTCCTTCAAGAACTGTCCTGACGACGTGAAGGCGATAATTAAGTTCGTGATCAACGATAGAGTTCTTCAATTAGAAGACCAACGTTCAATAGCTTGAACCAAAAAAGTCCCGCCATATGCGGGATTTTTTACACATTTTACAAAATTATTTGCATGCCACCGTCCACAAATGGTTGAGTTTGGTGGTGAAGCTTTGGCTCATCATCTCGCGTCGCATATCCCACTCAGGATCCATAGGCACGCTAGCCGTACGCAGTGTCCCCTGCCCCCACCGTACGTTGATCTGATCCAGAACTGCCATTACGCGAGTTGCTTCGGCCGGCTGCGATGTCGCGAACAGATCGTCGGTGTACTCACCAGGCAGGCAAAGGTTGAGCAACATCACCTCAGCCTTGCTGTACTTGAAGCCTACCCGAAATATGCGATCAAGCGCGCCTACCGCCGCCTGAGTGAGCAAGCGCGCGTCGTTAGTAGGATAAGGCAAATCCACTATCACGCCATTGGCGTACTTTGCCTCCTCCGGGTTGAACATCCCAGTTCGAATACATACGCGCACCTTCTTACACAGCGAATTCTGCGCACGGAGCTTCTCAGAAGCTCGCATCATGTACGTGGCCACCGCCTCTTTGATGGGCTGCAACTCCGTCAACCTCTTGCCAAACATCCGGCTGCAGCAGATCTCCTGCTTTGGTGGGTCCGGCTCATCCAACTCCAGACAAGATGTGCCCCCTAGCTCCCTCGCCGTCTTCTCGATCACCACGCTGAACTTCTTGCGGAGCGTCCAGGGGTCCGCTTTAGCCAGGTCCATGGCCGATTTGATGCCCATCGCATCAAGGTGAAGTTTCATCTTTCGGCCAACACCCCACACCTCCGCCACGTCCGTATTACGCAGCACCCAGTCCCGCTTAACAGGGTCAGTGATATTGACCACACCACCAGTCTGCGACTGCAGCCGCTTCGCTGTGTAGTTTGCCAGCTTCGCCAATGTCTTCGTATGAGCGATACCAACACCGACAGGAATGCCGGTGCAACGCAGTACCTGGGCGCGAATCTGTCGGCCCAAGGCATCCAGTCCACCAATACCAGTCAGGTCGGCGAATGCCTCGTCGATGCTGTACACCTCAACTGCCGGCACCATCGCCTCGATCAGGCTCATCACGCGTTCGCTCATGTCGCCGTACAGCGCATAGTTGGAGGAGAACGCGACAATGCCGTGCTGCCTGAGCTTGTGCTTGATCTGGAAATACGGCTCGCCCATTTTGATGAACGGCTTGGCGTCGTAGCTGCGAGCAATGACACAGCCGTCGTTATTGCTCAGCACCACAATGGGCACCTTCGCCAAGTCCGGCCGGAACACCCGCTCGCAACTGGCATAGAAGCTGTTGCAGTCAATCAGCGCAAAGATCGGTTTTTGCTTAGACATGGCTGCGCACTGTGCTGGTGATCACACCCCAGATTGACAGCTCATCCCCTTCAAGAACGTAACGCGCCGGGTATTTGGGGTTCTCCGACAGCAGGACCACCTCTCGGCCGCGCTTAGACAGGCGCTTGCAGACGGGCTCATTGTTCAGCAGCGCCACCACCACGTGCCCATGAGCAGGCTCAATGGCTCGATCCACCACCGCAAGATCACCTTCGAAGATACCAATCCCCTGCATGCTTTCCCCGGTGATTGCTACCAGGTACACATGCGGTGCGCGGATATTCAGGACCTCATCCAATGAGATGTGCTGCTCGATATGATCCGCTGCCGGCGAAGGAAAGCCGGCCGGTACCTGGAACGAACACATAGGCAGCTTCGCGCCTGCCTCAGCGATAGGACCTAGAATGGTGAAGCTCATGATGCGGCCTTTTACAAATACTGTACGAATGTACAGTTAACTTTGTAGGACGCTTGCGGTCAATTTTTCTGTAGGGGATTTCGACAGGCGGAGAGGTGCTTATGTGCGGGCGATTCGTGCAGTACGAAGGGATGGCGATCTTCATTGAAGAACTGAGCCCCCAGATAGAGCTGTTCAGCGGTTACGACGCTCAGCCTATTGATCGCTACAACGTTGCTCCGTCGACACGGGTGCAGTTACTGCACGCCGCTGAGGATGGGCTGCACATCGATGCAGTCAAATGGGGATGGGCACCGTTCTGGGCCAAGGGCAAGCGCCCCGATCCGATCAACGCCCGTGTGGAGACGGTCACCACGGGGAACTTCTTCAAGCAACTTTGGCCGAATTGCCGAGCCCTGGTGCCGAGTGAGGGGTGGTACGAATGGGTCAAAGACCCTGACGATCCGAAGAGAAAGCAGCCCTACTTCATTCGCCTGAAGATTCAAAAGCCCATGTTCTTTGGCGCGCTCGCCCAAGTTCATCCTGGCCTGGCCCCCCACGACGGCGATGGGTTCGTAATCATCACCGCCGCCAGTGATCAGGGCATGGTGGACATCCACGACCGCAAGCCTTTGGTGCTGACACCTGAGCATGCCAGGGAATGGATCGAACCCGGCCTTACTACAGCCCGGGCCGAGGAAATAGCAAAGGAATGTTGCCAGCCTGTGGAGGATTTCGAGTGGTTTCGAGTGGGCACCTCAGTAGGTAACGTTCGAAACCAAGGTGCTAGCTTGATTATCCCGATACTAGATTCAGAGCAAAGCTAACGCACCTGATTCATAAATAGAAGGCTCTGTGCGAGGATACTCAAAGCACATCTGATGAGTACGCCCAACAGATTTATCCAATATTTTCTGGATATCTTTTTAGTAACCAATGGATATCTAGTGGATATCTTTTGATAGCTACAAGTCTAATCATTCAGAAAATTTACGTACGTACGTAATTAAGCAAACACGTAACTTATGCAACCTACGTAAGCTAAACCGAATGTACAATCTGAACAGCGTAGAAACTTTCATTCCCATGGACACCTTGACAACGGCGGGCTGCGGCTTAGTGGCCGCCCTTCAGAAATAAACCTGAAGAGCATTGACAGCTAAGCCCACCTATATGTTTAATCTCCAAGCCTTTTTAAAGCTAACCGCAACCGACGCCAACTAACGCGCCGGACAGCTAAACTCAGCCTGGAGAATAGTATGACCATCGAACTTATTGAACGCGTCCTCACCTTAGCTATCGAAATCGTCAAACTAATTCAAATGCTGGTTCGAGATTAAAACAAGCCACCAAGAGCAGAAGGTATCCAATTCATGATGACAAGCTCACCGGTTACCTCCGCCTTGCCTTTCCGTTGATTGGCATTGCTGTAGCGAATGTCCAGGCACTCAAAATGAAAGCCCTCAAACACGCGCCGAATGTCCGGGTGATCGTTGATGCTAACCATGACCTTCCCTTTGCAGCGCCGCATGAAGTCAGCCACGCGTTCGTAATTCTCAAAGGGAAAATCCACGCCGTAACCGGCAGTCTGCCAGTAAGGCGGGTCCATGTAGTGGAAGGTATGGGCGCGGTCGTAGCGTTCGGCACACTCAAGCCAGCCCAGGTTCTCCACATAGGTGCGTGACAGACGCTGCCACGCTGCCGATAGGTTTTCCTCGATCCGAAGCAGGTTGATCGCAGGGCCAGTTGTCGCAGTGCCAAACGTCTGCGCTGTGACCTTGCCGGCAAAGGTATGATGCTGAAGGGATAAGGGCACGCATTTATTTTCCGTGGGTAGTTCCACTACTTTCGTGTCTCAGCATCAGCAGTGTGCGCAATCCACGTCCCCAGTTGCACCCACCCCACCATCACGCTAATCTCCCTTCGTCGCTGCAAATTCAGCGACCGGGCGTGAGAACCCGAGTCAATCAAGGCGCAAAGCGCCCAATAACCCTATCGCGGCGCTTTTTTTCGTCTGCGGTATCGTTTTATGGCGGCTGTGCGTGGGAGACCTTCGGGTCTACCGGTTGCCTTGATTGCCGGTTTCTCACCCTGCGCACAGCTGCCACCCAAACCTGTGAGAAGGTTCGTGGCAGTTCCTCAAATCAAGGAGCTTTCACTTATGTGCTTCTACGTTTATTGCATCAAACAGCGTTATCTATCTGTGTTCACGTCCTCCGTGCTCGGAGGTGCTGTATGAATGCAGCACAAGACCTGACCACCCTCGGCGTCACCCCCTTCTCCTTTCACTCCGACCAACCTCTATTTCGCGTCAACAGCGGCGTTTCCCTGCAAGAAGCATTGCATCACGCCTCCGATCTCCTCCATGTCGCCAAGTTACTCGCAGAAGATGCGGCGATGACCAAGGAGACGGACCGTTATGCCTGGGCTTCGCATTACTTGCAGGAAATGGTCAAGGCTGTGGTTGATGATGTGGTGAAGGTGTTGGATTCGCCGGTTAATACTCAGTAAGCCGCGAAAGTAGAAAAGGCGGGCAACCGCTAACCTGTGGCGGTGCTACTCCTTTAGTGATTGGGATGGGGGGCACCGCTTTTGCTTTTTACCTATCCGTTTGCGACCTGCGAACCCCCGACCTCGCGTGTTAACCTTGCCGCCATCGCAAAAAATGCTGGGCCAAGCGCCCCCTTTGCCCCATCACTTTCAACGAATTTGCCTACTACCCAATGAGTAAAAACACTTCAGATCTGTCCTCCCACACCCCGATGATGCAGCAGTACTGGCGCCTCAAAAACCAGCACCCTGATCAGTTGATGTTCTACCGCATGGGCGACTTCTACGAGATCTTCTATGAAGACGCAAAGAAGGCCGCCAAGCTGCTGGATATCACCCTGACCGCACGCGGGCAGTCGGCGGGGCAGTCGATTCCGATGTGTGGGATTCCTTATCACTCGTTGGAAGGCTACCTGGTCAAGCTGGTAAAGCTGGGTGAGTCGGTGGTGATCTGTGAGCAGATCGGCGACCCGGCCACCAGCAAAGGGCCGGTGGAACGCCAGGTGGTGCGCATTATTACCCCAGGCACGGTGAGTGATGAGGCGTTGCTGGATGAGCGTCGCGATAACCTGATCGCTGCGGTATTAGGCGATGAGCGTCTGTTCGGCCTTTCGGTGCTGGATATCACCAGCGGCAATTTCAGCGTGCTGGAGATCAAGGGCTGGGAGAATCTGCTGGCGGAACTGGAGCGCATCAATCCGGTGGAGTTGTTGATCCCGGATGATTGGCCCAAGGACTTGCCGGCGGAGAAGCGTCGGGGGACCAAGCGGCGTGCGCCGTGGGATTTCGAGCGCGATTCGGCGCTCAAAAGCCTGTGCCAGCAATTCTCGGTGCAAGACCTCAAAGGCTTCGGTTGCGAGACCCTGACCCTGGCCATTGGCGCCGCTGGGTGCCTGCTCAGCTACGCCAAGGAAACCCAGCGCACCGCCCTGCCGCATTTGCGCAGCCTGCGTCATGAGCGTCTGGACGATACCGTGGTGCTTGATGGCGCCAGCCGTCGCAACCTGGAACTGGACACCAACCTGGCCGGCGGACGTGACAATACGCTGCAATCGGTAGTCGACCGTTGCCAGACCGCCATGGGCAGCCGCTTGCTGACCCGTTGGCTGAACCGGCCGCTGCGCGATTTGACTGTGCTGCAAGCGCGTCAAACGTCTATTACCTGCCTGCTCGACGGCTATCGCTTTGAAAAGCTGCAGCCGCAACTGAAAGAAATCGGCGATATCGAGCGCATCCTGGCGCGGATCGGCCTGCGCAATGCGCGGCCCCGTGACTTGGCGCGCCTGCGCGATGCATTGAGTGCCCTGCCGCAGTTGCAAGTGGCGATGACCGAACTGGACACGCCGCACCTGCAACAGCTGGCGGTGACTACCGGCACTTACCCGGACCTCGCGGCGCTGCTGGAAAAAGCCATCATCGACAACCCGCCAGCGATCATCCGTGATGGCGGCGTGCTGAAAACCGGCTACGACAGCGAGCTGGATGAGCTGCAATCCCTGAGCGAGAACGCCGGGCAGTTCCTGATTGACCTGGAGGCCCGCGAAAAAGCCCGCACCGGTCTGGCTAACCTGAAGGTCGGTTACAACCGTGTTCACGGCTATTTTATTGAGCTGCCGAGCAAGCAAGCCGAGTCGGCGCCTATCGACTATCAACGTCGCCAGACCCTCAAGGGCGCCGAGCGCTTTATCACCCCGGAGCTCAAAGAGTTCGAAGACAAGGCGCTGTCGGCCAAAAGCCGCGCCCTGGCCCGGGAAAAAATGCTCTACGAAGCCTTGCTCGAGGACTTGATCAGCCGCCTGGCGCCGTTGCAAGACACCGCCGCCGCCCTGGCGGAACTGGATGTGTTGAGTAACCTCGCCGAGCGCGCGCTGAACCTTGATTTGAATTGCCCGCGCTTTGTCAGCGAGCCGTGCATGCGTATCGTGCAAGGCCGCCACCCAGTGGTGGAGCAGGTACTGACCACGCCGTTTGTCGCCAACGACCTGTCGCTGGACGACGATACCCGCATGCTGGTGATCACCGGTCCGAACATGGGCGGTAAATCCACCTACATGCGTCAGACCGCGCTGATCGTGCTGCTGGCCCATATCGGCAGCTTTGTACCGGCGGCCAGTTGCGAGCTGTCCCTGGTGGACCGCATTTTCACGCGGATCGGTTCCAGTGATGACCTGGCCGGTGGCCGTTCGACCTTTATGGTGGAAATGAGCGAAACCGCCAACATCCTGCACAACGCCACCGAACGCAGCCTGGTGCTGATGGATGAAGTGGGCCGCGGTACCAGCACCTTCGATGGCCTGTCCCTGGCCTGGGCGGCGGCCGAGCGCCTGGCGCATTTGCGCGCCTATACGCTGTTTGCCACCCACTACTTCGAACTGACCGTGTTGCCGGAAAGCGAGCCACTGGTGGCCAACGTGCACCTCAATGCCACCGAGCACAATGAGCGCATCGTGTTCCTGCACCATGTGTTGCCGGGCCCGGCCAGTCAGAGTTATGGCTTGGCCGTGGCGCAACTGGCCGGGGTGCCGAATGACGTGATCACCCGCGCCCGCGAGCACCTCAGCCGCCTGGAAACCACGGCCCTGCCCCATGAAACCGTGGTCGCCAGCCCGGCCAAGGCAGCGAGCAAACCCAGTGCGCCGCACCAGAGCGATATGTTCGCCAGCCTGCCCCATCCGGTGCTGGATGAGTTGGCTAAGCTTGACTTGGATGGCTTGACGCCGCGTAAAGCGCTCGAAATGTTATATGCACTGCAGACTCGGATATAACGCAGACGCTTGCAAGCTGATAGAATCTTGCGCGGTTTGGGATGCTGCGGGCTTTTAGCCTGGTCCGCAGACTATCGCTCTCAAACCTCGCGAACCCCACCACAAGGGGTTTCGCTGCCGCCGCCTGAGGAGAAAATTAGAAATGACCTTCGTCGTCACCGACAACTGCATCAAGTGCAAGTACACCGACTGCGTAGAAGTGTGTCCGGTGGACTGCTTCTACGAAGGCCCGAACTTCCTGGTTATCCACCCGGATGAGTGCATCGACTGCGCCCTGTGTGAACCAGAATGCCCGGCCGTCGCTATTTTCTCCGAGGACGAAGTCCCGGCGGAGATGCAGGAGTTTATTCAGCTGAACGTCGAGTTGGCGGAAATCTGGCCGAATATCACTGAACGCAAAGACCCGATGCCGGATGCAGCGGAGTGGGATGGCAAGAAAGGTAAGATTGCAGACCTCGAGCGCTGATAGCGTCGTCGCCCCCAAAAGGCCCCTTGCGGGCCTTTTTGCGTTTCTGAGGATGGGTTTCACTTTCCTGCAGGCAAAAAAAGGGGCGGTATGACCCGCCCACATTTTTTCCCTAGTCCCTGTATTCCTTTTCATCATCCTGATGAATCGCATCCTGCGACGTTCCTTCAAACCATCGTTCCTTGATGGCTGTGTCAATCCGTGGACACAGGGCTGATGTTAGAGGGTTCGAAGAGAAGTTCAACGGGATCCAACACGCGGACTGACACGCTTGCGCGCTAAAACAAGTATAAATAATTGTTATTTTTCAAATAGATAGAAAACTCTCGCGCAGATTCGAGACGTACACACCCGGCAAAAAAACCAAACACTTACGAATAAGTAAGCGAATGCTTACACGCACAATTGCGTAAAAGCTCAATGTCACCCGAATGCCGCGTTGGCGGGCATAAAAAAGCCCCGACAACGTCGAGGCTCTCGCCCTTCAACTGGATCAGTCGTCGCTGACCGTAATGGTCGGCATCGCTGGCGCAGCCGCTTCTTGCAGGACAATGCGCGCGCCCACGTGACGGGCCAGTTCCTGGTAAATCATCGCGACCTGCCCATCGGGTTCGGCTGCCACGGTGGGTTTGCCACCATCGGCTTGTTCACGGATCTCCATCGCCAGCGGCAACGAGGCGAGCAGTTCCACACCGTACTGGGTGGCGAGCTTCACACCGCCGCCCTCACCAAACAAATGCTCGGCATGACCACAATTGGAGCAGATGTGGACCGCCATGTTTTCCACAACGCCCAGCACCGGAATATTGACCTTGCGGAACATCTCCACGCCTTTCCTGGCGTCCAGCAGCGCCAGGTCCTGGGGGGTGGTGACGATCACCGCACCGGCCACCGGGACTTTCTGTGCCAGGGTCAGCTGAATGTCGCCGGTGCCTGGCGGCATGTCGATCACCAGGTAGTCGAGATCGCCCCAGGCCGTCTGCGTGACCAATTGCAGCAACGCGCCGGAGACCATCGGCCCACGCCAGACCATCGGTGTGTTGTCATCGGTGAGAAAGGCCATGGACATCACTTCCACGCCCAGCGACTCGATGGGTACAAACCATTTCTGGTCCTTGACCTTCGGCCGCGTGCCTTCAGCGATACCGAACATCACGCCTTGGCTTGGGCCGTAGATGTCAGCATCGAGAATCCCCACCCGCGCACCTTCTCGGGCAAGCGCCAGCGCCAGGTTGGCTGCGGTGGTGGACTTGCCCACGCCCCCCTTGCCGGAGGCCACCGCCACCACGTTCTTGACGTTGGCCAGGCCCGGGATCTGCGCCTGGGCCTTATGCGGCGCGATCACGCATTGGATGTCGACCTGGGCCGAACCCACGCCGTCGAGGCCCTCGATGGCCATTTGCAGCATCTGCGCCCAACCGCTTTTGAACAGGCCGGCGGCATAGCCCAGTTGCAACTGTACCGATACTTGGTCGCCCTGGATCTCGATGGCGCGTACACAGCCGGCACTGACCGGGTCCTGGTTCAAATAAGGGTCGGTGTATTGGCGAAGAACGGCTTCCACCGCTGCGCGATTGACGGCGCTCATGGGCTACTCCCGAAAAAAGACTGACTGAAACAGGCGGCTATCCTAACCGTTCCGGCCGCCGAACGGCATGCTTTCGACGGCGCGGAAGATTCTGAAACAGCGTCACGGGGTGAAATAAATTTCCCGGCGCTTTATAGTGGCCGACCTCCGTTTCATCAAGTAGCCGAGCCCCATGTCCGAGCCACGCAAGATCCTCGTCACCAGCGCCCTGCCCTATGCCAATGGTTCCATCCATCTTGGCCATATGCTTGAGTACATCCAGACCGATATGTGGGTGCGCTTCCAGAAGCATCGCGGCAATCAATGCATTTATGTCTGCGCGGACGACGCCCACGGTTCGGCCATCATGTTGCGCGCCGAAAAGGAAGGCATCACCCCGGAACAACTGATCGCCAATGTAAAGGCTGAACACAGCGCCGACTTTGCCGAGTTCCTGGTGGATTTCGACAACTTCCACTCGACCCACTCCGAAGAAAACCGCGAGCTGTCGAGCCAGATCTACAAGCGCCTGCGTGACGCCGGGCACATTGCCACACGCTCGATCACGCAGTATTTCGACCCGGACAAGAAAATGTTCCTGGCCGACCGCTTCATCAAGGGCACCTGCCCGAAATGCGGCACTGAAGACCAGTACGGCGACAACTGCGAGAAGTGCGGTGCCACCTACGCGCCGACTGACCTGAAGAATCCGAAATCGGCCATCTCCGGTGCCACCCCGGTGCTCAAGGATTCCCAGCATTTCTTCTTCAAGCTCCCGGACTTCCAGCAAATGCTGCAAACCTGGACGCGCAGCGGCACCCTGCAGGACGCCGTGGCCAACAAGATCGCCGAGTGGCTGGATGCCGGCCTGCAGCAGTGGGATATCTCCCGCGATGCACCGTACTTCGGCTTCGAGATCCCGGACGAGCCGGGCAAGTACTTCTATGTGTGGCTGGACGCGCCGATCGGCTACATGGCCAGCTTCAAGAACCTGTGCGACCGCACGCCGGAGCTGGACTTCGACGCGTTCTGGGCCAAAGACTCCACCGCCGAGTTGTACCACTTCATCGGCAAGGACATCGTCAATTTCCACGCCCTGTTCTGGCCAGCGATGCTCGAAGGCTCGGGCTACCGCAAGCCAACCGGTATCGCCGTACACGGCTACCTGACGGTCAACGGCCAGAAAATGTCCAAGTCCCGTGGCACCTTTATCAAGGCGCGCACCTACCTGGACCACCTGTCGCCGGAATACCTGCGCTATTACTACGCCTCCAAGCTGGGCCGTGGCGTCGACGACCTTGACCTGAACCTGGAAGACTTCGTGCAGAAGGTCAACTCGGACCTGGTCGGCAAAGTCGTCAACATCGCCAGCCGTTGCGCCGGGTTTATCCACAAGGGCAACGCCGGTGTACTGGTGGCGGAGAATGCCGCACCAGAACTGACCGCCGCCTTCCTGGCGGCCGCGCCAAGCATCGCCGACGCCTATGAAGCCCGCGACTTCGCCCGTGCCATGCGCGAAATCATGGGCCTGGCCGACCGCGCCAACGCCTGGATCGCCGACAAGGCGCCGTGGTCGCTGAACAAGCAGGAAGGCAAGGAAGCTGAAGTCCAGGCAATCTGCGCCACCGGCGTCAACCTGTTCCGCCAACTGGTGATCTTTCTCAAGCCGGTGCTGCCATTGCTGGCCGCCGACGCCGAGGCGTTCCTCAATGTGGCGCCGTTGACCTGGAACGATCACGCTACCTTGCTCAGCAATCATCAATTGAACGCGTTCAAGCCGCTGATGACCCGTATCGACCCGGTGAAAGTCCAGGCCATGACCGACGCTTCGAAAGAAGACCTGGTTGCCAGCCAGACCGATACCGGTCAATCCGCACCTGCGGGTAATGGCGAACTGGCCAAGGACCCGATTTCCGCGGAAATCGATTTCGACGCCTTTGCCGCCGTGGACTTGCGCGTGGCGCTGATTATCAAGGCTGAAGCCGTGGAAGGTGCCGACAAGCTGCTGCGCCTGACACTGGACATCGGTGACGAACAGCGCAATGTGTTCTCCGGGATCAAGAGCGCTTATCCGGACCCGTCCAAGCTCGATGGCCGCCTGACCATGATGATCGCCAACCTCAAGCCACGGAAAATGAAGTTTGGTATCTCCGAAGGCATGGTGATGGCGGCTGGCCCTGGCGGCGAAGAAATCTACCTGCTGAGCCCGGACAGCGGCGCAAAGCCGGGTCAACGCATCAAGTAAATCCTGCAAAATGCCCCGCCGTTCCAGCGACGGGGCTTTTCAGCTTGCCCACCTCACAGGGCCGGGCGTCAACGCTATGATCAAAGCATGAACCTCATTCAACGTATCGACGCGCTGCTACCGCAGACTCAATGCGGCAAGTGCGGGCACCCGGGCTGTAAGCCTTACGCCGAGGGCATCGCTAAAGGCGAGGCAATCAACAAGTGCCCGCCGGGTGGGCAGGAAACCATCGCAGGGCTCGCGCACTTGCTACGCGTACCGGTGCTCGACCTGGATACCAGCCGCGGAGAAGCGCCGGCACAGCTCGCCTATATCCGCGAAGCCGAATGCATCGGTTGTACTAAATGCATTCAGGCTTGCCCAGTGGATGCCATTGTCGGTGCTGCCAAGTTGATGCATACGGTGATTATCGACGAGTGCACAGGGTGCGATCTGTGTGTCGCCCCCTGCCCGGTCGACTGCATTGAGATGCGCCCACTGGTCAGCGTGGTGCCAATAGTGGGTGGCCTGGCGGCCAACGATCTCGAGCGCCATGAACGCCGCCTCAAGCGTGATCGGGCACGGCTGCGCTATGAACAGCGCAACGCGCGGCTGCAACGGGAAGAAGAGCACAAGCTCGCAGAACGCCTGGCGCGGGCCAAGCGCTCGACGCCGATGGACGCAATCCCTGTAGATAACCATCAGGTTGTTCAGGATGCCGCGATCAAAAAAGCCAAAATCACTGTCGCGATGAGCCGCGCTCAGTTGCACAAATCCTTGAAGGCATTTGGTCACCCTCCGACCTTTGAGCAGCAGTCGCGACTGATCGTCCTGCAACAACAATTCGAAGCCGCGGAGCAGGCACTGGCCACGCTTGAAGTGGGCAGCCCGCCAGCGACATCAACCCCCAAGGACCCAGAACTCAAGCGCGCCAAGATCCAGCTAGCGATGCGTCGCGCCGAGTTGAAAAGGGCGCAGGAGCAGAGCGCTGATACGCAACAACTGGCTACGTTGAGTGCCGCGTTGACCGCCGCCGAGCAAAACCTGCATGAGGCCGAAGCTGCCTCCGAGCAGCCTGCGCCCGTTTTGCAGCGTGTGGAAAAGCGCCCTATCGACAGCCAACTGCGCCAGTTGAAAACCGCTTTAGCCTACGCCCGTGCCGATTTCAGCAAGTTACAACGCCAACCGGGCACCCATGCAGATGAGTTGAACGCAGCGCAACGCAAACTGGACGAGGCACAGCGTCAGGTAGAAGCCCATATGCCACGCTCCGAATGAGCAGGGCCTTGCTACGCGACATGGCCGCCTCCACATTGATACCTGCCGGGTTTATCCTGCCCCGGTTATTGCTCGCAAGGCTCCAGGCCCGAATCCTTTTTTCCAAATGACGTAGACCACCCGCAAGGAACCGCTCTGCCCATGAACGCCGCAAAACGCCTGGAAATTTTCCGCAGGTTTCACGAAGACAATCCTGAACCCAAAACCGAACTGGCCTACTCCTCGCCGTTCGAGTTGCTGATCGCGGTGATCCTATCGGCCCAATCCACAGACGTTGGCGTCAACAAGGCCACGGCGAAGTTGTATCCCGTGGCCAATACACCCGCTGCGATTCATGCCCTGGGTGTGGAGGGCTTGTCCGAATACATCAAGACCATTGGCCTGTACAACAGCAAGGCCAAGAACGTGATCGAGACGTGCCGCCTGCTGATGGAGTTGCATGGTGGTGAGGTGCCGCAAACCCGCGAAGCCCTTGAGGCGTTACCCGGCGTGGGCCGAAAAACCGCTAACGTGGTACTCAATACGGCATTCCGACAGTTGACCATGGCGGTGGATACGCACATTTTCCGGGTGAGCAACCGAACCGGTATCGCCCGCGGTAAAAACGTGGTTGAGGTGGAAAAGCAATTGATGAAGTTCGTACCCAAGCCGTACTTGCTCGACTCCCATCACTGGCTGATCCTGCACGGACGCTACGTTTGCCAGGCCCGCAAGCCGCGGTGCGGCAGCTGTCGGATCGAAGACCTGTGTGAATACAAGGACAAGACGTCCGACGATTGAGCGACCATTGGTTTTATCCATCTGTCGATTGAAAAAATCTTTTTTACCCTTTCGCGGATTATCGCTATAAGGAGCCCCAACGGCAGTCTTAGCCCGGAGTTAACCTTATGAGCACTGGCAAAGAACAACTGGAAGTGGAGGACGACCTCGTTGAGTCGGATGACGATGGGCAAGAGGCGCCTGTGGCAGAGGTGGCCAAGACCAATTTGAGCAAACGCCGCACTATCGACAATCTTCTGGAAGAGCGACGCTTGCAAAAACAGCTGGCCGATTACGACTTCGATCTCTGATCGATGCGTTAATGACCGGAAGCCTCCCTGACGGAGGCTTTTTTCTGCCGGTTACACGGGTGTTGGTGCGGTACAAAGCCCTCCTAGACCAGACCGTTGCGCTGGGCCAGTTCGATCAGGTCCACAAGGGAGCGGGCATTGAGCTTGAGTAGCAGGCGAGTCTTGTAGGTACTGACGGTTTTATTGCTGAGGAACATACCGTCGGCAATCTCCTTGTTGGTTTTGCCGCGGGCCAGCTGTTGCAGCACCATCATCTCTCGCCCCGACAGGCGCTCGACCATGTCGGCTTCACTGGCGTTGCCCATGGTTGAGCGCACCGAGTTCAGCGCTTGGTTCGGGAAGTAGCTATAGCCGGAGAGCACCGCCTTGATAGCACTCAACAGTTCTGTGAGATCCTGCTGTTTGCACACATAGCCGGCCGCCCCCGCCTGCATGCAGCGCATGGAAAAATGGCCGGGAGCCTGGGACGTCAGAACCAACACCTTGAACGATACAGCCTGCTTGGTTGAAGCCAACCGGCAAATAACTTCCAGGCCATCGAGCTTGGGAATTCCGATATCCAGTATGACAATGTCCGGCATATGTTCCCGTGCAAGTTGCAACGCATCGACACCGTTATCAGTCTCGGCAACGACCTCATAACCATGACGCTCCATTAGCATGCGCACAGCAAGACGAATGACGGGATGATCATCCACGATCAGCACTTTATTCATGAGAAAGTCCAATTTCGCTGTTCGAATTATTTAGAGCAAGCACAATAGCCTAGTCGATTACTAGTTGGCATAGCATTCCCCCCCGAGCAACAGCAGGCAGAGACCCAACCCACAAGAAGATAGGAATTAACCTACAAAAAATCGCCAACTTATGGGTGTGTGCCTTTACGCTTCCTTTCAGACCTTTCTCGACGCATACATATTTTGAGTGAAATATCCTCGGTATGAGCCACGAAAGGTAAACGTGCCGCACATGACTTTCAGGAAATGCCCCTTGCTTCTGATCATGACGCACGCAAAGTGGCGCGCACGCGCCCTTTAGGTTAGTTCCATTTAACATTTTTACACACACTCAAAGTTCCTACAGAAAATTCAACAATTCACATACCACTTGCACTTACATGAGTGAATTTTCTGTCAGAAATAGTTCCTCGTCAGATGTAAAAAATCATTCATCCCTGAAAATAAAGGCAACAACAGAAATCCCCCTCTCTAGTTACGGAAAACTTACACATGCTAAACGCCATTAAACATTGACACCTAGTTAACGCTCGCCCTCCAATATCCAGGCAAAAAAAATGGCCCCTTGAGCAAGAGGCCATTTTCACAACGCATCTAATAGTCAGAACAACGAGCGGCCCTTGTTGGCAGCAATACGCATGCGCAGCGCATTCAACTTGATAAAGCCGGCCGCGTCCGCCTGGTTGTAGGCCCCGCCGTCTTCTTCGAAGGTGGCGATATTAGAGTCGAACAGTGACTCATCGGACTTGCGGCCGGTGACGATCACGTTGCCCTTGTACAGCTTCAGGCGCACCACACCGTTCACGTGAGCCTGGGAGGCGTCGATCATCTGTTGCAGCATCAGGCGCTCAGGGCTCCACCAGTAACCGGTGTAGATCAAGCTGGCGTACTTGGGCATCAGCTCGTCTTTGAGGTGGGCGACCTCGCGGTCCAGGGTGATGGATTCGATAGCGCGGTGGGCGCGCAGCATGATGGTGCCGCCCGGGGTTTCGTAGCAGCCACGGGACTTCATGCCCACATAGCGGTTCTCGACGATGTCGAGACGGCCGATACCGTGCTGGCCACCGATCCGGTTCAGGGTCGCCAATACGGTGGCCGGGGTCATTTCAACGCCGTCCAGCGCGACGATATCGCCGTTGCGGTAGGTCAGTTCCAGGTATTGCGGCTTGTCAGGAGCGTTCTCCGGGGAGACGGTCCATTTCCACATGTCTTCTTCGTGCTCGGTCCAGGTGTCTTCCAGCACGCCACCTTCATAGGAAATGTGCAGCAGGTTGGCGTCCATCGAGTACGGCGACTTCTTCTTGCCATGGCGCTCGATCGGGATCCCGTGCTTTTCAGCGTAATCCATCAGCTTTTCACGGGACAGCAGGTCCCATTCACGCCAAGGGGCAATCACTTTTACACCGGGTTTGAGTGCGTAGGCACCCAGTTCGAAACGTACCTGGTCGTTGCCCTTGCCGGTGGCACCATGGGAAATGGCGTCGGCGCCGGTTTCGTTGGCGATTTCGATCAGGCGCTTGGCGATCAGCGGACGTGCGATGGAGGTACCCAGCAGGTACTCACCTTCGTAGACAGTGTTGGCGCGAAACATCGGGAAAACGAAATCGCGGACGAACTCTTCGCGCAGGTCATCAATGTAGATCTCTTTCACGCCCATGGCTTGCGCCTTGGCACGTGCAGGTTCGACCTCTTCGCCCTGACCCAGGTCAGCGGTGAAGGTCACCACTTCACAGTTATAAGTATCCTGCAGCCACTTGAGGATCACCGAAGTGTCCAGGCCGCCGGAATACGCGAGAACGACCTTGTTTACGTCGGCCATGCCATCACTCCACGGGGTTGTACGGAAAGGCGTCGATTCTACCGATCAAAACCGTGAAATTACAGGGGCGCGACAGCAAATGAAGATAAAGCGACAGATTATGTCGAGTGGGCGACCGATGGTCGCACCTATGACGTGGCTGCTGGGTTATTCGGCGCGGTGGCCTGGGGTGCCGGTTTCTCGGGGGCAGCCACTCGCTCAAGTTGAATATTCACACGACGATTGCGGGCGCGATTGGCGGCATTGGTGTTGGGTGCCAGGGGGTAGCTTTCCCCATGGAAGCGCAGAGTGATCTGCGACTCCTGGAGGCCATTGGCCTTGAAGTAGTCCATCACCGCTAGCCCACGACGGCGCGAAATATCGCGGTTGGTCAGGCGGTTGCCGCTGTTGTCGGAATGGCCATTCAACTCGATGTGATTGACGGTAGGGTCGGCTTTCATGAATGCGAGAATCACGTCCAGCTTCTTTTTGGCCGCCGCATCCAACTCGATGCCACCACCTGGGAAACCGACTTCTGTCTGTTTGACCTGGTCATAATTCATTGGCAGCAGCTTGGTGGTGCACAACTGATAGTCGTTATAGGCCTTGTTGAACTTGACTGGCAGCAAGCGAATTTCCGAGTAACCGCCTTCGCGCCCGTAATGCCGCACGGTCGGGCTGCGCCCTTCGAGCAATCCGGTGAACAGACGCCCGGCCTGGGCCTGAGAGCTATTGAACAAGACATCACCACTGCCGACGCGCACCGCGCCAAGGTTGATATCAGCACGCCCCGGCTGCCAAGGTGCGGCGGCAGCCAACAAGGTCGCCGAACCCACGCCCAGCGAGCCGTTATAGGCTTTCAGGCGAAACGTCGCCTGCTCGCCGGCGCGGCGCACGAACTCACCCGAACCGAAATCGGCGATCGGCTGGGTCAGGCGGCACTCGAACTGGTCGCCCTCTACCTTCCACTCAATATTCTCCAGGCGCGTCTGGAACGTGAGAGCCATCGCAGGCAGGCTGGCGAACACACTGAGCAGGGCTAGATAATGCTGGCGCACGGGAGGCTCCACTGGTTTCTACAACACTTCAAAGCGTCATACATCGTTAAGGCATACCCGGGGATATCGGTCGCATCCGGCAAAACTTGATAGCGAGTGCCTGCAAGAGTCTTTTCCGGTAGCATTCCCACCAGATTGACCCGCCTGGAATCCCCAATGTCCGACCGCCTGACCCTGCTGCGTCCCGACGACTGGCATATTCATCTTCGCGATGGTGCTGCGTTACCCCAAACCGTGGCCGATGTGGCGCGCACGTTTGGCCGTGCCATCATCATGCCTAACCTGGTACCTCCGGTTCGCAATGCCGCAGAAGCCGACGCCTATCGCCAGCGCATCCTCGCTGCACGACCGGCCGGCAGCCGCTTCGAACCGCTGATGGTGCTCTACTTGACCGACCGCACCCAGCCTGAAGAAATTCGCCAGGCCAAGGCCAGCGGTTTCGTGCATGCCGCCAAGCTGTACCCGGCGGGCGCGACCACCAACTCCGACTCCGGCGTGACCAGTATCGACAAGATCCTGCCGGCGATCGAAGCCATGGCCGACATCGGCATGCCGCTGCTGATCCACGGTGAAGTTACCCGTGGCGATGTGGATGTGTTCGATCGTGAGAAGATCTTCATCGACGAGCATATGCGCCGCCTGGTCGAACTGTTCCCGACGCTCAAGGTGGTGTTCGAACACATCACCACCGCTGATGCCGTGCAGTTCGTCACCGAGGCCTCAGCCAACGTGGGCGCGACCATCACCGCGCATCACCTGCTCTACAACCGTAACCACATGCTGGTGGGCGGGATCCGGCCGCACTTCTATTGCCTGCCGATCCTCAAGCGCAACACCCACCAGGTGGCGCTGCTGGATGCCGCCACCAGCGGTAATCCGAAGTTTTTCCTCGGCACCGACTCGGCCCCCCACGCCCAGCATGCCAAGGAAGCTGCATGCGGCTGTGCCGGCTGCTACACGGCATTCGCCGCCATCGAGTTGTATGCCGAGGCATTCGAACAGCGCAACGCCCTGGACAAACTCGAAGGCTTCGCCAGCCTCAATGGCCCGCGTTTCTACGGCCTGCCGGCAAATACCGACCGCATTACCCTGGTTCGTGAAGATTGGACCGCCCCTGCCAGCCTGCCGTTTGGCGAGCTGACTGTTATCCCGCTGCGCGCCGGTGAAACACTGCGCTGGCGCCTGCTGGAGGAAAGCAAGTGAGTGAAGACCATTACGACGACGAACAAGAGCACAGTGGCGGCGGCTCGCGCCACCCGATGGCCGAACGTTTTCGCGGTTATCTGCCGGTTGTCATCGACGTAGAAACCGGTGGTTTCAACTGCGCCACCGACGCCTTGCTGGAAATCGCCGCGACCACCATCGGCATGGACGAACAGGGTTTCGTGTTCCCGGAACACACCCACTTCTTCCGTGTCGAGCCGTTCGAAGGCGCCAATATCGAAGCCGCTGCCCTGGAGTTCACCGGGATCAAGCTCGACCACCCGCTGCGCATGGCCGTAAGTGAAGAAGCGGCGCTGACCGATATCTTCCGTGGCGTGCGCAAGGCATTGAAGGCCAATGGCTGCAAACGCGCGATCCTGGTCGGCCATAACAGCAGTTTCGACCTGGGTTTCCTGAATGCAGCCGTGGCGCGACTGGACATGAAGCGCAACCCGTTTCACCCGTTCTCCAGCTTCGACACCGCGACCCTTGCCGGCCTGGCCTACGGTCAGACGGTACTGGCCAAAGCCTGCCAGGCAGCCGGTATCGACTTCGACGGTCGTGAGGCCCACTCGGCCCGCTACGACACCGAGAAGACTGCCGATCTGTTTTGCGGCATCGTCAATCGCTGGAAACAGATGGGTGGCTGGGAAGACTTCAACGACTGAGGTTTAGGGGGCGTTCTCAATTAGTTTCCCCCCCGCGCGGGGTCTGCTGCTGTGCAGGGCAAGGCGCGAGAAGCGTGGTTTGGTCATTCCAAATAAGCTTCGAGCAACGCAGCCCTGCACAGCAGCAGGCCCGGCCCTTCGGGTTGTGCCTTAAAGCGGGGGGGAAACTAATTGAGAACGCCCCCTACTCCCACGCATAAAAAAACCGGCCTTCTCAGGCCGGTTTTTTTTGCTTCAAACCTGGCTTACAGCTTGCCAGCGTTCTCGGTCAGGTAAGCCGCTACACCTTCTGGCGAAGCATTCATGCCTTTGTCGCCTTTTTTCCAGTTGGCAGGGCAGACTTCACCGTGCTCTTCGTGGAATTGCAGGGCGTCGACCAGACGGATCAGCTCTTCCATGTTACGGCCCAGCGGCAGGTCGTTAATGATCTGCGAGCGAACAACGCCCTTATCGTCGATCAGGAACGCACCGCGGAACGCCACGCCGCCTTCGGACTCAACGTCGTACGCCTTGGCGATGTCGTGCTTCATGTCGGCAGCCATGGTGTATTTGACTTTGCCGATGCCGCCATCATTGATGGCAGTGTTACGCCAGGCGTTGTGGGTGAAATGGGAGTCGATGGAAACAGCAACCACTTCAACGTTGCGCGCCTTGAAATCGTCCATGCGGTGGTCCAGGGCGATCAGCTCCGATGGGCAGACGAAGGTGAAGTCCAGCGGGTAGAAGAACACCAGGCCGTATTTGCCTTTGATGGCTTCAGACAGTTTGAAGCTGTCAACGATTTCGCCATTGCCGAGGACGGCTGGAACGTCGAAATCCGGGGCTTGTTTGCCGACGAGTACGCTCATTGGATATCTCCTGATGTGAGGGGTGAAGATTGAAGTAAAAGGACCGGTCGAGCCTGCCTGTAAAAGCTGACAGAAACATGACGCAATCACGCTTCGTGAAGACCGACCATCATACACCGAAAAAACCGTTCGTCAGCGCACGGGGAATACGTGCCAAATTGCTGATGAAACTATTTTGACAATCATTCTCGTTAACATTAAGATCCATCGCACTTAAGCCTTAAACCCGCGACGGTTCTCCCTTATGTATGTCTGCCTCTGCACTGGCGTCACCGACGGACAAATCCGCGAAGCAATCTACGAAGGTTGCTGCAGCTACAAAGAAGTGCGTGAAACCACCGGCGTTGCCAGCCAGTGTGGCAAGTGTGCCTGCCTCGCCAAGCAAGTGGTACGGGAAACCCTGACGCAGTTGCAAACAGCCCAGGCTGCGCTCCCCTACTCAGCAGAATTTACACACGCCTAAATCGGCGTGTTTTAAAGAACCGGACCCAGTGTCCGGTTTTTTTATGCCAGTAATTCAATTAGTTAGCGCCAAGACGCGGAACACAAACATTCTTATTCCGATTAATTTTCATTTATTATTCAATAACTTAGGTTTGACACTAGGAATTTCACCGCTCAGACTCCGCCCTATACACAACTATTACAGGGCAGGACCCCAGTCATGAAAGGCGACATCTCAGTCATCCAGCAACTCAACAAAATCCTTGCCAATGAACTGGTCGCGATCAATCAGTACTTTCTGCATGCGCGCATGTACGACGATTGGGGCCTGGAAAAGCTTGGCAAGCGTGAATACAAAGAATCGATCAAGGCCATGAAGGACGCCGACGCACTGATCAAGCGGATCCTGTTCCTGGAAGGCCTGCCGAACGTGCAGGACTTGGGCAAGCTGAACATCGGTGAGCACACCCAGGAAATGATCAGCAGCGACTTGGGCTTTGAGCGTAAGAGCCACAGCGACCTCAAGGCCGCCATTGCCCACTGCGAAACCAAGGGTGACTTCGGCAGCCGTGAACTGCTGGAAGATATCCTGGAAGACCAGGAAGAGCATATCGACTGGCTTGAAACCCAACTGGGCCTGATCGACAAGGTCAGCCTGGAGAATTACCTGCAGTCGCAGATGGGTGAATAACCCTTAGCGCGCATGTACAAAAAAGCCCCGCTCTCATATGAGAAGCGGGGCTTTTTCTTGCAAACGAATCAAGCTTCAGTCTTGGCTGCCGCTTTTTCCGCTGCATCCTTGATCAACGCTTGCAACGACCCATCAGCTGCCATTTCAGTGATGATGTCGCTACCGCCAACCAGCTCGCCAGCTACCCACAGCTGCGGGAAAGTCGGCCAATTGGCGTACTTAGGCAGGTTGGCGCGAATTTCCGGGTTTTGCAGGATATCCACGTAAGCGAATTTCTCGCCACATTGCATGATGGCCTGGGACGCCTTTGCGGAGAAACCGCACTGAGGAGCGTTAGGGGCGCCCTTCATGTAAAGCAGAATGGTGTTGTTGGCAATCTGCTCTTTGATCGTTTCGATGATATCCATGGAACACCTCGGCTGGAACTTTGCGACTCACAGGTCGGCACGGTGGCGCATTGTAACGCAAAATTCCAGCGCAGTGCTCAGGCGCCTTAGGCAGCCGCTACCCGCACCGGTACGCCATTCAACGCCGCGTTGCCGGATAGCTCATCCAACTGCCGCTCGTCGGTCAAATCATTAGCGCTCGCACCTGGCTGGTGGCTGGCAATCGTCATCTGTACACCCGGACGGCCATGGCCCCAACCGTGGGGCAGGCTGACCACGCCGCGCATCATGTCCAGGCTGGCCAGCGCTTCCACCTCGATCATGCCAATGCGTGAACTCACCCGCACCCGCTGGCCGTCGCTTAGCTGCCGGCTGGCGAGGTCATCAGGGTGCATCAGCAACTGATGACGTGGCTTGCCCTTCACCAGCCGGTGATAGTTATGCATCCAGGAATTATTGCTGCGCACATGGCGACGGCCAATCAGCAGCAGTTCGTCGGCCTCCGGCTCCGGCTGCGCGGCGAAGCGCACCAGATCAGCCAGGATCACCGCCGGGGCAGACTGCACCTTGCCATCCGTCGTTTTCAAACGCGCCGCGAGGTTAGCCTTGAGCGGGCCCAGATCAACACCATGAGGATGATCCGCCAACATCGATACCGACAGTTTATGCCTGGATGCATCACCGTAGGCGCCCGCACGCAGCCCGAAGTCGATCATCTGCGCTGGCGGCAGCGTAGGCTTGAGCACCACGCCGGTCTGCGCAGCAAATGCCTTGGCCAGACCCACAAAGATCTCCCAGTCATGCAAGGCACCCTCTGGCTTAGGCAGGATCGCGCGATTGAAGCGGGTGACATTGCGCACCGCGAACATGTTAAAGGTGGTGTCGTAGTGATCGTTTTCCAACGCTGAGGTGGAGGGCAGGATCAGGTCGGCGTAACGCGTTGTCTCGTTGATATAGAGGTCGATGCTGACCATGAACTCCAAACCATCCAGGGCTTGCTCCAACTGACGACCGTTAGGCGTCGAGAGCACCGGGTTGCCGGCCACCGTGACCAGGGCGCGGATCTGCCCTTCACCCTCGGTAAGCATTTCTTCCGCCAGGGCCGACACCGGCAACTCTCCTGCGTACTCCGGGCGCCCGGACACGCGGCTCTGCCAACGGTTGAAATGGCCGCCACCGGTGGAGGCCACCAGGTCTACCGCCGGGCTGGTACACAGCGCGCCGCCTACACGGTCCAGATTGCCAGTCACCAGGTTGATCAGTTGCACCAGCCAATGGCATAGCGTTCCGAACGCTTGGGTCGAGACGCCCATACGGCCATAGCATACGGCTTTGTCAGCGCCAGCAAAGTCCCTGGCCAACTGGCGAATCTGTTCTGCCGGCACCGCACATTGGCGGCTCATGGCCTCGGCGCTGAATCCGGCAATTGCCCGGCGCACGTCTTCCAGCCCTTCGACCGGCAGATGGCTATCGCGGGTCAGCCCTTCAGCAAATAAGGTGTTGAGCACCCCGAACAGCAACGCCGCATCGCCGCCAGGGCGCACGAACAGATGCTGGTCTGCAATGGCTGCGGTTTCGCTGCGCCGAGGGTCGACCACCACGACTTGACCGCCCCGCGCCTGGATGGCCTTGAGGCGTTTTTCAACATCGGGCACGGTCATGATGCTGCCGTTGGAGGCCAACGGGTTGCCGCCGAGGATCAACATGAAGTCGGTGTGGTCGATGTCCGGGATGGGCAGCAGCAGGCCATGGCCGTACATAAGGTGGCTGGTGAGGTGATGGGGCAGTTGGTCTACCGAGGTCGCGGAAAAGCGATTGCGCGTCTTCAACAGCCCTAGGAAGTAGTTGCTGTGGGTCATCAACCCATAGTTGTGCACGCTGGGGTTGCCTTGATACACCGCCACCGCATTCTGCCCATGCCGGGCCTGGATGCCCGCCAGCCGCTCGGCCACCATCGTAAAAGCCTCATCCCATGCAATCGGCTGCCATTCACTGCCCACCCGCAGCATCGGCTGGTGCAGTCGGTCTGGATCATTCTGGATATCCTGCAAGGCCACTGCCTTGGGGCAGATGTGCCCGCGACTGAAGCTGTCCAGGGGGTCGCCCTTGATCGAGGTGATTGCCAGACTACCGTCTTCGGCTTGGGTGGTTTCCAGGGTCAGCCCGCAGATGGCTTCGCACAGGTGGCAGGCACGGTGATGGAGAGTCTTGGTCATGGCCAGTCTCTTTATAAGGGCTTTGAAACAACTATGGGTCGCCGCGATCCGAGCCGCCAGTAACCTTCGCGCTGTGAATCAGCGGGCATAGGCCAAGCCATGGCTAAGCATGAGCAAATGTTTCAAGCTTGCGACACCCCTCCGAAACCGACGTAACCTGGCCTGGGCGCGCCTGCGCGCATTGCAAAAGGTCTCGACGCCAGTGTACAAATGACCCGCTGCTGTCAGGAAATCGTCTTCAAACGCGCATCAGCGCTCTGCTTGAACACCCTTAAAAACCGTAGCCCTATTGGTAAGACGCGACATTTAATGTCAATATCGCGCCTCCCCCTATTTCGTCGCCCCGTGCGGCTTTCGCCGCAGGTCTCGCCCGTTGTCACAATAAACAAGGCTTTGAGTATCTGCGGTCTGTTGCAAAAAGGTAGTTAATGATGAGCGCAAGGCACTTTCTCTCCCTGATGGATTGCACGCCCGAAGAGCTGGTCAGCGTGATCCGTCGAGGCATTGAGCTTAAAGACCTGCGTAACCGCGGTGTACTGTTTGAGCCTTTGAAAAACCGCGTACTCGGGATGATCTTCGAGAAGTCCTCGACGCGCACACGCTTGTCATTCGAAGCCGGCATGATCCAGCTGGGTGGCCAGGCCATCTTCCTGTCGCCGCGTGATACCCAACTGGGTCGTGGTGAGCCGATCAGCGACTGCGCCAGGGTAATGTCGCGCATGCTCGACGCGGTGATGATCCGTACCTTCGCCCACAGCACCCTGACAGAATTTGCGGCCAACTCCCGCGTGCCAGTGATCAACGGCCTGTCCGATGACCTGCACCCCTGCCAGTTGCTGGCCGACATGCAAACCTTCCTCGAACACCGTGGCTCGATCCAGGGCAAGACCGTGGCCTGGGTCGGCGACGGCAACAACATGTGCAACAGCTATATAGAAGCGGCCATCCAGTTCGACTTCCACCTGCGTATCGCCTGCCCTGAAGGCTACGAGCCGAGCGCCGAGTTCATGGCCAAGGCCGATGGCCGTGTACAACTGCTGCGCGACCCGAAAGATGCCGTGGTTGGCGCGCACCTGGTCAGCACCGACGTCTGGACCTCCATGGGCCAGGAAGACGAAACGGCCAAGCGCCTGGCCCTGTTCGCACCGTTCCAGGTGACCCGCGCGCTGCTCGATATGGCCGCGCCGGACGTGCTGTTCATGCACTGCCTGCCCGCTCACCGTGGTGAAGAAATCAGCCTCGACCTGCTCGACGACCCACGTTCGGTCGCCTGGGACCAGGCCGAAAACCGCCTGCATGCGCAAAAAGCCCTGCTGGAATTTCTCGTCGAACCTTCGTACCACCACGCATGAGCCAGCCATTACTGCTGAACCTACGCAATCTGGCATGCGGCTATCAAGACCAACGAGTGGTGCAGAACCTCAACCTGCACCTCAACGCCGGCGACATCGGCTGCCTGCTCGGCTCCTCGGGCTGCGGCAAGACCACCACCTTGCGCGCCATTGCCGGCTTTGAACCGGTACACGAAGGTGAAATCAGCCTGGCGGGCGAAATCATCTCCAGCGCCGGTTTCACCCTGTCACCGGAGAAACGCCGGATCGGCATGGTGTTCCAGGACTACGCGCTATTTCCACACTTGAGCGTGGCCGACAACATCGCCTTCGGCATCCGCAAACATCCGCAAAAAGACCGCGTGGTCGCCGAACTGTTGGAACTGGTCAACCTGAAGAACCTGGGTAAGCGTTTCCCCCACGAGCTTTCCGGTGGCCAGCAACAACGTGTCGCCCTCGCCCGCGCCTTGGCGCCGGAGCCGCAACTGCTGCTGCTGGATGAACCGTTCTCCAACCTGGATGGCGAGTTGCGCCGCAAGCTCAGCCATGAAGTGCGCGACATCCTCAAGGCGCGAGGCACCAGTGCGATCCTCGTTACCCATGACCAGGAAGAAGCCTTCGCGGTCAGTGACCATGTGGGTGTGTTCAAGGAAGGTCGCCTTGAACAATGGGATACGCCCTACAACCTCTATCACGAACCACAAACCCCCTATGTCGCCAGCTTTATCGGCCAGGGTTACTTCATTCGTGGTCGCTTGAACTCGCCTGAGTCAGTGAGCACCGAACTGGGTGACCTGCGCGGCAATCGCGCCTATACCTGGCCTACCGGCGGTGCGGTGGATGTTTTGCTACGCCCGGACGACATCGTCTACGCACCGGAAAGTGCATTAAAAGCCCGGATTGTCGGCAAGACGTTCCTTGGCGCATCCACCCTGTATCGCCTGCAACTACCGACCGGTGCACAGCTGGAGTCGATTTTCCCCAGCCATGCCGATCATCAGGTCGGGGCGCAGGTGGGCATTCGAGTGGCTGCCGAGCATCTGGTGTTGTTCCAGGCGTAACCAGTTACCTGAAGAACCCGGGTTAAACATGTGGGAGGGGGCTTGCCCCCTCCCACATGAGGATCTCCACAAGGCTGAAAATCAGGCGCGGCCAATCGACGCGAATCTGGCCTGGGTATGCTCAGCCAGCACGCTCGCGGCCAATTCAACCTCCAAGCCCCTCCTCCCCGCACTCACGAAGATCGTCGCAAACGGCTGCGCCGTCTCATCGATAAACGTACGCAAGCGCTTCTTCTGCCCCAACGGGCTGATACCGCCCAACAAATAGCCCGTGGACCGTTGCGCTGCACCCGGGTCGGCCATTTCGACTTTTTTGACACCTGCCGCATGGGCCAGGGCCTTTAAATCCAGACTTCCGACGACCGGCACCACCGCCACCAACAATTCCCCCTTTTCGCTGCTCGCCAGCAGCGTCTTGAACACCTGCGCCGGATCGAGGCTCAATTTTTCCGCGGCCTCAAGCCCATACGACGCTGCCTTGGGATCATGTTCATAACTGTGAATACGATGTTCGGCGCGAACTTTTTTCAACAGGTCCAATGCAGGGGTCATAGAGGCTCCGGGTAGGCAAACTGATGGCCAATTCTAGGCCAAGCTTACCGAAAACGCTCTAGCACAGACCTCCTACAGCCGACGTGCAGCGCCCCAACCATGATCATTCACCATACCAATAGTTAGTAAATGACCGACAGTTCACTTTCGACCTTTGACAGCGGTCATTCTTGTCTATATTTTTTCGTTTCCGAATGCTGTAGGAATAGCCCTCGGAGTGCCAGCAGCAAGCCACGGCCAAGGATGGGGATCCTGGCCACGGTGAACATCGCACAACCGCCCGTTGAGGCAGTGCGCCAGACAAGAACAACAATCGAGGTTTTCCATGACAACTGCTCTTCAACAGCCTTCACTTTCGAGCCAATGCATGGCCGAATTCCTGGGCACTGCGCTGCTGATCTTCTTCGGCACCGGATGCGTCGCTGCGCTCAAAGTCGCGGGTGCGAGCTTTGGCTTGTGGGAAATCAGTATCATCTGGGGGATCGGCGTGAGCATGGCGATCTACCTGAGTGCCGGTATTTCCGGAGCTCACCTCAACCCGGCGGTCAGTATCGCCCTGTGCATTTTTGCCGACTTTGAAAAACGCAAACTGCCCTTCTATATTCTCGCCCAGGTCGCCGGCGCCTTCTGCTCTGCCGCCTTGGTGTACACGCTCTACAGCAACTTGTTTTTCGATTACGAACAAACCCACCACATGGTTCGCGGTTCCCAAGCCAGCCTGGAGTTGGCGTCAGTGTTCTCCACTTACCCCCACGCATTGCTGAGCACGGCCCAAGCGTTCTTGGTAGAAATGGTCATCACCGCGATCCTGATGGGCGTGATCATGGCCCTCACCGACGACAACAACGGCCTGCCACGCGGCCCGTTGGCCCCGCTGCTGATCGGTTTGCTGATCGCGGTGATTGGTAGCGCCATGGGCCCACTGACCGGCTTTGCGATGAACCCGGCACGGGACTTCGGGCCCAAGCTGATGACCTTTTTCGCTGGTTGGGGTGAAATGGCCTTTACTGGTGGTCGCGATATCCCTTACTTCCTGATTCCGATTTTCGCCCCGATTGTCGGCGCATGCCTCGGTGCTGCGGCCTATCGCGGGCTGATTGCTCGCCACCTGCCGAGCGCCGCACCTGCTATAGCTGAAACACCTGACACGGCTGTCAACGGCAAGACTCGTATTTCCTGAAAGCGCCAGCCTGGTCCACTGCCCTTCGCGGCCCAGGCTGATTTCTGACTTCCTTATTTCGTCCAAGGCAATTGACATGACCGACCTTCAGAATAAGAACTACATCATTGCCCTTGATCAGGGCACCACCAGTTCCCGGGCGATCATCTTCGATCGTGACGCCAACGTGGTGTGCACCGCCCAGCGTGAATTTGCACAGCATTACCCGCAGGCCGGTTGGGTAGAACATGACCCGATGGAAATCTTCGCTACCCAAAGCGCGGTGATGGTCGAGGCGTTGGCCCAGGCCGGCCTGCACCATGACCAGGTCGCTGCCATCGGTATCACCAACCAGCGTGAAACCACCGTGGTCTGGGACAAGATCACCGGCCGCCCGATCTACAACGCCATCGTCTGGCAGTGCCGACGCAGCACCGAGATCTGCCAGCAGCTCAAGCGCGACGGCCATGAGCAATACATCGGCGACACCACCGGCCTGGTCACCGACCCGTATTTCTCCGGCACCAAGCTCAAGTGGATCCTCGACAACGTCGAAGGCAGCCGCGAACGTGCGCGCAACGGCGAACTGCTGTTCGGCACCATCGACAGCTGGCTGATCTGGAAATTTACCGGCGGCAAGACCCACGTCACCGACTACACCAACGCATCGCGCACCATGCTCTTCAACATCCACACCCTGGAGTGGGATGCGAAGATGCTGGAGATCCTCGACATTCCGCGGGAAATGCTCCCGCAAGTGAAGTCCTCCTCCGAAATTTACGGCCGCACCAAAAGCGGTATCGCCATCGGCGGCATTGCCGGCGACCAGCAAGCCGCGCTTTTCGGCCAGATGTGTGTAGAAGCCGGTCAGGCCAAGAACACCTACGGCACCGGCTGCTTCCTGCTGATGAACACCGGCGACAAGGCGGTGAAGTCCAAGCACGGCATGCTCACCACCATCGCCTGCGGCCCACGCGGTGAAGTGGCCTACGCCCTCGAAGGCGCGGTCTTCAACGGCGGCTCCACCGTGCAATGGCTGCGTGACGAGCTGAAAATCATCAACGACGCCCACGACACCGAATACTTTGCCGGCAAGGTCAAGGACAGTAACGGCGTGTATCTGGTCCCGGCCTTCACCGGCCTGGGGGCTCCATACTGGGACCCGTATGCCCGTGGCGCGCTGTTCGGCCTGACCCGCGGCGTACGCGTGGACCACATTATTCGCGCCGCCCTGGAGTCGATTGCCTACCAGACCCGCGACGTACTCGACGCCATGCAACAGGACTCGGGCGAACGCCTCAAGGCCCTGCGTGTGGACGGCGGCGCAGTTGCCAACAACTTCCTGATGCAATTCCAGGCCGACATCCTTGGCACCCGGGTCGAGCGCCCGCAAATGCGCGAAACCACTGCCCTCGGCGCCGCCTACCTGGCCGGCCTGGCGTGTGGTTTCTGGGGCAGCCTGGACGAGTTGCGCGGCAAGGCGGTGATCGAGCGCGAATTCGAACCACAGCTGGATGAAACAGCCAAAGAGAAGCTCTACGCCGGTTGGCAAAAAGCAGTGAGCCGCACCCGTGACTGGGAACCTCACGAAGGCGCTGAATAAGCCAAGCGCCGGACCCAGATAGGGTTGTAACTGGCAGGGAGCGGATTCCTGCGTCATCATGGGCCACTTTTGTATGGCAGCCCAAAGGACGCCCCATGAATCTGCCTCCCCGCCAACAACAAATCCTCGAACTGGTCCGCGAACGCGGCTACGTCAGCATCGAGGAAATGGCGCAGCTATTCGTTGTCACCCCGCAAACCATCCGCCGCGATATCAACCAGTTGGCGGACGCCAATCTGTTGCGCCGCTACCACGGCGGCGCGGCCTATGACTCCAGTGTCGAGAACACCGCGTACGCCATGCGTGCCGACCAGATGCGTGACGAGAAGCAACGCATCGGCGAAGCGATTGCCGCGCAAATCCCCGATCACGCCTCGCTGTTCATCAACATCGGTACCACGACCGAATCCATCGCCCGTGCGCTGCTCAATCACAACCACCTGAAAATCATCACCAACAACCTCAACGTCGCCACCATGCTCAGTGCCAAGGACGACTTCGATGTGTTGCTCACCGGCGGCAACGTGCGCCGCGACGGCGGAGTGGTGGGCCAGGCAAGTGTCGATTTCATCAACCAGTTCAAGGTCGACTTTGCCTTGGTGGGCATCAGTGGGATCGACGAGGACGGCAGCCTGCTGGACTTCGACTACCAGGAAGTGCGGGTTTCCCAGGCAATCATTGCCAATGCGCGGCAGGTGATCCTGGCGGCGGACTCCAGCAAGTTCGGGCGCAATGCCATGATTCGCCTGGGGCCGATCAGTCTGGTGGATTGCCTGGTGACTGATCAGCAGCCGGTGCCGGCGTTGGTGCAGTTGCTGAATGACCATAAGGTGCGCCTGGAAGTCGTATAGCCCAGTAGTCTCTCCGGCGTCTGCACTGGCGCCTTCGCGAACAAGCCCGCCTCCACAGTTGACCGCATTCCCAAGCCGGAACTCGGTCGAGTGTGGGAGCGGGCTTGCTCGCGAAGGCGATCTACCCCGCGCCCTTTTCCTCGGGCTTGCCCGGGTAAATGTTCACAAATTTTCCTTTTCCCGCCCTTCGATGAGTTTTTTCAATCGAAGTCGGGTGGCTGTGCCCGCGTTTATCAGCTACCATTTTCGCAAATGAACATTAATGTTCGAATTCCAATACGAAAAAGATCGCGAGGCTAGCCGATGAACCCTTCCACCTTGCCTGCTCCACCGCTTGCCGAAGTCTATGACGTTGCCGTAATCGGTGGCGGGATCAATGGCGTCGGCATTGCAGCAGACGCAGCCGGTCGCGGTTTGTCGGTATTCCTTTGCGAAAAGGACGACCTCGCCAGCCACACCTCATCGGCCAGCAGCAAGCTGATCCACGGTGGCCTGCGTTACCTGGAACATTACGAATTCCGCCTGGTGCGCGAAGCCCTGGCCGAACGTGAAGTGCTGCTGGCCAAGGCCCCGCACATCGTCAAGCAAATGCGCTTCGTGCTGCCACACCGCCCGCACCTGCGCCCGGCGTGGATGATTCGCGCCGGCCTGTTCCTTTATGATCACTTGGGCAAGCGCGAGAAACTGGCGGGTTCCAAAAGCCTCAAGTTTGGCGCCGACAGCCCGCTGAAAAGCGAAATCACCAAGGGCTTTGAATACTCCGACTGCTGGGTCGACGACGCCCGCCTGGTAGTGCTCAATGCCATGGCTGCCCGCGAGAAAGGCGCGCACATCCACACCCAGACCCGTTGCATCAGCGCCCATCGCAGCAACGGCATGTGGGAAATGAACATGGAACGTGCCGACGGCAGCCTGTTCTCCATCCGCGCCCGCGCCTTGGTGAACGCTGCTGGCCCTTGGGTGGCCAAATTCATCCGGGACGACCTCAAGCTGGATTCGCCCTACGGCATCCGCCTGATCCAGGGCAGTCACTTGATCGTGCCAAGACTGTACGAAGGTGCCCATGCGCACATCCTGCAGAACGAAGACCAGCGCATCGTCTTCACTATTCCGTACCTGAACCACCTGACCATCATCGGCACCACCGACCGCGAATACACCGGCGACCCGGCAAAAGTAGCGATTACCGAAGGTGAAACCGACTACATGCTCAACGTGGTCAACGCACACTTCAAGAAACAGCTGAGCCGCGACGATATCGTCCACACCTACTCCGGCGTGCGCCCACTGTGCAACGACGAGTCGGACAACCCGTCGGCCATCACCCGTGACTACACCCTGGCACTGTCCGGCGCTACCGGCGAAGCACCGATCCTGTCGGTGTTCGGCGGCAAGCTGACCACCTATCGCAAGCTGGCTGAGTCAGCCATGGCCCAACTGGCGCCGTACTTCACCCAGATGCGCCCAAGTTGGACCGCCACGGCCAGCCTGCCCGGCGGCGAAAACATGACCACGCCTGAAGCCCTGGCCGAAGCCATCCGCACCAAGTACGACTGGGTGCCGAGCGAAATTGCCCGTCGCTGGTCCACCACCTATGGCAGCCGCACCTGGCGCCTGCTGGAGGGCGTTCAATCGCTGACCGACCTGGGTGATCACCTGGGTGGCGGCCTGTACACCCGCGAAGTCGATTACCTGTGCGCTGAAGAATGGGTGACGCAACCGCAGGACGTGCTGTGGCGCCGTACCAAGCTTGGCCTGTTCACCACCCCGCAGGAGCAGGAGAACGTGCAGCGTTACCTGTCGAAGGTCGAGCAGAACCGTAGCAAGATCGAAGCGGCCTGATCGCCCAGCCCCAAAAAGCCCTCGCACCGAAAGGTGCGGGGGCTTTTTTATGCCTGCGGATCAGGCGATCTCGTATTCGGTTTTCCGAACGCGAGCTCACACCCTATTCGGTTTGCCGGACTAAACGCTGAAACCCTTGTTGCAACACAAAGTTAATCTCCATATAAATCATGAAGTTAACCTTTTATTTTCGGTATGGCACGACTCATGCTCTACACTCTTCGACGATTGCCTGGGGCGCCTTAGGAGCCGTCACGGGCATTCGCTATACAAGAGAGCCGTTCACCTGGCTTCATAAAAAAAACAAATGTCGAGGAAGTATTGATGCGTATCGTTCCCCATATCCTGGGCGCAGCTATCGCTGCTGCTCTGATCAGCACTCCAGTTTTCGCCGCCGAACTCACCGGCACACTGAAGAAAATCAACGACTCCGGCACCATCACTCTCGCTCACCGCGACAGCTCCATTCCGTTTTCCTACATCGCGGATGGTTCGGGCAAACCCGTGGGCTACTCCCACGACATTCAGTTGGCCGTCGTTGAACAACTGAAAAAAGACCTGAACAAACCCGACCTGAAAGCCAAGTACAACCTGGTGACCTCGCAAACCCGTATCCCGCTGATCCAGAACGGCACCGCGGATCTGGAGTGCGGCTCCACCACCAACAACGCCGAACGCGCCCAGCAAGTCGACTTCACCGTCAACATCTTCGAAATCGGCACCCGCCTGCTGGTCAAGAAAGACAAGGATGGCAAGCCGTCCTACGTTGACTTTGCCGACCTGAAAGGCAAAAACGTCGTGACCACCGCTGGCACCACGTCCGAGCGCATCATCAAGGCGATGAACGCCGACAAGCAGATGGGCATGAACGTCATCTCCGCCAAAGACCACGGCGAATCCTTCCAGATGCTCGAGAGCGGCCGCGCTGTCGCGTTCATGATGGATGACGCGCTGCTGGCCGGTGAAGAAGCCAAGGCCAAGAAGCCGGACGACTGGGTCATTACCGGTACTCCGCAGTCCTTTGAAGCCTACGCATGCATGGTTCGCAAAGGCGATCCTGACTTCAAGAAAGCCGTGGATGACGCCATTGTCGCCCTGTACAAGTCCGGCGAGATCAACAAGATCTACAGCAAGTGGTTCGAAAGCCCGATTCCACCTAAAGGCCTGAACCTGAACTTCCCGATGAGCGACAAGGTCAAGGAGCTGATCGCTACCCCAAGCGACAAACCAGCGCCTGACGTAAAAATCTAATACCTGACTAAGCTTATTCCTGAGGGAGCCAACCCTCCCTCAGGCATCTGTTACTACCTGCTGGCTTTAATTTGGAACACTCGACCTGGTGATTTTCGAGCCGATCGCGTGTGCCTGGCATTCATTGTCAGGCGGGAAAGGATCTTCCCCAAGCGGGTGCTTGTATATCGATCGATCTCGAGGGGAGACCCTAATGAATTACAACTGGGACTGGGGCGTGTTCTTCAAGTCCACCGGCGTGGGCAGCGAGACTTATCTCGACTGGTACATCGCCGGCCTGGGCTGGACCATTGCCATCGCTGTCGTGGCATGGATCATCGCCTTGCTGCTGGGCTCCATTCTGGGGGTCATGCGCACCGTGCCAAACCGCATCGTATCGGGCATCGCGACCTGCTACGTGGAACTGTTTCGTAACGTGCCGCTGCTGGTTCAGCTGTTTATCTGGTACTTCCTTGTACCCGACATGCTGCCGCAGAACCTGCAGGACTGGTACAAACAGGACCTGAACCCGACCACCTCGGCCTACCTGAGCGTGGTGGTGTGCCTGGGCCTGTTCACCGCCGCCCGTGTGTGTGAACAAGTGCGTACCGGCATCCAGGCGCTGCCCCGTGGCCAGGAATCCGCTGCACGCGCCATGGGTTTCAAGCTGCCGCAGATCTACTGGAACGTGCTGCTGCCCCAGGCTTATCGCATCATCATTCCGCCGCTTACCTCGGAATTCCTCAACGTGTTCAAGAACTCCTCCGTGGCGTCCTTGATCGGCTTGATGGAACTGCTGGCGCAAACCAAGCAGACCGCCGAGTTTTCGGCCAACCTGTTCGAAGCCTTCACCTTGGCCACGCTGATCTACTTCACCCTGAACATGAGCCTGATGTTGCTGATGCGCGTAGTGGAGAAGAAAGTCGCGGTGCCCGGCCTGATCTCCGTGGGGGGTAAATAATGGACTTCGATTTCAGCGGCATCATCCCCGCTATCCCGGGCCTGTGGAACGGCATGGTCATGACCTTGCAGTTGATGGTCATGGGTGTGGTTGGCGGTATCGCGCTGGGCACCGTCCTGGCGCTCATGCGCCTGTCGTCCAACAAACTGCTGTCCCGCGTGGCTGGCGCCTACGTGAACTACTTCCGCTCGATCCCGCTGCTGCTGGTGATCACCTGGTTCTACCTGGCGGTGCCGTTCGTGCTGCGCTGGATCACCGGCGAAGACACACCGATCGGCGCGTTCACCTCCTGCGTCGTGGCGTTCATGATGTTCGAGGCCGCGTACTTCTGCGAAATCGTGCGGGCCGGCGTACAGTCGATCCCCAAGGGCCAGATGGCCGCAGCACAAGCCATGGGCATGACCTACGGCCAGACCATGCGCCTGATCATCCTGCCCCAGGCGTTCCGCAAGATGACGCCGTTGCTGCTGCAACAGTCGATCATCCTGTTCCAGGACACTTCGCTGGTCTACACCGTGGGCCTGGTGGACTTCCTCAACTCCGCCCGCTCCAACGGCGACATCATCGGCCGCTCCAATGAGTTCCTGATCTTTGCCGGTGTCGTCTACTTCATCATCAGCTTTTCCGCCTCGCTGCTGGTCAAGCGTCTGCAAAAAAGGTTTGCCGTATGATCTCTATCAAGAACATCAACAAGTGGTATGGCGACTTCCAGGTGCTGACCGATTGCAGCACCGAGGTTAAAAAAGGCGAAGTGATCGTGGTATGCGGGCCGTCCGGCTCGGGCAAATCCACTCTGATCAAGTGCGTGAATGCGCTGGAACCGTTCCAGAAGGGCGACGTTGTGGTCGATGGCACCTCCATCGCCGACCCGAAGACCAACCTGCCGAAACTGCGTTCGCGCGTGGGCATGGTGTTCCAGCACTTCGAGCTGTTCCCGCACCTGACCATCACCGAAAACCTGACCATCGCGCAGATCAAGGTGCTGGGCCGCAGCAAGGAAGAAGCCACCAAGAAGGGCCTGCAACTGCTCGACCGCGTGGGCCTGTCGGCACACGCCCACAAGCACCCTGGCCAACTCTCCGGTGGCCAGCAGCAACGTGTGGCGATTGCCCGCGCCCTGGCCATGGACCCGATCGTCATGCTGTTCGACGAACCGACCTCGGCGCTGGACCCGGAAATGGTCAACGAAGTGCTCGACGTGATGGTGCAACTGGCCCACGAAGGCATGACCATGATGTGCGTGACCCACGAAATGGGCTTTGCGCGCAAAGTGGCCGACCGCGTGATCTTCATGGACGCCGGCAAGATCATCGAAGACTGCCCTAAGGAAGAGTTCTTCGGCGACATCAGCGCCCGCTCCGAACGTGCGCAGCACTTCCTTGAGAAAATCCTGCAGCACTAAGCAATACATAGCGCCCATTGCCGAAACGGGGTCAATGTGGGAGGGGGCAAGCCTCCTCCCACATTGGCCCGCACAGGCTGGCAGCTCTGGTTGACCCAAGGCATCTGTGATGAAATGCGACCCCAATCAATATCGCGCCGCGCCGCCATCACTTGCCGTGAAGCCTCGTCTGATACGCCAACTGTTCCTGCCGCCGTTGATCATCGCCCTGATGGTCGGCCTGGGTTATATCGGCTTCTGGGTCAGTGAGTACTATGGCATCCGCACCCTCAGCGACAACGGCGAACGCCAGTTGGAGCTGCATGCCCGCACTGTCGAAAGCGAACTGAGCAAATACACCTACCTGCCCAGCCTCCTGGAGTTGGAGTCGAGCGTTTCCCGATTGCTGGCCGACCCGAACCAGGAAGCCCGCAAAACGGTCAACGACTACCTCGAAGGCCTGAACCGTCGCAGTCGCAGCCGAGCCATCTACGTGATGGACACCACCGGCCGCGTGCTGGCCACCAGTAACTGGCGCGATGCGGACAGTTACCAAGGTGAAGACCTGTCCTTTCGCGCCTATTTCCAGAACGCCGTTCGCGGTCAGCCCGGCCGTTTCTACGGTATTGGCAGCACCAACGGCGAACCCGGTTACTACCTGGCCCATGGCCTTGAAGAGCACGGCAAGATCATCGGCGTCGCGGTGGTCAAGGTCCGCCTCGAAGCCCTTGAAGAACGCTGGCAGCGCGCCCGCCTCGAAGCCTTCGTGAGTGACGAGAACGGCATCATCATCCTCTCCAGCGACCCGGCCCGCCGCCTCAAGGCCGTGCGCCCGCTGAGCGATGACACCAAGGAACGCCTGGCCCACAGCCTGCAATATTACTGGGCGACGCTCAACGAACTGGAGCCCCTGGCTCGTGAGCGCCTGAACGAAGGCACCGAGAAACTGACCTTCCCGGCCAACACGGAAGTGGTCAACGACGAACACGCCGTCAGCTACCTGGCGCAAACCCGCCCACTCAATGACACGCCGTGGAGTTTCACCCTGCTCACCCCGCTCAACGACCTGCGCCGCGCCGCGATCAACCAGGGCATCCTGGTGGCCGTCGCCTTTGGCCTGGTCGCCTTCTTGCTGATTGCCTGGAACGAGCGGCGCAAGGTCATCGCCACCCGCCTCGCCGCGCGGGAAGCCTTGCAGGAAGCCAACAGCCTACTGGAACGGCGAATTGCCGAACGCACCGCCGACCTGCGCGCCAGCAATGAACGGCTCAAGGGCCAGATCCGCGAACGACGCCAGGCCGAAGAAACCCTGCGCCACGCCCAGGACGAACTGGTCCAGGCCGGCAAGCTCGCGGCCATCGGCCAGATGTCCACCAGCATCGCCCATGAATTGAACCAACCGCTGGCGGCCCTGCGCACGCTGTCGGGCAACACGGTGCGCTTCCTTGAGCGAGGCGCCCTGGACACCGCCAGTACCAACCTCAAGACCATCAACGAACTGATCGACCGCATGGGCCGCATCACCGCCAGCCTGCGCTCCTTTGCCCGGCGCGGTGACGACCAGGGCGAGGCCAACCTCGGCAAGGCTGTCGACGCCGCATTCCAGGTACTGGGTGCGCGCCTGGACGGCCTGCCGCTGACCTTGCACCGTGACTTCGACAACGCTCAATTGCAGATCGACCAGACACGCCTGGAGCAGATCCTGGTGAACCTGATCAGCAACGCCCTCGATGCGATGCAAGCACAGTCGGCACCGCAACTGTGGCTGGAAGGCCAGGTCAGCGACGGCAAATACCGCTTGCGCGTACGCGACAACGGCCATGGCATCGACCTCGAGACGCGCAAGCATTTGTTCGAACCATTTTTCACCACCAAGCCTGGCGAGCAGGGCCTGGGCCTGGGCCTGACGCTGTCGGCCAGCCTCGCGGCGGCAACCGGCGGCAACCTCGCCGTGGAACACCCGGCCGGTGGTGGTACTGCCTTTGTCCTGAGCCTGCCGCTGGTGGGCGCTCAACACACTGAGTCGACATGAATACAGACACTACAGCCCCGAACGACGACCTCACCGTGCTGATCGTCGAAGACGACCCCCATGTACTGCTCGGCTGCCAGCAAGCCCTGGCGCTGGAAGACATACCCAGTGTCGGCGTGGGCAGTGCCGAAGAAGCGCTCAAGCGTATCGGCGAGAACTTTGCCGGGATTGTTATCAGCGACATTCGCCTGCCGGGCATCGACGGCCTTGAGCTGCTCACCCGCCTCAAGGCGATGGATAAAAGCCTGCCGGTGGTGCTGATCACCGGGCACGGCGATATCTCTATGGCCGTCGGCGCCATGCGCAACGGCGCCTACGATTTCATGGAGAAACCCTTTTCCCCCGAACGCCTGGTGGACGTGGCGCGCCGCGCCCTGGAGCAACGCGGGCTGGCGCGGGAAGTCTGGTCGCTACGTCGCCAACTGGCCGAGCGTGACTCGTTGGAAGGCCGCATCATCGGCCGCTCGCCAGCGATGCAAAACCTGCGCGAACTGATCGCCAACGTCGCCGACACGTCGGCCAACGTGCTGATCGAAGGCGAGACCGGCACCGGCAAGGAACTGGTCGCGCGCTGCCTGCATGATTTCAGCCGGCGTCATTCCCACCAGTTCGTCGCCTTGAACTGCGGGGGCCTGCCGGAGAACCTGTTCGAAAGCGAAATTTTCGGCCACGAAGCCAACGCCTTTACCGGTGCAGGCAAACGCCGCATCGGCAAGATCGAGCATGCCCACGAAGGCACGCTGTTCCTCGATGAAGTGGAAAGCATGCCGATCAACCTGCAGATCAAGCTGCTGCGAGTGCTGCAGGAACGCACCCTGGAACGCCTGGGCTCGAACCAGAGCGTGGCGGTGGATTGCCGGGTGATCGCCGCCACCAAGTCCGACCTCGACGAACTGAGCCGCGCCAGCCAGTTCCGCAGCGACCTCTACTACCGCCTCAACGTGGTGACCCTGGAACTGCCACCGCTGCGCGAACGGCGTGAAGACATCCTGCAGCTGTTCGAACACTTCCTGCAGCAATCGTCACTGCGCTTCGACCGCAGCGTCCCGGACCTCGACAACCAGACCTTGTCGAGCCTGATGAGCCACGACTGGCCGGGTAACGTGCGGGAACTGCGCAACGTCGCCGAACGCTTCGCCCTGGGCTTGCCCGCCTTCAAGAAAAGCGGCGCGAGCAGCGGCAACCATGGCCAGGCCTTTACCGAAGCCGTGGAAGCCTTCGAGCGCAACCTGCTGGTTGACGCTCTGCAACGCAGCGGCGGCAACCTGACCCAGGCCAGCCAGGAACTGGGGATGGCCAAAACCACCCTGTTCGACAAGGTCAAAAAATACGGGTTGAGTCACTGATGGATCTTTTTCTGAAGGCCGCCCTGGGCGCGGCGGTGGTGCTGATCCTGGCGGCGCTGGCCAAGACCAAGAACTATTACATCGCGGGGCTGGTGCCGCTGTTTCCGACCTTTGCGCTGATTGCCCATTACATCGTCGGTAAAGGCCGTTCGGTGGAGGATTTGAAGACCACCATCGTGTTTGGGATGTGGTCGATCATTCCGTATTTTGTGTACCTGGCAACCTTGTATGTGATGGTGGATCGGATGCGGCTCGAAGCGTCACTGGCAGTGGCCGCCGTGGCCTGGTTGATGGCCGCCTCGATCCTAGTCAGCATCTGGGTTCGCCTCCACTCCTGACTCAACTCGGCATCAGCGGACTATTTTGTCGACTTGGATGCCCAGCTTCTTCAGGCGATACCAGAAGCTCCTCTCGGAAATCCCGATGCGCTGTGCCGCCGCGGCCTGCACGCCATTGCTCTCTTGCAACGCCGCGAGGATGTAGGCTTTCTCCACTTCCGCCAACGCCGCATCCAGGTCTTGTGGCACGCCCGGGCCTTCGCTGAGAATCGCCGTCACGCCAGCCTCGGCAGGCCTGGAAGCAAACAGATACCCCGGCAAATCAATATCCTCGATCACAGGCGAGGCCGCCACGATGGTCGCGCGCTCCACACAGTTCTGCAGCTCGCGGATATTGCCCGGCCAGTGATACGCCGCCATGGCCTGCAGCGCCTCGGGGCTGAAGCCGGTGATGCGCTTGCCGGCGGTGGCGCTCAAGGTCTGGGCGAAGTGTCGGGCCAGGGGGGCGATATCTTCCACACGCTCGCGCAGGGCCGGCAGCGGAATCGGGAAGACGTTGAGGCGGTAGTACAGGTCTTCGCGAAACTCTTTGTTGGCCACCGCGTCCAGCAGGTTCTTGTTGGTGGCGGCGATCACTCGCACGTCGACCTTGCGCTCCCGAGGGTCGCCCACCGGCTCGATCACCCGCTCTTGCAAGGCACGCAAAATCTTGGCCTGCAACGCCAGGGGCATATCCCCGACTTCGTCGAGAAACAAAGTGCCCTTGTCGGCCTGCATGAAGCGCCCTACCCGGTCGGCCACGGCGCCGGTGAAGGCGCCTTTGCGATGGCCGAACATCTCGCTTTCCAGCAAGCCTTCGGGAATCGCCGCACAATTGACCGCCACGAAGGGTTTGTCGGCGCGGCTGCCATGCTTGTGGATGGCGCGGGCGACCATTTCCTTGCCGGTACCGCTTTCGCCAGTCAGCAGGATGGTGGCGCTACTGTCACGTACCGAATCCACGGCCTGCAGCACCTTGCGAAACGCCGGGCTGTCGCCCACCAGGCTGTCGAACTGCGCATGCTCGTCCAGCTCGGCGCGCATGCGTGCGTTATCGCGCATGATGTCGCGAAATTGCAGGGCCTTGGCCACAGTGATATCCAACTCGTCGATATCGAACGGCTTGGCGATGTAGTCATAGGCGCCGTTGCGCATCGAGTGCACGGCATTTTTCACCGTGCTGTAGGCGGTCATCACGATCACCGGCACCTGTGGGTAGCGCAGCTTGATCTCGGCCAGCAGCGCCGGGCCATCCATGCCCGGCATGCGCCAGTCGCTGATGACCAGGTCGATGTCCTCATCTCCCAGCACCTTGAGCGCATGCAGGCCATTGCCCGCGCTGAACACCTGGATGCCGTTCTGGCTCAAGGCCTGGGTCAGCAAATCACAGAGCTTGGGCTCGTCGTCGACCACTAATACGTTATGCGTCATGCCCGTCCTCATCCTCGCCGTCGTCTTCACCGTGAGCCGGAATGTACAGGCTGAAGGTGGCGCCGGCATCTTTCTCACTGGCGCATTCGATGCTGCCGTCGTGACTTTCCATGATTGAATAGACTTTGGCCAGGCCCAGGCCGGTGCCCGATGCCTTGGTGGTGACGAATGGCGTGAAGATGCGCTCTACCATATCCGCGGCTATGCCCTGGCCGGTGTCGCCGATGCTGATCACCGTGTTGTCGCCCACGCTGCGAATCCCCAGGGTCAGGCGCCCGCCGTCGGGCATTGCGTCGATGGCGTTGAGAATCAGGTTGAGGCAAGCCTGCTTGAGCTGCTTGGCATCCGCATAGATCGTGGCGTCGGGCGCCTGGTCGTCAATCTGTGCATCGATGTTGTGAGTACTCAGCTCTGGGCCGCAGAAGCCGAGAATCTCTTCCACCAAAGCGCGTGCCGGCTGCAGCACGCGGATCGGCGGGTTGGGCTTGGCGAAGTCGAGGAATTCGGTGATCAGGTCGTTGATGCGGCTGACTTCGCTGATGACATATTCCAGGTGGCGCTTGTCGGTTTCTGCCAAGTCGGCGCGCCGGTGCAGTAGTTGGGTGGCGGTCTTGATGATGCCCAGCGGGTTGCGGATTTCGTGGGCCAGGCCCATGGCGACTTCACCCAGGGCATGCAGGCGATCACGTCGGCGCAGTTGGGCCTCGAGGTGATGCAACTCACCCAGTCGCTCGGTCATGTGGTTAAAGGTGCTGCTCAATTGCGCCAGCTCGTCACCGCCAGTGACCACCACACGGTGGGCGTAACTGCCCGAAATCACCGCGTCCACGCCCTGGGACAAGTCCCGCAGCGGCTTGGTCAGACGCCGCGACACCAGCAACCCCGCCGCCAGGGACAGCGCCGAGCTGAGCAGGAAGATCAGCACGAACAGGTTGCTCTGGTTCACCAGCCCCACCAGGCTGGTATGACGCAACAGGCCGCTGAAGATCACCCCTTGCAACTCGCCGGCGTCATTGAAGATCGGCCAGTACAAACCGCTGTACTGGTTGGTGAATTGCTCGCTCGGCTGCTTGGTGCTGCGCAGCGCGGCCTCAACGTTTTTCGGAATGCGCGAAGGGTGATTCTCGAAGCGCTGGGTGGAGAATATCTCGGAAAAACCCGCCGGGTTAGCCAGGTACAGGCGCAGGTCGAGGGAGTGCACATCGGCCACGCTGGTAAGGAAGCTGCTGTCCAGGTAAGTGGCCACCAACAACAAGTAGTCGACGCCGTCACGGCTGGTTTCGAAGGTCGACACCACCAGCCCCGTGCTCACCCCGGCGACTTGCACAGTCTGCAGCACCGCGTTGCTGGTCAGGCTGATCTGCCTGACGATGTCATCGGAGGCCGTGCTGAACACCACTTTATGGTCACTGGTGCGAATCAGCGCCACCACGTCGATATCGGTGGCATCGGCAATGTCGGCGGTGAGCCGGTCATGCTTGGCGGCCTGCTTGGACGACGGCGGGCTGGTGTAGCGCAGGAACAGCTTGGCCATGCGTGCGTTGTCATGAAGGATGTCGCCTATCTCATCCTTGACGATCTTGGTCGACTCTTGCAGCCAGATACGCACGTTGCTGTCGAAAATCTGCGACAGCGTGGTGGCGGCCAACTCAGCTGCAATCATGGTCGGAATAACGCTGACCAGCCAGAACGCCAGCACCAGCTTGCGCTGGACGCTCCAACGCGAAATGGCAAAGGGGCGGGCTTTCTGGCGGGTCTTGGTGATCATCAGGTTTCGCTTATCGCAGCAGCCATGGCAGGGTCGGAACGATCCGGTCGAATAAACAGTTTTACAAGCTTGAGCAGGCCGTTGACCAGCCGGTTGCGGTGACGAAAGAACAGGCTGTTGCCCTGGAACTCGCACCCCAGGCGCAGTTTACTGGCATACCCCGCCTGGCCGCACTCGTACACCGGTATATCGTGTTCAATACAGTAGTCGACATTGGTCAGCCAACTGCGGAAGTACAGGTTGTAGTCACGGCTGAACTCGATGTCATGGCCAAAGAACTTGTCTACCAGCCGATGCTCGTCCAGCAGCATCAGGTTAAACGCCACCAGGCGTTCGTCCACCCAGTAAAGAACACAGACCGCCCGCTCGTGAAGGTGTTCGAGCACACCCGTGAAGTAACCGGCGGGCAGGCGCTCGAACTGCAAGTCCGCGCGCGTGAGCGTGGCTTCATACAGGCGCATGACCTCAGGCAACACGTCATCAATATTGCGGCGCCACTCGACCCGTGGCCCAGGCGCGCGCAGCTTGCGGCGCAGGTCCTTGCGCGTGGATTTTCCCAGCGAACCCAGGTACGCGTCCACCGAACCGTAGGGCAAAGACAACACACCAGTAGGCAGGCTCGGCATGCTTTGAAAGCCTGCGGCGCGGCAGCTGTCAGCCCAGTGCGGGTCGTTGGCCGGCGCGTCCTTGACCGCCACCAGCCCGATACCGAATTGATCGGCATCGCCACGCGCAGCCGCCAGCAACTGCTGCAACAACATCGGGCGCCGGGCCGCTGGCACATGGCTGGCGACGCCCGCATCACAGCGTTCGGCCACCGGCGAACCGATGGCGTACAGCGCCAGTTGCAAAGCACCCGGCCACAGTCGATCCAGGCGCTCGGTCAAGCGCTTGCCAGCCCCCGACACCGTGGTGTCGAGGCGATAATGGGTGATGAACGCGGCCGCAACAGCCACCAGCGTTTCATCGTCGTAGACCGCCAGGTAACGCCACTGAAAGTCAGCAATCGCGGCGTTTTCCACGGCCAGATAGTAATCCCAATCCTCCAGGGCACCGGGAAAACAGTCGTTCCAGGCATCGCGCTGGATAGCCCGGATGGTCGGGAAGGCTTGGGTGGTTATCACAGTTTTTCCTTATCAACACCGCCCCTACAGGTAAGCGGATCACGCCACACGATTGAGCTGCACCGCGTGTTGCTCGATAAACTCGGCACTCAACTCGATCACCCGTCGGTATTGCAGGTCGACGGTGATCATGTGGTAGCAGTTATCCAACAGGATCTTGGTCACCGGCCCGCCGAGGTGGCGCTCCACGTAGTCGGCGTTCCAGCGGCTGGTGATGTCATCCTCGATGGAATGCAACACCAGCGCCGGCACCTTGACCTGGGGCATGCGTTTCTTGACCACGGCATTCATACGGTGCAACTCGCGCACAGTGATGCCTTCCATGGTCAGCAACCCTGCCTCGCTACTCTCCCCTTCCTTCATCTGCCGCTCGACGATAGCCCGCAGGCGCTCGTTCTTGATGCCGTAGGGCGGCTTCTCTTCGAAGCGGCAGATGTGCACGCCGAACGGAATCTTCATCAGCAACGGCGTGAGGAACGCCAGCTTGTTAATGCTCCAGCCGTCGTACTTCAAGGTCGTGGAATACATCAGCAGCCCGGCGACTTGGCCTGGGTGTTCGGCGGCCACGTACATCGACATCACCGCGCCCATGGACAAGCCACCGACAAAAACCTGCTCGTGGCGTTGCTTGACCTGTACGAAGGTCTTGCGCACCCCTTCGTACCAGTCCAGCCAACCGGTGGCTTGCAGGTCGCTGTTATCGCCGCAATGCCCGGCCAACGTGGGTACATACACCGTGCAGTTACCCGCCTTGGCCAGGCCCTTGGCGACCTGGCGCAATTCCGTCGGAGTGCCGGTCAGGCCGTGGATCAACAGGATCCCGACCGGACCGTCACCGAGAACGAAGCCGGCATCGCCTTCACCGAGGTCAATACCGTACGTACTCACCGCTTGGTCGCTCGCACCAGCAATTGCTCGAGCAGCTTCAGGCCCAGGTCGATTTCCGGGTAGCTGATTTCCAGGGACGGTGCCAGGGTGATCACGTTCTTGTAGTAACCGCCCACGTCGAGGATCAGCCCGAGTTTCTGGCCGTCTACGACCATGTCGCCTTTCATGCCTTCTTCGACCATGTAGTCCAGGGTCGCCTTGTCCGGGGTGAAACCGTCCGGCCCGCAGATTTCGCAGCGCAGCGCCAGGCCCAGGCCATCGACGTCGCCGATGATCGGGAAACGTTTCTGCAGGTCCTGCAGGCCTTCCAGGAAGTATTTGCCCTTGGCCATGACCATCGCGCCGTAGTCGACTTCGCTGGTCATCTTGAACATTTCCAGGCCCACCGCCGTACCCAACGGGTTGGAGGCGAACGTGGAGTGAGTGGAGCCTGGCGGGAAGACCGTCGGGTTGATCAACTCTTCACGGGCCCAGATGCCGCCCAGTGGGTTGAGGCCGTTGGTCAGTGCCTTGCCGAACACGATCACGTCCGGTTGTACGTCGAAGTGCTCGATCGACCACAGCTTGCCGGTGCGGTAGAAGCCCATCTGGATTTCGTCGGACACCATCAGGATGCCGTGCTGGTCCAGCACATGCTTGAGTTCGCGGTAGAAGTTCATCGGCGGGATCACGTAGCCGCCGGTGCCCTGGATCGGCTCGACGTAGAAGGCTGCGTATTCGCACTGGTTGGTTTTCGGATCCCAGACGCCGTTGTATTCAGTCTCGAACAAGCGCGCGAACTGCTGCACACAGTGGCTGCCGTACTCTTCTTTCGTCATGCCCTTTGGGCCACGGAAGTGGTATGGGAACGGAATGAAGTTGGCGCGCTCGCCGAAGTGGCCGTAACGGCGGCGATAGCGGAAGCTGGAGGTGATCGACGAGGCGCCGAGCGTACGACCGTGGTAGCCGCCTTCAAAGGCGAACATCAGGCTCTTGCCGTTGGAGGCGTTACGCACCACTTTCAACGAGTCTTCGATCGACTGCGAACCGCCGACGTTAAAGTGCACGCGACCGTCGAGGCCGAACTTGTTCTTGGCGTCGACCGCGATCATTTCCGACAGCTCGATCTTGCCTTTGTGCAGGTACTGGCTGGCGATTTGCGGCAGGGTGTCGATCTGCTTTTTCAGCGCGTTGTTCAAGCGCGGGTTGGCGTAGCCGAAGTTGACCGCCGAGTACCACATTTGCAGGTCGAGGTAGGCCTGGTCTTCGGTGTCCCATACGTAGGAGCCTTCGCAACGGCTGAAAATACGCGGCGGCTCGATGTAGTGGACGGTGTCGCCGTACGAGCAGTACTTGGCTTCTTTATCCAGGAGAACCTGGTCTTCGGGGGTGGCGATACGGATATCAGACATGATGGAAGAGTTCCTGATTGTCAGAAGAGGTGTTGAAGGTGGTGGCGTTGGCGGCGATGCCTTGTGGCAGCTTGGCCAGCAATGCAGGCACTTCGGCAAAGGTGTCGAAGCGCGCGTGAGGAATGTTGTTGGCTTCGCAGTACCTGGCGAGGCTGCCCTTGGCAAACACGAAGTCGGCGGTGGAGGCCACGCACATGTCGGACTTGCCGTCGCCGATCACCAGCACGCGTTTGTTACGCGGGGTGGATTTGCACTTGCAGTTGCCGGAAGCAGCACGGCAGGCATCGCTGGCATACGGGAAGTCGATGCGCCAGCTGTTCTGGTCGACCTGGCGCAGGCGGTTGGCCAGGATCGGCAGCAGGGTCACGTAGTTGCGCGACAGGATGCGGGCGATGCCCTGCTCGATGCCGTCGCTGACCACTTCGATGGAGGCGCCAAGGCCCATGACGTGATCGACGAAATCCGGGAAGTCCGGGTCGATCTCGACGCTGTCGAAATACGCCAGCAATTCACTTGGGGTAGCTTTGATCAGCGCCAGTTGAAGGCTCAGGCATTCGCGTGAACCGATATGCCCATCCAGCCATTGCTGCTCAATGGTTTCCCACTCGGGGCCTGCGAAGCGTTGGAGGACGTTGTCGATGACATCCGTGGGGGTAATGGTCCCATCGAAGTCACACACGATATGCCAGTTGATCATCTGCCTTTCCTTTAGGTAAAGGGCCTTAGAGGGCGCGCTGTATGCGCTTGCCAAGGGATAGAGCAGGGACTGTGCCAACTGGCCAAAGCCCAGCGGGGCTGGGGGTTTGCCGAATATTCAGAGGAAAATGTGTCGTGGGAGCTACAATTTTTGTAGCTTGCTACAAACAACATGAGTGCTTGCGCAGACCTGAGGGTTCGCGCGTTCATGCGCGCCTGCCCACCTTAGGAAAACGCATCATGTCCAACATCACGTCTGCTGTATTCACCGGTTTACTTGGGCTGTGGAGCTTTTCCAGTGCCGCGTGGGCAGGCGGCATCAGCGGCGACGTGGGCGCGGGCCTCAGCTATCAGCCCCACGACCCCACCGGCAGCCGCTACGAAACCCGGCCAGTGCCCTACCTGGACCTGGATTGGGGCAACGTCAGCCTGAGCACCGATGACGGCCTGACCTGGAGCGCGCTGAACAGCCACGGCATCACCGCCGGGCCGTATATCAATTACCTGGCGGGCCGTACTTCCAACGGCGAGTTGCAGGGCTTGCGCAATGTGTCGGACATGGCCGAGGTCGGCGGTTTCGTCCAGTACGCCCCGGCCGATTTCTGGCGGGTCTACGCACAAGTGGGCCAGGCCGTGGGCGGCGGGCATTCCCAGAGCGGCACCCTGGGTAAAATCGGTGGCGAGCTGGGCTACCCGCTGGGCGGTGGGGTTATTGGCAGCAGCGGCCTGGTCGCGCATTTTGCCGATGCGCGCCAGACCAACACCTTCTTCGGCGTCGACAACAACGAAGCCGCCGCTACCGGCTTTCGGCCCTACAACGCCAGCGGTGGCTTCCAGAACGTGACACTGAGCAAAAGCTTTGCCTTCCCCCTGGCGCCCCACTGGTCCCTGTTGACCAGCGCCAGCTGGGTGCACCTGGTGGGCTCGGCGGCCAAGAGCAGCATCGTCAAGCAGGCGGGTGACGTGAACCAGGGCCAGGTGCAGACCGCGATCAGCTACACCTTCGATTAAACGCCAGCAGCCTGATGTAAGGAGATCAAAATGTGGGAGGGGCGGTGCGACGATTCGACTTGCTCCCGATAGCGGTGGGTCAGCCATTAATAAGTTGACTGCCCACCTGCTATCGGGAGCAAGCCCCCTCCCACATTTGAACTGATGTCCGACATACCAGACCGGTCAGTTCTCCTCCCCCTCCGCCAGCAACACAATCCCCGCCACAATCACCACCACTCCCACCCAGTGCAACACGCTGATGTGTTCCCCCAACCCCAACCAAGACCCGAGCAACACCGCCACAAACACCAGCGAGCTCAACGGAAACGCCAAGGACAAACTGCTGCGCCGCAGAATCAGCATCCACACAAAAAACGCGCCGAGATAACTGGCGATTGCCGCCAGAATCCCGGGGTTGCGTGCCACGTCAGCCAGCCACTGCCAGGTAAAGTCCATCTGCCCCAATTGATCACCGGCCACCTTGGTAAACAACTGCCCGGCGCTTTCGGTCGCGATCAGCAGCGCCCACAGCACCAGGGTGCCAAGGCGCCCATGCAACCAGCCGGTATCGATTGTCTGCGTCGTCATGCCTGGCTCCCGGCAATCGCCACCAACATCACGCCAAAAGTAATTACCAGCGTGCCCAGCCAGCGACGTGGGCTGACGGTTTCCTTGAGCACCACTCTGCCCGCCAGGACCACCAGGCAATACGCCAATGCCGCCAGCGGAAACAGCAGGCTCAACGGCGCGCGGGACAAGGCTTCGAGCCAGACGAAAAATTCGATGACATAGGCCCCGACGCCGGCCCAGAGCAACGGCGCATTGAACACCTGGCCCCAGAATGCGCGCAGGCGGAACCCGCCATCGAGTTGCGGCAAACGGTCCACGCCCAGTTTGAAACACAACTGACCAATCACATCGAGGACGATGGAAAAAGCCAGCAACAACACTACGGTCAGGGTCACGGGAACAGCTCCTCAAACAGGTCGATCAAGGCTTCATTGGTCGCGGCATTGCGTTGCAAATCCTGCGCGGTCCAACGCTCCGGTGGTGGCTGGTCGGACTTGGCCTCCCAGCGCTTGAACGCGTTGCTGAACGCGGGCACGGCGAACTCTCCACACACGTCGATACCAATGATGCGTTTATGCGCCGCCAATGCCCGCAGGGCCTGGAGCAAATGGGTCAGGCGCATGCCGCCCTGGTCCCAGTTGGTGGCGGCGTCTTCACTGGCCAGCACATCTTTGTCGATGGTGATCCAGATCGCTTCGGTGGGCAGGCTGGCGATCATCTGGTCGAGGAATGCTGCCCAGTCCAGGTCGGCCAGGTTGCGCCAGTGCAGGTGGTTTTCCTGCTGCTGGTGACCGGCACCGTCGCCCACCCGGCCCCAGACTTTCGATGGCGGGTGCTGCCAGGGAAACAGCTGCAAGTGCCCGCGCTTGAGGGCGCCGAGGTTACCGCCGCGCAGTTGCGGGTTATGCAGGTCATCGCTGCACGGGCCGAGGGTAACGATGCGTTTGATCGCCGGCATCTTCAGCGCACGGTTGACCCACGAACCACAGTGGCGCTTGGGTGCAAAGCGTACCCAGTCGGGGTGATTGTCGAAGTGGATCAGGCTGATGGGTTCTTTCAGGTCGGCCAAAAAGGCCGGCGTAAGGTGGTGATAGTCGCCGGAACCGACAAACAGAATCTCCGGGCGTGCGTCCCTGGGCCGTGGCCGTTGGGCCAGGCGCGCGACAAAGCGTTTCCAGGTTTTTTCGGTGGACCACAAACGCAGTTTCGGGCCCAGGTCCAACAGGTCGAGGCGCGTGGCCCGACCGCTGGCCAACCGCCGGGCAATCGGGGCCTGGCCGGTGAGGCTGTGGTCGAGGTCAAGAATGTTCAAGGTAATGTTTCACCCCTAATGGCAGCGCCCAACCGCAGGCCGGGTGGGCTTTAGGGGGGTAATGCAAGGGATGGGCCAGGAATAATCTGCCTGCACCGCTCCCACATTTTGATCTGTGTTTGGCTTTAGTTTTTGGCCTCGGCGATGATCTGGCGAATCGCCCCCACAAAGGCTTCAGCCGGCTGACCACCACTCACCGCATATTGGTCGTTGAACACGATGGTCGGCACCGATGTCACCCCACGGGAGATCCACAGTTGCTCCTGCTCGCGCACGTCGGCAGCGTATTCATCAGAGGCAAGAATCTCGGCGGCGCGATTGAGGTCCAGGCCGACGCTTTCGGCGATGATCGCCAGGGTTGCGTGATCGGACGGGTCCTGGCCACCGCTGAAGTAGGCCTTGAACAATGCCTCCTTGAGGTTGTACTGCAAGCCTTCCAACCCGGCCCAATGCAGCAGACGATGCGCATCGAAGGTGTTGTAGATGCGGCTCTGGCCGTCGGTGCGGAAAGCAAAGCCCAACGCAGCGCCCATGTCGCGGATACGCGCACGGTTGGCCTGGGATTCTTCTGCCGTGGATCCGTATTTCTCAGTGATGTGCTCGACGATATTCTGACCGATGGCGGGCATGTTCGGGTTCAGCTCGAACGGCTGGAAATGGATCTCGGCCTGCACCTCGCTGCCCAGTTGGTCAAGGGCTTCGGTCAGGCCACGCAGGCCGATGATGCACCAGGGGCAGGACACGTCGCTGACGAAATCGATTTTCAGGGGAGTACTCATGGTAGGCAACCTCGCTGGCATTAATGTGCGCCATAAAGGTTGCACGATACACCAACTTCACAGCACCTTCGCAGGCTCGCCCAGGTCAATCTGCGCCCAGTGGGCGGCATCTTCGCGATGGGCTTGCAGGTAAGGCAGCACCGCCGCCAGCAACGGCGCCTTGAACGCCTCTTGGAAACGATGGGCCAGGCCAGGAATCAGTTTCAGCTGGCTACCCTGGATATGCGCCGCCAAGTGCACGCCGTGCATCACCGGCAACAGCGGGTCTGCGGTGCCGTGCACCACCAGGGTCGGCACGCGCAATTGGTTGAGCAACGGCACACGGCTGGGTTCGGCGAGGATCGCCATGATCTGGCGCTTGACGCCTTCGGGGTTGAAGGCGCGGTCATAAGACAGTGCCGCCTGGTGCAAGAGTGCCTGGCGATCATCCTTCACGTCCGGGCTGCCCAGTGCAGCGAGCAAATCCGCCTGTTGTTCCAGCGCCACCTCACGGTTAGGCGCGCTGCGTCGAGACAGTAATTGCACCAGCGCAGCATTCGGAGCGGGCAAGCCTTCGGCGCCGGAACTGGTCATGATCAGCGTGAGGCTTTCCACCCGCTGCGGCGCCATCGCCGCCAGATGCTGGGCGATCATGCCGCCCATGCTCGCGCCCAATACATGGAATTGGCGCACCTGCAAGGCATCCATCAAGCCCAGGGCGTCGTCGGCCATATCCGTCAGCGTGTATGGGGCCGCCACCGGCAGGCCGAGTTTGTAGCGCAGCACTTCGAAGGTCAGGTTGGCGCTGGCCGGAGCCTGGCGCCAAGTCGACAGGCCCACGTCACGGTTGTCATAGCGAATGACCCGAAAACCTTGTTCGCACAGGGCCACCACGACCTCGTCTGGCCAATGGATCAACTGCCCGCCCAGGCCCATTACCAGCAGCAAGGCAGGGTCAGACGCACGGCCGATGCTCTGGTAGGCGATGCTCACCTGTTCCAGGTCGACCGTTTGGGTCGGGACATTGACATCACATCGAGACGCCGCAAGAGACGGCAGGCCGAATAAGAGAGCGGCCAGTAAAAACAACACGCGCATGAAAAACACCGAAACACAGAACCCCAGTAGAGCGCGAGTCTGATGAAGTTTGTTCAAGCGCGCTGCCACGGTTGCGTGACAGTTTGATGAAGGCCGCTCAACGGTCGTCCGATAGTTATGTCCCACCACCGGTTATGGCGATCGCTCTCTAATCATTTTTTATGAATGAGCCACTGCCATGACCGACACCCCAGACGTCAACCTGAACGATTTCGGATTATCACTCCTGCTACCGCCCGCGAATATTGAAGAAAACCTGCTGCTGGACGCCACACAGCGCTGGCAAGACTGCTGCAAGGAAATGCGCGAGTTGATGGCAGGCACGCCATCGGTACGCACAGTGGTCAACCAGATGCTCCTGGAGCATTTACAACTGGACGGTGAGCGCACCGCCCTGAAGTTCCTGCCCACCCAGGCGCGGGGATCAAGCATCCTATCTATAAACGAAGCGTGCCTTTACATGCAGCAGCACCCCTCCCTGGATACGACACAAGTGCCTGAGGGGCAACTCATCTTACCGTCCAACCACCGGCTTTCAGGGTACACGGTGCCCATGGTGCTGGATGAACTCAAAGGGCTGGATCTGGAGCAGGCAATCAAGGATGCCTGGACCCGGCACTTTTTGAACAACCGCGCGCCCGACCAGCCTGTGTCATGCCGTGCAAGGGCAACCGAGCTGTACAAGATCCACTTCGAGGCTTCTGGCGAAGCGCTGTTGGCCCAAGGTGCAATCAGCGCCGCGGCGCTCAACCCACTGTTTGCCATTATCGATCCTCTCCTGGCAGAGCCTGGAGCCGAAAAGATCTGCACTGAACAAATCGTACTCATGCGCCCTGCTGCCGACGCTCTCGTCCTGCCTGGAGCATGGGTGTTAACCCTGGATACCGATCAACCGGTCAGCCAGTTGGTGTATTTGCCCGCCCATCAACCGGCTTGGCGCACGTTCGCCAAACGCACGGACATGGAACGCTGGTTGATCACTCACCAGCAGGTCTTGTTTTCGACCGCGAACTTCGAGCCCCTGGCCACGATTGGCTACCGTCTGAAGACCCGCCCGCTGCAAACTGGTATCAGCGACTGGCTTAATCTATTGGCCGATGCCCAATTTCGCGAGGCGATCAAGCCTGTCCCGGGTGTCGAAATCGATAATGCCAACATGGCGCGGCTGCCTGTCGAAGCGTTCGATAAACAGCGTCAGAGCCATTCGCTGTTTGCACAGGCACCTGAATTGCCAGCGCGCCCCCCACTTGAGGACGCTCCGTTTGCACAGTTCGGCCTGCTCTACGCCAGCCTGCCATTGAGCCACCGCCAGGCCCGAGTTCAGCAACAACGCTCGGCCTTGGATACTCTGTTTGGCGAAACCACGGCTGCAGCCGACCGGAACGCACAGGTGCAGCGATTCAAGCAGCAACTCGATGAGTTGCGGGTACACCAGCAAGCGTCAGCCGTTGCGGCACGCCTCATGCTTGAAAGGCGCCCCAGCGATGTAGCGACCCTCAACACCCAATTTACCGCTCTTTACAATGCGCGCGTGGCGGGGCTGAGAATCGAAGCGCAGATTCAGCAGGCTCTGAACCAGATCAGCGCCGATGAACTGAAATTGCTGGAGGTCGTGCTTGATTCGCCCGTGGCCAAAGACCGCCTTGTTGAAGTAGCAGCCTATTCAATGACCCTCTCGGTCACCGAACAAACCAATGCCACGAAAAAAATTACCGAAAGCGAGCTCAACGGGCCTCTGGTGTTCACTGCCGTAACGGCGTTGAAACCGCCGCCCACATCCGCCGCCAGTTACTTGGTCTACTGGCCCGGCGCAGGCGGAGCCTTGCAACGCTTCACCTCCCGACACGCCTTGGAAGCAGCCCTGTTCAACATCGCCCCTCAGGACGACCAGCTTGCCCTGATGCTCAAGGAGCTGACCGGCAACCCCTTTGAACACAGCCTCAGCCTTCAGCAAACCGAGTTCGAAGAGCACGCGGCGCAGTTGCGCTCGACCTACGCCAGCCCCGACGATGCCGACACGCTGGCCGAACACCTGAAAACATTACGCGAAGAGACCTTCGAACAACTCCTGGTCCCTGAACACAGCGCCCGCGAAGCGGCCTTTTTGCAGATCGTGGAACAGAACAACAGCAGCCACCTGGCGGAAAAACTACCGACCTGGCTTGGCACACAAACTGAGGACCAACGCGAGCTACTCAAGAGTCGGCTCAAGGCTTACATTCCGGCACTCAAGCGCGCACAGGCGCTGCTCGATCGCTCACTGGCGCCACGTGATGAGTTCGTCAGGCTGAAGATCGACTCACGCCTGCGCGAGGATTTTTCTATCACCCAGGGTTTTACCGTGCAGTTGGAGCTGCCTGACTCGACAACAGAAGCCAGGGATCCTGTCGAAGGGGGCAGCGGCGTCGGCGGAACGCCCTTCAAGATGAAAACCACCCCCAGCCTCCAGCGTAGCAAGATGTCGCTGGATGAACTGGCACTGAGCAACATCGACAGCAGCCTGGGCAAGCGCCTGCACTACATGACCCTGGAGGTGACGGCTGACAACACCGCCGAACTCAATAGCCTCAAGGCCGGTATCAATGGCACCTACCTGGTCAGGATGATCCGCGACCTTAACCTGGCAAAAAACTATGAAACACGCATCTACCAGGCATTCAGGGGCACCCCACAAGCGTCGACCTTCCAGCAAGACTACCGCCGCGAATGCCTGACCGAACCGCTGCGCCTGATGCTCAAGATTCAGGGCCAGTTGGCGTTCATGCAGAACCATATAACCGCCGATGACCTGAATATTCTGGAGATCGCAATCGACGCCGACACGCAGGCGGACTGGGCTATCGGCACCCAGCGCATTGCCCTGTTACCAGCAACCCTGGTCGACGACAGCGACAATAACGCCTATGGCACGGTCACCCTCTCAGGCGTGAGTTTCATACAGGAAAAAACTTCCGGGACGACCTTGCTTTACTTGCCTGACGCGCCGGATGAACGCTGCCTGCGACGCTTCGACAGCCTCGAACTGGCACGCAAGAAACTGTTTGACCTGTGCAGCCTCGATAGCATGGTCAACTACGTGGCAAGCCGTGCGTTGACTGGCGAACCCAGGTCTCACGTCAACCGCATCGACCTGGCCAAAACAAAAAACTTTGACGCGATCATCGGTGTCGGCTTTCCCTGGCCGGTCACCACCTCCCTGGCGGCCCATCAATTGGATGCCCACATGGGGCGCTTGATTGAGAGCAATCGAAATGACGCCCGCTCCAACGAAGACCTGGCCGATGAAAAATACGCGCTCAAGAGTGGCTTTGTGTTCAACGGCATCAAAATCGCGCTGGGTTTTATTCCGCTGATCGGCACCGCCGTTTCCCTGGCCGATGCCACCACCAGCCTGTACGCCGCCGTCGATGCCTTCAGGAAAGGCGACACGCACCATGGCATTGACCAGTTGGCTTCGGTGTTCGAGTGCCTGGTGTATGCCGGCATGGACGCCCTGACATTTGCTGCGGTGCCCCCGGCCCGGCCCGCCACCGCAAAGGCATTGATACTCCAGCATCAACTCAAACACGCATGGCGCCCTGGCTTCTGGCGCAACCTGAAGTCTCGCCAGGCAAAAACCAGCGGCCATCGCTTCGCCGGCTATGAATTCGATCAACCGCTTGAAATCGGCAGCCTGCAACCGGTGCATACCGGTGCTTATCGCCACACGTTGCGGCATACCTCCGGAGAGCATTTCATCGCCGACGGCGGCCGTTATTTCAAGGTGAAGTTCGACCCGACGACGCATGAAATGCGCTTGACCGCCAAGGGCAAGCACTACTCGCCAGTCATCGCTCTGGACCAGGCACTGGAGTGGAACACTTACTCGGCCCTGTATGGCGGCCGCCTTACCGCTTATGGCGGCGGCAGCAGGCGCGGACGGGGAGCATCGCGTGCTGGGGCGAGCGGACCACCGGCGGTCAATCGGCAACTGCCGGACGCTGCGCTTCAGATCAACATGCAGCGCCTTGAGCTCAATAACTCGGTGATAAAGCAATTCAACGAGCTTTGCTCTCAGGTAACGCAGAGCGACACCAAACTGAAAAAATACCTGAACGACCACCCGACCCCGAATGCTGTGTCAGCTCAAAAAACCAGGGACAGTAAGGCGCTGGACATCGACCTGACCAAGGACATTGAAGACGCAAAAAAAATGCACACATCGTTTGAAGATGCCAGGCAGAAGCAAGTGCGCCTTTCAGAATTCGACATTCCCGAGGAACTGAATAGAACAGCCTACATCGTATCGGATCGATTGAACCGCCTGCTCGAAAACGCCAGTAACCGGTCACTTGCATTGACTGAGCGATTAATCGCGAGCAATCGCGAACTCAAAAGCTCGTCTCTCGTACCTGGCAGGATTGCGGCACTGCTCAGTGAAATCAGGCAGTGCCGTCTTGACCATCTCGACGAACTGAACCGGATAGAAAGCTCAATAAAGGACATGAGCACGTGGACCAAGCGCATAACCGTCAAAAAAACGCGTACGGAGATGGCGCCCCTTCTGGACAAATGGAAAAGAAGGTTTACCGACCTACGCCTAGCCAGCATCAGAAGCGGCAACCTTATACAAGCCCTCACGCTTCGACCGTCAACCATCAGCATTGAATGGGTCTACCTGGAACACGCAGTGAACCACGCCAGGCGCAAACTCGATCGTTTCGGGCCCCTGCACATGACCCTTAACGAAGCCACTATCACCAGGGTTGAACGCAACCGGATACTGCAAAACTGCATCGAGGTATACGAAGAACTTTCCCGTGACCTGATCGCCTGGAACGACAGCTCACCGGATCATTTCGACCAAACCTTCCTCCCACTCCTGCAAAACGAACTTAAACGCCTGATTCAAAAAGCCCAGCGCGCCATAAAGAAGCCCGCCTCCGAACCGAAGTCGAACGCAACTCAGGCTGTCTTTGAAACCGAAGACGGACACTTAATGATCGGGATCGAAAAACCCGCCGGGCAACAATCGCCAAGACAATTCATGGTCAACGACGCAGATGGAGCGGTCATTGAGGTGTGGGATAACATCGCAGAGAGCAACACCTTTCGCCTGAATACGACCCAGAGCCGCCCCGCCCCACCACCACCGAAACTGCCGACCGACGTCAAGGCCGTCGTGGCCGAGGCCCGTGCGCGCCTGGAAGCAGTGGATGCCTTGGAAAACAAAGTCCGCGGCTACACAACCATGGAACCGATCAATCTCGAACATATGCTGGGTGTAGCAGAAGCCACTGCTCTTGAGACCCGAGCCAGTAACGTGCAAAGCCTGGATGCCGGCAACCCACTGGTCGAGCAACTGCGCAGCCGGGCCGCGGCGCTTAAACAGTCAGGGGAAGCCCTGCGTATCCAGCGCAGTCTGGAGAGCAAGACCCCCACGGAGGGCTACCTGGACTACCTGATTAAAAAAGGCCGAGTGCTGATTCGAAAAAAAGGCACGCGTCAAAAGCTCAGAGACAAACGCCCTGACGGGCAAGACGACTACCTGCAGGAGTACGAGGTTTACGATGCAACCAGGCAGGGAAAAGCCGACAAACCGATCTGGTATGCGCACTTTCACTATGTAGCGCCTCGATCACTGTTCGAAAACTTTGAGAAGGCACATTTGAAGCTCTTCGAACAACAATACCTGGGCATGAAATGGCAGGCGGCTAAAGTGGGTGCCGGGGCCACCTTTGCAGACGTTAAAATCTGGCGCGGCAATATCGACAAACCGCTCGCCAAGCAGCACTTCGAGGCTCTGAACTAACCTGAATGGCGTAGCGGCCCACATGAATACTTTTCAATGCTTTATCATTAAGCACAAAATTCATTCATGGAGGCCGCCATGCTGGAAATCCGCCATCTCAAGACCTTGCACGCCCTACGTGAAGCCGACAGCCTGGTGGAGGCCGCCGAACGCCTGCATCTGACCCAGTCCGCCCTGTCCCACCAGTTCAAGGAGCTGGAAGAGCGTCTGGGCATGCCGTTGTTCGTGCGCAAGACCAAGCCGCTGCGCTTCACCAGCGCCGGCCTGCGCCTGCTGCAACTGGCCGATGCGACCCTGCCGCTGCTGCGCGGTGCCGAGCGGGACATCGCACGCCTGGCCGGTGGTACCGCCGGACGGCTGCACATGGCCATCGAATGCCATAGCTGCTTCCAATGGCTGATGCCGACCATCGACCAGTTCCGCGACGCCTGGCCGGAGGTCGAGCTGGACCTTGCCTCGGGTTTCGCCTTCGCGCCCTTGCCAGCGCTGGCACGTGGCGACCTGGACTTGGTCGTGACGTCCGACCCCCTGGAATTGCCGGGCATCACCTATGTGCCGCTGTTTACCTACGAAGCCATGCTGGCGGTGGCCAACCAGCACGCGCTGGCGAATAAGTCGTACATCGTGCCCGAAGACCTGCTCACGGAGACGTTGATCACCTACCCGGTGGAGCGCGACCGCCTGGATATCTTCACGCGCTTTCTGGAGCCTGCCGACGTCGAACCCGCCCAGGTGCGTACCTCGGAACTCACGGTGATGATGATGCAACTGGTGGCCAGCGGCCGTGGCGTGTGCGGCATGCCGCATTGGGCGCTGCATGAGTACAGCTCGCGCGGCTATGTAAAGGCCAAGCGCCTGGGCGAGAAAGGCTTGTTTGCGACGCTGTATGCCGGAATTCGCGCGGACATGCTGGATGCACCGTATATGCGCGACTTTTTGCTGACAGCCAAGGACACGTCGTTTTCCACCCTGGATGGGGTCAGCGCCGTGCGCTGACAGCCCATCAATGGGTTGATCAGGCGTTAGTGGCCAGCGAAGCGCGGTAAAACGGCAAAATGTGGTCGCGGGTCAACGGCGCCAACTCCAAGCCGCCGTCACTGGCCGGGTCTATCCAGCACACCTCTTCAATCTCTGCGGCGGGTGACACCGCCCCGTCGATATGCACCTGGAACAACTCAGCCTGCACGGTGAACCCCGGCTCATTGGCGGCGGGTGCCGAGAAGTGACCGAGATAGCTGGCCTGGCCTGGATCGATGCGCAGGTTCAGCTCTTCGTGCAGCTCACGGGCCAGGGCCTCCACAGGTTGTTCACCGGCATCGATCTTGCCACCCGGCTGCATAAAGGCCTGGGTGCCGCGCTTGCGCACCAGCAGGGTTCGGCCGTCGCTGCCGATCAACAGGGCGGCGGCAATGCGGATAGTCATGGACATGGAATAAACGCCTTATCTCAAAAGCCGGCAAGGATCACATGCGCGTTATGCACTGGCAACCGTGTTGTCTTGAGCCTGCCTGGCGGTCACACGGTGCTGGTTAATCCAACAAACAAGCACCCCTTAAGCGACAACCTGCGCCCCTAGACTCGCAAACTCCTATTCAGCCAGGCACGCGCCATCTTCGGTGTGGCGTGCCCTCGTTATAAGAGTTTCCCATGCACACTTCATTGCCTCCCGCTTCTGAAGCTACCCAGCCCGTGACACTTCCTGTGGTGGTGCCCGCTTCGCTTTCGGCCGACGAGCAACAGGCACACCTCATTCGCGAGCTGGACAGGCTCAATGCCCAAACCGACGAACTGCTGCAAAAACAGCCGAGGCCGGGCGGCGTGTATCAGCAGCAATTGGCGGCGATATTTCCCGATGCGCCGCGGCCCATCGACCCCAACCAGATCTTCTACAGCCGTTACCAGTTGGACCAGGCCGAGCAGCTGCAACTGTTGTCCTGCGAGCCCCTGGGGTCGCTGATCAAGCGGTTGCGCGAAGCCGACGCGCCGGCCAGCCAGGAGACCGGCGCCTTCTACCGGGAATGCAACACACTGGACGCGGACAAACGCCTGGTTTCAATCGGCTCGATAGCGACGCTGACCAACGCGCCAGCAATTGCTATCACCCTAAGCCTGAATACGTTCTGGACCAAGGGCCAGGACGCACAACCCAACCCGCAAGAGCAGTTGGTCTTCCTGCGCCGACAAGTGCTGGCTCATCAGTTGGCCCTGGGCACAGTCGACGGCACGCTGTCGCGGGCAGGCCGGGCGCTGGCAGACAACGTGCTGAAGTACCCAAGTGCCGCGGGGCGGGAACAGGTGTTTACCGCCGCCAACAGACCCATGGTCTACCGACTGACGCTGAAGGATGGCAGTGAGTTCGCCGGCGCCTTCATCCTCAGCAGTGCGGGCACCACAGCCCCCGCAGGAAAAGTGATGCTGTACAGCCCAAGCGAAGGGTTTGAAGAATACGCAAGCCTGGAGACCTTGAACGAAACCGTCGTGGCGCGAATACGTGAGGGGCTGTTGGCAGGCAAGCTGCTGATCGCCAGCCTGCCAAACGCGGCGCGTGCGGTGCTGAGCGATGCGCCCGAACTGGCTGAGCAGCCGGCACAGATCATCGCGGACGTGATCATCGACAGCGTCCACTCACTGCGAGTCCGCCAATTTCATGCAACCCGCAACACCTTGCGCAACGAGACATTGCCATCGGCCGGCGAGCTTGACCTGAGTGCAGACCTGGCGCCGCAGTTGGACGTCTCCCATGCTCTCGCAGCGCGAAACCTGCGCCTGCTGGAAGCCGACCCCGTCTGGCTGAAATTGGCCGAGCCTCAAGAGCAGGTCCAGTACCGCGAACTGGAACAAGCGCTGCTTGATAGCCATCAGGCACTCACGCCACTGCTTGAGAACATCGCGACACTCCAGGCGTTTTCGCAGCAAGAGACCGAGACGGTGCTCAAAAGACAGAAGCCGGCTTTTACCAACGTGGAGATAGCCCCCTATAGAAGCCTGGTCCATCTGCGCGTGTCCAATTCCAGGACGGCCGAGGTCACAGGCTATCGTGACGAGGAAACGGCCACGGTCTACATCAGCCAAGACCCCAAGATACATATCCCAGAGTATCTGGCGCAGCGAAAACTGACCTGGGGCACCTGGAAGACACAAGTCGCTGTGGATTTGCGCACCCTGGAAAGTTATGCCCGGCGCAATCTCGACCCTTGGTCCGTGCATGACATACACCGAACGATCAGCGCCACCGCCAACATCTTCGACACCGCCGGGAAAAAGTGGGGGGCGCTCGACAATACTGATTTACGCGCCCTCGCCCAGGAGGCCGACATTGGGCAAAAATACGCCGCGTACCTTCGGTCAGCCTTCTCCGAGAGCGGCACGGGAAGCACCTTCGCCACCGCCTGGCAGCGCGCCTGCGCGGCGCAAATGAACAAGGATGCCCTTGAGACTCGCCTCAACCCTGCCGCCCACACACTGTTTACTTTCCAGACCCCCGGCAGCGGGTTTGACTGGATAAAGGCCATCAACGAACACCCCGACTCCACCACCCGCCCCCGAGTGAGCGGGTTCGAAATAGAGGTCAACCTGCTGGTGCTGGGCGGCGCGCAGGCACGGGGTCAAGGGGGGCAGGTAATCAATCGCGTCCTGGTCATTCATCGAAAAGGCACCAGGCCTGACGGGGTCAGTGTGCTCTATACCCCGGAGGCGCCGGATGACGTGCCCTTCAGGGAACTGGCCAACGGGCTGGCGCAACTGGACGCACTGAAAGCGAAACCCGAATGGAAAGCCTATTTCATCCAGCGGATGGCCACTAATGATGCGCTGGAGATCACACGGATCTTCAACGATACCCGCGGCGCGCACCGGTATGCCTTGACGCCGATAACCGGTAATTTCCTCGCATACCTGTATTCCGCGCAACTGGGCTTTCAACTCTCCCACGCCGATTTCCGCTCACGCAGCAATGCCGAAATTTCCCTGGAGTCGACGGTGAACGCCTTTATGTTTGGCGTGGAAACCGCCGACTTTCTGCTCGGCCTGATACCCGCCAAGACGGCGCAGGCGCTTTTGCGCCGCAGCATCAATCGAGGGTTGGGCCTGGCCAGACAACTGGGGCACCGCATCCCGGGGCTGGTGAAAAAAACCGGCGTGGGGCAAAAAACCAGCGTCGCGTTGGCAGGAGCCGCAATAAGGCCGCTGGAACCCGCCTGGCTCGACGTTGTAGCTTATCGGTTGCCGGTACGGATTGAGCCGTTATTTGATTTGCCGGCCTTTGCCCAGGCCCATCATTACAAGCTGTCGCGACCGGTGGGCAGCGCCCCGTGTTTTTTTGATAAACACAATAACCAACTGATCGCGATGCGCGATGAGACCGGCCGCTATCACCTGTTTCAGTCTTATGTGGAGGACGGTGCGCGTTATGTAAAAGCCCCGGCAGGCAACCGCCCAGACTTTATGGTGGTGCCGGGTGATGCAAAAAGCTGGAAGCCACGTTTCGAACGACATACCCGGGGTGGAGGTTCAGTGTTGGGCAGCCTGCGCTCGCTCACACCTGAACAGCAAGTGGATGTGGATTTGATCGCAGCGCTTGGGGTTTATGCATCAGAAGCGGACATGCGGGTTTGCGAAGAAATCATTAAAAAAATGAGTCAACACCAGAAGCGACAACTTCTGAGTAACGCACGACAATACGCAAGAAGGCCTCTAGATGAGGCCGAATTTCGCCGCCGGCTATCAGACCCGGACAATTTGAATCCACGCACTAAAAATGAATTACGCAACGCCTTGTTAACACTCCGGATCGAGCTGGATATTTATAACGAACTGAACCTATCAACACGGATATGGACGCCGCCCCTATCGGACTCAAACAAAGATCAACTGTTTAAAAAAATAAAGAAAATAATTGGCAAAAATGAAAATTTCTCAAAAGAAATTTTGTCCACGATTGGTGTTTTAGACCCCGATACTGGCGCGCAATTTTTAGGTTTCACTGTTACGAAAAAACAGGAGCGCGCGCTAGATGTGTTTGTAAACAAATACAAACTTGATACGTGGCAGGAAGACTCAATCAACGCCTTTTTAGACGAAGGAGACAGATACTCAGTTGTCGAACGATATGCCTCTAGGAATCAAATCACCCTCGAGACAGCACTGATTCAGTTTTTATCGGACTCCGATATAAAAGAAGATTTAGCCCTATTCAGGATTAAATTTTTAAAGAAAAAACTCGAGGACCTGAACGTTGCTTCCTATGCGGATGATTTCAAACAAACCAGAACACCCTATATCGTCATATCGCGAGGCAATCAGCAAAGTCCCGACGCACCCGCGCACATGGTCGACAGCACCGCTATCGCCAAATTTGAAAGCGGCCTGTCCCAATTTTCAACGCCACTAGAATTCGACACACCACGCGTTCAAACACATAGAGTTGACAGGCCAGCCATCCGGCCCGCGCCTCCCGCTGTTCCAGAACCCATACCGACCCGAGATCCGGCCGTCAACATCGTGAGGCTGGATGAACTGGCAGAAACCCAAAAAACACTCCTGCCAGACCCGGCCAGAGCAAAACTTGAGGACATCATCCAGGATATTGAAGCAGGCCGTGTCAGTCGCAAGAAAATCGGCAACTTTACCTATGTGGATTTACCCCAAGTGCAGGCCGGCGCGGGTCGGGGCCTATGGCGAGTGGCGATTGAAAAAGCCGGAAAAGAGGACGCCAAAGATATCTTCATACTCAGGGGTATCTATGATTACCACGCCAGCAAGCCAGTAGCCTGGGGGGTGTAGAACAACACAGCCCTAGGTGAGCAGCAGCGGTTCGTCGGGCGCCTTGATAAACACGCTGTACTTGGCGCCTTCCATCGCTTCAAACGCAATCAACTTATCGACCAGCGGCAGGTTCAGCACCTTGCCGGCGTTGAGCAGCAGCATGCCGTTGTCGGCATTGAGGTTGCGCGCCAGCACCATGCCCTCGGCCAGTTCGCGGGTGGTCAAGACTTTCACGCTCGGGTCACCCAGCGTCACGTCACTGAGGAACGCGGCGCAGGCCTGCACGAAGTCTTCGACCATGCCCGGGTCATAAAGCTTGCCGGCGTATTTGCGAATGTAGAGCAGTGCTTCATCGCTGTTCATCTGGCGCTCGAGAATCAAGCCCTTCTGCAATTCGATAAAGTCGACGGCCAGCTTCAATAACCGCGCGCCGGCAGGGATCGACTCACCTTTGAGATGGTCTGGAAACCCTGTGCCGTCCCAGCGCTCCTGGTGATGACGGATCAAACGCGCCGCGTCCTTCATCGGCTCCAGGGTCATCAGCAATGACTCGCTCTGGGTCGGGTAAGCCCGGTAGCGCTCCCGGTCGGTGCTGTGCAGCAAGTCCGAGGGTGCGACCATCATGCTGTCGCTCCAGCTCAACTTGCCGATGTTGTAGAGCGCGGCGGCCATGGTCAGGTCACGGGCGCTGGCATCGTCCAGCGCCTGAGCCTTGCAATACACCCGAATCAGCTCGATCAACTGGCGGTTGGTCTGCTTCTGCTTGGGCAGGCGCAAGTTGGCCAACAGCGAAAACACTTCGGTGCCGGTCACATAGCTGCGCTTGAGTTCATCGTAAGCCAGGTCGAGCATGTCGGCGGTTTGCTGCAGTTCGCTGGTGCGCGCCTGCACGCGCTTTTCCAGGGTGGCGTTGAGGGCCTTCAACTCGTCGTTCTGTGTGTGGGTCAACTGTTCAAGACGCAACCGCTCGCGCTCGGAATGCCGGTGCTCCAGGGACTGGCGCAACGTCAGGAGCATTTCCTCGTCGTTCCAGGGTTTGCTGATGTAGCGGTGAATCTGACCTTCGTTGATCGCCTTGATCATCATGCTCATGTCGGCATAGCCGGTCAGCAGGATGCGGGTGGTGGACGGGTACAGGCGGTGGGTTTCGGCCAGCAGCATCGCACCATCCATCGTCGGCATGCGTGCGTCGGTCATCACCAGGTCAATGGGTTGGGCCGCCATGATCTCCAGGGCCTGGGCACCACTGCCGGCCAGCAACACATCATAGGGTTGGCCACGCAACAGGCGGCGCAGGCTATTGAGGATCGATTCTTCGTCGTCGACCAGCAAAATGGCGGGGGTGTAGGGGGACGTCGTAGCGAGTTGTTCATCCATGGCGACACCTCCTGGCAATGACACACAATTGCTTCATTGCGCCCCAACGTAATCCATCGCTGTACTTGCGCAAACATTGAGCGCTAGATGAATGCCGGGGCAACTGGCGTTGATTTGACGCCAACTGGCCGACTTATTCAAGGAGCCGACTATGCTGGTGGGATGAAACCGGTGCCCCACCCTGTTTACTTCACGCATTCAAGGTAAGGAAACCCTATGCGCCAGAAACCGCCGTTACCCGCTTCTCGGAACCAGCCATGACCCCCCGCTCAGGCCGGGCCAATCGACGTATCCTGATCGTGGACGACACGGCCTCGATCCATGCGGATTTTCGCAAGGTGCTGTGCGCCGATGCCAATGGCGGCCAGTCCCTGGACAGCATTGAAGAAACCCTGTTCGGTACCGCCCCTGCAGTGCGTCAGACATTTGTGCTCGACTCCGCCTATCAGGGCCAGGAAGCCCTGGAGCTGGTTAACAAGGCCCTGGCTGACAATGCCCCCTATGCCCTGGTGTTCATCGACATGCGCATGCCCCCGGGCTGGGACGGCCTGGACACCATCGAACAGCTGTGGAACGTGGACCCCCACCTGCAAATCGCCCTCTGCACGGCCTACTCTGACTATTCCTTTGAAGCCATCGAAGCGCGCCTCCAATATGACGATCAGTTGCTGATCCTGAAAAAGCCATTCGACGATCTCGAAATCCGCCAGATGGCTACTGCCTTGACGTGGAAATGGCAACTGGCCCACGACGCTGCACTTAAACTGATCGGGCTCGAACGCACCATTGAAGAGCGGGTCCAGGAACTGCTCAAGGTCTCGCACCTGCTGCAATACGACGCCCTCACAGAACTCCCCAACAGCACACTGCTGGGCGACCGCCTGACACAAGCCATCGCGGTCTGCCGGCGCCATGACACCCAGTTGGCAGTGATGTTTATCGGCCTGGACCGCTTCAAACGCATCAACAACGCACTGGGCCACCCGGTCGGCGATGAAATGCTCAAGCAGGTGAGCCAAAGCCTGGTGGCCACGGTGCGCGAGTCGGACTCGGTGTTTCGCTACGGCTCCGACGAATTTGTACTGATCCTCAACGACATCAAGCATCCCCAGCAAACTCAGTACATTGCAGAAAAACTCCTCGCGGCCGTCAGCGCGACCCGCTATGTGGCCGGCCACGACCTGAGCGTCACCGCCAGCGTAGGCATCAGTGTTTACCCTGACGACAGCAGCAGCGCCGTGGAGTTGATCAAAAAAGCCGAAACCGCGATGCACACCATCAAGGACCAAGGCCCTAACGATTTCAGCTTTTTCATCGACGAAATGAACCTGCGTGCCCAGGAACAGCAAAGCCTGGAAAGCGCCATCCGGCTGGCGTTGCTGCGCAATGAGTTTATCGTGCATTACCAACCGAAACTGGACTTGAACAGCGGGCAGATCGTCGGCGCCGAAGCCTTGATTCGCTGGCACCAGCCCGACCACGGCTGGATCTACCCCTCGGCCTTCATTCCCGTGGCCGAAGACAGCGGCCTGATCGTGCCGTTAAGCCAATGGGTGTTGCGCCAGGCCTGTGAGCAAGCGCGCGCCTGGCAGGTCGCCGGCCTGCCGCCTATCTGCATCTCGGTGAATATCTCGGCGATTGATTTTCGCCAGCGCAATTTTGTCGCCAATCTGGTGGAGATCCTTGAGCGTACGGGCCTGGCCCCGCATTTACTGGAGCTGGAGATCACCGAACGGGTATTGATGCAAAACGCCGAAGACACGTTGACCACCCTTCGACGCATCAAAACCTTGGGGGTGCGGCTGTCCATCGACGACTTCGGCACCGGGTATTCCAGCCTCAGCTACCTGCGGCGCTTTCCCATTGATGTACTGAAGATCGATCAATCGTTCATTCGCGGCTTGAGTGAAAACAGCCAGGATGCGCAACTGATCAGCGCCATCATCAGCCTGGGTAAAAGCCTGGACCTGAACATCATCGCCGAAGGCGTGGAAACCGTTGAGCAATTGGTGTTCCTCAAAGCCCACCAGTGCGAGGAAGGCCAGGGGTTCCTGTTCAGTAAAGCCGTGGCCGCCGAGGATTTCGCCCAGTTACTGCAAGCCGGACAACGCAGCCTGATGCCTGCTTACTAACCTTCTGCCCAAGGAACGACCGCTTGAGCCATGCCTTGCCACGCTCTTTGCGTCTATCACCTCAGGTGCTTGGCCTTGCCATCATGCTGGGGTATGGCGCCTGCCAGCCGGCCACGGCCGCGCCGCTGGATGGCCCGCTCAAACCACTGCCACCGGTGCCGATGCTGGATGCAGCCACTGTGGAGCTGGGCCGTCAGTTGTTCAATGAAACGCAGCTGTCCGTCAATAACAGCCTGTCTTGCGCCAGTTGCCATCACCTGGAAACGGGGGGGGTGGATAATCGGCCGTTTTCCCTGGGCTTCGATGGCCAGCCGGTCGGGCTCAACACGCCGACGGTGTTCAATATCAGCCTGAACTTCAAGCAATTCTGGGACGCCCGGGTCGATACCTTGGAGGCACAGGTTGAGCAGGTGGTCACCAGCCCCATGGAAATGGGCAACGACTGGAAAACCGTGGTCAAGACCTTATCCGCCCTGCCCAACTACCAGACCGCATTCCAACAGATCTACCCCGACGGCGTGACGCCAGCCAACGTGCAAAACGCCCTCGCCACCTATGAACGGATCCTGCTCACGCCCAATTCGCGCTTTGACCAGTACCTGCAAGGCAACACCGATATCCTCACGACCCAAGAGAAGTACGGCTACCAGCGCTTCAAGGACTATGGCTGCATCGCCTGCCATCAGGGTGCAAATATCGGCGGCAACATGTACCAGAAGTTCGGCGTGATGGGCGATTACTTCGCGGCCCGCGGCAACCCGACCGACGCAGACCTGGGGCGCTACCTGCTCACTCAAGATGAAGAAGACCGCAACGTGTTCAAGGTACCGAGCCTGCGCAACGTGGCAGTCACCGCTCCGTACTTTCACGATGCCTCGGCCAATACCCTGGAAGAGGCCGTCGATATCATGTTCACCTACCAGTTGGGGCGAATCCCCTCGGCGGAGGACAAGACACTGATCATCCAATTCCTCAAGACGCTAACCGGCGAATGGGCAGGCAAGCCCTTATGAAATCGTCACGCCTGGCCAGCTTGCTCACGCTCAGCGGCATCGCCGTGATACTGGCCTCGGTGCTGGTGTTCCTGTACCTCAAGTCGGTCGGCGACTCATCTACTGCCTACACCGAGTCCCGCGACCTGATCCGCCAGATCAAACAACTCAACGCCCAATGGGACGTAGAAGTGCTCAAGGCCCGGATCGCCCTCACCCATAATTACGACCCGCTGGTGGCCCCGCTCAACGAGATGAGCGAGCTATGGGCCACGCTGGAACGCCGCGAAGGCCAACATCGCCACGCGAACCCCGCCGACTGGCAGACCGCCCAGGCGGCTTATCGCCAGTCGATCCAGGAGAAGGCGCGCTTGGTCGAACAGTTCAAATCCCACAACGCAGTGCTGCGCAATTCCCTGGCCTTTTTGCCGACGGCCGAGGACGACATCCAGGCTCACTTCCTGCAACTGGAAGACGCCGAAAAACTGCAACAGCAAAGCATCGCCACCGACACCTATGACTTACTGCTCAGCGCCCTGGAATTTGCCCAAGTGACGAGCGATGACAGGGCTGCGGACATCCTCGTCGGCCTGAACAAACTGGCTATCAATCAACAAAACCTGCCCGATGCATTCCAGGTACCCGTGGGCATTCTCAGCAATCACATTTCGCTGATTCTGCGCGAGCAACCCAAGGTCAACGACCTGCTTGATCGTATCGCCGCCATCCCCCTGTCCGATCAACTGGACGCCCTGACCACCCAACTCAACCAGGACCAGACAGCCGCCGACCTTATCGATCAGAAGTACCACCGCTACTTGCTGGTGTTTGCGAGCCTGCTGGTGGTGGTGCTGTTGTACCTGGCCATCCGCCTGCTACGCAGTTTTGCCGAGATCAACCGGGTCAATCGTGCGTTGCAAGCGGTCAATGAAAGCCTTGAGCAACGCGTTGAGGCGCGCACCCTGGAACTCAAGAATGCCCAGAGCGAACTGCTCGACAGCGCCCGCCAGGCCGGTATGGCGGAAATCGCCACCAATGTGCTGCACAACGTCGGTAACGTGCTCAACAGCGTGAACATCTCTGCCGAACTGGTCGCCCGAAAGCTGCGCACCAGCAAGGCACTGGGGCTGGGCAAGGCCATGCAACTGATCAACCAGCACCCGGATGACCTTGGCGCTTACCTGCGTGAAGATGAGAAAGGCAAACTGCTGCCCGGCTACCTCAACCAACTGGTGGAGGCCATCGCCCTCGAGCAACAGGGCCTGACCGATGAGTTGGCGCAATTGAGCAAAAGCGTGGACCACATCAAGGACATCGTCTCCACCCAGCAATCCTATGCCGGTGTTTCCAGCGTGCTGGAGCCCGTGCAAATCAGCGCCTTGATGGACGACGCCCTGCGCATGAACTCCGGCGCGCTCAACCGTCACCATGTGACGGTGGTCAAGGAGTACGCCCAGGTGCCTGAGTTGATGGCGGACAAACACCGGCTGCTGCTGATCATGGTCAATCTGATCAGCAACGCCAAATACGCGATGTCGAACCTCGTCGACCGCCCGCGCCAGATCACTTTGTCGATCACCACCGTGGAGGACAGCCTCGTGCAAATCAGCGTCAAGGATGAGGGCGAAGGCATCCCCGCCGAGAACATGACGCGGATCTTCACCCACGGTTTCACCACGCGCAAGGAAGGCCATGGGTTCGGGCTGCACAGCTGCGCCCTGGCCGCGATTGAAATGAATGGCCGCCTTAGCGCCTATAGCGACGGGCCAGGCAAGGGTGCTGTGTTCACCCTGCAAATCCCCCTCAACGATGCAGCAGGCCAAGCATGAATGAACCTACGAACCGGCGCATTCTACTGATCGACGACACGCCCTCGATTCACGAAGACTTCCGCAAAATCCTCATGCCGCCCCTGGAGCAGAATCAGGTCCTGGACGATATGGAAGCCCTGCTGTTCGGCGCCCGCGAAAACCCGCAAGGCCCCACGTTCGAGCTGGACTCGGCCTACGGTGGCCAGGGAGGTCTGACGTTGCTCGAGCACGCCATGGCCGAGCAACGCCCTTATGCCCTGGCGTTCGTGGACATGCGCATGCCCCAAGGCTGGGACGGCGCCCAGACGATTGAAGAACTGTGGCGAGTCGACCCAAACCTGCAGGTGGTGGTGTGTACGGCGTATTCGGATTATTCCTGGGAGGAGTTGCTGTTTCGCCTACACGCCCATGACCGGCTGCTGATCCTGAAAAAACCTTTCGACAATATCGAAGTGCAGCAGATGGCCAATACCCTGGCCGCCAAATGGGAAATGGCGCGGCGTGCATCCTTGCAGACCAGTCACCTGGAGCACTTGGTGGAGCAGCGTACCCAGGCGCTGACCCTGGCAAGCCAGGCTTTACAGCTGGAGATCGACGAGCGCAAACAACTGGAAAGCCAACTGGTGCAATCGGAAAAGCTCGCTTCCCTGGGCCAACTGGCGGCCGGCGTGGCCCACGAGATCAATAACCCGGTGGGGTTTATTTCTTCCAACCTTGGCACCCTGGGCGGCTACTTCAACCAGCTGCAAGAAATGCTCGATGCCTATCGGCAGGCAGAAACCGCCACGGGCGCTGAGCATCTAGAAGCTCTGCGCCGGCGCCTGGACCTGGATTTCCTCAAGGAAGACATTCCCACGCTGCTGCGCGAGTCCAAGGAAGGCATTGGCCGTGTGGTACAGATCGTCAAGGATTTGAAGAACTTTTCCCGGGTGGACAACGACCAGACCTGGCAGTGGGCAAATCTGCAGCAGGGCATTGATTCGACCTTGAACATCGTCGCCAGCGAACTCAAGTACAAGGCCGATGTGATCAAGCACTGCACACCGTTGCCGGACATCGAGTGCCTGGCCTCGCAGCTCAATCAAGTGGTGATGAACCTGGTGATCAACGCCGCGCAAGCCATGGGCCCGGAGCGTGGCACCATTACCCTCAGCAACGGGGTGGAGGGCGAGACTATCTGGCTGGAAGTCGCCGACAACGGCTGCGGCATTGCCCCAGACACGCTGCAGAAAATCTTCGACCCGTTCTTCACCACCAAGCCGGTGGGCGAAGGGACGGGGTTGGGGCTTTCACTCTCCTACGGAATAGTGAAAAAACACCGTGGTGTCATCTCCGTCAGCAGCGAACTGGGCAAAGGCACCACTTTCCGGGTGGTGCTGCCCATTCGCCAAACCGTCTAGCCGCCCTCAGGCCTCGGCTTTTTTCGGATTCGAGCCAAACGAAGCGAAACGCTTGTTGAAGCCGGCAATCCGGCCTTCGGCCTGGGTCTTGCGCTGCTGGCCGGTGTAGATGGGGTGCGACGCGCTGGAAACGTCCAGCGGGATGTAGGGATAGGTGTTGCCGTCACTGTGTGTGTGGGTGCGGTCACTGTCGGCGGTGGAGCCGATCAGGAAGAACACATCGGCAGCGGTGTCGTGGAACAGCACGGTGCGGTAGTCGGGATGGATACCAGGTTTCATAGAGCCTCCGAGGCATCTGGGCGCGTTTGATTTGTTATACAGTAACACAAACAAATGCACTCAAACGAGAACCGATTGCAATAAGAACAGACTGCAAGGTTCTATGGGTTTTCTGGAAGTCCATTTCCAGGGAGCCAAGCCTCTCTTCTGCTTGAGCTCCAACCGTCTTGACCAAACTGACTTAACTGCCGCCCGTATTCAATGCTGACTTGACCACCTGCGGCGTGGCCTCGTTGTTCTTCACGGCATTGGCATACCCTTTAAGGACACCCAAAATATCCCCCCGCTTGGCACTGGCGAGTGCGTGATCAAAACCGTCAACCCGAGTCTTGTCAAAACCTGCCTTGGCCCCCTTGATAGCTCCGACCAACCCCGAATCCGAGTCGCCGATGCCCAGGAGAATATTGCTGAGCCCCGGGATAAACCAGGTTCTTTTTCCGGCCTCACCGGAGGCCCACTGTAGGTTGTCTTTGTTGGTACCGTCGCCCCTGACATGACTATCGTTAGTCGCATCCAGGCGGTGATCGTCCCGTAGGGCTGTATAACCCTGCTCCGTAAAGTCCTTCCACATGCCTGCCGGCGTACCGCGCCGGGCATCACCGCTACTGGTAATGCCTTCAAGGTCGCCATTGTCGTGGGCTTTGCCACGATGTTCACCGTTAGCCGATAAGGACGTATCAATGTAGTTGAGCACCCGCGCGGCGTTGAATGCGGCATCGGCTCGTGCCTGCGGGTCTTTGTTGTTGCTCGTCCAATCCCCCACCATCAGGTAGGCCGATTTACGATTGATATCTTTCTGATGACCCAGGTTTTTGAGGATCGGATTGTCCTCGATGATTTGTTCAGCGGTACGGGTATCCCCCGGAGGCCGGCCCGTGGCGAATTCCGGTTTTCGCCGCACATCCTGTTCGGGCTTCTCGATACCTTCCATCAGTTTGTGCTCTTGGGCGATCTGCGCACGCTGTGAGTCGGTCAACGCACTTTTATTCCAGTCGGGTTGGGGAGCTGCAACCATCCAGGAACCCGGGGCATTATTCAGATTGCTCGATATAGTCATTCGCAAGTCACTCGTTCCAGTCGGTATAAATCCCTCTTCAGAAAAGCGTCCTTGGCCTCGCGGCGATCCGGTCATAACCAGATGCTCAGTTATTGGAGATTTTGTAGCGATAAGTTCCTCTATGATGCTGATGCATATTTTTTCTTGACAGCGACTGATACGCACAAACCAGCGACCGGAAGATCAATCCTTGTCCGTGCTTTATCGACAGGCGCAGAATGGGCAATCGACCTTCAGAGTTGAAACCAAGGAAAACCGTATGAGCCTGTCTTTGTTAAGCCGTTACGCCTTCTTTGCCGTGTGCGTCATTTTCACCCTCGCCAGCCTCCCCTTTATCGAACATGAATGGCTGTGGCCCATCACCCTGGTCACCGGCATCCTCAGCCTGATCGGCATTTTCGACCTGCTGCAAAGCCCCCATGCGGTGCGCCGCAACTACCCGATCCTGGGCAATATCCGTTACCTGGTGGAAGGCATTCGTCCGGAAATCCGCCAATACCTGTTGGAGTCCGACAGCGACGCCCTGCCCTTCTCCCGGGCCCAGCGTTCGCTGGTTTATTCCCGCGCCAAGAACGAAACCGCCGACAAACCCTTCGGCACCTTGATCGACGTGTACCAGTCGGGCTTCGAATTTATCGGCCACTCCATGCGCCCGGCGCCGTTGAGTGACCCGAGCGCATTTCGCGTGATGGTCGGTGGCCCACAGTGCACGCAGCCGTACTCGGCATCGGTGTTCAATATCTCGGCCATGAGCTTCGGCTCGTTGAGCGCCAACGCGATTCGCGCCCTCAACCAAGGCGCCAAGCTCGGCAACTTTGCCCACGATACCGGCGAAGGCAGCATCAGCCCCTACCACCGGGAAAACGGTGGCGACCTGACCTGGGAACTGGGCAGCGGCTATTTTGGCTGCCGCACCAGCGACGGCCGTTTCGACCCGGAACGCTTCGCCGTGCAGGCACAGAACCCGCAAGTGCGCATGATCGAAATCAAGATGAGCCAGGGCGCCAAACCCGGCCATGGCGGGATTCTGCCCAAGCACAAAGTCACCCAGGAAATCGCCGACACCCGCGGCATCATGATGGGCGAAGACTGCATCTCGCCATCGCGCCACAGTGCGTTTTCCACGCCTATCGAGTTGATGCAGTTCATTGCCCAGTTGCGCGAACTGTCCGGCGGCAAACCGGTGGGCTTCAAGTTTTGCCTGGGCCACCCATGGGAGTTCATGGGCATCGCCAAGGCCATGCTCGAAACCGGCATTCTCCCGGACTTTATCGTCGTCGATGGCAAGGAAGGCGGCACCGGCGCGGCACCCGTGGAGTTCACCGACCATATCGGCGTGCCGCTGCGTGAAGGCCTGCTGTTCGTGCACAACACCCTGGTCGGCCTGAACCTGCGTGACAATATCAAGCTCGGCGCCAGCGGCAAGATCGTCAGCGCCTTCGACATCGCCAGCGTGTTGGCCATCGGCGCCGACTGGGCCAACTCGGCGCGCGGCTTCATGTTCGCCATCGGCTGCATTCAGTCGCAAAGCTGCCACACCAACAAATGCCCGACCGGCGTCGCCACCCAGGATCCGCTGCGCCAACGCGCACTGGTGGTGCCCGACAAAGCCCAGCGCGTATTCAACTTCCACCGCAACACGCTTCACGCCCTGGCCGAAATGCTCGCCGCCGCTGGCCTGGATCATCCATCGCAGCTGTCGGCCAAGCATTTGGTGCGGCGTATGTCGGCGACCGAGATCAAGCTGTTTTCACAGTTGCATGTGTTCTTGAAGCCCGGTGAATTGCTAACGGGTGAAGTGAATGGCGAGTTCTATTCGCGCATGTGGCAGATGGCCCGGGCGGACAGTTTTGAGCCGCATGAAAGCGCTGCGGCTTAAATAAGGACGCCTGCCATGCTGAAGGTCATCGCCGAAGATTTCATCCAGCCCGAACACCTGGACACCGTGCGCCCGTGGTACGCCGAGCTGGTGGAAAAAACCCGGCTGGAACCGCTGTGTCTCGCCTACGATTTATTTGTCGATCAGAAAGACCCCGGGCACTTCATTTTCGTTGAGCAGTGGCCCGATCAGGCGGCGCTGGATGCACACTGCCAGACGGAACACTTCACCCGGCTGGTGCCACAGATCAACGCGCATCAGGCCAAGCCCTGCCGGGTGTTGTTAATGGACGCTTTCTGAACATAGCCACTGCCCGCTGAGCCAGACCAGCGACGGCATCACTGAAACCAAGGAGGTTCACATGCCGTTATTGGACTTCACCGCCATAGCCGCGCATCTGCCGCAGAGCTGGCAATCCACAAGCCTGGGCCAGGTCGGCCCGGCGCGGATCAAGGTGTTGCGCATGGATGGGCGTGCGTATGAAGAAGAAACCCACGATTACAACGAAGGGCTTTTGGTGGTCAGCGGCCTGTTGCGCTTGAGCATCGACGATAAAGAAATCTGTGTGAATGCCGGCCAGATGTACCTTGTAGAAGCCGGTACTGCTCATGCCGTACTGCCCGGTAGCAAAGGCGCGTTGGTCATCATTGATGTCTAGGGGGCGTTCTCAATTAGTTTCCCCACCGCGTTGTCGCCTTAAAGCGGGCCAGGCAAGGCGCAGGCCGCTGGGAATGGTTGTTCCCTTTCCAAGGCCTGCAACGCAGCATGGCCCGCTTTAAGGCACAACCCGAAGGGCCGGGCCTGCTGCTGTGCAGGGCTGCGTTGCTCGAAGCTTATTTGGAATGACCAAACCACGCTTCTCGCGCCTTGCCCTGCACAGCAGCAGACCCGGCGCGGGGGGGAAACTAATTGAGAACGCCCCCTAGAGACATTCAGTAATATCCAGCCTTTGCAATTGCTTACAAATACCGCCAACCTGCGCCCGCCCGACGTGCGGCGTGCGAAATGCCGTGCGCTCGCCGGTCATCACCCAACAACTTGTTCAAGAGCCCGCTGCCATGCTGAACGGACGCGACCCGCGCATCGATTTTTTTCGGGGCCTGGCGTTGATCTTCATTTTCTGGGATCACGTCCCCCACAACCCTCTGGGTCTGATCACCTTGCGTAACTTCGGCTTCAGCGATGCGGCGGAAGTGTTCGTGTTTCTCGCCGGGTTCGCCTCGGTGCTGGCCTACGGCAAGGTCATGCAGCGCGAAGGCTACTGGATGGCCTGCCTGAAGATCCTGCGGCGCACCTGGGTGTTGTACGTGGTGCATATCTTCCTGCTGGCGATGTTGATGGGCATCGTGTTCTTCGCCAACAGCCATGTGGAAACCCGCGACCTGGTGGCCGAGATGGGCCTGACGCACTTTGTCACCCATCCACAACAGGCGCTGACCGATGAGCTGCTGTTGCGCTTCAAGCCCAACCTGATGGACCCGTTGCCGCTGTACATCGTCTTGCTGGCCGGTTTGTCCGTGGTGCTGCCGCTGATGGTCCGCGCCACCTGGGCGGTGGTGGGCGTCTCGCTGGTGGTGTACCTGATGGCGCCGTGGATGGGTTGGAACCTGCGGGCCATTGCCGATGGCGTGTGGTATTTCAACCCCGTCACCTGGCAGTTGCTGTTTGTGCTGGGGGGCGCCGCCGCGATCTACAGCCAGCGGCCCAGAGCCCCCGAGACGCGGCCCTTGCTGCGCCAACCGCTGTTTGTCGCGGCGCTGGTATATGTGCTGGTCGCCGGTGTGATCACGCTGTCGTGGCTCTGGCCTGAGGTTCATGACGCGGTGATGCCCGCAACCGTCATCAACTGGCTGTACCCGATCAGCAAGACCGACCTGTCGCCGGTACGTTTGCTGCACTTCCTGGCGCTGGCCTATGTCACCGCCAAACTGTTGCCGGGCAGCACGTGGACACAAAACTGGCCGGCACAGCAAACCTGCCGGATGGGACGTTATTCGCTGGAAGTGTTCTGCCTGGGGGTGCTGCTGGCGCCATTGGCGGATATGGTCAACGCCCTGGCCGGTGATGCCTTCTCCATGCAGATATTCACCGCGCTGGTGGGGGCCGGCCTGATGGCGTTGCTGGCCGCGTGGCTGGAGTTCAACAAGCGACTGGCCCAACCCAAGCAGGCCAGCCCAGCCTGAGGATGTCGCCATGCCCTGACGGAGCATGGCGTTAGGCGATGAGTCTCTGCGATCAGGGCGAATCGCTGGTTGGACTCACAGGGATCTCTTTTCGACGTCCCAATTGTGCAATCAAGTAGGCGACGGAGTCGGCATTGTTAAGCACCGTAATGATGCGTTTAAGCGGATCGGTTCGGAACACTCGTCGGGCATCGCTGAGGGTTTGCGTTCCCGTAGCGGCGAGCAGCCTGTTGAAAATAGGCTCCGTTGACGTGCCCAGGCTCGGATCAGACTTCAGACCGGTGGCGATGTCCACCACCTGAAACAGCTCCTGAACCGGGGTGGTGAGCGACAGCCTTGAAAGCTGGCGGTTTTCCAACACTGTCTTAGTGCTATTGCCGTCAGGGGTTTGAGGGTCGATCAAGTCATGGAAGGGATGGGTGGAGTGCACATAAGCCAAGTCCAACGTCTCACCGACGTGATGAGAGATCTCATGAATGAGGGTAGTCGCACGCGCATGGACGTTGACATAGAACGGCTTTATCAACAAATGACTGTATTTCAGACCTGGGCTGAAAAATGCCTCGGTCAAATACACCAGTTGCAGGGGGTCGGGAACAATCGTAAAGGCCATCACCTTGTAGGCGCCCGTGAGTGCCGGCATCCGCGAGCGGCCGATGACAAATCGCGTTGAGTCCGGGGAGGTCAGTGACGGTTCCATCAACGCACTGCAGACCTTATCGACGACCTCCTGGATTTTTTCAAGGTGTACGTCCTCAAGGGTCTGCAAACCGAAAAACGTTTTGATTTGGCTAACGAGTTCAGGCGCGGCAAGGGGCGTGCGTACGAGCAGGCGCACGTTTTCCTGGGCGTTCCTTGCATAGAACGTAGCCAACGCCAGGGCCTCGGTGATCATCAACGATTCTTGCGCGTAAAGCGCTCGAATATCGCGCATGCCGATGGCCAATATATTCATATTGGGCCGCGCAAAGGGCTCGGAGTAAAAGCGGTTGGTCAATCGTGCAACCGCTCTACGGCTCGTCAGCAACGGGTCACTGCTGCTGAGCATCCACTGTTGCCGTGGGTTGCTTTGCACCAAAGGGCCGACTTCTCGATTGCCGGTGATGTGCCAACCCAACCCGTGTTTGATGACCTGAAACACCTTCCCTGCCACTGCCGCGTAGTAGTGGTCAGAGGCGGATCGGTAAAGGTTAAGCGTGGTGTCTTTGATCAGGCTGGCCAAGGTCGGCTCAAGCACTTCGAACCGTTGTAGCCGGGTGCGCGGCGCAGCCGTTATGTCGAGCGCGGGCCAGGACACCACAGAGGTCGCAGGTGTAGAAGGCGCTGATACCGGGGGGACGCTGCTCGCTGACACCGAAGGCATAGCACGGCGTAAACCGGCCATCAGTGCGACACCGCCGATGAAATGACCAAGTGCCTCATGCCACTGGTGGCTTTGCAGTTCTTCAGCAGAGGCTTTGAACAGTTTATAGCTCTGCCAGACGATCAACGGATAAGCCAATTTGCCGGCATAAAACACAAGTGCCTCATGCACGCCGTCTGCAAATACCGCCTTGGCCGTATCCCACGCGGGGCCTGCATTGGCGATTTTCTGGCAGCCCAACAGCGTCGTCAGCAGCTCGACGTTATCGGTGAACAACTGCTTGAACAGCGGAGCACTGATAGGGGTGCTTGCCAATTGGACGAGGGTGCCAGCTTGAGGTTGCTCCAGTGCGCTTGTCAGTGCCGCATGGTCAACGCCCGGGACCACCTGCCGAACCCAACCCTGTAAGGTGCCGGATGCTGTCAGCTCAGCGCGCAGTGCGGCCTCACCGGTATATTCCTTCAGGGTGTAGCCTGGACTATAGGGGGCATACAGGACGTGAGGCCCCTCGTCACCCGAGGCTGGACTGATCAAGTAAGTCCCAGGGATCTTGATCGTTTTCTTGCCGGCATCGATCAGCAGTTCCAAAGGGCGGATCATGGCGCTGGCGTCTACCACGGTCGCCCGGGCGGTAGCATCCGGCATATCCATGATTTGTTGAATGAGCCCGAAGGCCGCCGGTGAAAGCTGGCCTTGCAACGTCAAGCTGTGAGCGTATTGCATCAGTTGCCAGGGCAGTTGCCTGGCGAATCGCGTTGAGCGCTGCACAAAGTCCGAACTGGCAGGGCCCAGAAGGGATTTGATGTACGTTTGATAAGCCACGTTGATGTTCAACGCCTGTATCCGTGTTTTCAGCGTTTGCGCATCCATGGTGTCAGGCAACCGCGTTGTGCCGGTGCTGGCGAAGAGTGGAATCTCGCCTTTCCAATACGATTGATGACTCAAGGCATAGTCCAGCAGCCCCTGGTTGCGGGCAGGCGTGCTGCCCTCTGCCGGGAGCCCGGCTTCAATGTCATCAGGTGTGACGCTACTCTGCGCATCAAGCTCCTTGAGCAAGGCGCTGAGCTTCTTGCGCGTAAACTTAGCCAGCGAGTCGACGCCATGCAGGTAATCCTGATTGTCGACAACATTGTTTCGATACTGCTCCAACAGTTCGGCATGAAGCTGCTGGTCGACCGCGCTGGCTTGCCCCAACCATTGCGAGCCATGTTGCACGATCATCGCCTGGACCATGTCCTTGGCTCGCCGCAAGTTAGTGGGTGCCAGGTTTTGCGTGACTTGAACCTGCCACAGGTTACGTAACTCTTCGACCGACAGTTTCATGGAGAGGATGTGCTCCAGTTCACGGTCTTTTTGTTGGGCAAAGGTGCGCTGCAAGTGCTCGACGAGGTTGGCTTCGATCAGTTCAAGCGAGCTCAATGCATAGGCCGGATACGCATGCCAATCCGGTTGCCCCAGGTTCTCCAGGAACACCTGTCGTTCGTCCGGGCTGGCCAGGCGTCGATCTACTGCTGCCTTGAAGTGACTCAATGAATCAAAACTTTCCAGTCCCAACGCAGGCGTCCACAACAGCGTGCGCCCGCAATAGTGAGGATCAAGCCCGCCGCGCTCGGTCAGCACGAAGCAGTTACTGAGAGCTTGCGAGGTCGTTTGCCCCAAGGTCGCGACCTTCAAGGCAAATGCGTCAGGACGAAACCCATTGACACTCAGTCGCAGGTCTCTGGCGTAAATGCCGAGTACGGTTAAAAGAACCTCGTAGTCGAGGGGCATTAAAGCGTCGTTCCAGAGCCTGAGTTGCATTTCCGCTGTCAGGCCCATCTCCATGGCTTTTCTCAGCAGGGGCTGGGTGTTGGGGTACACGTTGTGGGTTCTACGCAGATACTGCGTAAAACCGCCGACGGCACTGTCGATCAGCGTATTGAAAGTCGTGACGTCCAAACCCGAGACTTTAGTGGCCGGTTTATCAGGAACCGTTGAGTAGAACTGGGTGTTCGGCGAATCGGTGAGTGGCTCCACTTCGCCACATAAACGCGCCAGAAAATAGTCGACCACACGGCTCGATGACAGCAACTGAGGTTTGTCACTGGCACTCGATGGGCTGCTGTATTGGCGTACCGAGAGGCACGCAGCCTGCAGGTGTGGCGGCTTGATGGCGTGCAGTCTGGTGTTGAGATAGGTAGTGGCGGAGCGCTCCAGCGAGGGGCGCAAGGCAACTTGTTGTTCGATTTCGGCGCTGACATTTTCGAGCAAATGCAGGGTGGTGCGCATTGCAGAGAGCGTTGGCGGAATCCTGGGTTCTGTCGCCGTCGCAGTCCATGTGGCTGCCAACTGGGTACTCCAGCGGCCCATGGGCTCCAGGGTCAATAATGTTTGATCAATCATCACACGCACATCCAGCACATGATCGACCAGGGCGTCGAGATCCATCGTGCCCTGGCTCAGGCGATACTGATCGAGGGCGTATTCAAGGTTACGCCCTTGTTTTTTAATGATGCCCTCCATGACGCTTGGGAAAATGCCCCCGGTGATGGGCGCACAGGTGATGTCGCTGCCCGACAGATCAACTTCGTCAAAGCGTTCCGGCCTGGATAGATGATTTTTCCAGGCCTCGGGATGCTGCCGGGAATTGAGGCTGTCGAGAAGGTGGGTTTTCAGTGCGCCCAGTTCAGTAAACGGGTGCAAGCCATGATGGGGGCTATAGAGCAGCCAGGGCGAGTGATCGCCGCTTTCTGCATGGCTGATGATCAGTGCGCCCGCCAGCTCTGCAGGGGGCTGTTCGGGCGCGTCCAGCAAGGCCTTTTCAGCCTTCAGGATCGGCGTCGGCAGTGTCGCGGCAAGCTCAGCCTTGAGTGGCAGGGCCTGCAGTTGCAGACGTTGCTCGAGCGTAATCGTGGATTGCTGTTGCTGGTCCAGCAACTGCGTGAAAAAAGCCTGGGCCATGGCGTCCGCAAACAGTTGCAGCCGTGAAAGTCCGGTGGCGGCTGGCAGTTCCCAAAAGGCCTTGGGCTGCTGCCTCATGTGTATTTTCAAACCCTGGGCCAGCCCTTGGACTGACACCTCCCAGCGCAGTTGATCCTCGGCCTCCTGAGTGGGCCGTTGTGGATCAAGGACACGCTGGGGGTTGGAGTAGCGTCGAGTTTCACCCGCTGGCCAGCCATTGGCGACGAAATACCGGAGGACGGTTTCGCTCAAGGAGCAGGTGGTCGTGTGTCGGGACGTTGGCGTATCAGATTTGCCTGCTTCGCTGGATGTGTCGATGGCATAACTCAGCACTTGGGTTTGATGCTGGTCGACATCTGGAAAAGCCTGGGCCAATTCAGCGGCAATGTAGTCACCCAGCAGCGAAGTGAAACTGGGCAGCTTGAGCAATTGCTCGCGTATCAGGTTGGCATTTTCAAGTAGGTTGTTGAAGAGGGTGTTGTGCTGTGCTTCGAAGACCGCTCCAGCCACGGTATTTGTGGTGATGGTCATGGGCGTAATGGGTTTTAGCGTGGCTTGCTGGGAAATGGACAGGTAATCAAGCAATGCCTGGCGCTGCACCGGGTCGTTGAGCCAAGTGAGCAGTTGCGTCTTGAGTGTTTCATGGCTTTCCAGCTTTTCCAGACCGCGAGCGGGGGTATAGAGAAAAACCCCACCTTCCGGGGCGGGGCTCATGACAAATGCGCCCGCCATTTCAACCGCGTGCTGGCCGGGCACGTGCAGTTGCAGGGTCTGGACGTGCATCGGCATTTTCTGCGCCTGGCGCAACGCATCGGTGGCCAGGTACACGGCGTCGAGCCAGTCGAGGTCCTTGAGGGTAAAATGGCGTGCGCGTTGGCGGTCGCTCAGTTGCGTGCGGTCGGTTGGGGTTTCGCTGAAAAAATACGCTAGGTTGTCAGTGGCCATCGAGTGCTCTCCCTGCTGGCTGGCTGCAGGGGAAGCAGCCATAAGTGACCTGGGAAAATCACTCTGGCATTTCAAGTTTCAGTCCAGGCACTACATATGCACCAGTGCCTCACACCCCGGTAGAGTGATCGACGCATGGGTGGCCTTCGCCACGAAACAACGCCAGTGAACGCAACAGCGTACGCGTATCCCCCGCCGTGATGAAGGCATCACGGAAGGCCTTGCCGGTATCGGGGTTGAACAGGCCGTCACGTTCAAACCGTTCAAAAGCCTGCCTCGCCAGGACACCGGACCACTTGTAGGAATAGGTTTTGGCCCCAAAGCCACCGACAAACTGTTCGAAACTGTTGAGCGGGCGAGTGCCATCAGGCCACTGTAAATGCCCGACTTCAGCGTTGGCGCTGATGAACACCTCATGAGGTGTACGCCCGTCGCCGTAGGTTCGGTGCAATTCGAAATCGACCAGCCCCGAGAGCAAAACCCTGGCGGTTTCCTGGCTGGTTTGAGTATGTACGAGCCGGTTCATACGGTTGGCCATCTCCTCAGGCAGGGGCTCTCCCGTCTGGAAATGGCCAGAAAGCCAGATCAGGAACGACGGCGTGAAGCAGAACTGCTCCAGCACTTGGCTGACGAATTCCGACGCATCACGGCCCAGTTGATCAATACCTGAAATCGCCCGGTAGGGCGCGCCGGTCAATAGGTGTTGCAGGCAGTGGCCGAACTCATGCAACAAGACCCTGAGTTGCAAGTGATCCAGTAAGCAAGGATGGGCCGCTGTCGGGTTTGGCAACTGGGTACGTAACACCGCCATTGGCGATTCAGGTCGCCCCTCAGCCGTCATTCGGTGGCTGCGCAGACTGGAAGTGAAACCAAGCCCGGGTTCCTCATTGCGCCGATAAGGATCAATGAACAAATGTCCGATCGGCTGCGCGTACTCTCTTAGCTCAAATACCCACACGTCCGGATGCCAGGTATCAACCTCGGTCTGTTCGATCAAATCAACGCCGAAAAGCGTTTTGGTCAACGAACACAAGCGTTGCAGTACTGTGCCCAACGGGAAGTAATTGCGCACTGCCTCCTCGGAGAGGCCCGCCAGATCCTGACGAATTTTTCTAGCGAAATAGTCACAGTCCCAAGGCTTTAGGGCATCGATACCCCGTTGCGCGGCATAGCCTTGCAACTGGTGCGCCTCATGGGAAAACGTCGTGCGTGCCTGCTCGATCTGTTGGTGCATAAATGCAGTGACCTGCTCGGTCGTGTCCGCCATCTGGTCTACCAGCGCCAGTTGGGCGAAGTTGGAATAACCCAGGAGCTGAGCTTTTTGGTGACGGCTATCGAGCAGCACTGTCAGGACCTGTTCGTTGTCATTGGCAATCGCGTCCGGACCGCTATCTACCGCACGGCTGTAGTAGGCAACCATGATCTCCTCACGCAAGGCGCGATGATCGGCGTAGGTCATCACCTCGCGAAAGGACTGACCCGCCAGCGTCAATAACCAGCCTTCCAGGCCGGCTGCCTGAGCCGCAGCCGCCATGCGTGCCTGTGTTGCCTCAGGCAGCCCGCTCAACAACGATTTGTCCTGGATGTGCTTGCGCCATGCGTTGTTCGCATTACTCACGCGGTCCAGGAACGCCTGGCCCAGGATGTCGATGTCTTCGTTTAACGCATTGAGCTGTAGCTGCTGGTCCACTGACAGATCAAGACCGGCCAGGTGGTATCTGCGCAGTATCTTTTGCAGCGCGCTTTGGCGTTGTTCATTGAACAGGGCAGCGATCGGGCTGGCGGCAAGTTGTCGGTGGAGCCGATACAGGTCGAGATTGGCTGCCAGCTCGGCTTTGTACTGTATTGCCAAATCCCGACTGTGCAGTGAAGCCTGCTGCCAGGCCAACCCTTGCGGCACTGAGTCAAGCAGCTTGACGATATGCACGAACCCATCCAGGCGCGCGTCCAGCTCATCCACAGCCAGCACCAGGTCATCCCAGGTGGGAAAAGGTGTCTGGCTGGCAATAATCAAAGCCGTGGCGCTGCGGCACTCGGCAATGACCTGCGTAATGGCGGGCACCAAGTGGTCTGCCTGGATGGCTGAAAAGGGCGGCAGATTATAAGGCAGCAGAAGTGGATTGCTTTGGGGCATGGGTCATTCTTCAAGGTGGCGGTCGGAACAACCAGCCTAAAGAATGAATAAGCAGAGAGAGGAATAGATAGATAGCCGAAGGTTGGGCGGAACCAATAGTGGCCGTTACCCAAATAACGGATATGTACTCGGTCAAAAAACCCAACATCCTGGTCGGCCCTGAGGCCGCCATCGGGAGCAAGCACCCTCGCCACAGGTTCAGCGCAATACCCAAAGTTGTGTAGACACCCAGGGATGGCAACCAGGCAGAAAACGCGGGGCCCGTGAGGCCCCACGTTATTCGTGAACCGGTTGGCTCATTGACTCATCGCTGCTTGAGCGCCGCACCTTCACCGCCGTTGTTCGGTTGCAACCTGAACACGTAGAACAATACCGTCAGCAGCACCAGGAACACCGGGCCTACATACAGCGCAATGCGGGTGTCCGGGAAGTACGCCATCAGGCCCACCACCAGCACCAGGAACGCCAACGCCACGTAGGAGCTGACCGGGTACAGCCACATACGGTACTTGAGGCCAGCCGCCTCGGCCGGGCTCAGGCTTTTGCGGAACTTGAGCTGGGCCAGCAGGATCATCAGCCACGTCCAGATCGCGCCAAAGGTAGCGATCGAGGTCACCCACACAAAGACCTTCTCCGGCACCATGTAGTTGAGCAACACGCCCAACAGCAGCACAAAAATCGACAGCAGCAGCGCCCGACGCGGAACGCCGTTGCTCGAGGTGGTACCGAAGGTCGCCGGTGCCTGGCCATTCTGCGCCAGGCTGTAGAGCATGCGCCCGGTGCTGAAGATGCCGCCGTTGCAGGAGGACAACGCCGCAGTGATCACCACGAAGTTGATGATGCCCGCGGCGGTCTTGATGCCCAGGCGCTCGAAGGTCATCACAAACGGGCTGCCCTGGGTGCCGATTTCATTCCACGGATAGATCGACAGGATCACGAACAGTGCGCCCACATAGAACAGCAGGATGCGCCAGAACACCGAGCCGATGGCGCTGGGGATGGTCTTCTGCGGGTTCTTCGCTTCACCGGCGGTAAGGCCGATCATCTCCACGCCCAGGTAGGCAAACATCACCATTTGCAGGGACATCAATACGCCGGTCACGCCGTTGGGCATAAAGCCGCCGTGGGCCCACAGGTTGGAGATCCCCAGCGCCACGCCATCATTGCCGAAGCCGAACGCGATAATGCCGACACCACCGATGACCATGGCAATGATCGTGACGATCTTGATCAGCGCGAACCAGAACTCGAACTCACCAAACGCCTTGACTGCGATCAGGTTGATGGTGCCCATGCTGACCAACGCCGCCAAGGCCCAGATCCAGCGGGGTACGTCGGGGAACCAGACGCCCATGTACACGGCGACGGCGGTGATTTCCGCCACGCAAGTCACCAGCCACAGGAACCAATAGTTCCAGCCAGTGAGGAAGCCCGCCAAGGGGCCGAGGTAATCCTGGGCGTAGCGACTGAACGAGCCGGCGACAGGGTTATGCACCGCCATTTCGCCGAGCGCGCGCATGATCACCAGGATTGCCAGGCCACCCAGTATGTAGGACAACATGATCGCCGGGCCGGCCATTTCAATGGCCTTGGCCGAGCCAAGGAACAGGCCGACACCGATACAGGCGCCAAGGGCCATCAGGCGAATATGCCGTTCACCGAGTTCGCGTTTGAGCGGGCCGCCTTGAGCGGTCTCGCCATGGGGCAGTGGGTTGCCGACGGGCATGGGGATACAACCTCATCTTGTTATTGGATAAACCACTTGGTCTCACACAGACAGGCCGATAAGCCTGGCTGCGGAGTGAGTCCGAGGCTGTCTCATGGAGAGCCTCGTCTCGTAGGAAAAAACCTACAAGACCAGCGGGGCGTGCAGTATAAAAACCTCAGCGCAGGGTCTTTCACTATAAAAACCCAAAATTCCAGCGGTAATTCGCGGAAAAAACCGGGTTTATGGAGGGGCATTACCTGATTTGTCCCTGAAAGCCGCTGCCCGAAACGGCGGCGAGTATTGCACAGCCTTGGTGCATCGTCATGCCCCTGCCATCGCCTAATTGCCAGTACCGAAGGCTCTGGCACAGGGCTTTCACCCGATAGCGATGCAACCCATGGTGAACGCGGAAAGGTCTCGATGAAGCCTGCTGCCACAACAGGCACCCTCTTTCATCCCCTCCAACGAGACGTTCACGGATGACTGACTTGACCACCCTGCCCTCGCGTCTGCAAGGCGATCGGCAAATGCGGGACACTTTGATCCAGCACCTGCGGGCCGAGCCGCATGCCACCTCGGCGTCGCTCACGGTTCCCGCCCATTGCACCCTCGGCCGCTGGCTCTTGCTGTATCGCCAGGCGCTTGAGCGCCCGTCTTTTCTCGCGTGGGCCGAACAGCAGCGCTTCAAGCCGATGGACGTTAGCGTGCGCAACGGAACATTGCATGCCAACGGCACACCCTTCACCCTGAAAGATGCCAGCGGTTGGCAGCAACTCGCGCCACCGATCCTGGCCATCGTCCAGATCATCGACCCCGATGCGGTCGGCCTGCCTTATCCTGCCGAAAACCTGCAGCTGAGCGCCCGCCAGGTGCTCCGGTTCCATGGCTACCCCCAGCCGACTACCGCTGCCCAGCGCGGTGTGCTGATCGACGCGCTGGGGCGGGCGGCACCTGAGTTGGCGGACGCGTTCAGGCAACTGAATCAGGATCTGCACACCGTAGCCGATGCACTGCACACACAGATCGCCGCAGAGGACGAAGATGAAAACACCTTCAGCCTGTACAGCCTGTATCGCGGCCGTTTCCGACTGAGTTCGAGCTCGTTCTGGGCCGTGACAATGGGCACCGCCAAGACGTTACTCGAAGAGATCACTGAACATCCGCAGTTTCTGGCAGTGGCCCAACGCCGTGAGTTGACACCCGGCCAGTACCAGTTTGACCCTCAGCAACAGTCGATCAGAGGTGTCGCCCTCTCGAGCCTGCCTGTGGAGATCAGCCATGAGCAACTGGCGCCACTGGCTCTGGACGGCCGACTCGAGCGCCTGCAAACCCTCGCCAGCGCCATGGACCTGCCCGTCCACCAGGATGGCAAATTTAGCCTCGCACAACTGCTCGGATTGCATGGCCTGCCCTTGCCGGATAAGCGCGAGGCGGCTTGGGACCTGATGGAGCAACTGCGGCGAAGCGAGCCGGTGGCAGTGCCCCCCGTCAGTGACCTTGCCCATTCCGAGATTGCCTTGCTGCAGTATCAACAACGGCTCGAAACACCCTTGCTCGTGCGCCCCAGCTTGGGTAATTACTGGGAGGCCCTGGGCCTGCCGCATCCGGGCGCACTGACCCTTGGCGCCGAGCAACGCGCCAAAATCATCCACATCACTGCCACCGTTGCCCCCCGACGCATAGGCGGCTTGCTCAACCTGCTGGCCGCCGACCTGACACCCGCACCGCCGGAGCAACAACTGCACCAGTTGCTTGCACGCCCCCGCGCGCAGACGCTCGCCGACCAATTGCTGGGCGCGGTGGGCTGGTTTGGCCACGCCGCCGGTGAACGTACCAGCAACGCCAGCCGTGATGCGCTGGTGCTGGCCGCGCTGATCCTGGATCTCGACCCGCACGCGGCACAGACGCGCTACACCCTCGCGGGCTTGAACCTGAACCACAGCGATTGCCACGGCCATCGCTATCGGGACTTGCGCCGCACACTGGAGTTTCACCTGATCGAAACAGGGGTTACCAACGCCCAACATACGGCGTTGGCCGCGCATCTGTTACTGGCCGGCATCGCGCCGGAGTTTCTGGTACGAGACATTCCCGACTCGCTGTACTTCATGACATCCCACGCCTGGATGCTGTTCAAACAAGGCGTGATGCTGGCAGAAGCACTCGCCTGCGGATCAGCGCGGCAAATGTCGTTCAGCGAAGTCATGGCCCTGGCCACGCAGGCGCCGCATACCGACCAGGAGCGCCTGTGGCGCGAGCATTTCGCCACCTCCACCCTGATCGACTGGGCCATTACCCAGGGTGAGCTGCAACCGGCGCAGGCCTATCGTCCTGAGCAAATCAACAGCGTCAAAGAACGCTTGAGCGCTCGCATAAAGACTTTGGACAGTGCGTCCAGAACGCTGCGCACTAGGCCCACCACGCGTCGCGCCATAGCCTTGGCGGACCTCAAAAGAGTCTTCCCCAACAATCGCCTGCTCAAGAAAAAATGCCTGCAAGAAGGACAGGGCCCGTCGCGACTCCCCTCCCACAGGCCTACGAAGGGCGTAAAGCTCCAGTCGCTGGTGGAGCTGCACATGAGCGGCCACCTGCAACCCCTCGATGACAAATGGCGCTCAACCGAACCCGGGCTCGACCTTGATACCCTGAAAAAAAGCTTCAACCAACTGCGCACTGTCAACGCACTGTTCAGCGAGGCTTCCGGCGCTTACGCTAAACGCCTCAAAAAAGCTTATACCTGTGTCATCCAATACCTATTGGCTCAGTTGCCATTGGCCGACCGCCAGCGCCTTCACCAGAGCACGGTGCAACTGCTGGTGGTGAGGTGGGCAGCCAACAAACCGGAGACCCAGGAGGTAACCGGGGAAAAAATGGCCCGTACCGCTCGGTTCGGCTTCATCCTGCGCTGTACTGCACAAGGCCCCCATCACGACTACGAACTGTTTCCCCTGCTCAATCAGGTGCAACAAAACACCCGGCTTCCCGCCAGCCTGGAACTGGGCGGACGCTCGTTCATAGCCACCACAGGCACGCCGCGCAGCACTCAACCAAAAGCCCATTTGCTGGTGGGCAGCCGTCTGGCGATTGACGAGAATGCCTACTTCGAAGGCAGCCCTCCCACACCAGGCAAATACTGCACCGTGATCGTGGACCGACTCTGGCAGTTCGAAGCCCTTCCAGCCAAGGCCCGGCCCCTGGTGTTCGACTCACCAAGAAACCTCAGCTTGGCGAGCACCATCGTCAAGCAACATTTTTTTCTCGATATCGACGCCTGGGTGGCTCAGGCCAAAGGCATGACCACCCTGGAAGAGCGGGAAAAAAACACCCAACTGGCGTATGAAGCATTGCTGGGTCTCATCCCCTTCTGGACCTGCGGCCACGACCTCGCCTCCGGCGAGATCAAGCGTGTGCTCGATGGTACCCTCGGCTGTTTTTTCGACATGCTTGGCTTGTTCATGCCGACCAAAGGCTTTTTGACCAGCAGCGTAAAGCACCTGGGCAAGCCCGCTCCGGCCTACTTGAAACTGCTGCAACTGACAAAGCTCAGCGCCACCTATCTCAATGAGCTGATCAACCCACTGGAGGCGATACCGTCGCTGGTGCGCCTGACGGCCTATGGCCTGGCTCGGCTGAACCACTCCGGCCAGCGGGCACTGGCGGGCGCACTGCGGCATGCCCAGCAACGGTTTGCCCACAGGACAGCGATTGATTATGCGCGGCTGATCGACCGCCCGGATGTCGGGCCCGGTGTACTCAAACACCCTGAGGGTCTGAGCCACCTGTTGATGATCCGGCGCGCCAACGCCTGGTCTGCCTTCGACCCCTTCAGCGCAAGGCCGTATGGGCCCGCACTGGAAGGTGTGCAGCTGGACACGGCGATAACCGTCACCCCGATCAGCTTGGCCGACGGCTACAAAGCGCGGGTGGCAGAGCGCTTTTTCGAAACGCCACCCTTGCTCATTCCACGCGCCGGCGCCACCGACCTGCTGGATCAGGGCCGCGTATGGCGGTTGGCCCATGACCACTCCAACCATCTGGATGAACTTACGTCAGCGGCGCATGCCAGGCTTGACGACCACTTCGAGACTACCTGCCCGGTGGCTAGAGGTAAGCGCAGCCCAGTGCCTATCGTCTGTTTCACCAAGAAGCTGTATCCGTTCAAAGCCTCGATTCATAAACGTCGAGTGCAGGCGCTCGACCACATTCGCATCCAGCCGGCGCCAGTGATTGATGGCAACAAACGCAAGCTGGTCTATTACCGAAGCGTTCGTGAAGTCAACCCACACTACGATGGCTTTGAACTGACCGAGCAACTCCAACAACCGGCGCTGATCTACCAACAACAGGTCAGCGGCAAACGTATCGACAACGAGCCCCAGTTCGGCTTTCCCGAAGACGACGTGGACACCTTGCTCAGCGAAAAAACCCAGGTGGTGGAACTCGGCGCACTGGTGAACGTGATTCATGACCGAAGAACGCTCCGGGCGCTGAAAATCACGCTACCCAACAGAACAATGCCTTACTGGGTAGCCGAGCCCGATATCGGCGCTTTTTACCGGACAGACGCAACGCCCAGCAGGGCCGACGACACCTTGCAATTCCAGCGCTTGGATTTTAGCCAAGGCGGCGACGATGCAGCCCTGATCAGCGCCTATTGCGACACTAGAATGCAGTTTTTAAGCGCTGGCGGACTGATTCCAGACCAACCACTGGTGACATTGCCGACCCTGGAAGTCCTGTACCGGCAGCTGAGCAAGCGAGGGTTTTCGTCCGAAAAAATCACGCAAATCCGTGCCAAGGCCAGCAGGCTGAGCGTCATCAAACAGCGCGAACTACTGCTGAACACTTCAGACCAAGGCCGGCGCCTGAACTTCAATTTCGCTTCGCAACCGGTCCAGCTGGATATCTGGCCACCTGGCCCCAGTGATCGGCTCCCCCAGTACTATGCCGAGCAAGCCAACGCCAGCACCCAGGCGATGCTGGACAGAACCGGCCTGCGATCCGCCAACGTCCAGGGCGCCACGCCGGATGAAATTCTGCGCCTGCAAGAAACCGAACCTGTGGTGATGTGGGAATACAGCAAGGTCGGCCACCCGAACTACACCGAGGTCATCCTCAAGACCGGTGCCGGCAATTGCGACCAGATGGCCCATGTTGCCTGTGAACTGATTCGCACCAATGGCGGCAACGCCCAGGTGTGGATGTGCCAGGGGCATACCTTTGTGGTGGTCGGCAATATACCCGCCGTCCTGAACACTACCGTTGACTTCCGCGCAGCCGAATGGGCGAACCTGTGGATCAGCGACCCCTGGACTTCGCTGGCGTGCCCGGCGCAGGACTACCTGCGAGAGCTGCGGATAAAAATGCACGTCTGGTACCTGGAGGACAAATCAGTGTTCTTTCATGACGGCGTGAACTATCGCTGGGCTCCGGCCAACAATCGAACCTGGCTGGGCTTTCTGGAGAACAGCGTTAAATTTCCGCGGCCATGAGCACAAATCCATCCGATCTGGCGCCCAACGTCTACGCTTGAAACAAGTCCGATCAATCTGCGTGCAGGGGTCAATCGACTATGGGCGCACTGTGGCAAACCGAATCGACCAAGGCTGCGAAACTACAAGGCAGTTCGGACCCAGCGCCTTCACCCGAACATAAACCCAGGCCCCGTTATCGGCGACGCCTGTTCTGGTTGATTGTGCTGATGGCGCTGGTGGGCCTGGGGTTTGCCGCCGCCAAGGAGATGCGCACTTCCCGCCTGCAGGCCCAGGAACTCAGCCGCCTGGCCCGCAGCCTCACCTACCAGGTCGAGCCAGGCCCCAGCGCTGCCATCGCCTACCCCGGTGCCGGCCCGTTCGACCGGCGCCTGGGCTACAGCGACCTTGGCACCTTTCTGCCGCGCTTGCTCAAGCGCGGTTATGTGATCGAGGCCCAGGCGCGTTTTTCGCCGGCGCTGATGGACTACAGCGCCAAGGGCCTGTTTGTGCCCTACGCGGAAAAGATCCAGGCCGGGCTGTCGATCACCGACTGTCGCGCCGTGCCGCTCTACCAGTACAACTACCCACAACACCTCTACGAAAGCTTTACCGCCATCCCGCCCCTGGTGGTCAACAGCCTGCTGTTTGTGGAAAACCGCGACCTGCTCGACCCTGCCCAACCCCAGGCCAACCCCGCCGTGGACTGGCCGCGCTTTGCCAATGCCGCGTGGTCGCAAGTGGCCAAGGCCCTGCACCTGCCGGGCCAGAGTGCCGGCGGCAGTACCCTGGCCACCCAGCTGGAAAAATACCGCCACTCCCCGGATGGCCTGACCGTGTCGGGCACGGAAAAACTGCGGCAGATGTTTTCCGCCGCCGTACGCGCTTATCGCGATGGGCCGCAAACGTTGCCGGCGCGGCAGAATATCCTGCGCGACTACCTCAACAGCGTGCCGCTGTCGGCGGTACCGGGCCACGGCGAAGTGCATGGCTTGGCCGAGGGTTTGCGGGTGTGGTACGGCGCCGACTTCAACCAGGTCAACCAGGCGTTGCGCGGCCCTGTGAGCGGCGAGCAAGGCCTGGCCTTGCGCCAGGTGTTGTCGTTGATCATTGCCCAGCGCCGCCCATCTCACTACCTGGCCAAAGGTCGCGACGAACTGGCCCGGCTCACCGACAGCCATCTGCGCCTGCTGGCCCAGAGCGGTGTGATTACGCCGGCGCTGTTGCAGGCGGCACTGGCGGCCAAGGTCAGCTACCGCGACTGGGTGCAGCAACCCACGGTGCAGCCCATCGAAACCACCAAAGGCATCAGCATGGCCCGCGCACGCCTGGCCGCGCTGCTCGATCGGCCGCTGTACGATCTGGACCGTCTCGACCTGTCGGCCACCAGCACCCTGCAAGCCCAGTTGCAGGGCCAGGTCAGCGACTACCTCAAGCACCTGGCCGACCCCGACTACGCCCGCCAGGTCGGTTTGCTTGGCGAGCGCCTGCTGAACCCGACCAATACCGCGCAAGTGCGCTACAGCTTCACCTTGTTCGAGCTGACGCCGGATGGGTCACGGGTGCGGGTACAAACCGACAATACCGACCAGCCCTTCGATATCAACGAAGGCAGCAAACTGGAACTGGGCTCCACCGCCAAGCTGCGGGTGCTGACCACCTACCTGCAGATCATCACCGAGTTGCACGACAAGTACGCTATACAAACGCCCGCTGCGCTAAAAGCAGTCACCGTCGACAACCAGGACCGCCTGAGCCGCTGGGCCCTCGACTACCTGATCCAGGCCCCGGACAAATCCCTGAGCAACATGCTCGAAGCCGCCCTTGATCGCACCTATTCTGCCAGCCCCGGCGAAAGCTTTTTCACCGGCGGCGGCCTGCATCACTTCCATAACTTTCGCAACGAAGACAACGGCCGCAGCCCGACCTTGCGCGACGCCCTGCGCGAGTCGATCAACCTGCCGTTCATTCGCCTGATGCGTGACCTGGTGCGCTACAGCACCTATGCCGGCGCCAACAACAGCGCCCAGTTGCTCAAGGACGACAGCGACCCGCGCCGCCAGGAATACCTTGCCGGTTTCGCCGACCGCGAGGGCACCACCTTCCTGCGCAAGTTCTGGAAGAAGTACCAGAAAAAAGATACCCAGGCGCGCCTCGACACCTTCCTTGATGGCCTGCGCCCCACGCCGATGCGCCTGGCCGCCGTGCACCGTTACCTGCTGCCTGATGCCAGCCAGGCCAGCTTCAACCTGTTCGTACGCTCGCACCTGACCGGGGTCAAAAACAACGAAAAACTCAGCGACGAACGCCTGCAAAAACTCTACAAGGATTACGGCCCCGGCGCCTACGACTTGCCCGACCAAGGCTATATCGCCAAGGTCCACCCGCTGGACCTGTGGCTGGTGGGCTACCTGCTCAACCACCCGCAAGCCACCTTCAGCGAGGTGGTCAAGGCCAGCCAGTTCGAGCGCCAGGAGGTTTACAGCTGGCTATTCAAAAGCCGCCATCAAAGCGCCCGCGACAGTCGCATCCGCACCATGCTTGAAGTGGAAGCCTTCCTCGATATTCACCAGCGCTGGCAGGCGGTCGGCTATCCGTTCGACCACTTGGTGCCCTCCCTCGCCACCGCCATCGGCAGCTCCGGTGATCGCCCGGCAGCGCTGGCGGAGTTGATGGGGATCATCCTTAACGACGGCGTGCGTGCCAGGGCGGTGCGCATCGACAGCCTGCACTTTGCCGCCGGAACGCCCTATGAAACCCAAGTGCGCAATGACCCCGCCGCCGGTAAACAGGTGATGCCGGTGGAGGTGGCACGGGCACTGCGCGGGGCGCTCTCCCAGGTGGTGGATGCCGGTACCGCCAAACGCGTGGCCGGCAGCTTCAAGCTGGACGACGGCACGCCACTGGCCATGGGCGGCAAGACCGGCACCGGCGACAACCGCATCGAGGCCATCGGCGCCGGCGGGCGGGTACTCAGTTCCAAGGCAATCAACCGTACCGCCACCTTTGTGTTCTATATCGGCGACCGGCACTTCGGCACGCTCACGGCCTTTGTACCGGGCAGTTCGGCGCAAGGCTTCAAGTTCACTTCGGCGCTGCCCGTGCAGGTGCTCAAAGGCATGGCGCCGATTCTTATGCCGTACTTGAAGCCGGGTGAGCAGACGCTTTGTCTGTCGGTAGCGCCTCGGCAGTGAAAAACAACCGCCGGGCGAACGGCAAGGTGATCTTCGACCGGCCGATTTCCAGCGTCAGGCGTACGCGCCCTGTCTGGCCGGTGCGGATACGCTCGAACGCCTGAGCCTCGACCCGGGCCTGTGCCTGTCGCCCGAGGCGCTCCTGTTCGGGGGTCTTGATATGGGGCTCGCCTTCGTAATGATCATCCGGCCCCTGGCGCCTTTTGTAGTGGAAATGGGCGTAACACAAAGCATCACGGATATCCTGTGCGTCGGTGACCACATAGACCTGCAGATAATCATTGGCCGTACCCCGCAGCAGCACGCGTTGCCCCTGCCGGAAAACCCGCACTTCACCCTGGCGATAAAGGAAGTCGACGTGCTCCTGCGTGGTGGGCCGCAGCCGGGTCGCTCGGATCCGTGCCGCTAACCCGGCGGCCTTGAGGCGACTCACCGCAAGCGCCAGATTATTCTCCATCTCCAATGCGTTGGTTTGTTGGCGAGCCACCAGCCGCACGGTTTCCATGCCCCGTCGCCTGCGGCCAATCGCCTCGGCGGTCCACTGGCGAATATTGGCCTGTGCGTCGAGCAAATGCTCCAGGGAGGACGGATCGTTGACTCGCTCAACCAAGGCTTCGACCGACTGGATGGCCCGGCGCTCATCCTCCAACAGTTTCTGAGCCTTTTTCATCAATTGACCCAGTTGCGCATCCGGCTTGGGCGTCGGTTTCACTGGCTCCCACACGCCATCGTCCGCCTGGGTAAACGTGCCAATGACCTCGCCTCCAGCCTCCTGCAGTTCTGCGGTAACGGGGCTCTGTTGCGTGGCTTCACTGAGCTGCGCCACATACAGGTCGTGATTGCGTGTGCGGATTATTTTTTTACGTCGGCTGCCCGATGGCGCCGGCGCGGGCACGGCCGGTAGCCCCGTGTGCGCCTCAGGCTGCCGGAGGCTGGCCAGGTCCTTTTCGACCTGCTGGTGTAGTTGGGTAAGCAAGGTTTGCAGTTTTTGCAGGTAGTCCAGATCGAACTTGTCAGGTTCCATGGCGCGCCAGAACTCGATCTGGTCGTCGGTTTGGGCATAGATACGATCGATATTTTCCAGCAGTTCAATCCGTTCTGCGGGCGTCGTTTGCAGTTGCGGTAAATCCGCCAGGGTGCGGCTGGCCCGGCGCGCACGCTTGCTGGTTTCTTCGACACTGTCGAATACTTCGTCACTGAGCGCGGGGCCCGCGACGTCGATGGCGATGCTCCACAAGGTGGTCATTTGCAAGGCTTGCAGGTCCCGTATCGAGGGGCGCCTGGCCAGCGTCAGCGCCTTAGCCTTATCCCGACCCAGACGCGGTACACCGCTCAACTCTTCCAGGTACCCGGATTCCAGGATACGCCAGCGGATAGCCTTTTCCTGCACAGCCGCCGACTCACGCATGATACTGCCCAGTTCGGCGTGATCGCGGCGGTTGATATCCGAATCGGCTTCCTCCTCGGTTTCCTCACTCAGCCGGTCCAGCAGCGGCCGGAGCCGGGCATTGAGACCCATGATCTTGTGTCGAGACTGTGCATCCAGCGATTGCGCGGTGAGGATCACCGCCTCCAGCGCCTCGCAAAGCTGTTCCTCATAGCGCACACGTGGGGCCAACTCCCGCAGGCGCTTGAGTAGTGCCAACTCAGCGATAGCCAATTCGAATTTGTTGTTTGTTTCCCGCGCATAACTTTCCCATGCCTGGGCGCGCTGCCGCTCGGTGAGCTGCCCGGCTGAGCGGTTCGCCAGTGTGCGGGCCAGTTGCATCGCCTGGTGGGCCCTTTCTCGTGAGGCCTTGGCGTTTGCATAATCCGCCTCAAGGGTGGCGCTGGTTGCCGGCAGCGCTTGCCGCACCGCTTGAATCGCATCATCGGCATTACCACCCGGCAACCGCAGGCGCATGTCGAAATCCCAGCGCCCCGCGCCCAGATGCCTGAGCCAGGGCCCGAGAGTTTTGCCATCAGCGCTGACCACCCGGACCTGGCCATACTGGACCTGTACCCGGTACAGCGCCCCGCGTACCAGCGCCCGCCACTGCGACCTTTCGCGCAGCAAGCCCTGGGCAAGGCCACTGGAAACGGCATCGTCCAAGGCAAGCGGCCAGGGCTTGGGGAAGGTCTTGAGGCACAAGCGCTCGGCCAGCGCCAATTGCTGCGAGGTCGGCACGTCACGGGCATTGGCCCAGCGCGTGGGGGCATAGAACGTTGCAGGAGCAGGAACCTGCCTGAGTGGCGCCGAGGTCGGCCTGGCACGCGTCAGGGCCGCGAATACCGGGTGCTCCAGGTCCAACGGGTGGTGGGCATCATGGGGCGTGGCCTGGTGAGCGAGAATCGCCAGCAGGTTCACCAGCAAGTCAGTCAAGGCGGCGTTGCGCGCTTGCCCATCGCCACTGTGCAACCCTTCGATATCGCCCTGTACACTGGCCGCCAGTTGCACCAGCCAGCCGCCCAGCGCCAGCGGCCCATTGAGCAGCGGCAGCACGCTGGCGAACAGCAGCCAACCGGCCTGTTTGAGGTGGCGCCAACGCTGCTCGGCATTGGACACCGACTGGCGGTCCGCCAGGGCCACCAATGCCTGGGCCGTGGCCTCGAAAACCTGCCGCGCCGGGTCGCTGGCGGCCACCTGCTTGCTCAATTGCGCCGGAGCCGGCTTTGCAAACACGGTGAATTCATCGCCCGACAGAAAGCGGCGGATGTGCGGTTCGTTAAAGCCATTGTTGGCGTAGATGGCCTGGCGCGCCGGGGCGAGCCAGGTCAGGACGTTGTCCTGCAAGGCGCCTGGAGTCTTGATCGCCGTGAACAAATGCTCGATCGATGCATATTCCTGCAGCATCGGGCTGAACAGTGGCCGGTACAGCAGGTGCGGCCCGCTTTGCCCCTGTTGAGGACCGATGATGAACATACCGGCGACCACATCCGGGTGAGCATCCGCCGTGGCCTTGAATGCCAGCGGCCACAGGGCGATGGCTTGCCCGCCGACCTTGCGCTCGGCCGCGCTTGCCTGCACGGCAGCGCGCACCCGCTGAAAACCGCTGTGGGTCAAACCGTGTTCACCCTTGATCTTCGACTCCAGGGCCGTGAGGGGCAGTTGTACCCGCAGTTGCCGGATGAAGAGCTGGCGACGGCGTGCGGCCTCAGCGGTGTCATCGATCAGCATTTTTTTCAGCAGGGCCGGGTAGGTCTGGCCGACATCGGCCTCCTCCACACAGCGCTTGATCAGGCTATACGTCAGCCACGCCGGTGCCGGGTCAGCATTGAGCGTGATGTGCTTGGCGGTGTGAGGGAAACCGGCAAGGTTTTCCAGGGCCAACTCGGTCAGGGTCACCGTGACCGGGTCCACCTCCCCGGCAATGAACCCGCCAGGCACCGGCACTGGCGCGGCGATTACGCGATCGAAGCTCAGGCAAACCTCTGCCGGCTTGATCGGCGTGGCGTTCGGTTGCGCCTTCAGGCAGTGCTGCAATTGATGGTCGGCATAGTATTCAATCGACTCGATGCCCTCGAGAAAATGCGAGGCACCACTGTCATGCAGGGCTATCACCCACTGCTGCAACAGATGCGCGCAGGCGATGCTGTCCTCGTGGTTCGCCTGGCCCAACCACAACGGCATGGCCTCGCGCAGACGCTGTTGCAGCGTACTCACTTCACCGACAAACCAGCGCCGTGGATCAACGATGTAATCGAGCAGCGCCTGACACTCATCTGCCGTGCGCGGCACAGTGCGCTCGATGCTGTCGATTTCCAGCAGTTGGCGCGCCAGGTAGCTCGCCGCAAGGGCATCGAACGGGTCGCCCTGGGCGTCCAGGGCAAACCACTGTTCGATCGCCCCCGTCAGCACCGGGCTGGTGTAGGCCGGCAACAGCGCGCCGACCGCCGCCACGCTATCAAGGGCGTGAACCCCACTCGCCGGGCTGAACAGCAAGGTTTTCGAGCCATGGCTGAGCACCAGCAGCGGCAACATCTGCGCTTGGTCCGCCGTCTGCCCCACGCCTTGCAGGTGTAAGGTCTGCACCCGCAACGGGCCGCCCTGCAAGCTCCATTGGGGGTCTGGCCGCAGGGGGCGCAACAGGTTTTTGGGAAAGAGTTCGGCGAACTCTGTTTCGTTGGTGCCGGGTGGCTTTGCACAGTCGTAGAGCAACTCCAGCAGGTGATCGGACACGTAGCTCCAAAGTGTCTTGTTGCTCGTGAAGGGCTCACCCCACCAGGTTTGCAAATGCTCGGCATAAGAGGTCAGCAGCAGGGCCCCGCAGTCGTTGACCAGGTTCTCCAGTTCAGCGAGGGTCGGCCCACCTGGGGCATACACCTCGCGCACCCGCAGGACCACGACCTGATAATCATCGACCAACAACGTTGGCCTGGCGCTGGCCAGGCGCTGTACCAGCAACTGGGGCAAGGATTGGTACGTGTAGGACGGCGCGGCACGGGTGCTGTCAGCCGCGGGGGTGCCCAGATGGATCAGGCCGGCGCTCAATCGCTGCGCGGCAAAATACCTGTCCAGGTAGGTCTGGGCCGCCTGTTGCGCCACCGCCAGCAACGACGGGGGCGGACGCAACAGCGTCTCGATTTGTTCGATATGGGCTTGGCGCCGGGACGTTGAACTCGACTCGGATGACGTCATGAAAAGGCTTCTCGGTTGAAGGGAGCCTGCGACGCTACAGGCTGCCTGGCGCCCCATGCCGATAGACAATTACTGCCAAGTACGCCCCTGCGCGACACTAGTCTGAGTGCCCTATTTGCCGCAGAAACTCCTCATGGCCACTCTCGATTACACCGCTCTCGCCGCGCAAAGCACACACTACGAATTCATCCGGGATGCCTTGCCCGACTGGATCAAAACGCTGCCCCTACCCCGCGCCAGTGCATTGAAAGCCAGCCGCAAATCCATACCCGCCTGGTACAAAAGCGCTTCACCCCAGCAACACAAACTATTGCAAGCCGCGATGGCCGAACACTGGAAAACCCAAACCCTGGTCGACAACAAACTGGCCCCCGCTAGCGACCTCAAGAAATTCGCCGAGCCCTTGTTAAAAGCGGCGCTGAAACAGCATTACAACCTCGACGTGGATGTGCACCGCACCTGTCTGCAACTGTATGCCCCAGCCAGGCAAGCCTGGTGGGTCAAGAACCTCAGCGCTGGCGTACAAAGCCGTACGGTGTCGCTGCTGGACGCGGCGCTGCACAACTTTGCCGAGACAGAAACCTTCACCGCCGACTCGCAGTTCATCACCCGGCCCGATGCTTCAGGCAGGTTCGACGTACTACCGCTCAAAAACCAGCTGTCGATCCAGCAGTTCAAAACCCTGATGCGCACCCTCGACATCGGGGCCCAGTACCAAGCGCACCTTGAGCTTTACCTGGGCCGTAGCCAACCGGTGGTTGAAGGCGTGCTGCGTGCGCGGGTCTTGCTCAATCAACGGGCGGCGCTGAAAGTCGCCGCCCGCATGGCACTGATGAAGGGCGATATCCAGGCCGCGGACCATGCGCTGATCACCGGCTTGATCGAAGGCAGCCAAGGGTTGACGCTCGAGGGTAAAGCCGCACACTGCCATGACCTGAGCCTGATGGACGCGCCCTTGACTGGCGTCGTACTGATCGCCGCCGACCTGGAGCACAGCCGCCAGGTGCTGCCCGTCATCGCCTATGTACCGGATGACCCGGAACACCCGCTGAAACGCTACGCCTCGACGAGCCACTTCATGCAGGAACTGACCCGGCAACTGCGCCAGCCTGACTACCAGAAATTCTTCAGCCAGTTTGTCGAGCATCAATACCAAGGGCATTTCTTCAGCCGGTTGGGGATACGCCTGAGCCGGGTGACCTGGCACCCGCATGTACCTGGCGAGCCATTGCCCAGCTGGCGCGACACCGCACTCGACAACCCCAACCTGCAGTTCAGCGTGAAGCGTATCCGAGCGCCGCTGTGGGAGCATATGTACCAGCAAAAACTCAATAAAATCCTCAACGATGCCAGTGAACTGGCCGTTTCCACCGCCTACGCCGACCGCATGGCGCGCTGGGCCTGGTGGGACAACCTGGAGAAAATCTTCGCCGACATCCTCAACGCCGCGTTACTGGTGGTGACCCCTTTCGTGCCGTTTTTAGGTGAACTGATGCTGGCCTATACCGCCTACCAACTCGCCGACGAGGTTTGCGAGGGCCTGCTGGATTGGGCCGAGGGCCAGGGCATAGAGGCGATTGAACACGTGGTCGGGGTCACGGAAAACGTGCTGCAACTGCTCGCGTTTGGCGCTGCGGGGCAGCTGGCGCACCTCAAACCGTCGCCCTTTGTCGAAGGCTTGAAGCCGGTGACCCTGGCCGATGGCAAGCAGCGCTTATGGCATGCGGATTTAAGCCCATACGAACAGACAGGCCTGACCCTGCCACCCGGCTCTGAACCCGATGCCCACGGCTTTCATCAGCACAACGGCATGAGCGTCCTGCGCCTGGATAACAAGCACTACTCCGTCAGCCAGGACCCCGACAGCGGCCAGCACCGGATCATCCATCCACAACGCGCCGACGCCTACCGCCCCGAGGTGGTACAAAATGGCCGCGGTGCCGTGGTGCTGGAGGGCGAGGCGCCCAGGGCCTGGGACGAGCCGCAACTGTTCCAGCGCCTGAGCCCGGTTACCGCCACCTGGTCCGAAGCAAGCCTGGAACACGTGCGCTACATCAGCGGTATCGAACCCGGCGTACTGCGGCATATGTACGTCGAAAACCAGGCACCACCACCGCTACTGGCTGACACGCTGGATCGCTTCGAACTCAGGCAGCACATCGACACACTCAGCGAGCCGTCTGCAGGCAACGGCGAAGCCGCCTATTGGTCGGCCGATATGGTCACGCGAATGGACGGCTGGCCCCCAGGCAAGGCCATCGCCGTGTACGAAGCGCCCGACCTGAGCGGCGACCCCATACTGCATGGCGCGACGCAGGCAACTGCGGCTGCAACCCTGGCCATCAGCCGCGAAGACCTGCTGGCTGGCCGGCTGGCCCAGCGGGTGGTGGATTTGCTCGACAAAACCGAACTGGCCGGGCTGCTCGGCGGGCCGTTGCCCGACGACCCCGACACGTGGGCGCAGGCATTGCGAGAACAGTTGAGCCGCTATGTAGCTTCACGCAAGGATGACATATTCGAGCATCTGTACAGTTTCAAACGCCAGTCCAACAGCGCCCACGGCCTGCTGTTGCAGCGACGGTTCCCGGCCCTGCCCGACCACCTCGCCCAGGCGATACTGGCCCAGGCCCGCCCCGCTGAAGTACGGTTCATGAGCGAAGAACAACAGCTACCGTTGCGCCTCAAGCAGCAGGCCCGGGCGCTGCAGTTCGAAACACAAGCCACTCACGCCTATGAAGGCTTTTACAGGGGCGATGCCCCGACGCCCGACACCGAGCGCCTGCTGCTCGGCTACCTGAAAGTCCATAGTTCCGCGTTCGGTAACCGGCGCTTGAGCATTCGCGAGCAATCGCCAACCGGGCAATTGCGCTGCAGTGTCGGGCCGGACGATGCATCTATCGATACGCTGCTGATACGCACAGCGCCGGGACGCTATGCGCTGCACGGGGCAGACACAGAGACCACCTGGGACTTGTACGAGGCCGTACTGCACGCCCTGCCCGAAGCGCGACCCGGCGACTACCTGAACTTCGCGCCCGGCCAAGGCCAGGCATTGCGCCAGTGGCTCCAGCAAAAACTGCAACCACCCGCCGAACGCCGTGCGGTACTGGCCCAACCGCCGTTCACAGCCCCTCCACGAGAGACCCTGCTGCTGCTGGGAAAACCCGCCTTCAGTGCCCTGCGCGACAGGCTGGGCCGCGCCAGCCTTGAGGAACGACTCAAGGCGCTGTATCCGACGCTGACTGAAGAAGACGTGGCCGACTACGCCCGCGCCCTGAACTCGGCCGATGGGCAGCGCATAGTGCGCGAGCTTGAAACCCAGAAGAAAACCCTGCACAAGGAACTCAAAACCTGGCAGCAGCTCCCCGCCGCCGGAACCCGACGCATGCGGCCATCGCTGCCGGAGCAGTTGTTCAGGAAGCGCGTGAGCACGCTCATACGCGAAAGCTGGGAGCAGTCGGCCAAGGGCTACGAAACGGAGGGCGGTGACAGACGAGTGGGCAGCGAACTGGACCTGCGCGGAGAAACTATCAACGGTTTTTTGCAGAACTTCCCCCAATTCACTACCCAACTGAGCCACATCACCAGCCTCAACCTGGCGGGCGCCGAGTTCACCGACGCCGACAGCCCGTTCCTGCACAACTTCCCCAACCTGCGTAACCTGGACCTCACCGGCAAGCGCTTGAAAAAGTTGCCGGACGCCGTAGCCGGTATGCGTCGCCTCTCGCAACTGGGGCTGGCGGAAAACCCGATCCATTGGACCTCACTGCAGTTGGAACAGCTCTCCCAACTGCACCACTTGCGGGTGCTGATCCTCTCGCACAACGAACACCTGGTCACTGCGCCGGACGTCAGCCGCCTGCCTGACCTGAACATACTGATGCTCAACAACACGCGTATCAGCCAATGGCCTGCTGGGCTCTTCGAGCTACCGCGGGCATCGGACTTCTACCTGAGCCTGCTGAACACCTCCATTACTCAGGTACCTGATGTCGAACCAGGTTCCACATCGGCACAATTGATCGCCCGCACCCGGCTGGACCGCAACAAACTCGAACGCGATGCCGAGGACCGGGTGGTCAGCTACCGCCGCGCCGCGGGCCTGGACCCCTATCGCACTTACCCTCCCCGGGGTGAACACGACAGCCAGTTCTGGCTTGGCCACCTGCCTGCGCAGATACGTCCAGCGTGGCAGGAAGTCTGGGATGAACTGGAGCAGGCACACGGCTCCCAGGGTTTCTTCGAGATCATTAGAAGCCAGCAACAGCCGCCGCTCGATATCGTTCAGGACCCGACAGACCTGGTGCGCTATCAGCAGAACCTGGCGCTCCTGCGCACCAATGTGCGACGCCTGCTAATGGCTGCCGAGAGTGATGAAGCCACTCGCACCACGCTGTTCAACCTCGCCGCGACCCCGACTCACTGCGCCGATGCCGGCGCGCAGGTGTTCAACGCCATGGGCATCGAAACCCTGAAGCTGGAGGCTTGGCGCAAGCCCACCGTACAAGAGCGAACCAATGCCCTGGTGCTGCTGGCCAAACAAAAAGCCCGGCTGGACAAGGTCAACCATATCGCCAACCGGGATATACAGCAGCGTCTCACTACGCCCACGCTCAATGAGGATGGCAGCGAAGGCCCGCCCTTGCGGCTGACCACCGATGTGGTCGACGGTATACCCGGCACCCTGGACGAGGTCGAGGTGTACGGCGCCTACCAGACCGGCCTGAAAGCGCGCCTGGATCTGCCCTGGCTGGCTGACCACATGCTTTACCGGGCAGCTGGCAATGTCGAAGCAGCGCAACTGGTCAGTGCCTACAACACGGTGATCGAGGATGAACAGGGTGATGGGCTGACGGACCAAATGCTTGAGCAATATTTCTGGAGTGACTACTTGCGCAATTTCCATACCGAGGAATATGCACAGATCAAATGCCAGCACCATCAAGTCAGTGAAGCAATCGACGCCTTGCGCCTGGCGCAAAACGCCTGGGCCGCCCATGAGCAACTGCCGCCAGAGCAGAAAAGCCCGAGCACCGCCACGCAACTGCGCCAGCACCTGATCGAGCTGGCCGACACGCTGAACGTGCCCCAGGAGCAAGTCCTGACTGGTGCCCCCATGGATGACGAGTTCTACGGCAGTTTGTTTCTCCAAAGCTTCCATGATGAACGGGAACTAAGCCGACGACTCACACGCCAGGCCATGGTGATCGCCGGAATCTGATCCGCCGCCGGTACTGGTTATGTATTGCTGTGCCTTTCTTGAAGGTCATGGGTGTGGGCATTCGCGTGTGATGCCCTCACACCTGAAGCGGGCCTGCGCGGTTACCTCTATCGCGACAGGAAACCCGCTGGGGCAACCAGCGGACATACCCATTAAACCTCCGAATCCCAGATCACCGTAATGTTGCCCGAATAAGCCCGTGACTCGCCCACGTTGAGCATCTTTTCCACTTCGTCACGCTCGATCTCGAAATGCAAGGTGCTGGGCTTGCGGTCTACATAGAAGGTCGGCTGGAACAGCTCGGTGCCCACGCCATCGCGACGTAGCGGCTGGCGGTTGACCGGGCGCCCGGCCGCGTCGGTGATGCCGTAGGGCAAGCTCACACTGACGTTCACCGGCACCGATTCACCCGAAACGCTATCGAGAATCCGACAGGTATTGTCGGCCTCGGCGTACTGGCAATCGAGGCCCATCTTGAAGCGCGAGGAGGCGTATAGGTTGACGGTCTGGTCCTTGAACAGCCGCGTCGGCTTGCGGCCCTGGTTCAGCCAGGCCTGCCAGCCGCCCTGGGGCACCAACTCGATGTCGTTGCCACCGGGCGGTACATCGACTTTGAGGATATGGTCCACATCCAGGGTGAAATCCAGGGTGAGTGAGCTATCACCGGTAGAGACCATGTTATCGCCAAAATCAAAGTCCGCACCCGCGCCGCCGACGGTGTAGGTAATGCTGCCTACATATTGCCCGGACGCCATGCCCAGAGGGTTGGGCGTGAGCATTTCGTAGGCATATTCCGTGGTGTAGTAGTTGAACCTTGGAATATCCACCGACGGCACACGACTACAGGCACCGGCATCCTTGGGCACGATCCAGAAGAATGACGCAAAGCTGGTGCCTGCCGCCAAATGCCCTGTGGAAACGCAAGGGCTTGGTGCTCTGCGCCACTGGCTCGACCAGTCGCCTCCAGGGTGTGACCATGCAGAAACCCCTGGCGGCCTCGGCAAGGACCAAAGCGACCCGAAGCCCGCAATGCGCACCTGCACAGTGGCTATTTCACCGGTTACCGTATTGCGCACCTCCACGTCCCTGAACGATGAGGGCACCTGGAAATAGGCCCCGGCGCGCGGGTCTTCATGGTTGCCCACGATGGGCGCTTGAGAACTGGCTAAAAAGCTCTGGAAGCGCAAACTGAAAATACCCAGCGCTTTGCACTGAGTAGGAATATGGGCCAGGCAAATCGAGCTTTGGGGCGTGGTGTTGTTGAATTTGTTGGCCGTCACATTGGTGGGGTCCGGCCTGAAGCTGGCAGTGATCTGCTGCGTTTCGGCGCTCGCGCCCTCTACCCATAGCGCACTCACCAAACCTGCAGCCACGGCCGATTGCTTCAATACTTTAAGATTCATTTTTATCACTTACTCGTCGGAGCGCAGGTACCAAGACCTCAACACATCCCGTTTAAAAAAATCAAACCTCCGAATCCCAGATCACCGTGACGTTACCCGAGTACGTCCTCGTCTCACCGACCTTGAGCATCTTTTCCACCTCGTCACGCTCGATCTCGAAATGCAAGGTGCTGGCCTTGCGGTCTACATAGAAGGTCGGCTGGAACAGCTCGGTACCCACGCCATCGCGACGTAGCGGCTGGCGGTTGACCGGGCGCCCGGCCGCGTCACTGATGCCGTAGGGCAAGCTCACACTGACGTTCACCGGCACCGATTCACCAGACACGCTATCGCGGATCCGGCAGTCGTTGTCGGCGTCGGCGTACTGACAATCGAGGCCCATCTTGAAGCGCGAAGAGACGTAGAGGTTGACGGTCTGGTCCTTGAACAGCCGCGTCGGCTTGCGGCCCTGGTTCAACCAGCCTTGCCAGCCGCCCTGGGGTACCAGTTCAACGTTGGTGCCGCCGGGCGGGATGTCGACTTTTAGGGTATGTTCGACCGTCAGCCGGAAATCCAGAGTGATCTGGTCATCGTCGGGCAACATCACATCGCCCAGGTCGAAGTCCTTGTTAGGCCCCACGCTGTAGGTTGTCTGCCCTCGATAAATACCCACGCGCATACCGAGCGGGTTGGGCGTTACCAATTCGTAGGCAAACCCGAAGGATCTAAAGGTCAGCAGGGAAACCGGCTTGGCGGCTCTGATTGCACAGCCCTCGGCGCCTTCCGCCAAGAAATAGGTAAACAAGTAGATCGCAGGGCTCCCGACGGCAGTACCGTTGTTGACACAAGGTGCCGGCGGGTACGTCCAGGAGGTCTCCCAGGTACCAGGCTCCTCCGGGCGATCAGTAATCCCCATGCCGATACCGCTGACCCGAAACTGGAGCGTCTGGGACTCCCCTGTTTCTTCGTGAATGACGGTCACATTCTGACGATAAGTAGGTGCCCGAAACATCACGCCTTGGCGCTCATCGTGCCCGGGCTGGATCGTCTGGGCCAACCGAAACGTGATCGGCGCACCGATGCTGTAGCGATCGCTATGACAATACTGAGGCGCCCAACCGCAATAGCTGTCTCCCGGAGGCGTTTCGTTCTTGAACACATTGCGCATCGGTTGGGTGGGGTCAGGCTTGAACGAGGCAAAGATCGACACCTGTGCGGCCGCAGCAATGCCTGGAAGCAGGCCAAAGGCGACAACCAGAATCAGGCTTTTTAACCACATAATTTTATCCATAGGTAAAAGGCTTGAACTCATGTTCATGGTCTGAGCGCATCAAAAATAATCTGCACACTGCCAAAATATTGCCCCGGCAAATAACCGTTCTGGGGCTGCGGCTCGGCGGCAATCACCAACGGCACCCGCTTGCCAACCTTGGCCTCATCCTCCGGTACCACCAGTGTGTCGACCAGGTCCAGGCGGTGCCCGTTGAAGGTGACTTCCAGGGCTATCAAGTCAGTGCCATTGGACAGCACCGGCGCAAAGCCCAGGCGTGCATTGATACCGCCCAACACATTCTTCACATCGAAGGGTTCACGCAACGGGCTGAGACGGCCGGTCACCAGGTTGTAATCCATGACCTGCTCGCGCTCGAGAAACCCTGGGTCGAGCGGCAGCACGAAAAAGTCGCTGGTGGGCACCTTGACCGAGACATGGAACACCGCTTCTTCGCGGGCGGCGATGGCTTGGAAACTCAGCAGCACCAGCACACAGAACAGCGCTGCCGCCAACAGCCGCGACTGCGACCTGGCGCGGTTCATCCTTGCACCACATGGTTTTTCTGCGCCTCGCCTTCTACGATTTTGAAACGGTATTCGCGGCCCGCCTCCTTGTCGAAGGAGAAAGTGCGCCCCGGCAACACATGGTTCTTGGTGGTGGGGTAGCAGTCAGCGGCTTTACCGACCACGCAGCTCTTAAACTCGTCGACCTCAATCACACTATTGCCGTTGTTGCGTACCGCGTACCGGGCGCCACCGTTTTCAATCCGGGTGTCGAAACGAGTGTCCTTGGGCCGCACGAAAAATACCGTGCCGTAGCCGGCCAATACGCTCACGCCAGCCTGCAGGGTTTTCTGGTACGCCTCACGCTCCTCCTCGGTCACTGCGAACGCATCCTCCTTCTCCGGCATCACCGGGATGTAACGCACGCGGAAATAGCGTTCGCTGCCGCGTTCGCCCAGATACACCAGGCGTGTACCCTGCATGGCGTTGGCCGGCACGATCAAACGGGCGGGGCTGGCCACCAACCCGTCGCGGGCGCGACTGTCGGCCTGGAGTTGGAGCGGCACTTCCTTGGCCCCGCCTTGTGCGTCGTAGACGATTTCAAGTATCTCCACCTTCACAAAGGCCGTGCTGGTACCGCCGTTGAAAATGCGTTTGAGATAGGTACTTTTGTCGCCGTCCAGGTAGTCATACACCACCCCGACATTGATGCTCGGCCCGGCCTGAACCCCTTGGGCCAACAGGCAAAAACCAATGACTGCCAATACTCGTTTCATTGCGGTGAACCTCGTTGAATAACAGGCGCAGGGGCTCGCGCCGCCTGCTAATTTCAGCGCCATCAGCCGGCGGCTCGCGGGACCACCTGGGCATCCGCCAGGGTGTCTTGGGTACAGCGCAGATCGCCGATCATCAGCACATCGTTCTCGCTGCGAGCCTTGCTCGGGTCGAGACGGAACTGGCACAGCAACTCGTTGCCACGACGCACTTCCAAGGTCGGTGAGCCGGCGTTCATTTCCATCGAGAAGAAGCCGTCGACCTCGCTGACTCCACGGCTGGCGTGGTTGATGACGTGATGGCCCTTGAGCGGCCGGCCTTGCGGGTCGATCAGACGGCCGAGCACGGTCACGGTTTTCATCACGCTGATCTTGCGATACCCCACGCCGCCCTTGTTCATGTGGTAAGCAGTGCGCGCCGGTTGGATGGTGGCCGCTGGTGGGTAGTTGCCTTCAAAGTCGAAGGCGACCGAACTGCTCTTATAGGCAGTGATAGGCACGAAGTTGCGCCCGGGGCGCAGCACCATGCTGGAGCCGGTCACGTCATCGGCACGCAGGGCGATGTCCTCCACGTCGGTTTCCACATCGATGATCATCCCCGAGCCGCTGCCATGGTACTGGCTGGTCAGCACCATCTTCTGCGCGCCCACCGCGAGGGTGTTGTTGAGGTTGAGGCCGCCGGTCAAATCGCCGTTATAGGACGAGCGTTGGGCAAAAGCATCGCCCGCCAGCGTGTCGGTGGCGAAGCTGGTCATGCCCGACAGGCCCACGCCGTAGACGTCAGTCAAGGCGGTGACCGAGACGTTTTGCAGGGCGTGGTCCTTGAGTTCCTTGCGGTAGGTCAGCGAGGCGTTGTTATCGCGCTGGCCTTCACGGGCGGTGCGCGAGCCGAGGCTGCCGGACCAGCTTTCCCCAGGGCCACCAAGGGCCAGGTTGAGGGTCAGGTCGACGCCACGGTTGCGTTTGTCGCTGAGAGTGCCAGTGGGGGGCCGGTCGAACACCGACAGGCGCCAGTTGGCATCGCTGCCAAACAGCGTGTCGTGCCGCGTCCAGCCCAGGTCCAGGCCCACCCCTTCGACATTGCCCTGACTGTGGGAGACGCGAGCATTCAGTGAGTTCTGGCCCGGCAAACGGTGGTTGATCGACAGCGACGACGTGCTGGTTTGGCCAACAAAGGTGTTGCGCTGACGTAAGCGCGTGCCGTCGGGCAGGGTTTCGTAGGTGTTGCGGGTGTCGAGCCAACTGCGGTTGTGGCTGGCGATCACACTGCCCGTGCCGTAGCTGTAAAGCCCCTGCACGTCCATGCCGGTGCCATAGTCACGGGTCTGGTAAACGTTGGCATAGAGGCTGACGCCCTGGGCCAGGCTCCAGTCGATGGAGCTGCCCAACTGCAAACGGTCCTGCACTTGGCGGCCCGACAAACCGAGGACCACACGCGGGTGCACCAGGTAGTTGACCGAGGCGCCGGCGGTCATGTCGCCCTTGTCACGCTGTTCCCAGTTGTTGAGCAGCGTGCTCTCACGCCCGGCAAACAGGTTATAGCGCCAGCGCTCGTCATGGTTGCGCCAGTTGTTGGGCTTGTACACCAACTCTTGGGTGGTGGAGGTGACCTGGCCATCTTCGATCAGGCGCACTTCCACTTCATAGATGCCACCTGGCAAGGGCCGGGTGTCGAGGGTCTGCAAACCGGCCGGCACTGCCTGGGTGTTGATCAACAGGCCATTGCGGTAGATTTCCACCGACCCCAGGCGGTTGGCGGTGACGTAGATCGGGTAGATGCTCGGCTTGGGGTTATTCATCGCCAGGCTGTCGGAACTGCCGACCATCACCCCGACGGCCACATCCGGCGCCGCGCCGAACGAACGCGGCTGGCGGTTCAGGCCTTCGGAGTTGGGGGTGAAGTAGCCCAGGCGCAAAAACTGGCCCTCGAACTCGCGCTGGGCGTAAGCCGAATAGAGGGCGTGGTAAAGTTGGGTGTCCGGCCCACCGAGGCGTGCCAGTTGAAAATTGAGGGTCTGGCTCCAGTTGCCCAGGCTGCTGCTGGCCTCGACGCCGAAACGCCCGCCCAGGTCCTGGTTTTGCCCGCCATTGAGGTTCAGTTGGTTGTTGATGATCAGCCCGGTGCTGCCGCCGTCGGGCTGGGTGTAAAACTGCTGGGGGGCAGCATCACGCTCAGCATTTTCGGTGAGGATGGAGACCAGGGAGTTTTCCAGGTTGTAGTGCACCGCCAATAACTGCTCGGGACACGCCTGGGTGCATTGCCCCAAGGGCACACCGGGCTTGAGGTAGTTCTCCCAGGTGTCACGTTCGCTGCCCGTAATCGGGCTGTCGCTGTGGTCGGTGAACTCGAGCAGGGTGATCCGGTCATCCCGGGTCAAAACAATCATCGCTTCGCCCAGGAACTGTTGATCCCGCTCAACCCGTACCGCCAACGGCACATCGAAAAAGTGCTCTTCGAAATCGCTTGGCAAACCTTTGGCCTGAGACAATAAACTGCGCGGGGTGTAGTTATTGTCAGGCGCGGCCATAACGACCGAACAGGTGGTCAGCGCCATGGCTGCCACGAGGGGTCTGAAAGGAAACATTCACTTAATACTCTGCTGGCAAACTGCGGACCGGTTGACAGCCGACCGCAGGCAGCGGCCGGCTGGCGTTTCAATAAGGGCTGGCCTTATGGGTACACCGTCTCAAAACGTGGTGCGCGGTACGTTGTCAAAAATGATTGTCGGCGTAGCGGTGTAAGCACCGGTTTGTGTGTCCGTCGGTTTAACGGCAGTGATGGTCAGACCTTTTTGCACGCCACTGTTGGATTCAGCGTCGGCGGCCACTTCCTTCGGTGTAGCGTCCAGAACTACACCACCCATGGTCAACGTCAGCGCGATTGCGTCGGTGCCGTTGGTCAGCGAGGCCGGGCCGTCTTGCAGGTAGGCGTCGATGGAACCGCCAGTGTTCTTCATGGTGAAGGTTGCTGACAGCGGGCTCAACAGACCGGTAACAGTGTTATAGGTCATGACCTCACTTTTACCGAAGTCCGGGTCCAGCGGCTGGGCATGGAACTGCTTGGTAGGAATGTCGGCACGGATATTAATCGTGGTGCTGGCATCGTTGGCGGCCATCGCAACTGAAGAGCCCAATACTGCAACAGCCAGAGGGAGGGAAACTGCGAATTTCTTGAACATACGTCAATACCTGTTTTTTTCGTTGGTTAAAGCGCCGCCGCTAACTACTGCAACGCCTAAATAGAATCGACCAAATAAAAAAACAGATATGCCAGCCACATCTTTATTGGACGTGGCTTTTGATTTCAATTGTCGAGTGAAAAAGATGGCATTTTGCCAAAACTTTTAAAATAACTGTAAGAATAAAGCCACACACACTTAAACAAGAACGATTCATGCGTAAAAACATCTGTAAGAACAGACTTACAAATCGCTCTAAAACAATAACTTTCATTCATCTAATAATTAATTATTTTTTACCGGCTGAACTAGATTAATTACTCTAGTTCATAAAGCCTCACGGTGGCGCGCGCTTGCCTTTACAAAATCTTTCTCTGCACGCCGTTGGTCAGTCCTGCTTGCCCAAGCAAAAGATATATCTTAAGTTATGTCTAAACGTGTAGAGAGGATCCCAGCATGAGAGAGCATCCCCACCAAAGGCCCGCCGATGGTCGCGACGGTTTCGAAAAACGCCCCGGCCGGGAACGCGGCGAGCGCGGCCCCCGGGTTTTTGCGGCCGGCGATCTGAAGCTGCTGTTACCCGCCCTGATCGCTGAACAGCCCTGCCATGGCTATGACTTGATTCGCCGAATCGAAAGCCTGTTCGACGGTGCCTACACCCCGAGCCCAGGGGTGATTTATCCCACCCTGACCTTTCTGGAAGAAAGCGACCTGATCGCAGGCGACACCGATGGCGGAAAAAAACGCTACACAATCACCGACGCCGGTCGTCTCTTCTTGACCGAGCAAGCGGTTGCCCTGGAGGGGTTGCGCATGCGTATTGACGTCAGCAAACGGTCGCTACGCGGGCACGACCGCCCGCCGCAAATCCACGAGGCGGTGCACAACCTGCGTCACGCCTTGCATTCCCATCACGGGCGCTGGAGCGCGGAGGAAATCATACGGGTGGCCGACCTGCTCAACACCACCGCCAAGGCCATCGTTGACGGCCCAGCAGTTCAATTTGTACCGGAGCAAAGCGAATGAGCGAATACAACAAGTTGGAAATTCATCGCGTGATGCACGACATCAAGCGTCGCCGCCTGCAAGTCCTGCGGGTGGTCGATATCACCCCGCGCATGCGCCGCATCACCCTGGGCGGCCCGGAGTTGGCGGGGTTCATCAGCCTGGGCAGCGACGACCATATCAAGCTGCTGTTACCGCAGAACGCCGCCGAACAAGCCGCACTGGAAAGCCCGACATTCACCATCAAGGGCGACGGCCCGCAACCGGCCATGCGCGACTACACGCCACGGCGTTTCGACCTGAGCATCGGTGAGCTGGATATCGACTTCGTACTGCACGGCGATGGCCCTGCCTCCACCTGGGCCGAACAGGCGCAAGTCGGTCAGCACCTGTATATCGGCGGGCCACGGGGCTCGATGATCGTGCCGGATATCTTCGACAGCTACCTGCTGATCGGCGATGAAACGGCGATCCCGGCCATCGCACGCCGCCTGGAAGAACTGCCGGCGGGGCGCAAGGTGCTGGCGGTGATTGAAATCGCTGATGCGGCGGAGCAGCAGCCCCTGAAAAGTGCCGCCGATGTGGAAGTGATTTGGGTGCTGCGCGGCCAGGATGACCTGCTCGACACGGTGCGCAACCTGACGCTGCCAAGCGGCACGTTGTACACCTTCGTCGCGACCGAAACCAAGCTGTCTCGCCAAGTGCGCCGGGTGCTGCTGGATACGCACAAGGTCAATGACGAGTTCTTGAAGGCCGTGGGTTACTGGCGGGCCGAAGGCAGCGAAGAAGAATAAATTCTCGCAGGCACTTGCCGGCCTTGGGAATGTGAGAGGTGGGCCATGATGGCGGCGTGACAGCCAATCAGGATGTTGGGGGGTTTTGACCGAGTACATATCCGTTATTTAGGTAACGGCCACTATGGGTTCCGCTCTTACAGCGGCTCACTTTTGGAAGGACCCAAAAGTAAGCAAAAGGTCCTCGCCCCACCACTCGGCACCTCGCCTAGGCTCGGCATGCCCTCACTCCGGCCAGCGTGGTTTAACGGGGCGCCTGAGATCAAAAGCCAGATCAAGAGCGACTCGCTTCGCATCGTAGATACGCTGGCGGCGCTTCTGCTTTTCTGTGGGAGCGGGTCAGTTAAGTGAACGAAATGCTCAAGGCAGCGAAGGTCAAATGTGGGAGCGGGCTTGCTCGCGAAGGCGTCGGCCCAGCAAACATAGATATTGACTGACCCACCGCTTTCGCGAGCAAGCCCGCTCCCACAGGGGTACGCGTACGCCTCAACGATCAGGTCGGCTATAAGGCCGCCTCGCTTTTGCTTTTGATTTTGATCTCAGGCGCCCCGTTAAACCACGCTGGCCGGAATTCGATATTGATTTGGGGGGTAAACCGGCAGGGATGCCGGTTTAGCCGCCCCGCGCCAGGGATGGCGCGTGGCGGCGGCCCCCCAAATCAATGTCGGATTACGGGCACACCGAGCCTAGGCGAGGTGCCGAGTGGTGGGGCAAGAGCGTTTTGCTTACTTTTGCGCTTCTCAAAAGTGAGCCGCCGTAAGGGCGGAACCAATAGCGGCCGTCACCTAAACAATGGATATGTACTCGAACCAACCCAACATCCTGGTCGGCTGTCAGGCCGCCACGGGAGCAAGCCCCTCCCACATTGGACCAAGGTGTATCAGTTGGATTGTGCCCGGCCCAGGCGCTTATCCAGCCCCACCATCGCCAACGCCACCAGCACAAACCCCACCAATAATCCGCCGGCATTCACAAACACTTGGGGATAACCCAGGGTCAGCACATCAATGAACGGGTACTGATACTGCCCGAGCAAATCCCCCCGCAACAGCACATACCCGAAGTACACCAACGGGTAGATCACCCAAACACCAACGTGTCTGAACCGCAACTGGCCCTTGGGCACGCAACGCCACCAATAGATCAAAAACAACAGCGGCATCACGTCGTGCAGCAATTCGTCGGCGATAAATTGAAAGCCTTGGGGGCTCCACAAATGCCGCAGCAGCAGGTTATAGGCCAGGCTCACCACGATGATGCTGGCGGCAATCGCACTGCTGACCTGGGGCGCCAGGAAAAACTGCTTCGCCGCAGATTCGCGGTTCACCAGCGCATAGCTCAACACCACCATCACCAGGGTGTTGGTCAGTACTGTGAAAAAACTGAAAAAGCTGATCAAGCCGCCCAGCAGACTGGCGTCAATGCTCCAGCGCGAATAGAAAATCAGATATTGCTGGATCCCCAGTCCTACCCAACCGGCCAGCGCTGCCGCTGCGACAAAGCGCTTCATGGCCTCAATCCAGCGGGCGTTTGGTACGCATCAGCTTGACGTACAGACCTTCGACCTTCTCCCGCGCCCAAGGGGTTTTGCGCAGGAAGGTCAGGCTCGACTTGATGCTCGGGTCGCTCTTGAAGCAGCGGATATCAATACGCTCGGCCAGGCCGCTCCACTCGTAGTGTTCCACCAGGGTGGTGAGGACGTGTTGCAGGGTCACCCCGTGGAGCGGGTCGTTGCTTGTCGCGGTCATGCCAGGCCTATTGCAAAAAGAGGAAACACAGCCGCGCACCTTAGCCGACGAGGCGTGCAGGTGGAAGCATTGCATTGAATATAGCCCGCCACGGAAAGTTCCCCTTCCAGACGAAAAAAGAGATGTTATATTGTAACCATATCTATCAGACGTTTTGCCTAGGAATATCCGATGTCCCTGCCTTCTCTCTGGCGCTTGTCCCCCCTCGCCGCCGCCCTGTTGATCAGTTCCCAAGCCCACGCCCTGGAACTGCCACCCCAAGTTGTCACCGGCAACCCGTTGGGCAGCGAACAACTCGCTTCGCCCACCACCGTGCTGGAAGGTGATGACCTGACCCTGCAACAAAAAGGCAGCCTCGGCGAAACCCTGAACAAGCAGCCGGGTGTGTCGTCGTCGTACTTCGGCCCGGGCGCCAGTCGCCCGATCATTCGGGGCCAGGATGGCGACCGTATTCGCATCTTGCGCAATGGTGTGGGCGCACTGGATGCCTCGTCGCTGTCCTATGACCACGCGGTGCCGCTGGACCCGATCAACGTAGATCGCATCGAAATTGTGCGCGGCCCGGCCGCCCTGCTGTACGGCGGCAGCGCCATCGGCGGTGTGGTCAACACCTTCGATAACCGCATCCCCACCGAAGCCATCGAAGGCATCCACGGCGCCGGCGAACTTCGCTACGGCGGCGCCGACACCACCCGCAGCAGCGCGGGCAAGCTGGAAGCCGGCAACGGCACCTTCGCGTTGCACCTGGACGCCAATGCGCGGGAATTCAACGACCTGAAAATTCCGGGCTACGCCCGCAGCCGGCACGCCCCGGCGACCGAAGACGGCCCAGGTAAAAATGGGCGCCTGGGTAACAGCGACGGGCGCCAGGACGGCGGTGCCGTGGGCGGCTCATACACCTGGGAGGATGGGTATGCCGGGCTGTCCTACAGCAACTACGACAGCAACTACGGCTCGCCGGCCGAGCAGGATGTGCGCATCCGCATGCAGCAGGATCACTACGCCTTCGCGTCCGAGATCCGCAACCTGCAAGGGCCGTTCACCTCGGTGAAACTCGACGCGGGCTACACCGATTACGAACACCGCGAAATCGAAGGCGGCGAGACCGGTACGACCTTCAAGAACAAGGGCTATGAGGCCCGAGTTGAAGCCCGTCACCAGCCTATCGGCCCGTTCGATGGCGTGGTAGGCGCCCAAGTGACCCGCAACGAGTTCTCGGCCCTGGGCGAAGAAGCCTTCGTGCCCCAGACCGACACCAACGCCGGCGCACTGTTTATCCTCGAAGAGATGCAAGCCACCGAGCGTCTGAAACTTAGCCTCGGCGCCCGCGTGGAACACACTACCGTCGACCCGGACGCCAAGGGCAACGAGCGTTTCGCCAATGCAAACAAGAGCAATCACTTCACCGCCGGCAGCCTGTCGTCCGGCGCGGTGTACAGCCTCACGCCCATCTGGTCGCTGGCCGCCACCTTGGGCTACACCGAACGCGCACCGACTTTCTACGAGCTGTATGCCAACGGCGCCCACGTCGCCACCGGCACCTACGAGTTGGGCGATGCCAACCTGAAGAAAGAAAAAGCCGTGTCCAGCGACCTGGCGCTGCGCTTTGACAATGGCACCCACAAGGGCAGCTTCGGCGTGTTCTACAGCCGTTTCTCCAATTACATTGGCCTGCTAGGCACTGGCCGCACCTTGAACGATGAAGGTGAAGAGGACGCGGGTGGTATTCCTGAATACGGATATTCCGGCGTGCGTGCGCGGTTCGCGGGCTTCGAAGCGCAGGATCACTGGAAGCTGGGTGAAGGCGCCTACGGCAAGTTCGCGCTGGAGCTGTCGGGCGACTACACCCGCGCTACCAACCTGGACACGGGTGAAGCCTTGCCACGCATTGCACCGTTGCGCTTGAGCAGCGGCCTGCTGTGGGAGCTGGACCGCTGGCAGGCACGTATTGATGTGGAACATGCGGCAGGCCAAGGGCGTGTGCCGGATAACGAGAGCGGCACCGATGGCTACACCACGCTCGGTGCCAGCGCCGGTTATCGCTTCAATGTCGGCGGTAGCCAGTGGCTGGCCTTCGTCAATGGCGAAAACCTGACCAACCAGACCGTGCGCTATGCCAGCTCGATCCTGCGCGATATTGCGCCGGCGCCAGGCAGAAGCGTGCAATTCGGAGTCCGCACCACCTTCTAACAACACCGCAGTTCCCCTGTGGGAGCGGGCTTGCTCGCGAATGCGGTGTGTCAGTCAGCATCATTAGTGACTGATACACCGCACTCGCGAGCTAGCCCGCTCCCACACTTGTTTTGCAGCGACGATTCGTCACTGTTACCAGATCTGAAATGATGCATCTCGCGATTTACGCTTTCTCTTGGCGCTCCAGCACCTTATCCTTGCAGCAACAAACTGAAACGTTTCACGCCTGCGATCGACCCCATCTTGCCGAATTTCCATTTACGCAAAGACAGCGCTGTCTTAAATCGATCTGCGCCCGGCGATCAATCGCACGCCTGTGGATAACCGAGTTATCCCCAGAAAAACCGAAATTACCGATGAACCAAGCCCGCGCCGAATCGTCATCTACAGTGAAGCACGGGGTTACATAATTATTCCAACGTCACGGAGAAACACACTATGAGCACTGATGGTGCTTCAAGCCCAAGCCGCCTGCTGCCCAGGCTGCTGGGGATCTTGCTGCTGATCATGGGGCTGGCCTTGCTGGCTGGCGGCGTCAAGCTGAGCATGCTCGGCGGGTCGCTGTACTACCTGCTGGCGGGTATCGGCATCGCCCTGACCGGCGTGCTGCTGCTGGCTACCCGCCGCGCCGCGCTGGGCCTGTATGCACTGGTGTTGTTCGCCAGCACCGTGTGGGCACTGTGGGAAGTCGGCCTGGACTGGTGGCAGTTGGTACCGCGCCTGGCCCTGCTGTTTGCCTTGGGCATCGTCATGCTTCTGCCGTGGTTTCGTCGTCCGTTGCTGCGTGGCCAAGCCGCGCCGCTGGGCACTGGCGCGCTGAGCGTTGCCGTGGTGCTGGCCGGTGCTACCGCCCTGGCCAGCCAGTTCACCAACCCAGGTGAAATGGTCAAGACCGGCCAACTGGACCGCGACGCGGTGCCGGGCATGGCCAACGCTGCGCCGACCCAGGCCGATGGTGACTGGAACTCCTATGGCCGTTCGGCCTACGGTGATCGTTACTCGCCACTGGCGCAGATCACCCCGGAAAACGCGCATAAGTTGGTGCCTGCGTGGACCTTCCGTACCGGCGACATTCCTGGCGCAGGCGACCCCGGTGAAACCACCGCGGAAAACACCCCGCTGAAAGTCAATGGCATGCTTTACGTGTGCACACCGCACAGCCAAGTGATTGCCCTGGACCCGGACACCGGCAAGGAAATCTGGCGTTTCGACCCGAAGATCACCACCCAGGGTGCTGAAAACTTCAAGGGTTGGGCACACATGACCTGCCGTGGCGTGTCGTATCACGATGACGCTGCCTACGCTTCCGAGCAGAGCCCGACCGGCAGCGCCAGCCCGGCTGCTGCGCCGAACGCCTGCCCGAAACGCATCTTCGTCCCGACTGCCGACACCCGTCTGATCGCCCTGAACGCCGACACCGGCAAGATGTGCGAAGACTTCGGTGACAAAGGCCAGGTCGACCTGCGTGCCAACATCGGCAGCTTCGCCCCAGGTGGTTACTACTCCACCTCGCCACCGGCCGTGACCAAGAACCTGGTCGTGATCGGCGGTCACGTGACCGACAACGTTTCCATCGACGAGCCAAGCGGTGTGATCCGCGCGTTCGACGTGCACACCGGCAAACTGGTGTGGAACTGGGACAGCGGCAACCCGGACGACACCACCCCGTTGGCCGATGGCAAGACCTACACCCGCAACTCGCCGAACATGTGGTCCATGTTCAGCGTCGATGAAAAACTCGGCATGCTCTACCTGCCGATGGGCAACCAGATGCCCGACCAGTACGGCGGCGACCGTACCGACGATTCCGAAAAATATGCCGCTGGCCTGACCGCCCTGGACATCGACACCGGCCACGTGAAGTGGACCTTCCAGTTCACCCACCACGATCTGTGGGACATGGACGTAGGCGGCCAGCCTTCGCTGATCGACATCAAGACCGAAGCCGGCGTCAAGCAGGCGGTGATGGCGTCGACCAAGCAAGGCAGCATCTACGTGCTGGACCGTGCCACCGGCCAGCCGGTTGTGCCGATCCACGAAGTCGCGGTGCCGCAAGGCGCAGTGGCGGGCGACCGTACCTCCCCTACCCAACCGAAGTCCGACCTGAACTTCATGCCGCCGCCGTTGAAAGAACGCGACATGTGGGGCGTCACGCCGTTCGACCAGTTGATCTGCCGGATCGACTTCAAGTCGCTGCGCTACGACGGCCCGTTCACCCCGCCATCGCTGCAAGGCTCGATCGTTTACCCGGGTAACTTCGGTGTGTTCGACTGGGGCGGCATCTCGGTCGATCCGGTTCGCCAGATCGCTTTCGTGAACCCGAGCTACATGGCGTTCAAATCGAAGCTGATCCCGGCTGCCGACATCGCCAAGCAAGGCCCACGCGTCAGCGAAACCGAAGGCGTACAGCCGAACAAAGGCGCACCGTACGGTGTGATCCTCGAAGCACTGCTGTCGCCAATGGGCCTGCCGTGCCAGGCGCCGGCCTGGGGCTACGTGGCAGCGGTCGACCTGACCAACCACCAGACCATCTGGATGCACAAGAACGGCACCGTGCGTGACAGCTCGCCGGTTCCGATCCCGCTGACCATGGGCGTGCCTAGCCTGGGCGGTACGTTCACCACCGCCGGCGGCGTTGCTTTCCTCAGCGGTACTCTCGACCAGTACCTGCGCGCCTATGACGTGAAAAACGGCAAGCAACTGTGGGAAGGCCGCCTGCCTGCAGGCGCGCAAACCACACCGATGACCTACACCGGCAAGGACGGCAAGCAATACGTGCTGGTCATGGCGGGTGGCCATGGTTCCCTGGGTACCAAGCAGGGTGACTATGTGATGGCGTTCAAACTGCCGGATTAAGCAGAACCGGCGGTAAAACAAAGGCGGCTACCTGATGGGTAGCCGCCTTTTTTTCGTCCTGACAACCATCAACAATCGTCAACGTGTGAGCCATCAGTCGGCTAAAAAACCGGCGTTTCAAGATAAATCCTATCCGTCCTCTGTTCCCTTGAAACTAATTTAGTGCACACGCCCTGCGTACCCTATAAGCACACTGATAAAACTCAAAAGGGAGCTTCTGAACATGATGGACCATGCCGCGACAAAACCAACCACGTCCAAGACAACAAAAATCATAGAGCTTGAATACCTCGATACTTCAAGTCTGAAAAAGCTTATCAGTGGAGAAGTACTTGCCATTCGAGTACCTGAGTTTGCGAACGCAAAAACCAGCGAGCGATTAAATCAAATCATCGGTGATGCCGCCTCGTTGGAGCAATACAGTCACGAAACCTACGAAGATGGCCGCGTCGTACAGCACTTTTATGGCGTACATCGCTGGGGCACCCCGTTCAACTCCACTTACGGCAAGGCCGTCGGCAGCGATGCCCACGTCAAATATTATGCTGACGCAGCCCATATGCGCGGGGTGATCGACAGTATTTGCGCACCTGAAAAACCTCCCATCCAACACCTGATGGAACAGCTCCAGGAGATCTGGCCGCAAGGTGCAGTCGCCGCTGCGTTTCAAGGCCAACCGATGTTCTGCGGCATTATCCGCGCCATGTTTCCCGAGACGGCACACCTCTCGGAAACGGTGCCCCATGTTGATTGCCTGCCCCGCTCGATCGCAGAACTGGAACACCAATTCAGCGCCAATATTTATCTTGAAACGCCGCCTTCAGGGGGAGAGTTGATCATCTGGGATACCGAGGCCTTTGCCTATGACGAGGTCAAGCGTTTCGAAGGCGACCAACTGCCCGAGCACCGTTTACAAAAGCCGCTGCATATCCAGCCGCGTAAAAACGAACTCGTGATTATCAATACCCGCCGCCCCCACGCCATTTGCGGATTCGATTCGGGAAAACGCATCAGCATGCAGTCGTTTATCGGCTATAACGCGGGTGAACCGTTTTATTTCTGGTGCTAATACTTTTAACACTCTTGCAGATGGACCTCTTTTTATGACGCCCGAAGAATTCCGTCGCCATGGCTACGCCATGATCGACCTGATCGCAGACTATCGACAAAATATAGAGCAGCGCGGCGTACAGCCCACCACGGTGCCTGGCGAAATCAAGGCCGCCCTGCCGGTGAACCCGCCAGAAAGCGCCGAACCGTTTGAACAGATCATGGGCGATGTGGAAAAGCTGATCATGCCCGGGCTGCTGCATTGGCAGCATCCGAGCTTTTTCGGTTTCTTCCCTTCCAATGTGGAATTGTCCTCTGTGCTGGGCGATTGCCTGAGCACCGGCCTGGGTGTAGTGGGACTATCTTGGCAATCAAGCCCGGCACTCACCGAAATTGAAGAAGTCACCACCGACTGGCTGCGCGACATGATCGGCCTGAGCCGTGAATGGAGCGGCGTGATCCAGGACTCCGCGTCTACCTCCACCCTGGTGGCCCTCATCAGCGCCAGGGAACGTAGCTCCCAGTACGCACTGGTGCATGACGGCCTGCAAAACAGCGGCGCGCCGCTGATCGTCTACACCTCAGCCCATGCGCATAGTTCGGTGAACAAGGCGGCGATCCTGGCCGGGTTTGGCCAGAACAACATCCGCATGGTCGCCACCGACGCACACAATGCGATGTCGCCGCAGGCATTGGCGTACGCCATCGAACAGGACCTGGCCGCCGGCAACCGACCCTGCGTGGTCATTGCTACCACCGGGACCACGGCCGCCATGGCGATCGACCCTCTGGATGCGATTGGCGAGCTGACCCAACGCCATGGCCTGTGGCTGCATGTCGACTCGGCCATGGCCGGCGCCGCGATGATCCTGCCGGAATGCCGGGCACTGTGGAATGGCATCGAAAAAGCTGACTCGCTGGTCCTCAACCCGCACAAATGGCTGGGCGCGGCCTTCGATTGCTCGGTGTACTTCGTTCGCGACCCCGAGCATTTGATTCGCATCATGACCACCAACCCGAGCTACCTGCAGTCCAACGCCGACGGCCAGGTCAGAAACTACCGCGACTGGCGGATCTCCCTGGGCAGCCGCTTCCGCGCCCTGAAGCTGTGGTTCCTGATCCGCGAGCAGGGTGTCAGCGGCCTGCAAGCGCGGCTACGCAGAGACCTGGCCAATGCACGTTGGCTGGCGGAGCAGATTGAAGGCAGCGAGCACTGGAAGCTGGTGGCCGCGCCCGCCCTGCAAACCCTGTGTATTCGCCATGAGCCGCCAGGGTTGAACGGCGAAGCGCTGGACAATTACACGCGTGCCTGGGCAGAAAGGCTCAACCAGTCCGGAAACGCCTACGTCACCCCGGCCATCCTCGACGAACGCTGGATGGTGCGCGTGTCCATCGGGGCACTGGGCACCGAACGCCAGCATGTCGAACGGTTATGGACGTTATTGCAAACCCTGGTGGTTTAAACCGCGCTCAAGTCGGTACGCGCTCACGCCTCATCCACATCTCGAACGCCATGGCATTCAACGGCCGGCTGATCAGGTAGCCCTGGGCGGTGTCGCAGTTCCAGCGTTTTAGCAGGGTGAGGCTGTGCTCGAACTCCACACCCTCGGCCACAACCTTGAGGCCCAGGTTGTGGCTCATTTCGATGGTCGAGCGCACGATCACCCCGTCACCGCTGGTGCTGTCGAGGTTGCGCACAAAGGACTGGTCGATCTTCAACTCCTGCACCGGCAGGCGTTGCAGTTGCGCCAGGGATGAGTAGCCGGTGCCGAAATCATCCACCGACAGGCTGATTCCGCAGTCACGCAGTTGCTCCAGTACGCTGAGGGCTTGCTGCGGGTTGTGCATGATCGCGCTTTCGGTAATCTCGAAAACCAAGTGCTCGGCGGCCACGCCGTGTTGAGCCAGTAGCGCAGTGACGCGAATGGCCAAGTCGTCATCGGCCAGGTCGTTCACGGAGATATTCACCGACAACTGCATAACCAGGCCACGCTGTGCCCATTCGGCAATCTGACGGATAGCCTCTTCAATCACCCACAAGGTCAGGGCGCCCATGCTGCCGGTGCGCTCGGCCAAGGGAATGAACTCCGTGGGGGACACCTGCCCAAGGGTCCGATGCTGCCAACGCAGCAAGGCTTCCGCCTGATCCACGTGGCCGTGCTTGAGGTCGAGCTTGGGTTGGTAGCACAGGAACAATTCGCCCTCGATCACCGCGCGGCGCAGGTCGCGAATCAAGGTGATCTGGCGTTGGTGAGCGAGGTCGCGGTCGGGCTGGTAGATCTGCAAATGCCCCGGCAGGTTGGCAGCGTCATGCCGAGCGATGGCGGCGCGGTTGATCAGTTCTTCCACCTGCTGCCCGTCAGCGGGGTACGCGGCGATGCCGATGCTCACTTCATGGCGCACTTCGTCGTTGCCGATGCGCTGGGGTTCGGTCAGCAGCCCATAGAGGCGATCGGCACGGGCCACAGCACTCTCGACTTCGGTGTTTTCCAGCAAGAGTAAAAACTCACTCCCGGCAATGCGCGCTGCGGTGTCGCTGGCCGACAGACTCATGGACAGGCAACGGCTCGCTTCGCACAACATCTCCTCGACGCCTTGTGGGCCAAAGCCTTCGTTGATAACCCGGTAGTTTTCAATCCCCAGGTACAGCAACACCACCGGCCGTCGGGCGCTGATTGCACTGCCCAGGCGCTCCATGGCCAGGGCGCGGTTGGGCAGGCCGGTGAGCGAGTCGTGCAAGGCGTTATGGGCCAGTTGCCGCTCGCGCACGGCGATACCGCTTTGCATGGCGTTGAAAGCGCGGGCCAGCAGGCCGAATTCATCGTCACTGCGCACCCGCACTGGCGTGCGGTAGTCACCAGCACCAATTCGCTCGGCGGCTTGCACCAACGCATTGAGCGGGCGTGACACGCGCCGCGCCAGAAACAACGCCGCCGCCAGCGAAACCAGCAGCACCGCCAGGGCAATCCCGAGAAATTGCCGGTCCAGCGGCGCAAAGGATTCCAGGGCGTGGTCCAGCGGGCTTTGCAACAGCACACGTACCTCATCACCCTGGCCGCTATTGGCCAATGGCAATACCTGGCTGAGTACACGCTGACCATAAAACAGGTGGATCCGCGCCTCGGGATCCAGTTGCGTGCCATGCAGGAAGCCGACAACGGCGGGCCTGAACGCACCAGGCTGGGTGGTGAAAAGCTGGCCGACATGGCCGTCCTGCACACAGAGGAACGACACCTCAAGGTTGCTCATGGAGCGCAGCTCGTGGGCGAATTGCGTGTCCATGGGAAAGCCCATGACCACGCGGGCGATGGGCGCCGGGTCGAACACATCCTTTTGCACCAGCAAATAGGGGCGCCCCGCCATAGCGACGATCAACATTTGCAGGCCGCTGCGCCGCGCCTTGCGCAAGGCCTCGGCATAAGGGAACGACTGACCTGGCTTCAGCTCCAGCAAGGTACTGACCATGACCTTGTCATCCAGGCCCAGCACAACCACTTCGCTGGAGCTGACACCGGTACCATGGCGCCCCAGGGCCTCCAGGATCGGCACCGTCTCGCCACGGGCCACGGCCTGCTTGAACGGGCCGTCGGCGGTGAGCCAGTCCAACCCGTATTGCAGGCGGCGGCCGCGCAGGTCCAGCAGGCGCTCGAACACCTGCCGCCCGGTGTCCAACTGCACCTCGGCCTGATTCTCCACCGCCCGGGTGGTGGCGGTCTTGACGGCAAAATAGGTCGCGGCCACGACCACCAGCAACAACAGCGCCAGCACCCCGGCAATACGGGTTTGAAAGGTGTGGCGCCACTGCGTGGCCGTGCCCTCTGGCCGCGCTCGTCGCTCTGTGCTCAACCTTCCCTCTGTCATACGCGTCCCTGCCGACTGCTGACCTGGCGTCAAAAAAACATCCTTTTATGGCTACGTGTTGCCATAGAAGATTAGCCGGGACTGTGGATAAGTAAAACCCAATAATTACCGGGTCTTCAGCGTCATATTTTTGACCAAAAAGCAGTCGAGTGGCCCGGATTAGGCCTGCCCATCTGCTCCGCCAGATGACCACTGGTCTGCCGCGTTATTTCATGCAATATGTTGCTATCTCGCCTGCACCATTGAAACCACCGCCACCCCGCCCCATCTAACCTGCATACTTCCTTATGCAGGTGCCCCATGAGCGACCAGCAAGACGTCCCTGATTACGACCTGAACGACTACGCCGACCCCGAAAACGCTGAAACCACCTCGTCCAACACCGGCCTGGCGCTGCCTGGGCAAAACCTGCCGGACAAGGTCTACATTATCCCGATCCACAACCGGCCGTTTTTCCCGGCGCAAGTATTGCCGGTGATCGTCAATGAAGAACCCTGGGCCGAAACCCTGGAACTGGTGAGCAAATCCGACCACCACTCTCTTGCCCTGTTTTTCATGGACACGCCGCCCGAAGACCCACGGCATTTCGACACCTCGGCCCTGCCGCTGTACGGCACCCTGGTCAAGGTGCACCACGCCAGCCGTGAGAACGGCAAGCTGCAATTCGTCGCCCAGGGCCTGACCCGCGTGCGCATCAAGACCTGGCTCAAGCACCACCGCCCACCGTACCTGGTGGAAGTCGAATACCCGCACCAGCCCAGTGAGCCGACCGACGAGGTCAAGGCCTACGGCATGGCGCTGATCAATGCGATCAAGGAACTGCTGCCCCTCAACCCGCTGTACAGCGAAGAGTTGAAGAACTACCTCAACCGCTTCAGCCCCAACGACCCGTCGCCGCTTACCGACTTCGCCGCCGCGCTGACCTCGGCCACCGGTAACGAGTTGCAGGAAGTGCTGGACTGCGTGCCCATGCTCAAGCGCATGGAAAAAGTCTTGCCGATGCTGCGCAAGGAAGTCGAAGTCGCACGCCTGCAAAAAGAGCTCTCCGCCGAAGTGAACCGCAAGATCGGCGAGCACCAGCGCGAGTTTTTCCTCAAGGAACAGCTCAAGGTCATCCAGCAAGAGCTGGGCCTGACCAAGGACGACCGCAGCGCCGATGTCGAGCAGTTCGAGCAGCGCCTGGAAGGCAAGGTGCTGCCGGCCCAGGCGAAAAAACGCATCGATGAAGAACTGAACAAACTGTCGATCCTCGAGACTGGCTCGCCGGAATACGCAGTAACGCGCAATTATCTGGACTGGGCCACCTCGGTCCCCTGGGGCGTGTACGGCGCAGACAAACTCGACCTGAAACATGCGCGCAAGGTGCTGGACAAGCACCATGCAGGCCTGGACGACATCAAGAGCCGCATCCTCGAGTTCCTCGCAGTGGGCGCCTATAAAGGCGAAGTCGCCGGCTCCATCGTGCTGCTGGTGGGCCCGCCGGGCGTAGGCAAGACCAGCGTGGGTAAATCCATCGCTGAATCCCTGGGCCGGCCGTTCTACCGTTTCAGCGTCGGCGGCATGCGTGACGAGGCCGAGATCAAGGGCCACCGCCGCACCTACATCGGCGCTATGCCCGGCAAGCTGGTGCAGGCGTTGAAAGACGTGGAAGTCATGAACCCGGTGATCATGCTCGACGAGATCGACAAGATGGGCCAGAGCTTCCAGGGCGACCCGGCTTCTGCACTGCTGGAAACCCTGGACCCGGAGCAGAACGTCGAATTCCTCGACCATTACCTGGACCTGCGCCTGGACCTGTCCAAAGTGCTGTTCGTGTGCACCGCCAACACCCTGGACTCGATCCCAGGCCCGTTGCTGGACCGTATGGAAGTGATTCGCCTGTCGGGCTATATCACCGAAGAAAAAGTCGCCATCGCCAAGCGCCACCTGTGGCCAAAACAGTTGGAAAAAGCCGGCGTCGCAAAAAACAGCCTGACCATCAGCGACGGCGCGCTGCGTGCGTTGATCGACGGTTATGCGCGCGAAGCCGGTGTGCGTCAGTTGGAGAAGCAACTGGGCAAGCTGGTGCGCAAGGCGGTGGTCAAGCTGCTGGATGAGCCCGACAGCGTGATCAAGATCGGCAACAAGGACCTGGAAAGCTCGTTGGGCATGCCGGTATTCCGTAACGAGCAAGTGCTGTCCGGCACCGGGGTGATCACCGGCCTGGCCTGGACCAGCATGGGCGGCGCAACCTTGCCGATTGAGGCGACGCGTATCCATACGCTCAATCGCGGCTTCAAGCTCACCGGGCAGTTGGGTGAAGTGATGAAGGAGTCCGCCGAAATCGCCTACAGCTACATCAGCTCGAACCTGAAGTCGTTTGGCGGTGATCCGAAGTTCTTCGATGAAGCCTTCGTACACTTGCATGTGCCGGAGGGTGCCACACCGAAAGACGGCCCGAGTGCCGGGGTGACCATGGCCAGTGCGTTGCTGTCCCTGGCACGTAACCAGCCGCCGAAGAAAGGCGTGGCAATGACCGGCGAGCTGACCTTGACCGGGCATGTACTGCCGATTGGCGGGGTACGTGAAAAAGTGATTGCGGCGCGGCGCCAGAAGATTCACGAGTTGATCCTGCCGGAGCCGAACCGTGGGAGCTTTGAAGAGCTGCCGGAGTATCTGAAGGAAGGCATGACTGTGCACTTTGCCAAGCGCTTTGCGGATGTGGCGAAGGTGCTGTTCTGACAGTTATGTAGTGCCTGAGCTGGCCCTTTCGCGAGCAAGCCCGCTCCCACATTTGACCGAGTTCATCCTTTGGAATGCGGTCACATGTGGGAGCGGGCTTGCTCGCGAAGAGGCCAGCCAAATCAACACAAAACCCTGCCTTGTCACACCTTGTCTCATCTTCGGTTATGCTCCCCCTTCGTCGTGAATCAACGGAGCCCCCATGACCGCTGCCCGCCTGCTTCTCCCCTTGAGCCTTGCCCTGCTGGCTGCCTGCGCCAGTGCGCCAAAGCAAAACATCAGCGTGGAAAAACAGAGCAGTTGCCCGCTCCAGCTTAAAACCGGGCAAAACCTGATCCTCACCCTGCCGAGCAATCCCACCACCGGTTATCGCTGGGCCATCCAGGATTCCGCCGGCGGTGTTTTGCACGCCTTGAGCCCCGAGGTCTACAGCAGCACCGAATCCGGTGTGATCGGTGGCGGCGGCCAGTCTACCTGGCGCTTCCAGGCGTTCGCCGCCGGCCAGGGCCGTTTGCGCCTGACCTCCCAGCAACCTTGGGAGCCGGAAGCCGAGCCCGTCGAAACCTTTGACTGCGCCATTACGGTGAACTGATATGCCATGGCTGATTCTTGCCTTGATGGGCGCCGGCACCTTTATCTACGGCTTGGCGACTCATGCGACGCTGCTGTGCCTGCTGGTCAAGCCGCTGCCGGTGCTGGCGCTGCTGGGTTGGCTGCATGACGCGCCGCCCACTGACTATCGACGCTGGATCAGCCTGGGGCTGATTTTTTCCCTGGTGGGCGATGTGTTGCTCGCCTGGCCAGGGGACCTGTTTATCTTTGGCCTGGGCGCGTTTCTGTTTGCGCACCTGGCCTATCTCAAAGCCTATTTCAGCGACTGTCGACGTCTGGCGTTGCTGCCGCTGGTGTTGGCCCTGGGTGTCGGGGCGATCCTGCTGAGTATTCTGATTTCCCACGGCTTGGGCGAGCTACTGATACCGGTGGTGGTTTACGCACTGGTGATCAGCGCCATGCTCTGGCGTGCGTTGGCGCGGCTGGGCAGCGACGTGCCGAAACGCTCGGCTCTGCTGGCGGCGGCGGGTGCGGTGTCGTTTGTGTTTTCCGATACGTTGATCGGTATCAATCGGTTTGTGCTGGCGTTCGATGCGGCGCCGTATCTGTTGATCACCACGTATTGGCTTGGGCAGTGGGGCATCACCGCCTCTGCATTCGCACTCAATCCACAGACAGGCCATCGCACAACTGATCACTGAAAAACGTGGCTGGATTTAAAGCGAAAACCATTACTGAACTGCTATTTCTGACAGTTACGACGATTGAGAGCAGCCTGTATCTTCTATAAACACCGCCACAATCAGACTGGCGCGTGAACTAGGAGGATTGGAATATGACCCCCAGTAATGCTTATCCGGAAGTTGAAGGGACATTTGTCGCAACCATCAACGGCGTCGCGAACTTCAAAGCAGATACGGTTTATCTGAAGGTGGATGAATGGCTGACCATCGTGGGTGTAGATGAACTTTCAGCAAGCCCCCTGCGTATCATAGATATGCGCTTGGCACCTGACATACCCAACGACAGGCATGAATATCCAAGCGAGTACATTCACTCACTCCAACTCGGTACTAACACCGCGCCCGCCCACTACCTGATTGATCACGCCTATGTGAAAGTTGATTTTGACCGTGAAAAAAACCACTACGCAGGGAAGCTTGAAATCAAAGCAACCGACCTTTTTTCGTCAAATACGCTCAAGGTAGCCGCTAAGTTTGATCTTTCCACCGGAACCATTGCCCACCACAAGCACACCGAGTAGCGCGTGTGCCCACCGCTCTGCGGTCAACCCGCAGGGCGATGAAACCTGCGGCATCGCGGTTTATCAGACAACCCGCGCATCCGAGGGCCAACTTGGCTAAAATGCCGGCCTTTCCCCTTCGTCGCCGGAACAGCCGTGAGCAAAGAACCCGATCGCCTATTCGCCCAGCCCCTGCCCCAGGTGCCGGACTTCGCCTTTAACGAGGATGTGGTGCGGGTGTTCCCGGACATGATCAAGCGCTCGGTGCCGGGTTACCCGACCATCGTCGAAAACCTTGGCGTGCTGGCCGCGCAATTCGCCCAGCCCAATAGCGTGCTGTATGACCTGGGCTCATCCCTGGGTGCCGTCACCCAAGCTTTGCGTCGCCATGTTCGCACCGAGGGTTGCCGGGTGATCGCGGTGGATAACTCGGCGGCGATGGTCGAGCGTTGCCGCCAATACCTCAATGGCCAGGACTCGATGTTCCAGGAGTTGCTGCCGGTGGAGGTGATCGAGGGCGATATTCTCGCCCTGCAGTTCCAGCCCGCCTCGGTGGTGGCGCTGAACTTTACCCTGCAATTTATCGCCCCCGATGAACGCCTGGCGTTGCTCGGGCGTATCCGCCAATCGCTGCTGCCGGGCGGGGCGTTGATCCTTTCGGAAAAGCTGCGCTTCAACGATGTTGAAGAGCACGCACTGCTGACCGACCTGCATATCGCGTTCAAGCGCGCCAACGGCTACAGCGAACTGGAAATCGCCCAGAAGCGCAGCGCCATCGAAAACGTCATGAAGCCCGACAGCCTCGAAGAACACCGCGAACGCCTGCTGGCGGCCGGGTTCTCGAAAGTCTTGCCGTGGTTCCAGTGTCTTAACTTTGCCTCGTTGATTGCCTTGCCATGATTGATTTGTCCCCCCTCGCCCGCCACCTGGTCGGTACTCCTCTGGCCGTTTGGGCCCAGGGCCTGCAAGCGCAGCTTGATAGCAAGATGGAAAAGGGCCATGGCGACCTGGAGCGCTGGCAGAGCGCGTTGGATGCGCTGCCGCAGATCCAGCCCAGCGCAGTCGACTTGCTCAATGGCCTGGTACTGGATACCGATTGCGACGACGCCACCCGCGCACAAATGCACACCGCCTTGATGGGCCTGAGCCCGTGGCGCAAAGGCCCGTTCCACCTGTTCGGCGTGCATGTAGACACCGAATGGCGTTCGGACTGGAAGTGGTCGCGGGTGGCGCCGCACCTGGACCTGAACGGCAAGCGCATCCTCGATGTCGGCTGCGGCAACGGTTATTACATGTGGCGCATGCTCGGCGCGGGGGCCGACAGCGTGATTGGGGTGGACCCGAACTGGCTGTTCTTCTGCCAGTTCCAGGCGGTGCAGCGTTACCTGTCTGAGCCCAGGGCGTGGCACCTGCCATTCCCATTCGAAGACTTGCCGGCGAACCTGGAAGGCTTTGATACGGTATTTTCCATGGGCGTGTTCTACCACCGCCGCTCGCCCATCGAGCACCTGCTGGCACTGAAAGACTGCCTGGTCAAAGGTGGCGAACTGGTGTTGGAGACCCTGGTGGTAGAAGGCGATCAGCAACAGGTGCTGGTGCCAGAAGACCGTTACGCACAAATGCGCAACGTGTGGTTCCTGCCCTCGGTACCGGCGTTGATGCTGTGGCTGCGGCGTGCCGGGTTCAGTGAGGTGCGGTGCGTGGATGTGAGCGTGACCACGGTTGAGGAACAGCGTGGGACTGAGTGGATGAAGTACCAGTCCCTGAGTGACTTTCTCGACCCCGAAGATCACAGCAAGACGATTGAAGGGCTGCCAGCGCCGATGCGGGCGGTGATCATCGCCAAAAAGTAACGGTGAGATATCACTGAATAAACGAAGATCCAAATGTGGGAGGGGGCTTGCTCCCGATGGCGGTGGGTCAGCTAAAAACATGCTGACTGACACACTGCTATCGGGAGCAAGCCCCCTCCCACATTTGATCTCCTTTGTTAGCTAGATCTGAGACTTGGCTCGGCGAGCCTTGAAGAACTCACTCAAGACAGCCCCGCACTCCTCGGCCAGCACCCCACCTTCAAACAACGCCCGATGATTCAGAAACCCCTGGGTAAAAAACTGCCCCTGGCTCTGCACAATCCCGGCCTTGGGCTCCAGTGCGCCGTACACCACCCTTGCGATTCGCGAATGCACAATCAAGCCGGCGCACATGCTGCACGGCTCCAGGGTCACATACAGGGTGCTGCCCACCAGACGGTAGTTGCTGATCGCCTGGGCGGCAGCGCGGATCGCGACCATTTCGGCATGGGCGCTGGGGTCGTTGCCGCTGATCGGGCAGTTGAAGCCGCGACCGATGATTTCACCGTCCTGCACCAGCACCGCGCCGACCGGCACTTCACCCAGCGCGGCGCCTTGGGCGGCGAGGGCCAAGGCTTCGCGCATGAAATCCTGGTCGCGGCTGCGGTCGATAATCGCCGCGGGGCGAATCTGGCGCATCACGCCACCTCGATGGCGGCCATCAGGCCGGTTTCCATGTGGTCGATCACATGGCAATGGAACATCCACACCCCCGGGTTATCCGCCACCAGCGCCACACGGGCACGCTCGTTCTTGCCCAGCAGATAGGTGTCGGTGAAGTACGGGATCACCTTGTGGCGGTTCGAGGCGATCACCTTGAAACTCATGCCGTGCAGGTGGATCGGGTGTTGGTATTGGGTCATGTTCTTCAATTCGAAAATGTAGCTCTTGCCCTTTTCCAGCTTGGCAATCGGGCGGTCGGCGCAGGTCTTGTCGGTGATGTCCCAGGCCTGGCCGTTGATCTGCCACAGGCTCGGCGGCTTGCCGTTGTCCACGTTCACCGAGACCGAACCGACCCATTCAAAATTGAAGTTGAGTTTCTCGGCATTGGCCAGGTCCGGCTCGGCAATCGGGTTGGCCGGTAATGCCGGTGGCCACTCAGTGGGCGCGTCGGTATTGGCCACTGAACGAAAGGTGCCAAGGCGCACCGGGCCGTTGCGGATCGACAGCTCTTCGCCCGCCGGCGGTGCCTTGATCGCCAGGCAAATGCGCATGCCCGGGCCCAGCCAGTATTCCTTGCCCAAGGGGCGCGGCTCGATCGGGTTGCCGTCCAGCGCGTAGATCTGCGCTTCAACGCCGGGAATGTTGAGGCGATAGGTCAAGGTGTTGTCGAGGTTGAGCAAGCGCACGCGCGTGATCTGCCCGGCCGGCAGGTCGACCACTGCCTGGGACACGCCGTTGATCGTCGACAAGCGCCCCGCCGTGCCGCCCCGCGCCGCTTCACGGGGGATGCTGAAGGCGACGAAGGCGCCCTCTTCGTCCACATGCCAGCTTTTCAGGCTGAGGGTGCGCTCGTATTTGAAACCGGTGGGCTCGCGCTCTTCGATGATCAGCGGGCCGACCAGGCCACGGCCGAGTTCTTCGCTGCTGTTCACGTGGGGGTGGTACCAGTAGCTGCCGGCGTCGGGCACGCGGAATTGGTAGTCGAAATACTCGCCAGGCAGTACCGGTAACTGCGAGACGTAGGGCACGCCGTCCATTTCCAGCGGCAGGCGGATGCCGTGCCAGTGAATGGTGGTGGCAACCGGTAAATGATTGATGAAGCGTACTCGCAGCCATTCGCCCTGGCGCACGCGCAACTCGGTGCCAGGCGCCGAAGGGCCGAATGCCCAGGCTTGGGTCTGGTGCCCCGGCACCAATTCCACGTCCAGGGGCGCGGCAATCAGTTGGTAATCGCTTCCTGCGTTGGCATCGGCAACCTTACCCAGCCAGTAGCGGTAGGCACCACCGGCGCCCACACCTACAACGGCAAGGCCGGCAAGGCCACCGAGGATCTGTCGACGGGAAAACGATTGGGACACAACAACCTCACGTATCTGCCGCAGGCCAAGGCCCGCAAAGGGCAGATACGATACACCTGCATCGGCTAAACAGTAAGACTTCGCATGTGGGAGGGGGCTTGCTCCCGATAGCGGTGCGTCAGTCAACTTATGTGTGGCTGACACACCGCTATCGGGAGCAAGCCCCCTCCCACACTGGACGCTTGTTGTTTTTAGTGCTTGGCAGCCGCCAGAATCAAGGCCTTCATCTCGGCAACCGCACCCTTGAAACCGACGAACAGCGCATGGGCCACCAACGCATGGCCGATGTTCAGCTCGTTGATGCCCTTGATCGCTGCCACCGCTTCGACGTTGTGGTAGTGCAAGCCATGGCCGGCGTTGACGATCAAACCTTCATTGAGCCCGCAGTTCACGCCATCGATGATGCGTTGCAGCTCGTCGGCCACTTCGGTTGGGGTGGTGGCATCGGCGTAGCGGCCGGTGTGCAGCTCAATGGCCGGGGCACCGACACGGCGCGAGGCTTCGATCTGGCGTTCGTCGGCGTCGATGAACAGCGACACTTCACTGCCGATCTTCGACAGGCGCTCCACTGCGGCCTTGATGCGCGCTTCCTGACCGGCGACATCGAGGCCGCCTTCGGTGGTCAGTTCCTGGCGGGTTTCCGGCACCAGGCAGATGTGTGCCGGGCGGATGCGTTCGGCAAACGCCATCATTTCTTCGGTGACGCCCATTTCGAAGTTCATGCGGGTTTGCAGCACGTCCTTGAGCAGCAGCACGTCGCGCTCCTGGATATGGCGGCGGTCTTCGCGCAGGTGCACGGTGATGCCGTCGGCGCCCGCTTCTTCGGCGTCCAGCGCGGCCTTGACCGGGTCAGGGTAACGGGTGCCCCGGGCCTGGCGCAGGGTGGCGACGTGGTCGATGTTGACGCCAAGAAGAATGCGATTGCTGGTGGTCACGGAAGCGCTCCTGAAAAGGGAAAGAATCGGTGCACAGCATACACGGGGATGTCAGGGCTTTCGAAACAACTCGCGACTGACCAGCGGTCGCCCGCCCAGATGCACGGCCAGCGCCTGGCGCATCAAACGCTTGGCAGCAGACAAGGCACCCGGTGCGCTCCAATCCGCTTCGCTCATGGCCAGCAGCTCGGAGCCCTGGAACAGGCCCGGTTGCAGCAGGTACACGCGTTCCAGGCCAGCGTCCACTTGCAGGCGGTACATGCCATCGGCGGCGATGGGCTCGCCGTGCAGGTCGTTGCTCAGTTCAAAGCCGTAGCCGAGGTCGTCGAGCAGGCGCCATTCGAAGGCACGCAGCAGCGGTTCCAGGGGCCGCCCTTCGGCCAGGGCCAGCAGCGTGGCGGCGTAGTGATCGAAGACCGCCGGGTGTGGATCTTCAGCGGGCAGCAGGCGGATCAGCAGTTCATTGAGGTAAAGGCCGCTGAACAGCGCATCGCCGTTAAGCCAGGCGGAGGTGCCGACGCTCTCCAGGCGGCCGACGTTTTTCAGCTCGCCCTTGCCACGAAACTCCACATCCAGGGCCACGAACGGCCGCGCCAACGTACCCGCCTTGCCCCGTGCGCTGCGCAACACCGCACGCAGGCGGCCTTGGGGCGTGAGGAAATCCACCAGCGCGCTGGTCTCACGGTAGGCGCGGCTGTGCAGGACGTAGGCGAGTTGGCTGGGAGGTGGGGATTGGGACATGAGTGCTCACTGCTGGCATGCATTTTTGAAAACTACACAAACCTAAAGTGGGAGGGGGCTTGCCCCCGATGGCAGTGTGTCAGTCACTTATTTGTTAACTGATCCACCGCTATCGGGGGCAAGCCCCCTCCCACATTTTTTGCCCTGCGGTGTCCTTACAGGTCGCCATAGCCCAGGGAGCGCAGTGCACGCTCATCATCGGACCAGCCACCCTTAACCTTCACCCACAGGTTAAGCATGATCTTGGAGTCGAACAGCAACTCCATGTCCTTGCGCGCTTCGGTGCCGATACGCTTGATGCGCTCGCCCTTGTCGCCAATGATGATTTTCTTCTGGCCGTCACGTTCGACGAGGATCAACGCGTGGATATGCAGGGTCTTGCCCTGCTGCTTGAACTCTTCGATTTCGACGGTGATCTGGTACGGCAGCTCGGCACCCATCTGGCGCATGATTTTCTCACGGACCAGTTCGGCGGCGAGGAAGCGGCTGCTGCGGTCGGTGATCTGGTCTTCCGGGAAGAAGTGCTCGTTCTCCGGCAAGTAACCGGCGATCACGCGCTCCAGGGCTTCAAGGTTGTGGCCGTGCTGGGCCGAGATCGGCATGATCTGGGCGTTCGGCAGTTGTTCCTGCAGCCAGGTCAGATGCGGCATCAACTCGGCTTTGTCTTCGATGCGATCGGTCTTGTTCAGCGCGACGATCAACGGGCCGGTGACGTACTGCACGCGCTCGAGAACCATCTGGTCTTCATCGGTCCACTTGGTGCGGTCGACCACGAAGATCACCACGTCGACGTCTTTCAACGCCGCCGAAGCGGTCTTGTTCATGTAGCGGTTCAGGGCTTTCTCGCCGCCTTTGTGCATGCCCGGGGTATCGACATAGACCGCTTGCACGTTGCCTTCGGTCTTGATGCCCAGCATGTTGTGGCGGGTGGTCTGCGGCTTGCGCGAGGTGATCGCAAGCTTCTGGCCGAGGATATGGTTCAGCAGCGTGGACTTGCCCACGTTCGGGCGGCCGACGATGGCAACATAGCCACAGCGTGTTGCGGTTGAATCAGTCATGGCCATTCTCCACGCCCAGGGCAATCAGTGCTGCAGCGGCCGCTACCTGTTCGGCAATACGACGGCTCACACCCTGACCTCGGCTTTTTTCGTTCAATAAGGTGATTTCACATTCCACGAAGAACACGCGGCAATGGGGCTCACCCTGGATATCCACCACTTCGTAGCGTGGCAGTTCGCACCCGCGCGACTGCAGGAATTCCTGCAGGCGGGTCTTGGGATCTTTGTTGGTATCGACCAGCGTGAGGCTTTCGATCTCGGAGGTCAGCCAGGCCGTGACACGTGCCTTGGCGGCCTCCATGCCAGCATCCAGGTAGATCGCACCAATCAACGCTTCAAGCGCATCGGCCAGGATCGACTCACGGCGGAAACCGCCGCTCTTCAACTCACCGGACCCCAGGCGCAGGTACTCGCCCAAGCCGAAACCACGGGCCAGCACGGCCAGGGTCTCGCCCTTCACCAAGCGTGCACGCAGGCGCGACAGCTGGCCTTCACGGGCTTGGGGGAAACGCTCGAACAGCGCTTCACCGGCGACAAAATTGAGGATGGCATCACCGAGGAATTCCAGGCGCTCGTTATTGCGCCCTGCAAAGCTGCGGTGTGTGAGGGCAAGGACCATCAATTCCGGGTCCTTGAAGGTGTAGCCGAGCTGGCGCTCGAGACGACTTAGAGAAACGGTCACGGTTTATCCATATCTAGTTGGTGGCACCGGCGGCCATCGACGATTGACGCAGTGTTCAAATTCACATCCTGGTTGGTGCTGCATGGGGCCGGACGGTTAATTGTCCAAGCCCCAGAAAAGCATTCGGCGCTGTGTTCACAGCGCCGCCTGTATTACTTGATCAGCCCGACCCGCGAGAAGTTCGGCAGGTGGCTGAGCTTGGGCTCCGGCCAACTCATCCAGACCGCGAAGGCTTTGCCGACGATATTCTCGTCGGGCACCATGCCCAGCAGGTCCTTGGGAATGTTGGGGTCATCCCAGTAGCGGCTGTCATTGGAGTTGTCGCGGTTGTCGCCCATCATGAAGTAGTGCCCGGCAGGCACTTTCCACTCGCCATCAGGCATCGCGCGGTAGCGGCTCATTTCCTTGCGGATTTCGTGCTCTACCGCACCGAGTTTTTCCTGGTACAGCTCGGCGCTGCCCAGGGTGTTCGGCTCGGCGCCCAGCAGCTTCTCGGCCACCGACTCACCGTTGATGAACAGGCGCTTGTCGCTGGTGTAGCGCACCACGTCTCCCGGCAGGCCGACTACACGCTTGATGTAGTTGACGTTCGGGTCGCTTGGGTAGCGGAACACCATCACATCGCCGCGCTGCGGGTCACCGACCGGGATGACTTTCTTGTCGATCACCGGTAAACGAATTCCGTAGGAAAACTTGTTCACCAGGATGAAGTCGCCCACGTCCAGGGTCGGTTTCATCGACCCCGAAGGGATCTGGAACGGCTCTACAAGGAACGAGCGCAACACCAGCACGATGAACAACACCGGGAAGAACGACTTGCCGTATTCAACCAGCAAGGGCTCTTTGTTGAGCTTCTCGACCACCACTGCATCGGGCTGGCTGACGCTGCCCTGATAGGAAGCGATGGCAGCCCGCCGACGCGGGGCGAAGAACACCAGATCGAGCAACGCCAGGAAACCACAGACGGCAACGGCGATGACCAGCAACAGCGGGAAATTTAGTGACATAGGACCTAACTATCCAACCTGAGCACCGCAAGGAAGGCTTCTTGTGGAATTTCCACGTTACCCACTTGCTTCATGCGTTTTTTACCGGCCTTTTGCTTCTCAAGCAGCTTGCGCTTACGGCTTACGTCACCGCCGTAGCATTTGGCCAGTACGTTCTTTCTGAGAGCCTTGACGGAAGTCCGCGCAATGATCTGCCCGCCAATGGCGGCCTGGATCGCGACGTCGAACATCTGGCGCGGAATCAGTTCTTTCATCTTCTCGGTCAACTGGCGACCTTTGTAGTGCGCGTTGTCCTTGTGCACGATCAGTGCCAGGGCATCGACCTTGTCGCCGTTGATCAACACATCCAGTTTCACCAGATTAGCCGATTGGTAACGGTCGAAATGGTAGTCCAGCGAAGCATAGCCGCGGCTGGTGGATTTGAGACGGTCGAAGAAGTCCAGGACCACCTCGTTCATCGGCAAATCGTAGGTCACTTGCACCTGGGTACCGAGGAACAGCATGTCGTGCTGTACGCCACGCTTTTCGATACACAAGGTAATCACGTTGCCCAGGTGTTCCTGTGGCACAAGAATATTGGCGCGCACAATCGGTTCGCGCATGTCTTCGATGGAAGACAGGTCTGGGAGCTTGGACGGGTTGTCGACGTAAATCGTTTCACCGGTTTTCAGCGCCAGCTCAAAAATAACGGTCGGTGCCGTGGTGATCAGGTCCAGGTCGTATTCGCGCTCAAGGCGCTCCTGGATGATTTCCATGTGCAGCATGCCCAGGAACCCGCAACGGAAGCCGAAGCCCAGGGCGTCGGAGCTTTCCGGGGTGTACTGCAACGAAGAGTCGTTGAGGGTCAGCTTCTGCAGGGCTTCACGGAAGTCTTCGAAGTCGTCGGAGCTGACCGGGAACAGGCCGGCGTAGACCTGCGGCTGGATACGTTTGAAGCCCGGCAGCACGTCTACATCAGGCGTGGAGCTCAAAGTCAGGGTGTCACCGACCGGCGCACCGTGGATGTCTTTGATACCGGCGATGATGAAGCCCACTTCACCGGCCTTGAGGTCGGTGGTGGCGGTGTGTTTCGGGTTGAACACACCAACGCTGTCCACCAGGTGGATCTTGCCGGTGGACTTGACCAGGATCTTGTCGCCCTTCTTCACACGGCCATGGCGCACGCGTACCAGGGAAACAACGCCCAGGTAGTTGTCGAACCAGGAGTCGATGATCAACGCTTGCAGCGGATCTTCGTAGTTGCCGGTGGGGGCTGGAATGGTCTTGACCAGGCGCTCGAGCACTTCGTCGACGCCCAGGCCGGTCTTGGCGCTGCACTCGACGGCGTCGGTGGCGTCAATACCAATGATTTTTTCGATTTCTTCTTTGACGCGATCAGGGTCGGCTTGAGGCAAGTCGATCTTGTTCAGCACCGGCATGACTTCAAGGCCCTGCTCGATGGCGGTGTAGCAGTTGGCCACGGACTGGGCTTCAACGCCCTGCCCCGCATCCACCACCAGCAATGCGCCTTCGCAGGCCGCCAGGGAACGGCTGACTTCATAGGTAAAGTCGACGTGGCCTGGGGTGTCAATGAAGTTCAGCTGGTACTTGATACCGTCTTTGGCGGTGTAGTACAGGGTAACGCTGTGGGCCTTGATGGTGATCCCGCGCTCGCGTTCAAGGTCCATGGAGTCCAGGACCTGGGCCTCCATTTCACGTTCGGCAAGGCCGCCGCACATCTGGATAAATCGATCGGCCAGCGTCGACTTGCCATGGTCAATGTGGGCGATGATGGAGAAATTGCGGATATGACTCAAATCACTCACGGATCAACACTCAAAAAGGCTGCAGGCAGATTGCCCGCTGAAAAATAGCCGGGAATTGTACCTGATGCTCAGGCCAGACGTCATCTTTGCTGACCAGAACAAAAATGCCCCACTCATGGGAGCAGGGCATTTTTTGTGCATAAGCGCGGTTTCAACCGGCCCGGCGCAGTAGCCAGAACCCGGCCAGGGTGCAGATGGCGGTCGGCACCAGCACCGCAAACAGCGGCGAGAAACCAAACACCAGGCTCGACGGCCCGAGCAAGTCCTGGGCGATACGGAAGGTAAAGCCCACCAGTACGCCGGTGAATACCCGCTGGCCGAGGGTCACGGAACGCAATGGCCCGAAGATGAAGGAGATCGCCATCAACACCAGCGCGGCGGTGACCACCGGCTGCAGCACCTTGACCCAGAACGCCAGCCAGTAGCGGCCATTGTTCAGGCCCTGCTCCTTGAGGTAATGGATATAACTCCACAAACCAGAGATCGGCAACGTTTCCGGGACCATGATCACGGTATTGAGCAACTCCGGCTTCAGGGCGATATCCCATTGCTCGGTCGCTACGTTGATCACTTCGGTGCTGGACTGGGTGCCCTGCCCCACATTACGGAAATACGTGGTGGTGACGTCGCTCAGTTGCCATTGCTCGGCACTGTACTGCGCGCGCTTGGCGAAGCTGGAGGACAGCATGTGCCGCTCTTTATCGAACGTGTAGCGCGTCACCCCGATCAACAGGCCGCCTGGCTGCACGGCGTTGATGTGGATGAACTCATCACCCTGGCGGTGCCACAGGCCGTGCTTGGCGCTTTGCGCATCGCCTGACCCCTGGGCCAGGGCGCGATTGGCCTGGGCGGTAGCTTCAGCCGGGGGCGCGACGTATTCGCCGATCAGCACGCTGCACGCCATCAGCAGCAGCATCGGCTTCATCACCGCCCAGACAATGCGGCCAATGGAAACGCCAGCGGCGCGCATGATGGTCAGCTCGCTGTTGCTGGCCAGGGTACCCAGGCCGATCAGGCAACCGATCAGCGCGGCCATCGGCATCATATCGTAGAGGCGGCGCGGCGCAGTCAGTGCCACGTAGCCCAATACATCCGTGACCGTGTAGGTGTCAGTGACGTTGCCCACTTCATCAATGAAGGCGAACAACAAGGCCAGTCCGAGGATGATGCCCAATACCGCCAGGATGGCGATCAGTACGCTGCTACCAATGTAGCGATCAAGCTTAGCCACGGGCCAACTCCTTCAGGCCACGACGGCTCTTCATTTTCAAACGGATAGGTTCCCAGTAGAGCAGCCCCAGGCCGATCATCAGGAAAACCCCGTGCACCCACCACAGGCCCAGGGCCGGCGGCAACTTGCCTTTCTCCAGGGAGCCACGGGCGGAAATCAGGATGGTCAGGTAGGCCATGTAGAGCAGGATCGCCGGCAGCAGCTTGAGGAAACGCCCCTGGCGCGGGTTGACGCGCGACAGCGGCACGGCCATCAAGGTCACGATAAACACCAGCAGCGGCAGGGAGATACGCCATTGCAGCTCGGCGATGGAGCGCAGCTCCTGGCTGCCGAACAGCGATGAGGTCGGCAGTGCGTCGCGGTCGGTGACCTCGTCGCTGATCTCAGGCTTGGGCAGCATCACGCCATAAGTGTCGTACTTGATCGCCCGATAGTCCGCCAGGCCGGGGCTGCCGTCGTAGCGATAGCCATTTTCCAGGATCAGGTAGCGGTTGCCGTCAGGGCGTACTTCCTGGCGCCCGCTGTCGGCCACCAGAATCGAAATGCCGCGGTCTTTCTGGTTCTCGCCCAGGTTCTTCTGGGAAATGAACACGCCGCCGAGGTTGGAACGGTCCTCGGTCATGGTTTCGGTATAGGTCACCCGCGTGCCGTCGCTGAGCGCCTGGAAGCGCCCGGGCTCGAGGGTGTCGAACTCGGTCATCGCATCCTGCTTGTTCAGCAGCAGCTGGAACTGCATGGCACCCTGGGGCGCCAGGCTCATGCTCAACCAGGCCACCACCAGGGCAACGCCGGCGGCCGGCACCATGGTCATGGCCAGCAGGCGCTGCTGGCTCATGCCGGTGGCCGACAGCACGGTCATTTCGCTTTCAAGGTACAACCGGCCATAGGCCAGCAGCACGCCGAGAAACAGCCCGAGCGGCAGAATCAACTGCAGCATGCCGGGCATCCGGTAGCCCATGATCAAAAACAGTGAGCCCGGATCCAGGGCGCCAGCGGCGGCTTGAGCCAGGAACTTGACGAAACGACCACTCATGATGATGACCAGCAATACCGCACTCACGGCACTCAGGGTCAACAGGACTTCGCGGGACAGATAACGGAAGACGATCAAACCAGACACTCCAGGGTTGTCAGGCTAAGGCGGCCAAACAAGCAAGCATACCGAGTCAGCCCGTTTGCACGGGCCGGCTAAAAAGATGGGGCATTATCCTGTGATTGGTCGCGCCTGTCACTGCGCAACCTCATGCGCACGCACAAAGCGTGCGCCAAGGGTTGTCAGGCTCCGCCGGCGAGGTTCAAACTGCGGCCTTTGTCGCGAGCGGCTTACAACGCCGCCAAGCTTTAAAGCCTGGGTACAAACGCCAGGCTCACCGACCTTTATAAGGGACCCGAAAATGGAATTGGTTGTAAAAAGCGTTAGCCCCGAAACGTTGAAAACCGCCACCCTCGTGGTCGCTGTCGGCGAAGGCCGCAAACTCGGCGTCGCCGCCAAGCAACTGGACGAACTGAGCGGTGGCGCGATCAGCGCGGTGCTCAAGCGCGGCGACCTGGCCGGCAAAGTCGGCCAGAGCCTGTTGCTGCAAAGCCTGCCCAACCTTAAAGCCGACCGCGTCTTGCTGGTGGGCGTGGGCAAGGACGCCGAACTGGGCGACCGCCCGTTCCGCAAGATCGTCAGCGGCATCCTTACGACCCTCAAGGGCCTGGGCGGCACTGATGCGGCACTGGCACTCGATGAAATCGTCGTCAAGGGCCGTGACAGCTACGGCAAGACCCGCCTGTTGGCCGAAAGCCTGGTGGACGGCGGCTATACCTTCGACCAGTTCAAGAGCCAGAAAGCCGAACCCCGCGCACTGAAGAAAATCACCCTGCTGACCATCAAGGCCGCCCAGGCTGAAGTCGAACGCGCCGTGACCCACGCCCAGGCGATCGCCAACGGCATGTCGTTCACCCGCGACCTGGGCAACCTGCCGCCGAACATCTGCCACCCGACGTTCCTGGGCGAACAGGCCAAGGCATTGGGCAAAGAGTTCAAGAGCCTGAAAGTCGAAGTGCTCGACGAGAAGAAGATCAAGGAACTGGGCATGGGCTCGTTCTATGCCGTGGGCCAGGGCAGCGACCAGCCGCCACGCCTGATCGTGATGCAATACAACGGCGCCAAGAAGTCCGAGAAGCCTTACGCCCTGGTGGGTAAAGGCATCACCTTCGACACCGGCGGCATCAGCCTCAAGCCGGGCGCGGGCATGGATGAGATGAAGTACGACATGGGCGGCGCCGCCAGCGTGTTCGGCACCCTGCGTGCGGTGCTGGAACTCAAGCTGCCGGTCAACCTGGTGTGCATCCTGGCCTGTGCCGAGAACATGCCGAGCGGCGGTGCTGCGCGCCCAGGCGATATCGTCACGACCATGAGCGGCCAGACCGTGGAAATCCTCAACACCGACGCCGAAGGCCGCCTGGTGCTGTGTGATGCCCTGACCTACGCCGAGCGCTTCAAGCCGCAAGCCGTCATCGACATTGCTACCCTGACCGGCGCCTGCATCGTTGCCCTGGGCTCCCATACATCGGGCCTGTTGGGCAACAACGACGAACTGATCGAGCAACTGCTCAGCGCCGGCAAGGCCGCCGACGACCGCGCCTGGCAACTGCCGCTGTTCGATGAGTACCAGGAACAACTGGACAGCCCGTTTGCCGACATCGCCAACATTGGCGGCCCGAAAGCCGGCACCATCACGGCCGCCTGCTTCCTGTCGCGCTTTGCCAAGAACTTCAACTGGGCCCACTTGGACATCGCCGGCACGGCATGGACCAGCGGCGGCAAGGACAAGGGCGCCACTGGCCGTCCGGTGCCACTGCTGACCCAATACCTGCTGGATCGCGCCAAAGCCTGAAACTGAAGATTCCGGGGCGGCCGTCACGCCGCCCCGGTCTCAGGAACCCCAATGACCCAAGTCGACTTCTATATATTGCCCAGCGCCGATCCCCTCGCGCGCCTGGACTTTGCCTGCAAACTCACCGAAAAAGCCTGGCGCATGGGCCACCGTATCTACCTGCATTGCAGCGATGCCGCCCAACGCGATGAGCTGGATGCACGCCTGTGGCGCTTCAAGGGCGAAAGCTTCGTGCCCCACGGCCCAGCCGAATCGGAACCCGAAGGCCTGGTTGCCCTGGGTTTGGGCGACAGTTGCGGCGATCACCAGGACCTGCTGGTCAACCTCGACCTGAAAGTACCGCCCTTTGCCAAGGCTTTTGCCCGCGTGGCGGAAGTGGTGGTGGAAGACCCCGCTATTCGTCAGGCTGCGCGGGAGAGTTTCCGTTTCTACCGCGAACAGGGCTATTCTCTGCAAGATCACCGGCTACAACGACTTTGAGCACACGATGGACACTCCCAACCCGCTGAAAAAAGACGACCACCTGCTGGATGACCTGGAGTCGATCCGTCAGTTGCTGGGTGATGACAACCTGCAACCGCCGCTGCTGACCGACACGGTCGATGGCGAGGTACAGATTCCGCTGTTGTTCGACATGGTCGGTGGCAAGCCTGCTGCGCCGGAGCCTGTCATTACAGAGCCCGCTCCCGCCGCGGAAAAAGCCCCCGATGCCCTGCTGTTGCACCTGGACAACGAACTGCGCGCCGCCGCGCAACTGATCATGCAAGACGTGATCGACGACTTTGCCCCGCATATCGAGGCCGAGATCAAGCGCCGTATGGATGCGCGGATGGAGCGGCTGCTCAGCCAATACCAGTCCTGAACCACACACAAATCCCTTGTGGGAGGGGGCTTGCTCCCGATGAGGCCGTGTCAGTTGGCATTTATATAGACTGGCACACCGCTATCGGGAGCAAGCCCCCTCCCACATTTGGTTGCGTGCACCTTAAGCCCTGTCTTCGCCTCGCCCTGCGCCTTATCCCCCGTTATACTTGCCGGCTTTCCTGAATAAATGCCAACTAGGGTCCCGCCGCGCATGGATAAGACCTACCAGCCCCACGCTATCGAAACTTCCTGGTACAACACCTGGGAGTCCGAGAACTATTTCGCCCCACAAGGTGCGGGCGACTCGTACACCATCATGATTCCGCCACCGAACGTCACTGGCAGCCTGCACATGGGCCATGGCTTCAACAATGCGATCATGGATGCGTTGATCCGTTTCCGCCGCATGCAGGGCCGCAATACCCTGTGGCAGCCAGGCACCGACCACGCCGGCATCGCCACCCAGATGCTGGTAGAACGCCAACTGGAAGCCACCGGCCAGAGCCGTCACGACCTGGGCCGCGAGAAATTCCTGGAAAAAATCTGGGAATGGAAAGACCAGTCCGGCGGCAACATCAGCCGTCAGATCCGTCGCCTCGGTTCGTCCGTAGACTGGAGCCGCGAGCGCTTCACCATGGACGACGGCCTGTCCGAAGCCGTGAAGGAAGCCTTCGTGCGCCTGCATGAAGACGGCCTGATCTACCGCGGCAAGCGCCTGGTCAACTGGGACACCAAGCTGCACACGGCGATCTCCGACCTCGAAGTGGAAAACCACGACGAGAAAGGTTTCCTGTGGAACCTCAAGTACCCGCTTGCCGACGGCGCCAAGACCGCTGAAGGCAACGACTACCTGATCGTCGCCACCACCCGTCCGGAAACCATGCTCGGCGACGCTGCCGTGGCCGTTAACCCGAACGACGAGCGCTATCAGGCGCTGATCGGCAAGTTCGTTGAACTGCCGTTGGTTGGCCGTCGCATCCCGATTATCGCGGATGACTACTGCGACCCTGAATTCGGCACCGGCTGCGTGAAAATCACCCCGGCCCACGACTTCAACGACTACGAAGTCGGCAAGCGCCACAACCTGCCGCTGCTGAACATCTTCGACAAGAATGCCGCCGTATTGCCGGCCTGCCAGGTATTCAACCTGGACGGCACGCTGAACGACAGCATCGATGGCAAGATCCCGGCCGAATACGCAGGTCTGGACCGTTTTGAAGCGCGCAAGCAGATCGTTGCCGCCTTCGACGCCGCCGGCTTGCTGGTCAGCGTTGACGATCACGGCCTGAAAGTGCCGAAGGGCGACCGCTCCGGCACCGTGATCGAGCCGTGGCTGACCGACCAGTGGTACGTGTCCACCAAGCCGCTGGCCGAGCCGGCGATTGCCGCCGTGGAAGATGGCCGTATCCAGTTCGTGCCAAAACAGTACGAAAACATGTACTTCTCGTGGATGCGCGACATCCAGGACTGGTGCATCAGCCGTCAACTGTGGTGGGGCCATCGCATCCCGGCCTGGTACGACGAGTCGGGCAAGGTCTATGTCGGCCGCGACGAAGCCGAAGTACGTGCCAAGCACAACCTGGGCCCGGACATTGCGCTGCAACAGGACAACGACGTACTGGACACCTGGTTCAGTTCGGGCCTGTGGACCTTCTCCACCCTGGGTTGGCCTCAGCAGACCGAGTTCCTGAAGAAATTCCACTCCACCGATGTGCTGGTCACCGGTTTCGACATCATTTTCTTCTGGGTCGCCCGGATGATCATGCTCACCATGCATTTGGTGAAGAACGAAGACGGCACACCGCAGGTACCGTTCAAGACTGTGTACGTGCACGGCCTGGTACGTGACGGCCAGGGCCAGAAGATGTCCAAGTCCAAGGGCAACGTCCTGGACCCGCTGGACATCATCGACGGCATCGACCTGGAAACCCTGGTGCAGAAACGCACCTCGGGCCTGATGCAGCCGAAGCTGGCGAAGAAGATCGAGAAGCAGACCCGCGACGAGTTCGCCGACGGTATCGCCAGCTATGGCACCGATGCCCTGCGCTTCACCTTCTGCTCGCTGGCCTCCACCGGCCGCGACATCAAGTTCGACATGGGCCGCGTCGAAGGCTATCGCAACTTCTGCAACAAGATCTGGAACGCCGCGCGTTATGTGCTGGACAAGGGCGAGGACTGCGGCCAGAACGGCGAAGCCTATGAGCTGAGCCTGGCCGACCGCTGGATCATCTCGCAACTGCAACGCACCGAAGCCGAAGTGACCCGCCAGCTCGACCAGTTCCGTTTCGACCTGGCCGCACAGGCTCTGTACGAGTTCATCTGGAACCAGTATTGCGACTGGTACCTGGAACTGTCCAAGCCCGTTCTGTGGGACGAAAACGCCCCGGTCGAACGCCAGCGCGGTACCCGTCGTACCCTGGTGCGCGTGCTGGAAGTGGCCTTGCGCCTGGCGCATCCGTTCATGCCGTTCATTACCGAAGAAATCTGGCAACGCCTGGCGCCGCTGGCCGGTATCGAAGGCAAGACCATCATGCTGCAACCTTGGCCGGTGGCCAATGAAGCACGCATTGATGAGGCGGCCGAAAGCGATATCGAATGGCTCAAGACCCTGATGCTCGGCACGCGCAACATCCGCGCCGAGATGAACATCGGGCCGGGCAAGCCACTGGCCGTGTTCGTCAAGAACGCCAGCGCCGAAGATCAGCGTCGCCTCAGCGAGAACGACGCGCTGCTCAAGAAGCTGGCGAAGCTGGAATCGATCACCGTATTGACTGCCGATGCCGAAGCACCACTGTCCGCCACCGCGTTGGTCGGCGACATGGAAGTGCTGGTACCGATGGCTGGCTTGATCGACAAGGGCGCGGAACTGGCCCGTCTCGACAAGGAAATCGCCCGCCTGCAAGGCGAAGTGCAGCGAGTGGGCGGCAAGTTGTCCAACGCGGCGTTCGTCGACAAGGCGCCAGCGGAAGTGATCGACAAAGAACGCGCCAAACTGGCCGAAGCTGAACAGGCTTTGGGCAAGCTGGCGGAGCAACATGCGCGGATTTCCAGCCTGTAAGGCTTGAGTCGCGTAAAAAAAGAGACCTTCGGGTCTCTTTTTTTGCCTCTATGGGAGGGGACTTGCCCCCGATGGCGGTGTATCAGTCTCAGTATTTTTGACAGTCATACCGCTATCGGGGGCAAGCCCCCTCCCACATTTGACCGAGTTGTGCTCGGGAATGTGTGACAATGGCCGCCACTTTGAGCCAACACCAGAATCAACATGACCGCCCCCACTACGCCTAAACCTCCGCGCAAGAAGCCTAAATCCGCTACCCCGGCCAAGCCCGTGGTGCCGCGCAAAGAGGCCACCCTGCATCCGCGCAACCGCCACACAGGCCGCTACGACTTCCCGGCGCTGATCAAGACCACGCCGGAACTGGCGCAATTCGTGATCATCAATCCCTATGGCAAAGAGAGCATCGATTTTGCCAGCCCGGACGCGGTGCGGGTGTTCAACCGGGCGTTGCTCAAGTCGTTCTATGGCGTCCAGCATTGGGATATCCCGGCCGATTACCTGTGCCCTCCTGTACCGGGGCGTGCCGACTATGTGCATTTCCTCGCCGACCTGCTGGCCAGCGTCAACGACGGCAAGATTCCCCGGGGCTCCATCGTCAAGGTGCTGGACATCGGCATGGGCGCCAACTGCGTCTACCCGCTGATTGGCTATATGGAGTACCGCTGGAACTTCCTGGGCTCGGAAGTCGACCCTATCGCCGTGGCCGCCGCCAAGGCGATCGTGCAGTCCAACGACCTGAGCAAGGTCATCCAGCTGCGCCAGCAATCCAACCCCAAGCAGATCCTGCTGGGCTTGCTGGAGCCGGGCGAACGCTTTGACCTGACCATGTGCAACCCGCCGTTCCATGCGTCCATGGACGAAGCCACCAAGGGCAGCGAGCGCAAGTGGCGCGCCTTGGGCAAGGCAGATCCGAAACGCAAGTTGCCGGTACTCAACTTCGGTGGCCAATCGGCCGAGTTGTGGTGTGAAGGCGGTGAAGCGCGCTTTGTGACGCAGTTGATTGCCGAGAGCGCGCATTTTGCCCACAAGGTGCTGTGGTTCAGCACCCTGGTGTCAAAAGCGTCAAACCTGCCCGTGATCCAGACCGCGCTGAAAAAAGCCGGCGTACTGGAAAGCCAGGTGGTGGAGATGTCCCAGGGGCAGAAGCAAAGCCGATTTGTGGCCTGGACGTTCCAGACCAAGAACGAGCAGCAGATCTGGCGCCAGCGCTGGGTTCGCGACTAGCCCTTCATCAGGGTAAAACCGCAGGCAACAAAAAACCGTGCCCGGATCACTCCGGAGCACGGTTTTTTTTACTGCGTCTTACTTGTTAACAGCGTCGGTCAGGCCTTTAGCCACAACCAGCTTGATAACTTTCTTGGCAGCGATTTCGATGGCAGCGCCAGTCGAAGGGTTACGGCCAGTACGGGCAGGACGCTCGGTCACTTTCAGCTTGCCAATGCCTGGCAGAGTGATTTCGCCGCCGTTTTCCAGCTGATCAGCAACGATCTGGCCCAGTTGATCCAGAGCAGCACGCGCGGTGGTTTTTGGCGCGTCGATAGCTTCAGCGATATCAGCGATCAGTTGGTCTTTAGTCAAAGCCATTGTGGTGTTCCTTCCCTATCAAATTCATATGGATTGCAGAGTGCAGTGTCAGCCGTCGAGCCCGACCGTCATGGCCTGGCATCCCCGACCATAACCACAGAGATCGGGGTTATAGATGCTTGAAACGGGGATTGGTTCGACCTGACAAATGCTGAATGCACGCTTAACGCCGAGACTTGGCGTAAGACGGGGCAAAACTAGCACAGAGACGGGGAAATATCCGCCTCAACATACCCATTTGGTCAGCTTTATCGCTCTAAACCGTGAAAAAAAGGCATATGGCCGGTCGGAGGGGGCCAAAACGCGCTTCAAGGCACGTCTTGACCAATGGGTGCGGTACACTGGGCGACTTTTCGGGGAGGCCAACCGCTCCCCCTTCAACCAGCCGAGAAGCCTATGCCGATCCGTCATTGCATCGTCCACCTGATCGACAAAAAACCCGACGGCACACCCGCAGTTCTCCATGCCCGCGACTCCGAGCTTGCCGAGTCAGCCGCCATCGAGAACATGCTTGCCGACCTCAACGAGAGCTACAACGCCAAACAAGGCAAGGCCTGGGGTTTCTTCCATGCCGAGTCCGGCGCGCACCCGTTCAGCGGCTGGTTGAAAGAATACTTTGACGGTGGCCAGGATTTCACCAGCTTCAGTCGTATCGCCGTGGAGCACCTGCAAAAGCTGATGGAAGAATCCAACCTTTCCACCGGCGGCCACGTGCTGTTTGCCCACTACCAGCAAGGCATGACCGACTACCTGGCCATCGCCCTGCTGCACCACAGTGAAGGCGTGGCGGTGACCGATGAGCTGGACGTGACGCCGTCGCGTCACCTGGACCTGGGCCAGTTGCACCTGGCGGCGCGCATCAACGTCTCCGAATGGCAGAACAACAAGCAGTCCAAGCAATACATCTCCTTTATCAAAGGCAAGAACGGCAAGAAGGTCTCGGAGTACTTCCGCGACTTCATCGGCTGCCAGGAAGGCGTCGACGGCCCCGGCGAAACCCGCACGCTGCTCAAGGCCTTCAGTGACTTCGTTGAAAGCGAAGACCTGCCTGACGAATCCGCCCGCGAAAAAACCAAGACCCTGGTGGACTACGCCAGCAGCCAGGCCAAGCTCGGTGAACCGATGGGCCTGGAAGAACTCTCCGGCTTGATCGATGAAGATCGGCCAAAAGCCTTCTACGACCATATCCGCAACAAGGACTATGGCCTGTCACCGGAAATCCCGGCGGACAAACGCACCCTCAACCAGTTCCGCCGCTTCACCGGGCGCGCCGAGGGCTTGTCGATCAGCTTTGAAGCGCACCTGCTGGGCGACAAGATCGAGTACGACGAAGCCGCCGGCACCTTGATCATCAAGGGCCTGCCGACCCAACTGACCGACCAGCTAAAGCGCCGTAACTGATGCTGGGCGGGGTGTTCAAGAAAGTCCTGCTGGTGTTGCTGGTGGTGGTAGTGATTCAGAACTGGGGCAAGGTCGAACGGCTGTTCAACCCGTCCCAGGTGGTGTCGGAGCAGGTACGCGCCTCGGCACGCGTGGTGCTCTATGCCACCGAGTGGTGTGGGTACTGCAAACAGATCCGGCGTTTTCTGGACCAGAAGGGTATTCCTTACCAGGCGCTGGATATCGAGAAAGACGCCCAGGCGCGCAAGGCGTATGAGGCGTTGGGCGGCGGTGGGATTCCGTTTGTGGACGTCAATGGCACGTTGATTCGCGACTACAACCCGGATGCGATCATGGCGGCCCTGAAATAACCTAGTTCCTGAAACACCGTGGATCAAATGTGGGAGGGGGCTTGCTCCCGATTGCGGTGTGTCAGCAACAGAAGGGCTGACTGACACACTGCTATCGGGAGCAAGCCCCCTCCCACATTTGGTTGTGTGGTGGTCTTAGAAGTTGGCTTCCAGAGACACCATCGCCGTGCGCTCCTCCCCCACGTTGTAATACGCCGTGCTTGGCGCCAGGCCATTGACCGGGGCCGAGTTGAACGCCACGGTGCGCGCCGAGCTGAGGTATTCCTTGTCGAAAACGTTGAGCATCGACAAGCGCAGGGTGGCCGACTTGATGACTTTCTTGTCCACCGGCAAATAGATACCGGCGTTGAGGTCAAACACCGTGCGGCCTTCGATTTTTTCCTTGTTGGTCAAATCGCCGTAGAAGCTGCCGACGTACTTGCCCGCAATGTTGCCGTAGAACCGCGAGTCGTCATACCCGAACACCAGGTTGAACATGTTTTCCGGCACATTGGCCAATTGGTTGCCCGAGGTCGGAAGCAGCACATTCTTGCTGAGCAAATCGTCCTTCTGCTCGGACTTGGTGTAGGTATAAGACGCGTAGTAGTTGAAGTTATGCGGCAACAGGCCACTCCACTCCAGCTCAAGGCCCTTGTTAGCGACGCTGCCGACGTTGAGCACCATGTAGTCACCGGCGGCGTCGGTGGTCGACACTTGGCGATCCTTGAAGCTGATGTAGAACAGGGTTGCGCTCAACGCCATGTCGTCTTCGGTGTAGCGCCAGCCCAGTTCCTGGTTCCAGCTCAACTCGGACTTGAGGCTGACGGAGTCGCCCTTGTTGTACAGCACATAGTTGGGTGGCGTACGCATGTTGCGGGTGACGTTGTAGAACGCCTGGTTGCTCTCATCGACCTGGTACTTGGCGCTGAAGCTGGGCAAAAACTGATGATAGCGGGTGTTACGTTTTTCCGATTTGTCGTAAAGGCTGCCGAGGTTGTTGCCGTCACGCTCGACGTATTGGTAGGCCACGCCACCGACAAAACTCAGGTCTGGCGTGGCTTGCCAGCTGTCCTGTACCCAGAGTTTCTGCGACGGGGTGACGGTGTAGTAGTGGCGGCCTTGTACGGTCGCACCGTTCTTGTCGACCACCTGGCCGCCGCTGTTGTAGTCGCCCCACACATCATCCGGCGCGCCTTCGCCGTTGATCCCGATAAATGGCTGAGTCTGGCGCTGGCGTGCGCGTTCATACCAGTAGCCATAGTCCAGGCTGTGCTCTTCGTTGATGTCCCACTTCATTTTGGCCGTGACACCGGGACGCCAGGTCTCGGTCCATGACGGGCGATAGTAGTTGGCCGATTGCAAGTTACTCAGGTCGTAGTTGCCGGCCTTGTCGGACTTCGGCCCCAGGCTGGAGGCGGTCTGGCCGCTGAAGCTGCCACCATTGGACCAGTAGTAGTACGGCGTGACAGTCAGCGACAAATTGTCCTGAAGCTGCCAGCGCTGGGTCAGCGTGGCGTTGACGCTTTCGAATGGGTTGCGGTTGAGTTTGTAGGAGGCAGACAACAAGCCGGCCTTATACACCGGGCTTTCGGCGTAGTCCTTGCGCCGTCCCTCATTGTCGAACTGCGACTTGCTCAGGCTGTTGTAGTTGTAGTTTTCCTGTTTGTTGTACTTCACCGTGGCCAGTGTGGAGTTGCCGTTGTCACCTTCAAACAGGCTGCTCCACTCGATTTTATCGCTGCGTAGGGTGCCCTTGCCGCGCCACTTGTCCCCTTCCAGGTGTGACGCCGAGACCCAGGTTTTCAGGCCACCAAAATCACCGGTGTTCGCCCGCACGAACGTTTTGCGCAGGGCATTGGCGCCGACGATCTGCTTGGCGAACACCCCGGCGTCCTTGGTCGGCCGGATGGTGATCATGCCGATATTGCCGCCGCTGGAGCCGATGTGCGGGCCGTCGGCCTCGGAGGAACCCTGGGTGGCGAATACCTCGGCGAGGTTTTCCGGGTCACCCAACTGGTTGGAGTACACGCTGTAGTTGCCTGAATCGTTGATCGGTACGCCGTCCACCGAAACACCGACCTGGTCCGAACTCATGCCACGCATGGTGAAGTTGGTGCCGCTGGTACCGCTGGCGTCGTCGCTGGAAACGTTGATGCCCGGGGTGTATTTGAGCTTGTCGATGGCGTTGGCGGTGGCCGACATTTCGTCCATGGCTTCCTTGGTCACCGTCGAGCGCGCCTTGGCACTTTCTTCGCGAATCATGTGGCCGTTGCCCAGGGTTTGCTTGCCGGCAACGTTTACCGAACCCACGTCCTGTGTGTCATCAGCCATCACCAGCGGCGCAAAGCCGCCCAGGCCCGATGCCAGAAGCAGGGCATAAAGAGTGTTGTAGTTCACGTGTAGATCCCTTACTGACATTGTTGTGTTGTATGGGGCAGAGGTGCTCTTCCTGACCACTTGCTCAGGAACCCAGGGATGATCCACGGCACGTGTAACCGTTTGGTGACAGGTTTTGGTGATTGCGATGAAGGTTCGGTGAACGGTTCTGCGCCTAGCGCAACACGATGACGCGCCCCAGCAGCCTGTGCTGTTCAAAGCCCAGCACTGCTTGCAAGGCGTTCAAGGCCGCCACCGGGTCTTTGCTCGGGAAACTGCCGCTGACGCGCTTGGCGCCCATTTCGTCATTGAGCAGAAGAATTCGGCCAGGGTAATAACGACGCAAATCCTCGACTACATCGGCCAGCGGCGCCTTGTAGTAGTTGAGCCAGCCATCGCGCCAGGCCAGGCGGGATTCGCCGTCGACAGCGTGCAGGGCATCGGCGACACCATCGGCGTAGGCCACTTGCTGGCCCGCTGTCAGAACCTGCTGCTGGCCTTGCTTCGATGGCGTCACCCCTACCCGGCCGGACAACACGGTGACCTCGGCCCCGGCCGGTTGCAGGCGAACCTCAAACTGCGTGCCCAGTACCCGCGCTTCACCGCCACGCGCCTGCACCACGAAGGACTGGCCGGTGTGGGTCACGCTGAAAAAGCCCGCACCACGCCGCATTTGGATATGCCGTTCGCCATGGCTGTAATCCACAGCGATGGCACTGTCGGCGTCGAGGGTGACCCTGGAGTGATCGGCCAGGGTGAAGGTCTTCACCTCCCCCGGCGCCGTCACGTAATCGGCACCCAGTTCATCGACCCAGCGCGACGGCTGCCAACCGGCGCCCATCGACACCATCACCAGCAGGCAGGCGGCCATGGCCAAGGCGCCGGACCAGCGCACTGCACGGGAGCGCTTGGCGATGTTCATTTTATTGAGGTAGGCCTGCAAGGCCAGCGCATCCTCATCGGCCAGCTTGCGGGCGGGCACTTCGCTCAGCTCCCACAGCACCTGGGCCTGGGCGTAGGCCTCGACATGCGCGGGGTCGGCGCGCAGCCAGCGGCTGAACGTGGCCTGGTCGCCGCTGCTGGGCTGGTCATGCAGCAGGCTCAGCCAATCGAGGGCGGCCTGCTCCTGGGCGGGCGTGGGCATAACGTTCACGGTGCTTTCCCTGGCGTGCGTGGCGGCGATGGTTCACGAAGGCTGGCCTTGCAGGCTTCGAGGGCGCGCATCATATGTTTTTCCACGGCACTTTGGGACAGCCCCATGGCCTTGGCAATTTCTGCGTACTTGCGCCCGTGGATACGGTTAAGCAGGAAAATCTGGCGGGTGCGCTCGGGCAAACTGCGCAAGGCAGCCTCCACATGGCGCAGGTCGTTACCCGCTTCCAGCGCCGCCTGCGGTTCGCAACCCTGGTGATCTGGCTGTTCGGGCAACCAGCCTTCACTGCTGCGGGCCCGCGCACCTTCGCTGCGCAGGTGGTCGATGGCGATATTGCCGGCGCAGCGCAGCAGGTAGGTGCTGAGTTCTTCAACCTGAACCAAGGGGCGACGCCAGAAGCGCAGGAACAAATCCTGCACCAGGTCGGCCGCGGTGGCGCGGCAACCGACACGGCGGCTGACCAGCGCCTCCATTTGCGAACGCTGGGACAAGAACACCTGCAGGAAATGCGCACGCCCACCGGCCGCATCGGTGTGCGGATTGTCCTGGGGTTCCGGCGGAGTGCTGATCATCATGGCAGCCTCAGGACAGGGCGAACGCCGCAACAGGGCTGGCCAGCAAGCCGACGCCCGCCAGGGTCAAGGCCAGCCTCGGCCGATACGGCAACAGCAACACCAGCACCAAGGCGCTGAGCATCAATACCGCACACCACTCCACCAGGCCCTGGCTCCAGCCTGCGGCAAGCACCGCTGGCCAGATCGAGACAATCAGCAGCAACCAACCGCCCAGCCGCAGCCCCAGGCGCCGAGCGGGCGAGGGTTTACTGTGCAGCAGCTCGCCGTGGTGACGATCGGTGGACAGGCACAGTGCGGTAAACCCGGCGTAGCACATCAGCAGCGCGAGGAGCATCAGTTGGCCTCCTGCTTGAGCGTCAACCCACGCGCACGTTCGGCCTTGGGTTGCGGTGCGGCGCGATGGTGCATCTTCCAGGCCGCCCAGGCGAGGAACACGCCGCTGGCCAGGCAGGTCAGGTCGAAGCCGGCCATGGCCCAGTCGCCGTTCATAAGGGAAACACCCAAGTGCTGCGAGGTGGTGAGGGCGTTAAGCAGCGGGATCGCCGCAAACAGCAACGCGCCGATGCTCAGTTGTTCGACCCAGCCCTGGCGACCGCGACGCAGCATGGCGTGGATCACACTCAGGCCCCAGGCGATAAAGAACGCCTGCACTTCCCAGTCGGAGCGTTCGGCGAAGCTCACCGGCAACAGCCGGTTGGCCCAGAAGAACGCGGCGATCGCGATCATCAAGCCGGACATGCTGGCGATATTCAGCACTTCCACCAGGCGCAGCTCAAAGGGCATCACGCCGCTCTTGGCGTGCTTGAGCTGGCGCTTGCCGAGCCAGATCACCAGCCCGGTGCCAATCATCGCCGTGCCCGCCAGGCCGCAGATAAAGTACAGCCAACGCAGCACCGGTCCGGCGAAATGGCCCATGTGCAAACCGTAGAAACTGCCACCGATCACCGCAGGCAAAGACGACTCCCCACTGGCGTGCAACAGCTCGCCGGTGGTGCCGTTGAACGACAAGGTGCTGCCTGAGGCATGCACTACGCTATCGGAGCCGGCGCGAAACACATTGACCGAGGCGTTGACATCGCTGGGGTTGTTGACCGCCACGCGCCCCACATGGCCGCCCGCCCACTGCTCCCGTGCCTGTTGGTACATCGGCATTAACGGCAGTAACTGCCCCGGTTGGCCGAGGGCCGCCGCGTTATTGGTGCTGGGGAACAACTCATTGAAGAACGCCCGGCTGTCATCGCCGTAGGACGCCATGATCGGCGCGGGCATGACCATGTTCATGAAAATCACCAGGCTGCTGTAGGTGATCATCAGGTGAAACGGCAGCACCAGCACACCCACCGCGTTGTGCCCGTCCAGCCAGGAGCGCTGGCCTTTGCGCGGACGGAAGGTGAAGAAGTCCTTGAAGATTTTCTTGTGGGTGATGATGCCGGTGATCAGCGCGACAAACATCACCATGGCCGCGATGGTCGACAGCCAGCGACCCCACGGGTAGGGCATTTGCAACTGGAAGTGGAAACGATAGAAGAACTCGCCGCCCTTGCTTTCACGGGCCTGCACGGGCTGGCCGGTGACAGGATCGAGGACTTTCTGGATGAAGTTGCCACGTTTGCCGGGCTCGACCTTGTCTTGCCACATCACCGACAAGCCGGGGTCGCGGCTGGTCGGCAAGGTAATGAACCAGCGTGCAGCAGTGGGCGCCTGCTGTTGCAGATAGCTTTGCGCCACGGCGAGGCTGCGCCCGTCATCCAGGGGATGGGCCTGCACTTCGGGCTGCATCCAATGGGTTATTTCGTCTTTGAAATAGGCCAGGGTGCCGGTCAGGAAAATCGCGAACAGCAGCCAGCCGAAGATCAAACCGGCCCAGGTGTGCAGCCAGGCCATGGCCTGGCGAAAGCCCTCTTTCATGTGCGCACCATCCAGAAACCTACACCGGCCAGGGTGGCGAACAGCGCACTCGGCACCATCACCCCTGCCCAGGCACGCCACGCCGTACGGCAGGCGAAGCACCAGAGTACCGCCAGCAGGTAGAACACAAACGAACTCATCATGCCGGTGACCACCGCATCGGCGCGGGAGGTGGGCAGCCAGAGGGCCAGGCAGATGGCGGCCAGGGACGCCATCAAGTAGCCGCCGACAACGGCCGCCAGCACACGCGAGGTGACGGCGAGGCGATAGGGAACGGGCAATGAGGTTTTGCTTTTCATGCGGCAGGCGCCAAGTTAATCAGCGCGCAATATTAATGATAAATATTCTCATAAGCAAAAGAGAACGGATGAATCACCTGCGCGGGCGGATTGCCGAACCTTGTCCTGCGCCCTACAATGCGAACAATTCTTGTTCTCTAAAGCATGCCGATGCTTATGGAGTGATCGCGTTGCAGCCGTCCAACACTGTCGAAGTTCTGTACAACGACCATCACCACTGGCTCACCGGCTGGTTGCGACGCAAGCTCGGCTGCCCGGAAAACGCCGCCGACCTGGCGCAGGACACCTTTATCCGGGTGCTCAGCGCGCGGGAAACCCCGACGCTGATCGAGCCCCGCGCCTTCCTCACCACCGTGGCCAAGCGCGTGCTGTTCAACTTCTATCGCCGCCAGGACCTGGAGCGCGCCTACCTCGATGCCTTGGCGCAAATGCCCGAACATGTGGCACCGTCGGAAGAAGACCGCGCAATCATCCTGCAAACCCTGCTGGAGCTGGACCAACTGCTCGACGGCTTGCCCACACTGGTTAAACGCGCGTTCCTGCTGGCACAACTCGATGGCCTGACCTACGCGCAGATCAGCGCGGAACTGGGTATCTCCATCGCCACGGTCAAACGCCACCTGACTAAAGCGGCCATGCGCTGCTATTTCGCCCTATGAACGTCTCCAGCCAAGTCGCCGAGCAGGCCGTGCACTGGCTGCTGGAAATGCAGCAAGGCACGCTCAACCCACGCCGACAAGCAGCCTGGCAACAATGGCTGGACGCCCACAGCGAACACCAGCGCGCCTGGGAGCAGATCCAACGGGTCAACCAACGCCTGCGCGGCATGCCCTCGCCGCTGGCCCATGCGGCGTTGAATGCACCGACCTCCAACAGCCGACGCCAGGCGCTGAAGCTGCTGTTGATCCTCGGTGCCGGTACGGCGGCGGCCTGGAGCCTGCGCCAGCAACATATCTTGCCGCCGTTGAGCGCCGACTATCGCAGCCCGGTGGGCCAGCGTCGCACCGTACAACTGGCCGATGGCAGCCAGCTGAAACTCAACACGGGCAGCGCGGTGGATGTGCATTTCGACGGCCAGCAACGGTTGATCCGCCTGCTCGAAGGCGAAATTCTGCTGACCACCCGTGCAGGTAATACGCCCTTGCGCGTGCTGACCGGCCAGGGCCTGATCAGCAGCCAGGCAGCGCGCCTGAATGTGCGCCAGTTCAACGACCACACCCAACTGGCGGTGCTGGCCGGCCAGGTCGAGGTGATGCCCAACAGCTACAGTGGCCTGCCGCTGAGCGTCGAGGCCGCACGCCAGGTCAATTTCACCCGCAAAGGCTGGGACACCCCACGCCCAACCGACGCCAACAGCGGCGCCTGGGCCGACGGCATGCTGGTGGCCGCGCATATGCGCCTGGAAGACTTCCTCAGCGAATTGGGGCGTTATCGCCGCGGCCAGCTCAACTGCGACCCGCAAGTGGCGAACCTGCTGCTGTCCGGCAGCTACCCGCTGGATGACAGCGAACGCATCCTCGACCTGCTGGAGGTCAGCCTGCCGGTGAAAGTGCGGCGCTTTACGCGCTATTGGGTGACCGTGCAGGCGCGTGCCTGAATTTATTTTTTCTGTGTGTGAGCCGTTTTCCGTACCTCGCGTGACAGAGAAGGAAAGCCACCTTGATCCTTCCTTCTCAGGACCGCCTTCATGCCCCAGCAACCGACGCTTCTTGCCCGCACCTTGCGCCAACTCCTACTGGGCGCCAGCCTCAGCCTGACCGTGCTGCCCCCTGCGATGGCGGCTGACGCCAAGGCTTACCACATCGCGCCGACTACCCTGGAAGCGGCCCTGAATCAATTTGGTCGCGAAGCCGGTGTGCTGGTGTCCTTCGGTTCTGAAGTGACCGCCGGTCTGCAAAGCCGTGGGTTGTCGGGCAATTACAGCGCTGCCGACGGGCTGCAGAAACTGCTGGAAGGCACCGGCCTGCAAGCCCGAGCCGAGGGCGACAATGCCTTCAGCCTGCAACCGGCTGGTGCTCCCACCACTCTGGAATTGCAGACCTCCAACGTGGTCGGCGACTGGCTCGGTGACGCGGCGCAAACCAATGTGTTCGAACACCCCGGCGCCCGTGACGTCATCCGCCGTGAGGAGTTTGAGCGCCAGGGCGCCACCCAGGCCCGCGACGTGCTCAACCGCATCCCCGGCGTCAACGCCCCGGAAAACAACGGCACCGGCAGCCACGACATGGCGCTGAACTTCGGCATTCGCGGGCTCAACCCACGCCTGGCGTCGCGCTCCACGGTGTTGATGGATGGCATTCCGGTGCCCTTCGCGCCCTACGGCCAGCCGCAGTTGTCGTTTGCGCCGATCAGCATGGGCAATATGGACGCGGTGGACGTGGTACGCGGCGGCGGCGCGGTGCGTTACGGCCCGCAAAACGTCGGCGGCATCGTCAACTTCGTCACCCGCGCCATCCCGGATACGCCCACGGTCAAGGGCGGCTTGCAGACCGAGACCAGCCCGTCTTCCAGCCACGACGGTTTCAAGACCACCGGCAACCTGCTGGCCGGCGGCACTGGCGACAATGGCCTGGGCGGCGCGATCCTGTACTCCGGCACCCGCGGCGGCGACTGGCGCGAAAACAGCAACACGCGCATCGACGACCTGATCCTCAAGGGCAAATACCAGCTGGACGACGCCAATAGCTTCAACGCCATGGCGCAGTACTACGAAGGCCAAGCCGATATGCCCGGCGGTTTGAACGTCAAGGACTACAAGGCCGACCCGTACCAGTCCACCCGGCCCTACGATAAATTCTGGGGCCGCCGTACGATGTTCAACGTCGGCTATCGCTACGAGCAGGACCGCCGCGAATTCACGGTCAACAGTTTCTTTACCAAAACCCTGCGCAGCGGCTACCTGGACCAGGGCAGCTTCCTGTCGCTATCGCCCCGCGAATATTGGGTACGCGGCCTGGAAACCCGCTTCGCCCAGGGCTTCGACCTCGGCCCGACCAGCCATGAAGTGGGCGTCGGCTACCGCTACATCAATGAAGCCGGCCACGAATTGCGCTACCGCACGCCGATTGCCGCCAACCAGCAAATCCCGACCACCAACAGCCGCAACGACCGCGACACGCGCGGCGGCACCGAAGCCAACGCGTTCTTCATCGACGACCGCATTGATATCGGCAAGTGGACCATCACCCCGGGCATCCGCTACGAGATGATCGAGTCCCAGCAGACCAACAACCTGAGCAACGTCAAATACAAGGGCGACTACAACACCGCACTGCCCGCACTGAACGTGCTCTACCACCTCACCGACGACTGGAACCTCTACGCCAACACCGAAGGCTCGTTCGGCAGCGTGCAGTACAGCCAGATGCCCAACCGCGTGAACAGCGGCGAAGTGAAGCCGGAAAAAGCCCGCACCTGGGAGCTCGGCACACGCTATGACAACGGCACCCTGCGTGCGGAGATCGGCGCGTTCCTGATCAACTTCGACAACCAGTACGACAGCAACCAGACCAACGACACGGTGATTGCCCGTGGTGAAACGCGCCACCAGGGCATCGAGTCGAGCATCAACTATGCCCTCGACGGCCTGAGCCCGGCGCTGGCCGGTTTCGATGTGTACGCCACCTACGCCTATGTCGACGCGACCATCCGCGAAGACGGCTCGAACAAAGGCAACCGTGTGCCCTTCTCGTCCAAGCACAAAGGCACCCTCGGCGTGGGTTACACCGAAGGCCCATGGAAGCTCAACCTGGACAGCAGCTACCAGAGCAGCCAGTTTGCCGACAACGCCAACACCCAGGCCGAGAGCGCCGACGGTGCCAATGGGCGGATCCCCGGCTACATGCTGTTCAGCAGCCGTGCGGCGTATGACTTTGGCCCGCAATTGTCGGACTTGAATGTGGCGGTGGGGGTGAAGAACATCTTCAACAAGCAGTACTACACCCGCTCGTTCGACGACAACAACAAGGGCAAGTATGTGGGTGAGCCGCGCACGTTGTATGTGCAGACGTCTATCGCGTTCTGATTGAAATCTGCAGAACAACACAGGACCAACTGTGGGAGGGGGCTTGCTCCCGATGGCGGTGTGTCAGTCGGTAAATTTGCCACTGATACACCGCCGTCGGGAGCAAGCCCCCTCCCACATTGGTCCCCAGTGGCTTCAGCTACCCGCCAGGCAACTGGGCGTGGTGGCCACCAGCGCATCGATGGCACAACGCGTCTTGGCCGGCATATGCGCCGCCGTCGGCCAGATGACATGGATCGGCGCCGGCTGCTCGCGATAGCTGGGTAATACCGCCTGCAGTTGCCCCCGCAACGCATAGTGGGCAATCAGCCAACTCGGCAACCAGGCCAGGCCCACGCCCGCGATGGCGGCGTCCGCTACCGCTTGGAGGTCATCCAACACCAAGGGCGAGGCCAGGCGCGAGCGATGCGCGGTGGTATTGCTGCGGTACGCAATGCCGCGATGAGCGGCCAAGTCTTCGATACTTTCAATGCTCCCCCTGCGCTGCACATACGCCGGTGACGCCGCCAACCCCATGACCTGCTGCCCCAGGCGGCGTGCACTCAGGCGGTCGGTATCCGGCAACGGGCCGATCCGCACGGCCATATCGAAGCCATCCTGCGCCAGATCGATCATGCGGTCGGAGAAGCAAATCTCGATTTCCAGCTCAGGGTAACGATCCATCAAGCCCCACAACGCCGGGGCCGCATAGTGGTGACCAAAGGCCAACGGCACGCTGGCTCGCAGCCGTCCACGTGGCTGCTGCCGGCCACTTTCCAGCACCGATTCGGCGGCTTCCAGTTCGGCCAGCGCGCGCAAGCAATGCTCGTAGTACGCCTGCCCATCCTCGGTCAACCGTTGACGCCGCGTAGAGCGCTGCAACAAGCAAGTACCAAGCCGCGCCTCCAGGCGCGCCAAGCCTTTACCGACAGCAGAGCGCGTGAGGTTCAGTCGCTCGGCAGCTTCAGTCAGGTTGCCGCTCTCGACGATTTGCAAAAACAGTTCGACGCCATCAAAACGCGGGGTAGCCATGAGTCAATTGTCGCCTTCGATTCCCTTATCAGCGGAAAACTTATCACGAATAAAGAACCAGCTTCCCGAGAGAATAGTGTTCTCACCTATTTGAAAGGAACCTGCCATGCCACCCGCCGCCGCTGTATCGGCCCTCAGCCCGCCGCGCACCACCAGAAATGGCCTGGCCCTCACCGCCGTCTGCCTCGTGGCCCTGATGTTCGGCCTGGAAATCTCCAGCGTGCCGGTCATCCTGCCGACGCTCGAGCAACAACTGGGCACCGGCTTCCAGGACGCCCAATGGATCATGAATGCCTACACCCTGGCGTGTACCAGCGTGTTGATGGCAGCGGGTACATTGGCGGATCGCTTCGGCAGGCGGCGCATGCTGGTGTTGTGCCTGTGGCTGTTCGGGCTGGCATCGTTGGCCTGTGGGTTGGCCGACAGCGCTTCCACGCTAATCGTGGCGCGGTTTGTCCAGGGTATCGGCGCCGGGGCGATGATGATTTGCCAATTCGCCATCTTGTCCCATCAGTTCCGCGAACCGGCGGCGCGAGCGCGGGCGTTTGCGATATGGGGCGTGATCGCCGGCGTGGGCCTGGGGTTCGGGCCGATGGTGGGCGCATTGATCCTGGCCGTGGCGGACTGGCGTTGGGTGTTCCTGGCGCATGTGCCGCTGACCCTGTTCACCTTGGCGCTACTGCATGTCAGCGTGCAGGAATCTCGTGACCCGGCCAGCCATCGCCTCGACATCGCCGGTATGCTGACCTTGACGCTGGCGGTGTTCGCACTGGTCTATTTCATCACCCAGGGCAGCGACAACGGCTTTGGCACCCCGGCGATGCTGGGATGGGCCGGCCTGTCAGTGGTGGCGCTGCTGCTGTTTATCCTAATTGAGCGCCGCAGCGCCCAGCCGATGTTCGACTTCTCGGTGTTCCGTATCCAGCGCTTCAACGGTGCATTGATGGGCTCGATCGGCATGAACTTCAGCTTCTGGCCGTTCATGATCTACCTGCCGTTGTATTTCCAGGCGGGCCTGGGCTACGACACCCTGACCACCGGCGGCGCCCTGCTCGCCTACACCTTGCCCACTTTGCTGGTGCCACCGCTGGCCGAGCGCCTGGCCCTGCGCTACGGCGCCGAGCGCATCATCCCCGTGGGGCTGGGGGCGATGGGCGCGGGGTTCCTGGCCATGGCCGTCGTCAATACCGCCGCACAGCCCGGCACTGCACTGGTGCTGCTCAGTTGCGTGATCGCCGGCACTGGGCTGGCGCTGACCAACTCGCCCACTACCAACACCACCACCGGCGCCGTTTCCGCCGACCGTGCGGGCATGGCCTCGGGTATCGACTTCAGCGCACGGCTGATCACCCTGGCACTCAACATCGCGTTGATGGGCTTGGTGCTGTTGCTGGGTATCAGCCATCACCTGGCCAATGTGCTGCCTGACAGCACAGCATTGGAGTGGGCAACCCTTAGTCAACATATTGCCGCAGGAAAGTTGAACGCGCCGGGGCTGACTGCCCCCGATGCACAGGCGGCACTGCGCAGCGGCGCCGGTTGGGCCATGCTGTTCGCGGGTTTGGGAGCGTGCGGGTTGGCAGTACTGAGCCGGTATTTCTTCAGGCTCCGTAGCTGAACGAAAACGGGCCTGCATGTGCAGGCCCGTTTTCAGTGGGGTGTTAAAAAACGGTCAGCCGTTAATTACAGCGTTTTCGTTTTCCAGGAATTCCTCTTCGAGTGCGTCCTCATTCACTTTGTTGATTGGCTGGTTTTTCGCGGCAGCGCGGGGCTTGCCTTGCAGTTTGCCAAACAGGTGTTCCAACGCATGGTCCAGTTTGGTGGCGGCGCCATCGATCGCTTGTTCCAGCGTATCGGCTTTATGGCACACGGAAACTGGTTGATGGCCCTTTGGCCGGGCTTCCAGGCGGCAACTCAAATCATGGGGACCGGGCTTGTCGCCGTTCTCATCCCGCAGGTAGACCTCCACGCGGGTCAGGTCTTCTTCGTAACGTTCGAGCGTGCTCTCAATGGTAGTACGTACCCACTCCTCCAGTCGGATGCTGCTTTCAATATGGTTATCGCTATTGACTTGGATTTGCATAGTTCTTCCCTTATTTCAGCTAGCTCGCCAGAGGTCACAAACTGCAACACCGGGGTGGTGAAACCATGACCTCCTGATTACACAATTGAGCACCCGCTGAAACAATTCAACCCCTTTGCAAAGATAAATCCCACATTACAAATTAACCCTGACGCCGGACAAAAACGCTGTTAGGGTGGGGAGTTGGTTACATCTTCTTACGCCCAACCAACCTCACAATTGCCCCTCTCCCAAGGGGTGCAATCCGCGAAAAACCCCTGCTTCTTCCACCAGCCAATCATGCACCGCACGCACGCCCGGATGGTTCAACGCACCCGGCGCATACAGCAGCACGTAGCGTTTATGGTTGGGTACGGCCAGGCCGAACGGTACGATCAAGGTGCCGCGCTCCAATTCATCATTGAGCAAGGTGCGCCGCGCAATGGCCACGCCCATGCCGGCGATGGCGGCTTCGATGGTCAGGTGGTTGCGGTTGAAGGTATGCCCGCGCCGCACGTCCGCGCCGTGGTAGCCAATGGCATTCAGGTAGAACTCCCACTCGGCATATTCATAACTCCCACGCCAGGCAGTGATGTCGTGCAATAGCGGAAAATGCGCAAGGTCAGCCGGGCCATGCAGCGGCGGCCGGCCACGCAACAGGCTGGGCGCGCACACCGGGAATATCTGCTCGTCCAACAGGGCTGTGGATAACAGGCCGGGGTAGCTGCCGTCGTTCAGGTCAATGGCCAGGTCAAAATCACCTTCGTGCAGGGCGATGCTGCTGTCTTCGGCCACCATGCGTAGCTGGATGTCTGGAAAACGCTGCTGCAAGCGTGGCAGGCGCGGGGTCAGCCACTTGCCGAGAAACGACGGGATCGAACGCAGGCGCAAAGTGCCGCTGATCATCCCCGCGTCCAGGCGCTGCAACTCCGCATCAATGCTGCCATACGCCTCCCCCACTACCGCCGACAGGCGCTGCCCCTCGGCGCTCAGCTCTACGCCCCGCGCCCGCCGATGAAACAGCCGAAACCCCAGGCGCTCCTCCAACTGGCGAATCTGCTGGCTCACCGCCCCCGGCGTGATGTGCAGTTCTTCGGCGCAACGGGTGAACGACAAATGCCGTGCCGCGCAGGAAAACACATGCAACCAGACATAAGTCTGGCCGTGAAGGGGGCGAGTCATAGCGTTTAGTCCTGCTAAAGGGTGTCTTAGGATAATTCGTTGGTCAGTGCCGATCCAGAGGCTCAGTATCGCGCCAATTGCGCTCGTCCTACAAAACATGGCAGCGATTTCTACTCCATTGCTTGTAAGGGTTTAGCATGGCTATCAGTGTTTTTGATCTATTCAAGGTGGGCATTGGTCCCTCCAGTTCCCATACCGTCGGCCCGATGCGCGCTGCGGCAACCTTTGCCCAGGCCCTGACCGACCAGCATTTACTCAGTCAAACCCGCCGCGTCGAAGTGCGCCTGTACGGCTCGTTGTCCGCCACCGGCATCGGCCATGCCACCGACCGCGCCTGTGTCATGGGCTTGATGGGCGAATGGCCGGACCGGGTCGACCCCACCTCGATCAATGCGCGTATCCAGCAATTACGCGAGTCCGGCCAATTGCTGCTCGCGGGCTCCCAGGAAATTGCCTTCAACTGGCGCACCGACCTCCTGCTACTGGACGAAAGCCTGCCCTACCACCCCAACGCCATGTCCCTGCACGCCTATGGCGACAAAGGCCTGCTGAGCGAACAAACCTATTACTCGGTGGGCGGTGGCTTCATCATCGAAGCCGCCGAAGCGGCCTCGGGCATTGCGCCGAGCAGCGATGTGGAACTGCCTTACGACTTTTCCAGTGCCGTGGAACTGCTGGCCTTGTGCAACAAGCACGGCCTGCGAGTTTCCGAACTGATGATGGCCAACGAACGTGCGTGGCGCAGCGACGAAGAAATCCGCAGCGGCCTGCTGCATATCTGGTCGGTGATGCGCGAATGCGTGGAACAGGGCCTGCGCGACGAAGGCATCCTGCCCGGTGGCCTGGACGTGCCAAGGCGCGCAGCCAAGTTGCACCGCAGCCTGTTGGAAATCGGCAAACCCAACGTCATCACCTCGACCTTATCTGCGATGGAATGGGTCAACCTGTTCGCCCTCGCCGTCAACGAAGAAAACGCCGCCGGCGGGCGCATGGTCACCGCGCCGACCAATGGTGCGGCCGGGATCATCCCGGCAGTGCTGCATTACTACATGAAGTTCAACCCTGACGCGTCCGATGACGACGTGGTCAATTTCTTCCTGGCCGCCGCCGCCGTCGGCATCCTCTGCAAGAAAAACGCCTCGATCTCCGGCGCCGAAGTCGGCTGCCAGGGCGAAGTCGGCTCGGCTTGCGCCATGGCCGCCGCCGGCTTGGCCGATATCCTCGGCGCCACCCCGGAGCAACTGGAAAACGCTGCCGAAATCGGCCTGGAACACAACCTCGGCCTGACCTGCGACCCGGTCGGCGGTCTGGTGCAAGTGCCGTGCATCGAGCGCAACGCCATCGCTGCAGTCAAGGCGATCAACGCCACGCAAATGGCCCTGCGCGGTGACGGCAAGCACTTCATCTCCCTCGACCGGGTCATCCGCACCATGCGTGATACCGGCGCCGATATGCATGACAAATACAAAGAAACTTCACGGGGCGGCCTGGCGGTCAGCTGGGTGGAGTGCTGATCGGAGCACTGCTACCCGCCCCATACGTGAGCCCGCGCAAAAATAATAACGAGGCAATACCGATGACTGATGTACGTACACCTGCTGCCGACAATCCTGTTTCAGAAGCAACGGTGACCACCGGCTGGACCAAACACGACACCACCTGGATGCTCGGCCTCTACGGCACCGCCATTGGCGCCGGCACCCTGTTCCTGCCGATCAACGCCGGCGTCGGCGGCTTCTGGCCGCTGATCGTGCTGGCGCTGTTGGCTTTCCCGATGACCTTCTTCGCCCACCGTGGGCTGACGCGTTTTGTGTTGTCGGGCAAATCCGGCGACATAACCGACGTGGTCGAGGAACATTTCGGTGTCGGCGCCGGCAAGCTGATTACCCTGCTGTACTTCTTTGCGATCTTCCCGATTCTGCTGGTGTACAGCGTGGCGCTGACCAACACCCTGGGCAGCTTCATGGAACACCAACTGCACATGACCCCGCCGCCCCGGGCGCTGCTGTCCCTGGTGCTGATCCTCGGCCTGATGGCCATTGTGCGCTGCGGCCAGGGCGTGATCGTCAAGGCCATGAGCGTCTTGGTGTACCCCTTCGTCGCCGCGCTGTTGCTGCTGGCTGTCAGCCTGATTCCCAACTGGAATGGCGCGTTCTTCGCCTCCGCCAGCGAAGGCATGCCGCTGCCGCTGTTCTTCAAGACTCTGTGGCTGGCGATCCCGGTGATGGTGTTCTCGTTCAACCATTCGCCGATCATCTCCGCCTTCGCCGTCGACCAGAAACGCGTGTACGGCGCCCAGGCCGAGCGTAAAAGCAGCGGCATCCTCGCCACCGCCCACGGCATGATGGTGTTGACGGTGATGTTCTTCTGCTTCAGCTGTGTACTGGCCCTGTCGCCGGCTGACCTGGCGGCCGCCAAGGCGCAGAACATCTCGATCCTGTCATACCTGGCCAACCACTTCCAAACCCCAGTGATCGCCTATGCCGCGCCGTTGATCGCGCTGGTGGCGATTACCAAATCCTTCCTGGGCCACTACATCGGCGCCAGCGAAGGCTTCCAGGGGCTGATCGTCAAATCCCTGCGCGGGCGCAATCGCTCGATGTCGGCAAAATGGCTGGAGCGTTGCACCGCACTGTTCATGGTGCTGACCTGCTGGGCAGTGGCGACTTTCAACCCGAGCATCCTGGGCATGATTGAAACCATGGGCGGGCCGATCATCGCGTGCCTGCTGTTCCTGATGCCGATGTACGCGATTCGCCGCGTGCCATCTTTGCGCCAGTATTCGGGCCAGCTGTCGAATGTGTTTGTGGTGGTGATCGGGCTGATTGCGCTGTCTGCGATCGTTTTTTCCGTGATGCCCTGAAACAGGTCACTTCCCTCAATAACAACACAGGTCAAATGTGGGAGGGGGCTTGCTCCCGATAGCGGTGTATCAGCCAATAAATGCTCGGCTGAAGGACCTATATCGGGAGCAAGCCCCCTCCCACATTGGGATACCGGTGCCTTGAAAGTCGCTGTACGGCACGCCCTTTGCTGTACAACTGATGAGGAAAACGGACCTTGTGAAAGCCTCAGCGACGGAGTGGCCGATGGTCAGGCGATGCGAACTAATCCCGATACCGGCCGTCAATGACTGCATGTTCTTATCAGGCGGTAACGCACCATGGACAATCCTTTTCAGATTATCACCGACACCTTCACCCCCCAATACCGCGTCAACCTGAGCATCCAGCGGCTGGACGGCAGCATCATGCTCACCCTCTCGGACGAGACCGGCGTGGTGGCCAAGCGCATGATCAGCGCCGAACAGCGCAACGACCCGCAGCGGCTGCAACGCCTGGTGCAGAGCATCCAGTTTGGTATCGCCATCGAGCAGGGCCACAGCGCGGTTGAAATCCTCGAGCTGATGACGGACGGCGACAGCCACAAGCTCCTGCAGCGACCGCCCGCCCGTGCCCTGCCCTTCAGCGTTGGGCTTTAAAGCTCGCCCTTCTCGGTCTCCAGGCTCGCCTCGCCCTTGCGACGCGGGCCTTCGACCTTCACCGAAGGGAACGCCGACGACGCATAGCGCACCACCAGAATGGCAAATGCCAACAGCAGAATCCCGCCGCACAGGTAGATGATGCCGATATCCGGCGGGTTGTGGTGGGACACGTTGGAAATCAGCAGGCGTGTCAGCGCGGTGATCGCCACGTAGATCAGGAAGCGCACCGGCATGTGGTTGGTCTTGAAGTAAATCCCGACCATCGCCCCCAATTCCAGATAAATGAACAGCAGCAATATGTCATCGATCTTGATGTGCCCGTTCTCCAGCATCCCCAAGAATTCCATCACCGCCGCCCAGGCAGTCACCGCACCAATGGCAAACAACGCCAGGTAGTGGAACGACTCGACAAACAGATTGCCCAGCGACTCGGCCAGCCCGTGAACTTGCTGACGCAGCCTTTCGGCCCAGTTGATTTTCAAGATGATGCTTCCTTAGGTCGGCTCGACCGGATAATGCGGGTTGGACGTGACGGTTGTTCTGCATGCAGAAAAAAGGCCAGCACAGGCATGAGATGATGGCTCGGTGGCATGAGGCACAGATTAATCAAGGCGCTCACCATTGTGAGCATTTGCGGTGTAGCAAACCCCCATTTCCCAACTACATTAAAAACCTACTATCCAAACCCCGGCGTTTGGCTTATCCTTTTCGCTGTATATAAATACAGTAGTCGCAAAAGACAACTATCGTGAAGGCATGTGAGGTGGTGAATGGCCGTCGAAGTGGTATACCGCAGCAGCCGAGATCTGGAGCGTTTGTTCATGGATAAAGCCGAAGCTGACCGTCATGACAAGATGCTTGAACTCGCTGAGTTGCTGGCAGAGGTGTTGCAAAAAGCCGTGCCGTCGTTGAGCGAGCAGCAGGTGGAGGAAGCCGGGATCTACATGGCGAAGAACCGCGATGTATTTGCCAAGGCGTTCAAGAGCCAGCCGGACGTGTTGTCCGAGTTGCTGAACCCGGCAGCAGAGTAAAGCCCGAATTGAACAGGCCCTGAATCATGGATTCAGGGCCTTTTTAATGCCTGGCCTATTTGTACAGCAGGCGTTCGGCTAACTCATCGGCCACCCGTGCGGGCGAGCGTTTTTCGGCTTGGGCGTGGGCGAAGATTTCGGTCAGGCGCGTGCCGATGTTCGACAAGTGCGCGGTGATGCCGGGCAGGTCCGTACCGGCGTGTTTGAGGGCGACGTAGATCAGGCCGCCGGAGTTGATCACGTAGTCTGGAGCGTAGAGGATGCCGCGGCTTTCCAACTGGTCGGCGATGTCCAGGTTGGTCAGTTGTGCGCTGGCGGCACCTGCCACGGCGGCGCAGCGCAGTTGGCCGACGCTGTTGCGGTTGAATACGGCGCCGACGCCGCAGGGCGCAAGAATATCGCAGGGTGTGCTGAGCAAGGCGTCATTGGCAATCGGGTGGGCGCCCAGTTGCTCCATGGCCAGTTGCACCTTGCCGTGGTCGATATCACTGACTAGCAGCTCGGCACCCGCGGCGTGCAGTTGCTCGGCCAGGGCATAACCGACATTGCCCAGGCCCTGCACCGCTACGCGCAGGCCCTCGAGATTGTCACTGCCCAGGCGCGCCATGGCAGAGGTGCGGATGCCCGCGAAGACGCCCATGGCGGCATGGGGCGCGGGGTCGCCAGCGGCGGTGGTGCTGGTGACGAAGCGGGTGTGCTGGGCAATGCAATCCATGTCGGCAACCGAGGTGCCGCTATCGATCGAGGTGATGAAACGGCCGTCGAGTTTTTCGATACAACGACCAAACGCTTCGAACAGCGCTGCACGGCTCTCCACGTGCACCGGGCGGATGATGACCGCCGTGCCGCCGCCCACCGGCAACCCGGCGAGTGCGGCCTTGTAGCTCATGCCTTGTGCAAGGCGCGCGGCATCGGCTACGGCGCTTTCATCGTCGGGGTAGGCAAGGTAGCGACAGCCGCCCAAGGCAGGGCCCAGGCGACTGTTGTGGATGGCGATGATCGCTTTCAGCCCGGTCACCGGGTCGACGCTCAGGTGCAGCGATTCAAGGCGGGTGCTGTGCATGAGCGCAAACATCATTGAGCTCCCGAATCACTTTTGGTAGTGGGCCAAGTATAGGCTTGCGGCAGGAAACTGCTGGATTGCGCTGGAATAAGCCGTGCAGTTTCGAAGGGTCTACGACATAAGGACGTGGGATATCTCTCAATATGCTGGACGAAAATTCACAGCAAGGCTAAAACAGGGGCATCCGCCGGAGAACGCAATGAATCCCCGCACCGCCTTTTTCGCCTGCCTGGACCGTTCACCCCCTGCGCTGTTTGAAGCCGCGCTGTGGATTGCCGCCGAGCACGACGCCAGCGTGCAGCCGTTGCAGATCCTGCAGGATCTGAGCCTGCTGCAACAGCAGGTCAGCCAGGGTATGCCTTTGTTGCCGTCAGATGAACTCGGCCAGCCGCTGCTGCGGCGCATGAATGACCTGGGGTTTGCCCAGGATGACCACACCCCGCTGCGCCCCGCCGCCGCCTTGCTGGACAAAGTGCTGCAACGCAAACGCGGGCAACCGTTGGCCATGGGCCTGATCGCACTGGAAATGGCGCGGCGCCTGGAGATCCCCATGGTCGGTGTGAACTTCCCGGGCCACTTCCTGCTACGGGTGCCCGGTGCCGATCACCTGCTGGACCCGTGTGGCGGCCGGCGCCTGTACCCCAACGACTGCCGCGACCTGCTGCATCGCCAATACGGGCCGAAACTCAAGTTACAAGCCGATCACCTGCACACCGCCGATCCACGGGCGATCTTGCAACGGCTGTCGCGCAACCTGCGCCAACTGCACCTTTCCAACGACGAACCGCTGGCGGCCCTGATAGATGCCGAGCGCGTGCTGGAACTGGGCAACGCCAGCGCCGCGGACTACCTGGCACGGGCCAGCCTGTATCAGCGCCTGGACTGCCCGAGCGCCGAGCGCTTTGACCTGGAACATGCCCTGCTGCTCAGCGAAGACCCGATCCAGCGCCTGCGCCTGACCGAGCGGCTGGGGCACCTGCCGCCCAATTCAGTAGTTCACTAGGCCTGCGGCGCCTTGAGAATATCGCCGTGCAGCGGCCCCTGCGGCGTATTGGCCCCCGGTGAGCGCACCTGGATGATCAACAGCGCCGCCACCACCGCCGGAATCGCGCAGAAGAAGAAAATCTGCTGCACCGGTATATGCATCGCCAGCAACAGGCTGCCAAACAACGGCCCCAGGATTGACCCGAACCGCCCTACCCCCAACGCCCAGCCCGTGCCGGTGGCGCGCACGTGCGCCGGGTAGAAATTGCTGGCAAACGCATTAAGGGTCAGTTGCCCGCCGATGATGCAGAACCCGGCGGCAAACACGCAGGCGACCAAGTAGCGTGGATTGTCGTGGTTCAAGCCCAACAGGAGGGTGCACAGCGCAGCTGCGGCCAATACGGCGGACAGCAGCCGCACCTTGCTTTTCAGACGGTCGGCGAACCAGGCCATGAGGATCGCGCCCAAGGTGCCGGCGAACAGGAACATGGAAGTGACCAGATTGGCTTCATTCAGCGCCAGGCCGCTTTCGAGCAACAGCGAAGGCAACCAGCTGATCATGAAATACAGCAGGATCAGGCTGACAAAAAAGGTCGCCCAGATCAGCAACGTCGGGCGTGCGTAGCCATTACGAAACAGCTCCACCACCGTCAGTTTGCTGCCCTGCTCCTGGCGGTTTTCGGCGTCGCTCGCGGGCGGTGGTTGCCAGTCAGGCAGCATGCGCGCCGTGACGTTGCGCAAGCGCAGATACGGCGGCGCATCCCGCAACAGACGTGGCAGGGATTCGGGCAACAGCCATACCAGGAACGGGAACAGCAGCAACGGCGTCACACCACCGGCCAGGAACACGGCCTGCCAGCCAAAACCGTCGATAAACCCGGCAGCTACAAACCCGCCCGCCGCACCGCCGAATGAGAAGCCACATGCGGCCAAAGTCACCATCAGCGTGCGCATGCGTGGCGGCGAATACTCCGACATCAACGCCATGGCGCTGGGCATCGCGCCGCCCATGCCGATGCCGCAGATAAACCGCGCAGCCATCAAGGTGGTCAGGGAATTGGCAAACACCATCAGCACCGTGAGGCTGGCGTAGATCAGTACACACGCCAGCAGGATACGCCGCACGCCATACCGGTCCGCCAGTGGCGTCACCAGCAGCGAGCCCAGGGTCAGGCCCAGCAGGTTGGCACTGAAGACAGGGCCGAACGCAGCTTTTTCCAGACCCCAATCCTGGGCCAGTGCCGGCACCACATAGCCCAGCACCTGGGCGTCATAGCCATCGGTGACCAGCAGCAGTGCCAACAACAGAAGGATCAACCATTGGTAGCGCGACACCGGGCGGGCGTCGAGTGCCGCACGAAAGCTGGCAATCTGATTGTGCATCGCAAGGTACCTTTATTTTTTTTGGATGACGCTGGTCAAAAAAATGTGGGAGGGGCTTGCCCCCTCCCACATTGGTTTTGTGCCCGTTTTGAGAGCTATGGGGTGTCAGGTTGGTTGGTGGGATGAGCCTGCACAAACGCCGGATGCTGCGCCGCCAACGCCGCCACTCGGCCGATACGCGGGTAGGCCGCCAACGGCACCTTGAAGCGCTCGGCCGCATACAGCTGTGGAATCAGAAACGCGTCCGCCATGCCCGGCTGCGCGCCAAAGCAGAAACCCTTATCTCCAATCAACTGCTCCACCGCGCCCAGGCCCTGGCTGACCCAGTGACTGATCCACTCGAGCAATTGCGCCTCGTCATGCCCCCACTGGCGCAACAGGTTTTGAGTGCTGGAGTTGTGCAACGGGTGGATATCGCAGGCAATGATCGAGGCAACCGCCCGCTCATGGGCACGGGTAGACAGCTCTTTGGAGAGCAGCGGCACCTGTGGATAACGTTCCTCCAGGTACTCGATGATCGCCTGTGACTGAATCAGCAACGCCCCCTCATCGGTACGCAAGGCCGGCACGCGCCCTTGCGGGTTGATCGCCAGGTATTCCGGCTGGCGGTTGGCACCGCCTGCCGGCACCAGCAGGTTGATCGGCAGCGCGGTGAAATCCAGGCCCTTGAGTGCCAGGGCAATACGTACCCGATACGACGCGGTAGAACGGTAATAGGTATAGAGTTCCATCGCCCTGCCCTCTTAACGCGCCGCGACCACGGTACCGCGGCATTCGCCGAAACCGATGGAGGCAAAACCTTCACGGTTGCAACGGGCACGCAGGATGATTTCGTCGCCGTCCTCCAGGAATTTACGCACCTCGCCGCTGGGCAATTCAATCGGCTTCTTACCGCCTTCGGTAATCTCCAACAGGCTGCCGAACTGCCCCGGCTTTGGACCGGACAAGGTGCCCGAACCGAACAGGTCACCGGCCTGCAACTGGCAACCGTTGACGCTGTGGTGTGCAACCATTTGTGCCACGGTCCAGTACATGTGCTCGGTGTTGCTCAAAGTCAGGCGATGGGCGGGCAGGTTCTGCTCACGCATCGAAGCCGTGGTAAGCAGCACTTGCAGTTCAATATCAAAGGCACCCGCGTTCTGATCACGCTTATCCAGCAGATACGGCAGCGGTTGCGGATCACCCTCGGGGCGCGCCGGCTGGGCTTTGCGAAATGGCTCCAGCGCCTCGGCAGTCACTACCCATGGCGAAATACTGGTGATAAAGCTTTTCGACAGGAACGGCCCCAGCGGCTGGTATTCCCAGGCCTGGATATCCCGCGCCGACCAGTCATTGAGCAGGCAGAAACCGGCGATATGCTCGGCCGCATCGCCAATGGCAATCGCGTCGCCCATGGCATTGCCCTGGCCGATCCAGATGCCCAGCTCCAATTCATAGTCCAGGCGCGCGCAGGGGCCAAAGGTCGGCTCGGTCTGGCCGGCCGGCAGGGTCTGGCCTTTAGGACGACGCACATCCGTGCCCGATGGGCGAATGGTCGACGCGCGGCCGTGGTAACCAATCGGCACGTACTTGTAGTTCGGCAACAGTGGATTATCCGGGCGGAACAATTTGCCGACGTTCTGCGCGTGCTCGATGCCGACGTAAAAGTCGGTGTAGTCATTGATCCTGGCTGGCAAGTGCATCTGGCAATCGGCGGCACGGTGCAGCACCTGCGCCTCACGGGTTTGCAGCTTGCTGCCTTCGGCCAGCAGTTCCAGCAGGCGCTCGCGCAACGCCACGCGAGGGCCGCGACCGAGTTCGAAAAACGCGTTCAGTTGGCCACCCGCCGTGGCTTCGACGGCGCGTCGGGCTTCACCGTCAAACTCGTCCAGCGCGGCATGCAGGTCGAGGATCGCGTCGCCAATCGCCACGCCACTGCGCGGTGCCGAGCCGTTGATGCTGAACACGCCCAGCGGCAGGTTTTGCAGAGGGAAATCCGCGTGGCCGTTGGCTGAGGCCACCCAGCTACGGGTAAGCGTTGGTTGCGTCATGGGTTATCTCCGGTTCGGGTTGAAGGTGGCGGGCAGCGCGGCCCAGCACGCGTCATAAGCGGGTTGCAGTTGCAGGCATTCCAGGGCGAACTGGGTCGGGCGCAGCACTTGGCTGGTCTCGAACATGAAGGCCATGGTGTTGTCGATCTTGTGCGGCGCCAGGTCCACGTTGATAGCCTTGGTGCAGGTCTCGCCGTCCGGGCCGTGGGCGCTCATGCAGCTGTGCAGCGACGCGCCGCCGGGCAGGAAGCCTTCGGCCTTGGCATCGTAGGCGCCCTGGATCAGGCCCATGTATTCGTTCATCAGGTTGCGGTGGAACCACGGCGGACGGAAGGTGTTCTCGGCCACCATCCAACGCGGCGGGAAGATCACGAAATCGAGGTTGGCCAGGCCATGCACGCTGGTGGGTGAGGTCAATACGGTGAAGATCGACGGGTCCGGGTGATCGAAACTCACGGTGCCGAGGGTGTTGAAGCGGCGCAGGTCGTATTTGTACGGCACGTTATTGCCGTGCCAGGCGACCACGTTGAGCGGCGAATGGTCCAGCTCGCAGGCCCACAGCTCACCGAGGAATTTCTGCACCAGCGTGGTCGGTTGCTTGAGGTCTTCGTAGCGGGCCACTGGCGTCAGGAAGTCGCGGGGGTTGGCCAAACCATTGCTGCCGATAGGGCCCAGGTCGGGCAGGCGCATCGGGGCGCCGTGGTTTTCCGCGACGTAACCGCGTGCTTGGGCGTCCAGCAGTTCGATACGGAATTTGAGCCCACGGGGCAGTACCACAATTTCAAGTGGCTCGACGTCGAGCACACCCAATTCGGTGGCGACGCGCAGACGGCCCTGCTCAGGGACGATCAGCAGTTCGCCATCGGCATTAAAGAACACGCGCTCCATGGAGCGATTGGTGCGGTAGTTGTAGATGCTGATGCCCGAGGGTTTTTCCGATCCCGCGTTGGCGACCATGCCGACCAGGCCGTCGATAAAGTCCGTCGGCTCGCTCGGAATATCCAGCGGGTTCCAACGCAGGCGATTGGGGGTCACCGCGCCCAGCGGGCCACCAGCCAATTGACGTTCCAGCTTGACGAATGCCGGGTGATTGGCCGACGGCTGGATGCGGTACAGCCAGGTGCGCCGCGCTTCGCTGCGCGCTACGGTGAAGGCGGTGCCGGAAAACAGTTCGGTGTAGAGCCCGTAGGGGGCTTTTTGCGGCGAGTTCTGCCCGACCGGCAGCGCGCCGGGCAAGGCTTCGCTGGCGAATTCATTGCCAAAGCCCGATTGGTATTCGAGGTCCATGGATCTTCCTCTGTACAGAAGTTGTTTTTATCGTAATCCAGTTACGCATAACGTAATTTGATCACTATCGAGCGTCAAGCTATAAAGACGCCCATTCATCTCTCGGATTCTCGCCCTTCCATGGAAAAGCCCCGCGACACCGGTAAACAGAAAGTCCGCTCGGCGGAAGTCGGCACCGATATCCTCAAGGCCCTGGCCGAACTGTCCCCGGCCACCTCGTTGTCACGCCTGGCCGAACACGTGCAGATGCCGGCGAGCAAGGTCCATCGCTATTTGCAGGCGTTGATCGCCTCGGGTTTTGCCGAACAGAACAGCGCTACCAACCATTACGGTCTGGGCCGCGAAGCGTTGCGCGTGGGCCTGGCGGCATTGGGCAGCATGGATGTGTTGAAAGTCGGCGCCATGCCCCTGGCCGAGCTGCGCGATGAGTTGAATGAAACCTGCTTTCTGGCGGTGTGGGGCAACCAGGGCGCGACAGTGGTGCAGATCGAGCCGGCGGTGCGTGCGGTGACGGTGGTCACACAGCTGGGCTCCGTGTTGCCGCTGCTGAGTTCGTCTACCGGGCTGGTGTTCAGCGCCTACCTGCCATCGCGGGAAACCGTGGAATTGCGCGAGCGCGAGGTTCAAGCCGGCACCGCCCACTCGCTGGCCGACGATCAGGCCTACGCCACCGTGTGCGAACAGATCCGCAGCCGTGGCCTGCACTTCGTGCATGGTTTGCTGATGCCTGGCGTGGATGCGTTGTCGGCGCCAGTGTTCAATGCGGTGGGGCAAGTGGCGGCGGTGATGACCGTAGTCGGCCCTACCTCACTGTTCCACGCCGATGAAGATGGCCCGGCGGCGCAGCATTTGCTGGCGGCGACCCGGGCCGTGAGTTGGCGCATGGGCTATCAGCCCTGAATCAATCGTCGCTGCGTGACAGCGCCACTGCCACGCGATTCTCCAGCGCCTTGACCTGCGCGCCGGCCACCACATAGTTGTTGGTCAGCATCGAGAACGCCAACTTGCGCCCGTGGGCGTCGGTGATGTAACCGCTCAATGACGATACGCCGCCCATGGAGCCGGTCTTGGCATGCAGGTTGTTTTCGGCCGAGGTGCCACGCAGGCGATAACCCAGGCTGCCGCCGGTCATGCGGTCAGCGTTGCCGGCAATCGGTAGCGCGTTGTACCAGGCGTTGAACCACGGTTGTTTGCTCGCGGCCAGCAGCAGGTCGGTCAGGGTTTGCGACGACACCAGGTTACGCCGCGACAGGCCGGAGCCGTCGACCTGGTTGAGGGCGTTTGTGTCCAGCCCCTGACGCTTGAGGAACCCGGCCACCGCCACTGCACCCGCCGCTGCGGTGCCGTTGTTGGCGGTCTGGCGGCCCATGGCCTTGAGCAAGGCTTCGGACATGTTGTTGTTCGAGAGTTTGAGCAGCGGCACGATCAGTTCCTGCAACGGTGCCGATTGGTGCTCGGCGAGCACCGTTACCGCAGCCGGGCTCGCCCCGCCCATCACCCGACGCCCCAGCACCGTAATGCCCTGTTGCGCCAAGGCCTGTTCGAACAGATTGGCCACCAGCTGCGTCGGCTCCCAGACGCTGACCAGTTGCTGGCTCTGCCGGCCCGGTGCCACCGCGCCGCTGAGCTGTAGCAGGTTAGTGCCATGGCGACGGTTGATGCCATAGCTGTTGCCCGGGCCACTCACGGCGCGATTGCTCAGTTGCAGGTAATCGGTGGGCGGGTAGATCTCGACACCTACCGGCGAGCCGGCCCGCAACGGTGCCTTGGCCGTGACCAGCACGCTGCCCGCATCAAAATCCGTATTGGGTGACACGGTCAGCGCGGAAATCTGCGCGCCGTAGTAGGTGGTTTCATCATCATGGGACCAATCGACGCCCAGCCGCTCGGCATCAAACCACGTGTCGTCGAACACCAGGTCGCCCTGCACCTGGCGCACGCCCTGGCTGGCCAACTGCGCGGCGAGGGCCTGGTAGTCGGCGAACTGGATGGTCGGGTCGCCGAGGCCACGCAGGTACAGGTTGCCGGTCAAACGGTCACCCTGGCGTATGCCATTGCTCAGCAGTTGTGTGGCGAAACGGTACTGCGGCCCCAGCACATCCATCGCCGCCGCCGTGGTCAGCAGCTTGAGGTTGGAAGCGGGCACCAACCGGGTGTGTGGGTTGTGCTGGTAGAGAGTGGCGCCACTGCGGGCATCACGCACCGTCAACGACACCGTGGCGCCGTGCAGCGCCGGGTCGGTTAGCAGTTTATCCAGGGTGGCAGGCGTGGAAGTCTGCGAAACGCTGGCGCAGCCGCCCAGCAAAAAGCTCAAGCCAACCAGCAGGGTGCTGGTGTGTATCCATCGACCCAAGTGCATCAGTACCGTTTTCCTGCAAAGTCTTCAGTGGCGGCAACGCTACCAGCTCAATGCGTCGCCGGCCACTGTGGTCGATCTTAGAAGGTCAAGGTGCTGGACACCGACACCTGCCGCGCATCCCCAATAGACACAAACTGCGTATTCACCGACGAGGTGTAGTAGGTGCGGTCGAACAGGTTCTTCACGTTGAGCTGGAACTTGACCTTCTGCCCCTCGAGCTTGGTGTCATAGCTGGCGAAGACATCGGCCACGGTATAGCTCGGCAGTTCGAAGCTGTTGGCCGCGTCCCCTGCCCGCTCGCCCACATAGCGAGCACCGGCACCGACCCGCAGTTGATCACCGCCCAGGATGCTGCCGAAGTCATACACGGCCGACAGCGAGCCGGTATTTTTCGCCACGTTTTGCAGGCGGTTGCCTTTGAGCGTCGGGTCTTCGGTGACCTCGGCATCGGTGTAGGCATAGCTGCCGATCAGGCTCCAGTTGTCGCTCAACTGGCCGCTGGCATCCAGCTCCAGGCCACGGGAGCGCACCTTGCCCGCCATGCTGTAGGTCGAAGTCAAACCGTCGCCGACCTTCACCAGCACATTGCGCTTATCGATAGTGAACAACGCCGCGCTCGCGGTGATGCGCCCCGGCATATCGAACTTGGTGCCCAGCTCCCAGGCCTTGGACTCTTCCGGTTCCAGGCTGCCATCCAACACGGTTTTATTCGCCAGTGGCGCGATGGTGGAGTTGGGTTTGAACGACTCGGTGTAGCTGCCGTAAAACGACAATTGGTCGGTGTAGCGATACACCAGACCGGCACGCGGTACCCACTTCTGGCCGTTGCCATCGGTGTTGGCAGTGAAGGGCACACCTTTGCCGGCGTATTGGTCGTACATCTGATAGCGCGCACCGCCGACCAGAATCCACTGGTCGTTCAGGTGAATCGCGTCCTGGAAGAACAGTGAATCGCTGCGCAGCAAGTCGGTCTGGTTGCTGTCCGGTGCGCTGACGGTGGTGCCTGCGACTTCATTGCCGTACACCGGATTGTTGTAGTCAAACGTGCCCCGCGGTGCCTGGCGGATCAGGTCGGCACGGTAGATTTTGCGGTACTCATCATCCAGGCCGAACACCAGGTCATGCTGCATACCGGCCACATTAACCTTGCCTTCGAGGCTGGCGGTGGCGAAGCGGTCGGTGGTCAGTGCGCCTTGGGTGCCGTCCATGCTGCGGGTCAGGGTTCCGTTGGTATTGACCTTGACCACTCGCACCTGGCTGGCGTCGTAGGTCTCGCGGTTCCAGCTGTAGCCGAAGTGGGCTTTCCAGTCGTCGTTCAGGTCGTGATCGACGGTCAGGCGATACAAATCGGAGCGGCCTTCCATATTATTGAACGGCTCATCCAGGCGACGGGTGGCGGGGATGTTCAACGGGTGGTTGGTCTTGGGGTCGATGGCCGTGCCGCGGTCGAACGGCGAGAGAAACTCGCGGTGCTCATAGGCGAAAACCACCTGGGTGGTATCGCCATACCAGGCCAGGGATGGCGCCACCAGCGTCTCGCGATGGGTGCCGTAGTTGCGCCAGTAATCTTCATCTTCGTGATCGACGATCAGCCGGTAAGCGAAGCCGCTGTCACCGATAGGGCCAGTGGTGTCGAGATTGCCACCGCTGCCGTTCTTGCCGCTACCAAAGGTCGAGCCACGGGCGGTCAGGGAGGTGGACTGCACCAGCTCGGGCTTTTTGCTGACGATATTGACCACGCCGCCCGGGTCCTGGATGCCATATAACAGCGACGACGGGCCCTTGAGCACTTCAACGCGTTCGGCAGTAGCGTTCATGGCTCGGCCCTGCACCACCGGCATGCCGTCCTTCATGATCGAGCCGTTACGGTTGTCGCCGAAACCGCGCAGCATCACCGCATCCTGGGTGCTGCCGAGGGTATTGGACTGGGTGATACCGCTGATATTGCCCAGGGCGTCATCCAGGTTGCGCGGCTGTTGGTCGCGCAATACCTGGGCCGGCACCACGTTGACGGTTTGCGGGGTTTCCAGCAGCAGGCCACGGGAACGCATCACCGAACTGGTGGGCGGCGGCTGGTAGCTGGTGCTGTCCTGCGTCGGGTTGGCGGCGCTGATGGTGGTGGCGCCGAGGTTGACCGCACCATCGGTAGGCACCGGCTCCAGGGCCAGGGTGCGGGTGTCGATCTGGCGGAAGGTGAAGCCGGTGTTGGTCAGCAGGCGCTGCAGCGCCTGGGTCGCGCTCATCTGCCCACTGACGGCCGGGGCATTCAGGCCATAGGGGGCTTCATCGGTGTAGATCACGCTGATGCCGGTGACCCGGCTGAAATCGCTCAGGGCCTGAGGCAGCGGTTTGGCTGCCAGGGCAAAGTTGAACTGGGCGCTTTGCTGCGCTTGCGCCTGCGCCACGGCCAGGGGCAGCAACGCCAGCCCCGACACCGCCAATACCGAGGCTCCCAGCCACTGTTTTACCCAACCGCCCGCCGTTGACTTCATGCTGTGAGAACCCGTGTAGAAAACGCTGTTAATGCGAATAGATCGCAGTTTCATGCACTACACGGATGGGCCGGTGAATTACCTCACCTGAATCAGCAAATAATTTCGATCATTGATTGCCACTCGCCGCCAGACACTCCTTGGCGCTCTTCTTCAGCTTCTTGATCAACCGCTCCTGGCGCAACGCCTCACCCTTGCTCGCACATTGCTCGGTGTACACCAACGCCACCGCCGGACTGGATAAAAAGAAGCGCGCGCCCTTGCCGCTTTGGTGGGAGGCAAAGCGGCGCACCGGGTCATTGCTGATGCCGCAATACAGCGAGCCATTGGCGGCACGCACCAGGTAGACGAACCAGGGTTTGGGTTCAACAGGATCAGTCACAGGGCGATTTCGGCAAACCAGAGGAGCGCCAATCTTATCAACGACCGGCCTGGAATGCCTTCAAGCCTTTAAGCGCCTGAGCGCGCACGGCGTTTTTCAGCGCCGGCGACCAGCCCAACAGCAGCCCTTTCAAACCCAGGGCCTGGCGCGACCATCGCCACAGGTCGAAGTGGTCGTGGTGCTCGCAGATCTTGCCGTCGCGAAACACAAAGCGCGCGCCGATATCGTTGACCACGGTATTGCCGGTAGCGCTGAACAGGTACGTCGCCACCCAATGCGCGCTGCCGGTGGTTTCGTCGCTGCGAACATGGTCGAAGGTCAGGGAAAAATCCTTGGCGCGGGTGGTGAGCATGCGCCACATATCGCCAACATCGCGCCCGCGCAGCACACCGAATGCCGGATCGCTGAACACCACGTCATCGGTATAGCAGGCGGCCATGGCGTCGGCGTCCAGGCGTTGGAAGGCACGGTAGAACTCGGTGATCAGGGCGTTGTGGGCATCACTCATGGGCAGGGTCCGCACGATGGTCAGGGTGCTGAACGATAGTCTGCGCTACCGGGGAAAGCCATGGCTATTTGCCTAGGGAATGAGTGATGCCTGTAGGTGTTTAGAGGTACACGATATCCAGGGTCGCGTTGCCGTCTATCTGAACTTCTTCAGTAATCGGCAGATCCCGGCTCGGTGCGATCCATGCCTCGAATCGCAGGTCAGCCTCCAAGGTCTGCAACGGCTTCGGAGCAATGGAAGGCCCTGCCGCCGCTTTTATCGAACGCATCCAACCGGGTTGCCAAACTGAGTCCCAGGCATCAAACCAAGTCTGCCCATCCTTGGATTCAATCGGCTCGCCCGGAATACTATCGGCTAAAGCATCGCTTATTTTCAGCATGTACCCGCCAATCTTCGCGTCATTTGACGCCAGACCCAGGCCAAAACCTGAAAGTAGCGGTTGTGAGGGGATGCTTTTGTTATAGCCAGTCCCCAAGCGGTTGTCCGTTACCTTGACAGCAATCAAGGCAGTGGCTGCGCAATCGACCCTCATCTTGAGCGTTGTATCAGGCAACGGTGTGGATAAGCTTGGTTTCAGGTCTTGCGCCGATATCTTCCCGTAATCCACTACGTTGCTGCCAGGAAACGAAGGCGTACAAGCGGACGGGGTGATCTTACCGACCACACTCAGATCCACGCTGGAGGCGGCTATTGCATTAGAAATACCGGCCAACAAGAATGCGCCGGTAATAAGTACACGAGGCGGTTGCATATCAATGCTCACTTTCGGTCGATTATTAACAAATTAAACAAACGCACAGAGGCGCCTGCGCAACCTGCAAGTTCGACTCAACTAATAGACAGGGAATGTAATGTCCCCGCTGCACTAATGGCAGGGCGACCATGGAAATTTAGAGGACACTTCGCTCAAAATTAATACAAGTAATACGAATCCCGCGGCCTGCCCCTTACTTAAATCACTGTCATAAAACTGTAACTTTCTACGGCACCATTCCCGCCGAGCGCGCATAAGCGAATAAGTCTACATCCGTGGAAATACACAGCCGGTTCATCGCGGTACTTTTCTGCTTGCTGATGGTGGAAATGCTGCGGTTGACCCGCGCCGCAATCTGGCTGACGGTCAGCCCGCTGGCCAGCATGCGCACCACTTCGCGCTCCTTGCCGGACAACTGTGGTGCCTGCGATTGATCCCCCGTCCCAGCCTCGTGCAACTGCTCGCGCAAGCACTCGCTGGCAAAGGTCTGGCCTTTGACAACCGCCTTGATTGCCGAGGGCAATTCCTTGGCCGAGGCTTTCTTGGCCACAATGGCCTGCGCACCATGGGCGAAAGACGCACGCAGGGTTGCGATATTAGCGAACATGGTGACGAGGATCACCGGTAGGGTCGGGTATTGGCGCCGTAGCAGGCTCAGCAAACTATAACCGTCGGCCTGACGCCCGCCCGGCATGGCGAAATCGGTCACCAGCACGTCACAAGGCGTGGTGCTCAGCAACACCAGCAAGTCATCGGGGCCGCTGGCTTCACCAACGACCATGCATGTACCACTCGCTTCAATCACCACCCTTTGCCCAATGCGCACAATGGGATGATCGTCGGCAATTATTACTCGAAGCATAAATACTCACGGATAGTGGCCACTTGATTGCAGGCAAAATACCCCCGCCAGCGCTCTTCAACAACCACCTGCCAGAGGCACTTTTAAGCCGCGCCCAATGCCCTATAGCTCGCTCGATTTAGCTTACAAAATAAAAGGAAAATCCCCACACTGAAAAACTACAACTCAACAGAACAATTTCCTACAAAACAACGCACCCAATAAAGCCTCACAGCGTGCTCAAGTAAGCGAAATAAAGTTTGAGGTCATGCTCAAACACCTCCAGCCTTCCCAGGTTCGCCTGCACGCCATGGATGCGGACCTGCTCAATCAGCGACCCTCCCTGGCTCTCCAGGTCATCGCAGCCTAAAAACGCCAGGCTCCCCAGCAGACGATGCAGCCGCCCCAGCGCGAGTTGGGTGTTCAACGTGATGCGCGCATCGGCCAAGGCCGCACAGTCCATGCGCGCTTCACGCAGCAGGCTGTCAAGCATCTGGTTCACCACCCGTTCGCTGCCGAAGGTCTGGATCATGTCCACCCGCGTCGGCCAGTGGGTTGAGGCCCTGGGTAATGCCGGCGACACTTCACCCGGCGGCCCGGGCAGCCAACGCCCGAGCACATCGCACACCTGTGCAAACGTCAGTGGCTTGAGCAGCCATCCATCCATGCCGGCATCGCGGCAGCGCTGGGGGTCATCGGGTTGCAGGTTGGCAGTGAGCGCGATGATCGGAACCCGCCGATGTGCATGCCCCTGCTCGTGCAGGCGTATCGCCCGGGCCAGGGCATACCCATCCATGCGTGGCATATGGCAATCGCTGATCACCAGGTCGAAGTGCCTACGCGTAATGGCCACCAGCCCTTCACCTCCATCAGCGACCAACTCATGGCCGAGCCCGAGCTTTTGTAGAAACCAACCCAGCAAAACCCGATACGCTGAATGATCATCCGCCACCAATACCATCATGTGTCGCCAGTGATCCGGGGGGGAAAAATGCAAAGGAACGCGCTGCGAAGAGACATTGCTCGAAAGCACTCTCGCTCACCTCGTTGATAGTGACAGTTGTCCAGCCCCCTTCACCCGAGAATGTAAACGTTGTTCTGGATGAAAAAACTGACGCGACAGTCAAAGGCCACGCACTCTGCTACCTAGTTCAGAAGTTCAAATGACAGTCATCGCGACCGGAAAGTATCTTTTGATATGCCATCTGGCGATACAACAACTACGAAACTGACGCCCTACCTAATATTCAGTTTTTGAACACTGCGACTTAAATCGGCTGTGTTCACCCGCCAACTTGATTGTCGTAAAAGTTGTATGTCACCGACAACACTCTGTCGCTAGATTATTGCTCACTTCTTCAGGGCGGTCCTGCGCTACCCGAGCCGCTCTGAACAACTTAAAAAAATCCTGCCCTCGTCGACACCTTCTAGCAGCGGGTGTCGCTACGGCGTGATTCAACGTACTGGAACCACAGAAATGAACAATTGCTTTGTTTTGTTGAGCGCCACTCTATTGCTCAGCGGCGCCTCAACCGCGTTTGCCGCCAGCAGCGTGGACCTGACCGTCCAGGGCATCATTACACCCAGCGCCTGCACGCCCAGCCTCTCAAGCGGCGGTGTCGTTGACCACGGGAAAATCTCGGCCAAGGATTTGAAGCCCAATGACTACACGCTCCTCAACGACCACACCCTGCAAATGTCCATCACCTGCGATGCACCAACCCTGCTGGCGCTGCAGGGCGTGGACAATCGCGGCGATGCCATTGACCCAATGAGCGGCTATGGCCTGGGCCTGGTCGACGGCAAAAAGCTCGGTTTCTACACCCTGGCGCTCGCCAACGCGACGTCCAACGGCACGGCCATCTCTGTGCTCGAGTCCAGCGACAGTGGCCTCACCTGGCGGGAAAACACCCCAGGCGACGTCATGCCGGTGACCTACCTTGCGTCGTTCGGCGACCGCTCAACGGGCAGCTGGGCGCCCACGCCCGTGCAGAACCTGACGTCAGACATGAAAGTACAAACCATTCTCGGCCCCACGGCGGGCATGAACCTGGCCAACGAGATTCCCATCCTTGGCTCCGCCACGTACGAAGTGAAGTACCTGTAAGCCTTCCATGACCCACAGGATGTGACCCTATGGCCCGCCCCCTTATTACCCTTGCCGCAACACTCTTGATCATTGGCGCAGGCCCCGTATTCGCCGACAGCAGCACGGACCTGGGCGTCACCGGAGTCATTACCCCCGGTGCCTGTACGCCCGCCCTCAGCCAGGGCGGCGTTGCTGATTATGGAAAAATCGCCGCCAGGGACCTGCAAGAAAACCAACCTACCCCCCTGCCGACCACCACCCTGCGACTGAGTGTGAGCTGTGAAGCCGCCACACTGTTTGCCCTCAACGGCGTCGATAACCGTCCGGGCTCGTCCATTGATGTCGACAGGTCGTCCTATGGCCTGGGGTTCATCAACGAGACCGAGAAGGTCGGCAGTTTCCTGGTCGTGCTCACCAACTACCTCGCCGACACCCTGCCCGTGACCAAGCTGGGCTCGCGCAACAATGGCGCCAGCTGGATCGAGCACAGTGAGGACGCCATCTGGATCCCCGGTTGGCTCGCCGCCTTCGGAAACAACGCCAGTGGCGACTGGGCCCCTATCCCGATCCGGGATCTGAGCAGCGACGTGAGAATCCACCCCTATATCGCCGCCGCCCAGAGCCTGACCCTGATCGAGGAACAACCAATCGACGGCTCCGCCACCCTGGAAGTGCGTTACCTGTAACCCCCCCACCGAATTGCCCAAAAGGACCTGTGCCCATGGAAAAAAACACGCCCGCCGCTCTTGCCCTTCTGCTGGCGGCCTGCGCGCCTGGCGCATTCGCCGCCAGTAACACCGACTTGAGCGTCAAAGGCATCATCACACCTGCCTCTTGCACACCCAGCCTGTCCGACGGCGGCATCGTCGACCACGGCAAGTTGACCGCCAGGGACCTGCACCCGGACAAGCCCACCAGCCTGCAAGCTGGCGAAATGCTGCTGGAAGTGCAGTGTGAAGGGCCAACGTTTTTCACCCTGACCACCGAGGACAGCCGTGCCGGCAGCTCGGCGATCAACCCGGCGCACCATGGGCTGGGCATGGTTAACGATGACCAGAAACTCGGCAGTGTGGCGTTCGGGCTGTTCGATCCGGTAGCAGACAACCTGCCAGTGCAAACCATTCTGTCTCGCGACGGCGGCGCCACCTGGTACCCCTCGTCGTACTTGGGCCACGCAGCCTTGACTGCCTTCGCGGCGCCAAGCGGCCCCACCACGCCGATGGCTCTGCAAACCCTGAGCGCTCGTCTGCGAGCGTTCACGATGATCGCACCCGCCAGTGACCTGACCTTGCTCGACGAAATCCCCATCGACGGCCTGGCCGTGATGCAACTCAAGTACTGGTAACCCCCCCTTTTCCGATATCCCCACTCAGGAACCACATCATGAACACCGTATTAAAATCCCTTACTGCCGCCACGCTGCTGCTGGGCAGTGCCCACGTGCTCGCGGCGTCCAGCGTCGATCTCACAGTCAAGGGCCTGATTACCCCAAGCGCCTGTACCCCGACCCTGTCCAACGGCGGCGCGGTGGACTACGGCAAAATTTCGGCCAAGGACCTGAAAGTTGACCAACAGACTTTTCTAGACTCCCAGACCGTGCAATTCACCGTCACCTGTGACGCCGCTACCCTGATGGCGATGGAGGCCAAGGACAACCGCGAGGGCTCTGACGCCAATAACGACGAAATGGAATTCGGCCTGGGCCTGATCAACGGCACGGAAAAACTCGGCGGCATGGAATTGCGCCTGTTGAACCCCGTTGCCGACAGTGTGCCGGTCGCCACCATCGGTTCCTACGACGGCGGCGTCACCTGGGGTACCGAGCGCAACCTGATGCGCAACAACCTCATTGCACCCGCCGTAGCCGGCGTCAATACGCCGATCCCGGTCCAACTGTGGACCGCAGACCTGAACGTCATGCCCTTTATTGCCAAGACCAGCGGGCTGACCCTGACCAACGAAGTCGCCATCGATGGTTCGGTGACCCTGACCGTGCGTTATCTGTAACGCCATCCGAATCGAACAAAGGCAGGTCTGAACGCTTGCCTTTGTCATACGCAAACGATGAACCCGGCAACCGGTGAACCTCCCCATGAAGCCTATTTCTTTACGACTTCTTGCCCTGCTTTACCTGGCCAGTGCCGGCCCGTGGGTAGTGGCGGCCTCCAGCACCGAGCTGAACGTCACTGGCCTGATCACTCCCAGCGCCTGCACCACCACATTGTCGGCCAACGGCATCATCGACCACGGCATGGTGCCGGCGCGCAGTCTCAACCAGTACGAGTACAGCGTCCTGCCCACTCAAGCGCTGGACTTGACGGTGAGCTGCAACGAACCGGTGCTGTTCGTACTGGTGGGCGTGGACAATCGCGCCAGTTCCTCCCTGGGGCCGGGGTTTTATTACGGCCTGGGTACCAATATCCATGCACCCACCGAGCGCCTGGGCACTGTGTCCCTGGCCATTCGAGAGGCCACGGGCGACGGCGAGCGCGTGCTGGTGCTGGCCTCCAGCAACAAGGGTGAAACCTGGTTCCCCGAATCCAATGCCTTCCCGAACAACTATATGGGCTTCGCCCGGCCAGGCACGTTGGTACCCGAGCCCCATCGTCTGGTGAACGCAACGCTGCAAGTCAACACGTCCATCAATGCCGCCGCCTATCTGACCCTCAAGCAGGAGGTACCGCTGGACGGTTCCATCGTGCTTGACCTGAGGTATTTGTAGCCATGACTGCCCTGCCCTTTTTCACCCGACTGTTCATCTTCGCGCGCCTGGCCTTTGTTTACCTCGGCGCGCTGCTGCTGGCGATCGGTAGCCCTGCCCTGGTACTGGCCGACGGCATGGTGCCCGACACCTCGGTGGTGATCGTCAACGAAGCCGATGGCGAAGCCTCGGTCACCGTGACCAACACCGACAATAAGCTGGCCCTGCTGCACGTAACCCTTGAAGACATTCCTGAAGACACGGCAACACTGCTGTTCGTCACCCCGCCCCTGGCCAGGGTCGAGCCGGCCAAGAGCCAACTGATCCGCTTCATTTTGCAGTCGGCCGAGCCTCTGACCACGCAGCGTTTGAAACGGGTGATCTTCGAAGGCATGCCCCAAGGCCGCTCGGCAGCGCAGGCTGGGCATGCACAGGTGGGCGTGACCGTGCGCCAGAACCTGCCGGTGATCCTGCACCCCAAGGGCCTGGCCCCCAACCGCACGCCTTGGACCGGGCTGGAGTGGCGCGTGAAGCGTGACCAATTGAGCGTGCACAACCCCAGCCCTTATGTAGTGCGCCTGGCTCAGGAACTGCGACTGCTGCCTGGCAAAGGTTCGGCCTTGTTGCCACGGACTTATGTACTGCCGGGTGAAACCCTGAACGTTGCGGTTACAGGCAACGGCGCCGGTGCAAACCGCGTGAAGTTACAACCGGCCACGGTATATGGCTTTGCCGTAGCGCCTTACGAAGCACCGATCACCCTATAAAAAAGAGTGGCTTGAGGCCACCGGACGGCCTGACTGAACCGCAGAGTAAGCGGGCCACCAACACTTGAGTACGACCTTGTGAGCACAGCAATGACTGACCGCGACGGCAGAGCCGTGCCCGGCGTTTCACCACGCCACGCACGCACAATACTGACCAGTCTGGCACTGACCCTGGGCGGTGCACTGCCGTGCGGGGCGGTACTGGCAAGTGACATCGCCGGCTCCTTCGACCCCCAGACCCTGTCCCGACGTGGCATCGACCCGGAACTGGCCAACCTGCTGCTGCAAGCCCCTCGTTTCGGGGCAGGCCGGCATGCCGTCAATCTGACTGTCAACGGCCAGCGCCGCGGGCGTGTGGACGTGGAGTTCAACCGTCAGGGTGGCCTCTGTTTCAACCGTGCCCTGCTGGATGCGGGCAACCTTATAGTGCCCGACGATGATGGAGCGCCCTCCTGTCATCGCTTTATCGAGCGCTACCCACAGACCGTCGTTGAGCCAGACCCGGCAGCCTTGGGCCTGGCCCTGGTGGTGCCCACCGACGCGCTGCGCCCCGACCGGCAGGACATCTCCGGCTACCAGACTGGCGGCACGGCAGTCCTGCTCAACTACGACCTGACCGGCCTCTACAACGAGTTCGGCGACAACAGCAACCGCTTCGGCTCGGCTAACACCGAAGTGGGTTTCAACGCGGGCGACTGGATCGTGCGTAGCCGGCAAGTGAAGACCTGGCAGGACGGCAATTCGCGCACCACCCACCTGGATGCTTATGCCCAGCGCACCTTCGCCGAGCATCAGGCGGTGTTGCAGACCGGCCAAATCAGCCTCTACAACCCGGTGCTGGCCGGTACACAAATTACCGGCGCTCAAGTGCTGACCGAAACCGCCCTGCAAGACCAGAACCAGGGTGCGACCATCACCGGTATCGCCAACAGCCCCGCCCAGGTGGAAATCCGCCAGAACGGCGCGTTGATCCACTCCACCGTAGTACCGGCCGGGCCGTTCGCGTTGACCGATGTACGCCGCTTGAACAGCCGTTCCGATGTGGAAGTCACAGTCAAGGAAACCACCGGCGAAGAACGCCGTTTTACCGTGCCCGCCGCCATGCTCGGCCTGGGCCTTCCTGCGCCGGGCTATTCGGTGGCGGCCGGGCGCGTGCGCCAGATTGGCGACAGCAATGGCCGTGAGCCGTGGGTGGTCAGCGCGGGCTGGAGTGGCCCACTTCACCCGCAACTGAGCCTGAGCGCCGGCGCGCTGGTGGCCGATGCCTACCGCTCGGCAGGCGCAAGCCTGGGGTGGCTCCCTTGGCAGGACAGCCAGTTACAGTTCTCCGCCCAGGCAGCGCAGGCCAGCCTCAGGCGCATGGGAACCGAACGCGGGGTGCAGACCGACCTGTCCTGGTCCCAGCGCTTGAGTGACAACTGGTCGGTTAGCACCGCGGGCTCTTGGCGCTCCCAGGGGTACCGCGACCTTGAGGATTCCACCTACGTCGGCAATAGCGAGGATCAACAGCGGACGCGCTACCGCGACCAGCAAAGCGTCACCGCGTCGTGGGCGCATCCGGCATTGGGCGCATTCAGCGCCGGGGTTTCGCGCACGGCCTCGTATAACGGCGAAAGCAGCAGCCGCGCGCTGGCGTCCTGGGGCACCAGTTTTGGCCGGGTGTCAGTGTCGGCCAGCGCCGAATGGCAAGTGGGCGGCCGCCAGCAGAACGACAACAGCGTTTACCTGAACCTCAGTGTGCCGCTGGGTGAAACCCGTCGCGGGCGGGCCTGGGTGCGTAACACCGGTGGTGAGCATCGGCTGGGGGTTGGGGTGAGCGAACAACTCAACGATCAACTCAGTTACCGGCTGGGCGTGGAGCGCGACAGCCGCGACCGCGAAGTGGAGTCGTCCCTCGGCGTGTCGGCGCTGCCGTGGTACAGCCAGTTGGATTTCAACTACACCCGCAGCAACGACGAGCGCGCCAGCTATCAAGGCGGCGCCCGCGGCGGCGTGGTAGTGCATGACGCCGGAGTGACCTTCTCGCCGTACCCGGTGCGTGACACCTTTGCCGTGATGTCGGTGGGCGAAATGGCCGGGATCAAGGTCACCACCCCAAGCGGCCCGGTATGGACCGACTGGCAGGGCCAGGCGGTGGTACCGCAGGTGAGCGCCTATGGTCGCAGCCCGGTGGAAGTGCAGACGCGCTCACTGCCGCGCAATGCCGATATCCACAACGGCCTGGCCGTGATCGCCGCCGGGCGCGGCGCGGTGGACAAGGTGCAGTTCGGCGTGGCGCTCACCCGGCGTGCGTTGCTCAACGTCACCACGGACAACGGCCAGCCATTGCCCCGTGGATCGACGGTGAGCACTGCCGACGGTGAGTTCGTCACCTTGGTGCAGGAAGGCAGCCAAGTGTTCCTGCCTGACGTGCTCGACCCACGCCCCCTATGGGTCAAGGCACCTGGGCAACCCCGTTGCCGGATGGACTTCGAGCTGCCGAAAAAAGCCGACCCCGAGGTGTACTTCGAGACCGCACCAGCCAGGTGCCACCAGCCATGAGGACGTTCACCATGAGCCTGCAACACCGGTTATATCCCCTGGGTTTGGTACTGCTGGGCAGCGCGGCCTGGGGCGCCGAAGAATGCCAGCTCAACCTGAGCCAGACGCAGTTGGACTTCGGCCTGATGAACCGCGCCGTAATGCTCACACCGGCACCGGAGCGGCTGCTGGGGGAGCGGCGTCTGAGCCTGACGCTGAACTGCCCACACCCCACCGACATGAGCCTGTTTTATCGCGGGCTGGGCGCAGGGCCGCAGCGCTTTCGCTTTACCGAGCGCGGCAGCTATGGCTTGAGCATCAGCGATGCGGTGCTGGATGGCCAAGCGGTGGAGCTGGGCTTGATTGCAGGCCAGGGCCAGCCGCCTTCCGCTGTCAGCAGCCAATTGGCCTGGCAACCGGGCCACGGTGTGGTGCCGATGCGCGGCGGGATCGCCGTGACCGGGCGCAACCTGTCGATGCAAATCGACGCCCGAGCCTGGGCCAACGAGGACGCCACGCAGGTGCGCGATGCCGTGACCTGGGACACCGCCGGGCTGTTCGACGCCCTGGCAGCCGGGCGTTCGCGGGAGCTGCGCCTGCAAGCGCGCTTTGCCCCCGCGGCGTGTACCCCGACTCTGTCCAACGGTGGCCATGTGGAGTTTGGCAAACTGTCGGTCAGCGACCTCAACCCCGACAAGGACACCCCCCTGGCCCCCCGCGCTTTGTCGCTCAGCGTGACCTGCGATGGGCCGACCTACTTTGCCGTGCGCATGCAGGACAACCGTCAGGGCTCGGCCAGCGGCAGCGTCGATGACAACACTTATGGGCTGGGCCTGGATGCCCGCCAACAGAAGATCGGCCGCTATCGGCTGTTGTTCGACCCGGCGCGCATCACCGCCGACAACTTCACCCATGTCTTTAGTACCGACTCGCCCACCGGCATGCTGCCCTGGAACAGCGCCAGCACCCGTATGGCTGCGGTAGGCGCCAATGGCTACCTGGGTTTCAGTGCTGTAGCTGGCAGCACCGCAGGCCCCAGCGCGATTCAAACCCTCAATGCCACGCTGAGCCTGGAAGCGGTCATCGCACCGCTGGGTTCGCTGGATTTGAGCAATGAGGTGCGGCTGGATGGATCGGGCACACTCGAAATCCACTATTTATAGGAGCTGAACCATGAAAACGTTATTGAACACACTGACCGCCTGTGCGTGGCTGACCTGCGCCTGTGCAGCCCAGGCCGCTTCCACCACAGAACTGACCGTGGGCGGGTCGATCACGCCCATGGCGTGCACCCCCGTACTGTCCGCTGGCGGGCTGGTCGATTTTGGCAAGATCTCGCAAAAGGACCTCAACCAGGCCACCGGCACCCGGTTACCGCTCAAATCGCTGACGCTGACCGTCAGTTGCAACGCCCCCGGCCGCTTCGCCCTGCGTATGCGCGATAACCGCGACGGTACCGCCCACGTCAACAGCGAGATCTATTACGGGCTGGGGCTGGACAGCGCCGGCAACAAACTCGGCGTCTATTCGGTGAGCTTTGATCCCAAGCAGACCGTGGCCGATACGTTGCCGGTGACCTACGGCACCGAATCCACCACTGGTGGCGTGGCGTGGCGCACCTCCAACAGCAACCCCATAGACATCGGTTCCAGAAGTTTGCTTGGCTTTACCGATCTGGCCGGCAGCACCGCCGGGCCTTCGGCCATCCAGAACCTGACCAGCACCCTGACGCTCGAAGCAGTGATCAACGCCAAGCAGAACCTGGATTTGAGTGTGGAGACACCCATGGACGGCTCCGCCACCCTGGAAGTGGTTTACCTGTAGCACCACCATTGCCCTTGCGTTGGCGGGACTCCCAAGTATGGGCATCGTGCGAACAGGCCCATCTAGCTCTGCCTGTGGTTAAAGTAGATGAATACGATCTCGCGGTTATCAACACTTTTATGGCTTGTCTCCAATGGTTCGCTGGCTATGGCCACATCATCGGTCGATATCACTGCCAGTGGCATAATCACGCCGGATGCCTGTCACATCCAGCTGTCCGAGCAAGGTATCGATCACGGCAAAATCCCCGCCAGCCGTTTGAACCCGGACGAATTCACAGTCTTGCCGTCACGCACATTGGAGTTGAGCATCCAGTGCGCGCAACCGATGCTGTTTGCCCTGGTGGGCATCGACAACCGTATGGACTCCTCGCTTGCCCCCGACTTTTTCTACGGCCTGGGAAGAAACATCCACGCGCCCACCGAGCGCTTGGGCTCTGTTGCGCTGTCCTACCGCAACCCGGAGGGAAACGGCCAGCCGATGCAAACGCTGGCGTCAGTCGACAAGGGGCAAACCTGGGGGCCGGAGCCGAATGCCTTCCCCAATCAGTACATGGGTTTCTCGTTACCGGGTAACCGTCAGCCCGATTTCATTCGACAGCTGCGCGCCCAGCTGCGCATCGACACGTCCATCAACCTCTCGCAGCAACTGACCCTGGAGCAAGAGGTCCCACTGGACGGCTCCATCGTTCTGGATTTGCGCTACCTGTGACGCACACAGGGTAGCCTCAGCGTTTCTCGCAGGTGGCCTGCACATACTGCGCACGTCCGGCGCCCAGACCGGCGATCACTGCGCCGAGGCCGAGTACCGCGAAAATCCAGCCGACCGCCGCCCAACCGCCGGTCCAGTCATGCACCACGCCAACCGCCAGCGGACCGAGGGACGCCAGGGTGTAGCCGATACCCTGAGCCATGCTCGACAAGTTGGCCGCCACGTGGGCGTCACGCGAGCGCAGCACGATCAGGGTCAGCGCCAGGCTGAAGGTGCCACCCTGCCCCAGACCCAGCAGAATCGCCCAGCCCCACAGCCCCTCCAGCGGTGCATACAAGCAACCGAACAGACCGCCAAGGGTCAACAGCATCACCACCACAATCGCCAGCCGCTGGTCCTTGCCCCGCATGGCCAACCAAGGCGCGACGAGGGAACTGGCCAGTTGCACGATCACCGAACCCGACAGCACCAGTCCCGCCTGGGTCGCCGTCAGTCCACGGCCAATCAGGATGGAGGGCAACCAGCCAAACACGATATACGCCAAGGACGATTGCAGGCCCATGTACAAGGTCACCTGCCAGGCCAGTGGGTCACGCAACAAACCTCTCACGCGGTAGGCCACTTGGTGGGCGCCATGCCTCTGTCCGACCTGGGGCAACCAGAACAGCGCCGCTACCAGTGCCGGCAGAATCCAGAAGCCCAGGCCAATGTTCCAACTGTCACCGAAGTAATGACTCAACGGCACCGTGGCACCCGCCGCCAGCGCCGCCCCCAGGCACAACGCCATCGTGTACACACCGGTCATGGCGCCAGCCTGCCTGGCAAAATCACGCTTGACGATGCCCGGCAGCAACACGCCGATGATGCCAATACTCGCACCAGCCATCAGGCTGCCGGCAAACAGCCCGACCTCACCGAACGAGCTGCGCAGGATGATGCCCGCCGCCAGCGTCAGCAGAATACCCAGCACCACCCGCTCGGCCCCGAAACGCCGGGCCAGCACCGGCGCCAGCGGCGCGAACAGGCCCAGGCACAGCACTGGCAAGGTGGTCAGCAAACCGGCCTTGGCCGCCGACAACCCCAGGCTGGCGGACACTTCGCTAAGCAACGGCGCCATGCTCGACAACGCCGGGCGCAGGTTCAGCGCCACCAGGATCAGGCCCAGCAATAGTAACCACGGCCGTGTGACATGCGGTGGCGTGTGTTGCACCACATCGTCGTCGGCTTCGGCGTCGATCAACAGTTCTTCGAGTTCGGGCGTACGTTTGGTTTCAGGGTTCATTGATCAACTGCCGGCAGAGGGATTTGGCGCGCTCGGGGTCTTGGCTTTGCACCGCGTCAAGCAGGGCTCCAATCATAGGATGAATTGTCTTACAGGCTATTCGGAGCTGCCTACAAAGGCAACGCACTAGGGTTCTTAGGCAGGAAAAGGAGCAGTATTTTCGATTGGTAAAATTACCCTCAGAGGGTAATTATTGGACTCAGGTGTCTTATGGAAAAGTACACACCTCATTACGATTTGGCGGTGATAAAGGCGGATGTGAGGCGGCTTGGAAGAAGAGCGTTTACCCATACAGCACAAAGGTGTGGCCGAGACCTCCACTTCAGCATCAAGGACATGCAGGACTCCATCTATCAGTTACAAAACTGGATGCTGTACAAGTCGATGACCACTCATAGGGATCATCGGATTTGGCAGGACGTGTATCACACACACTAAAAAGATAGGGAGATTTACATCAAGGTCACTTACTCCCCGGACGGTGACCCACCGGTGATCTCCTTCAAGGAGAAGAACCTATGAAGGTAAAAAATTGCTACATCTGTGGCGCCCCCGACGCACTGCATTATTTCGAGGGGCGTAGTGAAACCATCAGTGTCAAAGGCATGGAGCGCAGGGTGGATAACCTTTCCGGCTGGGAATGCCACGTATGCGGCGACGGCTTCTGGGACCCCAATAACGATAGTGCAGACCGATATGGAGAAGCAGGCGACGAACTGGTCCTCGCCGTCCGGAAAACGATAGGCGCCGAGATGAAACGCATCCGCCGCAAACTGCACCTCACACAAAAAGAGGCGGTGGAGTTGCTTTCCGGTGGCGGGCATAACGCATTCTCCCGATACGAGCGCGGCGAGCTGCTAGCTCCCAAACCCTTGGTGCTGCTGATGCGGTTATTGGACCGTCACCCGCATCTGCTCGAAGATGCAAAAGCCTTGGCAGAAGGTGCAGATATGCGTGGCACTTTCAGCTATACGGTGAATAACGATACTGAAACGCTCAAGGCTTCCTAGCCCAAAAAATAAACCCGGCACCAGGCCGGGTTTACTTGTTCAAACATCGCTCAATGCAGAATCTGGCTCAAGAACAACTGGGTCCGCTCATTCTGCGGGTTGTCAAAGAAGTCATTCGGCGCCGCCTGTTCCACGATCTCGCCCTTGTCCATGAAGATCACGCGGTTGGCCACGGTGCGGGCAAAGCCCATTTCGTGGGTCACACACAGCATGGTCATGCCGTCTTCGGCCAGGCTGATCATGGTGTCCAACACTTCCTTGACCATTTCCGGGTCCAGCGCCGAAGTCGGTTCATCGAACAACATGATTTTCGGTTTCATGCACAAGGCACGGGCAATCGCCACGCGCTGTTGCTGGCCGCCGGACAGTTGCCCCGGGAACTTGTGCGCCTGCTCCGGGATGCGCACGCGCTCCAGGTAGTGCATGGCGATTTCCTCGGCCTGGCGCTTGGGCATCTTGCGCACCCACATCGGCGCCAACGTGCAGTTCTGCAGGATGGTCAGGTGCGGGAACAGGTTGAAGTGCTGGAACACCATGCCAACTTCACGGCGGATCGCTTCGATCTGCTTGAGGTCGCTGGTCAGTTCCACACCATCGACCACGATGCGGCCCTGCTGGTGTTCTTCCAGACGGTTGAGGCAGCGGATGGTGGTGGACTTGCCCGAACCCGACGGGCCGCACAGCACGATGCGCTCGCCCTGCTTGACGTTGAGGTTGATGTCTTTCAACACGTGGAACTGGCCGTACCACTTGTTGACGCCCTGCATCTGGATAATGCCTTCAGGGCTCACAGGCTGTTTGATTGCTTCGCTCATAAAAAGAACTCCTAACGCTTGTGGCCTGTGTCGAGCTTGCGTTCCAGATGCATGGAATAGCGCGACATACCAAAACAGAAAATCCAGAACACCAGGGCAGCGAACACGTAGCCTTCAGTGGCCATGCCCAACCATTTGGGGTCGGCGGCGGCTTGCTTGACGCTGTTGAGCAGGTCGAACAGGCCGATGATGATCACAAGGCTGGTGTCCTTGAACAGCGCAATGAACGTGTTGACGATGCCCGGTATCACCAGCTTCAGGGCTTGCGGCAGAATCACCAGGCCCATGCTGCGCCAGTAGCCCAGGCCCATCGCCGCAGCCGCTTCGTACTGCCCCTTGGGAATCGCCTGCAAACCACCACGCACCACTTCGGCCACGTAGGCCGACTGGAACAGGATCACGCCGATCAGTGCCCGCAGCAGCTTGTCGAAGTTCATGCCTTCAGGCAGGAACAGCGGCAGCATCACCGAGGCCATGAACAGCACGGTGATCAACGGTACGCCGCGCCAGAACTCGATGAAGGTCACACAGATCACCCGAATCGCCGGCATAGTCGAGCGCCGCCCCAACGCCAGCATGATGCCCAGCGGTAAAGCGCCGGCGATGCCGACAGTGGCGATCACCAGGGTCAGCATCAGCCCGCCCCATTGGTAGGTAGCCACGTTGGTCAAGCCAAAGACGCCACCATGCAACAGGAAGAAAGCCACGATCGGGTACACCACCAGGAAGCTCAGGCCGTAGATCGCCTTGCGCTGCAGGCGCGAGATGAACAACGGCGCCGCGCCGACAATGGCCAGCCAAACGGTAAGGTCCACGCGCCAGCGCAGGTCGCTGGGGTAGTAGCCGTACATGAACTGCCCGAAGCGCTGTTGGATAAACACCCAGCAGGCACCCTGCCTGGTGCAATCGGCCTGGGTGGTGCCGATCCAGTTCGCGTCGAGGATTGCCCACTGCACAAGGGGTGGCACCACCAGGTACACCAGATAGATCGCCAGCAATGTCAGCAGGGTGTTGAGCCAACTCGAAAACAGGTTGGCGCGCATCCACGCCATCGGGCCGAAGACCCTGCCCGGCGGCGGCATGTCAGGTTTGAACGTATGCGTACTCATGCGTGTTTCCTCACCGCTCGATCAGCGCAATGCGCTTGTTGTACCCGTTCATCAGCAGGGAAATGCTGATGCTGATCGCCAGGTAAACGCTCATGGTTATAGCGATGACTTCAATCGACTGACCGGTCTGGTTGAGCACCGTGCCGGCGAACAGCGACACCATTTCCGGATAGCCGATACCGGCGGCCAACGACGAGTTTTTCGCCAGGTTGAGGTATTGGCTGGTCAGCGGCGGGATGATCACCCGCAGGGCTTGCGGGATGATGACCTTGCGCAGCGTGGGACCTGGGCGCATGCCAAGGGAACGCGCAGCTTCAGTCTGGCCGTGGCTCACAGACTGGATACCCGAGCGCACGATCTCGGCGATAAACGCAGCCGTGTAGACGGTCAGCGCCAGGGTCAGTGCCAGCAGTTCGGGGATCAACACCCAGCCGCCGACAAAGTTGAAGCCCGCCAGCCTTGGCATTTCCCAGTGCAACGGTGCGCCGAAGACCAAGGTGCACAACGCCGGAATCACGATGAGCAGCGCCAGGCCGACCCAGAACTTATGGAACGGTACACCGGTGGCTTCAAAGCGCTTATTGGCCCAACGCGTCATCAGTACGATTGCCACGATGGCGACGACGATGCTGGCAACAAACGGCCAGAAACCCTCAGACGCCAGCGCGGCCGGCATATTCAGGCCCCGGGCGCTCATAAAGAAGGTATCGCCAAAGTTATGGCTGTTACGCGGCAACGGCATGGTCAGGAACACCGCGAAATACCAGAACAGGATCTGTAGCAGCGGCGGGATATTGCGGAATACTTCCACATAAACCGTCGCCAACTTGTTGATCATCCAGTTGGGTGACAAGCGCGCCACGCCGATGATGAAGCCGAGCAGGGTTGCCAGGACCACACCGATAGCGGACACCAGCAGGGTATTGAGCAAGCCGATCACAAACACCCGTGCATAGCTGTCCGATTCGGTGTAGTCGATCAGGTGCTGCGCGATGCCGAAGCCGGCACTGCGCTCAAGAAAGTCGAAACCCGAGGTAATGCCCCGGTGTTGCATGTTGGTCTGGGTGTTATGGAACAAGTACCAGCCCAGCGAGACCACCGCCACAATCGTGATGATCTGGAATAGCCACGCACGCACTTTGGGATCGCTGAAGCTGAGCTTCTGCTTGGGTGCGCCGATTTGATTTTGCATGGAGTGCCCCGAAAATAATGGAACAGGACATCACCCGGCGGTTGGCCCACCGGGTGATAGAACCATCAGCGATCAGCGCACAGGGGGTGCGTATTGGATGCCGCCGTTGTTCCACAGCGCGTTCAAGCCACGGTCGATTTCCAGCGGCGTGCTCTTGCCCAGGTTGCGCTCAAACATTTCACCGTAGTTGCCAACCTGCTTGACGATCTGTACGACCCAATCCTTCTTCACCTTCAGGTCTTTGCCGTATTCGCCGTCAGCACCGAGCAGGCGCGCGACGTCGGGGTTCTTGGTCGACTTCGCTTCAGCTTCAACGTTCTTGGAGGTCACACCGGCCTCTTCTGCGTTGAGCATCGCATAGCCCACCCAGCGCACGATGGCCAGCCACTCGTCGTCGCCGTTACGCACCACCGGGCCCAGTGGCTCCTTGGAGATGGTTTCTGGCAGCACCACGTAGTCTTTCGGCGCGGCCAGTTTGCTGCGCTGGGCGAACAGTTGCGACTTGTCGGAAGTCAGCACGTCGCAACGCCCGGACTCCAGCGACTTGGCGCTTTCATCGGAGGTGTCGAAGGTGATCGGGGTGTACTTGAGGTTGTTGGCGCGGAAGTAATCGGAAACGTTCAGCTCAGTGGTGGTACCGGCCTGGATGCAGATGGTTGCACCGTCCAGTTCCTTGGCGCTTTTCACGCCGAGCTTGCTGTTGACCAAAAAGCCGATGCCGTCGTAGTAGGTGATGAAACCCGGGAATTTCAGGCCCATGCCCGCATCGCGAGAGCTGGTCATGGTGGTGTTGCGCGACAGGATGTCGACTTCACCCGATTGCAGCGCGGTGAAACGCTCCTTGGCGTTCAACTGGCTGAACTTGACCTTGGTGGCGTCACCGAAAACCGCAGCGGCCACGGCGCGGCAGTAGTCAGCGTCGATCCCGAGGATCTTGCCGCTGGCATCCGGCACCGAGAAGCCCGGCAAGCCGTCACTCACGCCACATTGCACAAAACCTTTCTTCTGCACGGCGTCCAGGGTGGCGCCCGCCTGGGCAAAACCACTGACACCCAGTACAGCCGCCGCAGTGACGATGGCCAGGGTGGATTTCAATACCTTCATTCAAACCTCCAGTTGCTCTTGTTGTGTCCAAGCTCCAACCTCAGCGCACCCTTATGAGGCGATATCGACCCGTGTTGGCTTTTTTTGGGGTCAAGCGGCATGAGGCTTTCGCGGTCTTTCCAGCGGCTATCCCCGGAGCGGCAGTCACTGATAGTGTTACCGTCCTAAGATAGTTCTGACATCGACCTACACATAGCAAGGCGCGTACCAGAGTGCCGGCCGAGTACTTGCAACCCGGGCTCACTGGCAAAAGATTCAACCTTGCGACATTCTCTTAACAGATCAACCTGTAGCGCACCGTTCCGACGCCCCCAATCGGAGCGCCCGCACATAGATGGAGCAGACATGACTGACCCCTTGATTATTCAGCCCGCCAAGCCCGCAGACGCCTGCGTTATCTGGTTGCATGGCCTGGGTGCTGATCGCTACGACTTTTTGCCGGTGGCCGAGGCGCTGCAGGAAACCTTGCTGTCCACCCGCTTTGTTTTGCCCCAGGCGCCGACGCGCCCGGTGACCATCAACGGCGGTTATGAGATGCCGAGCTGGTACGACATCAAGGCCATGAGCCCGGCCCGTTCTATCAGCCTGGAAGAACTGGAAACCTCGGCCAAAATGGTCACGGATTTAATTGAGGCACAGAAGAGAACCGGGATAGACGCTTCGCGAATTTTCCTCGCAGGCTTTTCCCAAGGTGGCGCCGTGGTTTTCCACACCGCGTACAAACAATGGCAAGGTCCACTGGGCGGCGTGATTGCCCTCTCCACTTATGCGCCGACCTTCGACGATGAGCTGCAATTGTCCGCCAGCCAGCAGCGCATCCCCACCCTCTGCCTGCACGGCCAGTTCGACGACGTGGTGCAGAACGCCATGGGCCGCAGCGCCTATGAGCATTTGAAGAGCCGTGGTGTCACCGTGACATGGCAGGAATACCCAATGGGGCACCAAGTGTTACCCGAAGAGATACGCGATATCCGCACCTGGTTGACCACCCGCCTGGGCTGAAAACCGGCGTTTATGTAGCCGAACGACAGACGCACTACGCCGCGCCCGATTCTTGCATTACACTGGCCGGCGTACATTCCTTAACCAATTAATGAGATGACCGTGCTCAAAGCACTCAAGAAGATGTTCGGCAAAAGCGAGGCTGAGCCGCTCGCGCCTGTTCCCAGTGCCCCTGCCCCCAAGCCCGGCAACCGCCATGACGGTCAACAGCCCGGCCGTACCGCACCGGCCGCCTCACCGAAAAAAACCACGGTGACCCCGCCTGAACAGGCAACACCCGCCGAGATCGCCCCGGCGCCTGTGGCCAAGCCACGCCGCGAACGCGCGCCCAAGCCGCCCGTGACCCCGTGGAAACTCGAAGACTTCGTCGTCGAACCCCAGGAAGGCAAGACCCGCTTCCACGACTTCAAACTCGCCCCGGAACTGATGCACGCCATCCAGGACCTGGGCTTCCCCTACTGCACGCCGATCCAGGCGCAGGTGCTGGGCTTCACCCTGGCGGGCAAAGACGCCATCGGCCGCGCCCAGACGGGTACCGGCAAGACCGCCGCTTTCCTGATCTCGATCATCACCCAACTGCTGCAAACGCCGCCGCCGAAAGAACGCTACATGGGTGAGCCACGTGCCCTGATCATCGCCCCCACCCGCGAACTGGTGGTGCAGATCGCCAAGGACGCCGCCGACCTGACCAAGTACACCGGCCTCAACGTGATGACGTTCGTCGGCGGCATGGACTTCGACAAACAGCTCAAGCACCTCGAAGCCCGCCACTGCGACATCCTGGTCGCCACCCCGGGCCGCCTGCTGGACTTCAACCAGCGCGGCGACGTGCACCTGGACATGGTCGAAGTGATGGTGCTGGACGAAGCCGACCGCATGCTCGACATGGGCTTTATCCCGCAAGTGCGCCAGATCATCCGCCAGACCCCGCCGAAAAACGAACGCCAGACCCTGCTGTTCTCCGCGACCTTCACCGAAGACGTGATGAACCTCGCCAAGCAGTGGACCACCGACCCGTCCATCGTCGAGATCGAGGCACTGAACGTCGCCAGCGAAAACGTCGAGCAACACATCTACGCCGTGGCCGGTGCCGACAAGTACAAGCTGCTCTACAACCTGGTCAACGACAATGGCTGGGAGCGCGTGATGGTGTTCGCCAACCGCAAGGACGAAGTGCGCCGCATCGAAGAACGCCTGGTGCGCGATGGCGTCAACGCCGCGCAACTGTCGGGCGACGTGCCGCAGCACAAGCGCATCAAGACCCTGGAAGGTTTCCGCGAAGGCAAGATCCGCGTGCTGGTGGCCACCGACGTGGCCGGGCGCGGCATTCACATCGACGGCATCAGCCACGTGATCAACTTCACCCTGCCGGAAGTGCCGGACGACTACGTGCACCGCATTGGCCGTACCGGGCGTGCCGGGGCTGCGGGTGTGTCGATCAGCTTTGCCGGGGAAGATGACTCGTATCAGTTGCCATCGATCGAGACGCTGCTGGGGCGCAAGATCAGCTGCGAGACACCGCCGACGCATTTGTTGCGGGCGGTGGAGCGCAAGCGGCCTTAACGTTCAAACGCAATAAAAAATGTGGGAGTGGGCTTGCTCGCGAAAGCGGTGGATCAGTCAGTACGTCTACAACTGACAGACCGCTTTCGCGAGCAAGCCCACTCCCACATTCGTTTGCATCAAGCGCTCAAGCTTCACCTCATGCCTGTATCAACTCCCTCAGAATAGGCTGGCGAACACGCGTGGCCTCGTCTCTGAATGCCTGGTAATACTCGACGCTGCCGCTCGGCATATCTTTCAAGCCGATGAGGGCGGGTTGCGTCTGGGCCTGAGCCGAAGCAGAAAAGCTGCCGTCGCTGGCCTCAGGGGAAGCCTTCGCCCCCGCCTGGCTCCTACTTTCGATTGATCGGCCAAGGTTGGTAAATCTCAAAATAGCCCGCGTACTGGCGAACGCCTGGCTGTACGGGGTAATACCAGCCTTGTCGGTGAATTTGTAGGTCAAGCCCAACATGCGGTCGCGCCCAGCCATCAACGCACTGCCGATGGGCGTATCAACCAGTTTTCCAACGCCGGTAAATTTTGCAGCCGCGGTCTTATAGGCCATATGCGCCGAGGTATAGGCTCCCCCAATCCCCACAGCTAATGAGGCTACAGAGAATGCGAGCGCCGCCCATCCCAGGTTATTAATGTGGTTCGAGCGGTCCCAGCCCATCGCTTTATCGACCTCGGCAACCCCCAGTGCTGCCGTACTCAGTGTTCCTCCGACGACACCCAACGCAGCACCACCTAATATTGCCGCTTTCGAAGCGATAGCCATCGCTGTCGCGCCTCCGGCCACAGCCCCCGCGAGCGCTGGAGCCCCAAACCCTACCGTCACGAGGGAGAGGGCCAACGCTGCCCCGGTCAACACCCACTTCAACCAGCTAGGCCACAACCCGCTTGGGTCCATCAAGTTGATCGGGTTACACGCACAATAGGCATAGCTGTTGATCCCGCCCTCATCAAAAGGACTCAGCGGGTCGGCCTGCAAAAACATCATCAGCTCCGGATCGTAGGCACGGCGACCGTTACCCAGGAAGTAGAGCCTGATCGCCGCATCCAGTCGCTGACCATTGAACGCAGGTAGTTGCAGGTCTGCCATAGTGCGGGCTTTACCATCATCCAACGGAATTTTGGTGTCGCCGTAAGGCAGGTAGTGCCGCCGCACATGAGCCTGCCCTGGCGCGGATAGGCCACGCACGCTGCCGGCTGCATCGTTGGCATGCAGTTGCGGCCCGTCCACGCCACCACCACGCGCCATTACTTGATCATCACCGGTGAAATAGCGGATCTTTTTATTACCTTCAACCAAGGTTTCGAGGCGGTCGCCTGCATACGCCAGCATCACCGGAGCCTCACCGCTGCGAGAGGCGAGCACCTGTCGGGATTCTGCGTCGTACTGATAGCTGTACTGAAACGCACCGGTCCGTACGTCGGTCAGCTGTTCAAACTCGTTGTACGTATAGAACTGGCCTGAAGGCCCAACCGACAAATTGCCCGCAGCGTCATAAGTCAGGGTGACATCCTGGACTGGGAGTGTGTGGGTCAAGCGTGTCAGTTGGGTGGGATCCGGGCCGGTGAAAAAACGTTCGCAAATGTCTTGGGTGCCGCCGGCAAAGGAGGTGACCACCTGGGTAATGTTATTGAGGCTGTCGAAGCTGAAATCCTGCCCGACGATGCCACGCCCCATCTGATCCTGAGGGTGTTCGAGGCCTTCGCAACGGTAGGTCTTGAGCCGCAGGTAGGCGTCGTAGGTGAACGTCTCACCGATCACCACCCGCGAACTGGCATCGTGCAGGAAACGGCTCGCCAGCATGCTGTTGACATGATAGGTGCAAGTCATCACCTGAAGCAGCGTACCGTTCTGCTCGAAGCGGCGTTCGGCTTCCCGCCCCAGGGCGTCATAAGACACTTTGGTGACTATCTGCATGCTGTCATAGTCGGTGGTCAAGTTCTGCGGCCGGCCCAGGTTGTCGTAGCTCTGTTCAATCACCATGGAGCCCGTGGTCATCTTGGAAAACCGCCCCTGGGCGTCGTACTCCAACTCGCTACGCTGGCCATCGGCAGCCGTTTGATGCAGCAGTCGCCCGCCGGGAGAGTAGCCATAGAGTGTTGTCACTGACGTACCGGTAGCCGTTTGAAGCTCCTTCTCGAGATGGCCGTTCACATCCTGGAAAAACTCATGAATCAGGCCATTGGTCTCCGAACGTGCCAGTGTCCCGGCTACAGGGTCATACCGATAGGTACTCACCGGTAGCCCGGTCATCTCAATGCGGGTCGGTACATCCAATTCTTTGTCGTAAACCAGGCTTTGACGTGCGCCTCGAGGAGAAACCATTGCGATAGGCTCCATCCACCCCGCCTCGTATTCCCAGGTCGTGGTTTGCCCCTCTCCGTGGGCCTGACTGGTCATGCGACCGAGGCTATCGTACGTACGGGTGCCCACCCGCTCGCCATCGACCGTCAGTGCGATGGCAGACTCACTGCTGATGCCGGGTGCATAGTCCATTTTGCGTATGCGAGGGGCGGTGCCATCGGCTGGTTTTTGATGAACCGTCATCTGGCGGTCGAAGGCATCGTAGCTAAACTCGGTCAGGTTGTTGTTGACGTCCAACACCGACATGCATCGGCCCAGGCCATCGTAAGTGCGCGACTCCACTTGGACACCGTGTTCGCTAGCATCGAGGCGTTCCACCCTCACTGGCTGGTTATGCTCATTGAAATAGGTCTTCAAGCGCTCTGCGCCTTCTACCCCCTCGCTCTTAAGGTTGAGCAACGGATCGTACTCATCAATCAGCACACTGCCATCGGCACGCGCCACACGGCTGGCGTTGCCCCAGCTATTGTAGGAGTAGGTGCTCTTCAACGAGCGCGGCCCGTCATTCAGGTAGTCGGTATTGACCACCTCCACGGTTTGTCCCAACGCGTCATAGAGCCAAGTTCCGGTGACGCGCTCCTCGTCCTCACCAATCAATTGGGCTTCGGATACCTGCCGCCCCAAGCCATCGAAGTAGGTGATGACTTGATTATCCTGGGCGTCGGTGGTGATCAAATGGGCACGCTTGCCTTGCGTCGCAAAGTGATAGGTGTAACGACGGGAGGCTTGTTGCGCTTTACCAGAGGAAACCGTTTCCGCCGTCAGCCGGCCACCGACATCAAACCCCAGGTCCAGGGTGCTACCACCGTCTCGGCTCATTGACAGCAAACGTCGATTGGTCAGTGAGAGTGTGCGCGTCGACTCCAGCCATTGCCCTTCGCGGCCCTTCAGACGCCGGTTTTCAACAAGGTTGTCACCTGTAATGGTGTAACTGAAGTCACTGCTCAACGAAAGTCCATCAATGGTGTTGGAAGTGCTTTTCAACCGGCCAGCCAGTTCGACGGGAGTTTCATAGTAGCTTTGCCGCATGCTGAACACTCCGGCCTGGCTACTGGACTCCTGCAAGACAAAATAACTGCTGCCAGTCATTGGTACGCGGGTGTAGGTGTACTCGGTGAGCCGAGCGGCTGGCGTAGGCGCCGCAGGAATAAGGTGCTCTTGCTTAACGTAGCGCTGGAACAAATCATGAGGGTCGGCCGGGCATCTACCTGACTCGCCAGTGATCGGGTAATAGCTGAATTCAGTGCGAACGCCGGAAGCCTCGGTGCGGCCCAGCTCATTGCCGTATTCGTCAGTCTCGATATGCTGGGTCTCTTCCCGTGATGTGCCACCGGCAAACAGCTCATAGCGTTTGGTGATGGTATGGGGAAGTTGAAAATTGGCAGGCTGCTCAGCAAACAGGCCTGGCTTGATATTGTAGGCAACGTTAGTCGTAGTCAGCGTCCCCTCGCGCAGGCATCTCTCTTCGGTCAGTAAATGAAACCTGTTGTAAGTACTACGGATGCTGCTCAGAACGGTATCGTTTAGCAGCGGATCGATGCATTGCTCTTCAGTCCAATAGCTATAGTCACCGCCAATCAGATACAGATTGTCCTCTCCCTCACGAAAGCCACCTGAGTAGGGGAAGCCGGTAAAATTGCTACCTGTGCTGTAGGTGTAGGTTCGGGTGATGGGCTCCTGGCTACTGGCGGGTGTCTGAACCCAACTGAATACCCGTGGGAGATATTGGCCATTGCCATATTGGTGCCCCTTTTCGATGTACCTGATGAATTCTTCGCCCCCCATCGGCGACTTCACTTGGTTGATGCCAATCAAGCCATTGCTAAATGCGGGCGTGTAGCCAAAAACATAGCCGGCACTTTGCAAGGCGCCGTCCCGATCATAAGGTGCTGTGACTGCGGTCAACCGACCATTGGAATAAGTGAATCGGGTACGAGCATATCGACCGCCGTCGACCCTTGAGTCAACCATTGCCAGCTGCCCGCTGGAGTAGGTCAACAGTAACAATACTTGCTGATCATGCCCCAGAACCCGCTCGAGCGATCCGCCCCGCGTATACTCCCACTTCAGGCGCTCACCGTTTTCAAACTCAATCGCCACAATCCGATAAGGCATGGAGCTATCGGTGCGCTGCAGCACCTCGACAGTGCCGTCCTTGTAAACCACATGAAGGGTATTGGCATCCGGGCGCCGAACCACCAGGTCTTTGAGCTTGCGATCTTTGAAGACCAGCGTTCCACCCACAATGGGCATACTCTGGGCCTTGAACTGTTCTCCGCTCAGCAACGTGAGTCGCAAACGAGCACTGTCAAACTCAGTGTTACTTAACCGCCATCCTGTGCCATAGACGCTTGAGTCGGCAGAGAGCATGGAAAACGACAACGCGATATTCCGGCTGACTTCTAACGGCCCCATCGGGCATAACGTCATCAGGTTAATTCGCACACTGTACTGACCGCTACGCGGGTCTACCGCAGCATTTAAATAAGCGCCAAAATTGAAAGCTTGAGAATAGACATTCATATCAAACTCCGCAGAGCGAAATATATAAACAACGGCTCAATATTGCAGAAATGTACTTCCTCACCCATCTTTCAGACTAATAACATTCCCAGAATCCGCCCTTTCAATCATGTAAACCTGCTCACACCCATAATTATCCCACAGGCGCCATTTACTTTTGTGATCTAACGCTACATCCCGAAATTTGTTCTCACGATATCTGACGGCTCGCATAATCGTTGGCCGATCATTGAATTTAACGACTGTCTGGTCTCCGTGTGGATGTCCCTTAAAAATATCTGATATCAGCACCGTAGGATTCGGAACATCTTTACCATAAACTATACCGCCCTTATAAGTACGCTCCCACCTGTCAAAATTATTATTATACGACGAGGTGGAACTCCTACCTTCCCAAGGAAGAAACAGCGGTGAATCAAGACCTCGATTAACCAGAAATTTCAGCCCCGGCGGCGGGGTCCAGTAATACACATCAATGTCGCAATATTTATCATTGTAAGCATGGATATCTGTATGCTGAACCAGCTCATGCACCCCCAATTTATATGGCCGGACGGAACCGATGATCACGTACGAACTAAAGGAAATATCGCCAAAGCTATAGTTTGTTGTATATCGGACTCCATCCACGTCAATAGTGGCCATGAAGCGAACCTTTTCATTACTGGCACTTGGATCAGCACGCATGTAACGATTAACAACATCTACCGCCTCTCGACGCCACCGGCTTGCTGCTTCAGTCTCAGTACCTTGATCCGTGCTTACCGCTTCGGCGCCTGCCCTTCTAAGTCCTACATCGTAGATATTTTTATCCTTGTCGCAACTCCAACCTCTAGGAAGCGGTTCATTAGCATTATTGGAAAAGACTGTTATCGTCAGACTATTTCGCTGCTCGGTCGTTAATGGAACTTGCACCGAACTCCCGTCAGCCCGCAACTGCATGACGACAACCTCAACCTCAACCTTGCATTGATGACGGCCATTGGAGTACAGCTCCTCGGTTGATGTCCCTCCACCGGGAAGCATGATTTCAAACGTCTTCAGGTAGTGCGATCCGACCTCCGACGCTCCTAACAGATATATATTCCCTTCCACGTCACTGTCTAGAGCAAACGTATGTTCTGTTCCGAAATTGTCCAACAACCTCCACGCTCTGCGGCCATAATGTTCGGAGAAAGAAAAAGCATTACTAAAAAGGTTGATTGCTCGCATGATAGTAGGCCGCTCATTGAACTTTACGGGCTTTTGTAAATTAGGCAACCCCACCCCCTGATGAATCTCCCCAATCTCCAGCGTTTGTCCGATCTGATTCTTATTGGTAAGGGTTCCCACCTTGTGGGCGACACCAGGTGGGTTTTTGTTCAGTCGTCGCGACAACGTAGAATCAAATGCAGCCCCGTCACCCGGTAAACGTAGCGCCTCCTCAATGCCTTTATTTTCAACGAATTTCAACGCCGACGGAGGTGTCCAATAGTGCACGTTACCGATAAAAAAGAAAGATGATGAAGTGGCAAAAAACGCTGTTAGATCTTCATAGTGCTCAAGGTCTTCAACATTCAAATAAAATGGATATTCAGGACTTATGACAATCGATGATTCAAAAGCACATTCACCCTTGGAGAAATGCGTAGTATAAATCTCGCCATCAATGACAACTCGTGCCATAAATCGCACCGGCCCCATCGCAGCGCCTAAATCACAACGTAAGTAACGACTCATACGTTCAACTTGCGAATCGGCGGCGACAGCAGTTACGTTTTCCCGCAAACTTTCACTTACCGATGCCCTGGACCAAAGTCCCAGATCATAGCAATTTCTCTCCTTGTCACAACTCCATCCGTGCGGAAGTTCGCCATGGTCGTGCTCAGACCATTCGACAATGGTCAGACTGCTACGCTCTTCATCAGTCAAGCCGGCACTGGTCCAAGTGTTATCTGCAGCACTACTTTGTTTGACGATATCAATGATGACTTCACATTGATGATTGCCATTAGCATAAAGGCCATTGGCCTCATCCCTTTTATTCGGACGACTGATAACGAAACTCAGTAATCTGCTGCTCTCGCGCACGACCATATCTCACCTTCCGCTATAGACTGTTTGAAGTAGTCAATGCTCATCATCAGCAAGTTGGACTCGCCTGAATCTCGCATCAATGACCTAACATCATCAGAACCTATAGGGGAACGGGTAACAACTGTCAGAATTGACAGTTTTATATATCAATTTCGAATAAAAACAGAAGACGCCACATCTGCTCACGGCTTCCAGCGATCAGCCGCCACATGATCACTGCCGCGCCCTTCCACCCAACGCGGGCCATCCGGGGTATTTTCCTTCTTCCAGAACGGCGCCCGCGTCTTGAGGTAGTCCATCACAAACGCACACGCATCAAACGCCGCCTGGCGATGAGCACTGGCCGCCGCGACAAACACAATCGGCTCACCGGGTTCCAGTGCACCGATGCGATGCAGCACCTCCAGCTTGAGTAACGGCCAGCGCTGTTCAGCCTCGACGGCGATCTTGGCCAAAGCCTTTTCGGTCATGCCGGGGTAGTGCTCCAGAAACATCCCCGACACCTCGCGGCCGTCATTGAAGTCGCGCACATAGCCAACAAAACTCACCACCGCGCCCACGCCAACATTGGCCGCGTGCATGGCGTTGACTTCAGCGCCGGGATCAAAGGCTTCGACCTGCACACGAATGGCCATGCTCAGCCTCCGGTCACGGGCGGGAAGAAGGCGACTTCATCGCCGGCATGCACTGGCTCATCGAGACTGCACAGTTCCTCGTTGCGGGCGCACATCAGGCTAGGTTCGTTGAGTACGGCAAAATCCGGGTCGCTGGCCAACGCCAGGCGCACAGCCTCGATGGTGGCGAAATCGCCCTCCATCTCCAGAGAGTCAAAGCCTACCGCTTCGGCGTAACGCGCAAAAAACAACACGTTGATGCTCATACCTGATCCGCCTTGAAGTGCCCGCTTTTACCGCCAAGCTTTTCCAGCAGGCGAATACTTTCGATGGTCATGCCACGGTCCACGGCCTTGCACATGTCGTAGATCGTCAGCGCCGCGACGCTGGCGGCGGTCAGGGCTTCCATCTCCACGCCGGTCTGGCCGGAGAGTTTGCAGCGCGCCAGGATATGCACGCAGTCCACACCGTCGGCGCGCAGCTCGACCTTGACGCCGGTGAGCATCAGCGGGTGGCACAGAGGGATCAGATCACTGGTTTTTTTCGCCGCCTGGATCCCGGCAATACGGGCCACGGCAAGCACGTCGCCCTTGGGGTGGGCGCCGTCGACAATCATTGTCAGGGTTTCGGGCAACATGCGCACCCGCGCTTCGGCCACCGCCTCACGGAACGTCACGGCTTTGTCGGTGACGTCGACCATATGGGCGCGACCTTGGGAATCGAGATGAGTCAGCACAGGGATACTCCTGATCAGGAGCGGCAATTGTAAACCCGTGGGTCAAATTTGCGCAGGGCTGTTTATCCCATAAATAAAGGGGTGCAATGCACCCCTTTACCCACAACCGCCAGGGTTAGAAACGGAAGGTAAACCCGGCGTTGATGCCGTTGTTGTTACCGCGGTTGGACAGCAAGCCACTGTAGCTCAGCGACACCAGGGTGTCCTTGGTCAAGGCCATTTCCGCACTGGCCTTGATCACCGCCCCGTCCCTCGCCACCGGCACGCTGTTGACGGCGAAGGCCGTGTCGCTGCCGGCAAACTTCAGCGAGGCTTCGCGATCGGTATCACCGAACTGATGCTCCCAACCCAATTCACCGCGCAAGGTCACCGCCGAGGTGGAGCTGATCGGCAATTGCGTATGTGCACGCAAGCCCAATGTAGAAAGCGTCGCGTCCTGGCTTTGCTTGCTGGCGTGCAAGGCCGCAGCGCCGCCTTTCTCCTTGAACGAATCGCTTTGATAGTTCAGGTAAGTGAGGTTGGCGAAGGGTTCGAACAGGTTCCATTGGGTGTAGCCGATCTCGGCGAACACTTGGTCGGTGCGCGCGTCGTAGTCGCCCTTGGCATAGTCCGACTGATTGGCATACGCCACCCGCCGCGACGTGTCCAAGCGGTGCCAGGTGGTGGCGCCACCCAGGCGCAGGGCAATGGCGTCAAAACGTTTGCCGCCATAGATCGACAGGTGATAGTTGTCGCTGTCCGCCGAAGCCGACTGGCCGTTGAGGTGGCTCTGGGTATAACCGGTCGCCGCCCCCACACGCCAGCCGTCGCTGACCTCGGTATCCAGGCCCAGCAGCACGCCGCTGGTGGACGAGGAATAGCCACTGGCGTTGTTGTCACCGCTGACGTTATTACGCCCACCCAGCAGTTGCACCCAGCCACCGTTGTCGCTGGCCTGGATCTGCGCGCTGGAGTCCAGCGCCTGGGCCTGTTGCAGACGGCCGTTGACCGCTTCACGCAGGTAACGGCTGTCGGCCATTTGCGCCGCCGCCACATCCGAATGCAGTTGCCCTGATAGTTGCTTGAACGCGTCCCGTGCCTGGGCGGCGGAATCCGAAGCCAACAGGCTTTCGTATACAGGGCTGCCGGCACCGAGTGTCTCGGCCGCCGTCGCCACCGCCCGCTCGTTACGGGTTTGCGCGACGCTGGCGAACGTGGTCTGGTTACGCGCTATCGCCAGGGTCAACTGGTTAGGTTGATAGTTGAGTTGCGTGCCGATGAACAGGTAGTTGGGCGCGAACGCCGCAAACTGGCCATTGATGCCTTGGCTGGCGCTGAGGATGTTGAACTGTTGGCCCAGCAAACTACGCGCCTCGCTGGCGGACAGGAGGTTGGGGCTGTTCTCCAGGGACACGTTCACCACACCGCCATTGAGGGTCGCCACGCCGCTGCTCTGGATCTGGTCGCTGCGGCCATTGGCGCCGACTTCAACGGCATATACCGAGCCCAGGTTGAAGGTCACATCGCCGGTATGTAGCGTGCCGATCGAATGCCCTGGCGCCACACGCCCGCCATTGTTGACGGTCAAGGCGCCTACCGTGCCGTTGCCAGCCAGGGTGCCGCCCAATGTGGTCACTACGCCGTTATCTGCATTGCGCGTGCCCACGGCGCTGCCATCCACCGTCACGGCAGAGGTCAACGCGCCGTCCACCGACAATTTGCCACCGCGCACCCAGGTGCTGCCTGAATAACTGTTCTGGCCTTCCAGCACCAGTTCGCCATCCCCCGACTTGACCAGGCTACCGACGTAGGTGGCGCCTGTGAGCAGGTCCTGGCCACGGGTGAGCGTCGCCTGCTCCCGGGCATGACCGATCTCGTATTCGAACTGGTCATCGGCCGAGGCATTGGCGGGCAGGCCATTGAGCCAGCCCTTTTGCTGCTTGGTGGCCGACCAGGTGGCCTGCTCGGCAGTGTCTTCTACGCGGCGAGCGCGAATGGCCTCATCGGAAATCGGGTTGGCCCAGATATCGCGGGTACCGGTAGGCAAGGCCACCGCCACCGCACCGAGGAACTGTCCTGGCCCTTGCATGGCTTTTTGCAGATTGGGCAAGCCCCAGCCACTGACTACGCCTGGCACTTGTGGCGTGCCCGGCGCGGCGTCGTGCACCGGTTGCAGGTTGTCGTAGGTTCGACCACCGGTCTGGTTGCCTACTGGCGTGTCCGGACCGTCCGGCGCCTGCAGGCTGGAGGTGGTGAGCAACACGTCCCGCGCCTGGCTGGCGGTCATGTAGGGAAAGCGCTGGATCACCAGGGCCAAGGCGCCGGAGACGCTCGGCGCTGCGGCGGAGGTGCCGTTGGCATTCGGGATGATTTCACCCTCAGGCCCCGCGGACGGGATACCCGACACACCCATCACGCACCACCACTTCGAGGTGCCGCAGCGGTTGTAGACCTGGGCGCTGGTCTCGTCGTAGCCGGTGATCGAGAGGAATTTGCCTTCGATGTCCGGCTTGAAAAACGGCAGGTTGGCGTTGGTGTCCGGGTTGGCACCGTGGCTGTCGTTGCCCGCCGAGATGATCTGGATAAAGGTGTTTTGCCGTGCGGTGTCGGCTATGGCGTCCATCCAGGTTTTGTGCCCGGCGTGGGCCTTGTCCCAGAACGGGCGATAGGCGGCGGTCATGTCCCGCAGGTTTTGCGCGGCGCTGTCGCCGACATTGCCGAAGTGGTTCTCCACGTCATCGCGCGAGCTTTGCCCCCAGCTCTGGTTGACGATCGACACGTTCTTCGCCGCCAGGGCGTTGTAGCTGGCCATGAACGCGTTGTAGTCGAGGTCGTTGGAGCCTTGGTACCGATCGTTGTCGCTGCCGCCGGTGTTGGCGACAAAGATATTCGCATCGAAGGCGATTCCGTGCATACCGGTGCCGTTGCGGCTGGCCCCGAGCACACCGGACATTTCCGTACCGTGGCCATCGTTGAACGCCGGGTCATATTCCCCAGGGATACTGAAATGTTCACCCTGCTTGAACTCGCCGCTGGGCACTTCAAGACGGTAGCGCGGATGGGTCGCGTAGTACTCACCCGTGGAGGTCACCGCCTGCACGCGGTCCTGGCCCTGGGCATTCTTGCCCTGGAACTCGAAGTGTTTGGTGAGAATGCCCGAGTCCAGTACACCAACATTCACGCCCTTGCCGGTGATGCCCAGGGCATAGGCGTAATACGCGTTGGTGCGGTCCAGGCCGGAGTTGACCTGGGCTTCCGGGGTCTTCCAGGTTTGCGCGTTGGCACTCCAGTCACGGGTCGCCCCAGCCCAGGATTGGCCGGCGTTCAACTGCCCATTGAGGTTGCTGCTCACACCCGGTTCTACGTAGGTGTAAGGCTTGGCAGCCGGCAGGTTGGCGATGATGGCCTTGGAGAAATCGAGAATATTGGTGGTGTAGCGACCGTTGTTGCTGAACAGCCGGCTGCGGTAGTAATCCAGGCGCGAGGCGTAATCCAGCGGCCGCGTGGTATCGCCGAGCATGGCGCCGATGGTGAGGTTTTCCGGTTGCAGCTCGTAGTTTTGCTTGAGGGCAGAATCGAACTTGCCGGACTGGGCGGCGAAATCCTTGGCCGCCAGGTCGACGATATCCGCGTAGGCAAACCGCAGGTTTTTGTACACGTCGGTGTCGGGGCCGAATGACGCGACGGCTTTCCTGAACGCCGATTCCAATACTTGCGACGTGTAAGGATTGTCATCGGCCCACGCCATCGAGCCCTGCCCCAGCCATAGGGCCAGGCCGAGTGCGATGGGTGTAAGGGGTATCTGCTTGAAACGAGTGGCGCGCGTGCGTTGCGACAAAGTGAAGCCATTACCTGCTACGTCCATTTTCCTTTCCCTTTGGAGATGTGCGTCGTCAATGAGCGATGTTTCGGGCTTTTGTAATAGGCAGGGTCACGTCGAAAACCCTAAGGCAGGTCTTCTAAACATCGTCGAATCTAGGAGGTGGTGTTCCGACGGGGTCACGCAGTGTTCTTATAGTTTTTACCGCGAGAAAAATGTAACAAAATAATTACAAAAACCACAAGCACCCAAAGCGCGTTATCGCAGGCAAATGTCGCACACAACAAAAACCCCGGATTTCGTGAAAAATCCGGGGTGGTTCGTGGCATTTAGCCACTTGTTGAATTACGGATAGTTACAGGTGCGACTCGGCGTACTCGGCCAGGATCGAACGAGGTACCCCTTGCAGCGCAATGTGCACGCCGTTGGGGAAGTCTTTGAAGCGTTCCGTCAGGTAGGTCAGCCCGGAGCTGGTCGCCGACAGGTAAGGGGTATCGATCTGCGCCAGGTTGCCCAGGCACACCACTTTGGAACCGGCGCCGGCACGGGTGATGATGGTTTTCATCTGGTGCGGGGTGAGGTTCTGGCATTCATCGATCAGAATCAGGCTCTGCTGGAAGCTGCGACCTCGGATGTAATTGAGGGATTTGAACTGCAACGGCACTTTGCTGAGGATGTAGTCGACGCTGCCATGGGTGTTTTCGTCATCCATGTGCAAGGCTTCGAGGTTGTCGGTAATCGCCCCCAGCCACGGCTCCATTTTTTCCGCCTCGGTGCCGGGCAGGAAGCCGATTTCCTGGTCCAGGCCCTGCACGCTGCGGGTGGCGATGATGCGGCGATAGCGCTTGGTCACCATGGTCTGCTCGATGGCGGCAGCCAGGGCGAGGATGGTTTTCCCCGAGCCTGCGGCGCCGGTCAGGTTGACCAGGTGGATGTCCGGGTCGAGCAGCGCATACAGCGCCAGGCTCTGGTAGATATCACGCGGTTTCAGGCCCCAGGCTTCCTGGTGCAACAGGGGTTCCTGATGCAGGTCGAAGATCAGCAGCTTGTCGACCTGGATCTCTTTGATCCAGCCGACAAAGCCCTGCTCGTCGACAATGAATTCATTGATATGCACGGCCGGCAGGTTGTCGATCAGTTGCACCTGGTGCCAGGTGCGGCCGTGGTCCTGACGGGTTTCGACCTTGCTGACGCGGTCCCAGAATGAGCCGGTCATCATGTGATAACCACGGGACAGCATCGACACGTCATCGACCAGTTGGTCGGTGCTGTAGTCCTCGGCAGCGATCCCACACGCTCGTGCCTTGAGGCGCATATTGATGTCTTTGGTCACCAGCACCACGCGCAGGTCCTTGTCGCGAGCGTGCAGGTCGATCAATTGGTTGATGATTTTGTTGTCGTTCAGGTTTTCCGGCAGCAGGCTGTTGGGCTCGCTGCGCTTGCTCATCAGGATCGACAGCAAACCCTTGGGCCCGCTCTTGCCACGCTGGATCGGCACGCCGAGCTCAACGTTCTCGGGCGAGGCTTCGCCCAACGTCTTGTCGATCAGGCGGATGGCCTGGCGGCACTCGGCGGCAACGCTGTGATGGCCGCTTTTGAGTTTGTCGAGCTCCTCAAGCACGATCATCGGGATGGCGACGTGGTGTTCTTCGAAGTTAAGCAGTGCGTTTGGATCGTGGATCAATACGTTGGTATCAAGCACATAAAGGATTGGCTGGTCGGAAGAAGGGTTACGTCCATGATCATCCATACTCGGTCACCTTTGTGGGAGCCAGTCGACGCAATACCTGGGCGGTGCTGCGCCTCGATTCGACCACCGACCACACCTGAGTGACGTCAAGTGCAGTGCCCACATGAGGAGTCTTGGAAGACGCCACCTGTGTTGCAGGGTTCGGCGATCTGACTTCGTAATACCGCAAAACCCATGACAGGAAAAAGCACTTTGACGCTTTTTTGAAGTTTATTTTTCAGGATGACGAATAGCACTAGCCGAGTGCCAGCCACCCCGTTAAAGTCGGAAGTCCGCCTGCATCGAAATGTCGCAGCAAATCACCCCGAAAACCCCTCATCCCCAACAGGGCCGGGCACTTCATCGAAATGCCTCGCGACACTCCTGCCAGCCCAAGCCACTCTGCGCCGTAGCCTGCAACACTGCCGGTAATGCCACCCGCGCCTTGTCCTGGGTGTCGTGAAAGGCAATCACGCCTTTGCGCCACAGCAGCATCAGCGTCAGCACCCGCTGCGCCGACTCATCGGCCTTGAGCTTGCCCGGCTCGTCCTGGGAATCGATGTCCCATAACGCCACCTGCAAACCTTGCTGCTGGAAAAAACCCTGGCTGTCTGCACGGCGCTGCCCATAAGGCGGCCGGAACAACGGCACATAGTTTTCCGGCATCAGGTGCTGCACCAGCGAGGCACTGCGGGTGATGGAGCTTTGCCACTCGACCCAATGGCTATGGGACCGATACTCCCACCCCTGGATACCCACGCACTGCCCCTGGTACAGCGCCTGCACATCGGCGGCAGAACTGCGCTCCACACGAGTCTGCAGGCTGCTGCCAAGGGCAAAGAACGTGGCGTTTATCTTCTGCTTGCGCAGGTAGTCGGTGAGCCAGTCAGTATTGCCGCCAACCGGCGCCGGGCCACCGTCGAAGGTCAGCAGGAACATGCGGTCGTTGAGCTCGTCGCCATTGCGCTCATGATCGCCAAAGCGTGCCACCTCACTGCTGATCTGCGGAAACAGCGCAGCCTTGCGCAGCAGTTCATCGAGATAACGCTCATGGAAGTGCCGACTGGGGCCGGCCCAGCCTATATAGAAGGAGTTGTCACTGACCTCGAACTTGCCGGCCTGCTCACGCAGATCGTCCATGTTTTCCACCAGGTAGCAGAACGAGGCGTCTTCCTCGCAGCTCTGCTGGGCGAACGTATAGTTCTCCAACAGCCGTTGCCACAGCTGGCGACGCAGGTCGTCGATAGCCGCCAGGTTGATGATCTTCAGCCCCAGCCGCTGCTTGAGCGCAGTTTCGTCCTGGGCCTCACTGGCCAACAGGCTGTGGGCAAACATCAGGATTTCCGCCCGCGAACCCACATCGAACAGCGCCGGGCTGCTGAGTTTTTCCGGCCAGGTGTTGCGGTCGAGGCTGGCTACATCCACCGGCGCCGCCTGGACGTTCAGGCAGATAAGGCAAGCTGACAATAAAAGCGCTATTCGCACACAGGGTCTCCCTCTCCAGAGTTGCCGGCCATCATAGCGGATCGCATCTATCGCCATCATAGGTGGAGTCAAAACGCCCTACCGCCTAGAATCTCGCCCACGATTACAGGAGCCAACTTCATGCTGATGGTGATTTCCCCCGCCAAAACCCTCGACTTCGAGTCAAAGCCGGTCACTGCGCGCTTCACCCAGCCGCAATACCTGGACCACTCCCAGGAGCTGATCGAACAGCTGCGCGAACTGAGCCCGGCGCAAATCAGCGAGTTGATGCACGTATCCGACAAGATCGGCGGCCTCAACGCCGCCCGTTTCGGCAGCTGGACGCCAGCCTTCACCCAGGCAAATGCCAAGCAGGCCTTGCTGGCGTTCAAGGGCGATGTTTACACCGGCCTCAACGCCGAAACCTTCAGCGACGCCGATTTCAGCTATGCCCAGGACCACCTGCGCATGCTCTCGGGCCTGTATGGCCTGCTGCGCCCGCTGGACCTGATGATGCCGTATCGCCTGGAGATGGGCACCAAGCTCGCCAACGCCCGTGGCAAGGACCTCTACGCCTTCTGGGGCACGCGTATCAGCGAATGGTTGAATGAAGCACTGGCCGCACAAGGCGATGACGTGCTGCTCAACCTGGCTTCCAACGAGTACTTCTCGGCGGTCAAGCGCCCGGCGCTGAATGCGCGGGTCATCAACACCGAGTTCAAAGACTTGAAGAACGGCCAGTACAAGATCATCAGCTTCTACGCAAAAAAGGCCCGGGGCATGATGAGCCGCTTTGTGATCGAGGAACGCATCAACGATCCGGCTAAGCTCAAGCAGTTCGATGTGCAGGGTTATCGCTTCAATGCGGAGCAGTCCAAGCCGGATAACCTGGTGTTCTTGCGCGATCACGCACCGGAATAAGGCCTGCCCATCTCATCCAGGCCGTGAGTTCCAAATGTGGGAGGGGGCTTGCCCCCTCCCACATTTTGCTTGTATTCCAAATCACGAATCGTCATTTATTTGGCGCCAGAAAAACATCCAGATACATCTCTAACAATTTTTTCACTCGACACTCGTCGGTTTTTTTCGTAGTGGCACCACTTTTTTTAATCAGTAGTGGCACAAAACTATCTCCTCGCACCAACTCCCCACAACTACTGGTCTAAGTAGCAAGTGCTATCAATATAGTACCAGTGCCATCTTTTCTAATATTTCAAGAAATTTCCAGAAACAGGATGAGCGGGCAGGAACTTCGTCTTGAAGCACGCCTCATACCACCGGTAACGAAATTCTCTGTTTACGTAAGAGATGACTTACATAGCGACCAACGGAAGTAGTCAAGTTGTCATAAAACACTTTGACTCTATGGTCATATCATCAACTGATTGAGTTGAGGGTGGCAAAAAGGACTCATTGCCAACCCCTATAGGCCACGGCAGCGCTGACCTAAATGTGCCAGTGTGACAACCCAAGGCATTGATATCAAAAGGCTTATAGCCTGTATCAAAGCCCTGCGACACTGGCGCCGGAACCTTCCGCCAAGGAAGCCCGGCTGCATTTCAGGGCAAGCCCCAATAATAAGGCCACGTTGCGCACAACTTGAGTGCAATAGTTAGTCACTCACTATTAAACATGCCTGCACGCGGTAAGTCGGCGTCTATTCGCCCAACTTTCGCGGCATCAGTGACGCTTGTAAACATGAACTCCGGCCATCTAATTGGCATGATTAACAACGTCTTCAGTGACAAAGAGGTAAATGCGATGCGTATCAGCATATTTGGTCTAGGTTACGTGGGTGCAGTCTGCGCCGGTTGCCTGTCTGCCCGTGGCCATGAAGTGGTCGGTGTAGACATCTCCAAGGAAAAGATCGACCTGATCAATGCGGGTAAATCGCCGATCGTTGAACCAGGCCTGGGCGAATTGTTGAGCCAGGGTATCGAGACGGGCCGACTGCGCGGCACCACCAACTTCGCCGAAGCCATTCGTGACACCGACCTGTCGATGATCTGCGTCGGTACGCCGAGCAAGAAGAACGGTGACCTGGAGCTCAACTACATCGAATCGGTGTGCCGCGAGATCGGTTTTGTACTGCGTGACAAGACCACCCGCCACACCATCGTGGTACGCAGCACCGTATTGCCCGGCACCGTGGCCAACGTGGTGATCCCGATCCTCGAAGACTGCTCCGGCAAAAAAGCCGGCGTCGACTTCGGCGTTGCGGTCAACCCGGAGTTCCTGCGTGAATCCACCGCCATCGCTGACTACGACCTGCCGCCGATGACCGTCATCGGTGAATTCGACACAGCCTCCGGCGATGTCCTGCAGTCGCTGTACGAAGAACTCGATGCGCCGATCATCCGCAAGGACATCGCCGTTGCCGAGATGATCAAGTACACCTGCAACGTGTGGCACGCCACCAAGGTCACCTTCGCCAACGAGATCGGCAACATCGCCAAGGCTGTCGGCGTCGATGGTCGCGAAGTGATGGAAGTGGTCTGCCAGGACAAGACCCTCAACCTGTCCCAGTACTACATGCGCCCAGGCTTCGCCTTCGGCGGTTCGTGCCTGCCCAAGGACGTGCGCGCCCTGACCTACCGCGCCGGCTCCCTGGACGTGGAAGCGCCACTGCTCAACTCGCTGATGCGCAGCAACGAGTCCCAGGTACAGAACGCCTTCGACATCGTTTCCAGCCACGACAAGCGCAAAATCGCGCTGCTGGGCCTGAGCTTCAAGGCCGGCACCGACGACCTGCGTGAAAGCCCGCTGGTAGAGCTGGCGGAAATGTTGATCGGCAAGGGCTACGACCTGAGCATCTACGACAGCAACGTCGAGTACGCCCGTGTCCACGGCGCGAACAAGGACTACATCGAAGGCAAGATCCCCCACGTGTCGTCCCTGCTCAACTCGGACTTCGACGCCGTGATCAACAACTCCGACGTGATCATCCTCGGTAACCGTGACGAGAAATTCCGTGCCCTGGCCCATAACGCCCCGCACGGCAAGCAAGTGGTCGACCTGGTGGGCTTCATGTCCAAGGCCACCAGCGTGAGCGGCCGTACTGAAGGTATTTGCTGGTAACAGCAACGGCAAGTTTCAGGCTGCAAGTGTCTTTATCCCCAGCGCTTGCAGGCTGAAGCCTCCTCCCCTTCCGGATGACGCTTATGTCCAAGTTAAAACATATATTTCTGCAAGCAGCCGGCTGGCTGCTCTTCCTCAGCCTGCTGATGGGTCTCGCCCTGCTGTTGCCGGCGAGCACCTTCGATTCGCAATCGAAGAATTTTATTTTCCTGATTGGCGCCGTGGGTATCTGGCGTTACTCGATGGGTGCGACGCATTTCTTTCGCGGCATGCTGTTCCTGTACGTGGTCTACCCGCACCTGCGACGCAAAGTGCGCAAGCTGGGCAAGGCCGCCGACCCGTCCCATGTGTTCCTGATGGTCACCAGCTTCCGCATCGACGCGCTGACCACCGCCCAGGTCTACAGCTCGGTGATTCGTGAAGCCATCGAATGCGGCTTCCCCACCACCGTGGTCTGCTCGCTGGTGGAAATGTCCGATGAGCTGCTGGTCAAGAGCCTCTGGGAAAAGATGAACCCGCCGGCCCACGTCAAGCTCGACTTCGTGCGTATCGCCGGTACCGGCAAGCGTGACGGCCTGGCCTTTGGCTTCCGCGCCATCTCCCGCCACCTGCCGGATGACCGCGCCGTGGTGGCCGTGATCGATGGCGACACGGTGCTGGCCGAGGGCGTAGTGCGCAAGACCGTGCCGTGGTTCCAACTGTTCGGCAATGTCGGCGGCCTGACCACCAACGAATTCTGCGAAGTGCGCGGCGGCTACATCATGAGCGAGTGGCACAAGCTGCGCTTCGCCCAGCGTCACATCAACATGTGCTCCATGGCCTTGTCCAAGCGTGTGCTGACCATGACCGGGCGCATGTCGGTGTTCCGTGCCAGCGTGGTCACCGACCCGGGCTTTATCGCCGATGTGGAAAGCGACTCGCTGCAACACTGGCGCCTGGGCCGCTTCAAGTTCCTGACCGGTGATGACAAGTCCAGCTGGTTCAGCCTGATGCGCCTGGGCTACGACACCTTCTACGTGCCGGACGCCGCGATCAACACCGTGGAACACCCGCCGGAAAAGAGCTTTATCAAGGCCAGCCGCAAGCTGATGTTCCGCTGGTACGGCAACAACCTGCGCCAGAACTCCCGCGCCCTCGGCCTGGGCGTGCGTCGCCTGGGCCTGTTCACCAGCGTGGTGCTGTTCGACCAGCGCGTGTCGATGTGGACCTCCCTGCTCGGCCTGACCGTGGCAATCATCGCCACCTTCAAGTACGGCGGCGCGTTCATCCTCGCCTACCTGCTGTGGATCGGCATCACCCGCCTGATCCTGACCCTGTTGCTGTCGTGCTCGGGCCACAAGATCGGCCCGGCCTACCCGGCGATTCTCTATTACAACCAGATCATGGGCGCGTTGGTGAAGATCTACGTGTTCTTCCGCCTTGATCAACAGTCCTGGACCCGCCAGGACACCAAACTGACCCGCGATTTGGCCAGCTTTCAACGTTGGTTCAACACCTGGTCGTCTCGGACCATGACCTTCTCCGCCGGCAGCATCTTCGTTGCCGTGTTGCTGATGATGGTCTGACCCTGCCAAGCCTGAATTAACTTAAGGAAATGCCCTGATGAACAGCCAAGTAAACGCCAACGTTGTCCACGAATCCGAAGCCCAGCGCCAGCACGCCCGGGTCAAAATCCCGGCCAAGTTGCGCTTCTTCAACAGCGACCGCACGCCCACTGAAGCGCGGGTCATCGACCTGTCCGCCGGCGGCCTGGCCTTCACCGCGACCCAGCCGCTCACTGTCGGGCAAGTGCACAAGGGCCGCCTGCAGTTCGTGATCGATAACCTCGGCCTGGCCATGGACGTAGAGCTGCAGATTCGCTCCTACGACCGCCAGACCGGCCGCACCGGCTGCCAGTTCCAGAACCTCGATGCCCAGGATATTTCCACCCTGCGCCACCTGATCACCTCGCACCTGTCCGGTGACATCGTGACCATGGGCGACGTACTGGCGACCCTGCAACGCGACAACTTCACCAAGGCACGCAAGGTCAAGGACGGCGGCAGCGGCATGACCGCGTTCGGTCGCCTGCGCGCCGTGGTATTCAGCGCCGGCATCTTCATTGTTGGCCTCGCAGCGTTCGGTTTTGTCTTCAAGTCGGTGTATGGCATGTACTTTGTCAGCCACGCCCAGGCCGGCCTGGTGAGCGTGCCCGGTATGAACGTGACCATGCCGCGCGACGGCACCGTGCAAAGCCTGCTCAAAGGTGATTCGGTTGCGGCCAAAGGCGCGCCCCTGGCGACCTTCAGCACCAGCATGCTCGACGTACTCAAGGGCCACCTGGACGAAGACCAACTGCAACCGGCCAAGGTCGAAGAACTGTTCGGCAAACAAATGACCGGCACGCTCACCTCGCCGTGCGATTGCGTGGTAGCACAGCAACTGGTCGCCGACGGCCAGTACGCCAGCAAAGGCGACGTGATCTTCCAACTGGTGCCACGCGGCAGCCAGGCTAACGTCGAAGCTCGCTTTACCTATCGCCAGTTCGGTGACGTGCGCCCAGGTACCCCGGTGAGCTTCCAGGTGGCCGACGAAGAACAAGTGCGCACCGGCACCATCGTCAGCAGCACCAGCCTGAACAGCGCCGACCTGTCCTCCGACATCCGCGTGCAGATCAAGCCGGACGCCCCGCTGGACAGCACCTACGCCGGCCGCCCGGTGGAAGTCATCAGCGACCGTGGCCCGTCCCTGAACTGGCTGATCGATAAAGCCATGGCTCACGGTCTGTAAGCGAGGACATGCCTGTGACGAATTTCTCAAATACACCCAGGTCAATGTGGGAGCGGGCTTGCTCGCGAAAGCAGTGTGTCAGCCAACACATGCATCAACTGACAGGGCCTCTTCGCGAGCAAGCCCGCTCCCACATGAGTACTGCGGCGTTGCTGGCTGTTGCGGTCAGCCTCGCCGGTTGCGCCGGCCTGCCCGACCAACGCCTGGCCAATGAAGCGCTCAAGCGCGGCGACACGGTCACCGCCCAGCAGAATTACCAGCAACTGGCAGACCTGGGCTACAGCGAGGCCCAGGTCGGCCTGGCCGATATCCAGGTAGGCACCCGCGATCCGGCGCAAATCAAGCAGGCCGAGGCCACCTACCGCGCCGCGGCGGACACTTCGCCCCGCGCCCAGGCACGCCTCGGCCGTCTGCTGGTGGCCAAGCCCGGCGCTACAGAAGCCGAACACCATGAAGCCGAGAGCCTGCTGAAAAAAGCCTTTGCCAATGGTGAGGGCAACACCCTGATTCCGCTGGCGATGCTGTATCTGCAATACCCGCACAGCTTTCCCAACGTGAATGCCCAACAGCAGATCAGCAAGTGGCAGGCAGCCGGTTACCCGGAGGCCGGCCTGGCCCAGGTGCTGCTGTATCGCACCCAGGACACCTACGACCAGCACCTGGATGATGTGGAGCGCATCTGCAAAGCCGCGCTGAACAGCACCGATATCTGCTACGTCGAGCTGGCCACGGTCTACCAGAAAAAAGCCCAGCCGGAACAACAGGCCGAGCTGCTCAAGCAGATGGAAGCCGGCTATAGCCGTGGCAGCGTCACCGCGCAGCGCGTGGATAGCGTCGCTCGCGTGTTGGGCGATGCATCGCTGGGCAAAACCGACGAGAAAACCGCCCAGGCCCTGCTGGAAAAAATCGCCCCGGGCTACCCGGCATCTTGGGTCAGCCTGGCGCAGCTGCTCTACGACTTTCCCGAACTGGGCGATGTCGACCAGATGATGAAGTACCTGGAAAACGGCCGCGCCGCCGACCAGCCGCGTGCCGAATTGCTGCTGGGCAAGCTCTACTACGAAGGCAAGTGGGTGCCGGCCGACGCCAAGGCCGCGCAAGCGCACTTCGAAAAAGCCGTGGGCCGTGAAGTGGCCGCCGATTACTACCTCGGCCAGATATACCGCCGTGGCTACCTGGGCAAGGTCTACCCGCAAAAAGCCCTGGACCACCTGCTGACCGCCGCGCGCAACGGCCAGAACAGCGCCGACTTCGCTATTGCTCAACTGTTTTCCCAGGGCAAGGGCACCCAGCCCGACCCATTGAACGCCTATGTCTTCAGCCAACTGGCCAAGGCCCAGGACACGCCAGAGGCCAATGACTTGGCCACGCAGCTCGAAGCGCCGCTGACGCCTGAGCAACGCGCCGAAGGCCAACGCCTGGTGCAACAGGAACTGGCCGCCCGCGGCACCCTGGCCCAGAGCACGCTGCAACTGCACGCCCTGCAAGAAGAAGACGGCGAGGAATCCCTATGAAGCTCAACCCATTCGTCAAGGCCGGCATTGGCCTGACCTTCGCCCTGCTGTGGTCGTGCCCGACCCTGGCCGCGCTGACCGAAGCCAAGAACTTCGGCCTGGAAGTCAAAGCCACCGCGCAGTCCGAAGACGACCGCGACCTCGGCACCCAGAAAGGCGGCGACGTCAACGGCATCGGCCTTGACGTGCGCCCGTGGATCTACGGCGAAAGCGGCGCATGGAGCGCCTACGCCATGGGCCAGGCGGTCGTGTCCAGCGACATCATCGAGACCGACACCCTGCAACAGTCGGCCGATGACACGACCGAACAATCGAGCAACGACGACCGCAAGGCCAAGAAAAACTACCTGGCCCTGCGCGAGTTCTGGGTCGGCTACAGCGGTTTCACGCCCTACCCCGGCGAGATCCTCAAGTTCGGCCGCCAGCGCCTGCGCAATGACGACGGCCAATGGCGCGACACCAACATCGAAGCGCTGAACTGGACCTTCGACACCACCTTGCTCAAGGCCAATGTCGGCGCCGCTGAACGTTTCAGCGAGTACCGCACCGACCTCAAAGAACTGTCGCCCAAGGACAAGGACCGCCAGCACTTCTACGCCGACGCCGCCTACCAGTGGACGCCGGGCCAGTGGATCGGCCTGCGCGGTCACCATACCCATGACGACGGCAAACTCGACTACGCCGAACCGGGCGTGGCCACTGACCCGTTGGACAAGCGCGAGAACGGCGACCTGACCTGGCTCGGCATCGAAGCCAACAGCGACGCTTATAACTGGCGCAACACCAATACGGTCAACTACTGGGCCAGCATCACCGGCATGAAAGGTGACCGCGACACGGTCAACGCCTTGAACGCCGACGGCAGCCGCCCGACCAACGCCAAGCGCAGCGATGACGTGAATGGCTGGGCCACCGATATCGGCGTGCGCTTGCGCCTTGACCCGCAGTGGCAAGTGGGCGCGGCGTATTCACGCGCCAGTGCCGAATACGAGCAGAACGGCCTGCAAAGCAACCGTTCGAACTGGACCGGCACCCAGTCCCGTGTGCATCGCTTCGGTGAAGCGTTCCGCGGCGAGATGAACAACATGCAGTCCATGAGCCTGTTCGGTTCCTGGCAGCTGCGCGAGGACTACGACGCTAGCCTCGTGTACCACAAGTTCTGGCGTGTAGACGGCAACAAGCCGGTGGGCAGCAATGGCATCGATGCGGTGCAGAACAACACCGACGACGTCACCGGCGCGATCCTCTCCAGCACGTCCCTGCCCCTGGAAGACGGCAAGAAAGACCTCGGCCAGGAGATGGACCTGGTGGTCACCAAGTACTTCAAGAAAGGCTTGCTGCCCGCCGCGCTGAGCCAGTCGATCGACGAACCATCGGCCCTGGTGCGCTTGCGTGCCGGCGTGTTCAAGCCGGGCGACGCCTATGGCAGCCAGGTCGACTCGTACATGCACCGCGCGTTTGTCGACGTGGTCTGGAAATTCTGATGGGAGCCTGCGCAATGAATGCTCAAAGCCTACTCGTCGCGGCAATGCTGATGGCCAGCGCCACAGCGTTTGCCGATACGGCGGCCAAGGCGCCGATCATCGCCAAGGAACTGCAACAGGCCAAGACCTACACCATTTCCAGCCCGCCCACCGCGCCGCTGGAAATGGCCAAGCCGGCGTTGCCCGACCTGTCGGGATACACCGCTGCGGCCATGGAAAAAAAGATCGTCAAGACCAAGGCCGGCAAAATCAGCATCCGCCGCATGATGCAGGAAGACGCGCTCAAGGACTTTATCGGTGGCGACAACAAGATGGCCGAATGGGTGGTACGCCAGCACGGCATTCCCCAGGCGATCTTTGTCGACGACGGCTACATGAACCTCAAGGACCTGCTGGGCAAGGTGCCCAAGCAGTACTTCAGCGAGACGTCGCCGGGTGTGTTCCTGGCCAAATTGCCGATCGTGGTCGGGCGTAAAGGCATCCTCGATATCGACAAAAACACCCAGGAATTGCGCCTGTCCCAACAAGCCGGTTCGTTCCTGATCAACGACGGCCAGCTGTTTGTGCGTGACACCAAGGTCACCGGCTGGGACGAAAAAACCAACGGCCCGGCGTTGTTCAAGTCGGCCAAGGAATTCCGCCCGTTCCTGCTGGCCTGGGGCGGCACCGAGACCTATATCTCCAAGACCAGGATGGCCAGCTTCGGCTACGCCAACAGTAAGTCGTACGGGGTGAGTATTTCCCAGTACACGCCGAACATGGCCAAGGTGCTCAAGCGCCCTGAGCCGACCGGCTGGATCATCGACTCCGAGTTCTCGGACATGTGGTACGGCTTTTACTGCTACGAGACCACAGGCTTCGTGATCAAGGGCAATACCTACAAAGACAACATCGTCTACGGCATTGACCCCCATGACCGTTCCCACGGCCTGATCATCGCCGACAACACTGTGTACGGCACCAAGAAGAAGCACGGCATCATCATTTCCCGTGAAGTGAACGACAGCTTCATCTTCAACAACCGCAGCTACGACAACAAGCTCTCGGGCCTGGTGATCGACCGTAACAGCGTGAACAACCTGATCGCCGACAACGAGATCTACCGCAACCACACCGACGGCATCACCCTCTATGAGAGCGGCGACAACCTGCTGTGGGGCAACAAGGTGATCAGCAACCGTCGTCACGGGATCCGTGTGCGTAACAGCGTGAACATCAAGCTCTACGAAAACACCTCGATGGCCAACGGGCTGACCGGCGTGTACGGCCACATCAAGGACTTGACCGACACCGACCGCGACATCGCCCTCGACCCGTTCGACACCAAGGTCTCGCTGATCGTGGTCGGCGGTGAGCTGGCGGGTAACGGCAGCGGGCCGCTGTCCATCGATTCGCCGTTGAGTATCGAGCTGTATCGCGTGTCGATGCTGGCGCCGACCAAATCCAGCGGCATCAGCTTCTCCGGCATTCTGGGCGACCGCCAGGAAGAAATTCTCGACCTGCTGGTGCGCCAGCAGAAAGCCGTGCTGATCGACCCCGTCGAACGCCAGACCGAACTGCAGGACTGAGGATGACCCTTATGCACCCACACATGATCAAACTGCTGAGCCTCTCGGGTCTGACCCTCGGCCTGCTTGCGGCCAGCCAGGGCGTGCGCGCCGACGAAGTCAAGGCGCCGACCTTCAGCGCCGAACCGTGCTGCAGCCTGTGCCCGGCGGCCCATGACGCGAAGAACTACACCACGCGCTACCAGCAGAACTTCACCACCCTGGTACAAGCCCAGGGCGACTGGCTGTTCCGCACCCAGGAAGACCTGCGCACCGAATTCGACACCAGCCCCGCCGGCTACAAGCGCATGCAGCAACTGCACGATGCGTTCAAGGCCAAGGGCGTGGAACTGGTGGTGGTCTACCAGCCGACCCGTGGCCTGGTGAACCGCAACAAGCTCAACCCCGAGGAAAAAGCCAAGTTCGATTTCGACAAGGCCCTGGGTAACTACAAGACCATGCTCGGCCGTTTCGCCAAGATGGGCTACGTGGTGCCGGACCTCTCGCCGTTGACCAACGAGCAACTGCCGGACGAATTGCCGGCCCACGATTTCTACTTCCGCGGCGACCAGCACTGGACGCCTTATGGCGCCCAGCGCACGGCAAAAATCGTTGGCGCCAAAGTGCGTGCAATGCCTGAATTCGCCGATATTCCCAAGCGCGAATTCGAAACCACGCGCTCGGGCCGCATGGGCAAGACCGGCACCCTGCACAACATGGCCGGGCAACTGTGCGGCACCAGCTACGCGATCCAGTACATGGACCAGTTCACCACCGAGCCCAAGGGCGAAGCCGGCGACGGTGACCTGTTCAGCGATTCGGGCAACCCGCAGATCACCCTGGTGGGCACCAGCCACAGCGGCAAGAACTACAACTTCGCCGGCTTCCTCGAACAGGAAATCGGTGCCGACGTCCTCAACGTCGCCTTCCCTGGCGGTGGCCTGGAAGGCTCGATGATCCAGTACCTGGGCAGCGACGAATTCCAGAAGACCCCGCCGAAGATCCTGATCTGGGAATTCTCGCCGTTGTATCGCCTCGACCAGGAAACCATCTACCGCCAGATGATGGCGCTGCTGGACAACGGCTGCGAAGGCAAGACCGCGCAGATGTCCGCCAGCACCACATTGAAGCCCGGCAAGAACGAGCTGATGGTTAACAGTGCCAACAAAGACCTGCGCAACGCCAACCACCAGGTGGATATCCGCTTCGCCGACCCTTCGGTGAAAACCTTGCAAGCCACCCTCTGGTACATGAACGGGCGCCACGAGGACATCAAGATCGAGAAACCCGAAACATCCGATACAGACGGGCGTTTCGCCTTTGAACTGCGCACCGATGAAGACTGGGCCTCGCAGAACTTGCTGGCCGTGGAAGTGCAGGGCCCGGAAAAGGGCGCTGCCGCGCAGAAGGTCGAAGCAAAAATTTGCACACGCAACGTATTCCCAAGCGGTGGTCAACAGACCGCTTCAACGCCTTGAAATAAGCGTGCAATGAGGTTACTTATGCAGAAGCTATTGATTCCATCGTTACTGGGCCTGGCGATCTTCGCCGGCTCAGTCAACGCCGCCGCGCCGCTGCGTCCGCCCCAAGGCTATTTCGCGCCAATCGAAGCGTTCAAGACCGGCGACTTCAAGAATGACTGCGACGCCATGCCGGCGCCGTACACCGGCTCGCTGCAATTTCGCAGCAAGTACGAAGGTTCGGACAAGGCGCGCTCCACGCTGAATGTGCAGTCGGAAAAAGCCTTCCGCGACAGCACCGCCGACATCACCAAGCTGGAAAAAGACACCAGCAAGCGCGTGATGCAGTTCATGCGCGACGGCAGGCCCGAGCAGCTGGAATGTACGCTGAACTGGCTGGCTACATGGGCTCGGGCAAATGCGTTGATGTCCAAGGACTTCAACCACACCGGCAAATCCATGCGCAAATGGGCGTTGGGTAGCATGGCCTCGGCCTATGTGCGCCTGAAATTCTCCGAGTCGCAGCCGCTGGCCAAGCACCCGCAGGAATCCCAACAGATCGAAGCCTGGTTCAACAAGCTGGCCGATCAGGTGGTGAGCGACTGGGACAACATGCCGCTGGAAAAAACCAACAATCACTCCTACTGGGCCGCTTGGTCGGTGATGGCGACTTCCATCGCCACCAACCGCCGCGACCTGTTTGATTGGGCGGTGAAGGAATACAAGGTCGGCGCCAACCAGGTCGATGACCAAGGCTTTTTGCCGAACGAGTTGAAGCGTCAGCAGCGTGCCCTGTCGTACCACAACTACGCATTGCCGCCATTGTCGATGATCGCCAGTTTTGCCCTGGTCAACGGTGTCGATCTGCGCCAGGAAAACAACAGCGCACTCAAGCGCCTGGGCGACAAGGTGCTCGCCGGGGTGAAAGACCCGGACATCTTCGAGCAGAAGAACGGCAAAGAGCAGGACATGAAGGACCTCAAGGAAGACATGAAATTTGCCTGGCTTGAGCCCTTCTGCACGCTCTACACCTGCGCGCCGGAGGTGATCGAACGCAAGCATGGCATGCAGCCGTTCAAGACCTTCCGCCTGGGGGGCGACCTGACCAAGGTCTACGACCCGGCGCACGAGAAAGGCAACAAAGGTTCCTGAGCGTACTCGGTAAAAAATGTGGGAGGGGCGGTGCGACGATTCGACTTGCTCCCGATGGCGGTGTACCAGTCGCCATGTGTGTTGAATGACACACCGTTATCGGGAGCAAGCCCCCTCCCACATTTGAAGCCGGTTTCGACAGTGAGAATGCAATACAACCTCCCCGAAATTCGTGGGGGGGTTTGGGGGGGCTCTGGCCCTTGACTGTTGGTTAAACATGGAGAGATCGGGATGGTTTTCTCGTCCAATGTGTTCCTGTTTCTGTTCTTGCCGATCTTCCTCGGCTTGTACTACTTGAGCGGGCAACGCTATCGCAACCTGCTGCTGCTGATTGCCAGCTATGTGTTCTACGCCTGGTGGCGAGTGGACTTCCTGGCGCTGTTCGCCGCCGTGACGCTGTGGAACTACTGGATCGGCCTCAAGGTCGGTGCCGCCGGCGTGCGCACCAAGCCGGCGCAGCGCTGGCTGTTGCTCGGCGTGGCAGTCGACCTGTGCATCCTTGGCTACTTCAAGTACGCCAACTTCGGCGTCGACAGCATCAATGTGATGATGAAGTCAGCGGGGCTGGAGCCGTTCATTCTTACCCACGTACTGTTGCCGATTGGTATCTCGTTCTACATTTTCGAGTCCATCAGCTACATCATCGACGTGTACCGTGGCGATACCCCGGCGACCCGCAACCTGATCGACTTTGCGGCGTTCGTAGCGATCTTCCCGCACTTGATCGCAGGTCCCGTGTTGCGCTTTCGTGACCTGGCCGACCAGTTCAACAACCGCACCCACACCCTCGACAAGTTCTCCGAGGGCTGCACGCGGTTCATGCAGGGTTTCATCAAGAAAGTCTTCATCGCCGACACCCTGGCGGTGGTGGCCGACCACTGTTTTGCCCTGCAAAACCCTACTACCGGCGATGCCTGGCTGGGTGCGCTGGCCTACACCGCACAACTGTACTTCGACTTCTCCGGCTACAGCGACATGGCCATCGGCCTGGGCTTGATGATGGGCTTCCGCTTCATGGAAAACTTCAAGCAGCCGTACATCAGCCAGTCGATCACCGAGTTCTGGCGGCGCTGGCACATCAGCCTGTCCACCTGGCTGCGTGACTACCTGTACATCACCCTGGGCGGCAACCGCAAAGGCACGCTGACCACCTACCGCAACCTGTTCCTGACCATGCTGCTCGGTGGCCTGTGGCACGGTGCAAACATCACCTACATCGTGTGGGGTGCCTGGCACGGCATGTGGCTGGCGATTGAAAAAGCCATCGGCCTCAACACCGCGCCACGCAGTTTCAACGTGGTGCGCTGGGCCTTCACCTTCCTGCTGGTGGTGATGGGCTGGGTGATCTTCCGCGCCGAAAACCTGCACGTCGCCGGGCGCATGTACGGTGCGATGTTCAGCTTTGGCGAGTGGTCGCTGTCGGAACTCAACCGCGCCAACCTCACCGGCCTGCAAGTGGCAACCCTGGTGGTGGCCTACGCAACCCTGGCGTTCTTCGGCCTGCGCGACTTCTACACCAACCGCCCTGCCGAGAAAACCAAGCCGGCCGACCCGAGCCTGATCAAGGCGGTACCGGGCGACAACCCCGGCAGCATTCACGAGCCCGGTTTCACCGTGGGCCAGGACGCCGCCGTGCAACCGGCCTACTGGACCGCTGACTGGCCACGCTACGCCATGCGCGCGGCGGTGCTGCTGCTGTTCGTGGCGTCGATCCTGAAACTGTCGGCGCAGAGTTTCTCGCCGTTCCTTTACTTCCAATTCTGAGGGAGCCGACCATGACCCGTTCATTACGCGTCCTCTATATCGCGCTGTTCCTGGTGGTGCTGTTGGCATTGGGCGCCTGGTCGCTGCGCAGCTTCATGGGGTTCAGCACCAACGCCGAGGCCACCGTGCTTAACGGGCGCTGGACCAAGGCCGTCGAGACCCACTACGACGACGAGTTCCCGATCAAACGCATCGGCACCAACCTGTGGGCGGCGCTGGACTACAAGCTGTTCAATGAAGGCCGCCCTGGCGTGGTGCTGGGTCGCGATCACTGGCTGTACAGCGACGAGGAGTTCAACCCCGCCGTCAATGAAGACCAGAACCTGGAGGGCAACTACGCGCTGGTCGAAGGCGTGCGCCAGAAGCTCAAGGCCCAGGGCATCCAACTGGTGATGGCGATTGTGCCGGCCAAGGTGCGCCTGTACCCGGAACACCTGGGTGAAGTGAAACCGGCGAGCATCCACGCCAACCTGTACCAGGACTTCCACGCCCGTGTCGCAGCCGACCAGATTATCGCCCCGGACCTGCTCGGCCCGCTGCAACAGGCCAAGCTGGGCGGCAAGCAAGTGTTCCTGCGCACCGACACCCACTGGACCCCGGACGGTGCGGAAATCGCCGCCAAGCAACTGGCGAAGACCATTGCCGACAAGACGCCACTGAGCGGCGAGCCGCAGCGTTTTGTCACCGAGGCCGAGAAAACCGAGCCGCATAAAGGCGACCTGCGTCTGTTCCTGCCGCTGGACCCGCTGTTTGAAAACCTGATGCCGCCTAAAGAGCCGCTGCAAAAACGCGTCACGCACCTGGCCGAAACCAAAGGCGACGACGCGCTGTTCAGCGACAGCGAAACCCCGGTGGCACTGGTGGGCACCAGCTACAGCGCCAACCCCAACTGGAACTTCGTCGGCGCGCTCAAGCAAGCCTTGCACAGCGACGTGGTCAGCTACGCCGAAGACGGCCACGGCCCGATCCTGCCGATGCTCAGCTACCTGAAAAGTGACGACTTCAAGAACAACCCGCCCCAGGTGCTGATCTGGGAGTTTCCTGAACGCTATCTGCCCGTGAATAACGAAATCGGTGATGCCGACCCATCGTGGGTTGCGCAGCTTAAACAAGCCGGTTCGCGCCAACAGAACATGGCAATGAACACCCCAGCTGAAAACCCTAAATCCGAGACGCCCGACCGGGCGCAAAACTGAAAGAGAGGTAACTCACATGACTTTCACTACTACTCCGCGTCGTCTCGCTAAGACTCTGGCCCTGGCTGCCGGTATGAGCTTGGTATCCCTGTCCGCCTTCGCCGGTGACGCTGCCTTGTACGGCCCAGTCGCACCGAAAGGCTCAAGCTTCGTGCGTGTCTACAACGCCTCCAACCAGGAAGTCAGCGCCACCGTCGGCGCCACCAACCTCAGCGACGTCGCGCCGCTGGCAAGCAGTGACTTCAGCTTCATGCCAGGCGGCGACTACAGCGCCAAGGTCGGCAGCCAGACCGTGCCGGTCAAACTGGCCGCCGATCACTACTACACCCTGGTCAACAACAACAGCGGCCAGCCGCAGTTGATCGAAGAACCACCGTTCAAGAACAAGCAGAAATCCCTGGTACGCGTGCAGAACCTCAGCGACAAGGCCCTGACCCTGAAAACTGCTGACGGCAAGACCGACGTGGTCAAGTCGGTGGCCGCCAAGGGCCGTGGTGAGCGTGAGATCAACCCGGTGAAGGTGAGCCTGGCGCTGTATGACGGTGACAAGAAGGTCGGCGATGTGAAGCCGGTTGCGTTGGAACGTGGTGAAGCGGCGGTGCTGTATGTCACCGGCTCAGGTTCGAGCTTGTCGCCAGTCTGGGTCAAGCGCCCAGTGTCGACCCGCTGATTAGATTCTGAAATTGACGCTCCCCCTGTGGGAGCGGGCTTGCTCGCGAATGCGATAGTTCAGCACCCAGTGTGCCGACTGAAACACCGCTTTCGGGAGCAAGCCCCCTCCCACAGGCTCTGACCCAAACTGATTCAAGGAGAAACACCCATGATCCCAGTAATCCTTTCCGGTGGTAGCGGCTCACGTCTTTGGCCGCTTTCCCGTAAACAGTTCCCAAAACAGTTCCTGGCCCTGACCGGCGAGCACACGCTGTTCCAGCAAACCCTGGAACGCCTGGTATTCGAAGGCATGGACTCCCCTATCGTGGTCTGCAACAAGGACCACCGTTTCATCGTCAACGAGCAGCTGAGCGCACGTAAGCTCGAATGCCAACGCATCCTGATGGAGCCTTTCGGCCGCAACACCGCGCCGGCCGTGGCGCTGACCGCGATGATGCTGGTCAACGAAGGCCGCGACGAGCTGATGCTGGTACTGCCCGCCGACCACGTGATCGACGACCAGAAAGCCCTGCAACGTGCACTCGCCCTGGCCACCGTGGCGGCCGAGCGTGGCGAGATGGTGCTGTTCGGCGTGCCGGCGACCCGTCCGGAAACCGGTTACGGCTACATCAAGTCCAGCAACGACTCGCTGCTGCCTGAAGGCGTGAGCCGCGTACAACAGTTCGTGGAAAAGCCCGATGAAAAGCGCGCCATCGAGTTCGTCAAAAGCGGCGGCTACTTCTGGAACAGCGGCATGTTCCTGTTCCGCGCCAGCCGCTTCCTCGAAGAACTGAAAAAGCACGATCCGGACATCTACGACACCTGCGTGCTGACCCTGGAACGCAGCGAGCAGACCCACGACACCGTGACCTTCGACGACGCCACCTTCGCCTGCTGCCCGGACAACTCCATCGACTACGCAGTGATGGAAAAAACCCAGCGCGCCTGTGTCGTGCCGCTGAGCGCCGGTTGGAGCGACGTGGGTTGCTGGGCCTCGCTGTGGGCGGTCAACGATAAAGACGCCGACGGCAACGTGAGCAAAGGCGATGTGGTGATTCAGGACAGCCGCAATTGCATGATCCACGGCAACGGCAAACTGGTCTCGGTGATCGGCCTGGACAACATCGTGGTGGTGGAAACCAAGGACGCGATGATGATTGCCCACAAGGACAAGGTCCAGGGCGTCAAGCAGATGGTCTCCACCCTCAACGAACAGGGCCGCAGCGAAACCCAGAACCATTGTGAAGTCTATCGTCCGTGGGGCTCCTACGACTCGGTGGACATGGGCGGACGCTTCCAGGTCAAGCACATCTCGGTCAAGCCGGGCGCATGCCTGTCGCTGCAGATGCACCACCACCGCGCCGAACACTGGATAGTGGTCAGCGGCACCGCCGAAGTCACCTGTGACGATAACGTGTTCCTGCTCTGCGAGAACCAGTCCACCTACATCCCGATCGCGTCGGTGCATCGCCTGCGCAACCCAGGCAAGATCCCGCTGGAGATCATCGAAGTGCAATCGGGCAGCTATCTGGGTGAGGACGATATCGAGCGCTTCGAAGATATCTACGGTCGCTCGACGCCGGTTGAACGTGGCGTGTCGGTGAAAACTATCGCGCAGTAAAACAGTCGTACAAGAAGCCCTCGCCCAACCCATTGCGTCCCCTATCCGCAGTGGGTTGGGTGGGGGCTTTTTGTTTGGGATTGGTGGTGCCTGTCAGGCCCTCATCGGGAGCAAGCCCCCTCCCACAGTTTGACCTTATTCCGAGGATGCACCCTGGCCAAATGTGGGAGGGGGCTTGCTCCCGATGGCGTCAGCCCAACCAACACACCTTTCAAGGTAACCAATCCCACCTACGCTTAAGTTAGGATGCTCGTTCCCTATTTGAGGTGGTCTCCATGTTCTTCGGCGTTCTCCTGATCATCACCTGGCTGATCCTGCTGCTGCGCTACCCGGCCAAGGCGCTGCCGGTGTCACTGGCAGCGGCCGTCGGCCTGGGTTTCGTCGCCGTCTGGGTGGTATGGCTGGACAACCGCGAAGCCGCGCAATTGGCCCGCCTCGAGCTGCGAATCACCTATGCCCCGCTGGAATGCCCGGCCGACCGTCCTTTAAAACTGACCCTGAACAACGGCAACGACGTACCGCTGACCGAACTGCGCTGGCGCGTCGCCGCCTATGCGCCGGGCGACACGGTCAACCTGGCTGACAACGTCTACGCCGCCCCACGCTATCGCGGCCCCGGCGAATTGCAGGCCGGTGCCACCTGGGACGATTGCCTGCCCGCACCGCCGCTGCGCCCCGGCTATCGCCCGCAAACCCTGGAATTTCGCGCCGAGCACCTGCAAGGCAGTTTCTCGGACTGACAAAGGAATGATGCATGCCCAACGTACTGATCACCGGTTGCTCCAGCGGTATCGGCCGCGCCCTCGCCGACGCCTTCAAAGCCGCCGGTTTCGAGGTGTGGGCCAGCGCCCGCCAACCCGATGACGTTGCCGCTCTCGCCGCCGCCGGCTTTAACGCCGTGCAGTTGGATGTCAACGACAGCGCCGCCTTGCAGCACTTGGCCGAGCAGTTGGGCGAGCTGGATGTGCTGGTCAACAACGCCGGCTACGGCGCCATGGGCCCGTTGCTCGACGGCGGCACCGAGGCGATGCAGCGCCAGTTCGAAACCAATGTGTTTTCCATCGTCGGCGTGACCCAGGCGCTGTTTCCCGCCTTGCGTCGCAGCAAGGGCCTGGTGGTGAATATCGGCAGCGTTTCCGGGGTGCTGGTCACACCGTTCGCCGGCGCTTACTGCGCGTCCAAAGCTGCCGTACATGCCTTGAGCGATGCCCTGCGCATGGAGCTGGCACCGTTTGGCGTGCGCGTGATGGAAGTCCAGCCCGGTGCGATCAATACCAGCTTTGCGAAGAACGCCGGAGCCCAGGCCGAATTGTTGATCAACGAAAAATCGCCATGGTGGCCGCTGCGCGAGGGCATTCGTGCGCGCAGCCAGGCCTCCCAGGACAAGCCAACCCCAGCCACTGAGTTTGCGGCGGCTGTGCTCAAGGCCGTGCAACAAGCGCAGCCACCGCGCTTGCTGCGCGCGGGCAATGGCAGCCGGGCGTTGCCATTGATGGCGGCACTGTTGCCCAACGGGTTGTTGGAGTGGGTGTTGAAGAAGCGCTTTGGCTTGGGCGGCAGGCTCTAACCCTTCATAAAATCAATAAACGCCCGCACCTTCAGCGGCAAATGCCGGGTGTCCGGATACATCGCATAGATGCCCTGGGGCGCGAAGCGATGGTCCGCCAACAAGCGCACCAACCTTCCAGCATCCAGATCCTCCTGCACCAGCCATTGCGGCAAAATCGCTACACCGTGGCCGCGCACGGCAAACGCTTGGAGCACCGCCGCACTGTCGGCCACCAACGCTGCCGGGCCGGCGCGGTATTGATGTTCATTGCCTGCCGGGTCGGTCACGCTCAACTCGGTCAAGCGGCCATGGCCCAGCCTGGGCACCTGGTCCAACTCATCCAGGGTTTGAACCCCGGCAAACTGCGGTGCCGCAATGGCGAACACATCGAACGTCGACAACTGCACGGCGCGGTGACTGGAGTCCATCAAGCGCCCCAAACGAATTGCCACGTCAAAACGCTCGGAAATCAAATCGGCGTGAGTGGAGGATGTGGATAAGTGGATATGCAGGTCCGGGTGCAGGCGACGGAAGGCTTCCACCGCTGGGGCAACCACTGCCAACGCATATTCCACGGTGGTGGTGATGCGCAGGGTGCCTTTGAGCTGGGCATGTTCCGAGCGGGCCTCTTCCACCGCCAACTGGGCCTCTTCCAACATGCGCGTGCAGCGCAGGTAAAAGCGTTCGCCAGCATCGGTCAGCGCCAGTTGGCGGGTGTTGCGGGTCAGCAGGGTGACGCCCAGTTCTGCCTCCAGGCGCTTGAGGTTGAAGCTGACAACGGCCCGGGTCTGGCCGAGTAGATCCGCCGCGGCGGTGAGCGAGCCGGCCTCGACTACGGCCTTGAAAGTGTCGAATCGGTCCAGGCTGACCATCAATCACGCCCCCTTTTGTCAAAATATTTTTGACAAACTAGCAGGCAAACCGGTGTATCCCAAACCCTGCGTGCGGCCTACCCTGCCCGCTTCACTCGCAGGATCGCGTTCATGACCTACCGCTCGAAAGTCGCCTGGATCTTTTTACTGGGCTTTGCCCTGGACCTGGTGAACATGTTTGTCGCCACCGTCGCCTACCCGGATATCGCACGCGAACTGCACGCCTCGGTCACGCAACTGGCGTGGATCAGCAATGCCTACATGCTTGGGCTGACCCTCATCATTCCGTTGAGTGTGTGGCTGGCGGCAATCATGGGCGAGCGCACGCTGATCGCCACCAGCTTGCTGCTGTTCGCCGGCGCCTCTGTGATGGTGGGCCAGGCTGGCTCCATCGACGCGTTGATTGGCTGGCGTGCCGTACAAGGGCTCGGTGGCGGCCTGCTGATTCCCGTAGGGCAAGCCATGGCTTACCGGCACTTTCCAGCGGCCGAGCGCAGCCAGTTGACGGCGCGGGTGATGTCAGTGGCGTTGCTGGTGCCGGCGCTGTCCCCGGCGTTGGGCGGGGTGATTGTCGACAGCGTGTCCTGGCGCTGGATCTTCTACGCCAATCTGCCACTGGCCTTGGTGCCCTTGCTGCTGGCATTGCTGTGGATAAAACCCGATGTGCCTGAAAGCGAGCGCCCGCGCCTGGACCTGGGCAGCATTTTCAAACAGGCCGCCAGCCCGATGCTACGCGTGGCGATGTTGGTCTACCTGTGCATTCCCGGGGTATTTATCGGCACCAGCCTGATCGCCATCCTTTATGTGCGCGGCCTGGGGTATGACGCCACCCAAACCGGCGCGTTGATGCTGCCGTGGGCGCTGGCCTCGGCAGTAGCAATTTACCTGAGCAAAAAACTCTTCAATCGCTGCGGCCCAAAACCTTTGCTGCTGGCGGGCATGGTGCTGCAATGCGGCGGCATCTTGTTGCTCAACGAGCCGGCCATGATCATTGCGGCCTACGTCTTGATGGGCCTGGGCGGCAGCCTGTGCAGCAGCACCGCGCAGACCCTGGCTTTCCTGGATATCCCCGCCGACCGCATGGGCCACGCCAGCGCCTTGTGGAATATCAACCGCCAAGTGAGTTTCTGCGTGGGCGCCGCCGTACTCAGCGCGGTGCTGTCGGCCTTGGATTCCTATGCCATAACCTTCACGATGGCGGCAGCCTTGACCCTGTTGCCGCTTTTCGCAGTGCTGCGCCTGGATACGTCCAGGGTACGCACACTGCTTCACCCTTCCAGCGAGCCCAACCATGATTGACTACAGCGATTTTTTTGAAGAAGTGATCCAGACCCACGTCGAGATCGAGCAATGGTTTGCCGGCGTTGCGCCTGAGGGCACGCTGCAAAATCTGCTGGCGCGCTTCTCACCCGAGTTCAGCATGATCGCGCCCGCCACGGGCACACGGGTCAATACGGCCGGGGTCAATGCGTTGTTCACCCGCCTGGGTGGGATGCGTCCGGGATTGAAAATCACCTTGAGTGAAATGACCGGGATTGACCGGCATGCACGGGGGGCCACGGTGACTTATCGCGAACATCAGGTGGATGACAGCGGTACGCAGACGGATCGACGGGCCACGGTAGTGTTCGAGAAGCAGGCCAGTGGTGCGCTGTTGTGGCGGCACTTGCATGAAACTTATGTAGCGCCATGAAATAACCGTTCGGCCAGATCCTACAGAAAACAGCGAATGGCCTGACATCATTACGAGGAAGCTATCCCCAGGCTCTCTCACCTCTGTCTAATCACAGGTGAAAGGATGCCAAGCGCTTTCCTGCGAAGCGGTGTGCCTGATGCGCACACCACGACTCGCCAGCGGCTAATCAATCTGCTGGACCTGCCCAAACTCTATCGAACCATTGACGCCGACCCGGCCATCGTCGGCGCCGGCGTAGTGCATATCGGCAGTGATTATCAGGTGACGGTGCTGCGTGAGTTTGTGCCGTCGTGCAGTATCAAGCCTAAGCGGGTGATTCTGCGAGAAGTGACAGGCCCAATGATGACTGCTGATGAGTACGCGCATTGGGTGGCAAACTCGCCACGCGAGTCGCAGATATGGCGCGAAGCCGCGGGAATGGCCGTAGCATGCGGTGGGGCGGTGATTGGGATTATTGTTGCCAAGGCAGGCATCGCGTCAGCGCCCCTCAGTGCAGGTTCCAGCCTTGCAGTTACTTACATTGCTTATACAGCTGCAGCCGCCAGTGCTTTGCAATGTGGCAACGGCCTATGGCGAACCTACAAAGAACTAACCAATCCGTCTGACAACGATTATTACGACAGCCATAGTTGGTATCAGGCAATGACCGTAGCCCTGGACGGCATTTCGCTGGTGGGCGCGGGCAGCACGACGTTTGTTACGGTAAAGACCGTCATGACGATCAAAAATACGACCGGCCGCAACCTGACCGACATCTTGAGGCACATGAGTCGCCAGGAGCGCGCAAAGCTGACAAACGAAGTACTACGCCTGCAAAACCCTCGTCATCCTCGCGAAATGATTCGGTTAAAGCAGCTGGCCGGAACACTCCCCAAACGCTTCAGCAATACCCGGTTACGCCAAGACCTTCTCACTCAACTCTCCGATCAGGTAGGTGCCGCTCTGGCGATTACTGGCAGCGGACTGTCCGGGAATATCAACCCTATCCTTATCGGCATCTATGAAGAGTTCAACAGCCATGAACAATGACATCGATACCCTGCAGGCCCCCCGAACGTTAAGTCGTTACACACGACGTTTTGCATTCACGGTGGGTATGGGGGTATCAATGAACTTAGTCAGCATTTCAGGCAACCTGTCACATAGCCTGTCGTATTACGCCCGAATAAATTATCTCCCTGGCGAATATGCGATCGTGGCGGGCATGGCTCTGCTACTGGCAATGTGCATTGGCCTGGCCTTAGTGGCGGCAGGGTTTCGTTCGGGGCCTCCACTGCTTGTAGGCGTCGCGGCCCTGAACGCCTTGCTTTCGGCAGGCTACTTGGGAAACAACCCAGTGACTATGTTTGCAGTATTTCCATTGTTTCAATCGCTGTTCTGCCTGCTGATCCTCAATACAAGAAACCACCGCCGCTTCGTCGGCATGCTGCGGGTCAAGCGTCGACGGAAAATCAGAGCCAACACACAAACCTGAGGCGGTGCCCAATCCGCCCCTCCCACATTTCAGTTTTGTGTTGGGTTGACGATAACGGTGCAGGTAATCCCTGCCGCCAACAACACCCCTTCCGGCACTTCATCGATATGAATGCGCACCGGCACGCGCTGGGCCAGCCTCACCCAGTTGAACGTCGGGTTCACGTCGGCGATCAGCTCGCGGCTCTCGGGGTTGTCGCGGTCGTAGATACCGCGCGAGATGCTTTCCACGTGGCCCTTGAGTGTCTCGCCACTCATCAATTGCATATCGGCTTTATCACCGACTTTGACGTGGGGCAGCTTGGTCTCTTCGAAGAAGCCATACACCCAGAACGAGTTCATATCGACCACGGCCATCTTGGCTTCGCCGATGCGCGCGTAGTCACCGCGATGCACGTTGAGGTTGGTGACGTAGCCGTCCACTGCCGCCAGCACTTGCGTGCGTTTCAAGTTGAGTTCGGCGGCTTCCAGTTGCGCCAGCGCATGCTGGTAATCGGCCAGGGCCGAGTCGGCGATGTTGCTGGCGTCGTCACGGTTTTCCTTGGAGATCACCAGGGCGTCGAGGTCGGCGCGGCGGTGGGCGTTGACCTTGCGCATTTCCCAGGTGGCCTTGCGTGAAGCCACCAGCGATTGCGCCTGTTTCACCGCGATGCGGTAGTGCTCGGGGTCGATCTGCATCAGCAGGTCGCCTTTTTTCACCAACTGGTTATCGCGCACCGGCACGTCGACCACTTCGCCTGTAACGTCGGCGGCGACGTTGATGATGTCAGCGCGTACGCGGCCGTCGCGGGTCCACGGCGTTTGCATGTAGTGCACCCACAACGTGCGGCCAATCCAGATCGCCAAAGCCAGTACGAGCAAGGTCGCGAGCAGGCTGAAAAACTTTTTCATCGGGGCATTCTCAACGGTAGACGGTCAGCGCCAGGGCGCCGAACAGGCAAGCGAACAGGCTCAGGCGCAGTAACGCCGGATGCCAGAAAAAACGGTACAGGTCGAACCCGGCCAGGAAGCGATCAACCGCCCAGGCCAGCCCCGCCGCGATCAGGAACATCAGGGTCATGGTCGGCATATAGACGCCGTGGAATGCGATTTCACGAGGCATGCGGGGCTCCTTTGAGGGCCGCCAGGGGCGATTGCGGGTCGAGCAGCGAGGTGCGGATAAAGTGCAGGTAGCTCTTCACCCGGCGCAGGGCCGAGGTATCGAAGTGCGGGGCGAAGGGTTCATCGGTGGCCTGCACGCGGCTGATCGCATGGTCGACGGCGATCAGGCCGCGCTCCAGGTTGCTGGCGCTGGGTTGCAGGAACAGCCGCACCAGCGAGCGGCCCATCACGCGGATTGCCTGGCGCCACGGCTGGGACTCGGCGTACGCCGGGTGCACCGGCAGGATCGCCTGCTCCTTGCGCAACTCGATGATCGCGTGGCCGACTTCCAGCACTACGAACATCCAGCGCAACAAGTCGCGCTGCACCTGCGGCTGGCCGACCGCGAGGCCGTAGGCCTGGTGCAGCAGGTCGCGGGTGCGGCTTTCAAAACTCGACGCCAACCCCTTGAGCTTGCCGCTGATCGCGTACACCACCTGCTCGCGCAGATCCTGCTCCAGGCGCCGCCACAACCAGCGACTATTGGGCGGCAGGATGATCGCCCCCGCCGCCGCGCACACCAGCATGCCGATGACCATGGCGATGTAGTCGTTGATAAAGGTGTAGGGGTTGTAGACCGTGAGGTTGTCCGGCACCGAGCCGGTGCTGAAGAAGATCAACAGACCCACGCCGACACCCGCGTATCGGGGGCGGGAAGAGAGGAAGGCACCGAAGATGATCACCGGCGCGAGCATCACGCACAGTAGCGGGAAGCCGTCGATCCGGGGGAACACGAAGAACATCTCGACAAAGCCGACCAACGCGCCGATCAAGGTGCCGCAGGCCATCTGGAACGCCATGCGCTTGGGGTTCGGCGAAGCGGCGGAAAGGCCCACCGTGGCCGCCGCAATCAAGGTCATGGTTGCGCCGCTGGGCCAGGCGGTGGCCACCCAGTAACTGCCCAGCACGATGAGGATGAACGAGGCCCGCACACCGGCGGCGGCGCAGGCCAGCCAGTTGGTTTTCGGCGTATAGGCTTCGTGCCAGTCTTCCCGCGCGTGGCGGTGGTCGGCCAGGGAAGCATGGGTTTGTGCGTAGTTGTGAAGGTCGTCGACGAAGCGGTACAGCAGCTCGTAGGCGGTATGGAAATCCAGTTGCTCGGCTTCCGTGGGGCCGTCTACCTGGAAGCTCGCCCGCAGGCTGCGCACCTTGGCGGGCAGGCCGTCCTTGTAGGCGCTCATCTGGTTGACCAGGCGCGCGGCATCCGGGCTGGTGAGGGCGCGGCCTGAGAAGCTGTCGAGCACTTCAGCCAAGTCTTGCAGGCCGGGTTTGATCGCTGCGACCACATGATCGGCCGCATCGGCACGCAGGCGTTCAAGCAACTGGTGCAGGGCGTTGAAGCGCGTGGTGATGCTCATGAATTCGCTGTTGAGGCGACTGAGCCGGCCGTTGCGCCGACGCATGTGCGGGTCTTCGAACACGGTGACACTGCGCAACCCTTCCAGACCCACGGCTTCGGCGATAAAACGCACGTTGCTGGCCTCGAAAGCCTCGCGCTGGCTGCGCCCACGCAGGCCGTCGGTGACGAACAGCGCGAACACGCCAAAGCGCTGGTAGAGCGCGTTACGCATGGCGGCGCTGGAGGTCTGCGGCAGGATCGCCGCGCTGACCAGCGTAGAGCAAAGAATCCCCAGGGAAATTTCCAGCACCCGCCACACCGCCGCCATAAAGGCACCGTCCGGGTGGGCCAGGGCCGGCAGGCCGACCATCGCCGCGGTGTAGCCGGCGAGCACAAAGCCATAGGCGCGGAAGTTACGATTGCGCGTGGCGCCAGCGGTGCAAATGCCCACCCAGATCGCCAGCGCGCCGAGGAACAGTTCAGTGTTCTGCGCAAACAAGGCGATCAGCAGCACCATCACCGCCGACCCCGCCAGGGTGCCGAGGAAACGATAGAAGCTCTTGGCGAACACCTGGCCGCTCTGGGGCTGCATCACGATAAATACGGTGATCATCGCGGTGCGCGGTTGCGGCAGTTCCAGGCGCATGGCCAGCCACAGCGTGAGGAATGCGGCGACCAACACCTTGAAGATATACACCCAGGTCACGCCGTCGCTACGTGCCCAGTCGAAGAAACCACGGCGCCACTCAAGGGAATGCAGCCAGCGCAGCGGTGCAGGCAAGGGAGTCATTAAATCCTACTCAGTGATCAAACACGGCAAGCGCCGTCGGGGTCTTGCTTGGAAGGGTCTTGGCATCCTCGGGCGCATCGTTGCCGGCGCCGAGGCCGCCGCCCAGGGCCGTCACCAGCTCGGCATGCGCACTCAGGCGTGCCGCCTGTACCTGCTGCTCGACCTGTTGCTGACGGAACAGCAGAGTCTGGGCGTTCAGTACGTTGAGGTAATCGGTAAGGCCACGCTGGTAGGCGATCATGGCGATGTCGTAGGTTTTCTGCGCCGAGGCCACCGACTGCGCGGCGAAGGTCGACTGCTTATCCATGGACTCGCGGCGGATCAACTGGTCGCTGATGCCCTTGAGCGCATTGACCAGGGTCTGGTTGTACTGGGCGACCGCGATGTCATAGCCGGCACTGGCTTCGCCCAGTTCGGCGCGCAGGCGGCCGCCGTCAAAGATCGGCAAGGTGATCGCCGGGCCGACGTTGTAGTTGAATTTCTTGCCGGCGAGGAACTCCAGCATACCGCCGCCGGTGGCCATGTAGCCGAGGCTGCCGACCAGGTCGACATTGGGGTAGAAACCCGCATGGGCCACATCAATGCCCCTCGCCTGGGCCGCCACCTGCCAGCGGCTGGCAACCACGTCCGGGCGCTGGCCGAGCAGTTGCGCCGGCAGGCTCGAGGGCAGTTTCAACGGCGCGGCGAGAGCCAGGGTCGGGCGCTGCAACTGGGCGCCCTGCCCCGGGCCTTGGCCGGCCAGCGCCGCCAACTGGTTACGGCTCAGGGCGATTTCTTCGTCGAGAGCATCCAGCTGGCGATGGGTTTCCGGCAGCGGAGTTTCGGCCTGGCTGACGTCGAAGTGTGTACCGATCCCGGCGTTCAGGCGTTTGTTGGCCAGGTCGAGGATCTGCTGTTGCTGGGCCAAGGTGGCGGCGGCGATATCGCGGTTGGCGTAATGCAGCGACAGCTGGATATAGGCGCGCACTATGTTGTTCTGCAGTTCGAGCTGGGCCTGGCGCGCTTCGGCGGCGCTCATATGCGCGAGGTCGACGGCGCGCTCGGTGCTGTTGCTTTCACGGCCCCACAGGTCGAGGGCATAGCTCAGGCCCAGGGACGAATTGTTGTCCCAGGTGTTGGCGCCGCTTAATTCGCCGGGGCCGTAGAACTGATCCTTGGGCCAGTTGTGGCGCTTGAGGGTGGTGTCGCTGTTGATCTGCAACGACTCGGCCGACTCTGCAACCCCGGCCAGCGCCCGAGCCTGGCGCACGCGCGCGGCGGCCATGGCCAGGCTGGGACTGTTCTGGGTGGCGAGCTCGACCCAACGGTTGAGTTGCAGGTCGCCGTAGGCTTGCCACCAGTGTGTGGTGGGCCAGTGGGCGTCCTGGGCGGCGCTCTGGATGGCTTCGTCGGTGGCCAGGGTATTGGCGTTGATGGCCTGGCTGTGCGGGGCGATCCCTCCGGTTCCGATGCAACCGCTGATGGCTAACGATAAGGCGCAAATACTGAGAGCCTTCAGCTCTCTGCTGATGTGACGCGGCACGGCAAGCGAATTCCTGAAAGGGTGTAGCGCAAGAGGTGGCGCAATTCTAGGCGGCGGCAGGAAGGACGATAAGCTGGCATTCCTGTGAATCTTTGTTACCGTTCAGGCGATAATCCGTTGGTAGGGATCACTGGACGGCGTAACTTTCTGTCACAATTTGTTATCTCCCTTGAGAACACTCCATGGACACTTTGCAAAACATGCGCGCCTTCAGTTGCGTGGCTGAAGCCGGCAGCTTCACCGCCGCCGCCGTGCAACTGGACACCACCACGGCCAATGTCTCGCGCGCGGTCTCCAACCTTGAGGCCCACCTGCAAACCCGCTTGCTCAACCGCACCACCCGGCGCATCGCGCTGACCGAAGCCGGCAAGCGCTATTTGTTGCGCTGCGAGCAGATCCTCGCCTATGTGGAAGAAGCCGAGGCCGAAGCCAGCGACGCCCACGCCCGCCCCGCCGGGCAGTTGAAAGTGCACACCATGACCGGCATCGGCCAGCACTTCGTCATCGACGCAATTGCCCGTTACCGCCGCACGCACCCCGACGTGACCTTCGACCTGACCCTGGCCAACCGCGTGCCGGACCTGCTCGACGAGGGCTACGACGTCTCCATCGTGCTGGCCAGCGAACTGCCGGATTCAGGGTTCGTATCCCAGCGCCTGGGCATCACCTACAGCATCGCCTGCGCCTCACCGGAATACGTCAAGGCCAAAGGCTGCGCACAACGGCCCCAGGATTTGCTCAACCATGCGTGCCTGCGCCTGGTCAGCCCGGTGATCCAACTGGACAAATGGACCTTCAACGGCCCTGAAGGTCAGGAAAGCGTGTCGATCAATAGCTCGCCATTCCTCGTCAACTCGGCCGACGCCATGAAAACCGCGATCACCAGCGGCATGGGCGTCGGCCTGTTGCCGGTGTACGCCGCCATCGAAGGGCTGCGCAACGGCACACTGGTGCGAGTGATGCCGACCTACCGTTCCCAGGAGTTGAACCTGTACGCCATCTACCCCTCGCGCCAATACCTGGATGCGAAGATCAAGACCTGGGTGGAATACCTGCGTGGTTCGTTGCCGGAGATTCTGGCCGCGCACCAGGCGGAGTTGGTGGCGTATGAGTTGAGCGGAGGCTTGGGTGGCGTGCGGATGGCGAACTGAGTCTTACCAAACGATAGAGATTAAATATGGGAGGGGCGGTGTCCTGACAACTGTAACCAGGAATGTTAGCGTGCTTGGCATTCTCCCGTAGCCGATGAGCCCGCCTGCAATGAAAAAGACTGTCCTGGCCTTCAGCCGTATCACCGCGCCCATGATCGAACGCCTGCAACAGGATTTCGAAGTGATCACGCCCAACCCCAAGCTGGGTGACATCAACGCGCAATTCAACGAAGCCCTGCCCCACGCTCACGGCCTGATCGGCGTAGGTCGCAAGCTGGGCCGTGAACAGCTTGAAGGCGCGAGCAAGCTGCAAGTGGTGTCCAGCGTGTCGGTGGGCTACGACAACTATGACGTGCCGTACTTCAACGAGCGCGGGATCATGCTCACCAACACCCCTGACGTGCTCACCGAAAGCACCGCCGACCTGGCCTTCGCCTTGCTGATGAGCAGCGCGCGCCGGGTGGCCGAACTGGACGCCTGGACCAAGGCCGGCCAATGGAAAGCCAGCGTCGGCGCACCGCTGTTTGGCTGCGATGTGCACGGCAAGACCCTGGGCATCGTCGGCATGGGCAATATCGGCGCGGCCGTGGCTCGACGTGGGCGCCTGGGCTTCAATATGCCAATCCTTTACAGCGGCAACAGTCGCAAGAGCGCGCTGGAACAAGAGCTGGGCGCGCAGTTTCGCAGCCTCGACCAGTTGCTGGCCGAGGCGGACTTCGTCTGCCTGGTGGTGCCGTTGAGCGACAAGACCCGCCACCTGATCAGCACCCGCGAATTGGGCCTGATGAAGCCCAGCGCGATCCTGATCAATATTTCCCGTGGGCCGGTGGTGGATGAACCGGCGCTGGTCGAAGCCCTGCAAACCCAGCGTATTCGTGGCGCCGGCCTGGATGTGTATGAAAAGGAACCGCTGAGCGATTCGCCGCTGTTCCAGCTGAGCAATGCCGTGACCCTGCCGCATATCGGTTCGGCAACGAATGAAACCCGTGAAGCCATGGCCAACCGCGCCCTGGACAACCTGCGCGCCGCCCTGCTGGGCCAGCGCCCGCAGGATCTGGTGAACCCTCAGGTGTGGAAAGGCTGACACCTAATCCATGTGGGAGGGGGCTTGCTCCCGATAGCGGTGTATCAGTGAAGAATCTATTGCCTGACACTCCGCAATCGGGAGCAAGCCCCCTCCCACACTGATCCAGCCCGACACAAAATCCGGTTAAAGCCTGGCGCGCCCAAGTCGATAACCTTCCATAGATCATCATCCCTGATCCACAGAAGGTTTTTATGTCCACCACCAAAGCCCGCGCAGACTCACTCTCGCTTCTGCTCTTTACCTTGCGCAGCGGCAAGCTGATGGCCATCAACCTGCTGAAAGTCAGTGAGATCATTCCCTGCCCGCCGCTGACCAAGCTGCCGGAGTCGCACCCCCACGTCAAAGGCATCGCCACCTTGCGCGGTGCTTCGCTGGCGGTGATCGACCTGAGCCGCGCCCTGGGCGAAATGCCCCTGCAGGACCCGGACGGTGGCTGCCTGATCGTTACCGATGTCAGCCGTTCCAAGCAGGGCCTGCATGTGCAGGCGGTGAGCAAGATCGTGCATTGCCTGACCACCGATATTCGCCCGCCACCCTACGGCTCTGGCGGCAACCGTGCGTTTATCACGGGGGTGACCCAGGTGGAAGGTGGCCTGGTGCAAGTGCTGGATATCGAGAAAGTCATTCACGGCATCGCCCCGGCGCCGATTGAAGTGGCGCCGACCGACCTGACCATGGAAGAAGCCGAAGTGCTCGGTAACGCTCGCATCCTGGTGGTGGACGACAGCCAGGTGGCCCTGCAGCAATCGGTACACACCCTGCGCAACCTCGGCCTGACCTGCCACACCGCCCGCAGTGCCAAGGAAGCCATCGATGTATTGCTGGAGCTGCAAGGCACCGGCGAGCAGATCAACGTGGTGGTGTCGGATATCGAAATGTCCGAGATGGACGGCTACGCCCTCACCCGCACGCTGCGCGAAACTCCGGACTTCAAGGACCTCTATGTGCTGTTGCACACCTCTCTGGACAGCGCGATGAACAGCGAGAAAGCCCGCCTGGCCGGTGCCGATGCGGTGCTGACCAAGTTCTCCTCCCCAGAATTGACCAAGTGCCTGGTAATCGCCGCACAAACCGTGGCGCAAAAGGGCCTGTAAGCGTTGGCCGACTATTTCCAGCTGCTGCGTCGCGACCTCACGGGCAGCCTGCCCGCCCCGCAGTGGCCGGCAGATACTCGGTTGGATCATTACCGTGATGAACTGGCCCCGGCGATCCATGCCGTGCTGCGCATGACCCAGGATCAGGGCGGTGGCCGTGTTGCCAGCCTGGATGACTGGCGCCGGCAGTTCGTGAGCGATGCCGAGTGCGACCCGACACTGTGCCTGGTGGCCAGCAACGCCGACGGTATCCTCGCAGTGGCCCAATGCTGGACCAGTGCCTTTATCAAGAACCTTGCCGTACACCCTTGCGCCCAAGGCCAGGGGCTGGGACGCGCCTTATTGCTGCACAGCTTCCAGGTGTTCAAGCAGCGCGGCGAACCCTATGTGGACCTCAAGGTGCTGGAGAGCAACCTGCGGGCCCGGCAACTGTATGAAAGTGCGGGAATGAGATTTGTCCTACGAGACATAGTGCCCAAGGGCTGACCATCACTGGCGCATAACTTGCTTCCAGAGAGCCCGAGCGGTGGATAGAGGTAAAAACCCGTCACCCCTCAAGCGTCCCCTCTGACCTTGCCTGGTGACAGATCCGCCATGAACACTCAGTTTTCTTGCGTAGGTTGCGGCAAATGCTGCAGCGACCATCACGTCCCGCTGACTCTCGAAGAAGCCCGGAGTTGGACGGCTGACGGTGGTAACGTCATCGTCCTGGTCGAGGGTTTTCTCGGCAACGGCCTGGGCTTGCCCATGCAACAACGTGAACACGCCGAGCGCCGTTCGGTGGTCGTGCCCAGCGGCACTACCCAGGCGTTTGTGGCAATTACCTTTGCCGCCTATAACGCCGGGCGCTGCCGGAATCTTGACGAAGACAACCTCTGCCGCATCTATGAGCGGCGGCCGCTGGTGTGCCGGATCTACCCGATGGAGATCAATCCGCATATCCCGCTGAACCCGAGCGCCAAGGACTGCCCACCGGAATCCTGGGAACAGGGCCCGGCGCTGATCGTCGGTGGCGAACTGATGGATCAGGAACTGGCTGAGCTGATCCGCCGTTCACGCCAGGCCGACCGTGATGATGTTCAGGCCAAGGAAGCGGTGTGCGCGTGGCTCGGCATTCGTAGTACAGCGCTCAAGGGCGACGGCTTTACCGCATACCTGCCGGATATGCAGGCGTTTGCCCAAGCCATTGAGCGGGCGACTGAACAGCCCACCATGGCCAGTGAATGGGTGTTTCATGTGTCCGGGATGGACATCGCCGAACAACTGCTGGACGCCGGGGCGCAGATCGTCACCGAGGTGCCGACCAACTATGCATTTATCTCGCTGAGGGCGGCTTAGCTGCAGCTCCCGTGGCGGCCTGACAGTCAGCGTCGTCTGCGCCAAAACTCCTGCGCCAACTGACGCAAATCCTCAGCCAGCGACGCTACGCCCCCTGAGCTGAGCTCGCTCTGCTGCCCGGCGCTGACGGTGGCCTCGCCGGCATTGCGGATACCGACGATATTGCGGTTGATGTCCTCACTCACTGCGCTCTGCTCTTCCACCGCCGCCGCGATCTGCTGGCTCATGGCGGTAATCTGGGTGACGCGCCGGCTGATGCCGTCCAGTGCCAGCGCAGCCTGTTGCGCCTGCTCGACGCTGGCTTCAACGTGCTCGCTGCTGTGGGCCATGGCCTGCACCGCATCACGGGCACCGCCTTGCAGGGTGCTGATCATGCGTTGGATTTCGTTGGTCGATTGCTGGGTGCGCTGCGCCAGGCCTCGCACTTCATCGGCGACGACGGCAAAGCCTCGCCCTTGCTCACCCGCTCGCGCCGCTTCGATGGCGGCGTTGAGTGCCAACAGGTTGGTCTGCTCGGCAATCGTGCGAATCACTTCCAGTACGCCGCTGATTTCGCCGCTGTGGTGCTCCAACTGCTGAATCACTTCGGTGGCGCGCGCCAATTCCTGGGACAAACGCAACACTGCGTCGCGGCTTTGATCGACGCGCTGATGGCCTTCGTGAGTTTCACCACCAGCCTGATCCGCTGCCTTGGATGCCTCAAGTGCGTGGCTGGCGACCTCGGCCACGCTGGCCGCCATTTGGTGTATGGCCGCCGCTACCTGATCGGTCTGGGCCTGCTGGCCAAGCATGCTGGCGTGGCTGTTGTGCAGATTTTCGACCAACTGTGCGGCATGCCCCGACAAGCGCTGGGATGCGTCGCCAATGCGACCGACCACCGCGCTCACTTGGGCTTCGAGCATTTGCAGGGCGAATTCGATCTGCCCGCACTCGTCACCGCGCCCGGTGTAGATCATCTGGCTCAACGGGTTATCGGCAAGCGCCCGCGCCCGCTGATTCAACCGCGCCAATGGCTGCATGATCGCGCGCGTACCGACCACACCCACCGCACACCCGCCCACAAGCGCCAGCAGTTGCCAGGCCAGCGACCACGTGGCCAGGCCCAGGCCCAAGGCCCAGGCGACTGCGCAGCTGACGGTGACCCAGGCCGATACTTTCACGCCCATGCCGAACACAGACCAACGCTGACGTTTACCCGAGCGTAGCCGCGCATACATGTGCTCCGCCGTTGCGATCCTGCGCGCATCAGGTTTGGTGCGCACAGACTGGAACTCCACTGTGACCCCGTCCCGCGTCACCGGCGTGGCATACGCGCTAACCCAATAATGGTCGCCGTTCTTACAGCGGTTTTTCACCATGCCCATCCACGAGCGACCCCGTTTGAGGGTCTGCCACATATGCGCGAAAGCAGCGGGTGGCATGTCGGGATGGCGCAGCAGGTTGTGCGGCGAGCCGAGCAGTTCTTCGCGGCTGTAGCCACTGATGTCGATGAAGTCCTGGTTGGCGTAGGTAATCGCGCTGGTCAGGTCGGTGGTCGAGAGGATGTTGGCGTCCGGGGCAACGTCCACATTCCGACCGGTGACCGGCAGATTGATCTTCATGGATAGGCGCGCTCGTGATTATTGGAGGAGTCGGCAGGGCGTCGACTCTAAGCGCACTCATCGGGCAAAGATTGATCTAGCTCATATTCCGCGCAATTAATTAGCCATCATGGACTGGAAGACAACAGGTCGAGACGATAGGGCTTGAGGATGCGCTGGTATTCCCCATTGTGCATCAGTTGCTCAAGCGCGTAGTTGAGTTCGTTACGCAGCGCGGTATCGAGCTTGCGCACCGCGATCGCCACGCTGTTGCCCAACAGGTCGGATGATACGGGGGGGCCGACGAAATCGAAGTCCATGCCGGCTTCCTTGTCGAGCAAAGCCTCACGCACCTCCACGGCGCCTTGCAGGGTCGCATCGATCTCGCCCGCGAGCAGGCTCTGGACCAGTTGGTCGTTGAGCCAGAAACTCCTGATGATCACACCCGACGGCGCCCACTGCGCCAGGGCAAAGGCTTCACGATTGCTCCTGACCAACACGCCCACACGCTTGCCCTTGAGCGACCGCCGGGTAGGCGTCAGGCCTGATGTCTTACGCGCCACCAGGCGGGTTGTAATCGGGTAGAGGTCATCGGTGAAATTCACCCGCTGTCGCCGACGACATGTCGGCGCGATGCCCATGATTGCATCAAATTGCCTGGCTTCGAGGGCCTGGAAGTTTTCCATGACGACTTGGTCAACCCAAATACAGCGTACGCTGAGTTGCTCGCACAGGGCGTTGCCCAGTTCGATATTCAACCCCACCAGTTGTCCCTGCGGATTGCGACTTTGAAAGGGCGGGAAATGTGCGGCAACGGCGAAACGGATTTCACGCCGCGGTTGATCAGCCGCGACGACGGCAGTCGCCGACAGCAAGAGAGCAAGCACTGCACAGAGGTGTATCAGGGGCACGGGAATGTCCTTTTCCGGAAAGCTGACTCGCTACGCCCCGATGGGCGTCATCGGGACAGAGCAAACGCTGTGCAAGCTTTCAAGAATCGGTCACGGACCTACAAGTAGAAATCTCGACGGGCGACGTAGGCAATAGCCTATAACTCGAACGCTGATTTAATCTCAGCGTTTACCCATCGAACGGCGTGTGCCCGGTGGTGCCATGCCCGGCGTCTTGGTATGGCCGTTCTTGGCGCCGCCTTTATACCAAGGCTGGCTGGCGTTCTTGGCCCCGCCCAGCTCACCCGGCTTGAAAGGGAACTTGAACGCCGGGATCTCGGCTTTTTCAACGCCGTCGGCAGTGGCCGATTCGACAAGGTCGGCCGCGTCAACAGAGGGTTGGGTCGGGGAATTCATAGGAGGCTCCGGCGCAGCTGTAGGTGTAAAACCGCGAGTATACGGGGGTGGAGCGGCAAGCGGCGAGCTTCAAGCTGCAAGTTAAAGCGCCTAGCTGTCACGGCTGTCAGTTTGCCGTCACCGTGCTGACCGGGTTACAGAGCTATAAGGCATTTACACACACTTCAACTTGCAGCTTGCAGCTTAAAACTTGCAACTGCGCCCCCGGCGCCCTCCTATGCAAATAAAACGAATCACGGCCCTGATGGTGGGCGTCCTCTTGGTACTGGCCGTTGCAGCCTGGGCGTTGACCCGACCGGTCAAGACCCGCCTCGCAGCGCCTACCGCGATACCGGTGCGGGTGGTGAGTGTGGTGCAACAGGATGTTCCACGATTTGTCAGCGGCATCGGCTCGGTGTTGTCGTTGCACAGTGTGGTGATTCGCCCGCAGATCGACGGCATTCTCACCAAACTGTTGGTCAAGGAAGGCCAATGGGTAAAAGCCGGTGACCTGCTGGCGACCATCGACGACCGCTCTATCCGGGCGAGCCTTGACCAGGCCAAGGCGCAATTGGGCGAGAGCCAGGCGCAACTGCAAGTGGCACTGGTCAACCTCAAGCGCTACAAAGAGCTGAGCATCGACGACGGCGTGTCGAAACAGACCTATGACCAGCAACAGGCGCTGGTCAACCAGCTCAAGGCCACTGCACAAGGTAACCAGGCTGCGATAGACGCTGCTCAGGTGCAACTTTCCTATACCCAGATTCGCTCCCCGGTCAGCGGCCGGGTAGGTATTCGCAGCGTGGATGAAGGCAACTTCCTGCGCATGATCGACACCCAGGGGCTGTTTTCAGTCACCCAGATCGACCCGATTGCCGTCGAGTTCTCCTTGCCGCAGCAGATGCTGCCAACCCTGCAGGGCTTGATCGCCGCACCCACCCAAGCCAGTGTCGACGCCTACCTGGGCGCCGATACCAACGGCCAGACCGGCGACCTGCTCGGCGAGGGCCACTTGAGCCTGATCGACAACCAGATCAGCTCCACCACCGGCACCCTGCGGGCCAAGGCCGAGTTCAACAACCCATCGCAAAAGCTGTGGCCGGGGCAACTGGTGACCATCAAGATCCAGACAGCCCTGGACAAGAACGCGCTGGTGGTGCCACCGACCGTGGTACAGCGCGGCCTGGACGCGCACTTCGTGTACCGGGTGATGGGTGACAAGGTGGAGGTGGTGCCGGTGCAGGTCGCCTACCAGAACAGCGAGATCAACATCATCAAAGGCGTGCAGGCCGGGGATGTGCTGGTCAGCGACGGGCAGTCGCGGCTCAAGGCCGGCGCGCAGGTGGAGGTGCTCAAGGAGCCGCCACAAGTGATCCAGACCGCTGACACCAAGGTGCAACCATGAGCGGCAGCCGTTCGCCCTCGGCCTGGTGCGTTGATCACCCGGTCGCCACCCTGCTGCTGACATTCGCCTTGGTGCTGTTGGGGGTCATTGCCTTCCCGCGCCTGGCTGTCGCGCCACTGCCGGAAGCGGAATTCCCGACAATCCAGGTCACCGCGCAACTGCCCGGCGCCAGCCCGGACACCATGGCCTCATCGGTAGCCACGCCTCTGGAGGTGCAATTCAGTGCCATCCCCGGCATGACTCAGATGACCTCCAGCAGCGCCTTGGGCTCCAGCCTTTTAACCCTGCAATTCACCCTGGAAAAAAGCATCGACACCGCCGCCCAGGAGGTCCAGGCCGCGATCAATACCGCGTCGGGCAAGCTGCCCAGCGATATGCCCAGTTTGCCGACCTGGAGGAAGGTCAACCCGGCGGACAGCCCGGTGCTGATCCTCAGCGTCAGCTCCGCCAGCATGCCCAGCACCGAGCTGAGCGACTACGTGGAAACCCTGCTAGCGCGTCAAATCAGCCAGATCGACGGTGTCGGCCAGATCAACATCACCGGCCAGCAGCGCCCGGCGATTCGCGTGCAGGCGTCCCCCGACAAACTCGCGGCCATCGGCCTGACCCTCGCCGATATCCGCCTGACCATCCAACAGTCGAGCCTGAACCTGGCCAAGGGCGCGATTTATGGCGAGAACAGCGTGTCGACCCTGTCGACCAACGACCAACTGTTTCACCCGGAGGAATACGGCCAGTTAATCGTTTCCTACAAGGACGGTGCGCCGGTTCAACTGCGCGATATCGCCAAAGTCATCAATGGTTCGGAAAACGCCTACGTACAAGCCTGGTCCGGCGACACGCCTGGGGTCAACCTGGTTATTTCACGTCAGCCCGGCGCCAACATCGTCGAGACCGTCGACCGCATCCAGGCCGAACTGCCGCGCCTGGAAGGCATGTTGCCGGCCTCGGTGCAGGTCAGTGTATTGACCGACCGCACCAAGACCATCCGCGCCTCCCTGCATGAAGTGGAAATGACCCTGCTGATCGCTATCCTGCTGGTGGTGGCGGTCATGGCGCTGTTCCTGCGCCAGCTGTCGGCGACGCTGATTGTGTCTGCCGTACTCGGTGTATCGCTGGTGGCCAGTTTCGCCTTCATGTACGTGATGGGGTTCAGCCTGAACAACCTGACCCTGGTGGCCATCGTGATTGCCGTGGGCTTTGTGGTGGACGATGCGATTGTGGTGGTGGAGAACATTCACCGGCACCTGGAGGCCGGCCTGGGCAAGCGCGAAGCCGCGATCAAGGGCTCCGGCGAAATTGGCTTTACCGTGGTGTCCATCAGCTTCTCACTGGTGGCGGCGTTTATACCGTTGCTGTTCATGGGCGGCGTAGTCGGGCGGCTGTTCAAGGAGTTCGCGCTGACGGCCACCTCGACCATCCTGATTTCAGTGGTGGTCTCGCTGACATTGGCACCGACCCTGGCCGCCTTGTTCATGCGTGCGCCGACCCACCATGCCCACGCCAAGCCCACCTTCAGCGAACGCCTGTTGGCCGGCTATGCACGCAACCTGCGCCGCGCGCTGGCGCACCAACGCAGCATGGCCGCGATCTTCGTGGTGACCCTGGCCCTGGCCGTGGTTGGCTACGTGTTTATCCCCAAGGGTTTCTTCCCGGTCCAGGACACCGGCTTCGTGCTCGGCACCAGCGAGGCGGCGGCCGATGTGTCGTACCCGGACATGGTCGCCAAGCACAAGGCCCTGGCCGAGATCGTCAAGGCCGACCCGGCGGTGCAAGCCTTTTCCCATTCGGTGGGCGTCACCGGCAGCAACCAGACCATCGCCAACGGGCGCTTCTGGATCGCCCTGAAAGACCGTGGTGATCGTGACGTGTCCGCCAGCCAGTTCATCGACCGCCTCCGCCCGCAACTGGCCAAGGTGCCGGGTATCGTGCTGTACCTGCGCGCCGGCCAGGACATCAACTTGAGCTCCGGCCCCAGCCGCGCTCAGTATCAATACGTGCTCAAGAGCAACGACGGCCCGACGCTCAATACCTGGACCCAACGCCTCACCGAAAAACTGCGCGCCAACCCGGCGTTTCGCGACCTGTCCAACGACCTGCAACTGGGCGGCAGCATCACCCACATCAGCATCGACCGCCAGGCCGCCGCCCGCTTCGGCCTGACCGCCACCGATGTCGACCAGGCGCTGTACGACGCCTTCGGCCAGCGCCAGATCAACGAGTTCCAGACCGAGATCAACCAATACCAAGTGATACTCGAACTGGACAGCCAACAGCGCGGCAAGGCCGAAAGCCTCAACTACTTCTACCTGCGCTCGCCGCTGACCAACGAGATGGTGCCCCTGTCGGCACTGGCCAAGGTCGACCCGCCCACCGTCGGGCCGTTGTCCATCAGCCATGACGGCATGTTCCCCGCCGCCAACCTGTCGTTCAACCTGGCGCCCGGCGTGGCCCTGGGCGATGCAGTGATCATGCTCAACCAGGCCAAGAACGAAATCGGCATGCCGAGTACCCTCATCGGCAACTTCCAGGGCGCGGCACAGGCGTTCCAGAGTTCGCTGGCCAGTCAGCCGTGGCTGATCCTCGCGGCGCTGGTGGCGGTCTACATTATCCTGGGTGTGCTGTATGAGAGTTTCGTGCACCCGCTGACGATCATTTCCACCTTGCCCTCGGCGGGCCTGGGTGCATTGATCATGCTGTGGCTGCTGGGCCAGGATTTTTCGATCATGGCCTTGATCGGCCTGGTGCTGCTGATCGGCATTGTGAAGAAGAACGGCATCCTGATGATCGACTTCGCCCTGGAAGCCCAACGCGTGCGCGGGCTGCCGCCGGAGGATGCGATCTATGAAGCCTGTGTCACGCGGTTCCGGCCAATCATCATGACCACCCTCGCCGCGCTGCTCGGTGCGGTGCCGTTGATGCTGGGCTCGGGCCCGGGTGCGGAGTTGCGCCAGCCACTGGGCATCGCGGTGGTCGGTGGCTTGCTGGTGAGCCAGGCGCTGACGCTGTTCACCACTCCGGTCATATACTTGTACCTTGAACGGCTTTTCCACAGGCCCAAACCAGCGCGAGCGCTGGCGACCACACACTGAGGCGGTCATGCGCGTCCTGATTATTGAAGATGAAGAAAAAACCGCGGACTACCTGCACCGCGGCCTGACGGAGCAAGGCTACACCGTCGATGTGGCACGCGAAGGCGTCGAGGGTTTGCACCTGGCGCTGGAGAACGATTACGCGGTGATCGTACTTGACGTGATGCTCCCCGGCCTGGATGGCTTCGGCGTGTTGCGGGCCTTGCGCGCCCGCAAGCAGACGCCGGTGATCATGCTCACCGCCCGCGAACGCGTGGAAGACCGCATACGCGGCCTGCGCGAAGGTGCCGATGATTACCTGGGCAAGCCCTTTTCGTTCCTGGAACTGGTGGCACGCCTGCAAGCCCTGACCCGGCGCAGCGGCGGCCACGAACCGGTACAAGTCACGGTCGCCGACCTGTGGATCGACCTGATCAGCCGCAAGGCCAGCCGCAACGGCCAGCGCCTGGACCTGACGGCCAAGGAATTCTCACTGCTCAGCGTATTGGCGCGACGCCAGGGTGAGATCCTGTCCAAGACCGCCATTGCCGAGATGGTCTGGGACATCAACTTCGACAGCGATGCCAACGTGGTGGAAGTGGCGATCAAGCGCCTGCGCGCCAAGCTCGACGGGCCGTTCGAACATAAGCTGCTGCACACTATTCGCGGCATGGGCTACGTGCTGGAGAGCCGTAGTGTCGACTAATTCCATCGCCCTGCGCCTGAGCAGCATGTTCACCCTGGTGGCGCTGCTGATCTTCGTATTGATCGGCGGCGCACTGTACCAGCAGGTGGACCGCGGCTTGGGGCTGTTGCCGGGGGCCGAACTGGATGCGCGCTACAGCGTGCTGGAATCATCGGTCAATCGCTTCGGCACGCCGGACCATTGGGTCAAGATCAAGGCCAAGCTCAAGCTGCTGGGCGAAGAAGACAAGCGCATCCGCTTCTGGGTGGTCAGCAGCGACCCGAGCTACGAGTACGGCGAGCCGGACGCCAAGATTCGCGCCTTCGCTGAAGGCTCGACGGGCAAGCGCGACCTGCGCCTGCCAGGCCACGATTACCCGTTCAAGGTGCTGGTCAGCCAGTTTCCAGCCAAGGACCAGCGCCCGGCACTGCGCTTTATGATCGCCATCGACACCGAAAACTTCCGCGCCACCCAGCACCACTTGCTGATGGCGTTGGTCAGCCTGGCGCTGGTCGGTGTGGTGCTGGCGGCGTTGCTGGGGTTCTGGGTCGCGCGTATCGGCCTCAAGCCCCTGGGCAAACTCTCGGATGAAGCGCAAAAACTTGCGCCGCCCAAACTCTCCGGGCGCCTGCAGTTGTCGCCACTGCCGCCGGAATTGAGTCAGTTCGTCAACTCATTCAACGCCACCCTCGACCGCGTTGAACAGGCTTACTCGCGCCTGGAATCGTTCAACGCCGACGTCGCCCATGAGCTGCGCTCGCCGCTGACCAACCTGATCGGCCAGACCCAGGTAGCCCTCACCCGTGGCCGTTCGGCGGAGCAGTATTTCGAGGTGCTGCAATCGAACCTGGAAGAGCTGGAGCGGCTGCGCTCGATCATCAATGACATGCTGTTCCTCGCCAGCGCCGACCAGGGCAGCAAGGCCACCAAGCTGATCGAAAGCTCCCTGGCCGATGAAGTGGCAACCACCCTCGACTATCTGGATTTCATCCTCGAAGACGCCCAGGTCGAGGTGCGGGTGCATGGCGATGCCCTGGTGCAGATCGAAAAGGCCCACCTGCGCCGTGCGCTGATCAACCTGCTGAGCAACGCCGTACAACACACCGCGCCCGGGCAGGTTATCGACGTGCATATCGAAATACAGGAGCAACAGGTAGCGATTGGCGTGACCAACCCCGGCGAGGCGATTGCCAGCGAACACTTGTCACGCTTGTTCGAACGCTTCTATCGGGTGGATGCATCGCGCAGCAACAGCGGGGCGAATCACGGGCTGGGGCTGGCCATCGTCAAGGCGATTGCGTTGATGCACGGCGGGGATGTGTTTGTACGCAGTGAAGGCGGCGGTAATACCTTCGGCATCACCCTGCCGGTCTGACTGTTGCGATTTGGGCAATAGTTATTATCTTGTTACACTCTGTATCGCACCGCTCGCCTGCGTTAATTTGACGCATCGATGAGCGCGACGGCAAAGGCAGCTGACCCGCTTACCCGAATTTCCCTCGACTTTTTTCCAGGGCTCTACACTGGGAATCTGTCTTAAAGCCGCTGACTTCAGCGGCTTTTTTTTGCCGTAAAAAAAGGCCGGGCACACCCCCACGACACTGGCCGTTCTTGATTGACCAAAGGAGCTCCACCGGTGAAGACCTCGCTGACGTTCACCCCGCTATTCCTCGCGATTGCCGCAACGATCGCCCCTCTCGCCCAGGCGGCAGACACCACTTCCACTGACGGTTTCGTCGAAGGCTCCCACCTCACGATCAACACTCGCAACTACTACATGAACCGCGACCGTCGCGACATTCACACCGATGACAGCAAGGAATGGGGCCAGGGCTTTATCGGCACCTTTGAATCCGGCTACACCCAAGGCACCGTCGGCTTCGGCCTGGACCTCAATGCCATGCTCGGCCTCAAGCTCGATGGCGGTGGCGGCACTGACGGCTCCAGCATCCTTCCCTACGGCAGCGGCAACGGCAAGGCACCCGGTTCGTTCTCCACCGCCGGTGGCACCTTGAAAATGCGCGCCTTCGATACCGAACTGAAGGCCGGCGACCTGTTCCTCAATAACCCGGTGATTGCCGGCGGCATGACCCGCATGTTGCCGCAGACCTTCCGTGGCGTGAGCGTGACTAACCACAGTTTCGACGGTTGGATGATCGAAGGCGGCCAGGCCAGCTTCACCAAGCTCTATAACCAGAGCGGCCATCGGCGCATCGGCACCAGCTACGGCGCATTGCCCACCAACACCGACAGCCAGCACCTGGACTGGGCCGGCGTATCATTCAGCGGTATCCCAGGGCTGACCAGCAACCTGTACGCCTCTGAGCTCAAGGATGTATGGCACCAGTATTACTACGACCTGGAATATACCTACGCGCTGAATGACCTGATCAGCCTGACCCCCGGCCTGCACTACTACCACACCCAGGACACCGGCCAATCTTTGCTGGGTGATATCGACAACAACACCTACAGCCTGCATTTCACCGTAGGCGTGGGCAACCACAGCGTCACTGCCACCTACCAGCGGGTCAACGGCAACACCCCGTTCGACTACATCGCCCAGGGCGACAGCATTTACCTGGACAACTCCCAGCAGTACTCGGACTTCAACGGCCCCAACGAGCGCTCATGGAAGCTCAAGTACGCTTACGACTTCGCCGGCCTCGGCGTGCCTGGCCTGACGTCCGCCGTGTCGTACATCAGCGGCAAGACCGACCTGACCAAGGTCGACCCCAACAGCCGCGGCTACAGCAGTTGGTACAGCGCCGATGGCAAAGACGCCAAGCACTGGGAACGGGATATTGACCTCAAGTATGTGGTGCAGGGCGGCAAGGCCAAGGACCTGGCCGTACGCCTGCAATGGGCAACCAACCGTGGTGGCAATGGCTACTCGGCGGTGGATCGGGATGTGGATGAGTACCGCGTGATCGTGGACTATCCGATCAACGTGTTCTGACAACGTTCCAAATGTGGGAGGGGGATTGCTCCCGATAGCGGTGGGTCAGTCGACATATTATTGACTGACACTCAGCTATCGGGAGCAAGGCCCCTCCCACATTTTGGTTCTGCGCCCTATTCCGGAGTTGCTACTAAGCTATTGGCATCCTCAAAGCAGAAGTACCTCCGATGAGTCCAAGCCTCGTTCGCCCCAACCGCCGCCCGGAGCGCTTGCTGATCCTGGGCAGCGCGCTCACGGTGTTGCTGATCGTGGGCATCGTCACTGCACTGCTGATTCGTGAACATGCCAATACCTTGCAGGCGGCCAAGCGCACCGCCAACACCATCACGCAATTGATCGACGCCGACGTGCTGCGTAACGTCGAGCTCTATGACATGGCCCTCAAAGGCCTGATCACCGCCACCGAGCGCACTGACCTGCAGGACGTATCAGAGGGCATCCGCCATCTGGTGCTATTCGACCGCTCTGCCGCCGCGCCCTACAAGGGCGATATCCTGCTGCTGGACCCGACCGGCGAGGTGATTGCCGACTCCTCTGTGCTCACACCGAAGATGGGGAACTTCGCCGATCGGGACTACTTTCAGGTGCACCGCAGCAATCCCGATGCTGGGTTGTACATCAGTCGCCCGTTCATGGCCCGCTGTGTGTGCGATGACCCATGGCGTATCGCATTCAGCCGCCGCGTGTCGTCACCGGACGGGCGCTTCCTGGGTGTGGCCGCCGCGTCCATGCGCCTGTCGTACTTCCACCAATTGTTCAGCAGCCTGAATATCGGCAGCAACAGCACCATCAACCTGATCAACCATCAAGGCATCCTGTTGGCGCAGGAGCCGTTGCTTGAAGTGGGTATGATCGACAAGGACATGAGCCAGCGCCCCAACGTGGCACGCATGCTGCGCGAGCGCGATGGCAGCTTCCAGAGCATCTCCAGTGTCGACCGCCAGGCACGGCTCTACAGTTTCTCCAATGTGGGTAACTTGCCGCTGATCGTCGCGGTGGCGTTGTCCAGCGATGAAGTATTCGCACCCTGGCGGCGTGCGGCATGGTTGGTGAGTATCGCGACGGGCGTGCTGTGCGTGGGCCTGCTGTGGCTGACCTGGGCATTGTGTGTGGAGCTGCGTCGTCGCCATGGCGTTGAGCAGATGCTGTCAGAACTGGCAGCAACAGATGCCCTCACCGGCCTGGCTAACCGCCGTACCCTGGACGAACGCCTGCGCCTGGAATGGGACCGGGCACAACGCTCAACCGAGCCGCTGACGGTGCTGATGATCGATGTGGACCACTTCAAAGCCTTCAACGACCGCCATGGCCACCAGGGCGGCGATGATGCACTGCGTACGGTGGCGCAAGTGATCGACAGCAATATCCGGCGCCCAGCCGACCTGGCGGCACGCTATGGAGGTGAAGAGTTCGCCGTGGTGCTGCCCCACACCGACGCCAAGGGCGCCTGGGTGATCGCCGAGCATATCCGCGAGGGCGTTCAACACTTGCCGCGGGTAGCCGGGGACGAACAGCCGATTACCGTAAGCATCGGCATGAGCACCTGGCACAAACGCAGCCGTATGACCCTTGAGGGTTTGCTGCTCAAGGCTGACCAGGCGTTGTATGAGGCCAAGCACAGGGGGCGCAACCGGATCGTGGATGCTGAACAGCTCCCACATTTACATCCTCATCGCCCATAAAAAAAGGCCACCCGAAGGCAGCCTTTCAAAACTAAAGAAAGAGAGTTGTTACTTACACCGCCGCAACGGGACGCATGTAAGAGATCGGTGCGGTGCTGGCATCTTCGAAGGTCACGACTTCCCAAGCGTCTGTCTGCTCAATCAACTTGCGCAGCAGCTGGTTGTTAAGGGCGTGGCCCGACTTGAAGCCTTTGAACTCGCCTATCAGGCTATTGCCCAGCAGGTAGAGGTCACCGATTGCATCGAGGATCTTGTGCTTCACGAACTCGTCTTCATAGCGAAGGCCGTCTTCGTTCAGTACACCATCCGCGTCGACCACAATGGCGTTTTCAACGCTGCCGCCGAGTGCGAGGTTGTGCTTGCGCAGGTACTCGATGTCACTCATGAAACCAAAGGTACGGGCGCGGCTGACTTCTTTTACGAACGAAGTGCTGGAAAAATCCACGCTTGCACTTTGGGTGCGGTCACGGAATACCGGGTGATCGAAATCGATCTCAAAGCTCACTTTAAAGCCTTCGAACGGGACGAAGGTGGCGCGCTTGTCGCCGTCTTCTACTGTCACTTCCCGCAGAATGCGAATGAACTTCTTGGCTGCGTCCTGTTCTTCCAGGCCGGCAGATTGAATCAAGAATACGAAGGGGCCAGCGCTGCCATCCATGATCGGGACTTCGGACGCGGAGAGCTCGACGTAGGCGTTATCGATGCCCAGGCCAGCCATGGCCGAGAGCAAGTGCTCCACCGTGTCCACTTTGACGTCACCGTTGACCAATGTGGTCGACATAGTGGTTTCGCCAACGTTTTCCGCGCGAGCAGGAATCTGCACCACAGGGTCCAGGTCGGCACGCACAAACACGATGCCGGTGTCGACAGGTGCAGGCTTGAGGGTCAGGTATACCTTCTCCCCGGAGTGCAGACCTACACCTGTGGCACGAATAATATTCTTCAGGGTGCGTTGTTTAATCATGGCTTGGACCGCTTCAGCGCAAATTGCGAACTGGTATCAACAAAGGCTGGCGATAATAGCAGACCAGACCTTTGCTGAACACCAATCACCTTCATAGCCCTGATACATTCCATTAATCGGCCTGACGACGCAGGAATGCCGGGATGTCCAGGTAGTCCAGATCATCTTGCGGATTCGGGCTACGGGATGCCGCAGCACCGGCCTGAGCCTGGTTGCGCATCACGGTCGGACGATCCAGGTCGCGGTAGTTAACAGACGGCAGTTCCTGGCGCGCAGGCGCTGGAGCGGCAGCTTGTTGGCTGGCGTGGCTGTTATGGCCGGTGTGAACGGTATTGTCGATGACCTTCACAGGCTTCTCGATTTTCGCGCCCAGGCCGGTAGCAACCACGGTTACATGCAGTTCATCGCGCATGTCCGGGTCGATAACGGTACCGACTTTGACCATGGCGTGCTCGGAAGCGAAGGCTTCGATGATGCTACCCACGTCGGAGTACTCACCCAGGGACAGGTCAGGACCGGCAGTGATATTCACCAGGATGCCGCGTGCGCCTTGCAGGTTCACGTCTTCGAGCAACGGGTTGCGGATGGCCGCTTCGGTGGCTTCGCGTGCACGGTTCGGACCGCTGGCGCAGCCAGTGCCCATCATCGCCATGCCCATTTCGCTCATGACAGTACGTACGTCGGCAAAGTCGACGTTGATCATGCCCGGGCGCTTGATGATGTCGGAGATACCGCGAACGGCACCGGCCAGTACATCGTCAGCCTTGGCGAACGCGGACAGCAGGCTTGCGTCCTTGCCCAGGATGGTCAGCAGTTTCTCGTTGGGGATGGTGATCAACGAGTCGACGCTTTCAGACAGCAGACGGATACCTTCGTCGGCGATCTGCATGCGCTTGCGGCCTTCGAACGGGAACGGACGGGTCACGACTGCGACTGTCAGAATCCCCATTTCCTTGGCCACTTCGGCAATGATCGGCGCAGCACCGGTACCGGTACCGCCGCCCATGCCGGTGGTGATGAACACCATGTTGGTGCCTTGCAGCACTTCGGCAATACGTTCGCGGTCTTCCAGGGCGGCTTGACGGCCGACTTCCGGATTGGCGCCAGCGCCGAGGCCCTTGGTCACGGCTGTGCCCAATTGCAGGATGGTCCGCGCGCCGATGCTTTTCAGCGCCTGGGCATCAGTGTTGGCGCAGATGAATTCAACGCCTTCAATGTTGCTCTTGACCATATGATTGACAGCGTTGCCGCCGCCACCGCCGACACCGATTACTTTGATAACCGGGCTTGCGGGGATGTTGTCTACGAGTTCAAACATTTTCCCTCTCCTTTCGTTTTCTCTAGTTTTTTCGCCTACTGCTTACTGCGGGTGCTGCGGTGTCGCGGTAAATCTTTAGAAATTGCCTTTTACCCAAGCCTGCAGCCGCTCGAACAACGGCGCTTTCGCTTCGTCGTCACTGCGGTAGCTGTCACGGATGCTCGGGCCCGACAGGGAAATGCCGTCGGTCTGCTTTTGCAGCCCGTACAACAGCAAGCCCACACCGGTGGAATAAATCGGGTTGCGTACTACGTCGCCCAGGCCTTTGACGCCATGGGGAACGCCCAGGCGGACCGGCATGTGGAAGATTTCCTCGGCCAGCTCGACCGCGCCTTCCATCTTCGACGTGCCACCGGTCAGCACAATGCCGGCCGGGATCAGGTCTTCGTAGCCGCTGCGGCGCAGTTCAGCCTGGATCAGGGTGAACAGTTCGTCGTAGCGCGGCTCGACCACTTCAGCCAGGGCCTGGCGCGACAGTTCACGCGGTGGACGGTCGCCCACGCTTGGCACCTTGATGGTCTCGCCGGCACCGGCCAGCTTGGCGAGGGCGCAGGCGTAGCGAATCTTGATTTCTTCGGCGTACTGGGTCGGCGTACGCAGCGCCATGGCGATGTCGTTGGTGACCTGGTCGCCGGCAATCGGGATCACGGCGGTGTGACGGATCGCACCCTCGGTGAAGATCGCGATATCGGTGGTACCGCCGCCGATGTCCACCAGGCACACGCCCAGTTCTTTTTCGTCGTCGGTCAGCACCGAGTAGGCCGAAGCCAACTGCTCGAGAATGATGTCGTCGATTTCCAGGCCGCAGCGGCGCACGCATTTTTCAATGTTCTGTGCGGCGTTGACGGCGCAGGTCACTACGTGGACCTTGGCTTCCAGGCGAACGCCCGACATGCCCAGGGGCTCACGCACGCCTTCCTGGTTATCGATCACGTAGTCCTGCGGCAGGGTGTGCAGCACGCGCTGGTCAGCCGGGATCGCCACGGCCTGGGCGGCATCGAGTACGCGTTCGAGGTCGGCCGAGCTGACTTCGCGGTCGCGGATCGCCACGATGCCGTGGGAGTTCAGGCTGCGGATGTGGTTGCCGGCGACGCCGACGAACGCCGAATGGATCCGGCAACCGGCCATCAGCTGCGCTTCTTCGATAGCGCGCTGGATCGATTGCACGGTGGACTCGATGTTCACCACCACGCCCTTCTTCAGGCCCCGGGACGGATGCGTGCCAATACCGACGATTTCGATCGTGCCGTCTTCCCCGACCTCGCCAACCAGCGCCACCACCTTGGAGGTGCCGATATCGAGACCGACGATCATTTTGCCGCTTTGCACGTTTGCCATGGGTCCTGCCTCTTCTTAATTCTTCGCGACAGCGGGTTGTGCTGCCGTGGGCGCAGCCGGTGCACGCCAGCCGACGGCCAGGCCGTTGGCGTAACGCAGGTCGACGCTCGCAATGTTCGTAATCTGTTCTTTCAAGGTTTTTTCATAGATGGCAATAAAGCGGCGCATCTTTTCCACCAAGCGGTCGCGTCCCAGCAACAACTCGATGCCCGGGCCGGAACTGCCTGCCCCGGTCGTCAAAAACCAGCTGCCCCGCTCACGCAATTCCAGGCGTGCAATGGAGAAGCCCAGCGGCCGCAGCATCTGGCTCAAGGCCTGGTACTGCTGCATCACTTGCTGCTGCGCCCGCTGCGGCCCGAACAGCTGCGGCAGGTGCTCATAGTTCGCCAGTTCACGCGGGGTGAACGCCTGGCCCTGGTTATTCAACAGCGCGCCATCGCCCCAACGGGCCACGGGCAGTTGTTCTTCCAGGCGGATCGTCACCTGGTCCGGCCAAACACGGCGGACTTCGGCGTGAGCGATCCAGGGCATCTGTTCCAGCTCCGCGCGCATGCCGGCCAGATCGATGGTAAAGAAGCTCGCCGCCAGGTACGGGCCGATGCGCTGCTGTACCGCTTGCTGGCTGATGTAGCTCAAGTCGCCCTGCACACTGATCTTGGTGATCGGCCGGTCGGCATACGGCAACAGGCGCTGCGCACCTTCGTAGGTACCGAAGCCCAGCACCACCAGCAACACCGGCCAGAACAGCGCCTTGATAAAACCAAAGTTGGCTTTCGGCAGGCGCGCCGACATCGGCTCTTTAGCCACCATTCGGCTGGCACCCCGTGGCACCGGCTTGCGGCTCGGGGCTTGTGGGGGCTGATGACGAAGCGATGCGCCGTTCATGTGTTTAGCCTCTTGGCTCAATGCTGTCGGCCAGGATCGCCAGCACCAACTGCTGGAAGTCCAGACCGGCGGCACGGGCGGCCATGGGAACCAGGCTGTGGTCGGTCATACCCGGTGCAGTGTTGACTTCAAGGAACCAGAAATTCCCTTGCTCATCCTGCATCACGTCTGCCCGTGCCCAACCGGCGATACCCAGCGCCTCACAGGCTTTCGCCGTGAGGTCCATCAATTCGTGTTCCTTGGTTGCATCGAGGCCGCACGGGATCCGGTACTGGGTATCGGAAGCCACGTACTTGGCGTCGTAGTCATAAAAGGTGTGGGGTGTGCCCAATGCGATAGGCGGCAATACCTGGCCACGCAGGGTGGCGATGGTGTACTCGGGACCGGAGATCCACTGTTCCACCAACACTTGCGAATCGTAGGTACTTGCCGCTTTCCATGCGTCGATCAATTCGGCGGCCGAGTTCACTTTAGCCATGCCGATACTGGAGCCTTCATGGGCTGGTTTGACGATCAAAGGCAGGCCCAGTTCCTTGGCCGCAGAAATACAATCGTCTTCGCTGCACAGCACGGCGTGACGTGGCGTCGGAATCCCCAAACTGTGCCACACCTGCTTGGTGCGCAACTTGTCCATGGCCAGCGCCGACGCGAGGATGCCGCTACCGGTATAAGGAATGCCGACGCACTCCAGCAGGCCCTGCATGCTGCCGTCTTCACCGCCACGGCCATGCAGGATGATGAAGGCGCGGTCGATCTTTTCGGCTTGCAGGCGAGCGAGGAAGTCATCGCCCACGTCGATTCCGAATGCGTTCACGCCGGCGCTTTGCAGAGCCTCAAGCACGGCATTGCCGGAATTGAGCGACACTTCGCGCTCAGCGCTCTTGCCGCCGAACAGCACTGCCACGCGGCCGAAGTCGGCAGGCGTGAGGGTGGAGAACAGGGCGTCGTAGTCAGTGGTCATTTCGACTTCCCCTTTGCGGCCGCAAATACTTCTTTTACGAACAATGGGCTCGCCAGCAGTTTAGGGGCAAGGCCGCCGATATCACCGGCGCCTTGGCACAGCAAAATGTCACCCGCGCGCAGCAGCGGCTTGACGATAGGCGCCAGGTCCACGCCACGTTCGATGTAGATCGGGTCCAACTGGCCACGCTGGCGGATGCTGTTGCACAGCTTGCGGCTGTCAGCGCCAGGGATCGGCTCTTCGCCGGCCGGGTAGACTTCCATCAACAGCAGCACGTTGGCATCGGCCAATACATTGACGAAATCGTCGTACAGGTCGCGGGTACGGCTGTAGCGGTGCGGCTGGTAGACCATCACCAGGCGGCGCTCCGGCCAGCCACCGCGCACGGCCTTGATCACCGCTGCAACTTCAGTCGGGTGGTGACCGTAGTCGTCCACCAGCATCACGTCACCGCCTTCAACCGGCAGTTGGCCGTAGACCTGGAAGCGTCGGCCCACACCGGCAAAGCGCGACAGACCTTCGACGATGGCTTCATCGCTGACGCCTTCATCGGTGGCGATGCAGATGGTCGCCAGGGAATTGAGCACGTTGTGGTTGCCCGGCATGTTGACCGACACGTCCAGCGGCTCGCGGTCGGGGCGCAGCACGGTGAAGTAGGTTTGCATGCCTTCCTGGCGCACATTGATCGCACGCACATCGGCATCTTCGCTGAAGCCGTAGGTCACGGTCGGGCGCTTGACCTGAGGCAGGATCTCACGCACTACCGGGTCGTCCAAGCACACCACCGCCAGGCCGTAGAACGGCAGGTTATGCAGGAAGTCGACGAAGGTTTTCTTCAACTTGTTGAAGTCACCGTCGTAGGTCGCCATGTGGTCTTCGTCGATGTTGGTGACGACGGCGACCAGCGGTTGCAGGTGCAGGAAGCTCGCATCGCTTTCATCGGCTTCGGCGATCAGGTAGCGGCTGGTGCCGAGCTGGGCATTGGTACCGGCTGCATTCAGGCGGCCACCGATGACGAAGGTCGGGTCCAGGCCACCGGCGGCGAACACCGAGGCGATCAGGCTGGTGGTGGTGGTCTTGCCATGGGTACCGGCAACGGCGATGCCGTGGCGGTAGCGCATCAGTTCGGCGAGCATCTCGGCACGCGGCACCACCGGGATACGGCGCTCAAGGGCGGTGGCCACTTCCGGGTTGGAGGTGTTCACGGCACTGGATACCACCAGCACGTCAGCCTCGGCGGCGTTCTCGGCACGGTGGCCGATAAAGATCTGCGCGCCAAAGGACTTCAGGCGATCGGTAACCGGCGACTCTTTCAAGTCCGAGCCGGACACCTGGTAGCCCAGGTTCAGCAGCACTTCGGCGATGCCACACATGCCCACGCCGCCGATACCAACGAAGTGAATACGACGGATGCGGCGCATCTCGGGTTGCGGCATGGCTTTCTGATTCTCAACCATGGGCCACCTCCAGGCAGATATCGACTACGGTGCGGGTTGCATCAGGTTTGGCCAGGCGGCTTGCGGTGCTCGCCATGCTGTTGAGTCGTTCCGGTTGCATCAAAACCTCGGTCAGGCGTGCGGCCAAATCGGCGGCGCCAGTCGTTCTTTGCGGCAGCAGGAAGGCAGCGCCCTCCCCGGCCAAATATTCGGCGTTGCGGGTCTGGTGATCGTCGATGGCGTGGGGCAAAGGCACCAGCAAGGACGGCAGACCGGCAGCGGCCAGTTCACTGACGGTCAGCGCACCAGCGCGGCAAACCACCAGGTCGGCCCAGCCATAGGCTTGGGCCATGTCTTTGATGAAGGGCTGTACGTTCGCCTCTACACCGGCCTCGCGATAACGTGCGGCGGTGACTTCATCGTGGTTCTTGCCGGCCTGATGGAAGATCTCCGGGCGCAATTCCACAGGGAGCTGCGCTACCGCTTCGGGCAGCAATTTGTTCAGCGGTTCGGCGCCCAGGCTTCCGCCGAGGATCAGCAGGTGCGCCTTGCGCCCGGCCAATGCATCACGCGCAATCGCCATGAACAGCTCGGTACGCACCGGATTGCCGGTGGTGCGCAGCTTGTCCGAGGCGGCGAACGTTTTCGGGAAAGCTTCACACACCCGCGAGGCCAACGGCACCAGCAGGCGGTTGGCGGTACCAGCGACGGCATTCTGCTCGTGCACGATCACCGGCACACCGGCGAGCTTGGCCGCGACACCGCCAGGGCCAGTCACGTAACCGCCAAAACCGAGCACACATACCGGTTTCAATTCACGAATAACGTTGCGTGCTTGCCACACCGCCTTGAGCAACACGAACGGCGCCTTGAGCAGGGACAACTTGCCCTTGCCGCGCAGGCCGGTGACGTTGATCAGATGCAGCGGCAGGCCGGCGTTCGGTACCAATTCGTTTTCGATACCACGCGGTGTACCCAACCAGTGCACGGTGTAGCCACGGTTCTGGAATTCACGCGCGCAGGCCAGGGCCGGGAACACATGGCCCCCGGTGCCGCCCGCCATGATCAGCACGTTAGCGCCCATGGGTCGGCTCCTCGGCAAAGTCGCTTTCGCTGAACTCCATCTCTTCGCTGCCCAGATGGGTTCGACTCTCCCACTCGATGCGCAGCAACAAGCCGAGACAGGCGCAGCAGATCACCAACGAGCTGCCGCCATAGCTAAGGAACGGCAGGGTCAGGCCTTTGGTCGGCAGCAGGCCGACGTTCACACCGATGTTGATCAGGAACTGGCCAATCCACAGGAATGCCAACCCATAAGCAACGTAGGCGGCGAAGAACTGCTTGGCTTTCTCGGCCCACAGGCCGATGTACATGGCGCGTACGCAGACGAATACAAACAGCCCGACCGTGCACAGCGAACCCACTACACCCAGCTCTTCGGCAAGTACCGAGAACACGAAGTCGGTGTGGGCTTCCGGCAGGTAGAACTGCTTCTGCACACTGTTGCCCAAGCCCACGCCCAGCCACTCGCCGCGACCGAAGGCGATCAGCGCCTGGGTCAACTGGTAGCCGGAACCGAACTGGTCGGACCAGGGGTCGGTAAAGGTGATCAGGCGCGCCATCCGGTAGGGTTGCGCCTGCACCAGAATCGTCACTGCAGCCACCGCCAGCACCACCATCAAGGTGAAGCGGAACAGGCCGACGCCGCCGAGGAACAGCATCGCCGCCGCCGCGCCCATCATGACTACGGTGGCGCCGAAGTCGGGCTCCATCAGCAACAGGCCGGCCATCGGCAGCAGCACAATGAACGGCTTGAAGAAGCCCATCCAGCTTTCGCGTACTTCTTTCTGGCGCCGCACCAGGTAGCCGGCGAGGTAGATCACCACGAACACCTTGGCGATTTCCGAGGGCTGCACGTTGAACGCGCCGAAGCCGATCCAGCGCATCGAACCGTTCACCTCGCGGCCGATGCCTGGCAGGATCACCATCACCAACAGGCCGAACGCACCGATCAGCATCAGCCAACCCAGGCGCTGCCAGGTGGCGATGGGGATCATCATGGTGACGATGCACGCGCCAAGGCCGATCACCAGGTACACCAGGTGACGGATCATCATGTACAGGGTATTGCCCGACTGCACGGCGGCCACTTCGGATGATGCCGAGGTGATCATCACCAGGCCCAAGCCCAGCAGCGCCAGGCAACCGGCGAGCATTGGGAAGTCGAGGTCGATACCGCGCCCAGTGATGATCGGCGACGGGTATGGCTTGATGATATTTCTGAAGTCGATACTCATGCCAAGGCCTCCACGGCGCGGGCGAACAGCTGGCCGCGCTCTTCGTAGTTCTTGAACATGTCGAAACTGGCGCACGCCGGCGACAACAGCACCGCATCGCCCGGCTGGGCCAGGGCTTTGCACTGGGCGATGGCGTCGTCCAGGGACGTGGCGCGTACTTGTTGCACGCCTTCGCCCAAGGCAGCAGCGATCAAGTCAGAATCGCGCCCCATCAGCACCACGGCACGGCAATGTGCAGCGACCGGACCTTTAAGGTCCTTGAAGTCGGCACCTTTGCCGTCACCGCCAGCGATCAGTACCAGCTTGCCTTCGATATCGGCGCCAAGGCCCTCGATGGCAGCCAGGGCCGCACCGACGTTGGTGGCCTTGGAGTCGTTGTAATAGCTGACGCCATCCAGGTCACGTACCCACTGGCAGCGATGCTCAAGACCGCCGAAGGTGCGCAGCGCCGACAGCATGGCGTCGAACGGCAGGCCCACGGCATGGCCGAGCGCCAAGGCCGCCAGGGCGTTGGACTGGTTATGTGCGCCACGGATTTTCAGCTCGCGCACCGGCATCAGGTTCTGGAATTCGAAGGCCAGGTATTTCTCGCCGTTCTCTTCGCGAATGCCGAAGGCTTTGAAATCAGGCTTGCTCAGGCCGAAGGTCCAGCATGGCAGGCCCTCGCCCATCAGCGGACGGCTCAATGCATCCTGGCGATTGACCACCACTTGCCTGGCACCACGGAAGATCCGGTGCTTGGCCAGATGGTAAGCCGGCAGGCCGCTATAGCGGTCCATATGGTCTTCGCTGACGTTCAATACGGTGGCGACTTCAGCACCGAGGTCGTGAGTCGTTTCCAGCTGGAAGCTCGACAGTTCCATCACGTACAGCTCAACGTCGTCGCTCAGCAGGTCGAGCGCCGGCGTGCCGAGGTTGCCGCCCACGGCCACACGCTTGCCGGCCGCAGCCGCCATCTCGCCGACCAGGGTGGTCACGGTGCTTTTCGCATTCGAGCCGCTGATGGCGATAATCGGTGCCTTCGCGTTACGTGCAAACAGGTCGATATCGCCGGACAGCTTCACGCCCCGCGCCGCTGCGGCTTGCAGGGCCGGTGTCGCGATTGCCAGGCCCGGGCTCACGTAGAGCTCATCGGCACGGCACAGAAACTCGACATCCAGCTCGCCACAACGCACTTCCACGTGCGGGTAGTCACGGCGCAGCGTGACCAGCTCCGGTGGATTTTCCCGCGTGTCAGCCACGGCAAACGACGTGCCCCGGTTCGCCAGGAAGCGAACCAGGGACATGCCGCTCTTGCCGAGGCCGACAATGATGCGGAAGTGGTCTGAAGCGATCAGGGACACTCGTTTCTACCTCAGTTTCAGGGTGGCAAGGCCGACCAGCACCAGAATCACGGTGATGATCCAGAAACGGACAATCACGCGTGGCTCGGGCCAGCCCTTGAGTTCAAAGTGGTGGTGGATCGGCGCCATGCGGAACACGCGACGCCCGGTCAACTTGAAGGAAGCCACCTGGATGACCACCGACAGGGTTTCCATCACGAACACGCCGCCCATGATGAACAACACGATTTCCTGGCGGACGATCACCGCAATGGTGCCCAAGGCTGCGCCCAGCGCCAGTGCGCCGACGTCGCCCATGAAGACTTGTGCCGGGTAGGTGTTGAACCACAGAAACCCCAGGCCGGCGCCGATCAGCGCGCCGCAGAATACGATCAGCTCACCGGCGCCCGGTACATAAGGGATCAGCAGGTATTCAGCGAATTTAACGTTACCCGACAGGTAGCAGAAGATGCCGAGCGCGCCGCCGACCATCACCGTCGGCATGATCGCCAGGCCGTCGAGGCCATCGGTGAGGTTCACCGCGTTGCTGGAGCCGACGATCACGAAGTAGGTCAGCACCACGAAACCGATGCCTAGGGGAATGCTGGCGTCCTTGAGCATCGGGATGATCAGGGTGGTCTCGACCGCACTCGGCGCAGTTGTGTAGAGGAAGATCGCCGCGGCCAGGCCGAACACCGACTGCCAGAAATACTTCCAGCGGCTTGGCAGCCCCTTGGAGTTTTTCTCGATCACTTTGCGGTAGTCATCCACCCAGCCGATGGCGCCGAACAACAGGGTCACCAGCAACACTACCCACACATAGCGGTTGTGCAGGTCAGCCCACAGCAAGGTGCTGATGCCAATGGACGACAGGATCAACGCACCGCCCATGGTCGGGGTGCCGGACTTGGACAGGTGCGACTGCGGGCCGTCATTACGAACCGATTGACCAATTTGCAGGCTCTGCAGGGTGCGGATCATCCACGGCCCCAGGAACAGCGACAAACACAGCGCGGTCAGCACACCGAGGATCCCGCGCAGGGTCAGGTACTGAAAGACCGCGAAGCCTTTGTGGAACTGTTGCAGATACTCAGCCAGCAGCAGCAGCATTAATGTTTCTCCGTACTTGAGCCACACAAGGCTGCGACGACGTTTTCCATCACCGCGCTGCGCGATCCCTTGATCAAAATGGTTGTGTGTTTGTCGTGTTCAGTCGCGGCCAACGCCTGGATCAGCTCGGCCTGGCTGGCGAAATGCAGTGCGCCGGCACCGAAGGCGTTAACCGCGTGAGCCATGTTCGGGCCAACGGCGTAGAGCGCGTCGACCTTGCCTCTGGCGTAGGCGCCGACTTCGCGATGGGACTGTTCGGCCCAGTCGCCCAGTTCGGCGATATCACCCAGCACCAGCACCTTGCGACCGTCGAAGCCCTTGAGCAGATCGATGGCGGCGCAGACCGAGGACTGGTTGGCGTTGTAAGTGTCATCAATCACGCGCATGCCGTTGCTGGCCAATTGCGCCACGGTGCGGCCCTTGACCGGCTGCACCGCGCCCAGGCCGGTAGCGATACCGAACAGCGACACACCCAGGGCATGAGCGGCAGCGGCGGCGGCCAAGGCGTTGGCGACGTTATGGTTGCCCAACAGGTTCAACTGCACGTGTTCGTCACCTTGCGGGGTATGCAAGGTAAAGGACGGGCAGCCCCGGGCGTCGACGCGGATGTTGGAGGCGTGGAAATCGGCGGCTGCATTCAGCACCGCAAACGTCAGCACCTTGCGACCGGCGGCGCGTACACGCCAGGTCTCGAAAGCCTTGTCGTCCAGGTTCAGTATGGCGGTACCCGAGGCGTCAAGCCCCTCGAGGATTTCGCCCTTGGCTTCGACGATTTTTTCCGGCCCGCCGAACTCACCGACATGGGCGGTACCGGCGTTGTTGATAATTGCAACGTGGGGCTTGGTCAGCGCTACGGTGTAGGCGATTTCGCCGATGCGCGAAGCCCCCAGCTCGATCACCGCCGCCGTGTGTTCCGGGGCCAGTTCGAGCAGGGTCAGCGGTGCGCCGAAATCATTGTTCAGGTTGCCACGGGTAGCAAGTACCGGCCCGCGCGTGCGCAGGACACCGGCGAGCAGTTCCTTGACCGTGGTCTTGCCGCTGGAGCCGGTAATGGCCGCCACCGGCTTATCAAAAGCGGCACGGTTGAGTGCACCCAACTGGCCCAGGGCCAAGCGAGTATCGACAACCAGTAATTGCGGCAAGGTCGAATCGGCCACTTCACGCTGCACCAAGGCGCCAACGGCACCTTTGGCGGCGACGTCATTGAGGTAGTCGTGACCATCGAAACGCGGACCCGTCAGGGCGATAAACAATTGCCCCGGCTTGATGTTGCGGCTGTCGATACTGACGCCGTTGAACGTGCAATCGCTTGACAGCACACGGGCCGACAGGGCCTGGGCCAGCTCGCTGAACTTCATCGCTTTAAGCATGGGTGACCTCCCAGGCGGTCAAGGCATGATCGGCCTCGACCAAGTCGGAGAAGGCATGGCGCTCACCCTTGATTTCCTGATAGTCCTCGTGGCCTTTACCCGCCAGGACCACCACATCGTCAGCGCTGGCGCTAGCGATCAATTGGGCAATGGCAGTACCACGGCCGGCAACGAAGGTGACCTTGCCCGCATCTTTGAAGCCGACACGGATGTCGTCGAAAATCTGCTTCGGATCTTCGCTGCGTGGGTTGTCGTCGGTGACCAGCACGCCATCGGCCAAGCGCTCGACAATCTCGGCCATCAACGGACGCTTGCCACGATCACGATCACCGCCACAGCCGAACAGGCAGAGCAATTTGCCCTTGGCATGCGGGCGCAGGGCTTCGAGGACTTTTTCCAACGCGTCCGGGGTGTGGGCGTAATCGACCACCACCAGCGGCTGCGTGCCGCCACCCAGGCGCTGCATGCGCCCAGCCGGGCCTTCGAGCTTGGGCAGCACACGCAGGATTTCATCCAGGGCGTAATCCAGGCCCAGCAACGCGCCGATGGCGGCGAGCACGTTGCTGAGGTTGAAGCGACCGAGCAAGGTGCTGCGCAAGTGGTGCTCGCCCTGGGGCGTGACCAACGTGGCGCGCACGCCTTCGTCATTGAATTGAGCTTCGCGGCAATACAGGTAAGCGCTGGGATCTTTCAGGCTATAGCTGATCAGGCGAGATTCGCTGTCTTCGGCGGCCAGTTGGCGGCCGAATGCGTCGTCCAGGTTGACTACCCGGCACCTCAGGTCATTCCAGGCAAACAGCTTGGCCTTGGCGGCGGCATACGCCTCCATGGTGCCGTGGTAATCGAGGTGGTCGCGGGACAGGTTGGTCATCACCGCAACGTCAAAGGCCAGCGCGGTGACTCGCCCCTGGTCCAGGCCGTGGGAGGAGACTTCCATGGCAACCGCCTTGGCCCCGGCTTTTTTCAGGTCGGCCAAGGTCGCTTGCACGGCAATAGGATTCGGCGTGGTGTGCAGGCCGCTTTGCAGAGCGCCATAGAAGCCAGTGCCCAGGGTGCCGACGATGCCGCAGTGCTGGCCCAACAGGTCAAGGGCCTGGGCGACCAATTGGGTCACGCTGGTCTTGCCATTGGTGCCAGTCACACCTACCAGGTTGAGCTGGCGGCTTGGGTCACCGTAGAAACGCCCGGCAATGTCGGAGAGCTGCGCAGCCAGGCCCTTGACCGGGATCAACGGCACGTCGGTGATCGGCAGCACAGTCGCGCCTTCCACTTCATAGGCCACAGCGGCAGCACCGCGTTGCAGGGCGTCGGCGATGTGCGCACGGCCATCGAACTTGCCGCCGGGCACTGCCAGGAACAGGTCACCGGCACGCACATTACGGCTGTCCAGGCTCAACTCGCGAATCAACAGATCGCGGCCGGCGTGGGCAAAAATCTTGTTCAGGCTAAGAGACATCAGCCACGCCCTCCATTGGCTTTTACAGCAGCGGCCGGTGGCCCGGCGTTCGCTTGTTGGGTCGGCGGCAGGTTGTCCGGCGTGATGTTCATCAGACGCAGGGTGCCGGACATCACTTTGCTGAACACCGGCGCCGATACCAGGCCACCGAAGTAACCGGCTTTGCTCGGCTCATCGATCACAACAACGATTGCGTAGCGCGGGTCGCTCATCGGGCCGAAGCCTGCGAACAACGAACGGTAGGAGTTTTCGGCATAACCCTTGGTGCCTACCGACGTCTTACGCGCAGTACCGGACTTGCCTGCTACGTGATAGGCCGGCACCTGGGCGCGGAACACGCCACGGGGCGCCTCGATCACTTGTTGCAGCATGCCCTGGATGGTCTTGGCGACCTTTTCCGGGATGACCTGGGTAGCTTTCGGCGCTTCGTCGACGTGGATCAGGCTCAGCGGGACCATGCGGCCATTATTGGCCAACACAGAGAACGCGTGGGCCAGTTGGATGGCAGTCACCGACAGGCCGTAGCCGTAGGAAAGCGTAGCGGTCTCGGCCTTTTTCCATTCGCGGTAGTTCGGCAGGTTACCGACCCGCTCACCCGGGAAATCGAGGCCAGTGGGTTGCCCCAGGCCAATTTTTTGCGCCAGGTGATAGATGGTCTCGCCGCCGATATCGAAGGCCACTTTACTCATGCCGACGTTACTGGAGTTGATCAGGATGCCTGTCAGATCCAGCACTGGGCCTTCGCTGCGGGACACGTCACGAATGGTGTATCTGCCGAGCTGAAGAGTGCCTGGGTACACCTCGACCTTGTCGCTGGGCTTCCAGCGCCCGGTTTCCAGGGCGGCGCTCATGGAAATGGCTTTCATGGTCGAACCGGGCTCGAACACGTCGATCATCGCGCGGTTACGCATCATTGCCGGCTGCAGGTTGCGACGGTTGTTCGGGTTGTAGGTCGGCTGGTTGACCATGGCGAGGATCTCACCGGTCTTCACGTCCATGATCACCAGGCTGCCGGCTTTCGCGCCGTTCTCGATAATCGCGTTGCGCAGTTCGCGGTTAGCCAGGTATTGCAGGCGCAGGTCAATCGACAACGCCAAGGGCTTGCCGGCCTTGGCGTTTTTGGTGACCTGGACATCCTTGATCAATCTGCCGCGCCGATCCTTGATGACCTGTCGCTTGCCGGGAACCCCGGCCAGCCATTCGTCATAGGCCAGCTCTACACCTTCGCGGCCATGGTCATCAATATCGGTAAAACCGACCATATGTGCGGTGGTTTCGCCGGCCGGGTAGAAACGACGAAACTCCTCGATGCCGTAGACACCGGGGACTTTAAGGTCGAGCACTTGTTGACCTTGTTCGGGGGTCAGCCCACGAACCAGGTAGATGAATTCTTTATTGGCCTGGGCTTCCAGGCGCTCGGTCAGGGCTTTGCGATCCTGGCCGAGAGCGGCGGCAAGTTCAGGCCACCTGTCCTTGGCGACCTGCAATTCCTTGGCGTTAGCCCACAGGGTGGTCACCGGAGTACTGACCGCCAGAGGCTCGCCATTACGATCGGTGATCAGGCCGCGGTGCGCAGGAATCGGGATATGCCTCAGGCTGCGGGCATCACCCTGGCCGATCAGGAAGTCACGATCGACCACCTGCAGGTCGAAGATGCGCCAGACGATCGCGCCCACCATCAATGCCAGCAGGCCGAGCATCAGGCGGAAGCGCCATGGGTAGAGTGCGCCTTCGAGCTTCATCATGGCGCCACCATGCGGACTTCGGCCGCGCCAGGGATGTGCATTTTCAGCTGTTCGGTAGCCAGTACTTCGATACGGCTGTGGGCTGTCCAGGTACTTTGCTCGAGGATCAGCCGGCCCCACTCCGCCTGCGCTTTATCACGCACGCTCAATTCCCCATACAGGGTATTGAGCAACTGGCGGTTCCAGTGGGCGCTGTAGGACACCGCAATCGCGGACACCAGCACGCCGACAAACAGCAGCAACATAAAGAAGCTACCGCCCGGGAGGGGCTTGGCGAAAAGCTTGCTCACCGCAGCTTCTCCGCGACGCGCATGACGGCGCTACGGGAACGTGGGTTGGCCTTGAGCTCGGCTTCGGAAGCGAACTGCGCTTTGCCATGGATTTTGATTTTCGGCACAAAGGCTTCGAAACGTACCGGCAAGTTGCGCGGCAGGTTGTCGGACTCGCCCTTGACCAGACGACGCATGAACAGCTTGACGATGCGGTCTTCGAGGGAGTGGAAGCTGATCACCACCAGGCGACCGCCCACTTCCAAAGCGTCCAGAGCGGCTTCGAGGCCGGCTTCCAGATCGCCCAATTCGTTGTTGACGTGAATGCGCAGGCCCTGGAACGCACGGGTGGCCGGGTTCTTGCCCTTTTCCCACGCCGGGTTGGCGACTTTCAGCACTTCGGCCAGGTCAGCTGTACGCTCGAATGGCTGGATTTCACGGCGCTCGACTACGGCACGCGCCATGCGACCGGCGAAGCGCTCTTCGCCATATTCCTTGAAAACGCGGGCGATTTCTTCCACCGGAGCAGTAGCGATGAACTGCGCGGCACTGACGCCACGGGTAGGGTCCATGCGCATGTCGAGCGGCCCGTCGTTCATGAAACTGAAGCCACGCTCAGGGTCGTCGAGCTGTGGCGAAGACACGCCCAGGTCGAGCAAAACCCCGGCAACCTTGCCCGCCATGCCACGCTCGGCGACTTCGGCGCCCAGCTCGGCAAAGCTGCGTTGCACAACGACAAAGCGGCCGTCTTCGGCCGCTAGCGCTTGCCCGGTGGCAATCGCTTGAGGGTCTTTGTCAAACCCGAGGAGCTTACCGTCGGAGCCGAGCTGGCTGAGTATCAACCGGCTGTGCCCACCCCTGCCGAAGGTGCCATCCAAATAGCAGCCATCCGCGCGTACGGCGAGAGCCTCGACGGCTTCGTCAAGCAGTACGGTGATGTGGTTAAAGCCGCTATCAATAGTCACAGGATCAAATCACGCAGTTCATCAGGCATGGCGCCCGGTTGTTGAATAGCAGCCAGGTCTGCTGCAGACACAGCATCCCAGGCATCTTCGTCCCATAATTGGAACTTGTTCAGTTGGCCCACCAGCATTGCGCGCTTGTCGAGCTTGGCGTACTCGCGCAGACGCGGCGGCACCAGGAAACGACCGCTGCCATCAAGCTCAAGGTCGACGGCATTACCAATCAGCAAACGCTGCAGGCGACGGTTTTCTTCACGCAATGAAGGCAGCGCGCGCAACTTGGTTTCGATCAACTCCCACTCATCGAGGGGGTAAACACACAAACAAGGGTCAACAGCGTCAATCGTGATGATTAACTGCCCTGAACTTCGCGAAATGAGCTCGTCACGATACCGGCTCGGCATGGCGAGACGGCCTTTTGCATCGAGACTGATAGCGTTAGCTCCGCGAAACACAGATGCGTTTCTCCAAATTTTAGCGTTTTACGTTCAAAAAACCCACTTTGTGCCACTTTCCGCCACTTGCGCACACTATAGGAATGCGCCTACCACACCGTCAAGGCGCGTATTCAAGGAAAAGCCTTACAGAACGGAGATTTAGGAGGGTAAAAGGAGGAGAAACGAGAGTTTGGAGATGTTTTTGACTCAAGAACGGCAGATAGCTCATAGAGCTACGGCCTAAAGTTAAAGTAATTTATTAAGAGTAAGATTTTTTTGGTATTACGAAGATGCATCTGCCAATGATTTGGCAGGGAGGGATTCTTGCGTTGCTACCGGGTTTGCGCACGGGATTCGAACGCAAGGAAAAAAGGTGGAGAGTCGATCTGTAAGCCGGGTTCTGTCTTGAACAGTCATTCGTCTACGATGGCCATCACTGGACATCTTTAGCAACCTACCCGGTCCCAGCGCGGGCCACGCCTTGGGACCCTATTTGGTCTTGCTCCAAGTGGGGTTTACCTAGCCACGAACTGTTGCCAGTCGTGCGGTGCGCTCTTACCGCACCTTTTCACCCTTACCGGCACCGAAGTGCTTAGGCGGTTATTTTCTGTGGCACTTTCCGTAGGCTCACGCCTCCCAGGCATTACCTGGCACTTCGCCCTATGGAGCCCGGACTTTCCTCCCCCCCCTAATTTTCATAGAGGGCAGCGACTGTCCAATCGACTCTCCGCCGCGCAGGTTAACGGCACGGCGGTCTCAGGACAAGTATTAAAGTGCAGCAGTGCCATCACGTTCAGACGGAATACAGGTTTACCCCTGGAACTATTCGGCTTTCTGTTTATCCAGCGCTACCTGATACAACACATTTTTGCGCACCCCGGTAATTTCCGCCGCCAGGGCGGCAGCGCGCTTGAGTGGCATTTCCTTGAGCAGCAAATCAAGGATGCGCATGGCCTCGCTCCCCACGGCGTCTTCATTCTCCGGCGCGGTCCAGCCCGCCACCAGCACCACACACTCGCCCCGCTGTTGATTGCTGTCGCCCTCGACAAACGCGCGCAGCTCTTCCAGCGGCAAGCCCTTGAGGGTCTCGAAGGTCTTGGTCAGCTCACGGGCCAACAACGCCAGACGCTCGCCGCCAAACACCAGCTCCATATCTTGCAGGCATTCCAGGATACGGTGCGGGGCTTCGTAGAAGATCAGGGTGCGCGGCTCTTCTTTTAGCGCTTGCAGGCGTGCACGACGCCCTACCGCCTTGGCCGGAAGGAAACCCTCGAAGATAAAGCGATCCGACGGCAAGCCGGCGGCAGATAATGCAGCGATCAGCGCGCACGCCCCCGGAACAGGCACTACATTGATACCAGCGGCGCGCGCCTGGCGGACCAAGTGGTACCCCGGGTCGGAAATCAGGGGCGTACCCGCATCGGAGATCAACGCCACGTCATCGCCGGCCAGCAGGCGCGTGATAAAACGGCTGCCCTCTTCACGTTCGTTGTGCTCGTGGCATGCCGCTAATGGCGTGCTGATTCCAAAATGTTGCATCAACCGCTGGGAGTGCCGCGTGTCTTCTGCCGCGATCAATTTAACCTCGCGCAACACTTTCAGCGCACGCGCACTGATGTCGTCCAGGTTGCCAATGGGCGTCGCCACGACAAAAAGCGAGCCTGCAGTGGAATTCAATGGACCTGGAGCAGTCAAAACGCACACCTCGATGGTTGGCAAAAGCCACATTGTAGCGCGTAGATGCCTTGAAAATATGCCATCACGGTAGATGCCGTTTCAGCCACCGTTAGTTAACCGCAACATTTGCACGACCTAAATCCACGGTTTCACGCCACTAACATCGCGCCTGGGCCAGTGCTTGGGTACAATTCCACGCTAATTTGATCGGTATCAGGACACTTACATGATCGCTTGCCTGCGGCTGCTCTCCGCCCTCTGCCTCGCTGCCTTGCTGGCCGCTTGCGCCAGCTCGCCCTCGTCCAGCCTTGGCGACCTTCCACGGACTCCGGATGCCAGTATCGAGCAACTGCTCGAACAGGCAACGAACGCCAAGACGCCAGAAAAGGCCGCGATGCTGCGCCTGAGTGCGGCTGACCTGGCCTACCAGCAGAATAATCCCGGCCGCTCGTCGCAGATTCTTGCGCAGGTGCCCCTGGATGTCCTGAAGCCGGCCGCGCAAGTATTTGCCAGCACCCTGGCCGCCGAACTGGCGATGACGCGCAACCAGCCCAAGGCGGCATTGGCGGCGTTGAACCACCCCAGCCTGCAGAGCCTGAAGGAACTGCCGGCAGACCAGCAGATCCGCACCAGCACCGTGCATGCCCGCGCCTATGAAGCCGACGGCCAGACCCTCGCCGCCGCTCGCGAGCGTGTAGCCATCGCGCCGCTGCTCACCGGCGATGCCGCCGCAAGCAACCACGAAGCCATCTGGGTATTGATTGCCGCGCTGCCAGCCGAACAACTGCAAGCGACGGGCAACCCGACACTGGACGGCTGGATTACCCTGGCCCAAGCGGTCAAGGGTGCTGGCACCCTGGAGCAACAACAAGCCGCCATCGATACCTGGCGCGCGCAGAACCCGGGCCACCCGGCGGCAGTGCAACTGCCAACGCCGCTGACCAAGCTCAAGGAACTGGCCAGCCAGCCCCTGAACAAGATTGCCGTGCTGCTTCCACAGGAAGGCCCGCTGGCTTCGGTCGGCAAGGCGCTGCGTGAAGGGTTCATGGCGGCTCACTACCAGGCTGAACAAGCCGGGCAGAAGGCGCCGGTCATTGAGTTCTACGACAGCTCGCGCCTGACCTCCATCGACGATTTCTACGCCAAGGCCCAGGCCGCTGGCGTGCAATTGGTGGTTGGCCCGCTGGAAAAACCACTGGTCAAACAACTCAGCGCACGCCCGCAATTGCCGATCACCACCCTGGCGCTGAACTACAGCGAGACCGATCAAGGCCCGGCGCAGTTGTTCCAGTTCGGCCTGGCCGCTGAAGACGAAGCCCGTGAAGTATCGCGCCGTGCCCGTGCCGATGGCCTGCATCGCGCCGCCGCCATGGTGCCCCGTGGCGAATGGGGTGAGCGCGTCTACAAAGCCTTCCGCCAGGATTGGGAAGCCAATGGCGGCACCGTCATGGGCGTCGAGTACGTGGATCAGCCCGTGGCACTGGCCCAGCAGATCGCCGATCTGTTCCAACTGCGTAAAAGCGAAGGCCGCGCCAAGAGCCTGCAAAGCACGGTCGGCACCGACGTTGCCGCACAGCCTTCGCGTCGCCAGGACATCGAGTTCATCTTCCTGGCCGTTACTCCGCAACTGGCCCAACAGATCAAGCCGACCCTGAACTTCCAGTACGCCGGGGATGTGCCGGTCTACGCAACGTCCCACGTGTTCAGTGCCAGCGGTGACAGGAACCAGTACCTGGACATGACTAACGTGATGTTCTGCGAAACCCCTTGGCTGCTCAACACCACTGACCCGCTGCGCAACCAGGTAGCCACGCAATGGCCGCAGGCCAATGGCAGCCTGGGTCGCCTGTACGCCATGGGTGTCGATGCCTACCGCCTGGCGCCACGCCTGGGCCAACTCAAGGCGTTGCCGGACACCCGTGTCGACGGTCTCTCGGGCAACCTGGGCATCAGCGCCAACCAGCGCGTTGATCGTCAGATGCCATGGGCGAAATTCGTCGGCGGCGAGATCCAGCGCCTGCCCGATACCCCGCGCTGATGCCCGAGCGCTCCAGCGCACAAAGCGGCAAGGATGCCGAACTTCAAGCGCTGAAATACCTGCAACAACAGGGTCTGCGCCTTCTGGCGCAGAACTGGTTGTGCAAACGCGGCGAGCTTGATCTGGTCATGCTTGACGGCGATACAGTAGTATTCGTCGAAGTCCGCTACAGAAAACACGCACAATGGGGTGGCGCGCTCGCCAGTATTGACGGGCGCAAGCGTCAGAAACTGATACTCGCTGCGCAGTTTTTCCTGCAAAAAGAGCATCGCTGGGCTGACAGCCCCTGCCGTTTCGATGTGGTTGCCATAGAAAGCACACCGTCGGGTCCTGCTGATCTGAACTGGCTCAAAGATGCCTTCGACAGCTGAAGCTCCCGGCACCTTCACCACACACACTTTTGCTCTTTGCTTTGCGGGCTGCACATTACCTGTGCCAAACAGCCGCGCTACTTAAGGTCACACAGATGGACATGCAATCCCGAATTCGCCAGCTTTTCCAGGCCAGCATCGACACCAAGCAACAGGCGATGGACGTACTTGCACCGCACATCGAGCAAGCCAGCCAGGTCATGGTCAACGCGTTACTCAACGAAGGCAAAATGCTTTCCTGCGGCAACGGTGGTTCGGCCGGCGATGCCCAGCATTTTTCTTCCGAGCTGCTCAACCGCTTCGAGCGTGAGCGCCCCAGCCTGCCGGCCATTGCCTTGACCACTGATTCGTCGACGATCACCTCGATCGCCAACGACTACAGCTACAACGAAATCTTCTCCAAGCAGATCCGCGCCCTCGGCCAACCAGGCGACGTGTTGCTGGCGATTTCCACCAGTGGCAACTCGGCGAATATTATTCAAGCGATCCAGGCCGCACATGATCGCGAAATGATTGTCGTAGCCTTGACCGGCCGCGACGGCGGCGGCATGGCTTCGCTGCTGCTGCCGGAGGACGTGGAGATTCGCGTCCCGGCCAATGTCACTGCACGCATTCAGGAAGTCCACCTGCTGGCGATCCACTGCCTGTGCGATCTGATCGACAGCCAACTGTTCGGGAGTGAAGAATGACCGTTAACCGCCTCAGCCTTATGGCTATTACGCTGTGCCTTGCCATCAGCGGCTGCAGCTCGGCAATCACCGCTACACGGGACACCCCCATCCAGGACGACCGGGGCACGCGCACTTTCGGCAGCACCATCGATGACTCGCTGATCGAAACCAAGGTCAAGGTCAACGTCGCCAAGGCTGCTACAGACCTGGGCAACGGCGCCTCACGCATCGTGGTGACCAGCTTCAACGGCATCGTCCTGCTGGCAGGGCAAACACCCCGCGCCGACCTCAAGGCCCAGGCAGAACAAGCTGCCTCGACCGTGCAACGGGTCAAGAAGGTCCACAACGAATTGCAGGTCATGGACCCGATCACCCTGCTGGCCATCAGCAACGATGCCTTGCTGACCACCAAGATCAAGGCGCAGATGCTCACCGACAGTGCGGTCCCTGGCTCGCGGATCAAGATCGTCACCGATAACGGCATCGTCTACATGATGGGCCTGCTGACCCAGGCGGAAGCGACCCGCGCGGCCAACCTGGTACAGGGCGTGTCCGGTGTGCAGAAGATTGTGAAGGTGTTCGAATACATCGATTGATGTAGATCGGCAGCCATAAAAAAGGGCGCCGTGCATTGACTGCACGGCGCCCTTTTTAGTGGCCAGCGTTTATTGGTACTGCTGGTACGGGTTGCCCTGGAACTGGTTGTTCTGCTGTGGCGCTTGTTGCTGCTGGCCAGGCTGGCCGTATTGCTGGCCAGGGATCGGGCCAAGATTGACCTCGACACGACGGTTCTGGGCACGGCCATTCACGTCAGCGTTGCTGGCAATCGGGTTATCCGGGCCGGCACCGCGTGCGCTCAGGTTGGCAGCGCTGACGCCCTGGGAGGTCAGGTAGTTGGCCACGCTCTGCGCACGGCGTTGGGACAGGTCCATGTTCAACTGGCGGCTGCCGGTGCTGTCGGTATAGCCGACGATCTGGATGGTGTTCTGGTTGAACTGCTTGAGGGAGTTGGCCAGGTTGTTCAGCGGCTGGTAGAAGCTGCTGGAGATCGCGTCCGAGTTGGTGGCGAAGGTGATATTGCCCGGCATGATCAGCTTGATCTGGTCACCCTGGCGCTGCACTTCCACGCCGGTGTTGGCCATGCTTTCGCGCAGTTTTTTCTCTTGCTGGTCGGCGTAGTAGCCATAACCAGCCGCGCCAGCACCCGCAACGACTGCGCCAATCAGCGCGCCCTTGCCACGGTTGTTATGGTCGATGGCCGCACCGGCCAATGCGCCAGCCAGCGCACCGAGGCCGCCGTACTTGGCGGTCTTGCTCATACCGCTTTCGGAACCATTGCTGGCCTGTCCCTGGCTGCCGTCATAAGGATTAGGTGAAGCGCAGCCAGACAACAGGGCTACGGCGGTAGCGACAACAAGCAGACGACGCGGAGTAAACATGAAGGGAGCTCCTACTTTTGCATTCTGTGATGCAGAGGACATTGGCAATGGACCTGTGCCGAGTTTGGAACGCGACCAGCGGTAAAAATTCCGTGAGTGGCGCCTATGCTGTAACAAAAGGTTCAGCCACTTTCATCGTTACAGAAACCGTAGCAGACGCAGGCTGAATACGACCTGAGTTTTTGCTGCAACGCCTGTCAGACACAACAGCGCTGCCAGCCGGACAATTCCATGCTCGTTCGCCACCTCGCCCAGAAATTGATCGGGCCTGGATATGTTTAAGAACTGCTAATGTTCAGTTCATAAACTTTGGATCCATTATTTCGCGTCATTCCCGCCTCGAATCCGGCTCTTCAATTGACCGGTTGCCCACCTGTTTACTTATGTTTTTATTCATTAAATTCATAGTGTTAGGTTTTCCACTGCAGAAACACATACACCCCTCTATCGTGATATTTGCGTCTCTCCACCCCCGTAGCTGCCAACTTGAGTTCTTTAACGGATCTGCTATAGATGTCGAACTTCCTAAAGACGTATGGAAATGTCGACGATCCACAGTGATCGTTTTATTAAGGTAAAGGAGTACTGGGATGCTGGGGTTCCCCCGTGACGAATCTGCTTTGCCTGAACTGATGGCTGAGGTCTGTCGTATTTCGCTGGATTTTCTGGCAGACGCTCGTAATGCCGATGTGGTCAATACTCAGCCTCACCACCGCACGATTCAGTCCGCGATGCCTGAGCAGGGGATTGGCGGGTTAGCCGCTCTGGCAACGTATTGGGAAAACTACGGCGAATCCCACACTCGCAGTACAGGCCCGCGATACTTTGGTTTTGTCACCGGCGGTACTACGCCCGCAGCGTTGGCTGGTGATTGGCTGGTTTCCGTGCTGGATCAGAACGTTGCGACTGAACGCCATTCTGTAGCAGCGTTCATCGAAGCCCAGACCCTCAGTTTTCTGGCAGATTTACTCAGGCTCCCATCAGGTGCTTTCCACGGCGTACTGACAACAGGCGCCACCGCAGCGAATCTCGTCGGCCTGGCCACCGCCCGTGAATGGTGTGGTGAACAGAACAACGTCAGCATCGCCCGGGACGGTCTTCAGGCCGCGCCTCCCGTAATGGTTTTCTGCGCCTCGCCCCACTCAAGCATTGTCAAAGACCTGGGGCTTCTCGGTATAGGTCAGCGTAACTTTATCAATGTAACTTGCCTGCCTGATCGCGAAGTGTTTGATCTACAGGCGCTGGAACAGGCGCTTGGCACTTGCCCATCGACCTGTCGAATCGTGGTGGCCAGTGCAGGCACCGTTAACAGTGGCGATTTTGATGATCTGGTTTCGCTGGCCGCGTTATGCAAAAAATACGCTGCATGGTTGCATGTCGATGCAGCGTTCGGTGCCTTCGCGAGGTGCTCGAGTCAGTATGCGCATCTGGTAGAAGGCTTGGAGCTTGCGGACTCTATTACAGCCGACGCGCATAAATGGCTCAACGTTCCATATGACTGCGGCATCGCATTTACCCGCCATGTCACTCTTCATGAGCGAGCATTTTCAGCTGATGCGCCCTACGTTCCGATGGAAGGGCAATTACCGGCTTTCATGAACCGTGGTGTCGAACAGTCTCGACGCTATCGGGCGCTGCCGTTATGGATGACGTTGATAGCCTATGGCAAGGCTGGATACAGGGAACTGATAGAACGCCACTGTGGTTATGCCCAGCGTATCGCCGCATGGATTAATGAAAGTCCCAGCTTTCAACTTTTATGTGAAGTCAGGTTGAATCTCCTGGTCTTTCGTTACTTCAAAGACGCTTGCTCTCCCACTGCCTTGGCGGAACTCAATAAACAGGTGCTGAGTAACCTCAACAGCAGTGGCGAATTGTATATCACCCCGACGACATACAAAGGTGAATACGCGTTGCGTTTATCCATCAGTAATTGGATGACCCAAGTGGAAGATATTGATCGGGTAACCGCCGCGTTAAAACGCGCAGCTGATTAATTCCTCTACCGACTCATCACTTTCGATTCCACAAGGAAAGAAGCCCATGTCTTCACAAACGTCCGCGAGCCACGCTACTGGCAACGGGCTGTTCGGCCTGTTTTGCCTGGGCAGCTATTTACTATCCCTGTCTTACGGCACTACGTTCCTATTGGCAATGAAGCTCAGGGAAAGCGGCGGCAGCGAGTCCGACGCCGGTACGATCATCTCGGTTGCGATGCTCAGTACGTTCCTGGCAGTCATATTCTCAGGCCACTTGACCGATCTGATCGGCGCTCCCAGAGCCATCGCAGCGGGTGCTGTGTTACTGGCAGCGGCTTGCCTGGGCTTCGCAACCGTGCCTGCTTTCGGCGTGGCACTGCTGGCCAGCGGCTTGATCCTGGGGTTCGGATGGGGCGTGTTCTATACCCTTGGACCGATCATCGTGGCGATGATCATAGAACCTGCCCGGCGCGTGAAGTATTTTGCCTTGCTGTCGGGCAGCATGATGAGTGGCATAGGCACGGGGCCTTTGGTCGGGCGAGCCTCCGAGGCGCTGGGCTATTCCGTGGAGTCGGCGTTTGTAGTGGCCGCGATCGCCAGCCTGGCAGGGGGATTGGTGTTTTTCCTGCTCGGGCCGAACATCAAGCAGCAACAAGCGCGCCTTGGGCCGGTGACCGTTTGCAAGATCAGCGCCCGGGCAGCGCAGGCAGTGCTGAGTTCCAAGGCGGTATTTGCCATCATCATGGTAGGCCTCGGCGGCGCGATCTTCGGCGGACTCTCGAGTTTCCAGACCTCCTATGCCGCGCTTAACCATCTCGATTACTCGCTGTTCTTCCTGGGCTTCATGAGCGCAGCGATCTCCTGTCGCCTGCTGGTCGCAGGCTATATCGTCAAACGTGATCCCTACCTGATGTCCAGCCTGTTGAGTGCGCTGATGGTGGTTTCGGTGTTGATGTTCACTTTCTTCGTACACTCCTCAGCAGCGTATTTGCTAGCCGCCGTTGTGCTCGGGGTAGGTTATGGCCTGACTTACTCCGTGATAAACGGACTGGCAGCCAATGAAGCACCCGCCGGCCAGACCGCTCAATCATTGGTGTTATTCAGTCTCTCCTACTTTGTCGGTGTGTTCGGGTTTCCGTTGTTGGCCGGTAAAGTCATCGTCAACCATGGCATGTCGACGTTGCTCTATATCATTCTGGTTGTCGCCCTGTGCAACTGGTCGATCACATTGGCGCGTCTTGTATGGCGACGAACAATGGTCGGCGCGACGGCGTAAATGCGTTATTACACTCAACGCTGACTAACTATCGCCGCACCTCGAAGACGGGGCCGGCAATCAACCTGGCAACAAGAACTCTCTCGGGCAGCCGGGACAATAAAAACAAACGCTAACGTGTCGAGTGCGATTCACATCGCGCTCGCCACAGTGACGCACCTCAACGTTCTCCAGCATGGATGTGAATGAACATGTCTACCTTGATGACCTCGCCTGCTCTTCCCTATGAAACCGTCGGTGACGGTGTCGAGTCGCGCAATGCGGCCTGGAGTTTCGGTGGCACAACGCCGCAGCACTTTGACTCGCATGTATCAAAGTCCGTACCCCGATATAAAGATGGGCATGAAATCGTTTTGTCACTCAGCGACTTTTTTGTAAAGAGCGACAGTACCTGTTATGAACTGGGCAGTTCTACCGGCACCCTGACTCGTCAACTTGCATTACGCCACTGCGCCTCGACAAAGTGGGTAGGCATCGATGTGGAAGATGCGATGACGTGCCAGGCGAACACACTGTTGAGCGCGGCACCGCAGCCCAATGTCAGCTTTGTAACTGATGACATACTGACGTTCGATTATCAAAAAAGCGATTTGATCGTGGCTTATTACACGGTGCAATTCGTGCACCCGCGCATCCGCCAGGCCCTGTTTGATCGAATATACGAAGCATTGAATTGGGGAGGCGCGTTCATCATGTTCGAGAAAGTCCGCGGGCCGGATGCGCGCTTTCAGGACATTCTCAGTAGTCTCTACGTGGACTACAAACGCGACCAAGGTTATAGCGCCGATGAAATACTGGCGAAGACCAGAAGCCTCAAAGGTGTCCTTGAACCCTTCTCCACCGCCGGAAATATCGACCTGTTAAGCCGTGCAGGCTTTAAGGATATAACCACGGTATTCAAATACATCTGCTTTGAAGGTTTTTTCTGCATCAAGTGACCAGGATGTCATCGTGAGCACACCTATAGAACAAAAATACTTACAACGCTTGCAAATGCCTGACACTTTTCGCGCGCACAAGATGGACTGCGAACTGTGCAACTCCAAACAACACTGGGTGCTATTGCACAGCGTTCATGGGCCGGGCGAGCAGGCGGTAGACTTGCCTGTACTGGGTTGCCAGGAATGCGGGCATATTTTTCAGCAATACCGCTTCGAGGAAGCCTTCTATAACGCTTACTACGACAAGTTTTACCGCCTGAGCCTGTTCGGCAATTCAGAACCGGAGCGCGCGTTTTTTCTTGACCAGGTACGCCGCGGAGAACACCTGTATCGGTACCTCAAAGAGCTACTTCCCGCCACAGGCAAAATGCTCGACGTCGGTTGTTCCGCGGGCGGGTTGATGATCCCGTTTGCCAAACATGGCTGGGCGGTCAGAGGCAATGATCCCGACCGTGCCTATGTGGAATACGGCAAGAGGATCGGCCTGGACATCGACCTGGTGGGCGCTGAGCACATGAGCCCCACTGGCGAATACAACCTGATCATCATCAATGGGTCACTGGAACATGTCCATGACGTCAATCAGGTCATGCAATTGTGCCGGCAGGCCAGTGCGGACGATGGGTTGTTGTTGATTGAGGGCCGCGCCCTGGGCTACGGCCTCGAACAGGGCTTCCTGACCCATAACCATCGACGCTACCTCAGCGCCAGCAGCATCGAACACCTGATGTGTAAACATGGCTGGGAACCGATCCGCACCACCCATGAACCCGTCTGCGGCCCAACCCGCCCTGGGGCGGTTTTTGTGCTGGGCCGCGCCAGTCATCAGCGCACGGACGAGCGCCTGGCCGACGTCAAGGCTCAAGGCCGCAAAGCGCTGGTGGAAACCTATAGGCCGCGCCTGCACGCGTGGTGGGCTCAGCCATGAGCAGCTCAGCCTATGCGACCAGGAAGCTTGCAGCGCCAGCCCATGCCTGTTTCAGAAATGACCTGATCGTGACACCGCCGGCAGCCGATAGCGCCGTGCAACGTTACCAACTCTATGACCCGTCTTCGGACCTCGGTTTTGAACTGGGCAAGGCCGAGTACTCCCTCGCGTTGCTATTCGATGGCCACAGCAGCCACTCCGACATCATGGCCTCAGCCCTTGCCCGTCACCGAATGAAGATCAGTCCCGAGAAGCTGGTGCAATTCGAGCGCAAGTTGCTCAACCTGAAACTGCTGAGCAGCGAGCACACGGCTCATAAAAGTAACTTGCGCGACCCGGCCACGGGTATCACCTATGGCCCGCTGAAAGAACACTTGTTGATCAACCTTGTGAAGACCAACCCGCAGCCGTTGCTCGATCACCTTTACCGGTGGGCTCCATGGTGTTGTCGCGCGACCTTTAATGTGCCGCTACTGGTGTTGGCGCTGGCGAGTTTCGTTTACCTGGGTATGCACTTTGACGCGTTCATGGCTGACGCTGCCGCGACCTATGTGCACAGCTACCGTTGGTTGATCTGGCACTTCCCCGTCATCATCACGTCCATTGCCCTGCATGAGCTTGGCCATGCCATGGCATGTCGACATTATGGCGTCAAAGTCAACGATTTCGGCATTGGTATCTACTTGCTACTGGCCACAGGCTGGGTACGTCCAGTGCAAAAACAGTGGTCGCAACTTCCCCTGAATCAACGCGTCATCACCATCCTGGCAGGCCCGATGGTCAGCCTGATGTACGCCGGTGCCGGGATCGTCCTGTGGGCGTTGTACCGAGATGCCCAAGGCGTTTTCCCCGCGCTGTTCGTGGTGATGGTCGTAGCGTCGTTCATTTCCCTGATACCGACCCTGCTCCCGATCTTCAATGGCGACACCTACCTGGCAATTATCGAATGCCTGGAGCAGCCACGCTTGCGCCAGCGAGCGTTCAATTATGTGCGGCGCTCGCGCCGCGCAGCGCCGGAGCCGGTCTCCCCACAGCTGCGCAGACTCTACTGGAGCACCTGTGTGTTGACCTGCCTGGGATGGGTCATCGCCTGGTGCTTCACGGCCTTCACTGTGATCCGCCTATTCAACCACCCCTGAGGAAAGTGCCATGACTCAATCTCCAACCACCCCGATCGTCAATAACGACCTGCCCGTCGAAAACGCATCCGTTCCCGCGCCCCAAGCTACCGAAGAGGCGCTGTTCGAGGAGTTCGACCTGGATGACATCGAAGTCATCGAGAGCAAGGTTTTTGCCTGACTGTTCCAAACCTTCCCCGGCATGCAGCCGGGGAAGCCCCTTCTTTCGCCTGACAGGGCAACCCATGACTCAATTCGTTAAGCCCGACCCGATTGGCGTGGGCATTCAGTACAACCCCGAGATCCTTGACTGGTTTCCCTTCGAGGACATTGAAGTCGATGTCCTGGAAATCCTGCTCGATAACATCATGGCGCCCATGGACGGTCCGCAGATCATCAAGCCGGCGGCCAGAGCGATGATGGAGCGGCTGGCCGAGAAGTTCACGTTATTGGCGCACTCCAATTACGGCTGCGACTTTGGTTTCAGCCCTTTGGAGCAAACTGCGGCGGTGCAGCGCCATGTACCCCTGGCGAAGATGTTGAACAGCCCGTGGGTGGCCAATCATTGCTTTTATGGCGATAACTCATGGCTGGATATCTGGAGCAGCCCCCTGCAGTTCTCCAACGCCGAAGTACTGCGCTGTGCCGAACGGGCCAAGGCGTTGCAAATGCACTATGGGATGCCGCTGGCCCATGAAAACGCAGCCTATTATCTGCAATGCCCAGGCGCAGAAATGCGCGAAGCCGAGTTTCTCGCCCGGCTGGTGCAGCAGTCCGGTACGTTTCTGCACCTGGACCTGCACAACATCTACACCAACCACCTGAACCTCAAGGATTTCGACCTGCGTGACTACCTGGATACCTTGCCGCTGGACAAGGTGATCTCGGTGCACCTGGCCGGGGGCAGTTGGCACGAGGGGCTTTATCACGACTGGCATGACACCAGCGTGCCCGAGCCTGTCTGGGACCTGTACGAAGAACTGATGTCACGGGCCCGACCTTCGGCGATCATCCTGGAATATCAAGGGCAGGCCCACCATGCGCTCACCCGGGTAATGGATGCCAATGACGAACACATGATCGTCACCGACGTCCGGCGAGCACAGAAAATCTGGAATCATTACACCCAACCTGCACGGGAGCTGGCGCATGGATGCTGAGCAGGTCTGGAAGCTTTGGCGGCGTCTGCTGCGCGATGAAACCTTGCAGCAACAGTTGTTCCAGGCGCAGGGAGCAACGCAATGGCTGCAACATTTTCCTGAGGATGAACGCACGATTCTGCAAGCCTATGCCGGCCAGTTCGACCGCGTGAAGTGGTTCGTCGAAAACTACCAGTTCCGCCTGGTCAACTCCTTTACCAATGCGCTGGAGACCGGCGCCCCGCTGACCTTGCGCGCGCTGATCAACATCGGATTGGATCTACCCACACTCTCCCGGACGTTTTTGCGCGAACACGACTGGTTCGACTTTGGGCCAAGGGTGTATGGCTATTGCGACGCGGTACTGGAATTCTTACTGGAACGCCAGGAGCTGGCCGATCATCCCGAGATCCGGGACCTGATCGGGCTTGAACGCGAGTGCGTTCATTTATACACCGGGTTGATGGACGTCGCCGTTCCGGTACCTGGTCGTTATCAACGTACCGCCCAGGCCCGCCTTCACCATAGCCGCTTTGCGCTCTCACACTGGCTGCGCGATAAGACCCAACTGGGACGCGGGCCGCTGGAACCGGCCTGTCAGCACATCCTGGTGTATTTACCCAACCCCGAGGCTCGGCACAAATTCACGCTCATCAGCCCGCAGGCGGCACGCCTTTACGCCGACCTGGAACAGCCACGGTTGCTTGAGGATCTGGCATCGCATGCCCCCCACAACGGCGATGATCTTGCAGTGCTTGGCAAGCTGCATCAACTCAACGCAATAAGGATGCCGGCCTGAATCATGCAAAGCTCACATTACTTCTGGCTGCGCTCAACCGGTTTCCCCATTCATCACCTGACCGCGCTCGGAGGGTTTTCCGAGCTGCCTGCCTGCGGAGCCTTTGAACAGTGTTTTCGCGCACTGCAAGCGGTGAAGGCCACCCTGTTTGAAGCGGCCAATGCCCACTCACCCCAAGCCTGCCGCAAGCTGATTCGTAAACTCAACGAAGGCCTCACGCTGCAGATCGCCGACCTGCCGCAAGCCTTGCGCGAGCCTTTGACCGCTGCCGTACACGACTGGAATGGCTTACTGGAACAGACCGCAACACGCACAGAGGCAGACCAGCAATACCAGGCTTACCTGGAACGCACCCGCCAAGGGTTGATCGACTTTCTGGATGACGACGCAGTCGCCGAGGCTCTGTTCATTTCCAACCCGTCCGCATTGACGCGCACGCGTGAGCTGATTCGCGACCGGTACGCCAAAAACGATACGCGCAAGAAACAGAAGCTGCGATTAGGCTGGAGCTATGCCCAGCGTTTCTGCGCCAAAAACGACACCTCAAGCTTTTTCGGCCCCCTGGCCTGGGGCCGATTCGATCCCCAGCAGGCAGAGAACATGCACGTCACTTACGGTGATGCATGGATCAAGGACCGCCATACGTTTTTCGAAAACTGGGCAGTACAACGTCTGGTCGATCAAATCAACCAGCAATGCCCTGCCCTCGACTGCATGCCATTGCAACTCAACACGGGTTGCTACCTGCAAGAACAGACCTTGTTCATGCCGATCGGCAAAAAGCAGCACCTGAGCCCGCCAACCGCGCAGGTATTGGCCTACGTCAACAACCCAGGCGATGGCACGCCGACATTTCGCGGGTTGTTGAACGCCAGTGCGGACACGCCAGCCAGCGCCCTGCGCGACCTGCTGGAAAACTTGGTCAGCAAACGCATCGTGCGTCGTGGCTGGCGAATATCGCCGCGCGAACGTCAGCCGATAGAACAGATGCAACGCTGGCTGGAAGATGCCCGACTACCTGAAGCCTTTCGCCAAACCTGGCAATTGCGCCTGGAGAAGCTGGAAAACGCACGCCGCGACTACGCCATAGGCGACCTTGAGCGCCGCACGGAATGCCTGGATACGCTGAACCAACTGCTCGCTGAAGCCGGTGTCGACCTCAGTCGAGAAACCGGTGCTATGTATGTCGGTCGTTACCCCGTGTACGAAGACTGTTCGAGAAACATGACTATCAGTCTGGGTGGAGGCTTGCTCGCGCAGATAAATGATGACTTGGGGCCACTGATGCGAATCCACCAATGGCTCATCAAAGCCATCGCGCATCAGCTCAACCAGGCGTTCATTGAAGTATGGGAGCAGCGTCAAAATGCCCTGGCGGGCACGCCCGTGGATTTTCTCGACCTGCTCAACTCACTGGCTCCACTATTGCCAGCGATTGAAGCGCGAATTGTCATCGACCTGGAGCAGCGCCTGGACAATGCCTGGGCACAGCAACTGGAGGGCTTCCCGGACAACCTCGATGTGCATCTGCGGGCTGCAGACGTCGAACGCCTGATAAGCCGTCTGGATGCCGAACTGGGCGTCACCGACTTCGAGGTGTTTGGCAGTGACTACCACTCGCCGGACTTTCTGCTTTCCAGTGCATCGGTGGACGCTATCAACCGAGGCGATTACGCCATCATCGTGGGTGAAGTTCACCCGGCGGTGCATACCCTCAGCCAGCCCGTTGCGGCCCCCTTCGGTCCGTTCAATACTCAGGTGAACGAAGAGGTAGAGGCGATCTTTCAGCGTCCGCGGCTGGTTCTGGCTGACTCGCCGGAAAGTTACCAACGGTCCCATATCGACTGGCCACTGCTGCCGTCCTATCAGCAATTGGTACTGCCCACCGGCGGGGGTTGCGTCGCCGCGCATCAACAGTTTGCCGCCGGCCGGGCAAAAGTGACGTACGCCAATGGACGCTTGCAGGTAATCGATGCCCTGGGCCAATTCAGCGAAGATTTGCTCTGCGTCTACCCGACCCCACTGCATCGCCTCGGTTTCGCCCTGGCCGGCAGCGCTGTCGCCAAACACGATCAGCGCCGTATCTGGCTGGGGCGCGCGCTCTACAAACGGGCTTCCTGGTTGTTCTCAAGCGACCAACTGCCGCAACTGAAAACCTCCATCGACGATCTTGACCATACGTTGCAATGGCGCTCCTGGGCAGTAGCCCAGGGGTTGCCGCGCTATGCCTTCATCAAGATTGACTCCGAGCCCAAACCTTTATTTCTCGACTTTGATAACCCGTTGTCGTTAGACGGCATCAGCAATGCCCTGCAGAGCGCCAGCCAGGTGAAGTTCTCGGAAATGCGCCCTTGCCCTGAGGAGCTATGGCTCGCGCAAGCGCGAGGCCGATTTTGTTGTGAAATACGCACAACGTTTTCTACCCATAAGGAGATAAAGCGTTAGGTAAAACGGTGGCATCCGCTGCTAAGCTACGCAAACGCGATTGCCCCCCGGCAGCGGCCAACACCGCAGCCGGTCGCATTTGGAGCAGCACCTATGGCGAATCAGCAGATCATCTGCGAACACTGCGACTGCGTGTACGAAAAGGTCACGCTCGCCAAGCATCAAAAAGCCTTGTGCGTACGCTGCTCGGGCGTGCTGCAGCGCTATAACGGCCTGTCGGTACAACAACGCCTCGCCCTGACGGTGACCGCCGCGGTGCTGTGGACCTTCGCCAACTTTTATCCGGTGATGAGCATCAGCCTGCAGGGCTTCAAAAACAGCGCGACCCTCTGGGATTCAGTGGTGGCGTTGAGCCTTGGGCCGATCACGTTCATTGCGTTGGTGGCGGCGATTTCCATCATCATCGCGCCGGTGTTTCAGCTGCTGTTGCTGATCTGGGTATTGAGTTACGCCTTGGCCGGCAGGCGCTCCCCGGCGTTCAAGCTGTGCATGCGCTGGCTGGAAGCGCTCAGGCCCTGGAGCATGCTGGAAGTCTGCCTGCTGGGCGCGATGGTCGCGGTGTTCAAACTGGCAGGCATGCTGGATGTGATCCCCGGCACCGGCCTGTTTGCCTTGGCCGCCCTCAGCCTGTTGCTCATCCGCATTGCCGGGCGCGATGTGCGCGACCTGTGGGACACCGTATGAATTCACCCCCCACCGCCCGCGAACTCAACCTGTGCCTGTGCCATACCTGCGGCCAGCCCTGCGACATGCGCTTGGAACCCACCGAGTGCGACCGCTGCGGCGCGCCCTTGCACCGGCGCAAGGTTCAATCCCTGACCCGAACCTGGGCCTACATGCTCACCGCCCTCGCCTTTTATGTACCGGCAAATTTGCTGCCGGTCATGAACACCACCATGCTCGGCTCGGGCGCAGACAGCACTATCATGAGCGGCGTGCTGGAGTTCTGGCAGCATGGTGCCTGGGACATTGCCCTGATCATTTTCATCGCCAGCATCGCCGTGCCAGGCATCAAGTTCGTGTCACTGGCCCTGCTGCTGATCACCGTGCAGCGCAACAGCCTTTGGGCGCGTAAAGAGCGCTCGAAGCTGTTCCGGTTTATCGAGCTGATCGGCTACTGGTCGATGCTCGATGTGATCGTGGTCGCGCTGGTGGCCGCGCTGGTGAAGTTCCAGGCCCTGGGCACTATCGAGCCGCGCCTGGGCATTCTGTTTTTTGGCCTGGTGGTGGTGTTCACCATGCTTGCGGCCATGAGTTTCGATCCACGGCTTATCTGGGAAAACCCACACTATAAGGAGCGCTCGGATGACGCCACACGACGTTGACACCCCTGCGGGGAAACCTGCGATCAAGACGCGTCGCTTCAGCGTTTCGCTGGTGTGGATCGTGCCAATTGTCGCCGTGCTGGTGGGCATCTCGCTGGTGGTTCACAGCGTCATGCAACAAGGCCCGACCATCACCCTCAACTTCAAGACCGGCAGCGGGCTTGTGGCCAACAAAACCGAGGTCAAATACCGTAACGTGGTGATCGGCCAAGTCTCGAACGTCGCCTTGAGCGATGACCAGAAAAGTGTCAACGCCACCATCGAGCTGTCCAAGCAGGCCGAAAGCTTCACCCGCGAAGACTCGAAGTTCTGGGTGGTACGCCCGCGCATTGGCGCGGGCGGCGTGTCCGGCATCGACACCTTGCTTTCCGGTGACTACATCGGCGCCGACATCGGCCAATCCGAAACCCGCGCCAAACATTTCACCGGCCTGGAAAACCCTCCACCCATCACCTACGGCGAGCCCGGCAAACGTTTCACCCTGCACACCCAGGGCCTCGGCTCACTGGATATCGGCTCGCCAGTCTATTACCGGAAAATCCCGGTGGGCCAGGTGGTGGCCTATGAGTTGGACAACGAGGGCAAGGGCGTGAATATCGAAGTCTTCGTGCATGCGCCCAATGATGTGTATGTCACCGAAAACACCCGTTTCTGGAATGCCAGCGGCGTCGATTTAAGCGTGGGTGCCAATGGCTTCGCACTGAAAACCGAATCCTTGTCGTCGATGTTGATGGGAGGCATCTCCTTCCAGGCGCCGCCCTACAACCCCAACGACAAGCCGGCTGAGGAAAATCGCGGCTTTGAGCTGTTCGAAGATCAGCAAAGCGCCCTCGCCCCACCCAATGGCAAGGGACAATACATGGTCCTGCGCTTTGACCAGGCCCTGCGCGGGCTGAAAGTCGGCGCGCCGGTCGAGTTCCTCGGCGTCGAATTCGGCAAGGTGGTGTCGATCAACCTGGATTTCGATGCGAAGAAACGCAGCTTCCCGGTCAACGTCGGCATCGTGATATATCCACAATTGCTCGGGGAGGCCAATACCAAGCTGCTCAAAGCCACTAACCGCGACCCCGACGACGAAGCGGCCGGCGTGCGCTTGATCGGCACCTTTATCGAGAACGGTCTGCGCGCCCAGGCCCGCAGCGGCAGCCTGTTGACCGGCCAGCTGTATATCGCCCTGGATTTCTTCCCCAAAGCCGACAAAGTCGCGTTTGACCCGAACCAGCGTCCCGTCGGTATTCCCACCATCCCCGGCAACCTGGAACAGTTGCAGGAAAAATTCGAAGGCATCGTCAACAAGATCAACCAACTGCCGATCGAGCGCATTGCCGGCAATCTCGACAGCAGCCTGGTGGAGTTGCGCAAGGGCCTGGCCCAGTTCAACGCCAAGACATTGCCCGGCGTGCAGAACACCCTGTCTGACGTGAGCAAGACCCTGCAATCGGCCAGTTCAACCCTGGCCGAAGACTCACCGCAGCGTGAACAACTGACCCAGACCCTGGATGAACTGGCGCGCATGTCACGCTCTCTGCGCGAGCTCTCGGATTACCTCGGACGGCATCCGGAGTCGCTGATTCGCGGTCGCCCCGATAACGCCGCGCCGACCGACCTGCAAGGACCACCGCGCAAATGACCCCTGGAGCCGCCATGACATTGCCGTTGAAGATCACGCTGCTGACCACCCTGCTGCTGCTCGCGGCGTGTCGCAGTGAACCCATCGCCTTCCACACCCTGACCCCGGCGCACTGGAGTAGCAGCTCACGAGCGGATGCCGGCGGTGTGCGCATCGAAAGCATCAGCGTGCCGCCCCAGGTCGACCGCGCACAGATAGTCGTTCGCCAGGGCGACAGTGGGTTGGCGATTCTTGAAACCCAGTGGTGGGCCGCCAGCCTCGCCGATGAGCTGAGGAGCGCGTTGGTGGATCAACTGGCCAACAGCAATCCCCGGCAAGCGGTGACCTTGCGCGTGGAAGTACAGCGCTTTGACTCGGTACCCGGGCAGTACGCGTTGCTCGACGTGCGCTGGCGCCTCAGGCAGGTCAATGGCGATCGCCCGGCCCTGACCTGCCGCAGCACATTGCAGTCACCCGCAGGGCCGAGCATTGACGACTTGGTGGTAGCGCACCAGAACAACCTCAAGCGTTTCGCGGCGCTGATCAATCAAACCGTCGACACGTCACTCAAAGGCTGCCCCACTGCGCAATGAATGGCGACGGTCTCAGGCCAGCAAGCCCATGGACTTGGCTCGCGCCACCGCCTGGGTTCGTCGCTCCACGCCGAGCTTGCTGTTGATATGGCTGGCGTGGGTCTTCACCGTGTGCAGGGAGATAAACAGCTGGTTGCTGATTTCCTGGTTTGAACACCCTTGGGCAATCAGTTGCAGCACCGCCAACTCTCGGGTGCTCAGGGTTTCGTGATGCGCCGAGGTCTGGGCCACGCTGGCTTGGGGTAGCAGCGCCAGCAGGCTCTGGTTCAGCAGGCCATGGGTATCCTTGCCCAACTGCTCGCGCATCCAGCCTGGGTGACCCTCCAGCAACCGTTGGAACGGCTGCAGCGCGCCCCCCGAGCCGGCTTCAAGAGCGCGGGTCAATACCAACCTGGCCGTGGCCTCCTGACCGCACTCCAGCAGCAGCTGAGCCTGCTGGGTCAAGGCCATCAGGGCAATCATCTGGCGCCCGCTGCTTTGGGCCTGCTGCGCCAGAGCCTCCAAACGTTGCAGTGCGCTGTCAGGCTGATGGCGCGTGGCATCCAGTGCGGCTTGTTGCAGCTCGATATGTTGCGGCAGGTGCGGATGAAACTCCGGGGCGGCGGCAGCGTGCTCGCCGTTGTAGGTCTGCCCCAGCCGGGTCAGCCAGGCGTCGGCCAGGTCAGTGCGCCCCTGGGCCAGCCACAGTTCGCATTTGATCAGGGTGATCATCGCCAGGTAGTAGATCGGCGGCACGTCCCAGATATGCATCAAGCGCTCAGCCTCGGCCAACTCGGCAAAGGCACTGGAAAAGTCGCCGCGCCGCCCTTCGAAGTTGGCAATCACACAATGCCCGATCAGCACACTGATATCCCGGCAGGCGCGGGCTTCGGTAAGGCCGGCGCGCAAACGCGCAAGACCGGCTTCGGGCTGGCAACGCGCCAGCAGCAAATAGCCTTCGTACAGCGACAACCGCGCGCGCACGGCATATAGGCGCTGGGGGGCCAAGCCGTGCAGGCGCTCCAGACCCTGGCGCACTTCGTCCAGGGAGCGCAGGATCTCGCCGCGCGCCTGCAGCACCCGGGCACGATCGTAATGGGCCAAGGCTTCAAACAGCGGGTTGCCGACGCGCTGCGCCAGCTCCAGGGACTCGCGGTTCAGGCCACGGGCGCGCCACAGGTCGGCATCGACAATCGCCAGGTTGGACAGGGTCGACAGGCACATAAGACGCTGGCCGTAACGCTTCTGCGGCAAGCTTTCCAACGCCTCGTTGCAATAGCGCTGGGTCAATTCGCGATCCCCGCGCCCACGGGCAATGATCCCGCTCAGCGCCAGCCATTGGGCCAGCATGGATTTTTGCGCAGTGGCCGATGGCGCCGGCAGGAAACGACTGAGGTAGCTGGACAGCTCCTGCGCCGCATCCAATTGACACGCCAGCCCCAGCGCCCAGCTGTACAGCACGATCAAACGCGGCGTGCTGATCAGCAGGCTGTCGGGCAAGTCCATCTTCCAGCGCAGTAGCATGCCGACGTTCTGCTCCGCCAACAGTTGCTCTTCGGACAGGTTCTGTACCAGGTTCGCTGCCACATCCAGGTGGCCGGCCCGCAGCGCCTGCTCCACCGCCTCGTCGATCAAGCCCTGGGCGTTGAACCAGCGGCAGGCACGCAAGTGCAAACTGGCAGGCGGCAAGATGGCACTCTTCTCGCGGCGGGTGCGCAGCAGGTCGGAAAACAAGTGGTGATAGCGGTACCAGTGGCCTTGGTCATCCAAAGGCACCAGAAATACTTGATGAGCCTGCAAATAGCGCAAGATTTCCGCGCTGTCATGGGCTTCGCGCACGGCGTCACACAACTCGCTGCAAAAACGCTCCTGAGGGGCGGTGTCGTACAGGAACGCTTGCACTTCGGCAGGCAGGCAGTCGATGACTTCTTCCAGCAGGTAATCGCGAATCAACCCTTCGCCACCATGCAGGCTCTGGGGCAAGGCACCGTCATTACCGCCAGCTTCGGAAGCCGCCAACAACCAGAAGCGCAGGCCGGCGACCCAGCCCTCGCTACGGCGGATCAGGTTTTCCAACGCCTCGCCGCGCAACGCACTGCTGTGCCCATCCAGCACGGCCAGGGATTCGTCGTGGGTCAGGCGCAGGTCTTGCTCATGCAGTTCCAGCAGGTGCCGCGACAGGCGCAGGCGCGCCAGGTGCCAGTCGGGGCGCTGCCGGCTGGTAACAAGGACCACAAGGCCATCGGGCAGATGATTGAGAAAAAACTGCAGGCAGCGATCCAGCACCGGGCCCTGGGCGAGGTGGTAGTCATCCAGCACCAGCAATAAAGGCAAGCGCGGCGACAGCTGGACCGCCAGCTCATCGAGCAAGCCATCCAGCCATTCTTCGAAGGCAAAGGGTTGATGACGCTGGCGCATTTTCAGCAAGCCGAGGGATTGGGCGCCGAGTTGCGGGAAATATTGCTGCAAGCCATCCAGCAGCCGTTCCAGGAAGCGCCCGGGGTCGCTGTCCCGTGGGCTCAGGCCCAGCCAGAGGCTTCGCCAATGGGCTGGCAGGCCCTGGCAGAACTCCACCGCCAACGAACTCTTGCCGAACCCCGCGGGTGCGCAGACCAGCAACAGTCGCCCGTCCAAGCCGGCATTCAGCCGTTCGCACAGGCGCGGGCGCAGCACGTAGCCGTCAGGCAATGGCGGCCTGTAGAAACGACCTTCCAGGGTGGGGATCACCACCCTGGCAGGCGCTTGGATTCGGGACAGATCAGTCATCGCCGGGCTCTTGTAGAAGGCTGTTGTCGGCATTGCAGATGTCCGCAGACTAGCGGTAAAAGCGGCGGGATTGTAGATCTTTGCAACAATTGGCTGAAAAAGAACTGCGACAAAAAATATCCCTACAGACAGCACATACAAAAAGTGGGAGGGGGCTTGCTCCCGATAGAGGCGGATCAGTCAATGCATGCGTTGACTGTCACACCGCTATCGGGAGCAAGCCCCCTCCCACATTGAGTCACTCGTGCAGGTTAGCGAACACCGTCCTGGCGCAGGGCCGCCGGGGTGAAATCGCTGGTGGTGGCGGTGAAGCCGAAGTCATAAGCCTGCTTCTCTTCGTTCTTCATGCCCAGGGCCAGGTAGCGGCCGGACTGCAGGTCGTAGAGGGTTTCCACGGCGTACCACGGCACTTGCTTGTCGTAGTAGTTCTCGGCATGGGCTTCGGCGACGCGCCAAAGTTGGCCACGGCCGTCGTAGTGGTCGATCACCGCGGCTTGCCAGGTGTCTTCGTCGATGAAGAAGTCACGCTTGGCGTAGATGTGGCGCTGGCCCTCCTTCAAGGTGGCGACTACGTGCCAGACACGGCGCAATTCATAGCGCGCCAGATCCTGGTTGATGTGGCCGGCCTTGATGATGTCGGCGTACTTGAGCTTGGGATCGTCGAGCTTGTAGCTGTTGGAGGCGATGTAGATTTCTTTCTTGCCTTCCAGCTTCCAGTCGTAGCGATCCGGCGCACCGTTGTACATGTCGAGGTTGTCGGAAGTGCGCAGGCCATCGGCGGCAGTACCCGGCCCGTCATAGGACACTTGCGGCGCCCGGCGCACGCGGCGCTGGCCGGCGTTGTAGACCCACGCCGAACGCGGTTCCTTCACCTGGTCCAGGGTTTCGTGCACCAGCAGTACACCACCGGCCAGGCGTGCCGGCGCGGTGACTTGCTGCTTGAAGTAGAACAGCACGTTGCCTGGGTTTTTCGGGTCGAAGTCCTTCATTTTGTCGCGGAACACGAACTGGTCGCGGAAGTACACCAGGCTATAGGAGCCGTTGGTTTGCGGTGTGGCCTGGGTGACCAGGCGAGTCACGCTGCCGCCGCGATAACGGGTGATGTGGTTCCAGATGACTTCGACACCGCTCTTGGGAATCGGAAACGGTACGGCGGTCTCGAAGTTTTCCAGGCCGTTGCCGCCGGACACCAGGTTGGTGGTGGTGGCATTCTTCTTGATCGAGGCAAACACATCAGCCGGCACGGTGGCACCGCGATGTGTCGGGTAGACCGGCATCTTGAAGCTGTCCGGGTAGCGCTTGAACATCGCGTACTGCCCCGGGGCCAGCTTGTCTTTGTACTGCTCGACGTTCTGCGCGGTGATGGTGAACTGCGGTTGTTCGCTGGCATACGGGTTGGCCAGGAAGCCACGGGCATCCACCGCGCCGGCGTTGGTCGGCATTGGCGACCATTTAGGGATGGTACCGGCCGCGTTGCCGGCCATCTCGGCGCCCATCGGGGTCAGGGTCGTGCCGAGCTTGGCGGCTTCATCCGCCGAGACTGCCGCCATGACGTTGCTCGCCAGGATCGACAGCCCAAGCACACCCACGTGCAACAGACTTTTAGTTATTTTCATACTCTGGTCTTCCTGAATACATACCACTTGAAAAGAGTGTGCTTAGAAGTTGGCGCCGAAGCTCAACGCGACGAAGTCGCGGTCATCCACGGTGCTGAACTTGCCACCAAAGAAGTTGGTGTAGGCCAGGCTCGCGGTGTAGGTGTTCTGGTATTCGGCATCCAGGCCCAGGCTGACGGCCTTGCGACCTTCTTCAAAGTTGCCGCCAGGGCCTGGCGAGTAACCTTTGACGTCATGGGACCAGGCCACGTTGGGCTTGAGGTTGACGCCAGCGAACACGTCCGGGTATTCCCAGATGGCACGGGCGCGGTAGCCCCAGGACGTTGCGGTGGTGTAGCCGTCGTTATTGCAGTTGGTGTTCAGGCCGGCAGCGTTGGGCAGGCCCGCGCCGGTAGCGGTCGAATTGTTAAGCGCGTTGCAGAAGCCACCCGGCAAGGTGCCTGGGCCGAACACTGGATCGCGGCCATAACGCGCCTGGGATTTGCTTTCCAGCCCACCCACATGGGTCACGCCAATTTCACCCACGGTAGTCAGGCGGCTGGCGCCCATGACTTGGTCGAAGAAGTGCGTGAAGGTGGTCTGGAACTGGGTTACTTCCTTGCGGTTGTAGCCATGCAGGTCCTGGCCCGGCGAACCTTTGAGCACAGAAGCATTACCATAGCCCGGGATCGGCGTCACACCGGCGAACAGGATGTCGGTGGTGCTCAACTGCACCGGAGCATTCGGCCGGTAGCTCAATTCACCACTCCAGGCAGTGCCGGTAGGCAGCGTGGTGGAGAAGCTCAAGCCGTAGAGACGAATATCTTCCGGGTACTCGACGAAGTAGTTCGAACTGCCGGCCACGATCAGCGGACGCAAGGCGGCCAGCGGCCCCAGCGGACGGGTATAGGCCGAAGACGGCGCACCCTGCGCACTGAAGATCGGCGCACGGCTGTGGTAGTTCATGAAGTAAGCGCCGAACTCGGTATCCAGCGGCTCGAAGTTGTAGTGCATGGCCACGCCGAACTGGCCGCTGTCCCGTGCATCACGGTCCGGCCCACGCCGCACCAGTACACCTTCGCTGTTAACGTCCACACCCAGGGCATTCAGGGTCGGCAGTGCCGCGCCCGGAATGGTCGAGCGCTTGTTCAATACGCGCAGGTTATTGCTGCAACCATCGGAGATCACGTCAGGCTGTGAGAAGAAGGTGCCGCAGTTATCAGTGACGGTCTGGTCCCACTCCAGTTGATAAAACGCTTCGGCCGACAGGTTGTCGGTGAGCGTCTGGGACACATAGAACATGTTGACCGGGATCAAGCCTTCCTTGATCTCGGCGCCCGGACGACGGAACGCTGACACGTCGATCGGATTGATGGAGTTGATGCCGCCGCCGATGAAGGTACTTTCACCCCAGCTCACCACTTGTTTACCAAAACGCACGGAGCCCGGCGCATCGGCGATCGAGTAGTTGTGGTAGATGAACGCATCGAGGATCTGCCCGCCCGAAGACTTGGCGCCCTCTTTGCGGTTGTTGTCGCTGATGTCCTTGAACGGACGGCTTTCGTCCTTGAGCTCAAAGTCATACCAGTACTTGCCACGCACAAACACGCCGGTGTCGCCGTACTTCAGTTCCAGGTCGTGGATGCCCTTGAAGATCTTCGAGAACGTCTCGCCGCGCTTGAAGTTCAGATGACCGTCATCGGAAGTCTGGGACAGGCCCTTGCCTCCGTTGTTGGCACCGATCAAGTCGCGGTTGGGCTTGGCCGTGGACCAACTGGCCCCGACGGAGAGCGACGAGTCAAAACTCCCTTCGATCTCACCAATGTTGAAACTGACGCCGAATGCGGGCCCGGCGAGCGTAGAAGCGAGACTGACGGCCAGAGGCAGTCTTGCCCGGCGCCAGAACTGGTTTACTGAGGTCATCGACGCTACTCCATGTGCATTTTATTGTTATGGCAGTGAGTTCTGCGGCTGGATGCATGTAACGGCCGGAATACAACGATTCCAATGCCGCACGACAACCGGGCCCCCATGGCCCGAAGCACAACATCCTTGAAAAACTCTGGATGGGACTATAGCCAGCGGGGGGTATCGCTTGATCCCTCTAAAGTGTGATTTGCATCACCAACCCGTCTGCCACAACCCTTTCGCCACGCCGACAAAGGCCGGCGCGAGAAGGATGGCTGAAATTCGGTAAATCACAAGTAGAGCCGCAAGATAGAGCATTGCCGCGCCCGAACGGGCGCGGCGAGGGGCATTAGAGTGTGGACAGGAAGGTGCTGTTGTTGGCCTGCCATTCGATGATGTCGATTCGGATACGTTTTTTGTCGAGTTTTCCTACACTGGTCTTGGGAATTTCAGTAACAACGGCGATCTGGCTCGGAATCGCCCACTTGCTCAAGTGGCCCTGTTCGACGAAAGGCTTGAGGTGTTCCTTAAGCTCCCGCGCACCGATTGCGTGCCCCTCATGCACCACTAGCAAGGCGAACGGGCGCTCGCCCCACTGCGGGTCGGCAATGCCCACCACCGCGACTTCGCGGACCGCCGGGTGGCGGCTGACCAGGTCTTCCAGGGCCAGGGACGAGATCCATTCCCCCCCGGTCTTGATCACATCCTTGATGCGGTCGCGGATATCGATCACGCCGAACGCATCCAGCGTGGCCACGTCACCGGTGTGCAACCAGCCACCAGCCCACAGCTCGGCGCCCTTCTGAGGCTCGTTGTAATACCCCTCGGTAAGCCAAGGTGCACGCAGTACCAACTCGCCTTGGGATTCGCCATCGGCGGGCAGGAAGTTGCCGTCCATGTCCATGATCGCCGCCTCCACCAACGGCCCTGGCACGCCAGCCTTGATGCGATAGGTAGTGCGTTCATCTTCGCTGCCGGCCATCAGCTCTTCATTGAGATGCGCACAGGACACCAACGGCCCGGTTTCGGACATGCCGTACGCGGCGGTCAGTTGAATGCCACGGGCCTTGGCCGCTTCGTACAGCGAGCGGTTAAGCGCGCTACCGCCGATAACGATTTTCCAACCGCCAAAATCCACACCCTGGGCAGCCTTGGCGTTGAGCACCATTTGCAGGATGGTCGGCACACAGTGGGAGAAGGTGACCTTCTCCTTGCGCCACAGCTCCACCAGGTATTCGGGGTCGTAGCGGCCGGGGTAGACCTGCTTCAAGCCGAGCATGGTCGCCACATACGGCAGGCCCCAGGCGTGTACGTGGAACATCGGCGTGATCGGCATGTACACATCGTTGGTGCCCAGCAGGCGCACGCTGTCGACGCTGCCCATGATCATCGCCACGCCAATGGAGTGCAGCACCAGTTGACGATGGGTGAAATACACCCCCTTGGGATTGCCGGTGGTGCCTGTGGTGTAGAAGGTGGTGGCGACGGAATTTTCGTCGAAATCCTCGAAGTCGTACTTGGGGCTGGCGGCAGCCAGCAGGGTTTCGTACTCACCGACCAGGTTGGGTAGCTCGGCAGTCTTGGTGTCACCATCGGTAATCAACAACGTCTTGTCGACCGTGGTCAGTTGCCCGGCAATGGCCTGGTAGAGCCCCAGGAACTCACTGTTGACCAGCACAAAGCGGTCTTCGGCGTGGTTCATGGTGTAGAGAATCTGTTCCGGCGACAGGCGCACGTTGATGGTGTGGATTACCGCGCCGATCATCGGGATGGCGAACATACACTCCAGGTAACGGTGGCTGTCCCAGTCCATCACGGCCACGGTGTCACCGGCCTTGACCCCGGCGGCGGTCAACACATTGGCCAGGCGCGCGACGCGCTCGATCAGCGTCGGGTAGGTGTAGCGCAGCTTGTCGCGGTAGACGATTTCCCGGGTCTTCTCGTAGCGCGTCCCGGACATCAGCAGGCGTTTGATCAACAGCGGGTATTGGTACGCACCTTCGGCGGGCGGGATAACACGGGTCTGCAACATAAGAATCCCTTTAATGACTGCACGGTCTTGGCTTGAAGACCTGCACTGTAGAGGGCTTATGTTTCAGCCAAATCAGCCAAAGGAATGATTTGCAGGGCCCAGCAAATACTGGCTTTGCGCCAGTATCTTCGGCTCATGGAAATCTAATGTGGGAGGGGGCTTGCTCCCGATTGCGGTGGATCAGCTGATGAATACTTGGCTGAAACACCGCAATCGGGAGCAAGCCCCCTCCCACATTTGGACCGTACCCACTTAAGTTGGAAGCGTTACTTCATGCTGGTAAACGCCAACTTCACCCCAATCGCAATCAGCACCGCGCCCATGGTCCGATCAAACCAGTGCCCCATCCGCGCAAACCCGGCGCGTACGCGCTGCTGGCTGAATAGCATGGCCACCATGCAGAACCACAACGCCGTCGCCACCGCCAGGTACACGCCATAACCCGCCTGTACCGCCAGCGGTGTGTGCGGGTTGATCACCACGGTGAACAGCGACAGGAAGAACAGCGTAGCCTTGGGGTTCAACCCGTTGGTCACAAAGCCTGCGGTAAATGCACCGCGTGGCGTGCGCTCGCCGGCTTCACGGTGCAACTCGCCCTCGGCGACAGGCTTGGCCGGCTGGGCGCGCAGGGCTTTGAAGCCGATATACAACAGGTAGGCCGCCGCCGCCCATTTCAATGCGTTGAACAGCACGATGGACTGGGACACGATCAAGCCGATACCCAGCAACGAATAACCCACATGCACGAAAATCGCCGTGCCGACGCCCAGGGCCGTCCAGGTCCCGGCGCGACGACCGTGGGTCACACTTTCACGCACCACCACGGCGAAATCCGGGCCGGGGCTGGCCACCGCCAACAAGTGAATCAAGGCTACGGTCAAAAACTCGGCGACGTACATGCTCACTCCATTAAGTAACTGATTATTTCATCTGATAGGCTCGGCAGATTACGCCTTCGAACCTCGTCGCAAAAGGTACAGTTGATAATGAACAATCGCCGCGCCGTCTTCCTTGATCATCCCTCCCTGGACCTGGGAGACCTCGACCTCAGCGGTTTGCGAGCATGCTTCAGCGACCTGCAATTGTTTGAGCAGACCACGCCGCAAAATGTGGTGGAACGCGTGCAAGGCGCCCACGTCGCGATCAGCAACAAAATCCCGCTAACGGCTCAAACCCTGGCGGCCTGCCCGGAGCTCAAGCTGATCCTGGTATCAGCCACCGGCACCAACAATATCGACCTCGAAGCCGCACGCGCCCATGGCATTACCGTCAGCAACTGCCAGGGTTATGGCACGCCGTCGGTGGCGCAGCATACGATCATGCTGTTGCTCAACCTGGCGACGCGCCTGAACGACTACCAGCGGGATGTAGCCGCTGGCAAATGGCAACAGGCCAAACAGTTCTGCCTTCTGGACCACCCGATTGTCGAGCTGGAGGGCAAAACCCTCGGCCTGCTCGGCCATGGTGAACTGGGCAGTGCCGTGGCGCGCCTGGCCGAAGCCTTCGGCATGCGCGTGATGCTGGGCGCGATACCCGGGCGCCCTGCCCGCGCCGACCGCGTGCCACTGGATGAGTTGCTCGCCCAGGTCGATGCGCTGACCCTGCATTGCCCACTCAACGAACACACCCGCGACTTTATCGGTGCCCGCGAATTGGCGCTGCTCAAGCCCGGCGCGTTTATCGTCAACACCGCACGCGGCGGCTTGATCAATGAACAGGCATTGGCCCACGCGCTACGCAACGGTCATCTGGGCGGCGCGGCGACCGACGTGTTGAGTGTCGAACCGCCAGTAAATGGCAATCCGCTGCTGGCCGATGACATTCCACGCTTGATCGTCACGCCTCACAACGCCTGGGGCAGTCGCGAAGCACGGCAGCGCATCGTCGGCCAACTGACGGAAAACGCCCGGGGCTTTTTCAGCGGCGCCCCGCTGCGCGTTGTGAGTTGATAAACTGCGCCCCTTTTCAAGGAGCAGACCATGGATCCGCGCAGTGAAGTACTGCTTCGTCAGGCCGAACTTTTTCAAGGCAACCTGCTGCTCGTAGGTTTGCCCGCCGACGATTTGCTCGGGCGCCTGCCCAACGCCCACGGCTGGTGCTGGCATGCCGGCGACCAGGCAGCGCTTGATGCACGCTTTCCTGAGCGCAGCCAGTTTGGCGTGAATGTGCCTGACCGCGCGTTCGATGCGGCAGTCATCTTCCTGCCCAAGTCCAAGGACCTCACCGACTACCTGCTCAACGCCGTGGCGGCACGCCTGCCGGGTGCCGAGCTGTTTCTGGTGGGCGAGAAAAAAGGCGGTATCGAAAGCGCGGCCAAGCAAATGATCCCCTTCGGCAAGCCACGCAAGCTGGATAACGCGCGGCATTGCCAGCTGTGGCAGGTCACCGTGGCCAACGCCCCGCAAGCGGTGGAGCTGGAGAGCCTGGCGCAGGTCTTCGATGTACCGCTGGCCGAAGGCCCGCTGAAGGTGGTGAGCTTGCCGGGTGTGTTCAGCCACGGGCGCCTGGACCGCGGCACCGAGCTGCTGCTGGAGCATCTGGACAAGCTGCCCAGCGGGCATTTGCTCGACTTCGGTTGCGGCGCCGGCGTACTCGGCGCGGCGGTCAAGCGTCGCTACCCGCATAACACGGTGACCCTGCTGGATGTGGATGCGTTCGCCGCCGCAAGCAGCCGCCTGACCCTGGCTGCCAATGGCCTGGAAGCCGAGGTGCTGACCGGTGATGGCATTGACGCGGCGCCTATGGGTTTGAACGCGATCTTGAGCAACCCACCGTTTCACGTCGGCGTGCATACCGATTATTTCGCCACGGAAAACTTGCTGCGAAAAGCGGCGAAACACCTGGCAAAAGGCGGCGAACTTCGCTTGGTGGCCAACAGCTTCCTCAAGTATCAGCCACTGATCGAAGAGCATCTGGGCATCTGTGCGATCAAGGCCGAAGGCAATGGCTTTCGTATCTACCGCGCCAAGCGCCCCTGACGGGCGTTTGAAAAAGAAGGCTTGCCGAATGGGTTTTGCCTAGGCAGAATCCGCTCCGTCCTAGGGGAGTAGTCTCCCACGAGCGTCACGCTCGTCCGGCATACGTCAACATACTTGGTCAGCAGACCATGGCGTATGCGACCCAGGAGTCCGCACAGACGGACCGGGGTTTGACAAGACCTATGACACGCACACCTTACCCGGGGCGGGAAGGCTGTACGTGTCATAGCCGTGTCGACCCGCCCCTGGAAACTACCTGATGCTGGATTCATTACTCGTTCCTACCGCAATCGTTGCCTTGGCCGAAATCGGCGACAAGACGCAACTGCTCGCGCTCATCCTTGCCGCACGCTTTCGCAAACCCTGGCCGATTATCGCCGGTATCGTTGCCGCGACCCTGGCCAACCATGCGGCTGCCGGTGCCGTAGGGGCCTGGTTTGGAAGTTTCTTCTCGGACGCGGTGCTGCACTGGATCCTCGCCGCAAGCTTCTGCGCCACGGCGCTGTGGACTCTGGTACCGGACAAACTCGATGATGACGAAGCCAGTACCACCCGTAAGTTCGGGCCGTTCCTGACCACCTTGATCGCGTTCTTCCTCGCCGAAATCGGTGACAAGACCCAGATCGCCACGGTGATGCTGGCGGCGCAATACCCGGAACTGTGGCTGGTGATTATCGGCACCACCCTGGGCATGTTGATTGCCAACGTACCGGTGGTTCTGGCGGGGAATTTCGCGGCGGAGAAACTGCCGCTGACTTTGATTCGTCGATTGGCCGCTACGGCATTCTTTGTACTGGCGATCGTGGCGGTCTACAAAGCCATGCAAAGCAGTGGCTGGATCTAGCTGCAAGCCATATGCCTCAAGCAGCAAGAAGAAGCAGTGACGCTTCTAACTTGCAGCTTGAGGCTTGAAACTCATAGCTGAAGTTTTATGACTTCTTGGCCTGTTGGTAGAGCGGCATCACCTTTGGAATGGCCGCCTGCAACGAAGCGATGCGGCTGTCGGAAGCCGGGTGGGTGCTCATGAATTCCGGCGGTGCGCCTTCGGATGCCTTGGCCATCTTGTTCCACAGGGTGATCGCCGCGTTCGGGTTGTAGCCGGCGCGGGCCGAGAGTTCCAGGCCGATCAGGTCCGCTTCGTTTTCGTTGCTGCGGCTGTTGGGCAAGGTCATGCCGTAGTTAGCCACTGTGTCAGCCAATGCCAGGCTGTCCTGACCAAGCCCGAATATCGCACCGGCGCCCTGCTTGGCCATTTCGATGCCGTAGGCCTTGGACATGGCTTCACGCCCGTGTTCGCGCAAGGCGTGAGCGATTTCATGGCCCATTACCGCGGCCAACTCGTCATCGGTGAGCTTGAGGTTATCGATCAATGCGCTGTACACGAAGATCTTGCCGCCAGGCCCGCAGTTGGCGTTCATCTCGTCGCTCTTGATCAGGTTTACTTCCCACTTCCACTGCGCCGCATCCGGTCGGAAGGTCGGCGCCTGGGCAATCAGACGCTTGGCGATGGCCTGCACGCGCTTGGCGTTGGCACTGGTCTTGTCCACCATGCCCTTGCCGCTGGCTTCACCCAGAGTCTGCTGGTACGACTGGGCATACATCTGGTCGACTTCCTGACTCGACAGCATGCTGAACATGTACTGCTTGCGCTCTACCCCAACGGCGCCACCGCTGGTGGTATTAACCGACTGACAACCCGCCAGCAGCATCGCTGCAACCAAACCGCTTACCGCCAATGACTTCTTCATGAACGCGCTCCCTGAAAACATGGCGCGTATCGTAGGCGGTCGTTTGTATCAGCGCCAGATACACCAGACATTTAACCGCTGAATCTCGGATATATCCCACAGCGCGAACGGCCCGGTTGGCATCGGCTCACGCTGGGGTCAGGCACTCCGGCCCATTGAGCTTCGGATCGTTGACCATATTGGCCAGCACGCGCTCGCGCAACGCGGCGGGTTCGCCGGCCAGCAGGCCCTGCAACACGTGCAGCGGCGTCTCGGGGTCGAGCCAGGCTGCCTGCCCTGCCGCATCCAGGATCAACGGCCGCCGCTGACTTTGCGCCGCCTGGGTAACGACTGCCGTACTCAGCCACACTTGCTCCTGCACTGGATACGCTTCCCAGATCGCGGCAAAAAACAACGTGGAGCCCTCCCCCGGTGTCAGCCAGTACGGGCGCTTGCGTTGGGTACCGCGCCATTCATAGAAACCATTGGCGGGTAGCAGGCAGCGGCGCTGGCGGAACGCCTCGCGGAACATCGGTTGCTCGGCCAGGGTTTCGGCGCGGGCGTGGGCCGGAGTGCGGGAAAGGTCTGTGAGCCAGGGCGGCGTGAGGCCCCAACGCGCACGGGCCAGGGTGAGCTGGCCTTCGCTCAGGCGCTGGATCAGCACCGAATCATTGGGAGAGATGTTCCACTGGGCCTGCTGGTCGGCGGGGAAGCCGGGCAAGGCAGCAAAGGCAGGGTTCCAGCGAAACAGGGCATAACGTCCACACATGGGGCAACACGACTCTTGGGTAAACCAACCGACAGCCTAACAGACCAATACGTCGGGGAAGCTGTCAGGTTCATCGCCAGGCAACGGTTGCGCGCCGATATAGGCCGTGATCAGCTCGCGGGCGCTGGCAGCCTGATCGTTGTCGACTTCCAGCCCGAGCAAGCCGAAGATCGGCAGCTCGCCGGTGCCACCGAGCAAATGGCGGCCCACCAAGTGCGCTTCGATGCCCTCACTGGCAAGCATCTGTTGCAGCAGCTCGCCTTCCATCAGGTTTTCCGGTTCGTAGATTCGCTGCATGGGCGCGTACCTTTTTATTTGTTCTCGCTACGCATTATTCGTTTTCGCTGCGGGTTTCAAGCATCCACTCGTCGCCATGGACTTGCAGGTCGAATGTGATCGGCCGGCAACACACTTGGCAGTCTTCTATATAGGTCTGGTCACCACCAGACAAATCCACCGTTGTCTCGACCGCTTCGCCACAATAAGGACAATCGTACAGCGCAGTTTCCAGCATCGCAGTCTCCAAGGTGACTTGTGCGTATAATCGCCGGTCTATTTACAGGGCTATTTCCGGCTGAGCCAGTTTACTCACGCCGCTCCTGCTATTCCCTTTACTTACCCTAGCCGTTTCTAACAAGAGAGCATGATGGGCGAATTCGATACCATCCGACCTTACAACGACAGCGAAGTCCCGGCAGTGCTGGCGCGTCTGTTCAGTGACAAGGCCTTTCTGGACATCCTGACTCACTTCCGTTTCCCGCGCTTTGCCGGCGCCCTGGGCTGGTTGCTCAAGCCGATGATCGCGCGCAAATTGCGCCGCGAGTTTGCCGGCGTCACCACCGTGGCCACGCTGCAAGACAAAGTCGAGTATTACGTCGACCACACCATTGACCGGGCGACCGACGGCGTGACCTATACCGGCGTCGAGCAACTGAAATCCGGCACCGCCTATCTGTTCTTGGCCAACCATCGCGACATCGTGATGGACCCTGCCTTCGTCAACTATGCCGTGTATCACGCCGGCCTGCCGACGCCACGCATTGCCATCGGCGACAACCTGCTGCAAAAGCCGTTTGTCAGCGACCTGATGCGCCTGAACAAGAGCTTCATCGTGCACCGTTCGATCACCGGGCGGAAGGAGAAGATGGCGGCCTATAACCTGTTGTCGGCCTACATCAACCATTCGATCCGCAACGACTGCCAGTCGATCTGGATTGCCCAGGCCGAAGGCCGGGCCAAGGACGGCGATGATCGCACCGAATCGGCGATCCTCAAGATGTTCCACGTCAGCCGCAAGGACGAGCCGTTTGCCGAGGTGATCCAGTCGTTGAACCTGACGCCGGTGTCCATCAGCTACGAGTACGACCCCTGCGACGCCGCCAAGGCCCGCGAGCTGTTCATCCGCGCCACCACCGGCACCTACGCCAAGGCGCCGGGCGAGGACGATGTGAGCATTGCGCTGGGGATCACCGGCTACAAGGGCCGGGTGCACGTGAACTTCGCACCGCCGATCACCGAGCGCTTCGAAGATACCAAGCTGCTGGCGGTGGAAATGGATCGGCAGATCCTCGGCGGTTACCGCTTATTCCCGGTGCATTACCTGGCGTACGCGCAGTGGAGTGATGCCGACCCGCAACTGCAGGTGCCCAAGGCCGCCGAGGTGTTCCCGGCCGATGAGCTGGCCAAGGCCAAGGCGGAATGGGAACGGCGACTGAATGAATGCCCGGCCGAACACCGCCCGTACCTGGTGGTGCAATATGCGACGCCGGTACGCAATCAGTATCGGGTGAAGGCCGGAATTCCCCTGTAAATACTGATCCAAAAATGTGGGAGGGGGCTTGCTCCCGATTGCAGTGTGTCAGTCAGCTTGACTGTATCTGACCCACCGCTATCGGGAGCAAGCCCCCTCCCACATTTGAATCTTCAGTGTTTTTAGAGGTGGGTGCTGAGCCAGGAGACGGCCAGGGCCAGGCCAAGGCAGGCGAACCCGACGCGGTAAGCCAGACGTTGCGACCGCTCGGTGCGCACATCCAGAAACAACATCGGCTGGTCGATTGCGCGGTCTTCGCTTTGGGCGGTCAGATCAGCGAGCGCTCGCTGTTCGAGCAAGCGGGTAATGAACAGCAGCGCTGCCCCCAAGCAGGCAACCAACAGGGCAACAGCATTGATGAACAGTGCGGGCAGCGCCATCGCAAACCTCGGCGGATCAGTGTTCGGGTATCAGTCCAGATACAAAGCTGAACGATAGTCGCCTCCTGCGCCTTTGATACTCCCTTCCCCTTAACGGCTAATGTATCGAGTAATTTACAGCGTCACCTGAACGTCACCTTAACAAGCCACTCTGTTGCCCTTCGACGCTTGAGGAGCTTGTCATGTTGCATGCGCAAAACCAGGATCGGCTGTATCTGATCGCCCCAAGCGATGAGCAAGAGGCGCTGATCGGCGGCCTCGCATTCAATGTCCAGGACCGCCACTGGCTGGTGTATTGCGCCCTCGGCGGGCACCAGCATGCCGACCTGCCGGAGCTGGATGGGCTCACTGGCGTGAGTGTGCTGGACTTTTATGTCGATACGGCGGCATGACCAAACCACAGGCATAAAAAAACCGGGCTCAGCGATGAGCCCGGTTTTTTGTGAACAGCTTATTGCGAACTGAGCAATTGGCCGATGCTTGGGTCCTTGAACAGACGGGTCAGGGCATCACTGAGCACGTCGCTGACCAGCTTGGTGTTGGTTTCCTGGTTGGGCGACATACCGAAGCGCTGGTTGAGCGAGGCAGCGTAGCGGCCACTGTAGCGACGGGTACCGGCGCTGACGTCGGACTTGAAGGTCGCACCAATGGAAGCTTCAGTCACATACAGCCCCTCTTTGGGCGACTGATATTTCAGTTCGGCCAGGGTCACGGTCAGTTGCGGCACACCTGGGGAATTGGTCGGGGTAAAGCCCAGCAAGCGCACGGCGGCTTCAGCCTGGGCCTGCAACTTGGGCAGCACATCCTGGCCGGTCACCGAAATCAGTGCAGTCTCCGGATACAGGCCGCCACGCGAACCCAGGGTCGGCGACGGACGACCGTCCACCACCCGTACCGACACCGGCTGGCCATGGCCTACGGCGGCCAACGGCGCACTGACTTTAGGTTGCGGACTGAGTTGTTGCGGGCTGTTGGCGCAGCCAACCAGGGTCAAACTGGTCACAGTGATCAAACCGAACAACAGGCGTTGCAACATACTCATTTCTCCAGGACTAGGTGCAGACAGGTCGCCAGTATAACGGTGCACGCGCGCCACTCACCAGCGATCCTGAACGGCGGCTGAAGCCATGTGCAAATTACAAATTCGCATAAATTCGTCACCCCAGTGTCATGCCACACTGGCAACCTTCAAGCATGTAACGCAATAGGTACACAGCCATGCGCCTTCTCAAGACACTGTTCATGTCACACGCCCCTCGCCGCCACTTCGCCCTGCTCGATGCCCACGGCCATTGCCTGGCATTCAAGCAGTGCAGCCTGCCGCCCGTCGGTGAGGGCTGGGTAGAAGTAACAGAGATTCACCTGGGCTGGATGCACCGCCCACTGCCAGCCAGCGCTCGAGTCAGCCCACAGGTTTTTCGCGCACGACACCGGCAAGCGTTGGTCTCCTGACCGAGGTCCTAATTAAAGTCATAAAACACGCCCATTTCCTTGGCGTTCTTCGCTACAATCTCCCCCCGATTATAAGGACGTCTCCTGATCGGGCCTCGCAGCATCGTTAATGCCTCGGCATTAGCCCCCAAATCGCCCACAGAGAGCCGCCCACACAGATCGAGTGAAGCTGGCGTGCTTGCTGTTTCCTTTGCAAACCACCCCGTCTTTATCGAATCTGCCAGAGCTGCCATTGCGCTCGGCCACTTGAGTTGTTTGCCCGTTTTGCCGCGTGTCGGCAGAGGTTCGCGGGCCAGGTGCCAGGTAGGGGCAGCCCTTTTTTGAGGTTCACGTCTTCAAAAGAGCGTGAAAAAACGGGTTTTCACAACTTCACAAGAGTGTGGCGAGCAAATGAATAGTTTGGCGTTTGTACAAGCACCATCAGCGTCTGGGGCAGCCCAATTACACAGGATCGAGCATTCCTCAAAAATTGGAGCTTGAGCCTGTCCGCTACGGATTGGTTGCACGAATCGCACGCTTTGACCATAAGTCGAATTGCCACAGGGGCCTATGAATGCGTTCATAGGCAGATTAGCCCGGCAGGAAGCGTGTGCTGAAGTTGCAAAGAATTGCGAATCGGACATGGCGATCCTGGCCATGGGTAACCTGGGGCAACACGTGAACCGCCCCGTCACTCCTGGCAGCCATGCCGTCAATTTGGTGCTGCAGATTTTGGAGACGCGTTAAATGGCGCATAACGAAGCAGTCGACGTAGTTCTGGTAGGGGCCGGCATCATGAGTGCCACCCTGGCCGTACTGCTCAAAGAGCTCGACCCCGGCCTCAAGCTGGAAGTCGTTGAGCTGATGGATTCGGGTGCCGCGGAGAGTTCCAATCCGTGGAACAACGCCGGTACCGGCCACGCCGGGCTGTGTGAGCTGAACTACACGCCGCAGGCCGCCGATGGCTCCATCGACATCAAGAAAGCTGTGCACATCAACACCCAGTTCGAGGTTTCGAAGCAGTTCTGGGCGTACCTGACCAAGAAGGGCACCTTTGGCTCGTCCAAATCATTCATCAGCCCGGTCCCGCACCTGAGCTTCGTACAGGGCGAAAAAGGTGTGTCCTTCCTCAAGAAGCGCTTTGAGACCCTCAGCCAGCACCACGCGTTTTCGGACATGCACTACACCGAAGACCGCAGCGAAATGGCCGAATGGATGCCGCTGATGATGCCGGGCCGTCCTCTCGACGAAAAAATCGCCGCCACTCGCGTGATGAACGGCACTGACGTCAACTTCGGTGCACTGACCAATCAGTTGCTCAGCCACCTGACCAGTTCGCCGGACGCACAGGTCAAGTACTGCAAGCGCGTCACCGGCCTCAAGCGCAACGGTGCCGGCTGGACCGTGAGCATCAAGGACGTCAACAGCGGCAACAGCCGTGACGTCGATGCCAAGTTCGTATTCCTCGGCGCCGGCGGTGCGGCGCTGCCGCTGCTGCAAGCCTCGGGCATTGAAGAAAGCAAAGGTTTTGGCGGCTTTCCGGTCAGCGGCCAGTGGCTGCGTTGCGACAACCCGGAAGTGGTCAAGCAGCATCAGGCCAAGGTTTATAGCCAGGCTGCCGTGGGTTCGCCACCGATGTCGGTGCCGCACCTGGATACCCGCGTGGTGGATGGCAAGAAATCCCTGCTGTTCGGGCCATACGCCGGCTTCACCACCAAGTTCCTCAAGCACGGCTCGTTCCTTGACCTGCCGATGTCGATTCGCGCCGGTAACATTGGCCCGATGCTGGCCGTGGCCCGCGACAACATGGACCTGACCAAGTACCTGGTCAGCGAAGTACGGCAGTCCATGGAGCAGCGCCTGGAATCCCTGCGCCGTTTCTACCCTGAAGCAAAAGCCGAAGACTGGCGCCTGGAGGTGGCCGGCCAGCGGGTGCAGATCATCAAGAAAGACCCGAAAAAAGGCGGCGTGCTGCAATTCGGTACCGAGTTGGTGGCGGCCAAGGATGGTTCGCTTGCGGCGCTGCTGGGCGCGTCCCCAGGCGCTTCGGTCACCGTGTCGATCATGCTCGAGCTGATTGAGCGCTGCTTCCCGCAGAAAACTGCCGGTGAATGGGCGACCAAGCTGCACGAGATCTTCCCGGCCCGGGAAAAGATCCTCGAGACTGATGCCGAGCTGTATCGCAAGATCAACACGCAGAACAACATCAGCCTGGAATTGGTTGAGCAAAGCAGCGAGACCCAAAGCTACGCTTGAGGTCTGGCTACAATAAAAAACGCCCCGCTCTCAGCATGAGAACGGGGCGTTTTTTATGTCTCGGATAATCAGCCGCGGGCGTTGTCGATCAGCTCGATGTACTCGGCGGCGTTGCGCTGGTCCTTGATCAGCTCAACGAAGGTCTGACCATGCTCGTCCTTGCCATCCAGATCCAGGCCGGCGTCCTTGAAAAAGCCCAGGAACCGCTCGAAGTCGTCGATACGCAGGCCGCGATAAGCCTTGATCAGTTTGTGCAGGGACGGCGAAGTCGCATCAACCGGCTCGAAGTCCAGGAACAACTTGATTTGGTCGTCACCGATCTCGTCGCCAATCACCTGTTTCTTATCTTTACGCATTACCGACTCCAGCCTGCAGACATTTACACGGGAAACGCAGTTTACCTGCGGGGCGGTGGCTTCGGAAGCGACGAAAATGGCCGGGCTTACATGCCTTTGACAGCAAAGATGCCATTGGCGTTACGCCAGTAGCCCTTGTAGTCCATGCCATAACCAAAGATATAGCGGTCCACACACGGCAACCCGACAAAATCGGCTTTCAGCTCAGGACGGGCCTTGCGGTCGTGGTCTTTGTCGATCAGCACGGCAGTGTGCACTTTACGTGCGCCGGCGTGTTTGCAGAAGTCGATGATCGCGCCCAGGGTGTGACCTTCATCGAGGATGTCATCGATGATCAGCACGTCGCGGTCGATGAACGAGACTTCCGGCTTGGCTTTCCAGAACAGGTCGCCGCCGCTGGTTTCGTTGCGATAGCGGGTGGCGTGCAGGTAAGAAGCTTCCAATGGGAATTGCAGATGGGTGAGCAATTTACCGGCGAAGATCAGGCCACCGTTCATCACGCAGAAGACCACGGGGTTGGTATCGGCCATTTCACGGGTGATGTGCTCGCCTACCTTGGCGATCGCTGCTTCGACTTGCGCTTCGGTGTACAGGCAGTCAGCCTCGTGCATGATTTGACGGATATGCTCGAGATCAGCGGACATGGCGCTCTCCAGGGGGTGCTGTGGCAAGAAAAGCGGGCGAAGGTACGCTTCTCGTGCGCTCCAATCAAGCCTTTATGGACTAACGTACTGGTTGTCTATAGGACAACACCCTCGGATAGATTAATCTAGGCCGGTTTTTTTGCCCGCCGCCGGAGCCTTTCCCATGCCCACTCGCGAGATCCGCCACCCGCTGATCCGACACAAACTCGGCCTTATGCGCCGTGCCGACATTAGCACGAAGAATTTCCGTGAGCTTGCTCAGGAAGTCGGAGCGTTGCTCACTTACGAAGCCACCAAGGATTTACCCCTGGAAACCTACGAGATTCCCGGTTGGGCTGGTCCCGTACAGGTCGAGAAAATCGCCGGTAAGAAAATTACCGTCGTGCCGATCCTGCGCGCCGGTATCGGCATGCTCGAAGGCGTACTCAGCCTGATCCCGGGCGCCAAGGTCAGCGCCGTGGGCGTAGCCCGCAACGAAGAAACACTGCAGGCTCACACCTACCTGGAAAAACTCGTCCCGGAAATCAACGAACGCCTGGCCATGATCATCGACCCGATGCTCGCCACCGGCAGCTCCATGGTCGCAACCATCGACCTGCTGAAAAAGGCCGGTTGCAAGGACATCCGCGCCATGGTGCTGGTGGCCGCGCCCGAAGGTATCGCCGCCGTCGAGAAAGCCCATCCGGACGTGCAGATCTACACCGCATCCATCGATGAGCGCCTGAACGAACACGGCTACATCATCCCAGGCCTGGGCGATGCCGGTGACAAGATCTTCGGCACCAAGCAGAAGGACGCGTGAGCATGCAGGATGAATTCAACGACCCGCTTTGGCGCCAGATCCTGTCTGGCGCACAAATGCTCTTCGTAGCATTTGGTGCGTTGGTGTTGATGCCACTGATCACAGGTCTTGATCCAAACGTCGCACTGTTTACCGCGGGCCTGGGCACGTTGCTGTTCCAGGTGGTGACAGGGCGGCAGGTGCCGGTATTCCTGGCATCGAGCTTTGCGTTTATCACCCCGATCATTCTCGCCAAGGGCCAATTCGGCCTGGCGGCGACCATGGGCGGGGTGATGGCGGCAGGTTTCGTCTATACGTTCCTGGGCCTGGCCGTGAAGGTCAAGGGCACCGGGTTTATCGACCGGCTGCTGCCGCCAGTGGTGATCGGCCCGGTGATCATCTCCATCGGCCTGGCCATGGCGCCGATTGCCGCCAATATGGCCATGGGTAAATCCGGCGACGGTGCTGAGTTGATCCATTACCAGACGGCGATGCTGATCTCGATGCCGGCGTTGCTCACCACCTTGATCGTGGCGGTGTTCGGCAAGGGCATTTTCCGCCTGGTGCCGATCATTTCCGGGGTGCTGGTGGGGTTTGCCATGTCGTTCTACTTTGGTGTGGTCGACACGGCGAAGATCGCCGCTGCGCCGTGGTTCGCCCTGCCCCACTTCACCGCGCCGGAGTTCAACTGGCAGGCGATCCTGTTTATCGTTCCGGTGGCCCTGGCCCCGGCGATCGAGCATATCGGCGGTGTGATTGCGGTCGGCAGCGTGACGGGTCGCGATTACCTGAAAAAGCCTGGCCTTCACCGCACCTTGCTGGGCGACGGTATCGCCACCACGGCTGCGGGGATGTTTGGCGGCCCACCGAACACCACTTACGCCGAGGTGACCGGCGCCGTCATGCTGACCAAGAACTACAACCCGAAAATCATGACCTGGGCGGCGGTATTTGCCATCAGCCTGGCGTTTGTCGGCAAGTTCGGCGCGCTGCTGCAGAGCATCCCGGTACCGGTGATGGGCGGGATTCTATGCCTGCTGTTCGGCTCGATTGCCGCAGTGGGCATGAACACGCTGATTCGCCACAGAATCGACCTGGGTGAAGCGCGCAATCTGGTGATTGTGTCGGTGACCCTGGTGTTCGGGATTGGTGGCGTGCTGGTCGGCACTGGCACCGGCCCGGATGATTTCGGCCTCAAGGGCATCGCCCTGTGTGCGGTGGTGGCGATTGGCTTGAACCTGCTGCTGCCGGGCAATGATGGCTGGAAGAACAAAAAGCCTGACGAGCCCCTGATCTAACTAACACCATACAAACCAATGTGGGAGGGGCGGTGCGACGATTCGACTTGCTCCCGATAGCGGAGAGTCAGTCAAAATATGCATTGACTGACACACTGCTATCGGGAGCAAGCCCCCTCCCACATTTGATTTTCAGCGTGTGTTAAAGCTCGCCGAGCCCATCAATCAGCGCCTGGTTCTGCTCCGGCGTGCCGATGCTGATCCGCAGGAACTGGGCAATGCGCTCCTGCTTGAAGTGCCGCACGATGATCCCCTGCTCACGCAACTTGGCCGCCAATCCAGCCGCGTCATGCCGTGGGTGGCGCGCGAAGATGAAGTTCGCTGCCGACGGCAACACTTCAAATCCCTTGTCTTCCAGTTGCGCGACCACCTTGTTGCGGCTGTCGATCACCAGCTGGCAGGTCTTCTCGAAGTATTCACGGTCTTCGAACGCCGCCGCCGCGCCGACAATCGCCAAACGATCCAGCGGGTAGGAGTTGAAGCTGTTCTTGACCCGCTCCAGCGCTTCGATCAGGTCCGGGTGGCCCACGGCCAGGCCTACACGCAAACCGGCCAGTGAGCGCGATTTGGACAGGGTCTGGGTCACCAGCAGGTTCGGGTAACGATCCACCAGGCTGATAGCGGTTTCGCCGCCGAAGTCGATATAGGCTTCATCGACCACCACCACCGAGTCCGGGCTGGCCTTGAGGGTCTGCTCCACCGCGTCCAGCGCCAGCACACAGCCGGTGGGCGCGTTCGGGTTGGGGAAGATGATCCCGCCATTGGGCCTGGCGTAGTCCGCCACGCGAATCTGGAACTGCTCATCCAACGGCATGGCGTCGAACTGTATGCCGTACAGGCCGCAGTACACGGGATAAAAGCTATAGCTGATATCCGGGAACAGCAGTGGCAGATCGTGCTGGAACAGGCCATGGAAGATGTGCGCCAGGACCTCATCGGAACCGTTGCCGAGGAATACCTTGCCGGCATCGATCCCGTAATACTTGGCCACGGCCTGCTTGAGCAGGTCACTGTTGGGGTCCGGGTACAAGCGCAAGTTGTCGTTCAACTCGGCCTGCATCGCCGCCAGTGCCTTGGGCGATGGCCCATAAGGGTTTTCGTTGGTGTTGAGCTTGACCAACCTGGTCAGCTTCGGCTGCTCGCCGGGTACGTATGGCACGAGGTCCTTGACGAAAGGGCTCCAGAATTTGCTCATTGCTCAGTTCCCCTTCTCTTCAAGGATGCGATATTCGGCACTGCGTGCGTGGGCACTCAAGGATTCACCACGGGCCAGCACCGAGGCAGTCTTACCCAGTTCGGAGGCGCCTTGCGGCGAGCAGAAGATGATCGACGAACGTTTCTGGAAGTCATACACGCCAAGCGGCGACGAGAAACGCGCGGTGCCGGAGGTCGGCAGCACATGATTCGGGCCGGCGCAGTAGTCGCCCAGGGCTTCGCTGGTGTGGCGCCCCATGAAGATCGCACCGGCGTGGCGAATCGACGGCAGCCAGGCTTGTGGGTCGGCTACGGACAACTCCAGGTGCTCCGGTGCGATGCGGTTGGCCACTTCGATAGCCTGCTCCATGTCACGCACCAGGATCAGCGCACCGCGGCCATTGATCGATTTTTCAATGATTTCGGCACGTTCCATGGTCGGCAGCAGCTTATCGATGCTGGCAGCGACCTTGTCGAGGAATTCGGCGTCAGGGCTGACCAGGATCGCCTGGGCGTCTTCGTCGTGCTCGGCCTGCGAGAACAGGTCCATGGCGATCCAGTCCGGGTCGGTCTGGCCGTCACACACCACGAGAATTTCCGAGGGGCCGGCGATCATGTCGATGCCGACCTGGCCAAACACATGGCGCTTGGCCGTGGCGACGTAGATGTTGCCCGGGCCGACCACTTTGTCGACCTTCGGCACGCTTTCGGTGCCGTAGGCCAGTGCCGCAACGGCTTGGGCGCCACCGATGGTGAACACGCGGTCGACGCCGGCGATGCAGGCGGCCGCCAGCACCAGCTCGTTGATTTCTCCACGCGGGGTCGGTACTACCATGACCACTTCGGTCACGCCCGCCACTTTGGCCGGGATCGCATTCATCAACACAGACGACGGATACGAGGCTTTACCGCCCGGTACATACAAACCGGCGCGGTCCAGTGGCGTGACCTTCTGGCCCAGCACGGTCCCATCGGCCTCGGTGTAGCTCCAGGAGTCCTGCTTCTGTTTTTCGTGGTAGCTGCGCACACGTGCCGCCGCTACCTCAAGAGCTTCACGCTGAGGCGCGGTGATGCGGGTCAGGGCCAGTTCCAGGCGCTCGCGGGGCAGAATCAGGTCTGCCATGGACTTGACGTCCAGGCCATCGAACTGGCGGGTGAAGTCCACCAGCGCCGCATCACCGCGCTCGCGCACGGCCTTGATAATGTCGAGCACCCGCTGGTTGACCGAATCGTCGGACACGCTTTCCCAGCTCAGCAGATGATCCAGATGATGGGCGAAATCCGGGTCGGCAGCGTTGAGTCGGGCAATTGCAGTGGACGTGGTCATAGCGAGGGCCTCAATAGAATTGGCAAAAACTCAGGCGCCCTAAACTAGCAGTCGTTTCCGCTTGGGCACCTGAGAATTCTGGCTATGAGGCGGATAGACGGGCGCGACCTAAGGCCGCACGGGTGAGTCAACCGCGGTGTCGAGACTCCACTGCCTTGCGCAGGGTGTCGATCAACGCCTGGATACGGGCGTGCTGCATCTTCATCGAAGCTTTGTTGACGATCAGGCGGGAGCTGATGTCGGCAATGAAATCCTGTGGTTCCAGACCGTTGGCACGCAGGGTGTTGCCAGTGTCGACCACGTCGATGATCTTGTCGGCCAAGCCGATCAGCGGCGCCAGCTCCATCGAGCCATAGAGCTTGATGATATCGACCTGGCGGCCTTGTTCGGCGTAGTAGCGCTTGGCGACGTTGACGAACTTGGTCGCTACGCGCAGGCGGCCCTTGGGCTCGACATCGCCGACACGGCCGGCGGTCATCAGCTTGCACAGGGCGATACGCAGGTCCAGCGGCTCGTACAGGCCCTGGCCACCGTATTCCATCAGCACGTCCTTGCCGGCAACACCCAGGTCGGCGGCACCATGTTCAACATAGGTCGGCACGTCGGTAGCCCGCACGATCAGCAGGCGAACATCGTCCTGGGTCGTGGGAATGATCAGCTTGCGGCTCTTGTCCGGATTCTCGGTCGGCACGATGCCCGCTTCAGCCAGAAGCGGCAAAGTGTCGTCAAGGATGCGGCCCTTGGACAGTGCGATGGTCAACATGGGAAACGTCAATCCTTCATCAGGCTATTGCTGTACGGTCGCAGATGGCGCCGGACGCAGATCGAGGCCATTACAGCCTCGATTTGAAACAAATCAGTTAACAGCAAACACAGTGCTGTGTTTGCTGTCTCGGGGGTTAGCCCGGTACGCGGCGGATTTTCGCGCCGAGCATCTGCAGTTTTTCCTCGATGCACTCGTAACCACGGTCTATGTGGTAGATGCGGTCGATCAGGGTGTCGCCTTCGGCGCACAGTGCCGAGATTACCAGGCTGGCCGAGGCCCGCAGGTCGGTAGCCATGACTGGCGCGCCCTTGAGCTTGTCGATGCCGGTCACGATGGCAGTATTGCCCTCGACCTGGATCTTGGCGCCCATGCGGTGCAGTTCATACACGTGCATGAAGCGGTTTTCGAAGATGGTCTCGATTACGGCACCGGTGCCTTCGGCAATCGCGTTCAGGGAGATGAACTGCGCTTGCATGTCGGTCGGGAACGCCGGGTAAGGAGCAGTGCGCACGTTGACGGCTTTTGGCCGCTTGCCGTGCATGTTCAGCTCGATCCAGTCTTCACCGGTGGTGATTTCTGCACCGGCTTCCTTGAGTTTTTCCAGGACGGCTTCAAGGATGGTCGGATCGGTGTCCTTGACCTTCACGCGGCCACCGGTCACGGCAGCGGCAACCAGATAAGTGCCGGTCTCGATACGGTCCGGCATGACCTTGTAGGTAGCCGAGTGCAGGCGCTTCACACCGTCGATGGTGATGGTGTCGGTGCCGGCGCCAGAGATGTTGGCGCCCATGGCAATCAGGAAGTTGGCCAGGTCGACCACTTCCGGCTCGCGCGCGGCGTTTTGCAGGACGCTGCGGCCATTGGCCAGGGCAGCAGCCATCATGATGTTCTCGGTACCGGTTACGCTGACGGTATCAAAGAAGAAGTTCGCACCACGCAGGCCACCTTCAGGCGCCTTGGCCTTGATGTAGCCACCTTCGACGTCGATGGTCGCGCCCATGGCTTCCAGGCCACGGATGTGCAGGTCGACCGGACGCGAACCAATGGCGCAACCGCCAGGCAAGGCCACTTCGGCTTCGCCGAAACGGGCAACCATCGGGCCCAGCACCAGGATCGATGCACGCATGGTTTTCACCAATTCGTACGGAGCGATCAGGGTTTTGATGGTGCGCGGGTCGATTTCGACAGACAGCTTCTCGTCGATCACCGGCTCAATGCCCATGCGACCGAACAGCTCGATCATGGTGGTAATGTCGTGCAGGTGCGGCAGGTTGGCCACGGTGACCGGGCCATCGCACAGCAGGGTCGCTGCCAGGATCGGCAAGGCGGAGTTTTTTGCACCGGAGATGCGAATCTCGCCATCAAGGCGGGCACCGCCGGTAATAATCAATTTATCCATAAGAATCTCGACGCCTTGGGGGCTCAGGTGCGCTCGGCCCAGGCCGCGCGGCTGAAAAATTTCATAGTGACCGCGTGGATGCTGCCATCGGTGATCCACGGGTTCAAATGGGCATAGATCTGCTGTTGACGCTTGACCGGGCTCAACGCCGCCAGTTCATCGCTAATCACGTTCAGCTGGAAGTTGCAGCCTTCGCCTTCAACTTCTACGCTCGTTTCCGGCAGCTTTCCTTCAAGGAAGCTTTTAACTTCTAGGGCCTGCATGCTCAACCTCTATCGGCGCCCAGTGCGCACGGGTCGCACATCATACAAAAAAGCCCCGCGCCTGCGAACCCCGCATAGCAGGACTCTGACGGGGGGCTTTCTGAAAGTGTGTGTTAAGGATGCGCCAACAGCTCGGTCAGACCAGAAACCTGGGCAATCTCACGCATGTCTTCAGGCAAGGCGCGGATGCTGACCGGCTTTTGGGCCGCCTCGGCATCGCGCATGAAGCACAGCAACAACGACAGACCGACACTGCTGGACTTGGTCACCGCCGAGCAATCGAGCACCAATGCAGGCGCTTTGCTCGCCTTGATCAACGCCTGCCCCTGCTTGCGCAGGTCAGGCCCGGTGCGGTAATCCAGCACGCCGCTGAGGAACAGCTCGCCGGCGTCGCCGATACGAACAGCCGACTCGGTCATTGCGCAGGCTTCCCGGCAGCTTTGTCGGTTTCTTCCTTGGCCTTGGCAACTTCACCGGCCCAACCATTGATGGTCTTGTCCAGGTTATTGCCATTGCGCTGCATCGCGTCGGCGAACTGGTCACGGAACAGTTTGCCAATGTTGATGCCGTTGATGACCACGTTGCGCAGCTTCCATTCACCGTTGATCTTGGTCAGGGTGTAGGACACTGGATAGATCGCGCCATTGCTTCCCGAGACTTTCATGCCAACCTCGGCACGATCGCCCGACTCATCCTTGGGCGGGTCAACGATAATGCCTTGGTTGTTGTATTCCAGCAGGGCGTTGCCGTAGAACTGGAACAGGCCACGCTTGAAGTTTTCCTGGAACGTCTTCATCTGCGCAGGCGTTGCCTTGCGCGAATACTTGACCGTCATGATGCTTTTGGAAATGCCTTCAGCATCGACCACCGGACCAACAATGGTGTTGAGTGCTTCGTAAAACCGGGAAGGGTCTTGCTTGTACTGTTCTTTGTTGGCTTTCAGGTCAGCCAGCATCTTGCTGGTAGTGTCCTGCACCAAATCGTGCGCAGAACCTGCCGCGTTGGCCATCAGCGGCAACGCTGCAAGCAGTACCAGCAGGCCGCGTCGCAAGGTAGAGATCATGAACAGATTCCTCATTTGGCGTCTTTATTGACCGTATTGAGCAGGAATTTACCGATCAGGTCTTCAAGTACCAACGACGACTGTGTGTCGTGGATTGTCGAGCCATCCTTGAGCAGGGCTGTTTCCCCGCCCACGCTGACACCGATGTATTTCTCGCCCAGCAGACCCGCAGTGAGGATAGATGCCGTGGAGTCAGTCGGCAGATTATCTACCTTCTTGTCCAACTGCATGGTCACTCGCCCGGTGAAGCTGTCGCGGTCCAGATCGATTGCCGTGACCTTGCCGATGGTAACGCCGGCCATGGTCACTTTAGCTCTGACCGTCAAACCGGCGATATTGTCGAAGTACGCGTAAAGTTTATAAGTATCGGCAGTGGGGCTGGCCGACAGGCCGCTGACTCGCAGGGCCAACAACAGTAAAGCCAGGATGCCAGCCAGCAAGAAAAGGCCGACACCGATTTCCACAGTGCGGTTTTGCATCAGAAATCTCCAAACATCAAGGCGGTCAAAATGAAGTCAAGGCCCAGTACCGCCAGCGAGGCGTACACAACGGTCTTGGTGGTGGCGCGACTGATCCCTTCTGAGGTGGGCTCACAGTCATAGCCTTGGAATACGGCAATCCACGTCACTACAAAGGCAAAGACAATGCTCTTTATGATGCCGTTGAGCACGTCACCGGTGAAGGTCACGCTGTTTTGCATGTTGGCCCAGTAGGAGCCGTCATAGACCCCCAACCAGTCAACCGCCACCCACGAACCGCCCCAGATACCAACCACGCTGAAAATCATCGCCAGCAATGGCAGGGAAATGAAGCCGGCCCAGAGTCGCGGGGCAACAATGTACTTGAGCGGGTCCACGCCGATCATTTCCAGGCTGGACAACTGCTCGGTGGACTTCATATTGCCAATTTCGGCAGTCAACGCCGAACCTGCACGCCCCGCGAACAACAAGGCGGTAACCACCGGGCCGAGTTCACGCAACAGGGTCAAGGCCACCATCTGGCCCACAGCCTGCTCCGAACCGTAGCTGGACAGGATGCTGAAGCCTTGCAGCGCCAGCACCATGCCGATGAACATCCCGGAGACCACAATGATCACCAGGGACATCACCCCGACGGAATGCAACTGCTTTAGCAGCAAGCCAAAGCCGCCACCGATACCGCCGCGCCCTAGCAAGGCGTGGAACAGGAAAATAGTCGAACGGCCCAGGACTTCGACGATGTCGATGCCCGAACGACCGAAAAGGCGAACCTTTTCGATAAGAGATGTCTTGCGCATCAGCGCTTCCCCAGAAGATCTGAGCGGTAGTCCGCTGCCGGAAAGTGAAAAGGCACCGGGCCATCGGGATCGCCGGTCATGAATTGGCGAATGCGCGGGTTATCAGAGTTCATCAACTCTTCAGGCGTACCCTGCCCCAGCACCTGACCATCACCCACTACATAAAGGTAGTCGGCGATGCTCGCGGTTTCGGCCAAATCGTGGGACACCACGATACTGGTGATCCCCAATGCATCATTGAGCAGACGGATCAGGCGCACCAGCACGCCCATGGCGATCGGGTCCTGACCAACGAATGGCTCGTCGTACATGAGGATCTGCGGGTCGAGGGCAATGGCCCGCGCCAGGGCGACACGGCGCTTCATACCACCGGACAACTCGTCCGGCATCAGGTCGACGGCACCGCGAAGGCCCACGGCCTGAAGCTTCAACAACACAATGTCACGAATCATTTCATCGGACAGCTGGGTATGCACCCGCAGCGGAAACGCTACGTTTTCGAAAACATCGAGGTCGGTGAACAGCGCGCCGCTCTGAAACAACACGCCCATATGCTTGCGCGCATCGAACAGATCACTGCGCGACAGCGTCGGCAGGTTCTGGCCGTTGACCCACACTTCGCCGGCACTGGGGCGCAATTGCATGCCCATCAGGTGCAACAGGGTGGTCTTGCCGCAACCGGAAGGCCCCATGATGCCCGTGACCTTGCCGCGAGGAATGCGAATATCGACGTTATTGAAGATGCTGCGCGTCCCGCGCTTGAAGGTAAGGCCCTTCAGCTCGACCGCGTAGGCGTTATCGGCACTCATCTAATCTCCTTGGGATGCAGCCTTTCACTCAGACACCATGTGTGCGACTTTGGTTTGCAACGGATGCGCAATAATTAGGCACATGGGTTGGGCGGACCGAACTGGCGGCGAACTATATCACTGCTGGTACAGAGCCCCCAAGGCCGGAACAGCGCTCGTTCAGATTTGGGACAGGGAAAAAGCGTTGCCGGCTATGCTGCCGATGATGATTGCCAGGCGCCTGGCGCACAAAGCCTGACGAACTTACGTGAGGGAATTGATCATTACCGCTATAATCGCCGACTTTTCGTCAGGCTATACGATTTCAGACATGAGCCAATCCAGCGACCTTATTCAATCCGCACAACGCACCATTCGCCTCGAGCTTGAAGCCGTAGAAGGTTTGCTGGCCCATATCGACGCGGATTTCGTACGCGCCTGCGAGATGATTCTGGCCAGCAAGGGCCGCGTTGTCGTGGTCGGCATGGGCAAGTCGGGCCACGTCGGCAACAAGATCGCCGCGACCCTGGCCAGTACCGGGACCACTGCGTTTTTCGTGCATCCGGCCGAAGCCAGCCACGGCGACATGGGCATGATCACCAAGGAGGACGTGATCCTGGCGCTATCCAACTCCGGCACCACCAACGAAATCGTGACCCTGTTGCCGTTGATCAAGCGCCTGGGCATTCAGATGATCAGCCTGACCGGCAACCCGGAATCAACGCTGGCCAAGGCCGCTGACGTTAACCTGAACGTGCATGTGACCCACGAGGCCTGCCCGCTGAACCTGGCACCCACCTCCTCCACCACCGCCGCTCTGGTAATGGGCGATGCCCTGGCCGTGGCGCTGCTGGAAGCCCGCGGGTTTACCGCTGAAGACTTCGCGTTCTCCCATCCAGGTGGCGCCCTGGGCCGTCGCTTGCTGCTGAAAGTGGAAAATGTCATGCATTCCGGCGCCGAACTGCCGAGCGTTCCACGCGGCACCCTGCTCAGGGATGCGCTGATGGAAATGACCCGCAAGGGATTGGGCATGACGGCAATCCTCGAAACCGATGGTCGCCTGGCTGGAATATTCACCGACGGCGATCTGCGTCGCACCCTGGACCGCACCATTGATATCCACACCGCGACCATCGACGCGGTAATGACACCTCACGGCAAGACCGCCCGCGCTGAAATGCTCGCGGCTGAAGCGCTGAAAATCATGGAAGACCACCGAATCGGTGCGCTCATCGTCGTCGACAATGATGATCGTCCGATCGGAGCCCTTAACCTTGGCGACTTGCTGCGCGCAGGAGTGATGTAAATGACCAGCGATCTGTTGCAACGCGGTAAAAACATCAAGTTGGCGATTTTCGACGTTGATGGCGTGCTCACTGATGGCCGCCTGTACTTTCTCGAAGACGGCAGCGAGTTCAAGACGTTCAACACCCTCGATGGCCAGGGCATCAAGATGCTGATGGCGGCGGGCGTGCAAACGGCGATTATCAGCGGTCGAAAAACACCGGTTGTGGAACGTCGCGCACAAAACCTCGGGATTCCTCACCTGTATCAGGGCCGCGAGGATAAACTGGTGGTGCTGGACGAGCTTCTTGGCCAACTCAACCTAAGCTATGAACAGGTCGCCTATCTGGGTGACGACCTGCCGGACCTGCCGGTGATTCGTCGGGTGGGCCTGGGCATGGCCGTCGCGAATGCTGCGGCGTTTGTGCGCGAACACGCCCACGGCATCACCGCCGCCCGTGGCGGCGAAGGTGCCGCACGCGAGTTCTGCGAGTTGATCCTGCGTGCCCAAGGCAGTCTTGAAGCGGCCCACGCCGCCTACTTATAGAGCGTTATATGCTGAGCAAAAAGATTCGCAACTTCCTGCTATTCGGGGTCATCGCCGCGCTGCTCCTGGCGGTGGGCTACTGGAATATCAGCCCGGAGCGCTTTCTCGACAAGCCTGTTGCACAGGTTGACGAAGGTGTCATCGACTATTACGCCACCAATGCCTACAGCATTCAGTACCTGCCCGACGGCAAGGTGCAATATGAGATGACGTCTGACAAGGTCGAGCATTTGAAAGCCTCCGAGGTCAGCCTGCTGACCAACCCGGACCTGAACCTGTATCGCGGCACCGAGTTTCCATGGCACGTCACCAGCAAGCGTGGCGAGGTCAACCCGGACGGCACCGAAGTTGAACTGATCGACTCGGTGCGCATCGCACGTACAGACGCGCAGAACCGCGACACCGTCATTACCAGCAGTCGCATGACCGTATTCCCACAGAAGCAATATGCGCAGACCGAGCAAGACGTTAGAATCGACGGCGCTGGCGGTGTATCGACCGGCAAGGGAATGAAAGCGTATTTGAAAGAAAGCAGGATACACCTGCTATCGAACGTAAGAGGACAGTATGAGGCTCGTTAAAACCCTCCCTATTTTGCTCGGTCTGGGCGCAGCACTGGGAAGCGTGAGCGCCTGGGCTCTGCCGAACGATAGCCAGCAACCGATCCACATCTCGGCTGACGATGCGCAGCTCGATGACAAGCAAGGTGTCGCAACCTACACCGGTGGCGTGATCATCACCCAGGGTTCGATGAAGATCACCGGCAACACGGTGACACTGACGCGCACCAAGACCGGTGATATCGATGTCGTGACCTCGGTGGGCAATCTGGCTTACTTCGAACAGCAGCAAGCAGCCAAAGACCCTGGCCCGATGAAGGGCTATGGCAAGACCATCCAATACCACGCCCAGCAAAACCGCATCGTCCTGATCGACCAGGCCAAGGTCCTCAGTGCTGACGGCAACTCGACCGAAGGCGAGAAAATCGTCTACAACACCCAGACCCAGGTCGCACAGGCGGGTCGTGCCAACGGCAGCAAGGTCACCGCACCTCGCCCACGCATCGACATGGTTATCCAGCCGAAGAAGAAGGCCGAGTAATGGCAACCCTGAAAGCCCAGCATCTGGCCAAGGCCTATAAGAGCCGTCAGGTCGTACGTGATGTCAGCCTGTCGATCGACAGCGGCCAGATCGTCGGCTTGCTCGGCCCCAACGGCGCCGGCAAGACCACTTGCTTCTATATGATTGTCGGGCTGGTCCAGGCGGATCAGGGGCGCGTATTGATCGACGACCTGGACGTCAGCCACCAGCCGATGCACGGTCGTGCGCGCGCAGGTATCGGCTATCTTCCCCAGGAAGCGTCGATCTTCCGCAAACTGTCGGTTGCCGACAACATCATGGCGATTCTCGAGACCCGCAAGGAACTCGACCGCGATGGTCGCCGCAAAGAGCTGGAAAGCCTGCTGCAGGAATTCCATATCAACCATATTCGCGACAACCTCGGCATGAGCCTGTCCGGTGGCGAGCGTCGCCGCGTAGAAATCGCCCGCGCCCTGGCGACTGCGCCGAAGTTCATCTTGCTGGACGAACCGTTTGCAGGCGTCGACCCGATCTCGGTGGGCGACATCAAGCAGATCATCCACCACCTCAAGGCCAAGGGCATTGGTGTTCTGATCACCGACCACAACGTGCGCGAGACCCTCGATATCTGCGAAACCGCTTATATCGTCAATGATGGTCAGTTGATTGCTGAAGGCGATGCCGAGACGATCCTCGCTAACGAACTGGTCAAGGAAGTGTACCTGGGTCACGAGTTCCGCCTGTAGACACAGTGGTATCGCGCCTTTCCCCGGAGCGCGCAGGAGTCAATAGAAACCTTGGTTTTTTTATTGTTACCGCGCTCTAGGCAAAGGCCCCGAGATCAGGCATATAATTTGCTTATGTTTGGCGCTCACGCGCCCTGTCGTGGATGGCGCATTGCGCCGGCGAATAAGGTGTTAAGCCCCTGCCATGAAACCATCGCTAGTCCTGAGAATGGGCCAGCAGCTGACGATGACACCTCAGCTGCAACAGGCCATCCGCCTGCTCCAATTGTCGACCCTGGACCTGCAACAGGAAATCCAGGAGGCCCTGGAGTCCAATCCGATGCTCGAACGCCAGGAAGAAGGCGACGACTTCGATAATGCAGACCCGCTGGCTGACAACATCGAGCAAAAACCTAACCCCGACGTGCAGGAACCCTCCTATCAGGAAACCGCCCCTACGGTGGACAACCTGGAAGACGGCGAATGGAACGATCGCATTCCCAACGAACTCCCCGTGGACACAGCATGGGAGGACGTGTACCAGACCAGCGCCAGCAGCCTGCCAAGCAATGATGATGACGAGTGGGACTTCACCACCCGCACCTCCACGGGTGAGAACCTGCAGAGCCACTTGTTGTGGCAACTGAACCTGGCGCCCATGTCAGACACCGATCGCCTGATCGCAGTGACCCTGATCGATTGCATCAACAACCAGGGTTACCTGGACGAAACACTCGACGAGATCCTTGAAGCCTTCGACCCGGAACTGGATATCGAACTGGACGAAATCGAAGCCGTCCTGCACCGCATCCAGCAGTTCGAGCCCGCCGGGATTGGCGCCCGCACACTGGGTGAGTGCCTGCTGCTGCAACTGCGCCAACTGCCGGCCAAGACACCGTGGCTTATCGAAGCCCAACGCCTGGTCAACGATTACATCGACCTATTGGGCAGTCGCGACTACAGCCAACTGATGCGCCGCATGAAGCTCAAGGAAGACGACTTGCGCCAGGTCATCGAGCTGGTGCAGAGCCTCAACCCGCGTCCGGGTTCGCAGATCGAGTCCAGCGAAGCCGAATACGTGGTCCCCGACGTTATCGTGCGCAAAGACAACGAACGCTGGTTGGTGGAGTTGAACCAGGAATCGATGCCACGCCTGCGCGTCAATCCGCAATACGCCGGTTTTGTGCGCCGCGCCGATACCAGTGCCGACAACACCTTCATGCGCAACCAGTTGCAGGAAGCGCGCTGGTTCATCAAGAGCCTGCAAAGCCGCAACGAAACGCTGATGAAAGTGGCTACCCAGATCGTCGAGCACCAACGTGGCTTCCTGGAGTACGGCGATGAAGCGATGAAACCACTGGTACTGCATGACATCGCCGAAGCAGTCGGTATGCATGAGTCGACAATTTCCCGGGTGACCACGCAGAAATTCATGCATACCCCACGGGGTATTTATGAGCTGAAATACTTTTTCTCCAGCCACGTCAGCACCTCGGAAGGCGGCGAATGCTCGTCCACGGCGATCCGCGCGATCATCAAAAAACTGGTTGCCGCGGAAAATCAGAAAAAGCCGTTGAGTGACAGCAAGATCGCTGGTTTACTGGAAGCACAAGGCATTCAGGTCGCCCGTCGAACCGTCGCCAAGTACCGCGAGTCCCTCGGGATCGCGCCTTCCAGCGAGCGTAAGCGTTTGATGTGACGGGCAGGCCACAGCGTTCCAGTGGCAGGCGTCTTGCCTGCCGCTTTATGCACTGGCAACGAAGGAGAAGCTGTATGCAAGTCAACATCAGTGGACACCAGCTGGAAGTCACCAAACCCCTGCGTGAGTACACCGAGAGCAAGCTGAACAAGCTTGCGGGGCATTTTGACAAGATCACCAACGTGCAGGTCATCATGGAGGTCGATAAGCTCAAGCAGAAAATCGAGGCCACCCTGCACGTACCGAATGCCAAGCTCGTCGCCAATGCGGAACATGAAGACATGTACGCAGCGATTGACTCGCTCTACGACAAGCTCGACCGCCAACTCATAAAGCATAAGGAAAAGAATCTGCACCTGATGCAAGGTACAGGTCGTTAACTCTCCCCCCATGATCCGACTTGAAACCATCCTGACCCCCGGCCGTTCACTTGTGAACGCGCCGGGTGGCAGCAAGAAGAAAGCCCTCGAGCAAATTGCCAACCTGATCAGCAGCCAAGTGCCTGAACTGGAGATGCAAGATGTGTACGAGGCTCTGATTGCCCGTGAAAAACTCGGTTCGACCGGTTTTGGCAACGGCATTGCCATTCCTCACTGCCGCCTGCAAGGTTGCGAAACACCTGTCAGTGCGCTGCTGCACCTTGAAAAACCTATTGATTTCGACGCCATCGACGGTGCCCCGGTCGACCTGCTGTTCGTCCTGCTGGTCCCGCAAGCCGCCACCGATGCGCACCTGGAACTGCTCCGGCAGATCGCCAGCATGCTCGACCGCAAGGAAGTACGCGAAAAGCTGCGCAGCGCCGAGAGTAATGAGGCGCTCTATCAGGTCGTCCTGGATGAACAAAGCGGGCAGTAATCATGCGTTTGATCATCGTCAGCGGCCGTTCCGGCTCAGGTAAAAGCACTGCCCTCAACGTTCTTGAGGACAACGGTTTCTATTGCATCGACAACCTACCCGCCGGCCTGCTGCCCGAACTGGCGGAGCGTGCCCTGATCCACACCGAATTGGCACAACCGCTGGTTGCCGTGTCTATCGATGCCCGCAACCTGCCCAGCCACCTCTCGCGGTTCCCGGAACTGCTCGAAGAAGTGCGCGCCAAGCACATTCATTGCGATGTGCTGTATTTGGATGCCGACGAAGAAACCCTGCTCAAGCGTTTCTCCGAAACCCGTCGGCGTCACCCACTCAGCAGCGCCAACCGCTCCCTCGCCGAAGCCATCGAGGACGAAACCAAACTGCTGGGGCCGATCATTGATTTGGCCGACCTGAAAATCAACACCACCAATCTGAACCTGTATCAACTGCGCGATGCGATCAAGCTGCGCCTGTTGAACCAGCCAGAGCCTGGGACGGCGTTTCTGGTCGAGTCATTTGGCTTCAAGCGTGGCATGCCGGTAGATGCCGACCTGGTGTTCGACGTGCGCTGCCTGCCCAACCCCTATTGGAAGCCGGAGTTGCGCGATCAGTCCGGCCTGGACCAACCAGTGGTCGACTACCTGGCTGCACAAGCGGATGTGGAAGAGATGTTCCAGGACATCTCCAGCTACCTGCTCAAATGGTTGCCACGTTTTGCCGCGAGCAATCGGGCCTATGTCACCATTGCCATTGGCTGCACCGGTGGCCACCACCGCTCCGTCTATTTGACTGAGCGGCTGGGCCAGGTGCTGCAACAAACCCTCAAGAACGTCCAGGTCCGCCACCGCGACCTTAGCTGAAGGAACACCTGCGCGATGCCCGCTCTGGAAATTGAAATCATCAACAAGCTGGGCCTGCACGCCCGCGCCTCGGCCAAATTCGTCGGCGTGGCCGGGCAGTTCCCTTGCCAGATCCGGGCTGGGCGTACACCGGAATCCATGGTCGACGGCAAAAGCATCATGGCGATGATGATGCTGGCGGCGGGCAAAGGCACCACGATTCACCTGAAGACCGAAGGTGAACAAGAGCAAGAGGCGATGGACGCATTGGTTGCGCTGATCAATAACTACTTCGACGAAGGTGAATAACCGCTGGTGTAGGAATGAGCTTCATCCCAGCGCCGTATCCATCACCATCATCAGGCAAAACCCGATACACAGTCCCAGGCTGGCGAGCTTTTCGTGACCATTTCGGCGCGACTCGGGGATCACTTCGTGAGTGACCACCAACAGCATTGCGCCAGCCGCCAGCGCCAGGCCCAAGGGCAATAGAACTTCAGCCAGACTCACCAACCACGCACAAAGCACCGCAAATACTGGCTCGACCAAGCCTGACGCAGCGCCGATCAAGAACGCTTTGACCCGCGACATCCCCGCCCCAGCCAGCACCAACGCAATCACCAGGCCCTCTGGTACGTCCTGCAAGGCAATGCCCATGGCCAGGCTGTCAGCATCCGGCATACCGCCACCTGCGGAGACGCCTACGGCCATCCCTTCAGGAATGTTGTGAGCGATGATGGCAAACACAAATAGCCAAATACGTGGTGGGATTACGGGTTTATCCGGCGTACCCACCAACATTTCCGGGCTGGCACCGGAGACCTTGCGGTCCACAAGGTACAGACCGAACGCCCCCAGCATGATGCCGAAGCTGATCAGCCCCCCCGCGCCCCAGGGCGAAAGACCCAGGCTTTCAGCCGCGGTAATACCTGGCACGACCAGCGAAAAGGCGGTCGCCGCCAGCATCACACCACCGCCGAAGCCCAACAAGGTATCGCTCAACGCTATCGGCATCCGCCGGATCACCAAGACCGGCACGGCGCCCAGCGCCGTGCCGAGCGCGCAGATCGCACCGCCCTGCAAAGCGCGCAGAATGCGTGGCTCAAGGTTCAACCAGGCCAGCCCATGGGCCACCAGCAACGCAGTACCTGCCAATAGCAGCAGCGAACCAAACGCATAACGAAACATTCGCACGCTACTGATCGCCAGTGTTTCAGTGCCCATAGTCGGCCTTAGATCTTGTTATAGAGGAATATCAGGCCAAGGCGGCCTGGTAGCGTGCAGCGACTTCCGGCCAGTTGATGACACTGTAGAAGGCATTGATGTATTCGGGACGGCGGTTCTGGTACAGCAGGTAATAAGCGTGCTCCCAGACGTCCAGGCCGAGGATAGGCGTGTTACCGCTCATCAGTGGGCTGTCCTGGTTGCCGCTGCTTTCCACAACCAGTGTTTTTTGCGGGGTGACGCTCAGCCAGGCCCAGCCGCTGCCGAAACGGGTCAACGCGGCCTTGGTGAAAGCTTCCTTGAAACTGTCATAACCGCCCAGTTGCGCATCGATGGCCTCGCCCAGCGCTCCTTCCGGCTTACCGCCGCCTTTGGGCGACATGACGGCCCAGAACAATGAATGGTTCGCGTGCCCGCCGCCTTGGTTGATCACCGCAGCACGTAGCTTTTCCGGCAGTTGCTGGACGCTGGAAACCAGTTTTTCCACCGGCCAACCGGCGAACTCAGTGCCCTCTACCGCAGCATTGAGGTTGTTGATATAGGTCTGATGGTGCTTGGTGTAGTGAATCTCCATGGTTTGCGCATCGATATGCGGCTCAAGGGCGTCGTAAGCGTAAGGCAAAGCCGGCAAGGTGTAGGTCATATCAATGTGCTCCGTATTGAGACGTGGTCGATTGCGGCGCCGCAGCGCCCAGCAAGCGATGGGTGCGCGGGTACTCGCCGTGATCGCTGATGAAGTTCAACAACTCAACATAGGTCTTGCTGCTCTGACGCAACGCCGCCTCGCGCAGTTGCGGGCTTAGGCGCGGGTCCTGCATGGTCTGCAGCAGGCACTGGTGGATGGCGCAGAGGTATTCCGCGCTTTCCTCAGGCTGGTTCAGACGCAAGTGCAGGTCCGCCAGGTTGTGATGGGAAATGACACAAGCCGCCACTGCTTCGTCGGCATCCGCCCAGCGCTCGAACAACACTTGCGCCAGGGCCAGGGCTTGCAAATAGGCCTCGCGGGCGTCAACCAGCTCACCCGCCATAAAGCAGCGATTGGCCCGTTCGATCGTGCGTTTCCAGTGCTCCATGGTGAGCCTCCAAAGCAGGGTCGTTGATTACACGCCGCCTGCCGTGAGCTTTTCCGGGTCCAGCAGGACTTCCAGTTGGCTGCGCGGCAGGTCGGTGTGCTCGAGGGCGACATCGATTACCGGGCGGCCTTGCTGATAAGCCTTCTTGGCGATTTCAGCGGCCTTTTGGTAACCAATGATCGGGTTAAGTGCGGTGACCAGGATCGGGTTGCGCGAGAGCGCTTCCTTGAGCTTGGCTTCGTTAACCTTGAAGCTGGCAATCGCCTTGTCCGCCAGCAAACGGCTCGAGTTGGCGAGCAATTCAAGGCTACTGAGCAGGTTCTGGGCGATGATCGGCAGCATCACGTTCAACTCGAAGTTGCCTGATTGACCGGCCACGGTGATCACCGTGTCATTGCCGATGACCTGCGCGGCCACCATGGCCGTGGCTTCCGGGATCACCGGATTGACCTTGCCCGGCATGATCGACGAGCCCGGTTGCAAGCCTTCCAACTCGATTTCACCGAGGCCGGCGAGTGGGCCGGAGTTCATCCAGCGCAGGTCGTTGGCGATCTTCATCAGCGACACCGCGGTGGCTTTCAACTGGCCGGAGACTGCGACGGCAGTGTCCTGGGAGCCAATCAGCGCAAACAGATTGCTGCCTGGGGTGAACTTCACCCCGGTCAAGCTGCTCAGTTGCTGGCTGAAACGCCCGGCAAACTCGGGATGCGCGTTGATCCCGGTGCCAACCGCCGTGCCGCCCTGGGCCAGTGCCTGCAAGGCCGGAAGCAAATCTTGCAGATGCCCGATATTGGCCTTGAGCTGCTGCGCCCAGCCATTCAACACCTGGCTCATACGCACCGGCATGGCGTCCATCAGGTGCGTACGGCCGGTCTTGATGAATGGGTGCACCTCTTCGGCCTTCCGCTCGATCACCTGCACCAGGTGCAACAGCGCCGGCAGCGTTTGCTCATGCAGTACCAACGCGGCGCTGACATGAATGGTGGTGGGGATGATGTCATTGCTGCTTTGGCCGCAATTGACGTGATCGTTGGGATTGACGGCCTCGCCGAGCAAACGGCTGGCAAGGGTCGCAATCACTTCGTTGGCATTCATATTGGAGCTGGTGCCGGAGCCGGTCTGGAAGATGTCCACCGGGAAGTGCTGCATGTAGTCGCCTTCCAGCAGGCCTTGGGCGGCATCGACGATGGCTTTGCCCTGCCCTTCGCTGATTTGCTTGAGCTCAATGTTGACCCTGGCGGCGGCGGTCTTGGCCAGGATCAGGGCGCGAATGAATTGCGCCGGCATGCGTTGGCTGCTGATCGGGAAGTTGTTCACCGCACGCTGGGTTTGCGCGCCATACAAAGCGTCTGCGGGGACTTGCAGCTCGCCCATGCTGTCACGTTCGATACGGGTGTTACTCATCGGAAGATCCTTGCACCAAGTCGGAGTGAGAAATTGATGGCAGCAATTGGCAGGTCGCCAATTGCCAGGCAAAGGTCTGCCAGCGCTTGAGGCGGCAGGCACAGTGGGAAAGTTTTTCCAGGTCGCGTAATGGTCGCCAGGCTTGATCCAGGCACATCGAACGCCAATGCCAGGGCAGCGCGATATCGCTGGCGGTGTCGATCAGCAAGCGGAATGAAGTTTCGGCGATCGTCCACGGATGGGTCGCGGTACAACATGCCAGGTATCGACCTTCATTGAGGTAATGCTCGATGAGGCGCGGCTCATTGGGATCGAGGCCGCAGCGAATCTGGCGACTCATCCAACGCCAGCTCTCCAGGTAAGGATCCTCATGCAGGACAGAACTCATGATCCATACTCATTCGGTAATGATATTTATTATTAAATGATATTGAGAATCAAAACAAGTGCGCAGAGTTAATCCGCCTGTGACATGGCCATAAAAAAAGGCGCGCCATCCTGAGGATGGCGCGCCTTTTATTGAGTGCTGGAGAGGTTAGCTACCAGCGACAGTCATCCGCTCGATAAGCACGGAACCTGTACGGATGTTACTGCGCAGCTCCAAGTCATTACCCACGGCAACGATCTGCTTGAACATATCGCGCATATTGCCGGCGATCGTCACTTCCTGGACGGCGAATTGAATTTCGCCGTTTTCCACCCAGAATCCCGCCGCGCCACGGGAGTAATCACCCGTGACCATATTCAGGCCATGGCCCATCAATTCAGTCACCAGCAACCCACGTCCCATACGCCGCAACAACGCAGCCTGGTCTTCATCGCCATGGGTCACGAACAGGTTGTGCACGCCGCCGGAGTTGGCGGTACTTGGCAGGCCAAGCTTGCGACCTGCATAAGTGCCCAATACATAGGAGACCAACTCGCCCTTCTCGACAAACGGCTTGGCATAGGTCGCCAGGCCATCGCCGTCAAACGACGAACTGCCCATGGCACGCATCAGGTGCGGGCGCTCGTCAATGGTCAGCCACTCAGGAAACAGCTTCTGGCCGATTGCGCCTTCAAGGAACGAAGATTTGCGGTACAGGTTGCCACCGGAAATCGCCCCCAGGAAGCTGCCGAACAAACCACCGGCCAACTCTGCGGAAAACAGCACCGGCACTTCGCATGTTGGCACCGGGCGTGCGCCCAGGCGGCTGGCGGCTCGTTGCGCGGCACGCTGGCCAATGCTCACGGGGTCGGCCAACAAATCGCCCTGGCGATTCACGTCATACCAGTAATCACGCTGCATCTGGCCATTCGCCTCGGCGATCATCACGCAACTGAGGCTGTGACGCGTGGACGCAGAGCCGCCGATAAAACCATTGCTGTTGCCGTATACGCGACAACCCTGGTGGGTGCTCAGCGTGGTGCCGTCAGCATTCTTGATCCGGGAGTCGGCATCGAAGGCCGCCGCTTCGCAGATCAGCGCTTGCTCGATGGCTTGCTCAGGGGTGATGTCCCAGGCATGGAACAAATCGAAGTCCTGTACTTCCCTGGCCATCAGTGCCTTGTCGGCCAGCCCCGAACTTTCATCTTCGGAAGTGTGCTTGGCAATCGCCAATGCTGCGGCTACGGTCTCGCGAATGGCCTCCGGACCACTGGCCGAGGTGCTGGCCGAGCCCTTGCGCTGGCCTGCGTACAAGGTGATACCGAACCCCTGGTCGCGATTGAATTCAACCGTTTCCACTTCCCGCTGACGCACCGAAGTCGACAGGCCCTGCTCCAGCGACACCGCCACTTCACAGGCACTGGCTCCCTGGCGCTTGGCCTCGGCAAGGATCTGCTCGACTTGTTCCTGCAGTGCCGGTAACGCTTGCGGACCGACGCTTTGGGCTGCACTCATGGTTTTCTCCACTCAAATTCTGCTTTCGGTTAAGGCCATCGAGCGACCGGGCCGGACAAGCGGCCCCCGACTGGTTATCATGGCGGCGTTTCTTTGCGGACTGCCACCATGGTTGATTCTTACGACGACTCCCTCGATGGGGAGAAAAGCAAAACCCAGGTCAAACGCGAGCTGCATGCGCTGGTTGACCTCGGCGAGCGCCTTACAACGCTCAAGCCCGACTTGATTGCAAAACTGCCACTGACCGACGAAATGCGCCGGGCCCTGGCAGATGCGCCCAAGCACAGCGCGAATATCGCGCGTAAAAGGCACATCATGTTTATCGGCAAACTGATGCGCGATCAGGACACTGACGCCATTCTGGCCTTGCTTGATCAAACCGATGCCTCCACGCGCCAGTACAACGAACGCTTCCATAACCTGGAACGTTGGCGTGACCGCCTGATCGCGGGCGATGACGCCGTGCTGGAGAAATTCGTGATGGACTACCCGGATGCGGACCGCCAGCAACTGCGCTCCCTGATCCGTCAGGCCCAGCACGAACTGGCGCATAACAAAGCGCCGGCCACCAGCCGTAAAATCTTCAAGTACATCCGTGAGCTGGACGAGACTCAACGCGGTCTGCGCTGATCCTCTTCCCCGGGTGGCGGTCTTCGCCACCCGAAGCTCCCGGCCCTACGACCCCGTGCCACCCACGGTGATCGCATCAATTTTCAGGGTTGGCTGGCCTACGCCGACCGGCACCGACTGCCCATCCTTCCCGCACGTGCCTACACCGCTGTCCAGCGACAGGTCGTTACCGACCATCGACACCTTGCTCATGGCTTCCGGCCCGTTACCAATCAACGTCGCCCCTTTGACCGGCGCGGTAATCTTGCCGTCTTCGATCAGGTACGCCTCGCTGGTGGAGAACACGAACTTGCCACTGGTGATGTCCACCTGGCCACCGCCGAGGTTGGCGCAGTAGATGCCGCGCTTCACCGAGGCAATGATTTCCGCCGGATCGCTTTCGCCACCGAGCATGTAGGTGTTGGTCATACGCGGCATCGGCAGGTGCGCGTAGGATTCACGACGGCCGTTACCGGTACGCGCCACGCCCATCAGGCGGGCATTGAGCTTGTCTTGCATATAGCCCTTGAGCACGCCGTTTTCGATCAGGGTGGTGCACTCGGTCGGCGTGCCTTCGTCATCGATGCTCAACGAGCCACGGCGACCGGCCAAGGTGCCGTCATCGACAATGGTGCATAGCTTCGACGCAACCATCTCACCCATACGCCCACTGTAGGCAGAACTGCCCTTGCGGTTGAAGTCGCCTTCCAGACCATGGCCCACGGCTTCGTGGAGCAACACGCCGGACCAACCCGAGCCCAGCACCACCGGCAATGTACCGGCCGGCGCCGGGATCGCTTCCAGGTTGACCAACGCCTGGCGCAACGCCTCACGGGCATAGCCCATGGCACGGTCGTCAGCGAGGAAATAACGATAGTCAGTGCGCCCGCCGCCGCCATGGCCACCGCGCTCGCGGCGACCGTTCTGCTCAACGATCACACTCACATTGAAACGCACCAGCGGCCGCACATCCGCCGCCAGCCCGCCATCGGTTGAGGCAACGAGGATGCGCTCCCACACGCCGGCCATGCTCACGGTCACTTGCTGGATACGCGGGTCCAGGGCGCGGGTAGCCGCGTCGACACGCTTGAGCAGCTCGACCTTTTCGGCACGGCTGATCACTTCCAGCGGGTTATCCGGCGCATACAACTGCGCCACGTCCTGGGTGCTGAATGCCTGCACGGTACCGTTCTGGCCGGCACGGGAAATCGAGCGTGCAGCACGCGACGCCAGGCCCAGGGCTTCCAAGGTGATCGCATTGCTGTAGGCAAAGCCGGTTTTTTCACCGGATTGCGCACGCACGCCTACGCCTTGGTCAAGGTTGAAACTGCCTTCCTTGACGATGCCATCTTCCAGCGCCCAGGACTCGGAAATCTGCCCCTGGAAATACAGGTCGGCCGCGTCGATACCTGGCCCTGCCAGATCGCCCAGCACGGTTTGCAGATTTTCGATGGTCACGCCACCGGGTGCCAGGAGGTGTTCACTGACTGAGGACAACAACTCGCTCATAGGTTTGGCCTTAAATTCATCGTTCTGAAGCAGGCCGCTGCGCGCCCTGCGAGAAAAAGCGCCGATGGTTGACCACCGGCATGCGCGCCCGTATCGACGCCTGTTCACTGCTATCGCGTTCGGCCAGTAACACCGCTTCGCCTTGATCCTGTTGTGCCAGCACCCGACCCCAGGGGTCGACAATCGCCGCGTGGCCATGGGTTTCCCGTGGGCCTGGGTGCACGCCACCTTGAGCGGCCGCCAGCAGGTAGCACTGGGTTTCGATGGCCCGCGCCCGAATCAGCACATCCCAATGGGCGGCCCCGGTCACCGCCGTAAAGGCCGAGGGCGCGGTAATCAATTCAGCCCCCGCCGCGCGCAGTTCGCTGTACAGCTCGGGGAAACGCAAGTCGTAGCACACTGTCAGTCCCAAGCGGCCCACTGGCGTATCCGCCACCACCACATTGCTTCCGAAAGCATAGTCGTCAGATTCGCGATAACGACCACGAGCATCCGCTACGTCCACATCAAACAGGTGGAGTTTGTCGTAGCGAGCGACGATTTCACCCTGATTATTGATCAGCAGCGAGCAAGCGTTGGACTTGGCGTTCGGTTGGTCCCTGGGTGGCAACGGCAACGTGCCGGCCACTATCCATAAGGTGAGGTCGCGGGCGGCCCGTTTCAACCATGGCAGGATCGGACCTTCACCCGATGCCTCGGCGCGGCCGATATCGGCCACGTCACGGCGCCCCATGGCGGCGAAGTTCTCTGGCAGGACCACGAGTTTCGCGCCACCCGCCGCCGCTTGTTCCAGCAGGCGGCGTGCCTGGCTGAGATTAGCCAGCACGTCACTCTGGCTGACCATTTGAATTACCGCAAAGGACATGGGCCGACACTCCATACAGGGCATCGGGCCATGCTACTCCACAGGCTCTCAGTTTGGCTTTTCAAATGGCTTGTCGAAGGTGATTTTCGGATCCTTCCAGGGGCCTTGGACCTTGTATTGCACACTGGCGAAGCGTGAAACCCGGTCACCGATCAGTTTATCGATCAGGAACAGCGCACCACCAATGGCAGGAGCACCGACGATCAGCGCTGCGATCGGCAGGTTGTTGGTCACAGGCAACGTGACCAGCAACTTGGCGTCGACGCGATCAGCCACCAGGTCCAGGGTACCGTTGAGTTCCAGATTGGTGGAGGGCCCGGTCATGGTGATCGGCTCACGGGTCACGAACACCCCATTACTGGCGGCCAGCAAGCCCTTGACCCGGTCATAGCTCAAGCCCTTGCCCAGCAGGTCGGAAAAGTCCAAACGCAAACGCCGGCCAATGGAGTTGAAGTTGAGCAGGCCAAACACCCGCAACGCCTGGGCGCCGCCCTCCACTTCGACGAACTGACCTTTACGGAATGCCGCATCCAGGCTGCCGGAGAAACGCTTGGGTCCGACCCAGGCTGGCGAGCCCGGCCAACGGCCATCCACGTCCAGGTGGAAATCTTCGCTGGTCACCGTAGGCGCAAAGCCCCAACCCTTGAGCACGTCGGCAATGTTCTTGCCGTCCAGGCGGCCCTTGTACCAGCTGCTGCTGGCGCCCGGCGCACCTTCCCAACCGCCGGCGCCCTTGAGCTGCAGGCCCTTGAGGCCCAGGTCGAGGTTGTTGAAGGCCAGGCCCTTGGCGGTCGGACGGATCCTCAGCGACCACGCGCCTATCAGGTCCGGCCCCTGGAACAGTTGATCTACAGCGATATCCAGCGCCGGAATGCTTTTAGGGTCGATATCGGCCAGCGGGTCCGGCGCGTTTTCATCTGCCTGCACCGACGGGTCCACCGCGGGTAGCTTCACATACTTGAGGTTGACGGCTATCGGCGCGCCCTTGGCGTCCGGCAGATTCACCGTGCCCTTGGCTTGCTGGCTGTCCAATTGCAGGCCCCAGGCAGCGGGTTTGCGATTCAACTGCAAGCTGACCTGGTCAAACTGGGTACCAAACCCGGTCAGCTTGCCCACTTTGAAATCCGCACCACTGAGCAGTTGCTTGGCATTGCCGCCCGGGTCATTGCCCGCGTAGCGGTCCACGAGTTTTTTCCAGGGGTCGATATCCAGCTCCGACAGCACGCCACGAATGCGCAAGCCCTTTGCACCAGGCAGCAGGGCGTCACCATCGCCAAGAAACAGCTCGCCGCGGCCATCATTGAACTTGTCCGGCGGCGCAGCAAAGGTGAAGTTTGCCAGCTCACCGTAATCAAACCAGTAACGGCGCTCCGCGCCCTGCAAGGTCATGCGGTAGGTGCTGTCACGCCCCTGGCTGGCCGGCATGCCAAACGGCGCGGGCAGGTCCACCGTGACACCTTTGAGGTTGGAGTTGACCATCAGTTGACTGTCCGCACCGTCCAGGATGACTTGCAACTGATACGGGATATCGCCGGACACCGGCAGCGGCTGGCTGACGTTCAACCAATCCGTGAGGCGCTTGACCGTGACCTGGCCTTTGGCAGTCACGCGGGTGCTGATGTTGCCCGGCCTGCCCTCGGCAAAAATCTGCGCGGTGATCGGCCGGTCGAACGCCTGGGCCGAGATGTTCTGCCCACTCAGGCCCTTGGCGCTGTCAAAGCGGAAATCACCCTTGAGCTGATTCAGGTCCAGGCTCGGTTCGGCCAATTGCAGGCGTGCCTTGTCGGTCTTGAAGTCCACCACGATCTTGGGCTCGGTGCCTTTAGCCAGGGGAACGTCCAGGTCCAGGCTACCTTGCAGGTCGCCCTCGCCTTTCCAGCCGGCGAAAGTGGACGCGGTACCGATGGGCGCTTCCTGAAGGATTTTCAGGCCATCGCCCAAGCCGCCGGAAAACCCGCCGGTGAGCAGCAGGTGGCTGTCCTTGCCGGCCGGTGCGTGGGGAATATTGACGTAGACGTCCTTGACCTGGGTGTCGAGCAATTGCCCCTTGCTCGCCAGGATGCGCACACCGCTTTCCTCGACAAACACTTCGCCATTGACCTTGTTCACATGGGGCCAACCCGGCTGGAAGGCCAGCTCGGCATCATGCACCTTGAAGAACAGGCTGATATTGCGCGACGCCGGCAGCGCGTCGTGGTTCAGGGAACCTTGATACTGGAAGAAACCTTGATCCACCGCGCCTTTGAGAATCGCCGTGCGCAACCATTCATCCAGTGCGGGGCTCAGCACGGCCGGCAAATACTTGGGGGTAAAACGGCCATCGCCATCGACCATGCCGACCCGCAGGTCCATGTAGTCTTCCTGGCTATGATCGAAATGCAGGCGGATCAGGAAGTCCGCAGCCACCTTGCCCTCTTCGCCCAGCACCTTGATATAGGGGGCGATCAGGGTGAAACCTTGTTTATCCAGTTTCCAGGTCAGGCGCGCATTGGCCTGAATGTATTGCCACGGCTTGGCGAAGATCGGGAACAGATGCAGGGAAAAATCCTTGCTGTCCATGCGCAGCTCGCCATGGCCGAGGTCACCACTGATGCTCCCGGACACATTGCGCGCAGCCGGCGCGCCGAAATACGCGTCGAAACCGACACGCTCAAGGTTGGCGGCAAAACTGACTTTCTGGTCGGTAGTGTCCTGGGGCCGAAAGTCCACCAGCACATTGCGCAGCAGGCCAGTGGCCTTAAGGTGCTCGACGGCCTTGGCGAAACCATCCGGCAGCGGCGCCAAGGCGTTGAGCAGCGGTGTGATGGGCGTCAGGTCGAGTCGATCGGCCTGCAGCTTCCACACTTCCTGATCCTTGTCGGTCGCCAGGCTTTGCTGTAGTTGCAGACGAGACTCCCAGCGGGTTTCGCCGATGTTCATCGCCAGCGAATCAAACAGCACCTTAAGACCGCTGTCACTGCGTTGCAGGTAGGCGGTCAGGGCCAGGTTTTCCAGGTGCACGGGCTTGCGGTCGGCGTAGCTGCCCTTCACTTGCGGGGAATTGAGGCGCACCGCAGCGCTTTGCACGGTGCCTTTGGCCCAACTGAGCCAAAACTCGCCGCCGGCCTTGAACTGCGTGAGCTTCCATTGCTGGGTCAGCCTGGCGGGAATCCACTTGGCCCAGTCGCTTTGCGGTAGGCTCAAGTAGGCGTCGAACTCAGCGTCTTTCCACTGGCTGGCGCGAATACGGCTGCGCAGGTTTACCGCCAGCGGCTGGCCGTCGGGCAACGTCAGGCGCGCATCCAGGCGCTGCTGGCTCATGCCGGTGTGCAGGCTCAAGCCCACGTACGTCACGGTCACTGGCGCCTGGTCGAAGGGTTGCAAGGTGACCTGGCTGTCCAGCACCGATACGCGCTTGACCATTTGCATGCGCGTCAGCAGTTGTTGCGGGTCCAGCGGTTGGTCGTCCTGAACTGGCAAGCCTTGCAGCGTCCAGCGGCCGTCCTTGTCCTCCTTGACGCTCAGTTGCAGGCCACTGACTTGCAGGTGGGCGATGCGCACTTCTCGGGCCATCAAGCTGGCCCACATATCCGGCACCACTTCCACCTGGTCCAGGCGCAAGGCACTGCTGCCCTCGCCGACCATGACGTCGTGAGCCAGCAATACCGGGGCAAACCCGCTCCAGCGGCCCTCAAGGCTACCGATATGCAGGGGCGTATCCACAGCGGCCTGGGCCTTGGCTTCGATTTCAGCGCGGTATTCGGCCACCAATGGGGTCAATTCACGCCCCAGGCTCACGTACACTGCCGCCAATACCAGCAACAACGCACACAGGCCCAGGCCCCAACGGGTCAAAGCGGCAAAAAAGCGTATCAGACGCTCCATGTCAGGCGACCCTCAAAAAACAGTTAGCGGACGGCAGATCAAGGTTTGCCGGTCTCGAATACAACAAGCAATTGGGGATCAGAGCAGCACCACGTCGTATTGTTCCTGGGAATACATGGTTTCGACCTGGAAGCGAATCGTGCGACCGATAAAACTTTCCAGCTCGGCGACGTTGCCGGATTCTTCGTCCAGCAGCCGATCGACCACTTTCTGGTTGGCAAGCACTCTATAACCTTCGGCCTGGTAGGCGCGCGCCTCGCGCAGGATTTCGCGGAAAATCTCGTAGCAAACGGTTTCCGGCGTCTTCAATTTACCGCGCCCCTGGCAACTGCTGCACGGCTCGCACAGCACTTGCTCCAGGCTTTCGCGGGTGCGCTTGCGGGTCATCTGCACCAGGCCCAGTTCGGTGATACCGATGATGTTGGTCTTGGCGTGGTCGCGCTCCAGCTGCTTCTCGAGGGTACGCAGGACCTGGCGCTGGTGATCTTCATCCTCCATGTCGATGAAGTCGATGATGATGATGCCGCCGAGGTTGCGCAGGCGCAGTTGGCGGGCGATTGCCGTGGCGGCTTCAAGGTTGGTCTTGAAAATGGTCTCTTCGAGGTTGCGATGGCCCACGAATGCACCGGTGTTGACGTCGATGGTGGTCATGGCTTCCGCCGGATCCACTACCAGGTAGCCGCCGGATTTGAGCGGTACCTTGCGCTCCAGGGCTTTCTGGATTTCGTCTTCGACGCCATACAGGTCGAAGATTGGTCGCTCGCCGGGGTAATGCTCCAGGCGATCGGCAATTTCCGGCATCAACTCGGCAACAAATTGTGTGGTGCGCTGGAAGGTTTCCCGCGAGTCGATGCGAATTTTCTCAATCTTCGGGCTGACCAGGTCACGCAGCGTACGCAGCGCCAGGCCCAGGTCTTCATAGATGACGCTGGGCGCGCCAATGGTCTTGATCTGTGCGTCGATCTGGTCCCATAGGCGCCGCAGGTAGCGGATATCCATGAGGATTTCATCAGCACCAGCGCCCTCCGCAGCGGTACGCAGGATAAACCCGCCAGCCTCCTTGATACCCTCGGCAGCCACGCAGTCGCTGACCACCTTTTTCAGGCGCTCGCGCTCGGCTTCGTCTTCGATCTTCAGGGAAATGCCGACATGGGGGGTACGCGGCATGTACACCAGGTACCGCGAGGGGATCGACAGCTGAGTGGTCAAGCGTGCCCCCTTGGAACCGATGGGGTCCTTGGTGACTTGCACCACCAGGCTCTGCCCTTCGTGCACCAAAGCGCTGATGCTTTCCACCGCAGGCCCCTCACGCAGGGAAATTTCCGAAGCATGGATAAACGCGGCACGGTCCAGGCCGATGTCGACAAAAGCCGCCTGCATGCCCGGCAATACGCGCACCACCTTGCCTTTGTAGATATTGCCGACGATCCCGCGCTTCTGGGTGCGCTCAACATGCACTTCTTGCAGAACACCGTTCTCTACCACCGCCACGCGCGATTCCATCGGCGTGATATTGATCAGAATCTCTTCACTCATGGCTGGGTCTCGTTCAGGCGTTTTCACAATAGTGACCGGTCGCTCAAGGCTTGGCGCTGGAATACGGCGTTCAGCGCACGGTAAGGTTTTGCCAACAGGGTATGCCGAATTGGGCTAGCAGTTGCGCGGTTTCGCACACGGGCAGGCCAACCACGGCGGAATAGCTGCCATTGAGTCCCGCAACGAACACCGAACCCAGCCCCTGGATAGCATAGCCGCCAGCCTTGTCCTGCGGTTCGCCACTGTGCCAGTAGGTTGTAGCCTCTTCGACAGAAACCTGGCGAAAACGTACGCGACTGCTGACATGTCGGCATTCACAGCGTTGGCCGTCGGCAAGGGCGATGGCGGTAAGTACTTCATGCTCTCGACCGGACAGGGCCATCAGCATCGCCAGCGCATCGGCCTGGTCAACGGGCTTGCCAAGAATCTGGCCATCGACAATCACGGCCGTATCGGCACCCAATACGCAGGCGCCCGAGGTCTGGCCAAGCGCAACAAAACCCGCGGTCGCCTTGCCGCGCGCAAGGCGCTCGACATAGGCAACGGCAGGTTCGTGGGGAAGAGGTGTTCCATCAATAGCGGCGCTGACCACGGTGAATGGCACACCGATCTGGGTCAACAGCTCGCGTCGCCGCGGGGAGCCCGAGGCCAGATAAAGCGAATTCATTGCAGCCTCTCCCTGTTGGGTTCGATAACCAGGCAGAGCCTCGCAACCATTCAATTGATTTTATAGCGACGACGCAGCCCACGCAGGCCAAAACTGATCCAGGGCCACAGCAATGCACTGACCAGAGCCGGCAAGACTAACGCCAGGGTCGGCTGGCGATTACCGGTCAGGGCGCTGAGCCATAGCTGCACCAACTGCGCCAGGCCGAAGATCACCAGGATCACCAGGCACTGCTGCCACATCGGGAACATGCGCAAGCGCTGCTGCAACGACAGCACCAGGAAGGTAATCAGGGTCAGGATCAACGCATTCTGGCCTAGCAAGGTGCCATAGAGCACATCTTCCGCCAAGCCCAGGCACATTGCCGTGACCATGCCCACTTTGTGCGGCAGGTTCAACGACCAGAACGCCAACAGCAGGGCCAGCCAGAGCGGGCGCAGGATTTCCATGAATTGCGGCAGTGGCGAAACGCTGAGCAACAGACCAATGGCGAAGGTCAGCCAGACGATCCAGCCATTGCGCGAATAAGTACCGGCCATTATTCCTCCCTCTGCCGTGTGGTGGCCGGAGCGGCGGTCGGCGTCGTGGTCGGCGGTTTGGCCACAGCCGGCTTGGCTGGACGTGCGTTGTGCGCCGCCGGTTTGGCCGGCGTTGCCACAGGCGCCGCCGCTGCCGGTGCGGCCGCCGGTGCAGGCGGACCGACGAAAGCGGGTTTGGGCACCGTGGCCGGCACGACCGGCGCGGTGCCATTCTGCTTATCTTCCGCTTCCTGGGCCTGGGCGGCGTCGTTGGCGCGCTCTTCCGGGGTGCGGTTGTCGCTGAACACCAGCAATAGGTAGCGGCTGCGGTTCAAGGCGGCGGTAGGCACGGCACGGACAATGGCGAACGGCTGGCCGGAGTCGTGGATCACTTCCTTGACCGTCGCGACCGGGTAACCCGCCGGGAACCGCTGACCCAGGCCGGAGCTGACCAGCAGGTCGCCTTCCTTGATATCAGCGGTATCGGCCACATGGCGCAGTTCCAGCCGCTCAGGGTTACCGGTACCGCTGGCAATCGCGCGCAAGCCGTTGCGATTCACCTGCACCGGAATACTGTGGGTGGTGTCCGTCAGCAGCAATACCCGCGAGGTGTAGGGCATCAACTCCACTACCTGGCCCATCAGGCCACGGGCGTCGAGCACCGGCTGGCCAAGGACCACACCGTCACGCTCACCCTTGTTGATGATGATGCGGTGTGTAAAGGGGTTGGGGTCCATGCCGATCAACTCGGCCACTTCGACCTTTTCGTTGACCAGCGCAGAAGAATTGAGCAACTCGCGCAGCCGAACGTTCTGCTCGGTGAGGGCCGCCAGCTTTTGCATGCGCCCCTGCAGCAGCAGGTTTTCAGTCTTGAGTTTTTCGTTCTCGGCGACCAGCTCAGTGCGGCTGCCGAATTGGCTGGCCACGCCCTGGTAGAGCCGTTGCGGCAGGTCGGTGATCCAGTAGGTCTGCATCAACACCAGCGACATCTGGCTACGCACAGGCTTGAGCAGTGCAAAGCGGGCATCCACCACCATCAGCGCGACCGAAAGCACGACCAGCACCAATAAGCGCACGCCCAATGAGGGGCCTTTGGCGAAAAGCGGTTTAATAGGCCGCTCCTCCCAGGCAAATGTTCTCTTTATTCATACGGCATCAAACCGGCCTGGATGCAGATTGAAGAAGATAAACGCCAACAGGCAGCACTGCAAAGTGCTGCCTGCCGACCAAGCACGAACCATCCAGGCGATCTTATTCGCTGGAGAGCAGGTCCATGGTGTGTTTATCCATCATTTCCAGTGCACGACCACCGCCGCGGGCAACGCAGGTCAGCGGGTCTTCGGCGACGATCACCGGCAGGCCGGTTTCCTGGGCCAGCAACTTGTCGAGGTCGCGCAGCAAGGCGCCACCACCGGTCAGCACCAGGCCACGCTCGGCAATATCGGAAGCCAGCTCCGGCGGCGATTGCTCCAGGGCGCTCTTCACGGCCTGAACGATGGTGGCCAGGGACTCCTGCAGAGCCTCCAGCACTTCATTGGAGTTCAGGGTGAAGGCACGTGGAACGCCTTCGGCCAGGTTGCGACCGCGAACATCGACTTCGCGAACTTCGCCGCCCGGGTAAGCGGTGCCGATTTCCTGCTTGATGCGCTCGGCGGTGGATTCGCCGATCAGGCTGCCGTAGTTACGACGCACATACGTGATGATCGCTTCGTCGAAGCGGTCGCCGCCTACACGCACGGATTCGGCATACACCACACCGTTCAGGGAAATCAGGGCGATTTCGGTAGTACCACCACCGATATCCACCACCATCGAGCCGCGGGCTTCTTCCACCGGCAGGCCGGCACCGATCGCAGCCGCCATCGGCTCTTCGATCAGGAACACTTCGCGGGCACCGGCACCCAGGGCCGACTCACGTATGGCACGACGCTCCACCTGGGTGGACTTGCACGGAACGCAGATCAGCACACGAGGGCTGGGCTGCAGAAAACTGTTTTCGTGAACCTTGTTGATGAAGTACTGCAGCATCTTCTCGCAGACGCTGAAATCGGCGATCACGCCATCCTTCATCGGACGAATGGCAGCAATATTGCCTGGTGTACGGCCGAGCATGCGCTTGGCCTCGGTGCCAACGGCAACGACACTTTTCTGATTACCATGGGTCCGAATGGCCACAACCGATGGCTCATTCAGGACGATACCGCGCTCGCGCACGTAAATAAGGGTGTTGGCAGTGCCCAGGTCAATGGAAAGATCGCTGGAAAACATGCCACGCAGTTTCTTGAACATGGGAAAGGGACCCTAGGCAACGCGTGGGTAAAAAAGTGCGGCAAACTCTAACAACGACAGGGATTTTGGGCAAGGCGCCAATGTGCTAAATTGGCCGACTTTCTGTGCACCAACCCCCACAATCGCGGCCTTATGACCGTAGAAATGCGGTAGTGTTCCGACAATCTAACACACGGACGCCCTCCGTTCTGTTTTCCACTGGAGAATCCCATGGCGCTTGAACGCTCCGACGTGGAAAAAATCGCGCATCTGGCCTCGCTTGGCCTCAATGATGCCGATCTTCCACAGACCACCGCAGCCCTGAACAGCATTCTCGGGCTCGTTGACCAAATGCAGGCCGTGAATACCGACGGCATCGAGCCTCTGGCTCACCCACTGGAAGCCAGCCAGCGCCTGCGCGCAGACGTTGTGACCGAGCGAAATAACCGCGAGGCCTACCAGTCCATCGCGCCAGCGGTCGAAAACGGCCTGTACCTGGTTCCGAAAGTCATCGACTAAAGGGAAAGAGCCTTTCATGCATCACATGACTCTGGCCGAGATCGCCCGCGGTCTCGCCGACAAAACGTTTTCTTCCGAAGAGCTGACCCAGACCCTGCTGGCGCGTATCGCCGAGCACGATCCCAAGGTCAACAGCTTCATCAGCCTCACCGAAGAGCTGGCCCTGAGCCAGGCCAGGGCCGCCGACGCACGTCGCGCCAACGGTGAAAATGGCGCACTGCTGGGCGCACCGATTGCCCACAAAGACCTGTTCTGCACCCAGGGCATACGCACCAGTTGCGGCTCGAAGATGCTCGACAACTTCAAGGCGCCCTACGACGCCACCGTAGTGGCCAAGCTGGCTGCCGCCGGGGCCGTGACCCTGGGCAAGACCAACATGGACGAATTCGCCATGGGTTCGGCCAACGAATCGAGCTACTACGGCGCGGTAAAAAACCCGTGGAACCTGGAACACGTGCCCGGAGGTTCGTCCGGTGGCTCGGCCGCCGCCGTGGCCGCGCGTTTCCTGCCGGCCGCCACCGCCACCGACACCGGTGGTTCAATCCGCCAGCCAGCCGCCTTCACCAACCTTACCGGCCTGAAGCCGACCTACGGTCGTGTTTCCCGTTGGGGCATGATCGCCTACGCCTCCAGCCTGGATCAGGGCGGCCCATTGGCACGCACTGCCGAAGACTGCGCAATATTGTTACAAGGCATGGCAGGCTTCGATACACAGGACTCCACCAGCATCGATGAGCCGGTTCCGGACTACAGCGCCAGCCTGAATACGTCGATCAAGGGCTTGCGCATCGGCGTGCCAAAAGAGTATTTCAGCGCCGGCCTCGACCCGCGTATCGCCGACTTGGTGCAAAACAGCATTAAAGCGCTGGAAAAGCTGGGCGCCGTGATCAAGGAAATCAGCCTGCCGAACAACCAGCACGCGATTCCTGCGTACTACGTGATCGCTCCGGCAGAAGCCTCCTCCAACCTGTCGCGTTTCGACGGCGTACGCTTCGGCTATCGCTGCGAAAACCCGAAAGACCTGACCGACCTGTACAAACGCTCCCGTGGCGAAGGCTTCGGCAGTGAAGTCCAGCGCCGGATCATGGTCGGTGCCTACGCCCTGTCCGCTGGCTATTACGACGCGTACTACCTCAAGGCGCAGAAAATCCGTCGCTTGATCAAGAACGACTTCATGACCGCCTTCGAAGAAGTCGACGTGATCCTCGGCCCAACCACGCCGAACCCGGCCTGGAAGATCGGCGCCAAGACCGGCGACCCGATCGCCGAGTACCTGGAAGACCTCTACACCATCACCGCCAACCTCGCGGGCTTGCCGGGCTTGTCCATGCCCGCCGGTTTCGTCGATGGCCTGCCGGTTGGCGTGCAATTGCTCGCCCCGTATTTCCAGGAAGGCCGCCTGCTCAATGTGGCGCACCAGTACCAGTTGAACACCGACTGGCACACCCGCACCCCTACCGGCTTCTGAGGAGAACACTATGCAATGGGAAGTTGTGATCGGGCTGGAGATTCATACCCAGCTCGCCACCCAATCGAAGATTTTCTCCGGTAGCGCCACCACGTTCGGCTCCGAGCCCAACACCCAGGCCAGCCTGGTAGATCTGGGCATGCCCGGCGTGCTGCCAGTGCTGAACCAGGAAGCGGTGCGCATGGCGGTGATGTTCGGCTTGGCAATTGACGCCGAGATCGGCCAGCACAACGTGTTTGCACGCAAGAACTACTTCTACCCGGACCTGCCCAAGGGCTACCAGATCAGCCAGATGGAATTGCCGATTGTCGGCAAGGGCCACCTGGACATCGCGCTGGAAGACGGCACCATCAAGCGTGTCGGCGTAACCCGTGCGCACCTGGAAGAAGACGCCGGCAAGAGCCTGCACGAAGAATTTCCGGGCGCTACCGGTATCGACCTGAACCGTGCCGGCACGCCGCTGCTGGAAATCGTTTCCGAACCGGACATGCGCAGCGCCAAGGAAGCCGTGGCCTACGTCAAGACTATCCACGCGCTGGTGCGCTACCTGGGCATCTGCGACGGCAACATGGCCGAAGGTTCGCTGCGCTGCGACTGCAATGTGTCGATCCGTCCCAAGGGCCAAACCGAGTACGGCACCCGCTGCGAGATCAAGAACGTCAACTCGTTCCGTTTCATCGAGAAGGCGATCAACAGCGAAGTGCGTCGCCAGATCGAACTGATCGAGGACGGCGGTAAAGTGATCCAGCAAACCCGCCTGTACGATCCGAACAAAGACGAAACCCGCGCCATGCGCAGCAAAGAGGAAGCCAACGACTACCGTTACTTCCCCGACCCAGACCTGTTGCCGGTGGTGCTCGAGGATTCGTTCCTCAATGATATCCGCGCCACCCTGCCGGAATTGCCGCAGCAAAAACGCGAGCGCTTCCAGGAGCAGTTCGGCCTGTCGATCTACGATGCCAGCGTGCTGGCCTCCAGCCGTGAACAAGCCAACTACTTTGAAAAAGTCGTGAGCATCGCCGGCGACGCCAAGCTGGCGGCCAACTGGGTGATGGTTGAGCTGGGCAGCCTGTTGAACAAACAGGGCCTGGAAATCGACGAGGCACCGGTCAGCGCCGAGCAATTGGGCGGCATGCTGCTGCGCATCAAGGACAACACCATCTCCGGCAAGATCGCCAAGACCGTGTTCGAAGCCATGGCCAGCGGTGAAGGCAGCGCCGACGAGATCATCGACAAGCGCGGCCTCAAGCAAGTCACCGACAGCGGCGCCATCTCGGCCGTACTCGATGAAATGCTCGCGGCGAATGCAGAGCAGGTCGAGCAATACCGCGCCGCCGATGAAGCCAAGCGCGGCAAGATGTTCGGCTTCTTTGTCGGCCAGGCGATGAAAGCGTCCAAGGGCAAAGCCAACCCGCAACAGGTGAACGAACTGCTGAAAAGCAAGCTCGAAGGCTGATAGCGGTGAATGGTCCGAATGGGATTTCATATCCAACTCGGACCCCTTGTGGGAGGGGGCTTGCTCCCGATTGCGGTGTACCAGTCGCTATATCGGCCGGCTGATCAACCACTATCGGGAGCAAGCCCCCTCCCACATTCAAGTGGGGGATTTCCTGACAATGAAGCGTCTACTCGGCCTCCTGGCCTTGTCCTCCCTGCTGGCCGGTTGCGCCAGCGGCCTCATCGACCCCAAAGGTTACGACGAAACCGGCACCGCTTCCTATTACGGCGCCCAACACCATGGCAAGCGAACCGCCAGTGGTGAACCTTTCAACCAGAACGCTTTGACCGCCGCCCATCGGCGCTTGCCCTTCGGCACCCAGGTCAAGGTAACCAATCTCGACAACGACCGATCGGTGGTGGTACGCATCAATGACCGCGGCCCGCATACCCGTGGGCGCTTGATCGACCTTTCCCGCAAGGCTGCCGAGCAACTGCGTATGCTGGGCAGCGGCACCGCACGGGTTCGCGTGCAAGCCCTGAATAACTGACTGAGGCAGCCTTGAGCATTTTCGGATTGAACGCCCTCTCGCCCTGGAGCCTGCTCGAACTGGTCGGCGGCTTGCTGCTGCTGATCGTCGGCGCTGAAATCCTGGTACGCGCCGCCGTGCGCCTGGCGGCCAGCCTCAAGGTGCGGCCGTTGATCATCGGCTTGAGCATCGTCGCCTTCGGCAGCAGCGCGCCACAGATGACCGTCAGCCTGCAGGCCACGCTGGCCGGCAATACCGACATTGCCGTGGGCAGCGTCATTGGCAGCAGTATCTTCAATATCCTCGTTACCTTGGGCTTGTCCGCGCTGATCATTCCACTGCGGGTGTCGCGGCAACTGGTGCGCGTGGACATACCGGTGATGATCCTCGCCGGCCTGCTGGTGTTTACCCTGGCCGCCAATGAAGTGCTGACGCCATTCGATGGTGGGGTGCTGCTCGTGGCACTGGTGGCCTACCTGGGTGTGCTGCACTACCAGACGCGGCATTCGCGCCGCCCGCGAACCCTGGACACCGTGGCCAAGGCGCCGTGGCTGAGCAGTGTGTTGCTGATGCTCGTCGGATTGCTGGTGCTGGTGTTGGCCGGGCACTTACTGCTCGGCGCAGCGGTGGATGTGGCGGGCGACCTGGGCCTGTCGGAGCGCGTCATCGGCCTGACGCTGATCGGCGTCGGCACCTCGCTGCCCTGCCTCGCCACTTCGCTCATCGCCGCCTTGCGTGGTGAACGGGAGATTGCCGTGGGCAACGTGATCGGCAGCAACCTGTTCAACCTGCTGGGCGTGCTGGGCTTTACTGCCCTGGTGGCGCCGTCGCCGTTGTCGGTATCGCCTAACGCGCTGGATTTTGATCTGCCGGTCATGCTCGGCGCCATCATCCTGTGCCTGCCGGTGTTCTATACCGGCTACCGCGTGACGCGTATCGAAGGGCTGCTGCTGCTGGGGTTGTACCTGGCGTACGGGCTGCATGTGATGGCGTTCACCACCGGCATGCCCCTGGCCAACAAACTTGAACAGTTGATGCTGTATTACGTCCTGCCGGCGTTGGTGGTTATGCTGCTGTTCACCTCACTGCGCGCCTGGCACCGCCAACACAAGAGGGAATCGCAATGACCGATCAGAAAAAGCCCGGGGTTGAAGTGCGTCGCCAGGTCATGGGCGATGTGTTCGTCGACCGCGCCCTGGGCAACGCCACGGCGTTCACCCAGCCGCTGCAGGACTTCGTCAACGAACACGCATGGGGCAGCGTATGGAACCGCGAAGGCTTACCGCTCAAGACCCGCAGCCTGATCACCCTGGCCGCCCTGACCGCCCTCAAATGCCCGCAGGAACTCAAGGGTCACGTACGCGGTGCGCTTAATAATGGCTGCACGGTAGACGAGATTCGCGAAGCGCTATTGCATTGCGCGGTGTATGCCGGTGTGCCGGCGGCGATTGATGCCTTTCGAGCGGCGCAGGAAGTGATTGAGGCCTACCAGACAGATCAGCAGTGACTGTCCGATCGCTTTCGCGAGCAAGCCCGCTCCCACATTTGTCCGAGTTTCAGCATGAAAATGCGCTCGAATGTGGGAGCGGGCTTGCTCGCGAAGGCCCCTGAACACACTGCAAAACTCAAATCCAGCCACCAGCCTGCAATACGAAAATCCCGATATTGGTGGTCACCGCCGCCATCAGCGTGGTGATCACGATGATGGCCGCCGCCAACTCATGATTGCCTTGCGCCGCCCTGGCCATCACGAAGCTCGCGGCAGCCGTCGGCGCGCCGAAGTACAGGAACAGAATCCCCAACTCCGGCCCGCGGAACCCCAATAGCCAGGCGCCCAAGGTCGCGATCACCGGCAGCCAGACCATCTTCATCAAGCTCGCGCTCAATGCCATGTTGCCGCTCTTGCGCAGCGCGGCCATGGACAAAGTGCCGCCGATGCAAATCAACGCCAACGGCAGCGTGGTGTCCGACAGGTACTGCAAGGACTTTTCCAGCCAGCCGGGCAAACCGATCTGGAAGTAAGCGAACGGCGCGGCGACGATCACACTGATGATCAGCGGGTTAGCGACCACACTCTTGAAGATGCTCCACGGGTCAGACTTGATCACCGGGCTGTACACCGCCAGCACGATGGTCGACAGCGTGTTGTAGAACAGGATCACCAGCGCCGCCAGGATCGCGCCGAGGGAAATGCCATAGTCGCCGTACATACTGGCCGCCAGCGCCAGGCCAATCACGCCGTTGTTGCCACGAAACGCGCCCTGGGCGTAGATCCCACGATCCTCGCGCTTGCAGCGAAAAATCGCCCAGCCCCAGGCCAGGGCGAAACTCAGCAGCGTGGCCACGGCAAAATAGATCAACAACCCCGGCTTGAGCGCTGCGTGCAGATCGGCATGCAGGATGCCCAGGAACAGCAACGCCGGCATGGTGACGTTGAACACCAGGGAAGAGGCGGTGTGGATAAAGTTATCGTTGATCCAGTTGATGCGCCTGAGCAACACACCAAGGAACAGCATGGCAAACACCGGCGCGGTGATGGTGAGGGTGGTGAGGAAAATTGCCAGCATGCCGGGGAGAACCTTGGTGGGCGTCGTCAGTTGGCTAATGATAAGCCATGGAACCCCGGTCGTCTGGTCTACCGCTATCGGGAGCAAGCCCCCTCCCACATTTGATTGCATTACAAAGGTAATACTCGGTCAAATGTGGGAGGGGGCTTGCTCCCGATGCAGGCGACTCGGTCTCAGGTAATCGGCGCCGGATTGAAAAGCGTAATGTCGTTATGCAGCTTATGCCGCTCCGCCCACGTCTGCTTTCTGCCACTGGCCACGTCCAGGTAGAAGTGGAACAACTCCCAGCCCAGTTCCTCGATGCTCGCGCGCCCGGTAGCGATGCGCCCGGCGTCGATATCGATCAGGTCCGGCCAACGTTGGGCCAGCTCGGTGCGGGTCGAGACCTTCACCACTGGCGCCATTGCCAGCCCGTACGGTGTGCCGCGCCCAGTGGTGAACACATGCAGGTTCATCCCTGCCGCCAGTTGCAAGGTGCCACACACAAAATCACTGGCCGGTGTGGCACAGAAGATCAGGCCCTTGCTTTTGAAGCGCTCGCCCGGGCCAAGTACGCCGTTGATCGCACTGCTGCCGGATTTGACGATGGAACCCAAGGACTTCTCGACAATGTTCGACAACCCGCCCTTCTTGTTCCCCGGCGTGGTGTTGGCGCTGCGGTCCGCCTCGCCCTTGGCCAGGTAACGGTCGTACCAGTCCATTTCCCTGACCAGCTCGCGGGCAATTTCTTCGTTCTGTGCGCGTGAAGTCAGCAGGTAAATCGCATCGCGCACTTCAGTCACTTCGGAAAACATCACCGTCGCCCCGGCCCTCAGCAACAGATCCGAGGCATATCCCAGTGCCGGGTTGGCGGTGATGCCGGAAAACGCATCACTGCCACCGCACTGCATGCCCAGGATCAGCTCGGAAGCCGGCACGGTTTCCCGGCGGCGCTGGTCGAGTTTTTTCAAGCGCACTTCGGCCAGTTCCATGATCTGCTCGATCATCTCGGTAAAACCGTGGCTGGAATCCTGCAAGCGGTACAGCCACGGCTCGCTCAGGTCCACGGAGCTGTCGTTGTCGTGCATCACCTGCCCGGCCTGCAATTTCTCGCAGCCCAGGCTGATCACCAAGGCTTCACCGCCCAGGTTCGGGTTACGTGCCAGGTTGCGCACGGTACGGATCGGAATATAAGCATCCGTCGCCGTGATCGCCACGCCGCAGCCATAGCTGTGGGTCAGCGCCACCACATCATCGACGTGGGGGTATTTGGGCAGCAACTCGTCCTTGATGCGCTTGACTGCATGGTCCAGCACACCGGTAACGCACTGCACGGTGGTGGTGATGCCAAGGATATTGCGCGTGCCCACGGTGCCATCGGCATTGCGATAGCCCTCGAAGGTAAACCCCTCCAACGGCGCATGGGTTTCAGGCACTTCGGTGGACAGCGGCAAACTGTCCAGCGGTGGCGCGGTGGGCATGCGCAGTTGATCTTCCTGCACCCAACTGCCGCGTGGGATTGGCGCCAAGGCATAACCAATGGTCTGGCCGTAGCGAATAATCCGGCCACCCTCGGGGATATCTTCCAACGTCACCTTGTGGCTCTGGGGGATAAAGTCCACGGTGACCAGGCCGTCGGGGAATTCAGTCCCGGCCGGCACGCCCTGGTCGTTTACCACGATCACCACGTTGTCGCGCTCGTGCAAACGGATCGAGCGCGGCGAGTCGGCATGTTCAATCAACTGCATTACATCGCCCCTCGGGAGTGCGCTTGGGTAAGGTTGGTCAGCTCTGGCCCTTGGCTTGGCGGCTCTTTGAGCACCACGCGCTTGATCGGGCCGACAATCACCAGGTAGCTGAACACCGCCACCAGGGCATTGGCGCCGACGAATACCAGCGCCCATTTGAACGAGCCGGTGGTGCTGATGATGTAGCCGATGACGATCGGTGTGGTGATCGACGCCAGGTTACCGAAGGTGTTGAACAAGCCACCACTGAGGCCGGCGATTTGTTTCGGCGAGGTGTCGGACACCACCGCCCAACCCAGTGCGCCTACGCCTTTACCGAAGAAGGCCAAGGCCATGAACCCCACCACCATCCACTCAATATCCACATAGTTGCAGGCCACGATGCTGCTGGAAATCAGCAGGCCACCGATGATCGGCGCCTTGCGTGCGAAGGTCAGCGAGTGGCCCTTACGCAACAGGTAATCGGAAATCACCCCGCCGAGCACACCGCCGATAAAGCCGCAGATCGCCGGTAACGAGGCAATGAAGCCGGCCTTGAGAATGGTCATGCCACGGTCCTGCACCAGGTACACCGGGAACCAGGTCAGGAAGAAATAGGTGATGCCGTTAATGCAGTACTGGCCCAGGTACACGCCGAGCATCATGCGGTTGGTCAGCAGTTGACGGATGTAGTCCCACTTCGGCCCGTCGGTTTTCTTGCCTTTGCCCTTGTCCTGATCCATGTCGACCATCGCGCCATTGGCGGCGATGTGATTGAACTCGGCCTCGTTGATCATCGGATGCTGGCGCGGGCTGTGGATAACTTTCAGCCAGACCAGCGAGAAAATGATGCCGATCACCCCCATCACGATGAACACGTGCTGCCAGCCGAAGCGGTAGACAATCCAGCCCATCAATGGCGCAAACAACACCGTGGCGAAGTACTGCGCCGAGTTGAAGATCGCCGACGCGGTGCCCCTTTCCGCCGTAGGAAACCACGCCGCGACAATACGGGCATTTCCCGGAAACGACGGCGCCTCGGCCAGGCCCACCATGAAGCGCAGCATGAACAGCGCGACCACGGCCGTGGAGACACCAAACTCACCGACATAGCCTTGCAGCACGGTGAACAGCGACCAGGTGAAGATGCTCAGGGCATAGACTTTTTTCGAGCCGAAGCGGTCGAGCAGCCAGCCGCCGGGGATTTGCCCGGCTACGTAGGCCCAGCCGAAGGCGGAGAAGATATAACCGAGGGTGACCGCGTCGATGCCGAGGTCTTTTTGCAGGCTGGAGCCGGCAATGGCGATGGTGGCCCGGTCGGCGTAGTTGATCGTGGTCACCAGGAACAGCATGAGCAGGATCAAATAGCGGACATGGGTCGGCTTGGTCGCTTGCATGAAGAGATACTCCCACTAATTATTTTTTTTGCGGGTAATTGTCTAGTTGTCGGTGAGCACCGGGTTTATGTGGGAGCCGGGGTTGCCCGCTCCCACACAATGCAGGCGCCACAGGTGCTGCGTGTTACGAACCGATGTAGCTGGTCTTCACCACGGTGTAGAACTCTTGCGCATAGCGACCTTGCTCACGCGAACCGTAGGATGAACCCTTACGGCCACCGAACGGAACGTGGTAGTCCACACCCGCGGTCGGCAGGTTGACCATCACCATCCCGGCCTGGGAGTGGCGCTTGAAGTGGTTGGCGTATTTTAACGAGGTGGTGGCTATCCCCGCCGACAGCCCGAACTCGGTGTCGTTGGCCATGGCCAGCGCCGCCTCGTAGTCCGCCACGCGTACCACATTGGCGACTGGGCCGAAGATCTCTTCACGGCTGATACGCATAGCGGCTTCGCTGTCGGCAAACAGTGTAGGCGCCAGGTAGTAGCCTTCGGTGTCGCACGTCACCAGGCCGCCACCGCTCACCAGCCGAGCACCTTCGCTTTGGCCGATGTCGATGTATTTCATGTCCTGATCCAACTGGGCCTGGGACACGACCGGGCCAATGTCGGTGCCACTTTTCAACGCGTGGCCGACCTTGATCGACTTCATCCGCTCAGCCATCGCCGCCACAAATTGGTCGTGAATGCCCGCGGTGACGATCAAGCGGCTCGACGCAGTGCAACGCTGGCCGGTGGAGTAGAACGCGCTCTGCACCGACAGCTCGACGGCCTGCTTGAGGTCGGCGTCATCGAGAATGATCTGCGGGTTTTTGCCGCCCATTTCCAACTGCACCTTGGCCTGGCGCGATACACAACTGACGGCGATCTGACGGCCGACACCGACGGAACCGGTGAAGCTGATGCCATCGACTTTCGGGCTGTTGACCAACACGTCGCCGACCACGCGGCCGCTGCCCATCACCAGGTTGAACACACCGGCAGGGAAGCCGGCGCGGGAGATGATCTCCGCCAGGGCCCAGGCACAACCCGGCACGAGTTCTGCGGGCTTGATCACCACGCAATTGCCGTAGGCCAGGGCCGGCGCAATTTTCCAGGCGGGGATGGCAATCGGGAAGTTCCACGGGGTAATCAGGCCCACTACACCGAGGGCTTCGCGGGTCACTTCAACGTTGACGCCCGGGCGTACCGACGGCACGTAATCACCCGACAGGCGCAGGCATTCACCGGCGAAGAACTTGAAGATATTACCGGCACGGGTTACTTCACCGATGGCTTCGGGCAGGGTCTTGCCCTCTTCCCGGGCCAGCAGGGTGCCGAGTTCTTCGCGACGGGTGAGGATCTCGCTGCCGACTTTATCCAACGCATCGTGACGCGCCTGAATACCTGAAGTCGACCAGGCCGGGAAAGCGGCGCGGGCAGCATCGATGGCTGCGTTGACCTGGGCTACGTCTGCCTTGGCGTATTCGCCAATGGCATCGGACAGATCCGACGGGTTGATGTTGGTGCAGTAGTCGGCGCCGGTTACCCATTCGCCATTGATGTAGTTCTCGAAACGCTGTGCTTGGGACACGAATCTTCTCCTGACGCAAAAGGCCGCTGATTGCGCAGCGGCCTTGTAGATAATTTATTGCGCGCCTTGCTTGTCGATCAGCGCGGCCAGGGCTTCGTACTCTTCCGGCAGCAGATCGGTCAGCGGCGTGCGCACCGGGCCGGCGTCGTAACCGACGATTTTCGCACCGGCCTTGACGATGCTCACCGCGTAACCGGCTTTACGGTTGCGGATGTCCAGGTACGGCAGGAAGAAGTCGTCGATGATCTTGTCGACGGTGGCGTGATCTTCGCGGGCAATGGCGTGGTAGAAATCCATGGCGGTTTTCGGGATGAAGTTGAACACCGCCGAGGAGTACACCGGCACGCCCAGGGCCTTGTAGGCAGCGGCGTAAACCTCTGCAGTCGGCAAGCCGCCGAGGTAGCTGAAACGGTCGCCGAGACGACGGCGGATCGACACCATCAACTCGATATCACCCAGACCGTCCTTGTAGCCGATCAGGTTCGGGCAGCGCTCGGCCAAGCGTTCCAGCAGCGGCGCGGTCAGGCGGCAAACATTGCGGTTGTAGACCACCACACCAATCTTGACCGACTTGCACACCGCCTCAACGTGGGCGGCAACCCCGTCCTGGCTGGCTTCGGTGAGGTAGTGCGGCAGTAGCAGCAGGCCTTTGGCGCCGAGGCGTTCGGCCTCTTGAGCGTACTCGATGGCCTGGCGGGTCGAGCCGCCTACACCGGCCAGAATCGGCACGCTGGAAGCACAGGTATCGACGGCGGTTTTCACCACTTGGGAGTATTCGCTGGCAGCAAGGGAGAAGAACTCACCGGTGCCGCCCGCTGCGAACAAGGCGGTAGCGCCGTAAGGGGCGAGCCATTCCAGGCGCTTGATGTAGCCCGCCTGGTGGAAGTCACCCTGGGCGTTGAAATCGGTCACCGGGAAAGACAGCAAACCGTGGGAGAGGATGGACTTCAATTCTTGTGGATTCATTATTCGAACACCCTGGGCGAAGACTTTCTAAAGAAAGGTTGTGGTTGGTTTTGGCTATGTCGTACGTCATCGTACAACTATAAATGGATTCGTCAACTGCAATTCATCGGCGCTCATCGCAAAGCTGACACGTTGAACAATCCCTCTTGACGTAGGAAATTTCTCCTCTATGCTCACAACAACTGTATATACATACAGTTATCAAGGAAGATTCCTACGACATAGCAAGGAGCTAACATGTCAGGTCTAGAACTCGCTGCACCGCAAAAACAACCGCCTACCCTGCGCTTCGAAGGGGGTGAGCACACCGCCATCGGTGATGAAACCTTGTTGCGCTTCGTCAAGGACGCACCGGCGATTCCCGCACACCAAGTCGAGCTGCACCTACCCAACGGGCTGGCGCTGACCTACGGCCAAGTGATCGCCCTGGGTGGCGATTTTTATGGCGTTCCTGGGCAACCCATCAGCGATGGCACCTCCCCTGCCGACCGCGTGCAACGCTTCACCGCCGCTTTCAATTCCCTGGCAGTGCTACCCGCCTCGCGGGAAGAAGCACACAAGATCCTCGCGGTGATGCAAAAGGAGATCAACGCAGTCAAGCAGGCGATCAAAGACGGCAAGCAACCCCATGAAGCCTATGACGCCCTGGGTGATACGTTGTCCGAGGAATGGAACCGCATCACCGGGGGAGGCAGTGCTGTTTCGGCCCTAATTCCTCTGGGGCGCTACCTGAAGCTGGCAGCGGACAATGCCGACCACTTCGGAGAGTGGGCCCTGTCTGCCTACTTGGCCGGCCACACGGCGGCGCTGCAACAGGCCGTTGTCGCCCATCAAACCGGCACCGACCAGGCCCTGCAGTTGGCCTATGCGATGAACAGCTTTGCCGATCACTTCTTGACCGACCTATTTTCTGCTGGCCACCTGCGGGTACCGCGCAAACAACTGGCAGCGGTAGTGACACCGGGCGAGCTGGGCTCGCTGATCAGCCGCTTCATGCACGACGAAGACAGCAAGTTCGGGCTCAAGGTACGCAATGCCATGGGCGATCAATGGCACGCCTATGGCGACAAACGCTATTTCGACACTATCGACGCTGACAATCGCCTACAGGTCAAACGCGCGGTACAGGCTTCGGCAGACGAGATCTTCGAGGCGTTCATCAGCGGTGTCGCGCCCTCCCCGGCCAGCTTCAAGGCGCCGCTGTATGTGCCCGACCTGAACGCAGCGCAGAACCCGGCAAACAACTTCTCGCCGCTGTTCAAGATGGAGGGGGACAAGGTACTGCGGCGCAAGGACGTGAATGACCTGAACGACAAGCACTGGACCAATGATTGGTGGGGTTGGAGTACGTATTTGTTGCTTAAGGACTACAAGCCCAATCAACCCGTCAGCTGACGGCTGATAGTTTTTTGTAGGAGCGAGCTTGCTCGCGAAGAACCTGAGGCCAACGCACACATACTGAATAAACGCAGCGCCCTTGAATCTTTCGCGAGCAAGCTCGTTCCTACAGGGCAATGCTTTAACCGCGCTGCGCTTCTGCCTCTTCATGGGCATGGCGCAGCCGCTCGCGGCTGTTGGTCAAATGCAGACGCATGGCCGCACGCGCCGCATCCGAATCCTGGCGGGCAATCGCCTCATAAATCTCTTCATGTTCGCGGCTCAGTCGGCTCATGTAGTGCTGTTGGTCATCATGGGCCAAGCGTGCAGAGTTCAGGCGGGTACGTGGAATGATGCTGGTGCCCAGGTGGGTCATGATGTCGGTGAAGTAACGGTTGCCGGTAGACAGCGCAATTTCCAGGTGGAAGGCAAAGTCTGACGCCACCGCATCGCCGGCGTGGGCCGCGCTTTCATTCAAGGCATCGAGGGCCGCACGCATGGCGGCCAGCTGTGCATCGCTGCGACGCAAGGCGGCGAGCCCCGCTGATTCCACTTCCAGGCTGATACGCAGCTCCAGAATCGCCAGCACATCACGCAAGGTCACCACGGTGGCCGGATCAATGCGAAAACCGCTGGGGCTTGGCGTGTCCAGCACAAAGGTGCCGATACCATGGCGAGTCTCGACCTGCCCCGCCGCTTGCAGGCGTGAAATAGCCTCACGCACCACGGTACGGCTGACCCCATGGGCGTCCATGATCGCCGACTCGGTAGGCAGCTTGTCGCCGCGTTTGAGTTGGCCGTCGCGGATCTGCTCGGACAACACCGTGACCAATTCCTGGGCAAGGCTGCGGCGCTTGCGGGGAAGACGTGGAGCGGCGCTGGAGTTTTCCATGATGAACCATCTTTCTCGGCGAACTAAAGACCGCATCATAGCCCATGGTGGTTGTACGATCACCGTTCTGGCGCGACTTTCATCCATATCCTTCACGCAAAAAAAATGCCCCGACAGAGTCGAGGCATTTTTCAGCTGGGCCTGAAGGCGAAATCCGCCTACTTCACCACTTTCAAGCTTGGCCGACCGCTAGGGCGCGGCGGTTCGGCATCCGGTGGCGGCACATCATCACCGTCTTCGCCTTCGATCGTTTCGTCATCCTCCAAAGGCGACTCCAGATCGAACACCATGCCTTGGCCATTTTCCCGGGCATAGATCCCGAGAATCGCACCGATTGGCACGAACAGCGTATGAGGCACACCACCGAAACGCCCTTCGAAGCTCACCGCTTCGTTATCCATGTGCAGGTGACGCACGGCACTGGGCGATACGTTCAGCACGATTTGTCCGTCACTGGCAAAACCCTGGGGTACCTGAACCGCAGGAAATTCGGAATTGACCAGCATGTGCGGGGTGCAATCGTTGTCCACAATCCACTCATAGAGCGCGCGGACCAGGTAAGGTCGACTGGAGTTCATCAGCGGCTCCTTAAGCCTTAGCGCATATCGCGTTCGACACCAGACAGACTCGCCTGGAAAGCCTCACGCGCAAACTGGCGCTCCATGTAATCAAGCAACGGCTTGGCTGGCCGTGGCAGTTCAATGCCCAGAATCGGCAAGCGCCAGAGTATGGGTAATAGGCAGCAATCCACCAAGCTTTGTTCCTCACTAAGGAAAAAAGGTTTATCGGCGAACAACGGCGAAACGCCGGTCAGGCTCTCGCGCAATTCCTTGCGCGCCTGTACTCGAGCGGCTTCTTTGGAGCGCGAATCCAGAATCACATCCACCAACCCGCACCAGTCACGCTGGATCCGATGGATCAGCAGGCGGCTGTTGGCACGCGCCACCGGATACACCGGCAGCAAAGGCGGATGAGGGTAACGCTCATCCAAGTATTCCATCACCACGGTTGACTCCCACAACGCCAGGTCACGATCGACCAGGGTGGGCAAGCTGCCGTAAGGGTTCACTTCGATCAGCTTCGGCGGATGACGGCCCGCCTCCACACTGATGATCTCGGCGCTGACACCCTTCTCTGCGAGTACGATGCGTACTCGGTGGGAATAGTGGTCGGCGGGGTCGGAGTAACAGGCCAACCGATTGGTCACGCCCATGGCGGTCCTCCTCGCTTGTTGAAATTATCGAAAGCTCAAAAACGAGCGCGCCCAGGGATCATCTCTGTAACGTCCGGTTCAACCGGGCGCTACGTGTTCAGAGATGCCGCTGGGCGCGCAAGATTAACAGCAATTGCTTACGGTTGGATCAATGCACATCCTTCCAGTATTCGCGCTTGAGCAGATAAGCGAATACGAAGAAGAAAGCCAGGTACAGCAAGACGTACGTACCGATGCGCTGGTGCTGCAGTTTGACGGGGTTGGCCGAGTAGGCCAGGAAGGTCACCAGGTTCTTGACCTTCTCGTCGAACTGCTCTTCATTCAGCGTACCGGTCTTGGGCACGATGGTCAGTTGATCGCACGCTTCATGGGTCAGAGGCGTACCGGTCAACGGATCATATTGCTTCTTGCCGTCTTCAACGACCTGAACCTGCTTGCATCCTACCACTTGACGGCCCTGCAGGCCGACCAGAACGTTCGGCATACCGACATTCGGGAAGACTTTGTTGTTCACGCCATACGGGCGCGCAGGGTCTTCATAGAAGGATTTGAGGTAACCGTAGAGCCAGTCGGTGCCGCGCACGCGGGCCACCAGGGTCAGGTCGGGCGGCGCGGCGCCGAACCAGGTCTTGGCGTCGGCCGGTTGCATGCCGGAGTTCATGTGGTCGCCGATCTTCGCACCAGTGAACACCGCGTGACTGAGCATCACTTCATGAGGAATGCCCAAGTCATCGGCGACACGCTCGTAACGTTGGAACTTGGCGCTGTGGCAGCCCATGCAGTAGTTGGTGAATGTACGCAGCCCATCCTGCATGGCGGCTTTGTCAGACACATCGATATCGACTTTTTCCAGCTCCGCGCCATGCTCGGCGGCGAAGGACAGTAGCGGCAGGGCCGCAAGCACGAATGCAACGAATAACTTTTTCATCAGCCAGTCACCCTTTCCGGAACCGGTTTGGTCTTCTCGAGCCGGGTATAGAACGGCATCAGAATGAAGTAGGCGAAGTACAGGAAGGTGCAGACCTGCGACAGCAACGTACGCTCAGGGGTTGGCGCCAATACGCCGAGCACACCGAGGATCACGAAGGAGATGCAGAACACCCACAGCCAGATCTTGCTCAGCCAGCCTTTGTAGCGCATCGACTTGACCGGGCTACGGTCGAGCCATGGCAGCACGAACAGCACCGCGATGGCGGCGCCCATGGCGATCACGCCCATCAGCTTGTCGGGGATCGCCCGCAAGATCGCGTAGAACGGTGTGAAGTACCAGACCGGGGCGATGTGCTCAGGTGTCTTGAAGGCGTTGGCCTGCTCGAAGTTAGGCTTCTCCAGGAAATAACCACCCATCTCCGGGAAAAAGAACACGATCGAGCAGAACACGAACAGGAACACCACCACACCGACAATGTCTTTCACGGTGTAGTACGGGTGGAACGGAATGCCATCCAGCGGGATGCCGTTCTCGTCCTTGTGCTTCTTGATGTCCACACCATCCGGGTTGTTGGAACCCACCTCGTGCAGCGCCAGGATGTGCAGCACCACCAGGCCGAGAATCACGATCGGCAGGGCCACCACGTGCAAGGCGAAGAAGCGGTTCAGGGTGATGCCGGAAATCAGGTAGTCACCTCGAATCCACTGGGTCAGGTCGTTGCCGATCACCGGGATCGCGCCGAACAGCGAGATGATCACCTGGGCGCCCCAGTACGACATCTGGCCCCAAGGCAGCAGGTAACCCATGAAGGCTTCGGCCATCAGCGCCAGGTAGATCAACATGCCGAAGACCCATACCAGCTCACGGGGCTTCTGGTACGACCCGTAGAGCAGGCCGCGGAACATGTGCAGATAGACGACGATAAAGAACGCCGACGCGCCCGTGGAGTGCAGCAGGCGCAGGATCGAGCCGTACTCGACGTCACGCATGATGTATTCGACGGAAGCAAAGGCTTCTTCCGCAGAAGGCGTATAGCTCATTGTCAACCACACGCCGGTGACGATCTGGTTGACCAGCACCAACAAGGCCAGGGAGCCAAAGAAGTAGAAGAAGTTGAAGTTTTTTGGCGCGTAATATTTGCTGAGATGGTCTTCCCACATTTTGGTAGCGGGGAAGCGCGCATCCACCCAATCCATGAACTTGCTCATCACGCGTTCTCCTTGTCGAGGCCAATGACTATGAGGTCGTCAGTTTCGTAGGTATGCGGAGGCACGGGCAGGTTCAATGGAGCGGGCTGGGATTTGTAGACACGGCCAGCGAGGTCGTAGTGCGATCCGTGGCAGGGACAGAAATAACCACCGACCCAATCCTTGCCGAGATCGACAGGGGCCACTTCCGGGCGGAAGGTAGGCGAGCAACCCAGATGGGTACACAGACCAACCAGCAACAGGATCTCTGGCTTGATCGAACGCACTTCGTTCTTGGCGTAGGCGGGTTGGTCGGAATTCTCGGATTTCGGGTCAGACAACTGGCCTTCGATCTTCTTCAGATTCCCCAGGATTTCCTCGGTACGACGAACGATGAAAACCGGCTGGCCGCGCCACTCAGCAATCATCTGCTGGCCTGGCTCGATCTTGCTGACATTCACCTTCACCGGTGCACCTGCGGCTTTCGCCTTGGCACTGGGAAACCATGACCCCACGAACGGGACCGCAGCCCCCACCGCTCCTGCAGCACCCACCACGGATGTGGCTGCTACCAAGAAGCGACGCCGGCCTGCATTCACGCCGTCATTGCTCATTCAGTCCTCTCCCATCAGCTTTTTGGCCTGTTAAATCAGGCGTCTACTAAGTGTTGAATCTTTACTTATAAAAATTTTGACGGATGGTAATGAAAAGCCCCACGTATGACAAGGGAATTGCCCGGGCCTCCGCCCCCAGGCCTTGTAGTATAGGGGGTCTACGGATGTGGCAAGTTGTCACGCACAAATTTATGCATAAATCGCAGGCAATAAAAAACGCCCAGCTCCGTGAGGAGGCTGGGCGTTTTTGTGGAACGTAAAGCGAATTAACGCTTCGAGTACTGCGGACGCTTACGCGCTTTACGCAGACCGACTTTCTTACGTTCAACTTCACGAGCATCGCGAGTTACGAAACCAGCTTTGCGCAGAGCGCCACGCAGGGTTTCGTCGTACTGCATCAGAGCGCGAGTGATACCGTGGCGGATTGCGCCAGCTTGACCACTTACACCGCCACCGATAACAGTGACGTAGATGTCGAACTTTTCAACGGTCTCGGTCAATTCCAGCGGCTGACGAACTACCATGCGGGCAGTTTCGCGGCCGAAGAAGTTGTCCAGGGTGCGGTTGTTGATCGAGATGTTACCAGTGCCCGGACGCAGGAAAACGCGTGCGGTTGCGGTTTTGCGACGGCCAGTGCCGTAATTTTGAGTCGCCGACATAATGAACTATTCCGTTAAAACTTCAGTTCTTGGGGCTGCTGAGCAGCATGAGGGTGTACAGCGCCCGCATAGACTTTCAGCTTGCGAAACATATCGCGACCCAGTGGGCCCTTCGGCAGCATGCCTTTGACCGCGATTTCGATCGGGGCTTCAGGCTTCTTGGAGATCAGGCCTTCAAAGTTGGAAGACTTGATACCGCCTGGGAAACCGGAGTGACGGTAGTACATTTTGTCTTGCGCTTTGTTGCCGGTAACACGTACCTGCTCAGCGTTGATGATCACGATGTAGTCACCGGTGTCAACGTGAGGGGTGTACTCAGGCTTGTGCTTGCCACGCAGACGGCTGGCGACTTCAGTGGCCAGACGACCCAGGGTCTGACCAGCGGCGTCGACGACAAACCAGTCGCGCTGAACTGTTTCCGGTTTTGCAGTAAAAGTTGTCATTCTTTAATAGCCTCAGGGGCCGCCCTGTAAATTAGACGGCGGATCTTACTGAATAGTGCGTACTTTGACAAGTCAAAGGCAGCCGGATACAGACGCTATCGGGGGCTCGGGTCGGCGCGTCCGTTCAACGGCAAGATTCTTCGGCAGGCGGCGCATCACTTCCACTGCAGAAAGAGGTGGGCAATTATGCAGATTGCGAAAAAAAATTCAACCTGCTTTTATGATTGTTTTCCCCGAAGGAGTACCCGATGGATTACCGACAGCTGGGCCGCACCGATCTGAACGTCAGCGCGATCGCTTTGGGCACCATGACCTGGGGCGAGCAGAACAGCGAGGCAGAGGCCTTCGCGCAGATCGAACGGGCCAAGGCCGCAGGCATCAATTTCCTCGACACGGCGGAAATGTACCCGGTACCGCCCAAGGCCGACACCTATGCCACTACCGAGCGCTACATCGGCAACTATTTCAAAAGTCGTGGCGACCGTGCCGACTGGGTCCTGGGCAGCAAGATCGCCGGCCCCGGCAACACCATCGACTACATCCGCGATGGCTACCTGCGCCACAACCGCAAGCACATTGCCCTGGCGCTGGACGCCAGCCTCAAGCGCCTGCAGACCGACTGGATCGACCTCTACCAACTGCACTGGCCGGAGCGCAGCACCAACTTTTTCGGTCAGTTGAGCTACAAGCACAAGGACGAAGACGACCTCACCCCGCTGGAGGAAACCCTCGAAGCCCTGGATGAACAGGTGAAGGCCGGCAAGATCCGCCATATCGGCCTGTCCAACGAAACGCCATGGGGCACCATGAAGTTCCTCGCCCTGGCCGAAGCCCGCGGCTGGCCCCGCGCAGTGTCGATCCAGAACCCCTATAACCTGCTCAACCGCAGCTTTGAGGTGGGTCTGGCGGAAATCGCCATTCGTGAGCAGTGCGGCCTGCTAGCCTATTCGCCTCTGGCGTTCGGCATGCTCAGCGGCAAATACGAAAATGGCGCGCGTCCGGCCAAGGCACGCCTGACCGAGTACAGCCGCTTCAGCCGTTACTTCAACCCGCAATCGGAAGCGGCGTGCAGCCGGTATGTGGCACTGGCGCGCGAACACGGCCTGGACGCGGCGCAAATGGCGCTGGCGTTCGTCACACAACAACCCTTCGTGACCAGCAATATTATTGGTGCGACGACGCTTGCGCAGTTGGACAGCAACATTGCCAGTGCTGATCTGAAACTGTCCAAGGAGGTGCTGGAAGGGATCGAGGCGATTCAAAAGGATCATCCGAACCCTGCGCCTTGATTGATCTTTAGACCGCCTTCGCGAGCAAGCCCGCTCCCCCGTTTAACCGAGTACACCGATTTGGTATGCGGTTGAATGTGGGAGCGGGCTTGCTCGCGAAGGGGCCATCAGCAACACCGCAAGATCAAAGCGCCCGCGCAATAATCTCCTTCATGATCTCATTGGTCCCCGCATAAATCCGCTGCACCCGCGCATCAGCCCAGGCCCGGGCAATCGGGTATTCCCACATGAAGCCGTAGCCCCCGTGCAGCTGCACGCACTCATCGAGCACCTTGCATTGCAGGTCTGTGGCCCAATACTTGGCCATCGCAGCTGTAGGCACATCCAGCTTGCCTTCCAGGTGCAGCGCCATGCACTTATCGACGAACACACGACCGATCTGAATCTCGGTGGCCATCTCCGCCAGCTTGAAGCGGGTGTTCTGGAAGTCGGCAATCGCCTTGCCAAACGCCTTGCGCTCGCGGGTGTAGTCCAGGGTCCACTGCAACGCCGCTTCGGCGGATGACAAGGCGCCAATCGCCACGGTCAAGCGCTCCTGGGGCAGCTCCTGCATCAGGTAGGCGAACCCCATGCCGGCCTGGCCCAGCAGGTTTTCCTTGGGCACCCGCACATCCTGGAAGAACAGCTCCGAGGTGTCCTGGGCCTTCATGCCGACTTTCTCCAGGCGTTTGCCTTTGTCAAAGCCGGGCGTGCCAGCGTCCACCAGGAACAGGCTGGTGCCCTTGGCGCCGGCCTTGGGATCGGTCTTGGCCACCACAACCACCAGATCGGCCAGGTAGCCGTTGGTGATAAAGGTCTTGGACCCGTTGATCACATACTCATCGCCGTCCAGCACCGCTGTGGTCTTGACCCCTTGCAAGTCGGAACCGGCGCCTGGTTCGGTCATGGCAATGGCCGTGACCATCTCCCCGGAGATCAACTTGGGCAGGTACTTGTGCTTCAGCGCTTCACTGCCGTAATGCAGGATGTAGGGCGCGACGATATCCGAATGCAGGGAAAAACCGATGCCGGTCAAACCGAGGCGGCTGATTTCTTCGATCACCACCGCGCTGTAGAGAAAGTCCGCCCCCAGGCCACCGTATTCCTCCGGCAGATGGGAGCACAGCATGCCCGCCTCCCCCGCCTTGCTCCACAGGCTACGATCGATATAACCCTGCTTTTCCCATTGCCCATGAAAGGGCGCGGCGTGTTTTTCGAGAAAGGTACGCACGCTCTCGCGGAAGAGTTCGTGCTCCGAGCTGAACAAGGTTCTGGGGATCATGGGTCACCTGCGTGGATTGTCGGACAAGGACGAGCCCACAGAGCCTATGCCCCGATCGCGTGACAGGACACTGGACACATGCGACAAAAAATAAGACGATCCAGCCGTCTGGTGACCACTTTCCCCTATAAGAATAAATGAAATTATGTCTAACCAAATCTCCACGCCCTTGCGGCGCGTCAGCATTTTGGCCATTGATCGGGTATTTGCTTCAACCCTCATGCAAGCCAAGGATTTCTTCCATCTCGCTAGCCTGCGTTATGGCAAACAGCAAGGCCTGGGCCTGACCCCGGCGTTCGAAACGCGCCTGGTCAGCCCCGACGGGCAGTCAGTGCGCAGCTTCAGCGATGTGATCATGCCAGTGGATGGCGGCCTGGGAGACGCCGATATCATCGTGCTACCGGCCTTCTGGGACGACTTCGACGCCTTGTGCACCCGCTACCCGCAAGTGCTGCCGTGGCTGTGCCAACAACACGCTCGCGGCGCCGTGCTGTGCGGCGAAGCCACCGGCGTATTCTGGCTGGCCGAAGCCGGGCTGCTGGATGGCAAGGAAGCCACTACCTACTGGCGGTTTTTCACTGCGTTCAGCGAGCGCTTCCCCAAGGTCCAGCTCAACCAGGACAAACACCTCACCGACGCCGACAACCTGTATTGCGCAGGCGGCACCACCTCGGCGTGCGACCTCTACATCTACCTGATCGAGCGTTTTTGCGGTGCCACTATCGCCCAGGCCGTGGCCCGCGACATTCTCTATGAGGTGCAGCGCAGCTATTCACCAGGACGTATCGGTTTTGGCGGCCAGAAGCTGCACCAGGACGTGATCATCCTGCAGATCCAGCACTGGCTGGAAGAGCATTTCGCCGACAAGTTCCGCTTCGAAGACGTCGCCCGGGAACACGGCATGAGCATCCGCAACTTCATGCGGCGCTTCCAGACCGCCACCGGTGACAAGCCACTGCACTATCTGCAACGACTGCGCATCGAGACGGCAAAAGGCCTGCTCTCGGGCAGCCGCAAGAGCATCAAGACCATCAGTTATGAGGTGGGTTACGACGATGCGAGCTTCTTTGCGCGCTTGTTCAGGCAGCACACGGAGTTGTCGCCGAACCAGTATCGCCAGCAATTTCAGCAAGCCGCCTAACTGAAGGAACACAGAAAACAAAGTGGGAGGGGGCTTGCTCCCTCCCACATTGGATCTCCATTGTTCTGGAGGTCTTTTAGGGTTTGTGGCCGCGCGACAGGAACTCGTGGGACTGCATTTCCAGCAATCGGCTCAGCGTGCGCTGGAACTCGAAGTTCAAGCGACCACCGGTATACAGATCCTTGAGCTCGACTTCCGCCGAGATGATCAACTTGACGTTACGGTCGTAGAACTCGTCGACCATGTTGATAAAACGCCGGGCGATGTCGTCGGTGGTGACGCCCATCTGCTCAACGCCGCTCAAGATCACCGCATGGAAGATCTTGCCCAGCTCGATGTAGTCGTTCTGGCTGCGCGGGCCGTCGCACAGTTGGCGAAAGTCGAACCAAGCCACGTCATCGCAGGTACGCAGTGCGATTATTTCGCGGTTCTCGATCATCAACTTGTCGTTTTCCACCGCCTGGGTGCATTCCGGCGTCAGGGCGCGGAAGCTCTTTTTCAGACTCTGGTGGGCCGCTTCGTTCAGCGGGAAGTGGAACAATTCAGCCTGCTCCAGATGACGCAGGCGGTAGTCGACGCCGCTGTCGACGTTGACGATATCGGTGTTCTGCTTGATCAGTGCAATGGCCGGCAGGAAACGCGCACGTTGCAGGCCGTCCTTGTACAGGCCATCGGGCACGATGTTCGAGGTGGCGACCAGGGTCACGCCGTTCTTGAACAACTCTTCCATCAGGGTGCCGAGGATCATGGCGTCGGTGATGTCGGAGACGAAGAATTCATCGAAGCAGATCACCCGTGCTTCCTGGGAGAAACGCTTGGCGATGATGGTCAGCGGGTTTTTCTCGCCCGGCAGGGTCTTCATCTCTTCGTGCACGCGCTTCATGAAGCGGTGGAAGTGGGTACGGACCTTTTCCTTGAACGGCAGCGCTTCGAAGAAGGTATCTACCAGGTAGGTCTTGCCCCGACCCACGCCGCCCCAGAAATACAGGCCTTTGACCGGCGTGTGGTCTTTCTTGCCAAACAGCTTGCTGAATATCCCTGGCTTGCTTTGCGAGGCCGCGACCAAGTCGTCGTACAGGCGCTGCAAATGACGCACGGCATTTTCCTGGGCCGCGTCATGGAAGAATTCAGGGCGTTTCAGATCAGCTTGATATCGTTCTAGGGGCGTCATAATTTCGTTAGCAAGGCAACAAAAACGGGCCGTCACTGTAACGACGGCCCTGGATAATGGCAATCAACCCTTGGTCGGGTTAATCCTCGATTGGGGTTAACGCGACGCGCAGGGCTTCGATGGCGGCATCGCGGGATGCGTCGTCGGAGAACTCGGCGCTGTCAGCCACCGCAGCGCCGTCCAGCCATACGCTGAAGCTCAGGGCTTGAGTGCGTACGTCCAGCGCGTCACCGCTTTGCAATTGCTTGGTCGCCGCGCCAGCCGCCTTGCCATCGGCAAAGTTGCGCGACAGCAGCAGTTGCTCTCCGTCAGCCGCCAACAAGCGGAAACGGAAGCTGCCATCGTCTTCGCGAAAGCTCACGAAGCGCGCGGCTTTGGCGGCTTTTTTCTTGGTGGCGACCGGCGCCGCAGCCTGGTTGACGAACGAGCGCAGGCCCACCGCTTCACGCAGCTCGGCCAGGAACGGCGCGGCTACCGCACGGGCTTTTTTCGCGCCGACCAACAGCAAGTCTTCCATGTCCGACGGGCGCGACATCAGGTGATGGTAACGCTCGCGGGCTTCGCCCAGTTGGCCGTCCAGCAGTTGGAACAGACGGTTCTTCGCCTCGCCCCAGCCCAGGCCTTGCAGCAGTTCGTCACGGAACTCCTGTTCCTGGGCCTTGGTCGCGAACGCCTGATACAGGGTGAACAGGTGCGAATTGTCCGGGTCCTTGGCTTCGCCCGGCGCGCGGGAGTCGGTGACGATCCGCGAGATCGCGTCTTTCATGTCTTTGCCGCTGGTGAACAACGGGATGGTGTTGTCGTAGCTCTTGGACATCTTGCGGCCATCCAGGCCCGGCAAGGTGGCGACGCTTTCTTCGATCAGCGCCTCGGGCATGGTGAAGAATTCTTTACCGTTGCCAAACAGGTGGTTGAAACGCTGGCCGATGTCGCGGGCCATTTCCACGTGCTGGATCTGGTCACGACCCACCGGCACCTTGTGCGCGTTGAACATCAGGATGTCCGCCGCCATCAGCACCGGGTAGCTGTACAGGCCCATGCTGATACCCGCATCCGGGTCTTCGCCGTTTTCCACGTTCTTGTCCACCGACGCCTTGTAGGCGTGAGCGCGGTTGAGCAGACCCTTGGCGGCAACGCAGGTCAGCAGCCAGGTCAGCTCGGGGATTTCCGGGATGTCGGACTGGCGGTAGAAGGTCACCCGATTCACATCCAGGCCGCCGGCCAGCCAGGTCGCGGCGATTTCCATGCGCGAGCGCTGGATGCGCTGCGGGTCATCGCACTTGATCAGGGCGTGGTAGTCGGCCAGAAAGTAGAAGGAATCGGCATTGGCGTCTTCGCTGGCAAGGATCGCCGGGCGAATCGCACCGGCGTAGTTGCCCAGGTGCGGCGTGCCGGTGGTGGTGATGCCGGTGAGGATACGGGTACGGGTCGTCATGGGTGATCGCTTGTCATCAATTCGAAAGACGTGGCAGCACAAGATCCTTGAGATCGGTCAGCTTGCCATGAAAAAAGTGTCCGCATTCTGCCACTTTCAGCAGCTCATGGGGGCGTTTCAGGGCGGCGGACCAGTCGTAGACGGTCTGTGGGTCGACCACTTCGTCGGTTTCCGGCTGGATCAGGGTCAATGGGCAACCTTGGGGCAGCACATCGGTATCGCCCAGGCGCATCACCGCAGCGGCAACCATGAACAGGTGCGCGAGCTTCTCGCCCTTGGCTTCCAGGCGGCCACCAAGACTGGCCGCGACGTAGCCGCCGAAGGAAAAGCCCAGCAAGGTGATCGGCAGGTCCGGGTGTTTTTCCCGCAGCCAGGTGGCGGCTGCTTCGGCATCGTCCACTTCACCGGTGGCCATATCGTGAATACCGGCGCTGGCGCCGACGCCCCGATAATTGAAACGCAAAGTAATCAAACCCGCATCGCGGGCGGTGCGTTGCAGGGTCGAGACAACTTTATTGAGCATGGTCCCGCCCTGTACCGGGTTAGGGTGGCAGATCAGCGCCAGGCCACGTGGCTCGGGGTGATCCAGGTACAAGGCTTCCAATTGGCCTACCGGGCCATCGATCAAAACGGGGGTTTCACGCATGAGCAAGGAATGAACTCCGTGACCTCTCAAGGGGTCGACTCGTCTAGCTAAAAGTCTGTGCATGGCATCATTGCGAGCTTAATCGCGGTATACAGCGCAGGTCCGAGCCGTTAACGTAAAGCAAAGCCGTTTATAGAGGAAGGACTCGTGGAACACTCGCTCTTAGTTTGGTTGTTGCCGACTCTTGCCCTGGTTGCCGGTGTCGCCATTGGATTCCTGGTTGCCCGCCTGCTGCCGAATGCCGCGCCTAACCGCACGCAGCGTCAGTTGGATGACATTCAGGAACGTTTTGACAGTTATCAGAACGAGGTTGTTACCCACTTCAACAGCACCGCGACCCTGGTCAAGAAGCTCACCCAGAGCTACCAGGAAGTACAGGATCACCTCGCCGATGGCGCTAATCGCCTGGCCCTCGACGACATCACCCGCCAGCGCCTGCTGGCTGCGCTGCATTCCGATGCACCGCAAGCCCCACGGGAACGCCTGACCCCGCCACGGGAAAACCAGGAGCCACCACGGGACTACGCGCCAAAGACGCCGAACGCCCCAGGCATGCTGGATGAGCATTACGGCTTGAAGAAGTAAGTCATTTTCAAGCACTAAAAAAGCCCGGCTGATCGATGATCAGCCGGGCTTTTTTTGCCTCATTCTCCAAGACAAAGCAGAACCTCATGTGGGAGGGGGCTTGCTCCCGATAGCAGTCTGTCAGAGCCAAAGTAGGTGGCTGACACACCGCTATCGGGAGCAAGCCCCTCCCACATTGACCGAGTTTGACTTCAGGCCGGTTGTTGTTCCTGCAACCGCCCACCCTCGATCCGAACATGCCGCCCATGAAAACGCTTGAGGCTGCTGCGGTGGCCCACACTGACGATGCTCAACCCTGGCAACTCATCGATCAACGCTTGATACAAGGTCGCCTCATCTTCTTCATCCATGGCTGAGGTCGCTTCATCCATGTACAGCCATTGCGGCGCGAACAACAACGCACGGGCAAAGGCCAGGCGCTGTTGCTCGCCCGGTGAGAGCATGCGTTGCCAGTGGTTGGCTTCATCCAGGCGGTTGACCAGATGCGGCAGGCGGCAGGTTTCCAGCACCTGTGCATAACGTTCTGCCGGATAGATGCTGTCGTCCTGTGGGTAACTCAACACAGCCTTGAGCGTACCAATCGGCAGGTACGGCTTCTGCGGCAGGAACAGGTAACGCGCCGTCGGCAGGCGAATGCTGCCATGTCCAGCCGGCCATAGATGGCCCATCGCCCGCAGCAAAGTACTCTTGCCGCTACCGGAACGCCCACTCAGCATCACGCGCTGGCCAGGCTCCACGGTCATGTCGGCGTCGGTGAGCAAGTGACGGCCGTCGGCCAGGTCCATGCCCAGGTCTTTTAGCACCAAGCGCTCGCCTTCAGGGCGCACGTCGATGGCCGGGGGGCATTGCTCGTTGTCGCTCATGGCCTGCTGGAAGCTCAACAGACGGTCGCTGGTTGCACGCCATGTCGCCAGCTCCGAATAGGCATTGATAAACCAACTGAAATTCTCTTGCACGTTGCTGAACGCCGAGTTGATTTGCATCAGCTCACCCAGCTCGATCTTGCCGGTGAAGTAACGCGGTGCGGCGACGATAAACGGGAAAATGATCGCGATCTGGCCGTAGCCAGAGGTGAAAAAGGTCAGGCGCTTGGACACTTTCATGATGTCCCAGAAGTTGTGCCAGACCTTGCCGAAACGCGTGCTCAGGCGTTGTCTCTCATTCGGTTCGCCGTTGTACAGGGCGATACTCTCGGCATTCTCACGTACCCGCACCATGGAAAAACGCAGGTCCGCTTCGAAGCGTTGTTGCTGGTTGCTCAGGCCGATCAAGCGGCGGCCGATCAGGTGCGTCAGCCAACTGCCCACGGCGGCATACAGCAGCGCACACCAGAACATGTAGCCGGGGATGGTGATGCCAAATACTTCGATGCTGCCCGACACGCCCCACAGGATGATCGAGAACGACACCAGGCTGACCACATTGCGCAGCAACCCGAGGCCAAGGCTCAGGGTGCCGGAGGTGAAGTTATTGAGGTCTTCGGAAATCCGCTGGTCCGGGTTATCGGTGTAGCCGCCCTGCTCCAGCTGGTAGTAGTTCTTGTGGGCCAGCCAACGGCTGAAGTGTTTTTCGGTAAGCCAGGCACGCCAGCGGATCGTCAGCATCTGGGTCAGGTAGAGACGGTAGACCGCCCCGAGAATCGCCACCGCTGCGATCCCACCGAAGTAACCGATCAGTTGCCAGAAGGCGGCGGTGTCCTTCTTTTCCAGGGCGTTGTAGAAGTCCTTGTACCAGTGATTGATCCACACCGAGATCGCCACGCTGAACAGCGACAGGCCAATCACTGCCGCCAGCAGCAGCCACGCCCTGCCCTTTTCTTCGCTGCGCCAATAAGGTGTGATCATCGCCCAGGTTCGGCGAAAGAATTGCCCACGCACCGCGTCGTTGACCGCGGAGTACTCAGCGTTCTGGTTCATTGTTCAGGCTCGGCAGGAAAAACATCACAGGCGTTTGAACCGATCATAGGTGATCGGTTCGTGCATCCGTGCAGCCTGAAGCAGCTTGTTCAGGCTGTGTTCAGCGTCGTACCGGGCGCTTCTGCAGCTTGCGTTGCAGCGTGCGGCGGTGCATGCCCAGGGCGCGGGCAGTGGCGGAGATATTGCCTTCGTGTTCGGTCAGCACGCGCTGGATGTGCTCCCACTGCAGGCGGTCTACCGACATCGGGTTTTCCGGCACCAGAGTGTCGAGGTCGGCATGCTCGGACAGCAAGGCAGCGAGCACGTCGTCGGCATCCGCCGGCTTGCACAGGTAGTTGCAGGCGCCGCGCTTGATGGCCTCGACAGCGGTGGCGATGCTGGAGTAACCGGTAAGGATCACCACGCGCATTTCCGGGTCGAGCTCCAGCAGCTTGGGCAGCAGCACCAAGCCCGAGTCGCCGTCCATTTTCAGGTCGAGGGCGGCGTAGTCCGGCAGGTCGGCCTGGGCGATGGTAAAGCCCTCTTCGGCAGAACCTGCGGTACTGACGCGAAAACCACGCCGGCTCATGGCGCGCGCCATCACGCGGGTAAAGGTCGCATCGTCATCTACCAGCAACAGGTGCGGCAGTTCTTCGCCTTCGACTTGGATCTCGTCACTCATCGATATCTCCTCGTGCGACACGGGGCAGGCGCAGCTCGGTGAGCGTGCCACCTTCCTCATGACTATAGAGCTTCACTGAGCCGCCCGCGCGGGTCACGCTGGCCTTGCTCAAAAACAGGCCCAGGCCGAAGCCTTTGCCCTTGGTGGTAAAGAAAGGTTTGCCGATCTGCTCGGCAATGGCCAACGGCACGCCTGCACCGTGGTCACGAATGCTGATGGTGACGTGCTCCGCGTCCCAGTCCAACTGTACGCCGAGACCTTCGGGGCAGGCGTCAGCGGCGTTGTTGAGCAGGTTGAGCAGCGCCTGGGTCAGGTCCGGCGGTGGCGCCATGCGCGGCACGCTGCCCTGGCCTAATAGATTGAAACGGTAACTGGCCTCGGGGCGCATCAGGTGCCAACGGTTCAGGGCCTCATCGAGCCACTGGGTCACGTCCTGCATCTCAACTGCCAGGCGGCGGTTGGCCTCGGCGGCACGCACCAGTTGCTGCAACGTCAGTTTGCATTGCTTGACCTGTTCCTGCAGCACACTCAAGTCATCTTGCAGCGCCGGATCGTGATGGTCCTGGGTCATTTCCTTGAGCAATACGCTCATGGTTGCCAGCGGCGTGCCCAGCTCATGGGCGGCGCCGGCCGCTTGGGTGGCGACGGCGAGCAATTGCTGGTCACGCAACCCTTCTTCGCGGCGAATGGCGCGCAACTCTTCCTGGCGGCGCAGCTCTTCGGCCATGCGTGCAGCAAAGAAGGTAATGACGGCAGCAGACAGGGCAAAACTCAGCCACATCCCGTAGATCTGCAGGTTTTCACGGGCGATTGGGAAGGTTTGCAACGGATAGAACTGCGCCAGCAGCAAGGTATAGAGCGTCAGGGCGATGCCCGACAGCACCACCGAGTAGCGCCATGGCAGGGTGACGGCGGCAATGGTCAGTGGCACCAGATAATACGAAACGAAGGGGTTGGTAGAACCACCGGAGAAATACAGCAACACACTGTGGATAACCAGGTCACACGCCAACTGAAGCGCATATTCCAGCTCGGTTACCGGCCACGTGGTACGCAGTCGGATGGCGGTGAACGCACACAGCACGGTGGAAAACGCCAGGGTCACGCCCAGTTGCAGCCACGGCAGCGGTAATAGGTCGAACCAGTAGGCAAGCCCCACGGAACCGGCCTGTGCGGCCAATACCAGGGTACGAATGAACGTCAGGCGCCAGAGGTTCTGGCGGGTGGCGGAAGTCAGTTTTACGGCGGCGAGCATGAGCTCTCCCGGTGAGCGCTGCAGGCGGATCGGCACGAGTATAAACGAAGCAGACCGGCTGGCATGGTGTGTGTGGCTCTTTGACGCAGGGAGAACAAATGACCGTTCGTCGGCATCACCACAACGTGTAGGGAATGTGTAAACCCGAAGAACCCGATACCTGCGTCTACAGTCATACCGAACACGGCTATCCCAACACGATTATCCCAAGGAGCTTCCATGTCTCGTTTCACTCGCAGTGCAGCCATCATCACCTTCAGCGCCAGCGCAATCGCCAGCCTCCCGGCCATGGCCGCCGATGCACTGAACTACAACCAGATCTCCCTGCGTGCCGAAGTCAGCCAGGAAGTGGCCCGCGACAAGATGATCGTCACCCTCTACACCGAATCGCAAAACTCCGACCCGGCCAAGCTCGCCGCCGAAATCACTACCACCATGAACCAGGCCCTGGGCCAGGCCCGCGAAGTCAAAGGCGTAACCCTGCGCCAGGGCAGCCGCAACAGCTACCCGATCTACGACAGCAAGAACCAGAAGATCACCGGCTGGCGTGAGCGCGCTGAACTACGCCTGGAAAGCGCGGACTTCCCAGCGTTGTCCAAGCTCACCGGCGAACTGCTGAACACGCTGAAAATGGACAACATGGACTTCGCCATCGCCGACGCTACGCGCAAGGCCAGCGAAGATGCATTGCTCAAGGATGCGGTTGCCGCGTTCAAGGCACGCGCACAACTGGCCACCGATGCGCTGGGCGGCAAGGGTTACAAGATCGTCAACCTGAACTTCAACACCAATGGCTACCCGATGCCTTATGCCCGTGGCGGGATGATGATGAAAGCGGCCATGGCCGATTCAGCGCCAGCGCCCGCGCCGGAAGTCGAAGCAGGCACCAGCCAGGTCAACATGAGCGCCGATGGGGTGATTGAAGTTCTTCAGTAACGCTCTTCGAGACAAAAAACGGCGCAGCCTTGGAAAGCTGGCGCCGTTTTTTTTGATAAGCCGACCCGAATGCCTCTTAGCGCAAGTTCTTTTCGATCGCTGTAGGCTGCACTTTGTGAAACCACTGGTTGCACAGAACATACACTTAAAAGTGGAACCTTCTGTACGCCTGCTGCCACCCAATTGCATGTAACACCACACGAGTGCTACCGCGCAGGCACCGGCAAACCCAACTTAACAAAAGTGCCAGCAATATTAGTTTGGTTCGCCCTGCACATGCAGGCCGAGTTAAAAAATAACTGATGACACAGTGAAGTTCATCAACCTAATAATTAACTCATATCTCGGCGTGCATATTGCCTGCCCTATTACTTCGTGCCCAGACAATAACGTTAAGAACCTACGAATACAGCGAGCCGCTCATGAACATATCTGCGCCTTTGTTGCCAAACCCCATCATCACTGAACATTTAACTGCAAGTACACACAGCCGCAACACTCGGGCAGCTGACGCGCCGCCGCCATTGGAAAATAGGGAGCCAGGCACGCAGATCGGGTCAACGGGCAATGTTGGCCGGATGACTGCGCCCACCCCGGATAATGAGCTTGATTTCTCCAAAGGCGTTATTTACGGGGAGGCCGGTGTTTCTCCGCCCTCCACGAGTTATACGCTACGAGAGCGGATGCACCGCATTGAAGCCTATACCGAGCGAGTAGTGGCACAGATCAAGAACATAGAAACGGGTGAGGAAGGCGAAAGAAATGTCCGCTTCCAAAAGGTTCGCCAGTTTCTCGAGCCTGCGGGTTACTTCAGCGCCGGTTTATTGGCTGCCGGGCGCGACCCGCATGAACAATTCACCGTAAAGTTCGATTCTTACGTAGGGAAATGGCACCCCGAAATAAAGACCGACACCAGCGAGCGCACCTACTATGCATGGGAAATTGCAGCCGGTGCCCTTCAGCACGATAGAACACCGGAGGGCGGCTCACTCAACTTCCAAGAGACGAAAATAAACCCACAAGATCAGGACAAGATCAGCGATCTAGAAGCCTTGGGTGGACGACTTCAGGTGCATTGGGAAGTTCAGATAGCCGAGCCCATGCGGGACGTGCCCGGTGCATTGGCGAAGCGCTCGGGGAAAGCTGATGCCTATGTTGTGCGGGGAATCTTACACAGCCTGCGTAACGACAAGGGCAGTTATGAACAACTCACACCTGCCGGACAAGAAGCAATCAACCGTACACTTGAAAAAAACGGCAATGTGATTATCCCAAATATATACGGCTATCCACTGGGAGGGCATGCATTCATCCCTTACATCAACTATCACGGTGATTATGATCACAGGCCCAACAATGGCCTGATGATTGATTTGAAAACCGGCACGGTCAATGAACTGAATGGAGATAACGATTTCGCCCGTTGGGCTGAAACCAATCGTAATACGTTGCACAGTAGTTTCAATGCCCGCGACAGGCAAGGCGGCAAAGATGCTCATTGGACATCCGCCGAAAATGTGCTTGAAAACCTGATCGACTATCAACGAGCCACCTATCCAGGCTATGAAAACCTTTTCAAAGATAAACCTGTACCGGTGAGGGAGACGTTTAATTATACCCAATCGCGAAACAGCGACTATTTTTTGAGATACGGCAACCTGGACTCCGGTATCGCTACCGAGTACCAGGCAGTGAACGCCAAAAACGCAGAATGGGCCGACCAAACGCAGGTATTTGGTAACGAGCAGCAAGCGTGGAAGGGGGCGAAGGAATTATGGGGACGCACCTTCGGTTACGTGCCCATCCTTGGCAACGCGGGCAATATTTACTTCGGCATCCATGACGCCATTTATGGCATGACCGCCGACGATCGCGTTGGCGGCACTGCCGCGGCAGTGATATCGAGCCTGCAACTGGTGCACGAACTCGCACCCTATGGGGTAGAGGTGGGGTTGGGGGAACCTCAACTGCCTTCCAGCACCCGGAATTACAGCTGGAGGTTCAATTCCGAGACACGCGAGTTTGAATTCGTACGCGCACCAAAAGCGCCGAACGAGAGCGATACCCCCACACGCGTCAACATCGAGACAGACGACGCCAATCGTTCGGCGCCTGCTGATAGTGCAGGCATCCCTCTGCCCGTCGACGGCACAGACGTGAAACTTCCACCGCTGAGGTCCATAGAAAACTTACCCACGGGTGAGTCACTTTTTTCTACCGGTGAAAAAGCCGTTATCCTCAGTGGAGAGGTCAATAATCTGAATGTGATCAACGAAAAACTGTATACCTTTATCGACACTAATAAAAAAGGCACAGAGCAACGATTGAATATACTCGTCCACGGCAGTTTCAACCCTGAAACCGGCGTAGCAAAAGTGGTATACGATGGACAACTTAATACGCCAGGAGAATTGCTTCATACCCTGCATGCAAAAGGTATAAACCCGGAAGACTTTGACAACGTACGCCTGTTATCCTGCAATTCTGCAAGCGGTGGAGACAGTTCCTTTGCTGCTCAATTTCAAAGATTGATAAGGCGCCCTGTAAAAGGCTATACCGGCACCCTCACCGCGAACCTTTCGCCGGAAGTTATAACCAGCGCCATTGGTAAAGTAGAAACCGCGTATCACCAAAACCTGCAAAGCAACGGCATCACCCTTGATCCCACTATAACAAAATTGGCTAGAGGCCAAGCTGAGCAATATGTCAGCGATGAAATGAAGAGAATTTCACGATTCAGACCGTCAAAGACAAACCCCTATTGGAACCCGCTCAAGTGGTGGGCGTTCACCTATAAGCCCGTCACATTCCCCACTCAACCTTGAAGCGTCCATTTATCGGTAGAGTGAACGGCCACGGCATTGCCTTGAGCGCCAATGCCGTGGCCGCCGATGCACTGGGCGCCCTATACAACTCGACTATGTAGAAAATAATTACGTAACTTACACTTTTAATGAAGGGATGTGGAACGCCTCCTGCGTAAACAGCCACACATTTGACACGAACCTATTCTAATTATCTAATCAGGTAGTCGAACGTGACAGACTCAACTCGATTTAATATTGTCCGTTACTCAACACCAACGCCTGGATCTACTCAAGAAGAACACACCCAGGCGCAGGAACAGCAACCGCCCACACCGTTGAACAATAACGAAGTCTATAACACCGACAACACTGCCTCTACTGCCCAGCGCCAATCCGATATCTATAAGGCAACCCTTTATGGATCCGGCCCTGTTCAAGCGCTCGGAGGCAGGTATACGTTAAATGAGCGCGAGGGTCTTATTGATGCCTATGCCACTCGTGTAAGTACGCAGATCAAAAACATCGAAAGTGGCAGTGAAGGCGAGCGAAACGTTAAGCCTCTGCCAGATACAAACTAAACAATCCCGATACAGGCAAGCTGGATAACGTAGATATCAATGCAAAAAGGACCTTTACCATTCATCACACTAATGACGTGCACAACAGCTTCGTCATCGATAAAGACGCGCCGACTAAAATTGAAGTTTCACTCACAGCCCCCAGGACGGAAATACCCACGGGCGCCTGATCTGACGGCCCACATCGCAGCCTATTCCTGAGTCAAGAAAACCGCGTTAACCTCGTTGACGCCGTTTTCGTTCGGGCCGCTTTAAGAGCGGCCATTTCAGGGGTCTCCATGGAAAGAATTGCCGTCAAGCCACTGCTCCTCGCCGCAAGCCTCCTGGCCTTTATGCCAATGGCCCAGGCTGCCGCCACCCTGGTCTACTGCTCCGAAGCCAGCCCTGCCGGCTTCGACCCCAGTCAATACACCAGCGGCACCGACTTTGATGCCTCGGCCGAAACCGTGTTCAACCGCCTGACCCAGTTCAAGCGCGGCGGCACCGAAGTCGAACCAGGCTTGGCAACAAGCTGGGATGTGTCCAAAGACGGCCTGACCTACACCTTCCACCTGCGCGATGGCGTCAAGTTTCACACCACCGCCTACTTCACCCCGACCCGCGATTTCAACGCCGATGATGTGCTGTTCACCTTCAATCGCCTGCTCGATGCCGACAGCCCGTTTCGCAAGGCCTACCCTTCGGAATCGCCGTACTTCACCGACATGGGCTTGAACACCACGATCAAGAGCGTCGATAAAGTCGATGAGCACACCGTGCGTTTCAACCTGAACAATGTCGATGCCTCGTTCGTGCAGAACCTGTCCATGAGTTTCGCCTCGGTGCAATCAGCCGAATACGCCGCCCAGCTGTTGAAAGAAGGCAAGGCCGAGGACATTAATCAGAAACCCGTCGGCACTGGGCCGTTTGTGTTCAAGCGTTACCAGAAAGACTCGCAGATCCGCTACGAGGCGAATAAACAGTATTGGAAACCCGAGGATGTGAAACTCGACAACCTGGTGTTCGCCATCACCCCGGACGCCGCCGCGCGCCTGCAGAAACTCAAGGCCGGCGAATGCCAGGTCAGCGGCTACCCGCGCCCCGCCGACATCGAAGTCATGAAGCAAGACCCGAACCTGCGTGTGCTGCAACAAGCCGGTTTCAACCTGGGCTTCCTGGCCTACAACGTGACTCACCCGCCGCTGGACCAGCTCAAGGTGCGCCAGGCCCTGGACATGGCCATCGACAAGCCAGCAATCATCAAGGCCGTGTACCAGAGCGCCGGACAATTGGCGCAGAACGCATTGCCACCGGCGCAGTGGTCTTATGACGCAAGCATCCACGATGCGCCCTACGATCCGACCAAGGCGCGGTTGCTACTAAAAGAAGCAGGGGTTGCACCAGGTACCACCATCAACCTGTGGGCGATGACCGTGCAACGCGCCTCAAACCCGAATGCGCGCATGTCCGCTCAAATGATCCAGCAGGATTGGGCCAAAGTCGGCATCAAGGCCAATATCGTCAGCTATGAGTGGGGCGAATACATCAAGCGCGCCAAAAATGGCGAACACGATGCAATGATTTATGGCTGGACCGGCGACAACGGCGACCCGGATAACTGGCTTGGCGTGCTCTACAGTTGTGCCGCGGTCAAGGGCAGTAATTATGCCAAATGGTGTAACCCAGGCTACGACAAGCTGGTGCAGCAAGCCAAGGTCAGCAATGACCGCGAGCAGCGCATCAAGTGGTATCAACAGGCGCAGAAAATCCTTAAGGAACAGGTACCTATAACGCCTATCGCAAACTCGACGGTTTTTCAGCCGTTACGCAAGGAAGTGCACGACTTCAAAATCAGCCCCTTCGGGCTCACACCCTTTTACGGCGTGAGTCTAGATAAGTAACAACCGCGCCCCAACCGAGTGCGCTAGACGCCTCGGTTGAGCTTTTCTGGTGCGCTCGCCGCACCGAAAAAACCCTCCAAACAGGCACATTTGTGTCTAAACTTTCATAATTGCGACATTCCTGTACGTTCGTACCACAGTTTGTCGCTACCGACCGCTCAGCATCTTGCATTGGGTATGGCGCCTGCATAAGTATCCGCAGGCCGACTCACGAGGTCGCCCTCACCACCAAAAATGACAACAAATCATGAGGCCAACATGCTTAAACACGCAGTCCTTCCGTTATTAGTGAGCGCTGGCCTTATGGCCGCAGCCCCCGTAGCCCTTGCGGCAACTAACCTGGTGTTCTGCTCCGAAGGGAGCCCGGCCGGTTTCGACCCAGGCCAGTACACCACCGGAACAGACTTCGATGCCTCGGCCGAAACCATGTTCAACCGCCTGAGCCAGTTCGAACGTGGCGGCACCGCCGTTGTTCCTGGCCTGGCCACCAGCTGGGACGTGTCCCCGGACGGTCTGACGTATACCTTCCACCTTCGCGAAGGCGTCAAGTTCCATACCACCCCGTACTTCAAGCCTACTCGTGAATTCTCGGCTGACGACGTACTGTTCACCTTCAACCGGATGATCAATAAAGACGATCCATTCCGTAAGGCCTACCCCACCGAGTTCCCGTACTTCACGGACATGGGGATGGACACCAACATCAAGAACATCGAGAAAGTCGATGACCATACCGTCAAGTTCACCCTTGGCACCGTGGACGCGGCTTTCATCCAGAACCTGGCCATGAGCTTCGCGTCGATCCAGTCCGCTGAATATGCTGCGCAGTTGTTGAAGGAAGGCAAACCTGCCGACATCAACCAAAAACCAGTCGGCACTGGCCCGTTCGTGTTCAAGAGCTACCAGAAAGACTCGAACATTCGCTACACCGGCAACAAGGACTACTGGAAGCCTGAAGACGTGAAGATCGACAACCTGATCTTCGCTATCACCACCGACCCGTCGGTGCGTATCCAGAAGCTCAAGAAAAACGAATGCCAGATCACCCTGTTCCCACGTCCGGCCGACCTCAAGGCGCTAGGCGAAGACAAGGATCTGAAACTGCCGCACCAGGCCGGTTTCAACCTGGGCTACATCGCCTACAACGTCATGCCGGTACTCAAGGGCCAGACCGCCGCCAACCCGCTGTCCGACCTGCGCGTACGCGAAGCCCTGGACATGTCGGTGAACAAGCAGCAAATCATCGACTCCGTGTACCAGGGTGCCGGCCAGTTGGCGGTCAACGCCATGCCGCCGACCCAGTGGTCGTATGACACCACTATCAAGGATGCCAAGTACGATCCGGCCAAGGCCAAGGAACTGCTCAAGGCAGCCGGCGTCAAGGAAGGTACCGAAATCACCCTGTGGGCCATGCCGGTTCAACGTCCGTACAACCCGAATGCCAAGCTGATGGCCGAGATGCTGCAGAACGACTGGAAACAGATCGGCCTGAAGGTCAACATCGTCAGCTACGAGTGGGGCGAGTACATCAAGCGCTCCAAAGGCGGCGAGAACCAGGCCATGATCATTGGCTGGAGCGGCGACAATGGTGACCCGGACAACTGGCTGAACGTACTGTTCGGCTGCGACTCGCTGTCGGGTAACAACTTCTCCAAATGGTGCGACAAGAAATTCGACGGTATCGTCAAAGAAGCCAAGGCCACATCGGATGTCGCCAAACGCACCGAGCTGTACAAGCAGGCGCAACATATCCTCAAAGATGCAGTCCCGATGACACCTATCGCGCACTCGACGGTGTATCAACCCATGCGTAATACCGTACAGGACTTCAAGATCAGCCCGTTTGGCTTGAACTCCTTCTACGGCGTTAGCGTCAGCGGCAAGTAATGATCAATAACGGCGACGTTTCTTAACGTCGCCGTTATTCCATCTGCCTGGGCCATAGGAAACAGACCACGCTTGCAATCGTTGCCGTCCTACAGCAACGAACTGCGCCCCGTGCCTCCGTTACCTACAAGGTTAGTCAGATTTGACGCATTTACTGCAAGGTCAACGACCAATAACGTCGTAGGACAGCAGAGGCATCATTCTGGGAAGGGCACTTGCTGTGTGTGGGATCAGTGACATCTCCCTGGCCGGACGCCAGAGGGATGGCTCGCTGTTGATAACTACAAACAAGGATCGGGATTGTCATGCGCCATACCACCGTTCTATCCGCGATGTTTGCCACCAGCCTGCTGGCTGTGGCCACGATGGGCCAAGCGGCCGAGAAGAAGAGCCTGGTGTTCTGTTCCGAAGGCAGCCCGGCAGGGTTTGACACTGCGCAATACACCACCGCCACCGACAACGACGCAGCCGAGCCGCTGTACAACCGCCTGGTCGAGTTTGAAAAGGGCGAGACCAACGTCGTTCCTGGGCTAGCGACCAAGTGGGATATTTCCGAAGACGGCCTGACCTACACCTTCCACCTGCGTGAAGGGGTGAAATTCCACAGCAACAAGGAATTCAAGCCGACGCGGGACTTCAACGCCGACGACGTGCTGTTCACCTTCAACCGCATGCTTGACCCCGACCACCCGTTCCGCAAGGCCTACCCCACCGAGTTTCCGTACTTCAACGGGATGAGCCTGAACAAGAATATCGCCAAGGTCGAGAAAACAGGCCCCTATACCGTGGTGATGACCTTGAACACGGTCGACGCCGCGTTTGTACAGAATATCTCCATGAGCTTCGCCGCAATCCTCTCGGCCGAATACGCCGAGCAGTTGCTCAAGCAAGGCCGGCCCAGCGACATCAACCAGAAGCCGATCGGCACTGGCCCTTTCGTGTTCCAGCGCTACCAGAAAGACTCGCAGATCCGCTATGTGGGCAACAAACAGTACTGGGACCCGAGCCGGGTCAAGCTTGATCAACTGATCTTCGCCATCAACACCGACGCCTCGGTGCGGGTGCAGAAGCTCAAGGCCGGCGAATGCCAGGTGACCCTGCATCCGCGCCCGGCCGATGTCGAGGCCCTCAAGGCCGACCCGAACCTGCAACTGCTGACCAAGCCTGGCTTCAACCTCGGCTACATCGCCTACAACGTGCGCCACAAGCCGTTCGATCAGCTCGAAGTACGCCAGGCGCTGGACATGGCGGTGAACAAGCAGAGCATCCTCAACGCCGTGTACCAGGGCGCCGGGCAACTGGCGGTCAACGCCATGCCGCCGACGCAGTGGTCCTACGACGACAGCATCAAAGACGCCGCCTACAACCCGGAAAAAGCCAAGGAGTTGCTCAAGGCTGCCGGCGTCAAGGAAGGCACCGAGATCACCCTGTGGGCGATGCCGGTGCAACGTCCGTACAACCCCAACGCCAAGCTGATGGCCGAGATGCTGCAGAACGACTGGGCCAAAATCGGCCTCAAGGTCAAGATCGTCAGCTACGAATGGGGCGAGTACATCAAGCGCACCAAGAACGGTGAGCACGATGTCAGCCTGATCGGCTGGACCGGCGACAACGGTGACCCGGACAACTGGCTGGGCACGCTCTACAGCTGCGATGCCATCGGTGGCAACAACTACTCCATGTGGTGTGACCCGGCGTACGACAAGCTGATCAAGCAAGCCAAGGTCGTGACCGACCGTGAACAAAGGACTGTTCTGTACAAACAGGCGCAGCAACTGCTCAAGCAGCAGGTGCCGATCACGCCAGTCGCCCACTCGACGGTCAACCAACCGTTAAGCGCCAAAGTCGAAGGCTTCAAGGTGAGCCCCTTCGGCCGCAACGTGTTCTCGGGCGTTAGCATTACCCCATAAGAAAATAACCGGATTGCGGGGAGCGAAGTGGGCTCCCCGGCAAACGCGCAGCTTTTTATTAGGAAACCTCCTACGCCAAACGTTTGCAAAAGCTTGAACGAGTTCCACACCCAATAGCCGGTTCACCTAAAAAGACCGGCATTAAAAAAAGAACCAAAGGAGCTTCACCCATGAAACTGAGCAGCAAAGCGCTTCTGGCCCTGGCCATCAGCAGCATCACGGCAACCGCCTACGCGGAACCCGCCAGCCAGGACTTCGTTCCCACCACGTTGGCCGGAACCAGTGCCCAAAGCGAGGCCAAGGGCTTTATCGAAGATTTCAGCCTGGGCGGCACCACGCGTAACTGGTACTCCCATGAAAGCAAATACCGTGGGGGCACCTTCTCTTACAAGAAACATGGCCAGACCCTGACTGATCGCAACCGTACCAACTGGGTGCAGGGCACTATCCTCAACGCCAGCTCGGGTTTCACCCAGGGCACCGTAGGGGTCAAGACCGAAGTTGCGGTCTACAACGCCCTGGTACTGGATCGCAGCAAGCGTGACATCAAAGGTGGCTCCAACCGTACCCTGGCCGACTCCAATGGCGACGCCGTCGACCAGTGGAGCAAACTGGGCCTGGCCAACGTGCAGTTCCGCGTGTCCAACACCACGTTGACCGCCGGTCGCCAGAACTTCAGCAGCGGCATCATCGACACCATCGGCAACCGTGCCCTGCCGTCGAGCTTCCAGGGCGTGAGCTTCAACAGCGAAGAGTTCAGCAACCTGTCGTTCCAGGGCGGCGTGTTTGACCGCGTTTCGCCACGTAGCGAACAGAGCCTGTCGAAATTCCGTTCCGAGTACACCAGCAACGCCAAGGTCGAAACCGACAAGGTCTACACCCTGGGTGCCAACTACCAGCCGTTCAAGAGCCTGAAGACCAGCTTCTTCGGCGCCAACGTCAAGGACTTCTGGAACCAGTACTACTTCGGTGCAACCCATGAACTGGGTGACAGCCAGCAACTGGCCCTGACTACCGGCTTCAACTACTACAAGACCGTCGATGAAGGCAAAAAGCTGATGGGGGATATCGACAACGATACCTACTCCCTGTCCTTTGGACTGACTCACCAGGCCCACAGCCTGACCTTCGCCTACCAGGCCGTGAACGGTAACGAATACTTCGACTACCTGCACGAAACCAACGGCATCTACCTGGCCAACTCCCTGACGTCTGACTTCAACGGCCCGAACGAGAAATCGTTCCAGGTCGCCTACGCCATCAACATGGCCGAATACGGCGTGCCAGGCCTGAAGTTCAACGCATACTCCGCTCGCGGCTGGGGCATCGACGGCACCCACTACACCGGCAACCGCGGTGTAGTCGGCAAAGGCTACGACGGCATCCAGACCCAGGACGGCGAAAAACACCAGGAATACGGTGTAGGCGCTTCCTACGCAATCCAGAGTGGCCCACTCAAGGCCACCGCGATTCGTGCCACTTACGTCGAGCACCGCGGCAGTGAGTTCCAATCCGACGGCAGCATCAAAGAGTTCCGTCTGGTGACCACTGTTCCATTCAACATCCTTTAATTAGTGCCAGGCAGGCGGTGGGCTCAGGACGAGCTCGCCGTCTACGCTTTTCTGGCTCCAACGATTGCAGAGGGCTCTGAATGAAAATGCTCCCGCTACAAGCCACCATGGCCGCTGCGCTGTTGAGCGTGGCGATCGGCGTTTCGGCCAAACCGCTGGTAGTCTGCACCGAAGCCAGCCCGGAAGGTTTCGACCCGGTCCTGTACACCACCGCCGTGACTGCTGACGCCGCCGCTGAAACCATGTTCAACCGCCTGGTGGATTTCAAGCCCGGCACCACCGAAGTGGTTCCAGCGCTCGCCAAGTCCTGGGACATCAGTGATGACGGCCTGACGTATACGTTCCACCTGCGCGACGACGTCAAGTTCCACACCACCGATTACTTCAAACCTACGCGCAACTTGAATGCCGATGATGTGCTCTGGAGCTTCCAGCGCCAGTTGGACCCGAAACACCCTTGGCATAACAAATCCGCCACGGGCTTCCCCTATTTCGAAAGCATGGGCTTCAAGGAACTGCTCAAGAGTGTCGAGAAGACCGACGACCACACCGTCGTCTTCACGCTGACGCGCCCTGAAGCACCGTTCCTGGCCGATGTCGCGATGCCGTTTACCGCCATCCACTCCGCTGAGTACGCCGACAAGTTGCTCGCCGCCGGCAAGACCGATGAGCTTAATAGCAAGCCGATCGGCACCGGCCCGTTCATCTTCATCCGCTACCAGAAAGATGCTCAGGTACGCTTCAAGGCCAACCCGGAGTACTTCCGTGGCAAGCCGCCGGCCGATCCGTTGATCCTGGCCATTGCGGTCGACAACAACGTGCGCCTGCAAAAACTCAAGGCCAACGAATGTCAGGTCGCGCTGTACCCCAAGCCCGATGACCTTCCCAGCATCAGGAAAGACCCGAACCTGAAGGTCGATGAACTGGCCGCCATGACCACCAGCTACACCGCGCTCAACACCACGCACAAATACATGAGCGACGCGCGGGTGCGTCATGCGATCAACATCGCGTTCGACAAGAAAGGCTACAACGAGTCCCTGTACGGTAAAGGCAACGCACTCGATGCAACCGGCCCGTATCCGCCGACCCTGCTGGGGTTCAGCGACAAACTGAAAAACCCGACCCGCGACCTGGAGAAGGCCCGCGCCCTGCTCAAGGAAGCCGGCGTGCCGGAAGGTACCGAGTTCACCCTGTTTACCCGTAACGGCGGTGGCCCGACCAACCCTAACCCGATGCTCGGCGCCCAGCGTATGCAGGCGGACTTGGCCCAGATTGGCCTGAAGGTCAATATCAAGGTCATGGAATGGGGCGAAATGCTCAAGCGCGCCAAAGCCGGCGAGCACGACATGGTTTCCTCCGGCTGGGCCGGGGATAACGGGGACCCGGATAACTTCCTCACCCCCAACCTGAGTTGCGATGCAGCGAAAAACGGCGAAAACTACGCGCGCTGGTGTAACAAGGAGTTTCAAGACTTGATCGACAAGGCGCGCGCTATCGCTGAACCCGGCCAACGCGCTGCACTCTATGAACAAGCAATGGACGTTTTCGACAAGGACCAACCGTGGATTCCCATGGCCTACCCGAAAATGTTCACCGCCATGCGCAAGAACGTCGAGGGTTATACCCAAAGCCCTCTGACGAACAATAACTTCGCCACCACCCAGGTGAAGTAATAAGAAAAACGCTCGGCACCGTCGATATTGACGGTGCCGAACCTGCCTAACCGGCTGATTGAGGTACACACCAAGATGTTTAGTTTTATTGCCCGCCGATTGGGGTTATTGATCCCCACGTTTTTCGGCATCACGTTGCTGACCTTTGCGTTGATTCGCATGATTCCAGGCGACCCCGTAGAAGTCATGATGGGCGAGCGCCGGGTTGACCCCGAAATGCATGCCCAGGCAATGGAGCGCCTTGGCCTTAACAAGCCGCTGTATGCGCAATACCTGGATTACGTCGGCAAGCTCGCCCAGGGCGATCTTGGCGAATCGCTGCGTACCCGCACCAGCGTGTGGACCGAGTTCACCGCCCTCTTCCCGGCGACCCTGGAACTGTCCATGGCTGCCCTGTTGTTCGCCGGCATCCTGGGCCTGTTGGCTGGGGTAATCGCGGCCTTGAAACGAGGATCCCTGTTCGACCATGGGGTGATGGGCATCTCCCTGGCGGGATATTCGATGCCAATTTTCTGGTGGGGCCTGATCCTGATCATGTTCTTCTCGGTGAGCCTGGGCTGGACCCCGGTTTCCGGGCGTATCGACCTGCTCTACGACATCGAGCCACGCACCGGCTTCATGCTGATCGACACCCTGCTGGCCGACGAACCGGACGCCTTCTGGGACGCCCTGCACCACCTGATCCTGCCGGCCATCGTGCTGGGCACCATCCCGCTGGCGGTGATTGCGCGGATGACCCGTTCGTCGATGCTCGAAGTGCTGCGCGAGGACTACATCCGTACTGCCAAGGCCAAGGGCCTGTCGCCGGCCCGCGTGGTATTTGTGCACGGCCTGCGCAACGCGCTGATCCCGGTATTGACCGTAGTCGGCCTGCAAGTCGGCACCCTGCTGGCCGGCGCCGTACTGACCGAAACCATCTTTTCGTGGCCCGGCATCGGCAAATGGCTGATCGAAGCCATTGGTGCACGGGATTACCCGGTGGTGCAAAACGGCATCCTGCTGATCGCCTGCCTGGTGATCCTGGTGAACTTCGTGGTGGATATCCTCTACGGCTTCGCCAACCCACGCATCCGTCACCAGCGCTGAGATCATGACCATGACTACCTCTACTCCAGTGTCAGCAGTCGATCAGAGCCTGCTGTACCCGTCCCCGTACAAAGAATTCTGGCAAGCCTTCTCCAAGAACAAAGGCGCGGTTGCCGGCCTGCTGTTCATGTTGCTGATTGTGTTCTGCGCGATCTTCGCCCCGTGGGTTGCACCGCATAACCCGAGTGAGCAATACCGCGACTTCCTGCTGACCCCGCCGGCCTGGCTGGAAGGTGGGCAGATGCAGTTCCTGCTCGGGACCGACGAACTGGGCCGTGACTTGCTCTCGCGCCTGATCCAGGGTTCGCGCCTGTCCTTGCTGATCGGCTTGTCGTCGGTGGTGATGTCGCTGATCCCGGGCATCCTGCTGGGGCTGTTCGCCGGGTTCTTCCCGCGCCTGCTCGGCCCGACCATCATGCGCTTGATGGACATCATGCTGGCCCTGCCGTCGCTGCTGCTGGCTGTGGCCATTGTCGCGATCCTCGGCCCTGGCCTGATCAACACCGTGATCGCCATCGCTATCGTGTCGCTGCCGTCCTACGTACGTCTGACCCGCGCCGCAGTAATGGGCGAACTGAACCGCGACTACGTGACTGCCGCCCGCCTCGCCGGCGCCGGCCTGCCACGCCTGATGTTCATCACCGTGCTGCCTAACTGCATGGCACCGCTGATCGTCCAGGCCACCTTGAGCTTCTCTTCGGCGATCCTCGATGCCGCCGCGCTGGGCTTCCTGGGGCTTGGCGTACAACCGCCAACCCCGGAGTGGGGCACCATGCTGGCTTCGGCCCGTGACTACATCGAACGCGCCTGGTGGGTCGTGAGCCTGCCTGGTTTGACTATTTTGCTCAGCGTGCTGGCAATCAACTTGATGGGTGACGGCCTGCGCGATGCGCTGGACCCGAAACTCAAGAACGCCGCCTGAGGAGATTCCCATGTCACTGTTAGAAATCAAGAATCTCAACGTGCGCTTCGGCGACAAGACCGCCGTACCGGTGGTCGATGGCCTCGACATTTCTGTCGACAAAGGCGAAGTACTGGCGATTGTTGGCGAGTCTGGCTCGGGTAAATCCGTGACCATGATGGCGCTGATGGGCCTGATCGAGCATCCCGGTATCGTCACCGCTGACGCCCTGAACTTCGACGGCAAGGACATGCTCAAGCTGAGCAACCGCCAGCGCCGCCAGATCGTCGGCAAAGACCTGGCGATGGTGTTCCAGGATCCGATGACCGCGCTGAACCCCAGCTACACCGTAGGTTTCCAGATTGAAGAAGTGCTGCGCCTGCATTTGAAAATGTCCGGCAAGCAAGCGCGCAAACGGGCTATCGAGCTGCTGGAAAAAGTCGAAATCCCGGGCGCCGCCAGCCGGATGGATGCCTACCCGCACCAACTGTCCGGCGGTATGAGCCAACGTGTTGCGATCGCCATGGCGATTGCCGGCGAGCCGAAACTGCTGATCGCCGATGAACCGACCACGGCGCTGGACGTGACCATCCAGGCGCAGATCATGGAACTGCTGCTGGCCCTGCAGAAAGAGCAGAACATGGGCCTGGTGCTGATCACCCACGACCTCGCGGTGGTGGCTGAAACCGCCCAGCGCGTGTGTGTGATGTACGCCGGCCAGGCCGTGGAAGTCGGCCAGGTGCCGCAATTGTTCGACATTCCCGCTCACCCGTACAGCGAAGCGCTGCTCAAGGCGATCCCGGAACACAGCCTCGGCGCCACGCGCCTGGCCACACTGCCGGGCATCGTACCCGGCCGTTATGACCGCCCGCAGGGTTGCCTGCTATCGCCGCGCTGCCCGTATGTGCAGGACTCCTGCCGTGCCCAGCGCCCGGGCCTTGATCCGAAAAGCAACAGCCTCGCCCGCTGCTTCTACCCGCTGAACCAGGAGGTGGCGTAATGGCCGTCGTTCTTACCGCCCGCGACCTCACCCGTCACTATGAAGTGTCCCGTGGCCTGTTCAAGGGCCACGCCACCGTGCGTGCCCTCAATGGTGTGTCCTTCGAGCTGGAAGCCGGCAAGACCCTCGCCGTTGTGGGCGAGTCGGGTTGCGGCAAATCCACCCTGGCCCGTGCTCTGACGTTGATTGAAGAGCCATCGTCCGGCTCGTTGAAAATCGCCGGGCAAGAAGTAGCCGGCGCCGACAAGGCCCAGCGCAAGCAATTGCGCAAAGACGTGCAGATGGTGTTCCAGAGCCCGTATGCCTCATTGAACCCACGCCAGAAAGTCGGTGATCAACTCGGTGAACCGCTGCTGATCAACACTAACCTCTCCGCTGCCGAACGCCGCGAAAAGGTCCAGGCGATGATGAAGCAGGTGGGTTTGCGCCCTGAGCATTACCAGCGCTACCCGCATATGTTCTCCGGTGGCCAGCGCCAGCGCATCGCATTGGCCCGGGCCATGATGCTGCAACCCAAAGTGCTGGTGGCAGATGAACCGACCTCGGCGCTGGACGTGTCGATCCAGGCCCAGGTGCTCAACCTGTTCATGGATTTGCAGCAGGAATTCAACACGGCCTACGTGTTCATTTCCCACAACCTGGCGGTGGTGCAACACGTTGCCGACGATGTGATGGTGATGTACCTCGGCCGCCCGGTGGAAGTAGGCCCCAAGGAAGACATCTACGCTCGCCCTTTACACCCCTACACCCAGGCGCTGCTGTCGGCCACACCGACCATTCACCCGGACCCGAGCAAGCCGAAGATCAAGATCGTCGGCGAACTGCCCAACCCGCTGAACCCGCCGCCTGGCTGCGCTTTCCACAAACGCTGCCCCTATGCGACCGAACGTTGCAGCAGCGAGGAACCGTTGTTGCGGCCGCTGGATAATCGCCAGGTGGCTTGCCATTACGCGGAGCAATTCGTGGCCTGACGCAACAGAGCAGTTGAAATGAGTTCCACCGCCCTTCCCGCCAGATTGCGCATCAGTCTGGCCGGAGGGGCTTTTTTTTGCGCACATCTCGGGTCGGGAACATCAGTTTGTAACAAAAAGTACACAGAAGAATCCGCGTCTTTCAAGGCACCGCGCTTTGGAAACGTTGGGGCAAAGCGCTTTGCAAAGTGTATAGATTGTAAATGAAATTTACTTTTGTTTGAGAATCAATACCATTACGGCGCAAAGAGAGCGCTGAATATCGTCCGGTTAGCCAAGGTTTTCTGCACAAGGCGATTTAGGCGCATCTCGCTCAATCGCCCCTCCAAAGGACTTTGTGGACATGTCGTCTCAATTCAGACTCAGCCGTTTATCGCTGGCGTTTATCGCTACCCTTTCGTCTCCCGCGTTGCTGGCGGAAAGTGTCGAAAAAGAGCGCGATAAAGTGCCGATCGAAGCGACTGACCTGCCGGTAGACGGCACGCCTCAAGCCTTGGTGCTGGGAGAGACGCGTGTATTGGGCACCGCTGCCGAAGAACTCAAGCAAGCGCCTGGCGTGTCGATCATCACCGCCGAAGACATCAAGAAACGCCCACCTACCAACGACCTGTCGGAGATCATCCGCCGCGAGCCAGGCGTCAACCTGACCGGCAACAGTTCCAGCGGCAGCCGTGGCAATAACCGCCAGATCGACCTGCGCGGCATGGGCCCGGAAAACACCCTGATCCTGATCGATGGCAAACCGTCGACCTCCCGCAACGCCGTGCGTTATGGCTGGAGCGGTGACCGTGACACCCGTGGCGAAACCAACTGGGTGCCGGCCGAAGAAGTCGAGCGTATTGAAATTCTGCGCGGCCCGGCTGCCGCCCGTTACGGCTCCGGTGCCATGGGCGGGGTGATCAACATCATCACTAAACGCCCAACCGACCAATTACACGGCTCGTTGACCGCCTACACCGCCTTCCCCGAAAACGACGCCGAAGGCGCGAGCAAACGCACCAACTTCAATCTCAGCGGCCCGTTGACCGACAGCCTGGCGTTCCGCGTCTATGGCGGGCTGAGCAAGACCGACGCCGATGACGCCGACATCAACCGCTCCGCACAAGCGACCCCCGATTCGCTGGTGGCCGGCCGCGAGGGCGTGCGCAATAAAGACGTCAATGGCTTGCTGAGCTGGCAATTCACCCCCGAGCAAACCCTCGACCTGGAAGCCAGCTACAGCCGCCAGGGCAATATTTTCGCCGGCGACACCATGCTCAACGGCGGTGGCGCATTTGTTGAAAGCCTGGTGGGCAAGGAAACCAGCGTGATTCAACGCAGCAGCTTCTCTGCCACGCACCGCGGCGAATTTGACTGGGGCTCGACCCTGGCCTCGCTGAGCCACGACCTGACCCGCAACGAGCGCCTCAACGAAGGCCTGGCCGGTGCCGGCGAGGGTGCGCCGTCTGCCAGCGCCGGTCGTTTTGAATCACGCTTGCGCAATACCCGGGCCACCGCCGAGGTCAACCTGCCGCTAAGCTTCGGCACCGAGCAGGTGCTGACGCTGGGCAGCGAGTACCTCTACGAGTCGATGAACGATCCAGGCTCGTTGCGCCCGCAAAGCTATGACCCCGGCACCGGCGGCGTCCCCGCCATCCCGGGCGTCAACCGCAACAGCACCAAGACCACCGCGTCGAGCTACGCCTTGTTTGCCGAGGACAACATCGAACTGGGCAGCAAGACCATCATCACCCCCGGCCTGCGCTACGACGATCATGAAGAATACGGCGGCAACTGGAGCCCCAGCCTCAACGCCTCCCATCAGTTGACCGATGAGCTGAGCCTCAAGGGCGGTATTGCCCGGGCGTACAAGACGCCGAACCTGTATCAATCCAACCCCAACTATTTGCTGTACAGCCGTGGCAACGGTTGCAACGCCAGCGAAGCGAACATGGGCGGCTGCTACCTGGTGGGTAATCGCGACCTGAAGCCGGAAATCAGCGTCAACAAGGAAATCGGCCTGGCCTACGACAAGGGCACCTGGCGTACCAGCGCGACGTACTTCCGTAACGACTACAAGAACAAGATCAATGCCAGCAACGAGGCGGCTTTCCGTTTGGGCAATGGTCGCCGCGTATTGGAGTGGGAAAACAGCGGACCGGCACTCGTGCAAGGGGTTGAAGGCAACCTGTTCGTGAGCCTGCGCGACGATCTGGACTGGAACACCAACCTGACCTACATGATCGACTCCAAGGACAAGGACACCGGCGAGCCGTTGAGCATCATCCCCAAGTACACCGTCAACACCACGCTGGACTGGCAAGCCACCGACAAGCTTTCCTTCCAGGTTAGCGGCACCTATTACGGCAAGCAGGAAGCACCGACGCTCAACTCGCGCAGTGCCAACAGCTACGATCGCAGCGCCCAGCAGGATGTCGACCCGTACGGGTTGATGGGCGTGAGCAGCGGTTACGAGTTCAGCAAAAACCTGAGCGTACGCGTGGGTATCAACAACCTGCTGGACAAACGCCTGTCCCGCAAAGGCAATGCCGACGACGCTGGCGCGCAGACCTACAACGAACCGGGCCGCGCTTACTTCGCGTCGGTGACCACATCGTTCTGATCGGGCCGTTGTAAGTTCATGACGTACTCCGCCCGGCTAGCCGGGCGGATTTGGTTCTGGCTGGGGCTAAGTCTGGCTATCGCCTTCATCCGGACCGTCGCTGTCCGGCTCATCAGTGGTGGCGTCATCATCGTCCTTGCTACCGCCCTGGTCCTGGTCACCGGGTTCGGCCTCGGACTTGGCCAGTTGCAGATCGTGGCTATTCACCGCCGTCAGCGCAACACCGCCCTGCACCGGGTTATGCGCCCAGGCTGACGACATCCCCACTGACAACAGCACCAGCACCTTAATCAACAGCACGACTCGTTGAACAATACTCATGGTCGATTCCGTCCAGTCAGTAAATGGGACCCGCACGGCAGTCATTAATTGCCGCCAGCGTTTAAGCTAGTCGCGATGCCGGATTACCGCCAATCTCCAGCCTTTTGGAGATCACAATGTGGGAGGGGGCTTGCTCCCGATTACGGTGTGTCAGCTACAAATCAGCTGGCTGACACACTGCTATCGGGAGCAAGCCCCCTCCCACATTTGAGTGCATTTCAAGCCAATAAAAAGGGCGAAGCCATCACAGCTTCGCCCTTCTCTCGACCGCTCAGACCTTAGTGGTGCTCACGGGTCGCGCGGAATTTCACATCCGGCCAGCGCTCTTCCATCAGCGCCAGGTTGACCCGGGTCGGGGCCAGGTAGGTCAGGTGACCGCCGCCGTCGATCGCGAGGTTTTCCACGGCCTTGTTGGAGAACTCTTCCAACTTCTTCTTATCGCTGCACTCGATCCAACGCGCGGAGTACACGGTGATTGGCTCATAGGAGCATTCGACCTTGTATTCTTCTTTCAAACGGCTGGCGACCACATCGAACTGCAGCACACCAACAGCGCCGAGGATGATGTCGTTGCTGCGCTCCGGGAAGAACACCTGGGTGGCGCCCTCTTCGGCCAATTGCTGCAAGCCTTGGCGCAGTTGCTTGGACTTGAGCGGGTCACGCAGGCGCACGCGGCGGAACAGTTCCGGGGCGAAGTGCGGGATGCCGGTGAAGCCCAGCGCTTCACCTTCGGTGAAGGTGTCGCCGATCTGGATGGTGCCGTGGTTGTGCAAACCGATGATATCGCCGGCGTAGGCTTCTTCGAGCTGTTCACGCTCGGAGGAGAAGAACGTCAGGGCGTCGCCGATGCGCACGTCCTTGCCGGTGCGCACGTGGCGCATCTTCATGCCTTTTTCGTATCTGCCGGAGCAGATGCGCATGAAGGCGATACGGTCGCGGTGTTTGGGGTCCATGTTCGCCTGGATCTTGAACACAAAGCCCGTGAATTTCTCTTCAACCGGCTCTACGGTGCGCTCGTTGGCGACGCGGGCCAGCGGTTTTGGCGCCCAGTTCACTACCGCGTCGAGTACGTGGTCGACACCGAAGTTGCCCAAGGCAGTACCGAAGAACACCGGGGTCAACTGGCCGTCGAGGAACTCCTGCTGGTTGAACGCGTGGCAGGCGCCCTGCACCAGTTCCAGTTGGTCGACGAAGCGGTCGTACTCGTCACCCAAGTGGGCGCGGGCTTCGTCGGAATCAAGCTTCTCGATGATCTTGACGTCAGTGCGCTCGTGGCCGTGACCGGCGGTGTAGACAATGATGTAGTCGTCAGCCAGGTGGTACACGCCCTTGAAGTCGCGGTAGCAGCCAATCGGCCAGGTGATCGGCGCGGCTTTAATCTTCAGGACCGCTTCAATTTCATCAAGCAACTCAATCGGGTCGCGGATATCGCGGTCGAGTTTGTTGATGAAGCTGACGATTGGCGTGTCACGCAGACGGCAAACGTCCATCAGCGCAATGGTGCGTGGCTCAACGCCCTTACCACCGTCGAGGACCATCAAGGCCGAGTCCACCGCAGTCAGGGTGCGGTAAGTATCTTCGGAGAAGTCTTCGTGGCCAGGGGTGTCGAGCAGGTTGACCATGTGGTCGCGATACGGGAACTGCATGACCGACGTGGTAATGGAAATACCCCGTTGTTTTTCCATTTCCATCCAGTCGGAGGTGGCATGGCGGTCGGATTTGCGGGATTTCACCGTGCCGGCCACCGCGATTGCCTTGCCCATCAGCAGGAGCTTTTCGGTGATGGTGGTTTTACCGGCATCGGGGTGGGAAATAATGGCGAAAGTGCGGCGTTTCGCGACTTCGGCGGCCTGGTGGGTCATGGGAAATCGCCTGGCAGGTGAGTCAAAAAAGGGCGGCGAGTATAGCGCAAACCGAGGGTTACAGACCACCGTTCACCCCATTGGGGGTGGCTAAATGCTCTCAAGTGTGGAACCTTTTAAAAGGTAGAGACGTCCACTCCCCTGCTACCGCACTCGGAACAGGGGCTGAAAAATCAGCAAGTTAGCCTGACGAGGCTGCGCTCATGGCTCGAACTCACACCGCATTGCCGGTATAGACGAGCTGCATTTCGCGACCACATACGCCGACAGCCAGGAATGGCATTGCCGCTCGGAAATGTGGACGCCGACAGAAGAAAAAAGGAGTCCGCCTGTGGCTATTCGCTATGGCAAAGGGCTGATAGGAGGAGCGGTTGTCGTCGCTCTCCTGGCCCTGCTGGTCCACTGGATCGGCATCAACACGATCGAACTGTACCGCGACGATTTGTTGTTTTACCTGCAAGCTCATCTGATTCTCGTCCTAGTCTCCATGCTGGCGGCCCTGATTGTGGGCATCCCCGCTGGCATCCTGCTCAGCCGACCGAACATGGTCGGGCGCGCAGAACGTTTCATGCAAATCTTCAACATCGGCAACACCGTCCCTCCCCTGGCCGTACTGGCCATCGCCCTCGGCGTCCTCGGCATCGGCAGCGGCCCGGCCATCTTCGCGCTCTTCCTCGCCTCCTTGCTGCCCATCGTGCGCAACACCTACGAAGGCCTGAAAAACGTTCAGGGCTCCCTGAAAGAAGCCGCCACCGGCATCGGCATGACACCGCGCCAGGTGCTGTTTCGCGTGGAGTTGCCCAACGCCGTGCCGATCATCATCGGCGGTGTGCGTGTAGCCCTGGCGATCAACGTCGGCACCGCGCCGCTGGCGTTCCTGATTGGTGCCAACAGCCTGGGCAGCCTGATCTTCCCCGGCATCGCCCTGAACAACCAGCCGCAACTGCTGCTCGGCGCCGCGTGCACCGCGCTGTTGGCGTTGCTGCTCGACGGCCTGGTGACCATGGCCAGCCGCCTCTGGCTGGAACGCGGGCTGCGTCCGTCTTAAGGCTTGGCAAAGGAAATCACATGAAAAAACTGACGTTGATATTGAGCTGCGTCCTGCTGTTTGCAGGCATCGCGCAAGCCGCTGAAAAACCGGTGATCCGCATTGGCGCCCGGGTCTTCACCGAGCAGACCCTGCTCGCCGAAATCACCTCCCAATACCTGCGCACCAAGGGCTACGACACCCGCGTGACCGGTGGCCTGGGCAGCAACCTGGCGCGCAGTGCCCAGGAAAGCGGGCAACTGGACCTGATCTGGGAATACACCGGCGTATCCCTGGTGGCCTACAACCACGTGGACGAGAAACTCGACAGCGAACAGTCCTACGCCCGAGTGAAAGAACTCGACGCGAAAAAGGGTTTGGTCTGGCTCTCCCCGTCGAAATTCAGCAACACCTACGCGCTGGCACTGCCGGAAAACGTGGCCAAGGAGTTCCCGCAGATCAACAGCATCAGCGACCTGACCCAGGCCCTGGCCGAGCACACCAAGGAAAACCGCCTGGTGGCCCTGGACACCGAGTTTGCCAACCGTTCCGACGGTATGGGCGGCATGGTCAAGCTGTATGACATGAACCTGACGCGCAAAAACACCCGGCAGATGGACGCAGGCCTGGTCTACACCGCCCTGCGTAATGGTCAGGTGTTTGCCGGTTTGGTCTACACCACCGACGGTCGCCTGAACGCGTTCAAATTGAAGCTGCTGGCCGACGACAAGCACTACTTCCCGGACTACACCGCCGCGCCCGTGGTGCGCCAAGTGTATCTCGACGCGCACCCTGGACTGGCAGCCGACCTCAAGCCACTGGCCGCACTGTTCGATGATGAAACCATGCGCCAGCTGAATGCGCGGGTTGATGTCGACCATGAGAGCCCCTCCGCTGTTGCCGCAGACTTCCTGCGCCAACATCCGATCAACTAAGAAGGAGAAGACATGGAATTCCTGAACGCCTTTTCCCATCTTGATTGGGCCCAAGTGCTGCACCTGACCTGGCAGCACATCACCCTGGTCGGCATCGCGGTGATCCTGGCGATTGTCGTCGGCGTGCCCCTGGGCGTGCTGATGACACGCTTCCCGACCCTCGCCGGCCCATTGCAGGCCAGCGCCACGGTGCTGCTGACGGTGCCGTCCATCGCCCTGTTCGGCCTGCTGCTGCCGTTCTACTCCAAGTTCGGCCAGGGCCTGGGGCCTATGCCGGCAATTACTGCGGTGTTTCTCTACTCTCTGCTGCCGATCATGCGTAACACCTACCTCGCGCTGACCGGCGTCGAGCCAGGCATTCGCGAAGCCGCGCGCGGCATCGGCATGACCTTCGGCCAGCGCCTGCGCATGGTCGAGCTGCCCATCGCCGTACCGGTGATCCTCGCCGGCGTGCGCACCGCCGTGGTGATGAACATCGGCGTGATGACCATCGCCGCCACCATCGGCGCCGGTGGCCTGGGTGTACTTATTCTGGCTTCCATCAGCCGCAGCGATATGTCGATGCTGATCGTCGGCGCCGTGCTGGTCAGTCTCCTGGCCATCTTCGCCGACCTGCTCCTGCAATGGCTGCAACGCTCGCTGACTCCAAAAGGATTGCTCAAATGATCGAACTTCAAAACCTGTCCAAGACTTTTCAAAGCAACGGCAAGACCATTACTGCCGTCAACGATGTAAGCCTGACCGTCAACGAAGGCGAGATTTGCGTATTCCTCGGCCCATCGGGCTGCGGCAAGAGCACCACGCTGAAAATGATCAACCGCCTGATCAAGCCAACTTCGGGCAAGATCCTGATCAACGGCGAAGACACCACCGACCTGGACGAAGTGACCCTGCGCCGCAACATTGGCTATGTGATCCAGCAGATCGGCCTGTTCCCGAACATGACCATCGAAGAGAACATCGTGGTGGTGCCCAAGCTGCTCGGCTGGGACAAGCAGAAATGCCACGACCGCGCCCGCGAGTTGATGAGCATGATCAAGCTGGAACCCAAGCAATACTTGCATCGCTACCCGCGTGAGCTGTCTGGCGGCCAACAGCAGCGCATCGGTGTGATCCGTGCCCTGGCGGCCGATGCACCGCTGCTGCTGATGGATGAGCCGTTCGGCGCGGTCGACCCGATCAACCGCGAGATGATCCAGAACGAGTTCTTCGAGATGCAACGCGCGCTGAACAAGACCGTGATCATGGTCAGCCACGACATCGACGAAGCCATCAAGCTGGGTGACAAGATCGCCATCTTCCGCGCCGGCAAGCTGCTGCAGATTGACCACCCCGATACGCTGCTGGCGCATCCGGCCGACGAATTCGTCAGCAACTTCGTGGGCCAGGACAGCACCCTCAAGCGCCTGCTGTTGGTGAAGGCCGAAGACGCGGCGGACAATGCGCCGTCGGTCAGCCCGGAAACCCCGGTGGCCGATGCCCTGGAGCTGATGGACGAACATGACCGCCGCTACGTGGTGGTCACCTGCGCCGAGAACAAGGCGCTGGGTTATGTACGCCGTCGCGACTTGCACCGTCAGACCGGTACTTGCAGCCAGTACCTGCGTGAGTTCAACGCCACCGCAGCCTATGACGAGCATTTGCGCATCCTGCTGTCGCGCATGTACGAGTTCAACCGCTCGTGGCTGCCGGTGATGGATGCGGAGCGGGTGTTCCTCGGGGAAGTAACCCAGGAGTCGATTGCCGAGTACTTGAGCTCTGGTAAGTCGCGTGGGGGCAAGACCAGCATCGTCTCCCCTGCCGAGACGGCGCTCGCATGACCTGACGCGCCCCGTTCAACATGTGGGGCGGGCTTGCTCGCGAATGCGGAGTGTCAGTCAACCGATGCATTGGCTGATACACCGCCTTCGCGAGCAAGCCCGCTCCCACATTGGATCTTCACAGTGCCTGAAACACCTCAAATTGCCCCCTCCGGGGAACATCATTCCGTCACACCGGTCGGTTACATAAGTAGCTGCACGCGGCCGCGCGACGAACGCGTGCAAAAACGCGACATTTTTAGTTGATCCCACGCCCGTCAAGCCCTAAAGTTCGCGCCGAACGTCCATGCTGGAAACGATCCATCCGGCTCAAGTACTGACGACGAGACAGCAAGGCCAAGGGAAGCGGTTATTCCCATGGCCTTTTTGCTTTCGGCGACATGCCTTGGGAAGTAGGCGAACCAAAGTGGGGATACGGAGGACGTTCATTTGCACCCATTGATTAATACAGTTTGCCCCTAGGAGTCCCCAGCATGTCGATCAACGTCGAAGATTATTTCGCGCGCGCCACCTTTGACAAAATGAAGGCGTTCGCCGACAAGCAAGAAACCCCGTTCGTGGTGATCGACACCGCGATGATCAGCCAGGCCTACGATGACCTGCGCGCCGGTTTCGAATTCGCCAAGGTGTATTACGCGGTCAAGGCCAACCCGGCCGTCGAGATCATCGACCTGTTGAAAGACAAGGGTTCGAGCTTCGATATCGCCTCGATCTACGAGCTGGACAAGGTCATGGACCGCGGCGTCAGCGCCGACCGTATCAGCTACGGCAACACCATCAAGAAATCCAAGGACATTCGCTACTTCTATGAGAAGGGTGTGCGCCTGTTCTCCACCGACTCCGAAGCCGACTTGCGCAACATCGCCAAGGCCGCGCCGGGTTCGAAAGTGTATGTGCGTATCCTCACCGAAGGCTCGACCACGGCGGACTGGCCCCTGTCGCGCAAGTTCGGCTGCCAGACCGACATGGCCATGGACCTGCTGATCCTCGCCCGTGACCTGGGCCTGGTGCCGTACGGCATCTCGTTCCACGTTGGCTCGCAGCAGCGTGATATCAGCGTGTGGGACGCGGCCATCGCCAAGGTCAAGGTGATCTTCGAACGCCTGAAGGAAGAAGACGGCATTCATCTGAAGCTGATCAACATGGGCGGCGGCTTCCCGGCCAACTACATCACCCGCACCAACAGCCTGGAAACCTACGCCGAAGAAATCATCCGCTTCCTCAAGGAAGATTTCGGCGACGACCTGCCGGAAATCATCCTGGAGCCAGGCCGTTCGTTGATCGCCAACGCCGGTATCCTGGTCAGCGAAGTCGTACTGGTTGCACGTAAATCACGCACCGCCGTCGAGCGTTGGGTGTACACCGATGTGGGCAAGTTCTCCGGCCTGATCGAAACCATGGACGAAGCCATCAAGTTCCCGATCTGGACTGAAAAGAAAGGCGAGATGGAAGAAGTGGTCATCGCCGGCCCTACCTGCGACAGCGCCGATATCATGTACGAAAACTACAAGTACGGCCTGCCGCTGAACCTGGCGATTGGTGATCGTTTGTACTGGTTGTCGACCGGTGCGTACACCACCAGCTACAGCGCGGTTGAGTTCAATGGGTTTCCGCCGTTGAAGTCGTTCTACGTGTGAGACGGCTATAACTAAAAAGCCCATGACGTTTCATGGGCTTTTTTCTGCCTGTTTTACGGAGTTTCAGCGATCTTCGCGAACGTGCCATAACCGTAAAATATAGAGTGTCGACTGTTGAATTTCATAGCGCATTTCGTAATGGCCGACCAAAAGTCTTCTTACGTCACGCGGCGAAAACTCCTCAATTCTCTCACCGATGCGCGGATTGCTGAGCAACGTATCAGGCGCCTGGGATAGTGACTGCACGGTACGGGCGGCAGCTTGGCGGTTTACAACAGAGAGGAAGTCATACAATCGAGCTAAGTCGGATAAGGCTTTACTTGTCCACCTCAGCTCCATCAGCGCGGTACCGGTAGCGGCGAATCCGTGCTCAGGCTATCTGCCCAGGCTTTCACTGCCTGGTGATCGATCACGCGCCCCGCATCTACATCTGCCATAGCTTCAAGCGTCAAACGGCTGCGCTCTTCTTCTTGGTCGACCCAATCGGCGAGGGCTTGTTTCACCACCCATCCGCGTGAGCGATCCATTCGCGCAGCCATTTGGTCGACTTTCTGAGCGAGGGCGGTGGGAATATGAGCTGTCATTACTTTGGTTTCGGCACCCATGGAAACTCTCTTCGCGGATATCTGACACGCGCGTGATTGAATGTGATTCAAGCTTAATCATAGTGATTTACGCCTGGGCTTCAACCTCAAGTCTTGGCCGTTCATCGACTAACCGCAACACGTGAATGTATAGGAGCGAGCGCCTACAGCGTTTTTTCCAATTGATCTGCATGTTCTTGGTAAACCCCAGCCATCGCACGAACGTGTGGGTCATTGGCTGACGCCAGCGCCTTGTGTGCGGTTCGCAGGAACTTGAGATTCCCACCGGCCAGCGCCATGCGCAGCCACTCCAAAGCAGCCTCGATCTGGCCGCCGTCAGCCAACACCGCCGCATAGCTGAACTGTCCACGAAAATCCCCGGCTTCGGCGGAGCGTCGGTACCACTCAATGGCCGCTTCCAGATCCCTCGGACAATGCTGGCCGTCTTCCAGATAACGCCCCACCAGGTTCATCGACTTGGCGTGGCCCTGCTCGGCGGCCTGGCGATAAAGCGCCAGCGCTTGGGCCTGGTCATGCACAACACCGCGTCCGGTCGCCAACAGGTTGGCGTAGTTGTACTGCCCCCAATCCAACCCGGCCTCTGCTGCGAGCCGATATTCCCGCGCAGCCGCCGCTTCATCCACGGCACAGCCCCAACCATGCTCCAGGCAACGCCCGGCCATATTGCGCGCCATCGAATGCCCACCTTGCGCCGCGATGCGGAACCAACGCAGCGCCAGTGCTTCGTCCCGCGCAATGCCACGCCCTTCCAACAGGATTTGCCCAAGCAAGGCCTGGGCATCGAGCACGCCTTCCTTGGCCGCGATCAGGATCGCCTGAGCGGCGCGCACTGGGGAGTCGTCGAGCATGGACTGCAATTGTTCAACGTTGAGCACTTCTTCACGGCGCAATAAAAAGCCCATCTCAGACCTCGACCCAGCGGCGCAGCAAGTTGTGATAGGTGCCAGTGAGCTGGATCAGTGCCGGGTGGTCAGGGACATCGCGGGTCAGTTGCTGGATGGCGCCGTCCATCTCGAACAATAAGGTGCGTTGGCTGTCTTCGCGCACCAGGCTTTGGGTCCAGAAGAACGAGGCATAGCGCGTGCCACGGGTCACGGCGTTGACCTTGTGCAGGCTGGAACCGGGGTACAGCACCATGTCGCCGGCGGGCAGCTTGACCTGTTGCAGGCCGAAGGTGTCCTGGATTTCCAGTTCGCCGCCGTCGTAATCCTCCGGGTCACTGAAGAACAGCGTGGACGACAGATCGGTCCGCACACGTTCATGGCTGCCTTTGGGTTGGCGCACGGCGTTGTCGATATGAAAGTCGAAACTGCCGCCAGCGGTGTAGCAGTTGAGCAACGGCGGGAAGACTTTGTGCGGCAGCGCCGCCGACATGAACAGCGGGTTCTGCCACAAGCGTTCCAGCATCGCCGCGCCGATTTCCTTGGCCAAGGGGTGGCCTTCGGGCAATTGCAGGTTGTGCTTGGCTTTGGCGGACTGATGCCCGGCGGTGATTTTGCCGTCGGCCCACTCGGTATTTTCCAGGGCCTGGCGAATGCGCAGCACCTCCTCGCGAGAGAACAGGCCGGGAATGTGCAGCAACATGGGGCGATACCTGAAATCGGAGAGGCACCAATGGTATTGATTCTTATCCACCCTGTAAAACCCAGGGGACGAACGAGCTGGCAAAAACCGTAAACAAAAAGTGTAAAGATTGTAAATTCAGTGCGAATAGCAATATCTCGCAATTGATACCAAGTCTTGTTGGGCCTATATTCCGCGGCCTCACATCCTTGGGGAAGGGACACGTCATGTCGCGCATTCTTATAAAAACACCGGCCAGTTCACCACGCATGCTGGCCTCGGCCATTGGCGTTGCTCTCAGCGCCAGCTCCGCCGCCCACCTGGCGCAGGCGGCGGAAAACACCGAGCAAAAAGGCGAGCGCAACCCTATCTCCCTCGGCGCCACCAACATCACCGGCCAGGAGCAAGACAACACCTCCTACCAGGTGGAAAAAGCCTCTTCGCAGAAATACACCGCGCCGCTGGTGGATACGCCGCGCTCGGTCACCGTGGTGCCGCAACAAGTGCTCAAGGACACCGCTGCCACCTCGTTGCAGGATGCCTTGCGCACCGTACCGGGCATTACCTTTGGTGCCGGTGAAGGCGGCAACCCCCAGGGGGACCGTCCGTTCATCCGTGGTTTTGACGCCCAGGGCGACACGTACCTGGATGGCGTGCGCGACACCGGCGGCCAGAGCCGTGAGATCTTCGACATCGAGTCCATCGAGGTCAGCAAAGGCCCGAACTCCTCGTTCGGCGGCCGTGGCTCGGCCGGTGGCAGCCTCAACCTGGTGAGCAAGACCCCACAAGCGCGGGACTTCACCAACGGCGGCTTCACCTACGGTTCGGACCAGACCCGCCGCTATGTGCTCGACGTGAACCGCCAGTTCCTCGACAACGCCGCCTTCCGCTTGAACCTGATGAGCCACGAGCAAAACGTCGCCGGCCGCGATGCAGTGAATTACGACCGTTGGGGCGTGGCACCGTCGCTGACCTTTGGCCTGGGCACGCCGACCCGCGTCAACCTCAGCTACTACCACATGGAAAGCAACGACCTGCCGGACTCGGGAATTCCCTACAGCTACGGCAACAGCGGCGCCAAAGCCGCCCACGTGCATGACAAGCCTACCGACGGCGGCGACAGCAACAACTTCTACGGTTTGAAGCACCGCGATTTCCGCGAGACCCGCGCCGATATCAGCACCTTCTCCATCGAGCACGACCTGAACGACAACATGACGCTGAAAAACACCCTGCGCCATGGCAGCACCGGCCAGGACTACGTGTTGACCCAGCCTGACGACAGCCAGCACAACGTCAACCAGTTCGGCACCGTATGGCGTCGCGCCAACACCCGCGTGACTACCACCACGACCACCACCAACCAGACTGACCTGTTTGGTAATTTCCAGTTGGCGGGCATGAAGCACTCGTACTCCACTGGCCTGGAATTCACCGGTGAAGAAACCCGCGCCAGCGGCTACACCGTGAGCCCGAATGCCAACCCGGTCTGCACCACGGCCAAGGGCAGCCTGGGCGGCCAGTGCACCTCGCTGAGCAACCCGAACCCGGACGATGCCTGGGCCGGCAGCGTCGCGCGCAATTACAACGGCACCAATACCAAGGCCACCAGCCGCGCCGCCTACGTGTTCGATACCATTGAACTCGATCCGAAATGGCTGCTGAACGTCGGCCTGCGCTATGACACCTTCGACACCGAAGCCAACACCAACGCCGTCGCCGGGCGCACCAAGATCAAGGACGACAGCCAGTTCTTCAACTGGCAGGCCGGCCTGGTCTGGAAACCGCTGGAGAACGGCAGCATCTATGCCTCCTACGCGACCTCGGCCTCGCCAGCCGGTGGCCTGGTGGGTGAAGGCGCCGACGGCAACCCGCTGTCTGCCGGTGCCGCCACCAGCGACTTGCAGCCAGAAGAAACCGTCAACTATGAACTGGGCACCAAGTGGGACCTGTTCCACGACCGCCTGTCGCTGACCGCCGCCGTGTTCCGCACCGAGAAGAAAAACACCCGCATCCTGGTGGATGCCCTCACTTACCAGAATGGCGGTGAATCCCAGGTCGATGGCGTGGAACTGTCCGCCAGCGGCAAGCTCACCGATCAATGGCAAGTGTTCGCCGGCTACACCTACCTGGACAGCGAGCTGGTCAAATCCGGCCTCAACGGGCGTAACGGTGTGGTGAGTGCCGGCTCCAACAAAGGCAACCAGATGCCCAACACGCCGAAGAATTCCTTCAGCCTGTGGACCACCTACGACATCACACCGAAGCTGACCGTCGGCGGCGGCGCCTTCTACGTCGACGAGGTTTACGGCGACGCCGGCAACACCGTATACGTGCCGTCCTACACCCGCTACGACGCCATGGCCAGCTACAAACTGACCAAGAACGTCGACCTGCAATTGAACGTGCAGAACCTCACCGACAAGACCTACTACGACAAGGCCTACTCGGCGCACTTCGCCAACCAGGCGGCCGGTCGTACCGCACTGTTGACCACCAGCTTCCACTTCTAAAAGCGGTCAATGCCCGACCCAAGGCCCCACGCATGGGATGCGTGGGGCTTTTGTGTGTAAAACAGAATTTTTCTCGATAACCCACGGCATAATGCGCGCCGTGACATAGATATCCAGCTGAGCGAGGCGGTCCGACGTGTTGAAGAAAACCCTGTTCCAGTTGCACTGGTTTTTCGGCATCACTGCCGGCCTGGTACTGGCCTTGATGGGGATCACCGGGGCTGCGTACTCGTTCCAGGATGAAATCCTGCGGGCGCTCAACCCCTCGGTCTTGAGCGTGCAGAAACGCGAAGCCGGTGTGCTGCCGCCTGCCGAGTTGGTGCGCAAGCTGGAGGCCACCGAAGGCAAGACCGTCTCCATGCTGTGGGTGGAAAGCGAAAGCGGCAACGCCGCCCGCGTGTTCTTCACTCCGCCAGCGGGCGAACGCCGCGGGCAGATGCGTTACTTCGATCCCTACACCGGCGACTACATGGGCGACGCCGTTGGCCAGGATGTATTCGGCTTTATCCTGCAACTGCACCGCTTCCTGGCCATGGGCGACACCGGGCGCAACATTACCGGCGCCTGCACCCTGATCCTTCTGTTTTTCTGCCTCTCCGGCCTGTACCTGCGCTGGCCGCGCCAGGTAGCGAGCTGGCGCGCCTGGCTGACGTTGGACTGGCGCAAAAAAGGCCGCAGCTTCAACTGGGATCTGCACTCGGTATTCGGCACCTGGTGCCTGCTGTTTTATCTGCTGGCGGCGCTGACCGGGCTGTATTGGTCCTACGACTGGTACAACCAGGGCGTGACCAAGCTGCTGTCCGACGCGCCGCAAAACGAGCGCATGCGCAAGCGCGGCCCACCGCCCGCAGGCCCTGCGCCGGTGGCCAACTACGAGGCGATCTGGAGCAGCATCTACAGCAACGCCGGCCCCGACTTGAGCGCCTACAACATCCGTATGCCGGCCGTCGCCGGGCAACCGGCCACCGTGTATTACCTGCTGAAAGATTCGCCCCATGACCGGGCGCTCAACCAGATCAACCTCGACCCGGCCACCGGCGAGGTTAAAACCCATGATCGCTACGCCAGCAAGAGCCTCAAGGCTCAACTGCTGACCAGCGTCTATGCGCTGCACACCGGCAGTTATTTCGGCCTGATCGGGCGCATCGTGCTCACCGTCAGCTCGCTGCTCATGCCGTTGTTCTTTATCACCGGCTGGCTGCTGTACCTCGACCGACGCCGCAAAAAGCGCCAGGTGCGGGATGCCCGCAAGGGCCTGACGGCCAATCACAGCGATGCGTCGGCCTGGCTGATCGGCTTTGCCAGCCAGAGCGGCTTTGCCGAACAGCTTGCATGGCAAACGGCTGGGCAATTGCAGGCGGCAGGCTTGCCGGTGAAGGTGCAGCCCCTGGGCAGCGTCAGCCAGGACGACCTGAGCCAGGCGCAACATGCGCTGTTTGTGGTCAGCACCTTCGGCGACGGCGAAGCCCCCGACAACGCCCGCGGGTTTGAGCGCAGCGTGCTCGGCCAGGATGTGCCCCTCAATGGCTTGAACTACTCGGTACTGGCCCTGGGTGATCGCCAATACGAACACTTCTGCGGCTTTGCAAGACGCCTGCATTTCTGGCTGACCAACCAGGGCGGCAACCCATTGTTCGCTCCAGTGGAAGTCGACAGTGGCGACACCGAGGCCTTGCTGACCTGGCAACAACAATTGGGCCAACTCACCGGTCACGCGCCAGCGGCAGCTTGGCAGCCAGCCCAGTATGAAACCTGGACCCTACGCCAGCGCACCCTGCTCAACCCCGGCAGCGTGGGTGAAGATGTCTACCTGCTCGGCCTCACACCGCCCTCGCCGCACAGCTGGCTGGCCGGCGACCTGGTGGAAATCCTGCCGCGCAATTGCCCGTGGGCCATTGAGCATTTCCTCAATGGCCTGGGCCTGGCCGGCAGCGATGGCGTGCTGATCGACGGCCTGGCACACACCCTCGATCAAGCCCTGGCCACGCGGCAATTGCCGGACAACCGCACGCACCTGGTCGGCCTGCATGCCCAAGCCCTGGTGAACGCACTGGTGCCCCTGGGCATGCGCGAATACTCCATCGCCTCGATTGCCAGCGACGGCGTGCTGGAGCTGATAGTGCGCCAGGAACGCCACCCCGACGGCAGCCTGGGGCTTGGCTCCGGCTGGCTCACGGAACACGCGGCCATCGGGTCGGGCATCAGCCTGCGCCTGCGCCGCAACAGCGGCTTCCACCTGCCGGATGCGCCAGTGCCGCTGATCCTGCTGGGCAACGGCACCGGCCTTGCAGGCCTGCGCAGCTTGCTCAAGGCGCGCATTGCCGAGGGCCAACAGCGTAACTGGCTGCTGTTTGGCGAACGCAATATCGCCCATGACTACTTGTGCCAGGACGAACTGCAAGGCTGGCTCGCCAGTGGTGACCTGGCCCTGCTCGACCTGGCGTTTTCCCGCGATCAGCAAGAGAAGGTCTACGTACAGGACCGCCTGCGCGAATCGGCGGATGTGTTGCGTAAATGGCTGGCGGACGGTGCCGCGATTTATGTGTGCGGCAGTTTGCAGGGAATGGCGACGGGGGTGGATCAGGCGTTGGTGGATATCCTGGGCAATGAGGCAGTGGAGCGCTTGATTGAACAAGGCCGCTATCGCCGGGATGTCTACTGAAGACCTGAAGGAACACACATCAAACTGTGGGAGGGGGCTTGCTCCCGATAGCGGTAGATCAGCCAACTGATGAAGTGACTGTCACACCGCTATCGGGAGCAAGCCCCCTCCCACAGTTTTGATCGCATTCCAAGTCAAGCCGGTTGCAGTTTTTGTTCGAACACCGAGACCCCATCCAGGTCTCGCAAAATCACGGTCAACTCCGCCGTCTGCCCATCAATCTGCACCTCACCAAAAAACTGGAAGCCAGCAAGCGGCGAGGTGTTTTGCGCGGGCGGTGCTTTCTCGAACACCACCTGCGGGCCAAAGGTTTTATCCAGCGGATTAGGCCCGAAGCTCCCGGCATTCAACGGCCCGGCGACAAACTCCCAGAACGGCTCGAAATCCTGGAACGCCGCCCGATCCGGATGATAGTGATGCGCCGCGCAATAGTGCACATCGGCCGTCAGCCACACATGGTTGCGTACCTGTTGCGCTCTTAAAAAGCCCAGCAGCTCGGCGATTTCCAGCTCACGTCCTTGCGCCGGGCCGGGGTCGCCGTTGGCGATGGCTTCCCAACGCGGCACACCAGGGCTCACCTCACCATCGGGCACACCCAGGCCGATGGGCATGTCGGCGGCGATCACCTTCCACTGCGCCTTGGACGCCTTGAGTTCGCGCTTGAGCCAGTCCAATTGTTCGCGGCCGAGGAAGGGTTTCTCGCCGCCCAGGTTGTCGTCATTCGGCCCGCGATAGCTGCGCATATCCAGCACAAACACGTCCAGCAGCGGCCCATAACTGAGCTTGCGATAAATGCGCCCGCCGCCATCGGCGCTTTGCCGGCGCATAGGTGAATATTCCAGCCAGGCTTGGCGTGCTCGGCCAACCAGCGTGTTGATATCCCTGGTCTGGTAGCGCTCATCCAATTGCTTGCTGGGCGACCAGTTGTTCACCACTTCGTGGTCATCCCACTGCCAGATCTGCGGCACCTCGGCGTTGAAGCGGCGCACGTTTTCATCCAGCAGGTTATAGCGGTAATTGCCGCGATACTCATCGAGGGTTTCAGCCACTTTGCTCTTGGCTTCGGTGGTGATATTGCGCCAGATTCGCCCGCCTTCGACGGTCAGCTGCGCCGGCACCGGGCCATCAGCGTAGATGGTGTCGCCACTGTGGATAAAAAAGTCCGGCAGGCGCTGTCGCATGGCTTCGTAGATGCGCATGCCGCCGATATCCGGGTTGATGCCGAAGCCTTGGCCGACGGTGTCGCCGCTCCACACAAAGCGAATGTCGCGACGTGCCTGTGGCACGCTGCGCAAGTGGCCGAACCAGGGTTCGCTGGCGACGCCGGTCTGGGCGTCCTCGAAGTGCACGCGGTAGAAAATTGCCTGATCCACCGGCAGCCCGGTGAGTTCGACACGGGCGGTAAAGTCGGTGCGGATGTCGGCCAACGGCGAGATGAATTTACGCGGGTTGCTGAACACACTGCGCGTGTCCCACTCCACCACCATTTTGGCGGGGCGATCGCTACGGCTCCAGATCATCGCGCGGTCGCCCAGAAGGTCGCCGGACTGCAAACCGTCAGTGAGTTGCGGCCGGTCCTTGACTGAAGCGATCACCGCCGGCGCCAGGCCCGGTAACAACAGGCCGGCGCCCACGGCTTGCATCACGCGGCGGCGGCCGAGATCGAAGTGGCTCATGCAGGTGCCCTCTTGAGTATCAAAAGGGCCACTTAAGCATGCAGTTATGACACCGGTGCGACAGCCAGCTCGACAGCTTCCGGCCGCTTGATCAACGCATACACCAACCCGGTCAAGACACTGCCCGCCACAATCGCCAGCAAATACAACAACGCATGGTTCATGGCATTCGGAATCACCAGCACAAACAAGCCGCCATGGGGCGCGGCGAGTTTGCAGCCGAAGTACATCGACAGCGCACCGGTCAGGGCACCACCGGCAATGCTGGCCGGGATCACCCGCAACGGGTCTTTGGCCGCGAACGGGATCGCGCCTTCAGAGATAAAGCACAGGCCCAGCACCATTGCGGCCTTGCCGGCTTCGCGCTCGGTCTGGGCGAACTTGCGCCGGGCCAGCAAGGTGGCGATACCCATGCCAATCGGCGGCACCATGCCGGCGGCCATGGTCGCGGCCATCGGTGCACCGCTTGAGGCGGCCAGCAGGCCGACCGAAAACGCATACGCCGCCTTGTTGATCGGCCCGCCCAAGTCCACGCACATCATGCCGCCAAGCAAAATGCCCAGCAGCACCGCGTTGGTGGTGCCCATGGTGCTGAGAAACTCCGTCAGGCCGCTGAGCAGCCGCGCCACAGGCGGGCCGACCAGGTAGATCATCACCAGGCCGGTGAACAGGCTCGCCAGCAACGGGATGATCAGGATCGGCTTGAGTGCTTCCAGGCTCTGGGGCAATTGCACCGCACGGCTGATCAACTTGACGCAGTACCCCGCGACAAAGCCGGCGAGGATACCGCCGATAAATCCGGCCCCCAGCGTACCCGCCAGCAACCCGCCGATCATGCCCGGCGCCAGGCCAGGACGGTCGGCAATCGAATACGCGATATAGCCCGCGAGCAGCGGCACCATCAGCATGAATGCCTGGTCACCGACGGTTTTCAAGGCCGCCGCCAAGGTGCCTGGTTCTTCAAAGGCATGAATGCCGAACACGAATGACAAGGCGATCAACAAGCCCCCCGCCACCACCATCGGCAACATGTACGACACGCCAGTGAGCAGGTGTTTATAGACGCCGGTCTTCTCCGATTTGGCCGGCGCGCCATTGGCTGCGCTTTCCACCGCGCCTTCGGCCAGGGCCTTGTTGAGGATGGCTTCGGATTGCTTGAGGGCAATGCCGGTGCCACAGCGGTAGATCTTCTTGCCGGCAAAACGCTCGGTGGCGACTTCGATATCGGCCGCCAGCAACACCACGTCGGCCTGGGCGATGGCCTCGGGGCTCAAAGGTGTGCGGGCACCCACCGAGCCTTGGGTCTCGACCTGCAAGTCGTAGCCCAGGCGTTTGGCGGTCTGCTGCAAGGCTTCGGCGGCCATGAAGGTGTGGGCCACACCGGTCGGGCACGCGGTAATCGCGACAATACGCGGCGCATTTTTCGCCGCCACCGGGGCGTCGGCGGCGACATACACCTGGGCCTCTTCGGCGCCGCGGCGCAATACCGCCTCGACATCCGCCAAGGCCTGGGCCGGCGTGGTCTGGAACACGCGCTTGCCGACAAAACGCTGCATATCCACTGGTGTGCTGCTGACCAGAAGCACCCATTCGGCGTCGTCGAGGGTGGCCTGGGACAATTGGCGTTCGGGGCGCTGCACATCCACGACTTCAACACTGGTGCTCCACCCCTGGCGCTGGGCGGCGGCGTCCAACAAGCGGGCGCACAGCACACTGGTGACCATGCCATTCGGGCAGGCGGTAACAATGGCTAACTTCATCACAAACCCTCTTATTGTTCTGTCAACGCGCGCACTACGACGCCGTTTTCGAGCTGCGCCAATTGCGCGTCATCGCTGATGCCGAAACCGATCTGCGTCACCGCCATCGCGGCAATCGCCGTGGCGCGGCGCAGTGTCTGCTCGGGTGCTTCGTCGCTGAGCAAACCGTGGAGCATGCCGGCCAACAACGAATCGCCCGCGCCCACGGTACTGGCCACCGCCACCTTGGGCGGCGTGGCGTGCAGCGCCGCACCCGGGCAGTACCAGGTCACGCCTGCGGCACCGTCGGAAACCACCACATGTTCAACGCCGTGCTGATGCAGTCGGCTGATTGCATCGGTGGAACCCTCCAAGGCTTCGGCCAACTCTTCGGTATTGGGTTTGACCAGCCAGGGGCCCGCCTGCAAACCGGCACGCAGCGCTTCACCGCTGGTGTCCAGGGCGACTTTCAAACCGAGGTCTTTCAACTGTTGCAACAGCCCTTGAAACCACTGCGGGCTGACACCACGCGGCAAGCTGCCGGCCACCACCACCGCATCGAATTGCGGGCCGATCATCGCGATTCGCTTGAGCAGTGCTTTCTGCGCCTCGTCACTCACCAGCGGCCCCGGCGCATTGATGTCGGTGACACGCCCATCCTGCTCGGCAATCTTGATATTGCTGCGGGTTTCGCCGGGCACGCGAACGAACGCATCGCCAAACCCACGGTGGGCGATCAGTGCATCGAAAGCCTGGGGGTTCGCGTCACCGAGAAAGCCGCCAACGCTGACGTCATGGCCCAGGTCCGCCAGCACTTGCGCCACATTCACGCCCTTGCCCGCCGCATGGGTGAGCATCGTTTCACTGCGATTGACGGCACCCGGTTCCAGGCGCGCCAGGCGTACCGTGAGGTCCAACGCCGGGTTCAGCGTCAGGGTCAGAATCTTCGCCATCTACACGGCCTCCACAAGGGCACGCACTTGCGCGGGAGAACCCACCGCCAGTGCTTTTTGAGCCAGGCCCTGGGCCTCGCTCAGACTGAATTCACGCACCCGCGCCTTCACTTCAGGAATGCTGCGGGCCGATACACTCAACTCATCCACACCCAGGCCGACCAGCACCGGCACCGCCAGTGGGTCCGCCGCCAACTCGCCGCAGACGCCCACCCATTTGCCGTGGGCATGGGCAGCACGCACGGTGATGTCGATCAGTTGCAAGACCGCCGGGTGCAAGCCATCGGCCTGGGCCGACAAGGTCGGATGGCCGCGGTCGATCGCCAGGGTGTACTGGGTCAGGTCATTGGTGCCGATGCTGAAGAAGTCGACTTCCTTGGCCAGTACCGGCGCCAGCAAAGCGGCCGATGGCACTTCGATCATGATGCCCAGTTGCAAATCGGCGACCGGGATTTCCAGGCGCAGGCGCTCGGTCATGTCGCGGGCTGCGCGCCATTCATCCACGCTGCCGACCATCGGGAACATGATGCGCAGCGGCCGGTTATCCGCCGAACGCAGCAGCGCACGCAGTTGCGCTTCCATGATCTGCGGGCGTTGCAGTGTGAGCCGGATGCCGCGCACGCCGAGGAAGGGGTTTTCTTCCTGGGCGATGGGCCAATAGGGCAAGGGTTTATCGCCGCCCACATCGAGGGTACGCACCACCAACGGGCGGCCGTTGAGGCCGTCAAGTACGCGACGGTATTCGGCTTCCTGGGTGGCTTCGTCTGGCGCTTGGGGGTGCGCCATGAAAATCAGTTCGGTGCGCAGCAGGCCAATGCCTTCGGCGCCCTGCTCCACCGCACTGGCCACCCCGGCGCTTTCGCCGATATTGGCGAACACTTCCACGGCGTGACCGTCACGGGTCAGCGCCGGTTCGTGGCGCTGGGCCGACGCGGCTTGCAGGCGTTGTTCGCGGGTGTCGCGCTCGACGGTGGCGCGTTGCAGCGTGGCGGCGTCCGGATCGACATGCAGGCGACCGCGCTGGCCGTCGAGCAACAGCGGCGTGCCGGCGTTCAGCAGCAACACCGCCGCGCCTGCGCCGACCAAGGCGGGAATGCCCAGGGCGCGGGCGACGATGGCGCTGTGAGCGGTGGCACCGCCCCTGGCGGTGAGGATGCCGGCCACGCGGGCCGGGTCCAGGCGCGCCACGTCCGAAGGGCCGACTTCATCCATCACCAAAATGTAGGGTTCGCTGGGCTCCTGCACGGTTTCAACGCCGCACAGTTGCGCCAGCACACGGCGGCCGATATCGCGCAGGTCGGCGGCGCGTTCGGCCAGCAAGACGTCCTGCAACGCTTCCTGCTGCTTGGCGGCAGCTTCGATCACGCTCATCCAGGCAGCTTCGGCACTTTCGCCTTGCTTGAGGCGGGTGTCGACTTCATCGGTGAGTTCCGGGTCGTCGAGCATTTCCTGGTGGGTGATGAAAATCTCGCGGATGGCCTTGGCCTGGCTGCGCTCGATCAGGCCCTGGATATCTTGGCGCACATCGCTCAAAGCCGTGTGCAGGCGCTGGCGCTCAAGCCCGGCGGACTCACCGCGCAGCGGGTAATCAAACAGCTGTAGAACCTGGATATGTGCAGGCCCAATGGCGATACCCGGCGCGGCGGCGATAGCCTGGAGCTGGCTGCCACTCAATGGCGCACTGAGCACGGGCTCGATATCGACCTGGGCGGGTTGCGCGCTCACGCTCGGCAGCGGCTCGACGTCTTCGCCAAGGCCCTCTTCGACAGCGGCCAGCAGCGCGGGCAATGCATCGCCGGCAACTGTCGGCTCGGCAACAAACTCCAGCACCTGGCCGCGACGAGCGCCGAGGCTGAGCAACTTGCTCAGGCTTTTGACCGACACTGCGCCCACTGGCCCATCGACGATGCGCACGCGGATATCGCCGTCAAAACCTTTCGCCAACTGCGCGAGGATCTTGGCCGGGCGCGCATGCAGGCCGTGGGCGTTGGCCAGGGTGATGCGGGCGCTGGGCCAGTCCGGCGGCAATTCGCCGCCCAGCACTTCCAACACTGCACGGCGGCTGGTGGCACGCCCCAGTTCCTGGCCGCGCCCTTCAATCAGTAAGGCGCACAAGCGTTCAAGCAGGGTCTGGTGGGCTTCACCGAGGCTCGCCAGGCAGAACAGACCGTGCAAGGGCTGGCCGAGGTAACGCATGGGTTTATCCGGTGTGACAAACGCCAGGCCCGGGCGCTTGACCGTCTGTTCACTGTGCAACCACCACAGGCCATCGCCCAGGGGCAGCGCGTCGACCTGTTGCAGCACCGCAGCAAAACCATTACTCACGCAGTCGGCCTGGCGCAGCAGGCGTGCGCCGCGCCACACCAACTCTTCAAAATCATCGGCAGACACGCCCAGGCTGATCATCTGCGCATCCAGCGCCAATTCCTGGGGGGCGCCTTGCAACAGCTTCAACAAGGCTTCGGCGCTGCCGGCCCGACGCAGTGCCTGGCCCAGGTCGGTTTCACCGAGGGCGCGGGTCAGCAGTTGCAGCAGCCGCAAGTGTTCATCGGATTTAGCCGCGATGCCAATCGCCAGGTAGACCACCTGACCGTCGCCCCAGTCCACCCCTTCGGGGAACTGCAACAGACGCACCCCGGTGGAAAACACTTGGTCGCGGGTTTCTGGAGTGCCGTGGGGAATGGCAATGCCTTGGCCGAGAAAGGTCGAGCCTTGGGCTTCACGGGCTTGCAAGCCACTGAGATAACCCTCGGCGACCAGGCCATCGGCCACCAACTTGTCAGCGAGCAGGTGCAAGGCAGCAGATTTATCCACAGCCACCTGGCCCATGGATATCTGCTCTACAGTGAGCTCAAGCATGCCGTTCTCCTAGTTAGTGCGGCGTGCGCACTAGGTATTGTTTTGAATAAATCAGCGCGAGACGTTCAAAAATAACTGAGTGGTCAATTGGCAGTAGTCACTCAGTGGCGAACATCGTAAAAATACGCCTGCTGAAACGTTTAATCTAGAATTTATGGCAGATTACGCGTTAATTACGCAAGCTTGAAGGACCACTCGGCGCTTGCCTTGGGACATTGGTCGTATGCTGGAATCGGTTACGATTGGACAAAATGTCGGGGCACGCTCTAAAAAACAAGGAAATCCCGGTTTGAAACTCAGTGATATCGCACGTCTGGCCGGTGTGTCCGTAACCACCGCCAGCTACGTCATCAATGGCAAGGCCGCACAGCAACGCATCAGCAACGCAACCGTTGAGCGTGTACGTGCCGTGGTCCAAGCCCATGGTTTTACTCCCAACCCCCAAGCCGCCGGGCTGCGCAGCCGGCATACACGTACGTTGGGTTTCATCCTGCCAGACCTGGAAAACCCCAGTTACGCACGCATCGCCAAGTTGTTGGAGCAAGGTGCGCGGGCGCGGGGCTATCAGTTGCTGATTGCCAGCTCCGATGACGAAGCCGACAGCGAACGCCAACTGCTGCAACTGTTCCGTGCGCGGCGTTGTGATGCGCTGTTCGTCGCCAGTTGCCTGCCGGCCAGCGATGACAGCTATCGCGAGCTAAAAGCCAAGGGCTTGCCGGTGATCGCCATCGACCGGGTCATGGAGCCGAGCCAATTCTGCTCGGTGGTCAGCGATGACCGCCAGGCCTGCCAGCAACTCACCAGTAGCCTGCTGCAACCGCTGCCCAAGCAAATCGCGCTGATCGGCGCACACCCCGAGCTGAGCATCAGCCAGGAACGCGCCGCAGGTTTTCGTGAAGCGTTGCAAGGCTTCACTGGCGAAGTGATCGTCGAACAGGGCGAAGCCTTCAGCCGTGATTGCGGCCGACAGTTGATGGAGCAACTGCTGCAACGCCTGGGGCATTTGCCGGACGCGCTGGTGACGACTTCCTACGTGCTGCTGCAAGGCGTGTTCGACGCACTGCATGACTTCCCCCTCAGGTCGCGACCGCTGCGCCTGGGCACCTTCGGCGATACCCAACTGCTGGATTTCCTGCCGCTGCCGGTCAACGCCATGGCCCAGCAACATCAACTGATCGCCGAGACTGCCCTGCGCCTGGCCCTGGCCGCCATTGAGGAGGAGCAGTACCAACCTGGTGTCCATGCGATTGGCCGGACCTTCAAGCAGCGTATTCACGAGGCCTGAGCGTGGAGCTGATCGACACCCACACCCATTTGGACTTCGCGGATTTCGACCACGACCGCCAGCAAGTCCTCGCCCACAGCCGTCAACTCGGCGTGCGGCGCATGGTGGTGTTGGGGGTATATCAGAACAATTGGCAGCGGCTATGGGATCTGGTGCAGGAGGACGAAGACTTGTTCGCCGCCTTCGGCTTGCACCCGGTGTATCTCGATGAGCACCGCCCTGCCGACCTGCTGGAGCTGGGTGATTGGTTGACACGCCTGCACGGCCATCGGCAACTGTGTGCCGTAGGCGAAGTCGGCCTGGATTATTTTCTTGAGCACCTGGACCGCGAGCGCCAGCAAAGCCTGTTTGAAGCCCAACTGAAACTTGCAGTGGATTTCCAGCTGCCTGCCTTGCTACATGTGCGCCGCAGCCACGCCGCTGTGATTGCCACCCTCAAGCGCATCCGTCTGCCGCGGGGCGGCATCATCCATGCGTTCGCCGGCAGCGTCGAGGAGGCCCGCGAGTACATCAAGCTCGGTTTCAAACTTGGCCTGGGCGGCGCCGCCACCTGGCCCCAGGCACTGCGAATGCACAAGGTGCTGGCCCAGCTACCCCTTGACGCCGTGGTGCTGGAAACCGATTCGCCGGATATGGCCCCGGTCATGTACCCGAACCAGCGCAACAGCCCGCAGCACTTGCCGGACATCTGCACCGCGCTGGCCGAGCGGATGGGTATCAGCCCTTCATTGCTGGCAGAGGCGAGCACACGCAATGCGTGCGAGCTGTTCAAGTGGTAGCGGGTGGATGACCTGCAAGTTCAAGGTCATTTTTTGTCGATGACGGGCGTAGCGCACGACCAGGCAATGGATAAACACCGCGACCAGCGAAATGTTGAACTGCCCGATCACACTGAGCAGCCCCACCCACTCCGCGACCAACGCCACCAGCAAGGTCGCGCACGTCAGTATGATCATGCTCGGCCGCACCAGCGCCCATTGGTCCAAGGCGCGAAATTGACGCAACTGTTTGTGGCAAAGCAACTGCAAGCCTGAGTGGCAGTACGTACAGTCAAAAGGTACATCGATGGCAATGGCGTTCAGTTGCCAAGGCTTGAGTACAAACGTCATGTCGCACTGGGCGCAATGCCCTCTGATGCTGCCGATTACAGCGGTCATCGCCGTGCCTCCTCGAGACCGTGACTGAGTGAAACAAAGTCTCACCCATTCACGCCGCGATAAAACATAGCCTGGTAAATCAAGACATGCGCTACGCCGCCCGAAGCCCAATCCTATAGAAAATTCCTACACACGAAACGCACCAATCAATTGCTTCAACTCAATAACCTGCGCCGACAATTGCCGGCTGGCCGCTTCAGTCTGCTGGGCGCCGTGCGCTGCATGCTCGCCGGCGCGATTGATTTCAACAATATTCTGGTCGATGTCTTGGGCGACCGCCGTTTGCTGCTCCACGGCAGCGGCGATCTGCTGGTTCTGGTCGACGATCATCCCGACGGCGCCGAGGATATTTTCCAAGGCCTGCTGGACTTTCTCCGACTGCCCCACCGTGCCACTCGCCATTTCATGGCTGCTGCCCATGGCCTTCACCGCCGCGCCAACGCCGCTATGCAAGCGGCTGATCATCTGTTCGATTTCTTCGGTGGAATGCTGGGTGCGCCGGGCCAGGGTGCGTACCTCATCGGCCACAACCGCAAAACCGCGCCCCTGTTCACCCGCGCGTGCGGCTTCGATGGCCGCGTTGAGCGCCAACAAGTTGGTCTGCTCGGCAATGCTCTTGATCACGTCCAATACGCGGCTGATGGATTGGCTGTCGACGGCTAACTGGTTGATAACCCGCACCGACTCATCGATCTCCAAAGCCAGGCGCACGATGCCGCCTTGCTGGGATTGCACCAGCGCACGCCCGCTGACGGTTTCATCGTTAACGCTCTGGGCGCTGCTGACCGCAGCCGCGGCGCTGCGCGCCACTTCCTGGGCAGTGGCGGACATCTGATTCATCGCCGTCGCCACTTGTTCGATCTGGCTGCGCTGGCCGGACACCGCCTGGTTACTCTGGGACGAAACCGCCTGCACCTGGCCGGCCTGCAATTCGACCTGGCTGACCGTATGCCCGACACGCTCGATCAAGTCATGGATCTTGGCCACGGTGCCATTGAACACTTGGCCCAAGTCCCCAAGCTCATCGCGGCTTTGGGCAACGAAGGTAACCGTCATGTCACCTGCCGCCACTTTGTCCATCATCGCCCCCAAGCGATGCAAAGTGGTGCGTGTGGAAACAAAGAAGCCCGCATACAGATAGAAAATCAGCGCGAACATCGCCGCCAGGGCCGTGATCAGCAGCACCATGTGCATGCGGTTTTGTGCCAGCCGTTGCTGCAATTGCTGCTCGAGGAACGTCAGAGTGGCGTCATCCAATTGATACGTCTTGGCCATCAGTTGGCTGACGCTGTCGTAAAAGCCTTGCCACGCCATGTCGAGGGTCTCTGCCATCACCACCTGTTCTTCGAACAACTCACTGCCTTGCTTCAGGCTGGCCTGGCTGGCTTGGGCCAACGTGTCGAGTGCTGCGTGCGCGGCGTTGCTGATGCCCAGCGCATCCTGCAACTTCAAGCCATATTCGCCCTGAAGCTTTTCCAATTGCTGCAACAGCTCATCAAAGCGTGTGCTGGAAGACGAATTGATGAAACCTTGGCCCAACGAATACGCGCCCATCGCCCGGCCCTCTCCCAGCGCCTGGGTGACTTGCGGAGTGACGGTGGTGACCAGATTGGAGAGCTGGCGCAGCTCACTTTGCGCGTCACGGCTCAAGCCGGCTTGGCTGGCAATGATTTGGCTCAGCATCTGGGCTTGGTTGAGTAATTTGCCGATCAGCGCGGTTTTGTTGAGCAACGAGGTTTCCTGTTGCTGGGCCTTGAACGCGGCGATCAACTCGTCGCGCTTGTTTTCGAAAACTGCGACTTGCTCAGGTTGATTCGCCATGGCGCTAAGGCCCTGCAGACGGTCCAGCACACTTTGCTCCAAGGCGCCGATCCTGGTCTCAAGGTCAGCGGCCTTGCCGGACTGACCAAGGGTGGCGTTGATCTGCACCTGGTTGTTGAGCGACTCCAGGTCACGACGCAACACCAGGCTGCTGCCGAGCAGGTCAAGGCTTTGCAGTTCGATGCGGGTGCCCTGGAATTCGCGCCAGGAATCACGCACCAGGAAATAGTTGGTCGCCAGCATCGGCAGCAGGAACAGCACGCTGATCAGGCTGAACTTCATGCCGAAGCTCAGGCGGTTCATCAGCGCGACGGCTGGATAGAGCAAGCTCTTCACAGGTGACCTCCCTTTCTATTATTTTTATTGAGGCGCAGGGCGGCGGCAGATAGCCACTATTTGGCGCTCTGTCTGTATAGCTCAATTCGAAAGGAAGTTTTGTAACGTAAGGTTAACGGCGTGGGTAATGGATCCCCACGCCGCTATGACTCAGGGCAAAACGGTCCAGATAGCAAACCCGGCATACCACAGCACCGCCGCACGCAGCAGCAGTTCCCACAGGCGATCCAGGCTTTTGATGCCATCGGCGCCCACCACCGGCGGCGGGATTTCGGCGGCGGCCAGGCCAACTTTTTCCATCAGTTGTGCCGCGCTGATGTCCCAGCTCAGCAGTTCGTGGAGCATCACACGGCTGACCCCGACGAAGTTGCCCACCAAAGCAAAGCTCGCCGCCAGCAGTCGTACCGGTAGCCAGTCAAACGCGTGACGCAACTGCGTGGCGCGTTCGGCCACCAACGGGTTCTGGCTGTGTTCGCTGGCCAGCGCCAACAGGCGATAGGCCAAAGCGGCCACCGGGCCTAACAGGAAATACCAGAAAATTACTGCGAAAAAGCTCTGATAGGCCTGCCATAACAGATGGCCCTGGACGCGCTCCAACAATTGCTCGCCACTGTCGGCGCCAAGCTTCAGGTCGCGCTCGGCCACATGTTCGGCAGCTTGCAGGTCACCGCGCCGCCAGGCATCACGAAACGGGCCCAGCCCTGCCAGCAGATCGCCACGGCCCAGGCTATAGATCACCACCAGCAAATGCACCGGCAATGCCAACAGGCCATAGGCCACCGGCTCCAGTACCAACAACAATAGTGCCAGTAATGCCACGGGCAGCAGCACCAGCACCAGCAAGATCAGCCAGGGTCGCTTGCCCATGCGTGGGCTCGATTCCAGCTTGGCCAACTCCCGCAGCCATCCACCGTCGCGCTGCAACCGCAGGCGCAAGGCCGAGAACTTCTCGATCCAGACCGCCAGCACCAACACCAGGAAACTCATTGTTTGTGTCCTCCATTCTGCAGGGCGCTGCGAAAGCGCCTCCAATCAAAAGCGGGGCCCGGGTCAGTCTTGCGCCCCGGTGCGATGTCGCTGTGACCACAAATACGTTGGTGGGTTATCGCTGGGTAAGCCAACAGCAACTGGCGCGCCAAGTCGATCAGCGCCGCATACTGGGCATCGGTAAACGGCAGTTCGTCGGTGCCCTCCAACTCGATGCCCAGGGAGAAATCGTTGCACACCTCGCGCCCCTCGAAGCTGGAAATGCCGGCATGCCAAGCCCGGTCCCGGCAAGAAACAAATTGCGTCACAGTGCCGTCACGCTCAATCAGAAAATGCGCAGACACACGTAGGTGGGCAATCCCTTCAAAGTAGGGATGTTCCGATACATCCAGGCGGTTCTGGAAGAACTCCTGCACCTTGCCAGTGGCGAACTGCGCCGGAGGCAAGCTGATGTTGTGCACCACCAACAGCGAGATTTCACCTTCAGGGCGCTCGTTGAAGTTGGGCGACGGGCAATGACGAATGCCTTGGCACCAACCGCTGGCGGGGTCCAACTGCATACAGGCTCCTTGAATGAGACGAGGTGTTACCAGTATGCCGCGTTCCGCCCTGTGGTTGCGATCACTTGCCGCGATTGAGTTGACGCAGGTTGGCCATCACCGCAGCCAGCGCACGGTCGAACAGCAAGCCATCGTCCAAGACGCGCAGCGCGCCACACTTGAACGCCACGGCCAATTGCTCGGCGCTTTTCTCCAAGGCTTTGAGCCCCGTACGGCTGACAAAAACGTAGGTGTTGGCGGGGGGCATGATTGCCGTCAGCTTGCAGCGCAGGGTGGTTACTTGATCTTGCTGAAACGCCACCCAGACGCCGATCCGCAATTGCTGAGCCTTGAGCAAGTCGGCGTCATCACCGGGCAAGGACTCAACAGCGACCCGCAAGCCCGGGCCGAGGGTAATGGGCTCGTGGACTTCGACCAACGCGTCGGCGCCCTCGCCTTCGAACGGCTGAACATGCACGGCCTGCAACCGCAGGAAAAACTCACGGGTGCTGAAAGGATCGAACGCCGCACCGGCCAAACCGTCACGCAATGCCTTGAGCAGCCCTGGCAATTGCTCAAGCAAATACCGGCCCGCCTCGGTGCCTTCCCGCAAACCAACGCTGCAGATCAACTCATCCATGGTGCGCAGCGCCGCTTGCCATTGCAGCGATTGTTCGCCGTGCTTGAGAGTGGTCACCACCAGCACCTGGCTCCACGCCTGTTGCAGGAATTGCACCACAAACTGCGGCAGGACTTGGCCCAAAAGCCGTCGATTGAGCACTTGCGCCACACGCTCGCGCGCAGCTTCCAGTTGCAGGCGCTCGCGTGCGGCGTCACGGGTATGCCGTTCCAGCAACTCGCTGCGCCTGCGCTCATCAGCGGCAAACGCGCTGAACTGCGTCAGCATCTGGAAAAAAATCTCCGGGTCTTCGACATACTCGTTCAGCAAGCGCTGTACCACCTGCTCGATACGCACGTACAGGGTGTCGCGTGGATCGTCCTGCGGGCCCCACCCTATGACGGCGCTCGCGATTTCATTGAGCAAGCGCCGCGCCGGATGGTTCGCGCAGCTGAACAGGCTCTTGTCCAGCACGGCGACTTTCAGCAGTGGGATCTGCAAGCGGGCGATCAGGCCCTTGAAAGCGTCCGGCACACTGCCGTCATCGAGCATGAATTCGAACAGCAAGGCCACCAGGTTGATCACATCTTCGTCAGCATCTTCCACCACCCGCGACTTGCCACTCTTGACACTGACCCGGGTCAGCAACTGTTCAAGATGGTTTCGCAGGTCGAAATCGTCCTCGGCCTCGGGCTCCGGGACGTATTGTTGCAAATGCGAAAGCAGGCGAAGCAGGTCGCGAGTGTCAATGGGTTGTGGCTCGGCACTGGCTTCGAGGGTCGGCGCCACGCTACCACGCACGGCGACCAACAATTTTTGCAAGGCACTGAAGGCTTGCTGACCGCTTTCATCGAGTGGCAGTTCGGCAATCGGCTGGTTGGCGTGGTGCTGTTCACGGTTCGCACGCTCGCCGAGACGACGGGACGGAACGGCCTTGAGTTCGGGCAGCACCCCAGTGGCGACCAATAGTTGATTGGCTTCCGCGTACAGCAGGTCAGCGTCACTAAGCACGTATTTTTCAAAGAGCTTGAGCATGATCAGCTTGACGCGGATCTCGACTCCCAGGCTGCGCCCCGCCTGCAGGAAAAACCCACAGAGCAGTGCCGGGCCCAGAGGGTTCTCATGATCATCCAGGCGCCTGCCGAGCAATTCACTGAGCCTCGCGCTCAGTTGCCCCAATGCCAAGCCATCACGGTGCCGCACTCGACTGAGCATCGCTTCCAGGGCCACGGCTCTTTCCAGATCATCGGCGCTTGTACCACGTACCGATTCGTAGGACACCACCGGCACCAGGTGCAAGTCGCCGCGCCCGGCCTGACCCAGATTGGCGAAGGCCGCAAACAGCTGTTCCATGAACACGCGCTCGAAATTCTTGCGCTTGAGGCGCAGGTCGCGCATGGCCTCGAAAAAAATATGATGATCGACGGTGCTACGGGCTTTGTCAGCCATTTCGAACAGGGTGTCATCGGCGTTATCGAACAGCTCCTGTAAACCCTGTTGCAGCTGTTGCGCGGCCTTGTCACGCACCTGCAGCACCACCACCGGCAGGCGTGCGAGCGGCGATGGCGTGGCCTGTGCCCTGTTGATAGGCACCACCTTTCCGTCATTGTGCATCCTGGCCTCCTGAAACGGCGGTGTTGAGGGGGAAAGAACGGGGGCAGGCCTGAAAGGCACGGCAAATACCCGTCTACCACCCGGACGTCAAAGCTATGACGCCAATTGCAAGGCGCGCGATTATCTTGCAAATGAGGGCCGTTGCGCCAGCAAACTCTGCCGTCGCGCTGTAATTGAGTGGCGAGCCTGGGTTCAAACGCACGCAGCCCCTATAATCGAGGCACTTTGTTTGTGGAGCCTGTTATGCCGAACCTCCGTCTTGCCGACCTCACTGCCGAAATCGAAGCCAACGTGCGCCGCGCACTGCTGGAAGACATCGGCAGTGGCGACATCACCGCACAGTTGATCCCGGCCGAACGGCTGGCCAAGGCCACGATCATTACCCGCGAGGCGGCCGTTATCGCCGGTACGGCCTGGGTGGATGCGGTATTTCGCCAACTGGACCCGCGGGTCGCCGTGCATTGGCAGGTGGCCGATGGTGAGCGTGTCAGCCCCAACCAGGCGCTGTTCCACCTTGAAGGCCCGGCACGTTCGCTGCTCAGTGGTGAACGCTGTGCGCTGAATTTTCTGCAGATGCTGTCAGGGGTAGCTACCCGTGCGCAGTTCCTGGCGGACTTTGTTGCCAGCACCCAGGTCAAGCTACTGGACACCCGCAAGACATTGCCGGGCCTGCGCCTGGCGCAGAAGTACGCGGTCACCTGCGGCGGTTGCCATAATCATCGCATCGGGCTGTATGACGCGTTTCTGATCAAGGAAAACCATATTGCCGCCTGCGGGGGCATTGCGCAGGCGATCACGGCCGCGCACAAGATCGCCCCGGGCAAGCCGGTGGAAGTCGAAGTGGAAAGTCTGGAGGAATTGCGTGAAGCCCTGGCCGCAGGGGCTGACATCATCATGCTGGATGAGCTGAGCCTGGAAGACATGCGCGAAGCCGTGCGCTTGAACGCCGGCAAGGCCAAGCTGGAAGCCAGCGGCGGCATCAATGAAACCACCCTGCTGCCCATCGCCGAAACCGGCGTGGACTATATCTCCATTGGCGCGATGACCAAGGATGTGAAAGCGGTGGATCTGTCGATGCGCCTCAGTATCTGAGTAGTTGCCAGCGGTAAGCTTCAAGCTGCAAGAAGGCTGCGAGACAACTTGCAGCTTGCAGCTTGAAACCCGCGGCTGCTTTTAAACTACAAGGTTATTCATCTCGCAGTACTCTTGCCATTCGACACCCAGCACGTCGGCCGCCTCTTTGTGCAAGACCAACCGCGCAGCTTCGAACTCTTGCGGTGTCGAAGTGTACTTGAGGGTCAGCTCCCAAGGCTGGTAGCCCTGGCTCTCGGCCTCGTCCTCGAATGCCCACTGAATCTGGTCACGCTGGTCGTCAGCGCTCAGGTCCTTGATCTCGTCTTTAAGCTGCGGCGTGTCCTCAAGGTATTTCTTGAGTGCTTCTTCGTGCCGAACTTCCTGGGTCATCTCAGTCGTGGTCATGTTGTTCTCTTAGATCGAGGAATGGGGATGCATCTGGGTCATCAAGGTTGCGCAGATACAAAAGAGCAGGCAGGAATGCCGACTCGTCTGGCCTTCAGAACCATTCTGGGATCATCTGAAAACATTGCCTTTGAAGCAGTGGTGCCTTTGTGCCCGAGACAGGAATCGAACCTGCGACCTTCGCGTTACGAGTGCGCTGCTCTACCAACTGAGCTACACGGGCGGTGGGCTAAAGCTAGCACTGCATTGGGCATGCAGCAACTGACACGCTCACCGCCCGGCGCCCGTTACGCTCCGTGGGCGCTGCAACCCTTGGCAACGTACTGAGCCTCCGCCGTGGTGGCACAGGTCCAGCCGGTGGTGGCGCTGCGGGTCAAGGTGATGGTCTTGCCCAGCACGGGCGCAGGCGCGTCGAGGATTTCACAACTGATGGAACCGGCACCCGAGGCCACATCGCCTGCCACGTCGATCTTGCAGTTGGCTGTAGGGCTGGTGCCACCGATCAGGGCCAAGGTCGGCACAGTGCCCTGGTTGATTGTGTCCTCGTAGCCAGCCTTCAACGCGCTGATTTCAGCCAGCCCCGCCGTGAACTTGGCCTTGGCCTGGTGCTTGGTGTACATGGGCAAACCGATGGTGGCCAAAATGCCGATAATTGCCACGACGATCAACAATTCGATCAAGGTAAAGCCTTTTTGACGCATCTCTTTCACTCTCCAGTATAGAACCATGACAGGGCACATCCTGCGCCCCGTTTTGTGCAACGGCGCCAGTGTACTCATGCTCACTCGGCCAATCGCGTACAAGACGTACATTCTGACATTTTATTCCTGAACGCCAGCCTGCCCGGACACGCTCCCTGACTAAGCTATAAATTCTTCACCACCTGCGTGCGCAAACCTGACATGAATGACACTTCAACGATCTACGCCTGGGAAGGCATCAACCGCAAAGGGCGCAGGGTGTCCGGGCAAATGGCTGGCCATAACCTTGCGCTGATCAAGGCACAACTGCGCCAGCAAGGAATCTGCCCCGAGCATGTGCGCAAGAAGCCTGCCTCACGAGGTACTTTCGCTCCACGAATATTACCCGCGGATATCGCCCTGCTCACCCGCCAGTTGGCTACCTTGCTCAAGGCCGGTATCCCGCTGCTGCAAGCGTTCGACATCATCAGAGAAGGTGTTGAAAACCGGCAAGTCAGCGAACTGGTCAAAACGTTGAAACAGCAGATCGCCAGCGGCAACAGCTTGGCCGATGCGCTGCGCCAGCACCCGCGTTATTTCGATGACCTGTATTGCAGCCTGGTAGCCGCCGGGGAACAGGCAGGTGCCCTGGAAACCCTGCTGGAGCGCGTGGCGATCCACCTGGAAAAAAGCCAGCAGCTCAAAGCCAGGATCAAGAAAGCCATGACCTACCCTGTCGTGGTACTGGTGGTTGCCGCACTGGTCAGCACAGTGCTGTTGATACACGTAGTGCCGCAATTCCAGAACCTGTTCGCCGGGGTCAATGGTCAATTACCCGGGTTTACCCTGGGGGTCATTGCCTTGTCCGAATTCCTGCAACAAGCGTGGTGGATGCTGGCATTGGGCTTGGGCGCAACCGTATGGGGGCTTCGCTACGCCTACCGTGTTTACCCGAGCTTTCGCCACTGGCTTGAAGCCGGTTTGTTGAAAGCCCCGCTGGCAGGCAAACTGCTGCAAAAATCAGCCGTCGCACGCTACGCACGCACGCTTTCAACCACGTTTTCGGCGGGTGTCCCCTTGGTGCAGGCATTGAGCTCGGTGGCCGGTGCCGTCGGTAATGGACCTTTCAGACAGGCAATCGAACGTATGCGCCACGATGTATCCACAGGCATGCAGTTGAATCAGTCAATGGCCAGCAGCGGCCTGTTCCCAGGCATGGCGATCCAGATGACGGCAATCGGTGAGGAGTCCGGCACTTTGGACCGCATGCTGGAAAAGGTCGCGAACCACTACGAGTCAGACGTAGACACCTTGGTCGATAACCTCACCAGCCTGATGGAGCCGCTGATCATGGTCGTATTGGGGGGCATTGTCGGGGCGCTGGTGATCGCGATGTACCTGCCAGTCTTTCAGTTGGGTACGGCATTTTGAGCCTGCTGTTGCGCGAGTATCCCTGGGCGTTTGTCGGCCTGGCGCTGGTATTGGGCCTGATCGTCGGCAGTTTCCTCAACGTGCTGGCGTGGCGCCTGCCAAAAATGCTCGAGCGCGAATGGCGTGCCCAGGCCCATGAGATCCTCGGCTTGCCGGCGGCTCCCACAGGCCCGGTCTATAACCTGATGCGCCCGAACTCCTGTTGCCCGCACTGTGACCAGCCGATTCGACCTTGGGAAAATATCCCGGTGCTCAGTTACCTGCTGCTCAGAGGGCGCTGTGCCCACTGTCGTGAGCCCATCAGCATTCGCTACCCCCTCACCGAACTGGCATGCGCACTGCTCTCAGCCGCTGTTGCCTGGCACTTCGGCTTTGGCTGGCAAACCGGCGCGGTACTGCTGCTGAGCTGGGGCTTGCTCGGCATGAGCCTGATTGACCTCGACCATCAATTGCTGCCGGACGCGCTGGTGCTGCCGCTGCTCTGGCTGGGGCTCATCCTCAACAGCGCCGGCCTGCTGACGACCCTGCCCGATGCGCTGTGGGGCGCAGTCATTGGCTACATGAGCCTGTGGAGCGTGTTCTGGCTGTTCAAGCTCGTCACCGGCAAAGATGGCATGGGCCATGGCGACTTCAAGTTGCTGGCATTGCTGGGCGCCTGGGGCGGCTGGCAAATACTGCCGATGACACTGCTGCTGGCCTCACTTCTGGGCGTGATCGCCGGGCTTGTTCTGTTGCGTGTGCGCAAGGTCCAAGCCTCGGCACCGATGCCGTTTGGCCCCTGCCTGGCAATTGCCGGCTGGATTGCATTGCTCTGGGGTGGTCAAATAACCGACTTCTATTTGCAGTCTGTCGGTTTCAGATGACCACTTCTGTCGTAACACCCTGGATTCTTGGCCTCACAGGCGGCATTGGCAGCGGCAAAAGCGCTGCGGCCGAGCACTTTATCAACCTGGGTATTGACCTGGTGGATGCCGATCATGCTGCCCGCTGGGTCGTCGAACCTGGTCGGCCGGCACTGGCGCGCATTGCCGAGCACTTCGGCAACGGCGTGTTGCAGCCCGACGGCCAGTTGGACCGCGCCGCACTGCGTAAACTGATTTTTGAAGTACCTGAAGAACGCCGGTGGCTGGAGGCCTTGCTGCACCCGCTGATTGCCGAGGAAATTCGCAGCCACCTGGCGCGCGCGCGATCGCCTTACGCGATCCTGGTGTCACCGCTGCTGATCGAGTCCGGCCAGTACAGCATGACCCAGCGCATCCTGGTGATCGACGTGCCGCAATCGCTGCAGATTCAGCGTACCCTGCAGCGCGACGGCATCAGCGAACAACAGGTGCAGGCGATTCTCAAGGCCCAGTCCAGCCGAGAAGACCGCCTGAACCATGCCGATGACGTACTGGTCAATGACCAGGACCTTGCCTGGCTGCACGGCGAGGTCGAGCGACTGCACCACTTTTACCTTACTTTGCGTGGAGGCCGACCATGAGCCAACCCTTGACCGTCGACTGCCCAACCTGCGGTGCACCCGTGGAATGGAAAGCGACCAACCTCAACCGGCCGTTCTGCTCGGACCGTTGCAAACTCATCGACCTGGGCGCCTGGGCCGCAGAGGAACACAAGATCCCCGTGGCCCCGGATGCAGAAGACGAACTGTTTTCCGAAGACCTGCCGCCGCGCCACTAAGGCCGCATAAAGGCATATTCCTGCTGGTCGTCGAGGTTTTCTGCGAGGTATTGCAACTCGTCGGCCAGGTCTTCAAAACTGCGCACACCCTTGCTTTGCTGCACCACGGCGCTGAGCATGGCGCGCAATGTCAGGCCTGGGTCAAAACCGATTTCCTGCGCTGCATCCTGGCTTCTGCGCAACTCCTGCCGTGCCCACTCATACACACTCATGATCCGTGCTCCTGAAAATTTTGCAGAGCATGGACCTGCACCGTTGCCTGGGATTTGACCTGGATCAACGCCGCGAATCGTCGTCCTTCCAGGGTGCCGAGAGATAGCGGGTGCGGTTGAAGGTCTCCAGCCATTCAGGGGAAAACACGACCAACGCACTGATGACCATGCCGTTGATAAAAGCTTCGGGAAAGATGATCAGCCACAGGTAGCCTACAAAGTCTTCCAGCCACTCCGGCATCGCAAAGCGGCCATCGAACCACAACAGACCCAGGCCGGCCAACAGGCATAACAAGGCCGATAGCGCAGCGGCAAAAAAACCGGAACAGAAGATATACACAAAGGGGTTACGTGGTTGCGCCCGCTCCACCAACAGCGCGCAACTTTCGGTGACCAGCACCGGCAACACGATCAGGAGCAGGCCATTGACGCCGAGCGCAGCCAGGTCCTGGCGCCCCAACAGCATCAAGCCGAGCTGAGCGGCAAACCCACCAACGATTGCCAGCGGCCAATCGAGCAGCAAGGTGACGGCGGTCATGCCGATAAAATGATAGGAAACCCCGGTATCGAAATCCCGCCGCACCAGCCACAGCATGAACAGCGCGAATACCGTGCCGAACAGCAAATGCTGGCGCCGTCGGTCGGCGAACAGTTCGACCCAAGGCGAACGCAGGATCGCCCAGACCACCGCCGGCGCGTACAACAGCCAGCCGATGCTCAGGGTCAGTGGTGCCAGAACAGCCGCACTGATCACGGATGCAATACCTCTACAAAAAGCCTCACCACACACCTCATCCTTGGGCTTACTGCCAAGTCAACAGTCTACACCCGCGTTTTAAAGCAAGACTTCCTGTGGTCATCATTTGAACGCTAAGCTGCGAATATGGATGACTCAGATTATTTGCGTCTGCTCACCGTAGCAGCCGAACAAGCCAATGCGTTCCTGTCCAATGCCCGCAAGTGGGAGCGTGAGCGTTGGGTCTGCCAGCGCCTGCTGCAAGGCCTGAACGTGCCCTACCGTGTCGAAGAGTTTCACGCTGCGGGCCAGGAACCGCCGGATGTATTGTTTCGCGACGCCAGCTTCGAGGTGTTTTTCGTGCTGGACGAAGGCCGCCGCCTGAATGATGAATGGCGCGACGAATTGCTGCGCAGGCGCAGCGCTTTCTCCTTGAGCCAATTGGTGCGGCGCGAGGCCAAGCCACGGCGCATCCCTGCCCATGAGTTCCTGCTGCGCCTGGCGCCGACATTGCGTAAAAAAGCCCACAACTACAAAGAACGCGGTATGGACCTGGGAGAGCTGGACCTCATCGCCTTCACCAGCCTCAAGCGCGAAGTGCTGGACCTCAACAGCCACTTTCCGCCACCGACCGAATACCTGCGCCAGGGCTGGCGTTCGTTGTCACTGGTAGGCCCGACTTTCGCCCGGGTGCTGTTCGCCCACCCGGATGCACCGGATTTCTTGCGCAACAACCTGGGGCGCAGCATAGTATTCGACGTTGGCATCAGCTTGTGACACGGGCACCGGCTACGCTTATGGCGATAGCGCCAACTCCATGACTGTAACGTGGCGCCCTTTTGCAACGTCTACCTGACGAGGCCTTTATGACCAGCCGCCTGAACCCCGATGACCAACAGCATGTCGAAGAGTACCTGCAACTCTCCCAGAACAGAGTCGAGCGCAAGCCTTTCCGGCCATGGCTGCTCCTCTGTGTGGTGCTGGTAGTGGTGGTCGGGCTCGGCGTGCTGAGCCGCCTATTGAGTTACCTGACGCTATGAGCTGCCTGGCGCTCGCGGGGGTAACTGCTCCGATTTCTTTTAGCCTTGCGAGATATCCCCATGACCCATCGTATTATTATCGTCGGCGGCGGTGCCGGCGGCCTGGAGTTGGCTACCCGCCTGGGTAAGACCCTGGGCAAGCGCGGCAAGGCCAGCATCACGCTGGTGGACGCCAACCTGACCCACATCTGGAAGCCCCTGCTGCACGAAGTGGCTGCAGGCTCACTGAATTCTTCTGAAGACGAACTCAATTATGTCGCCCAGGCAAAATGGAACCACTTCGAGTTCCAGCTGGGGCGCATGAGCGGGCTTGACCGTGAACAGAAGAAAATCCAGCTGGCCGCCACCCTCGACGAAGAAGGCCGCGAACTGGTGCCCGCACGTGTACTGGGCTATGACAGCCTGGTGATTGCCGTGGGCAGCACCACCAACGATTTCGGTACCGAGGGCGCGGCGCAGCATTGCCTGTTCCTCGACACGCGCAAACAGGCCGAGCGCTTCCACCAGCAGTTGCTCAACCACTATCTGCGCGCCCATGCCGGGCAGACCGATGCCGTTGAACAGATCAGCGTTGCCATCGTTGGCGCCGGTGCCACCGGCGTCGAACTGGCCGCCGAGCTGCATAACGCCGCCCATGAGCTGGCCGCGTATGGCCTTGACCGCATCAAGCCGGAAAACATGCACATCACCCTGATCGAAGCCGGGCCGCGGGTATTGCCTGCGCTGCCGGAGCGCATCGGCGGGCCTGTGCATAAAACCCTGGAGAAACTCGGGGTGACCGTACTGACCAATTCGGCGGTCAGTGAAGTGACTGCCGACGCCCTGATCACCAGCAGCGGCCAAGTGATTCCGGCCAGTCTCAAGGTGTGGGCAGCCGGGATCCGCGCACCGGGTTTCCTCAAGGACATCGATGGCCTGGAAACCAACCGCATCAATCAGCTGCAAGTACTGCAAACCCTGCAAACCACTCGCGACGAAAACATCTTCGCCTTTGGTGATTGCGCCGCCTGCCCGCAACCCGGCACTGACCGCAACGTACCTCCACGGGCACAGGCTGCGCATCAGCAGGCTTCGCTGCTGGCAAAATCGCTTAAATTGCGCATCGAAGGCAAGGACCTGCCGACCTATAAGTACACCGACTACGGCTCGTTGATTTCGCTGTCGCGGTTCTCGGCAGTGGGTAATCTGATGGGCAACCTGACCGGCAGTGTGATGCTGGAGGGTTGGCTGGCGCGGATGTTCTATGTGTCGCTGTACCGCATGCACCAGATGGCGCTGTACGGTTTCTTCCGCACGGCGATGCTGATGCTGGGGAGCAAGATTGGCCGAGGCACCGAACCGCGCCTCAAACTCCACTAACAACGCATAATACCTGTGGGAGGGGGCTTGCTCCCGATAGCGGTAGATCAGCTAAGTATTCATTAACTGACACACCGCTATCGGGAGCAAGCCCCCTCCCACATTTGATTTGCGGTGAACTCAGGATTCGCGCGCGCAAAAAAAATCCCCGTATCTTTCGATACGAGGATTTTTAATATGGTCGGGGTAAGGGGATTCGAACTCCTGACATCCTGCTCCCAAAGCAGGCGCGCTACCGGACTGCGCTATACCCCGGTAAAAAAAAGGCGACCTTTCAGTCGCCTTCTTCGATCAGTGCTTTTGGCCTCTGATCTTAAGATTCGATTCCAGCCTTAACTGGTCTCAAAAATGGTGGGTCGTGTGGGATTCGAACCTACGACCAATTGGTTAAAAGCCAACTGCTCTACCAACTGAGCTAACGACCCAAAAATGGTCGGGGTAAGGGGATTCGAACTCCTGACATCCTGCTCCCAAAGCAGGCGCGCTACCGGACTGCGCTATACCCCGGTTTGAAATTGGCTCCGTGACCAGGACTCGAACCTGGGACCCAATGATTAACAGTCATTTGCTCTACCGACTGAGCTATCACGGAACTACATATTTCAAAGTACAACTTCTACTGCGTATTACCTTCTCATCGACTTGCCCGTATCGCTACGTTCATGTGTCTGAGGCGCGCTATTCTACAATCTTAAAAACCCCTGTCAACCCTTTAAATTGCTTTTAAGACAATGATTTGCGCTTGTTTCTGATTTCTTCTTGGGGAGAAGAAACCCGTGGGCTGACGTTGCTGCGGGGCGCACTTTACAAGCCTTTGCCTTACAGTTCAACGCCCTAGCGAAAAAAAAGGCCCCGCAACGCGGGGCCTCTTCTTTTTACGCCGGATGCTGGACTTAATGGAAGACGATTTCGTCGTCTTTCACTGTTGCCGTGACGCGGGTGCCCGGTATGAAGCTGCCCGACAGGATCAATTGCGCCAACGGGTTTTCGATCCAGCGCTGGATCGCACGCTTGAGTGGTCGTGCGCCATACACCGGGTCGTAACCGACCGCGATCAGCTTGTCCAACGCCTCGCTGCTCAGCTCCAGGTCCAGCTCGCGTTCAGCCAGGCGGCTACGCAGGCGACCCAGTTGGATCTCAGTGATACCTGCGATCTGATCCCGTGCCAGAGGCTCGAAGATCACCACCTCATCGACCCGGTTGATAAATTCCGGGCGAAAGTGCGTAGTCAACGCATCCATCACCGCTGCGCGCTGGCCTTCACGATCACCCACCAGTTCCTGGATCTGCGCCGAGCCCAGGTTGGAAGTCATCACGATCACCGTATTGCGGAAGTCCACAGTACGCCCGTGACTGTCGGTCAGGCGACCATCCTCCAGCACCTGCAGCAAGATGTTGAAGACATCCGGGTGGGCCTTCTCGACCTCATCCAGCAGGATTACCGAGTAAGGCTTACGCCGCACGGCTTCGGTCAGGTAACCGCCCTCTTCGTAGCCCACATAGCCTGGTGGTGCACCAATCAGGCGAGCCACCGAGTGTTTCTCCATGAATTCGGACATATCGATCCGCACCATGGCCTCTTCGGTATCAAAGAGGAACTCGGCCAGGGCCTTGCACAGCTCAGTCTTACCCACACCGGTCGGGCCGAGGAACATGAACGAGCCGCTTGGGCGGTTCGGGTCGGACAAACCGGCCCGGGAACGCCGTACCGCGTTGGACACCGCGACAACTGCCTCTTCCTGACCGATGACGCGCTGGTGCAACAGGCTTTCCATTTTCAGCAGCTTGTCGCGCTCGCCCTCAAGCATTTTCGACACGGGAATGCCGGTCCACTTCGAGACAACTTCGGCAATTTCTTCCTCAGTCACCTTGCTACGCAGCAACTGGTTTTCAGGCTTGCCATGCTGGTCGACCATCTGCAGGCTACGCTCCAGGTCCGGAATCACCCCGTACTGCAACTCGGCCATGCGGTTAAGGTCGCCTTTACGACGCGCGGCTTCCAGCTCCTGGCGGGACTGCTCGATCTTTTGCTGGATCTGCGCCGACCCCTGTACTTCGGCTTTTTCCGAGGTCCAGATTTCTTCGAGGTCCGAATACTCACGCTCCAGGCGCACGATTTCTTCCTGGAGTTTTTCCAGGCGTTTCTTCGCCGCCTCGTCCTCTTCTTTCTTCAACGCCTGGGATTCGACTTTCAGTTGAATCAGGCGCCGATCCAGACGGTCGAGCACTTCCGGCTTGGAGTCGATTTCCATGCGGATACGGCTGGCCGCTTCGTCGATCAGGTCGATGGCCTTGTCCGGCAACTGGCGATCAGTGATATAGCGATGGCTCAACTTGGCCGCCGCAATGATCGCGCCGTCAGTGATCGCCACCTTATGGTGGACCTCATAGCGTTCTTTCAGGCCACGCAGGATCGCGATGGTGTCTTCTTCACTCGGCTCTTCCACCAGCACTTTCTGGAAACGCCGCTCAAGGGCCGCATCCTTTTCGATGTACTGACGGTATTCGTTGAGCGTGGTCGCACCGACGCAGTGCAATTCGCCCCGCGCCAAGGCTGGCTTGAGCATGTTGCCGGCATCCATGGAGCCTTCGCCTTTACCGGCGCCGACCATGGTGTGCAGTTCGTCGATAAACAGAATGATCTGCCCTTCCTGCTTCGACAATTCGTTAAGCAAGGATTTCAGGCGCTCTTCGAACTCGCCACGGAACTTGGCACCGGCGATCAGCGAGCCCATGTCCAGGGACAACAGGCGCTTGCCTTTCAGCCCGTCCGGCACTTCACCATTAATGATGCGCTGGGCCAGGCCCTCGGCTATCGCAGTTTTACCCACGCCTGGCTCACCGATCAGCACCGGGTTGTTCTTGGTGCGACGTTGCAGGACCTGAATAGTGCGACGGATTTCATCGTCACGACCGATTACAGGGTCCAGCTTGCCTTCTTCGGCGCGCTTGGTCAGGTCGACCGTGTATTTGTCCAGGGCCTGGCGCGACTCCTCGTGGTTGGGGTCGTTCACCGCCTCGCCGCCACGCAGGTTGTTGATGGCGTTCTCCAGGGCTTTCTTGCTCACGCCCTGGCCCAGCAACAATTTGCCGAGCTTGCTGTTGTCGTCCATGGCGGCGAGCAGCACCAGTTCGCTGGAGATGAACTGGTCACCTTTCTGCTGGGCCAGGCGGTCGGCCTGGTTGAGCAGGCGCGCCAGGTCCTGGGACATATTCACGTCGCCAGTAGGGTTTTGGATTTTCGGCAGTTGGTCGAGCTCTTTGCTCAACTCCTTGCGCAGGCTGTTGACGTCAAAGCCCACCTGCATCAACAAGGGCTTGATAGAACCACCTTGCTGCTCCAGGAGCGCCTGCATCAAGTGCGCAGGCTCAATGGCCGGGTGGTCGAGGCCGACCGCCAGGGATTGGGAGTCCGATAAGGCCAACTGCAATTTGCTGGTTAAACGATCAATACGCATTAGTCACCTTCCTTTTGAGCAGGCCGGAGCTAGAAACACACATCCTGAATGAAGAAACCTGCCAGATACCCCTATAGATGGGGTGGATTCTGGAAGATTCAAGCGACGGAGGGTTGATGTGGGTGAGTGTTGACCCAGGTCAGCTGAGTCTAGCGCTCAAGCCAGATAAGGGAGGCAAAACGTCCGGTGCGAGGGCTGCGCCGGTAAGAAAAGAAGCGCGGGTCGGTCACCGTGCAGAAACCGCCGCCATAAACTGCAGTAACGCCATGCGCCGCAAGGCGCAGGCGCGCGAGCTTATAGATGTCAGCCATAAACTTGCCCGGGTTGCGACTCGGTACAAAGGCTTCAGCGGTGATCGGCAGTTGCTGTACGAAAGCTTCACGCACTTCCGGGCCGACTTCAAAGGCTTGTGGACCGATGGCAGGGCCCAGCCAGACCAACACTTCGCCAGGCTCGGACCCCAGGCTTTCGAAAGCCGCTTCGAGCACACCGGCAGCCAGACCGCGCCAGCCCGCATGGGCTGCCGCCACACGCGTGCCGGCACGGTTGCAGAACAGCGCGGGCAGGCAATCGGCAGTCATTGATGTGCAGGCGATGCCTGGCGTGCTGGTCCAACTGCCATCGGCTTTAGCGATGCGCGATGGGTCAGCCTCGACCACAGTCACCCCATGGACTTGGCGTAGCCAGGCAGGCTGAATATTGAAAGAGTCGGTAAGACGCCGCCGATTTTCAAGCACCGCCTCAAGGCTGTCCTCAACATGATCGCCCAGATTGAGGCTGTCGAACGGCGCCAGGCTGACGCCGCCCGCTCGGGTGGTGACGCAGGCTTTGACCTGAGCCGGCGCGGGCCAGTCAGGAATCAGCCAGTCACTCATCCGATAAACGCCTCGCGATCCTGCTTGAGCAACGACAACAACCAGACCAGATCGTCTGGCAGAGGCGATTCCCAGCTCATCCGCTTACCGCTCGTCGGATGATCCAGTTCCAGGAAGCGAGCATGCAGTGCCTGACGAGGGAAGGATTTCAGCGATTCAACCATGGTCTGGCTCGCCGCCGGCGGAATACGGAAGCGGCCGCCATAGGCCGGATCTCCGACCAACGGGAAGTTGATGTGCGCCATGTGCACGCGAATCTGGTGGGTTCGCCCGGTTTCCAGCTTGACCCGCACATGGGTGTGGGAACGGAAACGCTCCAGAACACGGTAGTGGCTGACGGCCTGCTTGCCACCTTCCATCACCGCCATACGCTGGCGCTGCTGGCCGTGGCGGCCGATGGGGGCGTTGATCTTGCCACCCGCCACCACCACGCCGATCACGATGCATTCGTAGATGCGGCTGACGCTGCGGCTCTGCAACTGAGTAACAAGCTGTGTCTGTGCCTGGATGGTCTTGGCCACTACCATCAAGCCGGTAGTGTCCTTATCCAGGCGGTGCACGATGCCGCAGCGCGGAACATTGATGATGTCCGGCACGTGGTGCAACAGGGCATTGAGCAAGGTGCCATCAGCGTGCCCGGCGGCCGGGTGAACCACCAGGCCCGCGGGTTTGTTGATGACCAGGATGTCGTCGTCTTCATAGACGATATCCAGCTCGATGTCCTGGGCGACCCATTCTCCCTGGGCTTCCTGCTCGGCAGTCAGCTCAAGAATCGCACCGCCATGGACTATGTCTCGCGGGCGGATAACCGCTCCATCCACAGTCAGGCGGCCGTCTTTGATCCAGGCGGAAAGGCGCGAGCGCGAGTGCTCAGCGAATAATTGTGCGGCGACTTGATCGAGGCGTTGGCCGCCCAATTCGGACGGCACCTCTGCGCTAAGTTCAATTTTATCGGACATGCTCAGACTAGGCGTGGCACAGCCTTTGGTTTCGGCTGCGCGCTTGTGGTTAAATACGGCGTCTTTTGCCCCGAGGCTTTCAACGGGGCGCTCATCATAACAGGACGGCCCCGCCCAAGACAGCGGCCGTCATAGGGACGCAAGCCGCCATGCAAGTGAAACACCTGCTGCTGATCGCCATCCTCGCCATGACTGCTGCTTGCTCGTCAACAAAGGACGTCGTCGACGAAAACCTGAGCGAAGTCGAGCTGTACCAGCAAGCTCAGACAGACCTGGACAATAATAGCTACACCAGCGCCACAGCGAAGCTGAAGGCATTGGAGTCGCGTTACCCGTTCGGGCGCTATGCCGACCAGGCCCAGCTCGAGCTGATCTACGCCAACTACAAGAACGCCGAACCGGAAGCGGCCAAGTCCGCTGCCGAGCGTTTTATCCGCCTGCACCCTCAGCACCCGAACGTGGACTACGCCTACTACATGAAGGGCCTGACCTCGTTCGACCAGGACGTTGGCCTGCTGGCGCGCTTCCTGCCGCTGGACATGACCAAGCGTGACCCGGGTGCTGCCCGCGACTCCTACAACGAGTTCGCCCAACTGACCAGCCGCTACCCGAACAGCCGCTACGCGCCGGACGCCAAGCAGCGCATGATCTACCTGCGTAACCTGCTGGCGTCCTACGAGATCCACGTGGCCCACTACTACCTGACCCGTCAGGCGTACGTGGCCGCCGCCAACCGTGGCCGCTATGTAGTGGAGAACTTCCAGGAAACCCCCTCCGTGGGTGATGGCCTGGCAGTGATGACCGAGGCTTACCAGCGCCTGCACCTGGATACCCTGGCGACCACCAGCCTGGAAACCCTGAAGCTCAACTACCCTGACCATCCGAGCCTGAAAGACGGCCAGTTCGTGCCTCAGGTTGCCGAAGCAGACAACCGTTCGTGGCTGAGCAAGTACACCCTGGGCCTGATCGAGTCCCGTCCACCGCTGCCGCCGGGCGAAACCCGCGCCAACCAGGACGTGATCAAGCAGTACCAGGATGCCAAGGATGCCATTCCTTCGGACCTCAAGCCCCACGACGAGAACGGCGACGTCATCGAAGAGCAGGAGCCTCAGGCCCTTGGCAACAACGAAGACCGTTCGTGGTTCAGCTACATGACCTTCGGTGTGTTTGACTGATTGTTCGACGCAACGCAAAAGGGAGCTCTCAGGAGCTCCCTTTTTTATGAACGCGTATTTATTGCGCTGTGCGCCCGTGGCCACCTTGGCTAAACTGGCGCATTCCTTGTCGAGAAACTGCCCATCATGCTTCGTCTACTGTTCTGGATTGCCGTCATTGCTGCCGCGGTATGGTTCTGGCGCAAATTCAAAAACCCTGCCGCCCGCCAGCAACGGCCTGCTGAGCCGGATGCGACGCCGATGGTGCGTTGTGCCCACTGCGGCGTGCATCTGCCGCAGGATCGCGCGCTGAGTTCAAGTCAGGCGTGGTATTGCACCCAGGCCCACCTGGAACAAGGGCCAAAGTCTATCCAGCGTTGAGGCGACCGGCAGGTGCGTAAGGCGCGGAATCAATGATCGGAGCCTGCGCCAACAGCAGGTTCGCAAACAACTGGCAGGATGCCGGTGCGAGTACCAGGCCATTGCGGTAATGGCCACAATTGAGCCACAGCCCCTTGAAGCCGGGAACTTCGCCGATATACGGGATGCCTTCCGGCGAGCCAGGCCGTAGACCTGCCCAATGCCCGACCACCTCGGCGTCCGCCAGGGCGGGGATCAACTCCACCGCAGACGCCTTGAGGCTGTCCAATGCGGTTTCGGTCGGGGTCTTGTCGAACCCTTCGTGCTCCAGCGTGCTTCCAATCAAAATGTGCCCATCACGCCGCGGGATTGCATAACGCCCCTTGGCCAGGACCATGCTCGACAAGAAGTCCGAAGCGCATTTGTACAAAATCATTTGGCCCTTGACCGGCTCCACGGGCAGCGACAACCCCAATGTGCCCAGCAACTGCCCGCTCCAGGCACCGGCCGCAAGCACAACCTGATCACCAAAAACCTGGCCCGTAGCGGTATTCACACCCACCACGCTGCCGCCCTCAAGCACGAACCCTTCGACTTCACACTGCTCGTGAATCGTCACGCCAGGCAGCGCCATCAACGCCGCCTTCAAGGATTTGACCAGGCGAGGGTTGCGGACATTGGCCACGTCAGCCATGTAGATCGCCCGGGAATACCCGCCCCCGAGTACCGGCACTGCATCATGGGCCGCCGACACATCCACCTTGCTCAATGGCCGCCCCTCACGCGCAGCCCAGGCCAATGCTTCGGCTTCGTCATCCAGGTCCAGCCAATACAGGCCCGTGGTATGCACCTCGGGATCGAGGCCGGTAGCAGCAAACAAGCGCTGCGCCAGTTGCGGATAAAAATCCTGCGACCAATGGGCCAAAGCGGTGACTGCCGGGCTGTAGCGCCAAGGGTACAACGGCGAAACAATTCCGCCACCCGCCCAGGAAGACTCCTGCCCAAGCCCCGCCCGCTCCAGCAGTATGACCGCCTGCCCTGCGCTGGCGAGGTTGTACGCCGTCAACAGCCCGATTACTCCGCCACCGACAATCACCACTTGCTGTTGCTTAGCCATCATTTGATCCAGCCGATAAACAGGGAAAGACGCGCCCGGCGCCCGCTCTTCAAGCACTCTCATCATTGCCCCCAGCAGAGCTTGCGCGACATATCAGGCATCGCACCCGGGTTACTTCGCATACCGGTACTGGCCAAGTTGAAGGCTGCGCACGCGTCACCCGCCATGACCGTGTCCTGCACAGGCGTGGCGAGCAGATTGAAATCCTGGGGGTTTAAAACCACGCTGATTCTATAGTGATCATTGCCCGTACTGACGCCGCCTGCATCAATAAAAGTGCCGTGCCTCGTATAAAAACGCTCCAACTGCTGGGCTTGCTCGCTCAACAACGCGACAATTTGCGCCCGATACACTTTTTTTACCTGGCCGATGTACCCGGGATACGCGATCCCCGCCAGCAACGCGATGAGCGCCACGGCGATCAGTAACTCCATCAGGGTAAAGCCCTGGCTATCCGTGCCCATCCACTTGCTCCTTATTGAAGTTGCCGCCATAAGACCCGTCGAAACCTGACGCCGCCTCCCTCCTCCACCCGTGCATAGACCGTCTCCAGTACCGTGCGCGACTGGCTTGCGAGCCCAACGGCGGTTACCCGAAAAAGCGCGGCCGAGGTATGGGGCGGTAAATGGGCCAACCCTGCACCAGCCCCCAATGCTTGAACGCCATAAAACCCATCCTTAAACGCAACCCAAGTGACCGCCGAAACAGGGTTCGTCCCGGCGCCAACCACCGCGAAGGATTCGTCGGGTGGCGCACAGGTGATGACCGAGTGACACACCGGAAGTGCGGCGCCGCCCCTCTCTACACCCGACTCTCCCAATCTCAGTCCGCTTTCGGCACTTTGAAACGATTGATTGCGATGCCACAGGCTGCTCGCGACTTTTTGCTGGGAGACCGCCCCCTGTATTGATGACAACCCCACCAGCGATAGCAACAGCAGGAATATCAGACTGATCACCAGCACCATCCCGGCCTGCCGCCCTTGAATACCACCCTGCATGGTCATTGCCTCTAACCCAGGCGATTGCGCAGTGCCGCCACGACGCTGTAGGTCTGGTCCTTTACTCGGCCTGATGGATCTTGCAGCGTCATGACGATACGTACGCTGCGTATCAAGGATTGGTTGATCGGATGGCTGTCGTAACGCACCACAACCGTTGATGCAGGTGTGGCCGCCACGCCAAAACTGATGTCGAATGCCCGCACGTTATCCATCAATACCGCCTTGGCCGGTGCAGTTGGGGTACTGATCTTCAACTGGCCCGCTTCGTGGGTGTAGGTGAGCTGGCGTATGCCAAAACGGATCTGGCCAGGCACAGCCGCAGGTGCTGCCCCGACATAAGCCTGAGCGGTGTGCTTGCAGTCGGACAACACCGTCCAGTCGGGCTTGCCAGCACCGTCGCCGATGTTCGCGGTGACCAGCGTCACTGACTTTGCATTTCCCGATGCTTCCCAGCTTATCGCTCGGTCAAAGGCGGCCGGGGCGTTGTCGATGACCGCCGTGGCCAAACATCCCAGCATGCCTGCCTGGCGAATATCCTGGGTCATCTTGCTCAGGGCAAACCGCGCATCATCCTGCAGCACGATGGCGGCCTGCTGACTGGCGTGCGTCAATCGCGAGCTGATCAGCACCTGGCTCACCCCAAGTACCAGCACTAGTCCGATGGCGAGCGCCAGCAGCAGCTCAACCAGGCTGAAACCTTGTGCCAGACGATTCATTACAGCGCCCCCGCATTAGTGGTGACGCGGCTGCTCAGGGTGAAGGTCTCCCGCGCCCCCGGATTGCTTGCTGCCCGGGCATCCTCCCAACTGATGCTGATCGTGACCTCATGCCCGCTAATCGCCACTGAACCTTTGGCATTATCGCCAGCAAAACCAATGATATTGGTCTCGAAATCGTGCAGGTCCAGGTCACGCACGCCGGCAATTGAAGTGTTGGGCGGCGCCAGGCTGGCCCTGTCCCACGTGTAATCAGCGCTGGCGTTGGCGCGAACGCGGTCGAGCATGTCATAGGCGATAAAACTGGCTTGGCTGGTCATCCTTGCGCTGTCGGTGTACTTGAGCGCGTTGAGCTGCAGCTGCGCAGCTCCCATCAGGCCGATAGCCAGGATCAGCAGCGCTACCAACACCTCGATCAGCGTCATGCCGGATTGGTACCGCTGCGCAGTGCGCAAGAGAAGTCGGTTCGGGCAGGCAGGCATTACCGTCGTCATCCATGTCGAAGGTCGGAGAATAAGCAGGTAAACCCCTGCTGTGCGATCCAAGACTAGCGTCGGTTTTCGACCAGTGCCGCTCCAGGAACAAAGGGAAATACTTTGGACATAAACGCCATCATCCAGCGCCAAGGAGCAAGCGCTATACCTATGCCTGCAAGTTGAAGATCCACTCGCGTCCACGGAGGGAACGCACATGACACAACGAGGGTTCACCCTTATCGAAATGCTGCTTGGGCTGATCGTGACCAGCTTCCTTGCGCAACTGGCCGTCCCCGGCTTCAAAGGGTTGCTAGAGTCGCAACAACGACAAAGCGTGGCCCAATCACTCGCCGCTGGGCTGCGCTACGCACGCACCGAGGCCATCGCACGCAATCGGGCGGTAGTCATTCATGCAAACGGCGAGGATTGGAGCCTGGGTTGGCGCGTGATACTGGACGTCAGTGGGCGTGGTCATCTGGACGAAGATAACCCGGTGTTGCTGGAACGACAGCACAGCGGGAGCGTACCGGTCGCAGGCAATGGGCCAGTCACCAACCAGGTGCGTTTCAGCGGTTTGGGGGAGCCGGTCTTCACCGGCGGCGGGTTTCGTGCAGGCACCGTGCATGTGTGCGATACGAGCCATGCACAGAGCCTCTATCAGATCGTGCTGGCCCCTAGCGGGCGCATCAGCCTGCGCAGTGACAAGACCGAACAGGCATTATGCCAAGGCTATTCCAGCACCCTGAGTGTCAGAGCAGCGAGCGAACCCGCAGTTCCTTGGGCATGGAGAACGTGATGTTTTCTTCACGGCCCGCCAGTTCATCGGCACCCGTGGCGCCCCAGGCCTGCAATTGCTGGATCACGCCGCGCACCAGGACTTCCGGAGCGGAGGCGCCCGCCGTGATGCCGATACGCTCGACACCGTCGAACCAGCTGCGCTGCATGTCTTCGGCGCCGTCGATCAGGTATGCGGGTGTAGCCATGCGCTCGGCCAGCTCGCGCAAGCGGTTGGAGTTAGAGCTGTTAGGGCTGCCTACCACCAGCACCACATCACACTCATCCGCCAATTGCTTGACCGCATCCTGGCGGTTTTGCGTGGCGTAGCAGATGTCATCCTTGCGTGGGCCGCCAATGGAAGGGAACCGCGTGCGCAATGCATCGATTACGCGGCTGGTATCGTCCATGGACAAGGTGGTCTGGGTCACGAACGCCAGGCGATCCGGGTTATGCACCTGCAGGTTGGCGACGTCTTTTTCGTCTTCCACCAGGTAGATGGCACCGCCGTTGCTAGCGTCGTACTGGCCCATGGTGCCTTCAACTTCCGGGTGGCCGGCGTGACCGATCAGGATGCATTCACGACCATCACGGCTGTAGCGCGCCACTTCGATGTGCACCTTGGTCACCAGTGGGCACGTGGCATCGAACACTTTCAGGCCACGGCCTGCCGCTTCGGTACGTACGGCCTGGGACACGCCGTGGGCACTGAATATGACGATAACGTCATCGGGCACCTGGTCGAGCTCTTCGACAAAGATCGCGCCGCGTGCGCGCAGGTCTTCGACCACGAACTTGTTATGGACGACTTCATGGCGCACATAAATCGGCGGCCCGAAGACTTCCAGGGCGCGGTTGACGATTTCGATTGCCCGGTCCACGCCGGCGCAGAAGCCACGGGGGTTGGCGAGTTTGATTTGCATGCTGTGCCTCGTGTCTTGCAGCCACATTGAGTCGAATTTAACGTTGACTCAACCGACAATGGAGATCAAAGGTGGGAGGGGGCTTGCTCCCGATAACGGTATATCAATCTGCACATACTTAACTGATAAGCCGCTATCGGGAGCAAGCCCCCTCCCACATTTTAGACCGCGTACGGTTAGTTACAGCGCTTTGACGTTGATGATCTCGACGTCAAAGTTCAGTGTCTTGCCAGCCAACGGGTGGTTGAAGTCGATGGTCACTTGCGCGTCATCGAAGGCTTTAACCACACCAGGCAGCTCGGTATTCGCCGCATCATTGAAGATCACCAGCAAGCCTTCCGACAGGTCCATGCCTTCGAACTGCGAACGCGGGATGATCTGTACGTTTTGCGGGTTGGGCTGGCCGAAGGCGTTTTCCGGCGGGATCTGCAGGTTGCGCTTGTCGCCGGCCTTGAACCCGAACAGGGCTGCCTCAAAACCCGGCAGCAGGTTACCGTCGCCGACCTTGAAGGTCGCCGGGGCTTTGTCGAACGTGCTGTCGACCGTGTCGCCATTCTCCAGGCGCAATGCGAAATGCAAGGTGACTTCCGTGTTCTGGCCGATGCGTTGCTCAGCCAATACCTGATCAGTCATTGACGGTCTCTCCGGTTTTCTTACTTTTGAACATATCCAGCGCCAGCATGATTGCACCGACGGTAATGGCGCTGTCGGCAAAGTTGAACGCCGGGAAGTAATGACGGTTCTGCCAATGCACCAGGATGAAGTCGATCACATGGCCCAAGGCGATGCGGTCATACAGGTTGCCCAGCGCGCCACCCAGCACCAGGGCCAGGGCGATAGCCAGCCAGGTGTCGTCGCGCCCCAGTCGCTTGAGCCAGACCACCAGCACTGCACTGACCACCACGGCGATCACAGCAAACAGCCAGCGCTGCCAGCCACCGCCATCAGCGAGGAAGCTGAAGGCGGCGCCGGTGTTGTAGGCCAGGGTCCAACTGAAGTAATCCGGGATCACCACGATTTGCTGGAACATTTCCAGGGAGCCCTCGAAGTGAGCCTTGCTGACCTGGTCAATGACCAGGACCAGCAGGCTCAGTACGAGCCAGCCCAGACGCCCGAAACGACTGGCGTTAGGCATGCTTGCATTAGGCATAGTGACGCACCTCGCCAGCACCGCTGATGTTGTCGACGCAACGACCACAGATTTCCGGATGCTCAGGGTTCACCCCGACATCTTCACGGCAGTGCCAGCAACGGGCGCACTTAGGGAAGGCCGACCTGACCACTTTGAGCTTGAGGCCCGGCACTTCGGTAGCCACAGCGTCCGCCGGGGCCTGGGCGAAAGGTGCCAGGCTCGCAGTGGAGGTGATCAGCACAAAGCGCAGTTCGTTGCTCAGCTTGGCCAGGTCGGCGGTCAGGCCTTCCTCGGCAAACAGGGTGACTTCGGCTTGCAGGTTGCCACCCACGGCCTTGGCCGCACGCTGGACTTCCAGCTCCTTGTTTACCGCAACCTTGACGGCCATGACGCCTTCCCAGTACTCGCGGCCCAGTTCGAAGTCGGCCGGCAGTTCGGTCAGGCCTTCGTACCAGGTATTGAGCATGACGGACTCGTTACGCTCGCCCGGCAGGTATTCCCACAGTTCGTCGGCGGTGAACGCCAGGATCGGCGCGATCCAGCGCACCAGCGCTTCACTGATGTGGTACAGCGCAGTCTGCGCCGAACGGCGCGCCTTGCTGTTGGCGCCGGTGGTGTACTGGCGGTCCTTGATGATGTCGAGGTAGAAACCGCCCAGCTCCTGCACGCAGAAGTTGTGGATCTTCGAGTAGACGTTCCAGAAGCGGTATTCGCCGTAGTGTTCTTGCAACTCACGCTGCAGCAACAGGGTACGGTCCACGGCCCAACGGTCCAGGGCGAGCATGTCCTCGGCTGGCAGGATGTCGGTGGCCGGGTTGAACCCGGTCAGGTTCGACAGCATGAAGCGTGCGGTATTGCGGATACGACGGTAGGCATCGGCGCTGCGCTGCAGGATCTGCTCCGATACGGCCATCTCGCCCGAATAATCGGTAGAGGCTACCCACAGGCGCATGATGTCGGCACCCAGGGTGTCATTGACCTTTTGTGGCGCGATCACGTTGCCCAGGGACTTGGACATTTTGCGACCGTTTTCATCAACGGTGAAACCGTGGGTCAGCAGCTCGCGATACGGTGCGTGGTTATCAATGGCGCAACCGGTCAGCAGCGAGGAGTGGAACCAGCCACGGTGTTGATCAGAACCTTCCAGGTACAGGTCGGCGCGCGGGCCGGTTTCGTGGCCCATCGGGTGCGAGCCGCGCAACACGTGCCAGTGGGTAGTACCCGAATCGAACCACACGTCGAGGGTGTCGCTGATTTTGTCATACAGCGGAGCTTCATCGCCCAGCAACTCGGCGGCATCCAGCTTGAACCAGGCTTCGATGCCTTCCTGTTCAACGCGTTGGGCCACGACCTCCATCAGTTCGACGGTGCGCGGGTGCAGTTCGCCGCTTTCCTTGTTCAGGAAGAACGGGATCGGCACGCCCCAGTTGCGCTGGCGGGAAATGCACCAGTCCGGACGATTAGCGATCATCGAGTGCAGGCGCGCCTGGCCCCAGGCCGGGACGAACTGGGTGTCTTCGATGGCTTTGAGCGAGCGTACACGCAGGGTGTCGCCGCTGGTTGGCTCTTTGTCCATGCCGATGAACCACTGCGCGGTGGCGCGGTAGATCAGCGGGGTCTTGTGGCGCCAGCAGTGCATATAGCTGTGCTTGATGGTTTCGGTGTGCAGCAGCGCACCGACTTCCGACAACTTGTCGATGATCGGCTGGTTGGCCTTGAAGATGAACTGGCCGCCGAAGAACTCGAGCGAAGGCACGTAAACGCCGTTGCTTTGCACCGGGTTCAAGATGTCGTCGTTGACCATGCCATAGGCTTTGCAGGTCACGAAGTCGTCCACGCCGTAGGCTGGCGCGGAGTGAACGATACCGGTGCCGGCACCCAGCTCCACGTAGTCAGCCAGGTACACCGGCGACAGACGGTCATAGAACGGATGACGGAAGTTGATCAGTTCCAGCGCGGAACCGGTGGTGGTGGCAATCACCGAGCCTTGCAGCTCGTAACGCGCCAGGCACGACTCGACCATTTCTTCGGCCAGCACCAGCAGGCGATCACCAACGTCCACCAGGGCGTAGGTGAATTCCGGGTGCACGTTCAGCGCCTGGTTGGCCGGGATGGTCCACGGGGTAGTGGTCCAGATCACGATGGCCGCTGGCTTGCTCAGGCTTGCCAGGCCAAAGGCCTCGGCCAGCTTGGCGTCGTCGGCGATCGGGAAGGCCACGTCGATGGTCGAGGACTTCTTGTCTTCGTACTCGACTTCCGCCTCGGCCAGGGCCGAACCGCAGTCGAAGCACCAGTTCACAGGCTTGAGGCCCTTGAACACGAAACCGCCCTTGACGATTTCGGCCAAGGCGCGGATTTCACCGGCCTCGTTCTTGAAGTTCATCGTCTTGTACGGGTTGTCCCAGTCGCCCAATACACCCAGGCGGATGAATTCGGACTTCTGCCCTTCGATCTGCTCGGTGGCGTAGGCACGGCACAATTCGCGGGTTTTATCCGCGCCCAGGTTCTTGCCGTAGGTCACTTCGACTTTGTGTTCGATTGGCAGGCCGTGGCAGTCCCAGCCCGGGACATAAGGCGCATCGAAGCCCGAAAGGGTTTTCGAGCGGATGATCATGTCCTTGAGAATCTTGTTCAGTGCATGACCGATGTGAATCGTGCCGTTGGCATAAGGAGGGCCGTCGTGCAGGACGAACTTCGGACGATCCTTGCCAATTTCGCGCAACTTTCCGTACAGGCCAATACTGTCCCAGCGCTGCAGGATCTGCGGTTCGCGCTGTGGCAGGCCGGCCTTCATTGGGAAGGCGGTGTCCGGAAGGTTTAGCGTGGCTTTATAGTCGGTCATTTAAGGCTCTTCGGTTAGCGATGGGCGCTAGGTGCGGCTAGTGCACGGGCGGCGGCGACATCCGCATTGATCGCCGTTTTCAACGCCTCCAGGGAGGCGAAACGCTGCTCTTCACGCAGCTTCTGGTGGAAAACCACCGTCAAACGCCGGTCGTATAAATCACCGGCAAAATCCAAAAGGTGAACTTCCAGGTGGGCCTTGCCATCACCTGCAACCGTGGGCCTGACACCTATATTGGCGACTCCCGGCCACGATTGGCCGTCTATATCGACGCTCACCAGGTAAACCCCGGTCAACGGTACACGACGGCGCTTGAGTTGCACGTTGGCAGTTGGCGTGCCCAATTGGCGCGCCAGCTTCTGGCCGTGCAGTACCCGCCCGGCAATGCGGAACGGGCGACCGAGCAAACGCTCGGCCAAGTCGAAGTCGGCGCAGGCCAGGGCGTTACGCACCTGGGTGCTGCTCACGCGCAGGCCGTCAAGTTCGACGGTTTGCGCGGCTTCGACGGTAAAACCCTGGTTGACGCCAGCATGCTGCAGGAAATCGAAATCCCCGACCCGGTCACATCCGAAATGGAAGTCGTCACCGACTTCCAGGTGCTGTACACCCAGGCCATCGACCAGGATGCGGTCGACGAACTCGGTGGCACTGAGGCTGCGCAAACGCTGGTTGAACGCCAGGCAGAGGACACGGTCCACGCCTTCTTCAGCCAGCAGTTGCAGCTTATCCCGCAACCGAGCCAGACGGGCCGGCGCCGTTTCCGGGGTAAAGAACTCCCGCGGCTGTGGCTCGAAAATCACCACGCAGCTGGGCACGCCCAACTCGACCGCGCGCTCGCGAAGCCGGGCCAGGATAGCCTGGTGGCCACGGTGAACACCGTCAAAGTTGCCAATAGTGGCGACGCAGCCCCGATGCTCGGGGCGCAGGTTGTGGAGACCTCGAACCAGCTGCATAACGCGCTTCTTGCTCATAAAGTGGTCGATTATAACCACACCCAGCCCCGGACGACAGGCAACAGCGCAGGCCAAATGGATCGAATCGATAAAACAACCGTTTTATCGCGGCAAAGTCTCTAACCTAACGACTTGCGATTGAAATCCCGCAGGCGAAAGCCCTGCAACAGCAACATACCGAAGTACACCCCTGCCCCTGCGACCACCAGCACACCCAGACGCATGAAACGCTCGAGCATATTGCCTTCGCCCCAGGCGGGCATAACGTGCATCAGCCCCAGCAACACGGCCGACATCACCGCCACCGCCACCAGCAGCTTGAGGGCAAACATCCCCCAGCCAGGCTGTGGCTGGAACATCTGCTGCTTGCGCAATTGATAAAACAGCAGGCCAGCGTTGATACAAGCGCCGACACTGATTGCCAAGGCCAGGCCGGCGTGGGCCAGCGGGCCGATAAAGACCAGGTTGAGCAATTGCGTGACGATCAGCGTGAAAATCGCGATTTTCACCGGGGTACGGATGTTTTGCTGGGCATAAAAGCCAGGCGCCAACACCTTGATCACGATGATGCCCAGTAGGCCGACCGAATAGGCGATCAGCGCGCGCTGCGTCATCAAGGCGTCATGCGCATCAAATTGGCCGTACTGGAACAACGACACCGTCAAGGGCTCGGCAAGGATCCCCAGCGCCAGGGAACACGGCAGCACCAGCACAAAGCACAGGCGCAGGCCCCAGTCGAGAATGCGCGAGTATTCCTGGCGGTCCTTGCTGGCGTAGGTGCGCGCCAGGGTTGGCAGCAGAATCGTGCCCAATGCCACGCCAAGCACGCCGGACGGTAACTCCATGAGGCGGTCGGCGTAGTACATCCACGACACTGAACCGGACACCAGCAGCGAGGCGAACGCCGTGTTGATAATCAGGGAAATCTGGCTGACCGACACGCCGAGGATCGCCGGCAGCATATTGCGCATCACACGCCAGACGCCGGTGTCCTTGAGGTTAAGGCGCGGCAGCACGAGCATGCCGATTTTCTTCAGGTGCGGCAGCTGGTAGAGCAACTGCGCCAGGCCACCGGCCAGTACCGCCCAACCCAGGGCCATGACCGGCGGATCGAAATACGGCGTGAGGAACAGCGCGAAAATAATCATGCTGACGTTAAGCAGTGTCGGCACGAAGGCCGGCACCGAGAAACGGTTCCACGTATTCAGGATCGCCCCGGCCAGGGACGACAGGGAAATCAGCAATATATAAGGAAAGGTCACTCGCAACAGGTCAGTGGTCAGTGCGAATTTTTCCGGGGTATTGGCAAATCCCGGGGCAGTGGCCCAGATCACCCAGGGCGCGGCGAGCATGCCGATTAGCGTTACCAGCATCAACACCAGGGTCAGCAGACCGGAAACATAGGCAATAAAGGTGCGGGTCGCCTCCTCGCCCTGCTGGGTCTTGTACTCGGCCAGGATCGGCACGAACGCCTGGGAAAACGCGCCCTCGGCGAAGATCCGCCGCAGCAGGTTGGGGAGCTTGAAGGCAATAAAGAAGGCATCCGTGGCCATGCTGGCGCCAAAGATGCGTGCCAGCAGGGTGTCACGCACAAACCCCAAAACCCGGGAGATCATCGTGATAGAGCTGACGGCAGCCAACGATTTGAGCAGATTCATTGAAAGAGTTTGCGCCTATAGATAAAGAGCAGGCGAACAAAGCGCCCACTTATGCGATACTGCGCGCCTGCAACAGCACAGAGCCAAAGCTCGCGAGTTTACAGGTCAAGCGCCGGAAATAAATCACCCGCCTCTCAGATCGACCACTCAGCAGTTCGCATCAGCCGCTCTTGACAACCCATCAAGTCATCGGCATGATTCGCGGCCTATTTTGTTTGCTATTTCCTAAAAAGTCTTTCGAGGAGCTCGACGGTGGCCAACACACCTTCCGCCAAAAAACGTGCAAAACAGGCTGAGAAGCGTCGCAGCCACAACGCCAGCCTGCGTTCCATGGTTCGTACCTACATCAAGAATGTAGTTAAAGCCATCGACACCAAAGACGCTGAAAAAGCCCAAGCTGCTTACGTTCTGGCCGTGCCAGTTATCGACCGTATGGCCGATAAAGGCATCATCCACAAGAACAAGGCCGCTCGTCATAAGAGCCGCCTGAATGGCCACATCAAGGCTCTGAGCGTTCCTGCTGCAGCCTAAGTGGTAACAACTGCCACGCAACCCAGGTTGCGTAACAGTTAAGAAATGCCCCGTACCGAAAGGTCCGGGGCATTTTTGTTTGTGCCCTGAAAAACACCACTGCTCCATTGTGGGAGGGAGCTTGTTCCCTCCCACATTTTTCAGGCCCCAAAAAAACGCCCCGAACCAGTCGGGGCGTTTTTGCTACCACTTGATCAAAACATCAATCAATGGTGATGACCGCCTTCACCGTGAACGTGGCCGTGGGCCACTTCTTCCTGGGAAGCGTCGCGGATGGCAACGATCTTCACTTGGAAGTTCAGGCGTTGGCCTGCCAGAGGGTGGTTACCGTCGACAGTCACATCATCGCCGTCCAGGTCGCGGATGGTGACGATCTGCATTTGGCCGTCCGGCGCGGAAGCGTGGAACTGCATACCCACTTCCAGCTCGTCAACGCCTTCGAACATGCTGCGGCTCAGGGTGCTGACCAGCTCGGCGGAGTATTCACCGTAGGCATCTTCAGGTTCTACGGCGACAGTCAGTTCGTCACCGACGCTCTTGCCTTCCAGAGCCTTTTCCAGGCCCGGGATGATGTTACCTGCGCCTTGCAGGTAGACCAGCGGCGCGCCGCCGGCTGAGCTGTCGATGACCTCACCAGCGTCGTTGGTCAGGGTATAGTCGATGGAGACAGCCTTGTTAGCGGCGATCGTCATGGGGCGAGACCTTTTGCATAAGAATGAAGAACGGACAAGTCTAAACAAGGATTTGCCCGAAAGCGAACAGAACCCGGACGGACGGGGCCGATCAACGGCATCCTTCATCACCGGGTTCCACCAGGATGACGACCAGCATTGGGTGGCCGAACTGTCCTGCGGCCACACCCAGCACCTGCGCCACCAGCCGCCATGGCAGTCGCGCGCCTGGGTACTCGACCCCGCGCAACGCCTTGAAAAAATAGGCCAACCCTTTGCGTGCGGCTGGTGTGCGCACGAGCGCGAATAACGATAACCTTGGCACCTGATTCGCGGTAGACGCTCAAACATAGAGCGCCACCCAAGCCATGCACCTCCAGAGAATTCGCATGCAGACTTTTTTTATCGCGCCCACCGATTTTGGTGTGGGTCTGACCTCCATCAGCCTTGGGCTGGTGCGCACCCTGGAACGGGCCGGCCTTAAAGTCGGCTTCTTCAAACCGATTGCCCAGCCCCACCCCGGCGACACTGGCCCGGAACGCTCCACTGAGCTGGTGGCCCGCACTCACGGCCTGAAACCGCCACAGCCCTTAGGCCTGGCCCACGTAGAGCGCATGCTCGGGGACGGCCAGCTCGATGAGCTGCTCGAAGAAATCATCACCCTCTACCAGCAGGCCGCCGTGGGCAAGGACGTGCTGATTGTCGAAGGCATGGTGCCGACCCGCAGCGCCAGCTACGCAGCACGGGTCAACCTGCACCTGGCCAAGAGCCTGGATGCGGAAGTGATCCTGGTCTCGGCCCCGGAAAACGAGGTGCTCACCGAACTCTCCGGCCGCGTGGAATTGCAGGCGCAATTGTTCGGTGGCCCGAAAGACCCGAAAGTGCTGGGCGTGATCCTCAACAAGGTGCGCACCGACGAAAGTATGGAAGCCTTCTCGGCCCGCCTTAAAGAGCACTCGCCTTTGTTGCGCAGCGGTGATTTCCGCCTGCTCGGCTGCATCCCCTATCAACCCGAACTCAATGCCCCGCGCACCCGCGACGTGGCCGACCTGATGGGCGCGCAGATCCTCAACGCCGGCGACTACGAAAGCCGGCGCATGACCAAGATCATCATCTGCGCCCGCACCATGCGTAACACCGTAGAGCTGCTCAAGCCCGGCGTATTGGTGGTAACACCCGGGGATCGCGACGACATCATCCTCGCCGTGAGCCTGGCCGCGATCAATGGCGTGCCACTGGCCGGCCTGTTGCTGACCAGCGACACCCTGCCGGACCCGCGCATCATGGATCTATGCCGCGGCGCCTTCCAGGCCGGGCTGCCGGTGCTGTCGGTGAGCACCGGCTCCTATGACACCGCCAACCAACTCAATAGCCTCAACAAGGAAATCCCCATCGATGACCGCGAGCGCGCGGAGATCATCACTGACTTCGTCGCCAGCCACCTCGATGCGCGCTGGCTGCGCCAGCGTTGTGGCACGCCACGGGAAATGCGCCTGTCGCCAGCCGTTTTCCGCTATCAGTTGATCCAGCGCGCCCAGGCCGCCAACAAACGCATCGTGTTGCCCGAAGGCAGCGAGCCGCTGACCGTACAAGCCGCCGCCATCTGCCAGGCCCGGGGCATTGCCCGTTGCGTGCTGCTGGCCAAACCGGAGGATGTGGAGGCAGTCGCCCGCGCCCAAGGCATCGAGCTGCCCGAGGGCCTGGAGATTCTCGACCCGGACCTGATTCGCCAACGCTACGTCGAGCCGATGGTCGCCTTGCGCAAGAGCAAGAGCCTGAATGCGCCAATGGCCGAGCAGCAGCTGGAAGACACCGTGGTGATCGCTACCATGATGCTCGCCCTGGACGAAGTGGACGGCCTGGTCTCCGGCGTTATTCATTCCACCGCGAACACCATCCGCCCTGCCCTGCAATTGATCAAGACCGCGCCGGGCTGCACCTTGGTGTCGTCGGTATTCTTCATGCTGTTCCCTGAGCAGGTGCTGGTGTACGGCGACTGTGTGATGAACCCGCACCCAAGCGCTGCGGAACTGGCGGAAATCGCCCTGCAAAGCGCCGATTCGGCGGCCGCGTTCGGCATCACGCCGCGGGTGGCGATGATCAGCTATTCCAGCGGTGATTCGGCCAGCGGCGAGGAAGTGGAAAAAGTCCGCGAGGCCACCCTGCTCGCCCACGAGCAGCAAAGTTCGCTGCTGATCGACGGCCCGCTGCAATACGACGCCGCCGCCAACGAGAACGTCGCCCGGCAATTGGCACCCAACAGCCAGGTTGCCGGCAAGGCCACGGTGTTCGTGTTCCCGGACCTGAACACTGGCAATACCACCCACAAAGCCGTACAACGCAGTGCCGATTGCGTGAGCCTGGGGCCGATGCTCCAGGGCCTGCGCAAACCGGTCAACGACCTGCCGCGCGGCGCCCAGGTAGATGACATCGTGTACACCATCGCCCTGACTGCGATCCAAGCCGCCAACCGACCTATGGATATCTAAATGCTGGATTTTCTACCTGCCGCCGTGCGCGGGGTGATCGCTTCGCTGTTGCTGGCACTGAACACGATCCTGCTGTGTTCGTTCCTGTTTATCGTCGCGCTGTTCAAAGCGCTGCCGTTCGCCAAGCGCTTCAGCGAATGGCTGATGAACCACACCCACGAAGCCTGGGTCACCAACAACAAGGGCTGGATGAACCTGGTGCGCCGCACGCGCTGGCACCTGACCGGCCTTGAGGGCCTGGACTACCAGCACTCCTATCTGGTGACCAGCAACCACCAGAGCTGGGTCGACATCATGGTGCTGCAATACGTGCTCAATCGACGCATTCGCCCGCTGAAGTTCTTCCTCAAGCAGGAACTGATCTGGGTGCCGGTGATTGGCCTGGCGTGGTGGGCCCTGGGTTTTCCCTTTATGAAGCGCTACAGCAAGGCTTATCTGGAGAAACACCCGGAGAAGAAAGGCAAAGACCTGGAAACCACGCGCAAGATCTGTGCGAAGTTTCGCAACAACCCGGTGGGGATTTTCAACTTTGCCGAGGGCACGCGGTTTACGCCGGGTAAGCATGCACAGCAGCAATCGCCGTTTCGCTATTTGCTCAAGCCCAAGGCGGGTGGCATTGCGTTTGTGCTGGATGCCATGGGGGAGCAGTTGAAGTCATTGGTGAATGTGACCATTCACTACCCAGCCGGGCGTCCGGGTTACTGGGATCTACTCTGCGGAAAGGTGCAGGAGGTGGTGGTGCACTTTGAAGAGGTGCAGATTCCGGCTGAGTTTATTGGCAAGAATTATGAGCAGGACGGGGAGTATCGGTTGGCGTTCCAGGGCTGGATCAATCGGTTGTGGGAAGAGAAGGATGAGTTGCTGGAGCAGCTTCACACCAAATTCCCAAACAAGCGATGATCAACCTGTGGGAGGGGGCTTGCCCCCGATGAGGCTCTAGCTGACCCACCGCTATCGGGGGCAAGCCTCCTCCCACATTTGACCGCGCTCAATCTTGAAAATGTAAAAAAGCCCGCCACCGAGTGATCGGTGGCGGGCTTTTTTTGTAGCGGCGAGGTTTAGATCGCGCCGCGCTGACGCAACAACTCCAGCACCTGCTTGACGCTGTCTTCCAGCGACAAAGCCTGGGTGTCGAGTACCAGGTCGGCATTCAACGGCACGTCGTACGGGAAGGACTCACCCGGGATGTTATCCCCGCCCGCCGCGTACAAACCTTGCGGGTCACGCTCGGCGCACACCAGCGGCGACGCCTGCACATAGACGGTCAGCAGGCGATCAGCGCCAATCAACGCCTTGGCCTGTTCACGGCCTTCGGCATCCGGCGCCACGAACGCAGCCAGGGTCAGCAGGCCGGCTTCGTTGAACTGACGCGCAACGTGGGCCGCACGGCGCCAGTTCTCGGTACGCCCGGCACGGTCCTGGGGCAAGCCTTTGTTCAGGTCGTGACGCAGGTTCTGGCCATCCAGTACGAACACCGCACGGCCCATGTCGAACAGCTTGCGCTCAACCGCATAGGCCAGCGTGCTCTTGCCTGCACCCGACAAGCCGCTGAACAACACGGTGGCCGGTTGCTGGCCGAAGCGCAGGGCGCGCTCTTCAGTGGCAACATGAGCGAGGCTGCCGTGCTGCGCAGAACCGCCATGATTGACCGGCGGCGCGATAATCATGCCCGCAGCCACGGTACCGTTAGTCAAACGGTCGATAACGATAAAGGCACCGGTGGTGCGGTTGCTGGCGTAGCCATCCAACGCGATAGCGGCATCGAGGCTGACCTTGACCCGGCCGATTTCGTTGAGCTGCAGCGAACTCGCCGGGCCTTCGGCCAGGGTGTTCACATCCACGCGGTGCACAATGCTAGTGATGGAACCCGGCACGTAACTGGTGGCGCGCTTGATGTCGTACTTCTTGCCCGGCAGCATCGGCTCTTCGGCCATCCACACCAGCATGGCGTCGAAGGCGTCGGTCACTTGCGGTACGTTGTCGGCATGCACCAGCAGGTCGCCACGGGAGATGTCGATCTCGTCTTCCATGGTCAGGGTCACGGCCTGGCCTGGGCCCGCGTGCTCCAGCTCACCTTCGAAGGTGACGATGGATTTGACCCGGCTGCTTTTGCCCGACGGCAGCACCACGACTTCGTCACCCTTGTGCACGATGCCACTGGCCAGGGTGCCGGCGAAACCACGGAAGTTCAGGTTCGGACGGTTGACGTACTGCACCGGGAAACGCAGGTCGGTGTAGTTGCGGTCGTTGGCGATCTCGACGGTCTCGAGGATCTCCATCAGCGACTGACCGGTGTACCAGGGCGAACGCTCGCTCTTGTTCACCACGTTGTCGCCCTTGAGCGCCGACATCGGCACGAAGGCCAAAGTGCTCGGCTTGAACGCGATACCGTCAGCGAACTTCAGGTAATCGGCCTTGATCGACTCGAATACGCTCTGGTCAAAGCCGTTGATGTCCATCTTGTTGACGGCCACCACGATGTGTTTGATCCCCAGCAAGGAGGCGATGAAGCTGTGGCGACGGGTCTGCGTCTGCACCCCGTAGCGGGCGTCGATCAGGATGATCGCCAGGTCACAGGTGGACGCACCGGTGGCCATGTTGCGGGTGTACTGCTCATGGCCAGGGGTGTCGGCGATGATGAATTTGCGCTTGGCGGTGGAGAAGTAACGATAGGCAACGTCGATGGTGATGCCTTGCTCACGCTCGGCCTGCAGGCCATCGACCAGCAGGGCCAGGTCGATGTCGTCGCCGGTAGTGCCGGACTTCTTCGAATCACGGGTGATGGCTTCCAGGTGATCTTCGTAGATCATCTTGGAGTCGTGCAGCAGGCGCCCGATCAGGGTGCTCTTGCCGTCATCGACGTTGCCGCAGGTCAGGAAGCGCAACATTTCCTTGCGCTCGTGCTGGCCCAGGTAAGCGAGGATGTCCTCGCTGATCAAATCAGATTGATGCGACATGACAGCCCCTTAGAAATAGCCTTGACGTTTTTTATCTTCCATGGAGCCGGCGCCATCGTGGTCGATGACCCGGCCCTGGCGCTCGGAAGTTCGCGTCAGGAGCATTTCCTGAATGATGTCCGTCAGCGTCTCGGCTTCGGACTCCACCGCGCCCGTCAACGGGTAGCAGCCAAGGGTGCGGAAACGTACTTTCTTTTTGACGATGCGGGCTTTGTCTTCGTCGGACAGGTGTTCAAGGATGCGGTCGTCGTCAATCATGATCAACGTGCCGTTCTTCTCGATCACGTCGCGCTCGGCGGCGAAGTACAGCGGCACAATCGGGATGCCTTCCAGGTAGATGTACTGCCAGATGTCCAGCTCGGTCCAGTTGGACAGCGGGAACACGCGGATCGACTCGCCCTTGTTGACGTTGCCGTTGTAGACGTTCCACAGCTCGGGGCGCTGGTTCTTCGGGTCCCAACGGTGCTTGCTGTCGCGGAACGAGTACACGCGCTCTTTGGCACGGGATTTCTCTTCATCGCGACGGGCACCGCCGAACGCTGCGTCGAAACCATGCTTGTCCAAGGCCTGCTTGAGGCCCTCGGTCTTCATGATATCGGTGTGCTTGGCGCTGCCGTGGGTGAACGGGTTGATGCCCTGCGCCACGCCATCCGGGTTGACGTGGGTGATCAACTCCAGACCAAGCTCTTCGACCATCTTGTCGCGAAACTTGTACATCTCCTGGAATTTCCAGCGGGTGTCGACGTGCATCACCGGGAACGGCAGCTTGCCTGGGAAGAAGGCCTTGCGTGCCAGGTGCAGCATCACGGCGGAGTCTTTACCGATCGAGTAGAGCATCACCGGGTTGTCGAACTCGGCGGCGACCTCGCGGATGATGTGGATGCTTTCCGCCTCCAGCTGTTTCAGATGCGTCAGTTTGTCGACCATGGTTACTCACGGAAAAACGATCTTATGGACGGCCTGCGGGCCGTGTTCGAGCGAGGCATGCTAGCACAGCACCTTCTTCTATTCAGGGCGCCAGCTAGATCGAAACGGTATATGAATATGCCGCCGAGTTTGGCCCGAAACCCTCCCACATTCCTGTGGTGGTGACCGCTAGATCGGGTTCGGGCAATCGATGAACAAATGCTCAAGGGCAAAGCGCCGCGCCAGGTAATCGCCCAACGCCTGCACGCCATAGCGCTCGGTGGCGTGATGGCCGGCGGCGATGAAGCTGATGTCGTTTTCCCGGGCACTGTGGAAGGTCTGTTCGGACGCTTCACCGCTCAGGTACAGGTCGACGCCAGCGGCAATCGCCTGGTCGATATAACCCTGGCCGCCCCCCGTGCACCAGCCGACACGACGGATCATCTCACTGCCTTCGATCAGCAACGGCTCGCGGCCCATCACATCCTGCACGCGGCGGGCGAAATCACGGGGCGACAGGGGTTCGGCCAGGGAACCGACCAGGCCGACGATCTTGGGGTTGTTCGGGTCCAGCGGGCCTTCGACGGTGATATCCAACTGCCGAGCAAGCTGTACGTTATTGCCCACATCGGCGTGCAGATCCAACGGCAAGTGGTAGGCCAACAGGCTGATGTCATGCTTGAGCAGGGTTTTCAGGCGGCGCTGCTTCATGCCGGTAATGCACGGGTTTTCGCCCTTCCAGAAATAGCCATGGTGCACCAGCACCAGATCGGCCTTGGCTTCGACGGCGGCATCCAGCAGCGCCTGGCTGGCGGTCACGCCGCTGACGATGCGCATCACCTGCGGACGCCCCTCGACCTGCAGGCCATTGGGGCAATAATCGGCAATTTTTGCGCTGCCAAGGTAGCGGTCTGCTTCCTCGACGAGGGTAGTAAGGGGGACGGCCATAAAAGACTCCTAAATATCCCGTTCGCAGGCGTCACAGCCTCGTATAATGCGCCACATTATGGGCGCTCTCCCGCCCCCTGCAACCTGTCAGGACTTACTTGATGCTCAAGGCACTGCGTTTTTTTGGATGGCCATTGTTGGCTGGCGTGCTGATCGCGATGCTGATTATCCAGCGTTATCCCCAATGGGTAGGCCTGCCCACCCTGGATGTGAACCTGCAACAGGCCCCGCAAACCAGCGCGGTGGTCCAAGGCCCGGTGACCTATGCCGACGCTGTCACCATTGCAGCACCTGCCGTGGTCAACCTGTACACCACCAAGGTCATCAACAAACCTGCGCATCCGTTGTTCGAGGACCCGCAGTTCCGCCGCTACTTCGGTGACAACGGCCCCAAGCAACGCCGCATGGAATCCAGCCTGGGTTCCGGGGTGATCATGAGCCCCGAAGGCTACATCCTTACCAATAACCATGTGACCTCCGGCGCCGACCAGATCGTGGTGGCCCTGCGTGACGGCCGCGAGACCCTGGCACGGGTGGTCGGTAGCGATCCGGAAACCGACCTCGCGGTACTGAAGATAGACTTGAAGAACCTGCCGTCCATCACCCTCGGCCGTTCCGAAGGCTTGCGCGTGGGCGACGTGGCACTGGCCATCGGCAACCCGTTCGGGGTGGGCCAGACGGTCACCATGGGCATCATCAGCGCCACTGGGCGTAACCAGTTGGGCCTTAACAGCTACGAAGACTTTATCCAGACCGATGCGGCGATCAACCCAGGCAACTCCGGCGGTGCACTGGTGGATGCCAATGGCAACCTGACCGGCATCAACACCGCGATTTTCTCCAAGTCCGGCGGCTCACAGGGCATCGGCTTTGCGATCCCGGTGAAGCTGGCGATGGAAGTGATGAAGTCGATCATCGAGCATGGCCAGGTGATTCGTGGCTGGCTGGGCATTGAAGTGCAGCCATTGACCAAGGAACTGGCCGAGTCGTTCGGCCTGACCGGGCGCCCGGGTATCGTGGTCGCCGGGATCTTCCGCGATGGCCCGGCGCAGAAAGCCGGCCTGCAATTGGGCGATGTGATCCTCAGCATCGACGGTGCCCCGGCCGGTGATGGCCGCAAGTCGATGAACCAGGTGGCGCGTATCAAGCCGACCGACAAGGTGGCGATCCTGGTGATGCGCAACGGCAAGGAGATCAAGCTGTCGGCGGAAATCGGCCTGCGCCCACCGCCGGCAACGGCGCCGCCGAAAGAAGAGCAGTAGCATGCGCGACCTACAAGTGCCCGTTCACGGGTGCTTGTAAGGGCATATTTCGAAGCGATTCATTCTCATTAGGCATGTTATATTGTTTCAATATGGTTATTGGAACGCTCTATCATGCCGTCTCGAAAGTTTGTGCCCTTGGCTGGCCTGGCCTTGGGTTTGCTGCTCGACCCTGCCTACGCCGAAGAAAACACCCTGGAACTCGACCCCATCAGCGTGACCTCCGACGCCTATGAGTCCGCTACCGGGCCGGTCAAGGGCTACCGTGCTACCCGCTCTGCCAGTGCCACCAAGACCGACACCGCCCTGCGCGACATCCCGCAATCCATCAGCGTAATTCCCGCCACGGTGCTCAAGGACCTGGGCAGTAACAGTGTGGAGCGCGCCTTGGACTTTGCCGGCGGCGTGTCCAAGCAAAACAACTTCGGTGGCCTGACCCTCTACGAATACAGCGTGCGCGGCTTCACCACCTCCGAGTTCTACCAGGATGGTTTCAGCGCCAACCGCGGTTACCCGAGTACGCCGGACACTGCGAATATCGAACGCATTGAAGTGCTCAAAGGCCCCGCTGCCAGCCTGTATGGGCGTGGCGACCCTGGCGGCACGGTGAATATCGTCACCAAGAAACCCCAGCCCGAAGCCTTCACCACCCTACAATCCAACGCCGGCAGTTGGGACCGCTACCGCACCGCATTGGATGTGAATACGCCGCTGGACAGCGAAGGGCGCGTATTGTCACGCGTGAACCTGGCGGTCGAAGACAACCACAGCTTCCGCGATCACGTAGACGCCAAGCGCGTATTCGTCGCGCCCTCCTTCAGTTGGCAGTTGGCCCCGGACACCCACCTTCTGGTCGAAAGCGAATTCGTGCGCCACAGCTCCACTTTCGACCGAGGTGTCATCGCCAATACCGGCATGTCCCACTCCACCTTCCTCGGCGAGCCCAACGACGGCAATATCCGCAACCACAACAACCGTATTCAGGCCGCGCTGGAACACCACCTCAACGACGCCTGGAAACTGCGCCTGGCCAGCCACTACAAGCAAGGCAGCCTGTGGGGCGACGCCTCGGAAAACCGCGCACTGAATGCCAACGGTCACACCATCGACCGCCGCTATCGCGAGCGCTCCACGGGTTGGCACGACAGCATCACCCAGCTGGAACTGCGCGGCCTATTCGATATTGGCAGTTGGCAGCACGAGTTGCTGGTTGGCGCTGAATACGAGGACTACCGCAAGAAAGAGCGCGTCACCACCGTCGGCGGCAGCCGTTACACCATCGATATCCATAACCCGATCTACGGCAAGCCCAAACCCAACGGCGAGCGCACCGGCACCGACTTCTTCGAGCAGGTGAAAAGCCAGGCGCTGAACCTGCAAGACCAGATCATTTTTACCGACCGCCTGCGCGGCATGGTCGGGGCGCGCTTTGAGCATTTTGAGCAAAGCATCAACGACTTCACCGGCAAGGCCCCTCAGGGACGGCAAACACACGACGCCCTGACCCAGCGCGCTGGCCTGCTCTACCAGCTCACGCCTGAAATCGGGGTGTTTGCCAACGCGTCCACCTCGTTCAAGCCCAACAACGGCCTGGGTGCCAGCGGCAAATCGTTCAAGCCCGAAGAAGGCGTGGGCTATGAGGTAGGAATCAAGAGCGAGCTGTTTGACGACCGCCTCAGCACCACCCTCGCTGCATTCCATATCGAAAAGGAAAACGTGCTCACCCTAGACCCGGCCACCAATCTCAACCGCGCCATGGGCAAGGCCCGCAGTCAGGGGTTTGACCTGCAAGTGACCGGGCAAGTGACCGACGCCATACGCGTGATCGGCGCCTTGGCTTATATAGACGCCGAAGTGACCCAAGGTGACAAAGTCATCCCCACGGGCAGCCGCATTCTCGGCGTGGCCAAGCACAGTGGCAGCCTGTTGGGCGTGTATGAATTCCAGGATGGCGCGTGGCGGGGTTCAGACCTGGGCGCGGCGTTCACTTACGTAGGTGATCGCTCCGGTGAAGCGGGTACAGGCTTCCAGCTGCCGGCCTACCACACCGTGGATTTGCTGGCCCACTACAAGGCTACGGAGAATGTCACCGTGGGGCTGAACCTGAATAACCTGTTCGATGAAAAGTATTACGAGCGGTCCTATAGCCGCTACTGGGCCAACCCCGGGGAACCGCGCAATTTCACCGTCAGCTTGACCCTCAATCTGTAACACGGTCAAAAATGTGGGAGCGGGCTTGCTCGCGAATGCGCTCCGTCAGTTGATAGAGGTGCTGACTGATACACCGCATTCGCGAGCAAGCCCGCTCCCACATTTTGATCTTCACTCGGCTCGGGTTATAGCGTCGTCGGTGCCCGTTCACACAGCGTATTAAGCGCCACCGCCCACTGCGGATCATCATTCAAGCACGGCACCAACACCAACTCCTCGCCCCCCGCCTCGCGGAACTGCTCCCGCCCGCGGTCGCCAATCTCTTCCAGGGTCTCGATGCAATCGGCGACAAACGCCGGGCACATCACCAGCAGCTTTTTCACGCCCTGTTGTGCCAACGCCTCCAGGCGTGCCTCGGTGTAGGGTTCGATCCACTTCGCCCGGCCCAGGCGCGATTGAAACGCGACCGACCACTTACCCTCCGGTAAACCGGAACGCTCGGCAAAATCCCGAGCGACGCTGAAGCATTGTGCGCGATAGCAGGTGGCAAGTACTTCAGGCGACGCGTTCTTGCAGCAGTCGGCATCCTTGAAGCAATGCGCACCGGTAGGGTCGAGCTTTTTCAGATGACGCTCGGGCAGGCCATGGAAACTGAGCAACAAGTGATCGAAATCCTGCTCCAGATAAGCGCGGGCGCTAGCCACCAGGGCATCGAGATATTCCGGCTGATCGTAGAAAGGTTGCAGGATCGAAAACTGTACGTTGAGACGCTTGTCTCGCACTACTCGCTTGGCTTCCTCTATCACCGTGGTCACGGTGCTGTCGGCAAACTGCGGGTACAGCGGCGCCAATGTCACTTTCTGGATACCCTGGGCAGCGAGGCGCGTCAGGGTCGTTTCCAGCGATGGCTCGCCATAACGCATCGCCAGTTCCACCGGCCCCTGGGTCCACTGCGCGGTCATCTGCTGTTGCAGGCGACGGCTGAGCACCACCAGAGGCGAACCCTCGTCCCACCAGATTGACGCATACGCATGGGCCGACTGCTCGGGGCGCTTGATCAGGATCAGCGACACCAGCAAACGCCGCACAGGCCAAGGCAGGTCGATCACATAAGGATCCATCAGGAACTGATTAAGGTAACTGCGCACATCGGCCACCGAAGTGGACGCCGGTGAACCCAGGTTGACCAGTAACAACGCGTGATCGGTCATGCAACATCCTATCTCTAAAGGCGGCTGGACAAGTCGTCCAGAGCCGCACGCAATTCAGTGAACTGGAAAGTGAAACCCGCAACCAGCAGCCGTTCAGGAAGCGCCTTTTGCCCGCCGAGCAACAAGCCGGACAACTCACCCAGGCCAACCTTCAACGCAAAGGCCGGCATCGGCATGAACGCCGGGCGGTGCAGCACCTGGCCCAGGGTCTTGGCAAACTCGCGGTTGCGTACGGGGTGTGGCGCGCAGGCATTATAAGGACCGCTGGCATCTTCCTTGTGCAGAAGAAAATCAATCAGGGCGATTTGATCCTTGATATGCACCCACGGCATCCACTGCCGACCATTGCCGATCGGCCCGCCCAGCGCCAGTTTGAACGGCAGCAACAGGCGCGACAAAAAGCCGCCCTCGGCCGCCAGCACCAGGCCGGTACGCACCAGCACCACGCGAACGCCCATGGCTTCGGCACGCTGGGCGGTTTCTTCCCAGGCAATACACAACTGGCTGGGGAAATCGTCCTGCACCGGGCCGCTGGCTTCAGTCAGTTCGCGCTCGCCGCCATCGCCATACCAACCCACGGCAGAGCCGGAGATCAGCACCGCTGGTTTTTGCTCCAGGCTTTCCATCCACGCCAGCAAGGTTTCAGTGAGGTTGATGCGGCTGCTCCACAGCAACGTCTTGCGTTTGTGGGTCCAGGGCCGATCGGCAATGGGCGCGCCCGCCAGGTTGACCACCGCGTCCACAGCGCCAATCACCTCTTGCAGACGGCCAACCCCGAGCACTTGGGCACCGCAAACCTGGGCGACCGTTTCCGGTTGCCGGCTCCATACCGTCACGCGATGGCCCTGGGCAAGCCAATGTCGGCAAAGTTGGCGGCCAATCAGGCCAGTACCGCCGGTCAGCAAAATATGCATGGGACTCTCCTCATGTAACGTTCGCCGCCGCTCACTGGTCTATTTTATAAGCAGGGATCAATTAGATAATCGAGCGTAACGGACGTTTAAGCCTTAGCTTAACCATAGGTCACGCCAAACGATCAGGCACGCCAAAACTTATACCAAAAAACAATATTGTACAGCTATTGGTGTCGGCGTAGTCTGTACCCAACGGTAAAACGAGGCCTCCCATGACTGTCCCCATCGCGATCATCGGTACCGGCATCGCCGGTCTCTCTGCCGCCCGAGCGTTACAAGACGCGGGGCACGCCGTACAACTCTTCGATAAAAGCCGCGGCAGTGGTGGCCGCATGTCCAGCAAGCGCAGCGATGCCGGCGCGCTGGACATGGGCGCGCAATACTTCACCGCCCGCGACCGGCGCTTCGTCAACGAAGTGCAGCGCTGGCAAAGCAACGGCTGGGCCGAACAGTGGAAACCCCAGCTGTACAACTTCAAATCCGGCCAGCTGACACCCTCTCCCGACGAACAGATCCGCTGGGTCGGCACGCCGCGCATGAGCGCCATCACCCGCGCATTGCTCGATGACTTGCCGGTGGAGTTCGGTTGCCGCATCACCGAAGTGTTCCAGGGCACACAGCACTGGAACCTGCTCGACGCCGCCGGCGGCAATCACGGCCCCTTCAGTCATGTAGTCATCGCCACCCCAGCCCCCCAGGCTACCGCCCTGCTGGCCGCCGCGCCCAAGCTGGCGAGTGCCGCCGCCGGCGTGAAAATGGACCCGACCTGGGCCATCGCCCTGGCCTTCGACAAGCCGCTGGATACGCCGATGGAAGGCTGCTTCGTGCAAGACAGCCCACTCGATTGGTTGGCGCGCAACCGCAGCAAACCCGGGCGCGACACCACCCTCGACACCTGGGTGCTGCACGCCACCAGCGCCTGGAGCAAGGCGCACCTGGACCTGCCCAAGGAAGCGGTGATCGAACACCTGCACGGTGCTTTCGCTGAGTTGCTGCACAGCGCCATGCCCGCACCGTCATTCAGCCTGGCGCACCGCTGGCTCTACGCGCGCCCGTCCAGCAGCCATGAATTCGGGGTGCTGGCCGATGCCGACCTGGGCTTGTTCGTCTGCGGTGACTGGTGCCTCTCCGGCCGGGTGGAGGGTGCTTGGCTCAGCGGGCAGGAAGCGGCGCGGCGCTTGATCGAGCACCTGCAATGAACCGTATCAACCCCGCCAAACTGCTGCTGTCGAAATGGACGGCAGCACATCCGCGCCACAAGGAAAAACACTTCATGGTCACCGAAGTGTTTCGTGACGAAGAAGGCACGGTGCTGGACATCGAGCTGCAAGCCATCCTCACTGGACGCGCTGAGCGCTTGCCGTGGCAGACCTTGAAAAACCCCGTGGACTGGCAAATCGGTTGGAAGTAACGCCGCCGAAAAAACCTGTACAAATTATTTGACTTGTACAACATCGAATCTATGATGAGGCTTAGTTGTACAACTTCTACAGCTTGTACAGGAATCTCGCAGAGGTTTGGTCATGTCCAGCAGTGTAAAACCGAAGATCGCCATCAGCGCCTGTCTATTGGGCGAGAACGTGCGCTTCAACGGCGGGCATAAACAATCCCTGCTGTGCAGCCAGACCCTCGGCGAGTACTTCGACTTTGTGCCGCTATGCCCGGAAGTCGCCATCGGCCTGGGCATCCCTCGGGAACCGATTCGCCTGGTCGGCGACCCTGCCGCGCCGCATGCCGTCGGCAGCGTAAACCGTGAACTCAACGTTACGCAGCCGTTGGATGACTACGGCCAGCAAATGGCCCGTGAACATACCGACCTGTGCGGCTACATCTTCATGCAGAAGTCGCCGTCCTGTGGCCTGGAGCGCGTCAAGGTGTACCGCGACAACGGCACGCCCGTCGAGGGCGGCGGGCGCGGTATCTACGCCCAGGCATTTTGCTCACGCCATCCCAACCTGCCAGTGGAAGAAGACGGCCGCCTGAATGACCCGGTGCTGCGCGAGAACTTCCTGACCCGCGTATTCGTGTACGCCAGCTGGCAACAACTGCTGGCCGACGGCCTTACCCGGCACCGCCTGTTGACGTTCCACTCGCGCTACAAGTACTTGCTGATGGCCCACAGCCCGGCGCACTACAAAAGCCTGGGACACTTGCTCGGCAGCATGGGCAAGGAAGTCGATCTCCAGGCACTGGCCGACGGCTACTTCAGCGAGCTGATGACGGGCCTGAAAAAGTGCGCCACCCGCGGCACTCACACCAATGTGTTGCAACACATCAGCGGCTACCTCAAGCAAGCCATCAGCGCCGATGACAAAGAGGAAATGCAAACCGTGATCGGCCAATACCGTCACGGCATTGTGCCGCTGGTGGTGCCGCTGACCCTGCTCAAGCACCACTTTCGCCAACACCCGGACCGTTACATCGCGCAGCAGGTCTACCTGCAACCGCACCCGGAAAATCTCAGCCTGCGTAATGCGATCTAATCCATGAAACCTGCCCTGCTCGACGAACCCGGCGAAGACATCGCCCTGGCCCTGCAAAACGGCTGGTTGCCGATCCGCGAAGTGGCGCGCCAGACCGGCGTCAACGCGGTAACCCTGCGCGCCTGGGAACGCCGCTATGGCCTGATCGTGCCCCAGCGTACGCCCAAGGGGCATCGGCTGTTCAGTGCCGAGCACGTGCAACGCATTCAGGCCATCCTTACCTGGCTCAATCGCGGCGTGCCGGTCAGCCAGGTCAAGGGCCTGATCGACTCCGCCCAAGCCAGCCCCGAGCCGATGGAGAATGAATGGCAGAGCCTGCGCCAGCATTTGCTCAACGCGATCAGCGAATTGGCCGAGCGCCGGGTCGACGATGCCTTTAATCAAGCCATGGCGCTCTACCCCCCACGCACTTTGTGCGAGCAACTGATGCTGCCGCTGCTCAAGGAGCTTGAACATAGGTGGCAGGGCCAATTCGGCGCGCAGATGGAGCGGGTGTTTTTTCTGTCGTGGTTGCGCAGCAAGTTCGGCGCGCGGATTTATCACAACAACCGCCAACTCCACGGCGCGCCGCTGTTGCTGGTCAACCATTCCGACTTGCCCCTGGAACCTCACTTGTGGCTCAGCGCCTGGCTGGCCAGCAGTGCCGACTGCCCGGTGGAAGTGTTCGACTGGCCGCTGCCGCCCGGCGAACTGGCCCTGGCGGTGGAACACCTGCAACCACGCGCCGTGTTGCTGTACTCGAGCAAAGCCCTCCATTTCTCGGCACTCACAAAACTATTGGGTGGCGTCAGCTGCCCAACATTGATTGCAGGCCCAACAGTAAGCATCCACCACGCCGAGTTGGCTGACTTAACCCGTGACATGCCTGAATTGTTCGTGGCCGAAGACCTCTTGGCGGCCCACCAATTATTGATCCAGCGTGGAATCGTCTAAATGCATCTGATCTGGCTGCGCACCGACTTGCGCCTGCATGACAACACAGCCCTGGCTGCCGCGAGCCAGCGCGGCCAGGTCGCGGCCATTTACCTGATCACGCCCGAGCAGTGGCTGGCCCATGATGACGCGCCGTGCAAAGTCGATTTCTGGCTGCGCAACGTGCAGCACTTGAGCCTGGCCCTGGGCAAACTGAATATCCCGCTGTTGATCCGCCATGCCGCGACCTGGGATCAGGCGCCTGCCGTGCTGAGCGAACTGTGCCGGGAACTGTCGGTGAAATCGGTGCACGTCAACGAGGAATACGGCATACACGAGAGCCAGCGTGATGCTGCCGTGGCCCAGGCACTGGAAGCAGACGGCGTGACCTTCCACAGTTACCTGGACCAACTGTTCTTCCAACCCGGCAGCGTACTGACCAAGACCGGCACCTATTTCCAGGTGTTCAGCCAGTTCCGCAAGGTCTGCTACAACCGTCTGCACAGTGCCCTGCCGCGCCTGGTGGCGACGCCCAAGGCGCAGGCCAAGCTTGAGTTGAAAAGCGATTCTGTACCGACAATGGTCCAAGGTTTCGAGCCGCCCAGCGAAACCTTGCGCGCCCTCTGGCCCGCCGGTGAAGACGAAGCGCGCCGGCGCCTCGACGCCTTCGCCGACCAGCAGATCAGCTACTACAAGGACGAGCGCGACTTCCCAGCCAAACCCGGCACCAGCCAACTGTCCGCCTACCTCGCCGCCGGTGTGGTTTCGCCGCGCCAGTGCTTGCACGCCGCGCTGCAAACCAACCAAGGCGAGTTCGAAAGCGGCGACATCGGCGCCATCACCTGGATCAACGAGTTGCTGTGGCGCGAGTTCTACAAACACATTCTGGTTGGCTACCCACGGGTCTCTCGCCACCGCGCCTTTCGCCCGGAAACCGAAGCACTGGCCTGGCGCGATGCACCCGCGGACCTGGCTGCCTGGCAACAAGCGCGCACCGGCTTGCCAATCATCGACGCGGCCATGCGCCAACTGCTGGAAACGGGTTGGATGCACAACCGCCTGCGTATGGTGGTGGCGATGTTCCTGACCAAGAACCTGCTGATCGACTGGCGCGAAGGCGAGCGCTTCTTTATGCGGCACCTGATCGACGGCGACCTGGCGGCCAACAACGGCGGCTGGCAGTGGAGCTCATCCACCGGCACCGACTCGGCACCGTATTTCCGGATTTTCAGCCCGCTGAGCCAATCGGAAAAATTCGACAGCGACGGCGTTTTCATCAAGCGCTGGCTGCCGGAGCTGGCCGCGCTGAATAAAAAAGAGGTGCATAACCCAGCAGCAGCCGGCGGTCTGTTCGGCGTGGCGGATTACCCGCGCGCCATGGTTGACCTGAAACAGTCCCGGGAACGCGCCTTGGCGGCTTTTCGCAGCCTGCCTTCACGACTGGAGATGGCCGGCCATGAGTGATTTCCTGCGCCGCTTCGCCCACAGCTTCGCCACGCTGGACAAGCACAACCTGCAGCTGCTCGACAGTCTGTACAGCGAGGACATCGCCTTTAGCGACCCACTGCATGAAGTCCACGGGCTGCCTGCGCTGCGGCGCTACTTCGCCGAGCTGTACAGCAACGTCAGCCATTTGCAGTTTGACTTCCACAGCTTCGATGCCGTTGCCGAAGGCGAAGGTTACCTGCGCTGGACCATGAGTTTTCATCACTCGCGCCTGGCCAGTGGCAAGGTGATCCGAGTGCCAGGCTGCTCCCATTTGATGTGGCACGACAAGGTCTACCGTCATCGTGACTATTTCGATGCCGGTGCCCTGCTCTATGAACACGTACCGGTACTCGGTCGTGTCGTCAGTTGGCTGAAAAGGAGAATGGGATGAGCCTTGCACCCCGACGTTATTGGCTGACCGGCGCCAGCAGTGGCATCGGGGCCGCGCTGGCCGTGGAGTTGCTCAACAGCGGCGCCCACGTGGCGATCAGCTCCCGTACCAAAGGCCCGCTGGAAGCGCTCGCCCATCGTTACCCGGGGCAAGTGCTGGTGGTGGCCGGCGACCTGACCAACAGCCAGGCCGTGCGCGAGATCGGTGAACATATTGCCGAGGTCTGGGGCGCTCTGGACACCGTGATCCTTAACGCCGGCACTTGTGAATACGTCGATGCCCGGCAGTTTGACTCGTCGATCATCGAGCACGTGGTGCGCACCAACCTGCTGGCCAGCAGTTATTGCATCGAGGCGGCGCTGCCGCTGTTGCGCGCCGGGCTCACGCCGCACCTGGTAGGCGTGGCCAGCGCCGTGACTTACCTGCCAATGCCGCGCGCCGAAGCATACGGCGCATCCAAGGCCGGCCTGCGTTACCTGTTCGAGTCCCTGCGCATCAGCCTTTCGCCGGAAAACATCGACGTCACGGTGATCAGCCCTGGTTTTGTGGACACGCCGCTGACCGAACGCAATGATTTCCCCATGCCTCTGAGCTGGTCCGCCAACAAGGCAGCGCGACACATCTTTGCGAAGCTGGAAAAACGGCCACTGGAAATCGCCTTCCCCGCATTGTTTATCGCCACCCTGTGGCCGTTGTCCAAGCTGCCCAACCGGGCGCAATTAATCATCGGCAAGCGCATGTTGCGCAGCCCTCCGCCGCAGAAGGACGATCTGTGAAGATCGCCATTATCGGCAGTGGCATCGCCGGGCTGACCAGCGCCTACCTGCTCAGCCGCCGCCACGACATCACGCTGTTCGAAGCCAGTGACTGCATCGGCGGACATACCCATACGGCCAGCGTGACGGTCGAAGGCAAAGGCTATGCCGTGGACACAGGCTTCATCGTATTCAATGACTGGACTTACCCTAATTTCATCCGCCTGCTGGGGCAGATTGGCGTCAAGTTCAAACCCACCGAGATGAGTTTTTCGGTGTGCGACCAGAGCACAGGCTTCGAGTACAACGGCAACACCCTCAACAGCCTGTTTGCCCAGCGCCGCAATATTTTGTCCCCGGGGTTCTGGGGAATGTTGCGCGATATTCTGCGCTTTAACCGCCAAGCGCCCCTGGACCTGCAAGAGCAGCGCATCAGCGCCGGGATGACCCTCGGTGACTACCTCACAGCCGGTGGCTACGGCCCACGGTTTATCCGGCACTACATCGTGCCGATGGGCGCGGCGATCTGGTCGATGTCTCTGGCGGACATGCTCGGTTTCCCGTTGCAATTTTTCGTGCGCTTCTTCAAGAACCACGGCTTGCTCTCGGTCAATAACCGACCGCAATGGTGCGTGATCGAAGGCGGTTCAAGCAGCTACATCGAACCGCTGACCCGTAGCTTTCACGACCGGATACGCCTCGATTGCCCTGTGCATAACGTCGAGCGCAGCGATGCGGGTGTCATTGTCCACAGCGCCGCCGGCAGCGAAGCGTTCGACCGTGTGATCTTCGCCTGCCACAGCGACCAGGCCCTGGCCTTGCTCAGCGACCCCAGCCCAGCCGAACGCGAGATCCTCGGTGCCCTGCCCTACGCCGACAACGACGTGGTGCTGCACACCGACACGCGCCTGCTGCCTGACCGCAAGCTGGCCTGGGCCAGTTGGAATTACCGGCTGAGCGGCAACTCGCAATCCCATGCGGCCGTTACCTACGACATGAATATCCTGCAAGGCATCGACAGCGCCACCACGTTTTGCGTCAGCCTCAATCAAACGCAAATGATCAACCCGTTGAAGATCCTCGCGCGTTACACCTATGCCCACCCGCAATACAGCTTGGCTGCCGTGGCCGCTCAAGCGCGCTGGGAAGAATTGCACGGTGTTCGCAATACCTTTTACTGCGGAGCCTACTGGGCCAACGGTTTTCACGAAGACGGGGTAGTCAGCGCCCTGCGCGTCGCCCAGGCTTTTGGGGAAACCCTGTGAACAGCGCCCTGTACAGCGGCTGGATCGCCCATCGACGGTTTGCGCCCAAGGCCCACGCCTTTCGCTACCGCATCGGCCTGCTGTACCTGGACCTCAGCGAACAGGATGAAGTGCTTGGGCTGTCGCCCCTGGCCGGCACCAGTCGCCTGGCGCCCTTCGGCTTTCGCCAGCAGGACTACCTGCGTGAGTTCACACGCCACGGCATGAGCTTGAGCGATGCCGTGCGCCACGAAGTCGGCAAGGCGCTGGGGCATACGCCCCAGGGCGTTATCTGCCTACTGACCCAGGCCCGCAGTTGGGGCCTGGCTTTTAACCCCGTGAGTTTCTTCTACTGTTTCGAGGCCGATGGACAACTGGCCGCGATCCTGTGTGAAGTGACCAATACCCCATGGCGCGAGCGCTATCACTATGTGCTGCCGGCCCAGCCCCTCGGCACCGACGAGCACCAGCATTTCGCCGTGGCCAAAGCCTTCCATGTGTCGCCATTTCTACCGCGCGAGCTGGAATACCGCATGAGCTTCAGCCCGCCCGCCGCCAGGCTCGGCGTGCATATGGCCGACTGGCAAGGCGCGCAAAAAATCTTCGACGCCACCCTGAGCCTGGAAAGACAACCCCTCAGCCGCGCCAGCCTGCATGGCTATTTATGGCGTTTTCCCTGGATGACCGCCAAGACTTGCCTGGCGATCTACTGGCAAGCCTTGCGCCTGCTGCTTAAACGCACACCGATTTTCCCCCACCGGGCCGCCGATGGCGCCTCTCGCACCGCCGTCGGGTACACCAAGGATCGTCGCCATGAAATCCCCTAGCTTGTCGGTCAAGACTCACCGCCTGAACGTAAACGGCCTGACCGCTGCGCTGCTGCGCAAGGGTGTACTGCGCCAGCTCAGCCAATTGCGCCATGGCCAACTGGTGATCATCGAGGACGGCGAGCGGCAAGTCTTCGGCGCACGGGAAGCACACCTGCTGGGCGAGATCCAGATTCTCGACTCGGCGGTATGGGGCCTGGTGGCGGCCAATGGCTCGATCGGCGCCGGCGAAGCGTTTATCCACGGTTATTGGACCAGCCCGGACCTCACTGCCGTAGTGCGCGTGATGGTCAGCAACCTGGACGTACTCGACGCCATGGAGGGTGGCCTGGCGCGCCTGGCCCGGCCGTTCACCCAGGGGCTGCACTGGCTCAACCGCAACACGCGCAAGGGCTCGCAGAAAAATATCGCCGCCCATTACGACCTGGGCAACGACCTGTTCGAAGAATTCCTCGACCCGACCATGATGTACTCGGCGGCGCAATTCCTGACGCCCGATGACACCCTGGAACAGGCGCAATTGAACAAGTTGGCGCGTATCTGCCAGAAACTGGCGCTCAAGCCCAGCGACCACCTGCTGGAAATCGGTACCGGCTGGGGCAGCATGGCGCTTTATGCGGCGCAGCACTATGGTTGCAAGGTCACCACCACGACCTTGTCCAAGGAACAGTTTGCCTACACCGCAGAGCGCATCCAGACCTTGGGCCTGCAGGATCAAGTGACCTTGCTGCTACGCGATTATCGCGACCTCACCGGCGAGTACGACAAGCTGGTGTCGATCGAAATGATCGAAGCGGTAGGCCATCGCTTCCTGCCCACCTATTTCAAACAATGTGCACAGTTGCTCAAGCCCGACGGCCTGATGTTGCTGCAAGCCATTACCATCCGCGAACAACGCTTTGAGCAGGCCAAGCGCAGCGTCGACTTTATCCAGCGCTACATTTTTCCCGGCGGCGCTCTGCCCTGCGTACAGAACATGCTGCAGATTGTCAGCCGCGACACCGACATGAACCTGCTGCACATGGAGGACTTTGGCCTCCACTACGCACGTACCCTGCGCCTGTGGCATGAGAACTTTCGCCGTGCCCATGGCCGCCTCACGGAGCTGGGCTACGACGAATACTTCCTGCGCTTGTGGGAGTTCTACCTTTGCTACTGCGAAGGCGGCTTCATGGAACGCACGATTGGTACCGCGCAATTGCTGCTGGCTAAACCTGCGGCGATCACTGCGCCGTTGCTCGGGCGCTTCAGTGCTTAAAACCGTGGCCAATGCCGTATTGTTCCAGTGCGGCTGGTTTGCCTGCGTGCTCGGCGGCGATAGCCCGTGGTTGTTGGTGGGGTTGGCAGTACTGAGCGTCCACGTGCTGTGGGTAAGTTCACTGGCTGATGACGGCATGCTCATCGTCAGCGTGACAATCGCAGGCACGCTGCTGGATACGCTGTTGCGCACGCTGGGGGTTTTCCACTTCAGCGAGCCCGGGCCGTTGATTCCATTCTGGTTGATGCTGCTGTGGGCATTGCTGGCCACGACCTTGCGCTATTGCCTGGCCTGGAGCGCACGGCCTGGGTGGCTTGCCAGCCTGTTGGGCGCAGTGGGTGGGCCGTTGTCTTATTACGCAGGCAGTCAACTGGCGGGGGTGAGTTTTGGCTATGGCACGGCAGCCACCCTGATCGGCCTGGCGCTGTTATGGGCCATGTTGTTTCCCTTGTTGCACGGGGTCGCAGGGAGATTGGAACGATGACGCCCGTCCGAGCTTTCATACGTGGTTAACGCACTTGCCTTACACTGCGCGCCTATGACCAACATCCCCCATATTCAAATCACCGAACCCGCCGTCACTTGCTCGACGTGCGCGGCCTGTTGCTGCCAGTTGGAAGTCATGCTGATCACCGACACTGGCGTGCCGCAGCGCTTTATCGATACCGACGATTGGGGCGGGGAAGTGATGCTGCGCCTGGACGACGGCTGGTGCGCCGCGCTGGATCGAGACACGATGATGTGCACGATTTACGCACTTCGGCCATTGATTTGTCGGGAGTTTGAGATGGGGGCGCCGGAGTGCCTGGAAGAGCGTGAAGGCCTCGCGACGGTGTACCGCTGATCCTGCGATGAGCAGAGATCTAAATGTGGGAGCGAGCCCGCTCCCACAAGGGACTTCAGTGTTGTTGAATTACAGCGGCATGGTGTAGTGCAGCGCGTAGCTCTCTACCCCATCGTTATTGCTGCTGATCCCGGCGTTGGAATAGTGCGTGGCACGAATGCCCACTTCATGCCCGCCCTTGAACCGCAGGCCGAAACCCAGACGGTCCTCGAACTGAAAAGATTGGCCGATGTTGTTGTCTTCCAGGCGGGTGCGGGAAAACAGCGCCACACCGATACCGGCCTCGATGTAAGGCTTGACCGACTCGCCGGCAAACTCATACACAAACACCGGCGAGAACGACAGGCTGCTGGCGCCTGCACGGTCGTCACCTTCCCAATACGTGTAAGCGCCACTCCAGTAGCCGGTCAGGCGGCCAACGTTGCTTTGCATCCAGCTTTTATCCCAATCCGAAGTCAGACCCAATCGATAGGTCAACGTCGAATCACTGGTGCTCCCCAACCCGAACTCCAGGCCAGCGGCCTGGGCTGAAACAGAGTGTCCCAACACAGCGGCCGCAATCGCAGCCAAACAGAACAAGCGCTTCATAAGAAACGATCCTATGCGAACAAAGTTATATGGTTGTAAACAGGCTAACGGGCTATAGAAGCTGACGCATAGACAGAAGTTCAGCTTTTATCAGCGCTATTTCACGAAATTTTCACGAGGCGAAGCTTCGCACAAATCCGGGATGTTTCCAAAGTGTCGGTAGGATATTTCTTAGGTGGTACGGATCGCCGCTGGTCCAGAACTGTGCAGTTTCGGGCTCGTCAATGGCAAGCAGGTCGCGCTCACCCAATAAACGCTTGAGTTGGCGCGCAACGGCGGCACCGGTGTCGATGAGGGTGATACTGGGGGGCAGCATCTGCGCCAGGAGAGGCTTGAGGAAGGGATAGTGAGTGCAACCCAGGATGATGGTGTCGCACCCGGCGCTGAGCAGCGGCTCGATATAGCCCTGCAACAGCTTATGCAAAGCGGGGCTGTTCAAGTCACCGGTTTCAATCAACTCCACCAGGCCCGGACACGGTTGGGTAATCACCCGCACATCGGTGGCGAAGCGGTCGAGCAGAGCGGCGAACTTGGCGCTTTGCAAGGTGCCGGTGGTGGCGAGCACACCGACGACGCCACTATGAGTGGCAGCAGCGGCAGGCTTGACCGCAGGCTCCATGCCAACCAATGGCCAATCGGGGTAGTCCTGGCGCAAATCGGCAACGGCGGCGACGGTCGCCGTATTACAGGCAATCACGAAGGCCTTGGCGCCCCGCTCGCGAAAAAACTCAGCCACGGACCGGGAGCGCTCAAGAATGAACGCCGGGGTTTTCTCGCCATAGGGGATGTGCCCGCAATCCGCCACGTACAACAGTGACTCATGGGGCAATAACTGCTGGATTTCCTCCAGCACCGTCAGACCGCCGATGCCGGAGTCGAACACACCGATGGGCGCGCCCTTAACCATGCTGGGTTCCGCAGACGCTGCAGCCAGGGTCGCGTTTGACGCGCAACTCGCGAAAACGCGTGGCCAGAGCATCGATCAGCAACAGGCGGCCCACCAATGGTTCACCAAAACCGGCCAGCAGCTTCAACGCTTCCAACGCTTGCAAGCTGCCGACCACTCCTACCAGCGGCCCGACCACGCCGGCTTCGCTGCAGGTCAGCTCGGTTTCGCTGCCGTGCCCGTATAAACAGTGGTAGCACGGGCTGTCGGCTCGACGCGGATCGAACACCGACAATTGCCCCTCAAGGCGAATCGCCGCACCACTGATCAACGGCTTCCCAACGGCGACACAGGCCGCATTGACCGCTTCGCGGGTGGAGAAGTTGTCGCTGCAATCAAGCACCACGTCCACCGCGGCGACAGCGGCGGCCAGCGAGTCGGCATCCAGCGCGGTGCGATGGGCAACCAAGGTGATTTCAGGGTTGATCGCGCTCAGGCGACGCAGGGCCGAATCGACCTTGGTCAGCCCCACGCTGTCGGTGTCATGGATGATCTGGCGCTGCAGGTTGGTCAGGTCGACAGTATCGAAGTCCGCCAAGTGCAACTCACCCACGCCGGCAGCGGCGAGATACAGCGCAACCGGTGCGCCCAGGCCACCCAGACCGACGATCAGCGCGCGGCTCTGTTTCAGGCGCAACTGGCCATCGATGTCGACATGCTGCAACAGAATCTGTCGGCTATAGCGCAACAGCTCCTGGTCGGTCAGCACGGGCGGCGCCCCAGGCTGATGCGTTCGTGACCGCCGAGGTCGATGCGGCTGTGTACGCCTTCAAAACCCTCGCGGAGCAATAAGTCACGCACGGCCTGGGCCTGGTCGTAGCCGTGCTCGAGCAACAACCAGCCACTTGCATTCAGATAAGCCGGGGACTCTTTGATGATCAAGCGTAAATCGTCCAGGCCATCGTGACCCGCCACCAGAGCACTGGCCGGCTCGAAACGCACATCGCCGGCCACCAGGTGCGGGTCATTGTCGGCAATGTAGGGCGGGTTGCTGATGATCAGGTCGAAAGTATGACCTTGCAACGCGCTGAACCAATGACTGTTCAACACCGTGGCGTTATTGAGGTGCAGGCGCTGGCGATTGCGCTCGGCCAAGGCCACGGCTTCCAGCACGCGGTCAACGGCCGTGACCTGCCAGGCCGGGCGTTCGCTGGCCAAAGCCAAGGCGATGGCGCCGCTGCCGGTGCCCAGGTCGAGAACCTTGGCGGGTGTGGCAGGCAGCAATTCCAGGGCGGCTTCCACCAGCAGCTCGGTTTCCGGACGCGGGATCAGCGTGTGCGGCGCGACCTCCAGGTCGAGCTTCCAGAAGCCTTGCTGGCCGAGGATATACGCCACTGGCTCACCGCTTCGGCGACGTTGCAGATAGTTGGCAAAGGTCAGAGCGTCTTCACTGCTGACGATTTTTTCCGGCCAGGTGTGCAAGTAGCTGCGGGACTTGCCCAGGGCAGCGGCCAGTAACAGCTCCACGTCCAGGCGCGCAGTCGGCGAATCGGGCAAGTCGGCGGCGCGCAACAGGCTGGCAATGATGGTCATTTATTCACCTATCGCCGCCAGTTGATCGGCCTGGTACTCGGCGAGCAACGGCTCGATCACCGCATCCACACCACCGGCAAGAATCTCGTCCAGGGAGTAAAGGGTGAGGTTGACCCGGTGGTCGGTGACCCGGCCCTGGGCAAAGTTATAGGTACGGATACGTTCAGAGCGGTCGCCAGAGCCCACCAGCAGCTTGCGCTCGCTGGCAATCGCGTTGGCGGCGGCGCTGGTCTGCTGGTCATTCAGCTTGGCCGACAGCCAGGACATGGCCCGCGCACGGTTCTTGTGCTGGGAACGTTCTTCCTGGCACTCCACCACGATGCCCGACGGCAAGTGGGTGATACGGATCGCCGAGTCGGTCTTGTTGACGTGCTGGCCACCCGCGCCCGACGAGCGGTAGGTGTCGACGCGCAAATCTGCCGGGTTGATCTCAATGGCTTCTTGCTCGTCCGGCTCAGGCAACACGGCCACGGTGCACGCCGAGGTGTGGATACGGCCCTGGGACTCTGTCGCAGGAACACGCTGCACACGGTGCGCACCGGATTCGAACTTCAGCTTGCCATAGACGTTGTCACCTTCGACCCGGGCGATGACCTCTTTATAGCCGCCGTGCTCACCTTCATTCTCGGACAGGATCTCGACCCGCCAGCCCCGCCGCTCGGCATAACGCGAATACATGCGGAACAGGTCGCCGGAAAAAATCGCCGCCTCGTCGCCACCGGTGCCGGCGCGGATTTCGAGGAATACGTTACGACCGTCGTTAGGGTCCTTGGGCAGCAACATGCGTTGCAGGTCGCCTTCGAGCTCGGCGAGCTTTTCCTTGGCTTCGCGGACTTCTTCCACGGCCATTTCGCGCATGTCCGGGTCGCTGTCCTTGAGCAGCGCCTGGGCGCCCTCGAGGTCAGCCTGCACTTTCGTGAGGTGTTTGTAGGTGGCTACAATCGGTTCAACTTCGGCGTACTCCTTGGAATAAGCACGGAACTTGGCCTGATCGGAAATGACCTCACCATCGCCGAGCAAGGCGGTCAGTTCTTCGAAACGGTCCTGGAGTACGTCCAGTTTATTGAGCAGTGACGCTTTCATTGCGGTTTTTTATCCGAAGAGCTGTCTGACGCGCCCTCACCGAGGGCAAAGAGTTCCTGGGCCATGGCCAGCGCATCGAGGCGGCCTTCGGCGGTAAGCTTTTTCAACTGGACGCTAGGGGCGTGGAGCAGCTTGTTGGTCAGGCCGCGGGCCAGTTGCATCAGCACCTCTTCGGCGCCGCTGCCGTTAGCCAGCATACGCTGGGCCTTGATCAACTCTTCATCACGCAGACGTTCGCCCTGCTGACGATACGCCTTGAGCACATCCACCGCCGCCAGTTCACGCAGGCGCACCATGAAATCTTCGGCACCGATGCTGACCATTTCCTCGGCGGCCTGGGCGGCGCCCTGGCGGCTCTTGAGGTTTTCAGCAACCACTTCATGCAAGTCGTCGACGCTATAGAGGTAAACGTCGTCCAACTCGCCGACTTCGGGTTCGATATCCCGCGGAACGGCGATATCCACCATGAAGATCGGCTTGTGCTTGCGCAGCTTCAACGCGCTCTCGACCGCGCCTTTACCCAGAATCGGCAACTGGCTGGCGGTGGAGCTGATGACGATATCACTGCGCACCAGTTCAGCCGGGATATCCGATAACAACACGGCGTGGGCACCGAACTGCTCGGCGAGGATGCTGGCGCGCTCCAGCGTGCGGTTGGCGACCACAATACGCTTCACACCCAGCTCATGCAGGTGACGGGCGACCAAGGTGATGGTTTCACCGGCGCCGATCAGCAGGGCCTGGCTGCGCTGCAAGTCACTGAAAATCTGCTTGGCCAGGCTGACAGCGGCGAAAGCCACGGACACCGGGTTTTCACCGATAGCCGTGTCGGTTCGCACCTGCTTGGCGGAATTGAAGGTAGCCTGGAACAGCCGGCCCAGCAGTGGGCCGACGGTGCCAGCCTCACGCGCGACGGCGTAGGCGGACTTCATCTGACCAAGAATTTGCGGTTCGCCCAACACCAGCGAATCGAGACCGGCCGCCACGCGCATCATGTGACGAACTGCCGCATCCTCTTCATGCACATAGGCACTGGCGCGCAGGTCATCAAGGCTCAAATGGTGATAATCGGCCAGCCAGCGCAGTACGACATCCGCTGACAGATGCTCCTGCTCTATATAGAGCTCGCTACGATTGCAGGTCGAAAGGATCGCAGCTTCGCGGCTGTCGGTGAGACGGCAGAGCTGCTGCAAGGCCTCAACCAACTGCTCAGGCGTAAACGCCACGCGCTCGCGCACGTCTACGGAAGCAGTCTTGTGGTTAATACCGAGTGCAAGGAAGGCCATTCAATATCGCTGATGATGTCGGGAAGCCGACAATTGTCCTACTTCGAAAGATCCAGAACAACCACCGTCGTCTATTGTCCTAATACGTTATGCCTATAAAGGCCTCCATTGAGACTCGGTTATGTTTGGCCGAAGGCTTGTGTCATGATGATCCGACCGCAGGTTAGTCGTCCTCTTCCTATATGAATAGATCTTCCGCGTTGCTCCTTGCTTTTGTCTTCCTCAGCGGCTGCCAGGCCATGGCACCCGTGTCGCCGGACAGTACGCCGCCGGCGGAAGACAGCACCCCCGCCCCTGAAAAGCCCAAGGTTTATTCCTCGTTCAGTGAAGAAACGGTCTACAGCCTGCTGACCGCTGAACTGGCTGGCCAGCGTAATCGTTTCGATATTGCGCTGGATAATTACGTGACCCAGGCCATCAATACCCAGGACCCGGGCATCTCCGAGCGAGCGTTTCGCATCGCCGAATACCTGGGCGCCGACCAGGCTGCGCTGGACGCGTCCTTGATCTGGGCAAAAAACGCCCCGGATGACCTGGAAGCCCAACGTGCGGCTGCCGTGCAACTAGCGCGTGCGGGGCGCTATGACGACTCCATGGTCTATATGGAGAAAGTCCTGCAGGGCAAGGGCGACACGCATTTTGACTTCCTCGCGCTGTCGGCCGCCGACACCGACCAGGACACGCGCAGTGGCCTGATGAAGAGCTTCGACCGCCTGCTGCAAAAACACCCCAAGAACAGCCAGTTGATTTTCGGCAAGGCCCTGTTGCTGCAACAGGATGATGAAGCCGACGCCGCGCTCAAATTGCTGGAGCAGAACCCACCGGAAGATGGCGAGATCGCGCCGATCCTGCTGCGCGCACGTCTGTTGCAGAACCTCAACCGTGGCAAGGAAGCCATTCCGCTACTGGAAAAAAGCATCAAGAAATACCCGGACGACAAGCGCCTGCGCCTGACTTATGCACGGATGCTGGTAGAGCAGGACCGCATGGAAGACGCCAAAGTGCAGTTCGCCAATCTGGTCCAGCAATACCCGGATGACGATGAATTACGTTACTCCCTGGCGCTGGTGTGCCTGGAAGCCAAGGCCTGGGACGAGGCCAAGGGCTACCTGGAAGAGCTGATCGAACGTGATAGCCATGTGGACTCGGCGCACCTGAACCTCGGCCGTATCGCCGAAGAGCGCAACGATCCGCAGGCCGCCCTGCTGGAATACGCCCAGGTCGGCCCCGGCAATGACTACCTGCCCGCCCAATTGCGCCAGGCTGACATCCTGATGAGCAACGGTCGCACCGACGAGGCGGAAAAACGCCTGGCCGCGGCCCGCGATGCTGAGCCGGACTACGCTATCCAGCTTTATCTGATCCAGGCCGAGACCTTATCGGCCAACAAGCAGGGCGAGCGCGCCTGGAAGCTGCTGCAACAGGCGTTGCTGCAATACCCTGACGATCTGAACCTGCTCTACACCCGCGCCATGCAAGCGGAAAAACGCAATGACCTGGCGCAGCTGGAAAAAGACCTGCGCCTGATCATCAAGCGCGACCCGGACAACGCCATGGCACTCAACGCGTTGGGTTACACCTTGTCCGACCGCACCACGCGCTACGCCGAAGCCAAGGTGCTGATTGAGCAGGCCCACCAGCTCAACCCGGAAGACCCGGCCGTTCTCGACAGTCTTGGCTGGGTGAATTACCGCCTGGGCAACCTCGACGAGGCCGAGCGCTTGCTGCGCCAGGCACTGGAACGCTTCCCTGATCAAGAAGTTGCCGCCCACCTGGGCGAAGTGCTCTGGGCCAATGGCAAGCAACGCGAAGCACGACAAATCTGGGAAAAGTTCCTCAAGGAACAACCCGAAAGCCCCATCCTGCGCGGCACCATCAAGCGCCTGACCGGATCCGAGACCCTTTAAGCTTATGTTCTTGCGCCACATTATTGTTTTCAGCTTCATCGCCCTGCTCGCCGGTTGCGCGGGCTTTGGCGCCCGTGAATCCGTAGAAGGCCAGGGCAACCCGGCGCAATGGAAACAACACAAGGACCAGCTCAGCAGCATCGATGGCTGGCAGATCGAGGGCAAGGTCGGGGTTCGGGCGCCGAAAGACTCCGGCAGCGGCACGCTGTTCTGGCTGCAGCGCCAGGACTATTTCGATATTCGCCTCTCGGGCCCGCTGGGCCGTGGCGCAGCTCGCCTGACTGGCCGGCCGGGGCAAGTGAGCCTGGAAGTGGCCAACCAGGGCCGTTACGAAGCGACTTCCCCGGAAGAACTGCTGGAACAGCAGATCGGCTGGAAGCTGCCCGTCTCGCACCTGGTCTGGTGGGTGCGCGGCTTACCGGCGCCTGACAGCAAGAGTCGCCTGGGCCTCAACGGTGACAGCCGCCTGGCCACCCTGGAGCAGGACGGTTGGCAGGTGGAGTATTTGAGCTACGTTGAACAACATGGCTATTGGCTGCCCGAACGCATCAAGCTGCACGGCACCGACCTTGACGTCACGCTGGTGATCAAGGATTGGCAACCGCGCAAGCTGGGGCAATGACGTGACCACTGCTCTTTTAGAAAAACAGGGCCTGACCCTGCCCTCCCCGGCCAAACTCAACTTGATGCTGCACATCCTCGGGCGCCGTGAAGACGGCTACCACGAGTTGCAGACGCTGTTTCAGTTTCTCGACTACGGCGATGAGCTGACCTTCGCCGTGCGTAACGATGGCGTGATCCAGTTGCACACCGAATTTGAAGGCGTGCCCCACGACAGCAACCTGATTGTGAAGGCCGCGAAAAAACTTCAGGAACACTCCAACTCCTCGCTCGGCATCGATATCTGGATCGACAAGGTCCTGCCCATGGGCGGTGGTATCGGCGGCGGCAGCTCGAATGCCGCGACCACTCTGTTGGGCCTGAACCATTTGTGGCAACTGGGCTGGGACCACGACCGCCTTGCCGCATTGGGCCTCACACTGGGCGCCGACGTCCCGGTTTTCGTGCGTGGGCACGCCGCGTTTGCTGAAGGCGTGGGGGAGAAACTCACCCCTGTAGAGCCCGAAGAACCTTGGTATGTCGTGCTTGTGCCGCAAGTATCTGTAAGTACAGCAGAAATTTTTTCAGATCCGTTGTTGACACGTAACTCTTCTCCCATTAAAGTGCGCCCCGTTCCCAAGGGAAACAGTCGAAATGACTGCTTACCGGTTGTAGCAAGGCGTTATCCAGAGGTACGTAACGCTTTGAATTTGTTAGGTAAATTTACCGAAGCAAAATTAACCGGAACTGGAAGTTGTGTGTTTGGGGGCTTCCCAAGCAAAGCTGAAGCTGATAAAGTCTCGGCCCTTCTTACAGAGACCCTTACAGGGTTTGTAGCAAAGGGAAGCAACGTTTCGATGTTGCATCGCAAGCTGCAAAGTCTGCTCTAAAAGGAACCGAGTGTTAGGCACTCGTTGCAACAGATACAGGGGCGTCGCCAAGCGGTAAGGCAGCAGGTTTTGATCCTGCCATGCGTTGGTTCGAATCCAGCCGCCCCTGCCATTTTCTAATACTCATCCAGGTTACCCTCAGCCTCTAGGTACTGCGCGTGTCCAAGATGATGGTCTTTACGGGGAACGCCAACCCCGATCTGGCTCGGCGTGTCGTACGTCAGCTGCATATCCCTCTCGGTGACATCTCTGTCGGTAAATTTTCCGACGGCGAAATTACAGCCGAGATCAATGAAAATGTCCGCGGTAAAGACGTCTTCATTATTCAGCCGACCTGCGCTCCGACCAACGATAACCTGATGGAACTCGTCGTGATGGCTGATGCCTTCCGCCGCTCCTCAGCGACTCGAATTACAGCTGTAATCCCTTACTTTGGTTATGCCCGTCAGGATCGCCGTCCGCGTTCCGCACGTGTAGCGATCAGCGCGAAAGTCGTTGCTGACATGCTGACCGTGGTAGGTATCGATCGTGTTCTCACGGTTGACCTGCACGCTGACCAAATTCAGGGGTTCTTCGATATTCCGGTAGATAACATCTACGGCTCCCCCGTACTGGTGGATGACATCGAAGACCAGCGCTTTGAAAACCTGATGATCGTGTCCCCGGACATTGGTGGCGTCGTGCGTGCACGGGCTGTTGCCAAATCCCTGGGCGTGGACCTCGGGATCATCGACAAACGCCGTGAAAAAGCCAATCACTCTGAAGTGATGCATATCATCGGTGATGTCGAAGGGCGTACCTGTATTCTGGTTGATGACATGGTCGACACCGCTGGCACCCTGTGCCACGCGGCAAAAGCCTTGAAAGAGCACGGTGCAGCAAAAGTCTTCGCCTACTGCACACACCCTGTGCTGTCGGGCCGAGCGATCGAGAACATCGAGAACTCCATGCTGGACGAACTGGTGGTGACCAACACCATCCCGTTGTCCGCAGCTGCTCAAGCCTGTTCGCGTATCCGTCAACTGGATATCGCACCGGTAGTTGCCGAGGCGGTTCGCCGCATCAGCAATGAAGAATCGATCAGTGCGATGTTCCGCTAAGGGTCAAACCTTCGGAGCACCTCACTGACGAAAAGCGCCCCGCCCCAACATTCTGTTGGGGCGGGGCTTTTTTGCCCATATCGCCTTTAGCGCTGGTCGCAAACGCTGGGGCGAATGTGGTTATTTTGGAGATACAACATGAACGATTTTACTCTGAATGCTGAAGTGCGTTCCGACCTGGGGAAAGGTGCGAGCCGCCGCCTGCGTCGTCTCGCAAGCCTGGTTCCAGCTGTAGTCTACGGTGGCGACAAAGCCCCTGAGTCCATCAGCATGCTGGCTAAAGAAGTTGCCAAACTGCTCGAAAACGACGCGGCCTACAGCCACGTTATCGAACTGAACGTTGGCGGCAAAAAGCAAAACGTTATCATCAAGGCCCTGCAGCGCCACCCTTCCAAGGGCCACGTACTGCACGCTGACTTCGTACGCGTTGTAGCCGGTCAGAAACTGACCGCTATCGTGCCTGTACACTTTGTTGGTGAAGAAGCTCCGGTCAAGAAAGGTGGCGTTGTTTCCCACACCACTACCGAGCTGGAAGTAAGCTGCCTGCCGAAAGACCTGCCTGAGTTCATCGAAGTCGACCTGTCGGCTGCTGAAATCGGCACCATCATCCACCTGTCCGACCTCAAGGCCCCTAAAGGCGTTGAGTTCGTTGCACTGGCTCACAACGACGACAAGGCTGTTGCCAACGTCCACGCGCCACGTGTTGTAGCAGAAGATGAAGCAGGCGAAACCGCTGCAGAGTAATACTCTCTGCAACGAAAGGAGCTTGAGGGAACATCGCGGACCGAAACGTAGCGAGAAAGCGGGCGACAACGCGAAGTTTATCTCTGGATAAGTGAGCTCCTGTCGTCCACTTTCGCCGCACTCAGGTCAGGCGATGTTATCCACAACTCCAAAGGAAGGGCCCCTGTCGTGACTGCCATTAAACTGATCGTTGGCCTGGGAAACCCAGGCGCCGAATACGAACAGACCCGGCATAACGCGGGGGCCCTTTTTGTTGAGCGCATCGCCCACGCCCAAGGCGTCAACCTTGTGGCCGATCGCAAATATTTCGGCCTGACCGGGCGCTTCTCGCACCAGGGTCAGGATGTTCGTCTGTTGATTCCCACCACCTACATGAACCGCAGCGGCCAGGCCGTCGCGGCACTTGCGGGATTCTTCCGGATCAAACCCGAAGAAATCCTGGTGGCCCATGACGAACTGGACCTGCCACCCGGCGTTGCCAAGCTCAAGCTGGGCGGCGGGCACGGTGGGCACAACGGCCTGCGTGACATCATCGCGCAGTTGGGTAATCAGAATAATTTCTACCGTCTGCGGCTCGGCATTGGCCACCCAGGCGTTGCCAGTATGGTTTCAAACTTCGTCCTGGGTCGTGCGCCACGCGCCGAACAGGAAAAACTCGATGCCAGCATCGATTTTGCCCTCGGCGTGCTGCCGGATATCTTCGCCGGTGAATGGAACCGCGCGATGAAAAACCTGCACAGCCAGAAGGCCTGACTCTTACCCGAGGGGAAACACCATGGGATTCAATTGCGGCATCGTCGGCCTGCCCAACGTCGGCAAGTCCACCCTGTTCAACGCCCTGACCAAGTCCGGTATTGCGGCGGAGAACTTCCCCTTCTGCACCATCGAACCCAACAGCGGTATCGTACCGATGCCGGACCCACGCCTGGAGGCACTGGCAGCGATCGTCAACCCCAAGCGCATCCTGCCGACCACCATGGAGTTCGTCGATATCGCCGGCCTGGTTGCAGGCGCATCGAAAGGTGAAGGCCTGGGCAACAAGTTCCTCGCCAACATCCGTGAAACCGACGCCATCGCCCATGTGGTCCGCTGCTTTGAAGACGAGAACGTCATCCACGTCTCCAACAGCGTCGACCCGAAACGCGACATCGAGATCATCGACCTGGAACTGATCTTCGCCGACCTCGACAGTTGCGAAAAGCAACTGCAGAAAGTCGCGCGTAACGCCAAGGGTGGTGACAAGGAAGCCGTGGTCCAGAAGGGCCTGCTGGAGCAATTGATCGCTCACTTCACCAAAGGCAAGCCAGCACGCAGCCTGATGAAGAGCATGAGCACCGACGAGAAGGCCGTGATCAAGGGCTTCCACCTGCTGACCACCAAGCCGGTGATGTACATTGCCAACGTCGCCGAAGACGGCTTCGAGAACAACCCGCTGCTCGACGTGGTCAAGGCCATTGCCGAGGAAGAAGGCGCCATCGTTGTTCCGGTGTGCAACAAGATCGAAGCAGAAATCGCCGAACTCGATGACGGCGAAGAGAAAGACATGTTCCTCGAGGCCCTGGGCCTGGAAGAGCCAGGCCTGAACCGTGTGATCCGCGCCGGCTACGAGATGCTCAACCTGCAGACCTACTTCACTGCCGGTGTCGAAGAGGTCCGCGCCTGGACCGTGAAGGTCGGCGCTACCGCGCCACAGGCTGCTGGTGTGATCCACACCGACTTCGAAAAAGGCTTCATCCGCGCCGAAGTGATCGCCTACAACGACTTCATCCAGTACAAGGGTGAGGCGGGAACCAAGGAAGCCGGTAAATGGCGCCTGGAAGGCAAGGACTACATTGTCAAGGATGGCGATGTCATGCACTTCCGTTTCAACGTATAAGCGCCACCTGTAGTTTCTGCTCCAGACTAAAAAGCCGATGCATTGCATCGGCTTTTTTGTGGCCGTCTGTTTCTATCGACAGGAAAAATCGAAAAGCATATGTATGAAAAAATTACTCAATTACAACTTTAACTAACTTAATCGATCATTCTTCTAGTCTTTAAGTTTTCTCCTACGCCAAATACCGTACATCCATATGAAAAGCACTTGAACAATATACCGCCTTGACATAGTTAAGCCTGCGCACGCTCTTCAACAGACTTCTACCGATAACAGGCACGATGACTTTTTTGATTATTTGCGCTCTACTGGCTGCACGCCAACAGCGTTCTATCAACAGTGAAGTGATAGCGATAGTGGAGCACCTGGACTATGTCAGCGTCTTATCAAATAACAAATGAGACATACCTCCCCTCCGTTGAAGCCTTGGATATCGAGCGTACGCTTAATAGTACTGCCGCGCTCAACATCGATATTTTGTTACTGGGAGAAACCGGCACAGGCAAGGATACCCTGGCACAACGTGTCCATCGGTTGTCGGGGCGACGAGGTCATTTTGTCGCCGTGAACTGCGCTGCTATCCCGGAAAGCCTGGCAGAAAGCCAGCTCTTCGGCGTCAACAGCGGCGCCTATACCGGAGCAGTACAGTCACGCGCGGGTTTTATCGAAGCCGCACATCTGGGTACCTTGTATCTGGATGAAATCGACAGCATGCCACTTTCGATGCAAGCCAAACTGCTGAGAGTGCTGGAGTCACGAGGCATCGAGCGCCTGGGCTCAACCCGGTTTATTCCGGTAGACATGCGAGTCATCGCTTCGGCGCAGCAATCCCTGCATGAGATGGTCGAACAAGGAAGGTTCAGGCGCGACCTGTATTTTCGCCTGAATGTCGTCAACATCAGCCTCCCTCCGCTGCGCGACCGGCGTGACCGCATCATCCCGTTGTTCCTCAATATGGTTCAAGAAGAGGCCGACTACTATAAGTGCCCTGCTCCACTCCCTTGCGGCGCGCTGGTACAGCAATTGCTGTGCCACCCCTGGTCAGGAAATGTGCGTGAGTTGCGCTCTACCGCCAAACGCTTCGTCCTGGGGCTGGCGCCCTTGTCAGCCCTGCCATCGGACACTGCAGACAAGCCAACCAACCTGAAAGAACGTATGCAGCAGATCGAGAAAGCAATGATCGAGGAATCTTTGCGGCGTCATGCCTACTGCGTGGACGAGGTGGCGGCAGAATTGGGTATGGCCAAAAGAACGCTTTACTATCGAATGAAAAAATTAGATATACAGTAATCAACTGCCCAGCCCTATCCATCGAAGTAATTTCCAGACACATCCCTTAAGTAAAAATCGGAACCATATTCGACACTGAACCACATACATACGAGCCTGACATTTTTAGCGCCTATTGGACACGCTGCCATATTGCAACTAAAAAAATCAGGCTCACACGTCATTTTCTAGATAGCGGAGTATTAATATGAACGTTAATGGTATCGGTTCCTCAGGCTACCAGCCGCCTACCCAACCTGCTGGCAGTGGCGGTGGTGAGAACGAAGACCTGAAGGCAGAAAGGAAAGCAGCTGCTCGCGAATCCCTCAAGGAAAGTATTGAGGCATTCAAGATCACTGAAAAGAAAAAGAACATCGACGCAATACGCTAAATAGCTTGACCGCCCTTTGTCACTAGAAGGGCGGTTTTCCTTTGAGGTCTATATGCAGATAGAAACCCAGATTTTACGCGAACATGAAAACAGCCTGACAGCACGTAGGCCCTCTACCCCGCCCACGTACCAGAACGAAGATGTCAATTTTTTCAGCTCGCAACTGGAGCCTTCGATGCAACGGGTGACCGCTGCACCATCCTCGAACGCCCTGACCGACGCTTTGCGGCTTCTGGATAAATCGAAAAGTGGCATGACCAAAGGTCTCAAGGATTTCAATAGTGAGTTCAAAGAAAAAAACAGACTCAACTATGCCTCCAATCTTTCAGACTCCGTGCTGCTTACACAAACCCTGGTGAAGTGCGTCGGCAAGAGTGCGCAACTCGTTGAAAAAATCAGCAACCTGCAGTAGGAAAACATGATTCGCTTTCTATCTATCGGATTAGTTTTCTCGCTGACGCTGATACTGGGCGGCTGCGGCGAAAGTGTCGAACTGCATCGCCAACTCTCCGAACAGGATGCCAATGAGGTCATCGCGGAACTGGCTGACAAGCACATACGCGCACAAAAAGTGCCTGCCAAGGACGGTGTCGTAGTCCGTGTCAATGTAGCCGATATCAGCCGTGCCGTTCGCACGCTGGAGGCCGTAGGGCTGCCCAAGGTCACCCGTGCCACGATGGGGGATACCTTTCGCAAGGAAGGTGTCATTTCCACCCCGCTGGAGGAGCGTGCGCGGTATATCTACGCACTGTCCCAAGAGTTGGAGGCGACCCTGTCAAACATCGATGGCGTCATCGTCGCTCGGGTGCATGTGGTGCTGCCCGAACGGGTGGCCCCCGGTGAGCCCGTCCAACCCGCGTCCGCATCAGTGTTCATCAAGCATGACCCGCGACTGGAGCCCGACAGTATTCGCGCCCGCGTACGCAGGATGGTATCCAGCAGTATTCCCGGCATGACCACTGCGCTGGATAACGCCCAAAAGCTCACGGTGGTTTTTGTGCCGGCTGCGGCCTATCAAGAGCAACAACGCCTGAGCTATTTCGGCCCCTTCCTGATCCCTGAGGAGAACGTCGGTTTTTGGCGAACCAGCGTTGGCTTGTTGATTGCCAGCGTGATACTGACGCTGGTCACTGTGCTGTTCTGGCGCATACGGGGCCAACGATCAAGGCAAGAAGCTGACGCACCGACCCCTTTGCAGAATGAGTGATCATCTGGCGTGGGCACAATGGTGGGCCAGCCCCTGGCAGTCATCGCACCCGGACGCATCCAGCGCCCAGGCCTTTCATGCAATGCACGCCGTGTGTCGCAGCCAGCCGGGGCTGGCGTGTGCGGCATTGGGCATCGAGCCGTGCCTGCCTCCTGCCCCCCTTGACACGGTGCTTGGGCTGGCATTGGCTTCACGGGAGCAAATTGATCTGGCAATGGCACTACTGGACCTCACGTGCCACCCCTACCTCGACAGCCCCTTGTGTGATGAACACCGCAAGTGGTGCGAGCGTCTCGCCAAGGCGCTGCACCCTAACGCCCTGCTGCAGCCGGACGATGATCCGCTGCAATTGTTGCGGGCCTGGGTCGAGCCGGCTGTCTGGCAGCGTCTTCGATTGCGCCTGGCCCCTGATCGGGTGCTGGCGGTGGAAAAAACGCACCCGTTACTCGACGACGCGCATGGGCGGCTCAATACGCTTTGGCAGGCCATTGTTTGGCGTATTGCCGCAACGAGCAGCGAACTCACTCATCGTTAACCACAACCAGCCAGAGCATTGTCCATGTTGACTCTACGCAAAATCGAGTTGCACAACGGCGCCCCCGGTCAGCCAAAGGTTCTGATTACTCGGGAAATGCTCGCCGATTACTCCCGCTCGGGGCAGCTACTGGGTAGCGCGCAAGCCCAAGCCGAAGAACTCTTGCGCCAGGCGGCCGAACATCGAGAAGAACTGCTTGAGCAGGCCAATCTCGACTTCTGGTCACGTGCCCACGCCCAACTCAGCCTATGGGAGCGCCAGCGCCAGGAGGTGTGTGACAGCCTCGAACACTACGCAACATCCATCGCCAATCAAGCGTTCCACTGCCTGTTGGAAGAAGTGCCTGCCCCACAGCGCCTCTCGGCATTGATCAAACAGTTGGTAGCGACGCAAATCCCACCGATCAAGGCGACCCTGGTTTGCCACCCACACGAGCACGAACAGGTAGCCCAAGCCCTGGCCAAGCTGGGTTCTACGCCTTGGAGACTTCGCCCGGATGACCAGGTCAAACCTCAAACATTGCTGCTGGAAACAGACGAGGGCGACTTCCGTATCGACTGGGCGTCGATGCGAGAAATATTGCTTGCACGGGCGTAGGACGCCTCACCGACATAACGGTACAGGCAGGCAATATCCTAAAAGATGGCCTCCGATGGAACTGGTTACAAACAACCCGCCACACAGTTCAGACACATCTGGAGTAAAAGTAATGGACTTCTACGGAAACCTGAAAAACCACCTGTTGAAGCAAGTTCAAACCGATATCAACCGCTTGAATACCGCCTATAAAGACTCGGAAGTTCTAGATACCGATATAGAACATTTCAGCGACCTGATGAAACAACAAAAGCTCTCGATCATCGCCTTCAACGAACAAGTTCGCTCCAGGCATACATTGCTTAAAACAGCACTGGATGGTGTGCAGTAAGTTGCACGCACTCATTGCCGGCTGGTTAAACGGCCACGAAGATCAGCTGATTCTGTTCGAAAATGACGATGAAATCATCTTTCAACGCGTATCGAGCAAACTGCTGGTAAAGGTTCAATTGACGAAAGCGGGGGAGGACAAAACCTTGCTACGAACCTGGATGCGCCTGGGAGGCCCCAGCCTGAGCTATTTTCACGGCGCTGTTGCACTGGCACCGACCACCGGCGCGCTCTGGCTTGTTCAATGTGTCGAGCAGCACCCCGGCGCACAGCCAGCCAAGTGCCTCGAGTCCCTTCTCAACCAACGCGACACCTGGCGCGCCATCGTCGCGCGCCAGGATCGGCCTGCACGCGCATTCATCCCCACGTCGCTGCGTTTGATACCGCACTAATCAGAGACTTTCCCATGCCTGACAAAATCGACAAGCACCAACGCTTGCGCCCTCACCTACCTGCTGCCACGCGCCGCGCCGCCTGGTGCTGGCTCGTCATGCTACCTGGGTGGCTGCTGCCACTGGACAGCACGTTGGCCGCGATTCCTCCTGAATGGAAAAATACGGCGTACGCCTATGAAGCCCAGCACAAACCTGTGCGCGAAGTGCTGGAGGATTTTGCCCAGACTTTTGGCACACAACTTCAGGTCGAGGGCCTGCTTGAAGGTAACGTCAATGGCAAGATCCGCGCAAATACACCCCAGTCATTGCTCGATCGCCTGGGAGTCGAACACCGTTTCCAATGGTACATGTACAACAACACCCTCTATATCAGCACTCTGGACCAGCAAGAGTCCGCACGCCTGGAAGTCTCTTCCGAGACCATTTCCGACCTTAAGCAAGCGCTGACCGATATTGGCCTGCTCGACAGCCGTTTTGGCTGGGGCGAGTTGCCAGAAGACGGTGTTGTCCTGGTCTCCGGCCCCAAGGTCTATATCGAGCAAATCAAGCGATTCAGCAGCCAGCGCCGCTCCGCGGATGAAAAACAGAGTGTTCTGAGCTACCCGCTGAAGTTCGCCAGCGCCGCGGACCGCCAGATGGAATACCGCAACGAAACAATCATCATCCCCGGTGTTGCCACTATGCTGCGGGGGCTGCTGGAGCCGCGCTCAACCTCCACGCCTTCGGCACAAGCTCAACGCTCCACCTCCCAGCCCGCATTCGTCACTCCCGTGGTTCCACGCCTGAGCAATCCGTTACTGGGGCAAATGCTCGGCCCGTCCACGCCGACCGGGCCGAACAGCTCAACCAATGCGGGCATGTCAATTACGCCGCGGGCCCCCGTCAGCCCGGCCCGGATCCGCGTTGAAGCCGACTTGCGCAATAACGCCATCCTGATTTATGACGTGCCGGAACGGCAGGCCATGTACCGCGAACTGATCGCCCAACTCGACGTGGCGCGCAAACTGGTGGAAATCGATGCAATCATCCTCGACATCGAGCGCACGCAATTGCGCGAGTTCGGTGTGAAGTGGGGCTTTCAGAACAGTCGCTTCGGTGGCGGAGCCGATGTGGTTCCCGGCAACTCTCAGTTGACCATTGGAAACCGCGACCGTTTCAACGCCGACATACGCGCTTTGGAGGCCAAGGGCTTGGCAACCATGGTGTCCAATCCGTCAGTGCTGACGCTGGAGAACCAGCCGGCAGTAATCGATTTCAACCGCACCCAATACCTGTCTCGCGGCAGAGAGAACGCAACGATTTTACCGATTACCGTAGGCACCAGCTTCCAGGTCGTGCCCCGGGTCATCACCAGCAAGGGGGGCCACCAGATTCAGCTGTTAGTGGACATCGAGGACGGTAACTTCGAAGAGTCCAACCCTACACCCAACAGCTACGATGTACGCCGAGGCAAAGTCAGCACCCAAGCCATCATGGCGGAAAAACGCTCGCTGGTAGTCGGCGGTTTCCACGTCACCGAAAGCGCTGACAGGCACAGCAAGGTACCTCTGCTGGGGGATATTCCGCTATTGGGCAAGTTGCTGTTTTCCTCGACGGAGCGACAGAACAATCGGCGTGAGCGTTTGTTCATCCTCACGCCGCGTGTCATTGGAGACCAGGCCGACCCGTCACGTTATTTACCACAAGCGGACCAGGTTGAATTGCAGGCCGCTCTCAAACCCCTGGCCAGGCGCTATGACCCTCACCAGCCGGTGGTCAAACGCAGCGACGTTATCAGCACCCTGGCGCACCTGGTCAGCGGAGAAGTGCCCAAGCCCTTCAAGGTAGCGCCGATGCCCCTGGGCCTGACCACCTTGTGCAACACCCGCAACTTACTGGCGCTCAATACTCAACGCAGTCAGTGGTATGCCGGCCCACAGTACAACGTAGCCGTGGTGGTACTGCGCAATCAGTTCAACCGCAATGTGCGTATCGATGAAAAGGAATGCAGTAATTCACAGACCCTGGCCGTCAGTGTCTGGCCGCGCGCCTGGCTCAAGCCGGGTGAGGAAGCAGAAGTGTTCATCGCCATGCGTCCGGTGGTGAAGGATGAACATCTCAGCGTGCCCCGTCCCTCCCTGATCACTCCAACCCAAAAGGCCAAGCCATGAAACACCGCTTGCTGTTCGTCACCCTGATCGGCGCAGCGCTGCTCGTCGCCGGTTGTACACCTACCTGCAAGGGCGACTCCTGCTCACGCCCGCAATCGAGCAAGGATAAGATGGTGATTTGGTGGCCCCCACAGATGCGCGTCGAACCCGGCCCCGCCGGAGAGCGGGCGGACTATCAGACAGTGTCGCTGGAACGATGACCGACCAAGGAACACCGGACGATGAGCGCCAGGTCTTCCTAGACAGTCTGGTGGGCGGCTCTGCCGCTCACCTGACACTGTGCCCCGGAGTGACGGCCAGTGGAATGCAAGCCGGAACCCGCCAGGGGCTGGCCCTGCTCATAGCTCGCGAAACATTGCAGGCTTCACAATTACAGCAAGCGCTGGAGCGTCGTTTCGAGCAAGCCGTGGCATTCGATGGCTGCTTTATCTATATCGATCCACAGGACAACCTGGTGATCTGGCATGCGCTGCCCTCACAGCGCAACCTGCTCGAAAGAACCCTCAGCAGAATGTTGTCGCTGGCCAACCTTGAAACCCTGGATGCACGCACCCGGCGCTAGGGGGCGTTCTCAATTAGTTTCCCCACCGCGTTGTCGCCTTAAAGCGGGCCAGGCAAGGCGCAGGCCGCTGGGAATGGTTGTTCCCTTTCCAAGGCCTGCAACGCAGCATGGCCCGCTTCAAGGCACAACCCGAAGGGCCGGGCCTGCTGCTGTGCAGGGCTGCGTTGCTCGAAGCTTATTTGGAATGACCAAACCACGCTTCTCGCGCCTTGCCCTGCACAGCAGCAGACCCGGCGCGGTGGGGAAACTAATTGAGAACGCCCCCTAGTCAACGCAGATCAAGCTCCGGCAACTCCAGGGTCTCACGCTTGGCTTCATCATCAAGCTCGCGCAAGGTGCGGTAGATCAATGCCACGGCTTGCAGGGTTTCACGAGGAATAGTCGCCCCCAACTTCTTCGTATAAAGCGTACGGGCCAACCACACACACTGAATGACCGGCACATCGGCCGACTTGGCCCGGGCGATTAACGCACGGGCGTCATCATCGGTCCCTTTGTCCACCAACAGAGGCAGCGGTGTTTCGCCCGGGCGGTAATACAAGGCCACGGCAAAGTGCGTCGGGTTGACCACCAGCATATCGGACTCCTCCAGCTTGGGCAGCTTGACCTTGGGCTCTTCCTGGGCCAATTGCTGCGCCAACGCGCGGCGTTGCCCCTTCACATGGGGGTCGCCCTCCATGTCCTTGTACTCTTTGACGACCTCGACCTGAGTCATGCGCATGCGCTTGGCAAAGAAGTACTTCTGCATTGTCAGATCGATAAGGGCGAGCACCAGCAATAACCCCAGGCAGGCATGCAGCAAATAGCGGAACAGCGCGATCAAGGCCAGGATGTAGCTTTGCAGGTCGCTGGTGGCCAGGTTGATCAATGCTCCCAAGGAAGGCCAGATCACCACGTACAGGATCAGGCCCAGGAGCGCCGCCTTGACCACACTCATCAACAGGTTCATCAACGACTGTACAGAGAACATTTGCTTGAGTTGATTGAGAGGGTTAAGGCGGTTGAAATCGAGCTTCAGGGAGTCCGGGGCGAACAGAATCCCGAACTGCATCCAGCTGCTGACCAGCTTCGTGATTATCGCCACCGCGGCCATCAACAAGGCGAACGCGAAAAACATCATCACGCCTTCGACCATCACCTCTTCCATTGCCTGCGGGAAAGGCAAGGCCAGGCGTGAAGTCGGCAGCAGCATCAACTGTTGGAAACGCTGCAGGCTGGTCTCGGCGGTGAACAAGGCGATTTCACTGATGGCGGTCAGCACCATTAACTTACCCACATCCTGGCTTTGGGCGACCTGTCCTTTCTTACGTTGATCACGCAGTTTCTTGGCTGATGCGGGGTGCTTTTTTTCCCCTGAATCACTCATAGGATCGGGACCTTGAAAAACAGCCCCAGGGTGTGTTTGAGGTCTGTGAGCAAGCCCATGCGCCCGACGATCAGGTCCTGCAGCAACTCAAAGTACAGCAGCAGGACACCAATACCCGCCAGGCACTTGAGGGGCGGCGCCAACGTACTCACTTGCAGTTGCTGGCTGTAGACCCCTAACAGTGCAATGCCGAACTCCAGCAACAGCAGCACCGCGATAAAGGGAGCGGCGTAGAGCACCATGTGCGTGAACGTTTCGCCGAGCAGATCGACAAATGCACCGAACCCATCGGCGGCGGGCAGCGGAAACCACACCGTCGGTGGCCACAGCAGATAGCTGTCCCAGATCACCTGGGTCAACGCGCCGAGGCCCATGCTGACCATCAACAGAAAAATCGCCAGTTGCTTGAACAGGTGCCCGGATGGCGTCGCATCCGGCCCCAGCGATGGGTTGAGCTGACCGCCGGCCAAAGCGCCACGCTGGTTATCCAGCAGCGCCCCGACCGACTCGAACAGCCAGAACGGCATAGACAACAACACACCCAGCAATAGCCCCAGGGCCACCTCTTTCAGGACCAGCCCACCGAGCATCAGCGCAGAGTGTTCCTGGCCCGCCAGCGTCGCATGAACGGCCGGCATCGGCACCAGCGCCATGACCATCACGATGGTGTGCCGTGGCATGCCGCGTATATGTTGAAAACAGAATGCCGCCACGAGAAAGGCACAGGGGTAGATACGCGCCATGGCCACCAGCAAGCTGGGTAAATACTCAAGATATAGCAGCACAGGCGAGACCTCAGTGCAGGGCCGAACGGCTAATCATGTCGAACGTCACGTTCATCAGCTGGATCAACTCCACACCGATCCAGCGACCGGTCATGATCAAGGTGATACCCACCGCCACCAGCTTGATCCCGAAAGGCAACGTCTGGTCCTGTACCTGCATCAGCGCCTGTACCAGAGATGTCATGACCCCCACTACCACCGCCACAATCAGCGGCGGCGCCGTCAACAGAACCACCAGCAGCATGCCCTGCTTGAACAGTACGATCGGTTCCATAGGCCACTCAGAGATAGGAAAGGAACAGGCTGTCGAGCAATCGCGACCATCCGGAGACCATCACGAACAGGAGCAATTTGAGTGGCAGGGAAATGGTCATCGGCGAGACCATTTGCATACCCAGCGCCAGCAGGAGATTGGAGACGATCAGGTCAATCACGATAAACGGGATATAGATCAGGAAACCAATTTCGAACCCCGCCTGCAACTGCGACAGTACAAAGGCCGGCACCAGCAGGATCAGGTCCTCACGCTGGACTTCCTGTGCCATCTGCGCCGGCCACATGCGCGCAGTGTTCTCCAACAGGTGAGTAAGAATATCCGGGTCACTGTTGCGCAACATGAAGGTGCGCAACGGTTTGATCGCCTCCACCCCCGTCTGTTGAAGTGCGCCCACGCTGGTCAGGTCAAGGGGCGACACCTTGACGATTTCGGCCATCTCATAACCGACAGGCGCCATGATGAACAGGGTCGCCGCCAGGGCAATGCCGTTGATGGCCATACCCGGAGGTACTTGCTGCACCCCGATGGCATTGCGGGTGATCATCAGCACAATCACGATTTTCAGGAACGCTGTGCAGACGACCAACAGCATGGGCATCAACGACAATGCCCCAAGAAACACTGCCAGGACGACGGGATCTATCCCCTGGAAACTATTCATCGAGAAAAGATCACGCGGGTCATCTGCAGCCCCAGCCGCCCGTCCACTTCAACCAGTTGACCCAGGCCAAGGGGGCGGTCACCGTAGTAAAGACCGGCCGTACCTGGGGCGTACCCAGCCACCCCCAACACGGCACCGGGTGCAAGGTTGCGCAATTCACCGAGGGTCAGGTTCAGCGTGCCGCACCGCACATTGAGCGCCATGCTCAATTCATCGAATGGCTCATGCCCGAATACGTCCGTCACCGCCGTCTCATCCTCATACCCTGAGTAGGTCTGTGTTGCAAAATCTTCGTCCACAAGCGTGTCCTCGATAGAAGTAAGGGTCAGGCGTGTCGGCCCGGATTCAGCGTCGATCCAGCCCACCAGGCGCTGTTTGCCAACCTGCACATGACCGGTTCCCGACGCACTGAAAAAGGCCTGTTCAACCACCAGCACGTCACCGGCCCGCAAGCTGCGTAATTGGTTCATGGGCAACCGCAGGCGCCCAAGCGTCACCTCCACCGCCAGTTGGAACTGCGCCGGCACTGACCCTGCCACGGAGCGCCACGGCCCCGCCTTGCACAACGCCAGAAAGCTTTCGGCAGACAACCACAGATAACCCGTGGCACGGGACGCACCGAGCGTCACGCAGAATCGACAGCCAAAGTTCAATGGCCGGGTGCCTGGCACAAGGCGCAGATGGCCGAACAGTGCCTGCACCTGGGGGCTCATATGATGGTTGAACAAGGCCCAGAACCAGCCGTTCGGATCGTTGCCGGCCTGTGCCAACGTCATTGGGCATTCACCCATCAAGCTGAACTGCGGTCCCGGCTCACTGAAGGCCAACACCCCGCAGGCGGTTTCGAAACAGAGCGGCTGGACACCCACCGGAGCAGGCCCGGGTTCCATTTTCAACTCGCCACTTGAGCCTGCGACCTGGAACGGCATACACACCCCGTGCCCTAACCGCAGCCGGGCAGCCGCGATATCGGCCTTGAACGTGGGAAATACCAGAGGGGGTAACATCATGCTTGCGCCGATTTGGCCAAGTACAAGCTGACAGGCTGATGCAGGCTCGCCGCCAGCCGTTGCTCACATTGTTGGCGTACACCACTGAGCCAGCGCGCCGCAGTGTCTTGCTCCGCGTCCAGCTCAACATTCCAGCTGCCCTCCTCTCGGCGAATACTGGCATTGATCCGCCCCAGGCGGCCGAGGTGAAAGACCGCCATCAAAGGCCACTGTGAACCGACGAGCATTCGCGGCGCCAACTGCTCGGTCAACGCCTCGATCATGGCGACATCGCCAGAGGCTTTGATTCCGTTCAGGGAAGCTCCATATCCGCCTCCGCCCTGGCCGTCATCATCAAACAACTGGGCAAACATTCGCCGTTGCTCCCAAGGCACAAAGGCGCTGAATTCGGGTGCACGATCATCGCGAGGTTCGCGCGGGCGCTGCCGTTCAGGGGGAGCCACTGAAACCTGTTTCATATCGACTCCTGCCGCAGTAACTCAGATAACTCTTGAATTTTTTCCACCTGGCGCAAGCACAAGGTGACCTGTTTTTGTGCCTGACCGATCTCGGCCGCCTGCGTTTGCTGCTGCCCTCGCAGTCGCAGCAAATGGCTTTCTTCACGCTGCGTACCCGCCGATAGCTGCTGCTCCTTGGCGCTCCAGGTTTTCAGCGCCTTGAATGTCACCACTTGTCCCTGGTGCTCACTCAATAGCTGCGCACATTGTCGGGCCTCTTCCTCTCGGGTTTGCTCCAGCACTTGCTGTACCTCAAGGATGTGCGCAACCAGCGCTTGCTGAGTCCGTTTTGCCTCACGCAGCGCACGCTCAGCGCGATCAGCACGATGTCGGCGCAAACGTCGCAAGGTATCGATTTCACCTGTTAACACTTCAGAATGGGACATGGGCGGTCAGCTCAGACAGTTGATCCATGGTGACGGCAAGCGGCGAAGGTTCCCGCAAGTCCTGTCGCAGAAAGCCATCCACCGCCTGCCGGCTGTCGACGGCAAGATCGGTGAGCGCATCATTGCCGGGCTGATACTCGCCCAACTTGAGCATCAGCTCGATCTGCTGGTAAGCCGACAGCAGGCGCCGCAACGCCGTACCGGCACGAATATGCACGGGCTCTGCGACATTGCTTAAAATTCGCGAAAGGCTGGCCAGGACATCGACCGCCGGGTAGTGCCCACGCTCGGCCAGCTTGCGTGACAGGACGATGTGGCCATCGAGCAGAGAGCGCACTTCATCCGCCACCGGATCGTTCATGGAGTCCTGCTCGATCAGTACCGTGTAGATGGCCGTGATCACGCCATCGCGGGTCAACCCGGCGCGCTCCACCAACCGGGGCAACAAGCTGTAGACCGACGGCGGCAAGCCACCGCGCCCCAAGGGCTCACCGGCAGCCAGGCCGATTTCGCGCTGGGCCCGGGCGAACCGGGTCAGCGAGTCGATCAGCAACAACACCCGCTGGCCTTTACGCCGAAAGCCCTCGGCCAGGGCGGTTGCCGTGAACGCGGCGCGTGCGCGCTCCATGCTCGAGCGATCGGAAGTGGCGCATACCAACACGGCCTTGGCACGCAGTTGCTCATCCAGTTCGTGATCGAGAAACTCACGTAACTCGCGGCCCCGCTCACCAATCAGACCGAACACGATCACATCGCATTCCACGTTACGGGCGATCTCGGCCAACAAGGTCGTCTTGCCACAACCGGCACCGGCAAACAGCCCGACACGCTGGCCCTCTCCCAGCGTCATCAGGCCATCAATCGAGCGCACCCCCGTCGCCAGGGCGCGGTTGATCCGCGGCCGTTCCGTAGGAAGGGGCGCCTCGCACAACACCGGGGTTGCTTCCGGCGTGTCCACCTCAACGAACGCACCGACACCCTCACCCGCAATTGGGCGACCGAAACCATCCAGCACCTGCCCTAATAGCTCGTCACCGACCCGTACCTGATGCGGCACCCCCAGCCGCTCGACGCTGGCACCTACGCGCACGCCCTCCAGGTTGCCCAGGGCACTGAGCACCGCATCGCGCTGATCGAACCCGATGATCTCGGCCAGCATGTAGTCGCCGGGTGTTTTTTCGACCTGGCACAGGTCGCCGATACGGGCCTGTGGCAATCGACATTGCAACAGCATGCCGTTCACACGCTGAATGCGACCACGCATCGTGACGGGTGCGAAGCTGCTCAACGCCTGCGACTGGTGCAGTTGCCAAGCCTCCAGACGCGCTTGCAACGAACCCTTCACCAGCCCACCTCATAACGTTGCTCGCCGTCGAAAACCACCTTGCTGTTATCGATCAATACCAGGCGCAAGCCATCCACTTCATCGCCCACAAACAGCCGGGTTCCTTCCTCAAGTACCACATGGCCGTTCGGGCCACCGACAATCTGCAATATTTTGAATGGCAACGTGCCATCACGTACCCGGACGCGACTGATCACCGGCACGACGGTATCGAACTGCTCGGCAAAACGATCGAGCATGCGTGCGATCAGTTCCACTTCCTCCTGGGAAACAACACCATTGAGGGCAATCTGACCATTGACGATTTGCAAGCTGACCCGCTGGACGAGCTCGCGCTCACCGAGCATTCTCATTAGCTGCTGGCGCACCTCAGAGGGCGAGTCCAGCCCGGGCTTCTGAATAACTGCCGGCATCAGCGATGCCTGGGCCTGGCGTTCACCCGTGAAGACAATGCCGACCGCCGCGATGATTACGGCGCATAGCAGGAGCAGGCTGAGCAAGCGTTTTTGCTGCGACGATGAAATGGACGACAGCGTCAGAGGCAGCGGCGCCTGATGCACGGGCTCCGTTGTCGGGCGTTCGGCCTTGGGTACCGCTACTTGTAACCAAGGTTGATCGGCAGGGCTGACACACAAGCGAACGGTGCCAATCACAAACGCGGTGTTGAGCGCCAGATCGCCGATCTGCGCCAACATTTGCCCATCGCTGTTTTTCAACAACCCTGCCTCAGCCTGCACCGACCACCGCCCTTCAGCCAACAGCAGGCGCGCGTGATGCTCGGCAATACCAGGATCATCCAGCAAAAGATCAGCATCCGCGTTGGCGCCCAGGCTCCATTGCTCACCAAACAAAGGCAGCGCGGCGCCTTGATGCAAACCATCCAATACCCGGAGTTCGTACATCAGCGCCTCCCCCCATACTCTGCAAGTAGCGATGTGTTCATGCCAACGTCCCGTGCATCAACTCATCCTGGCCAAGATCAAAACGCCCCAGCACCTTGACCTTGGAGTTGCTCCCCAGCTCGGCGAACGACAGCACCGGCACATGGTTGAATTCCTCGATCAACAAGGTTCGCAAGGGGCTGCGCAAGTCTTGCGCCACCAACATCACGCTTTTACTTTTGGCCCGGACAGTGAAGGCTTGGTTGAGCAGGTTGATCAGCGCCGCACTATTGTCGTTGTCGAGTGCGAAGAACACCCCCGTCTGGGTCTGGCGCAGCGCCTCGCGCAGGGTGTTTTCGGTCTGCGGTGATAACAGCCAGGCATGCAGGCCATCGGCCTCACTGTACTGGTGGAGGATCTGCGACTTGAGGGCAATGCGCGCGTAGTCGGCCAGCGCTTCCGGCTCACGTTCGTGCTGGCCGTACTCGATCAGCGACTCGACAATCAACCGCACGGCGCGCAGTGGCACGCCCTCGCCGGCCAGGCGCTGCAACACCGCCGAAAAGCGCGAGATCGGCATGATGCGCTGCAGCTCCTGCACCAGCTCGGGCTGGTTGTGCTCAAGCCAGCTGAGAATCGCCTTGCTCTCCTGGATCCCCAGGAACTGAGGCCCGCTGAGCATCATCGCCTGCTTCATGCGCTCGACGATCAGGCTCGTCGCACTGAAGCGCTCCAACTGCGAGTCATTGAGCAGTGGGTCATCAGGTGGCAGCCAGAGCCAGTCCTGTTCATTGCGCTCGGCCAATCCCGGGGTGCCATGCTCGGGCTCAACCGTCAGTGCGGCGCGCTCCACGGCCACGCGCTGGACCACCGACGCCCTGACCATCGGCACTTCATGCACACAGAAGCGCATTTCATCGTCAGCCAGTGAATCATCGATCTCGACCTCGAACGGTGGCAATGTCAGACCAATGTTCGCGACCAGGGAATTGCGTACCTGACGGATTCCGTGAATAAGATCCGTCACCTCAGGCGTCCCTCGCAAGGCCGAGGGAAACTGCAACAGATAGGGACGGGACGGATCAAACCCGCGCAGGTCCTCGCTACCGTTTTCCTCGGGCCGCGTGGCGTCGACAGCTTCAGCTTCCGGCTGCTCTTGCCTGCGGCGCCGGCGGTCGAGGTAATAACCCAGGCCGCCGGTCATCATCGATATCAGGATAAACACCAAGGTCGGCATGCCAGGCACGATCGCAAACACCAGCATTGCCACCGATGCGATCATCCAGCTCTTGGGCTCACTGGTCATCTGCCGGGCGATTTCGGCGCCCATGTTCGTGACGCCCTTGCGCCCCTCAGGCGCTACCCGGGTAATGATCATGCCAGCAGTCAGCGAGATCAGCAGCGCAGGAATCTGCGCGATCAAACCGTCGCCAATGGTCAGTACCGAATACAGCGCCATCGAGTCGCCAGCGCTCAAACCGTGCTGGAACATCCCCGTGGAGAATCCGCCCAGCAGGTTAACCACCACAATGATCAACCCGGCGATGGCATCGCCCTTGACGAACTTCATGGCACCATCCATTGCACCGAACAACTGGCTCTCGCGAGACAACTGTTCACGCTTGTCGCGCGCTTGCGCACCGTCGATCAAGCCGGCACGCAAGTCGCTGTCGATGGACATCTGCTTGCCCGGCATCGCGTCCAGACTGAACCGTGCTGCCACTTCGGCCACCCGCTCAGAGCCCTTGGTGATGACCAGGAAGTTGACCAGGGTCAGGATCAGGAAGATCACCATGCCCACCGCCAGGTTGCCTCCTACCACGAAGTTTCCGAAGGCCTCGACGATATCGCCGGCGTCCTGTTCCAGCAGGATCAAGCGCGTGGTGGCGATCGACAACGCCAGGCGAAACATGGTGGTCAGCAACAAAATCGACGGGAAGGAAGAGAACGCCAAAGGCCCGGGCAAGTACAGCGCCAACATGATCAACAAACAGGAAATGCAGATATTCAGCGCAATCAGGATGTCCACCAGCCAAGTGGGCAGCGGCACGATGAAGATGAACACAATCGCCATGATCACCACGGCGCCCAATACCTCGGCACGCTGAGCCAGCTTGAGCAGTACGCCGTTGATGGCGGACAGCACAGTCACGCCAGGATGCTCGAGTCGGGAAAGCGAGGGTTCCTGCCTTCGAGACGGGCAAGCTCGTCCATCACCAGCAGGAAGTTATGCAGCGCTTCTTGGCGGGACCGACTATCCGGCCATAGCGCCAGGGGCAGGCATTGAAACACCGGGTAAAGCATATTGAGAGACACAAGAGTGGGCGTGTTGTCCCCCATATCCTCGGCCAGGCGCATGACTTCATTTGACGCGATGCCGGTGCTGGCATAACCCAGCAGGCGCTGCAGCAGGCTTACCGCATGCAGATCAATCGCCAGTTTCTGGGTCAAATCACGACAACTGCACAAAACGCCACTCAATGCGCCACAGCTGCGCAGCCCTACCAACAAGGTGCGCAACATTGCCGTAGGGACGGACGATGCATGGGCGGCGATGTCGGCCGTCAAGGCGCTGGACATCACGCCCAGCCCATGGGCAAAGCGGTCGTCGCCGTACACACCCAACAGGGCCTGCATCATGGTCGCCAAGGATTGCCGCGTCACCACACTGGCGTAATAGAGCGCGCGTAGCGCCTGGCGCTCCTGTGGATCGCCACCCGCCTTCTGCAAGGCCACGGCGATATTCAGGCCTGCCTGGATCTCTCCTTTAAAGCGAATCTCCAACTTGGCGATGGCATCCCGCGCCAGGTTGGCTTCGGACTTGCGCACTTCGGCATCGGCCTGCTCCAACACCGACTTGAGTACCACGAAGGTGCGGGCCGGGTCACCGCCGGTACTTTCAAGCAACTTTTCGACGCTGGGTTGCGTCAGCAATTGCAGCCTGACCCGCCGCGCAACCGCCGCAAAACTTTCCTGGGCCGGATGCCCCAACTGCTCATAGAGCTGCGCGAACGCCTGCACAGGGGGCACACGCACCCCGATTTTGCGCTTGTCCAATGTGCGGCTGCTGGACTCCACCTCCTGGCTGAAGTGCAGAAAAAGATCATCGATACCTTTGCCCGGCTCAGGCTTGACTACCGGGTTAACGGTGGACGGCTCCAAGCGTGGGGGCGTTAGTACTTCATTGGCAGATTCGACTTTCATGGGCAGGCCAGGGCAGGAAGATAGTGTCCATATGTGGCAAGGCCCGCATAGATGGTTCCATAGAAATCCAGCCTGCCGACATGATGAAAAAACCTGCACACGCCCGTGATGCCTTTTGCAAGTTACGGCACAAAAGCGCGTCGACCATTACGATTTTATTTATATAAATCATTAAGTTATATGTGGATTCTCCTTTGGCACAGGCAGTGCAAAAGAGGTAACCGTCGAAACCATTTCGACTGCGTCTACCTTAAGGAATAAATCATGAGTATCCCTATTGAAGCTTTAGCTCATCTTGTTGGCAGCTCGCCTCAATTCATGCTCCACCTGACAGACGACCAACAGAAGAAACTCCGCCGTTTCATTCACAAGCGAGTGCTCAACCCGGAAGATGCGGATGATCTTTTGCAATTGACCTACCTGGAAGCCTGGCGTAATCGCGAGCGTTTCAGTGGCACCGCTTCGCTTAGCACGTGGATGTGCGGCATTGCGCAGAACCTGATCCGCAATCACTTTCGGCGCTTGTATGCCAAGCCCGCGCATTGCGAATTCGATGAGTCGCTGTGGCATGGTCAGGAAGAAAACAATAGTCTGGACTGGGAGTTTGAGGTCAACCGGCGCCTTGAAAGTACCCTCAGCGCGATTGATCATTTACCGACAGAGATGCGCAAAACCCTGTATGCCTCGCTGGAGACCGACGGCAGCTACCAGGACACTGCGGACGTGTTGGATATACCCATCGGCACCGTTCGCTCACGCCTGTCCCGGGCACGCGAGCAGCTCAAGCGCGTCACCCATAACACGCTGCACCAGTAACCAGACTTAAACGGTCAAGCGTTGGGCGACAGGGATATCTGCCCAACACCGTCAGACCTGGCACGATCGAAAGCATGCAAAGGCCCAGCGCTACAGCGCCCACCGCTCCAAAGCGGTCCCACCCCCGCCCTTTACGTCGGGGACCGCCATCGACTCCATCTCGCTCCCCCTGATGATCAAGCCCGCGCCTACACAGGATTGGATTGGCTGATCGGATGTGCACATCCCCTGCCGCCCGTCGCCCAAAGCGGCGTTTTCCGTTAAACAGTTGAAAGCGTAGAAAAATTTTCAATAAAAAGGCTTGACGCATTGCCGTTCCAGGCGAATAATGCGCGCCACTTGGCTACATAGCTCAGTTGGTTAGAGCATAGCATTCATAATGCTGGGGTCCGGGGTTCAAGTCCCTGTGTAGCCACCAAGTACCGATCCATAGATGTCTACAGCAGTCTATGAATCACCTCAAGAAGCCCGCCTCGTGCGGGCTTTCTTGTTTCTGGCTGTCTCTTCCTGTATCCCCATACCTTCCACCGTGCATCCTCGGTTGATAATTGAACCGAGGGGATATAAGCGCAAATGAAACGATCCGAGATCAAACGCCGCCCCAATGCAGCGGGCAGTTGTTGATCAATAGCGGTCATGAAGGGATTATCCAGTGATGCCCCGGATGAAGCTTCAGCAAATGCTGCCTCAGCCACGCCAACTCCTCAGCGGGCAGCGTCGGCAAGGTCTTGTGAAAATCCTCCTCGTCCTTGGGCCGTACGCGCAAGGCTTTGAACAACAGGATCGCCGCAGGCCGTAAATATGGAATGCCTTCACTGCTCGAATACAACATTTCTGTACGGGGAAACCGGAGAGCCCCATCCCGCTTGTAAACCCATACCTCAGGACTTCCTGATTCAATCATCATGTCCACCCGCCAGGCTTGAGCAACTGGGTCGAAACACCACACCTGCTGAATGTCTAACCCTGGGATATGATCCGCGGGAAGAAAAGTGAGCACTCCGGCCTTCGCGGTGTACATATCGAGATCGCCAAACGCGTGCCGGAATTCCCGGAAATCGTCTCGCAACATCGTGAATTCTATATCGTCATGCTCCCTCGTCTTTTCACCGAGCCATAGATCAAGCGCCCACCCGCCGACAACGCACCATGGACGCGAGACGGTCTTCAGGCGAACAGCCAACTCAGCGGGTGTCCATGAATTCCACAGCGCTTGATCCGGCGCCAAAGTCCGGTCCGTCATAGTCTGATCTCCGATCGTTCTGAGCATTACGTTGCCACATAAATAATCTACAGATACAGATAACTACCAATCCAGTTCGAATGTCTGTGTACCACCAAGTACTAAAAACGGCTTACCGAAAGGTAGGCCGTTTTTTTATGCGCGCAAAAAAACTCCCCAACTGTATTTTGACGCCCCCCAACCCCACTGTTAGTGTCCAGCCTCCCTTCACACACGGAGTGCCTAACGGTGAAACTGGACATCTACCAGGTCGACGCCTTCAGCCAACGTCCCTTTGGCGGTAACCCGGCGGCGGTGTGCCCGCTCACAGAATGGCTGCCCGACGAACAACTACAGAACATCGCGGCCGAGAATAACCTCTCGGAAACCGCATTCTTCGTACCCCGTGGCGAGTTCTATGAGTTGCGCTGGCTCACCCCGCAAGTCGAGGTGGACCTGTGCGGCCATGCCACGTTGGCGGCGGCGTGGGTATTGATCCATATGCTGGCCGATGCCCCCGAGGTGCTGCGCTTTGCCACCCGTAGCGGCGAGTTGCGGGTGACGCGCAATGGCGACGAATTGGCGATGGATTTCCCGGCCAAGCAGCCCGAACGCTGCGAGCCGCCGAGCGGGATGTTGAGTGCGTTGGGGATTGAAAACGCCGAGGTGTTTGGCACCGACGACTACATCGTGCTGGTAGAGGATGAAGCGCAGGTGGCGGCACTCACGCCGGATTTTGCGCGACTCAAGGGCCTGCCTAAACGCGGGATTGCGGTCACCGCCAAAAGCACGCGGTTTGATTTTGTCTCGCGCTGGTTCGGCCCGAATGTGGGGGTCAATGAAGACCCCGTCACCGGCTCGGCGCACACCTCGCTGGCACCGTTGTGGGCCGAGCGCCTGGGCAAATCGCAGTTGACTGCCGAGCAAGGCGGCCAGCGTAAGGGCCAGTTGCGTTGTGAACTCCAGGGCGACCGCGTGATTATCTCCGGCCAGGGCGCGCTGTATATGCAAGGCACGATTTACCTTTAAGAAAGCAAGTACCCAAGGACAACAGATCATTCTCAAAATGAACGGAGTTCAGCGCGTGTTTTTGATTTCTCGCCGCCACCTGACGGTCATCGCAACTGCCCTGGCCCTCGCGGCCTGCCACACCCCCGTCAACGAACAACCACCGGCCCCGGAGCTGGGCTCGGGCTATCGCACCGACCTCAGCACCCGCCACGCCGAACGCCATATGGCCGCCGCCGCCAACCCGCTGGCCGCCGAAGCCGGGCGTGAGATGTTGCGCCAAGGCGGTTCGGCCATCGATGCGGCAATTGCCATGCAAGCGGTGTTGACTCTGGTGGAACCGCAGTCCTCCGGTATCGGTGGCGGTGCGTTCATCATGCTGTGGGATGGGCAAAACGTGCATGCCTACGATGGTCGCGAAACCGCGCCGGCCGGTGCAACGGAGCGTCTGTTCCTGAAGGCCGACGGCACGCCAATGGCCTTCACCGATGCGCAGATTGGTGGGCGCTCGGTGGGCACGCCCGGGGTGTTGCGCGCACTGGAGATGGCGCACAAGAAGAGCGGCCGCCTGCAGTGGGCCAAGTTGTTTGAACCGGCGATCCGTCTGTCGGAGCAAGGCTTCGCCATCTCCCCGCGCTTGCACAGCTTGATCGCGGCTGATCGCTTTATCGCACAATCACCTGAGATGGCGGCGTACTTCCTGAATGCCGATGGTTCGCCCAAAGCCACCGGTACGCTGCTGAAGAACCCAGCGCTGGCCGCCGTGTTCAAGCGCATCGCCAAGGAAGGGCCGGATGCGCTGTATCACGGGCCGATTGCCGATGAAATCGCGCGCAAGGTGCAGGGCAATCGCAATGCCGGCAGCTTGTCCCAGGCCGACCTCAAGGGCTACATCGCCAAGGAACGCACGCCCCTGTGTACCGACTACAAACAATGGAAGGTCTGCGGCATGCCGCCGCCCTCCTCGGGCGGGATTGCTGTGGCGCAGATACTCGGGACCTTGCAGGCATTGGAAGCCCGCGACCCGCGCCTGGCTATCGCACCGATGACGCCGGTCAAAAGCGCCTCGCCTGCCGGGCTTGAACCGACACCCGAGGCGGTGCACCTGATCGCCGAAGCAGGGCGCCTGGCCTTTGCCGACCGCGCACTGTATGTGGCTGATGCAGACTTCACCCCCGTGCCCGTTGCCGGCCTCGTCGCGCCCAATTACCTGGCCCAACGCGCCGCGTTGATCGGTGAGCGTAGCATGAGCATCGCCAAGCCCGGCCAACCCGCTGGCGTTCAAGTGGCGTACGCGCCAGACCGCTCGCCGCTGCGTATCTCCACGTCGCAAGTGGTGGCGGTGGACGACCAGGGCGGTGCCGTGTCGATGACCACCACGGTGGAAGCGGCGTTCGGTTCCCATGTGATGGTCCAGGGCTTTTTGCTCAACAACCAGATGACCGACTTCTCGTTCATCCCAGAAGAAAACGGTCAGCCTGTCGCCAACCGCGTGCAACCTGGCAAGCGCCCACGTTCGGCCATGGCACCGACCTTGGTGTTCGACCGCAAGACGGGTGAACTGCTGGCCACCGTCGGTTCCCCTGGCGGTTCGCAGATCATCGAATACGTGAGCAAATCCCTGGTGGCCATGCTCGACTGGAAGCTCGACCCGCAAGCGGCCATCAGCCTGCCCAATTTCGGCAGCCGCAACGGCGCTACCGAGTTGGAAGCCGGCCTGTTCAGCCCTGCGCTGAAACAGGCGCTCAAAGCCAAGGGCCATGCCCTGAGCGAGATCGATATGACCAGCGGCGTCCAGGCCATCATCCGTACACGGGATGCCCAGGGCAAGGTGTTGCTGAGCGGCGGCGCCGACCCTCGGCGTGAAGGCGAGGCGCTGGGTGACTAAGGTGTTTTGATCAACGGAGAATGCACGGTGCACACAGCCCACAACCTCGGCGCCCTACCCGGCGTCGATCACGGTTTTTGTTCGATTGATGACCCGCTGCGACCTGATGATGTGTTCATCTGCAAGCAGGTGCACAGCGCGTCGGTGATTGAGTGGCAGTCGGGCCAATTGACTAATACGGTTGAGGCGGACGGCGTGTTCACCCGGAGCCGGCAGCCAATTGCGGTCATCACGGCCGACTGTTTGCCCATCCTGATCGCAGGCGGTGATTTAGTGGCCGCCATTCATGGCGGCTGGAAGGGCTTGCAGCGCGGGATCATCGGCAATGCCGTGCAGCGTTTTATCGATGAAGGCATTGCGGCGGACCATTTGCGAGTAGCGATCGGGCCGTCGATCAAGCCGTGCTGCTATGAGGTGAGTGAAACGTTCATTGCCCAGTTCCAAGCGGATCAAGGCCACCTATGGGAGGACCGCCAGGCACCCTGGAGCATTGAGCAACCGGCGCCGCTACAGCCCCCGCACATTACACCGCCCCACGCCAGGCAAGCGGGAAGTGCCTGGTTTGACTTGAGCGGGTATGGACTGCTGTTGCTGCACGCGGCAGGGGTCAAGCGCCAGCTTATCGAGGTGAGTGACGTGTGCACTTACTGCACGTCGCCGGCGTTTGCCAGCTATCGCAGGAGGACGCATCACTTGGAGGAGCCGAAGACGTTGATCTATTCGTGGATTGCTCGTACGACCTGACGGACAGACCGTACTCTTGTGGCGAGGGAGCTTGCTCCCGCTGGGCTGCGCAGCAGCCCTTGAACCGCGGGCCACCAGCAATCAGCGGCTGATCTTCAACCCCTTGCGCCCCGCATGCCGCTCCAGCGCCAACTCGATCAACCGGCTCACCAACTCGCTGTAGCTCATGCCCGCCGCCTGCCACAGCTTGGGGTACATGCTGATGCGGGTAAAACCAGGCAGTGAGTTGACCTCGTTGATCAGGACTTCGCCCTCATCCGTCAGGAACACATCCACCCGCGCCAGCCCTGCGCAACCCAACGTCTCAAATGCTTCGATGGCCAGGCTGCGAATTCGCTCGCTGGCTTCAGGGCTGATAGCCGCCGGTACTACCACTTGGGCGGCCTGATCGTCGATGTATTTGCTGTCGTAGGAATAGAAGCCGTTGCTCACCACGATCTCGCCACAACCGCTGGCGATGGGGTGGTCATTGCCCAACACGGCGCATTCGATTTCACGGCCTTGAACGGCGGACTCCACCAGCACTTTTTCATCAAAGCCCAACGCCAGCTCAACCGCGGCGCGGTACTCGGCTTCGCTGCCGACTTTGCTCACGCCCACTGAGGAGCCCTGGTTGGCGGGCTTGACGAACATCGGCACACCGAGCTTGTTCGCGGCCGCTTCAAAGGAAGTGCGCGCCGCGTTGCCACGGGTGAGGGTGATGAACGGCGTGACGGCAATACCGGCGTCACGCAGCAGGCGTTTGCTGATGTCTTTGTCCATGCACACGGCCGAGCCGAGCACGTCGGAGCCGACAAAGGGCAAGTCAGCCATACGCAGCAAACCTTGCAGGCAACCGTCTTCGCCAAGAGTGCCGTGGACAATGGGGAAGATCACATCGATGTGTTCCAGCAGGCCCTGGCCGGAGGTTTCCACCACTTGCTGGCTCGCCTTGCCGGGCACCACCGCCAATTCACGATTGGATTGGTTGAGGGCGATCAGTGCCGGGTTTTCCTGGTTGATCAGGAAGTTCGACGTGTCGTTGAGGTGCCAGTGACCGGCCTTGTCGATACCGATCAGGATGGGGTCGTAGCGCGAACGGTCGAGGGCATCGACGATGTTGCGCGCCGATTGCAGCGAGACCTCATGCTCAGTCGAACGACCACCAAAAATAATACCTACCCGCACCTTGCTCATGACTCGGCCTCACTGTTGAAAGTAAGGCTTCTTACCACGAGCAGTCAGCGATTCGCCACCAGATGCGCCCCGAACAACAGATAGCAGCTGCCGGCAAAGCGGTCGAGCCACTTGCGCGAACGACTGTAGAGGTTGGCCATGCGCTCGCTGGAGAACACCAGGGCTACGCTGGAATACCAACTGAACGACAACGTAGCCATGGTGATGACCGCCAAAGTCAGCAACGCCGGCGAGGGTGAGGGCGGCATGGTCGAGGCGAAGGCCGTGGCGACGAACAGCGCGGCCTTGGGGTTGGACAAGTTGCCGAGCAAACCAAAGCGCCAGGCGGAAAACAACGAGCGTCGCGGCTCATCGGGCAACACCGCCTGCCCCGTTGTCGGCGCCGAGCGCTTGAACAGCTTTAGCCCAAGGTAGATCAGGTAGCAACCGCCGATGATCTTGAACGCCAGGTACAACATGGGCGCGGCGGTAAACAGCGACTTGATACCCAGGCCACCTGCCAGCCCCCAAATAATCGTGCCCGTCGCTACGCCCGCCGACGCCACTACACCGTGACGTCGCGAACAACTGGCGGCCAATTGCGCCGTATTAAAGAAGTTGGGGCCGGGCGTCACTACGGCGACCGTCCAGAGCAACGCCAATGGCAACAAAGACGCGAGATAAGGCAGGTCGGAGAACAACATGGGCGATCCCTCTTTACGTTAATAGGCTCACACCGCTAAAGGTCGCTCGCCGGTTCGGGCGTGTGCACCAACAGGTCCCCAGGCTGACAGTCCAGGTAGGTGCAAATGGCATCCAGCGTGCCCAGCCGTATGCCCTTGACCTTGCCCTGTTTGAGCAACGACAGGTTCTGTTCGGTAATCCCGATGGCGGCCGCCAGGTCTTTGGATTTGACCTTGCGCCGAGCAAGCATAACGTCCAGTTCAATCACAATGGGCATTTCGATCTCAAACAAAAGTGCGGTTTTCAGAATCCACTTCACTGGCCTGCCACAGGATACGCGCGATTACCGCAATACAGGCAGCAAGAAACAATGCGACGAAGCTCGGCGGGGCGAAGCTCAATGTGAAAAATCGCTCGCCTTGCGGCTCATTCATAGAGACCCAGAGGCCGAGCAATGGCTCGCATAAAAATTCCAGCAATACCCACAATGCGACTGCTCGCCCAACTTTACCCAGATGCTGGGCCGCTGCGCTGGAAAAATACTCACCACGGGCGTAGTTGCGAAACAGTTTGCGCAGATGGTTCAAACCCGACACCAAGGCCATCAGCGGAATACTGGAAAGTACTATACCGCCCACCCCTTGCCACCAGGGGAGCAGTGCGATTTGCACGCCGCTGTCCTGAATCCGGTTGCTCAAGGAAAAACTAAGCCCTAGGCCGTCGGCGGTAGAACCCAGCACCGGGAACAGCCACACGGCGGTGTTGAGCACAAGCATTGCGACAATCAGCAGAAGGGTAACCAGCGACATGCGCTGGCTGAGTTGTGCCAGACGTTGGGTATTCATAAACAACCTCGGTAAGTGATGAGGGTGCAAAATAATATATAAATTATCGTAAAACAATCATTTTTTAATGCAAATCAATATATCCAACGCGAAACAGCCTCATCAAAAACCCGCAGACCGTACGCACAATCATTCAAGACCTCGACAGACAACTCACGTCAGACTGGGTTAACGTATTTCCACCTCCTTCTGTGACAAGTCACCATGGGCAAACCCACCCACACCCTCGACTGGCTGCACCGCGCCCCGCACGCCAGTGGCCTGGACCGTATCGAGGCGTACTTTGCCGGCTTCGCGTTCGACCCCCATCGCCACGACACCTACGCCATCGGGCGCACGTTGTTAGGCGTGCAGAGCTTTCATTATCGCGGCGGCGTGACCCACAGCATGCCCGGCACCACCATGGTGATTCACCCGGATGAAACCCATGACGGCCGCGCAGGCAGCGACGAAGGCTTCAAGTACCGGATGATTTATGTGGAGCCCGCGCTGATCCAGCAGATCCTCGGCGGCAAGCCCTTGCCGTTTATCCCCGGCGGCTTGTCCACCGACCCTCGGCTGCACCGCGCCAGCGAAGTGCTGCTGCAAAGCCTGGATTGCCCGATTGACCCGATGCAAGAGCAGGACGCCATGTTCGACCTGGCCCAGGCGCTGAGCAATGCGTCGGGCGCCATCGTCAGCCGTAAATCCTTCGACTACGTCGCTGCCGAACGCGCCCGTGAATTTATCCACAGCGCCCTGGGCCGCAGCATCACCCTGGATGAAATGGCCGACCACGCTGGCCGCGATCGCTGGGCCTTGTCGCGGGATTTTCGCGTGTTGTTCGGCACCAGCCCTTACCGCTACCTGACCATGCGCCGGTTGGACCTGGTGCGTCACTTGTTGGCCCAGGGCCAATCTCTGGTGGATGCCGCGATGACCGCCGGCTTTACCGACCAAAGCCACATGACCCGACAATTTCGCAGCACCTACGGCATGCCGCCATCGCGCTGGGTGAAGATGCTCGGGCGCTGACCCGAGACTTGGAAATGCAATCAAATGTGGGAGGGGGCCAGCCCTCTCCCACATATGAGTCAACTTGTTTTCAATACCGGCCTCGACGTCTTGTCGCGCGAGTTGTGCCCCAACGCCAACACCGCCCCCGCCAATGCAATCGCCGCACTCCACCACAACGCCAACTCAATCCCGCCGGTATTGGCCACCGACACCAGCACCGCCAACCCCAACGCTCCACCAACCTGCTGGCTGGTAGACGCCATCCCCGCCGCTACACCTTGCTCTGCGGGTCGAATACCCAGGCCCGCCGCCACCCACATGGCTGTCCAGGTCATGCCCTGGCCGATGCTCAAGATAAAAATCCCCGGCAGCAGCGACCAGAACCCCACGCCTGTCGGCAAGGCCCAACACACCAGCCCGATGCCCACTGCGCCCGCCAACTGCCCGTAGACCAGTGTGTTGCGCAACCCAAGCCGGCCCAATGAGTGCTCCGCCAGCCAGATGCCGAACGTACACACCAGGGTCGCTGGCAAAAATGCCAGCCCGGTCTGCAACACGCTATAGCCGTAGACCTGTTGGTAGTACACCGCAAGGAAGTAGTACTGCACACCAAAGCTGCTCATGAAGACCGCTGTCAGGACCATGGCCATGCGCAGTTCGCGATAGGCGAACAGGCGCAGTGGCATCAGCGGGTCGCGGCCGCGGTGCTCGATCCAGGCGAACACGCCCAGCAATGTTACGGCCAGGGCGATACAGCCTAGGGTGGCAGGCGCCGTCCAGCCCCACTCCGGGCCCTGTACCAAGGCAAACACCAGCAAGGTGCCTCCGACCGTCACGGTCAATGCGCCGCTGATATCGAACTTGCGCCCGCGCACCCGCTCGCCATCGGCAGGAATCCAATAGCGCGCCGCCCAGGCACAGCCACCGGCCAACGGCACATTCACCAGGAATACCGCCTCCCAGCCCCACACCTGGGTCAGCACGCCTCCCAGTAGCGCGCCCAGGGCCAGGCCTGCTGCCGACGCCGCGCTCCACACCGCGAACGCACGGTTACGCGCCGGGCCTTCGGCATAGTGGGTGTTGATCAACGCCAAGGTGGCCGGGAACAACATCGCCCCGCCCACGCCTTGCACCGCGCGCGCCAGCACCAGCAACAGCGCGCTGCCACCGAGCACCGCTGCCAGGGACGCCAACGCATACAGCGCCTGGCCCACTCGATACAAACGGCGCTTGCCCAACAAGTCAGTGGCGCGGCCGCCCAGCAACAGGAAGCCACCGAACGCCACGCTGTAGGCGCTCACCACCCACTGTAATTGCTGGGCGGAAAACGCCAGGTGCGTGCCGATTTGCGGCAATGCGACAAAGACGATGGTGGCATCGAGGGCGATGATCAGTTGGGCGGTGGCCAGCAGCAACAGCATCCAGCCTGAAGGTTTAGTGGGAGGCATCACAGCGTCCTATCCGAAAATGAAGTGCGGCCAGTGTCTTTTATGCGTCGCGGATGATAAATAGCGTTACCACTCTTTCACTGATGATTTAAATCATGGATCTGAACGCTGTACGCCTACTGGTCCGCGTCGCCGAAACCCGCAGTTTCACCCGGGCCGCCGGCGACCTGGGGCTGACTCAATCGGGGCTGTCCCGCGCCATTTCCCGCTTGGAACAGCAGTTGGGCGTGCGCTTGCTGCAACGCAACACCCGCAGCGTCAGCCTCACGCCGGATGGGCAAATGCTGTATGAGCGCAGTGCGCCGTTGCTGGCCGAGTTGGCCGAAGCCGAAAAGCTGATGCTCGATCGACGCAGCAACCCGTCCGGCCTGCTGAAGATCAGCACGCCCTCGCTGTTCGGGCGCAAGGTGGTGATGCCGGTGATTGGCGACTTGACCTTGCGCTACCCCGAGTTGCGTATCGAAGCGGTGATGACCGACCGCCTGGTGGATATCGTCGATGAGGGTTTCGACGCACTGCTGCGTACCGGCGAGATTCAAGACCAACGCCTGATCGCCCGCACACTGGCGCCGCTGCGTTGGATCACCGTCGCCTCGCCTGCCTACCTGGCACGGTTTGGCACGCCGCAAAGCGTCGATGAACTCAAGGACCACCACTGCCTCACCGTGCGCAACTTACGCAGCGGCCGCATGGTGGATTGGCAGTTCATGCTCAATGGCAAGGTGCAGGACGTAACCGTCGAAGGGCGGCTGATCTTTGATATCGGCGATGCCCTGGTCGATGGCGCCGTGGGCGGTTATGGCATCGCCCAAGTCATGGATTTCGCGGTGCGCGATGACCTCGCCGCCGGACGCCTGGTGCCTTTGCTGGAAGGGTTTGCCGGGCGCAGTCGAGGGATCTCGTTGGTCTACCCGCCGTCCCGGCAGTACTCACCGAAATTGATGGCGTTTGCCGAGGCGCTGGCAAACGCACGCTGGTAGCGGTTAGAGCTGGCGGCCGACAATCGGCTGGCCGATGGTCAGGTAATTCCCGCCCGCCACATGGTGCAACGTACGCAGTTGATCATAGCCTTCAAAATGCCAGCGGCCCTCGCTGAACACCCGCTCATCAGCATAGGCCGCGACCACTTCACCCAGGAACAGGTCATAGGTCTGCTGGTTATGGGGCTCGGGCAGCAGGCGGCATTCCAGCCAAGCCACGCAACCTTCCAGCATCGGTGCCTCGGTGTGTTCGCCGTTAAAACTTTGCAGGCCGTAGGTTGCGAATTTGTCGGTTTCAGAGCCTGTGGTGTTGCCCACCGTCTGAACCAGATCGGCCTGCGCCACGCAAGGTACCTGCAACACGAAGGTGCCGGCGCCTTCCAGCAGTTGGCGGGTCCAGGTGGCCTTGTCGAGCACCACCGCGACTTTCGGCGGTTCGAAATCCAATGGCATGGCCCAGGCTGCGGCCATGATATTGCGCTGGCCATTGTGGGCCGCGCTGACCAACACGGTTGGCCCGTGGTTGAGCAAGCGGTAGGCCTTGGACAGTGGGACGGGGCGACGGTAAGTAGGGCTCATGGACGATCAGCTCTGCAAGCGAGAAAAGCCCTAAGATACCTCAAGCACAAGCCCGACAGATCAGCTCGACAGCTGATTGGCAAACTGCCCGACCGCACTCACCACTTTTTGCGCGCCGTCCTGGATTTCCACAATCACCGTGCCCGCCTCGGCCGCCAGGGCCAGGCCTTGTTCAGCTTGCAGGCGACCGTCAGCCATCAGGGCGACCGCGTCGCGGGCCATGTCCTGGTTCTGGCGCACCACGCCGACAATCTCTTCGGTGGCTTTACTGGTGCGAGAAGCCAGTTGCCTAACCTCATCGGCCACCACCGCAAAGCCACGCCCCTGCTCACCGGCACGCGCCGCTTCGATGGCCGCGTTGAGCGCCAACAGGTTGGTCTGCTCGGCGATGCCGCTGATGGTCTTGACGATAGTGCCGATCACTTGGGACTGGGCGTTGAGCGCCTCAATACCTTCGCCAGCCTGTTGCATGTGCTGGGCCAGGTCACGCATCACATCCACCGCCTGGGTCACCACGGTAGTGCCGCGCTGGGCGCTATCATCGGTTTGCAAGGAAGTGCTGTAGGCAATGTTGGCGGCCTCGGCCACTGCCTGCTCGCGGTTGACCTGGTCGGTGATCACCGTGGCGAACTTGACCACTTTGTACAGCCGCTCATTGGCGTCCAGCACCGGGTTATAGGTGGCTTCCAACCACACCACGCGGCCATGGCTGTCCACACGTTTGAAACGCGCCGCGACGAACTCACCGGCGTTCAGGCGTTTCCAGAACTGTTGGTACTCGGCGCTGTTGTATTCCTGCGGCTCGCAGAACATCCGGTGATGTTTGCCCTGGATCTGCGCCAGGCTGTAGCCCATGCCGCTGAGGAAGCGGTCATTGGCGGTGAGCACGTTCCCGTTCAGGTCGAACTCGATCACGGCCGTAGAGCGCACCAGCGCGGTGATCAGGTTTTCATGTTCGCGCGAGCTCTCAATGGTGCGGGTGAGGTCACTGGAGTAGATCGAAAAATGCTTGATACGCCCATCCGAACTGCGCACCGGCTGCACGATTGAACGCAGCCACGCTTCCTTGCCATTGCCACGCAGCAAGCGCACGGTGCCGGCGAAGTGTTCACCGCGGGCCAGCGCATGCTTGAAACGCAGTTGGAATTCGTCCTGGCGCACATGAGCCGGCACCAGGTCTTCGATAGACTGCCCCACAATGTTGCTCGCCTGGTAGGCCAGTTCCTGCAGGAAGTTGGCATTGGCCCACTCCACCCGGCCGTCGGGATCCAGCGTCAGGCACAGCATTTCGCTTTCCAGGCTTTCCTTGACCTGCAGCAAGCTCGACAATTCTTCGCGAAGAGCGGACAGCTCCTGCTTCAGGCGGGTATTGAACATAGGGCACCGGTGGGCAAATGGGCGGGACGATTAACGCTGCATCGGCGCTGCCAGCGTTTTCTGAATAGCGCTTCAGCCCATGGCCCAACTATATTTTTGGATCCATCAACCGCCATTGTTTCGGCACACACCCATCACCTGATACTCCAGGGTATTGAGCTTGCCACTGGAGTCCTCATAGGTCATGCGCGACGGCACTGGGTTGCACGAACGAATCGGCGGCGTCACGTTGACCACCTCGGCAATGTCCAGGTCCATGCCATAGCGGTAGGCCTGTACCTCGGGCACCGGCTTGCCTTTTTTGATCGCGTAGGCGGCCATGGCTTTCTCATTGCGCTCCATCATCAGGGCAAAGGTACGATCCCCACCCCCTTCGGCCAACGCACCAAATGACAAGACTGCGGTTAATACGCCTAACCCTAGTTTATAAAAATTCATCACAAGTTCCTCGACTGAAAAGTTCAGTGTCGAGATTAACCAGCGAACCCTGACGCCATGTTCACCAGAACATTACGTATTTGTTAGATGGCCGTTAGTTTCCAGAATTGTCATCTTTGCGCAATGCAGCTGTTATCCGCCGTTTGCAACTATCGACCCGGGCCATATTAATAAAAACGCCCACCTCTATAAGAGCTGATAACTGCCATCACCGAGGAGCGCATCATGAGCATTCGTCACTACACCCTTCCCTTTTCACTGATGGCCGCACTGCCCCTGGCTGCGGTGGCCGTGGAAGACAAGCCCGAAGGTTTTATCGAAGGCAGCAGCGTGAACGTGCTGGCGCGCAATTTTTACTTCAACCGCGATGATCGCAAGGGCCAGTCCAGCCCCACCGGCAATGGCTACTCCGAAGCCTGGGCGCAAGGCTTGATCGGCAAGTTCGAATCCGGTTTTACCCAAGGCACCGTGGGGTTTGGCCTGGATGCGTTTGCCATGTACGGCCTCAAGCTTGACTCAGGTACCGGCCGCAGCGGCGGCAAAGGCTCGTTCGGCGTGCTGCCAGTCAACAGCGACAACCAGCCGCAAAGCAGCTACGGCAAAGTCGGCGGCGCGGCGAAACTGCGCGTGTTCGACACGGTGATCAAAGCCGGCGATGTGTTCCCGCTCACTCCCGTGGTGGCGTACGGCGACTCACGCCTGTTGCCGGAAAGCTTTCGCGGCGTCACCGCACAAAACACCAGCCTGGAAGGCCTGAGCCTGCAAGGTGGGCGGCTGAGCGGCATGAGCCAGCCCAGTGAAAGCGGCATGAACAAGGGCTTTGCCACCTTCTATGCGGGCAAGGTCGATTCGCCCTGGGTCGGCTATTTCGGCGGTGACTACCAACTCAACAAACACCTCAGCGTCAGCCTCTACAGCAGCCGCTTGAAGGACGCCTGGGATCAGTACTACTTCGGCAGCGCCGCCAGCTATCCGCTGAACGACGACGTGTCGCTGTTCGGCGATTTCAACTACTACAAGGCCGTGGACGAAGGTAAGAAACTGCTTGGCGAATTCGACAACAACATTTGGAGCGCCAGGCTCGGGGTCAAGGTCGGCGCCCACAGCGTGGCCGTGTCGCACCAGCGCAACAACGGCGACGATGACTTCGATTACCTGCGCCAGTCGGACTCGATCTTTCTCAACAACTCGATCCAGTACAGCGACTTCAACTCGCCCAAGGAGCGTTCATGGATGGTGCGCTACGACCTGGACATGCAGGCGTTCGGCATCCCGGGCCTGTCGTTCATGACCCGCTACGGCAAAGGCACCGGCGCCGACTACAGCAACGCCAACGCGTTGTATATGCGTCGCGATGCAGCGGGTAACCCGCTGACCGATCAACGCCGCTGGGAGCGGGATATCGAGGCCAAGTACGTGGTGCAAGGTGGGCGCTTGAAGGACCTGTCGCTGCGTTTGCGCCAAGCCACAGTACGCTCCAGTGCGTTCGAATCAGACCTGGAAGAAGTTCGCCTGATTGCCGAATATCCACTGGCCGTGCTGTGAAGCTTACATTCGCTCGCGATTAACTAACATCTGTTCACAAATAGCCGGCTATCAAAATTGTAATATTGGCCCCAGCTTCTCGTTAAGTTGAACTTTCTATACTCGCTTCAACTTATTCACCGAGCACATTCATCTCTGAAGCTTTTGTGTAGCTCCTTTGGAAAGAGATGAATTTTTAACGCCCCGCCTGGGGCGTTTTTTTTGCTCGCGGCACCATGCGACCGATGGTCGCAGTTGACCCTAAAGCTACTTCATCGTTCAGACTTTTCCTACTCCCCTGATAACAGCCGCCATAAGGAAATGGGCGCCTTCTCTCCCCAAATTAAGAGGTAACCCCCATGCGTATCCTTGTGGTTGAGGACGAGCAAAAAACCGCTGACTACCTGCAGCAGGGCCTGAACGAAAGTGGCTACGTGGTCGACTGCGCCGCCAATGGTATCGACGGCCTGCACCTGGCTGGGCAGCATGCTTATGAGCTGGTGATTCTCGACGTCAACCTGCCCGGCAAGGATGGCTGGCAAGTGTTGGAACAACTGCGCCGCAACGGTTCCCAGCGCGTGATGATGCTGACCGCCCGTGGCCGGCTGGCTGACAAGATCAAGGGCCTGGACATGGGCGCCGATGATTACCTGGTCAAGCCGTTCGAGTTTCCCGAGCTGTTGGCACGGGTGCGTACGCTGTTGCGGCGCAGCGAACACATCCCGCAGCCGGAAGTGTTCCGCGTATCGGACCTGGAGCTGGACCCGCGCCGCCATCGCGCTTATCGCGGCACCCGGCGCATCGACCTGACCACCAAGGAGTTCGCCCTGCTGCAAGTGCTGATGCGCCAGTCCGGTGAAGTGCTGACCCGCACACAGATTATTTCCCTGGTGTGGGACATGAATTTCGACTGCGACACCAACGTGGTGGAAGTCTCCATCAGCCGCCTGCGGGCCAAGGTGGACGACCAGAGCGAGGTCAAGCTGATCCACACCATTCGCGGCGTGGGCTACGTGCTGGAAGCGCGCCCATGAGAACCAGCAGCCTGTCGATGCGCCTGGGCTTGACCGTCAGCCTGATGGGCGCAGGCCTGGTGTTGCTGCTCGCCACACTGGCCTATCTGGCCCTCACCCATGAGTTGGAAAAGCTGGCGCGCAAGGGCCTGGAAAGCAAGATGGAGCAGATCCAGCACAGCCTGGCCCTGGGCCTCGATGCCCAGGCCATCCGCGCCCGTCCCCATTCACTATTGGACCTGGTCATCGGCCATGACAATTTCTACCTGACCATCGTCGGTACCGCCCCCAATGACAGCGTGCTACTCAACATCGGCGCCAAGCCCCAAGAGCCGTTGCTCACTGACTTCAGGCCACGGGAAACCCTCGGCTACCTGAACTGGACCGACAACAACGGCAACCAGGTGCTCAGCGCCTCCAGCCTGATGCGCCTGGCCAGCGGTGAACGCGTGCGGGTGCTGCTGTCCCTGGACCGCATGGACGACCAGGCGCTGCTCAGCGCCTACCTGCGCGCCACGCTGATTGCGCTGCCGCTGCTGTTGATCCTGATCGGCATGGGCGCCTGGTGGCTGGTGCAACGTGGCTTGGCACCGTTGAAGCAGTTCAGCCAGGTGGCGGCGAAAGTCACCACCCAGGACCTGACTCATCGTTTGTCCGTCGACAACTTGCCCCTCGAACTGGGTGAACTCGCCCAAGGCTTCAACGTGATGCTCAACCGCCTGGATGCCGGAGTGCAGCAACTCTCGCAATTCTCCGATGACCTGGCCCACGAATTGCGCGCGCCTCTGACCAACCTGATGGGCAAGGCCCAACTGACCCTGTCGCGCCAGAGGCCGCCTGAAGAATATAAGGCGGTGCTGGAATCCAGCACCGAAGAGCTCGAACGCCTGGCGCGTATCGTCAGCGACATGTTGTTCCTGGCCCAGGTCAGCCATCCGGCGGCACGGGCCTCATTCACCGAAGTGTGCCTGGCACAAGAAGCCCAGCGGGTGATGGAGCTGTTTGCCCTGAGTGCCGAAGACAAACAGGTCACCCTGAGCCTGCGCGGCGATGCCTGGGTGACCGGCGATCGCCTGATGATCCAGCGGGCGATTTCCAATTTGCTCTCCAATGCCATTCGCCATACGCCTGAAGGCTCAACCGTGTTGCTGTTGGTGGAGACCTACGGCGAGAGCGTGTCGCTGTCAGTGGGCAACCCGGGGCGTGGCATCGAAGCGCACCACCTGGCGCACCTGTTCGAACGCTTCTACCGCGCCGACAGCAGCCGCACCCGTGCAGAGGGTGGCACCGGGTTGGGGTTGGCTATCGTCAAGTCGATCATGCATTTGCACCAAGGGCACGCTCATGTCACCAGCCAGCTCGGGCGTTTCACGCGGTTCAGCCTGGCCTTTCCCCTGAAGCCAACACCGGTCCAATGTGGTGCATTCAAGGTTGTCAGGCAGGCTCTTCTTCACGGCGATGAGCCCACTGATACAACGCCGGTAGCACCAGCAGTGTCAGCAATGTCGATGAAATAATCCCGCCAATCACCACCGTCGCCAACGGGCGTTGTACTTCGGCGCCGGTGCCGGTGGCGAGCGCCATGGGGATAAAGCCGAGGGAGGCCACCAACGCGGTCATCAGCACCGGGCGCAAACGGGTCAGCGCGCCTTCGTGGATCGCCACCGATAACGAGCGGCCTTCCTCGCGCAGGTTGCGGATAAAGGCGATCATCACCAGGCCGTTCAGCACCGCCACACCGGACAACGCGATAAACCCCACCCCCGCCGAAATCGACAGCGGAATATCCCGCAGCCACAGCGCCATGATCCCACCGGTCAGCGCGAACGGAATCCCGGTAAACACCAACAAGCCGTCCTTGAGGCTGTTGAACATCATGAACAGCAACCCGAACACCAGCAGCAACGCCACCGGCACCACGATGCGCAGGCGCTCGGAGGCCTCTTTGAGTTGTTCGAACTGGCCGCCCCAAGTGGTCCAGTAACCGGCAGGCACTTTCACCTGGCTGAGGATGGCGGCTTCGGCATCCTCCACAAACGAGCCGATATCACGCCCACGTACGTTGGCGCTGACGATCACCAGACGCTTGCCGTTCTCGCGGCTGATCTGGTTGGGGCCCAGCACCAGGTCGAGGCTGGCGACCTGGGACAAGGCGATAAAGCCCAGTTGCCCAGACGTGTTGCTGGCCAGCGCCGGCACCGGAATCAACAGCCGTGACAAGCCTTCGATATCCGTGCGCAGCGCGTCGGACAAACGCACGACCATGTCGAAGCGCCGATCACCTTCGTACAACGTACCGGCCTGTCGCCCACCGACGGCAACGGAAATGGTGTCCTGCACATCGCCCACATTCAGGCCAAAACGGGCCGCCTTGTCGCGGTCGATATTGATGGTCAGCACCGGCAGCCCGGAGGTCTGCTCCACTTTCACTTCCGAGGCACCGTCGAGCTTCTGCAAGGTCTCGGCGATTTCCGCGGCGGTGGTGTTGAGCACCGCCATGTCATCGCCAAACACCTTCACGGCCACATCGCTGCGCACCCCGGAAATCAGTTCGTTGAAGCGCAGCTGAATCGGTTGCGACAGCTCGTACGCGCTGCCCGGCACTATCGCACTGGCCCGTTGGATATCGGCAATGATGGCCTCGCGGGACTTCTTCGGATCGGGCCATTGGTCCTTGGGTTTGAGCATCACGTAGCTGTCGGAGATGTTCGGCGGCATCGGGTCGGAGGCAATTTCCGCCGTACCGGTGCGCGCAAACACCCGCTCGATTTCCGGCACCTCGGCCAGCAAGGTTTTTTCCAGTTGCTGCTGCATCTGCACCGATTGCGTCAGACTGGTGCCAGGTACACGCAGTGCCTGCTGGGCAAAGTCGCCCTCACTGAGGCTGGGGATAAATTCGCTGCCCATGCGGCTGGCGACAGCGCCCGACACGACGATGGTCAGCAGCGCCAGGCCGAACACCAGCGGGCGGCGCGTCATCACCCAATTGAGCACCGGGTCATACACCCGGCGCGCACTGCGCATGACCAGGTTTTCTTCTTCCTTGACCTTGCCGGTGACGAACAACGCAATCGCCGCCGGTACGAAGGTGACTGACAGAATCATCGCGCCGAGCAAGGCGATGACCACCGTGAAGGCCATCGGGTGGAACATCTTCCCGGCCACGCCGGTAAGGGCAAAGATCGGCAGGTACACCACCATGATGATCAGTTGCCCGAAGATCAGCGCCCGTCGCGCTTCTTTGGCCGCGGCAAAGACTTCGTGCAGGCGCTCACTGCGGGTCAGCAGGCGGCCATGGCGCTGCTGTGCATGGGCCAGGCGGCGGATGGCGTTCTCGACGATCACCACCGCGCCGTCGACGATAATGCCGAAGTCCAACGCGCCGAGGCTCATCAGGTTGGCGCTGACTTTGTTGGTAAACATGCCGGTAAAGGTGAACAGCATCGCCAGCGGAATCACCATCGCAGTGATCAGCGCCGCACGAATATTGCCGAGGAACAGGAATAGCACTGCAACGACCAGCAACGCGCCTTCGAAGAGGTTTTTCTTCACCGTGGCGATGGCTTTTTCCACCAGGTTGGTGCGGTCGTAGACGGTGACCGCCACAACGCCTTCGGGCAGGGTGCGGTTGATCTCCTCGAGCTTTTTCGCCACCGCCTGGGACACGCTGCGGCTGTTCTCGCCAATCAACATGAACACCGTGCCCAGCACCACTTCACGACCGTTTTCGGTGGCAGCACCCGTGCGCAGTTCACGACCGATGTCGACCTGGGCCACATTGCGTACGCGGATCGGCGTGCCGTCCGAGGTGGTGATGACGATGTTGGCGATGTCGTCGATAGACGCCACTTGCCCCGGCGCACGGATCAACAACTGCTCGCCGCTGCGCTCGATATAACCGGCGCCGACGTTGGCGTTGTTGCGCTCCAGCGCTGTGACCAGGTCATTGAGCGTCAGGTTGTAGGCGGCCAGGCGCTTGGGGTCTGGCGCAATCTGGTATTCCTTGGCGAAGCCGCCGATTGTATTGATCTCGGCTACGCCCGGCACGTTGCGCAGTTGCGGTTTGATGATCCAGTCCTGGATCACCCGCAAGTCAGTCGGTGTGTACGGCGTGCCGTCGTCTTTGCGAGCACCGTCCTCGGCCTCAACGGTCCACAGGAAAATCTCCCCGAGGCCGGTGGAAATCGGCCCCATCGCGGTTTCGATGCCATCGGGCAATTGCCCGCGGGCTACTTGCAGGCGCTCGTTGACCAGTTGGCGAGCGAAGAACAGGTCGGTGCCGTCCTTGAAAATCACCGTGACCTGGGACAAGCCGGACCGCGACAACGAGCGCGTTTGCTGCAGGCCGGGCAGACCGGCCATGGCGGTTTCAATGGGAAAGGTGATGCGCTGCTCGGTTTCCAACGGCGAGAAGCCGGCCGCTGCCGAGTTGATCTGCACCTGCACGTTGGTGATATCAGGCACCGCGTCGATGGGCAGTTTCTGATAGCTGGCGATGCCGATACCGGCCATCAACAGCACCGCCAGCAGCACGATGATGCGCTGCTCGATGGCGAATTGGATAAGGCGCTCAAACATGGGAAATCACTCGCAGATCAATGGGCGTGTTCGGCCGAGCCTTTGCCCAGTTCGGACTTGAGGATGAAGCTGCCAACTGTCGCCACCTGCGCGCCGGCCTCCAGGCCTTTGCGCACTTCGACGTAGCCGTTTTCACTGACACCCAGTTCAAGATGGCGAGTGACAAAACCGTCTGCGGTGCGCACGAACACCGAGGGTTTGTCCTCGACGGTCTGGATCGCGGCTTGCGGCACGGTGACCTTGGCCTGGTAGGTATCGGTGGCCACTTGTACGGCCACGAACAAGCCTGGGCGCCAGGCGTCGTCGGGGTTGGGTACCGTCACGCGGACGGTGGCGGTGCGCGTCTGCTCACCGAGCAAGTTGCCGACATACGCCACGGTGCCCAGCACTTCGGTGCCCATTTCCGTCGAGCTGACTTTCACCGGTTTGCCCACGCGAACCTTGTTCAAGTCCTTGGGAAATACGCCGAAGGTGACCCACACCTGGGACAAGTCCGAGAGCGTGAACGCGTTGCTGGTTTCACTGACCACCTCGCCCACGCCCAAGTGTTTTTCCACCACCACCCCGGCGAACGGCGCACGCAGCTCATAGCGATTGCCACCGGCCAACACCGCGCTGCCGCTGAGGGCGGTCATCTTTTGCCGGGCATTGTTCAAGGCGATTTCGGCTTCTTGCAGGGTTTGCCGCGCCAGCAGGTAATCCTGCTCGGCGGAGATTTTGTCCTGCCACAACTGGCGCTCGCGCTGGAAGGTGGTGCGCGCCAGCTCGACCCGGCGCTCGCTGGCCGCCAGCTCACTGCGCTGGTCCGAAATCTGCTGGCTGGCGATCACCGCCAATAGCTCACCCTTCTTCACCGACTGGCCAAGATTGACTTTCACCGCCTCCACCACACCTGCGGCGCGGGGCACGATATGAGAGGTGCGGTCTTCATCGAAGCGCACCTCGCCCGGCAGCGTCAGCACGGTGCTGATCGAACGCGGTTGAGCCTGGGCCAGTTGGATGCCGGCGGCCTGGATCTGTTGCTCAGTGAGTTCGAGGTGGCCTTCTTCTTCGTCGGCGTGGGCGAAGCCGGACAGCATCAGGCCCAAGGCGACGGCGAACGCCATGCCATGTTTTTTATTCATCAGGAGACTCCAGGAAAAATCAAAGCCGGGCGAGGTCGCCGTAAATTCGTTCGATGCGTACCCAGGCGTCGGTGGCCTGGGCGGTCGCCGTGAGGTACTGGGTGCGGGCCGCGATCAACGTGCGCTGGGCGTCGAGCACATCGAGGAAGTTGAACTTGCCCATCTCGAAACCACGGGTGGCGCTGTCGACCGCACTTTGTGCGGCGGGCAGGATCTGCTGGTTGAACGCGCGCACTTCGGTATTCGCCGTTTGCCACAGGTCCAGGGCCTGGCGGGTTTCGGTGCGCAGGCGCAGCTCGGCAGCGTTGCGCAGATCGCGGGCCTGGTCGGTGCGCCGGCTGGCGGCCAGGATGTTGCCCTGGTTGCGGTTGAATAACGGGATCGGCATCGACACACCCACCAGGTTGACTCGCTCGCGCACGCTGGCGTCGTACTGGCTGCCGATGGACACATCCAGGTCCGGAATGCGCTGGGCTTTTTCCAGGCCCACGCTGGCTTCGTTTTGCACGATATTCAGTTCGGCCAGGCGTAGCTCGGCGGTCTGCTCAAGACGCGCCAGCAATTGCGCGGCGGCGGGTAACGCGGGTACGGAGGTGTTTTGCGTGGCGACCGCCTGGAAGTCGGTGGCGGCGCTGCCGGTGCTGGCGGCCAGGCGGCGGTAGGCATCGGCCTGGCCAATGTGTGCGCGATTCAACTCCAGGCGGATTTCCGACACCTGCACCTGGGCGCGGGTGGCTTCCACCGGTGATGACTTGCCAGCGGTGACACGCCCGTTGGCGACCACCAGGCCGCGTTCGGCCAAGGCCATTGAGCGTTGCGCCAGGTCGAGGCGCTCCTGGGCGCGCAGGGCGCCGTAATAGCTGTCGATCACCTCGGCACGCAGGACGTTGCGGCGCTGCTCCAGGGTCAATGCGGCGGCGTCCTGGGCGCGGGTAGCGACCTCGATGCGCGCACCGCGTTTGCCACCCAGTTCCAGGGTCTGGCTGAGTTTGATGCTGGTGGTGCGGCTGTTGCGGCGGGTGTCTTCGGCGTCCCAGGAGGCCACCGGGTTGGGAATCAAACCGGCCTGCTGGCGACCGCCTTGGGCGATGTCGATTTCCCATTGCGCGGCCGCCAGACCCGGGTTGTTGGCGAAGGCGGCTTGCAACGCTGCATCGAGGGTAAGGGGTTGTGCCTGGGCGGCGTTTGCGGCTACCCACAACGCCGCCGCGCTCAACAGTGTTCTAACGGAAATTGCCATAACGAGAGTTCCACGCCCATGAAGTCGCTGAGGTTTCCCAGCGGGGGCAATGTAGCTTTCGGTACTTATCAGGGCCGTGGGTGGAAGATTACAAATCCGTTAGCCAGGCTCAGGCATGCACCTCGTCGTGGTCGTCATGCTGGAAACCTTCGCCTTCGACCTGGATCGTGGCGTGGGAAATATCGAATTGTTCGTGCAGCAATTCCGTCACTCGACTGAGGATTTGTTGCTCGCTGCCTTGGGACGCATCCGCGACCAAATGCGTACTCAGCACGTTCTTGCCGCTGGTGAGGGCCCAGATGTGCAGGTCGTGCACGTCCTTCACCCCGGGCACACTGCGGATGCCCTGCTCCACCTGCTCGATATCAACACTCTCCGGCACACCTTGCAGCAGTATGTTCATGCTGGCCTTGAGCAGCGTCCAAGTGCGCGGCAGTACCCAGAACCCGATGGCGGCCGCAACCACGGAATCGATCAAACCCCAGCCGGTGAACATGATCACCACCGCCGCGATGATCACGCCGACAGAGCCGAGCATGTCACTCCAGACTTCCAGGTAAGCACCCTTGACGTTGAGGCTCTCGCCACTGGCCGCGCTGAGCAGGCGCATGGAAATCAGGTTGACGATCAACCCCAGCAGCGCAATCACCAGCATGCCGGTGGACTGGATCTCGGCGGGCGCCTGCAGCCGCTGGTAAGCCTCGTACAAAATGTAGAACGCCACGGCGAACAGCAGCAGCGCGTTGAAGGCTGCCGCGAGAATCTCGAACCGCGCATAGCCGAAAGTGCGCTTGCGATCCGCCGGGCGCTTGGCGACCTGGATCGCCACCAGGGAAATCGCCAGCGCCAGGGCGTCAGTCATCATGTGCGCGGCGTCGGACAACAGCGCCAGGCTGCCGGTGACAAAGGCGCCGATAACTTCGGCAATCATGAAGCTGCCGGTCAGCCCCAGGGCGATCCATAACTTGCGTTCGTGGCCGGCGCGTACTTGGGCGTGGCTGTGTCCTGCGCTCATGAAATGTCCTCGTGGGTTGGGATGGGGCGGATCATAGAGCTATAGGCCAGATCCATTGGCATGGTTTGCAAAATTGTCATCCGCGCGCCAGTGCGTCGTTACTTTCAAGCGCACCAAATTGCCCATGAGACGATTGTCTCGGTGGTCGGGCTGGCGGGCACCTTGGTGCTCTGGCACTTCTTGACCTGATCTTCAGGCGGCCAAAGTGTGGCGTTTGCCAAACAACGCCACACTCGCCACCCCTACCGCGCCCATCACCACGCAATACCCCACGCAGATCCACGGGCTGGTCGGCATCAGCGCGATCAACAGCAACGGTGTGGTACTCGCCCACAGCGCATAGGCGATGTTGTAGGTAAAGGAAATCCCCGACACCCGCACCTGCGCCGGGAACAGCCCGACCATCACCGACGGTACCGCGCCCACCACGCCGCAGCTCAAACCCGCTACAGCGTATGCCGCGCCCAGCCACACGCCGCCACTGATCAGGCTGGCATACAGAATGAAAATCCCCAGCGGCAGCAGCAGGCTGTACACCAACACCGCGCGCCAGGCGCCGATGCGATCCACCAGCAGGCCGGCAAGGACGCAGCCGATATTCAGGAAGACGATGCCCAACGCGCTCAGGGCGAAGGTGTGGCTGGGGCTCATGCCGAAGGTTTTCTGCATCATGGTCGGGGTGATGACCACCAGTACCACGACGGCCGAGGTGAGCACGCAGGTGAGGATCATTGCCGGCAGCAGCACGGCGCGATGGTCGCGTAGCACGGTGCGCAGCGGCATTTCGGCTGCCGCCTGGCGGCGCGCCTGCATTTCGAGGAACACTGGGGTTTCGCTGAGCCAGCGGCGCAGCCAGACGCCGATCACGCCGAATACGCCGCCGAGCAAGAAAGGGAAACGCCAGGCGTAGTCGAGGATTTCGGCGGGGGTGAAGACTTGCGCCAGCAAGGTGGCGGTCAGTGCGCCCAGCAGGTAGCCAAAGGTCAGGCCGGCTTGCAGGAAACCCAAGGCGTAGCCGCGGTGGTGGCGCGGCGCGTGCTCGGCGACGAAGGTCCAGGCGCTGGGCACTTCGCCGCCCACCGCTGCGCCTTGAAGCACGCGCAGTGCCAGCAGGATCAGCGGAGCGAAATAGCCGATTTGCGCATAGGTCGGCATGATGCCGATCAGCAAGCATGGCAAGGCCATCATCAGGATGCTCAGGCTGAACACGCGCTTGCGTCCCAGGTGGTCGGCAAAGTGCGCCATCAGGATGCCGCCCAGCGGGCGGGCGAGGTAGCCGGTGACGAAGATGCCGAAGCTTTGCAGCAGGCGCAGCCACTCGGGCATTTCCGGGGGGAAGAACAGTTGGCTGAGGGTCAGCGCAAAGAACACGAAGATAATGAAGTCGTAGATTTCCAGGGCTCCACCGAGAGCGGCCAGGCCCAGGGTTTTGTAGTCGGAGCGGGAAAAACGCTGCGCCCGTGGGGAAAAGGTGGCAGTCATGTGCAGGCTCGGCAGGCAAACAAAATGGCGTGCAGGTTATGAGCTGAGCCCAGTGATGGCAATCGCGACGGATATATTTGTTTTACTCATCGATCGTTGAAGATAACTGGATTCCCAAATCAATGGGTGTAGAGGAATATCCCGTAAAACTGCCAAAACCCATAATAAATACAAGAGGAAAGCTTCATGGCCGATGCTATCGAAGACAGCCGCTATGCCCGGTTTGCGCTGCGTTGCTCCAACTTTGCAGAGCGCTGGTTTCCGGACTCCTGGGTGTTCGCCGCCCTCGCCGTGATCATCGTCGCCGTGGCGACCCTGGGCATGGGCGCCGCGCCGGCCGAAGCGGCCAAGGCGTTTGGCGACGGGTTCTGGAGCCTGATCCCGTTCACCATGCAGATGGCTTTTGTGGTGATCGGTGGTTATGTGGTCGCCAGCTCCCCGCCCGCGGTGAAGTTGATCGACCGCCTGGCACGCATCCCCAAGAATGGCCGCTCGGCGGTGGCCTGGGTCGCGTTGATCTCCATGGTGGCTTCGTTGCTTAACTGGGGCCTGTCCCTGGTGTTCGGCGGTTTGCTGGTGCGGGCGCTGGCCCGCCGCACGGATCTACGCATGGACTACCGCGCCGCCGGCGCTGCGGCGTACCTGGGCCTGGGTGCCGTCTGGGCGCTGGGGCTGTCGTCGTCGGCCGCGCAGTTGCAGGCCAACCCGGCCAGCTTGCCGCCGTCGATCCTGTCGATCACCGGGATGATCCCATTCACCGAGACCATCTTCCTGTGGCAATCCGGCGTACTGTTGCTGGCGCTGATCGTGGTGTCGCTGATCATCGCCTACGCCACCGCGCCCGGCCCCAACAGCGCCCGTGATGCCAAGGCCTGTGGCGTCGACCCGGCCTTCAACCTGCCCAAGCCGCAACCACCGGCGCGCCCAGGTGAATGGCTGGAACACAGCCCGTTACTGACGATTTTGCTGGCATTGCTGGCGGCCGGCTGGCTGTTCCATGAGTTCTCGACCAAGCCGGCGATCAGCGCCATTTCGGGGCTCAACACCTATAACTTCCTGTTCATCATGGTCGGCGCCCTGCTGCACTGGCGCCCGCGCAGCTTCCTCGATGCGGTGGCCCGTGCCGTGCCGACCACCACCGGCGTGCTGATCCAGTTCCCGCTGTACGGCTCGATTGCGGCGTTGATGACCGTGGTCAAGGGCGGCGACGGCCAGACCCTGGCGCACCATATCTCGACGTTCTTCACCTCCATCGCTTCCCACGACACTTACGCGCTGCTGATGGGTGTGTACTCGGCGGTGCTGGGTTTCTTCATCCCATCGGGTGGCGGCAAGTGGATCATCGAAGCGCCCTACGTGATGCAAGTGGCCAATGACCTGCAATACCACCTGGGCTGGGCGGTGCAGATCTACAACGCGGCCGAGGCGCTGCCGAACCTGATCAACCCGTTCTATATGCTGCCGCTGCTGGGCGTGTTGGGGTTGAAGGCACGGGATTTGATCGGGTTCTCGTTTGTGCAGTTGCTGGTGCACACGCCGCTGGTGTTGTTTTTGTTGTGGGCGTTGGGGACGACGTTGGCTTATTTGCCGCCGGTTATGCCATAACGCGGTCAGTGTGGGAGCGGGCTTGCTCGCGAATGCGGACTGTCAGTCAACGGATTCATTAACTGATCCACCGCATTCGCGAGCAAGCCCGCTCCCACAGTTTGTTTTGTAGCGCCCTCAGGCCTGTCTTCGTTCCGTCACATTCCATTGCTACCGTCCTGCGAAATATCTTGCAACATCTCGCCAAGGACTCCTCCGCAATGAGTGACGAGCACGAAGACCGCCCCGCCCCCGATTCCGCCATCCAACCGCCGGTAGACACCAGCCGCCGGCGCTTCCTCGGCGGGGCGGCGGTGTTGGGGGTCGGTGCGACCTTGAGTGCCTGCGGCAATACCAGCGAAGCACCGAGCCCACCGGTGGCGCGGCCGCTCACGCCGCAGGAACTGGACAAGGCGTTGCACGACCAGGTGAAGACCGTGGTGGTGATCTATGCCGAGAACCGCAGCTTCAATAATCTGTTCGCCGATTTCCCCGGGTTGGAGAAACCCCTGTCAGCCTTAACCGCCACTGACGCCCAGCAGCGCGACCGCGACGGCAGCGTAATGACCAGCCTGCCTCCGACCTGGGGCGGTGTGTTGCAGGTCGGCCCGCAAACCGTGGATGGGGTGACCTACCCCAGCGAGGTGCAATTCCAGCAGAACCTGCCCAACGCACCGTTCGCACTCAAGGGCCCAAATGCCGAAGACCTGCCGCTGAGCCTGGTGACCCGCGACCTGTGGCACGTGTTTTACCAGAACCAGATGCAGATCAACGGCGGCAAGAACGATGGGTTTGTCGCCTGGGGTGACTCCGGTGGCCTGGTGATGGGCCATTACGCCCAGAGCCGTTATTCCCTGCGCCTGTGGGACGTGGCCAACGAGTTTGTGCTCTGCGATAACTTTTTCCAGGGCGCATTTGGTGGTTCGTTCCTTAATCACCATTACTTGATCAGCGCCACGGCGCCGTTTTATCCCAATGCCGCGCAGTCGGTGGCCAAGGCGCAGATCGCCACGCTGCAAAGCGATGACCCCACCGACACACGCCTCAAGCCTTTGGACAAGTCGCCGGCCAGCGCCATGACCGGCCCGCCGCAGTTCGGGCCTAGCGCGCTGACGCCGGATGGTTACGGCGTGAACACCCTGGCCCCACCTTATTGGCCCACCTGGATTCGCGACCCAGAAAACCCGGATTATTCCAAACCGGACCTGCCCAACGTACTGGTGCCGCAAACCCACGAACATATTGGCGACAAGCTGTCGAAAAAGAACATCGACTGGGCCTGGTACGCCGGCGCGTGGCAAGCCACCCTGGAGCAGTTCAAGGACTCCGGCGGTATCCCCAAGATTCCGAACTTCCAGTACCACCACCAGCCGTTCAACTACTTCAAGCAGCAAGGGCCGCAAAACCGTGTGGAGCGTGATAAGCGCCTGCGCGATGGCGGCCTGGGCGATGAGTCGACCACCAACAAGTTTTTCGCCGACGCCCAGGCCGGCAAGCTGCCTGCGGTGAGTTTCTACAAACCTCAGGGCAACCTGAACATGCACGCCGGTTACGCCGATGTGGCCTCGGGCGACCGCCATATCGCCCGCGCCTTGAAGGTGCTGCAAGAAAGCCCGCAGTGGAAAAACATGGTGGTGGTGGTCACCGTCGATGAAAACGGCGGTTGGTGGGACCACGTTGCACCGCCCAAAGGCGATCGCTGGGGCCCGGGCACGCGGATCCCGGCCCTGGTGGTGTCGCCGTTCGCACGCAAAGGCACCGTTGACCATACGGTGTACGACACCGCATCGATCCTGCGGTTGATCACCCGGGTGTTCCAGTTGGAGACCCTGGACGGCCTCAAGCAGCGCGATGACGCGATGATTTCCCGCGGCCAGAAGCCCATGGGCGATCTGAGCAACGCCTTGCAGTTCAACCTGTAGGAGGCTTATCCAATAACGACATGCCTGGCGATTTAACACGCGGTTTTCCTGGCCAGCCGCTACTGTGTGCAGGTGGGCTTTTATCCCGCGCAGACGGGCTTCGCTGACAAGGAACCAACTATGTTTAAACCGACCAGGCTGTCCTTCACCCTGGCCGCACTGCTGGCGAGTGCGGTCGTACAGGCCGACATCGAAGTGCCATTGGGCAGCACGCAGCGTGTCACCCAGTTGTTCGCGTTTCCCAATAACTGCAACGTGATCTGTTTTCGCCCATGGACGCTGGAGCAAACCGCCGAGCATTACCTGAACCAGAGCCTGCAGCGTGATGGTTACAGCCGGGCCAAGGTCAGTGTTAAGACCCGCGACGGCCAGGTCGCGGCGACCTTCAGTGGCGTACCGGACACCTACGGCCAATCGTTGATCACCTTGCTCAACACCGCCGACCTGGCTTACCAGGGCGCCAGCCAGCTCAACAGCGACGGCAAGTGGGCGTATAACTGGTACCTGTTCCTGCCGCTGGGCATGGCACTGGAGAACCGCAAGAGCGTCGAATTGCTGCACTTTCCACCGGATTACTCGCTCACCCAGGCCCAGGACTACCTGGAGTCAGCCACCACCGACCGTTGGGCAGCGTTGCTCACCGACAACGGCATACCAGCCAGCGAAACACCGGCGTATCAAACCATCATCGATATCGCGCCCATCGCCGCGCCGTCCAATGCAGGGAAAGACCTGCAAACCGTCTATAGCTACTTCACTGACTACCAGACCCGCATGGTCAAGGAACTGAGCCTGCATGCCAACGGTTCACTGCCGATGATGGCGTTCGGCGCGCCGGTACGCAGTTGGATCAAGCAACAATACGGCCAGAGCGTGGGCGTGCTGGAACTGGCGCAGATAAGCCCGGCCGCGGGCAGAACCGTGTCAGTGCTGGGCGCCAACCACCCCAGCTACATCTGGTACGCGGCTGACCCGGCAAGCTATGACGGCGATGAGCAAAAAGCCGACGAGGCCGGGTTGAAAGTGATGGGGCAGGATTTGAGCGCGGCCTGCTGGCAAGCCGGTATGGGCCAGAAACCCGCCAGCGACGCCAATGTATTGCTCAAGGCCTGCCTGAACACCTGGCAGGTCACGCGTAAAGAGCAGACCTGTGCGTTGTTCTACACCTCGGTGCGCAACCTGCCCCCGGAGCAGGCTAACGCCAAATGCGCCACCCCGCCCATCAAGGCGCAGTTGAAACAGCTGAGAAGTGCCCCGCCCGCCCCCACTGCTCTGCCGCCTGTGCTTTGACACGAATAAACCGTCTCTACTGTCAAGTTTGACAGTAGATATAGGCTCCGACTTCGGCGACTCTTGGGCCGCGCCCATTTGCTGCAAGGCTCGCAGTCAGACAACCCGCAGGTCCATGCAGCCCAACTCAGGAGAGTGATGAAAACTCAAGCCATGGATAAGGCTAAGACCGCGGTGAGTGCCTGCCTCTATCCCTTCAAGACGCTACTCGTGGAACAGGGTTACCCTTCGACCGAGCACTTCCAGGTCCAGCAAGACGCGCATGGGATGACGACCGGAGTCATAGCGCGGATCGCTTTTGACAACCGCGTGCGCATTGCGCAGGTATCTGGCTATGCCGTCAGCGAGCGACGCCCGCACACGCTGCAGCTGTCTCCGCGCATCCACTTGTACGATGGTTGGTTCTGCGGCCTGTTACAGCACTCGTGCAACCCGAACGTGTTCTTGGACGCTACATATCTGGAGCTATGGACGGTACAAGCCATCCCCGCCGGCAGCCTGCTGACGCTCGATTACGCCACGACCGAAGACGCGCTGGCCCGGCAGTTCGCTTGCCAGTGCGGCGAGCTGAACTGCCGGGGTTGGATCACCGGCAGCAAGGAACCACTGAACGCCGAAGGCCAGGCCTTCATGGCGTGGTGGCGCGAGCACAAGCGGCCTTAGGCTTCACCCAACGGACGCAGGCGGTACTGCGGCGGCAATTGCTCGAAGCCACTGATGGTGGTGTTCAAGCTCTTCCAGCGGCCATCCTTGATGCCATAGATGCAGCCGTGGATCGACAGGCTCTGCCCGCGGTGCCAGGCGTTCTGCACAATGCTGGTATGGCCTACGTTGGCCACCTGCTGGATCACGTTGAGTTCGCACAGGCGATCGACGCGTTCTTCTTCAGTGGGCAATTGGGCCAGCAGGTCGCGGTTCTCGTAGTAGAGATCGCGGATAGTGCGCAGCCAGCCGTCGATCAGGCCGAACTGGCGGTCCTGCATCGACGCACGCACGCCGCCACAGCCGTAGTGGCCGGTGACGAGGATGTGTTTGACCTTGAGCACGTCCACCGCGTACTGGATCACCGACAGGCAATTGAGGTCGGTGTGCAGCACCACATTGGCCACATTGCGGTGCACGAACAGATCGCCGGGCAGCATGCCGACGATCTCATTGGCGGGTACACGGGCATCGGAACAGCCGATCCACAGGTACTCCGGGGTCTGCTGGCGGGCGAGCTTGGCGAAGAATTCGGGATCTTCCTGTTTGATCGCATCCGCCCAGCGTTCGTTGTTATCAAGCAGGTCTTGTAGTTCGTTCATCAGGGAAAGCCTCAGGAATGATGCGCAGTTTTGTGACTGACAACCCATCGTCCAGGTCACGCCACGCGCAAATTAGCTTGAATCTTTGGGGAGCCCAGCCTGTCCACACACTATAAGCCCCACAGTATGAGGATTGGCCATGACTGATTCACGACGTCCCTACGGTGCTACGCAGCCCGAACCCATTGATGACAACGAAGACCGCATGGGCTCGATGCGCGAGCTGGATTTTGACGAAGAAGAACCCACGGCGGAAATCGGCGATGAAATACCGCGCCGCGAACGCGAGCACCTGCTGCCCGACGAACGGGTGCGCGAAGCCGGGATGACCGGGGCTTCGACCGCTGATCATGAATCGACTGATGACGATATGAGCCCGGAGACGCTGATCCATGAGGATGGCGCACGGGATGCGCGAGAGGCCGGGGAAGACAAACCTGCCGACTTCGACCTCAGCATTGTGGACGAGGATGAGATTGGCGGCGGCAATGGCCTGGATGAGGCCGAACTGGCCGATATTGACCCTGTAGACCGTAACCGCTGAAAAAACGCGGTTCAACATGTGGGAGGGGGCTTGCTCCCGATGGCGGTGTGTCAGGCACTTAAGTAAGTCACTGACCCACCGCTATCGGGAGCAAGCCCCCTCCCACATCTGGATGTGTAATTAGTCGACCAGCGTGCAGGCCATCACGACTGCATCTTCGCGACCACCAACCGCCGGGTAATAGTCCCGACGCCGGCCAATTTCATTGAAGCCATAGCGCTCATACAGCCGGAACGCCCCGCTATTGCTGTCACGCACTTCCAGGAAACACTCCCGGGCATTGGCCGCATACGCGCGGGACATCAGGTGCTCCAGCAACGCCAGGCCCAATCCGCGGCCCTGGTTTTCCGGTTTGACGGTGATATTCAGCAAATGCGCTTCATCGAGAATGATCTGTACCACCCCGTGGCCCACCTGCTGCTCGCCCTCGAACATCAGCCAGATCTGGTACTTGCCCAGCCCGTCGAGAAAGATCCCACGGGTCCAGGGGTGGCTGAACGCCGCGTATTCGATTTTCAGCACGGCGTCGAGGTCGGCCTCGGTCATCGGGCGGAAGGATAAAGCCTCACTCATCAGTTGTTTTCCAGCGCGCCATCAGCCGGCGCATGGCTTGCCAGACATCAGCCTTACGCTGTGGCTCTTCCATTAATAATTCCAGGCCCGGCAGGGCCCACACCGAGCCCAGGCTGTCGACCTGCAGCTCGCGGTACCAGGCCTCGGCATTGGCTTCGCCGGCAAACCGCACGGCGGGCAGGCCGATCAGCCACAGGCACACGCAGGGTTCATCTTCCAGACGCGCCGAGACAAACCCCTGGACAAAATCCCGTGCAGCCTCTGGGCCCTGGTCCATGGTGCCGCGCACCAGCAAAGGCCAGCGCACCGGCTCACCGATGATCTGCGGGCTGTCGGGCAGGCCGGCGGCGCGCAGCATGTCCTTGAGCAGCAGGTAGGCTGGGTCGCGGGACTGGAAACGCTCGCCAGTGGGCAGTTCCACCAGCAACAGACAACGCCCGGCCCGCAGCAATTGCAGGGCAAAGCGTGGCGGCGGTACCACCGGCGCCTTGACCACCACCGCAGCTTCTTCGACCACCTTGGCCGCCTTGGTCACCGGCGAAGGGCGTGGCACGTCGATCTTGGCCCGCTCGACCGCCGGGCGCGTTTCGGGAGTGGGTTTGACCACCACCACGGGCGCGGCCGCCTCTTCTCCCGAAGACTCGAACGCCTCATAGGGCTCAGGCGCCTGCAACAACTCCGGCCGCGACGGCGCGGCAAACGGCAGTTCGGTGCGGGGCAGCCAGTTGACCACCTGCATGGCGGTCAAGTAAGCGCGACGTCGGGACTCGATAAGCACAGCTCGGCCACTTGTGGATAAGTAAAGAGCGGGGATTCTACCGCTGTTCGGTAACAATCGCCCACTGTGCACTGACCGGCTGTGGATAAATCCCGCGCCTGATGCAGTACAATCGCGACTTTTAATCGCCAACCAGCCGGCCATTCCCATGATCGAACCCAAGCGCGTCCTGCGCGCCCTCGCCGAACACTGGGCCTTACTTGAGCCTCTGTGCGAACACTTCGACCAAGGCACCCTGAGCCTGGGCGAGCTGCGCGCACAGTTGGCCGCCCAACAACTGGACAGCACGCCCCAGGACATCACCAGCCTGCTGGACGTGTGGATTCGCCTGGATATCCTGGTGCCTGTGGCCAAGAGCCCGAACCGTTTCGAGCTCAACGCGCAGATCCACGACTTCCTCGCCTATCTTCGCAAGGAGCACCGGCTTGGCCTGTGCCTGGAAATCGAAGCCTACCTGCGCCATCTCGAGCGCCTGGCCGGTTATATCCAGGACGCCTTCGACATCCGTGACGGCCATGACCTGGCCCGGCAACTGCGCCTGCTGGACATGCGCGTGCGCGACGTGCTGAAAAAACTCGCCAACGACGAACAGGCCCTCGCCGCCGTTGCCGACCGCGCCAAGACCAGCGACCGCCAGATCCCGTTGCGCCAGCGTTACGCCGAGGTCTTGGCGACGTGGGACGAGTATGTCGAACCGATGATCCAGCTGGTGAACGCCGACGGCGCGTTCGAGCAAGGCGTGCGCAAGGTCGAGAACGTGCTGCTGCGCATGCTCACCGAGCAGCAGCGTCTCGGCCACCTGGTGGACGACGATATGCTGCTGCGCACCCACGCGCGCATCCTCGAAATGCAGACCAGCGCCCAACTGACCTTGCGTCATGCGCGGGAGTTGCTGTTGCCGCTGCGTGAAGAAGCACGCCGGCATAATGCTGTGACCCGTGGCGCGGCGCTGGCCCTGTCGGCAATTCGCCGTAAAGGCCTGGACGCGGTGCCACAGGCCGCAATGCCAATGTTCACCCGGCCACAAAGCACCTTCCTCGGCAGTGCCAGCCAGGTCGAGGCTTATGTGTATGCCCTGGCGAACTTCGAGCCCAAACCGGCACGTTTCCCCAAGGCGCACAAATCCCACAAGGGCGAAGCCCAGCGCGCACCGCGGACGGTCAAGGAAATGCTCGAGCGCTGCGAAGACGCGCTGCCAATGCCCGACTTGATGACCTGGCTGCTGGAGCAGGAACCGGACGGCGCCACCGACGAATTGCTGTACTGGTTCTCACGCCTCTCGCGGGAAAAACGCTTCAAACGCGAGCGCCTGGAACGTCGCGACTACAACACCCACGAGCACCAGGTCAGCCTGCGCTCCTTCGCCCTGCTCCCGGCCGGCTCTGATGCCGCCGAGAATTCTGCGAGCACCCCTTATGCATCTTGATCTATCCGAACTGTCCCAGCTGGCGCCGATCTTTCGCGAGCTGTTCAAGGGTTACCACGTCAGCCGCCGCGACCCGGAGCTGTACGCGCAACTGTCGAACTTCCAGGACCAGTACCGCACACTGTTCAAGGCCCTGGGCTTTGAGTTGGTGTGCGATACCCGCGGTTTCTACTACTTCGTGCCGGACACTGCCGTGGCCGCAGCGCAAGTGAACAAGACCGCCCAGCGCCTGGCCTTGTTTACCTTCATCATCGTCGAACATCTGGCCGACCAGGGCCGCGACCCGGTTGCCGTACTCGACGGTGGCAGCCTGGGCCGCGATGAACTGCCTTCGCTGCTGGAGAAATACCGCGACCTGTTTATCCAGGCCGAAGTGCAGACCCAGGAAGAGCTCGAAGAAAAAATCATGCGCCGCATGACCCAACTGGGTTTTGCCAGCGAAGACAACGGCATCTACCGCTTCCTGCCGCCGATGCACCGTTTCCTCGATGTGTGCCTCTCCGTGCAACAGGACCGCGACCTGGCCGCCAGCGTGCACAGCGTATTGCCGCTGCCGGCGCCGGTGATCATTGACGAAGACAGCGATGAAAAACTGCTGAAGACCGATGACCCGCTGGACCTGAGCGGTTTCAATGAAGAAAGCGAAGAAGATGCCCTGGCCCGTGCCATTGCCGAAGAACAGGAGACCGACGCATGAGTAAGGAACGCTACGGCATCCGCCGCTTCGCCCTATTGAACACCGCTGGCTACAGCCTGGGCTTGTTCCCGCTGGAAGAGCCGCTGTCGGTGTATGGCGCCAACAACCTGGGCAAATCCGCCTCGATCAACGCCTTGCAGTTCCCGATCCTGGCGCGCATGTCGGACATGAGTTTCGGCAAGTACACCCTGGAACAATCGCGGCGTTTCTACTTTGCCACTGACACCAGCTACATCCTGGTGGAAGTCTCCCTGCCTCACGGCCCCCACGTGATCGGCGTGGTCGGGCGCGGCCCGGGCGGCGGTTTTGGTCACCAGTTCTTTGCCTATGCCGGCAAGCTGGACCTGGCCCATTATCAGAAAAACGACACCTGCCTGCGTCAGAAAGAGCTGTTCACCAACCTTGAGCGCGAGGGCCTCAAAGCCTACGAACTCAAGCCTGATGAACTGCGGCGCTTGCTGGTGGGCGGCCATACGTCGATCCCGCTGGACCTGACCCTGATTCCGCTGCGTTCTACCAGCGAACAGAGCTTGAAGACCTTCCGGGCGCTGTTTATCAACCTGCTGCACATGCGCGAGATCACTGCGGCCAAGCTCAAGCAGCTATTCCTCGATGCCTTCGAACACAGCCTGCGTTCCGGCAGCGTCGATTACATCGCTGCGTGCGAAGAAGCCTTCCGCGATGTGCGACGCATGGAGCAGGACTACAACTCGCTGGTGGCTGCCGGGCCGTTGGTCGAGGCGCTGGCCAATGGCGTGAAACAACGCGATGCCTTGCGCGGCAAACTGCATCGCCTGTCACCGCTGCTGGATTCGTTGCTGGGCACCTGGTCGGACTACGCCAGTGCGCGTAAGGAAGAGCTGACCATCCAGGCCGAGCACTACCGCAACGAGCAGGACGCGCTGCAAAACGACCAGCGCGGCGGCACCCAGGAGCTGATGCGCCTGGAGCGGGAAATCAGCGGCATCCAACGTTGGCTGGGCGAGTTGTCGGTGCTCAAGCACCGCTTTGCGCTGGTGGATGACGTCAAGGTGCTGGAGCAGCAATTGCTTGCCGCCAAGGATGCTCACGATGAACTGGCGGGCGCTCTGGCGCAGTCGCGGCAGTTCAGCGCCGAGGACTTGGAAGAGCGTCTGCGCGATCTGGAAAAACGCTTGAAGTCAGTCAAGCAGCAGCTCGATCACGCGGACAACAACAGCTACGCCAAACTGCGCGAAGAGTTTTCGCAGCAGGATGTCGAGCGCCTGATGCGCCTGTTCAACAGTTCGCTGTTCAGCCTGCCACTGGGTGAACATGGCATCACCCTGGACGAGGACGGCCAGTGGGTCAAATCCCTGGAGCAGATCCTCGATGGCTTCAAGGGCGAGCGCTTTGAAGTGCCGGGACTGTCCATCGACATCTCGCACATCGAGCCACCAGCATTGCAGGCCCTGGCCGATCGCGCCGCGTTGCGTGACCAGAAAGAACGCCTGGAAAAAGAACTCAAGCAACTGAAAACCCAGCAAGCCGTGGCTTCCGACCGGGCGGCGAGCAAGACCCAGACCGAAGCGCTGTACCAACAGGTGCTGGACGCCCAGAAAGCCTTGGAAGACTTCCGTCGCACCCAGACCCTGAGCGCCGAAGAAGGCGAGAAACTGGAAAACCTGGCGCAGATGGAAGCCGCCCAGGACGAGTTGAAGCGTTCCAGTGATGCCTTTACCGAGCGCGTGCAGCAACTGTCGGCCAAGCTGCAACTGGTCGGCCGTCAGATTGGCGATATGGAAGCCAAGCAACGTACGCTGGATGACGCGCTGCGTCGTCGTCAGCTGTTGCCGGCGGACCTGCCGTTCGGCACGCCGTTCATGGACCCGGTCGACGATTCCATGGACAACCTGCTGCCGCTGCTCAATGACTATCAGGACAGCTGGCAGGGCCTGCTGCGCGCCGATGGCCAGATCGAGGCGCTGTACGCCCAGGTGCGCCTCAAGGGTGTGGCCAAGTTCGACAGTGAGGATGATGTCGAGCGTCGCCTGCAACTGCTGATCAACGCCTATGCACACCGTACCGATGAGGCGCTGACACTCGGCAAGGCACGCCGTGCGGCAGTCACCGATATCGCCCGTACTTTGCGCAACATCCGCAGCGACTACGACAGCCTGGAACACCAGCTGGCGTTGTTCAACCGCGAGATCAACAAACGCCAGGTCTCCAACCTGCAAAGCTTCCGCATCGTGCTGGCACCGAACAAGGAAGCCCTCAAGCATATCGACCAGATCATCCACAGTGCCGGTCAGTATGAAGAAGGCGAGACGCTCTCGGTGTTCGACCTCAGCCAGAGCGCCGAGCAGGACAACAAGAACGAAGAGGCCAAGGAATACCTGGCCCGCCTGGTGGCCGCCAACCATAACCAACTGGGCCTCAAGGACTTGTTCGAGCTGGCGTTCGAGATCACCAAGGTACACGGCCAGCCGGTGATCCATACCGACATCGATGGCGCTGCGTCCAACGGCACCACCATGACCATCAAGGCGCTGACCAACATGTACTTGTTGTTGCACCTGATGGACCGTGACCAGGCCGGTCGTGTGCGTTTGCCGTACTACCTGGACGAAGCGGCGGACATCGATGAAAAGAACCAGGCCGCATTGCTGGAAACCAGCCTGCAACTGGGCTTCGTGCCCATCCTGGCGAGTGTGAAGCCGCAGGTGTCCGCCCAGGTGGCGATCGACCTGGAAGGCGGTAGCGGGCCGAACGGCATCTACATCGACGAGGCGGACTGGAAGTATATCCGTCGCCATGATGTGGTGAAGGCGACGGTGAATGTGCAGGCGGACGAGCCGGAGTTGGATGAAGTCTGACGTGCTGCGTTGAAATGCAAAAAGGCCGCGATCTTATGGATCGCGGCCTTTTTTGTGAGCGTTGAAGTGATTTGAAGGGCCTCATCGGGGGCAAGCCCCCTCCCGCAGTTGCCCGCGTTTATCCGGTAGGAATGCGGTCGAATGTGGGAGCGGGCTTGCTCGCGAAGACCGCGCCTCGGTCTACTTGCCCAGTGGAATCTTAGGCGCCCAAGTCAGCCACTCGTCCTCAAACTTGTCGAATAGAGGGAAGGTCTGCTGCGGCCGTGCCGGGTTACCCATGCGCTCGCCATCAGGCGTGGCAAAGGCGATACCGCCAGCCACCAGAGTCTCCAGCGACTCGGTGCGCACCGTGGCACCCTTGAACAGGCCGAAGTCGAGCCCGAAGCCACTGGTATTCCAGAAGCGGCTGCCACTGCGCACCAGCGGCGCGTATTTGGGCTCGATCAGGATGTGCACCAGCACGCGGTCGGCGGTTTGACCCAATTCATAGCCGGTGACTTTACCCACCGTGACTTCTCGGTAAGTGACCGGCACGCCTTCCTTCAGCGAACCACGGCGTGCGGCGCTGAGTGTGAGGCTCAGGCCCGCTTCCTGATGGACAGCCTCGGGTGGCTGGGCCAGGGCAACAAAATTCTTCTGCGGGCCTGCGTTCTTCGCGGCCGGTAGCACTTCGATATATTGGCCGGTGACGAGGGTTTCCAAATTGGCAGTCTTCATCAGCCCCAGTTCAGGCTTGATCACCCAGAACTGGCTGCCCGTACGAGCGATGCGGTCCGCCACTTGGGTGATTCGCGCCTTGAGCAGCACCGACTGCATGTCGGCACTGAGGTCGACACTCTCGATCTTGCCCACGTCCAGGCCTTTGAAACGCACCGGTGTGCCAGGGCTCAGGCCGTCGGCGCGGTCAACTTTAATGGTCACCAGAGTGCCATGCCGGTTGGCAGCCTCACGGTCTGCAAACAAGCGGAAGCGCGGGATGCGTCGTTTCAACGGTACATTCGGTTCCGGCGTTTCGAAGGCGATGCCGCCAGACATCAGGCTGGCCAGGGATTCACTTTTGACCTGAATACCGCCGGTCAATCCGCCGGTGAGGGTGACACCGCTGGCATTCCAGAAACGCGTCGAGCCGTTGACCAGGCTTTCATATTCTTTCTCGATATGAACACCGATCACTAGTTGTTTTTTCTTGCGTGAAAACTGGTAGCTCTGAACCGAACCTACTTTGACCTGTTTGTACAGAATCGGGCTGCCCACATCCAGCGAACCCAGGCTGTCGGTGAGCAGTACCATATGCAGGCCAGGGGAACGCAGGTCCAAAGGCGGCGCCTTGGCACGGGCCACGTACTCACGTTGTGGCGGCGTGCCTTTGTCACCCGGGCGGATCGCGATGTAGTTGCCTTTGACCAATGCCTCCAGGCCGGTGATGCCTGCCAGGGAGATGGAGGGTTTGACCACCCAGAATTGTGTGTCCTGGACCAGGTAGTCCTCGGCCAATGGATCGAGGGTCAGCTCAGCGCTGGCACTGGACAGGTCCGGGTCGATCTTCAGGGTTTTCAGGCTGCCAACCTGAATGCCTTTGTACATGACTGGGGTTCGCCCGGCCTGGAGGCCTTCGAAGTCGGTGAGCTTGACCTTGACCTTGATGCCCGCTGCAGCGGCGTCAAAATCTTCGTATAAACGGAAAGGCAGGCTCGGGTCGGTGGGCGGGCTGTCTTTGCGATTCTCCGGCGTGGCGAAGGCAATACCACCGGCGACAATGCTCGAGAGCGATTCGCTGCGCACCTTCACGCCGGAGAGGTTGGCGTCAATGCTGATGCCGCTGGCGTTCCAGAAACGCGTGTGTTTGCGCACCAGGTTGGCGTAGGTAGGTTCGATGTAGACCTTGATTTCGACGGTGCTCTGGTCTTCAGACAGCAGGTAGCTTTTGACCTGGCCGACCTGGATCTGCTTGTAGAACACTGGGCTGCCACGGTTCAGCGAGCCGAGGCGGTCAGCCTTCAGGGTCAGGTGCAAGCCAGGCTTGGCGTCGGATAACGGGGGTTCTTCGGAGAGCGCCTTGAACTTGCGTGTAGGCTCACCATCCCCTGGGCTGGCGGCGATGTAGTTACCCGATACCAGGGTTTCCAGGCCGGTGATGCCAGCGAGGCTGACGCTGGGCTTGACCAACCAGAAGCGGGTGTTGGTCTTGAGATATTGCTCGACGTCCTTGTTCATCTCGATGGTGGCGATCACCCCGCGATTGCTGCCCTCGTCATCCAGGGCCAGGGTCTTGACCTTGCCCACGGTCATGCCTTTGTAGACCACTTCGGTCTTGTTGACCTGAATGCCTTCGCCACTCTCGAAGCGAACCTGGATCTCGATGCCTTGCTGGGAATAGGCACGCCACCCCAGCCATCCACCGATGATCAGAGCAATCAGGGGCAACACCCAAATGGCCGACCAATTGGAGGCCGGGCGGGTTTTAGCTTTAGGCAAATCACTCATGGTCGTCGTCCGACTCCGTGTTATCCCAAATCAGTCGGGGATCGAAAGTTACTGCGGCAAGCATCGTCAAGATCACCACACTGGCAAACGCTGCAGCGCCGAGATTGGCCTCGACACTGGCAAGCCGCCCAAAGTTAACGACCGCCACCAGGATGGCGATCACGAAGATATCCAACATGGACCAGCGGCCAATGAATTCGATAAAGCGGTACATCACAATGCGTTGCTGCGCGGACAGCGGTTGGTGACGCTGTACCGAAAAGAGCAACAGGCCGATGCCTACCAACTTGAACGTCGGCACCAGGATACTGGCGATAAAGACCACAGCGGCGATGGGAAACATCCCGTGCTGCACCAACTGGATCACTCCTGCCATGATGGTACTCGGGTCGCCTTGACCGAGGGAGTTGACGGTCATGATGGGTAACAGGTTGGCGGGAATATACAGAATCGCCGCGGTGATCAGTAATGCCCAGGTGCGTGTGAGGCTATTGGGGCGACGCGCATGGATCAGCGCACCGCAACGGGTGCAGAGTTGCTCATCGGTATCCGCTTCTTGCTTGTTCAATTCATGGCATTCGGTACAAATCAGAATGCCCGCATCAATCGCCCGCATGGTCATTCTCTCCAGACAGTGCTTGCCAGATCTGGTGGGGCGACATCACCACCTCAAGCAGAACTTGAACCATTAATAGACTGACGAAACAGACCAGACCCAGGCCGACCGTGATAGAGGCCATATCGGCGAGCTTTACGATTGCCACCAGCACGCCCATCAAATAGACCTCCAACATCCCCCAATCCTTCATGTGGTGGTAGATGCGGTACAGCAGCAGCCCGTAATTGCGCCCGATGTTCCAACGGATGCTGAGCAGCACTGCCAATTGGCAGAGCAGCTTGAGCAAGGGGATGCCCATGCTGCAAAGGAACACCACAGCAGCAACGCCTTGCATGCCGGTATCGAACAGGCCGACGACGCCGCTCCAGACGGTGTCCTCTGAGGACTGCCCGAGTAGATTGAGCTGCATGATGGGTAAAAAGTTCGCAGGGATGTACAACAGCAGTGCTGCGATCACTAAGGCGAGGCTTCGCTCGACCACATTGTGGCGGTGAGCGTAGAGCTCGTAGCCACAACGTGGGCATTGGGCTTTTTCGCCGAGGGCGAGCGTTGGTTTGCGCATCAGCAAGTCGCACTCATGGCACGCCACCAGGTCGTCCAGTGGTAAATCCGACACCTGACGGGCATCAACCGGTTCGGGCATAGATAGGGCTCTGACTCTAAAAATGGTTAGGTGGCTATTCTAATGGCCTGGCTCGGAAATAACTGTGCAAATTTGTCGGGGGCTGAGGCGTTCAGAGAGCCGGGGGTAGCGTCGACAATCTTCGCGAGTTGGCCGCTACAGAGATGGCCGGCATTTTTCGAGCGCCCAAAACAAAACCCCAACTGCTTTCGCAATTGGGGTTTCGGAATTTAATCTTGACGATGACCTACTCTCACATGGGGAAACCCCACACTACCATCGGCGATGCATCGTTTCACTACTGAGTT
>NZ_VOIW01000018.1 GCF_009659625.1 Pseudomonas haemolytica | reverse complement strand
GTCACCACCGCCATCAAAGGCGTGACCGGTGGCGAGCATTTCGAAAACCTAGTGCCAGGCACTACGGCGGTTAACACCACCGTCACCGATACTCCGGGCACCGATAACACCACTACCGTCACGTTGACTGCACCGAGTGCCGTTAACGAAGGTGGACAGATCACCTATACCGCGACCTTGAGCAACAAGGCCGGTACTGACGTCACCTTGAAATTGGATAACGGCTCGTCCATTACCATCAAGGCCGGCGATACCGTCGGCACGGTAACCGTCCCAGCGCCTACCGATGACGTGTTCATCGACAAGAGCACCCAAACGGTCAAGATCACCGACGCTTCTGGCGGCAACTTCGAAAAACTGGAAGTCGCAGGCAACGGCGCTACCACGACGATCAACGACACCATCGACAAGGTTGATGTGGTTCTGACCGCCACCACCACCGTCGGCGAAGGCGGCAATATCGTCTATACCGCCAGCCTTGTGGATAAGAATGGCGCGCCGGTAACCAACATCACCAATCCGTTGACCGTAACCCTGGACAACGGCAAAACCATCACCATCGGCGTAAACCAGTCGAGCGGCACTGTCTCGGTTGTCGCTCCAGATGATGTGTACAAAGGCGATCAAACCGTCACCACCGCCATCAAAGGCGTGACCGGTGGCGAGCATTTCGAAAACCTAGTGCCAGGCACTACGGCGGTTAACACCACCGTCACCGATACTCCGGGCACCGATAACACCACTACCGTCACGTTGACTGCACCGAGTGCCGTTAACGAAGGTGGACAGATCACCTATACCGCGACCTTGAGCAACAAGGCCGGTACTGACGTCACCTTGAAATTGGATAACGGCTCGTCCATTACCATCAAGGCCGGCGATACCGTCGGCACGGTAACCGTCCCAGCGCCTACCGATGACGTGTTCATCGACAAGAGCACCCAAACGGTCAAGATCACCGACGCTTCTGGCGGCAACTTCGAAAAACTGGAAGTCGCAGGCAACGGCGCTACCACGACGATCAACGACACCATCGACAAGGTTGATGTGGTTCTGACCGCCACCACCACCGTCGGCGAAGGCGGCAATATCGTCTA
>NZ_VOIW01000017.1 GCF_009659625.1 Pseudomonas haemolytica | reverse complement strand
TCCCAGCTCAACGCGCCGCCGGTCTGGTACTCGATCACACGGGTTTCGAAGAAGTTCTTCTCTTTCTTCAAGTCCATGATCTCACTCATCCACGGGAACGGATTCGTCGTGCCTGGATACTCTTCCTTCAAGCCAATCTGCGACAGACGACGGTTAGCAATGAACTTGAGGTAGTCCTCCATCATTGCCGCGTTCATACCCAACACGCCGCGCGGCATGGTGTCGCGAGCGTATTCAATTTCCAGCTGCGTCCCTTGCAGGATCATCTGGGTCGCTTCTTCCTTCATCTCGGCATCCCACAGGTGTGGGTTTTCGATCTTGATCTGGTTGATCACATCGATACCGAAGTTCAGGTGCATCGACTCATCGCGCAGGATGTACTGGAACTGCTCGGCCACGCCGGTCATTTTGTTGCGGCGGCCCATGGACAAAATCTGGGTGAAGCCGCAGTAGAAGAAGATGCCTTCCAGTACGCAGTAGTAGGCGACCAGGTTGCGCAGCAGCTCTTTGTCGGTCTCGACGGTGCCGGTTTCGAACTTCGGATCGGAGATCGAACGGGTGTACTTCAGGCCCCAAGCCGCTTTCTTAGCGACCGACGGGATCTCGTGGTACATGTTGAAGATCTCGCCTTCATCCATGGCCAGGGATTCGATGCAGTACTGATAAGCGTGGGTGTGGATCGCCTCTTCGAACGCCTGGCGCAGGATGTACTGGCGGCATTCCGGGTTGGTGATCAGGCGGTACACGGCCAGGACCAGGTTGTTGGCAACCAGGGAGTCGGCGGTGGAGAAGAAGCCGAGGTTGCGCATGACGATGCGGCGTTCGTCGTCGGTCAGGCCTTCGGGGTTTTTCCACAGGGCGATGTCGGCGGTCATGTTGACCTCTTGCGGCATCCAGTGGTTGGCGCAGCCGTCGAGGTACTTCTGCCAGGCCCAGTCGTACTTGAAAGGCACGAGTTGGTTGAGGTCGGCGCGGCAGTTGATCATGCGTTTTTCATCAACGGCGACGCGGGCGGCGGAGCCTTCCAGCTCAGCGAGGCCTTCGGCGACGTCGAGTTTGTCCAGGGCAGCCTTGGCGCGGATGATCGCGGCGGAGTCGTTGGCGGTCACATTGCGCGCTTCCAAGGCGGCAGCGGCGCCGGCACCGTCGAGGCGGTCCATGTTGGCTTCG
>NZ_VOIW01000016.1 GCF_009659625.1 Pseudomonas haemolytica | reverse complement strand
GTTTCCGCACTTAAAGAATTGATGACCGTGCGGCCGCGATATCCTGCAGATGCATCCAGTACTAGTATGGCCCGGGGGATCCGGCGCGCCTAGGCCTTGACGGCCTTCACTCAATTCGCCCTATAGTGAGTCGTATTACGTCGCGCTCACTGGCCGTCGTTTTACAACGTCGTGACTGGGAAAACCCTGGCGTTACCCAACTTAATCGCCTTGCAGCACATCCCCCTTTCGCCAGCTGGCGTAATAGCGAAGAGGCCCGCACCGAAACGCCCTTCCCAACAGTTGCGCAGCCTGAATGGCGAATGGGAGCGCCCTGTAGCGGCCACTCAACCCTATCTCGGTCTATTCTTTTGATTTATAAGGGATTTTGCCGATTTCGGCCTATTGGTTAAAAAATGAGCTGATTTAACAAAAATTTAACGCGAATTTTAACAAAATATTAACGCTTACAATTTAGGTGGCACTTTTCGGGGAAATGTGCGCGGAACCCCTATTTGTTTATTTTTCTAAATACATTCAAATATGTATCCGCTCATGAGACAATAACCCTGATAAATGCTTCAATAATATTGAAAAAGGAAGAGTATGCGTAGCCGTAATTGGAGCCGTACCCTGACCGAACGTAGCGGCGGTAATGGTGCGGTGGCGGTGTTTATGGCGTGCTATGATTGCTTTTTTGGCGTGCAGAGCATGCCGCGTGCGAGCAAACAGCAGGCGCGTTATGCGGTGGGCCGTTGCCTGATGCTGTGGAGCAGCAACGATGTGACCCAGCAGGGCAGCCGTCCGAAAACCAAACTGAACATTATGCGTGAAGCGGTGATTGCGGAAGTGAGCACCCAGCTGTCTGAAGTGGTGGGCGTGATTGAACGTCATCTGGAACCGACCCTGCTGGCCGTGCATCTGTATGGCAGCGCGGTGGATGGCGGCCTGAAACCGCATAGCGATATTGATCTGCTGGTGACCGTGACCGTGCGTCTGGATGAAACCACCCGTCGTGCGCTGATTAACGATCTGCTGGAAACCAGCGCGAGCCCGGGTGAAAGCGAAATTCTGCGTGCGGTGGAAGTGACCATCGTGGTGCATGATGACATTATTCCGTGGCGTTATCCGGCGAAACGTGAGCTGCAGTTTGGCGAATGGCAGCGTAACGATATTCTGGCCGGCATTTTTGAACCGGCGACCATTGATATCGATCTGGCCATTCTGCTGACCAAAGCGCGTGAACATAGCGTGGCGCTGGTTGGTCCGGCAGCGGAAGAACTGTTTGATCCGGTGCCGGAACAGGACCTGTTTGAAGCGCTGAACGAAACCCTGACCCTGTGGAACAGCCCGCCGGATTGGGCGGGTGATGAACGCAACGTGGTGCTGACCCTGAGCCGTATTTGGTATAGCGCGGTGACCGGCAAAATTGCGCCGAAAGATGTGGCGGCGGATTGGGCCATGGAACGTCTGCCGGCGCA
>NZ_VOIW01000015.1 GCF_009659625.1 Pseudomonas haemolytica | reverse complement strand
ATAAGAATGGCGCGCCGGTAACCAACATCACCAATCCGTTGACCGTCACCTTGGACAACGGCAAAACCATCACCATCGGCGTAAACCAGTCGAGCGGCACTGTCTCGGTTGTCGCTCCAGATGATGTCTACAAAGGCGATCAAACCGTCACCACCGCTATCAAAGGCGTGACGGGCGGTGAGCACTTCGAGAATCTGGTACCGGGTACTACGGCGGTTAACACCACCGTTACCGACACACCGGGTACCGATAACACCACCACCGTGACCCTGACGGCTCCGTCCGAGGCGAACGAAGGTGGACAAATCACCTACACCGCGACCTTGAGCAACAAGGCCGGTACTGACGTCACCTTGAAATTGGATAACGGCTCGTCCATTACCATCAAGGCCGGCGACACCGTTGGTACAGTGACCGTCCCGGCGCCTACCGATGACGTGTTCATCGACAAGAGCACCCAAACGGTCAAGATCACTGACGCTTCTGGCGGCAACTTCGAAAAACTGGAAGTCGCAGGCAACGGCGCAACCACCACGATCAACGACACCATCGACAAAGTTGATGTAGTCCTGACCGCCACCACCACCGTCGGCGAAGGCGGCAACATCGTCTACACCGCCAGCCTTGTGGATAAGAATGGCGCGCCGGTAACCAACATCACCAATCCGTTGACCGTCACCCTGGACAACGGCAAAACCATCACCATCGGCGTAAACCAGTCGAGCGGCACTGTCTCGGTTGTCGCTCCAGATGATGTGTACAAAGGCGATCAAACCGTCACCACCGCCATCAAAGGCGTGACCGGTGGCGAGCATTTCGAAAACCTAGTGCCAGGCACTACGGCGGTTAACACCACCGTCACCGATACTCCGGGCACCGATAACACCACTACCGTCACGTTGACTGCACCGAGTGCCGTTAACGAAGGTGGACAGATCACCTACACCGCGACCTTGAGCAACAAGGCCGGTACTGACGTCACCTTGAAATTGGATAACGGCTCGTCCATTACCATCAAGGCCGGCGATACCGTCGGCACGGTAACCGTCCCAGCGCCTACCGATGACGTGTTCATCGACAAGAGCACCCAAACGGTCAAGATCACTGACGCTTCTGGCGGCAACTTCGAAAAACTGGAAGTCGCAGGCAACGGCGCAACCACCACGATCAACGACACCATCGACAAAGTTGATGTAGTCCTGACCGCCACCACCACTGTCGGTGAAGGCGGCAATATCGTCTACACCGCCAGCCTTGTGGATAAAAATGGCGCGCCGGTGACTAACATCACCAATCCGCTGACCGTCACCCTGGACAACGGCAAGACCATCACCATTGGTGTGAACGAGTCCAGCGGTAGCGTTACCACCGTAGCTCCAGATGACGTGTACAAAGGCGACCAAACTGTCACCACCGCCATCAAAGGCGTGACGGGCGGCGAGCATTTCGAAAACCTGGTACCGGGTACTACAGCGGTTAACACCACCGTTACCGACACACCGGGCACCGATAACACGACGACTGTCACGCTGA
>NZ_VOIW01000014.1 GCF_009659625.1 Pseudomonas haemolytica | reverse complement strand
AAACAAAACCCCAACTGCTTTCGCAATTGGGGTTTCGGAATTTAATCTTGACGATGACCTACTCTCACATGGGGAAACCCCACACTACCATCGGCGATGCATCGTTTCACTACTGAGTTCGGGATGGGATCAGGTGGTTCCAATGCTCTATGGTCGTCAAGAAATTCGGGTACTGAGTCGTAGCCAGTTGGCTTCGCTTCAGCAAATTGGGTATGTGACAGCTTTCGGTGTTTTGTAAGAGTCGAACTTTCGGTTCATTTCGTCTTCACACACCGCAATCTGGCCTTTCGACTCAAATTGCTTGGGTGTTATATGGTCAAGCCTCACGGGCAATTAGTATTGGTTAGCTCAACGCCTCACAGCGCTTACACACCCAACCTATCAACGTCGTAGTCTTCGACGGCCCTTCAGGGGACTCAAGGTCCCAGTGAGATCTCATCTTGAGGCTAGTTTCCCGCTTAGATGCTTTCAGCGGTTATCTATTCCGAACATAGCTACCCGGCAATGCCACTGGCGTGACAACCGGAACACCAGAGGTTCGTCCACTCCGGTCCTCTCGTACTAGGAGCAGCCCCTCTCAAATCTCAAACGTCCACGGCAGATAGGGACCGAACTGTCTCACGACGTTCTAAACCCAGCTCGCGTACCACTTTAAATGGCGAACAGCCATACCCTTGGGACCGGCTTCAGCCCCAGGATGTGATGAGCCGACATCGAGGTGCCAAACACCGCCGTCGATATGAACTCTTGGGCGGTATCAGCCTGTTATCCCCGGAGTACCTTTTATCCGTTGAGCGATGGCCCTTCCATACAGAACCACCGGATCACTAAGACCTACTTTCGTACCTGCTCGACGTGTCTGTCTCGCAGTCAAGCGCGCTTTTGCCTTTATACTCTACGACCGATTTCCGACCGGTCTGAGCGCACCTTCGTACTCCTCCGTTACTCTTTAGGAGGAGACCGCCCCAGTCAAACTACCCACCATACACTGTCCTCGATCCGGATAACGGACCTGAGTTAGAACCTCAAAGTTGCCAGGGTGGTATTTCAAGGTTGGCTCCACGCAGACTGGCGTCCACGCTTCAAAGCCTCCCACCTATCCTACACAAGCAAATTCAAAGTCCAGTGCAAAGCTATAGTAAAGGTTCACGGGGTCTTTCCGTCTAGCCGCGGATACACTGCATCTTCACAGCGATTTCAATTTCACTGAGTCTCGGGTGGAGACAGCGCCGCCATCGTTACGCCATTCGTGCAGGTCGGAACTTACCCGACAAGGAATTTCGCTACCTTAGGACCGTTATAGTTACGGCCGCCGTTTACCGGGGCTTCGATCAAGAGCTTCGCGTTAGCTAACCCCATCAATTAACCTTCCGGCACCGGGCAGGCGTCACACCCTATACGTCCACTTTCGTGTTTGCAGAGTGCTGTGTTTTTAATAAACAGTCGCAGCGGCCTGGTATCTTCGACCGGCATGAGCTTACGGAGCAAGTCCTTCACCCTCACCGGCGCACCTTCTCCCGAAGTTACGGTGCCATTTTGCCTAGTTCCTTCACCCGAGTTCTCTCAAGCGCCTTGGTATTCTCTACCCAACCACCTGTGTCGGTTTGGGGTACGGTTCCTGGTTACCTGAAGCTTAGAAGCTTTTCTTGGAAGCATGGCATCAACCACTTCGTTATCTAAAAGATAACTCGTCATCAGCTCTCGGCCTTAGAATCCCGGATTTACCTAAGATTCCAGCCTACCACCTTAAACTTGGACAACCAACGCCAAGCTGGCCTAGCCTTCTCCGTCCCTCCATCGCAATAACCAGAAGTACAGGAATATTAACCTGTTTTCCATCGACTACGCTTTTCAGCCTCGCCTTAGGGACCGACTAACCCTGCGTCGATTAACGTTGCGCAGGAAACCTTGGTCTTTCGGCGTGGGTGTTTTTCACACCCATTGTCGTTACTCATGTCAGCATTCGCACTTCTGATACCTCCAGCAAGCTTCTCAACTCACCTTCACAGGCTTACAGAACGCTCCTCTACCGCATCACTTACGTGATACCCGTAGCTTCGGTGTATGGTTTGAGCCCCGTTACATCTTCCGCGCAGGCCGACTCGACTAGTGAGCTATTACGCTTTCTTTAAAGGGTGGCTGCTTCTAAGCCAACCTCCTAGCTGTCTAAGCCTTCCCACATCGTTTCCCACTTAACCATAACTTTGGGACCTTAGCTGACGGTCTGGGTTGTTTCCCTTTTCACGACGGACGTTAGCACCCGCCGTGTGTCTCCCATGCTCGGCACTTGTAGGTATTCGGAGTTTGCATCGGTTTGGTAAGTCGGGATGACCCCCTAGCCGAAACAGTGCTCTACCCCCTACAGTGATACATGAGGCGCTACCTAAATAGCTTTCGAGGAGAACCAGCTATCTCCGAGCTTGATTAGCCTTTCACTCCGATCCACAGGTCATCCGCTAACTTTTCAACGGTAGTCGGTTCGGTCCTCCAGTTAGTGTTACCCAACCTTCAACCTGCCCATGGATAGATCGCCCGGTTTCGGGTCTATTCCCAGCGACTAGACGCCCTATTAAGACTCGCTTTCGCTACGCCTCCCCTATTCGGTTAAGCTCGCCACTGAAAATAAGTCGCTGACCCATTATACAAAAGGTACGCAGTCACCCAACAAAGTGGGCTCCCACTGCTTGTACGCATACGGTTTCAGGATCTATTTCACTCCCCTCTCCGGGGTTCTTTTCGCCTTTCCCTCACGGTACTAGTTCACTATCGGTCAGTCAGTAGTATTTAGCCTTGGAGGATGGTCCCCCCATATTCAGACAAAGTTTCTCGTGCTCCGTCCTACTCGATTTCATGACTAAGAGATTTTCGCGTACAGGGCTATCACCCACTATGGCCGCACTTTCCAGAGCGTTCCGCTAATCTCAAAGCCACTTAAGGGCTAGTCCCCGTTCGCTCGCCACTACTAAGGGAATCTCGGTTGATTTCTTTTCCTCAGGGTACTTAGATGTTTCAGTTCCCCTGGTTCGCCTCTTGCACCTATGTATTCAGTACAAGATAACCATCTTATGATGGCTGGGTTCCCCCATTCAGACATCTCCGGATCAAAGTCTGTTTGCCGACTCCCCGAAGCTTTTCGCAGGCTACCACGTCTTTCATCGCCTCTGACTGCCAAGGCATCCACCGTATGCGCTTCTTCACTTGACCATATAACCCCAAGCAATCTGGTTATACTGTGAAGACAACATTCGCCGAAAATTCGATAATACTCAATTACGAGTAACTCACAAATTTTACCTTAGCCTGATCCGTTACCAGTGAAAGTAACGTTCAGTCTATCTTTCTATCACATACCCAAATTTTTAAAGAACGATCTAATCAAAGACTAGAAATCAACATTCACCATCGCATTGATGGAATGCTCATTTCTAAGCTTTCAAACTTCAGAAGCAGTAGTGGTGGAGCCAAACGGGATCGAACCGTTGACCTCCTGCGTGCAAGGCAGGCGCTCTCCCAGCTGAGCTATGGCCCCGTATTTCTACAGGCGTTTCCCACACAAAATTGGTGGGTCTGGGCAGATTCGAACTGCCGACCTCACCCTTATCAGGGGTGCGCTCTAACCAACTGAGCTACAGACCCAATTTCGGGCTGCTTCTTTATCGTCTTCTTCAATGAATCAAGCAATTCGTGTGGGAACTTATGGAGCAGCTGATGTCGTCGATTAAGGAGGTGATCCAGCCGCAGGTTCCCCTACGGCTACCTTGTTACGACTTCACCCCAGTCATGAATCACACCGTGGTAACCGTCCTCCCGAAGGTTAGACTAGCTACTTCTGGTGCAACCCACTCCCATGGTGTGACGGGCGGTGTGTACAAGGCCCGGGAACGTATTCACCGCGACATTCTGATTCGCGATTACTAGCGATTCCGACTTCACGCAGTCGAGTTGCAGACTGCGATCCGGACTACGATCGGTTTTATGGGATTAGCTCCACCTCGCGGCTTGGCAACCCTCTGTACCGACCATTGTAGCACGTGTGTAGCCCAGGCCGTAAGGGCCATGATGACTTGACGTCATCCCCACCTTCCTCCGGTTTGTCACCGGCAGTCTCCTTAGAGTGCCCACCATTACGTGCTGGTAACTAAGGACAAGGGTTGCGCTCGTTACGGGACTTAACCCAACATCTCACGACACGAGCTGACGACAGCCATGCAGCACCTGTCTCAATGTTCCCGAAGGCACCAATCTATCTCTAGAAAGTTCATTGGATGTCAAGGCCTGGTAAGGTTCTTCGCGTTGCTTCGAATTAAACCACATGCTCCACCGCTTGTGCGGGCCCCCGTCAATTCATTTGAGTTTTAACCTTGCGGCCGTACTCCCCAGGCGGTCAACTTAATGCGTTAGCTGCGCCACTAAGAGCTCAAGGCTCCCAACGGCTAGTTGACATCGTTTACGGCGTGGACTACCAGGGTATCTAATCCTGTTTGCTCCCCACGCTTTCGCACCTCAGTGTCAGTATCAGTCCAGGTGGTCGCCTTCGCCACTGGTGTTCCTTCCTATATCTACGCATTTCACCGCTACACAGGAAATTCCACCACCCTCTACCATACTCTAGTCAGTCAGTTTTGAATGCAGTTCCCAGGTTGAGCCCGGGGATTTCACATCCAACTTAACAAACCACCTACGCGCGCTTTACGCCCAGTAATTCCGATTAACGCTTGCACCCTCTGTATTACCGCGGCTGCTGGCACAGAGTTAGCCGGTGCTTATTCTGTCGGTAACGTCAAAACACTAACGTATTAGGTTAATGCCCTTCCTCCCAACTTAAAGTGCTTTACAATCCGAAGACCTTCTTCACACACGCGGCATGGCTGGATCAGGCTTTCGCCCATTGTCCAATATTCCCCACTGCTGCCTCCCGTAGGAGTCTGGACCGTGTCTCAGTTCCAGTGTGACTGATCATCCTCTCAGACCAGTTACGGATCGTCGCCTTGGTGAGCCATTACCCCACCAACTAGCTAATCCGACCTAGGCTCATCTGATAGCGCAAGGCCCGAAGGTCCCCTGCTTTCTCCCGTAGGACGTATGCGGTATTAGCGTCCGTTTCCGAACGTTATCCCCCACTACCAGGCAGATTCCTAGGCATTACTCACCCGTCCGCCGCTCTCAAGAGAAGCAAGCTTCTCTCTACCGCTCGACTTGCATGTGTTAGGCCTGCCGCCAGCGTTCAATCTGAGCCATGATCAAACTCTTCAGTTCAAACATCTTTGGGTTTTTAAGAAACCCTAAACTTGGCTCAGCAATCGTTGGTTACATCTTTGATTTCTCGCGGAGTAACTTGTGATGCTGATAATCTTGTTGACTATCAGTCTGACTCCACAAGCACCCACACGAATTGCTTGATTCAGTTGTTAAAGAGCGGTTGGTTAAGATCTTTCGTCTCAACCGAGGCGCGCATTCTACAGCAGCCTCATTTGCTGTCAAGTGATTATTTTCAGAAGCTTTCGAAGATTTCTTCAACAACTTCAACCACTTGCGCTTCTGATCTCTCATCAGCGGGAGGCGAATTCTACAG
>NZ_VOIW01000013.1 GCF_009659625.1 Pseudomonas haemolytica | reverse complement strand
GCGGCAACTTCGAAAAACTGGAAGTCGCAGGCAACGGCGCTACCACGACGATCAACGACACCATCGACAAGGTTGATGTGGTTCTGACCGCCACCACCACCGTCGGCGAAGGCGGCAATATCGTCTACACCGCCAGCCTTGTGGATAAAAACGGTGCGCCGGTGACTAACATCACTAACCCGTTGACCGTCACTTTGGATAATGGCCAGAGCATCACCATTGGTGTGAACCAGTCCAGCGGCACAGTCTCCGTTATGGCACCGAACGACGTCTACGCCGGTAACCAGACCGTCACCACAGCCATCACCAACGTGGCCGGCGGCGCGCATTACGAAAACCTGGTCCCAGGCAAAACCCCGGTCAGCACCACCGTGACTGACACACCGAGCACCACCGACACCACCACCGTCACGCTGACCGCGCCAAGCGCCGTCAACGAAGGTGGACAGATCACCTACACCGCCACCTTGAGCAACAAAGCCGGAACTGACGTAACGCTGAAACTCGATAACGGCTCGTCGATCACCATCAAGGCAGGCGAAACCGTGGGTACAGTGACGGTTGCAGCACCTGGCGATGACGTGTTCATCGACAAGAGCACCCAGACCGTCAAGATCACCGACACCGCTGGCGGCAACTTCGAGAAGCTGGTTGTAGCCGGTGACGGCGCGACCACTGTTATCAATGACACCATCGACGATGTGAAGGTCGTGCTGACAGCCACCAGCAGTGTGGCCGAGGGTGGCCAGATTACCTACACCGCCAGCCTCGTCGATAAGAACGGCGCTGCCGTGACCAACGTTGGCTCCGATCTGGTGGTCAAGCTGGACAATGGCTCGACCATTACCATTGGTAATGGCAAGACCACCAGCACCGTCAATGTCACAGCACCTAATGACGTCTACGTCGGCGCTAACGATGTGTCGGCCAAGATCACCAACGTGCTCAGCGGCGGCGACAAGTACGAGAACCTGATTGTGGTCGGCACCCCGGTGGTCACCAAGGTGACCGACGTGGTGAGCAACACCGTGATCAGCATCTCGGGCGATGCTTCGGTTAACGAAGGCCAGACCGCCCACTACACGCTGAACCTGACCAACCCGGCGGGCACCGACGTTACTGTGACGCTCAAGTACAGCGGCACCGCCACTGACGGTTCGGACTTCACCGGCGTGTACACCGTGAAGATTCCGGCCGGCGCCAGCAGCGCGACGTTCGATATCAAGACCATCGATGACAAGTTGACCGAGCCTACGGAAAACTTCGTGATCACCATCGACAAGACCACCGGTGGCAACTTCGAGAACCTGGCGATCAGCGGCACCAACGGCAGCGTCACCACGTCGATCATCGACAATGACGCACCGCCGGTCATCGACCTCGATGCCAACGACTCCAGCGGCGCAACGGGTGCCAACTACAAGACCACCTTCACCGAAGGCGGCACGGGTGTGTCGATTGCTGACACCGACATCAAAATCACTGACCCGGACAGTACTCAACTGACCGGCGCCACTGTGGTCCTGACCAACGCCCAGCAGGGCGACTCGCTGAACGTCAACAACGTCGCCGGCATCACCGTAACCTCTGCCACTGACCCTGCCACCGGCAAGATCACCCTGACCCTGACCGGTACGGCGTCGCTGGCTGACTACATGCAGCAGATCAAGAACATCACGTTCACCAACAGCAGCCATGACCCGAGCAACACGCCACGGACCATCACCGTGACCGTGACCGACGGCGGCAACTACTCCAACGTCGCGACCACCACGGTCAACGTGGTACCGGTCAACGATCCACCGGTGGCTACTGGCGCCGCTATCACCGGCACGGAAGACACCCCACTGGCCCTGACCTGGTCCAACTTCGGTGTCACTGATGTGGACTCACCACAAGCCAGCCTCGGGGTGAAAATCACCGAGCTGCCGGTTGCCGGAAAGTTGCAGTTCCTGGCGGCGGATGGCGTCACTTGGACCAGCGTGACCGCCGGCCAGACCTTCACCAAGGCCCAGATCGACGGCGGCCAGTTGCGCTTCATGCCGAACGCCAACGAATCCGGTGCCGATGGCTACGGCGGCACCGGCGTGGGCAACAAACAGGCGGACTACGCACAGTTCAAGTTCCAGCCAACCGATGGCAAGGATCTGGGCAACACCGCTACGATGAAAGTCGACATTACGCCGGTGGCGGATGCTCCGACCCTGACCGTTGCCGACAACAACATCGCGTCGGTAGGTCTGACCAAGCTGAGCTGGAACAGCATCGCCAACCTGGGTACCAACGGTAATGGCGCCTCGGCGACCGTGTTGAAAAACGCGATCGATAACGCCGGCACACCAAACAGCACGACGATTTCGACCAACATCGAATCCAGCGCAAACGTGCCAGGCGGTGCCGGATCGAAGACTTCCGGCCTGATTTACCTGGAAGCGGGCAAGTCCTACACCTTCAGCGGTTACGGCGATGACAGCATCCTGATCAACGTCGGCGGCAAAGACGTGGCCAGCGCGGTCTACGGGACGAACGCCGGCCAGTTCAGCGGCACGTTCACCCCGACCACCAACGGTTACTACAGCATTGATATCTACCATGCGAACCAGGCAGGTCCTGGCAGCTATGACGTCAACCTGTCGGTCAACGGTGGCCCGGTGACCAACCTGAGCAACACTACGATTCCGATCTACACCGGCGTCAACGACCTGATCAATGCCGGCGCGCAGGTGTCCGATCTGCACGGTACCAATGGCCAGGGCTACTACGACGCGTACAAGCTCAACGAAGGCCTGGAAAACGGTACGGTCAAGCTGACCAAAATCACCTCCGGCCTGACCGATACTGACGGCTCGGAAACGCTGGCGGTGAAAATCGGCAGCATCCCGGTGGGCGCAGTGCTCAGCGACGGCGCGGGTCATACCTTCACGGCCACCAAAGGCGCGACCGAAGTGGACGTCACTGGTTGGAACCTCAACAACTTGAGCTTCAAGCCGCTGCCTTACACCAGTGGCCAGTACAACCTGACTGTGACCTCGACTTCCACCGAGAGCCTGGGTGGCTCGGCCACCACCACGACGCAATTGCCTATTACGGTGTACCCGGCGACCTATAACCCAGTCACAGCGACATCGGGCGATGACAATGTCATCGGCACTTCTGGCAATGACATCGTGGTTGCGGACGTTGCTGGCTTGAACGTAGTCCAAGGCAAGAGCTACAACATCGCGTTCATGATCGATACGTCGGGCAGTATGGGTGCGAGCTCGGTGGCGGCAGCGAAAGCGTCGTTGACTACAGTGTTCAATTCACTGAAAAGCAGCATCGGCGCCAGCACCTCCGGCACCGTGAACATCTTCCTGGCGGACTTCAGTGACCAGGTCAATCGCACGGTCACGGTCGACCTGAAAGATCCAGGCGCACTGAATTCGCTGCAGAAAGTCCTGGACTCCATGGTGTCTACCGGTGGTACCAACTACGAAGACGTGTTCAAGGCCGCGTCCAACTTCTTCAAAAGTGCCCAGGCGACTGGCAACACTGGCGCAATCAATACAACGTACTTCATCACCGATGGTCAGCCGACGTTTTACCAGGCGTCCGAACAGACCAACCCGTACTTGTACGGCAACGTCAGGCTCGATGATGTCGTCACCATGAACAACTACACCATCGGTACAGCCACCCGGATCAACATCGATTCGAATAATTACCTTGATATCAACTCTGTCGGCAAGGTAACCCTCTGGTCCTACGGCTGGTCGTACAACAAGGGAATCATCCACGCCCAAGGGGATGGCACCTATGAAATATCGGTACAAGGCGGCCTCGGGTACGATACCGACTACGCCACCACCACCAACTCCAACAGCGCGTTCGCACTGCTCAAAGGCCTGTCCACAGGTGGCGTAGAAGCCATCGGCCTCAACAGCGGGATCAGCCTGAATCAGTTGGCACCGTACGACAGCGATGGCAAGCCACAAAGCAACATCGATCCGAAGGACTTGGCCAACGCCATCCTCGGTCACAGCGAGGCCACCCTGCCGGGTGCCGACCGTGTCGATGGCGGTGACGGCAACGACATCCTCTTCGGCGACCTGGTGAGCTTCCCGGGCGTTACCGGCGAGGGTTACAACGCTATCCAGTCCTACGTGGCAGGGAAAAACGGCGTGGCGGTTGCTGCCGTCACCGGCCAGGATGTGCACAAGTACATCACCGAGCACTACAACGAGTTCGACACCTCGGGTGCCAAGGACGGTAATGACACCCTGCTGGGTGGCTCGGGTGATGACATCCTGTTCGGCCAGGGCGGCAACGACTTCCTGGATGGCGGCAAAGGCAATGACATCCTGCTGGGTGGCACCGGGAACGACACGCTGATTGGCGGCCAGGGCAATGACATCCTGATCGGCGGCTCGGGTGCCGACACCTTTGTGTGGAAGGCCGGTGACATCGGTAACGATGTGATCAAGGACTTCAAGGCATCGGAAGGCGACCGCATTGATCTGCGCGATCTGTTGAAAGGTGAGACCGACAGCACCATCGATAACTACCTCAAGATCACTACGGTAGAGGGCGTATCGACGCTTCAAGTGAGCAGCGAAGGCAAGCTCAACACGACCGGTGGCCTGGCCAATGCCGATGTGACGATCAAGCTGGAAGGCAACGATTGGTCCCACACCAGCATCAACTCGCTGATCAGTGGTGCCGACCCGACCATCAAGATCGACCACACTTAAGACGCAACTAATCGGCCGCCCCTATGGGCGGCCGATTTTTTTGCCCCATGGGTCGCGCTGGTCCTGACGGGCGGTGCGTCGCATACTCTCGCCCATAAACGCAGCGTTGGCCTATGCTGTTCAACGCATGTGGCTCATTTTCGAGGGGTTCTTATGTTTTACGTGCAACGTGATGCACAGGGTGCGCTGACTCGCGTAGAGGCCGCAGCCTTTACCGAGTCCACCGAAACCCTGCCGGCCGATCACCATGAGATCCAGGCGTGGTACGCCAACGAAGTGGTGGAAACCAGCCTGGCCCAGCTCAAGCAGAGTGACTTGGAGATGATCCGGGTACTGGATGACTTGATCCAGGTGCTGACCCGTAAAGGCGTCATCAGGGTGACCGACCTGCCGCCGGCAGCCCAAGCCAAGTTGATGGACCGTAACCATGCGCGGGAAGCATTGGGTGGGTTGAGCCACTTGATTGATGATGAAGAGACTGGGCTTATCTGAGCCCTGAAGCCGAACTGGATCGAAATGAGGGAGCAAGCCCGCTCCCTCATTTTAATCGCTCAGCGTCAGTGTGATTTCCACGGCGCAGGCTCACCAAACAGCTGGCCCTGCACACCAAAAATCCCCATCTCGCGAATCACCTTCAGTTCACCCTCTGTCTCCACACGCTCGGCAATCAACGGCAGATCGATGCTGTGGGCTGCGCGCTGGATAGCCTCGATAAACAGGCGCTTGTCACTCTCTTGGTCGATAGCGCGAATATAACTGCCGTCGATCTTCAAGTACGCCAGGCCCAGGCGCGCCAGATTGCCGATCATGCTGAAGCGCCCACCGAAACGTTGCAGGCTGAGGGAAAAACCCAGCTCGCGCAGGCGTTGGGTCATCTGTTCCAGCACGAGCTGTTCAGGCAATTGCTCTTCACCGATCTCCAGGGTGAGGCGCGGGCCCAGGTTGCTATGCTGGCGTAGCAGGTCATAAATGCGGTTCAAGGCCTGGGCGTCCTGCAAGGTCGCGGCGGAGAGGTTCAGCGCCAGGTTATCGCTGTGGCTGGCCATCTGCTTGAGCACTTGCTCCAACATCAAGCGGTCTAGGCGTGCCGACCAGCCGAAGCGCTCCAGCCACGGCAGGAAACGCCCGGCCGGTATCGTGTGGCCGTCCTCGTCCTGCAAGCGCGACAGCACTTTGTAGTGCAAGACCAACTGTGTGTCCTGGCTGGCGACAACGGGCTGGAAGTACAGCTGGAAGCGCTGCTGGGTCAGGGCCTGGTCCAACAACGTGTGCCAGGCGTGGTGATCGTCACCGACGCTGGCGGCCGCGCTACGATCAAGGCACACCCAACTGGTGTCGCCCTGCGCTTCGGCCTGGGCCAGGGCTTGGTCGGCCAGGGTCAGCAGGGCTTGTGGCGCGTCGCCATGGTTGAACGGTGCGAGGCCTATGTAGGCGACCGGCGTAACGTCGCTGGCGCCGGTCGCTTGCAGGCTGAGCAAAGTGCTTTCGAGGTTCTGCGCCAGCTGCAGCGCTTCTTCACGCATCAGCCCCGGCGCCAGCACGGCGAACTCGCCGCCACGGATACGGGTGACGAGGTTATGGGTTTCCGGGTACGGCTCGCACTGGCGCAGCAACTGTTCGCCAACCGCTTGCAGCAATTGGTCAGTGCGCTGGCCGCCCAGGCGTTGGTTGAGGCCGGCCAGGTCCCGAACCCGCAGTAACAGCAGGTAACCGGAATTGGTCTCTTCCGGGTTACTGACGCGGGCGTTGAGTTGCATCTCGAAATAACGCCGGTTGGCGAGGCCGGTAAGGTTGTCCTGATAGGATTCGGTGCGCAGTTTTTCGCTGCGCTCGGCTTGTTCCTGGAACAACGCCTTGAGCTTTTCCACCATCTGGTTCATGGCTTGTACCACCCGCCGCAGTTCCGGCGTGCGCGGCAGGTCGGGCAGGCTGAGGAACTCTCGGCGGGCAATGGCGTGGGACTGTTTGACCATATAGTCCAACGGCTTCAATTGCCGACGCAGCAACAACGCGCCGAGTACCGCACTCACCGCACCGCACAGCAGCAACCAACCAAGGCTGCCCAAGGCGCTCTGCCAGAGTTTGGACAGGGCAAACATGGGGTGACTGACCACTTCGACCCGCGCCGCCTGCTCCCAGCCACGGCTGACCAGCGCATCACCACCGGCCGGCTCCAGGCCGATCAACTTCACGAACCAGTTGGGTACGCCGTTGTTGTCAGGAATCCCACTGCGCTCGACGATGGTTTTGTCCGTGGCCAGGTCCACCACGCGGATGCTGGCGTAGTAGCCGCTGTCGAAGATTGAGCTGACCAGCAACTCCACCATGGCCGGGTCGTCGATATTCGGCGTCAGCGACAGCGCCAACGCCGTGGCGGCATCCTGCGCATGGGAGCGCAACTGGTTGACATATTGGGTGCGCGAGCTTTCCAGGCTGACCATGAAGCTGCCGCTGAAGGCGACCACCAGGAACAGACAGATTGCGATCAATAGTTGTTTGAACAGAGACATCCGATCAGTTACTCCTAGTTGGCAGGCTCGGCTGGGAAGCCTTCCGCACGCATTTTTCTCAATACATCCTGCCAGCGCGACAAGCGTTTGGTATCACCGACTTTCTTGTTGCCCTTGGCACCGGGCAAGTACAAGCCTTCGGCGTTGAATGAGTAAACCGGGACCAAATCGGTGCGGCGGGTGGCCGGAAGAATTTCGTCCATCAGGCTGTCGAGCACCAGTGGGATGGCCTCGGGGGTTGAATAATAGGTCAAGACCATATGAGCGCGGTTCTGCCGCAAGGCCTTGACGTAGGTAATGCGTAATTTGTCGCTGGACACGCCTAGATGACGCAAACTGAAATACTTTGCGATCGCGTAGTCTTCACAGTCACCGGCACCTTTCCAAAGCGCTTCGACGGGCGTCTCCCAATAGTCGACAACATGCCAGAGGTCGATGTCTTCCACGTAGCTCATTTGCTTGTTGAAGAACAAATTGACGACCTTGAGTTGCTGCTGCTCGCTGGCTTGCTTTTCGGTCGCCAGTAGCCGCTGCCAAGCGTCGATGCGCTGCTGGCCCTCGCCCAATGGCCCGTACACAGCGGAGGCCTTGCGGCTGATCTGCGAGAAATCCCAATCGGCACGTAGCCCGCCAAGCATCAGGCCAGCCAATAAAATTGCTGATAAAAGCCAGCACAGGACTCGATAGGGAATAAAACTTACCGCCAAGGCGTTCAATCCGTGAAGAGAGACGGAATTTCAAGGGATGGTGAAGCCTCGCCCTACAAAAAACAATGGCATAGTGCAATCATTCCTGGATGGACCGAGTTATAACCGCCCCTTGTGGGAGACACAAAGTATGCTATGTAAGCCCTTACAAACAGAAACTTAGCCTGTTTGACAAGCGCTTGGCCCCCCTTTAGTGTTCATTGGATCCAAATTAGCCACACTATTATTCAAGAAAGGAGGATAGCGTAACCGTGACGCAGAAGCCGAACCCTTTAAGCAGCATCAAAATCAGCGGGCCTATTCCCGCCCATCTTGCGCGCTCGGTCATTGAAGAAACGTTGCGCAATGCCATTCTCGATGGACGATTGCCCTGCGGCACCGCGATGCGTCAGCAAGAACTGGCCAGCTTGTTCGGCGTCAGCCGCATGCCCGTGCGCGAAGCCTTGCGCCAACTGGAGGCGCAGTCCTTGTTGCACGTGGTGACCCACAAAGGCGCCGTAGTTGCACCGCTGATCGAGGACAATTCGGCGGAGACCTATGCCTTGCGCATATTGCTGGAATCCGAAGCCCTGCGCCTGTCTCTTCCATTACTCACCAATGCAGATCTCGCCGAAGCCGAAGCCTGCATCAATGCACTGGAATGCGAAAAAGACTATTCCGAGATTGGTCGCCTCAATCGCCTGTTTCACATGGTGTTGTATGGCAAGGCACCCAATCAGCGTCTGCTCAAATTGGTGGAGCACGGGCTGAATGAAGAGGAGCGCTTTCTGCGCTTCAATCTTGAGGCGATGGGGCTGGGCGAAACGTCCCAGGAAGATCACCGTGAACTGCTGAGCCTGGTGGCGCAGAAGAAGGTCGACGAAAGCATCCTGACGCTGCGCAATCACTTGATGCGTGGGATGGAGGTGATTGCCACCTATCTCAATAGCCTTGAGACTGCCGACAAAAAAGTTTCGCAATAGGATTTTGTTCTTTTCCTCGCCCTTACACTGCGGGGCAACGTCCCACCAGGGAGGTTGCCACACTGACAGACGAAAACTCACTAAGTCTTAATTAACCACAAGCACTTTCCCACACTTACAACCGACTAATTAACCTTAAAAGCAGCCAAGAAAAAACAACTAATACTTTTATAAGCCGCCTTGATCGTTTAATCGGCTTATTATCCTACCCAGATGAACCACACCTCTCTAGCCGCCGCGCTCACCTATATCAGTGTTGCGCTGCGCGCGTTGCGTGGTCACAGCTAAACGCTCCTCCTCTAACTTACAATTAAAAATCCCAACACTGCTTTAGAGCACTCGCAATACTTAATAGGCGTCATCATGCATCAAGACTTGCTTAAACAAAAAAAATTACAACTTTTCAACCATCCATTATTTTCAGAAATAACATCACTCAACAAGTTACAGCACTTCATGGAAAACCATGTATTTGCCGTCTGGGACTTCATGACCCTGGCCAAACGCCTGCAGCAGGACCTGACTTGCACCCAGATACCCTGGCTCCCGCCCGCCGACTCGCAAGCTGCCCGCCTGATCAATGAAATTGTGCTGGGTGAGGAGTCGGACGAACACCCGACGCGAGGCCATTGCAGTCACTTTGAATTGTACCTGGACGCCATGACGGAGGTGGGCGCCAGCACGGTCGCCATCAAACGCTTGATCGACTTGCAATGCCAGGGAGTGGAGGTAAGTGCAGCCCTGCAAATGATCGACGCGCCCTCTGGCGTCACCCGCTTTGTCGATACCACGCTGCAAATCGCCTTGAGCGCCCCTACCCACTGTGTGGCGGCCGCGTTTCTGCATGGCCGCGAGAGTGTCATTCCGTCGATGTTCGAGCGGCTGTTGCACGGTAACGCCTTCATTGGTCGTGAAGCGCCCACCTTATGTCACTACCTCAATCGTCACATCGAAATGGACAGCCAAGACCATGGGCCCGCGGCGGAACAATTGCTCCAGCGTTTAATTGGCGCAGACTCGATTCGCCAGAGACAAGCAGATAGCACCGCCCTGGATGCTGTGGAAAGTCGTATTTGCTTCTGGGATGGCGTGCTGGCCTCGATGCAAGGGGTACGCCCATGAACGCCGCCAACTACCGCTCCTTTGCCGATGACTGGGAGCGGCGCGCTACCATCCGCACACGCCCCCGGCGCTTACTGGAGGACGACACCAAGTTCATCTTCCCCCTGTGCCGTCAACCCCTCGTACTGACTGCGACCTTTCTCGAACACTGCCCGCAATGGCGCGACTTCGTGCTGGTGCAGAGTTTCTATAAATTCATCAATGACGTGGTGATCTTCGAAACCGAGATCGTCGATAAGACCGCCCGCAACATTGCCAAGAATCGCTTCTCGCCGGCCTTCCCACTCGCCTGCCGCTACGACGCGATGACCGTCATGGTGGACGAGGATTACCATGCCTTGGTCGCGCTGGATTTCCTTCAGCAAGCCGTGAAAATGACCGGCATCGAACCGTTGGATCTGCCCGGGCAAATCGAATTGAGCCGCGCCCTGCCGGCAGCACAAGCGCAGGTTCCGGCACACCTGCACGACGCCGTTGAGTTAATCTGCGTAGCCATTGCTGAAAACACTGTCACCCATGACGTGGCGGCGTTCTCCAGGGACGATAGCGTCAAATCGTCTATCCGTGGCTTGATGGCCGACCATCTGTTCGATGAGGGCCGCCACGCACGGTTCTGGACACAGTTGGTGCATATCTACTGGCAATCGGCGAGCCCGGAAGACCGCGATAGCATTGCTCAAGCCCTGCCGATTTTCCTGGCGTACTACCTGACCAATGATCTACAGAAAAGCTTTGATCTGCACCTGATCGAGCACTTGGACATCAGTGCCGATACTCGCCTGGCGCTGCGCAATGAAATCGAGGCGCTGGCCTTTCCCATCACCCATCAACATCCGCTGATAGGCAATATCATGGGTTTATTGCAGCACAGCGGTGTGCTGCAAACAGCCAGCGTGGCACAGGCATTGAGTGACTACCTGCCGGTGTCGGGGGGGTTGGCATGAGGCGTTTGACGATTGAGTGGGGTGGGGCGAGTGAAGCCCTGGGCGCAGTCAAGCAAGTACTTGAGCAGTACGGGCATACTGAAGGGACGCAATCTGTCGACCTGGTGATTGAAGACGGTAGCCCGCCGCTGCCAGCATTATCCACCGATGCATTCTGGATGAGCCTGCGCCTGGGCATAGGCCCGGCATCAGAGGCCGGATTGCCCGCCCTCCAATTTCGCTGCTACGACCGAGAACGACGCCTGCTTGCCGTGCACGATGTTGCCGAGGAGCCCAGCGGCAACGGCCAGCGATTGCGTCAGCAGGCCACGAACGCACTGGTGGAATGGGCCGCCATGCTGGTGAGTGGTTTCTCAAGGGATCCGGCCTTTTTCTCTGCAATAGGCACCGCTAACGCCTGGTCCGAACAAGGCTTGCAAGGGCTGGACGCTTTGGTGTTTATGCATCGGTTCAATCGCACGCAGGATCCAACCCTGTTACGAGCGGCCGAGGTGCCCTTGATTGAACGGTTGCAGACGAGCCTTGAGGCCTTCGCCAATCGAACAGCACTGAATATCGCGGGCAACGTCCTGACTTATCGCCAGCTTCACCTACATGCCCTGGCGATCCAGCAACGTCTGTTACCACTGCTGGAGGGCATCGAGACGCCGGTGGTCGGTGTGTGCTTGGAAAAATCTGCCGAGCTGTACGCGAGCATCCTTGCGGTGCTGGGTTGCGGTGCAGTGTATTTGCCACTGGCACCGGATCATCCCGCGCAACGCCAGCAAGGCATGCTGGAAAGCACTGACGCTTGCGTGCTGCTGGAAAATGGCCTGCACCCGCTGCGAGATCATTTCGCGTCACTTGATGTCAGCAGTATTGTCCCACGCACCGTCGCCATACAACCGCTGACGCGTGTTCGCCCCATTGCCGACACGCCGTGCATGGCGCTTTTCACCTCGGGTACTTCAGGGCAACCCAAAGGTGTACTCCTCAGCCAATATAACCTGGCGCATTTCACCGCCTGGCTGGGCACTTGCGTAGCGCTGGACGAGCGGAGCCGCGTGCTGCAGTTTTCGCCGTTGAGTTTCGACTCGTCACTGATCGATATTTTCCCTGCCTTGGTGGCCGGGGCCGAGTTGATTATCCCCAGCAACGATCAACGTCACGACCCTCAGCAACTGGTCGAGTTGATTCGCCAGCACCGCGTGACCCATGGGTTCCTACCGCCGGCGCTGCTCAGCATCCTGCCGTTGGATCAGCCATTGGGCCTTACCCACCTGCTCACTGGGGGCGATTTCTGCGAGCCCTATGTGATCGAACGACTGACAGCCCAATGCCAGTTGCATAACTTCTATGGGCCCACAGAGACCACGGTGCTGGCAACCCACAGGGCGTTCCAGCGCGGTGACAGCCATCGCAACGTCGGCCGCCCCATCGCCAACAGCCAAGTGTTGATCCTCGACGAAAACCTGCAGCCCGTGGATGAACAGGTACAAGGCGATTTGTACATCGCCGGCCCGGGCGTGAGCCTTGGGTATGTGAACGCCTCGCAGCAGGCCGACAGCCCTTTCGTTGCGCTGCCACTGCCAAACGGGCAGTCGTTGCGCGCGTACCGCAGCGGCGACCTGGCAAAATGGACAGACGACGGTATCGAGTTGTGTGGGCGGCGGGATGACCAAGTCAAAATCCGCGGATTCCGAGTCGAGCCTCAAGAAATAGAGCAGTGCCTGCGCAACAGTCGCTTGTTTCGCCAAGTGGCCGTGGTGATTGATCCGGCGCACAGAGTTATCGCTTTTGTCGCCCAACCCGAACCCAGCGCGACGCTGGCAAGCCTGAAGGAATATGCTCGGCAATGGTTGCCTGTGCATATGCAGCCGGTGGTCTGGAGCGAGTTGGCATGCATGCCCGGCTCGAGTAACGGCAAGATCGATCGCAAGGCATTACTGGCAATGCCATTGTCCGTCCCTCAAGAGGTGATACGCGGCGGTGCAAAAACGGCTCTACAAGCGCAGTTGGCGGACCTATGGGACGAATTGCTGGCGCTGCCGGTTGGCAAATTATCGATTGATGAAAGTTTTTTCAACTTGGGTGGCCACTCCATCCTGTTGTCGACGCTATTGCTGCGCCTGCGCGAGCAGTTCGGCCGCAGCGTCTCTTTGAGCCAATTTTTTGAAACGCCGACAATCCGCACCTTGGCCGCACTGATGGAGGGCAGTGCGCTTCCCGACACACCTGCCAGCCAGATGGAGAAAGATGCATCACAAGCGATAAAGATTGAGATGCTACCCGAGGACCGCGCGGGTGATACGCGCAAAGTGATCGTCACCGGGGCGAACAGTTTTGTCGGGGTACATATCGTCCAAGCGCTGCTTGCCGGCGGTGCCCAAGAAGTGGCATGCCTGGTGCGAGAACTGCCGGAGCATTCGGCCACGGAGCGGTTCACCCAATCGCTGCGTGAGTACCGCCTGGAACATCTGGACCTGAGCAGAGTGCAGGTATACGCGGCCGACATTCGCAAACCCCGTCTGGGCTTGTCCTGCAACGTGTACGACTACCTCGCTCGTACCCATGGCGTTTTGGTGCACAACGCGGCGCATGTCAATCATGTGCTGGATTACGCCTCACTCGCTAAGGACAACGTAGAACCGGTACTCGAGTGCCTGCGCCTTTGCGAAACCCATTGTAAGAAAGTGTTCAATTTCATCTCGACGTTGTCAGCCTGCAGCAGCGTAGACGCCGCTGGTTACGTGCTTGAAGCCCCTGCCAGGAATACGTCGCCGCTTTATGTAAAAAATGGCTACAACCTGTGCAAGTGGGTAGCCGAAAGGTTGTTGGGGCGTGCGGCGGATCTGGGGGCTTGGGTGAATATTCATCGGCCGGGAAATATCAGCTTCAACGGTCAAAACGGTGCCTGCCAGCCACAGAAAAATAGACTGATGTTGATGCTCAAGGGATCCCTGCAATTGGGCTTGGCACCTCGACTGGAGGTGAACTTCGATTTGATGCCGGTGGACTTTCTGGCGCGCTTCATCGCCTTCCACGGCCTCCATTTTGACGTTGGGCGAAACGTATTCAACCTGCACAACCCAGAACCCTTGAGTTGGGATCAGTACCTTGACGCGTTCAGCGAGGCTGGGCACTCCTTCGAACGGGTCAGTATCGAACACTGGCAACGAGCGTTACGAACGGTGCGCCGTGATAACGCGCTGTTCGGTGTACTGGGCTTCTACCTCGACGGATTGAGTGATGACATCGGCGACACGTCGATGATCCGTTACGACAATACCCGGTGGGGCTTGGAAAAAATGGGCATGTACTATCCGCAGAAAAGCCCGGCGCTGTTACGCAAAGGCTGCGACTACCTCAGGGCCATCGGCTTCCTCTGAACTGCGTCAGGTACCCCTCATGAAACCGCTGCAACCCGATACGCTAATTCGCAATCCCACCGGTACACCGATTGTCACCTCCGTCGTGATCCCCTGCGAGGCGGTCCACTTATGGAGCGTGGTAGGTTGCTTTGAAGGCTTTGACGCGTTCATCTCAAGCCTGTCACACATCGAAATGACCGGTGTGGGCGTGGGAGCATTGCGAACTAAGTTTTTCCACGATGGCCATTGCGTCGTGGAGCAACTTAACAGCCGAGACGAAGACGCCATGCATATGACATGGACCACCCTCTACAACACTTTAGGCTTGGCCCGCTTGTGGGCGGCGATGAGCGTGGAAGCGCTTGGCGCAGGCAGTTCCAGGGCAACTTGGACGCTTGTGGGGGAGGCGCAGGAAACAACGCAAGCAGAGTTTGAACAGTTTGCGCAAGCGTTTACCAAAGGCGCCCTGGAGAATGTACGCCAGATGCTTGGCTAAGCAGTCGGAGCGAGAGACCTCGCTCCGATGCAGCCAGGGTCAGATTTTGAAGCTATCGACCAATTGCTTCAATCGGCTGGCCTGCTGGGACAGCGCATCGCAGTCCTTAAGCGTCTCGTTGAGATTGGCCACACCCTGCTGGTTCAGCAGGTTGATCTGGTTGATGTCCACGTTGAGGGTTTCAACGACTGCAGTCTGCTCTTCGGTGGCCGCCGCGACCGACTGGTTCATGCCATCGATCTCAACGATGCGCTGCGTCACGCTGATCAGGCGCTCACCCGCCTGGTTAGCCACCTCGACGCTTTCTTCGCTGGAGGTCTGGCTGGCGTTCATGGTGGTCACGGCTTCACGCGAACCCACTTGCAGAGAAGTGATCATCTTGTGGATCTCTTCTGCCGACTCCTGGGTACGGTGTGCCAGATTACGCACTTCATCAGCCACCACGGCAAACCCACGCCCGGCCTCACCAGCACGGGCAGCTTCAATCGCCGCGTTAAGGGCGAGCAAATTGGTTTGCTGGGAAATGCCTTTGATCACATCAAGAATGTGCCCGATATTGTCGGTACTGGCGTTCAGGGTTTCGATCTGAGTGCAGGAGAGGCTGATCTTTTGCGACAGCTCCGACATCGCCAGGATGGTTTGCTCAACCACCTTGCGCCCATCGTCAGCTTGTTCGCTGGCACCGCTGGCGTGCTGGGACGCATCAGCGGCGTTGCGTGCGATTTCCTGGGTGGCGGCACCCAGCTCGTTGATCGCTGCAGCCACGCTATTGGTGCGCGCACTCTGCTCATCGGAACCGATGATCGAGGCATTCGACGATGCCATCACGCGCTGAGACAAATCATGTACCTGGCGCGTTGCCGAGGACACTTCGGAAATCGACGCGTGGATCCGCTCGACGAACTGGTTGAACGCGCTACCAACCTCGCCGAATTCGTCTTTGCTGGTCACCTCGAGGCGTCGGGTCAGATCACCTTCGCCTTGGGCGATGTCCTGCATGGCTACCCCCATAGTGGTCAATGGACGCAGCAATACTTGAATCAGCAAGCTCAAGAGCACGGCAATGGCTACAACAGCGATCAACATTGCAATCAACGCTGATGTACGGAATTTGCCTAGCGGGGCATAGGCCTTCTCTTTGTCGATCGACAGGCCGATGTACCAGTCGGCGCCAGGCAAACCGCTGATAGGCGTGAACGATAGAATGCGATCCTGGCCATTGAGGACAACGTCCTGGTTGAGCTTCTCGAGGCGCACGTTGGTGCCAGGGTAGATGTCCTTGAGATTTTTCATCACTTGGTCCTGGTCAGGGCTGACGATGACTTGGCCGTCACCACTGACCAGAAATGCATGACCAATTCCGCCGAAGTCTACCGAGTTGATGATCTTCACCAGGGTTTGCAGGCTCAGGTCACCACCGACAACGCCCAACATTTCGCCATTCTTTTTCACCGGCATGGCAATTGTCACGATCTGGCCGCCCACAGCGGCCATATAAGGCGGAGTAAGCATGGTTTTGTCCGCGACTACCGCCTGCTTGTACCAGGGGCGCTGACGTGGATCGTAGTCGTCAGGCATCTTCGCATCCGGACGCTGGGTGAACACGCCGTTGGTCTGCCCCACATAAGTGAACTGGAAGTTGGTGGTAAACGCTGGCTGATCGACCAGCCCTGGAAGGTCGGCAGCGCTGCCCTGATGGGCAACGTTCTGCGCCAGGTTCTCAAGGACCAGAATGCGACCACTGAGCCAGTTCTGCACACTGCTGGCAGTAAGTTCGCCGGATTGCTGGATGGACGACGCCAGGTTTTGCTTGATAGTGCTGCGCTGCAGGTAGTCGTTGTAGAGCGTGAATAACGCGAAGGCTAAAACCACGACGCCTGACGCAGCCAACAGAATTTTATGACTGAACTTGAGATTCATTTCATCGACTTCTTTTGCCAAAGGGGGGTGAGCGTGCCGAGTGGAACATTCCATGTAACGGGATAGGCGGACTCTGCGGTCGCTCTATTTCGGTGCACGCATGGCTCATCAGGTTTTCGGCCAAACGTCGACAAATCTTAGAAATTTGTGAGAAACATCTGCTTATAGCGTAGGAAACCGACAGGAGGTAGGCGCGAGATAGGCCTGTGGCAGCCAACCTTAAACGACAAAACCCCTGTCTGCGTTAGCAAACAGGGGTTTCGGAATTCAATCTTGACGATGACCTACTCTCACATGGGGAAACCCCACACTACCATCGGCGATGCATCGTTTCACTGCTGAGTTCGGGATGGGATCAGGTGGTTCCAATGCTCTATGGTCGTCAAGAAATTCTGTGTACCAGAGCGTTGCACTAGCAACGGTCCGGTGAAATTCATGGACTTCTACATAAACAAAACCCCAACTGCTTTCGCAATTGGGGTTTCGGAATTTAATCTTGACGATGACCTACTCTCACATGGGGAAACCCCACACTACCATCGGCGATGCATCGTTTCACTACTGAGTTCGGGATGG
>NZ_VOIW01000012.1 GCF_009659625.1 Pseudomonas haemolytica | reverse complement strand
GGCGACGTCGAGTTTGTCCAGGGCAGCCTTGGCGCGGATGATCGCGGCGGAGTCGTTGGCGGTCACATTGCGCGCTTCCAAGGCGGCAGCGGCGCCGGCACCGTCGAGGCGGTCCATGTTGGCTTCGGTGGCGTGGCCGGCGTTAGCGCCTTTGGCGGCTACTTCGCCTTCTTCTTCTTTGTCGAATTCGTCCCAGCTCAGCATGACGTGTCGTCTCCTGCGTGAGGGCTCAAAGGTGCCCGTGTGAAACCGGATGGTTGGGTGTTCACACGGCCCCAGGGCCCGGTGGATCTTAAGGAATCGTTTGTTGCAGCTAGCGCACGCATTAAACGGAATAGGGCTACGGGTGCTCTGCGTGAGGCTTGAGGTGCGGAGCAGTAGGTGCTCGCTCCAGCGGAATGCCTCAAGTCTGGCTCTTCATCCCAGTGTAAAGGGATATTGCAGGCCCGATTTACCCGCGCATTATAAGGAAAAAATCGGCGTTGTGTTGTGGCTGATGGTCTCGGATAAGAGACAAAAAGGCGGCTATTTGAGCGAGAGTGAGGGTTTGCGGGGGGTTGATGGGGTAGGAAATTTTTGACGGGCGGTGGGCTATTTATTGTGTGGGGGGCAGGGGAAGGCTTTTTGAGAGAAGGAAGGGAGGGCTTGGGGCTGGGTGATGACTGACACCGTTAGCGGGAGCAAGCTCTCTCACATTTGAACCGCTTTGTTCCAAGGGCCGGTTCTTGGCCGCAAGAACAATTTCTTGCGGCAAGTAAGAATCCAGCGTGAGAAGTTGTTAGCCGTTAGAGCAACCGTTGCCCATTACTTGATAGTTGAGAATATGACGCTGACCTTGTGAGTCTTCATATTCCATTTTTACCGGCACAACTTCGCATACTTCCGGAATACTGCTCATGGACAATACTTTGGCTACATCCAAGTGAGTGCTGTAGGTGTAGTCCTCAACAATTGGGGCGTTGTGGCTGGCCAGCTCAGTCGGGGCTTCGTCGGCCAGGGCGGCGGTGGCGCACAAGCTGCTGAGGGCCATAACTAATAACGCTTTCATTTCTTCATTACCTTCTTCAGGGCGAAAGGGGTCACGGGGCCCTTGTGAGGCCGCGTGTGTAACTTAAGAGTTGGGAAGTTCGGATTAACGTGCCTTCGTGGGGGCTGTAACTTGGTTAATCACGATGCCTTGGTTGGCGGAAGTGATTCTAAGCCTGCAGGTTGTATTCATATACCCGTGCTTTTGATAAACACTATTGGCGGTTTTTGTAACAATCCCGTGGTCATGCTTTTTTTACGCAGGCGTAAAGCGCCGCAGGCCGCGGGCCAGAGCAGCAAACAGGCATAGCAGGGCAATTTGTAGGGTCTTGTTACTACCATCGTCGAATGGTTCTATAGGCCCACCCCGGCTACAACAGGGGCCATACAACAACAACTATGTCACCGAGGTAAGAAAGATGAGTGCGGCTTCCCTGTACCCCGTTCGCCCCGAAGTAGCAGCCAACACGCTGACCGACGAGGCAACCTACAAGGCCATGTACCAGCAGTCGGTGGTCAACCCCGATGGCTTCTGGCGCGAGCAAGCCAAGCGCCTTGACTGGGTCAAGCCTTTCACCGCGGTGAAGCAGACCTCTTTCGACGACCACCATGTCGACATCAAATGGTTCGCCGATGGCACCCTGAACGTTTCCTACAACTGCCTGGACCGTCACCTTGCCGAACGTGGCGACCAGATCGCGATCATCTGGGAGGGCGATGACCCTGCCGAGAGTCGCAATATCACCTACCGCGAGCTGCATGAAGAAGTCTGCAAGTTCGCCAACGCCCTGCGTGGCCAGGATGTGCACCGCGGTGACGTAGTGACTATCTATATGCCGATGATCCCCGAAGCCGTGGTCGCCATGCTGGCGTGTACCCGCATCGGTGCGATCCATTCGGTGGTGTTTGGCGGTTTCTCCCCGGAAGCCCTGGCCGGTCGCATTATCGACTGTAAGTCGAAAGTGGTGATCACTGCTGACGAAGGCATCCGCGCTGGTAAGAAAATTCCGCTGAAAGCCAACGTCGATGACGCCCTGACCAACCCGGAAACCAGCAGCATCCAGAAGGTCATCGTGTGCAAGCGCACCAATGGCCAGATCAAGTGGAACCAGCATCGCGACATCTGGTACGAAGACCTGATGAAAGTGGCGGGCACCGTGTGTGCGCCCAAAGAGATGGGCGCCGAAGAAGCGCTGTTCATCCTCTATACCTCCGGCTCCACCGGCAAGCCTAAGGGCGTGCAGCACACCACCGGCGGCTACTTGCTCTATGCGGCCCTGACCCACGAGCGCGTGTTCGATTACCGCCCGGGCGAAGTCTACTGGTGCACCGCCGACGTCGGCTGGGTCACCGGCCACACGTATATCGTCTACGGCCCGCTGGCCAATGGCGCGACTACGCTGCTGTTCGAAGGTGTTCCGAACTACCCGGACATCACCCGGGTGGCAAAGATCGTCGACAAGCACAAGGTCAACATCCTCTACACCGCACCGACGGCGATTCGCGCCATGATGGCCTCCGGCACCGCCGCCTGCGAAGGCGCCGATGGCAGCAGCTTGCGCCTGCTCGGTTCGGTGGGCGAGCCGATCAACCCGGAAGCCTGGGACTGGTACTACAAGAATGTCGGCCAATCCCGTTGCCCGATCGTCGACACCTGGTGGCAGACCGAAACCGGCGCCACCCTGATGAGCCCGCTGCCAGGTGCCCACGCGCTCAAGCCGGGTTCAGCCGCACGGCCGTTCTTCGGTGTGGTGCCGGCGCTGGTGGACAACCTCGGTAACATCATCGAAGGCGCCGCTGAAGGCAACCTGGTGATCCTCGATTCGTGGCCAGGCCAGGCCCGTACCCTGTACGGCGACCATGACCGTTTCGTCGACACCTACTTCAAGACCTTCCGCGGCATGTACTTCACCGGCGATGGCGCCCGTCGCGATGAAGATGGTTACTGGTGGATCACCGGTCGCGTGGATGACGTGTTGAACGTGTCCGGCCACCGCATGGGTACCGCCGAGATTGAAAGCGCCATGGTCGCCCACCCGAAAGTCGCCGAAGCGGCGGTGGTGGGTGTGCCACACGACATCAAGGGGCAGGGCATCTATGTGTATGTCACCTTGAAGAATGGCGAAGAGCCGAACGAAGCGCTGCGCCTGGAGCTGAAGAACTGGGTGCGCAAGGAAATCGGCCCGATTGCTTCGCCGGATGTGATCCAGTGGGCACCGGGGCTGCCGAAGACGCGCTCGGGGAAAATCATGCGGCGCATTTTGCGCAAGATCGCTACGGCTGAATACGATGGGCTGGGGGATATCTCCACCCTGGCGGATCCGAGTGTGGTGGCGCATTTGATTGAGACGCACAAGACCATGAACGTCGCGTAAGGCGGGGTTTGTGAGACAGAGCCCCATGTGGTGTAAGCCGGGTGGGGCTTTTTTGTGCGGCTTAGAATACGACGCGGGCTAATGTGGGAGCGGGCTTGCTCGCGAATGCGGTACATCAGCTAAAGATTAGCAGGCTGACACACCGCCTTCGCGAGCAAGCCCGCTCCCACATTTGCATTGCACTTCATGGCGAATATCGGTGGTCGCCTGGTAGGCCGGCACAACGACCAGCCCAATAAATATCGGTTTTCACGGTAGGACGTTTCTGAATGTTACCGACAGGTGCAAATGTGTAACCCCTCGCCCAAACTTGAGGCAATGGACCACGCCGACGCCCCTAAAAACCGCGTTTTAGACACCCCAGGAAATTAGATTAAACGCCAGACTTGCCGTGCTAGAAGGGTTTGCGAATAATAGGCCCGCAATTTGCAGCATCATCAGGTTTAATATCTTTTGTCTCTGCATAAAATCCAGAGGCTGTCAATGTGCTGGAACCGCTTTCTCGGTGCTTCTGTAAATTGTTGTCGCATTGAGGAAATATCGGCTTCCGGGCTGTCGTTAGAATGCCGATCACTCGCTCGTCGTCGCAGGTGTCGCCCGCGCAGGACGCAGCACCGCTATTCGGTTACACCTTCGCCGCATCGTGGGCCATGGCTCATACTGCTGTTTTTGCCCTATACCGATGGAGTCCCAAGATGAAGAAACTCGTGCTGTTGGGCGCCCTGGCGCTGTCCGTGCTGTCCATGCAGGCTTTCGCCGAAGGCAAGCCACTGAAAATTGGTATCGAAGCGGCTTACCCTCCCTTTGCCTCGAAGGCGCCGGATGGCAGCATCGTCGGTTTTGACTACGATATCGGCAATGCCTTGTGCAAGCAGATGGACGTCAAGTGCACGTGGGTCGAGCAGGAATTCGATGGCCTGATCCCAGCGTTGAAAGTGCGCAAGATCGACGCGATCCTGTCGTCCATGTCCATCACCGATGACCGCAAGAAATCCGTGGACTTCACCACCCGCTACTACCTGAGCCCGGCGCGCCTGGTGATGAAAGACGGCACTGCAGTCAGTGACAGCCTGGATGAGTTGAAAGGCAAGAAGATCGGCGTACAGCGTGGCTCAATCCATGACCGTTTCGCTCGGGAAGTCCTGGCGCCAAAAGGTGCGGATATCAAGGGTTACAGCACCCAGAACGAAATTTACCTGGACGTGGCTGCCGGTCGTCTCGACGGTACCGTGGCTGACGCTACCTTACTGCAGGACGGTTTCCTGAAAACCGACGCCGGCCAAGGCTACGCGTTTGTAGGTCCGTCGTTCACCGAAGCCAAATACTTCGGCGACGGCATAGGCATCGCGGTACGCAAAGGCGACAAGGAAAACCTGGACCGCATCAACGCTGCCATCGCTGCGATCCGTGCCAACGGCGAATACAAGAAAATCCAGGACAAATACTTCGACTTCGATATTTACGGCGCTGACGCCAAGTAACTCATCGCAGCTGTCTGTCCGAAATGGCGCAAGCACCAGAATTCCTGAAGTTTGCGCCATTTTTTCATCCCCCTTTTCGAGGACCTGAATCATGTTGAAAGGCTACGGGGCCGTTATCCTCGATGGCGCATGGTTGACGCTTCAGCTCGCCTTGTCGTCCATGGCCTTGGCCATTGTTCTGGGTCTGATCGGGGTCGCGTTACGCCTGTCGCCGGTGCGCTGGTTGGCTTGGCTGGGTGACCTGTACTCCACGGTGATCCGCGGGATCCCCGACCTGGTGCTGATTCTGCTGATTTTCTACGGCGGCCAGGACCTGCTGAACCGCGTCGCGCCGATGCTCGGCTATGACGACTATATCGACTTGAACCCCTTGGCCGCCGGTATCGGCACCCTGGGTTTCATCTTTGGCGCCTACCTCTCGGAAACCTTCCGTGGCGCCTTCATGGCCATTCCCAAAGGCCAGGCCGAAGCCGGCCTTGCGTATGGCATGAGCAGCTTCCAGGTATTTTTCCGGGTGATGGTGCCGCAGATGATTCGGCTGGCGATCCCCGGCTTTACCAACAACTGGCTGGTACTCACCAAGGCTACCGCGCTGATTTCGGTGGTGGGCCTGCAAGACATGATGTTCAAGGCCAAGCAGGCGGCAGATGCTACCCGCGAGCCTTTTACCTTCTTCCTCGCCGTGGCGGCGATGTACCTGGTGATCACCAGCGTGTCGTTGCTTGCCCTGCGTTATCTTGAGAAGCGCTACTCGGTAGGCGTAAGGGCGGCTGATCTATGATCTTCGACTACAACGTCATTTGGGAGGCCATGCCGCTGTACCTTGGCGGTTTGCTGACCACCCTGAAACTGCTCGCCATCTCGCTGTTCTTCGGCCTGCTCGCCGCGTTGCCCCTGGGTTTGATGCGGGTGTCCAAGCAGCCGATCGTCAACGGCGTGGCCTGGCTCTACACCTATGTGATCCGTGGCACGCCAATGCTGGTGCAGTTGTTCCTGATCTACTACGGCCTGGCGCAGTTCGAAGCGGTACGCGAGAGTTTCCTGTGGCCGCTGCTGTCCAGCGCGACCTTCTGCGCATGCCTGGCATTTGCCATCAACACCAGCGCCTACACCGCCGAGATCATTGCCGGCAGCCTCAAGGCCACGCCGAACGGCGAGATCGAAGCGGCCAAGGCCATGGGTATGTCGCGCTACAAGTTGTACCGCCGCATCCTGCTGCCCTCAGCCCTGCGCCGCGCACTGCCGCAGTACAGCAACGAAGTGATCATGATGCTGCAGACCACCAGTCTGGCGTCCATCGTCACCTTGATCGACATCACCGGTGCCGCACGCACGGTGAACGCCCAGTATTACCTGCCGTTTGAGGCCTATATCACCGCCGGCGTGTTCTACCTGTGCCTGACCTTTATCCTGGTGCGCCTGTTCAAGTTGGCCGAGCGCCGCTGGCTGAGCTACCTGGCTCCACGGAAGCACTGATATGGAACGTATCGATCATCTGTTGCCTTGGGGGCACCTGGGTTGCGAACGCCAACTGAGCGTGTTCCGTTTCGGCAACGGCGAACGCAAGGCCTATATCCAGGCCAGCCTGCACGCTGATGAACTGCCTGGCATGCGTGCCGCGTGGGAGCTGAAAAAGCGCCTCACCGAGTTGGAGCAGCAGGGCGCCCTTAATGGCGTGATCGAGCTGGTGCCCGTGGCCAACCCGATGGGCCTCGGCCAGTTGTTGCAAGGCAGCCACCAAGGGCGTTTCGAGGTCGGCAGCGGCAAGAATTTCAACCGTGATTTTGTCGAGTTGAGCGAGCCGGTTGCGGCCTTGCTCGATGGCACGCTCGGGGATGATCCCCACGCCAATGTGCGTATGATCCGCCAGGCCATGAGCGATACGCTCAACGCCTTGCCCGAGCCGAGCAGCCAGTTGCAAGGCATGCAGCGCATCCTGCTGAGCCACGCCTGCACTGCCGATGTGGTGCTGGACCTGCATTGCGACGCCGAAGCTGCGCTGCATATGTACGCACTGCCCCAGCACTGGCCGCAGTGGCGCTCGTTGTCGGCGCACTTGAATGTGAAGGTCGGCCTGCTGGCTGAAGATTCCGGCGGCAGTTCGTTCGATGAAGCCTGCTCGCTGCCGTGGTTGCGTTTGTCCCAGGCATTCCCTGAGGCGCAGATCCCGTTGGCCTGCCTGGCGACGACGCTGGAGCTGGGCGGTCAGGCCGATACCGGCCGCGACGAAGCTATCTTCCACGCCGAAGGCATCCTGGCGTTTCTCGCCGAACAGGGGCTGATCAAGGGTGAGTGGCCGGCGCCGCAACATGAGCCCTGCGAAGGCGTGCCCTTCGAAGGCACCGAGTTACTCTTTGCACCCCACGCCGGGGTGATCAGTTACCTGCGTAAAGCCGGGGACTGGGTCGAGAAGGGCGAACCGATTTTTGAAGTGATTGACCCTCTTGAAGACCGCGTGAGCACTATCTGCGCGGGCACCTCGGGGGTGTTGTTTGCCGTTGAACGGCTACGTTATGCCCAAGCGGGTTTCTGGCTGGCCAAGGTGGCGGGGCGCGAAGCGCTGCGTCACGGGCGCTTGCTCAACGACTGACCACCTGTTTTTGTGAGAACCGACCGCATGTACAAGCTTGAAGTCCAAGACCTGCATAAACGCTATGGCAGTCATGAAGTGCTCAAAGGTGTGTCCCTGGCCGCCGCGGCGGGTGATGTGATCAGCATCATCGGTTCCAGTGGTTCGGGCAAAAGTACCTTTTTGCGCTGCATCAACCTGCTGGAGCAGCCCCACGCCGGCAAGATTCTGCTCAATAACGAAGAGCTGAAGCTGGTGGCCAACAAGGACGGCGCCATGAAGGCCGCCGACCCCAAGCAACTGCAACGCATGCGTTCGCGCCTGTCCATGGTGTTCCAGCATTTCAACCTGTGGTCGCACATGACTGCGCTTGAAAACGTGATGGAAGCCCCGGTGCATGTGCTGGGCATGTCGAAGAAAGACGCGCGTGAAAAGGCCGAGCACTACCTGGCCAAGGTTGGCGTGGGTCATCGTAAGGATGCCTTCCCCGGGCATATGTCCGGTGGCGAGCAGCAGCGCGTGGCGATTGCCCGTGCCCTGGCGATGGAGCCGGAGGTGATGCTGTTCGATGAGCCTACCTCGGCGCTGGACCCGGAGCTGGTGGGCGAAGTGCTCAAGGTGATGCAGGACCTGGCCCAGGAAGGCCGCACCATGGTGGTGGTTACTCACGAAATGGGCTTTGCCCGTGAAGTGTCGAACCAGTTGGTGTTTTTGCACAAAGGTATCGTTGAGGAGCGTGGCAACCCACGGGAAGTGCTGGTGAACCCGCAGTCCGAGCGTCTTCAGCAGTTCTTGTCCGGTAGCTTGAAATAATTTCCCCTGTGGGAGGGGGCTTGCTCCCGATGACGGACTGTCAGTCAGCACTTGTGTATCTGATGTACCGCTATCGGGAGCAAGCCCCCTCCCACATTGGATCTTCATTGTTTTTGAGATTTGTGTTGGTTTCCGGGCTAGCATTGGCCCTTGTCTTCATTACCGTTACTCGCTTCGGATAGCACTCCATGACCGCCCACAAAATTGGTTTCCTGATTTGGCCCAGCACTAAAGCACTCACGCTTGCGCTGGCTGAGGAGGCCTTGCGCGTTGCCCAGCGGGTGCATCCGGACGTGGTCTACGAGCTGTCATTTTTGCTCGCCGAGCCGGCAACCCCAGGCGCCTGGCAACTGCCCGGCGAGGCGTGGGCCGGCAAGCTCGAAGGTTTCCAGAAGCTGTTCCTGCTGGCGGATGAGCCGCCCACTGCGATCGCTTCCCAGCTCAGTACCGCCCTCAAGCAGCTTGTCCGGTCAGGGTGTGTGATCGGCGGTTTGTCTGCCGGTGTGTACCCGCTGGCCCAGCTTGGCCTGTTGGATGGCTACCGCGCCGCCGTGCATTGGCGCTGGCAGGATGATTTCGCCGAACGCTTTCCCAAGGTCATCGCCACCAGCCATTTATTCGACTGGGACCGTGATCGCCTGACCGCCTGCGGTGGCATGTCGGTACTCGACCTGCTGCTGGCAGTGCTGGCCCGTGACCACGGTGCCGAGTTGGCTGGTGCGGTGTCCGAAGAACTGGTGGTGGAGCGCATCCGCGAAGGCGGCGAGCGCCAGCGCATTCCGCTGCAGAACCGCCTGGGTTCCAGCCATCCCAAGCTGACCCAGGCGGTTTTACTGATGGAAGCCAATATCGAGGAACCGCTGACCACCGACGAGATTGCCCAGCATGTCTGCGTGTCGCGACGACAGCTTGAAAGAATATTCAAGCAATACCTCAACCGCGTTCCCAGCCAGTACTATCTGGAACTGCGCCTGAACAAGGCGCGCCAGATGTTGATGCAAACCAGCAAGTCGATCATTCAGATCGGTCTGTCGTGCGGCTTCTCCTCGGGGCCGCATTTCTCCAGCGCCTACCGCAACTTCTTCGGCGCAACCCCTCGTGAAGATCGCAACCAGCGGCGCAGCAGCAGCCCCTTTGAACTGTCTTCGGTGCCGTCCGAGCGCGGTTGATCAACCCGTCAGTCTTCTTCTGGTTCAGGGTAAGTCACCACCAGTGGTGTGCCTTGAGCATCCACTCTGGCGGCTTCGACCTGGAAGTCGATGTCTGTGCGTTGGTAATACTGGCGCAGACGCCCCAGGCTTGTTGGCGATAGCGGGTTAACGCTCAGGTCGCAGTCCTCATTGAACGCTGCTCGGGTGTCCAGCAAGTCCGCCGATATCTCGCTGATCCCGTTATTGCTTAAATCCAGCGTGTGTAATTCATCCAGGCGAAACACGCCTTCAGGGGCTTCGCTCAGTGCCGCATTACTCAGGTGTAGCGACGCCAGTTGGCGCAGCGAACTGATGTCAGGGGCGTGGCCCAAGGGGTTGTTACTCAAGTCAAGGAACTCAAGCTGGGTCAAGTGCGCCAGCGCTCCGCGGGTCTCGGGTGTCAAGCGGATGGCGCACTCCTCCATGGCCAGGCTGGACAGCTTGGGCATGTACTGGATCGACTCAGGCAGCGTGCCCAGCGAGCATTTGGTGAGTGTCAGTGATTGCAGCTGCTTGAAATTGCGCAGTGTGCCGTCGACGCCGGTGGTGGTGCCGTTTCCGGTCAGCTCGAACGAGGTCACGTGGTTGAAGTTGGCGTTCAACTGCGGCAGCTCGCCCAGTATCGGTGTATCCGATTGCACCGTGTGGCTCAGTTCTTCGCCTACGCTCTCTTCGTCCTGGGCACTTTCGCGCCGCCAGGCTTCTTCCAGCAATGTCTTGAATTTCTGTCTCGACAACTGGTCCAGGGCACGGGTTTGCTCGTCAAGGGGTACATCCAGGATCGGGTGTCGATCCGGAACATCCTGCACCCACAGTTGCAGGTCGTTGCCCAGTTGTTCGTATTCGGCTTCCAGGCGCGTCAACGTCGGGTCGACCGCTGCCATGTCGCCGGGTAGGCGGAAGATAAAGCGGTCTGCCTCGTCCTCCAGGAAGGTGGGGTATAGGCGCTGAGTACGCATGCGTTGTTCCGCGGATGCCTGGGCGGCGAAGCTTTCGCCGGTGCGCTGGCAGTAGGTTTTGATCAGCTCCAGGGTCGTGGGGGTCAATGGGTTGCCGGAAAGGTCCAGTGCGCTGGTGAGTGAACTCGGCAGCGCAAAAAGCTCGTCGGGCAGTTGTTCAATGGCGTTTGCGCTCAAGTTCAGCGCCTGGCGGGGTGGGTTACTCAGCAGCTCCGGCGGTATCTGCGTCAGTCCTGTTTCTTTGAGTGAAATATGGCTCAAGCCGGGCAGGCGACTGAAATCCGGGAGTTGTCCCAGGCGGTTATGGTCCAGGTTCAAGTACTTGAGGCTGTTCATGCCGTGCAACCCCTCCCGACTGGCGGGGCTCAGCTCGATTGAGCAGCGTGGCAGCCCCAGTATTTCCAGTTCTGGCAGGTTGAGCACCGAGGGTGGGATATCACCGAGCCTCACGTTGTCGATGTCGAGGATCTTGAGGGCCGGGAAACTATCGATAAAGGCGGTTGAGCCCATCGGGAGGCCGCTGCCTTTGATCGTCAGCGAGCCAATATGCTTGAAGCGCGCACTGAGGGTGGGCAGGTCGCCCGCGAGAGACTGAGGGATGTCCAGGGTGTGGACGAATTGAGTGTCTTGGGGCAATTCCCGACGCCAGCTTTTTTCGAGCAGCGCCTTGAGTGCGGTGCGGCGGTTGCTTTCCACAGGCTGTATCTGCGGTTGCTGTGCCCAGTCGTTGAGCTCAAGTTGCAAGGTGTCCAGTTCACCGGTCAGCCGTGCCAGCTCGCGCCTACCTGCTTCCAGGTCGCCGGGTAAACTGTAGATCAACTGGTTGATTTGGTTATCGTCCAGCGAAGGGTACAACTGCTTCGCATCGCGCACGTCTACTGCAAGGGCATCGGCCTCCCAGTAAACACCGTGCTGCTGGTAGTAGGTTTTGACACGCTCAAGGGTGGTCGGTAAGAGCGGGTTGCCAGACAGGTCGAACGCAACGCTTTTATTCGGTGGCAGATCGAACAGTGTTGCAGGCAATTCACTGATCTGGTTGTCGCTGAGAAACGCCGCTTCCAGATCGTTGCGGGTGAGCAGGCCCGGGGGGATGCGATCAATGCCGGTGTCGGACAGGTCCAGGGTATGCAGTTCGGTCATGGCCTCCACACTGGGTACGCGGCCCAAGGGATTTTTATGCAGGTCCAGGGTTTTCAGCTGGGTCATCGAGGCGAGCCGGGCCTGACTGTGCGGCGTCAGGCGAATTGCGCACTCCCTCAGACTCAGTACGTTCAAGTTGCGCATCTGCAATATCGCCGGTGGCAGGTCGCCCAAGGGCAGATTGTCAACGGCCAAATGACGCAGCCGCGCAAAGTAACCCAGGAACGCGGCTGCTCCCTGCGTGTGGTTGTTGCCTGACAGGGTCAGCATGGATACGTGATCGAAGTTGGCGGACAGCCGCGGCAGTTCGCCGCGAATATGATAATGCAGGTTCAGCCGGTGGCCGTCGCGTGCGGGGTCTTCGAAGTAATCATCGATGGGCAATTCCCTGCGCCAGCAGCGTTTGAGTTCGCGGGCGATGAGCTCGCGATTGCGTTGTTCGTACTGGCGCTGGCGCAAGCTGAGTGCAGAGCCGTTCTCGGGGTTTTGAGAGGGGATGTTGCGTTGCCAGGTATTCAGGTCGCGTTCCAGTTGGCGGTATTCGATGCCCAGCGCTTCCAGGCCGGCGAGTGCACCGCCGGGCTGTGATTGCAAGTGATTCAGCAGGGTGGTCAATTGATGGTCGGCAAGCCCTGGGTATAGGTCGCGTGCGCGTTGATGCAGGTTCGCAGCGCCCAGCGGCGCAGGCACCTGGGCGCGATAGCCGTCGTCGCTGCCTAACAGGCGCAGGGTTTCAATCACCTGTCCGGGCTCGTGATCAGTCGTGAGCAGTACGCGTAGTTCGTTGCGGGGAAGGGGCGCCTGCTGTAAGCGTTGCTTGAGTTGTGCGCCTTGGTAAAGGCCCAGGCCGAGCTGGTCACGCTGCTGGTCGGGCAGGGCACTTAAGATGGCTGAATACAGGTCAGTCTCGCTGGCGAGGGCACCCTGTTCATCGTACGGCTGGTATCGACCCGCTTCGGTGCGCACCAAGGTGCGATGGATAGGCGCGTCATCTGGGCCGATCCTCAGCCAGGTTGGCCCGGTCAGCGAGTCGTGACGGGCCTCGAGCTGTACCTCGCCCGACCAGCCCGCCAGTGTGCGCAGGGAGTCGAGTGCCAGGCGATCGGTGTCCACCGAGGCTGGCGCATTCAGGTGCTGGCCCTCATAGGCACGGTTGAGCCGTACTTCATTCAGTGCGGTGCGTGCCAGTTCGGCCAGGCGCGGCGGCGTCTTGTGCTCGTGCAGCGCTTCAAGTTCTGCGCCGCTCGCCTCGCTCACGAGGGTTCGCGCAACGCTTGCGGGCAACCCGGGCGTGGTGCTGAGCACTTGCTGGGTAAGCGGCTCGGTCGAGGCTTGCAGTGGCGCATACCGCGATTCGAACAACGCGTTGCGCTGGTGATCGGCAATATCCGCCAGCTTATGGCGCAGCAGGTGGGCGCGGCGTTCCAGGCTCAGCTCTGGGTCGCTGGCGCGCTCACCGAACTGCGTGCGGATCTCCTCGGTGGTCAGGCCGCGCAAGACCGTTTTCAGCAAGTCGCCATTGTCCAACTGGGATTCGTACACCTGAATCGCCGGCATGCTCTTGTCCCCGAATTCCCAGGCGGTCTGCCCCTTGTCATTGATGATGCGCAAGGCTTTGGTGGGCGGCCACGGGCCGTGAGTGGTCAATAGCTGCAAGGTGTCTTGTGGATCGATCTGGTGATACACCGTCGGGTCGTCACTGCGTAGCTGCTCGATGAGCCGTTGGATGTTGCGGTCAATGCGCAGGCGGCTCAAGGTATCGTCCAGCAGCGGTGTCGGCCGTTCGCTGTTGACATGCATTTTGCGTACGACCTGTTCATCCGTGCCGCTGATATGCAGAGCCAATTCCCGGTCCGCCTCGCTCAAGCCCTGGACGCTGTGCCCTAGCCGGCGCAGCAGCGTGGTTTTGTCCCACTGCAAAGGTTGTTCGAGTTCGGTGTGCCATGCGCCAGCTTGATTGTGTCGTACGATCGGGCGGTAGGCTTCGGGGCGGGTCGGGTGTCTGATCTGATAAAACTCGCTGTCCGGGCCTTTTTCCACGCTGTACAGTTTGTCTTCCAGCGCCAGGATTTTTTCCCCGCCCGTCTCGTGCAGGCCCAGCTCGTTGATACCCAGGCGCGGTGGTAGCGAGGCTGGGTACTCATAGGGCTTCAAGTCCGGTTTCCAGTAACGCTTGGCACCATTGGCCAGGCTGACGGGTTTGAATGTGTCGATATAGGCGAGTACTTCCTGGGGCAATGCCTTGCGCAACAGAGGCGCGCCAATCTGGCTGCCCGCGGCGAATGCGCCCAACTGCACCAGGGACTCCAGCACACTCAGGAAATGACCCAGGGCAACCTTGCCCTCTCCTTCGGCCCAATCGACAATACCTTCGAACACATCCTCGAGCAGCTGATAGGCCATGTAGCCCATCATCAACTCGCCCAGCCCCGGGATAAAGGGCGCTACCACCATCAATGCGGCATTGAGGATCGAAGATGCAACATCGACGAAGGAATCCCAAAGCCGCCAGCGTGCCTCACGGTCGACACTAGCGGTGGAGACGGCAAGAGTGCGGGCATCATTGAGCATCTTGTCGAGTTTTTGCTGATACAGATGCAACCAGGGGTCGCCCGAGATCGGCACGGCGTCAAACTGCAGTTGGGGATCGTCGGTAGGCATACTGCGCCAGGGGGCCTCGCTGCTGCCCTCGACGGGTGGATGCCAGGTAATGCGCGCCAGGCGCTGGCCCAGGCCGGAAAAAAACACCCCGCGAGAGGCGTGGGGCACAAAGCGGCTGAAGAAGGTTTGATAGTCGCGATCACGCAGTTGTCGTATCAGTTCCTGCATGAAGGCCAGCGACGAGGCATATTCCTTGAGTGGGTGCTGTGGATCATCTGGAATGTATGCCACCAGGCGCTGGGCCGACCGGGGAACTTCCAGGTCGGGGGCAAACACTTGGATACCCGTGAGCGGAATGTCCATCATCCTGAAATCGTGACAGAGCAACGGTTGGTCATCGAGCCTTGGGTGGGGTGTGCCTGCGATCAGCCCTTCGATAACGGTGCCGAAGTCCTCGCTGATATCTCCCTGGATACGGGCCAGTTGCAGCGCCACCTGCAGGGCGGCTTTGTGGCTGGCGTCGACCTTCAGGCGCAGTACTGCGGTGGCCACCGGGTTGGACACCCCCAACTCCTCGTCGAGGTAGCGGGCGTAGAGGGCACCGATATCCAGGTCGCGGCACAGGCTGGCGAACGCCGAAATTGACATTACGCGCTTGATTTGCGGCAAGGTGTCGAACTGCCCGCTGGCTGAGGGGCGCGTGATAAAGGTCGAGGCCGGCTCGTAGGCGTCCGCCAGCGTTTCTTTGTGTTCGAAGTTATGCAGGGCGGCGTCGAGCAGCGAGACGGTCCAGGTTCGAGCGGCGCCGGAGCGTATCGAGAACCATGGGACGCTGTCGGGGATATACAGGCGTACAAACGTGGCGTCGACGTCTAGTTCCAGGCCGAACTCGGCTTTCAGTGCCTGCTCGAGAATCGGGGTGGCGAACGTCTTGACGTCCTGCAGGTGTTGCAATGCCCGGTCCACACTGTTTTGTGCATCCCAGTGGGCGCCGGTCAACCGTCTGAGCGCCGCCCGCTGCTCGGCGCTGCCCGGCAACGGTTGCGGTTGGATGCTGGCAAGCGCCTGGCGTTTGCCGGCAGAGGCATTGCCGAGCCAGGCGGGCAGGGCGCTCGTCAGCAGTTGGTAGTGGCTGTCAGGCAGGCTGGTATCAGCGAGATCGATGTTGGTCATGGAGCGGGTCCGTACAAGTCATGAAGGCTCGCAGTAAACCAGCCGGTCGCGGACAGGGGGCTTTAGATAGTTAGGGGGCACAGCCCGCCCCCTCACTTGACCTCACTGGTTTCAAGGTTAAGCATTTTTTATTCATCCCCCTCTTCTTCGGAGGAGGTGTCGTCGGGCGTCGCCATGGGCTGTCGAGCTTCGGGCACCTTAAAGTCCACGGCCGTACGGCGGTAGTAATGGCGTAGTTTGTCTAGCGCCCCAGGAAGGAAGCGGTTGCCGCTGAGATTGAAACCGTCAGCCCTATCGGCGTCTAGTCCAAGCAGGTCGTCAGGCAGCTCGGTCATGGCGTTGTTGCTCAAATTCAGTGCCTCGAGCCGTGGCAGGTTGAACACTCCGCGAGGGGGCGCGGTAAGGCCAGCGTTTTCGATCATCAATGTGCCCAACTCGGTCAGGTTGCTGACATCGGGAGAGATGCCCAACGCGGTGTTGTGACTCAGGTCCAGGTATTCAAGCGTGTGCAGGTCGCTCAATGCTGAGGCGCTCTGCTGTGTCAATCGGATATTGCTTCGCGTCAGCTTGAGCCCCTTGAGCTTTGGTAATTTGAATACGCCGGCGGGAATGTCTGGCAATGTATAGCGGTGGATCAACAGGCTTTCCAGGTTGGGAAAACGCTCGAGAAAGCCCTCGGGGATCGATGTGGTGTCCTCTCCTCTCAGTTCCAGCCTTGAAATATGCGCGAAATCGACCCGCAGTACCGGCAGGTCGCCGGTTAGCGGCACGGCTATTTTCATTTCGTGGGTGTTTTCCGGTGGCTCATGCGCTAAATCCAGGCTGGTTTCCCGTCGCCAGCCTGCTTCTAGCGATGCCTTTAATTGGCCGCGAAAGTTTTGTTGCAGCGCTCGCTCGCCTACATCCATGGGCACGCCCGTGAACGGGTGCTGTGCGGGTACATTTACCGCCCATTCTCCCAAGTCTGCTTGCAAGCGCTCAGAGTCTGCTTTTAGGCGTACGAGTATTGCCATTGAGTCGTCCAAGCCGCCGGGTAGCCTATAAATGAAGTTATTGGCCTCATTGGCGGTGTAGGCGGGGTAGAGCGCCTGGGCCAACCGCAGCTCCTCAGGGTGGGCGTCTGCGCCAAAATGTTCGCCGGTCCTCTGGCAGTAGCTTTTGATGCGCTCCCGCGTCGTGCGTGAGAGTAGGTTGCCTGACAAATCAAAGACTCTGGCGCTTTCTCTGGGCAGGCGGAAGAGGGTGACGGGTAGCCTGCTCAAGTAGTTATTACTGAGGTTGGCACTCGTCAACCGAGGGTGATTGAACAGGCCTTCGGGGAATAGGGAAATGTGGGTTCGGCTCAGGTTCAGTGTCTGTAGGTGGGTCATGCGTCTAAGGTCGGGGGTGAGCGACAGTGAAGTGTTGTTCGAGAGGTCCAGATGTCGAAGCCGGGTCAATGTGGCGAGGTCTACGCGGTTTTGAAAGGTCAGGTTCAGGTTGCAGTTGCGCATCGTCAGGCTGTTGAGATGGGCGAGCCCGATCACCTCAGGCGGGATGGTGTTGAGGGCGAAATCACTGATATCCAGCGTGCGCAGGTTGGGAAAGTGAGTCAGGAAGCTGGGGGTGTCTCGGGTGGTGTGGTAGCCCTTCAGTTTCAACGTAGAGATGTAGTTGAAGCGCGTATTCAGTGTCGGGAGCTCGCCATATACGGGGTCGAGGTGCAATACGTGCCCGTCGCTAAAGCCTGGGTCCGGCGGGGTTTCATGACGCCAGGCGCGGATCAGTTCGCGTGTCCATCTCCAGCGACTGAGTTGCTCATTGGCGGCCACCAAGGGAGGGAGCGGTGTTTCGGTGCCAAGCAAGGTTCGCGGGGTGTTGAAGTACCAGGTCGACAGGCTGCTCTCGAGCTGTGAAAACTCGTTCTTCATATGTTGAAGCGTTCGCAGGGGCGTGCCGGGCTGACGTCGCATGAAGTTCAGTGTACCGGTCACTTGTGCCGGGCTCAGGCGGGGGTAGAGCTCATGCAGTAACTGAGCTTCCAGGTTGCTGCCTGGGGGGGGGCCGTCGTAGCCCTCCATGCCGCCGGGCAGGCGCATCAGGTTCGGGTCATAAAAGGGTTTGCGCAAGGGGGCGTCGGCCAGCAGAGTACCAAGTGCTTCACGTGTCAGTGTGTGTTGACGCAAGGTTTGCCTCAGCAGCGGGCCTTGGCCGATGTGAATGCCCAGCGCATTGCGCTGCGCGTCCGGCAATGCCTGGAGGACGGCAGTGTAGAAGTCGGTTTCTCCAAACAGCGTGCCCTTGCCGTCTTCGGGAACATAATCACCCTCGGCACTACGCACGAGCGTGCGTTGTGTCGGTGCCTGGGGGCTGCCGATAGCATCCCGTACCCTGCCGGTTCGGCTGAAATCAGTGACTACCAGGCGCACCTGCGGCGACCAGCCTGGCAGGTTTTCCAACGAATGCAGGGCGAGCCGATGTGTGTCGCTACTTTCCAAGGCGTCCCTGTACAGCCCTTCATGGGCCCGGCTGATTCGCACTTCATGGGCAGCCCAGCGTGCGCGCTCAATCACCGATGTGGGCACGCTACCTTGATCGATGTCCAGCAGCTCTTGACCGGTGGCGCCGCGTAATACTTCTTCGGCAGCGCTGGTTGGCAGGCCAGGGGTGGTGTCGATGATTTTTTGCAGGCGTGCGTTATCGGTTATTTCGACTTTTCGATAGCGCGAGTCAAACAGAGCGGCACGTTTGTCTTGGGCTTGGCGTGCCAAGCGTTTATGCAGTGTGGCGGTGCGCACGTGCATGTGGGGAGTGGTGCCGAACTCTTCTTCCAGCAAGGTTTTGCGCTCTGACTCGTCCAAGGTTTCCAGCAGGGTTTTCAGCAGGTCGCCATTATTCATCTGGGCCTCGTGTATTTGCGCCACGGCGGCGTTTTCCCTGCCCTTATGCTCCCAGGCGGTTTCACCTTTTGCATTGAGAAACCGCAAGGTCTTGGATTCGGGCCACAGATGGGTCTGGCTCAGTAGCCACAGTTGGGTCTGCGGATCGGCTTTTTGATAAACCAGTGGATCGTCACTGTTCATCTGGTCGATGAAATCTTGTAATTGCTCATCGATCTTGATGCGCTTGAGAGTGTCGGCCAGCAGAGGGGGCGGCGGCTGGTGGTCCACATACATTTTGCGCAGAGCACCATCGTCGGTCCCGCTGATGCGCTGGGCCTGTTCAAGGCCCGCCTCACTGATGGCGTCGGCTGGCGGGCCGAGTCGGCGCAGCAGGGTGGTGCGATCCCACGTCAGCGGGCGATCCTGTGGCGTCAACCAGGCACCCTTGCCATTGCCGATTATCCGTGGACGGTAGGCGTGCGCACGGGTGGGGTGCGCGAGGAAGGCGTTGCCCGATTGCTGCTTGACGGAAAAATGTTGCCGGTTGAGCGCCAGGATCTGTTTGTCTTCATGGGCGTGCAGCCCCTGCTGGTTGGGACGTGACCCTGCGGCCAATTGAGTGTCGTGGGCGTAGGGTTCCAGGTCGGGGTTCCACAGACGGGTTTTACCGTCGGTGGTGACCGGCGTAAGCGCGTCAAAGAAGTCCCATAGCGCCTTCGGCAACGCCTGGCGCAGCAGGCCCTCGGCAATGGGGGCGCCGACCGCGAACATGCCCAGTTGGACCATTTGTTCAAGGATGGACATCAGGTGTCCGAATGCCTGGCGCTTGAGCCCTTCGGCCCAATCGAGGATGCCTTCGAAGACCTCATCAAGCAGTTGATAGGCGGTATAGCCGAGCATTGCCAACCCTAGCGGTGGAATGAAGGGCGTGGCGATGAGCGCGGCGATTTCGAGAATGGCTTCACCGATTTTTTGCACTATGTCCCAGCGCCGCCAGCGTGCCTTGCTATCGGCGTCGGCAGTGGGTACGGCTGTCACCCGTGCATCATTGAGCAGTTTGTCGAGCTTGTTCTCATACAGATGCTCGTACAGGTCGCCGGTGATTTTTGTGGCGTTAAATTGCAGGTTGGGGTTGGTCACCGGCTCGTCGCGCCAGGTGGGGCGTGGGTCGCCGGCGACCTGCTTGTGCCAGGCCACGCGTGACAAGCGGTTGTTGAGGTCGGCGAAGAAGTAGCCTCGATGTTCATGGTTGACGAAGCGGCTGAAAAACGCCTGGTAGTCGTTGCTGCGCAGCTTGCTCGCCAAGTCCTGCATGAACAGAGTGCCGTTGGCGTAATACTTGAGAGCGGACTGCGGGTCGCCGGGAATGTAGGCCACCACCGGGACTGCGCTGCGGTGCAACTCCAGGTCGGCGGCGAACAGTACGATGCCGGTCAGCGGCGCGTTCATCAGGCTCAGGTCGTGGCTAAGTAGCGTCTTGCCATCGAGGTCGCTGCTGACGTTATTTAGATAACGGCCAAGGGCATAAAAGACCGGGCGCGTCACATCCTTTTTCAGCAGCGCCATCTGCCTGCTGGCTTGCGCTTCGGCTTTCAGGCTCTTGATGACCTTGTTGCGTAACTGGTCTTCGAGAACAGCGTCTGTGAAACCGAAAAAACGTTTGAGGTAGTGTTGATATTGCTTGCCGATATCCAGCTTGCGGCACAGCTCTATGAATTGCGCGATGCTGATTTGATTGCGCAGCTGGGGCAGCGTGTCGAACTGCCCTGTGGCGGACGGTTGGGTAATGAAGGTCGACTCTGTGCTATACGCCGTCGTTTTGTTTTCATCCGCGTCGAAGTTATGCAGCGCCGCCTCCACCAGCGACACGGTCCAAGGCTTGACGCTACCCGTCTCGAGGGGGAACACGGGTAAGGTCAAGGGGATATACAGGCGCAGATAGGTCGTGCTGACATCGGACTCAACGTCAAACTGCTTCTTGAGTGCCTGTTGCAGTAACGGCGCGGCAAATGCTTGGGGCGACTGAAGCGTTGCCAGGGCCGTATCGACCTGGTTTTGCGTCTCCCAACAGGCCTGCATTGCCTCTTGGAGTGGGGCGTGTTGCGAACGGTCGGCCTCTGCATGCCAACCGGCGAATTCAAGCCGGGTGTTTTTCAAGGCGTGGCGCTTATCGCCTGAGGCGTTTCCAAGCCATTTCGCAAGGCGGGTGTAGGCACCGGCGGGCACTCTGCTGGCTGCCTCTGTAAGGCTTTGGACGATAGGGGTTGAAGTCGGTGTGGGCACGAGGCTGATCCTTCAGTGAGTGGCGTCACTCTCATCACAGCAAGCTTGAAGGGCGTAAAGGCCACAGATAGTTAAGGGCGTACGGAAAAAACAACGGGCTGTGCCTCTGCCTCTGAAGTGACACACCGTTTAAACTGCGCCATTGCGACGCAATATGTCGCATTGCCGTAAACCCGTGTAAAACCGGGGTTGGCGCTATAAGAAGTTGTCGCTTGGCGACAAGGTGGCGCTGAAAACTGTCCTTACAATCCCTGCATCGCCTGCCAGTTCCAGGCAGGCGTTCCTCTTCAGGAGACTCCGATGTCCGTTGAGCAAGCCCCGGTGCAACGTGCCGATTTCGACCAGGTGATGGTGCCTAACTACGCACCTGCCGCCTTTATCCCCGTGCGTGGCGCAGGTTCGCGCGTTTGGGACCAGGCCGGTCGCGAGCTGATCGACTTTGCCGGCGGCATCGCGGTTAACGTATTGGGCCATGCCCACCCGGCGCTGGTCGGTGCACTGACCGAACAGGCCAACAAGCTGTGGCACGTCTCCAACGTGTTCACCAATGAGCCGGCCCTGCGCCTGGCCCATAAGCTGATCGACGCCACCTTTGCCGAGCGTGTGTTCTTCTGCAACTCCGGCGCCGAAGCCAACGAGGCCGCGTTCAAGCTGGCCCGTCGCGTGGCGTTCGATCGTTTCGGCACTGAGAAGTACGAAATCATCGCCGCATTGAACAGCTTCCACGGCCGTACCCTGTTCACCGTCAACGTCGGTGGCCAGTCCAAGTACTCCGACGGTTTCGGGCCTAAAATCACCGGCATTACCCACGTTCCTTATAACGACCTGGCAGCGCTGAAAGCCGCCGTGTCGGACAAGACCTGCGCCGTAGTGCTGGAACCGATCCAGGGCGAGGGCGGTGTACTGCCGGCCGAGCTGGCTTACCTGCAAGGTGCCCGCGAGCTGTGCGATGCCAACAACGCGTTGCTGGTGTTCGACGAAGTGCAGACCGGCATGGGTCGCAGTGGCCACTTGTTCGCTTACCAACATTACGGCGTGGTGCCGGATATCCTCACCAGCGCCAAGAGCCTGGGCGGCGGTTTCCCGATTGCCGCCATGCTCACCCGTGAAGACCTGGCCAAGCACCTGGTGGTCGGCACCCATGGCACTACTTACGGCGGCAACCCGCTGGCGTGTGCAGTCGCTGAAGCGGTGATTGACGTGATCAACACCCCCGAAGTGCTGGCCGGCGTCAACGCCAGGCACGACGTGTTCAAGGCGCGCCTGGAGCAGATCGGCAAGCAGTATGGGATCTTCACCGAAGTGCGCGGCATGGGCCTGCTGATCGGTTGCGTACTGAGTGATGCGTTCAAAGGCAAGGCCAAGGACGTGTTCAACGCGGCTGAGAAAGAAAACCTGATGATCCTGCAAGCCGGCCCCGACGTGGTGCGTTTCGCCCCGAGCCTGGTGGTGGAAGAGGCGGACATCAACGAAGGCCTGGATCGTTTCGAACGTGCTGTGAAGACCCTGACCCAGGCCTGATTGGCTTGACGGGATCAAATGTGGGAGGGGGCTTGCCCCCGATAGCGGTGGGTCAGTCACCTGATTTATCAACTGACACACTGCTATCGGGGGCAAGCCCCCTGCCACATTGGAATTAGTCGCACATGGGGATAGGTGTTGTTTTCAGACCTGTCCGGTATTTTTTCCTATGAGTTTTTCGAGTTAAGGAGTGACACCATGCTGGTGATGCGCCCCGCGCAAATGGCTGACCTGGGCGAGGTACAGCGTCTGGCTGCGGACAGCCCGATTGGTGTCACCTCCTTGCCGGATGATGTGGAACGCCTGAGCGACAAGATCGCCGCCAGCGAAGCCTCCTTCGCGGCCGAGGTGAGTTTCAACGGTGAAGAGAGCTATTTCTTTGTGCTCGAAGACACCGAGACCGGCAAGCTCGCCGGGTGCTCGGCCATCGTCGCGTCAGCCGGTTACTCCGAGCCGTTCTACAGCTTCCGTAACGAAACCTTCGTACACGCCTCCCGCGAGCTGAAGATTCACAACAAGATCCACGTGCTTTCCCAGTGCCACGACCTCACCGGCAACAGCCTGCTCACCAGTTTCTATGTGAAGCCTGCACTGGTCGGTTCGCCGTGGTCGGAACTCAATTCCCGTGGCCGCCTGCTATTCGTCGCCAGCCACCCCGAGCGCTTTGCCGACTCGGTGGTGACCGAGATTGTCGGCTACAGCGATGAGAACGGTGACTCGCCGTTCTGGGATGCCATCGGCCGTAACTTTTTCGACCTCAACTACGCCGCCGCGGAGCGCCTGTGTGGGCTGAAAAGCCGTACCTTCCTCGCCGAGCTGATGCCGCATTACCCGATCTACGTGCCGCTGTTGCCGGACGAAGCCCAGGAAGCCATGGGCCAGGTGCACCCGCGTGCGCAGATCACCTTCGATATCCTGATGCGTGAAGGCTTCGAGACCGACCACTACATCGACATCTTCGACGGTGGCCCGACGCTGCACGCACGGGTCTCGGGCATTCGCTCGATCGCCCAGAGCCGCGTGGTGCCGGTCAAAATCGGCGAGATGGCCAAGGGTGTCGGTCGCCAGTACCTGGTGAGCAACGCGCAGTTGCAGGATTACCGCGCGGTGATGCTGGAGCTGGACTATGCACCCGGCAAACCGGTGACCCTGGACCTGGCAGCCGCTGAAGCCCTGGGCGTTGGCGAAGGCGCGAGTGTGCGTCTGGTAGCGGTTTAAAGAATTGAGTTTCGCGGGTGGCTGCCAAACAGCGGCCCGTCTGAGGAGATAGCATGATCGTTCGTCCCGTACGCAGCAGCGATTTACCGGCCCTGATTGATCTGGCGCGCAGCACCGGCACCGGCCTCACCACCTTGCCGGCCAACGAAGAGCGCCTGACCCACCGGGTTGGCTGGGCGGAAAAAACCTTTCGCGGCGAAGCCGGGCGCGGCGATGCCGACTACCTGTTCGTGCTGGAAAACGACGAAGGCCGCGTGGTGGGAATTTCTGCCATTGCTGGCGCCGTTGGCCTGCGTGAGCCTTGGTACAACTTCCGGGTGGGCCTGACCGTCAGTGCGTCCCAGGAACTGAATATCTACCGTGAGATTCCGACGCTGTTCCTGGCCAACGACCTCACCGGCAATTCCGAATTGTGCTCGTTGTTCCTGCATGCCGATTACCGCAACGGCCTCAACGGCCGCATGCTGGCCAAGGCGCGCATGCTGTTCATCGCTGAGTTCCCGCAGCTGTTCGGCAACAAGATCATTGCCGAGATGCGCGGTGTGTCCAACGACGCCGGGCGTTCACCGTTCTGGGAAAGCCTGGGCCGGCACTTCTTCAAGATGGAGTTCAGCCAGGCCGACTACCTCACGGGCGTGGGCAACAAGGCGTTTATCGCCGAGCTGATGCCGAAGTTTCCGCTGTACAGCTGCTTCCTTTCCGAAGATGCGCGCAACGTGATCGGCAAGGTGCATCCGGACACCGAGCCGGCCCTGAGCATGCTCAAGAGCGAAGGCTTCAGCTACCAGGGCTATGTCGATATTTTCGACGCCGGCCCGGCGGTGGAGTGTGAGACCAGTAAAATCCGTGCGGTGCGCGACAGCCAGTCGCTGGTGTTGGCCATCGGCACGCCGGGGGACGACGCTACGCCGTTCCTGATCCATAACCGCAAGCGCGAAGAGTGCCGTATCACTGCGGCTCCCGCCCGGCTGGCGGCAGGCACACTGGTGGTCGATCCGCAGACCGCCAAGCGCCTGCAACTGGTGGTGGGTGATCAAGTGCGTGCTGTTGCGTTGTCCGCTGCTCGGGAGTCGAAATAATGAATTCGCTGTATATCGCAGGTAGCTGGCTGGCTGGCCAGGGTGAACTGTTTGAATCGCGCAACCCGGTGACCCAGCAAGTGTTGTGGGCCGGCAACGGTGCCAGCACCGAGCAGGTCGAGTCTGCCGTGCAGGCTGCTCGCCAGGCGTTCCCGGCGTGGGCCAGACGCCCGCTGGAAGAGCGCATCAGCGTGCTGGAAACCTTCGCCGCCACCTTGAAAAGCCGCGCCGATGAAATCGCTCGCTGCATTGGCGAAGAGACCGGCAAGCCGCTGTGGGAATCGGCCACCGAAGTCACCAGCATGGCCAACAAGATCGCGATCTCGGTGCAAAGCTACCGCGAGCGCACCGGCGAAAAGAGTGGCCCACTGGGTGACGCCACCGCCGTGTTGCGCCATAAACCCCATGGCGTGGTGGCGGTGTTCGGCCCATACAACTTCCCCGGCCACTTGCCCAACGGGCATATTGTCCCGGCGTTGCTGGCGGGTAACACCGTGCTGTTCAAACCCAGCGAGCTGACCCCGAAAGTCGCCGAGCTGACCGTGCAGTGCTGGATCGAAGCCGGCTTGCCGGCGGGCGTGCTGAACCTGCTGCAAGGCGCACGGGAAACCGGTATCGCCCTGGCGGCCAACCCAGGCATCGACGGCTTGTTCTTCACCGGTTCGAGCCGCACCGGCAACCACCTGCACCTGCAGTTCTCCGGGCGCCCGGACAAGATCCTGGCCCTGGAAATGGGCGGCAATAACCCGCTGGTCGTGGACGAGGTGGCCGATGTGGATGCGGCGGTCTACACCATCATCCAGTCTGCGTTTATCTCGGCTGGCCAGCGTTGCACTTGCGCCCGTCGCTTGTTGGTGCCGGAAGGTGCCTGGGGTGATGCATTGCTGGCGCGCCTGGTAGCGGTCAGCGCCACGATTGAAGTAGGCGCATTTGACCAGCAACCAGCGCCTTTCATGGGCTCGGTGATTTCCCTCGGCGCGGCCAAAGCGCTGATGGAGGCTCAGGAGCTGATGTTGGCCAATGGCGCCGTGGCGCTGCTGGAAATGACTCAGCCTCAGGCCCAGGCGGCCTTGTTGACCCCTGGCATCATCGACGTGACCGCAGTGACCGAGCGTGAAGATGAAGAGCTGTTCGGCCCGCTGTTGCAGGTGATCCGTTACGCTGATTTTGCCTCGGCAATCGCCGAGGCCAACAACACCCAATACGGTCTGGCCGCCGGTTTGTTGTCGGACTCCGAAGCGCGTTACCAGCAGTTCTGGCTGGAAAGCCGCGCCGGTATCGTCAACTGGAACAAGCAACTGACCGGCGCTGCCAGCACCGCGCCGTTCGGTGGGGTAGGAGCGTCGGGTAACCATCGCGCCAGTGCCTATTACGCGGCGGATTATTGCGCGTACCCGGTGGCCTCGCTTGAGACCCCGAGTTTGGTGGTTCCAGCTACGCTAACCCCCGGCATTACGCTGATCTAAATGTGGGAGGGGGCTTGCTCCCGATAGCTTTCTGTCAGTTGATTAATCAGGTGACTGATCACCGCTATCGGGAGCAAGCCCCCTCCCACACTGGATTTGTGGTGTGTTGAAGACTTTTGATGCCTATAAAAACAGATGTTCGTGGAGCCTCGCCGATGAAATCCTATGAAGTCAATTTTGACGGTCTAGTGGGGCCGACCCATAACTACGGCGGTTTGTCCTACGGCAACGTCGCATCCCAGAGCAACAGCCAGCAGTCTTCAAACCCGAAGGAAGCGGCGTTGCAGGGCCTTCAGAAAATGAAAGCGCTGATGGACATGGGCTTTGTGCAAGGTGTGTTGGCGCCCCAGGAACGTCCTGATGTGGCCGCCTTGCGCAACCTCGGTTTCAGCGGCAGCGACGCTCAGGTGATCCAGCAAGCGGCCAAGCAGGCCATGCCTTTGCTGGTAGCCAGTTGCTCGGCATCCAGCATGTGGGTGGCCAACGCCGCCACTGTCAGCCCGAGCGCCGATACCGCAGACGGCCGCGTGCATTTCACCGCTGCCAACCTCAACTGCAAATACCACCGCAGCATCGAACACCCGACCACCAGCCGCGTGCTGGGCGCGATGTTTGCCGATGGGAAACACTTTGCCCACCACGCCGCGCTGCCCGCCGTAGCCCAGTTCGGCGATGAAGGTGCGGCCAACCACACCCGCTTCTGCCGCGAATACGGCGAGGCTGGCGTTGAGTTCTTCGTGTTCGGCCGCAGTGCCTTCGACACCCGTTACCCGGCCCCGCAGAAGTACCCGGCGCGCCAGACCCTCGAAGCGTCCCAGGCTGTCGCGCGCCTGCACGGCTTGAAGGATGACGGCGTGGTCTATGCCCAGCAGAACCCGGCGGTGATCGATGCCGGCGTGTTTCACAATGACGTGATCGCGGTGGGCAACGGCGAGGTGCTGTTCTATCACGAGGATGCGTTCCTCAACACCGAACAGATGCTCGCCGAGCTGCAAGGCAAGTTGGGCACGCTGGGCGGCAACTTCCAGTCGGTCTGTGTGCCCCGTGCCCAGGTCAGTGTAGAAGACGCGGTGCGTTCCTACCTGTTCAACAGTCAGTTGCTGACCCGTCCCGACGGTTCGATGCTGTTGATCGTGCCGGAGGAGTGCCGCAGCAACGAGCGCGTGTGGCATTACCTGCAGGGCCTGACCAGCTCTGGCGGGCTGATCCGCGAAGTCAAGGTTTTCGACCTTAAGCAAAGCATGCAGAACGGCGGTGGCCCCGCCTGCCTGCGTTTGCGCGTGGCGCTGAACGAAACCGAACTGGCAGCGGTGAACCCAGGCGTTATCATGACCGCGCCGTTGTACGACACGCTGACCCAATGGGTCGACAAACACTACCGCGACAGCCTGCGTGAAACCGACCTGGCTGACCCGCAGTTGCTGCTTGAGTGCCGGACGGCACTGGATGAACTGACGCAAATCCTTAAACTGGGCTCGGTTTATCCTTTCCAGATCAATTAACGCCACCTCTTTTTACACCCTATGGCTGAGAGTTATTTTATGACCACCGACACCCTGAAACTGATCCTTGAAGACACCGACGGTACCCAGCTGGAAACTTCCTGCACTCGCGTTGCCGTGGTCTGGCAGGGCAAGGAGATCTGGATCCAGCACGACGGCCGTGGCCAGCTGCTGATCGGTGTGGATGTGGAAGAGGGCGATGCTGAATACGCCAACCTGCTGATGCGCCCATTGGCGACCAACCTGATGAGCCTGCAACTGGAAATGGAACCGGCCGACGTTGAAGGTGATGACGACGATCACGTCCATGGCCCTGGCTGCAACCACTAAGGAAGCTGCTTATGCTCGCCCTCGGCAAACTGCTTGAACTGACCCTCGCCGGTCGCGAACCGGCGCAAAAAATTCAACTGACTGTCGACGGCGTGCAGATGCGCTGGCTCAGCGAGGGTGCGCTTGAAGTGCGCCCTCCTGAGGCTCGGGACAACGGCAGCGACCTGCTGCTGTCGTCCGGCATCCATGGCAATGAAACCGCGCCGATCGAACTGCTCGACCGCCTGTTGCATGGCATCGCCCGCGGTGAGATCAAGCCCCGTACCCGTATTCTGTTCCTGTTCGGTAACCCCGAGGCCATGCGCCGCGGTGAGCGTTACCTCGAACTGGACATCAACCGGCTGTTCAATGGCCGGCATGAACAAAACATCGGCCCCGAAGCCATGCGCGCTGCGGAGCTTGAACAGCTGGCCCGCAGCTTCTTCAGCCTACCTGGCCGCTCGCGCCTGCATTACGACCTGCATACCGCCATTCGCGGTTCGAAGATCGAGCAGTTTGCGCTGTACCCTTGGAAGGAGGGGCGCCAGCATTCGCGCCATGAGCTGGCGCGCTTGAACGCTGCCGGCATGCAAGCGGTGCTGCTGCAGAACAAAACCTCGATCACCTTCACCGCGTTTACCTACGAACAGCTGGAGGCGGAAGCTTTCACCCTCGAGTTGGGTAAGGCGCGGCCTTTCGGGCAGAACCAAGGCGTGGACGTGTCCCGCCTGGAAACACGCCTGAAGCAGATCATCGAGGGCAGCGAACCGGAAACTGAAAGCCTGGATGGCCTGCAACTGTTTGCCGTGTCTCGTGAGGTTATCAAGCACAGTGATGCCTTCCTGATGCACCTGCCCGCGGATGTGGAAAACTTTTCGGAGTTGGAAAAAGGTTATCTGCTGGCCGAAGATGTGGCCAAGTCGCGTTGGGTGATCGAGGAGGAGGGCGCGCGCATTATCTTCCCGAACCCGAAGGTCAAGAATGGCTTGCGGGCGGGGATATTGATTGTGCCGACCACGGAGGCCGGGCTGGCGTAGATCCGAGCCTTAACAGGATCCAAATGTGGGAGGGGGCAAGCCCCCTCCCACATTGGTTTTGCAGTGTTGCTTAAACCGCTACAGCCCGTGGCTCGCTACGGCGGATCGCGCGCACCTTATGCAGGGTGTCGGCGCACGTACGCGCAGCTTCCTGGCCCTTATGCACGAAGTGCTCGTAGAAGAACGTGGTGTGTTCGCTGCCGGCATGGAAGTGGTGCGGCGTCAGGGACACCGAGAACACCGGCACTTCAGTTTCCAGCTGCACCTGCATCAGGCCGCTGACCACCGATTGGGCGACGAACTCGTGACGGTAGATGCCGCCGTCCACCACCAGCGCGGCGGCCACGATGCCGGCGTAACGGCCGGTCTTGGCCAGCAGCTTGGCGTGCAGGGGCAGTTCAAAGGCGCCGCCGACTTCGAAGAAATCGATGTCCGATTCCTGGTAGCCCTGGGCGATCATTTCGGCGAGGAAGCCTTTGCGCGATTGGTCGACAATATCCTTGTGCCAGCAGGCCTGGACAAACGCGACGCGCTCGCCGTGATGGTTTTTGCTTTTGCTGTCGATTGCGGTGGGTTGCATGTTCTGACTCCTGTTTAAGAAAAAAACAGGGCGTTATGAATCGAATGGGATTTAAGGGTACGAAACGCTGTGTCATGCAAGCATGAACCCGGCGCGCGGCCCTTAGGTGCCAATCCCGTTCTCTCTTCATCCGGACTATGACCGTCGGCCCCGGGATCACACCGGGTCTGCTGACCTTGTCGCCGTCCCGCGTGAGCAGTTCGAGGCGCCAAGCGCTCGCGGGCTATGCACATTGCGTGCAATTACCGCCGGTGGGGAGTTACACCCCGCCCTGAGAACGTTGCCGCCAGAACCCTGGCGGCGGAGAGTTTTTAACATGGTTTTTCAAAAACTGCACGGTTGCCGTATCGATAACCTATATCGGTTTGTTTGGTTGGTATTCGATTGGATCTAGGTGGGGCTTGATATTCCGCGGCTTTGCCCGCAGTAATCACTCACAAAAGGACTTACCCATTCCGTTAGAGGCCCCCCTTCATGACCGTGATCGACCTGCGCAGCGACACCGTGACACAACCTACCCCCGGCATGCTCGACGCGATGGCCAGTGCCGCCAGTGGTGATGACGTTTACGGGGAAGACCCCAGCGTCAACCGCCTGGAGGCCGAGCTGGCCAAGCGCCTGGGCTTTGCCGCCGCGTTGTTCGTGCCCACCGGCACCATGAGCAACCTGCTGGCGTTGATGGCTCACTGTGAGCGCGGCGAGGAATACATCGTCGGCCAACAGGCCCACACCTACAAATACGAAGGCGGCGGGGCGGCGGTGCTGGGGTCGATCCAGCCACAACCCCTGGAAGTACAGGCGGACGGCTCCCTCGACCTGAAGCAGGTGCTCGAAGCCATCAAGCCTGACGACTTCCACTTCGCCCGCACCCGCCTGCTGGCGCTGGAAAACACCATGCAAGGCAAAGTGCTGCCGCTGGATTACCTGGCGAAAGCCCGTGCGTTCACCCGTGAGCACGGCCTGGCCCTGCACCTGGACGGCGCGCGGATCTACAACGCGGCAGTCAAGCTGGGTGTGGATGTGCGGGAGATTGCCCAGCATTTCGATTCGGTATCGGTGTGCCTGTCCAAGGGCCTCGGTGCGCCGGTCGGCTCGGTGTTATGCGGCTCTACGGCGCTGATCGCCAAGGCGCGGCGCCTGCGCAAGATGGTCGGCGGAGGCATGCGTCAGGCCGGCTCCCTGGCGGCGGCGGGCTTGTATGCCCTGGATCATCAGGTGCAGCGCTTGGCTGACGACCATGCCAACGCGCAATGGTTGGGGGATGAACTGCGCAAGGTCGGTTACACCGTGGAGCCGGTGCAGACCAATATGGTCTACGTGAAGATCGGTGACCAGGCGCAGGCCCTGAAAGCCTTTGCCGCCGAGCGCGGGGTCAAGTTGAGCGCCGCGCCGCGTCTGCGTATGGTCACCCACCTGGACGTCAGCCGGGCGCAGATCGAGCAAGTCGTCCAGACATTCGTCGAGTTTTCGCGAAAATGACAGTGCAGACCGTCTAATTGACTGTTTCTATCACATAAACACGCTGTACCACCGGCAAAGGGCCGATATAATGCGGCCCTTTGCCGTCGCTCCGTCTGATGATGTTGCGCACTGGCCTTTGGCCGCAGCCTCCGTGGAAGAACCTAATGAAAAGCGCAGAAATCCGTGAAGCCTTCCTTCGCTTCTTCGAAGAGCAAGGCCACACCCGTGTAGCCTCCAGCTCCTTGATCCCAGGCAATGACCCAACCCTGCTGTTCACTAACGCGGGGATGAACCAGTTCAAGGACTGCTTCCTGGGCCAGGAAAAGCGCGCCTACACCCGCGCAGTCAGTAGCCAGAAGTGCGTACGCGCCGGTGGTAAGCACAACGACTTGGAAAACGTCGGCTATACCGCCCGTCACCACACCTTTTTCGAAATGCTCGGCAACTTCAGCTTTGGCGATTATTTCAAGCAGGATGCGATCAACTTCGCCTGGTCCTTCCTTACCGGCGTATTGAAGCTGCCTGAGGAAAAACTCTGGGTCACCGTCTACGCCAGCGATGACGAAGCCTACGATATCTGGACCAAGCAGGTCGGTGTGCCGCCTGAGCGCATGGTGCGCATCGGCGATAACAAAGGCGCGCCGTACGCCTCCGACAACTTCTGGACCATGGGCGACACTGGCCCCTGCGGCCCTTGCACCGAGATTTTCTACGATCACGGCGCCGACATCTGGGGTGGCCCACCGGGCTCGCCGGAAGAAGACGGCGACCGCTACATCGAAATCTGGAACAACGTGTTCATGCAGTTCAACCGCACCGCCGATGGTGTGTTGCATCCGCTGCCGGCGCCGTCGGTAGACACGGGCATGGGCCTGGAGCGGATCAGTGCGGTGATGCAGCACGTGCATTCCAACTATGAAATCGACCTGTTCCAGAGCCTGCTGGCTGCCGCGGCCAAGGCCATCGGTTGTGCCAATGAGGATCAGGCGTCGCTCAAAGTGGTGGCTGACCACATCCGCTCTTGCGGTTTCCTGATTGCCGACGGCGTGCTGCCTTCCAATGAAGGCCGTGGCTACGTGCTGCGTCGCATCATCCGTCGCGCTTGCCGTCACGGTAACAAGCTGGGCGCCAATGGCAGCTTCTTCTACCAGATCGTTGCGGCCCTGGTCGCCGAGATGGGCGAAGCCTTCCCGGAACTCAAGCAGAACCAGGCGCACATCGAGCGCGTACTGAAAGCTGAAGAAGAGCAGTTCGCCAAGACTCTTGAACAAGGTCTGAAAATCCTCGAGCAAGACCTCGCCAACCTGCAGGGCACCGTGGTGCCGGGCGACGTGGTGTTCAAGCTCTACGATACCTACGGTTTCCCGATGGACCTGACCGGCGACATCGCCCGTGAGCGCAACCTGACCCTCGACGAGGAAGGTTTCGAGCGTGAGATGGAAGCCCAGCGTGTACGCGCGCGCTCCGCCAGCTCCTTCGGCATGGACTACAACAGCCTGGTCAAGGTTGACGTTGCCACTGAGTTCACCGGCTACAAGGCCACCAGCGGTACAGCTAAAGTGGTCGCCCTGTATAAAGACGGCCAGTCGGTCGACGTCTTGAATGAAGGCGATGATGGCGTGGTGGTGCTGGACCAGACCCCGTTCTACGCTGAGTCTGGCGGTCAGATTGGTGATTGCGGCTTCCTCAAGGCGACTTCCGGTCGTTTTGATGTGCGCGACACCACCAAGACCGGCGGCGCGTTTCTGCACCACGGTGTATTGGCCTCGGGCAGCCTGACCGTCGGCTCGCCAGTGGAAACCCAGGTAGACGCCGACGTGCGTCACGCCACCGCGCTGAACCACTCGGCCACCCACTTGCTGCACGCCGCGCTGCGCCAGGTACTGGGCGAGCACGTTCAGCAGAAGGGTTCGTTGGTCGACAGTCAGCGCCTGCGTTTTGACTTCAGTCACTTCGAAGCGATCAAGCCTGAGCAGATCAAGGCCCTGGAAGACATCGTCAACGCCGAGATTCGCAAGAACACTGCGGTGCAAACCGAAGAAACCGATATCGAGACCGCCAAGGCCAAAGGCGCCATGGCACTGTTCGGTGAGAAGTACGGCGACAGCGTGCGCGTACTGAGCATGGGCGGCGACTTCTCGGTGGAGCTGTGTGGTGGTATCCACGCCAACCGTACCGGCGACATCGCGCTGTTGAAAATCGTCAGCGAAGGTGGCGTGGCGTCCGGTGTGCGGCGTATCGAGGCGGTGACCGGTGCTGCGGCCCTGGCCTACCTCAATGCGGCTGAAGAACAACTCAAGGAAGCGGCCACCCTGGTCAAGGGCAGCCGCGACAACCTGATCGACAAGCTGTCCGCAGTGCTGGAGCGCAACCGCGCACTCGAGAAACAGTTGGAGCAGTTGCAGGCCAAGGCGGCCAGCGCTGCAGGTGACGACCTGTCGGCTTCGGCCGTGGACGTCAAGGACGTGAAAGTCCTGGCGGCGCGCCTGGACGGTCAGGATGGCAAGGCGCTGTTGGCCTTGGTCGATCAGTTGAAGAACAAGCTCGGCCGCGCAGTGATCCTGCTCGGCAGTGTCCATGAGGATAAGGTCGTTCTGGTTGCCGGTGTAACCAAGGACCTGACTGGCCAACTCAAAGCCGGTGATTTGATGAAGCAAGCCGCTGCGACAGTGGGCGGCAAGGGCGGTGGTCGTCCGGACATGGCGCAAGGCGGTGGTGTAGATGCCGGTGCCCTGGATGCGGCCCTGGCCTTGACCGTGCCGTTTGTCGAGGCAGGTATTTAAGGCACTGTTAATTAGCCCGTGGCCTGGTCACGGGCGGGTTCAGTGCGGGTTGATTGGATATTAGGCGCCCCTTTACGGGCTGAGGCGGCTTGGAAATGGCTTTGATCGTACAGAAATTTGGAGGCACCTCGGTCGGTTCTGTCGAAAGAATCGAGCAGGTCGCCGACAAGGTTAAGAAGTTCCGCGATGCCGGCGATGACCTGGTAGTGGTGCTGTCGGCCATGAGTGGCGAGACCAATCGCCTGATCGACCTGGCCAAAGCCATCAGTGGTGATCAACAGCCGCTGCCGCGTGAGTTGGATGTGATCGTGTCCACGGGCGAGCAGGTGACCATTGCGCTGTTGGCTATGGCGCTGAACAAGCGTGGTGTGCCTGCCGTGTCCTACACTGGTAGCCAAGTGCGCATTCTTACAGACAGCGCGCATACCAAGGCGCGCATCCTGCAAATTGATGATCAGAAAATTCGTACTGATCTGAAAGCAGGGCGCGTGGTAGTTGTAGCAGGCTTCCAGGGTGTGGACGAGCAGGGCAACATCACTACCCTCGGGCGTGGCGGATCGGACACCACCGGTGTCGCGCTGGCTGCAGCTCTCAAGGCGGATGAATGCCAGATCTACACCGATGTGGATGGCGTCTACACCACTGACCCACGCGTTGTGCCCGTGGCCCAACGCCTTGACAAGATTACCTTTGAAGAGATGCTGGAAATGGCCAGCCTCGGTTCGAAGGTGTTGCAGATCCGTGCGGTGGAATTCGCCGGCAAGTACAACGTTCCGCTGCGCGTATTGCACAGCTTCAAAGAGGGTCCGGGCACCCTCATTACTATTGATGAAGAGGAATCCATGGAACAGCCGATCATTTCCGGCATCGCGTTCAATCGTGATGAAGCCAAGCTGACCATCCGTGGCGTGCCAGACACCCCAGGCGTGGCCTTCAAGATTCTCGGGCCTGTCAGCGACGCGAACGTTGAAGTCGACATGATCGTGCAGAACGTTTCGCACGATAACACCACCGATTTCACCTTCACCGTGCATCGCAACGAGTACGATGCTGCTCACAAGATCCTGGAGAACACCGCAAGCCAGATCGGTGCTCGCGAAGTGGTCGGCGATACCAAGATTGCCAAGGTGTCGATCGTGGGTGTAGGCATGCGTTCCCATGCAGGCGTTGCCAGCCGCATGTTCGGGGCTCTGGCCAAGGAAGGTATCAACATCCAGATGATTTCCACGTCGGAAATCAAAGTCTCGGTGGTGATCGAAGAGAAGTATCTGGAACTGGCTGTGCGCGCGCTGCATACCGCTTTCGAGCTGGACGCTCCGGCCCGACAGGGAGAGTGATGTGTTGCCAGGAAGGCGCGGTTTACCGCGCCTTTCATTTTTTGTGGGGCGCATGTTCTTTTGCGTGGGCTCGACAATACTTAGGCGGGTAGGGCTACGACCTTTTGGTTGTAGGTCGAATGCCTTTTTTTTGCAGACTGTTGTTCCTGAACTGAAATGCGTGAGGAGAAAGGCATGCTGATTCTGACTCGTCGTTGCGCAGAAAGCCTGATTATCGGTGATGGCGAAATCACCGTGACCGTGCTCGGCGTCAAAGGCAATCAAGTGCGTATTGGGGTTAACGCTCCGAAAGAGGTAGCGGTCCACCGCGAGGAAATCTACCTGCGGATCAAGAAAGAGAAGGACGAAGAACCAAGCCTTTAATTTTTATCGTTTTTTATGTTTGCAAACGGGGATGAACGTGGTTAATATACGCCCCGTGTTGCGGAGAGCTGGCCGAGTGGCCGAAGGCGCTCCCCTGCTAAGGGAGTACACCTCAAAAGGGTGTCGGGGGTTCGAATCCCCCGTTCTCCGCCATTATTTGCTTAGTACGTTGCAATCTGGTTTTTTCGGTAAGTTGTTGAAAATACTCGAAAAAATAGCTTTACATAGAGATTGAACGGCCTATAATGCGCGGCAACAAATGCACTCGTAGCTCAGCTGGATAGAGTACTCGGCTACGAACCGAGCGGTCACAGGTTCGAATCCTGTCGAGTGCACCATTTAAGAGTTAGTTGCAGTGATGCAGGTAGCTCGGCTTCAACCAGTTGTGATCTGGTCTAAAAACACAATCTGCACTCGTAGCTCAGCTGGATAGAGTACTCGGCTACGAACCGAGCGGTCACAGGTTCGAATCCTGTCGAGTGCACCATACAAACAAAAAGCCCGCCTAGTGCGGGCTTTTTGCCGTCTGGGGTTTGTGTAGGCGTTATCCTGGGCTCGATCTTTTTCTCCCGTTCATGTGTTTTCCCTTCCGGCTGTGTCGTCGCACTTCATAGATGTAGCCAATGCTGAGCTTTTGCACGCAAGCGCTTGTTCTTTCCAGTTTTTTAACGTTTAAAGCGTCCGGGCGGTGTATCATGCGCCCGTCAGCCCCGCCGGGGCTTATGGAATACCTCCATGGACTTACCCAGTAGTGATTCAGTACCCCGTTTTACCAATCATGAATTGACTGATTGATCCTTCCGGCGTGCCCCGCTGCTGGGAGTGGAGTTCGCCTATGACCGAAGTAGAAGTAAAGAAAACTCAAGAAAGCCTGCAGGATCGCCTGGCTCAAGTCATCGAGCTGCTGCAGCGCCAGCGCGTGGTCGAAGACCTCACGCATCGCCAGGACGGTCCGAACCACGACCGTGTTGAAAACCTGGTACACCGGCAAAACCTCGTCGAGTTGCAACGCAAGCTCGATGACCTGCACTCCGCCGACGTTGCTTATATCCTCGAAGCCTTGCCATTGGATGATCGACTGACCCTTTGGCAGTTGGTCAAGGCTGATCGCGACGGCGATATCCTTCTGGAAGTATCTGACTCCGTCCGTGAAACCCTGATCGCCGACATGGACGATCATGAGCTCCTGGCTGCCGCCAAGGAGATGGATGCAGACGAACTTGCCGACCTCGCCCCTGAGCTGCCCCGTGACGTTGTCCATGAGTTGATGGAGGCGCTCGACACGCAGCAGCGTGAGCGCGTGCGTTCGGCGCTGTCTTACGACGAGGACCAGGTTGGCGCGCTGATGGACTTCGAGATGGTTACCATCCGCGAAGACGTCAGCCTGGAAGTGGTACTGCGTTACCTGCGTCGCCTTAAAGAACTGCCGGGCCATACCGACAAGCTGTTTGTGGTCGACTACGAGGGGATTCTCAAGGGCGTTCTGCCGATCAAGCGCCTGCTGGTCAATGACCCCGATAAGAAAGTCGCAGATTTGATGGCCAGCGATACCGTCAGTTTCCACCCGGATGAAGATGCTTACGAAGCAGCGCAGGCATTTGAGCGTTATGACTTGATCTCGGCACCGGTGGTCGACAAGAACGGTAAGCTGATAGGCCGTTTGACCATCGACGAAATGGTCGACTTGATTCGTGAGGAGAGTGAGACTGAAGTCCTCAACATGGCAGGTTTGCGTGAAGAGGAAGATATTTTTGCGTCGGTCTGGCGTTCTCTGCACAACCGTTGGGCCTGGCTGGCAATCAATCTGATCACTGCCTTCATCGCCTCGCGCGTGATCGGTCTGTTCGAAGGTTCTATCGAAAAACTGGTGGCGTTGGCGGCGCTTATGCCGATTGTCGCCGGTATCGGCGGCAACTCTGGTAACCAGACCATTACCATGATCGTGCGCGCGATGGCGCTGGATCAGGTGAGTACCGCCAATTCTTCGCGATTGTTGCGCAAAGAGTTGGCCGTGGGCCTGATCAACGGCCTGGTGTGGGGCGGCGTGATCGGTGTGGTGGCCTACTTGTTGTATGGTAGTTGGTCGCTGGGCGTGGTTATGACGGCTGCCATGACCCTCAATCTGCTATTGGCTGCCCTGATGGGGGTGCTGATCCCGATGACCCTGGCACGCCTTGGTCGCGATCCTGCCATGGGGGCCAGTGTGATGATCACAGCCATGACCGACAGTGGTGGTTTCTTCATCTTCCTGGGGTTGGCGACGATCTTCCTCCTGTAATCCCTTTCGGCGGGGGATCTCACCCCGCCATGTTTTCCTTTCCCAATCTTCAGACGAAAAAAAGCCAGCGTTATGCTGGCTTCGGCTTTCAATGGCAGATTAATTGGCTTCTGCGGCCGCCTCAACGTCGTGGGCGATAAGCGAGACGAGAGCATTTTGCTGGCGGTGAGAGAGCTGACGAAAACGCTGCAGCAGTTCGCGTTCGTGCAGTGACAGCTCGGGGCTGTCCAGGCGCATGCTCAACTCTTCACCCAAGGCGCCTTCCTGAATAAGGCTCTGTTCCAGGCGCGCGATGATTTCGGAGTTCATGCTGCGGTGATGATTGCGAGCCACCTCGGCAATGCGTTCCCGCATTCCGTCTGGCAGACGTACGACGAACTTGTCAGCCGTACGGCTGGAATAAATTGCCTGTTTCAATGGGCGCATATATTTAACCGGTTAGTTCAGGGGAGCGGTTTTTGGAATTGGCCGCAAGATGAGTGTTAAGACAAGGCTCACGACCAAAGTTCAACCCGAATTGCAAAGAGGTCGCATCATGCCTCAGATTTGACATTTGATTGGCGTCAATTCTGTGACAAATATTGAACCGCCTAAAGGCTTTATGCCAGTACTGATTTGCATTTTTGCGGACTGGTCGAAAAACTTTTCCCGCTGGGCCGCGGAACGTCGATCTACACGCAAGCCTGCGCTGCAACCGGGTTGAGGGGCACACATCCTGTAGCAATGTGGCCTTTTGCCCTCATTCTTAAGAGTAGTGGCAATTTGCTGATTTGCTTGCGTCAGGCGACATAAGGTAGGGGGAGAGGTTTTAGCGAAGTACGGGATCGAATTTAATTTTGCGGCCCGCGATGAGCGTGAGCATTAGCAGGCTGCCAAACACAGCGCTGACGATAAAGGCTGTGGTTTGAACCCTTTGGGAGGTAGTACTTAGGCCCAGGGATGCTGTCATGAGGGTCAGGCAAAGAAAAAGCCAGGCGGGTTTGGACATGAATAGCTCTCTTAGAAAACCCAATGCTCGGATGCGGGTGCAATCTGCGCGTCTTGGGCTACGCGAGTAGGTGACTGCGGCTTGGCGTTCAGCACTGCCAGTTGGGGGCGCTGTTGCAAGTGGTGTGGAACTGGCTGATTGAGCTGTGCGGTATCTTCAGTATTGGTCGGTTGAAAATGAAACATTACCAGCGCGGTCAACGCCACAGCATTGAGGGTAAATAGAAGGGCGCTGTTCATGGTCATGTTCTCCGTGGTGCTTGGATCAGTTGGTTTTATAGAGATGATATTGCAGATGCCGTGCCAATCTATTGTGGCAATAAAATCAACGGGTTAGATTTGTTTTGAGGTTCTTGTAGATTGCAGTTTGCAATGGTGGCATTTTGGCGGTAATGCAATTTGCACGATGGTGTCAAATGTCCGGATCTGCGGGGGGAGGTGGTGAATGTGTTCGCAGTGATTGGCCTACAACCAAAATGCCTAAGGACGACATGACAAAATCAGCCTTGGCCGTTAAGATGCACGCCGTCTATCGCTGGCCCATTCAGGTTGGTCGTTTACATTTGTCCCAGTAGCTCAATTGGATAGAGCATCCCCCTCCTAAGGGGAAGGTTGGCCGTTCGAACCGGCCCTGGGACACCATCTTTGCTGGGCGCGTTGCTTGCCGTTATGCGCTCTATCTCAAAAGTCAGTCGCGATTTCCTCTTTCCTTGCTCTCCCAGGTCCGAATCGGTTTTTCTCGATTGTTGGGAGTTGTCGTGGTGCCGCTCTTTTGCGTGAGGATGATTCGGGGTCTTCGCGCTCTTGGTCGTAGAGGTTCTCCTATATATAGAAGAGGCGATACATGGGGGGCTTACCAGCTCGAATACATCTGTCATCTTTTTTGATTTTTGGGCTTGACGCTGCTGCCAATACCTGTAGAATTCGCCTCCCGCTGATGAGAGATCAGAAGCGCAAGTGGTTGAAGTTGTTGAAGAAATCTTCGAAAGCTTCTGAAAATAATCACTTGACAGCAAATGAGGCTGCTGTAGAATGCGCGCCT
>NZ_VOIW01000011.1 GCF_009659625.1 Pseudomonas haemolytica | reverse complement strand
CCATCCCGAACTCAGTAGTGAAACGATGCATCGCCGATGGTAGTGTGGGGTTTCCCCATGTGAGAGTAGGTCATCGTCAAGATTAAATTCCGAAACCCCAATTGCGAAAGCAGTTGGGGTTTTGTTTTGGGCGCTTGAAAATATTAAAAGGCATCGCTCATGCCCTGAGTGCTAACGAACGGCCTTTCTATGCAATGACCCTGCGCATGGCTATTATGCGTGCCTCATTGTGAGGCGATACCTGCATGCTGATGTTGTTGAAACTTCTGAAAGATGGTCGATTTCATTCCGGAGAGGCTCTTGGCGCCGCCCTCGGGGTCAGTCGCAGCGCTGTGTGGAAGCAGCTCCAGCATCTCGAGGCCGAGCTGAATCTGCCCATTCATAAGGTCCGGGGTCGTGGATATCAGTTGGCTACGCCGCTGGTGTTCTTGGATGCTGCGCAGATTTCTCTGGGGGCGGCTCCCTTAGCCTGGCCCGTTCACATTTTCGACTCTATTGATTCCACCAATGCCGAAGCTTTACGCCTAGTCGCAGCGAACTGCGCGGCGCCCTTTGTAGTGGTGGCGGAGCAGCAAACAGCTGGCAGGGGCCGGCGGGGTCGCAAATGGATCAGCCCATTTGCGCAAAATGTTTATTACAGCCTCGTATTGCGTATTGAGGGTGGTCTGCGACAGTTGGAGGGCTTGAGTCTCGTCGTGGGGTTGGCAGTGATGCAGGTCTTGCGTGAGTTGGGTGTGCAGGGTGCTGCCTTGAAGTGGCCCAATGATGTCTTGGTTGGGTGCAAGAAAATTTCTGGCATCTTGCTTGAGTTGGTCGGGGATCCTGCAGATATCTGTCACGTTGTTCTTGGGATAGGTATCAACGTAAATATGCAGAAGGCTGATGAGGTCGATCAGCAATGGACCTCGATGCAGCTCGAGACTGGCTTTCCTGTTGACCGCAACCACTTAGTGGCGCGCCTGGGGTTGCAACTGCAAAGCTACCTGGATCGACATAAGATTGCTGGTTTTGCCGGGTTGCAAGAAGAGTGGGAGCTGCACCACTTGTGGCAGGGTAAGCCTGTGTCTCTCATTGCGGGCGCCAGCCAGATTGATGGGGTGGTGCTTGGTGTGGATCGTCAGGGCGCGTTGCGTTTGGATGTCGATGGTGTTGAGAAAATATACAGCGGTGGTGAGTTAAGCCTGAGGTTGCGTGATGATTCTTGAGCTCGACTGTGGAAATAGCTTCATTAAATGGCGTGTACTTGAATCGAGTGGAGCAAGTATTTCTGCGGAAGGCATCGCGGACTCGGATATTGCACTGATTGACGGTCTGACGGCTCTTTCTGGTCTTCTGCTCACGCGTTGTCGATTAGTGAGCGTTCGAGCGCTTGAGGAAACCGATAAGCTAGTCGTCGCGTTGGTGGAAGCATTTGGCGTTACCGTATCCTGTGCTGGCTCTGCGAGAGAGATGGCCGGAGTGCGCAACGGCTACGAAGACTTCGAACGACTTGGGCTTGATCGCTGGTTGGCGATGCTTGGTGCATTCAAATTGGCATCTGGCGCTTGTCTGGTGCTCGATTTTGGTACGGCGGCCACCGCAGATTTTATTAGCTCGGATGGTGAGCATGTGGGTGGGTTTATTTGTCCTGGAATGCCGCTTATGCGCAACCAACTGCGCACCCATACGCGCAAGATACGCTATGGCGATGTAGCGGCTGAGAGAGCTCTGGAGCGCCTTTCTCCTGGCCGGACGACTGTAGAGGCTGTTGAGCGCGGTTGTACGCTCATGCTTAGAGGGTTCGTGCTGACTCAGCTTGAGTTGGCTCGAAGCTACTGGGGTGAAGATTTCACGGTCTTTCTGACTGGAGGGGATGCTGACTTGGTCTCGGATGCTGCGCCACAGGCACGACTGGTGCCTGACCTGGTGTTCGTGGGTCTGGCGATGGCATGTCCTTTGTCTTGAGGTGATTATGCGCTGGCTGTTTTTGCTTTTACTTGTCCTCAATGCTTTCTATTACGTCTGGCATCAGCAAGAGGCGCCATTGCGCGCCAAGGACGTCACGCCTTTGAGCCTCTATCGGGGCGCGCAGCAAGACATTCGGCTCTTGAGTGAATCCGCAGATACGGTGGCTCGTCGCGACCGAGCAAAGGTGCCTGATATGCAAAACACCTGTCTGTACATCGGTGGTTTCTCCGATCAGCGCCAAGCCCTTTCTGTCGAACAGCGGCTAACGAGCCTGGATATAAAGGTCAAGGTTCAATTGTTGAGCGCACCCGAAGCCACGGGTTATTGGTTGCGTGTCGCCCCTGAGAGTCGGCGATTGGCTGAAGATCTGCCCTTTGAAAACCTTGCTAAGGAATTCAATGAGTTAAAACATAAAATAATGCAGTGCGAAGGCATTGCAACTCTCGAATAGTTTGCATAGAATGGCGCCCGCTTCGCAGTGAAGACCTTTAAGGGCTACAGCGCGAAGCGAGGTCAACGCAGCTAACCTCATATTTTTAATGAGAAAATGCTTGACAGAAGGCCGGCGTGATGTAGAATGCCGGCTCGCTTAGGAGGGGTTCCCGAGCGGCCAAAGGGATCAGACTGTAAATCTGACGTCTACGACTTCGAAGGTTCGAATCCTTCCCCCTCCACCATTTTTAGCGTGAGCTGCAAGCTCCGCGGGTATAGTTTAGTGGTAGAACCTCAGCCTTCCAAGCTGATGATGCGGGTTCGATTCCCGCTACCCGCTCCAAGTTTGCAGGTTGTGCAAGGTGTTTCGCTCTTGTAGCTCAGTTGGTAGAGCACACCCTTGGTAAGGGTGAGGTCAGCGGTTCAAATCCGCTCAAGAGCTCCATATGACAAGGCAGATATGAAAATATCTGCCTTTGTTTTAACAGCTGCCTCGGCTTGTATCGTGTTGTAACTGGCTTTAGTGGTCAGTCGATTGCAAGTCTGTTGGGGTTGGTTGTTGTAAAGTCTTTTTCAGGCCTGCATAATGGTCGGCCTGATTTTGTTTTAGGTCAGTAGCTCAATTGGCAGAGCGACGGTCTCCAAAACCGTAGGTTGGGGGTTCGATTCCCTCCTGACCTGCCAGATTCACGTGGTGTATCTGGCTTTCTTTTCACAGGATCTTCATAGATGACTCCTAAGGCTGAAGCTCAAAGCTCTCGTTTCGATCTCGTCAAGTGGCTCGCCGTAGTCGCATTGGTGGTCGTAGGCGTTGTTGGCAATCAGTATTATTCTGCTTCGCCGATCCTGTACCGTGTACTCGCTTTGCTGGCCCTTGCTGCTGTAGCTGCCTTTGTAGGCCTGCAGACTGCCAAAGGCAAGTCTTTCGCGGTCCTGGTAAAGGAAGCTCGCACCGAAATACGTAAAGTCGTTTGGCCGACTCGCCAAGAAACCACGCAGACCACATTGATTGTCGTGGCTGTTGTTCTGGTTATGGCGTTGCTGTTGTGGGGGCTTGATTCCCTGCTCGGCTGGCTTGTTTCCTTGATTGTTGGCTAAGGGTGTCCCGTGGCTAAGCGTTGGTACGTTGTGCATGCTTACTCGGGTTACGAGAAGCATGTTATGCGCTCTTTGCTAGAGCGCGTAAAGCTCGCAGGCATGGAAGATGGCTTCGGCGAGATTCTGGTTCCCACTGAAGAAGTGGTTGAAATGCGGAATGGCCAGAAGCGCAAGAGCGAACGCAAGTTCTTTCCTGGCTACGTGCTGGTTCAGATGGACATGAATGAAGGTACTTGGCACTTGGTCAAGGATACTCCTCGTGTCATGGGTTTCATCGGCGGTACTGCTGATAAGCCTGCTCCGATCACCGACAAAGAGGCAGAAGCAATTCTGCGTCGCGTTGCTGATGGTAGCGACAAGCCTAAGCCGAAGACGTTGTTCGAGCCGGGCGAGGTTGTTCGTGTTACGGATGGTCCGTTTGCTGATTTCAATGGCACCGTCGAAGAAGTTAACTACGAAAAGAGCCGGATCCAAGTGGCAGTGCTCATTTTCGGTCGCTCTACTCCGGTAGAGTTGGAGTTCAGTCAGGTCGAGAAGGTCTAGCTGGGCAAGCATCCCAACCCCGCAGCCTTAGGCTGTGGGGTTTTGTCGTCACTGGGATATACGCGCAAGTAACCGGGGAGCCTTTCGAGGCGCTTGAACCCGTAATTGGAGTGCCTCATGGCCAAGAAGATTACCGCTTACATCAAGCTGCAAGTGAAGGCCGCTCAGGCCAACCCAAGCCCACCCGTCGGCCCAGCTTTGGGTCAGCACGGTGTGAACATCATGGAATTCTGCAAGGCCTTCAACGCCCGTACTCAGGGTCTTGAGCCAGGTCTGCCGACTCCAGTGATCATCACTGTATACAGCGACCGTAGCTTCACTTTCGAAACCAAGTCGACCCCGGCTTCGGTTCTGCTGAAGAAGGCTGCTGGTCTGACTAGCGGTTCCGCTCGTCCTAACACCGTTAAGGTTGGCACTGTAACTCGTGCTCAGCTGGAAGAAATCGCGAAAACCAAAAACGCGGATCTGACTGCAGCTGATATGGATGCAGCCGTGCGTACCATCGCCGGTTCTGCTCGTAGCATGGGCCTTAACGTGGAGGGTGTGTAATGGCTAAGCTGACCAAGCGCCAAAAGGCTATCGCCGGCAAAATCGAAGCAGGCAAGGCCTACAACTTTGTAGATGCCGCTGCCCTGCTGACTGAGCTGTCGACTGTCAAGTTCAGCGAGTCCGTTGACGTTGCTGTAAACCTGGGTGTTGACCCGCGTAAATCCGACCAGGTCGTTCGTAGCGCAACTGTGCTGCCACACGGTACTGGCAAGACTGTACGTGTAGCTGTCTTCACCCAAGGCCCGGCAGCTGAAGCTGCTCTGGCCGCCGGCGCTGATCGCGTTGGCATGGACGACCTGGCTGCCGAAATGAAAGGCGGCGACCTGAACTATGACGTAGTTATTGCTTCCCCGGATGCAATGCGCGTTGTAGGTCAGCTGGGTCAGATCCTGGGTCCACGCGGTCTGATGCCTAACCCTAAGGTCGGCACCGTAACGCCAGACGTAGCTACCGCGGTTAAAAACGCCAAGGCTGGTCAGGTTCGTTATCGCACCGACAAAAACGGCATCATTCACACCTCCGTTGGCAAAGTCGGCTTCGACGCCGTCAAGCTGAAGGAAAACGTTGAAGCCCTGATCGCTGATCTGAAGCGTATCAAGCCTGCTTCCTCGAAAGGTATCTACGTCAAGCGCGTTACCCTGAGCACCACTATGGGCCCAGGTCTGGTCATCGACCAAGGCTCGCTGGACGTATAAGACACAAATTGGCGCAAGTGATTGCGCTAATTGAAGATTGGGGTCCCTGCCTGGCGGGGGCTATCCAAGACCGTAGGCGACGCAAGTCTTAAACCAACAAGCCTACGCAGATGGTGCTCCCGGTTCCTTACCGAATCAGACACCAAAACGACATCCGGCCCCGGCCAGATGAAACGGTAACAAGCAGGAGTTAAACCCGTGGCAATTAATCTCGAAGACAAGAAGGCCATCGTCGCTGAAGTCAACGAGGCTGCCAAAGCTGCTCTGTCCGCTGTCGTGGCTGATGCCCGTGGTGTGACAGTAGGCGCTATGACCGGACTCCGTAAAGAGGCTCGTGAAGCTGGCGTATACGTACGTGTTGTACGTAACACCCTGCTCAAGCGCGCTGTTGCTGACACTGAATACAGTGTTCTCAACGACGTGTTCACCGGCCCGACTCTGATCGCGTTCTCCAAGGATCATCCAGGCGCTGCTGCCCGTTTGTTCAAAGAGTTCGCCAAGAGTCAGGATAAGTTCGAGATCAAGGCAGCTGCGTTCGAGGGCAAGTTCCTCGCAGCTAACCAAATCGACGTACTGGCAACACTGCCGACCCGTAACGAAGCTATTTCTCAGCTGATGAGCGTGATTCAAGGCGCTACCAGCAAGTTGGCTCGTACTCTGGCCGCAGTTCGCGAGCAAAAAGAAGCTGCCGCAGCCTAAGGCTCAGCAACCTCTCTCGCGTTTTTTTGTTTATTTCGATGGCCGCGTAGGCCGTCCCCCAATTCAGGAAATACAGCAATGTCTATCTCCCAAGACGATATCCTCAACGCCGTAGCTGAAATGTCGGTTCTGCAGGTTGTTGAGCTGATCAAAGCTTTCGAAGAAAAATTCGGCGTTTCCGCTGCCGCTGCTTCCGCTGGCCCAGCTGTTGCTGCTGTTGCTGCTGAAGAGCAAACCGAATTCAACGTCATGCTGCTGGAAGCTGGCGAGAAGAAAGTAAACGTGATTAAAGCAGTTCGTGAACTGACCGGCCTGGGCCTGAAAGAAGCCAAGGCTGTAGTTGACGGCGCTCCTGCCCAGGTTCTGGAAGCAGTGTCGAAAGACGCCGCTGACAAAGCTAAAGCAGTGCTGGAAGAAGCAGGCGCTAAAGTCGAGCTGAAGTAAGCATCGACCTTGCGTCTCCAGCCCAAGCGTTAAGCTGAAGGCTGATGGCTGGTGGCTCTTGCCACCGGCCTTTTTCCGTTCTTGGTTGTCGACTCGGTCGCCGCCATTAACGCGCTGTAGCCACCCGATGCGGTGGTGCAAACCATGGGGTTTGCGAGATTTTCTGGCTGCTCCCGTCGGGAGGGGCCAAACAAGCAGGTGACCAAGCTGGGGAACGCTGATGGCTTACTCATATACTGAGAAAAAACGTATCCGCAAGGACTTTAGCAAGTTGCCGGACGTCATGGATGTCCCGTACCTTCTGGCTATCCAGCTGGATTCGTATCGTGAATTCTTGCAGGCGGGAGCGACTAAAGATCAGTTCCGCGACGTGGGCCTGCATGCGGCCTTCAAATCCGTTTTCCCGATCATCAGCTACTCCGGCAATGCTGCGCTGGAGTACGTCGGTTATCGCCTGGGCGAACCGGCATTTGATGTCAAAGAATGCGTGTTGCGCGGTGTTACGTACGCCGTACCTTTGCGGGTAAAAGTCCGTCTGATCATTTTCGACAAAGAATCGTCGAACAAAGCGATCAAGGACATCAAAGAGCAAGAAGTTTACATGGGCGAAATCCCATTGATGACTGAAAACGGTACCTTCGTTATCAACGGTACCGAGCGCGTTATCGTTTCCCAACTGCACCGTTCCCCGGGCGTGTTCTTCGACCACGACCGCGGCAAGACGCACAGCTCCGGTAAGCTCCTGTACTCCGCGCGGATCATTCCGTACCGCGGTTCGTGGTTGGACTTCGAGTTCGATCCGAAGGACTGCGTATTCGTGCGTATCGACCGTCGTCGCAAGCTGCCGGCCTCGGTGCTGCTGCGCGCGCTCGGTTATACCACTGAGCAAGTGCTGGATGCTTTCTACACTACAAACGTATTCAGCCTGAAGGATGAAACCCTCAGCCTGGAACTGATTGCTTCGCGTCTGCGTGGTGAAATTGCTGTCCTGGATATCCAGGATGAGAAGGGCAAGGTCATCGTTGAAGCCGGTCGTCGTATTACTGCGCGCCACATCAACCAGATCGAAAAAGCCGGTATCAAGTCGCTGGACGTGCCTCTGGACTACGTCCTGGGTCGCACCACCGCCAAGGTCATCGTTCATCCAGCGACAGGCGAAATCCTGGCTGAGTGCAACACCGAACTGAACACCGAAATCCTGGCAAAAATCGCCAAGGCCCAGGTTGTTCGTATCGAGACCCTGTACACCAACGATATCGATTGCGGTCCGTTCGTCTCCGACACCTTGAAGATCGACTCCACCAGTAACCAATTGGAAGCGCTGGTTGAGATCTATCGCATGATGCGTCCTGGCGAGCCGCCAACCAAAGACGCTGCCGAGACCCTGTTCAACAACCTGTTCTTCAGCCCTGAGCGCTATGACCTGTCTGCGGTCGGCCGGATGAAGTTCAACCGTCGTATCGGTCGTACCGAGATCGAAGGTTCGGGCGTGCTGTGCAAGGAAGACATCGTCGCGGTATTGAAGACTCTGGTCGACATTCGTAACGGTAAAGGCATCGTCGATGACATCGACCACCTGGGTAACCGTCGTGTTCGCTGCGTAGGCGAAATGGCCGAGAACCAGTTCCGCGTTGGCCTGGTACGTGTTGAGCGTGCGGTCAAAGAACGTTTGTCGATGGCTGAAAGCGAAGGCCTGATGCCGCAAGACCTGATCAACGCCAAGCCAGTGGCTGCGGCGGTGAAAGAGTTCTTCGGCTCCAGCCAGCTCTCGCAGTTCATGGACCAGAACAACCCGCTCTCCGAGATCACCCACAAGCGCCGTGTTTCCGCACTGGGCCCGGGCGGTCTGACCCGTGAGCGTGCTGGCTTTGAAGTTCGTGACGTTCACCCGACGCACTACGGTCGTGTTTGCCCGATCGAAACGCCGGAAGGTCCGAACATCGGTCTGATCAACTCCCTGGCCGCTTATGCGCGCACTAACCAGTACGGTTTCCTCGAGAGCCCGTACCGCGTAGTGAAAGACGCTCTGGTCACCGACGAGATCGTGTTCCTGTCTGCCATCGAAGAAGCTGATCACGTGATCGCTCAGGCTTCGGCCACGATGAACGACAAGAAAGTCCTGATCGACGAGCTGGTAGCTGTTCGTCACTTGAACGAGTTCACCGTCAAGGCGCCGGAAGACGTCACCTTGATGGACGTTTCGCCGAAGCAGGTAGTTTCGGTTGCAGCGTCGCTGATCCCGTTCCTGGAACACGATGACGCCAACCGTGCGTTGATGGGTTCCAACATGCAGCGTCAAGCTGTACCGACCCTGCGTGCCGACAAGCCGCTGGTAGGTACCGGCATGGAGCGTAACGTAGCCCGTGACTCCGGCGTTTGCGTCGTGGCTCGTCGTGGCGGCGTGATCGACTCTGTTGATGCCAGCCGTATCGTGGTTCGTGTTGCCGATGACGAAGTTGAAACTGGCGAAGCCGGTGTCGACATCTACAACCTGACCAAATACACCCGCTCGAACCAGAACACCTGCATCAACCAGCGTCCGCTGGTGAGCAAGGGTGATCGCGTTCAGCGTAGCGACATCATGGCCGACGGCCCGTCCACCGACATGGGTGAGCTGGCTCTGGGTCAGAACATGCGCATCGCGTTCATGGCGTGGAACGGCTTCAACTTCGAAGACTCCATCTGCCTGTCCGAGCGTGTTGTTCAGGAAGACCGTTTCACCACGATCCACATTCAGGAACTGACCTGTGTGGCACGTGACACCAAGCTTGGGCCAGAGGAAATCACTGCAGACATCCCGAACGTGGGTGAAGCTGCACTGAACAAGCTGGACGAAGCCGGTATCGTTTACGTAGGTGCTGAAGTTGGCGCTGGCGACATCCTGGTAGGTAAGGTCACTCCGAAAGGCGAGACCCAACTGACTCCGGAAGAGAAGCTGTTGCGTGCCATCTTCGGTGAAAAAGCCAGCGACGTTAAAGACACTTCCCTGCGTGTACCTACCGGTACCAAGGGTACTGTCATCGACGTACAGGTCTTCACCCGTGACGGCGTTGAGCGTGATGCTCGTGCACTGTCCATCGAGAAGACCCAGCTCGACGAGATCCGCAAGGACCTGAACGAAGAGTTCCGTATCGTTGAAGGCGCGACCTTCGAACGTCTGCGTTCCGCTCTGGTAGGCCACAAGGCCGAAGGCGGCGCAGGCCTGAAGAAAGGTCAGGACATCACCGACGAAATCCTCGACGGTCTTGAGCACGGCCAGTGGTTCAAACTGCGCATGGCTGAAGATGCTCTGAACGAGCAGCTCGAGAAGGCCCAGGCCTACATCGTTGATCGTCGCCGTCTGCTGGACGACAAGTTCGAAGACAAGAAGCGCAAACTGCAGCAGGGCGATGACCTGGCTCCAGGTGTGCTGAAAATCGTCAAGGTTTACCTGGCAATCCGTCGCCGCATCCAGCCGGGCGACAAGATGGCCGGTCGTCACGGTAACAAGGGTGTGGTCTCCGTGATCATGCCGGTTGAAGACATGCCGCACGATGCCAATGGCACCCCGGTCGACGTTGTCCTCAACCCGTTGGGCGTACCTTCGCGTATGAACGTTGGTCAGATCCTCGAAACCCACCTGGGCCTCGCGGCCAAAGGTCTGGGCGAGAAGATCAACCGTATGATCGAAGAGCAGCGCAAGGTCGCAGACCTGCGTAAGTTCCTGCACGAGATCTACAACGAGATCGGCGGCCGCAACGAAGAGCTGGACACCTTCTCCGACCAGGAAATCCTGGATCTGGCGAAGAACCTGCGCGGCGGCGTTCCAATGGCTACCCCGGTGTTCGACGGTGCCAAGGAAAGCGAAATCAAGGCCATGCTGAAACTGGCAGACTTGCCAGAAAGCGGCCAGATGCAGCTGTTCGACGGCCGTACCGGCAACAAGTTCGAGCGCCCGGTTACTGTTGGCTACATGTACATGCTGAAGCTGAACCACTTGGTAGACGACAAGATGCACGCTCGTTCTACCGGTTCGTACAGCCTGGTTACCCAGCAGCCGCTGGGTGGTAAGGCTCAGTTCGGTGGTCAGCGTTTCGGGGAGATGGAGGTCTGGGCACTGGAAGCATACGGTGCTGCATACACTCTGCAAGAAATGCTCACAGTGAAGTCGGACGATGTGAACGGTCGTACCAAGATGTACAAAAACATCGTGGACGGCGATCACCGTATGGAGCCGGGCATGCCCGAGTCCTTCAACGTGTTGATCAAAGAAATTCGTTCCCTCGGCATCGATATCGATCTGGAAACCGAATAACACGTGACGCGAATCGAGAGCGGGGCTGTTTAGCCCGCTCTCTGCTCCGCCAGGAGGAAAGGCCTTGAAAGACCTACTGAATTTGCTGAAAAACCAGGGTCAAGTCGAAGAGTTCGACGCCATCCGTATTGGGTTGGCATCGCCTGAGATGATCCGTTCGTGGTCGTTCGGTGAAGTTAAAAAGCCGGAAACCATTAACTACCGTACGTTCAAACCAGAGCGTGACGGCCTGTTCTGCGCCAAGATCTTTGGCCCGGTAAAGGATTACGAGTGCCTGTGCGGTAAGTACAAGCGCTTGAAGCACCGTGGTGTGATCTGCGAGAAGTGCGGCGTTGAAGTTGCATTGGCCAAGGTTCGTCGTGAGCGCATGGCGCACATCGAACTGGCTTCGCCGGTTGCCCATATCTGGTTCCTGAAATCGCTGCCGTCCCGTATCGGCTTGCTGATGGACATGACCCTGCGTGATATCGAACGCGTTCTCTACTTCGAGAGCTATGTCGTTATCGATCCAGGCATGACCACCCTTGAAAAAGGTCAGCTGCTGAACGACGAGCAGTACTTCGAAGCGCTGGAAGAGTTCGGCGACGATTTCGATGCCCGCATGGGTGCCGAAGCTGTCCGCGAACTGCTGCACGCTATCGACCTGGAGCACGAGATTGGCCGTCTGCGTGAAGAAATTCCGCAAACCAACTCCGAAACCAAGATCAAGAAGCTGTCCAAGCGTCTGAAGTTGATGGAAGCCTTCCAGGGTTCCGGCAACTTGCCAGAGTGGATGGTGCTGACCGTTCTGCCGGTTCTGCCGCCAGACCTGCGTCCGCTGGTACCGTTGGACGGTGGTCGCTTCGCGACGTCCGACCTCAACGACCTGTACCGCCGCGTGATCAACCGTAACAACCGCTTGAAGCGCCTGCTTGATCTGTCCGCTCCGGACATCATCGTGCGCAACGAAAAGCGTATGTTGCAAGAAGCTGTCGATGCCTTGCTCGACAACGGTCGTCGTGGCCGCGCTATCACCGGTTCGAATAAGCGTCCTCTGAAATCCCTGGCTGACATGATCAAGGGTAAGCAAGGTCGTTTCCGTCAGAACTTGCTCGGTAAGCGTGTTGACTACTCCGGTCGTTCGGTAATTACCGTAGGCCCGACCCTGCGTCTGCACCAGTGTGGTCTGCCTAAGAAGATGGCACTTGAGCTGTTCAAGCCGTTCATCTTTGGCAAGCTGGAAATGCGCGGTCTCGCGACCACCATCAAAGCGGCCAAGAAAATGGTCGAGCGCGAACTGCCAGAAGTTTGGGACGTTCTCGCTGAAGTGATTCGCGAACACCCGGTTCTCCTCAACCGTGCACCGACCCTTCACCGTCTGGGTATCCAGGCGTTTGAACCGGTACTGATCGAAGGTAAGGCTATCCAGCTGCACCCTCTGGTCTGTGCTGCGTACAACGCCGACTTCGACGGCGACCAAATGGCCGTGCACGTACCGCTGACACTGGAAGCTCAGTTGGAAGCGCGTGCGTTGATGATGTCGACCAACAACATTCTGTCGCCAGCCAACGGTGAGCCAATCATCGTTCCGTCGCAGGACGTTGTATTGGGTCTGTACTACATGACGCGTGAAGCGATCAACGCCAAGGGCGAAGGTCGTGTGTTTGCTGATCTGCAAGAAGTTGACCGTGTGTTCCGTGCCGGCGAAGCCGCACTGCATGCCAAGGTCAAAGTGCGGATCAACGAAACCGTCAACGACCGTGACGGCGGCAGCGTGACCGGTACCCGTATCGTCGACACTACTGTCGGCCGTGCGCTGCTGTATCAAGTTGTGCCAAAAGGTCTGTCGTACGACGTCGTCAACCTGCCAATGAAGAAAAAGGCGATCTCCAAGCTGATCAACCAATGCTACCGCGTGGTTGGTTTGAAAGAGACCGTGATCTTCGCTGACCAGTTGATGTACACCGGTTTTGCTTACTCGACTATTTCCGGCGTTTCCATCGGTGTTAACGACTTCGTTATCCCGGATGAAAAAGCTCGCATCATCGGTGCTGCTACCGACGAAGTGAAAGAAATCGAAAGCCAGTACGCCTCCGGCCTGGTAACCCAGGGCGAGAAGTACAACAAGGTGATCGACCTTTGGTCCAAGGCCAACGACGAAGTTTCCAAGGCAATGATGGCCAACCTCTCGAAAGAGAAAGTCATCGATCGCCATGGCGTCGAAGTTGACCAGGAATCCTTCAACTCGATGTACATGATGGCCGACTCGGGCGCACGGGGTTCTGCTGCGCAGATCCGTCAGCTCGCCGGTATGCGTGGCCTGATGGCCAAGCCGGACGGTTCCATCATCGAAACGCCGATTACTGCGAACTTCCGTGAAGGTTTGAGTGTACTCCAGTACTTCATCTCCACTCACGGTGCTCGTAAAGGTCTGGCGGATACCGCGTTGAAAACCGCTAACTCCGGTTACCTGACTCGTCGTCTGGTAGACGTTGCACAAGATCTGGTTGTAACCGAGATCGATTGCGGCACCGAGCACGGCTTGCTGATGACTCCGCACATTGAAGGCGGTGACGTTGTAGAGCCGCTGGGTGAGCGCGTATTGGGCCGTGTTATTGCCCGTGACGTATTCAAGCCAGGTACCGAGGAAATTATCGTTCCTGCCGGCACCCTGGTCGATGAGAAGTGGGTCGAGTTCATCGAACTCAACAGCATCGACGAAGTGATTGTTCGCTCGCCGATCAGCTGTGAAACCCGCTATGGCATTTGCGCCAAGTGCTACGGCCGTGACTTGGCTCGTGGTCACCAGGTGAACATCGGTGAAGCGGTCGGCGTTATCGCTGCCCAGTCCATCGGTGAGCCGGGTACCCAGCTGACCATGCGTACGTTCCACATCGGTGGTGCGGCAAGCCGGACCTCCGCAGCCGACAGCGTTCAGGTGAAGAATGGCGGTACCGTCCGCCTGCACAACCTGAAGCACGTTGAGCGAGTGGATGGTTGCCTGGTTGCTGTGTCCCGTTCCGGTGAGCTGGCAATCGCTGATGACTACGGTCGTGAGCGTGAGCGTTACAAGCTGCCGTACGGTGCCGTGATTTCGGTTAAAGAAGGTGACAAGGTCGACGCTGGCGCAATCGTGGCCAAGTGGGATCCGCACACTCACCCAATCGTTACCGAAATGAAAGGTACCGTGACCTACGTGGGCATGGAAGAAGGCATCACGATCAAGCGTCAGACTGACGAATTGACCGGTATGACCAACATTGAAGTACTCGACGCCAAAGATCGTCCAGCTGCCGGTAAAGACATCCGTCCTGCCGTGAAGATGGTCGATGACAACGGCAAGGATCTGTTGCTGCCAGGCACTGACGTAATTGCTCAGTACTTCCTGCCAGCCAACGCCCTGGTCGGTGTAGCGGATGGTGCGAAGATCGCGATCGGTGATGTTATCGCGCGTATCCCGCAAGAAACTTCGAAGACCCGCGACATCACCGGTGGTCTGCCGCGTGTTGCCGACTTGTTCGAAGCTCGTCGTCCGAAAGAAGCGTCGATTCTGGCTGAAGTCAGCGGCACCATCGCGTTCGGTAAAGAGACCAAGGGCAAGCGCCGCCTGGTCATTACCCCGAACGACGGTAGCGATCCGTATGAAGAGCTGATTCCGAAGTGGCGTCACCTGAACGTCTTCGAAGGCGAACAGGTAAACCGCGGCGAAGTTATCTCCGACGGCCCGAGCGATCCACACGACATCCTGCGTCTGCTGGGTGTGAGTGCGCTGGCCAAGTACATCGTTAACGAGATCCAGGACGTTTACCGTCTGCAAGGCGTGAAGATCAACGATAAGCACATCGAGACCATCCTGCGTCAGATGCTGCGTAAAGTTGAAATCGCTGAATCCGGCGATTCCAGTTTCATCAAGGGCGACCAGATGGAATTGACTCACGTACTAGTAGAGAACGAGCGTCTGGCTGGCGACGAGAAATTCGTTTCCAAGTTCACTCGTGTGCTGCTGGGTATCACCAAGGCGTCGCTGTCCACTGAGTCGTTCATCTCGGCGGCCTCCTTCCAGGAGACCACTCGCGTACTGACCGAAGCAGCGGTAACCGGCAAGCGCGATTACCTGCGCGGCCTGAAAGAAAACGTAGTCGTGGGTCGTCTGATCCCGGCAGGTACCGGTTTGGCTTACCACAGCGAGCGTAAGCGCCGCCGTGAAGCTGACAAACCGCTGCGCGTAAGCGCCAGTGAAGTGGAAGCTGCACTGACCGAAGCGCTGAACTCTAGCGGTAACTGAGTTCTGCGATAGATAAGTCTGGGCCCTGGCAGCCCCATTCGTCGGATCGAGGCAATTTTGCCCCGGTTCGATGAGGGGGGAGGTCGGGGCCTTGCCTTGACTGGGGGCAAGATCCTCTTTAGACTCTTGTACCCCTAAATTTGGCGGGAATTCGTTCCTGCCATTTTGCTTTTCTTGCAAGACAATAGCGTCGCAAGACAACAGTGGAGCTAGTAGATGGCAACTATCAACCAGCTGGTACGTCAGCCGCGTAAGCGTATCGTCGAGAAATCCGACGTACCTGCGCTGCAGAACTGCCCGCAACGTCGTGGCGTATGCACTCGCGTGTATACCACTACGCCGAAAAAACCTAACTCGGCACTGCGTAAAGTATGCCGTGTGCGTCTGACCAACGGTTTCGAGGTTTCCTCGTACATCGGCGGTGAAGGCCACAACCTGCAAGAGCACAGCGTGGTACTGATCCGCGGCGGTCGTGTAAAAGACTTGCCAGGTGTTCGTTACCACACCGTACGCGGCTCCTTGGATACTTCCGGTGTTAAAGGTCGTAACCAGGGTCGTTCGAAGTACGGTACCAAGAAGCCTAAGTAGTAGCGGCTTTTTGTAAACTGAATCATCTTATTTTCTGAGTCGATAAGAGTAAGGTCGGAGGCGTCCCGCAAGGGCACCGATTCCGAGCGAACCTGAAGACCGTTTGAGGGCTTATCCATGCCAAGAAGACGCGTAGCAGCCAAGCGCGAAGTGCTTGACGATCCAAAATACGGAAGCCAAATTCTGGCCAAGTTCATGAACCACGTGATGGAAAGCGGTAAGAAAGCCGTTGCCGAGCGTATCGTTTATGGCGCGCTGGAAAAGGTTAAAGAACGCAAGAACAGCGATCCCCTGGAAATCTTCGAGAAAGCTCTCGACGCCATCGCTCCGCTGGTCGAAGTGAAGTCGCGCCGTGTAGGCGGTGCTACTTACCAGGTTCCGGTCGAAGTTCGCCCGTCCCGTCGTAACGCTCTGGCAATGCGCTGGTTGGTAGACTTCGCCCGTAAGCGCGGCGAGAAGTCTATGGCTCTGCGTTTGGCCGGCGAGCTGTTGGACGCTGCTGAAGGTAAAGGTGCTGCTGTTAAGAAGCGTGAAGACGTGCACCGTATGGCTGAAGCTAACAAAGCTTTCTCGCACTACCGCTTCTAATCTTAGCTTCACTAATTTTGCGAGGGCTTTATGGCTCGTACTACTCCGATTAGCCGCTACCGTAACATCGGTATCGTTGCTCACGTGGATGCTGGTAAAACCACCACCACCGAGCGCGTACTGTTTTACACCGGCAAAAGTCACAAGATGGGCGAGGTGCATGATGGCGCCGCGACCACAGACTGGATGGTTCAGGAGCAGGAGCGTGGTATTACCATTACTTCTGCTGCTATTACCGCCTTCTGGAAAGGTTCCGAGAAGCAGTACAAAGACGAGCACCGCTTCAACGTAATCGATACCCCGGGCCACGTAGACTTCACTATTGAAGTTGAGCGTTCCCTGCGCGTACTCGACGGCGCTGTCGTTGTGTTCTGCGGTACCTCGGGCGTTGAGCCTCAGTCGGAAACCGTATGGCGTCAAGCCAACAAATACGGTGTTCCACGTCTTGTTTACGTAAACAAGATGGACCGTGCTGGTGCGAACTTCCTGCGTGTGATCGGTCAGATCAAGCAGCGTCTGGGTCACACCCCGGTGCCAATCCAGTTGGCTATCGGTTCCGAAGACAACTTCCAAGGCCAGATCGATCTGCTGACCATGGAAGCTGTTTACTGGAACGATGCTGACAAGGGTATGGTTCCTGTTCGCAAGCCTATCCCTGCTGAACTGCAGGAACAGGCTGACGAATGGCGTAACAACATGGTTGAAGCTGCGGCCGAAGCCAGCGAAGAGCTGATGAACAAGTACCTCGAAGGTGAAGAACTCACCAACGCGGAAATCAAGGCTGCTCTGCGTCAGCGTACTATCGCTGGTGAGATCGTCTTGGCTGTTTGCGGTTCCTCGTTCAAGAACAAGGGCGTTCCCCTGGTTCTCGATGCTGTGATCGACTACCTGCCGGCACCAGTAGATATTCCTGCCATCAAGGGTACTGACCCGGATGACGAGACTATCGAGCTGGAGCGTCATGCAGACGACGCAGAACCGTTCTCCGCTCTGGCATTTAAAATTGCCACTGACCCATTCGTGGGTACCTTGACCTTCGTTCGCGTTTACTCGGGCGTGTTGAACTCCGGCGACGGCGTAATCAACTCGGTCAAAGGCAAGAAAGAGCGCGTGGGTCGTATGGTGCAAATGCACGCAAACGCCCGCGAAGAGATCAAGGAAGTACGCGCTGGTGACATCGCGGCCTTGATCGGCATGAAGGACGTCACCACTGGTGAAACCTTGTGCAACGCTGACAAGCCAATCATCCTGGTTCGCATGGACTTCCCGGAGCCGGTTATTTCGGTTGCCGTAGAGCCTAAGACCAAGGATGACCAGGAAAAAATGGGTATCGCTCTGGGCAAACTTGCTCAGGAAGATCCATCTTTCCGCGTCAAGACTGATGAAGAGACTGGTCAAACGATCATCTCCGGCATGGGCGAGCTTCACCTGGACATCCTGGTTGACCGGATGCGCCGTGAGTTCAACGTCGAAGCCAACATCGGTAAGCCTCAGGTTTCCTATCGTGAGCGCATCACGAAGAACTGTGAAATCGAAGGCAAGTTCGTTCGTCAGTCCGGCGGTCGTGGTCAGTTCGGTCACTGCTGGATCCGTTTTGCTCCTGCTGACGAAGGTCAGGAAGGTCTGCAATTCGTGAACGAAGTAGTGGGTGGTGTTGTTCCTAAGGAATACATCCCTGCTATCCAGAAGGGTATCGAAGAGCAGATGAAGAACGGTGTTGTTGCCGGCTATCCGCTGATCGGCCTGAAAGCAACCGTTTTTGACGGTTCTTACCACGACGTCGACTCCAACGAGATGGCGTTTAAGGTGGCTGCTTCCATGGCAACCAAGCAACTGGCCCAGAAGGGCGGTGGTGAGTTGCTTGAGCCAATCATGGCGGTAGAAGTTGTTACACCTGAAGACTATATGGGTGATGTCATGGGCGACCTTAACCGTCGTCGCGGCATGATCTTGGGTATGGAAGACACGGTTTCCGGCAAAGTGATTCGCGCCGAGGTTCCGTTGGGTGAGATGTTCGGTTATGCGACCGACGTTCGCTCCATGTCCCAGGGTCGCGCAAGCTACTCTATGGAATTCAAAAAATACAACACAGCTCCGGCGCACATCGCTGAAACTGTATCCAAAAAACAAGGCTGATTCAGTCCTTTAGGCAAGGAGTTAATTGTCGTGGCTAAAGAAAAATTTGATCGTTCCCTACCGCACGTCAACGTTGGCACCATCGGTCACGTTGACCACGGTAAAACCACTCTGACTGCTGCTCTGACTCGCGTTTGCTCCGAAGTATTCGGTTCCGCAATCGTTGATTTTGATAAAATCGACAGCGCACCAGAAGAGAAAGCTCGTGGTATCACCATCAACACCGCGCACGTTGAATACAACTCGCTGATCCGTCACTACGCTCACGTTGACTGCCCAGGTCACGCTGACTATGTGAAGAACATGATCACCGGTGCTGCTCAGATGGACGGCGCAATCCTGGTTTGCTCGGCCGCTGATGGTCCGATGCCACAAACCCGTGAGCACATCCTGCTGTCCCGTCAGGTAGGCGTTCCGTACATCGTGGTTTACCTGAACAAGGCTGACCTGGTAGACGACGCTGAGCTGCTGGAACTGGTTGAGATGGAAGTGCGCGATCTGCTGAGCACTTACGACTTCCCAGGTGACGACACTCCGATCATCATCGGTTCTGCTCGTATGGCTCTGGAAGGCAAAGACGATAACGAAATGGGCACCACGTCCGTTCGTAAACTGGTTGAGACTCTGGACAGCTACATCCCAGATCCAGTCCGTGTTATCGACAAGCCGTTCCTGATGCCAATCGAAGACGTATTCTCGATCTCCGGTCGCGGTACTGTTGTAACTGGTCGTATCGAGCGCGGTATCGTTAAGGTTCAGGATCCACTGGAAATCGTTGGTCTGCGTGACACTACCGTCACCACCTGCACCGGTGTTGAAATGTTCCGTAAACTGCTCGACGAAGGTCGTGCTGGCGAGAACTGCGGCGTTCTGCTGCGTGGTACCAAGCGTGACGACGTTGAGCGTGGCCAGGTTCTGGTTAAGCCAGGTTCGGTTAAGCCGCACACCAAGTTCGAAGCTGAAGTGTACGTGCTGAGCAAAGAAGAAGGCGGCCGTCACACTCCGTTCTTCAAAGGCTACCGTCCACAGTTCTACTTCCGTACTACTGACGTGACTGGTAACTGCGAACTGCCGGAAGGCGTTGAAATGGTTATGCCAGGCGACAACATCAAAATGGTTGTTACCCTGATCAAAACCATCGCAATGGAAGACGGTCTGCGCTTCGCTATCCGTGAAGGCGGCCGCACCGTTGGTGCTGGCGTTGTAGCTAAAATCATCGAGTAATTATCTCTTCTGAGATAGCTCGATTTTTTGAGAAGGCCCCCGCTTAGCGGGGGCCTTTTTTATTGGGTTGACACCTATCTGGGGCGTCTATAGAATTGCGCCTCCTTTTAACGGGCGTATTGCGCTCGCTGGGAATAGCAGCCGGAGTCTGAAATCCAATGCAAAATCAGCAAATCCGTATCAGGTTGAAGGCTTTTGACCATCGCCTGATCGACCAATCCACCCAGGAAATCGTGGAAACCGCGAAACGTACTGGTGCTCAAGTGCGTGGTCCAATTCCACTGCCTACCCGTAAAGAGCGGTTCACCGTTCTGGTCTCCCCGCACGTCAACAAAGACGCGCGTGACCAGTACGAGATCCGTACTCATAAGCGCGTACTGGACATCGTCCAGCCAACGGATAAAACCGTTGATGCTCTTATGAAGCTTGATCTGGCGGCCGGTGTGGAAGTACAGATCAGCCTCGGCTAAGACTTGGGTCTTAGTCGTGTAACGCTCTGAAATGGGCGGCCATAGCGGGTGAAAGCCCCGTACACTCATGAGGTTTACAACATGACTATTGGTGTAGTCGGTCGTAAATGCGGTATGACCCGTATTTTCACCGAAGAAGGTGTCTCCATTCCGGTCACGGTCATTGAGATCGAGCCGAATCGCGTCACCCAGTTCAAAACTGAAGAGACCGATGGCTATCGGGCAGTGCAAGTCACTGTCGGTGAGCGTCGTGCTTCGCGCGTGACTGCTGCTCAAGCAGGTCACTTCGCTAAAGCAAACGTTGCAGCTGGTCGTACTGTCATGGAGTTCCGTCTTGAAGATGGTGACTACCAGGCTGGCGATCTGATCAACGCTGAAATCTTCGCTGCTGGTCAACTGGTTGATGTAACCGGTCAGTCCAAAGGTAAAGGCTTCCAGGGTACGATCAAGCGTTGGAATTTCCGTGGCCAAGACAACACTCACGGTAACTCCGTCTCCCACCGCGTCCCGGGCTCTATTGGCCAGTGCCAGACTCCTGGTCGTGTATTCAAGGGCAAAAAAATGTCCGGTCATATGGGCGCTGAGCGCGTGACCGTGCAGTCCCTCGAAGTAGTGCGCGTCGACGCTGAACGCAATCTGTTGTTGGTCAAGGGTGCTGTTCCTGGCGCTACTGGCGGCAACCTGGTTGTACGTCCAGCGGCCAAGGCTCGCGGTTAAGGGGAAGCTGACATGCAATTAAATGTAAATGACGCTCAAGCGATCGAAGTTTCCGAACTGACATTTGGCGGCGAATTCAACGAGACGCTCGTTCACCAAGCAGTCGTGGCCTACATGGCCGGCGGCCGTCAAGGTAGCAAGCAGCAAAAGACCCGTTCCGACGTTCGTGGTGGCGGTAAGCGCCCTTGGCGTCAGAAAGGTACTGGCCGTGCTCGTGCCGGTACTATCCGTAGCCCAATCTGGCGTGGCGGTGGTACCACTTTCGCAGCTCGTCCACAGGATCACTCGCAGAAGCTCAACAAGAAGATGTACCGCGCAGCTCTGCGCTCCATCCTTGCTGAACTCGTGCGTACTGATCGTCTGGTCGTGGTTCAGGACTTCGCTGTTGAAAGTCCAAAAACCAAAGATCTGCTGGGCAAACTGAACAACATGAGCCTGACCGACGTTTTGATCGTGTCTGAAGCTGTTGATCAGAACCTGTACCTGGCTGCTCGCAACCTGCCACACGTTGATGTACGTGACGTGCAAGGTTCCGATCCAGTTAGTCTGATCGCATACGACAAGGTGTTGATCACCGTGTCGGCCGTGAAGAAATTCGAGGAGCTGCTGGGATGAACCAGGAACGCGTATTTAAAGTTCTGCTTGGCCCGCACGTTTCCGAAAAGGCTACGGTTCTGGCTGACAAGAAAGGCCAGTTCGTTTTCAAGGTTGCAACTGACGCAACCAAGCTGGAAATCAAGAAGGCCGTCGAAAGCCTGTTCAGCGTGAAAGTAGAGCGTGTTACTACCCTGAATGTTCTGGGTAAGAGCAAGCGCACTGCTCGCGGTCTGGGCAAGCGTAATGACTGGAAGAAGGCAGTTATCTCCCTTCAGCCAGGCCAAGATCTCGATTTCAGCAGCAGTGCTGAGTAAGGAAGGGGTGCATCATGGCAATCGTTAAATGCAAACCGACTTCCCCTGGCCGCCGTTTTGTGGTCAAGGTGGTCAACCAGGAGCTGCATAAAGGCGCTCCTCACGCACCGCTGCTCGAGAAAAAATCGAAGACTGGTGGTCGTAACAACAATGGTCGTATTACCACTCGTCACATCGGTGGTGGCCATAAGCAGCATTATCGTCTGGTCGATTTCCGTCGCAACGACAAAGATGGCATCGCTGCCACTGTCGAGCGTATCGAATACGATCCAAACCGTACTGCTCACATCGCTCTGCTGCTGTACGCAGATGGCGAGCGTCGCTACATCATCGCCCCTAAAGGCGTGAGCGCTGGCGACCAGCTGATCGCAGGTGCCTTGGCACCGATCAAGCCGGGCAACGCTCTTCAACTGCGCAACATTCCAGTTGGTAGCACCGTACACGGCATCGAATTGAAGCCAGGTAAAGGCGCGCAAATCGCTCGTTCCGCTGGTGCTTCGGCTCAGCTGATCGCTCGTGAAGGTGTCTACGTGACCCTGCGTCTGCGTTCTGGTGAGATGCGTAAAGTGCTGGCTGAATGCCGCGCGACCCTGGGTGAAGTCTCGAACTCCGAGCACAGCCTGCGTTCGCTGGGTAAAGCTGGTGCCAAACGCTGGCGTGGCGTTCGCCCAACCGTTCGTGGTGTTGCCATGAACCCGGTTGACCACCCACACGGTGGTGGTGAAGGTCGTACCTCTGGTGGTCGTCATCCGGTATCGCCATGGGGCTTCCCGACTAAGGGCGCGAAGACTCGTGGTAATAAGCGTACCGACAAAATGATCGTCCGTCGTCGCAAGTAAATAGAGGGATACGACAGTGCCACGTTCTCTGAAAAAAGGTCCTTTTATTGATCTTCACCTACTGAAGAAGATCGAAGTGGCGGCGGAAAAGAACGATCGCAAGCCGGTGAAAACCTGGTCGCGTCGTTCGATGATCCTGCCACAAATGGTCGGTTTGACCATCGCTGTACACAACGGTCGCTTGCACGTCCCAGTTCTCGTGAACGAAGACATGGTCGGCCACAAACTAGGCGAGTTTGCCGGTACCCGCACTTATCGTGGGCACGTGGCAGACAAGAAAGCCAAGCGTTAAGGGGTTAGGAAATGGAAGTAGCCGCTAAGTTGTCGGGCGCTCGAATCTCCGCCCAGAAAGCCCGCTTGGTCGCCGACCAGATCCGCGGGAAGAAGGTGGGCGAAGCGCTCAACCTGTTGGCTTTCAGCAGTAAGAAAGCCGCCGAGATCATGAAGAAAGTGCTGGAGTCGGCCGTAGCCAACGCCGAGCATAACGAAGGCGCAGACGTTGATGACCTGAAGGTCAGCACCGTTTTCGTCAACGAAGGGCGTTCGCTGAAGCGCATCATGCCACGTGCCAAAGGCCGTGCTGATCGCATCGTCAAGCGGTCTTGCCATATCACTGTCAAGGTTGCTGACAAGTAACGGAGTCGAAGAGATGGGTCAGAAAGTACATCCCATTGGCATTCGCCTGGGAATCGTCAAGGAGCACACCTCCGTCTGGTACGCAGACGGTCGGACTTATGCGGACTACTTGTTCGCTGATCTGAAGGTGCGTGAGTATCTCCAAGACAAACTAAAAAGCGCGTCCGTAAGCCGTATCGATATCCATCGTCCGGCGCAGACTGCACGTATCACCATCCACACCGCTCGTCCAGGTATCGTTATCGGGAAGAAAGGTGAAGATGTTGAGAAACTGCGTCAGGACCTGACCAAGCAAATGGGTGTGCCTGTGCACATCAATATCGAAGAGATCCGCAAGCCGGAGCTCGACGGTATGCTGGTTGCGCAGAGCGTAGCTCAGCAGCTGGAGCGTCGCGTAATGTTCCGTCGCGCTATGAAGCGCGCCGTACAGAACGCCATGCGCATTGGTGCCAAAGGCATCAAAATCCAAGTGAGCGGTCGTCTCGGCGGTGCTGAAATCGCACGTACTGAATGGTATCGCGAAGGTCGTGTGCCACTGCACACCCTGCGTGCCGACATCGACTATGCCAACTACGAAGCTCACACCACTTACGGTGTGATCGGTGTAAAGGTTTGGATCTTCAAAGGCGAAGTAATTGGTGGTCGCCAAGAAGAACTGAAACCACAAGCACCAGCGCCTCGTAAAAAAGCTGCTAAGTAAGGGGTACGCCAAATGTTGCAACCTAAGCGTACGAAGTTCCGCAAGCAGATGACAGGCCACAACCGTGGTCTGGCACAGCGCGGTAGCAAAGTCAGCTTCGGCGAGTTCGCGCTGAAGTCTGTAGCTCGTGGTCGTCTCACCGCTCGTCAGATCGAGTCAGCGCGTCGTGCTCTGACCCGTCACGTTAAACGTGGCGGCAAGATCTGGATCCGTGTATTCCCGGACAAGCCAATCTCCAAAAAGCCCCTCGAAGTTCGGATGGGTAAAGGTAAGGGTAACGTGGAATACTGGGTAGCCCAGATTCAGCCAGGCAAAGTCCTGTATGAAATCGAGGGTGTAACTGAAGAGCTGGCGCGTGAGGCTTTTGCCCTGGCTGCTGCAAAGCTGCCGCTCGCCACCGCCTTTGTTAAACGGACGGTGATGTGATGAAAGCGAATGAACTTCGTGAAAAATCCGCACAGCAGCTGAACGAGCAACTGCTCGGCCTGCTGCGCGACCAGTTCAATCTGCGTATGCAGAAAGCAACTGGCCAGTTGGGGCAGTCTCATCTGCTCTCGCAAGTTAAGCGTGACATTGCTCGCGTGAAGACTGTGCTCAACCAGCAGGCAGGTAAGTGATCATGGCTGAAGCCGAAAAGACTGTCCGTACGCTGACTGGCCGTGTTGTCAGCGACAAGATGGACAAAACCATCACCGTTTTGATCGAGCGTCGCGTTAAGCACCCGATCTACGGTAAATATGTTAAGCGTTCGACTAAGCTGCACGCGCACGACGAAACCAATCAGTGCCACATCGGCGACAAAGTCACTATTCGTGAAACTCGTCCGCTGGCCAAGACCAAGTCTTGGGCACTGGTTGATGTTCTCGAACGCGCTGTGGAAGTCTAAGGACTAGGGGTCGGAGAAATTATATGATTCAGACTCAATCCATGCTCGATGTGGCCGATAACAGCGGCGCTCGCCGTGTTATGTGCATCAAGGTGCTGGGTGGCTCCCATCGTCGTTACGCTGGTATCGGTGACATCATCAAAGTTACCGTGAAGGAAGCAATTCCTCGCGGTAAGGTGAAAAAAGGCCAAGTGATGACTGCTGTTGTAGTCCGCACTCGTCACGGCGTACGCCGTGCAGATGGCTCCATTATCCGCTTTGATGGCAACGCTGCTGTTCTTCTGAACAACAAGCAAGAGCCGATCGGCACCCGTATCTTTGGGCCAGTGACCCGTGAACTTCGTACTGAGAAGTTCATGAAGATCGTCTCGCTCGCCCCAGAAGTGCTGTAAGGAGATCCGACATGCAAAAGATTCGTCGTGACGACGAGATCATCGTGATCGCCGGCAAAGACAAAGGTAAGCGCGGTAAGGTGCTTAAGGTTCTCGCTAATAACCGTCTGGTTATCGGTGGTCTGAACCTGGTCAAGCGTCATACCAAGCCTAACCCGATGTCGGGCGTGCAGGGCGGTATCGTCGAGAAAGAAGCTCCACTGGACGCTTCTAACGTCGCCATCTTCAACGGCGAAACCAACAAGGCTGACCGCGTTGGTTTCAAAGTAGAAGACGGTAAGAAAATTCGTGTCTTCAAGTCGACCCAAAAAGCGGTTGATGCTTGAACACTGCTAGGTAGATTAGACCATGGCACGACTACAAGAGATTTACCGGAAGGAAATCGCCCCTAAGCTTAAGGAAGAACTTAAGCTTGGGAACGTGATGGAAGTTCCGCGCGTTACCAAAATCACCCTGAACATGGGTCTGGGCGAAGCGATCGGTGACAAAAAAGTCATCGAGCACGCTGTTGCTGACCTGGAAAAGATCACCGGTCAAAAAGTCGTTGTGACTTACGCTCGGAAATCCATCGCTGGCTTTAAAGTCCGTGAAGGTTGGCCGATCGGCGTCAAAGTGACTCTGCGCCGTGAGCGTATGTACGAATTCCTGGATCGTCTGCTGTCGATCTCCCTGCCTCGGGTTCGCGACTTCCGCGGCCTGAATGCCAAGTCCTTCGATGGTCGTGGTAACTACAGCATGGGCGTGAAAGAGCAGATCATCTTCCCGGAAATCGACTACGACAAGATCGATGCTCTCCGCGGTCTGGACATCACCCTGACCACCACTGCCAAGAACGATGATGAAGGCCGCGCTCTGCTGCGTGCGTTCAAATTCCCGTTCCGCAACTGATTGGAGTAGGACCATGGCCAAGATGAGCATGAAAAACCGCGAGCTGAAGCGTCAGCTCACGGTTGCCAAGTACGCCAAGAAGCGTGCAGCACTGAAAGCAATCATCGTTGATCTGAACGCAAGTCCAGAAGCGCGTTGGGAAGCTACAGTAGCTCTGCAGAAGCAGCCACGTGACGCAAGCGCTTCGCGCATGCGTAACCGCTGCCGCCTGACCGGTCGTCCACACGGCGTTTACCGCAAGTTCGGCCTCGGCCGTAACAAACTGCGTGAAGCGGCTATGCGTGGTGACGTACCGGGTCTGGTTAAAGCCAGCTGGTAAGTACTTTCAACGTCCAGGTGGTCTGCATCGCAAGATACTGACCGCCGGTGACCTTGAATCTGGAACAAGCCCCTTTTGGGGCTTGTTTCATTTCCGGAGTATGTCTAAAATACGCGGCTCGCCTGAGCCCGTGTGTTTTACGCTCGGAGATTCTCGGTGACATATGTAGCCGCAAGGCTAATTTTTTTGTATTAGGAGCGTCTAGCCCATGAGTATGCAGGACCCGTTAGCGGACATGCTAACTCGTATCCGTAATGCCCAGATGGCTGAAAAGTCCGTCGTAAGCATGCCATCTTCCAAGTTGAAGGTAGCTGTTGCCAAAGTCCTGAAAGACGAAGGCTACATTGCGGGTTATCAGATCAGCAGCGAAATCAAACCACTGCTGTCCATCGAGCTGAAGTACTTCGAAGGCCGTTCGGTCATCGAGGAAGTGAAGCGCGTTAGCCGTCCAGGCCTGCGTCAGTACAAGTCCGCTGAAGATCTGCCGAAAGTTCGTGGCGGTCTGGGCGTGTCTATCGTCTCCACCAACAAAGGTGTGATGACGGATCGTGCTGCGCGCGCTGCCGGTGTCGGCGGCGAAGTTCTTTGCACTGTGTTCTAAGGGGGGATAAGCATGTCACGCGTCGCTAAGAACCCCGTTAAGCTGCCAGCCGGTGTCGAAGTCAAATTCGCAGGCCAACAGCTTTCGGTGAAGGGTGCCAAGGGTACTCTTGAACTGAACATCCATTCGTCCGTTGAGATCGTTGAAGAAGCTGGTGAGCTGCGTTTCGCTGCTCGCAATGGCGATCAACAAACTCGCGCAATGGCCGGTACCACGCGTGCGTTGGTAAACAACATGGTCCAGGGCGTAAGCCAAGGCTTCGAGCGTAAGCTCCAGCTGGTCGGTGTTGGTTACAAAGCGCAAGCAAAAGGCACGGTTCTGAACCTTGCCCTTGGCTTCTCGCACCCAGTGGATTACGAACTGCCGGAAGGCATCACCGCTGAGACCCCTAGCCAAACCGATATCCTGATCAAGGGTATTGATAAGCAGCTGGTAGGTCAGGTGGCCGCTGAGATCCGCGACTTCCGTCCACCAGAGCCGTACAAAGGCAAAGGTGTGCGCTACGCGGACGAAGTCGTCCGTCGTAAAGAAGCCAAGAAGAAGTAGGGCATAGCAAATGACCGACAAAAAAGTTACTCGACTGCGTCGCGCTCGCAAAGCACGCCTGAAAATGCACGAACTCGAAGTCGTGCGTCTCTGCGTGTTCCGCTCGTCGCAGCACATCTACGCCCAGGTCATCTCGGCCGACGGCAACAAAGTCCTGGCAAGCGCCTCGACTTTGGATAAAGAACTGCGTGATGGTGCCACTGGCAACATCGACGCGGCCACTAAGGTTGGCCAGCTGGTCGCTACGCGTGCTAAGGCCGCCGGCGTCTCGCAAGTGGCTTTCGACCGCTCTGGCTTCAAGTACCACGGCCGCGTGAAAGCGCTGGCTGATGCTGCTCGTGAAGCTGGGCTGGAGTTCTAAGTTATGTCAAATAACGACCAAAAGCGCGACGAAGGCTACATTGAGAAGCTGGTTCAAGTTAACCGCGTAGCCAAAACCGTTAAAGGCGGCCGTATCTTCACTTTCACCGCGTTGACCGTGGTTGGTGATGGTAAAGGGCGCGTTGGCTTCGGCCGTGGCAAGTCACGTGAAGTGCCTGCTGCGATCCAGAAGGCAATGGAAGCTGCTCGTCGCAACATGATCCAAGTTGATCTGAACGGCACCACTCTGCAGTACGCAATGAAGTCCGCTCATGGCGCTTCGAAGGTGTACATGCAGCCTGCCTCTGAAGGTACCGGTATCATCGCTGGCGGCGCTATGCGTGCTGTTCTCGAAGTTGCTGGCGTTCAGAACGTTCTGGCCAAGTGCTACGGCTCGACTAACCCGGTAAACGTGGTTCACGCCACTTTCAAGGGTTTGAAGGCTATGCAATCTCCTGAGTCGATCGCTGCCAAGCGTGGCCTGACTGTCAAGGAGATCTTCTGATCATGGCTACCGTTAAAGTAACGCTGATCAAAAGCATGACCGGCCGCATCCCTAACCACAAACTGTGCGTTAAAGGTTTGGGTCTGCGTCGCATCGGTCACACTGTAGAAGTCCAGGATACTCCCGAGAATCGCGGGATGATCAACAAGGCTTACTACATGCTGCGTGTAGAGGGTTAATCGATGAAACTCAATGATCTGAGTCCAGCGCCGGGTTCCCGTCGCGAAAAGCATCGTCCGGGCCGTGGTATCGGTAGCGGTTTGGGTAAGACTGGTGGCCGTGGCCACAAAGGTCAAACCTCCCGCTCCGGTGGCACCATCGCTCCAGGCTTTGAAGGCGGTCAACAGCCGCTGCATCGTCGCCTGCCTAAGTTCGGTTTCGTATCCCTGAAAGCCATGGATCGCGCAGAAGTGCGTCTGTCCGAGCTGGCTAAAGTGGAAGGCGACATCGTTACTGTGCAGACCCTGAAAGATGCCAACGTGATCAACGTCAACGTACAGCGTGTGAAAATCATGCTGTCCGGTGAAGTGACTCGCGCTGTCACTATCGGCAAGGGAATCGGCGCCACCAAAGGTGCGCGTTCGGCTATCGAAGCAGCTGGCGGCAAGTTCGAGGAATAAATGGCTAAGCAAGGTGCTCTCTCAGCGCTCGGCAAAGGCGGTATGTCTGAACTTTGGGCTCGTCTGCGTTTTCTGTTCCTGGCGATTATCGTCTACCGAATAGGCGCACACATCCCGGTTCCAGGTATCAACCCGGACCGACTCGCAGACCTGTTTCGACAGAATGAGGGGACCATTCTTAGCTTGTTCAACATGTTTTCCGGCGGCGCGCTGGAACGGATGAGCATCTTTGCACTGGGGATCATGCCGTACATTTCGGCATCGATCATCATGCAGCTGATGACCGCCGTCAGCCCGCAGCTGGAGCAGTTGAAGAAGGAAGGTGAAGCTGGCCGTCGCAAGATTAGCCAGTACACCCGCTACGGCACTGTCGTCCTCGCCCTGGTTCAAGCTATCGGCATGTCCGTTGGTCTGGCAGGGCAGGGCGTTGCGTTCACTGGTGACTTTGGCTTCCATTTCGTCGCGGTATCCACATTTGTGGCTGGTGCGATGTTCATGATGTGGCTGGGTGAGCAGATTACTGAGCGCGGTGTTGGCAACGGTATCTCGATGTTGATTTTCGCAGGTATCGTTGCCGGTCTTCCGAGGGCAATCGGGCAGTCTTTCGAGTCTGCGCGTCAGGGTGATATCAATATCTTCGCCCTGGTTGCCATCGGATTGCTGGCAGTAGCGATTATCGGTTTTGTGGTGTTCATTGAGCGTGGCCAGCGTCGTATTGCTGTTCACTACGCCAAGCGTCAGCAGGGCCGTAAGGTATTTGCTGCGCAGACCAGCCACTTGCCGCTGAAAGTGAATATGGCCGGTGTTATTCCGGCAATTTTCGCGAGCAGCATCTTGCTGTTTCCGGCTTCGTTGGGTACCTGGTTTGGTCAGTCTGAAAATATGGGCTGGCTGCAGGACCTCTCTCAGTCGATCGCTCCTGGTCAGCCGTTGAATATTCTGCTGTTTAGTGCAGGGATTATTTTCTTCTGCTTCTTCTATACGGCGTTGATGTTCAATCCGAAAGACGTAGCGGAAAACCTGAAGAAGTCCGGTGCCTTTATTCCGGGCATCCGTCCAGGTGAGCAGTCGGCACGCTACATTGATGGCGTTCTGACTCGTTTGACCCTGTTCGGTGCTCTATATATGACGGCCGTGTGCTTGTTGCCCCAGTTCCTGGTGGTTGCAGCAAACGTTCCGTTCTACCTTGGCGGGACCTCGTTGCTGATCGTGGTCGTGGTTGTGATGGACTTCATGTCCCAAGTACAATCGCACCTCGTTTCGCACCAGTATGAATCCCTGATGAAGAAAGCCAACCTGAAGGGTTACGGCAGCGGCATGTTGCGCTGAGTACCCATAAGGTTCGAGGAGTTGGTGATGAAAGTTCGTGCATCGGTGAAAAAGCTGTGCCGTAACTGCAAGATTATTCGCCGCGAAGGTGTTGTTCGAGTAATTTGCAGCGCGGAACCGCGTCACAAACAGCGCCAAGGCTGAGTGTGATCCGCTTGAAGCCCGGCAGCTAGTGCGCTGCCGGGTTGATTATTTGTTATTACAGCGATATTATCTCGCGCCCTATTTCTTGGCTTCCGGGGCGTAGGTAGCTGTCAATTGGAGTCCCACTGAATGGCCCGTATTGCAGGCGTTAACATTCCAGATAACAAGCACACTGTTATCTCGCTGACCTACATCTATGGTGTTGGTCGCACTACTGCGCAGAAAATTTGCGCAGTTGCTGGGGTAAACCCAGCCGCTAAGATCAAGGATCTGAGCGACGAGCAGATTGAACAGCTGCGTGGCGAAGTGGCGAAGTTCACCACTGAAGGTGATCTGCGTCGCGAAATCAACATGAAAATCAAGCGTTTGATGGACCTCGGTTGCTATCGCGGTCTGCGTCATCGTCGTGGTCTTCCAGTACGCGGTCAGCGTACCAAGACTAACGCGCGTACCCGTAAAGGTCCGCGTAAGCCGATCCGCAAGTAATCGCCCCAGCGAATCGACAGGAAAATTATCATGGCAAAACCTGCTGCTCGTCCTCGTAAAAAAGTTAAAAAGACAGTGGTTGATGGCATCGCCCACATCCATGCATCTTTTAACAACACAATCGTGACCATCACCGACCGTCAAGGTAACGCGCTTTCTTGGGCTACCTCCGGTGGTTCGGGTTTCCGCGGTTCCCGCAAATCCACCCCGTTTGCTGCTCAAGTAGCTGCTGAACGTGCTGGTCAAGCTGCGCTGGAATACGGCCTGAAAAACCTCGACGTTAACGTCAAAGGTCCAGGCCCAGGTCGTGAGTCTGCTGTCCGTGCTTTGAACGGCTGTGGCTATAAGATCGCCAGCATCACCGACGTGACGCCAATCCCGCACAACGGGTGCCGTCCGCCGAAGAAGCGCCGCGTGTAATCCAGGAGATTGTAAAGAATGGCTCGTTACATTGGTCCAAAATGCAAACTCGCTCGTCGCGAAGGCACCGATCTCTTCCTGAAGAGCGGCGTGCGCGCGATCGAATCGAAGTGCAACATTGAAGCAGCACCTGGTATCCACGGCCAACGCCGCGGTCGCCAGTCCGATTACGGCACCCAACTGCGTGAAAAGCAGAAGGTTCGTCGTATCTACGGCGTTCTCGAGCGTCAGTTCAGCGGCTACTACAAAGAAGCTGCTGGCAAGAAAGGTGCAACTGGTGAAAACCTGCTGCAACTGCTCGAATGCCGTCTGGACAACGTTGTATACCGTATGGGCTTTGGTTCGACTCGCGCCGAATCCCGTCAGCTGGTATCGCACAAATCCGTCAGCGTAAACGGCCAAACCGTTAACGTCCCGTCCTACCAGGTTCGTGCTGGTGACGTGGTCGCGATTCGCGAGAAAGCAAAAAACCAACTTCGCATTGTCCAAGCTCTCGATCTGTGTGCCCAACGTGGCCGCGTAGAATGGGTAGAAGTAGACACTGAGAAGAAGTCGGGCGTTTTCAAGAACGTTCCTGCTCGCAGTGATCTGTCCGCCGACATCAACGAAAGCCTGATTGTCGAGCTCTACTCCAAGTAAGGGCTAGAAAATAGGTGCATCCATGCAGATTTCGGTAAATGAGTTCCTGACACCCCGCCACATTGATGTGCAGGTTGTCAGTCCAACCCGCGCCAAAATTACTCTCGAGCCTCTCGAGCGTGGTTTTGGCCACACCCTGGGCAACGCGCTGCGCCGCATCCTGTTGTCCTCAATGCCCGGCTGTGCAGTAGTCGAGGCCGAGATTGACGGTGTGCTCCACGAGTACAGCGCCATCGAAGGTGTACAGGAAGACGTAATTGAAATCCTGTTGAACCTTAAAGGTCTGGCTATCAAGCTGCACGGCCGTGACGAAGTTACGCTGACCTTGTCGAAGAAGGGTTCGGGGGTGGTTACCGCTGCCGATATTCAGCTGGATCATGATGTCGAGATCGTTAACCCCGATCACGTAATCGCTAACCTGGCGTCTAACGGCGCCCTGAACATGAAGCTCACCGTAGCTCGTGGTCGTGGTTATGAACCGGCCGACTCGCGTCAGAGCGATGAAGACGAAAGCCGCAGCATTGGTCGCTTGCAGCTTGACTCTTCGTTCAGCCCGGTTCGCCGTATCGCATACGTGGTGGAAAACGCCCGTGTCGAGCAGCGTACTAACCTGGACAAGCTGGTTATTGATCTGGAAACCAACGGTACTCTGGATCCTGAAGAGGCTATCCGCCGCGCTGCAACCATTCTGCAACAGCAGTTGGCTGCGTTCGTCGACCTCAAGGGTGACAGCGAACCAGTGGTAATCGAGCAAGAAGACGAGATCGATCCGATCCTGCTTCGCCCGGTTGACGATCTGGAACTGACTGTACGTTCGGCTAACTGCCTTAAGGCGGAAAACATTTACTACATCGGCGACCTGATTCAGCGTACCGAAGTAGAACTGTTGAAGACTCCGAACCTGGGCAAGAAATCCTTGACTGAAATCAAGGACGTTCTGGCCTCCCGCGGTCTGTCCCTCGGCATGCGCCTCGACAACTGGCCGCCTGCAAGTCTTAAGAAGGACGACAAGGCGACTGCCTGATCGTCGTAATCACCGAACGTGAGTTTGGTAAGGAATGAACCATGCGTCATCGTAAAAGTGGTCGTCACCTGAGCCGTACCAGCTCGCACCGCAAGGCCATGTTCCAAAACATGGCGGTGTCGCTGTTCGAGCACGAGCTGATCAAAACTACACTGCCGAAAGCTAAAGAACTGCGTCGCGTTGCTGAGCCGCTGATCACTTTGGCCAAGACAGACAGCCTGGCTAACCGCCGTCTGGCTTTCGACCGTACTCGTTCGAAAGCTATCGTTGGTAAGCTCTTCAACGACCTGGGCAAGCGTTACGCTACCCGTGAGGGTGGCTACCTGCGCATCCTCAAGTGCGGTTTCCGCGCTGGCGACAACGCGCCTATGGCGTACGTCGAGTTGGTTGATCGTGCTACTGCTGGCGAAGCTGTATCCGCCGAGTAAGACGTCAGTCTGAATCAAAGAACCGGGCCTAGTGCCCGGTTTTTTGTGCGCGTTATAAAAGCAAGTGAGGTATTAGCTGCCACAACGGACGCTCGTGGTTATCGACACTGAAGTTTTTAGTAGTAATTTTCTATTGCCGCTTACGATTTAATGAATTTGTACACGTCATGTTGATGATCAATACTTCCCCCAGGCCGATTAGCCGGCAGTTCCAAGTCCGACCTGAGGAAGATTGCGCATGAGCCAGAATAAAGTCCTTACCACCGCCAGCGGCGCACCCGTTGCGGATAACCAGAATTCTCGTTCCGCCGGCCCGCGTGGCCCCTTGTTGCTCGATGATTTCCACTTGATCGAGAAGCTCGCTCATTTCAACCGTGAAAACATCCCGGAGCGCCGTGTGCACGCCAAAGGTTCGGGTGCATACGGTACGTTCACCGTCACAAAAGACATCACCCAATACACCAGCGCCAAGCTGTTCGAATCGGTTGGCAAGCAGACACCGACGTTCCTGCGTTTTTCCACTGTTGGTGGCGAGCGCGGTTCGGCTGACACTGAGCGCGATCCACGTGGCTTCGCCTTGAAGTTCTACACCGAAGAAGGCAACTGGGACATCGTCGGTAATAACACCCCTGTGTTCTTTATCCGTGACCCACTGAAGTTCCCGGACTTTATCCACACCCAGAAACGCCTGCCGCAAAGCAACCTGAAAAGCGCGCAGATGATGTGGGACTTCTGGTCGCACTCTCCAGAGGCGCTGCACCAGGTCACCATCCTGTTTTCGGACCGTGGTATTCCAGACGGCTACCGTCACATGCATGGCTTTGGTAGCCACACTTACAGCCTGATCAACGCCCAGGGCGAGCGTCATTGGGTGAAGTGGCACTACAAGACCAAGCAAGGTATCAAGAACCTGGCGCCGGCCGAAGCTGCACGCCTGGCCGGTACCGATCCTGATTACGCCCAGCGTGATCTGTTCGGTGCGATTGAGCGCGGTGACTTCCCGAAATGGCGCGTGTGCATCCAGATCATGACCGAGGCTCAGGCAAATGCTCATTACGAAAACCCGTTTGATGTGACCAAGACGTGGTCGCAAAAAGAGTTTCCGTTGATCGAAGTGGGTGAGTTGGAACTCAACCGCAATCCGCAGAACTATTTCGCTGAAGTGGAGCAGGCCGCGTTCGGCCCAAGCAATATGGTCCCAGGTGTTGGCCTGTCGCCAGACCGTATGCTGCAAGGTCGGGTTTTCGCCTACGCAGATGCTCACCGCTATCGCGTCGGCACCAATCACCAACAGTTGCCTGTGAATGCGCCACGCAGCCCGGTGAACAGCTATCAGCGCGACGGTTCGATGGCGTTCGGCAGTAACGGTGGTGCGGCTCCCAACTACGAGCCAAACAGTTATGCCGATGCGCCAAAGCAAGCCCCGCAGTACGCTGAGCCAGCACTGGCCCTGAGCGGCGCAGCGGATCGTTACGATCACCGTGAAGACTCTGACTACTACAGCCACGCCGGCGCGCTGTTCCGTCTGATGAACGACGAGCAGAAAGCGTTGCTTACCAGCAACATTGCCGGAGCAATGGGCGGCGTTTCCAGCGATGTGGTCCAGCGTCAATTGCAGCACTTCTACAAGGCCGACCCGGCTTACGGAGAAGCAATCGCAAATGCACTGGGTGTATCGCTTAACTGACTCTAAACGATAAGCAGAACCGCCCTCATTTGGGCGGTTTTTGCGTTATTTCAGCTACTTTTCTCGGAAAATCTTCACTTTTCTGCCGTTGATCCCGTGACCTTCAAGTCATCATGGTTCAAACTACAGACTTTCAAGCAGGGAGATGTAGGGCGATGCAAGGTCACCCCGACGTAATCGATTACCTCAACACGTTGCTGACGGGCGAACTGGCAGCTCGTGACCAATATTTCATCCATTCGCGCATGTACGAAGATTGGGGCTTTACCGAGCTCTACGAACGTATCAATCACGAGATGGAAGAAGAGGCACAGCACGCCGACGCACTGATGCGCCGTATCCTGATGCTCGAAGGCACGCCGCGTATGCGCCCTGATGATCTGGACGTGGGCACCACGGTACCTGACATGCTGGCTGCCGATCTTCGCCTCGAGTACAAGGTCCGTGCCGCACTCTGCAAAGGCATTGAGCTTTGCGAGCAGCACAACGACTACGTTACCCGGGAAATACTGCGGGTGCAGTTGAATGACACCGAAGAAGACCACACCTACTGGCTTGAAAAGCAGTTGGGCCTGATCAAGTTGATCGGCCTGGAGAATTACCTGCAATCGCAGTTCTGATTCCAGGCTACGAAAAAGCCCTTGTCACCGTGAAGTGACAGGGGCTTTTTAGTGAGCCCGAAAAATCAGGCTCGGTCGCGCGCCAACAGTGGCTTCAAGTAGTAACCCGTGTGGGACTGCGGCATCTCGGAAACTTGCTCCGGTGTGCCCACCGCGATGATCTGGCCACCCTTGGAGCCGCCTTCCGGCCCCAGGTCCACCAGCCAGTCAGCCGTCTTGATCACATCAAGATTGTGCTCGATCACCACCACGGTATTTCCGTGGTCCCGCAGGCGGTGGAGCACGTCCAACAGCTGTTGGATATCCGCGAAGTGCAGGCCGGTGGTCGGCTCGTCCAGGATGTAGAGGGTCTTGCCGGTATCACGCTTGGACAGCTCGCGAGACAGCTTGACCCGCTGCGCCTCACCACCTGACAGCGTGGTCGCCGATTGCCCCAGCTTGATATACGACAGACCTACATCCATCAGCGTCTGCAGTTTGCGCGCCAGCGCTGGCACCGCGTCGAAGAATACCCGCGCTTCCTCGATGGTCATCTCCAGGGTTTCGTGGATGCTCTTGCCCTTGTACTTGATCTCCAGCGTTTCACGGTTGTAGCGCTTGCTCTTGCACACGTCACACGGCACGTAGATGTCCGGTAGGAAGTGCATTTCAACCTTGATCAGGCCATCGCCCTGACAGGCCTCACAGCGCCCGCCCTTGACGTTGAACGAGAACCGACCAGGCCCATAGCCCCGCGAGCGGGACTCTGGAACACCGGCGAACAGCTCGCGAATCGGCGTAAACAGCCCGGTGTAGGTGGCCGGGTTGGAGCGCGGCGTACGCCCAATCGGGCTCTGGTCGATATCGACCACCTTGTCCAGGTGCTCAAGGCCCTTGATGCTGTCGTGGGCCGCCGCTTCCAGGGTGGTCGCGCCGTTCAGGGCGGTGGCACTCAGTGGGAACAGCGTGTTGTTGATCAGCGTTGACTTGCCCGAACCGGAAACACCGGTCACACAGGTCAGCAGGCCCAGCGGGATTTCCAGGTCGACATTACGCAGGTTGTTCCCGCGCGCGCCCTTGAGGTGCAGGGCCATCTTCTTGTTGCGCGGCGTACGCTTGGCGGGCACTTCGATCTTCACTCGACCAGACAGGTATTTGCCGGTCAACGAATCAGGATGTGCCATCACTTCGGCAGGCGTACCCTCGGCAACAATATGCCCACCATGCACACCCGCCCCCGGGCCGATATCGACCACGTAGTCGGCCAGGCGGATCGCGTCTTCGTCATGCTCGACCACAATGACCGTATTGCCGATATCCCGCAGGTGTTTCAATGTGCCCAGCAGGCGGTCGTTATCCCGTTGGTGCAAGCCAATCGACGGCTCGTCGAGGATATACAGAACGCCTACCAGGCCGGCACCAATCTGGCTGGCCAAACGGATCCGCTGCGCCTCACCACCAGACAAGGTATCGGCGCTACGGTCCAGGGAGAGATAGTCCAGGCCAACGTTAACCAGGAACTGCAACCGCTCGCGAATTTCCTTGAGGATCTTGTCGGCAATTTCCCCGCGACGCCCGGTCAGCTTGAGCACACCAAAGTATTCACAAGCATCGCCAATCGGCAGGTTGGTCACCGCCGGCAATGTCTTTTCGCCTACCCACACATGCCGTGCTTCACGGCGCAGGCGCGTGCCACGGCAATCCGGGCAGGGCTGTGTGCTGAGGAACTTCGCCAGCTCCTCGCGCACGCTCGCCGATTCGGTTTCGCGGTAGCGGCGTTCCAGGTTCGGCACGATGCCTTCGAATGGGTGCGAGCGCTTGACGATATCGCCGCGGTCGTTCAGGTACTTGAAATCGACATTCTGCGAACCACTGCCGTGGAGGATGACCTTCTGCTGGTCTGCCGGCAGTTGGTTGAATGGCACCTCCAGGCTGAACTTGTAATGGGACGCCAACGAACCCAGCATCTGGAAGTAGTAGACATTGCGCCTATCCCAACCACGTATCGCCCCCTCGGCCAGGGTCAGGTCGCCATTGACCAGGCGCTTGATATCGAAAAACTGCTTCACACCCAGGCCATCGCAAGTCGGGCAAGCGCCGGCCGGGTTGTTGAAGGAAAACAGCTTGGGTTCCAGCTCGCTGATGGCATGGCCACAGATCGGGCAGGCGAAACGCGCGGAGAAGATAATCTCTTCGCCCGGCTCGTCGTCCATTGGCGCCACCAGGGCAATGCCATCGGCCAGCTTCAGCGCGGTTTCGAACGATTCCGCCAATCGCTGCTGCAGGTCGGCGCGCACCTTGAAGCGGTCGACTACCACATCAATGGAGTGCTTTTTCTGCTTGTCGAGCTTGGGCGCTTCATCCAGCTCATAAAGCTTGCCGTTGATGCGCGCACGCACGAAGCCTTGGGCACGCAGCTCTTCGAAGACTGAAAGGTGTTCACCCTTGCGCTCGCGAATTACCGGCGCCAGCAGCATCAGCTTGGCGCCTTCCGGCTGGGCCAGCACCAGGTCGACCATCTGGCTGACGGTCTGGGCTTCGAGCGGAATGTCGTGGTCCGGGCAGCGGGGGATACCCACGCGGGCGTACAGCAGGCGCAGGTAGTCGTAGATCTCGGTAATGGTGCCCACGGTGGAGCGAGGGTTGTGGGAGGTCGACTTCTGTTCGATGGAGATCGCCGGCGACAGGCCTTCGATGGTGTCGACGTCGGGCTTTTCCATCATTGACAGGAACTGCCGGGCATAGGCCGACAGGGATTCGACATAGCGACGCTGACCTTCGGCATAAAGCGTGTCGAACGCCAGGGACGACTTGCCGGAGCCGGACAAACCGGTGATGACGATCAGTTTGTCCCGGGGCAGGGTCAGGTCGATGTTCTTCAGGTTGTGGGTTCTAGCCCCACGAATCAGGATCTTGTCCAAGATGGCCTCGCACGGCGGGCGTAAATAATGCCGGAGTATACGGCTAAAGACTGGATGAATATACACTGTCAAAAGGCCGCTTGCAGCCTTACATGAAAGCTGCGCGGCAAAGCGCCGCATATACCCTCTCAATCGATGGGACTGGTAGAATCGCCGCCGGTTCACACGAGGTTTTTCCATGCACGATCCCCACAGCGAACGCATGAGTAGCGGCGAGACCCGAGCGGCAAGCGGTCTGGCCCTGGTGTTCGCCTTCCGTATGCTGGGCATGTTTATGGTGTTGCCAGTGCTGGCGACCTATGGAATGGATCTCGCAGGCGCGACCCCCGCTTTGATCGGCCTCGCGATTGGCGCCTATGGCCTGACCCAGGCGATATTCCAGATCCCGTTCGGGATCATTTCCGACCGTATTGGCCGTCGCCCGGTGATTTACCTGGGGCTGATCGTGTTCGCCCTTGGCAGTGTGCTCGCAGCCCAGTCGGATTCGATCTGGGGCGTGATCGCCGGTCGTATCCTGCAGGGCGCCGGTGCGATTTCCGCCGCGGTCATGGCATTGCTGTCCGACCTGACCCGCGAACAACACCGCACCAAGGCCATGGCCATGATCGGCATGACCATCGGCCTGTCGTTTGCCGTGGCCATGGTGGTCGGCCCCTTGCTGACCCGCGCGTTCGGCTTGCACGGTCTGTTCCTGGCCACTGGCGGCATGGCGCTGTTCGGTATCGTGATCGTGGCCTTTATGGTGCCGCGCTCCACTGGCACGTTGCAGCACCGTGAGTCGGGCGTCGCCCGCCAGGCATTGCTGCCGACGCTCAAGCACCCGGACCTGCTTCGCCTGGATTTGGGTATCTTCGTGTTGCACGCCATGCTGATGTGCAGCTTCGTTGCCTTGCCCCTGGCCCTGGTGGAAAAAGCCGGGTTGCCCAAGGAACAGCACTGGTGGGTGTATCTCACCGCACTGCTGATTTCGTTCTTCGCCATGATCCCGTTCATCATCTATGGCGAGAAGAAACGCAAAATGAAACGAGTTCTGCTCGGTGCCGTCGCGACGCTGATGCTGACTGAGCTATTCTTCTGGAAGTTCGGCGATAGCCTGCGAGCACTGGTGATCGGCACGGTGGTGTTTTTCACCGCATTCAACCTGCTGGAAGCATCGCTGCCGTCGCTGATCAGTAAGGTTTCACCGGCCGGAGGCAAGGGCACGGCCATGGGGGTGTATTCCACCAGCCAGTTCCTCGGCTCTGCATTGGGCGGCATCATGGGCGGCTGGATGTTCCAGCATGGCGGTTTGTCGGTTGTGTTCCTCGGATGCGCCGGGCTGGCTGCACTTTGGCTGGTCTTTGCTGTTACCATGCGCGAACCTCCCTACGTCACAAGCCTGCGTTTGCCGCTATCGCCCGAGGCGATCCGCGAAGCCGGTCTGGTAGAGCGCCTGAAGGCCGTCGTAGGGGTAACGGATGCAGTTGTGGTCGCTGAAGAGGCGGCCATTTACATCAAATTGGACACCGAATTATTGGATCGCGCGACGCTCGAGCAACTGGTCAACCCAGTGCCGACAGCGCGCCCAGCCTAGGAGAACGTTATGGCCCGTGGGGTTAACAAAGTCATATTGGTCGGTACTTGCGGCCAGGATCCCGAAGTTCGCTACTTGCCTAACGGTAACGCCGTGACCAACCTGAGTCTGGCGACCAGCGAACAGTGGACCGACAAGCAGACCGGCCAAAAGGTCGAGAAAACCGAATGGCACCGTGTGTCGATGTTCGGCAAGGTCGCAGAGATCGCCGGTGAGTACCTGCGCAAAGGTTCGCAGGTCTACATCGAAGGCAAACTGCAAACCCGCGAGTGGGAAAAAGACGGTATCAAGCGTTACACCACCGAAATCGTGGTCGACATGCAAGGCACCATGCAACTGCTGGGCGGTCGTCCACAGCAGGGCGACCAACAAGGCGGGGGCAACAACTACCAGCAGTCCGCTCCGGCCCCACGCCAGCAGGCTCCGCGCCCGCAGCAGTCGGCACCGCAACAGTCGCGCCAGGCACCGCCTCCACAGCAGGCTGCTCCTCAACCGGCCCCGGATTTCGACAGCTTTGACGACGATATCCCGTTCTGAGGTCTAAGCCCCCGGAACAAACAAAACCCCCGATAGCGAAAGCTTCGGGGGTTTTTTGTGGCCTATACGCAGGTGCTGCGCACGGGTTCTCCGTGCACCGGCGGCACTCCAAACCTGGCATTTGTTCTCTTGAGTCACAAGATTTAGGCTGTAGCCAACCTCTCAAACGAAGGAAAGCCGTGATGACCTGGTCCGCCAAGCAATACACGATGTTCGAACAGCAGCGCACTCGCCCCGTTCGTGACCTGGTGGCGGCTATTCCCTCTACTGACGTACGCACAGCCATTGACTTGGGTTGTGGGCCGGGTAACTCCACTGAAGTGCTGGCTGAGCGTTTCCCCCAAGCGCACGTCACCGGCATCGACAGCTCCGATGACATGCTGGTCGATGCCCGTAAACGTCGACCGGCGTTGAACTTCGAGCTGGCCGATATCGGTGCCTGGAGTCCAGCCCAAACCTTCGATGTGATCCTGGCCAATGCCTCACTGCAATGGCTGCCCGACCACGCCACGCTCTACCCGCACTTGGTCAACCAACTGAACCCGGGCGGTACGCTGGCGGTGCAAACGCCAGACAACCTTGACGAGCCCGCCCACCGCCTGGCCCGCGAAATCGCGGCCGATGGCCCATGGTCCGCGAAGATCGGCGCGATCAGACACAACGAACGGCACACTGCGAGCTACTACTACGAACTGCTGAGCAAGCATTGCAGCACCGTGGATATATGGCGCACCACTTATCAGCACCCGCTGGTAGGTCACGCGGCGGTGGTGGAGTGGTTCAAGGCGTCGGCATTGCGGCCCTTTCTAGCGCCGTTGACCGACGATGAAAAAGCCGCGTTCCTACAGGAATACCAGGCGCGAATCATCCAGGCTTATCCAGCCCTGGCCGATGGCACCGTACTGCTGCCATTCCCGCGCCTGTTCATCATCGCTACACGCTAAAACCACCGACCCGTGTGGCGGTCACGCGGCCGCCACCTGTACCTTCAAGAATTCATCCGCCGACACCACGCTCGCATAGCCGAATGCCAGGGCCGCCATATACGCGCCTTGTACCTGAGCCGCCGGAATCACCTGCCCGTTGAACGCCTGATCGCGGGTGGCGCACGCATCATGGATCACCGTAACCTTGTAGCCCAGATCCGCTGCCGCCCGCACCACCGCATCAACGCACATATGGCTCATGCTACCGACTACCACCACATCGGTGATGCTGCGCTGTTCCAGCAATGTGCGCAGGTTGGTTTGGCGAAACGCATTCACAAAGTGTTTGAGCACTACGGGTTCTTCGCCCTCGTTCAACACCTTGGCGTGCAAGTGCGCGCCTTCGGAGCCCGGGGTAAAGAACGGTGCGTCGTCGCCTTCAAATTCATGCCGCACATGAATCACTGCATCGCCGGCCTGGCGAAACGCCTGTAGCACTTGCGCCGCCTTGTCCGCCGCGGCTTCCACGCCGTCGAGCGGCCACTTGCCCTGCGGGAAGTAGTCGTTCTGGATATCGATTAGGATGAGCGCCTGCTTGGCCATGTGTGTTACCTCGTGATGGGTTGATGGGCCTAGTATCTTAGCTGGCGATCAGGCCGAGGATTGGCTGCACCGACAATAACAGGGGGAGAACTGACAATGGCCGTGGAACGCGGGACTGTGGAACTGGGTGTGTTGATCTACCAAGGCGCACAACTGGCTGCGGTGCATGGCCTGACCGACCTGTTCGGGGTCGCTAATCGCATCGCCGCCGAGCATCGCACTGTTCAACTGCCACTGTTGCGGGTCAGTCACTGGCAGGTAGATGCTCACGGCACACCCGCACGCGCGTTCGACAGCCACCCAGGCCCGGACCAACCGATGATGGCCTTGCTGGTGCCACCTTCGATCGGCGAGTTCACCGAGGATCAGGCGCCGCCTGCGCTGCTGGAGTGGATCCGCCAGCAGCATGCGGCCGGCACGGTAATCGGAGGCGTGTGCATCGGCTCGATCATGCTGGCGCGCAGCGGGCTGTTGGACGGGCGCAGCGCCACCACCCACTGGTCGTCCTCGAAGTCTTTCGCGGCCCATTACCCGGCGGTACGCCTGGAAGCGGATAAGCCCATCGTCGATGACGGTGACCTGATCACCACCGCCGGGCTGATGGCCTGGTCCGAACTGGGCCTGCGCCTGGTCGACCGGCTGATGGGGCCAAGCGTCGCGGCCGATACGGCGCGGTTTCTGGTGATCGAACACAGTGACAGCGCCAGCCAGTGCGGCAGTAACTTTGCGCCGATTCTCAGGCATGGTGACAGTGCGATCCTCAAGGTCCAGCATTGGCTGCAAGCCAGTGGCGCGGTGGATGTCGGCGTGGCGGCGATGGCGCGGGAGGCGAACCTGGAAGAGCGCACCTTCCTGCGGCGCTTTCGCAATGCGACCGGTTTGAAACCCACCGAATACTGCCAGCATCTGCGGGTGGGCAAAGCACGGCAGATGCTGGAGTTCACCAACGGTACCATCGACCACATCGCCTGGACCGTGGGCTATCAGGATCCCAGCGCCTTTCGCGCGACCTTCAAGAAGATCACTGGCCTGGCACCCAGCGATTACCGCAACCGGTTTGGTGTTTGAATCGTGCAGAACGCCGTGTGGTAAAGCGCGTGTCGTGCAGAATAGAACAGGCTAACGGCCATCACTTTTTCCGCAACTGGTTGATTTATAAACCATCCGTCCAAACGCCGCGCGTTGGCCTGATCCATGCAGCTTTCATGTTACATACCCGGCTGAATGGCCAAGGGGGACGCATGACCCCAACGAATCGCAAAAAGCTGGTCGTCGCGCACTCCACGCGCGCGAGCGCGCCGCAGCATGAAATCGAAACCAACCGCGCTTTGGCCCGCTGGCTGGCGCAGATCCTCGGGCTCAAATTCGGTGGCAGCTACGATGCCGACGTGCACGCCGGCCGTGAGCTGTACTTGCTGCCCACGCAGACCCTGGTCGGGCCCGCCCAAGCGCACGAACTTAATATCAATGGGCCGGAAGATCTGTGGGGCGGGTATGTCGATCACGATTTCATCTGCACCAAAGCCATCAGCCATGGCTTGCTGAGCCCTGAGGCAAAGGCGCCTGAAGGCTGGTCGCCGGTATTCTGCGAGCGCGTGCGCGAAGTCGTGTTGGACGGCTTGAGTGTGTTCGCCCTGCAAGATGCCAGGCCCGCCGCCATCCGCTTGCTCTACAGCGGCCCGATTCGCATGAAGCCCGTGCACGACTGCGCCGGGCGGGGTCAGGAAGTTATCCACAGCCTCGATGAACTCGACACGATCCTGGCGCGCCCCGAGGCAGCCAGCGTGTTCGAAGAAGGCGTGGTGCTGGAACAAGACCTGCACGACGTGGTCACCCACAGTGTGGGCCAGAGCTTTATCGGCGATCACATTTTCAGCTACTGCGGCGAGCAGTACCTGACGCAAGACGGGCACGGCGAAGAGGTTTACGGCGGCTCCAACCTGCTGGTCGTTCCCGGCTACTACGAAGACCTGCTCAAGCTGGCGTTGCCTGCGGATGTGCGTGAAGCCATCGAGCAGGCCCAGGTATTCGACAACGCTGCCGACGAAGCCTACCCAGGCTTCTACGCCTCGCGGCGCAACTACGATATCGCCCAAGGCCTGGACAGTAACGGCCAGCGTCGCAGTGGCGTGCTCGAGCAATCCTGGCGCATGGGTGGGGCCAGTAGCGCGGAGGTCGCGGCCTTGCAGAGCTTCATCAATAACCCGGGTCTGAAGGCCATCCGTGTGTCCTCGGTGGAAACCTACGTGGACCAAGCGCTACCGGCGGATGCCATCGAAGTGTACCGAGGCCCGGCCGAAAACAGCGACTTTCTTCTCAAGTATGTGACGGTTAAAACTTATGACGGCTAGAAGCGAGAGCATCACCATCGATATAGACGACGAACAGATGAGCGGGACATTCCTCAGCCCCAAATCCAAAGTGCCCGGCGTGTTGTTCGTGCACGGTTGGGGCGGCAGTCAGGAACGTGACCTGGAGCGAGCCAAAGGCATCGCCGGCCTTGGGTGTGTATGCCTGACCTTCGACCTGCGCGGCCACGCTGGCACCGGTATCCCGTTATCCCGCGTTACCCGCGAAGACAACCTGCGCGACCTGTTGGCCGCCTACGACCGCCTGCTCTCCCACCCGGCTATCGATACGTCGGCGGTGGCGGTGGTGGGCACCAGCTATGGCGGCTACCTGGCGGCGATCCTCACCTCATTGCGCCCAGTGCGTTGGCTGGCGCTGCGGGTGCCCGCACTGTACCGCGACCAGGAATGGCTCAAGCCCAAGCGTGAGTTGGATAAAGCCGATTTGATGGATTACCGCGGCACGCTCGTGCATGCCGAAACCAACCGTGCCCTGCATGCCTGTGCGCAATTTACCGGCGATGTGCTGATCGTCGAATCAGAAACCGACGACCATGTGCCCCACGCCACCATCATGAGCTATCGCGCTGCATGCCAGCAGACCCATTCATTGACCCACCGCATCATCGATGGCGCCGACCATTCCTTGAGCGACCCGGTATCGCAGCAGGCCTACACATCGATTCTGGTCGACTGGATTACCGAGATGGTGGTGGGTGAACGGTTAAGCATCATTCAGTCGCGCTAAGGTGCTAGGCGGGTGTCTTCTTCACCCGCAACGCCTTGGCTTTCGCCTCCACCCCCAAGTACATCACCAGCGCAATCAACAGCGGGCAAATAAAATAGATCGCCCGATACGCGATCAACCCTGCCAGTAAACTCCCGCGTGACGCCTCATGCTGCAACAACCCGATGAACACCGCCTCCAGCACCCCAAGCCCGGCAGGTATATGGGTAACCACCCCGGCAATCGCGCTGATCAGCAATACCCCCAACACCAGCGGGTAATCCAGCTTGGCCGGCAGCAAGGTGAAAATCACCGCCGCCATCAGCGACCAGTTCAAGGCGCCCAGGGCCAGTTGCAAACAGGCCATGCGCAGCGACGGCAAGTTGATCTCGATGCCACGGACCGACCACGCGCGTTTTTTCGAAAACCGGCACGCTGCCAGATACCCCAAGCTCGCGATCACCAACAACACCCCCACACCTTGCAAGGCGCCGCTGCTGAGCTTCCAACCCGGCGGCATGGTGACTAGCCCGCTGCTGAACACCACGCCGGCCAACGCCATGTAGCCAAACCAATTGGTGGCCAGGCTCAGGCCGAGGATCTTGGCGATATTGCTGGTGCTCACGCCCAGTCGTGAATACAGCCGATAACGCATGGCAATGCCGCCGACCCAGGCGCTGAGGTTGAGGTTGAATGCGTAGCTGATGATCCCCACCGGCAGGATCTGCTTCCAGCGCAGCGGCTGGCGAATGTAGGTACGCCCGATCAGGTCGAAACAGGCATAGACGATAAAACTGCACAACGTCAGCGCGCCGGCGATGAGCAGCGTGCGCAGCTTGAAGTCGCCCAGGGTCTGGAACACCTCGCTCCAGTCGATGCGGCGGGCGAGCAGGGTGAACAGCACGATCAGCAGCAGGAAGAACGCAATGGTCAGCGGTTTCTTCCAGCGCTTGAACCGCGAGCTGCTGGTTTCAGACGTCATGGGCCGTACTCTCAAAAGGCTTCAAGCGCGGCTTGTGAGCCGGCAACCAGCCGGTCAGCACGGGGAAGTGGCGCATCACATGAAACACCAAAAAACCCACGGTCAGGCGCCAGAGCCACAGGCGCGGCTTGCGCTTTTCAGGCATGGTCTGGCAATGATTCTTCGCGAGTGTTTCCAAGCGTTCGTACAACTGCTGATTGAAGGCCCGGTCACGAATCAGCACGTTGGCTTCCAGGTTCAACGCCAGGCTCAGCGGGTCGAGATTGCTTGAGCCCACCGTACTCCATTCGTCATCCACCAAGGCGACCTTGCCGTGCAACGGGCGCTGGCAGTATTCGTGAATCACCACGCCATCCTTGAGCAGATAGTCGTAGAGCATGCGCGCGGCCAGCTTGGCCAGCAGCACGTCGGGCTGGCCCTGCATGATCAATTGCACCTGCACGCCACGACGCGCTGCGTTACGGATCTCCCGCAGCAGGCGATAGCCAGGGAAGAAGTAAGCGTTGGCGATCACCACCCGCTGCCGGGCTTGGCTCAAGGCGTAGATGTACGCTTCTTCGATGTCATCGCGATGCTGGATATTGTCGCGATAAACCAGACGTACCAGGCCGTCGCCTTTCTCGCTCGTCCAGGGCGATGGCCGCTGCTGGCGCCGCCGCCAGCCCCTTCGGCTGCGTATCTGGCGGCCGTTCTGGGCGAGAGCAAAATGGTGCAGGTCAGCCACTGCCGGGCCGATCACCTGCACCGCGTAATCCTGCTTGGCTTCGGGACCGAAATCGGCCAAGTGATCAGCGGAAAAATTGATCCCGCCGATAAACGCCACACTGGCGTCCACCACTACGATCTTGCGGTGCAGGCGGCGGAACCAATTAGTGCGAATGCCCAGGATCTTGGAGGCTGGGTCGAACATCTGCACCGTCACTCCGGCTTCTGCCAGCTCGCCGAGAAAGGCCGGGCTCAGCTCGCCGCAACCAAAGCCGTCGAGGCTGACCACCACCTTCACCCCGCGTTGCGCCGCTTCGATGAGGATGCCTTGCAGTTCGTGGCCGACCTTGTCTTCAAAGAGGATGAAGGTTTCCAGCAGGATCTCGCGCTGGGCACCGCGCAAGGCGTCGAACACGGCGGGAAAGTACGCCTCGCCATTTTCCAGCAACTCCACGTGGTTGCCGCTCTGCCAACCGTAATCCACGTCGCGCGCCTTGTTGTTATCCGGCGGCTGATCGGTGGCGATATGTTCTACCGCGACGTTCATAGCTCAATCTCCACCGACAGCGGTACATGATCCGAGAGATGGGACCAGGGCCGGGTGGTGAGCACCCGCGGGTTATGGATCGTCAGGTTGCGCACATAAATCCGATCCAGGGGCAGCAGCGGCAGGCGTGCCGGGAACGTGCGCGCCGGCTTGCCGTGGGCGTGGATGAACACTTCCTGAAGGCCGCTTTGGCTCAGGTCGGCCTTTTGCCGCCAGTCGTTGAAGTCGCCGGCAACCACCAACGGCGCATCGGCGGGAATCTCGCTGATACGTTGCTCCAGCAAGCGCAATTGCTGCTGGCGATGCACCTCGCGCAACCCCAGATGGATACAGATCGCATGCACCTCTTGCCCGCTGCCCGGCAGGCGCAATACGCAATGCAGCAGGCCACGGTTTTCATGACCACTTTGAGAGATATCGAGGTTGTCGTAACGCACGATCTGGAATTTCGACAGCAACGCATTGCCATGGTCGCCATGGGGGTAGACCGCATTCCGACCATAGGCAAATTGCGGCCAGATGCTGTCAGCGAGAAATTCATATTGCGGCATTTTCGGCCAGTCGCTGTAGCGCTGAGGGTGGTGTTCATGGGTGCCGTGGATTTCCTGCAGGAACACCATGTCGGCGCCCACGCTACGCACCGCCTCGCGCAGTTCGGGCAAAATGAAACGCCGATTCAGCGCAGTGAAGCCCTTGTGGATATTGACCGTCAACACGGTGAAACGCGTGATGGCAGCGGTCGGCGTGACGGGGATCAGTTCGGGATGGGTCATGGCAATACTCCTGGTTCCGGCAACTGAGTCAGCCCCTCGGGGTAGAAGTCCCCGCGCCAGGGCGTGTAGCGCCAGCCGGAAATGCCGATGTGAATCGCCGCCATGGTTGCTCCCGTGGATGATGGGTCGATTGACCTCCGTTCTGGGATGACTGCGATATTTAACTGAAAGTTTCCACATTCCTACAGGCGGTACAGGGTGCAAATGTGAGAGGACCTGCTCCCCTATTGAAAGTCAGTACCCGGCAACGCAGGGGAACGATCAAGGCTTAATCCCGTCAGTTCCTTACAGACCCTGCTGAAGGAGCCCGCTGTTTTGCTGAATCTAAAGACTGCATTACTGCTTGCCGCGCTGCTGTTGTGTGGCAACGGTGCGCTACAAGCCGCGGCCACTGCGCCCGCCACCGAAACGCCGGCAAAACCGGAGCTGCTGGTGGAGGGCGGGCTGCTCGGGGCCATCAGTTCCAGCATCGATGACGTGCAGGACAAGCTCGACCTCAACCAAAACCTCGTCGACGCCTGGCGCCTGCGCGCCGACCGGGCGGCGGATGAAGTCGGGCGGTTGGTAGACCAGACAGCCGCGCGTTCGCCGTGGAGCGTGGCCGGCGACTTCCTGTTGTTGTCCGGGGTATGGATCGGTGCTTTTGCCGTGTTGACGCTGCTGGGGCGCTGGATCGTGCAGCGGTCGGGCCGGCGTCCGTTCGTCGCACGACGCCAGCGCCTGCAAGGCTTGCTCGGCTACGTGGTGCCCTACACGATTCCAGCGCTAATCTGCCTGCCGCTGACCCTCTACGTCAGTCACTTTTTACCCGCGTCAGTGGGCCGTGCGCTGGCGCTGTGTTTTGCCTATGCCACCAGCAGCGGCATTTTTTCCACCTCGATGTTGTTGTGCGTCATCGTCATGTTCAACGTCGGGCACAAGCGGCCTGCCGTGCAGATTATTCGTGATTACTGCCCCAGACCGCTGTTCCTGATCGGCTTTCTTGCTGCCCTCAGTGACGCGCTGACCAGCCCGCAGATCGCCCGTCAGTTGGGCGGCAATATCACCAGCAGCATCGCGGTATTCACGGGCCTGTTTGCGGCGGTGATTTTTGGGGTATTGGTGGTGCGCCTGCGTCGGCCGGTGGCCCATTTGATCCGTAACCGGCCGTTGGCCCAGCGTCTCAAACACCCAGCCTTGCAGCAGTCGTTGCGGGTGTTTTCCGGGCTCTGGTATTGGCCGATTCTGTTGATGGTGCTGGTTTCGGCGGTTAACCTGATCGGTGCCGGCGACGACAATCAGAAGGCCCTGCGTTGTGCGTTGTTCACCACGCTGCTGCTGATCGGCACGGTGTTTCTCAGCACCGTGTTGCAACACCTGTTCAAGTCCCGCAGCCAGGTGTCGATCCAGCGCAGCAGTGCCTACAAGGAACGCTTTCTCAGTTTGTTGCACGCGATCTTGCGCATCGTCATGGCGATCGCGTTTATCGAGATACTTGGGCGCATCTGGGGTGTTTCGCTGTTCGAATTTGCTCAGCGCAACTCGGTGGGCCGGGCCATCAGTGACTCGCTCAGCAGCATCGGCCTGATCCTGTTGGTGACCTGGCTGTTCTGGGTGGTACTCGACACGGCGATCCAGGAAGCCCTCAAACCCCCGGTGAACAAACGCTCCAGCCGCCAGCCCAGCACGCGGGTCAAGACCATTCTGCCGCTGCTGCGTAATGCGGTGAAGATCATCCTGGTGGTGATTTGTGCGATCACGACCATGGCTAACCTGGGTATCAACGTCGCGCCACTGCTGGCGGGTGCCGGGGTGGTCGGCCTGGCCATTGGTTTCGGTTCCCAGCAATTGGTGCAGGACGTGATCACCGGCCTGTTCATCATCATCGAAGACACCCTGTCTATCGGTGACTGGGTGGTGCTCGACTCCGGCCACGCCGGCACCGTCGAGGGCCTGACCATCCGCACGTTGCGCCTGCGCGACGGCAAGGGTTTTGTGCATTCGGTGCCGTTCGGGCAGATCAAGGCGGTCACCAACCAGTCGCGGCAATTCGCCTATGCGTTCTTCTCGGTGCAGTTCACCTACGACACCGACGTGGACAAGGCCGTTGAGCTGATCCGTGAAGCAGGCCAGTCGATCCGTGACGATGTGTTCCTCAAGTACAACCTGCAAGGGCCATTGGAGGTGTTCGGCGTGGACAAGATGGATCTCAATGGCGTGGTGCTCACTGCACAGTTCCGTACGGTGTCGGGTGGGCAATATGCGGTCAGCCGGGCGTTTAACCAGCGCTTGAAAAAGCTTGTGGATAACTGCGATGAGGTGCACTTCGCGCAGACTTATCCACAGCAGGTGTTGCTGCCTAAGCGCGTGGCGCAGGTGGATGAGCCGGACGCGCTGGTGTTGACGGAGCAGGCGCGTCCTCAATAATTACAGGGTGACTGGGCCGACGCCTTCGCGAGCAAGCCCGCTCCCACATTCTGACCGTATTCCAAGGATGTACCCGGTCCCAATGTGGGAGCGGGCTTGCTCGCGAAGAGGCCCTCAAAGTCAACCTAGGTTCAATGTCTGATCAACTTTTCCTGCACCGCCTGCTGATCCAACTCGAGCAATATCTGTTGTTTACCCGCCACCATTACCGCCGCCGGCACCCCATCGCGATACACAACCCGATTACCGCTTACCGCGGGCACCTTGGCCCCCGGCAGCAGCGTACCGACCAGGTTCAACGGGTCGGCCCCACACACCGCGACCAAACTCCCATCATGGGGCCGTCTCCGGACCTCACGCAGCAACGGGATCGCCTCCGGCAACGCAAACTGCTCACCCGCCAACCCACTGACAAACCGCCCGCCACGAATCTCACCTCGCGCCTCCAGCCGGTGGAAGGTACGCAGTAACTCGCGCCAACTCGGCAGCCAATCCGCCTCGCGCTCCAGCAAACGCCAGAACACCACGCCATAACGGCGTAGCAGGGTCATTGCCACATGCTCCAGGGTTTCAGCCGAATGCGGGCCGGAGGCGGTCGACGAGCGGCGAATCAATGCCCAACGCCCGGCATCATCCATACCGCCGATAAACGCCCCGCGCCCACGTCGACTGCTGCGCGCCTGGCGCTTGCTGGCGGGCGTGGTCAGGGCGCGCAGCCCGGCGAAGCTATCGGCGTTCACCAAGCCGGCGCCTACCAGTTCCTGCAACGCAGTCTCCAGTTCGCTGCGCAGCAAATGGGCTTCGTGTATCAGCTCATCGAAAAACAGTGCGCCCTGCTCGCGCAGGGCCAGGTGGACCTTCTGCGCCTTGGGCGACAACGAGGTGCTGTCGGTGGGTTCGGTCAGCTCGCTCCACAGCGCGACCTGGCTACGGGGTAGCAAAACCACTGGTGTACTGCGCAACGCCATGGCGCTGGCCTTGTTGCTCAAGCGCGTCCATACCAGTTTGCCGCTGCGGCACAGGTCATCGAGCCACGTGGGTGAGTAATCCTTGATGCGCGCGCTGAGCAGGTCAGTGTCCCAGGCCGAAGTGGCGGCGGCATAGCCTTCGAACTGGCTGACTATCTGCGCCAGCACAGCGCTGCCCTGGCCGCGGGTGCTCTCAGACAGGTGCTGCCAATCGAACAGAAAGCGCATGAAGTCCTGCAACGCCACCGGCTCGATTTCCCTGCGCAGGCGCTTGACCGTGTAGCGATGAATACGCGCCAGCAAATGGCGTTCGCACCATTGCTCCTCACCCGCGCCGGGGGTGAAGTGGCCGCGTAGCACGTAGCCTTCCTGCTCCAGGCGTGCCAACGCCTGAGTGATCGCCGCCACCGGTAATGCCAAGGGCGCGGCGATCTCGATCAGGGTCAGCGGGCCAAAACCACTGAGGCGCGCACGCAGCACTTCCACCAATGCGTCCTCAAGGGTCCAAGGCTCATCGAAACCTGGGAGCAGCGGCAGGTCGTTAGGATAAATCGCCTGCAAACAACTCAAGCGCTCCACGGCGACCCAGATTCCGTTGTGCAACTGATAGGCCCGCCCGGCTTTGGCCAATGCCTGCAGCCATGCAGCCCATTGCGCTGTGACTTCGCTAGCGGCGATGCACGCCAGGCTCATCAGCGCCTCATGCATTTCATCCAGGCCATTGGGCGCCGGCCAGGCTTCTTCGCGTACACCGGCGATGGCGTCGGCATCCAGTGCGCCCAGGTTGTCGGTGCTCTGTGGGTCGCTCCAACGGCGGTTGAGCACCGCCTGGGTGCGGCGTTCTTCCAGGGGCGCATCGTCGAGGAAGGTGTAGGGTTTAGCGCTGAGGATTTCTGCAGCCATGGGCGAGGGCGCGGGCAGATCTCGGCTGATCAACCGCACGTCACCGCGCTCCATGCGCCGCAGCAACGCCAGCCAGGCGTCGCTGTCCATGGCTTCGTGCAGGCAGTCGTCGAGGGTCTGTTCCACCAGCGGGTGGTTGGGGATTTCGCGTTCGCTAGCGAGGTTTTCCAGGCAGGCGATCTGGTCGGGGAACACGCTGGCGATCAGGTCTTCGCTCTTCATGCGCTGGATCTGCGGCGCCACCTTGCGCCCGCCGGTATAACGCGGCAACGCCAGGGCCACGCCGGCATTCCAGCGCCAGCGCACGCCGAACAACGGCGCATCCAGCACCGCCTGGATCAGGATGTGTTCAGCACTGTTGCTGTTGAGGTAACGCCACACCTCATCCAGCGCGAAGCTGTGGCTGGTGGACAACGACAGTACGATGGCATTTTCACTGGCCGCCGCTTGCAGCTCGAAGTTGAACGTGCGGCAAAAACGCTTGCGCAGGGCCAAGCCCCAGGCTCTGTTGAGGCGGCTGCCAAACGGCGTGTGGATGATCAGTTGAGTGCCGCCGGACGCGTCGAAAAAACGCTCCATGATCAACGTGTCCTGGGACGGCAGGGCGCTCAGGGCCTGGCGCGTGCGGGCCAGGTAATCCAGTAGTTGTTCGGCGCTGGCACGATTGAGGCCCAAGGTGCCGGTGAGCCAGTCGAGGGCTGGTTGCAGGTTGCCGGGTGTGGCGCCGAGCAAGCTGTCCAACTGCCCTTGCAAGCGCGCCATGGCTATCGACAGCTCGTTGCTGCGCCCGGGCGCTTCACCCAGCCAGAACGGAATGGTCGGCGGTTGGCCCTGGGCGTCCTCGACCCGCACCTTACCGGCTTCCACCCGCAGGATGCGGTAGGAGGTGTTGCCGAGCTGGAAGATATCCCCTGCAATGCTTTCCACCGCGAAGTCTTCGTTGACGCTACCGATATTCAGGCTTTGCGGCTCCAGCAACACGCTGTAGTCGGCGTTGTCGGGGATGGTGCCGCCGCTGGTCACCGCCGTGAGCCTGGCGCCACGGCGGCCGCGCAGGGTATGGGTCACGGCGTCACGGTGCAGGTAGGCGCTGCGCATGCCTTGGCGGCCGTTATAGCCTTCGCTGAGCATCTGCAACAGGGCCTGGTAGTGGCGCTCATCCAGTTCGGCGTAGGGCGCGGCGCGGTGGATAAGCTCCAGCAGCGCCTGTTCTGGCCACTCCCTGGCGCTGACCTCGGCGATGATCTGCTGGGCCAGCACGTCCAGCGGCGCCACGGGGATGTGCAAGGTGTCCAGCTCGCCACGGCGCACGCAATCGAGCAGGGCGGCGCATTCGATCAGGTCGTCGCGGGTAGTGGCGAACAGGCGCCCTTTGGGCGTGCCGCCGACCTGGTGCCCGGAGCGGCCGACCCGTTGCAGAAAACCATTGATCGAACCGGGCGAGCCGATCTGGCAGACCAGATCCACCTCGCCGATATCTATCCCCAACTCCAGGGACGCGGTGGCGATCAACACTTGCAGTTCGCCAGCCTTGAGGCGTTGCTCGGCGTCCAGGCGCAGCTCCTTGGCCAGGCTGCCATGGTGGGCCGCCACGGCGGTCTTGCCCAGGCGCTCGCTCAAGTGGCGGGCCAGGCGTTCGGCCAGGCGTCGGGTGTTGACGAATACCAGCGTGGTGCGGTGCTCGCGGGCCAATAGCGCAAGGCGGTCGTAAATCAGTTCCCACACATCGTTGGCCATCACCGCCGAAAGCGGCACCGGTGGTACTTCGATCGCCAGGTCGCGGGGGCGAGCGTGGCCGATATCGACGATGGCGCAATCACACCCGGTGCCGACCAAAAAGCGTGCGACGGCTTCGATGGGTTTTTGCGTGGCCGACAAACCGATGCGCGTCAACGGCTCGTCACACAGTGCTTGCAGGCGCTCCAGGCTTAGCGCCAGGTGACTGCCGCGCTTGCCGGCGGCGATGGCGTGGATTTCATCGACGATCACCGTGCGCGTGCTGGCGAGCATACGCCGGCCGGAATCCGAACCCAGCAGCACGTAGAGCGATTCCGGGGTGGTCACCAGGATATGCGGCGCGCGCTTGCGCATCTGCGTGCGGTCTTTTTGCGGGGTGTCGCCGGTGCGCACGGCGGTGCGGATGACCAGCGGTGGCAGGCCCAGCTTTTCAAGGTGCTCGGTTATGCCAGCCAACGGGGTTTGCAGGTTGATCTGGATGTCATTGGAAAGTGCCTTGAGCGGCGATACGTAGACCACCCGTGTTTCATCCGGCAGGTGCCCACCGTTGGCCAAGCCTTGATGCACCAGTTCGTCCAGCACCGCGAGAAAGGCGGTAAGGGTCTTGCCGGAACCGGTGGGCGCGGCGATCAGCGTTGAGCGGCGCTGGCGAATCAGGGGCCACGCCTGGGCCTGTGCGCCGGTCACCGAAGGGAAAGTGTTACGGAACCAGGTGCTGACGGCGGGGTGGAATCCGTCCAGTGCGCTGTCCGTTGATTCGGGGCTGTTCATGTAGTGATTGATGCCACCTGCTCCAACAAGTTGCAAACACGTACTTTATCCGTGACGGTTGCGCTACAAACCCGCAAAATGCAACGATTCTGGAATAAACCTACGGCAAGGCTCACGCGCCTGCCGACAACAACCATCGTTCCAAACAGACCGGGCCTGCTCAATCTATGCGAATGCGCCTTATGTTACTGGGCGGCGGGAATGCCCTCGGGCAGGCGCTGATTCGCCTCGGTGCAGAGGAAGACATCGGTTTCCTCGCACCCAAACCGCCCCAAGACGGCTGGGATGCCGCGAGCCTCACCCAATTGCTCGACGACACCCGTCCCGATGCGTTGATCAACCTCGCCTACTATTTCGACTGGTTTCAGGCCGAAGCCGTGAGCGAAACCCGCCTGGCCAGCCAGGAATTCGCTATCGAGCGCTTGGCTGAACTGTGCCAACACCACAGCATCACCCTGTTGCAACCGTCCAGCTACCGCGTGTTCGATGGCTCCCGCGCCACCGCCTACAGCGAAAAAGACGAGCCGGTGCCCCTGGGCCTGCGCGGCCAGGCGTTATGGCGTATCGAACAAAGCGTGCGCGCCACCTGCCCGCAACATGTGCTGCTGCGGTTTGGCTGGTTGCTGGATGACAGTATCGACGGCACCCTCGGGCGTTTCCTGGCCCGGGCCGAGAAACCCGATGAGTTACTGATGGCGGACGACCGGCGCGGCAACCCGACCCCGGTAGACGATGCCGCACGGGTGATCATCTCGGTGCTCAAGCAGCTCGATTGCGCGGCGCCGCTGTGGGGCACCTACCACTACGCCGGGCATGAGGCGACCACGCCGCTGGCCCTGGGCCAGGCGATCCTCACCGAAGCGCGTAACTTCCACGCGCTGGCCATCGAGTCACCGACCGCCCAGGCCCACGCTGCCCGGCCGGATGCGGCGGATGAACCGCAGCACGCGGTACTGGCCTGCAAGAAAATCCTGCATACCTTTGGTATCAAGCCACGGGCGTGGCGGGCAGGGCTTCCGGCGCTATTGGATCGGTTCTACCGCCACAGCTGAAATACCACAAAACCAAATGTGGGAGGGGGCTTGCTCCCGATAGCAGAGTGTCAGTCAACAGATTTATCGACTGGTCCACCGCTATCGGGAGCAAGCCCCCTCCCACATTGGTTTTGTAGTGGTCGTGAAATGTTGCTTAGAACTTGTAACCGATACCCACCATGTAAACCATCGGATCCACGTCCACATTGACCTTGGCCCGAGTGCCCTGGCCCAGTGCATTGTTATCCACAGTCGCTTTGGTGCTGATGTCGATATAGCGCGCCTGGGCGTTGATCATCCACTTGTCGTTGATCATGTAGTCGGCGCCGATCTGCGCGGCCCAGCCCCAGGAGTTCTCGGCCTTGAAGTTGCTGAAACCGGCTTGTTCGGCCCGACCGCCAACGTGTTCATCGTAGATCCAGGTGTAGTTGATACCGGCGCCGACATACGGCTGGAAGGCCGACTTGTTGTCCAGCGGGTAGTACACGACGCTCAGGGTCGGCGGCAGGTGTTTGAGCGAGCCGAGCTTGCCGTTGGCGGCGCCGAGCGCAGTGTTCTTGATCTTCACGTCATGCTCGAACGGCGTGGCCGCCAGCAATTCGATACCGACGTGGTCGGTAATCATGTAGGCGAAGTTCAAGCCCAGTTGCGTGTCGCTGCTCATGGTCGCCTTGCCGCCCAGGTTGGTGCCGGCCAACGGGCCCTGGTCAACCTTGACTTTGCCGCTGTCGGCCTCTGGGTTGACGGTGATTGCACCGGCACGCACCAGAATATCGCCCGCTTGGTGAGCGTGTGCGACCGGGGCGACGAGGGCGAGCGCGAAGAGGGACGCGCCGAGCAGAGACTTGTTCATGGGAGCTCCAAAGGACGTTAAAAGTTGTACGTCCAATGGTAAAGATCGTTCCGTTCGGTCTGTTGACTCAGCTCAATGAAAGGGTGATCAGCGCTACTCCTGCAGCTCGTACATGTAAATCTTCTCGGCATCCATCTGGTAACCAGCGTCGGCCAGTTCACTCGACGACGGCTTGACCTGCATCGCGCCTTCGATCCAGTAAGGCTGATACAGCTCATCGAGTTTCACCCCGACCTCGCTTTTCACATGCACGATCTGGTTCGACGGCGGTGGCGGCACATGGATGCACGCGCCGAAATACGGTACCAGCAGAAACTCGGTGGTGCGGCCTTCCTCGTTGACTTCCAGCGGCACAATATACCCCGGCAGGCGGATGTGCTTTGCGTCGAGGCTCTGCACCACCGGCGCGTTGGGCAGGTCCTGCTTGGCCGCAGGCGCCGCTTCGACGGACAAGGCATCGGCCATGTTCGACAGGTCGTGCAGCGGTTTCATATTGGGGATTTCCGGCGGCGCATCCGGTGGGATCATCTCTTGCCAGGACAAGTCCCTGGGCTGCTCATCCGCCCACACGGGCACGCTGACCAGCAGCAACAGGGCAAACAGGGCACGACGCATCGAAGGCTTCCTCATAAACGAATGGACAGGCCGTCGGCCAAAGATTGTCGATAGGCGCGCCATGCAGGCACGCTGCCCATCAACAGCGCTGCGGCGAGGATACCGGCGAGCAGGGTCCATTCATATTCGCTCGGCCACGACATCGGCAAGTCGAGTCCGTAGTTGGCCTGCAAATAACCCCGTGAGGCGGCGATGCACACGTACAGCAGACCCACGCCCGCCACCACGCCGGACAACGCCAGGGCGAAGGCTTCGAAGATCAGCAGGCTCGCGATATGCCACGGGCGTGCACCCACCGAACGCAGGATCGCCATTTCGCGGCGGCGTTCGTTGAGGCTGGTAAGGATCGCCGTGAGCATGCCGATCAAGCCGGTCAGCACCACGAACAGCGAGATCACGAACAGGGCTTTTTCGGCGGTGCCCATCATGCTCCACAGCTCTTGCAACGCCACGCCCGGCAGGATCGCCAGCATCGGCTCACCGCGGAACTCATTGATCTGCCGTTGCAGGGCAAAGGTGGAAATCTTGTTGTTCAGGCCAAGCATGAACGCGGTAATGGCTTGCGGGGTCAGGTCCATATTGCGCGCCTGGTCGGCGCTGATGCGGCCTTTGCCCTGGGCCGGCACACCGTTGTGCCAGTCGATATGGATCGCTTCCATGCCGCCCAGGCTGATATGCAGCGTGCGGTCTATCGGGGTGCCGGTGCGCTTGAGGATGCCGACCACGGTGAAGGGTTTGTCGTCGTGCTTGACCAGGCTGACCACCGCCACGCCGTGGGCAAGTACCAGCTTGTCGCCGAGCTTGTAATGCAGGGCGTCGGCGACTTCGGCGCCGAGCACCACTTCAAAAGGGTCGGTGGCGAAGGCGCGGCCGCTGGCCAGTTCGAGGTTTTGCTTGCGCCCGTACTGGTAGTGCTCGAAATAGGATTCGTTGGTGCCCATCACCCGGTAGCCGCGATGGGAGTCGCCGAGGGAAATCGGAATCGCCCATTTCACCTGGGGGCTGGCGGCGAAGTGCTCGTAGCTGTCCCAACGGATATTGTTGGTGGCGTTGCCAATGCGGAACACCGAGTACAGCAGCAGGTTCACCGAGCCGGAGCGGGCACCGACGATCAGGTCGGTACCGCTGATGGTGCTGGCGAAACTGTTGCGCGCCTCAACGCGCACGCGTTCCACTGCGAGCAACAAGCAGACGGACAGCGCGATAGCGAAGGCCGTGAGGATCGCGGTAAAGCGGCGGTTAGCCAGGCTGGCCATGGCTAGACGGAACAGATACATCTCAAACCTCTGCGGGCGTGGCGGCGCGATTGAGTTCGGCCAGCGACAGGTTGCGGTCGAACAGCGACGCCAGGCTCTGGTCATGGCTGACAAACAACAGGCTGGCGCCAGCGTCGCGGCATTCAGCGAACAGTAGCTGGATGAACGCTTCGCGGGCGTCGTAGTCCAGGGCTGACGTGGGTTCGTCAGCGATTACCAGCTCCGGTTGGCCGATCAACGCACGGGCAGCGGCCACCCGTTGTTGCTGGCCGATGGACAGCGAGTCGGCGCGGCGCTCCAGCAAGTCCTTGTCCTGCAAGCCCAGGTGCGCGAGCAAGGTCGCGGCTGCCTGGTCGACACTGCCATGGCGATGCTTGGCCCGCTGTGCGCGCAGCTTGGAAAAGTGGCAGGGCAACTCGACGTTTTCGCGCACCGACAGGAACGGCAGCAGGTTGAACTGCTGGAAGATGTAGCCCGTGTGGTCGACACGGAAACGATCACGGGCGCCGGCCGAGAGTTCGGTCAACTCCTGGCCGAGCAGGCGGATGCTGCCTTGGCTGGGTTTCTGCACGCCCCCCAACAGCCCCAGCAGCGTGGTCTTGCCACTGCCGCTCGGGCCCTTGAGGAACAGGGTTTCCCCGGGCTCCAGGCGGAACGCGGGGATGTCCAGCAACTGCGGGTGGCCTGGCCAGTTGAAGCCCAGGTCGGACAGTTCGATCAATGCGTGGGTCATGTGAACTCAGAACTTCAGGGTGGCTGCGGTGGCCGTTGCGTCAACGCCTTGCTGGCCGCTTGGGCCGATCAGTTGTACCTGAATTTTCTGGGTAGCTGGGAAGGTCTTGAACACTTGGCTCAGATCGAGGTTGCCCAGGGCTGTCGGCGTGGCGCAAGTGAACTGGTAGTGGGCGTGGATCTCGCTATGGTCGTGATGGTGTTCGTGGGCGGCAGCGCCTTTGCCATCGGTGGCGTGGTCGTCTTCGTCATGATCGGCCTGCGGCTTGTCGCCAAACAGCGGGCTGTTGAGCGCCTGGCTGCTGACCACGCAACCGGCGGCCTTGGGCAGGTTGAACAGGGCCAGTGGGTTTTCAAGCTGTTTGCGCGCGGCGGCGACCTTGGATTTGTCCGCTGCGCTGGTGGCCACATGTTCGAAACCCACCAGGTTCATGGCCGGGCTTTCCAGCTCCAGCTCCAGGGTTTGGCCGTCCAGTACGGCATTGACGCGACCGACACCGTGTTCATGGGCGCCGAGGCTGCCGTGCTCGTGGTCATGGTCTTCGTGAGCATGAGCGACAGCCAGTGGCAGCAGGGCAAACGGCAAAGCGAGCAGCAAACGGCGCATGAGAGAGCTCCAGGATGAAAGTTTTGTTATGTGATCTTATAACAATAATCTCGAGAGTTTGACCGCCCGCTTGGTGTTGCGCAAGCTGCATGGGAGCATGCCCGTCAGAAAAATGCAGGAGTAAGGACGATGTTGCGAATTCGTGGAACCATCGGCGATCTGCCGGTGGACTTGACCCTGGAGCTGGACGACGGCGATTGGGCACGGCTGGGCGCACAACTACAAGCAGTCCCAACGCCAAGCGCGCCAACCGTGGCGCCGGTGAAACAGAGCGAGGACCTGTGGCAGAACGCCCAGGATTTGCTGCGCAAGGCCGGGCAACTCAATGGCCTGGAATTGCTCGATCAACTGGAAGGGTTGGCCGGCGATGCCGGGGCGGGCAAGCGCCTGTTGGTGCGCTTGCGTCATAGCGCCAAGGTGAAGGTGAGCAGCGGCGGGGATACGCCGCTGTACAGTTGGATCGGTGATTAGTACAGCGCAGCAAACAACTTGCGGCGGTACACCGTAACCAGCGGGTGATCATTGCCCAGCAGTTCGAATACCTGTAGCAAGGTCTTGTGGGGCAAGCCCTCGTTGTAGCTGCGGTTGCGGATAAACAACTTGAGCAAACCTTCCAATGCCGCGTCGTATTGCTGGCGCGCCAGTTGCTGGATCGCCAACTGATAGGCCGCTTCGTCGTCCTGCGGGTTTTGCGCCAGGCGACTTTTCAGCTCAGCGGCGTCCGGCAAATCCGCAGCCTGGCGCAGGAAGGTGATTTGCGCCTTGGCCCCGGCCAGGGCGGCCTTGTGGTCGTCGCCCTTCACCGCGTCGAGCACGGTCTGGGCTTCACCCAACTCACCGCGCTCAGCCAGGCAGCGTGCATACAGGATCAGGGCTGCGGCGTTGGTATTGTCCTCGCCCAATAGCGCCACCAACAGCGCTTCGGCTTCGCTGATACGCCCTTCGCTGAACAACGCCTGAGCCTGTTCCAGCGGGTCTGCCGCAGCCGGTGGCGGCATCTGCACATGGGGCTCGAGCATCGCCCGCACCGCCGACTCCGGTTGTGCCCCGGCAAACCCGTCCACTGGCTGGCCATCCTTAAACAGCACCACCGTCGGCAGGCTCTGAATGCCAAAACGCGCCACGATGTCCTGTTCGGCCTCGCAATCGACCTTGGCCAACAGCAACTCGCCCTGATAACTCTCGGCAATCTGCGCCAGCATCGGCATCAGCGCCTTGCACGGCGCGCACCACTCGGCCCAGAAATCGACCAGTACAGGCTTTTCGAAGGAGTTCTGGATGACTGCCTGGTCGAAGTTGGCGGTGGTGACATCGAAGATGTACGGCGTGGGCTCACTCATGGGGCGTCTCGAATAAAGCGGGAATGGGGGCAACTATAAGGGCTGGCGCCGCGAATGGTACAGGCTCACCTTGCGAAACTCCCAAGGCTCGGCCAAGTCCGGCAGGGTCAGTGCGTCCAGTATCTCCAGGCGTTGATAATGCGGGTGCTGGAAATCCCGCACTCGCGAATCCGCCACCAGTGCTTCGCGGCCACGGGTGAGGAATTGATCCAGCAGTGGCAGGTTGGCGCGGTCGTAGAGCACGTCGGCCACCAGGATCAGGTCGAAGCGGTCGGCTTCGGCGAAGAAGTCCTCTGAGTAGCCAAGCTCCACCGCGTTGAGTTCGGCGTTCGCACGGCAAGACTCCAAGGCCAGCGGGTCCAGGTCACAGGCCACCACTTCCAGGGCGCCCGCTTTTACTGCGGCAATCCCGGCCACGCCGGAACCGGCGCCGAAATCCAGTACGCGTTTGCCGGCGACCCACTCGGGATGCGCCGCCAGGTAGCGCGCCAACGCCAGGCCGCTGGCCCAGCAAAAACTCCAGTAGGGCGGCTCATGCAGGATGCGCCGGGTTTCTTCCTGGCTGAAGGCACGGTCCATATTATCGGCGTCGAGCAGCCACAAGGACAATTCGGTGCCCGGCAGCGGGCTGGGCACCAATTGCGCGTCGCCGATCAGCTCGCTCAGGGCACGTTGCAGGCCCAGCGGTGGCGTCATGGCGCCTTGACGAGTTGCAGGGGGCCAGTGCTCTGGGTGATCGCTTGGGTAACGCGCACGGCGGGCAGGTGCAGGATCAACTGGCCGGACTGGCTGGCGCGACCGCGCAGTTCAACCCGTGCACCGGCCGGGAAGGCTTCAGGGTTGAAACGCAGGCGGAAGGCCAGGGGCTTGCCGTTGCCGCTCAGCACACTGCTGGCGAGCAGTTGTTGCGGGCGCGAGCGGTCGTCGATCACCAGCAGCGCCATTTCGACTTCGGCGCCGGCGGGCACGTTGGTCAGGCTGCCGCTGATTTCCCGTTGAAAGGCGGGCAGGGAGCCGAGGTCTTCAATGCCTGGGACTTTTTTCTCTTGCGCGGGTGTCGGTTGAGGCGCGGCCGGCTTGGGGGCCTCGCTGCTGCAGGCGACCAGAAAACTGAACAGGGTGAGCACAACGAGTGGTCGTAACTGCATGTACGGCTCCAGAAAGGACAAAATCCGTGGCTTAAAAATATGAAACATATAAGCCTGCCTATATACCGTAAAGGCTATGGCTTGTCTTGCCACGGGGATGCGCTACCATGGCCCTCCCATTTTTTGTTGCCTGCCAACCATGCACTGTCCCTTCTGCGGTGCCAACGACACCAAGGTCATTGACTCGCGTCTGGTCGCCGAGGGCGATCAAGTGCGTCGCCGGCGCGAATGCCTGGCCTGTGGTGAACGTTTCACCACCTTCGAAACCGCCGAACTGGTATTGCCCCGTCTGATCAAGTCCGACGGCAGCCGCCAGCCTTTCGACGAAGAAAAACTGCGCGCCGGTATGCAGCGCGCCCTGGAAAAACGCCCGGTGAGTGTCGAGCGCCTGGAAGCGGCGCTGGCGCATATCAAGCACCAGCTGCGGGCGACCGGCGAGCGCGAGGTCAAGAGCCTGGTCGTCGGTGAGCTGGTGATGGGCGAGCTGCAAAAGCTCGACGAAGTCGCCTATATCCGTTTTGCCTCGGTGTATCGACGCTTCCAGGACCTCAATGAGTTCCGCGAAGAGATCGACCGCCTGGCCCGTGAGCCGGTGAAGAAATGAACCCACCTAGCGCTGAACAGGCGGTCCTCGACGCCCATTACATGGCCCGCGCCCTCGAATTGGCGCGCAAGGGTCTGTACACCACCCACCCCAACCCGCGGGTTGGCTGCGTGATCGTGCGTGACGGGCAGATTGTCGGTGAAGGCTGGCATGAGCGCACCGGCGAGCCCCATGCCGAGCCGAACGCCTTGCGCGCCGCTGGCGACAAGGCCCGGGGCGCGACGGTGTACGTCACTCTTGAGCCGTGCAGCCATCATGGCCGTACGCCGCCTTGCGCCGATGCACTGGTGACGGCCGGCGTGGCGCGGGTTGTCGCAGGCATGCAGGACCCCAACCCGGAAGTGGCCGGGCGCGGCATGCAGCGCCTGGCCCAGGCCGGTATCGAGGTGCGCAGCGGTGTGCTGGAAGCTGAGGCGCGGGCGCTTAACCCCGGTTTCCTCAAGCGCATGGAACACGGCCTGCCGTTTGTGCGGGTCAAGTTGGCGATGAGCCTGGACGGCCGCACGGCGATGGCCAGTGGCGAAAGCCAATGGATCACCGGCCCCGCTGCCCGCGCTGCGGTACAACGCCTGCGCGCCCAGGCCAGTGTGGTGCTGACCGGTGCCGACACGGTATTGGCCGATGGTGCCCGCCTGACCGTACGCGCCGCCGAACTGGGCCTGGATGAAGCAACCACTGCCCTGGCCATGTCACGCCCACCGCTGCGTGTGCTGATCGACGGTCGTTTGCGGGTGCCGCTCAATGCTCCGTTTTTCAAGGCTGGCCCGGCATTGGTCATCACCTGCGTCACCGCGCAAAACCAGTACCCTCGTGGCCCCGAGTGCCTGGTGGTACCGGGCGTGGAAGGCCAGGTTGACTTGCGCTCGGCGCTGGTCGCCCTCGCGGCCCGTGGCGTCAACGACGTATTGGTGGAGGCCGGCCCAAGCCTGGCGGGTGCGTTTGCCCAACAAGGCCTGGTGGATGAGTACGTGATATTCATCGCCGGCAAGTTCCTCGGCTCTGCCGCCCGGCCTTTACTGGACTGGCCGCTCGAGAAGCTCGCCGATGCCCCCCAACTCAAGATCACTGAAATGCGCGCTGTAGGCGACGACTGGCGAGTCACTGCCATTCCCGTCCCGGCAGCGAGCGTATAATTCCCGGCCTGCGCTTGAGCGTCAGCCCCTCGTTTTCAGGAGAACGAAATGTTCACCGGCATTATCGAATCCATCGGCAGCATCCGTGCAATGACCCCCAAAGGCGGCGATGTCCGCCTGCTGGTTGAAACCGGCAAGCTGGACCTCGGCGACGTCAAGCTGGGCGATAGCATCGCCGTCAGCGGCGTGTGCCTGACCGTCATCGAGTTGCCGGGCAACGGCTTTGCCGCCGATGTCAGCCGGGAAACCCTGGACTGCACCGCGATGAACGACCTCAAAGCCGGCAGCCCGGTCAACCTGGAAAAAGCCCTGACGCCTACCACCCGCCTGGGTGGTCACTTGGTCAGCGGCCATGTCGACGGTGTCGGCGAAGTGGTGGCCCGCAGCGAAAATGCCCGCGCTGTTGAGTTTCGCATCCGCGCGCCGAAAGAGCTGGCCAAGTACATCGCCCACAAAGGCTCGATCACCGTCGATGGCACCAGCCTGACCGTGAACGCCGTGAATGGCGCCGAATTTGAACTGACCATCATTCCCCACACCCTCAGCGAAACCATCATGGCCTCGTACCAGCCGGGTCGCCGGGTGAACCTGGAAGTGGACTTGCTTGCCCGTTACCTGGAGCGCCTGCTTATGGGCGACAAGGCCGCAGAGCCTGCATCCGGGAACATCACCGAAAGTTTTCTGGCCGCTAACGGCTACCTGAAATCCTGACCAAGGGGGTGCCGCGTGGCGCTCAATAGCATCGAAGAACTGGTTGAAGACATCCGCCAAGGCAAGATGGTCATCCTTATGGATGACGAAGATCGCGAGAACGAAGGCGATATCATCATGGCCGCCGAGGCGTGCAAGCCTGAGCACATCAACTTCATGGCCAAGCACGCTCGCGGGCTGATCTGCATGCCCATGAGTCGCGAACGCTGCGAATTGCTCAAGCTGCCGTTGATGGCGCCGCGCAATGGCTCGGGGTTTGGCACCAAGTTCACCGTTTCGATTGAAGCCACCACGGGCGTCACCACCGGCATCTCCGCCGCTGATCGCGCCCGCACCGTGCAAGCCGCTGCTGCGAAAGACGCCAAGGCTGAAGACATTGTCAGCCCAGGCCACATCTTTCCGCTGATGGCCCAACCGGGCGGCACCCTGGCACGCGCTGGCCACACCGAAGCCGCCTGCGACCTGGCGCGCATGGCCGGTTTCGAGCCAAGCGGGGTGATCTGCGAAGTGATGAATGACGACGGCACCATGGCCCGTCGTACTGAACTTGAAGCCTTTGCCGCCGAGCACAACCTCAAGATCGGCACCATTGCCGACCTGATTCACTACCGCATGATCCACGAACGTACCGTTCAGCGGATTGCCGAGCAGCCGCTGGACAGCGAACTGGGCCAATTCAATTTGGTGACCTACCGTGATTCAGTGGAGGGCGACGTGCACATGGCCCTGACCCTGGGCAACATTTGCGCGGAAGAACCGACCCTGGTGCGGGTGCACAACATGGACCCATTGCGCGACCTGTTGATGGTCAAGCAGCCGGGCCGCTGGAGCCTGCGCGCCGCCATGGCTGCGGTCTCCGAGGCCGGCAGCGGTGTGGTGCTGTTGCTCGGTCACCCTTTGGACGGCGATGTATTGTTGGCGCATATCCGCGAAACCGCTGACGCCGTGCCGGCGAAAAAACCGACTACCTACAGCATCGTCGGTGCCGGTTCGCAGATCCTGCGTGACCTCGGTGTACGCAAAATGCGCCTGATGAGCGCACCGATGAAATTTAATGCGATATCCGGTTTCGACCTGGAAGTTGTAGAATACGTGCCCTCCGAATAAAGGCTGGCGATTTTTGCCCCTTGTTCGCGGTTAAATCATCACTGAGGGACGCACTTTTCGCGTCCCGGCTCTTTAAGAGATTTGTCGAATGACCCTGAAGACCATCGAAGGTACCTTCATCGCCCCTAAAGGCCGCTATGCCCTGGTAGTTGGCCGCTTCAACAGCTTCGTGGTTGAAAGCCTGGTAAGCGGTGCCGTTGACGCCCTGGTTCGCCACGGTGTGAGCGAGAGCGACATCACCATTATCCGTGCCCCTGGCGCCTTCGAAATTCCACTGGTTGCGCAAAAAGTTGCTCAGCAGGGTGAATACGCGGCGATCATCGCCCTGGGCGCGGTCATTCGTGGCGGTACCCCGCACTTCGAATACGTGGCTGGCGAATGCACCAAGGGCCTGGCCCAGGTGTCCATGGAGTTCGGCGTGCCGGTTGCTTTCGGCGTACTGACCGTTGATTCCATCGAGCAAGCCATCGAGCGTTCCGGCACCAAGGCCGGTAATAAAGGCGCTGAAGCTGCCTTGTCCGCCCTGGAAATGGTCAGCCTGCTGTCGCAGTTGGAGGCCAAGTGATTTCCGACGAGAGCGATCAGTTCAACCCAAAGGACCCGCGCCCAACAGACGCCGGTAAGCCATCCAAGAGCGAAAAACGTCGTGGCGCCCGTCAGCTTGCGACTCAGGCGCTGTACCAGCGTCACATGGCTAAAACCTCGCTGAACGAAATCGAAGCGCAGTTTCGCGTCGACAACGATTTCAGCTTGGCGGATGCCAGCTACTTCCACGACATCCTGCATGGTGTTCCGGCCAGCATGGCCGAGATCGATGCTGCGCTGGCGCCATGCCTGGACCTGACTCTCGAAGAGCTGGACCCGGTTGAACTGGCCGTACTGCGCCTGTCCACCTGGGAGCTGCTCAAGCGCGTTGACGTGCCGTACCGTGTGGTGATCAACGAAGGTATCGAGCTGGCGAAAGTCTACGGTTCGACCGACGGCCACAAGTTCGTCAACGGCGTGCTCGACAAGCTGGCCCCGCGCCTGCGTGAAGCCGAAGTGAAGGAACACAAGCGCTAACCTGCGCTTGAGTCCCGCATGGGCGAGTTCGAGCTGATCCGCAAGTTCTTCGCCGCCGCGCCCTGTGCGCAGGGCGGCGAAGGCATTGCCCTGGGGATCGGCGACGACTGCGCCTTGCTGGCGCTGCCCGCCGGGGAGCAGCTGGCTGTATCTACCGATACGTTAGTGGCCGGCGTGCACTTTGCCGATCCGTGTGACCCGTTCCTGCTCGGCCAGCGCTCGCTGGCTGTGGCGGTGAGCGACCTGGCTGCCATGGGCGCCCACCCTCTCGCTTTTACCCTCGCCTTGACCACACCGACCGTCGATGCCGATTGGCTGCAACGCTATGCCCAGGGTTTGAACGCCATGGCGCAAAGCTGCGGCGTGAGCTTGGTGGGCGGCGATACCACCCGTGGGCCGCTGAGCCTGACCCTGACCGTGTTTGGCCGGGTGCCGGCCGGGCTGGCATTGACGCGCAGCGGTGCCCGGCCGGGTGACCTGCTGTGTGTCGGCGGTGAGCTGGGCAATGCGGCCGGCGCTTTGCCCTTGGTATTGGGCCAACGCACGGCGGACGCGGCAATCGCCGAGCCGCTGCTCGCCCATTACTGGTCGCCGCAACCGCAGTTGGCCCTGGGGCTGGCGCTGCGGGGCAAGGCGACTGCGGCGATGGATATCTCCGACGGCCTCTTGGCCGATTGTGGGCATATCGCCAAGGCATCGGCGGTCAGCCTGGTGGTCGAACGTCACAGGTTGCCGTTGTCCACAGCCTTGCTGGCGTTTGTCGGTGAAGACCAGGCCCGTGTGGCGGCGTTGAGCGGTGGCGATGACTACGTGCTGGTGTTCACCTTGCCGGCGTCCCAGCTGGCGCCGTTGCAGGCGGACGGCTGGCCGGTGCATGTGATCGGTCGGGTCGAGGCCGGGCAGGGCGTGACGCTGCTCGACAGCAGCGGCCAGGACATCACTCCTGCCGTGCGCGGCTATCAGCATTTTCGCCAGGCGCCGTAAGCCGGCGACCTGCGCTACCCTTTATACGTTTATTCCCGAGTAGGAGGCCGTCACCATGGCTTTACGCCGCTGGCTGCTGATCGTGCTGTGTGCCTTCGCCCCCTTGGTCCAGGCGGGCGAGGTGCCCGTGCCGGGCAAGATCGTGCTGGCCAGTGAGCAGTGGAACGACTACACCAACAAGGATGGCAGCGGCCTGGCGTGGGACCTGTTGCGCCAGATCTTCGAGCCGGCGGGCATCACCGTGCAAACCCGCAGCGTGCCCTATACCCGCTCGGTCGGCCTGGCCCAGCGTGGCGAGGTGGATGGTTGGGTCGGTTCCTATCGCGACGAGGCCAGTGGCGTGTTGTACCCGCACTGGAACTTCGACTCCGATCATATCTACGCCCTCGGGCTGGCAACTGCGCCCACGCCGACGCTGGCGACGCTGGGCAACTACCGTCTGGCCTGGGTACGCGGCTACAAGTACGAGGAATACCTGCCCAGCGTGCGCCGCTTCAACCCGATCGAGCGGCGCAACGGTATCCTGCCGATGTTGGAACACGGTCGCGCCGATTTCTATATCGACGCCCTCACCGAGGCCAAGTACGTGCTCAGTCAGTCTCAAGACCCGGCGCTATTCAAACTTACGCATATCGCCGAACTGCCGCTCTACATCGGCTTTGCCGACACCGAGCGTGGGCGGGCATTGATGGGGGTGTATGACCAGCGTTTGACCCTTCTGGTAAAGACTGGCGAACTCAAGCCGATTTTCGAGCACTGGAAACAGCCGTATCCGTTCTGACGCCCATAGAACTGTCTCGAAGGCCAATCGAACCTATTGATCTTTATCAGCGATAATTCAGCTTAAGCGTCTGTAGGAACCTGCTGTTACAATGGCCGCCTCTGTGAAATCTGAAATCAGGAGCACACGGTGCCCGTCGTTTTCGTCGCCGCTTCCAAGCTGCCTACCCCTTTTGCCACGTTCACCATGAATGGCTTTCTCGAAGAAGCCACCGGGCGCGAGCACGTTGTGCTCAGCCTGGGCGACATCACGGATGGCGCGCCGGTACTGGGGCGTGTGCATTCCGAATGCCTGACCGGCGATGCGCTGTTCAGCCAGCGCTGCGACTGCGGCTCGCAACTGGAAGCCGCCATGCGCGCCATCGCCCGTGAAGGCCGTGGCGTGTTGTTGTATTTGCGTCAGGAAGGCCGTGGCATTGGCCTGCTGAACAAGATCCGCGCCTACGAACTACAAGATGGCGGCGCCGACACCGTGGAAGCCAACGAGCGCCTGGGTTTTGCCGCCGACCAGCGCGACTACGCCATCTGCCTGCCGATGCTCGAGCACCTGGGCGTGAAATCCCTGCGGCTGATGACCAACAACCCGCGCAAGGTCAAAGCCTTGACCGAGATGGGCATCACCGTGGCCGAGCGCGTGCCGCTGCACACCGGGCACAACCCGCACAACAAACTCTACCTGGCCACCAAAGCCAGCAAGCTCGACCACATGATGGGCAACGAGCACCAGGGCGAGGTCGACCGCGCGTGACCCGAGGCCAGGTGAAACGGCGACTGTCCTTCAACTGGTGGCAGTACCTGGCCCTGGCATTGCTGCCCCTGTTCGTGATCAACCTGCTGTTTGGCCGCGCTGATTCCCTGCTGCCGGTACTGGCCATGCCGTTCTTCATCGCCGGTGTGGCCTCGATGTTTCTCAGCCTGCGTTATTTCCATGGCTATAAACACGCGCTGATCGCCACCTCCGAAGCCCTTGATACCGCAGAAGAACCGGCTGCCTGGATCACCCTTGCGGCGCGTCGGCGCACAGCCTTGCTGGTGGCCGCGCTGCCGGCCTGGATCGGCGCACTGGCGGTGTTCGTCGGCCTGGAGGCAGTGCCGTTGTTTCTGCTGGCACTGTCGACGCTGGTGCTGTTCTACCTCTATCGCATACCGCGTCAGTTGGGATGAGCCGCTACTGGCTGGCGCTGCTGCTGGTATTCAGCACCCAGGTGTTGGCGGTCGAGCGCGTCGTCAGCCTGGCGCCGTCGCTGTCTGAAATCGTCGCTGAGCTGGGCGCCGCCGACCTGCTGGTGGGCGTGCTCGATGGCGGCGAACGGCCGCCAGCACTGGCAAAGGTGCCGTCGGTCGGACATTACGGCCAATTGGACATGGAGCGTCTGCTCAGCCTCAAGCCCGATTTGATCCTGCTGTGGCCCGGCAGCGTTGGCCCAGCCCAGCGCGAGCAGCTGCAGCGCCTGAATATCCCGGTGTACGTCGCCGAGCCCCATAGCCTTGAACAACTGACCACCCAGGTGCAGGCTATTGCCGAGCAATTGGGCCGCCCCCAGGCTGGTCGAATGTTGGCCGATAAGCTGCGCCAACGCCTCGTCGAACTTCGCCAGCGTTATCGGCGCACCGAGCCGTTGCGGGCGTTTTATCAAGTTTGGAATCAGCCGCTGTATACCGTGGGCGGTGGGCAGATCATCAGCGATGCGCTGCAGGTGTGCGGGGCGCGCAATGTGTTCGATGACCTCAAGCTGCCGGCACCGCAGGTCAGTGTGGAATCGGTATTGCAGCGTAATCCCGAGGTGATTCTGGTGGGTGACCAGGCGCAGATGGATGCGTGGAAAGCCTGGCCAATGATGGCGGCGCGGGTACGGTTAGTGCCGGACAAGGGCCTGGAACGGCCCAGCGGACAGATGTTGGAAGCGGTGGCGCGGTTGTGTCAGGTGATAGCACCTAACCTGTGATGACGTCGGTTCAGACAATTCAGATCTCAGGTGTCCAAGTCACCCCAAACATCCACATCCGACCCTCTTCGCGATAATTCTGATAATCCTGTAAGTAGCTATACTTCGCCCGCGCATAGGACTTGTCCAGCACGTTATCGACCTTCAGCGACAGCGATATTTCCCGGTTCAACGCCCAACTGCTGCGCAGCCCTAGCAGCGCATAACCGCCCAAGGCATTGCGGTTGGCTTCATCGTCGTAGCTGCTGCTGATTGCCTGCCAGCTCGCGCCGACGCCCAATTGATCGAACTGCCGGTCCAGATCCAGGTTCAGGGTACGGCGCGCACGACGTGCGAGTGTGTGGCCGCTGTCACGGTCACGTGGGTCGATGATCGAGAGCCCCAGGTTGCCCTGCCAGCCAAACAACTCCTGCTTGAGTGCCGCTTCAAAGCCGTTGATCCGCGCCGACGCCACGTTTTGCGGCTTGCCGGCGTCGAGGATGATCGCGTCGCTCAAGTCGGTGCGGTATAGCGAGGCTTCCAGGCGCGTGCTGTCTGTCAGTTGGCTGCGCCATTGCAGCTCATAGCTCTTCGACGTTTCCGGTTGCAGGTTGGGGTTGCTGTATTGCGTGAGGGGATAATAGAGGTCGTTGAAGGTCGGCGCGCGGAAACCTTCGCTGTAGCTCAAGAGCAGGTCATTGTCAGGGTTGACCGGCAGCGTGAGGGTGCCGCTCCAGCTGTTTTGGCCACCGAATTGCTGATTCTGGTCACGGCGCAGGCCCAACTCAGTAGAAAACCACTCACTATGGAAGCGGTGTTGCACAAAGGCCGCGCGGTTCCAGCGACTGTTCTCGGTAAAGGTGGTGGAACCATGGAAGCGGTCTTCATACCAGTCGCCACCGACGATCAGGCTGTTCTGCTCATTCAGGGTCAGGTCGTTTTGCCAGTTGACCGAATCGCGGTAGGTATTGAACGCACTGAAGTCATCACTAAGGGTATCGCGCTTGGTGTCGCGGTTTTCGCTGTGACCCAGTTCCAGACGCGACTGCCAGACTTCATTGAACTTGGCATCGACATAACCGCTGGCGCTGCTCACGGTGTAGTCGGTGTAGGGTTTCTGGCCGACGCTTTTCCCGGTGGCGTCGTCGTAGCGGCCAAAACTGTTGTCGTATTCCGACTTACCGCGGTTATCCAGCAGGTTGAAACCCACTTCCAGTTCATCGCTGAAGGAATGGCTGAGGTTCAGGCTGATGGACTGGTTGCGATAGGCATCATGATCGCCGTCGCTTGGGAACGACGCGTGGCTCGAGTTGATCCCGGCGGTCTCATCCAGGCTTGCCCCCAGGTTGAAGCGCGTGTGTTCGTCACCGCCCGACAGGCCCAGACTGCGCTCCCACGTCTGGTTGCTGCCAAACCCCAGCCTCAGGCGTGGCTGCAAGCCTTGCTCGGCGTTGCGTCGGGTAAACACCTGGATCACACCGCCAATGGCATCGCTGCCGTAAATCACCGAGCGTGAGCCGCGCAACACCTCTACCCGTTCAATCTGATCGACGTTGAGGTACTGCAGGCCGCTGTCGCCGGAAGTGGTATTGGCGATGCGTTGCCCGTCCACCAGCACCAGGCTTTGCGCCGACTTTGTGCCGCGAATGAAGATCCCCGGCAAACTGCCACGCCCACCCGTTGGTGCGACTTGCACACCGGGCACGCGGCTGAGCAGGTCGGTGACGCTGCTGGGCTGCAGGCGGTCGATGTCGGCGCGGGTGAAGACGGTGTTGGCGGCGCTGCTGTCGTTACGCGCCTGCACTTGGCGGTTGGCGCTGATGACCACGTCAGAGAGCTTCAGCGCGTCGTCCCGCTCGAAGCTGTCGGCCAGCAGATCAGCGGCGGGGAGCAGCAGGAAGGGCAAGGCGAAGCGAAGGCGATTCATGGGCTGTCCATAGAATTTGAAGATGGCATAAAACCAATGTGGGAGCGGGCTTGCTCGCGAATGCGGTGGCACATTCAACATCTCGGTTGACTGATACTCCGCATTCGCGAGCAAGCCCGCTCCCACATTTTAGTTCCGGTTCACCCGGGCGATTGGGTTACAGGTTGAGCATCGCCATGCGCCTGCGCACGGAAGCTTCAATGCCAGCCTCATCCAGCCCGCATTCGGCCAGCATCTGCGCCGGCTTGGCATGCTCGACATACAGATCCGGCAAGCCCAGGTGCAGTACCGACTTGAGAATGTTCTCCCGCGCCAGGAATTCGCTGACCGCCGCACCGGCGCCGCCCATGATCGCGTTCTCTTCGACAGTCACCAGCAACTCATGGCCAGCGGCAATCTCGCGCACCAGCGCTTCATCCAGCGGTTTGACGAAGCGCATATCGACCACGGTGGCATCGATCTTCTCGGCGACTTTCAGCGCTTCGGCCAGTTGCACACCAAATACCAAGAGTGCGGTCTTGCTGCCTTGGCGACGCACGATGCCTTTACCGATTTCAATCGGCTCCAGGTCTTTCTCGATCACAGCGTTAGGGCCATTGCCCCGCGGGTAACGCACGGCGGCCGGGCCGTTGTACAGATGGCCGGTGCTGAGCATCTTGCGCAGTTCGTTCTCATCGCTCGGCGTCATCACCAACATGCCGGGGATGCAGCGCAGGTAGGACAGGTCGAAACTGCCGGCGTGGGTCGGGCCGTCTTCGCCCACCAGGCCGGCGCGGTCGATGGCGAACAGTACGTCGAGGTTCTGCACCGCCACATCGTGAACGAGCTGGTCATAACCGCGTTGCAGGAAGGTGGAGTAGATCGCCACCACCGGCTTGGCGCCTTCGCAGGCCATGCCGGCAGCGAAGGTGACAGCGTGCTGCTCGGCAATCGCCACGTCGAAGTAGCGCAGCGGGAAACGCTCGCTGAACGCCACGAGGTCGGAGCCTTCCTTCATCGCTGGGGTAACGCCCACCAAGCGCGGGTCGGCGGCGGCCATGTCGCACAGCCACTCGCCAAACACACCGGAATACTTCGGCCCGCTGGCCTTCTTCGGCGCGGCGGCGGGCGCATCCAGGGGTTCAAGCTTGGTAATTGCGTGGTAACCAATCGGGTCGACTTCCGCGGGAGCGAAGCCTTTGCCTTTCTTGGTGACGATATGCAGGAACTGCGGGCCCTTGAGGTCGCGCATGTTACGCAGGGTGGCGATCAGGGTTGGCAGGTCGTGGCCGTCGATAGGGCCGATGTAGTTCCAGCCCAGCTCTTCGAACAGGGTGCCAGGCACCAGCATGCCCTTGGCATATTCTTCGGTGCGACGGGCGATTTCCCACGCGCCAGGCAGGCGCGAGAGCACTTTCTTGCTGCCTTCGCGCATGCTGGCGTAGGTGCGGCTGGAAAGGATCTTCGCCAGGTAATTGGACAGGCCGCCGACATTGCGCGAGATCGACATGTCGTTGTCGTTGAGGATCACCAACATGTTGGCGTCCACTTCCGGCGCATGGTTGAGCGCTTCGAAGGCCATGCCGGCGGTCAGCGCGCCATCCCCGATCACGGCAATCGCCTTGCGGTCGCTGCCTTGCAGGCGAGCGGCAATCGCCATGCCCAGCGCTGCACTGATGGAGGTGCTGGAGTGGCCGACGCCAAAGGTGTCGTACTCGCTCTCCGAACGTCGCGGGAAGGCGGCCAGGCCGTCCTTCTGGCGCAGGCTGCCCATACGCTCGCGGCGGCCGGTGAGGATTTTGTGCGGATACGCCTGATGGCCCACGTCCCATACCAGCCGGTCGTCCGGGGTGTCGAACACGTAATGTAGGGCGATGGTCAGCTCGATCACGCCCAACCCGGCGCCGAAATGCCCACCGGTCTGGCCGACCGTGTAGAGCAATTCCAGGCGCAACTCATCGGCCAGGGTTTCCAGCTCGGCTTCACCCAGTCGACGCAGGCCGTCCGGCGTGGCAGCGCGGTCGAGCAGTGGCGTGGACGGGCGTTTGCGGGGAATCTCTTGAAACGTCGTGGGCATCAGGCGAATCGTTATAGGTATAGAAGAGGCGGCAGTTTACCTCAAGCGGTGCAAACTGCCCACGCAGGGCGCCGAACTTGACCGATATGCGGCGCAAATGGCCGCGGCAGTCAGTGGCGGCGTTCGACGATATACCGCGCCAGGTCACGCAGTGGCTCGGCCGCCGCGTCGAAAGGTCGCAGGGCATCCAGGGCCTGGTCACGCAGCTCAATGGCATACGCCTTGGCGGCTTCCAGCCCAAGCAGTGCAGGATACGTCGGCTTGTCCCGTGCGATATCGGCACCTTGGCGCTTGCCGAGGGTGGCGGTGTCGCTTTCCACGTCGAGAATATCGTCCTGCACCTGGAACGCCAGGCCGATGGCCCGGGAATAGGTGTGCAGGGCCGCCAATTGCGCGGTTTCGGCACGGCCACTGGCGAGTGCGCCCAACTGCACGGCGGCTTCGATCAAAGCGCCGGTCTTGTGGCGATGCATATGTTCGAGGGCTTTTTGATCCAGCTTGAGGCTGACCGAACCCATGTCGATGGCTTGCCCGCCGACCATGCCGGCCGGGCCTGCGGCGTGGGCCAAGGCGGTGACCATGCGCAGGCGGATCTCGGCGTTGACGCTGCTCAAGCGCGGGTCCAGCAATGCGCTGAACGCCAGGCTCTGCAAGCCATCGCCGGCCAGGATCGCATAGGCTTCATCAAAGGCTTTATGGGTCGTGGGCTGGCCGCGACGTAAATCGTCGTCGTCCATCGCTGGCAAATCGTCATGCACCAGGGAATACGCGTGGATCAACTCCACCGCACAGGCCGCGCCATTGGCCTCGGCTGCCGGCGCTCCCAGGGCTTCACAGGCCGCGTACGCCAGCAACGGGCGCACACGCTTGCCGCCATTCATCACGCTGTAGCGCATGGCTTCATAGAGGCGCGTCATTTCCGGGCTTGGCGCAACAAACAAGGGCTCCAGCGCCGCATTCACCCGGGCTTGGCTACTGGCCTGATACGCGTCGATCATTCCGGCTGTTCCGCATCGAAAGGTTCTTCGGCCAACTCCCCGTCACGCTCAAGCAGCACCTGGACCTTCTGCTCCGCCTGCGCCAGCGCGCTCTGACAGTCGCGGGTCAGGCCGATGCCTTGCTCAAACGCCGTCAACGAGTCCTCCAGCGACAACTCGCCGTTCTCCAGACGCTCGACCAGAGTTTGCAGGTCGGCGAGGGATTGTTCGAAATCGAGTGCAACTTTTTTGCGGGCCATGGCGGCAATTCCGGTAGACGGTAAACCGGCGCGACACTAGCAGACATGGGGGATGGGGGCAAATGAGTGGGGCTGTTACTCGTAGGTAGGATTGATCTGATAACGCGTGCTGCGGCCGCCTGCGGGGAGGCGTATCAGGCAGTTTTTTTCCAGTAGGTCGGCAAGGTGGCGTGTTGTCAGGTTCAGCGTGGGTGATCCATGGAGGAATGCATGGGTGGGGTGAGCCGAATAGAGGGGGTTATTCGGCTCATTTGGTGAGCCGATTGTGCGAGCTATTTCGCATGTCAGTGAAAACAGGCGTCGATTCTTTCGACTTTTAGTTTGATAAAATGGTCGTTGCATTCTGGATGGTCGTAATGTACGCCCTCGACATTAAGAGATGTGAAAGACATTAAGATTTCATTGTGCAGGTCTCCGTAAAGTACATATGAATAACCGCGATTTGTATGTTTTATCAGTGTGTTAGTTTCGCCGGTCCGCTCAATTTCGTAGTTTTCGGAAAGATTTAATGTGAGTTCTACGTCATACGTCTTGCCCACTTCAAGCTCGTAGGGGCAATAGCTGGCGAAGCAGTTTATAGTCGTTCCTTCGATGATCAAAGTTACGTCTTCTTCTATATGTTCGTTGAGCGCTACAACTTTTGCTTTTTTATAAGTGTTGGTTGTAAGGTCTGATGGTTTTGTCAGTGGCGTCGCCATTTATCATCCTCCAGAAGTCTTTCCCACTTTTGGTATGTAAGGTGGTTATGTTGCCGTCTGTATTCGTACCCGCGAATGCGAATTTGGCTTGGCCCGTTCTATTCGTTCCCATGAGTAAGGCATATCCTGTTGTCGATTTGCTTTTGTAGAGGTAGTTGATAGGAATCCCTTCGTTCACGACATGTCGTGCCGTGAGTAAATATTCATTGGGGGTCTCTACTCCGAATTCTGGCCCATGCTTTTCGTAATGCTCGTTTAGTTTTTGCTTGCTGGCAAACTCCGTTGGACGGGTTGTTACGGTTGGCTGGTTTGGTTCGCCTGTATTTACCTTAGCTGTATCTGCCGGCTCTTCAACGTCTGCTTGCGATTTGCATCCGTCCTCCCCAGGACACTTACTTAAGCCTAGCGGATCCACCCACCCTGTCGGATTGGGCACGTACTGGTAGCCATTGACCCCACCCGCCAACTTCACCGGATCCGGCGTCAGGTAGCGACCAATATCCGGATTGTAGTAGCGATGGCGGTTGTAGTGCAGCCCGCTTTCCTGATCGAAGTATTGACCCTGGAACCTTAGCGGATTGTCGATTTTACCTACGTCGAGCCGGGCGATCTGGCCGTAGGCGCGGTAGTGGGCGGACCAGACTATTTCGCCTTCGGGAGTGGTGAGTTCTTGCGGTGTGCCTAGGTGGTCCAGTTGGTAGTGGTAGGGCGTGGTGTCCTTTGGACCAAACCCTTCCAGCAGCGCCAATGGGCGGAAGCTGTCCGGTTCATAGATGTAGCTGCGATGACAGTCCGCATGGTGTTCGGCAATCAGCTTGTCGCCTTGCCAGAAGAATTCCGTGGTCTTGCCATCCACGGTCTTGCTGATGCGCCGCCCAAAGGGGTCATAGCGGTAACTGGCGGTTTCGCCGTTGGGCTTTTTGACGCTGATCAGCCGATGCTGGCAGTCGTAACGATATTCGGTGACGAGTTGCTGGCCCTTGCCGCGCCGTTCGCGGATGAGGTTGCCGAAGGCGTCGTAGTCGTAATGGCGGTCGCCTTGGATCACCAGGCGGTTGGCCGCGACGATGTCTGGGCCGGGGCGATCTTGCATCAGCAGGTTGCCCGCAGGGTTCTGGCCGAAGCGTTCCTGTACGTCTTGCGAATGGTTGGCGCGGGTCAGGCGATTGAGTGGGTCGTAGTTGTAGTGATGCTCGCCTTTGCGGGTGTCGTTCAGGCGGGTGAGGTTGCCGGACCTGTCGTAGTCGTAATGACGTTGGTAGAGATAGTTTTGTTGTTGGGTGACGGCGTGGGCGTGCAGTCGGTTCTGGTCGTCGTAGTGGTAGTGGCTGAGCAGTTGACCTTGTTGGCGTTGGTGTTCGCGACCGCTCTTGAATAGGTGTGAGGTGAGGACTTCGCCGTTGAGTTCGACAGTGGCGAGGTGGCCGCCTTTGTCGTGGTTGAAGGTAAGGCGGTTGTTGTCAGGCAGGCGTAATTTTTGTAACTGGCCGCAGGCGTCGTAGCTATAGCGCAAGGTGCCCCAGCCTTGGTGTTCGGCGGTGAGACGGTTTTGGCGGTCGTACTCGTAGGCTAACGCCCAGTGGCCGTCCTCGACGCTGAGGAGATTGCCTTGGCGGTCGTAGGCATAATCGACCACGCTGCTATCGGGCAGGGTTTTTCGTACGAGGCGTCCGGCGTGATCGCGCTCGTAGCGGGTGACCAACGTAGAGCCATCGTCACCGTATTCGGTCTTTTCCTGCAGGTTGCTGTTGAGGTCGTAGGCATACGCGGTACGTTGGCCGTCAAAGCCGGTTTCCTGCTGGATCAGGCCGTTGGGGTGGTAGTCGAGTTGGTAGGTTTCGCCGACTTCGTTTTCGATTTCGGTCAGCAGTAAGCGAACATTGTCGTAGCGATATTTGACCTGGGTGCCGTCGGCGTTGATGCGACGGCTGATCAGGTGCAGGCCGTCGGCGTATTCGTAGCGGGTTACGTGGCCGAGTTCGTCGCGTTCGGCGATGATTTTTCCGTAGGGGTTGTAGCTGAATTCCCTGAAAGCGCCGCCTGGCAATACGAGGCGAATCAACCGACCGACGCAGTCCCATTGATACTGAGTCAGCGCGCCATGTTCATCCTCACGACCAATCTGCCGTCCAAGGTCGTCATAGCGATAGCGCTTAACCCCGCCATTGGGCAGCTGTTCTTCAACGAGCTGCCCACGCTCATTCCACACCAACCGATGACAACTGTGATCCGGGTACCAAACCCCGGTCAGTTGCCCATGTTTGTTGTAGCTGTAGTCGGTCGCGTTGCCATCCGGATCAATCTTGCGGATAACATCGCCCTGATCATTACGCTCATATTTCCAGACCGCCTCACCACGCCGTACAACTCTTACAAAACCGTTGTCATGCTCGTAGGACGTCGGTTCATCATCCCCCGGAAACAACGCCACCAAGCGTCCAGCTTCGTCGTACTGATACGCCGTCACCGCCCCCAGCGGGTCTTGCTCGACGGTTAGCCGGCCTTTTTCATCGTAGGATTTGAAGTGCTGGGCGCCGTCCGGATCAATCCGCTGCACCAATCGCGCCCGGTCGTCATGGACATACACTTCCTGGCTACCATCGGCGTTATGCACGGTGACGCGCCCGTCATCCCTCCAGGCATAGCGCGTGTCCATCTGCGAAAAGCTCGCCCAATGCCGGACACAGCGAGCCGCCTTGCCGGAGCCTTCCCACGCCCAAAAGAAACTCGCCCCACCGGCCAACTGCCGCTCAACAATGACGTGCTGATCGTCGTACCGATAACGCTCGCTCTCACCGACGGCACTGGTCGCGCAAACCAGTCGTCCATCTTCGTCATAGGCGTAGGAAACGACGTTCTGCTCGGTCACCCAGACGTAGGGCTGACGGCCTGTGGCGCGATGAACCTGGTAGTCCACCGCGATGATGCGATCAAGCTTATAGCGCAGAAGCAGCGAACGGCCACAACCGTTATCCAGCCGCTCAATCCGCCCTGAATGATCACGGCAAATGCGCAGGCGGTTGTCATACGCATCGCTGATCGAAACCAGCACACCGTCGCGAAAGTGATAAAACCGTGACGCCTGGGCCAGCACTAACTCATCAGGCGTCGACCCCAAGTAGATCGCCGCTTCCGCCAGGCTATTGGTGATCGCGGGTCGAGCAGATGTGGGCAAGGGCAGGGTGGTCGAGCGGTTCTCATGATCGGTCCACACCACCGAATCACCCGACACACAGAGCCTATGCGCCAGCGAATGACTCCACCCAAACCCCAACCCACACTCCAGTTCCACCGCACTGGTGCGATACAACCGTGTCCACTCAAACGGCAAAACACCGTCCAGCGCACCGTCGGTAAGGGTCAGTAATTCCTCCCCGGTAACCATCGATACCGGGCAGCCATTGGTGGCCGTTTTATTCGCTGGAGCCGCCGCATCCCCCTTCGGATTCGAAGCCACGACAGGCACATCATCGACGTGCTCTTTGTGCTTCAGCACTGCGTTCTGCCGCGCCCGCCAGCGCATCTGCATCGTGCCTTGCTTCAGCCCGCCGACCACCCCGCGAACCGCCACCGCCTTGTAGCGGTCCACCGCCTGCATGAACTTGGTGAGAA
>NZ_VOIW01000010.1 GCF_009659625.1 Pseudomonas haemolytica | reverse complement strand
ATAACGCCGATGGTAGCCAGGAAGTGTATGTCCATGACGACCGGGCGCGATTGGTGCAGCGCATCGATCCCGCCGGCGCCCAGCATTTCAAATCCTACGATGACAAAGGCCGGCTGACCGTCGAGCAAGATCCACTGGGGGCGGTGACGGCGTATCAGTACGACGAAGCTGGACGCTTGGTGGCGTTGTTTCCGGGGGATGATGAACCGACGTCCTACGAGCATGACAACGGTTTTGTACGAGTTGTACGGCGTGGCGAGGCGGTCTGGAAATATGAGCGTAATGACCGGGGCGACGTCATCCGCAAGATTGATCCGGATGGCAACGCGACCGACTACAGCTACAACAAACATGGGCAACTGACCGGGGTTTGGTACCCGGATCACAGTTGTCATCGGTTAGTGTGGAATGAGCGTGGACAGCTCGTTGAAGAACAACTGCCCAATGGCGGGGTTAAGCGCTATCGCTATGACGACCTGGGACGGCAAGTTGCCCTTGAGGATGAGCATGGCGCGCTGACTCAGTATCAATGGGACAGCGTCGGTCGATTGATTCGTCTCGTCTTGCCAGGCGGCGCTTTCCGGGAATTCAGCTACAACCCCTACGGCAAAATCATCGCCGAACGCGATGAACTCGGCCACGTCACCCGCTACGAATACGCCGACGGACTGCACCTGATCAGCCGTCGCATCAACGCCGACGGCACCCAGGTCCAGTACCGCTACGATAACGTTCGGTTACTGCTGACCGAAATCGAAAACGAAGTCGGCGAAACCTACCAACTCGACTACCACCCCAACGGCCTGATCCAACAGGAAAACGGCTTTGACGGCCAACGCACCGCCTACGTTTACGACCTCAACGGCAATCTGCAGGAAAAGACCGAATACGGCGACGACGGCAGCCAGCTAATCACCCGCTACGAGCGAGACCACGCCGGGCGTCTTGTACGAAAAACCCTGCCCGATAACAGCGTGGTCGATTACACCTACGACCGCCAAGGCAATCTCCTCAGCGTCGAGGACGGCCACTGGACTCTGGCCTACGAATACGACCGCCAAAACCGTCTCACCGCCGAACACCAAGGCTGGGGCACCTTGCGCTACGGCTACGACGCCTGCGGCCAACTGAAAAACCTGCGCCTGCCGGATAACAACCGCCTCACCTTCAACCATGACAAAGGCGGCCACCTCGCCACCGTCGAGCTCAACGGCGAAGTGCTCACCTCGCATCTATTCAAGAGCGGCCGCGAACACCAGCGCCAGCAAGGCCAACTGCTCAGCCACTACCACTACGACGACCAGCACCGACTGCACGCCCACGCCGTCACACAGCAGGAAAACTACCTTTACCAGCGCCAATACGACTACGACAAAGCCGGCAACCTCACCCGCCTGCTCGACACCCGTAAAGGCCAGCACGACTACCGTTACGACCCGCTCGCCCGCCTGACCCGCGCCGATCACTCGCAGGACGTGCAGGAACGCTTCGGCCATAACCCGGCGGGCAACCTGCTCATGCAAGATCGCCCCGGCCCAGACATCGTCGCCGCTAACCGCCTAGTGATCCAAGGCGACCACCACTATGACTACGACGCCTTCGGCAACCTGATCCGCGAACGGCGCGGCAAGGGCCATCAACTCGTCACTGAATACCGCTACGACTGCCTGCATCGGTTAATCAGCATCACAAAGCCGAACGGCGAAACCGCCAGTTACCGCTATGACCCGTTTGGGCGGCGCATCAGCAAGACCGTAGATGACAAAACCACGGAATTTTTCTGGCAAGGCGACAAACTGATTGCCGAACACCATGCGGACTGTCATCGCAGCTACATCTACGAGCCGAACAGCTTCCGCCCATTGGCACTGCTGGAAGGCTATGGCCCAAAGGACACCAAGCCCTACCACTACCAACTCGACCACCTCGGCACACCGCAAGAACTCACCACTCCCGAAGGCGAAATCGTCTGGTCCGCGCACTACCGCGCCTACGGCCAGATCGCGCGTCTCGACGTAGGCAAAATCGACAATCCGCTGCGTTTCCAAGGGCAGTATTTCGACCAAGAAAGCGGTCTGCACTACAACCGCCATCGCTACTACAATCCGGATATTGGTCGTTACCTGACGCCGGACCCGGTGAAGTTGGCGGGTGGGATCAACGGGTACCAGTACGTGCCCAATCCTACGGGGTGGGTGGATCCGTTAGGCTTAAGTACATGTCCAGGCGCAGATGAATGTAAGCCGTATCAAAATACAGAAACCTCTCACAGACAGGCAAAGGTGGATGAGGGAGCTCCTCCGCTACCTGGCCCAGACAACAAACGAGAATATCTATATCGCGGAGACTTGAGAGAACCAGATGAAATCTTTGAAAATGGATTTGAAAGTAGAGGAACTAGCACAGACCTTTTCCTCCACACGTTGAATAATGCCAGCCCTCCTAGCAATTTCGTCCCCACCTCGACTTCAAGGAAACAAGCATTGGTATTTGCTTCAAATTATGGTTTCGAAGAAGGCTTTCTTTACACGCTGAGAAAAATCCCTGGAAGGGACGTAAACAAAGAGTTGGGCGCACGCTCAAAACATAAAAATGAATTAGAAATTGCAATTCCAGGGCGAATAGATACGAAGGATATTTTAGGAGCATCGCCAGTCAATGAAGACGGCACCTTCAGGGGATACACGATATTGAACCCTAATAGGAAATACCCATGAAATCACGTGAAATCACCACCATCAAAAACGGTATACGTGACAGTGCGGTGGTCGAATACGAAGGGGGCAAACCCACCCTTTATCTATTGCTTAGCAATGGGACACAAAAAACCTACACAGCAATGGACCTGTACGATTGCTTCGGCTTATTGAGAGCTGACTTGAAAGACACAATTTTTCTGTGCAAAGGTGCGAAAATCAACGTCCACACGTCAGGTATGTCTTCACATATGTCCAATGGACTTGTTGCTTACGAGATGACAATGGGGCAGCCAGAGGGAGAACTCGTACATATCTTCGCTCATGAGGAAAACGATCTCACCAACGACATACAAGAGCAGCATGACTTCTGCCAACGTTGGGCTGAGTCGGTAGAGATTTAGCCGAATACCCCCGTGACAAGCAAGCTCGCTCGCCACAGGGTTAACCGATGCCCTTAAATTCCTGCCAACGCCAAATCCATCGCAAAATACGTAAAAATCAAATCCGCCCCCGCCCGCTTGATCGACCCCAACGTCTCACGCACCACCCGGTCCTCATCAATCGCCCCGGCCTGTGCGCCGAACTTGATCATCGCGTACTCACCACTCACCTGATACGCCGCCACTGGCAGGCGTGAAGCCTCGCGGATGTCGCGGATGATGTCGAGGTAGGCGCCGGCTGGCTTGACCATCAGCGCGTCGGCGCCTTCCTGTTCGTCGAGCAGTGATTCGCGCACGGCTTCGCGGCGGTTCATCGGGTTCATCTGGTAGCTTTTGCGGTCGCCCTTGAGCGCGCTGCCGCCGGCTTCGCGGAATGGGCCGTAGAGAGCCGAGGCGAATTTGGTGGAGTAGGCCATGATCGGGATATGGGTGAAACCAGCGTCATCCAGGGCGCGGCGGATAGCCTGGACCTGGCCGTCCATGGCGGCCGACGGTGCAATCACGTCGGCCCCGGCGCGGGCGGCGGCTACGGCTTGTTTGCCGAGGTTGACCAGGGTCGCGTCGTTGTCGACATGGGCACCGTGCATCACGCCACAGTGGCCGTGGTCGGTGTATTCGCAAAAGCAGGTGTCGGACATCACGATCATTTCCGGCACCGCGTCCTTGATGATCGAGGACATGCGCGAAACCAGGCCCTGTTCTTTCCAGGTGTCGCTGCCGCTGGCGTCCAGGTGGTGGGACACACCGAAGGTCATCACCGACTTGATACCCGCACGGGCGTAACGCTCGATCTCACCGGCCAGTTTCTTCTCAGGGATGCGCAACACACCCGGCATGCTGGTGATCGGCACGAAGTCGTCGATTTCTTCTTCGACGAAAATCGGCAGCACCAGATCGTTGAGAGTGAATTCGCTTTCCTGGAACAAGCCACGCAGCTCCGGGGAGCGGCGCAGGCGACGGGGGCGGGCTTGGGGGAACTGACTGGTCATGGCTTTCCTGAAAAAATGGCTGAAATCTTTGGGGCCAAAGCTTATGCCCCCAAGTCCTGGCAACACAAACGCCAAGGGGCCAATAGTGTATTGCCAGGCACGTAACAATTCATTGATCTAGAGCTGTAGTCGCCCTTCGATGCACAGCGCTACGGCGCCACCAACCCAGATCTCGTCACCCTGGCGCTCGATGTGAATACGCCCCGCTCGCCCCATCGCCGTGCCTTGGCTGACGACGTAACGGCTGGGTGCCAGGCCCTCGGCGAGCAACCATTGCGCCACGCCAGCATTCAAGCTGCCGGTGGCCGGGTCTTCAGGGGCACCGTCGCCAGCGACAAAGGCGCGCACTTCAAATTGCGCATCTACTGCGTCGCGAGCCGGGTCACAAGGGGCAATCACCCCCACCGCGAGATCCTGTAGCTGCGAATAGTCCGGCCTCAGGCCCAACACCGCATCACGATCAGCCAGCATCACTGCCAGCCAACCTGCACCGTTGTCGACCCACTGACTGCGCACAATGGCCCCGTGCGCCAGGCCCAGTGCCAGGCGCACGCGCTCGAGCAGCGGCGCCTCCAACGGCCCGGTGCGCAACAACGGCGGCGCGATAAACGCCAGTTCATTACCTTGGCGACGGATGCGCACCAAGCCGATTTCGCACTCCTGGATGATCTCCTCCCCGTGCGGCACGCCACCGGCTTGCAGCCAGGCGTGGCAACTGCCCAAAGTCGGATGCCCGGCGAATGGCAGTTCCTTGAGAGTGGTGAAGATTCTTACGCGGTAATCGGCCCGCGGATCGCGGGGCGTCAGCAAGAACGTGGTTTCGCTGAGGTTGGTCCAATTGGCGAAGTCCGCCATCTGCTGGTCCGTGAAACTATCGGCACCCAGTACCACTGCCAGCGGGTTGCCTTTAAGGGGGACTCGGCTAAATACGTCCAATTGCTGGAAATCAAAAGTCGGCATGCTTCAACTCGGAATGTTCAGGCCACGGATCACCGCCGGACGTGCAACAAAGCCGTCCAGCGCGCGCAGTACGTTAGGGAAGTCGGTAATACCCACCACGTCGCCGGATTCGTAGAAGCCAATCAGGTTGCGAATCCAGGGGAACGTGGCGATGTCAGCGATGCTGTACTCGTCGCCCATGATCCAGGTGCGGCCCAGCAGGCGTTTTTCCAGGACTTCCAGCAAGCGCCGGGCTTCGGCGACGTAGCGATCACGCGGGCGCTTGTCTTCATAAGCCTTGCCGGCGAATTTGTTGAAGAACCCTACCTGGCCGAACATCGGGCCGATCCCGGCCATCTGGAACATCAGCCACTGCAGGGTTTCATAACGGGTGGCAGGGTCTTCGGAGAGCAGCTGGCTGGTCTTTTCCGCCAGGTAGATCAGGATCGCGCCGGACTCGAACAACGCCAGCGGCTGACCGCTCGGGCCGTTGGGGTCGATGATCGCGGGGATCTTGTTGTTGGGGTTCAAGGACATGAACTCGGGCGACAACTGGTCCTGGGTGTCGAAACTGACCTTGTGCGCCTCATAGGGCAGGCCCAGTTCCTCGAGCATGATCGACACCTTGACGCCGTTGGGCGTGGGCAACGAGTACAGTTGCAGGCGTTCCGGGTGCTGGGCGGGCCATTTGCTGTTGATCGGGAAAGCGGCGAGTGCGTTCATCGAGAACTCCCTGGGCGGAAAGCCCTCATGATAGTCATCTGCCCGCCTGCGTGCATGGGTCATCGTTGCGCAACATTTCCCGGTTAGTATCCCGCATGGGCGAACCAAAGCGCCCGAAAGCACTCTTAAGAGCGCTCGAAGGGTGAAGGAGGCACCTTGCTATACCGACAGGGAATACCGCAGGACGCTTGACGCGTCACTGGGGCCGGGCTTGTCCGCCCTAACCCGACGCACGAAGACTCGAACCTATAATGAAGATCAAGCCTCTGCGCCTTGTGCAACAATTCAAACGCTATTCATACATGATGTTGCCGCTGCTGCTGGTCAGCGCGGCCATCGTCACCGTTCTCGACGCCCGTGAAAGCCGTGCCCAACCTGTGGACGGCGTGCAAACCCTGGTATTCCTGCGCCATGGCGAAAAACCGGCCGGCGGCCTGGGCCAACTCAATTGCCAGGGCCTGAACCGCGCCATGAACCTGGCGACCGTGTTGCCGGAAAAATTCGGCAAGGCCAACTATGTGTTTGCCGCCAACCCGACACGTAATGTCGAGGAGGGTGAGCTGGACAATTCCTACAGCTACATTCGTCCATTGATAACCATCAGCCCCAGCGCGATAAAGCTTGGCCTGCCGGTGAACATCGAGTTTTCAGCGAATGACACCAGCGCCCTGGCCGAAGAACTGGTCGAGGACAAGTACCGCAACGCGACGATCTACACGGCCTGGTCCCATGGTTACTTGCCGGAACTGATCAACAAAGTCGCCAGCGAAGCGTCCGGCGAAAAGCACACCATCACCGATGACTGGTCCGGCAATGACTATGACTCCCTGTACGTGCTGACACTGACCTGGCACAACGGTAAGGCCTCGCTGCTCAGCCGTAACTATAAGCAGGGGCTCAATAACGGCGAGGAAAGCTGCCCGGATCCAACCCAGGTCAGCGCAGATATCTGAAGCATGAGCCGCAGGGGCGTATGATGCGCGGCTATCGACTCACCTGCGGATCATCTTCATGCCCAACCTCGCTTCCACCCAGCCCCGCCGGGGCTGGTCGTTCTGGTGGAAACCAGCGCTGTTCCTCCTGGTGGCCTGCATCGGCCTCTACTATGTGAAATGGTCGCCCTACTACTTCAAGGCGTTTGTAGCGGCGGACAGCCACAGCATCGGCGCCTCGATTCTCAATGACCAGCAAAGCTCGCCCCTCGCGGCGGCGCTGGCCTATGCCCAGGTGTATTTCCTGGCGATCTGGAAAGCCGCGGTGCTGGCGGTGATCCTGGGTTCATTGCTGCAAGTGCTGATCCCCCGCGACTGGCTGCTGCGCCTGTTTGGCCGCGCCGGGCTGGGCTCGACCCTGCGCGGCGGGTTGTTCGCCTTGCCGGGGATGATGTGCAGTTGCTGTGCAGCCCCTGTGGCGGCAGGCATGCGGCGCCAACAGGTGTCGGTAGGCGCAGCGCTGGCGTTCTGGATTGCCAACCCGGTGTTGAACCCGGCCACCCTGGTGTTCATGGGCTTTGTATTGGGCTGGGACTTCACTGCGCTACGGCTGGTGGCGGGGATTGTGCTGGTGGTGGGGGTGTCTCTGGTGGCGCAGCGGATTGCGCGCCCGGACCAAGTGCCGGAAGCGGCGCTGGAGGCCGTCGCCAACGTCAGCACCGTGGAGTCGCAACCGTTCCTGGGGCGCTGGCTGCGCACCCTGTGGCAGCTGTTCTGGAGCACCATCCCGGTGTATATCCTGGCGGTGCTGATCCTCGGCGCGGCGCGGGTGTGGCTGTTCCCCCATGTGGACGGAGCGATGACCAACAGCCTGGTCTGGCTGGTGCCGCTGGCGATTGTCGGCACGCTGTTCGTGATTCCTACGGCGGCAGAGATTCCCATCGTACAAACCATGATGACCCTGGGCATGGGCACCGGCCCGGCCGTGGCCTTGCTGATGACCCTGCCGAGCGTGAGCCTGCCGTCGTTGTTGATGCTGCGCAAGGATTTCGATGCGCGGGTGCTGGTGACGGCGGCCGGGCTGACCATGCTGGTGGGGGTGGTGTGTGGGTTGATCGGGGCAGTGATTCTTTAGTGGTAGCGTGAGGCTGAGGCCCTCATCGCTGGCTTGCCTGCGATGAGGCCCGATAGGTCACCCCACCCGCGCTGCCCGCTCGCGCAAATACTCCACTACCGCCGCCTGCTCGCCGGCAAACTCGATACGCGCGCCTTTCTTTTCACGCTGGAACGCGTACATCGGGTCGTAGTATTCGCGCAGCCCGACAATCCAACCCCGATGCAAATCCACGCTTCCACTGCGGGCCTGCTCAGCCAAGGCCTCTTGCATCAGCGCGTGCAAGCGCTGAAAGCGCTCCCCACCCAAACGTTTGTGGATGTTGGCCAGACTCTGGGTCAGACGCTCTGCAAACAGCTCAAAGCCCGACTCGCCAAATGCTGCATTGAACTCTGCGCACAGCTCAATTACATATTCGCGCAACACCCGCTCCACGCGGTGTTCCAGGCTTTCTTCCAGCCACACCATCGGATACGTCTGCATGCCCCGGTGTAAATTCAGTGGCAAGGCGCAACTACCGATCATGCGGCTTTCATCTTCGAGCAAAAACTGCTCGATGCCTTGTGCACGCTTTTTTAGAACGTCCACCGCCAGGCGGTTCTCAAAGTCGATAGTGGACGGCTGGCCTGTAGCGCGTTTGCCAAAACTGGAGCCCCGGTGATTGGCGTAGCCTTCCAGGTCCAGGCCATTGTTCAACTGGTTGATGACTTCCGTTTTGCCGCTGCCGGTCAGCCCCCCCAACAAGACGAAGTCGCACTGCTCAACAGCCTGATCCACCGTCTCCAGCAGAAACGTGCGCATGGCCTTATAACCCCCACTCACCCGGGGGTAATCGATACCCGCCTCATCCTTCAGCACCTGCTGCACCAGCTGCGAGCGCAAGCCGCCCCGGAAGCAATACAGGTAACCGTGAGGGTTGGCCTTAGCAAATGCGGTCCAGCGCGCCAGCCGCTCCTCAAGTATCGCGCCACTGACCAACTGATGCCCAAGGATAATCGCCGCTTGCTGGCCCTGCTGCTTGTAACAAGTGCCAACCCGCTGGCGTTCATCGTCGGTCATCAACGGCAGGTTGAGCACCCCAGGGAACGCGCCCTTGTTGAACTCGACCGGCGCGCGGGTATCCATCATCGGCCGGTCGTTGAGGAAGATGTCGCGGTAATCGGTGATGTCAGTCGCCATCAAACCACCTCTACCGCGTTGGTCTGTCGCTCGAGCAGTTCACCGATAGGCTCAAGGGCCAGGCCCAGTTCAGCGGCCACCGCGTGGAACTCGGCGTCGCCTTCCGGGGTGACAGCGATCAGCAGGCCACCGCTGGTCTGTGGGTCGCACAGCACACGTTTGTGCAACTCCTGCACGCGCCCGAGCTTACTGGCGTAGCTGTCGAAGTTACGCAAAGTGCCACCGGGCACGCAGCCTTGGTCCAGGTAGTACTCGACCCCCGGCAGGCGTGGGACTTTGGCGTATTCGATGCGAGCCGTCAGGCCACTGCCGTCGGCCATTTCCACCAAGTGGCCAAGTAGGCCGAAACCGGTGACGTCGGTCATGGCCGTCACCCCGGCCAACTTACCGAAACGGCTTCCGGGCTTGTTGAGGGTACACATCCAGTCACGGGCCAGGCCGATATCGGCCTCGCGCAGTTTGCCCTTCTTTTCAGCAGTGGTGAGGATGCCGATGCCCAGGGGCTTGGTCAGGTACAGGCGGCAGCCGACGGTAGCCGTGTCGTTACGTTTCATATGGCGCTTTTGCACGATACCGGTCACGGCCAAGCCGAATATCGGCTCCGGTGCGTCGATGGAATGCCCGCCCGCCAACGGAATGCCGGCAGCGTCGCACACTGCACGACCACCGCGGATAACTTCGCGGGCAATCTCCGGCGCCAGCACATTGACCGGCCAGCCGAGAATGGCGATGGCCATCAATGGGTCGCCGCCCATGGCATAGATGTCGCTGATGGCATTGGTGGCGGCGATGCGGCCGAAGTCGAAGGGATCGTCGACAATCGGCATGAAAAAGTCGGTGGTGGACACCACGCCGCGCTCGTCGTCGATGGCGTATACCGCCGCATCATCGCGCGAGGCGTTGCCCACCCACAGGTTGGGGTCGAGGTTCTGTGCGCCGCTGCCAGCAAGAATCACTTCCAGTACCTGGGGCGAAATCTTGCAGCCGCAACCCGCACCATGGCTGTACTGGGTAAGGCGAATCGGCTCGTTCATGGGGGACCTCAAGCTATCAAGTGGGCCGATTCTAGCAGACAGCAAAAGGCCGGCTGGGCTCTTATGAGCACAGCCGGCCTGTTTGTTCAGCGGTTACTGGCGAGCCGCGAGCAAACGCGCATGCCGGTTACGCCGGGCAATGTTCAAGCACTCGATCGCTGCCGAGAACGCCATGGCCGCATACACATAGCCTTTAGGCACGTGGGCACCGAAGCCTTCGGCGATCAGCGTCATGCCGATCATGATCAGGAAGCCCAGGGCCAGCATCACCACGGTCGGGTTGTTGTTGATGAACTTGGCCAACGGTTCGGCCGCCACCAGCATCACGATTACCGAGACCACCACGGCGATGATCATGATCGGCAAATGCTCGGTCATGCCCACGGCGGTGATGATGCTGTCGATGGAGAACACCAGGTCGAGCATCAGGATCTGGCCGATCGCCGCGGCAAAGCCGATGGTCACGCCGTTGCTGACGGTTGTCTTCTCTTCGGGTTCCGGGTCCATGCTGTGATGGATCTCGGTGGTTGCCTTCCATACCAGGAACAGGCCACCGGCGATCAGGATCATGTCTTTCCACGAAAACGCCTGGCCGAACACTTCAAACACTGGCGCCGTCAGTTGCACGATGAACGCGATGGTGCTCAACAGGCCCAGGCGCAGGATCAACGCCATGCTGATGCCGATGCGCCGCGCCTTGGCCCGGTGCTTCTCGGGCAATTTGTTGGTGAGGATCGAGATAAAGATCAGGTTATCGATGCCCAGCACGATTTCCATGACGATCAAGGTAGCCAGGGCAACCCAGGCTGTGGGGCTGGCGGCCAGTTGTAAAAGGTAATCCATAGGTCAGTCCTGACGTGGTAGTGCTGGGAATTAGGTTTCTTTAGTGTCGGATTCAGCGCCGTTTTCGGCGTCTTTTTCCTGCTTCTCAGGGCTGATCAAGCCCTGCGTTGCTTCGCTCAATGCCTGCTCAGCGGCCTTGTGAGTGTCATCGATGGCCTGCTTGGCCGATTCGGTGGCCTTGCCCAACACCTGTTGCGCGCTTTTCTCGACCTGATCACAGCCACTGATCATTACCAATGAAAGCGCAAGCAACGACGCCGCGCCCAGGGAATTGAGTTTCATGCTGTATTCCTCGTTAGAACCATTGGGTCCAAGTAGTGGCCCCTCGATAGCGAGGCATTCTATGCACGCGAACAGTTCAGGAAAATTCGTATTTTTCTCGCGTATACTTCGGTTTTCACGAAGTGTAGACCGTCATGCTCAATTATCGGCAACTGCATTACTTCTGGGTGGTGGCCAAGACCGGCAGCATTGTGCGTGCATGCGAGCAGTTGAACCTTACGCCCCAGACCATCAGCGGGCAGATCAGCCTGTTGGAGCAAACCTTCGGCATTGCCTTGTTTCAGCGTGTAGGACGCCAGCTTGAACTCACGGAGGCCGGCCGTCAGGCCCTGCCCTACGCCGAGCAGATGTTCCAGACAGGCAATGAACTGGAAGCGATGCTGCGCGCCCAGCCCGATGAGCAACAGATTCCGTTCCGGGTCGGGGTGGCGGATGTGGTGCCCAAGTCCATTGTCTATCGGTTGATCGCACCGACCATGGAGCTGAGCGAACCGATCCGTATCACCTGCCGTGAAGACAAACTCGAGCGATTATTGGCCGACCTGGCGATCCAGCGCCTGGACCTGGTGATTTCCGACAGCCCCATGCCCACGCATCTGGACATCAAGGGCTACAGCCAGAAGTTGGGGGAATGCGGCATCAGTTTTTTCGCCACCCAGGCCTTGGCTGACCAGTATGGTGGTGATTTCCCACAGTGTTTGCAGGGCGCGCCGCTACTGATTCCTGGAGCGGAGACGGTGGTGCGCAGTCGTTTGCAGCGCTGGTTTGCCGAACAGCAGATTCAGCCCCGGATCATCGGTGAGTTCGACGACAGTGCGCTGATGCAGGCATTCGGCCAATCCGGCAGCGGGATCTTTATCGCCCCTAGCGTGATCGCCGACGAAGTGGTACGCCAATACGGCGTCGCGCTGATCGGCCAGACCGATGCGGTGACCGAGTCGTTTTATGCGATCTCGGTGGAGCGCAAGGTCAAACACCCCGGTATCGTGGCGATTACCGAAGGTGCACGACGGGAGCTGTTTACCGCCCTGCCCTGATCGCTCAGGCGCTGGAGGCCACCGGCTGCTTGGCAGCCATCAGCCACAGTGCCAGCAGGATCGACACCAGGATAAATCCCGAGGCAGCAAACCCCAGGCTGCCCAACCCCAACGTGTCGATGACATGCCCGCCGACCATCGCGCCCAGGCCGATGCCCAGGTTGGCCCCGGCGATATTCAGCGATGCGGCAAACGCCGGCGCATGGGGCGCCGCCTTCATCAGCCGCACGTGGCTGACCAGGAACATCGCCGCCTGGGTCACGCCCCACACCGCCATCGCCGCGGCCAGGCCGATGGTCGAGTGAATCGCCGGCACCACTGCCACCATGCCCGCTACCATGAACGCGCAGAACACCATGGAGGCGATCAGCGGGTGGCGATCCACGGCGCGCCCGCCCAGGGAGTTGCCGATCAGCCCGACCGCGCCAAAGCCCATCAGGCACCAGCCCACCAGCGTGCCGTCGAACCCGGCCAGGCGTTCAAGGATGTCCGCCAGGTAGGTATAGGCAGTGAACATGCCGCTGAACACCAGGATCGACAAGAGGATATGCCCCTGCATCAACGGGCTGCGCAGGATCTTGAACTGTGAGCGTAGGGTGACCTGCTCGTTCTTCGCCTGGGTGACCGGTAAATAGATAAACAGCAGCAACGCCTTGGCCAGGGCAATCACCGCGAGCACGGCAAACGCGGTGCGCCAGCCGAACAGGTCGGAAATCAGCGTGCCCACTGGAATGCCGAACACTGTGGCGCAGACGATGCCGAAGCCGATTTTTTCAATTGCACGCCCGGCGAATTCCGGGCCGACAATGTCCACCGCCGTTTCGCTGGCCAAGGCCCAGAACACTGGCAACCCCAGCGCGGGGATCAAGCGGGCCAGGGACATCACCCAGATATTGGGCGCCAATGCTGCCACGGTATTGGCCGCCGCGAACATGATCAGAATGCTTATGAACAGGCGCTTGCGCTGGAACCGCGCGCAGTACGCGGTCAGGAAAGGGCCGAACGCCGCCACGGTAAACGCGAACAGCGTCACCAACAGCCCGGCCTGGGACACACTGACATTCAGGTCCCGGGCGATCGACGGCAACAGGCCAACGATGACGAATTCTGTGGTCAGCACGGTAAAACCGGCAGCCGACAGCAGCAGGATAGGGAACAACATGGAAACTCCAGAAACGACGACATCAACGACAGCCCGAAGGGCCCGCTGACGGAGAGGAAAGATGAGAGGGGTGAACCTTAACAGGATATGTCCGTGTTTGGCCAAGCTCGACAGGCGCGGGTGACGGAATGCCGCAGTGAACGGGACGTGTCCTACAGCATGTTAGACTTCGCACCTACTTCCTACAGTACTTCCTGCCTGCAATGCTGTGTCCTACTAAAAAAACTAGAGACAACTGTTTATGACTGCTGCCCCTTCCCTGTTGCAACGTTTAATGCGCGTCAGCCTGGTCACCCAAATTGTCATCGGCCTGATCGCCGGTATCGTGCTGGCCTTGCTGTTCCCCGAGGCCGCCCGCGCTACCGGTTTTATCGGCAAGGTGTTTGTCACGGCACTGAAGGCCGTCGCGCCGATCCTGGTGTTTGTGCTGGTAATGGCCTCGATTGCCAACCATAAACATGGTCAGGAAACCCATATCCGTCCAATCCTGTTCCTGTACCTGCTCGGCACCTTTGCTGCTGCCGTGGTGGCAGTGGTTGCCAGTACGTTGTTCCCCTCCTCCCTGGTACTGGCCACCCATGACGCCGCAGTGAGCGCTCCCGGCGGCATCGGCGAAGTGTTGCAAAGCCTGCTGCTCAGCGTGGTGGATAACCCGGTCAGCGCGCTGATGAACGCCAACTTCATCGGCATCCTGGCATGGGCCATCGGCATGGGCATCGCCATTCGCCATGCCGGCGAAACCACGCGGACGGTATTGGACGACCTGTCCAACGGCGTGACTCTGATCGTACGCGTGGTGATCCGCTTCGCCCCGCTGGGTATCTTCGGCCTGGTGGCCTCGACCCTGGCCACCTCGGGCTTCGGCGCCCTGCTCGGCTATGCCCATCTGCTGGTAGTACTGATCGGCTGCATGCTGTTCGTGGCGCTGGTAATCAACCCAGCCATCGTGTTCTGGAAACTGCGCCGCAACCCGTACCCGCTGGTGCTGATGTGCCTGCGTGAAAGCGGTATCACCGCGTTTTTCACCCGCAGTTCGGCGGCGAACATTCCGGTCAACCTGGCGCTGAGCAAGCGCCTGGGCTTGCATGAAGACACCTACTCGGTGTCGATCCCACTCGGTGCCACGATCAACATGGCCGGTGCCGCAATCACCATCACCGTGCTGACCCTGGCGGCCGTGCACACCCTCGGGATCGCCGTGGACCTGCCTACCGCCGTGCTGCTCAGCGTGGTCGCAGCGGTGTGTGCCTGTGGTGCGTCGGGGGTGGCGGGTGGTTCGCTGCTGCTGATCCCGCTGGCGTGCAGCCTGTTTGGCATTCCAAGTGAAATCGCCATGCAGGTAGTGGCCGTCGGTTTCATCATCGGCGTGCTGCAGGATTCGGCGGAAACCGCGCTCAATTCGTCCACCGATGTGCTGTTTACGGCTGCGGCGTGTTTGGGCAAGGAAGAACAAACGGCCTGAATGAGCAAAAGAAAAGCCCGAGCCGGTCATTCCAGAACCGACTCGGGCGTTCTAATTGTTGTATCGCTTCATGCAGAGGCGCCTTACATCACGTCTTTGGGTTTGTGCTTATATACGTTATCAACACTGCGATTAGCCGCAATCACTTTCCAAGAAAGGACCCCTTTGCCCTTTAACGCAGCGAACGTTGAGAGGCCTCTAGTACCGAGGGCCGCTCCCCCGGCAAACGGGTTGGCGGCACTGATAAATGCCCGCCCCAGCCTGCCTGCAACGCCTCCTTTTCCTAGCTGCCCCCCCACCTTCGCTATCTTGGAAATCTTTCCGAGAGCTCCGGCACCGGCAATAACGAAACCGAATATGTCGAATGCAAGAAACGCAAGCCCTTCACCGACTCTGCCATGCTGAAAACTGTGTATAGCTGATGCACCGGGTATAAGCGAACGGGTAACCGCTTGTATTTTTTCGAAATCCGTCACTTCACTATCAAACGTAGTAACGATGTCCCTGGCGGCATCAACCAACTTTTCGCGCTCACCCTCCTTAAAAAAATGTCCCGTAACAACATCGGCAATGTACTGTGTTCTCGCAGAAGAGAACGCGTTAATGAGCGATGATGGTTCAGGCTTCGGTTCTCGCTCCTTACTTCCGCTGCCTGGGATCTCCTTACTAACGTAATTGTAGATCTTATTGGGATATTCTTCCCCGGGAGGAATAATCTTCCATTCGGTCAACAACCCTTCCCACAATCCAGACGTCAATTCCTTTCGCCTACGCAGAGTTCCCGTGAGGGGATCTAATTGAAAAACGCTTTTCTCACCCTTGTGCAGGGTTTCAAAATACACTGAAGAAACTTCGCTATCGATAACCTCCCCGTTACCAAAACGAGAATTAGTTGGGCGCTCATGGTTCAGCTTAGTAACTTTCTCCGACACATAAACTTTCAACGCACCCAATTGCAACGCCTCTTGATCCTTATCAGATAGCAGTGACACCATATGTTTTACGCCAGTATCCATGGCTCTTTTATGCCCGTCATAATAATCAACGACTTGCTTTTCAAACAGCTCATTTACCGGTGGTAAAAACTTGAGCTCATGGGAGATTTTTTCAATAGGGACAGCAGGGTCATTGGAGTACCACTCCACATGCTTCTGCGGCTGCAAAAAGATATCCAGTATCGAGTACGGGCCTTTTAAATCACGATTCTGTTCTTTTGGAAAGATTGCTTTCTTCTCAAAATCTATCACCCCGTATTCTTTTACAGGGAAGCGTTCCTTCAGCGCATTGAGCGCCAGTGCCTTACGCGTGGCTAATTCTGTGCGCTGTGCTTCTGAAGCTTGCATCAAGGTTTCGAAACGCTTGTTGGCAAGGGTGCTGGCACGTTCAACCTCTTCATCCGTGTAGTTGTTATCCGCCCGTTTTTCAATCGCGCCATCCGCTACAGCCCAGTGAATCAGCCCCTCCTGCGCCGCCAGCGCCGCCACTTGTTCTTCGGCGTCGGTAATGGGATTGAGGTCATCATTCAGCAACTGCTCATAGGTTTTAGTAGCCGCCAGGCCCGGACTGCGTAGCTCGGATTTGGCCACGATGGCCTTCAAACTGACCCAGGCCGGCGAACCGTAAGTCACATCGTCGGGGATGTGCTTGACCAGCAATTCCGGAGCGTGGTGCGACAACAACAAGTAGGCTGCCACCGGAGCGTTGTTGCCATAGGACTTGCGCAGATGCTCGGTCAGCCCCTGAAGGACAAAAGACAGCGGCTTACCCCAATTCTCGCGCGCCGACAGATCAAACCCTGCCACCTTGTTCTTTTCCTCTGGCTTCCACAATGCGTCCTGATTGAGGCCTACCTGAAGCGCCGCAAGCGCCCAATCTTCGGCACTGCCTGCGCCCTCGAACTTAGTGCGCAAGGCTTCGCCCATGGCCTGGGTGGTGGGGCTTTGCAACAGCCTTAAGATCGCTTGCCGGGGGTCTTTCAGCTCTGCCTCGGACCACTGGATGTTTTGTGTCAGATACCCAAAGGCGTTCTGGCTCAGCTTTAAATTGGCAAACTCAGGCAACTCCATCGCGTTATAGCCAACCGCGTCATAGATAGCCTGTTGTGTTTGTGTATCAAGCGGGGTCGGCCAGGATAATCCTCCCCCAAAATCGCCTTGCGGTTGCCGGTGCTCGGCTGGGCGGGACAGCACCAGGAGCATGTTCTTGATCTCGGCTTGATCCACCGGGTGATTCCAGCCATTGCCAGTCATAAATTGCAAGAGATTCAGTTGCTTGCCTGCCATTGGCTGATTATCCAGATGGAAGCCAGAGTCAGGATCAAGCTGGATTTGTCGCGATAGCAGAAAAGAGCGTAGCCCAGCACTGCGATCATAAGCTGGAAGATCAGGTCGAACGTTATTGAAGCCGTGCAATGCCTCTTGCCTTTGCAGGTACTCGTCCGCCTCAACATGAGCCGTGATCAGGGCATTCCAGAAGGTTTTCAGATCACGCTTATTGGCAAGTGGCTGTTTTTCAGCAGCCAACGTTTCCTCACTGCGCTCCTTCCCAACGCCCGCCGTCGCAAATGCATTGTTACTTTGCAACTCTTGGGCGCGTTGTTTATTTGCACTTGAATCTTGATGAATCGTTTCGCCATAGAACTGTGCAACCAGCTTGAGCGACGCACTCTCCTCATGCACGGCCGACCAGGTTATTCCATCGGGAGAATAGGCTTTTAGCGCAGCCAGAATCGGCCCTGCGAAGGTCGCCCAGGGAGAGTTGTCTTTTAAGGTAAATTGGGTATGCAGCCCATTTTTCGCGACGCTCAGCGCCCCATCAGAAGTGATCTGCAGGGTCGACGGATCTAAACCATCCGCCTTGAGCCAATCTAAAAAGTCTTTGTCGTTTAGTGTATTACGCAGCTGTGTACGCCATTGGCCGAAGGAGGAAGCTTCCGGGATTGTCGCGATAACCGGGTCCTGATCGTGGGTTCGGCCTTCCAGCGCCTCTGCATAACTAGCGGCCAGTTCGCTGTTGGCTTGTTCACGCTGAGCCGCTTGAGAAGACGCTGCATCGCCCACCTCTCGCCGGGGGCGAGGCATGGCAATTGAATTCATAGGCGAACCTTGATTTTTTGGTGCCTCCGGTGCTGGGCCAAATTGATAATTTTGGGGGGGCGTAGTCAACGCGTTGGAAGAAAAACTCATATGGTTTGTAGTCTCCAGGCATATCGATATAAAGTTTTATAGGCGCTCCTGAGTGAGAACTATCGGGGTATTGGTTGCATAACACTGTGTAACGAGTTATGAGAAAAATATAAAGATTCCACGCATAAAAAACCCAGGGTTATTCAATCAAGAACAACCCTGGGTCATGTTTTTAACGTTTAAGTTTAGAACGCGCCCATGTAATCGCGCTTGCCCACTTCCACACCGTTATGACGCAGCAGGGCGTAAGCGGTGGTGACGTGGAAGAAAAACTGCGGCAGGCCGTAGGTCAACAGGTAGGACTGGCCGCTGAAGCGCTTTTCTTTCGGAGTGCCCGGGCGGGTGACGATCTCGATACCTTCCTTGCCGTCGATCTGCTCTGGCTTGATGGTGTCAACGAACGCCAGGACCTTGGCGATCAGCGCTTGCAGGTCGGCGAAAGTGACTTCGCTGTCTTCATATTTGGGTACTTCGACCTCGGCCAGGCGGGCGGAAACGCCTTTGGCGAAGTCGACGGCGATCTGCACCTGGCGCACCAGTTGGAACATGTCAGGGAACAGGCGTGCTTGCAGCAAGGCGTTCGGCTCGATGTTCTTGGCAGTGGCGTGGGCTTCGGCTTTGGTCAACACACCGCTCAGGGCGGTGAGCATTTGCTTGAAGACTGGGATAGAAGCGGCGTACAGGGAAATGGTCATGACAGTCTCATCGGTTATGGCAGGGTTGGAACCAACCGCGATTATAGACATGCCCGCTGCTTGTCTTTTATTTTTTCCAGCTTAGGCTAGAGCGTTCACTGCATAGGGAAAGCGCGATGACCGCCGAGCACGACACCGACACCCCTGAGCCGCGCCTGAACAGCACGGAAATTCGCATCCTGGGCTGCCTGATCGAAAAACAGGCGACCCATCCGGAAACCTACCCCCTGACCCTCAACGCCCTGGTGCTGGCCTGCAACCAGAAGACCAGCCGTGAACCGGTGATGAACCTCACCCAAGGCCAGGTCGGCCAGAGCCTGCGCGCCCTGGAGGGCCAAGGTTATACCCGGCTGGTGATGGGCAGCCGCGCCGACCGCTGGGAACACCGGGTGGACAAGGCCCTGGAGCTGGTACCCGCCCAGGTGATTTTGATCGGGCTGCTGTTCCTGCGTGGGCCGCAAACAGTCAACGAGCTGCTGACCCGCAGCGGGCGGATGCATGATTTCGAAGATGCCGAGCAGGTCGTGCATCAGCTGGAACGCCTGATTGCACGGGGGCTGGCGTTGTTGGTGCCGCGTCAGGCAGGGCAGCGGGAAGACCGCTATACCCATGCGCTGGGGGATCCGGCGGATATTGAAACGATTATCGCGGCACGGGGAAGCCCAGTAGAACGTGGGGCCGCCAGTGGGGTTTCGCTGGAGCGGATTGAAGAGCTGGAAGCCCGGATCGCGGCGCTGGAAGAACGGCTGGTGCAGCTGGAACAGGCCTGACACGGACAAAACTGTGGGAGCGGGCTTGCTCGCGAATGCGGTGCATCAGTTAAGAATCCATTGACTGACACACTGCATTCGCGAGCAAGCCCGCTCCCACAATGGTATGTGCGCAAGCCTTTAGCTTCGGGCAAAAGCTACCGCCGCCTGGAACTGCTCCTGCGTCGGGCGCACACCGGTGTACAACACAAACTGCTCCAGCGCCTGGATCGCAATGACCTCCAGCCCGGTAATCACCCGCTTGCCCTTGGCACGGCCACGCACGATCAAGGGTGTTTCAGCCGGAATCGCCACTACATCGAAGACAGTCTGCGCTGTATCCACGGCATCCGCCTCGAACGCCAACGCATCCGCCTCGGCCCCGCCGGTCATGCCGATGGGTGTGACGTTGATCAGCATCTGCGGGCGCAGGTCGCCCAGGTCCGCTTGCCACTCATACCCCAGGTTCCGGGCCAATGCCTGGCCCGCGGCTTCATTCCGCGCCACGATCACGCCATTGGCATAACCGCCATCACGCAAGGCACTGGCGACCGCCTTGGCCATACCGCCGCTACCGCGCAGGGCGAATGTCGAGTCTTTCGGCACGGCATGCTTTTTCAGCAGTTGCTCGATGGCGATGTAGTCAGTGTTGTAGGCCTTGAGATGCCCATTGGTGTTGACGATGGTGTTCAGCGAGTCAATGGCTTGAACCGAATCGTCGAGTTCGTCCACTAAGGCAATGGCGGCCTCCTTGAACGGCATGGAAACTCCGCAACCACGCACGCCCAAGGCGCGAATACCACCTATCGCGCCGGGTAAATCCTGGCTGCTGAAGGCTTTATAGTAGAAATTCAGACCCAGCTGTTCATACAGATGGTTATGAAAACGCAGGCCAAAGTTCCCGGGGCGCGCCGACAGTGACATGCACAGCTGGGTGTCCTTGTTGGGGTGCATTTGCATGGGTAACTCCTTGAAGTAAGCAAATCGGTACAGACCTTACACAACCTTTACCTACTGGCTGTGCTGTTTTTCGAACAATACGTTGTCTTAGCAGTATCCCCGCGACAATCCTTGAGTCTATTGATTGCAGACCACAAGCGCAGGGGCTAACCGAGGAATGACCATGATTCGTAAAATCCCCAGGATCGCCTTGCTGATCGGCGCACTCGCGATGGCCGGCCAAGCCTCCGCCCACGGTGGTGGTTGGGGTGGCCCAGCCGTGTTGGGCGCGCTTGTCGGCGCAGCCGTCGTCGGCTCCGTGGTTGCCAGCCAGCCACGCGAGGTCTATGTGCAACAACCGGTCTACGTCCAGCCGCAGCCCGTGTATGCCGCTCCGCCGCCGGTCTATTACGCACCGCCACCGCCAGTGTATGTGCAACAGCAGGTGTATTACCGCCCGGCACCGGTCTATTACGGGCCACCACGCGGCTATTATGGCCCGCCTCGCGGCTATTACGGCCCTCCCCACGGCCACTACGGCCGCGGCTGGTAAGGTTGACTTGAATGGAACAGGCCTCGCCCACACGCGGGGCCTTTTTTTTCCTGTAGCGTCCGGATTTATCCTGCCGATGTCGCTGTGAAGACAGCGCCCGAGCGGCAATCCCACATGATAGGGGTCCAATATCCTCTTGATCGGCGAACGCTCACGCTGTCATGGTTACGTCATAAAACAGTCTCACTATCGACCCAGTCCACCCAATAACAATTAAGGACGATTGCCCATGCCCACACAAAATCCGCACCGCACCGCCGGCCTCTGCACATCCAGCAAGGTCTACAGCGTGCTGACTGAACTCAAGCACCTGGAAGGCCATCGCAGTGCAAAACTCCTGGCGCTGCTAACAGAAAACCTGGTGCGCAAGGGGCTGCTCAATGAACAGGAAGTGGTGCACATGCTCGATCAAGTGGTGGATTAACGCCTGGCGTTGATGTCGACTATCGAGCCCGGTGATTTTTCCTGAGCACCAGCGCGCCGTAAGGTGACCTCCATAGCGATTGGAGGTACTTATGCCCACTGTTCAAATCATGTCTGTCATCGGCAGCGCCGTTCCCATGCCTTTGCGCAAGTTAGGCTTGCTGGCCTGCTGGTACGTAGTACTCGATGGCGAGCCGGTCAGCGGCCCGCTCACCTCATTATCCGATGCCGAAACACAGCGCCGTCTGGTCTGCGACTTCAGGCTTCACGCCTAGGGCAACGGCAATTTGACCCGCGGCTTGGTCTCGACGAACAACGCCCAGCACGACATGAACAACGCCGCCACCAGCGGCCCGATGACAAAGCCGTTCAGGCCAAACACCGACAGGCCGCCCAAGGTCGAGATCAGGATCAGGTAGTCCGGCATCTTGGTGTCCTTGCCCACCAGGACCGGGCGCAGCACGTTGTCCACCAGGCCGATCACGAACACACCGAAAAGCGCCAGGACCACGCCCTGCCAGATCGAACCACTCAACAGGAAGTAAACCGCCACCGGGCCCCAGACAATCCCAGCCCCCACCGCAGGCAGCAGGGACAGGAACGCCATCAATACGGCCCAGAGCAACGCACTGGGAATATCCAGGAACCAGAAGATCAAGCCACCCAGCGCACCTTGGGTCACGGCCACCAGCACGTTGCCCTTGACGGTGGCCCGCACCACCCGGTTGAACTTGAGTTGCAGGCGACGCTTTTGCGGCTCGGCCAACGGCACCGCGGTACGCACCTTGCGCACCAATTCCGGGCCGTCGCGCAGCAGGAAAAACAACAGGTACAGCATGATGAAAAAGCTCACCAGGAAATCAAATGTACCCTGACCGAAGCTGAATGCCTGGGAAGCAAAGAACTGACTGCCCTGCATCGCGCCCTTGACCACTTTCTCGCGCAGCCCTTCCAGATTGCCCATGCCGAAGCGGTCGAGCAGGTGCTGGAAATACGGCGGCAGGAAATTCTTGAATTGCTCGATATAGCCGGCCACGTCCAGCTTGCCGCTCTCGACGTTTTTATAAAGCGTGGCGCCCTCTTGCACCAGCAACGCGCTGGTAATGATCACCGGTAGAATCGCAATCACCAGGCACACCATCAAGGTGGTCAGGGAGGTCAGGTTGCGGTTCCAGCCGAACCGCTGCTGCAGGCGGCGTTGCATGGGCGCAAAGATAATGCCGAGGATCACCGCCCAGAACACCGCGCCGTAGAACGGCAGCAATATCCAGATAAAAGCGATGGTCACCAGAGCCAGCAGCAGCAACAGGGTTTTGAATTGCAGGTTGGTTTGATTCATGTTCGATCCATGTCAGAAAAGCAGCGGGCCGGTGTCGGCCCTGTTGCTTAGTCCGCGGCGAAACCAGGGAGTGCCCTTGTTTATCGAACAAGCATAGATCGCCTTGTTTAGACCTGGGTCAATGAACCGCGTCCGCCCCTGCACTACCCTCGCGCCTTTTTGCGACCCACCCCCATGCTCCCGATAATTGCCCCCGAACTCCTCGCCCCCGCCGGCACCCTGAAAAACATGCGCTACGCCTTCGCTTACGGCGCCGACGCCGTCTATGCCGGCCAGCCGCGCTACAGCCTGCGGGTGCGCAACAACGAGTTTGACCACGCCAACCTCGCCCTCGGCATCCTGGAAGCCCATGCCCAGGGCAAGCGTTTCTATGTGGTAGTGAACATCGCGCCACACAACGCCAAGCTCAAGACCTTCCTCAAGGACCTGGCGCCCGTGATCGCCATGGGCCCGGACGCGCTGATCATGTCCGACCCGGGGCTGATCATGCTGGTGCGCCGGCACTTCCCGCAGATGCCGATTCACCTGTCGGTGCAGGCCAATACGGTGAACTGGGCCAGCGTGGAGTTCTGGCAGCAACAAGGTATTTGCCGGGTGATCCTGTCGCGAGAGCTGTCCCTGGAAGAGATCGCTGAAATCCGCCAGCAAGTACCGGCCATGGAGTTGGAGGTGTTTGTCCATGGCGCCTTGTGCATGGCCTATTCCGGGCGCTGCCTGCTGTCGGGCTACATGAACAAGCGCGACGCCAACCAGGGCACCTGCACCAACGCTTGCCGCTGGAAGTACCAGGCCACGCCAGCGGTGGAGAACGCGACCGGCGATATCGTCCAGCAGTACCCGCCGACGCTGGGGATCGGTACGCCAACCGACCAGGTGTTCCTGCTACAGGAAGCCAATCGCCCCGACGAGCCAATGCCCGCCTTCGAAGATGAGCACGGCACCTACATCATGAACGCCAAGGACCTGCGTGCCGTGCAGCATGTGGAGCGTCTGGCGCATATGGGCGTTCACTCGTTGAAGATCGAAGGCCGTACCAAATCCCACTTCTACTGCGCACGCACCACCCAGGTGTATCGCCAGGCCATCGATGATGCGGTAGCCGGGCGCGCCTTTGATCGCGGCTTGATGACCAACCTCGACTCCCTGGCCCAACGCGGCTACACCGAGGGCTTCCTGCGTCGCCATGTGCACGACGAATACCAGAACTACCAGAACGGCAGCTCGGTTTCAGAGCGCCAGCAGTTTGTCGGGGAGCTGACCGGGGAACGTCGCGGCGAGTTGGCCGAGGTCAAGGTGAAGAACCGCTTTGCCGTGGGCGATCATCTGGAATTGATGACGCCGGCCGGCAATTTTCACTTTGACCTGGCCACCTTGCAAAACGCCAAGGACGAAGCCATTGAGGTGGCACCCGGGGACGGGCACACGGTGTATGTGCCCCTGCCGGCGGAAATGGACCTGCGCTTTGGCCTGCTGATGCGCGACCTGTAAAAAGTCAGATCCTGAACTGACCAACCAACTGCCCCAAGCGCTGGCCCAGATCCGCCAGGCTGCGGGAGGTCTGGGCACCCAGTTGGGTTTCATCCGCTACGCTGTCCACCGCCACAGCGATCTGATGCACGCTGCGGTTGATCTCTTCGGCCACGGCGGTCTGCTCCTCGGCGGCGCTGGCAATCTGCGCGTTCATCGAGTTGATGGTGCCGATCAGCTGGGCCATGGTGTCCAGGGACGCCCCGGCTTCATTGGCCTGGGCAGAGGTGCCGTCGCCGGCATCGCTGGAGCGGCGCATTGCGTCCACGGCAGCCTCGGTACCTTTTTGCAGGCGGTCGATCATGCCCTGGATTTCCTGGGTACTGGTTTGAGTACGGCTGGCCAGGGCGCGCACTTCATCGGCGACCACGGCAAACCCGCGCCCGGCCTCTCCGGCCCGTGCAGCTTCAATGGCCGCATTGAGCGCCAGCAGGTTGGTTTGTTCGGCGATGGAGCGGATCACGCCGAGCACGCTGACAATCGACGATACATCTTGCTGCAGGCTGTCCAGGGACACGCCGCTGCTGCGGATATCGTTCACCAGCGCATGGATCTGCGCGATGCTGCCGTCCACCACACGCTTGGCAGCCTGCCCCTCGGCGTCAGTCTGTTGCGCGGCGACGGCGGCGCCCTGGGCACTGCGTGCCACTTCGTGGGCAGCGGATGACATCTGGTTGATTGCGGTGGCCACCTGGTCGGTCTCGTGGCGCTGGCGTTCCATGGCTTGCTCGGCACGCTGGGCCTGGTCGGATACCTGGCCGACCAGGCCGGTGAGCTGGGCGGTCATTTCGGTGATCTGACGCACCAGGCCATGGATTTTATCGACAAAGCGGTTGAACGCACCGGCCAGGTCGCCGAGTTCATCCTGGCTGGTGATGGCCAGGCGCCGGGTCAGGTCGCCTTCACCGGCGGCAATATCGTCGAGGTTGGCTTTCATCAGGCTCAGCGGACGCAGGATGGTATTGGCGACCAGCATGCCCACGGCGGCGATCACCAGCAGCACCACCACGGCGACGCCGAAGATGCTCAGCAGCACGCCTTCCATACGTTTCTCGACCTTGGCCTCGACCACCGCGACCTGGGCCTCGATGCCGTCCAGGTTGACTGCGGTACCGATGACCATGTCCCACTTGGGCAGATACTCGGTGTAGCCGAGCTTGGGCACCAGTTCGGTCTGGCCGGGTTGGGTCGAGCTGTATTGCAGGTAGTGGGTGCCGTCCTTGCCGACCTTGACCAGGTCGCGGTTGACATAGACGCCATTGGGGTCGCGGTTGTCCTTGAAGCTTTTGCCGACGCCGTCCGGGCTGTTGCCCTTGAACAGGCGGATGGTCTCGGAGTCGTAACCGAAGAAGTAACCGTCCTTGCCGTAGGTGGTGTTGGACAACAACTTGACCACCTGCGCGCGCGCCGCGCTATCGCCGGGCGCGGCTGCGTCGTAGAGCGGCTTGATGGTGGTCATGGCCACCTCGACATAGCTTTGAAGGGTGGCCTTGGCGTCGCTGAGCAGTCGCTGGCGGGTTTCATCCACTTCGTTGCGGGCCTGGCCCTGAAGAATCCACACGGTGGTCAGGCTGATGACCACGGCAAACAACAACACCGGCACTACGGCAAGGGCCAGGACTTTGGCCTTCAAACTCAGACGCATGGCTTTTCCCTCTGGTGAGTGGCGACTTGAGAGGTTAACGGCCAGGTGAGTGATTTCTGTAGGAGCGAGCTTGCTCGCGAAGAACCTGAGAACTCTGCGGGGTGTCAGGTTGATCGCATTATCGTTGGCGTTTTTCGCGAGCAAGCTCGCTCCTACAAGGCGTTCATCAGAGCGTCATCGCGGCCAGCCAGCCGAACGCCAGCAGCGGGATGTTGTAGTGCAGGAAAGTCGGCACCACGGTGTCCCAGATATGGTGGTGCTGGCCGTCTATATTCAGGCCGGAGGTGGGACCGAGGGTGGAATCCGACGCGGGCGAGCCGGCATCGCCCAACGCACCGGCGGTACCGACGATGCACACGATGGCCAGCGGGCTGAAGCCCAGTTGCACGCACAACGGCACGAAAATAGCGGCAAGGATCGGCACCGTGGAAAACGACGAGCCGATGCCCATGGTCACCAGCAGCCCCACCAACAACATCAGCAGCGCCCCTACCCCACGACTATGACCGATGAACGCCGCCGAAGCTTCCACCAGCGAACGCACGTCACCGGTGGCCTTGAGCACTTCGGCAAAGCCCGACGAGGCGATCATGATGAAGCCGATCATCGCCATCATCTTCATGCCTTCGGTGAACAAGTCATCGGTGTCGCGCCAGCGCACGATGCCCGACACCGAGAAGATCAGGAACCCGGCCAGGGCACCGATGATCATCGAGTCCAGCCATAGCTGGATGATAAAGGCCGAGGCAATCGCCAGGCCGGCTACCAGCAGGGTCAGCGGGTTGTACTGCACCGCCACTTGTTCGACACGCTCGATTTTTTCCAGGTCGTACACGCGCTTTTTGCGGTAGCTGATAAACACCGCCACCAGCAGGCCGACCACCATGCCCAGCGCCGGTAACCCCATGGCGTGGGTCACATTGACCTGGCTGATATCCACACCGCTCTTGGCCACGTTGGCCAACAGGATCTGGTTGAGGAAGATATTGCCGAAGCCCACCGGCAGGAACATGTATGGGGTGATCAGGCCGAACGTCATCACGCAGGCGATCAGGCGGCGGTCCAGTTGCAGCTTGGTCAGCACATACAGCAGCGGCGGTACCAGCAGCGGAATAAACGCAATATGGATCGGCAAGATGTTCTGCGAAGCGATTGCCACCACCCACAACAGGCCGATCAACAGCCATTTGACGTGGCTGCCGCCGCTGGCTTCCTGGCGATCAACCAGCAGTAGGGCTTTGTCCGCCAGGGCATGGGCCAGGCCGGACTTGGCAATCGCCACCGCGAAAGCACCGAGCAATGCGTAGGACAAAGCCACGGTTGCGCCACCACCCAGCCCACCGTTGAACGCTTTGAGCGTGGCGTCGATTCCCAGGCCACCGGTCAAGCCACCCACCAGGGCGCCGACGATAATGGCGATGACCACATGCACGCGGGACAGGCTGAGCACCAGCATGGTGCCGACCGCGGCGATGACTGCGTTAATCATGGTTACCTCAAGCAAAAACATAAAAGACAGGCATGCCCGCGCACGGCCCATGGGAACAGCTGCCGGCGTGCAGGCTTGAAAGAGGTCTTATTAGAGGGCGCGCACTTTGCAGCAGGCAGGCGCTCATGTCAAAAAACGCTAGCGTTTTGAGGTTTAAAATTGATCGTTTGAATAAAGAACCATGGGCGCCGGCCGATAAGCTGTTTCCATGTGCTTTCAGGTAAGGATGTCCCGATGTCGCTCAGGCAGCTCTCCATTCAATGGAAAATCACCCTGCTCGCGGGCCTGTGCCTGCTTGGGATCGTGACCCTGCTGGTGGGTCTGTCGCTGTACCGCATGGCGCAGAGCTCGGAGCAGGTCAAGGCATCCAGCATGCAGATGCTGGACGAAGCCGCGCAGTCGCGCATCGAGGCCCAAGGTGAAGTGCAGGCCCTGGGCATTCGCCAGCAGTTCATGGATGCCTACCAGTACGGCCATGGGTTTTCCCGCCAGGTGCTGTTTTTGCGCGAACAGGCGGAAAAACGCTTTCTCGATGCCTTTGACACCCGTGAAGACCTGACTCGCCAGGTCAAGGCCGCGCTACAGGCCAACCCCGACCTGCTGGGTTTATCCCTGGTGTTCGAGGCCAATGCGCTGGATGGCAAGGACGAATTGTTCGCCAATCAAGCGGAACTGGGTAGTAATGACAAAGGCCGGTTCGCCCTGTATTGGTCGCAACCGACGCCGGGGAAAATCACCTCGATGGCGCTGCCTGAAAGCGACATGGCCGACACCTCCATCGGCCCCAGCGGCGAAAAAGCCAACGCCTGGTTCACCTGCCCGCGCACGACTCTCAAGCCGTGCGTCATCGAACCTTACTTCTATGTGATCGACGGGCAAAACGTGTTGATGACCAGCATCGTGTTCCCGCTGATGGTCAATGGCAAAGTCATCGCCTCACTGTCGGTGGACATCAACCTCAACAGCCTGCAGGCCGTGAGCCAACAGGCCAGCCAGAAGCTGTACGACGGCCAGACCCAGGTCAGCATCCTCAGCCCCACCGGCTTGCTGGCCGGCTACAGCCCGGATGCCAGCAAACTCAGCCAGCGCCTGGAGCAGGTCGACACGGCCAGCGGCGCGCAGTTGGTCAGTGCGTTGGCCAGTAGTACCCAGACACACAGCCTGCGTACCGACCATCAGCTCAAGGTACTCGCGCCCTTCACTCCAATTCCTGGGGGCAAGTCGTGGGGCGTGTTGCTGGATGTACCGGAAAAAGTCCTGGTGGCACCGGCCGAAGCGCTGAAAACCCAGCTGGACGCTGATAATGCCAAGGGCACCCTGCTCGAACTGGGCTTGGGCCTGCTGGCTGCTGTGGTTGGCTTGATGCTGGTGTGGCTGATGGCCCGCAGTGTGACCCGGCCGATCCTCGGCGTGGCCCACATGCTCGAAGATATCGCCAGCGGCGAAGGTGACCTGACCCGGCGCCTGGCCTACGACAAACAGGACGAACTGGGCCAGTTGGCTGGCTGGTTCAACCGCTTCCTCGACAAGCTGCAACCGATCATTGCCGAGGTCAAACGCTCGGTGCAGGATGCCCGCGGTACTGCCGACCAGTCCGCCGCGATTGCCACGCAAACCAGTGCTGGCATGGAGCAGCAGTATCGCCAGGTGGATCAGGTCGCCACTGCGTCCCATGAAATGAGCGCCACCGCCCAGGACGTGGCCCGCAGCGCCGCTCAGGCGGCCCAAGCTGCACGGGATGCCGACCAGGCCACTCGCGAAGGCTTGACCGTCATCGATCGCACCACCGCCAGCATCGGCGACCTCGCCGCCGACATGAGCACTGCCATGGCCCAGGTCGAAGGCTTGGCCGCCAACAGCGAGAAGATCGGCTCGGTGTTGGAAGTGATTCGCGGCATCGCCGAGCAGACCAACCTGCTGGCACTCAACGCCGCCATCGAAGCCGCGCGTGCCGGTGAGGCTGGCCGTGGCTTTGCCGTGGTCGCTGACGAAGTGCGCAACCTGGCACGCCGTACCCAGGAATCGGTGGAAGAAACCCGCCTGGTGATCGAACAATTGCAAAACGGCACCACCGATGTGGTCGGGTCCATGGGCAACAGCTATCGCCAGGCCCAAGGCAGTGTCGAACAAGTCGGCCAGGCCGTAACGGCCTTGCGCCAGATTGGCGACGCGGTCACGGTGATCAGCGACATGAACCTGCAAATCGCCAGCGCCGCCGAAGAGCAAAGCGCGGTGGCCGAAGAGATCAACAACAACGTGGCGACCATTCGCGATGTGACCGAGTCGTTGTCCGAGCAGGCCAATGAATCGGCGCGGGTCAGCCAGGCGTTGAACAGTTTGGCGAATCAGCAGCAGGGGTTGATGGATCAGTTCAGGGTGTAACAACTTGCACAACCTTTGAGACTGAAGAACATCTAGATGTGTGTGGGCTTACTTGCGAATGCGGTATGTCAGGTGCCGAATGCATTGACTGGCACACCGCATTCGCGAGCAAGCCCGCTCCCACATTTTGAGCAGTGGTGTGCCAGTGTTAGCGGCGTGGCAATTCGATCAACACTTTAAGCCCACCCAGCTCACTTTCCTTCAACTGCAACAACCCGCCCCACACCTCGACGATGTCCCGCACGATCCCCAGCCCCAGGCCATGGCCGATCATTTGTTCATCCAGGCGCGCGCCTCGGCTGAACACTTGGTCACGCTGGGCCTCGGGAATACCGGGGCCATCGTCTTCCACCGCCAGCAGGTAGCTGCGCGGCGTCGCGATGACGCTCAAACGCACTTCGGCATCCGCCCATTTGCAGGCGTTGTCCAACAGGTTGCCCAACAGCTCCAACAGGTCTTCACGGTCCCAAGGCAATTGCAGGCCCGGCGCGGCGTCGGAGCTCAGGTCCAGGTGTTCGCCATGGATCATGCGCAGGGTGGCCAACAATCCGGGTAGTTCTGCGTCACAGTCAAACAAGGCGCCGGGCAATGAATCGCCCGCCAGGCGCGCACGGTTGAGTTCGCGATTGAGACGCTGCTGCACCTGCTGCAGTTGCTCGCGCAGCAGTTGACTCAACTGCGGATGGTTTTTGAGTGCGTCACTGGACGCTGCGCTCAACAACACGGCCATTGGGGTTTTCAGCGCATGCCCCAGGTTGCCGAGGGCATTGCGCGAGCGTTTGAGACTGTCTTCGGTGTGCGCCAGCAAATGGTTGATCTGCGCCACCAGCGGTTCCAGCTCCAACGGCACCTGAGTGTCGAGCTGCGAGCGCTGGCCCTGTTGCAACTGGGCGATCTGGTTGCGCGCCGTCTCCAGTGGGCGCAGGGCACGACGCACGGTGACCCGCTGCAGGATCAGCACCAGCAGCAGCGCCGCCAACCCGATTACCAGACCGATCTGGCGCATCAGGCGAAAACTTTCCCGCACGGGCGTGTAGTCCTGGGCCACGCTGATGGAAATCGACTTACCAAAGCGCTTGTAGTCCGAACGCAGTACCAACAGCTGTTGACCTTCCGGCCCTAATTGCAGATTGCCCTTGAGCCCGGCCTCGGGGAGCCTGGGCAGCTCCTGGTCCCACAGTGAACGGGAGCGCCAATGGATATCGGCAAAGTCGATACGGAAATAATGCCCGGAGAACGGCCGCTGATAAGCGGGCGACAGGCGTTGCTCATCCAACTGTACGCCATTGGGCCCGCGCACCAGTGCCACCAGCAGGTTCTCACTGTCGTTGTGCAAGCCCGCCTCCAAATAGCGCTGCAAACCGGCCTCGAACAACCACAGGCTGGTTTGCGCCAGCACCACGCCGACGATCACCATCACGCTGATCAACCCCAGGCTCAAGCGCCGCTGGATCGACTTCATGCCGCAGGGGCGCCGAACCGATAGCCCTGGCCGCGTCGGGTTTCAATCACACTGCGCCCCAGCTTGCGCCGCAGATGGTTGACGTGTACTTCCAGCACATTGGAGTCACGCTCGGTCTCGCCGTCATACAAATGCTCGGCCAGATGGCTTTTCGACAGGATCTGTTCGGGATGCAGCATGAAATAACGCAGCAAGCGAAACTCGGCGGCCGTCAGCTGGATCTCGGCGCCATCGCGCAGTACACACTGGCGCCCTTCATCCAGATGCAGGCCGGCGGCTTGCAGGGTGGGCTGGTTGGCTTGGCCGTGGGACCGGCGCAACAGCGCCTGGATGCGCAAGTAGAGTTCTTCGGGGTGAAAGGGTTTGCTCAGGTAGTCATCGGCACCGGCCTTGAGCCCTTCGATACGCTCGGCCCAGGAATCGCGAGCGGTGAGGATCAGCACCGGGATGGCCAGCGCGGCGGCGCGCCATTGCGCGAGCACTTCCAGACCAGGCAAACCGGGCAGGCCAAGGTCGAGGATGATCAGATCATAGGGCTCGCTGCGCCCTTGATACGCGGCGTCGCGGCCATCGGCCAGCCAGTCGACTGCATAGCCCTGACGCTGCAAGCCGGCCAGCAACTCATCAGCCAGGGGTACATTGTCTTCCACCAGAAGCAGGCGCATCAGTCTTCCTCATCTTTGATCAGCACACCGTTGGTCGCGTCCAGCTTGATCTCACGTACCACGCCTTCGGTGGTCACCAACTCCACTTCATAGGCATATTGCCCGTGTTTCTTTTCAAGTTCGGCCTCCAGTAGCCGCGAACCGGGATACCGCGCCATAGCCTGCTGCAACAGTTGCTCCAGCGGCAGGATCACGCCCTGCTGGCGCAGCGCCAAAGCTTCATCCTGGTTGAGGTCGCGGGCCGCCAGGCTGGAGCAGAACAGCATGAGCACCAGCGCCGCTAGACCGCCGACGCGTAAATTTACCTTCATTACGTATCCTGATGATTCTTGAGAACCTGCCCGGTGAGCGCGTCCAATTCAATGTCCCATTCAATGCCGTTGCGATCTTCCAGTTCGACTTCATAGACGTACTTGCCGTATTCCTCATCCAAGTCGGTGCCCAGTAGCGTCGAACCAGGGTGCAGGGCCAGGGCCATGGCGTCCAATTGATCGAAGGCGACAATAGTAACAGTGACAGGCACAGTCAGCGGTTTGTCGGGGTCAACGGCTCTGGCAAGGGTGGCAGTGGAAGCGATGATAGCGGCGGCGACCAGAGCAGTGAGGCGCTTCATGACAAGTCTCCGTTACACGATGTTTTCCTACGCCGGTCACGGTACCTGCTGCAACTTAACTGAAACTGAATTGCCACCATGGCAATTTCATACAAGCCGTTTTCCCCACTGCCCGCGAGATTTTCTATACTGCCCCGCTCGCTTCAACAGAGACCGATATGACAGCCATCCATATCAAGTTCCCGGCCTTGACCCTCAAGGCCGGCACACGCGCGTTCACCCGCATCCGCGAACAGGGCCTTGCGCCTGCCGACGTCGGTATCCTCCCAGGTGCGGCCGGCGGCCCCAAGGCCCTGGGGATCCAAGGGTTGGACCTGGCGCTGTTCGGCGACTGGCTGCCCCGCGCGCCGCGTGAGCGTGCGCTGATCGGCGCGTCCATCGGTTCCTGGCGGTTTGCCAGCGCCTGCCTGCCCGACCCGGTGCAAGGCTTGCTGGACCTGGGCCGACTGTACAACGAACAACGCTTTGCCAAGGGCGTGACCATGGCCGAAGTCAGCCAGAGCTGCCAACGCATGCTCGATGATCTGCTGGCCGGCCGCGATGCGCGGGTGCTGGACAACCCCGACTATCGCCTGAACATCATGGTGGTCAAGAGCCATGGCCTGCTCGCCGATGACCACCGTGGGCGGCTGGGCCTGGGCCTGTCGTCGGTAATCGCCGATAACCTGCGGGGCCGCGCGCGGCTGTCGCGGCATTTCGAACGGCTGATCATCCACGACCCACGCCAGGCGCCACCGTTACATCCGCTGAAGGATTTCCCGTCGCGCTTCCTTCACTTGGAGTTGGGCAACCTGCGCCAGGCGCTGCTGGCGTCCGGCTCTATCCCGATGGTCATGCAAGGCGTGCGCGACCTGCCCGGGGCTGGTGCCGGTACCTACCGCGACGGCGGCCTTCTGGACTACCACCTCGACCTGCCCTATCACGGCGATGACATTGTGCTGTACCCACACTTTACCGACCGAGTCATCCCCGGCTGGTTTGACAAGGGCCTACCGTGGCGACGCAGCAACCCGCAAGGTTTGCAGGATGTGCTACTGCTGGCGCCGTCCAGGGACTACCTGGCCCGCCTGCCCCACGGCAAACTGCCGGACCGCACCGACTTCAAGCGCTTCATGGGCGACGACCCGAGCCGCAACAAGTATTGGCAAACCGCCATGAGCGAGAGCCAGCGACTCGGGGATGAGTTTTTGGCATTGGCGGATAACAGCGGGTTGGGTGAGCGCTTGCAGGCCCTTTGACTGCATCCGTGCCTACAGACGAGGGGCGGTATGCGCAGTGGCGGGTCAAGCTGTTAAACTCGCCGCCTGCCAGATACCTGACCGAGCTGAAAATACTGTGGAAATCTTCAAAGAGTTTACCTTCGAGTCCGCCCACCGCCTGCCTCACGTGCCGGAAGGCCACAAGTGCGGGCGCCTGCATGGGCATTCGTTCAAAGTGGCCATCCACCTGAGCGGCGACCTGGATCCCCATACCGGCTGGATTCGCGACTTCTCGGAGATCAAGGCGATTTTCAAGCCGCTCTACGAACGCCTCGACCACAACTACCTCAATGACATCCCCGGCCTGGAAAACCCTACCAGCGAAGTGCTGGCCAAGTGGATCTGGAATGAATTGAAACCGCTGCTGCCGGAGCTCAGTGCGATCCGCATTCATGAGACCTGCACGAGTGGCTGCATCTATCGCGGCGAGTAAGCGATCACGTGTTGAAAAACCACCTGCGGGTGGTTTTTTTGTGGCCGCTACGATTCGAGCTTGGCCCTGGCGTTGAAGATCGCCAAGGGCTTCGAACGGCCATCAAGGCGATTTTCCAGGCGTCGGTGAGCTGAGCCAGTTTGGCTCACGGGTGCACTGCTTTTGCGCTGTTTTGCGCAGGGGTAACGGTGTAAAGGGCTTGCTTGCGCCAGTTGATGCCTACCTCCCCTGTGTTGGCACGCACGATGCAAACGAGCTGCGTCACTACCCAGGGAGCACCCCCCCATGACGCAGCAAGAACCCGGCAACGATTACCCCCTCAGCGAAGTCCCCTTGCATGCACGCAAGGGCCTGGCGTCTACGGCCATGGTGCTACTGGGTTTCACTTTTTTCACCGCAACCATGTTTGCCGGCGGCAAGCTGGGGGTGGCGTTCAGCTTCATCGACATGCTCGGTGTCGTGGCCCTGGGTAACCTGTTGTTGGGTATCTACGCCGCAGGCCTGGGTTACATCGCCTTCAAGAGCGGCTTGAACTCAGTGTTGATGGGGCGTTTCTGCTTTGGCGAAGTCGGCAGCAAGCTCAGTGACCTGATCCTCGGCTTCACGCAGATCGGCTGGTATGCCTGGGGCACTGCCACGGCGGCCGTGGTGTTGGGCAAGTATTTCGAATTGAGCCAGGGCAGTGTGCTGGGGTTGATGGTGGTGTTTGGCTTGCTGTTCTGCGCCACGGCCTACGTGGGGTATCGCGGGTTGGAGATCCTGTCCTACATCGCAGTGCCGGCCATGGGCATTTTGCTGATTCTTTCGATGTGGGTCGCTACCGTGAAAGTCGGCGGGCTGGATGGCCTGCTGGCGGTGGTGCCAACCGGTGAGCTGGACTTATCCACGGCAATTACCCTGGTGTTCGGCACCTTTGTCAGCGGTGCGACCCAGGCCACCAACTGGACGCGGTTTTCGCGCTCGGCCAAGGTCGCGGTGCTGGCCAGCCTGATCGGCTTTTTTATCGGCAATGGGCTGATGGTGCTGATTGGGGCCTATGGCGCCATCGTCTATCAGCAACCGGATGTGGTGGAGGTCTTGCTGCTGCAGGGTTTCGCCATGGCGGCGATGGCCATGTTGCTGCTCAATATCTGGAGTACCCAGGACAACACCATCTACAACTTCGCCGTCGCCGGCTGCAACCTGCTGCGCACCCGGCGCCGCAAGACCGTGACCCTGGCCGGTGCGGTGATCGGCACCCTGCTCGCCTTGCTCGGCATGTACGACCTGCTGGTGCCTTACCTGATCCTGCTGGGCACGGTCATCCCGCCGATTGGCGGGGTGATCATGGCGGACTTCTTCTATCGCTATCGCGGCCAATACCCACGCCTGGCGGATGCTAGCCTGCCAGCGTTCAACTGGCCGGGCCTGGTAGCGTATGGGGTGGGCACCGTGCTGGCATTCAACTCGCCGTGGGTCGCGCCATTGGTGGGAATTGTTGCCGCGTCGCTGACCTACGTGCTACTCAGCGCCATACTACGCGCCATGACCGCCTGGACATCGGTATCGCCCTGAGGATCTGGCGGCTGTCTGCCTGATTGTTTTTAGCCAAGAGGAACTTGACCATGCACATCATCAATGCCCGCCTGCGCAACCGTGAAGGCCTGCATGATCTGCACCTGGAACACGGCCGGATCGCCAGCATTACTGCGCAAACCGCGGTGCCGACGCTAACAAACGGCGACCTGGACGCCGCCGGTAACCTGGTAATACCGCCTTTCGTCGAACCCCACATCCACCTCGACGCCACCCTCACCGCCGGCGAACCGCGCTGGAACATGAGCGGTACGTTGTTTGAAGGCATCGAATGCTGGGGTGAACGCAAGGCCACCATTACCCTGGAGGACACCAAAGCCCGCGCCAAAAAAACCATCCAGGCGCTTGCCGCCCATGGCATCCAGCATGTGCGCACCCATGTCGACGTCACCGACCCGGACCTCACTGCGCTCAAGGCCCTGTTGGAAGTGCGTGAAGAAAGCACGCACCTGATCGACCTGCAAATCGTCGCCTTCCCCCAGGAGGGCATCGAGTCGTTCCGCAATGGGCGTGAACTGATGGAAGAAGCCATTCGCTTGGGCGCCGACGTGATCGGCGGCATCCCCCACTTCGAATACACCCGCGACCAGGGCGTGAGTTCGGTGAAGTTCCTCATGGACCTCGCCGAACGCACAGGTTGCCTGGTGGACGTGCATTGCGACGAAACCGACGACCCTCATTCACGCTTTCTTGAAGTGCTCGCCGAAGAAGCCCGCAGCCGCGACATGGGCGCCCGTGTGACCGCCAGCCATACCACCGCCATGGGCTCCTACGACAACGCCTACTGCGCCAAACTGTTTCGCCTGCTGGGGCACTCCGGCATCAGCTTTGTTTCTTGCCCCACTGAAAGCATTCACTTGCAAGGCCGTTTCGACAGTTTCCCGAAACGCCGCGGCGTTACCCGCGTCAACGAACTGCTCGAAGCAGGCATGAACGTGTGCTTCGGCCAGGACTCCATCGTGGATCCCTGGTACCCCCTGGGTAACGGCAACATCCTGCGAGTGCTGGAAGCCGGCCTGCACATCTGCCATATGCTCGGCTACCGCAACCTGCAAAGCGCCCTGGACCTGGTTACCGACAACAGCGCCAAGGCCATGGCCCTGGGTGACCGCTATGGGCTGGAAGCGGGTCGCCCCGCCAACCTGCTGATCCTGTCGGCCGACAGTGACTATGAAGTCATACGTAGCCAGGGCTTGCCGCTGTACTCGATCCGCAACGGCAAGGTGCTGATGAAACGGCAGCCGGCACAGGTGGAGTTTGTTTAACCCGGTTAGCTAGACGATGGAGTCAACGTCCAGCATTTGCACCCTTCCCTGATCATTGTGGGAGGGCGGCGGGATGCTGGCGAATTGAGCAACCTCGCAGTTTTCACGGTGGCTGAACCAGCGTTTGAGGCTCGATTGCAGGTGCGCAGACTGTGCATGACTGCCGTAGACGTCGCGCGCTTCAAGGCGACGCCAGCGCAGGGTTGCCAGGCGCTCGCGGCTGGTGTGCAAACGGTCGATCTCGGCATTCAAGGCATCAATAGGTTCGTAGCTACGGTCATTGGCTGGGCGCTGGCGGGCAAATTCACGCCGCTTGGCCCTCAGTTTCTCGCGCATGTCTTCGAGAGCCCGGTCGAGCAACTCAAACTCCCTTGGAGTAACCAAAGGGCCCTGGCTATCCAGGGTTTGCTGCCAGCGTCGCAGTGTGGCCCAGGCTGCGGGGATATAGCTGGTGGTCATGAAATGTTGGCCGGCCTGAAAAAGCTGCCTCAACAAATTGTCACGGTCGGGCATATCGCCCTGCAGTTGCAATGTGCGATTGCAGCCCGCTTCCTGGATGGACTCGCAGCCGGGTTTCCATAGCACCGAAGAATGCGTGCCGTCCGGGAGCGTGATCGGCATGAAGTGATGTTGCTCACCGTGATGTTGATAGGGGTTGCCGCCCACGCGTACCAACCCGGCGGCGAACAGCAGGCCACCAGATGCGGGGGCGCTGAACAAGGTGATCGCCCCGGGGATCCAGAGTTTGGCGGTGGTGTTCATCCAGGGGGCCGGGACGCTGGGAACGGGGTCGTTGTGGTTGACGATACGGTGGTGGACCAGGGATGAGGCACCGGCGGTGAATTCAGTGTCGGCGGCGCGGGGGGCGCCGTAGGTGTAGAGGAGAATGTTGTAGTGCGCGTCTGGGGTTCGACGCAGTCCCTCGGCCAAAAGCAACGCAATGGCGCCGCCGAGGCTGTGGCCACAAATCACAATGCGCTGGCCGATGTGAAACCGATCAAGGTATTGCAAGACGAAATTACGCATAGCCCGGTAGGCCTGGTGAAAACCATCGTGCGCCTTACCAACGCCGTCTACAAAAGCCACTTGATGGGCGTCTGCATCACGTAATACGTCAGCACGGCTGACGGTTCCACGCACAGAGATCAGGATTACTTCATCGTGGTGGATGATGAAAGCCTGGGTATCAGTACCGAATTTTTCGTCATCGAAAAAGTGCAAGCGTGCGGGATGTTCCTGCTCTTCGTTTAGTTCCGGGCGATTTTGGGGGTACAACTCAGGGTCAAAAGGCAGGATTTCGAAACGCTGGGAGTAAGGGACCTCTTCATAGAGCGGATAAAAACGCTGCGTTTGCTCCGGATCAATTTGCCAGGCTTCGTGATACACCGACAGCTGTTCAGCGAACAAATTTCCAACACTTGGATCCAACGGAAACAGGACTTCATCTAAGGGTTTCTCTGAGGGAACTTGCCCAAAGTCGCAATAACTCAACGCAGAAAATAGTGCCAACTGGTACAGGTTCAGGGCACAGAAGCTGTCTTCGGTCGATAGCACTGGGCGCAAGGCTCGCAACGGCCGTACTTCCAGAACGGAATGTTGGTTAGGGAACAATACGACGCCTGACAATGAGGGCTGAGGTGGACCGAAGCCAAGATCAGCCATCATTTTCAATACATGACGCTTGGGGCGATGAACTGACGAAGCCAGTGGTGGCAAGTGAGCGCTATGGCGTACTAAATCGCTCACTTCAACTTGGTAGAATCTATCTGTTTGATGGTGTGCAGAACTCCGCTCAGCACGTATACCGTCATTGCCAGAGTAAAACGTTCGTTCGGCGCGAACTTGCAGCTCAGTAATAGGTAACTTGTACGTTTTGCGAGTACTAAGCAGGTAATACGGCTCCTCAATTCCGTTGTACAAATCATCCAACGTCAAAACGACAGGGCCACAGTAAAAATCTTGCAGACTGGCGAACCCCTCACCATTCAATTTACCGACGTACCGTCGCCCTGTACTGTCATGGACCGTGAATGGAAGCCCACCATAAGCCTTTCCACTGCCCGTCTCATCGACCAAACGAAAACTTGCCCAGTGCCCTTGCAATGCGCAAGCAGGCATTTGTTCACCAAAATAAGCTTGCTTCCATGCGTCCAGCTTCATGACTTCGTCCTCGTTATTGGCATGTCGGATAGATGTCACATATGCGCCCGTCCGGCATTTTTATGGGTTTAAATTCCGTGGTGTTACCTGTGCAATACCCAAACAGGTCCTCAAAACTCTTCCCCCTGCAACGTCTCCATCCACCCGGAACAGCTATCCATCTGTCACCAAACGCAGGCAACTCATCCTCACTGACAGTCAGCGCCAACCTCAGCTTTTTTCCCGATAATTGCGAACGTTGCGCAACGCCCCCCACCCGTGATTCCCGTACCGTCCCAATTGAATCCAGTGAACTACATATCAGGAGTTTCCTGATTGCATGCAAGGGTCCCACCGTTCGAAAATGCCACTTACATTCCCCAAGTACTTTCTGTACACCCGACTCAGGCATCCCTGACATCCCGTCCTCCACACGATCGCGAACGGAAATACTCGCAAAGCTCCCACCCACATCCGTATCCCGCGTTCCCCACTTCGCGTAAAAATCAAACTCCACACTACGCAGGACTAACGGACACCCTTCTACCGTTTCAGTCAGCGGCAACTCATAACTCACCCTGCTCGCTACAGGTTTGTAGTCCGTAAAAAAGACTTTCCGTTCTGGCCTCTCGCCTCGACGTCTCGGCAACACACACGTCTCACCCGTCGCGGGTCGATAATTAGCCGCCGTTTTAAGTTCGAACTGCTCCGGCAAATCCACCTCCAACGTAAAACTTTCCACCGCCCTCCCCGTACATGCCGAAAGCCCCATTACCCCAACGATCAGCAAGACCACTCCCATCCACCTACTCACTTTTGCCTTCCTCCCTGCGCCACTGCTCCACCACTCGTTCAAAATGCTGCCCTGGTGCCTCCCCGATCCTCGGTTGCCAACGAACAACACTGCTGCGGGTGGCTTCTTCCAACCGGCGCACCACCAAAAACTCCAACTGCTCCGGCCCGCGCCATTGCCAGGTGCGCGCCTGTTCCAGTACCTGGGCGAGCCAGACCTTCGGGTCTTGGAATTCGACCAATGCCGCCAGGTCTTCACTGTGCTCCGCCAGCAGGTAGCGCAGGATATTGGCGTGCAGGATGGCTTGGGCCTGGGGGTTGGGTGTGCCGAGCCAAGGCGCGGGGTCAGGTACCGGGTAGTCGCCGGGGGCGGGGTTTTGGTGGTGGCACCAGCGGCCTTCATGCCAATAACACACACCGATCAACGGCCCGAGATAGCTCGGCCAATGCTCTTTCGGTAGGTAAGCCAAGGCACGGGCCAGGGTGCGGTTGTCGTGAATGCGATAAAGCGCCTGTTGCCCCTTTGGTCCTACCAGCAGCCTCTCGCGCCAATGTCGTGTCACATCGCTCAAGTCGGCAGCAGGCAAGCTACCCAGCCAACCCCAGTTCGACTCAGGGTTTTGCAGCAAGCCGACCAACGCGGGCTCACTCATCTTCTCCAGCAGCAGGATGGCCGGGCCTGAACTCGCCAACTGCGCCGCATCGGTCTCGCTGTAGAGGTTGCAATATTGCGTCTGGTCGCGCCCTGCCAGCAGCGGTTGGCGAGCCTCGTTGCTCCCTTCAAGCATCAGGCACAGTGGGTACCCACTCTGCTGCTGTTGGGCCATCCATCGAATGGGCAAGCTGTCCATCAAGCCGCCCTCCCCGTGAGATCGCACAGGCCGTCACGGCAGCATTCGCACAGGGGGCAGAAGTCCGCGCCCAATTGCCTGGCCAAGTCCATGATGACGCCTTGTGCAGCAGAGACTTGCGGGCGGGCAACCGCCGTGGGACTAACCGAACGTGTTGGGGTTGGCGAGCCGCCCTGTGTGATGGGCCGGCTGCTGAAAATGCCCCCGGCGTGAATCACCAAATGCTCTCCACCGGCTTTCAGACTCAGTTGCGACCCCGCATCGATAACCAGGCTGGCACCCGCCTTGAGATGAACCTGCTGGCCGGCTTCGATCACCAGGGTCTGGCCAACCTGGGTCAGGCTATCGCCCTGCACGTCGAGGTGGTCATGCGCCTTGAGCGTGACCTTGCGATCACCAGCGACGTGGCGATGCTCTTCGCTTTCCAGGCGAGCCGTGCTCAACCCCCGGATGATTTCGTGCCGCTCTCCGGCCACCTCCAGCCGGCTGTCATGGCCCACCTGTTGCTCCATGTCGCGCTGGGCGCGCAGGTAGATAAGTTCTTCACCGCGCCTGTCTTCTAGGTGCAACTCGTTGGCGCCCAGACCCTGTGGAGAACTGCGGCTACGCAGTACGCTGCGCGTCTTGTGTTGCGGCAAGGGATAGGCAGGCAGGTGCAACGCATTGGGCAGGCAGCCGTTGACGTGGGGTTGGTCCGGGTCGCCCTCCAGGAAGCTCACCAGCACTTCCATGCCTACCCGTGGAATGAGCATGGCACCAAACCCATCACCCGCCCACCCGGAAGCCACTCGCAGCCAACAACTGCTCGTATCATCGTTTTTGTCCAGGCGATCCCAATGAAAGCGCACCTTCACCCGACCATAGGCATCGCAATGCACGTCCTCTCCCGCAGGCCCGGTTACCGTTGCGGTCTGGCTGCCACTGATCGTCGGCTTGGGGTGCTTGAGCGCTGGCCGATGCACTGCGCGCCAGGGTGTCGCGGTGAAGCGGTTGCGATACCCCTGGAATCCACTGGCCTCAAATGTCGACTCCTCCAATACCTGAGGCTGGTAGCCCTCATGACGCACCGACGTCAGCAGCCATAAGTCATTGCAGACTGGATCCGGGTGATCGCACAACTCAAGAAAATGGCCACTGCATAATGCCGGTTGATCACTTTTGCCCAAGACCCGATGGCGATCACGCTGATGGCGCTCCAGGGCGCGTCGCGCCAATTGTGCTCCCCGTGCATGGCCGCTGAAGCCGCCGGGGTAACGATAGTCTTCCAAAGGATCCACCCCCCCAGTACCCGCCTTGTCTTGCAGGCAAAACGAAGGATGCTCAAAGTCATAGTCACGGCGTACGGCTCGCCGACTACGCATTTGCAGGCGCCGGTCGAAACGCTGGACAACCCGGGTCTCGAGCGCCGGATCAGCCGATGAACAGTAATGCTGCACCGGCAACCGTCGAAACACCGTCTGGTCATCACCGAACACCAACAGATGATTGTCCACGCGGTGACGAAAGTGGTAGTGAATGCCCTCTTCTTCACACAGCCGCTGGATGAAGTGCAGGTCGGATTCCCTGTACTGCACGCAAAATCCTCGTGGCGGATACACCACCGGCCCGAGCTCGAAGGTATAGGCGTCGGCGAGGATCCCGTGGTGTTCAAGGACCGTCGCAATGATCTGCGGCACGCTGCGCTGCTGGAAAACCCGTTGATCCCGGCGATGGGCAAGGCATGCCAGGCGCGGGGCCAGGGTCAGGTGGTAACGGGTGAGCCGCGCACCTGGACCATCTCGACCGATGGCGTAGACCTGCCCATGCAGGCCCTGACCCGCTTCGCCAAAGTCCAGGTAGGCGGGTTGATGAAGCAACGCCTCCAGGTCAAGGGCAGGGTCTTCGCTAACTAACTGCACATGTATGAAGTAGGGTTGATCAAGGGCCTCGCTGCCTTTGAACCCTAGTACTTGAAAACCTGTATTTATCCTTGTAAGGACCAATTTGAAACGTGACGAAGCAAACGCGTTAACCATCCTTTGTTACCCGCCATCAATTTTTCGACTGAACTACTTCCCCCCGCCAAAACCCATTGGATTGCGAAAAAAAGCACCTGAACATGCTCAAGCTTAGCGATTTCAGGAGCATTTCAAATCTTCAAAACTAAAAAAGAAGTTTCGTACGACGAGGATGGAATTGTCTTTTACATAAAAGTAATGCAGCCAATAACCTATCTAATAACAAAAAGAAAATTCTGACTCAAACTTGCACTTACATGACTAGGTTTTAAGGAAATAGCTGACACCTGTTCATCCACCGCCGGCTCGACATAAGTGACCACGGGCGATACCGCATCAGGTTTGTCGTGATACCTCGTCCGTTCAGATACCTACTTACTGGCACAGCATCATTTTACAGAACAGTCGATCTGCAGGAGGTGGCCTGGAAGGTGATAACCCACCGCAAGAACCTGGGGTTCAGCCATGCTCACGGGGATTAAGCACCTTCCAGACCACCTCCTACACGTTCGATAATTCCTGGGTGGTTACCAAGGCCCCAAGCGTTCCACGTTTGTAAAAAATAATGTTCGAAGTCCGTGCTTTTAATCTTGAACGCAACGGGAACCCGGCTCGCTCGAGAGGGCCTGATGTGCAAGGATGTCAGGCCGGACATCGTTCGTTGAACGCAAAACCAAGGATTTTTCATGACTGCCATTCCCACTCCAGCGCCCGTGGTTCCCGGGCGATTGGAACAAATGTCGACCCGTATCGCCTTTTTTATCGCCGGTTTTGGTATCGCCGCCTGGGCGCCCTTGGTGCCCTATGCCAAAGCGCGCGCGAACCTGAATGAAGGCACGCTTGGCCTGCTGCTGTTATGCCTGGGGGTGGGGTCGATCATCGCGATGCCGGCGGCGGGCGCACTGGCATCGCGCTATGGCTGCCGACGCGTGCTTACCGCAGGGACACTTATGATCTGCCTGGCCCTGCCGATGCTGGCCACCGTCAGCTCGATCCCGTTGCTGATCGCTGGACTGTTCCTGTTTGGCGCGGGCCTGGGCACTGTGGACTCCACCGTCAACCTGCAAGCCGTGATCGTTGAGCGCGCTAGTGGCAAAACCATGATGTCGGGTTTCCATGGGTTGTTCAGCCTGGGGGGCATTGTCGGCGCGGCAGGAGTGGCCGGGTTGCTGGGCCTGGGCCTGTCGCCATTGCAGGCAACCCTGGTGGTCGTGGTTATCATGGTGGCGGCACTGCTCAAGGCCGCACCGCACCTGTTGCCGTATGGCAGTGAAAGCTCAGGCCCGGCATTTGCGGTGCCTCATGGTGTGGTGCTGTTTATCGGCTGCCTGTGTTTCATTGTGTTCCTGGCTGAAGGCGCGGTACTGGATTGGAGTGCTGTGTTTCTGAGCGCCGAGCGCGGCTTGGATGAAGCTTATGCAGGCCTTGGGTATGCGGCATTTGCCTTGACCATGACGGCTGGACGCCTGACCGGTGATGCGATTGTCCGACGTTTGGGCACCACACGAGTGATCGTGATCGGTGGCACATTGGCCTGTGCTGGTCTGCTGCTCGCGACGCTATTACCGGCCTGGGAAACGGCGCTGCTCGGGTACGCATTGGTCGGCGCCGGATGTTCGAATATCGTGCCGGTGCTGTACACCGCCGTGGGCAAGCAGAAGGTCATGCCCGAACACATTGCTGTGCCGGCTATCACCACGCTGGGCTATGCCGGCATTCTTGCCGGCCCGGCCATGATCGGCTTTATCGCCCATGGCAGCAGCCTGAGTACAGCGTTTGTATTGGTCGCACTATTGCTGGCCGGTGTGGCAATCAGTGGCAAGATCCTCAAGGTGTAAACCACGCGGTGCACAAGGCCGGTGTTACCTGGCTTTGTGTAGCTTGTATCGCTCCAGCCAGCGCTCCAGGCTTGTATTGCTGAGCCACTCCGTAGATTTGAGCCGGCCAAACAGGCGCATGCTATTTATATGTACCAACGAGCGTAACAAGCCCGGACGCTCAATGATGTTTTTGGCCGTGTAGACGCAGTGCTCGCTGTATTGCTTTCTGGGTAGGCCGGTGGAAGGCTCGAGTATGGGCAGGCCCTGGGAATCAACCTCATCAGGGTCATTCATCACCGCTTTGAGGAGGGCGATTTCCACGTACTCGAATTCTTCAAAAAAGCTCCTGCGATCTTTGGTCGCGTCCCGCAGATGCTTGAAATAGCCTTGAAGAGCCCGAACGACCGCGGCATTGTCCAGACCATGGAAAGGGTCTTGACTGAAGGTGTCGGAAGAACTGTTACCTCGCAAAGTCGTCGCAGCAATCCTGAGACTGTCGCGGGTAATGTACCCTTCGCAATCCATGATTGCGTCATTCAAGGACGGCCGTTTTAGAATCTCCCTGACGACCAGGATCAGGCGATCTCGCACATTACTCTCCACTCAGTCTTTGCGCAGCGACCTGTAGAAGGGAAGACTGCGACCCACGCCCCTCTTTGAAATAAGCGTGCAGCTCGCCAAAGCCTTTTTCCAACTCGGCCACTAGTTGGCTATCGGTTGAGTGCGAGCCTGGTGGAATCGCATTCGCGCGAATGTCCGGCGCATTTTGCAATTGATGGGAACGCAGCGCGGACAAGGCGCTTGATAGCACCGCTGGCCGGCGCGGCAGTGCATCCCATGTGCCCACTCCATGAGCGAAATGATCAATCGGTGGTGGCGAAGTCGGTTGCACCTCTTGCCCACTCACGGGAGGTAGCAGGCTGCGAGGTATTGCGCTATTGATTGTCATGCTTCACTTCCCACTATTCAGGATCCGGACTTGCCTGGCGAGCGCTGCCAAAAAGCTGCAACTGTCGAATGAATTCCAGCCAGACGAGCACCTCATGTGTGGCTGGAAGATCACGACAGTTCCGGAAGATCAGCTAATAGCCATGACAACATGTAAAAACGTTGTCGAGGGCTGAGTTAACCCTGCATTTGCCGACGCCACCAGGCCGTCAGGCTATTGATCAGGCCGGTGTGTTTTGGCTCGGCGTTTTCACTCGGCGACTGCTTGGCCGAGAGCAATCCCCGGGAAAAGTCATCGGAAACGGGGGCCTGGAATTTGCGCTGGCCGGCGAAGGCCTTCATGCGCCGGGTCTCAACCTCATACGCCCTCGACGGGAGGGGCAGGCCTCGTGATGCTGCGCGCTCCTCAGAGACCGCGAAATTGGCTCGCTGAGTACTGCATAGGTGTTCAAGGCGGCCGGGTTTGGGGGAATTAAACGAGGTTGAAGTCATATGTTTTCCCTCACTCGAAATCTCAAGAGCGGCACGTTAATCACCACCGCTGGTACCACCTATGTGGCAAATGAGCGTAAGCCGTTCCTCAAACAATTGAGTAAGGCGCCGCCCACTTGTTACGACGCCCGAAGATCAGTCAATGGGAAGCCGAATACAGTGCTTTGAGGCTGACTTTTCCGCCAGAAGTGACACACGCGATGAATTCAGGGCGATTAAGAAATTCCTGGGCCAACTGTCTAAGGTGATCCTTGGCAGCATCGCCCGTCAGAGGTTGGCTAGCCAGCTTTCGCATATCTTTGACTGTCAGGCTGAACCCCCAGCCTTTCAACTCTTTGTAATGCTCAATCATCTCACCGGCAAGCTCCTTGTCAGTTTTGTACTTGAAGTAGTTTTGCCCATGGAGAACCGAGTTCACGCCATTCCAATCAACAAGATTGCCCGATGCACCAGTGGCGCTGTTCCGGATAAGGGTTGCGATCAATTCCGGATCCCGCAGCAGCGCATTGGCCAAGCGAATGTTTTCGCGCATGGCGGGATTAGATGACCAACCTCTTTGTGCCATCGCAAGAATACTGTCAACACTGATATACCCTGGGTTATTGGGATCCAGGAAAGCTGGGTAGCTATCACGCAACTGCTGTACCAGCTCTTCACGACTCTTGAGTGAATACTGCGGATCAGGCCTGCCTGGCGCCACCGGGTAAGGCCTACCTGCAGTGGGGTCTGGTCGTGGTGGTGGATTACTCCAGCCAGGATTCGGCCTTGGTGGTGGGTTACTGCAACCGGGGTTCGGTCTTGGCGGTGGGTTACTCCACCCAGGATTTGGCCTTGCCGGTGGGTTACTGCAACCGGGGTTCGGTCTTGGCGGTGGGTTACTCCACCCAGGATTCGGCCTTGCCGGCGGATTGCCGCAACCAGGGTGCGTGGGTGGCCGATGCCCAGTAAACCAATGGCTGCTCCACTGCTTGAAGTGATCCAGAAAGCTCTGCTTCGCAGGAGCGTTATAGTGACGAGCAAGGGCGTCGGTACTGCCTGCTGGTGACTGATCAGAACCAAACATCGGTCCGCCCTTGTTTGCCTGCGATTGGAAATTGACGTTGGCCGCATTCTGCCCCTTGAAAGAAGGCGCGGCAGGCGCCTCGCGACTGACCTTAGACTCCGTTTTGGCATCGGCCTGTGGGAGGCCAGAAGTTGATGAAGTAGGTAGGGGTGTATCCGACATCGATACCGACATAAGTTTCTCCATTACAGTGGGCGCAATTTTCGGCTTGTCGCTCCAACGTAACGTCGAAGCCCATCAGCTCTTCCCTATGTGGTTTTGTGTCGGAACCAGTTCCTGATCCAGCAACAATATGTGCTGTGCAGCTGTAGGAAACAGATTGGCAGGCGGTGGTCTTCCAGCAGTAAATGGGTGGCACGCCCTGCCCAAGCAAAAAAAATCGCAGCCCTTGGGCTGCGATTTTTCCTATCAGCTAAAGATCAGAATCCGACGCTTGCTTGTACAAAGAACGTACGCGGCTCACCCAGGTATATCCCGGAGTTGTTGTCGCTGGAGCGCGTGTAGTGCAGCTGATCAAACACGTTTTTCACCCCCACACCCAGTTTCAGGTTCGACAGTTGCGCGCCAAAGTCATAACCACTGCGCACATTGACTGAGACATACCCTGGGATATCACCGTATTGACCGTCAGCGGTGCCCTGGGTGATGTAGGTGGTGCCGGTACCTGGCGCACGCTGGCCGGACTGGGCGTAGACGTCCAGGTTGTGGGTCCAGTGGTTGACGTCGTAGCGCAGACCCAGGGTCGCCACTTCACGGGAGTACAGTGGCAAATCGCGGCCCTTGAATGGCACGTCACCTTCAGAGGTGGCCTTGGTGTAGGTGAAGCCGGCGTTGGCGGTCAGGCCATCGAGGCGCGGGTCGAGGTTGGACAGGTCGTAGTGAGCCGACGCTTCGATACCAGCGTGCTTGGTGGCGCCGAGGTTGGTCCAGCCCACGTCGTTGCTGACATATTGCAGCTCATCCGAGAAGTCGATGTAGAACAGCGTCACTTCGCCGCCCCAGACGCTGTCGTTGTAGCGCGTACCGATCTCGTAGGTCTTGGCTTTTTCCGGGTTCAGGCCGTTGGCGGTCTGGTTGCCGGTGCCGCCCTGCCCCAGCTGGAAGTACTGCAGGCTGCCGAACGAGGTTTCGTAGTTGGCGAACAGTTTCCATTCGTCAGACACGTGATACATCACGCTCAGGGCCGGCAACGGTTCGTTGTTGTGGACCTCGCGGCGTTTCTCCTCGGTACGCTTGCCGTTCAGGGCCACGACCGGGCGGTCATGCCATTCGGTGCGGATGTCTTCAAAGCGGATGCCCGGGGTAATGGTCCACCTGCCGATATCGATTTTGTTATCGATGTAGAACGCATTGGCTTCGGTGCCACCAGTGCGGTCCTGATACACATGGCCATCGCTCTGCCCGCCCGGCGTCGGCACGTTGTTGGCCAGGTTGAGACTGGTGGCTTGCTCGTGCATGCCTTCCTTGAGGTAGCGATAGCCAACACTGACTTCCTGGGTACTCGGGCCCACGTCGAACACATGGGACACTCGCGGCTCGATGCCGAAGGTGTAGTAGGTGCGCGGGTAGGAGCTGATGGTCTTGAGGTCGCGGTTGGCGATGTTGCTGCCACGGAAACTGTCGGAGTAATAAGTCAGCACTTCGGCCTGGGTACGGTCGTCGATCTGGCGGATGTACTTGAAGGACACGTCCTTGCGGCGGCCGCTGAAGTTGTCCCAGTCGCGCACCGACTGGTAGGGGTTGGCGTCGAACTGCTGCTGGGTCAGGCCGCCGGGCATGTCGGCGCTGGCATCGTAGTAGTGGAAGTTCAGCGAAAAGTCATCTTGATCGGTCGGCGCCCAGTGGGTTTTGAAGATCACGTCGTCGATGTCGTTGGAATTGTTGCTGTTGCGGTAGCCGTTGCCATTGACCCCGGAGTACAGCAGCGCGGCGCCGATGCCGTTGTCGGCAGTGCCGCCGATAAAGGCGTTCTCAACGTGCTTCCAGCCACCATGGGCGGAGGTTTGCAGGGTGGTGCCGACCTCACCGGAGAATTTCTCCGGAATCGCGCGGGTCACGAAGTTGATCACCCCACCCACGTTCTGTGGCCCATAACGCACGGAACCTGCACCGCGAACAACGTCAATACTTTCCAGGTTACCGGCGGAAATCGGCGCCATCGACAGTTGCGGTTGGCCGTACGGGGCGAACGCTGCCGGTACGCCGTCAATCAGCACGGTGGAGCGCGGCGACAGGCGTGAGGTCAGGCCGCGTACACCGACGTTGAGGGAAATATCGCTGCCACCGGTACCGTTGGATTCCTGTACCTGCACACCCGGAATACGTCGCAGCACATCGCCGACATTCATCGCGCCTTGCTCCACCATGGCTTCGCGGCGCACCACCGTGCGCGCGCCCGGGTGGTTTTGCACCACGGCTGCATCGGCATCGGCAAGCCAGTCGCCTACTACCTTGATGTCGGTGACGCCCAGCTCCAGCGGCGAGCCAGCCTCGCCGGTGCCGTTGCTAACCGGGCGTAAGGTCACGGAGCCGGCGTCGATCCGGTAATCCAGGCCGCTGCCTTGCAGCAATTGGCGCAGGGCTTGTTCGGGCGAGAGGTTGCCATCCACCGCCGGGGCTTGCTTGCCAGCGACCATGTCGGGGCTGAAGAACACTTGCAGCGAGGTCTGCTGGCCCAGTTGGCTCAAGGCTGCGCCCAGGGATTGGGCGCGGATATGAATGCCATCGCCAGCATACGCGGCTGGCAGCGCGGTACTGACTGCCAGGGCCAGGGCCAGGGGCGCCCAGCGAGAAACTTTATAGTTGTAGAGGGCGAGTTTTTTCACGTCGAACCTAGTCCTGTGATGGCAAGAGTGCGCGGCTGTTAACGCAAACCAGTTGCAGTTGCAGGAGAAGACGAAGAACTCGAAAAAAACCTGAATGTCAGCGTGAAATAATTTCCTGGCTGCCGTCCGGCAAGGTACGCAAGGCGACGGGAAGGATGTGTGGCAAGGCCTTGAGCAAGGCGTCGGTATCGTTGGACTTGAATACGCTGGTCAGGCGCAGGTTGCCCACCGCTGTGGTACTGACGCGCAGCGGTTGCTCGCGGTAGCGCGACACTTCCCGCGCCACGTCGCCAAGTGTGGCGTTGTTGAACACCAGTTTGCCGGTGCGCCATGCGGTCAGTTCTTCAGCGTTCACCGCGTAGGCCGCCGCCACTTGGCCTTGGGTATCGACATGGGTGCCACGGCCGGCGGTCAGCGTCACCGTCTGATCCAACAGGCGCCCCTGTACCTTGACCGTGCCGGCCTCAACGGCCACGCGGGTCTGGTCGGCATCCCGACGCACATCGAAGCGCGTGCCGGTAACCGTCACCTGCCCTGCCCCCGCGGCCACCACAAACGGACGACTGGCGTCATGCTCGACACTGAACATCGCCTCGCCCTGCTTGAGTTCCACGCCACGCCGACCTTTTTCATAGTGAACCGCAACCACGCTACGGCTGTTGAGGTCCATCACCGAACCGTCGGGCAAGGCCACCTGGCGATGCTCGCCCAACCGGGTACTGAACTCGGCACTGTACGACTTTGGCTGGCCCAACCCGCTGAATAAACCCACGCCCACTGCAACGGCGACCACACTGGCGGCAACGGCATAGCGCAACACCGCACGGCGCTTGGAATGCTCGGCCGGCGCCTCGCACAGGGCCTGCAAGCGAGCCTTGGGCAGCAGATCCGTGGCGCTCCACAGCCCTTGCAACACATCGAATTCATATTGGTGCTCGGGCTGCTCAGCACGCCAGGCATCGAAACATTGACGCTCTTCGGCGCTCAACTGGCCGTCCTGCAGGCGCACAAACCACTGCGCGGCCTCATCACGGACACGGGTATCCATCGTGGAAGATCCTGTTTCAAAGCGGGTCATGGCGCCATCGCATCCAGACGATCACGCAGATGCCGCAGGGTGCGGATCATATACTTTTCCACCATGTTTTTAGACAGGCCCAGGCGTTCGGCGATTTCCAGCTGGGTGAGTCCCTCGATTTTCTGCCAGATGAAAATCTTGCGGCAGTTGAGCGGCAACTCGGCCAACGCCCGCTCGATGGAGTCGGCCAACTGGATCGCGTGCATGTAATGCTCCGGGTCGCCGCTATGGGGCGCACTGTGATCAACCGCTTGCAGCGTCAGCGCCTCGCGGCGGTCTTCGCGGCGATGGGCATCCACTGCGATATTGCGCGCCGTTTGATGCAAGTAGGCGCGCGGTTGCGCAACCTCGCTGGTACTCGACTCCAGCACTCGCACAAAGGTGTCATGGGCCAGGTCTTCGGCCTGCTGACGGTTTCTCAGGCGGCGCGTCCAGGTTCCGATCAACTCTTCGTAGTGCTCGAAAAAGCCTGTTCTGCGGGGCGGCTGGGGAATCATCGCGGATGCACTGGGAAGGCGGGGCGTGAATAGTAATGCTTCCTATTAAGCAGGGCAATTGCTGCCTGTCGCTGCACCCTATCCCCTATCAAGAGCGTTATTTTTTTGAAATGACATCACTCATGTACTGATGCAGGTCTCGTAAATCCTTAACGCTCCACGCGTGCGGCGCTATCTTTACACCGTTCTCCTGCAACGTCTTTGGAATCAGATTTCCATTTGGGCGAAGTATGATTGACGACACGATAACGCCTGGATAATCACTGAGTCGTTTCTTGAAAACGATGGTTGTAAGGTCAGGCGTTGGAGGATTGCTTTTTTTAGCCAATGGCCCTGTCGCTTTGATATCGAGCCCATGACACACAGCGCACCTTTGTAAGTAGAGCGTCTTGCCATTGATGTTTTCCGCAAAGGCCCCTGATGCTTGAGCCAGTGATAAAACTGCGGATAGGCCGATGAGTACGATATTCACGCGTCCGGTGCCTGTCGGCATATACATTCCCTCGCCCCTTGTATTCCCTTTATTTTCAGCATAATACGATAACACTCCCCTTGCGGCCGAGCGCTACGTCTATGCACACGCCTTTTATCGACACCCGCTGCCACCATGCTTTACGCCTTGCCTGCAACGTCAGCACTTACCCGCATAAGTTCTGTTTGAGCGAGCCAAATCGAATACTCATCACCTCCCTGACCGATCAATGCCCAGGCGTGCAGACATTGGTCGAACGGCTGTACCCAATGCAGGCGATGCTAGCGCAGAAGCTCCCACTCACTGGCACGACCACACTGTGGAAATCCCGCGAGGTGTGGCTGCAGCAAACCCAGATACAAACCACCCTCGACACGGCACCTCTACCCGACGGAACCCTCACCGATGTTGCGCGACTGTACGACCTGCAACTGCTTGAACCGTGCTGTCGACAATGCCATGCGACCCCCAGGGTGCCCCATCCTCACAAGACACTGTCGGCCTGGCGTGCCACTGCGTCTGGCTTTCAGAACTATTGGCCTTGGTCATCCTGGGCATCGCCAGGGCAACCGTTGACGAGACTGGCAATTGCACCATCACGCCGTCATCGGACGCCATGCGCGCGCACCTTCGCAGGGTATGGTTTGGTTCAGCCCTGGAACAGGCATCTCTTGCGTCCGCCTCGCTGGCCATCCAAAGCCTTGCCATCGTGGCTGCCGACCCGGCTCGACGAAACCAACTGCAAAATGCCAGGGTATCGGCACTGACTCTATTTCCCCAGCATTGGCGGCTGCCGCCAGACTATGGTCCCGTGGCCGGCCTATTATTCGATCAACTTGAACCCTTGCTGCTGATGATCATTCACGCGGTCCATGCAACACAGCATCCTGGAACCCCACCCTTCGATCATCGCCACGCCGCGCAAAAGGGCATTACGCAGGTCTACGAACATGTCCATCGAATTCAAACGCAACTCCCCGTGGTTGACCGGCTTTTCGATTTCTCTGGAGGCGGGCTGGTACTGGGAACGCGCAATTTGGCGAGTGGCGCCATCGAGACAGCCGAAAAACTCGCAGAAATAAAGCTGGGCACCAATTGGCACGGCAAGGCCACATCAGATGCTCAGAAGGCCTACCTGGTGAACCGGCTCAAACGCTGCGCTCATATTGAAGTGCTCGATTTCGAACTGCTGCAACACCACACAAAAGACAATGCCGTTGAAGTGGATGTCGATTTCTTCATCAGGGATCACGTGCACAGCCAGATTTATGGCGTACAGCTCAAACACCTCAAAAAGCGCTCCCATAGCGGCTTACTGGGATGGCTCAGCCTGCTCAGAGAGCCCTCAAGCGGATTGGGTAACCTGGTTCGGCAGTTGGAGAACCTGGTGCTGCTTGCCCGTGATGATGAGAAATCGCGGGCATGCCTGATCAGCAACGGGCTCACACCTGCCGAATGCGACCGCATCATCCCCGTCGGTCTACACAATGTCGGCAGCATGGATATGTGGTCACTGCAGAACGGCATCCTGCTGTATGACATGCACACGTTCGTAAACCTGATGGCAGGTAGGGCCGCGGTAGAAATCGGCATGCTCGACGGGCAAATCATTAACCGGCCGGCTGCTGCGCGCGAAGGGCCGCCTCCCAGTCCGCATGATCCGGATTCGGCCATTGATGCCTACATAGCCGATCCGCTGTTTCAACACCTGTCCCGGTTCGATACGGCCGCCAGGGTCAGGCGACAAGCCTGCAACGGCGCGCTCACCGTTGTCGCCCACGGCCTGGGCCTGTGAGCTGCCGGTGAACTTCCACTGCCCGCCGCCAGTCAGCTGAAAGGACTCTCATAAACACAGTGGGTGGGCGATGCAGATTTCCTTGCAGCAACAAGTGGCCCTGGTCACCGGCGCCAGTTCCGGCATTGGTGCGGGCGCGGCCAAAGCCCTGGCCGAAGCGGGCGCGGCGGTGGTGCTCAACTACAACTCCCAGGCGGCACCGGCCGAGGCCCTCGCCGCGCAGATCAATGCCAACGGCGGCCGGGCACTTGCCATCGGTGGCGACGTATCCAAAGAGGCTGACGTCGAACGCCTGTTCGCCCAGACGCTCGACGCCTTCGGCCACTTGGATATCCTGGTGGCCAACTCCGGCCTGCAAAAAGACGCCAACCTGGTCGACATGACCCTTGATGACTGGAACAGCGTAATCGGCGTCAACCTCACCGGGCAATTTCTCTGTGCGCGTGCGGCGGTGCGTATTTTCAATCGCCAGGGCATTCGGGACGGCGTATCCCGCGCCGCCGGCAAAATCATCCATATGAGCTCCGTGCATCAAATCATCCCTTGGGCCGGGCATGTGAACTACGCCGCATCCAAGGGAGGCGTGGAGATGCTGATGCGCACCCTGGCCCAGGAAGTCAGCGAGCAACGAATTCGCATCAACGGCATTGCGCCGGGGGCCATTCGTACGGCGATCAACCGTGCGGCCACTGAAGGCGCGGCGGAAAAAGAGCTGCTCAAATTGATTCCTTATGGCCGCGTCGGGGATGTGGAAGACGTGGCCAATGCGGTGGTGTGGCTGGCCAGCGACGCGTCTGATTATGTGGTCGGCAGTACGCTGTTTATTGACGGTGGCATGAGCCTGTATCCGGAGTTTCGTGGCAATGGTTGACTTGAAGAAAGAACCCCAAAGCGCCATCGATGCCCACGGCATCATCGGCGACATGCGCAGTGCGGCACTCGTAAACGACCGGGGCAGCATCGACTTTTTCTGCTGGCCGGAATTCGACAGCCCGTCGATCTTCTGCGCACTGCTCGACACGCCCGAGGCTGGCACGTTCCAGCTCACCCCGGACTTGCCCAATGCCCGCCGCGAGCAGATTTACCTGCCCGACACCAACGTGCTGCAAACCCGCTGGCTCAGCGATGCAGCGGTAGTGGAGGTCACCGATCTGCTGGCCGTCAGCGAAGACGTCGACGAGCTGCCGCTGCTGATTCGCCGGGTGCGTGTGGTCAGTGGCCAGGCTACCCTGCACCTGCGCTGCGCCGTGCGCCACGACTATGCCCGCGCCAAGACTAAGGCCAGGTCTGACGACACCGGCGTGTTGTTCAACGCCGACGGCCAGCCCGGCCTGCGTCTGGTGGGCAGTCACCCGCTGACCCTCGAAGAGGATGCAGCCGTCGCCAGCTTCACCCTGGCCCAGGACGAAGGCGCCGAATTCGTGCTCGGCGGCCAGGATGATCCGCGAGTGATCAACGATTGCACGGACCTGTACCTGGAGCGCACCCTGAAGTTCTGGCGCGGCTGGATCTCTCAGTCCAATTACCGTGGGCGCTGGCGCGAAATGGTCAACCGCTCGGCCCTGGCGCTGAAGCTTTTAACCTCGCGCAAACACGGCGCAATCATCGCCGCTGCGACCTTCGGCCTGCCGGAAACCCCAGGTGGCGAGCGCAATTGGGATTACCGCTACACCTGGATCCGCGACGCCTCGTTCACCGTCTACGCATTCATGCGCCTGGGTTTTGTCGAAGAAGCCAATGCCTATATGCGCTGGCTCAAAGGCCGGGTCAGCGACTGCTGCGGCCAGCCGACCAAGATCAATATCCTCTACGGCATCGACGGTCGCCAGGAACTGCCGGAAACCACCCTCGACCATTTGAGTGGCCACGGCGGCGCCCAACCGGTACGCGTGGGCAATGAAGCGTTCGACCAGATCCAACTGGATATCTACGGCGAGCTGATGGACGCGGTGTACCTGGTCAACAAGTATGGCGAAGCCATCTCCCACGAAGGCTGGAAACATACGGTGGACGTCGCCGACCAAGTGTGTGAGATCTGGAACCGCAAGGATGTAGGCATCTGGGAAATGCGTGGTGAAGAGCACCACTTCCTACATTCGCGCCTGATGTGCTGGGTGGCCCTGGACCGTGCCATCCGACTGGCCTCCAAACGTTCACTGCCGGCCCCGTTCGCGCGTTGGGACCAGACGCGCCAGGCGATCTACGCCGACATCTGGAGCAATTTCTGGAACGAGGAGCGTGGGCACTTTGTGCAGCATATCGGCAGCACTGCGCTGGACGGTTCGATGCTGTTGATGCCACTGGTGCGCTTCGTCGCGGCGACCGACCCGCGCTGGCTGTCGACACTGGAAGCGATCCAGAAAAGCCTGGTGCGCGACGGCATGGTCTACCGCTACCGCAACGACGACAGTCAGATCGACGGCTTGCAAGGCACCGAAGGCGCGTTTGCTGCCTGCTCGTTCTGGTATGTCGAATGCCTGGCCCGCGCCGGGCAGGTGGAAAAAGCCCATCTGGAATTCGAACAATTGCTGCGTTACGCCAACCCGCTGGGGTTATACGCCGAAGAGTTCGACAGCCAGGCCCGGCACCTGGGCAATACGCCTCAGGCCTTGAGCCATTTGGCGTTGATCAGTGCAGCGACGTTCCTGGACCGCAAGCTCAGCGGGGAGAAGACCGTATGGCAACCCTGAGCCGCCCTGCCCCGCTGTTGTATGTGCGCACGCCCATGCTCGAGGTAGCCTACGAAACCCACGGCCCTGTCGAGGGTGAGCCCGTGATCCTGTTGCATGGCTTCCCCTACGACCCGCGCGGCTACGACGAGATCGCACCCGTGCTGGCCGAGCGTGGTTATCGGGTGTTCGTCCCGTATTTACGCGGTTATGGCCCGACGCGGTTTATCAACGCTCAGGTCATTCGTTCCGGCCAACAAGCAGCGCTGGCCAAGGATTTGCTGGATTTCATGGATGCCCTGGCGATCCCTCAGGCCACCCTCGCCGGGTTTGACTGGGGTGGGCGCGCCGCGTGTATTGTCGCGGCGCTGTGGCCGGAACGGGTACGCGGGTTAATGACCGGCGATGGCTACAACATTCAGGACATCGCCAAGTCGCTCAAGCCTAGAGCACCGGAAACTGAGCATCGATTGTGGTACCAGTACTACTTTCACACCCAGCGCGGGGTCGACGGTTTGACCGCCAACCGCCGCGACCTTTGCCAACTGCTGTGGTCGCTGTGGTCACCGTCCTGGGTCGAAGGGCCGAGCCTGTATGGCAAAACCGCGCCATCGTTCGATAACCCGGATTTTGTCGCGGTCGTGATCCACTCCTATCGCCATCGTTTCATGTATGCCCCCGGCGACCCGGCCCTGGAAACTATCGAGCAGGCACTGGCGCTGCAACCTCCGATCAGCGTGCCGAGCATTTCGCTGTGTGGCGCCGATGATGGAGTGGGCCCAGCCCCTGAAGAGGACGACGACGCAGAACATTTCAGCGGCTTTTATCGGCGCCGGATATTGAAAGGTGTGGGGCACAATATTCCCCAGGAAGCCCCCCAGGCCACCCTTGATGCGCTGCTGGAATTGCTGGCTTGATACCACCCGGTACTTTTATAGCTGCCTTGCTTTGCGCACCGGGATGGCGTCATGTCGTGCGCGGGTACACCACTGAATCCAGATAAGCCGTTATCGGTGCAAGGTCGTTCAGGGCAGAAGACGCCGCAATATACGTATCGGGCCGAACCAGGATCAGTTGATTGGCGTAGGGGCTGCTTTCATCATTAATCTGGATCTGCTTGACGTAGGCAGGGAGATCCGCGGTTATCGGCGCGTCACCAAACACCAGCAGGGTAAAAAACCGATAGTCGAGCAGGGAATAAATGCGGGTAGCGGTCAGTTCGCCACTGACAGGTTCGCGAAGCTTGAAATCGAGCAACCGCTGGCCATCGAGGTCGTGCTGGCCGTAACGAATACCCATTCCTGTGATAAAGCCTGCGCGCCGCTCGACAACCTTCAGATAGTCCTCTGCGTGGGTGCCTTGGGCCGAGTACTTGGTAGTGCGCACCAGTTCGCCGGACGTCTCGATCACACCCAGGGCAACCGGCTTACGCTCCTGCTCATAGGTCGGTAACAACGCCTTCGACGCACCGTGTTTCAACACCATGCTCATCTTCCACATGAGATTGAAGGCGTCAGCCAAACCGGTATTCAAGCCTTGGCCGCCATTGACCGAATGAATGTGGCAGGCGTCACCGGCGATAAAGACTTTGCCCTCGATTGCATAGTGTTGCGCCACTGACTCGCGCACCGTGAACTGTGAAGACCAAACGAGTTCCTTGAATCGCAAGGTGTGTGGCGCCATTGCGCGGTTGATCTTTGCAACGGCCTGTTCGACGGTAAAGTCCTGGGTATCCATGCGCACGTAAAAGCGGTCGATCTCGCCCTCCCGCGGAATCCACGCCACATCCGAGGTCTCGGCTTGAAAGACGATGATTTCCGGCACCTTATTGAAGTCGGTGTCGACGATGCCATCCAGCACCGCCCAAATCAGCTGCGGATAGGTCACCTCGAAAGGCACATTGAACCAATCACGCACAAACGAACGGGAACCGTCGGCACCGATGACGAACTCCGACTGGATGGTCTCGCCTGTCGACAGTGTCGTCATGCAACCCTCCTCCAGGATTTTGATATCACGCACGGAGGTTTGACGGTGGACCGGGCAGCCCAACGTCTTGATCCGCTCGTCCAGCGCCTGCTCGACGAACGATTGCCCGAGCATAAGATAATACTTATGAAAACAGCCTTCCAATTCGTCCCACCAGGCTGACTTACGCGAGACAAACTTCCCGTCTGCCCATACCGAACTGGTATTACAAGGCTTGCCCAGAGGATGCAACTGGTCGAACAGACCAACGCTCTCGAACAATTGCAAAGTACGGGCGTTGAGCGCATCGGCCCTACCCACTTGCAAGGGCTCGAGCGATTTATCGATGATCACTACCTCGAGGTTACATAGGCGACCGAGATAGGCACACATAAGCCCCACAGGGCCCGCTCCAATAATGACGACATCAGTTTTCTGCGCCATCATGGACGAACTCCACGGCAGGCGTTGATACGAACAGGCGTTTCACAACAGCGAAGTGTTGGAAAACCAACCAGACCTACGAACGTAGGATTTATATTACATAGACGATATTGGCTGGCAATCGCCTTGATCAAGTTGAAAGTACTTATTTGCATGATGGCCGACCTCTCACAATGGGCCGACCATCATAAGTTACTTAAACTTGTCTTCAATTACGCAAATGATACTTAAAATTTGTAACTGGCCGAACATTGCAGCACAGACATTTAATCAATCGACTTTTTTACTGCTTGGCTCGCAAAACTCTTAGTTCACTCTGCGGGCGGGCCAATATAAAAGTCGACATCTATAGGCAACGTCTTATTTAATTCAATAACAATACCCCGTGTCAGCGTGAGCCAGGAAAAGTTCGTTTCAGGCTCACACCATCAAGCGTACCGTTATCTCAGCGGTCCAGACGCGCAGCGGCACGTGCCACGATCTCTGCACGGTCCTTACGCGATTGCGCCGTGCGCTTAAGCGCCTGCGCCAGCACATGCGCGGGCGCAGTCTGCGGGCTGCCCGAATCGAAAGGGGGTGCGGGTGCATATTCAATCTGCAACTGCACCAGTTGCGCGGCAGCCTCGCCGTACAGGTCGGCTACCAGGGACAGGGCAAAGTCGATCCCGGCGGTGATACCGCCGCCGGTCAGCAGGTTGCCATCGCGCACCACTCGCGCCTTAACCGCAGTGGCACCGAGCGCGGCGAGCAGGTCATGGTAAGCCCAGTGCGTAGTTGCCTTGCGCCCGCGCAGCAAACCCGCTGCGCCGAGTACTAGCGCGCCAGTGCACACCGAGGTGACATAGCGTGCGGTATGGGCTTGGTCCTTGAGGAAACCCAGGGTCTGGGGGTCTTCCATCAACGGGCCGACACCGGCGCCGCCGGGTACGCAGATCACGTCCAGGTTCGGGCAGTCGGCATAGGTTATCGTCGGGGTGAACACCAGTCCCGTGCTGGAGGTCACGGTCGCCAGATCCTTCCACACCAGATGCAGTTTTACGTCCGGCAGAGAACCGAGAACGTCGTAAGGGCCAGTCAGGTCCAGTTGCTGGATGCCAGGGAATAGCAGAAAGCCAATCTGTAGAGTCATGCCGATTTTCCTGTAAGGGAGTAGACGGTTTCACTCTAGTGATTCAGGATTTGGCCTACACGCCATTCCGCCCACGAATCACGCCAACATGCCAAGAATCGTTCATGTGCTCACCTTCCCCAATGCGCAGGTGCTGGATGTTACCGGGCCACTGCAAGTCTTTGCCTCGGCCAACGACCTGGCGCGACAGCAAGGTTTGTGCGTGCCCTATGCGGTCAATGTGGTGGCTGCCCAGGCGGCACCGGTGATGACGTCCGCGGGCCTGGCGCTGGTGGCTGAGCCGTTGCCGGCGATCGATGCGCTGTGCGATACCCTGGTGATCGCCGGGGGCTGGGGCGTGTATGGTGCCGCCGAGGACGCTGCGCTGGTGGATTGGGTGCGCAGAAAAGCCGCCCATTCGCGTCGAACAGTCTCGGTGTGCACCGGCGCCTTCCTACTGGCGGCCACCGGTCTGCTCGACGGCTGTCGTGTGGCAACCCACTGGACGCGCTGTGGGGAACTGGCCCGCCAATATCCGAAATTGCAGGTTGAGACCAACCCTATCTTCGTCCAGCAAGGGGCATTGTGGACCTCCGCCGGCGTCACGGCCGGGATTGATTTGTGCTTGGCGCTGGTGGAGCAAGACCTGGGCCGTGCGGTAGCTCTGGAGATCGCACGGCATCTGGTGGTGTTTCTAAAACGCCCGGGCGGCCAATCCCAATTCAGCGTGACGTTGTCGCTGCAGAACAGCAGTAGCCGTTTTACCGAGTTGCACGCCTGGATTGCTGAGCGGCTGACGCAGGACCTGAATATATCAACCCTGGCGGCGCAGGCCGGGATGAGTGAACGCAGCTTTATCCGCCATTACCGCGCCGACACCGGACAGACACCCGCCCGGGCGGTGGAGCTGTTACGGGTAGAAACCGCAAGAAGGCGCCTTGCCGATAGCGATGCGCCGATCAAGCGAATCGCTACACAATGCGGATTCAAGTGCGAAGAAACCATGCGCCGCAGCTTTCTTCGCATACTGGCCGTCACGCCGCAGACCTATCGACAGCGATTCTCAGGTGTGTGCGCGCCAGACATGCCTGCGTTGCGTTGCGAAGCATGACGTCACGCGGCCGATGGAATGTGCGGGTTGCGCAATGGCGGGGTGCTGTGGATATGCACCCGACGCAAATGCCGTCCCCCACCGTGGGTAAAAGCCTCACGGCCATGGAGCAGGCTGAAGTTGTCCGTCAGCAACACATCCCCGGTTTGCCATTGATGTGCGTAGTAAACGCTGGGGTCATGCAGCGCAGCGTGAAGGCTGTCGAGCAACGTGGATTGCTCACTGGCTTCAATTCCACTGAATTCATATTGCGACGCGTTGATAAAGCTACTGTCGCCTGCGAGCGGCTGTTCACAGTACCGCAGTACTGGAAACTCGCGCCGTGGGTGGATGTTAATGATCGGCGCTTGAGCCTGGTTGCTGTAAAGTTTGACGGTCCGGCTGTAGCTGCCTTGTGCCCGGCTCCACAAGTCCAGCGTTTCAGGCGATGCAATGCGTAATGCCTGAGGGGTACTGGCAAACGTGGTGCAGCCGCCGTGGGCGAAATCGCCCGCATTGACGCAGTGGAAGATCTGGAATTCGGGCACGGTATCCAGATACATTCCGTCCCAATGCAAAGGCACATAGCTATTGGAAAAAATGTGGTCATCGGGCATAGGGGCCTCCACAAGCTCCAGCACTGCCCCGAAAGGCCACATCATGATTTCGCCGAACGAGGCGCAATAACGACTGAAACTCTCGGACGAGTTGAAGCCTTCGAAACCGCGAAGGATCACCAGTTGATGGCTGTACACCAGCATGCGCAACCAGGCCGGTGACAGTTGCCCAATATGCAACTCACGCCGAGCAGTCAGCATTACGCCAAACTCAGGCGAGCCATGGGCCCCTGGCAGTGGTGTCATCGTGATCAGGTGATGCAGGTTCAAGTCCATCATGCGTGCGCTCCCTGCCATTGCACGATGGCTGGGGTTAACTCGTCGACTTGAGAAGCCGCCATAACATAGTGACTGGGCTGGCCGTCCTGCATCACCAACCGGGCACCACAGAGTTGTGCGTTCTTGCGACTCATCAATACAACCCGCCCGCCCGTCTCTACCGCTACGCCATGCCAGGGCGTTATCCAGCAATCGTGTGTCGGCATCATATGAATGCCGATCTTAAGGCTGCTGGGTGCTTGCGGATGAATGGACAATCGTATTGCGTGTGGAAACTCTTTTGCCAGAAGATCTCCCCACGCCCAACTGCGTTGAATGACTTCAACCGCCATGAGTTTGGCTTTTCGCTGCAAGGCCGTTCGGCTTCCGGAGTAGTCCGGAGTCAGGCCGTCTTCGAACATGAAGCGTGAGATTGCACGGTATAACGCCACGCCTTCATCAGACTTCATCAGTGTGCTCTTGATCGCAAACAACGAATCAGCATGGTTATCGATCATCAATTGGCGCAACGTATCAAAGTCACGGCTGGGCGCGTTGAACCGAGTGCAGTCTTCAAGGTTATAGAGCCGCAGATGATCGGCGTGTTTTTGCGCGATGAGCCGGCCGATAACCGCCTGATACTGGCTGATATCATTGTCGTCGACACCGATCACATCGCCGAACACCCGGCCATCCGAGCAGATAGTCAGATGAGCCCCCGGGGTATAGAAACGCTGGATGTCAGCACACAATTTATCCAGGGACTGCAAGGAAAGCCGTTCTGCCAGATCGGGCAGCCGGCCGATTACTTTGCCGGGGTTGGGTGATTTGGCGGGGAAAGCCGGCAATACGAATTCAATAGGTTTTCCCGCTTCCACAAAGTGCTGAATCCGCGGAATCTGTACAGACCGAATCAGCTCTAGTTCATGACTGTGCATATCCGATTTATCACTCTGTATATCACGGCGATGTACTTTGAGGATTTCATTCAAGATGTTTACCGAGATGTCGAACGAGGGATTATTCATTTTAGATACCTATTAATTGCCCGTAACACGCAACTTTGTAGAGAGGCGCGAAATTTAATTTCCGAGTGTTCAATACCGATGCTTAGCGCCATGTGTCGCTAGGCGTGAGACATAGTTAATAGGTTAACTATATTTCAAGCAATCGCAGATAAACATTTTGAAACCTATACTGGCAGGTAGCGCGAGGGCAGATACATCAGGGTATAAACGTTTTTCTCACGTAGGAAACGGCTTAGGTTTCTGGCGATTTTTTTAAACCACCGTGTCAGTCGCCATAACTTAAAGTGCGGCAGCTAATGGAATTATTTTTTTACAACACATGCTGAGGCTTGATTTTTGTAAAAAACAAAAACCGCAAAAGAATATGTAAGAATTTTGAGTATCGTGTTTATTCGGGGTGACTTATTTCAAGTTGTTAATATATTAACAATACGGGCGATATGAAATTTCCGCTGACGCTTTCGCTGATTTGTTACCAGGCCCGAACGCAAAATACCTACACACATTTTTATGCGGTGCGCCGCGACATCAGCGCCAGGCGTATCGCCAACACCATCAATACACTTGCCAGCCCCCACTTCTGTAGGGCGGCGCCCGCTGGGCGGGCGCTGAAAAAGCGGCTCACGGCACCGCCAAAAATCCCCAGGAGTATGTGAAATACGGCGGCGATCAACGTCAGGATGCCTCCCAACACCAACAGCTGCCCAGCAATGGATCCTGCCTCGGGGCGCACGAACTGCGGTAAAAACACCACGAAGAACAGCAGCGCCTTGGGGTTGAGCAGACTGTTGAGCACGGCCTGCAAGAACACCAGGCCGAGGCGCGCCGGCTCAACCTTGGCAGCCGCCAGGCGAGGTTTTTTGCGCAAGGTCTTGAACACCAGCCACAACAGATAGACCACCCCCGCGTAGCGGATCAGGTCGAATGAGGGCGGCCAACTGGCGACCACAGCGGTCACCCCGGTGGCGGTCAATGCCGTGAGTATCAAGTCCGCCACGCCGATGCCCAGGCCAGAGGCCACACCGCCACGCCAGCCGTGGAGTACGCCTTGGCTGATGACAAACGCCATGTTCGGCCCGGGCGACAACAGCAGGAGTAAAACCGCGCCTGAAAAAATTGCCAACGTTGCAAGATCAATCATGGCCAGTCATCCGCCGACAAAGCCTGCAGGTTAATCAGCGCAACTGACACAAACAAAAAATTGTGCGGGATACAATTTCAGCGGCCTTGTTGCTTCACCGCAGCGATGATTGCTCATTACCACGACCAACGTCTAGAATGCGAAACATTATCAATTAAGCCTGCTGTGCCAGGATGACCATGTCGAGCGATCCCCCTCTGGACCCTGCCGCCATCGGCCAGCTTTACCAAGCCCACCATTCCTGGCTGCGCGGCTGGTTGAGCCGACGTACCGGTTGCCGTGAACACGCCGCCGACCTGGCGCAGGAAACCTTCGTGCGCCTGCTCAACGCGCGCGCGCAACAAACCCTGCAACAGCCGCGGGCTTACTTGAGCAGCATTGCGCGCAGCTTGATGATCGACCAGTACCGGCGCCGCGAGCTGGAACGCGCCTACCTGGAAAGCCTGGCGCACTTCCCGCAAGTCGAGGTGCCGAGCGAAGAAACCCGGCTACTGATCCTCGACAGCCTGGAACGCATCGACCGTTTGCTCGACCAGCTCAAGCCTCGGGTGCGCGAGGCATTCCTACTGGCGCAACTGGATGGCCTGACCTGCCCACAGATCGCCCTGCGCCTGGGCGTTTCCAAGGCCACGGTGGAGCGCGACCTGTCCAAGGCGCTGCATGCCTGTTATCGGTTGCGTTATGCCGAGCTCTGACCCGCGCCTGGTGGACCAGGCCATCCAGTGGATGATCAAGCTGCGCTTCAACAGCGCCGATGACGCCAGCACTACGGCCTTTGAGAAGTGGCTGCAGACCAGTGCTGCGCATCAAGAGGCGTGGCACCGAGTGGCCACAATGAATGACGATTTCAATCAACTGTCAGCGCAGGTAAGCCGCCATGCGCTCACTGGCGCACGCCACCGCATCAGTCGTCGTGAAGGCTTGAAGGTGCTGGGGCTGTTTGCCGGCGCTGCCGGCTTAACCTGGTTGGGTCGCGACTACACCCCCTTGCCTGCCCTGCTGGCCGACTACCGCACCGCGGTCGGCGAGCGGCGCTGGGTGGCGTTGAACGATGGCAGCAAGGTACAACTCAACAGCGCCAGCGCCATTGATATCGCGTTGAATGCCGAGGGTCGGCTTGTGAACTTGCACCAGGGTGAAATACTGGTCAATACCGGCGGCGACCTCCGCCCATTCTGGGTGCATACCCGTGACGGTTACCTGCGTGCCCTCGACACGCGCTTGCTGGTGCGCGAAGAATCCCAAGGCACGCTACTGGCCGTGCAGAAGGGTGCGGTGGCGGTGTTTGCCGACAGCCATGACGCCAGCGCACGCCAAGTCATCAAGCCCGGCGAGCAGGTGCTGTTCAACCGTAGCGGCATACGCCCCTCGCCCACCAACGGCCTTGACCCCTGGGCCTGGAGTGACGGCGTGATCAGCGCCCAGAATATGCGCCTGGATGACTTCCTGGTCGAACTGGGCCGTTACCGCAATGGGTTGGTGCGTTGCAGCGAGGCGGTGGCTGGGCTGCGGGTCTCGGGTACCTATCAACTGGATGACACTGATCAAGTACTGAAGCTGGTGGCCCAATCGCTGCCCATCGATGTGACCTACCGCAGCCGCTATTGGGTGTCCGTCTCCGCTCGGGTTTAACTGACTAGAAATAAATGAGGTGAATTCTCATTGCCGTTCGACCTGTAAGGAAAGGCCGATCAACAGGCCGGTGTTATCCATTTCCCTCAGGAGCATCCCGCGGTCATGCAAGCGTTCCCCTCCAAACGTTCACCTTTTAGACACGCCGTCAACGCCACCCTCCTCGGTGCGTGCGTGGCGGCCAGCACCCTGCCGTATACCGCAAGCGCCCAGGAACCCGGCAACGAGCGCCAGGCCCGCGCCTGGAGTATTGCTCCTGGCCCTCTGGCCGGCGCCCTTGATCAATTTGCACGGCAGGCCGGTATCAGCCTGTCGTATGACGCGGGCAGCGTGGCCGGCAAAAGCAGTCCTGGGCTGAGCGGCACCCTGGCCCCACAACAGGCCCTGAGCCGGTTGCTTGAAGGCCAGGGGTTGCAGGCTCAGAGCCAGGGCCAAAACGCTTGGTTACTGTTGCCCCAGCAGCGAGACGGCTCGGCGCTAAACCTGGGCGCGACCACCGTCACCGGCGAGCGCCTGGGTGCCACCACCGAAGGCAGCGGTTCCTACACCACTGGCGCAGTGACCATCGGCAAGGGCGAACACAGCCTGCGACGCACCCCGCAATCGGTGAGCGTGATGACCCGCAAGCTGATGGATGACCAGAACATCACCACCATCGACCAATTGCTGGAGCGCACGCCAGGCATCACCAGCTATGAGTCGCCCATGGGCGGCAAGTATTTTTACTCCCGCGGCTTCAAGATGCTCGGCCAGTACCAGTTCGATGGCGTACCGCTGGACATCGGCAAGGACTACATACAGGCCGACAGTTTCAGCGCGAACATGGCGATTTATGACCGAGTGGAGGTTCTCAAGGGGGCTGCCGGCATGCTCAAGGGCGCGGGCACTGCCAGTGGTGCGGTGAACTTCGTGCGCAAGCGGCCCCAGGCCACCCCCACCACCAGCCTCGGGCTGTCGGCGGGCACCTGGGATAACTACCACGCCGAACTCGACACCGGCGGCCCGTTGAACGACAGCGGCACGGTGCGTGGCCGCGCGTCGGTCAGTCAACAGAATCGTGGTTCCTACATGGACCTTGCCAAGCGCCAGGACCAAGCGTTTTACGCGGCCCTGGACGTGGATGTCACGCCCGACACCACCCTAGGCTTCGGTGCCAGCCATGAGGATGTCGACGCCACCCCGTGCTGGAGCGGCCTGCCGCGCTACCGCGACGGCAAAAGCCTCGGCCTGAGCCGCTCCACCTGCCTGGGCCAAGCCTGGAACGACTGGCAAAGCCAGCGCACCACGCTGTTCGCTGATGTGACCCACCATTTCAATGACGCCTGGAAACTCAAAGTCAGCGCCGTGCATAGCCGCAACCTGCAAGATATCAAATACGCTGCCAGCCAAGACACCGTGGACTATGGCGACCCGGCCCCCACCCTCAGCAGCTACGCCGCGCTGCTGAACTACGATCACAAGGACTACGGCCTGGATGCCTATATCGACGGTCAATTTGAAGCGTTTGGCCTGCAACACGAGTTGATCCTTGGCGCTAATGGCAGTCGTGGCACCCAAGACGATGTCTATGCGATCCGCAACCTGCCCCAGCGCCAAAGTGTTTTCACCCCCAATCACCACTTCCCGGAACCTGCCGACGATACCTTCTGGCCCAACATGTACCGTGGCGGCACCGTCAACGAGACCGCCACGCAATACGGCGCCTATGCCACCTTGCGCCTGCGCCTGGCTGAGCCTTTGATGCTGGTTGTCGGCAGTCGCGTCAGTTGGTACGAAAACCGCCGCCAGTCCCTGAACCTGGCCTGGGACGAGTGGGCCGATCAAGACGCTCGCACCAAGGAAACCGGCGTAGTTACGCCGTTTGCCGCGTTGATCTACGACCTCAATGACAACCTTTCGGTGTATGCCAGCTACGCCGATATCTTCCAGCCGCAAAGCTCCTACGCCACGGTCAGCGGTTCGGCGCTCAAGCCGAAAATGGGTGAGAATTATGAGTTGGGCATCAAGGGCGAATGGTTTGACGGACGCCTGAACAGCTCTGTGGCGGTGTTCCGCGCAATCGAAAAAAACGCCGCTCAAACAGACTTCATGACCCGTTGCGGCAGTTCTTCCGACGGTTACTGCTATACCGACACGAGCAAAGTTCGCGCCCAGGGGGTCGAGGCCGAGTTGAGCGGTGAACTGCTTGAACGCCTGCAAGTGTTCGGCGGCTATACCTACACCCAAACCAAAAACCTGAAGAACATCGACAGCACCGCCGAAGGCGCGGTGTCCAACACCTACGTACCACGGCATATGCTCAGGTTGTGGGGCGACTACCAGTTGGACGGTGCACTGTCGAAATGGACAGTCGGCGCAGGAGTCAACGCCCAAAGCAGCAACTACCGGCTGCAAACCATCAAGCTGGAACAGGCCGGGTATGCGTTGTGGAGTGCACGCCTGGCGTATCAGGTGGACGACACCTGGACCGTGGCGCTCAACGGCAACAACCTATTCGATAAAACCTACTACCAAACCGTGGGCACAGCGGGTTGGGGCAATCTCTACGGGGAGCCACGCAACCTGACACTGAGCCTCAAAGGCAACTTCTAAGCCCCACAAGTCCCTGCACCGGAGCCGGCAACTCGGCTCTGGTTCGACACCCCCCTTCCCCATCCCCCTCCGTCAAAGAAGCTTTTATTGCTGGCAGGAAAATCTCCAGGTTTGTTCCTACACTCCAAAAAGCCATCATCGATTCTCGATTTTTCTGAAACCTCGCCAATGCAAGTCAACAAACCGTCATATCATGTAGGCGTTATGAGAGCTATTGATGGCACGGGCTTAAAGCGACATACAATTGACGCAAACCTCAGGAAAGCCACTGTTAGCCATTGTTCCGTGAATTCCTGCGTCTAGACAGGCATTACGTATTACCCAGCAACAGCAGTCGTTCGATTTGCACCACTTGTAAAGCAAGCCTGCCTTATGGATGAGCAAACGAATAGGAACGTTCTGGTGGTGTATTGAGGATCTGATCTATGCGCGGTAAATCGTCGGTCGATAGCCTGTTTTTGACTCGTCCCGGTTTCGTTGAGTTTTTTGTTGTTTTCGTAAAATTGATCCATGGCCTGACTGCAGTGTTGCCGGCGATTCTCCTGTTGTTCTACCCGGACCCAGTCGCCGAGCACATGCGTAACCACTACCTGGGCCTGCTGGTATTCTTTGCGCTGCTGACCATCATCCTGTTCCAGGCCCTGGGGGTGTACTCCGAGGATCTGTTCAGCAATCGCCTGCGTTTTCGAGTGATGCTGGTGGCCTGGATCTCGGCGTTTTGCATCCTGCTGTTCATGTACCAGATCCTGCTGCTGTTCCCGCAGTTGAGCCCGCGCAATCTGGTGGCCTGGTTTTCCATGAGCCTGGTGCTGTTCGGCGTGGAGCGGATATTGATGCTGCGCCTGTACCGCCATTTGATGAAGAACGGCAAATTTCTCCAGCGCACGGTGATCCTCGGCTTTACCGAGACAGCGGTCCATGTGGCCGAACACCTGTCGCGCAACAGTGATATCCGCTCCGGCCTGATCGGTTTTATCGACGACCGTACCGAGCGCATTCCCAAGGAATTGAGCCGCCTGCCCTTGCTGGGCAATACCCGCGACCTGGAAAAGCTGATCCGCTCCGAACAGGTCAACCAGGTCATGATCACCCTGCCCTGGGCCGCCGAGCAGCGCATCAACGGGCTGGTCAAGCGCCTGCGGCAAATGTCGGTGAACGTCATGCTGGTGCCGGAAATGGCCGCCTTGCGCTATGGCCATAACCGCATCACCGATGTGGGCGGCATCCTGATGTTCAACACCTCGCAGTTGCCACTGCGCGGCTGGTCGCCCTTTATCAAGCGTTGCGAAGACTTGCTACTGGCCAGCATGGGCCTGCTGCTGCTGTCACCGCTGATGCTGGTGACCGCCATCGCGATCAAACTCGATTCCAAGGGCCCGGTGCTGTTTCGCCAGAAACGCTATGGCTACAACGACAACCTGATCCGCGTGTTCAAGTTCCGCTCGATGTACGTCGACCAGACCGACCTCAACGCCGAGAACCAGACCACGCGCCTGGACCCACGCATCACCCGGGTAGGCAGGATCATCCGCAAGACCAGCATCGATGAGCTGCCACAACTGTTCAACGTGTTGCTGGGCAATATGTCGATGGTCGGCCCGCGCCCCCACGCCACGGCCACCAAGGCCGCCGGGATTCCTTTCGAGGAAGCGGTCAGCGAATACAGCTCGCGCCACCGGGTCAAGCCGGGCATCACTGGCTGGGCGCAGATCAATGGCTACCGCGGCGAGACCGACACACTGTTCAAGATCAAGAAACGGGTCGAATACGACCTGGAATACATCGCCAAATGGTCGGTGTGGCTGGATTTGTACATCGTTTTCATGACGGTTCCTGCCGTCCTTTCCACCAAGGAAGTCTATTGATGAACCCACTTAACGGATTGATTCCCTGCATCATCTCCGGTGGTTCGGGTACGCGGCTGTGGCCGGTTTCGCGGCAGAACATGCCCAAGCCCTTCATGCGCATGCGCGACGATCAGAGCCTGTTGCAGAAGACCTTCCTGCGGGCCAGTCACTTGCCCGGAGTGGACAGCATTCTGACGGTGACCAACCGCGACCTGCTGTTTCGCACCCTCGATGACTACCGCGCGGTGAACACCCAGCGATTGGCCCTTGACTTGCTGTTGGAACCCTTTGGCCGTAACACCGCCGCCGCCATCGCCGTGGCCGCTTTGCATGTGCAGGAACATTTCGGCGCAGACGCACAGTTGCTGGTGATGCCCGCCGACCACCTGATCCTCGATGAAAGCGCCTTTGCCCAAGCCGTAGAAAAAGCCCGCGCACTGGCCGAGGCCGGTTACCTGGTGACCTTTGGCATCCAGCCTGAACGAGCGGAAACCGGCTTTGGCTATATCGAACAAGGCGCGGCTTTGGGTGTTGGGTTCCAGGTCCAGCGCTTTGTCGAAAAGCCCGACCAGGCCACCGCCCAAGGTTATCTGGACGGCGGCAAGCACCTGTGGAATGCCGGAATGTTCTGCTTCAAGGCTGCCACCGTGCTGGACGAATTGGCCCGCCACGCCCCGGCCGTCCTGGACGCGGCCAAGGCCGCACTGGAGCACAGCCAGAGCCTGCAAAACAGCAGCAGTCGCCAGCGCGAACTGAGCCCGGAAGGTTTCGGCACCGCGCCGGATATCTCCATCGACGTGGCCTTGATGGAAAAATCCGCACAGGTCGCAGTCGTGCCCTGCGACATTGGCTGGAGCGATATCGGCTCCTGGGAAGCCCTGCGCCAACTGACGCCCAGTGACGACAATGGCAACCAGATCAATGGCGAGGCGATCCTGCACGACGTCCATAACTGCTATATCGACTCGCCCAAGCGTGTACTGGGTGCAGTGGGCGTGCGTGACCTGATCATCGTCGACACCCCGGACGCACTGCTGATTGCCGACGCCCACCGCAGCCAGGACGTGCGGTATATCGTCGCCGAACTCAAGCGCCAGAATCACCCGGCGTTCAGCCTGCATCGCACCGTCACCCGCCCCTGGGGCACCTACACGGTGCTGGAAGAAAGCACGCGGTTCAAAATCAAACGCATTGTGGTCAAGCCTAAAGGCTCGCTGTCCCTGCAAATGCACCATCACCGCAGCGAGCATTGGGTAGTGGTCAGCGGCGCGGCGATGATCACCAATGGCGAGCAGGAGATCCTGCTCAACATGAACGAGTCCACGTACATTCCCGCCGGGCACAAGCACCGCCTGACCAACCCCGGCATCATCGACCTGGTGATGATCGAGGTACAGAGCGGTGAGTATCTGGGTGAAGACGACATCGTGCGCTATGACGACATCTACGGCCGTGCGCCGGTGGAAGGCAAACCCTGATGCGTACGTCTTTGATCATCCCCACCCGCAACGCGGCCAGCCATCTGGACCGCCTGCTACCTGCCCTGCGCATGCAGACCTTGCAACCGGACGAGATGCTGGTGGTCGACAGCGCGTCGAGCGATGACACGGTGGCGCGCTTTCGCGAGTTTGGCGCGCGTGTGGAGGTGATTGATGCGCGTGACTTCAACCACGGCGGCACCCGGCGCTGGGCCAGTGAGCAGGTGGGTGGCGACGCTTTGATCGTCATGACCCAGGACGCGATCCCCGCCACAGCCGAGACCTTCGCCAACCTGATCAGCGAACTGCAACTGGACCCGCTCAATGGCGTGGCCTATGGCCGACAACTGCCGCACCCAGGCGCTGGGGTGCTGGGGGCACAATCGCGACACTTCAATTACCCGGCGGCCAGCCGCAGCAAAAGCCTGGCCGATGTACCGCACTTGGGGATCAAGACCTGCTTCAGCTCCGATTCGTTTTCGGTGTACCGGCGCAGCGCCCTGCACGCGGTGGACGGCTTTCCCCAGGATGTGATTGGCAGCGAAGACGCCTACGTCGCCGCACGCATGCTGCTGGCCGGCTACCAGGTGCGCTACGCCGCCAGTGCGCAGGTTTATCACTCCCACGATTACCGCTTGCTGGAAGAGTTTCACCGCTACTTCGATATCGGTGTGTTCTACGGTCGCGAGCCGTGGATTCGCCAAGCGTTTGGCGACGCCGGCGGCGAAGGCAAACGTTATGTATTGGCCGAATTACGCGCGTTGCGCGAGGCCAACGCGCTGCACCGCGCCCCCGAAGTGGTCGTGCGCAGCGCCTTTAAATTGCTGGGTTATCGCCTCGGCCACCTTGAACGCTACTTGCCCAACTCGCTTAAACGGCGCCTGGGCATGTTTTCCACCTACTGGACTTGAGCCGTCATGAAGACTATCAACCGACGTTCCCGTCTTACCCTGCTCGGCCTCTTGAGTGCCTCGATCTGGCTGACTGGCTGTTCGACCCCCGCGCGGGTACCGCTTCCTGATAACGATACGCTCAAGGCCGGCCATCAAGCGGCGCTGACCCTGGCTGACCTGCCACCGCCGCAAGTGCTGATCCAGAGCGGCGACTCGCTGCGTATCGTGCGTGATGCCCAGGAACCGGCGGCAGCCGATGACATGAGCGTGTTCGTCGTGCGCCCCGATGGCGTGATCTCGGTACCCAATATTGGCCGCGTCAAGGCGGCCTTGCGCACGCCCGAAGACCTGGGCAGGGAAATCACCGAGAAGTACAAGCGCATCTACCGCGAACCGGCAGTCACGGTGAACATCGCCAGCGCGCCGAGCAACAAGGTGTTTATCGGCGGTGCGGTGCCTAACCCGGCGTTCTTCGACCTGGCCGGCAACGTCAGCGTCGAGCAGGCGCTGCTCAGTTCCGGTGGTGTTTTGCCTTCGGCGGATGCCTCCAACGTGGCCTTGATGCGTACCGGGCCGGATGGCAAGTACAAAACGTACTTCATCAGCCTGGAAAGCATGTTGACCAACTCCAATCACCCCCGGGTGGCGTTGCAGCGCGGCGACTTGATCTTTGTGCCGCAGTCGGGCATCGGCGCGACGGTGGAGGCTGTGGATATGTACTTCACCAAGCTGTTTCCGGTTAGCAAAGGGGTTGGACTGGGCTTGAATTATCAGCTCAACGGCAACAAGTCCGGCGATACCTATATCAGCGCTCCACAATGATTATGACGCAGGCTTTGTATCACTTGAGCACGTCGATTTCATTCGACGAACAACATCTATCCAATGGAGTGATCCTGTGATCGAAATCCGCTCTCTTCGCGACCTGCTGCGGCTGTTTTTCATCTATCGCCGCGAATTCAAACTGGCAGTGATCACGACCATCGTCGTCGCCGTGCTGGGTGCCTTCCTGTTGCCGGCTCGCTACGAGTCCGACGCACGCTTGCTGGTCAAGCCGGGGCGGGATAACACCACGTTGCCGATCGAGGCCGCCAACCGCCAGACGCTGGTTGCCCCGAGCACCCAGCACGACCCGATTGTCGACGAAGAAAAAATGCTCACGGGCCGGCCTATCGTGCATATCGTTGCCGAGCGCTATATGGCGATGACCGCCGAACCGCCGCAAGGCTTCTGGAAGGTCACCAAGTTCTACATCAAGAAGGGCGTTGGCGAAGTCATCAATGGCGTGCGCAGTGTGTTGCAGTTCATCGGCCTGGCCGAGAAACAAAGCCCGCTGGAGCGCTTGGCGACCTCACTGGAAAAAAACTTCACAGCCGGTCACGAGCCGGGCTCTTCGGTGATTGAAATTTCTTTCACCTGGGACGACCCGGCAGTTGCACAAAAAATCGTCGAGGAATGGGTCAACGCCTACCTTGAGGAACGTGCGCGGATTCTCGGGCGCAAGAGCCTGCACACTTTCTATGAAACCGAACGCAGCAAGGTTGCAGATAACATCCAGAGTCTGAAGGACCAACTCCAAGGCCGCTTGAAGCAGATCGACTCGATCAGTGTCGATGCGCGCCTGAAGAACCTGACCAGCCAGATCGACCGCGTCACCGACGCCAAGGTCAGCGCACAAAACCAGATCTCGGGGATTCGCAGCCTCCTGGCCAACGCCAGCCAGCAGATCAAGAGCCAGCCGGCGGACGTGGTCACGATGCGTGAAACCAGCCTCAACCCCACCCAACTCGACCTCAAGCGTCAGCTCAATGCGCTGCAAGTGGAGCGGGCACGCCTGTTGCGCACCTACTTGCCGGGCACGCCTCAGGTCAACCAGATCGAGCAGAACATCCGCGATATGGAAGCACTCAGCGCCCAGGAAGCCACACGCCTGGAACGCTCGCAAAACACTGCGCCCAACAGCCTGGTGATCAACGTCAAACAGCAGATGATCGACGCGCAGTTGCAAGAGCGCAAACTGGCCGGGGAAATCGAGAACTACGACAAGACCCTTGCCGAGCTGCGTGCCCAGCGTGACAAGGCAATGACCGATGAGCCGGAGCTCAACAAGCTGAGCCAACAACTGCGCACGGCCGAAAAGAGCTACGCCTTGTATTCGGAGAACCTCGAACAGGCGCGAATCGACTACGAACTGGATAACAGTCAGATCAGCAACATCGCCCTGATCGAACACGCCACCCTGAACCCGGCACGCGTGTTTCCCAAGAGCTTGCTGATTCTGCTGTTCGCCATTCCTGCCGGCGTGGCCGTGGGCTTTTTGACCATCTATGTGCTGTACCTGTTGGACCAACGTATCCACGATGGCACACGGTTGCAGGAGATGTTCCATGTACCGCTGTGGAGCAGCATCCCCGATGTGCAGGACGCAACGCCGGCAGCCGTCACCGCCAGCCTCTACCGCCTGTACAGCCTGCTTCCCCTGGAGCGCATCGCCACTGAAGGCTTTGCCCTGGGCCTGACCTCGGCGCGGCATGGCGAGGGCGTGACGTTTATCGTCGAGCAGCTCAAGTGCCTGCTGGAGGAGCGTGGCCACCGCGTCTCGGTCAATGGTGCGCACGCGCCAACGCCGGGTGAAGTGCTGCTGCTGGACGCTTCTGCCCTGTCGTCCAACCCGCAGGCCTTCCTGATTCTGCGCCGCGCCGACCAGATCGTGCTGGTGATCGAGGCCCGCACCAGCACCGTACCGACCCTCGAAAATGCCGTGTCGCTGCTGACCACCGCATTCGGCAAAGTGGACGGCATGATCCTCAACCGTCGCCGCTTTGAAGTGCCGGCCAAGGTCCTGGCGCGAATCAACAGCTGGCGCGGGGCGGCCTGATGCGTATCGCGCTGCTGGCCCCCCTGCCACCGGAGCAAACCGGGATCGCTGATTACGCCGCGCACCTGCGCACTGCGTTGATCGAACTGGGCCTTGAGGTGGTGACCCCTCTTGAGGGCTGCCAGGACCTGCCTGAACAGTTGCGGCGCCTGCAGGCCTTTGACTGGAGCGATGTGGACCTGGTCCATGGCGAATTGGGCGGTGGGCGTTTCGGCGAGTTCCAGGCGCTGAACTACCTGCGCCGGGCGCAACCGCACCTGCCCCTGACCGCCACGGTTCATGACCCAGAGCGCCTGATCTGGCGTCGGGCCAAGCTGTTTTTCCCCTTGACCCTGCTCGAACACCTGCCCCACCCGCTGCCCCAGGCGGCGGCGCTGCTGGCCGACCCGCTGACCTTGCACGAAGAACGGCGCCTGGCCAAAGGCATGCGTCGCCTGATCACCCTCACCCGCCTGGGCGGCGACTGCCTGCGCCAACGCATGGGCCTGCGCCCGGAACAACTGGCCGTTATTGCCCACGGCAACCTGCCCATCGCGCCCCAGGCGTTGCCGCCGCTTGCGCCGTTACGTCTGCTGTATTTCGGCTTTATCTATCGCGGCAAGGGCATTGAGGACCTGCTCCAGGCCCTGGCCCAGTCACTGGCCGCCCACCCTCAATGCCGCGGCCAGGTACGCCTGACCCTGGCCGGTGGCACCGCCCCGGAAATGACCTTTGACCCGGCGGGTAACTACCTCGATGGCCTGCGCCAACAGATCAGCGCGCTGCACCTGGAGGATGTGGTGGACTGGCAACTCGACCTGCCATCGACCCAGATATCCCCTACGATCCAGGCGCACCACGTGATGGTACTGCCCTACCGTGAATCGAAAAAACTCGGCTTTCTAGGGCAGATGCGTGGCACCAGTGGCGCGCTGTCGTGGGCTAATGCCTGCGGGCGCGGGGTGATCACCTCCAACGCCCGTGCCTTTGCCGAAGAGGTGGCCGGCGGCAATGGCATCACCTATCAGCAGGGCGACATAGATTCCTTGAGCAACGCCTTGAACCGCTTGATTCTCGACCCGCAACAGGCCCAGCAATGGGCCGCTCAAGCGGGGGAAATCGGCCGCCAGCGCCAGTGGGCCAACACGGCCCAACGTTTTGCCGAACTATTTCGGGATGCTTGTGAGGAGCCGTTGCGATGAACCTTTCATCCGTTCGCCCCATGTGGCGCTATCTGCCGCTGGTGCTGTCAATCGCCATCGGTGGCGCCCTGCTGTTGAGTGCAAAAGCCGATGCGCAACCGGTGAACCTGGCGCCGGAGCGCACCGTAGTCTGGAAAGACTTTCTGGGCGTGAACGCGCACTTTCTGTGGTTCAAACCCGAGCAGTACCGCAAGCAGATCAACCAATATCAGAAGCTTGGATTGGAATGGGTGCGGGTCGACTTGCACTGGGATCGCCTGGAGCCCAAGGAGGACGGTTATCAGCTCAGCACGTTCGATGAACTGGACCGCACCCTGACTGCCGAAAAAATCCGTTCGGTGTTTTACCTGGTGGGCTCGGCGCCCTTTATCACCACCGCCCCCAAGGGCGCGCCGTTCCAGGATCAGTATCGACCACGGGACGTCGAAGTCTATGCCATGCGCCTGGCGCTCCTGGCCAAACGCTACCCCAATATTGATGCCTGGCAGGTGTGGAACGAACAGAACCTGCCGAACAACTGGCGCCCCAACGTCAACGCCAAGGAGTACGGCCAATTGTTATTGGCCAGTCACCAAGCCTTGAATAGTGCCGCGCCCGGCAAACTGCAGGTCATGGGCGGCATGGCGTACTACAGCCAAATGCCGCCCCGTGGCAAAACCCTGATGTTTGAAGCACTCGGCGCGCTGGGCGTGCAAAACCTGGGCATGGTCGCGGCCTATCACCCCTATTCGATGACCCCGGAAACCGATGAGCCGGGCAAGAACGAAGTGCTGCTGCGCGGCGATCAACTCAATGCAATGCTGCACGGCGCCGGGATCAAGCAGGTATGGGCCACTGAATGGGGCTGGTCCAGCTATGCCGGCCCCAAGGAGATGCAGGACCTGATCGGTATCGATGGGCAGGCCGATTACACCTTGCGCCGCCTGGCCTTGATGGCGTCCCAGGACTACCAGAAGATTTTCCTGTTCGCCCTGTCCGACCTCGACCAACGCGCCTCGGCGCGGGACCAGCATTACGGCCTGCTGAACCTCGACGGCGAACCGAAGCCGGTGTACACCGCCCTCGCCCGCTTCCTCGAGATCACCGGCCCCACGCTTCAACCAGGCGCGACGCCGCAGCTCAAAGATATACCGGACACCTTCTACAGCGTGGCCTGGACCCGCCCAGACGGAAAGCACCTGTTGATGTATTGGAGCGCCGAAGGCAGCAGCATCAGCCTGCCAGGGGTTAAACGTGCAGAACTGCTGGACCCGCTGACCGGGACCAGCCAGACCCTGAGTGACGACAACGGCATTCGCCCAGTGGTGAAGCCGAGCTTGCAGATACTGGTGTGGTAGTGCCGGGCATGGAGAGCGACACATGAGAATCCTCTGGATTGTGCCCTACCTGCCGTGGCCGACCACCAGCGGCGGCAAGACCCGGCAGTACCATTTGCTGCGCACCTTGAGTGAGCGCGGGCATCGCATCACGCTGCTGGTGCAATCGAAGACGCTGGCCGATGACGCGGTGCATGCAGCGCTTGAGCCGTTGCTCGAACGCTTGATCGTGGTGCCGCGCCGCCCGCTGAAACACCCGCTGACCCTGCTCGGTGGCGTGTTCGCACCGTGGCCGCTGTTGACCACAGTCAACGGTCTGTCCGCACCGTTGCAGACCCGTTTTACCCAACTGCTGAACGAACACTGGGACGTGATTCAGGTGGAACACAGCTACAGTCTGCAGCCGTTTCTGCGTACTTTGCAGCAGCGCCAGCGTGAATTTGTACTGACCGAACACAACCTGGAGTCGAGCCTCGGCGGCGCCACTTACGACCGCTTCCCGAAGTGGGCCGGGCCGTTTGTGCAGTACGACCAATGGCGCTGCCGGCAATGGGAACGCAAGGCGTTCGATGGCGCAGCCCATGTGATCGCGGTGACCGAGGCGGACGCCCAGGCCATGCGGCCGTTGTCCTCGACACCGGTGAGCGTGGTGGTCAATGGGGTCGACAGCCGCGCCTTCGCCGAGGTGAGTGCCGATGCGCAAAGCCAGCGTCTGTTGTTTGTCGGCAACTACGAATACGCACCGAACCTGGACGCTGTGCAGTGGCTGGCCGAGGAGATTTTCCCCAGGGTCTGGCTGCAGTGCCCGAATGCGCGCCTGGCGGTAGCCGGTTACGGCTTGCCCGAACACTGGCGCACCCGTTGGCCGGATGAACGTATCGAGTGGCTGGGATTTGTTCCCGACCTGTGCGCCTTGCAACGCCGCTGCGCCGGATTTGTCGCCGCATTGCGCCATGGCGGCGGCTCCAAGCTCAAGGTGTTGGAGGCGATGGCCGCCGGCTTGCCGCTGGTCAGCACCGCGCAGGGCGTCTCCGGGTTGGCAGTACAGCCACAGGCGCATTACCTGGCGGGCGAAAGCACCGAGGCCCTGGCCGACGCCATCGTGCGCTTGCTGGATGAACCGTCGCTGGCCCGGCAACTGGCCGATGCGGCGCGCGACTATGCACGTCAATATCACGACTGGGCGGTGGCCGGTAACGAACTGGAGCACATCTACCGCACCCTGCTCACCGCTAAGGAGCCTCAGCCATGCGCGTAGCCCTGGACTATCGCCCCGCTACGGTTGCGCCGTCGTCGGGCATCGCCCGCCAGGTCCTGGCCCTGGAGCAGGCCCTGCGCGCACGGGGCAACACCGAGGTGCTGTTGTTCAGCGAAGCCCCCCTGGACCACCCGCAACGCCAGAGCGCTATTTGCCCAGCCTGGGCCAGCCCGCTGGATGGTCTGCAACGGCCGCAAGTCCGAATGCGGTTCGAGCGCAGGTTTTTGCCCAAAGCCTTGCACGAGCAGCAGGTCGACCTGTACATCGCCACGGCCAATATGGGCTTGCCGCTGTGCCGCAAGCCCGCCGGCACCCGCTATGTCCTGGTGCTGCACGACCTGTTTCAGCTGACTCACCGTAACTTCCATCGCTCCAGGCTCAAGGCCCTGGCCTATCGCTTGATCGACGGCGCCTCGATTGCCTGGTCGGTGTGGCAGGCGGATCGGGTGTGGTGCCCTTCGCAGTTTTCCTGCAACGAAGCCGCCCGCGTGTTCCCTTGGGCCCGGGCGAAGTTCCGGGTGTTGAGCAACCTGGTACCCGAATTGAATGCAGCGCCAGAGCCTCTGCCAGCAAGCCTGCCGGCGCGTTACTGGTTGGTAGTGGGCACGCGGGAGCCGCGCAAGAACATGGCGTTTTTCCTGCGCCAATGGCAGGCCTGCCGCGCGGTGAACCTTGACGTACCAGACCTGGTTCTGGTGGGCCACGCCAGCGATGTACCGCTAGCCCTTGGCGAACTGCCGGGCCTGCATTGGTGCAGCGGTTTATCGGACGGCCAACTGCAAGCCCTTTACCGTCATGCCGCTTGTCTATGGCAGCCCTCTTATGCCGAGGGCTTTGGCCTGCCGGTGGTGGAAGCCTTGAGTGTCGGCACGCCGGTGGCGGCGGCACGCGGTTCCGCCCTGGATGAAGTCGCGCCGCCCGGCGCCCCGCGCTTCGACCCACACGATGCCGGGCAATTGCAGAACGTCATGCAGCAACTGGCAACCGCAGGCAACACGGCAGACGCCGAAACGCAGCGCGCCTGGGCCCGACAATTTGCCGAACCCGCCTATCGCTCGCGTCTGGACACTTTGCTCAAGGAATTGGACCGCTGATGCTGCCAGGAAAACTCGTTAGTCTGCTCCTGGGCCTGGTCTTCGGCAGCTTGCTGTTGGCCCTGTCGCCGATAAAGGTTCTGCTGGTGGTGGCCGGCATGGGCGTGGCCTTGACGCTGATCCGCTTTCCCCTGTGGGGCTTGCTGATTTTCGCCGTGTTGGCCACCAGCATTCCCTACACCACCTTGGAACTGGGCATCCGCACCACCATCAGTGAAGCGGTGCTGGGGCTGACCTGGGTCGGGGTGTTCTGGCAGTCGTTTATCGGCAAGACCCGCGGCTTGATCCTCTGGCGTCCGACCGAGCGCGCGCTGATGTGGCTGATGCTGTTCAGCACTATTCCGTTTATCTGGGGCATGGTCATCATCCATGCTGAAGGCAACGGGCCGGTGAACTGGGTACGCTGGCTGATGAACCTGTCGTTGCTGTTTATCGTGCCGTTGCTGCTGCGCACCGACGCCGACCGCGACAAGGTGGTGGTCGCCCTGCTGCTGGGCAACCTGGCGATGCTGTTGCTGTCGATTTTCATGTTTCTGAAGACACGCAACGCCATGTCGATGATCGAGGTGCTCACCGACCTCAAGTACGCCCACCCCGAAGCTGTGAAGGATATTTTCTCCGCCAACTACACGCGCATGGCCTCGCCCTGGGTGCACCCCAACCTGACCGGTGGCGTGCTGGTGCTGTTTATCCCGCTGGCGCTGTTCTATGGCTGGACCCGCAGCGGTTGGCGCCGGGCGCTGGGCCTGGCGGTGGCGGTGCTGGGTTGCGCCGGCCTGCTGCTGAGCATCTCCCGTGGCGCCATCGTCGCCCTGGCGCTGGTCCTGATCTGGCTGACCTACAAGCGTGTGCCTAACAGCGGGCGCATCATCGGTATCGGCGTGGCGTTTGGGGTTGCACTGGTGATGTTCTATCCGCCGTTGCAGGAGCGCTTGCTGACTATCTTCTCGTCCACCAATGCCAGTACCGAAATCCGCTTCGACGAGTACGCCAGGTTCCCCGACGCCATGTCTAAATTCCCTCTGGGGATCGGCTTCAAGATCGACCCGCCCGTGCCCGGCACCAACCTGTTGGGCATCTCCAACCTGTGGCTGAACTTCATCTACAAGGTCGGCGTTCCAGGGATGCTGTTGTTTATCACCGTCACTGTGTTGTGGTGGCGGGAAGTGCGGCCGCTGGGCCAGGTGCGCAAGGTCACCGCCGACAACGCCCTGTGGCTGGGGTGTATCTGCGGCGTGATGGCAGCGCTGTTGACGGGGATTTTCGACCACTATTTCAGCTTCACCTTTGTACTGATCGCGCTGTTCTGGCTGTTGATGGGCATGAGCCTGCAACAGGTGCGTCTGCGCCCCACCGTTACCGGTACTGTTCCTGTTACTGCGCCAAAGGATAACCAACCATGAAGCACCGGATAATTCACTCCACCGACTTGCGCGACCGCCTCCCAACGCTGGCCGGTGAAATAGGCGTAAGCCTGCCAGACCTGGAAGAGGCGCTGGACTGGTGCCTGGCCAATGACGTGGTGTTTGAAGAGGGCGAAGGAGATAACAAGCGTTTTTGGATAAGCTCCATCGACCTGGAAGCCGCCATTGAGCACCCGGTGGCCCGCCGCCTGTTCCACCGTCTGAAACAGGACATCCCGTGCAAGCTACTGCCGCGCTACGGCAAAAACTGGGCAACCGTCAAAGACCGATGGCGCAACGCCTGGGACATGGCCTACAACATTCTGATCAACAAGATCCCCAGCCACCATGTACGCATTGCCTGGCTGCGCCTGGGTGGCGCGAAGATCGGCAAGGGCTCAAGTTTGTGGCGTAACACCGAAGTGTTGGGCATGCACAATTTAGTGGTTGGTGACGATACGGTAATCGGCTGGCACTGCCAGGTGGACGCCCGCGCCGGGCTGGTGATTGGCAACCACGTGGCGATTGCCTCTCACGTTCTGATCATCGCTGGCAGTCATGATTTGCAAGCGCCGGAGTTCTGGTCGGTTTCCGGGCCGATCTACATCGACGACTACGTTTGGATCGGCAGCCGTGCGTTGATCGGCTACGGCACGCACCTGGGTCATGGCTCGGTGATCAGCGCCAATACCGTGGTGGCCAAAGCCGTAGCCCCCTACAAAATCATTGGCGGTTCCGGCGCCAAAATCATGGGCGAACGTTGCCATGATCTGAATTATAAGGTGGGTGGCAAGGGCCTGTTCACCCTGTTCCACTGATGTTCGGCAGCACCCTCTGGCTGACCGTGGCGACCCTCGCCGGGCTGGTGGCCGGTTTTGCCCGCGAATGGCTGCTGGTGGCGGCCTGGGGCGCAGGCAGCCGCAGCGACGGATTTCTGGTGGCGGTGTTTTTGCCAGAGGCGTTGCGCATGACCCTGGCCGCCGGCTTGCTCGCAGCGGCCGCACTGCCCCTCTATCAACAACGCGACCCACAACGCCAGCAAGCCTGGCTGGCCAGCTTGTCTCCACGCCTACTGGGCGTGGGCCTGGGCCTGTTTGCCGTGCTGGCTCTGGGCGCGCCGCTGTGGGTGCGCCTGATCGGCCCCGGCCTGGACGCTGCGGCCCATGCCGAAGCCGCCGCCAACTTGCGCTGGCTGGCCGCCTGTGCGCCGGGCCTGGTAATGCATGGTTTGTTCAGTATTCCATTGCAGGCACGCCGACGTTTTGTCCTGCCCGGGCTGGGCTCTTTACTGTTCAACCTGCCGCCCGTGCTGTATCTGTTTATCCGTGGCAGCGCAAGCGACAGCGCCGAACTGGCCATGAGTTTTTTTGCCGGCAGTGTGTTGATGTGCCTGCCGTTGCTGGCGCCGGTCTGGTCCTTCGGCTGGCGGCCGTGGCAGGTCACTGGCGATGCGCTGGCGGGCCGCGAACTGCTGGGCCGCATCGGGCCATTGTTGGCCAGCAATGTCGCCAGCCAGGGTCTGGCGTTGCTCGAGCGATTGATCGCCAGTTACCTGGGGGAAGGCGCCGTCACTTGGGTCAACCTTGCACGCAAACTGATCAACCTGCCATTGATCGCCCTGATGAGTCTCAACCAAGTGCTGCTGGGCATGATGAGCGGCGAACAAGGCCAACAGCGCCTGGCCCTGCTACGCCGAGGCCTCGATGCAGCAACCCTGCTCAGCCTGCCTGCCGCCCTCGGCCTGATTGGCGCCAGCCCTGTGCTGATTCACCTGCTGATGCCCGCCCAAAGCGCCGACGGCCCACTGCCGGCACTGCTTGCCTGGTTCGCGACGCCATTGGTGTTCGGCGCCTGGAACGCCATGCTCGCCCGCTACGCCTATGCCAGCGGCGACACGCGTCTGCCCTTGCGGTGCGAACTACAGGGCAGTGTGATCAACGCCATACTATTGGTGCTGCTGCCGTACTTTTTTGGCTTGCCGGGTATCGCACTGGCGGCGTTGGGCGGGGTTGTCGTCACCAACCTGCTGCTGATGCAGCGCCAGCACTTGCTTGGGCAACTTGGCTGGCCGCTGCAATGGGGGCTGAGTGCCGTACTACTGGGCTTTGCAGCAGTCATCTTGCACCCGCTGCACAATGATGGCTGGCAACTGGGCTTGAGCACCTTGACGGGTGCATTGGTATTGGGGGGATTGGCTGGATGGTTCAAGCCGTGGAAACAGTAAAGTCCGCAAACCTATAGAGCCACCGCTGCACATACGCCGGCGCAGGAGCTGGTAAGCCAGCTCCTGCGCAGACTCAGTCATCCAGCTGCTGAGCCGCAGCGGGCTTGGTTGCCTTACCCGCTTTGGCAGGGTTCTTGGCAGGCGCAGGTTCTGGCGCAGCCGGCGCAGCCGCTTCTTTCTCGGCCATCGGCATTTGGTCGATGGCGCCGAAGAAGTCCTTCAGGTCGAGGTTATCCGGTGGCACGGTCTTCTCGAGTTTCTTCTCGCCGTCCTTGCCAATCAGGATCACCTTGGTGCCGCTGCCGGCGCCGAGCTTGAGTGCACGGATCAGCGCGTTGGTTTCGGGCGGTGTGAGCTTCTTGTTGTCCTTGGCGTCCTTGGCGAACTTCTCCCCCTCGGCGCCAATGCTGCCGAACTTCACGGTGTAGAACACCATGCTGCGCTCTTCGAAAGACTGCCTGGTGGCAGGCTCGTCCAGCTGTTTCTTGAGGGTCGCCAAGGTGTCGTTGCCGGAATCCAGCTCCACCACCACTAGCGGTCGAGCCTTGCCCACGTCTTGCTTGAGCGGGTTGATATCATCAGCGGCCAACAACGGCCCCGTAAAAGCCATCAAGGTAGCCAGGGTCAGCGACCGGATGAGCATGCGCACCTCCTTTGAATTCCATGCAGGGTTCTTGAGTTTCATGTCTGCGACAGTCAAATTCAAGGATGATTCCTACACCACTTTGAGAAGCGTAGGTCAGGACGCCCGCTACGCAAGGGCTTGGGTAGTAGCAAGAGTCATTGTTTCTTCTGATTACGAGGCCGTCCAATCAGGCCAATGCCGGGCAAAAACGGGTGCCACGACAGGGTCGGCATCCACCCGCGCCAGGGTCAGGGCAAACCCCGGCGCCAGCCTGCTCAGCACCTCACGCGCCTCATCCCAACGTGACACTGCCGCCGCCATGATGCCCAGTGCGTTCGGCGCATCAGTGGGGGTGAACAACTGGTCGGCAAACTGCTCGGCAAACACCACCCAGGCCTGATGCAGATAGCGACGCGTGCCCGAGATCAATTGCGCTTGCGCCGCCTCATCGGCGTCGCCCAACCAGCGCTGCGGGTAGTCGATGATGCCAATCGCCGAATAACAATTGGCGGCGATGTACAGCAAGCCGCGCAGGATCTGCGCACGATTGCCGGCCAGCAGCTCGGCGTCGGGATACTCCAGGCCCAGGTGGATCAGGATGGCGGCGCTTTCGGTCAGGACCTGGCCGTCGGGAGTCACCAGGGTGGGGATCTGCTTGAGCGGATTGATACGTGCGAGGGCATCACTGCCTTCGCCGTCCTGCCATGAACTGGCATCCACGCGATGCCAGGGCACCGCGCAGCGCTGCAGGGCGATTTCGATCATGCAGGAACCGGACTCGTCAGTGCCATACAGCGTGTACATGGGCATTTCCTCCTATCGCAATAGCTTGATCTGTAAGTGGGCCTTCACCTGGGGCCATTGCGAATCTCGCAATGCCTCGCAAGGGTTTTAGAACAGACCCATCTGCCCGCCCACCAGGGTGCCGAAATCGTCATTCACGAACGGCAGGATCGCGTCCGCCACGGGCTGCAATTGACGGGTGACGTAGTGGTCGTAGTCGATGGGCGCTTGCCGCACTTCCAGCGGTTCCGGGCCGTTGACGCTGATCACATAGCTGATCCACCCGCCGCGCTGATATTGGCGCGGGCGTCCCAGACGGTCGTTGTACTCGTCCGCCAGGCGCGCCGCTCGCACGTGGGGCGGGACGTTGCGTTCGTAGTCGTGCAAGGGCCGGCGCAGGCGTTTGCGGTAGATCAGTAGCTCGTCGAATTCGCCGCTCAAGGTACGCCGCACATAGTCGCGGATGTATTCCTGGTGGGGCTGGCGATGAAAGATGCGCTGGTAGAGTTCCTGCTGGAATTGCCGGGCCAGGGGCGACCAGTCGCTGCGCACGGTTTCCAGGCCCTTGTAGACCATATCTTCACTGCCATCGTCGCGCACGACCAAGCCGGCGTAGCGTTTTTTACTGCCCTCCTCGGCACCCCGGATAGTCGGCATCAGGAAGCGGCTGAAGTGGGTTTCGTATTGCAGCTCCAGTGCACTTTGCAGGCCGTACTCATTGCTTAGATGCGCGCGCCACCAGTCGTTGACGTGGTGCACCAGCGCCAGGCCAATGCGATTGGCGTCCTGCGGGGAATGGGCACTGCCGAGCCAGACGAAGGTGGAGTCGGTGTCGCCGTAAATCACTTCGTAACCCTGGGCCTCCACCAGCTCGCGAGTCTGGCGCATGATCTGGTGCCCACGCAGGGTGATCGAGGACGCCAGCCGGGTGTCGAAGAACCGACAGCCGCTGGAACCGAGCACACCATAGAAGGCGTTCATGATGATTTTCAGGGCCTGGGACAACGGCGCATTGTGTTCGCGCTTGGCCTCTTCGCGGCCTTCGGACACTCGGGTAACGATGGACGGTAAACAGTGTCGAGTGCGGGAGAAACGCGCACCGCGAAAGCCTTCCACTGAGTCGCTGTCGTCAGGGTGCTTGAGGCCTTCGATCAAGCCCACGGGGTCAATCAGGAAACTGCGGATGATCGACGGGTAAAGGCTTTTGTAGTCCAGTACCAGCACCGACTCATAAAGGCCCGGGCGTGAGTCCATGACAAACCCGCCAGGGCTGGCTTGGGGCGGTTTGTCACCCAGGTTAGGCGCGACGAAGCCCTGGCGGTGCATCAACGGCATATACAGGTGGGTGAATGCGGCCACGGAACCGCCGTTGCGGTCGGCCGGCAACCCGGTGACGCTGGCCCGTTCCAGCAGGAACTTGAGCAGCTCGGTCTTCTCGAAAATCCGCGTGACCAGTTCGCAGTCCTTGAGGTTATAGCGTGCCAGGGCGGGCTTGTCCTCGGCGAACATGCGGTTGATTTCGTCCATGCGCTGGTACGGCGTAGAGATGTCCTTGCCTTCGCCGAGCAGGGTTTGCGCGACGTTTTCCAGACTGAAGGACTCAAAACTCCAGGTGGCCGAACGCAAGGCTTCGATGCCGTCGATGATCAACCGCCCCGCCGCCGCCGCGAAGTAGTGATTGCGGCTGCCGTGTTCGCGCCAGGCCATGGCTTCACCGCCACGGCCCAGCAACAGCGGCACGTTCAGGCGTTGGGCGTGCTCGTGGAGAACGCGCAAGTCGAACTGCACCACGTTCCAGCCGATGATCGCGTCGGGATCAAAGGTGGCCAGCCATTGGTTGAGACGTTCGAGGAGTTGGGCGCGGGTGTCGCAATAGTCGAGCTTGAAGTCTACGGCGTCGGTTTTGTTCGGCGGGCCGAGCATGTACACCTGGCGCTCGCCACAACCTTCAAGGGCGATGGAATAGAGGTCGCCCTGGGCGGTGGTCTCGATGTCCAGGGACACCAGCTTCAAGGGCGGGCGGTAGTCGGGGGCGGGCTTCATCTGCGCGTCGAGCAACGTGCCACTCGCGTCGGGCGTGCCGCCGAACCATACGGGGGCGGTGATAAAACGCTCCATCATGTAGCGCTCGGGTGGGCGTACGTCGCCTTCGTAGACATCGACCCCGGCGCTGCGCAGGCGCTTTTCGATGTCCATCAACTGGCGATGCTGGCGAGCATAGAGGCCCAGGACCGGGCGGTGGTGGAAGTCGCACAGTTGCAACGGGCGCAACTCGAGATCGCGCTCGCCCTTGAGCAGCCAATCGAGCGGCTTGCGGTACGCCTCGGGGATGAACATCACCGAGGTTTGCGCGGGTAGGCGAATGCAGCGAGGCCCATGGTCGGTGGCCAGCCAGAAACTGACCTCCGTGCCCGCCGGGGTATCGCGCCAATGCCGGGTCAGAACAAAACCCTGCTGTAAATCCACCGTACCGCACCTCAAGAATCGCTTTAAGGGCGTGATTCTACTCGGCATCCGTGCAAACGCGGCACGTTAACGCGCACGCAGACCGCAATCTAAAATTCTTGTTGCACGCCGATAATAATAATTACTATCATTTGCGCCGGAGTCGTATCCGCGCAGTGAGGAAGCGCAACGTTGTTGCCCACTTCCTCACCATTGACGGTTCGCCGTCAGGATCGACCATGCCCATCAGTAACACTCCCGCTTTGCCGTTTCGCCCCACTCTGCTCGCGCTTTGCTGCTCCCTGAGTTTTGCTGCACATGCAGCACCGCCAGCGGGTGCGGATAACGCACTGGAGCTAGGAGCCACCAGCATCAATGCTGAAGCGCCCGCGCCCACTGCATTGCCACCCGAGTTTGCAGGTGGCCAGGTTGCGCGCGGCGGCCAACTGGGTGTACTGGGTAATCAGGACATCATGGATGTACCCTTCAGCATGTCCTCCTATACCGAGAAGCTGATTCGCGACCAGCAGGCGGAAACCGTCGGCGACGTGCTGCTCAATGACTCCTCGGTGCGCCAGGCTTCGGGGTATGCGAACCAGGCCCAGACCTTCATGATCCGTGGCCTGCCGTTGAGTGGCGACGACATTTCATACAACGGTTTGTACGGCATCCTGCCGCGCCAGATCATGTCCACTGACGCTTTGGAGCGCGTGGAAGTGTTCAAGGGCCCCAACGCTTTTATCAATGGCGTCACGCCCACGGGCTCGGGGATTGGCGGCGGCGTCAACCTGCAACCCAAGCGTGCCGATGATGTGCCGCTGCGTCGTTTCAGCACCGACATCAGTAGCGATGGCCGGATTGGCGAGCACTTGGATATTGGTCAGCGGTTCGGCGAAGACAACCGATTCGGCGCACGGGCCAACCTGTCTCAGCGCGAAGGCGATACCGGCATTGACGATGAAAACCAGCGTTCGAAGCTGTTTGCCGTCGGCCTCGATTACCGCGGCGATGCTTTGCGGCTGTCGGGTGACTTTGTGTATCAGAAGCAACGTATCAACGGCGGACGCAACTCGGTATTCCTCGGCAAGATCAGCCATGTGCCGGATGCACCGTCGGCAGACACCAACTACGCGCCAAGCTGGAGCAGTACCAACCTTGAAGACACCTTGGGGATGCTGCGCGCCGAGTACGACCTGAACGAAAACTGGACCGCCTATGCGGCAGCCGGTGCCAAGCATAGCCGTGAAATGGGGCGCTATTCGTCTGTGACCCTGAGCGACAATCTCGGCAATGCCAGCGCCAGTGGCTCGACTATTGCCCACGAAGAAAACAACACCAGTGCGATGGGTGGCCTCAACGGCAAGTTCCAGACCGGCCCCGTCAGCCATCGGCTCAACTTCGGCCTGGCCGGCATCTGGACCGAGGCGCGCAACGCCTATGTGTTCGCCAGCGCCAAAACCCCGACCAATATCTATAACCCCGTGACCGGCGCGCCACCGGCCCTGAACAGCCCACGCAATACCCCGGGCACTGACTTCAGCGATCCGACCATCACCGACAAGACCTTCGTGCGTAGTGCAGCGGTTTCCGACACCCTGGGCTTCTTCGATGACCGCCTGCTGGTGACTGTCGGCGCACGTCGTCAGCAGATGGTGGTGCAGAGCTACCACTACATGAGCGGTACCCGCACGGCCAACTATGACGAATCGATCACTACACCGGTCTACGGCATTGTGTTCAAGCCGTGGGAGCATGTGTCGCTGTATGCCAACCGCATCGAAGGCCTGGCCCAGGGCCCGACATCGCCACTCAAATCAGGAGAACTGACGGTCATCGGTGGCGGGCAAGCCTATGCGCCTGCTCGCTCCAAGCAGATCGAAGCAGGCGTCAAGGTGGACATGGGTACTTATGGCGCGACCTTGGGTGTCTACCGTATCGAGCAACCCGGCGCGGGGTATGCCGAGGCCATCGATGCCACCACGGCCCGCTACGTGCGTGAGGGGCAGCAGATCAACAAGGGCGTCGAACTGAACGTCTTCGGTGAACCGGTCAGTGGCCTGCGCTTGCTGGGCGGGGTGACGCTGATGAAGACCGAACTCAAGGGCACCCTCAACGGCGCCAACGACGGCAACCGGGCCATCGGCGTACCTTCATTCCAGCTCAACGCCGGGGTGGATTGGGATGTGCCTGGCCTGCAGGGTGTGACCCTCAACGGGCGCATGTTGCGCACCGGCGGCCAGTACGCCGACGCAGCCAACAACCTTAGCTTGCCGGCCTGGAACCGCTTCGACGTGGGCGCGCGCTATACCTTCACGCTGGACCAGCGCGATGTGACAATTGGCGCCACGGTAGAGAACGTCGCCAACGAGAAGTACTGGGAGTCGGCCCAGGGCGGCTTCCTGAGCCAGGGCGATCCGCGGGTGGCGAAGTTGTCGGCGACGATTGATTTCTAAACGCTTAAACATGTGAGGGATGATTTCCCCCTGCATACCATCACTTTGATCCGGCTGGGCTCAGGTAGCTTTCAATGTTGCCCATTTGCTCGTCCCAGCCGCGGGAATTCATCTTGAAAGCCTTCTGGCGCCGAGCCTCAGGCACATTGTCGAAACCCGACTCGACGACCCGCAGCAGGATGCCCGGTGCGCGATCTTCAATGGTGAACTCCACCAGGGTCGGTGTTTCCATGTCGTAGTCGACACCCTCTTCTACCGCATAAGGGTGCCACCAGAAAGAGAACAGGGTTTGCGGCAGGATGCGCTCGATCCTGGCCTTCCACACCACATGTTCGTAGCCTGGGTAAGTAATCGGCGCTTGGATGGTTTCCCCGGCGACAAAGTTTTTACCCCTGAGCGCAATACCGAACCAATCACCAAATTGCTCGGCCTGCGTAAGTGCCTCCCACACCTGTTTACGTGATGCGTTGAGCAGGACCTTTCGTTCGATGCGATCTAATACGTGCATAAGTCACCTCCTCCATTGAACAGTAGGCGACATCAACCAATGCGCAACCTTCAGTTGTGCGCCATGATGATGACCCCATCCTTGACCTGGCCATAGGTTATGACTGACCCATTGAGCGGAAGTTGCTTGTGCAAAGGTGTGCGCTACCAAGTGGACAGCCTGGACATGCCCATCAGCCACTGCCACTGCGAAAGCTGTCGCAAGGCACATGCGGCCGCGTTTGTCGCCACGGCCGGGGTGATGCGTGAGCATTTTCGCTGGACGCACGGTGAAGAGCTGCTGTCGTCCTTTGAATCTTCACCGGGCAAACGCCGGCATTTCTGCTCACGCTGCGGCTCACACCTGATCGCCGAACGTGGGTATCAGCCTCATGTGATTGTGCGGGTGGCGACGCTGGACGATGATCCGGGAGTCAGGCCCACCTCGCATATCTGGACGGCCCATGAGGTGCCCTGGCTTGCCTATGACGGCGTCGCGCGCTGGGAAGAGTGGGAAGGTCTGACTTAGACGCGTGGGTCGCCTGGCGCCTTGGCTGGTGTCGCATACTGCGGCTTGAGATGGCCTTCCTGGTCAAGCAGCCAGGCGTCCATGATCTGTCGCACTACCGGGCCAGCCACGCGGCCACCGGCCTCACCGTTTTCGATCATGACTGAAATCACGATTGTCGGATGTTCGGCCGGCGCGAAGCCGACGAACAAGGCGTTATCGCGATGACGCTCCAAGGTCTTGTTGCGGTTATAGCGTTCACCCTGCTTGATCGCCACCACCTGGGCAGTACCACTCTTGCCGGCGATGCGGTATTGGGCACCTTGTGCGGCGGCCCGGGCGATACCCCGTGGGTCGTGCATCACCAATTGCATGCCATGGTTGACCTGTTCCCAGTCGCGCGGATCCTTGAGGACTACGTTGGGCATCGGGTTCTCATCCACGGGAGGCACGCCATTGATGGTCTTGGCGAGGTGTGGGCGGTTCCATACACCCTTGTTGGCGATCAATGCAGTGGCCTGGGCCAGTTGCAGCGGCGTTACCTGCATATAGCCCTGGCCGATACCGAGGATAACGGTTTCACCTGGAAACCACGGCTGGCGCCGGGTCGCACGCTTCCAGGCCTGGGATGGCATCAGCCCGGCAGACTCTTCGAACATGTCCAGAGATACCTTCTGACCGAGGCCGAACTCAGCGAGGTAATCGTGCAAGCGGTCGATGCCGAGTTTATGGGCAAGGTCGTAGAAGTAAGTGTCGTTGGAACGCATGATGGCCGCGTCCATATCCACCCAGCCGTCGCCGCTGTGGTTCCAGTTGCGGTATTTATGGTCAAAGTCCGGCAGTTGGTAATAACCGGGGTCGAACACCCGGGTTTGTGGGGTGACAACTCCACTGTCGAGGCCGGCGATGGCCACTTCCGGTTTGATGGTTGAGCCCGGGGCGTAGAGCCCGCGTAGTACGCGGTTGAACAGCGGCCGGTCTATCGAGTCGTGCAGCGCGGCGTATTCCTTGAAGCTGATACCGGTGACGAACAGGTTGGGGTCGAAACTCGGCTTGCTGACCATCGCCAGTACTTCACCGGTTTGTGGGTCCAGGGCAACCACCGAACCACGACGGTCGCCCAGGGCCTCTTCGGCGGCTTCCTGTAGTTTGACGTCGAGGCTCAGGACGATGTTTTTGCCAGGAACCGGATCAGTGTGCTTGAGCACCCGTAATACGCGACCCTGGGCGTTGGTCTCGACCTCTTCATAACCGACATGGCCGTGCAGCTCAGACTCGTAAAAGCGCTCGATCCCGGTTTTACCGATGGATTGGGTACCGCGGTATTCCACGGAGTCGAGGGTCTTGGATTCTTTTTCGTTAATACGGCCGACGTAGCCTATGGAGTGGGCAAAGTGGGCGCCCAGCGGATAGTGGCGGACGAATTGTGGCTCGACGTCCACTCCAGGTAGGCGGAACTCGTTGACGGCCAACACGGCGATCTGCTCTTCGGTCAACTCATAGAACAACGTGACGGGGACAAACGGGTGACGGGCCTGTTTAAGCGCCTTATCGAAAACGGCGCGGTCTTCGGCAGGCAAGTGCAGAAGATTCACGATTGCGTCCAGTTCACCCTTGAGGTCGGTGGTGCGCTCACGGGTGATAGTCAGGTTGTAACTCGGGCGGTTGTCGGCCAGGACCACGCCATTGCGGTCGTAGATCAAGCCGCGAGTCGGTGTGATAGGCAACACATGGACTCGGTTGTTTTCCGAGATCGTGGAGTGGTAGTCGTACTGCACCACCTGCAGGAAATACATGCGCCCCACCAGGGCGCAGGTGATACCAATCACCAGCAGCGCACAGGCGAGCAAGCGCTTGTTGACCAGGCGGTTTTCTTTTTCGTGATCCTTGATAGGTATTGGTTCAGGCATTTCTACAGCATCTCGTTGAAAAAGGTCGACGCCGCTTCCTGCGGATAAAGATCAATCCTTGTGAAAATGTGCTGCACCATACCAAAAATGCAGAAACACTTTGCATTGATTTCCCTCAACGGTGGGTTATTTAATGCTGGGTAGGACTAAGGGCTGCGAGGTTTCCGAGCGCCCAAAACAAAACCCCAACTGCTTTCGCAATTGGGGTTTCGGAATTTAATCTTGACGATGACCTACTCTCACATGGGGAAACCCCACACTACCATCGGCGATGCATCGTTTCACTACTGAGTT